>CAWCNE010000001.1:0-870758 GCA_963796825.1 uncultured Actinomycetota bacterium
AACGCGCCGCTGGTCGAGGCCGTCAAGACCGCCCACTGGCTTCCCGGGCAGGTCCATGCCTTCATGCACGGCGAAGCCCAGGCCGTGATGCACAACCTGCGGCCCTACATCCGTAAAGAGCGTGGGGTGGACGCGAAGTGGGCGTCGATATCGGGCTACTGGCGTCGCGGCCGCACCGAAGAGACGTTCCGGCAGTGGAAGAAGGAACTCGCCGCCGCCGAGGCCGGAGCCCAGTAGGGCCTCGTCAGCCCGACCGCCGGCTGGCATGCTCATCGCATGGCATTCGGCGACTATCAGAACGAGATCTACCTCCAGGGCCTCGGCCGGAGTCGTGCCAAAGCTGCCGATGGTCTTCGCGGAGCTGGAAGCCAAGGCCGAGAAGGCGTTGCCGCCGTCGATCTGGTCATACGTCGCGGGCGGTGCGGGCGATGAGCGCACCCAGCGGGCCAACGCTGAGGTCTTCCAGCAATGGGGTCTGATCCCGCGGATGTTCGTCGGCGCCGCGCAGCGCGATCTGTCGGTCGACCTGTTCGGGCTGAAACTGCCGAGCCCGCTGTTCATGGCGCCGATCGGCGTGATCGGGCTGTGCGCCCAGGACGGCCACGGCGACCTGGCCACCGCGCGCGCCGCCGCCCGCACCGGGGTGCCGATGGTGATGTCGACGCTGACCGAGGATCCGCTCGAAGACGTCGCCGCCGAGTTCGGCGAGACGCCCGGGTTTTTCCAGCTCTACACCCCGACCGACCGCGACCTGGCCGCCAGCCTGGTGCACCGCGCCGAGGCGGCGGGCTTCAAAGGCATCGTCGTCACCCTGGACACCTGGGTCACCGGCTGGCGCCCGCGCGACCTGAGCACGTCGAACTTCCCGCAGCTGCGCGGCAAGTGCCTGACGCAACTACACCAGCGACCCGGTATTCCGCGCGAGCCTGGCCGCAGACCCCCGAAGAGAACCCGCAGGGCGCCGTGCTGCAGTGGATTCAGCTCTTCGGCAATCCGTTGACGTGGGACGACCTGCCGTGGCTGCGCTCGCTGACCACGCTGCCGCTGATCGTGAAGGGCATCTGCCACCCCGACGACGCGCGTCGCGCCAAGGACGGCGGCGTCGACGGCATCTACTGCTCCAACCACGGCGGCCGGCAGGCCAACGGCGGGCTGCCCGCGCTGGACTGCCTGCCGGGGGTGGTGGAAGCCGCCGACGGGTTGCCGGTGCTGTTCGACTCGGGAGTTCGCAGCGGCGCCGACGTCGTCAAGGCGCTGGCGCTCGGTGCGACCGCGGTCGGTGTCGGGCGCCCCTACGCCTACGGCCTGGCGCTCGGCGGCGTCGACGGCATCGTGCACGTGCTGCGGTCGCTGCTGGCCGAGGCCGACCTGACGATGGCCGTCGACGGCTACCCGACGCTGAAAGATCTCACTCCGGACACCCTGCGGCGCGTCACCTGAGCCACGGCGCGCGTCTCTGCGACCGTGAGGTAGTGGAGGCGATCCTCGACGAGTTCGACAGCTATCTGGACCTGCAGTGCCTTCGTTCGGTGCATACCCGCCGCGCGTACCTGGGTGATCTGCGGTCGTTGTTCGCATTTCTCGGCGAGCGCGCCCCGGACAGCGGCCTGCAGGGACTGAGCCTGCCGATCCTGAGGTCGTGGCTTGCCGCCGGGGCGGGTGCCGGTGCGGCGCGCACGACGCTGGCGCGCCGCACCTCGGCGGTCAAGACGTTCACCGCGTGGGCGATGCGACGGGGTCTGCTGGCCGGTGACCCGGCGACCCGGTTGCAGGTGCCCAAGGCGCGCCGGGCGCTGCCGGCGGTGTTGCGGCAAGACCAGGCGCTTGCCGCCATGTCGGCCGCCAAATCCGGTTCGCAGCAAGGTGATCCGATGGCGTTGCGGGATCGTTTGATCGTCGAGCTGCTGTATGCCACCGGTATTCGGGTCAGCGAGCTGTGCGGTCTGGACATCGACGACATCGACAACGGGCACCGGCTGCTGCAGGGTGCTGGGTAAGGGCAACAAGCAGCGCAGCGTGCCGTTCGGCGAGCCCGCGGCCGACGCCTTGCGCGGGTGGCTGGCCGAGGGCCGCCCGGCGCTGGTCACCGCGGATTCCGGTCCGGCGCTGCTGCTGGGCGCGCGGGGCCGGCGGCTCGACGTGCGGCAGGCGCGCACCGTCGTGCACCAGACGGTCGGCGCCGTGGAGGGCGCTCCCGATATGGGCCCGCACGGGCTGCGGCACAGCGCGGCAACCCATCTGCTCGAGGGCGGGGCCGACCTGCGCGTCGTGCAGGAACTGCTGGGTCATTCCAGCCTGGCCACCACCCAGCTCTATACGCACGTCACCGTCGCCCGGCTGCGTGCGGTGCACGATCAGGCTCATCCGCGGGCCTGACGCGAGCGCCTACCCGAGTGCAGCGGCTTCAGCCGAATCGGCGTCGACGCGCAGTAGCCCAGCGGGTCGATCGTAGATCGGCAGCGGCCCGAGGCCGGACCCCACATCGCGCCCCAGTGCAGGCACGCCGCGGCCGGGCAGCCCGGATGTCCGGCCTGCAGCTCACCGATCGCCGTCCCCGCGGTCACCCGCTGCCCGACTCGCACACCGGCCCGGACCGGCTCGTAGCTGGTGTGCAGGCCGCCCGGGTGGGCCAGCGACACCAGCTCGCGGCCGGCCAGCGTCCCGGCGTACACCACGGTGGCGTCGCCCGCGGCGTACACCGGCTGACCAGGCCTGCCTGCCAGGTCCACCCCGCGGTGGCCGCGGTTCCAGTTCGGCGAGGGAGCGTCGAAGGATCGCACCACCGCCGGCGGCGGTCGCAGGGGCCACTGCAGCCGGACATCGTCGCCGCGGGCCGGCGCCGCGCAGGCCAGCATCACGGCCGAGATCATCGCCGCCCATGCGCACCTGGTCAGTTCACCGCGGCGGCCGCGAACCGGCCAGCCAGCGCTGTGGACAAAGCACCTGGCCGAACCGTGTAAACTCCTCTGCGCAGCCCGTATTACGAGCTGACTTCGCGCGTCTGTATCGCGTCTCCCGTTCCACTAGGAGCTCGCATCGCCTGCCGGGCGGTCCCGTCTTACCAGCGGGTTCGGCATCGCAGCAGCCGCCAGGGCCTGGCTTCACCCGTCGCCAGGCATGAACCGACACAAAAGGACATGGGCCACTATGGCTGTCGTAACCATGAAGCAGCTGCTGGACAGCGGCACCCACTTCGGGCATCAGACCCGTCGCTGGAACCCCAAGATGAAGCGGTTCATCTTCACCGACCGCAACGGCATCTACATCATCGACCTGCAGCAGACGCTGACCTTCATCGACCAGGCGTACGAGTTCGTCAAAGAGACTGTCGCCCACGGTGGTTCGATATTGTTCGTCGGCACCAAGAAGCAGGCGCAGGAGTCCATCGCCGACGAGGCGACCCGGGTGGGCATGCCCTACGTCAACCAGCGCTGGCTGGGCGGCATGCTGACCAACTTCCAGACCGTCCACAAGCGCCTGCAGCGGCTCAAGGAACTCGAGGCGATGGAGCAGACCGGTGGCTTCGAGGGCCGCACCAAGAAGGAAATCTTGATGCTGACCCGGGAGAAGAACAAGCTGGACCGCAGCCTCGGCGGTATCCGCGACATGGCGAAGGTTCCGTCGGCGGTCTGGGTCGTCGACACCAACAAGGAGCACCTCGCCGTCGCGGAGGCTCGCAAGCTGAACATCCCGATCATCGCGATCCTGGACACCAACTGCGACCCCGACCTGGTCGACTACCCGATCCCGGGCAACGACGACGCGATCCGCTCGGCGGCTCTGCTGACCAAGGTGATCGCCTCCGCGGTGGCCGAAGGCCTGCAGGCGCGTGCCGGAGCGGGCCGCAGCGACGGCAAGCCCGAAGCCGAAGGTGCCGAGCCGCTGGCCGAATGGGAGCAGGAGCTGCTCGCCTCGGCAACCGCTACCGCCGCGCCGGCTGAGCAGGCCGCCGCGGTCGCAGCAGAACCAACTACTGACCCTTCCTAGGAAAGGCTGAGATGCCCAACTTCACCGCTGCCGACGTCAAGCGTCTCCGCGAGCTGACCGGCGCCGGCATGCTCGACTGCAAGAACGCCCTGTCCGAGAGCGACGGCGACTTCGACAAGGCCGTCGAGGCGTTGCGCATCAAGGGCGCCAAGGACGTGGGCAAGCGTGCCGAGCGGGCCACCGCCGAGGGCCTGGTCGCGGCCAAGGACGGCGCGTTGATCGAGCTGAACAGTGAGACCGACTTCGTCGCCAAGAACGCGGAGTTCCAGAAGGTCGCCGATGAGATTGTCAGCGCTGCGGCCGCGGCCAAGGCGACTGACGTCGACGCCCTCAAGGCGGCCCAATTCCCGGCGGTCCGGCGACAACGACCGTCGAGCAGGTGATCGCCGAGCTGTCGGCCAAGATCGGGGAGAAGCTGGAACTGCGCCGGGTCGCGTACTTCGACGGCAACGTCGAGACCTACCTGCACAAGCGCGCTGCGGACCTGCCGCCGGGCGTCGGCGTGCTGGTCGAGTACACCGGCGGCGACACCAACGCTGCGCATGCGGTTGCACTGCAGATCGCCGCGCTCAAGGCCCGCTACCTGACTCGGGACGACGTTCCCGAAGAGGTCGTGGCCAGCGAGCGGCGCATCGCCGAGGAGACCTCGCGCGCGGAGGGCAAGCCCGAGCAGGCGCTGCCCAAGATCGTCGAAGGCCGCCTCGGCGGCTTCTTCAAGGACGTCGTGCTGCTCGAACAGCCGTCAGTCTCGGACAGCAAGAAGACGGTCAAGGCGCTGCTCGACGAAGCCGGCGTCACCGTGACCCGGTTCGTCCGATTCGAGGTCGGCCAGCAGTAGCATCAGCCGAATGCGACACGTGCATGCATTCGGTGACGACGCACTGGGCCACCTCGACGCGGTCGGTGTTTCCGAGGCGATCACAGGCGGGCCGCATTGGCAGGGTTGAGGTCGTCGAGGCGGCCATCGCCCGCACCGAGGCTGTTAACCCCGCCCTGAATGGCTTGGCCCACAAGGCCTTCGACCGTGCGCGAGCTCAATCGGCGGCACCGGCTCGCGGCGGCTTGTTCAGTGGTGTGCCGACGTTCGTCAAGGACAACGTCGACGTCGCCGGACTGCCGACGATGCGCGGCACCGACGCATGGCCGCCGCGACCGGCCGAGGTCGACAGCGATTTCGCGCGGATGTATCTGGCTACCGGCATGACACCGCTGGGCAAAACCCAGATGTCGGAGTACGGCTTCAGCGCCTCGGCCGAACACCCGAGGCTCGGGCCGGTGCGCAATCCGTGGAACACCGACCACACCGCGGGCGCGTCGTCGTCGGGCTCCGGCTGCGTTCGTCGCCGCCGGCGTTGTGCCGATCGCACACGCCAACGACGGTGGCGGATCGATTCGAATTCCCGCGTCGTGCAACGGACTTGTCGGTCTGAAGCCGTCCCGCGGTCGGCTACCGCTGGACAAAGAAGTCAGTCAGATGCCGATCCGCATCGTCGCCAACGGGATGGTCAGCCGGTCGGTGCGCGATACCGCGGCGTTTTACCCGAAGCCGAGCGCATCTGGCCCGCCACGAAGCTGCCGCCGATCGGTCACGTGAAGCACGCCGGCACGCAGCGGCTGCGGATCGCCGTCATCACCCACTCGCTGCTGCGGGAGTCCAGCCCCGAGGTTCGCGAGCTGACACTGAAGTCCGCCGGCACTGCTCGAAGAACTGGGCCACCGCGTCGACCATCTCGAAAAGCCGCCAGTGCCAACAAGTTTCGTGTCGGACTTCGTGCTGTACTGGGGTCTGCTGGCGATGGGTCAGATTCAGCTGAACAAGCGCACCTTCGACGGATTCGACGTGACCCGGCTGGACAACCTGTCTCGGGGCCTGGATCGGCACGCGCGCCGCAATCTGCATCGCATCCCGCTTGCGCTACTGCGGCTTTCCCGCACGCGGCGGCATACGGCCCGCCTGGCCCGCACCTACGACGTGGTGATGACGCCAACCTTGGCCGACGAGACCCCGCAGATCGGTTATCTCGACCCGATGGCCGACTACGAGCAGATCATCGACCGCCTGCAAGGATTGGGTCGCGTTCACGCCGCTGCAGAACGTCACGGGGGAGCCGGCCATCTCGTTGCCGTTGGCGTTGTCCGCCAACGGGTTGCCGGTGGGGATGATGTTCTCCGCGCTCGACGGGACACGAGGCACGCCTGCTGGAACTGGCGTACGAACTCGAAGACGCCCGACCCTGGGCACGCATCGACCAACAGGCCTAGTCGAACACACATGCCTAGTCGGGTCCCAGCGTCGCCAGCATTCGTTTGAACTCTCGTTGCTGCGGTGCCGACAGCTTGGCCAGCACCCGGGCGTCTGCCTCGCCCACCGCGGACTCGGCGCGTCTGCAGCAGTGCCCGACCGTTCGCGGTGAGCGAAGCGGGCAGCGCACGGCCGGACGCCACCGATGCGGGGCGGGCCACCATCTGTGCGTTCTCCAACCGGTGTAACACCGTGTTCATCGCCTGCGGTGAGACGTTGCCGAGCCGGGCCAGCTCCGCGCTGGACAACCCCGGGCTCATGGAAAGCATTCGCATGCAGACGAATTCGGGAAGTGTCAGGCTCAGCGGACTCAGCGCGGCCGCTACCTCGGGCCGCAGAGTTGCCATCACCTGGAACAGCAGATAACCAAGCGGCGCGTCCTCGGTAGCTCCCATATCAACAATGTTGACATATATCAGCCTGGTTGATATATCTGGGTTATGACTGAAACGCAGAAATTCGATTTCGATTTCGATCCGGCCTACCGTGGCGAGGCCACCGAGTTCGCGGGCGCCCGGCCGCCGTGGAGCCTGGGCGAGCCGCAGCCGGAGATCGCCGCGCTCATCGACCAGGGCAAGATCACCGGTGACGTACTCGACGCCGGCTGCGGCGAGGCAGCGCTGTCGCTGCACCTCGCGGCTCTGGGGCACAACACCGTTGGTCTCGATGCCTCGCCCACGGCGATCAAGCTGGCCACGGCTGAGGCCGCCAGGCAGGGGCTGACCAAAGCGTCCTTCGAGGTAGCCGACATCTCGGCGTTTACCGGATACGACGGCCGGTTCGACACCATCGTGGACAGCACGCTGTTCCACTCCATGCCCGTCGAGCTGCGCGACGGCTACCAGCGTTCGATCGTGCGGGCGGCCAAGCCGGGCGCGTCGTACTTCGTGCTGGTTTTCGCCAAGACCGGCGAAGGCGCGTCCGGCCAACCCGGTCACCGAGGACGAGCTGCGCGACGTCGTCTCGAAGTACTGGGTCATCGACGAGATCCGGCCGGCCCGCATTCATGCCAACTTCGGCGACACCGACAATCCCGAATTTCCCTTCAAGGACGTGCGCGACGAAGGCAACGGGCGCAAGTCCCTGCCGGCCTGGCTGCTGTCGGCCCACCTGGGCTGAATGCCGGACGCCGGAAGCTGTCAGGTTCCAGCGAGTTGACCGAACCGCTCGATGTGCGCATGCACGTCGAGCGGTCCGTCGTAGACCTGTGCGGCTCCGGCGTCTATCAGGGCTTCCCGCGACGTGCCGCCGGTGAGTACCGCTGCGACCGGGACGCCGGCGCGTTGCGCAGCATGCACATCCCAAACGGCATCGCCGAGGAAGATCGCCTCGGCGGGTGTGGCGTCAACGCGCTGCAGCGCGGTAGCCACGATGTCAGGATGCGGCTTAGCGCGCTCGGCATCAGCCGCGGACGTCACCGCACTGATCAGGTCCTCGGAGTCGAGGGCGCTGCGTAGCGCCGCCAATTCCTCGTCGCCGGCGGATGTGGCAAGCACCGATTGCCAACCCCGTTCGGCAATCGCCTCGAGCAGTTCACGCGTGCCGGGAAGTCGGCGTAGAAGCGGCGCGGAGTCGAGGAAGTACTTGGTGTGCAGCTTCTTCACGTGTGAGCCATGCTCCTCGGCGAGTTCGTCGCCCAGTAGAGCGCTCACCAGTTCGTCTCCCGACCGGCCGATGAGACCCAGAATCCGCCAGCACGGCACCTCCTTCTCCACGTCGAGAAACGCGTGGTGCCAGGCCACGACGTGGTGGAAGTTGGAGTCGACCAGCGTGCCGTCGACGTCGAATAGGACGGTGGTCGGTGCCATCGCAACTGAACCCTTCGGTTGATTTGAGCCATGCGGTGGGTACCCCCGTTGAGACCCGTTAACTCAGCCGATCCCGCAGCTTGGGTGCTCGGCATTGACGCCCAAGCGCAGCCCACCGAATGTCGAGAGGTAAGCAATGCCGAAAACCACGAAGGGCGGCAAGCCCAAATCCGACGAGCTGCCCGGCACGCTGAAACGATCGAACGCCAAGGCGCAGCGCACGTTTGCGAAAGCGCACGACGCGGGTGCCGACGAATACGGCAGCGAGGAGCGCGCCCACCGCGTCGCGTATGCGGCGCTCAAACGCAGCTTCGAAAAGGTCGGCGACCGTTGGCTGCCGAAGAAAGAAAGTGGGCCCTCGGATGCGCGTGCTGAGCGGGGTGGTGTGCACAACCCGATCCCGTCCGACGAAGGCGTCGACGCCAACGCCAGCAAAAAGCATCTGCTCGACATCGCCCGCAAGCTCGACATTTCCGGCCGATCCACGATGGACAAGTCGCAGCTGGTCGACGCGATCAAGAAGTACAACCGCAAGGCGCGGGACCGATGATCGCCGACGGTGAAGCGTCCACTCAACAACGAAATGCTCTGCCGCAGAGCGATCCTTCACGGGGATTCGATGAGGCGCAGTACTCGGTGTGCGATCGCATAGGCTCTGAGGTTTGGCAGGTGGAACCGACAAGCCGCCCCGCGGCACGTCATCTTCCGGATGAGAAGTGGGTCATGGCAGGCCGCGAGCGCGAGCTGCGATTCAGCAGCACCGACGTTGGTGATGCCCGCGTGCTCACCGTCGACGGCGTGCTGGATGCCACGACGTACCGTTCCGATGCGAGACGCCATCGTCAAAGCTGCGCTCGACGAACCCCGGGTTGTCGTCATCGATGTCAGGCAGGCTGACCGTCCGAGAAGACCCGGCATGGGCTGTATTCACCAGCGCCCGTTGGCAGATCGCCGAGTGGCCGGATGTGCCGATCGGTCTGGTCAGCGCCCACGAACAAGACCGAAATAATCTGCATCGCAATGGAATAACTCGCTATGTGCCGCTCTATGCAACGGTGGAGTCGGCACTGTCCGAGTTATCCGACCGATGTGCAGCAGCCGCTACCGGCGGCGCGGCCGCGCCTGGCATACCGGCCGGGCGGAGCAGCATCCGCAGGTGTCGGGAACTCACCGCGCAGTGGTTGACGGAGTGGTCGAGAACGGACTTCATCCATGTGGCGTCCCTGGTCGCCACCGAGCTCGTCGAAGCCGCACTGTCCGACACCGACAGCGAGTTCGTGCTTCGGCTGGAAACCGACGGGTCGACGGTGTCGGTGGTGGTCCAACACGTGGGCATCGCGAATCCGGTGCAACGGAAATCGGCTCGACGACAGAGTCTCCGGCCTCGATCTGGTCGCCGCGAATTCGTCGAACGTGGGGGAGCTACGCCACCTTGTCCGGCAACACCATTTGGGCCGTCGTCGGTCCCGGAGAATCGTTTCTGAGCAAAACGCGGCCGCGGTATCGGACGAGCGGTCGTTGCCTGCCGGTATTACGAATTCCTGATTGCCTGGCGGCGGATCGGGTATGCGGACCGCCATGAGTGCTAGAGATCACAGGACTGCTGAGGTGCGCCAGCAGGCACTGGACCAGGCCGAACAGGCGCGCACCGCGATGGAAGACAAGCGCGACGGCGAGGCCGGCGGGGTGAGTGGCTGGGTTGCCGAGCGAGCCGGCGAGTGGGATCTCAGCGGTACCGGACGAGACGGCGCTGCAACGGCAGAAGTTTTTCTGGAATGTGCTGGTGGATTACTGGTTCCGGATGGAGATCGACGGCTGGGAGAACGTCGGAGAGCCGCCGGCGCTGCTGATCGGCATCCATTCCGGGGCACCGTTCGTGTGGGACGCCTGGACCGTTGGCCTGCAGTGGTGGCGCCGATTCGGGTCGGAGCGCACCGCTGCACGGCACCGCCCACGACGCGCTGATGGCCATTCCCGGTTTCGGCCGCTACTTCCGATCGATGGGGGTACTGCCCGCGGCGCCGGATGCCATCGCGACAGCACTGGCCGAGGGCCACGATGTGGCGCTCTGGCCGGGCGGTGAGGTGGACTCGCTGCGGCCGTGGAGCGAGCGTGACCAGGCAAATCTGGCAGGGCGCAAGGGCTTTGTGAAGATGGCGATCCGCGCCGGCGTGCCGATCGTGCCGATCGCGACCGTCGGCGGTGCCGATGCCATGCCGGTGCTGATCCGCGGCGATCGGCTTTCCCGCGCCTTGCGGTTGGATAAGCTGTTGCGGCTCAAGGTGTTTCCGCTGGCCATCTCGCTGCCCTGGGGAATCGCGCCTGCTGCGCTGCCGCAGTTGCCGTTGCCGGCCAAGATTCGGACCCGATTCATGCCGGCGGTCGAGATCGACAATGATCCGGCGCGGGCCGAGGACGACGAGTACATCGACCGCAAGTATCACGAGGTTGAAGACAGCATTCAGCGCGGAATGGACGCGCTGGCTCGCAAGCGGGCATTGCCCGTATTCGGCTGAGCATGCCGCCTGAGACAGCGATGAGGCCCGGTCCGCGACGGACCGGGCCTTATCGGTTGCATAGCTAGTTCTGGTGCGCCTGCTGGCGCTTCTCGGCGGCCTCTTCAGCCACCGCGCGCTGCTTCAGCTTCGGCTTCTTTCTTGGCGACGTCGCGCTGGGCTGAGGCCTTGTCCTGCTGGGCCTCGCCCTCTTCCTCGAGGTCCTCGTTGCCGACCACGCTGCCGATGGCTTCTTTGGCCAGACCCTTGGCGCCTTCGACTACACCCTTGATGCCTTCTGCAGGCCCGCTCTTGTTGTCGTCCGACATGAGTCCTCCTATTGGCTTACGCCTGATTGTCGCCGGCCCGTGGCTGGACCGGTGTGGGCGTCGTGCGGGGCGCGTAATTGAGCCCCTCGCGCCTCCAGACAGGCAGTTCCCGCGGTGCCCCGACGCCAAACCTGCATCGACCGCAAGGTCGTGCGGCGATCGGCGGCCGCCGACCCGCGAACACCTGGTAGGGCAGTCGGTGTCACGTGGATGTGACGCCGAACACGGCGAATTCGGCCGGCCGCGGACCAAAGCAGTCGACTCCCGGGACGCGCGGCCAAGCATAGGGCAGGATGGACCCGGCTGATTTGGGGACAGCCATCGCGGGGACAGCTGGAGGGCGTCCTCCCGTGCGAGGAGTCAGATGACGGAGCAGGAGCCGACGGGCACCAACGGCGCCGAGTCGGTCGAGCCCGGCGACAGGTACACCCGCGTGCTGCTCAAACTCGGTGGCGAGATGTTCGGCGGCGGTCAGGTGGGGCTGGATCCCGACGTGGTGGCGCAGGTCGCCCGTCAGATCGCCGAAGTGGTCCGCACCGGCGTCCAGGTTGCGGTGGTGATCGGCGGCGGCAACTTCTTCCGCGGCGCGCAGCTTCAGCAGCGCGGCATGGAGCGCACCCGATCGGACTACATGGGGATGCTCGGCACGGTCATGAACAGCCTTGCGCTGCAAGACTTTCTGGAAAAGGAGGGCATCGACACCCGGGTGCAGACAGCGATCACCATGGGCCAGGTGGCCGAGCCCTACATTCCGCTGCGCGCCGTGCGCCATCTGGAAAAGGGGCGGGTGGTCATTTTCGGCGCCGGCATGGGGCTGCCGTATTTTTCGACGGACACCACCGCCGCGCAGCGGGCCTTGGAGATCGGCGCCGACGTGGTCCTGATGGCCAAGGCGGTCGACGGGGTGTTCGCCGAAGACCCGCGGGTCAATCCGGGGGCCGAACTGTTCACCGCGATCACCCACCGGGAAGTCATCGACCGCGGGCTGCAGGTGGCCGACGCCACCGCCTTCAGCTTGTGCATGGACAATCGCATGCCGATCCTGGTTTTCAACCTGCTGACCGATGGCAATATCGCTCGGGCGGTCGCGGGTGAGAAAATCGGAACGCTGGTGACCACGTGAAGGAGGAGCGGCGCGAAATGATTGACGAGACTCTCTTCGACGCCGAAGAGAAGATGGAAAAGGCCGTATCGGTGAGTCGCGACGACCTGTCGACCATCCGGACCGGCCGGGCGAACCCCAGCATGTTCAACCGCATCGTCATCGACTACTACGGATCTGCCACGCCGATCACTCAGCTGGCCAGCATCAACGTTCCGGAGGCGCGGCTGGTTGTCATCAAGCCCTACGAGGCCGGTCAGCTCGGCAACATCGAGGCGGCGATCCGCAACTCCGACCTCGGGGTCAACCCCACCAACGACGGCACGCTGATCCGGATCGCGGTACCTCAGCTGACCGAGGAACGCCGTCGCGAGCTGGTCAAGCAAGCCAAATCCAAAGGCGAAGACGCCAAGGTGTCGGTGCGCAACATCCGCCGCAAGGCGATGGAGGAATTGCACCGCATTCGTAAAGACGGGGAAGCCGGCGAGGACGAGGTCTCGCGCGCCGAGAAGGACCTCGACAAGGCCACCCAGCAGTACGTGACGCAGATCGATGATCAGGTCAAGCACAAGGAAGGCGAGTTGCTGGAGGTCTAGCGGCCGATCAGCAAACGACGTCCGTGGCAGAGACCGATACCGGCGCAGACATCCCCGCCGAAGATTCGGTGCAGGCGCCCCCGGCTGGCAAGCGAAAGAAATCGCGGGCCGGCCGCAACCTACCCGCAGCGATCGCCGTGGGTGCCGCTATCGGCTTCACCATCATCGCGATCCTGGTTTGGGACCGCTACCTGTGGGTTTTCCTGCTCGCCGCCGCGATGCCCGCTGGCGACGCACGAGGTGGTGAGACGGCTGCGCGAGGCCGGTTATGTCATTCCGGTCATCCCACTGCTGGCCGGCGGCGAACTCATGATCTGGCTGGCCTGGTACTTCCATGCGGTGGGTGCGCTGGCCGGCTTCGGGGTCACCGCGGTGGTCTGCATGTTCTGGCGTCTGGCGCTCGGCACTTCATCCGCGCGGGATGGATCGGCCGATTCTCCGTCCGGGAATTACCTTCGCGACGTCGCGGCCACGGTTTTTCTCGCGGCCTGGGTGCCGCTGTTCGCGTCGTTCAGCGTGCTGCTGGTCTACCCAATCGAACGGCTCCGCCCGGGTGTTCTGCCTGATGATCGGCGTGGTCGCCTCCGACGTCGGCGGCTACGCGGTCGGCGTGCTGTTCGGCAAGCACCCGATGGTTCCGTCGATCAGCCCGAACAAGTCGTGGGAGGGCCTGGTCGGTTCGCTGGTCTTCGGGATCACCGCGGTCACGTTGACCGCGACCCTGCTGGTCCATAAGCCGGCGTGGATCGGCTTGTTGCTGGGCCTGACGATCGTGGCCACGGCGACCCTCGGCGACTTGGCGGAGTCGCAAATCAAGCGTGACCTGGGGATCAAGGACATGGGCCGCATCCTGCCCGGCCATGGCGGCCTGATGGACCGACTGGACGGGGCGCTGCCCTCGGCCGTCGCGACCTGGACCGTCCTGACGCTACTGCCCTGAGGTCTGTCAATCATGAAGCAGGAGTTGGTATTCGAAGCGCCGCGGCGCGCGTTGCCGCCGCGACACCTGGCCGACCTTGACGACGCTGCAAGCGCGGAGGCCGTTGCGGCACTGGGTCTGCCGCCGTTTCGGGCCAAGCAGTTGGCGAATCAGTACTACGGCCGATTGATCGCCGACCCGCAGCAGATGACCGACCTGCCGGCTGCGGTCCGCGGCCAGGTGGCCGAGGCGCTGTTCCCGACGCTGCTGACCGTGGCCCGCGAGATCACCTGCGATGCCGGCGAAACCCGAAAGACGTTGTGGCGGGCCGTCGACGGCACCACCTTCGAGTCGGTGCTGATGCGTTACCCGAAGCGCAACACGGTGTGTATCTCGTCGCAGGCGGGGTGCGGCATGGCATGCCCGTTCTGCGCGACCGGCCAGGGCGGTCTGACCCGGAATCTGTCGGCCGCCGAGATCGTCGAACAGATCCGTGCCGCGGCCGCGACGCTTCGTGACGAGTGGGGCGACCGGCTGTCCAACGTGGTGTTCATGGGCATGGGGGAGCCGCTGGCCAACTATGCCCGGGTGCTGACGGCGGTACGTCGCATCACCGGATCGGCCGAGAAGGGGGCCGGTTTCGGTATCTCGGCGCGGTCGGTGACGGTGTCGACGGTCGGCCTGGCCCCCGCCATCCGCAAACTCGCCGACGAGCGACTCGGGGTGACGCTGGCGCTGTCGCTTCATGCCCCGGACGACGAGCTACGCGACACCCTGGTGCCGGTCAACAACCGATGGAAGGTCGGCGAAGCACTGGATGCCGCCCACTACTACGCCGAGCAGACGGGTCGTCGGGTCTCGGTGGAGTACGCGCTGATCCGCGACGTCAACGATCAACCGTGGCGCGCGGACCTGCTGGGTAAGCGGCTGCACCAGGCGCTCGGCCCGTTGGTGCACGTGAACTTGATTCCGTTGAACCCGACCCCGGGCAGCGAATGGGACGCCAGCCCGAAGGCCGCGGAGCGGGAGTTTGTTCGACGGGTCCGCGCGGCCGGCGTCGCCTGCACGGTGCGCGACACGCGAGGTCGCGAGATTGCCGCCGCGTGCGGCCAGCTGGCCGCCGAAGGCGGGTAGCTGGAGGGCATGCGTATGAGCCGAGCGTGCGGCCAGCTGGCCGCCGAAGGCGGGTAGCTGGAGGGCATGCGTATGAGCCGAGCGTGCGGCCAGCTGGCCGCCGAGCTGCCTACTTGAGCCAGCCGCGCCGACGGCCCCACATGTCGCGCACGAGGAAGAAAAGGCCCAACAGCGCGAAGCCGATCACCCACACGTCCTCGACGTGACCGACGTGATTGCCGCGCACGAAGGCCACCAGCAGGCCGAGGATCAGAAACCCCGTGATGTGCCAGGTGCGGTAGTTGATCTTGCTCCAGCCCCACTCCGCCGACGGCACATCGGCGACGTCGACCCCGTCGGAGCGCTCCACCTCGGTACTGGCCACGGCAAACTCCTCGGGTAGGGATCGGGATGCCTGCACATTCTGGCATATCGGGATTCGCCGGGCGCGCCGGTGGCGCGGCACAATGAACGGGTGACCGAACGCCGCCTCAAGACCTTGGTGCTGGGTAGCACCGGTTCCATCGGCACCCAGGCACTCGAGGTCATCGCCGCCAACCCCGATCGCTTCGAGCTGGTGGGACTGGCTGCCGGCGGCGGTCACCCGGACCTGCTGGCCCAGCAGCGCGCGCGGACCGGGGTGACCAACATCGCCGTCGCAGACGAGCGCGCCGCGCAGGCCGTCGGCGACGTCACCTACAGCGGGCCCGACGCCGCGACCCGGCTGATCGAGAGCACCGAGGCCGACGTCGTACTGAACGCGCTGGTCGGCGCGCTGGGCCTGCAGCCGACACTGACCGCGCTGGCCTCCGGGGCCCGGCTGGCCCTGGCCAACAAGGAGTCGCTGATCGCCGGCGGACCGCTGGTGCTGGCGGCCGCGCAGCCCGGTCAGATCGTGCCGGTGGACTCCGAACACTCCGCGCTGGCGCAGTGTCTGCGCGGCGGCAGCGCGGACGAAGTCGCCAAGCTGGTGCTCACCGCCTCCGGCGGGCCGTTCCGGGGTTGGTCGGCCGCTCAGCTCGAGCACGTCACCCCCGAGCAGGCCGGCGCACATCCGACCTGGTCGATGGGGCCGATGAACACGTTGAACTCGGCGTCGCTGGTCAACAAGGGGCTCGAACTCATCGAAGCCCACCTGCTGTTCGGCATCCCGTACGGCCGCATCGACGTCGTCGTGCATCCGCAGTCGATCGTGCACTCGATGGTCACGTTCACCGACGGCTCGACGATCGCGCAGGCCAGCCCGCCGGACATGAAACTGCCGATCGCGCTGGCACTGGGCTGGCCAGAGCGGGTGCCCGCGGCGGCCGCGGCCTGCGATTTCTCCACCGCGTCGACGTGGGAGTTCGAGCCGCTGGACGACAAGATCTTCCCGGCGGTCGCGCTGGCCCGCCAAGCCGGTCAGACGGGTGGCTGCATGACCGCCGTCTACAACGCCGCAAACGAAGAGGCGGCCGAGGCGTTCCTGGCCGGGCGGATCGGATTCCCCGCAATCGTGCAAACAATTGCCGACGTCCTGAGCGCCGCCGACCAGTGGGCCGCAGAACCCGCTACCGTGGAAGACGTACTTGACGCGCAGCGCTGGGCACGTGCGGAAGCACTTGGTCTGATTGGGCGCGCTACACAGGAGGTTTCACCGACTCGATGATGTTCGTTATCGGCATCGTGCTGTTCGCGCTCGCCATCCTCATCTCGGTGGCGCTGCACGAATGCGGCCACATGTGGGTCGCGCTGGGCACCGGCATGAAGGTGCGCCGCTACTTCGTCGGCTTCGGCCCGACCTTGTGGTCGACGCGGCGCGGCGAAACCGAATACGGCCTCAAGGCGATCCCGGCCGGTGGCTTCTGCGACATCGCCGGCATGACGTCGGTCGAAGAACTGCAGCCCGACGAGCACGACCGCGCGATGTACAAGCAGAAGACCTGGAAGCGGGTCGCGGTGCTGTTCGCCGGTCCGGGAATGAACTTCGTCATCGGCCTGGTGCTGATCTACGCCATCGCGGTCATCTGGGGGCTGCCGAACCTGCATCCCACCGCTGTGATCGGCCAAACAGCTTGTGCGGCAGGCGAAATCAAGCAAGGTGACTTCGAGAAGTGCACCGGTGACGGCCCGGCGGCCACCGCCGGGATCCGGGCCGGCGACGTGGTGCTCAAGGTCGGCGACACCCCGGTGACCGACTTCTCCGACATGGCCGCAGTGGTGCAGAAGCTGCACGGCACCGTCCCGATCGTGATCAAGCGCGACGGTCAGACGATGACCAAATACGTCGACATCGCCCAGCGCCAGCGCTGGGTGACCAACGGCAAAGACGGCGCCAAGCCGGCGAAGATCGGAGTCATGGGAGTCGTCGGCTCCCAGCCCGGGCCCACCCACTACAACCCGATCAGCGCGATACCCGGCACCTTCAGCTTCACCGGCAATCTGACCGTGCTGCTGGGCAAGTCGCTCATCGCCATTCCGACGAAGATCGGTGCGCTGGTCCACGCGATCGGTGGTGGCGAGCGTTCACTCGACACCCCGATCAGCGTCGTTGGAGCAAGCATCATCGGCGGAGACACCGTGGACCACGGCGTCTGGGTGGCGTTCTGGTTGTTCCTGGCCCAGCTGAACTTCATCCTCGGTGTCATCAATCTGGTCCCGCTGCTGCCGTTCGACGGCGGCCACATCGCGATCGCGGTGTTCGAGAAGCTGCGCAACCTGATTCGCACGGCCCGCGGCAAAGTCGCGGCGGGGCCGGTCAACTACCTCAAGCTGATGCCCGCAACCTACGTAGTGTTGGTTCTGGTCGTCGGTTACATGCTGCTGACGGTGACTGCCGATGTGGTCAACCCGATTCGGCTGTTCCAGTAGCGCGGGTTCAGGCCCCGGGCGGAACCGAGCGAAAGTGAGAGAAGGCAAACAGTGACCACAGGTCTGGGTATGCCGGCGGCGCCGGCGCCCACGCTGGCACCGCGGCGCAAGACGCGACAGCTGATGGTCCGAGATGTCGGTGTGGGAAGTGATCACCCGATTTCGGTGCAGTCGATGTGCACCACCAAAACTCACGACGTCAACGCGACGCTGCAGCAGATCGCCGAGTTGACCGCCGCCGGCTGCAACATCGTCCGAGTGGCGTGCCCGCGTCAGGAGGACGCCGACGCGCTTGCCGCGATCGCCAGGAAGAGCCAGATCCCGGTCATCGCCGACATCCACTTCCAGCCGAAATACATCTTCGCCGCGATCGACGCCGGCTGCGCCGCGGTGCGGGTAAACCCGGGCAACATCAAGGAATTCGACGGCCGTGTCGGAGAGGTTGCGAAAGCCGCTGGCGCAGCGGGCATTCCGATCCGCATCGGCGTCAACGCCGGCTCGCTGGACAAGCGGTTCATGGAGAAGTACGGCAAGGCAACCCCCGAGGCGCTGGTCGAGTCGGCGCTGTGGGAAGCCTCGCTGTTCGAGGAGCACGGCTTCGGCAACATCAAGATCAGCGTCAAGCACAACGACCCGGTGGTGATGGTCGCGGCCTACGAGCAACTCGCCGCCAAGTGCGACTATCCGTTGCACCTGGGCGTCACCGAGGCCGGTCCGGCCTTCCAGGGCACCATCAAGTCGGCCGTCGCCTTCGGTGCGCTGCTGTCGCGTGGCATCGGCGACACCATTCGGGTGTCGTTGTCGGCGCCGCCGGTCGAGGAAGTCAAGGTCGGCAATCAGATTCTCGAGTCACTGAACCTTCGGCCGCGCGGGCTGGAGATCGTGTCCTGTCCGTCGTGCGGGCGCGCGCAGGTCGACGTGTACAAGCTGGCCAACGAAGTCTCAGCCGGTCTCGACGGACTCGACGTGCCGCTGCGGGTGGCTGTGATGGGCTGCGTCGTCAACGGTCCGGGGGAGGCTCGCGAGGCCGACCTCGGGGTCGCCTCGGGCAACGGCAAGGGCCAGATCTTCGTCCGGGGCGAGGTGATCAAGACCGTGCCCGAAGCGCAGATCGTCGAGACATTGATCGAAGAGGCAATGCGATTGGCTAACGAGACGGGCGCCGACGGGTCAACGGCGAGCGGTTCGCCAGTTGTGACCGTAAGCTGACGTTGGCCTAATCGGGCCGAGTATCCGGTCGCAGAAAGAGTCAGTATGTCGGCTCCGCCCATCCGCCGCATGGTCAGCGAGCGACGGGTGTCAGTTGTGCGCGACGGCGCCTCGGTGCGCCGGGTTTTCGACGACGACCCGGTCGGCTCGTGCATGGTGGCCGCCAGGGTCGCCGATCACGGCTTGGACCCCAACTCAATCGGCGGTGAGCTGTGGACGCGCCGTGGGCCGGACGAGTCGTTGTGCTACGCCGGCGCCAACCTGATTCCACTGCGTGGCCGACTCGACGACCTGTACGCGTTCGCCGACGCGGCGCTGACCGGGTCGCGACGATGCTCGTCGCTGGTCGGGCGGGCCGAGCTGGTGATGCCGATGTGGCAGCGCCTCGAGCCGGCCTGGGGCCCGGCCCGCGACGTGCGTGACCGTCAGCCGTTGATGTCGCTGAACACGATGCCGACCTGCGCGATCGATCCTGGTGTGCGGCAGGTCAAGCCAGACGAACTCGACACCTATCTGGTGGCGGCGATCGACATGTTCATCGGTGAGGTGGGGGTCGACCCGCGACTCGGCGATGGCGGGCGCGGCTACCGACGCCGGGTCGCCAGCCTGATCGCGGCGGGACGGGCATGGGCCCGCTTCGAAAACGGCGAGGTGGTCTTCAAGGCCGAGGTCGGATCGCAGTCGCCGACGGTCAGCCAGATCCAGGGAGTCTGGGTGCATCCCGAATGGCGTGGCCGTGGCCTCGGCACGGCGGGCACTGCGACGCTGTCTGCGGTCATCGTCGGCACCGGCCGCACGGCCAGCCTGTACGTCAATGACTTCAACACCGTGGCGCGGGCGACGTACGACCGGATCGGCTTCGACGAGATCGGCACGTTCGCGACCGTTCTGCTGGACTGACCGGCCCGTTGCGCCGAGATCGACGTGGGCGCGATCGCCACTCGCACTTTCGCGCGCTGGCGTCGATCTCGGCGCAAATACGCCGGCCGCCACGTCGCGTAACAATTCAGTCTCGGTGTGTCGCCGTCCGTCCGGGCGTTCACAGTTCTAACATCAGCCACAATGGCAACAAAATTCACAGTGGCATCAGCTGCCACAGTCGGTGCTGCGGTGCTCGTCCCGACGACCGCGGTCTCGGCCTGCACGCCGAAACAGGAGGGGCCCGCACCGGCGGCCGAGAAGTTCTTCGCCGCGTTGGCCACCGGCGACACCGCGGCGGCCGCCGACCTCAGCGACAATCCCAGCGACGCGCGCGAAGCGCTCAATGCGGCGTGGGCCGGCCTGCAGGCCAGCCACTTGGACACCCAGATTCTCGGATCGAAGTACGCCGAGGACACCGGCTCGGTCAGCTACCGCTACACCTGGCATCTGCCGAAGAACCGAACCTGGACATACGACGGCCAGCTGAAAATGGCTCGCTACGAAGGTCATTGGCAGGTCCGCTGGAACAGCACCGACTTGCATCCGCGCCTCGGTGAGCATCAGACGCTGGCGCTGCGGGCCGATCCGCCCAAGCGCGCCTCGGTCAACGAAGTCGGCGGCACCGACGTGCTGGCGCCCGGCTACCTGTACCACTACACGCTGGACGCATCCAAGGCCGGCGCATTCCTGATCAGCACGGCCCGATCGGTGGTCGACGTGCTGCATCCCGTTCGACGACACGATCAACGACCCGCAGCGACTGGCCGAGCAGGCCAGCGGCACCGGCAAGCCGGTCGATCTGATCACGCTGCGCACCGACGACAACAACAACATCGCCCCGGTCCTCGGCAGCCTGCCCGGCGTGGTGATCACTCCGCAGGCCGAGCTGCTGCCGACGGACTATCACTTCGCCCCGGCCCTGATCAATCAGGTGAAGAAGGCGGTGATCGACGAACTCGACGGCGAGGCGGGCTGGCGAGTGGTCAGCATCAACCAGAACAACGTCGATCTGGCGGTGCTGCACGAGGTTGCAGCCGGCGCCGGCGCCGTCGGTGTCGATCAGCCTGGACCGCGCCGTGCAGAACGCCGCTCAGCGCGCGGTGGACAACCAGGGCCGCCAGGCGATGATCGTCGTGATCAAACCGTCGACGGGGGAGATCCTCGCCGTCGCGCAGAATTCCGCGGCCGACGCGCTGGGGCCGCTTGCCACCACCGGCCTCTACCCGCCGGGGTCGACATTCAAGATGGTCACCGCGGGTGCGGCGCTCGAGCGCGACATGGCAAGTCCCAACACGCTTTTGGGCTGCCCAGGCCATCTCGACATCGGACAGCGCGTTGTACCCAACTACGGCGGATTCGATTTGGGCACGGTGCCGATGTCGCGCGCGTTCGCCAGTTCGTGCAACACCACATTCGCCGAACTGGCCAGCCAGATGCCGCCGCGCGGGTCTGACGCAGGCCGCCAACCAGTACGGCATCGGGCTGGATTACCAGATCGACGGCCTCAGCACGGTCACCGGATCGGTGCCGCCGACGGTCGATCTGGCCGAGCGCACCGAGGACGGCTTCGGCCAGGGCAAGGTACTGGCGTCTCCGTTCGGTATGGCGATGGTCGCGGCGACGGTGGCGGCCGGAAAGACGCCGGTGCCCAAGCTGATCGAGGGACGGCCGACGACGATCACCGGTGACACCACGCCGATCAGCGAGAAGATGATCGAAGGTCTGCGCCCGATGATGCGACTGGTGGTGACCAACGGCACCGGCAAAGAGATTTCCGGATGCGGCGAGGTGTACGCCAAAACCGGTGAGGCCGAGTTTCCCGGCGGTTCGCATTCCTGGTTCGCGGGCTACCGCGGCGATCTGGCCTTCGCGTCACTGATCGTCGGGGGAGGCAGCTCGGAGTACGCGGTGCGGATGACCAAGTTCATGTTCGAGTCGATGCCGGCCGGTTACCTGGCCTGAAAGCCATTCGGCGGCAATGGTTTAGACGGAAAAGCTGTCGCCCGGCCGCGAGGGGCGACCGGGCGACAGGGTTCTGATTCGCCGAGCTAGCGTAGACTCCGGAGGCTCCGGTGTTGTCCCGCCTGCTGGCCCGACGTTTGGCGTCCGAACCGGTGGGGACAGACCCCCCGTCCCCACCGGTCCAGACAGCCACCTCGTATCGAGGTGGATCTACGACGCGGATCAGATCGGCTGTCGGGAACCCGAGCAGCATGTCGATGAGCGGGCCCAGCACCGAGGGTCCAGACCCGGTCGGGTTCAGCAGGAAGAAGTCGAGACCCGTGGCGAGGTAGCCGAGGAAGTCGTCCGGCACCAGGTATCCGCCGGCATCACCGGCACCAAAGGCGCTGGTGAGGTAACCGGCGATGTCGGGATCGAACTGGACTCACAGAATGCGCTGGGGTCGATCGCGATGATCAGCTGTTCGAGCCCGTGTTCGGTGCCGGTGCTCTTCGAACGTGGTCGACGAGCCGTGTCAAACGCTGCCGCAGCACCGGGGTTGCTTGTCGAACAACTGTGTGTCACAGCGCCAAGTTAGCAGCGCCTTGCGCCGAGCGGCCAACACCGCTCTGTACCGGGCGCCCCCAACAGGTCCTGCCAGCCGCATCGGCGCTCCTACGACAGCGTGGGCGGTGCCCATGCCGACGAACGCGGCGACGGCTGCGCCGCCGAGCGCTTGCCACGCGACCGCTGTAGAATTCTTCCGACTCATGTGCGAGCCTCCAATCTCGGTATCTCTCGATGTGGATGTGGGGTTGCCGCCCCACAGCCGTTGGCTCGCACATGAGTCCTAATCTCCCCCATGGCGGACGAGCCTTCGACGGGTCGAAGCTTATAACAGGTCGGCGACGATGTTAAGCCAATCTCTAATAAAAAACTCAGCTGAACCTGTTGCCGCGTTAAGTCTCCTCTTAGCCGCAGTTCGAGGCTGTTCGATCCGTTAAGAAACTGAAACAAGCCGCGCTGTCGTACTCCGTCGCGAGTTTCCGTACGGCCGATATCTGAGCTGAAACCGCAGCTAGATCGGTTGCAGGACAATCCTTGGCTGTCGGCGTGACCGTGCGCGGGTGGTGGCCGGCGAGCCGCACGCGATCTCACGATATGGGATAAAGTCCGGAAAATCAGACATAAATTCCGAATTTCCGAATGGTCTGTCTGAGAAGCCCCAACAATGGTTTTGACGGTTTGCTCAATAATGTCGATATCGAAAACAAGATCAAATGCAATCCGTCATAAAAGTTGAAGGTATCCGCGCAAATCGACCTGGGTGCCGGTTCACGCCAACCCTGATTTTCGTACCTTCGGGATCAACTCACGCGTCCACCGGGGTCGCAGTCCGGCGCCCGTCGTGACGACCTGCGGCGGTAGATTGGAACGGCCATGACACGTCCAGACGAACTGTCCGAAATGCGAGTCTCCGATGCCGACCGCAACGGCACGCTCCGGCGCCTGCACAACGCGGTCGCGCTCGGGCTGATCGACATCAGCGAGTTCGAAGAACGCTCCACACACGTGTCCTACGCGCGGACCCGCAACGAACTCGACAGCCTGGTCGGCGATCTGCCGGGCCCCGGGGCGATCGTCACCTCCGCCGCCGACCGGGTCGAGCTGCGGGGCTGGGCCGGGTCGCTCAAGCGCCACGGCGAATGGACCGTCCCCACCCGGCTGGCGCTGGTGCGCCGGATGGGATCGGTCGAGCTGGATCTGGTCAAAGCGAGATTCGCCGGTCCGGTAGTCGTGATCGAGCTCGACATGCGGTTCGGTTCGGTCGAGATCCGATTGCCCGACGGGGCCAGCGCTTCGCTCGACGACGTCGAGGTCTACGGCGGCAGCGCCAGCGATCGGCGGAAGGTCGCGCCGGCCGAGGGCACACCGCACGTGGTGTTGACCGGCCGGGTGGTCTGCGGCTCGGTGAAGGTGAAGGGTCCGCGCCGGTCGCTGGTGCGCCGCCGCGGCCGTGTCTGACGCTTCGTTACGGATATCCTGACAACATGCCTGTTCGTTCCGCCCTGTCCGCCGGCGCGGTCTCGCCGACCCTTCCGGTGCCCAAGTCGATCGCGCGCCCGGAATACGTCGGCAAGCCGACGGCGCGGGAGGGCACCGAGCCATGGGTGCAGACGCCTGAGGTGATCGAGAAGATGCGGGTCGCCGGGCAGATCGCCGCCAGCGCGCTCGCCGAGGCGGGCAAGGCCGTCGCGCCGGGCGTGACGACCGACGAGCTGGACCGGATCGCCCACGACTACATGGTCGACCACGGCTCCTACCCATCGACGTTGGGATACAAGGGCTACCCTAAATCCTGCTGCACGTCGCTGAATGAGGTTATCTGCCACGGTATTCCGGACTCGACCGTGATCGAAGACGGCGACATCGTCAACATCGACGTCACGGCCTACATCGACGGCGTGCACGGCGACACCAACGCCACGTTTCTGGCCGGCGATGTCTCCGAGGAGCACCGCCTGCTGGTCGAGCGCACCCACGAGGCCACCATGCGGGCGATCAAAGCCGTCAAACCGGGCCGTGCGCTGTCGGTGGTCGGCCGGGTGATCGAGTCGTATGCAAACCGGTTCGGCTACAACGTCGTTCGCGATTTCACCGGTCACGGCATCGGCACCACGTTTCACAACGGCCTGGTGGTGCTGCACTACGACCAGCCTGCGGTCACCACCATCCTCGAGCCGGGAATGACCTTCACCATCGAGCCGATGATCAACCTCGGGTCGCTGGATTACGAGATCTGGGATGACGATTGGACCGTCGTCACCAAAGACCGCAAGTGGACCGCGCAATTCGAACACACCCTGCTGGTCACCGAATCCGGCGCGGAAATCCTGACCCTTCCGTGACCACCCGGCCGTGAGCGGCGCCTTGCTGGTCGCCGGAACCACATCCGACGCAGGCAAGTCGATGGTGGTTGCCGGGCTCTGCCGGTTGCTGGCCCGCAAGGGGATTCGGGTCGCGCCGTTCAAGGCGCAGAACATGTCGAACAACTCCGCGGTCACCGTCGAGGGCGGTGAGATCGGCCGGGCGCAGGCGATGCAGGCCCGCGCCGCCGGCCTGGCACCCAGCGTGCGGTTCAACCCGATCCTGCTCAAGCCCGGCAGCGACATGACCTCGCAGCTGGTGATCAAAGGGCACGTGGCGGGCACGGCCACCGCCGCGGAGTACTGGTCGGATCGCAACAACCTGTCCGCGCTCGTGCAAGACGAATTGGCAAAGCTGCGAACCGAATTCGATGCAGTCATCTGCGAGGGAGCCGGATCGCCGGCCGAAATCAACTTGCGGGCAAACGACTTGGTCAACATGGGACTGGCGCGCGCCGCGAACCTTCCGGTCGTGATCGTCGGCGACATCGACCGCGGCGGGCTGCTCGCGCATCTGTTCGGAACCGTGGCGGTGCTCGACGCGCAAGACCAGGCGCTGATCGCCGGATTCATCGTGAACAAATTCCGCGGCGACGTCTCGCTGCTGGAGCCCGGGCTGCGCCAACTCGCCGAAATCAGCGGTCGGCCTACCTACGGGGTCCTGCCGTACACCGACGACCTGTGGCTGGACACCGAGGACGCCGTCCCGGTGCTGGCGCACCGCGTCCTGGGCACGCCGCGAGCACCCCGCGGCTCGCAGTGGCTTCGCGTCGCCGTCCTGCGGTTGCCACGGATCTCCAACTCCACCGACGTCGAAGCGCTGGCGTGCGAACCCGGCGTGCTGGTCCGCTGGGTGCGAGAGCCCGCCGACCTGGCCGATACCGACGTGATCGTGCTGCCGGGCACCAAATCCACCGTCGCTGACTTGGCCTGGTTGCGTGAGCGAGGGCTGGAGCAAGCCATCCGCTCGCATGCCGCCTCGGGCCGCGCCGTGTTGGGCATCTGCGGGGGTTTCCAGATGCTGTGCCGGTCGATCGACGACCCGGTTGAAAGTCGCGCCGGCCGGGTCGAGGCGATCGGGATGCTGGACGCCGAGATCGTGTTCGAGCCTGAGAAGGTGCTGCGTCGCCGGCAGGATTCGCTACACGGCTACGAAATCCACCACGGGCAGGTTGCCCGCTGCGCGGAGGCCACCTGGTTCGAGGTGGACGGGGTGCCGGAGGGATACCGGCGCGGCCAGGTCTACGGGACGCACTGGCACGGTCTGTTCGACAACGACGACTTCCGCCGGCGATGGTTGACCGCCGCTGCGGCGGCCGCCGGACGGGACGGGTTCGTCGTTGCCGACGACACCAATGTGGCCGCACGACGCGATGCTCAACTCGATCTGATGTCCGATTTGCTGGACGCCCATCTCGACGTCGACGCGGTCACCGGACTGCTGGACGGCGACCCGCCGCAGCGTCCGACGATCGTCGCAGCGCTCCGCTGAGGGCGACCAATGGCTGCCCCAATCAAGGGTTTTCGTCAACACCGCTACGTTTTGTCGCGGTGGTCGTCGCAAGAGCTGCACATGTTGCGCAAACGTTTCCAATTGCCACACGGCTAACGATCCGCCCGAAAATGGTCCGCGCGCGGGGCAATTCACTGTAATTTGCTGTGGTGCCTTCGACGATGATGACTACCGTCGACGGGTTTCCCATCCAGGTCTGCGACACCGGTCCGGAAAAGGGCTCCGTCGTGGTGCTGCTGTGCGCAGCCCAGCGGGCACTCGCCGGCTTACGAGGCGTTGTGCGAGCGTCTGCACACCGCGTCACTGCGCACCATCGCCATCGCGCCGGACCCCCGCCTGACGCCCAAGTCAGTGATGGGGATTCTCGATGTGCTCGACGTCAGTTGGGGAGTGCTGGTCGGCGACCGCGACGGCGCCGAACTCGCCTGGGAACTGGCGGCCACCCGGCTCGACCGATTCACCGGCCTGGTGGTGATCGACCGCGGCCACCCGCGGGTCGCCGATCAAGCCGGCGTGGTGCGTGACACGGACTGTCCGCCGGTCGAGATCAACACGACCGCGCTCGTCAGCAGCCCCGGCGGCCCACTCGGTGGCCCAGGCCAGCCAGCGGTTCGTCTACGGCGACTACCGGGTGGTCGAGTTGCTCGGACGGCGTAACGCGCACGAGTCGACCGCGCAACTGGCCGCCGAGATCGTCCTACGCACCAGCACCTGGTGACAGATACGATCACCTCGTGAGCTTGTCGCGCGACGAACTCGAGCGACTCGTCGCCGCCGGTGATATCGACACCGTCATCGTCGCGTTCAGCGACATGCTGGGCCGGCTGATGGGCAAACGGGTGTCGGCGCGGTTCTTCATCGACGAGGTGGCCGAGTCCGGCGCCGAAGCCTGCAACTACCTGTTCGCCGTCGACGTCGAGATGAACACCGTCGAGGGTTACGCCACGTCGGGTTGGAACTCCGGTTACGGCGACATGGTGATGCGGCCGGACCTGTCGACGCTGCGGCGGGCGCCGTGGCTGCCGGGCACGGCGCTGGTGCTCGCCGATTTGATGAGGCACGACGGCAGCCCCATCGAGCCCTCTCCGCGCCACGTCTTGCGCCGCCAGCTGGACCGCTTGAACCAGCACGGGCTGCGGGCCTACGTCGCCACCGAGCTGGAATTCATGGTCTTCGACGACACGTACCGTCAGGCCTGGGCGAGCGGATATCGCGAGCTGACTCCGGCCAGCGACTACAACCTGGACTACGCGGTGATGGCCTCGAGCCGCCTCGAGCCGCTGCTGCGCGACATCCGCCAGCACATGCAGGGCGCGGGACTGCAGTGGGAGGCCGTCAAGGGGGAGTGCAACCTAGGGCAGCAGGAGCTCGGGTTCCGCTACGACGAGGCGCTGGTCAGCTGTGACAACCACGGCGTCTACAAGAACGGCGCGAAGGAGATCGCCGACCAGCACGGCAAATCGCTGACGTTCATGGCGAAATACGATGAGCGCGAAGGCAACAGCTGCCACATCCACATGTCGCTTCGGTCGCTGGAGGGCGCCGCGGTCTTCGCCGAGGACGATCAGCCGTTCGGTATGTCGCCGATGTTCCGCAGCTTTGTCGCGGGCCAGCTGGCCACGTTGCGGGAGCTGACACTGCAGTATGCGCCGAACATCAACTCCTACAAGCGGTTCGCCGATCGCAGCTTCGCGCCCACGGCGGTGGCGTGGGGCTTGGACAACCGGACCTGCGCACTGCGCGTCGTCGGTCACGGTGACAACCTGCGGGTGGAATGCCGGGTGCCCGGCGGGGACGTCAACCAGTACCTCGCGGTGGCGGCGCTGATCGCCGGTGGGCTGCACGGTATCGAGCACGAATTGCCGTTGCCGGATCCGTGCGCGGGCAATGCTTATCAGATGAGCGAGGACGGCAAGGCCGAGCGGTTGCCCGGTACGCTGGCCGAAGCTGCGACGCTGTTCGCGGCGTCAGCGGTCGCCCGGCAGGCATTCGGTGACGACGTGGTCGACCACTACGTCAACTACGCCCAGGTCGAGGTGGCCGCATTCAACGCGGCGGTCACCGATTGGGAGCGAGTGCGTGGTTTTGAGCGGTTCTAGACCACCGGCGACGATGCGGGACGGCACGTCCCGAGGAGGGGCCGGGCAATCCAGCACCAAGCCTCCGGTGATCGGTCTGACCACCTACCTGAACCGGGCGCAACTGGGAGTCTGGGACGTGCGCGCCAGCTTCCTGCCGGCGGTTTACTTTCAAGGTGTCACCGCGGCCGGCGGGGTGGCCCTGCTACTGCCGCCGCAGCCGGTGGACGCCGAGATCGCCGACCGGGTTCTCGACAGCCTGGACGGGCTGTTGATCACCGGCGGCAACGACGTCGATCCCGCTACTTACGGTCAACAGCCGCATCCGAGCTACCGACAAACCCGCACAGCACCGCGACGCGTGGGAGTTCGCGCTGTTGCGTGCCGCGCTCAAGCGACAGCTGCCGGTGTTGGGCATCTGCCGCGGCGCACAGGTGCTCAACGTCGCGCTGGGCGGAACGCTGCACCAGCACCTGCCCGATGTCATCGGCCACAGCGGACACCGGGCCGGCAATGCGGTATTCAGCACTTTGCCGGTGCGGACAGTGCCGGGCACCCAGTTGGCCGCCCTGGTCGGCGAATCCGTCGACGCGCGCTGCTACCACCATCAGGCGATCGCCGAACTCGGCGACGGCCTGGTCGTCAGCGGCTGGGATGCCGACGGCGTGATCGAGGCATTGGAGCTGCCGGGTAAGGGCTTTGTGCTCGCCGTGCAGTGGCATCCGGAGGAGAGTTTGGACGACCTGCGGCTGTTCTCGGCGATCGTCGAGGCAGCGCGGGCATACGCGAAACGATGAGGAATGGCATTTAATGACTATTGACCTGACGCAGCGGCTGGCCGGAAAAATCGCCGTGGTCACCGGCGGCGGCGGCGGTATCGGGCTGGCTTCGGCCCGGCGGCTGCATGCCGAGGGAGCCACCGTGGTCATCGCCGACATCGACGAGCGGACCGGCACCGCGGCAGCCGAAGAGGTGAGCGGTCTGTATGTGCCAGTGGATGTTTCGGACGAGGCCTCAGTCAACTCACTGTTCGATCTCGCGGCGAGCAGCTACGGCTCGGTGGACATCGCGGTCAACAACGCCGGCATTTCACCACCGGATGACGATCTGATCGAAAACACCGAGCTGCCGGCCTGGCAGCGGGTTCAAGACGTCAACCTGAAGTCGGTGTACCTGTGCTGCCGGGCGGCGCTACGGCACATGGCGCCCGCCGGTCGGGGATCGATCGTCAACATCGCCTCGTTCGTTGCGGTGATGGGTTCGGCGACATCGCAGATCTCTTACACCGCGTCCAAGGGCGGGGTGTTGGCCATGTCGCGCGAGCTCGGCGTGCAATTCGCCCGCCAAGGCATCCGGGTCAACGCGCTGTGTCCGGGGCCGGTGAACACCCCACTGCTGCAAGAGCTTTTCGCCAAGGACCCCGAACGCGCGGCCCGGCGGATGGTGCACGTGCCGATGGGCCGGTTCGGTGAAGCCGACGAAATCGCCGCCGTGGTCGCATTTTTGGCCAGCGACGACGCATCTTTCATCACCGCGGCGAGCTACCTCGTCGACGGCGGCATCAGCGCCGCCTACACGACGCCGCTGTAGCGCTGCGGGTTAGCCCGCTGCCGGTGGGTGCGCCATCACCGTCGGGCGGATCCCATAGCGGGGAGTGACGGCGCCGAAGCGGTTTCCGGCCGCATTGCCGCCCGACATCCCGGGAATGCCGGCCGCGACTGCGGGCGGAGGTGCCGGCGGCATGCCTCCCAGCGCCGCCCCGGATAGCCCGGGCAGCGGGCTTGCCGTGGGGGCGAGCGCAGGCCAGCTGGGCGGCACCGCCAGCGCTCCGATCGCCGCACCCCGGCCCAGGGCGGCTGACACCGCGCCGGCACTGCCCAACTCGCCGACTCCCGCAGCCGGGGCCGCCACCGCGCCGCCGATTCCGTCGGCTGCGGTTGCCGCTCCCGCGGCAGCATCCCCGGCGGCCTCCGAAGCCGCACTGGCACTTCCCATCCCGACGAAATCCGACATGGTGCCCAGAAAGTTGCCCGGCATGTAGAAACCGGAGGAGAAGAGCGTATTGAGGCCGTTGTCATTCAACAAGGCGCCCAACGGGGATCCGTCGGCTCCGGAGAGGAAATTCAGGATTCCCGCCGGGGTGGTCAGGTTCGATCCACCCAGTCCGAGCCAGTTCATCATGTCGGTGAGACCCGAGCCTGCCGACGTCGACGTCGCAGGGGAGGCGAGCCCTTGCAGTGCGGCGGGTACCGAAGTCACCAGCTGCGACAGCGGTGCCGATGTTCCCGTGCCGGCTGCCTGACTGAGCGTGGTGGTCGCCGGCGGCGCGGCGAACGGCGTCAATGTCGATGCGGCTGCGGAGGATCCGGCGTAGCCGTACATCGCCGCGGCGTCTTGGGCCCACATCTCGGCGTAGTGGGCTTCGGTCGCCGCGATCGCCGGGGTGTTCTGGCCGAGGACGTTGGAGGCGACCAATGCTGCCAACAACGTGCGGTTGGCGGCGATGACCGGCGGCGCAACCGTCGCGGTGAACGCGGCTTCGTATGCACTGGCCGCCGCTTTGGCTTGGTCGGCGGCCTGTTCGGCTTGCGCGGCAGTGGCATTCATCCACGACACGTATGGAGCGGCGGCGGCCGCCATTGACGCCGACGCCGGGCCTTGCCACGGACCGCTGGTGAGACCGGAGATCACCGACCCGTAATCGCCTGCCGCCGAGGACACCTCGGTGGCCAGGCTGTCCCAGGACGCGGCCGCCGCCATTATCGGTCCAGAACCTGGACCGGCATACATCAGCCCGGAGTTGACTTCTGGCGGTAACGTTGCGAAATCCATTGCAAATCCTCTTATCCGGTCGCAACCGCGTTAGCGGCCTCGGTGTTGGCGTACGAGTCGGCGCCGTCCGCCAACATCGTGACGAACATCTGGTGTATCGCCGCAGCCTGCGCGCTAACCGCCTGGTAGGCGCGTGCATGTGCAGCGAATTGCATTGCCGTCAAGGCAGATACCTCGTCAGACGCGGGTGGGATCAGGCCGGTGGTCGGTACCGCGGCTGCGGTGTTCTGCGCTTGAAGTCTCAAGCCGACGGATTGAAGGTTGTCCGCGGCGGTGGAAAGCATTTCCGGTACGATGGACACGAACGACATCGGGGTTCTCCTTTGGTCAGGGCGCGCGACGACAACGCAAGACCGAGGCGCGGGCTTGCGTGAAAAATGTTTCGGCGCAGGCTGATTGCAGACAGCAAGCACCGCAACAGCGACCGGATGGAAATCTGCGGTCATCGATGTATGTCGGCGGCGAAAGCCACCGGTTCAGCTCAGGGCTGTAACGATCTTGGGTTTCGCACCCGAATCCGGCGTGGTGGTGATCGCGACCTGGGGTGAACCCAGGCCGACTCGTCGACGCGTCTCAGCCGACGCGTTCGGCCTGCACCGTCCACTTCTCCTCGATGCGCCCGTAGCGCCAGATCAGCAAGGCGCCGGCCCAGGTGACCACGAACAGGCCGACGATGACAAAACCAATCGCGTTGAGGTCGAGACCGCCCAGCCAGCCCCAGAATCCGCCGCTCCAGCCGAACTGTTCGGCGAGCAGCCCGAGCAATTCCATGCTGCCGATGAGCAGCGCGACGACCACAGACAGTCCGGTGATGGTGATGTTGTAGTAGACCTTGCGAACCGGGTTGGAAAACGCCCAGCCGTAAGCGAAATTCATGAACGAGCCGTCGATGGTGTCCAGCAGGCACATGCCCGCGGTGAACAGCACCGGCAGGCACAGGATGGCATACCACGGCAGGCCGGCCGCAGCGCTGGTGCCGGCCAGCACTAGCAGTGCGACTTCGGTTGCGGTGTCAAAGCCCAGGCCGAACAACACCCCGATCGGATACATATGCCACGACGCGGTAACCGATTTGGTGAAGCGGCCGAGCACCCGATTGAGCAATCCGCGATTGTTCAGCTGCGCTTCGAGTTCGTCTTCGTCGTAGTTCGCCGCGGCGCATCTGCGCGAACACGCGCAGGATGCCCGATCAGGATGACCACATTGATGATGGCGATCAAGTACAAGAACACGCTGGAGACGCTGGTGCCGATCAAGCTGGTGTAGTGATGCAGGGCCGATGAGTCCTGCTCGACAGGCCCGATTATTGCCTTGAGTCCGAATGCGATGAGCAGTGCCAGCCCGAACACCACCGACGAGTGGCCGAGGGAGAAGAAGAAATCCGACGGCAAGTGGCCGCTGCCCGTCGTTCATCAGCTTGCGGGTGGTGTTGTCGATCGCGGCGATGTGGTCGGCGTCGAATGCGTGGCGTAGCCCCAGCGTGTAGGCGGTCAGGCCGATGCCGATACCGAACGCTTTGTCCCCGATGCTCAAATGCGCCGGCTCGACGACGAGTATCAGTGTGCCCCAACCGATCACATGTAGCGCAATAATAATCGCGAACATCGACCCGAGGCGCAGCCACTCGTCGGGCATCAAAGCCACGCGTAGTCGAGAGCGCGACGTGGGTTGCCTACTGAGTGTGTCAGCGGCCATGTCGCGTCCCATCTGGAAACTGAAATAAGCCGATATCGACGCTAAACCCCTGGCAAGACCTCTGGCAAGTGTCTTGCAGACGATTTGCAGGAATTCTGCGACTATTTTGCAGGTAGGCCATCAGCCCCGAAAGGTGATCAGCGGGATCGCCATCTCAGCGGGCGTGGCCGCCCCGTGAAAGCCGACGAGCTGAGCCCATTCCGGTGCCTCGTGGGCGCTCGCCAGCACCGCCGTATCACCGAGGCAGGTCACAACGACATCGCCGATCCGGGATAGATGTTCGGGACGCACATTTCCGAACAGCCCGGCGGCGACGGCGTCGTCGCGGCTGCGTACCTCGGCACGCCCATTCAGCAGCTCGCTCCAGGTCGCGATCACGTCCGAAGCCGCGCCAGGCTCGGTGTGCAGGTAGCGCACCCGCGGTTCGCCGGCGACCACGCGAACTCCTGCGCTCAACCGCGAGTCGGCGTCAAGGTCGATCCGCCCGTATTCAGGCACGTTCAACCCGCCATGGTCGGCGGTGATCAGCAGCGCGGCGTCGGGGGGCAACGCCTCGACCAGTCGGGTCAGCAGCACATCCACGTACGCCCCGGCGGCGTGCCACTCATCGGAGCCGATGCCGAACACATGGGCCGCGGTGTCGAGCACGGCGGTATAGGCGTAGACCAATCCGGGCGCCGCGCGCAACTGGTCGATGACGAGTTGCGCGTAGTCGTCGTCGGTTTTTGCGGCGACGAATTGGGCGCCCCGGTATGCCGCCTCGGTGAGGCCGCTGCCGATGAACGCCGCAGGCAGCACGGCCCGGGCACCGACGCCCGCCCGCTGTAATCGCTCGAACCACGTTGGGACGGGCTGCCATTGCGCCGGTGGCGGATCCTCACGCCACCGGATGTGGTTGAGCACCTGGTCGGAGTCGGGCAGCTTGAGGTTGAAACCCAAGATCCCGTGCTCGCCCGGTGCGACCCCAGTGCCCAAGGACACCAGGCTCGTCGGGGTGGTGGAGGGGAAGGTGCAGGCGAGTTCGTCGAGTCGTCCGACATCATCGGCCAGCACCGCCGCCAACAGCGGTGCGTCGACGGTCAGTTCCGGTAGTAGGTGCCAGCCCATCCCGTCGACGAGCACGACGGCGACGCGGCGCACGCTGCCGACCCACTCGGTCACTCCGAGGATGTCCACCGCCCCGGAAACTGAAAGCATTGCAGCCGCGGAGGGCAGCACATCGCAGATCGAACCTCGCGGCGATCGCAAGCGCGGCGAAGCCGGGCGCAGCGGGTCGCCCCGCAACGAATCACGCGGCGAAGCTCGCAGCGGGACGCCGCGCGACAAACCGGGCACAACGCCAGTCTGACAGCGTCCGATCCAGCCATTGGCTGCGATTCGACGATCGGCTGCGTGATACTGGATGAGTGGCCAAGCCCTCGGCTTTGGATCCGGTCGTCACCGAGCGGATCGGCGAGCTGCTGCGCGCTCATGGGCTGCGCCGGATGGCGTCACGGATCGCGGTCTTGGCAGTGCTCGAGCCGGTCCACGGTCATCTGTCGGTTGCCGAGATCGACCAGCGGCTGCGCGAGTGTCTGCCGGCCAAGGACCAGCCGCCAGACTTGGCGACCATCTACCGCACGGTGACCACACTGGTCGATCAGGGTGTGTTGCATGCGCTGACGCTGGAGGGCGGCGTCACCACCTTTGGCTTGGCTGCCAACCCGCATCACCACGCGGTGTGCACACGATGCGGCTCGATTATCGAAGTGCCTGCGGGACGACTGGCCTCTGCGCTGCAACATGCGATCGCGGGCAGCTCGTTCGCGCTGTCCGAGCACGCCGGCCTGACCCTGCACGGACTGTGCCCGCAGTGCCAGGGGGACTCGGGCCACGCAGGATCGCCGCGAAGCTAGACGAGCGCCAGCCGTCGATTCGTCACGTCGAGCTGGCGGCTGGTGCTGTCGGCCAACGCCTGGATCTGGTCGGGTTGCAACCGGCCGCACAGCCGGCCCCAGTGAATCGCAATCTCGTCACCGACAGCCACGTCGGGCACCGCGCTGTACCCGTCGGCCCACACGTCGAGAACACGCACCGAAGGCTCGGAGAGCGTGAGCGCTTGACCATCCCAAGCCAGCCGCTGGCAGATCACCTCAACGCCCTCCCGATGGCGAGAATGCACTGTGCCCCAAGTGATCCGGCAATTGTCCAACACACTCAGCGGCTGCTCGTCCATGCCGCGGCCTAAAAACCGCGTCCAGGGATAAACGCCAAACACATGAAAGCAGTGATTGCCGGCCGCCTCACCCGCCAGTTCGGGCGTGAGGTGCGACCAATACTGGCCTGCCTGCGGGCCGATGATGGCCAGCAACGCGTCGAAAAATTCTCCTGCATCCAGATTGGCGCCGACGCCGCCGCCCAGCCAGTACGACTCGACAAGCCGGTAGTCCAGCGGATCGCTGCTACCGGTCATCTTCGCGAGCACCCGCAAGTACGGCCAGGCTCCGGAAAACTGCGCCGCCGCGCGTCGCACCTCCTCGACCGAGCCGTCCCGCAAGGTGGCACCCAGTGGGGGACCGCAATAGCCCAGCGCGTTGGGCGCGTGGGCGTACCGAGCGAACATCTCGATGCCGCGGGTCTCCGGGTCCAACTGTCACGTCCGCCCGGTTTGGCCCACCAGCTTGGCGGCGTCGCGATGCATGCGGCCGAAGTTGTAGTAGGCCGCGCAAGCTCCTTCGGGTGACACCATGCAGGTCCCGATCGGCGTCTCCGGGGTGCAGGCGGTACCGAAAACCTTGCATTCCCAAGGCTTTAGCACACCCTTGAGCACCTCGCCGCACTGACACGCCTTGGGGTCGGCGACCCGCACCCCGGGCATCGCGTACCGCAGCTCGGCGTCGAACTCGGCGAAGTCGTCGTGCAACCGCAACGCGCTCTGCGAGATGAATCCCAGCCCGCGCCATTCGAAGTGCGGACGCAGCGCGAACACCCTGCCCATCAGCGCCAGCGCGGCCGGGTTGCCGTCCTCGGGAACTACCCGCTTGTATTGATTTTCGATTTCACATCGGCCCTCACGAATCTGACGAAGCAGCATGGTGACCGCGGCCAGAATATCCAGTGGCTCAAATCCTGCCACCACCAACGGCTTTCCGTACACGTCGGGCACGAACCGGTACGGCCGGTTGCCCACTACCGTCGAGACGTGTCCGGGGCCGATGAAGCCGGACAGCCGCAGGTCGGGTGATTCCAGGATGGCCTTGATCGGCGGCACGATGGTGACGTGGTTGCAGAACACACTGAAATTTCGCGCGCCGAGGTCGCGGGCACGAACCAGCGTCACAGCGGTCGACGGGGCCGTGGTCTCGAAGCCAATGGCGAAGAACACCACGTGTTTGTCGGGGTTGTCGACAGCGATCTTGAGTGCGTCCAGCGGGGAGTAGACGAACCGGACGTCGGCGCCGCGTGCCTTGGCGTCCAGCAGACTGCCGGCCGACCCGGGCACCCGCATCATGTCACCGAAACAGGTGAAGATCACGTCGGGTTGGCCGGCCAGCCACATCGCGTCGTCGATACGGCCCATCGGGATGACGCACACCGGACACCCGGGGCCGTGGACCAGTTCGACGTTGTCGGGCAGCAGGTGTTCGATGCCGTGCCGGTAAATGGTGTGGGTATGCCCGCCGCACACCTCCATGAACTTGAAGTGGTCAGACCCGCTACCCGCCAGGTGCTCGATGGCAGTCAGCAGCTTGCGGGCCGCCGCCGGATCGCGGAATTCGTCAACGAATTTCATGGCCGTCCCCTTAAACAATCGCCGACGAGTCGAAGGCCTCGACTTCGGTGGTGTAGGCCTCGCCGAGCTTCTTGACAGCGGCCAGGGTCAGCAACGCCTCGGTCTCGTCGATCTTGGCCATCGCGAATCCGACATGGACCAGCACCCAGTCGTCGGGCTCGGGCATGTCGTCTTCCAGCAGCCGCACACTGATCGTGCGTTGCACCCCGCTGACGTCTACCTTCGCCAAATAGTTTTCGGGATCGGTGATCTCAACGACCCGAGCCGGAATTCCAAGACACATAAGCGGTTTCCTCCTTTCATATGGCGACCCGCTGCGCCCGCCACGTCAACAGATCCGCGGCAGCGGGTCGCCGACGAGCATGTCGACGATCCGGGTGCCGCCGAACCCAGTACGCAACACCACGCTTTCCGCCGGTTCCGTGACGATTTCCCCGACCTCGGCCGCGTCGGCGCCCAGTGGATGCGAGCGCAGCGCGGCCAACCCGGCGTCGGCCTCTTCGGGTGCGACGACGGCGACGAACTTGCCCTCGTTGGCGACGTAGAGCGGATCGATGCCAAGCAGCTCGCACGCGCCATTCACCATGGGTCGCACGGGCAGCCGTTCCTCTTCGAGCAGCACTGCGAGGCCGCAGGCCTGAGCCAATTCGTTGCAGACGGTCCCGACCCCGCCCCGGGTCGCGTCCCGCAGCCACCGGGTCGATGGCGCGGCCGCCATCAGCAGTTCCACCAGCGGGCTGACCGAGGCAGTGTCGGAATGGATGTCGGCCTCGATGGCGAGATCACCCCGGGCGAGCATCACCGCCATGCCGTGATCGCCCATCGAGCCCGACAACAGCACCTTGTCGCCGGCGCGGACCGACGCGGCTGAAAGTGTGCGCCCCGCGGGAACGACTCCGGCCCCGGTGGTGGTGACGAACATGCCGTCGGCGGCACCCTTGGGCACCACCTTGGTATCCCCGGTGACGATCTGCACACCCGCGTTGGCCGCCGCGGCGGCCATGTCGGCGACGATCTCCTTCAACTCGGCGATCGGAAAGCCCTCTTCCAGCACAAACGCCGCCGAAATCCAAGACGGCACGGCGCCGGACATGGCGACGTCGTTGCAGGTGCCGTGCACGGCGAGCTCGCCGATGGAACCGCCGGGAAAACGTCTGGGCTGCACCACAAATGAATCGGTGGACATCGCCAGCCGCTCACCGCCGGGTAGCGTGATAACCGCGCCGTCGCCGAGCGACTCCAGCAGGGGATTGCGGAACGCCTCCATGAACACCGCGTCGATCAGCGCGGCCGAAGCCTTGCCGCCCGCCCCGTGCGCCAAGTTGACGTGGTCGTCGAGCAACCGGGGCCGGCGCCTGCGGAACACTTCGATCCGCTCGATCACCTCGCCTTCGGCGAACTGCGGCCCCGACGACAGGTATTCGCCGGCTGACTTGCTCATGCGGCCCCCAAGCCTCGATCGTCGGAATGTTGCTGGGTGGCCGACCACAACTGATAGGCCAGCAGCGCTTGCGATTCCTGAATTCGGTGCACGCTTTGCGAGCGAACGATGAAGCAGGCGTCCACGTTTGGATTGTTAGCGAAGGCGCCGCCGTCATAGCCGGCGAACCCAATGGTGTACAAACCACGTTGTCGCGCCTCGGCCAGAGCGGCCAGCAGGTTGGGCGAACTGCCGCTGGTAGACATCGCGATCGCGATGTCGCCGGATTTTGCGCGGGCGATCAACTGCCGGGCGAACACCAGCTCGAACCCGACGTCGTTACCCAGCGCGGTCACTATCGCCTGATCGGCGGTCAACGACCAAGCGGGTAGCGGCTTTCCGGCCGGTGGGCGGGAGAACAACGCGGCCAAAGTGGTGGAATCGGTGCAGCTGCCGCCGTTTCCGAAGGTGAACATCCGGCCGCCGGCCGCGAAGCGGCGTGCCATCTCGGTAGCAGCCTGATCCAGCAGGTCGGCGTTGGATTCCAGTGTGGTGCGCCGCAGCGCCACACTCTCGGCTGCCTTTGCCTGCGCTGACGCGGCGAGATCGGCGAGCAGCGATCGCGGGTCGTCCTCCTGCGCATCGATGAACGGATACAGGAAGTTGGTGGGCTCTTCATTCATAGCGCCGCTCCTCCTCATCGCTTCGCTCTGCATCGTCGCCGCCGCGATTCATAGCGCCGCTCCTCCTCATCGCTTCGCTCTGCATCGTCGCCGCCGCGATTCATCAGCGCCGCTCCTCTGCGATGCGACTGATCGCGGTCCCCGCGTGCACCAGCACCAGCTCGCCCGCGTCGACGGGGTCGATCAGCGCCGTCGCGACGTTCTCGACGCCCCGGGCGGTGCGTACCGCGGCCATGCCCCCGGCAGACGCTGTCACCACCTCACCCAGGCGGCCCTCGTCACTGCACGTGACGCAAACCTCTTCGGCACATTCAGGTTTGAGCAAGCCCGAGTGCTCGAAACACACGTGGGTCAGCTCCCACAACAGGTGATAGAACAGCACAAAGCCGCCCGTTGCGGGGACGCGCGGGTCGGGGTCGTCGATCCACAGCACGTGATCGGCCGCACCCGCTGTGGGTCGCTCACCGCTGCCGATCCAGATGGTGGTGGCACCCCAGGCCGGGCTGCGGTGCATCACCGAAAGCACCTGCGCGTCATCGGCGCCACCGACCGCGACGACGATGTCGCCAGGCTGTACCGACACCCGCACCAGATCGACCAGGTTCGGTCCGGTCAGCGCGACGGCCGGCAGTGCGCGCTTTCCCATGATCACCGGATGCACGAACTCGACTGCGATGTGCAGCGCATGCGGCTCCCAGGATGGTGCGATGGACCACATGGTCGCACCCGCCGCGAACCGCTTGGCCAGTGTGAAGGCGGCCGCGGCCAGATCGGCGGCCAGCTCGGCGTCAAGTCCGCGATCGATCGCAGTGGTGGTCATCGCAACTCAGCCTCTTCCAGCGCGGTCAGCACGGAGATCGCGGCCTGACCCAGCGCCAGCCCGCCGTCGTTGGGCGGCACGGTGTGATGAGTCAGCACCTCGAATCCGGCCCGCTGCAAGCGTTGTCGGCATCCACGCAGCAGCAATACATTCTGGAACACCCCGCCGGTGAGGCCCACCAACCGTACCGGTCCGGCGAGCATTTCCACCGCCTCGACAACGGCGGCTGCGACCGCCCGGTGGAACCCCGCCGCCAGCACCGCCGGTTGCACACCTGCGCGCAGCGCCGACACCATCCCGCGCAGCATCCCGGCGGGATCGATCACGCCGTCGGCGCTTACCCCCAGTTTCAGCTCAGGTCCCGCTGTGTCACCCGTTGAATCGGCCAGTGCCTCGAGATCGATGGCGGCCTGGCCTTCGTAGTCGATCCGCTGACGAACTCCCAACAGGGATGCGACGGCGTCGAACAGCCGCCCCATGCTCGAGCACGGCACACACCCGGTGCCGGATTCCAATTGTGAACGGGTGAGCTGTAATTCGGCCGGTGTCGCGGCAGCGATCGGGGGGAGATCCGGTGTCCAGTCGATACCGGCCATCCACAATTGGGACAGCGCCATCCGCCACGGATTGCGCACCGCCGCATCACCGCCCGGCAGTGGCGCCGGCAGCAGGTGACCGACCCGGGCGAATCGGTGACTGTCCGGCCCGAGTTTGAGAATTTCGCCGCCCCAGATTGTTTGATCGCAGCCGTAGCCGGTGCCGTCGAACGATACCCCGATTACGGGTTCACCGAGACGTCCGTGCTCGGCCAGCAGCGACACGACGTGCGCGTGGTGGTGCTGAATCAGATCCAGTGGTCGATCGCCCGCGTGGCGCTCCGCCCAACTGCGGGTGTGATACCCAGGGTGCAGATCGGCGGCCAATCGCACCGGCTGATGCCGGATTTCGCTGAGTTGGCCCACCGCGCGCTCGAACGCCCGCAGGGTTTCCAATGTCTCCATGTCGCCGATGTGACCGGACAGGTATGCGCGGGCACCGTCGGTGAGGCAGAAGGTGTTCTTCAGTTCGCCGCCGACCGCCAGCACCGGCGGGCCGTCGAGGCCGAGGTCGATGGGCAGCGGCGCGTAGCCGCGGGACCGCCGGATCGGCAATTCGCGACCGTCGACCACCCGAACCACTGAATCGTCGCACGGCACGTGGATCGGCCGGTCGTGGTCGAGCACCGCGTCGCACAAGGGGGCGGAGGGCCGCAAAAGCCTCTGTAGGGCATCGTCTTCGGTGAAGCAGATGGGATCATCGGATCGGTTGGCGCTGGTCAGAACCAGGGCATCGGGTACTGGCGCTGCGACACCCGGAACCGGCGCGAGCAGCAGGTGATGGATCGGTGAGTACGGCAGTATCAGCCCGACAAGTGGGCTGCCGGGCGCGACGGCGTCGGCGAGCGGCGAGTCGCGGCGACGCCGCAACAACACGATTGGCCGCGCGGGACTCGAGAGCACCGCGGCTTCGGCGTCGTCGATGTGTGCGTAGCGGCGTGCGACGTCGAGATCCCGCACCAGGACGGCGAATGGCTTGGCGCCCCGCGCCTTACGGGTCCGCAGCGAAACGACCGCCGCCTCCTCGTCGGCCCGGCAAGCCAGGTGATAGCCGCCGACGCCCTTAATCGCAACCACGGCGCCCGCAGCCAGTGCCTGTTGGGTGGCGCGCAGCGCGGCATCGGATCCGGAGACTCGCTCGGTGTGCGCGGCGAACCACAGCGATGGCCCGCAGTCCGGGCAGGCGATCGGCTGCGCGTGGAAGCGGCGGTCGGCCGGGTCGTGGTACTCGGCGGCGCAGCGCTGGCACATCGCGAACGCCGACATCGTGGTGGCCGGTCGGTCATAGGGCAGGGCGCGGATGATGGTGAACCGGGGACCGCAGTTGGTGCACGTCACGAAGGGGTGCCGGTAACGACGGTCGCTCGGGTCGAACAACTCGGCGATACAGTCGTCGCAGACGGCGATATCGGGCGGAATCGGGGTGGTGGCGCCGGCGACCGGTCGGCTTTCCACGATACGAAACCCGCCGTCGCACAAGGTGTCGAGCGTCGATATCGACGACGTGGAGAGCACCGATCGCCGCCAATGGTGGCGCATCCGCCCGCAGCCGGCGACGGAATTCGTCAATGCGCGCGCCGGGTCCCTGCACTTCGAGGAAGACCGCGCCTGAATCGTTGCCGACGAATCCGTTCAGCCCGAGCTCGGTGGCGATCCGGTGGACGAACGGACGGAATCCCACTCCCTGAACGACACCGGTCACGGTGAACCTTTGCCGGACGCTGTCGCCGTGCACCAGCGTGTCAGTCATCGTCGCGGCCCCGGCCCATCAGCTCCAGACCGGTCATCGCCTGCTCGGCGCCGGCCCGGTCGGTCTTCTCGACGACGAACCCCATGTGAATGATCACCCAGTCACCGGGGGCAAACGTTTCCTCCGGCAGCATGCCGACATTGACGTTGCGTTGCTTTCCGGCGACGTCGACCAGTGCCAGTTGCCCTTCGTAGCCGTCCAGCATGCTGACTACTTGACCCGGTATGCCCAGGCACATCGCTCAGCCCTGCCCTTCAACCGATGCCGCCGGCGATCGAGTCCGCAGTCCCGCGACGACTTCCTTGACGGCGTCGATGGCTCGTGGCACCGCACCCGCGACGGCCTCGGTAAGGCCGATACCTTCGTCGACGCTCCCGGCCTCGCAGCCGACGACGACCGTGTAGGGCGGTGTGCCTCCTAGCGCCTTCAGGCTGTCGAACACTGCCGCGGGATCCATGCCGTGGGCATCCAGAGCGACGGTGGTCGAATGCGATTCATGGTCGGCCTCGAAGATGTGCAGAGCCCCCGGGCTGCCGCGATTGGGTACCGCGTCGACGAGGACCAGCGCGTCCCAGTCGTCGAGCAGGTCGTAGGCCAAGTGCATGCCCCCGATGCCGTAATCGACGACTCGCACGCTCGAATCGTCCTGCTGGACAGGGACATGCCGGACTACCTCGGAGCCGAACCCGTCGTCGCCGAGGAAGATGTTGCCGATGCCCGCCACCAGGATGCGCACTGGAATCGGATGGTCCGCCAGCGCTACATGTGCCGGATCTTGAGGTACCGCCGGGCATCGGGTATGGATATCAGCCCTATCACGACTCCGGCCATCGCGAACAACGCCAGCAGGCCGACAAAAACCCATCCTACGATCGCCATGTCGAACTCCCTTCTGTAGTAGTGGTTTCGAGCGGCTCGACTTCGTCGGGGGAGAAGTAGAGGTAGCGGCCGTACCACTCGTGCAGGTCGGCCGCAGGATCGTCCTCGACGACGACGCCGACGTGCTGGTTGCCGTCGACGTCTTCATGCACCGACGTGACACGAGCCGTCTTCTCCGCGAAGAACAGGTCCTGCGCGTCCGCTCGGCGCGACGGATGCAGAAGCACGCGACTGCCCCGCGCTACCCGGACACCGTTCACCAGGACCGCGTCGAGATCGGGTTGTACCGCGTTGTCGGCCAACGGATCCCACCAGTCGACGCCGTCAGGAATCTCCGGAACCAGACCCACGGCCTCCCGCGGATCCCGTAGGGCTCCGTGCAGGCGCGACATGGCTTCGGGCGACATGGCGTCACAGCGGTCGATGAGTTGGCCGGCCAGCGGGTCGGTGGCCCGGGCCTGCGCCTTCTCGTCGTCGGTCATCGTCATCACGCGCAGGGTCAGGATCTCGTCGATCTCAGTGCAGTCGTATAACGCGGTTTCGCTCTGTTCGGCGACCTCGGGGTGGTCGTAGAGGATGATCGGGGAGATCAGCAGCAGATCCCCGGCACCGGGTGCGCCGGCCAGCACCGGGAAACAGCGGTGCCGGGTGCATCGGGACACCGCGTCGGCGGCGGGTGGCGGCGGCTCGAGGAGTGAGACGAACTCGCCGCCAATGGCTTCCGCGATGACGTGGGTGCCGATCAGAGATCGGGCGATCGCGTCGTCCTTGTCAGCGGCAGGTGCACCGGCGTTCGCGATGCACACCGATACCCGTTGCAGCGCACCGTCTGGCTCGATGCCAACGGTCAACGTGGCGCTCACCTCCCGCCGATCCCGCACCAATCGGCCGCCTTCGACCTGTTCGATGTCAGTTGCACCCGGGGCGGTCACCGACAACGTCCATGGTTGAGCCGATTCGTTCAAGGCGAAAGGGCCAAAGGACTCCTCGTGCTCGACCGCTTCGTCCCACGTCAGCCACGAACCGGACCTGTGTGATCAGCTCGTCGACCGGTTCGAATCGCCCGCAACCGGTGTCGCGTTCGGTGCGGCGGTGCTGCAGTTGCAGGAAGCGCACCACCAGTGTGATTGCCTGCGCTCCGTCGACGAGAAACTCTGCCGCGAGGGTGTCGTCCTCGCCGATTCCCGCATCGGCCGCGCCGGACAGGACCCAAAACGCCCCACTGCCAGCGTGATCGGTTCCTGCTCGACGTCGCGCGGTACGGGTACAGCAGGTAGCCCTCGTACAGGACGGCGTCGGCGACGGCTCGGGCCCGGTCCCAATCCGCGGTCATCGCGCCTCCTGGTGTGCCGCGCCCAGCAGTGCGGTGACGGCATCCTCGATGCTCAACATGCCGCGCGTCGACTTGTAGGCGGTCAACGCAGCGACCGTGTCGTGAGGCAGGCGCACCCATCCGGTGTTCGGGTAGTGCTGCTGGATCAGCTCCCGCCACACGGGCACCGGCATGTCGTAGCGGTCCTCGCAGTCCCATGACACCTGCCGAACGGAGAAGCCGCGCTGACCCGCCATGAATACGGTTCCGCTGAAAAGGAATTGCAGTGGCACGGTGCCGTCGCGTAGGGCGTGCAGGTATTTGGCGGCGGCGACCTCGAAATCGTAGGTGCACTCGAGAGGGAGCGCCACCTCGGTGGCGTCGACGAACGCCGGCACCATCGCCGTGCAATGCTGCCACAGGAAGGTGCGCTGGGTGGTGGCCCAGCGCTCCCGCGGCCCGAATAAATCAGTCAGCCCCTCCGCTTCCTCGTCGGAGTAGCCGCGCCGCAATGGTTCGATGCGGACCTGGCAGCGCAGCGCGATCGCATGCACCGGTTCGTGATCGGGCGCCGTAACACTGATGCGCGCGGTGAGGATCGGGACCGCTGCGTAGGGCTCGGGGGCCACGTCGAGGACGGTGAACGTCACGCCGGTCGCCTGGGCGGTGGGGCCGGTCATCGGCGCTGCTCGGTACTGCGGGCGGCCAGCTGAACGAAAAAGGCATCGATGAACTCGCGCGCTTCTTGGCCACCGTCGAAGCCACGCCACAACATCCGCAGCCCGCCGATGAACTCGTAGCAGGCATCGATGGGGACCAGATAGCAATCGGGTTGTTCGTCCTCGCGCACCCGCACCAGCAACGCCTCGACGTCGTCGGCGAGCAGGCCTACTCGAGGGTCGGCCGAGTTGATCGCGGTCCACGCCTCGAGGTCGAGGTCGGATTCGGTTGCCCCCGCCGGTCCCGGGTAGAACGCGACGGTGCGATCCAGCGCCGAGTTGCGGAAGAAGAACGCCAGGCCGACCGGGATCTGCAGAGCTTCCCAGGTGCGGCGATCAAGCGCGAAGTCGGGAAATGACAGGTACCGGTCCGGAACCGAGCGGTAGCGCAGCTGCGCGTGGCTGTCGGTGAACAGCAGATAGCAGCCACGGCATACGCACATCAGTTGCCGCCCAGCCACATTGACCACATGCTGGTGCTCATCGGCGATGGCCTCCGAGCACATTTCGCAGCGCTCCCCGGCCGGCTGCGGTGCCCGCTTGTTGGTGGTGATGCGACTCAGCACGTCGTAGGGGCTCGTCATGCCGGCGCGCCCATCGGCTCGGCCGCTACCGCGATGGACAGCACGCCGTCACGCAGTAACAGTGGGATGGGATCGAGGTGTCGCGCGGCGCCGTCGTCGAGGCTTGCCCCGGCGTGCACGACGTCGAAATGCGCGCGGCAGCGCGGACATCGCAGCACCGGGTCGCGACCTGCGACCGGTCGGTGCAGCGCCGCGCCGGCCAACGATCCGTCGCAGGCCGGGCAGTGGTCACGATAGGCGTACAACTCGGTCGCCGACCCGGCATGCCAGCACCACGGCGCCGGCGACCGAGAAGCCGCCGACTTCGCCGGGAGCCAGGCCGGCCAGGTCGGGCACCGGATGCCAGGCCGCCGAGCTGCCGCCGTTGGTCTGGGCTCGGGCATGGACCTGAGCCAGTAGCGATTCCGCCGGGATCACCGTCGTCGGCTCGGCGGGCGCGGCTTCGGGGGCCACCAATTCAATCGACGAAATCTCCGGTGCGGCAGCGCGAATCGCATCCTCGACCGCAAGCTCCAGCGTCACCGCCGACGACGGGCAACTCTTGCAGCTGCCGGCGAACTGCAGCTGCACGGTGTCGCCCACGATGTCGAGCAGGTGCACATCGCCGCCGTGCGAGCCCAGATACGGCCGGACCCGGTCGAGTGCGTCGGAAACCCGGCGATGCACGTCATGCGGGTGCAGGCCGTGCACCAGCAGCAGGCTGGCCACCAAATCGTCGGCGACCAGGCGGTTCAGCATGCCGGGGTCCGCGCGCCGCCACGATCCGCGACAAGCCCGCGCCGTAGAGATCGACTACCTCGCGAACCAACTGCTCGGCGCGTTCACGCGCGACCGCACCACCGACCGACGTCGCATCCAATAGCGTCTGGATCCGATCGCCCGCCGAGCGCCACTGCGCGTCCCCCTCCAATTCCTCGGGGCGATCAGCCATACATCACTCCCCGGTCACTGCTTGCGTCGGTGAGTGCAACCGCTCCAGCGTCTTGCCCTTGCCGAGGTACATGTGCACACCACAGGGCAGGCAGGGGTCGAAACTGCGCACCGTGCGCATGATGTCGATGCCCTTGAAGTGCTCCCGGTCGTTCTCCTCGAAGATCGGCTGTCCTTGCACCGCGTCTTCGTAAGGACCCGGCGTGCCGAAGCTGTCGCGCGGGTTGGCATTCCACGGGGTGGGGGGATACGGGTGGTAGTTGGCGATCTTGCCGTCCCGAATCACCATGTGGTGGCTGAGGACTCCGCGAACGGCCTCGGTGAAGCCGCAACCGATGCCGTCCTTGGGCACCTCGAACTTCTCCCACGTCTTGGTGCGGCCGGCCCGTATTTCAACCAGCGCCTTTTCGGCGAAGTGCAACGCGCACGCCGCCGCATAGGCCTGGAAGTACGTGCGGGCCCGGTCACGCTCGATGGTGTTGGAGCCGTGCTGGGGGATCTTCCATTCGAACTCGACCGGCCCCTTCAGCGCGGTCTTGGGCAGGTTGATCTGGACCGAATGTCCGGTGGATTTGACGTAGCCGATGTCGACCAGACCGGCCAGCGCCGTCGACCAGAGCCGGGCCAGCGGACCGCCGCCGGTGTCGAGCGCCAAGATGGTCCTTGCCGTCGAACCAACGCGGAGACATCACCCAGCTGTAATTGCCGCCGTCCATGTCCCGTTTCTGCGGATGCGGGTTGGTGTGCTGGTTCCACGGATGGCGCCGGTCGACCGGATTACCCAGCGGGTCCGTCTTGACGAACATCTCCTGTTCATTCCAGTCGTCGTAATACGAACTGCCCAAAAGGATTCGGATACCCAGGTTGATGTCGACCAGCGAGTGCGTCACCAGCTTGCCGTCGACGACGACACCGGGCGTGACGAACATGGCGTTGCCCCAACGCTCCATGTCCTTGTACTCGAAGTTGCACACGTCGGGGTCCTGGAAGGAGCCCCAGCAGCCGAGCAGGGTGCGGCGCAGGCCGACCTTCTCGTAACCCGGTAGCGCCTCGTAGAAGAAGTCGAAGAGATCGTCGTGCATGGGCACGACCTTCTTCATGAACTCCACATAGCGCATCAGCCGCGTCACGTAGTCGGTCATCAGTTGAATGGTTGCCACCGTGCCGACTCCGCCGGGGTACAGCGTGGACGGGTGTACGTGCCTGCCCTCCATGAGGCAGAACATTTCCCGCGTATACCGGCTGACCTGCAGCGCCTCGCGATAGAACTCGCCGCTGAACGGGTTGAGCGAGCGCATGATGTCGGCGATCGTCTTATACCCGTGCGCGCCGGCATGCGGCGCCGCGGTGTTCTCGGCCTTGGCCAGCACACCCGGATTGGTCTCGGAGACCATCTTCTCGCAGAAGTCCACCCCGACCAGGTTCTCCTGGAAGATGTTGTGGTCGAACATGTATTCCGCGGCCTCGCCCAGGTTGACGATCCACTCGCCCAGGTTCGGCGGCTTGACGCCGTAGGCCATGTTCTGCGCGTAGCAGGAACAGACGGCGTGGTTGTCACCACAGATGCCGCAGATGCGACTGGTGATGAAGTGCGCGTCGCGAGGGTCCTTGCCTTTCATGAAAATCGAGTAGCCGCGGAAGATCGACGACGTGCTGTGACACTCGACGACCTCGCGGTTCTCGAAGTCGATCTTGGTGTAAATGCCGAGGCTGCCTACGATCCGGGTGATCGGATCCCACGCCATCTCGACCAGTTGGCCGGGCTCGCGCTTCGCGTGGGACGGCTCGGGGATGATCGTTGTCATCGAACTTCGCTCCCTACTATCAAGCTGAGGTCGTGCTCACTACCAGGTGCGTTGTGCGCCGGTCGTGAGTTTGTCGCCCTTGTGTCGCCAGCGCGGTTCCTTGTCGAGCGTGCGTTTGGTGATGCCGCGCAGGTTGCGGATCACCGACCCGTAGAGGCCTGATGCGGTGGTGGAAACCTTGCCGCCCGGCGGCTCGTCCATGAACGGCATGAACTTGTCCGGGAACCCGGGCATGGTGCATCCGATGCAGATGCCGCCGACGTTCGGGCAGCCGCCGATGCCGTTGATCCAGCCTCGCTTGGGCACGTTGCATTTGACCACCGGACCCCAGCAGCCAAGCTTGACAATGCATTTCGGCGACCCGTACTCGGTGGCGAAGTCGCCCTGCTCGTAGTAGCCGGCCCGGTCGCAACCCTCGTGCACGGTGTTGCCGAACAGCCACTGTGGGCGCAGTGCGTCGTCGAGCGGAATCATCGGCGCTTGCCCGGTGGCCATGTAGAGCAGGTACGTCAGTGTCTCCGACAGGTTGTCCGGGTGGATCGGGCAGCCCGGAACGCAGACGATCGGGATCCCGGCCTTGCTCTTCCATTCCCAGCCGAGGTAGTCGGGCACGCCCATTGCGCCCGTTGGGTTACCGGCCATCGCGTGGATGCCGCCGTAGGTGGCGCAAGTCCCCACCGCGACCACCGCCGTCGCCTTCGGGGTCAGCCGGTCGAGCCACTCACTGGTCGTCATCGGCTGCCCGGTGGCCGGGTTGTTGCCGAAGCCGCACCAGTACCCCTCGTTCTTGATCGCTTCGTTGGGAATCGAACCTTCCACGACGAGCACGAACGGTTCGAGCTCACCGCGGTCGGCCTTGAAGAACCACTCGAGGAAATCGTCGGCCCCGCCGGTGGGGCCGCACTCGAAGTCGATCAGCGGCCAGTGCATGGCGATCTTGGGCAGACCGGGGAGCGCGCCCAGCGCGATCTCCTCGATACTGGGTTGGGTGGCCGCAGTCAGTGCCACCGAATCGCCGTCGCAACTCAGGCCCGCATTGATCCATAGAACGTGAATCAATGTTTCTTCCGCTTTGACTGCTGCTTCCGTTGGCATAGCGCAGCTTTCCGGGCCCGGGCTAATGGTCCCTGGCACCGCGGGAGTCGACGATCGGCCCGCTTACGCGGCACGTGTTTCTGGGTTTACTCTCGCCGAACTACCTTGTCAACGATGTTCTGGCAAATCTGGAAGCAGGGTACGGGTTTCCGGATTTGCTTCCGATTTCGTTAAGCAGAAGCGTATTCTGGCCGCTCGATCGCCGTCCGAAATCAGCAGGGGCGCGGATCGATCAGCAACATCAGGCCCGTCTTGCGAATTAGTCGCATCTGTTGGGAATCAAGGGATTAGCGCCTGTTATCCAGACGCGTGCTCGAGACGAAACCCGCGGTGCGCTCAGGTGGCTGAGTTCGCCGCGAACTGTCGCAGCCAGTCGAACCAGTCGGCCATGCCGACGCCGGTGCGGGCGCTGACGGGCAAAATCGTCGCCGTCGGATTGACCTCGCGCACGCGGGCGATATAGGAGTCGACGTCGGCATCCAGGTACGGCACCAGATCGATCTTGTTGAGCAGCACCACGTCGACGGCACGGAACATCACCGGGTACTTCAGCGGTTTGTCGTCACCCTCGGTGACCGAATAGACCATCGCCTTGGCGTGTTCGCCGACGTCGAATTCGGCGGGGCATACCAGATTCCCGACGTTTTCGATGATCACCAGGTCGAGGCTGCCCAGGTCTAGTCCCTGCAGCGCGCGGTTGACCATGGGCGCGTCAAGATGACACTCGCCGCCGAACCCGTTTCCGGTGTTGAGCAGGGATATCTGGGCGCCCCGGCCACCGAGCTTGGCGGCGTCCAGGTCGGTGGCGATGTCGCCCTCGATCACGCCGACGGCGATCTCGCCGGCAAGCTCGTCGAGGGTGGCCTGCAATACCGTCGTCTTGCCGGAGCCCGGGGAACTCATCAGGTTGATCGCACGAACACGGTTCTCCTCGAACGCATTTCGGTTAAATCCCGCCCGCACATCGTTCTCGGCGAAGATCGCCTCGAGTACGTCGACACGCTGAGTGCCGGTGCGATAGCCGCTGTGATCGCCGTGGTCGTGCGGATGGGCGTGGTCCTGATCGCCATGCTCGTGGGTGTGCACGGTTCCGTCGTCGTGGCGATGAAATCTACCCATGGTCAACACCTTTCACGAGACATCCAATGACGTCACCAAAAACTCGTCGCCGCGCAGCACTTCGACGTCGGCACTCCCGCAACACGGACACAGCAATGACCACTGCGAGGTGATCGCCGATTCGTCGCCGCAGGACCGGCAGCGCACCTCAGCGGTGACAAACTCGAGTTCCAACTCGGCGTCGGGCATGTCCTCGTAGTCTCGGAGCAGCGTCCAGCAAAACGACAGCGACTCGGGTACCACCTGACGAAGCGCGCCGATTCTGACGCGTACCACGTCGACGTGGCGACCGTCGGCGTACGGTTTGACCACGCCGGCGATCGCCTCGCACAGCGAAAGCTCATGCACGGCTGATCACCGCCGAGTCCCGGAGCCCTGGCACCTGAGGCGCATGCGCACTGTTCTACACCCCAGGCGCCGCGAGGGTTGCACAATAGATGCGGCCGGGATCTCACACCGCAGGAGACGACAGTGACAAATCATGAACGCGGTCACGACGAACCGCACACCCACGAACACCGCCACGACGAACTCACCCACACGCACCCGCACACCACCCACGACCACGAACATGTCGAGCATGACCACCCCCATGCCCACGACGATGGAACTGAACACACGCATGCGCACGTGCATCAAGCCGATCTGGGACAAGAGCACAACCACCCCCATTAGGCGGCTCGCCTGGCCGGTGGAAAAACTGTGATCAACCTCAACCGTCGAATGTGACGGAGGCCATTGCCGACCGCGGGCGCAACCTCTGACGCTGGTAGCTCATCTTTTTCGACATGCCGGCACAGGGGGAACACGTGGCTGCTGAGGCTAATCATGTGGCGTTCGCATATGACCTCACCCTTGACGAGGCGCGTCGCCGGGCCGCAATTCTCGAGGCGATCGGGGATGACTGGGACCCGGTGGAAGTGCTCGCCCAGGAGGATCGCGCCTACGCGATGCTGTACTCCGATCTTGACGACGATCAGCAACGTATCTACGACGAGCTGGTGGCCGCCGGAGTGCTTCCGGACCGGGTGGCCGGGCGTGTTCCCGATTGATCCCACTGCCGATCTGGGTCGCCGCGCCTGGTTCGGCTGCCCCCAGTGCGAGCATGCCGTCGGGTGTCCTGACTGCCAGACGCGCCGCAATTGCGGTACCCACTGGCAGTTCCTGCTGAGCAATCAGGGCTGGCTACTGCACCTGCAGTGCCCTGATTGTGGTCACCTGTGGTCGATCGACAGCAAACCTGACCGGCGATCGTCGACCAGCGCCGCCTGACCACGCTCAGTCCGACAGACCCAGCAATGCGTTTTCGACGACTTCGGGCAGCGCCGGGTGAATCCAGTACTGGCCGCGCGCCATGTCGTGCACGCTCAAGCCGAAGGTCATCGCCTGAATGAGCGGCTGGATGATCGACGAGGCCTGGTGTCCCATGATGTGCGCACCGAGTAGTCGCCCGCTCTTCGAGTCCGAGATGAGCTTCACGATGCCGACGGTGTCTTCGGTGGCCCAGCCGTACGCGACATCCGCGTAATCCTGAATCTTGCAGGCCACCTCGAAACCCTTTGCGACGGCTTCGTTCTCAGTCAGCCCGACGTACGCGATCTGCGGATCGGTGAATACCGCGGCGGGAACATAGCGGTGATCGGTGGCGACCATGGATGCGGTGTCGTCCCAGTCGCGGAGCAGGTTGTGCTGCACCACGCGTGCTTCGTGATTGGCGACGTGCTTGAGCTCATACGGCGAGGACACATCGCCGAGCGCGAAAACGTTACGCGCCGTGGTCCGTTGGTACTTGTCGACGACGACGCGGCGATCGTCGAGATCGATGCCGGCCTTCTCGGCGTCCAATCGGTCGCCGTTGGAACCGCGCCCGGTGGCCACCAGTACGACATCGGCCTTCAACTCCGAGCCGTCGTCGAGTTCGAGCACGATGCCGGAACGGTCCTCGTGCGAGCCGAGAATGTTGCGGTGGTTACGCACTTCCCACTTGCTCGACGCGATGTGGGTGAAGCGCCTCGACAACGTGTCGTCGAGATGCCGGAGCAGTGATCCGCCGCGGATCACCATCGTGATGCGGACCCCGAGCGCGGAGAAGATGTGCGCGAACTCGCATGCCACGAATCCGCCACCGACGATCACCATGTGCTTGGGCAGTTCCGGTATCCGCATGATGTCGTCGCTGGTGTAGTAACGCACCCCGCAGTCCAGGATGGCCGGCGGAACTTCGGCCCGCGCACCTGCAGCGATCACCACCTTTTCGGCGGTGAACTCTTTGCCGTCCGTCGGTGCGCAGCAGATAGCGACCGTCATCCTGAACCGCGGCGAAGCGGGTGTGGGTGTCGTAGACGTCGACGTTGGGTTGAGCCCGTCGATAGTCCTCACCGCCGATCGCGATCGGGTCGATGCGGCCGAACACGCGCGAGACGATGTCGTCCCAACGCACCCGATCGAGGTGTGCGTCGATACCGTAACGCGATGCGGCGCGGATCGTTTCGGCCACTTCGGCGGCGTAGACGAACATCTTGGTCGGAATGCACCCGACGTTGAGGCACGTCCCACCGAAAGTTCCCTGCTCGCAGATGGCGACCCGTTTCTTGGCGTAGTGGTCGCTGAGAATGCTGTTGCCGGAACCGGTTCCGATGATCGCCAGGTCGTAGCTTTCCATGCAGTAGCCTTTCAGCCGTTACGCGACGCGACGCCGGCGGCCGCACTCAGGTAGTCGTCCAGCCAGGTGTCCAGCTGCTGGTACGCGACCCGCCGTGGCCGCGGCATGGACAGGAACACATCGTGTTTGGCGTCGATCACCGGCACGATGGTGGTGCGGTTACCGATGCACCCGGCCCAGCGCGCGATGTGTTTGACGTCGAGAACCGCATCGCCACATCGCAGGGCGGCAGCGTCCGATGCTTCGATCACGCTGTGGTCAGAGCGCAGGATCAGGTTGGGCACGCCGACGTCGAGTCCGCGGTGCAGCCTTGTCTGGCCGGCTCGCACGGCGGACAGCCAGCCGAAGGTAATAGGGAAGCCGCCCAACGGTTTCCATTGCAGGTCGTAGTCGAACTCGCCGTGATAGTCGCGATGCAGACTGGCGCCGTAGCCGCCACCGGTTTCGCTCGGGGCGCGCGCGACCCGTTTGTTGCCGATGCGGGCGATGGCGGCGATCAGCGCCCTCGTCGGCGGCCAGCGCAGCGGTATCGGCCCGGGCACGTCCAAGAAAGGACTGTTGAGCACCAGCCCCGTCACCCGTGCGCGGCTGATCGCGCCACGTCGCCGCAGCCGGTCCAACCACAGCGAGACGATCAGTCCACCGGCCGAATGCCCGTACACCAGCACCCGTGCCGACCCCGTCTCCTCGCCGATGATCTCGAGCGCACGATCGAGTTCGCGGTCGTAGTGCGCCAAGTCGGTGATGAAATGCGGCGTCAGGCCGCTGCGCGACGACCGGCCGCACTTGCGTAAGTCGAGCGCATAGAACGCGAAGCCGCGGCCGGCGAAATGATCGGCCAGCGAGGTGTGGAAGAAGTAGTCGGTGTACCCGTGCACCGCGAGGACCGCATCGGTGGCCGGCACCGGATCGCCACGACGCAGCAGCGTCGCGTCGATGCGGCCCTCGCCGTCGGGATCGTCACCCAGCGGGATGGTGAGTTGCCAGTAGCCGGGCAGGACGTCGGGCTGCCAGCCAGTCACGCAGGTCAGCTTACAAACCTTGCAGACCGGCAACGCCGATCCGGCCGGGATAACCTGACGAGCGATACAGCGCTCGATTGCAAAGGACGAGAAACTCGGTGTCAGACCCGCAGGCAGGGACAACGTCAAAGGTCGACGCCGTGCTGGTCGGAACCGGGATCATGAGCGCCACCTTGTCAGCATTGTTGCGCCGGCTGGAGCCGAACTGGTCGATCACCGTCGTCGAGCGGCTCGACGGCGCCGCAGCCGAAAGCAGCGACCCGTGGAACAACGCCGGCACGGGTCACGCGGGGTTGTGCGAGCTCTTCTACACCCCGCAGCTGCCCGACGGCTCGATCGACATCACCAAAGCGGTACGGGTGAACGAGCAGTTTCAGGTCACCCGCCAGTTCTGGGCCTACGCGGCCGACAACGGCATGGTGTCCGATGTCCGCGGCTTCCTGAATCCCGTTCCGCATGTCAGCTTCGTGCAGGGTGCCGAGCGCGTCGACTATCTGCGCCGCCGTCGCCAAGCCCTGGCCGGCAATCCGCTGTTCGCCCGCACCGAATGGGTCGAGGGTGCCGACGAATTCGCCCGGCGGCTGCCGTACATGGCTGCCAAGCGCGACCTCTCGGGACCCTCTGCGCCCATTGCGCTCAGTTGGGCAACCGACGGGACCGACGTCGACTTCGGTGCATTGTCCCGTCAACTCATCGGCTACGCGCTGCGCAACGGAACCATCGCATTGTTCGGCCACGAGGTCCGCGAGCTGACGCGACAGCGCGACGGCAGCTGGACGTTGACCGTCCGCAACCGTCGCCGCGGTGACAGCCACAAACTGAACGCTGCGTTCGTCTTCGTCGGCGCCGGGGGACAGGCACTGCCGTTGCTGCAGAAGTCAGGTATCAAAGAAATCAAGGGTTTTGGTGGCTTCCCGGTCGGCGGACGATTTCTTCGCAGCGGCAACCCAGCGGTCACGAGCGGGCACCGGGCCAAGGTCTACGGGCTGCCGGCGCCGGGCGCGCCGGGGCTGACGGCGGCCCACCTGGACACCCGGATCGTCAATGGCAAGCCGTGGCTGATGTTCGGTCCGTTCGCCGGCTGGTCGCCAAAGTTCCTCAAGCACGGGCATTTCAGCGATCTGCCGCGATCTGTCACGCTCGGCAATCTTCCGACTGTGATCGGGGCAGGGCTCGGTCAGCTGGAGCTGGTCAGCTATCTGATCGGCCAGCTGCGGTTGTCGAAGCCCGCACGCGTGCAGGCCTTACGCGAATTCGCCCCCAGCGCGGTCGATTCCGATTGGAGCATGACCACCTCTGGCCAACGGGTCCAGGTAATGCGACGCGACAGACGCCGAGGAGGGCGGCTGGAGTTCGACACGACGGTGCTCACCGCGGCGGACGGCAGCATCGCCGGACTGCTCGGCGCATCACCGGGAGCCTCGACCGCGGTGACGGCGATGCTCGACGTGCTGCACCGCTGCTTTCCCGACCGCTACCCGGCTTGGCTGCCGACGCTGAAGGAGATGATTCCGTCGTTGGGCATCACCTTGTCCACCGAGCCGGCGCTCTACGAGGAGCTGCGATCGTGGACCACCAAGTCGTTGGAGCTGGAGCCGTGACCGCCGCGCTGCGCCGCGTGTGGGCGAAGGATCTTGATGTGCCTACTCTCTACGCGCTACTCAAGCTGCGTGTCGAGGTGTTTGTCGTCGAGCAGGCCTGTCCGTATCCCGAGCTGGACGGGCGCGACCTGCTCGCAGAGACGCGGCACTTCTGGCTCGAAGCGTCCGACGGGGAGGTGATCTGCACGCTGCGGCTCATGGAGGAACACGCGGGCGGCCACAAGGTGTTCAGGCTCGGTCGACTGTGCACCAAACGCAGCGCCCGGGGCGAGGGTCACACCACCCGACTTTTGCGCGCGGCACTGGCTGAGGTCGGCGATTACCCGTGCCGGATCAACGCTCAGGTATATCTAGCGGACATGTATGCCCAGCACGGCTTCGTCCGAGACGGCGATGACTTCCTCGACGACGGCGTCCCGCACGTACCCATGTTGAGAAACGTGGGTCCGCCTCCTCCTCAGGCGGCTGCACCGCCCGCATCGTCACCGGACGGTCCCGGCTTTCATCCCCAGGGAAGCGCGCACTCGTGACCACACCGGAGAGTCCATACCTGGTCGGGCTGCGGCTGGCCGGCAAAAAGGTCGTCGTGGTCGGCGGTGGCAGTGTCGCCCAACGCCGGCTCCCGCTGCTGGTGGCCAGCGGCGCGGACGTGCACGTGATCAGCCGCAGCGCGACCCGCTCGGTCGAGGCGATGAGCGGAATCACGTTGTCACTGCGCGACTACCGGGACGGCGACCTGGCCGGCGCCTGGTATGCGATCGCGGCCACCGACGATGCGCAGGTGAACGAGGCGATCGTGGCTGAGGCCGACCGCCACCGAATCTTTTGTGTCCGGGCCGACATCGCGATCGACGGCAGCGCGGTGACCCCCGCGTCGTTCGAGTACGCCGGGCTGTCGGTGGGGGTCCTGGCCGGCGGCGAGCACCGCCGCTCGGCGGGCATCCGGTCGGCGATCCGCGAGGCCCTGCAGCAGGGCGTCATTTCCCCGGAGAGCTTTGAGAGCAACGACGTGGTCCGCGGTGGTGTGGCGTTGATCGGCGGCGGACCGGGCGATCCCGAGCTGATCACGGTGCGGGGACGGCGACTACTCGCACAGGCCGACGTTGTCGTCGCCGACCGGCTGGCGCCACCGGAACTGATCGCCGAGCTGGCGCCGAACGTCGAGGTGATCGACGCTGCCAAGATTCCCTACGGGCGGGCGATGGCCCAGGACGCCATCAATGCGGTGATGATCGAACGGGCTCGGGCCGGTCACTTCGTGGTGCGCCTCAAAGGCGGCGACCCGTTCGTGTTCGCCCGTGGCTATGAGGAAGTGCTGGCGTGTGTCGATGCAGGCATCCCAGTGACTGTTGTGCCGGGTGTGACCAGTGCCATAGCGGTGCCCGCATCCGCGGGCGTGCCCGTCACCCATCGTGCGATCAACCACGAGTTCGTGGTGGTCAGCGGACACCTGGCGCCGGACCATCCCGAATCGTTAGTGAATTGGGATGCGTTAGCAGCCATGACCGGGACCATCGTTCTGCTGATGGCGGTCGAACGCATCGAACTCTTCGCCGAGGTCCTATTGAAGGGCGGCCGACCTGCGGATACGCCGGTCGTGGTGGTTCAGCAGGGAACGACGGCCGCCGAGCACACTTTGCGGGCCACGCTGGCGGACGCGCCGGAGAAGATCCGTGCGGAGGGCATCCGACCTCCCGCGATCGTCGTTATCGGGTCTGTGGCGGCCTTCGGCATTTAAAAGATTCCTAAGATTACTGTAGGGTAAGTTCTTATGACGGCTCTCAACGATGCAGAGCGGGCTGTCCAAAGATGGACAACTGAACCCTCGAAGCGAGCAGTTCACATGCCCGAAACGCACCCAGAAAAGACCGCCCCAGCCACGCCGAACAAGACGTCGACGCCGTGGATGCCAACGCGGCGATTCTTCACCGCCGTGATCGCAATCGCCGGTATGCAGCTGATGGCGACCATGGACGGCACCATCGCCATCGTGGCCCTTCCCAAGATCCAGAACGAGCTGAGCCTTTCTGACGCCGGCCGTAGCTGGGTGATCACCGCTTACGTGCTGACCTTCGGCGGTTTGATGCTGCTGGGTGGCCGCCTCGGCGACACCATCGGCCGCAAGCGGACCTTCATCGTCGGTGTCACCCTGTTCACCATCGCCTCCGCGCTGTGCGGCATCGCCTGGGACGACGTCACGTTGGTGATCGCCCGGCTGCTGCAGGGTGTGGGCGCTGCTATCGCCTCGCCGACCGGCTTCGCTCTGGTCGCCACCACATTCGCCAAGGGACCGGCGCGCAACGCCGCCATCGCGGTATTCGGCGCGATGACCGGAGTCGGGTCCGTGATGGGCCTGGTTGTCGGCGGGGCGCTGACCGAGGTGTCCTGGCGGCTGGCGTTCCTGGTGAACGTGCCGATCGGTCTGGTGATGATCTACCTGGCCCGCACCGCGCTGCGGGAAACCAACCGTGAGCGGATGAAACTCGACGCTGCCGGCGCGGTGCTGGCCACGCTCGGCTGCACCGCCGCGGTGTTCGCCTTCTCCTCGGGACCCGAAGCGGGCTGGGTCTCGTTCACCACGATCGGTTCGGCCGTGGTGGCGCTTGGTGCCTTCGTCGGGTTCGCGCTCGCGGAGCGCACCGCCGAAAACCCCGTCGTTCCCCTTAACTTGTTCTTCGACCGCAACCGGCTGGCTACCTTCGTGGCGATCTTCATGGCCGGTGGTGTCTTGTTCACCGTCACCGTCCTGGTCGCCCTTTACGTGCAGGACATCATGGGCTATAGCGCCCTGCGTGCCGGAGTCGGCTTCATCCCGTTCGCGATCGCGATGGGCATCGGCCTGGCCGGTTCGTCGCAGCTGGTGTCCCGCTTCCAGCCGCGGGTCGTGGTCATCGCCGGCGGAGCGCTGGTGGTCGGCGCGATGGTGTACGGGTCGACCTTCAACGGCGCCATGCCGTACTTCCCGAACCTCATCGTCCCCGTCGTGATCGCGGGTATCGGAATCGGCATGATCGTCGTCCCCGTCGCGCTGGCGGCGATCGCGGGCGTCGGCTTCGACCAGATCGGGCCGACGTCGGCGATCGTGCTGATGCTGCAAAACCTCGGTGGCCCAGTCGTTCTCGCCGTCATCCAGGCCGTCATCACGTCGCGCACGCTGTACCTGGGTGGCACCAACGGCCCAGTGAAGAACATGACCAAGCTTCAGCTGCATGCCCTCGACCAGGGCTATACCTACGGCTTGCTGTGGGTGGCCGGCGTGGCCGTCATCGTCGGTGGGGTGTCGCTGCTGATCGGCTACACCGCCGAGCAGGTCGCGCATGCGCAGGAAGTCAAGGACGCTATCGACGCCGGGGAGCTCTAGCTCCCGGCATCACCGTTTTAGAAGCTACGGCTGTCATCCCTCGCGGATTGCAGCCGTGGTCGTTCCCCGCGAGAGGGCGTGCCCCCAGTTTGGCGGACCACATAGATAGTTAGGCTTGCGCGCTGTGATCACCCGGATGTCCGAGCTGTTCTTGCGCACACTGCGCGACGCCCCCGCCGATGCCGAAGTAGCCAGCCACAAGCTGCTGATCCGCGCCGGTTACGTGCGACCGATCGCGCCGGGGCTCTACAGCTGGCTGCCGCTGGGACTGCGGGTGCTGCGCAAGATCGAACGGGTCGTGCGCGACGAGATGAACGCCATCGGCGGCCAGGAGATCCTGCTCCCGGCCCTGGTGCCGCGTGCGCCGTACGAGACCACGAACCGCTGGACCGAATACGGCGACGGCGTGTTCCGGCTCAAGGACCGTCGGGCCAACGACTACATGCTCGGACCCACCCACGAAGAGCTCTTCGCGTTGACGGTCAAGGGGGAGTACAGCTCCTACAAGGACTTTCCGCTGACGCTCTACCAAATCCAGACCAAATACCGTGACGAGGCGCGTCCGCGCGCCGGCATCCTGCGTGGCCGCGAGTTCGTCATGAAGGATTCCTATTCCTTCGACATCGACGACAGCGGCCTCAAGAACGCCTATCACGCACACCGCGAGGCCTACCAACGCATCTTCGGTCGGCTGGACATCGACTATGTGATCGTGTCCGCGGTATCGGGCGCGATGGGCGGCTCGGCCTCCGAGGAATTCCTGGCCGAGAGCCCCAGCGGCGAGGACACCTTCGTGCGGTGCCTGGAATCCGGTTACGCCGCCAACGTCGAGGCTGTCATCACCGCGAGGCCGAACAGCCTGCCCATCGATGGACAGCCCCTCGCGGTGGTCCACGACACCGGTGACACCCCGACCATCGCGACACTGGTCGAGTGGGCCAACGGCGCCGATCTGGGCCGCGCCGTCACGGCCGCCGACACCCTGAAGAACGTCCTACTCAAGGTGCGTCAACCGGGCGGCGACTGGGAGCTGTTGGGCATCGGTGTGCCGGGCGACCGCGAGGTCGACGACAAACGACTGGGCGCCGCGCTCGACCCGGTCGAGTACGCGTTACTCGACGACGCCGACTTCGCCAAGCACCCCTTCCTGGTCAAGGGATATATCGGCCCGAAAGCTCTGCTGGACAACGGTGTTCGATACCTAGTGGATCCGCGGGTAGTAGACGGCAGCAGCTGGATCACCGGTGCGGATGAGCAGGGTAAGCACGTCGTGGGCTTGGTGGCCGGTCGTGACTTCATCGCCGACGGAACCATCGAGGCCGCCGAGGTCCGCGACGGCGATCTGTCGCCGGACGGCCGGGGCGCATTGGTCGCCGCGCGCGGGATCGAGATCGGCCACATCTTCCAGCTCGGCCGCAAATACACCGACGCCTTCACCGTCGATGTGCTCGGCGAGAACGGCAAGCCGGTCCGACTGACCATGGGGTCCTACGGACTCGGGGTGTCGCGGCTGGTGGCGGTGATCGCCGAGCAGCACCACGACGAGCTCGGGCTGCGCTGGCCGTCGGAGGTGTCGCCGTTCGACGTCCACCTGGTGATCGCCAACAAGGACGCCGAAGTCCGCAGCGGGGCCACCGCACTGGCCACCGATCTGGATCGACTGGGCATCGACGTGCTGCTCGACGACCGGACGGCGTCACCCGGCGTGAAGTTCAAAGATGCCGAGCTGCTCGGTGTGCCGTGGATCGTCGTGGTGGGGCGCGGCTGGGCCGACGGAACGGTCGAGCTGCGCAACCGGTTCAGCGGTGAAACCCGTGAACTGACGGTCGGCGCCGGGCTGGCCACCGAGGTGGCCGCGCGTTGTCTCCGGCTCGAGCTAATCGCTGCCGGGGAAGGCAGTGGTGATCGGCCAGTCGCCGAGTTGCTGCTTCCAGCGGGCGGCCAGTACCGCGCTCTGAGTCAGCGCCGTCACGCCGAACGTCCGGTCCTCGCTGCTCTGGGCCTGCTCGACGAACGCACGCCACGCGGCCTCGGTGTCGTTTTCCATCCGTGCGGCCAGGCGTGCGGCGTCGGTGGGCGTGTTGACCGGCATCGGCAGCTGATAACCGGCAGCGGCCACCGGCGCCGCAACCTTGCGGCCGGCCAGCATCGAGATGACCTGATCGCGACGCTCTCGGTGCTGATTGAAGCGCGGACGAGACCAGGGTGTTCACCTCGGGCGCGCAGCGCGCCGACACGATGCCGTAGCCGTAGACGACGGCGTGCTCGTTGGCCAGCGCAGCACACAGCGCGGTGTCGGCCGGCGACGGCTCAGCGGATGTCACGACGCGGTCGCTCCGGATGCCAGCGCGACGCTGTAGGACGCCGTGCACGACGCGGCGATCGAGCCGAGCAGCCCGGCGCGATAACCCGACGAGGTGCTCGCCAGCTTGGCGGCGCTGTCCGCCGACGCCCGAGCGACGTGACGACGTCGGCCAGCGGTGGTAGGGGGAGTCGCGGCGGCCGACGCTGGTGGTGGTCGGACTGGTCGTCGCGGGAGACGTCTGAAGTCGTCGGGGCTACGCGCTTGATCTCGGTCGGCCAGGGCCTGCGCGTGCTGCGTGCGTTCGCCGGCAACCTGCGTGAGCGCCGTGCTGAGCCCTTGCGACTCGCCCGCGGCCGCCGCGGTGGCCAGCTGCACTGTCCTGGCGCGCCAGGGTCAACTGCGCTTCGAGTTCGTCGACGGCCGGCGGCGCGGGCGGTGAACTGCACGCGGGCGTCGCGATGGCGAGCGCGGCGAGCGCCACGCCGCCCGTCAACACCCGCCGTCGGTTGACGACCGGCTCGAAAGCGGGCTCGGTGCGCAGCATTGCCACATCCTGCCATTGCCGCAACGGCGGACTCGTAACGCCAGGTGACCTCGTCGCGATCACGTCTTACAACGCCTTCCTGGCGTATCGTTGAAAGCTGCTCTGTCGGGATCGCCGGATTTCTGGCATCCCCGGGCTGACTGACCGGACAACTCAAGATGAGGAGCTCGCCGTGGCCACCGGGCTACCGTCGCAGACGCAGGTGATCGAGCTGCTCGATGGTGAGTTCGCGCGCGCCGGCTACGAAATCGAAGATGTCGTCATCGACGAACGGTCGCGGCCGCCACGGATCACCGTGATCGCCGACGGGCGACACCGCCCTCGACCTGGACACCGTCGCCGCGCTGTCTCGTTCGGCCTCGAACCTGCTGGACGCGGAGCGCGACATCGGCGGCGCCTACGTCCTGGAAGTCAGTTCGCCGGGTGTTGACCGCCCTTTGACCAGCGAGAAACACTTTCGCCGCGCGCGGGGCCGCAAGGTCGATCTGGCGCTGACGGACGGCACCCAGGTCAGCGGACGGGTCGGCGAGATCCGCGACGGCACGGTGGATGTGGTGGTTCGCGACGGCCGCGACTGGACGGTGCGACCGATCCCGCTCAGCGATGTCGCCAAAGCTGTTGTCCAGGTGGAGTTTTCACAGCCTGCACAACGGGAGCTGGAACTGGCAGGGATCGATGGGGCCGATCGAAGCGCGGAGACGGAGGGCGCACATGAACCCGCCGGCGACGATAGACAGGGCAGTGCGATCCGGAACGGGCAGAAGGAGCGGCGGATGAACATCGACATGGCCGCTCTGCACGCGATAGTGCTCGAGCGCGGCATCTCGTTCGACGACCTGCTCGAGGACGTCAAGGCCGCGGTGCTGAGCGCATACCGGCACACCGAGGGGCATCAGCCGGATGCCCACATCGACATCGACCGCAAAACCGGTGCGCGTCCGGGTGTTGGCCCGCGAGCTCGACGAAGACGGCAATGTGCTCAGCGAATGGGAGGACACGCCGGAGGGTTTCGGCCGGATCGCCGCGACCACCGCACGTCAGGTGATGCTGCAGCGGCTCCGCGACGCCGAGAACGAGCGCACCTACGGCGAGTTCTCCACCCATGAGGGCGAGATCGTCGCCGGCGTCATCCAGCGCGACAGCCGGGCCAACTCGCGGGGTCTGGTCGTCGTGCGGATGGGCAGCGAGACGAAGGGCTCCGAGGGCGTGATCCCTGCCGCCGAACAGGTGCCCGGCGAGGCGTACGAGCACGGCGACCGGTTGCGCTGCTACGTGGTGGGCGTGAGCCGCGGCGCCCGTGAGCCGGTGATCACGTTGTCGCGCACGCACCCCAACCTGGTCCGCAAACTGTTCTCGCTGGAGGTCCCCGAGATCGCCGACGGTTCGGTGGAGATCGTGGCGGTGGCCCGCGAGGCCGGTCACCGCTCGAAGATCGCGGTCGCGTCGCGGGTGCCGGGTCTCAACGCCAAGGGCGCCTGCATCGGCCCGATGGGCCAGCGGGTGCGCAACGTGATGAGCGAGCTGTCCGGGGAAAAGATCGACATCATCGACTTCGACGAGGACCCGGCGCAGTTCGTCGCCAACGCGTTGTCGCCCGCGAAGGTGGTTTCGGTCACGGTGATCGACCAGAGCGCCCGGGCCGCCCGCGTGGTGGTGCCCGACTTCCAGCTATCGCTGGCCATCGGCAAAGAGGGCCAGAACGCGCGTCTGGCCGCCCGTCTGACCGGCTGGCGCATCGACATCCGCGGGGACTCGCCTGACCAGGAGGACGACCATCCCGAGCACGGCGCCGCGCACGGGATGGCGAGCGAGCTCTAGCCGCAGCGGGTGGTTCTGACCACCGTCGGGATGCAGGTAAACTAAGCCGTGATCCAGCGCGAGTCTTCAGCCTCGGCGCATCGACGTACCGAAGGACCGGTACGGACCTGCGTCGGATGCCGAAAACGAGAGTTGGCCGTCGAACTGCTCCGAGTGGTGGCTGTGTCGATCGGGAACGGCAAATACGCCGTGACCGTTGACCCGGCAGGTACTCTGCCGGGGCGGGGTGCTTGGCTGCATCCCGTTCCACAGTGCGCCAACGAAGCAATCCGGCGGCGAGCTTTCGCTCGAGCGCTGCGCATCGCCGGCGCACCGGAAACGTCAGCGGTGGTCGAGCACATAGAGTCTCTGCAAGGCTCTGGATGCGCCGGCCATCCCGCCAACAGAACAGGCAGCAAAGAACATGAGCACACCGTGAAGTCCCGATGACCATGCGTCATAGCTAAACCCGAGGCGCGGCCTACCCACCGCTGTCGCCTCATAGACAGGAGATGTAGTGGCAGGCAAGGCCCGCGTACACGAGTTGGCTAAGGAACTCGGTGTTACCAGCAAGGAAGTTCTCGCCCGGCTAGGCGAACAGGGCGAATTCGTTAAATCCGCATCGTCGACGGTGGAAGCACCCGTCGCGCGGCGACTGCGTGAGTCATACGGCGGCGGCAAGCCCGCACCGGAGAAGGCCTCAGGCAACGGCGCGGCGGCCGCAAAGCCCGCCGCCAAAGCCGCGGCCCCGGCGGCCAAGCCCGCCGCCCCCAAACCCGCTGCTCCGGCGGCACCCGAGCCGCCGGCGGCCCCGCCGGCACCGGCTGCTCGAACAGCCGCCGGCCGCCGCAGCAACTCCGGCTCCGAGCCCCGGGCCGACACCAGGTCCGCGACCGGCGGCTCCGAAGCCGGCGGCCCGCACGCCGCGTGTCGGCAACAACCCGTTCTCCTCGGCGCAGCCGGTGGAGCGGCGCCATTCCACGTCCGCAAGCGCCGCGCCCGGGTGCGCCGCGGCCCGGCGCCCCGCGCCCCGGTGGCGCCTCACCAGGCAACATGCCGCCGCGCCCGGCGGGCGCCACTGGTCGTCCGCCGCGTCCCGGTGGTCCGCGTCCCGGCGGCCCCGGCGGCCGTCCCGGCGCTCCGGCCGGTGGCGGACGCCCCGGAGGCGGCGGTGGTGGCGGTAACTACCGCGGTGGCGGCGCCGGTGGCGGTGCCGGCGGAGTCGGTGCCCCACCCGGAGGCGGCGGCTACCGTGGCCGCCCCGGCGGCGGCGGAGGCGGCGGACGCCCCGGTCAGCGCGGTGGCGCTGCCGGTGCATTCGGGCGTCCAGGCGGTGCGCCGCGACGCGGCCGCAAGTCGAAGCGGGCGAAACGCGCCGAATACGAGAACATGCAGGCCCCCGTCGTCGGTGGTGTGCGGTTGCCGCACGGCAACGGCGAGACGATCCGGCTGGCCCGCGGTGCCTCGCTGTCCGACTTCGCCGAGAAGATCGACGCCAACCCGGCTTCGCTGGTGCAGGCGTTGTTCAACCTCGGCGAGATGGTGACCGCCACGCAGTCGGTCGGTGACGAGACGCTCGAGCTGCTGGGCGGCGAGATGAACTACGTCGTCCAGGTCGTCAGCCCCGAGGACGAGGACCGCGAGCTGCTGGAGTCCTTCGACCTGACCTACGGCGAAGACGAAGGTGGCGAGGAGGACCTGCGAGACAGCGTCCGCCGGTGGTGACCGTGATGGGTCACGTCGACCACGGTAAGACCCGACTGCTGGACACCATCCGGAATGCCAGCGTCCGCGAGGGCGAGGCCGGTGGTATCACCCAGCACATCGGTGCCTACCAGGTCGGCCGTCGACTTCGAGGGCAGCGAGCGGCTCGATCACCTTCATCGACACCCCGGGTCACGAGGCGTTCACCGCCATGCGTGCCCGCGGTGCCAAGGCCACCGACATCGCGATCCTGGTGGTCGCCGCCGACGACGGCGTGATGCCGCAGACGGTGGAGGCCATCAACCACGCGCAAGCGGCCGACGTGCCAATCGTGGTGGCGGTCAACAAGATCGACAAGGAGGGTGCCGACCCGGCCAAGATCCGGGCTCAGCTCACCGAATACGGTCTGGTGGCAGAGGATTTCGGTGGCGACACGATGTTCGTCGACATCTCCGCCAAGGCCGGCACCAACATCGAGGCGCTGGAAGAGGCGGTCCTGTTGACCGCCGACGCCGCCCTGGACCTGCGGGCCAACCCCGACATGGAAGCTCAGGGTGTGGCGATCGAGGCGCACCTCGACCGCGGTCGCGGCCCCGTGGCCACCGTGCTGATCCAGCGCGGAACGCTGCGGGTCGGCGACTCGATCGTCGCCGGCGACGCGTACGGCCGTGTTCGACGGATGGTCGACGAGCACGGCGAGGACGTCCACGAGGCGCTGCCGTCGCGGCCTGTCCAGGTCATCGGCTTCACGTCGGTGCCCGGCGCTGGTGACAACCTGCTTGTCGTCGACGAGGACCGGATCGCCCGCCAGATCGCCGACCGGCGCAGCGCCCGCAAGCGCAACGCGCTGGCGGCACGCTCGCGCAAGCGCATCAGCCTGGACGATCTGGATGCCGCGCTGAAGGAAACCAGTCAGCTCAACCTGATCCTGAAGGGCGACAACTCCGGAACCGTCGAGGCTCTGGAGGAAGCCCTGCTGGGTATCGAGATCGACGACGAGGTGGAACTGCGCGTCATCGACCGCGGCGTCGGTGGCGTGACCGAGACCAACGTCAACCTGGCCTCGGCGTCGGACGCGATCATCATCGGGTTCAACGTCCGCGCGGAGGGCAAAGCCACCGAGCTGGCCAACCGCGAGGGTGTGGACATCCGCTACTACTCGGTGATCTACCAGGCCATCGACGAGATCCAGAGCGCTTTGAAGGGCATGCTCAAGCCGGTCTACGAAGAGAACCAGCTGGGCCGTGCCGAGATTCGCGCACTGTTCCGGTCGTCGAAGGTCGGGATCATCGCCGGTTGCCTGGTCCAATCCGGCGATCGTGCGACGCAACGCCAAGGCCCGGCTGTTGCGGGACAACATCGTGGTGGCCGAAAATCTCACGGTGTCCTCGCTGCGGCGGGAGAAGGACGATGTCACCGAGGTCCGCGACGGTTACGAATGCGGTCTGACGCTGACCTACTCCGACCTCAAAGAGGGCGACGTCATCGAGACCTACGAGCTGGTGGAGAAGGAGCGCGTCTGAGTATGAGCTCCGACAAGCTGAACCTGCGGCATGGCTGACCCGGCGCGGGCGCGCCGGCTGGCCAAACGGGTCTCTGAGATCGTCGCGACCGGCGATCGATTACGAGATCAAGGACCCGGGGTTGGTCGGAGTCACCATCGTCGACGCCAAGTTGTCCGGCGACCTGCACGACGCGACGCTGTACTACACGGTGATCGGCGCCACGCTGGACGACGAGCCCGATTACAGGGGGCCGCCGCGGCGTTGGAACGCGCAAAGGGTGTGCTGCGCAGCAAGGTCGGGGCAGGCACCGGTGTGCGTTTCACGCCCACGCTGACCTTCACCCGCGACACGGTGGGAGACTCCGTGCAGCGGATGGAGGAATTGCTGGCCCGCGCCCGCGCCGCCGACGCCGATGTGGCTCGAGTCCGCGAAGGAGCCACGCCGGCCGGCGACGCCGATCCGTACCGGGTACGGGCGATGACGACGCCGACGACGGCGGGCTTCACCCGGGGGCACCAACCACATAACGGGGAAGGCGCCGGTGACGACGATCAACTCGAAGACTGAACCCACTGCGGCGCAACGGGTCGACGCCATCGGTGCGGCCAAGGTTCTGGATGCCGCGGCAACGGTCGGGGTGGTCTGTCATGTGCATCCCGACGCCGACACGATCGGCGCGGGCCTGGCGCTGGCGCTGGTGCTGGACCGGTGCGGCAAGTCCGTCGAGGTCAGCTTCGCGGCACCGGCCGCGCTCCCGGAGTCGTTGCAGTCGCTGCCCGGCGGCCAGCTTCTGGTAGATCCCAGTGCCATGCGCCGAGACGTCGATCTTGTTGTGACCGTCGATATTCCGAGCGTGAACCGACTCGGGGACCTGCGCGATATGGCCGGCAACGGGCACGGCGTGCTGGTGATCGACCATCACGCGTCGAACCAGATGTTCGGCACCATCGAATTTCGTTGAGCCATCGGCGGACTCGACCACGATGATGGTGGCCGAGCTGCTCGACGCCTGGGACAAGCCGATCGACGCTGACGTGGCGTACTGCCTGTATGCGGGTCTGACCACTGACACCGGGTCGTTCCGGTGGGCCAGCGCAGGCGCATATCGATTGGCGGCGCGGCTGGTCGAACTCGGCATCGACAACGCCTGCGATCACCCGGTCGCTGATGGACACCCACCCCTTTGCGTGGCTGTCGATGCTGTCCCGGGTGCTGGGCTCGGCGCAGCTGGTGCCCGAAGCCGCCGACGGCCGCGGCTTGGTGTACGCCGTCGTCACCAACCAGGAGTGGACCACCGCACGTCCGGAAGAAGTCGAAAGCATCGTCGACATCGTCCGCACCACGCAGCAGGCCGAGGTGGCCGCGGTGTTCAAAGAGATTGAGCCGCAGCACTGGTCGGTGTCGATGCGGGCCAAGGACGCCGTCGACCTCTCCGCCGTCGCGTCGACGTTCGGCGGCGGCGGACACAAGTTGGCCGCCGGTTACTCGACCACCGGTTCGATCGACGAGGTCGTCGCCGCGCTGAGCGCCGCTCTGGGGTGAGTGAGCCGGCCCGGTCGCAGCCGGGTGGTCGCCAGATCGCGCAGCTGGCGCTGCCGGCCCTGGGCGTGCTGGCCGCCGAACCGCTCTATCTGCTCTTCGATACCGCGATCGTCGGCCGACTCGGCGCGCTGAGCCTGGCCGGACTGGCGATCGGCGGGTTGATTCTCGGCATGGTCGGCTCCCAGCTGACCTTCCTGTCGTACGGCACAACAGCGCGCTCGGCCCGGCATTTCGGCACCGGCGACCGGATGTCCGCGGTGGCCGAGGGCGTGCAGGCAACCTGGCTGGCGCTCGGCCTGGGTGCGTTGATCGTCGTCGCGGTGCAGGCCGCGGCAGTCCCGCTGGTCTCCGTCATCGCGGGCTCGCGCGACATCGCGCATGCGGCACTGCCGTGGCTGCGTATCGCGATCATCGGGGCGCCCGCGATTTTGGTTTCGATGGCCGGCAACGGCTGGCTACGCGGCGTGCAGGACACCGTTCGCCCGCTGCGCTATGTGCTCGCCGGCTTCGGCCTGTCGGCGCTGCTGTGCCCGTTGCTGGTGTACGGCTGGCTGGGCTTGCCCCGGTTGGGTTTGGCCGGTTCGGCTATCGCCAACCTGTCGGGTCAGTGGCTGGCCGCGCTGCTGTTCGGGCGCGCGTTGCTGGCCGAGCGGGTGCCGCTGCGTCTGGACCGTCGTGCGCTGCGGGCCCAGATCGTGCTGGGGCGCGACCTGGTGGTCCGGACATTGGCTTTCCAGGCGTGCTTCGTTTCCGCTGCCGCGGTCGCTGCCCGCTTCGGTGCCGCTGCGGTGGCTGCCCACCAGGTCGTGCTGCAGCTGTGGAGTTTCCTTGCGCTGGTTCTCGATTCGCTGGCCATCGCGGCGCAGGCGCTGGTCGGAGCGGCGCTGGGTGCCGGTGATATTGCGCTCGCGACCGCGACGGCGCGGCGGTGACGGTGTCCTCGGCGATCGCGGCAACCGGCCTGGCCGTCGCGTTCGCCGTCGGCTCCTCGGTGTTGCCCCGGCTGTTCACCGACGATGGTTCGGTGTTGGCGGCGGTCGGGGTGCCGTGGTGGTTCATGGTCGCCCAATTACCCTTGGCCGGAGTCGTTTTCGCACTCGACGGGGTGTTGCTCGGCGCCGGCGACGCCGCGTTCATGCGCACGGCCACCGTCGTCAGTGCGCTGATCGGGTTCCTGCCGCCGATCTGGCTGTCGCTGCGGTTCGATTGGGGGCTGGCCGGAATCTGGTCCGGGCTGAGCGTCTTCATCGCCCTGCGACTGATCTTCGTCGGTGGGCGAGCGGTATCGGGTCGCTGGCTAGTGACCGGAAACTAGGTGCGAGGCATGCCAAGTCAGCGCGAGCGAATGCTCAGCGGGGAAGCTGTACCGTCGCCGATGATCCCGAACTGGTCGCCGGCCGCCGGGAATGTCAGCGCCTGATCGAGCTGTTCAACGCAGGCCGGCGAGACGGCGAGCGAAGCCGACAGGTGTTGCGTCAGTTGCTCGGATCGCTGGGCGAAGCGATCGGAGATCCTTCCGCGATTCCAGTGCGACTACGGCACCCAGATCGCCATCGGCGCCGACTGCTTCGTCAACTACGACGCGATCTTTCTCGACTGCGCGTCGATCACGATCGGCGACAACGTGTCGATCGGCCCACGCGCGCAGCTGGTTACGGCTCTTCATCCCGTCGACGACTATGAGGCCCGGCGCGCGGGCTGGGAGTCCGCGGCGCCGATCATCATCGGTGACAACGTATGGCTGGCCGCCGGAGTGATCGTGTGTCCGGGCGTGAGCATCGGCGACAACGCGGTGATCGGGGCTGGCAGCGTCGTGACCAGAGATGTACCGGCGCGGGTGTTGGCGGCCGGTAACCCGTGCCGAGTCATCAGAGCGTTGGCGGATTGACGTGCCAGGCTCGACGTCTGGCAATGTCGCGCGGCGCAAAACCAGGTCACAATGTGAGCTGACGCCCACGTCGACCGAAAGGCTGTCGCGCGATGTCCGAACGCAGGTCTCCAGTTCGCTGTGCTGGGACCGCTGCAACTGCGGGCCGGCAGCGCCTTGGTGCCGCTGGGGGCGCCCAAGCAGCGAGCAGTGTTGGCCATGCTGGTGATGAATCGCAACCGCGCGGTGTCGGTCGACGCGTTGATCGATGCGGTCTGGGGCGAGTCGCCGGTGCCGGCAGCACGGACCAGCATTCATTCCTACGTGTCCAACCTGCGTCGACTGCTCGGCAGCGGGACCCGCGATCCGAACCGGGTGCTGGCGAGTGTTCCGCCGGGGTATCAACTCAACGTCGCGGACGCCGATTGCGATCTCGGGCGCTTCGTCACCGAGAAGAACGCGGGTGTGCACGCCGCTGCCGCGGGGCGGTTCGAGGACGCGAGCAGCTACCTGACAGCCGCCCTTGCCGAATGGCGCGGGCCCTTCCTCGACGACCTTCGCGAATTCGCTTTCGTCGACACGTTTGCCACGGCGCTGGCCGAGGTCAGGGTGGCGGTGCAGACCGCCCACGCCGAAGCCGAGATCGCCTGCGGACGTGCTGATGCCATCATCCCGCGCCTGGAGGTGCTGAGCGCCGAACATCCTTTCCGGGAACGGCTTTGGGCCCAGCTGATCACGGCCTACTACGTCGCCGAGCGTCAGTCCGATGCCCTCGACGCCTACCGGCGGTTGAAGACGAACCTGGCCGAAAACCTCGGCATCGACCCCGGCCCGACCGTACGAACCCTGCACGAACGGATCCTGCGCCAAGAGCCGTTGAACACCACGCACGCGGCGCAGACCACCGCGACGCGCAGCGTCGCACGAGCCCGGCCTGCATACCGGCACCCTGGCCGGCCCGGCGGCCATCGCCGAGCTGCGCGCCGACGACGGCCAGCGCTACCGGTTGGAGTCGTCGAACCGGATCGGCCGCCGCCCCGACAACGACATCGTTCTCGACGACGACGACGTCAGCCGCTACCACGCGGTCGTCATCGACACCGGAGGCGAATTCGTCATCAGCGATCTGCGGTCGACCAACGGTGTCGAGGTCGCGGGCCGCCGCATCCGGGGCAGCGCCACCTTGGCCGACGGCGACCAGATCCGCATCGGCAGCCACGAGTTCACCTTCGAGATCCGACCCCGCTGAGCTGCGGAAGTACCCGGCGGTAGCACGCAAGAATTTCGCAAGAATCTCGCCAGGATCCAGCAAGGCCGCAGGTGCAGGCTGTTCGATGTCGGCGAAGGATCACCCGGACCTCGCAGCTGACACGGTAAGGAACTCCGACCATGAACAGTTTCCAAACTGCGTGTTGCGGTGGCCGGCATTCTGACCGCCGTCGGCTTCTCTCTCCTCGGAACGCTCGCGGCGCCCGTCGCGTCGGCCGACCCGTGGGTGCCGTTCAGCGGGCCCCTGCACCCGATCCGCCACTACGCCGCGAACGTGCTACACCCCGTGTGGGCGATCACGCACCCGGTCCGCGCACTCATCCCGTGATCTAGCGGATCCACGACCTTCTGCCCCGCTTCTACCCTCGGAAGCGGGGCAGAAGGCCGCTAGCGCACCTGGGCGCGACCGCGCTGCAGCACCGCCTCGCGGTTGGCGGCGATGTCGTCGCCGGAGGTCCGGAATGCCCGCGCCGCAGTCGCTTCCAGCCACAAACCCTCGCTGGTGTGCGAATCGTCGATGCGGTGGTAGGACGACAACAGTGCCCGTACCGCGTCCTGGTTGTTGCCGACGATGCTGTCGGCCACCTTGCGTGCGGCGGGGAGCAACTGCTCGTGCGGCACCACCTCGGTGACCAGGCCGGCGCGCAGCGCATCCTGCGCGGACAGGTAGTCACCGGTCAGGCTCATCCGGCGGGCCAGTCCGATGCCGACTTTCTGGGGCAGCCGCACGCTGAGCCCCCACGTGGGCAGCAGGCCCACGCGGGCATGGGTGTCGGCGAACCGCGCCTGTTCGGACGCGATCAGGATGTCGCAGTACAGCGCCACTTCCAGCCCGCCGGTCACCGCGGCGCCGTTGATCGCGCCGATGACGGGCTTGCTCAGCGCCGGCCAGCGCGGCGAGATGTCCGGTAGCGCCGTCTGCCCACCCAGCTCTTTGAGGTCCAGCCCGGCGCAGAACACCGGGTCGGTGCCGGTGACGATGATGACGTCGACGTCATCGTCGGTTTCGGCGTCGGCCAGGGCGCCGAAGAACTGGTCTCGCAGCGCAGCCGACAGCGCGTTACGCGATTGCGGCCGGTTCAGGGTCAGGGTTCGCACCCGCTCGTCGGTGTGGATCAGCAGAATGTCGTCGGTCATAGGCGCAACCGTAGTCAGTCCGTTTCACCCCAAGACGACCGCACCTATCGTTGAGGGATGTGCCGAAACATCACCGAATTGCGCGGGCTCGAGCCGCCGGCGACCACTGCAGGAGATCGAGGCGGCAGCCCGGCAGTATGTGCGCAAGGTCAGCGGCTTCACCCACCCTTCGTCGGCCAACGCCGAGGCCTTCGAGGCGGCGGTTGCCGAAGTCGCGGCGACCACGACGCGGCTGCTGTCCGCCCTGCCGGAGCGCCGCCAGCCGCCCAAGACCGATCCGCCGTTGCGCCGCCTCGCCAGCAGGTGACCCAGATCGCGACGATGCCCGCGCTCAAGGAGTGGAGCGCGGTGGTGCATGCGCTGCTGGCCGGCCGCCAGCGGGTGCTGCTGCGTAAAGGTGGGATCGGCGAGAAGCGTTTCGACATCACGGTGGCCCGCGAGTTCCTGCTTGTTCCCGACCGTTGCGCACAGTCATGCCGAGCGGGTGCGACCGGAATTTCGCGACCTGCTCGACGGCGGCGGCGCCCGATAGCAGCTGACGGACCGCCTCGTCGTGCGGGCGGCGGCGAAAGTCGTTGCGGCGCTGCCGGTCAACCGGCCAGACAACATCGAGGCGATCGAGGACCTACACATCTGGACGGCCGAGTCGGTGCGCCATGACCGGCTGGACTTTCGCCCCAAGCATCGGCTGGCCGTGTTGGTCGTGCAGGCCATCCCGCTGCTCGAGCCGATGGAACTTCCGCGAATGCCCGATTACGCCGGCTGCACCAGCTGGGTGCCGTTGCCGCTGGCCGCCCCGCGGCTGGGCGCGCCGGTGCATGACGACGCGGCGCTGCGTGAAGTCGTCGACCGCGTCCGCGCCGCTGTCGAATAGCTTTACGCTGCGGCCGTTTTCACGGAGTCTGGTCGACGAGCACCGCGCCGTCGGGCCAGTCGCCGACCGTGCCCAGCGACGTCGGCTCGCCGGCGGCGGTCAGTCGCACGACGTCGGCCAGCTGCGCCGGAGCATCGCACTGCAGATAGTGGTCGGCGCTCGGCAGTATCCAGTAGCGATTCAGTCCGGGCTTGTCCCTGAGGAACTCCTGCCAGACGTAGTTCGCGACCCGGACCGGGGCGACATTGTCGTGCAGGCCCCACACCAGGGTGGTGTTGACGTCGCTGGCGGAAAGTGCCTGGAGCCAATTGGTTTCGTCGGCAGCACGCTCGTTGAGGTACTGAATCGTGTCCGGCAGCACGGCGATCCCGTCGTTGTGCGCGAAGCACTGCGCCAGCGCGGCGATCTCGGGATCGTCCAGCGCCTCGCCGCGGCATGAACGTCGTCGCACCCATGCCGGCGGCCAGCATCTCCGGCGTGGTCGCGCGCGCGGTGCTGCGCGCCGACGGTCGGGATCCAGCAGCGCCTTCTGGAATCCGGTCAGATTGGCAAGCGGGAGATAGATGTTCGCGTTGGTGAAGATGACCTCGGACGGCGGGCTCGCGCGTCCTGCGAGGTCGGCGAACATGGACAGGGCGATCATGCCGACGCTGGTGCCACGGTCGTGGGTCAGCATCGTGTAGTCGCTCAGCTGCCAGAGTTGCGTGATCGCGTGGATCAGCAGGCGCGCATCGTCGTAGAGCGAATACACATAGGGCGCAGCCGGCTTGTCGGAGAGTCCGTAACCGGGGAAGTCGAGCAGATAGATGTCGAAATCGGCGTCGAGTTCGCGGGTCAGCGCGAGGAAGTCAATGCTTGCGGTCGGAAAGCCATGCACGCAGACCAATGCCGGCGCTCCGGGCGTGCCGCACCGGCGGGTGAACACGGTGACGTCCGCACCGGAGTTCGCGGCGGTGGTCGACCGCCAGTGGATTTCCGTTCCGCCGCTTCGCCATTCGTCGAAGGCGGTCCATCAGGAGCCCGACCGGCAACACGATCCGGGACGTGCCGAAGTGCACCTCATGGGTGGACGGTGTGAGCCGGCTGCCGGTCGACGTCGCCTCGCCGTTGCCGAGGTTGCGGTCGAAGCGGGGATGGCTTCCGCCGGCGATCAGCACGCGGATGCGCGTCCCGGCGCGGAACCGGTGCGAGATCGCGTCGAGCTCGAGCCTGACATGGTCGGTCGGCTGCGGCCAGCCGCCGGTAGCCGTCGCTGACGTTTCGGGAGCGGCCCTTGGCGTCGACTTCGCTGATCCGGACGAACACGTCGACGTGCGGGTTGTCGGAGCTGTGCGCCAACTCGGCGACCGGGCTGCCGTGCACGACCAGATCGGCGGTGAGCACGTCGCTGGTGAAGCTGAGCACATCGCGCCGCGCCGCCAGCGCGGTGTCGTCGCGGTAGCCGCCGTCGGGGGAGAGCAGCCGCCCTCCGATGGTGGGTGTCGGTTCGGTCGGGTCATAGCGGAAGCTGGCCGAGGAGCCGGCCGTCGGCGCCGTCTCGGCCAGCCCACCGCCGGGCTGTAGGTACAGCGCGTGCGTCCGGTGGTGGTCGGCGGCCAGTCCGGCAGCGCGCGCCAGCCCTCGTTGGCGACGAAGAACCGGAATCGGCCGGCACGCGGAATCGCGGGCCGACCGGCGAGGTGGGTGTCCAGCCATTCCTGGGTTTCGCGCGGCGATGGTGGCGAGTCCGGCGACGAGCAGCTGGGTGTGCGTCCACGGCCCCATGGTCAGCGCGACGTCGACACCCCGCTGGCGGAGGTGCCGGAACTGGTGCAGCGTCTGCGGCAGGAACAGGTCTTGCCAGCCGCTGAGCAGCAGCAGCGGCACCTGGACCCGGTCGAGCGCGGAGTCGACTTTCAGCGGCCCCCAGAACGGGTTGTCCTCCGCCGGTGGAGTCAGCCATGACTCCCACCACGGCGCCGCCTCGCCGAGCAGCGCCCGGCCGGACGCGCCCAGCGGCGCCTCACCGGCGGCACGCACCACGCTTTTCTGGGCGCGCAGCTGGCGGATGCCGGCGCGGATCCGGCCCGGATCTTCCTGGTGCGCCACCAGGTTGCTCCAGCCGAGGAAGTCGTTGACGGTGAACGAGCCGGTGCCCCAGGCCGACAGGCTCATATCGTGTGGGCCCGCGACGATCACGCTGGTGACGAGCTCCGGCGGCGGATCCTGCAGCAGCGCGAATTGAGTGAATCCGAGGTACGAGATGCCGATCGTGGCGAAGCGACCGGTGAACCACGGCTGCCGACGCATCCACGCGACGGTGTCGGCGCCGTCGGCGGCCTCGTGCTCCATCGGCGAGAAGTCTCCGCCCGATCCGAACGTCCCTCGCACGCTTTGCAACACCACGCGGTAGCCGCGGGCGGCGTGCAGATCGGCGAACATCATCGAGAACGGGAACGCCCGGCCATAGGGTCCGCGGGCCAGCAGGGTGCCGACGGTTTCGCCGGTGGGCTCGTAAAGGTCGGCGACCAGTTCGACGCCGTCGCGCATCGGGATCTTGACGCTGCTGACCGTGTAGCTCGTGGTCGGCGCGGGCAGCCGCAAGCGTCCGGGCCAGCGCCCGGCCGGCGAGTCGTCGGGGCAGGGTGCGCAGCGTCGACCCCGCGGGCCGGTCGGAGGTGGTCGTCACCGCATCAGGTTATGGGCGCGACGGCACTGGCGGGACTAGAACTTGTAGTACGGCGACAAGCTCGTTGGCGCGCTGCAGGTTGGTGGCCGGGCAGTCGACTTCCGGGCTGGAGTAGATCGTCGAGTAGAACAGCGACTGCTGGATGACCCCGTAGCTGGTCTTGAACGCCACCATGCAGGAGAAGTAGAAGTAGCTGTTGTGGTAGGTGGGCTTGAGGTTCCACCACTGCGCGGCGCGGTGGCCGTTGATCGTGGTCTCGATGGCGTCGGCCGGCAGCGACTGGTCGTAGTGCGCCAGACGATCGGCTCGACCGCCAACTGGTAGTTGCCCGCGTCGTAGTGGCAGCGCAGCCCCTCTTCGGGCTTCCGGCGGGGTGAACGCCAGACCCAACCGCTGGACCACGTCGAACGGGATGTCCCGACACGGGTCGAACGGGCTCGGGTCGGTGGTCGCCACGATCGGGCTTTTCATCGTGGTCGGCGGGTCCATCGGGGCTGCGGTGGACCGCAGTTGCACCTTGGGCGCTCCGACCGGTGGCCGGCGGCGCGCTCTGCCACGACCACCACCACCGCCGTGAACAGGGCGCCGAACGCTGCAAGCAGCCGCAGCTTGGCGACCATGACACCCCCTCTGACGCCTCTGAACTACTCGACGGAAGCTTACAAGTCGCACCCGCGCCGCCACAGAGTAAACGAGAACCTGTTCTAGTCCGCTGTGGTGGCGCGTGACGCGTCGCCGGCGACCTGCCGTTAGGCTGGGGAGTCGTGGCTTGGCAGGAACATGGGCAGCAGCCCCCGACCGCACGGCAACCGACCCTGTGGGCGGTATCGGATCTGCACACCGGCCACATGGGCAACAAGCCCGTCACCGAATCGCTGTATCCGTCGACGCCGGACGACTGGCTGATCGTCTGCGGCGACGTCGCCGAACGCACCGACGAGATCCGCTGGGCGCTGGACCTGCTGCGGCGCCGGTTCGCGAAGGTGATCTGGGTGCCGGGCAACCACGAGCTGTGGACGACGACCAAGGACCCGATGCAGGTCTTCGGCCGGGACCGCTACGACTACCTGGTCAACATGTGCGACGAACTGGGTGTCGTGAGCCCCGGAGCATCCGTTTCCGGTGTGGACCGAGCGAGGCGGGCCGGCGACCATCGTGCCGCTGTTCCTGCTCTACGACTACTCGTTCCTGCCGACGCGGCGCGACGACCAAAGCCGAGGGTCTGGCGATCGCGCGGGAACGCAACGTCGTGTGCACCGACGAGTTCCTGCTCTCGCCCGAGCCGTACCCGACCCGCGAGGCGTGGTGCCACGAGCGCGTTGCCGCCACCCGCAAACGACTCGACGATCTGGACTGGATGAATCCGACGGTGCTGGTCAACCACTTCCCGATGGTGCGCCAGCCGTGCGATGCGCTGTTCCTGCCGGAGTTCTCGCTGTGGTGCGGAACCACCGAGACCGCGGACTGGCACACCCGCTACAACGCGGTGTGCTCGGTGTACGGGCACCTGCACATTCCGCGGACCACCTGGTACGACGACGTCCGCTTCGAAGAGGTGTCGGTCGGCTATCCGCGCGAGTGGCGCCGCCGCAAGCCCTACAGCTGGCTGCGCCAGGTGCTGCCCGATCCGCAATACGCGCCCGGTTATCTCAACGACTTCGGCGGCCACTTCGTCATCACCGCGGAAATGAAGGCGCAGGCTGCAGCAGTTCCGCGACCGACTGCGCCAGCGGTAGCCGCGATGACGCTGACCACCTTGATGTCTGCGGTGCTGCCCGACATCGCCGACTTGGCCTGTGCCGAGTTGTATGCCGACCCGCCGGGGTTGGCGCCGATGGCCGAAGAGGAGCCGCTGATCGAGCGGTCGGTGGCCAAGCGGCGCAACGAGTTCATCACCGTCCGGTACTGCGCCCGTATTGCGTTGGGCGAACTGGGATTTCCGCCGGTTCCGATTCTCAAGGGGGAGAAGGGCGAACCGTGTTGGCCCGACGGCGTGGTCGGCAGCATCACGCACTACCGCGGGTTACCGCGGCGCGGTGGTCGGTCGTGCGGGCGCCGGTTCGCTCGCTGGGCGTGGACGCCGAACCGCATGACGTCTTGCCCGACGGCGTGCTGGACGCGATCAGCCTGCCGGCCGAGCGTGCCGAGCTGGCGGCGCTGCCCGGCCGGTGTGCACTGGGATCGAATTTTGTTCTGCGCCAAGGAAGCAACGTACAAGGCGTGGTTCCCGCTGACCAAACGGTGGCTGGGCTTCGAAGACGCGCACATCATCTTCACCATCGACGACTCCGGCTCGGCCGGGTCGTTCGAATCGACGATTCTGATCGACGGCGACACGCTGTCGGGTCCGCCGTTGAGTGCGCTGGCCGGCCGGTGGTCGGTGGACCGCGAGTTGGTGTTGACGGCGATCGCGCTATGAACCCGGGTCTTGTCATCGTCGACAAGCCGGCCGGTATGACGAGCCATGACGTGGTCGGGCGTTGCCGGCGCATCTTCGGCACCCGCCGGGTGGGGCATGCCGGGACGCTGGACCCGATGGCCACCGGTGTTCTGGTGATCGGAATCGAGCGGGCCACCAAGATCCTGGGCCTGGTGACCGAAACGTCGAAGTCCTATGCGGCGACCATCCGGCTGGGCCAGTCCACATCCACCGAGGACGCCGAAGGCGATATCACGCAACAGGTTTCGGCCCAGGGCGTGACCGACGAAGCGATCGAGTCGGCGATCGCCGGCATTGCGCGGCGATATCGCGCAGGTCCCGTCGGCGGTCAGTGCGATCAAAGTCGACGGTCAACGGGCCTACCGGTTGGCCCGCGAGGGCCACGCCGTCGAACTGGCTGCCCGGCCGGTGCGCATCGACCGGTTCGAGATGCTGGCGGTGCGTCGCCACGACGAACTCGTCGACGTCGACGTCGAGGTGGACTGTTCGTCCGGCACCTACATCCGCGCGCTGGCCCGCGACATCGGCGCCAGCGCTGGCGGTGGGCGGCCACCTGACTGCGCTGCGGCGCACCAGGGTCGGCCGGTTCGGGCTCGATCAAGCCCGCTCACTCGATGAGCTGGCCGAACAGCCTGCGCTGAGCCTGACGCTCGACGAGGCATGCCTGCAGCTGTTTGCCCACCGACCGCTCACCGACGACGAGGCCGACGCGGTCGCCAACGGCCGCGCGCTGAACCCAGCCGGCATCGACGGCGTCTACGCCGCGCACACCGTCGACGGCCGGGTGATGGCGCTTGCTGCGCGACGAGAGGTCGAGAACCAAGTCGGTCGTCGTCATCCGGCCGGCCAACCTGTAACGGCACGCCGCGCGGCTCTGTCCGGTAACATTCTGCCAAGAACGTAAGTTAACCCGGGAAGGCGCAGGCGGTAGAAGACGTGGCGGAAGTCAGCGAACGACGTGTCAGGCGCACCCAAGCGGAGCGCAGCGCCGCGATGCGCACACGTCTGCTCGACGCGACGATCGAGTGCCTGGTGACCTACGGATACGCCGGGACCACGACGCCGCGCGTCGCCGAACTCGCCGGCGTCACTCGGGGAGCGCAGATCCACCACTTCCGGTCGAAGGAAGATCTGGTGGTCGCCGCGATCGAGCATCTCGCCCAGCAGCGCGTGCAGGCGGCCATGCGCGAGTTCGGACGGGTGGAAGCCAGTAGCGATCCGGTCTCGACGGTGCTGGATTTCCTTTGGGAGGCCCACCAGGGCCCGATGTTCGTTGCGACGGTGGAGCTTTGGGTCGCAGCACGCACCGACTCCGTGCTGGCTGCCCACGTCGAACGGGTGGAGCCGCTGGTCAACAGCACCCTCATCTCGGCGATCGCCCAATTGGTGCCCGATCACGCCATGCGCAAAGACCTGCGCAACTTCGTCTACACCGCGATGGACGCGCTGCGGGGGATCCTGCTGGCGAGCTTCGTCGATCGTGACAACGCCCGTGCTCGCCGGCGCTGGGATCGTGCGTGCGAGCAACTGCGGATCATCGTCGGCGGGCTGCTGACCGCCGATTCCCTGGACTGATTTCCCCTTCAGCTGAGGCCAAACGCGCCCCGCGCCGGCCCATTGCAAAGATACAATCAGGTGTGTATGTTTTCTGAGCAAGACGGAGTCAGTTCAAGGGAGCGCAATGTCAAACAAGGTCTACGTCATCGGCGTGGGGATGACGAAGTTCGAAAAGCCGGGCCGCCGGGAGAACTGGGACTACCCGGACATGGCGCGCGAGTCCGGCACCAAGGCGCTCGAGGACGCCGGCATCGACTACGCCGCGGTCGAGCAGGGCTACGTCGGCTACGTCTACGGCGAGTCGACGTCGGGTCAGCGGGCGCTCTACGAGCTGGGCATGAGCGGGATCCCGATCGTCAACGTCAACAACAACTGCTCGACCGGGTCGACCGCGCTGTACCTTGCCGCGCAGGCGATTCGCGGCGGGCTGGCCGACTGCACCATCGCGCTCGGCTTCGAGAAGATGAAGCCCGGTTCGCTGGAATCGACCTACGACGACCGCACGAACCCGATGGACAAGCACATCATGGCGATGGCCGAGATCTCCGAGGTGCTCTTTCCCGCCGGCGCCGTGGATGTTCGGCGCCGCCGGCCGCGAGCACATGCAGCAGTACGGCAGCACCGCAGAGCATTTCGCCAAGATCGGCTACAAGAACCACAAGCATTCGGTCAACAACCCCTACGCCCAGTTCCAGGAGGCCTACACACTCGACGACATCCTGGCGTTCGCGGATGATCTACGACCCGCTGACCAAGCTGCAGTGCTCGCCGACGTCCGACGGTTCCGGGCGCGGCGATCCTGGCGTCCGAGGCGTTCGTCGACAAGCACGGCCTGGCCGGGCAGGCGGTGGAGATCGTCGGGCAGGCCATGACCACCGACTTCGCCAACAGCTTCGACGGCACCTGCAAGGGACTGATCGGCTACCACATGAATGTGCAAGCCGCTCAACGTGTCTACGACCAGTCCGGGCTGGGGCCCGAGGAGTTTCAGGTGATCGAGTTGCACGACTGCTTCTCGGCCAACGAACTCTGCTCTATGAAGCGTTGGGACTGTGCGCCGAGGGTGAGGCGGCCAAGCTGATCGACAACGGCGACGTCACCTACGGCGGTCGGTGGGTGGTCAACCCGTCTGGCGGCCTGATCTCGAAGGGGCACCCGCTCGGGGCCACCGGTTTGGCGCAGTGTGCCGAGCTGACCTGGCAACTGCGCGGCACGGCCGACAAGCGGCAGGTCGACAACGTCACCGCCGCACTGCAACACAACATCGGACTCGGCGGCGCCGCCGTCGTCACCGCGTATCAGCGCGCCGAACGCTAACCACACGCAACAACTTACGAAGAGGAAGCAATCATGGGACACATCGAGGCAACCCGCGAACTGTCGGCCAACCCGGAAGCACTGTGGGGAACCGTCACCGACCTGGCCAACTGGGACAAGTGGTTCACCGTGCACGAGAAGTGGCTGGAGGGCCCGCCCGACACCGTGACCGAAGGCGCCAAGCTGACGGCCAAGATCGTCATGCTGGGGATGGCCAACAAGATCGAGTGGACGATCGAAAAGGTCGACGCGCCGCGATCAGCTGGTGCTCTCGGGAACCGGGATGGCCGGCGTCAAGGCGAAATTCACCTTCACCATCGACCCGGCCGATAAGGGTTCGAATTTCACGGTTTTCGGCGACTTCGAGGGCGCGATGATCAAGGGCGCGCTGGGCAAGGCCGTGGAGAAGGACGGCGTCAAGCAACTCGACAAGACGCTCGACCAGCTCGACGCGCTGGCGTCGGCTGAGGTCTGAGGCGTAGGGCCTCAGTCGATGACCGAGACACTGGAATTCGACGACACAGGCCTGGGCCTCTGGACCGACGACGAGCGGTTCGACGTCACCCGGGAGCGGCTGGCCGAGTACGCCGCGGCCACCAACGACCCGATCGAAGCGCACCGCAGAGGGGACGTTGCGCCGCCGGTGTTCGCGATCGTCCCCGTTTTCGAGTCGCTGCTCACCCCGGCGGTCGACGTGATGCCGGTCGAGGCTATCCCGCGAATCGTCCACGGCGAGCAGGACTTCCACTTCCACCGGCCGATCCGCCCGGGGGACAAGCTGGTCTCGCGGGGCAAGATGATCGGATACCAGGGGCTGGAGAAAGGCACCCGCGCAGCGATCCTGCTCGAATGCCGCACCGAGGACGGCGAACTGGTCAACGAGCAGTACGTCACCACGTTCGTGCGGGGCATGACCGTCGGCAAGACGGTCGGTGAGCTGAGCCCCGAGCACAAGTTCGACGACAAGCTCCGCGAACAAGCGCCGGTGGCCAAGGTCGTGCAGCACATCGACAATGACCAGACCTTCCGTTACTCGCCCGCCGCCGGCGACCCGATGCCGATCCACCTCGACGAAGAGGTGGCCCGGGACGCCGGTCTGCCCGGGATCATCGCGCACGGGCTGTGCACCATGGCGTTCACCTCGTGGGCGGTGCTCACCGAGCTCGCCGGCTCGGATGTCAACCGGCTCAAGCGGTTCGCGGTGCGATTCTCCAAGCCGGTGCTGCCCGGCGACGACCTGGAAACCAGGATCTGGCGAGCTGGCAGCGCCAACGGAACGACAAGCTACGCATTCGAAACGGCCAGAAGTCGCGCCGATGGCGAAGAAATGGTCATCACCGACGGCCTGGCCGAAATGGCCGACTGACACAAGGAGTCTCACAACGATGGGTGCATTAGAAGGCCGGGTCGCGGTCATCACCGGCGCAGGCCGCGGAATCGGACGCGAACACGCACTGCTGTTCGCCAAGGAGGGGGCCAAGGTCGTCGTCAACGACCTCGGCGGCAGCAACGAGGGCGAGGGCGCCGACACCGGCCCGGCGCATGAGGTGGTCGACGAGATCACCGCGGCCGGCGGAGTCGCCGTCGCCAACACCGAGAACGTCGCCACCTGGAGCGGCGCGGAAAGCGTTGTGCAACAGGCGATCGACGAGTTCGGCGGCCTCGACATCCTGGTCAACAACGCCGGCATCCTGCGCGACGCGTTCATCGCCGGCATGGAGGAGGCGCAGTGGGACGCGGTGATCGCGGTCCACCTGAAGGGCCACTTCGCGATGCTGCATCATGCGGCCGCGTACTGGAAGGCGCAATCGAAAGCCGGTGACCAGCCCAACGCCGCGGTGATCAACACCGCCTCGGGCTCCGGGGTGACACTGCCGAATGCCGGCCAGGCCAACTACGGCTCGGCCAAAGCGGGCATCGCGGCTCTGACGCTTGATCGCCGCCGAGGAACTGGAGCGCTACGGGGTGCGGGTCAACGCGATCGCACCGATCGCGCGGACCCGGCTCACGCTGGCCACGCCCGGCATGGGTTCGCTGATGAGCGAACCCGAGGAAGGCGAGCTCGACCTGTTCAGCCCGGCCAACATCTCGCCGCTGGTGGCCTACCTGGCCACCGAGAAGTGCCCGATCACCGGGAAGGTGTACGCGGTGCAGGGCGGTGCGATTTCGTCCCTGTCGGGTTGGCACGACGACGACACGATCGAGACCGACGGGCTGTGGCTGATCGACGACATCGCCGCCCGGCTGCCGCAGTAGTCGAGGAGCAGAACATGTTCGAATGGTCCGACACCGACCTGATCATGCGGGACACCATCCGCGGATTCATCGACAAGGAGATCCGGCCGAATCTCGACGCGCTGGAAACCGGCGAGATCTCGCCGTATCCGATCGCGCGCAAGCTGTTCAGCGAATTCGGCCTCGATGTGCTCGCCGCCGAAGCGGTCAAGACGATGCTGGACAAGGAGCGCGCCCAGCGGAGGCCAGGCAAGACGCGAGCGCCGACAAGAAGTCGTCCGGCGGGCTCGCCGGCCTGGGCGCCCAGGCTTCGATGGCCGCGGTGCTGGTCTCCGAAGTCGCCGGGGTGAGCCTCGGCCTGCTCAGCGCGGTCGGTGTCAGCCTCGGTCTGGGCGCGGCGACGATCATGAGCCGCGGAACGCTCGCTCAAAAGGAGCGCTGGCTGCCGGAACTGATGACGCTGGAGAAGATCGCGGCGTGGGCGATCACCGAGCCCGATTCCGGGTCCGATGCGTTCGGCGGGATGAAGACCACCGTGCGACGCTCTGGTGACGGAGACGGAGCTACATCCTCAACGGCTCAGAAGACGTTCATCACCAACGGCCCCTTCGCCGACGTGCTGATCGTCTACGCCAAGCTGGACGACGGCTCCACCGACCGGCGCAACCGGCCGGTGCTGACGTTCGTGCTGGACGCCGGCATGCCAGGGCTGGCCCAGGGCAAGCCGTTCAAGAAGATGGGCATGATGTCGTCGCCGACCGGCGAATTGTTCTTCGACAACGTCCGGCTCTCGCCCGATCGCCTGCTCGGCGAGACCGAACAGCACGCCAGCGGGGACGGCCGCGACAGCGCGCGGGCCAACTTCTCCGCCGAACGGCTCGGGGTCGCGCTGATGTCGCTGGGGATCATCAACGAATGTCACCGGCTCTGCATCGACTACGCCAAGACCCGCACGCTGTGGGGCAAGAACATCGGCCAGTTCCAGCTGATTCAGCTCAAGCTGGCCAAGATGGAGGTCGCGCGGATTAACGTGCAGAACATGGTGTTCCAGACCCTGGAGAAGGCCCAGGCCGGCAAGATGCCGTCGCTGGCCGAGGCGTCGGCGATCAAGCTGTACTCCTCGGAGGCGGCGACCGACGTCGCGATGGACGCCGTGCAACTGTTCGGCGGCAACGGCTACATGGCCGAGTACCGGGTCGAACAGCTCGCCCGCGACGCGAAGTCGCTGATGATCTATGCCGGCAGCAACGAGGTGCAGGTGACACACATCGCCAAGGGGCTGCTCGCCGGATGAAGGCCAGTTCCACAGCAAAGGTGCTGCGGCGCAGAACGATCACCATGGTCGAGCGAGTGACCTATGTTCCGGTCTCGCGGCTGACCCTCAACATCATGCTCAATGTGCTGGTGTCGCAACAATGGTTGCTCACCGGGCTGCGCCCGGCTGCCGACTGCCTGATTGCCCGCACCGCCCCGGTGGTGCCCGGCGTCCGGGTCAAGCAGGTCTCCACACCGGTTCGGGGGGAGTGGGTCTGGGCCCCTGATGCCCAGGAGAACGTGGCCGCAGCGGGGGTGGTGTTGGTCCTGCACGGCAGCGGCTACCTGATCTGCTCGTCTCGTACCCACCGCGGGTTCGCCTCGCATCTGTCCGAATACTCCGGCATGCCAACCTTCAGCGTGGACTACCGGCTCGCGCCGGAACATCCTTTTCCCGCAGCCGAAGACGATGCATTCGCCGCCTACCGTTGGCTGCTGGCACAGGGGCACGATCCGGCGAAGATCGTCGTAGCCGGCGACTCGGCCGGTGGGCACCTCGCGGTCGCACTTGCCGTGCGACTGCGCAGCGAAGGGCTGCCCGCTGCCCGCGGCACTCGCATTGTTCGGCCCGCTGATCGATCCGTCATACCGGGCCTGTATCGCCGACCCGCGGGTCCGCAGCCAGCCGCTGGATCCGCGCACGGCCAAACGTGCCGTCGCGTTGTATGTCGGGAATCACGATGATCAGGATCCCCGGCTGAATCTGTTGAATGCCGACCTGTCCAATTTGCCACCGATCCAAATACATTTCGGATCAAGGGAAGTCATGCGCGCCGATGCGGAGGCCTTCGCCAAGCAGGTGGTGAAATTGGGCGGTCGCTGCGACGAGCAGTTGTGGCCGGGTCTGATGCACGGCTATTGGCTGTGGCCGCGCGACGGAGGACTCACCAGCCTGCAGGTGGCCGGGCGCTTTCTGCGCGCATCGATCGCCGAGGCCAACACCGCGTGAGCCGTCTCTGGCCTGGCCCGCGTCCGCGACCGACTGGCCGCGGCCCGAGTGCTGCAGCACCGCGGCCTGGTCGACCTACGCCGACCCGACGAGGCGGTGCGGGCGTTCCTGGCCATCCGCCGCTATGGCGCGTTCGGCGGACTGCTCGGCCACGCCGCCGCCCGTTACGGGGACGCGCCCGCCATCACCGACGACCGCGGCACCATCAGTTTTCGCGAACTCGACCAGACGTCCAACGCATTGGCACGTGGCCTGGTGGCCAAGGGAATTCGGGCCGGCGCGGTGATCGCGACACTGCATCGCAACAGCCGCGACGTCATGGTGACCGTCAGCGCGGCGAACAAAATCGGGGTACGGACGGTCCTGATGAACACCGGCTTCGCCGGCCCGCAATTGGCGGATGTGTCCGCGCGGGAAAACGTCAGCTGCATTCTGGTCGACGACGAGTTCGAGGACATCCTCGACCACGCTGCCACCGGGGACCCTGCGCTTCACCAGCAGCCGGCAGCACGAGTTGACCGACAATCAGACGACGTCGCCGCTGCCCGCGCCGCGGCGGCCGGGCGGAATGGCGTTGCTGACCAGCGGAACCACCGGCACCCCGAAAGGTGTGCCGCGCAACAAAATTGACCCATTGCAGTCTGCCCAGCTACTCGATCGGATTCCCTGGCCGCGTGACGCCGCCTACTACATCGCCGCGCCGCTGTTCCACGCGACGGGCTTGGCGACCTGCTCGCTGGGTCTGGCCCTGGGCAACCGCGTCGTGATGACGCGCCGCTTCGACCCGGAGGCGACGCTCAAGGCAATCGCCGACTATCGAGTCGGTGCGGTGGTGCTGGTACCGACGATGCTGCAGCGCATCCTCGACCTGGGGCCTGATGTGCTGGCGAAGTACGACACCTCATCGCTGACCGTGCTTTTCGCTGCGGGCTCTTCACTGTCACCCGATCTCTGTCGTCGCACCCATGAGGCGTTCGGTCCGGTGCTGTACAACCTCTACGGGTCTACCGAAGTGGCCGTCGCCGCTGTCGCCACGCCGGACGAATTGCACCGTGCGCCAGGCACGGTCGGTCGCCCGCCGGTCGGTTGCACGGTGGCCATCTACGACGAGAACCGCCGCAGAGTCACCGAGCCCGGCAAGGTCGGAACCGTGTTCGTGTCCAGTGGTCTGAGTTTCTCCGGCTACACCGACGGCGGTAACAAAGAGATCGTCGACGGGCTGCTGTCTAGCGGCGACACCGGGCATTTCGACGAGACCGGCCTGTGGTTCATCGACGGCCGCGACGACGACATGATCGTGTCCGGCGGAGAAAACGTCTTCCCGCTGGAGGTCGAGAATCTGCTTGCCGACCATCCCGACGTCGTCGAGGCGTCGGTGATCGGCGTCGACGATGCCGAATTCGGTAAACGGCTGGCCGCCTATGTGGTCAGTCGGCCCGACTCCGGCTTGGACGCTGACGCTGTCAAGTCGCACGTCCGCGCACATCTGGCCCGGCACAAGGTCCCGCGAGACGTGGTCTTCCTAGAGCAGTTGCCGCGCAACGAAACCGGCAAGGTACTGCGAAGGCAGCTCGCCGGCAGGTAGGCGAAAGAGGAGGTCGGCGCCGTGTCTGAAGGTGTCAAATCAGTGTCTGCTTTTCTCATTACGCCGTCGCGCGCGGCGGTCATAGTGTCATGAGGGTGAGCCGCAATCTGAACCACAAAGTCGTGGTGATCACCGGTGCGGCGCACGGTATCGGCGCGCAGGTGGCCCGCGACCTCGTCGCCGCGGGCGCGCGGGTTGCGGTGCTCGATCGCGATCGTGTCCGGCGCGCAACGACTGGTCGACGAACTCGGCTCCGCCGCAGCGGCATTCGAGACCGACGTCACATCGGCGGAATCGGTACAGGCGGCGTGTGCCGCCGCGGTTCAGCATTTCGGAGCGGTCGATGTCGTGGTCGCCAACGCGGGCATCGCCGGACCGGGGTCCGACCGTCGCCGCCGTCGATCCTGCCGAGTGGCGCCAAGTCATCGACGTCAACCTGGTCGGTGTCATTCCACACGACTCCACGCCGCGCTGCCACACCTCAAGGTCAGCGGTGGATACGTGATGGTGGTGGCCTCGATCGCCGCGGTGATACCGGGACCGCTGGTGAGCGCGTACGTGGCGTCGAAGGCCGGCGTCGAGTCGATGGCGCGCGCGGCGCGCATCGAGGTCGCCGGCGACGGAGTCGGTATCGGCATCGCGTATTTCGGGTTGATCGACACCGGACTGGCCGACGAAATGCTGACCCGGTCCGGGCTGGCGGTCGTATTGCCCGGGCCGCTGGGCAAGCTCGCCCCGGTCGAGGCGGCGGCCGCGGCCATCACCGCCGGAATCGCGCGCCGCGCGCGACGGGTGTACGCGCCCTGGTGGGTCGGGCCGATGCTCGACCTGCGGCCGTTGCTGTTCCTCGCGGACCGTCTGCTGGCGGTGTTACCGAGCATGCGCCGTGCGATCCGTGTCGCCGACAAGGAACGGAGGCGCGCTGATGCGGCAACGACAACCGTCGGTGGGCATCATCGGCGCCGGCATGTCCGGACTGTGCCAGGCCATCGTGTTGCGGCAAGCCGGCATCACCGACGTCACGATCTACGAGAAATCCCGCGACGTGGGCGGAACCTGGCGCGACAACACCTATCCCGGGTTGTCCTGCGACGTGCCGTCACGCTTCTACCAGTTCACCTTTGCGATGAATCCGGGCTGGACCAAGTTGTTCTCGCCGGGTCGCTGAGATCTTCGACTACTTCCGCGAGCTGACCGATTAATACCAGCTGAACGACGTCATCCGCTTCGGTGTCGAGATCGTCGACGCCCGATTCGCCCAGGGACGCTGGCACCTGACCACCGATGCCGGCGAGGAGATGTCGCACGACTTCCTGATCGCGGCAACCGGCGTCCTGCGCGTGCCACGTACACCGTCGATCAACGGCCTGGCCGAATTCGCCGGTCCCGTCATGCATTCCGCGCGTTGGAATCACGCGGTCGACGTCAGTGGTAAACGGGTCGCCGTCATCGGAACCGGATCCACGGGCGTGCAGATCGTGTGCGGGCTGGCCGATTCCGTGCAGCGCCTCGATCTGTTTCAGCGCAGCGCCCAATGGGTTCTGCCGCTACCCAACCCGCGTTATCGCCGCTGGTCGGCACCGATGCATCGCCGGGTGCCGATCCTGAGTTCGATGGCGTACTACGTCTACCATCTCGCGTTCGAATGGTTGGCCGGAGCGCTGGTGCGGCCGGGTTGGCGGCGGCGCTTGATGAGCAGCCTGTGCCGGGCCAACCTGCGGTCCGTCCGTGACGTCGATCTGCGCCGCCGCCTCACCCCGGACTACCAGCCGATGTGCCGGCGGCTGGTCGTTTCCGCAGGCTTCTACCGGGCCATGCAGCGCGACAACGTGCGTCTGGTCGATTCCGGCATCGACCATGTCGAACAGCGCGGAATCGTCACCGCCGACGGGACTTTTCACGAACTGGACGCCATCGTGCTGGCCACCGGCTTCGATGCCCACGCCTTCATGCGACCGATGTCGTTGGTCGGTCGCGACGGCACGACCATCCAACAGTTGTGGGACGACGGACCCAGGGCGTATCTGGGTGTGGCGCTGCCGGGGTTCCCGAACTTCTTCATGCTGATGGGTCCGCACAGCCCGGTCGGCAACTACTCGCTGACCGCGATCGCCGAGGCTCAGGCCGCACACATCCTGGGCTGGATCCAGCGTTGGCGCGCAGGCGAGTTCGACAACGTCGCACCCACTCTGCTCGCCACCGACGAGTTCAACGCGAGCATGCGCCGGGCCATGCCGGGCACGGTATGGGCGTCAGGCTGCACCAGTTGGTATCTGGGTGCCGACGGTCTGCCGGAATTGTGGCCGTGGACGCCCCATGCGTACCGGCAACGGCTCGCCGCGACGCCCGACATCAACGATTACGACATCGACACCCTGGTGAGGTCGGCATGAAGGTGGCATTGAACGGACGCGTCGTGGCGATCACCGGCGGCGCGCGGGGGATCGGTCTGGCCACCGCGAAAGCCTTTGTGGCCGCGGGCGCAAAAGTCGCGATCGGCGACCTCGACGCCGATCTGGCCAAACGCGTTGCCGCCGACATCGACGGTGACGTGGTCGCACTCCCGCTCGACGTGACGGTCCCGGAATCCTTTTCGGCGTTCCTCGATGACGCGGCACGTGTCCACGGTTCGCTCGACATCGTGGTGAACAACGCCGGTGTCATGCTCACCGGAGAATTCGTCGACGAATCATCGGCCGCGGAAGACAAGATGATCGACATCAACCTGCGTGGCGTGATCCTGGGTTGCAAGCTGGCGGCCGAACGCTTCATCCGCCGCGGCGGCGGCACCATCATCAACGTGGCGTCGATGGCCGGCGTGGCCGGCTTCCCGGGGGTGGCCACTTATTGCGCCACCAAGTTCGGCGTCGTGGGATTGACGTACGCGCTGCGCGAAGAACTGCGCCCGCATCGAATCCAGGTCAGCGCGATCCTCCCGGGCGTGGTGCACACCGAACTCTCCGCCGGCATCCAGCTGCCCAGGGCGATCGAGAACTTTGTCTCTGTCGAGCCCGAAGACATTGCGGCGGCCGTGGTCGCGGCCGCGCGCAGTCACCGCGGCATGTCCTTTGCGCCTCGACGGCTGCAATTACTCTTGCGTACCGCCCTTTTGATGCCCGAACGGCCGCGTCGATTCGTCTCCCGAGTGACTCGTACCGAGCAGGCTTATCTGGCGGTGGATCACGCTACCCGGGACTCCTATCACGCCAGGGCAGTCGCCGCTGCAGCGCAGAGCGCGCCAGCGGAGCGGCCAGGCGCATGACGTCGGCGTAGCGGGTCGGCATCACGGTCGCGGCGAGGTAGGTCAACCGCGAGTCGAGCCCGACCATGATCCGCGCCCGGCCCCGAGTGACACCACGGTGAATGATTCCGGCGGCTTGCTCCGGCGAGGTCAGGGCCAGCGCGGAGAAATTGTGGTGGAACTTCTCGAGGTCCGGGTCTCCCAACGGATCGACCCGGATGCGGCCGTTGCGGGTGATCGGTGTCCGCACCCCGCCCGGGTGCACCGTCACGGCCCGCACACCAGTTTCGTGCAGCTCCTGACGGACGGCTTCGGTATAGCCACGGACCGCGAATTTCGAGGCACAGTAGGCACTTTGACTGGGAAAGGCGCACAGCCCGAAAATGCTTGACATGTTGACGACCACCCCCGAACCCTGTTTGACCAGGTATGGCAGGAACGCCCGCGTGCCATGTGCGACGCCCCAGAAGTTGATGTCCATCAACCACTTGTCGTCGTCGTAGTCGGCCTGCGCGGCCCACTGGGTGAGCACCACACCGGCATTGTTGACCACCATGCCCAGGTGGGCCGGCGCCCAGCCGACGACGTCGTCGGCCCAGCAGAGTTGAGCCTCGCGATCGCGGACATCGAGCACGCGACACATCACCGGGGTATTCAACAGCGCCGCAGTTTCTTTCAGTCCGGCCTCGTCCCAGTCGCTCAGCGCCAGCGCACAGCCATGCGCGGCCAGCCGCACCGCGAGCGCACGGCCGATGCCTGAGGCGGCGCCGCTGATCACCGCGGTGCGCCCGTTCACCTGGACTCGATCCTTCATGTGCGGCGCCGAATCACCATAGGCAGACCGCCTTTGGGCCGCAGGGTGGTAAAGCCCTCTTCGACCACCCGGTGGCCTGGCGCTGCGTCCAAGACGAAGCGCTGGCTGGTTGCTGCGGCGATCATGGTCGCCTCCAGCAAGGCGAATTGCAACCCGATGCAGATGCGTCGGCCGCCGCCGAACGGCGCGTAGGCGGCTTTGGGCCGCTCTGTGGCGGTGCCGGCCAGAAATCGGCCGGGGTCGAATCGTTCTGGTTCGGGCCAGAAGTCGGGATTGCGATGCAGTCGATGGGTCAGGACCACCACGATCGTGCCCCCCGTGATGCGGTAGCCGTTCAAATCGTCGTCAGTGGTCGCTCTGCGCATCGACAGATACACCGGCGGGTGAATGCGCATTGCTTCGGAGAAGCACGCTCTGGTCCACGGCAGGCGATCGAAATCGTCGTACGCAGGAGCGCGGCCCTGGAGCACGGTGTCCACTTCGTCGAGCATGCGGGCGCGCGCATCGGGATTCTGCGACAGCAGATGCCAGAACCACGCCATCGCCGTCGCTGTCGTCTCGTGCCCGGCGGCCAGGAACGTTGCCGACTGCTCCAAAACCTCTGCGCGCGAGAGGCCTTGTCCGGTGGCTTGATCCCGCGCGGCGAGCACCAGGCCGAGAAAATCCGTGGGCTGGTCGTTGGAGTCCGCGGCGCGCTGTTCGATCCGTTTGGTGATCACTGCGTCCAATTCACGCAGCCGACTCGCGATGCGCCGCGCCCGCCAATGCGCTGAGGCGGCAGAAGCCATGTCCACTCCGGGCAATGCCTGTAGCAGCCAGGTCACCGGTGAATTACCCACTCGCAGCATGTCTTCGAGTGCCTGGGTGAGACCCTCGCCGATGGTGGCCACCTCGTCATCCGACAGGTGGGTCCCGAACATCGTCTCTGCAGCGATTTGCAGTGCGACCACCATCATCTCGTGCGCCACGTCGATGCGTGCACCGTCGGAGTGGGATGCCCACCCGTCCAGCATGATGTTGGCCTGGTTGACCATGCTGGTGGTGAAGGCCTCGAGATGGCGCCGGGCGAACATCGGAGTGAGCATGGCGCGGTCGCGTTTCCACCGCTCGCCTCGACTGGTCACCAGGCCCCGGCGCAGACCGAGCGCAGGCACGTCGTACTCCTCGCCCTTGACGTAGACGTCCTGCTTGCGCAAGAAGATCTGCTCGACGTCTTGGGGGCGGTCGACCAGCACCAGGTCGACGACGCCCGGCACGTGCATCCGGGCCGGCGACCCGGTCGTCTCGAACAGCACGTTGAGGGCGGGCACCATATCGTGGCGCGCGGTCCGCAGCAGGCGCGGAACAGCTTTGAGCGGCAACGGCGTGGGTCGGCGAAGCGTCGTATCCAGCGGCATAGTGCAAAGCTACGAACCCACAGCGCGCGCTGGAATGACCCGTACGGACGCCGATTTGATACGTTCGGACACATGCAGGACCCGCCGTTGTCCAGCGAAGACCGGCCCGCCGCCGAATGGGACGTCCCGCGCCCTGCCGCGACGTGCCGGCACCTGCTGGAGGCGGCACGTCTGCATGGCATCGCCGCTTCGGTGTGTCTGGCAGACACCGATCTGAGGCTCGCCGACCTCGAAGACAGCGCGACCGAGGTGCAGGCCGGCCAAGAGCTGCGAATGGTTCGCAATATCCTTGCCCACGTTGATGATTCGCACGACTTCGCCCGCGCCGTCGGGCTGCGGTACAACTTCGCGAACACCGGTATTCTCGGTTACGCCCTGCTGGCCAGTCCGACCATCGGCGATGCGATCAACGTCGCCTGCCGCTACGCCTCGCTGTCATCGAGCTTCCTGGGGCTCAACCGACAGGACAGCCCCGTCGGTACGGTCATCGAATTCGACAACAGCCACGTTCCCGCCGACGTGCGCGAGTTCATGCTCGAACGCGACATGTACGCCATCACCAACTTGGTTCCGCTTCTGATCGGACAGCTCGACGCCGACGTGGTGCTCACGGTTGAGCTGCCGGGTTTCGCATTGCCACTCGAGCGTCTCGAATTTCCCCGGCTGACAATCGAAATCGACACGTCGTCGGCACGCTCCACCGTGGCCGTTCCTGCCGAGGTGTTGCGGCTGGCGATGCCCGCTGCCGATGCTGCGACCGCGCGGGCGTGCGTGCAGCAGTGCGAAGACTTGCTGCAGGCCCGCCGTCAGCGCCGCGGAATGGCCGCCCTGGTGCGGACTCGACTGATCCGGGACCCCGGCCAATTGCCGGCCATGGCGGTGATCGCGCGGGAATTCTGTGTCACCGAACGCACCATGCACCGTCGACTGGCCGCCGAACACACCAGTTACCGCGCGCTGGTCGACGAAGTCCGCGTCGCGCTCGCCTCGGAGTTGCTGGAGTCGGGCCTTACCGTCGAAGAGACCGCCCGCCAGCTCGGCTACTCCGAGACCGCCGCATTCACCCGGGCATTCATCCGCATGCGCGGGGAGCCGCCCAGTAAGTATCGCCGCCGCGGACGTTAGCGAGCGACCATCCAAATCGCCTGAGCGGCAGGGCTTCCCAAGTCGACCGTGGTGGGGGCTCCGTCCGCCGATTCCACCGCGACCGAGATCATCCCGGCGAACTCGCGGCGGGTGAGCACCCGCAACCTGGAGTCGAGGCTGATGCCGATGCTGTCGAAGTAGCGCAGCATCTCGGGATCCTTGTCGGATATCCGGGCGACGGTGCCGGCGTCGCCGTCGGCGCACGACCACAGCTGGCGAGCGGGTGGGGTCGGCACCTGGCCGTCGGAGCCCGGAATGGGATCGCCATGCGGGTCGCGCTGTGGAAACCCCAGCTTGGCGTCGATACGCGCGATCAGCCGGTCGGAGACCGCGTGTTCGAGCACCTCGGCTTCGTCGTGCACCTCGTCCCAGCCGTAGCCGAGTTCGGTGACCAGGAACGCCTCGAGCAGCCGATGGCGGCGGACCATCGCCAGCGCCGCTCGGCGCCCCGACTCGGTCAAGGTGACCGCACCGTATTTCTCGTGGTCGACCAACCCCTGCTCGGCGAGTTTGCGGATCGATTCCGAAGCCGTGCTGGCCGACACCCCGAGCTTTTCGGCCAGCATCTTGGTGCTGACCTTGGCGTGCGACCATTCCTGGGCGTTCCAGATGACTTTGAGATAGTCCTGGGCAACCGCGGTGAGCTCGTTGGACTCGTCAGCAGGGCGCACAACGGAAGTTTAAGCAATCTCCATCTGATCTGCGGCTCTCGCACGACCACGCGCTACCTGGCACCGTAGGCTGGAGTTGTGCAAAGGTGGCGCGGCCAGGACGAGATCCCCACTGACTGGGGCCGATGCGTGGTCACCATCGGAGTGTTCGACGGGCTGCACCGAGGACACGCTGAGCTGATCGAGCACGCGGTCAAGTCGGGTCGTGCGCGCGGAGTGCCGACGGTGTTGATGACGTTCGACCCACACCCGATGGAAGTGGTGCACCCCGGCAGCCATCCCGCGCAATTGACGACTCTGACCCGGCGCGCCGAGTTGGCCGAGGAATTCGGCATCGACGTCTTCCTGGTCATGCCGTTCACCACCGCTTTCATGAAGCTCACGCCGGAGCGTTATGTCCACGAGCTACTCGTCGAGGATCTACACGTGGTGGAAGTCGTGGTGGGGGAGAACTTCACCTTCGGCAAGAAGGCCGCGGGCACGGTCGAGACCCTGCGCAGCGCCGGTGCGCGACTCGGGTTCGCGGTGGAGGCGATGTCGCTGGTTGCAGAGCATTTGTCACACCCTGACACCGAGACCGTGACTTTTTCGTCGACGTACATCCGGTCCTGTGTCGACGCCGGCGACGTGGTTGCCGCGGCCGAGGCACTGGGCCGTCCGCACCGGGTCGAAGGCGTGGTCGTGCGCGGTGACGGGCGGGGGACCGAGATGGGTTTCCCCACCGCGAACGTGGCACCGCCGATGCACTCGGCCATCCCGGCCGACGGTGTCTATGCCGCCTGGTTCACCGTCTTGGGCCACGGCCCGGTGACCGGGAGCGTGGTGCCGGGCGAGCGCTACCAGGCCGCGGTGTCGGTGGGGACCAACCCGACCTTCTCCGGACGTACCCGCACGGTCGAGGCTTTCGTCCTCGACACCGCCGCCGACTTGTACGGGCAGCACGTCGCGCTGGACTTCGTCGCGCGTATCCGCGGACAGGAGAAGTTCGGCTCGGTGGGCGATCTGGTCGACGCGATGCGCAATGACACCGACCGCGCGCGGACCCTGCTTTCGGCCACCTGAGCAGCTAATTCAGGCCTGAGGCGGGCCCGCTGCTAGACTCCTCCGGCGACACGGCGCGTGCTGCAGTTCGCGGTGGCCGCACCTTCAGCTCAATGATCGCGGACCTATTGATGGAGATATTTCGTGGCGCTTACCGCCGAGCAGAAAAAAGAAATCCTGGGCTCTTACGGCCTGCACGAGACGGACACGGGTTCGCCTGAGGCGCAGGTCGCCATGCTGACCAAGCGGATCTCTGACCTCACCGAACACCTCAAGAAGCACAAGCACGATCACCACTCGCGGCGCGGACTGCTGCTGCTGGTCGGTCGTCGCCGTCGGCTGCTCAAGTACGTCGCCCAGGTCGACGTGGAGCGCTACCGCTCGCTTGATCGAGCGGCTCGGCCTGCGCCGCTGACCCTGCGTGCTCCCGGGCTGCCCTGCGGCCCGCTTCCTCGCCAGGCGAAGGTGCCGGGCGGAGGCGGATGGCCCGGCTCCTTCGCCTGCCGCGGCGGTAGGGAATCGCCAGGTCGGCGTGTAGAGTCAAGGTCGTTCTGGGCCCATCGGCCCGAGCCTGGTGCGGCGTGCGCAATCCGCGCGCACCGTCCCAGCGAGGCACAACAGGACTTCGAAGGAAGACAAGTCTGTATCGCGCGGTCTTCGGTAGTGGCTGCCGAACCCCCCACTTCGGGGGTAGGTCGGCAGCTTCGATCGACGGCCGTCGCCGCATCCAGACTCCGCGTCTTTCCAGGGTCCTCCGGGTTTGTCCCGGCACCCTCCGGGTTGTGCGTGCCTGCGCAAAATAGCTGAACAAATCCAGAGAGGCTGCACGGACGAATATGTCTGTAGCTGAAATTGACGAAGGCGTGTTCGAGTCAACCGCCATCATTGACAACGGGAGCTTCGGCACCCGCACCATCCGTTTCGAGACCGGCCGGCTGGCCAAGCAGGCCGCCGGCGCCGTCGTCGCCTACCTCGACGACGAAACCATGCTCCTGTCGGCCACCACGGCCAGCAAGTCGCCGAAGGACCACTTCGACTTCTTCCCGCTGACGATCGACGTCGAAGAGCGCATGTATGCCGCGGGACGCATCCCCGGTTCGTTCTTCCGCCGCGAGGGCCGTCCCTCCACCGACGCGATCCTGACGTGTCGGCTGATCGACCGCCCGCTGCGGCCGACCTTCGTGTCCGGACTGCGCAACGAGATCCAGGTCGTCGTCACCATCCTGAGCCTGGATCCCAAGGACCTCTACGACGTGCTGGCGATCAACGCCGCGTCGGCGTCGACCCAGATCTCGGGTCTGCCGTTCGCCGGCCCCGTCGGCGGTGTCCGCGTCGCGCTCATCGACGGCCAGTGGGTCGCGTTCCCGACCGTCGAGCAGCTCGAGAACGCCGTGTTCGACATGGTCGTCGCGGGCCGCAAAGTCGAGGGGTCCGCCGGTGCAGACGTCGCGATCATGATGGTCGAGGCCGAAGCCACCGACAACGTCATCGAGCTCGTCGCCGGGCGGCGCAGGTGCGCCGACCGAAAGCGTTGTGGCGGAGGGTCTGGAGGCCGCCAAGCCGTTCATCGCCGCGCTGTGCACCGCCCAGCAGGAGTTGCACGAAGCTGCCGGCAAGGAGACCGCCGAGTACCCGTTGTTCCCGGAATACCAGGACGACGTCTTCTACGCCGTGTCCTCGGTGGCCACCGACGAGCTGGCGAAGGCGCTGACCATCAGCGGCAAGGAGGAGCGCGACAGCCGCACCGACGAGCTCAAGTCCGAAGTTCTTGCGCGGCTGGCCGACACCTACGAGGGCCGTGAGAAAGAGGTCAGCGCCGCGTTCCGATCGCTGACCAAAAAGCTTGTGCGCCAGCGCATCCTGACCGACCACTTCCGCATCGACGGTCGCGGCATCACCGACATCCGCGCGCTGTCGGCAGAGGTCGCGGTCATCCCGCGGGCGCACGGCAGCGCACTGTTCGAGCGTGGCGAAACCCAGATCATGGGTGTGACCACCCTCGACATGGTCAAGATGGCTCAGCAGATCGACTCGCTGGGGCCGGAAACGTCCAAGCGCTACATGCACCACTACAACTTCCCGCCGTTCTCCACCGGTGAGACCGGCCGGGTCGGGTCGCCCAAGCGGCGCGAGATCGGCCACGGCGCGCTGGCCGAGCGGGCCCTGATGCCGGTGCTGCCCAGCATCGAAGAGTTCCCTTACGCGATCCGGCAGGTCTCGGAAGCCTTGAGCTCCAACGGTTCCACGTCGATGGGCTCGGTGTGTGCCTCGACTCTGTCGCTGCTGAACGCCGGTGTGCCGCTGAAGGCGCCGGTCGCCGGCATCGCGATGGGCCTGGTGTCCGACGATGTCGAGGTGGACGGCAAGACCGAGCGCCGCTTCGTCACCCTGACCGACATCCTCGGTGCCGAGGACGCGTTCGGCGACATGGACTTCAAGTGCGCCGGCACCAAGGACTTCGTCACCGCGCTGCAGTTGGACACCAAGCTCGACGGGATCCCGTCGCAGGTGCTGGCAGGTGCGCTCGCCCAGGCCAAGGACGCCCGACTGACCATCCTGGAGGTGATGGCCGAGGCCATCGACGAGCCCGACGAGATGAGCCCGTACGCGCCTCGGATCACCACGATCAAGGTGCCGATCGACAAGATCGGCGAGGTGATCGGGCCCAAGGGCAAGATGATCAACTCGATCACCGAGGAGACCGGCGCGCAGATCTCGATCGAAGACGACGGCACGGTGTTCGTCGGTGCCAGCAACGGCGAAGCGGCGCAGGCCGCGATCGACAAGATCAACGCGATCGCCAACCCGCAGCTGCCCAAGACCGGCGAGCGGTTCCTCGGAACCGTGGTCAAGACCACCGATTTCGGCGCGTTCGTGTCGCTGCTGCCGGGCCGCGACGGTCTGGTGCACATCTCCAAGCTCGGTAGGGGTAAGCGGATCGCGAAGGTCGAGGACGTGGTGAACCTCGGCGACAAGCTTCGCGTCGAAATCGCCGACATCGACAAGCGGGGCAAGATCTCCCTGGTGCTTGTGGACGAGGATGCCGGAGATTCCGGCAACGGCGACGCACGCCGCCCAGCCCGGAGACCGCGCCTGCCGATGCCGCGACGGCCAGCAGTTAGTCCAGGGACGCAGCCGTTACGCCGCGGCCGGCACAGTTCTGAGCCGTCCGCGGCGTTCCGGCGCACCACACTTCCCGGCGGTTTGCGGGTCGTCACCGAATACCTGCCCGGGGTTCGCTCTGCCTCGGTAGGGGTGTGGGTAGGTGTCGGATCGCGCGACGAGGGTGCCACCGTGGCCGGCGCCGCGCACTTCCTGGAGCACCTGCTGTTCAAGTCGACCCCGACGCGCACCGCTGTCGACATCGCGCAGGCGATGGATGCGGTCGGCGGCGAGCTGAACGCGTTCACCGCCAAGGAGCACACCTGCTACTACGCGCACGTGCTCGACAGCGACCTTGCGCTGGCCGTCGACCTGGTCAGTGACGTGGTGCTCAACGGGCGCTGCGCCGCAAGCGATGTCGAGCTGGAACGCGACGTCGTTCTCGAAGAGATCGCGATGCGCGACGACGATCCCGAAGACGCACTGGCCGACCAGTTCTTGGCGGCGCTGTTCGGTGATCACCCGGTCGGCCGCCCGGTGATCGGCAGCGTGCAGTCGGTGTCGTCGATGACGCGTGCCCAGCTGCATTCGTTTCATCAGCGGCGCTACACGCCCGAGCGGATGGTCGTCGCGGTGGCCGGCAACGTAAACCACGACGACGTGGTGGCACTCGTGCGTGAGCACTTCGGCCCTCGGTTGGTCCGGGGGCGTCATGCGATAGCGCCGCGCAAAGGCGCCGGCCGGGTCACCGGTCGCCCGCGTTTGACCGTCGTCAACCGCGATGCCGAGCAGACCCATGTGTTTCTCGGAGTCCGGACCCCGGGCCGACACTGGAAGCATCGCTGGGCTTTGACGGTGCTCAACACCGCGCTCGGCGGCGGACTGAGTTCCCGCTTGTTTCAACAGGTTCGGGAGTCTCGCGGGCTGGCGTACTCGGTGTACTCGTCGCTGGACACCTTCTCCGACGCCGGAGCGTTGTCGGTGTACTCCGCATGCCTGCCCGAGCGGTTCGCCGAAGTGATCCGGGTGACCGCCGATGTGCTCGAGGAAGTGGGCCGCGACGGCATCACCGAGACGGAATGCCGGATCGCCAAAGGCTCGCTGCGCGGCGGGCTGGTGCTCGGCCTGGAGGATTCCAGTTCACGGATGCACCGCATCGGTCGTGGCGAACTCAACTACGCTGAGCACCGAAGCATCGACCGGACGCTGCAGGAGCTCGATGAGGTCACCCTGGACGAGGTCAACGCGATTGCGCGCCGACTTCTCACCCAGCCCTACGGCTCAGCCGTTCTCGGACCGCACCGGTCGAAAAAATCTCTGCCGCAACAACTTCGGACAATGACGAGGTAACGCGATGGTACTGGGCTTCTGGGATCTCGATGTGCCGATCGTGGGTGCGCCGATGGCGGGCGGCCCCGGCACACCCGCGCTGGCCGCGGCGGTGTCCAACGCGGGCGGACTCGGCTTTCTGGCCGGCGGCTATATCAGCGCCGAGCGCCTGGCCAACGACATCGTGGCAACACGCGCAAAGACCACCGGCCCGATCGGGGTCAACCTGTTCGTGCCCCAGCCCAGCGTTGCCGACGTCATCGCGCTGGACCATTACGCCGAGGCGCTCGACGAGCTGGCCGAGCACTACGACGTCGAAGTCGGCTATCCGCAATTCGGTGACGACGACGGCTGGCAACAGAAGCTCGAGGTGGTCGCCGACCTTCGGCCCGAGTTGGTGTCGTTCACGTTCGGTGCGCCGTCACCGGATGTGCTGCGGCGGTTCGGTGCATTGGGAATGCTGCTGTACATCACCGTCACGTCGGCGTACGAGGCCGGGGTGGCCGTCGCCGCGGGGGCGGACGGCCTGGTTGTTCAGGGTCCGAACGCGGGCGGGCATCGCGGCACGTTCGCGCCGGACATGGAACCGGGAACCACGTCGCTGACCGAGCTGCTGGATCGCATCGGCCACGCCCACGACGTTCCGCTTATCGCCGCCGGCGGGTTGGGGACCACCGAAGACGTCGCCGCTGTGTTGCGCAGGGGAGCGGCCGCCGCCCAGATCGGCACTGCGCTGTTGCTGGCCGACGAGGCCGGCACAAACGAGGCGCACCGGTCGGCGCTGGGGCATCCGCAATTTGACAATACCGTTGTCACCAAGGCGTTTTCGGGCAGGTATGCCCGCGGTCTGGCGAACGACTTCACCCGGATGCTGGATCATATTGCGCCGCTTGGCTATCCCGAGGTCAACCAGATGACGTCGCCGATCCGCCGGGCCGCGGTCGAGTTGGAAGACCCGCACGGCACCAACCTGTGGGCGGGGACCGCATATCGACAGTCCGTCGCCGCGCCGACCAAAGACATCGTCGACAAGCTCGGCCACATCTAGACCTGTGGCGTGCGGTGCGCCCAGGGCTTGGCGGATTCCAGTTGGGCGGCCACCTGCAGCAGAACATCTTCGCGCCCATAGCCCGCCACGAGTTGCACCCCGACCGGCAGGCCGGCGTCGGTCCACTCGACCGGCACGTTGATCGCGGGCTGGCCGCTCATGTTGAACGGCGGGGTGAACGGGATGAACTGGAATGCGCGCTCGACGGCTGCCATCGGATTGTCCGGGTCGTTCGCGAAAGTGCCGAGTGGTACCGGAAGCTCGGCGACCGTGGGGGTCAGCAGCAGATCCCACCCGTCGGCCCACCAGGCCTGCAGGGCGCGGCGAAAGTGGGTCGCAGCGGAGAACGCCATCGCATAGTCCACAGCGGTGAAATGCGCTGCGACGTCCGCCTGCACCCGGTTCATCGGCTCGAATTCGTCGGCGGTGAGCGGCCGTCCGATCTGTTCTTCGAACCGTTTCAGCCCGACGCCCATGTTGGTGCACCACAGCGCGGCGAAGTGCACGCGCAAGGATGTGTCCTCCAACGCTTTCGGCCACGCCTGTTCGACGGTGTGACCGATGGATTCGAGCAGGGTCGCGACGGAGCGGGCCGCGGCCGCGCATTCGGGCGCCACCGCCCCGCCCTGCGGATGATGGTCGAGCAGGCCGATCCGCAACCGGCCCGGTTGGGCGCCGAGCTCGTCGACGTAGTTGCGAGCGGGAGCCGGCGCGATCACCGTGTCGCCGATGGCGGGTCCGCGTACCGCGTCGAGAAGTGTTGCGGTGTCACGAACCGTGCGGCTGACGCACAACTCGACTGACAGTGCGGTTTCGTCGCGGACCGGTCCGAGCGAGATCCGGCCCTGACTGGGCTTCAGTCCGACCAGTCCGCAGCACGACGCGGGAATGCGAATCGAGCCGCCGCCGTCGCTGGCGTGCGCGAACGGCACCATGCCGCTGGCGACGGCGGCCGCCGAGCCGCCGCTCGAGCCGCCCGGCGAACGACTGGTGTCCCACGGGTTGTGGGTGGCGCCCCAGGCCAGCGGCTCGGTGGTCGGCACGCTGCCCAATTCGGGGCTGTTGGTCCGGCCGGCGATCACCAGGCCGGCATCGCGGAAGCGGCTCACCAAGGTGGTGTCGGCCGCCGAGATCGCCCCTTCCTTCTTGAGTGCCCGGTTGCCGTTGGTGATCGGTTGACCTGCGTAGCCGGCGAACAGGTCCTTGATCAGAAACGGCACTCCGCGAAATGGCCCGTCGGGCAGCTCAGTTCGCGCCGTGTCGCGCGCATGATCGAACCAGCGGATGACGACCGCGTTGAGCGCCGGATCGATGCGCTCGATCCGCTCGATGGCCGCGTCGAGCAACTCCAGCGGACTTACCTCACCGCGAGCCACCAGTGCGGCCTGCTCGACCGCATCCATCCATCGGGTGTCATCGGCGAGTGAAGTCACGCGGCTTGTGTAGCACGAACCCCGACGTCAGACCAGCATCGGCGCCGGGTCGGTGAATGGCAGCGCCAGGTCGGCGGCGACCCGCTGGCACACCAGCGCGCCGTCATGTGTCGAAAGTCCCTTGGCGAGGGCCTGATTCGACCGGCAGGCGGCTCGCCAACCCTGGTCGGCAAGGTCGATCACATACGGCATGGTCGCGTTGGTGAGCGCAACCGTCGACGTCGCGGGAACCGCTGCGGGCATGTTCGCCACGCAGTAGAACACCGTGTCCAGCACGGCGAAAGTCGGGTCGTCGTGCGTGGTCGGTCGCGAGTCTTCGAAGCAGCCGCCCTGATCGATGGCGATGTCCACCAGGACCGCACCGGGCTTCATCTGAGCGACAAGCGAATTCGACACCAAGGTCGGCGCCTTGCCGCCGGGCAACAACACGGCGCCGATCACCAGGTCGGCGCGCTTGACAGCTTCCTCCAGTTCCAGGGCCGTCGAGTAGCGGGTCTGCACCTGGCCGCTGAACGCGTGGTCGACGCTCGCGCAGCTTGTTGATGCTGACATCGAGGACGGTGACCGCCGCGCCCATTCCGTGAGCGACTCGGGCGGCGTTGTAGCCGGCGGTCCCCGCGCCGATGACCACCACCGCGGCCGGTTCGACGCCGGGCACGCCGCCCATCAACACGCCTCGACCGCCGTGCGTGCGCATCAGGTGATACGCGCCGACCTGCGCCGACAGCCGACCGGCGACTTCGCTCATCGGTGCCAGCAGCGGCAGAGCACCGTCAGCGGTCTGCACGGTCTCGTAGGCGATCGAGGTGGTGCCCGAGGCCAGCAGCGCCTCGGTGCATGATCGCGACGCTGCCAGATGCAGATAGGTGAACAGTGTCTGGCCGCGCCGCATCCGCGAATACTCGAGCGGCATCGGCTCTTTCACCTTGAGGATCAGGTCGGCGTCGGCCCACAGGGCCTCGGCGGTGGAGACAACCTGCGCGCCGGCGGCCTTGAAATCGCTGTCGGTGATTGCCGAGCCTTCGCCAGCGCCCGCCTCGATGACGACCTCGTGCCCGCGTCGGGTCAATTCGGCGACACCGGAGGGGGTGATCGCCACTCGGAATTCGTTGTTCTTCACTTCGGTTGGGATGCCAACACGCATGTTCTCAATTGTGAAGAAAATTCGCGTAATAAGCAAAGATGACGAAGACACAGCAGTATTATTTGCCAATGGCTGAAGTAAATACGGAATATACGCAGCGCACGCGGGCGACGTCGAAGGATCTTCGGGCCATGGATCTGGACCATGTCGATCGAAGAATTCTCAGCCTGCTGCATGCCGATGCGCGGATGACCAACAGCGCACTGGCGGAAGAACTCGACATCGCTCCATCGACCTGTCACGGCCGCGTTCGTCGATTGCTCGAGGCGGGTGTCATCCGCGGCTTCTATGCCGACATCGATCCGGCCGCGGTGGGATTGCCGCTGCAGGCCATGATTTCGGTCAGCCTGCAGTCGCACTCCCGCGGCAAGATCCGCGACTTCATCCAGCAGATTCGTCACCGCCCCCAGGTGATGGACGTCTATTTCCTGGCCGGTACCGACGACTTCATCCTGCACGTTGCTGCGCGCGACACCGAGGATCTGCGCTCGTTCGTCGTGGAGAACCTCAACGCCGACGCCGACGTCGCGGGCACCCAGACGTCACTGATCTTCGAACACCTGCGGGGGGCCGCGCCGGTCTGACCGCGTGGTATTCCTGATACCAGCGGTACCGGGTATGCTGCTGCGAATGTTCACGGTCAACGACGAAGCTGTCGGTCCGCACCTGCAAGGTCAAGGGACCGGGCTCGATCACGAGCGATTGGTCCTCGAAGCGCGCGACGTCGCCTTCGACTGGGCGAAGTTGCCGTTTCACTACGTACCCAACGAGCCGTTCACCACGCACATGCTCAACGTGCTGCACCTGCTGCTGCCGGCCGGCGAGGAGTTCTTCGTCGACCTCTTCAAGCAGGCACTCCCACTGATCAAGGACGACCAGCTGCGCCTCGACGTGCAGGGCTTCATCGGCCAGGAGGCGATGCACGCTCAGGCGCACACCGGCGTGCAGGAGTACTTCGCCGCCAACGACATCGACGTGACGCCGTTCACCGACCAGATGACCTGGCTGTTCGCCAAGCTCTTGGGCGACCGGCCGACGTGGAGCGTGCGGCGGCAGCGCAGCTGGCTACTCGAGCGGGTCGCGATCGTCTCGGCAATCGAGCACTACACCGCGATTCTGGGCGAATGGATCCTCAACACCCCCGAACTCGACGCGATCGGGGCCGACCCGGTGATGCTGGACATGCTCCGGTGGCACGGCGCCGAAGAGGTCGAACACAAAGCTGTGGCTTTCGACCTGATGAAGCATCTGCGGGCCGGCTACTGGCGTCAGGTCCGCACTCAACTGGTCGTGACGCCGATGATGTTCCTGATGTGGGTGCGCGGAGTCCGGTTCATGTACTCCATCGACCCGCACGTGCCGACCGGAGCCAAGCCGCGCTGGCGTGACTACTTCATTGCCGCGCGACGCGGATTGATGCCGGGCCCGCTGCGCTTCATCCGGGTCATCGGCGCCTACTACCTGCCCCGCTTCCATCCCTCGCAGCTGGGCGGGGTGGAGAAGGCGGTCGACTACCTGGCGATCTCGCCGGCCGCCCGCGCCTCGCACTGAGCCGAGAGGATCCCATGACCATCGCACCGGCTGGTAGTTCCCATGTGCCGACCCGCACCACCGTGACCGCTTCGGATGGCATCGCGTTGGCGGTGCACGCGTATACCGAGATCGACCCGCAACGGCCGACCGTGCTGGCCATCCACGGCTATCCCGACAACCACCACCTGTGGGACGGCGTGGCCGAGCATCTCGGCGACCGTTACAACTTCGTCGCCTACGACGTGCGGGGGGCCGGCGAGTCCGAACGCCCGGCGGCCCGCTCCGATTACCGCTTCTCCCAGTTGGTTTCCGATATCGGCGTGGTCATCGACAGCCTTGGCGTCGGTCGCGTCCATCTGCTGGCCCACGACTGGGGCTCGATCCAAACCTGGGCCGCGGTCACTGACGCGACGGTGATGGGCAAAGTGGCCTCGTTCACCTCGATCTCCGGGCCGCACCTGAACTACGCGGGCAAGTTCCTGCGGTCGGCGCGCACTCCACGGGGCCTCGTCGACGTGCTCCGGCAGTTCTTCGCGTCAGGCTACATCTGGTTCTTCCTCACCCCGGGTCTGCCGGAACTGCTGATCCGCGCGGGTGTGGGCGTGAAACTTGTTGAGGCGTGCGGTCGTATCGGGAATTCCAGCACCCAGACCCGCCCCGGCGACCCGGTCCGCTCGACCGGCGACTACGTCAACGGGCTCAACTTGTACCGCGCCAACATGCCCGGTCCTTTCATGGCGCCGGGGGCAAAGCTGCCCGACACCACCGTTCCCGTTCAGGTGCTGGTGCCGCGGATGGACATGTTCGTCACGCCTGCGCTGCAGCGGTTCACCGGTTCGATCCCGTTGGGCAGCAGAGTTGTTCCGATCGAGGGCGGCCACTGGGTGGTGACCGCACGTCCGGACGTCATCGCGCGACTGGCCGCCGAATGGATCGACCGTCATGTCAGCGGCGCTGCGTTGGCCGCCGCAAGCGCCGTGCAGACCGGACCGCGCGACGTCCGGGGCAAACTCGCGTTGGTCACCGGAGCGGGCGCCGGTATCGGTCGTGCCACCGCGGTCGAGTTGGCCCGTCAGGGCGCCGACACCGTCGTGATCGTCGACCGTGATCTGGCCGCGGCACAGGACACCGCCGCCGCGGTCCGCGAAGCCGGCGCCGGTGCCGCGGCGTATCAGGCCGATGTCAGCGATGAAGCCGCGATCAATGCGCTTGCCGCACAGGTCAACAGCGACTACGGCGTGGTCGACATCCTGGTGAACAATGCCGGGATCGGGATGGCCGGCCGATTCCTGGAGACCACACCCGAGAACTGGGACAACATCCTGGGGGTCAATCTGCGCGGCGTGCTCAACGGAAGCCGGGCGTTCGCGGCTCAGATGGTCGACCGCGGTCAGGGCGGCACCATCATCAACGTTTCCTCGGCCGCAGCTTTTCTTCCGTCGAAGTCGATGATCGCTTACGGCACAACAAAAGCCGCGGTGCTGGCATTCAGCGAATCGTTGCGCGCCGACCTGGCCGACGACGGCATCACCGTCACAGCGGTGTGCCCGGGATTCGTCAACACGAATATCGCCAAGAGCACGGTCTACGCCGGGATGACGTCCGACGAACAGGAGAGCGCCCGGCACAAGGCCGACGTCGCCTACCGCCGCCGTAACTACACGCCCGAGGCGACCGCCAAGGCGATCGTCAAGGCGGTCAAGAGTGGCCCGCCGGTACTGCCGATCGCGGCGGAGTCACGCGTCGGCTATGCGCTGCGGCGAATCAGTCCCTCGTTGATCAGGCTGTTGGCCCGATACGACATACGGCCCTAAGGGCGCTGAGGTTTTTGTGTCGCAGAGCATTTGGGCCAGCAGACCCGCAGACATCTACGGTCGCCGTCAACGCGACCGGCTCTACACGGCGATCTGGGGCCTGGCCACCGTGCTCAGCGGGTTCTCCTCGGCGAGCCGGTGGAAGCCGTCCCGCGTGGTGCCGGTGGGTCGCACCCACACGGCGGTGATCACCAAACGCGAGCCGCTCAGCCCGGACGTGGTCGCGTTGACGTTCGCCGACCCCGACGGTGGCCTGCTTCCGTCCTGGACGCCCGGCGGCCATGTCGATGTGCAGCTGCCATCCGGCCGTCGCCGCCAATACTCGCTGTGCGGGCCGCCCGGCCGGCGCACCGACTACCGAATTGCGGTGCGCCGCATCGCTGACGGCGGCGGCGGGTCGATCGAGATGCACGAAGCGTTCGCCGTCGGCGACTCCCTGGTATTCGAAGGTCCGCGCAATGCCTTCTATCTCGGCGGCGACGAGCATGACGTGCTGTTCGTCATCGGCGGGATCGGCGTGACTCCCATCCTGTCGATGATGCGGGCCGCGCATCAACGCGGAATGAATTGGCGCGCAATCTATGCCGGCCGCAGCCGCGAATACATGCCTCTGCTGGACGAAGTGACGTCGCTGGATCCCGGTCGGGTCACCATATGGGCCGACGACGAGCGTGGGCGACTCGCCACCGCCGAAGATCTGCTGATCGATGCCACACCGACCACCGCGGTGTACGTGTGCGGGCCCACCGGAATGCTGGAAACGGTGCGTATCGCCCGCGACGAGCACGCCAGCGCACCGCTGCACTACGAGCGCTTCAGCCCGCCACCGGTCGTCGACGGAATCCCGTTCGAACTCGAACTCGCTCGTTCCCGGCGCGTGCTCGACGTCCCCGCCAACCGCTCGGCGCTGGACGTGATGCTCGACGACGACCCGACAGCGGCGCACTCCTGCCGGCAGGGCTTCTGTGGGACCTGCAAGGTCAAGGTGCTCGGTGGGCAGGTTGACCGTCGCGGTCGCACCGCCGAAGCCGACGGGGAGATGCTGGTGTGTGTCTCCCGCGCGACCGGTGGCCGCGTGGTGATCGACGCCTAGGTCGCCCGCGCCAGGTGCAGCTTGTTGGTCTCCTGGTAACCCTGCGGGTTGCCACAGGCAGCCACGTTATTGGTGATCTGGACGGTGCCGTCCAGCGTGTTGGCGTCCCAGGAATAGTGGAAGGCGATGGCGTCGTGAACGTCGCCGCCTTCTTCGCAGGACACGCCACCCTTACCGTCCAGCGTCCACTGCCCGTCGACCAGATGCGCCTCGCCGAGATCTTTGATGGAGACACACCCGTCACCGCACGGGGCGATGAACCAGTCGTCGTGCACCGAGTGACCGTCCGGGTAGGTCTCGGTCTCGATGTAGTGGCCGTCGAGCGGGTCCGCCGAGGCCACGGGAGCCGTAAATACCAGGGCGAGACCGGCGAACAGCGCACCGGCGGCAAAACCGCGTGTGATCGTCATGATCCGGTTCCTTTCGTGGAGCTGGTCAGTGCGTCGAGCACCTGTTGGTGGGTATCACAGGAGCTTCTGGCTTCGTGCGCGTTTGGTCATTCTTTCGGGTGAACGCACGGTGACGACTGCGAAAGTCGAAGGGCTCACTCGCGCGAGCGCCTCTCGCTGAAAAAGCGTTCCGGATGATGATAGTCATTGACTCTCGCCTGGCCGTGATCGAGATGCGGCGGCGGAATCCACTGGGTATTACCGTTTTCGAGTTTTGTTGTCCGCCAGCCTTTGTCAACCATTCTATGGTCAGGCTTACAAGCCAGCGTCAACCGGTTGATGTCTGTCCGGCCGCCGCGGGCCCAGTCGTCGTCGTGATGAACTTCGGTCCAATATGCGGGGACATCGCAGCCCGGGGAGGTGCAGCCACGATCTTTCGCGTAGAGGACCAGTCGCTGGTCCGCTGAGGCTATCCGGCGGGCCCGCCCCAAATACAGCGGCCGGTTCTGATGGCCATCAAATACTGCCAGGTAGTGGTACGCGCGGCCAGCCATCCGGATGAGGTCGCGCATGGGCAGCACCGTTCCGCCGCCGGTCACTGCCTGCCCTGCACCGGAGCTGAGTTCCTGCAGCGTGGTCGACACGACGACCGTCACCGGCAGTCCGTTGTGCACTCCGAGTTTCGGATCACCGAGTTGACCGCGTACCAGTGCATTGAGCGCGTCGTGCTGCCGCTGAGCATGGCTTCGGATATCGGGTCCGTTTGTGGCGCAGATGTTTTCATCGTCGGAGATGCACGCGCCCGGGGCGGCGAACCGGGCCAGCCAGGCGTCGAGGTTGGCCCGTAGCTCAGGGGAAGCGACCAGCTTGCCGATGCTCATTCCGTCGGAGCGCTGCGGCGACCAGGTGAAGCCGCGCTGGCGCGCCCGGTCGACGTCGGTGAACTTGCCGTCTGGATTGATCAGCACCGCGCACCGGTTCGCCACCTTCTCCAACTGGTCGGGCCGAAGCTTGCTCGCCTGCTGGGCCAGGAATCGCTCGGCATCTTCGACGGTGTCGTCCGGTGTGTCTGCCGGCAAGTCACGTACGAACGTCTGGATCACCTTGAGGTGTTGCGGGTCGAGTAGCCCGTCCCGCCAGACCCGCGCGGTCGCGGGCAGTTCCGGAGGCAACGTTTCGCCGGTGATCGTGATCCGGGGCATCAGCTGTTCGGCGTCGCGGAGACGGCGGCGGGCCTCCGCGCAGCTGATCCGGAGCCAATCCGCGATCACCTTCAGCACCGGTCCGCCCACGTCGGCCGGATCCTCGTGGGCCAGACCGGCGAGGATGTCGTGGCCGGCAACCAGCTGACGACGTCGGGCCGCCTCGAGGCGTTCGAGTGCGCGCAGGCGAGTGGTGGGGTCGGCGGCGGCAAAATCCAGCTCGGTCAGTGCGGTCACGGCGGCATCGAGCGTGTCGAAAACCGCGGACATCGAATGCATGTTCGAAACAATATTCCGAGTCGCCGGTAAGTGGCGCCGCCGAGACGGCCCATTGACGGCGATTGTGGATAAAGGCCCAACTGTGGACAAAGTCGGCACGCTTTAGGGTGATGCCATGCGGGTAGCTGTGCTGGGGTCCAAGGGCAAGGTCGGAACGACGATGGTGCAGGCGGTGCAGGACGCCGACGATCTGACCCTGTCCGCCCAAGTCGACGCCGGTGATGCGCTGAGCCTGTTGACCGACAACAACACTGAGGTTGTCATCGACTTCACCCACCCCGACGTCGTGATGGCCAACCTCGAATTCCTGATCGACAACGGCATTCACGCCGTCGTGGGAACCACCGGCTTCACCGACGAACGGCTGCAACAGGTTCGGTCCTGGCTGGCCGCCAAGCCGGGCGTCTCGGTGCTCATCGCACCCAACTTCGCCATCGGGGCGGTGTTGTCCATGCATTTCGCCAAGCAGGCCGCGCCGTTCTTCGAGTCGGTCGAAGTGATCGAGCTGCATCATCCGCACAAAGCCGATGCGCCGTCGGGCACCGCTGCCCGGACCGCCGCGTTGATCGCCGAAGCGCGAAAAGACTTGCCGCCCAATCCAGATGCCACCAGCACAAGCCTGCCCGGTGCCCGCGGCGCCGACGTCGACGGCGTGCCGGTGCATTCGGTGCGGCTGGCCGGGCTGGTCGCGCACCAGGAAGTGCTTGTTCGGCACGCTGGGGGAGACACTGACGATCCGGCACGACAGCATCGACCGCACGTCGTTCGTGCCTGGCGTACTGCTCGCGGTTCGCCGGGTCGCCGAACATCCTGGCCTCACAATAGGAATCGAATCGCTACTCAATCTGCAATGACCCCGATGTGGCGCGGTGTGCGCATCCAGCTGATGGTCGCGCAGCCGGCCTCGCGCCTACGACTACGCGGGCGACCGGAGCGGCGCCCGGGAAGCGATGAAGAAAGCCGTCGGATTACATCGAGCATCGCGGGGGCGTGAATGAGCAAGACGCTGTTGATCGTTCACCACACTCCGTCACCGGCCACCCGCGAGATCCTCGAGGCGGTGCTGTCCGGGGCCAACGACCCCGACATCGATGGCGTGGACGTGCTGGCACGGCCCGCGCTGGCGGCCACCGTTACCGACCTGCTCGACGCCGACGGCTACCTGTTCGGTACGCCGGCCAACCTCGGATACATGTCCGGGGCACTCAAGCATTTCTTCGACACGGTGTACTACCCGAGCCTGGATCACGTGGCGGGCCGGCCGTACGGCCTGTGGGTGCACGGCAACGACGACACCGTCGGCGCGGTGGCGTCGGTGGAGAAGGTCGTCACCGGGCTGGCGCTATCCAAAGTCGCTGATGCACTGGAGATTACCGGCGCGATCGACGCCGGCGTCCGCGAGCGGGCCTACGAGCTGGGCGGGACTCTCGCCGCGACGCTGATGGGGTGACCCGTGTCCGGTGTCAGTGCGGGCGCAGGATGGTGATCGCGTTGTCGAACTTCTTGAACGAGTTGAACGTGTCGGCGGGCACGCCAAAGATGGCGGACAACACTTGCGGCGGAAGCTGACTCAACGACTCGCCGATGCCGATGTTGTCCTTGTCCTCTGATGCGCTGGAGTTCTGGATGATCAGCACATCCAGATCTTCGGTGCCGAGGTTCTCGAAGTAATGCAGCGAACCCTGAGGCGCGAACACCAGGTCATCGACACGGGCCTCGAAACTCTCGTGGTTCCCGTTGCCGTCGATCAGGACCCAGCTCGCGACTCCCTTGGTGACCAGATTGATCTCCCACGCGCTGGGGTGCCAGTGCGGTTCGCGAATACCGCCGGGCTGCAACGTGATCAGCTGGATGCTGGCCTCTTGACCGGTGAGTATCGGGAAATTCTGTTCGTGTGCCTGTTGCTGCGACCCACCGTCGTAGGTGGCTGCGGGCAGGGCGCTGAGCTCGAACAGGTGCGATCTCGAGGTGATCGTCTCAGCGGGTATCCGGGGATCACCGAAGCGCTCAGCGTCATCAGTCATCGAATCTTCCTAGTGCCGTCGCAGAACGATGATCGCTTTGTCGAATTTCTTGAACGAGTCGAACGTCTTCTCGGGAACGCCGAAGATGGCGGACAGAACTCGAGGCGGCAGTTTGCTGATCGACTCGCCGATGCCGATGTTGTCCTTGGCTTCGGGCGCGCTGGTGTTCTGCACGATGACGATCTTCATGTCGTCGGTGCCGCGGTTTTCGAAGTAGTGGAACGAACCCTGGGGGGCGAACACCACGTCGCCGGCCTTCTGATCGAAACTTTCGTGGTTGCCGTTCCCGTCAACCAGGGACCAGCTGGCGACGCCCTTGGTGACGATGTTGATCTCCCATGCGCTGGGATGCCAGTGCGGTTCGCGGATACCGCCGGGCTGCAACGTCAGCAACACGATGCTGGCCTCTTGACCCTTGAGGATCGGGAAATTCTCTTCGTCGGCCTGCCGGAAGGAGCCGCCGTCGAAGCTGCTGAGCGGTGACTCGCCGAGATGGAACAGATGGGAGTTGCGAGGTGATGGTCTCATCGGGCAGGCGGGGATCGCCAAAGCGTGCGGCATCGTCGGCCAGCGACACTTCCTTGTCGGTGCGATAGCCCGGAGACCAAGTGATCGACGCCCACGCCGGCCGCGGCTGCCGCGCCGGCCAGGCCCGCCCCACCTAGGACTTTGCGACGGTTGAGTGACACTCGCCGAAATTACCCCAGGCGTCAGGTGCGGGCCACGGTAAAAATCACGGGTCGATGTGTGTTGGGGGAGTGGCCACGATGGGGTCGGCCTCCTTCGGGGGGTCGCCTGCGCTCATCGTGTAGCAGTCGACCTCGGCGGGGTTGAGCGGTCCTCCGGGGTAGGAGGTCAGGCACCGTTCCCACATGCCGTCGGTGTCGACGGGGCTGTCGCACATCTGTGCCACGCAGGCCCGGGGTTGATACATCCGGCGCCGTGCCGGGGCGCCGTGGCGGTCAGCCCGGCGGTCGCCAGAGCGGCCCCAACGGCTGCGATCAGGTAGCGCTTCGTCATCGTGTCCTTACCGAAGTGGGGCTAAATCAATCGTCGATGTGCGTCGGTGGGTCGTTGAAGGCGAGACGACACGGGCGTAGGTCAGGCTAGATACCTGGATGAGCGGCTGTTCACCACACAGCTTTCCGGCGCCAAGCAGAGAGCCGCCAGCCCTGCGAAGATGTGGCTCTTAATCGCCCTTTTCCCTTCAGATAGCTGCGAGCAATGAAGCTACTCGTCCTCCGGTGAAGTGGGGGCTAAGCGGGAACAGGTATTTGCGTAGCGTCGCATCCACTTAGCTGCTGCCGGTAGTGGCGTCCTGCAACTTGGCCATCACCTGGTCGAGGCTGAAGCTTGCAGATTTCTGTCGCTGTGGGAACTCGACCAACGTCTGCAGCATCTTCGCGACGTACAGCCTGAGCGGGAACGAACAGGAAGATGTGGTCGAGCATCCAGTCGTAGTACGTGTTCGACGTGATGTCGGCCGCTCGTACGGGATCGGTCCGCAGGTTGAACAGCTTCGGGCACGCGGAGTTCGAACGTAGGGCTCCGCCCAGATCTGCAGGGTGCCCGTACAGCGCTGCTCGAGGAAGACGAACTTCCAGTTGTCGAATCGAATTGCGGTGAGGTCGCCGTCGTCGGAGACGTAGAAGAAGTGCTGGCGCGGGCTCTCGTCAGACTCGCCGGTGATGTACGCCAACTGGTCGTGCCCGTCGAGGTGCACCTTGTATGTGGTGCCGTTGAGGTCGGTGCCCGCGCGCAGCTGCTCGGCGATGTCGGGAACGCCCGCCGACGACAAGCAGCGTGACGAACCAGTCGTTGTGGCTGACGATGCCGTTCAGCACCGAGCCGGCCGGGATGTGCCCGGGCCAGCGCACCAGCGCCGGGACGCGGTAGGCGCCCTCCCAGTTGGAGTTCTTCTCGTTGCGGAATGGGGTCATGCCGGCGTCGGGCCAGCTGTTCATGTGCGGGCCGTTGTCGGTGGAGTACATGACGATCGTGTTCTCGGCGATGCCGAGCTCGTCGAGCTGATCCAGCAGGTCGCCGACGATCTCGTCGTGATCGATCATCGTGTCGTGGTAGCGCGACTGCCACCGCCCTGCGCGGCCTACGCTCTCGGGCTCGGGTGTGGGTGCGGAAATGCATGTGGGTGGAGTTGAACCAGACGAAGAACGGAGTATCGGCCTCGTTCTGGCGTTTGATGAAGTCGACGGCGGCGTCGTGGAACTCGTCGTCGCAGGTCTCCATCCGCTTCTTGGTGAGCGGACCGGTGTCCTCGATGCGCTGGGTGCCGTCGGCGTTGGCCCAGGTGTGCAGGACGCCGCGGGGACCGAACTTCTTGCGGAACTCCGGGATCCTTGGGATAGTCGGGCAGCTCGGGCTCTTCCTCGGCGTTGAGGTGATAGAGGTTGCCGAAGAACTCGTCGAAGCCGTGCATGATGGGCAGGGACTCGTCGCGGTCGCCGAGGTGGTTCTTGCCGAACTGGCCGGTGGCGTAGCCCTGGGCCTTGAGCGCGGTGGCGATGGTGGGATCCTCGGCCTGCAGGCCGAGCGGCGCCCCGGGCATGCCCACCTTGGTCAAGCCGGTGCGGTACGGGTTCTGGCCGGTGATGAAGGCTGCGCGACCGGCAGTGCAGCTCTGCTACGCCGTAGTAGTCGGTGAACCGCACGCCTTCGGCGGCGATGCGATCGATGTTGGGCGTGCGGTAGCCCATCAGTCCGTCGCTGTAGCAACTGAGGTTGATATGACCGATGTCGTCGCCCCAGATAGATGAGGATGTTGGGCTAAGTAGTGTGGTCGAAACGATGACTCAATGACGGGACATAGTATAGCGGCATGTAAAGCCTAGTCTCCTGGTGATGATCAACATGGAGGAAATGACCGGCAACGAAATAAAGGTGTATACGAGGAACGGTTGCGGCATATGATGGAAGATCGTTGGAGACGCTGGCCGTAGTCCCAGAATGCAGTAGCGGATGATGTGATCGGGATGAGAGAAGAGACCTCGACGAAGGCCGGACGTGACGCGCCTGCTGATCGCTAACCGCGGTGAGATCGCGCTCCGAATCATCCGCACCGCAACCGAGTTGGAGCTCGGCACGGTCGCTGTGTACGCCGAGGACGATGCCGACAGCCCGCACGTTCACGCGGCCGACGAAGCGATCGCTCTGCCCGGCGCCGGACCGGCCGCCTACCTGGACCACGCGGCGATTCTGGCGGCGGCCAAGAATTCCGGCGCCGAACTGATTCATCCCGGCTACGGGTTTCTCAGCGAACAGCCCGAGTTTGCCCGGGCGTGCGCGGGCGCGGGGTATCACGTTCGTCGGGCCGGACGCCGCCGCGCTCGACCTGTTCGGCAACAAGTCATCGGCCCGACGGGCGGCGACGGCGGCCGGCGTGCCGGTGCTGCCTGCCACCGACGGGCCGAGCAGCGTCGACGAGATTCGCGCCTTCGCAACCGCCCAGGGCGGCCCGATCGTGATCAAGGCGCTTTCCGGCGGCGGCGGTCGCGGCATGCGAATCGTCCACAGCGCCGAGCAGATCGACGACGCCTATCGGCAGTGCGCCGCCGAAGCCGAACTCGGGTTCGGCGACCCGGCGTTGTTCGCCGAGGCGCATCTGGCCGACGCCCGCCATATCGAGGTGCAGATCGTCGCAACGCCGGCGTCGCGCGCTCGCACTCGGCGACCGGGACTGCAGCATTCAGCGGCGCCACCAGAAGCTGATCGAAATCGCACCGGCACAGGCTATTTCCCCGACACTTCGCCGTGAGCTGCACCGGGCCGCGGCCCGGCTGTGTGCGCAGGCGGACTACCGCGGCATCGCCACGGTCGAATTCTTGGTGGCCGGTGAACAGTTCGTCTTCCTCGAGGTCAACCCGCGGATCCAGGTGGAGCACACGGTGACCGAAGAGGTCACCGGCGTCGATCTGGTGGCCGTGCAGTTGCGCATCGCCCAGGGCGCACCGTTTCATCAGCTGAGGTTGCCGGCCGGCGTGACGGCCGACGGCGATCGAGGTGGTCGGCGCGCTCGCCGCGGTGCGCGGGATCGCGATCCAGACGCGGGTCAACATGGAGACGATGGATGCCGACGGGTCGGTGGTACCGACGGCGGGCACCCTCGCGGCGTTCTCGCCGCCCAGCGGACCCGGAGTGCGCGTCGACACCTTCGGCCGCGCCGGGCTGACGCCGAGCCCACGCTATGACTCGTTGCTGGCCAAGGTGATCACCCGGGTGCGCGGATCGTCGATGTTCTCCGCCGCGGTGCGCAAGGCGCAAACAGCGCTGGACGAATTCGGTATCGAGGGCATCCGCACCAACATCGGATTTCTGCGGGAGATCCTGTCGCACAGCCACACTCATGCAGGCCCGGTCACCACCGAGCTTCGTCGACGAGAACCTGTCCGCGTTCGTCGGTGCCGCGCAGTCGTCGGCGCCACGAGGCCCGGCTTGCGCCGCCGGAGCTGCATCCGGGCGAGGAAGTGCTGCGGGCGCAACTGGCCGGCACCGTGATCGAGGTTGCGGCCGAAGGGGCGCGAGTTCGCCGCGGGCGCGCAGCTGGTGGTCCTCGAAGCAATGAAGATGCAGCATGTGCTGACCGCGCCGGACGCGGTGCGCACGGTCCGGATCCTGGTGACGCCCGGTCAGGTGATCGGAACCGGTGACCCGCTGGTGGTGTTCACCCGCACCGGCGACAGCGTAGGAGCCGACGACGCTGACCGCGCGCTCGACCTGGACCGGGACCGTGCTGACCTCGACGAAGTCCGGCGCCGTCACCTGCTCACCCTGGACGAGGGTCGTCCGGCGGCGATCACCAAGCGGCACAACCAGAATCGGCGCACCGCGCGGGAGAACATCGACGACCTGGTCGACCCGGGAAGCTTCGTGGAATACGGCGCGCTGGCGGTGGCCGCGCAGCGCAGCCGGCGCTCGGAGGAGGACCTGATCGCCAACACCCCGGCCGACGGCTTGATCGCCGGGGTGGCGAGGATCGGCGGCGGTCGAGGTGGCCGTGCTGTCGTACGACTACACCGTGCTCGCGGGCACGCAGGGGATGCGCAACCACGCCAAAACCGATCGGGTCTTCGAACTGGCCGCCCGCCGACGGCTGCCGGTCGTGCTGTTCGCCGAAGGTGGCGGTGGCCGGCCCGGCGACACCGACGTCGCGAACATCGCCGGTCTCGACGTGCCGACGTTCCGGTCGCTCGGCGCACTCAGCGGCCAGGTGCCGCTGGTGTCGATCGTGTCCGGCCGGTGCTTCGCCGGTAACGCGGCACTGGCCGGTACCTGCGACGTCATCATCGCGACTCCCGACGCGAACATCGGCATGGGCGGTCCGGCGATGATCGAAGGCGGCGGACTGGGCCAGTACCGGCCGGAGGACATCGGGCCGATCGACGTGCAGCGGCGCAACGGGGTCGTCGGGTTGGCCGCCCGCGACGAGGCGCACGCCGTGTCGCTGGCCAAGCAGTATCTGTCCTATTTCCACGGCAGGCAGGACGACTGGGAGGCTCCTGATCCGCGACGGGCGCGACATGTGGTGCCGGAGAACCGGTTACGCGCCTACGACGTGCACCACGCGATCGAGTCGGTCGCCGACGTCGGATCCGTTCTGGAGTTGCGGGCCGACTACGGAGTCGGCGTGGTCACCGCGCTCGTCCGCGTCGAAGGTGTGCCGTTCGGGTTGCTGGCCAACAGCAGTCATCACCTCGGTGGCGCCATCGATGCCGAAGCGGCCGACAAGATGGCCGACTTCCTGACGCTCTGCGAATCGGCTGGGCTGCCGATCATTTCGCTGTGCGATACGCCAGGCTTCATGGTCGGCCCGGACGCCGAAGTCGACGCCGCTGTTCGGCGATTCAGTCGGCTGTTCATCGTCGGGGCGCGACTGACCGTGCCGTTCGGGATGGTCATCCTGCGCAAGGGCTACGGGCTGGGCGCGATGGCGATGGCCGGCGGCTCTTTTCACGCCCCGGAATTCACCGTCGCCTGGCCGACCGGGGAGATCGGCGGCATGGGCCTCGAGGGTGCGGTCCGGCTGGGGTTCAGCAAGGAATTGGCCGCCGTCGCCGATCCGGCCGAGCGTCAGAATCTGTTCGACAAGCTGGTCGAGGCCGCCTATCAGCACGGCAAGGCGCTCACGTCGGCCACCACGTTCGAGCTCGACGACGTGATCGACCCGGCGGACACCCGGGGCTGGATCATCAGGCTGCTGTTCAGAGAAGCGAAAACAACGAAGCCACATCAACCAAGAAGGGGGCGCTCGTGAAAGTTGCCGACAAGGTCGCCATCGTCACCGGCGGCGGCAACGGTATCGGCGCGGCGCTGGCCGCGAAGCTGGCGCAACAGGATGCCCGGGTCGTGGTCGCCGATCTGGATGGCGATGCCGCGCAGGCGGTGGCGGACGGCATCAACGCCGACCGGCCCGGCGTGGCCGTCGCCTCCGGCGGGGACGTTTCCGACACCGAGCACATCAAGCAGTTGATCGCGTTGGCGGACAACGAATTCGGGCCCGTCGACCTGTATTTCGCGAATGCGGGCATCACCGGCGTTGCAGGTCTGGACGTCACCGAGGACGAATGGGACCAGTCCATCGATGTGAACCTGCGGGCCCACATCCGCGCGGCGCAACTGCTGGTGCCCGGCTGGGTCGAACGCGGCGAAGGCTACTTCGTCAGCACCGCTTCGGCGGCCGGGCTGCTCACCCAACTCGGGTCGGCGACCTACTCGGTGACCAAGCATGCCGCGGTCGGATTCGCCGAGTGGCTGAACATCACCTTCGGCGACCAGGGCGTGCGGGTCAGCTGTCTGTGTCCGATGGGCGTCAACACCAAGCTGCTGTATTCGCCGGGGGAGTCCGAAGATCCACTGGCCCGGCTCGCCACCCGCGCCGTCACCTCCGCGGGCGACGTGATCGAGCCGGCCGACGTCGCCGAGATCGTGCTTGCCGCAGTCGAGGACGAGCGCTTCCTGATCCTTCCGCATCCGGCTGTGCTGGAGATGTACCGGCACAAGGGCGCCGACTACGACCGTTGGCTGCGCGGCATGCGTCGTTACCAGCACAGCTTGATGGAGGGACTATGACCGCAACATTCGACGGCCGCACCGCAATCATCACCGGAGGTTCGCGGGGAATCGGGCTGGCGATCGCGCAACGGCTGGCCCAGGGCGGCGCGAATATCGTGCTCACCTCCCGCAAGCAGGAGAGCGCCGACGCCGCGGCCGAGCAGGTCGGCGGCAACGCGATCGGAGTTGCCGCCCACGCGGTCGACGAGGACGCCGCCCGGCACTGCGTCGATCTCGCCCTCGACCGCTTCGGCAGCATCGACATCCTGGTCAACAACGCCGGCACCAACCCGGCGTACGGCCCGCTGATCGACCAGGACCACGCCCGGTTCGCGAAGACTTTTGACGTCAATCTCTGGGCGCCGCTGCTGTGGACCTCACTGGCCGCCAAGGCCTGGATGGGCGAACACGGCGGGGTGATCGTCAACACCGCATCTATCGGCGGGATGCACCGTCGCCGAACATGGGCATGTACAACGCGACGAAGGCCGCGCTGATCCACGTCACCAAGCAACTGGCGCTGGAACTTTCGCCAAGGGTGCGGGTGAACGCGATCGCCCCGGGGGTGGTTCGGACCAAGCTCGCCGAAGCGCTGTGGAAAGACCACGAAAACGTCGTCGCCGACGGTACCGCCCTGGGCCGGATCGGTGAACCGCCCGACGTGGCGGCCGCGGTCGCCTTCCTGGTGTCCGACGAGTCGAGCTGGATCACCGGCGAGACGCTGGTGCTGGACGGTGGCCGGCTGCTGGGCGATCCGGAGGGCTTCCGGTGAGCGCGCATGATCTGCACGCCCGAGTGCAAGCGCTGCTCGATGAACACGACCCGGCGCAGACCGATCCGCACGAATTCCTCGGTGCGCGTTTCGATGCCGGGCTGGCGTGGGTGCACTTCCCCGTCGGTTCCGGCGGACTGGACCTGTCGCGGAGCTTCCAGGCGCAGGTCGAGGAGGAGCTGGCCGCGGCGGACGCGCCACCCGGTGGCGGCGGCGCACGCAACGGCATCGGGATGGGCATGGCCGCGCCGACTATCGCCGCCTTCGGCACCGAGGATCAGCGGCGAAAGTTCCTGCGGCCGTTGTTCACCGGCGAACACATCTACTGTCAGCTGTTCAGCGAGCCGGGCGCGGGATCCGACCTGGCCGGTGTCGCCACCCGCGCGGTCCGGGACGGCGACGACTGGATCATCAACGGGCAGAAGGTGTGGACGTCGAGCGCACAGAATGCGCAACGCGCGATTCTGGTTGCCCGGACCGATCCGACCGTGCCGAAGCATCAGGGCCTGACCTACTTCGTGCTCGACATGACCGACCCTGGCGTCGACGTCCGGCCGCTGCGCCAGATCACCGGCGAGGCGGAATTCAACGAGGTGTTCCTCACCGACGTCCGGGTGCCCGACGCCAATCGCCTCGGCCCCGAGGGCGGCGGCTGGAAGGTCGCCACCACCACGCTCAACAACGAACGAGTGGCCATCGGCTCGATGGCCGGCGGCGAACGGGAAAGTGGCATCATCGGCAAGGTCACCGAGGCCTGGCGGTCGCAACCCCAATTGCGTAACGCCGCAATGCATGACGACCTCATGAGGTTGTGGGTGGACGCCGAAGTCACCCGGCTGACCGGGCTGCGACTGCGCCAGCGGTGGCGGTCGGACAGCCCGGACCCGAAGGCGCCGGGATGAAGGTGGGTTTGCCCGCCTGGCTCAAGCGGTTTCGGGGTTCGAGATCGAAATGCATCCGGAACTGGGTTTGCAGTACGACGACTGGACGATGCGGCAACCCGATTCGGTCGACTTCATCGGCCGCGACCCCGGGTACCGCTACTTGCGCGCCAAAGGCAACTCGATCGAGGGCGGCACCTCGGAGATCCTGCGCAACACCATCGCCAAGCGCATCCTCGGTCTGCCGCCGGAGCACCGGGTCGACAAGGACGTGGCTTTCCAGGATCTGGAGAAGTGGCCCATGAGCGATCTGCTGTACTCCGACACCGAGGATGCATTACGGGACAGCGTGCGGCGGCTGTTCACCGACCGGTGCCCGCGAGGCGATTTGTTCGCTGTACGACACTGAACCGCAAGATTTTTCGGGTGTATGGCACGCACTGGCCGTCAACCTGGGGGTGGCCCGTCTGCTGGTGCCCGAGGAGCTCGGCGGTGCGGGCGCGACCGCCCGCGAGGCCGCCGTGGTGATGGAGGAGATCGGTCGCGCCGTCGCACCCGTGCCCTATCTGTCCAGCGCGTGCTGGCCACGGTCGCACTGTTGCAGGCCGGAGACACCGATACCGTCAGGAACTGGCGGCCGGTTCGATACCGCTGCGCTGGCGGTGCCGCTGCCGATCGCTCCCGGTGACGCGATCGCCGGGCTCAGCGCCGTCGGCAAGGGCGTGTCCGGGCGGATCACCAGCGTGGCCGGCGCGGTCGAGGCTGACGTGCTGGTGGTGCCGGTCGCCGGACGGACGGGCTGCAGTCGCACACCGTCGCCCGCGAGCGGCAGGCGTGACGTGACGCCGATACTAGCCTGGACATGACGAGACCCCTTGCCGACGTGCAGTTCTCCGGCGCGGCATCCGCACGCGTGGGCTCCGCCGCTGCCGACGCCGCGTTCGCGGCGGCCTGGAAACCGGTGCGGCGTTGCTGGCGTCCGAACAATTGGGCATCGCGCAGTGGTGCTTTGACACCACCCTGGCATACACCAAGCAGCGCAAGCAGTTCGGCCGGGCGATCGGTTCGTATCAAGCGATCAAGCACCGACTCGCGGACCTGTGGATCGAGCTCAATTCGGTTGCGGCGGCGGCCCGATACGCCGCCGACACCTGCGCGCGACAAGACAACGACGCGACAATCGCGGCGGCCGTCGCGCAGGCATACTGCAGCGGCGCTGCGGTGCACGCTGCCGAAGAGTGCGTTCAATTGCACGGCGGCCTCGGCATGACCTGGGAATATCCGGCGCACTGTACTCAAGCGGGCCAGAGTGATCAGCTGGCGTTCGGCACCGCGTACCGTTACCGCGCCCGGCTGGCCGGCCTGGTGGATCTCCAGCGTCTCGAGAGGAGTAACTGATGGACAAGCGCATCCTGGGTGGCACTCTCGAGGTTCGGCAATCGGCTTCGGCTGCATGGGAATGAGTCGTGGCTTCGGACCGTCCGGGTCCAAGGCCGAGATGATCGCGGTGATCCGTGGGGCGGTCGAGCGTGGTGTCACAGTCTCGACACCGCGGAAGCGTCGGCGACAACGAAGAACTGGTCGGCGAGGCTTGCGCGTTCACCGGACAGGTCGTGATCGCGACCAAATTCGGGTTCGCCTTCGACGCCGATGGCAACGTCGTCGGAGTGGACAGTCGTCCCGAGCACATCAAAGAGGTCGCCGAGAACTCTTGCGCCGACTGGGGTGGAGGCCATCGACCTGTTCTACCAGCACCGCGTCGACCCCGAAAGTTCCGGTCGAGGACATCGCGGGGACGGTGAAGGAACTCATCGACGGCGGCAAAGTCAAACACTCGGGATGTCGGAGGCGTCGGCGGAGAACATCCGCAGCGCCACGCCGTGCAACCGGTGACCGCCTGCAAAGCGAGTACTCGCTGTGGTGGCGCGAACCGGAGAGCCCGGAGACTGGGGTGCTGTCCACGCTGGCCGAACTCGCCATCGGCTTCGTGCCGTACAGCCCGCTGGGCAAGGGTTTTCTCACCGGAAGCATCGGTGAGAGCACCAATTCGACAAGGCCGACATCCGTAACAACATCCCGCGCTTCGCCGCCGACGTCCGGGAGGCCAACCGCGCGGTGGTCGACCTGCTCCAGGGATCGCGGCCCGCAAGGGCGCGACCCCCGGCCGATCGCGCTGGCCTGGTTGCTGGCACAGCGACCTGGATCGCCCCGTACCCGGACCCGCCACCTGGACCGCCTCGACGAGAATCTAGGAGTGGCCAACATCGAGCTGAGCCACGACGATCTCCGCGAATCGGCAACGCCTCAGCGGGTATCGAGGTGCAGGGCGCGCGTTATCCGGACTTCATGCAGCGGTTGATCGGGCGCTGACGCGGCGCGCCACGTCACCGTAGCGCTCGAAGCGCTCCGGATTCCCTACCGCGGAGGTTCTACAGCACCAGGCGCGTCGCCGTTCCCGCGTATTTGTCGGTCAACGTGTCAGCCAACGTGTCCCACGTCGACTCGGTGGCGAAAGCGGCGATGTGCTCGTCGCTGACCTGAGCCGCCATTCCCGCAAAGTCGCCGGCCTTCTGCTTCTCCCGGATCCGTGCGGTTGTGCCCTCGAACCCAGCCTCGTCCCAGATGAACGCGTAGTTCGGTGTGCTCCCGTAGAAGCTCATGCTGGCCCGCACGAGTTCTCGTTCCTTCCTTGGCGCGTTCCTCATCGGTGTCGCCGACGATCGTCATCACCGGGACGATGACCGCGATGTCCGACGGCGAGCGACCCGCCTTCGCCGCACCCTCGGCGATGTTCGGCAGCGCGTGGCCGATTGATATAGCCCGGCTCGCCGAGCGGATGGATGTGCACCCCGTCGGCTACTTCGCCGGCCATCCGCAGCATCCACGGATTCACCGCGGCGATATCGACTTTGGGGTCGGGCTGTTCGATCTGCCCTCACTCGATTGCGGTGTAATGAAACCAGGGTTGTAGAACTCGCCGTGATGATCGAGCTTTCCGGTTCGGAACGCGGCAGAAGCAGGCCCTCACGGCGAGCAGGTAGTCACGCAACCGTGGACCGGGCCGCTCGAAGTCCACGCCGTAGCGCCGTACGACGTGAGTGCGCACCTGCGTGCCCAAGCCGAGCCGGAAATTCCCGCCGGTCGCTTCCGGCAACCCCCCAGGAAGCTGTTGCCGCGGCTACGAAGGGATCCGCCGGAAAAGCCACCGCGACGCCCGTGGACAACTCGAGACCCGGCGCCGCCTGCGAGGCCACCGCAGCGTTGAGATACGCCGTGCGACCCGTCTCGGTGAACAGCAGACCCGAGAAGCCGGCGGACTCGGTTCGGTGGGCCAGGTCGCCGACCCGGCCCAACGGCTGCGGGAATCGTCATCGCATCGACATGCATGGCGGCCCCCGCCTCCGTGCGCTCTCGCAGGCCTTCCGCCCCCCCCCCCTCGCCTAGCCGAGGTTCGCTCCGAAAACCTCGCGCATTGCCGTCCAGTGCCGCTCGGCGGCACGGCGTCATAGGGACGCGTTGTCCGGCACGGCGAACCCGTGCCCGGCCGGCTAGGTTTCGATTTTGTGCTCGACGCCAGCCGCGGTCAGGGCCTTCTCGAGCTGCTCGGCGTGATCGTCGGTGAACGACGCATCGTTCTCCGCCCCACCCACATAGACGACGGCCTGAATCTGGTCGGCCCGCAGATGCGGGCTGTCGCTGCCGTCGGTGACCAACCCACCGCCGTGGAAGGATGCCGCGGCCGCCACGCGGTCCGGAACAAGCCCCGCGACAGTCAAGGCCGCGCGGCCGCCCATGCAGTAACCGGTGATGCCGAATGGTGCCGCTGACCTCGGGCCGAGCACTCAGGTAGTCGAAGTATGCGTTCGGCATCCGATGCCCAGTCGTCGGGGCTGATGCTGCCGATGAATGACATCAGTCGCTTGCGCTCGTTGTCGTCGGTGAACGCGGTCTGCATGTCGAACGGTGCCCAGTCGCCCTGGCGGTAGTACACGTCGGGCAGCAGCACCGCGTACCCGGAATCGGCCAGCGTAGCGGCCATATCAAAGAAGGTCTGTCGTAACCCGCCGGCGTCGGGAAATCATGACTACGCCCGGCCAGGTTCCTTGTCCCTCGGGGGTGAAGAGGCGGACCGGGGCAGGAGCCATCGGGGGTGGTGACGGTGTCGCTGATATTCGGCATGCCGTCCGTTCTACTCCCCGGTCTGGAATTATGGCGCCGACCCGCCGCGCCCGGCTTCGCCGCGCTTGCGATCGCGTCAGATAAAAACCCCGGCGCCGACCCGCCGCGCCCGGCTTTCGCCGCGCTTGCGATCGCCGCTAAGCTGAACGCGTGCCGATCCTCACGCCGTACGAGGACCTACTGCGGCTGGTGCTCGAGCAGGGCACGGCCAAGTCCGACCGCACCGGCACCGGGACCCGCAGCCTGTTCGGCCACCAGATGCGCTTCGACCTGTCGGCCGGCTTCCCGCTGATCACCACCAAAAAGGTGCATTTCAAGTCGGTGGCGTACGAGCTGCTGTGGTTCCTGCGCGGAGAGTCCAACGTCGGCTGGCTGCAGGAGCACGGCGTCACGATCTGGGACGAATGGGCCGGCGAACAGGCGATCTCGGACCGGTGTACGGCGTGCAGTGGCGGTCCTGGCCGACGCCGTCCGGACACATCGATCAGATAGCCCGGCGCTGAACTGCTGCGCACCGACCCGGATTCCCGGCGCATCATCGTGTCGGCCTGGAACGTCGGCGAAATCCCGCAAATGGCGCTGGCGCCTTGCCATGCGCTGTTCCAGTTCTATGTGGCCGACGGCAGGCTCAGCTGCCAGCTCTACCAGCGCAGCGCGGACCTTTTCCTCGGCGTGCCGTTCAACATCGCCAGGTACGCGCTGCTGACGCAGATGGTGGCCGCGCAGGCCGGTCTGGCCGTCGGCGAGTTCATCTGGACGGGCGGCGACTGCCACATCTACGACAACCACGTCGAGCAGGTCACCGAGCAGCTGACGCGCGATCCGCGCCCCTACCCGGAACTGGTTCTGGCCCAACGTGATTCGATCTTCGATTACACCTACGACGACGTCGTCGTCAAGAACTACGATCCGCACCCGGCGATCAAAGCCCCTGTCGCGGTATGATGCGCCTCGGCCTGATCTGGGCGCAGTCGACGTCGGGTGTGATCGGCCGCGACGGCGAAATCCCCTGGCAGCTACCCGAGGACCTGATCCGCTTCAAGGAGGTCACCTTGGGCCACACCGTCGTGATGGGCCGTCGGACCTGGGATTCGCTGCCGGCGAGGTTTCGGCCGCTGCCGGACGCAGAAATGTCGTACTGACCCACCAGACTGACTTCATGGCTGACGGCGCAACGTGGTGCACGACCTCGATACGCACTGACCGAGCCCGACACGTGGGTGATCGGCGGCGAGCAGATCTACATGCTGGCACTGCCGCGGGCCAGCCGTGGAGGTCACCGAGATCGACATCGAGCTGCCGCGCGAGGACGGCGATGCGGTGGCCCCGGTGCTCGACGAGATGTGGGCGGCACGCCGGGGGAGTGGCAGACCAGCCGGGCGGGGCTGCGGTACCGGTTTCACAGCTATTGCCGCTCATGAGCAAACTGACCGTCGCGCAGGCCGCCGGGTGGCCGTCGCGGCGCAGGGTTTTGCCGAGCCAAACCTTCCGGACCGATCACCCGCGCGCATCTCAACCGGCTCATCTCGCGGATCCAAGTGCTGCAACTGGATTCGGTATCGGTGGCGGTGCGCGCTCACTACGCGCCGGTGTTCAGCAGGCTCGGCGGCTATGACCGCGACGTGCTGGACCGCCGCCTCGGGCCGCGTTCGGCGCGGTTGCTTGTCGAGTACTGGGTGCAGAACCAGCGCTGATTGCCCTCGACGACTGGCCGCTGCTGCGCTGGCGGATGCGCCAGTACACCCACGGCCGATGGGGCAGTCACATCGTCAAGGCCAACCTCAAACTCGCCGACGAGATCGTCGCCGCTGTCGCCGAACTCGGGCCGAGCACCGCCGGGCAGATTGAGGCGCATCTGGAGGCGGAGCCGCGCGGGGCGAAGGGGCCGTGGTGGGGGCGCAGCGACACCAAGTGGGTTGCCGAGGCATTGTTCGCCTCCGGTATGCTGACCACCGCCACCCGGGTCGGCTTCGCGCGCCACTACGACCTGGTCGAGCGGGTGTTGCCGGCCGACGTGCTGGCCCGGCAGGTTGACGACGACGAGGCGGTGTATGAGCTGACGCTGCGGGCCGCCACCGCACTCGGCGTAGCCACCGAGGCCGATCTCCGTGATTACTTCCGGCTGTCGGCCCAGCAGGTCAAGCCCGCCATCGCCGATCTGGTCGCGGCAGGCGAGATCGAGCCGGTTGAGGTCGACGGCTGGTCGGCGCCGGCGTATCTCGGGCGGGCCAGAGGGTTCCGCGCCGGGACCGCGGCATCGCGCTGTTGTGCCCGTTCGACCCGTTGATCTTCTTTCGGCCCCGGGTCGAGCGCGTTTTCGGATTCCATTACCGCATCGAGATTTACGCCTGCCAACAAGCGCCAGTACGGCTACTACGTGTGGCCGTGCTGCTGGACGGCCAGCTGGTCGCGCGAGTAGACCTCAAAGCCGATCGCGCGGCGAACACTTGCATGTGGTGGGTGCCTTCGGCGAGCCGGGTCGCCGCCGCGCGGGTGGCCGAGGCGTTGGCCGGCGAGCTGGAGTCGATGGCGCCCTGGCTGGGGCTGGCCCGCGTGACGGTCGGCAAGCGCGGCGATCTGGCCGGCGCGCTGCGGGCTCAGGGCAGGTAGATGCCCCGAATGCGGTGGAACCGGTGCCGGCCGAGCAGCGCGTTGGCCGCGATGAGCCCCGACATCACGGCTGCCTCGATGCAGCCCGCGTTCATGGCGCAGTCCGTCCAGTCGCCGGCCAAAACCACGTTGTCGTAACCGCTTTCGTCGGGCCGCAAGCGATAGCGCTCGGTGCCGGGGACCGACTGCACGTAGCGGTCCGAGGGATCGACGTTGACGCTCACGTGCTGGGTGTCCACCGCCGCGCGGCCCCGTTCGCCGTTGACTCCGCTGAGGAGGTGCCAGTCGAATCCATTTTCGGTAACCGCATTGGGGAAGAACGGCCGCAGATTCCGGTCGATGTAGTCGGCGGCCCGGCCCCGCACCTGCTGCTGGTAACGATGCAGGTAGCCGGGCCCGGACTCGCTGGTCGGCCAATCCGCGTCCATCGTGCCGCAGAAGTAGGCGACGGTGCCGGGCCGGTCGTCCCCGGCCAATCCTCGCTCCACAGCGTCTGCGGCATCGATGCCCAGGTCTCGAAGGGCCGGAGGTAGGCGCTGATCGTCACCGCAGGCTCGTCAGCCCGCCGAACGTGGGTTCGTCTGGGCGGAGCCAGATTTGAAACGCCTGAGTGGCGACGGTGCGAACGCGGGCCGTCATCTCCTGCCATTCGACCCGATCCGCGATCATTTCGCCGGCCACGATTGGCAGCATGCCCACGGATACCGCGAGCACCACGTGGTCGAAATCGACGCCGCGACGCAAAACCCGCGTCTCTGCGTCGTTGCGGTCTGCCCAGTAGGTCTCCAGCGAATGCCAACCGCCGCTGGGAATTTGGCCGTCCGTCCAGTTGCTCGGTCAGCGGCTACACTCGGGAACAACGGAAGCCGGATGCACTTTGAACAGCGGGTCGTAGGCGTCCAGTCCTTCGGCGAGATGATCCTCCTACGGCCCATCGTGATCGATTCGACCGCCAGACGCTGGTCATCGAGATGCAGCCCGTCGAGGCGATGGAAGAATTCGAAATCCACGCCGCGCTGCCGCAGCGCCTGATAAAGCGGCGCGACCACGATGTCGCCCATCCCAGCGGTCATCTTCCAGAAGATTGCGCCTTTGTACTGAAAAAGCGCCAGCGCGGTCAGGAAGATCGCTTGCCCCGCACCGAAAGAACGGCCGCTGTGGGTCGGCGTCCTCGTAGGCGAAGACCAGGTCGTAGAGGCCGCGCACCAACGCGAAGTCCAGGACGTCGGGATGCGCTCCGTGGCGCAGTAGCCATGCGTTGTAGTCCTCGTCGTTGATGGCCCGAAAGCCCCGCGGATCGGTCACCAGGTTGTCGGCGAGTATTCCGCGGATCACCGCGACCATCATCGACAGCAGTTGCCACGACCGTCGGTGGTCCGGACGTCGTTCGTAGTCGAGTGCCTCGCGCGCGGCGGTGACCGCGTTGTCGATCATTGAGTTCAAAGTGGGCTTCGCTGCGTCGGGATCCGCGAGCGCCAGCAGGGCAGCCATCGCTGCACACTGGATCGCATCGATCCAGCCCGACGCGGGCGTCGGGTCAGCCGACGTGGACAGTTCCAGCCCGACCGGCGATGCGCTGCGCTGAGATTCGGCGAAGTCGCGCACCAGTCGTACGGCCCGGCGGGTGAACTCGAGCACCGTCATCTCTCGTCCGGTGGCGTCCGGTTCGCCGGGAAGTCCGCCGTTGCGAGTGAACGTTCCCAGCCACATCAGCCAGTCGTTACCGAACCGGTCGGCTAATCCGAGATTGTCACCTGGTATCAACGCCTGATCCCAGGTAGTGATGGGGGCAGTCGGATCGTTTGTGGCACGGTCGATTTCGGAGTAGCACTCCCGCAGCATTCCGAATGCGTTCTCGTAGTACCCCAGCCAGATGTGCAAGCCGTGCTCTTCGATGCGGCCGTTCGGGCCGCGGCTGGATGCGCCCTTGCCGCCGAGACGCCAGCCACGCTGATACACGGTGATGGAATCGAAGCGGTCGCGCCAGCCGGGCTCGCTGAGCCGCCAGGCGGCACTTAGTCCGGCCATGCCACCACCGAGGATGGCGATCTTGCCGCCCGGCCGACTCACCCGAGGAGTGCCCGCGCTCGGGCCAAGTCCGGCCATTCGCTGGCAGCGGGAAAGCGACTGATGGCACCAGACAACGTGCCTCCTCGAGCGCTCACCGTGAAGCTCGAAATCATCGATCGCGGCGCGTAGTTCGAAGATTGGTGCCTGCTGTTGAACGAGCTGTCTCGATCGCGGCGTGCAGGTCTGCAGCGCGGGACGTCTGCGTCGTCGGTCGTATGGGCGCGCAGGCGCAACAGCTCTGCGCGGTAGAAGTTCACCCCCGTCTGTCGCCGAATTGCAAGGCGAGGTCGAGACGCTCGCGGGCAGTGTCACGCTTGCCCGCTGCGGCAAGCAGTTTTGCTAGCACCGCGTCATAGAACGACACGAAAAGCTTCGCCTCTGCGGCGCGCCAGCTTTGGACGGCGAACAGCATGCTCGCGATATGGGTCTCAAGCAGGGTCGGGTCCGGGTCGCCGGATGCCAGCAGCGTCAGCCCGCTGATGGCGACCTGCTGAGCACCGGCCATCAAAGCCCAGAATTCGAAGCCGTGTCGCTGGGCGTCCGCAGCGAGCTGACCGACGATTTCGCCGGCACGGTCGAGCTGACCCGACTCGATGCGTACCCAGATTTCGTAGCAGCGTTCGTAATCGTGACTGAACGGTCCTTGCGGAAAGCCGAGTTGGCCTGCTCGGCGGACCGCCTCGTCCAACTGCTGCTCGGCGCCGCTGAAATCGCCCTGGACGAACCGTGCCAAGGCCAGATGCGTGTGCATCGACGCGACCGGCTCATTGGGAACGAACCACGCCGACCCGGTATCGGGGGGATGAGCTAGGTCCGCAACCCCGGATATGCCTTCCTCGAGTAACTCTCGTGCCTCGGCGAAGTCGCCGCTGTACCAGGCGACCATGCCATAAGCGGTGTTGTTCAAGCGGCGAAACCAGCGGCGGTCGGTGGGAACCTGGCGGCGGATGGAATCCGAGACCTGGATCGTTCGACGCAGGTCTCCGCGTGGCAGGTAGTAGGCCCACAGCGCGGTCAGAGTGGCCACCAGGTCCGCCTCACGCAAGTCCGTGCCGGCGAGTTCCAGGCAGCGCTCGAAGTCCGCCGCGGCATGTGAGCTCGCGTGTCCTTCCGCGGCGGAGGCCAGAAACCCACGGCGTAGCCGAAGTCGCACTTCCCGTCGGTCCCGCGCGGCCCCCGGCGCCGCGCGTTCGATCTGCGCGATGGCACGGGTCAGGCAGGCACGGGCTTCGTCGAGCGCACCGCGGCGCCGGGCGTCGCGGGCGGCTTGCCGGTGCGCATTCGCGGCGTCGTCGAATCGCTCCGCCTGCTCGTAATGCTGGGCGGCCACGTGCCAGTCCGGATGCTCCGAATCGCCGACGAGGGCATCGGCCACCCGACTGTGCAGGATGCGCTGCACACTTGGCGGCGGGAGTTCGTAGGCGACCTCGCGCAGCAGTTGATGGCGAAATCGCCAGCTGTCAGTACCGGTCGGCTCCCAGCACAAGCGTGTTCTCGAGATCGCGGATGGCGTCGTCGAACTCGGCTCCGGTCATGTCGAGGACGCTTCGCAGGATGTCGCGGTCGAATTCGTCCTATTGTGGGCTGCGGCCTCGACGACCTGAATGGTGACGTCGCTGGTCCGAAGACGGGCGAACAGCGGCTCGTAGAGCGCGTCCGGTACGCGTGCCCACCGCGCACCATCGGTGGGCTGCTCGTGCAGCTTGGTGACGATCTCCTCGATGTAAAGCGGCACGCCGTCGCAGCGATGCTGGACTTCTGCCCGCTCGCCGGCGGACAACGTGGGGTCGAGGGCTGTGATGAGTTCATCAGTTTCTGCCGATGTCAACGGAGACAGGTGAAAGGTCGTGATTTCAGCGATGTTTGGCAGCGAACTGGGCTCGCGTGCCGTGAGGATGACCAGTAGTCGCCCGGTGCTCGCGTGCAGCAGTGACTCGATAACGCCGACCGTCGACGAATCGAACCATTGCATGTCCTCAGCCAAAATTACGGCCGGGCTGTCGCCGACAATGGCAATCAGGTAGCGCTGAATCGCTTTTGCGATCAGACGCGACAGCTTGGCGCCCTCGGCGCGAACCGGTTCGTAGCCGTGGTCGGCGGAAATGCCCAGCACCAGCGCCAGCAGAGGGACTGCGGATTCCGGATCGAACCCGTGGGTGCGCACCTGCTCGTCCAGCAGTCTCAACCGGTCGGCCTGTTCGGTGGTCCGCTCGATCCCGCACCGTTGTTCGATGAGCGCGCGAATGGGGTACAGGCCGACGTCACCGTGAAATGGTGACCCGATCAGCGCGAGAACCGGGTGGCCGGACTGCTCGGCGATGTCGGCGGCCACCGTGGCCAAGCGACTTTTCCCGACGCCGGCCTCACCCGTGAAGCCGACCCCCGGCTTGGTCAACGAGCTACGTTGCGCCTCGGCCCAACTGGTTTGCAGATGTTCTAACTCCGCTGCGCGGCCGACGAGGGGGCCCAGCGGTATTCGAGTCCAGTTGACGCGCTCGCCGAGGACTTGGGAATGCTCGACGGGCTCGTCGATTCCTTTGACCGTTTGCGACGGCTTCGCCTCGAGTTCGAAGTAGGCCCGAGCCAACGGCGCGATTGCGCCCGAGACCACGACGCCACCCGGTGGTGCCAGGCCCGACACCCGGGAGGCCAGGTTGGCGCCGAGTCCATAGACGTCGTCTTGCGCGACATCCAGATACACCAAGCCGCGATGGATTCCGGCGCGCACCGAGATGTCGAAGTCGAACCGCGATCGCACCTGCGTACTGAGCCGGGCGACCTCCCGCGCGATATCCAGACCGGCCTGTACTGCCCGCCGGACGTCGTTCTCGTGAGCCTTGGGGTGACCGAAAACCGCGAGCAACCCGTCGCCCTTGGTGGAGAACACGTGACCCTCATAGCGGTTGACGATGTCGTTGACCTGCTGGCGGTACCGCCCGATCACCGTGCGGTAAACCTCGGGCTCGATGCGGGTAGACAGCGCGGTCGAGTCGACCACATCAGCGAAAAGTATTGTCAGACGCCGCAATTCGCCGGTCCCGGCCGCCGGGGCGGCAAGCAGGTCCTCGGCGTCTTGGTTGCCGCTGTCGACGGCCAGCACTTGCTGGGCCAGCGCGCTCGCGGTCGCACGATCTCCGCTGTTGATTGCGCGCACCGCACGGTCGAGCAACTCGTCGATCGTGCGCGGCGGTCCGGTCGTGCTCACAGGTCAATCGTGCGGGTTACCTCGACGGAATGCGCGTTGGCGATCCCGATCCGGGTCAACCCGAATCTTTCCGCCGTATGCCCCACTGCGGAGTTCGGGCCAGGTGACCTTCACCCTAAACCTGCTCTCACCACGGGGGAGGATCGCGAGGGAAAAGGCGACATACTCGTCGGGGACCACGCATGACGGCTCGCCGGTCTGGCGAACGGCGTGGCTCACGGATAGTGTTCTCTCGCAACTGTTGTCGACGTCGACCTCGATCCAGTCGGAGAGCCCGTAGCTCTCCGACGCCCCGGCCGGAAGGCAGGGAAACGGAATCGTTGTCGGGACCATCTCAGGCCTGCGTTCAACGCCAGATCGAACAGCTGGCTGGCCGATTTGGCCCACTTTTCGAAAGTGAATGTTCCGTTGGTGATCTCAGAGTTGGCGTCCAGCACGACCTTGCCCGTCTGATCGACAACGCGACGCGAAGTTGCCGTGTAGTGCGATGCGCGCGTTTTCGGGTCGATCGTCACTTATGTCACCTCCGCTGCCGGGTTTCGCAGCCGCTCCAAAAAACGCAAGGGGTCGGTGATCACCCGGGCCGTAAATTCGGCGTTCAGCTCGATCATCTCGGTGATCGGCACTTTCCCGCTCGCCCACTTGGCAGCGACAGCCGCGCTTTTTTCGGACATGTCGTCGACGCATTCGTTGACCATCTCGACGGCCAGTTCGACGGCACGACGACTCGTATCCGGCGCCGGTGCCGGAGGTGTTTGCGAGGGAGTTTTCGGTTGATCGGGAGCTCTTGGCCGGGGGTGCACGTCGACGCCTTCCAATTCTTCAAGCTTGCGGATCTTTCTTTCGATTCTCGACACCGTCGAGAATCATGTCGATGCCCTGGTCGCCATATCCCATCGAGCAGGCGAGGACGCCCAGTGGTGTGATCGCCGAGTTGGCGAAAGCCGACAACCTTTCTCGTGCGTACTCGTACCCGGGTTTTGGTCCAGGCTGCCTCGTCGACGTCATTCTGATGAATCCCTCGTCGAGGACGATCAGTCCGTCGCCTTCTGCGCCTTGACCGGGTTGGTCGTCGAGCTCGTATTCCAGGCATGCTGTGGGCAGCTTTGTCGCGTCGTCCGACCCTTCGGTCTTCCAGTACTTCAGCGGAGTCTTCATGTGTGTCGGCAGGATTGGGCAGGTCGTGCTGACTTGCTCGAGCACTCGGGCCCAGCCGTCGTCGCGGTCCCGTTGCGGGTACATGTCGCAGAAGAAGGTCGATAGACATCTGGCCCAGTTGGCCGGATCGATCACATCTTTCAGCTCGTTCAGCGAGACGGCGTCGCTGCTGAATTCGGTGGTGATCACCAGACAGAGATGTTGACGCACGATCATCACCTTGGGCTGACACAGCGGCACGAGCGCCACTTTGGGGTCGACCAGCCCCAGACTGCCGGCAACCTCGATGACTTTCGGGTATCCGTCGCGAGAGTTGAGATTGAGCCGGAGGTGGTCGAACAGGCCACCCTTGGGGCCGCGGACCAAGCCGAGTGCGTTGTCGAGCTGTGTTTCCCACGTGGCGCCCAATACGTTTTGCAGATACCAGCCGGGCAGCTGACTGAGCGTTGCGATCGCGTAACACCATTCGTGCTTTTTGCACCGTGGACAACGGTCGCTGTCTGGCTCGGGCGGAGTGGGCGGGGTTCCGGTGACGCCACGCGTAACCGCGGTCCCTTTTTTGGTGCGTTCCGGGCCGGCCTTCTTGCTAACGGGCTGCGTGTGCCGGGCTGGGCTGTTTGCGCCGCCTGCTGTTGCAAGACCGACAACGCATCGCCGAAATCGGGGACGCTTGCCGTGTGGGTGAATTGGCTCTCGCGGTGTCCGAGAAATACCAGGAGTCTTCGTACCAGCCTGCGTTGGTACCTGTGGTGCCGGGGAAGGTAGCGCGCGACGGTGGCCTCGATGTCCGCGTTGCCGGTGCTGGCGGCGTGATCGAGCGCGCCATAGAGCGCGAGAACTGCCTGAGCAGGCGTCGCTGGATGAGTCGTCGCCATTGGGCCTCCCGCTACCGGTTTGCCCAGGTAGCATACCGTCGTAAGAGTTGATTTACAGCGTTAACTCATATGCAATTCTGTTTGCCCAATACGGCCGACTCCGCGGGAGGGATCGTTGACCGATCGGGGGTTCAACGACGACGGCACCATCGATGATCTGCCTTGGGCGTCGGTATTCGACCCGGCCGCTAATGCGCGAGCCCTCAGCGCGATTCAAGCTGAAGGTTTCCGGGCCGCCAGCCGCATCGTCAACCGGTTCGTTCGCGCGGTGGAGCCGAAAGGTGAGGTCCCGGAGCCGGACACAGACACCGGCGACCGCAGCGCCTCGGGGGACGGGATCCAGGAATTCGAACGGTTGACCCGGGCGTGGTGGTCGATGGCCGGGCAGTTCCTGCTCCGGTCGCTGCCGGCGACGGCGAAGACAGACAGCGAGCCGTGAGTCTGGATGTCGGCGGACCGGGCACCCCGCGTGGAGTGAATTTCGACGTAGCTGTGGGGGAGTCGGCCAGCAGCGAGATCTGGCTACACAACCGGGGATCCGATGACCGCGGCAACGTGCGGCTGCACGCCAGCGATTTACTCAGCCACGACGGCAGCGTGATTCCGCTGCCGCAGTGCGAATCGACACCGAAGTGGTGCCGATGCCGGCCCGGTCCAGTCGGGGTGTGGTCGTCACGGTCGACGTCGCGCCGGAGGTGCGGCCGGGCGTCTACCGGGGCACCTGTTGGCCAGTGGCAATCCCGACCTGTGGCTGCCTGTGATGCTCACCGTCAGCCTGGCCAGCACATGACCAGCACCGCCGACCGCGCCGCACTGGTGGGTGTGGTCGATGAACGTCTGCGCGAGGTCGCCAAGCTGGTTCGCCGATCCATGCTCGACGCGATGCCCGACGGGGAGCCCAGCAGTGGCTCTACGCGCCGATGCGGGAATACCCGTCGCGGCCCGGCAAGGCATTGCGGCCGGCGCTGTGCCTGTCGGCGGGTCGGGCGTTCGGGGCCGAGCCGAACGAACTGTTGGGGCTGGCCGTCGCGATCGAACTGCTGCACAACGCGTTTCTGGTCCACGACGACATCGCCGACGGTAGTGAGATGCGGCGCGGGAGGCCGACTTTGGCTGCCTCCTACGGGATGGCAGCCGCGCTCAACGCCGGCGACGGTCTGGCGATCGTGGCCGGCCAGGTGTTGCGGCGTGCCACTCGACGGCTGGATCGCGATCTCGCCGACCTGGTGTGGGCTGAGTTCGACACCATGGCCCTGCGCACCCTTGAGGGCCAGGCCACCGAGGTCGGTTGGCAGCTCGACGAAGTAATGGATCTGGGTCCGGAGGATTACCTGAACCTGATCATGCACAAGACGTGCTGGTACACCACGATCCACCCGCTGCGGGTCGGTGCGATCGTTGGATCGCGCGGTACCGCGGAGTTAGGGCCGTTGGTGCGCTTCGGCTTTCACTTCGGCGCGGCCTTTCAAATCCGTGACGACCTGCTGAACTTGGTCGGAGACGAGCAGACCTACGGCAAGGAAATTTTCGGCGACCTCTATGAGGGCAAGCGCACGCTGCCGCTGATGCACTTGGGAAGTGTTGCCTCGGGTCCCGACCGTGCGCTCGTGCGCGACTACCTCCGCCTACCCGGTCGCAACGGTCAGCGGAGTTGGTCGGCACGATCCGCCGCCTGATGGATGACTACGGCAGCATTACGTACACCAGCGAATACGCCGAGGGCATCCTGCTGGTCGCCGAGGAGTATTTCGAGGAGGCTTTCGCCGATGCCGAGCCCGGGCCGGATCTCGATTTCCTGCGGGCCCTGGTGCCCTACGTCTGGGCGCGCTGGCGCTGAGCGCCAACAGTAGGGTGATCGCCGTGGCCGAGACCGCGCCGTTGCATGTGCAACTGATCGCCAAGACCGATTTCATCACGCCGCCCGACGTGGAGTGGGACACCGACGCCGACGGCGGCGAGGCGCTGGTCGAATTCGCCGGCCGGGCCTGCTACCAGAGCTGGTCCAAGCCCAACCCCAAGACCGCGACCAATGCCGGCTATCTGCGGCACATCATCGACGTCGGCCATTTCTCGGTGCTCGAGCATGCGAGCGTCTCGTTCTACATCACCGGCATCTCGCGATCATGCACCCACGAGTTGATCCGCCACCGCCACTTCTCCTACTCGCAGCTGTCGCAGCGCTATGTGCCGGAAAACGAATCACAGATCGTGGTGCCGCCAGGCATCGAAGACGACGAGGAATTGCGACAAATCCTCTGCGAGGCCGCCGATGCGAGCCGCGCCACCTACAGCGAGCTGCTGGACAAGCTCGAAGCCAAGTTCGCAACGGGTCAACCCAACGAGAAGCTGAGTCCGCTCCGCCGCAAACAGGCCCGTCAGGCCGCGCGGGCCGTATTGCCCAATGCCACCGAGACCCGCATCGTGGTCACCGGCAACTACCGCGCGTGGCGGCACTTCATCGCGATGCGGGCCAGCGAACACGCCGATATCGAGATTCGGCGACTGGCCATTGCGTGCCTACGGCTGCTGGTCGACGTCGCGCCGGCGGTGTTCGGCGACTTCGAGATCGCGACGCTGGCCGACGGCTCCGAGGTGGCGACAAGTCCGCTGGCCACCGAGGCCTGAGCAAACTGCGCTGCAGGGGCAAATGGGTTTGGTACCGCCAGGTAACCTTGGGTCCGTGAGCACGGGCGGATTCGACGTTTACACGCGCTTGGGCACGCTGCTGACCGCCATGGTGACGCCGTTCGCCCCGGACGGCTCCCTGGACCTTCCGGCCGCGGCCCGGTTGGCTACTCATCTGGTCGACGCCGGCTGCGACGGTTTGGTGGTATCCGGAACCACCGGCGAATCACCGACCACCACCGACGCCGAAAAGCTCGCTCTGCTGCGGGCTGTCCTCGAGGCCGTCGGCGACCGGGCCCGCGTGATCGCCGGTGCGGGAACCTACGACACTGCGCACAGCGTCCATTTGGCGAGGGCAAGCGCCGCCGAGGGAGCGCACGGTCTTCTCGTGGTCACGCCTTACTACTCGCGGCCGCCGCAGGCCGGGCTGCTCGCGCACTTCACGGCGGTTGCCGACGCGACGCCGTTGCCGGTGCTGCTCTACGACATTCCGCCGCGCTCGGTGGTACCGATCGAGTACGACACGCTGCGCGCGTTGTCCGCGCACCCGAACATCGTCGGGGTGAAAGACGCCAAGGGTGATCTGCATGCCGGCGCGCAATTGATGGCCGAGATCGGGTCTGGTCTACTACTCCGGCGACGACGCGCTGAACCTGCCGTGGCTCGCGATGGGCGCCACCGGATTCATCAGCGTGATCTCGCATTTGGCGCCCGGCCAGCTGCGAGACTTGTTGACCGCCTTCGCTTCCGGAGATCTCGCCACGGCTCGCAAGATCAACGTGGCGATCGCCCCGCTTTCGAATGCGATGAGCCGGCTCGGCGGCGTGACCTTGTCCAAGGCGGGACTGCGACTGCAGGGCATCGAGGTCGGCGACCCACGGCTGCCGCAGGTGGCCGCGACGGCCGAGCAAATCGACGCACTGGCCGCCGACATGCGCGCGGCCTCGGTGCTCAGGTGAGACCAGTGGATGTAGACCTCAAGCCGCCAGGTCCGTTGGCCAAGGGCGGTCTACGGGTGACAGCGCTGGGCGGAATCAGCGAAATCGGCCGCAACATGACCGTTTTCGAGCATCTGGGCCGCTTGCTGATCATCGACTGCGGGGTGATGTTTCCCACCCACGACGAGCCGGGCGTCGACCTGATCCTGCCCGACCTGCGTCACATCGAACACCGACTCGACGACGTCGAGGCGCTGGTGCTCACCCACGCGCACGAAGACCACATCGGGGCGATTCCGTTCCTGCTCAAGCTGCGTCCCGACATTCCGGTCGTCGGCTCGAAGTTCACCCTGGCCCTGGTGGCCGCGAAATGCCGTGAGCACCGGGTCAAGCCGGTATTCATCGAGGTGGCCGAGGGGATGCGCAGCACGCACGGGGTGTTCGAATGCGAGTACTTCGCGGTCAATCATTCGATTCCCGACGCGCTGGCCATCGCGGTGCGCTCGGGTGCCGGAACCGTGTTGCACACCGGCGACATCAAGCTCGACCAGCTGCCGCTCGACGGTCGGCCCACCGATCTGCCGGGCATGTCCCGGCTCGGCGACGCCGGGGTGGATCTGTTCCTGTGCGACTCCACCAACGCCGAGATCCCCGGTGTCGGGCCGTCGGAAAGCGAGGTCGGGCCGACGCTGCACCGATTGATCCGAGGTGCGCACGGTCGCGTCATCGTCGCCTGCTTCGCCTCCAACGTGGATCGGGTGCAGCAGATCATCGATGCCGCAATGGCATTGGGCCGGCGCGTGTCGTTCGTCGGACGGTCCATGGTGCGCAACATGGGAATCGCGCGCGACCTGGGATTCCTGCAAGTCGACGAGTCCGATCTGGTCGAGATCGGTGCCGCTGAGATGATGGCGCCCGACCAGGTTGTGCTGATCACCACCGGAACACAGGGCGAGCCGATGGCGGCGCTGTCGCGGATGTCGCGCGGCGAGCATCGCAGCATCACGCTGACGTCCGGCGACCTGATCATCCTGTCGTCCTCGCTGATCCCGGGCAACGAGGAGGCCGTCTACGGCGTGATCGACGAGCTGGCCAAGATCGGAGCTCGCGTAGTCACCAACCAGCAAGTCCGCGTTCATGTTTCGGGACATGCTTACTCGGGCGAACTGCTGTTCCTCTACAACGGGATCCGGCCGCGCAACGTCATGCCGGTGCACGGCACCTGGCGGATGCTGCGGGCCAACGCCAAGCTGGCCGCCAGCACCGGGGTGCCCGAAGAGTCGATCGTGTTGGCCGAGAACGGGGTCAGCGTCGACCTGGTCGGCGGCGCGGTGAGCATCGCCGGCGCGGTGCCGGTCGGCAAGATGTTCGTCGACGGGTTGATCACCGGCGACGTCGGCGACACCACGTTGGGTGAGCGGCTCATTCTGTCCTCGGGTTTCATCGCGGTGACGGTGGTGGTGCACCGCGAGACCGGGAAGCCGGCGGCGCCGCCGCAGCTGCTATTCGCGCGGCTTCTCCGAGGACCCCAAGGCGTTGGAGCCCGCCGTGCGTCAAGGTCGAAGCAGAGCTGGAATCGCTTGCGGCCCAGAATGTCACCGACCCGACCCGGATCGCGCAGGCCGTCCGGCGCACGCGTCGGCAAGTGGGTAGGGGAGACCTACCGCCGCCAGCCGATGATCGTGCCGACCGTCATCGAAATCTGACCTCAGCGTCGATCAGACCCATCGCCTCGATGATGTGGCCGAACAGCATTCCGACGAAGGCCACCAGCTGACTGCGCGCCAGGATCAGCTGCTGCCGTAACGGTGGTGCCGTGGTGAAATCACCGCCGGCCAGCTGATCGAGTAGCGCGATCCCGCCGATGTATTGATTGCGGAGTTCGGCCACCCGCTGCCGCAGCGATCCCACCGCGTGCAGCCCGCCCGGCGCCACGTTCAATACCGACAGCAGCCGGTCGACGTAAATGATCACGCGATGCTCGTCCGGGCGTCGTGCGGGCCGAGATCCAAACGGCGAGTGGCGGCGTCGAGTACAGCCGCCTGGTGTGGCGACAGGTAGCGGTACGCCGGTTCGGCAAAAGCCCCCGGCAGCTATGCCCGGTAGCGGGACAGCCTCGTCGCTGGCCACGTGTGGAGTATCGATCCTGCCAGCGGCCGTGAAGTGGGAATGCCCACGTCACGGCGTGTCGGGAGCCCCGGGTCTACGTCTTCTCGGCATATGCGGTCCATTCGATCGGCGAGATCGTCAGGTGGCGACCGGTCGGTCCGATGTAGCGCTGCATGATCAGATCCGGGCCGGCTTGCTCGCGAGACGCCAGCCGTGTCCGGCCAGAAACGTGGCGACATCTTGCGGCGGTAATCCGAAGTGCCACAACTGTTGCCGCTGCACAAACCTGCGGTAGAGGGCTTCTGCGCCATAAAGATTGATCCCGTCGACGAAATCTCTTCGGATCGCTCTGCTCGACGGCGACCAGCACCATCGGGCCGAAAGCCGTTTGCGCCGCGGGGTTTCGTGGCATCTCGGTCTACTTGTTCAGGAAGCCCGCATCGACCGGCAGGGTGACGCCGGTGATATAGCGGGCCTGGTCGGAGACCAGCCACGCCACCGCATTGGCGATGTCTTCGGGTTGCAGCACCTCCACCGGCAATGGCATTGCCCATGGCGCCCGGCGTATCCGTCGCAGCGGCCATCTTGGCCAGCCACTCGCGGGTGAACTCGTTGTTGATCATCGGCGTCTCGACACCCGTAGGGTGAAGCGAGTTGACCCGGATGTTCTGCTGGGCAAGCAGATTCGCGTACACCCGCATCAGCCCGACTACGCCGTGCTTGGCGGCTGCGTAGCCGACCGAGCCCGCGTCGGGGCTGCCCACACCGGCGAGACCGGCAGCGGAACTGATCAGCACGATCGACCCGCCGGTCCCTTGTTTGACCATCGTGGGTATCGCGGACCTTGATGGTGTTGTAGACCCCGGTGAGATTGACGTCGATGACGTCATTCCAGCCGTCGTCACCCGACTGCATGGGCGCGATACCGGCGTTGGCCACCACGATGTCGAGCCGGCCGAGCTCGTCGATGCCCGCTTGCACCGCGGCCGACAACGATGCGCGGTCGCGGACGTCGGCCTGCGTGGCGACGATCCGCGCTCCGGTGTCTTCGACGAGTTTGACGGTGGCGGCCAGATCGTCGGCGGTCGCCAGCGGATAGGGAACGCTGGCGATCGGTCGCGCAGATGTCGACGCCGATGATGTCGGCGCCCTCGGCTGCCAGCCGGACCGCGTGCGCGCGGCCTTGTCCGCGGGCAACGCCGGTGATCAGCGCGACCTTGCCTGCCAGTGGGCCTGGGTTCACCGGCGAAGCTGTCCTTTGTCCGGGTCGCCGGCGGGAACGGGCTGCAGCATCTTGATGTCCGGTGCGCCGGCCAGGTGCTCGCCGGCCGCGCTGAACATCTTGGCTACCGCGGGGGCGCTGCTGTGAGTCTTCAGTGCGTCTTCGTCGGCCCACTGCTCGACGAACACGAACGTCTCGCCCGATTGGTTCACCGAATACAGCTGACAACCGGGCTCTTCGTGCACCTCCTCGGCCGCGGTCGTGAGGATGTCACGGGCGATGTCGACCGATTCGGGTTTGACGGTCAGAGTGGCGACGACGACGACGGGCATTCAGGCCTCCTGGAGCGAAGAGTGACGGTATGTCACCCTACCCAGCTGTTTTCCCGCTGAATCGCCGGTTGGACGGTAACGCCAGGTAACCAGTGTGGCGGATGGTGCGGATGGTGTCTTTGCGATTAGGCTTGCCCGCATGGCTAGCAAGACTGTCGCGCGGTCGGGGGCTCGAACGAGCAGGTCAAAGGCGGCTTCGCGAAGCGGTACTCGATCGGCGCGGCCGCGGAAGAAGCCGGCTCGTCGGCCCGCTCAGGCTCCGCGTCGGCCGGCCCGGCGACGTCATCACGGTGTGGTGGCCGGCGCAGGCCTCACCGCGGGCCGAGCGGTGCGCGCGACGTGGCTGATGCTGGCCAAGGGGACCGGTAGCACCGCGCGGTCGGTGGGCCGGGCCCGCGAGATCGATCCGGGTCACCGTCGCGACGGTATCGCCCTGGCGCTGCTGGGCATCGCGGTCGTGATCGCCGCCAGTTCGTGGTTCGACGCCGCCCGCCCGGTCGGCGCCTGGGTCGACTCGGTGGTGCGGATCTTCATCGGCTCGGCGGTTGGGGTGCTGCCCGTCGTCACTGCCGCTGTCGCGCTGCTGTTGATGCGCACCGAGCCGAACCCCGAGGCCCGCCCGCGGCTGGTGCTGGGCGCGACGATGGTTGCGCTGCCGGCACTGGGGCTGTGGCACTTGTGGGCCGGTTCGCCGGACACGCCGGCCGGACGCGCGCACGCCGCAGGATTCATCGGCTTCGCCATCGGGGGACCGCTCTCGGAGGGTCTGACCGCGTGGATCTGCGCGCCACTGCTGTTCATCGGCGCGTTGTTCGGCCTACTGCTGTTGACCGGCACCACAATTCGCGAAGTGCCCGAGACGCTGCGGTCCATGTTCGGCACCCGGATGTTCGACTATCGCGACGAGGGTGAGTACTACGAGGACGATGACGCCGAAAGCGATGTCGCCGAAGACTTTTCCGACGGCTACTACGACGATGCCTCGGCTATACGGTGGCGACGAGGCCCAGGCGTGGCCGTCGGGCGACGCGCCGGCCGTCGCGGACGACAGCCCGACGGTGCCGGAGCCCGCGGTGGCGCGCAGCCGCAATCGTGTTGGCAAATCCGAAGCCAAATCGGCTGCCACGCAAGACACTTTGGTGCTCGACCGGGTTGTCGAGGGACCCTACATGCTGCCGTCGCTGAGCCTGCTGGTCGCCGGAGACCCGCCGAAGAAGCGCAGCGCCGCCAACAACCTGATGGCCGATGCGATCAGCGCGGTGCTGCAACCAGTTCAAGGTCGACGCTGCGGTCACCGGCTGCACCCGCGGACCGACCGTCACGCGCTACGAGGTGGAACTGGGCCCGGGCGTCAAGGTGGAGAAGATCACCGCGCTGCAGAAGAACATCGCCTACGCGGTGGCCACCGAGAGCGTCCGGATGCTGGCGCCGATCCCGGGCAAGTCCGCCGTCGGCATCGAGGTGCCCAACACCGACCGCGAAATGGTGCGGCTGGCAGACGTTCTCACCGCGCCGTCGACCCGTCGCGACCACCACCCGCTGGTGATCGGGCTGGGCAAGGACATCGAGGGCGACTTCATCTCGGCCAACCTGGCCAAGATGCCGCACCTGCTGGTGGCCGGCTCCACCGGATCCGGCAAGTCCAGCTTCGTCAACTCCATGCTGGTGTCGCTGCTGACCCGGTGCCACCCCGGAAGAGGTCAGGATGATCCTGATCGACCCGAAGATGGTGGAACTGACGCCGTACGAAGGCATTCCGCACCTGATCACGCCGATCATCACCCAGCCGAAGAAGGCGGCGGCCGCGCTGGCCTGGCTGGTCGAGGAGATGGAGCAGCGCTACCAGGACATGCAGGCGTCCCGGGTGCGCCACATCGACGACTTCAACGCCAAGGTGCGCATCCGGCGAGATCACCGCGCCGCTGGGCAGCCAGCGCGTGTACCGGCCCTACCCGTACGTCGTCGCGATCGTCGACGAGCTGGCCGACCTGATGATGACCGCCCCGCGCGACGTCGAGGACGCCATCGTGCGGATCACCCAGAAGGCCCGTGCCGCAGGCATTCACCTGGTGCTGGCCACCCAGCGGCCGTCGGTCGACGTGGTCACCGGCCTGATCAAGACCAACGTGCCGTCCCGGTTGGCGTTCGCGACGTCGTCGCTGATCGACAGCCGGGTGATCCTGGACCAGGCCGGCGCCGAGAAGCTGATCGGCATGGGCGACGGCCTGTTCCTGCCGATGGGCGCGGCAAGCCGATCCGGCTGCAGGGCGCCTACATCACCGACGAGGAGATCCAGGCCGTCGTGGCCGCCTGCAAAGAGCAGGCCGAGCCCGAATACACCGAGGGCGTCACCGCGGCCAAGCCCACCGGCGAACGCACCGATGTCGACCCCGACATCGGCGACGACATGGACGTCTTCCTGCAAGCCGTCGAGTTGGTGGTGTCCAGCCAGTTCGGCTCGACGTCGATGCTGCAGCGCAAGCTTCGCGTCGGGTTCGCCAAAGCCGGCCGGCTGATGGACCTGATGGAGACCCGCGACATCGTCGGCCCCAGCGAAGGTTCCAAAGCGCGCGACGTGCTTGGTCAAGCCCGAGGACCTGGCCGGAACGCTGGTGCTGATCCGCGGGGGCGCAGGCGCCGACGGTTCCGACGACGACAGCGACTAGCTGTCCCAACCGGGCCAGGAAGTCGCGAGAGACGGATCCTCGGCCGAGGGCTGTGGCATTTACCACACCCTTGAGGCCATGTGGCGCCGAATACGTTGCAGGGCAACCTTAATGATTGCCGTCCGGCTGTCGTCCCCAACGTCTTGGCCGGTTTGTCTCCCGGATCGATGGGGAAGTCTAAACTAGCATGCCCTCAGCAATCTTCGATCGGGCCGAGATTCGTCGCGGGCACGGACCACGTTTCCGTCAGCCTGCACAGCCGGTGCAGTCGCTGCTGATGCCGGCGGACGAATCGGGAGCGGGCGAAGCCGATGCTGGTGCCGATCCGGGCAAGCAACTGACCAGTGCCGTCGTCGTCATCGCTCTCGTCGCGGCGATCTCGGGCATGCTCTACGGCTACGACACCGGCGTCATCTCGTGGGCTCTACTGCAGCTCACCCAAGACTTCGGCATCGGCAAGGGCTGGAAGCAGGTGATCGCCGCCAGCATCCTGCTCGGCGCCGTCATCGGTGCGTTGACGTGCAGTTGGCTGTCCGATCAACGGGGCCGCCGCGGCACCTTGTTGATGCTCGCGGCAGTGTTCGGAGTCGGCGCGCTGTGGTGCTCGATCGCGCCCGGTCCCGTGTGGTTGTCATTGGGACGGCTGGTGCTGGGATTCGCAGTCGGCGGCGCGACGCAGACCGCACCGATGTATGTCGCCGAGCTGTCTCCGCCGGCCTACAGGGGTCGTTTGGTTCTGTGCTTCCAAATCGCCATCGCGGCGGGCGTTCTCCTGGCCACAGCCGTAGGGGTCTCCGAGTCGATCTCCTGGCGAGAGCCGATCGGACTCGCCTGCATTCCCGCTGCGATCATGCTGCGGCTGTTGCTGCGCCTCCCGGAAAGTCCGCGCTGGCTGGTCAAGCACGATGGTCGAGAGGCTGCGCGAGCCGTGTTGCGGCAGGTCCGTCCCGACGGCTACGACGTCGGTGCCGAGCTGGACGAAGCGACCGAACTCGCACGCGTCGAACGGGCGGCTAGCACCCGAGGATGGGATGGGTTGCGCGACGCGTGGGTGCGTCCGGCCCTGGTCCTGGGGTGCGGCATCGCGGTGTTCACGCAGCTCAGCGGCATTGAGATGATCATCTATTACTCGCCGACCATATTGACCGACGTCGGCGTCTTTAAGGCTGTGGCTCTGCAGGTATCAGTCGGGTTAGGCGCTGCGTACCTGATCGCCCAACTTGTGGGATTGACGATCATCGACCGGGTCGGCCGGCGCCGACTCACCCTCATCATGGTGCCGGGAGCTGCAACGTCCCTGTTCCTGCTGGGCCTACTCTTCGTCACCAGCGACAGCGGTCGCGAAGTGACGCCTTACGTCATCACCTGCCTGATCGCGTTCATGTTGTTCAACGGCGGCGGGCTGCAGCTGATGGGTTGGCTGACCGGCTCAGAGGTCTACCCGCTCGCGGTGCGGCCGGCTGCCACCGCTGCGCAGTCGGCGACGCTGTGGGGCACCAACCTGTTCATCACGCTGACGATGCTGTCGCTGATCAAAGCGATCGGTCCCGGACCCTCGATGTGGCTATACGCAATATTCAACGTGGCGGCGTGGATCTTCGTCTACCGCCGCATGCCCGACCTCACTGGTAGGAGCCTCGAGGAGATCGAAAACAAGCTCTCCGAGAGGAAGTTCCGGCCATCGGACTTCGCGCGTTGACGAAGTCAGTTGTGCGGCAGGTTGTTCGGGAAAGCGAGATCTGGGCGCCGTTTTCGACCCGTCACAAAATCAGCAGCATCCGCGAGTTGCCCAGGGTGTTCGGCTTGACGTAGCTGAGGTCGAGGAATTCGGCGACACCGATGTCGTAGGAGCGCGCATCTCCTCGAACACTTCGGCGTCACCGGGGTGCCCTCGATCTCGGTGAACCCGTGCCTGCCGAAGAACTCGGTCTCGAAGGTCAGCACGAACAGCCGCTGCAGCTGCAGGTCGCGGGCGACGCTGGAGCAGCCGGTCGACGATGGCATGGCCGATGCCGCGGCCGGTCATCGACGGATCGACGGCCACGGTGCGGACCTCGCCGAGATCGGCCCACAGCACGTGCAGCGCGCCGCAGCCGACCACCTTGCCCTCGATACTCGGCCACCCAGAACTCCTGGACGGCCTCATACAGCGTCACCAGGTTCTTTTCCAGCAGGATCTTGCCGGCGTAGGTGTCGACGAGCTGCTTGATCAGCGGGGACGTCAGAGGTGCGCGCGCGCCGGATCGTCGGCTCGTCGGCCGGTGGTCCGCTCGCTGCGCTCACGAAATGCAGAGTATCGGTTTGGGGCCCGCCCGGCGACGATGCAGAGTGCGTGGCGCGATGAGGAGGAGCGGGCAATACGGCTGAGTTGTCCGGTAACCGATATTCTGTTGCGGTGTCGGGGCAGCCGCAGACAGGTCCGGTGGTCCCGCGCGTTCGGGTCACCAACCTCGCCAACGTGCTCACGCTGTTGCGGCTGGTGCTGGTGCCGGTCTTCCTGCTGGCGTTGTTCGCCGGCAACGGGCACGAAACCCCCAGCCGCATCATCGCTTTCGTCGTTTTCGCGGTCGCGGTCATCACCGATCGCTTCGACGGCGCGCTGGCCCGCAACTACGGGATGGTGACCGAATTCGGCACGATGGCCGACCCGATCGCGGACAAGACCCTGATCGGCGCGGCGCTGATCGGGCTGTCGATGCTCGGCGACCTGCATTGGTGGGTGACGGTGGTCGATCCTGACCCGCGAGGTCGGGATCACCGTGCTGCGGTTCGTGATGCTGCGTCACGGCGTCATCCCGGCCAGTCGCGGCGGCAAACTCAAGACTCTCGTCCAGGCCGTCGCGATCGGGTTGTTCGTGCTGCCGGTGTCGGGGACATGGCTGATGGTCGCCTGGGTGATGATGGCGGCCGCGATCGTGCTGACCGTGCTCACCGGACTGGACTACGTCGTCTCCGCCGTCAGGGATAGCCGTGGACGACCCGCTGCTGACTGACGACGCGCGGGGACTGGTCGCCGATCTGACGGTTCGCAAGCAGAGCGTCGCCACCGCCGAGTCGCTGACCGCGGGGCTGCTGGCGGCGACGCTCGCCGGGGTGCCCGGTGCCAGTGAGGTCCTGCGCGGCGGCTTGATCACCTACACCGAGCACACCAAAATCGTGCTGGCCGGTGTCGCGCCGCAGATTCTCGACGAGGTCGGTCCGGTCGCGGCCCCGACCGCTCGGGCGCTGGCCGTCGGCGCACGTCAACGCTGCGAGGCGACCTGGGGTGTCGGGTTGACCGGCGTCGCCGGACCCGAACCGCACGGCGGGCATGCGGTGGGCACGGTATTCATGGGTCTGGCCGGTCCCGGTGAAACAGGTGCCACCGAGGTGCTCGAGCTGCAGCTGACCGGAACGCGCTGGGACATCCGGCTCTCGGCGGTGCGCGAGTCGATCAGTCGGCTGCGGGCACGCGTCGCGGCCGCCCAGCCGGTCGAATGAATTCCAGCCGGGGAACCAATGGCCGCGCCGGCGTGCGTTGACCTGATGAAGAATCAAGCTGACCGGACGTAAGGAGAGCGCGATGCCGTCATTGCTGCGCGAAGTTCTCGGCGACGTACTGCGTCGAGCCCGCATCACCCAAGGCCGGACGCTGCGTCAGGTGTCCGACGCCGCGCGGGTCAGCCTGGGATACCTCTCCGAGGTCGAGCGCGGCCGCAAAGAGGCATCCAGCGAGCTGCTCAGCGCGATCTGCGACGCACTGGACGTGCCGCTGTCCCGGCTGCTCACCGAGGCCAGCGAACAGCTGGTCGGCCAGGAGTCGGCAGGGCAGTCGAACAGGACCAGCTCGCCGCATCGCGGCCAGTATCGACGCCAGCACCAAGGTCGTCATTCCGCCGGTCGCGGCTCGCGTTAGCGGCCAGTCGCCTGATCCGCACTGCGCAAGGGTGTGGCAATTGCGGCGGAGACGATAAGTTGAGCCTGACGGCAGCACATCTACACACGAAGGCGGAGCTAACTGATGGCCAATCCGTTCGTCAAAGCGTGGAAGTACGTCATGGCGCTGTTCAACGCGAAGATCGACGAGCACGCCGACCCGAAAGTGCAGATCCAGCAGGCCATCGAGGACGCGCAGCGTCAGCACCAGGCGCTGACCCAGCAGGCCGCGCAGGTGATCGGCAACCAGCGCCAACTCGAGATGCGGCTCAACCGTCAACTGGCCGACATCGAGAAGCTCCAGGTCAACGTCCGGCAGGCGGTGACGCTCGCCGATCAGGCCACCGCCGCCGGCGACGCCGCCAAAGCCACCGAGTACAACAACGCCGCCGAGGCGTTCGCGGCCCAGTTGGTCACCGCCGAGCAGAGCGTGGAAGACCTCAAGGCGCTGCACGACCAGGCGCTGGGGGCCGCCGCGCAGGCCAAGAAGGCCGTCGAGCAGAACGCGATGGTGCTGCAGCAGAAGATCGCCGAGCGCACCAAGCTGCTCAGCCAGCTCGAGCAGGCCAAGATGCAGGAGCAGGTCAGCAAGTCGCTGCGGTCGATGAGCGAGATCGCCGCGCCCGGCACCACGCCGAGCCTCGACGAGGTGCGCGACAAGATCGAGCGCCGCTACGCCAACGCGCTGGGCCAGGCCGAGCTGGCGCAGAACTCGGTGCAGGGCCGCATGATCGAGGTCGAGCAGGCCGGTGTGCAGATGGCCGGCCACTCCCGGCTGGAGCAGATCCGGGCGTCGATGCGCGGTGAGGCGTTGCCGGCCGGCGGAGCGACGCAGCCGCGCGATCCGCGGCTGCTCCGGCGGCGGCACCGCAGGCCACGCCCACCGAGAAGCCCATCGGCCAGTAGGGGGACGGGCGAGCGCATGGCAGTGCAGTCCGGTCGCGGTGCGGGATGGCGGACATTGCTGCTGCGCGGCCTCGACACGGCCAGTGACGTTTCCGAGCTGGTAGCCCAAAAGATCAGCGCCGCAACCGATCCCCGGGAGCGACAGCTGCGTCGCCGCCGACGTGCGCTGCGCTGGGGTCTGATCTTCACCGCGGGGTGCGTGTTCTGGGGCGTGGTGACGGCGATCCTGGCGGCGTGGGGCTGGTTCGCGCTGCTGCTGGAGATCACCGGTGGAGTCGCTGTCGTGCAAGCGATGATCGCGACGCTGCTGCTGATCCGCTACCGCTGGCTGCAAAGCCGATCCGCTGCCCGCGCAGCGGCCGACCAGCATCCGGCGTCTGCCGCCGCCGAGTTCGGCGGCACGACCGGCGATGTACGCGCTCGGCGCCTCCGAGCGGGGCTTCTTCTCGCTTGCTCGGGCGTCATGGAGCGCGGCAACATGTTGCCCGACACCGAGATTCGTGACCTGACCGCGGCGGCCAAACAGAGCTCCGCCGCCATGGCGGCGACCGCCGCCGAGGTGGTGTCGATGGAGCGGGCGGCTCACGGGACTCCGCAGTCACGCTCGTATCTGGCGCCTACGATCAACGCGTTCACTGCGCAGCTGAGCGCCGGGGTGCGTCAGTACAACGAAATGGTCACCGCCGCAGCGCAATTGGTGTCATCGGCGAACGCCGATGTCGGCGCCGCGCTGGTCGCGTCGCGACAGCGCTACCGCGACGAGCTGGCCGGCGCGACCGATCGACTGGTCGGCTGGTCGCAGGCGTTCGACGAACTCGGCGGGCTGCCCCGACGGGCGTAGTGGGCCCGTCAGATGTCGTGGCCGTGGCTGGTCGACTCGTCCCTGGGGCCGTAGCGCTCGATGTAGGACTGACGCATCTGCTCGTCGCGCTTACTGCGGCGTGCGTCGACGAGATTCGGGTCGAGGCCGTGCACCTGCAGCATGTGCCGGCGCCACACCTTGTTCAGCGCGTGCGAGAAGTACACGAACGGAATCAGGATCGGCAGCGTCATGCTCAGATGGACGTCGAGCGTCGTCGGGATCAGCCAGAACGGGATGAGCACCAGCACCGCCGGAACAGCGACCCGTCGCATCATCCGGCCCGTCGCGCCCTTGCCGGTCAGATCGTTGCGCACCCAGTCCCGCATCGAGTCGGGCAGTTGCCCACCGCAGCAGTACCGGATGAACTGAAGTGCGTTGGGCCGCACGGAGCTGCTCGGTCATCGTCGTCAGAGCGAGCTTCGCAGCGACGGGATCACCAGGCCCGCGAGGCCACGCAGTGTCGCCTTGAACATGTCGAAGAAATCGAAGTAGTCGCGCCACAACGTGATCTGCCCGTCGTGGACTTCGAAAACGCCGCACACCCAGAACTGCAGCCGCAGCGGGCCGAAGATCAGCGCGTCGGTGCGTTCGGTGAGCACCGCGGCGCCGTCGGCGGCGATCCGGTGGATCTTCACCTCGAAGCCGCTGGCGCCGCCCAGCGAGCTGAACAGCTTCATCGCCCGGCGACGGCCATGAATCGTTGGCAGATCCGACGTTCTGGTACACCAGATCTTCGGCCAGCGCGGCGCCTGCGGTGTCGAGGTCGGCGTCCTGCAGCGCGTGCAGGAAGACCTCCACAGTGCGGGTGTTCTCGAGAGTCTGCTCGGTCATGATCACCAGCCTAACCAGTCGCTGTGGCAGGGTGGGGCGATGCGCGTCGCGGTGGTGGCCGGGCCAGACCCGGGCACTCGTTTCCGGCGATCGCGCTGTGCCGGCGGTTCCTGGCGGCCGGGCGACACGCCCACCCTGCTGACCGGCACCGAATGGCTGGACACCGCTCGCGCCGCCGGCGTCGATGCCGTCGAACTGGCCGGGCTGGATCCCACCGCGGACGACGACGACGGCGACGCCGGTGCCAAGATTCACCAGCGCGCCGCCCGGATGGCCGTGCTGAACCTTCCGCAGCTGCAGGCGATGGGGCTGGACCTGGTGGTGTCCGATGTGATCACCGCCTGCGGCGGGATGTCGGCGGAGCTGCTGGGGATCCCGTGGATCGAGCTCAACCCGCATCCGCTGTACCGGCCGTCCGAAGGGCTGCCGCCGATCGGCAGCGGACTGGCGCCCGGCACCGGGATCCGGGGCCGGCTGCGGGACGCCACGATGCGCGCGTTGACCGCGCGGTCGCTGCGGGCCGGTGACCGGCAGCGAGCGCAGGCCCGCGCCGAAATCGGTTTGCCGGCAAGCGATCCCGGGCCGCTGCGGATGCTGATCGCGACGTTGCCCGCGCTGGAGGTTCCGCGCCCGGACTGGCCGGCCGAGGCCGTTCTGGTGGGTCCGCTGCACTTCGAGCCGACCGAGCAGGTGTTGTCGATTCCATCGGGCTCGGGGCCGGTGGTGGTGGTCGCGCCGTCGACGGCGACGACCGGAACCAAAGGGATGGCCGAGACGGCCCTGGACAGCTTGGTGCCCGGGGTCGGGCTGCCGCGCCGGCGCGCGGCTGGTGGTGTCGCGGCTGAGCGGTCCGGAGCTGACGTTGCCGTCGTGGGCGGTGGCCGGGCTGGGCCGGCAGGACGATCTGCTCGCCCAGGCCGATCTGGTGATCTGCGGCGGTGGACACGGCATGGTGGCCAAGACGCTGCTGGCGGGCGTGCCGCTGGTGGTGGTTCCCGGCGGCGGCGATCAGTGGGAGATCGCCAACCGGGTGGCGCGCCACGGCAGCGGGCGGCTGGTGCGGCCGTTGACCGCGGAGGCACTGGCCGGTGCGGTCGCCGACGTGCTGTCGACGCCCGCGCTACCGCGCCGCCGCGCGGCGCGCCGCGTGCCGGCGCCGCCGACGTGGCCGACCCGGTGCAGGTGTGCCATCAGGCGCTGGTGCCCGCCGGGTAGGTAGCTTGGCGGGGTGCGACTCACGGAATTCAACGAGCGGGTCACCCTGCGATTCGGCGCGACCTACGGCGCCTCGGTGCTGGCCGATCACGTGCTGACCGGGTTCGACGGGCGCACCGCCGCGCAGGCGATCGAGGACGGGATCGAGCCGCGCGATGTGTGGCGGGCGCTGTGCGTCGACTTCGACGTGCCCCGCGAGCAGTGGTGAGATACCGCGTTCCACGCTAGGCGCCGACGCGAGACACGCCAGCGGCGCGCCTCCTTGCGTTCGAACAGGTGTTCGCTACTGTGGTGATCGTTCGACGGGCCCGACTTGTCGGTGGGCTGCTTTAACGTCACGGCCAACTGACCGAGACCGGTCAAACCGAACAACGACTACACCGAGAGGTAGCACCATGGCACAAGCCCCAGACCGCGAAAAGGCCCTCGAATTGGCGATGGCCCAAATCGAGAAGAGTCACGGCAAAGGTTCGGTGATGCGCCTCGGTGACGAAGTGCGCGTACCGATCTCGGTCATCCCGACCGGGTCGATCGCGCTGGACGTCGCCCTGGGCATCGGCGGCCTGCCCCGCGGCCGCATCGTGGAGATCTACGGCCCGGAGTCCTCCGGTAAGACCACCGTCGCACTGCACGCGGTGGCCAACGCCCAGGCCGCAGGCGGCATCGCGGCGTTCATCGACGCCGAGCACGCGCTGGATCCCGACTACGCCAGCAAGCTGGGTGTGGACACCGATTCGCTGCTGGTCAGCCAGCCGGACACCGGCGAGCAGGCCCTGGAGATCGCTGACATGCTGATCCGCTCGGGCGCGCTGGACATCCTGGTCATCGACTCGGTGGCCGCACTGGTGCCGCGCGCAGAGATCGAAGGCGAGATGGGCGACAGCCATGTCGGCCTGCAGGCCCGGCTGATGAGCCAGGCACTGCGGAAAATCACCGGTGCGCTGAGCAATTCGGGTACGACGGCGATCTTCATCAACCAGCTTCGCGAGAAGATCGGCGTGATGTTCGGCTCACCCGAAACGACCACGGGTGGAAAGGCTTTGAAGTTCTACTCGTCGGTGCGTCTGGACGTGCGCCGGATCGAGACGCTCAAGGACGGCACCGATGCGGTCGGTAACCGCACTCGGGTCAAGGTCGTCAAGAACAAGGTGTCGCCGCCGTTCAAGCAGGCCGAGTTCGACATCCTCTACGGCAAGGGCATCAGCCGGGAAGGCTCGTTGATCGACATGGGCGTCGACCACGGCTTCATCCGCAAGTCCGGGTCTTGGTTCACCTACGAAGGCGAGCAGCTCGGTCAGGGCAAGGAGAACGCCCGCAACTTCCTGATGGAAAACGCCGACGTGGCCAACGAGATCGAGAAGAAGATCAAGGAAAAGCTCGGTATCGGCGCGGTAGTGACGGATGACCTCCCCAATGACAGCGTCTTGCCCGCTCCCGTCGACTTCTGAGCCATCTCGCGAAGAGCAGGCGCGGGCGCTATGCCTGCGCCTGCTCACCGCGAGGGCGCGGACCCGCGCCGAGCTGGCCGGTCAGCTGACCAAACGTGGATACCCCGACGATGTCAGCACCGCGGTGCTGGACCGGCTTACCGATGTCGGACTGCTGGACGATGTCGACTTCGCCGAGCAGTGGGTGCACTCCCGGCTGGCCAACGCGGGAAAAGGCAAGCGCGCGTTGGCCGCTGAGCTGCACACCAAAGGCGTCGACAAAGACGTGATCACCTCGGTGCTCGGCGGCATCAATCCCGCCGCCGAGCGTGGCCGCGCCGAAGAACTGGTCCGCAAGAAGCTCCGGCGCGAGAACCTCAGCGACGAAGCCGCCGACGCCCGGGTGACCCGCCGACTGGTGGGCATGCTCGCGCGTCGCGGTTTCAGCCAGAGCATGGCCTTCGACGTGGTCAGCGTCGAGTTGGCGGGGGAGCGCGAGCGCAGGCGGGTTTAGGTCGGCCGAACGCCCCATCGCCGTCTCGCCGTACCATGGCCCAGTGACTTCGACGGTGGTATCGGATGCAGCGCTCGCTGTGCCGTCGGTGGCGCCGGGGTCAATGCAGCGCACCTACCAGGTCCGCACGTACGGGTGTCAGATGAATGTCCACGATTCGGAGCGCCTGGCGGGTCTGCTCGAAGCGGCCGGCTATCGGCGGGCGCCCTGACGGTGACGACGCCGACGTGGTGGTCTTCAACACGTGCGCGGTGCGGGAGAACGCCGACAACAAGCTGTACGGCAACATCAGCCATCTGGCGCCACGAAAGCGGAGCAACCCCGACATGCAGATCGCGGTCGGCGGATGCCTGGCCCAGAAAGACAAAGACGACGTGCTGCGCAAAGCGCCGTGGGTCGACGTTGTGTTCGGCACCCACAACATCGGATCGCTGCCCACGTTGCTCGAACGGGCCCGGCACAACAGGGTCGCGCAGGTGGAAATCGCCGACGCGCTGCAGGAGTTTCCCTCGGCGCTGCCGGCTGCCCGCGAATCCGCTTACGCCGCTTGGGTTTCCATCTCGGTGGGATGCAACAACAACTGCACGTTTTGCATCGTCCCGGCCCTGCGGGGCAAAGAAGTGGACCGCAGCCCAGATGACATCCTCGCCGAGGTGCGCTCGCTGGTGGACGACGGCGTGCTGGAAGTCACGCTGCTGGGTCAAAACGTCAACGCCTACGGGGTGTCGTTCGCCGACCCGCAGATACCGCGCAATCGCGGCGCCTTCGCCGAGTTGCTGACCGCATGCGGACGCATCGACGGGCCTGGAGCGGGTGCGATTCACCTCGCCACATCCGGCCGAGTTCACTGACGACGTCATCGAGGCGATGGCGCAGACCCCGAACATCTGCCCGGCCCTGCACATGCCGCTGCAGTCCGGCTCGGACCGGATGTTGCGCGCGATGCGGCGTTCCTACCGGGCCGAGCGTTACCTCGGCATCATCGACCGGGTACGCGCGGCCATGCCGCACGCGGCAATCACCACCGACCTGATCGTCGGCTTTCCCGGTGAAACCGAGGAAGACTTCGCCGCCACACTCGATGTGGTCCGGCAGGCCCGCTTCGCCAACGCCTTCACCTTCCAGTACTCCAAGCGTCCCGGCACTCCGGCTGCCGAACTCGACGGTCAACTCCCGAAAGCCGTTGTGCAGGAACGCTACGACCGATTGATCGCGCTACAGGACCAGATCGCGCTGGAAGAGAACCGTGACCAGATCGGCCGAATCGTCGAGTTGCTGGTGGCCACCGGCGAAGGCCGCAAGGACAGCAGCACCGCGCGGATGAGCGGGCGCGCGCGCGATGGACGGCTGGTGCATTTCGCGCCCGGTGAGCGGCAGGTACGCCCGGGTGACATCGTCACCACGGCGGTCACCGGCGCCGCGCCGCATCACCTGATCGCCGACGGCGACGTCATCAACTATCGCCGCACGCGCGCCGGCGACGCCCACGCTGCCGGGCAACGCCCGCGCGGTATCGGGCTCGGCATGCCGACGATCGGGCAACCGGCCGCGACGGCCGAAGCGCCGGGGTGCACGCGGTGAGCGGGCCCCGAGGCGAGTTCGATGCCTTCCGCGACGACATCGAGGCGGCCGAACGCCGTATCGCCCGTGAAATAGAGCCGGGCACAAGGGCTTTGGTCGTCGCAATCTTGGTGTTCGTGCTGATCGGGTCGTTCATTCTGCCGCACACCGGCGACGTGCGCGGGTGGGATGTGCTGCTTCTGACGCACGGTGCCGGCAAGGCGGCAATCGCGCTGCCGTCACGCGTATTCAGTTGGCTGGCTTTGGTTTTCGGTGTCGGTTTCTCGATGCTGGCACTGTTGACCCGCCGCTGGGCCCTGGCCTGGGTGGCGCTGGCGGGTTCCGCGGTGGCAAGCGCTGCCGGGTTGCTGGCCATCTGGTCGCGGCAGACGGTGGCCTCGGGGCATCCAGGTCCGGGTGTCGGGCTGATCGTGGGATGGATCGCCATCATCCTGCTGACGTTCCACTGGGCGCGGGTGGTGTGGTCGCGCACGATCGTGCAACTCGCCGCCGAGGAACAGCGCCGCCGGTCCGCCGCGCACGCAGCAGGCCCGAACGTTGCTGGAAACTCTCGACGGCCCGGACGCGGACAGCCGCCCAAACCCGGCGCCGAGACGCCAGGGTCCGAGCTAGCGCTTGCGGGTCAGCGCATCGGCTGCCGCATCAGCCCATTGCCGCCACTGCTCGGCGTTGGCCTTGGCCTCTTCGGCCTCCTTGTTGCGGCCGGCCGCCTCGGCCTTCTGCGCCTGACGCTCGATATTGCTCGGCACGCTCGCGGAACTGCTCGGCACGCGCCTGGGCCTGCGGGTCGGGTCCGGACGGCTCGGCGGCGTCGCGCACCTTCTTCTCGACCGCGCGCAGGCGCCGCTCGAGGTCGGCCGACTTCTCCCGCGGAACCTTGCCGATCGCGTCCCACTTGTCGCCGATCGTCCGCAACGCCGCCCGGGCCGCTTCGTGGTTGCTGGTGTCGAGCTTCTCGGCCTCGGACAGCAGCGCCTCCTTGGCGGTGGCGTTCGCATGGAATTCGGCATCCCGCTCGGCGGTCGCGGCGTTGCGGGCCTTGAAGAACGTGTCCTGGGCGCCCTTGAAGCGGCGCCCACAGCGCGTCGTCGACGTCGCGGGCCGCGCGGCCGGCGGCCTTCCAGTCGACGAGCAGCTTGCGGAATTCGGCGCTGGTGGCGCCCCAATCCGTGGAGTCGACAAGCGCTTCGGCCTTGACGCAGAGCTTCTCCTTGGCCTCGCGGGCACCCGCCCGATCGCGGTCCAATCTCCGCGAAATGCGATCCGCGGCGGCGGTTGAACGTTTCGCGCGCCGCCGAATAGCGCTTCCACAGCGCGTCATCGGTTTTGCGGTCCAGGCCGTTGATCGTCTTCCACTCGTCGAGAATCGCGCGCAGCCGGTCGCCGGCGACCTTCCACTGCGTCGAGGTGTTGGCCAGCTCCTCGGCCTCGGCGGCCAGCGCATCCTTGCGCGCGGTTTGGGCAGCGCGATGCTCGTCGCGCCGACGTGCGGTCAGCCGCGGCGGCGGCTTCGGCGTGCTCGGCGATGCCGTGCAGGCCGGGCGGCCAGCGCGTCGACATCGCCGAGCACGTTCGCGGTCGGCAGCGTCTCGGCCAGCCCCGCGGCGGTGGCTTTGATCTTGCGTGCATCGCCGGTGCCGGCGGCCAGACGCTCTTCGAGCAGCGTGATCTCGGTGCTCAGGTCGTCGAAGCGCCGACCGAAGTGGGTGAACGCCGCTTCGGTGTCGCCGGCTTGCCAGGAGCCGATGATGCGCTCGCCGGCCGCGCTGATCAGCCAGACCGTTCCGTCGTCGTCGACCCGCCCGAACTGGTGCGGGTCGCTGGCCGGGGTCGACGCGACCGCCGGATGGGCATGGGGACGTGGTGTCGGCTTGGGGCCCGGCCGCGGTCCCGGTCGCGGGATGGGCCGGGGTTCGTTGTGTGGCTCGTCAGGCGTCATGAACTGCCGTTACCTACCCTTCGCGCGGTTATTGTCCGCGCACCTGCCGCGCATAGCGGCGCCGTCGACACGAGGCACTCACGTACGTGTCTCATCAGTATTGAAGCAGCTTGTCGCGCCGCAGCGTTCCGAGTTGGCGGCTCAGCGCCGTGGGGCGAGCCGAAAACTTCGGCCCGAAGAGGTGTTACCGGCGATCCGTCGCCTGTCGACCTAGGCTGGTCGAGCGGAATCGGAGATGAATGGGCGGTAAACGATGTCGACGGCAGCTGTGGCGGAGCTGATCGCGCTGTGCGCTGCGCTGGCGTCGGCGATCGGCGACGTGGTCGTAATCGAGAAAGAGCCGTTGCATCGCTGACTACGACGCGTCGCGCCAGGGTGTTGATCACCGCCGTCAGTACCGTGGCGGAGAAATGATGACGAGAGGGGGTAGACCATGCCGAAAGAAGCTATCGCCGTAGTGCTGGCGCTGGCCGCTGCGTTCGCATCGGCGATCGGCAACGTGGCGCGGCAGCGGTCCGCCCACGAGGTCACCGAGGAGCGGGTCGGTTACCTTGCGTTGTTTTTCATGTCGTGGCGTAACCGCGACTGGCGGCTCGGGGCGGTGGCTGCGGTCGCGAACTACGGTCTGCAGGCCGGGGCGCTGAGCCTCGGCTCGGTGATTCTGGTGACCGGGCTGCAAGTGACGGCGTTGCTGTTCGCCTTGCCGCTGTACGCGCGGATGGCCGGGGCTCCGGTGAGCCGGTGGGACTGGAGTTGGGCGGCGATCTTGGCGGCCGCGCTGGCCGTCGTCGTCACCGTCGGAAATCCGGTGGCCGGGCACTCGCGTGGCGTCGCTGCAGACGTGGCTGGTGGTCGTCGCCGTCGCGGGACCGCTGGTAGGGCTGTGCCTGCTCGGGGCGCGGCTGTGGCCGGACGGGGCGATCGCGGCGGTGCTGCTGGCGGCGGTGTCCGGTGCGTCGCTGGCCTTGTTCGCGGTGCTGGTGAAGGGGGCGGTCGACGCGGCCAAGGGCGGCATTGTGGCGGTGCTGGCCACTCCGGAGCTCTACGCCTGCATCGGGGCCGCGGTTGCTGGGATGGTGTTCCAGCAGTCGGCGTATCGAGGCGGGCCGCTCAACGCGTCGATGCCGACCATGACGGTGGCCAAGCCGACAGTGGGTGCGTTGCTGGGCGTGTTCGTGCTCGGCGAAACGGTGAACTCGGGCGATGAGACGGTGTTTGTCCTCGGGATTGCCGTCGCGGTGATGGTGATCGCGACCGCCGCCCTGGCTCGCGGCGAGGCCGAAACCGTCGAAGCGCACACCGACACGTTCGCCGGCATCACGCCGACCCGTTAGTTTGATGGCGTGCTGAGCGCCATCTCGATCATCCCGTCAGCGCCGGTGCTGGTTCCCGAGCTTGCCGGTGGGGCGGCCGACGAGGTGGCGGAGTTGCGGGCGGCGATGATCGCTGCGGCCGCCACGCTGCCGCGGCGCTGGGTTGTCGTCGGGGTGGGCGCTGCAGATGGAGTCATCGGCTCTGACCGCGTCGGGACGTTCGCGGGTTTCGGCGTCGACATGCCGGTGCGGCTTTCGCCGCAGGCTGGCGGGCAACCCGTCGAGATGCCGCTTGTGCGCGCTGATCGGCGGCTGGATCCGGTCGCAGGCCCAGCCGGACGCCAGCGCGCAGGTCCGGGTCTACGCCGAGAGCCACGACGCCGGGGCGGCAGTCGAGCTTGGCAGGCGGCTGCGTAGTGAGATCGACCTGTCGAGCGAGCCGATCGGGGTGTTGGTCGTCGCCGACGGCGCGAACACGTTGACTCCGGCCGCTCCCGGTGGTTATCAGCCCTCTGACGTCGACGTGCAGGACGCCCTAGATGATGCGCTGGCCGGCGGCGATGTGGCCGCGTTGACTCGGCTGCCTGCGCGGGTCGGCGGACGGGTTGCGTTCGGCGTGCTGGCCGGGCTCGCCGAGCCGACGCCCCGCTCGGCCAAGGAGCTCTACCGCACGGCGCCCTACGGCGTCGGATACTTCGCCGGCGTCTGGCAGCCGTGAGGCCGCTGGCGATCGTCGGGCCGACCGGAACCGGCAAATCGCAACTGGCCCTTGACGTTGCGGAGCGGCTCGGCGGTGAAGCCGAAATCGTCAACGCCGACGCGATGCAGTTCTACCGCGGCATGGACATCGGCACGGCGAAACTGCCCATAGCGCAACGCCGCGGCATCCCGCACCACCAGCTCGACGTCCTCGACGTCACCGCAGACCGCGACCGTTGCGCGCTACCAGCAGGACGCCGCGGCCGAGATAGAGGCGATTGCCGCGCGCGGCAAGGTTCCGCTGTTGGTGGGCGGCTCGATGCTGTACGTCCAATCGCTGCTCGACGACTGGTCGTTCCCGGCGACCGACCCGGCGGTGCGGGCGAAATGGGAGCAGCGGCTCGCCGAGGTCGGCGCCGGCGCGCCTGCACGGCGAGCTCGCCGACCGCGACCCGGCCGCTGCGGCGTCGATCCTGGCGACCGACGGGCGGCGCGTCGTGCGCGCGTTGGAGGTGGTGGAACTGACCGGCCAACCGTTCGCCGCCTCGGCCCCCGTCATCGGCGCACCCCGCTGGGACACGGTGATCATCGGATTGGATTGCGACACAGAGCTTCTCGACCAGCGACTGGCGCGGCGCACCGAGACGATGTTCACCGAAGGGCTCGTCGACGAGGTGGTCGCGCTGGTCGACCGCGGCCTGCGTGACGGCGTGACCGCGTCGCGGGCGCTGGGCTACGCGCAGGTTCTCGCCGACCTCGACGCCGGCGGAGACGGCGACGCGGCCCGGGAGCCGACATTCATCGGCACCCGACGCTACGTGCGCCGTCAGCGGTCGTGGTTCCGTCGCGACCACCGCATCCACTGGCTGGATGCGACCGCCGACGGCAACGCCGAGGCCGCGTTGCGGGCTTGGCGTTCTGCACCCTGAGCTAGCCGTGCGTGCCGGAGCTGCCGGCGCCGCCGGTCGTGCCGGTGGAGCCGTGGGTGCCGGTGCCGCCCGGGCCGGTGCCGCCGGCCCCGCCGGACCCGCCGGCGCCGCCGGACCCGCCGGTGCCGGCGGCCCCGCCGGTGCCGGGGGCCAGAACCCCGGGGCCGGGTGCCCCGCCATTACCGCCGTTGCCGCCGGTACCCCCGATGGCGCCGTTTGCCCCGTTACCACCGGCGCCTGAGACGGAGTTACCGCCGGCCCCCCCGCTGTCGCCGGTGCCGCCGGCACCCCCGCCGCCGCCGGTGCCGCCGTTACCGCCGGTGCCAACGAGCGCGCTGCTGCCGCCGGCACCGCCGTTGCCACCGGTGCCGCCGGCGCCGGCGGTGCCGGTGCCACCGCCGTTGCCACCGGTGCCCGATCCCTGGGCCGCGCCGCCGTTCGCCGCCTGCAGCGCCGTTGCCGCCGGTACCGCCGCTGATGCCGGTACCACCGGTGCCACCCTTACCCAAGGCGGTGCCGGCTGCGCCGCCCGTGCCGCCGCTACCGCCCGTGCCGCCTGTTCCGCCGGCGCCAGCGGCTCCGCCTTGGCCGCCGTTGCCTGACCCCGGGGCCGCGCCGCCTGCGCCGCCGGCCCCGGCATTGCCGCTCGTGCCCGGCGGCGCCGCCGTTGCCGCCGTTGCCGCCGTTGCCGATAAGCGCTGCTGCCGTTGGCGCCATTGCCGCCGGTGCCGCCGGTGCCGCCTTGGGCGCCGTTGCCCCCGGTGCCGCCTGCTCCGCCGTTGCCGGAGATGGAACCGCCGGTTCCACCGGCGCCGCCGGACCCGCCGTTACCGCCGGCCGTCCCGTTGCCGCCGACGACGCCGGGCTGACCCACTCCGCTGCCGTTGGGGCCGGTGGTGCCGGTGGTGCCGGCGAGTCCGTTGCCGCCGGTGCCGCCGCCGCCGCCGTTGCCCTGGCTGCCGCCGTTGCCGCCGTTGCCGCCGTTGCCGCCCGAGCCGCCGGCGGTGGTTGCGGTCGCGCCGTCACCGCCGGTGCCGCCGTCACCGATCGGGCCGCTGGGGGTGGCGCCGACGCTGCCGTTGGCGCCGGGGGTCGAACCGTTGCCGCCGGTACCGCCGGACCCGGCGGTACCGACACTGCCGCCGTTGCCGCCGTTGCCACCGTTGGGGTTGGCGGTAGTCCCGGCTGCGCCGTTGCCGCCGTTAGCAGGTGTACCGCCGTTGCCGCCGTGACCACCCGCCCCGCCGGTGCCGGCCGTCCCGGTGGTGTTGTTGGCGCCCGCGCCGCCCGTGCCGCCGTTGCCGCCGCCACCACCGGCACCGCCCGCGCCGCCGTCCCCTCCAGCCTGGCCAATTCCGGTGCCGCTGCCGGCGAATGACCCGTTCGCGCCGGCGGCGCCGTTGCCGCCGTTGCCGCCTATCCCGCCGAGAGCCCCGGCGCCGCCGTCGCCTGCGACGGTGCCGTTGCCGCCGTTGCCGCCGTTGCCGCCGGCGCCCCCGTGGCCGCCGCCGTTGCCGTTCGCGCCCGCGTTGGTGGCACTGGCGCCGGCGTAGCCGTTGCCGCCTTGCTCGCCCGCCCCGCCCTTGCCGCCGTCACCCTGGGCGCCGCTTTCGGCCTGTCCGGCGCCGCTGTTGCCGCCGTCCCCGCCCGCGCCGCCGTTGCCGCCGTCCCCGCCGGCCCCGCCGGCCCCACCGATGGGGTTGACCGCGTCGGCGTTGGCACCGGCCGCGCCGTTGCCGCCGGCCCCGCCGGTGCCGCCGGCCCCGCCGGTGCCGCCGACACCGATCAATGTCGAGCCGTCACCACCGGCCCCGCCGCTACCCCCGGTCTCACCGGGGCTGCCCGCACCGCCGGCCGCACCCGGCGAAGTGGCGGCGGTACCGTTGGCACCGGCATAGCCGGCCCCGCCGGCCCCGCCGGCGCCGCCGTTGCCGAGGGCGCTGACATCGGTGATGTTTTGGCCGATGCTGCCGCCGTCGCCGCCGTTGCCGGCGGCCACACCGAGACCGCCGTCCCCGCCGTTTCCGCCGAGGCCGCCATTGCCCATCACCCAACCGCCGGCGCCGCCATTGCCACCGTCGGCACCGAGCGCGCCGTAACCGCCATCGCCGCCGTCACCGATTCCCAGGGCATCCCCGCCATTACCACCGGCCACGCCGGCCGCGGTGCTCGTCCAGCCAGCCCCACCGTCACCCGCCAAAAACCCGCCGTCACCGCCGGTAGGGTCTGCCTCTGTTCCGGGGACGCCATTGCAAATCACGCCGCAGACGTTGCTTGGCGTGATGAAGAGGCTATTGATCCCGTTGTCGAACTGCTGGCCGAATGGGCTGCTGATCCAGGCCTGAATGAACGTGTGCGCCGGCTGATAGATGTACTCCTGGAAGGCAGCTGCGAGTTCGGGGCTATCGGGTGTCCCGTTACCAACCAAGCCGAAATAGGCCAGCAGTTCGCTCAAAGGGAAACTGCCGGCCGGGTCGGCGGCGGCCGCGACCGGGCCAGGGTCGGCGGCGGCCGCGAAGCGGGGCCAAGGTCGGGGAGGGTCAGGCTGATCGCGAAGAGCGATGGGATCGGTTGCCGCAGAGCCGCTCAAGCCAAGATCGGCCAGCATCGCACCCAGATCTAGAGTGCCGGCCGGGTCGGCGGCGGCCGCGATCGCGCCCGGGTCGAGCAGGTCGATGATCAAATCGTCGATGCCGAAGTCGGCATTGGCAGGCGGCGCGGCGGCGAACGGGCTCACTACGGCGGCAAGAAGCCCCCCGGCGGTCGTGGATAGCCCGACAGCTGCACGACGGCGGACCTTGCGGTTGCGCGTGCGCGTTCTCCGCTTTGCGTGTCGGCCTGCCATCCTCCCGCTTACTCCTAGAGACCAATACGAAGAGCCGTTTTCGGCTTCGCCAAAGCTACTCGACGTGTGCCTAATACAAAATAGCCACCCCGATTTTTCTGCGGAGGTTTTTTGCCGATTCCCACCGGCGGGGCGTTGATGCTGGTCACGGGGTTTTAGTTAGTGGGGCAAAACGACGATGACGCCGCCGATAATCGCGTCAGCGCGGGAGCGGCAGTAAATTGACGCGGCCGACTTTTCACGCGTTATTACTTCATATTCGAACGTCCGGTTTGGTGCGCGCCGTGGGTGGCATTGACCCGCGAAGGCGCGTCACCCCCGCCGAGGGCCCGTGCGGCCGACGGCGCGTTGCAGGCTTGGCCACACGTATCCTGAGCAGGTGATCCGCCCAGCCGACGACGATGATGGCGGCGCAGCCGCGATCGAGGAGTGGCGTCCATGAGATCTTCGCGAAAGGCCAGGGCACCCAGAACGACTTCGTCGTGCTGCCCGACCTGGATGCCGCGCTGGCGTTGACGCCTGAAGCGGTGTCCGCGTTGTGCGACCGGCGCCGCGGCCTCGGTGCCGACGGCGTGCTGCGGGTCACCACCGCCGCCGCCGCGCTGGCGGCCGGGGTCTTCGACCGGATACCCGACGGCGTGAGCCCCGACGACTGGTACATGGACTACCGCAACGCCGACGGGTCGATCGCGCAGATGTGCGGGAACGGCGTGCGGGTCTTCGCGCACTACCTGCGGGCCAGCGGCCTGGAAACCCGCGACGAATTCGTCGTCGGATCGCTGGCCGGCCCGAGGCCCGTCGTCATGCACCACGTCGACGCGACCCACGCCGACGTGCGGGTCGACATGGGCAAGGCCAACCGGCTCGGGCCCGGCCAGGCCGTTGTCGGCGGCCGCACCTTCAATGGCTTGGCGGTCGACGTCGGCAACCCACACCTGGCCTGCGTCGACTCCGCGCTCACCGTCGAGGCGCTGGGCGGAGCTGGACGTCGCGGCGCCGGTCAGTTTCGATCACGACCAATTCCCCGACGGCGTCAACGTCGAGATTCTCACCGCGCCGGTCGACGGCGTGGTCAGCATGCGGGTGCACGAGCGGGGAGTGGGCGAAACCCGTTCCTGTGGAACGGGAACCGTCGCCGCCGCCGTCGCCGCGCTCTCCCACGGCGGCGCGGCCAGCGGCACCCTGACCGTGCGGGTGCCCGGCGGCGATGTCGTCGTCACCGTCACCGAGGCCACCAGCTACCTGCGTGGGCCGTCGGTGCTGGTCGCCCAGGGCGAACTCAGCGAGCAATGGTGGCAGGAGGCGTCACGTTAAATCGGATGCGCGCCGCCGCTTCGGCGGGCACCATCGGTAATTGCCTATGACATATCCAGAATTGCCTGAACACCCCGAGCACCGGTGAGCTCGCGCTTGACGATCGCGCGGCGCTACGCCGAGTCGCCGGGCTCTCCACCGAACTCACCGACGTCTCCGAGGTCGAGTACCGCCAACTGCGGCTCGAGCGGGTGGTGCTGGTCGGCGTGTGGACCGACGGCAGTGCCGCCGACGCCGACGCCAGCCTCGCCGAATTGGCCGCGCTGGCCGAAACCGCGGGATCTGAGGTGCTCGAAGGCATGGTCCAGCGGCGCACCAAGCCCGATCCCTCGACCTACATCGGGTCGGGCAAGGCAGCCGAACTGCGTGACGTGGTGCTCGCCACCGGCGCCGACACCGTGATCTGCGACGGCGAACTGTCCCCGGCGCAGCTGAACGCGCTGGAGAAGGCCGTCAAGGTCAAGGTCATCGACCGCACCGCGCTGATCCTGGACATCTTCGCCCAGCACGCCACCAGCCGGGAAGGCAAGGCGCAGGTGTCGCTGGCGCAGATGGAGTACATGCTGCCGCGGCTGCGCGGCTGGGGTGAGTCGATGTCGCGGCAGGGCGGTGGCGCGGGCGGCAGCGGCGGCGGTGTGGGTACCCGCGGACCCGGTGAGACCAAGATCGAGACCGATCGGCGCCGGATCCGTGAGCGAATGTCCAAGCTGCGCCGCGAAATCAAGGACATGAAGCAGGTCCGCGACACCCAGCGCAGCCGCCGGCGGCAGCAGCGAAGCGCCGTCCATTGCGATTGTCGGCTACACCAACGCCGGGAAATCCAGCCTGCTGAACGCGCTGACCGGCGCCGGGGTGCTGGTGCAGGACGCGCTGTTCGCCACCCTGGAACCCACTACTCGCCGTGGACAATTCGACGACGGGCGTGCGTTCGTGGTCAGTGACACCGTCGGTTTCGTGCGCCACCTACCGACCCAGTTGGTCGAGGCGTTCCGCTCGACGCTGGAAGAGGTGGTCGACGCTGATCTTCTGGTGCACGTCGTCGACGGCTCGGACGTCAACCCGCTGGCCCAGATCAGCGCGGTACGGCAGGTCATCACCGACGTCTTCGCCGACCACGAAGTCACGGTGGCGAAGCGCCGCAAGAGCTGATCGTCGTCAACAAGATCGACGCCGCAGGCGATTTGGCGCTGGCCAAGCTGCGCCGTGCACTGCCCGGCGCGCTGTTCGTCTCGGCGCACACCGGCGACGGCGTCGACGCACTGCGCCGGCGGATGTCCGAGCTGGCCGCTCCCACCGACACCGCGGTCGACGTGGTAATCCCTTACGACCGCGGCGATTTGGTGTCGCGTGTGCACGCCGACGGCCGGGTTCAGGCAGACCGAGCACATCAGCGACGGCACTCACATCAAAGCGCGGGTACCGGTGGCGCTGGCCGCAAGCCTGCGCGAATTCTCGGCCACCTGAAAGCCGCCAGATAACAGAAAGCGCCGGAGCCCCCCAGCTCCGACGCTTCTGTTCCCCTGGTACTACAGGCTGCCGAGCAAGCCGTCCAAGATGCTGGTCAGCTCGGTACCGAGTCAGCTGCTGAGGTTGCCGAGCCCGAGGTCGCTGAGCAGACCGCTGAGCAGGCCACTGCCGCCGCCGAGGTCACCCAGGGCCGTCGGGAGGTGGCCAGGTAAGCCTTCGAAGTCCCCAGCCGCCAGGGTGTAGTCAGCGTTGGCGATCGCCATCAGATCCGCGTCAAGGTTGAGGACCAGTCGCCGTGGGCAGCGTGTACGCCGAACCGGAAGCGGGATCGAAATCCTTGCGCGAGGTCGGCAAGAATCGCCGCGTTCCCGTCCGCCGCGGTGACGCCGAGCAGGCTGTTCAACTCGGTCTTACCGGCCCAGCGTGTCGAAAAACACGCCGCCTCCCAATCCTGGCTGACCGCCCCGTTGAAGACGCCGCTGTAAATAGGGGTCGCGCCGGTGGCGTCGAGCAGTTCCGTCGCCAACGCGTCAGCGGTCGCGCCACCGCCGAGCGAGGTGGCCACCCCGTTGTACAGCTCCGCTTCTGCGCCGGTCGAGCTGAAGACACGTCGTTGAAAAGCTGGTCGTCGAGCGTGATCTCGCTCGACACGATCGGGCTGGTCACGTCCACCAGCGCGACGTCGTGGTGCACGTTCGGCACCCCTTGCGCCTGCGCCCACCCGTGGTAGGGCAATGATCCGAAGAGTCCGGCCGCCGTCAGCGCGGCCGCGGCAATGAGTGTGCGTTTGGTGGTGGTGCGCATGGTTTTCCCTTCCCCGGAAATGTTGTGGGCGGCTGGCGTGATTGCCACTGGAGTCATTCCGAATGCCGATACGCCACCGCAGCCTCTGTTGAACCCCGCGCTGCTGAGCTGACCGGCCATGGCCCCGTCCGTCCTCCCATTAGGACACCTGAAATTTCTCAGGTTCAGTTAAGCTAGCGCTTAATATTTGTGCGAGGAATGAAATTGCCGACAAACCTCAGGACTTTTTTCCGCGGCATATCAATGCCGGTAGAAGGGTTTTCACGCGTGTCGAGACCGATTCGAACACGGCTTAACGGCAGCGAAGAATTACTTCGTAGTAACTTAATCCGGGAAAGCAGTCCGACGTCAGGTCAGTAGACCAACTCGTAGACGTCCTCCGCGGAAGCCGCCAGTATCTGGCGCGCCATCTCGAAATTCAGTTCGTCGAGGTGCGCCTCCTCGGCCTTATCACGTTCCGGCTTGGCGGCCAGAGTCGAAGAATTCGTCGGTGATAAAGCCGGGGCGCATCAGCAGCGTCGCCGTGCGGCCGTTGACGGTGGCCTGAAAAACAAAGCCTTGCAGAATGCGTCCGCGATCGGGCCGCACCAGAGCGGGCTCAATGGAGTACCGGCCATCGGTCACCGCGCGGGTCACGGCCTCGATTCCGTCGCGAATCCCTATTTCGTCGAAAGCGGCGCGAATGACAATTGATCGCCGTTGCGGCGGGTGATTAGGGGATAGGGCGGCGAAAGCCCGCTGCAGCACTTTGAGCGCGCTGGCTACGCCTGCCCGGGAAAACGGCCCGGCATAACACAGCATGTCGGTGTAGGAGAATTCGAGAAGTTGCCCGAGTTCCTGCACCAGGATCGTCTCGTCCATCTCGACGACTGTAAGCCCGCGACCGGCACCCCGACCTACCAACCATCCGGTTGGTATATCTTGGGCGCAGAGTTCCCAACCCCGCCGGAGGTCATCTCATGGGTAGCGCCGTCAAATACCAGCGCACGCTGTTCGAGCCCGAGCACGACTTGTTCCGCGAGTCTTACCGGTCGTTCCTGGAACGCCACGTCGCGCCCTACCACGACGAATGGGAGAAGGAGAAGATCGTCGACCGGGGCGTGTGGCTGGAAGCCGGTAAGCAGGGCTTTCTGGGAATGTCGATCCCCGAGGAGTACGGCGGCGGCGGCGATTCCGACTTCCGCTACAACACGATCATCACCGAGGAGACCACCTACGGGCCGCTACAGCGGCATCGGGTTCGGTCTGCACAACGACATCGTCGCGCCGTACCTGCTGAACCTGGCCAACGAGGAGCAGAAGCAGCGCTGGCTGCCGAAATTCTGCACAGGTGAGCTCATCACGGCGATCGCGATGACCGAGCCCGGCACCGGCAGCGACCTGCAGGGCATCAAGACCCGCGCGGTCAAGCACGGCGACCACTACGTACTCAACGGCTCAAAGACGTTCATCACCAACGGTATTAACTCCGACCTGGTGATCGTGGTGGCTCAGACCGATCCGGACAAAGGCGCGCAAGGGTTTTCGCTGCTGGCCGTCGAGCGGGGCATGAAGGGATTCGAGCGCGGCCGGCACCTGGACAAGATCGGCCTGGACGCTCAGGACACCGCCGAGCTGTCCTTCACCGACGTGGAGGTGCCCGCCGAGAACCTGCTGGGCGACGAGGGCAAGGGCTTCATCTACCTGATGCAGAACCTGCCGCAGGAGCGGATCTCGATCGCCATCATGGCCGCTGCCGCCATGGAGCAGGTGCTGGAGCAGACACTGCAATACACCAAGGAGCGCAAAGCCTTTGGTAAGCCGATCGGCAGTTTCCAGAACAGCCGATTTGTACTCGCCGAATTGGCCACCGAGGCCACCGTGGTGCGGATCATGGTCGACGAGTTCATCGCGCTGCACCTCGAGGAGAAGCTCACCGTCGAACAGGCCGCGATGGCCAAGTGGTACGCCACCGAGAAGCAGGTGTACCTGATCGACCGTTGCCTCCAGTTGCACGGTGGCTACGGATACATGCGCGAATACCCGGTTGCACGTGCGTATCTCGATGCGCGGGTGCAGACGATCTACGGCGGCACCACCGAGATCATGAAGGAAATCATCGGCCGCAGCCTGGGCGTCTGAGCGCGATTGTTTGCACGCGAATTGCTTTCGTTCGCCATGGGCGGTGGCGCGTGATGTGTTCCCGTTTCATCGGGCTGGGCAATTCGACCGGCCAACGCCGATTCCGAGAATTGGCCGCGAGGTAAGCGAGCCGGGGGCAAACGGATATCGGTCGCCTCACCCGAGGTCAGCAGTTCGCGAGCGCTCGGTCAGCGCAGATTCGCCGGCCAATGTCGCCGCGATGTGCGCTCCTATATCAGCGGACCGTAATCTAAAGGCCGAACGACACAAACCGGTCGTAGGGACGGCAATTCGGCATCGTCACGATGACCATTCCGTAGGGTCTTCGTATGACTTCCCACGCGTCGTCGCCCGCAGCAGAGTTGTGGCGGCCCGCAGGGCGGTTGACACTGGGCCCAGGATTCGGACTGGCGACCGCGGGGAGGGTGGGATGACAAGGCAGCGAGAACGATCGGGCACCTTCGCGCGCTCAGCGCGTGGCCTGGTGGCGCTGGTGGCGGGACTGACCTGCATAGCTCTGCTGACGCCCGTGGCGAACGCATCCCCGATAGGCGATGCCGACAACGCGATCACCGCAGCCTGGAAAGAGGCCGGCGGCGACACCTCCGACCTGGGTGCCAAACAGGGTGATTGCTACGTCGCCGGCCAGGGATTTGCTCAGGACTTCCTGCACGGCAAGATGTTCTTCACGCCGGCCAGCGGCCCCCGGTCGATGATGGGCGCCATCCTCGACAAATACGAGGCTCTCGGCGGTCCAGCGGCCTCTGACCTGGGCTTCCCGATCACCAGCGAAGTACGCGGTCTGGCCGGTCCCGACAGCCGGGTCAGCACGTTCTCGGCCAGCGACAAGCCGTTGATCTACTGGACCGCCGACCACGGGGCGTTCGTCGTGCGCGGCGCGATCAACGCGGCGTGGGACAAGCTGGGCAGTTCGGGTGGCGCCCTGGGCGTCCCGATTGGCGACGAAACCTACGACGGTGAACTCGCGACGCAGGCGTTCAGCGGCGGCAAGGTGTCGTGGAACCGGCTGACCAAGGCGTTTACCACCGTCCCGCCGAACCTGGCCGGCCAGCTCGTCGGGTTGCAGGTACCCATCGACCCAACGGCGGACATCAATATGGCCTGGCGGGCCGCCGGCGGCGCCTCTGGTCCGCTGGGCGCCAAACAAGGCGACCAGTATCCGGTCGGCAGTGACGGGCTGGCCCAGAACTTCGCCGGCGGAAAGATCTTCTTCAGCCCCGCCACCGGCGCCAATGCCGTCGAGACCGACATCTTGACCAAGTACGAGGCGCTCGGCGGACCCGCAAACAGCGACCTGGGCTTCCCGATCTCCAACGAGGCCGACGGCGGTGTCAAACCGGCCAGCAAGGTGAGCTCGTTCTCCGCCAACGACAAGCCGGTGATCTTCTGGACCTCGGATCACGGCGCATTCGTGGTGCGCGGGGCCATCAAGGCCGCGTGGGACAAACTTCTCGGCGCAAGCGGCAAGCTGGGCGCGCCGCTGGGCGACCAGGTGATCGCCAAGGACGTCGTCACGCAGAAGTTCACCGGCGGACAGATCGCCTGGAACAAGACGAAGAACACCTTCACCACGCAACCGCCGAATCTGGCATCGGCACTTTCCGGTCTTCAGATTCCCGGGCAGAAGACGCCGGCCGGTTCTGGCATCGCCCAATGCTGGGGCCAGTTGGCTGACCGGGCATTGGTTGTGGTTGCTGGCCGGTGCTGCGGCGCTTTTGCTGGTGGTCCTGCTGGCGCTGGTGGCGCGGTGGTGGCGTCGGCGTCGTGCTGCGAAACGCGCTCGGCCCGACGAGGTCAGCGACTCGGACGGCTCCGGTTACGAGGCCGTCACCGAATCTGTCTCGCATTGGTCGCCGGAGGGCGACAGCGACCTGGCGTCGTCGAGCTTGTCCCCGGAGTTTCGGCCGCGTCCGCGGACCGTGCGATTGCCCAGTCAGCCCTCCAGTGCGTGGATGCCACCGGGCCGCAGAAGTTTGGTCGACGAGCTGCTGGCAGAGGACGAAACCGACAGTCCCGACGAGTTTTCCGAATTCGACGACTTCGGTCACGACCAGGACGTCGATCGTGGCCAGGGGTTCGAGCGCGACTGCCGACTTCGAGCAGCGATGCCGACGAGCACTTCGACGAGGATCCCGACGACGTCGACACCGACCCGACCGGAATTCCGTTGGCGGGCGGCGATGCTCGCGCTGGACGCCACGCGGCCGCGGACGGTGAGGACGCTCTCGTCACCGAGGCCGTACCGATACCGCGAATTGCGTCCGGGCAGTTGGCGATTCATCTTCCGATGGACGACCCGTACCAGGTGCCGGACGGATACCCCGTCAAGGCCAACGCCAGCTCCGGGCTGTACTACATGCCCGACAGCGCCCTATACGAAGACACACAAGCCGAAATCTGGTTCGCCAGTGAGGAAGTCGCCAAGGCGAACGGGTTCCACAAGGCCGGATAGCCGGCCCGGGCGAAGCGGCGTCAGATCTTGCGGATGACCGTGACGACTTTGCCGAGCACGGCCGCGTCATTGCCCGGGATGGGATCGAACGCCGGGTTGTGTGGCATCAGCCAGACCTGGCCGCCGGTGCGTTTGAACGTCTTGACGGTGGCTTCCCCGTCGATCATGGCCGCGACGATATCGCCGTTGTCGGCCACATTCTGCTGACGGACCACTACCCAGTCGCCGTCGCAGATGGCGGCGTCGACCATCGATTCACCGACCACCTTCAGGAGGAACAGCGCGCCCTCGCCGACGAGTTCACGCGGCAGCGGGAAGACATCTTCGACGGCTTCCTCGGCCAGGATCGGGCCACCGGCGGCAATCCGACCCAGCACGGGAACGTACGTCGGCTCCGGCAGTGCGTCCGAGCCGGCGACATCGGTGATCACCGGTCGGCCTCGACGTGTCGTCGGCGGAGCGGACATCGACGGCGCGCGGGCGGTTCGGGTCGCGGCGCAGGTAGCCCTTCTTCTCCAGCGTGCGCAGTTGGTGAGCCACCGAGGAGGTCGACGTCAGGCCGACGGCGTCGCCGATTTCCCGGATGCTCGGGGGATAGCCGCGACTGGTGACCGACGCGCGGATGACGTCGAGGATGGTGCGTTGACGCGGCGTCAGCACCGATTCCGACAGATCGCAGGGGGCGGTCAGAGTCGGCGCTCGAAGTATCGCTATCGCTCATACGGACGAATGTAGCGGCATTTTGCCTGGATATCAAACATGTGTTCGAGGTATGTCGCGGCTTGCGGTCCGTACGGCCGCGCGAAAAACTTGTCGGTGGGCCGTCTTATCGTCTCCGGCATGTGCAACAGTTCGATCACATGTTCGGTATTCGAACACATTATCGAGTACTCTTCGAACAAGTGATCGACCACGAGCCGACTGGAGGAACGCACATGATGCCCATCGAGACGATTTCGCCGACGAGCGCCGATCCGGGTTCGCCCGGTTCAGGTCCGTCCGGCCGGCCGCGGTGGCCGGCCGGGATCCAGAGGTCCGCAGCCGTCCAGGCCTGTCGCGGCGCCTCCCGCGTTACCGGGGCACCGGCGTGTTGATGTCGACGGCGTCGCACCGGCCCCGCCCGATCACCCCGGCGACGACCGTGGCGCTCGCCGTGGTGGCGGCGGGCATCACGGTGTGGCTGGGATTCGTGGCGCACTTCGGCGGCATGCTGCACGCCGGCCCCGAGAAGGCTGCGGTTCAGATGCCCGACCGGCTCGCCGTGGTGCGGGTCGAGCCGGGGGAGACGCTGCAGCACTTGGCCGCTCGGGTCGCGCCGGATGCGCCGACCGCGTCAGGTCGCTGCCCGCATCCGCGAACTCAACGAGCTCGACTCGTCTGCGGTGACCGCCGGCCAGACGCTGATCGCGCCGGTGGGCTGAGCCGTTTACCAGCCGCGACACTCGATGATGCTAGGCCCGCGGCCGCGGAGCGCAGGTACGCTCGAGGTGGCCTGGGACATCCCGAGGTCAGCGCGGCGAAGGAGCGGCCATGCATTGTCCGTTCTGTCGCAATCCGGATTCTCGAGTCGTTGACTCCCGCGAAACCGATGAGGGACAGGCGATTCGGCGCCGTCGGTCGTGCCCGGAGTGCGGCCGGCGATTCACCACCGTGGAAACCGCGGTGCTGGCAGTGGTCAAGCGCAGCGGCGTGACCGAACCATTCAGCCGCGAAAAGGTGATGCGCGGGGTGCGGCGCGCGTGCCAGGGCCGCCAGGTCGACGACGATGCACTCAATCTGCTGGCGCAGCAGGTCGAAGACGCCGTACGCGCCGGCGGATCGGCGGAAGATCCCCAGCAACGAAGTGGGCCTTGCGATCCTCGGCCCGCTGCGAGAACTCGATGAAGTGGCTTATTTGCGATTCGCCTCGGTGTACCGGTCTTTCGAGTCTGCAGAGGATTTCGAGCGCGAGATCAAGGCGCTGCGTGCCCACCGCAAGGTGCCCGCGTCCGGTTGACCGGCGTCGTAGTGTCGGACCATGACGCAAGTCGTGCGAACCCAGGTCTGCGTTGCCGGCGGCGGCCCCGCGGGCATGGTGCACGCTCTACTGCTGGCCCGCGCCGGAATCCAAGTCACCGTGTTGGAGAAACACAATGACTTTCTGCGCGATTTCCGCGGCGACACCGTACATCCGAGCACGTTGCGGGTCATCGACGAGCTGGGGTTCATCGACGAATTTCTGCGGCTCCCGCACACCAAAGTCGACCGTGTCGTGCTTCGACACCGACGGCACCCTGCGCACCTTCGGCAACTTCAGCGCACTGAAATGGCTCGGTTTCAAACAGCCCTACATCGCGTTGATGCCGCAGTGGGATTTCCTCGACTTCCTCGCCGAAAAGGCAAGCGCCTATCCGGAATTCACCTTGATCCGCAACGCCGAGGTCACGGACGTGATCGTTGACGGCGATCGGGTCGTCGGAGTGCGCACCCCGGAACTGGAGGTGCGCTGCCGAGCTCGTCATCGGCGCCGACGGACGCGCATCCGCGGTGCGCGCCGCGGCCGGTTTGCAGGTCGGCAGCCGCGCACTCGCCGATAGACGTCCTGTGGTTCCGGCTGAACTGGCGTCCCGGCGACCCGAAGGAGCTCGTCGGGGTGGTCCGCAAGGGCCTGATGATGGCCATGATCTACCGGGGCGACTACTGGCAGGTTGCCTACGTCATGCCGAAGGGTGAAAACCCGCGCGACGGATCGCTGGAGGCGTTCAAAGAGCGGCTGGTTTCCGTGCAGCCGCAATTGGCCGAACACGTCAACGACTTGCACTCCTGGGACGACACCAGCCAGCTCGACGTGCGGGTGGATCGGCTGAAGACGTGGTGGCGCAAGGGTCTGCTGTGTATCGGCGATGCCGCGCACGCCATGTCGCCGGCCGGCGGCGTCGGGATCAATCTCGCTGTCGCCGATGCGGTGGCCGCGGCCAACATCCTCTGTGGCCCACTGCGCGAAGACCGTCTGACCGAAGCCGACCTCGCCAAGGTGCAGCGCCGCCGCGAGCTGCCCGCCCGAATCATCCAGGCCGGCCAAGTGTTCGTGCAGGACAACGTGATCGAGACCGAACCTGGCCGGTGACCTGTCGCCAATTCCGAGTTCCGAAGTTCGTCGGGCGGGGACCGTTGCAATTCATCCCGCCGATCGTCGTCGGTCGCGGCTTCCGTCCCGAGCACGTCCGCACGCCGGACGTGCACGCCGCATAGCCCGCATCGTCGCCGCCGGTGTCGGGGCCGGGCTAGGCTGACCGAATGCCACCCGAGCTGCACCCCAACCTGCACGCGCTGGCGCCGTTACTCGGGGTATGGCAGGGGAGTGGATCCGGTGAATACCCCACGATCGAGCCATTCGACTACGTCGAAGAAGTCACGTTTTCCCATGTGGGCAAACCGTTTCTGGTCTACGGACAGAAAACCAAATCCGCAGCTGACGGGGCGCCGCTGCACGCCGAGACGGGTTATCTTCGGGTACCGCGACCCGGTCAGGTCGAGCTCGTGCTGGCGCACCCGAGCGGCGTCACCGAAATCGAAGTCGGCACCTACATGGCCGACGGCGCCACGATCGAACTCGAGATGACCACGACGCAGGTCGGTCTGACACCGACCGCCAAAGAGGTGACCTCGCTTGGCCGGCGCTTCCGGCTCGACGGCGACGAGCTGTCTTATTCGTTGCAGATGGGCGCAGTCGGACAACCGATGCAGCATCACCTCGGCGCGGTGTTGCGCCGCAAAGCTGAGCGCTTCGCTCGACAACCTGAGGAGGGCCACACCGTGGATGTCGAAAACCATGTCTACCCACCGCGTTCCCGCGTCGAACAGCTGATGGCGGACGCCTCTGACACTCCCGTCGTGATGCTCAACCTGCTCAAGTTCCGCGCGAAGGCGGACTATTCGGACGGACGCGCCAGCGATCTGACCGGTCGTCAAGCGTACGACCTCTACGGCGCCGCGATGCAGAACGTCATCGAACGCAACGGCGGCCGAGTGGTGTTCGGCGGCGATATCGCGTCCCTGGTGATCGGCGAGGTCGACGACGTCTGGGACACCTGCGTGCTGGTCGAATATCCCTCCGCCGCATCGTTTGCCACGATCGTGACATCCCCGGAAGTGACGGAGATCGGCGTCCACCGCGTCGCCGGGCTCGAGGGTCAGTTGCTGATCCGCGTCGCGCCGTCGTTGACGACGCGACCGCCGACTTGAACCCAGCCTTGCGGGCTCCAGGTTGTTTCGATCACCGATCCCTTGCCCTGGGTGATCCTCAAGTCACGGCTGAGGTACTCGGTCATCCGCACGGCAGCCGAGCCGGTCGCTTCGTCTTCTGGCACACCCAGATTGGCGGCGAAGAACCGGGATCGCAGCGATCCGGCGGACTCGTCGATCCACGCCCACAGGTAGTGCGCGACGTCGTCGGAGAAGTCCGCCGGGTCGGCGGCGGCAAGCTCGTCAACACTGTCCAGATCGTGGATGGCGAACTCTGGCGCCCAGTCTGCGCGGGCGGTGACGGTCGTGACGTCGTCGTCGTAATGCACCTGCACCACACCGGCCGGCACGTGCAGCGTGCGAATCGGTGTGCCGATGGATCGCAGCCACCATGACGCCCCGACCGTTGGGTGCCCGGCGAACGCCAACTCGGTGAGCGGGGTATAGATCCGCGCATCAGCGGTCGTGGCGCCGGCGGCGGGGACGGTGACGAAAATGGTTTCGCTGTAACCTAATTCGGTTGCGATGCGCTGATGTCGGTCGGGGTCGACGGTAGCGGCGTCGACGACGCCGAGCGGATTGCCAAAATCGCCCTCCGCGTCAGTGAATACTCGCAAAACCGTCACGTCGACGCTCATGAGAGCGACTGTACGACGTCACCTCGGTACAGCGATCAGGTGGCACTGCGCTCGTCGGCGCCCATGGCCTCCAGCACCGCGACCCGGGTGTCGATGGGCCCCGAGACAGTTTGCGCGCCACCGCCGGTGCGCAGCAGCTCGCGAAGCGCGGTCTGATCGTATTCCGCGGGCGCGGTGGTGTCGATGAAGCGCTGGACGACCTCGATGAAGCGGTCGGGGTCGTCGTGGAACGGGAAATGGCCGGAGCGCTCGAAGATCTCGAGTTGGGAGCCCGGCATGGCGGCATGGGCCATGTAAGCGTGACTGACGGGCACGACGACATCGTCGCTACCCCAGATGACTTGCACCGGAACGGATTGCGTCAAATAACATCGGTCCAGCATGGTGACGCTCTGGCCACGCCAGTCCACCACCGCGCGCAAGGTCCGGGTGAACGCCGCCGAGGCCATCGGCTCCGGGAGGCCCGCCAGTATCCTCAGCATGTCGGGCAGGTCGTGGCCCACCGCGGTGGAGCCCAGCACCAATCCCGCTGCGCGTCCGAAAAGCTGTAAAGCCGGCAGTACCAAGGGCAGTCGCAATAACGTCAGCGCCTCGCTGCCCAACGGCAGCGACGCCAGCCGCAACATGAGGTGGACGTCTTTGGTGACGCCGCCGGCGCCGACCAGAATCAGTCGCTCGACCAGTTGTGGAAATTGATAGGTGAACTGCATGGCGACGCCGCCACCGAGCGAGTGGCCGATGACGGTCACGCGCTCGATGTCCAGGACGGAAAGCAGGTCACGCATCCCGTTCGCATAGGCCGCAGTCGAGTAATCCGCGCGCGGCTTGTCCGACTCGCCGTGGCCCAGCAGATCGACCGCGATCACGGTAAACCGTTGCGCGAGTTTCGATTGCACCGTCGACCAGGTCGTCGAATTGTCACCGATCCCGTGGATCAGCAGGATCACCGGACCGGACCCGGCGATACGGAACGCGCGCCGATAGCCGTGCACCGTCCGGAACTGCAGCTGCGGCGTGACCTCGCGCACCGAGCGAAGATTGGGCTTGCGCTGAGTCATGTCGCCAACTTCGCTGTCGGGCCCGGGAGGGCGATCAGGTCGGATCGTCGTCGTCGAACTTCTTCTCGTCCTGCTGCGCCAGGAAACGCTCGAACTCTGCGCCGAGTTCGTCACCGCTGGGCAGGTCCTCATCCCGCGTCAGCAGCGACCGATTCTCCTGCGCAGCAATGAAGGCATCGTACTGTCGCTCCAGCGCAGCCACCACTTGAGCGACATCCGAGCTGGCCTCGACCTGCTCATCGACCTTGACCTTGACCTCGGCCGCCGCCTCGGTCAGCGCGTTCAGCGGCAGTTGCAGCGAACCGGTCTTGGCCAACTGCTCCAGCAACACCTGCGCGGCCGCCGGGTAATCCGTCTGCGCCAGGTAATGGGGGACGTGGACGGTGTAGCCGGCGACCTCGTGCCCGTGCTGGGCCAGCCGGTACTCCAACAGATTTGACGCGCTTCCGGGAACCTGCACCTCGGAGATCCACGGCGTGAAGTCGGCGATCAGCTCGCGGTTGTTGGAGTGCGCGGTCAACGTGATCGGCCGGGTGTGCGGAACGGCCATCGGAATGGCGCCCAAGCCGATGGTCTGCCGCACACCGAGGCGCTCGGCCAGCAACCGGACCGCGGTGATGAATCGTTCCCACTTCAGATCCGGCTCCATGCCGGCCAGCAACAGAAACGGCGTCCCGACGCTGTCGTGCATGGCGTAGAGGCTGAGTTCGGGATCCTCGTAGTGGGTGAAGTGATCGGTCTTGAACGTCATCAGCGGGCGCCGCGACCGGTAGTCGAGAAGCTCGTCGATCGCGAAAGACGCGACCAGCTCGGTGTCCAAGGTGTCTTTGAGGTGGCCCGCGGCCAGCTTGATCGCGTGGCCCGCGTCGGAGAATCCTTCCAGGGCATGAACCAGGACCGGACCACGCCCATCGGTCAGCGACAACTGGGGCGCCGGGAACTCGAGCTCGTACATGGCGTTGTGCTCGGGCTGGTAGCGCTTGTCCGGGTCGGGTGTGTCGGGGGGCTCGTTGTGGCCCATCGGTGTTGCCTCCTCGCCACGGCGCGGTGTGCCGCACCGTGTCCAGATAGTGTCCCTCAGATCGACCGGCAGCGGATACCTGACCCGCTACTCCAGTGTCTGCTCCTGTGCTGCCAAACACGGTCAGCACCGGCGGCATTCCACGGGTACCCGCTTCGCGCCGCGCCGAGCCGACATCGGGCATGATCGACGGCGATGCGAATTCTGGCGGCAGGGCTGGGGCTGGCTCTGATGATGGTCGGCTGCGGGCATCAGGCCCAATCCGCGCCCGCGACCAGCTCGCCTGACCAGCCCGTCGCCGGTCTGGCGAATCGGGTCGCCGCCGCACCGGTGGATCCTGATCCGCGGGTGGGCGCATTTTTCCTGTCCGACAGCGATGTCCACGCCTGTACCGGCTCGGTCCTGCACTCGGCGGCAGGCAATCTGGTGCTCACCGCGGCGCACTGCCTGAGCGCCGGCGGACCAGCCCGGTTCGTTCCCGGATTCGCCCGCGAAGCTGCGCCCGACAACGTGTGGACGGTCGACGCGCTGTATCTGGATCCGCGATGGCTGGCCAATAGGGATCCGCAGGCCGACTATGCGATCGCGCGGGTCAGCCGGCCGGCCGGGGGAGCGGTGGAGGCGCTGACCGGCTCGGAGCTGTCACTGGGTGCCGCGCCGGCGCCGGGTAGCCGGGTAACCGTGGTTGCCTATCCCGCGGGTGTCGGCGGGTTGCCGATCGGTTGCCAGACCGGCACCGGGCTCAGCGACGGCGGATATCCCGAATTGCCGTGCGCGGGCCTGGTCGACGGCACCAGCGGTGCGCCCTGGATCAGCGGCTCGACGGTCACCGGGGTGATCGGCGGCCTGCACGGCGGCGGCTGCGCGCAGAACCTGTCCTACTCGTCGCCGTTCGACGAGCACATCACCGAGCTGTTCGCGCGGGCACAGGCGGGCGGCCCGGGCGACGCGCCGCCGAGTTCCTTCGACGACGAGTGCTAAACGTCGAATTGGCTTAGCGCCCGCACCTTGTTCATCACGTCCAGCGCGGCGACCTTGTAGGCCTCGGAGAACGTTGGGTAGTTGAACACCGCGTCGACCAGATACTCCACCGTGCCTTCACAGCCCATCACCGCCTGGCCGATGTGCACCATCTCGGTGGCATTGCTGCCGAAGATGTGCACGCCGAGCAACTTCAGGTCGTCGGTGGACACCAGCAGCTTCAGCATCCCGTAGGAGTCTCCGGCGATCTGGCCACGGGCCAGCTCCCGATACCGGGACACGCCGACCTCGTAGGGGATCGACCGCTTGGTCAGGTCGACTTCGGTCGCCCCGACGTAGGAGATCTCGGGAATCGAGTAGATGCCGATCGGTTGCAGGGCGGTCAGGCCGTGGACCGGTTCGCCGAACGCGTGGCACGACGCCACCCGGCCCTGATCCATCGACGTCGATGCCAGGGCGGGGAAGCCGATCACGTCGCCGACCGCGTAGATGTGGTCGACCTTGGTCTGGAACGCCTCGTCGACGAAGATGCGGCCGCGGGCATCGGCTTCCAGGCCCGCGTTCTCCAGCTCCAGATTCTCGGTCTGGCCTTGGCGGCCCGCGGAGTACATCACTGTTTCGGCGGCGATCTTCTTGCCGCTGGCCAGGCTGGTCACCGTGCCGGCAGCGCCGACCTGTACGCCGGTCACCTCCTCGCCGAAGCGGAACGTGACCGCCAGGTCGCGCAGGTGGAAGCGCAGCGCCTCGATGATCTCGGGGTCGCAGAAGTCCAGCATGTCCTGCCGTTTCTCGACGATGGTCACTTTGCTGCCCAGCGCGGCGAACATCGATGCGTACTCGACGCCGATCACCCCGGCCCCGACCACCACCATCGACGTCGGGATCGACTTGAGGTCGAGGATGCCGTCGGAATCCAGCACGCGGTGCTCGTCGAATTCCACGCCCTCGGGGCGAGCCGGCTTGGTGCCGGTGGCGATGACGATGCGATCCCCGCTGACCGTGGTGCGCTCGCCGCGGGAACGATCTTCGACGAGCAGGGTGTGCTCGTCGCGGAATCGGGCCTCACCGGGAATGAGATCAATTCGGTTGCGCATCAACTGGTTTCGCACCACATCGGCCTGTTTTCCGATGACGTGCTGGGTTCGCGAGAGCAGATCCGCCGGGGTGATCTTGTCCTTGACGCGGTAGCTGGCGCCGTAGAGCTCGCGCTGGTTCATACCGGTCAGGTAGAGCACGGCCTCGCGCAGCGTCTTGGACGGGATGGTGCCGGTGTTGACGCACACGCCGCCGAGCATCGGACGTTGTTCGATGACCGCGACCGATTTCCCCAGCTTGGCTGCGGCGATCGCGGCTTTCTGGCCGCCCGGACCTGAGCCGACGACGACCATGTCATATTCGAGTATCGAACCCATGAGTAGACGAATACGCCCGTTGCGTTGCGGGCGTACGTCGAATCCGGCTACATACGCGTGAACAATCCGGCTGCCGCGCCGCGCGTTATCCCCAGTTGTGAGCCGATGCACAGCACGGTGCTTCCGCAGCCTGCGCCGCCGACGGGCTGACGGTGCCAGTTGCCAGCGTCGTCGCCATGACCAAGCAGCGACGTGACTTTCAACTGAATCGGCCCGGCGCAGTGATCGCCGCGCTCCCAGCGGTATTGGGCTTCGTGCCGGAGAAATCGTTGGTGTTGTTGTCGATCGACGGCAGGTGAACTCGGATCGGTGATGCGCGTCGACCTGTCCGACGCGGTCGCCGACCAGATCGGCCATCTCGCAGAGGTCGCCGCAGCCGCGGGCCCCGAGGCGGCCATCGCGGTGATCGTCGACGCCGACGGTGCCGACTGCCCGATGTGCAACGACCAGTACCGCGACCTGTGTTCGTCGCTGACCGACGAACTCATCTACCACGACATCGCACTGTGGGCCGTGCACGTCGTCGACCGGGTGGCCGTCGGCGGCCGCTGGCACTGCGTGGACGGCTGCGGCGCGGGCGGAATCGTCGATGACCCGTCCGCGTCACCGCTCGCGCTCGCCGCAGTGCTGGACGGTCGACGGCTCTACGCGCGGCGAGCCGACCTGCAGGCGGTGATCGCGGTCGATGACCGGGCCCGCAGCGCAGCGCTGACCGGCCTGATCGCCGAGCAGGCCGCGCGGCGCGACGAGACACGCCGCGCCGACCCGGATGGCTGTGTCCGTCGCGGCGTCGAGGCCGCGATGGCGGCCGCCGCAGCAGTCGCCGACGGAGCGCACATCGGCGACCCGGACCTTGCCGGGTTGGCGTGCGCGCTGACCGACGTCGAAGTGCGCGACACGTTGTACGCGCTGGCGGTCGGCCACAGCGCCGGTGACGCCGAGTCGCTGTGGGCGCTGCTGTCGCGCACCCTGCCCACCCCGTGGCGCGCCGAGGCGCTGGTGTTGCTCGCCTTCAGCGCCTATGCCCGCGGTGACGGGCCGCTGGCCGGGGTGTCACTGGAAGCCGCGCTGCGCTGCGAGCCGGGACACCGGATGGCGGGCATGCTCGATACGGCGTTGCAGTCGGGCCTGCGGCCTGAGCACATCCGGGAATTGGCGGTCACCGGCTACCAGCTGGCCGAGCGCGTCGGCGTGCGGCTACCTCCGCAGCGGGCGTTCAGACGTCGTGCAGTCTGAAACGGCTTCGGGGCTAGACCTTTTCGACCTTGACGGCGTGAGCCATCTCGTGCGGCAGGCTCACGTTCTCGTGGCCCGGGATGACGATCGTCACGCCGCCGGCTTGGTTGGACTCGACGATCACGCGGGCGTTGGGGACGACGCCGGCGTCCTTGAGACGGGTGATCAGGTCGATGTCGCCCTGCACGTGCTCGGTGAGTTGGCGCACCACGACCGCGACGGGCGGACCGGCCGGCAGCTCCGTCAACCGCACCAGGTTGCCGTCGTCAGCGCCGAATCCGTCGCCGACGCCTAAATCGATGAGCCCCGGAATCGGGTTGCCGAACGGGGACGTGGTCGGGTTGTTGAGCACTTTCATGAGGCGGCGTTCGACGTCATCGCTCATGACGTGCTCCCAGCGGCACGCCTCGGCGTGGACCTCTTCCCACGGCACACCGATCACGTCGACCAGCAGTCGTTCGGCAAGCCGGTGCTTGCGCATGACTGCGACGGCCAGTGCACGGCCCTTGTCGGTCAGCTCGAGATGACGGTCACCGGCCACATGCAGCAGCCCGTCGCGTTCCATCCGCGACACGGTCTGGCTGACCGTGGGGCCGCTCTGGTCCAGTCGCTCGGCGATACGGGCACGCAGCGGGGTGACGCCCTCTTCCTCGAGGTCGTAAATGGTCCGCAGGTACATCTCGGTGGTATCAACCAGGTCGTTCATTCCGCACCCTCCATTGCCGCCGAGTCTACTTGCCCAGCTGCGCGAATGGTTCGCTAACACTCCAGCGCAGCAGTATGCCCGCCGCAGGTGCGGCGGGCATACTTTCGATGCTGGTGCGGGTGGTCAGCTCGCGTAGGAGCGGAGCCGATCGGCCCGCTCGCCGTTGCGGAGCTTCGACCATCACCTCGCGCTCGATCTGGCGCACCCGCTCGCGGGACAGGCCGAACAGCTTGCCGATCTGGTCGAGCGTGCGGGGCTGGCCGTCGTCGAGCCCGAAGCGCAACCGGATCACTTGATGCTCCCGCTCGTCGAGCGTGGCGAGCACGCTACGAATGTCGGTGTGCAGTAGCTCGGCGATCACCGAGTTCTCCGCGGACATCGCCTCGGCATCCTCGATGAAATCGCCCAGCGGCGCTTCCTCTTCGGAGCCGACCGGCATGTCGAGGCTGACCGGGTCGCGGCTGTGCTCGAGAAGGTCGTTGATCTTCTCGACCGGGATGCCGGACTCCTCGGCGAGCTCCTCGTCGGTGGCTTCGCGGCCGAGGTTCTGGTGCATCTCACGCTTGATCCGGGCCAGCTTGTTGACCTGCTCGACCAAGTGGACCGGGAGCCGGATGGTGCGGCTCTGGTCGGCCATGCCCCGGGTGATCGCCTGGCGGATCCACCACGTCGCATACGTGGAGAACTTGAATCCCTTTGCGTAGTCGAACTTTTCCATCGCGCGGATCAGACCCAGGTTGCCTTCCTGGATGAGGTCCAGCAGCGGCATCCCGCGGCCCGTGTAGCGCTTGGCCAGCGAGACGACCAGCCGCAGGTTGGCCTCCAGCAGGTGGCTTCGCGCCGCCTCGCCGTCGCGCACCACGGCGGCCAGATCGCGCTTGCGGTTCTCGCCGAGGCGCTTGCGGGTCTCCAGCAGATGCTTGGCGTACAGGCCGGCTTCGATGCGCTTGGCGAGTTCGACCTCATCGGCCGCGTTGAGCAATGCCGTTTTACCGATCCCGTTCAGATACACGCGCACCAAGTCCGCGGCTGGGCTCTGAGCATCCAGATCGCTATCCCGGCGTGTGGTGGCATTTGCCATGGCGGCCTCCTGATCGGCGTGAGCTGTCATCGGGTACAACGACCCATTGGGTGAAGTAGTTCCCACGAGGCAGCGATCTCACACCCGCTGACGTGCGCGAATGTCCGTCAGCCCTGAGAATGTACTGAGAACCCGCTAACGAATACGGGCTATTCGGAACCGTCGGTGGTCGCGTGCGGCCATTCCGGTTGCGGCGCCGTAGCGACTGCGGCGTTCGATCGAGGGCCGTTCGGCGGTGGGGAAGAGCGGCGTGCGCCGCGACCGGCTGGTCGAATCGCCGCGGTTCATCGGCGCGGCGCGGCGGCCGGTCGTTGGCGATCAGCACCGCAATCCACGGCAGCGGGATCGACGCGGCCACGATCGCCAGCGAGATGAGACCGTTGTGCCACATGCCGTATGCGACGGCGGCAAGAAGTAGTGCCGGAATACGGAACGACATGATCGTCAAATATTTCCGCACGCGTTGACGGTGTTGGACTTCGTAAGAGGGTGCGGCGGCGGTGATGAGGATCGGTCGACCATCGTCGTCGAAACCCAGCTCTTGGCTGCGCCTCATCACTCCACTGTTGCACAACTTCGCCCACGGCGGAGGATCCGGTTGCGGCACAATGTGTGACATGGATACCCAGACGATCGAGCGGACCGACACCGACGAACGCGTCGACGACGGGACCGACAGCGACACCCCCAAGTTTTTCCATTACGTCAAGAAGGACAAGATCGCCGAAAGCGCCGTGATGGGCACGCACGTCGTGGCGTTGTGCGGTGAAGTCTTTCCGGTGACGAAGTCGGCCAAGCCCGGTTCGCCGGTGTGCCCGGACTGCAAGCGGATCTACGAGGCCCTCAAGAAGAGCTGACCCGGCCGGAGCTCGCCGCGGACAGGTTCGTCGTCATCCGTCGCCGCGCCTGACCTCTTCGCCGACCTCCTTGGCGCGCTTGACCAGCCAGCGTCGCATCCGGTGGGCATGCGTACGCGGGGCCGGCCACTCCTCTTGGATGGCGGCGTTGAACTCCGCGCCCAACATGATCGAGAAGCCGGCGAAGAACGCGAACAACAGAAACGCGATCGGGGTCGCCAGCGCGCCGTAGGTGTAGCCGGTGCCGGTGATGTAGCGCAGGTAGATGCGCAGCCCCAGGGTGGCGATCACGAACGCCACACTGGCCAGGGCCGCGCCGAAGATCAGCCGGTGTGTCGGCAGCGGGTCCGGCAGGGCGACGCGATACAGGACGACCACGGTGGCGATCAGCCCGGCGAGCAGCGCCGGGTAGTAGCCGTAGGCCAGGACATCCTGCAGGCCGTCGGGAATGAACTCGGCGAGCTTGCGCGGCCCGCGCACCATCAGCGGGGCCGTGACGATGACGAACAGCAGCATCACCACATAGAGGGCCAGCGCGTAGAGGCGCTGGCGCACCGGATGGCGCAGCGGGAGTTTGATCGTGAGCCTCGACGACCGAGTCGACGAAGGCCGAGATCGCCGACGATCCCGCCCATAACGAAATCAAGAAGCCCAACGACACCACTTCACCGCGAGCGCCGCGGTCGATGTCGGCGATGGTCGGCTCGATGATCTCGTGAACGACGCTCTGCGAGAAGATCTTGTTCGACATCGAGACCAGGTAGTGCTCGATCACGGCCATGGTGTCCGGCCCGAACAGCGGCGCCACGTAGGCGAGGCTGCCCAGCATCCCCAGTAGCAGTGGCGGCAACGACAAGCGCCGACCAGAACGCCGCTTGCGCGGACTCCGAAAAGATCGAGTCGTCCCAGCTTTTCGACAACGCTCGCCGGGTGATCCGCCAGAGGTGATGCGCGCGAGGGTCGCACTGGGAGGTCGGTCATGACCCGTTCAGGATTCCTGACGAATGCGATCCTCGCCAGGACTGCTGGTGGTGAGTCGCGTTTTACGCTTCGACCGTGTCGCCGCTGATTTCCAGCACGGCGGACAACTCGATCAGCTTCGCCTCATGCTCGTTGGCATGGTGTTGGCAGAACAGAAGTTCTGCGCCGGAGGGCAGCTTGGCGCGAACCCGTGCAGCAGCGCTGCACCGATCGCACCGATCAGCCCGGGTCAGTTCTGGACTGGTCAACGTTGCGTTCATGGCTACTCCGTTCTGCCTTCTCCACTGTCTCAGATGTCGGGGCTTTTGGCCGTCTTCACCGCCGGTTTACCGGCTGTGTCGTTTCTCACCCCTTGCCGTCCGGCCGCCGGGCAAGATGGCGTCATGAGTCAGCCGACGTCGGTGCTGTTGCACCTGTGTCCCACCGACGACTGGTCAGCCGCGCAGACTCGAGGGCGAGCTTCGGCCCGAGTCTTTGACCAGCGTTGGCTTCATCCATCTGTCGGCGCCGGAGCAAGTGCACCTGCCGGCCAACCGCCTGTACCGCGGTCGCGACGACCTTGTTCTGCTGCACATCGATCCGGCTCATCTGGACTCACCCATTCGTTGGGAACTAGGGGTAGCAACGGATCCGGAGTCGATGGTGTTCCCGCATCTGTACGGCCCCTTGCCCGTTGACGCTGTGATCAACGTCACCAGCTACCTGCCAGGCGCCGACGGCATGTTCCCGACGCAATCGGCGAATAGGCGTCGGCCTCGATCTCCACCAGCAGTGCGGGTTCGATCAGCGCGGCCACTTCCACCATGGTGGCCGCGGGGCGGATCTCGCCGAATACCTCGGCATGCACCGCCGCGACCTCGCGCCAACGGGCAATGTCGGTCACGTAGATGCGGGTGCGGACCACATCGCCCAGCGCAGCGCCGGCCTCCGTGAGTGCGATCTCGATGCGGCGCAACACTTCTCGCGTTTGCGCGCCGATATCGCCGGAAGGCCCGGGCGCAGTGGTGCCGGCTACGGCGACGCATGGGCCGACGCGCACCGCCCGTGAATAGCCGACGGTCGCCTCGAATTCGGTTCCGGACGAGACGAGGATGCGACTGGTTGACATGGGAGTCAACGTAGGACAGTTGTCTCGTCCGGCGCATCCGAATTAATTGCGCGACAGGTGGTTCTGGCGTCTAGTCCAGGTAGTCGCGCAGCACCTGCGAACGGCTGGGGTGCCGCAGCTTCGACATCGTCTTCGACTCGATCTGGCGGATGCGCTCGCGGGTCACGCCGTACACCTGACCGATCTCGTCGAGGGTGCGGGGCTGGCCGTCGGTGAGACCGAAGCGCAGCCGTACGACGCCGGCTTCACGCTCGGACAAGCGTCTCCAGCACCGACTGCAGCTGATCCTGCAGCAGCGTGAACGACACCGCGTCGACGGCCACCACCGCTTCGCTGTCCTCGATGAAGTCACCGAGCTGGCTGTCGCCCTCGTCGCCGATGGTCTGGTCGAGCGAGATCGGCTCCCGGGCGTACTGCTGGATCTCCAGCACCTTCTCCGGGGTGATGTCCATTTCCTTGGCCAGCTCTTCGGGCGTGGGCTCGCGGCCCAGGTCCTGCAGCAGCTCGCGCTGGATGCGGCCCAGCTTGTTGATCACCTCGACCATGTGCACCGGGATGCGGATGGTGCGGGCCTGGTCGGCCATGGCGCGGGTGATCGCCTGGCGGATCCACCAGGTCGCGTACGTGGAGAACTTGTAACCCTTGGTGTAGTCGAACTTTTCGACCGCACGGATCAGGCCGAGGTTGCCCTCCTGGATCAGGTCGAGGAACGCCATGCCGCGGCCGGTGTAGCGCTTGGCCAGCGACACCACGAGTCGCAGGTTGGCTTCCAGCAGATGGTTTTTGGCGCGGTCGCCGTCGCGGCAGATCCACTGGCATGTCACGGCGCTGAGCGGCGGGCAGCTTCTCGCCCTTTTCGGTGAGCTCCGTCATCAGCTGGGTGGCGTAGAGGCCGGCTTCGATCCGCTTGGCCAGCTCGACTTCCTCTTCGGCGTTGAGCAGCGCCACCTTGCCGATCTGCTTGAGGTAGGCGCGAACCGAGTCGGCCGAGGCGGTCAGCTCGGCGTCCTTGCGGGCCTGCCGCAAGGCCTCCGACTCGTCCTCGTCCCAGACGAAATCGCCTGAGGCCTTGTCTTTTTCGCTCGGCTCGACGATCTCCTCGTCTTCGGCGGCTTCCTCGCGGCGGCTTTGGCCGGCTTCTTCGCGGCCGCCTCGTCGCCATCGGGCTTCTCGGCGGTCGTCGGCGTCGTCGTCGGACGCTTCGACCTCGAGGTCGTCGAGGATCGATTTCCTCGGCGTCGAGCTCGATCTCCTCGCCGGGTCCGCCTTCGAGTTCGGCGTCGCCGTCGAGATCCTGCTCGTCGGTCTCGACGATCGGTAGTCGTCGCCTCGGCGTCGTCGGCGCCTTTGGCGGTCGCCTTCTTCGGGCGTCCACGGGCCGGCGCGGCCTTGGCTGCGGCGCTCTTGGTGGCGGTGCGCGTCTTGTGCGTGGCGGCTTGGCGGCTTTCGCGGGTGCTTTGGCTGTCTTGGTGGCGGCGCCGTTGGTGGCCTTGGCCGGCGACCGCTTTGCCGGGGCGCTGGCGGGAGACTTGGCGGCGGTGCGCTTCACCGGCTCATCGGTTGCCGGTCGTGCTTTGGTCGCTGCCACGTAAACCCCTTCGGTAGAACTCACTTCCGGCGCCGTAGGCATGCTCAACCGGAAGATGTCAGCTATGTCGGATGTCGGCGTCGATTATCAGGGTGGATATTCGCCGCTATCGGTCAGGCGGCTGCCGGTGACCATTGTAACGACAGCGCGGCCATCCCCCCGCCAGAGCGCGCAAATCAGTGCGTCACGTCGCGCGTCGCCGCCATCGCCGCGCCGACGATTCCGGCGGTGTTCTGCAGGGCGGCGGCAACCACCGGAGTGCGGTTTTTCAGCAGCGGCACCCATTTGTCGGCTTTGCGGCTGATTCCGCCGCCGGCGATGAACAACTCCGGGCACATCGCGTTCTCGATGGCGATCAGCACCTTCGTCACCTGCTTGGCCCACTTTTCGTAGCTCCAGCCGTGCTTGTCGCGGACCGAGGACGCGGCGCGGTGTTCGGCTTCCTTGCCGCCGACCTCGAGATGCCCGAACTCGGTGTTGGGCAGCAAAATCCCGTTGTGAATGACCGCCGACCCGATTCCGGTGCCGAATGTGAGCAGCACCACCACGCCGTTGGTGTCTTTGCCCGCGCCGTAGCGCTCCTCGGCCAGTCCGGCCGCGTCGGCGTCGTTGAGCACGACGACCTCCTGGCCGTTCAATCCGGCGCTGATGATGTCGCGGGCGTTGGTGCCGATCCACTTCTTGTCGACGTTGGCGGCGGTCCGGACGATGCCGTGCGGTGACGACACCCGGATACGTCACGCCGAGCGGGCCGGTCCAGCCGAATTCGTTGACCACGGCGGCGATCGTCTTGGCGACTGCCGACGGAGTGGCCGGCTGCGGTGTCGGCAGCTTGAAGCGGTCGCCGACCAGTTCGCCGGTGTCCAGGTCGACGATGCCGCCCTTGATGCCGCTGCCGCCGACGTCGATGCCGAAACCACGCCTGGCTGGCGTCACAGCTGCCTCCGCTCGTCGGTGCGGGGCGTTGGTCGAGTCGGCAGTGGTCATCGAATCTCCTCGGCGAGACGTTGGGCGTCGACCAACAAACCCTAATGCGTAGCCTGGACGGTTGGTTGGCCCGTTACCCCGACGTTGCGAGCCCGGCGACACCTGTGATGCGATGGGTCGGTGAGCACACCTGAGAACCAACCGGCGCAGCTGCGGGCGGTGGCCGAGGCGCTGGCCGACGAAGCGGCCGCGTTCGTCCGGCGACGACGTGCCGAGGTCTTCGGTGCCGACGCGGGCGCCGACGGCGATGACGCGGTGCAATCCAAGACGACTCCGACCGACCCGGTCACCGATCGTCGACACCGAAACCGAGCGGCTGCTGCGTGATCGGTTGGCGCAGCTGCGATCCGGTGACGCCATCCTCGGCGAGGAAATCGGCGGACCGACCGATCCGGCGACCATCGCGCCGGGTGCCGTCACCTGGGTGCTGGACCCCATCGACGGCACGGTGAACTTCGTCTACGGGATCCCCGCGTATGCGGTGTCGGTGGCAGCGCAGGTCGATGGCGTCTCGGTGGCCGGCGCGGTCGCCGATGTGGTCGGCGGACGGCTGTATTCGGCCGCGAGCCGGACTGGGCGCCCACGTCACCGACGCCGAGGGCACCCGCCGACTGCGGTGCAGCGCCGTCGACGACTTGTCGCTGGCATTGGTGGGCACCGGTTTCGCCTACTCCCATCGACGCCGCAGCGTGCAGGCGGAGCTGGTGTCGAAAGTCTTGCCGAAGGTTCGGGATGTGCGCCGAATCGGCTCTGCGGCACTGGATTTGTGCATGGTCGCGGCGGGCCGGCTGGACGCCTACTACGAGCACGGTCTGCACGTCTGGGACTCCGCGGCAGGGGCGCTCATCGCCGCCGAGGCCGGCGCGCGGGTGCTGCTGCCGGAGCCGGGGGACCCGGAGCGCAATGCGGCCCTGGTGGTCGCCGCGGCGCCCGGGATCGCCGATCAGCTGCTGGCTGCGCTGGACCGATTCGACGGACTTGGCGCCGATTCCGGGCTGACGGCGGTCAGCAGTTGCCGGCGTGAATCTTCGCCAGCAGCGCGGGGTCGGCCGGTTCGGTGTTGCCCGGACGTAGGCCGGCGAGCACCGACGGCGATGTCGTCGCTGTGGGCCAGCGCGCCGAATTCGGTACCGATCGCCAGGTCGACGGAGTCGTCGGCGCGGTCGTCGCGGTACAGCTCGGCACACGGCGCGACCAGCCAGACCGCCGCCGCGCCGGCCTGCCCGGCTTCGCCGAATCGGATCTGCCCCTGGCAGCTCAGCCGCGTTTTGCGTAGACGGGGTCGTTGGCAGCGGTCGGCTGCGCGAATCCGAGGTCTCGCAGTGCGCCCGAGACGTCGGCGGCCTGACCGCCGCGTCCGCTGGCGTTGAGGACGCGGACTTTGGCGTCGGCCAGTTTGGCCGGTGCGACGTTGATCATCGTGCTGCGCGACACCGCGGTGCCCAGGTGCGGCTGGGCCGGATCGGGCTGCTCCGGCGGTGGATTGCACACCGTCGGCCTCGTGCACCTCGGCCGGACGGGTGAGTGCGATCGTCCACACCACCGCGCTCGCCACCAGCAGGACGACCAGCGCGGCGATAGCGGGCCGGGCGTTGCGACGGCGGAATGGGCGACCGTGCTTGTCGAAGGCTGTACCTTCAGTGATTTGAGCGACCACGTACGCACTCTAAAGCGCGATGTTTAGCGGGAGGTAGTGCGGCTAAATCGCTGATGTGACGTAAATCACACTTGAACACCCTGCGATACGGGCACGAATCGTTTTGCGGATGCGTTCGACGCTGGTACAAAGCTTTGCTTGCAGGGTAACGAGGGGACAGACGATGGCTACCGATTACGACGCCCCACGGCGTACCGAAACCGACGACGTTTCAGAGGACTCTCTCGAGGAACTCAAGGCACGGCGAAACGAGGCGGCGTCGGCGGTGGTTGACGTCGACGAGTCAGAGTCCGCCGAATCCTTCGAGCTGCCCGGTGCCGACTTGTCCGGCGAAGAGTTGTCCGTCCGCGTGATCCCGAAGCAGGCCGACGAGTTCACCTGCTCGAGCTGCTTTCTGGTGCAACACCGCAGTCGGCTGGCCAGCGAAAAGGGCGGCGTGATGATCTGTACGGACTGCGCGGCCTGACTTTGATCGTCGGGCGGCGCCGACTAGCTGCGCAAAGCCGACAGAACCCGCTCGGGGTGGCGGGTACTCACCAGCCAGTACGGGGTCGGGTCGTCGGCGTCGTCCAGCACCACCAGCACCATGGGGCCGACCCAGCCGCGGTGCAACACGTAGGCGGCCGGGTCGAATTGCCGTCCGAGCGCCGCGGACTTGGCCGAGCGGGGAATGTCCGCGGAGCGGGCGATGACGCTGATCGGCAGATGCGCCTCGGCGGCCCACAGCTCGACCGCGCCGTCACCGGATGTGACCCGAACCTCGATGGCGGCCCAGCCACAGCAGCGCCCCGGCCGCCACGACGAACAACGACGGCGAACGGAAGCCAGTCCGGCAGGCTCGGCACGCCCATGTTGACTTCGACCGCGATCAGCGCCGCGAGCCCGAAACCCAATGGCCACCACCACCACGGCACCCACAAACGCTCGCGATACCGCACGCTTTGCGGCGTGACTGGCGTCTCTGACACCCGGCCAAGGGTAATCTGTGCCCCCGTGTCGACCAGTCTGGCGGTTGTTCGTCTCGACCCCGGGCTTCCGCTGCCCGCCCGGGCCCACCACGGTGATGCCGGCGTGGATCTCTACAGCGCCGAAGACGTCGAGCTGGCGCCCGGACACCGGGCGCTGGTGCGGACGGGGATCGCGGTGGCCATCCCGGTCGGGATGGTGGGCCTGGTGCACCCGCGATCCGGATTGGCTGCGCGGGTGGGACTTTCGATCGTCAACAGCCCCGGCACCATCGATGCGGGTTACCGTGGTGAGATCAAGATCTCATTGATCAATCTCGACCCCGCGACGCCGATCGTGGTCAACCGCGGCGACCGCATCGCGCAGCTGCTGGTGCAGCGCGTCGAGTTGGTCGACCTGGTCGAGGTGTCTTCGTTCGACGAGGCCGGAATGGCCGATACCTCCCGTGGCGACGGCGGCCACGGCTCCTCTGGCGGACATGCGAGCTTGTGACCGCCGGCGACGATGCAGAGCGAAGCGATCCCGAGAGGGCAGGAGGAGCGGCGCTTGTGATGGCATTCGGTAGGCGTAAACCCAAAGAGCAGCAGCCGGTCGACGAGGCGGACGCGGCGGGTACCCGTCGAAGCACGGAACCCGCCGTCGAATCCCCGGCTGTCGACGACCTGGATGGCCCGTTCGACATCGAGGATTTCGACGACGTCAGCGATCGCCACAGAGGGCCGTCTTGACCTCGGTTCGGTGCTGGTGCCGTTGCCCGAGTCGGCGCAGTTGCAGGTCGAGCTGACCGAAGTCGGCGTCCCGAGTGCGGTGTGGGTGGTGACCGCCAACGGTCGTTTCACCATCGCCGCCTACGCCGCGCCCAAGACCGGCGGGCTGTGGCGCGAGGTGGCCGGCGAGCTTGCCGACTCACTGCGCAACGACGGAGCCTCGGTGAGCCATCCAGGATGGCCGCTGGGGCCGTGAAGTGGTCGGCACCGCGTCCGGCGTGGTGCGGTTCATCGGGGTCGACGGCTACCGCTGGATGATCCGCTGCGTGGTGAACGGCTCGCTCGAGAGCGTCGACGCGCTGACCGAAGAGGCGCGAACGCGTTGTCGGACACGGTGATTCGACGTGGTGACACTCCGCTTCCGGTCCGCACCCCGCTGCCCGTGGAGCTGCCGGAGCCGATGGCGACGCAACTGCGCGAGGCCGCCGCCGCTCAGGGCGCCGCCGGCGGACAACCGGTCGCGCCGCCGGACGCCGAAGTCGTCAGCGAAGAAGAGCCGCCCGAGCGTCGCAGCGCCTCGGGGTCGGCGATGCAGCAGTTGCGCGGCACCGGCGGCTAGCGCAGCGGTTCGCCGGCAGCCAAGCCGCTTCCAGCGCCGCCAAACAGGCGGCGCCCAGCGCGGCGGGGTCTGCGCCGATCTGGTCCAGGGTGACCGTGCGCAGCGCCGCGCGCGGCGCGGCGGCCGCCCACTGACGACCAACCTCGATGGGATGAATCGGGTCGTCGCCGGCCGCGGCGACACCGAGCGGCGGTGCCAGCCGCTGCAGTTCCGCGTGAGTCGGCGCCACGTAGGTCGCGGCTTGGTCCATGGCGTCGGGCAGATCCGGCCACTGGCCGAGCCACGACCGGGCCAACTCGTCGGCCAGCCACGCCGGACTGGACGCGCGCATCTGAGCCGTCGTCTCCTCCAGCCCGTCGTCGCGCAGTTGTCGCGCGGAGTGCTCTGCTGCGACCGCGGCTGTCGCACCGTCGGGTGCGCCCGTCCAGGCCGGCAACGCGGCCAGCACCGCGACGGTGCGCTCGGGATGCCGTAACGCCCAGGCCACGGCCACCGCGGCGCCGATCGACACACCACCGACCGCGATCGGTCCGCCGCGCGCGGCAGCGTCCAAGTCGTCCAGATAGCCGTCGATCAGACGGGTCGGCTGCGGCCTCGGCGCTATCAGCTGCGCGCCGGCGTCGCGCAGCGGCCCGCCGAATGCTCGGGCGATATAGCTGTCGTCGGACCCCGTCCCCGGCAGCACGACGGCGCGCACGCCGCGAAGCTCGATCATCACCCCTAGATACTGCCCGGGCGCGCGCGTGGCATTGGGGAACCATTCGGTCTACGGTGTCCGTTGGAATGTGAGGATCGGTCTCACCCGATCCGATGTGAAGCAATGAGAACGCTCAGGAGAAGCCATGGCGGCGGAAGGTTATCTGCGCCGGCTGACTCGTCGGTTGACCGAGGACCCCGAGCAGCGTGATGCCGAGGAACTGTCCGACGAGGCGGTGACGACCGGTGCGCAGCGGGCCATCGACTGCCAGCGCGGCCAGGAAGTCACCGTGGTCGGAACGTTGCGCAGCGTGGAGTGCAACGGCAAAGGCTGCGCCGACGGCGTTCGCGCCGAACTCTTCGACGGCACCGACACCATTGAGCTGGTGTGGTTGGGGCAGCGCAGGATTCCCGGCATCGAGTCAGGCCGCACGCTGCGTGTGCAGGGCCGGCTCGGCAAGCTGGAGAACGGCAGCAAGGCGATCTACAACCCGCACTACGAGATTCAGCGGTGAGGCTCACCAAGTGAACCGTGCGACTGACGCCGGCGACCCGGCTGACGCCGTCGACGGTGAACTAGCGGCTGCCGTCGACCGCACTCCGGCCGAGCGGATGATGGCGCAACTCGGCGGCGTTGCGGGGATGATCTACTCGTCGGTGCCGGTGCTGGTCTTCGTCGGCACCTCGCGGCTGCTGGGTCTGCCCGCGGCATCCGGTGCCGCCCTCGGCATCGCCACCCTGATCCTGCTGTGGCGCCTGGTCCGCCGCGAGTCGGTGCAGCCGGCCGTGTCCGGGCTGATCGGCGTCGGCGTCTGCGTGCTGATCGCCTACCTGCTGGGCCAGTCCAAGGGCTATTTCCTGCTGGGCATCTGGACGTCGCTGCTGTACGCGGCGGTGTTCGCGGTGTCGATCGTGATTCGCCGGCCTGTCGTCGGCTACATCTGGAGCTGGCTGCACGGGCACGATCGCGGCTGGCGCGGCGTGCGGCGCGCGGTCTACGCGTTCGACGTCGCCACGCTCACCTGGGTGGTGGTGTTCGGCGCCCGCTTCGTGGTGCAGCGGGTGCTCTACGACACCAACCACGAAGGCTGGCTGGTGGTGGCGCGGATCGCGATGGGTTGGCCGCTGGCCGCGCTGGCTGCGTTGGTGACCTTCCTGGCGATCCGGGCGGCGCAGCGCGCCCTGGACAGCTTGGAGGGCGACGGCTTGGCGGGTGCAGCCGTCACGGCAGCAGATGCTGGCGCAGTTCCTCTTCCGCCTCGGTGACCGCGACGAACAACAGCTCGTCGCCGCCTTCGAGCGGCTCGTCGTCTTGCGGCACGATCACCCGGGGCCCGCGCAGAATCGTCACCAGCGCAACGTCTCGCGGCAGCTGCAGCTTGCGCACCGGCTTGCCGCCCCAGGGTGTGTTGTCGGGCAGGGTGATCTCGACCAGGTTGGCCTGACCCTTCCGAAATTCCATCAGCCGGACCAGGTCGCCGACCGCGACGGCTTCCTCGATCAACGACGCCAGCATTCGCGGGGTGGACACCGCCACGTCGACGCCCCACGCGTCGGTGAACAGCCACTCGTTACGGGGATCGTTGACCCGGGCCACCACCCGGGGCACCGCGAACTCCGTCTTGGCCAGCAAGCTGAGCACCACGTTGGCCTTGTCGTCACCGGTGGCTGAGACCACTACGTCGAACTCATGCAGCTGCACCGCCTCCAGCACGCTCACCTCGCAGGCGTCGCCGAGGCGCCAGTGCGCGGCCGGGATGGCGTCCTCGTCGATGTGTTCGGGCTTGCGCTCGATCAGCGTCACGTCGTGCTTGTTGTCGATCAGCTCGCGGGCCACTGAGCGGCCGACCGCGCCGGCACCTGCGATAGCAACCTTCATGACTCGCTCTCCTGCCCTTCCGGTCGCTGCCGCTTCCGCTGCGGCGGCAGCGCCGCGATGGCCAATGCCTCGGCCGCGCGTCCGGAGATCGCGGCAATGTAGACCTGGTCTCCGGACTGGATGACCGTCTTCGGTTCCGGAAGCACTCCGGTACCGAATCGGATCAGAAACGCCACCCGCGCGCCGGTCGCGGACTCCAGATCGGTCGCCAGCCGGCCCACCCAGTCCTCGTGCAGCGCCACCTCGACGACGGCGACGGTTCCGGTCGGGTCCCGCCACTTGGCGGTCTCGCTCTCCCGGGTGAGCGCGTGCAGCAGTCGATCGGTGGTCCACGGCACGGTGGCGATCGTGGGAATGCCGAGACGTTCGTAGACGTCGGCACGCTTGGCGTCGTAAATCCGGGCGACCACCCGCCGTACGCCGAAGGTCTCCCGGGCCAGCCGGGCCGAGATGATGTTGGAGTTGTCGCCGGAGGACACGGCGGCGAACGCATCGGCGCCCTCGATACCGGCCTTCAGCAGCACATCTCGGTCGAATCCCAGACCGAGCACGCGTTCGCCGGCGAACTCGGGGCTCAGCCGGCTGAACGCCGCACCGTCGCTGTCGATCACCGCGACCTCGTGCCCGATCCGGGACAGGCCGTCGGCAACCGACGATCCCACCCGGCCGCAGCCCATCACAACGACTCGCACTCGCAGCGTCCTCTCGGCCCGGTGAGCCGCAGTGGCCAGCCGGTTTGGGAGACATTCTCGTCTAGGGAACCGTACCGGCAGGCACGGTTGCGCTTACTCTTGGCTCTCGTGTCCAAACTTTCGACTGCCGCGCGGCGGCTGCGTCCTGGGCCGGCCGTTTCGCAGCGACCGGCTGAGTCACACGCTGCTGCCCAAGCGGATCGCCTTGCCGGTGTTCGCCTCCGATGCGATGTCGTCGGTGGCCTACGCCCCCGAGGAGATCTTCCTGATGCTGTCGGTGGCCGGTCTGGCGGCCTACTCAATGGCACCGTGGATCGGCGCTGGCGGTCGCCGCGGTGATGCTCGTCGTGGTGGCCAGCTATCGGCAGAACGTACACGCCTACCCGTCCGGTGGCGGCGACTACGAAGTGGTCACCACCAATCTGGGCGCCAACGCCGGCCTGGCGGTGGCCAGTGCTTTGATGGTGGATTACGTTCTCACCGTTGCTGTTTCGACGGCTTCAGCGATGTCGAACATCGGCTCTGCGATCCCGTTTGTGGTACGACCACAAAGTGTTCTTCGCGGTGGGTGCGCGATCCTGCTCGTGATGGCATTGAACCTGCGCGGAGTCCGCGAATCTGGTGTGGCCTTTGCCATCCCGACCTACGCGTTCATCTTCGGCATCGTCACCATGCTCGGCTGGGGACTGTTCCGGATCTACGTGCTGGGCGAACCCGCTGCAGGCCGAATCCGCGGGCTTCGTGATGCATGCTGAACACGGCAAAATCGTTGGTTTCGCACTGGCGTTCCTGGTGGCGCGGTCTTTCTCGTCGGGCTGTGCGGCGCTCACCGGTGTGGAGGCGATCAGCAACGGGGTGCCGGCGTTTGAAAAGCCGAAGTCCCGTAACGCTGCAACCACGCTGCTGATGCTGGGCGGCATCGCGGTGACCCTGATGATGGGCATGGTCACGTTGGCCAAGTGCAGACCGGGGTCAAAGTCGTCGACGATCCCGCCACCCAGCTGACCGGTACCCCGCCCGGCTACCAACAGAAGACACTGGTCGCCCAGATTGGCGCAGGCCGTGTTCGGCAGCTTTCACATCGGGTTCTTGCTGATCGCCGCGGTCACCGCGCTGATCCTGGTGTTGGCGGCCAATACCGCGTTCAATGGCTTCCCGGTGCTCGGTTCGGTCCTGGCGCAGCACAGCTATCTGCCACGCCAGCTCCATACCCGTGGTGACCGGCTGGCGTTCTCCAATGGGATCTTGTTCCTGTCGGCCGCGGCCGTCGCGTGCGGTGGTCGCGTTCCGCGCCGAAGTTTCCTCGCTGATCCAGCTCTACATCGTCGGGGTGTTCATATCTTTCACACTGAGCCAGATCGGGATGGTCCGGCACTGGACCCGGTTGCTGCGCACACGGCACCGATCCCTCGGCGCGCCGTCACGATGATGCGGTCCCGGGTGGTCAACACGATCGGGTTCGTTGCCACCGGCGCGGTGCTGCTCATCGTGTTGGTCACCAAATTCCTTGCCGGAGCCTGGATCGCGATTGTCGCCATGGGTGCGCTGTTCATCGTGATGAAGATGATCCGCAACACTATGACGCCGTGAATCGCGAACTGGCCGAGCAGGCTGCGGCGGAGGGAAACGAAATCGTCTTGCCCAGCCGCAATCACGCCGTCGTACTGGTGTCGAAGTTGCACCTGCCGACCCTGCGTGCGCTGGCCTATGCGCGAGCGACGCGGCCCGACGTATTGGAGGCCGTGACGGTCAGCGTCGACGACAGGGAAACCCGCGAGCTGGTGCGCCAGTGGGAAAAAGCGATATCAGCGTGCCGCTCAAGGTTATCGCCTCTCCGTATCGCGAAATCACCCGCCCGGTACTGGATTACGTCAAACGGGTCAGCAAGGAATCGCCGCGCACCGTGGTGACGGTATTCATTCCGGAGTATGTGGTGGGCCACTGGTGGGAGCAGGTGCTGCACAACCAGAGTGCGCTTCGACTCAAGGGCCGATTGCTATTCATGTCGGGAGTGATGGTGACATCAGTTCCCTGGCAACTCAATTCGTCAGAGCGACTCAAGACCATGCATTCGCATGCGGCTCCTGGCGATGCCCGTCGGGGGATCTTCGATTGACACCGGAATCCATCGCGGCGCCGCCACCGGCGCTGGGAGAGTCTGACGCTGACCGTCGGTGCGCCGGCGAACGGCGGCAGCTGCGTGGCGCGTCACGACGGCCGGGTGGTGTTCGTCCGCTACGCGTTGCCCGGCGAGCAGGTACGGGTGCGGGTCACCGCCGACCGCGGGTCGTACTGGCATGCCGAGACCATCGAGGTGATCGAACCGTCCGGTGACCGTGCCGAATCGCTGTGCCCGATCGCCGGCATCGACGGCGCCGGGTGCTGCGATCTCGCTTTTGCCGAACCGGCCGCAGCGCGTGCTCTGAAAGCCGACGTGGTATCCAATCAGCTTGCACGCCTGGGTAATTACGAGTGGAGCGGCGATGTCCAGCCGTTGTCGCCCACCGGCTCCACCGGCTGGCGGACGCGGATCCGGCTCGACGTCGGGGCGGACGGTCGTCCAGGCTTTCACCGCTACCGCAGCGATGATCTGGTCACCGATCTGAACTGCGGTCAGCTGCCGGCGGGAATGACCGACGGGCTGACCGACACGGCGTGGCCGCCCGGCGCGCATCTGCACGTCGTGCTCGACGATGACGGCCAACGGCATGTGGCACGTACTGTGCGCCACGGCCGCCGCAACGCGACCGAGGTGGTCGAGGGCAGCCATCAGGGTGTGCAGCGGGCCGGCCGGCACAGCTGGCAGGTCCCGGTGACGGGCTTCTGGCAGGCCCACCGGGACGCCGCACGGACCTACAGCGATCTGGTGGGCGAGTGGGCTCGACCGGATCGAGGGATGACCGCGTGGGATCTCTACGGAGGTGCAGGGCTTTTCGCGGCGGTCCTGGCCGATGCGGTGGGGGAGTCCGGCCAGGTGCTCAGCGTCGACAGTGCGCGAGCGGCGTCGCGGGCGGCGCGCGCAACCTTGGCCGATCTTGCGCAGGTGCGGGTGGTCAGTGATTCGGTCCGGCGGGCATTGACCGCCCAGCGCAGCAGAGCCGACGTGGCGGTGCTGGATCCCCCGCGCGCCGGCGCCGGACGTGAGGTGATCGACCTGCTTGCCGCGGCGGAGGTTCCGCGGATCGTTCATATCGGTTGTGAGGCAGCGTCATTCGCCCGCGACGTCGGGCTTTACCAGCGTCATGGCTACGCGGTGCGCAAGCTCTCGGTGTTCGACTCATTCCCGCTGACCCACCACATCGAGTGCGTCGCACTGCTGACCCGCTGACTACCTACGCGAGCACGAAATACCGCAGCCACAGATAGAGCGCGCACAAGACGGTAGATATCGCGGTGATCACGATGCCCTTGCGGGTGAACTCCCAGAACGAGATGGAATGCCCGGAACGCAAGGCGATGCCGATCATCACGATGTTGGCGCTGGATCCCACGGCGGTGAGGTTGCCGCCGAGGTCACCGCCGAGGGCCAATGACCACCACAGCACGTTGCCGTGCTCCTGGTGGGGCATGACGGTGGTCAGGTGGGTGACGATCGGCGTCATGGTGGCCACGTAGGGGACGTTGTCGATGATGCCGGACACCACAGTAGACACGCCGAGGATGAGCATCGTCGTCATCAGCGGACTGCCACCGGTGGCGTTGGCCGCCAACCTGCCCAGATGCTCGATGACGCCGGTCTTCAGCAGGGCGCCGACCATGATGAAGAGGCCGACGATGAACAGCAGCGTGTCCCATTCGACGTTCGCCAGGTAGTCGTCCTTCTCCATCTTCGATACGAGGATGAGTACTCCGCCGCCCAGCAGCGCCACCAGCGCCGGCTGAATGTGAATGGTCGGCGACACGATGAACCCGACGAAGACCACTGCCATCACCGCGCCGCATTTGATCAACAGCCCGCGATTGTTAAGCAGCTCGCGCTCGTCGAGTGCCATAACGTCTGCGACCTTGTCAGGTGAGACCGTGGCGAAGCCCCGGAACAACAAGGGCGAAACCGCGACGAGAGCCAACATCACGATGATCACGATCGGGGCCATGTTGATCAGGAATGCATTGAACGAAAAGCCTTTGCGCGCCCCGATGATGATGTTGGGTGGATCGCCGACCAACGTGGCTGCACCGCCGACGTTGGAGGCGAATACCTCTGCGATCAGCATCGGCACCGCGTTGATCGCTAGCCGCTCGCAAACCAGCAACGTCACCGGGGCGATCAACAGCACCGAGACGACGTTGGGCAGCAGGGCCGAGGCCGCAGCCATCACGAGCATCAGCAGAATCATGATGCGCACGCGGCGAGCCGTTGGCGCGTTTGGCCGCCCAGATTGCGGCGTATTCAAAGACCCCGGTCTGACGCAGGATGCTGACGATCATCATCATGCCGAACATCAAAAAGATGACGTCCCAGTCGATTCCGGTCTCCGCAGAGTAGAACACATCCTCGGAGTCGACGACTGGCAAAAGGATCATCACGCCAGCGCCGACCAGCGCGACCGTGGTTTTGTTGAAGCGCTCGCTGATTATCAAGGCATAGGAGCCGACGAATGTGGCCACGGCCAGGTACATCATGATAGTCGTCGCTGTCATCGCCGCCGCTCCATCAGATGCCCGGGTTCTGTTTCAACACTTCGGCTAGGAGGCGCGATGCGGTGATTACCCCGCGCAGTTTGCCATCTTTCACTACGGTCACCAACGGGCTGTGCGTGCGCGCCATGATCGCGGCCACCTCGATGATGGTGTCATCGGAGTCGACGACCGGTACCTGCTGCGCCATGCTGGGTAGCAGGTCGCGGATTGTCTTGCCGTTCAGCTTGTCTGCCGCGTCGTCGGCGATCGATTCGCTCAGCACTCTGGCCAGTCCGGGGTCGTCTTGCACGTAGGCGGGCAGGAGAAAGCCAACCACCTGGGAGGCTGGCAATACCGCGTAGGGTTTGTCCGAGCTGTCGGTGCCGACCACGAGTCCAGCCAGCCGATGTTCGGCGAGCAGTCGGACCGCATCGCGTGCGGGAGAGCCGATATCAACAAGCGGGAGCTCATCGACGATCTCTCCTGCGTGCACGCGCTCACCCTATAATAAGTTTATCGGCCGCTGTTGCTGTCCGCCTCGTTCGGTCGGCCGAAAACCGCAGGTGTCGCAAGAATTATCGACGTTCATCAGCGTGAGCGCCGTCAAATCTTTACGCGGTCTTAGCGGACGATCGTTTCGGGCGGTTAACTCAGGACGAAATAGCGCAGCCATAGATACAGCGCGCAGAGAATGGTCGACATCGCGGTCACCAGCACGCCCTTGCGGGTGAATTGCCAGAAAGAGATGGGGTTCCCGACTTCAGTGCGATGCCGATCATGACGATGTTGGCGCTGGATCCCACGGCGGTGAGGTTGCCGCCGAGGTCGCCGCCCAGCGCCAACGACCACCACATGACGTCGTGGTGTGCCTGACCCGGAATGACCGACGCCAGATGGCTGACGATCGGAGTCATGGTGGCGACATACGGGACGTTGTCGATGATGCCGGACAGCAACATCGAGACACCCAGGATCAGCATCGTGGTCAGCAGCACATTGCCGCCGGTGGCGTCTGCAGCCATTTGGCCGAGTGTTTTGATCACGCCGGTTTTGAACAGCGCGCCGACCATGACGAATAGGCCGACCATGAAGAGCAGCGTGTCCCATTCGACGTTGGACAAATAGTCGGACTGTTCCAATCCGGAGATGAGGATGAGGGCGCCGGCACCCAGTAGTGCCACCAACGCCGGCTGGAGGTGAATTGCCTCGGAGACAATGAACCCCGCGAATACTACGACCATGACGGCAGCGGATTTGATCAGCAGCGGGCGGTTCTGCAGGGCTTCCCGCTCATCCACCGCCATGACATCAGCGAGCTTTTCGGGAGACACCGTCGACGAGGCCACGGAACATCAGCGGCAGCAACGCCGATGAAGACAAGCATGATGATGATCACGACCGGCGCCATGTTGAACAGGAAAGCGTTGAACGAGAGGCCTTTACGCGCGCCGATGATGATGTTGGGCGGGTCGCCGACCAGCGTTGCGGCGCCGCCGATATTCGAGGCGAACACTTCGGCCATCAGCAGCGGGACCGGGTTGATTGCCAACCGGTCGCAGACCAGCAAGGTGACCGGGGCGATGAGCAGGACCGAGACCACGTTGGGCAGCACAGCCGAGGCGAATGCCATGATCAGCGTCAGCAGGATCATGATTCGCAGGGGAGAACCGTTGGCGCGCTTGACGGCCCAGATGGCCGTGTACTCGAAGATCCCGGTCTGGCGCAGGACGCTGACGATGATCATCATGCCCAGCATCAAAAAAATAACGTCCCAGTCGATTCCGCTGGCCTGCGAGTAGAACACGTCGCGGGACTCGATCACGGGCAGCAGGATCATCAGGCCTGCGCCGACCAGCGCGACGGTGGCGTTATTGAAACGCTCGCTGATGATGGCACGCGTACGCGGCGATGAACACGCGATAGCGAAGTAGGTCATCGGCGCCGACATCGAAGTTCGATCAACCTTCCATAACTTCGGCCTCGATGCTCACGACCGGGAGCTCCTCCACGAGGTCTTCGGCAACGGAAGCAGCCTATAACAAGGTCTGCCCCATCGTGAGAGCAGCGTCGCGGAGCGCTGTCAGCTTGGTAGGGTTTGCATCGTCCGGTGTCACGAGAAACTCAGGCGCGCTTGGAGTGTGGCCGGTCGGTACTGCCGCGCCCCGCAGGCGGCTGGCTATTCTTTGAGCGCGGCGGCCAGCAACCGGGACGCGGTGATCACGCCGTGCAACTTGCCGTCTTTGACCACGGCGACCAGCGGGCTGCGCAGCCGTGCCATGACCTCGGCCACCTCGATGATGGTGTCGTCGGCCTCGGCCACCGGGATGTGCTGGCGCTGCTTCGGCAGCATGTCGCGGATCGTCTTGCCGCTCAGCTTCTCCGCCGCGTGATCGGCCATCGACTCGGTGACCACGCTGGCCAGCCCGGGATCGTCCTGCACGTAACCGGGCACGATGAAGCGCACGACTTGCGAGGCCGGAAGCACCGCAAACGGCGTCTCGGACGTGTCGGTGACGACCACCAGCCCGTTCAGCCGGTGCTCAGCGAGCAGACGGACTGCGTCGAGCGCATTCGAGTCGATTTTTACAACCGGAAACTTCTCGTCGAGATCCTCTGCCCGCACACCGCACACAATACGTCTGCTGCGAGCAATCGGTTAATGGGACTGGCGTAAGGGCTTTCTCAGGTTGCGTTCGAAACGGCCGCGGACACCTGCAGCAGTGGGCGCCGGGCGCGGCACTCAAGATTTGAGCGCCGCGGCCAGCAACCGTGAGGCAGTGATCACACCGTGCAACATTCCGTTCTCGGTCACGGCGATCAGTGGACACCGCTGTTGCGCCATCTCCGCGGCCACCTTGATGACGCCGTCGCGCGCATCGACGGACGGGATTTTGCGCACAGGTCTTAGGCACACGTCGCCTACCGTCTTACCGGCCAGATTCTCGTGCGTGGTCGGCCAGCGCGTCCCCCATGACTCCGGCCAGCGTGATGTCGTCCTGCACATAGCGCGGCAGGACGAAGTGCAGCACCTCGGAGGCCAGCAACATCGCGTAAGGCTTGTGAGACGCGTCCGCTGACGATGAGGCCCGGCAGACCGTGTTCGGCGATCATGCGGGCGGCCTCGAAGGCGTCGGAATCCACGTCCACGATGGGAAACTGCTCGTCGAGGTCCTCTGCTCGCACTAGGCCACCATACGACCAAACCTCGCCGCTAAGCGAAGTAGCGCAGCCACAGATAGCCGAGCGAAAGAACAAACGACACGGCGGTCACTGCCGCTCCGCGTTTGGTGAAGTCCCAGAACGAGACCGGATGCCCGGAGCGTTGCGCGATCCCGACCGCGACGATGTTCGCACTGGCGCCGATCGGGGTGAGGTTGCCGCCCATCACGGTGCCCAGCAGCAGGGCCCACCACAGCACGCCGGAGCCGGCGTGCCCGGGGATGGAGTCGGCGAACTGCCCGACGATCGGCGTCATGGCGGCCGCATACGGAACGTTGTTGATGAAGCTGCCCAGCGTGAAGGAGACGGTGAGGATCAGCAGCGTCGCGGTCCAGGCATCGCCATGGGCGAAGTTGCTGGCCACCTTCGCCAGTTCCTTGATGACGCCGGTCCGCACCAGGGCCCCGACCATGACGAACAGCCCCGCGAAGAACAGCAGCGTTTCCCATTCGACGCTGGCGAGGTAGAACTCACGTTCCAGTCCCGAGATCACGATCAGGATCCCGGCGCCGGCCATCGCCACCATCGAAGGCTCCATGTGGATCTGCTTGTGCAACACGAATCCGGTGAACACCACCGTCAGCACGATCCCGCACTGCCACAGCAGCTTCGAATCGCGGATCGCTTCGCGTTCGTCCAGCAACATGACGTCGGCGACCCGCTCCGGATCGACGACCGAAGAAGCCCGGGTAGAGCCACGGCAGCATGGCGATCAGTGCGACGAGCACGAGCAGGACCGCCGGCGCCATGTTGGCGCTGAACTCGATGAAGCTCAGGTGTGCGCCGGTACCGATGATGATGCTGGTCGGGTCACCGACCAGCGTCGCCGCACCGGCGATGTTGGCGGCGATCGCTTCGATGACGAGAAAAGGCGCAGGATTGACGGCGAGGCGGTCGCACACCAGCAGGGTGACCGGTGCGATCAACAGCACCGTGGTGACGTTGTCCAGAACGGCCGTTCCGAGCGCGGTGACCAGGATCAGCAGGATCATGATCCGTAGCGGAGATCCCTTGGCGCGCTTGGCAGACCAGATAGCGACGTATTCGAAGGCGCCGGTCTGTCGTACCACGCTGACGATGATCATCATGCCGAGGAGCAGGAACAGAACGTCCCAGTTGACTCCGGTATCGCGGGAGTAGAAGACGTCCTCGGAACTGATCAGCGGCAAGAAGAACATCAAGATCGCGCCGGCCAACGCCACCTTGGTCTTGTTGAAGCGCTCGGTAGTGATCAGCACATAGCAGACCACGAACACGACGGACGCGTAGATGGCGTGGAAGAGGGTGCTGGTCATCGGCGGTCCTGCCGGCGGGCGCGCGCGTGGCTCGGCATGGGCGGGTGAAGGCCCTCAAGATATGGGCACCGACGCCAATGGGCGTGACGTCGCGATCACGCCGTTGAACCCTGACGTCCGCCCGCTGAGCGCGGACGCGCCGACCGTGCAAGTCATGCCGCACTCCCGAATAGTCCGTAATCGCAGGAAGACCCGAACAGCACGAGAGAACGCCGACCAGGCTTCCCGGCACACCGGGAGGTACGTTAGCAGGCTTGTCTGTGGTGTTTCTGAGCGGGACAGGGCGTGTCCAGAGCGGTATCTGCGCTGGTCCGCGTGCCGAGTTGGCGGCGCTGCGTACACTGGCTGAATGCTTGAACAGGTCCGTGGGCCCGCCGATCTGCAGCACCTCTCGCAGGCGGAACTGCGCGATCTGGCCGCCGAGATCCGCGACTTTTTGATCCACAAGGTCGCGGCAACGGGTGGCCATCTCGGTCCGAACCTCGGCGTCGTCGAATTGACTCTGGCGTTACACCGGGTGTTCGACTCGCCGCACGATCCGATCATCTTCGACACCGGCCACCAGGCCTACGTGCACAAGATGCTGACCGGCCGCGCCGCGGACTTCGAGACGTTGCGCAAGAAGGACGGGCTGTCGGGCTACCCGTCGCGTTCGGAGAGCGAGCACGACTGGGTCGAGTCGAGCCACGCCAGTGCAGCACTCTCGTACGCCGACGGGCTGGCCAAGGCCTTCGAGCTGACCGGGCATCGCAACCGGCACGTGGTCGCGGTGGTCGGTGACGGCGCGCTCACCGGCGGCATGTGCTGGGAAGCGTTGAACAACATCGCCGCGGCCCGCCGGCCGGTGGTGATCGTCGTCAACGACAACGGCCGCAGCTATGCGCCGACATTCGGCGGCCTGGCCAACCACCTGGCCACCCTGCGGCTGCAGCCCGGTTACGAGAGTCTGCTGGAGCGCGGCCGCAGCGCGGTGCGCGGCATGCCGGTCTTCGGTGACCTGGCTTACCAGTTCATGCACAGCATCAAAGCCGGTGTGAAGGATGCACTTTCGCCGCAGCTGCTGTTCACCGACCTCGGGCTGAAGTACCTGGGGCCGGTCGATGGCCACGACGAACACGCCGTCGAGGCCGCGCTGCGCCGGGCGCGTGGATTCCATGGCCCGGTGCTGGTGCACGTCGTCACCCAGAAGGGCAGGGGCTACGGGCCGGCCGAGGACGACGAGGCCGACCAGATGCACTCCTGCGGGGTGATCGATCCGGCTGACCGGGTTGGCCACCAACGTTCCCGGGCCGAGTTGGACGGCGACGTTCTCCGAGTCGCTGATCGAGTTGGCGACGAAGCGCCGCGACATCGTCGCGATCACCGCCGCGATGCCCGGGCCGACCGGGCTGAGTGCATTCGGAGAACGCTTCCCGGACAGGTTGTTCGACGTCGGAATCGCCGAGCAGCACGCCATGACGTCGGCGGCCGGGCTGGCCATGGGCGGCATGCATCCCGTCGTCGCGATTTACGCGACGTTCCTCAACCGGGCGTTCGACCAGATCATGATGGACGTCGCACTGCACAAGCTGCCCGTCACCATCGTGCTCGATCGCGCCGGGGTCACCGGCAGCGACGGCGCCAGCCACAACGGCATGTGGGACATGTCGATTCTCGGCATCGTCCCTGGCATCCGGGTGGCGGCACCCCGCGACGGCGCCCGGTTACGTGAGGAACTCGGCGAGGCGCTGGCCGTCGATGACGGTCCGACGGTGATCAGATTCCCGAAAGGCGATGTCGGCGAAGATATTCCGGCGGTACAGCAACATGCCGGGGTGGACGTGCTCGCGCTGCCGAGCCGACGGTCTGGGCGCCGACGTGCTGCTGGTGGCGATCGGCGCGTTCGCGTCGATGGCTTTGGCGGTCGCCGACCGGCTGCGCGATCAGGGCATCGGCGTGACGGTGGTCGACCCGCGGTGGGTGCTGCCGGTGTCTGCTGCGCTGGGGGAGTTGGCGATCGCGCACAAGATGGTTGTGACGCTGGAGGACAACGGGGTGGCCGGTGGTGTGGGCTCGGCCGTGTCAGCCGCGCTGCGGGCCGCCGAGATCGACGTCCCGTGCCGCGATGTCGCTCTGCCGCAACAGTTCTTCGATCAGGCATCGCGCGGTGAGGTGCTCGCCGACGCCGGCCTGACCGACCAGCACGTGGCCCGTCGTATCACCGGATGGATCGCGGCTTTGTCCCGCGACGGCGTCGAGTCCGGGAGCGAGATCACCGAGCAGTTGGATTAGTCGTCGGCCTCCGGCGGGGATTGCAACGCCACGGCCAACACCGGCACGGCCAGCGCGCGTTGCCAATTGCGGGCCTGCCCGGCGGCGAGGAATTCATCCACCGCCGCTGCCGCGTCACCAGCGGGGCTTTCCCAATCCCAGCACAGCCGCCGGATCAGCTCTGGCGTGACCAGGTTCTCGGTCGGCACCGTCACGCGCTCCGACAATTCCCGTAGCGCCGAGCGGGCCGCATCGAGTCGCACGGCGGCCTCCGGCCGTCGGCGAGCCCAGCGTGCCGGTACCGGCGGGCCGTTAGGGGCCTCGGCCTCCTCTGCGGGACCGGGGTTTTCGCGTGCGGCCTTCAGTGCTGCCAGCCACGTGGAGGCGCTGCGGCGTTGCCTCTTTCCGCCGAAGATCGGCAACGCGACCAAGTCGTCGAGAGTTTTGGGGTCGGCGGTCGCGGCCTCGATGATCGCCGAGTCGGGCAAGATCCGTCCCGGCGCGATGTCGCGTCGTTGGGCGATTTCGTCTCGTAACGTCCACAATTCGCGAACGGCGGCCAAGGCGCGCTCGTTGCGCACTTTGTGGATACCGGACGTGCGCCGCCAGCGATCCCGCCGTGTCGTCGGCGGGGACTGACCAACGGCCCGAAGGTAGTCGAATTCCTCTGCGGCCCAAGCGCTTTTGTTCTGTTCGGCCAGCACGCCCGCGATCGCTTCGCGCAGGTCGATGAGTACCTCGACGTCGAGAGCCGCATAGTTGAGCCATGCCGCCGGCAGCGGACGCCGCGACCAATCCGCCGCGCCGTGGCCTTTGGCGAGCCCGACACCGAGCAGGCGCTGCGTCATCGCTGCCAAGTTGACCCGGTCGAAGCCGGCCAGCCGCCCTGCCAGCTCGGTGTCGTAGAGCGCCGGTGGCCGCATACCGACCTCGGCGAGGCACGGCAGATCTTGGTCGGCCGCGTGCAGAATCCACTCGTCTTCGGCCAGTACGTCGGCGACGGGCCGCAGCACGGTCTTCGAGTCGCCGCCGTGGCTCACCGGGTCGATCAGCACGGTGCCCGCGCCCGCTCGCCGGATCTGAATCAGGTAGGCGCGGTTGGAGTACCGGAACCCCGAAGCCCGCTCGGCGTCCACCGCGAACGGGCCGTGGCCGCCGGCCAACAGCGATGCGGCGGCTTTGATCTCGTCGGCGGTGGTGGAGAGGTCGGGCACCCCATCGAGGGGACTGACCAGCGGCGTGACGTCAGGTTCCGCGGCGTCGGGCGGGTCGGTGGGTTCTTCTATCGGCTCACTGGCCATGTCAAACGCGGGACCGGGTGCCCAAATCTGTCACCCCGACCGGCGGCAGCCCGGCGGCATGCTCGAGCACCTCGCAGAACGCCTCGACATGGGTACCGATGTCGGTGGTGAGTGCGGTCCAGGATGCGCGCAGCTCCAGCTGGTGGGCCCGCGGCGGTCCGGAGATGTCGCCGTAGCGGACCGAGGTGGTGGCGGTGACCGTGCCGCCCAGGGCGGTGACCTGCTCGGCGCGGGCATCCAGCGCCTCGCCCAGCCAGCTCCACGCGACCTCCGGCAGCAGCGGGTCGACGGCTTCACTGGAATCCAGGTCGGCCTGGATGTAGGCAACCAGGCGCATGGTGCCGTCCCACGCGTCCGCGCCCTCGGGGTCGTAGAGCAGGATCAATCGGCCAAACGCGTCACCGTCGGACCGTTCCGGGACGATGTCGACCTCGGGGCGTTTGACCTCGGCGCCGAGTGCGTAGCTGTACGGCGCGAGACGCTGCGGCGGCCGGATCGGGCCCAGCTCGATTTCCGGTCGGACGCTGGCTCCGCTCATCGCCTCCACGGCCTCGCGAAACGGGACCGGCTCGGCTGCTGTCATCGGCGCCGCTCCTTCTCCTCGCTTCGCTCCGCTTTGCAGCGTTGCTGGCGGTTCACAGCGTTTGACGCTAGACCTTTCCGGCGACACGCGGACACAGGCGCGCCGTTTGGGTCGCCGTGGTGCGGTGGCAGCGGACGGATGCGGCATCGTCAGGGCACCTCAGTCCGTGGTGAAGCGCGCGGGCCGCTTCTCGCGGTGAGCGGCCAGACCCTCGCGCACGTCGGGCCCGCTGAAGCTCAGGAACTCCAGGCCAAGCGACGTTTCGAAGGCCGGCGCGGCCATCCGGTACCAGTGGTTCAAGCTGTGTTTGGTGAACCGGATCGCCGATTGTGCGCCTTGGGCGAGCTCGTTCGCGATGCGCGTGGCGGTGTCGAGCACCTCGCCGTCGTCCACGCACAACGAGACCAGCCCGATGCGCTCGGCTTCTTCACCGGACAGCGGCGCGCAGGTGAGCAGGTAGTACTTGGCTTTGGCCATTCCGACCAGCAGCGGCCAGCAGATGGCGGCGTGGTCACCGGCTGCAACGCCGAGCTTGGTGTGTCCGTCGATGATCTTGGCGGTGCGCCCTGCCACCGAGACGTCGGCGAGAAGCGCGACGACCAGGCCCGCGCCCACCGCCGCGCCGTGGATCGCCGAGACGACCGGCTTGTCCAGGTTGACGATGTTGAGCACCAGGTCGCGGGCCTCGCGCATGATCCGCATCCGGTCGTCGAACGCACCCACGGTCTCGTCGATCAGGTCGAAGCTGCCTCCCGAGGAGAACGCCTTGCCTTCGCCGCGGACCAGCACCGCGCGCACGTCGGGGTCGCGGCCGATGGCCGGCCAAATGTCGGCGAGGTCGCGGTGCATCTGCGGCCCGACGGAGTTGAGTCCGGGAGAGTCGAGGATCACGTGCAGCACGCCGTGTTCGGCGCGTTCGATTCGCAGGCTGGGGAACTCGTCGTAGCTGACTGCGGGGTGGACGACTGGCATCCGGACTCCTGACGGCTGGCTCACGCTTACTACCGACGACGAGATTACGCAGGCCTCGGGGCACTGCCCGCCGCGCCCGTCAATCCTCCGTTCGTGGCAGCATTGAGCCTGATGAGTGATCGCCGCACGCTTTCCGAATCGCCGTATCTGGCCGCGGCCGCCGGCCGCAAACCGAACCGGGTGCCGGTGTGGTTCATGCGCCAGGCCGGCCGTTCGCTGCCGGAGTACCGCGCTCTGCGGAAGCAGAGCACCATGATGGAAGCCTGCTTCAACGCCGAACTGATCGCCGAAATCACGCTGCAACCGATCCGCCGCCACGATGTCGACGCCGCAATCCTGTTCTCCGACATCGTGGTTCCGCTGCGCGGCGCCGGCGTCGACGTGGACATCGTCGCCGATGTCGGCCCGGTGATCGCGGCGCCGATACGTACCGCCGCCGACGTCGACGCCCTGCAGCCGCTCGATCCGCGCGGCGTGCAACCGGTGTCGGACGCGGTTTCGCTGCTGGTGGGCCAGCTGGGTCAGGTGCCGCTGATCGGTTTTGCCGGTGCGCCGTTCACGCTGGCGTCCTACCTGGTCGAAGGCGGCCCGAGCCGCAACCACGCCAAAACGAAGGCGATGATGCTGTCCGAGCCGGCGTCCTGGCATGCGCTGATGGACAAGTTGACCGACCTGACGATCGGCTTCCTGCAGGTACAGCTCGACGCCGGGGTGGACGCGATTCAGGTGTTCGACTCGTGGGCCGGCGTCCTGTCGCTGGCCGACTACCGCCGGCTGGTGTTGCCGCACAGTTCGCGGGTATTCGCCGCGCTGGCCGACCGCGGCGTTCCGATGACGCACTTCGGGGTCGGCACTGCCGAACTGCTGGGTGCCATGTCGGGGGCCGGAGCGACGGTAGTCGGGGTCGATTGGCGGACATCGCTCCTCGACGCGGCAGCCCGCGTCGAGGCTGGAAAAGCGTTGCAGGGCAACCTCGATCCCGCGGTGCTGCTGGCCGGCTGGTCGACAGTGGAGCAGGCGGCCCGCGCGGTGGTCGACGACGGACGTCGGGCGGTGGATGCCGGCGCGGCCGGGCACATCTTCAACCTCGGCCACGGCGTGCTGCCGGAGACCGACCCGGCGATTCTCACCGACCTGGTAGCGCTGATCCACTCGCTATGACTTCTGCCAAGCGCTCGTACTGTGTTGTCGGCGGCGGCATTTCAGGTCTTACCGCCGCGTATCGGTTACGCCAGATCGCTGGTGACGAGGCAAGCATCACGCTGTTCGACCCGGCTGACCGGCTCGGTGGAGTGCTGCGTACCGAGCAGGTCGGCGGGGTTGCCGTCGATGTCGGCGCCGAAGCGTTCGTGGTCCGCCGGCCCGAAATGCCGGCGTTGCTGGCCGAATTGGGCCTGGCGAACGAGCAACTCGGCACCACCGGGGCGCGTCCGCTGATCTACAGCCAGGACCGGCTGCATCCACTGCCGGCGGGAACACTCAGCGGCATCCCGTCGTCGGCGGAGTCGATGGCCGGTCTGGTCAACGACGCCACTCTGGCTCGGATCGCCGCCGAGCAGGATCAACCGTTGAGTTGGCAGCCCGGCTCCGACCCGGCCGTCGGCGGCCTGATCGCCGACAGGTTCGGCGAGCAGGTGGTGGCCCGGTCGGTGGATCCGATGCTCAGCGGGGTCTATGCCGGATCGGCGGCGACCATCGGCCTTCGCTCCGCGGCCCCGACACTGGCGGCGGGTCTGGACGCCGGCGCCACGAGCGTCACCGACGCGGTCCGCCAAGCACTGACGAGCATCACCGCCGGTCCGATCTTCGGTGCGGTGGGCGGGGGATACACCGTGCTGGTGGAGGAACTTGTCCGCCGGAGCCGGATCGAGTGGGTGCGGGCCGCGATCGACGGCATGGACGCCGACGGGCAAGGCTGGACTCTGCGGGACGCTGCCGGTGACGCAGTGGCACGCCGACGCGGTGATCTTGCCGTCCCGCCGGCGCGACTGGCCCGACTGGTCGGCGCCGTCGCTCCGCGCACCGCGGCGGCAGCCGGCCGGATCGACAGCGCCTCCTCCGCGGTGCTCGCGATGGCGGTACCCCGCGGCATCGACTTCCCGCAGAATTCCGGCGTCCTGGTAGCCAGCGGAGAACGTTTGCGCGCCAAGGCAATTACGCTGTCCTCGCGAAAATGGGGTCGGCGCACCGACGTGGAGCTGTTGCGACTTTCATTCGGGCGCTTCGGTGACGACCTGGCGACGCGCGCATCCGACGACGAGTTGCTGGCCTGGGCGCTCGAGGATCTGGCCACCGTTTTCGATCTCACGGTCGAACCGGTGGACGTCCATGTGCAGCGCTGGCCGGATGCGATGCCGCAATACGGGCCGGGTCACCGCGACCTGGTCGCCGAACTACGGGCCGGCCTACCGCCGACGTGCCAGGTAGCCGGCAGTTATCTCGACGGGATCGGGGTGCCGGCCTGCATCGGCGCGGCCGGGCGGGCCGCCACTGCCGCCGTCCGTGCTGTCGAAACGCCCGTGGCACGATAGTTCTCATGGCCCGCTTGGACTACGACGCTCTGAATTCCACCGTCCGCTACCTGATGTTCTCGGTGTTCTCGGCTCGCGCCGGTGCGCTCGGCGACCAGCGGGAAAAGGTGGTCGACGAAACCGCGACCTTCTTCAAGCAGCGCGAAGAGCACGGCGTCGTGGTGCGCGGTCTCTACGATGTCGCGGGCCTACGAGCCGACGCCGACTTCATGATCTGGACGCACGCCGAACGCGTCGAGGCGCTGCAAGCCACCTACTCCGACTTCCGCCGTACCACCGCGCTGGGCCAGGCGTCGACGCCGGTGTGGAGCAGCGTCGCGCTGCATCGGCCCGCCGAATTCAACAAGAGCCACGTCCCGGCGTTCCTGGCCGGTGAGGAGCCGGGCGCCTACATCTGCGTCTACCCGTTCGTGCGGTCCCTCGAGTGGTACCTGCTGCCCGACGAGGAACGGCGGCGCATGCTGGCAGAGCACGGTATGGCCGCTCGCGAATACAAGGACGTTCGGGCAAACACCGTGCCGGCGTTCGCGCTCGGCGACTACGAGTGGTTGCTGGCGTTCGAAGCGCCGGAACTGCATCGCATCGTCGACCTGATGCGGGAACTGCGGGCCACCGACGCGCGTCGGCACACCCGCGAGGAGACGCCGTTCTTCACCGGGCCCCGGGTCCCGGTCGAGCAGCTGGTGAACTCGCTACCCTGAGTGGGCATGAAGGGGGAGACATGACAACGCAATTCGATCCCAGCGATCCCACCCGCTTCGAGGAGATGTACCGCGACGCCTCCGTCGCGCACGGTTTGCCGGCCGCCACGCCTTGGGACATCGGCGGTCCACAGCCGGTGGTGCAGCAACTGGTTGCGCTGGGTGCGATCAAAGGCGAAGTCCTCGACCCGGGCACCGGGCCTGGACATCACGCCATCTATTACGCCTCAAAAGGCTACTCGGCCACCGGAATTGACGGATCGGAGACCGCGCTCGAGCGGGCCCGGGAGAATGCCCGCAAGGCTGGGGTAACGGTGAACTTCCAGCTGGCCGACGCGATGAAGCTCGAGGGCTTGGACAACCATTTCGACACCGTGGTGGATTGTGCGTTCTACCACACTTTTTCGACAGATCGGGAGCTGCAGAAGTCCTATGCCCGAAGCCTTGCACCGGGCCACCAAACCAGGGGCGCGGCTGTTCATGTTCGAATTCGGCATCGGCAACATCAACGGGTTCTACATGCCGCGTTCGCTGTCCGAGGACGACTTCGCGACGGTGTTTCCCGACGCCGGCTGGGAGATCACCTATCTGGGGCCGACGACCTACCAGATCAACATGAGCTCAGAGAATTTCGACCGGATGGTGCAGCGCGATCCCGAACGGGCCGAGCAGATGAAGCCGGTGGCCGAACGCTTCCGGGCCATGGAGCCGTGGTTGACCAACGGGCGCGTGCACGCCCCATTCTGGGAAGTTCACGCCACCCGGGTCGATTAGGAGTCCGGGCGCACCACCGTCATCGTCATATCTGCGCGCGTGGTGAAGCCCAGCCCGCGATAAATGTCGATGGCCCGGGTGTTCTCGTGCAGCACGTGCAGGAAAGCTCGGTGTCCCTGTCGGCGGATCGCTGCCTCGACCGCGGCGATCAGCAACCGGGACAGGCCCTGGCCACGGTGATCCGGGTGGGTGCACACCGCGCTGATCTCAATCCAGCCCGGCAGGTGGAGGCGACGCCCGGCCATCGCTACAAGCCGACCGTCGCGCCGCACTCCGAGGTAGCCGCCCAGCTCAACGGTCGAGGCCGCGAATGGGCCGGGATGAGTGAGTTCGGCCAGCGCCATCATCTCGACCGCGTCCTTCTTGCCAAGCGGGACAACAGGTTCCGTTGCGCCATCGGGGGTCAGTCCATCTGTCGGAGCGATCATCTGCGCGACCGGGAAAACGGTGGCCACCGTCCAGCCCTGCGGCGCGGTGATCACTGCCGGGGCCTCGAGGGCCGCGCGTCCTTCGGGTCCGCACAGTCCGGCCAGATCGCGCCAGGCCTGAGGCATCAGTGACGTCCCGCAGGGCGGCGAATGGGGCCACATCGACGCGGTATCGGTAGGCACGCGCGGGTTCCTGGGACGCGACCGCAAAGTGGCGATGCGGTCCGGTGAGCGCATGCCAGACGGGATCGTCGAGCAATCCGGGATCGGCAGTGAGGTACAAACGTCAGGAAGGGACGAGACGCAGCGAAATCGAGTTGATGCAGTAGCGCTGATCCGTCGGCGTCGGATAACCCTCGCCCTCGAATACGTGGCCCAGGTGGCTGTGGCAGTTGGCGCACACCACCTCGACGCGCGTCGCACCCATCGAATGGTCGGGACGCAGGATCACCGCGTCGGAGTCCGCCGGATCGAAGAACGACGGCCAGCCGCAATGAGATTCGAACTTCTCCGTGCTGCGGAACAGCTCGGCGCCGCAGGCCCGGCACTGATAGACGCCCTCGGTCTTGGTGTCGGTGTACTCACCGACGAACGGGCGCTCGGTACCGGCGCGGCGCAGCACGTCGAACTCCTGCGGGTTGAGTTTCTTGCGCCATTCGTCGTCGCTGAGTTGCAAGCTGCGGCTGCTGTTGCTGTGAGAGCTCATGCATCCACGTTAGCGCGCGGTTGCTCGGTCGTCAGCCACGCCGGATCGATGCCCTCGTCCAAGCGGTTTTCGGCCTTGGCGTCCCGGTAGCGGAAGTACAGCACGCAGAACACGACGATCAGCAGCAGCGACCAGCCGTAGGTGATTTTGAGGTATTCCAGCGGCCGGCCGATGTCCATCCAGTTGAACAGCAGCCAGCGGTCCATGGTCAGGAATCCGTAGATGGCCAGCCACGCCGGCCAGTTACGAATCACCGAGTTGCGCAGCACCACCGTCATCAAGAACGGGAACAGCATCATCGAGTAGTAGCCCTGGGCCAGTGCCAGCACCAACCACGACCACACCAGCAGCACGCCCGACGAGGTGGTGATCCAGAACAGCGGGTCGCGGGTGCGGTAGTAGCGGTAGAGCAGCCACACGCTGCCAATGGCCAACAGCGTGAACAGGATTCGCAGCAGGTGGATCAGCCAGAACGGCAACCCGAAATAGACGCCGTTGCCTTCGATGGAGCTGTTGAAATAGTCGCGAACGCCCAGCATGTAGGGGACCGTGCGATGGATGAAGTCTTCGGGATGGACGACCAGATGCCATGCGGCCAGATTGAATGCCGCCGGCACCAGGAAGGCCGGCACCAGCGGGCGCCACTGCCGGTTCAACAGCGGTAGTAGCAGCAAGGGGAGCAGCGCCGGCTTGACCACGACGGTCAGTCCGATGGCGATGCCGGCCCACCACTGCCGGCTTTCGCGGCCGTCGAGCAGCCACCGGAGGAACAACACCTCGAGCAGCAGGATGACGCCGTTGATGTTGGTGAAAACCAGTGTGTTGGTGACGGATTCGGTGCAGAACATCGCCAGCAGCAGTGCCGGGGCCGCGACCGAGGCCAGCGAGAACTTGAACATCTTCAGCAGCAGATACCCGGCGAGGACGATCGCGGCGCTGTTGATCGCGATGAACAGGTACCGCGATTCCGCGAACGGCAAGTAGCCGAACGGCGCCATGAGCAGCGTCCCGCCGGGTGGATACAGGTAGTGCGGATCGACGTAATCGAAGTGCTCGTTGTAGATGTCCCAGCCTTGCCGGAAGTTCAGCACCGCGCGGTAGACGGGTTTGAAGTCGTCGGTGATGTTGCCGTTGGTGGTGACCACGATGGTGCGGTGAATGGCCGCCAGGATGGCAATCGGCCATAACACCGAGCGCAGCACGGTCGCGGTGCTCGGGGCTGCAGTACGGGGAGCGAAGATGGCGTGCGCCCGGTCGCGCAAAACGTCGCGTGGGGAGTCGACTGCCGTCACGAGCGGAAACCCTATACGGATTGCAGGATCAGGCGGGACAGTAGGTGTCGGTGGCCGGCAACGTGCCGCTGTCGAGGTAGCCGACCAGCGGCGGGACCGCGCACGACGAGTAGATGCTGGCGCCGTGGCCGATGCCCTGCCACATCACTCGCTTGCTGGCGGCGGTGGCGTTGATGATGGTGGCTGCGGTGGCCGAGACGCCTTCGGACCCGACGATCGGGTCGTCATGGACTCCCATCAGCAGCACGTTGACGCGTGAGCTTTTTCGGCGGCTGTGGCGGCGTCGCGCTCGGCCACGAGACGCACTTGACCAGACTGAGCGCGCCGACAGTGCCGAACTGCGGGTAGAGCTTCGCCCAGGCGACAACCAGTTCCCGGATCCGGTCGGGCGTGGGCCGGTTGACCGCGTCGCTGCAGGTGTTGACGAACTGCCCGTCGGTGCCCCGCATGCCCTCTGCCCGGGTGATCAAGGCGGCGAGCAGGTTGGTGTCGCCGTTGCGGGCGTTGGCCAGCGCGGTGGCCAACTCGTTGGTCGTGCCGATCCGGTCTCCGGTGGGGAAGCCCAGTGAGGTGCTGATCGCGCTGACGATCGAGGCGACTGAGGCGCCCGCCGGGCCGTGGCCGGCGTGGGCGTCGGCCAGCAGCGCGCTGACGGCGCCTTTCGGGTCTGGTCCCAGGGCACAGTTCACCGCCGCGCATTGGGCGGCGAATGCGTCCAGCGCCGCCTGTTGGCCCTTGACCCTCTGCTCGGCGGCGGCTTCGGCGCCCACACCCAACGCCACCGGGGAGTCGAGTATCAGCCTGGCGACCTTGTCCGGGTGCGAGCTGGCGTACGACAGCGCCACCTGGGCGCCGTTGCCGACGCCGATCAGCGCCAGCGCCGGCACATCCCAGATGCTGCGTAGCCGCTCGATGTCGGTAGCGGCGTGGGTGTTGTCGTAGGCGGAATCTCCCGGCGCGATGGTGTCGGTGCAGCTGGTGGTCGAGGTCTGCACGATGTCGGCGAGATTGGCGACCGGGTCGTTGCCGGCCTCGAACTGCGCCTGGTCGTGGATCTCCTGACGATCGAACTGTTCGAGGCAGTCCACCGGACTCGAGGTGCCCATACCGCGCCGGTCGACGGCGACGATGGGATGGTTGTGCAGCACATCGGCGCCCGCGCGTGCCAGCCAGACCGGCAACTGCAGCGACGACGGCAGGTCGGAACCGGTGGTGAACACCAGCGGCCCGGCGCCATCGGGCGTCTGGGGCGAACGGGCGCGCACCACACCGATGCTCAGCGAGCCGGCCGCGCCGTTCACCGGGTCGAGGTCGGCGTCGTAGTTGGCGCAATCCAGCTTGACGCCGGCGGGCGCGGGGACCGCGGCTTGGCCGAATTCCTTCGCCGTGCAGTCGTGCCAGGACAACTCGTTCTTCGGCTTGGCGATCGGCGCCGGCCCGTTGGCAGTGGTTGTCTTCGTCGGCTTGCCCTGCGGCCGGGCTCCGGCGTCGGTGGCGAACCGCGGGTTGGCGGCCAGTCCGGGCGCGCAGCCGGCCAGCAATGCGGTCACCACGATCAGCGAGGTGGTGAATGCGGCGCGCCTGCTCATGCCGACCACAGTAGCGATTGGCTGATCAGATCGACGTGCCGCACGTAGCGCGTGTACAGGTAGCCGTCGTCGTCGGTGAGGATGTGCGCGCATCGCATCCCCGTGTGCACCTGCTCCGAACCGGTGGCGATGCGCCCGGCTTGACCGCCGACGAGGGTCGGCGCGATCGTCAGGCAGAGCTCGTCGAGCAGGTCGCGCTCGACGAACGAGCTGAACAGCATCGGGCCGCCTTCGGTCAGCACTCGCGGCAGCCCGCGGTCGCCCAGCAGGGCCAGCACCGCGGCCGAGTCGACGCTGTCGGGGTCGTCGAGAGAGCAGTCGAGCCACGTCGGCGAGGCCGGCTCAGCGTGCGTCGAGTCTGGTCGGCTGCGGTCGTGCAGGTGCACACCAGCGGCGGTACCTCGGTGCGGGTGAATACCGGCATATCCCGCTCCAGGCGGCCGGATTTGGAGACGATGGCCAGCTGGGGCACTTCGCTCTGCCCGCGGCGTTGCCGGCGTTGCCGCTGCGCGACGGTCGGACGCGCACCGGCGTAGCCCTCGGTCCGCACCGTGCCGGCACCGACCAGGATCACGTCGGCCATCTCCCGCAGTGCGGCGAACACCGCCCGATCGCCGGGCCCGCCCAGTTGGCCGGACTTGCCACTGAAGGTCGCGCCGCCGTCGAGGCTGGCGACGAAGTTGGCGCGCAGCCACACGCCGTTGTGGTCGGCGGGGTAACCGTACAGATCGGGCAGGTCGGCGCCGCCGAGGTCGCGCGAAGAGCCGAGCAGCCGCATCTGCACCGCACCGGAGTCGTCAGCTGAATGGTCAGCCATGTGCTTGATTGCAACACGTCGATAGGGTGCGTGCATGCACGGGGTTGCTCGTCTCGTCGACCGGCAGCCGACCGTGTCGCCGGAGCGGCTGGTGGCGCAGCTGACCGCCGTCGACGCCTAGCACGGTCGAACCATCACATAGTCGCTCTCGGTGTGGTCGCCCAACCGAAAGCTCCTGTTGCCGCTGACGGTAAAGCCGTGCTTGCTTGTAAAACTGTTGAGCGCGTTGGTTTTTGTCGTTGACACCGAGCCAGACGCAGCCAGCACCCCGGTCTGCGGCCGCGCCGAGTGCGGCGTCCATCAACGCCGCCGCCACACCCGAGCCGTGATGCGCGGGCAGCACATACATCTTCGATAGCTCGACCGCAGGTCGAATGTCGCACTGCGCGCGCAACGTCAGGATCGTCGGATACGCCGCTGATCAGCATGGCGTAACCGGTAATTCGGTCGTCGCAGCTGGTGGTGACGATCACCCGCTGCGGGTCGGCCAGGTAGTCGGCGAAGCGCGCATCCGAGAGGTTGGCGTCGATGAAGGATGCGATGTCGTCGAGTGCGACCGACGGGGGACAGGCCAGCGGGAACGTGCGCGCGGCGACGGCGGCGAGTTCGACCGCGTCGACGGAATCCGCGGTGGCGATACGAGCTACAGGTTCCACTGCGCTAGGTGATAACCCGTCTTCTTGTCCAGCAGAACAACAGTGGAGACCGGATCGCGGTAGGCCTCCCAGTACACGCCGCCGCGGACGATCGAGCCGGCCGGCGCGTTGGCCAGCGCGGCATCCAACGCATCGGGCGCATCGGAGGAGCGGGACTTGTACGCGTCGCCGAACGGGGTGACGCCGTCGAAGGTGAAATCGGTGAGCATCTGATACGGGTTGGGCACGCGAACCGCGTGGATCGCCACGTCCGCGCGCACGACGGCGCTGTTCGGGAAGCTCTTGACCGGGACGCCAACCCGGTTGTAGCCGAACCCGGGTGGCGGGTCGACCGGCTGCACACTGCTGACCGTGATGTCGGCGATCATCTTTCCGGTGTCGACCCGCAGCGTGTCGCCGAGGTGGCCGATCGGTGCGTCACCGGCGGACGCGCGGGGTACCGCGATCAATGTGGCCGCGACGACGGTAATCGCGACAACCAGGTAGCGGCGCATCTTTCCTCCTCGGAGACCATCGCATGATGGCACACTGTGCGGCTCACGTTGCGCGGTTGTACAACCCTCAGGTTTTCTTGCCGGCGGCCAGGCGACCGCAGCGCAACTCAACGTCGACGCGTGCGTCGGCTCAGCCCTTCGGATAGCCCCGCCGGACCGTGCGATCCAAGATCCCCAGCGATGCCCGCAGAGCGGCCTCGGAGATGACCGGGAAAATTCCGGCCTCGCGCCATTTTTCGTCGATCTGCGACCAGTCGTAGAACGACGTGACGAGCGTGCCTTCGCCCTGCTGGTCGGGCTCGAGGCGGTAGCCGTAGACGTGGCCGATCTGTGGCCGGATCTGACCCAGAACCGTCCATGCGATCAGCTGATCCTGCTCGAATTCGCGGATGGTGACGGTCACGTCGTACTTGCCGAGGTCCGGAAAGTCGTTGAGGGACTCGCGGTCCATGTGCACGACGAAGCTGTCGCCGGCGGCGGCGACGGCCGCTCCGTCGGCATCCTGCAACATGCCGGATGAGTCGATGGCGACGTGACCCTGCGGATCGCAGAGGACAGCGAAGATGTCGGCTGGCGGGGCGGTGATCGTGCGTTGGACTTCGATTCTTTCGGCCATTCGTCCGATCCTTGCAGGACGCCGGAATCGATGTGGCGGTTCGGTGAGCGAGACAAAGACGTCGAGGTGCGCGACGATGGAGTGATGACACGTCGGCTGGCGATGCTGGTTGCAGCCGCCACGCTGGGTTCGGCCGTGACTGGTGCAGGCGGGTGCCGGTGGCGCTGACCCGGGCCTTGATGCGAGCTTTCTCGATTCGCTCACCAAAGCGGGCATCACGATCAAAAGCGAAAGCGGCGCGGTAAAGGCCGGTAAAGCGGCCTGCGGAATGATGGACCAGGGCCGGCCGCAGATTGACGTCGTCCAACTCGTGACGAGGCAGAACCCGGGTCTGGACACGACCAGGGCTGCGCAGTTCACCGCGATCGCCGCCAGCGCCTACTGCCCGCAACACCTCCAGCACGCCGCTGCAGCCGCCGGTGCGGCTGCACGACTGCACCGCGCTGCGGGTTAGACGTCGTACTGGCGCGGCGCCGGTGTGAGCGATGATGGGGTGATGAGAAGTCTCGTGGCTGTGCTTGGCGTTGCCTCGGCGCTGGGCCTCGCGGTACCGGCACACGCCGACCCGAACGTGGACGCGAGCTTCGTCGAGGCGCTGACCAAAGCCGGCATCACCTTCAACGATTCTCCAAGTGCCATCAACGCGGGCAAGACCGCATGCGGGTTGATGGATCAGGGTAAGTCGCAACTTGACGTCGTTCAGCTTGTGATGCAACAGAATTCGGACATCAGCACCGTCAGTGCCGCGAAATTCACCGCGATCGCGGCGAGCGCCTATTGCCCGCAGCATCTGAAGCGGGTCAGCGACAACACCGGCGGCCCGTCCCAGCCGCCCGGGGACGGGGTGGGAGTATCGGGCGGTGCACGGCAATAGGTCGACGGCTGTCGGGGGTCAGTGGTGAAAGTCGGTTTGGCGGCGCAGGCGCTGCCGATGCGTTTTTCGCCGATGGCGGTGACGCGCAGCAGCTATCTGTCCGCGGTAGCGGCCCGGGCGGATTCGTTCTGGCTGGCCGACCATCTGAATTCGTTGTTCCCGCGGGCGATGGCGCAAGCCGAAATACGTCGGCGCCGCACGACTTGACCCCGAAGGTCGACGCCAACCTCGAACCATGGACCGTGCTCGGGCATCTCGCCGCCCGAAATCGATTGGGGCGCATGCGCCTTGGAATCGGCGTGACTGATACCGGTCGGCGCAATCCCGCGGTCACCGCTCAGGCAGCCGCGACGCTGCACCTACTCACGCGGGGACGGGCGATCCTCGGCATCGGCACCGGCGAGCGTGAGGGCAACGAGCCCTACGGCGTGGACTGGTCCAGACCGGTGGCACGGTTCGAGGAGGCGATGGCCACGATCCGGGCGCTGTGGAATTCCGGTGGCGAGCTCGTCACTCGCGATTCGCCGTTCTTCCCCCTGCACAACGCCGTGTTCGATCTGTGGCCGTATCGCGGGAAATGGCCCGAGATTTGGATCGCCTCGCACGGCCCCAGAATGTTGCGCGCCACCGGCCGCTACGCCGACACCTGGTTTCCCGCGGCGGTGTTTTCGCCCGCGGATTACGCGCGCGGGCTTGACGGCGGTTCGCGCCGCGGCCTCGGACGCCGGACGGGACCCGTTGTCGATCGGCGCCGCGATCCTGTTCTTCACCGTCACCGGGCGTAGCCGTCAGGAGATCGACGAGGCGCTCGAATCGACCGCGATGAAGACGTTCGCGCTGAATGCCCCCGCGGAATTGTGGAAGCGCCACGGCGTATCTCATCCGCTCGGTGACGACTTCACCGGCTCCCAGGACATCATCCCGCAGGTCTTCGACGAAGAGTCCGTGCTGAAGTACACCTCGAACGTTCCGCTGTCGCTTCTGAAAGACGCATGCCTGCAAGGCACGCATGACGAGATCGTGGACCAGCTTGCGGATTGGCGTGATCACGGGCTGGGCTACCCGGTCTTGCTGAACTTGAGCACCCTGCAGCCGAGTCTTCGCCGCGGCCTGGCGGCCGGCAACCCGTTCGCGAAGATCCTGCGCGAGTGTTCGCAAACTATGAAATAGCCTGCGCCAGCAGTCAGATCCCGCCCCAGACCAATTCTGGCTGCCCTCGTCCCATCTCGGCTGCATTTGCTGTGCCCACGGCGGCGGGGGAGGAGGAGGCGGGACGTCGACGGGTGCGTACGGCGGCGCGTAGGCCGGCCGGATCTGCTACCAGTCCGGCGGCCCCGGCTGCGGATGGCACTCACCGGTCCAGACATTGCGCGACCACTTGGGGTCACAGCCCGCCGAGCTGACTGCGCGATGTCGCGACCGCTGCGGCTGCGAGCGGAATGGACGCCGCCGCGATAGTGACGGTCAGGCGGCGAAGAAACCTCGTCATAGCAGGCCTCTCAGTGGACCAGTGCCCGACTTTGGGCGTACTTCAGCTTATGTGCTCGACGCCCGCCGGTGTCGGCGAATTGGTAGCCGGCCGTGAATTGGGTCACCTTCGCGCTGAATCGGGCAGGCTTCGGCTGACTGCGGCGTTGCTAGACGGCAACGGCCACTAAATTCAGAACGGTGACCTCGACAGCAGCGAGGCTGACATGGGGCGTAACAGGACCAACCGGCGCAGCATCATCCGTTCGTCCTTCCTCGCGGCCGGGGCCGCGATGATCGCGACGCTGACGCTCGCCGCGCCCGCGCAGGCCGCCACCATCGACTCCCGCTACGACATCTGCGCCGCGCTGCGCGGTGGCACCAGTCTGGCCGCGATCGAAACCACCCTCGAAGCCCGCGGATACAACGCGACAAACGCCGGCGTCCTGACCGGCACCACGATTCGTCAGCACTGCCCGGACCAGACCGCCAACGCGGAGGCGCAAGCGCAGATCGCCGGCTAGGCCCTTCAACGCTGGAAGCCCCCGATCTCTGTGGCGGGGTGGGTCGTAGCCTTGCTGCGTGACTCGACCACAGCCGCGCCTCGTCGGACTTTCTGAGCTAGATCCGCAGCAGCGGGCCGCATGCTTGTTGGTCGCTGAGGTACTTGACGTGGCGCAGGCGGAAGCCTGGGAGGTAGATGGCCGACAGGGCGCCGTCGACGTGATGCTGACCCTGAGCGACGGTCGTACGGCCGCACTCGAGGTGACGAACCTTGGCGAGGACGACGCGCTCGACCTCGCCAGGCTGCTTGAAAAGATCAAGTACAAGTGGCCCGTGGTGGGGGATTGGTTCTGGCGCATCGAGGTTGGGTCGGTTGCCGACCTGGATCGGCTGAAATTGTGCTACGACGAAATCATTCGACTCTGTGAGGCAGCGGGGGAACCGGACCCGCGCCGCATCGAGGGCGGATGGCCGACGCATCCAGGCGTGCGATGGCTGGTTCGTGAGTCATCGTCGGCGATGATCGGCTTTCCGAACATTGCGGCCAAGAATCTGAAACGCCCGATGACCGAGGTCGTGCCGCGGGTCGGAGCTGGGTTCGTGGACGAATCGCTATCGGGTTTTGCGGCGGGACTCGCCAAGGCGTTTGAGAAGCCGCACATTCAGAAGCATTTCGACAAGCTCGCAAGAGCCGGCGCCGATGAGCGCCACCTCTTTATCCCGTTGCATGACAGCGCACTGCCCTTCAGCATGTCCTCGGAACTCATGTTCAAGGAAACCCTGCCACCCGACCCGCCAGTGGTCCCCGATTCAGCCACGCACCTCTGGCTGGCGCCCGCCGGTTCGCCGCGGGTGCTCGTGTGGAGCCGCGCCGAGGGCTGGCGCAACTATTCCGCGAGTTTGCAGTCATAGGGTGCGCGGTTTGTCCAGCGAATGGCCAACTGTATGGCCCGATGACGGTACCGACCAGCCTCAGAACTTCACGAACTCGCGGAGTGCGGTAATGACGCGGCTTACTTCTGCACGTTGGTCGATTGGAATGGGACCGGCTGGAATGCTCACTGCGCCATCGCTGAAGATGACCTTGATGGGTTCGGCCGGATAAAACGCAGTCGCGTCGCCTTCGGCCGCGCAGAAGGCCCCGTATCGAATCCCGATGATGTCAGCAAGCGGCCGGACCCATACGGACCAGCTTGACGGGGTTAACTCTTTCTGGCGCTCCTCGCGTTCGTCATAATCCGCCTTTTTGTATCTGATTAAGGCATAGCCGACAGAGCGCTCGGTGACAGCCCAGCATTTCCACGCCGTTGTCGATGCGGTGGTCTCCATCGACGACCAGGTCGCTGCGCTGACCGACTTGTCGATGATGGAATTCAAACCGACGACAACCGCCTTCGGCGCTGATCTTCCCCGGGAAGACGCAAACTCTTGGATCTCGCGCCACCGCGTTTCGTCAAATTCCATGACTAGAAGCCTGCCAGAGCCCTCGATACCGCTGCCGTCGCCCTCATCACCGTCGAGTTTTTCGAACTCGCCGGCAAGGCGGACGCGATCACGCCGAGGAGGCGCGCGTTGACGAGATGAAGGATCAGGCAGTTCAGCGAGTACTCGCGGTATCCACCGGGATGTCTATGAATTGGCCCTAATGTCTGATTACTCGGATTTTCAAGTCTAAGTCGATGGCCGTGGAAAGGCACTTAATTGCCGTTCAGTAGGTGAGAAGCGATCTCCAATACGCAAAAAACGCTTCTGCCAGCATCAACACGCTATTGAAAAAAGTCTAAAAGTTTGAGGCCCATTTCTCTTACTCGCACAAAACGTAAGCGATAACTTAGTTAGGGCTGAGAAATATCGATCGACATCTATCGGGGAGATGTTGGGCAACGTCGCCACGCCTGCCGGTGCAAAGCAACTCAGCGACATCATCTGTGATCTTGAGAACGAGGGGGAGCCATGAAGAAATTGATTCTCGGTGCTGCGCTGTGCAGCGCCGCGGTGGCTTGGGCCGGCCCGGCCAACGCCGACGCAAACAGCGATTTCTGGGCCGTTGTAGTCAAAGACATCGGCGACGTGCTGATCGGCCCGTCCAATGCCGCCGCCACCGGCGACCTTCTGGTCGGCTCGGCCATCCCCGCCGCCAACGGCGAATTTCTGTCCGGCTCAACCAACGCACTGATCCTGGGCGCTACCGGTGTGCCGACACCGAATGCCGCCTACATCAGCGACGCGACAAACCTGTACCTCGACCCGAACGGGTACGACGGCACCACCGCGTCGACGCTGGCGCTGACCACGCCGGAGACCAGCGACTTCACTACGAGCGTGCCGCAGGGCGAGAGCATCCTCATCAACGCGATCGTCGCTGACTACAACGCCGGCGACATGGGCTGCGACGCCGCCGGCGCGTGCAGCGACCCGCTGACCATCTTGACCTACTCACAAAGCAGCGCCATCGCCTCGCTCGCCGAACAGCAACTCGCCGACGACAAAATCCCCACCGACGCTCTGCGTTTCGTGATGCTCGGCGCAAACCCGAGCGGCGTCCCCGACAACCTGTACCCGACCGAGATCTATGACATCCACGGCGACGCCTGGGCCGAACCCGGCTCCTTGGGCACAACTTGGCAGGACGTCATGCTTGGGATGGAACTCCATGAGGCCTACCTCGGGTTGACGCCAGCCGAAATCGACTCAGCCACATCGGTAGTCGACGGAATGACAACCTTCCACGACATTCCAACGCTCACCACGATGGAGCTGTGGGAGGCGTTGCTCAGTGCGGCCACCGCCGGGTCATTTTCGATTAGTTAGGCGGGCGTCCGGTTTTGAGCCGCGCATGCGGGGCGTCGCCGAGCTGAGCGGCCTAACGCTTTCCCACCTGCTCGCCGGTCGATGCAGCCAACTGTTCGGGCGTCGGCACGGGCCGGTCATACGCGCTGTCAATGAGCGGACGCTGTTGAGCGTCAAGCTGATCGGCCTTTGCATTGAAACCGAGCAAGCGCCGGGGACTGTTCAGAGGTAGGTGCTGGGTCGGAATCAGAACCGACGTGATGTTGCCCCGAGTGGTCACGACATTGGCCGGATCGTCTACGCGGGCATCGACGTAATCGTGAATAGTGGCCGCGCCCATTTCAGCGTTGCGCATCGCGAGGTCGTAGTCGGGGGAGGTCTTCTTGGTTGGCTTATCGCTCCATCCATCGTATTCGCGGGCAACCAGGGTCACCGGGTTGGCGATGTCGGCTGGAATGCCCTGATGGACGGCAACCAGCTCGTCGTTGCGCGCAAATGTGTCGCCTAGCAACACAAATCGGACTCCGGGCGGGGGCGTGTGTCGAGCGAGGTAGAGCGAGATCACTTGCGATCCGAGACTGAACCCGAGCACCGTGTCGCCAGAGTGCAGCGAAACGTGGTCGATCGCTTCTGATCCCGCGTCGTTGTGAAGGCCGTCTGCGGGGTAGGGCACCTTGACGCATGGGCATAATGTGCCGCCTAGTTGCTTTTGGGTGACCGACATAGACATGCCGGCGTCACCGTCGAAATCGAAGGGCTCCACCGTGTAGGTAACGGGGGATGCCCTCGCCGCGTCAGGGTTCGACTTCGGCACCACTGGCCCGCTTTTCCCGCTACCCGCCGAACAGCCCACGCCAAGGATCAGGACGGCTGCGGACAGTAATCCGGCCTGCACCCGAATACGCGGCGGATAAAACAGCGGCACTCGCGCCACGTTACTGCCAGCGAGAAAGCCGTGGCGGCCAAGTTCGAAGCCAGCAGGCGTCGCGATGAGTTTGGCCCTCCGGTGCAGTCTGATCTGCATGGGCAGACTCATCTATGGCTTCAACGTCTCGGTGGACGGATACATCGCCGACGCACAAGGCAACATCGACTGGTCCGATCCCAGCGAAGAACTGCACCAGTACTGGAACGACTTCGAGCGGGAGACCGCCCTGTCGTTTTACGGGCGGCGGCTCTACGAACTGATGTCCGCGTACTGGCCGACCGCCGACAAGACCCCGGACGCCACCCCTCTGATCGTCGACTTCGCCCACATCTGGCGCGACATGCCCAAGGTCGTGTTCTCGCGCACCCTGGAGTCCGTTGACTGGAACTCCCGCCTGGAACGCGGCGACCCGGTCGAGGTGGTAACAAAGCTGAAAGCCGAAACCGACGGCACGCTGGAGGTGGCCGGCGCGACGCTGGCCGCACCGATCGTGCGGGCCGGACTGGTGGATGAGTACCGGATCGTGGTCGCGCCCACCGCGGTGGGCGGCGGCACACCGTTCTTCCCGACATTGCCGTCATGGATCTCGCTGCGACTGTTGGAGAACCGCATCTTCCCCGGCGGCACGGTTCTGCTGCGATACGAGGCGAAACACGACTGATCGGACGTGCACAGCCAGGGACGTGCGGATGCAGTAACAGGGACACGACTCGAGCGGCACCCCGTTACTGATGTCGCACGGCGCCCGCCGGCCGGTTTCCGCACCACTCCTTGCTCAACGTGTGTGTTACAACCCGGGCCGATCGGGGAACCCAGAGCGCGAGACGGCGCCTGCTCGGGGCGCTGTGACCAGAGGAGCTGCAATGATCGAATCAATAATCCTCGCCATCATCCTGGGCGCGGTGATAGGCCTAGTGGCGCGTCTCGTCATGCCGGGCAAGCAAGACATCACCATGGTCCCGACGGTGATAATCGGCGCCCTGGGTGGCGTGATCGGCTCGGCCGTGGCCAGCCAATTCGGATATCACAACGCCAATGGCGGAATCGCATGGATTCCGCTGTTCATTGGAGTCGCCACTGCCATCGCGCTTATCGCGATCTACGAATCCGTGATGGGTCGGCGCAGCGGCATCCTGGGGCGGCGTCGGGACGCCGGAATGATAGGTGGACGTGGCCGCATCCTGGGCCGGCGGCGTAATAGGTTGCTTTGATTCAACCGATTGACATAGGTGCATTCAGCGAAGGTGATGAACCGAATCGGCATGCCCGTGCCGTGTTTGTCCCAGTCGCCGACAAACGTGGCGCCGGCGGGAGGCGACACGTCGGGCGTGGTGCTGTGCGTCATTTGATTGTCCTGCGGTGATTGGTGAATCCACCGGCTTTATTGCGCGTTTATTGCGCGGAGACGATGAAAGCCCGGTCGCAAACGAGCCTCATCTGCACGAACTGTGGTGCGCGATACTGGGATTGAACCAGTTCAATCGGTTTGCTGACACGCTGGTGTGACCAGCGCAAATAGTGGTTCTACCTGCGCTAATACCTGACAGTAAGCAGGAAAATTGAGGAACGCAAAGGCACGCCGGTATGCTGCGATAGCCCGCAAATAGCCCGCAAATAGCCCGCAGGAAGGCCCGCGCAATGCCCAAGTCAGGCACGTTCGGATCAGTCGAAACGGAACGCAGCGGCCGATACAGGGCCCGCTACTACGGTCCCGACGGCCGCCGCCACAAAGCGCCGACTCTATTCCTGACCAAGCGTGATGCCCGCCAATGGTTGGCCTTGCAGCACGCAGACATCGTGCGCAAAATCTGGGAGCCGCCCACCGCGACGACGACAGCGCCCCGGCGCAAGCTGACGTTGGCCCAGTACGCCGAAGACTGGCTAACACAACGCGATCTGAAAGACCGCACCCGCGAGCACTACCGGCGGCTACTCGACACCCAACTTTTACCGACCCTCGGCGGTCTGCCGCTGGCCTCGATCACCGCCGACGATGTGCGCCGCTGGCACACGGCCGCCGGGACAACCACACCGACACTGCGGGCCCACGCCTACGGGCTGCTACGGACGATCCTCGGGGCCGCCGCCAGCGACAGCAAGATCGGCGCCAACCCGTGCGTCATCCGCGGCGCAGGTTCAGCGCGGCGGGTGCACAAGATTCGTCCCGCTACGCTGCCCGAGCTGGCGAAGCTGGTCGAAGCCACCCCCGCCGCTTACCAGGCGATGATCCTGCTCGCATCGTGGTGCGCGCTCCGCTTCGGTGAACTAACAGAGCTGCGCCGCAAAGACATTCACCTAGACACGGGCGTGATCCACGTCGAGCGCGGAGTAGTGCGCGCCGGTGGCGGATTCCAGGTGACGACACCGAAATCTGATGCGGGCGTGCGTGATGTCCACGTTCCGCCGCACCTGCTGCCGGGTCTGCAAGACCACCTCGACCGCCACGTCGAGCCCGGCCGGGATGCTCTGCTGTTCCCGGCGGCCCACGGCGGGCACCTGGCCCCGGCGACGCTGTACCGCTGGTTTTACAAGGCCCGCGAGGCCGCCGGGCGCACCGACCTACGTTTCCACGATCTGAGGCACAGCGGCGCGGTGCTGGCGGCGGCCACCGGGGCGACGCTGGCCGAGTTGATGGCCCGGCTAGGCCATTCCACCCCGGCGGCCGCTATGCGCTATCAGCACGCCGCTCAGGGCCGCGATAAGGCCATTGCTGGGCTGCTGTCAAAGCTCGCCAACAACGTGTAGACGCGCCTACAGCGTTGGGGCACAACGGAACAGACACACTCCGCGTGTCCGGAAGCATTCGGTATATCCGTTTAGAATCAGTAGCGGAGTACAGGCCCGCGCCGAATCTAGCGATACCCCGACTATGCGCGACAACCCTGCCCAGTGATGACCAGCATTGCCGCAGATTCGCTCTATGGCACGGTTCGCGCTGACACTCGGTTTCGGGGGGAGTGTGCTCAGCGGGATCGGCCGACAACACCAGGAACACGTTGTCGACCGATCCTCGCTCGCTCTTGATCGGTCGACCCTGACCGATAGGAAAACCGTTGCCTAGGAACGAGATTCACCCAAAAAGCCCGTGGATGACACAGAATCAGGCCGCGGCCTACCTGCTTGTAACTGACCGCGCTGTACGGCTGATGATCGCCGACGGCCGTCTCACCGGCTACCGCCTCGGCGGCCGCCGCCACGTTCGGATACGGCGTGAAGAAGTCGAAAACCTCATGCAGCCAATCCCGACGGCGGCCAACGCATGACCAAAGGCGGGCGCTGACCCCTGACGCTGTTGGCGCCGCCGGGCGAGGTGTCTGCGCGTGGTGCGTTCGCGTTCCTCGTTAGACCACCAGAAACAGCGACGCCGCCGGGAGAGGGAGCCAGGCCCGACCCGGCGGCGATCGCCAACCACCTACACAACACATAACGCCCGACCACCGACCCGCGTTTGGGCAGAAAGAAGATACCCCCCGATGGTAACAAAAAAGCCTGGTAATCAGACCTCTACCGACGGCGGCGGCGGCGAGCCGTTCGTCCTCAACAAGCACAAGTTTCCCTGGCATAAAGAACTGTTGGCGTCGGAACTCTCTCCGCAGGCCAAAGTGATCGGCGGCTGGTTCGCGTTTCACGGCCTCGGCAAAAACGGCAAGCTGACCGCCACATATCGGCGCATCGTCAACGAGACCCGCATCCCACACAGGACGACACGTTACGCAATCAAAGAGCTTGTCGCGCAATACTTTCTGTTCTGCGACGTTCAGCCTGGCAACACCGCCAACCTCTACACGTTCGTACCCGCATTCCAGCGGCAAGAATGGCTCGACGAGGAAGCCGACGCCCGGCAGGCCGAGGCCGAAGAACAGCAACGCGCCGAGCGTGAACGCCAACGCCAAGCGTTCGAGGAATGGTGTCACGTCGAGGAATCCTGGCTGCGGGACGAGCTGGTCTCACTCGCTGCGTGTGGCGGCGCGCCCGTCCACAAGGCGGCCGCATGGGCCGATCAGGTCATGGCTGACGCGCGGCTGAAGATCGCAATAGCGCACAACGGCGGCCGCCAATTGGCGGCGCATCCGGCGCGCGTGCAGCTCGACGGGCTCGACGCCGAGCGGGCCGCCGGGGCCGCGACGGAGCCGACGTGACCGCGCCCCAATGGTGGCGGCTCCCGCCACCCCCCAAGCAGATTCCGCCGCGGGGGGGGGTGGCAGCTCCCGCCACCCCCCTAGCAGATTTGGCCGCGCAGGTGGCAGCTCCCGCCACCCCCCTAGCAGATTTGGACAGTGGCGGCTCCCGCCATCGCAGCGGCGGCTCCCGCCATCGCAGTGGCGGCTCCCGCCATCGCAGTGGCGGCTCCCGCCATCGCAGCGGCGGCTCCCGCCATCGCAGTGGCAGAGCGCAACTCGCTGACCTGCAAAAACAGCGCCGCCTATTAGTACTTCCAGTACTGCCAAGTACGTCAAGTACTTGGCAAGTACGTCAAAGAAGCTCCCCCCACTCGCCTCCTTCGCCTCCGGCTCGGGGCTCGGGGGTCGCCCCGCAAAAGATCAAAAGAAGCCACCGGGTGAGTGCTGCCCGGCGGCACGAGTGCAAGCCACCGAGGTGTCCTGCCCGGCGGCACGCAACCACCAACACAGTTAGGAGAACAACCAATGGATGATTCGACGATCGACGTTGACGCCTGGTGTCGCCGCCTGTTCGCCGCAGACCTGTCGGCGCACGCCAAGCTCATCGGAGTGTGGTTCGCGGTATTCCGTACGCCGTTGCGCGAATGCGTGTACGGCTGCGTGGTCGGCTCGGGGAATACCGAGTGCGGCTCGCGGAATGGGCAGTGCGCGTGCATCAGCTACTCGGAGATTGCCGACGCTGTGGGGGCGAGCTGCACGACCGTTCGTCGCGCGGTGTGCCAGCTTGTCGAGGGCGGCTGGCTGCTGCGCCGCGTGATGCCGTCGGACTGCCGCGCCCACGGGGATGCGTACTACGTCGCCGAACGGCGGGCCGAAGCATGAGCGGCGCCTACACCCTCCGCAGCGCCGCCGACACCCTTTACGCGGACCCGCGGTCGGTCGCCTGCCCGGCCGCGGGATGCCGCGCCGAAGTCGGCCAACCCTGCGCGGCCCGCAAGACGCATTCGGCCCGCATCTCTCGGGCGATCAACGCCGACATGCGGGACGCCTGCGAGGCACACGAGAGGATTTGCCGGGCCCTCGGACGTGTCCGGCAAGCCGCAGGCCGCGGAGCCACCCCGGCGGCCTCTTGGCATGAGTAACCGCCCTCGGCTCGTGTGGTTGCGCGGCGATTGCAGGGCACAGGTTCGGCCGCTGGCCGTCGAGCTGGCCCCGTGGCTTACCCCGGCGGCCGCCCAATGAGCCCGCGCCGAGGCTTGGCTGCCCGTCAACCGCGACGCCTGGCCGGGCTACGAAGTCAGCTCGCGCGGCCGCGTCGCCGCTGCCTGGACCGCACCATCGTCGACCGCCGCGGGATTCCCCGCCGCTGGCGCGGCCGGATGCTCCGGTTGCATACCAGCCCACACGGCGGCATCGGCGTCACGCTGTCGCGCTGCGGCCGGACGCGGACATGGAACGTAAACACCTTGTGGCGCATGGCGACGAGCCCAGCAAACACGCCGAAACCGCGCAAACCGCCGCCAACCAGCCTCGGCGTGTGTAGCCGGCGAGCGACACTCGGCAAAGAAAGGTGACGTTCTGATGCCTGGAAAGAAACGGGTCACCCCGGTCAAACGCCGGACGGCGCCCGACCCGAGCATTACGACGGTATCAAGCCGTCGCGGCCGCACATGCCGCACCCGTTGGCGTGGCGTGGTGTGCGCGGCGCCCTGGACCCCGGCCACGGCGAAGCTTTGCAGCGCAGAAGGGATTTCGACCGCGCCCGCTGGCTGGGCGTCGGCTGATTCACCCGCCCCGCCACCGACGCCGAGCGTGCCCACGTCGGCCGCCAGCTCGGCGCCGACACCGACCGCACGTCCGCGCTGCAGACCCGCGTCAGCGTGCCGCGTGACGGCACCTGGCGCCGCTGCTGGCCGACGCTGGCCGCCTGGCAGCACGATGGTGAACGCGCCGACGGGGCGGCATGACCCGATCTGTCCCGTGACGAGATCCGCGCCGCCGTGCTCGGTCTATCGGTGCTGCAACGGTCCCTCGTCGAAGCCGCCCGCCCTGTGCCGTCGTCGATCGTCACCGGTCGCCGGGCCCTCGAAACAGCCGCCTACCCGCGGCCAAATGTCGCGCACGCGACACCAAAAAGAGGCCCGCACAGCACAATCGAAAGCATGGATCGGAACGCGGCTCGCCTGAGAGCTGCTCGGGTGGCATCCCCGCAAAGTCCAACGCCGGGCCGCAGACCTCGACGGCCAACTCGTCGGCGGACGCCTCCTGTTCCCAGCCCACACCGTCCACGAATACGCGAAACAGATTGGCACACAGAATGAGTGAACTCACACCCGAAGTCGAACAAGCAATCGCCGACATGAGCCCCCAACGATTTCGACATCCTGGGTCCGCCCGTACCCGGCCCCTCGACGAACCCGCCGACCCGAAAGAGCGCGCCGCAGCCGCCGTCCGCCGCGAAATGGGCGGCCCGATCGCGAAGGCAAGAAGCCGTCCAAAGAGCAAGCCGCCGCCGCCCTGCGCGGCTACGCCGCCAACCGCTGAACTGATCAGGGAGACCGAAATGCAACCGCTGGCACGAACCAGCGCAGCACCGCCCTGCACAGCGCCCGCGGCGTGCTCGGCCAACTCAACAACCGCAGCATGCGAACTACCCGACACCGTCACCGCGGCCGTTCGACCGCTCGACCGCATCAAGCACCACGGTGCCGAAGCAACCGCCGCCCGGCGCGATCCGCAAAGCGATCTTCGACGGCGCCAGGCCAAACCACCATCGACGCCCTAATTTTGGCCGACTTGGGTCACGCACGCCTGGCTGCCGAACACCAACAGGCCCGCATCGACGCCGCACTCGCCGTGCTCAACACCATCCGCGCCGCGCACGACGAGATATTCCCGCAACTAAAATCGTTGGCCGACAAAGCAATCGAGCACATGCACGCGGTCGCCGACCTCGACAGCCGCGACGTGATGCAATTGGTTCGCGCCGGTGACCACAAAGCCGCGCAGCTCGTCGCCGAAACCGACACCATCGCAGCAGAACTGGAAGCCCTCTACCAACTCCGCGACGGCCACCTCACGCCCGGCGGCCTCGAATCTATGCGGTTAGGTCACGGAGTCGACGCCTCCCGCTGGCGCGACGGCGCCCCCCACAAGAGCGGCAAGGGCGACACACCCGCCGCCCGCTTCCTTGACGGCCTCACCCGCGGCAACAAGCTGTGGTATCCGACGCAAGCCGAAGCCGTCGAAGCCGCCCGCCCAATCTGGAACAAACTGCAAGGCCAAGCCGAGGCAGCCGAACAAGCCCGCCAGTCGCAGAACCGCGACGCCGCAGCGTTCGCCAACTGAGAGATCAACTCGCAATGGCGGCCGCACCCACCGGACCCCGCGTCTTCCTTTCCGCGGGCGTGCGGTCGCACCAGCCCGCGGCCCCGCCGCGCGCCTCGTGTTGCGCGTTGAACGCGGCGGGCCGCGAGCTGGCACCACAACCCGAGAGGACAGCAGCACATGACGATGCGGACACACGACCCCCTGGACAAACGCCTACGCGCCCGGCTGCGCCGTGAACGCAACGAACACTGCCCGATCTGCGAAGGACGGCTTGGCCCGATCCTGTACGACACCGACGACCACCTCAACCCTTTGGCCTTCCAGTTGGATCACGTCGTCCCGCTGGCCCGAGGCGGCCAGAAGGTGTGGAGCAACGTGCAGCCAGCCCATCGGACATGCAACAGGGCAAAAAGTGACCGGATGCCCGGCGACCGGCCCGGCACGCCCAGGCCCTCAACGACCACCACGCCGGCCGCGAGCTGCCCGCCAGGACCGTGCACCCGCTGCCGCGGCACGCACCACCCGCGGCCCGGCGTCACCTTCATCACCTCCCGGCAATGGTAACCATGACACAGCAAACAGACCGTCCCATCAAACACACTGTTCAAAGGCCCTGGGGGGGATGCCCCGCAAACGCCTCGCGTGCCATCCCAGTGGCTTATGGCATTTATCCCCGAGCATCTGAACAGAAAAAAAGCAGGAGGAGGGCATAGTGCCTGATAAGCCCCGTATGCCGCCCGGCCTCGGCCCGTCAGGCCGACGGCTGTGGCGGGAGATCACCGGACAGTTCGGCTTCGACCCGGCCGAGGTGCAGGTGCTCGGCGAGTTGTGCCGCCAGGTCGACACGGTCGACGCTCTGGCCGCCGCGGTCGCCGAGGATGGCGTGATGATCGACAACGCATCCGGCGGCAAGAAACTCAACACGGCGGTGACTGAACTCAGGCAAGGGCGTCTCGCTGTGGCGCGTCTGGCGGCCGCGTTGCGCCTCCCGTCGGACGATTCCGCTAGGCCAGAACAGCGCCGCGCGGGCGTGCGCGGCGTATACGTGGTGAAGTCGTGAGCTGGCGCAAGGCCCCACCACCGGGACCGAGTAAGCCGGTCGCCGAGCTGCCCGGGCGGCTGCAAGTTTTCGACCTCGGCGAATGGTTGGAACCCGGCGATGATGAACACGATGATGCGTCGGCGGCGTATCAACGCCACCTTGCTGCTCGCCGCCGCTGGCATGACGAGCACGATTTGCCGCCGATCGAGGAATCGTTCGACATGCCCGATGAACCGTTCGATGCGGAGCCGCTGCTCACGTTCGACGGCCGGTCTGTGTCGTGGCAGGAGCTGGGCGCGCTGCAAGAGGCTGAGCGGCGCCGTTGCCCGACCGCAGCCTTGACGTGAGTTCTGCCGAGTGCGAAACCGCAGCCGCCGCCCCGCGCGCCGGACGGGTCTGGTCTTCCCAGCGCGGGACAATGAATGGCGATGAAATTCCGCCGCCGAAATTCAGAAGCCCTCGCCGACCTGATCTGTGGCAACTGCGCAGCTGACGCGCCGGGCCCGTATTTCCCGTATCGGTCGAGCATGTACATCACCGAGTTCTTCCAAGACATGGATACCAATTACGTCCACGACGGCTCGACGCGCCACAGGTGGGTCGCCGACGTGATCGACGAGATGCTGAACGAGCCACATGAGGGGCCTGCGCACCCACCTGAGGTCTTCTGTCGACTGATCGATCACCTTATGGGTCCGGCCGACGCGCTCAACGAGGGTGGCGATCGGCCGAACGCACTGCGGCAGCTGAACGAAGTGCTCACACGTGAGGGGTTCGAAGCGTTTTACGGCGACGATCGCCACTGCTATCTGCGCCATATCGGAACCAACACCGTCACCGCGTTGCAAGTCAATCCACACCGGCCACTGTCGGCCGCAGAAATGAAGCGCCGCCAACTCCTTGAGGCGTACCTCGACACTTGTAGTGAAGATGAACTGATCGAGGAAGTTCTGCTTCCGCTTTTCCGGCAGTTGGGCTTTCATCGCGTCACTGCCGTCGGCCACAAAGACAAGGCGTTGGAGTACGGCAAGGACGTGTGGATGCGGTACGCGCTACCAACTCAGCATCGCCTTTATTTCGGAATCCAAGCGAAGAAGGGCAAGCTCGACGCATCTGGTGTCACCAAGACCGGCAACGCAAACATCGCAGAGATCCACAACCAAGCACTGATGATGTTGGCGCACGAGATTTTCGACCCCGAAACGAACAAGCGGGTGCTAGTCGATCACGCCTTCATCGTCGCAGGGGGGGAGATAACCAAGCAGGCGCGCGAACTGGGTTGCCAACGCGCTCGACGCCTCAAAGCGCAGCCAGATCATGTTCATGGACCGAACCGACATCCTCAATCTGTACGTCGTCACGAATCTGCCATTGCCAGCCAAAGCGCTTCCGCCAGAGCCAGATCCGTGGGGTGCCGATTCGACGGAACCACCGTTTTAGGCGACCGACCATGTCCAATCCACGATCCGTGACGCTCCGGCTCGCAGACAGCGAGGGCAACGTCATTCATGAGGTCTTGCCGGGGCCCGGTGGAACTATTCGATTCGCCGTGGGCGAGCTTGCCCGTCGTTCAGGCGTATGGCGAATCTGGGCGCCGGTCAACAAGAGTGACGTGTACATCGGAATCCGCACGATCCTGGGTCATCAGAAATGGAGCTTGCACGAGAGCGGTGACTGGCGACACCAATGGGTCACCGAAGGGAGAGCTGAAGAGTTCACAGGTCGAAGCGATCGCATCATCGACCGATGGCAGCAACCCGCAGAGGTAAAGGCGACGGGGTGGACGAGGGGCTTCACGATCCGGGTCCGGCATCAGGATCTTGTGTCCGTGCCGGTTGCCGGAGCGGGTATCCCGACCGATACCCTCTGGCTGCCACCGCCCACAGAGGGTCGCACAGCTGTTGCGCAGGTAGTGATCGCTAGGCCCGATCAGGTCGAGATCACGATGCACGGGATGATGCCGTTTGCAGGCTTCGTACTCGCCGATGGCAGGGTGGTGTTGCTGATCTTCTCGCATGAGATCCTCTCCGATGAACAAAACCGGAACGTTGACGAGGCGCTCGCTAAGGCCCTGCGGATGGCTCCCGCGGCCGACCTAGATGCAGCAGATTCTCCGAGGGGATTGTTGATGGGGCAAAGCGACGACGGCGACAGGCTCGTCTGGGATTGCGCCATCCAGCTGAGTGGCGACACTTAGACGGCCGACGACGACCGCTAAATGAAGTACCGCACGGAGTGAATCACTAGCCCGCAGATAGCCCGCATCTCGAGAATCTGAGCTCAAAAACAGCACTTGAACTGCGTCGAACGTGGTGCGCGATACTGGGATTGAACCAGTGACCTCTTCCGTGTCAGGGAAGCGCTCTCCCGCTGAGCTAATCGCGCCGGGAAACAAATCTGGAGGTGGAGACGGGAATCGAACCCGTGTGCACGGCTTTGCAGGCCGTTGCCTCACCACTCGGCCACTCCACCGCTGGACTGATGCCAATTGCACCTTCGAGCGGATGACGGGATTCGAACCCGCGACCCTCACCTTGGCAAGGTGATGCGCTACCAACTGCGCTACATCCGCGCGCAACGGACGAGATCGTCGTCCGGTGCGAAGCACGACGATAGTCCACCTGAGCGGGGCCGCACAAATTCCTTGACGCCACTGGCGCGCCGCCCTGGTAACTCAGACGGTACTTTCGGCCGGTACCGCGGCGCGTGCTAGTCTTCGTCCTCGTTCGCCTCTCGGCACCGGTCTCGTAGCTCAGTGGAAGAGCGCCCGCCTCACACGCGGGAGGTCGCTGGTTCGAACCCAGCCGGGACCACTCATAAACGTATTGGTCAGGCGCCATATTGAGGCCCACGAACCAGATCTCGTGCGATCCGCGTGGCATCCCGTAGAGGCTCACCCGCCCGCAGGCGAACCAATGCCTGGCCCCATGACTCTGGAAGCTAGCCACGTCGGCAGCCGGCGAGATACGTCGTGAGGCGGCCAATCAAGCCGTCGTCACTGCCCGGTCCATATGTTGAAGAACGCGTCCCACAGCTCCGGGAAGGTGAGCGTCGGTATGTCGTGAACAATTGTCAGTCCTTCGACTACCGTTGTGGCCGAATTGATTTCGGCCGGCGTCAATCCGAGATAGGCCTCGTGCAGTCCCAAACCGAGCATGAGCTCCTGCCAGGTGGAGCCAACCGTGCTGGGCTGCGCCCAGACGTCGCCGTCGATGTTGTACACCTCGGTCGGGTACAGGTTGTCGGGAACGCCCGTCGGGTTGGCGCCGAGCATCACGAACCGTAAGGCGTCTTCGGGGATTTTGTCGATTTGGAGTTGATGTTCGGCGAGGGCTGCGATGGCGCTGCTCTGTGAGTAGGTGAAAATGGTCAGCGGGTCACTGCATACGCCGGCGGCGTTGCAGCCCATCTCGCCGGCGTTGTAGTCGGCGAGGATCGAGTTGATGAGGGTCGTCTCACCCTGCGACACGCTCGAACCAAAGTTGATGGTTTCCGGCGTAGTCAGTGGCAGCATCGACGCGGTGGGTCCGTCATACCCGTGCGGGTCGAGGTAGAGCGTTGCCGCTTCGCCGATGTAAGAGGCAGTCGGTGTCGGGTCTCCGGTGGCACCCAAAATGAGAGCGTTCGTTGAGCCGGACAGGAAGTCGGCGTCGGTTGGGCCGGTCAGCGGGCCGCTGCTGGCGGCGCCGCTTGAGCCGAGCAGCCAGTCGGTGATGGCGTTAGCGGCAGCGGTCCAGAAGTCGCTGGTGGCATCGGCGTTGGCCGGGCTGGCAAACGCAATCGCGGCACTGCACAGCGCGGCGCCCAGAATCATTTTCTTCATTGTTCCCCCTCGCTTTCAGAATCAGAACTGATGTCGCCAGGCCACGCTGTCCGCAGCAATTGCACTGATGATGTTTCCCCCGGTGGCTGCTGATGAGAATCTCTCAGCCGGGATTAAGGTATCGCTAATGTTCATGCGGCATACCAAAACGGCGTCAAACTTATAACCTTTTTTAAACGGCCATTCCATGCGTCAAGAAGCATTTCCGGCGTATTTGAGGGTGCTTCCGGGGTACTCGAGACCGATCGGGTTTCTTTTAGCGGCTGCCAGGCCAGCTGTTTGGACCCGTAGTCTTGGAGGCTCCGTGCCTGTTGAGGACGTCGCCGGATCCGCTGAACCCCTGGCGCTCGATCACGCCGATGGCCTGGATCAGCGGATAACCACCTCGGAAACCGCTACACGCCATTTTTTTTGTCGTCGATGACGCCGCCGATGGTGTAGTAGGCATTGGCAACAGAAAGACCCGAACTCCCCACAGCCAGACACGGTGCAGTCCGGTGGGGTCTCAGCCAAACCTGAAGTTGAAGTAACGGCACCGCTTACGAAACTGGTCGAACAATTGAAAAGTGGTCACGCGCGGCATACCGCGCCTGCAGAACCACTCCCGCCGTCTCGGATAATTTGAAAGCATTGCGGGCCAGCCATGATGAGCCGATTGATGGGCAAATCGTTGACGAACTCGACTTCGAGTGTTCCAGCGTTGGCGATGTCACCGACTCGGTGCACCGGATGGGCGCGAAAATCGCTCTGTGTTCGATACAGCGCCACCGGCACGGCTACCAGTGCCACCACTAGATGGCCTCACGATTCTGGAAGCTGCCACGTCGGCAGCCCCGGGGATACGCCGTGAAGCGGCCAGGCATTCGCGGACAACTCCGGGTCGGCGCCGCCGAAAATTGTCGCGATGTGAATACCGAAACGTAGGGTTGGCGCTAATGGACTGCGACCGGATTACGCGCGCGTTCACCGCGATCGGGCCGGGGTCGGCAGGTGAGCTGGATGAACGAACAGGTTAGCGAGCTGCAGGCAGCTCAAGACCAGATAGAACAGCTCGTGCAAGCCATCGTCGAGATCGGCTCTGATCTCGACTTGCACGGAACATTGCACCGGATCGTCAAGGCGGCAATCGCGCTCACTGGCGCTCGTCTCGGCGCGCTTGGCGTATCCCGGGACGACGGCAGTATTTCCTCTTACATCCACGCGGGCGTCGACGCGAGCGTCACGCAGCAGTTCGGCGACCTGACGGTGGGCGAAGGTGTCCGTATCGACGACCTCATTGCGCACCCGTCGGCGGTGAGCTCTGAGGCGGGCACGACCCGAATACGGGCAGTGCTCGCGATACCGATCAGGGTGCGGGCAGCTGACTTCGGCATCCTGTATCTGGCCGACGACCGGCCTGGCCGCGTCTTCTCCGATTCGCAGGAACGGGCCGTGCGGGCCCTGGTGTCGGCGGCCGCCGTGGCGATCGACAATGCGCGGCTCTTTGAGCAGGAACGTGAGACCGCCAAATGGACCAGGGCCAGTCGTGAAATCACGACCGCCCTGCTCTCCGGTGATCCCCGGACGGGGCCACTGCAACTCATCGTGAACCGCGCGCTCGAATTGGCCGAGGCCGAGCAGGCAATTTTGCTGGTGCCAAGCGAATCCGATGTGATCGCCGACGACATCGACACTCTCGTCGTCGCCGCGACGGCGGGCCGCTACTCCACCGAGGTGATCGGCCAACGGATTCCGATGGACCGCTCAACCACCGGTAGTGTGGCGCGGCGCGGTATCCCGTTGATCACCGATTCTTTTCAGTATCCGATCGAAGGCTTTACCGATGCGGGCGAACGGTCGGCGATCGTCATCCCCTTGATCGCGGACGAAACTGCGCTAGGTGTCATTGCCGTGGCGCGGAATCCGCAACAGCAGCCGTTCGGCACCGATTACCTGGACCTGGTCAGCGACTTCGCGCGGCACGCCGCGTTGGCATTGGCACTCGCAGCAGGCCGCGAACACGCTCTCAACCGCCAATTAGCCCAGGCCGATACCGTCGACGACGCGATCGTCGTCGCAGCTGAGGAACTGCGACGACTGTGGCGAGCCCGTCGCGTTCTCGCCGTCACATTCCCCGACAGTAGGCATGGTGCCGAAACATCCAGTGACGGAATGAATTTGATATCGGTCGGTGACGCCGCGCAGTGGGCGGAGCTGCCAACTCATCTCCAGCGGCGGCTGTGTTCGCTGCGGGACGGCGATCAGCTCAGGCCCTACGCATCAGAGCCGGGGACGGCGGGCATCGCGCTACAACATCCAGATGGTGCGCTCGTTGTGTGGATTGAGCTCGCCGAGCAGCGCCCGTTCACCCTCGAAGATCAGACCCTGCTCACCATGCAGGCTGGCCGCCTCGGTCAGGCTCTGCACCGAGTGCATCAGGTCGACCAACAACGCGAAACTGCCCTGGCGCTGCAACATGCGATCCTAGGGCCCGCTGATCTCCCGCAGGGTTTCGCAGTGCGCTACCAAGCCGCCAGCCGGCCATTGCAGGTGGGCGGCGACTGGTACGACGTCGTCGATCTGGAAGACGGGCGCATCGGCTTGGTCGTCGGCGACTGTGTCGGACACGGCCTTGCCGCCGCCACCGTCATGGGTCAATTGCGCAGCGCGTGCCGCGCACTGCTACTCGAACGTCCAAGTCCCCGTCTCGCTCTGGCGGGTTTGGACCGCTTCGCCGCCCGCCTCCCAGGTGCTCGATGCACCACCGCGATCTGCGCGGTACTCAATTCCGAAACCGGTGAACTGGTGTATTCCAGCGCCGGACATCCGCCGGCCATAGTGATGCATGCGGATGGCGCCACGCAGATCATCGAGGACGGTCGCACGATTCCGGTAGGTGTGCGGCCCGACCGAAGCCGCCCCGAAGCTCGGCTGACGCTGCCTGGGCGTGCAGTCTTGCTGCTGTATACCGACGGTCTGGTCGAGCGTCGCCGCACCGGGTTGGACGACGGTATCGCTGAGGTCTGCGCACTCCTGCATGAGGGTCGCGACGCCGAACTGGAGCATCTGGCGAGTCAGATCATGAAGCGGCTTGCGCCTGCCGACGGCTATCAGGATGACGTGGCATTGCTGCTCTACCGCCATCCGGGACCCCTTCAGATCGACTTCCCGGCCGACGTAAACCGTCTTGCCGATGTCCGGACTGCGTTGCGTGACTGGTTGATTCGGGCCGAAGTGAGTTCCGATCAGATTCATGACGTGCTCATCGCCGCCGGGGAGGCTGTCAGCAACTCCATCGAGCACGGTCACCGCGACAGGCGGGAGGGGGTCATCACGTTGCGCGCAACAGTCAGCGCGGACCTGGTGCGGCTGACCATCGTCGACGCCGGCTCGTGGAAGCCACCGCGGCCGGAGGTTCGGAGTCACCGCGGCCGGGGGATCCCACTCATGCGGGCACTCATGCAGGACGTCACCATTGATCCCGAAACCGACGGAACCACAGTGCATTTGACAGCGAGGATCATCTGATGTCCACGTCGCTGACTCTCGACGCGACGCGGGTCCGTCGACGGAAGGCTCGTGTTGACCCGCGGCGGGCGAAATCGACCTCAGCGGCTTCAGTGAATTGGCTACCGGGGAACCGTCGCCACCTCTGCCCGAGACCTGAAGAATCCGGACAACCTTTTCGCGTTTAGACGCGTCGTGCACGGGTAGCACTCATTGGGGCACGACATCGCAGCGATGGGAAGGAATTCATCCGATAAAAAAATCGGATTCACCGACGTCGAGTCCGATGTTGGTTTACCGCAATACCATTCACGGAAGTCCGCAGTGCCGAAGGCGGACCTGATCAGGCGGCTTGAGTCGGCGTAGGGTTCGGTTCAGCGGGCTGACTGTCAGTGTGAAGGTGTCGGAAACGACGCGAAAGGCAAAAGGAGAACGGTGGCAAAGCACGGGATTTTGGTAGGCATCGCGGCCGCGGCCACTGTGGTCGCGGGCCTGGCCGGCTGTTCGAGCAACAAACCCAGCACCGGCGCGAGCGGTAGCGCTGCGGCGCCGGCCGGCAACAAGGTCGTCATCGACGGCCAGGCTCAGAACGTCTCCGGGCCCATCAGCTGCACCCAGGTGAACGGCAACCTCAGCATCGGGATTGGTGATCCGTCGACCGGTGTCGGCGCGGTGGTGACCAACGCCGACCCGCCGGTCGTTCAAGCGGTTGGTCTGGGCAACCTGACCGGCGCCACGCTCGGTTACTCGGCCGGTGCGCCGAATCAAGGCAGCGTCCAAGCGACCAAGAGCGGCAACACGTACACGATCAAGGGCACCGCAACGGGAGTCGACGCGGCCAACCCGCAGCAGCCGCTCAGTAAGCCATTCGAGATCGACGCGACGTGCCCCTAGGGCGCGGTCGCCATCGACGCAACAGCCAGATGTGGTCGCACTTCAAGCTCGGAAGGAGCCGACAGGTATGTATGTGAAGCGGGTGGCAGGCGCGGCCTTCGCGGCAGCCCTCGGCGTGTCAGGACTGACGGTCGGCGCCGGGTTTTCCAGCGCCACACCATTGAAGACCGATCCGGCCTGCATCCACTGCGGACCGGTCGCCGACGATCCGCCGCCCGGGCCTGGCCCGGGTCCTGGGCCCGGTGGCCCGGTGGTCCGGGCGGACCCGGTGGACCTGGGCCCGGCGGCCCGGCGGGGCCTGGACCTGGTGGACCTGCGCCCGGCGGACCCGGTGGACCGCCCGGTGGTCCGGGTGGACCTGGCCCGAGTGGTCCCGGTGGGCCTGGCCGGCCCCGGAGGTCCTGGCCCCGGAGGACCCGGCGGCCCTGGTGGATCTCATGAACCGAACGGTCCTGGTCCCGGTGGACCCCGGCCCGGTGGGCCCGGTGGCCCGGTGGCCGGCGGCCCGGTGGGCCGAACGGCCCCGGTGGTCCTGGGGGACCGGGTGGACCCGGTGGACCGGGTGGTCCGGTGGCCCGAATGGCCCTGGTGGGCCTGAGCACGGCGGTCCGGGGGCCCCGGTGGGCCTGGTGGACCCGGTGGTCCTGAACACGGCGGCCCGGGTGGGCCCGGTGGACCGCCACCGCCGCCCTACGTGCAGCGTGGTTACTACGACCATGGGGGCCCGCAATGGGGTGGTCCGCGGGACGCGCCGCACGGCTTCAGCGCGCCCGATCACGGCGCACCGCCGCCGCCCCCGCAGCACGGATTCGGATGGAACGGTGGACCTCCGCCGGGGGCGCCGCCGCCCAACTGGGACGGGCCACCGCCTCCTGGCGGCTGGAACGGACCGCCACCCCCCGGTGGCTGGAATCCTCGATGGGACGGGCCGGCACGCGACATCGGTTTGGCGCAGCGCGACTTCGGGCCGTTCAATTACGGCGGCTTCAACGCCATACCGGTCTTCAACCCGGTGTTCGGTGGCTGGGGCTTCTGGTTCTTCGGAACGTGGATCCCGCTGTACTGACCTGACTCCGGCGTAACCCGGCTGACCTCCTGCCTTCCACGCAACTGCGACGAGGGCGGGAGGTCAGTCGTCTGTGCGCCTGCCACGTTGTGCCGCCACGCGGCCGGAAAAGAATGCGTCCGTCCCGATTCCGTTGCAAGATGTCCGGCGTGGCTATGTACCAAGGCAGAGCGCTGGCAGAAATCAATCTCAGCGGGCGCGAGTTGGGGGAGGCGCTGGAAGCTGTTCATCTCCCGCCGCGATCCCAGCCTGGAGAATGTCTCGATCAAGCGGGCGACTCCGACGGGTGACATCGAGACGAGGGTGGAGCCCCACAAGCGGTGGTTCGAGGTCGTCTTCGAGGTCGACGACGACCCCGATGAAGAAGAAGACGAAGACCCGGACACCTTCGCGGCGCGAAAAAAGGCGGAGGCCAAGGCACGGGCTGCGGAAAAGGCCCGGGTGAAGGATTGGCGCCCCGGGCGTCAGGGATTGTTCCCGACCAGCGAGGTATGGCCCGAAGCCGATCGGTGACGCGAACTAGTCTTCATCGACGATGACGAAGGACAGCAGACCGAGAGGAGCAGGCCGGTGGCTGACGCGTCGGTGATCGATCGAGCTCGCGGGATGCGTGACCTGGTCCGTGCTGAGGCCGCCAAATCCGAGCGTTTGCGCACGCTGTCGCCGGTCATCGTCGACGGGATGTGGGCCAGCGGCCTGATGTCGGCGTTCAACCCGAAGGCGGCCGGGGGTGTCGAGCCGTCATTTCGGGAAATGATCGAAACCTGGATCGAAATGGCCTGGCAAGATGGTTCTTTCGGCTGGATCGGCATTGCCAACCTGCCGTCGACATTCGCGGCCGCGACGTATCTTCCCGACGACGGGCTTCGCCGAGATGTTCACTGCGAACGACAACCACATCACCATCGGCGGCCAGTACTTTCCCAACGGTCAAGGCTCGGCGGTCGACGGTGGCTACCGGCTCAGCGGCGCGTGGAGCTTCGGCTCCGGCACCGGACACTCGGCATACATCGGCGCAGGCTTCTTCCCGATGGACGACGGCGAGATGCGCTGGCTCAGCGACGGAATTCCGGATATGCGGGTGGCGTTTCTGCCGCGCGACGAGGTCACCTTCACCGATGGATGGCATGTGCAGGGGCTCAAGGGAACCGGCTCTTACGACTACACCGTCGCTGACGTCTTCGTGCCGGAGTGCCGAACCATTCCGCTGTTCACCCGCGAGCCTGCGCGGGGGAGTTCGGCGGCCAGCCGGATGGGTCTGATGCCCGTCACCGCCGCCGGTCACGCGTCGTTCGCGCTCGGGGTCGCCAAGAGCATGCTCGACGACGTCGAGGAGTTGGCCGCCACCAAGGTGCGAATGAGCGACATGGCGACGCTGGCCAGCCGGCAAACCTTCCAGAAAGGACTTGCCCACCACGTCGCGGCCTGGCGTGCCGCCCGATTGCTGGTGCTCGATGCGTTCGCAGCGGCCGAGGCGGCCGTCGAATCCGGCGACGACCTGACGCCCCGGTTGCGCGCCGACATGAGGGTGGCGGCGGTCTATGCCACCGACACCGCTCGGGCGGTCGCGGAGTGGGCTCACCTGGCGGCCGGCACCACCGCGATCCGCGAGGGCAGCCGACTCGAGCGTGCGTTCCGAGACATCTACACCGGCACCCAGCACGCGTTCATCGGCGAGAAGGTGGCAATGGACGTCGCGCAAATCTGGCTCGGTCTCATCGACGACCAGTTCGGACTCTGACTACTGCACAAGCGAATTCGAGAGGACCGGCCATGGTGAACGCTGATCGTGCTCGCTCCCGGACATTCGTGGTGACGGGTGCGGCTTCCGGCATCGGTCTGGCCACCGCCGAGCGCCTGCTGGCCGAGGGCGGCGTCGTCGTCGGCGCCGACGTGGCCGCGCCTCCCGACCTCGGCCCCGATTTCCATTTCGTGGCAGCCGACGTCACCGACGAATCCGCGGTCGCGGCGGTGCTGGCCGCCGTCCCGGACCGGCTCGACGGCATCGTCCACGCCGCAGGCGTCGCCGGTGGCGGGCCGGTCCACTTGCTCGATCTCGCCGAATGGGAACGGGTGATCGCGATCAATCTCACCGGCACGTTCCTCGTCGCCAAAGCGGCCCTGGCCCGAATGATCGAACAGCCTCGCATCGACGGCGAACGAGGCTCGATCGTGACGTTGGCCAGCGTGGAGGGGTTGGAGGGCACCGCGGGCGGCAGCGTGTACAACGCGGCGAAGGGCGGCGTCGTTTTGCTCACCAAGAACATCGCGCTGGATTACGGGCCCAGCGGCATCCGGGCCAACGCCGTCTGCCCCGGCTTCATCGAAACACCTTTGACCGAAAGCGTATTCGGGCTACCAGGTATGGAAGGTCCCCGGGCCTCGATCACGCAGGAGCACGCGCTGCAACGGATGGGCCGGTCCGAGGAAGTCGCCGCGATGGCGGCATTCCTGGTGTCACCCGACGCGTCGTTCGTCAGCGGTCAAGCCATCGCCGTCGACGGCGGTTATACCGCCGGCCGAGATCACGGAGTGGTCCAGCTGTTCGGCCTTCCGACCTGACGCGTCGAAACGCTTGGCTCAGAAGCAGATTCAGTCGACGAGCAGGCAGGCGGACAGTGCGGCGTCCACGCTGGCATCCACGGTCAGCAGGTCACTCAACCCGCATGCCCGTACGATCCGCGCCACGACCGGCTGGTTGCTCACCAGCCGCATCTCGATGCCGCGGTCCCGGGATAGCTCGGACACCTCGGCGAGAGCCGCGTACGCGCAGCAGCCCATGAAGTCGAGGCCGCTGAGGTCGATGACGAGCGGACCGGGCGGGCCGGCAGCGGCGGATGCTTCGCTCAGCAGGCGCCGCCAGGTGGCGTCATTGGACGCGTCCAGTTCGCCACCGGCGCTGACGATCACGGCGAGGCCGCTGCGCTCGGTGGTCGCGCGCAGAGTACTGCGTGCTTGAGAGAGTTCTGAGATAAGACGGCTGCTCAGCATCAGCGGGTGGAAAGTTGAATCGGCAATCGCGAAAGTGCTCATAGTGTTCCTGATCCACGGGCGGCTAGCGCCTCGATATGGATGCCTGCCCTAACAGCTTAAGACTGACGTCATTTAGCAGATACATATTTATAACAGAAGGGCATCGGGCGTGTCCATGCGAGACCGCCTGAGAATTGCGTGAGGAACAGGGAAAACCGTGGATTCGGGAGCGAACTCTGGCGGTCCGAATCCACAGACGTGAGTGTCGGACATAACGTGGTAATCGAAGCGCCTCAACGGCGGAAGGCTAACGTGGACTTGGCATTTCATTCCATTGCAGGGGTCGGGATGGTGCGTAGCACCACGTCCCCGCCGCGGGTTGAGACCAGCGGTTCGATGGTCGCCAAATCTTGAAACTCGCGATCTCTAATTTGGGCCAGATTTTTGTCCGATTTTGCAAAATGCGAAGAATTCTTTGCTAGCGCACCGGGTGCAGCCTCGCGAGATGGAAATACATTCGTGAGATTTTTCGACGCGGCCTGCGGCGCCTATGTGGCAGGCGGCCCGGATTCGTCGGAAGGTTCGGCTTCAAGATCGGCGATTGCGCGGGATGTGCGCTCGCGCAGCACTATTGCGGCGGTCACGCCGCACACCACGGCGACGAGCAAAGCGATCCAGGAGAACCGCGTCAGCCATCGCTCGGCGGCCATGCCCGCGTAGTACACCAAAGCCGTGGTGCCGCCCGCCCAGCACAGCGCGCCGGAGACGTTTGCGAGCAGGAACCTGGCGTAGCGCATCTTCAGCGCCCCGGCCAGCGGCCCGGCGAAAATTCGCAGCAGCGCGACGAACCGGCCGAAGAACACCGCGCGCGCCCCCCAGCGTTCGAAGAGCCGCTCGGCGTACTTGACGTGCCCGGGGCCGAAATGATTCGGGAAACGACGACCCAGCCGGTCGAACAGCGGCAAGCCCAGGCGGCGGCCTATGGCGTAGCCGGTCGAGTCGCCGATCACCGCCCCGATCACCGCGGCGACGCCCACCCCGATGGGGTTGACCGCGAGCTCGTGCCGAGAGGACAGCAACGCGGCGCTGACCAGAACGATTTCACCGGGCAGGGGAATGCCCAGGCTTTCCACGCCGACGACGGCGCCGACCATGCCGTATACGGCTAGCGGCGGGACCGACTGCAACAGGGCATCCACCGTCATGGGTAAAGGATGCCCGACCCGTTCCAGCGTGCGGTAGCGACCAGCCGTTACGACGGGGGTACCTTTCTTTCATGCGAAGGACGGCACCAGGGGCTGGCGCATGTGCCCGGGTCGCGGCTGACTGCCAGGGCGGATAAAGGTTCACATGACCACTGTCCGTTACGACGAGGGCATGTCCGTGCGCCGAGAAGTGCTCGGCGACAGCTATGTCGTCATCCTGCGCATCCGCCCTTGGCATCGTTAAGCAGCGGTGCGATCGGAACCACCATCGGATTGGACGCGCTGAGTTTGCTGCCGGGCCGGTCCAAGCCGGAGATCGCTGACGCATCGCGATTCGCTACGCGCGCGCTGGGACTGGGGATCCTGGCGAACCTGGGTTCGGCTGTCACCGGCGCCGCCGATTGGCAGCACACGCACGAGGAAGATCGCCGCATCGGGCTGGTGCATGGCATGTTGAACGGGCTGGCAACTGGTTTCTACATCGTGTCGTGGTTGGACCGGCGCCGCGGGCGGCACGGTCGCGGCATCGCCACCAGCGCGCTCGGTTACGGAATCACAGTCAGTGCCGGCTATCTGGGCGGGGCTCTGGTATTCGCTTCAGGTATTGGTATCGATCGCTCCGGGAGCGGTTGCGCACCCCGGACTGGACTCCGGTATTGGCAGTGGAGTCGCTTGAAGGATGGCAAGCCGCAGCGCGTCGAAGTCGACGGACTCGGTCTGGTGGTGTGTCGGACCGGCAACAACGGCGATGTCGCGGCCTTCGGAGAGTTCTGTCCGCACCTAGCCGCACCGATGAGTGACGGTTGGGTCGATCGCGGGCGGCTCGTATGCCCTTGGCACGGTTCGAGATTCGACATCTGTTCGGGAGCGGGGCTGCGCGGTCCGTCGGCGGTACCTTTACCGCGCTATGAAACACGTATCAACGACGGCATGATCGAGTTACGCGGAGAAGGTGGCGCGAAATGAACGCCTACACAGTGTTGGAGGACCACCACAGAGTGCTGAAGGGGCTGGTCAAAAAGATCTCAGCGACTCCGGCGATTGCCCCCGAGCGCCAGGAGCTATCTCGACGATCTACTCGTCGAACTCGACATTCATTTCCGCATCGAAGACGACCTGTACTACCCGGCGCTGTCTGCGGCCAGCTCGTTGATCGCCATCGCGCACGCCGAGCATCGTCAGGTCACTGATCAGCTCTCCGTGTTGCTACCGACGAGGACGGGAGGCGCACCATGATGTCAGGATGGGCCGGGTAGAACGAGTCGCGTCGGACCGCAAAGGTCCGGGCCGACCCGGCCCTGATGTTCCGCGCAACTCAGCGGATGAATCCCGGCGGCCTACGACGTTATCGGCTGCTGGCCGAGATTTTCGCTTCGGGTCTCGCCGGCGACCAGGACGCCGACGCCAGGGCGTTGGCTGCCGGTCGCGAGCTGGGGTCTGCGGCTCGACAAAGTCGCCGCAAAAAGCGGCTGGTGTGTCGCGACGCGGAGGAGTCGATCGAGCAACTCGTCGGTTTGCTCGACGAGCTCGGCTTTGCCCCAGAGCGTCGGGCAGAGGATCAGGTCGAGTTGCGGCACTGCCCGTTTCTTGAGGTGGCGGAAAAGCAGAAAGCCGTTGTCTGCCCTGATTCATTTGGGACTCATGCGGGGCGTGTTGGAAACCTGGCAGGCGCCGGTCACGGTTGATCGGCTGGACCCTTTCGTCGAACCGGATTTGTGCCTGGTGCGCTCGCCCGGTAGCGGATCGACGACATGAGTCCCGCGCCGGCGGTGGCCGTCGCGGTCGTTTTCGTCTGGCTGGGCATGGTGCTGGCCATCTCGTTCCTGGAAGCACCGCTGAAGTTCCGCGCGCCCAACGTCACGCTGCAGATCGGCCTCGGCATCGGCCGACTGGTTTTTCGCGCGCTCAACGCCGTCGAAGTCGCGTTCGCGATCGTGATCCTGCTGACCCTCATCGTCAACCCGCCATCGCTCGCCGCGACCGCGGCGTTGGCGGTCGCGTGTGTCGTCCTGGCTGTGCAGATCGGGCGTCGTGCGGCCCCGGCTGACCCGCCGTTCCGATCAGGTGATGGCCGGACTCGACGCGCCGCGCTCACGAGGCCATCTACGTCTACGTCGGTCTCGAGGTGATCAAGGTCGCTGGCACTTGGCCGCGGGCGGCGTTCTTCTACTATCCAACTGAGAGACTTCCGAGGAATCCGGGCCGACCAAAGGACTGACGATGGACTCCGTTTCGCTGACCAGCTTAGCCGCAGAACAGCTCAAGGCCGCGCGGCAGGCGCACAGTGGTCGCGCCTCGCACACCCTGCATGGGGGGCACACCCACGAACTGCGGCAGACCGTGGTGGCGTTACTTGCCGGGCATGAACTCGCCGAACACGACAGCCCCGGACAGGCGTCACTGCAGGTCTTGCAAGGACATGTGCACCTCACTGCCGGTGACGAAATGTGGGAGGGCAAGACCGGCGACTACGTGCTGATCCCTCCGCAGCGGCACTCCCTCCAGGCAGTTGACGATTCGGTGGTCATGCTGACCGTCTTCAAAAGCCTCCCGTCAGCGTAGCCAGGTGCTGTCGACGCGCTGGTCCGCGGGGATGGGCCTGCGGGTGCCCATCGTCAACGCGCCGATGGGCGGCGTTGCCGGCGGACGGCTGGCCGCCGCGGTGAGCGCTGCCGGCGGTCTGGGAATGGTCGGAATGGGCACCGCCGGGTCGACGGCCTCGTTGCATGCGGAACTGCCGCACGTGGCAGGGACGTTCGGAATTGGCTTGGTGGACTGGGTGATGCGCAAAGAAGCGGGCCTCTTCGACGCCGCGTTGGCCGCCCAGCCGGCGCTGATATCGGTCAGCTTCGGCACCGACCTGTCCTGGGTGGGCCGTGTCCACGACGCCGGAATCGCCGCTGCCACACAGGTTTACAACAGAGACGAGGCGCGCCGGGCCCAAGACGCCGGCATCGACGTGATGGTGGCGCGCGGCTGTGAAGGCGGCGGCCACGGGGACGCGACCATCGGCACCCTGCCGCTGCTCGACGCGGTACTGGACGCCGTGTCGGTGCCGGTGCTGGCGGCCGGGGGAATCGCATCGGCGCGCAGCCTCGCCGCGGTGCTGGCCGCCGGGGCCAGCGGAGCCTGGCTGGGCACCTGCCTCTCCGCGTCAGTGGAGGCGCTGACCACCGACGCCGGACGCCGCGCGCTGGTCGCGGCCGGCGAAACCGATACCGCCAGCACCCGGGTGTACGACATCGTCCGTCATCTGCCGTGGGCAGAGCGGTTTCCGTCGCGGGTGCTGCGCAACGACTTCGTCACGCGCTGGACCGGACACGAGGATGCGTTGGCCGAAGACGCCGGTGCGCAAGCCGAACTCGCCTCGGCGATCGCTGCCGACGATCGCCGAATCGCGGCGGTCGACGCAGGCCAGGGAGTCGGGATGGTTACCGATGTGACACCGGTGGGCGAGGTCATCGACCGCCTGTGCACCGGTGCGCGCGACCTCCTCGCCGGCTGGGGTCAGCGGGTCGGCGGCGACTCGTAAACCAGCGCGCCACCCATCGGTGTTTCGCCGCAACCGTTTAGGTGTCGCGCCATCCTCGCCTTTGGAGTGCCGCGCGGACTCGTCTTACGGTGTCTCCCGGTGAATCCTCGGCGATCACTCGGACGACGATCCATCCCATCGCCTCCAGCTTGCGTGTTCGCCAGTGATCCTTCGCGTATTGCCTGCGGTTCGTCCGGTGATGGTCACCGTCGTATTCGACGGCCACTTTGTATGTCTCCCAGCCCATGTCAAGTAGGGCGATCAGCCGAAAACGCTCGTGGACGGGTATCTGCGTGGTCGGACGGGGAAGCCCAGAGTCGATCAACAGCAGCCGAAGCCAAGTCTCTTTAGGAGACGCGGCCCCGCCGTCGACAAGCGGTATCGCGGCACGCAGTTGTCGCAGACCGCGGGCGCCCGGATGCGCTTCGATCAGCAAGCGCACCTCCTCGATCGGAAAAGAGTTGGCCCGCTTGAGCGCGTCCAGGCGCGCTACTGCTTCGCCGCGGGGTAGCAGCCGGCCGAGATCATAGGCAGTGCGCGCCGGCGTAGTGACGGGTAGCCCCGCCACGCAAGCGACCTCGTCAGCGTGAATGAGGTGGTTACGGGTGATGATGCCGGCAGGTGGATGTGGGTTGCGCCAGACCAGCTCGATGGGTACGTCGTCGTCGATCCAGTCGGAGCCGTGCAATGCCGCGGCCGTGAGCCCGGCGAGGACTCCGCGACGGCCCGACCAGAGCCATCCCGCTTCTGATCTCTGCCGAAGCGAGGGAGTCGAGTGCTCCGGCAGATAGACGTCGGGATAGATCGATCGGAATCGCGATCTGAGCTGATATGGAGTCAGCTGGCCTTGGCGCACGGCCTCACTGCCGAGAAATGCATCACGCATATGAGATCGGAGGTTCGACCGACCGTGACGGTTCCCGAGACGCAAACCAATACGACACTCATCGGCGTTTCGCCGCAACCAGTTACGTGTCGGCCAGCATCAGGGGTCAGACCGCCCGGACGTAGCGCTTGTTCATCACCCGCTGCATCAGCGAGGTGAACGGTCCGCCGGCTTTGCTCCACCACGTTGCCGGCCGGGAGAACGCCGAGACTTCCGCGAACACCGCGGACGTGACGGGATCATGGCGCACCACGAATCGCTCCTCACCGCATTCGGGATGACCCGGCAGCGTCCCGTAAGCGAAGCCGCGCACCTGCGGCTCGTCGACGACGTAGACAACTCGGCACGGCGCCTTGAGGAAACCTATTTTCACCACGACCACCGTGCCGGCGGTGACGAGCTCGCTGCTGGGCTGAACCTTCAAACCAGAGCCGCGCTGCATGCCCCAATGCATGACCCGTTCGGCGGCCTCTTCGAAGCGAAGTTGCCCCATGCCGATGTGGGCCGAGTAGCCGATGTGGTGGTAACCCGGGGGAAACGGCCCGGCGGTCGCGCCCACCTCTGGATAAGTGAATGGCAACTGAGCAATCGTGTGCAAATCCACCGGCCCAGCTTGCCACGCGGGCGTGGCCGGTTTTTCCCGGCCGGCGTACCGTCGGCGAGGTGACTACCCAGGCTCCCGCTCAAGCATCCGGAACATTCACTCTCGGTGGCGATCTCACCGTCAACCGCCTCGGCTACGGCGCAATGCGCCTGACCGGTAAGGGGGTTTGGGGACCTCCTGCTGACCGCGACGAGGCGGTGCGCGTGCTGCGCCGGGCGGCCGAGCTCGGCGTCAACTTCATCGACACCGCCAACTCGTATGGCCCCTACGTCGCCGAGGAGATCATCCGGGAGGCGCTGCACCCCTACGACGGGCTGGTCATCGCCACCAAAGCGGGACTGCTGCGCACCGGACCCGATGTGTGGGTTCCGTTGGGCTTTCCCGCCTACCTACGCCAGGAAGCCGAGCTGAGCCTGCAGCGGCTCGGCGTCGAGACGATCGATCTGTTTCAGCTGCACCGCATCGACGACAAGTTTCCGCTCGAGGACCAGATCGGTGAGCTGGTCAAGCTGCAGGAAGAAGGCAAGATCCGCCACATCGGTCTGTCGGAGGTCGACGTCGAGCAACTGCACGCGGCGCAAAAGATCGCCGAGATTGTTTCGGTGCAGAACCTGTACAACCTGACCACCCGCAAGGCCGAAGCCCTCTTGGACGAAGTGACCGAGCAGGGGATCGGTTTCATCCCGTGGTTCCCACTGGCCTCCGGTCCGCTGGCCGCTCCCGACGGCCCGCTGGCGAAGCTGGGTGCCGAGCACGGTCACGCGAGTCCTTCGCAGCTGGCCCTGGCCTGGCTGCTGAAGCGCTCGCCGGTGGTGCTGCCGATCCCGGGGACATCGAGCGTGGCGCATCTGGAGGAGAACGTCGCCGCCGCCGAGATCGAGCTCAGCGACGACGAGTTCGAGAAGCTGAGCGCCCTCGGGGAAGCAGGACGCCAGCTAGGGGGACGTCGACGCCGGACAATACGGTGTTTGGGTGGCATCCCAAGACGCGTGGCATCCCGGCGGTGGATTCAACCCGCCCGAACCGACAGTCAGCGGCGGGCCGGACTACGGCCGGTTCATCGACGCCGTCCGCCGATTGCAGGACCACGCCCGCGCCGCGGACGCGCCCGACGAGGTGATCACCGAGGCCGCTGACCTGCTGGACAAGGTGTCGACGCTGCTCACGCCGTTCGACAGCGACGAGTGGTCGTCGCCGTCGGGCCGGCGGATGGATCTGCCGGTGCGGGGCAACATCTTGACCGTGCCGATGTCGGCGCATAAGACCGACGACGGCCGCATCGAGGGCTGGGCCCGGTTCGCCCGCTTTCACTTGGGCCGCAATGGCGCCGTGCACGGCGGCTCGGTCGGCATGCTGTTCGACACCGTGCTGGGGTTGACGTCGTCGGTGCTCACCGGCGGGCCTCGGCAACGCACCGCCTACCTTCACATCAACTACCGCCAGATCGTGCCCATCGAAAAGAAGCTGCAGATCGACGCCGCCGTCGACCGGATCGAGGGCCGCAAGATCTTCGTGGCGGGCCGGCTGAGCGACGGGGACACCGTGCTGGCCGACGCCGAGGCGTTGTTCGTCCTCCTCAAACCGGGCCAGCCCTAACGACTGAACCGTGGGCTTGGTGGGCGATCGAAACCGCCCCGATAGCATGGTCAGGTCCGTTTGAACACCCGAAAGTCATGGAGACCGCGTCGATGACCGCCCTCGCACACCCCGCGCCAGCAGCCCCGATCCGGGTGGCTGCCGGGACGACTGCGGCGGCCGCGGTCCGCGAAGCCGGCCTGCCGGGCCGGGGCGCGGCCGATGCGATCGTGGTGGTGCGCGACGCCGACGGCGCACTGCGCGACTTGAGCTGGATTCCTGACGCCGACGCCGATGTCGTCCCGGTGGCAGCGGACACCGACGACGGGCGCAGCGTGATCCGGCACTCGGCCGCTCACGTGCTGGCTCAGGCCGTGCAGGATCTGTTCCCGCACGCCAAGCTCGGCATCGGGCCGCCGATCACCGACGGCTTCTACTACGACTTCGACGTCGAGGCGCCCTTCACGCCCGAGGATCTGGGCAAGCTGGAAAAGCGGATGCGCCAAATCGTGAAAGAGGGGCAGCTGTTCGACCGGCGGGTCTACGAGTCCAAGGATCAGGCCCGCGGCGAACTGGCCGGTGAGCCCTACAAGCTCGAGCTCGTCGACGACAAGTCCGGCGACCCCGACGTCATGGAGGTCGGCGGTGATGAGCTCACCGCTTACGATAACTTGAATCCTCGTACCCGCGAACGGGTTTGGGGTGACTTGTGTCGTGGCCCGCACATCCCCACCACCAAGCACATCCCCGCGTTCAAGCTCACTCGCAGCTCGGCCGCCTACTGGCGGGGCGATCAGAACAACGCCAGCCTGCAACGCATCTACGGCACCGCGTGGGAATCTCAGGAGGCGCTCGACCACCACCTGGAGTTGCTGGAAGAAGCCCAGCGACGCGACCACCGCAAGCTGGGCGTCGAGCTGGACCTGTTCAGCTTTCCCGACGAAATCGGTTCAGGCTTAGCGGTTTTCCACCCGAAGGGCGGCATCATCCGTCGGGAGCTGGAGGAGTATTCGCGGCGCAAGCACGAACAGGCGGGCTACGAGTTCGTCAACACCCCGCACATCACCAAAGAGCAGCTGTACGTCACGTCGGGCCACCTCGAGTGGTACGCCGACGGCATGTATCCGCCGATGCATCTCGACGCCGAATTCAACGAAGACGGCACGGTACGCAAACCCGGCCAGGACTACTACCTCAAGCCGATGAACTGCCCGATGCATCACCTGATCTACCGGTCGCGGGGACGGTCGTATCGAGAACTTCCGTTGCGGCTCTTCGAATTCGGCAGCGTCTACCGCTACGAGAAGTCCGGTGTGATCCACGGCCTGACCCGGGTGCGCGGCATGACCCAGGATGACGCGCACATCTACTGCACCCGCGAGCAGATGCGCGACGAGCTGACCTCGGTGCTGCGATTCGTACTCGACCTGCTGGCCGACTACGGGCTCGACGACTACTACCTGGAGCTGTCCACCAAGGACCCCGACAAATACGTCGGCTCCGACGAAGTGTGGGAAGAGGCCACCGAGATTCTGCGCGAGGTCGGCGAGGCCTCCGGCCTGCAACTCGTGCCGGACCCAGGCGGCGCAGCGTTTTACGGGCCGAAGATCTCGGTCCAGGTCAAAGACGCGCTGGGCCGCAGCTGGCAGATGTCGACACTGCAGGTCGACTTCAACATGCCGGATCGCTTCGAGCTGGAATACACCGCCGCCGACGGCTCGCGGCAGCGCCCGGTGCTGATCCACCGGGCCTTGTTCGGGTCGATCGAGCGGTTCTTCGGCATCCTCACCGAGCACTACGCCGGCGCCTTCCCGGCCTGGCTGGCGCCGATCCAGGTGGTCGGCATTCCCGTCGCCGACGGTCACGTGCCTTACCTGGAAGACGTTGCCGCGCAGCTGAAGTCGCATGGCATTCGTGTCGATGTGGACGCCAGCGACGACCGGATGGCCAAGAAGATCGTCAACCACACCAACCAGCGGGTGCCGTTCATGTTGCTGGCCGGCGACCGCGACGTCGAAGCCGGGGCGGTCAGTTTCCGGTTCGGTGATCGCACGCAGATCAACGGTGTTCCCCGCGACGAGGCCGTCGCCGTCATCAAGCAGTGGATCGCCGATCGTGAAAACGACGTTCCCACTGCCGATTTGGTCAAGGTGAGCACCCGTGGCTGAGGACGATTCGGCCACTTGTCGACCGAGGGGCGTCCGGCGAAGCCGACCACCTGCAGCGGCTGTGGACGCCCTACCGGATGAGTTACCTGGCCGAGGGGCCGCTCAAGCAGGACAACGGCAGCAAGGACCAACCGTTCACCGACATCCCGCAACTGTCCGACGAGGACGGTCTGGTGGTGGCGCGCGGCGAGCTGGTCTACGCGGTGCTGAACCTCTACCCCTACAACCCCGGCCATCTGATGGTGGTGCCGTACCGCCGGCTCTCCGAACTCGAAGATCTGACCGAGCCGGAGAGCAGCGAGCTGATGGCCTTCATCCAGAAGGCGATTCGCGTCATCAAGAACGTCTCGCGGCCGCACGGATTCAACGTCGGGGTCAACCTGGGCCACTCGGCGGGCGGCTCGCTGGCCGAACACCTGCACGTGCACGTGGTGCCGCGATGGGGCGGCGATGCCAACTTCATCACGATCATCGGTGACTCCAAAGTGATCCCGCAGTTGCTGCGCGACACCCGCCGGCTGCTGGCCACCGAGTGGGACCGGCAATCATGAGCAGGGCAGTCGTGAGCAAGCTGTTGTCCCGCGAGGGAGTGGCGCGAGTCACCACGCCGGTGGCGCGGGCGTTGCTGCGTGCGGGGTTCACCGCGGACGGGGTGACGATCATCGCCACCGCGGCCGCGGTGCTGGCCGCGTTGACGCTGTTTCCGACCGGCCGAGCTGTTCGCCGGGACCGTGGTGATCTGGTTTTTCGTGATGTTCGACATGGTCGACGGGGCAATGGCGCGAGAAAGCGGCGGCGGCACCCGTTTTGGCGCGGTGCTGGATGCCACCTGCGATCGCATCAGCGACGGCGCGGTGTTCTGCGGGCTGGCCTGGTGGGCGGCGTTCGGCCTCGGCAACCGGCCGCTGGTGGTGGCGACCTTGATCTGTCTGGTGACCTCTCAAGTGATCTCGTACATCAAGGCCCGCGCCGAAGCCAGTGGGCTGCGCGGCGATGGCGGTTTCATCGAGCGGCCGGAACGGTTGATCATCGTGCTGGTCGGTGCGGGCCTGTCCGACTTGCCGATATTCCCGTTGCCGTGGGCGTTGCCGGTGGCGATGTGGTTGCTCGCCGCGGCCAGCATGGTCACCTGTGCTCAGCGGTTGCACACTGTGCGGCACTCGGCCGGCGCGGCGACTCCGCTTCCGCCGCCGGGCACGCCAGGACAGGCCGAGTCGTGATCGTTCCCGCTGGTCTGAAACTGCCTGGTATCGGCGATCTTTCGCTCGGTAGTCGATTAGCCGACTGGGGTTACGCCGCCGGTTGGCTGACGGTGCGCGCCATGCCGGAATTCGCCGCGCGCAATATCTTCGACGCGGGAGCGCTCTACGCGTCGCGCGGCGGGGGACCGGAGCAACTCCGCAAGAATCTCGCCCGCGTCATCGGCGTCGCGCCCGAAGACGTGCCGGACAGCCTGATGCGGGAGTCGCTGGCGTCCTACGCCCGCTATTGGCGCGAAGCGTTCCGGTTGCCGACGATGGATCAGCACGAACTCGGTCAGCGGCTCGCCGGAAACGTCATGGGCCAAGAGCATCTGGATGCGGCGCTGGCCAACGGGCGCGGTGCCGTGGCGGCGTTGCCGCACAGCGGGAACTGGGACATGGCCGGGGTGTGGATGACTCAGACCTACGGCAGATTCACCACTGTCGCCGAACGGCTCAAGCCCGAATCGCTCTACCGGCGGTTCATCGACTACCGGGAGAGCCTTGGGCTTCGAGGTGATCCCGCTGTCCGGTGGTGAGCAGCCACCGTTCCCGTTGCTCAGCGAACGGCTGCAGGACAACAAATTCGTGTGTCTGATGGCCGAGCGGGACCTCAGTCATACCGGCGTCCAGGTCAATTTCTTCGGCGAACCGACCAGGATGCCGGCCGGCCCGGCGAAGCTGGCGATCACCACCGGGGCGGCGCTGCTGCCCGTGCATTCCTGGTACGAAGGCGACGACTGCCGAGTCACGTTCTTCCCGCCGTTGGACTGCACCAGCGGCGACGTCGGTGTCGTCACCCAGGCGCTGGCCGACGTCTTCGCCCGCAACATCGCCGAGCATCCCGCCGACTGGCACATGCTCCAGCCGCAGTGGCTGGCGGATCTGTCCGACGAGCGACGGGCTCGATTGGCGGACAGCTGATGCGGATCGGGATGGTGTGCCCGTATTCGTTCGACGTGCCGGGCGGCGTGCAATCGCACGTGTTGCAGCTTGCCGAGGTGATGCGGGCCCGCGGCCAGGAGGTCAGCGTGCTGGCGCCGTGCATCGCCGCACGTGTCGTTGCCTGAGTACGTGGTGTCGGCCGGTCGGGCCGTCCCGATTCCCTACAACGGCTCGGTGGCCCGTATCCAGGTCAGCCCCGCCGTGCACGGCAAGGTCCGGCGCTGGCTGACCGAGGGCGACTTCGACGTGCTGCATCTGCATGAACCCAATGCGCCCAGCGTGTCGATGTGGGCGCTGCGGATTGCCGAGGGGCCCATCGTGGCCACCTTTCACACCTCGACCACCAAATCGCTGACACTGTCGGTAGTTCAGGGGCTGCTGCGGCCCATGCAGGAGAAGATCGTCGGCCGCATCGCGGTGTCCGACTTGGCCCGGCGCTGGCAGATGGAGGCGCTGGGATCGGATGCGGTGGAGATACCCAACGGAGTCGACGTGAAGCGCCATGGCCTCGGCGCCGCTGCTCGACGGGTATCCCCGGCCGGCCAAGACGGTGTTGTTCCTGGGCCGCTACGACGAACCCCGCAAAGGCATGGCGGTGCTGATCGATGCGCTGCCCAGCCTGGTCGAGAGATTCCCGGGACTGCAGGTGCTGATCGTCGGCCGCGGCGACGAAGACGAACTACGGGAAAAGGTCGGCGGTTTGGCCGGCCATCTGCGCTTTCTCGGTCTGGTGGACGATGCCGTCAAGGCGTCCGCAATGCGCAGCGCCGACGTCTACTGCGCACCGCATCTCGGCGGGGAAAGCTTCGGCATCGTGCTCGTCGAGGCGATGGCCGCCGGCACGCCGGTGGTGGCCAGCGATCTGCATGCGTTCCGGCAGGTGCTGCGTGACGGCGAGGCCGGGCGCCTGGTGAAGGTGGACGACAGCGCCGCGCTCGCCGAAGGTTTGATCGCGGTGCTCGAGGACAAGGCGCTGGCGCAAGCGCTACGCCGAGGCGGGCGCTGAAGCGGTGCGACGCTACGACTGGTCGGTGGTGGCCAATCAGATCATGCGGGTCTACGAGACGGTCGCGGTCAGTGGCAGCAAGGTCCAGGTGGCGAGCTGATGATGTGGTGGACGATTGCGCTGGTCGCGGCCTCGGTTCTACTGCTGGCCGTGCTGCTCGGGTTCGTTGCGTGGGGGTTTCGCACGGCGAATCGGCTCGACCGACTGCACGTGCGCTACGACCTGTCGTGGCAGGCCCTCGACGCGGCGCTGGCCCGCCGGGCCGTGGTGGCCCGGGCGGTCGCTGCGAACGCGTTCGGCGGGCATTCGGACGCTGCGGCCCGGGAGTTGGTGGCCCGTGCCGACGCTGCCGAGAGCGCGCCCCGACAGGCCCGCGAAGGCTGCGAGAACAAGCTGGCGGCCGCGCTGGCGATGATCGACCCGGCCTCGGTACCGACGGGTGTGATCGCCGAACTGGCTGACACCGAGGCTCGCGTGGTGCTGGCTCGCCGATTTCACAACGATGCGGTCCGTGACACGGTCGCTCTGCGCGAGCGGCGTCTGGTCCGGCTGTTCCGCCTGGCTGGAACAGCCAAGCTGCCAAGCTATTTCGAGATCACCGAAAGCTCGCATGCACTCCGTCACGCCGATCATCCGGCCGCCGGCCGGCGAACCTCGGCGCGGGTGGTGCTGCTCGACGAGACCGGCGCGGTGTTGCTGTTATGCGGGTCTGACCCCGCGGCGTCCGACCGGGCCGACGGCGCGGGGCCGCGGTGGTGGTTCACCGTGGGCGGTCAGGTCGGCGACGGGGAATCGCTCGGCCAGGCCGCCGCGCGTGAGCTGGCCGAGGAGACCGGTCTGCAGGTCGATGCCGCCGACCTGACCGGGCCGATCTGGCGGCGCGACGCCGTATTCGATTTCAACGGCGCAGAGATCGACAGCGAGGAATTCTTCTTCGTCCACCGCACCCAGCGCTTCGAGCCGTCAACCGTGGGCCGCACCGAGCTGGAGAGTCGCTACATCCACGGCCACCGATGGTGCCGACCCGCTGACATCGTCGAGCTGGCCGACGCCGGCGAGACGGTGTATCCGCTTCAGCTGTCCGAGCTGCTCGCCGAGGCGGCTGCGCTGGCGGGCGCCGCGCCGGATCGGCCACGGCAGCTGCAGTCCATCCGCTGACATCGCATGCGGGCCGCAGGAGGCGGCAAAAAATACGATTTGGCGTCCACCCCTAGAATTGGGTGAACCAGTTGAAGGAGATCAGCAGTGAACAGCGCCGCCGCTTCGTCGAACGGCCCAGGGGTGAATGGCACTGGGCGGACCGGAACCGCGCGGGTCAAGCGCGGCATGGCCGAGATGCTCAAGGGCGGCGTCATCATGGACGTCGTCACACCCGAGCAGGCCCGGATCGCCGAGGGTGCCGGTGCCGTCGCGGTGATGGCGCTGGAGCGGGTGCCCGCCGACATCCGTGCTCAGGGCGGGGTGTCGCGGATGAGCGACCCCGACATGATCGAGGGCATCATCTCGGCGGTCACCATTCCGGTGATGGCCAAGGCGCGCATCGGTCACTTCGTCGAAGCCCAGATTCTGCAGAGCCTCGGGGTGGACTACGTCGACGAGTCCGAGGTGCTGACGCCCGCCGACTACACCCACCACATCGACAAGTGGAAGTTCACCGTGCCGTTCGTCTGCGGCGCGACCAATCTGGGCGAGGCGCTACGGCGGATCAACGAGGGCGCGGCGATGATCCGCTCCAAGGGCGAGGCCGGTACCGGCGACGTCTCCAACGCAACCACGCACATGCGGGCCATCGGGGGAGAGATCCGGCGGCTCGGCTCGCTCTCCGAAGATGAGTTGTACGTGGCGGCAAAGGAATTGGCCGCGCCTTACGACCTCGTCGTCGAGGTCGCGCGGGCGGGCAAGCTGCCGGTCACGTTATTCACCGCGGGTGGTATCGCCACCCCGGCCGACGCCGCGATGATGATGCAACTCGGCGCCGAAGGCGTGTTCGTCGGCTCGGGGATCTTCAAGTCCGGGGACCCGGCGCAGCGCGCCGCGGCGATCGTGAAGGCCACCACCTTCTACGACGACCCCGATGTGCTGGCGAAGGTGTCCCGCGGGCTGGGTGAGGCGATGGTCGGCATCAACGTCGAGCAGGTCCCGGAGCCGCATCGCCTGGCCCAGCGCGGCTGGTAAAAACAATCCGTGTCGATCGAAAAGATCCTTGATCTCGAGCAACTCGAGGTCGACATCTACCGGGGCAGTGTGTTCAGCCCCGAGCAGGGCAACTTTCAGCGCACCTTCGGTGGGCAGGTGGCGGGCCAGTCGCTGGTTTCCGCGGTGCGCACGGTCGATCCGCATTTCCTGGTGCACTCGCTGCACGGTTACTTCATCCGGCCCGGAGACTCCTCGGCACCAACGATTTTCATCGTCGAGCGGCTACGCGACGGTGGTTCGTTCTCCACGCGGCGGGTCAACGCGATCCAGCACGGCAAGACGATCTTCTCCATGTCGGCGTCGTTTCAGACCGACCAGGAGGGGATTCACCACCAGGACGTGATGCCCTCGGCGCCGCCGCCGGACGATCTGCCGGGGCTCAAGTCGATGAAGGTGTTCGACGACGACGGGTTCAAGCAGTTCCAGGAGTGGGACATCCGTATCGTGCCGCGCGACCAGGTTCACAAACTCCCGGGCAAGGCAGCCCAGCAACAGGTGTGGTTTCGCCACCGCGATCCGCTGCCCGACGACCCGGTGTTACACATCTGCGCGCTGGCGTATATGAGCGACCTCACCCTGCTGGGGTCGGCTCAGGTCACCCACCTCGACGAGCGTGAGCACCTGCAGGTGGCCTCGCTGGATCACGCGATGTGGTTCATGCGGGTATTCCGCGCCGACGAGTGGCTGCTGTATGACCAGTCCTCGCCGTCGGCGTGCGGTGGCCGTGCGCTATGCCAGGGCAAGATCTTCAACCAGTACGGCGAGATGGTCGCCGCCGTGATGCAGGAGGGGCTGACGCGCTTCCCGAGCGAGCCGCGGCCGTCCGGCCAGTGAGTGGCCCACGCGTCGGCGTTTTGGCGCTGCAGGGCGATGTTCGCGAGCATCTGGCGGCACTGCGCGATGCCGGCGCCGAGGGGGTCAGCGTCCGGCGGCGCGACGAATTGGAAACCGTCGACGGGTTAGTGATTCCCGGTGGTGAATCCACCACGATGAGTCATCTGCTTCGCGAGCTCGAGTTACTGGAACCGCTGCGCGCCCGGTTGGCCGACGGGCTGCCCGCCTACGGTGCATGTGCGGGAATGATCCTGTTGGCCAGCGAGATCCGTGACGCCGGAACGGCCGGCCGCGCGGCGCTTCCGCTGTCGGCGATTGATATCACCGTGCGGCGCAATGCTTTTGGCCGCCAGGTCGACTCATTCGAAGGCGACATAGCTTTCGACGGATTCGATCTGCCGGTGCACGCGGTCTTCATCCGCGCGCCCTGGGTGGAACGGGTCGGTGCGGGTGTGCAGGTGCTGGCGCGGGCCGCGGACCACCCGGTTGCGGTGCGCCAGGGTGCGGTGCTGGCGACGGCATTTCACCCCGAGGTGACGGGCGACCGGCGCATCCACCGCCTGTTCGTCGACATCGTCAACGGTCGACGTTGACTTCCGGGCGCCGGCAGTGCCCACCGGATGCCGCCGATCAGAACGCGGCCGACGCTGCGCACGACGGTGAGTTCGACCGGCGGGAAGTAAGGAAGCAGCAGCGGTACCCGAGCCCATAGCGGCAGCATCGAGACCGCGGTCGCGGCGAGCACGCCGTAGGGGGCCCGCGCAGCCAACGACAGCGGCGGCGTCAACAGCAGGAAACGGGCCGCGTCGCGTGCCGCCGCGGTGCTGTGCAGTTCCGGCCGAAAATCGTTGAGTCGTTGCGCCAGTTCGCGTTCGGAGCGCGGCGGGTCGATCACGCCGAGCTTGGCGGCGATCTCCGCCATGTCGGCGACGTATCCGTCCCGGCCGGCCTGGTCCAGCGGGGCGGCGCCGTAAAGCTGGTGGGCTCGTAGAAAGCTGTCGGCTTCGGCGACGTGCACCCACTCCAGCAAGTGCGGATCGGTGGCCGTGTACGCCCTGCCGTCGGCGGCGACCCCGTGTACCCGTTGATGTATTCCCCGGACGCGGTCGACGGCGCGCTGGGCGTCGACGGCCGAACCGAACGTCGTTTCGGCCAGAAAGGTGCTGGTGCGCTGCAGACGACCCCACGGGTCGTCGCGGTAGTTGGAGTGCTTGGCCACACCGGCCATGGCCAGCGGATGCAACGACTGCAACAGCAGGGCGCGTAACCCGCCGACGAACATCGACGCGTCGGCGTGCACTCGCCGGACCGGGCTGTCGTCGGCAAACCAGCGGGGCCCCGGCGTGTGGTGGATGCGCTCCCGCTGTGCCGGACCGTCGGGACCGGCGACCATTTCGAACAAACTGCTGCCCAATGCGTCCCGTACCGCTCGCAGCGGGCTTTGCGTCGTCACCATATCCACCCTACGCAGCGTTTGAAGTCCGCCATTGTGGTGTAAAGGCTGAGCATGGATCCTTCTGCCGGCAGGGCGGCTACCAGTGAGTTCGACGATCCCGTCCGGAGTTGGCGCGATATTCCGGGCTGGTTTCAGTGGCGGGGTCTCCAAGAGGAGGCCGTCGCGCAATTCCCCGACGCGAGCCGGTTCGCCGAGGTCGGCTGCTATCTGGGACGCAGTATCTGCTCGCTGGGCGAGGTGGTGCGGGAAGCGGGATTGAGCACCAGGGTCGTCGGGGTCGACACCGCGCGGGGCAGTGGGCACGAAGGTCGGGGCGATATCGACGCACACGGTGCCGCGGTCGACCATGGCGGCGGGACCTTCGCAGGCTTGTTGCACCGCAACATCATTGACTGCGGACTGGCCGACACCATTGCACTGGTCATCAGTGACTCGGTCTCCGCAGCCGAGTTGTTCGCCGACGAGTCGTTTGCCTGGGTGCACATCGACGCGCGTCACGACTACGCCAGCGTGGTCGCGGATATCACCGCATGGGCGCCGAAAGTAAAACCTGGCGGCTGGTTGTCCGGCGACGACTACCAGCCAGACTGGTGGGCGGGCGTGGTGGACGCGGTGAGCGACACTCTGCCCGACGCCGGCCCGTGGGGGTCGATGCAATGGCGGTGGATCAAACCGGGCTGAGCGAGTAGTACTGGTAGCGGTCGAGATTCCATCCGTCGGCAATGGCCGACGGCGCAGATCGTCGTGCCTGCATCGGTCTGCCCACCGAACGCCTCCGAGTTGCATGCGGGAGCGCGGGGCCGGCGATTGCCGCGCCGGCAGACTGCGCACGAGGTTGGCGACATCCCGCTGTCGATATCAACCGATCCCGCTAGCGCGACGCGTCCATAGCCGTGGCCGTCTGCGCCATCCACGACCTGTTCGATCGCGACCCGCGCCCGAGCCGCTGGAGATCGCATGCTCCGAGCATCAACGAGCCGACGGACGCCTGGCTGGGCGCCGATCTGCGCCGGTGGCCGACGAGGTGATCGGAGCAGATCGATCGACCAGCGTTTCCTTGCCGCTGGTCAGGCAGGGTGCCGCAGAGACGTCGTGATCGGATCGCACACGTAGACTCGGCAGGCGAATTGTGAGCGACAGAAGAGGTAACAGCCGATGAGCGGCCATTCCAAGTGGGCCACCACCAAGCACCAGAAGGCCGTCAAGGACGCGCGCCGCGGCAAGGAGTTCGCCCGGCTGATCAAGAACATCGAGGTCGCCGCGCGCACCGGTGGCGGTGACCCCGCGGGCAACCCGACGCTGTACGACGCCATCCAGAAGGCCAAGAAGACGTCGGTGCCCAACGACAACATCGAACGGGCCCGCAAGCGTGGGGCCGGCGAGGAAGCCGGCGGCGCCGACTGGCAGACCATCATGTACGAGGGCTACGGCCCCAACGGCGTCGCGGTGCTGATCGAGTGCCTGACCGACAACCGCAACCGCGCGGCCAGCGAGGTCCGGATAGCGATGACCCGCAACGGCGGCAACATGGCCGACCCGGGGTCGGTGTCCTACCTGTTCTCCCGCAAGGGCGTCGTCACGCTGGAGAAGGACGGCCTGACCGAGGACGACGTGCTGACCGCGGTGCTGGAGGCGGGCGCCGAAGAAGTCAACGACCTCGGCGACGAGCTTCGAGATCATCTCCGAGCCGACCGATCTGGTCGCGGTGCGCACCGCGCTGCAGGACGCCGGCATCGACTACGACTCGGCCGAGGCCAGCTTCCAGCCGTCGGTCAGCGTGCCGGTCGACGTCGACGGCGCGCGCAAGGTGTTCAAGCTCGTCGACGCGCTGGAAGACAGCGACGACGTGCAGAACGTCTACACCAACGTCGACCTGTCCGACGAGGTGTTGGCCGCGCTCGACGAGGAGTAGGCCAGTGACGACGCGAGGTCTACGCGGTTAGCAGGTTAACTCGAATATCGGGCTTCACGTGTTCAGCGGCACGGGCGAGTCGGGCATCGAAGGTGACCAGCGGGGCGCCCTGCGTGGCGGCTACGGCAAGGTAAGCGGCGTCATATACAGATATGCGGTGGCGCATCGCCCAAACCGCTTGTAGCAGACCGCGATCTGTCCCGACGAATTCGAATTGCATGGCGATGAGCGACTGGAACGCTGACTCGGCGTCCTCAGCGGTCAGGTGATCGCCGAGGACGGCTTTATGCAACGCGCGCATTACTTCCAGTGGCATGTGGGCAGGAGCGATCCAGTCATCGTCGGCGGACATCGCGGTGCGTGCAGAGTCACCCGCGGCCGCGGGGCTGACCAACGCCATGACTGCGACGTTCGCGTCGATCGACGATCATTCCTCGCCCTCGCGTCCACGCCGAATCTCCTGAACCACCTCCTCGGCGCAGAGGTCGAGACTGCGGTGTCGCGACAGGCTCTCGAGCAGTGTTTTGTTGCGTTCAGCCTGGAACTCTCGCTCCAGGAGTGCGCGCAAATAGACCTGCGTGCTCTGGCCTCGCGCCGCAGCACGTGCGGCGATGGCGTCGCGCACTTCTTCGGGAACGTCTTTGATCTGAATGGCAACACTCATCGATTAAGCGTACATGCACATGGCATGCGCATGTACGCTTAATCGTAGCCGTGGCGCATGTCCTCGACGACGCGCGGATGTTCCAGCGTTGAGGGATCGAGTGTGCGGGGTCGCACATCGTCGGGGAAGACCGTCGCGGCGTTGAGCACCGATTGGTTGAGGAAATGCAGGGGCGGCGCGCTGGGCGCCATCGTGGGCCGCGGCGACGAGTCACCGCGACGCGCTACGGCAAATCCCCAGTCGCCGAAAGTCGGGACATGCACGTGGTAGGGGGTGACCGCGCAGCCGGCGGCCAACGCAATCTGAGTTGAATACGGGCTGTCCGCCTGCACCAGCATCAGCCCGCCGGGTTTCGCGGACCTGGCGCGCTGCGAACGCGGAAACCCTTGGCGCCGAGCAAATACACCGTCATCGGGCGACCTCGGCGGGGGCCGATCCGCGTCGACGCCTGGTTATGACCCTGTTCCGGGGTTGCCGGGTGCGCCGGGGGTACCGCCGGGTCCGGGGGTACCCCCGTTGCCGCCGTTGCCGCCTTCGGCGTTGGCCGGGACGGATGCGGAGGCGTTGCCGCCGTTGCCACCCTTGCCGCCGTTGGGGGGCGGTGGCCCCGCCAAACCGCCGTGGCCGCCGTTGCCACCCTGGCCACCGGTAGCGTCTCCGGTTCCATTGGTGGTCGCCTGGCCGCCGGTGCCGCCAATGCCGCCGACACCGCCTGCGCCGGTGGCGTTGCTGCCGGTGCCGCCGGTGCCGCCGGTGGCGCTGGTCGTGGAGGTGTTGCTGTCGATGGATGCGGTGCCACCGGCCCCGCCGTGCCCGCCGTTGCTGACGCCCTGACCGCCGGCCCCGCCGCCAGCGCCGACGGCGTTATTCGGGTTGGCGGCGTTGCTGATTTCGGCGTTGCCGCCGACCCCGCCGTACCCGCCGAAGCCGGTGCTGCCCCCACCGCCAGCCCCGCCGGCACCCGGGGTGACGCTGCCGGTCCCGGAGGTGAAGGCACTCCCACCTGCGCCGCCCCCCGCCGTCGGTGCCGTTACCGCCGGCCCCGCCGCCCCCGGCGACGGGCGTGTGGGTGTTGTTCGCGCTGTAATGGGTGTTAACGCTGCTCGCGTTGCCGCCGGCGCCGCCGGCCCCGCCTGGGCCGGTGTACCCGCCGCCGCTGGTGGGCCCGTTAGTGCCGGGCGCACCGGCGTGACCGATGGCGTATCCGTTCCCGTAGGAGGTGGCCGCACCGCCGCCGGCCCCGCCCTCGCCGCCGCTGCCGGTGCCGGTGCCGGTGCCGCCGAGCCCGGGGGCACCGCCGGCGGCGGTTCCGGACCCTTCGATCTTGGCGGCACCGCCGGCGCCGCCGGTGCCGCCGTTGCCGTTGCTGCCGGTGGCGTTGCCGCCGGTGCCGCCGGTGCCGCCGGCGGAGTTGCCCGTGGACTCGCTCTGGAGGTTCCCGGTGCCCCCGGCCCCGCCGGTGCCGCCGTTGGTGGCGCCATCACCGCCGGCCCCGCCGTTGCCGCCGTGGACGGGGGCGAAAACCGAGGCCCCTGCCGTACCCGCCCGCCCCGCCGTTGCCGCCGTAGCCGGTGCTGCCGTTACCGCCGGCCCCGCCGGCACCGGGGGCGACGTCCTCCGGATTCGAAGTCTCCTTCGTCGAACGAACCGCCGCCGGTGCCGCCCGCGCCGCCGTTGGTGCCGTTACCGCCGGCCCCACCGGTCCCGCCAACGGCGGCGTATCGGCCGCTGGAGTTGTTGATGGCTGCGTGGCCGCCGTTACCGCCGGCCCCGCCGGGGCCGGTGTACACGCCGCCGGTTTTGGGGCCGGGGGTGCCGGGTGCACCGGCACCGCCATAGGCCTTTGCCGCCGCGCCATCGGCGTAGACGGCCCCGCCCGACCCGCCGTTTCCGCCGCTGCCGGTGCCGGTGCCGGTGCCGCCGAGCCCGCCGGCCCCGCCGGTGACGGTTCCGGTCCCGTTGGTGTCGGCGCCGCCACCGGTGCCGCCGGCCCCGCCGGGAGCCGTTGCCGCCGATGGCGTTGCCGCCGTCGCCGCCGGCGCCGCCGGTTCCGGTGGCCGCCGTTGCCGCCGACGCCGCCGCCGCCGGTCCCGCCGTTGCCGCCGTTACCGACCGATCCGCCGCCGCCGCCGGCTGCCGCCGTTGCCGCCGGCGCCGCCGTTGCCGCACGCTGCCGGCGTGTGGCGTTGGTGCCGGCGGTACCGCTAGCCGCCGGTGCCGCCGGTGCCGCCGTTGCCGATCGACCCGCCGGTGCCGCCGGCCCCGCCGTTGCCGCCGTTAGGCCCGCGGCGGTGGCGGTGTAGCCGGTGCCGCCGTCGCCGCCGTTGCCGCCGCTGGTGACCGCGTGCGCCGCTGGCGCCGGTGGTGCCGGCGTGCCGCCGGTGCCGCCGGTGCCGCCGCCGCCGCCGGCACCGCCGCCGCCGCGCCGGGGTTGCCGCCGTTGCCGCCGGCCCCGCCGTTGGCGGCTGGCCGGCGGTCCCGGCCGCGCCGGCCCCGCCGTTGCCGGGCGTCCCGGCCGTTGCCGCCGGTTGCCGCCGTCGCCGCCGTTACCGCCGGTGCCGTGCCGCCGCGCTGCCGTGGCCGGCGGTGCCGCCGGCCCCGCCGTTACCGCCGCTCCCGCCGACCGCCGCCGTTGCCGCCGTTACCGCCGGTGCCGCCGGCGCCGTTGTTGGTGCCGGCCACCCCGGCCGCCCCGGTCGACGCCGTCACCGCCGGCGCCGCCGGTCGCCGCCGGCGCCGCCGTTGCCGCCGGCCCCGCCGTTACCCGAGATCGAGCCGCCCGGCCCGCCGGCCGCCGCCGTTGCCGCCGGTCCCGCCGGCGCTGCCGTTGCCGCCGTTGCCGCCCGCGGTGGCGCCGTTGGTGCCGGCCGCGCCGACCCAGCCGTTGCCGCCGGTGCCGCCGGCCCCGCCGTTGCCGACCGGTCCCGCCGTTGCCGCCGGCCCCGCCGTTACCGCCGTTGGCGCCCGCGGCGGTGGGGTTGCCGCCGGCCCCGCCGGCCCCGCCGTTACCGCCGGTGGTGACCGGCGCCGGTAGGCCGCTGGCGCCGGGGATGCCGCCGACCCGCGGTGCCCGCCGCCGCCGCCGGCGCCGCGCCGCCCCACCGTTGCCGCCGGTGCCGCCGGCGCCGGGGTGGCCGCCGGATTAGCCGCCGGCCCCGGCCGCGCCGGCCGCCGCCGGTGCCGGCAGCACCGGCCCCGCCGTTGCCGCCATCGCCGGCCTTACCGCCGGCCCCGCCGGCTCCGCCGCTGCCGTGGTGCGCGGTGCCGCCGGCCCCGCCGGCCCCGCCGGACCCGCCGGCCCCGCCGGTGCCGCCGTTACCGCCGTTGCCGCCGGCGCCGTTGTTCGCTGCCGGCCACCCCGGCCGCCCCGGTGCACACCGGTGCCGCCGTTGCCGCCGGCCGCGCCGGTGCCGCCGTTGCCGCCGGCCCCGCCGTTACCCGAGATCGAGCCGCCCGCACCGCCGGCCCCGCCGTTACCGCCGGCCCCGCCGTCGCCGCCGGTGCCGCCGTTGCGCCCGCGGTCGGCGCCGTTCCGCCGGCCGCGCCGACCCCGCCGTTACCGCCGTTGCCGCCGGCCCCGCCGTTGCCGTACCGTTGCCGCCGTTGCCGCCGGCCCCGCCCGGTGCCGCCGTTGGTGCTGGGCCACGTCGCCGGCCGCGCCGGCGCCGCCGGCCCCGCCGTTACCGCCGCTGGGTGCCAGGCTGCCGCTAGCGCCCGTGTCGCCGACGTGCCGCCGGTACCGCCGGTACCGGCCGACCCCGCCGGCCCCACCGGCCGCCGCCGCCGTGCCGGGGTCACCGCCGTTGCCGCCGTTCCCGCCGGCCCCGCCGCCGTTGGCCCCCGCAACTCCCCAGCCCCGGTCGCGCCGGCACCACCGTTACCGCCCGGGCCGGCGGTGCCGCCGACTCCGCCGTCACCGCCGGTGCCGTTAGCCCCCGCGTGGCCGAGCAGCCCGCCGGTGCCGGCATTCCCGCCGGTACCGCCGGCCCCGCCGTTGGCCCCGACCCCGCCGACCCCGCCGCCACCGCCGTTGCCGCCCGCGCCGTCGCTGACCCCGGACACCCCGGCCGCGCCGTTCATACCCGCCACGCCGTTGCCGCCGGCCCCGCCGACCCCGCCATCGCCGCCGGACCCGCCGGACCCAAGGAAATTGAAGAAGCCCACGCCGCCGCCGGCCCCGCCAGACCCACCGGTATCACCGACCGTGGCCGCCGTGGTCGAGGTGCCATCAGCGCCGGCCACCCCGGTCCCGCCGGTGCCGCCATCGCCGCCGTTGCCGAAGAACAACCCGCCGGTGCCACCATCACCACCGAGTCCGCCGTCCGCGCCGTTACCGCCGTCGCCGCCGTTGCCCCACCAGCCGGCGTCGCCACCGGTGCCGCCTTGACCGAGTGCGTCGGGGGCACCATTGCCGCCGTCGCCGTAGATCAACCCGCCGTTTCCACCATCGGCCGCCGTCAGCGAGCCGCCCGCGACTCCGTTAGCGCCGTTACAGAACAGATCGGCGAAACCGGTGCCGCAAATTGGCAAGCCGGGCACCGCAGCGGAATCCTGGTGGTCGACCGACTGAGTCAACGAAGTCCAGTCCTGCTCGAGTCCTTGCCAGAAGCTGGTCGACGAATCGGCCGCCGACGCTGCAGTGCCGGCGTCGGAAGCTGCCGGAGCTGCTCCCGAGAGCGCCGCGTCAAAACTGCTGGGGTTGCTGAAATCCGCGATCAACGTGTCCCACCCAGCCGGGGTGCTCAAATCCGTCAGCAACCCGCTGAACACACCGGCGTCCAAGAAATCCACCGGGTTGACCGAAGTCACTGCCGAACTGACGGCCGAGCCTGACGGCCATGTCCAGGATGTCGTCGAAGGCATCGGCCTTGGCCGTTGGCGCCCCCGCTAGCGGGTAGAGCCCAAACGCCAAGAACGCCCCGGCACTACCACCGAGGCCGACTACCCGGCGACGACGGTGAGCCTTCGCATTGCTTGCTTTACGGTTCCGTTTGCGATGCTGACCGGCCATGCCATGCCTTCCCGGGAAGGGCAAATCATTTCTTAGGCGGTATTAACGTAAACCTTAAGTAATACCAATGAGTGAAAATAGAAAAATTTTGGGACTGAGTCGATTGCGGGCGATCACAGATATCGGCTTGAGCGTCTGAAACCAAGGCTAACCAGGCTAAATACTGCATGCCATGCTGATGAGCAGCCAACCCAACTGCTGGCCTCGGCGCCGACTAGGAGCAAAGGGTCGGCCGCCTGAGGACTCAGGGATTTCTTGGTCATTAATCAGCAATGGGGTCAATTACAACCAGTTTCTCGCCGCGCTGGGCTCGAATGCCCGCCTCTGAGCGACAACCGAGTTTTCGCGTATTCGGAAGTTGTCGCTCAGAGGTGGGCACATCGCCATTACCCAGAGATTTCTGTGGCGCTTGGGAAGCTGAGGTGCGACTGGTCAAGGGGTTCCCGGCGTCAACGTAGACCCGGCAGGCGATTTTTTAGAGCAACAGAAGAGGTCGTAGACCGATGAGCGGCCATTCCACGTGGGCCGCCACCAAGCACAAGAAGGCGTCGTCGACGCGCGTCGCGGCAAGAACTTCGCCCGACTGATCAACGTCGAGGTTCGCGGCCCGCGTCGGCGGCGGTGATCCGGCGGGTAACCCGACGTTGTACGACGCCATCCAGAAGGCGAAGAAAAACTCGGTGCCCAACGACAACATCGAGCGGGCCCGCAAACGCGGCGGTGGCGAAGAGGCCGGTGGCGCCGATTACCAGACCATCACCTACGAGGGCTACGGGCCCAACGGCGTCGCCGTGCTGATCGAGTGTCTGATCGACAACCGCAACCGTGCGGCAGCGAGGTACGGGTGGCGCTGACCCGCAACGGCGGCAGTGTGGCCGACCCGGGGTCGGTGTCATATCTGTTCCTCCGTGGCTGGCACCCAGATCGACGCCAGCGTGCTGCCCTCTCGCGGTTTCTCGCGCTGCCGTCGATCTCGGCGTAACTAGTCGTATCCGTGGCGCATGTCTTCGACGATGCGCGGGTGTTCCAGCGTCGACGGCTCTAACGTGCGCGGTTGCACATCGGGAGCGAATACGGTCGCGGCCTCGAGCACCGACTTGTCGAGGAAGCGCAGCGACGGGGCGTTGAGCGGCAGCGTCGGATGGGGCGCCTTGTCGCCCCGGCGCGCGAGCGCGAATCCCCAGTCGCCGAAGGTGGGCACGTAGACGTGATACGGCGTGACCGCGTATCCGGCGGCGGTGATGGTGGAAACCGTGCGCCAGAACGCTGTTTGGGTCGAATATGGGCTGCCCGACTGCACCACCATCAGCCCGTTGGGCGCGAGCACGCGCGACACCAACGCGTAGAACTCGGTGGAGTACAGCCGGCCCAGCACCGGAGTATCGGGATCGGGTAGGTCGACGATGACGGCATCGAAGGACGGCGCCTTCGCGCTCCGCAGCCACGTCATGGCATCGCCGGTCACGATGTGCACCCGTGGATTGTCCAGCGAACCGCCGTTCGCGGAACGCATTGTGCTGCGCGCCAATTCGATGACAGCGGGGTCGAGTTCGATCTGCACGATGTTCTCGACGCCGGGTGCACGTAGCAGTTCGCGCGCCGCCAGGCCGTCGCCGCCACCCAGCACGAGCACCGACCGCGCTCCGGCGCCCAGTGCGGGGTAGACCAGGCTCTCGGTGTAGCGGTACTCGTCGCGGGTGGAGAACTGCAGACCACCGTCGAGATAGAGGCGCATGTCGTTCCCGCGGCGGGTGACCACGATCTCCTGATACGCCGACTGCCGGAAGGCGATGATCGGGTCGGAGTAAAGCCGCTGACGGCTGGTCGTTTCGATGTCCTGGGCGCGGATCAGTAGGACGGCGAGTAGCGCCAGCGCCAGACCCAGCGCGCCGAGAGCCATGATGAGTTGTCGGGTGCTCACCACCCGTCGCAGCAGAAAGATCGAAACGACAGTAGCGGCAAGCAGATTGATGATGCCGGTGGCAGCGGCACCGCGGATCATGCCCAGGTGGGGTAGCAGAACGAACGGCCACGCCAGCCCGCCGAGCAACGCGCCCAGATAGTCCGCGGCGTTGAGATTGGCCAGGGTCCGGCCAGTGTCGGTGGCTCCAGCGGTGCGGCCCTGCTGCAGCAGGGTCATCAACAGCGGCACTTCGGCGCCGACCAGCGCGCCGATCAGCGCGGTGCCCAGCTGCCAACATCAGCAGCGACCCGCCGACGAAGGAGAACATCACATACAGCGCGGCAGCAGACAGCCCGCCGACGATGGCCAACACAGCCTCGACTGCGACGAAAGCGATTGCCGCCCAATGTAATAGTGGTTTGACCAGTAGTGCCCCGGCGCCCAGGGCGGCGATGTAGCCCGCGACAATCAATGAGGTGGCGACGATGCCGCCGCCGTTCAGACTCGTTGACAGGGTCAGCAGCGCCAGTTCGTAGACGATGCCGCACGCCGCACACGCGGCGACCGAGGCGAGCAACACCGCTCGCCAGCGGGTGGGCCTGGCCGGTTCGTGGGTTGGGGAATCAGGCTGCTGCTCAGTCGATGTCATGACAGCGCGGCAGCGGTCACTCCTCCCACGGCCAGCAGCATCACGGCCGTGGCGAACGCCGCCGGATGCAACTCGGGTTCGTCAATGTGTTCATGGAAATCACCCGGAATCACGAAGTGCATGGCCAATATTGCGACTCCTTGCAGGACGACGCCCATGGTCCCATACACCGCCACGCCCACCAGCCCCTGACCGAGTTGGCTGTAACTGTTCGTGATCGCGCTGATGATGACGGCGGCCAGCGCAATGTAGTTGGCGCAGGCAAGCATCACGGCGTTGGGGCGGCGATCGATGAAGACCAGCTGCCTTAGCTTCCCCGGGGTCAGCACGTCGACCACGACGAAGCCGAGGATCAGGACGGCGGTGCCGACCAGGAAGTACAAAATGGTGGCGAGTGCGCCTTTGAACACCGGATTGAGGTCGATGGATCCCAACTCGACGGCAAGGTACATGACTGTCTCCTTTTCGCTCCTACGCGTGTTGCGTTCGGTTAGGGGTCATTTGGTTCCGCCCGGGCCGCCTGTGCTGCCACCCGAACCATGGGAGGGTGAGCCGGGATAGAAGCCGGGGCCGAGGAAAATGAACGACCCGTGGCTGTAACCGGCGGCCAAGTCCTCGACCCGGATGCTGCACGGGTGTGTGCCGTCCGCGCCGACCGACACGATGGCGTCGTCGTAGCGCAGGTACTGGGTGCCGCCGTTGGCGGCGCTCGCCGCCGGGCTCTGATACCCGGTGAGCGTGTTGGCCACCTGACTGGGCGATCCCGTGCACAGGTACCGGGTGCCGCCCGCGTCGCGGGAATACTCCTGGTAATGCGAGGCGATGTAGGAACGGATATCCTTGTGCTGCAGCGATATTCCGAGAACCAGGCTGAGTATCGACGACGCGGCAAGCCCCAGTGCCATCACGAACAATCCGTTGCGGCTCATGGTCGCCACCGGCTGGTGGTGTGGACGACGGTGCCCCCGGTCGGGGTGGGGTAGAGGTGCCAGGTCTGCCAACGCCAGCCGGCACCGTCGGGCGCGGCGGCAAGCGCGGTGAGCGCGGCATCGTCACCCGGGAATGTGCCTCCGAGCCAGCCGTTCTCGGTTGCGCAGTGTTCGCGCAGTCGATCGGCGAGCTGACGGAACGCGGACTCGTCGTGGAGGTCGATCCGCGACTCGAGGTGATAACCCGGTGCCTGCGACCGATCGGGGAGATCGCCGTCGAGGTCGCACGAAACCTGTTCGGAGAACACGGTATCGGGATGCTCGACGGTGACGACGTGCGAGGCGCCCAAGACGCCCAGCACCAGCGCGCCACCGTCGGGGTGCTCCAGCCGACAGGTGGCCAGCGGGAGCGGGGCCGGGCTGTTGAGCGCCAGCCCAAGCTCGCAGCCGCGGACGTCGACAGGGATGACCGACAGGTGATGAAGGGGCACTGAAGGTGGCCCTACTCGGATGCCGGCGGCGGGGCCGGGTACACGGTGAGCTCGCCGGTCACAACCGATTTGCCGGTCGACACCTCCCATGGCGTTTCCGGCGCCCAGCGCTCGAAGGAGAGCAACGCCGTCTTGTCGGCGCTGGTGTAGTCGACGAAGTCCATCTCGCCGCCGGTGGGCAAGCCCGTGGTGCCCTCGGTGGTGTAGCCGGCGTGCCCGCGCTCCGACTCGTTGTAGGTCACGCCGTCGACGACGTGCTGGCCGCCCGGCTGCAGCTGCAGGTCCTTGCGGGCCGTCCACATTGCGAGTTCGAGCCGCCCGTCGTCGTCTTCGACGCTGAACCAGATCGGCTCGTCACCGCCTTCTAACAGGTGTTCCCACCAGACGAACGGGCCCTCGCGGTAGGTGACCGAGCCGCGCACGACGTAGTCGATGCCGCCGTGGCTGACGATCGCGCCGGGCCCGAGCTGGCGGGGCCCGAATTGCGGTGCCGCCGAGGTGAACGCGAGCGGATCCTGGCGGCCGCCGCTCGGTTTCTTCGGGCGACGCAGCGCCATGATGAAGACGAAGACCGCCGCGATGAACAGCACCGCAGCAAGCACGAGCAGCACTGTCCCCATGCGCAACCTTTCGGCATGACCGCACTGCGGCGCGGGATGAATAGTCCGGTTAAAGTAACAGCTTTGCTGGGTCCGCGCGGTTATCTAGCCGATGCCGGCTGGGGGATGCGTCAGAAGATGACCGTCTGGTTGCCGTATTGGATGACGCGGTCCTCACAGTGCCACCGCACGGCACGAGACAATGTGGCGCGTTCGACGTCGGCGCCCAGCCGCACCAAATCCTCGACGGTGTGACGGTGGTCCACCCGGACGACGTCCTGCTCGATGATCGGGCCATCGTCGAGCTCCTCGGTCACGTAATGAGCGGTCGCGCCGACGAGCTTGACACCTCGCTCCTTGGCCCGCCGGTACGGCGCGGCGCCGATGAACGCCGGAAGGAACGAGTGGTGGATATTGATCACTGGGCAGCCGACCTCGTCGAGGAAATTCTGCGTGAGAATTTGCATATAGCGTGCCAACACTACGAGATCGACGTTACCGCAAAGTAATTCAAGCTGACGCCGTTCGGCATCATCGCGGAGCTCTTTGGTGGCCGGGATATAGATGAACGGCGTGCCGAATGCGCGTACTTGGTCGGCCAGGTCGGGATGGTTGGCGATCACCATCGCCACCGACATATCGAGATCGCCGCGGCGGTTGCGCCACAACAGATCCAACAGGCAGTGGTCTTCCTTTGACGCCATGATCGCGACGCGTTTGGGCTTTGCCGCCTCGGTGAGCCGAAAATCCATCCCGAACTTCTCGGCCACCTGCTCGGCGAAGTCGCGGGCCAGATCGTCACGCACGGCTGCCAGGCCCGACAGGTGAAAGACCGTGCGTTGCATGAACATTCCGTCGTGCTGCTCCGTTGAGTGCTGGTCCAGCGAGATGATGTTGGCGCCCGCGGAAGTCAGGAACGTGGTGACCGCTGCCACCAGTCCGGACCGGTCGGCGCAGCGCAGCAACAGTCGGCCGATGTCCTTGACGGACAGCGCGCCACGATCCGCGCGGGCAAACTTTGCACTGTTGACCGGGCTGGTCATCTATCCTCACGATCCCTCGCGCGTCCAGAGCCCGGCCCGAGCCTGACGCTGCCGATCTCAGCCGGGTTGGCCGGGCTCTCCAGGCTGCCCGGGTTCGCCGGGCAGCCCGCCGGGACCGGGTGCGCCACCGGCGCCACCCTGGCCGGGCAGCCCGCCGGACCCGGGTGCGCCGCCCTGGCCACCTGCGCCGCCGTTGCCGCCGCGGCCTCCATGGCCCCCGGCCCCGCCTCTACCGCCGGCCCCACCTTTGCCCCCTGCGCCGCCGGCGCCGTTGCTTCCGGGCGCGCCGTCGTCGCCGTTGCCGCCGTTGCTCGGATCGTCGGCTGCGAAGCCGGCACTGCCGGGATGCACGACTGCTACGCCGCTGACGATGTGGCTGCACGCAGTGGATGCGGCGCCCAGAGCAATCATTGCCGCGGCCAGCGTCACGCTGGCGCCCGTAGTCAGGCTTGCGACGTCAATAACTTTGTGTGCTTGGCCATCTCGTGCGCCATAGCTGCGACGAGCCATTGGTCTACCTCCGTGTGAGCAGCGGATTCTCCTCGTTCTCGTCAACGTAGTTCCACAACCAGGGCCGGGTCGTCAAACGCCCGAATTCAAAGGGAGTTATTGGTTACCTAGCGCGGAGATGGACCACTTACCGTGAGTGGAAGCGATACGGTCTCCTGCTCCGCCCTTCAGCGTCAACGGTCCACCGACCGTTCAGATTCAACGTAAGTTTGAATTGGAAGCATGCAAAGCCCACCTCGGCGTTCGTCAAATTGGCAGGCAGCTCGCGGTGCATATGCAGGGGTTCTCCACCGCCGGGTGGCGAGACCTCGATGACGATCAGGCGATCTGCACCCTCGGCGTCCCCTTGTGTCAACACCACGATGTCAAACTGCGCTACTCGGTCGCGGCCGACCTTGTACTTGGAGATCACCCCGCCCGTTACATTGAGCTTGTTGCTTACCGCCTCGACCTTCTCGGCCAGGAATGCCCCGCTTATTCGCATGCTCCCTAGTATGCGTGAACACTGCTGTGCGGTAGTGGGATTGAGCCAGATCATTTCGGCAGCTGAGGACCGCGATCGGTCAGTACAGCTCAGCGCGTGCGAGGGCGGCGAATGAGAATCGCTCGACCGTATTGGCCGAGCAGTTAACGGCTTTCGCAAGACTGCGGGCAGTCCTGCTCACAGCTGAGGCTGAAATGCCTTAGATCAAAACGTGTTCCGTCGAATCTCTCAATTTTTGGTTGACGCCGTGGTCATCCGCCGATAACGTTCGCAAACCTACATTCACCGCTCGATCCAGCTCCGTCGACGGATCTGGTGGTGTAGAAGTATCTGATGGACGATCCAGCCCTCAGATCCATCGATCCGACAATGATGCGCGAGGCGATGGCCCGGCGATTGTTTCGCGCATCGGCGGCTAACGGGCAGCTCACGCTACCCGCCGTGCCGGGGATGATCGATGAATACGTCAAGATGTGCGACACGATCTTCGCCGCTATGGGCTGCCAATTCAACGCCGACGAACTCGCCGAGCTCAAGACGGTGATGGAGGGCCAGTTGGCCGAGGCCTACGCGAACTCCCAACGATCGAAAATCGTCATCTCATACGAGTATCCCATCGGCAAGGTGGTGAACTACCACGTCAGAGCGGAATGGCAGACAATCGCAAGCGTTTATGATTTCTGGGTTGACACACGCCAGCCGCCGCTATTCGGTAAGGAACCCGACGCGCGGGTGTGCGCGCTGGCCGGCGAAGCGGCCGACCCCAGAACCTTTCGGGTGCTTGACCTAGGCGCCGGAACTGGGCGTAACGGCCTTGCTCTGGCTCGGCGCGGCCACCCGGTGGACGCGGTCGAAGTGACCCCGAAGTTCGCCGACATTATTCGTGCCGAAGCCCAACGGGAAGCCCTCGACGTCCGCGTCATCCAGCGCGACGTCTTCGCCTCGATGGATGACCTGCGCCGGGATTACCAGCTGATTGTGCTTTCGGAAGTCGTGCCCGACTTTCGGACGGCGGAGCAGTTGCGTGACATGTTCGAACTGGCCGCCCGTTGTCTGGCGCCCGGCGGACGCTTCGTCTTCAACACTTTCCTGCCCCGCCCCGGCTATATCCCCGACAACGCCGCGCGGGAACTGGGGCAGCAGGTTTATAACGCGATCTTCACCCGGGATGAGCTGGCAAGTGCGGCGGGCGTGCTGCCGCTCGTGCTCGTAGGTGATGACTCGGTCTATGACTACGAAAAGACCCACCTGCCGGCGGAGGGTTGGCCGCCCACCGGCTGGTACGAGGGTTGGGCCAGTGGTCTCGACGTGTTCGATGTCGAGCCTGAGGCGTGCCCGATCGAGCTGCGCTGGCTCGTCTACCAAAAGGCCGGCATCGGCTAGAGGTTAAGCCGGCCAAATCGACCGCTGGCTATGCGCACATCTTGTCGAGCTGGGTGATCTGGGAATCCAGATCTTTCCGTAGCGGATCTTGAGCCTCCGCACCCGCGTTAACCATGTAGTTGATGCCCAGCTGTTCAACCGTGTTGGCGAAGGAGTTGACCGCGTTGGCGAGATCAGTTGGCGCTGCGGTGTTCGCCTCGACGCGGCCTTCCAGGTAAGCGCCGCCGCCGATGAGGGCCAAGCGTGCGTTGGTGGCCACCGCAAGCTCGGCAACCGGGTCGTTCGGGTTCGGGCTTTGCATGTGGGTGTTGATGACCACCGACCGGTGGGCGACTTGTAGGCCGCGCAGACGTTCGCTTTCGCGTCGCCGCCTTGCTGGGGTGCCAAGGCTTTGTTGTGCGCCGGGTGGAAATACGCCAGGCCGGCGAGGACCGCCGCGACCAAGGCGATCGCCAAGGCCGCGTAGACGGGCCACCTTGACGGGCCCGCCGCGCTTGGGAAGGGGACAGGTTTCTTGGAAGCAGACTCTTCGCTAATGGAAGACTGCTTAGGAGTTTCCGCGTGGGCGGACTTGCTACTAGGCCTATCTGACATTGGGTGAGGATATCGCGCAACGTTGACGTTGGTGAAGCATTGCCGAAATGACTTCGGCCGCATCGGGTCTGCCGTGCGCAAGGCCAGCTGCTGTCTTCTTGCCAGTGGACTGATTGTGCTGGGCTCACGTGGATATGTTGGTTGAGCAGAAGATGCTATCGAGCGCCAATTCTTGTCGATATTCCTACGTGGCGGCGTAATTCGGTGTAGGGGTCGCGACCGCAGATGCGCGTTGGTCGAACACAGCGGAGAGGCCCGCCGAAGGCGGGCCTCTCCAATTGTGTTGCCTCCCTTATTCCCTGCGCAAGCCGAGGGCTCCTTCGCCGCCGATGCCGGCTCTGCCGCCGGCCCCGCCGAGGCCGGCGCGGATCGCTGCTGCGTTATCGCTGAATGTGCCGGGTTGGCCGGCGGAGCCGCCGGTGGATGGGCCGCCGGCGGTACCGGGTTCGCCGGCGGTTGGGCCGCCTGCGACCCCCAGCCCAGGCGCTGTGGTGCCGGGGGTGCCCGCACCGTTAGCCCCGCCGTTACCGCCGACGCCGCCGTCTGCTCCGTTACCGCCGTTGCCGATGGTGCCGACGCCGCTGCTGCCGATGGTGCCGATGCTGCTGTTGCTGTTGGCGATGACACCGCCACCGGAGAGGATGCCGCCGCCGTTGCCGCCGTACCCGCCATAGCCGCCGGGAGCGCCGTTGCCGCCGCCGCCGGGGCCGCCGGCGGTACCGGCCCCGGGACCGTTGCCGCCGATCCCGCCGGGCCCGCCGGTGCCGCCGGCGCCGCCGATGCCCGCGTCACCGCCGTTACCGCCGTTGCCGCCGGTGCCACCGGGCCCGGCAAATCCCCCGCCGCCGCCGTTGCCGCCGTAAGCCGCATGCCCCGCCGTAACCGCCCTCGCCGCCGTCGCCGCCGTTGCCGCCGCCGAAGGCGTTGCTGGCCGCCCCGCCTGCGCCGCCGGTGCCGCCTGTCCCGCCGGTGCCGGCGTTGCCGCCGTTACCGCCGGCCCCGCCGGTGCCGGAGCCGGCTGAAGCACCGCCGTGACCGCCGCCGCCGCCGGCGGCCGTGCCCCCGCCGGTACCGCCGTCACCGCCGTAACCACCGGTGCCCCCGCTATCACCGGCCGCCCCGCCGGTGCCGCCGGCGCCGCCGTTGCCGGCGGTTCCGGCGTTGCCGCCGTCACCACCGGCGCCGCCGTTGCCGGAACCGAACGCGAGGCCGCCGTGGCCGCCGTAGCCGCCCGCGCCGGCGTTGCCGCCGGCGCCTGCCGTAGCCGCCGTCGCCGCCGGGTGTTGAGCCGACGCCTGCGCCGCCGTTGCCGCCCGCGCCGCCGGCGCTGCCGTTACCGCCGACGCCGCCGTCACCGCCGGCCCCGCCGTTACCGGTGGACCCAGCCGCCGTTGCCATGTCCGGCAGCCGCAACGCGGCAGTGGCGTCAGCAAATTGCCTCGCAGGAGCACCACCGCCGCCGTTGCCGCCTCTGCCGCCGTCGCCGCCGTAGCCGCCGTTGCCGCCGTTGCCGGTGCCGGTGGCGTTGCCGCCGTTGCCCGCGGATCCGGCGTTGCCGCCGGCCCCGCCGTTACCGTTAATGCCGCCGTTGCCACCCAGGGTGCCGCTGTTGCCGGCGCCGCCGCCGTAGCCACCGTTACCGCCGTTGCCCGCGTAACCGCCAGTGCCGCCGGTGCCAGTGCCCACCGAGCTGCCGCCGTCGGCGCCGTTGCCGCCCTGGCCTCCCGCTCCGCCGTCGGCGGCATTACCGCCAGCGCCGGAACCCGAACCGTAGCCGCCGAACCCGCCGTGGCCGCCGTTACCGCCGTAGCCGCCGCCACCGCCGTTGCCGCCGTTTTGATTGTTGAGCATGGCGTTGGCGTTGATAACGCCGCCACCGCCGCCGTTGTCGAGCGCGTTGGAGCCGGCCGCGCCGTTGCCGCCGGCACCGCCGATGCCCGCAGCCCCGCCTGCCCCACCGGTGCCGGACGCCCCGTTGGTGGCGATGGCGTTACCGCCGGCGCCGCCGTCACCGCCGTAGCCGCCGTAACCGCCGTAGCCGCCGTTGAAGCCGCGGGTCGCTGTCACGTTGCCGGTGGCCTGGAAGGGATTGCCGCCGTTGCCGGCTGCCCCGCCGTTGCCGGCGGCGCCGCCGGCCCCGCCGTTCCCACCGAGTGCGCCACTGTCGCCGCCCGAGCCGCCGTTGCCGCCGTAGCCACCGTCGCCGCCGTTGCCGCCATTGCCGGTGTGATGGACGTGCCGTCGGCGCCGTTGCTGCCGACACCACCTTGGCCGCCGTCTCCGCCCAGGCCGCCATTGCCGACGCCGATCCCGCCGCCGCCGCCTGCTCCGCCGTTACCGCCGTCGCCGCCGTCGAAGCCGTTACCGGCATTGCCGCCGAAGAGATAGGCCCTGACAATCGCGCCGCTCCCGGCTCCGTTGGCGTTGCCGCCCTGGCCGCCGTTGCCGCCGTCGCCGCCGGTGCCGGTTGCTCCTGATCCGCCTGCGCTGCCGGTGGCGCCGCCTGCGGCGCCGCCGTTGCCGGCTGCACCGGCGTCACCGCCGTTGCCGCCGTCGCCGCCGTTCCCACCGGGGCCCGGGATGGTGCCGGTCGGGCTGTAGCCGTTGCCGCCGTTGCCGCCGTTGCCGGCCTGGCCGGCGTCGCCGCCCTGGCCGCCGTTGCCGTCGACGCCTTGGCTGCCGGAACCGTTGTTGGCCGCGCCGCCGACACCGCCGTTACCGCCGGTGCCGCCGTTACCGGCGTCGCCGCCGTTTCCGCCGTAGGCGCCGGTGCTGCTGGAGTTCATCGCTGCGGCCTCGACCGGGGTGGGGACGGCGCCACGCCGTTGCCGCCGTTGCCGCCGTTGCCGCCGTTGCCGCCGGTGCCACCGACGCCGCCGGTGCCGCCGGCGCCGCCGTTACCGGAGACGGTGCCGCCCAGACCACCGCGCCGCCGTTACCGCCCAGGCCGCCGTTGCCGCCGTCGACGCCGTCGGTGCCCTTGCCCAGGGCTCCGGTGATGCCGTTGGCGCCGTTGTAGCCCTGGCCGCCGATGCCGCCGTTACCACCGGCGCCGCCGTCGCCGTTGGTGCCGGCGTTGCCGCCGATCCCTCCTTGGCCGCCGTTGCCGCCGGTGAGGTGGGTTGCGGTGCCTTGGGCGCCGTCGCCGCCGTTACCGGCTGCGCCGCCGTTGTCGGAGAAGCCGACTGCGCCGTTACCGCCGTCGCCGCCCAGGCCGCCGTTGCCGCCGCTGGCCGCGACGGTGAAGTCACCGGTGGCGCCGTCGCCACCGTTACCGCCGTCGCCGCCGATGGTGCTGGCGCCGCCGTTGCCGCCGGTGAGGCCGTTGACACCGCCGGTGCCGCCGGTGCCCGCAGCGCCACCGCCGCCGCCGCTACCGCCGACCGTGCCCGGGGTGCCGCCGTTGCCGCCGGCCCCGCCAGCGCCGTTGACGCCGTGATCGCCGGCCAGGCCCCAGACCCCGTCAGCGCCGTCGCCGCCGTTGCCACCGGCACCCGCGTAGCCGCCGGCCCCGCCGTTACCGCCGTTGCCGTTGACACCGGTGGTGCCGAACAGGCCGCCCTTGGTGGCGTCACCACCGCTACCACCGTGGCCACCGTTTTCGCCTACGCCGCCCTGGCCGCCGTTGCCGCCGACGCCGTTAGCCACACCGGCTACCCCGGTCGAACCAGTCGTCCCGCTCGCGCCGGCGCCGCCGGTGCCGCCGATCCCGCCGTCGCCGCCCGAACCGCCGTTGCCGAAGAAGTTCAGCGAGCCCACGGCGCCGGCGTTACCGCCGTCGCCGCCGTTACCGCCGAGCTCGCCGATGCCGCCGGCCACACCTGCGCCGCCGTCGCCTCCGTTACCGGCGTTGCCGAAGAACAGCCCGGCGTTACCGCCGTCGCCGCCGAACCCGCCGTCAGTGCCGATCCCGCCGTCACCGCCGTTGCCCCAATAACCCGCGTCACCACCGGTGCCGCCCTGGCCCAGTAGGTCGGTGGCGCCGTTGCCGCCGTTACCGAAGAAGATGCCGCCGCCTTCACCATCGGCCGCGGTCAGCGAGCCACCGCCGATACCGTCGGCGCCGTTGCAGATAAACCCACAGCGCGCCCGAGGCCGAGGATGCGGCCGGGTCGACCTGGGCGAACCAGGAGTTCAGTGAGGTGTCGACCTGCTGACCGAACGAGGAGTTAATCCAGTACTGCTCCAGGCCCTGCCAGAAGGTGCTCGTCGCCGAATCAGTCGCCGAAGCCGCCGTGCCGACATCGCCGGCCGGGTTGGAGAAGTCGCCGAACAGCGCCTCCCAGCCCGAGGGGACCGCCGACGCAACGTCAGCCGAGGGCAACGCCAAGTCCAGACCGGTAGTCGGGTCGATACCAAGCAGAGCGTCAAAGCTCGTCGCCAGGTCCAGGCCGGTAGTTGGGTCGATGCCGAGCAGAGCGTCAAAGCTCGTCACCGAACTCAAGATCGAGTTGATGACCGGATCGATGATCGCATCCAACCCATCGGCATGGGCCGGGGGAGCGCTGGCCAACGGGCCCAGCCCCAACGCCAAAAACGCGCTGGCAGAACCACCCAGCCCAAACGCCGCCCGACGCCGAGCCTTCCCCTTAGCCCGCCGATTCTTCTTTGAGTGCTGACCAGCCATGTCCCCAGCCCCTTTGCTAGACACGAGTTAACGTCTCAGGTTTTGTTAAGTTACTGCTTAACTGACGTTCGCGTAGACGGAACGTCCAACTTTCCGGAAAGATTTTCCCGAGATTTCAAATGGTCGGCATTAACGCAGACCAAAGGCCTTTATTTCAGTACCTACCGATAGCTCTAGGGTTTGAAACCGTTCGAGCTGAGCGTAAATACGCTGTGCGGTGTTTCTCAGGTATGGCTGCGTTGACGCCTGAGCGGCAGGCTGTGACGCAGCGCCTGGCCGCCGGTGGCAAGGGCGGCACCTTGGCCGCGTACGGTCACCGCTTCAGCGTTGCGAATCCGGGTTCAGAGCCATCGACAGGAAATCGAGGCGCCATAGGGATTCGAAGAGGGTGCGAGCGAAGTTCTCTACGTCGGCAGACCTGCCCCGCGGCGAAGCCTCCCAGCGCAGGGACGCGGCAATGTCTCGAATCGTGCGCCGACCATCGACATGTTGCACGAAAGGCAGCTGAGCCGAATTGAGACGAACTCGCCAATCCGGGCGGAAGATCTCCTCGCCGGAAAGCCCGCAGCGCATCCGCATCGACGGAACGTAATCCAGGCACTGTCTGGGCCGAGAAGTCGATCGTGTAAGACTCTTTCGGCCGCTCGGGACGACATGCCATAAAGAAGTGGCACGCGTTGACCGACTGGATACGCTCCATCACCGACCACAGCGTCGGTTCGGGCAACGCGTTGATCGCTGGATAGACGTCGGTGGGCGCTGCGAATATTTGGTGGGCATAGTAGGGCGCTTTATGGAGCCATCCCTGGAACACGAGCCCGGCCTTCGTGACAAGGTCGATGCAGTCGTCCACGGTGTGACTGCGCTCGCGGCCCGGTAGAAACGTATCCACCAGCGCCTCATCGAACTGCAACTCCGTCGCGACCCGCAGATAAGGTTGCGCCGGGTGATCGGCCGGCAGCAGTGAAAGCGTGTGACGTACCAGCGCGATCGATGACTCGTTCTGCTCCAGCCCCATGTCGCGAAAGACTGACTGTAGCAATCCGATTCCGAAGCGACCGTACTTCGCATAGAGCATCGCGCCGATGACGCCCTCGGGTCGCAGACAACTGGCTACGGCATTCATTCCTGCTTGCGGATCGGCGAGGTGATGCAGTACGCCGGTCGACACGATCAGGTCGAAGTCGAGGTCCAGCGTTGGCAATTCCTCGATCGGAAGCCGATGCAACTCCAGGTTGTCCAGCCCGTACTTGTCTTTGAGATGCTGGTGATGATCCAGTGACGGCTGGCTGACATCGACCGCCACCACTTTGGCATCCGGGTTGGTGAACGCGAAGACCGCTGCCTGGTTGGTGCCGCAGCCCGCAATTAAGATGTCAAGGTCGGGCCTGTATTCCCGGTCGGGCCACAACATCCGGTGTGCGTGGCTGGGGTCGAACCATTGCCAGTTGCCGGCGAGCCATGCCTCGAGGTTCTGTATCGGTTGCGGGTACCGGTACCGCTCGTACTGGCGGGACACAACGTCGGCTTGCGGATCATCGCTCACTTCTGCACCCACTCCTTCGCGGTGAACCACTCGTGCGCACCGAAGATCACGCTGAGTTTCAGCTTTGCCACAACAGCTTTCAGGCAGATCGACTTCAGACGACCTGCAGCCCCTCGGGAATATTCTTCGGATCGCGCCAGAACGCGTCGTTGACAAAACGGTTGAACAGGTCCGGCGGCAGCAAGCTCGCACGCGGCTCGGCTTTGACCGTGTGGCCCACGGTGTGCAGCCCGGGAGTGCCGGCACGTTCGTCGAAGTCGGTGACGTCGTAATCGACGTGGTCGAAGTCGTGCTCGAAGGACGGCTCGCCGATAAACGCGTAGATGGCGTGCATCGTCTTGGCCGGGTCGGTGGTCAGGGTTTCATACTGGACCAGCAGCAGGCGATCCTTCTGCGCGCCGAAGCAGGCCTGCTTGAGCGCATCGTAGGGAGCGCCGACCATGCCGTCGGCACCCGACCACACCATTGGCGCGGGTATAGACCGTGCCGCCGGAGCTGTAGTTGAAGATCGATGACGGGCTGAAGACGTTGCGCTGGACCAGCCGCTCGATGCTGTCGACCACCCACGGCAGGTCGCGCACGCAGGCAATCACTTTCGCGTCGGGAAACAGCTTGCCAATCGCCGGCATCCACGCGCACCAGAAGCGGTTGGTGTCAAAGATCACCTGGGCGGCGGAGTCGGCGTAGTAGTTGTCGAACAACCCATGCAGGATGCGCTCGCGTTTGGCGTCGTCGATGAACACCGAAAACTCGTTGCGCGCGCTCATCTCGCTGAGCAGGGCGCCGAACAGGCCGGCCAGCGGACCCGACATACCGGCCTGGAAACGCGGGTTCTGTCGCAATAGTGCCGCCAGCAGGGTCGAGCCGGAACGCGGCAGGCCCGAGATGAAGTGGATGGCTGGCATGGCGCCCCTTTTACCTTGTGGCGTTGGGCAATCGAGCCCTCGGATGTCGGCACATATTAACTGTCTGCGGATGCTCACCGCTGGCAATCGACCAGGTGAGTGGTAGGAACAAGGCTTCATCGATCAGGTGCTGTCGGCGCTGGACCGCAGCGGCAGCGAGGCAGCCAGTTCGGCGCGGCGGTCCGGCTTTCGGTGAGGGCCGTCGGACGGACCACAAAAGAGAGGCCCGCCGAAGCGGGCCTCTCCCTTGTGTCGCCTCCCTGTCGGTTATGGGTTGGTCGGGGCGCCGATGCCGCCGTTGCCGCCCGCTGGGCCGACTGCGGGTGTCGGACCGTTCGCGACGCCCAGCCCAGGTGCCGTTTGGCCCGGAACACCGTTGCCGTCGGTGCCGGCGTTACCGCCGACTGCGCCGTTCTGGCCGGCACCGGAGGTGCCGCTGATGGTGCCCGGTCCCGCCTTTCCAGCAAGATCGCCGCTGCCACCGGAGCCGCCGTGGCCGCCAGCGCCGCCGCTACCGGCGATCTTGCCGGCCGCGCCCGATCCGGCACCGTTGCCCGCGGCCCCGGCCGCGCCGCCGTTGCCGCCTTGGCCGCCAGCTCCGGCTGTCCCGCCGTTACCGCCGTCACCGGTAGTGCCGCCGGGCCCGGCGGTCCCGCCGGTCCCGCCGTGGCCGCCGGGGTTGATGCCGCTGCCGCCGACACCGCCGTTGCCGCCGTTGCCGCCTTGGCCGCCGCCGACGGCGCTGCTGGCCGCACCACCGCTACCACCGTTACCGCCGGTACTACCAGCCGCCACGTTGCCGCCGTTGCCGCCGGCGCCTCCGTCGCCCGACCCGGCCGCGTTGCCGCCGTTGCCGCCGTTGCCCGCGTGGTTGGCGAACTGGCCGTTGCCGCCGATACCACCGTTACCGCCGGCGGCTTTCATCGAGTCGCCGGCCGCACCACCGGTGCCACCGTTGCCACCGACGGAGTTGGTGCCACTGTTGCCGCCGTCACCACCGGCGCCGCCGTTGCCGCCACCCATGGCGTTGCCGCCGGTGCCGCCCTGGCCGCCGGTGCCGCCGAAGGCGCCCTTGCCACCGTTGCCGCCGTTGCCGCCGGCGTAGCCCTTGCCGGCACTGCTGCCCGGCCCGCCGTTGCCGCCGTTGCCGCCCGTGGCAACGCCGTTGCCGCCGTTGCCGCCGGCGCCGGCCGCACCACCGTTACCCGTCGGGCCCATCGCGGTGCCGCCGTTGCCGCCTGCGCCGCCGTGCGCCGCCGCCGCTGGAGCCTGGGCGGTAACCGCCGTTACCGGCCTGGCCGTTCGGGCTGTAGCCGCCGTTGCCGGCGCTGGCACCCGTGTTGCCGCCGTCACCGCCGACGCCACCAGTGCCACCGTCACCGCCGAGCTTGCCGCTGTTGCCGCCGTTGTCGCCGTTGCCGCCGTTGCCGCCGTGACCGACGCCGCCGCCGTTGCCGCCGGTGCCGGTTCCGGTGGCGGCGCCACCGTTGGCTCCGGTGCCGCTGACGCCGCCGGTGCCGCCGGTCGCGGCGGCACCGCCGTTGCCGGTGCCAGCGCCCATGCCGCCGACGCCGGCCATCTTGCCGTCACCGCCGCCGGTGCCGCCGTCGCCGCCGTTGCCGCCTTGGCCACCGTTGAGGCCGGGCCCGCCGTTGTTAAGGGCGTTGGAGCCGGCCGCGCCGTTACCGCCGGCGCCACCGGTGCCGTTGGTACCGCCGTCACCGCCGTTACCGTTGCCGCCCATCGCGTTGCCGCCGGCGCCGGCGTTGCCGGCGTTGCCGCCGGTGCCACCGTTGCCACCATTGAAGCCGGGCTCACTGGTCACGTTGCCGGTGGCCTGGAAGGCAGTGCCGCCGTTGCCGGCTGCCCCACCGTCGCCCGCGACTCCGCCGTTGCCGCCGTCGCCACCGAGCTTGCCGCCGTCGCCGCCCTTGCCGGCGTCGCCGCCGGTGCCGCCTTGGCCGCCCAGGCCGCCGTTGCCCTGGGCGACGGAGACACCGTTGGCGCCGTTGGCGCCGATGCCGCCCTGGCCGCCGTCACCGCCCAGACCGCCGTTGGCGTAGCCGATGCCGCCGTTACCGCCGTTACCGGCGTTGCCGCCGGTACCGCCGCCGAAGCCGATACCCGACTTTGGATCGGCGCCAAATGCCGTTGCCGCCCTGGCCGCCGTTGCCGCCGGTTCCGCCGACGCCGGTGGTGCCCGATCCGCCCGCACTGCCGGTCGCGCCGCCTGCGGCGCCGCCGTTGCCGGCCGCACCGGCGTCGCCGCCGTCACCGCCCTTGCCGCCGTTGCCGCCTACGTAGCCACCGGCCTTGCCTGGGCTGGTGGCGGTGGCGCCGTTGCCGCCGTTGCCGCCGTTGCCGGCCTGTGCCGGCGTTGCCGCCCTGGCCGCCGTTACCGTCGACACCCTGGCTGCCGGTGGCGTTGTTGGCAGCCCCGCCGACACCGCCGTTACCGCCGGTGCCGCCGTTGCCGGCGTCGCCGCCCTTGCCGGCGTCGGCGCCGTTGATGCTCGGGCCTTTACCGAAGTAGCCGTTGCCGGCGTTGCCGCCGTTGCCGCCGCCGCCGCCGGTGCCGCCGACGCCGCCGGTGCCGCCGGCGCCGCCGTTGCCGGAGACGGTGCCGCCCAGACCACCGGCGCCGCCGTTACCGCCCAGGCCGCCGTTGCCGCCGTCGACGCCGTCGGTGCCCTTGCCCAGGGCTCCGGTGATGCCGTTGGCGCCGTTGTAGCCCTGGCCGCCGATGCCGCCGTTACCACCGGCGCCGCCGTCGCCGTTGGTGCCGGCGTTGCCGCCGATCCCTCCTTGGCCGCCGTTGCCGCCGGTGAGGTGGGTTGCGGTGCCTTGGGCGCCGTCGCCGCCGTTACCGGCTGCGCCGCCGTTGTCGGAGAAGCCGACTGCGCCGTTACCGCCGTCGCCGCCCAGGCCGCCGTTGCCGCCGCTGGCCGCGACGGTGAAGTCACCGGTGGCGCCGTCACCACCGTTACCGCCGTCGCCGCCGATGGTGCTGGCGCCGCCGTTGCCGCCGGTGAGGCCGTTGACACCGCCGGTGCCGCCGGTGCCCGCAGCGCCACCGCCGCCGCCGCTACCGCCGACCGTGCCCGGGGTGCCGCCGTTGCCGCCGTCACCGCCGGCGCCGTTGACGCCGTGATCGCCGGCCAGGCCCCAGACCCCGTCAGCGCCGTCGCCGCCGTTGCCGCCGGCACCCGGCGTTGCCGCCGGCCCCGCCGTTACCGCCGTTGCCGTTGACACCGGTGGTGCCGAACAGGCCGCCCTTGGTGGCGTCACCACCGCTGCCGCCGTGGCCGCCGTTTTCGCCTACGCCGCCGTGGCCGCCGTTGCCGCCGACGCCGTTAGCCACACCGGCTACCCCGGTCGAACCGGTCGTCCCGCTCGCGCCGGCGCCGCCGGTGCCGCCGATCCCGCCGTCGCCGCCCGAACCGCCGTTGCCGAAGAAGTTCAGCGAGCCCACGGTGCCGGCGTTACCGCCGTCGCCGCCGTTACCGCCGAGCTCGCCGATGCCGCCGGCCACACCTGCGCCGCCGTCGCCGCCGTTACCGCCGTTGCCGAAGAACAGCCCGGCGTTACCGCCGTCGCCGCCGGACCCGCCGTCGATACCGATCCCGCCGTCACCGCCGTTGCCCCAAGTAACCGCGCGTCACCACCGGTGCCGCCCTGGCCCAGTGGTCGGTGGCGCCGTTGCCGCCGTTACCGAAGAAGATGCCGCCGCCTTCACCATCGGCCGCGGTCAGCGAGCCCCGCCGATACCGTCGGCGCCGTTGCAGATAAACCCACACGCGCCCGAGGCCGAGGATCGCGGCCGGGTCGACCTGGTCGAACCAGGAGTTCAGTGAGGTGTCGACCTGCGAACCGAACGAGGAGTTAATCCAGGACTGCTCCAGGCCCTGCCAGAAGGTGCTCGTCGCCGAATCAGTCGCCGAAGCCGCCGTGCCGACATCGCCGGCCGGGTTGGAGAAGTCGCCGAACAGCGCCTCCCAGCCCGAGGGGACCGCCGACGCAACGTCAGCCGAGGGCAACGCCAAGTCCAGACCGGTAGTCGGGTCGATACCAAGCAGAGCGTCAAAGCTCGTCGCCAGGTCCAGGCCGGTAGTTGGGTCGATGCCGAGCAGAGCGTCAAAGCTCGTCACCGAACTCAAGATCGAGTTGATGACCGGATCGATGATCGCATCCAACCCATCGGCATGGGCCGGCGGAACGCTGGCCAACGGGGTCAACCCGAACGCCAAAAACGCCCCGGCACAACCACCCAGGCCCAACGTCGCCCGACGACGAGCCTTGCCGTTCGCCGTTCGCCGATTTTTCTTTCCAGAGCGCTTTCCAGCCATCTCCGCGGCCTTTCCTTAAGCTAAGCATGAGCTGAGTTGTTCTCAGGTGTCGTTAAGCTACTCGATGCGTTACCCGAACGAAATAGAAACTCGCAAAAAAGTTTGAATATTTTTTTCGGATGGCCTTCCGCGTCGAATCGCCGCTGCTCAACTGGGCGATCTGATGGTGGTAACCGCGCGATCAGACTTGCTAATATTTACGTCAGCGTTACCAACATGCGGGCCCGAAGGCTTGCGATGACACTCTCGCTCAGCGATGGGCGTTTACTAGCATTCACGTCCAATGTGCGCTGCGTCAGAATCGACCGTCGACGTGTCCCCGATGCAGCTCATAAATAGCTTCTGAAGTGGGTTTATAGAGGCCGCAACCGGACTAACGCCTCGACCTCTGATTACGAATTTCATTAAGAGAAACTATTGGTTAAAAGCAATGCTTAGCAAAGTAAAATATCGCCTAAATAGTGAACCTTCTCAGACTCAACTCAGGTGGTCAACGAAAAGTAAGAATTTGGCGACTTGAACCTTAAGTATGTAAGCCAACGCAAAATCGGTTCTTTGACGCTAACATGCAGGAGATTAGAAGCCCGATAGGAAACATTCTATAGTTATAGGAAACCTTGAGTCATATCGTTTAATGAGGGAGCCGACCGCGATGGTTCAACGCCAAGAAGCTGAGAACAACCTATGACTGGGCTGATTCGTGCCGTTCGCAAGCAACGCGGCCTGACGTTGGCGATCCTCGCCGAGCAGACCGGACTGACGAAGAGTTATCTGTCGAAGATCGAGCGCCGGCAGAGCACGCCATCGATCGCGGTGGCGCTCAAGGTTGCCCGCGCGCTCGACGTCGACGTCGCACAGCTGTTCTCTGAAAGGTCGGCGGACGAGACGATCGTGGTCGACCGTGCCGATGACCGCAGCGAGGGCGGCGTTCACTACTGCCTGCTGGCCCCGAACTTACTCGGAAAAGCTATGTCGCCGTTCGTCGTTCGCCCTCCTGATAGCGCCGACGATCCTATTCCGGCCCACCCTGGCGAGGAATTTGTATTCGTGCATGAGGGAGACGTTGAACTCGAGTACGGCGATCACATCGTCACACCTCGCCGCAGGCGACAGCGCCTACTTTGACGCGTCGGTCAGCTACCACCTCCGGGCGGTAGAAGCAGACGCATGCAGAGGTGGTGGTCGTCGCGTTCAACGACCCCAGCGCCGGTCGCGCCTGATCGACGCCCCTTAATGGACGTCAACCGAGAGCGCTTAGCGTCAACCTGAGCCGGTGGACGCTGACCTCGCCGCGTGTCCTACCCGACGCGGTCAACCCTGCCCGCTAAGGTATCGAACAACCGTTCGGTAAAGGTAGGAGTCCGCGTGCGGGTGATGGGCGTCGATCCAGGGCTGACGCGTTGCGGGCTATCGGTCGTGGAGAACGGTCGGGGCCGCCAGATCATCGCGCTGGACGTCGACGTGGTCCGGACCCCGTCCGACGATCCGTTGCACCGCCGCTTGCTGGCGATCAGCGACACCGTCGACCACTGGATGGACACCCACCTGCCGGACGTCATCGCGATCGAGCGGGTGTTCGCCAATCAGAACGCGAACACCGCGATGGGAACCGCGCAGGCCGGCGGCGTGATCGCGCTGGCGGCCGCCAAGCGCAACATCGACGTGCACTTCCACACGCCCAGCGAGGTCAAGGCCGCCGTCACGGGCAACGGCCGCGCCGACAAGGCTCAGGTCACCGCGATGGTCACCAGAATCCTTGCGCTGCAGGCGAAACCGACTCCCGCCGACGCCGCGGACGCGCTGGCGCTGGCCATCTGTCACTGCTGGCGCGCGCCGATGATCGCGCGGATGGCCGAAGCCGAGGCCAAGGCCGCCGAGCAGCGCGCAAGTTACCAGGCCAAGCTGAAGGCGGCCCGGTGATCGCGTCGGTGCGGGGCGAGGTGCTCGACGTCGCCCTCGATCACGTCGTGATCGAGGCGGCGGGCGTGGGGTACAAGCTGATGGCGGCTCCGTCGACGCTTGCCACGCTGCGCCGCGGCAGCGAAGCCCGACTTGATCACCGCGATGATCGTCCGCGAAGACTCGATGACGCTCTACGGCTTTCCCGACGCGGACGCCCGCGACCTGTTCCTGACGCTGCTCGGCGTGTCCGGCGTCGGCCCGAAGATCGCGCTGGCCACCCTCGCGGTGTACGACGCGACCGCGCTGCGGCAGGCGCTCGCCGACGGCGACGTCACCGCGCTGACCCGGGTGCCGGGCATCGGCAAGCGCGGCGCCGAGCGGATGGTGCTCGAACTGCGCGACAAGATCGGCCCGGTGGGAACCGGCGGCGGCGTCGACGTGGTCGAACGGCCACGGTGTCCGCGGTCCGGTCGTGGAAGCCCTTGTGGGACTTGGCTTTGCGGCCAAGCAGGCCGAGGAGGCCACCGATAAGGTGTTGGCGGCCGATGAGGACGCCACCACGTCGACGGCGCTGCGGTCGGCGCTGTCGCTGCTGGGGAAGACGAAGTGAGTCCATTCGAGGACGACGAAGACGCCGAGGACCGGGAGGTCTCCGCTGCCCTGACCGTCGGTGAGGGCGATGTCGACGCCAGCCTGCGTCCGCGCTCGCTGGGGGAGTTCATCGGCCAGCCGCGGGTGCGCGAACAGCTGCAGCTGGTCCTCGAGGGGGCCAAAAACCGCGGCGGCACACCGGATCACATCCTGCTGTCCGGCCCGCCCGGGTCTGGGCAAGACGTCGCTGGCGATGATCATCGCCGCCGAGCTGGGAACGTCGCTGCGGGTGACGTCGGGTCCGGCGCTGGAACGCGCCGGCGACCTCGCGGCGATGCTGTCCAACCTCGTCGAGCACGACGTGTTGTTCATCGACGAGATTCACCGCATCGCCCGGCCCGCCGAGGAGATGCTGTATCTGGCGATGGAGGACTTCCGGGTCGACGTCGTCGTCGGCAAAGGCCCTGGGGCGACGTCGATTCCGCTGGAGGTGGCGCCGTTCACCCTGGTCGGTGCGACCACCCGGTCCGGCGCGCTGACCGGTCCGCTGCGCGACCGGTTCGGGTTCACCGCACACATGGACTTCTACGAGCCGGCCGAATTGGAGCGGGTGCTGACCCGCTCCGCCGGGATTCTGGGAATCGAGCTGGGTGCGCGAGGCGGGCGCGGAGATCGCGCGACGTTCGCGGGGCACGCCGCGCATCGCCAACCGGCTGCTGCGCCGGGTCCGCGACTTCGCCGAGGTGCGCGCCGACGGCGTGATCACCCGCGACGTCGCCAAGTCGGCGCTGGCGGTCTACGACGTCGACGAGCTCGGCCTCGACCGGCTGGACCGGGCGGTGCTGACGGCGCTGACCCGCAGCTTCGGCGGCGGTCCGGTCGGGGTGTCGACGCTGGCGGTCGCTGTCGGCGAAGAGGCCACCACCGTCGAGGAGGTGTGCGAGCCTTTCCTGGTGCGGGCCGGCATGATCGCGCGCACACCGCGCGGCAGGGTGGCCACCCCGCAGGCGTGGACGCACCTAGGGATGACGCCACCCCCGCGGGCCAGCGGTTTAGGGCAGTCGGGACTGTTCGACAGCCATCGGATTAGGAGGTCGGAATGATCACTGCCGCATTGGTATTCGCCGGGCTGGCCGGGCTGCTGCACGTCTACATCTTCACGATGGAGTCGCTGACCTGGACCAGTAAGCGCACTCGTGCCGCATTCGGTACTACCGCCGAGGAAGCGGAGACCACCAAGCTGCTGGCGTTCAACCAGGGCTTCTACAATCTTTTCCTGGCGATCGTCACCGGCGTGGGTATTGGCGCAATCGAGTTGGGGCACAGAGGTATTGGCGCTGCCCTGATCTTCGCCGGCGTCGGGTCGATGGCAGCGGCTGCGGTCGTGTTGCTGGCGTCGGCGCCGGACAAGGCGCGGGCGGCCCTGACGCAGGGCACCTTCCCGGCTATCGCCGTTGTCCTACTTGTCGCGGGACTCCACTAGCCCGGATCCTGAATAAACTCAGCAATTGCTGAGTTTGTTTACTCGCTTCATAAGTCGTGGACCAGCCGTTTCACGGCTGGGCCGCATTGTTGCCCGCCCGCGTTCGGGTCCTTCAGCTCTGAGCTGAATCTAAGGCGCGGCGGCTAGCGTGGCGCGCACGTTGACGGCATCGGGTTACGTCGTCGGCGCAGGGGCACTCAGCACGCAATCGACATTTCGGTGTCCACTGTTTGAGGAGAACTCGAAAATGACTGACTCGCGGTCAGGCTTCGGCAGCCTGCACATGCCGCGCAGCCGTGGCGCGGTGAGCGGATTGCTCCTGCTCATCCTCGGTGCATGGGGGGCATTGATCCCCTTCATCGGTCCGTATTTCCATTTCGCCTACCAGCCCGGCCAAGCCTGGGTGTGGAGCACGGCACGAGCCTGGCTGGAGGTGTTCCCCGGAGCCATCACCGCGGTGGGCGGGCTTCTTGCTGTTGGTCTCCGGGAACCGCGCGACCGCCATGTTCGGTGGCTGGCTCGCAGTGATCGCGCGGCGCCTGGTTCGTCGTCGGCCGCACGCTGGCGTCGACACTGCGCCTCGGCGACGTCGGTCAGCCCATTGCGGCGACGGACGCCAAGCGCGCCGTCATCGAGATCGCATCCTTCTCCGGGCTGGGCGCGCTCATCGTCTTCTTCGGTGGGGCGGTCTTGGCGCGAGTGACGATCCGGACGGCGCGAGACGTGGAGTTGGCCCAGCGGGCCACCGAACCTGCCGCCGGCCGCGGAGTCGGGCACGTTCGACGCTTTCACCGAGTCCGCGCGCACCGAGGTGCTCGACGCCCGCAACCCGACGCCACCGGCGCGAAAGCAAGGGTGGCTTGTTCGGCGCAGCAGCGCCGGCGCGACGAGCCACTGACAACGCTTGACACCGATGAAGCCGATCGCCGCCGAGCTAGGCGGCGATCGGCTTCGTCGTCCGGTTGGCTCAGAGCAGTCCGAGCAACTGCAGATCGGTGACGTACTTGACGATCACCGGCCGCGAGACATGCGGAATGTCTTTGTCGGGGCCGATTTTCGCTTCTTGCACCGCGGCGCGGAACCGGTCGGTCGGAGCCATCGACCCGTTGATCGGCGTCTGCGGCTTCTGGTAGTTGTGCAGCAGCGGCAGCAGCGAGTACTGGCGCTGCCGCTCGGGCAGGGCCCGCAGCGTCGTCTCGAACCGTTGCAGCCAGGTGCCGTAGTCGCCGACCCGCTGGACCGAGTACCCGGCGTCGATCAGCCAGTCGACGTACTCGTCGAGGCCGATGCCGTCGTCGTACGGGTTCATCACGTGGTACGTCTGGAAGCCGGCTTCCCCCTGCCTGACCGCGGGCCCAGCTCCGAGATCGCCTCGGCGATGAATTCGACTGGCAGCCCGTCGTAGTGGGCGCGTTGCCGGTTGCCGTCCGCGTCGAGCTCGTAGAACGAGCCGGGTGCGATACCGGTGGCGACCAGGCTGAGCATCAGCCGGGTGAACATGTCCGGCAGGTTCAGCTGACCCGCATAGGTGGTGTCGGCCAGGATCATGTCGCAGCGGAACACCGCGACCGGCAGCCCGCACAGGTCGTGGGCCTCGCGCAGCAGCACCTCGCCGGCCCACTTGCTGTTGCCGTAGCCGTTGGCGTAGCCGTCGTTGATCCGGCGGGTGGCGCTGATCTCCCGGATGTCGGCGTCCTCGACGAACGTGCCGGGCTTGATCTGGTCGCCCACACCGATCGTCGAGACGTAGGTGAACGGCCTTCAGCTTGCGTGGTCAGCGCGATCCGCAGCAGCTCGGCGGTGCCCACCGCGTTGGGGCCGAACAGCTCGCTGTACGGCAGCACGTGGTTGACCAGGGCCGCGGGGTCGACGATCAGGTCGACGGTGTCGGCCAGCCGCTGCCAGGTCGCGTCGTCCAGACCGAGGTTGGCCTCGCCCTTGTCACCGGCGATGACCTCGAGGTGCTCGGCGGCCAGCTGCTGGTAGTGCTCCAGCAGCTTCGGGTCGCCGCTGTCGAAGGTCTGGTCCAGGCGCGCACGAGCTTCTGCATCAGTTTTGGCCCGCACCAGGGCGATCACCTTGCCGTCGACCAGGTCCATCCGCTCCAGCCATTCCAGCGCCAGGTAGCGGCCCAGGAAACCGGTCGCGCCGGTCAGCAGCACGGTGCGCACCTCGGCGGCGGGCCCGGGCAGCGTCAGGCGCGGCGGCCAGCGTGGCCTCGTCGATGAACTTGTCCAGCGTCAGGTCAGCGGCGTGCACCTCGACGGCGTCACGGCCGTGCACCGACGGCGAAGCTCGGCCGCTTGCTGCCCTGTCGCTCACCCTCGATGTAGTCGGCGATGGCCTGCAGGTCGTTGGCCGGGCTGACGATCACGCCGACCGGCACGTCGACAGTCGAAGATCTCGTGCAGCAGGTTGCCGAATGTCAACGCGGACAACGAGTCTCCACCCAGATCGGTGAAGTGCGCGTCGGGCGTCAGGTCGGACTTGGCTGCGCCGAGCATCGCCGCCGCGGCGCGGCTGACGGTCTGCAGCACCGGCGCGTCGGCGCCGGTGCGCCGCAGCTCGGACAGCTCGTTGGCCTGGCCCTGGGCCAAGTCGGCGTAGAGCTGCTCCAGACTGCTCGCCGTAGTGCTGCTTGAGCTTCGGCCACGCCAGCTTGCGGATACCGGTCAGCAGCCCGTTCTCCAGGGTGAACGGCGTGGTCTCGACGATGAAGTCGCGCGGCACCTCGTAGGACTGCAGGTTCGCCTGACGGGCGACGGTCTGCAGCGACTCGGCGATGCGCGACTTGAGCGTGTCGGCACTGTGGGTGGCCGCCGCATCTTCGGTGGGCACCACGACCGCCAGCAGGTACGGCTGCGCGCTGTTGCCGTAGACGTAGATCTGGCGGACCAGCGGGCTGTTGCCGAACTCCGCCTCCAGCTTGGCCAGGGTGACGAACTCGCCCTGCGCCAGCTTCAGCACGTTGTTGCGGCGGTCGACGTAGACCAGGTGGTCGGGGGAGGTCTCGGCGAAGACGTCGCCGGTGCGGTAGTAGCCGTCCTCGTCGAACACGCCGGCGGTGGTCTCGGCCCGCTTGTAGTAGCCGGGGAACATGTTCGGGGTCTTGAGCAGCAGCTCGCCGCGGGGGTGCGGCCGGTCGGTGGCGTAGTAGCCCAGGTCCGGCACGTCGACCAGCTTGTAGTCGATCACCGGCGGACGCTGGATCTCGCCGTCGAGCAGGACCATGCCGGCCTCGGTGGAGCCGTAGCCGTCCACCAGATGGATGTCGAGCAGCGACTCGACCCAGGCCCGCAGCTCGGGGGAGATCGGCGCCGAGCCGGTCATCGCGAAGATGAAGCGCCCGCCGAGCAGCTCTTGGCGCTGCTCGATCGAGCACCTGGGACTCGGCGGTCTGTCGGTCGACGCCTTCGGCGGTCCGACGACCGACCTCGCTCTGGTATTCGCTGTACAGCATCTCCCAGATGCGTGGCACGAAGTTCAGCTCGGTGGGCCGCACCAGGCGCAGGTCCTCCAGCAGCGTCGACAGGTCGCTCTTGGCGGCGAAGTAGGCGGTGCCGCCGTTGCCGAGCGTGCCGTAGAGGGTGCCGCGGCCCATGACGTGGCTCATCGGCATGAAGTTCAGGCTGATCGACGCGGCGCTGGGCCCGAACCAGTTCTTGGTCGAGCGGTTCCACATCTTGGCGACGTTGCTCTGCGGGTACATCGCGCCCTTGGGGGCGCCGGTGCTGCCCGAGGTGTAGATCAGCAGCGCCAGCGGGTCGGCTACGCCCTCGGCGGGGGCGACGCGGGCTGTCGGCGGCAATGCGGCGCCGCGGTCGCGCACGTCGTTGAGCGTCTCGACGGTCAAGGTCAGGTCGGCCAGCCGCTCGCTGGGCGCTCTGCAGCGCTTCGCGGTTGTCGTCGAGTTCGTCGCGGTAGTCGAACACCACCAGCCGTCCGGGAGTGTGGCCCGCCTCGGCGGCGGCCAGGATCACGTCGACGGCGTCGGACAGGTAGTCGACGCTGGCGGCGAACACGGTGGGCTCGGTCTCGGTGACGATCGGCAGCAGTTGCGCGATCGCCGCGCTGGTCTGCAGCGGCACCGAAACGGCGCCGGCGACGGCCCAGCGCGATGTCGATGGTGGTGTAGTCGACGCTGGTGAAGCCGAGCACGCAGACCCGGTCACCGGCGGTGATCACCCCGTCGGTCAGCGCGCGGGACACCTCGCCGACGCGGTCGGCCAACTCGCCGTAGGTGACCTGAGAGAACCAGGGCAGCAGCTTGGCGGTTGTGCGCCCGGTCTGCGGGTCTGTCGACCAGTTCATATGCACGCTGGGCAAGTGCGGGGCGGTCGGAATAGCCCTGCAGCACGGCCTCGACGACCGCGGCGAGGTGCGGCCCGGCGGCCTCGATGGCGTCGCTGACGGCCTGATCAGGTCGCGCGGCCGCGAACTCGGGATCGGCGGCGGCCAATGTGGTGGCGCGTTGTTCCTGGACTTCTTGGGTATCTGTCGACATAACGGAACCTCACAATGTGCGAATGTGGGAAATTTAACGGGCGCGACATTGCGCCTAATGACTACTACGTTAGCAAAGGTAACGATATTTCCGAAAGGCCGCGGCGGCGGCGGAAATGTGAGCTGGCTAACGGCGTGGCTTCACAGATCGGCCAGCAGACCGGTCAAGACGTCAAGGCCTTCGATCAGTAGCTCGTCGCTGATCGTCAGCGGCGGCAGGAAACGCACGACGTTGCCGAACGTGCCTGCCGTCAGCACGATGACTCCGGCGGCGTGCGCGGCGGCAGCGAGCGCGCTGGTCAGCTGCGCGTCGGGCTCAGCGGTGTCAGGTTTGACGAACTCGACGGCGATCATCGCGCCGCGGCCACGCACGTCGCCGATCCGATCGTCGGCGGCCTGCAACGCCTGGAGCCGGTCCTTCATCAGTCGTTCGATCTGGCGCGCCCGTTCGATCAGCCCGTCGGCTTCGATGGTGGTCGAGGGTGGCCAGCGCCGCCGCACAGGCCAGCGGGTTGCCGCCGAAGGTGCCGCCGATGCCGCTGGCGTGGGGGGCGTCCATGATCTCGGCGCGGCCGGTAACCGCCGACAGCGGCAACCCGTCGGCGATGCCCTTGGCGATACAGATCAGGTCGGGCTCGATGCCCTCGTGCTCGCAGGCGAACATGGCTCCGGTCCGGGCGATTCCGGTCTGCACTTCGTCGGCGATGAAGACGACGTTGTTCTCCCGGCACCAGCCCAGCAGCGCGGGCAGGAACCCTTCGGCCGGGACGATGAAACCGCCTTCGCCCTGGATGGGTTCGATGATGATCGCGGCAAGATTTTCGGCGCCGACCTGTTTGGAAATGACGTCAATGGCTCGCCGGGCGGCCAGCTCACCGTCGGTGGCCAGCTCCTTGTCGATGAGCCCGTCGCGGAAGGGGTAGGACAATGGCGCCCGGTAGATCTCCGGCGCAAACGGCCCGAACCCACTCTTGTAGGGCATGGATTTGGCGGTCAGCGCCATCGTCATGTTGGTGCGGCCGTGGTAGGCGTGGTCGAACGCCACCACGGCGTCTTTCCGGGTGTAGGCACGCGCGATCTTGACGGCGTTCTCCACCGCCTCGGCGCCGGAATTGAACAGCACCGAGCGTTTCTCGTCTGAGCCAGGTGCGAGCCGGTTGAGCTGTTCGGCGACCGCGACGTACTGCTCGTACGGCGTCACCATGAAACAGGTATGGGTGAAGTCGGCGACCTGCGCGCGCACCGCGTCGACCACCCGGGGTGCGGAGCTACCGATGGTGGTGACCGCGATACCGGAACCCAGGTCGATCAGGCGGTTGCCGTCGACATCCTCGACAATCCCGCCCGCGGCACGAGCGGCGAATACCGGAATCGTTTTGCCCACGCTGGCTGACACCGCCGCAGCGCGGCGATTAGCCAGCTCAAGCGATGCCGGACCGGGGATTTCGGTCGCGAGATGGCGGCTCTGTTTGATGGCGGACACGCCAAAAGAGTAGCCCGGCGACGACGCGGGCCGCGAGGCTCAACGAGATGGCGAGCCGGTGAATCGCGGCCGCGTCGAGCGCCGGTTACCGCCGGGCCAATCAGCCGGCTGCGGTGTGCCCGAGCTCGCGGCAGACGTCGCCGTTGGGGTCCCACCACTGCCCTGCGGGACAGTTCTTAGCCGGACCCACGCCGATCGGCCGGCACGTGTTCCTGTAGCCGTCCCAGTACTGGCCGGCCTCGCAATTTGGCGGGTCGGCCACGGCCGGTGCTGCGAATGCCACGGCTGCTCCGAGAAGCGCTATCGCGCTGGCCAACCGCCCAATCAGGCTGTTCATTCGGTCCTCCTCGTTAGCCACTGTGAAGTTGCTGATAACCAACGATTCAATTTTTGCCACGTCCGGCTCGGTCTAAACCTCGAAGACCGGGCCGTCGATCGAATCGACCGTAACAAAGGAACTCACCGGTGCGCGGCGAAGTCGACGAGGTCGCCGGACCGGATAGCCCAGCGCGATCACCGCGGCCAGCGCCAGCGGGTCTGGCGCTCCCAGGATGGTTTTCACCCGCTCTTCTTCGCGGATCGCAATGGTGGTGATGACGCCGCCCAGGCCTTCGTCGCGAGCGGCCAGCAGGACATTCCATGCGAAGGGATAGATCGACGCGCCGGCGGCGAACGTGTATCGGTCCGCGTCGCGGTCGATCGCCGCCAGCATGTGACAAGTCGGCGAACAGCGCCAGCAACACCGGCGTTTCGTCGAACTTCTCTGCGAAACCCCTGGCGCCGTGGCATTTCCGGCGGCCAGCGCGCGCGCCTCGGCATCGCGATCGTTGGTCGGGGCCCACGGCCGCAGGCCGGCAGCCGCCAAGGCCAGATAGTCCCGGGAACCCTAGCAGATAGCAGTCTCGCAGTCGGCGCCGGTTTGCGCGATCCTTGACGACCACCACCCGCCACGCCTGGGCGTTGCTTCCGCTGGGCGCAAAGCGTGCGGTATCGAGCACCCGTGCCAGCACGGCGTCGTCGACGGGCCGGTCGGTGAAGTCGCGCACGGCGCCGGTGGTGCGCAACGCTTCAGTCAGCTCCATTGCCCAATGATCAGGTATCGAGCCGGCCTGATGGCACACTGGTGACGTCCTACGACCTCGACGAAAGAGATCTTCGCCTTCATGAACCAAACGGTTGTCTTCCTGCCGATGCTGATCGTCTTGGGGGCGTTCATGTTTTTCGCGTCGCGACGGCAGAAGCGCGCGATGCAAGCGACCATCGATCTGCACGAGTCGCTGACGAATCGGGGACCGGGTGCAGACCACCTCCGGGTTGCACGGCACCATCACGCGCATCACCGACGACACGGTGGACCTCGAGATCGCCCCCGGCGTGGTGACGACGTGGGCCAAGCTGGCGATCGGGAGCCGCGTCGAGCCGGACGATCCCCGACACCGAGGACGACGAGTTCGGCGATCTGGCCGACGACCCGGGCCGACTGCCCAACGACTGAGGTCGACGGCCCGCCACGTACCCTTTTCGGTGCGGTCGAACTGATCGGGACGCAAGCGGCGAACGGCGGGGTGACGACCTGCACCAAAGCGCATCGCGCATGAGCGGAGGAGACTCAACACGTGGCATCGCCATCGGCGCCGGTGCACCCTAGCCGTTACCTGGCGGTTTTCCTGGTCCTGCTCATCGGCGTCTATCTGCTGGTGTTCCTCACCGGCAACAAGCTGGCCGACCCGAAGCTCGGCATCGACCTGCAAGGCGGTACCCGGGTCACGCTGACCGCACGGACACCGGACGGGTCGCGGCCGACTAAAGAGGCGCTGTCGCAGGCGCAGCAGATCATCGGCGCCCGGGTCAACGGGCTGGGTGTATCGGGTTCTGAGGTCATCGTCGACGGCGACAACCTGGTCATCACCGTGCCGGGAACCGACGGCAACGAGGCACGCAATCTCGGCCAGACCGCGCGGTTGTACATCCGTCCCGTCGATCAACGCCCTGCCCGTCGACAGCGCCGGGGCGCAGGGCGGCCCGCGGCTGCCCGCACCGCGCGGCATGCCGAACGGACCGCGCGGTCCGGCACCGGGCGGACCCGTACCCGGCGCACCGGCACCCGGGGCACAGCCCGGCGGGGTTCCGCCCGGAGCTCCGGCACCGGGCCTCGCGCCGGTGCCGGGCACCGGGCCCGCGCCAGACCCGGGCTTGCCGGGCGAACTGCCGTTGCCGCCCGACGGCCCCGGCGTCCCGCCGCAGCCCCGGCCTTATCCGCTGGACGCGCCCTCGTCGCCGACGCCGGCACCGCCGCAGCCCACGCAGCCGACTCCGGCGCCCTGCAACTGCGCCTGATCCGACGGCGCAGCCCGCACCGCCGGTGATTCCGCCGATCCAGCCCGGGCCGCCGGATCCGCGCAAAGACCTCGCCGAGCGCATCGCCAAGGAGCGAGAGTGGCGGCAGAGCACCAACAAGGGCGTGCAATTCCTGGCGCTGCAGTATCAGGCCACCCGCTGCTTCCAGGAAGACATCCTGGCCGGCAACGACGACCCCGAGCTGCCGCTGGTGACCTGCGACACGCAGCACAAGCAGGCCTACCTGCTGGCGCCGTCGATCATCAGCGGCGACCAGATCGAAAACGCCAGCTCGGGCATGGACCAGCACAGCGGCGGTTACAACGTCGACCTGCAGTTCAAGAGCGGTGCGGCCAACACCTGGGCGGACTTCACCGCGGCTCACATCGGCACGCAGACCGCGTTCACGCTGGACTCGCAGGTGGTCAGCGCGCCGCAGATCCGAGAAGCCATCCCCGGTGGCCGCACCCAGATCAACGGCGGAGACCCGCCGTTCACCGCCAGCTCGGCCAAGGAGCTGGCCAACGTCCTGAAATACGGCTCGCTACCGCTGTCATTCGAGTCGTCGGAGGCCCAAACTGTCTCGGCGACACTGGGATTGACGTCGCTGCGGGCAGGCATGATCGGCGGCGCGATCGGACTGGGTCTGGTTCTGCTGTATTCGTTGCTGTACTACCGAGTGCTGGGTGTGCTGACCGCATTGTCGTTAGCAGCTTCTGGCGCAATGGTTTTCGCGATCCTGGTGCTACTCGGCCGATATATCAACTACACCCTGGACCTGGCCGGCATCGCCGGTCTGATCATCGGTATCGGTACGACGGCGGACTCGTTCGTGGTGTTCTTCGAGCGCATCAAAGACGAGATCCGCGAAGGCAAATCGTTCCGGTCGGCGATTCCCGCGAGGCTGGCGGCGGGCCCGCAAGACGATCCTGTCGGGTAACGCCGTCACCTTCCTGGCCGCCGCCGTGCTGTACATCCTGGCGATCGGTCAGGTCAAGGGGTTCGCGTTCACGCTGGGGCTCACCACCGCACTCGACACCGTCGTGGTGTTCCTGGTGACGTGGCCGCTGGTGTATCTGGCCGGTAACTCCAAGACGCTGGCCAAGCCGGCCTACAACGGGCTGGGTGCGGTCCAGCAGGTCGCGCGGGAGCGGCGTGCCGCGACCACCGGGGCTTACACGACGGGACGGGGGTAGCGAGATGGCGTCAAACGCGGACACGACCGGCGCTGACGAGCACGACTGCCGTCGAGCTCGGCAAGGGCTCGGGACGCCGTGCCGCAGCACAGCTTCTTGTCGCGGCTCTACACCGGTACCGGTGCTTTCGAGGTCATCGGGCGGCGCCGGCTCTGGTACGCGATCAGCGGGGTCATCGTCGCCATCGCGGTCCTCAGCATTCTGTTGCGCGGGTTCACTTTCGGTATCGACTTCAAGGGCGGCACCACGGTGTCGTTCCCGCGCGGCACCGCGACCGTCAGCCAGGTCGAGGAGGTCTTCCGCCAGGCGCTGGGCCACGACCCGGAATCCGTGGTGATCGTCGGTAGCGGCTCGTCGGCAACCGTGCAGATCCGGTCCGAGACGCTGCCCAACGACAAGACCGAAAAGCTGCGCAACGCGCTGTTCGACAAGTACCACGCCCAAGGGCGCCGACGGTCAGCCCAGCAAGCTGGCCATCTCGGATTCGGCGGTGTCCTCGACATGGGGCGGGCAGATCACCAAGAAGGCGGTCATCGCCTTGGTGGTGTTCCTGGTGCTGGTCAGCCTGTACATCACCGTCCGCTACGAGCGTTTCATGGCGATTTCGGCCCTGACCACGATGGTTTTCGACCTGACCGTCACCGCCGGGATCTATTCGCTGGTGGGCTTCGAAGTCACCCCGGCCACCGTCATCGGTCTGTTGACGATCCTGGGTTTCTCGCTGTACGACACCGTCATCGTGTTCGACAAGGTCGAAGAGAACACCCACGGCTTCCAGCACACCGACTCGGCGAACCTTCGCCGAGGAGGCCAACCTCGCGGTCAACCAGACGTTCATGCGGTCGATCAACACCAGCCTGATCTCGACGTTGCCGGTGTTGGCATTGATGGTGGTGGCCGTGTGGCTGCTGGGTGTCGGCACGCTCAAGGACCTGGCGCTGGTGCAGCTGGTCGGCATCATCGTCGGCACCTACTCGTCGATCTTCTTCGCCACTCCGCTGCTGGTCACTCTGCGCGAGCGCACCGAGCTGGTGCGGACCCACACCCGCCGGGTCCTGCGGCGACGCGGGCCGGACTGAAGCGAAGGCCTCAGACAAGGCGAGACAAGGCCGACGACGGGCGACGACGAGCCCACCGAGTCCTCGGCGCCGTCGCAGGCGTCTCTCGTCGCCACCGGCGAGCCGGCGCCCAGCAAGCCGGCGCCGGGTGCTCGGCCGGTGCGGCATTCCGCCGGCCGCCACGCGCGTCCGACCGGCAAGCAGAACAAACGCTAGCCGCGATGATTGCCTGGCGTCGGCGTATGGCCGCCAGCTGTCTGGTGGTCACGCTTGCCGCAGCCGCGCCGGGCGCGTTGACGGCGTGCTCCGGAAGCGCTGCAGGGCAGGTCGACTACGTCGTCGACGGCGCGCTGGACACCTACAACACCAACACAGTCAGCGGCGCGGCCTCCGCGGGAGCGCAGGCCTTCGCCCGCACGCTGACCGGATTCGGCTACCACGGCCCCGACGGCCAGGTCGTCGCCGACCACGACTTCGGCACGATCTCGATGGTCGGCGGTTCGCCGCTGGTGCTCGACTACCAGATCGCCGACAACGCGGTCTACTCCGACGGCAAGCCGGTCACCTGCGACGACCTGGTGTTGACCTGGGCGGCTCAGTCGGGCCGGTTTCCCGGCTTCGACGCCGCCAGCCAGGCGGGCTACGTCGACGTCACGTCGATCGACTGCCAACCGGGGCAGAAGAAAGCGCGGGTGTCGTTCGCCCCTGACCGCAACATCGTCGACTACAACCAGCTGTTCACCGCGACCTCGATCATGCCGTCGCATGTCATCGCCGAGGAGCTCGGCGTCGACGTCACCGCGTGCGCTGCTGGGCAACAACGCGCCGGTCATCGCGCGCATCGCGCAGCTGTGGAACACCACCTGGAACCTCAAGCCGGGCATCGACTCGGGCGTCGTCGCCAAGCACTTTCCGTCGTCTGGGCCGTACAAGATCGAATCGGTATTGGACGGCGGCGCAGTGGTTCTCGTCGCCAACGACAAATGGTGGGGCGCCAAGCCGATGACCAAGCGGGTCACGGTGTGGCCGCAGAAAGCCGACATCCAGGACCGGGTCAACGACAAGAGCGCCGACGTCGTCGACGTCGCCGCCGGCTCCTCGGGCGCGCTGGCCACACCGGACACCTACCGCCGCACCGACGCGGCGTCCGACGGCATCGAGCAGCTGATCTTCGCGCCGAGCGGACCGCTCGCCGACATCGCCGCCCGCCGCGCGGTCGCGTTCGTGCACCCCGCGCGACGTGATCGCGCGGGACGCCGCGGCGCCGATCGCCAACGCGCGGCTGCACACCGCCGCCGACGACGCCATCGGACAGGCCGAAAACGTCCCTGAGGCAGGCCAATTCATCAAAGCCGAACCCGGAGGCGGCGCGCGCGGAGCTGGAGAACAAGCCGCTGCCGGTGCGGATCGGCTATCGCGGGCCCAACGCGCGACTGGCCGCCATCGTCGGCGCGATCGCCAAGGCCTGCGGCCCGGCCGGCATCACGGTCTCCGACGTCACGTCGGATTCGGTCGGCCCCCAGGCGCTCAAGGACGGCAAGATCGACGTGTTGCTGGCCAGCACCGGCGGCGCCACCGGCAGCGGTTCGACCGGATCGTCGGCCATGGACGCCTACGACCTGCACACCGGCAACGGCAACAACGTGTCCGGCTACACCAACGGCCAAATCGACGGGATCATCGGCTCGCTCGCGGTGTCGGCCGATCCCGCCGACCTGGTCCGGCTGCTGGCCGAGAGCGCGCCGGTGCTGTGGGCCGGAATGCCGACGCTGCCGCTCTATCGCCAGCAGCGGACCCTGCTGGCGTCGAAGAAGATGTACGCCGTCGGCACCAACCCCAGCCGCTGGGGCGCCGGCTGGAACATGGACCGATGGGTGCTGGTGCGGTGACGGCGGCCGACCTCGGTCGTCATGCGCTGACCCGGCAGGTCGCCGACTTCCCTTCGGCGGGAATCCAGTTCAAGGATCTGACCCCGCTGTTCGCCGACGCGCGCGGGCTGGCCGCGGTGACCGACGAGCTGGCCGACGTCGCCTCCGGTGCCGATCTGATCGCCGGTATCGATGCGCGCGGATTCCTGCTCGGCGGCGCCGTCGCCGCCCGGCTGGGAACCGGCGTACTGGCCATCCGCAAGGGCGGCAAGCTGCCGCCGCCGGTGCGCACCGAGGATTACCAGCTCGAGTACGGCACCGCGAGCCTGGAGCTGCCTGCCGACGGGATCGAATTGACCGGCCGCAGCGTTGTGATCGTGGACGACGTGCTGGCCACCGGCGGGACACTTGCTGCGGCGCACCGGCTGCTCGAACGGGCGGGCGCGCAGGTGACGGATCGCCGCGGTGGTCATCGAACTGGCCGGGCTGGGCGGCCGTGAGCTGGTCGCGCCGCTGCCGGTGCACAGCGTCGCGGTTCTCTAGCGCGCAGCGCGGCGGACGTTATCCTTGAGGCTCCGGAGGTGACGCAACGTGGCGGACGACAAGGGGACGGCGATACAGCCGCCCACCGAGCCGCTGCAGCTCGCCGACATCCCGCCGTCGGCCGAGCCCGGGATCGGCCTCAAGGCACCCAGCAGCGCCTCGCGCCGGGTCCGCGCCCGGCTGGCGCGACGCATGACCGCGCAGCGCAGCGCGCTCAGCCCAGTGCTCGAACCGCTGGTCGCGGTGCACCGGGAGGTCTACCCGAAGGCCGACCTGTCGTTGTTGCAGCGGGCCTACGAGGTGGCCGAGCATCGGCATGCCAGCCAGCTGCGGCATTCGGGCGACCCCTACATCACCCACCCGTTGGCGGTGGCCAACATCCTGGCCGAGCTGGGCATGGACACCACCACGCTGGTGGCGGCGCTGCTGCATGACACGGTCGAAGACACCGGCTACACCCTGGAGGAGTTGTCGGACGATTTCGGCGACGAGGTCGGCCATCTCGTCGACGGGGTGACCAAGCTGGACCGGGTGGTGCTGGGCAGCGCCGCCGAGGGCGAGACGATCCGCAAGATGATCACCGCGATGGCGCGCGACCCGCGGGTGCTGGTGATCAAGGTGGCCGACCGACTGCACAACATGCGGACCATGCGCTTCCTGCCGCCGGAGAAGCAGGCCCGCAAGGCCCGCGAGACGCTGGAAGTCATTGCCCCGCTGGCGCATCGGCTCGGTATGGCCACGGTCAAGTGGGAGTTGGAGGATCTGTCCTTCGCGATCCTGCATCCCAAGAAGTACGAGGAGATCGTGCGACTGGTCGCCGGCCGGGCGCCGTCGCGCGACACCCATCTGGCCAAGGTCCGCGCCGAGATCGCCGCCACGCTCAACGCGTCGAAGATCAACGCGGTGGTGGAGGGACGGCCCAAGCACTACTGGTCGATCTACCAGAAGATGATCGTCAAGGGCCGCGACTTCGACGATATCCACGACCTGGTCGGCATCCGCATCTTGTGCGAGGAGATCCGGGACTGTTACGCCGCTGTCGGCGTGGTGCATTCGCTGTGGCAGCCGATGGCCGGCCGGTTCAAGGACTACATCGCCCAGCCGCGCTACGGGGTGTACCAGTCGCTGCACACCACCGTCGTCGGGCCGGAGGGCAAACCGCTGGAGGTGCAGATCCGGACCCGCGACATGCACCGCACCGCGGAATACGGCATCGCCGCGCACTGGCGCTACAAAGAGACCAAGGGCCGCAACGGAGTTCCGCATCTGCAAGCCGCAGCCGAGATCGACGACATGGCCTGGATGCGCCAGTTGCTCGACTGGCAGCGGGAGGCCGCCGACCCCGGCGAGTTCCTCGAATCGCTGCGTTACGACCTTGCGGTGCAAGAGATCTTCGTCTTCACCCCGAAGGGCGATGTGATCACGCTGCCCACCGGGTCCACGCCGGTCGACTTCGCCTACGCCGTGCACACCGAGGTGGGGCATCGCTGCATCGGCGCCCGGGTCAACGGCCGGTTGGTGGCGCTGGAACGCAAGCTGGAAAACGGCGAAGTCGTCGAGGTTTTCACCTCGAAGGCGTCCACCGCCGGACCGTCGCGCGACTGGCAGCAGTTCGTGGTCTCACCGCGCGCCAAGACCAAGATCCGGCAATGGTTCGCCAAGGAGCGCCGTGAAGAGGCGCTGGAAACCGGCAAGGACGCGATCACCCGCGAGGTGCGTCGCGGCGGGCTTCCGTTGCAGCGCTTGGTCAATGGCGGCTCCATGGGGGCAGTGGCCAACGAGCTGCACTACGCCGATGTGTCGGCGCTCTACACCGCGGTGGGCGAGGGTCACATCTCGGCCAAGCATGTGGTGCAACGTCTTCTGGTCGAACTCGGCGGGATCGATCAGGCCGAAGAGGATCTGGCCGAACGCTCGACCCTCACCGCGATCCCGCGCCGCCCGCGCAGCGATGACGTCGGCGTCGCGGTGCCGGGCGCGCCGGGTGTGCTGAGCAAGCTGGCCAAGTGCTGCACGCCGGTACCCGGCGATCAGATCCTCGGGTTCGTCACCCGCGGTGGGGGAGTCAGCGTGCACCGCACCGACTGCACCAATGCCACCTCGCTGCAGCAGCAGTCCGAGCGCATCATCGAGGTGCACTGGGCGCCGTCACCGTCGTCGGTGTTCCTGGTGGCCATCCAGGTCGAGGCGCTCGACCGGCACCGGCTGCTCTCCGACGTCACCCGCGTGCTGGCCGACGAGCGCGTCAACATCCTGTCGGCTTCGGTGACCACCTCCGCCGGTGACCGAGTGGCGATCAGCCGCTTCACTTTTGAGATGGGCGACCCCAAGCATCTGGGGCATCTGCTCGATGTGGTCCGCAATGTCGAAGGCGTCTACGACGTCTACCGGGTGACGTCAGCGGCCTGACGGGTGAGCGTAGCCGGCCAGCGTGCGCTGGTCATGGGAGCCAGCGGCAACGTGGGCGCATGCGTGACCCGGCATCTCGCGGCCGGTGGCGCCGAGGTTCGGGTCCTGCTTCGAAAGTCCAGTTCCACCAAGGGAATCGACGGCCTGGATGTCGAGCGCGTGCTACGGCGATCTTGTCGACAGCGCCGCGGTCGCCGCCGCGATGGCGGACCGTGACGTCGTGTACTACTGCGTCGTCGACACCCGGGCAGAGCTGCGAGATCCCGCGCCGCTGTTCAAGACCAATGTCGAGGCGCTGCGTCACGTACTCGATGTCGCGGTGCGGGCGAACCTTCAGCGATTCGTCTTCCTGAGCACCATCGGTACCATCGCCGTCGGCCTGCACGGCGAAACCGTGGACGAGGACACCCCTTTCAACTGGGCCGATCAGGCCGGCAGCTACATCGAATCGCGGCGCGCTGCCGAGCAACTGGTGTTGTCATACGTCGCCGATCACGGGCTGCCCGCCGTGGTGACCAACGTGTCGAACCCGTACGGACCGCCCGATTGGCAGCCGCGCCAAGGGATGTTCGTCAAGCTCGCCGCCCAAGGGAAGATGCCGTTCTATGTTCGGGGCGTCGGCTCCGAGGTGGTCGGCATCGACGACGCCGCCGACGGGATGCTGCTGGCCGCGCAGCGCGGGACGGGTCGGGCAGCGCTACATCATCTCGGAGCGCTACATGTCCCAGCGCGAACTGGTCACCATCGCCGCGCAGGCCGTCGGCGCTCGGCCGCCGCGGCTGGGGCTCCCGATGGCGGTGATGTACGGCTTTGGCTGGTTGTCCGACGCGGCGGGGGCGTTGGTGCGCAAGGATTTCCCGATGAGTAGGCAAAGCGCGCGGCTGGTGGAGTTGACCTCGCCGGCCAGTCATGCCAAGGCGACCCGTGAACTCGGTTGGCAGCCGACGCCCACCGAAGACTCCATCCGGCGCGCGGCCCACACCTACGTCGAGCGGTCAGTCCCGGCGCGCTGAGGTGATGCGTGACCTCGTTGGCGGGCTTACCGTCGTCGCCGCCGCCGGCGACGCCGCCCGAAGCGATCTTGTCGATGACGGCCAGCCCGGCCGGGGTGATCGTGCCGAAAATGGTGTAGGTCGGCGGCAGCAGCGAATCGCGGTAGACCATGAAGAACTGACTGCCGTTGGTGCCCGGTCCGGCATTGGCCATCGCCAGTGTGCCCCTGGGATATACGACGGGCTGCTTCAGCGCCGGCTCACCGGGTGGGTACTGCATCGGTCGGGAATTCGTTGGCGAACTGGTAGCCCGGTCCGCCGGTTCCGTCGCCCTTGGGGTCTCCGCACTGCAGCACCGATAGTGCGCGCGCCGTGGTCAGCCGGTGGCATTCGGTGTTGTCGAAGTACGCCTGCTGGGCCAGGGTGACGAAACTCATTACGGTGCAGGGTGATTCGTTGTTGGCGAGCTGCAGTCCGATGCGGCCGCGGTCCGTGACGATGGTCAGCCCGATCTGCGCGGGGTCCGTCGACGCCTTGCCGGTGGGCGGCGGGGCCGCCTGTTTGCCGGCCGGCTCGGTGGTCCGCGGGTACTGGCAGTTCGCGCCCACGCCGGCCGACGGGAAGAACGGCGGCAGGAGCGGGCCGGTCACCGGTGCGACCGGCGGCCGCGTCGAAGTCGGCGCCGCGACCGTACTGGTCGAGGTGGTGGTGGCCGCCTTGCCGGAGTCGTGGCGGGTGCATGACGCCATCGTCATCGCTACGGCAACGATGCCCAGCGCGGCTGCGATGCGGGTCGAGTTTCATCATTGGTCCAGCAGAATCGACGTGACGGTGACCTCGGTGGCCGGCGGTCCGTCCGCACCGCCACCGGCGATGCCGCCCTTGGCGATCTTGTCCAGGGTGTCCAGCCCGTCCTGCTGGATTTTGCCGAAGACGGTGTAAGCGGGCGGCAGGGGAGTGTCCTTGTACACCAGGAAGAATTGGCTGCCGTTGGTGTTCGGTCCGCTGTTGGCCATCGCCAACGTGCCCCTCGGGTAGATCACCGGCTCGCGGAGCGCCGGGTCGCCCGGCGGGTACTGGTCGGTCGGGTACTCGTCGGCGAACTTGTAGCCCGGTCCGCCGGTGCCGTCGGCGCTCGGGTCGCCGCACTGCAAGATCGACAGGGTCAGCCGGTGGCATTTGGTGTCGTCGAAGAACTTCTGCCCTGCCAGGCTCGCGAAACTGTTGACGGTGCATGGTGATTCGTTGTTCGCGAGCAGCAAGCCAATGTGGCCTTGGTTGGTGACCATGCTGACGCTGACCTGTGCCGGATCGGTTGGCACCTTGCCCGTCCTGGGCGGCTTCGCCGGCTTGGCCGCCTTGCTCGGTCGACGGCGGGTATTGGCAGTTGGCACCGAGATCGGCGTTGGGCTTGAAGGCCGGCAGCGCCGGACCGGATGCGCTGGGAGCGGTGCTGGTCGAGGTGTCTGAGCTGGCTGTGGCCTTCTTGTCATCGCGGTTGGCCAGGACGACGGTGACCACGATCGCGGTGACCGCGACCGCCGCCGCGACCGATCCTCCGACGATGGCCAGGGTTCGACGACGACGGGCCTGCTGGGCGCGGCGCTCCAGTTGCCGCTCCAATTTGCGCTTGGCTGACGCACGTCGCTGTTCGTTGCTCGGCACCGCCGTGTCCCTTCATGATCGCGGGCTGGGTCAGCACGAGTGTGCCAGTTCACGCTCGATAGGGGTGGCGCGACCCGTCGGCGATCGCCTGGATGGGAAACTGGACAGCGTGTTGATCACCGGATTTCCCGCCGGGTTGCTGCAGTGCAACTGCTACGTGCTGGCACCGCACCCCGGAGCGGACGCGATCGTCGTGGACCCAGGCCAGCGCGCCATGGGTCAGCTGCGACGAATCCTCGACGAGAATCGGCTGACGCCGGCGGCGGTTCTGCTCACCCACGGCCACATCGACCACATCTGGTCGGCGCAGAAGGTGTCCGACACCTTCGGCTGCCCGACGTACATCCATCCCGAAGACCGGTTCATGTTGACCGACCCGATCAAGGACTTCGGGCCCAAGCTGGGCCAATTGCTGCTGGCCGCGATCTTCCGGGAGCCCAAGCAGGTCGTCGAACTCGACCGTGACGGCGACAAGATCGATCTCGGCGGGATCAGCGTCACCGTCGACCACACGCCGGGCCACACCCGCGGATCGGTGGTTTTCCGGGTTACCGGCGACAAAGAACTCGTGTTCACCGGCGACACGCTGTTCCAGCGATCGGTCGGCCGTACCGACCTGTACGGAGGCAGCGGCCGAGACCTGCTGCGCTCGATCGTGGACAAACTCCTGGTCCTCGACGACAGCACAGTGGTGCTGCCCGGTCACGGCAACGCCACCACCATCGGCGATGAACGCCGGTTCAATCCGTTCATCGAGGGGCTCAGCCGGTGAACCAGTTCGCCGCGCCGAAGGGCGTACCGGACTATGTCCCGCCGGATTCGGCACAGTTCGTCGCGGTCCGCTCGGCACTGCTGGACGCCGCCCGCCGGGCCGGATACAGCGATATCGAGCTGCCGATCTTCGAGGACACCGCGTTGTTCGCCCGCGGGGTCGGGGAGTCCACCGACGTGGTGTCGAAGGAGATGTACACCTTCGCCGACCGCGGGGACCGCTCGGTGACGCTGCGGCCGGAAGGCACCGCCGGGGTGGTGCGTGCGGTGATCGAGCACGGTCTGGACCGCGGTGCGCTGCCGGTCAAGCTCTGTTATGCCGGGCCGTTCTTTCGCTACGAGCGCCCCCAGGCCGGTCGCTACCGCCAGCTACAGCAAGTCGGTGTCGAAGCCATCGGTGTGGACGACCCGGCCCTGGATGCCGAGGTGATCGCGGTTGCCGACGCGGGTTTCCGCTCGCTGGGCCTCGACGGGTTCCGCCTGGAGATCACGTCGCTGGGCGACGACACGCTGTCGTCCGCAGTATCGGGAACTGTTGCAGGACTTCTTGTTTCATCTCGACCTCGACGAGGAGACGCGTAAGCGCGCCGAGATCAACCCGCTGCGGGTGCTCGACGACAAGCGTCCTGAGGTCAAGGCGATGACCGCTGACGCGCCGGTGATGCTCGACCATCTCTCCGACGAGGCCACAGCGGCACTTCGACACCGTGCTGGCCCACCTCGACGGCTCTGGGCGTGCCGTATGTGATCAACCCGCGGATGGTGCGCGGGTTGGACTACTACACCAAGACCACCTTCGAGTTCGTCCATGACGGGCTGGGCGCCCAGTCCGGTATCGGCGGCGGGGGTCGCTACGACGGGCTGATGCGACAACTCGGCGGACAAGACCTGTCCGGCATCGGGTTTGGCCTCGGTGTCGACCGGACGCTGTTGGCGCTGCGCGCCGAGGGCAAAGACGTCGGGCCGACCGCGCGCTGCGACGTGTTCGGCGCTCCGCTGGGCGAGCAGGCCAAGTTGCGGCTGGCGGTGCTGGCCGGGCAACTGCGCGCGGCGGGTGTGCGCGTGGATCTGGCTTACGGCGATCGCGGCCTCAAGGGTGCGATGCGTGCGGCCGACCGGTCCGGTGCCCGGGTAGCGCTGGTGGCCGGTGATCGCGACATCGAGGCGGGAACGATCGGGATCAAGGATCTGACGACGGGTGAGCAGGTCGATGTGGCGACCGATGCCGTTGTCGGCGAAGTGCTTTCGCGGCTGAACTCGTAACCGCTTACGCCGAGATCGACACCAGCGCGAGAAATCGCGAGAGGCCAGCACGCTGCTGTCGATCTGGGTGCAATCTGGGTGTGGCGACTCAGCCGAGATCGAGCGTCAGGCCCGCCCGCTGTGCTTGACCTGGTTGAACGGCACGCCCCGGTCGGCGGCGAATTCGCGCGGGAAGCCGAGGATGCGTTCGCCAATCACGTTGCGCGCCATCTCGGTGCTGCCGCCGCCGAGCGCGGCGGTTTGCCGCGACAGGTAGCGTTCGCCGAGCGAGAATCAGCCCGGCGGGCCCGTCGACGACGCCGGCGCTGCCGGCGATGGCCAACGCGGTATCGACCTCGAGCGCGACTTCCTCGGCCTGGAAAAGCCGGATCAGCGTGCCGCCGGTCGGGGGCAGTGATCCGTCCAGCACGCCTCGATAGACGTGGTCGATCAACTGCTCCCACACCGCGCGATGCGTCAGCGCCCGGCCGGCCAGCCTCACGCGCCCGCTCGTTGTCGGCTGAGCCCGGCCGCGCGAATCATCGCGTGATAGTCGGGGGCCTGCTCCTGGTTGTTCTCGGCGCCACTGCCGCTGGCGAATTCCGAGCCGCCGCCGACTGCGCGCCGCTCGTGGTGCAGCTGGCGCGTGGCCACCTCCCAGCCCTTGTCGACTTCGCCGACCACCGCGTCGTCGCCGAGTTCGAGGTCGTCGAAGAACTCCTCGCAGAACTCGGTGGACCCGTTGACCTGTTTGATCCGGCGCAACGTGATGCCCGGGCTGTCCAGGCGCGCCAGGAACATCGTCAGGCCTTCGTGCTTGGGCACATTCCAGTTGGTCCGGGCCAGCAGCAGTCCGTAGTCGGCGGCGAAGGCTCCGGTGCTCCACGTCTTGGCGCCGTTGACGATCCACTTGTCGCCGCGTCGCTCGGCGCGGGTGATCACTCCCGCCAGGTCGGAGCCGCCACTGGGCTCCGACAGCAGCTGGACGAGCACCTCGTCGCCGCGCAGCGCCGCCGAAATGTGTTGCCGCTTTTGGTCTTCGCTGCCGGTATCGAGGATCGTCGCGCAGCAGATGGTGAACGTCGGCGTGTTCAGAATCAGCGGCATCTCGTAGCCGGCGCTCTCGTCGTCGAACGCCTTCTGGTACGCGATGTCGAGGCCGAGTCCGCCGTATTCGCGTGGGAAAGCAGATGCCGGCGAAGCCGCCGTCGTAGAGCCGTCGCTGTAGTTGCCGGACGTGCTGCCAGGAGTCAGCCTCGCCTCGATCGGCAAACGGCGGGTTGGCCGGGTCGGCGATGCGGGGCATGTTGTCGGCCAGCCACGTCCGGGCCCGCTGGGCGAAATCCGCCACCGACTCCGTCATATAGCGCCTCCGAGAGTTCCATTAACCTAAAGCGGTAATGACATTATCAGCAGGTTGGCGGGCCGGGAGCGCCTCGACGCTCAGCCGCCGCGAGGCCGCGTCAGCGTGAACTGCTCGACCACGCTGATCGCGCCGTAGGGTCCGTTGACCGCGTAGTGGGTCGCCTTGATCGAGGTGTTGCCGCCCGGCGGCCCGGGGTCGACATCGAAAGCGACGAAGCCATAAGGGTTTTGGCTGTCTCTGAACGCCGACCACGGCGCTTCCTCCACCACATATATGGGTGCTTTCCGTCCGATCGGGTCGGTGGCGGCACCGATACCGGTCACCACCCGGCATCGAGGCTCGGGAAAGAACAAGCTGTTCGACGGCGACGATGTGCCGCCGCCGCCGATGACGACGTGCACGGTGCCCTTGGTCGTGTCGATGACGTCGCCGTGGTCGGCGACCGGGAATCGGCGTCCTGGTTTCGGTGTCCTGCGCGCCGCGCAACGGGTGGGAGCGCTCGTAGTGATGCTCGTGACCGCACACCACCAGGTCGACCTGGTAGCGGTCGAACAGCGGCAGCCATTCCTGGCGGATACCCAGGTCGGCTCCGTTGGTGTGATCGGCCGTGGAAATCGCGGTCTGGTGCATGCAGACGATCACCCAGTCGACGCGCTTGTCGGCTCGTGCATTCGCGAGTTCTTTTTCCAGCCAACGCTTTTGCGCGCCGCCGGAGTATCCGTGGACGTAGGAGTTGCCGCCGTCCTGGAAGCAGATGTCGTCGTTGTTGAGGCTGATGATCCGCACCGAGCCGGCCGTGAACGAGTACCACAGGCCGCGTAGCTCGCCGTCGGATCCGGCGTCGGGCAGGGCGAAGTAGGTCTGGTAGGCCGCGTAACCGATTGGGCCATTGCCTAATTCGTTCTCATGGTTGCCCGCGGCCGGCATCCACGGCCGGTAGCGCGCGGAGCGGGTGTTGTTGTCGAACCAGTCCGACCAGGTACGGATGCGGTCATGGGCCAGGTTGGCGTAGCACAGGTCGCCGTTGACCAGGTTGAACAGCGGACCGATACGCTCGATGGCGGTGGTGATGTCGCCGGCCGCCGGGGATCCCAGGTTGTCGCTGCGATAGCCGTTCTTGTTCAGTCGGCCCAGGGTCGGCGTCGCCTGGTCGCCGAAGCTGGTGAAACGCAACGGATTCCGGCCTGACGGCGCGGTGCGGACGGTGCCCAACTCGGGGTTGGTGCCGTCGTGCACCGCGGCGTACACGTAGTCGGTGTCGGGCGCGAGGTTGTCGAGCCTCGCGTGGTGGACCCGGACTTCGGTGTTCGATTTCGCGTCCCGGTAGGTGCGGGTCTCGGCTGGCACAGTACGGCCGAAACCGGCGGTCGATGTGCCCACCATGACTCGCGGGTTGCTGACCGGGTCGGTGGTGTGCCACGACACGACGACTTCGGTGGAAGCATCGCGGCCGAATTGCAGATGCAGGCCGCCCACCGGTTGGGCGCCGCTGCGATCGGGCCGGGTCCACAGACTGGGCCCGCGGCCGGGCGACCCGAAGAGCGCCACGGCGCCGGCGCCCAGACCCGCACCGACGATGGTCGTCGCCGCGCCGGTCGTCAGCAGCATTCGGCGGCTGATGCCCGGCGCCGGGCCGCTGCCGCGGCCGGCTGCGGCTCTTCGACCATGCTTCTTTCATACCTTGTCCGCCCGCGGCCGGTGAACGCGAACCGGCGAATACGTAGACCCAGGCGTGCGGTCCGGACCGAGCGGCACGGAGATCCTGCGGTAGTCATCGACCTCGTAGCCGTCGGCTGCGGCCAATTCGGCCTCGGTGATGGTGAAAACGATCCCGTCCACGTGCGCGTCCGGCCGGTCGGTTGGTCGCAGAATCGGATGCCTCATCGCTGCCGCTGGTAGCGATGACCTGCGGATCTGTGATCGTGAGGTGGTGCAGTTCGTAGCCGATGACCGCGTCGACGTAGCCGTCCAATTCTCGGCCGAATGTGGCAAGTTGGACTTCACGTTGTCGGAGAGTCCCGTAGGAGAACAGCAGTTCGCTCATCGACGGTGCTTAACATCCGTCTCCTCCGTTCGCCACCGGAGCGACGATCGGGACCATGCGGAAAGTGTTCGAAAAGCGGGCCTTTTAAGTATTTTCTCAGCTTTGTGATGTCCCCGAGATTCCGATCATGATGTCCATCGGCCGACCAATAATGACGGGATCTGTTCACAATCATCGGCAACCGCACAATGGTCGACAGGCCTTTCCCGGGCGACCATCGTGCGCGTCCACGGGTGTCAGTTCGCGATCGCGCCGTCGCCCGAGCTCGGCGTGACGCTGCGTCGGGCGGGGCGGGTTGCGTCACTGCCGCGCCGCGGCTGCAGCGGATGGCTCGTGCGGCCCTGCGGTGCCTAGATGCGACCGAATTGCCAAGAAGGCAAGGCATTTACGGCCAGTCGAGGCCGCCGACGGGTTAGCTGGGGAGGGCGGCTCCCTTTGCCGGCCGCGCCCTGGATCGGTCGTTCACGTCGACAGCGGCGTCGCCCCGGGGTCGGTGGAGTTCTGCGCCGCGGAAGCTACTGACCTACGTCCAATAGCTACCTCCCGCCAGGAGCGTTTTCATGCCCGCCCGGCGTACCTGGGAACTTCCTGTATGACGGCGAAAAAATTGTGGCCGGCGCAATGTCTCTTTGGTTTTTCTCAGCACAGGATGCACTTCTGTGATTTAAGATTGCGCAACTGTCAGACCTCAAAGATGCGCTCTTTGCGATCAGTTAATTGCATTAACTCATCCGCGGCCAACGAGGGGGTCTGACGCCTGTCTGAAGGAGGGGTCGGTGTCGTTCGTAACTGCGCAGCCGGAGGATCTGTCCGGGGCTGCCGGCAATCTGGCGGGTCTCGGCGATGCGATGGCGGCGCGAAACGCCGCAGCGGCGACGCCAACAACCGGCCTGGCGCCGGCCGCTTCGGATATTGTTTCGGCAATGACGGCGGCGCAGTTCGGTAAGCACGGTGCCGCGTATCAGCAGATCGCCGCCCAAGCGGCGGCGGTGCACGAACAAGTAGTAGCCGCGTTGCGTTCCGGGGCGGGCGCGTACGCGCTGACCGAGGTGGCGAATGCAGCTGCTGCCGGCTAAGGGGGGCCTGGGTCGATGAGTTTCATGATTTTTCCGCCGGAGATCAACTCCAGCTTGATGTACAGCGGCGCGGGGTCGGGGCCGTTGATGGCGGCCGCGTCGGCGTGGAGCGAGCTGGCCGCCGATCTCGAATCAACCGCCGCCTCGTACCAGTCGGTGCTCGCGCAGCTGACCGGGTCGACCTGGCTGGGGCCGTCATCGGCGCGAATGGCCGCGGCGACGGCTCCCTACGTCGACTGGCTGGCGACCACCGCGGGCCAAGCCGCGCAGACCTCAGCCCAGGCCCAGTTTGCCGCCGCGGCCTACGAGGGCGCTTTCGCGTCGACGGTTCCGCCGGCGGTCATCGCGGCCAACCGGGCGCTGTTGGCGGCATTGGTGGCCACCAACTTCCTCGGCCAGAACACCCCGGCGATCATGGCCACCGAGGCGCACTACATGGAAATGTGGTTCCAGGACGGCATGGCCATGGACACCTACGCGGCGGCCTCCCAGCAGGCCGTCGTGTTGCCGCAGCAGACCCCGGCGCCGTCGACCAGCGACGGCGGGCTGTCGTCCGATCTGGCCGCGGCCGTGCAGTCCATCGAGAATTCCGTCACCACCACCGTGAACAACTTGACCTCCGCGATGCAGGGGCTGCTGAGCGGAAACACCACCGCGGCTCGTCTGCCAACGGCCTGTCGTCCGCGCTCTCGTCGGCCATGACCAACCTGACCGGCGCAAGTGCGGGTGCTCAGACGGCCGCCGCTACCTCGGGCGCCACCACGGCCGCCAGTACGGCGGCTACCGCCGCGGTCACCTCAACATCCGGCACGCTGTTCGCGTTCCAGGCGCCGTACTACGCGACCATGTTCGCCAGCATGCCGGCCAAGATGCTGATCAGCCTGGGCAACTCGATGAGCGCCAGCCAGGCGATGCAGGCGGGCCAGCAGGCCATGCTCGCCGACGTCCAATCGCTGGTCGACGGCAAGCTGAAAGCCTTGATGGGCAGCATTTCCGGCCAGATGCGCGGGTTCGGATCTCAGATCACCGCCCAGCTGGCCGGCGCCGGGAAGCTGGGCGGCATGTCGGTCCCGAACGGCTGGGCGCAGGCGGCCCCGGAGATGGTTCGCGCCGCGCCGGTGCTGCCGGCCAACAGCATCGCGTCGCCCATTACGTCCGCGAATTTGCCCACCAGCCCGTACACCCAAGCCCTGATGGGTGCGATGAACGGGCGCGGCATGGGCACGCAGGCCGCCAAGACGGCGTCCGTGAAAGTTGAGACTCGCACGCCGGCCGGCGGATGAGAAGTGGGGGATGCCTTTGCTGCAGGACGCATTAACCCTGGACATGACAGGTAGATAAGGAGAGAGATATGCCTACACGTTTTATGACCGACCCGCACGAGATGCGGTCGATGGCGGGCCGTTTCGACGTGCACGCCCAGACGGTGGAGGACGAGGCCCGCAAGATGTGGGCGTCGAGCCAGAACATCGCCGGCGCCGGCTGGAGCGGTACCGCTCAGGCCACCTCGTACGACACCATGGGTCAGATGAACACCGCGTTCCGCAACATCGTCAACATGCTGCACGGTGTGCGTGACGGACTGATCCGCGACGCCAACAACTACGAGAGCCAAGAGCAGGGCTCCCAGCAGATCCTGTCCAGCTAGTCCGACCACCGAAACACCTTTAGGAGAACACTCATGTCGATCAGTTACCAGTTCGGTGATGTCGATGCCCACGGCGCGATGATCCGCTCCCAGGCCGCTTCCCTGGAGGCCGAGCACCAGGCCATCGTGCGCGATGTGCTGGCTGCCGGTGACTTCTGGGGCGGCTCGGGTTCGGTGGCCTGCCAGGAGTTCATCACCCAGTTGGGTCGCAACTTCCAGGTCATCTACGAACAAGCCAACAGCCACGGCCAGAAGGTGCAGACCGCCGGCAACAACATGGGCAGCACCGACTCCGCCGTCGGCTCCAGCTGGGCCTGACGCTTCACCCCGCAGGGGGTCAAAACACACCGCGCATCTCGATGCCCGGTGTGTTTTGCTTTCTGCTACAACGAATACGCTGCAGCGGCGAGGTGATGGCGCCGCGCCACGCTCGGGCGTCGGCCCGGCGCCTACTCCGCAACCGCTGCGCAACCCCCGAGGATGGTCGTCGACGCGAAGTTGGCCGCATTGGCCAGATGGTTGTCGGTCGGCGTGTACGTCGGCAGCGCGGTGACAAACGCTCGGCGGTACTGGGCCGAGAGGTTGGCCAGGTCCTGCCAGATGGGGTTATCGCTTTGCCGGCCAAGCTCTTCCAGTTTGCTGGCGAACGAGTTCATCACCGGTCCCACCGCGTAGTTGACCGCCTTCTGCTCTTTGTTCCAGTAGATCGACGGGACGTTGGGATCCAATTGCTGCCATTCAGCGGTCTGCTGGCCGAACTGGTCCAGCGCCGACTTCCATTCCGGGCACACATTGTTGTCTGACGTGAGGAAAGGCTGCGGGCTCGCCAGGTTGCCCACCGGCGCGATGTCGGATGGCGGCGCCGACGGCGTTACCAGCGGGCCCCGCGCCGCGGCCGGACCGTCGCTGATGGCCGCGCAGATCGATCCCAGTGCCGACGAGGCGCTGTTCGCGGCGCCGGCCAGATTGTTGTCTGCCGGCGTGTATTTCGGGATGCGCTCGGAGTATGCGCGCGCATACGCGATGAACTGCTGGTAGAGCTCGCGCATGACGCGGTGCGGTGTCAGCTTGACCAAGCCGACCGTCTGCGCCGCCGCGCCGCGCATCGACTGTCCTGCCGCGATGAACTGCGTACGCTGCTTGGGCGTCCACGCCGATGCCGGAACGGACCGGTCGCGGTCGTTCCAAATCCCCTGGCCGCTGTTGGCCAATTCATTGTTGATCGATGCCCACGCCGTACAACTCGGGTCGTCGGTGATCACCGCTACCGGCCCAGTGTCTTTCGCGCTGGCTACCGCGGCGGTTTCCTGGCCCTGCCCGTTATCGGACCCATCCTTCGGCCCCCCGGAACCCCCGCCGCCGAATAGCAATACCGCCGCGACGATCGTTGCCAGCACAGCGACCGCGGCGACCCCACCCATGGCCCACTTCAGATTTTTATTGTCTTTTGGGCCGTCAGTATCAGACGTCACGATGGACCAGCTTAAATGACAAGCCCCTTACCGCAGGCGTATTGGCCGCGGCCCGAGTTGGCGACGCACTCTTTCTCAGGCCGCTAACAGGGTTGACATTGTATCGAACAAGGTTCGAATACGGTATGCGATGGGACGGCCAGAGATGTCCGGATGGACGACGGCGCGCTGCCCGGACTCGAGCGCATCGGCTTCGTCCGCAGCGTGCGCACGCCGCAGTTCGACGGCATCACGTTCCACGAGGTGTTGTGCAAGTCGGCGCTGAACAAGATTCCGCACGCCGCGCGCCGTCTACCTTTTCAGTACACCGTCAACGGCTACCGCGGTTGCTCGCACGCCTGCCGGTATTGCTTCGCCCGGCCGACACACGAGTATCTGGATTTGGACTGCGGCAACGACTTCGACACCCAGGTCGTCGTCAAGACCAACGTCGTCGATGTGCTGCGCCGCGAACTGAGCCGACGGTCGTGGTGTCGCGAGACCGTCGCGCTGGGTACCAACACCGATCCCTATCAACGCGCCGAGGGGCGCTACGCGTTGATGCCGGGCATCATCGGCGCGCTCGCAGAGTCAGGTACTCCGCTGTCGATCCTGACCAAAGGCACGCTGCTGCGCCGCGATCTGCCACTGATCGCCGACGCCGCGGAACAGGTGCCGGTCAGCGTCGCGGTCTCGCTTGCGGTCGGCGACCCTGAACTGCACAAGCAGGTGGAGCCCGGCACGCCGAGCCCGCAGGCGCGCCTCGGATTGATCGCGGCGATCCGCGAGGCCGGCTTGGACTGTCATGTGATGGTGGCGCCGGTACTGCCGTATCTGACGGATTCCGTCGAGCACCTCGACGGTCTGCTGCGCCAGATCGCGGAGGCCGGGGCCAACGGTGTCACGGTGTTCGGGCTGCATTTGCGGGGATCGACCCGCGGCTGGTTCATGTCGTGGCTGACGCGCACCCATCCGCAGCTGGTCGGCCGGTATCGCGAGTTGTACCGGCGCGGAGCGTATTTGCCGCCGTCGTACCGAGACGAGCTGCGGGCGCGGGCGGCAGCCGCTGATCGCCAGGTACGGGTTGGCCGGCGATCAGCGGCGGCGTCGACACGCGGCGCCACCGCAGCACGTCGTCGAAACGGTCCAGCCGACGCTGTTCTGAGCTAGTTCAGGTCCGGTGCGTGGTAGGTGTCGCACTGGTTGGGGTCGCCGGTCTGGTAGCCGACGGTGAACCAGTGCTGACGCTGCTCCGAGGAGCCGTGGGTCCACGACTCGGGGTTGACGCGGCCGGTGGCGGCCTTCTGGATGCGGTCATCGCCGACCGACGACGCCGCCGACAGCGCGTCGGCAATGTCCTTGTCGCTCAGCGGTTCCAGGAACGGCACGCCGGTGCTTTCCTGCTTGGTGGTCGAGGCGTAGTGGGCCCACACGCCGGCGTAGCAGTCGGCCTGCAACTCGGTGCGCACGCCGTTACCGCCGGCGCCTTGCGCGCCCTGCTGGGCGCGGCCGAGTGAACCCTGCAGATCCTGCACATGGTGCCCGAACTCGTGAGCTACCACGTATTCCTGCGCCAATGGTCCACCGCTTGAACCGAATTGGGTGCGCAGCACGTCGAAAAAGCCGGTGTCGAAGTAGGCGGTCTTGATCGACCGGGCAGTAGAACGGGCCGACCTCGGTGCTGGCCGCTCCGCAACCGGTGTTGACCTGACCGCTGAACAGCCGCACCCGCGGGCGGGTGTATCCGCGCATCAGTTGCTTCCACACCGCGTCGACGGAGTTGCCGGTGGCGACCACGCGGCACTGCACGTACTGGTTGGCGTCGGCTCCGGTCTTGCACTTGCTCAGATCGAAGCCGGGCGCGACGTCCTGGCTGGCGCTCGGCGCCGGCAGCTGGGTGGCCACTTTGCCGGGGTCGACCCCGAGCAGCAGGGCGACCACGAGAAACAACAACCCGCCGAGTCCGCCGCCGATCGCGATTCCGCGCCCTCCGCCGCCGCCGGACGACGACGTCGTGCTGGTGTCGATCTGCATACCCTCGTTGAAGGTCATCGCACTCTCCGTTGCGGTTTATGGCGTGGCTCCCGGGAATTCCTGGCCCGGCGAGATCAGCTTTGCACACTACGATTCAGGCGTGCCCGCGGTTGCCGAAGTTCCTGCGCTCGCGCGCACGTCGCTCGGCGATCTCCGGGGCACCGTCGAAGGCGGCGTCGCGGTGTGGCGCGGGGTGCCGTACGCGGAACAACCCGTTGGCGAGCGTCGATTCGCCGCGCCGGCGCCGCTGTTGCCGTGGACGGGTGTGCGCGACGCCGTCGAGCACGGACCGTTGCCGCTGCAGAGCCGCTCGATGGTCGCGGGGGACCGCAACGACCCGAAGATCCGCGACGAAGCCTGCCTGACGGTGACGGTGTGGTCGCCGGACGTGTCCGGCTCGCTGCCGGTGATGGTGTGGATCCCCGGCGGGGCGTTCCTCAACGGCGCCGGGCAACTCCAGCTCTACAACGGGTCGCGGCTGGCCGCCAACGGCGATGTCGTCGTCGTCAACGTCACCTACCGGGTAGGGGTTTTCGGCGGTTTCGAGCTCGGCGACCTCGGCGACGGCTTCGACGACAATCTGTGCCTGCGCGACCAGATCGCCGCGTTGGCCTGGGTGCGGGACAACATCGCCGCGTTCGGCGGCGATGCCAACCAGGTCACCGTGTTCGGCGAATCCGCCGGCGCCACTTCGGTATTGGCGCTGCTGGCCAGTCCGGCCGCCGAAGGGCTGTTCGCCCAGGCGATTGCGCAGAGCCCCGCACTGCCACTGATCGCCGACCGCGAGACGCGCGCCGAGCAGGCCAGCGATTCCTCAGCCGGCTCGGGCGTCGCCGGCGAGGCGAGCTTGAAGGACCTGCCGCAGCGCGAATTACGCCGTGCTGCAGGGGAATTGCAACTCGCGAGCGTGGCGACGACGCCGACGCTGGCGCACGGGCTGACCTACGGGGTCGATCTACTGCCGCGGCATCCGATCGAGGCGGCGCGGACGGGTGCGACGGCTCGAATCCCGTTGATCATCGGCACCAACCGGCGACGAGGCGTCGCTGTTCGCCCGGGACAAGCCGCCGATGCTGCCGACGACGCCGGCGAACGTCGATCGCTATTTCGCACGAAGTGGCGCCGGAGGTCGAGGCCGCGGGTGCTGGCGGCCTACCCGGCTACCCGCGCCGCCGCGCGCTGGAGGCCATCGGTGCCGACGCGATGTTCGTCGCCCCGACATGGGCGTTCGCCGACGCCTACAGTGCGCACGCGCCGACATACGTCTATCGGTTCGACCACACGCCGTGGACGCTGCGGGCGGCGGGCCTGGGCGCGATCCACGGCAGCGAGATCGTGCACATCCTGCACACCTACGGCTCGCATCTGGGCCGGCGGCTGCACCCGCTGGGCAGATGGCTGACGCCCGCGGTGGGCCGCCGGATGCAGCGGACCTGGCTGGAATTCGCCACCGGCGCGGTCCGACGACCGGCTTGGTCGCACGAGTGGCCCCGCTACGACATCCGGCGGCGGGCTACCCGCGTCATCGGTCGTGTCCGACGCCATCGTCGACGATCCGGACGCGGCGCGTCGCTCGGGCTGGGCAAACGAGCCTGCACTGAGTGTCGCCGAGCTGAAATTTGCTGGACGGCTAGAATCGTCTGCGTCGCGAGGGCAGGGTATTTTGTGGCCCTAACGACTAAGATCACGATGGCGGTTCTCAGGGGATGGGGGCCAAGCGTCTCAGAAATCCAGCGGAGCACTGAGCTTCCGTGTATGTACTTGTCGAGGCCTGCGGTTGTTATTCCGGAGACCGCCCTCGACAACGAGACGGTATTGGCGCGGGTAAGAGAATCCTTCCGCGGACCGGAACCGGAGTGGGATTCGATCGCGCAAGGCGTTCAGTACGTATTCTGGGCCGATGCAATACCCAGGTCCGCTACGTCGATCCGGACCAGACGCTTTCGCCTGGCGAGTTCGCGTCTCGCGCGGCGACCGCCTGCCTCTTCGAGAACGGCTTCGATGCGTCCGACATCGACCTTTTGGTTTATGGCGGGATTGCCCGCGAGAACTTCGAGCCCGCGACCGCCGCCGAGGTCGCCGGGCGCCTGGGCGCGAGGCCACTGCACGCGTTCGACGTGACCTGTGCCTGCGCCGGACTCGTCGAGGCGCTGCACGTCGTCGCCGGTTACTTCGCCCTGCATCCCGAGATCAAAACGGCGCTGGTGTGCGCCGGCGAACTTTGGCGCGATCGGGTCACCTATGACCTGCAGACGCTCGAGGACGTCGCGAACTTGGCCGCCGGCCTGACGCTCGGGAACGCGGCCGCCGCATTCCTGGTGACTCGCGAGTCGCTGCCGGCGGGCAGCGCTCGGTTGCTGGGCTTCCAGCACAAGACACTGGCCGAGCATTATGACCTGTGCTCGGCTCCGGTCGACGGGCACTTCGTATCGCGCTCGAAAGAGCTCTTCGCACTTGCGGTTCACGTGCCGGGGGAGGTTCAGCGCCTCCTCGCCTCCGCGGGCTGGACGGCCGAAGACGTCGACCACTACATCTTCCACCAGCCCAGTCAGGCGATCCTCGAGCGCGTCTTCGACGCAGCTCGGTGCGCGGCCCGAGGCGTGCGTGCATACGCACTCGGTATACGGGAATACCGCCAGTACCTCCTGGGCGGTCGCGCTCAATCACCGTCTGAAGCACGGCACCATCGACAATGGTGACAAGCTCGTGATCGCAAGCGCCGCATCAGGGTTCACGATTGTGTGCGCCTCTGCCGTGTGGGAGAGCTGAAATGCGGCATTATCTACGTGTCTACGGGGTAATCGGCAAGACGTTCGGGGTGTGGTTTCGGCCGCTGGGCGCGTTCGGGCTTTTGCAATTGCGCCAGGCGATCTCAGCGATAACGCTCGCTCTGGACTACGTGTTCTACCCGCAGTCATCGTAAGCAGCCGATCGACCGACCGATCTTCATCATCGGTAATCCGCGCAGCGGCACCACATTTCTGCACCGGCTGCTGCTGGGTGCAGGTGATATGGCCGCTCTGGAGCTGTGGGAGATGCTCTTTCCCGGCCATCACCGCGCGCAAGCTGCTCGGCGGGATCGTGCCCCGGCTGGACAAGCTCGTCGCCGGCGCGCTATCACCCCTCCGACGTGCACGACACCAGCTTGCGCGGCATCGAGACCGACGACGTGGCCTGGTTCTTCCGCACTATGGGCGGACCGTTCGCATGGGCGTACTTCCTTGCTTGGCAAGACACTTGGGGCAGCGGATTGTCTCGCCGCGAGTTCGCGATCGACGGCGTGACACCGACGCGAAGAGGACCGCTTCTTCAAGTACTACGAGTCGATGCTGGCGGCGGAACCTGACGCTCAAAGGCGCCAACCGGGTGCTGGCGAAGACCAGCATGCTGACCATGCGTCTTGACGCGGTGTTGCGGCGCTACCCGGACTGCACAGCTCGTGTACGTCATCCGCGACCCGGTCGAGGTCATTCCGTCGGGAATGTCGTTGCTGGCCAGTGTGCTTGAGAATGGCTACGACGTGTGGAATCGCACGAAGCGAAGAAGACCAGCAGCAGGTGGCTGGAAAATCTGTACCAGGCGTCCGTGCGACATGCTTGCGCTACTTCTACGAGGCGCAGATCGGCGGGCAAGCATCCCCGAAAAGCAATTTGTGCGTGGTGCGCTACGAGGATCTGATGCAACGAACCTCGAGCCGACCATGGAACGCATCCTCGACTTCATCGAAATAAAGCCCACCGAGGCCTTTGTCGATGAAGTGCGGGAGCAGGCGGCGCGACAGCGCGGTTACACCAGCCGTCATGAGCACTCGCCCCAGCAATTCGGCCTGACCCCCGAACGCATCCGAGAAGACCTCGGGTTCGTCTACGAGGCGTTCGGGCTGTCGAATAGGACCGGCGAACATGCCGGGCCCTCGAGGGTCGACCAACCCGGAACGCCTCCGAAGGACATCGACATGGGAAAGCACTGCGGTCGTGAAGCGCGAAAAGCTGTGGGCCCTGCGTCTTTAGAGCCTCGGCTCGCTCAGCAGCAGGCCAGGCGATTCGTCGGCGACACGTCAGTGCGCGCATCTTGGGCGCGGCGGCCGGCGGGTTGTTGGGGTCGCTTTCTGCCGTTGGCCGCCGCCAGGCCTTCGACTGATGACGTACACCATCGATCCCAACCGGTCGAAACGATCACCGGAATTTACGGATACGGATTCTTTGAGTCGGGACACGGCTCCGCCGCCACTCGCCGGTAGCCTTCAGGGCCACCAGGGCTTCGACGTACACCGACACCTGAGCGGTGCGACCGGCACAGCTCAACGGCTTCGAGAGCAATGCCACGGATTCTTTCGGTGACATCAAACCGAGGTTACGAATCCTCGTCACCGTCGTCAAGTCGGCATCCGACGCGGTCCGGCGGTCGGCTCGGTGCTCGACACCTACACCTTCGGCGACAGCGGCTACGCGAACATTTACTCGGCTATCACCACCGGCGGCGGGAACTACGACAATCACCGATACGTTGGTCACGCCGGAGGGGAATACGCCATTCCCACCACGTTTAACGCGGCAGACGGCTTGACCGCTGCGCCGACGCGGCGAGGATACCGGGAACGGCGGGTCGATGATCCCGTTGGCTCTCAGAGATTGACGTCGATAACCGGAATTGCCCCGCTGGATGGCCGCATGCAGGGCACGCAGTTATTCAATGTCGAGGACGCGAGCGGACATGTCGATCGGCAGCATTCGCGACTGACGACACAATCACCGGCGACTTCTTCGGCAGCTACACCGAGGCCGTCCTCGTGACCGACGACAATGGTTTGCCATCTCGGCACCCGGTTGCAAACGATCCAGGCGTTGGTTCGATCTTCAACACGATGTATTACCTCGGCAGCGAGAGTGTCTACTCCGACGTGACGTCTCAGCCGGGCGGGAAGAAATACACGGATACCATGCATCACCCCGTTGGGGAACGTTCGACATTCCCACCACCTTCGACGCGGCCCTAGTCGAAACCACTTACGCTCGATCGACCTTCCCGGCGGAACGACCACTCGATCCCGTTGGCGCTTTGGACTACACCGGCGTCAACGGGCTTCCGCCGGTGGACGCCGCAGTGCAGGGCGGTCAGGACTTCGATTACACCGACGGCGCTCGACTGGAACTTTCGGTGCCCTCGTCACGAACACATTGGACGAGTTCAATGACGCCACCGAAACAGTTTTGGTCACCGTCCGGATCGGATCCGGACGCTTCCAATGGGCTCGGTATTCGAGATCGTCATCTTCGGTGAACCGGAATCGAGAGCCTCTACACCGACATCCCCTCCACGACAGGCGGCGCGGCCGTGATCACCGATATCCTGCAGACCCCGCTGGGGGACTTCACCATTCCCACCTCGTTGGATGCCGATCGCCGGTGCTCGTCAACGCATTTGCTCGAGCGCCGCGTCGGGGCACTGAGCTAGCTCTGCGACGTCGTCGCGAACCGCTCGTCGGTGTGACGGCGCAGGTTGACAGGAAACGGCGGAAGCCGAGGTTCAGCAGCGGTCGGACCACGAACATCGAACAGCTTGGCTGGTTCCCTGCGGCTGTGCAGCGTCCAGGTCGACCGGTTGCTCTCCTCGTGGGTATTGGATCGCCGAGAGAAGTGGGCGACGCGCCGTTTCTAATCCTTTGAAGGTGCGCGGGCGGCGGGGCAAGCGTTGTGCGGCTGTGTAATTGACATAAGCGGGACAAATACGGGTACACAGAGTTGAGCCAAGCTGAAAGAATGATAAGAATTCTTGCTGCAAACTCTCAGTAACGTTGTCGCGTCGCAGATTGGAGCCCACATGCTCGGCAAACCACGAAGCGGGATCCTGCTCGCTGACGATGATCGGCGCATTCGTGACCGCCTTCACGACGGCCGTCGCCACGGTCCGGTGGAGGCGCGGGCCGACGATCCGATCACCGACATGCTTCATGCGGTGCAAGGCGATTTCGCCCTGGGGCAGGAGGCATTCAGTCTCGCAATGCGGATTTCGCCAACGGCGACGTCGCCGATGGACTGGCCGCGTTCTACGGCGGTGCTGGACGACGATGTCCCTCTCGGTGCACGAACAACCTCGCTGCAGGGTTCGCTGGCGGCGCTGACAGGTGAAGCGGTCGCGGACTCGTTGAGCTGGACGATTCCAGCTCCTGCGGATTTCTACGATGCCATCATCGTCGCCCCTACCCTCGCGCTGATCGGTGAGGCTGACATCCACACGGCGGCTGCCGGAACTGGCCGGCGGAGATATCGCCGGCGCTCTGGACTCCTACCTCACCGGTTACGAGTATCTCGACGTCGTCGTCCCCGAACTGTTCATCGTCGGCTCGGCAGCCGGTCTGGGACTCTCGCCGGGTTCGTCGAACACCTGATGATGTCCAACTGTGAAATTCTCAGGCGGCTAGCCCGGGCCGTCGCTGGCCGCGGCGAGCAGCGGCACCAGGACGTCGCTGATCGGCGTCGCGATGCCGTGCGCGCGCGCCTTGCGGATGATCACCCCGTTGCGGATGTCCCACTCCTGCGGGCGGCCGGCTTCGCGGTCGGCCAGCATCGAGGTGCCCATATCGGTGGGCGCCTGACGGAACATCTCCACCGTGCCGTCGGCGACGTCGTCGCCCAGCTGCGCGCCCTCGGCGCGGGCGACCGTCGAGGCATTCGGCGGCGTACCGCTGCGCCAGCTCGGCGAGGTCGTCGCGGCGAAACATTCCGGATCGCCGGCCGGTCAGCACCATCAGGCCGGCGACCGCGTTGACCAGCAGCTTGCGCCACGCGGCCGTGACGAAGTCGGGGTCGCAGTCGGCGGTGCCGCCGGCGGCGCGCCACAGGTCGGCGAACGTGGTCGCGGCAGGCCCGGTCGGCAGCGCGAGCCGGGCTTCGCCGCGCAGTCGCACCCAGCCGTCGGGCTGCGTCTCGGCCGAAAACCAGACGATGCCGGGGATGACGGTCGACGACGGGCAGAGCGGCTGCACCTGCTCGACCTGCTCGACGCCGTTCTGCAGGACGACGACGATGGTGTGCTCGTCGCACAGCCGGGCCAGCCAGCGGGCCGCCGTCGGCGTTCTGGGTGGCTTTGACCGCGAGCAGGACCACCCCGACCGGGCCGGTGATCTCGGCGGGATCGGTGCGCACCGGGCCCGGCACCGACGATCGGATCGGCGCCGTCGGGCCGCAGTTCGATCTGCGATCGCGGGGTCCGTCCGCACACCAGTACCCGGTGCCCGGCGGCGGACAGGTACGCGGCGACCGTCGTGCCGACGGCGCCGGGACCGACAACTGCAATATCCATGAGCCGATCCCTGAAATTACCGCCTCTAGACTGGGCTGTCGTTCCCACCGTTCGCGAGGAGTATTTGTGCTGCGCAGTCACGCCGCGGGTTCGTTGCGGGCCACCGACGCCGGCCAACAGGTGACGCTGGCCGGCTGGGTCGCGCGTCGGCGCGACCACGGCGGGGTGATCTTCATCGATCTGCGCGACGCCACGGGCGTGTCGCAGGTGGTGTTCCGCGCCGCCGACGTGCTGGCTCAGGCCCACCGGCTGCGCGCCGAGTTCTGCGTGGCCGTCGAAGGCGTGGTGGAGATCCGCCCGGAGGGCAACGCCAACGCCGAGATCGCCACCGGCGAGATCGAGGTCAACGCGACGTCGCTGACGGTGCTGGGGGAGTGCGCGCCGCTGCCGTTCCAGCTCGACGAGCCCGCCGGTGAGGAAGTCCGGCTGCGCTATCGCTATCTGGATCTGCGCCGCGAGGGCCCTGGCAACGCAATTCGGTTGCGCTCCAAGGTAAATGCCGCGGCGCGCGGGGTGCTGGCCGGCGCACGACTTCGTCGAGATCGAGACGCCGACGATGACGCGCTCGACGCCGGAAGGCGCGCGCGACTTCTTGGTGCCGGCCCGGCTGCAGCCCGGCTCGTTCTACGCCTTGCCGCAGAGCCCGCAGCTGTTCAAGCAGCTGCTGATGGTGGCCGGCATGGAGCGGTACTACCAGATCGCCCGCTGCTACCGCGACGAGGATTTCCGCGCCGACCGTCAGCCGGAATTCACCCAGCTCGACATGGAGATGAGCTTCGTCGAGGCCGACGACGTCATCGCCACCGCCGAACAGGTACTCAAAGCGGTGTGGGCGTTGATCGGCTACGACCTCCCACTGCCGGTGCCGCGGATCAGCTACGCCGATGCGATGACGACGGTTCGGCACGGACCGGCCCGACCTGCGGTTCGGGGTCGAGCTGGTCGAATGCACAGAGTTCTTCTCCGACACCACCTTCCGGGTGTTCCAGGCGCCGTACGTCGGTGCGGTGGTGATGTCCGGCGGGGCGTCGCAGCCGCGCCGGACGCTGGACGGCTGGCAGGAGTTCGCGAAGCAGCGCGGCCACAAGGGCCTGGCCTACGTGCTGGTCGGCGACGACGGCACGCTGGGCGGGCCGGTCGCCAAGAACCTGTCCGACGCCGAACGCGACGGGCCTGGCCGCGCATGTCGGCGCCCAGCCCGGCGACTGCATCTTCTTCTCGGCGGGGCCGGCGAAGGCGTCGCGCGCGCTGCTCGGCGCCGCCCGCGTGGAGATCGCGCATCGGCTCGACCTGATCGACCCCGAATGCCTGGGCGTTCACCTGGGTGGTGGACTTCCCGCTGTTCGAGCCGGCCGACGAGGCCACCGCGGCCGGCGATGTCGCGCTGGGCAGCGGCGCATGGACCGCGGTGCACCACGCGTTCACCTCGCCCAAGCGCCGAGTCGGAGGCCACCTTCGACAGCGATCCGGGCAACGCGCTCGCCGACGCCTACGACATCGTCTGCAACGGCAACGAGATCGGTGGCGGCTCGATTCGTATCCACCGCCGCGACGTTCAGGAACGCGTGTTCGCGATGATGGGCATCGGCGCGGCCGAGGCGCAGGAGAAGTTCGGATTCCTGTTGGACGCGTTCACCTTTGGCGCCCCGCCGCACGGCGGTATCGCGTTCGGCTGGGACCGGATCGTCCAGCTGCTGTCCGGAGCCGACTCAATCCGCGAGGTGATCGCGTTCCCGAAGTCCGGCGGCGGCGTCGACCCGCTGACCGACGCCCCGGCGCCGATCACCGCGCAACAGCGCAAGGAATCGGGCATCGATGTCAAGCCCGAGGAGGCAGCGGCCGCAAGCCGGCGTCGCCCAGGCGGAATAGACGCCGTCAGCCGCGTAGGTTGACCAGGCATGGCATGGCCCAACGAGATGCCTGACACCGACACGATCAAAGCGTTCAACAAGACCATCGCCGACGAGTTCCGGTCGAACGACGGCAAGGTCGGCGGCCAGTTCGAAGGCGCAGACCTGCTGCTGCTGACCACGACGGGCGCCAAATCGGGTCAGCCGCGGCTCTCGCCGCTGGCCTACTTCCGCGTCGACGGCAAGCTGCTCATCATCGGGTCGTTCGCGGGCGCCGACGTGAACCCGGCCTGGGTGCACAATCTGCGGGCCAACCCGTCGGCGCACATCGAGATCGGCAACGACTCCTCGGACGTGACCGCCCGCGAATTGCCGTCCGACGAGCGCGACGAGCTCTTCGGCCAAGATCGCCGCGGCCTCCCCGGGTTTCGCCGAGTATCAGGCGAAGACCACGCGGGTGATCCCGGTCTTCGAGCTGCAGCCGGCGAGTTAGCCCAGCCGGATAGTTAGACCGTCAACCGACCCCTGCGAGCGCCCGGTCACGGGGCAATCACGGCACCTATCACAGGGCGGTCACGCGGCCCGCGAATCGGCCTAGTGCGGGACCAGCGACAAGATCGTCTGCAGCGTGCCGCGCACCGGGTGCAAGAAGATGTTCACGATCTGGATCGGGAACAGCTGGCCATTGCCGCCGCACTTGGGCCACGCGCCCGGGTCCCTGAGTGGCCAGCACCCGGTTCGCCACCGCGATCTGCTGCTCGCGCGACGCCGTCGCCGGGATCGCCGATGCCGCCGTTTGCGGCCCAGGTAGACGGCTTGAACTGCAGCCCGCCGTAGAACCCGTTGCCGGTATTGGCGTGCCAGTTGCCACCCGATTCGCACTGCGCGACAGCGTCCCAGTTCATGCCGTCCGCGTAGGCCACCCCGGTGGTCGGATTGACCAACAGCGTCATGCCCAGGACGACCAATGCGGCTATCACCAGGTGCTTGCACACCGTGCTCAGTAGCCCACCTAAATGACTCATTTAACACTTCTAACAAACACGCGGGAAAGGAGTCAATGCGTGGGGCATTAGTAATTCAGTGAGATAATTGGTAAGAAAGCGTTTATTGTTGCTAGTGATAATTAGAAGTTAATTACTGGGTCTATTGATGCAGTATATAACTAGAGTGTTATATGGGGATCGAGTTATCTAGTCGTGATGGAGTAAATTAGAGTGGCCTGTGATGCTCCTGTTACTCAAGTGACAGAAGGTGCGTAGCGACGCTGGTCACCGCGCCTGGCCGAGAAACTCTTGGACCAGGCGTTTTGGGGCCTGCGTCAGCCAGGCCTCGACGATCAGCTCCCTCAGCCCACGCTCGTCGATCGCCGCGAGCCTGACCAGGACGGCCGGATAGCCGTCAAAATGCGGGGTGGTGAAGTACACGCCGGGTTCATCGGCGATCAGCGCGAACTTGACGCCCTCGTCGGCCACCCGGACACCGAGAATGTCGCCCTGCGGCGGTTCGAACCCCGAGCGCGGTCAGCGCTTCGTGGTCAGACGTGCGCAGCGGGCGCTCCCAGGCGATCAGCTTCTTGCCGACCCGCCATTCGTGCGGCGACGACTCCTCGGTGAGTTGCAGCTCTCCGACGACGCCGGCGACGTCGTCCCAGGTGGCCATGACCCATTGTGCTCCCGGCAGCGCGCGACCGGGCGGCGGATCAGGCTGCGCCGCTGCGCGTGACCTTGCGGCGTCACTAGTGTTGCAGCGTGACGTCGTTGAGCCCTGCCGGCGATCCAGGGCAGTCACCGGATCAGCACCCGCCGGGCCCGGGGGCCCGCTACCGGATCACCCATCGCACCGAGTACCGCTACTCGGACGTGGTGACCAGTTCCTACGGTCGCGGGTTCCTCACTCCGCGAGACCTGCCGCGGCAGCGCTGTCTGTTTCACGAGCTGCGGATCTCGCCGACGCCCGCCGACAGCTCGACGAGCCCGGACACCTACGGAAACATCAGCTCGTACTTCCATGTCACCGAGCCGCACCAGACGCTGACGGTCACCAGCGAGTCAATCGTCGAGGTGTACCCGTCACCGCCGGAGCGCTGGGGGGCCGGACCGGCGCTGGCGCCGTGGGAGCAGGCCCGTCCGGTGGGCGTGCGGGGGGCGTTGGCGACCGAGTTCGCCCTCGACCTGAATCCGCCCGAGATCACCGACGAGGTTCGCGAGTACGCCGCGCCGAGCTTCGCGCCCGGACGGCCGCTGGTCGAGGTGCTGCGCGACCTCACCATCGCGGATCTACACCGACTTCACCTATCGCTCCGGCTCGACGACGGTTTCCACCGGTGTCAATGAGGTTCTGATGGCGCGGGAAGGGGTATGTCAGGACTTCGCTCGGCTGGCGATCGCCTGCCTGCGCGCCAATGGGTTGGCGGCCAGCTACGTGTCCGGATATCTGGCCACCAACCCGCCACCCGGGAAAGGACCGCATGATCGGTATCGACGCAACCCACGCCTGGGCGGCGGTGTGGACGCCGCAGCCGCCCGGCCAGTTCGAGTGGCTCGGACTGGATCCCACCAACGACCAGATGGTCGACGAGCGGTACGTCATCGTCGGGCGGGGCCGCGACTACGCCGACGTGCCGCCGTTGCGCGGGCATCATCTACACCAATTCCAAGAAAAGCGTGATCGACGTCGCGGTCGACGTCGTGCCCTACGAAGGTGACGAACTGTATGCGTGACTTCCACTGCCCCAACTGCGGTCAGCGCCTGACGTTCGAGAACTCGGCATGCCTGAACTGCGGCAGCGCCGCTCGGGTTTTCCCTCGACGAGATGGCGCTGCTGGTGATCACCACCGGCGACGACGCCGACCGCGCCGGCTTCGTCAGCGCCACCGAGTACGAGCTGTGCGCCAATCGCCATCTGGCCGAATGCAATTGGCTGGTTCCGATCAATCGTCCCGGCCTGCTGTGCGCGTCGTGCGCGCTGACCATCGAGCGTCCCAACGACGCCGACACCGCCGGCCTGGCGGAGTTCGCCCGGGCCGAAGCGGCCAAGCGCCGACTGGTCGCCGAGCTGCACGAGCTGAAGCTGCCGATCGTCGGTCACGATCAGGATCCCGACTACGGTTTGGCTTTCCGGCTGTTGTCCAGCGCGCACGAGAACGGTGATGACCGGGCACGAAAACGGAGTCATCACAATCGATCTGGCCGAAGGCGACGACGTGCACCGCGAGCAGCTGCGGGTCGAGATGGACGAGCCGTATCGCACCCTGCTCGGGCACTTCCGCCACGAGGTCGGCCATTACTACTTCTATCGGCTGATCACCCCGTCAAGCGACTACGTACGCGCGGTTCAGCGAATTGTTCGGTGACCCTGACGCCGACTACCAGGAGGCGCTGGACCGCCATTACAGCGAGGGCGCGCCCGAGGGCTGGAAGAAGCGGTTCGTGTCGTCCTATGCGACCATGCATCGCGGCCGAGGACTGGGCCGAGACGTTCGCGCACTACCTGCACATCCGGGACACGCTGGACACCGCGGCCTGGTCGGGGTTCGCGCCGGCGACGGCGACCTTCGACCGACCGGTGTTGGGGCCCAGCGCTTTCGCCACCATCATCGACATGTGGCTGCCGGTGTCGTGGTCGCTGAACATGGTGAACCGGTCGATGGGCCACGACGACCTCTACCCGTTCGTGCTGCCGGTCGCGGTGCTGGAGAAGATGAAGTTCATCCACAACGTCATCGACGAGGTGACCGCGCTCAGCGGCAAACCCGACCCGGTGCGCGCCTGACCGGCCGGTTGTCACGGCATGATCCGCCGCTCGTCGCCACCCCACAGCGGCTGCATACCGCCTGGCAGTGCCAGCTGCGTCGCGGTGATCACCTCGGCCAGCTCGCGTAACGCCGCGTGCACGGTGGTCAGCAGGTCGGCCAGTTGCTTGCGGCGACCGTCCGCGGAGACCGATTCCAGATCGGCGGGATGACGACCGCCGCAGCAGGGTGCTGATCTCGGCGACCATCCGCTCCGGCCGCGACGACCCCGACGAGCCGGGCAGGTCGCCGAGGTCGGTCCGCAGCCGCTCCAGCTGATACACCAGCGACCGCGGGTTCGTCGCGTCGAACAGCATCAGCTCGGCCAGGGCGGCCACGCTGACCTGGCCCGCCGTGCGGCGGCGGTAGATCACCGCGGATTCCGTTGCGATGAGCGTCGATTCGATGACGGTTCGCTCGGCGGCCGGGGCCCGGACGGTGGTCAACGTGGCGTTGAGCAACGCGGTCAGTCCCAGGCCGCGCTCGATGCGCTTGCCGATGTCCATCATGGTCCAGCCGACGTCCTGCACCATCGACTCCGCGGCCACGCCGGCCAGCGTCAGCATCCCGACCAAGGTCTGCGACTGCGCCGTTGACGAGCACGGCGTCGGCCTCGGCCAAGCGAGTCCGGCGGTTCGGCCTTGTGCGCCAGCGCGCGCTCGACGCCGGCCAGCACCACCCAGGTGTCGCTGGACAACTGGTCACGCACCGCCGCGGGCGGCCAGCGCCAGCCGGTCCACCGACTGCACGAGTGAGCCGGGGCGATCGCGGTCCATGGTCAGCGACCACAGCGTCGACGGCGCGATCGCGATCGTCTCGGCCTGGTCTTCGGCCCGGGGTCGGTCCCGGTGATCCGGCCCAGCGCGGCCATCAGCACCGGCACACACTGGCTTTCCGAAATCTCCTGGCGGTGCCGGAATTCGTAGTAGCGCCGGCGAGCAGCGATCAGCAACCGGGCCATGTTCTCGGCGCGCTCGCCGTAGCGTCCCATCCAGAACAGGTCGGACAGCACGCGCGGCGAGCTGACTCCCAGCGTGCCCGCGCCTGCCTTCGCCGGAGTCTCCGGGGCCGGCAGGGTGACCGTCTCGGTGCGCGACCGGTCAGTGGGCTGAACCCAGACATCTTTGGCGGCAATCGGTTTTCAACGTGTAGGCCGACGGGCCCTGGGCCAGCACGTAGCCGAGGCCGCCGAGCATCGGCGCGTAGCCGCCGCGTTGCGCCACGGTGAACAACCGCATGCCCACCCCGCCTGCCGAGAATTCGGCGGCGGAGCTGGTGGGCGCCGAGGAGAACTGCGGCAGTTCCTGGCCGACCCACTGCCACGGCATCGCGGTGATGCAGGCGGCCAGCTCGGCCAGCCGCGTCAGACGAAAGTGTCGGGCCGACAAGCGTTTGCCCGCCGATGGTGGGCCTGATCAACAACGACGAGAGGTTCGCCAGCAGATGAGAGCGTTCGCTGTCGATGCCGCCCCAGTAGCTGGGCGCGCTGGCCAGCAGCGGCGATTCGCCGAGCAGCCGCTTGGCCAGCTCGGGCAGGAACCGTTGCAGCCCAGCACTTTCCAGGATGCCGCTGCCGACGGTGTTGACCACGGTCACCGTCCCGCGGTGCTGTGCCTCCACCAGGCCGGCCACCCCGAGCCGCGAATCGGCGCGCAGATCGAGCGGGTCGGTGTAGGTGGCATCGACGCGGCGGAACACCACGTCGACGCGTTTGAGCGTGCCCAGCGAGCGCATCCACAACTTGCCGTCGCGAACCACCAGATCCGCGCTCTCCACCAGCGGGAAGCCCAGCAACGTCGCGAGATACGCCTGATCGAACGAGGTTTCGGAGTAGATGCCGGGGCTGAGGACGACGACGACCGGGTCTTGTACGCCGTCGGGCGCCGCGTCGATCAGTGCCAGCCGCAACGCCTGAGCGAACGGTGTCGTCGGCCGCGGCCCGACCTTCTCGTAGAGGTCGGGCAGCGCTTGCGCGAGCACCCGCCGGTCGGCGAGCGCGTATCCGGCGCCCGACGGTGCCTGGGTCCAGTCGGCGTTGACCTGGAAACTGCCGTCGGAGCAGCCGGCTGACATCGCAGGCGTGCATGAAGAGCTGGTGGTGCCCCGGCACCTCGATTCCGTTGGCGGCGCGGACATAACCGGGATGGGCGAACAGCAGTTCCGGTGGCAGCACGCCCTCGGTGAGCGAGCGACGGCTGCCGTACACGTCGGCCAGCACGGCGTTGAGCACCCGGGACCGCTGCACCAGCCCGGTCTCGAGCACGTCCCAATCGGGAGCCGACACCACCAGCGGCAGCGGGTCCAGGTGCCACGGTCGCGACTCACCGTGGCCGCCGGCGACCGGCTGCTTGGCGGGATCGACACCGGTGTAGGTGATGTCGTCGTTGTCCACCAGTCGGCGTACCGCGGAGCTCAGCCGGCTCAGCCCGGCCCGTCCGCGATCACCGACCGCGTCGGCGAGCTCGGTCCACGCCGGGCGCACATTTCCGGTCTCGTCGAGGAATTCGTCGTAGCCGATCACCGGCCCCTGCAGGGCGGGTGGGCGCAGGTCGAACAGGGTCTCCTGGGCACGCGCGGTGCGGTACCCGGCCAGCAGCCGGTCGACGTCGGTGCGGTCGTGAAAGGCTGCCGACGAGTCGCTGGGGTGCTGAATTATTTCAGCCATGTCGCCGATAGCCATTACCGCAGGACGGTACGCACGCGCCGCAGATCGAGGATGCCCGGCGCGCCGATGTCTGTGGAAATTCGCGCCTGCATTTCCCGGACGTCGGACAGCTCGAGCTTGCCCGGGGTGAATCCGGTGGCCTCGAAACGCCGCGCGCGCCGGGACTCGGCCTCTACGGCGTTGACGGGAGGTTCGTCGTACGCGCGACCGCCGGGATGGGCGATGTGGTAGGTGCAGCCACCACGTGACGTCGAGGTGGTGAGGTCGATGAGCTCGAACTGCAGCGGACCGTCGACGGTGATGGTCGGGTGCAGCGCGCTGGGCGGCTGCCACGCCCGGAACCGGACGCCACCGACATGCACGTCGGGGTTGTCGGTGGCCAGCAACGGCACCGGATAGCCGTTGCAGGTCACCAGGTAGCGGTGGCGGTCGGCGCCGATGACCCGCACTTGGATGCGTTCGACCGAGGAGTCGACGTAGCGGGCAGTGCCGGTCGCGGTGGACTCCTCGCCGAGGGTGTTCCACGGCTCGATCGCCCCGCGCAGCTCGATCTCGACGCCGTCGAACACCGCGGTGCCGATACGCGGAAAACGGAATTCGGTGAACGGGTCCAGCCAATTGGTCTCGAAGGGGATGCCGTGTGCGCGCAGGTCTGCGGCGACATCGGCGATGTCGTGAATCAAGAAGTGCGGCAACAGGTATCGGCCGTGCAGGTTCGAGCCGTGCCGGATCAGCGGAGCCCGCAGCGGCTCGTCCCAGAACCAGGCCACCAGCGAGCGCACCAGCAGCGACTGCACCATCGCCATCCGCAGGTGCGGTGGCATCTCGAAGCCGCGCAACTCCAGCAGGCCCAACCTGCCGCGCGGGCTGTACGGGTTGTAGAGCTTGTCGATGCAGAATTCGGCGCGATGCGTGTTGCCGGTGATGTCGGTGAGCAGATGCCGAAGCGCCCTGTCGATGATCCACGGTCGGGGCGAATGCCGCCCCGGAACCCGAAGTCAGCCGGTCGATTTCGGCGAATGCGATCTCGAGCTCGTAGAGCGCCTCGGCGCGGCCCTCGTCAACTCGCGGCGCCTGCGAGGTGGTGCCGACGAACCGCCCGGCGAACAGGTAGGACAACGACGGGTGCCGCTGCCAATAGGTCAGCAGCGACACCAGCAGGTCGGGACGGCGCAGCAGCGGAGAGTTCTTCGGGGTGACGCCGCCCAGGGTGATGTGGTTGCCGCCGCCGGTGCCGCTGTGGCTGCCGTCGAACTGGAACGACTCGGTCGACAGCCGGGCCAATCTGGCTTGCTCGTAAAGGGTTTCGAGCTGTTCTCGCTGCTCGGCGAAACTGGCGGTGGGTGCGACGTTGACTTCGATGACACCGGGGTCGGGGGTGATCGTCGTCGACGTCAGCCGCGGGTCCGCCGGCGGTTCGTAGCCTTCGATGACCACCGGGCGGCCGATCTTCGCCGCCGCGGCGTGCACCCGGCCGATCAGGTCGACGAAGTGGTCCAGCGCCTCGGTGGGCGGCAGGAAGACGTACAGCAAGCCGTCGCGTGCCTCGGCGACCATCGCCGTCGTCGGCGCGGTGTCGTCGTCCTCTACCAGGGCCTCGGCCGCCGACGGGTCAGCTCGTCGCCGACGGCGGTCGGATCGGCGACGAACGACGTCCGCGGCGGTTTCCAGCTGATCGAGTCCAGTGGTAGCCGCAGACCCGCCGGCGAATCACCCGCGATCAGCACGACGCGGCCGCGGCGCAGCCGCCAGTTGGCGCTGGCCCAGCCGAGGTCGTCGTCACGACGGTGCAGCGGAAGCACGAATGCGGTTGGTGTGACTGTGGATTCGTCGAGGCGGGACACGAGCGCGGCCCGGGCGGCGGGAGTGTCCTCGCCGGTCTCGGGGTCGAGATCTGCACTGGACTCCACCGGATCGCCTTGGGGCAGACCGGGCTTTCGGTCGCCAGCTGCATCAGCGGATCTTCGTACGCCGGACGCACCTGCGAATCGGGCAGGCCCAACTCGGCGGCGATGGCGGCCAGCAGGTCGTGGGCCGTCGTGCTGTCCGCCGGTGGCCCGGCTGGAGCGGTGCTCCAGGGGTCGGCCAGCAATGTCTCGTCGGGCCACAGCGGCTGACCGTCGGTGCGCCAGTACAGTCCAATCTGCCAGCGGGGCAACGGTTCACCGGGATACCACCGGCCCTGCCCACGGTGAACCAGACCCTGCGGCGCCCACTGCGCTCTTCAGTCGCGCGGCCAGCTCGGAGGCGAGTTGGCGCTTGTGCGGGCCGTCGGCGTCGGTGCTCCACTCGTCATCGACCTGGTTGTCGACCGACACGAAGGTGGGCTCGCCACCGACGGTGAGCCGGACATCGCCGGCGGCCAGTCGCTCGTCGACACCGCGCGCGACGTCCTGGATGGTCGCCCATGCCTCGTCGGTGTAGGGCAGCGTGACGCGCGGATCTTCGTGAATGCGGGTGACGGTGTTGGAGAATTCCAGCGTCGACTCGCACGGCTCGATGCCGCCGGTGATCGGAGCCGCGCTGGCCGGACTCGGTGTGGCGGCCAGCGGGATGTGGCCCTCGCCGGCGAACAGACCCGAGGTCGGGTCCAATCCGATCCAGCCCGCCCCGGGGACGAAGACCTCGGCCCACGCGTGCAGGTCGGTGAAATCGGCGGATGGGCCAGACGGCCCGTCGAGTGCCTTGACGTCGGAAGTCAGCTGGACCAGATAGCCGGACACGAATCGGGCGGCCAGACCCATCTGGCGCGCGACCGAGACCAGCAGCCAGGCGAAGTCGCGGCACGAGCCCACTCCGGTCCGCAGCGTGAAGTCCGGTGTCTGCACACCCTGTTCCATCCGCACGCTGTAGCCCAGGTCGGCGTTGATTCGTCTGTTGAGCTCGACCAGGTAGTTGATCGTGCGGGTGCCCGGCGGCACCGCGAAGGTGCGCACCCAGGCTTGCACCAGCTCGCCGGGACCCGAGCCGGCGCCGTCCTCGTCGACCGGTCGCAGATAGGGCTTGAGCTCGTCGGCCAACGGCTCGGGATAGGTAAACCCACCAGCAGGCCAGGTTTCGGCCCAATCCTCGATGAAGAAATCGAACGGGTTGATCACCTTGAGGTCGGCGATGAGCCCGACGGTGATCGTCAGCCGGTTCGTCGGATTCGGGAAACGTCAGCCGGTAGACGAAGTTGCCCACGGCATCCTGCTGCCAGTTGACGAAGTGGTCGGCCGGCTCGACCCGCAGCGAATAGGCCTCGATCGCCGTGCGCGAGTGGGGCGCCGGACGCAGCCTCACGACGTGCGGGAATACCCGGACCGGCCGGTCAAAGGTGTAGCTGGTGCGATGCTCCAGCGCAACTTTGATGGTCATAACCGCCATCTCATCACGCGAACCTGATTGACGCAGCGCGGCAAACTCAGGCTTTCCGAGTGGAGTTGGCGGAGTGGCGTAACCGGGATTGGCCGCCGAACGTTCCTAGGATCGCTCGGGTGGATGATCGTTACGGCTCAGACATTCTCGCTCGCGACCCGCACAGCTCGCGCAAAGCCGCGGTCGGCTGAAATGCCGATAGAACTCGGCATGGTCGTGGAGGACGCGCAAACCGGCTACGTCGGCGCGGTGGTGAGCGTCGAGTACGGCCGCATGCAGCTCGAGGACCGGCACGGCCGCCGCAAGCCGTTCCCGGTCGGCCCGGGATACCTCGTCGACGGCAAACCGGTGATCCTGACCGCGCCGCGCGGCCCGTCACCCAAAGCCGCGGCGCGCACGGCATCCGGCTCGGTGGCGGTGACGCGGAGCGCGTGCCCGGGTGGCCCGGACCGGCCGGATCTACGTGGAGGGCCGCCACGACGCCGAGCTCGTCGAGCAGGTGTGGGGCGACGACCTGCGGATCGAGGGCGTGGTGGTCGAATACCTCGGCGGCGTCGACGATCTCGTCGGCATCGTCGAGCAGTTCCGGCCGGGCCCGCAACGGCGGCTGGGCGTGCTCGTCGACCACCTGGTCGCGGGCTCGAAGGAATCGCGGCTGGCCGACGCGGTGCACCGTGGTCCGGGCGGCGCGCACACGCTGGTCGTCGGCCATCCGTTCGTCGACATCTGGCAAGCCGTCAAACCGGCCCGGCTCGGGCTGTCGGAGTGGCCGGTGATCCCGCGCGGAACGGACTGGAAACACGGCATCTGTCGAGGCGCTGGGCTGGCCGCACGCCGACCAGGCCGACATCGCCGCGCGCGTGGCGTCGCATCCGCGGGACGGTCCGCGACTGGACCGACCTCGACGCGGCGCTGATCGGCCGGGTGGAAGAGCTGATCGACTTCGTCACCCAGCCCTAACGGCGGCAATCAAGGTCACGGAGTGGGCGGCGCGATCGGTCCTCCGGAGAGCCGACGGTAGGTGTACGCCTGGATCAGCAGGGCCACCGGGCCGGCCACGATGACGCCGATGCCGCACGCGAAGAAACCCGACCACCAGCACCAAAGCCTGCACCAGCAACGACAGCAGGGTCGCGCCGACGTTCGCCTTCACCACGCCATAGCTGGCCTTCACCGCATCGATCGGCGCCAGCGCACGGTCGGTCGCGAAGGCGATCGTGAACAGCGTGAAGAAGGCGAAGACGAAGATCAACACCAACGACAGCAGCGCGAACACGAAGCCGGGCAGCAAGGACAGCGAGTTCAGCACCGCTGAGATCACCGCGAGCAGCGCTCCGGCCAGGATCACGTTGCCGAAGTTGCGCGGCTTGAAGAACGAGCCGACGGTTACCGGCCTGCCGTCGGCGATGTCGAGCAAGCCGGACCAGAGCGCCGCCTGCACGAAGATGCCGAAGATGAACGTGACGATCTGCAGGATGAACAATCCGCCGGCGCCCAGACCTGCTGAGAAGGATGCGCCGTAGTCGCCGTCGGTACTGGTGTTGGCCGAGGCGCCACCCAGTACCACGAACACCAGGGACTGCACGACGACGAAGAGCACCAGGTACACCAGCGCCGCAAGGATCAGCGGGCCTACGTTCTTGCTGAACTTATTCCACGCCCAACTGAACGCTTGGCCGATGTCGAACCCCGACCCGGGCGGCGGTCCGTATCCGGGGGGCGCCGGGTAACCGGGCGGGGGCCCGTAGCCCGGTGGTGGCGGGTAGCCGGGAGGAGGCCCGTAGCCCGGTTGCGGGCGGTCCGTATCCGGGAGGCGGTGGGGGCGCGCCATATCCGGGAGGCGGCCCATAGCCGGGCGGCGGCTGCCCTGGTGGGGGTCCGTACCCCGGCGGCGGTCCGGGAGGAGGCCCGTAGCCGGGCGGCGGCGGATAGTCACCCGGGTTGGGGTTACCGCCGTACGGCTCGTTCGGATTGCCGGGGTACTCCGGAGGGTGGCTCATAGCCGCTCCTGCTCGTCGTCGGGGAGTGGTCCAAGCGTGGGCCCTCGCGAACTTAGCAAGTATTGGGCGGCGCCGCCGAGACCTCACACTGCGCGCTCACGTGTCGTGGTGACGTGGTATGCCTGACTCCGTGCCTGACGGTCTGTTCGACGTCCCCGGCGAGACCAGTCTCGGGCGATCTCGCGCATGGCAGCCCGGCCGCCGCGCCGTTGGCCGTGCGGATGCGCCCGGCGAGTCTCGAAGAGGTGGTCGGGACAGGCTCACCTGCTGCAGCCCGGCTCTCCGCTGCGGCGACTGGTCGAAGGCTCGGGTATGGCATCGGCAATCCTCTACGGCCCACCCGGCAGCGGGAAGACGACACTGGCGTCGCTGGTGTCGCAAGCCACCGGACGCCGGTTCGAGGCGCTGTCGGCGTTGTCGGCCGGGGTCAAGGAAGTTCGTGCCGTGATCGATACGGCACGGCGTGCCGCCGCGCACGGCGAGCAGACCGTGCTGTTCATCGACGAGGTGCACCGGTTCTCCAAGACTCAGCAGGACGCGTTGCTGGCCGCCGTCGAGAACCGGGTGGTCCTGTTGGTCGCGGCGACCACCGAGAATCCGTCGTTTTCCGTTGTCGCGCCGCTGTTGTCACGGTCGTTGATCCTGCAGCTGCATCCGTTGACCTCCGAGGACGTTCGCGCGGTCGTACAGCGCGCGATCGACGATCCGCGTGGATTGGACGGCCGGGTCCAGGTGACGCCCGAGGCGGTTGAACTGTTGGTCCGGCTGGCGTCGGGGGACGCCCGGCGCGCGCTGACCGCGTTGGAGGTGGCGGCCGAGGCGGGGGAGCCAGGTCACCGTCGAGACCGTCGAGCAGTCGCTGGACAAGGCCGCAGTCCGCTACGACCGCGACGGCGATCAGCACTATGACGTGATCAGCGCCTTCATCAAGTCGGTACGCGGTTCCGACGTCGACGCCGCGCTGCACTATCTCGCCCGAATGCTCGTCGCCGGTGAGGATCCGCGGTTCCTCGCGCGTCGGCTGATGATCCTGGCCAGCGAGGACATCGGCATGGCGGACCCGATCGCAATACAGGTCGCGGTCGCCGCCGCGCAGACCGTTGCGCTGATCGGCATGCCCGAGGCCAAACTGACCTTGGCGCACGCCACCATCTATCTGGCCACTGCGCCGAAGTCGAATGCCGTCACTACCGCGATCGGGGCGGCGATGGGAGACATCAGCGCCGGCAAGGCCGGTTTGGTGCCGCCACATCTACGCGACGGCCACTATTCGGGGGCCGCGGCGCTGGGCAACGCCCAGGGCTACAAGTATGCGCATGACGATCCGGATGGTGTTGTGCCGCAACAATATCCGCCGGACGAGCTGGTCGGCGTCGACTACTACCGGCCGACCGGTCGAGGTGCGGAACGGGAGATCAGCGGTCGGCTGGACAAGTTGCGGGCGATCATCCGGCGCCGGCGCTGACGGCGCCTGCAGACGGAAAGCACTGCGACGTCGTATCGGCGAGTCTTCGCAACGGGATACGTGTCGAAGCATCACGGGGTAGTGATATCTGCCTGCTCGAGCCAGTCGGCCAGCGATCGGCCCGCGTCCAGCACGTGTCGCTCGGCGATGTGCCGGGATTTGTCGACGTCGCGATCGGCCAGCGCGGCCACCAGGGCCTCGTGTTCCTCGATCGCGTTGTGCTCGTGTCCGGGAAACATCCCGAAGAAGTTCGACGGGACCACCCGGACGGCCTGACGAATCTGCGCCATCAGCCGTCGCGAATGGGATGCCCGATGAATCTCGCGGTGGAACTGCCAGTTCGCGTCGACGATGCCGGCTCCGCCGGAGTGCGCCTCGACGGCGGTGGCCAGTTCACGTAATCGGGTGATGCCCTCATCGGTCACCCGCTGCGCTGCCCATGCGGCGGCCTGACCGGTCAGGACGCCCAGGATCGTGAAGCTGTCGAGCACGTCTTCGGGGCTCATGCCGATCACGGTGATGCCGCTGCGCGGCGCGACGCGCACCAACCCGTCGTAGGACAACTCCAGGAGGGCCTCTCGCACCGGGGTGCGGCTGGTGGCGAATTCCTTGGTGATCGCGTCGAGGTCCAGGCGGGTACCGGCGGGCAACGCACCGGTGAGGATCCGGTCGCGCAGCTCCCGCGCGGCGCGCTCGCGCACCGTGCCGCCGATATCAACACCGTCGTTCGGAGCCATGGCGAGGACCTTAAGGGCAGTCGGGATGGAATAGGACAAGACTTGAAATCTAATATATCAGATGTTAGACATCAGGTATGACTACTCGACAAATGGCGCTCGTCGCCTTCATGCAAGCGGGCAGCACGTCGGTTTACGCGGGTTCGTGGCGTCACCCCGCCACCGAGCACGGTTACCTCGACGCGTCCTACTACGCAAAGATCGGCCGGACACTCGAAGAAGGTTGCTTCGACCTGATGTTCTTCGACGATCGGCTGGCCATGCCGGGTATCTACGGCGGCTCGGTCGCCGATGCGGTCAAATACGGCGCGCGCCCGGTGAAGCTGGACCTGTCCATCGTGCTGGGCGTGCTCGCCCAGGCGACGTCGCACATCGGATTGGGAGCGACCGGCTCCACCACGTACTACACGCCATTCCACATCGCCCGCACCTTCGCCACCCTCGACCACCTGTCCGGCGGTCGGGCGGCGTGGAACATCGTCACCTCGGTCAACGACAGCGAAGCGCAAAACTTCGGCCTGGAAACGCATTTGGGCCATGACGCCCGCTACGACCGGGCAGAGGAATTCCTCGAAGCCACCGTCGGACTGTGGGACACCTGGGAGGACGACGCGATCCTGCACGACCGGGTCAACGGCATCTACGCCGACCCGGACAAGGTGCACGAACTGCACCACAAAGGCGAGTTCTTCTCGGTGCGCGGACCGCTCACCGTGCCGCGCACCCCGCAGGGGCGGCCGGTGCTCATCCAGGCCGGCTCGTCTGGTCGCGGACGCGAATTCGCCTCGCGCTGGGCCGATCTGATCTTCACCGGTGACCCGGGCATCGAGGTGGCCCGCAACCACTACGCCGACCAGAAAGAGCGCATCGGGGCGGCCGGCCGCGACCCGGACTCGGTCAAGCTCTGCCCGATGGCCTACGCAGTGGTCGGCGAGAGCGAGGATCACGCCAAAGAACGCGAGCAGGTCTTCCTCAACGATCTGGTGCACCCGATGGCGTCGCTGACCCTACTGTCGGAGTTGATGAACTACGACTTCGCCAAGCACGACCTCGACGACCCGATCACCGACGAACTCATCGAAAACGTGTCCGGGATTCGCGGGCTGGTGCAGAACCTGCGCGCCCACATCGGCGACAAGATCACCCTGCGTGATCTCGCCGGCCACCGGGCCACCCTGCTGCAGGGTCCGCGCTTCGTCGGGACCGGACAGCAGGTCGCCGATCAGATGGAGGAGTGGTTCCATGGCGGCGCCTGCGATGGATTCGTCTTGGCCGCAACGCATTTGCCCGGAGCGTTCGAAGACGTGGTCCGGATGGTGATTCCGGAACTGCAGCACCGCGGGCTGTTCCGCGACTCCTACAGCGGGTCGACACTGCGCGATCACCTCGGGCTGCAACGGCCGGCCGGCGTGCCCGTCGGACGCATGATGCTCGAAGGCATCCGGGTTCTCGACGTCGCAACACTGGCCGCCGCACCGCTGGCCGCCACTTATCTCGGCGAGTTCGGCGCCGACGTCATCAAGGTCGAGCAGCCCGACGGCGGCGACCCGATCCGCACCTGGGGAAACCAGGTCGACGGCGTCGGGCTGATGTGGAAGTCGTTGTCGCGCAACAAGCGATCGATCACCCTCAACCTGCGCGTGGCCGAAGGCCAGGCATTGCTGCGGCAGCTGGTCGAACACGCCGACGTGGTGATCGTCAACACCCGGCCGGCGACTCTGCGCAAATGGGGACTGGACTACGCGGCGCTGCGCGCGGTCAACGACAAGATCGTCATGCTGCACATCACCGGCTACGGGCTGACCGGGCCGAAAAGCGAGCGGCCCGGCTTCGGCACGCTCGGCGAGGCGATGAGCGGGTTCGCCAACATCACCGGCGAGGAGAACGGCCCACCGACGTTGCCGCCGTTCATGCTTGCCGACGGGGTGGCGTCGCTCAACGCCGCGTACGCGGTGATGATGGCGCTCTACCACCGCGACGTGCACGGCGCCTCGGGGCAGTTGATCGACATCAACCTGATCGACCCGCTGGCGCGGCTGCTGGAGCAGACGCTGCTGGGCTACGACCAGCTCGGCCTGGTGCCCACCAGGGCGGGCAACCGCTGGGACATCTCGGCGCCGCGCAATACCTACCGCACCGCCGACGATCGCTGGCTGGCGATGTCGGGGAGCTCACCGACATTGGCGCTGAGGGTGTTTCGCGCCATCGGTCGCGCCGACCTGGTCGACGACGTCGACTTCTCCGATCCGCAGGGACGGCTGTCGCGAGCCCGCGAAGTGGATCAGGTGGTCGCCGACTGGGTGGCCACCAAGACGCTGGACGAGGCGATGGCGATCTTCGATGCCGCCGAGGTGGCGGCCGCGCCGGTGTACGACATCACCGATCTGGTCGCCGACGAGCAGCTGGCGCACCGCGAAGTCTTCGTCAAAGTCGCCGACGACGAACTCGGCGCGATGACCGTCCAGGCTCCGGTGCCCCGATTCTCCGGCGCGACCGGTCGCGTGGGTCACCTCGGCCCGCGGATCGGTGAGAACAACGCCGAGGTGTACGGCGAGCTACTCGGCCTGGGCGGCAACGATATCGACGACCTGCATGCCCGGGGTGTGCTGTGAAAGGAACTGGCCGATGACCTTGAAAAGAGCATTGTTGCGCCGCTCGGAGCTTGCCGTCCCCGCAGCCAACGACCACATGTTCGCCAAGGCTGCCGCGTCGGAAGCCGACCTGGTGTTCCTCGACCTCGAGGACGCCACCGCGCCCGCGCACAAGGAGGCGGCCCGCGGCAAGGCCATCTCGGGGCTCAACGACCTCGACTGGGGCCGCACCGTGCGGGCGATCCGCATCAACGGTCTCGATACCCAGTGGTGCCACGACGACGTCGTGGAGGTCGTCACCGGAGCTCGGGAGAATCTCGACACCATCATCATCCCGAAAGCGCTTCGGGCACGCGATGTTTGGTGGGTCGATGTGCTGCTCACCCAGCTGGAGGCCAAGCTCGGCCTGTCGCGCCAGATTCGCCTCGAGGTACTGATCGAAGAGGTCGAGGGGTTGGCCAACGCCGAGGAGATCGCCGTCGCCAGCCCGCGACTGGACGCGCTGATCTTCGGCGTCGGCGACTTCTCGTTGTCACAGGGAGCGCGGGTGGACACCAACTTCGACCCGCTGGGCGAATACCCCGGTGATTTCTGGGCCTACGCCCGCAACAAGGTGATCGTCGCCGCCCGCATCGCCGGCATCGACGCGATCGACGCGCCCTACCCGGACTACGGCAACGTGGCGGGCTACGAGCGCGATGCGCGACGGGCCGCCCTGATGGGATACACCGGCAAGTGGGCCATTCACCCGAGTCAGATCGAGGTGGCCAACAGGGTTTACGCGCCGACCGACGAGGAGATCGCGCTCGCCGAACGCAATGTCGCGGCCTACCGCGACGGTGAGAAGAAGGGCCTCGGCGCGGTGGGTGTCAACGGAGTTCTGGTCGACGCGGCGCACGTCAAGATGGCTCAGGCCACCCTCGAGCGCGCGGCGCTGATCGGGCGGTATTCAGCTAAAAGCTAAGCAGCCGAAGCTATTTCGTTCCGTTCGGGTCTTTGACGTCAGCGGTGATCTCGTCGACGATGCGGTTGGCCTGATCGGTGATGTTGTAGCCGCACGCCTTGACGTCGACGACGTAGTTGGACACCGTGCTGAGCGCCCGCTGGCAGGTGTAACCCGGGTCGCCGACCTGGGTGTAGGTCTGCAGGATCTTCGGTGCTTCGCCCGACAGAGAGTTGATGGTCCAGGTGTACTTGCGGTGGTCGGCGTAGGTGACGGTTGCAGTTTTGCCGGTGCACCCCTTCCACTGACCCGCCGCCTTCGCGACGAACGTGAACGGCTGGTCGGTGTTGAGCGGGAAGACGGCGACGTCCTGGTCGACGAACTGGTTCTTGCTCTCACCGGCCCGCGGCAACCCACCCGGCTTCTGCAGGGTTTTCCAGGCCAGGCCCAGTTCGCCGCTGTCCTGATACGTGCTGGTCAAGCCGGGATAGAGCGTTCCCATGCAGTCCTGCGCGGACACGTTGATCGTGCTGCTCTGCTTCATCGCCTGATTGCCGCTCTCGACGGTCTTCATATCCGAGGTGCCCATGGCGGTGTTGATCTCGGCGTCGCTGAGCAAAATGGCTTCGAGCGGGTTGGGCGCCGGATGGGTGAGCACCACCTTGAGCACGACGCCGGCAACGACAGCGACCACGACGCCGGCAATGCCGGCAAAGACCCACCGGCGGCGCGACTTTGGGGCCCGGGTGTTGCCGCGCGGGCGTGGGCCGGGGACAAACGGACCGGACGGCGTCGGCTGGGCCGGGAAGGACGGCATCGACTGGACCGGGAAGGACGGCATCGACGGTGTCGACGGAATCGACTGCGGCACGGTCAGCGCCGGCATCACCGCCGGCTGTGGCCCGGAGATCGGCGGAGCGGGCGCCGGCATTGGACCCGAGGATGCCGCCTGCGGGGTACTGAACGGGATGGTGACCGACGAGGTACCCGGACCCGAATCGATGCCGTTCAACGTGGAGTCGATCTCGGTGCGGACCCGCCAGGTGACATCGGGGCGGTCGCGCAGCAGGCACAGCAACTGGGTGATGTCACGGAAGGCCGTCGGGTCATGACGATCGTCATCGAGCCGGTCTTTGAGCTCGGTCATCAACTCGGTCTGCTGGTGGCGGCTGAGCTCTGGACGAGCCAGGGTGGCGGCTAACCGCATGAGGTACGCGAACGGCACCGGCGGCTCGGCAGGCTGTGGCCACGGCAGGGGCGGAACTTGGGCCTGGCGTTGCTGCACGGATGTCAGCAGGCGAAGGGTGCCCTCCTTCGTCGGCTCGCGGAAATCGAGAATCTGACGCGCGGCCAGCGGGGTGACTCGCAAGCTGTCGATCGGCCCGACCTGAACGGGCAGGATGGGCCGCCGCAACGCCTCGGCGTAGCTCAGCTCCGCCTGGCAGGGTTTGGAGGCCAGCGAGTGGTTCGAGACCGCGACGATGAAGACCTCGCAGCGGCGAATCTGCTCGAGGATGGCGTGCCACCAGGCCTCGCCACCGCCCAGCTGGTCATCCCACCAGACCTGCTGGCGCGCGCGACGCAACGACGTCAGGAGATGCTCGATCAACGCCCTGTCCTGGCTGGCGTAACTGACGAAAAGCATGAATTTATCCCCGTGGCGTACTGAAAATTTCCCGAAGTATAGGGCGCAACCGACGCAAAACGCGCGTTAAAGGGTCGATGGCGTCCGAACGGACTACCTCGTCACGCTTGTTGGGTAGCGCTGCGCCGACTCGTGGACGTCGACGATCTGCAGACCCACCGCGGCCAGCATCGCCGGTATCGCGCGGACGAAGTTGGTGTCCCACTCGGCGATGTCGGGGGGAAGTTGGTGCCACGGCACCAGATGGGGGTCCTTCCTGAGCTTCGGATCCTCGTCACCGAGAGTCCAGCCGTCGGCGATCTTCTCGTCGGCCCAGCGGTCATGCTCCATGATGCTCAGCTTTTCGAGCTCGTCGCTGGTGAAGGTGAAATCCCTTGCCTGCCAATCACTTAACGGCGTGATCTCGCAACCGATGCTGCGCAACTTGACGCCGATGTGCCGCGCATGCGCCCGGTTGGACTTCTTGAGCGACTCGTCCAACGTCGACCACGGCGGTACCGCTTCGGCGCCGTCGGGCCGCATCAGGCGGTAGCGGCGATGAATCTCGTGCGCGATGGCTTCGAACGACCCGCCCTCGACGAGTTCCACGCTGCACGTCTCCTGGAGCATCTTGAAGACGGACAGGTTTGCGTTGCGCGGAGTCGTCGAGTGCTCCAGCAGGTCGGCCACCCCGTACGCCCGCCAGAGAGCGGCCACGACCGGCACGGTCGGGTCGAGCGCGTGGCGTAGCTTCAGCGCCGTCTCGACCGATCGCTCGTCGCGCTGCGCGGTCACGTAGGCGTGCGTGATCGGCGCGTTACTGGAGTCGTCGTGCAGCCGCCCGAGGTCACGGACCGACAGCGAGTAGCTGGTGAAGGTGCAGACCTGCTCCAGCGCGGGATGCTCGTCCAGCAGTGCGCCGATCCGCTGGCCGGCGTGCTCGTCGACAACGCTGACCGGCAGCGGCGCCGAACTGTCCGAGCGCTCGTCGTTCCAGGTGCGCGCGGCGTGCAGGATCAGCTCGGATCCGAGGGTGTCGAGATGCGCGACCAGAATGTGCGGCTGGTGTCCGGTGGTGAAGGGGTGACGCTCGAGGAGTAACCGGGCGCCGATCTCATCGGTGTTGAAAAAGTCCAGCGCGGTCTGGTCGTCGCCGTGATTGGACTCCTCGATCCGCAGAAAGACGCACAGGCTCGGATCGCTGACCCGGGCCAGGCATTGCAGGCGACGTTTGCCGTCCACCAAACGCCGCCCCCGCGTGATGATTTCGGTGTTGACCACGCTGTCAGGCGTGACGGCCAGCAACCGTGCCGCGCGTTGAACACCGGCCGCCTCGAGCGTCGACTTGAGCTGCGCGTCGCCCACGACCACCGGGTAACCCCAGTCTCGGCACGCCTTGATGCGTGGGTTGTCCGGATCCGCCTCGATGACGATCGCCTTGTATCCCGCCAGCCGCAGCTGGCGTAGCAACTCGAAGCCGACATAGCCCAGACCGCACAGCACGATGTGGTTCCGCCGCAGCGGGATCAGCATCTGCTGCACCCGGTCGTGCAGGAGTGATATCAGTGCGATCAGTGCGGCCCACCCGGCCACAATCGGCGCCAGGTAGCGCGCGATGTCCAACGCCCAGCCGACATTGTTCTCGGGTTGCGGCGCGGCGTGCAGCAAGAAGAGTTTGACCCCGCCGTAAACAGCGTCGGAGAGTGAGTGGTGAGCGCCCTCGGGCTCGTAGGACAAGTAGCCCCAGCAGCCCAACACGAAGGCCACGATGCCGGCCGGGGCGAGCACCCAATACCAGCGAGGATTCGTCAGGAAAGCGAGAATCTTCTGCTGCAAGGTCAGTGGTGGTGCGTCCTGAACATTTCGGCTTGATGCGCTCAACTCAAGACCACCCCTCCCATTTCGCCAGGGATCGTACCTTGGCGGTTGCCGGAGTCGGCACGTCAAGCGGTGCATACGTAGGCTGGTCAGATGAATTCCGATGTGCTGGATGTGGACACCGCGCGTCGCCGTATCGTCGATTTGACCGAGTCAGTCCGCGCGTTCTGCTTTCCGCGGGGCGACGGTCTGTGCAACGTTTTCGTTCCCGCACGCGACGGCCGGGGTGGCGATCATCGAAACCGGCGCGGGCTCCGACGACGACCTGATCGACACCTTGGAGCGGCTGCTGCCACGGGATGATCGCTACCGGCACGCCCACGGATCGCACGGTCACGGCGCTGACCACGTGATGCCCGCGATCGTCGCGCCGTCGATCACCGTGCCGGTCCAGGCGGGGGAGCCACTGCTCGGTACCTGGCAGAGCGTGGTCCTGGTCGACTTGAACCGGGACAACCCGCGGCGCTCGGTGCGCTTGTCCTTCCTTCAGGGGTAAACCGCAGTCCGGCTCGTCGCTTGTCCGGCTCGAATGGGCGGACCGGTACTGTGATGCGGTCGAAAGAGGCTGGATTTTCGGCTGATATGACCGGAAAAGTGCAGGGCGAAGAGGAAGCGGAAAAGTGCAGACACACGAGATCAGGAAGAGGTTCCTCGATCATTTCGTGAGCGCGGGTCATACCGAGGTACCGAGTGCCTCGGTGATTCTCGACGACCCCAACCTGCTGTTCGTCAACGCCGGCATGGTGCAGTTCGTGCCGTTCTTCCTCGGCCAGCGCACCCCGCCGTATCCGACCGCCACCAGCATCCAGAAATGCATCCGCACACCCGATATCGACGAAGTCGGGATCACCACCCGGCACAACACCTTTTTCCAGATGGCCGGCAATTTCTCGTTCGGCGACTATTTCAAGCGCGAGGCCATCGAGCTGGCCTGGACATTGCTGACGCAACAAAGTCGAAGACGGCGGCTACGGCCTTGACCCGGAGAAGCTCTGGGCCACAGTCTATTTCGACGATGACGAAGCCGTCGAGCTGTGGCGGCGAGATCGCGGATCTGCCCGCTCGAGCGAATTCAGCGGCGCGGGATGGCCGACAACTACTGGTCGATGGGCATTCCCGGGCCGTGCGGCCCGTCGTCGGAGATCTACTACGACCGCGGGCCGGAGTTCGGCATCGACGGCGGCCCGGCGGCCAACGAGGACCGCTACATCGAGATCTGGAATCTCGTGTTCATGCAGAACGAACGCGGCGACGGCACCAGCAAGGACGACTTCGAGATCCTGGGTCCGTTGCCACGCAAGAACATCGACACCGGCATGGGTATCGAGCGGGTCGCATTCCTGCTCCAGGGTGTGTCCAACGTCTACGAGACCGATCTGCTGCGTCCGGTCATCGACGTGGTCGCCCGGCGCGCCCCTCGCGGCTACGACGCCGGCAACCACGAGGACGACGTGCGTTACCGCATCATCGCCGACCACAGCCGCACCGCGGCGATCCTGATCGGCGACGGTGTCAGCCCCGGCAACGACGGACGCGGCTACGTGCTGCGCCGGCTGCTGCGGCGGGTGATCCGCTCGGCCAAACTGCTCGACATCGACGGCCCGATCGTCGGCGAGCTGATGGCCACCGTTCGCGACGCGATGGGCCCGTCCTACCCGGAGTTGGTCGCCGACTTCGACCGGATCAACCGCATCGCGGTCGCCGAGGAGACCGCGTTCAACCGGACGCTGCAGTCGGGTTCGCGGCTCTTCGAGGAAGTCGCGGGCGCCACCAAGGCATCCGGTGCCGGTGTGCTGTCCGGCTCGGATGCCTTCACGCTGCACGACACCTACGGGTTCCCGATCGAACTCACCCTCGAGATGGCCGCCGAGGCGGACCTGCAGGTCGACGAGCTCGGGTTCCGGGAACTGATGGCCGAGCAGCGCCGCCGCGCGAAGGCTGACGCTGCCGCTCGCAAGCATGCGCACGCCGACCTGACGGCCTACCGCGAGCTGGTCGACGCCGGACCCACCGAATTCACCGGCTTCGACGAATTGACCTCGCAGGCAAAGATTCTGGGGATCTTCGTCGACGGCAAACGGGTGCCGGTGGTCGCGCACGGGACCGAAGAGTCCGCCGGCGCGGACCGCGTCGAACTCGTCCTGGACCGCACTCCGCTCTATGCCGAGTCGGGTGGTCAGGTCGCCGACGCGGGCACCATCAGCGGTACCGGGTCCAGCGAGACCGCCAGGGCAGCCGTCACCGACGTGCAGAAGATCGCGAAAACCCTGTGGGTGCATCGCGTCAACGTGGAGTCGGGGGAGTTCGTCGAGGGTGACACCGTTGTCGCGGCCGTAGATCCTGACTGGCGCAAGGGCGCGACCCAGGGACACTCGGGCACCCACATGGTGCATGCGGCGCTGCGGCAAGTCGTGGGGCCCAACGCTGTTCAGGCGGGATCGCTGAACCGGCCGGGTTACTTGCGCTTCGACTTCAACAGCCAGGGCGCACTGAGCGCCGAGCAACTCAGCCAGGTCGAAGAAGTGACCAACCAGGCCGTCCAGGCCGACTACGAGGTGCACACGTTCCTCGAAAAGCTGGAGAAGGCCAAGGCGATGGGCGCGATGGCGATGTTCGGTGAGGCCTACCCGGACGAGGTGCGCGTGGTGGAGATCGGCGGGCCGTTCTCGCTGGAGTTGTGCGGTGGGACCCACGTGCACAACTCGGCCCAGATCGGGCCGGTGACGATCCTCGGCGAATCGTCGGTGGGTTCCGGCGTGCGCCGCGTCGAGGCCTACGTCGGCCTGGAGTCGTTCAGGCATCTGGCCAAGGAACGCGCACTGATGGCGGGGCTGGCCTCGTCGCTCAAGGTGCCCTCCGACGAGGTGCCGGCCCGGGTGGCGAATCTGGTGGAGCGGTTGAAGGCCGCGGAGAAAGAGATCGAACGCACCCGGCTGGCCAATGCGCGGGCCGCCGCGGCAAATGCCGCCGCCGGAGCGCAGCACGTCGGTAACGTCCGGCTGGTGGCGCAGCGGATGTCGGCCGGCATGACGGCCGCCGATCTGCGCTCACTGGTCGGTGACATACGCGGCAAGCTCGGCAACGATCCGGCGGTGGTGGCGCTGATCGCGGAGGGTGACGGCGGCAGCGTTCCCTATGCCGTCGCGGCCAATTCCGCCGCCCAGGATCTCGGCCTGCGCGCCAACGACTTGGTCAAGCAGCTCGCCGCGGCGGTCGACGGTCGCGGCGGCGGCAAGGCCGATCTCGCTCAGGGCTCGGGGAAAAACTCGTCGGGGATCGACGCCGCGCTCGACGCACTGCGGGCAGAGATCGCTAGGGCCGGCTGAGTGGACCCGACGCATCGGCTGCCGGACCGGCCCGGCGGGGACGACCCCGGACGTGGCCGACGGCTCGGCATCGACGTGGGCAGCGTGCGCATCGGGGTGGCCTCCAGCGACCCGGACGGCATCCTGGCCACCCCGGTGGAGACGGTCCGCCGTGACCGCACTGCCACACATTTACGACGGCTGGTCGAACTGGTCGCCGAATTGCATGCCGTCGAGGTGATCGTCGGGTTACCGCGGACCCTGGCCGACCGTAACGGCCCGTCCGCCCTCGACGCGATCGAGTTGGCGGACACGTTGGCCGGCCGGATTGCGCCGGTCCCGGTCCGAATGGCCGACGAACGATTGACGACGGTCAGCGCGCAGCGCTCGCTGCGCCAAGCCGGGGTGCGGGCCAAGGGTCAGCGTAGGGTCATCGACCAGGCGGCGGCGGTGGCGATCCTTCAGGGATGGCTGGATGAACGCCGTGCCATGCTGCCCGGGGAGGTCAACGGTGTCTGACGGCCGACAGCGCGCTCGGCCCACGGCGGTCGGGTCGCGGCGTCGCGGGAGTTCGCGCGCCGATCGGATCCGCGCTGAGCGGGAACGTCGTCGACGCCACACGACCCGGGGAATCCTGGTGAGTCTGACTATCGGGGTTGTCATCGCCGCGGTGTTCGTCGGCTCCAAAATGTGGCACGGTTTCGGCCCGCAGAACGACTTCGCCGGTGACGGTAAGCAGGATCTGGTGATCGAGGTACACGCCGGGGACTCGACCACGGCGATCGCCGAGACCCTGCACAAGCAAGATGTCGTCCGGACAGTGAAGGTGTTTCTCGAAGCCGCGCAAGGCAATCAGGCGATCTCGGCGATCCAGCCCGGCTATTACCGGTTGCGTACCGAACTTCCGGCGGCGACGGCGGTGAAGCGGCTACTCGACCCGGGCAGCCGGGTCGGCAAACTGGTGATTCCCGAGGGTCAACAACTCGACGACACGTCCGACGTCAAGACCAACGCCACCACGCCCGGCATCTTCACGATGATCGCCAAGGCAACCTGCGTCGAGCTGGACGGCAACAAGCACTGCGTGGCCGACGCCGATTTGCGTGCCGCGGCCGAAAACACGGCGTTGCCTTCACTTTTGGTGCCGCCGTGGGCGGTTCCGCCGGTGACGGCGATGGGTCCTGATCACCGCCGGATCGAGGGTCTGATCGCGCCGGGAACGTGGAACGTCAACCCGTCAGCGTCGCCGGAGGAGATTTTGTCGACGCTGATCAACTCCAGTTCGGAGCTGTACCTGAAGTTGGGCCTGCAGGACAACGCCACCGGCATGAACATGTCGCCGTACAACGTTCTGGTCGTGGCATCTCTGGTTCAGCGTGAGGCGAAGCCGCAGGATTTCGCGAAAGTCGCTCGGGTCATTTACAACCGGCTCGCGGAGCATCGCAAGCTGGAATTCGACTCGACGGTGAACTATCCGCTGGATCGCCGCGAGGTGGCCACCACCGACGGCGACCGCGCCCAGACCACGCCGTGGAACACCTACGCCAACGACGGACTGCCCGCGACGCCGATCTGTTCGCCCGGCACCGACGCGCTGACAGCGGCCGAGCATCCCGAGGACGGTGACTGGCTCTACTTCGTCACCATCGACCCGCAGGGCACCACGCTGTTCACCCGCGACTATCAACAGCACCTGGCCAACATCGAATTGGCCAAGCGCAACGGTGTGCTCGACAGTGCCCGCTAGTCGGGGGCCCAGAAAGGCAGCAGTTCTCGGGTCGCCGATCGCGCATTCGCGCTCTCCGCAGCTGCATCTGGCCGCGTACCGGGCACTGGGTCTGGATGGGTGGACCTACGAGCGCATCGAGTGCGGCGCCGACGAATTACCTTCGCTGGTAAGCGGATTGGGGCCCGAATGGGTCGGGGTGTCGGTGACAATGCCGGCAAAATTCGCCGCGCTGCGATTCGCCGACGTACGCACCGACCGGGCCGAGGAGGTCGGATCGGCCAACACGCTACTGCGGACAGCGCAGGGTTGGCGTGCCGACAACACCGATATCGACGGCGTCATGGGTGCACTGGGTGCCGCGTCCGGAGCGGCGGTGGTCGCCGGCTCGGGCGGCACGGCACCGGCGGCGATCGTGGCACTGGCCGAACTCGGCGTCACCGAGATCACCGTGGCGGCCCGCAATCCGGACAAGGCCGCCGGTCTGCTCGAGTTGGCCGATCGGGTCGGCGCCACGGCCCGGTTCTGCGACCTGAACGGCGGCTCTCTAGCCGACGCGGTCGCGTCGGCCCAGGTGTTGGTCAGCACGCTGCCGGCCGACGTTGCCGCGGGCTACGCCGACGACTTCGCCGCTGCGCCGGTACTGCTGGACGCGATCTACAACCCGTGGCCGACGCCCCTGGCCAATGCGGTGAGCGCCGCGGGCGGCCGGGTGATCAGCGGTCTGCAGATGCTCCTGCATCAGGCGTTCGCGCAAGTCGAACAATTCACAGGCCTACCTGCGCCGCGAGCGGCGATGGCGGCGGTTTTGGATTAGCCTGCCGCGCATGCTGATCGCGGGCGTGCTGCTGTGGATGGTGGCGCTGAGCAACTACGACCTTCGTCAACGCCGACTACCTAACTGGCTGACCCTGCCGGGGTTTGCGGTGATCATGCTTGTCGCGGCCGATTCGGGCCACGGCCCGGCAGCTGCGCTCGGAGCCACGCTTTTGACCGCGGTGTATTTGCTCGTGCATCTGCTGGCGCCGACGGCGATGGGTGCCGGGGACGTAAAACTGGCCCTCGGGCTGGGTGCGTTGACCGGCAGCTTCGGCGGCGACGTGTGGTTCCTCGCGGCGATGGGCGCGCCGCTGCTGACCGCCATGATCGGGTTGGTGGCCTGGCTGGGTTGGGCAGCGAAGGCGGTGCCGCACGGCCCGTCGATGTGCGCGGTCAGCGCGGCGACGGTGGGCTGTGCGCTGCTGTAGCTGACAACGTGGTGCGAAGTTGTTCACCCAGCTCGCGGTCTTCGATCGGATCGTGGAGGTGGGCTGCGGCTGCCTGGGCGACGCCGGCCAGCGCGTGCGGGGGAACTTTGTAGAAGTGGTTGCCGATCACCAGCCATCCGCCGCCTCCGGACGCGACGCCGCCAACGAGTTCGCCCACCAGTTTTGGCAATTTTCCATGCCAACGAGGCGGCCCGTTGCCGATCACCGACACCGTGTTGTCGCTGGAGTTGCTCACGTAGACCTGGGAACCGTCGGGGCTGACCGCTACCCCCTGCGGGCCGCTGCCGACGGAAATGGTGTCGGTGACGGTGACAGGAGCGGCGGTGGTGTCGATTACCGACACCGTGTCGTCGCCGGCGTTGGTCACATACACCCGGGAACTGTCGGGGCTGACCGCCAACCGAACCGGGAACTGTCCCACGGGCACGGTGGTGATGACCGAGTTGTAGGTTGGCGAACCCGGGTGAGTGTCGATCACGGACACCGTGCTGTCGACTTCGGCATTGGTGACGTACACACGAGCGCCGTCCGGGCTGACCGCCACCCCGTACGGCCAGTTGCCCACGGGGACGGCGCCGCTGACGGAGTGGCTCGCGGCGTCGACGACCGCCACCGTGTGCTCGACGGTCATCGCCACGTAGAGATGGGCGCCGTCGGGGCTGACCGCCACCCCGGCCGGCTGCAGGCCGACGTTGATGATGGTCGGAGAAGTGTTGTATGTCGGCGAATCCGGGTTCGTGTCGATCACCGATACCCATTGGCCGGTGTGGCTGGAGCAGAACGCTGTCAAGCCGTCGGGCCTGACCGCCATCCCGAGGGGCTCGGCAGGAACGTCGATCACCTTCGTGGCGGTGTGGGTGACGGCGTCGACGACCGACACCGTGTTGTCGCCTGCGTTGGCCACGTACACCCGCGTGCCGTCGGGGCTGACCGCTACCTCCTGTGGGGCTGCGCCGACCGGGACGGTGACGATCACCGAGTTGTAGGTGGGGGAGCCGGCGTGGGTGTCGATCACCGACACCGTGTTGTCTTCTGCGTTGGCTGCGTAGAGACGGGTGCCATCGGGGCTGACTGCGACCCCGTACGGATTCTTGCCGACCGGTATGGAGGCGGTGACGGTGAGCAACCTGACCCCCTCGGCCGAACCGACGAGCGACGAATTGCTCGAACTTTACGCCTCATTGGCAGCGTCTGGCAGTGTCTGCCGTCGATCGGCAGCGTCTCCGGACGGACTATCGGTGCATGACAACCACATCGATTTCGCCCCGCCCGATCGACTCTGCGCGCAGGCGACCCCTACGCGCCGATCTCGTCTTCTGGACGTCCGCGGGCGCGGTCGTCGCCGCCCTGAGCGGTCCACTGGCCCAGTGGTGGGCCGCCCCACGCGCAGTGCTTCTCGACGGTGGCCTCGTCTTCGTCGTTCTCGGCCCGATCCTGCTACTGGCCATCAATCGGATGCGACCGACCGCGTGGGCTGGTAGCCGGTTTCGTGGTGACCAATTTCTTACTGGCACCACTTGCCGGGGCGGCCGCATGGTTCGGCTGGTTAGGCCTGAGCCGCCGCCGGCAACTGGGCGCTGGCCGACGCGGCCGCCGTCATGCTGGCGCTGGGCGTCTGGCAGCTGACCGCGTTGCGGCGACGTTAGGCCGCCGCGGGGCTGCGGCCCTTGATCGCGCTGCGCAATCCGTAGCGTTTGCCGTTGACCTCGCGCGGCTCCCGCTCGGAAAACTTCCGCTCGGAGTTGGTCTCTGGCGCATCGTCGGTGGTGCCGGGCAGCCAGCGGTCCGGGATGGCGAGTTTCAGGATGGTCCAGAACGATTGCCAGTACTGACGCAGCAGCGGCCCGGTGGTGTAAGGCAGGTCGTACTTCTCGCAGACCGCGCGCACCCGGACACCGATCTCGGCGTATCGGTTGCTGGGCAGGTCGGGGAAGAGGTGGTGTTCGATTTGGTAGCAGAGGTTTCCGCTCATGAATGCCATGACCGGGCCGGCGTTGAAGTTCGCCGAGCCCAGCATCTGGCGCAGGTACCACTCGCCGCGGGTCTCCTCTTCGAAACTTTCCTTGGTGAATTTCTCCGCGCCATCGGGGAAGTGCCCACAGAAAATCACCATGTAGGCCCAGTAATTGCGGATCAGGTTGGCGATAGCGTTCGCCTTGAGCGTGTGCTTCCAGTTGGTGCCGGCCAGGGCCGGGTAGATGATGTAGTCCTTGCCCGCCTGTTTGCCCATCTTCTTTCCCATGATGCGCAGGTCTTTTCGCGCCTCAGCCCACGTTTTTTCTTTCTTGCGAATTTTTGCGGACTCGATGTGGTGCAGCGCGACACCCCACTGGAAAAGCGTCCCCAGCAGAAGGTTGTAGATCGGGTTGCCGATCATCCACGGCGACCAGCGTTCGTCGCGCGTCACCCGCATGATGCCGTAGCCGACATCGCTGTCCAGGCCGACGACGTTGGTGTACTTGTGGTGCACGAAGTTGTGCGAGTGCTTCCACTGCGACGACGGGCAGGCGGTGTCCCACTCCCACTCGGTGGAGTGGATTTCGGGATCGTTCATCCAGTCCCATTGGCCGTGAATGATGTTGTGGCCCAACTCCATATTCTCGATGATCTTGGCGGAAGCCAAGCGTGGTGATACCGGCCAGGCGCGCGATTCTGCTGCTGCTCGCGAACAAGGCGAGGCGCCCGAATGCGGCCAGCCCGCGCTGCAACTGGATTGCGCGGCGGATGTACTGCGCATCGCGCTCGCCGCGTGACTCCTCGATGTCGGCACGGATAGCGTCCAGCTCCGCAGCCAGGTCCTCGACGTCCTGAGGACTCAGATGGGCGTATGCCTTGATGTCAGTGATAGCCATGAAATCGGTTTCCTCTCAAACCTTGATGGTGCAGTTACCGGATGCGGTCGAAATGCATGTCTGTATGCGATCGCCGGCGCCGTGTTCTTGACCCGAGCGAACATCGCGAACGTGGCCGTCTTCCAGCGGCAGCACGCAGGTCTGGCAAATCCCCATTCGGCAGCCGAATGGCATTTGGATGCCTTGCTTCTCGCCCGCCTCGAGAATGGTTGTCGCGCCGTCGATCTCGACTTCCTTGTCGGAGATGGCGAACGTCACCGTGCCGCCTTCGCCGCCTTTGTCGGTGGCCGCGATGTTGAATCGCTCCATGTGCAGGGAGTCGTCGATGTCGTTGTCCTGCCACACCTTCTCGACCGCGTCGAGCATGGCCCCGGGCCCGCATGCCCACGCCGAACGGTCGCGCCAGTCGGCGACGATGTCGTCCAGTTCGTCGAAATCGATCTTGCCGTCTGTCTCGGTCAGCTGAAGATGCAGGCGGTAGCCGCTCTGCTCCTGCTCGATCTGGCGCAACTCGTCGTGGAAAATCACCGCGTCCTGCGACCCGGCCGAGTGCACATGAACGATGTCGGGGGACTGACCACGCGCCCGCAACGATCGCAGCATCGCCATCACGGGGGTGATGCCACTGCCGGCCGTGATGAACAGCAGTGTTTCCGGGGGTGGGTTCGGCAACGCGAAGTCGCCTTTGGCCGACTGCAGGCGGATGATCGTGCCCGGTTCGACGCCGTTGACCAGGTGGGCGGACAGGAAGCCCTCCGGCGTGGCCTTCACGGTGATCGAGATGTTCTCGTCGCCGCGTTCGGGAACCGACGTCAGCGAATACGACCGCCAGTGCCACTTGCCGTCGACGCGCAGGCCGATCCCGACGTATTGGCCCGGTTGATAGTCGCCGGAGAACCCCCAGCCCGGCCGGATGATGACCGTTGCGGTGTCATCGGTCTCGGGTTTGACCGCGACGATCTCGCCGCGCAGTTCGCGTGCCGACCACAGCGGGTTGAGCAACGACAGGTAGTCGTCCGGCAGCAGTGGCGTCGTCGCCCGCGCGGCCAGGCCGCGAATCATGTTCACCCACGAACCCGAGGCTGACTCCACATTTTTGGCCGGGGATCGGGCCCAGCGCACTGCACTTTTCAAGTGGCGCGGTCATGCACTGCCTTTCGCTAGCGCGACGCGTGTGACCATGGTCACCTGAGCTGAGCTACCCTACTCGCGGGTCAGTAAACACTTGTATCGGTTTTCGAGCGCTTTTTCTCTGTCGGGGCCCGTCATGGGAAGATGGGACTCGTGTTGCGATGGACTACTGCTGGTGAATCCCACGGCCGAGCACTGGTGGCCGTGGTCGAAGGCATGGTCGCCGGGCTGACCGTCACGTCCGACGACATCGCCGACCAGCTGGCCCGCCGTCGCCTCGGCTATGGCCGCGGCGCCCGGATGAAGTTCGAGCGCGACCAGGTCACCGTGCTGGCCGGACTGCGGCACGGCGTCACGCTGGGCGGGCCGATCGCCATCGAGATCGGCAACACCGAATGGCCGAAGTGGGAAACCGTGATGGCCCCCGACCCGGTCGACGCCGCCGAACTGGAGGTGGCGCGCAATGCGCCGCTGACCCGGCCGCGGCCCGGCCACGCCGACTACGCCGGCATGCTCAAGTACGAATTCGACGACGCCCGACCGGTGCTCGAGCGGGCCAGCGCCCGCGAGACCGCCGCCCGCGTCGCGGCCGGGACCGTCGCCCGGCAGTTCCTCCGGCAAGCCCTCGGCGTCGAGGTGCTCTCCCACGTCATCTCGATCGGCGATTCCACGCCCTACGACGGTCCGCCGCCGCAGGCCGGCGACCTGGCGGCGATCGACGACAGCCCGGTGCGGGCCTTCGACAAGGCGGCCGAGGCGTCGATGATCGCCGAGATCGAGGCGGCCAAGAAAGACGGCGACACCCTCGGCGGCGTCGTGGAGGCGGTCGCGGTCGGTCTGCCGGTCGGGCTGGGATCGTTCATCAGCGGCGACCACCGGCTCGACAGCCAACTCGCCGCCGCGGTGATGGGCATCCAGGCGATCAAGGGCGTCGAGATCGGCGACGGCTTCGAAACCGCCCGCCGACGCGGCAGCCGCGCCCACGACGAGATGTACCCCGGTCCCGACGGCGTGTCCGCTCGACCAACCGGGCCGGTGGCCTGGAAGGCGGCATGACCAACGGCGAGCCGCTGCGGGTGCGCGCCGCGATGAAGCCGATCTCCACCGTGCCGCGCGCGCTGGCCACCGTGGACATGACCACCGGCGAAGAGGCCGTCGCGATCAACCAGCGCTCCGATGTCTGCGCGGTGCCGGCCGCCGGCGTCGTCGTCGAGACCATGGTGGCGCTGGTGCTGGCCCGTGCTGCGCTGGAGAAGTTCGGCGGCGATTCGCTGACCGAGACACGGCGCAACATCGAGTCGTACCTGCGGTCGGTCGCCGAGCGGGAGCCGGTCAGCGAAGTTCGGGCGTCCGGGTAGCCACTCATGGCGCCCAAAGCCGTGTTGGTGGGACTGCCGGGATCCGGTAAGTCCACGATCGGGCGACGCCTGGCCAAGGCGCTCGACGTCGGCATGCTCGACACCGACGCGGCCATCGAGCAGCAGACCGGACGCGCCATCGCCGACATCTTCGCCACCGACGGGGAGCAGGAGTTCCGCCGGATCGAGGAAGAGGTGATCCGGGCGGCGCTGGACTCGCCACGACGGCGTCCTGTCGCTGGGCGGCGGCGCCGTCACCACTCCGGGGGTGCGCGCCGCGCTGGCCGGCCACACCGTCGTCTACTTGGAAATCAGTGCGGCCGAAGGGGTTCGGCGCACCGGCGGTAACACCGTGCGGCCGCTGCTGGCCGGACCGGACCGCGCCGAGAAGTTCCGCGCGCTGATGACCCAGCGCGTGCCGCTCTACCGGAAGGTCGCCACGATCCGGGTGAACACCAACCGCCGCAACCCCGGCGCCGTCGTCCGCCACATCGTGTGCCGCCTCAACGACCCCAAACTCGGCAGCACTGCGCGCAACCGACGCCGACCGCCGTGGCGCCGCACACCGGCTCCCGAGGCGTCCAGCGTGCCCGAGCCCCGGACCGGACCACCGCCGACGCCCGCCACTCCGGCCGCGCTGGCCGCGGCCCGTCAGCGCCGAGGCGGGCAAATGACGGACTCTCGCGAACCGGTCACCGTGCAGGTGGCCGTCGACCCGCCCTATCCGGTCGTCATCGGCACCGGACTGCTGGGCGAGCTCGGCGAACTGCTCGCCGGCCGGCACCGCGTCGCCATCCTGCATCAGCCGGTGCTGGTCGCAGACCGCCGAGGCGATCCGAAACCATCTGGCCGACAAGGGTATTGACGCGCACCAGATCGAGATTCCGGACGCCGAGGCCGGCAAGGACCTGCCCGTCGTCGGTTACATCTGGGAAGTGCTGGGCCGCATCGGCATCGGCCGCAAAGACGCTTTGGTCAGTCTGGGCGGCGGCGCCGCGACCGACGTCGCCGGTTTCGCCGCGGCGACCTGGCTGCGCGGTGTGTCGATCGTGCACGTGCCGACCACGCTGCTGGCGATGGTCGACGCCGCGGTCGGCGGCAAGACCGGCATCAACACCGACGCCGGCAAGAACCTGGTCGGCGCTTTCCACCAGCCGACCGCCGTGCTGGTCGACCTCGCGACGCTGCAGACGTTGCCGCACAACGAGATCGCGGCCGGCATGGCCGAAGTCGTCAAGGCCGGCTTCATCGCCGACCCGGTGATCCTGGATCTGATCGAGGCCGATCCGCAGGCTGCGCTGGACCCGTCGGGGGAGGTGCTGCCGGAGCTGATCCGGCGCGCGATCGCCGTCAAGGCCGAGGTGGTCGCGGCCGACGAGAAGGAATCGGAGCTGCGCGAAATCCTGAACTACGGCCATACTTTGGGCCACGCGATCGAGCGGCGGGAGCGCTACCAGTGGCGCCACGGCGCCGCGGTCTCGGTGGGCATGGTGTTCGCCGCCGAATTGGGCCGGCTGGCCGGGCGTCTCGACGACGCCACCGCGCAGCGCCATCGCGACATCCTGACCTCGCTGGGACTGCCGATCAGCTACGACGCCGACGCGCTGCCACAACTTCTGGAGTCGATGGTCGGCGACAAGAAGACCCGTTCGGGGGTGCTGCGATTCGTGGTGCTCGACGGGCTGGCCAAGCCCGGCCGACTGGAGGGCCCTGACCCGGCGCTGCTGGCGGCCGCCTACGCGGAGGTGGGCACGCGATGAGCGCCAGCGTCGTCAACGTCATCAACGGGCCCAACCTCGGCCGGCTGGGCCGCCGCGAGCCCGAGGTCTACGGCGACACCACCCACGACGACCTCGTGGCGCTGGTCGAACGCGAGGCGGCCGAGCTCGGGCTGAAAGCCGTTGTGCGCCAGAGTGACAGCGAAGCTCAGCTGCTGGATTGGATCCACCTGGCCGCTGACGCCAAGGAGCCGGTGATCCTCAATGCCGGTGGGTTGACCCACACCTCGATCGCGTTACGCGACGCCTGCGCCGAGCTGAGCGCGCCGTTGATCGAGGTGCACATCTCCAATGTCTTTGCCCGCGAAGAGTTCCGGCACCATTCGTATCTGAGCCCGGTCGCGACCGGCGTGATCGTGGGATGCGGCGTGCAGGGATACCTGCTCGCCCTGCGCTATCTGGCCAGCCTGAACGGCTAGTCGTCGGCCTTCGGCTTGCTCGATGTGCTCGGTGGCCGGTTCGTGGGCCGGCAGCACCTCGGTCTTCGCGGCGCTGGGCGGCCAGGAAATCTTCTTGGTCTCTTCCTCGCCGGCGGCTTCCTCGCTGTAGGCAGTCGGCGCCTCGTGATCCTCGCCGCGCTCGGCGGTCGCGACGGCGCTCGACTGCTCCTGCGGCCAGTCGGCCGCCCTCGGCGGCGGGCTGCTCCGACCGGACCGCGGCGAAGACGTCGGTGTCGGCGCGCTCGTCATCGCCACCGGTGCCGCCGCTCTGCGGCTTGTAGGCGCCCGTGCGGTCGACCCGCCAGCGGCCGACGGTCACCCCGGCGATCGCGCCGAGGAACACCACCAGCGCGGTGAACGCCGCGAACGTGGTGAGCTCGTTGATCAGCCCGCCGACGTAGAGGGCTTTGTAGAACACCGCGATCAGCCACGTCACCGCGCCGCTGAGCAGCCCGGCGACCAGACCGGCCAGCAGCCACGTCATCGCCAGATCGTCGCGGCGGTCCGGGTCGGGGTTGGAGGCGGCGTCCTCGCGTCCGTCGATGAGACCCCAGATGACCACGCCCACGAGTGAACAGCGCCAGCAGGACGATGCTGATCAGAGCCGCCTGCGTCTGCCACACGCTGATCAGCGTTCCCTGAAACAGCCGAACGACGACCATCGCGGCGCCGAAGACCAGGCCGCGCAGCATCCAGTTAGTCATGGGGCCACAGCGTAGCGAGTAGCGTCAGCTGGCGTGACACATTCCCAGCGGCGAGCCGCACTCGGAGCTCAGACTCCGCGCGGCCGAACTGGACGCGATGCTGGTCACGGACCTGATCAACGTGCGCTACTTGTCGGGTTTCACCGGGTCGAACGCGGCGTTGCTGGTGTTCGCCGATAGCCGTGACGCCGTCCTGGCCACCGACGGGCGCTACCGCACCCAGGCCGCCCAGCAGGCGCCCGACCTGGAAGTAGCCATCGAGCGGGCCTGCGGGCGGTACCTGGCCGAGCGCGCGGCTGCTGCCAAGGCACGGCGGGTGGGCTTCGAGAGTCATGTCGTGACCGTGGACGGCTACGACGCACTGGCCGCCGCGTTGGGTGACGCCGGCGGCACCACCGAGTTGGTTCGCGCCTCGCAGACCGTCGAGGCGCTGCGCGAGATCAAGGACGCCGGCGAGGTGGCGCTGCTGCGGCTGGCCTGCGAGGCCGCCGATGCCGCGCTGGCCGATCTGGTCGACCGTGGCGGGCTGCGACCCGGCCGCACCGAACGCGAGGTGGGCCGCGAGCTCGAGGCGCTGATGCTCGACCACGGCGCCGACGGGGTCTCCTTCGAGACGATCGTCGCCAGCGGGGCGAATTCGGCGATCCCGCATCACCGGCCCACCGACGCGGTGCTGGCTGCCGGCGACTTCGTCAAGATCGACTTCGGTGCGCTGGTCGGCGGCTATCACTCCGACATGACCCGCACCTTCGTGCTGGGCAAGGCCGCCGACTGGCAGCTGGAGGTCTACCAGCTGGTCGCCGACGCCCAGCGAGCCGGCCGGGAAGCGCTGCAAGCCGGGGCCGACCTGCGCGACGTCGACGCCGCCGCACGCCTGGTCATCGCCGATGCGGGCCACGGCGAGCACTTCGGCCACGGTCTGGGCCACGGCGTCGGCCTGCAGATCCACGAAGCGCCCGGAATCAGCGCCACCGCCGCCGGTACACTACGTGCGGGCTCCGTTGTGACTGTGGAGCCCGGCGTCTATTTGCCCGAGCGTGGCGGCGTCCGCATCGAGGACACGCTGGTGGTGGCAGGCGAGACCTCCGGACACGCACCGGAATTGCTCACCCGGTTCCCCAAGGAACTGGCGATCCTGTAGGAGATTCACCGACCGTGCCAAGCACTGCCGACTTCAAAAATGGACTTGTACTGGTGATCGACGGCCAGCTTTGGCAGATCACCGACTTCCAGCACGTCAAACCGGGCAAGGGCCCGGCCTTCGTGCGCACCAAGCTGAAAAACGTGCTCTCCGGGAAGGTCGTCGACAAGACCTACAACGCCGGAGTGAAGGTGGAGACCGCGACGGTGGACCGGCGCGACGCCACCTATCCTCTACCGCGACGGCACCGATTTCGTCTTCATGGACAGCCAGGACTACGAGCAGCACCCGTTGTCGGAGTCACTGGTCGGCGACGCCGCCCGGTTCCTGCTGGAGGGCCTGCCGGTGCAGGTGGCGTTTCACAACAGCGCGCCGCTGTACCTCGAGCTGCCGGTGACCGTCGAACTCGTCGTCACCCACACCGAGCCCGGCCTGCAGGGCGACCGGTCCAGCGCCGGCACCAAGCCGGCGACCGTGGAGACCGGTGCCGAGCTTCAGGTGCCGCTGTTCATCAACACCGGCGACAAGCTCAAGGTCGACTCCCGCGACGGCAGCTACCTGGGACGTGTCAACGCGTGAGCCGACCCGCCCGTCCCGTTAAAGGACGGCACCAGGCGCGTAAGCGCGCCGTCGACTTGTTGTTCGAAGCCGAGGCCCGCGGGCTGACCCCGGCCGAGGCGGCCAACGCGCGCACCGCGCTGGCGGAGGCCAAAGATGATGTGGCGCCACTGCATCCGTACACGGTGACCGTGGCTCACGGCGTCACCGAGCACGCCGTACACGTCGACGACCTGATCGCATCGCACCTCCAAGGCTGGACACTGGACCGGCTGCCGGCGGTGGACCGCGCCATCCTGCGGGTCGCCGTGTACGAGCTGCTGCACGCCGACGACGTTCCGGCGCCGGTCGCCGTCGACGAGGCGGTGGAGCTGGCCAAGGAGCTGTCCACCGACGACTCACCGGGTTTCGTCAACGGCGTGCTGGGCCAGGTCATGTTGGTGACCCCGCAGATCCGGGCGGCGGCCCAGGCGGTCCAGTCCAGTCACGCAAGCGAATCAAGCCAATCAAGCCCCGAACCCGCCGCGGAGTCATGACCAGGTTGGAACTGCGCGTCAGTGATCGCCGCGATCCTGGCGGCGACCGTAGTGCTGGGCGCCGTGATGTGTGCGGCCTACGGGCAGGCGGCGATCGCGGCGGCGCTGGCGATCTATGCGCTCGGCGTCGGCGCGTGGCTTTACCACTCGATCGAGCGTCTCGTCCTGGCCCGCCGCATCGAGACGGTGCGCACGGCCGCAACGCCATTCCGGCCACTGCTTCCGGTGATGGCGGCGATCATGGCGCTGACCCAGCTCGTCGTGCGATCGCTGACTGATGTCACCGAGGTAGCGCCGCCACGGCGCTGGATTCCGATCACTCGCGGTAGAAAAGACCGACGACGACTTCGAGGTCTGAGACCCCTCTGTTGGGACGGGTGTGGCAATTCGGGTACAGGTCGACAAAACGGCCGCATCCTCGTTGTCGGAGGGACACACTGACGTGATGGACCGAGACGGCAGGCACCCGAGGCGGCTGTGTGTTTCCGCGCTGGCGGCGGTGGCGAACCCGTCCTACTCGCGCATCGACACCTGGAATCTGCTCGACGACGCGTGCCACCAGCTCGCCGTCGTCGACCGAGCCGGGATGGACACCGCCCACGAGGCCGCCCGGGTGCGGCGCCTGCTCAACCGGCTCAGCGCCTACGAGCGCTACTGGATCTACCCGGGCCCGGAGAACCTCGCAGCGTACTGCGGCTACCTGGACCAACTCGCCACGGTCAGCCTGGCCGAGCAGGTATCGCTGGCCGTACGGCTGCTCTCCGAGTACGGCGACCGCGCGGCCCTGTTCGACACCTCTATGTCGCTGGCTGACCAGGAGCTGGTATCGCGCGCCAAGGAACAGCAGTTCTACACGGTCCTGCTGGCCGACGACGCGCCGATCAGCGCACCCGAGGGGTTGGCGGAACGCCTGCGTGCGATCCGCGACATCGGCGACGACGTGCAGTTCGAGCTGCTGGTGGTCTCCAGCGTCGAGGACGCCATCACCGCGGTCGCCCTGAACGGGGAGATCCAGGCCGCCATCATCCGGCACGACATCCCGCTGCGGTCCCACGACCGGTTGCCGCTGATGACCACGCTGCTCGGCGCGAACGACGACGTCGTGGCCACCGACCGGACCCACGACTGGATCGAGTGCGGCGAATGGATCCGCGAGCTGCGGCCGCACATCGACCTCTATCTGCTCACCGACGAGTCGATCGCGGCCGAGACCGAAGACGAATCCGATGTCTACGACCGCACCTTCTACCGGCTCAACGACGTCACCGATTTACACACCACCGTGCTCGGCGGCATCAGAAACCGTTACTCCACACCGTTTTTCGACGCTCTGCGCGCTTATGCGGCGCGCCCTGCCGGCCAATTTCACGCGCTGCCCGTCGCGCGCGGCGCCAGCATCTTCAACTCCAAGACGCTGCAGGACATGGGCGAGTTCTACGGCCGCAACATCTTCATGGCCGAGACGTCGACGACCTCGGGCGGCCTGGACTCGCTGCTCGATCCGCACGGCAACATCAAGAAAGCGATGGACAAGGCCGCGCACACCTGGAACTCCGACCACACCTACTTCGTCACCAACGGAACCTCGACCGCGAACAAGATCGTCGTTCAGTCGCTGACCCGGCCGGGCGACATCGTGCTGATCGACCGCAACTGCCACAAGTCACACCACTACGGCCTGGTGCTGGCCGGGGCCTACCCGCTCTACCTGGACGCCTACGAACTACAACCGTTCGCAATCTACGGCGCGGTGTCGCTGCAGACCATCAAGAAGGCGCTGCTCGATCTCGAAGCTGCCGGGCAGCTGAGCAAGGTGCGCATGCTGCTGCTCACCAACTGCACGTTCGACGGCGTCGTCTACAACCCGCGGCGGGTGATGGAGGAAGTGCTGGCGATCAAGCCGGACATCTGCTTCCTGTGGGACGAGGCCTGGTATGCATTCGCCACCGCGGTCCCGTGGGCGCGGCAACGCACCGCGATGATCGCCGCCGAGCAACTCGAATCGATGCTGTCGTCGCCGGCGTACGCCCAGGAGTACCTGCAGTGGAAGCAGGAGATGCAAGGAATCGACCGCAGCCAATGGGGCGCGCACCGGCTGCTTCCCGACCCCAGCCAAGCCCGGGTTCGGGTCTACGCCACCCACTCCACCCATAAGTCGCTGTCGGCGCTTCGGCAGGCGTCGATGATCCATGTCCGCGACCAGGACTTCAACTCGCAGTCCCGCGACGCGTTCGGTGAGGCGTTCCTGACGCACACCTCGACCTCGCCCAACCAGCAACTGCTCGCCTCGCTGGATCTGGCCCGCCGTCAGGTCGACATCGAGGGCTTCCAGATGGTGCGCTACGTCTACGACATGGCGCTGGTCTTCCGTCATCGTGTCCGCAAAGACCGGTTGATCAGCAAATGGTTCCGCATCCTCGACGAATCCGATTTGGTGCCAGACGAATTCAGGCTGTCGGCGGTCAGCTCCTATCGGCAGGTGCGCCAAGGCGCGCTGGCGGACTGGAACGAGGCGTGGCGGTCCGACCAGTTCGTGCTCGACCCGACGCGGGTCACCCTGTACGTGGGCCAGACCGGCATGAACGGCTACGACTTCCGCGAGAAGATCCTGATGGACCGGTTCGGCATCCAGATCAACAAGACGTCGATCAACAGTGTGCTGCTGATCTTCACCATCGGCGTGACCTGGTCGAGCGTGCACTACCTGCTCGACGTGCTGCGCCGGGTGGCCACCGACTTCGACCACACCGAAGCCGCGGCCAGCAGAGACGACCGTGCCCTGCACCGGCGCCGGGTCGAAGAGATCACCGAGGATCTGCCGCCGCTGCCGGATTTCAGTCATTTCGACAACGCCTTCCGGCCCGACGACGCCAGCGCCTTCGGTGACATGCGGTCGGCGTTCTACGCGGGCTACGAGGACGCCGACCGCGAACACGTCATGATCGGGGAGGCGGGCCGACGACTCGCCGACGGAAAGTCTTTGGTATCAACCGGATTCGTCGTGCCCTATCCGCCGGGCTTTCCGGTGCTGGTGCCCGGCCAGATGGTGTCCAAGCAGATCCTCTATTTCATGGCCCAGCTCGACGTCAAGGAGATTCACGGATACAACCCCGATCTCGGGTTGTCGGTGTTCACCGAGGACGCACTGAAACGGATCAACGCGGCGCGCGGTTGCGACACCGTGCTCGGCTAGCTTCCGCTCGCCACAGAGCGTCGCGCGTTGAAACCGGGTCGTCGTCGCTAGGCTTACCGCCCATGGCGTCCTCGGCTAGCGTGATCAAATCTCGGCTGTCGGTGAACGACTGGGTGCAAGAGGGGTTCCGGGTACTGGCCGAGGACGGCGTGAAATCCCTGACGCTCGGCCAGCTGTGCAGTCGTCTGGGCGTAACCAAGGGCAGCTTCTACTGGCACTTCAGCGATATGACGGCCTACCGCACGGCATTGATCGACACCTGGGCGGTGGTGCGCGACGAAGACCGGTCTTTCGACGATCTGACGAGTCTGCCTCCGCGGGAGCGGCTGTCGCGGATGATGGCCACGCTCGTGGGCCCACGGCACTGGATGCTGGAGCGCGCCATGCGGGAATGGGCACGATCGGAGCCCACAGTGGCCGCCGCGGTGCGGGCCTCGGACCACAGCGTGCTCGCCGCCGTCCGGCGGGCCTTCCTTGACGCCGGCTTCGACGATGAGGAGTCCGAGATGCGCGCCACCGCGACTTTCGCTGCGGGCATTGGCTTTTTGCATCTGTCCGGCTCGCGGCCGAGTCCGGTGGCTGCCGGCCGCCGCGAGCAGTTCCTGGAAATCATGCTGCGGCACTGAGATCCGGTCCCAGTTACCATACCAAAAGGTATGGTAATGTCACCGGAATGCTGACATCTCAGTCATCGCATCCCGAGGTCAGCGCCGACTTCGTCGAACGGCTGGCCGTGCGCGCGAGGGAGGCGGAGAACCTGCGCCGGCTGCCGCAGGCGACCATCGACGACTACCGCGATTCCGGCCTGGCCCGCTTGCTGCTGCCGAAGCGATACGGCGGCAGCCAGGCCGAGTTTCCCGAGATTTTCGAGGCCGTGCGCCTGCTGGCGCACGGCTGCACGTCGAGTGCGTGGACGCTCGGCTTCTACACGCTGCACAACTGGATGCTGGCGCTGTTCGGCGAGCAGGCACAGGACGAGGTGTTCGCCGACGGGCCGGTGCTGTGCCCCGCTCCGCTGGCGCCGACGGGTCGCGCCGTTCCGGACGATGGCGGCGTCCGGCTGACCGGGCGGTGGTCATGGGCGACCGGGGTGATGGATGCCGACTGGGTGATGGTTGGCGCGATCTGCGGAACCGACGATGCGCCGTATCCGGCGCTGGTGTTGCTGCCGGCCGACGACATTCGCGTCGAAGACGTATGGCACACCGCCGGAATGTGCGCCACCGGCTCCAACGACGTCATCGTCGACGACGTGTGGGTGCCCGAGCATCGGTTGGTGGCGGTCACCGACATCTACGGCGGTACCGCGCCGGGCGCAGAACTGCACGGTGCGGCCGTTTACCGGTGGCCGATGGTGCCGGCGCTGGCGCTGACGGCGGCGATGCCCGCGCTCGGGTCCGCGGAGCTGGTCGCCGACCTGTTCGCTCGCCGGCTCAGTGAGCGGGTGATCGCGTATTCCGGTGCGGCGCAGAAGGATCAGCCCGCCGCACAGGTACGCCTCGGCGACGCCCGGGCGCGGTTGCGCGCCATGCGCGCGCTCACCGATTCGGCGGCCGAGGATATCCAGGTCCGGGTCGGCAGCGGGCAGCACATCGGCCGCAAGGTGCGGGCCGGTGTGCGCGTAGCCGCCGCGCACGTCGTGCACGAATCCCGTTCTGTGATCGCCGATCTGCTCGAGGCATCCGGTGCGAGTGCGCAATTTCTGGATCACCCGCTGCAACGGGCCAAACGGGATGTCGACCTGATCTCCGGGCACGTGGTCTTCGACTACGACGGCAGCCGCGAACTTGCCGGCGCGTTGGAAATCGGAGCGAAGGTCTCGCCGTTCGCGATGGTCTAGCGCAACGCCTTGGCGAACAGCAAACTGTCGACTGGTTCGGTCCCGAGATTGGGATAGATGCCGTGACGGGCGAGTCGACCTTCGCGGGCGAACTCGGCACGCTCCAGCAGGCGCACTGACCGCTCGTTGTCGACATGGCACGTCGCCCATACGCGGTAGACGTCGGGATCAGCCTGCAGGGTGTTCATCAGCATGTCGAGTGCTTCGGACATCAAACCTTTACCCCACCAACGCCGACCGACGCAGTAGCCGATCTCGGCGGCGTAGCGCAGGGGGCGTCCGCAACTGATCATCCCGACGATGTCGCCGCTGTGCTGCAACACCATCACCCACGTTCGCAGATGTGCGTCGACATTCATGCGTTCGGCGATCACACGTCGGGTGGCCGCCACGTCGGGGTGCGGTGTCCACAGCAGGTACTTGGTGACCTGCGGGTCGTGAGCGACTCGCTGGAAAAGCGGGCCGGCATCGTCGATCACCGGCGGTCGTAACAGGAGTCGCGGTCCTTCGATGCGCTCGGGCGTGAATTCGGCCATTACAGCCCTAGCGCCCGGTAGGTTCGGTGCACGAATTTCGGTTGTACCGCTTGCAGTTTCGCGCGCGACGTGTTGCCCGCGACTGCGGCGGCCGCATCGGCTGTCAACGCGGGCATGTTCTGGATCAGGTACAGCAGAATCAGGTCGGCGGCCGGATCGGCCTGCCACCAGGTGCCGTAGGCGCCGGGCCAACTGAATGTTCCCAGACCACCGGGCCCGAACAACGGCGTCGACTTCGCCGGATCGGTGACGATCGACAGGTTGAGCCCGAACCCACGCCCGATCCAAAACGGCGCGCCGAGAAACGGATGCCGCTTGTGCTCGACGGTGAGCCGGTCGGTGCGCATCAGCCGCACCGATTCCGGTGAGAGCACCCGCACACCGTCGAGAGTCCCATTACTGAGCAGCATTTCGATGAACCGCAGGTAGTCGTCCGCGGTGGAGAACAGTCCACCGCCCGCGTTGCTGAACGCCGGCGGGGTGATGTGCGGCTGGCCCATCACGTCGTGCTGGAGTTGATTCTTCTCGTCCAGCCGGTACATGGTCGCGGCTCGCCGGCGGGCCTGCGGGGTCACGTGGAAGCCGGTGTCAATCATGCCCAGCGGCTGCAGGATTCGCTCGTCGAGCACCTGATGGAACGGCTTGCCCTCGACCCGCGAAGCCAGCACTCCGACCACGTCGCTGGAGTGGCCGTAGGTCAGTCGCTCGCCGGGTTGATGCACCAGCGGCAAGTCGGCCAGCGCGGCCAGCCACGCGTCAGGACCTTGGCCGAACGGCAGCCGCATGTAGGCCCGCGAGATCGGTCCACCCACCGAGAACCCGTAGCCCAGGCCGCTGGTGTGAGTGAGTAGATCCTCTACCAGAATCGACCGTTCGACCGGATGCGTCCGATCCAACGGCCCAGTCGGGTCGTCGAGCACCCGCACGTCGCCGAATTCCGGTAGCCAGCGCACGATCGGGTCGCGCAGCGCCAGCTTGCCCTCGTCGACCAGGCTCATCGCAGCGGCGACGGTGACCGGCTTGGTCATCGAGGCGATGCGAAACAGGGTATCGCGCTGCATGGGCAACTGAGCATCGACGTCGCGGTAGCCGATTTCGTTGACCTGCAGCACTTTTCCGTGCTGCCATACCACCGTCACCGCGCCTGCGAGCAGGCCTGCGTCGCAGGCCTCGCGAATGGAGGCCTGATTGCCCTCGAGGTTCACCCGATTCAGGCTAGTGGGCGGGCGACGCGGGAATTTCGCGGACGTTGATGTCGCGCCAGATCGCGACCTGGTCGACGGTCTCGGGTGCCCGGCCGAAGAGGTCGGTGAAGAAGGCGAGCAGCTGCCTCCAGTGCGGTGTGGGCCCGACGATCACGTGGCGCACGTCGGCGTCTTTGAGGTCGGCTGCGATCTGCGCCCGTATCTCGCCGCGCGCCACCAGCCAGGCGCCGCGTTGCTGAATCACGAACATGGTGAAGGTGAGCTGCGACTGCGCCGGCCCAGAATAGGTTCCGCCGTCGGGCTGCGGCACGTACGCGTAGGCCTCGGGCATCCGCAGGCCATAATCGGCTTCAGCGGCCCACACCATCGGCGCTGCCTCGCCTCCGTTGACGAAATACGGTGCGACGAGCACTGTTTCGTCAGCTCCGATGTGGTGGCTCGCCCAGGTGCGGAAGAAGGCCGGCGTTGTGAACGGCGCCCTGGCCAGCGGAGCCGGCAGCAGCAGAATCAACGACGCGCCCACCGCCAGCAGCCATCGCGCCGCCGGTCGCGGGGCGAGGCGAGTTGCCCGGGCGATGACGATCGCGACGACAACGGCCACCGCCAGCCAGACGAACACGGTGAAGCGGCCCGGCAGCACATGCCTGAGCAGCGGCAGTTTCCCCAGGGCCAGCCACGGGAGCGGGATGTGCAGCGGCGCTGCGCCGACGTGGAGCCATGGCCCCAGCGACAGCACGAGGATCAACACCCCCGTGACGGCGGCGACGCGGACCCGCAGATCGTCCCAGAGGCGGACGGTCACGACGACAAGAACGATGAGCAGCGGCAGGCCGAGGTACCCCGTCGCCTCGTGATAGAAGCCGCTGAACTCATCGGAGATCCGAGTCGCCGCGACGGGCGCGATCAGCTGATAGCGCGTCGGCAGGACCAGGTTCAGCAGGTCGGTCGAGAAGGTCGTGGGATCTTGCACCTGCCGGCTGATCCGTTGCGGTCCGAAGAACTGTGCGGCCAACGGCCAGCCCGCGAGCAGCAGGAAAGTCAGGGTGGCCACCGCACCCGCCGGGACGAACCGGGTGACGGCGATGTGGCGGAGCTGCGCGTCGCGGCGCGCGACGGCCATGACTCCCACCAGGACCCCGGCCGCCACGACGCTGGTGGCGAGCACCTCCTCGCTGATCAGCAGTTGAGCGGCGCCGAGGATCCCCAGCGTCACCCCCGCGTGCCAGGGCGGTCGGCGGCGCGTCACGACGACCTCATCGATCGCGATCAGGAGCAGTGGCGGGACCCAGGCTGTGGCCAGGTTCAGATGCAGTGCCGCGTGCGAGACGACGTAGGGGGAGAAGGCGTACACCGCGCCACCGATGATCGGGCCGAAGCCGTCACCGCTCCAGCGGCGGATCGCCAGCCAGGCCGCAAGTCCGCTGAGCGCAATGCCCACGACCACAAGGACGTTGAACCCGAAGATCGGGCCGCCGATCTTTGCCGGGAGCCAGCCGAGCATCCCGAGCAGCGGCATCGAGGGGCTCCACATCACGTTCACCCCGGCGGGCGCACCGATCTGGGTCGTGAAGAACGGATCGAGCCCACGTGCCAGCGCGTGCGGGGTCCAGCCGAGATACCAGATCGCCTGTTCCTGGTCGCAGCAGCTGCCGGCCCAGCCTGACGTCGGGCCGCGCCAAGCGCCCAGGGTGACGATTACGGCCGCGAGTAGATACAGGACGAACACCGCGAATCCGCCGCGGCGACCACTCGTCCACCGCCGGAGCCTGCGTTCGGACTCGACCGGCTGCGTTGACACCTAGCGGGTTTGGACTTCCTGTGGCCGCACAAACGGGCGGAGGTCACGACGGGTCCGGTGGTCGTCCGGCCCGGCGTCGCCGTCGGCATGGCTGCCCCGGGTGTAGTCGCCTTGCCACGGCACTCGCTCTCCCGCGCCTGCGTCCGTGGCGGCCTGGGCTTGCCCCATCTCCTGGCGTGAGCGAAGAAAGAACTCATACTTGCGGCGCAGATCTTCGTCGGACTCGATCGGTCTGAGTTCGGGGGCGAACTCCTCCAGTTCGACTCGGCGCTGCGGGACGATCATGCAGATCGGCTCGTCGACCTCGAACCGGACCGGCATGTGTGGGCGGGTGAGCTTCCAGTTCATGCTGAAAACGGAGCTCGCCCAATCGGTTTCGACTATCCCTTCCAACGGCGAGATGGCGTCCTTGGGGTGGTTCGCCGGCCCGCGGACCAGCAGGTCGTAGCCGGGCGGAGTGCGAAACAGAACAGGAAGGTGCCAGGTCAGAATGCCGTAGCCGAAATTGCTCGCGGGCAGAAACTGACCAGGGTCGCGCCGGTCGGGCGTGATCATCAGCGACCCGAGGTCGTCCCCACCCATCCACGTGGCGGTGAACGCGCTCGGAGTGCGCAATTCCCAGCCACTCTGATTGGCGATGAGCAGCGGTAGGCACCGATTCGCCCAGCCCCCTCGCGTCGCCGACATCCAGCCCCGGTTGGTCGGCGCCGGCACGATCGGCGGCGCGTTGCCACCGGTGATGAATCCGATCAGAGGCCGGGTCGATCTGGTGGGCTCGTCGCTCATCCGATCCTCGATTTGGCTGCGGTCTTCGGAGGAAACATTGCCACAGGCTGGGCGGTCGCGGCTATCTCGATGCTTCCGACAGTGAACTTGCGCCTGTCATTTTCCCAGGGTGAGCCGCGAATGCTACGCTGCCCGGCAGTCGACATCCTTTAACGATCCGTCCAGAGAGGCGGAGAAGGAGGTCAAGATCTCGCATGGGTGCCGCGGGTGACGCCGCCACCGGCCGCGAACTGATGTCGGCGGCCGATGTGGCTCGTACCATTTCGCGCATTGCGCATCAGATCATCGAGAAGACCGCCCTGGACGGTGCCGACGCACCTCGGGTGGTGTTGCTGGGAATCCCCACCCGCGGTGTGACTTTGGCCAACCGGCTCGCGGTCAACATCGCCGAATTCTCCGGCGCCGAGATCCCGCACGGCGGACTGGATATCACGCTCTACCGCGACGATCTGATGACCAAGCCGCCGCGTCCGCTGGAGAACACCTCGATCCCGGCCGGCGGCATCGATGACGCGCTGGTGATCCTCGTCGACGACGTGCTGTATTCCGGCCGCTCGGTGCGCTCCGCGCTGGATGCACTGCGCGACGTCGGCCGCCCGCGGGCAGTCCAGCTGGCGGTGCTGGTCGACCGCGGCCACCGCGAGCTTCCGCTGCGGGCCGACTACGTCGGTAAGAACGTGCCGACCTCCAGGACCGAAAACGTCCACGTCCAACTGGCCGAACAGGACGGTCGCGACGCCGTGGTCATCTCGCGGGAGGACGCGCCATGAGCAGGCACTTGCTGGCCGCCGGCGATCTATCCCGCGACGAGGCGACCGCGATCCTCGACGACGCCGACCGTTTCGCCCAGGCGCTGGTCGGGCGCGAGGTCCGCAAGCTGCCGACCCTGCGCGGCCGGACGGTCATCACGATGTTCTACGAAAACTCCACCCGCACCCGGGTGTCCTTCGAGGTCGCGGGCAAGTGGATGAGCGCGGACGTGATCAACGTCAGCGCCGCCGGATCGTCGGTGGGTAAAGGCGAATCACTGCGTGACACCGCGCTGACCCTGCGTGCGGCCGGCGCCGACGCCCTGATCATCCGGCACCCGGCTTCCGGTGCGGCACAACGGCTTGCGGACTGGACCTCGGTACCCGGCGCCACCGGTGATACCGGGCCCGCGGTGATCAACGCCGGCGACGGCACCCACGAGCACCCGACCCAGGCACTGCTGGACGCACTGACCATCCGGCAGCGGCTCGGTGGCATCGAGGGTCGCCGGGTCGTCATCGTCGGCGACATCCTGCACAGCCGCGTCGCGCGGTCCAACGTCATGCTGCTGGCCACCCTCGGCGCGGAGCTGGTGCTGGTGGGTCCGCCGACGCTGCTGCCGGTCGGGGTTACCGAGTGGCCGGTGACGGTGTCGCACGACCTCGATGCCGAACTGCCGGCCGCCGACGCCGTGCTGATGTTGCGCGTGCAGGCCGAACGGATGAACGGCGGCTTCTTTCCTTCCGCGCGGGAATATTCGGTGCGCTACGGGCTGTCCGACCGACGCCAGGCGATGCTGCCGGGTCACGCGATCGTGCTGCATCCCGGGCCGATGCTGCGCGGCATGGAGATATCGTCGTCGGTGGCCGACTCGACGCAATCGGCTGTGCTGCAACAGGTTTCCAATGGTGTCCACGTCCGGATGGCGGTGCTGTTCCATCTGCTGGTGGGCACCGAGTCGGCCGCCACGGGGCTCGCCGGCAAAGGGGTGATGGCATGAGCGTGCTGCTGCGTGGGGTGCGGCTCTACGGCGAGGGGGACCCGGTCGACGTTCTGGTCGCTGACGGGCAGATCGCCGACATCGGCGCCGGACTTGCCATCCCCGATGATGCCGATGTCATCGACGCCACCGGGCAGGTGCTGCTTCCCGGATTCGTCGATCTGCACACGCATCTGCGTGAGCCCGGCCGCGAATACGCCGAGAACATCGAAACCGGCTCGGCCGCAGCAGCCCTCGGCGGTTTCACCGCGGTGTTCGCGATGGCGAACACCAACCCGGTCGCCGACAGCCCGGTGGTCACCGACCACGTCTGGCATCGCGGGCAGCAGGTCGGTCTGGTCGATGTCCACCCGGTCGGCGCCGTCACCGTGGGTCTGGCCGGAAAAGAGCTCACCGAGATGGGCATGATGGCCGCCGGCGCCGCCCAGGTTCGGATGTTCTCCGACGACGGCAAATGCGTCGACGATCCGCTGATCATGCGCCGCGCACTGGAATACGCCACCGGTCTGGGTGTACTGATCGCACAGCACGCCGAGGAGCCACGGCTCACCGTCGGCGCGGTCGCACACGAAGGACCCATTGCCGCCCGGCTGGGGCTTTCCGGCTGGCCCAGGGCCGCCGAAGAGTCGATCGTCGCCCGTGACGCGCTGCTGGCCCGCGACGCCGGAGCCCGGGTGCACATCTGCCATGCCTCCACCGCCGGCACTGTCGAGCTCATCAAATGGGCTAAGGCGCAGGGTATTTCGATCACCGCCGAGGTAACCCCGCATCACCTGCTGCTCGACGACAGCCGACTGGCCAGCTATGACGGCGTGAATCGGGTCAACCCGCCGCTGCGCGAGGCCGCCGACGCGGTCGCGCTGCGGCAGGCACTGGCCGACGGGGTGATCGATTGCGTGGCCACCGATCACGCGCCGCATGCCGAACACGAGAAATGCGTCGAGTTCGCCGCCGCGCTGCCGGGGATGCTCGGTCTGCAGACCGCGTTGTCGGCGGTGGTGCAGGCGATGGTGATTCCCGGGCTGTTGAACTGGCGTGGTGTCGCGCGGGTGATGAGCGAGAACCCGGCCCGCATCGTCGGGCTGCCCGATCAGGGCCGGCCGCTGGAGATCGGCGAGCCGGCCAACCTGACGGTCGTGGACCCGGACGCCACCTGGACCGTCGTCGGAGCAGAGTTCGCCAGCCGGTCGGCCAACACCCCCTACGAGACGATGACGCTGCCGGCCGTCGTGACCGCAACGCTGTTGCGCGGCAAGGTCACCGCACGCGACGGAAAGAGCCCGGCATGAACCGCGCCGGCGCCCGATCGGCGCCCCAAGCGCGGCGCCCCGTTGGAGGAGCGGCGCTGATGAATTCGGGAACGCTGGTCGCATCGCTGGTCATGGCCGGGCTGCTGGCGCTGGTGATCGCGTTCATCATCCAGCTGATGATGCGTGGCTGGCGCAAACGCGGGCAACGCCAGGCCGAGTTGATCGGCACCCTGCCCGATGTCCCGAGTCAGGTCGGCCCGGCGGCCATCACCACGCCCGGCGTCTATGTCGGCTGCACCATGGCTCCGGTCTGGAGCCAGCGGATCACCGCCGGCGACCTGGGCTACCGCGGCAAGGCGGTGCTGACCCGCCATCCCGAAGGCATCCTGGTGCAGCGGATCCGCGCGCAGCCGATCTGGATTCCGATCGAGTCGATCTCCGGGATCCGCACCGAGCACGTCGTCGCCGGAAGGGTCGCCGCCCGCGACGGAATCCTGGCGATTCGGTGGCGGCTGCCGTCAGGGGTCAAGATCGACACCGGGTTTCGCGCCGACAACCGCGACGAATACAAGGGATGGCTGCAGAGCTGGCCGGAAGGAGTCGCGCTGTGAAGGCGATGCTGGTTCTCGACGACGGCCGGACGTTCACCGGGACGGCATTCGGCGCGATCGGCCAAACACTGGGCGAGGCGGTGTTTTCCACCGGCATGTCCGGTTATCAAGAGACGTTGACCGACCCCAGCTATCACCGGCAGATCGTGGTGGCGACGGCCCCACAGATCGGCAACACCGGATGGAACGGTGAGGACGGTGAAAGTCGCGGCGACAAGATCTGGGTCGCCGGCTACGCGGTACGCGACCCGTCGCCGCGGGTGTCGAACTGGCGTGCCACCGGCACGCTGGAGGAGGAACTGGTCCGCCAGCAGATCGTCGGCATCGCCGGCATCGACACCCGCGCGGTGGTCCGTCACCTGCGCAGCCGCGGCTCGATGAAGGCGGGCGTGTTCTCGGGCGAATCGCTCGCTTCGCCCGAAGAGCTGACCGAACGGGTTCGCGGCCAGCAGCCGATGCTCGGTGCCGACCTGGCCGGGCAGGTCAGCACCCCAGATGCCTACATCGTGGAGGCCGAAGGGCCGCAACGATTTACCGTGGCCGCGATCGACCTCGGCATCAAGACCAACACCCCGCGCAACTTCGCCCGGCGCGGAGTGCGCACCCGCGTGCTGCCCTCGTCGGCGTCGTTCGAGCAGATCGCCGAACTCAAACCCGACGGGGTGTTCCTGTCCAACGGCCCGGGGGACCCGGCCACCGCGGACCACATCGTCGCGGTGACCCGCGAGGTGCTCGACGCCGGAATTCCGTTGTTCGGCATCTGTTTCGGCAATCAGATCCTGGGCCGCGCACTGGGCCTTTCGACCTACAAGATGGCCTTCGGCCACCGGGGCATCAACATCCCGGTGATGGACCACGCGACCGGGCGGGTCGCGGTCACCGCCCAGAATCACGGGTTCGCGCTCGAAGGTGAGGCGGGGCAGCGGTTCGACACACCGTTCGGTGCGGCGGTGGTCAGCCACACCTGCGCCAACGATGGAGTCGTCGAAGGCGTGAAACTGGTTGATGGACGGGCATTTTCGGTGCAATATCACCCGGAGGCCGCGGCCGGGCCACACGATGCGGAGTACTTGTTTGACCAATTCGTCGACCTGATGACAGGGGAGAACAGGTAATGCCACGGCGGACTGATATCAAGCACGTCCTGGTGATCGGCTCTGGACCGATCGTCATCGGGCAGGCTTGCGAATTCGACTATTCCGGGACCCAGGCCTGCCGGGTGCTGCGCGCCGAAGGCCTCCAGGTGAGCCTGGTCAACTCCAACCCGGCGACGATCATGACCGACCCGGAATACGCCGACCACACCTATGTGGAGCCCATCACGGCCGCCTTCGTGGAGAAGGTGATCGTCCAGCAGGCTGAGCGGGGCAACAAGATCGATGCGCTGCTGGCCACCCTGGGCGGTCAGACCGCGCTCAACACCGCGGTCGCGCTCTACGAGAACGGCGCATTGGAGCGCCACGGGGTCGAGCTGATCGGCGCCGACTTCAACGCCATCCAGCGCGGCGAGGACCGGCAGATGTTCAAGGACATCGTCGCCAAGGTCGGCGGCGAATCAGCCCGCAGCCGAGTCTGTTTCACCATGGACGAGGTACGTGAGACCGTCGGTGAACTCGGCCTCCCGGTGGTGGTCCGGCCGTCGTTCACCATGGGCGGGCTGGGCTCGGGTCTGGCGCATACCGCCGAAGAGGTCGACCGGATGGCCGGCGCCGGCCTGGCCGCGTCGCCGAGCGCCAACGTGCTGATCGAGGAGTCGATCTACGGCTGGAAAGAATTCGAGCTCGAGCTGATGCGCGATGGCAAAGACAACGTCGTCGTCGTGTGTTCGATCGAGAACGTCGACCCGATGGGCGTGCATACGGGCGACTCGGTGACGGTGGCACCGGCGATGACGCTCACCGATCGGGAATACCAGCGGATGCGCGACCTCGGCATCGACATCCTGCGCGAGGTCGGCGTCGACACCGGCGGCTGCAACATCCAGTTCGCGGTCGACCCGCACGACGGGCGGCTGGTCGTCATCGAGATGAACCCCCGGGTGTCGCGGTCAAGTGCGTTGGCCTCCAAGGCCACCGGCTTCCCCATCGCCAAGATCGCCGCGAAGCTGGCTGTCGGATACACCCTCGACGAGATCCTCAACGACATCACCAAGGAGACCCCGGCCTGCTTCGAGCCCACGCTCGATTACGTGGTCGTCAAAGCGCCACGCTTCGCGTTCGAGAAATTTCCCGGCGCCGACCCGACGCTGACCACCACGATGAAATCGGTCGGCGAGGCGATGTCGTTGGGCCGCAACTTCATCGAAGCGCTCGGCAAGGTGATGCGGTCGCTGGAGACCAGCCGGGCCGGCTTCTGGACCACGCCGCGACCCCGAGGGCGCGGGGATGGGGCCGAGGACGCGCTGGAGCGGCTGCGGACACCCACCGAGGGCCGGCTCTACGACGTCGAGCTGGCGCTGCGGCTGGGCGCATCGGTGAACCGGGTGGCCGAAGCCTCCGGGATCGACCCGTGGTTCGTCGCGCAGATTGCCGAGCTCCTGACATTGCGGTGTGAGGTCGCCGATGCACCCGTCCTTGATGGCGACCTGCTGCGGCGCTGTAAGCACAACGGCCTGTCGGACCGTCAAATCGCGGCGCTGCGTCCGGAATTGGCCGGCGAGGACGGCGTCCGCTCGCTGCGGCGGCGGCTCGGCATCCACCCGGTGTACAAGACGGTGGACACCTGCGCCGCGGAGTTCGAGGCCAAGACGCCGTACCACTACAGCACCTACGAGCTCGACCCGTCTGCGGAGTCCGAGGTGGCCCCGCAGACCGAGAAGCCCAAGGTGCTGATCCTGGGCTCGGGACCGAACCGGATCGGCCAGGGCATCGAATTCGACTACAGCTGCGTGCACGCCGCAACGACCTTGTCGCAGGTCGGTTTTGAGACCGTCATGGTCAACTGCAACCCGGAGACGGTTTCCACCGACTACGACACCGCCGACCGGCTCTACTTCGAGCCGTTGACGTTCGAGGACGTGCTGGAGGTGTTCCACGCCGAGCAACTCTCCGGTGCGGGCGGCCCCGGCGTGGTGGGCGTGATCGTTCAACTCGGCGGCCAGACCCCGCTCGGGCTGGCGCAGCGGCTCGCCGACGCGGGCGTGCCGATCGTCGGCACCCCGCCGGCGGCCATCGATCTGGCCGAGGACCGCGGCGCGTTCGGCGACCTGCTGACGGCGGCGGGACTGCCGGCTCCGCGCTACGGCATGGCGACCACGTTCGCGCAGGCGCGCCGGATCGCCGCCGACATCGGATATCCGGTGCTGGTTCGGCCGTCGTACGTCCTTGGCGGCCGCGGCATGGAGATCGTCTACGACGACGAGACATTGCAGGGCTACATCGCCCGGGCCACCGAGCTGTCGCCCGAACACCCGGTGCTGGTGGACCGCTTCCTCGAAGACGCCATCGAGATCGACGTGGACGCGCTCTGCGACGGCGACGAGGTCTACATCGGCGGCATCATGGAGCACATCGAAGAAGCCGGCATTCACTCCGGCGACTCGGCATGTGCGCTGCCACCGGTGACGCTGGGCCGCAGCGACATCGAGAAGGTGCGCAACGCCACCGAGGCGATCGCGCACGGCATCGGGGTGGTGGGTCTGCTCAACGTGCAGTACGCGCTGAAGGACGATGTGCTCTACGTGCTGGAGGCCAACCCGCGGGCCAGCCGCACCGTGCCGTTCGTCTCCAAGGCGACCGCGATACCACTGGCCAAGGCGTGCGCCCGAATCATGCTGGGCGCCACAATCTCTCAACTTCGCGACGAAGGCCTGCTGGCGGCCGTCGGCGATGGCGGCAACGCGGCACCGGATGCACCGATCGCGGTCAAGGAAGCGGTGCTGCCGTTCCACCGATTCCGTAAGGCGGACGGTTCGGGCATCGACTCGCTGCTCGGCCCGGAGATGAAGTCGACCGGCGAGGTGATGGGGATCGATATGGACTTCGGTCGAGCGTTCGCGAAAAGCCAGACCGCGGCCTACGGATCGCTGCCCACCGAGGGGACCGTGTTCGTCTCGGTGGCCAACCGGGACAAGCGCTCGCTGGTGTTCCCGGTGAAGCGGCTGGCCGACCTGGGCTTCCGGGTGCTGGCCACCGAGGGCACCGCGGAGATGCTGCGCCGCAACGGTATCCCGTGCGACGAGGTTCGCAAGCACTTCGAAGAGGCGCTGCCGGGCCGGCCGAAGATGTCGGCCGTCGATGCCATTCGCGCGGGCGAGGTGGACATGGTCTTCAACACGCCGTACGGAAATCCGGGCCCGCGCATCGATGGCTATGAAATCCGCTCGGCGGCAGTCGGAGTCAACATCCCGTGTGTCACGACCGTCCAGGGCGTGTCGGCGGCCGTCCAGGGCATCGAAGCCGCCATCCGTGGCGATATCGGTGTGCGCTCGCTGCAGGAGTTGCACAGCGCGCTGAACCACGGCGGCAAGTAGGCATGCCCGGGTTCGGCGCCCGGCTGGCCGACGCGGTATCCCGACGGGGGCCACTGTGCCTGGGCATCGACCCGCATCCAGAGCTGTTACGGGCCTGGGATCTGCCGGTCAGCGCCGAGGGCCTGGCGGCGTTCTGCGAGACCTGCGTGGCGGCGTATGCAGATTTCGCCGTCGTCAAGCCTCAGGTGGCGTTCTTCGAGGCCTACGGCGCCGCGGGTTATGCGGTGCTGGAACACACCATCGCCGCCCTGCGCGGCGCCGGTGTGCTGGTGCTGGCCGACGCCAAGCGCGGTGACATCGGATCGACGATGGCCGCCTACGCGGCGGCATGGACCGGCGATTCTCCGCTGGCTTCCGACGCGGTGACAGCGTCGCCCTACCTGGGTTTCGGCTCGTTACAGCCGCTGCTGGACAGCGCCGCCGAGCACGGTCGGGGGGTGTTCGTGCTGGCGGCGACGTCCAACCCGGAGGGCGCGAGCGTGCAGCGCGCCCTGACCGGCGGCCGCCCGGTGGCGCAGTCGATCGTCGACCAGGCCGCCGCGGCCAACCGGGCCCTGGGCTCTGGCACCGTGGGCGTCGTCGTCGGCGCCACATTGACCGAGGTGCCCGACGTCAGCGAGCTCGGCGGTCCGGTCCTGGTTCCCGGTGTCGGCTTCCAGGGCGGGCAACCCGATGCCCTCAGCGGCCTGGGTGGGGCCGTTCCCGGGCAATTGTTGCCCGCGGTGTCGCGCGATGTGCTGCGGGCCGGACCGGACGTCTCAGCGGTGCGCGCGGCAGGGGAGCGGATGCGCGACGCCGTGGCCTACCTGGCCGGCTGAGTCGTTCCGAACCGAGCTACGACACGGCGTCGTTCACTTTCCGGCTGGACCTCCTGTTCGCGACGACACGCGCGACACGCCGCAACTTTCCGAAACTGGTCAGATTCGGCTTTTTGACCAGTGTCAACTCGGTCAGGGGATGGTTTTCCGTCCGAGCGCCGACCGAGCTGCGCTCGGCATAAGTCCAGGTAGGAGCGGTTTAACCGTGGCGACAGCGAGTGATCGACGGCGGCGTGTCCGAGGTCGACGGGCTCGCTCCCAGGCGTGGCCGGCGGCAGCTTCTCGACGCCATAAGCTGCGACTTTGTAGCTTCAACCAGGGGGGCGGGTTAGATTTCGTCTGAAGGCGTGGGTACGGTCGTCACCGCTGGCTGGACTACCTGGCCGAGACAAATGAAGATCGAAATCTGTTGCTGATCGATACGGAGGAATCGTGGCCCTTCCCCAGTTGACCGACGAGCAGCGCGCGGCAGCGTTGGAGAAGGCTGCCGCCGCACGCCGAGCCCGAGCCGAGCTCAAAGACCGGCTCAAGCGTGGCGGCACCAATCTCAAGCAGGTGCTGAAGGATGCCGAGACCAACGAGGTCTTGGGCAAGATGAAGGTTTCCGCGTTGCTCGAGGCGTTGCCGAAGGTTGGCAAGGTCAAGGCGCAGGAAATCATGACTGAGCTGGAGATCGCCCCGACGCGCCGCCTGCGCGGCCTGGGCGACCGCCAGCGCAAGGCTCTGCTGGAAAAGTTCGACTTCACCGCCTGAGCCTGGCGACAATGCAGGCCGATTGGCCTGAGGGGGAGCCGGGCAACCGCCCAGGCCTCTCCCGGGAGAGTCGTTGAGCACCGACGGGGGACCGGTCGGCACGGGACGCGTTGTCGTGCTGTCCGGTCCGTCCGCGGTGGGCAAATCGACACTGGTCCGCTGCCTTCGTGAGCGGATTCCAGATCTGCATTTCAGCGTTTCGGCGACCACTCGGGCCCCTCGGCCCGGAGAGGTCGACGGGGTCGACTATCACTTCGTGTCGGCGGACCGCTTCCAGCAGTTGATCGACGAACGGTTCGCTTCTGGAATGGGCGGAAATTCACGGTGGCCTGCACCGGTCGGGCACGGTGGCCGGCCCGGTACGCGAGGCCGTCGCCGCAGGACACCCGGTACTCATCGAGGTCGACCTGGCCGGGGCCCGCGCGGTGAAGCAGGCCATGCCGGAGGCGATCACGGTGTTTCTGGCGCCGCCGAGCTGGGCGGCTTTGGAAGCCCGACTGGTCGGTCGCGGCACCGAGACACCCGAGGTGATCGAGCGCCGGCTCGCCACTGCACGCACCGAATTAGCGGCTCAGGATGACTTCGACGAGGTCGTGGTAAATCGTCAATTGGAAACAGCGTGCTCAGAATTGGTATCATTGCTGGTCGGACCCGCGCCGAAGACGGCGTGACCCTCCAACCAGACTCGATTCACCATTAGTCCGCACATGGCCACAGGCCGCCAGGAGAAAATTTACGTGAGTAGTTCGCAGACCGACGCCTCATTGACCGCCGTCCCCGATCAGTTCGACCCGTCGGCAGGTGGCATTGGCGCGTACGACACGCCGCTGGGTATCACCAACCCGCCCATCGACGAGCTGCTCGCGCGGGTGTCCAGCAAGTACGCGCTGGTGATCTACGCGGCCAAGCGTGCCCGGCAGATCAACGACTACTACAACCAGCTCGGCGAGGGCATCCTCGAATACGTCGGCCCGCTGGTCGAGCCGGGCCTGCAGGAGAAGCCGCTGTCGATCGCCATGCGCGAGATCCACGGCGACCTGCTCGAGCACACCGAAGGCGAATAGCGGGATCGAGGCGGGCCTACTGTGATCGGCTCAAAGAGCCCGACGAGTGATTCGCGGACGGACCGCAAGCGGATCGTCGTCGGCGTCGCTGGAGGCATCGCCGCATACAAGGCCGCCACCGTCGTCCGTCAGCTCACCGAGGCCGGCCACCAGGTCCGCGTCATCCCCACCGAATCCGCGCTGCGATTCGTCGGGGCCGCCACCTTCGAAGCGCTGTCCGGCGAGCCGGTCCAGACCGGGGTTTTCGAGGATGTGCCGCGGGTGCCGCACGTCGCGATAGGCCAGGGTGCCGACCTGGTTGTCGTCGCACCCGCCACCGCCGACCTGCTGGCGCGTGCCACCCACGGCCGCGCCGACGACCTACTGACCGCCACGCTGCTCACCGCGCGATGTCCGGTGCTGTTCGCTCCGGCGATGCACACCGAGATGTGGCAGCACCCCGCCACCGTCGAGAACGTCGCCACGCTGCGACGTCGCGGCGCGGTGGTGCTCGAACCCGCTTCGGGGCGGCTGACCGGAGAGGACAGCGGCGCAGGCCGGCTGCCCGAAGCCGAAGAGATCACCACCTTCGCCCAGTTGCTGCTGGAACGTCACGACGCGATGCCCTACGACCTGGCCGGTGTCAGATTGCTGGTCACCGCCGGGGGCACCCGCGAGCCGATCGACCCGGTTCGCTTCATCGGCAACCGCAGTTCCGGCAAGCAGGGCTACGCGCTGGCCCGGGTCGCCGCCCAGCGCGGCGCCGAGGTCACCCTGATCGCCGGGCACACCGCCGGGCTGATCGAGCCCGCCGGGGTCGAGGTCGTGCACGTCAGCTCGGCCCAACAACTCCGCGATGCGGTGTCCAAGCACGCGCCCGACGTCCACGTGCTGGCGATGGCGGCAGCCGTCGCCGACTTCCGGCCCACGCACGTCGCAACCGCCAAGATTAAAAAAGGCGCCACGGAAAACGACGCGCCTCCGACGATTGATCTGATCCGCAACGACGATGTGCTGGCGGCGACCGTGCAGGCCCGCACCGCCGGGCAGCTGCCGAACATGCGGGCCATCGTCGGCTTCGCCGCCGAGACCGGCGACGCCAACGGTGACGTGCTGTTTCATGCGCGGGCCAAGTTGCGGCGCAAGGGATGTGACCTGCTGGTGGTCAACGCCGTCGGGGACGGCAAGGCGTTCGAGGTGGACAACAACGACGGGTGGCTGCTGACGGCTGACGGCACCGAGTCGGCGCTGCAGCCCGGCTCGAAGACTTTGATGGCCAGCCGTATCGTGGACGCGATCGTCACGTTCCTGCAGCGCGGTACCGGGGAAGCCAGCTAAAACGCGACGCGGCTTCTGAAGAGCCGCGAACCGGCCGGTAACATATAGCAGCCCGGCGATATAATTTGCCTAACTAACGTTTTTTCATGTGTCCTGAAGGGGAGAGAGTGTGAGCGAAAACGGTCGGTTGTTCACCAGCGAATCGGTGACCGAGGGGCATCCAGACAAGATCTGTGACGCAATCAGCGACTCGGTGCTCGACGCGCTGCTGGCGGGGGACCCGCGCTCACGTGTCGCCGTCGAGACGCTGGTGACCACCGGGCAGGTGCACGTCGTCGGTGAGGTGACGACGTCGGCCAAGGAAGCCTTCGCCGACATCACCAACACCGTCCGCGAGCGCATCCTCGACATCGGCTACGACCACTCGGACAAGGGCTTCGACGGCGAGACCTGCGGCGTCAACATCGGCATCGGCCGGCAGTCGCCCGACATCGCCCAGGGCGTGGACACCGCGCACGAGACGCGCGTCGAGGGTGCCGCGGACCCGCTGGACTCGCAGGGCGCCGGCGACCAGGGCCTGATGTTCGGCTACGCGATCAGCGACACCCCCGAGCTGATGCCGCTGCCGATCGCGCTGGCACACCGGCTCGCGCGGAGGCTGACCGAGGTCCGCAAGAACGGCACGCTGCCCTACCTGCGCCCGGACGGCAAGACGCAGGTCACCATCGAATACGAGGACAACGTCCCGACCCGGCTGGACACCGTCGTGGTCTCGACCCAGCACGCCGATGGCATCGACCTCGTCAAGACGCTGGACCCCGACATCCGCAAGCACGTCCTCGAGACCGTCCTCGAAGAGCTCGGGCACGAGACGCTGGACTCCTCGTCGACCCGGGTGCTGGTCAACCCGACCGGAAAGTTCGTCGTCGGCGGACCGATGGGTGACGCCGGCCTCACCGGCCGCAAGATCATCGTCGACACCTACGGCGGCTGGGCCCGCCACGGCGGCGGCGCGTTCTCCGGCAAGGACCCGTCAAAGGTGGACCGGTCGGCGGCGTACGCGATGCGCTGGGTGGCCAAGAACATCGTCGCCGCCGGTCTGGCGGAGCGCGTCGAGGTGCAGGTGGCCTACGCCATCGGCAAGGCGGCCCCGGTCGGCCTGTTCATCGAGACGTTCGGCACCGCCACCGTGGACCCGGTCAAGATCGAGAAGATCGTGCCCGAGGTGTTCGACCTGCGGCCCGGTGCGATCGTCCGCGATCTGGACCTGCTGCGTCCGATCTACGCCCCGACCGCCGCGTACGGCCACTTCGGCCGCACCGACATCGACCTGCCGTGGGAGCGCCTCGACAAGGTCGAGGACCTGCAGCGCGCCGTCTAGCTTCGATCGCCGAAAGCCCTAAGCGGTGAACCGGTAGTCGTCGAGGTCGAAACGTCTACTCCGCCAATAGACTTCGAACGTGTTAGCGGGCCGTAGTGCCACGTCGCCGTTCTTGTCGAAGTAGTAGCTGTTGGCGCCCTGGCAGCTGTCCTGCCAGAACACCTGCCGGTGCCGGCGGCTCAACTGCTCGGCGAAGTAGCGCGCGTTGGCTTCTTCGCTGATTTCGACGCGGGTGGCGCCGCGCTGCCGGGCCCGCTTCATGCAGCGCACCATGTGGTGCGTCTGGGCTTCGATCAACGCGAAATACGACGAGCCGACGTAGCCGTACGGTCCCATCGTGGAAAAGAAATTGGGAAAGCCGGGAATGGAGTTTCCCTCGTAGGCCTGTGCCCGGTTCTCTTCCCAAAACCGTTGCAGCGGCTGGCCGCCGCTGCCGGTGACCGCGAAGGTCGGGGTGCTCTCGGCGTCGAAGACGTGGAAACCGGTGGCCAGCACCAGCACATCGATCTCGTGGTTGGTGCCGTCGGTGGTGGCCACCGACGACGGCGTGATCTTGTCGATCGGTTGCGTCACGAGTCGGACGTTGTCGCGGTTGTAGGTCGACAGGTAGCTGTTGTGGAAACCGGGCCGTTTGCAGCCGATCGCGTACCGCGGGGTGAGCTGTTTCCGCACGGCGGGGTCGCGCACCTTCAGCCGCAGATAGGCGCGGCCAAGTGACTCCATCCATCTGGCCAGCGGGTACACCGTGAAGTACTGGGCAGGCAACGGGAAGGTCACCTCGACGTAGCTCTGGGTGATGAGCCGCTGCAGAGTCTTGGCGCCCGGCAGCCGTAACGCCCAGTGCGCCGGCTTGGGCAGCGGCACGTCGAACTTGGGAAAGCACCAGATCGGCGTGCGCTGAAATACGGTGAGCTCTTTGACAACTGGGGCGATCTGGGGGACCAGCTGCACCGCCGAGGCGCCGGTGCCGATCACGGCGACCCGCTTACCGGTCAGGTCGAGGGTGTGGTCCCAGCGGGCGGTGTGCACGGCGACGCCGTCGAAGGAGTCGACGCCGTCGATGTCGGGCGGCTTGGGCACGGTGAGGACGCCGCTGGCGTTGTACACGAATCGTGCGGTGACTTCTCCGCCCGGATCGAGCTGGACCCGCCACAGCGAGCGCTCGTCGTCGAACTCGGCTGCGAGCACCGTGGTGTTGAACCGGATCTTCGGCCGGATCCCGTATTTGTCGGTGCAGTGTTCGGCGTATGCCTTCAGCTCGCCGCCACGCGCGTAGGTGCGCGACCAGTCCGGCCGCTGCTCGAACGAGAACTGATACGACGCCGAAGGAATGTCCACCGCGATACCGGGATAGGTGTTCCAGTACCACGTTCCGCCGACCTCGTCGCCGGCCTCGACGATGAGGTAGTCGCCGAAGCCTTCTTGATCGAGTTTGACCGCGGCGCCGATGCCGGAGAATCCCGCACCGACGATCAGGCAGTGGTAGTCGGGCCGATCACCGCTCACCGGTACCTCCTTCGCGAACCGCCAACCGGTTAGTCGGGACCGACGGTACCGCGTTCCGCGTGCGGAGTGAAGCTAGTGCAGCGCCGCTTTGAGGGCGGCCAGACCACGGTTGGTCGCCTCGGCGGCGGCCGGGATGATCAGCGCGAAGCTGACGTAGCCGTGCACCAGGTTGCCCTCGTTGCTCAGCTCGGCGGGCACGCCGGCGTCCTTCAGCAGCCCTGCGTACACGGCGGCGTCGTCGCGCAGCGGATCGTGTTCCGCACTGCCGATGAAGGCCGGGGCCAGCCCGGAGAAGTCGGAGGCGTTGCAAGGTGCCAGCGTGGCCGGCAGCGCCTTCGGGTCACTGATGTCCACCCCGGGGGCGTACCAGGTCAGGAATGCATCGATGACCTCGCGGTCCAGGATCGGCGCATCGGCGTTCTCGGTGAACGACGGCAGCGAAAGGTCGGCGGTGATGGACGGGTACCAGAGCAGCTGGAATGCCAGCGAAGGTCCACCCTCGTCGCGGGCCCGCTGGGCGATCACCGCGGCGAAGTTGCCGCCGGCCGAGTCGCCGGCGACGGCGATCCGGGCGGGGTCGCCACCCAGCTCGGCGGCGTGCTCGGCGGTCCACTGCAGCGCTGCCCAGGAGTCGTCCAGCCCGGCCGGGAAAGGATGCTCGGGGGCCAGACGGTAGTCGACGGACACCACGATCGCGTCGGCGCCGACGGCATGTGCCCGCGCGACCGGGTCATGGGTGTCGAGGTCTCCGAGCGCGAAGCCACCGCCGTGGTAGAAGACGACGATCGGCAGGTCGCCGGGCTCGCCAGCGGACGACCCGGCGGCCAGTAGATGCGGACGGGGACATCGGTGACGTCGCCGTGTCCGACGCTGCGGTTTTCGATGCGCAGATCCGGCAGCATCTCCGGCGGCGCTTGCAGCTGGCGCAGCTTGCCGCGGGCGGCCTCGACGCCGTCGGACGCCTTGAAGGTCAGCGGGAATGCGTCGACCAGGCCCTTCAGCGCCGGGTCGATCTGCGGTCGGGCGGTGGTCGGCTCCGTCATGGACCTACCGTACGTGCAGTGCCTCGCGCAGCGCGGCCAGCCCGCGGTCCATTGCCTCGGTGGCAGCGGGGACCACCCCGGCGTAGCCGAGGTATCCGTGCACCATCGTCTCGGCGTTGTGCACCTCGACGGGAACGCCGGCGGCGGCGAGCAACTCGCCGTAGCGCTTCCCGTCGTCACGCAGCGGATCATGGCCGGCGACAGCGATATACGCGGCGGGCAGGCCGGCCAGGTTCGCGGCCCGGCCCGGCGCCATCCCGACCGGGGGATCGAACAGGTCGATCTCGCCCGCGTAGTAGCGGCTGAACGCGGCGACGGCTGCGCTGTCCAGGACTGGCGCGCCGGAGTTTTCGCTGAACGAGGGCAGCGACGAATCCCACAGCGTGGCCGGATACCACAACAGCTGGAACGCAATTGGCGGTGCGCCGTCTTCGTCGCGGGACCGCTGCGCGATGACGGCGGAGATGTTGCCGCCCGCGGAGTCACCGGCCACCGCCAGTCGGCTCGGCGTCGGCGCCGATCTCGTCGCCGTGTCCGGCGACCCATTGCACTGCGGCCCAGGCGTCGTCGATCGCGGCGGGGTAGGGATGCTCGGGCGCCAACCGGTACTCGACCGACACCACCACAGCCGACGCGCCGACGGCGTGCTGACGGGCCGTTCCGTCGTGGGTGTCGAGGTCGCCGACGACGAAGCCGCCGCCGTGGAAGAACACCACCACCGGGGGCGCGGCGTCATCGGTTGGCGGCCAGTAGATCCGGATGTTGATCGGGCCGGCCGGCCCGTCGATGGCGCGGTCTTCTACCCGAAGCTCGGGATGGAAGCTGCGCCGCGGCAGATCCCGCAGCGCGCGGCGGGCCGCGTCCACCCCGTCGTCGGCGGATAACCGGAACGGGACCGCGTCCAGTACCTTCTGCAGGATGGGATCGATGGCGGATCCGGGGTCGTCGACGCTGGGCATGCAGACACCGTACGCACCGCGGGTCATGCTCGGTGCCTGGGTGGCTGCCGGTTGGGCCGGTATCGCCTACGGCGTGTTTCTGACCATCGTGGCGCTACGTTCGCCGGCCGGGATCGAGCTGACCGGGCAGTGGGGCGCGCAGCCGGCTTTCAAGGCGTCGATGGCGCTGTTGCTGGCGCTGGCCGCGGCCGCGCATCCGATTGTCCGCGAACGTCGCTGGCTGATGCTGGCCCTGCTGTTCTCGGCGGTCGGCGACGTGCTGCTGGCGATTCCGTGGTGGGCGGCGTCATTCGTGCTCGGGTTGGGCGCGTTTCTGTTGGCGCACTTGTGTTTTCTGGGCGCACTGCTGCCGTTGGCGCGAGGGTCGGGTCGGTCGCGGCCCCGATTGATCGCCGTCGCGGGGGTGTGCGCCGCGTGCGTGGCGCTGCTGACGTGGTTCTGGCCGCAGCTGGGCCACGACGGTATGACCATTCCGGTCACGGTGTACATGCTGGTGCTGGTCGCGATGGTGTCGGCGGCGCTGCTGGCGCGGCTGCCGACGCTGTGGACGGCGTTCGGTGCGGTGCAGCTTCGCCTGGTCGGACGCGATGATCGGGATCAGCCGATTCGTACTGGGCACCGAGGCGCTGGCGGTGCCGATCTGGTGGACGTACGCGGCGGCGCAAGTGCTGATCACCGCGGGCTTCTTCTTCGGTCGGGTGTCGACCACCTCTGCTACACCTGGCGAGTGACCACGCGGACCCGGCAGGCTGCCGCATTCGAGCCGATTGCTCGGGTGTTGCCGATGCTCTCGGTGCCGCACCTGGACCGCGAGTTCGACTATCTGGTGTCCGAAGAGCAGTCCGATGACGCCCAGCCCGGTGTGCGGGTGCGACTGCGGTTCCACGGCCGATTGGTCGACGGGTTCATCCTGGAACGCCGCACCGACACCGACCACGTCGGCAAGCTGGCCTGGCTGGACCGTGTGGTGTCGGCCGAGGCGGTGCTCACCCCGGAGATCCGCCGACTGGTCGATGCCGTCGCGGCGCGTTACGCCGGCACCCGCGCCGACGTGCTGCGGCTTGGCAGTGCCGCCGCGGCACGCCAAAGTCGAGCGCGAAAACCCAACTCCGCCTGCGCTTTCCGCAGTGGCTGAGGTCGACCGAACCGGGTGGCAGGCCTACGGCAGCGGCGGTCAGTTCCTGGCGGCGCTGGCCGAGACGCGCGCCGCCCGCGCGGTGTGGCAGGCGTTGCCCGGCGAACTGTGGGCCGACCGGTTCGCCGAGGCCGCCGCGCAGACCGTGCAGACCGGTCGCGCGGTGCTGGCGATCGTTCCGGATCAGCGCGACGTGGACACGCTGTCGCGCGCCGCGACGGCGCTGATCGACGAGGCAGGTGTGGTCGCGTTGTCGGCGGGCCTGGGTCCGTCCGCGCGCTACCGGCGCTGGCTGGCCGCACTGCGGGGCAGCGCACGGTTGGTGATCGGCACCCGCAGCGCGGTGTTCGCGCCGGTGAGCGATCTCGGCCTGGTCATGGTGTGGGACGACGGCGACGACACCCTGGCCGAGCCGCGGGCCCCGTATCCGCACGCGCGGGAGGTGGCGATGCTGCGCGCACACCAGATGCGTTGCGCCGCAATGATAGGGGGATACGCCCGAACCGCCGAGGCCCAGGCGCTGGTGCGCAGCGGCTGGGCGCACGACGTGGTTGCGGCGCGGGCGGTGGTGCGCGCGCGCACCCCGCGGGTGGTGGCCCTCGACGACGGCGGGTACGCCGAGGAGCGCGATCCGGCGGCGCGGACTGCGCGGCTGCCGTCGGTGGCGCTGCGCGCCGCCCGCACCGCGTTGCAGGCCGAGGCGCCCGTGCTGGTGCAGGTGCCGCGGCGGGGATACGTTCCGTCGCTGGCGTGCGCACGTTGCCGGGCGATCGCCCGCTGCCGGCACTGCACCGGCCCGCTCTCGCTGGACGACCGGCAGGGGACGGCGCCGGTGTGCCGCTGGTGTGGCCGGGCCGATGCCGCACTGCGCTGCGGCGCTTGCGGATCGGACGCGGTGCGTGCCGTCGTGGTGGGTGCCCGACGGACGGCCGAGGAGCTGGGCCGTGCGTTTCCCGGCACGCCGGTGATCACCTCCGCGGGCGAAGCGATGGTGTCCGAGGTCGATGACCGACCGGCCTTGGTGGTCGCCACGCCCGGTGCCGAACCGCACGCGGCCGGCGGGTACGGGGCGGCGCTGCTGCTGGACAGTTGGGCGCTGCTGGGCCGCCAGGATCTGCGCGCCGCCGAGGACACGCTGCGCCGTTGGATGGCCGCCGCGTCGCTGGTCCGGTCCCGGGACGAAGGCGGAGTGGTGGCCGTCGTCGCCGAGGCGTCCGTGCCGACCGTGCAGGCGCTGATCCGCTGGGATCCGGTCAGCCCATGCGGACGCCGAGTTGGCGGCCCGCACCGAGGTCGCGTTGCCGCCGAGTGTGCACATGGCCGCGCTCGACGGCGCCGGCGCAGCGGTGACGGTGCTGCTCGAGGAGATCCGCCTGCCGGACACCGCCGAGTTGCTCGGCCCGGTTCCGCTGCCGCCGGGAGCGCGCCGACCGCCCGGTATGGCGGCCGACGAGCCGGTCAGCCGGATGCTGGTGCGGGTGGACCGCGAGCAGGGCCTGGCGCTGGCCGCGGAGTTGCGGCGCGGCGTCGCCGTGGTCAGCGCCCGGCAGACCCACGAGCCGGTCCGGGTGCAGATCGACCCGCTGCACATCGGCTAGGTGACTGCTCGCTACTCGGCCGCGCTGCGTGTGTCGGTGAGCGAAGTCCACGTATTCCGTGCGACGATGCGAAGACTGGCCGAGCGCCGACGACGCCCACCGGTCTTTCTTTCCCGTGTCCAGGGAGGTCAGATATGGCAACGATCGCAGACACCACACGAATCGGGCGCTGCCTGGTATTTGTGCGTGACCACCTCAACCAGGCCCGCGCCGCCGGAGACGAGATCCGGGCCATGCAATGGCACGCGGTGATGGACGAGTTCATCGACACGTGGCCGCGGTCGGCGTGATCATCGATCCCGTCCACTGCGCCGAGACGGGCTGCATCCGTCCCGGTGATCGCTGGTGGGCCGGCTGGATCGGACCCCGTGAAATCCATGTCGTCCCGATCGACGATCTGCAGCCACATCGCGTTGAGGAATGCGGCTGCGATCCGCAGATCGTGCTGCACGTCGCAGGCGATGGATTTGCGTCGTGGCGGGTGATCCACGACAGCTTCGATCGCCGCGAACTCAATGAGCAAGCGGGTTAAGGCCACCCGCTAGACGTGCAATGCCAACTTAATCAGGTCAGGCCAGGCTACGATTCGCCGACAGGCCGTCCCGCCTGCAACTGACAGGAGCTATGTCATGCAGCAGTCGGCAGTAATCAATCGGTCGGCGATCGCCATTTTGGCTGTTGCCATTGTGGTAGCCGGCTGTGGGTCCAAGCCCAGTGGCAACACCGCGTCAAGCAAGACCTCAGCCGCGACGACGACTAGTGCTGCGAGCACCCCCGCCGCGCAGCCGAAGGTAGCGCCGCGCACCGCCGTCCCGGGGCCCAACCCCACCATCGCCGACTACATCAAACAGAACGGCATCACCGAAACTCCGGTCCACCGTGGCGATCCCGGCGCGCCGACCATCGACCTGCCCATCCCCGAAGGCTGGGCCGATGCCGGAAACGACACCCCGGCCAATGCCTACTGGGCCATCGTCGACACCGGATCCGAAGCCGCTACATACACACCGAGCATTCTGGTGACGGTGTCCAAGCTCACCGGCAATGTGGACCAGCAGAAAATACTCGACGTGGCCGGGGGCGAATTGAAAAACCTGCCCGGGTTCAACCCAATGGGCGATGGGTCGTCCACCACGCTGAGCGGCTTTCCGGGTTATCAATCGGGTGGCACCTGGGCCGACAACGGCAAGACCAAAGCCGTCGCGCAGAAAACCATCGCCATTCCGGCCGGCGGCGCGCTCTATCTGATGCGACTCAACGCCGACTGCCTCGAGGATCAGATCGACAAGGCTTTGCCAGCGACGATGACCATCGACGAGAAGACTAAGATCACCGCATAAGCGTCACTGGTCAACGTCACCAAGGATTCGCTTTTCACAGTGCGACAACGTCTTTCGCTGCGGCAAGCAACAACGTAGGCTATGGCCGTGACAGACCCGATGCCACCGGCCGTCGGCCGGCGTCACCTCCTCGGAATCTCGATGTCCGCAGCCAGCGTGATCGCGCTGTCGGCGTGCGGCAGCCCACCAGCCAAACCAGGCCCAACTCAGACTGGCGGACCCGACGCACAGGATGTGCCAGTGACACCACCCGAGGATCTGATGCGCGAGCATGGCGTGCTCAAGCGCATCTTGCTGATCTATCGAGAAGGCATCCGCCGCCTGCAGGCCGACGAGCAGGATCCATCGCACGCGCTGAACGCGAGCGCAGGCATTATCCGAAGTTTCATCGAGGACTACCACGAACACCTCGAAGAGCAATACGTCTTTCCCAAGTTGGAACAGGCAGGGCGCCTAGCCGATATCACCAGTGTGTTGCGTACTCAGCACCAGCGTGGCCGCGCGCTCACGGATCGGATGCTCAGTGCGACCGCTGGACCGACTGCGCTTGATCCACCCGCGCGAGAAGCGTTGGTGCAAGACATGTCGGCTTTCATCCGGATGTATGAGCCGCACGAGGCGCGCGAAGACACTGTCGTTTTCCCGGCATTGCGGGATGTGCTGGCGCCCAACGAGTTTCGTGAGCTTGCTGAGACGCTTCGAAGACGAGGAGCACCAGCGGTTCGGTCAGGCCGGCTTCCAAGGGGTGGTGGACAGGGTCGCCGATATCGAAAAAAGCCTCGGCATCTACGACCTGAGCCAGTTCACCCCGAGATAACTAGGGCTTGTCCGACTTGGTCAGCTCATTTCCCCACACTGACTGGGCGCCGGAGTCGCCGATCCGGACCACCTGGACGATGGACGCCACCCCCACGACGATCGCGACGACGGCCACCACCACGCCGACGACCGACCCGGGTTGGGTCGCTCGTCCCTCGCGCCGGTGCACCAGTGCCAATGCCACCGCGACGACCAGCAGCGCGACCGAGAAATAGATCAACCAGCCACCGCGCTCGGCGTGGGTGTTCAAGATGTCGCGATGATGGCGTTCTTGCCCGAAAAGCCACTCGCCGGCATCCGCGGTGATCGGCGTCAACACAGTGGTCGCCGCGGCGAAGGCAAGTACCAGCCAGACCAGGCGCCGCCGCGCTGCCGGCCACAGCGCGCACAGAATTTCCAGCAGTGCCGTCAGCGGCACCAAGACCACCAGGGCGTGTACGAGCAGCACGTGGGCGGGCAGTCCCGAGATGGTGGTCAACGTCAACGCATGCTCCTCAGCCAGCTAGTTCGATCGTTTGCCGCGACTACTTCCTACACTGTGCCGGTGCGTCTTGTCTTCGCCGGAACCCCCGAGCCCGCGCTGCCTGCGTTGCGGAGCCTCATCGACTCGCCGCGCCACGAGGTGATCGCGGTGCTCACCCGGCCCGATGCCGCGTCGGGCCGGCACGGCAGACCCACGCCGTCACCGGTCGCCCGCCTGGCTCTGGAGCAGGGTATCCCGGTGCTGCGACCGGAGCGGCCGAACTCGCGCGGAGTTCGTCGCCGAGCTGTCGGAGCTGGCGCCCGACTGCTGCCCGGTGGTGGCTTTCGGCGCACTGCTGCGCGACGACCTACTGGCGGTGCCGGCGCACGGATGGGTGAACCTGCACTTCTCGCTGCTGCCCGCCTGGCGCGGGGCGGCTCCGGTGCAGGCGGCAATCGCCGCGGGCGACACCGTCACCGGCGCGACGACGTTCCAGATCGAATCCGGGCTGGACTCCGGGCCGGTCTACGGGGTCGTCACCGAGGCGGTCCGCCCGATCGACACCGCCGGGGATTTGCTTGACCGGCTGTCGATTTCGGGCGCGGCGTTGCTGTCGGCCACGCTCGACGGCATCGCCGACGGGGCGCTCACGCCGGTTCCGCAGCCGGCCGACGGCGTCAGCGTCGCGCCGAAGATCACCGTCGAGCAGGCGCAGGTGCGCTGGGATCTGCCGGCCGAAGTCGTCGAGCGGCGCATCCGGGCCGTCACGCCGAATCCGGGGGCATGGACCCTGATCGGCGACCTGCGGGTCAAACTTGGGCCCGGTGTATCTCGACGTCGACGGGCAGAGCCTGCCAAACCCATTGGCGCCCGGCGATATTCACGTCGACCGTCGCAGCGTGCGGGTTGGTACCGCGTCGCAGGCGGTGCGGCTCGGCCAGGTTCAGGCGCCGGGGAAGAAGCTGATGAACGCCGTCGACTGGGCCAGGGGAGCCCGCCTCGACGCGTCGGTGCGTGCCTCATGAGCCCGCCGCAGGACAAACCGCGCGGCAGCCGGCCGGCCGGCCGCACTCCGCAACGATCGGCGCGGCCGCAGCGCCGCAAGCCGTTGGATCCGGCTCGTCGCGCTGCGTTGGATGTACTGCAGGCCGTGCGCGAGCGCGACGCCTACCCCAACCTGCTGTTGCCAGTTCTGTTGCGCGAGCGCGGAATCAGTGGACGCGATGCCGCGTTCGCCACCGAGTTGACCTATGGCAGCAGCCGAGTCCGGGGACTGCTGGACGCCATCATCGGCGCGGCCGCCGACCGGTCGCCGGACACCATCGACCCGGTCCTGCTCGACCTGCTGCGGCTCGGGACGTATCAACTACTGCGCACCCGCGTCGACGCACATGCCGCCGTCTCGACCACCGTCGAGCAGGCTGCCATCGAATTCGATTCGGCGCGAGCAGGTTTCGTCAACGGTGTGCTGCGCAAGATCAGCACCCGCGACGAGCAATCGTGGCTCGACGAGTTGGCGCCCGACCGCTCGGTCGACCCGGTCGGGCAACGCCGCGTTCCTGCACGCCCACCCGCGTTGGGTCGCACAGTCATTCGTCGACGCGCTGGGCGCCGCCGCCGGCGAACTCGGCGCGGCGCTTGCCGCCGACGATGAACGCCCCCTGGTGCACCTCGCGGCCCGGCCTGGCGTCCTGACCGCCGAGGATCTGGCTGCGGCCGTCGACGGCAGCGTGGGCCGATACTCGCCGTACGCCGTGTACCTGCCCGCCGGCGACCCCGCACAGCATAGCGGCGGTGCGCGACGGCCAGGCGCTGGTCCAAGACGAAGGCAGCCAATTGGTCGCTCGCGCACTCACTCTGGCGCCGGTTGCCGACGATGCCGGCCGATGGCTGGACCTGTGCGCCGGCCCCGGTGGAAAGACCGCGTCTGCTGGCCGCGCTGGCTGCCGGTTCGGGTGCCCGGGTCACCGCGGTGGAGCCGGCCGAACATCGCGCCGACCTCGTCGTCCAGAACACCGGTGGACTACCGGTCGACGTGTTGCGGGTCGACGGGCGCAGTTCCGGCCTCGACCCGGGATTCGACCGGGTGCTGGTCGACGCACCGTGCACCGGTCTGGGCGCGTTGCGTCGGCGCCCCGACGCGCGCTGGCGTCGTCAGCCCTCCGACGTGCCGGCGCTGACCCGGCTGCAGCGCGAATTGCTGGCGGCCGCGATCGCGCTGACCCGGCCAGGTGGCGTGATTCTGTACGCGACGTGCTCGCCGCATCTGGCCGAGACGGTCGGCGTGGTCGCTGACGCGCTTCGCCGGTATCCGGTGTCCGCGTTGGATACCCGGCCGCTGTTCGAGCCGGCGACCGATCTGGGCGACGGCCCGTACGTGCAGCTGTGGCCGCACCGCCAGGGCACCGACGCCATGTTCGCCGCAGCGCTGGTCAAGCTGGACGGCTAGCCCCCAGTAAGGTGACGTTCATGTCAGGCAAGACCGACCGGCCGCTGATCGCTCCTTCGATACTGGCCGCCGATTTCGCCCGGCTTGCCGATGCGGCCGCCGACGTCGAAGGCGCGGACTGGTTGCACGTCGACGTGATGGACGCGCACTTCGTGCCGAATCTCACGCTCGGGCTGCCGGTGGTGGAAAGCCTGTTGGCCGCCACCGACATTCCGATGGATTGTCACCTGATGATCGACGATCCCGACCGCTGGGCGCCGCCGTACGCCGAAGCCGGGGCCTACAACGTCACGTTCCACGCCGAGGCGACCGACAACCCGGTCAGCGTGGCTCGCGACATTCGCGCCGCCGGCGCCAAGGCCGGGCTGAGCATCAAACCCGGTACGCCGCTGGACCCCTACCTGGACATCCTCAAGGACTTCGACACGTTTCTGGTGATGTCCGTCGAACCCGGTTTCGGCGGCCAGAAATTCATCCCCGAAGTGCTGAGCAAGGTGCGTGCGGTGCGAAAGCTCGTCGACTCCGGCGAGTTGACGATCCTGGTCGAAATCGACGGCGGGATCAACGCCGACACGATCGAGCAGGCCGCTGAAGCCGGGGTCGACTGCTTCGTCGCCGGATCGGCGGTCTACGGCGCCGATGACCCGGCCGCAGCGGTCGAGGCATTGCGGCGACAGGCCGGTGCCGTGTCACCGCATCTGCGCCGATGACAGACCCGGCTCTCGGCTATGAGGCCGCCATGCGACTGGCGGTTGAGCAAGCCGATCTGGTCAAGGGAAAGACGTATCCGAATCCGCCGGTCGGTGCGGTCATCCTGGACTGTGACGGCCGAGTCGTCGGCGTCGGCGGGACCCAGCGCACGGGCAGCGCCCACGCCGAGGTGATGGCTTTGCGCCGGGCGGGACGACTGGCGGTCGGTGGAACGGCAGTAGTCACCCTGGAACCCTGCAACCACGACGGCAAGACACCGCCGTGTGTGGACGCGCTGGTCGCTGCGGGCATTGCGTCGGTGGTCTACGCGGTCAGTGACCCGAATTCGACTGCGGCCGGGGGAGCGGCGCGGTTGGCCGCGGCCGGTGTGGACGTCATCGGCGATGTGCAGGCCGATCTGGTCACGGCCGGACCGCTGCGCGAATGGCTGCACAAGCAGCGCACGGGCCTGCCCCACGTAACGTGGAAATACGCCACCAGCATCGATGGCCGCAGCGCCGCCGCGGACGGCTCGAGCCAATGGATCACCAGCGACGCCGCCCGAGCCGACGTGCACCGACGGCGCGCAACTGCCGACGCGATAGTGGTGGGCACCGGCACGGTGCTCGTCGACAACCCGACCTTGACCGCCCGGTTGGCCGACGGCAGCCTGACGGACCGCCAGCCAATGCGCGTGGTGGTCGGGATGCGCGACATCCCCTCGGAGGCAAAGGTTCTCAACGATGATTCACGCACGATGGTGATTCGGACGCACGAACCGGCCGAGGTGCTCAGAGCGTTGTCCGATCGCACCGACGTGCTGCTCGAAGGTGGGCCGACGCTTGCCGGGGCGTTTCTGCGGGCGGGAGTGATCGACCGCATTTTGGCCTACGTCGCGCCGATCCTGCTCGGCGGTCCGATCACTGCGGTCGATGACGTCGGGGTACCGAGCATCGCTCGGGCCCTGCGCTGGCGCTACGACGGTGTCGAGCGTGTCGGGCCGGACCTGTTACTGAGCTTGGTGCCGCGTGAGTCCGCGCTCAGGAATGACCGCCCAGGCCAGGGATGAGCATTGGTACGCGTCGACGGTAGTCACGGTATCGATCCCCGAAGATGTTGATCAGGTCGCGTTCCTCGAACCGCACGGCCAGCAGGATGTACGCCGTCATAGTGGCTGCAAAGATCAAGTGCCCCAACGTCATTGAGGGTGTGGCCCAAAACGCGATGATGAAGCCGGTGTAAATCGGGTGCCTGACCATGCTGTACAGCAAGGGCGTCGAGAACTCATGCTCGGCAAGACGCCGGCCGGTCAGCGTCCGCGAGGCGAAGGTGTTCAAAACGTCTGTGCGCGGCGGCCGTTCGCACCTGATCGTGCAATTACGGTCGGGCGAGGTCGCGTTCTACGTCTCGTCCAACGCCGATTGGATCAACGCCATCACATCTCTGCGAAAGGAACTGAGCGGCTAGAGCCGGGGCGCGACGGGCTCGGCGTCGAGTTCCTCGGGCTCCTCGGCGTGCACGCTTCGGCTGCCGATCAGCAGGCCCAACAGGGCGCCGACTACGCACACCACGACGGTGACTTTGAAGATCTCGCCGTACATGCCGGCGAAGGCTTCGCGGTACAGGGTGGCTTGATGCAGGACCCGCTCAGCGAGGCTGGCGTCCGCCGGAAGCTGCGACGCCAACTTGGCGACCAGTTGCGGCAGCCGGTAGAAGCCCCACGCACTCAAGGCGGCCACGCCGATCAGCATGCCGGTCATACGCGCCACCACCACCGCCGCGGAGGCGATGCCGTGCTGTGCCGAGGGCACCACTCGCAAGCTGGCAGACGTCAGCGGCGCGATCACCAGACCCAGTCCGATGCCGGCGACGGCCAGGTCGGTGTGCAGGGCGGGGAGCGACAAGCCGAAGAAATTGTGGTGCTGGTCCAACAGGTTGATCGACCACTTCGAGATGAACCAGTAGCCGCCCGCGGCGGTCAGCAGTCCGACGAAGGCCACCGCTCGGTCGCCGATCTTGGTCGCGATCGCGCCACCCACCAGCGCGCCGATCGGCAGTGCAGCCAGGAACCACAGCAGCATCAGCGCGGCCTGATCCTGGTCCTTGCCGAGCACGCCCTGGGCGAAGAGTTCCACGTCGACCAGCGTCACCATCAGCGCGGCACCGGCACACAGCGACGAGCCGAGCGCGGACAAGAAGGGCCGGAAGTGCACCCCGGCGGGTTCGATCAGCTTGGTCCGCGAGAACCGTTCCCACACAAAGAAAATCACCGCGAATACCACGGCCCCGATAACCAGCGGCGGCCCGTAGCTGGGCAAGCGCGTGCTTACCGTCGGGATTGGCGTTGTACAGACCGATGACCGCCAAGCCCAGCGTGACGCCAACAGCAGCCCGCCGATCACATCGATCTTCTCCGGCTCGGCGCTGCGGTCCCGCGACGGCAGGCTGAAGTGGATCATCACCATTGCGGCCAGCGCCAGCGGCACATTGATCCAGAACACGTCCTGCCAGCGACTGGTCAACCAGACGATGAAGATTCCGTAGAGCGGACCGAGCACGCTGCCCAGCTCCTGCGCGGCACCGATGCCGCCGAGCACTCCGGCGCGGTTGCGCTGGGCCCACAGGTCGGCGCCCAGTGCGAGCGTCACCGGCAGCAGAGCGCCGCTGGCGACGCCCTGGATGGTGCGGCCGACCACCAGGACATCCAGATCGGTGGACAGCGCCGTGATCACCGAGCCGATCAGGAAAGTGGCCAGGCTGACCTGGAGCAGCAGCTTGCGCCCGAATCGGTCAGATGCCCGGCCCAGCAACGGCATGGCGGCGATGTAGCCCAGCAGATACCAGGTGATGATCGGGGTGATCCGCTGCAGGCGGTTGACCGGGATCCCGATGGTGCCGATGATGTCGCGCATGATCGTGACCACGACGTAGGTGTCGAGGGCACCGAGAAGTACGGCCAGGCTGCCGGCGCTGATCGCGACGACGCGGCCCGCGCGGTGCGGTTGGGGTGCCGTCACGGGGCTGGGGCCACGGGGGGCTTGGTGACCTGAACCGGCGCGTTCCAGTTGGACAGCGTCAGCTGCAACGAATTGCCCGGGGCTCTGTTCCAGCGTGGTCTGCACCAGCTGGTGGTCACCGTTCTCCTCGATCCACACGGTCGAAGGCAGCGGCTGTGTCGCCTTCAGCCGGGGCATGATGCCGTTCACCGCGTCCGCCGAGACCGTTCCGGTGATCTTGATGGTGGTCTGCCCGCCGACGTTTTCCCGCGACTCGGCCTTCGGGTTGCTGAGATTGGTCAGCACGTTGGCCAGACCGACGTCGGTATTGAGGATCGTGGACGGGTCGTAAAGGTCGGAGGCCTTGCCGAAGCTGTCCCACTGTCCGGGCGTGAGCGCTCCGTAGAGGGTTCCGTCGATCACCACGAACGGCGCGTCGATGTCCGAGCCGCCGAAGACGATGCTCGCGTTTCCCTGAGCTGCGGTCTGTGGCGTGGTGGTCAGGTCGCCGGTCAAGGATTTGACCGGGAGGCCTTTGATCTTGCCGTTGACGGACAGGGCCAGGTGGACACTCTTGACGTTCTTGGTGCTCTGGATGGATTCCTTGATCAAGGTCGCCGCATCCGGCAGCGCACCACCGGAAGGCTTGGACGATGAGCAACCGCTGATCAGGGCGGCGGCGATCGAGAGTGCGGCGAGAACGGCGAGGATTGGGCGACGCGTCTGCATAACGTGCAGCGTAGCGGGTCACGCTGGACGGGACTACGAAGCGCAAGGTGACCGGGACGTCGCGCGGGGGAGTGAGACTCATTAGCCTGAGGCGGTGTTCACCGGAATCGTTGAAGAGCTGGGTGAGGTCGTCGGCAAGGATGAGCTGGGAGATTCCGCCCGCTTCACCATTCAGGGTCCGGTGGTCACTTCCGACGCCGGTCACGGCGATTCGATCGCCGTCAACGGCGTGTGTCTGACCGTCGTCGAGGTACTGCCCGGCGGCCAATTCACCGCCGACGTGATGGGTGAGACGCTGAGCCGGTCCAGTTTGGGTCGGCTGGTCGCGGGCAGCCCGGTCAACCTCGAGCGAGCCGCGGCCCTGAACAGCCGGCTCGGCGGGCACATCGTGCAAGGCCACGTCGACGGGACAGGCCAGATCCTGAACCGCTCACCCGCCGAGCACTGGGAAGTCGTCCGGATCGGATTGCCTGTCGAGCTGGCCCGTTACGTAGTGGAAAAGGGTTCGATCACGGTCGACGGCATATCGCTGACCGTCTCCGCGCTCGGCGACGACTGGTTCGAGGTGTCGCTGATCCCGACCACCCGCGAGCTGACGACATTGGGTCCGGCCGAAGCCGGAACTCAGGTGAACCTGGAAGTGGACGTGATCGCGAAATATGTGGAGCGACTGATCGCGCACAAATAGGCGGCGCGCAGCGCTCAGATCAGAGTGGGCTCCTTCATCTACAGTTGCTTCCGAAGTTGGTGTCGCACAGGCTGATCCGGCCCGACAAGCGTGCTGGCCGACCTACCGCAGCCGCCGATCATCAGGTGCCATCGGGCCCGTCCTGGCCGTAGGCGCCGGGGGAGCCGGGGGGTACGCCGGGGCCGGCCTCCCCGCCCAACGCGCCGAAACCCCCCGCGCCGGGCGTCCCAGGTGCCCCGGGCGCGCCGGGCGTGGAGTCCGTCGCGCTTCCGCCGGGGCCGCCGGCGCCGTGGTTTCCGCCCGCGCCGCCGTCGGCGCCGGCGCCACCATTTCCGCCGGGGCCGGATGCGGAGCTGCCGCCGTCACCGCCGGCACCGCCGACCCCGCCGTCAGCGCCCGACCCGCCGGCACCGCCGTTACCGCCGGGGTACACGTCGCGGGGGTCGCCCACGATGTGGTCGCCGCCCGCGCCGCCGCTGCCGCCCGCGCCGCCGTTCCCGCCGTCACCGCCGGCCCCACCAGTTCCGCCGGTGCCTGATCCCTGGGCCGCGCCGCCCGCACCGCCGACATGGCTGACCCCGGCGCCTCCGCCGTTTCCGCCGGCGCCACCAGCGCCCGGGCGCACGAGACTGTGGCTGGCGGGCGCACCGCTGCCGCCCTGACCGCCGGCTCCCGCGGCTCCGCCGGCTCCGCCGTCACCGCCGTTACCTGACCCGTGGGCTGCGCCGCCCGCACCGCCGGTGACGTGGAACGCGACCCCGCCGCCCTCCCCACCGTTACCGCCGGCTCCGCCTGGGCCGCCGTACTCGCTGTCGACGCCACCGGCTCCGGCGAGCCCGCCTGCGCCGCCGGCCCCGCCGTCACCACTGGCTCCGCCGGTCCCGCCGTCACCGCCGTTGCCTGATCCGTAGGCCTCGCCGCCCGCACCACCGGTGCCGGCGAACCCGCCGGTCCCGCCGTCACCGCCGACGCCGCCGGTGCCGCCGGGGAACACGACGGTGCCCGTGCCGGAACCGGGTGTGCAGGGTCCGCCGCAGGTAGTGCTGTCCTTGCCTTCCCCGCCGGTGCCAGCTGTGCCGCCGTGACCGCCGTCACCGGCCGGTCCGGCGGCTCCGCCGTCACCGCCGTTGCCTGACCCGTAGGCCGCGCCGCCGCCGCCGCCGTCACCGCCGCCCCCGCCGCCCCCGCCGACTCCGCCGTCGCCGCCGCCGCCGGGGTTGCTGAATGCCAGGCCTGCTGCGCCACCATGGCCGCCGCTACCGCCGTCACCGCCGAGCGCGCCGGCACCGCCGGCCCCGCCGACCCCGCCGTTGCCCGACCCCAGAGCCGCGCCGCCGTCACCGCCGAAGCCGCCGACGCCGCCGTGGCCGCCGGTGCCGCCGACCCCGCCGGGGTCGCCATCGCTGAGGACAAGACCGCCGCTGTCGCCGTTGCCGCCGCCGCCGCCGTTGCCGCCGTTGCCGGCGTTGCCGCCGGCTCCGCCGTTGCCGCCGTCACCCGATGTCGCACCGCCGGTGCCACCGCTCCCGCCCGTGCCGCCGCTGCCGCCGGAGGTGCCAGACCCCCCAGTCCCGCCGTTAGTACCGGCTGCGCCGTTGCCGCCGGCTCCGCCGTTGCCGCCGTTGCCGACTGATCCGCCGTTGCCGCCGGCCCCGCCGGAGGCACCGTTACCGCCGGGGGTGATGCCGGCAAGGGCGTCAGCGCCGTTGCCGCCGTTGCCGCCGTTGCCGCCCGATTCGCCGTTGCCGCCGTTGCCGCCTTCGCCGCCGGGCGCGCCGATCCCGCCGGCCGCGCTGTTGCCGCCGTTGCCGCCATTGCCGGCCACCGTGCCGCCGTTGCCGCCGTTGCCGCCGTTGCCGCCAAGACCGCCGACATTGCCCGATCCGTTGGCACCGGCGCCGTCGGTGAAGGTCCCGCTGCCGCCCTGGCCGCCGAAGCCGCCGCGCCCGGCGTAGCCGCCGTTGCTGCCGTTGGCACCGTTACCGCCAGCGCCAAGGGCTGAGTTGCCGCCGCTACCGCCGTCGGCGCCGGCACCGCCCACGCCGGACTTGCCACCGGCGCCCCCAGCGCCGCCGAAGTGGCCCCCGGAGGCGTACCCGCCGGTACCGCCCTGGCCGCCGGAACCACCGGCTGCGGAAATGCCGGCGGACCCACCGGCACCGCCGGTGCCGGAACCGTCGGCCGCACCGCCGGCGCCGCCGTCGCCAGCTGCACCGGCATGACCGCCGACACCGCCAGTGCCACCGGCCCCGCCGGACGCACCGGCGGCGAACTCGCCGGCCGGCCCGCCGTTGCCGCCGGAGCCGCCATACCCGCCGGCGCCGGCGGCCCCGCCGCCCCCGCCGCCCCCGCCATCGCCCGAGCCCAGTGCTGTGCCGCCGGCTCCGCCCGCGCCAGCGGTGCCCCCGGCCCCGCCGCCCCCGCCGATCCCGCCGGCATAACCAGAGCATGTGGAGAAGAAGCAGTTGCCTTGGCCGTCGCCGCCGTGGCCGCCGGCGCCGCCGTAGCCGGCGTTACCACCGGTGCCCCCGCCTCCGCCGTCTCCCGAGATCGACCCGCCGTTGCCGCCGGTACCCCCGGCGCCGCCGGCCCCGCCGGCCCCGCCGGCACTGCCTGCCCCACCCGGACCGTCGTCGCCGTTGTCGCCTGAGCCGCCGGGTAACCCGGCCGCGCCGTTGCCGCCTCGGCCGCCTTCACCGCCGTTGCCGAGCGACCCGCCGTTGCCTCCGTTACCGCCGGCCCCGCCGGCCCCGTCGCCGGTGAATCCCTGGCTCCAGCCAGTCCCTCCGGCGCCGCCGTTGCCGAGCGCACCGGTGGGCAAGACACCGTCGGCGCCGCTGACCCCCGGGCTGCCGTTGGTGTCGATGAAGTCGTTGCCGGGCTGGCCGCCGACGCCGCCGTGGCCGACAGTGCCGGGGTTGCCGCCATTGCCGCCGTAGCCGCCGGCGCCGTTGTTGATCCCGGGTTGTCCGGGCGCCCCGGCCCCGCCATCACCGGGGGTGCCGGCGTCACTGCCATCACCGCCGTTGCCGCCGTTGCCGTCGGTGCCCACGATGTCCTGGATGTTGGCGTTGCCGCCCCGACCGCCATCCCCGCCGGCCCCACCATCAGCGCCGTTGCCGCCGCTACCACCGGCCCCGCCCGCCTCGCTGTTGGTGCCGGGCACACCGGTGGCGCCGTCACCGCCGGCACCGGCAGTACCCGCGTTGCCGCCCAACCCGCCGGCCCCACCATTGCCTGGCAGCCCGTCCTTGCCGGTCACCGCGTAACCGCCGGCCCCGCCCTGACCGCCCACCCCACCCTGGGCGCCGGTTCCGGCGTTGCCGCCGTCGCCGCCGGCACCGTTGTTCACCCCCGACACCCCGGTGGCGCCGTTGACACCGTTACCGCCGGACCCGCCGTCCCCGCCGGCTCCGCCGTTGCCGCCATGGCCTGGGATCGCGCCGGCCCACGTGGCGTTGCCGCCATCACCGCCGGCCCCGCCGGCCCCACCGGCGATGCCGTCGGTGCCGTTGCCATCGGCGCCGGTGATCCCATTAATGCCAGGCACCCCGGATCCGCCGTTGCCGCCGTTGCCGGCGATATCGCCGTCGGCCTCGGCATTCCCGCCGTTACCCCCGGTCCCGCCGGTGCCATCCACACCGTCGGCGCCATCGGCACCGGGGGTCCCGCCGCCGGGGCTCGCGGCGGCGACGGTGGCTGCCGAGCCGGGCGCTCCTGCAGCGGCAATCGCGGCCGCGCCGCCCGCGGCGCCAGCGCCGCTGCCAGGGATTCCTGGGTCGCCGGGAGCGCCGCCGTTGCCGCCTCCGCCGCCCGTCGCATCGCCAACCGCCGCGGCTCCACCCGTTCCGCCCTCGCCGCCTTCACCGCCATTGCCGGAGTTGCCGCCGTTGCCGTCGGCACCATGGATGGCTAGGCCCCCGTTGCCGCCGTTACCGCCGAACCCGCCGTCGCCACCGGTGCCACCATGACCGCCGATGGCCCCGGCAGTGGTCGCGGCCAAGCCGGTGCCGCCTTCCCCGCCCTGTCCGCCATCGCCGCCGTAACCACCGGCCCCGCCGTCACCGAGCAGCAGCCCACCGCTTCCGCCGTCACCGCCGGCCCCGCCGGCATACCCGGTGTCGCCTTCCGCGCCAATCCCGCCAGGGCTACTGGCTGTCGCGTCGAGACCGGTGGCGCCTTCGAGACCGTCACCGCCGTAACCGCCGCGCCCGCCATCGCCGATCAGCAGCACATCCCCGCCGCTGCCGCCGGCCCCGCCGTCCACGCCGTAACCTCCGGCCCCGCCATCGCCGAGCACCGCGGCCCCACCAGCACCGCCCACCCCGGAGGCATCGGTGGCACCTTCACCGCCATCACCGAACCAGAGTCCCCCCGCGCCACCGGTGGCCTCCGCTAAGGTGCCGTCACCGATGCCATTTGAACCGTCGCCAATCAAGATGCCGGTGCCACCAAAGTCCTGCCACAGCGCGTTGAGCTGGGTGTCGAAGCCGTTGCCCAGCGAGCTGGTGATCCAGTCCTGCTCGAGCGTGTGCAGCAGCGCATCCCATGAACTAGCAGCAGACATCGCATCGGCCGACAACCCAAGCGCGATTAGCGGTTCAGCCGAAGTCGCGGCAACCGTGCCACCGATCATGGGATCCCCCAGATTGGTGATCGACGCGGCGACAGCGTCGAAAATCGCGTCGAACCCGTCCGCTTTGGCTGGTGGCGCAGCGGCCAGCGGACCGATTCCGAACGCCAACGCCGCCCCAGCAACCCCGGCCAGGCCGACCACGCGATTACGCCCGCGTGCCTTCGCGTTGCGTGACCGACGATTCCGCTTGCTCGCGTGCTGTGCCATCCAAACATCCCCTGAGAAAAATCTGAGAAAATACTGAAGGATTACTATGCTCTCTTAAGGCAATTTAAATATGAATTTCCGGACTTTAACTCCAATAAATCGGACCTGTGCGTCTCTGGCCGGGTGATCGGTCCCGCGAGAGGGTCGCTGTCGCTTGCGTACTCGCGATGCCTCGGCGGCGCCTGGTTGGTTTGCCCGACGTCGACGGGGCCATCGATGTTCGGCACGGGCTCCGGCGATGGGGGCAGTCCGGGCCCTCGACTGCCGCGGTGCCGGCCGGAACGGCGGCCGACGCCATGTCGCCTTCCGGCGACGAGGCGCCGACGAACACGGTGCCGATGAGCGCCAGACCAACGGCTAGGGCGCGCGCAGGCCGAGTCAGAAGCAACGTCGCCATCGGCGAGGTTAATGCCGCAGAGCTGTAGTGACGCTGAGAATTTCGAGCGGTCGCCGAGCTGCGCCGAGCTGTTTTTGGTGAATCGTTACTCGGCGGAACCCCGGGGTGCGAAATGGGCAATGCCCGCTCCGCCGAATCGGCGAAGCGAGCGTTTGGTGAGGTGAGTCTTTACAGCGGGATCCACACTCCGAAGAAGTCGAAGCCCCACTGGTTGAAGCCCGGGTTCCAGATCGGTTCTCGTTATCCCGTAGTAATTGCTCGGTCCGTCGTTAAATATGGTGAGCGGCTGATCGCGAACAAGTAAGCGGCGCGTGCCCGGCGCTTATCGCTCGATGTTGGGATCGCCGTCGATGTGACGGCGATGCGGCGCAGATTTGGCCGGCAGTTGGCCCGAATCCGCCGGGCCGTCGATGCCTGGTACAGGATCGGGCGAGGGCGGTGGTGCCGGCTCCTCGAGCACCCAGGTTCTTTTGGTGGCCGATGTCGGCGCGATGAGATGTGCCGGCATCGGGAGGCCGACGAGCATGACGACGGAAAGCACCAAGCCGACAGTCAGGGCGGGGGTGCGCCGGGTCAGGGGCAACGTCGCCATTGGCCCAGCGTAACTCGGAGAACGACGACGTCCGCGCAGGGCAACGCCCGCTCCGCCGATCGGCGAAGCGGGCGTCTGGTGAGGTGAGTCTTTACAGAGGGATCCACACTCCGAAGAAGTTGAAGCCCCACTGGTTGAAGCCCGGGTTCCAGATCGGGTTCTCGTTGTAGCCGTAGTAATTGATCGGTCCGTCGTTCCAACGCCCTCCTGGCGGAGGCAACGGCCGGCCCCAGTTCGGATGCGGCGGCTCGCCGGCGCCCCAAGGCGCGGGACCGTTACCCCACGGAGCCCCGTGGAAGTAACCGCGGTGGTCGTCGCCGTGCCACGCAGCGCCGGGCCCACCCGGTCCACCGGGTCCGTGATCGCCGGGCCCACCCGGTCCACCGGGTCCGTGATCGCCGGGCCCACCGGGCCCACCGGGTCCGTGACCGCCAGGGCCGCCCGGCCCGGGCCCACCCGGTCCGCGGGGTCCGCCGCCGCCCGGTCCGCCGGGTCCACCCGGGCCGTGGCCGCCACCCGGGTCCTGCGGCGCGAGTGCGTGGTTGGCCGCGGGCGTGCCGTGGCCACCCGGTTGCGGTCCGGGTCCGGGTGCAGCGCTGGCGATTCCGGTGCCCACCCCCAGTGCGGCAGCGCCGAGGGCACCGGCGATCGTCGCGCCGGCCATCAGTTGCTTGAGTTTCATGGGTCCTTCACCTTCTAGTCGGTTATCAGCGGACGCTTGCCCCCACGTGCTGAACGCTAGATAGGCTGCCTATGAATCAGCTGCGAGCCTCCTCTGGAAACCTTTTGTGGATTTGCCCGCGGCGAGTCGCCCTGACAAGGGTGTCCGGTCAGTGAGCAGTGGCAATAACTGCGGCGACGTGGTGGTTCATACTGGACACAACACCTGAGAGGGTCAGGTGTGTTTCTGTGACGAGGTGGCTGCGATGACGAGGTTGGACTCGGTCGAGCGCGCGATCGCCGACATCGCGGCGGGCAAGGCTGTCGTCGTCGTGGACGACGAGGACCGGGAAAACGAGGGCGACCTCATCTTCGCGGCGGAGAAGGCGACCCCGGAGTTGGTCGCGTTCATGGTGCGCTACACGTCGGGCTACCTGTGTGTGCCGCTGGCCGGGGACATCTGCGACCGACTCGGTCTGCTGCCGATGTATGCGGTCAACCAGGACAAGCACGGTACCGCTTATACGGTCACGGTCGACGCGAAAAATGGTGTGGGCACCGGCATTTCGGCGTCAGACCGCGCGACGACCATGCGACTGCTTTCCGACCCGACCAGTGTCGCCGAGGATTTCACCCGGCCCGGTCACGTAGTGCCGTTGCGCGCCAAGGACGGTGGCGTGTTGCGCCGCCCTGGCCACACCGAAGCAGCGGTCGACCTCGCCCGAATGGCCGGACTGGCGCCGGCCGGGGCGATCTGTGAGGTCGTCAGCCAAAAAGACGAAGGCGCGATGGCGCAGACCGACGAGCTCCGGGTCTTTGCCGACGAGCACGGCCTGGCCCTGATCGCCATCGCCGACCTGATCGAGTATCGCCGCAAACACGAGAAGCACATCGAGCGGATCGCCGAGGCCCGTATCCCGACCCGGCACGGCGAATTCCGTGCGGTCGGTTACAGCAGCATCTACGAAGACGTCGAGCACGTGGCGCTGGTCCGCGGCGAGATTGCCGGGCCTAACTACGACGGCGACGACGTACTGGTCCGCGTCCACTCCGAATGCCTGACCGGCGATGTGTTCGGTTCGCGCCGCTGCGACTGCGGCCCGCAACTGGACGCCGCGATGGCGATGGTCGCTCGCGAAGGCCGGGGTGTCGTGCTCTACATGCGCGGACACGAAGGACGCGGCATCGGCCTGATGCACAAACTGCAGGCCTACCAGCTGCAGGACGCCGGCGACGACACTGTCGACGCGAACCTCAAGCTCGGATTGCCAGCTGACGCAAGGGATTACGGTACCGGTGCCCAGATCCTGGTCGACCTTGGGGTCCGCTCCATGCGACTGCTGACCAACAACCCCGCGAAGCGGGTCGGCCTGGACGGCTACGGCCTGCACATCCTCGAGCGGGTGCCGTTGCCGGTGCGGGTCAACGCAGAGAACATCCGCTACCTGATGACCAAGCGCGACCGGATGGGTCACGACCTGGTCGGGCTGGACGATTATCACGAATCCATGAATCTGCCAGGCGAATTCGGCGGAGCACTGTGACTGAGGAGCGGCGTGTATGACCGCCAGTGACGATGCAGAGCGCGGCGATGCTGAGGAGCGGCGTATATGAGCGGTGCCGGCGTACCCGACATCGCGTCACAGGACGCTTCCGCGCTCACGTTGGCCATCGTGGTGAGCACCTGGCATAGCCAGATCTGCGATGCGCTGCTCAGCGGTGCTCAGCGCATCGCCGACGACTGGGGTGTCGAAAACCCCACTGTGGTGCGGGTGCGCGGTGCGATCGAGATTCCGGTGGTCGCGCAGGCGGTGGCCCGAAACCACGACGCCGTCGTCGCGCTGGGCGTGGTGATCCGCGGGCAGACACCGCATTTCGACTACGTATGCGACGCGGTAACCCAAGGGCTGACCCGGGTTTCGCTGGACGAGTCGACCCCGGTGGCCAACGGCGTACTGACCACCAACGACGAAGCGCAGGCCCTCGACCGAGCGGGACTACCGGATTCCGCGGAAGACAATGGCGGCCAGGCGACGGCCGCGGCGCTGAGTACCGCGCTGACTCTGCGCCGGCTGCGCGGAAAATCGTGACCGCCAAACCCGACCAGGACACCTGGGACGCCCAACTTCGGCCCCACCTGACGCCTTACGTCGCCTACGCCGTGGCCGTTGTTCTCGTCGTCGCGCACGTGGTGATCGGCCTGCTCCTCAAGATCGGATCCACCGGCGTGATCTTCCAAACTTCCGATCAGATAGCCATGGCGGTGCTCGGCGTCGTTCTCGCGGGACTCGTGCTGCTGTTCGCGCGGCCGCGGTTGCGGGTCGGCGCGGCCGGGCTGTCGGTGCGCAACGTGCTCAGCGACCGACTGGTGCCCTGGGACAACCTTGTCGGTGTGTCGTTTCCCGTCGGTGCCCGCTGGGCGCGCATCGACCTGCCTGACGACGAGTACGTCCCGCTGATGGCCATCCAGTCCGTCGACAAAGACCGCGCCGTGGCCGCGATGGACACCGTCCGGGGTCTGCTGGCGCGCTATCGGCCTGACCTGGCGTCGCCCTGAATTGTCAGTAGCCTGTTGCCTCACGTCAAGATGCGCGCGAAGGTGGATTCGTTGCCTCATGTGATTGTGCGCGCTTGGGGACTCGGGCCCGGATGGCAGGTTGGGACTTGCTGGTGGTCATCTTGTAAAGCTGTGCGGTCAGGGCCTGAATCTGGCGCTGGGTGGCTGCGGGGTTGATCAAAGCGTGGGTTCGGGACATGGACGCGATGCGGTCGTCGGTCATGATTGGGTGATCGATCGCGCGGCGGAATGGGGTGGTCGCGGTGTCGTACTTCTTGGTCACCTTGGCGCCGTCGCGGACCTTGCAGACTAGTTTCTGCTGCGGATAGAAGTAGTTGGTTAACTGGGACTGTAGCTGCCAGATTGCGTTGAGTAGCAACAGTTCTGGAGCGGTATCGTAGCGGTGGTAGCCGACCAGGATGCGGACCACTGCCCAGTTCTTCTGCTCGACATGACAGCCGTCGTTTTTGTTGGTTGGTCGCGCCCGGGTGAAGGTGATCTTGCGGTTTCTGCACCAGAGGAACAGATAGACGTTGATAAATTCTGCTCCGTTGTCAGAGTCCACCCCCAGAATCGGGAACGGCATCTTATCGGCGATGCTTTCCAAGACGCGCAGCACGCACTTGGCCTCTTTGCTGGGCACTGAGCAGTTCTCGGTCCAACCAGTGGCGACGTCAGTGACCGTGAGGGTGAATGCGAACGGGCCGATGGTGTTTCCGCCGTCGTGGGAGACCAGATCGATCTCAACAAAGCCCGGCTTGGCGTCGTCCCAGTCTGCCCAGGTGCGTATGGGGATCTGACTTCTCAGCAGCGACCCGGGCTTGGTGGCCCGACGACCTTTGAGCTGGCGTGTGGCCCGTTCACCTGCCAGGCGACGGTCAATGGTGGCCGCCGACATCGACACCAAAAGTGCCGCGGTGTGGTCATCGATGACCAGCTCGCCGAACTGTCGCAACACGGCCACGAGTTCGGCCAACATCGGGGCTAGCCGCTTGCCTGCCGGCATCCCCAGTACCAGCCAGCAAACCGTAAGCGCGGCAATGACGTCCGGTCCGTAGACCGCGGGACGCGGACTTCGCCTTGGCGTCACCACCTTGGGCTGCAGCGCAGCCTTGAGCGCTTTGCGGGCATGGTTACGGTGCCAACCGGTGTTGGCGCACAACTCCTCCAGAATCCTGCTCTTGGCTTGTCGATCCGCCACCACGTAGCGGATCGCGGTCATCTCGGTTACAGCCCTGCGCTCGGCCAACGTCAACCCCATCATTTGGGCCTACCGAGGCCATCGCCGATCCCTCAGGCAGGCACGCCGCATGCGCGCATTTTGAGTGAGGCAACGTATAGCCGCTTCGCGCGCATAAAAGGCGAGTCAACGCGGGTAGACCTCTTGTCTTGAGTCAAGAAGTTGGCAGGTTTTGGGTCAGGGTTGCTGGAGATATGCCTGTCGGGGTGTGCGGTCGTTGAGGGTTTGGTGGGGCCGGATGGTGTTGTAGATGATGCGGAAACGGTGTACTTCCATGTCCAGGGCGTCGCCGTCGCCGATGTAGCCGCGGAAAAGGTGCTCGTATTTGAGGGTGCCGAAGAATCGTTCGACGACGCCGTTGGTTTGTGGTGATTTGATCCGGGTCCGGACGTGTCGCAGCAGGGGGTCGTCGTCGGTGAAGAGAGTGTGGAAAGTTTTGCCGCGGTAGCACGGGCCGTTGTCGGAGACCAGCGCGATCGGTGCGGGAGCGTGGCCGATGACGGTGTCGTTGGCGTCGAGGATGTCCATCAGGCCCCGGTCGGCGCGCAGGTCGTTCAGACCCAGGACGCGTTGGGCTTCTTCGATGGCTAATTGCAGGCAGTGCACGGCGTCGATGCCGCGGCCGGTGGGAGTAACGGTGATGGCCAGGCAGTACTTGCTCACGTAGTCGATGACCGCACTGATTCGCCAGATGCCGCCGCAGGCGGTTTCGAATTCGGAGAAGTCGGTCTGCCAGACTCGGTTGCGTTCGGTCGGCGGGTCGCGAAAGACGCGACGACGCAGTACCGCCCAAGACTTTCGATCGGCTCGGAAACCTTGTGGCAACAGCAGGTCTCGACGTCGCAGGGCACGTTGCACCGAGGAGTTGGTCACGTCATGGCCGTCAGCACGCATCATGGCCGCGATCTTGCGGTAGCCCCACGCCGGCCATGCTTGGGCGTACTTGGCGGCCAGGGCTTCGATGCGGTCAACGACCGGCGCCGGCCATGGACCCTTGGCCGGATCGCCGGTTCGCAGCCTGGCCAGCCGCCGCCAATAGGTTCGTTCTGAGATAGCGGCCAGGGCAGCGAACCTCGAAACCGGCAGCCCCGCTGCCGCCCTTAGGGCTTCGAGGTCCGTGAAGGGACCTGATCCACCAGCGCAGCCCCGCGTTGCCAGATCCGCAGCTGGACCGTCGCTTCGGCCAACGCCAGTTTGAGTTGCTCGTTTTCCATCCGCAGCCGACGCTGCTCAGGGGTTCCCAACCTGCCCGCTTGTCCGCCGGGAACCTCTTGGAGTCGACCAGCACCAGCCTCGAGGAACTGATGCTTCCATTTGGTCATCGTCACCGCGGCCACCCCACAGCGGCGAGCTGCTTCGGCACAGGTCATTTCGTTGGCCAGCACCGCCAATACCAGCCGGGTCTTTTCTTCCGCGGGAATCTTCGTGCGTCGCGACCGAACCATTATCTCAACCTCTCAGCCTCGGCCGCATTTATCCACAAGCTGCGACCCTGCCAATTAGTTTGAGTCAGTAGAACTCTGTATAATCGAATGTATGTTCGAGTTGTACTACGCCTCGCGGCCCACCCCGGAGTCTGCGGCGCTGCTGGACCGAATCCGCGAGGCGGGTCGATCGGAGGCTCAGGCGGCCGCGCGGCGATTAGTTGTGGTCGGCGATTTGTTCATGGTGCGCCTGCGGGATTCGGGGGAGCAGGCTGACTGTGCCATGGATACCTGGGACGCTGTCGCCGCCCAGGTGGCTGCCGCGCTGAAATGCAGCATCGGGATGGGCTCGAGCTACTTGCGATATGCGGTGGCCCTGCGGGATCGACTACCCCAGGTGGGCAAGGTATTTCAGGCGGGAGACATCGACTATCGCGCCTTTCAAACCATCGTGTTCCGGACAGATTTGATCACCGATACCGAGGTGCTGACGCGGGTTGACAGCGTTCTCGCGGCGCGGCTTTCCCGGTACGCGTCGCTGACACGTGGTCGGTTGGCCGCCGAAGTCGATCGGGTGGTGGCCACCGTTGATCGGGATGCGGTACGGCGGGCGAAGGAGGCGATCAGGGATCGTTTCGTCGACGTCGTCACCGACGAAAGGGGGATCGCCTTCGTCACTGGAACCGTGCTGGCCGCCGCCGGGCGCGCCCTTGACCTTCGACTCGATGAGTTGGCGAGGACGGTATGCGACGCCGACCCGCGCTCGCGCGAGCAGCGACGGGCGGATGCGTTGGGCGCGTTGACCGCCGGCGCAGATCGGCTGGTGTGTGGCTGTGGATCCACCGCATGCGATGCTGCCGCGCGGGCGAACAAAAGCAATGTTGTGATTCATGTGGTCGCTGACCAAGCAAGCCTCGACGGCAGCAGGTCGGACGCCGGGCGTGGTGCTTGGTGTCGAGGGCCTGATAACGGCGGAGATGGTCGCCGAACTGGGCAAGAGTGCGCATTTGCAGCCGCTGATTCCGCCTTTGGATGAGCCCGAGCCCCGCTACGTCCCGTCGGTCAAGCTTGCCGCCTTCGTGCGGTCCCGCGACGTTACGTGCCGTGCCCCTGGCTGTGACCACCCGGCCTTCGATTGCGACCTGGACCATACGATCGCCTACCACGATGGTGGGTGGACGCACGCGTCGAACCTGAAGGCGCTTTGTCGAAAACATCACCTGCTGAAAACATTCGGCGGCTGGCGCGACAAGCAGCTACCCGACGGTACCGTGCTGTGGCTCCTTCCCGACGGGCACACGTACGTCACCATGCCGGGCAGCGCGCTGCTGTTTCCGAATCTCTGCGTGCCGACCGGCGTCCTGCCGCCGGCCGAAACCGACTCGCCGATCGAGTACTGCGGTGACCGAAACGCGATGATGCCCAGGCGGCGTCGGACCCGTCGGCAAGATCGCGCCGACCGCGTCGCCGCCGAACGACGACGAAACCACATTGCCCGCACCAGCCGCAGGGCCGACTGCCCGAGCTACTTCGGACCAGCCCCAGCGCGCGAGAGCGACACCGACGGCGACCCACCGCCCTTCTGATCGCCTCTCAGCGTACTTACCTAGAGGCGACGGCGAAGAGCCGCCATTCGTCGGGAACACCCACCCGTCGCCAACGGGGCGGGTCGAACGGTGATCCCGCTGTCGATGGCACGGACTAGCCTTGGATACCGTGGCCGATCCCGCGACCTACCGCCCTGCTCCCGGGTCCATCCCGGTCGAGCCCGGCGTGTACCGCTTCAGCGATCCGCACGGCCGGGTGATCTACGTCGGCAAGGCAAAGAGCCTGCGCAGCCGGCTGAACTCATACTTTGCTGACATCGCAAGCCTGCATCCGCGCACTCGGCAGATGGTGACAACCGCTGCCAAGGTGCAGTGGACGGTGGTTAACACCGAGGTCGAGGCGCTGCAGCTGGAATACAACTGGATCAAGGAGTTCGACCCTCGGTTCAACGTGCGCTACCGCGACGACAAGTCCTACCCGGTGCTCGCGGTCACACTCAACGAGGAATACCCGCGGCTGATGGTCTACCGCGGCCCGCGCCGGAAAGGCGTCCGCTATTTCGGACCCTATTCGCATGCCTGGGCCATCCGGGAGACCCTGGATCTGCTGACCCGGGTTTTCCCGGCGCGCACCTGCTCGGCGGGAGTGTTCAAGCGGCACAACCAAATCGACCGCCCGTGCTTGCTGGGCTACATCGACAAATGCTCGGCCCCGTGCGTTGGGCGGGTCAGCGCCGAACAACACCGGCAGATCGTGCTGGACTTCTGCGACTTCCTGTCTGGCAAGACCGACAGGTTCGCCCGCGGTCTGGAACAGCAGATGCACACCGCCGCGGAAGATCTCGATTTCGAACGCGCCGCGCGCTTGCGTGATGACCTGGGTGCGCTCAAGCGGGCTCTGGAAAAGCAGGCCGTCGTCCTCGGCGACGGCACCGACGCCGATGTGGTTGCCTTCGCCGACGACGATCTCGAAGCCGCCGTCCAGGTGTTCCATGTCCGCGGCGGGCGGGTTCGCGGGCAGCGCGGCTGGATCGTCGAAAAGCCCGGCGATCCCGGTGATTCCGGCGAGGCGCAGCTGGTCGAGCAATTCCTGACTCAGTTCTATGGCGATCAGGCCGAACTCGGCGGCGCAGCCGACGAATCCACCAACCCGGTGCCTCGCGAGGTTTTGGTTCCATGCCTACCACCGAATGCCGGGGAGGTGACCACCTGGCTGTCCGGACTGCGCGGATCGCGGGTGAATTTGCGGGTACCACGCCGCGGCGACAAGCGGGACCTGGCCGAGACCGTCCAGCGCAACGCGAAAGACGCGTTGCAGCAGCACAAGCTGAAGCGCGCCGGCGACTTCACCGCGAGATCCGCTGCGCTGCAGAATATTCAAGAGGCCCTTGGTTTGGCTGACGCGCCACTGCGGATCGAGTGTGTTGACATCAGCCACGTGCAGGGCACCGACGTGGTGGGGTCGCTGGTGGTGTTCGAAGACGGGTTGCCGCGCAAGTCCGACTACCGGCATTTCGGCATCCGGGAAGCAGCCGGCCACGGCCGCTCCGACGACGTAGCGTCGATCGCCGAGGTCACCCGTCGTCGTTTCATTCGGCACATCCAAGACCAGGAGGACTCGAAAGTCCTTTCACCCGAGGGTAAATCGCGTCAGATTCGCCTACCCGCCCAACCTGTACGTTGTCGACGGCGGAGCTCCGCAGGTCAACGCCGCCAGCGCGGTTCTCGAGGAACTGGGTGTCACCGATGTTGCGGTGATCGGTTTGGCAAAGCGACTCGAAGAGGTGTGGGTGCCCTCCGAGCCCGACCCGATCATCCTGCCACGCAACAGCGAGGGGCTGTATCTGCTGCAGCGGGTGCGCGACGAGGCCCACCGGTTCGCGATCAACTACCACCGCAGCAAGCGGTCCAAGCGGATGACCGCGTCGGCGCTCGACTCGGTCCCCGGGCTGGGTGAGCATCGCCGCAAGGCACTGGTTGCTCATTTCGGCTCACTGGCCCGGCTCAGGGAGGCTACGGTCGACGAGATCACTTCCGTTCCGGGCATCGGGGTTGCGACGGCCACGGCCGTGCTCGACGCTCTACGGGGCGACGCCGCCGGATCGGACGACGCTGGAACGGACACCGCGGCGCAGGACCGGATCGCGGAACGGGCATCGGGATGACAGGCGAGGGGATGGACGGGTCGAATCAAGCTGGATCGCTCGAGCAGGCTGACACTCACGCTGCCACAAGTGAATCCGGTATCGACGTGGTTCTGGTCACCGGTCTGTCCGGTGCCGGTCGTGGCACCGCCGCCAAGGTGCTCGAGGACCTCGGCTGGTATGTCGCCGACAACCTGCCGCCTCAGTTGATCACCCGGATGGTCGACCTCGGCCTGGACGCGGGATCCCGGATCACACAGCTGGCCATCGTGATGGACGTACGGTCGCGCGGGTTCACCGGCGACCTGGACTGGGTGCGCAACGATCTGGCCACCCGCGACATCACCCCGCAGGTGTTGTTCATGGAGGCCTCTGACGACATGTTGGTGCGTCGCTACGAACAGAACCGCCGCAGCCACCCGCTGCAGGGTGAGCAGACGTTGGCCGAAGGTATTGCCGCCGAGCGCGAGATGCTCGCGCCGGTTCGCGCGACTGCCGACCTGGTCATCGACACCTCGACGCTCTCGGTGCGCGAGCTACGGGAGAGCATCGAACGCGCCTTCGGTGGCGAGACGGTCGCGCAGACCGCCGTCACCGTGGAGTCCTTCGGCTTCAAATACGGCCTGCCGATGGACGCCGACACCGTGATGGACGTCCGATTCCTGCCCAATCCGCACTGGGTCGACGAGCTACGTCCGCTCACCGGTCAGCACCCCGATGTCCGTGACTACGTGCTTGGCCAGACCGGCGCGGCGGAGTTCTTGGAGACATACCATCGGTTGCTGTCCCTGATCGTCGACGGGTACCACAGGGAGGGGAAGCGCTATATGACTGTGGCGATTGGCTGCACCGGTGGTAAACACCGCAGCGTCGCCATCGCCGAGGCGTTAGCGCGACTGCTCGAGCCCGACAAGCAGTTGACGGTGCGGGTGCTGCACCGGGATCTGGGCCGCGAATGAGTCGGCGGATCGTCGCCCTGGGCGGGGGGCACGGCTTGTACGCCACGCTGTCGGCTGCCCGGCGACTGACTCCGCACGTGACGGCCGTCGTCACCGTCGCCGATGACGGCGGGTCATCGGGTCGCTTACGCAGCGAGCTCGACGTGGTGCCGCCGGGGGATCTGCGAATGGCGTTGGCGGCGTTGGCTTCTGACAGCCCGCAGGGCCGACTGTGGGCGACCATCCTGCAGCACCGGTTCGGCGGAAGCGGCGCACTGTCGGGGCACCCGATCGGCAACTTGCTGCTGGCTGGCATCAGCGAGGTGCTCGCCGATCCAGTTGCCGCCCTCGACGAGGTCGGCCGGATTCTGGGCGTGCGGGGCCGGGTGCTGCCGATGTGCCCGATCGCACTGCAGATCGAGGCCGACGTGTCCGGCCTGGAAACCGACCCGCGGATGTTCCGGGTTATCCGCGGGCAGGTGGCGATCGCGACCACGCCGGGCAAGGTCCGACGGGTTCGACTGCTGCCAGGAGATCCGCCCGCCACCCGTCAGGCGGTCGACGCCATCATGTGCCGCCGATCTGGTGGTACTGGGTCCCGGCTCGTGGTTCACCAGCGTGCTCCCGCACGTGCTGGTGCCCGACCTGGCGGCCGCGCTGCAGGCGACCACGGCCCGTCGTGCGCTGGTGCTCAACCTGGTGGCCGAACCGGGGGAGACGGCCGGGTTCTCGGTCGAACGTCATCTACATGTACTTGCCCAGCACGCGCCGGGTTTCACCGTCCACGACGTGATCATCGACGCCGAACGGGTGCCGAGCGAGCGGGAGCGTGAGCAGCTGCGGCGGACCGCAACTCTGCTCAACGCCGAGGTTCAATTCGCGGACTTGGCCAGGCCTGGTACACCTTTACATGACCCGGGCAAACTGGCCGCGGCGCTGGACGGAGTGGGTGTGCGCGATACCGGACGGCCGCCGCGGGCTGCGACGTCCGCCGACGCATCGGCGATCGAGCAAGAACGTCAGCGAACCGGCACCGAAGGACCGGGTCGCAACGGACCGAGGGGTGACGACGCGTGGCGATGACGGCCGAAGTCAAAGACGAGTTGAGCCGCCTGGTGGTGACTGCGGTGAGCGCGAGGCGCGCCGAAGTGACGGCGCTGTTGCGGTTCGCCGGCGGGCTGCACATCGTGGCCGGCCGGGTGGTCGTCGAAGCCGAAGTGGACTTGGGCAGCATCGCGCGGCGGCTACGCAAGGACATCTTCGATCTGTACGGCTACAACGCTGTCGTACATGTGTTGTCCGCCAGCGGAATTCGTAAGACGACGCGCTATGTGTTACGCGTGGCCAACGACGGCGAGGCGCTTGGCTCGACAAACCGGTTTGCTCGATCTGCGTGGCCGGCCGGTGCGTGGCCTGCCGGCCCAGGTGGTCGGCGGCAGCATCGGCGACGCCGAAGCCGCCTGGCGCGGCGCCTTCTTGGCGCACGGTTCGCTCACCGAGCCGGGTCGCTCGTCGGCGCTGGAGGTCAGCTGCCCCGGCCCCGAGGCTGCGCTGGCGCTGGTGGGCGCGGCTCGTCGGCTCGGCATCAGCGCCAAGGCGCGGGAGGTTCGCGGCGCCGACCGGGTGGTGGTGCGCGACGGCGAAGCCATCGGAGCGCTGCTCACCCGGATGGGCGCCCAGGACACCCGGTTGATCTGGGAAGAGCGGCGGATGCGCCGCGAGGTTCGGGCGACGGCCAACCGGCTGGCCAACTTCGACGACGCAAATCTGCGACGCTCGGCGCGTGCCGCGGTTGCCGCAGCCGCCCGGGTGGAACGTGCGCTGGAAATCCTGGGCGACACCGTCCCCGATCACCTTTCGGCAGCAGGAAGGCTGCGTGTCGAACACCGGCAGGCCTCGCTGGAGGAGCTGGGCCGGTTGGCCGACCCACCGATGACGAAAGATGCTGTGGCCGGCCGTATTCGGCGACTGCTGTCGATGGCCGACCGCAAAGCCAAGGTCGATGGGATTCCGGACACCGAGTCCGCGGTGACCCCGGATCTGCTGGAAGACGCCTAGCTGGTAACGAGACGTTGGTACCCGCCGCGACTCGCCGAGGTCAACGCTAGATTGATGTGGCCAACGGTGGCAGACCTGAAACGAGGCCGTGATGGGATTCATCACCCCGGATCTTCCGGACGTCGACCCCGAGACCTGGCACACCCGGCCCGCGGCAGACCGGATGCAGGTGGTGACCCGGCATTGGGTCGAGCACGGCTTCGGCACTCCGTCGGCGATCTACCTGCTGTACGTGTTCAAGATGGCCGCCTACGCCGCGGGTGCGGCCGCGGTCATCTCGCTGACCCCGGGCCTGGGCGGGTTGGCCGACATCTCGGTGTGGTGGACGCAGCCGATCGTCTATCAAAAATTGATCGTCTTCACGATGCTGTTCGAGGTCCTGGGCCTGGGCTGCGGGTCGGGACCGCTGACCGCGCGATTCTGGCCGCCCATCGGTGGGTTCCTGTACTGGCTGCGACCCAAGACAATTCGGCTGCCGCCCTGGCCGAACGAGGTTCCGTTCACTCGCGGAGACAGCCGCACCATCTTCGACGTCGCGCTGTACGCGATCGTGCTGGTCTCCGGCGTCTGGGCGTTGCTCGCTCCCGGGCACGGCGGGTCGGTCACCGGAAGTGGCGATGTGGGCTTGATCGACCCGCTGCTGCTGCTGCCGACGATCGTGGCTCTGGCGCTGCTGGGCCTGCGCGACAAGACGATCTTCTTGGCCGCTCGCGGTGAGCATTACTGGCTGAAACTGGTGATCTTCTTCTTCCCGTTCACTGACCAGATCGCCGCTTTCAAGATCGTGATGCTCGGATTGTGGTGGGGTGCCGCGACTTCCAAGCTCAATCACCATTTCCCGTATGTCGTGGCGGCGATGACGAGCAACAACGCGCTGCTACGCGGCAAGGCGTTCAACTGGTTGAAGCGCAGGCTCTATCGCGACCCGGTCAACGACATTCGCCCCACCTGGATTCCGAAGGTGATGGCCCACGTCGGCGGCACCACCGCGGAACTCATCGTGCCGGCGGTCCTGGTGTTCGCCGCCGGTAACCACCCGTGGCGGTGGGCGTTGATCGCCTTCATGGTGATCTTCCACCTCAACATCATTTCCAACCTGCCGATGGGTGTTCCCCTGGAGTGGAACCTCTTTTTCATCTTCTCGCTCTTCTACCTGTTCGGGCACTACAGCAACATCGTGATCTACGACCTCAATTCACCGCTGCTGCTGGCGTTGTTGCTGGCTGCGCTACTTGTGGTGCCAATCGTGGGAAACATGTTCCCTCAACAGATTTCATTCCTGCCGGCGTTGCGCTATTACGCGGGTAACTGGGCGTCGAGTGTCTGGTGCTTTCGCGCGGGTGTGGAGGACAAGATCGAGGCCGGCGTCGTCAAAAGCTCCGCTCTGACCGCCACACAGATTGCCCGGCTGTACGACGCAAACACCGCCGAGATCATCAGCGACAAAGCTCGTGCCTTCCGCTCCATGCACGTCCACGGTCGCGCGCTCAACGGGCTGTTGCCCCGCGCCTTGGATGATGAGGCGGACTATGCGCTACGGGAAGGCGAGACCGTCGCCGGGCCGCTGATCGGATGGAACTTCGGCGAAGGTCATCTGCACAACGAGCAGTTGGTGGAGGCGGTGCAGCGGCGTTGCCAATTGGACGAGGGCGATCTGCGGGTGATCATCCTGGAAGGTCAGCCGATCCAGACCAAAAAGCAGTGGTATCGCATCGTCGACGCCAAGACCGGCTTGATCGAGGAGGGCTACGTCGCCGTCGACGACATGCTGGCGCGCCAGCCCTGGCCGGAGCCCGGCGACGAACTGCCCGTCCACCCCGTCACCAAGCCTTGAACGCCCGATCGGCGTGACCTAAACCACCGAATTCGCTAGGCATTGCCGCAGCTACTAGGCTGGCAACGAGCATTTCGTCAGCCACGAAGGAGAGACACGTGACGGTCCGGGTAGGCATCAACGGCTTCGGTCGAATCGGGCGTAACTTCTACCGGGCCCTGCTGCTGCAGCAGGCCGCGGGCGCCGACACCGACATCGAGTTGGTCGCGGCAAACGACCTGACCGACAACGCGACGCTGGCGCATCTGCTGAAGTTCGACTCGATCCTGGGTCGCCTGCCCTACGACGTCAGCCTGGAAGGCGAGGACACCATCGTCGTCGGCGACCACAAGATCAAGGCACTGGAGGTCAAGGAGGGGCCGGCGGCGTTGCCGTGGGGCGACCTCGGTGTCGACGTCGTCGTCGAGTCCACCGGCATCTTCACCAACGCAGCGAAAGCCAAGGGCCACTTGGATGCCGGCGCGAAAAAGGTGATCATCTCCGCGCCTGCCACCGATGAGGACATCACCATCGTGCTGGGCGTCAACGACGACAAGTACGACGGCAGCCAGAACATCATCTCCAACGCGTCGTGCACAACGAACTGTCTCGGGCCGATCGCCAAGGTGCTCAACGACGAGTTCGGCATCGTCAAGGGCCTGATGACCACCATCCACGCCTACACCCAGGACCAGAACCTGCAGGACGGTCCGCATAAGGACTTGCGCCGGGCCCGGGCCGCGGCGCTGAACATCGTGCCGACCTCGACCGGTGCGGCCAAGGCGATCGGCCTGGTGCTGCCCGAACTCAAAGGCAAGCTGGACGGGTATGCGCTGCGGGTCCCGATCCCCACCGGTTCGGTCACCGACCTCACCGTCGAACTGGCCAAGTCGGGCACCGCGGCGGAGATCAACGCCGCGATGAAGGCCGCCGCCGACGGTCCGATGAAGGGCATCCTCAAGTACTACGACGCCCCGATCGTGTCCAGCGACATCGTCACCGACCCGCACAGCTCGATCTTTGACTCCGGCCTGACCAAGGTGATCGACAACCAGGCCAAGGTGGTGTCCTGGTACGACAACGAATGGGGCTATTCCAACCGGCTCGTCGACCTGGTCGCGCTGGTCGGCAAGTCCCTGTAGCCGTGGCTATCCGCAACCTGGACGACCTTCTGGCACAAGGAGTTTCGGATCGCGGCGTGCTCGTGCGCTCCGACCTGAACGTGCCGCTCAACGACGGCGCCATCAGCGACCCGGGTCGTATCACCGCGTCGGTGCCGACGATCAAAGCGCTGGCCGACGCCGGCGCCAAGGTGGTGGTGACCGCGCATCTCGGCCGCCCCAAAGGCGAGCCCGACCCGACACTGTCGCTGGCCCCGGTCGCCGCATCGCTGGGCGAGCAACTGGGTAAGGACGTGCAATTGGCCGAGGACGTCGTCGGACCTGACGCGCGGGCCCGGGCCGGAAGTCTGAGCGACGGGGACGTTCTACTGCTGGAGAACATCCGCTTCGATCCGCGGGAGACCAGCAAGGACGACGGGGAGCGGTTGGCGCTCGCCAAGGAGCTCGCCGAATTGGTCGGAAGCACAGGCGCTTTCGTGTCCGACGGGTTCGGGGTGGTGCACCGCAAGCAGGCTTCGGTGTACGACGTCGCGACGCTGCTGCCGCACTACGCCGGCAAGCTGGTCGCCGAGGAGGTCGCGGTGCTCGAGCGGCTGACCGAATCGACGAAGCGGCCCTACGCGGTGATCCTCGGCGGTTCCAAAGTCTCCGACAAACTCGGCGTGATCGAGCAACTGGCCACCAAGGCCGACAGCATCGTGATCGGCGGCGGCATGTGCTACACGTTCCTTGCCGCAATGGGTCTTCCAGTGGGCACGTCGCTGCTGCAGACCGAGATGATCGACACCTGCCGGCAACTGCTCGACACCTACGCCGACGTCATCCGGCTCCCGGTAGACATCGTGGTGGCCGACAAGTTCGCCGCTGATTCGCCGTCGGAAGTTGTTGCTGCCGATGCGATTCCGGACGGCAAGATGGGCCTGGACATCGGCCCGGGGTCGGTCATCCGGTTCACCAAACTGCTGGGCAACGCGGAGACCATCTTCTGGAACGGCCCGATGGGGGTCTTCGAGTTCCCGGCGTTTGCCGCGGGCACCAAGGGCGTGGCCGAAGTGATTGCCGCAGCGACAGCCAAGGGCGCATTCAGCGTCGTGGGCGGCGGCGACTCGGCCGCCGCGGTGCGGGCGCTGGGTCTGCCCGACGACGGCTTCTCCCACATTTCCACCGGCGGCGGGGCATCGCTGGAATATCTTGAGGGCAAGACGCTGCCCGGCCTCGAAGTGTTGAATACCTGAGCAAAGGACGACGATGAGTCGCAAGCCGCTGATTGCCGGCAACTGGAAGATGAACCTCAACCACTTCGAGGCCATCGCTCTGGTGCAAAAGATCGCGTTCTCGTTGCCCGACAAGTACTTCGACAAGGTTGATGTCGCGGTCATCCCGCCGTTCACCGACCTGCGCAGCGTGCAGACGCTGGTCGACGGTGACAAGCTGCGACTCACTTACGGCGCTCAGGACGTGTCGCAGCACGACTCCGGTGCCTACACCGGCGAGATCAGCGGGGCGTTCCTGGCCAAGCTGGGTTGCCACTACGCCGTGGTCGGGCACTCCGAGCGGCGCACCTATCACAACGAGGACGACGCGCTGGTGGCCGCCAAAGCCGCCGCGGCGCTCAAGCACGAACTGACGCCGATCGTCTGTATCGGCGAGCACCTGGAAGTCCGGGAAGCCGGCGAGCATGTCGGCCACTGCCAGAACCAGCTGCGCGGCTCGCTGGCCGGATTGTCGGCCGAGCAGATCGGACAGACCGTCATCGCCTATGAGCCGGTGTGGGCGATCGGCACCGGGCGGGTGGCCAGCGCCGCCGACGCTCAGGAAGTCTGCAAGGCGGTCCGTGGCGAGCTGAGCTCGCTGGCCTCACCGCAAATCGCCGACACCGTCCGGGTGCTCTACGGCGGCTCGGTGAATGCCAAGAACATCGCGGACATCGTCGCGCAGGAAGACGTGGACGGCGCCCTGGTCGGTGGCGCGTCGCTGGACGCCGAGCAATTCGCGACGCTGTCGGCGATCGCCGCCGGCGGGACCGTTGCCGTAAACGTACGCCGGTCTACAGGTTGCATCCCGCTGAGGTCACGCTTAGCTTAAAGAAACCTGACAGAAACACAGGGTCGTTAAGTTTGCTTGTTCGCAGCTCCACGTCCTCCGGGGAAGGCGACTAATGGCTGGTCGGAACGGTAAAAAGCGCACACACAGCACGTCCATCCGCCGGTGCGGCGTTGTCATGGGCGGAGCTGTCGGCGCATTTGTTGCCGCGGCAGCGATGGCTACCGGCTCGGCAGCGCCCGCCCACGCGGACTTCGAGGGCCTGCTCGACCCGATCATCCAGCCGTTTCTGACCTCGCTGACCGATTCGATCGCAGTCTTCGATCCCGCTGCCGCGCTGGATCTGACCAGCTGGACCGACAGCCTGCTCGCCAGCCTGAACACGTCGTTCGACTTCGCGCTGCCGACGGCCGACTCTGCGGCCGCGGCTGTCTGCTGCGGCGTGAGCCCGCCGCAGCGGCGTTGACGCGGTGGAACGATTCCGCTGAGCGTCTTGGAGGTCACCGAGCCGGCCGTCAACGCCTCGATCGACGGCGGCGGCTCGGTGCCCGCTGCTGGTCGACACCGGATCGAGCGGGCTTGTCGTCCCCTACAGGACCTCGGGACGTAACTGGTTTCTCGCAGCTCGAGACCTGTTCAACCTCGGCTTCCCCACGACCTACGGTATGAGCGGCTACAGCGGTGGGGTCGAGTACATCTACTGCGACCTACAACAGCGTGCCAGTCGATTACCTCAACGCCACCGGCGGCACCGTCCTCTGACCACGAACGGCCCCGTCGACGTCGAGCTCCTCTCCTGGTCGAACAACGCGTCGGATCATCGTTCGAGAACTTCCAGAGCTTCCTCAGCAGCAACGACGTAGACGGCATCCTGGGCGTCGGCCAGAACACGGCGGGGCCGACCGCCAGCCCCGTTTGAGAACTACGGCGGTGTGCTACGTCGACATTCCGCACGACCAACTGGTCGTCGCCGGCGACAAACCCGATTCCCGAGGCCGTCTCGACAAGCGGATCGCCGAGTCAGCCGACGTGTACGAAAAGGTACGGTCAACGTGGCACGTCTGAAAGACGGTGACGAACATCATCGACTCGGGTGGCGTGTTACGGCACGATCCCGTCGAGTCTGGGGTCCGGCAGCTCCGTCCCGGCGCAGACTTGATATCGGTCTACAACACGGGCCAGCACGTTGTTGTACTCGTACACAACGACCGATCAGTTCGACGTCGGCACTCCACCTTGGTAAGCGACAGCCCCACGGTGGTTTCAGGGACCAAGCATCGACAGCGGGGTCATTCCGTTCCTGCACCATGCGGTCTATATCGACTACGCCAGACGACAAGACCTACTTCGGCCCGCTGTCGACAAGCTGACGCCGGTCTGAGCCGGCCGCAGTCGCAGGCCGGTAAGGTGTGGGCCATGGAATTGGCTCTGCAGATCACCTTGGTGGTCACCAGCATCCTGGTGGTCTTGTTGGTGCTGTTGCACCGCGCCAAGGGTGGCGGTCTGTCGACGCTGTTCGGTGGTGGCGTGCAGTCCAGCTTGTCCGGGTCGACGGTGGTGGAGAAAAACCTCGACCGACTGACCTTGTTCGTCGTCGGCATCTGGTTGGTCGCCATCGTCGGTATCGCGCTGCGCATCAAATACAACGCCTGACCCCACGAAGGGCGAAGACGGCCGACCACCCTGATACTGGTAGGTATGGCTGAAGCACCCGACTCGCTGGAGCCCTTCGGTGCGGTACAACGCACCCGAATAGGTCGCGAAGCGACCGAGCCGATGCGCGACGACATCCGGTTGCTCGGTGCCATTCTCGGCGACACCGTTCGAGAGCAGCACGGTGACGAGGTCTTCGACCTGGTCGAGCGGGCCCGCATCGCGTCGTTCCGGGTGCGTCGCTCGGAGATCGAGCGTGCCGAGGTGGCGCAGATCTTCGACGGCATCGACATTCACCGGGCAATCCCGGTGATCCGGGCGTTCAGTCACTTCGCGCTGCTGGCCAACGTCGCCGAAGACATCCACCGGGAACGCCGCCGCGCCATCCACGTCGAGGCGGGCGACCCACCACAGGACAGCAGCCTGGCCGCCACCTACCAGAAGCTGGATGCGGCGGATCTGGACTCGGCGACCGTCGCCGAGGCGCTGACCGGTGCGCTGGTCTCGCCGGTGATCACCGCGCATCCGACCGAGACCCGTCGTCGTACCGTCTTCGACACCCAGCACCGCATCACCCAGCTGATGCGGCTGCACGCGCGTGGGCATGCGCACACCGACGATGGCGGCGAGCATCGAAACCGAGCTGCGCCGCCAGGTACTGACGCTGTGGCAGACCGCGCTGGTGCGGCTGTCGCGACTGCAGATCACCGACGAAATCGCGGTCGGCTTGCGCTATTACTCCGCAGCGTTTTTCGATGTGGTGCCGAAAGTCAACGCCGGAGTCCGCGATGCGCTGCGCAGTCGCTGGCCCGACGCCGATCTGCTTTCCGGAACCGATTCTGCGGCCGGGCTCGTGGATCGGCGGTGACCGTGACGGCAATCCGAACGTCACCGCGGATGTCGTGCGACTGGCCACCGGCAGCGCGGCCTATACCGCGCTGAATCACTACACCGCCGAGCTGAGCGCGCTGGAGCAGGAGCTGTCGATGTCGTCGCGGCTGGTCGCCGTCACCGACGAACTGAACAAGCTGGCAGAGGACTGCGACGAGCCGGCCCGCGCCGACGAGCCGTACCGCCGCGCATTGCGCGTCATCCACGCCCGGCTGACCGCGACCGCCGCGCAGATTCTCGACGACGAGCCGGACAACCTCCTCGACCTCGGCTTGCCGCCGTACTCGACGCCGGGGGAGATGCTGGCCGACCTCGACACCGTCGATGCCTCACTGCGCACCCACGGCAGTACGCTACTGGCCGACGACCGGCTGGCGCATCTGCGAGACGCTTTGCGCGTCTTCGGTTTTCACCTGTCCGGCCTGGACATGCGGCAGAACTCCGATGTCCACGAAGAAGTAGTCGCCGAGTTGTTCGCCTGGGCCGGAGTGCATCCCGACTACTGCTCGCTGAGCGAGGACGAACGGGTCAACATCCTCGCCGAGGAGCTGGGCACCCGACGGCCGTTGATCGGGGATCGTGAGCAGCTGTCGGAACTGGCCCGCAAAGAACTCGCCATCGTCTCCGCCGCCGCGCGCGCCGTCGACATCTACGGTCCGCCCGCGGTGCCCAACTACATCATCTCGATGTGTCGCTCCGTCTCCGACCTTCTCGAAGCGGGCATCCTGCTGAAGGAATCCGGACTGATCGACGCGTCCGCCGACGAGCCCTACTGTCCGGTCGGGATAGTCCCACTCTTCGAGACGATCGACGACCTTCAGCGGGGCGCATCGATTCTTGAAGCGGCACTCGACCTTCCGGTCTACCGGAGCCTGGTACGCGCTCGCAGTGACAGCCAGGAGGTGATGCTCGGCTACTCCGACTCCAACAAAGACGGCGGTTACCTGACCGCCAACTGGGCGCTTTACCGGGCCGAGCTCGACCTCGTCGAATCGGCGCGCAAAACCGGAATTCGGTTGCGGCTCTTCCACGGCCGCGGCGGCACGGTGGGCCGCGGTGGAGGGCCCAGTTACGAAGCCATCCTCGCTCAGCCGCCGGGCGCGGTGAACGGCTCCCTGCGACTGACCGAGCAAGGCGAAGTGATTGCCGCCAAATACGCCGAGCCGATCATCGCCCAGCGCAATCTGGAGACCTTGCTGGCGGCGACCCTGGAGTCGACCTTGCTCGACGTCGAGGGACTCGGCGACGCTGCCGGCCCGGCGTACGAAATTCTCGACGAGCTGGCCGACCGGGCTCAGCGTGCATACTCCGAATTAGTCCACGAGACAGATGGTTTCGTGGAGTACTTCCTGCAGTCCACCCCGGTCAGCGAGATCGGTGCACTCAACGTCGGCAGCCGCCCCACGTCGCGCAAGCAGACGTCGTCGATCTCCGACCTGCGCGCAATTCCCTGGGTGATGGCCTGGAGCCAGTCGCGGGTGATGCTGCCGGGCTGGTACGGGACCGGCACGGCGATCGAGCAGTGGATCGCCGGCGGCGAGGGACGCCTGGAAACACTGCGCGAACTGTATGAGCGTTGGCCGTTCTTCCAGACGGTGCTGTCGAACATGGCACAGGTCCTCGCCAAAACCGACCTCGGCCTGGCGGCCCGTTACTCCGAACTGGTGGAAGACGAATCACTGCGGCGACGGGTGTTCGACAAGATCGCTGCTGAGCACCAGCGAAGTATCAACGCGCACAAGCTGATTACCGGCCAGGACAACTTGCTCGCCGATAACCCGGCGTTGGCCCGTTCGGTGTTCAACCGCTTCCCTTATCTGGAGCCGCTGAATCACCTGCAGGTCGAATTGCTACGGCGTTACCGCTCCGGTGACGACGATGAACTGGTCCAGCGCGGGATCCTGTTGACGATGAACGGGCTGGCCAGCGCGCTGCGCAACAGCGGATAGAACACGCGACAACGGACATGTCCCTGACGCCGGATCTTGACGCCCTTCGGCTCGAACTCGCTGCGGCGTGTTTCGACAGTGTCGCCAGTCAGTTCGCGCATTTCGCCAAATTTGGTCATGTCGAAGGCATTACCGATGACGATGCCGCACAGTTTCGCATCGCCGGCGACGTGATCGGCTGGGTTGGCGAGGAATACCGCAGGTGCGCGATCAAAATACGTGCCACCGAGGAGATCATCGCCGCGCCGTTCCTGCACCAGCCCGCTGTGCCCAGCGATGCATCGGCTTTTGAAGCGTCGATGAGCCGGCCACCACCGCCGCAGCTACCGGATCAGCCGGTCTGCATCGGTTCGGATTTTCTCGACCAGGCGCGCGAGCGGATCGCCGAGGCTCGGGATGCGCTCAGTCACGGCAACACTGGAACACTGCATGCCGCAACTCAAGCTGCGGCGTTGCTATATAACTGGTGTGGTGGTTAGACCAGTACGCTCTGGATGGCGGGAGCCGCGCGTCGTATCTGCAGCTGCCGGTTCAGTCTGCCGTGTAGCTGAGCAGACACGGTCCATCGGCTCGCGCCACACCGCCGATCTGGGCCGGCACCGGGCGCGGGTGCGTGGTCCATTCCGGGGTCATCCGGTAGTGGCCGAGCAGTCGCGTCATGGTGGCGGTCATGGCTGACAGCGAAAAAGGCTGCGCCGGACAGGAATGCCGCCCGTGCCCGAATGCCGTCACCAACATCGTTGACGGGAGCGACTTTTCGTCGGTCAGCCGATGCCGGGTCCAGCGATCCGGATCCCACTGCTCGAGCCCGGGCGCAACGGAGGTGTTGAGTAGCGGTAGCAACGTCGCAATGGTCCACCCGGGTGGCACCTGGTAGCTCACGTCGCCGGTATCGAGGTCGACCGGCGACAACACGATGCGCGCCATGATCGACCGTTGGGCCAGCCGGGTCGACTCCAGCGCGCACCGCTGCGCGAAATCCGCATCGACGACGACCCGCGGCAGTTGCTCCGGATGCTCGAGCAGGTCCACCAGCGCCCACCCCAGCGCGGCAGCCAGGTTCGACATCGACGCGATGTGAATCAGCGCGACATCCAGGGCGATGCCACGAATCCGATTGTCTTCCTTGTCGCTTCGCCATTCGTCGACGATCCTGCCGAACAGGCCGTCATCACCCTCCGGGCAGTGCACGGCGTCGGCGATGATCTCGACCACCTCGTCGAGGGCGGCACGCTCGGCCCGCTTCCCCGACGCGGCGACCGCCGCCATCGCGTCAGGATGTACGAAAGCATCCGAACCGTCCAACGTGTCGAATGCCCGCACCAGGCGCTCGAACGCCTCGCCCCGGGCCGACCCGGGCCCCGCCCAGGAGGCCAGTCCCATCCGGTGGCCGAGCCTGCGGGTCAGTGTGAAGACGTCCACGGATCCCGACGAGCCCAGCTCGTCGATCGTCTGGTCGAGCGCCCGATCCAGATTGGTCAGGTATCCGGAGACGTCGTCGCGCCGAAACAACGTGCTGGGCAAGATGCGACGCCCCTGGAAGATCTCGTCGGGAAGTTTGCGCCGCAGCATCAGGTAGTCCGCGACACCCTTGCTGGCCTTTTCCTCGGGTAGCCCGTAGAACGATTCGACGCCGGTAGGGGAGAACGTGAACAGGTAGTGATCGTCGCCGCTGCGCAGAGCGAATGTGTCGCCGTGGCGGGTGCGGGCCTCCGCGATGGCGGCGACGGCGTCGGTGACCGAGACATCCCACGGCAGGCCGGTGCCCTCGGCGTACGGCGGATCGGGAACCGGTCGGGGATGCGGCACGATCTAGCGGCTACCGCGATTGCGTAAGGCGTTGAATGCGTTGCGGATTGCGTGTTCGGTGACCGACAGCGGCGACATCACGGTCTCGCCGACGCCGACCATGTAGTCGATGCGCTCGACGATGGCCTCGACCGGTGCGACGAGGGTGACGAGCCGCTTCATCAGGTCGTCGATCCTGCCGAGGGTGGCTTCGAAGTGGTCGAGCCCGTTGTCGAGGCGGTCCACCGCGCTGTTCAAGTTGGACAGTGAGGTGTTCAGGTCGCCCAACGTGTCGCCGAGGCCGCCCAAGCACGTCTTCCAGCTGGTTGACGGTGACGTCGGCGTTCATCGCCGCCTGGGTGAGCGTCTTGATCCGCTGCCGCGCTGGGCGGTCACCGGCGCTTTTATCTGCCATGCCGCCCATTATGGCGGTCGACGGAACCTCGGGAACCGGATATCCATCTGATCGGATATGCACTGGCGAAATCCTGACCACCGCTGCGCCGCGGTGATCGGCAACGCGACCCCGCCCGACATCATTCGACGGCTACAGGAATACCAGCGTGGCTACGCCGACGGCCGAGCCGAGCGGCGGTCACGCTAACCGGGCAGGTCGCCTGGCGGCTCCGGAATCGAGGAACCAGATGGTGCGCTCGCGGCCGATCGCGCCGGCCGCCGGAATCGATACCGGGTCGGCGCCACCGACCGCGGCGGCGACCGCCTCGGCCTTCTCGGCGCCCGACACCAGTAACCAGACCTCGCTCGAACGCTGAATTGCCGGCAGCGTCAGGGTGATTCGTTGCGGCGGCGGTTTGGGTGAATCCTCGACATCGACCACCAATCGCGTTGTCTCGCGCACAGCCGGGGTATCCGGGAAACAGCGAGTTGATATGGCCCTCGGGTCCGACGCCCAGCAGATGGATGTCGAAATTCGGCGCCGGATCGCCCGGCTCGGCATTCGCGGCCAGGATCTGCTCGTACGCCAGAGCGGCGGCGGACAGGTCGTCGCCGAACTCTCCGTCGGCCGCCGGCATGGCGTGCACATTGCGGGCAGGGATGTCGACGTGATCCAGCAGGGCCTCACGGGCCTGCTTGTCGTTGCGTTCGTCGTCATCTTCGGTGACGTATCGGTCGTCGCCCCAGAACAGGTGCACCTTGGCCCAGTCGACCCGCCCGGTCTGCGCGGCGAGGAAACGCAACAGCTTGTTGCCGTTGCCGCCGCCGGTCAACACGATCTGCGCCTTGCCGCGCGCAGCGATCGCAGCCTCGACGACACCGATCAGCCGTTCGCCTGCCGCGGCGACCAGTCCGTCGCTGTCGTCGAACTTCTCCACTGAAGTGCTCATGCGTACTCCACCCGATCGATACCCTCCAACGCTGAAAAGTAGATGGCGTCCGCATCCAGCCGCCGGAGGTCTTCGGCGAGGCACTCGGGCACGTCTCGGCGTTGCAGTGGAACGAGCGCGTCGGGCTTACCGGTGCGGCTCAACGTCGCGGTCACCCCCTTCTGCGGTCTGCGCAGCGTCACCGTCTCGGTGGGGCGTTCGAGTTCGACCTTGAGCTCGCCGACGACACGACGCACGGGCCCGTCGATTCGGCTGGCCAGCCAGCCGGCCAGGATGTCGAGCGCGGGTTCGTCTTTGAGGCCGGACACCACCGCCGAGTTGATCGGCTCATGTGGCGGCTGGTCGATCGCCGAGGTGAGCAAGCGCGCGCCAGTAGGTGATGCGGCTCCAGGCCAGATCGGTGTCACCCGGGGTGTAGCCCGGCAGTCTGCTTTTGATCGCCGACAAGGGGATCGGCTCCGTTGGTCGCGTCGGTGATTCGCCGAATTGCCAATTGGCCCAATGGATCCTGTGCCGGTACGGCGGGAGCGACATCGGGCCACCACACCACCACAGGGATATCGGGCAACAGGAACGGTACGACGACGCTGCCGTCGTGCCCGGCCAGCGGACCGGAGAGTCGCAGCACCACGACTTCGCCGGCGCCGCTGTCACCGCCGACCCTCAGTTGCGCATCCAGGCGCGCCTCGGCGGCGTCGCTATCTCCTGTCGCTCACGACGATCACCCGGCTGGGATGCTCATGGCTGGCGGCGTTGGCTGCCTCGATCGATTCCTCGAGCAGCGCGTCGCTGTCCGGCGCGATAACCAGCGTCAAGACTCGGCCGAGGTTGACCGCGCCGGATTCCTCGAGCAGCGAGGTCGAGTTTCTTGGTGATCTCGGAAGTGCTGGTCTCCGGCAAATCCATGATCATCGGCGCCGCTCCTCGTCATTGCCGGGCGGGTACGTCATGGTCTCCGCCATTCCCGGCCGGTCCGGCGCAGCATGTCGAAGGCCGATGCCGGACCCCAGGTACCCGCCTCATACGGATCGGGCTTACCGTGCTCCGCCCAATAGTCGAGCGCGGGATCGAGTACATCCCAGGCTAATTCGACTTCCTGCGTTGACCGGGAACAGCGACGGCTCACCGAGCAGCACATCGAGGATCAGCCGCTCGTAGGCCTCGGGCGACTCCTCGGTGAACGCAGCGCCGTAGGAGAAATCCATGTTGACGTCGCGGACTTCCATGGCGCTGCCCGGGCACCTTGGATCCGAATCGCAGCGTCACGCCCTCATCCGGCTGCACCCGGATCACCAGCGCGTTGGCGCCCAACTCATCGGTCATGGTGGCGTCGAACGGGAGATGCGGAGCCCGCTTGAAGACCAGCGCGATCTCGGTCACCCTGCGGCCCAGTCGTTTACCGGTCCGCAGGTAGAACGGCACGCCGGCCCAGCGACGGGTGTCGACCTCGACGGTGATCGCTGCGAACGTCTCGGTGGTGGAGTCTTCGGAGAAGCCGTCCTCGTCGAGCAGCCCGACCACGTGCTCGCCGCCCTGCCAGCCCGCGCTGTACTGGCCGCGGGAAGTCGTCTCATCCAGCGGCTCAGCAAGTTTGACCGCCGAGAGCACCTTGATCTTCTCGGTCTGCAACTCCGACGGATGAAAGCTGACCGGCTCTTCCATCGCGGTGAGAGCGAGCAGTTGCATCAAGTGGTTCTGGATCACGTCGCGCGCCGCGCCGATTCCGTCGTAATAGCCGCCCCGGCCGCCCAGGCCGATGTCCTCGGCCATGGTGATCTGCACGTGGTCGACGTAGTGCGCGTTCCAGATCGGGTCGAACAGCTGATTGGCGAATCGCAACGCCAGGATGTTCTGGACCGTCTCCTTGCCCAGGTAGTGGTCGATGCGAAAGACCGACTCCTCAGGGAACACACTGTTGACGACCTTGTTCAGCTCGCGTGCGCTGTCCAGGTCGTGGCCGAACGGCTTTTCGATGACGACCCGCCGCCAGCTGCCGTCCTGCGGCTTCGCCAGCCCGGCGTGGTCCAACTGCTCGCACACCGCGGGAAAACTCTTGGGCGGGATCGCAAGGTAGAACCCGTGATTGCCGCCGGTGCCGCGCTCGGCATCGAGCTTCTCCAGCGTCTCGGCCAGCCGGGCGAACGCTTCGTCGTCGTCGAAAGCGCCTGTCGACGAACCGGCATCCCTCGGCCAACCGATCCCAGATCACCTGCCGAAAAGGGGTGCGGGAATGGTCTTTGACCAGCTGGAGCACCTCGTCGGCGAAGGCCTCGTCGTCCCAGTCCCGACGGCCGAATCCGACCAGGGCGAAGGTCGGGGGCAACAGGCCGCGGTTGGCCAGGTCGTAGATGGCCGGCACCACTTTCTTGCGGGCCAGATCGCCGGTCACACCGAAGATCACTACCGCGCACGGGCCGGCGATTCGAGGTAGGCGCTTATCGCGCTTGTCCCGCAACGGGTTTTGCCAAGTCTCGGCGCTTGTCCGGGTGTTGGCAGGACTCATTTGTCGGCGGAGTGAAGCTGCTTTTCAGTCTCCTCGAGCAGCTCGGTCCAGGAGTCCTCGAACTTCTGCACGCCTTCGTTCTCCAGGACCAAGAACACGTCGGTCAGATCGATCCCGATCGCCTCGAGCTTGTCGAAGACTTCCTGGGCGAGCCGGCGGCGGTGCCGGTGACCGTGTCGCCGGTCACCTCGCCGTGGTCGGCGACTGCGTCAATCGTCTTCTCCGGCATGGTGTTCACCGTGTTCGGCGCGACCAGCTCGGTCACGTAGAGCGTGTCGGAGTAGTCGGGGTTCTTCACGCCGGTCGACGCCCACAGCGGACGCTGAACCCGCGCCCCGTCGGCCTCGAGCTTCGCGAAGCGGTCGCCACCGACGAAGTACTTCCTGGTAGGCCGCGTAGGCCAGCCGGGCGTTGGCCACGCCAGCCTTGCCGAGCAGCGCCTTCGCGTCGTCGGAGCCGATCTTCTCCAGCCGCTTGTCGATCTCGGTGTCCACCCGGGAGACGAAAAACGAAGCCACCGAGTGGATCTTGGAGAGGTCGTGTCCGGCTTTCTTGGCTTTCTCCAGTCCCTCCAGGTAGGCATCCATCACCGCGCGGTGACGCTCCACCGAGAAGATCAGCGTGACGTTGACCGAAATGCCTTCTGCCAGAGTGGCGGTGATGGCGGGCAGCCCGTCTTCGGTCGCCGGGATCTTGATCAAAAGATTCGGCCGGTCGACGATCTTCCACAACTCGATGGCCTGCTCGGCGGTCTTGTCGGCGTCGTGCGCCAGCCGCGGGTCGACCTCGATCGAGACTCGGCCGTCGACCCCGTCGGAGGCCTCCCACTGCGGCGTCAGCACGTCGCAGGCGTTGCGGACGTCGTCGGTGGTCACCGTGCGGATGGTCGCGTCCACGTCGGCGCCGCGCTCGGCGAGCTCGGCCACCTGACCGTCGTAGGCGTCGCCCTCGGCAAGCGCCTTCTGGAAGATCGACGGGTTGGTCGTGACACCGACGATGCTCTTGGTGTCGATCAGCTCCTGCAGGTTGCCGGACTGCAGACGCTGCCGGGACAGGTCGTCCAGCCAGACCGATACGCCCGCGGCGGACAGAGCGGCGAGGTTGGGATTCTGAGTCATCGGATTACCCTTCGTTTAGTTGTCTATCGTTCGTTCGGCGGCGTCGACGACGGCTTCCGGGGTGAACCCGAATTCGCGGAACAAAGTCTTCGCATCAGCGGATTCCCCGTAATGCTCGAGCGAAACAATCTCGCCGGTGTCGCCGACCAGCTTGTGCCAGCTCTGCGCGATGCCGGCCTCGACCGCGACCCGGGCCGACACCGACGGCGGCAGCACGCTGTTGCGGTATTCCTCGGACTGGGACTCGAACCACTCGACACATGGCATGGAGATCACCCGCGCGACAATGTCCTTGTCCGCCAACAACTTCTGCGCCTCGACGGCGAGCTGAACCTCGGAGCCGGTGGCGATCAGCACCACGTCGGGCTCGTCTCCGCCGGCGTCACCGAGGATGTATCCGCCCTTGGTCACACCCTCGTAGTTCGTGCCTTCCAGGATCGGCACGCCCTGACGGGTCAGGATCAGCCCGACCGGACCGCTGCCGTTGCCGCGGGCCAGCACCGACCGCCACGCGTACGCGGTCTCGTTGGCGTCCGCGGGACGCACCACCGACAGATGGGGGATGGCCCGCAACGCCGCGAGGTGCTCGATCGGCTGGTGGGTCGGTCCGTCTTCGCCGAGCCCGATCGAGTCGTGCGTCCAGACGTAGATGGTGTCGATGTCCATCAGCGCGGCCAGTCGCACCGCCGGACGCATGTAATCGGAGAACTGCAAGAACGTTCCGCCGTAGGCGCGGGTCGGACCGTGCAGCACGATGCCGGACAGGATCGAGCCCATCGCGTGTTCGCGAATCCCGAAGTGCAGGGTTCGGCCGTACCAGTCCGCGGTGTAGTCCTTCGTCGAAATTGACGGCGGACCAAAGGATTTGACGTTGTCCATGGTGGTGTTGTTGCTGCCCGCCAAGTCGGCCGAGCCGCCCCACAACTCGGGCAGCTTCGGGCCGACCGCGTTCAGCACCTTGCCGGACGCCGCGCGGGTGGCAAGGTCTTTGTCGCCTGGCTCCCAGTGCGGAATGTCGGCGTCCCAGCCGTCGGGCAACTCCTCGGCGGTCAGTCGGTCCAGCAGTTTCTTGCGCTCGGGTTCACGCTCGGCCCACGCCTCGAAGTCGGCGTTCCAGCTGTCGTGGGCGTCCTTGCCGCGCTGCACCAGCTCGCGGGTGTGCGTTGATCACCTCGTCGCGGACCTCGAACTTCTTGTCCGGGTCGAAGCCGAGGGTCTTCTTGACCGCCGCGACTTCTTCGTCGCCCAGGGCTGAGCCGTGGGCCTTGCCGGTGTTCATCAACTTCGGCGCCGGATAGCCGATGATCGTCCGCACCGAGATGAACGACGGCTTGTCGGTGACCGCCTTGGCCTTGGCGATGGCCTCCTCGATGGCGACGACGTTCTCGCCGCCCTCGACGTGCTGCACGTGCCAGCCGTAGGCCTCGTAGCGGGCGGCGGTGTCCTCGGACAACGCGATGTTGGTGTCGTCCTCGATCGAGATCTCGTTGTGGTCGTAGAACACGATGAGATTGCCGAGCTGCTGCACGGCGGCCAGCGACGACGCCTCCGAGGTCACGCCCTCTTCGATGTCGCCGTCCGAGGCGATCACGTAGATGTGGTGGTCGAACGGGCTGGTCCCCTGCGGCGGCGTCCGGGTCGAACAGGCCGCGCTCGTAGCGGGCCGCCATCGCGAAGCCGACCGCTGACGCCAGGCCCTGGCCGAGCGGTCCGGTGGTGATCTCCACGCCTTTGGTGTGCCGGAACTCGGGGTGCCCGGGCGTTTTGGAGCCCCAGGTGCGCAACGCCTCGATGTCGGAAAGCTCGAGTCCGAAACCGCCCAGGTACAGCTGCAGATACAGGGTCAGGCTGCTGTGCCCGCACGACAGGACGAACCGGTCCCGGCCCAGCCAGTGCGGGTCGCTCGGGTCGTGCCGCATCGCCCGCTGGAAAAGCGTGTACGCAAGCGGCGCAAGGCTCATCGCGGTCCCGGGATGGCCGTTGCCCACTTTCTGGACCGCGTCGGCGGCCAGCACCCGGACAGTGTCGACGGCGGCCGAATCGAGCTCGGTCCAGTCATCCGGGTGGTGCGGTTGGGTCAGGGTCGAGATGTCTTCGAGTGTGGTCACGAACTGAAGTCCTCGGGGTCGGCAGATTGATCCTGTTCCACCCTAATGCCGGAACGTTGCGTGCGTGTCAAAGGCTGTTTCACTTCCCGACTGTTCAGTCGCCGGCAACTGTGCGTTGTGGCCCGGCGTCTGCCGATTGGCTGTCGATAGGCCGTGCGGTGCATGCTGGGCAAGTTGTCCGGTCTACCATCGTGCGTAGTAGAAGCTGCGCGCTGCTGTGATCCGAGGAGTCATTGCGTGAGCATTCGCGAGCGCGTTGCGCCGAGCCGAGTCAGCACCGTCGTGCTGGCTTATTTGGCGCTCACCAAACCGCGGGTGATCGAGCTGTTGCTGGTCACCGCGATTCCGGCGATGTTGCTCGCCCACCGTGGCAGCGTCCACCCGTTGCTGATCCTCAACACCTTGATCGGCGGGATGCTGGCCGCCGGCGGGGCCAACACGCTTGAACTGCGTGGCCGACGCCGACATCGACAAGCTGATGAAGCGGACTGCGCGACGTCCGCTGGCCCGCGCGGCCGTGCCGACCGCCCACGCGCTGGTGTTCGGGCTGGCGCTGAGCGTCGGCGTCGTTCGTCTGGTTGTGGTGGACGACCAATTTGCTGTCGGGTCTGCTCGCGGTCGGCACGATCGCGTTCTACGTCTTCGTTTACACGTTGCTGCTCAAGCGCCGCACATCGCAGAACGTGGTGTGGGGCGGCGCGGCCGGCTGTATGCCCGTGATGATCGCCTGGTCCGCGGTCACTGGAACGATTGCCTGGCCGGCCCTGGTCATGTTCGCGATCATCTTCTTCTGGACACCGCCGCACACCTGGGCGCTGGCTATGCGTTACAAGGAGGACTACCAGGCGGCCGGGATCCCGATGCTGCCGGCCGTCGCGACGGAACGCCAGGTCACCAAGCAGATCGTTATTTACACCTGGCTGACCGTGGCCGCGACATTGGCGCTGGCGCTGGCTGCCGGCTGGCTGTACACCGCGGTGGCCGCCGTGGCCGGGCGTCTGGTTCCTCGCGATGGCCCATCAGCTCTACGCCGGCGTTCGTCGCGGAGAGCCGGTCAAACCGCTGCGGTTGTTCCTGCAATCGAACAATTATCTGGCCGTCGTGTTCTGCGCTCTGGCGCTCGATTCGGCGCTCGCGCTGCCGACGCTTCTGAGGGTCTGACGCGCACCACGAGGTCCCCGACCTGCGAATACCCCATACCCCGACGGGGTCTTGCGACTACGACGTGACGTAGTTTTCAATTCCGCCGTGACCTCCATGACCGCGCCGATCTGGATGGCGTTGCCCCCCGAAGTGCATTCGACATTGCTCAGCAGCGGCCCCGGTCCAGGATCACTGCTGTCGGCCGCCGGAGCGTGGTCGGCGCTGAGTACCGAATACGCCGATGTCGCCGACGAGTTGACCGCTGTTCTGGCAGGCGTGCAGTCCGGCGCCTGGCAAGGCCCCAGCGCCGAGCAGTACGTCGCTGCACACGCCCCGTATCTGGCCTGGTTGACGCAGGCCAGCGCCGACAGTGCGGCCGCCGCCGCGCAACACGAGACCGCGGCCGCGGCCTACACCGGGGCGCTGGCCGCGATGCCGACCGGGCCGGAGTTGGCGACCAACCACGTGGTGCACGGTGTGTTGACGGCGACGAATTTCTTTGGCATCAACACCATCCCGATCGCACTGAACGAGGCCGACTATCTGCGCATGTGGGTCCAGGCGGCCACCACGATGAGCACGTATCAGGCCGTCGCCGGATCGGCGCTCGCGGCGGTACCGACCGCCCAGCCCGCACCGCAGATCCTGACGGGCGACGGCCAAACATCCTCTGCGACAACGCAAGCCGCAGCGACGCCGCAACAGGGGGCGGCCACCGCCGCGGACACGTCCTGGCAGGACCAGTTGGCCGCGCTGTTGAAGATTTACACCCAAGGTTTCGCACAGCCGCTCGGCGAGTTGATCTACCCGGATGGATGGCCGTTTCCTGCTTTTCCGTTCGCCAGCGGCGTGGCCAACGCGCTGCAGTCGGCGATCCCCGGGCTGTCACCTGCGCTGGCCTCCGCGCTCGGCTGGACGGTCTTTCACACGCTGGTCCTGTTCTGGCCTTTGGTCCAGGCCGCACCGTTTCTGCTGCCGTTCGCCATCCCCGCGGCCTTCGGGGCGGGTTTTGCCGGGCTGGCCGGCCTCGCGGGTATCGCAGCCATCGCGGGCGCGCCTGTCCCGCCGGTCGCGCCGATGGCGGCCACGCCGGTCACGCCCGCGCCGGTGAGCGCAACGCCGTCGACGATCGGCAGCATCGCAACCAGCGCCGGCCACGCACCGGCAGTCTCCAGCGCTCCCGCGCCGAGCACCGTCAGCGCACCTGGCGGCGCACCGCCGGGAAGCGGGCCGGGCTTCTCGCCCCCGTACGCGGTGGGCGGTGCATCGCTGGCGTCGGCGCTGAGTGCGCAGGCCAAGACCCAGAAGCCGGCGTCGCGTGGCGCCTCGAAAGCACCCGCGGCGGCCGCAGCGGTCGCCACCGGCGCGGCGGACCGGATCCGCATGCGGCGACGGCAGCGCGCGCGCCTGCATTCACACGCCCACGAATTCATGGAGATGAACGTCGACGTCGAGCCGGAACGGACGGCGCCGACGGCAGCGTCGGATCGCGGCGCGGGTGCGCTCGGATTTTCCGGAACGACCGCCAAGGGCGGGAACCGGGCGATCGGGCTCGCGACGCTGTCCGATGACCGTTTCGGTGGGGGTCCGAGCCTGCCGATGTTGCCGAACACCTGGGCGCCGAGCGAACAGTAGCGCTGCGCGGCAGATACCCCCTACCTGTATCCCGTCTTGTTCTACGACAGGTCGTCGTATTGAATTTTGACGTGATGTCGACAGGTGCCGGATGTGCCTCGGGTAAGAGGTCATGACGGCACCGGTGTGGATGGCCGCGCCGCCGGAGGTGCATTCGGCGTTGCTCAGTAGCGGGCCGGGACCCGGGTCTCTACTGGCCGCGGCGAGCGCGTGGAGCTCGTTGAGCGGCGAATACGCCTCAGCTGCCGACGAACTCAGCAATGTGCTGGCCGCAGTTCAGGCCGGTGCGTGGCACGGCCCGAGCGCCGAGCGGTACGTGGCTGCGCACGTTCCGTACTTGGCCTGGCTGATGCAGGCCAGCGCCAAAAGCGCTGCCGAGGCAACCCAGCACGAGACGGCGGCGGCCGCGTACACGGCAGCGCTGGCCACCATGCCGACCGTGCCGGAGTTGGCCGCCAACCACGTGGTGCACGGCGTTTTGACGGCGACGAATTTTTTTGGGGTCAACACGATTCCGATTGCACTCAACGAGGCCGACTACGCACGGATGTGGGTCCAGGCGGCCACCACCATGACGGCCTATGAAGCGGTGTCGACGACGGCGTTGGCTGCGGCGCCGCAGACCGATGTGGCACCCCAGATCGTCAATTCCACTGGGGCGCGCGCCGCCGCCAGCGGTTCCGGTGACAGTTCGACCCTGGACATTATCGACGACGACTCCGGGGACCCGTACACCTTGAGTTGGTACGTCAACCGGATCTTGGAGGTCACCCAGACCTTGCAGCGAGACATCGGCTTGATCGCACAGAATCCGGCGCAAGGCCTGACGCAGCTGTCGGCGGACATCAGCGGACTGGTGGCCGACGAGGTGGGCCACGTCGGGGAATTCCTGAGTGCGTTCCCAGAGGTGTACGCGCTTCCGCTGATCGCGCCGATCGGATTGGCGGGAGGCGTCGCCGGCCTGGCCGGGTTGGCCGGGATTGCGCCCGAGGCACCGCAAGTCCCGGCCGGGGTTCCGGCGCCGGCGCCGCAGACCTCAGCCCTGCCGGCCGCGACCAGCAGTCCTGTCGCAATCGCTGCGCCGAGTGCGCCAACGACAGCGTCTGGCTCAGCGCCTCCGGCCCCGGCCAGCACCGTAGCGACGTCCATGCCGACGACGCCGCCTCCGGCGGGGCCTGGCTTTGTCCCGCCCTACGCAGTCGGCCCGCCCGGGATCGGGTCGGGTTCGGGCCTGGCCAGCGGCGCCGGTGCGGGGGATAAGAACAAAGCCGCCGAGCCGTCTGCGGCCGCCGCGGTGGCCGCCGCGGCAGCGCGCGGGCAACTCCGGTCGAGGCGGCGCCGGCGGGCGGGGATGCGCGGGTACGCTCACGAGTTTATGGACATGAATATCAATGTCGATCCGGACTGGGCTGAGCCCCGGGGCGGATCGACGGCGACGTCGGATCGCGGCGCCGGGCCGTTGGGTTTTGCCGGCACAGCACCCAAAAGCGCATCGGCTGCAGCGGGTTTGGCTACCCTCGACGGTGACGACTTCGGCGGCGGTGCGGTGTTGCCCATGCTGCCGGGCGCCTGGAATCAGGACGACGACGTGGAAGCAGGCGGAGAGCACGACTGATGCGGCAGCGCTCACCGGCCGTCGCGCTCGAAGCTTCTCCGCGCCAACGGACTTGATGGTGGCAGCCGCCGACGGTGTGACATTGCAGCTCGCCAGCGGATTCCTGGCGCCGCTGACCGAATTCGGGAACAGCTGATGCCGCAACCTCTTTCGTTGGGCTGGTTGCTCGCCCCGCTCACGGTCGACGACTTTCTCGGCGAGATCTGGGGGATTACCCACTACCACGTCAGCCGAGATCGGGCCGACTATGCGGACAACCTGCGCGACGGCGCGGACTCGGTCGACGATCTACTCGCGTTGTTTCGGCCGCACCTGTCGTTGGTCAGCCTGGTTCGTGAGAGCGAGCGAGAAGGATCAGTACGTCTACCGACTTGCCGATGGGGGTTTCGACGCCGCGGCCATCGGCAGAGACTTTGCCGACGGCTACACCATCGTCCTCGACAGCGTTCAGCGGTATGCGCCCGCGATCGCCGCGCTGTCGCACTCCATCGAGGTCGAGCTCGACTTCGCGACACAGGTCAACGCGTATTTCACGCCGCCGGAATCGCAAGGCTTCGCAGCACATTCCGACGACCACGACGCGCTGATCGTGCAACTTCAGGGATCCAAGATCTGGCATGTCTACGAGGGCGTTGATGTGGCGCCGCACGAGATGTGGCGCCACGAGGCGATGTCCACCGCCGGTCTCCCTGCCCCCGTCGACGTGCGCCTGGAGGCCGGCGACGTGCTCTATGTGCCGCGCGGGCGGGTGCATGCCGCCGAATCGACGTCGGAGCTGTCGGTGCACCTGACGGTCGGCCTGCACGCGCCCACGCTCTTCATGCTTGCCACCCGAGCGCTGAACGCGCTGAACAACTCCGATGACCGCGTCCACGCTCAACTGCCGCCGCGTTTCTTGTCGGATCCAGACGTTCGGTCGGGTCTGGGGGCCCTCGTGCACGGGATCACCGAAGCCCTGGAACAACCGGAAGCCATTGCCGCCGGCCTTGATTCGCTGGAAGCGGACCTTGTCAGGCGCGGCCAATGCAAACCGCTCGGCACCGCGATCTCGGACGCCGTCGCGATCGACGACCAGACCCGCGTGGTCAAGAACCAACCGCTGTACTCGCGGGTGACCGAGAAATCCGGTGCCGTGGCATTGCACTTTGCCCAGTCCGTGGTGAACGTCACCGCCGATCACAGGAGCGCCCTGCAGTTCCTCGCGAAAAGTACTGCGCCCTTTCGGATTCGCGATCTGCCTGAGCTGTCCGCGGCCCAGCGCCTCGAACTTGCCAGAACACTGATCATGCAAGGCTTCCTGATCCGGCTGCCGGGCGACTGATGGAAGTCGCCGACCTCGCGCGGTGGACGCCGATCCGATTCGACTTCTCCGGGCCCACCCCGGCCGTCGACTGGGCCGATCTCTCGGCCGAGCGTTTCGTCGAGCCGTTCTTCGATCAGACCGTCGCGCGCTGGGCCACCGGCCCGCGGGCCCAGCCGCTCGTCAGAACCGGACTCGACGCGCTGCTGGCTCTCGACGACGAGCCGTCGCTCGAGCCGTCCGGCATGGTCTTTCACCTTTCGCGGTGCGGTTCGACGGTCGTATCTCGGCTGCTTGCCACAGTTGCGGGGGTTGTCGTCATCGCCGAGCCTTCGCCGCTGAACGCGCTTTTGGGCCTGGACCCACACCGAGTGGACGGAGCAGCCCTGGTCCAGGTGGTGCGCCTCTTGGTGCGGGCGCTGGGCCGACGCCGCCACGGGGATGAACGCCAGTTGGTGCTCAAGTGCACCAGCTGGAACATCCGCCGCCAGGAAATCCTGACCGCTGCCTTTCCCGATACGCCGTGGGTCTGGGTTCAGCGCGACCCAGCGCCGGTGATCGCCTCGCTGCTGGCCGATCCGCCGGGCTGGCTCGGACACCAGGTACCGCCACCGCAGACCGCGCGGCAATTCGGCATCGACCCGGCGACTGTGCCGACCATGACGCGAGCCGAGTTCGCCGCCCGCGCGCTCGGCGCGATGTTGTTCTCGGCAGCCACCGGCCCCGCTCGGCGGGTCTGCATCGACCACGCCGAGTTGCCTACCGCGGTGTGGCAGCGGGTAGCACCGCACTTCGGCATCGAGATTGACACCGCGGCCATCGAACGCATGGCCGAGCAGTCCAGGTTCTATTCGAAAGCTGTGGAAGCGCAACATTTTCCGGGAGATGATCCGGAGCGGCGATCGGTTACCCGTGAGATGAGAGATGCCGCCCAACGTTTCGCCGAGCCTGGCTATCGACAGCTGGCGTCCCGCGCCTAGCCGCCGGAAGCGGTGTGGGCGGAATCGCCGTCGGCCCGTCGAGTTTCCAATCCCATCCCGCTGTGCTACAAATGCTAATGAAAATCATGTTCATCACGGTTATCCGGAGGGCTGTCATGACACTGCGCGTCGTACCAGAAGGCCTCGTGGCTGCCAGCGCGCGCATCGAAGCCCTGACCGCGCGGCTGGCGTCGGCGCAAGCGGGTTCGGCGCCGCTGATCACCGCGGTGATTCCCGCCGCGGCCGATCCGGTGTCGATGCAGACCGCGGCCGGGTTCAGTCTCCGCGGTGGCCAGCATGCGGCGGTTGCCGCCCAAGGTGCTGAGGAGCTTGGCCGTTCCGGTGTCGGGGTCGCCGAGTCGGGCGCGACGTACACCGCGGCCGATGCCGCCGCCGCGGGGTCGTATCACGGCGTCTGGGGCTGACGATGACGGCGCCCATCTACATGGCAGCGCCGCCCGAGGTGCACTCGACGTTGTTGAGCAGTGGTCCTGGGCCCACCTCGCTGCTGGAGGCTGCGGGGGCGTGGAATTCCCTGAGCGCCGAATACACCTCGGTCGCCGAAGAACTCAGCTCGGTGCTGGCCGAGGTACAAACCGGGGCCTGGCAGGGGCCGAGCGCGGAGTCGTTCGTGTCGGCGTATGTGCCGTATCTGGCTTGGCTGACCGAGGCCAGCGCCGACAGTGCCGCAGCTGCCGCACAGCACGAGACCGCCGCCGCTGCGTACACCGCCGCTTTGGCGGCCATGCCCACCATGCCGGAGTTGGCCACCAATCACGTGGTGCACGGGGTGCTGCAGGCGACGAATTTCTTTGGCATCAACACGATTCCGATCGCGGTCAATGAAACCGACTATGTCCGGATGTGGGTCCAGGCCGCCACGACGATGAGCGCCTACCAAGCGGTCGCCGACTCCGCGGTAGCAGCGACGCCCGTCACCGACGCTGCACCGCCGATTCTGAAATCCAATGGCGCCCAGCCCGGCACGAGCTCGGACAGCGGAATCAATACCGACAACCCGCTGAACATCCCGCAGTGGCTACAGCAGTTCCTGCAGCAGTTAGGGATTGGCGACCAGCAACTTGCGCACGACCCGATGGTCGACACGCCGTTCGACGACGCTATCGCGCAATGGCTTCAGAACTTCGGCTACAACTGGCAACCGGCTCAAGGCCTGCTCAACGGAGCGACCTACGACACCTACACCAACCCCGGCCAGGCGTCCTTCTGGGTCGCGCGAGCCCTCGAACTCACCGAGGACTTCCAGTATTTCGGGCAGCTTCTCCAGACGAATCCGGTGCAGGCTTTCCAGTGGTTCATCAGCTGGCAGCTGTTCGACTTTCCCACCCACATACTGGAAGTCACGAGCTTCTTGTCGGCGAACCCGGCGTTGTTCGTCGCCTTCGCGCCTGCGCTGACGCCGTTGGCGGCCGGTGCCGCGGGGCTGGCCGGACTGGGCGCATTGGCGCAGCCGGTGATCCCGATGCTTCCCCTGGAATCCGTGGCCGCCCCGGCCCTCTTTCCGGTGACCGCTCCGGCTCCGGCCGTGCTGGCGTCGTCGGTGGCACCCAGCGCACCGTCGCCGTCGCCTACGCCCGCGTCGGCCGCGAGCGCTCCGGCCGCTCCACCGCCGCCGACTGCACCGCCACCACCAGCGGCAGGCCCGGGTTTCACGCCGCCGTACGTCGTCGGCGGACCCACGTTGGAGTCGTGGCTGAGTACCAAAGCCAAGACGCAAGAGCCGACGTCGCGGGGTGCGTCGAAGGCACCCGAGGCGGCCGCTGCCGCGGTCGCCGCGGCGGCCAAAAAGCCGGCGCGGCGGCGCCGGCGCGCGATGCACCGCGACAACGCCGACGAATTCGCGGACATGAACGTCGATGTCAACCCGGACTGGGGGGCTTCGACGGAGGCGTCCAATAGTGGCGCGGGGGCGCTGGGATTCGCCGGCACCGTGTCGAAGAGCGCTGAACAAGCGACCGGGTTGGCTACGCTTACTGATGACGGTTTCGGAAGCGGGCCGACCATGCCCATGCTGCCCAACACCTGGTCGCCGGAAGGGTCGCCAGACAAGAGGAGTGGCAGCTGAATGTCTCGGTGTGGCAAGGGTAATCGGACGAGGAGAGGATTTCTGGGATGAGTTTGTTGGATGCTCACATTCCGCAGTTGGTGGCGTCGCAGTCGGCGTTTGGTGCCAAGGCGGGGTTGATGCGGTCGACGATTGGTCAGGCTGAGCAGGAGGCGATGTCGTCGCAGGCGTTTTTCGCCGGTGATGGTGCGGCGGCGTTTCAGGCGGCGCATGCCCGGTTTGTGGCGGCGGCGGCGAAGGTGAATTCGTTGCTGGATATCGCCCAGGCCAACTTGGGTGATGCGGCGGGCACGTATGTGGCCGCGGACAGTGCTGCGGCGAGCAGCTACCCGGGCTTCTGAAGTCGGTAGGAAACTAGTCGAAGGGGTTTGTGATGTCGCAGATCATGTACAACTATCCGGCGATGCTGGCGCATTCGGCGGATATGGCCGGGTATGCGGGCACGATGCAGAGCTTGGGTGCCGATATCTCTGCGGAGCAGGCTGCGTTGCAGTCGGCGTGGCAGGGTGACACCGGGGTGAGTTATCAGGCGTGGCAGGCGCAGTGGAATCAGGCGCTGGAGCAGTTGGTGTTGTCGTATCGGGCGATGGCGAGCACGCACGAGAACAACACCACCTCGATGCTGGCCCGTGACTCTGCCGAAGGCGCCAAGTGGGGCGGCTAAGCACGCGTCCCTGAACAGCAGTTCCAGGGCCGACGACGTCCGTGAGTGCCCGCGTCATCGCTTGATCGCTGGCGAATCCTTCGAAATCCTCACCGTTAGCTTAGGCAATGCTAATGTCTGGCGGCATGGACAGCCGCGCCCGCAGACTACGTGCTGCCTGGGCCAGACTGGCTGAGTTTGCAACCAGCCATGCGGCGAGAAACTTTGCGCGAGCGGCCCCGTATTCGATTGTTAGCGGCTGACGGTGACGGCACCGGTGTGGATGGCATCGCCACCGGAGCTGCACTCGGTGTTGCTGAGCAGTGGCCCGGGCCCGGGCTCGTTGTTGGCGGCCGCCGATGCGTGGAATGCGTTGAGTGCCGAATACGCTTTGGCGGCTGACGAACTCACCGCCGCGTTGACGTCGGTGCAAGCTGGCGTATGGGAGGGGCCGAGCGCGGAGTCGTATGCGGCCGCGCACGTGCCGTATCTGGCCTGGTTGATGCAGGCCAGCGTCGACAGCACGGCAGTGGCCGCCCGGCATGAGACCGCCGCCGCTGCGTACACCGCCGCGTTGGTGGCCATGCCGACAATGGCCGAGCTGGCCGCTAACCACGCGGTACACGGAGTATTGCTGGCAACCAATTTCTTTGGCGTCAACATGATTCCGATCGCGCTCAATGAAGCCGACTATGTACGGATGTGGGTGCAAGCCGCCTCCACGATGACGAGCTACCAGGCAGTCTCCGCCGCGGCGCTGGCCTCGTCGCCGCAAACCCAGCCGGCGCCGACGGTGGTCAACCCAGCGGCGTCGGGGCCCGACACGGTAAGCAATGCCATTCAGGCCATTGAGCAGTTACTGCATGATGCGTCCACGCTGAACCTGTCCGATCTGCAGTCGTCGTTGCTGAACGTGGTACAGAACTTCAATGTCACGGCGTTCCTGCAGAATCCGGTCGGGTACAGCCAGCAGATCGTCGAGTCCCTGGTAAACAACTTCCCGATACTTTCGGACCTTTACTACGGCTTCGGCGGGGACCATATATTCGAGTTGCTGACGGACCCGGTCGGTTTCGTGCAGCACATCATCAGCAATTTCCTGGCCAATCCGCTGGGTGTGATCGCTAATCCGTTCACGTTGCTCCTCAGCGCCGACGACTATCCGGTTATCTTCTATCCGCTGATCTCGCCGGCCATTGTTCCCGCCTTCGCGATCGCCTCCGTCGGCTCTGCCGGCGGCCTCGCCGGGCTGGCCGCAATTCCGCCGACGACAATGCCCGTCATTACCCCGGTGCTCGCGCCGGCGCCCCTTTCGTTGCCGGCCGGGACGACTCCGACCGTCGTCGTATCGGCCGTAGCTCCTGCGGCGGCGCCGGCCTCGGCGCCCGCCCCTGCAAGCCCACCGGCGCCGGCCGCCACCGCCACGGGGGCTAGCCCCGCGCCGCCGCTGCCTCCCGCAGGCGCACCTTTTGTGCCTCCGTACGCGGTGGGTCCGCCCGGCATCGGGTTCGACTCAGGAATGAGCGCCGGCGCGGCGTCCCGGGCCAAGCGCAAAGCGCCAGAGTCCGACAGCGCTATAGCGGAAGCTGCTGCGGCCGTGCGGGGTCAGCGCCGGGCGCGCCGCCGGCGGCAGGCGATATCGCGCGATCATGCCGACGAATTCGCAGACATGAATGTCGAAGTCAACCCCGACTGGGACGCGCCGCGCGGTGACGAGCCGATGGTGTCGGACAACGGCGCGGGGCAGTTGGGATTTGCCGGCACGGTCCGCGACGATGCCGTAGAGCGGGCCGCCGGATTGGCCACGCTGGCCGGCGACGGCTTCACTGGCGGCCCTAGGGTTCCGATGGTGCCCCGAAGCTGGGAGCCGGACGTCCGGCAGCAATGAGGCCTACGGCGTAAGCACGATCGAGCCGACTGTCTGGCGGCCCTGCAGGTGGCGATGTGCTTGGGCGGCGTCGGCCAGTGGATACCGACGGCTCACCGTGACGTCAACCGTGCCCCGCGCGATCGCATCGAACAATTCGCCTGAACGCCAAGCGAATTCGTCGCCGGTGCGGGTGAAGTGGGCCAACGAGGGACGAGTCAGATACAGCGATCCGGCCGCGTTGAGACGTTGCGGGTCGAAGGGCGGAACCGGACCGCTGGAAGCGCCGAACAGAGCCAGGGTTCCCCGCACGGCGAGGCTGGCCAGGCTGGCGTCGAAGGTGCTGGCCCCGACACCGTCGTATGCCACCGCCACTCCGGCGCCCGCGGTCAGCTCGCGGATGCGGCTGCCGAACTCATTCGGATCGTCCCCCGGGTAATCCAGCACATCGGTGGCGCCCGCTTGGCGTGACAGCTCGGCCTTCTCCGGCGTCGACACCGTCGTGATCACCCGAGCACCGCGGTGCGTCAACCACTGCGTCAGGATCAGGCCGACTCCGCCGGCGCCGGCGTGCACCAGCACGGAGTCGCCGGACTGCACCGCGTACACCGAGGTGATCAGGTAGTGCGCCGTCAATCCCTTCAGCAGCGCTGCGGCGGCTACGTCGAGGCTGACAGCAGGCGGTACGTGCGTAACGAATTCTGCTGGCGCCGTGCTGAATTCCGCGTACGCACCAGAGGCTGCGGCGGTCGCCACCCGGTCACCCACGCTGAGCGCCGTGACGCCGTCGCCGACGGCGGCGACCGTCCCGGCGACTTCTGTGCCCAGCACGAACGGCAACTCGCGTGGGTAGGTGCCGGAGCGGAAATAGGTGTCGATGAAGTTGACGCCGATGGCCTCGGCCTCGATCAGTACCTCACCCGGTCCAGGAGACGGCTGTGGCTTCTCGACGTAGCTCAGGACTTCGGGACCGCCGATTTGGGCGACTTCGATTGCGTGCATGGTGACTATCATCCGCAAGCATGGAGTCCGCATGAAGTTGGCCCGCCCCGACATTCGCCATCCCCGGATCGTGCTGGCCGGTTCCGGGGACGGCGACGATGCCGGCCTGGTCGCTGCGTTGCGCAAGCGCGGCCTGCACGCGCACTGGTTGGCGTGGGACGACCCCGGCACGTTGACTGCCGATCTGGTGATCCTGCGGGACGGCAGCGATCACGCCGAGTTTTTGGCGTGGACCAAGCGAGTGCCCAACCTGCTGAACGCGGCCGAGGTCGTGGCCTGGAACACCGGTCGGCATCATCTGCGCGACCTTCGCGATGCGGGCGTGCACGTGCTGGATCGTCGCCCGCCGGGCTCTGCGCTCCACACCGCGCTGGTGTTTTTCGGCGGCATCCAATCGCACGCATTCGTCGAGAACTCCACGGTCGAGGCCGATTTCGAACTGTGGGACCTCGGCCAGGCCGGCCTGCAGGCGGCCGCCGACCGTATTGGCATCGCCGCCGACGAGCTGCTGTACGCCCGCGCCGACGTGATCGGCGAACCCGGCAGGGCCAAGCTGGTCGAGCTGAATCTGGTCGCCCCGTCGTTGGGTTGGCGGCTGCTCAAAGGTGATGCTCGCGACGACGCGCAACGCCAGTTCGCGCTGTGCGTCGAGTCAGCCCTCGACCGGTTGGGGCTGGGCCCGCTGTCGCATCGAGGCCCATAGCGCCGCGGTGGCCGCCGTGCATATCGCCGCCCCGGCGACGTGCACCGCGACCAGGGTCGCGGGAACCCCGGTGAAGAACTGCACGGTCCCCACCGCGGCCTGGCCGAACACCGCCCCCAGCAGAACGGCCAGCCGGACCAGCACCGGCCGGGGCGCGTGCACGGCCAGTAGCCCGAACCCGAGCCCCACCAGCAACGCCAGGTAGGCAATCAGCAGCGACGCGTGCGCGTGCACCAGCGTGGTGATCTCGATGCGCAGCCGCGGCACGGTCCGGTTCGGGCTGGTGTCTCCGGCGTGCGGGCCCGCGGCGGTGACCAGGGTCCCGGCCACCAGCACCGCGGCCAGGCTCACCGCACTCAGTGCGGTGAGCAGTCGCAGCGGCTTGTCGACTCGATCACTGACCACGCCGCTATCGGGCTCGCCGACCTTGACGTAGAGCAACACCGCGAGCCAGACCATCGCCATCGAGGTCAGCAGGTGGATGGCCACCGTCCACCACAGCAGCCCGGTGCGCACGGTGATGCCGCCGATCACCGCCTGTAACACCGTCGATGCCGGCATCAGCCAGGCGTAGAACAAGACTTCGCCGCGGCGGTGTGCGCGGGTGACTGCCAGCACCGCCAACGCCGCGGTGAGCACCACGGCAAAGGTGATCATGCGGTTGCCGAATTCGACGGCCTGGTGTATCCGAGGAACCTCGGAGACGGCGACCGGGGTGAAGCTGCCCGGAAAGCACTGCGGCCAGGTCGGGCAACCCAGCCCGGAAGCGGTGACACGGACGATCGCCCCGGTGACGGCGATGCCACCTTGGGTCACGATCACCGCCGCCGCGATGATCCGCTGCACGCGAAGGCTGGGCCGCGAGAAACGCCGCAATGATTGCCCGACAGGCATCGCCCGATCGTAGGGCAATGGCAACTACGTCCCGTAGTAGGGCTGGGCTCAGGGCGCTTTTTCGCCGCGAGCGTGATGCCAACTTCACGATGGGCCTCGAGCGTGAAGCCAGCATCACGCTCGAGGGTGTCCTGGGCTCAGGTGAACCGGAACCAGCGCAGCGCGGCCAGGCCGGCCAGCGTGCCCCACCCGAGCAGCACCAGCACGCCGAACCAGTCCACCGACAGATTCATCGCGCGAGACAGCGATTCGGTGAGCGCGCCGGCCGGGGTCAGCCGGGCCGCCCACTTGACCGCGGACCCGACCATGCCGGATTCGACGGTCAACGCGCCGAGTCCGGCGAAGACGAACCACAACAGGTTGGCCACCGCGAGCACTATCTCGGCGCGCAAGGTGCCCCCGAGCAGCAGGCCGAGCGCCGCGAACACCGCGGTGCCCAGCCCGATGACTGCCGCGCCGAGTGCCAGGCCCAGTGGATGCGGTCGCCAACCGAGCGCAAAACCGATGGCGCCCAGAATGATTGACTGCAAGAACACGACGGTGACGACCGCCGCCGATTTGCCGGCGATGATGCCCCACACCGGTAACGCCGTCGCGCCCAGTCGTTTGAGAGCACCGTAGCGGCGGTCGAACGCGACTGCGATCGCCTGGCCGGTGAATGCTGTCGAGATCACCGCCAACGCCATGATCGCCGGGACGAACGTGGCGGCGCGGTGGTCGCCGAACGATCCGAACGGCAGCAGCGTCAAACCGATCAGCAGGGTGATCGGGATGAACATGGTCAGCAACAGCTGCTCGCCGTTGCGCAGCAGAAGCTTCAGCTCCAGGCCGAACTGCGCCGCCAGCATCTTGGGCACCGGGGCAGGTCGCGGGTTGGGGGTGAACGTCCCTGTGGGAAAAGCACTTTGGGTCACGATCGCAACTCCCTGCCGGTCAACTCGAGGAACACGTCCTCCAGGCTGCGCTGCTCCACCCGCAGATCGGTGGCCAGCACGTCGATCTGGGCGCACCACGCCGTGACCGTAGCCAGCACCTGAGGATCAACGTTGCCCTCCACCAGATACTCGCCCGGTGCCGCTTCGGACGCCTGGTAGTTCTCGGGCAGCGCCGACACCAGCAGCGACAGGTCGAGGCGCGGGGGAGCGCTGAACCGGAGTTGGCCTTTGGCTCCGCTGCGAGTCAACTCTGCCGGCGTTCCGGATGCCACCGTCACCCCGTGGTCGATGATGACCAGGCGGTCGGCGAGTTCCTCGGCTTCTTTGAGCTGGTGGGTGGTCAGCACGACCGTCACTCCGTCGCGGCGAAGCGCATCGATCAACTCCCACACCAGAATTCGGGCCTGCGCGTCCATACCTGCGGTGGGTTCGTCGAGGAAGACCAACTCGGGCCGGCCGACCAGTGCGCAGGCCAGCGCGAGCCGCTGCTGCTGGCCGCCGGAGAGTCGTCGGTAAGTGGTTCCGGCCGCATCGGTCAGGCCCAGCGTGTCCAGCAGCCACTGCGGGTCGAGCGGGTCGGCGGCGTAGGACGCCACCAGCTTCAGCATCTCGCCCGCCCGGGCCGCGGGATAGCCGCCACCGCCCTGCAGCATCACACCGATGCGTGGCCGCAGCCGCGCGTTGTCGGCGATCGGATCGAGCCCGAGCACCTCGATGGTGCCGGCGTCGGGGCGGACGAATCCTTCGCACATCTCCACCGTCGTGGTCTTGCCGGCGCCGTTGGGGCCGAGCAAGGCCAGCACCTCCGCGGTGTGCACCTCGAGGTCGAACTGGGAGACGGCGGTGGTCGCGGCAGCACCCGAGCCGTATGTCTTGCACACCCCGCGGAGCCGCACGGGGGTATCAGATGCTGAGCTCACGACGATTGAGCGTAAGCGCCGGGCACCGGATCAGCTTGCGGGGTCTCGTCGGAGGGCGGCGGATCGTCCTTCGCCGCGTCGTGGGTGAGCTCCTCGGCGAGCAGCGGGCGCCACGGCAGGCGGTCGTAGGTGACCGCGATAAGCAGCAGCACGACAACTGTGCTGGCCACCGTCGCGTCCACGATCTGGAACAACGCGAACCGGTCGCCGTTGGCTGTCGGGCCGAAGATTCCCACGACGATCGTCACGATGATCACCGCGAGCCGGAAGCCGGGCCGGGTGGCCCACGCCGCCAACGGAATGATCGCCCACAGCAGGTACCAGGGCTGCACCACCGGAAAGAGCAGTACCGTCCCTCCGAGCGCGACACCGAGGCCACCGACCGGGTGCAACCGGCCGCGCAGGACTGACAGCAGCAGCCAGGCGACCAGAACGCCGATGATCAAGACACCGATGCCACGGGTCAGCGACAGCACGGCGGTGGTGTGATCGCCCAGCCCCAGCAGAATCCCGGCCTGCCCGGTGCCCAGTGCGAGCAGCGTCGGTGGCGACATCCAACTGCGCACCACGTTGGCCGTCCCGAGGGTGTAGATCCAGCCGAAGCCCAGCCGGCTGGCCGAGCCGACCGCCGCCATCACCGCCAGCGACAACGCCGCCATCAAGCTGCCGGTCAGCAAGAACGCCTTGAGGCCTCCGCCGTATCGCTGGGCCAACGCCATCGTCACGAAGCCCAGTGCCAGCAGCGACGGCAGTTTGATCTGCGACGACAGCACGATCAGGACCGCCCCGATCAGCAGCATGACCAGCGGCGTCCAGTCCGCCCGGTCGCCGCTGGCCCGCGGCCACGGCCGAGGCCACAGCGGGCGCGTCGAGTCGACACCACGGAGCGCGAATTCGGTGCCGGCCAGCATCAGCCCCAGCATCGGCGCCTCGTTGTGGATGCCCGCGACCAGATGCATGATCAGCAGCGGGTTGGCCGCCCCCAGCCACAGCGCGGTGACTTCGGCCACCCCGCAGCGACGCGCCAGTCGCGGTGTGGCCCAGACGATCAGGCCGACGCCGAGCAGGACCACCAGCCGATGACACAGCACCGCGGCGACGATGTTCTCACCGGTCATCGCGGAAATGCCGCGGCCCATCCACAAAAACAGCGGCCCGTAGGGCGCCGGGGTCTCCCGCCACAGGCTGGGCACCGACAGCGTGAAGACGTGGCCGAGGCCCAGGCCGGTCGCCGGACCCACCCGGTACGGGTCGAGGCCCAGCCAGCAGATCCGGCTCTGTGCCAGGTAGGAGTAGACGTCCTTGCTGAACATCGGGGGCGCGATCAGCAGCGGCAGCACCCACAGCAGCAGGGTGCGGTCCAGGTCGCCCCGCGACATCCGCCGCTTGCCGAGCGCGAACCGGCCCAGCATCAGCCAGGCCAGGGCCATCATCACCGCGCCGGTGGTGGTCATCGTCAGCGATACCGTCTGGATCCGCGACGGGAGGTTGAGCAGCCGGACCCCGAACGTCGGGTCCTGGACCACCGGCCGGGCTCCGGCGCCGAGTGCGCCGATGCCCATCAGTACGGTGCCGGTAGCGCCGAATACCCGAGTGCGACGAAGCGCGACCTGCTCGGAGTTGTTCAGGGGTTGGCCCACCGCCTGCTCGTCGCCGTGCAGGCTGGCGATCGACGAACTCAGCGAGTGGTGGCGGTCTGCCATCACAGCAGCGTAGCGGCGATCGCCAGCGTGGCGGAGCCGGGCGCAGCGGGTCGCCGCCATGTGCCGAGCCGCCGCCGGGGGACTGCCGAACCGGTCAGGTGTGACCAGCGCAACCGCGGCAGAGGGTAGCCTTGCTGGACCCGTCCGCGGAATTGCGTCACACTGGTGTTGTGAAATTCCCGCCCCCCGTTCCCGTCGCCGAAGCAGCAGCTGCTGCGGCGACGCATGACGGTCAGACCCGCAGCGCCGTCATTCGGTTGCTGTTGGAGTCCGGGTCTATCACCGCCGGGCAGATCGGCGAACAACTCGGGTTGTCCGCAGCCGGGGTGCGACGCCACCTCGACGTGCTGATTGACATGGGTGAAGCCGAGTCGGCACCCGCCGCGCCATGGCAGCAAGCCGGGCGGGGACGCCCGGCCAAGCGGTACCGGCTTACCTCGACCGGCCGCGCGAAGCTGGACCACAGCTACGACGACCTGGCCTCGGCCGCGATGCGCCAACTGCGGGAGATCGGCGGCGAGGAGGCGGTTCGCCGCTTCGCGCGGCAGCGCATCGACACGATCCTGTCCGGTGTCGAGGCGGCCGGCTCGGACACCGACGAAGAGATCGAAGCCACCGCCGAGCGAGTCGCCGGCGCATTGTCCAAAGCCGGGTACGTCGCGACCACCACGCAGGTGGGGGGTCCGATCCACGGCGTGCAAATCTGTCAGCATCATTGCCCGGTGTCGCACGTCGCCGAGGAGTTCCCGGAATTGTGCGAAACCGAGCAGCAGGCGATAGCGGAGGTACTCGGTACCCACGTGCAGCGCCTGGCGACAATCGTCAACGGCGATTGCGCCTGCACCACCCACGTTCCGCTCGCCGCTGCTGAAGCCACACCGACTGAACTTCGGCGCACAGCCCGTGCCGAAGCCACCACGAGCACCAAAGGAGTGTCGCTATGACTCTCACCCCGGAAGTCGCCAAGACGGCTCTGGACGCCGAGACGCTGACCCAGGAGGAGACGATCGCCTCGTTGGGTCGCTACGGCTACGGCTGGTCGGACTCCGACGTGGCCGGCGCCTCGGCCAGGCGGGGTCTTTCTGAGGCGGTCGTGCGCGACATCTCGGGAAAGAAGAACGAGCCGGAGTGGATGCTGGAGCACCGATTGAAGGCGTTGCGCATCTTCGAACGCAAGCCGATGCCGAACTGGGGATCCGACCTCGAAGGGATCCACTTCGACAACATCAAGTACTTCGTGCGGTCCAGCGAGAAGCAGGCCGCCACCTGGGACGACCTGCCTGCGGACATCAAGAACACCTACGACAAGCTCGGCATCCCCGAGGCGGAAAAGCAGCGACTGGTCTCCGGCGTTGCGGCGCAGTACGAGTCAGAGGTGGTCTACCACTCGATCCGTGAGGATCTCGAGGCCCAGGGCGTCATCTTCCTGGACACCGACTCCGGGCTGCGTGAGCAGCCCGAGCTCTTCCAGAAGTACTTCGGCACGGTGATCCCGGCCGGCGACAACAAGTTCTCGGCGTTGAACTCCGCCGTCTGGAGTGGGGGATCGTTCATCTACGTCCCGCCGGGCGTGCACGTCGATATCCCGCTGCAGGCCTACTTCCGGATCAACACCGAGAACATGGGCCAGTTCGAGCGGACGCTGATCATCGTCGACGAGGGCGCCTACGTGCACTACGTCGAGGGCTGTACCGCGCCGATCTACAAGAGCGACTCGCTGCACTCCGCGGTCGTGGAGATCATCGTGAAGCCCGGTGGCCGTTGCCGTTACACCACCATCCAGAACTGGTCCAACAACGTCTACAACCTGGTCACCAAGCGAGCACGGGCCGAGGCCGGCGCCACCATGGAATGGGTCGACGGCAACATCGGGTCCAAGGTCACGATGAAGTACCCGGCGGTCTGGATGACCGGCGAATACGCCAAGGGTGAAGTGCTCTCGGTCGCATTCGCCGGCGAGGGTCAGCACCAGGACACCGGCGCCAAGATGCTGCACCTGGCGCCCAACACCTCGAGCAATATCGTGTCCAAGTCGGTCGCCCGCGGTGGTGGTCGCGCCTCTTACCGTGGGCTGGTCCAGGTGAACAAGGGGTCGCACGGATCGCGTTCCAGCGTGAAATGCGATGCGCTGCTGGTGGATACGATCAGCCGCAGTGACACCTACCCGTACGTCGACATCCGCGAGGATGACGTGACGATGGGCCACGAGGCCACCGTATCCAAGGTCAGCGACACCCAGCTGTTCTATCTGATGAGCCGCGGGCTGACCGAAGACGAAGCGATGGCGATGGTGGTGCGAGGCTTCGTCGAGCCGATCGCCAAGGAACTGCCGATGGAATACGCCCTCGAGCTCAACCGGCTGATCGAGCTGCAGATGGAAGGCTCGGTCGGCTAGTGGCGGGATTGACTGAAGCGGTTGAGGGTTCAGCCCTGGCCGCTGCCAACAAGGGCGAGCTGTTCTCCTCGTTCGACGTCAACGCGTTCGAGGTTCCCGGTGGCCGCGACGAGCTGTGGCGCTTCACTCCGCTCAAACGGCTGCGAGGACTGCACGACGGCTCCGCGCCGGCGACCGGAACCGCGACGATCGAGGTCACCGAGCGGCCGGGCGTCACCGTCGAAACGGTACGACGTGGTGACAAGCGGCTCGGTCAGGGCGGTGTCCCCGCCGATCGTGTTGCCGCTCAAGCCTTCTCATCATTCAACTCGGCGACCATCGTGACTGTCGCGCGGGACACCGAGGTGGCCGAGCCGATCGAGGTCTCGATCACCGGACCCGGCGAGGGCGCGGTGGCCTACGGGCACCTGCAGATCCGCGTCGAGGAACTGTCGCGGGCGATCGTCGTGGTCGACTTGCGGGGCAGCGGCACCTACGCCGACAACGTCGAGATCATCGTCGGCGATTCGGCGGGCGTAGGCGTCATCTGGATCGCGGACTGGGCCGACGACACGGTGCACGTCAGCTCCCATCACGCCCGCCTCGGCAAAGATGCGGTGCTCGGACATGTCAACGTCACGCTGGGCGGCGATGTGGTCCGCACGACGGCGACCGTCCGCTTCGACGGACCCGGTGGCGACGCGCAGCTGCTCGGCACCTATTTCGCCGATGACGGTCAGCACTTCGAGGCCCGGCTGTTGGTCGACCACTCACAGCCGAACTGCAAGTCCGACGTGCTGTACAAGGGTGCGCTGCAAGGTGATCCGGATTCGGGCAAGCCGGATGCGCACACGGTCTGGATCGGCGACGTACTGATCCGCGCCGAGGCCGAAGGAACGGACACCTTCGAGGTCAACCGCAACCTGGTGCTGACCGACGGTGCCCGCGCGGACTCGGTGCCCAACCTCGAGATCGAGACCGGCGAGATCACCGGCGCCGGACATGCCAGTGCCACGGGAAGATTCGACGACGAGCAGCTGTTCTACCTGCGTGCTCGTGGCATCCCCGAAGCGCAGGCCCGCCGCTTGGTGGTGCGCGGCTTCTTCAACGAGATCATCGCGAAGATCGCCGTCCCCGCCGTGCGCGAGCGCCTGACCGAAGCCATTGAACGAGAACTAGCGATCACCGCTGGGTCAACTGAACTACGAGAGAAGTAACTGACCATGACCACTCTGGAAATCAAAGACCTGCACGCCTCGGTGTTCACCCCCGAGGGTGAGGAAGTGCCGATCCTCAAGGGCGTCAACCTGACGGTGCGCTCCGGGGAGACCCATGCCGTGATGGGCCCGAACGGGTCCGGCAAGTCGACGCTGTCCTACGCCATCGCCGGCCATCCCAAGTACACCGTCACCTCCGGGTCGATCACGCTCGACGGTGCGGACGTCCTCGAGATGAGCGTCGACGAGCGCGCCCGAGCCGGCTTGTTCCTGGCCATGCAGTACCCGGTCGAGGTCCCCGGTGTGTCGATGTCGAACTTCCTGCGGTCGGCGGCGACCGCGGTCCGTGGCGAGGCGCCCAAGCTGCGGCACTGGGTCAAAGAGGTCAAGGCCGCCATGCAGGACCTGGACATCGACCAGGCCTTCGGCGAGCGCAGTGTCAACGAAGGTTTCTCCGGTGGTGAGAAGAAGCGCCACGAGATCCTGCAACTGGGCTTGCTCAAGCCCAAGATCGCGATCCTCGACGAGACCGACTCCGGTCTGGACGTCGACGCGCTGCGGGTGGTCAGCGAGGGCGTCAACCGGTACGCCGAAGCTGAGGACGGCGGCGTCCTGCTCATTACGCACTACACCCGAATCCTGCGTTACATCCGCCCGCAGTTCGTGCACGTCTTCGTTGGTGGCCGGGTCGTCGAATCGGGCGGCCCGGAGTTGGCCGATGAGCTCGAAGAACACGGTTACGAACGCTTCGCCCACACCGACGGCGACGACCAGCTGCGCCCGGCTTCGCCGAGCTTGCGATCGTCGCGGACGGCCACCGCAGGGGCCTGACATGACGGTTTCGGCCACTCACTCGCCGGCGGTGGATCTCGCCGCGATCCGGGCCGACTTCCCGATCCTGCACCGCGTCATGCGGGGTGGAAAACAACTGGCGTACTTGGATTCCGGAGCGACGTCGCAGCGTCCGCTCCAGGTTCTCGATGCCGAGCGGGAATTCCTGCTCACCTCCAACGGCGGGGTGCACCGCGGCGCGCACCAGCTGATGGAAGAGGCGACCGACGCCTACGAGCAGGGCCGCGCCGACATCGCGGCGTTCGTCGGTGCCGATTCCGAGGAGCTGGTCTTCACCAAGAACGCCACCGAATCGCTCAACCTGGTGTCTTACGTGCTGGGCGACAACCGCTTCGATGATGCCGTCGGACCCGGTGACGTCATTGTGGTCACCGAACTCGAGCACCACGCCAACCTCGTCCCGTGGCAGGAGCTGGCCCGGCGCACAGGCGCCACGTTGCGCTGGTATCGGCGTCGACCGACGACGGTCGCATCGACCTGGATTCACTGCAGCTCGACCAACGCGTCAAAGTGGTTTCCTTCAGCCATCATTCGAACGTGACCGGCGCGGTGGCCCCGGTTGCCGAGCTGGTCGCGCGGGCCAAGGCCGTCGGTGCCCTGACCGTGTTGGATGCCTGCCAGTCCGTGCCGCATCAGCCGGTCGACTTTCACGCTCTCGACGTCGATTTCGGCGCGTTCTCCGGGCATAAGATGCTGGGCCCCAACGGAATCGGTGTGCTCTACGCCCGCGCCGAGTTGCTCGGTGCGCTGCCGCCATTCATCACCGGTGGCTCGATGATCGAGACGGTGACGATGGACGCCACGACATACGCCGCACCGCCGCAGCGTTTCGAGGCCGGCACGCCGATGACCTCCCAGGTGGTCGGCCTGGGTGAGGCGGCGCGCTACCTCGGCGCCATCGGCATGCCGACCGTCGAAGCCCACGAGCGCGAACTGGTCGCCGCCGCGATCGACGGACTGTCCGGTATTGACGAGGTGCGGATCATCGGTCCCAAGACCTTGGAAAACCGGGGCTCGCCAGTGTCTTTCGTGGTCGACGGCGTGCACGCCCACGATGTCGGCCAGGTGCTCGACGACGAAGGGGTCGCCGTTCGGGTCGGCCACCACTGCGCAATGCCCCTGCACCGCCGGTTCGAGGTCGCGGCCACGGCCCGCGCATCGTTCGCGATCTACAACACCGTGGACGAGGTCGACCGGCTGGTCGCCGGAGTCCGCCGCGCCATCGATTTCTTCGGCGGGGCGTGAGCCGTCATGCGTCTTGAGCAGATGTATCAGGAAGTGATCCTCGATCACTACAAGCATCCGCAGCACCGCGGTCTGCGCGAGCCGTTCGGCGCCGAGGTCTATCACAAGAACCCGGTGTGCGGCGACGAGATCACCCTGCGGGTGGCACTGTCGGCTGACGGTGAGACGGTCGACGACGTCTCCTATGACGGCCAGGGCTGTTCGATCAGCCAGGCAGCCACGTCCGTCCTCACCGAGCAGGTGATCGGCCAGAGCGTGGGGCAGGCATTGAAGACCGTCACCGCGTTCAGCGAGATGGTGTCGTCGCGCGGAAACGTCGAGGGCGACGAGGACGTACTGGGCGACGGGGTGGCATTCGCCGGCGTTGCCAAATACCCGGCTCGGGTCAAATGTGCGCTGCTGGGCTGGATGGCATTCAAGGATGCGTTGGTCCAGGCGAGCCACGACGTGGAGGAGGTTACAAGGTGAGTGAGATTGCAGCACCGGACAACGAACTGCTCGGTGACATCGAGGAGGCGATGCGTGACGTCGTCGACCCCGAGTTGGGCATCAACGTCGTCGACCTGGGATTGGTCTACGGCGTGAACGTCGAAGACGCGGAGGAGGGGACCGTCGCGCTGATCGACATGACGTTGACGTCGCCGGCCTGCCCGCTGACCGACGTCATCGAAGACCAGTCACGCAACGCGCTGATCGGCGCGGGTCTGGTCGACGAGCTGCGGATTAACTGGGTGTGGAATCCACCGTGGGGCCCGGACAAGATCACCGACGATGGCCGCGATCAGTTGCGTGCGCTGGGCTTCACCGTCTGACCTGCTGTAAACGTCGTGTTAAGCCGTCGGCTGTCGCTGGTCTATGTGTCGCGCGAGCCGGAGATCTCCTTCAGAATTGGGACACCAGTCAGAGCCAGAGTGGAGATCGCATGTTGAAGAAGAAGTTGGTTGTCGCCGCGTTCTGCGCAGCTACCGCGCTGCTGGGCACCGGGGTGGCTAATGCAGACCCTGCCCCGGCACCCGGACCTGACCCCACGGGGCCCAAGTGCGCGGGGTACGGCGGCGATGATGGTACGAAGTTTCAGGTCACGCCATGCGGCTGGCGGTACGGGGACGAGCGGGGCTGGTACCAGGTTCCGCCTGACGGCCCGGTGGTAATTGACGGTCAGTGACGGAGACCACCGGGGCCGCGGTCATCTGCGCCCCCGGTGGTCATCGTGTCGCTGGCCAGGGCCGCGCTCAGTATTCACCTGCTTAGGGTTTAAAACCGTGCACCCTTGGCTACCATCGACTATGTGACGGATACCGTGAAATCTCCCGGGCCTACACCGTCAGGAACTAAGGTTCCTCCGCATGTCGTCGTAATGTTCGGCGCCACAGGCGATTTGGCACAGCGAAAGCTTCTGCCGGGTTTACTTCACCTGTCGTGTTCGAAGCTTGCTCCCGAGATGCGGGTCATCGGAACGTCACTCGACGAGATTGACACGGACGCGTTCCGCAAACAGGCGCACAAGGCGTGCAAGGAGTTCGCTCACCACGCGGTTTCCGATGAGCTCTTCGAGCAGTTCATCGACAATTTGACCTTCGTCCCCCAGCAAAACGGCCCAGAAGCGCTGGCGAGCGCCGTAGCCGAACAGACCGAGGCGCTCGGTGGCGAAGTGCATTTGCTGCACTACCTGAGCGTCCCGCCCAAAGCCGTGATGGCAGTGATGGACACCCTCCACAAGGCGGACCTGGCGGAGAACTCGCGGGTCATCATGGAGAAGCCGTTCGGTGTCGACCTGAAAAGCGCGCAGGAACTCAACAAGGCCATCCACGAGCGATTCGACGAGGAACAGATCTTTCGGATCGACCACTTCCTCGGCAAAGAAGCCGCGCAGAACATTCTCGCCTTTCGGTTCGCCAACGGATTGTTCGAGCCGATCTGGAACCGCCAGTTCATCGATCACATTCAGATCGATGTTCCCGAGCGGCTCACCGTCGAAAACCGGGCCCAATTCTACGAATCCGTCGGCGCATTCAAGGACATGGTCGTCACCCACCTGTTCCAGATCTTGGCGTTCGTGGCGATGGAACCACCCACCGAGTTGGCATCGGACGCCATCAGCAGCGAGAAGAACAAGGTGTTCCGCTCGATGCGCCTGCTCGACACCGCCCACGTGGTCCGCGGGCAATACCGCGGCTACCGCGACATGCCGGGCGTATCGCCGGAATCGGACACCGAGACGTTCATCGCGCTCAAATGCGAAATCGATAACTGGCGCTGGGCGGGAGTGCCGTTCTTCCTGCGCACCGGCAAGGGTTTGGCCGAAGGCCAGCGCATCATCTCGATCGCTTTCCATGAGCCGCCCCGAAGCATGTTCCCGCCGGGATCCGGTGTGGGACAAAAGGGTCCGGATCACCTGACCTTCGACCTCGCCGACGTGTCCAAGATGTCGCTGTCGTTTTACGGCAAGCGGCCGGGGCCGGGCATGAAGCTGGACAAGCTCAGCCTGCAGTTCACCATGGAGGAGAGCGGCCATGCCAGCGACGTCCTGGAAGCGTACGAACGGCTGATTCTGGACGCGATGCGCGGCGACCGCACGTTGTACAACACCGCCGAGGGCATCGAACGGCTCTGGGAGGTCTCGGCGCCGTTGCTCGAGGATCCGCCGCCGGTACGTAGTTACGACATCGATTCATGGGGACCCAACGCGGTCCATCCACTGATCGCCCCACGCTCATGGCGGTTACCGTTCGAACGCGCTTGGCGCGGCAAGAAATAACTGCCTCGCCGCGCCGGCGTCACTCAGGACTGCCCCGGTCGTATTAGTGCCGGTGGCGCTCATGGCCCGGCTGCGGGCACTGGCCATTGTCGGCCGGCTGGACGGTGATCGCCGTCGCCTGCAGTGCACCGCCGCCGTCCTTGGTACCTTGCGCCACAATGCATTTGCCTTGGGTGATCGCCTGCGCGTCGGTGGCCGTTTTCTTCGTGTACTTGGTGGTCTGCGTGACCGTCACGGCGGTTTGCGACGAGTTGCCGCTCGGGTCGGCGCCATTCAGGGTGATCGTGTTGCCCGCGACCGAGGCCACCTGGCCACTCGTTTGGAGATGCCGGGCAGACTGCTTAGGCTCCGGGCATGTGCCGTCGATTGCGCTGCTGATCCGTACCGATCGGGCGGTGATCGCGTTTCCGCCGGGCGAGTCGCCGCGACGGTCGGGAGGCACACTGACGCAGTTGCCGGTAACGATGTCCGTCAATTGAGCCGAGCCGAGCTCAGAGACCGTCGTCGACGGCGAGAAGTCGACCGTCGCGGACCCCGATCGCTGGCTGACCTGGATTGTGCTGCCGGAGATCGAGTCGATCAGACCCTTGACCCAGTTCTTCCCCTCGCCCTTCGCCGACGGTGCGGACGAGGAGGCGGGAGCGGGCCTGCTCGGGCTCGCCGAATTCGGCTTGGCATCGTTCGAGCTGCCGCATGCGGCGAGGGACAACGCGGTGGCGCTGGTGACCGCGAGGATGGCGAAGCGAGACAGTCGGGCTGCCGGGATGGTAGCGGGCATCGAAGTCCTTTCGATCGTCGGTCGCGGTGTGCAGACCAACGCTGGCAACGATTTTCACGATGGATGCCGACGCTAAGCGCAGGCTTGTGCCCGACTGAGACTGCGCTGTGCATACCGCGTCGTGAGAACTAGTGCCACCGTGGGGATTCGGCTCTAAAAGTGGTGGAGGTGGGGTAGATGGGGGAAGTGGAAGTGGTGACGCGGGCGGCCCATCGGCGGACATGGTTCGAGATCAATCGTCAACGCGTGCAGTACGCCGCCGTTGTCTGTTCCCTGCGCCGCCATGCACTTGCCCTGCGCAATCGCCTGAGCGTCGGTGACTGCGTGCTTGGTGTAGGTGGTCGTGTCGTCGACAGTCGTACTCGCATGGGTGGGCTTGCCGGTTGGATCGATGCCGGTGATGTCGATGGTGTTGCCCGTGACGGACGCGACCGTGCCGTAAACGCCGGGACCGGCTCCCGGGTCGGCGGATGGTGGCGGCGGGCATCTGCCGGCGACGGCCGGGCTGATCGTCACGGCTTGCGCGGTGATCGCGCCCCCGGGCGGGGTGTTCGGGCGGCCCTCCACGTCGATGCAACTACCGGCCGTGACGTCGGGCAGTTTCGCCGGGGTGAGCTCGGTCACCGTTGTCTGCGGTGAGAAGTCCACTGCGGCCGCGGTTCTGTTTCGCTGCGTGAGGTGGATCGTGTTGCCTGATACCGAATTGACCAGGCCTTCGATGTGGTCCTTGGGCATCGGGGGCGCGGGCGGTGGCTTGGGCGCTCCGGCCGTCGGGTTTGTCGATGTGTTGGGTTTTGCGGCCTGCTCATGCGGCGATGTGTCGCAGGCGACGGCCGACGCAGTAACGGCCCCGATGACCAAAAGAATCGCCGCCCACGTCAGTCGAGGCTCAGGCGAGGTGGTAGACATCAGCGTTTCTCCTATCACGGGAAAAGGGCCGCGAGTGATTACCCGTTGTAGATCCAGTGAACCAGCTCGGGCACGGGGCGCCCCGCCACGCCGCCTGGGAACACAGCGGCGGCGCGCCGCGTTGAACAGCGCGTGACTACCCAAGACCTCACTGCCGCACAGTTCAACGAAACCGTCAACGGCAACGACGTCGTGCTCGTCGACTTCTGGGCGTCCTGGTGCGGGCCGTGCCGACAGTTCGCTCCGACGTTCGCCGCGTCCGCCGACAAACACCCCGACGTGGTGCACGCCAAAGTCGACACCGAAGCCGAACAGGACCTTGCCGCGGCCGCGCAGATCCGGTCCATCCCCACGCTGATGGCCTTCAAAAAAGGCAAGCTGATCTTCAACCAGGCCGGCGCGCTGCCGCCCGCGGCGTTGGAGGACCTGGTTCAGCAGTTGAAGGCGTTCGACGTCGACGCGGCCGTCGCGACACAGGACAGCGACCAATCCTGAGCTGACTTCGCGGGCGGCGGCGTCGTCAGGCGTTACCGTTCAACGGTGAACATGGTCCTCGTCGAGCACCCGCGTCCGCACGTCGCGCTGGTGACACTGAATCGTCCGGAGCGGATGAACTCCATGGCGTTCGACGTCATGGTGCCGCTCAAAGAGGTGCTGGAAGACATCACCTACGACAATTCGGTGCGGGTTGTGGTGCTGACCGGCGCCGGCAAAGGTTTCTCCTCGGGCGCCGATCACAAGTCGGCCGGCTCGGTTCCGCACGTGCAAGATCTCACCCGGCCCACCTATGCGCTGCGCTCCATGGCGATTCTCGACGAGGTCATCCTGGCTCTGCGTCGGCTGCACCAGCCGGTGATAGCCGCGGTGAACGGCGCCGCGATCGGGGGTGGGCTATGCCTGGCGCTGGCCGCCGACATCCGCGTCGCGGCGCACGGAGCGTATTTCCGGGCCGCGGGCATCAACAACGGGCTGACCGCCAGCGAGCTGGGGTTGAGCTATCTGCTGCCGCGGGCCATCGGTTCATCGCGGGCGTTCGAGATCATGCTGACCGGTCGCGACGTCGACGCCGAGGAGGCCGAGCGCATCGGGCTGGTATCCCGGCACGTCCCCGAGGACCAGCTGCTGGAGACCTGCTACGACATGGCCGAACGCATCGCCGCGTTCTCCCGGCCGGGCGTCGAGTTGACCAAGCGCACACTATGGAGTGGACTGGACGCCGCTAGCCTGGAAGGGCACATGCAGGCCGAAGGTCTTGGACAGCTCTTCGTCCGCCTGCTCACCGGCAACTTCGAAGAAGCAGTTGCCGCGCGCGCCGAGCAGCGCCCGCCGGTGTTCACCGACGACAAGCCATAAATCCGTGCAAGGAGAGTGACCGTGATCACGGCTACGGACCTCGAGGTCCGCGCAGGTGCGCGCACGCTCCTCTACGCCGACGGGCCGGCGCTGCGGATACAGCCCGGGGACCGAATCGGGCTGGTCGGGCGCAACGGCGCCGGCAAGACCACCACGCTGCGCATCCTGGCCGGCGAGGGGGAGCCGTACGCGGGAACCGTCACGCCGTACCAGCGAGATCGGTTATCTGCCGCAGGATCCCAAAGAGGGCGACCTCGACGTGCTCGCCCGCGACCGGGTGCTGTCGGCGCGCGGTCTGGACACGCCTGCTCACCGATCTGGAGAAGCAGCAGGCGCTGATGGCCGAAGTCGCCGACGACGCCGCGCGCGATCGTGCGATCCGGCGATACGGCCAACTCGAGGAGCGCTTCGCCGCGCTCGGCGGCTACGGCGCCGAAAGCGAAGCGGGCCGCATCTGCGCGAGCCTCGGGCTGCCCGACCGCGTCCTGACCCAGCAGTTGCGCACCCTGTCCGGCGGTCAGCGCCGCCGGGTGGAGTTGGCCCGGATCCTGTTCGCCGCATCCGACACCGGTGCGGGCTCGGCCACCACGCTGCTGCTCGACGAGCCGACCAACCACCTCGACGCCGACTCGGTCGGCTGGCTGCGGGACTTCCTGCGCAACCACACCGGTGGCCTGGTGGTCATCAGCCACAACGTCGACCTGCTGGCCGACGTCGTCAACCGGGTCTGGTTTCTCGACGCGGTCCGCGGCGAGGCCGACGTCTACAACATGGGGTGGCAGAAGTACCTCGACGCCCGCGCCACCGACGAGCAGCGCCGTCGTCGCGAACGCGCCAACGCCGAACGCAAGGCCACCGCGCTGCGCGCCCAGGCCGCCAAAATGGGCGCCAAAGCCACCAAAGCCGTTGCGGCACAGAACATGTTGCGCCGCGCCGACCGGATGATGGCCGCACTCGACGAAGAGCGGGTGGCCGACAAGGTGGCCAGGATCAAATTCCCCACTCCCTCGTCGTGCGGACGCACACCACTGACCGCCTCCGGGCTGACGAAGAACTACGGCTCGCTGGAAATTTTCACCGGCGTCGATCTGGCCATCGACCGTGGTTCGCGGGTGGTGGTGCTCGGACTCAACGGCGCGGGCAAGACGACGTTGCTGCGGCTGCTGGCCGGCGTCGAGCAGCCCGACGCCGGGACGATGGAGCCCGGACATGGTTTGAAAATCGGCTATTTCGCGCAGGAGCACGACACCCTCGACGACACCGCGACGGTGTGGGAGAACATCCGCCACGCCGCGCCCGACTCCGGCGAGCAAGAGCTGCGCGGCCTGCTCGGCGCGTTCATGTTCAGCGGTAGCCAACTCGAGCAATCGGCCGGCACGCTGTCCGGCGGTGAGAAGACCCGGCTGGCGCTGGCCGGTCTGGTGGCTTCCACGGCCAACGTGTTGCTGCTCGACGAGCCGACCAACAACCTCGATCCGGCGTCGCGCGAACAGGTGCTGGACGCGCTGCGCAGCTACGCCGGCGCGGTCGTGCTGGTCACCCACGATCCGGGTGCCGCCGAGGCGCTCGACCCGCAACGCGTCGTGCTGCTGCCCGACGGAACCGAGGACCATTGGTCCGACGAATACCGGGATCTCATCGAGCTGGCCTGACCGCTGCGCCGCTGTCTTCGGGCTGTAGCAGGGGATTTCGTCAATTCGGCCCGCCAGCCGACCCGGCTTCCTACTCTGTGTGCTTTGGGGATCTGAGTTCAATCGGGGAGGGGCCGATGAGGAAATCGAAAAAGCCGCGCGATCAGGTGCTGCGCGAATTGCGCAGTGCTTACGAGGGCGGAGCCAGCATTCGTACACTGGTCGGGTCGACCGGCAGATCGTACGGATCGATCCACAGCATGCTGCGGGAGTCTGGCACCACGATGCGCAGTCGCGGCGGACCCAACCACCGCACCCGAACGCATTAGTTCCGCGACGAGCTAGCTCTGCCGGACCGAGCCCTCGACCAGATCGAGGACAGCGGTGAGCAACTGAGTGTCTTCACCGGAGGCCACCTTGGCCACCAGCCCGTCGAGAACCAGGTCCAGGTAGCACTGCAGCACCTCACTGGGAATGTCGTCGCGAACCCGGCCGGCCAGCTTCTGCCGACGCAGGCGCTCGATCGTCGCCGCCGCCAACTCCGCTGACCGGTCGGTCCACTCCTTGTTGAACTCCGGCTCGTGGCGCAGCTTTCGGGCGATCTCCAATCGTGTGGCAAGCCAGTCGAACTGCTCGGGCGCCGCCAGCATGTCACGCATCACCTGGACCAGACCTTCGCGCGAGGCGACATCGGCCATCCGCTCGGCGTCCTCGTGCGCCAACTCGAAGAACAGCGTGTCCTTGTCGCGGAAGTGGTGGAAGATCGCACCCCGCGACAAGCCGATCGCCTGCTCGAGGCGGCGCACTGTTGCTCCGTCGTAGCCGAACTCGGCGAAGCAGCCGCGGGCGCCGTCAAGGATCTGACGGCGCCGGGCCTCCAGATGGTCCTGGCTGACCTTGGGCAACGGCTGCTGCGCCCCCGTCGGACTAACTGGCCTTGAGCATGTTGCGCAACACGTACTGCAAGATGCCGCCGTTCCGGTAGTAGTCGGCTTCACCGGGGGTGTCGATGCGCACCACGGCGTCGAATTCGACGGTCTTTCCGCCATCTTTGGCGGCCTTGACGTGCACCGTCTTCGGCGTCTTGCCGTCGTTGAGCTCCTCGATGCCGGTGATGTCGAAGACCTCGGTGCCGTCCAGGCCCAACGACTTCGGCCGACTTGCCCTCCGGGAACTGCAGCGGGATCACGCCCATGCCGATCAGGTTCGACCGGTGGATGCGCTCGAACGATTCGGTGATCACCGCACGGACTCCCAACAGCTGCGTGCCCTTGGCCGCCCAGTCGCGTGACGAGCCCGAGCCGTACTCCTTACCTCCGAGCACTACCAGCGGAATGTCTTGTGCCGCATAGTTTTGCGCCGCATCGTAGATGAAGGCCTGCGGGCGCGTCATCCTGGGTGAAGTCGCGGGTATAGCCGCCCGAGACGTCGTCGAGCAACTGGTTGCGCAACCGGATGTTGGCGAACGTGCCGCGGATCATCACCTCGTGGTTGCCGCGCCGCGAACCGAAGGAGTTGTAGTCCTTGCGCTCTACGCCGTGCTCGTCGAGGTATTGCGCCGCCGGCGTTCCCGGCTTGATGCTGCTTGCGGGGGAGATGTGGTCGGTGGTCACCGAATCGCCGAGCAGCGCCAGCACCCGGGCGCCACTGATGTCGCGCACCGGCTCCGGTTCGGCCGGCATGCCCTCGAAGTACGGTGGCTTGCGCACATACGTCGAGTCCTCGGCCCCACTCGAAGGTGTTGCCGCTCGGGGTCGGCAGGTCGCGCCAGCGCTCGTCGCCCTTGAACACGTCGGCATAGTTCTTGACGAACATCTCCTGGTTGATCGCCGAGGCAATGGTGTCCGAGACGTCCTTCTGCGACGGCCAGATGTCTTTCAAATAGACATCATTGCCGTCGCTTGTCCGTGCCCGAGCGGGTCGGAGTCGAAGTCGAAGTCCATGCGATGCCGGCCAGCGCGTAGGCGACCACCAGTGGCGGCGAGGCCAGGTAGTTCATCTTCACGTCGGGGTTGATGCGGCCCTCGAAGTTCCGGTTGCCCGACAGCACCGCGGTCACGGTAAGGTCGTTGTCGTTGATCGCCTTCGAGATCTCCTCGGGCAGTGGGCCGGAGTTGCCGATGCAGGTGGTGCATCCGTAGCCGACCAGGTAGAAGCCGAGCTTCTCCAAATAGGGCCACAGGCCGGCCTTGTCGTAGTAGTCGGTGACGACCTGCGAGCCCGGCGCCATCGAGGTCTTCACCCATGGCTTGGAGGTCAGTCCCTTTTCCACGGCGTTGCGGGCCAGCAGCGCCGCGCCCAGCATCACCTCGGGGTTGGAGGTGTTGGTGCACGAGGTGATCGCGGCGATCACCACCGCGCCGTGGTCGAGCACGAATTCGCCACGCTCGTCGGATTTGACGCGCACCGGATTGGTCACCCGGCCGTTGGCATGCTTGGCGGCCGACATGCACCGGGGTGGCGTGGTCGTCGGCGTGGCCGTTGGTCGGCTGACCCGGGTCGCTGGCCGGGAACGTCTCGTCGATCGTCCTCGTCGAGCTTGGAGTAGTCCTTCTTGTCCGGAGTCGTCGCCGACGTAGTCGGGGATCTGTCTTACGGAACGTGGACTTGGCGTCCGACAACACGATTCGGTCCTGCGGCCGCTTCGGGCCGGCGATCGACGGCACCACCTCGGACAGGTCGAGCTCGAGGTATTCGGAGAACTCCGGCTCGTGCTTCGGGTCGTGCCACAGGCCCTGCTCTTTGGCGTAGGCCTCGACCAGGGCAACCTGCTCGTCGGCTTGCGGCCGGTGAACTTCAGGTAGTCGATGGTCTCTTGGTCGATCGGGAAAATCGCTGCGGTGGAACCGAATTCGGGGCTCATGTTGCCCAGGGTGGCGCGGTTGGCCAACGGCACCTCGGCCACGCCCTCGCCGTAGAACTCGACGAACTTGCCGACCACGCCGTGCTTGCGCAGCTTCTCGGTGACGGTGAGCACCACATCGGTCGCGGTGACGCCCGGCTTGATCTCGCCGGTCAGCTTGAAGCCGACGACCCGGGGGATCAGCATCGACACCGGCTGACCGAGCATCGCGGCTTCGGCCTCGATGCCGCCGACGCCCCAGCCCAGCACGCCCAGGCCGTTGACCATCGTGGTGTGCGAGTCGGTGCCGACGCAGGTGTCGGGGTAGGCCAGCCCGTTGCGGGTCATCACCACACTGGCCAGGTACTCGATGTTGACCTGGTGCACGATGCCGGTGCCCGGCGGCACCACCTTGAAGTCGTCGAACGCGCCCTGCCCCCAGCGCAGGAACTGGTAGCGCTCGCCGTTGCGCTCGTATTCGATCTCGACGTTGCGCTCGAACGCGTCGGCGCGTGCCGAACAGGTCCGCGATCACCGAGTGGTCGATCACCAGGTCGGCGGGGCCAGCGGGTTGACCTTGTCGGCGTCGCCGCCCAGGTCGCCGATGGCCTCCCGCATGGTGGCCAGGTCGACGATGCAGGGCACTCCGGTGAAGTCCTGCATCACGACGCGGGCGGGCGTGTACTGGATTTCGATGCTGGGCTCGGCCTTGGGATCCCACTGGGCGATCGCCTCGATGTGGTCCTTGGTGATGTTGCTGCCGTCTTCGTTCCGCAGCAGGTTTTCGGCGAGGACCTTCAGGCTGTAGGGAAGCTTCTCCGTACCCGGAACCGCGTCTAACCGGTAGATCTCGTAACTGTCCCCGCCGACCTTCAAGGTGTCGCGGGCTCCGAATGAATTCACCGAATCTTTGCTGCTCACATCAACTCCCGAGATCTAATTGTCGGCGGCGACCCGCTGCGCCCGGCTCGGCGCCGCGCTCTGCGACCTCGCGCTCGTTCTGCTCGCCGACGGGCCGTGTCGACGGGCGCTCACGAGTCTAACAGTACGCTTGTCCTGCATTGCGCCGGACCCGAAAACCTCCTTTTCTTAGCCCGGCCACCTGTTGTCACGCCGGCGTCGTCAGGCGGTACCGTTCCATCCGTGACCACCCCGCACGCGCCGCTCTATATACCGGGTGAAATCTGCGGCACCGTCGGTCTCGATCCGGCGACCAAGCCCGACGACTGCCTGACCGTCGTCCAGCAACAGGTCAGCGCGGGGAACATCAGCGCGCCGCCGGCCGTCGCGCCGGCCCTGCTCGACCTGATCAACCAAGCTCACGAGCACAACATCGATCTGAAGATCGTGGTGCTCGACCACAACCCGCCGAACGACACCCCGCTGCGGGACATCGCGACGGTGATCGGCTCCCAACATCCCGACGCCACCGTGCTGGTGCTCAGCCCGAACTTCGTCGGCACCTACAGCACGCACTTTCCGCGCGCGACTCTGGAGATCGGCGAAGACCATGCCAAGACCGGCAATACGGTGGTTTCCGCGCAGAATGTCCTGCATCAACTCGAGACGCCGCAGTTCCCGTGGACCACTTTCACCATCGTCGTACTGATCGGGGTACTGGCGACCGTCGTCGGAGCCCGGTTCATGCAATTGCGCGCCAAGCGTTCAGCAACATCAACCGAGAGTGCCAAGGCCGTCCGCAGAAGGCGCCGATCACCGCGCCTAACGCGGCGTTATTCCGCTTGTGTCGCATAGCGCCGACGTCCTCACCGCAAACGCGGGCAAATTACTCATGTCACCGTAGGGTCACAGTTCTCAGAAGAACAGACTTGTAGTTTGTGACATAAGTTTCCACTGGGTCAGATGTGACTTACGGTGCAGAGGATGCATTTGGTTTATTCGTGCTTCCAGTGATAACTGGGGCCCGAATTTCCAGCGCCGCCCGCCCCGCGTTGAGCCAAGGAGACCCGAGTCGAATGAGACGCAACTGCCGCGGCTCGTCTGTCCGATTGGCGACACCGTTCACCCTCCGGCTCGGCCCGGCGGTGCTCAGCGTGGCACTGCTCCTGGGCACGCCTGGTCTGGCCAACGCCGACCCGGACACGATGGCCAAGCTGATCGCCGAGGTGGCCCAGGCCAATCAGCGCCTGCAGGATCTCAACGCGCAGATCCAGACCGAGGAAGAAAGCGTCAACAAGGCGGTCGTCGATGTCGAGACGGCGCGCGACAACGCCGCGGCCGCACAACATGATGTCGAAACCAGCCAGCATTCGGTCAAGGACGCAGACGTCGCAATTGCCGCCGCGCAGAAGCGATTCGACCGTTTCGCGGTCGCCAGCTACGTCAACGGCCCGTCGGACGGCTACCTCACGGCCAAGAATCCCGACGACATGATCGCGACCGCGGCCGCCGGCCAGACCCTGGCCGCCAGTTCGCAGCAGGTGATGGACAACCTGCAGCGCGCCCGCACCGAGCAACTGAACAAGGAATCCACCGCGCGGCTGGCCAAGCAGAAGGCCGACAAGGCCGTCGGGGACGCGCAATCGAGCCAGAACGCCGCGGTGGCGGCGCTGACCGGCGCCCAGCGCAAGTTCGGCGAGCAACAGCAAGAAGTCACTCGACTGGCCGACGAACGGAACGCGGCCCAAACAAGACTCGACGCCGCCCGCAATTGGTCGGCATCCGCGGGCGGACCGGATGCCGGGCAGCGGGCGGCGTCGTCCCCCGGAGACCGATGGGACCCGGCGGCGCCGGGCTCGCCCAACCGGCCGCACGGCAACGGTGGTAACTGGGACGGCGCGTGGGACCCGACGCTGCCGCAGGTGCCCAGCGCCAACGTGCCCGGTGACCCGGTCGCGATTCTCAACAAGGTCCTCGGGACGATGTCGACCTCGTCGGAAGTCACCTCCAACATGGGCCGCAGCTTCCTGCAGCAGCTCGGATTGGCCCCGACGCCAACGGGTTTCACCAACGGCAAGATCCCGCGGGTCTACGGCCGGCAGGCATCCGAGTACGTGATCCGCCGTGGCCGGCTCGCAGATCGGCGTCCCGTACTCGTGGGGTGGTGGCACCGCGGCCGGCCCGGGTAAGGGCATCGGTTCCGGCTCGGGCACCACCGGCTTCGACTGCTCCGGCCTGGTGCTCTATGCGTTCGCCGGTGTGGGCATCAAGTTGCCGCACTACTCGGGCGCGCAGTACGACCTGGGCCGCAAGATCCCGGCCTCGCAGATGCGCCGCGGCGACGTGATCTTCTACGGCCCCGGCGGCAGCCAGCACGTGACGATCTATCTGGGGCAGGGGCAGATGCTCGAGGCTCCCGACGTCGGACTGAAGGTCCGGATCGCTCCGGTCCGCACCAGCGGCATGACGCCATTCGTAGTCCGCTACATCGAGTACTGACGCGTTGAAAGGATCTATGCGCCAAGGGTTTACCGACTCTCACGGTCTGCGCCGGACCAGGCTGGTCTGGCCGGTGCTGGCCGCCTTCACCCTGCTGATCGGACTGGCGGCTCCCGCCAACGCCGAGGACGGCGCGTGGGACCCCACGCTGCCGCCGACGATCAGCGCGGGCGCGCCGGGCGACCCGGTGGCCATGGCCAACCAGTCGCTGCAGGCCACCGCCCAGGCCACCCAGACGACGCTCGGCCTGGGACAGCAGTTCCTCAGCGGCCTTGGAATCAACCTGGGTGGTAGTCCGGCCAGCACCAGCGCCAACGGGATACCGCGGGTCTACGGCCGGCAGGCCGTCGAATATGTGATCCGCCGCGGCTCCTCGCAGATGGGTGTGCCGTATTCGTGGGGTGGCGGCACTCCCAACGCGCCGAGCAAGGGCATCGACTCCGGCGCCAATGTCGTCGGCTTCGACTGCTCGGGCCTGGTTCGCTACAGCTTCGCCGGGGTGGGCGTGCTGCTGCCGAGGTTCTCCGGTGACCAGTACAAGGCCGGTCGGCACATCCCGCCCTCGCAGGCCAAGCGCGGCGACCTGATCTTCTACGGCCCGGGCGGAGGCCAGCACGTCACCATCTATCTGGGCAACGGGCAGATGCTGGAGGCGTCCGGCAGTGCGGGCAAGGTCACGGTCAGCCCGGTCCGCAAGGGTGGCATGACGCCGTTCCTGACCCGGATCATCGAGTACTGACGCACGGCTGCCTGAAGTCGCCGGGCGGGCGGCCACGTCGACGGATCCCAAGTGGCCTGGAATAGTTGAACCAGGGCACGCCGCTGCCCCGCGATGTTCGTGGTGCGAGCAGTCGTGTCTGATTGAGTCTTGGAAGGTTGAGCCGTGGAGGGTAATCGATGACATCAGCAGGCGGGCCGCCGCCGGGCACCAGCGGTTACTCGGGTCCGGGCAGCGCTTCGACGGCACCTGCGCACGCGGCCCCCAGCGGTGGCGGTAACGGGCTTGGCGGCCGAGGTGCACACCTTGGAGCGGGCGATCTTCGAGGTCAAACGGATCATCGTGGGCCAGGATCAGCTCGTCGAGCGGATGCTTGTCGGCCTGCTCTCCAAGGGCCACGTTCTCCTCGAGGGTGTGCCCGGTGTCGCCAAGACCCTGGCCGTGGAGACCTTCGCGAAGGTGGTCGGCGGAACGTTCGCCCGCATCCAGTTCACCCCCGACCTGGTGCCCACCGACATCATCGGTACCCGCATCTACCGGCAGGGCAAAGAGGAGTTCGACACCGAACTCGGCCCGGTGGTCGCCAACTTCCTGCTCGCCGACGAGATCAACCGTGCACCGGCCAAGGTGCAGTCGGCTCTGCTGGAGGTCATGCAGGAGCGCCAGGTGTCGATCGGTGGCAAGAGATTCCCGTTGCCCAACCCGTTCCTGGTGATGGCCACCCAGAACCCGATCGAGCACGAGGGCGTCTACCCACTGCCCGAGGCGCAGCGGGACCGCTTCCTGTTCAAGATCAACGTCAGCTACCCGTCGCCCGAGGAAGAGCGCGAGATCATCTACCGGATGGGCGTGAAGCCGCCGGAGCCCAAGCAGATCCTGGACACCGGTGACCTGCTGCGGTTGCAGGATCTCGCCGCGAACAACTTCGTCCATCACGCGCTGGTCGACTACGTCGTACGTGTCGTCACCGCCACCCGTCACCCCGAGCAACTCGGGATGAACGACGTCAAGAGCTGGATCTCGTTCGGCGCGTCGCCGCGTGCCTCGCTGGGCATCATCGCCGCTTCGCGTTCGCTGGCGTTGGTGCGCGGCCGCGACTACGTGATCCCGCAAGACATCGTCGAGGTGATCCCCGACGTGCTCCGGCACCGGCTGGTGCTCACCTACGACGCGCTGGCCGACGAAATCTCGTCGGAGATCGTCATCAACCGGGTGCTGCAGACCATCGGGATGCCGCAGGTGAATGCCGTTCCGCAGCAAGGTCATTCGGTGCCTCCGGCGATGCAGGCCGCGGGTGCGGCTAGCGGTCGGTGACCGATAGCAACTCCGCAGCGGACTCGTCTGCGGCCAACCGTCCGCCGTCGATGCAGCGCGGGCAACATCGACGACCCCAAGCTGTCGGCGGCGCTGCGGACCCTCGAGCTCACGGTCAAACGCAAGCTCGACGGTGTGCTGCACGGCGACCACCTCGGCCTGATCCCGGGCCCGGGATCGGAGCCGGGGGAGTCGCGCGAGTATCAGCCCGGCGACGACGTGCGCCGGATGGACTGGGCGGTCACCGCGCGTACCAGCCACCCGCACGTCCGGCAGATGATCGCCGACCGCGAACTGGAAACCTGGTTGGTGGTCGACCTGTCGGCGAGCCTGGACTTCGGCACGGCGGTCTGCGAGAAGCGCGACCTGGCGGTGGCCGCCGCGGCTGCCATCACGTTCCTCAACAGCGGCGGTGGAAACCGGCTCGGTGCGTTGATTGCCAACGGCGAGAGGGTAACTCGCGTACCGGCCCGCTCTGGGCGTCAGCACGAGCAGACGCTGCTGCGCACCATCGCCACCATGCCGAAGGCTCCGGTCGGGGTGCGTGGCGACCTGTCGGTGGCCATCGACGCGTTACGCCGTCCGGAGCGCCGCCGCGGGATGGCGGTGATCATCAGCGACTTCCTCGGCCCGATCAACTGGATGCGGCCGTTGCGTGCGATCGCGCGCCCGCCACGAGGTGCTCGGCATCGAGATGCTCGACCCTCGCGACGTCGAGCTGCCGGACGTCGGCGATGTGCATCCTGCAGGACGCCGAATCCGGGCGCTCGCGTGAATTCACCATCGACGAGCAGCTGCGCGACGACTTCGCCAAAGCTGCCGCGGCGCATCGCGCCGACGTGGCCCGTACCCTGCGCAGCTGCGGGGCGCCGCTGCTGTCGCTGCGAACTGATCGAGATTGGATCGCCGACATCGTCCGTTTCGTCGAATCCCGCCGACGCGGTGCACTGGCGGGGCGCCAGTGACTCGCGCTTTCTCCGAGGCGGGCCTTAACAGCAAGACGGGTCTGCTATGACATTGCCGTTACTCGGGCCGATGACGCTCTCCGGGTTCGCCCACGCGTGGTTCTTCCTGTTCCTGCTGGTGATCCTGGCGCTGGCTGCGCTGTACGTCATCGCCCAGGTGGCCCGCCAGCGACGCATGCTGCGGTTCGCCAACATGGAGCTGCTGGAAAGCGTTGCGCCCAAACAACCCACCCGGTGGCGTCACCTGTCGGCGATCCTGCTGGTGGCGTCGCTGCTGCTGTTCACGATCGCGATGGCCGGCCCGACCCACGATGTCCGGATTCCGCGTAACCGCGCGGTCGTCATGCTCGTCATCGACGTCTCGCAGTCCATGCGGGCCACCGACGTCGAACCCAACCGGATGGCCGCGGCCGAAGTGGCGGCCAAGGAGTTCGCCGGCGAGCTGACCCCGGGCATCAACCTCGGGCTGATCGCCTACGCCGGGACCGTCGACCGTGCTGGTCCAGCCGACCACCAACCGCGACTCGACCAAAGCCGCCCTGGACAAGCTGCAGTTCGCCGACCGCACCGCCACCGGCGAGGGCATCTTCACCGCGTTGCAGGCCATCGCCACCGTCGGTGCGGTGATCGGTGGCGGCGACACCCCGCCGCCGGCTCGCATCGTGCTGTTCTCCGACGGTAAGGAGACGATGCCGACCAACCCGGACAACCCCAAGGGGGCGTTCACCGCGGCTCGTACCGCCAAGGACCAGGGCGTGCCGATCTCGACGATATCGTTCGGCACCCCGTACGGCTTCGTGGAGATCAACGGTCAGCGCCAGCCGGTGCCGGTCGATGACAGCACGATGAAGAAGGTTGCCGAGCTCTCCGGCGGCAACCACTACGACGCCTCGAACCTGCAGGAGCTCAAGCAGGTCTACGCCTCGTTGCAGCAGCAGATCGGCTACGAGACGATCAGGGGCGACGCCAGCGTCGGCTGGCTGCGGCTGGGTTCGCTGGTGCTGGCGTTGGCCGGGCTGGCAGCGCTGCTGATCAACCGGCGGCTGCCGACCTAGTTCCGTCGCGCACCAACGCCGGGCGATTTCGGCGCTGCTGCGGTCAAGCGATAGGTTGTCGGGGTGACTGACGTGGCCCCCCACGCCAGACGGCGGACAAGCCTGCATTCGTATCTCGTTCGGTCCTGGTCACCGGAGGAAACCGGGGGATCGGGCTGGCGATCGCGCAGCGACTGGCGGCCGACGGCCACAAGGTCGCCGTCACGCACCGCGGATCGGGGCGCCCGAGGGACTGTTCGGCGTCGAGTGTGACGTCACCGACAACGACGCCGTCGATCGCGCCTTCACGGCGGTCGAGGAGCACCAGGGCCCGGTCGAGGTGGTGGTGTCCAACGCCGGCGTCTCCGCGGACGCGTTCCTCATCCGGATGACCGAGGAGCGATTCGAAAAGGTCATCGACGCCAACCTCACCGGGGCGTTCCGGGTGGTCCAGCGGGCCTCGCGCAGCATGCAGCGAAAGCGGTTCGGCCGGTTGATCTTCATCGGTTCGGTGTCGGGTACCTGGGGCATCGGCAACCAGGCCAACTACGCGGCCTCCAAGGCCGGCGTGATCGGCATGGCCCGCTCGATCTCCCGAGAGCTGTCCAAGGCCAACGTGACGGCCAACGTGGTCGCCCCGGGCTACATCGACACCGACATGACCCGCTCGCTGGACGAACGGATCCAGGAGGGCGCGCTGGACTTCATCCCGGCGAAGCGGGTCGGTACCGCCGCCGAGGTCGCCGGGGTGGTCAGCTTCCTGGCGTCGGAGGATGCGAGTTACATCTCCGGCGCGGTCATCCCGGTCGACGGCGGCATGGGCATGGGCCACTGAATGATCCACAAGAACTGAAGAATTAGGACGGACATGGCAGGACTGCTCGAAGGTAAACGGATCCTGGTCAGCGGGATCATCACCGACGCGTCGATCGCGTTTCACATCGCCAAGGTGGCCCAGGAAGAGGGCGCCCAACTGGTGCTGACCGGATTCGACCGGTTGCGGCTGATCCAGCGCATCGCCGACCGGTTGCCGGAGAAGGCGCCACTGATCGAACTCAACGTGCAGGACGAAAAGCACCTCGACACGCTGGCCGAGCGGGTGACGGCCGAGATCGGTGAGGGCAACAAACTCGACGGCGTCGTGCATTCGATCGGCTTCATGCCGCAGACCGGGATGGGCATCAACCCGTTCTTCGACGCGCCCTACGAGGACGTCTCCAAAGGCATTCACATCTCGGCGTATTCGTACGCCTCGCTGGCCAAGGCGCTGCTGCCGATCATGAATCCCGGTGGCTCCATCGTCGGGATGGACTTCGACCCGACGCGGGCCATGCCGGCGTACAACTGGATGACGGTGGCCAAGAGTGCGCTGGAGTCGGTCAACCGATTCGTTGCACGCGAGGCCGGTAAGTACGGCGTGCGGTCGAATCTTGTTGCCGCAGGGCCAATTCGGACGTTGGCGATGAGCGCCATCGTCGGTGGCGCGCTCGGCGACGAAGCGGGTGCCCAGATGCAGTTGCTCGAAGAGGGCTGGGACCAGCGGGCCCCGATCGGGTGGAACATGAAAGACCCGACGCCGGTGGCCAAGACGGTGTGCGCCCTGCTGTCCGAGTGGCTGCCGGCCACCACCGGGTCGATCATCTACGCCGACGGCGGCGCCAGCACGCAGTTGCTTTAGCGCAGCAATGGATTTCGATGCCGTCCTGCTGCTGTCCTTCGGGGGGCCAGAAGGGCCGGAGCAGGTGCGGCCGTTTCTGGAGAACGTCACCCGGGGCCGCAACGTGCCGCCGGAACGGCTCGACGACGTCGCGCAGCACTACCTGCACTTCGGCGGGGTGTCGCCGATCAACCGGATCAACCGGGACCTGATCGCCACACTGCAAGCTGAATTGGACATCCCGGTCTACTTCGGCAACCGCAACTGGGAGCCGTACGTCGAAGACGCGGTTGCGACCATGCGCGACAACGGCATTCGGCGTGCAGCGGTATTCACCACGTCTGCGTGGAGTGGATACTCGGGCTGCACGCAATATTCCGAGGATCTCGACAGGGCCCGGCGGGCGGCCGGTCCCGACGCGCCCGAACTGGTCAAGCTGCGGCGCTACTTCGACCATCCGCTCTTCATCGAGATGTTCGCCGACAACATCCTCGCCGCGGCGGAAACGGTGCCCGAGGATGCCCGGCTGATCTTCACCGCGCACTCGGTGCCGGTCGGTGCCGACGACCGCCTCGGGCCCAAGCTGTACAGCCGCCAAGTGCGTTACGCCGCAAAGCTTGTCGCGGCAGCCGCCGGATACGACGACTACGACGTGGTGTGGCAGTCACGGTCGGGCCCGCCGCAGGTGCCGTGGCTGGAACCGGATGTGGCCGACCACGTCGCCGCCCTCGCCGAGGCCGGCACGAAGGCCGTCATCGTCTGCCCGATCGGGTTCGTCGCCGACCACATCGAGGTGGTGTGGGACCTGGACACTGAGCTACGGGAGCAAACCGATGCGGCCGGTGTCGCGTTCGCCCGGGTGAGCACACCCAACGCCGACCCTCGGTTCGCCCGGCTCGCGGTGGACCTGATCGACGAACTTCGAGACGGCCGCGCGCCCGCACGAGTGAGCGGACCCGACCCGGTACCCGGCTGCGCGGCCGGCATCAACGGCGAGCCGTGCCGTCCGCCGCATTGCGCCGCTGAGGTCTGGCCGGGCCGGGACTAGCGCTGCCAGGCGGCGTGCAGAATCGCGGTGAGCGCAGCCATTCTCGCCGATCGCACGACGGCGGCCAACGGCCGCAGCGCGTCGGTGGCGATCTGTGCCTCCGACAGCGACTGGGTGCCGATTCTGCTCAGCCCGGCGCTGACCGCGATGATCGCGTCGACGTGGGCGGCGTTCTCCAGCACCCGCAAGGCCCGCGACGGCGCCGGCTCGGGAACCTGGTGGTGCCGACCGGATTCCAGCAGCTGCTCGACCATTCCACGCGGATCGTCGACATCGACACCGGCAGAGCCGAGCCCGATCGTGGTCAGGGCGTCGGCAGCGGATCGGACTGCCAGTCGCAAGTCGTATTCGGCCTCGCCCAACTCGATGTGGTCGATCACCGGGGCGTCGGGCAGGGAATACACCGTCCACGACAGCGCGGCCAGTTCGGGTATCTCGAGTTCGTCGTCGGAGTCGTCGTACTCGAATTCGGGCACCAGCCCGACGGCTTTGCCGGGATCATCTGGGTGGGTGACGATCACCGCCTCGCCCGCGGCTATCGCGTCGCGCCCGAACTGGGTGCCCGGCGGCAGCCCGCGGACGTCGCCGGGAATCGGCAGCACCACCGTGATCGACGGCGTGCCCGTTGACGGCCGTCCGGCGGCCATCCGCAGCGTCTGGAGCAGCGAAACTACGCCCGCGTCATGGATATCGGGCCATGGAAGCCCGGTGTGCCCCGCCGCGACGGCGTCATAGGCGGTGACGGATTGTGTTGGTGCCCAACAGGATAACGCGTCGAGGACGTCGTCGGGCGCTGCCTGGCCGGCCAGCCAGGCATTGGCCCAGACCGAGAGCGTTGCGCTTGGGCACCACATGGATTGGCAGTCTAGTTGTTCGCCGTGGGCATGGGCCGGTCACGCGATATCCTGACGGCATGTCTGCGGCTGTGATCTGGCTCATCGTCGCGTTTGGGCTGGCCGGCACCGAGGCTCTCACCGGCGACATGTTCCTGCTCATGCTGGGCGGTGGCGCGCTGGCCGCTGCCGGATCCAGCTGGCTGCTGGACCTGCCGATCTGGGCCGACGGCGTCGTGTTCCTGGTGGTGTCGGTGCTGCTGCTGGCGCTGGTGCGGCCCCGAACTGCGACGGCGTCTGACCCCGCCGAAAAGCCTGACGATGGGCATCGAGGCACTGGAAGGCAAGCATGCGCTGGTGCTCGACCGCGTGGCCCGCGACGAGGGTCAGGTGAAAGTAGACGGTCAAGTGTGGACCGCGAGGCCATTGAATGAGGGTGACGAGTTCGAACCCGGCGAACAGGTCACCGTCATGCGTATCGATGGGGCCACTGCGGTGGTCTGGAAAACTCCGTAATCCTCTGAAAAGCAATTAGGAGAATCTCATGGCTGCTGGTGCCGGGTTGTTGTTGTTCGCCGTATTGGTGGTGTTCGCAATCATCGTGGTGGCCAAGTCGGTGACGCTGATTCCGCAGGCCGAAGCGGCGGTGATCGAACGGTTGGGTCGCTACAGCCGCACGATCAGCGGGCAGCTGACCCTGCTGATCCCGTTCATCGACCGGGTCCGCGCCCGGGTGGACCTGCGTGAACGGGTGGTGTCTTTCCCGCCGCAGCCGGTGATCACCGAGGACAACCTGACGCTGAACATCGACACCGTGGTGTATTTCCAGGTCACCGTTCCGCAGGCGGCCGTCTACGAGATCAGCAACTACATCGTCGGCGTCGAGCAGCTGACCACCACCACCCTGCGCAACGTCGTCGGCGGCATGACGCTGGAGCAGACGCTGACCTCCCGTGACCAGATCAACACCAAGCTGCGCGGCGTGCTCGACGAGGCCACCGGACGCTGGGGGCTGCGGGTTGCGCGGGTGGAGCTGCGCAGCATCGACCCGCCGCCCTCGATCCAGGCCTCGATGGAAAAGCAGATGAAGGCCGACCGGGAGAAGCGCGCGGTGATCTTGACCGCCGAGGGAATGCGGCAGGCCGTCGATCACGCAGGCCGAGGGCGAGAAGCAGTCGCAGATTCTGGCGGCCGAAGGCGCCAAGCAGGCCGCGATCCTTGCCGCCGAAGCCGATCGGCAATCCCGGATGCTGCGGGCGCAGGGTGAGCGGGCCGCGGCCTACCTGCAGGCGCAGGGACAGGCCAAGGCGATCGAGAAGACCTTCGCGGCCATCAAGGCCGGCCGCCCGACTCCCGAGATGCTGGCCTACCAGTACTTGCAGACCCTGCCGAAAATCGCCGAGGGCGACGCCAACAAGGTGTGGGTGATTCCCAGCGACTTCAACACCGCGTTGCAGGGCTTCACCAAGTTGCTCGGGGCTCCGGGCGATGACGGGGTGTTCCGTTTCGTGCCGTCACCCGTCGACAGCACCCCGCCCAAGCCCGAGGACGACTCGGACGTGGCCGACTGGTTCTCTACCGAGACCGACCCGGCCCTGCTGCAGGCGGTGGCCAAGGCTGAGGCAGACGCCCGCAACCCGGTCGACGCCCCGCTGCCGCCCCAGCACGAGCTGAAGCAGTGACATGGGCGCTCTGACATCGCCGAAAACCTATGCGGGCCTGGCCGCATTCCAGGCCGTCGACGCGGTAGCATGCGCGATCCCGATGCCGCCGATCGCGAAAACCCTTGACACCCTTGGTATTCCGCAGGACATCCGCTGGCTGCTACCGGCGTCGAAGGCGGCCTCGGTGATCGGACTGCTTTCCGCCAGCCGGTTTCCGGGGTTGGCGCGGCTCACTACGGCCATGCTGACGTTGTACTTCGTGCTCGCCGTCGGCGCCCACCTACGGGTCCGCGACCGCATCGTCAACGTCGTCCCGGCCGCGTCGTTTCTGGCGACTGTTCGCCGTCCTGACGGCGAAGGGACCGGATCAGGGTTAGATGCTGGCTACTCGAGCCGTATCTCCACAATCGGCAGCGGCGTCTCGGTTGCCGAGATCGGCTCGCCCAGAGTTTTCTCCAGGACGGGTCTGAATCGTTCCCATGCCCGCGGGTGCCGGTCGGCATAGTTGGCGAGAGCGCGATCGGCCTCCTGCTGGGTCACGATTCGGGCGGTCGCCGCTGCGGATGCGTGCCTGTCGGTGTAAATCCTGACTCGAGGATTGGCCTTGATATTGCGGAACCATTGGGACCGTTCGCCGAAGCCGGAAGCGACGAGGTAGCTGTCTTGTGCAGGGTGGCCGATGACTTCCAGCACGACGTTGCGCCGGATTCCGGATTTGCGACCTGTGTGTTCGAGCATGAGTAGTCGCGAGCCGAGCATCTTTCCGGCGCCGGCTTTGTAGATCCAGATCGGGGCTCGCATCAGAAAGCGAGTGCGCAGGATGCGCGCCGCGATCGTCGTCAGTCGCGGCCATAGCCCAGGTGCGCCGGTCATACCGCTATCTTGTCCGAGTGGTCGTGGCGTTGGCGCAGGTGCGGGGTAGATCACTATCGCGTTCAAAACGGCAGGTAGTGGGTACCTGAGCAGCTGATGAACACCGCACGCCGGCTGCCCGGCCTCGGTCGAGCGACGCCGGCGCAGGTGGACCCTCGACCAGATCCAGGTTGCCGACCCCGAGATGACGCGTCAGTCCATCAAGGGCGCGTCAATCGGCAACTTCATGGAGTGGTACGACTTCGGCGTCTACGGCTACATCGCTACCACGATTGCGCAGGTCTTTTACCCCGGCGACAGCGTCAGCGCGGTCCACCTGATCGCCACGTTCAGCACGCTGGCGGCGGCGTTCGTCGTGCGCCCGCTCGGCGGGCTTCATCTTCGGCCCACTCGGTGATCGGATCGGCCGCAAGCGGGTGCTGATGATCACCATCGTGCTGATGACGATCGGCACGACGGGCACCGGACTGCTGCCGACGTACAGCGCCATCGGCATCTGGGCGCCGATCCTGCTCGTCGTCGGACGGGTCTTCCAGGGGCTGTCCACCGGCGGCGAATACGTCGGCGCGATGACGTACGTCGTCGAGCAGGCGCCAGACCGCAAACGCGGAATGATCGTCGGGTTCTTGCCGCTGGGCAATCTCGGCGGGTTCATCGCCGCAGGCTTGATGGTGACAGCGCTGCAGGCCTGGCTGCCCAGTCACGACTGGCTGACCTGGGGATGGCGGGTGCCGCTACTACTGAGCGCGCCCTTGGGCATCGTCGCGATATTCATGCGGATGCGGCTCGAGGAGTCGCCCGCCTTCCAGGAAGCACGGCGGAACGCGGAAGCCGCCGGCGAGGAGCCGCAGGGCTACCGCCAGACCATCGCCGAGCAGTGGAAGCCGATGCTGATCTGCGCGGCCCTGGTCTACACGTCCAACGCCGCCGACTACATGCTGACCGGGTATCTGCCGACCTATTTGAAGGTCGTCGTCCACCTCGGCCACACGGCCGGGCTGGCGATGATCACCGGGACGTTGACCATCCTGGCGATTCTGCTGGTGTTCGTCGCTTCGCTGTCCGACCGCATCGGGGTGAAACCCATCATGCGAACGGGCTGCGTGCTGTTGATCGTGGCGTCGATCCCGGCTTTCCTGCTCATCCGCGAGGGCGGCGGCTATCCGCTGATCTTCGTCGGCGTGCTGCTGATCGGTCTGATGGAACTGTGCTTCGACAGCACCTCGCCTGCCACGATGCCGGCGCTGTTTCCGACCAATGTGCGCAACGGAGCACTGGCCATCTCCTACAACGTCTCGATATCGGCTTTCGGCGGCACGACGCCGCTGATTGCCCAAGCGTTGGTCTCCGGCACCGGCAACCTCATGGTGCCGGCGTACATGCTGATCGTGGCGGGACTCGTCGGCATCGTGACCCTGGCGTTCACGCCCGAGGTGGCCGGCAAGCGGCTGCCGGGATCGCCGCCCACGGTCGAGACCGAGCAAGAGGCCCGCGAATTGGTGGAGGGCTTCGACTAGCTCGTCTCGCCGCGAATCCGCCTTATTCAGTGCGCTTTTCGCGCAATCAAGATCCGGGTGCCTTGGTCTGGTTTTGGCCGCCGTGCGCTCCGCCAGACCCAGTGCCGGGGTGCGTTTCGTTTGTCGTTTGCGGCGCGGACATGCTCGGCCCCTTCATCGCGGGTCCGGCCGGAGTCGGGGACGGCGGCGGGTCCAGCGGGACCGCGCCGGCTGGCCAGACGCCGAATGTGAGTGTTGCTATGCCGACGGCAGCAGCGGCCGCCACCTTAGCCGTGCGCGAAATTTTCATGATGTCCGTTTCCTCCGCGAGTTTTCAACAACGGCATTCGACCCTCGCCACGCTGCTCGGGACCGCCAGTTTGCTGAATACCCACATTCAGCGCGACAACCACCTGTCGCGCGGCGAGGAAGCTTCGCCAAGTAATGGCGGAGATCGTCGAGTCGGCTAAGCCGACGGTCGCTCGATCAAGTGTGGCCGGCGACACGGCGGCAAGAACCCCGGTTGCCCGCCGCCGCCTCGGGGGTTTCCACCCCCGGAACGCCCGTACCGCCAGCATTTCTCGGCTGGAATGCCCCACTGGCCATCCGAATCCTGTTGGCAGGCCGGGCAATTTGGGGGCGGGGCCGGTGGCGCGGCCGTGGCCGGTCCTGTCCCGCTGGTCAGTGTTGATATGCCGACGCCGGCGGCGATCGCCGCCGCGGCGGCTACGTGCTTGAGGTTCATGGTGCGGGTGCCTCCCCAGACTGTCACCACGCTGGTTACTAGCTGCCTAGCCAGCTACGCGGAAAATACCAACGGCGATATGTCGCCGTCTTGCCTTCTCGAATTGTGGTAAAGGCCAAGTCTATACGTGACTTGCGGCTATTGCGAGGAGCGAAATACGCAGATCGGGGAGTCGGCCGACCCGAAGCCGATCAGCCACGCAACGCATTCTCGGCGGTGTCGTCGATGTCGGTCGGTGGCTCGCTGTGATGCCGACGGTGTAAACGAAATCTCATACGCCAACAACGCGATTCCGACGAGGCCGGTGCACAGCGATACCAGAAACAGCAGCGGGCTGACGTGACCGGTGAGCGCGTCGCCCAAGATCACCACCGCCGCCGTTCCGGGCAGCACACCGACAACGGTTGCCAACGTGTAGGGCAATACCCGAACCGCGGACGCACCCACGGCGTAGTTCAGCGGCGCGAACGGCACCGCGGGAATCAGCCGCAGCGACATGACCGCAATCCACCCGCGATCGCGCAGCCGGGCGTCCACTATCTCGACAGCCTGATGGCGGACCAAACGGCTGAGTTGCCAGCCGGCCGCCCGGACCAACTCCAGCGCGATCACCGCGCTGGCCGTGCTCGCGGCCACCGCGAGCGTCACCCCGAGCACGGGCCCGAACAACAGCCCGGCCGCCAGCGTGAATGCCGTACGCGGAAACGGCAACACCGTCACCACGATGTGAGCGGCCAGAAAGGCCAGCGGAAACCACGGACCCATCGATGTCGACCAGTCCCTCAGCTCCACCGCCGTCGGCAACCGGACCAGCAGCGCAACGGCGACCAGGGCGAGCGCCACCGCGGTCGTCAGGACCAATCGACGCGTGGACAGCTGACGAGCGGTGGCGACGACCATGGAGCTCAGGGTGCCCAGCGGGCGCAGCGCGTCAGCGATTCGGGTGATGGCGGGCCGCGTCACGCGACTCAGCCTACGGCGCTGTCGAGGGGGACCGTCAGCGGACGAATAGCGACAGCAACTTTCTGCCCAACGGCACTGCCACGGAATCGTTTTCGGCGTACACCGACACGGTACGGCCCCACTGTCGGCGCAGCTCGTGCTGCAGCTTGTCATGCAGGGTGGCGGCGGCGGCCGGGCAGCCGTGGCACGCGCCGGACAATCGCACCTTCACGTTGTCGCCATCGACCGACACCAACTCGATCGAGCCGCCATGGGATGCGGCGAGCGCGCCGATCGGTCCGGCGAGTAGCTCGGCGGCTATCGCCGCCAAGCCGGCGGCGTCGTCAGCCGCATCGACGTTCCAGCCGGCCGGATCCAGCAGGGCGTCGCACAGCGCCTGGCGAACGTCGTCGCCCCATTCGCGCCAGCTATTGCCGGCGTGCAGCGTGATCACCACATCGGCTGGGCGAACCTCGATTTGGTCGATCACACCGTCGCGGAGCAGGGCGCCGAGGCGCCCCGGTGCCTGACGTACCGCGCCGCGGGCCGGCAACCGGTCAGCGGCAGCCACCCAGCGCAGTTGTTGCGGGTTGGCGGTGGCAATGGCGTGGATGGGAATCATGCGCCCAGCCCTATCGCGATCGAGCGCGCGATGAACGCCATCACCCAGGCCAGGACGAACATGTAGCTGAAGGCGAAGGCGGGCCATCGCCAGGTGTTGGTCTCCCTGCGCATCACCGCGATCGTCGACATGCACTGCAGCGCGAACATGAAATAGACCATCAGCGCAATCACCGTGGGCGCGGTGAAGATTCGATTGCCGTCGATCGTCGGTCATGGTGGCCAGTGCATGCTGTGGAGCTTCCGGATCTGTCGCCGCCGCCACCTGGCCGAGCGTCGAGACGAAGACTTCGCGGGCTGACAGCGAGCCGACCAGTGCGATGTCGGTGCGCCAGTCGAAGCCCAGCGGCGAAAACACCGGTGCGACAGCACGACCGACGTCAGCGGCGTAGCTGTGATTCATCACGTACGCGGTGGCATCGGTCGTGGACATGCCCCGGGTCTGCGCCTCCCGTACGGGCAGATTGAGCAGCGCCCACAACACCAGCGAAGTGGCCAGGATGATGGTTCCCGCTTTGCGCAGGAACATGCTGGTGGCGCTCCACATCGCGGCCAGCATCGCCCGCGGGGACGGGAGCCGATAGGGCGGAAGCTCCATGGTGAACGGCAGCAGATCGCCGCGCAGGATTGTCGACTTGACCACCAATGCGGCAAACAGCGCGGAGAGCCCGCCACCCAGGTAGAGCAGAAACATGGTGACGCCCTGCGCGCTGAACCCCCACCAGTGTATTTGCGGCGCGACCAGCAGTCCGACCAGCAACGTGTAGACCGGTAGCCGCGCCGAGCAGGTCATCAGCGGTGCCGTGACGATGGTGGCGATCCGGTCACGCGACGACGGCAGGGTCCGGGTCGCCATGATCCCCGGAATCGCGCAGGCATACGACGACAGCATCGCGACGAAGGCGCGTCCCTCGAGCCCGGTTTTGGCCATCACGCGGTCCATCAAGAACGCCGCTCGCGACATGTAGCCGACGTTCTCCAGGAACGCGAGCAGGCAGAACAGCAACACGATCTGCGGAATGAACTGCAGCACGGTGCCGACGCCGCCGATGATTCCCTGGCTGAGCAGCCCGCGCAGAACGGGATTGCCGACATGGTCGGCGACCTGGCCGCCCAGCCAGGTCAGTCCGTGTCCGATGCCGTCGCGCAACGGCGTGGCGGCGGTGAAGAGGACCTGGAAGAACCAGAACATCACCGCGAAGAAGATGACGGTGCCCCACAGCGGGTGTAACAGCACCCGGTCGATACGGCGGGTACGCTGATCCGCTTGTGGCGCAGCGTAATCAGCGGCGTCGAGCACCGACTGGCCCCAGGCGTCGATGGCTTCCTGGCCGGGCGGCGGAAGGACCGGCGGTCGCTGCCACCGATCGAAGGACGCTAACTGCGCCCGCAGGCCGTCGATGCCCGACCCGCGATGCGCGAGGACCGCGGTCACCGGAATGCCCAGCGCGGTCGACAACGCCTCGACGTCGATGCGCCCGCCTCGGGCGGTCAGTTCGTCACCCATGGTCAGCGCCAGCAGGCACGGCAGATCGAGCCGCAGCACCTGGCCGATCAACAGGATCGACCGGCGCAGTGTGGTGGCATCGGCGACCAGCACCAGCGCGTCGGGCGGATCGACGCCCGGGTAATTGCCGGTGAGCAGATCGGTGACCACCTGCTCATCGGGGCTGATCGGGTCGAGGCTGTAGGTCCCGGGCAGGTCCTCGACGGCAATCGCGACGCCGTCGACGGAGGTGGTGCCGACGCTGCGTCCCACCGTGACGCCCGGGTAGTTGCCGGTCTTGGCGCGTAACCCGGTCAGGTGGTTGAAGACGCTGGTCTTGCCGGCATTGGGACTGCCGACCAGCGCCACCCGGCGGATGCCGGCGACGGCAACCGCGGAGCCTTCGACGTCATGGCATGCCGTCATCGGTCCGCTTCCGGAAGCACTTCGATGAGCTGCGCCTCGCGGCGGCGCAGGCACAGCTCGGTGTCGTGGACCCGATATATGGTCGGATCGCCCAGCGGCGCCCGACGGATGACGTCAACGTGAGCCTTTGCTCGAAACCCCAACTGTCCCAAGCGCTTCGCGATGAGCGGGTTGGCCTGTGCGACCGTACCCACCACGGTGGCACGGTTTCCGGGCATCAGCTGCGCAAGCACGATCACCGAGTCGGACTGATCGCGTGCGCCCTGCGGTCGAGTACGCATGATCACCCTAACGTTAGCCGGTCTACCTTAGTAAGGTACTCCTTACCTGACGGGGCGTCATGGCTCGTCAAGCCCGGTCGCAGCAGTGTGTGCCGCGACACTGACTAGCATCATTTAGCCTGGTTGTCGGGTGACAGACCAGTGTCGGGATGTCACGTGCTGGACAAGGAGCCGCCGGTGTCAGTCGATGTGTCCGCCGAACCTGCCGACCTGGCGAAGGGTCGCGCCCGCTGGCGCACGGCGGTGGCCGGGGTTCTGGCCAAGAGCACACGGCGTGAGGTGGACGAGCTCGGGCCTGAGCCCGAACAGATGCTGGAGACACCGACCTACGAGGCCGTCGCGATCCGGGCGCTCTACACCGCGCTCGACGAACTGCCTGAGCCGCCGCTGCCTGGCGAGTGGCCCTTCCTGCGCGGTGCCGATGCATTGCGCGACGTCAAGTCCGGTTGGAAGGTCGCCGAGGCCATTCCGGCCAACCGGGTTGCCGGGGTAGCGGCGCAAGACGTCAACTCGGCGGTGCTGGCCGCGCTGGCCGAGGGCGTCAGCGCGCTGCTGGTGCGAGTAGGGGAGTCCGGTGTATTGCCGGCACAGCTGGAGAAGGTGTTCGAGGGCGTCTATCTGAGCATGGCGCCGGTGATCCTCGATGCCGGCGCCGACTACCAGGCCGCCGGCGACGCCTTGCTCGAATTGGTGAGTCGCGTCGAGGACGACCAGCGCGCCATCCTGTCGATCGACTTGGGGGCCGATCCGCTCACCGCACCGCTCAGCGACCGGCCGGCCCCGCCGGTCGAGCAGGTCGTCAGCATGGCCGCCAAGGTGGCCGACGACCACGGGGTGCGGGCGATCACCGTCGACGGGCCCGCGTTCCACAACCTGGGCGCCAACGCGACGTGGGAACTCGCCGGCAGCGTCGCCGCCGCGGTGTCCTATTTGCGTGTGCTGACCGAGTCCGGTGTGCCGGTGGCAAAGGCGCTGTCGCAGATCAGCTTCCGACTGGCCGCCGATGACGACCAGTTCTTGACGATCGCCAAGGTCCGGGCGCTGCGCCGGCTGTGGGCGCGGGTGGCCGACGTGGTCGGTGAGCCGGACCGCGGCGCGGCCGTCGTGCATGCCGAGACATCACTGGCGATGATGACCCAGCGCGATCCCTGGGTGAACATGCTGCGAACGACGCTGGCTGCGTTCGGCGCCGGCGTCGGGGGCGCCGACACCGTTCTGGTGTTACCCGTTCGACGTCGCGATCGAGGGCGGCTTTCCGGGTATGGCCACCAGTTTCGCGCGCCGGATGGCCCGCAATATTCAGCTGCTGCTGCTCGAGGAGTCGCACGTCGGCCGGATCCTGGACCCTGCCGGCGGGTCGTGGTTCGTCGAGGACCTCACCGACCAGTTGGCGAACCAAGCCTGGCTGAGCTTTCCAAACCGTCGAGCAACGCGGCGGATTCATCGACGCGCGTGACTACATCGCGGAACAGATCGCCGAGATCGCCGTCCGGCGCGCAGACGACGTCGCGCATCGCAAGACCGCGATCACCGGCGTGAACGAATACCCCAATCTCACCGAACCGGCTCTGCCGCAGCCTGATTCGTCGTATTCACCGCTGGCGGCGGGTAAGCTGGTCCGCTACGCGGCTCAATTCGAGGCGCTGCGCGACCGCTCGGATGTCTACCTGGCCCGCACCGGCTCCCGCCCGCGGGCGCTGCTGCTGCCGTTGGGGCCGCTGGCCGAACACAACATTCGCACCACGTTTGCGTCAAACCTGTTGGCGTCCGGCGGCATCGAAGCGGTCAACCCCGGGACAGTCGATGCCGACGGTGTCGCCAAGGCAGTCTCCGACGCGGGGTCACCGGCTGTGGCGGTACTGTGCGGCACCGACGGCCGGTACGGCGCCGAGGCGTCTGCGGTTGTCGAGGCGGCGTACAACGCTGGGGTGTCGCATGTCTGTCTGGCCGGACCGGAGAAAGCCGTGACCGAGGCGGACCACCAACCCGATGAGTTCCTGACCGCGAAGATCAATGCGGTGGAAGCTCTTTCGCATCTCCTCGACCGGTTGGGGGCTTAGCGACGCATGACGACCACCACGCCCGCCGTAGGCAGCTTCTCCGACGTCCCGCTGCACAGTGATCGCAACGTCGCCCGGCCGACCGAAGACGCAGGTCGAAAAGCACGTTGAGGCAGCCGCTGCCGCGCACTGGTACGCGCCCGACCAGCTGGTGTGGCACACCCCGGAAGACATCGACGTCAAACCCGTCTACATCGCCGCCGACCGCGCCGCCGTCGAGTCCGACGGTTACCCGCTGAACACCTTCCCGGGGGAGCCGCCTTTCGTCCGCGGGCCCTATCCCGACGATGTACGTCAACCAGCCCTGGACGATCCGTCAGTACGCCGGGTTCTCCACGGCGGCCGAGTCGAATGCGTTCTACCGGCGCAACCTGGCCGCCGGACAAAAAGGTCTGTCGGTGGCATTCGACCTCGCCACCCACCGCGGTTACGACTCGGACCACCCCCGCGTTCAGGGCGACGTCGGAATGGCCGGTGTGGCAATCGATTCCATCCTCGACATGCGTCAGCTGTTCGACGGCATCGACCTGTCGACGGTATCGGTGTCGATGACCATGAACGGCGCCGTGCTGCCGATCCTGGCGCTGTACGTGGTGGCCGCCGAGGAGCAGGGAGTGCCGCCGGAGAAGCTGGCCGGCACCATCCAGAACGACATCCTCAAAGAATTCATGGTGCGCAACACCTACATCTATCCGCCGAAGCCGTCGATGCGCATCATCTCCGACATCTTCGCCTACACCAGCGCGAAGATGCCGAAGTTCAACTCCATCTCCATCTCCGGCTATCACATCCAAGAGGCCGGTGCCACAGCCGATTTGGAGCTCGCCTACACGCTTGCCGACGGTGTCGACTACATCAGGGCCGGCCTGGACGCCGACCTCGACATCGACAAGTTCGCCCCCCGGCTGTCCTTCTTCTGGGGCATCGGAATGAACTTCTTCATGGAGGTGGCCAAGCTGCGGGCCGGCCGGCTGCTGTGGAGCGAGCTGGTCGCGCAGTTCAACCCCAAGAGCGCCAAATCGCTGTCGCTACGCACACATTCGCAGACCTCCGGCTGGTCGCTGACCGCGCAGGATGCGTTCAACAACGTCGCGCGCACCTGCATCGAGGCGATGGCCGCAACCCAGGGCCACACCCAGTCGCTGCACACCAACGCCCTCGACGAGGCGCTGGCGTTGCCGACCGACTTCTCGGCCCGCATCGCCCGCAACACCCAGCTGGTGCTGCAGCAAGAGTCCGGCACCACCCGGCCGATCGACCCGTGGGCCGGCTCGTATTACGTGGAATGGCTGACCTATCAGCTCGCGCAGCGGGCGCGTGCTCACATCGCCGAGGTCGCCGAGCACGGCGGCATGGCGCAGGCGATCAGCGACGGCATCCCCAAGCTGCGCATCGAGGAAGCGGCCGCGCGTACCCAGGCTCGCATCGACTCCGGCATCCAACCGGTGATCGGGATCAACAAGTATCAGGTCGAAGAGGATCAAGAGGTCGAGGTTCTCAAGGTCGAGAACAGCCGGGTGCGATCCGAGCAGCTGGCCAAACTCGAAGAGCTGCGGGCGAATCGGGACCAGGCCGCCGTCGAGGCCGCCCTGGCCGAGTTGTCCCGTGCCGCCGAAGCCCACGGGCGTGCCGGCGAGGACGGGCTCGGCAACAACCTACTGGCACTGGCGATCGACGCCGCCCGCGCCAAAGCCACCGTCGGCGAGATCTCCGATGCGCTCGAGAAGGTGTACGGGCGGCACCAGGCCGAGATCCGTACCATCGCCGGGGTCTACCGCGACGAAGCTGGGAAGGCCGAAAACATGGCTGACGCAACCGAACTCGTCGAGAAGTTCGCCGAGGCCGACGGTCGGCGACCGCGGATCCTGGTGGCCAAGATGGGGCAGGACGGCCACGACCGCGGGCAGAAGGTGATCGCAACGGCGTTCGCCGACATCGGATTCGACGTCGACGTCGGTTCGCTGTTCTCCACGCCGGATGAGGTGGCCCGCCAGGCCGCCGACAACGACGTGCACGTGGTCGGGGTGTCCTCACTGGCAGCAGGCCACCTCACGCTGGTGCCCGCGCTGCGAGACGCACTGGCCGAAGTGGGCCGCTCCGACATCATGGTGGTGGTCGGCGGGGTGATTCCGCCCGGTGACTTCGACGAGCTGTACGCAGGCGGGTGCCACCGCGATCTTCCCGCCCGGCACCGTGATCGCCGACGCCGCAATCGATCTGCTGCACAAGCTGGCCGAGCGACTCGGATACACCCTCTAGCTACATGGCGACTGACAACGGCGACTGCATCGACGACCTCGCCGCGGCGGTGCGCTGCGGCGACCGATCGGCGCTGCCGCGGGCGATCACGCTGGTGGAATCGACCCGCGCCGACCACCGCGACCGGGCGCAGCAATTGCTGCTACAGCTCATGCCGGCGGCCGGCAACGCGCTTCATGTCGGTATCACCGGGGTGCCGGGGGTCGGCAAGTCGACCACCATCGAAGCGCTCGGCATGTACCTGATCGGCCGCGGCCATCGGGTCGCCGTGCTTGCCGTCGACCCGTCGTCGACCCGCACCGGCGGATCGATCCTCGGTGACAAAACCCGAATGCCGCAACTGGCAACGCATCCCGATGCCTACATTCGCCCGTCACCGACATCGGGCACACTCGGCGGCGTTGCCAGAGCCACCCGAGAGACCATCGTGCTGCTGGAGGCGGCCGGGCTTCGACGTGATCCTGGTGGAGACCGTCGGAGTCGGCCAGTCCGAGGTCGCGGTGTCCAACATGGTCGACACCTTCGTCTTTCTGACCCTCGCGCGCACCGGCGATCAGCTGCAGGGCATCAAGAAAGGTGTGCTCGAGCTCGCCGACATCGTCGTGGTGAACAAGGCCGACGGCAATCATCTGGCCGAGGCCCGCAAAGCCGCCCGCGAGTTGTCCGGAGCGATCCGGCTGATTTATCCTCGCGAAACGCTCTGGCGTCCACCGGTTCTCACCATGAGCGCGCTGGAAGGCACTGGGCTGGAGGAGTTGTGGGACACCGTCGAGCGGCATCGGGACGTGCTCACCGAGGCAGGTGAGTTCGAGGCGCGGCGGCGGGCCCAGCAGGTCGATTGGACATGGCAGATGGTCCGCGACACCGTGCTGGACCGAGTGCTGTCCAACCGCGCAGTCCGCAAAGGTCGGGCGGACATCGAGCGTCAGGTCCTTACTGGCGAATTGACGCCCGCGCTGGCGGCTCAGCAAATCTTGAAGCTCGCGTCAATAACGGAAGGGTAAATTCCAAGTTCTCGGCAAGATGTAACGGTACATTCGATGGTATGACCCTCGAAGTGGTGGGCAATCGCCGGTCTGTGCTGCCGCGCGGTGTTCACGGCGCGGCCGATCCACATTTTGCCTGCGCGGTGCGCAGCTTCGCCAGCACGTTCCACGGCCGCCGATTCGGCGGCGGGGCCCTGGCGGTCTATCTCGACGGCGAACCTGTCGTCGACGTGTGGACCGGCTACGCGGATCGGCGCGGTCGGGTGCCCTGGTCGGCGGATACGGCCACCATGGTGTTCTCCGCGACCAAGGGCATGGCTTCCACCGTCATCCACCGCCTCGTCGACCGCGGCCTGATCGACTACGACGCACCGGTTGCCCAGTACTGGCCGGAGTTCGGCGCCAACGGGAAAGCCGACATCACGGTCCGGCAGACTGATGCGGCACCAGGCCGGTCTGTCGGCGTTGCGCGGCGCCAGCAGGGAAGACCTGCTGAACCACGAACTCATGGAGCGCCGCCTCGCGGCCGCGCGCCCGGGCTACTCGTTCGGCAGATCGGCCTACCACGCGCTGACCTACGGCTGGCTGCTGTCCGGTCTGGCGCGGGCGGTCACCGGTAAGGGCATGCGTGAGTTGATCCGCACCGAGTTGGCGGAGCCGCTGGGCACCGACGGCTTGCATCTAGGACGTCCCCCTGTCAGTGCCCCGACCCAGGCTGCGCAGATCATCATGCCGCAGAGCCGCGTTCCAGAATCCGGTGTTCAACGCGGTCGCACCGATGATCGCCGCAGTCCCACGGGCCGCGGGATTCAGCTCGATGTATTTCCCGGGTGTGAAAGCTGTTGCCCAGGGCGATATCCCGTTGCTAGACGCGGAAATCCCGGCGGCCAACGGGGTGGCGACGGCCCGCGGTCTGGCACGCATGTATGGCGCGATCGCCAACGGCGGCCGGATCGACGGCAGCCAGTTCCTCTCGCCGGAAGTGACCGCCGGACTGAGCGGCCGGCGCAGTCTCCGTCCGGACGGCAACCTGGTGATCCCGCTCGCGTTCCACCTCGGGTACCACCGCCTGCCGCTGGATGTGGTGCCAGGGTTCGGGCACGTCGGTCTCGGCGGATCAGTCGGATGGGCCGACCCGGAAAGCGGTCTGGCGATCGGGTTCGTTCACAACCGGTTGCTCTCGCCGTTCGTGCTCGTTGACCACGCCGGGCTCGTCGCGACCAGCGCCCTGTGCAGGCTGGGCGCCGCCGCGGCGCGCAGAGACGGTTTCGAGCGGGTGGCCGACTTCGGTTCGCAGTTTGCCGAAGCGGGAGCCGTTGCCGGGTAACGGGTTTGCGGTGCACTAGTCAGCTGGAAACTGACCTTCAAGGTCACCTGGAAGGGCGTGCGGCCCGGCCCTTGGCGAACCGCTGCGCCACTGCAATTCCCTGAGAACTCAACATATGGCGGGCGCATCGGCGGCCGATGAAGGTAAAGAGAGACATGTGAGCGGTTCTTTCATTTCGGATGTGCTGCGTGAGCGTGCCGGTTTCAGGCCGAATGGCACAGCCTTCACGTTCGTTGACTACGAGCAGGATTGGGCCGGTGTTACCAGTAGCCTGAGCTGGTCTCAGGTCTATCGCCGAAGCTTAAACGTTGCACATGAGCTCAGCCTTTGCGCGTCGACCGGCGACCGGGCGGTGATATTGGCACCACAGGGCCTCGACTACATCGCCGCGTTTCTTGGAGCGTTGCAGGCCGGGCTCATCGCCGTTCCGCTTTCGGCTCCTACGGGCGGCGCCCACGATGAGCGGGTTGATTTGGTCCTGCACGACACATCGCCGTCGGTCATTTTAACGACCTCCGCAGCCGTCAGCGATGTCGGCAAGTACGCCCAACCGCAGATCGGTGAATCCGGTCCATCCGTCATCGAGGTTGATTCGCTGGACCTGGACTGCGCCAGAACAGCGCCGCGCAGGCTTGCTACTCGACCCGCTACTGCCTACTTGCAATACACGTCTGGGTCGACCCGTCGGCCTGCTGGGGTCATGATCTCGCACAGGAATCTTCTGGCCAACTTCCAACAGATCGCGTCCGACTACTTTCTGGAGTATGGAAAGGTTGCTCCGCCGGGCACCGCTACTGTCTCGTGGCTGCCGTTCTATCATGATCTGGGTTTGATCTTAGGAATTTGCGCACCGATTCTGGCCGGAGTCCCGGGTGTGTTCACCAGTCCGGTGGCGTTTTTGCAGCGTCCAGCCCGCTGGATGCAACTGCTCGCCAGTAATGGTCATGTGTTCTCCGCGGCCCCGAACTTCGCTTTCGACCTGGCGGCACGGAAAACCACCGACGAGGACATGGCCGGGCTGGATCTCGGGGACGTGCTAATCATCCAAAACGGTGCTGAACGAGTGCAGCCCAAGACGTTGCGCCGCTTTACTGAGCGGTTCGCCAAGTTCAATCTCGGCGAGGCGGTGATACGGCCCTCGTATGGGCTTGCAGAAGCAACGGTCTACGTGGCGACCCGCGCACCGGCTCAACCGCCACAAATCGTCCACTTCGAATCAGACAAACTGTCCGCCGGCCGCGCGAAGCGGTGCGAAAGCGGAGGCGGTAGGCCGCTCATCAATTACGGCGCGCCGCAGTCGCAAACAATCCGCATCGTCGATCCCGATACCTGTATCGAGTGTCCCCCGGGAACCGTCGGTGAGATCTGGGTGCACGGCGAGAACGTCGCGATGGGCTATTGGCGGAGACCCCAAGAGACGAAAAGCACCTTCGGCGCAAGGCTTCTCACTTCGTCCGTAGGCACTCCACAGGAGCCTTGGCTACGAACAGGGGACTCGGGCTTCTTCTTCGACGGCGAGTTGTTCATCATTGGCCGCACCAAGGATCTGTTAATCGTCTATGGGCGCAACCACTCTCCGGACGACATCGAGGCGACGGTCCACGAGATCACGCGGGGACGTTGCGCGGCGATATCAGTCCCGGATGAGGGCACGGAGAAGCTGGTCGCGATCATCGAGTTCAAGATGCGTGGGGATTCCGACGAGGACGCGATAGATAAGCTCGTCAGCGTCAAAGGCGAAGTTAGTTCGGCGATTTCAAACTCGCACGGCCTCGCTGTCGCGGATCTCGTTCTCGTAGCACCTGGTTCGATCCCTATCACCAGCAGTGGCAAGGTCAGGCGGGCGGCGTGCGCCGAGCAGTACCGGCAAAATCAATTCACCCGCTTGGATGCTTAAGCCTCCCCGCGAATAAGGCTTCCGCGGGGAGGCTTGTCTTGGCAAGTTGTGCAAGTCGCGTTGATGTCGAGCGCTGCGCGAACCAGTTAGTCAAAGATATAGCCGCCGACAGCCCATGCCCGTTTCCCCGGTCGCTCAATCACCTTAGTGGGCTTGCCGTCCTTGAATAGGGCGTCCTGGCGGACTACACCGCTGCGGACCGCGTCGCCCCACGCCCTCGCCGGCCCAGCGCCGTAGGAACGCCAGGGGCACAGATCATCCATGATTACCACCGTTTCGCCGGTGCATAGTGCGCAGACGTTGGCCAGGTCAGCCTGGGCGACCTCGTACTGATGCCCGCCGTCGATGAAGACCAGGTCGAACCGCGAATCGGGATGGCGACGGGCGTACTCGGGCACAGTCTCGCGGGAGTCTCCGTAGATAAGCGTATGCCGGCCGGGGAATTTGCTGTCGATCAACTTCTTAGCCGTCTGCGCCGATGCATGCTCGTTCAGGTCAAACGCAACGACACGGGTGTGGGGGTGGGCGTTGAGGAAGGCGTAGCTTGAGGCGCCGGTATTGAATCCGATTTCTGCAATCCGGCGCGCGTTTGTGCGCTGCACGATGGACATCAGGAAGCGCAGTTGTCGTGCGGAACTCGTTCCCTCCATGGGGAATCGCCCTCGCAGCCACAGATACCGCAGGATCTCCCACTGAATCCCTCTCGCGCCCTGCATGACGTTAACCTCTTTCCAGCCGTGACCGAGCAGCAGGCAAATTATCGATTAAAGTCTCGGTCATCCGTTCCGTCCCTGGATTCACGGAGTCGGCGTCGCTTAGACGTTGTTGGCGCCGGGGAGAATTCGTCAATCCGTTGGGGTTAGTGGATCTACGTGCGGGACATATCTGGACTGGCACTGCTGTGCCGCCACGGATCGATGGCCCTCGGAGCGCGCAAGCTGGTCACCTCAGACGCTTCCTATCCCGCTGGTCAGTAGGAAGACTCCCGTCACCGCGGCGATGGCGGGGAGGAGCTGCCGACGATGAGCTCGCGTCCAGTCGTGTGCGTGCAGCATTACCGCGTGGGTCCTCTCCGGTGCCACCAGGTAGCTGACGAGCGGGATCTCGACGGCTGCAAGCACCACAACGGTGAACATCATTGCTGCGCTGATCTGCGTAACCATAGGGGCGCCCGAGGTCAGGATGGCGGCGATTGCGACCGGATACTCGACGTGCGGCGGAGCTGATCCGAAGCCGGCCACAAACGGCACCCACAGACACCCGCCTGCCAGCGCACCGCGGGCACGCGTCGACAGCCGGGAATATGCGTTCGCTGGACTGGGCTCCGGTACCAGAACCGGCGATTCACCGCTGGGTATCGCCACCGTCGCTAGGTGACGCAATCGCGCGGACAGTAGCGCGGCGATCAGCAGCGCGCACGCACCAGTGACGATCCCGACATACCCGCTCTTAAGGGCTGCGAACGCAGAGGCCACGTGTTGGGTAACCCTAAGTGCGAAGTCGTGCAGCAGCATTACCGAACCGAGGGCGATGGCGGTGCCCGATGCCATGCCGCCGAGCCAGAACACGAGCAAGTTGACCAGGGGCCGTGGCCGCGAAATCAGGAGTGCGACGATGGCGAGGCGCGTGGGGTCTGGCGCCACCACAAGCGCAAGCGCCAGCACCGTAGCCCATATCATCGGCGGAGCCTTTCTTCTAGTAGATCGGCGGCGGTGGTAACGCTGGCGGCGGGTTTGGTCATGTGGGTGGCGACCTCACGGGCTCGGGTGAGGTATTGCGGGGCGAGGATGGAGCGGAGGTCGGCGACCAGGGACTCCCGGGTGGTGCTCGACAATCGCCGAGCGGAGCCGACTTTCAGCCGTTTGATTTGCGCTGCCCAGATTGGTTGATCGGCCCCCATCCACAGGATCAGGGTGGGGATTCCGGCGCGTATGCCGGCGGCGGTGGTGCCCGCGCCGCCTTTGTGAACGACGGCGCGGCAGGTGGGAAAGATGGCCGCGTGGTTGACGTCGCTCACGATTTTTACGTGGTCGGCATGGGGGATGTGGCGAAAGTCGCTTCTGCCCGAGCAGATCAGGGCTCGTTCGTCTAGCTGCGCGCAGGCGGTGGCGATCAGTTCTACTGTGCTGGCGGGGGATTCGAGCGGCATGCTGCCAAAGCCGAAGTAGATCGGTGGTGTTCCAGCGGCAATCCACGACAAGACGTCGTCGTCGTTATCCGTCGGCAACTCCATTGTCAGCACGCCGGTAAAGGGTCTTCGGCCAGCCCAATCCGCCCACTCCGCTGCCAGTCCGGGGAAGCAGAACTCGTCGTAGGCCTGGATCTCGAGCGATCCGCGTTCAGCGATCCGTCGCGGTGACGGGCCTGTTGTCTTGGGCAGGCCTAATTCAGCACGCTGGGTGTCCTCGGCCTGCTTCGTCATGCGCCAATATATCCACCAGGCCATCGTCATCGCTGAGCGCATCAGCGGTGCGGGCAGTCCCGGAATGAGCTGGCCGTTGACGCACAGCGGGAAGTAGTGCAGTGCGGCCAGCGGAATGTCGTAATACTCGGCGACATTGGCGGCGACCTCCTGGAAAGGCGCGCCCGTCACGAGCAGGTCGGCCCCGTCCGCCAGCGACGTCAGGGTCTTGCTCATCTCCGCCCAGCCCCGGGTGTTGAACTCTATCGCTTCGCGGGTCGCGTGCACCAACTTGATCGGATGGTGGATCTTCCAGAAGTTACGGGCGAAATCGTTCGGCTCCAGTTGCCACTGCGGCCCGGAGGCGAACGCCGCAAGCCCGGCCGATTCGACGAAGCCAACCAGGTCGGGCGGGACCACCATGACCACTTCGTGGCCGCGGCGCAGAAGCTCCAGGCCAACGACGGCGCAGGGCTCGACATCTCCGCGAAGTCCATAGGCTGCCAACGCGAATTTCATGGGTGGAGCCTCGGTTCTCGTGGAGCGGCGGCGGTGGTAACACTGGCGGAAGGTTTGGTCATCTGGGCGGCGACGTCCCGGCTTGGGTGAGGTGGTGCGGGGCGAGGATGGCGCGGAGATCGGCGACCAGTGATTCCCGGGTGGCGATCTCGCTGCCTGCGTGCACCCACTTCATCGGAGGCCCGCGACGCTCTGCGTCGGTGCAACAGCAGTACGGCCCTCCGCGACGCTGGTAAACGCCGATTTCATGGCCCGTACATAACGGCTAACCGATTCGCTGGCGATCGGGTTTTTCGGGAACACCACCACCAATTGGGTCTCGTTTTCAAGCCGAATCACCCGGATATTGATTCGACCCAGGAGAATTCTGCCGTCGCCGTAGTACCCGGCATTCAATCCGTCCAATTGAGAGTTGGCGACAGCAGAAAGGGGAGGGATACCAGCCTCCAGGTAGAACATCAAGGGAGCGCCCCATTCAGCTTTCCTCAGCCACGGCGCCAATTCCAGTACCCGATCGAGCGGTACGTCCGCCAGATCTCTACCCGAATCAAAGGATGCCTGCGCGGCTCTGGCCGTCGCACCGAAAGACGACGCGACCGGAACGGTTATCGGCACGTAGCCTATGAACCAGCCGGCTGTCACGAAATCTGCCGGAGTGCGCCGAATATCAATGGGAACAACTCCGTAATACGTTTCAGCGCCTGTCAATTCGTATTCGGCAAGCGCCGCGCACGCGAACACGCCGCCGCAGAACCGGGCCCCGACGGATAGGCAGACGGATTCGAATTCGAGAGTCTGTCGCTCGTCCAGCAGTTGTGCGCCGACGACGTCGCATGGCACGAATGGGTCACCGAGTGCCAGCGGCCAGTCGGGAAGGGTTCCGTCGTTGTTCTCGAAGAATTCGATCCATTCCCTTACCTCTGCGGACTCTAAGGTCAGCGCGGACGTGTGCCGGCGCTGCCGGACGCAGTAAGCGTGATAGCTGCCGGCCTCCGGCAGCGAGATGGGAGCGCCACCTCTCGTCACGGTGGCATACATGACATGGATCTCCGCGTAGGCCAAGCTGAAAAGCATTGCGTCGGTGTGGAGATGGTCAATGCATACGCAGAATGTGAAGTGGTCGGCGCGCTGAATGATTGCGAAGCGGAAGCAGTCCCACTGGAGCGGACTCGGGGTAGCCAGTAGATGGCTTCGCAATTCTGCGGGCGTTATATCGCCGTACTTGGTTGGGACGAGGTTGATGTCGCTGGCTTCGGCGATGGTCCGATGGACGATGTGTTCGCGATCGGTGTCGTCGAACCAACTGCGGTAGGTGTCGTGGCGACGAAGGTGAGCGTTGATGACATACGTCATGGCACGGATATCGCATCGGCCGGGTATGGACCAGGTTGCAATGACCAACCGTGACATATCCAGACCCCGGGCGGCGTATGCGCGATAGTCACGAAGGTGCTGGGCTTGCGTATAGCTCGCCGGGACAGCGGTTATCGGCGCTTGCCGGACATTCGCGAGGGTCGCCGGCGATGGCTGCCATGACACGAATGAGCCGGGTTCGGGTGCCCAATCGCGGATCATTCCCACTTCCACTTTCGCGACTTCTATCACTCTTCCTCCGAGTCCCTCAGCAGTTACGGTTCACCGGAGACCTGTTACGCCGGAGCGCCTTCGAGGTCCGCCAACGCTTCGCAAAGGTGGTCGGCCAGACCTCGAATGGTGGTGATATCTGTGGAGCCCAGGCGGATGCCTGTTTCCATCTCGATGCGCGTGCGCAGTTCGAGGTAGCCAAGCGAGTCAAGTCCGCACTCGGACACCGGACGATCCAGGTCGATGGAACGCCGCAGAATGAGGCTGACTTGCTCATCCACCAGACGCCGCAGCCGGGTCGGCCACTCTTCCCGCGCCAACGCCGTGAGTTCGGCGCGGAATTTATCTGTGTCCGTGCGGCTTTGCCCCATAGGTTTGAAGAGTTCAGCGAACGGGCTGCGTTGCCCAAGCGCCACTAACCACGGCACTCCGATGAACGGCATATAGCCGGTGTAGGTGCGGTCGTGCCGTAACAGCACCTCGAAAGCGTAGGCGCCGTCGTTGGGTGTGATCATCGCGGCGCCATTGCCTTCTGCCAGCGACGCAACGCGCCCGATCTCACCCCATGCTCCCCATGCGATCGCGCTGGCCGGAAGGCCCTGAGCCCGGCGCCACCGAGTGAATGCGTCTAGCCAGCTGTTGGCCGCCGCGTATGCGCCCTGACCAGGCGAGCCCACCAGCGCGGCTGCCGAGGAGAATGAGCAGAACCAGTCGAGCGGCTGGTTGGTGGTTGCCCGGTGCAAATGCCAAGCGCCGTACACCTTTGGCGCCCAGCCGCGATCGATGAGCTCATCGGTGATGTTGGGCAGCGTGGCGTCCTCGACCACCCCTGCGGCGTGCAATACCCCGCGCAACGGGAGTCCGTTGGCGGTCGCCACGGCCACCAAGCGTTCGGCTGTCTCGCGCTCGGTGATGTCGCCGCACGCCACCACGACGTCGGCGCCGATTGCGCGGATGAGCTCGATTGTCTCCAGTGCCTTTAAATTCGGTTGAGAGCGGGAGGTCAACACAATGCGCCCGCAGCCCGCCGTGGCCATCTTCTCGGCTGAGGAAGAGCCCAAGCGCGCCCAAGCCCCCGGTGATCACATAGGCGCCGTCACGACGGAAAATCGGAGCCTGCTCCGGTGGTAGTACCGCAGTGCGAGACCCGGCCGGCGCGACGTCGAGCACAAGTTTGCCGGTGTGCTCGGCCGCGCTCATGACCCTGATCGCGGTGGCCGCTTCGACTAGTGGGTAGTCGGTGTGCTTCGCGGGAGGCAATTCCCCATCCACTACTCGCCGGAATACCGTGCGCAGCAGCTCCCCGACGCGTTGGGGGCGGCCGATCGACAGCATCGCCAGGTCGACATAGTGGAACGTGAGGTTGCGGTGGAACGGGAAGAGCTCCAGCCGGGTGTTGCCATAGACGTCGCGTTTGCCGATCTCGACGAACTGTCCGCCGATGGCCAGCAACTCGATTCCGGTGCGTAGTGCTGTGCCGGTTAAGGAGTTGAGCACGATATCCACGCCGTAGCCGTCGGTATCGCGGCGGATCTGTTCGCCGAAATCCACGCTCCGCGAATCGTAAACATGCTGGATCCCTATGTTGTGCAACAGCTGTCGACACTGGTGGCTGTCAGCGGTGGAGAAGATTTCGGCTCCTGCCGCGCGGGCGATCGCTACGGCTGCCTGGCCTATGCCGCCGGTGGCCGAGTGGATCAAGACCCGGTCGCCCGAGGCAATCCTGGCCTGATCGTGCAGGGCATACCAGGCGGTGGCATGCGTGGTACTCACTGCGACCGCCTGATGGTCGGTCAGCCCGGCGGGCAGCGTGACGGCCAGCCGGGCGTCACACGTGACAAACGTGGCCCAACAGCCGTTTCCGGAAATGCCGCCGACACGATCACCGACGTGGTGGTTGCTCACGTCCGGCCCGACCGCCGTGACGACGCCGGCGAAATCCATACCCAGCTCTGGTTGCTGTCCGTCAATGCCGGGGGAGCGGCTCGTCGCGATAAGCACATCGGAGAAGTTGACGCTGGATGCGCTTACCGCGACCTCGATCTGCCCCGCCCCCGGCTGAACGCGATGAAATGCGGCCATTTCCATTGTGTCCAGGTGCCCGGCCGTTCGAATTCGCAGGCGTGCACCGTCGCGCCCGTGGTTGACCACCGTGGTTCGTCGTTCCTCGGGGCGAAGCGGAGCGCGACAAAGGCGGGCGGTGTACCACTGCCCGTTACGCCAAGCGGTCTCGTCCTCTTCGGATCCACTGAGCAGTTGCCGCGCAAGCTGTTCGGCGTCGATGGCTTCATCCATGTCGATTTGGGTGGCAAGCAAATGCGGATGTTCGGTGCCGATCGCCCGCATCAAACCGCGCAGCCCAGCCTGCGCCAGGTTGGCCACGTCGTCGGGTAGCACGGGTTGGGCATTCCTGGTTGCGAGGTACAAGCGAGGCGCGCCACCGGGGACCTCCGGCAATTCGCGGGCGATGCGCACCAGATGCCGCACGTATTCGCCGCCCTGGAACGCAATGTGCTCGTCGGGGTCGCCGTTCTTCGGTTCCATCAGGACCACTAGTCCGTCGAATCGAGATGCTCGGAGCTGGCTGCGCAGCGCTTCGCCATTCGACGAGTGGTCGGCGTGCTGTGGCCAGCACACGGAAGTGCATTGCGCACCATTGAGTTTCAACGCATCGGTCAACTGGGTTGCCAGTTCATCCGCGGTTGTGGAAGTGCTGACGAGAAGCCACGCTCCTGCATCGGTGTGCGCCACCTCAGGCAGCGCCTGCTGCTGCCACTCTATGGTGAGCAGCCGCTCGTTCAGCACACGATCGCGCTCGTAGCTTTGCGAGATCTCCAGGCCCATCTGCAGCCCGCGTACGGTCAACAGCACCGCTCCGTGCTCGTCCAAGACGTCGAGGTCAGCCTCAACCTCCGAGTCGGCGACTCTGGTCAGTTGCGAGTAGCAATAGCACGCGTTGCTGGTGGAACCGTAGACCCGCAGCCGACGGACGCTCAGCGGCAGCAGCAGACCGCCATTGCAAACGGCAACGACACTGGGGTGCGCCGCCAGCGAGTGAAAACAGGCATTTAGCAGCGCAGGATGCACTGCGTAGCTGCGCCGAAAGCGGATCGAGCCAGGCAGCCTGACCTCGGCCAGCACTGTGGCACCGATTCCGTCGGCGATGCGGGCGGCGGCTAGTCCGGTGAAGGCAGGACCCAACTGGATACCGCGCTGATCCCACCATTTTCGAAGCTCGGCTCCATGCACAGTGCGCGGGTGCGCCGCCAGGAGAGCGGCCACGTCGTGCGCGGGCGGTCGGTCATCGTCCCCGACGGCGTAAAGGACTGCGGCGGCCCGCCGCACGTGCTCCCCATCCTGGTCGGTCTCCACCGCGAAGTTGGCGACGGCCGGCGAGGCCATCGACGCGGCGGCGCCGACGGTGGTCTGCGCATCCAGCAGAAGCTCGTGCTCGAAGCGGATGTCACGGACCTCGGACTCCTCGCCAAGAACCGCGCGGGCCGCACCCAGTGCCATCTCACAGTAGGCCGCTCTCGGAAGGACAGCGGCGTTGCGAATCTGGTGATCGTCCAGCCACGGTTGCGCTGCAGTGCCGACCTCGGCCTGCCACACGTGCCGTTCCGGTTGCTCCTGCAGGCGCACATGCTGCCCCAACAACGGATGAACTGAAACGGTTGAACCGCTGCGTGTTTGGGATTCCTGACCGTCCCGGTTTAAAATAAGACCGACGGTGCGTCCAGGTCGGCAGCGGTGCGTCCACCAGCTGCCCCGCCGGGTACAGCACCGAAAAGTCCACCGCCGCACCCGCGTTGTGCAGCTCCGCCAGAAAGTCGCGCAGCCCGTGCGATAGCGCTTGGTTGCGGCGCATGCCGGCCAGTGCGGCCAGTGGCATATCCAGGCTGCGGGCGGTCTGCTGGAGAGCGTGGGTAAGCAGGGGGTGTGGTGCCAGTTCTGCGAAAACCCGATGCCCGTCCTCCAATGCGGCCTGCACAGCCGCTGCGAACCGCACCGTGTGGCGCAGATTATCGGCCCAGTAGAAGCCATCGCAGACCGGCGATTCTCGCGGGTCGAACTGCGTCGCGGAGTAATAGGGAACGTCTGGCGTCATCGGATTCAGCCCTGCCAAGACATCTGCCAGCTCGTCGAGAATCGGCTCTACCTGGGGGGAGTGCGATGCGACGTCGACGGCGATCTCGCGGGCCATCACATCACGCCGCTCCCACGCTGCTATCAGATCGCGGACCGTCTCGGTGGCGCCGGCGATCACTGTGGACTGCGGCGAGGCCACCACTGCCACCACGACGTCATCAACGCAGCGAGCCACCAGCTCCGAAAGCACTTGATCGGCCGGTAGTTCCACCGATGCCATGGCCCCGGTGCCGGCGATGTGGGTCATCAGCCGCGAACGGCGGCAGATCACCCGCACCCCGTCTTCCAGCGATAAGGCGCCGGCAACGACAGCCGCCGCAGCCTCCCCGAGGGAGTGGCCAATAACTGCGCCCGGGCGTACCCCGTGTGCCTTCATGGTGGCGGCCAGGGCGACCTGCATGGTGAACAGCGTCGGCTGAATCCGGTCAATACCGGTCACGGTCCGGGGTGCCGACATCGCCTCGGTCACCGAGAATCCGGATTCGTGGGCGATCAGCGACTCGGCCGCGGCGACGGTCGCGGCGAACGCGGGCTCGTTCGCGAGCGGGTCAGCGCCCATTGCCGCCCACTGCGAACCCTGCCCGGAGAACACCCACACCGGACCCCGATCATCGCGCCCGACCGTGGCCTGATGCGGAGTATCAATGTCGGCGAACTCGTGCAACGCCTCGGTCAGCTCGGGCAAGGTGCTGGCGATAACGGCGGTTCGGACCGGCCGGTGGGCGCGCCGCCGCGCCAGCGTGTAGCCCAGGTCTGCCAACGCGACGTCCTTGTGTGCCTCCACCCAGTCGGCCAGCCGGCCGGCAGTGCGGCGCAGTTCGTCGGCTGACGTGGACGATAGCGGGAAAAGCAGTGGTGCCGTTGTCGGCGATTCGGCTGAGATATTCTCGGGCGCAGTGGCTTCGGGGGCCTGTTCCAGGACGGCATGCACGTTGGTTCCCGAGAACCCGTAAGACGACACCGCCGCCCGTCGAGGCCCTTGGCGACCGTTCTCTGCTGGCCACGGCGTATTCGTTTGCGGGACAAAGAGGTTGGTCTCGATCTGAGCGAACTCATCCGGCATCCGGGTGAAATGGAGATTGCGCGGAATGACACCGTGCCGGACGGCGAGGACGGCCTTCATCAGCCCAAGCGCTCCGGCGGCCGACTGAGTGTGTCCGAAGTTGGTCTTCACCGATGCGAGCGCGCACGGGCCGTCGACGCCGTACACCTCGGCGAGGCTGGCGTATTCGATGAAGTCACCCACCGGGGCGCCGGCGCCGTGTGCCTCGACCATGCCTACGCTGCGGGGATCCACCTCCGCCGCGGCCAAGGCCGCACGGTAGGCCGTGACCTGCGCAGGCCCCGACGGTGTCACGATATTCACCGTGCGGCCATTCTGACTGGCGGCCGTGCCGCGTATCACAGCGTGGATCCGGTCGCCACCGGCAAGCGCGTCGGGTAACCGTTTAAGCAGCATCACGATGCAACCCTCGCCGGCCACGAATCCGTCGGCGGCCACGTCAAACGCGTGGCAGCGTCCGGTGGGAGAGAACATGCCGATCGCCGAGCCAGAAGCGGCCTTGCGAGGTTCAAGCATCACCGAAGCGCCGCCTGCCAACGCGATGTCGCTTTCGCCGTCATGCAGGCTGCGGCAGGCTAGGTGGATAGCCGCGAGGCCAGACGAGCATGCGGTGTCCACCGTCATCGCCGGACCGTGCAGTCCCATGGCGTAGGCGATCCGCCCCGACCCCATGGCGAAGCTGTTACCCAGATATCCGTACGGTCCCTCCAGGGCCTCGGTATCGGCATGCACGAACTGGTAGTCGGCTTGCATTAATCCTACGAAGACGCCGGTTCGCAAGTCGGCTAGTTTCTCCCGGGTGAAACCGCCGTGCTCCATGGCCTCCCACGAAGTTTCCAAAAGCAAGCGGTGCTGCGGATCCATCGCAGTCGCTTCTTTCTCGCTGATTCCGAAGAACTCGGGATCAAAGTCGGCGACGTTGTCCAGAAACGCGCCCCACTTGCACACCGACCGACCGAGCACGCCCGGCTCGGGGTCGTAGTACTCGTCGGCGTCCCATCGGTCGGGTGGAATCTCGGTGACCAGGTCATCACCGCGCAGCAACGCGCTCCATAACTGGTCCGGCGATTCGATGCCTCCGGGAAGTCGGCAACCCATCCCGATGATGGCAATCGGAGTAGCGGGCGTTCTGTTCATACGGAGCAAAGAATAGTCCGAATCTGAGTGCGGAGAGATGGAAATGGCTATCTTTGAGGCGAAATGACGACCGCGCCCAGGAAGCGGCAGCAGAGCGGGTGTGCTTAGCGCCTGCGTCGAGATTTAGAACCCCGGCGAGCTCAGCAGTTACTTACTGTCAACACGGCAGTTACACGAGTATGAAGTCAAGGCTTTTGTGCACTTCAGAGCGCCTTTATACTTGTCCCGCTATCATTGAACACGTGTAGATAATGAACGATATGCGGGGTACGAGCGTTGCCTAATTGTGGTATTTATGAGCAGGTTTCAATTGTAATCCTTGGCTACTTGATAGCAATTCCGGAAATTGCCTGCCGGGCTTAGGTGCAATCATACTTTTCACCATTTTTATAGTCCTCTTTTATGTTTCTCCTTCGCGGCGTAATTATTCACCCGATTTCCGATTGGCTCTGCGTGCGTCATTTCTGCCGAGGAGTGACGGTGAGCTATAGGTCCGGCGCGATGTCGACTGGCTGGGATGGTGCCATTGGGAGCTGCAGGCTCGCGGGATTACGCGAAAGACGTTGAGCAACAGCGATATAGCCGTGGCCTCAGCACGCCCGCAAGGGTCCACTGGCCGCTCTACGTCGTGTGCCAGATATAGGAGCGCTACGTCGATACCGAGTTCTGGATCAGATTTCCAGATGACGGATGTCTATTCCAACGATATGGCCCGTGATGGCCTGGCTGATCCTTGGGGTTCTGCCCCGCGGAGCGCGAGCGAGGGCTGCGCGGCGGACGGGCAGACTGCGAATAGCTGGCCGCGGTTCGATGGTGTACCGGTGCCCGATACGCTGATCCCATCTTTGCTTTGCGACCTTGTTCAACCGACTTGTGGCCGGATTCCTCGGGCCAGTCCACGAAGTGCTGACACCTTGACCGAACCCAGTAGAGAAGCCCGCGTTCCTCGTCTCCCGCTGGACGAGGCCAAAGCCGCCGCGGACGAAGCCGGTGTGCCCGACTACATGGCCGAGCTCGCGATCTTTCAGGTGCTGTTGAACCACCCCGCGCTGGCCGGTCGCCTGAACGATCTGCTCGCGCTCATGCTGTGGCACGGAAAACTCGACACGCGGCTACGCGAGTTGGCGATCATGCGGATCGGTTGGCTCACCGCCTCCGACTACGAATGGACACAGCACTGGCGCGTCGCCCAGGGACTCGGGGTGAGCGCCGACGATCTGCTTGGCGTGCGGGATTGGCTGTCCCACAAAGGTTTTGGTCCGGTGGAGCGGGCCGTGCTCGCCGCAACCGATGATGTGGTGCGCGACGGAGCGGTGAGCAAGCAGAGCTGGGCGGCGTGCAAGCGCGAGCTGGGTGCCGACCAGGCGATGCTCATCGAGCTCGTGTCCGCGATCTGTGGCTGGCGCATGATCGCATCGATTCTGCACAGCTTGGATGTGCCGCTGGAAGACGGTGTCGCGAGCTGGCCGCCGGACGGCGAACCGCCTAACCGATAAGCCGCTCGAGCAGCATCGTGTCCCGAATGCCACATCCGATTGACACGTCGATCACCAACTCATACCTTCCGACCATGCGAACACGGGTCGCCGACATGCTCGGCGTGGAATTCCCGATCTGCGCCTTCAGCCACTGCCGCGATGTGGTGGCCGCGGTGTCCAATGCGGGCGGGTTCGGCGTTCTCGGCGCCGTCGCGCACAGCCCGGAGCGGCTGGAGACCGAGCTGAGCTGGATCGAGGAGCAGACCGGCGGCAAGCCCTATGGCGTCGACTTGCTGCTGCCGCCCAAGTACGTCGGCGCAGAGCGGGGCGGGATCGACTCCCAACAGGTCGGGGAGTTATTGCCCGAGGAGCACCGCCGCTTCGTCGACGATCTGCTGTCCCGCTACGGAATTCCGGCGTCGACCGCAGAGGAACGGCAGCCATCCGGTGGCCTCAACATCTCGCCCAAGGGCTATGAACCGCTGCTCGATGTCGCGTTCGGCCACCAGATCCGGCTGATCGCGAGCGCGCTCGGCTCGCCGCCGGCCGGAACTGGTCGACCCGGGCGCACGACAGCGACGTGCTGGTGGCGGCACTGGCCGGGACCACTGCGCATGCTCGGCAGCACGCGGCGGCCGGCGTCGACCTGATCGTCGCCCAGGGCACCGAGGCCGGTGGGCACACCGGCCAGGTGGCGACGATGGTGTTGGTCCCTGACGTCGTGGACGCAGTGGCCCCGGTGCCGGTGCTGGCGGCGGGCGGCATTGCCCGTGGCCGCCAGATCGCAGCATCGCTGGCGTTGGGCGCCGAGGGAGTGTGGTGCGGTTCGGTGTGGCTGACCACCGAGGAAGCCGAGACGCCTCCCGTCGTGAAGGACAAGTTTCTGGCCGCCACCTCGTCGGACACCGTCCGGTCGCGGTCGTTGACCGGCAAGCCGGCGCGCATGCTGCGCACGGCGTGGACCGACGAGTGGGAACGGGCCGACAGCCCCGACCCGCTGGGAATGCCGTTGCAGACCGCGCTGATCGATGACCCGCAGCGGCGAATCAATCGGGCCGCCGCCCAGGCAGATTCCAGCGCTCGTGAGCTCGCCACCTATTTCGTCGGTCAGGTGGTGGGTTCGATGAACAAGATTCAGCCGACGTCCGCGGTGGTGCTGGAGATGGTCTCGGAGTTCATCGATACCGTCGGGCGGCTGGATGAGCTTGTCGAGCGGTGACGCGGACCGGCGGGAGAGCGCTGGGCCTGCGGTAACCGATGGGCGCCGCGGCGAGATCATGGTGGCGGCGAAGAAAGTGTTCGCGCGCAACGGTTTTGAGGGCACTTCGATCGCCGATGTCGCCAACGAGGCAGTGCTCCCCTTTGACGCCGTATACCAGTACTTCGACTCCAAGGAAGCTCTCTTTCGGGCGCTGATCGCCGCCGAGGAAAACGCCTTGCGCATCCGTGTCGCACTCGCGCTGGCCGGGAGCGGAGCGAGCTTCGGATACGCGGAGGCCCCATTTCGCGCCACCTTGCAGGCGACATTCGAGTTCTTCGACGCTGACCGGGCCGCCACCAAGCTGCTGTTCCGCGACGCCTACCGGCAGGACAACAGCTTCAACAAGCGCCTGGCCGGCGTCTACGAACGATTTATCGGCGACATCGAGACCCTCGTCGTCGCCGCCCAGCAACGAGGCGACGTGGTGGGTACGCCGTCGCGACTGGTGGCCTACACGCTGACTGTGCTGATCGGTGAGATCGCGCACCGGCGCCTGACCACCGACGACGGCGTCACCGCCGCCGAGGCCGCCGACTTCGTTGCCTCGTTCGTCATGAGGGGATTGCGGCCCCGACGACACCAGCAGCGCGGTCACGGAACTATAACGGCAGGTCAGACGAATCGGCGCGGCGAATTGACCCGGGCGGAATGTTCGGGCATAGTCGTCGGGGTAAGCACCTCGTTAGGTGAGGCGTCTACACGGATACAGGCCACTGACCCCGAACGTCGAGAGACGCCCAGGGTCAGGACAGCTCCTCCCGGCTTAAGGGTTGAGCCCAAGTGGCTTCCGGTCTTTCACTTTTGTGTAGGCCCGGATACGGCGTGTAGTGCCGAAACTCTGACGAGTGGGGTGCGGGCTTCCCGAGCATTTTCGGGTTATGCATTCCTGCTTGCGTGTGAAATGTGCGGTGCTCCGCACGTGCTGCGACTGCGAGGAGGTGAGGGACGCATGAGTTCCAGTTCTAGTCCGAGTCGATATCCGGACGTCTCGTCCCGATCCGGCCTGCGGCGCGTTGCTTTGATCTGAGCCTTCTCGGCCCACTCTGCTTTCGCCTGCTCGACGCCGTATCGGACGGACACCGAATCCCGTTGTGCCCGTTTGACTTTCTGCGTAGGAGGCGATCATGACCGCTGTTCGGTACGACGAAGTAGTAGTAGCGGCGACGTCCGCGCCCCGGCTCAGGGTTGTCCCTGACCCAGCCCCGACGGCTCTGCCGACGCCGAAGACCTCCAAGCGGTCCGAGCCTGCGCGGACGGGCGGTGACCCGCTGGTCGAGGGTGCTGCCCGGCTGCTGTCTGTTCCGCTGCGCCAGCTCTACGCCGCACTGTGGCGCGCAGGCGTCATCGAGGTCGGTGCCTGAATACCGCTTGACGCTCCCGGTACCCGAAGGCTTCTCAGCTTCGGTGCCGGGAGTTTGGCGTTACTGCTGTGTCGCGATGAAGTTGGACAACCCGCTTTGATAGGCGGGCAGACTGTGCCGCCACGCGATTTGCACCTGCCCGCCACTGTCGACCGAGATCTGCGCACCCACATGCACATACGGGGCCGGCGGTAGAAAGGGAACCACGTCGAGGAAATTCACGACTCGGTAGCAGCTTTCGATGAGGGCGTTGAACTTTGCCACGAAATCGCTCACTCCGACGCGGGGGCCGGCGAACGTGATCAGTCGAGGCTCGATCGTGTTCGGCGGCATGTTGCGGGCGACGTCGGGCGCCGCGAGAACGGCGAGCGCCGCACCGAGGCTGTGCCCGGTGATCAAGATCTGATCGCAGCCCGCTGCGGCGGTGGCCAGGTTGGCGGTGATGTTGGCGCGAACAAGCTCGTAGACGTCCTGGAAGCCGGCGTGCACCTGTCCGAAGCCGCTGATCGCGCGGTAATCATCGGGCACGGCATCGATATCGGCCACCCACTCCGCGACATCGGACGTGCCGCGAAACGACAGAAATGCGGTGCGGCTGGCCGTGTTACGTCCCATCAGCCCGAAGATGTCGGTGTTCTTGGTCATCGCCGTCACCGCGGGATGCGGATTGGTCATCGCGGTGAGCACCACGGCATCGGCCTGGATCAGACTGGTTTGGCTGTAGCCGGGGGGCAGGCTGGCGGTGCTGCCGTCCATCACTGCGTAGGCGGCCTGACTCAATGGCAGCGCCACGTCACGAGCAAAGACGGGATCGAAGGCCACCGCCGCAGTCTAGTCACGGGTGGCCTGTCTTGAGGGTAGTTGAGTCAGATGTATCGTGAACCCTGCTGCAGCAGAGTCGAACTCAGGAGACGTCGCATCGATGCCCGAATCGCACCCGTTGGACCGCGCGATTGAACTCGAGGTAGTGAGCGCAGACGTCGTCCGGGGGCGGACGCATCCGGAGTGGGCGAACATGGTGGGCCCGTTCGGTGGGGTCACCGCCGCGGTCTTGCTGCGTGCCATTGAATCGCATCCCGACCGACTCGGTGAGCCGGTCGCTCTGACAGTGAATTTCGCCGCGCCGATCGCCGATGGCGAGTTCGAGATTTCCCGTCGGGCCGCGCGTACCAACCGCACCAATCAGCATTGGATCGTCGAGCTCAGTCAGGGCGGCGTGGTCGCGACGACGGCCACCGCGATATTCGGCATCCGCCGCGAAACCTGGTCCGACACCCAAGCGGTGCCGCCGAACGCACCGCCACCGGAGCAGATCTCACGCAGCAGTCGCGAGAACCTGCCGGTGTGGATTGACCTGTACGACATGCGTTTTGCGGAGGGCTCCTTCTCCGGCGGTGTTGTGGAGCCGGGGTCGTCGTCGACGACCACGCTGTGGGTGCGCGACGCCGCCCAGCGTCAGGTCGACTTTCCGGCCCTCACCGCATTGTCCGACATCTTTTTTCCGCGGGTGTATTTGCGCCGCGGCGTGCTCCCGGCCGGCACCATATCGATGACCACGTACTTCCACGCCGACAGTCAGCGCTTGAGCGCGCTCGGCGGCGACTACATTCTGGCAACGGCACACGCGGACCGTTTCGACCGCGGATTCTTCGACCAGAACGCGCACCTCTGGAGTCGCGACGGAGATCTGCTGGCCACGACATACCAAATCGTCTATTTCAAGGGTTAGGCGTTCAGCGGGGTCATAATCGCCAGGTTTGCGCCGGGCCGTAGAATCAACCAGCGGCATCGATCCGGCCATCACCGGGGAGCCTTCGGAAGAACAGCCGGCACCCGCAGTCTCGCCGGCCCAGTAGAACCGAACGGGTTGGCCCGTCACAGCCGAATGACGAGCGGCCACACTCAGATGTGGCAAGCGGGGTGGTACCGCGGCGCGAGTGCACACAGCACTTCGTCGTCCCCGTGCCTGACACCGGCACATGGAGACGACGCGCAGTGACCGAGAACACCTATCCCAAGCCGGCCGGCGGCGCACCGGACCTGCCGGCGCTGGAACTCGAGATCCTCGACTACTGGGCGAGCGACGACACCTTCCGGGCCAGCATCGCCCATCGTGCGGACGGCCCCGAATACGTGTTCTACGACGGGCCGCCCTTCGCCAACGGACTCCCGCACTACGGGCATCTGCTCACCGGTTACGTCAAGGACATCGTCCCGCGCTACCGCACCATGCGCGGCTTCAAGGTCGAGCGTCGCTTCGGCTGGGACACCCACGGACTGCCCGCCGAACTCGAGGTCGAGCGCCAACTGGGCATCACCGACAAATCTCAGATCGACGCAATGGGTATCGCCGCATTCAACGAAGCGTGCCGTGAATCGGTGCTGCGGTACACCGACGAATGGCGCGCCTACGTCACCCGACAGGCCCGGTGGGTCGACTTCGACCACGATTACAAGACGCTCGATCTGCCTTACATGGAATCGGTGATCTGGGCGTTCAAGCAGCTGTGGGACAAGGGATTGGCCTACGAGGGCTATCGGGTGCTGCCGTACTGCTGGCGCGACGAGACTCCGCTGTCCAATCACGAACTGCGGATGGACGACGACGTCTACCAGAGCCGGCAGGATCCGGCCCTGACGGTCGGATTCGCCGTGACCGAAGGAGATCTGGCGGGCGCGCACCTGCTGGTGTGGACGACGACGCCGTGGACCCTGCCGTCGAATCAGGCGGTAGCCGTCAACCCCGACGTGACCTACGTGCAGGTGCGGGCCGGCGAACACCGGGTCATCCTTGCCGAGGCCCGACTGGCCTCGTACGCAAGGGAATTCGGCGAAGAACCAGAAGTGCTCGGCACCTACCGCGGCACCGAATTGGTCGGCACGCGATACCGCCCGCCGTTCCCGTATTTCATGGACTCGCCCAACGCTTTTCAAGTGCTGCAAGCTGACTTCGTCACGACCGACGACGGCACCGGGATCGTCCACCTGGCACCGGCTTACGGCGAGGATGACAAGGCGACCGCCGACCGGGTCGGCATCGTGCCGGTGACTCCCGTCGACTCCAGGGGCCGTTTCGACGCCACCGTCCCCGACTACCAGGGCCAGCATGTCTTCAAGGCCAACCCGCAGATCATCCGCGACCTGAAGGACCACACCGGACCGGCCGCCGCCAACGGTGCGGTGCTGATCCGCCAGGAGACCTACGACCACCCCTACCCACACTGCTGGCGGTGCCGCAATCCGCTGATCTACCGGGCGGTTTCGTCCTGGTTCATCAAAGTCACCGACTTCCGCGACCGGATGGTCGAACTCAATCAGCAGATCACCTGGTATCCCGAGCACGTCAAGGACGGCCAGTTCGGCAAGTGGCTGCAGGGTGCGCGTGACTGGTCGATCTCGCGAAATCGCTACTGGGGAACCCCGATTCCGGTGTGGGTTTCCGATGATCCGGCCTACCCGCGGATCGACGTCTACGGCAGCCTCGACGAACTGGAGCGCGACTTCGGTACTCGGCCGGACAATCTGCACCGGCCCTACATCGACGAGCTCACCCGGCCCAACCCCGACGACCCGTCCGGTCAGTCGACGATGCGGCGGATCGCCGATGTTTTCGATGTGTGGTTTGACTCCGGCTCGATGCCGTATGCCCAGGTGCACTACCCGTTCGAGAACCGAGACTGGTTCGACACGCACTACCCGGGCGATTTCATCGTCGAGTACATCGGGCAGACCCGCGGCTGGTTCTACACCCTGCACGTGCTGGCCACGGCGTTGTTCGACCGGCCGGCATTCAAAACCTGTGTGGCGCATGGGATCGTGTTGGGCAGCGACGGGCAGAAGATGAGCAAGTCGCTGCGCAATTATCCCGACGTGAGCGAGGTCTTCGACCGCGACGGCTCCGACGCGATGCGCTGGTTCCTGATGGCTTCGCCGATCCTGCGCGGGGGGAACCTGATCGTGACGGAGCAGGGTATCCGTGACGGGGTGCGCCAGGTTCTGCTGCCGTTCTGGAACGCCTACAGCTTCTTGGCGCTCTACGCGCCAAAAGTCGGCACGTGGCGGGCCGATTCGCGGCACGTCCTGGATCGCTACATCCTGGCCAAGCTGGCGGTGTTGCGTGACGACCTGACCGCCTCGATGGACGGTTGCGACATCTCCGGGGCCTGCGAGCAGTTACGCCAGTTCACCGAGGCGCTGACGAACTGGTATGTGCGACGGTCGCGTTCGCGGTTCTGGGAAGAGGACCCCGACGCTATCGACACCTTGCACACCGTGCTCGAGGTGACAGCACGGCTTGCGGCGCCGCTGCTGCCGATGACGACCGAGATCATCTGGCGCGGCATCACCGGCGAGCGCTCGGTGCACCTGTCCGATTGGCCGGCACCCGATCAGCTGCCCGCGGACGCCGCGCTGGTCGACGCGATGGACCAGGTGCGGGAAGTCTGTTCGGTGGCGTCCTCGCTGCGGAAAGCCAAGAAGCTGCGGGTGCGACTGCCCCTGCCGAAACTAACTGTGGCGGTTGAGAACCCGGAGCGTCTCGCGCCGTTCACCGACCTGATCGCCGACGAGCTGAACGTCAAGACGGTCGAGCTGACCGACGACATCGACAGCTACGGCCGCTTCGAGCTCACGGTCAACGCCAGGGTCGCCGGGCCGCGTCTGGGTAAGGACGTGCAGGCCGCGATCAAAGCCGTCAAGACCGGACAGGGCGTCGTCAACGCCGACGGCACGCTCACGGCCGGCCCGGCGGTGCTGCAGCCCGGGGAGTACAGCTCGCGGCTGGTCGCGGCGGACCCCGAGTACACCGCACCGCTGCCGGCCGGCGCTGGACTGGTGGTGCTGGACGCCACGCTGACTCCGGAGCTCGAGGCCGAGGGCTGGGCCAAGGACCGCATCCGCGAGTTGCAAGAGCTGCGCAAGTCGGCCGGCCTCGACGTGTCCGACCGGATCAGCGTGGTGATGTCGGTACCTGCGGAACGGGCTGAGTGGGCGGCCGCGCATCGCGATCTGATCGCCGGGGAAATCCTGGCCACCAGCTTCGAGTTCGGTGAGTCGAATGACGCCGCCGAGATCGGTGACGGCGTGCGGGTCGCTATTTCCAAGAGCTGAGGTTCGCGGCAGCCCGGCGCGAGCTGGAGCTGCAGAAAGCGCAATAGCATCGGTGATTGTGGATTCCCGCTGGGTGCTGCACCTCGACATGGACGCGTTCTTCGCGTCCGTCGAGCAGCTCACCCGGCCCACCCTGCGAGGCCGGCCCGTGCTGGTCGGCGGGTTGGGCGGACGTGGCGTGGTGGCCGGCGCCAGCTACGAGTCGCGGGTGTTCGGGGCGCGGTCGGCGATGCCGATGCACCAGGCGCGCCGGTTGATCGGTGTGACGGCGGTCGTGCTGCCGCCGCGCGGAGCGGTCTACAGCGTCGCCAGCCGCCGGGTCTTCCACACCGTGCGCACCGTATTGCCCGTCGTCGAGCAGCTCTCTTTCGACGAGGCGTTCGGGGAGCCGGTCGAATTGGCCGGCGCAACCGAGACCGAGGTCGAAGAGTTCTGCGCACAGCTGCGGCAGCGGGTGCGCGACGAGACCGGGCTGATCGCGTCGGTCGGCGCCGGCTCGGGCAAGCAAATCGCCAAGATCGCGTCCGGGTTGGCCAAACCGGACGGCATCGAGGTGATCCGGCGTGCCGACGAGGCGCGACTGCTGGACAGTCTCGCGGTGCGCAAGCTGTGGGGGATCGGCCCGGTCGCCGAGGAGAAGCTGCATCGACTGGGCATCGACACGATCGGGCAACTGGCGGCCTTGAGTGAAACGGAAGTGGCCAACATCCTGGGTGCGACGATCGGGCCGGCTCTGCACCGGTTGGCCCGCGGGATCGACGACCGCCCGGTGGCCGAACGTGCTGTGGCCAAACAGATCAGCGCCGAGTCCACCTTCGCGGTCGATCTGACCACCCTCGAGGAGTTGCGCGACGCGATCGCGCCGATCGCCGAGCATGCCCATCAACGGTTGTGCCGTGACGGCCGGGGCGCCCGCACGGTCACGGTCAAGCTGAAGAAATCGGACATGAGCACGCTGACCCGTTCGGCCACCCTGCCCTACGCGACCACCGACGCCGCCGCGCTGGCGGCGCTGGCCCGGCGGTTGCTACTCGACCCCCGCCAGATCGGACCGATTCGGCTTCTCGGCGTTGGGTTTTCGGGCCTGAGCAGTGTGCGGCAGGATTCCTTGTTCCCGGATTTGGAGTTGACGGTGTCAGACACCGAGCTCGGTGCCGACAGCGCCGACGCAGAGCGCCAAGCCATGGCGCCTTCGACGCCCGACACCGCGGGCTGGCGGGTGGGAGATGACGTCACGCACCGCGAGTTGGGCCACGGCTGGGTACAGGGCGCGGGCCATGGCGTGGTCACAGTGCGCTTCGAGACCCGCGGCACGGGCCCGGGCCCGGCGCGGACCTTCGCCTCCGACAGCGACGACATCGCCCCCGCGAATCCACTCGACAGCCTGGACTGGCCCGACTATCTCGCGGCTCTCGCCGAAGCGGCGTCAGAGCAGTCGGTCGACGACGTCGCGCAGGGGTAGTTGCGCTGCCAGCGCAGCGATCGTCAGAACTCGCGTCTGGCTGGGCGGCAGCCACGGGATCATCACCGCGCCCGCGTCGGCGAGGTCGCGGCCCGGGCCGTAATCGGGGGTGACGCGTCCTCCCGGGACCCGGGTGGACACCGCCACCAGCACGCCGTTGCCGCAGTGCCGCCGCACGCCCTCGACCACCGCGGTCCCGGCATTGCCCGCGCCCAGCGATTCGAGCACGATGCCGCGTGCCCCGGCGGCCACGCAGGCATCCATCGCGACAGCGTCACTGCCCGGGTAAGCCGCGACGATGTCGACCCGCGGGGCGGCTGCCGCACTCAGCTCAGCCAGGAACGCGCGCTTCCCGGGCCGCTCGAGCAACACACCGTCCTCGACCGTGCCCAGCAGATCGCCCGCGAAACCGCCCTGGGTCGCGACTTTGCGAAGACCCCATGGCCGCAACATCCGGCCGGCGAAACACACCAGCACGCCGAGGTCATGAGCGGCGGGATCCGATGCCGCGGCGATGGCGTCCCGGAGGTTCGCCGGTCCGTCGGCGTCGGGTGCGTCCGCGCTCCGCATGGCGCCGGTAAGCACCACCGGAGCATCGCCCGGATAGGTGAGCTCGAGCCACAGCGCCGTCTCCTCGAGTGTGTCGGTGCCGTGCGTCACGACCACGCCCCGGGCGCCGCCGTCGGTCGCGGCCCGTACCGCCGCCGCGATCACATCCCAATCGGCCGGGGCCAGCTCGGAACTGTCTTTGCACATCACCTCGACGACGTCGACATCCAGGCCCGCGGTCAACTGCGCGCCATCCTGCGTCGGGCGCCGAACGCCGTCGGCGTCAGCGGTGGTGGCAATGGTCCCGCCGGTGGCGATAACGGTGACGCGACTCATGGTGCGATCATCCCGCATCTGGCCCCGCGGCGATCGCCAGCGCGGCGCAGCCGGGCGCAGCGGGTCGCCGCATGTGGCCCCGCGGCGATCGCCAGCGCGGCGCAGCCGGGCGCAGCATGTGGCCAAAGCGGCGGGTCGTGGTGGCCGCGGGCCCTAGTGGATGATGAGGGGGTGACTGACCAACCGACAGGATCGGCGGATCCGGTGATCGCGGCCGATACGGGCGCGGACATCGAGGTCTCACCGCATTCCCCTCGGCGGCGGCAGTCTCTGTTGTGGTCGGTCGCGGCCGTCGTGCTGACGCTGGATATCGTCACGAAAGTGCTGGCAGTCAAGCTGCTGACGCCTGGTCAGCCGGTGCCGATCATCGGCGACACGGTGACGTGGACGCTGGTGCGCAACTCCGGAGCCGCCTTCTCGATGGCGACCGGCTACACCTGGATGCTGACGCTGATCGCCAGCGCCGTCGTCGTCGGCATCTTCTGGATGGGCCGCCGCCTGGTGTCGACATGGTGGGCCGTCGGGCTGGGGATGATCCTGGGCGGCGCGATGGGAAACCTGGTCGACCGGTTTTTCCGCGCGCCGGGACCGCTGCGTGGGCATGTCGTGGACTTCTTGTCGATCGGCTGGTGGCCGGTGTTCAACGTCGCAGACCCGTCGGTGGTCGGCGGGGCCATTCTGTTGGTCACGCTGTCGGCGCTCGGGTTCGACTTCGACACCGTGGGCCGCCGACGCGCCGACGACGATGCAGAGCGAAGCGATGCGGAGGAGTGGCGCCGGGTGAAGCGCGACGAACTGGCTGACGAGCCTGCCGAGGGCGTCGACGAGCCCCAATGACCGATCGATCGATGCCGGTGCCGGAAGGCCTCGCGGGCATGCGTGTCGACGCTGGTGTGGCGCGGTTGCTCGGTGTGTCGCGCACCGCGGCCGCGGCGATCGCCGAGGACGGCGGCGTCGAGCTGGACGGAACGCCGGCCGGCAAATCGGATCGGCTCGTGGCTGGGGCCTGGTTGCAGGTGCGGCTTCCCGAGCCGCCGGCGCCGGTGGAGAACACCCCCGTCGACATCGAGGGCATGACCATCCTCTACTCCGACGACGACATCGTCGCTGTGGACAAGCCGGCCGGGGTCGCCGCGCACGCTTCGGTGGGCTGGACCGGGCCGACCGTGCTCGGTGGGCTGGCCGCGGCCGGTTACCGGATCACCACCTCCGGCGTACACGAGCGGCAGGGGATCGTCCAGCGACTCGACGTCGGCACCTCTGGGGTGATGGTGGTCGCGATCTCCGAGCGGGCCTACACCCTGCTCAAGCGCGCGTTCAAAGAGCGCACCGTCGACAAGCGTTATCACGCTCTGGTGCAAGGACATCCGGACCCGTCCAGCGGCACCATCGACGCACCGATCGGCCGGCACCGCGGCCACGACTGGAAGTTCGCCGTCACTTCCGACGGCCGGCACAGCCTGACCCACTATGACACCGTCGAGGCTTTCGTTGCCGCCAGCCTGCTCGACGTGCATTTGGAAACCGGCCGCACACACCAGATTCGGGTGCACTTCGCTGCGCTGCACCACCCCTGCTGCGGGGACCTGACCTACGGCGCCAACCCGAAGTTGGCGGAAAAGCTTGGGCTGGAACGTCAATGGCTGCATGCGCGCTCGCTGTCTTTCACCCATCCCGGCGACGGCCGGCAGATGGAGATCGTCAGCCCGTACCCCGCGGATCTGCAGCACGCGCTGGACGTGCTGAGGGCCGAAGGCTAGTTTCGCGCTCGGCGCGGGTAGCTCTTGGCCTCGTCGACCCATTCTCGTTCGATCCGGCCGATCTCCAGCGACAGGAGTGCCACCGTCGGGTTGTCGCAGTTGACGTCAAGAGCTGTGCGGTATTTGGCGGCTTCGCCCCTGCTGGGCAGGTGCGGTCGCAGACCCTCGAACCATTCGTCGCCGACGACGTTGGGCGCGTCGTTGTCTCCAGGCCCGGCGGCCCATTGACGATAGGTATCTCGGGCATTGGCCAACCCGGCCCGCCAGCTTTGGACTGAGTCGTGCCGTCGAGACTGCAGGGTGGAAATCATCTGGTGCTTCTGCTCAGAGCTTGCAGCCATGCGCGGCAACCAGGTGTCGCCGACCAATCTCACTACCCCCAAGATGCCAGCCGTCGACGCACCTGCGACCACACCCATCAGGCCCATTCCCGCCATGCTCATGCGTTGATCGTTGCATCCAGGCGCAGCGGCCGCTACGGCTTGCGGGCCTCGACGAGCAGGCGCGTCGAGTGCGCGACGAACGGGCCGTCGGCCTCGATCTGCTCGTGCATCGCGCGCAGCCGCTCGCGATAACGCTCGACGCTGAAGTCCGGGACGGTCCAGATCACCTTGCGCAGGAAGTAGATCACCGCGCCGACGTCAAAGAATTCTGCCCGCAGGCGCTCCATCCGCATCTGGATGACCTGCAGCCCGGCGGCCTGTGCCTGCGTCGGCCTGGGTATCCGGTTGCAGCTCAGCCCATTTGGCCGGCTGAGGTCCCAGGAAGAATTCGAACAACTCCCTCATCGTCGCGGGCCCGATCTGCTGCGCCAGGTAACTGCCGCCCGGGCGCAGCACCCGGAAGATCTCCGCCCACCGCACCACGGTTGCGTGCCGGCTGGTCACCAGGTCGAACGCCTCGTCGGCGAACGGCAGGCGCGGCTCGTCGCGGGTCGCGACCACGACGACCCCGCGCGGATGCAGCAGCGTGGTGGCCAGCGCCGCGTTCGGCGGCCACGATTCGGTAGCGACCATCGTCGGCGGGAAGGCCTGCGCCCCGGCGAGCACCTCGCCGCCGCCGGTGTCGATGTCCAGAGCCGCCGACGCCGTCGCCAGCCGCTGGCTCATCAGTCGCTGGTAGCCCCACGACGGACGCTCCTCGGTGGCGCGACCGTCGAGCCAGGAGAAATCCCAGCCGTCGATCGGTGCTGCGGCAGCTTCAGCAACCAGTTCGTCGAATGTCCGGCTCATCCCTGCATTGTCGCGGAAGTCGACGGCAGTGCATCAAGGCGCCAGCCTGATGTGTCCCGGCGGCGCAGGTTGGTCCGGCGTCGGGCTCGCCGGAGCGTCTCCGCCGGGGGAGCCACCGCCGGGTCCGCCTCCGCCGGGCCCGCCACCGCCGGGTCCGCCACCGCCGGGAGCGGCAGCGGGAGGCCCAGGTGCGGGCGCCTCGGCGGGGGGCCCGGGGTCCGGGGCCGGCGCCTCGGCCGGGGGCGGCGGCTCCTGCGGTGGAGGAGGTGCTTGGTGCGGCACAGGCGGCGCATGCCGCGGTGGGGGCGGGGGTTGTTGAGGCGGGGGCTCGATTTCTTGCGGCACGGGCGGAGGTGGCTGCGCCGGAACCGGAAGCGGTTTGGTCGGCAAGATATCTCCGGCGGGGAGGGGTTCGACGAACGACGCCAGCACGACGAGTCGAGAGTCGCCAGGCCGCCCCTGGTATGCGGCGATGGAGGCTATCTTGCCCCTGTTGTTTGGGCAGTAAGCCTCCACCGAGGCGTTGATGAATCGATCGATGGTCCTGGTGATCCGGCCTTGGTTTTGCAAGCGGGTGAGCGGGTTCTCGTTGAATCCGTTGTTTCGGATCAACTCCACCAGGTCGCCCACCGACATGCCCTCATCAAGTCTTGAACACGTCTTTTTGGCCACGTCGATCAAGGCTGTTGTCGTTGTCGACGGGAGGAATGTCTTGTTGATTGAGGAGATCGAAGAACTTCTGATCCTGACTCGGGTCGGCCACCGCCGCTACGGAGGGCGAAAACGCCGCCGCAGCTATGACGGCGACGGCGGCCACCGAGTAGGGGAGGTGGCGGAGGACTCCGGAAAACATGGCCGGGATTCCGTTCTGCTGAATTCATCGCCAGACGAGCCGATGACTTCCAATCTAGGCCGCCGTGCGGCAATTCGGCAGATCTCCCGAATCCGCGAAGGGGGTTCGCCGAGCGTGCGGCCACGCGATAAACCAGGCCGCTAATTCGCAAACGACGCACGCTCGGCGAAGTTCAGGGCGGTGCTCAGACGACCGCTTTGATGTCCTCCGATGCGATCTCCCCGGCCAGCGGCGCGATCGGCATGAAGGATCTCGGTGATGGTGTCGGTGTGCAGGCCGGCCGCGCACAGCGAGTCGGCCAGGTGCGCGGCCACCATGGCGAAGTGATGCATGGTGATGCCGCGGCCCTCGTGGACCTGCCGCATCGACGAGCCGGTGTAGGTCATGGGCCGCCCGAGCACGGAGCTGAGGAACTCGACCTGACGGGCCTTCACGCACCTCATGTTCGCGCCGGCGTAGAAGCCGGCCAGCAGGTCATCGTCGAGCACCCGGCAGTAGAAATCCTCGACAACGACTTCGAGGGCGTCGTGACCGCCGATCTTCTCGTACAGCGAGGCGGTGCCGGGCCTGCGAAATCGGGTGAGCATTCCCATGCGACATAGCGGACCACGTCGGCATTGCCCGACAGTTAGGGTGCCATCACCGCGCGATTACCCGGCGTAACAACCGGATTGCCGGAGAATCACCTGTACTTCTCCAGCGGTGTAGCAGACTCGGTGGGAATCCAGGGCAATCACCACCGGGGAGCGAGAAATCTATGAATCTGGGGGATCTGACCGGCCTCGTCGAGAAGCCGTTCGCCGCCGTGTCCAACCTCGTCAACACTCCCGAACTCGGCCGGCCGATACCGACCCTTCTACCTGCGCAATCTGCTCGACGCGGTGCAGGGCCGCACCCTGCACGACGCCGTCGACGGCACGATCACGCTGATCACCGGCGGTTCGTCGGGCATCGGCGAAGCGGCGGCGAAGAAGATCGCCGAGGCCGGCGGCGAGGTGGTCCTGGTCGCGCGCACCCAGGAAAACCTGGAAAAGGTCGCCGACGACATCCGCAGCAGCGGCGGCACCGCGCACGTCTACCCGTGCGATCTGACCGACATGGACGCCATCGCGGCGATGGCCGACAAAGTGCTGGCCGACCTCGGCGGCGTCGACATGCTGATCAACAACGCCGGGCGGTCGATCCGGCGTTCACTGGCGCTGTCCTACGACCGCATCCACGACTATCAGCGCACCATGCAGCTGAACTACCTCGGCGCGGTGCAGCTGATCCTCAAATTCATTCCGGGCATGCGGGAACGCGGGTTCGGGCAGATCATCAACGTCTCCTCGGTCGGCGTGCAGACCCGGGCGCCGCGGTTCGGCGCCTACATCGCCAGCAAGTCCGCGCTGGACAGCCTCTGCGACGCGCTGCAGGCCGAGGTGGTCGACGACGACATCAAATTCACCACCGTGCACATGGCGCTGGTCCGGACGCCGATGATCAGCCCCACCAAGATGTACGACAAGTTCCCGGCGCTGACGCCCGACCAGGCCGCCGGCGTGATCACCGATGCGATCGTGCAGCGGCCCCGGCGGGCCAGCTCGCCGTTCGGTCAGTTCGCCGCCGTCGTCGATGCGGTCAACCCCGCGGTGATGGACCGGGTGCGTAACCGGGCCTTCAGCATGTTCGCCGACTCGTCCGCGGCAAAAGGCGACCAATCCGACAGCAGCACAACAGATTTCGATAACCGAAGCGAAACATTCGTGCGGGCCACCCGCGGAATCCACTGGTGAGGCGATCATGAGTCTTCCGAAACCGAACAGCCAGGCAACCGTCGTCATCACCGGCGCCTCGTCCGGCATCGGCACCGAACTGGCCAAGGGACTGGCCCGCCGCGGCTACCCGCTGCTGCTGGTCGCCCGCCGCAAGGAACGGATGGACGAGCTCGCCGACGAACTGCGCGGTCAGTATTCGGTCGGCGTCGAGGTGCAGCCACTCGATCTGTCCGACGCCGGATCCCGCGAAAAGCTGGCCCAGCGGCTGCGCACGAGCCGATCGCCGGTTTGTGCAACAGCGCCGGGTTCGGCACCAGCGGGGTATTTCAGACGCTGCCGGTCGAGCGGGAAAGCGAGGAGGTCGTGCTGAATTCGCTGACGTTGATGGAGCTGACCCATGCCGCGCTGCCCGGCATGGTCGAGCGGGGCGCCGGAGCGGTGCTCAACATCGCCTCGATCGCCGGTTTCCAGCCGATGCCCTACATGGCGGTGTATTCGGCGACCAAGGCCTTCGTGCAGACCTTCTCCGAAGCGGTCCACGAGGAACTGCAGCGGAACGGGCGTGTCGGTGACGGTGTTGTGTCCGGGCCCGGTGCCGACCGAGTGGGGCGAGATCGCCAACGCCGAGCGGTTCAGCATCCCGATCGCTCAGGTGTCGCCGCACGACGTCGCCGAGGCAGGCGATCGGCGGCATGGTGGCCGGCAAACGCAGCGTGGTGCCCGGAATCGTGCCCAAAGCCGTCAGCATCGGCGGCCGCTACATGCCGCGCAGCCTGCTGCTGCCCGGCCTGCGAATCGGCAACCGCCTCCGCGGCGGGCCCAGCCACTGATGGCCAAGGTCGACGTCACGGCCGATGTGCCGATGAGCCCGCAGGACATGTGGGACCACGTGTCCGACCTGTCCCAGCTGGGCGACTGGTTGACGATGCACGAGGGATGGCGCAGCGAGCTTCCCGACGAGTTGGCTGAGGGCACTCAGATCGTCGGCGTCGCCCGTGCGAAGGGCTTCCGCAATCGGGTGACCTGGACGGTCACCACCTGGGACCCGCCGCAGCGGGTCGCGCTGTCGGGTTCGGGCAAAGGCGGCGCGAAGTACACCGTCACGCTCAGCGTCGCCGCCCGCCACAGAAGGCTCGACGCTGGGGGTGCGTCTCGAGTTGGGTGGGCGGGCGCTGTTCGGTCCGGTGGGGGCGACGGCGGCCCGTGCGGTCAAAGGCGACGTGGAGAAATCGCTGAAGCAGTTCGTCGAGCTGTACGGATAGCCAAGCAACCGACCCGCCATCCCCGAAGGTCCGATAGATCCAGCCAACGGCGGTAGCCTTACCGGGTGTTGCGGGGGGCTCGTAGAGCGACTGGGGCCGACGGCAGGGGTGTCTTCGGCTGGATCGGCGTGTGCGTGCGGCGCTGGCCGTGGGCGGTCATCGGTTTCTGGATTGCGCTGGCCGCCGTCCTGTCGGTGACGTTCCCCTCGTTGACCGAGATGGCCGCCAAACGGCCGGTGCCGATCCTGCCGGACGACGCCCCGGTGCTGCAGACGACGAGACAGATCTCCGAGGCGTATCACCAGTCCGGGTCCGAAAACGAGAATGTCCTGCTGGTCGTCCTGACCGATGAGAACGGGCTGAACCCGTCTGACCTGACTACCTACCGCACGCTGGCCGACAACCTGCGCCCAGACACCCACGACATCGTCCTGCTGCAGGACTTCGTCCGCACGCCGGCGCTGCGCGAGGCGATGACCAGCAAGGATCACAAAGCCTGGTTTCTGCCGATGGTGTTGTCCGGCGGTGTCGGCACACCGGAGCTGCATGAAGCGTTCGGCCGGGTTGCCGACATCGTCAAGAAATCCGTCGCCGGGCTCGACGCTGACGGCACACTTGACCGGACCCGCGGCCACCGGCGATGACCTGATGTACATCGGTATTCGCGACATGCACGTGATCGAGACCGCAGTCGTAATCATGGTTTTGGTCATTCTGTTCGTCATCTATCGAAACTTCTTCACGATGATGCTGCCGTTGATCACCATCGGCGTATCCGTAAGTGTTGCGCGGATCCTTCGTTTCGGGCGTCGCCGAACTCGGGTTGGGCGTGTCCACCCAGACGATCACCTTGATGACGACAATGATGGCCGGCGCCGGAATCGACTATGCGGTCTTCTTGCTCAGCCGCTATCACGACTATTTGCGGCAAGGCCTGAGTTCGGACGAAGCCGTCGCCACGGCGTTGACGTCGATCGGCAAAGTCATCGCCGGGTCGGCGGCCACGGTGTCGGTCACCTTCCTGGGAATGATCTTCACCCATTTGGGAGCCTTCAGAAACATCGGTCCGGCGTTGGCCATTTCCATTGCGGTGGCACTAATTGCGGCCGTGACGTTCTTGCCCGCCCTGATGGTCCTGACCGGCAGGCGCGGCTGGATCAAGCCGCGCCGCGACATCACCAGCCGGTTCTGGCGGATAACCGGAATGCGCATCGTGCGCAAGCCGGTGATCCATCTGGCGGGCAGCCTGACCGTGCTGCTCATCCTGGCGGGCTGCTCGTTGTTTGCCCGCTTCAACTACGACGACAGCAAGACCCTACCGACAGACGTCGAGAGCTCTGTCGGATACGACACGCTGGCGCAACACTTTCCGTTGAACGCCACCATTCCGGAATACCTCGTCGTCCACTCGGATCAAGACCTGCGCAAGCCGGCCCGCCCTCGTCGAGCTGAAGCAGATGGAGCAGCGGGTCGGCCAAATGCCCGATATCGCGGCGATCCGTCCCGCCCCGGTGCCGTCGGCCAAATCGGACGACAAGAAGCACGCCGCGGACGGCGCCCTGCCGGACACGATCGGCAAGGGGGGCAGGACCTCTGACAAAGACGACAAGCCAGGCAATAAGGACCTCGAGGGCGCCGAAGGGTTCCCGAATGTCGCGTCCCTGTTGTATTCGGTCGTCCAGCTCCGGAAACGTCGATCTGACACCGGATCTCGGCAGCCTCAATCTGCCGCCCGGGATGACCCTGCCGACCGCCCCGCCGGCCGAGGAAAACGTAGCCGACGACACGGGGACTTTCATCAGCACCTTGCGCGGACTCGGCTTCGCCATGTCCGTCGATATCGCGGAGATCGCCAACACGGTCAATGCGGCACCGGTGACGGTGCTCGACGTGGTCGCGACCGCCGACCGCGACGGCGGAGCGCTGAAGAAAATGTCCGAGTTCGCCGAGCAGTTGTCGTCGTTTCCCGATGAGCCTTCCATCGAGGCGGCCTCCCATGAATTCCGCCGCATCGTGGAAAGCGCCCGTAATGACTTGCGCACGTTGAGCAACGACGGTCCGCCCGCCAAGGACAGCGCGCCCCCGCCGAAAGATCCGCACACCTACGCGGACGCGATCCAGCAGATGATCGACGAAATCAAGGCGTTGATCAAAGACACCTCGCAGACCGGCGGCGGCCTGAACAGCGCGCTGACGGCGTTCATCTCGCCTGACGGACACACCGCCCGGTATCTGGTGCAGACCAAACTCAACCCGTTCGCCACCGGGGCCATGAATCAGATTCGCGAGATCACCGACGCGGCCCGGGGACCGCACCCGCGCACACTGATGAAAGAGGCGTCGATCTCGGCGTCGGGTGTCACGGCGATGCTTCGCGATACCCGCGCCTATTACGGGGACGACATCAACCTCATCATCGTGATGACCATTCTGATCGTTTTCCTGATCCTGGTCGCGATCCTGCGCGCAGTCGTGGCGCCGCTGTACTTGATTGCGTCCGTGGTGATTTCGTACTTATCGGCGCTCGGCGTCGGGGTGATCGTCTTCCAGTTCATTCTTGGCCAACCGCTGACCTGGAGCATTCCCGGACTGACCTTCATCGTGCTGGTCGCCATGGGCGCGGATTACAACCTGCTGCTGATCTCGCGGCTGCGCGAAGAGTCGCCGCACGGGATCCGTTCCGGCGTCATCCATACGGTGAGCTCGACCGGTGGTGTGATCACCGCGGCGGGTGTCATCTTCGCGGCGTCGATGTTCGGCATGCTGTTCGCCAGCATCAGCACCCTGGTGCAGTGCGGTTTCATCATCGGTACCGGACTGCTGCTGGACACCTTCCTGGTGCGCACCATCACCGTGCCCGCGATCGCCGTCCTCGTCGGCAAGTGGAACTGGTGGCCGTCCAAGCCGCCGCCGCCGGCGCCGCGCCGGCGCGCAGAACCGGCGGCCACACCCGTCTCGGAACCAGCGTCGGAAGTTTCGAACGGCACCGCTGACGGCGAGCGGGTGAGCCGGCATGGCCGGCACGCCAGCAGCGATCCCGACACCGTGGCGATTCCCTCGTGAGTTGGCAGGACCCCACGACACACTCCGCGACACGCCGGGTGCGCGTCGGTGTGCGGTCATAGACTGGCGTCCCTATGAGCAAGTCGTTCGTGCACCTGCACAACCACACCGAATACTCGATGTTGGACGGTGCCGCGAAGGTCTCGCCCATGCTGGCCGAGGCGCAGCGGCTGCAGATGCCCGCGATCGGGATGACCGACCACGGCAACATGTTCGGCGCCAGCGAGTTCTACAACGGGGCCACCGCGGCCGGCATCAAACCGATCATCGGCATCGAGGCCTACATCGCGCCGGCGTTCCCGTTTCAGCACCAAGCGCATTCTGTGGGGTGATCCGGGGCAGAAGAGCGACGACGTGTCCGGCAGCGGCTCCTACACCCACATGACGATGGTCGCCGAGAACGCCACCGGCCTGCGCAACCTGTTCAAGCTGTCGTCGCTGGCGTCCTTCGAAGGCCAGCTGGGCAAGTGGTCGAGGATGGACGCCGAGCTGATCGCCGAGCACGCGAGCCGGCATCATCGCCACCACCGGCTGCCCGTCCGGGGAGGTGCAGACCCGGCTGCGGCTCGGCCATCAGCGCGAGGCGCTGGAGTCGGCGGCCAAGTGGCGGGAGATCTTCGGAGCCGAGAACTACTTTCTGGAGCTGATGGACCACGGGCTGTCCATCGAGCGCCGGGTGCGCGAGGGCCTGCTGGAAATCGGCCGCGCGCTCAACATTCCGCCACTGGCCACCAACGACTGCCACTACGTCACCCGCGACGCCGCGCACAACCACGAGGCGCTGCTGTGCGTGCAGACCGGCAAGACGCTCACCGACCCCACCCGGTTCAAGTTCGACGGCGACGGCTACTACCTCAAGTCGGCCGCCGAGATGCGCGAGATCTGGGACGGCGAGGTGGCCGGCGCCTGCGACTCGACTCTGCTGATCGCCGAGCGGGTCAGTTCATACGCCGACGTGTGGGCCCCCCGCGACCGGATGCCGGTCTTCCCGGTGCCCGACGGCCACGACCCGGCATCCTGGCTGCGACACGAGGTCGAGGCCGGCCTGCGGCGCCGTTTCCCCGAAGCTGCTGCCCGACGGCTACTCGGAGCGGGCCGCGTACGAGATCGAAGTCATCTGCGACAAGGGTTTTCCGTCCTACTTCCTCATCGTCGCCGACCTGATCAACTACGCACGCTCGGTCGACATCCGGGTCGGTCCCGGCCGCGGCTCGGCGGCCGGATCGCTGGTGGCCTACGCGCTGGGCGTCACCGACATCGACCCGATCCAACACGGGTTGCTGTTCGAGCGGTTCCTCAACCCCGAGCGCGCGTCGATGCCCGACATCGACATCGACTTCGACGACCGCCGCCGCGGTGAGATGGTGCGTTATGCCGCCGAGAAGTGGGGACAGGACCGGGTCGCGCAGGTCATCACTTTCGGCACCATCAAAACCAAAGCGGCACTGAAGGATTCAGCGCGGATCCACTACGGTCAGCCGGGCTTCGCGATCGCCGACCGGATCACCAAGGCACTACCGCCGGCGATCATGGCCAAAGACATTCCGCTGTCGGGCATCACCGACCCCAACCACGAACGCTACAAAGAAGCCGCCGAGATCCGCGGTCTGATCGACACCGATCCCGATGTGCGCACCATCTACCAGACCGCCCGCGGCCTGGAGGGCCTGATCCGTAACTCCGGCGTGCATGCCTGTGCGGTGATCATGAGCAGCGAGCCGCTGACCGACGTGATCCCGCTGTGGAAGCGGGCGCAGGACGGCGCGATCATCACCGGCTGGGACTACCCGTCGTGTGAGGCGATCGGCCTGCTGAAGATGGACTTCCTCGGGCTGCGCAACCTGACGATCATCGGCGACGCGCTGGTGAACATCAAAGACAACCGCGGGATCGATCTCGACCTCGAATCGCTCGCGCTCGACGACCCGGCCACCTTCGAACTGCTGGGTCGCGGCGAGACGCTCGGGGTGTTCCAGCTCGACGGCGGCCCGATGCGCGACCTGCTGCGCCGCATGCAGCCGACCGGGTTCGAGGACATCGTCGCGGTGCTCGCGCTGTATCGCCCCGGCCCGATGGGGATGAACGCCCACAACGACTACGCCGACCGCAAGAACAACCGGCAGGCGATCAAGCCGATTCACCCCGAGCTCGAGGAACCGCTGCGCGAGATCCTCGCCGAAACCTACGGCCTGATCGTGTATCAGGAGCAGATCATGCGGATCGCGCAGAAGGTGGCCGGGTACTCGCTCGCCCGAGCAGACATTCTGCGTAAGGCCATGGGCAAGAAGAAGCGCGAAGTGCTGGAGAAGGAGTTCGAAGGCTTCTCAGAAGGCATGCAGGCCAACGGATTCTCGGCCAAAGCGATCAAAGCGCTGTGGGACACCATCCTGCCGTTCGCCGACTACGCGTTCAACAAGTCGCACGCCGCCGGGTACGGCCTGGTGTCCTACTGGACGGCGTACCTCAAGGCGAACTATCCGGGCGAGTACATGGCCGGGCTGCTCACCTCGGTCGGTGACGACAAGGACAAGGCCGCGGTCTATCTGGCCGACTGCCGCAAACTCGGCATCACCGTGCTGCCGCCCGACGTCAACGAGTCCGGGCTGAACTTCGCCTCGGTGGGCACCGACATCCGCTACGGGCTGGGCGCGGTGCGCAACGTCGGCGCCAATGTCGTTGCCTCGCTGATCAATACCCGCACGGAGAAGGGCAAGTACACCGACTTCTCCGACTACCTGAACAAAGTCGACATCGCGGCGTGCAACAAGAAAGTCACCGAGTCGCTGATCAAGGCCGGCGCCTTCGACTCGCTCAAGCACCCGCGCAAGGGACTGTTCCTGGTCCACACCGACGCGGTGGAGTCGGTGCTCGGTACCAAGAAGGCCGAGGCGATGGGACAGTTCGACCTGTTCGGCGGCGACCCGAACGACGGGGGAGCGGGCGCCGACGCGGTGTTCACCATCCGGGTCCCCGACGAGGAATGGGACGACAAGCACAAACTCGCGCTGGAGCGCGAGATGCTGGGCCTGTACGTGTCCGGGCATCCGCTCAACGGGATCGCCCATCTGCTGGCCACCCAGGTCGACACCGCCATCCCGGCGATCCTCGACGGCGATGTCGCCAACGAGACCATGGTGAAAGTCGGCGGCATCCTCGCGTCGGTGAACCGGCGGGTGAACAAGAACGGAATGCCCTGGGCGTCAGCGCAACTGGAAGATCTCACCGGTGGCATCGAGGTGATGTTCTTCCCGCACACCTACTCCGCGTTCGGTGCTGATGTCATCGACGACACCGTGGTGGTCGTGACCGCCAAGGTCGCGATCCGGGACGACCGGATCTCGCTGATCGCCAACGACCTGGTGGTGCCCGACTTCAGCAATGCGCAAGTGAACCGCCCGCTCGCGGTCAGCCTGCCGACGCGTCAGTGCACCATCGACAAGGTCAGCGCGCTCAAACAGGTACTGGCACAACACCCCGGAACGTCGCAGGTGCATCTGCGGCTGCTCAGCGGCGACCGGATCACCACCCTCGAGCTGGACGCGTCGCTGCGGGTGACGATGTCCCCGGCACTGATGGGCGACCTCAAGGCGCTGCTCGGCCCGGGGTGCCTGGGCAACTAGCGGAGGCCGACAGCCGGAGCGCCGCTTGGTGACGCAGGCTTGGCGATCGCACCGGATCAGACATGGGTCATCTCCACCCGCACGATGACGCTGTCGGACCAGACCCCGGCGTCACGCGAGCGCCGGAGTTTCTCGCCGAGGCAGAGGTCTCGGTGGACGTTTGTGATTCCCGGGATCTTGATCAGCGGCACGATGTTCCATTGCCAGCCATAGCGTCGGTGCAGCGCACGGTTGGCCTGCTCGGCCTCCGCGCCCGCAAGAATTGTGGCCTGGCCCGTCAGCTCGGCCGCGCCCGGCCGAACGCGGCCCCGAGAGTCGCAGACGGCCAGCTCGACGTCGCGGCGCTCGGCCAACCGCCTGGTCTTGGGGCCGACCTTGGTGCGGAACACGACCTGTCGGCCGTCGAGCGCGAACCAGACCGGGGTGTCGACGGGTGTGCCGTCACCGCGGAATGATCTGAGGCGGGCGTATCGGGCGTGGCTGAGTTGATCTGGGTTGGGTCTGTACATGGCACCAGTGAACGACTTAGAGTTGGCTCTAAGTCAAGCTTTATTGGTGGAGGGCTTCGTGGCTAGAGGACTGACCATTGACACGTGGCCGAAGCAGCCGGGGTCGCGGCGACCACGCTGCGCTACTACGAGCAGATCGGTCTGGTTCCGGCACCGGCCCGGGTGGGTGGACAACGTCGTTACGACGAATCGGTGCTGGCCCGCCTCGAGGTGATCGGGTTGTGCAAATCTGCCGGTTTCGCGCTCGACGAGATCCAGGTGCTGTTCGCCGACGACGCGCCCGGGCGTCCTTCAAGTCGCGCACTCGCCGAAGCAAAGCTCGCCGAGATCGATGCGCGGATAGCGTCGTTGACTCGAGCGCGGGGCGTCATCGAGTGGGGGATGCGCTGTACCTGCCCGTCGATTGACTCGTGCACGTGCGGCATCCACCCGCCGGCGGGTTGAGCCATCGAATGTGAAGCTGGCCGCACACTCGCGTCCGAGTGTGAAGCCAGCTTCACGCTCGTGGATCGATGGCGCTCGCCACCTTTCAGAAGCGGTAGCGCAGGATCCGCGCCGCGCGGGCGCCGGATTTGGTTTTACCCATCAGCCGGGTCGACACCCGCGCCGCAGTCGGGTAGGAATCGATCTCCGGCACATGCGCCAGGCTGGTCTCTTCGATCAACCGCAGCCGGGGGCTCCAGCCCTCCGGAACGTGCGCATCGCTGAAACCCCGGTAACTCCATTGGTTTCCGACCGCACTGAAGACGATCTTCATCGCGGCGATGTTGAGGGAGCTGACCCGTCCGTAGTCGTTGATCGCCACTTCGCCGGACCGGAAGTGTTCGGGAATGTGGCGGAACAGGTTGATGATCACCGCCTCGGAGACAAACGCCAGCAAGCCGTCCGCGATCAGCATGGTGGGCCGATCGGAGGGGATCTGGTCGGTCCACGAGTCGTCGGCCAGCGATCGCAGCTACCGAATGCGCGTGGTCGTCGGCGGGAACCACCTGCTCGCGCAGGGCGATGACATTGGGCAGATCGACGTTGTACCAGTCGACCGTCGGCGGCGGCGCCACCCGCTGCATGGGCGTGGCCAGACCCGCGCCGAGGTCGACGACGACGGCGTCGGGATGCTCGGCGACGAAGTTGCGGGCCCGGTCGTCGAGTAGCTTCGCGCGCAGCGCGGTCTGACGGATAGCGCTGGCCGGCACACCCAGACCGTCGAAGTCGTAGTCGATTTTGCCGACGATGTCGTCGGCCAGGGTGTCGCCGAGTATCGGCCTGGGCCAACGGCTGTCGACCGCACGGGCGTACTGGGTGACGAACGCGGTCTGCTCGACGGGCGTCAAGCCGGTGATCGCAATTCCCATACCGGCAAGGTACTCCCAGGACTAGCCTCGGCTGCGTGAGCGATTCGAAAACCACTGAGCAGCCCGACCACCATGTGTGAGGCGTTTCAGCGGGCCGCGGCGATAGCACCCGGATGCCGTCGCGCTGCGCACGCCCGGCGACACCCAGACACTGACCTGGCGGGAGTACGCGGCCGGGGTCCGCCGGGTCGCTGCCGGGCTGGCGCGGCATCGGGGTCCGCCGCGGCGACACGGTATCGCTGATGATGGCCAACCGGATCGAGTTCTACCCGCTGGAAGTCGGCGCCCAGCACCTCGGCGCCACCTCGTTCTCGGTGTACAACACTCTGCCCGCCGAGCAACTGACCTACGTGTTCGACAACGCCGGCACCAAAGTGGTGATCTGCGAGGAGCAATACGTCGACCGGATCCGGGCCAGCGGCGCGACGCTGGAGCACATCGTCTGCATCGACGGTGCGCCGGACGGCACGATGTCGCTCGATGAGCTCTACGCCGCCGGCTACGGACGAGTTCGATTTCGACGCGACCTGGCGCGCGGTGCAACCCGACGACGTGATCACGCTCATCTACACCTCCGGGACGACGGGCAATCCCAAAGGGGTCGAGATGACGCACACCAACCTGTTGTTCGAGGCCGATGCTCTCGCCGCCGTCCTGGACGTCGGGCCGGATGATCGCACCACGTCGTATCTGCCGTCGGCTCACATCGCCGACCGCATGATGGCGCTGTACAACCAGGAGATGTACGGCCTGCAGGTCACGGTGGTGTCCGACGTTCGCGAGATCGCGGCCGCGCTGGCCGACGCCCGGCCGACCATGTGGGCCGCAGTTCCACGGGTGTGGGAAAAGCTCAAGGCGGCAATCGAATTCGCGGTCACCCACGAGCAGGACGAGACGAAGCGCCAGGCTTTGCAGTGGGCACTGTCGGTCGCCGCGAAACGCGCCGCGGCACTGGTCGCCGACGAACCGCTGCCCGACGACGTGGCCGCCGAATGGGCGCAGGCCGACGAGTTGGTGCTGTCGAAGCTGCGCGAGAAGCTGGGGCTCGACCAGTTGCGGTGGGCGGTGTCGGGTGCGGCGCCGATCCCGAGGGAGACGCTGGCTTTCTTCGCCGGCATCGGCATCCCGATCGCCGAGGTCTGGGGCATGTCCGAGCTGAGTTGCGTTGCGAGCGTGAGTCATCCAGCGCGAGGCGCGACTGGGTTCGGTGGGCAAACTGCTGCCCGGGCTGGAATCCAAGATCGCCGACGACGGCGAGTATCTGGTGCGAGGGCCGCTGGTGATGAAGGGCTACCGCAAGGAGCCGGCCAAGACCGCCGAGGCCGATCGACGCCGACGGTTGGTTGCACACCGGCGACATCTTGGACGAGGACGCCGACGGCTTCTTGCGGATCGTCGACCGCAAGAAGGAGTTGATCATCAACGCGGCCGGCAAGAACATGTCGCCGGCCAACATCGAGAACACGGTCAAGGCGGCCTGCCCGATGATCGGGGCGATGCTCACGATCGGCGACGGCCGCCCCTACAACACCGCGTTGCTGGTCTTCGACGCCGATTCGGTCGGCCCGCTACGCGGCACGGCACGGAATGGCCGACGCGTCGCCCGAGGCGTTGGCGGCCCACCCGGAGGTGCTCGCGCAGATTTCGGCGGGGGTGGCCGACGGGCAACGCGAAGTTGTCGCGGGTCGAGCAGATCAAACGTTTCCGCGTGCTGCCGACGCTGTGGGAGCCGGGCGGCGACGAGATCACCCTGACGATGAAACTCAAACGCCGCCCGATCATGGCCAAGTACGCCGCCGAGATCGAGCGAGTTGTACGCCAGCGAGCCGGGCCCGGACATCCACGAGCCCGCACGCGCATCGACGACTCAACCGGCCTAGAGGCTCAGCCGGCCTGACGCCGATTCCGGTGGGCAGCGAGTGCCGTCGCCAGTCCGCGTCGCCGCACGTCGCTCCGTCGATCGCGCGATGCCGGTCGATCGCGTTCGTGACGTATCGGAACTTGTTCTCCGACGCCGTTTCTGGTGCGTCGTCGGAGGTAGCGGAAATGAATCCGATCCGGCAGCGCCAATTTGCAGATGGTGCGCACGGTGAGCAGGTACTGGCGAAGCAACGGACCGGTCGTGTACGGCAGGTCGTAGCTTGACGCACAAAGCGCGCACCCGCTCGGCGATCTCGGGTAGCGATTGCTGCGGCAGATCGGGGAAGAGGTGATGTTCGATCTGGTAGCAGAGGTTTCCGGTCATGAAGCGCCAGCATCGGGCCGGCCCGAAAGTTCGCGGTGCCCAGCATCTGCCGCAGGTACCACTCCGGCTTCGTCTCGTCCTCCAAGACTGATGCGGTGAACTTCTCCGCTCCGTCGGCGAAGTGGCCGCAGACGATCACGATGTACGCCCACGCATTGCGCAACCCGTTGGCCACCACGTTGGCTCCGAGTGTGCGCCGCCACCGCCGGCAGCTCAGAGCCGGGAAGAGCACATAATCCTTGCCGGCCTGGCGAGCCATCTTGCGGAGCATTGCCGTTTTATGGGCGGCTTTGCCGGCCTCGGTGGTTTCGGCTTCCTGTACCGAGTACAGGCCGTGAAAGCGCGACGCCCCATTCGAAGGCGGCAGCCAGCAGCACCGCGCGCAACGGCTGGAACAAGGTTGCTCGGCCGCCACTCCTGGTCCCGGGTGACCCGCAGGACTCCGAAGCCGAGGTCGTCGTCCACGCCGACGACGTTGGTGAACATGTGGTGCTGGTGGTTGTGCGAGGACCGCCAGTGCGACGAGGGACCGACCATGTCCCATTCCCAGGTGCTGGAATGGATTTCCGGGTCGTTCATCCAATCCCATTGACCGTGAATGATGTTGTGGCCGAGTTCCATGTTCTCGATGCATTTGGCCGCCGCCAGCGCGACGGTCCCGGGCCCATCCGGATCTGGTCTTGCTGGTCCCGACGATGATCAGCCTCGCCGCGATCTCGAAGCATCGCTGGAAGGCGATGGCGCGACGGATGTACTCACGGTCCTTCGCGCCGCGCGAAGTCCTCGATGTCGCAGCGAATTGTCGTCCAACTCGGCCGCGAGCGCCTCGATATCCGCGTCGCTGAGATGGGCGTATTCGGGTACTTCGGTGATGGCCATCGAGGCTTACCGGCCTCGGGAACGCCGGATCGCCTGGAGGCCCCGCCCGACAAAGAGTGCGCGCGACGGCCAGCTGAGCAGCTGGGGCATGTGTGTCTCATACCTGCTTTATCGGCTCTACGCCGTGCCGTCTGACCGTGCTCTGGCGGTGTCGCACGCCGAACATCTACACGGCAAGCATCACAAGAGCGTCGCCACTGCGAAGATCTCGATGCGCTGAGCCAGCGGGTTTAAGGTGGGTGGTATGCCACTCGAAGGTGAATACGCCCCATCCCGTGGGATTGGTCCCGCGAACAGGCCGACAAGTACGCCGAATCCGGCGGTACCGACGCCGCGGATATGAAGGGCAAGCCGATCATTCTGCTGACCACGGTCGGCGCCAAGACCGGCAAGCTCCGCAAGACCCCGCTGATGCGGGTCGAGCACGACGGTGAATACGCCGTGGTCGCCTCACTGGGCGGGGCGCCGAAGAACCCGGTTTGGTACTACAACATCGCCAAGAACCCGCGAGTCGAGCTGCAGGACGGCAGCGTCACCCATGACTACGACGCTCGCGAGGTCTTCGGCGACGAGAAGGCGGTCTGGTGGGAACGTGCCGTCGCGGCCTGGCCGGACTACGCCGACTACCAGGAGAAGACCGACCGGCAGATTCCGGTGTTCGTGCTGACCCCTGTGCACTGAACGCGCAGCTTGGTGGCACCATTGACCGGTGTCCGCCGAACTGAGTCAGAGCCCGAGCACCCGGGGTAGTGGGCCGCTGGTCCTTTTCGCGGCCGATGTCGACAGTGCGGCCACCCGAATTGCCGGCGTGGTCAGGCCCACCCCGCTGCGAGCTGTCCGACCGGTTGTCCGCGACCACCGGGGCGACCGTCTACCTCAAGCGCGAAGACCTGCAGACCGTGCGCTCCTACAAGCTGCGCGGCGCCTACAACCTGCTCGTGCAGCTGTCGGACGACGAGCGAGCCGCCGGCGTGGTGTGCTCGTCGGCGGGCAACCACGCGCAGGGCTTCGCCTACGCCTGCCGGACGCTGGGTATCCGGGGCCGCGTCTACGTCCCGGCCAAGACGCCAAAGCAGAAGCGCGACCGCATCCGCTACCACGGCGGCGAGTTCATCGAGCTGATCGTTGGCGGATCGACCTACGACCTGGCCGCCGAGGCGGCGCTCGCCGACGTCGAGCGCACCGGCGCGACGCTGGTGCCGCCGTTCGACGACCCGCGCACCATGGCCGGGCAGGGCACCATCGCCGTCGAAATCCTGGACCAGCTCGGCGACGAGCCCGATCTGGTCGTGGTCCCGGTCGGCGGTGGCGGATGCATCGCCGGCATCACCACCTACCTTGCCGAGCGGACGACCAAGACCTCCGTGCTCGGTATCGAGCCCGCGGGTGCGGCCGCGATGATGGCCGCGCTGGCCAACGGCGGACCGGTGACGCTCGATCACGTCGACCAGTTCGTCGACGGCGCCGCCGTGAGCCGGGCCGGAAAGCTGACCTACGCCGCCCTGGCCGCGGCAGGCAACATGGTCTCGATCACGACGGTCGACGAGGGCGCGGTGTGCACCGCGATGCTCGACCTGTACCAAAACGAAGGGATCATCGCCGAGCCCGCCGGCGCGCTCGCGGTGGCCGGGCTGCTGGAAGCCGACATCGAACCGGGATCCACGGTGGTGTGCCTGGTCTCCGGTGGCAACAACGACGTATCGCGCTACGGCGAGATCCTCGAGCGGTCGCTGGTCCACCTGGGTCTCAAGCACTATTTCCTGGTCGACTTCCCGCAGGAGCCAGGGGCGCTGCGCCGTTTCCTGGACAGCGTGCTCGGCCCGAGCGACGACGTCACGCTGTTCGAGTACGTCAAGCGCAACAACCGCGAGACCGGCGAGGCTCTGGTCGGGATCGAGCTGGGCTCAGCCGCCGACCTGGACGGCTTGCTGGAACGCATGCGGGCCACCGAGATGCAGATCGAAGCCATCGAGCCGGGCTCGCCCGCCTATCGCTATCTGCTGTAGGCCCGCAGCTCAGCGGGTGTCGACGACCCGCTGAGCGACGTCGGCCAATTTCACGTTCATCTGTTGCGATAACTTGCGCAGCATCTCGAACGCGCCGACGGAATCGACGCTGAAGCGCTCCATCAAAATCCCTTTTGCCTGGCCGATCAGGTCCCGGCTGAGCAGGGCGGCCTGCAACTGCTGGCTGTCTCGGCTGGCGAGGATGGCTGCGGCGGCGTGAGCCGCGAGTATCGAGCCGATCACCTCTGAATCCGCATCGAAGCTGTGTGGGCGTTTGGAGAACACGTTCAAGGCGCCTGCGGTCCGATCTCCGGTGTACAGCTTGAAGGAGATGCTGCTGCGCACGCCGAGTTTGCATACCTCCCGTGAGTAATCACCCCAGCGGGTCTCGGTCTCGAAATCCTCTGTCCGAACGACCAATTCGTTGATTGCCGCATCGACACAGGGGCCGGCGTTGTGCTTTTCCTGCAACCGGTCCACGTCGTAGATCAGCTCCGATGTGCCGGACAGCGACTCGAACTTGCCTCCCTTGGACACCAGCAGCACGCCCGCGGTGTCGGCACCGGGCAGTAACTCGACCGTCGTGGCGGTGACGCCGTTGAGGACGTCCTCGATGTCGCGCGGTGCCGCGACGGATCGAGCCAGCTCGGCCATCCGCTGGGCCAAGTCGTGGGCGGGTAAATTGGGCATATTCCGGAGGGTAACCGCGTCACCGCAGAACTACACACCGAAGTGTCAGCTCATCGAATGTCTTCGACGGCTTTCTTCGCCTCGGCCAGCCCGGCACCGGTGACCTGGCGGTACTCCTTGATCGCGGCGATCAGGTTGCCGGCGCGGGCGAGTTCGACCACCGCGGCCGGCATGCCGGTGGCAGTGGGCAGCAGCGAAGGGCACGTAGCTGTTCGGAAACAGCGCCTGGAGCTGACTTTCGATGTGATCGAGACGGGCTCTGGCGCCGTAGTCGATTTCACTCACACGCGAAAGCTACCCGATGTGCGGTAACTAGCCCAGCAGTGCGACCGATTCGTCGTTCGCGCGAAAGATCGGTTCGAGCGGAACGGCGAATCGTTCGGCCATGTCGGTCAACGACTTCGACCACACCAGTTCGATGGTCGACACCGGACCGCGGCCCGGACCGGACAGCAGCAAGGCCACTGTAGTTCCCGCCTCCAGGTCATCGAGCAGGGTCCGCAGCGACGACATCAGGTTCCAGACGATCCGGCCGCGGGGCCGTGGGCGGACCGGGATGCGGCTGAGCTTCTTGGTGAAGCAGCGGTCCGGCCCGATCAGGCCGAACCACAGCAGTCGGGTCCCAAACCCCAACGGCCCCATCAGGGCACGCCATCGCTCACGCAGGTCCTGCGTCGAATACACCGGATCGCAGGCGGTCTGAATGGGCGGGATCGGCAACAATTCGGAGTGGGTCATCGCGCGCATCATCAGCGCTCACGGACCAGCCCGGTAGTCAGTTATCCACAGTGCGCACGATCGCGAAAGAATGCGGCGGTAGTTCGGTGATTCTGCTCGCCGACGCTCGATCGGCTCCGAACCCAGCACCAGTTCACCGGTGATGGGTAACGCCACCGGCTCGGCGCCCAGGTTGCAGGCGACCGTCAACCGGCCGCGGCGCATCGCGATCCAGCGGCCGTCTTCGTCATAGTCGACGTCCAGATTGTTCAGCCACGGATCGCGCAAGATCGGTTTCGTTGCGCCGCAACGCAATCAGGTCGCCGATAGACCCGGAGCAGGTTCGCATGGTCTGCGTTGTCGAGTTCGGCCCAGTCCAGCTTGGAGCGCTGGAAGGTCTGTGGGTCCTGCGGATCGGGGATGTCGTCGGCATCCCATCCGTGATCGGCGAACTCCCGCTTGCGGCCCTCGGCGGTGGCGCGGGCCAGCTCGGGTTCTGGATGGGAGCTGAAGAATTGGAACGGCGTCGACGCGCCCCATTCCTCGCCCATGAAAAGCATTGCCGTGTAGGGCGAGCCAGTACCAGCGCGGCTTTGATGGCGAGCTGGCCGTAGCTCAGGTTCTGCGACGGCCGGTCGCCGAGCGCACGATTGCCGACCTGATCATGGGTGCAGGTGTAGGCCAGCAGCCGGGTGGCCGGGATCGTGAAGGTGTCCAATGGTCGGCCGTGACGCCGCTGACGGAACGACGAGTAGGTGGCGGCGTGGAAGAAGCCGTGGCGCAACGTCTTTGCCAACGTGGCCAGCGAGCCGAAGTCGGCGTAGTAGCCCTGGCGCTCGCCGGATACCGCGGTGTGGATGGCGTGGTGGATGTCGTCATCCCACTGCGCGGTCATGCCCTGGCCGTGCTCCGGGCGAGGGGTGATCATGCGTGGGTCGTTGAGGTCGCTCTCGGCGATCAGCGACAGCGGTCGGCCGAGTTGCTCGGCCAGCGCGTCGGTGTCGGCGGCCAGCTCCTCGAGTATGTGGATCGCGGTGGTGTCGAAAAGCGCGTGCACGGCGTCGAGGCGAAGGCCGTCGGCATGGAAGTCCCGCATCCAGCGCAGCGCACAGTCGATGATGTAGCGGCGGACCTCGTCGGACTCGGCGTCGGCGATGTTGATGCCTTCGCCCCACGGGTTGCTCGCCGACGACAGGTACGGCCCGAACCGTGGCAGGTAGTTGCCCGACGGGCCGAGGTGGTTGAACACCGCGTCGATCAGCACGCCCAGCCCGCGGCGATGGCAGGCGTCGACGAACCGGACCAAACCGTCTGGGCCGCCGTAGGGTTCGTGAACGGCGTACCACAGCACGCCGTCATAGCCCCAGCCATGCGTTCCGGAGAACGCGTTGACCGGCATCACCTCGACGAAGTCGACGCCGAGATCGACCAGGTAGTCCAGCTTGTCGATCGCCGCATCGAAAGTGCCGGCCGGCGTGAAGGTGCCGATGTGCAGCTCGTAGATCACCGCGCCCTGCACCGAACGACCGGCCCAATCGCCGTCCGTCCAATGCCTGCGGGTCGGGCTCCCACACCTGCGAGTGCTCGTGCACTCCATCGGGCTGGCGGGGCGACCGCGGGTCGGGCAGCGGCTTCGGATCGTCGTCGAGTAGATAGCCGTAGCGCGCGTCCGTCGCGGCGTCGACGGTCGCCCGCCACCAGCCGTCGTCGCCGCGCGTCATCGGCGACACCGCACCGTCGACCTCGATGCGGACAGTCTCGGGTTTCGGCGCCCAGACGGCGAATTCAGGCATCGGCTGCGCTCCAGCAGCGCAACCGGCAGCTCGGCGAACAACTCGGCGGCCGGCACTGTCCCGGTGACCACGCGCGCCCGTCAGCGCGTTGGTCCATGAGCCGTCGCGGCAGCGTGACCGCGGTGTCGCCCCAGCCGGACTGTTCGAGACGAACCGTCCAGCGGGTCACCGCGACCAGCACGTCATCGCCGCGCCGGAACGCCACCAGGTGATCCGCGCCGACTCCGGCGGCCAGCACCGGGTGGTAGCCGCCGCGCAAGAAGGTGTCCGACCGGTCACGTCGCAGCTGTAGGGCGGCTTTGACGACTCGAATTTTGCTGTGCTGCAGAGACTTCAGCGCGTCACGGCGGGCGGCGTAGTCCACCGCGCGCCGGTTGTCTGGATCGACCAGGCTGTCGTCCCACAGCTCGGTGCCCTGGTACACGTCGGGGATACCGGGCGAGGTCAGCGACAGCAGCTTCTGGCCCAGCGCGTCGTTCTCGGCGTGTGGGTCCAGCCGGACAACAAGATTGGTCAGCTCACGTACCACCGGGCCGTCGAGCATAGCGTCCAGCCAGCCGTGCACCGCGCCCTCGAAGTCGGTGTCGGGGTCGTTCCACGAGGTGTGCCACGCCGCTTCGCGGATCGCTTTCTCGGCGTAGGCGTGCAACCGGTCGCGTAGCTCGTCGGTGACCTCACCGTCGGCCGGCCATACGCCGAAGATGTTCTGCCACAGGAACAATCCGGTCGCCGGGTCGGGGGAGGGGACAACCTTCTCCCAGCGGCGACGAACTCCGCCCACAGCGACGGCACCTGCGACAGCACGCCGATGCGGGCGCGGACGTCCTCGCCGCGCTTGGTGTCATGGGTCGACAACGTCGTCATGGCCTGCGGCCACAGCCGGGCCCGAGTGGCGGCGCGCGTGATGGAATTCGGCCAGACCGACACCGAAGTCCTGCGGCTCGCCGCCGACCTCGTTGAGCGACACCAGCCGGGCGTCGCGGTAGAACAGGCAGTCCTCGACGGCCTTGGCGGTCACCGCCCCGCACAGCTGCTGTAGCCGCACCGCCGCCTCGCCGCCGTCGGCCACCGCGGCGGCGATCAGCTGCAGCGGGACGTCGAGTTCCGGTTCGGCAGACTGCGTTGCGGCCAGGGCGGTCGGCAGTATCGCCGCCAGCCCGCAGGTAGTCGCTGCGGTAGACGTCGATGTGGGTCAGCAGCGCCGCCACCGCGGCGGGCAGCTGCGGGTGGTCGGCACCGGCCGCCGCGACGATGCAGCGCCGCAACCGGCCCAGCTCGCTGGCCAATGTCTCGGTTGCCGAGGAAAGCTTCAGTTCGGCCAGCATCGGGGCGATCTGCCCGTAGTCGAACCCGGCGGATGCGACCAGCTCCGTCAATGCCTGCGCCCCTTGGGGATCGACGAAGACCCCGCCGATCTCGCGTAGTGCGTCGTATCCGGTGGTGCCGGCCACCGGCAGTGATCGGATCCAACGCCTCGTCGACGGCGAGGATCTTCTCGATCACGATCCATGCGTCGGGGCCGATCAGCTCGCGCAGCCAGCCGAGATACCCGGTCGGATCCGCCAGTCCGTCGGGATGGTCGATGCGCACGCCGTCGACGAGGCCGTCGGCGAACCAGCGCGCCACCTCGGCGTGGCTGGTGTCGAACACGGCGCGATCTTCCTGGCGCAGCCCGGCCAGCGATGTGATCGAGAAGAAGCGGCGATAACCGCACAGGCCGTTGCGCCAGCCGATCAGCCGGTAATGCTGACGGTCGTGCACCTCGGGGCCGGTGCCGTCGCCGGTGCCCGGCGCGATGGGCAGTGCGAGATCGCCCAGCCGCAACAGATCACCGTCGACGCGTGAGATCGGCGACGTCGTCGTCAGAACCCAGCAGCGGCAGCACCATCCGGCCGTCGCCCAGGTCCCAGTCGATGTCGAAGAACGACGCGTACGCCGACGACTGGCCGTGCCGCAGCACATCCCACCACCAGGGTTCTGCTCGGGTTTGTCCACCCCGACGTGGTTGGGCACGATGTCGACGATCAGACCCAGGCCGCGCGCCCGCGCCGCCGCCGACAGTCGCGCCAATCCCTCCGGGCCGCCGAGTTCGGCAGACACCGTGGTCGGGTCGGTGACGTCGTAGCCGTGCGCCGATCCGGCGACCGGGGTCAGAATCGGCGACAGATACAGATGCGAGACCCCGAGATCGTCGAGGTAGTCGAGCAGGTCCTCGGCGTCGGCGAAGGTGAATCCGAACCCGCTGTCAGCACCCCGCAGCTGCAGCCGATAGGTCGACAGGACCGGAAATGCCATGCGTTACTTGGTCTTACGGAACACGAGTAGCGCCCGCGCGGGCAGCGAGACCTCGTCGCCGTCGTTGACGACCAGCGTCACCGATCCCGGTGGCGTCGGTGGTGTCCAGCACGGCGGTCCATTGCGTGGCGTAGTCGTCGGGCGGAATGACGAAGTCGACCTCGTGGTCGTGGGCGTTGAAGCACATCAGGAACGAATCATCGACGACCCGTTCGCCGCGGGCATTCGGCTCGGGGATCGCCTCGCCGTTGAGGAACACCGCGATGCTCTTGCCGAATTCGCCGCCCCAGTCCTGGTGCTGCATCTCCTTGCCGGCCGGCGTCAGCCAGGCGATGTCGCGGACTTCGTCGCCGCTGCGGATCGGCTCGCCATCGAAGAACCGGCGGCGGCGAAACACCGGGTGGCTTTTGCGCAGCGCGGTGACTTTGCGGGTGAACTCCAGCTAGGTCGCTGTTCTTGTCGACCAAAGACCAGTCCATCCAGGACAATTCGGAGTCCTGGCAGTAGACGTTGTTGTTGCCGTGCTGGGTGCGGCCGATCTCGTCGCCGTGGGCGATCATCGGCGTGCCCTGGCTCACCATCAGCGTGGCCATGATGTTGCGCATCTGTCGGCTGCGCAGGTCGAGGATTTCCGGGTCATCGGTCGGGCCCTCGACGCCGCAGTTCCAGGACCGGTTGTGGCTTTCGCCGTCGCGGTTGTCTTCGCCGTTGGCCTCGTTGTGCTTCTCGTTGTAGGACACCAGATCGTTGAGGGTGAACCCGTCGTGGGCGGTGACGAAGTTGATGCTGGCGCCGGGCCGGCGACTGGTCGCCTCGTAGAGGTCCGACGACCCGGTCAGCCGGGACGCGAACTCGCCCAGTGTCGCGGGCTCGCCCCGCCAGTAGTCACGCACAGTATCGCGATACTTCCCGTTCCACTCGGTCCACAAACCCGGGAAGTTGCCGACCTGGTAGCCGCCCTCGCCGATATCCCACGGCTCGGCGATCAGCTTGACCTGGCTGACCACCGGATCCTGTTGCACCAGATCGAAAAACGCGCTCAGCCGGTCGACGTCGTAGAACTCGCGGGCCAAGCGTGGAGGCCAGGTCGAAGCGGAAGCCGTCGACGTGCATCTCGGTCACCCAGTAGCGCAGCGAGTCCATGATCAGCTGCAGGGTGTGCGGGTGACGCGCGTTGAGGCTGTTGCCGGTGCCGGTGAAGTCTTTGTAGAGACTGCAGATCCTCGTCGAGCGAGCCGGTAGTAGGCGGCGTTGTCGATGCCGCGGAAGTTGATCGTGGGACCGAGATGGTTGCCTTCGGCGGTGTGGTTGTAGACCACGTCGAGGATGACCTCGATGCCCTGCTGGTGAAATGCCCGGACCATCGACTTGAACTCGGTCACCGCGCCGCGGGCGCGCCGGTTGGCGGCGTACTGGTTGTGCGGGGCAAAGAATCCGAACGTGTTGTAGCCCCAGTAGTTTCGCAGACCGAGGTCGAGCAGCCGGTGATCGTGCATGAACTGATGCACCGGCATCAGCTCGATCGCGGTGACGTTCAGCGACTTCAGGTGGTCGATGATCGCCGGGTGGCCCAGGCCGGCGTAGGTGCCGCGCAGCGCCTCGGGGATGGCGGGATGGTTCTGGGTCATCCCCTTGACGTGCGCCTCGTAGATCACCGTCTCGTGGTACGGCGTGCGGGGCGCGCGATCGTTGGCCCAGTCGAAGTACGGATTGATCACCACGCTGGTCATGGTGTGCCCCAACGAGTCGACCCGGGGCGGCGTGCCGGTCTCGGCGGGGTCCTCGGCCGCGACCGCCAGGTCGTAGGAGAACAGCGCCTGGGTGAAGTTGAATTCGCCGTCGAAGCATTTGCCGTACGGGTCGAGCAAGCAGCTTGCTGGGGTCGCAGCGATGACCCGCCGCCGGGTCGAACGGACCGTGTACCCGAAAGCCGTAGCGCTGCCCGGGCGTGACGTCGGGCAGGTAGGCGTGCCAGACGTAGCCGTCGACCTCGTCGAGGTCGGATGCGGGTTTCCTGGCCGTCGTCGTCGATCAGGCACAGCTCGACCTTCTCGGCGATCTCGGAGAACAGCGCGAAGTTGGTGCCGGTGCCGTCGTAATTGGCGCCCAACGGGTAGCTGACTCCCGGCCATACGGTGGCCAGCGCGGGCGGAGTCAGCGGCGAGCGCCACTGGTCGGGTCTGACGCGGGCATCACTCGACCTTAGTGGCGGCGGGCCCGGATCCGCCTCTGGGCCGTATCGCCGCATTGCCGGGCTCCTCCTCACGCCGCTGAGCGGCGTGCATTGTCGCCCGGCTACCACCAGCCCGTGGCGGGCCCGAGCTGGCGGCCCAGCTCATTGGTCATGGTGCGCATGTAGGTGGCCGACAGGTGATGAGCGTCGTGATATACCAACACGTTTCCCTCGACGGCCGGGCAGATGTCGGCGCGGCAGACCGCGTCGCTCATGTCCAGCGGCTTGAGCATCGGGAATTGCTCGACCCAGTCGAGGGTGGGATTGCGGTCGGCGAGCACATCGGAGCGCTTGATGCCGCACGACACCGCGTCGCCGCCTTTGGCCAGGCAGTCCGACGGGTTGAACGGCTGACCGTCTTTGACCAGCCACGGGGTGTCGCGCATGGCCAGGATCGGAATGTTGTTGTCGGAGAACGTCTGCCAGATCCCGACATAGGTGCCCGGCATCACGTCTCCGGGCTTGATGTTCCACGGCCGGGTCGAGGTGGTGAACACGAAGTCCGGGTGGTCGGCGACGACCGCGGCCATCGCCTTGGGCACCCAGTCGCGGCACTCCGGGTACGGGTCGTTGTTGCCCATCACCAACGGCATCTTCTCGGTGGACAGCGCGCAGCCCATCTTCAGGTAGGTCGTGACCTTGAAGTGGTGCCTGCGGCCCAGGATGTCCAGCGCGGTCAGCCAGTGCTCGGCGTGCGAGCCGCCGGCCAGCGCGATGGTCCGGGTGGCGTTCTTGTCGCCGTAGGTGCACTTGATCACGTCGGTGTTCTTGAAGTCACTGATGCAGCCGTCGCGGGTGGACGGCGGGTAGTCGGTCTGGGCTTCCAGCACCGTGGGCCGCATCCGCAGGCCGGGCACCCGCACGTGTCTGACCAGTGCGCGCGCGCCGGGATAGTCGGTGGAACTCAGCGCGCTGAGTTCCTTGCCGCTGGCGCGCTCGACGTTGACGTGCTCGCGCCAGGTGAACGCCGTCGCGGTGAGCGTCACACCCAGCAACCCGACCACCGATCCCAGCACCATCGTGGGTCGGCGCAGCCGCGTCCGCCAGGGCACCGCGACGGTGGTCTCGGGTGCGGCGTTGGCGGGCTTGCGCTGTCGCAGCGGCTCTTCGACGTACCGGTTGGTCAGGTAGGCCAGCACGCCGGAGATCAGCAGCACCGCGGTGCCCTCGACGAAGTTGGCGTGCGCGTGGCCGGTGTAGGCAAGCCAGAAGATCAGCAGCGGCCAGTGCCACAGATACAGCGAGTAGGCCATCTCGCCGAGCCGCACCAGCGGCGCCGGTCGCCAGCAGCCGGTTGGGCAGCGGCAACGTCGTGCGCCGATCGCGCCCGGTTGGCGCCGGCCAGGATGAACAGCACGGCCGCGCCGACGGGGACCAGCGCCCACGGGCCGGGGAACTGCTTGACGCCGTCGATCAGCGCGCCGCAGGACAGCACCGCCGCCAGCGCGACGGTGGCGGCCGTGGTGCGCAACCACATCGGCCACCGGATGTAGGGCACCAGCGCGCCGACCAAAGCGCCGAGCAGCAACTCCCACGCGCGGGCGAAGCTGTTGTAGTACGCCACGGCCTGATCGTCCTGGTGCGCGAAGATCGCGTAGACGAACGACGCGATCGGCCAGCGCGCTGAGCAACAGCACGAACGCAGCCCGCAGTCCGGTCGCCGAGTCGGCGCCGGAACAGGTAGGCGAAGCCGAAAACCAGCGCCAGGAACGCGATGTAGAACTGGCCCTGCACCGACATCGACCAGATGTGCTGCAGCGGGCTGACCGATTCGCCGGCCCGCAGATAGTCGGCGACCGTGCTGGCCAGCTCCCAGTTCTGGTAGTAGCCGAGGCTGGCCAGGCTCTGGTCGGCGAAGGTCTCCCAGCGCGTCTGCGGCTGGATCAGGATGGTCAGCACCGCGCATCCGGCCAGCACCACCACCAGGGCCGGCAGCAGTCGGCGCACCAGCCGAACGACCTCGGGGACCGGCGACAGCGTGGAGCCAGGGATTCGAGTGCCGTGCGCAGCAACTTGCCGCCGAAGAAGAACCCGGACAGCGCGAGGAACACGTCCACCCGCCGGAAACCCGGCCGAACCACACGTGGAACATCGCGACGAGCGCGATGGCAATGCCGCGCAGCCCGTCGAGATCGTGGCGGTAGAACCCTGCCCGGTTCTCCGCCGCGGGTTGCGCGCGGTTGCACAACGCCGGCGTCGGCCGGGCGGGTCGGGGAGATCGTCATGATTGACAGACAATCTACCTAACCCGCCGGCCGACGCGGGTGCTCGAAAACCGGCCGGTGAGATGTCCGGTCAGGACTCCAGGATGCGAGTCAGGTACGGCGTCATCCCGCTGGTCCGGGCCGCTGTGACCGTGACGGCGGGCTCGGTGGCCTCGATCATCTGGTTGCTGCCGAGGTACAACGCCACGCTTTGGGTGCCGCCGGGCCCATAGCAGAGCAGATCGCCCGGCCGTGCCTGCGCGGGCGTGACCTTCCGGCCGACGTTGCACTGCTCGGCCGAGGTGCGCGGCATCTTCACGCCGGCGCCTGCGTAGGCGTATTGGATCAGGCCGGACGCGTCGAAGCCGACGATGTTGGCTTTCAGGCCGGTGCCGCGGGTGGGTCCTGCGGCGTCGCCGCCGCCGTAGAGGAACGGCACGTTGCGCTGCGACAGCGCGCGCTGGATCACGTAGTTGGTGGTCTGCTGGTAGCCGACCAGAGTCGGGCCGGTGGGGTCGGCGCTTGCGATGTGAGGTTTGACCATCGGCAGCGTCAACAACAGGGCCAGGCAGGTCGGGACGGCGAAGCTGCGTCTCATGTGGATCACCTCTCTGTGGCGTCAGCGTGGTGACTTCACGCCTCTGCCGCCATTCCATCGATTCACCACAGAGACGCATGTGTTGCCCGCCCCGTTGGGGGCCGCACGCCATGGCCGGCGCCCGTCGGTGAACCGCTGAATTCACAACAGTCACTACAGAACACTGTGGCAACAAATGCCTCGTAGAGCTACCTATTACGGGCTCTGAGCGGGATTTATTGTCGTACCGTGACCCAACGGTGATCGCCGTGGGGCCCGAAGCCTCAAAACTGCGCGGAGCAGTTGTGATTTCGCTCTCACTCGGGAGCGTCGACGACCTCGGATCCGCCGTGCCAGTACGTGGAGCTGAAGTCGGTCAGCGCCGTGCCGGCTGCCGAGGCGAAAAGCACCAGAACGATCGCCAGCAGCCGGCCAAAAGGACAGATACCAACCCTTCAGCAGGGACACCAATGGCCCGAGCAGCGCGGCGGCGACCGCGGCGCCGATGCCGCCCCACACCAGCGGATAGATGTAGAAGTCGACGCCGAATGGCGCCGGCGGGCATTCGCCGGTGCAGACGTCTTTGAGGAAGCCGAAAAGCCGCGCATACCAATTGGTCCCGAAGGCGAGCACAGCAATCAGCAGCAAGCAGTGCCAGCACGCGAGATGACATCCCACGGAACCAGCCGCAGCCGCAGAATGCGCGGCGGAGAGTCGTCAGTGGCGGGCGGGGGACGGGTCATCGAACTGCTGCGGCGAAGCCATGGTGGCTCAATGGTCCAGAAAGTCCGGGGCATCCGACACGCGGACCGGCTGCTTTACCCTCGTTCCTTATGGTCCGTGACGAGCTCCGGGCTCACGCCCGAGCAGATCAGCGCGATCGACGCGGCCCACCTCTGGCACCCCTACAGCACGATCGGGGCCGAAGCCGTGCCCCCGGTGGTCGCGGTCGGCGCCCAGGGCGCCTGGCTCACGCTGGTCCGCGACGGCAAGCAGGTCCAGGCAATCGACGCGATGAGCTCCTGGTGGACGGCCATCCACGGGCACGGACATCCGGTGCTCGACGCGGCGATGACCGCGCCAGCTGGCCACCATGAGCCACGTCATGTTCGGCGGGCTGACCCACGAGCCCGCCGCGCGGCTGGCGCAGCTGCTGGTCGAGATCACCCCGGCCGGTCTGGAGACGGTGTTCTTCAGCGACTCCGGATCGGTGTCGGTGGAGGTCGCGGTGAAGATGGCGCTGCAGTACTGGCGCAGCCGCGGGCTGTCCGGCAAGCGGCGGCTGATGACGTGGCGCGGGGGATACCACGGCGACACCTTCACCCCGATGAGCGTCTGCGACCCCGACGGCGGCATGCATTCGCTATGGACTTTGGAGAAGACTCAGTGCTGGCCCAACAGGTGTTCGCCCCGCAGGTTCCTCGCGACTACGACGCCGGCCTACGTCGCGGCGTTCGAGGCGCAGCTGGCCGAGCACGCCGCCGAGCTGGCCGCCGTCGTGGTCGAGCCGGTGGTCCAGGGCGCCGGCGGGATGCGCTTTCACGATCCGCGGTACCTGAGCGATCTGCGCGACATCTGCCGACGCCACGACGTGCTGCTGATCTTCGACGAGATCGCCACCGGATTCGGCCGCACCGGCGAGTTGTTCGCCGCCGACCACGCCGGCGTCAGCCCCGACATCATGTGCGTCGGCAAGGCGCTTGACCGGCGGCTACCTCAGCCTGGCCGCGACGTTGTGCACCACCGACGTCGCCCACACGATCAGCCACGGTGAGGCCGGGGCGCTGATGCACGGCCCGACCTTCATGGCCAACCCGCTGGCCTGCGCCGTCTCGGTGGCCGCGGTGGAACTGCTGCTCGGCCAGGACTGGCGCTCGACGGTCGCCGAGATCGGCGCCGGACTGGCCGCCGGACTCGAGCCGGCCCGGGCACTGCCGGGGGTGACCGACGTCCGGGTGTGCGGGGCCATCGGCGTGATCGAATGCGACCGCCCCGTCGACCTGGCCGTCACCACGCCGGCGGCGCTGGACCGCGGCGTCTGGCTGCGGCCGTTCCGCAACCTGGTCTACGCGATGCCGCCGTTCATCTGCACGCCGGACGAGATCGCGCAGGTCACCTCGGCGATGGTCGAGGTGGCCCGTCTGACCGGTTCTCGTAGGATCTAGCGCGATGACGCAGATCGAAACCTCCCCGCTGGCCTGGCTGGAGGCACACGCCGAGCAGCGCCGACAGGCCGGGCTGCGGCGTGCACTGCGCCTGCGCCCAGCGGTCGCGGCCGAGCTCGACCTGGCGTCCAACGACTACCTCGGCCTCTCGCAGCATCCCGACGTGATCGAGGGCGGGGTTGACGCGCTGCGCACCTGGGGCGCCGGTGCGACCGGCTCGCGGCTGGTCACCGGTAACACGTCGCTGCACGAGGAGCTGGAATCCAGCCTCGCCGAATTCGTCGGTGCCGCAGCGGGTTTGGTGTTCTCGTCCGGGTACACCGCCAACCTGGGCGCGGTCGTCGGGCTCTCCGGCCCGGGCTCACTGCTGGTGTCGGACGCGCTGTCCCACGCCTCGCTGGTCGACGCGTGCCGGCTGTCACGCGCCCGGGTGGTGGTCACGCCGCACCGCGACGTCGATGCCGTCGACGCGGCGCTGGCGGCGCGGACCGAGGAGCGCGCCGTCGTCATCACCGAGTCGGTGTTCTCCACCGACGGCGCCCTGGCTCCGCTGCGCCAGCTGCACGAGGTGTGCCGCCGGCACCGGGCACTGCTGATCGTCGACGAGGCTCACGGGCTGGGTGTGCGGGGTACCGGCGGGCGCGGGTTGCTCCACGAGCTGGGTTTGGCCGGCGCACCCGACGTGGTGATGACCACAACGCTGTCCAAAGCTCTCGGCAGTCAGGGCGGCGCGGTGCTGGGGTCGGTGGCGGTGCGCGATCACCTCATCGACGCGGCCCGGCCGTTCATCTTCGACACCGGTCTGGCGCCGGCCGCCGTCGGCGCCGCGCTGGCGGCCCTGCGGGTTCTGCACGCAGAGCCATCGCGACCGGACGCCGTCTTGCGGCACGCGGCCACCCTGGCCGAGATCTGCGGCGTCACGCAGACGCCGCAGTCCGCGGTGGTGTCGGTGATTCTCGGCGCGCCGGAGGTGGCGCTGGCCGCCGCCACGGCCTGCCTGGATGCGGGCGTCCGGGTGGGCTGTTTCCGGCCGCCGACCGTTCCCGCCGGGACATCGCGGCTGCGCCTGACCGCGCGCGCGTCGCTGGATGACGACGATCTGGAGCTGGCCCGGACGGTCCTGACCGACGTGCTGGCCGCGGCACGGCGTTGACGGTCCTGGTCGTCACCGGGACAGGGACCGGGGTCGGCAAGACCATCGCCACTGCGGCCCTGGCAGCGGCCGCGCGGCAGGCCGGTATCGGCGTCGCTGTGTGCAAGCCGGTGCAAACCGGGACCGCGGCCGGGGATGACGACCTTGCCGAGGTGACTCGGCTGACCGGCCTGAGCAAAATGATCGGGCTGGCGCGTTACCCGGAGCCGCTGGCGCCGCTGGCCGCCGCGGAGCGGGCCGGACGGGCTCTGCCCAGCCGCAACACCATTCTCAAACTCATTCGCGCAGTGGACCATCCGGGCCAGCTGACCCTGGTCGAGGGTGCCGGTGGCTTGCTCGTCGAACTCGCCGACGGCGGCGTGACGTTGCGGGATCTCGCCGCTGATCTCTGCAGCCGCGGTGTTGGTGGTGACCACTGCCGAGCTCGGCACCCTCAACCACACCGCGCTGACGGTGGAATCGCTTGCGGCCCAGCATCTTCCCTTTGCCGGGCTGGTGATCGGCAACTGGCCATTGCCGCCGGGTGTGGTGGAGGCGTCGAACAGGTCTGCGCTGGTGCGCCTGGGGCCGGTGCGCGCCGCGCTGCCCGCGGGAGCCGGACAGCTGAGCACCGCGGAGTTCACCGCGATGAGCGCGCACGCGTTCGACCGCGCGTGGGTGACCAGCCTGCTCAGCTGATGGTGCATTCGGTCGAGCTGCTCTTCGATCCCGACACCGAGGCGACGCTGCGTCGGATCTGGGATGACCTGGCCGCTGCCGATCTACCGAGCCGCGTTCCGGCCGGCCGGCCGCATGTCACGGTGGCCGTGGCCGAGCGGATCGCGCCCGACGTCGACGCGTTGCTGCGGCCGATCGCCCAGCAGCTGCCGCTGGAGTGCGGCGTCGGGGCGCCGCTGCTGTTCGGGCAGTCGAACGCGGTGCTGGCCCGGCTGATCGTGCCGACGGCCGAGCTGCTCGCCCTGCACGCCGACGTGCACCGGATCTGCGGCCCCCATCTGCTGCCCGGCCCGCTGCCGCACAGCCTGCCCGGCCAGTGGACGGCGCACGTCACCCTGGCCCGTCGCATCGAAGGTGCCCAACTGGGTCCGGTCCTGCGAATAGCGGGTCAGCCCGCCGAGATCCGCGGCCACCTGGCCGGTCTGCGCCGCTGGGACGGCACCGAACGTGTCGAGTATCCGATCGGCTGACCTACTTGCCGCTGCTGCCGGGACTCGCACCGCTACCCGCGGTGTAGGACGCCTTGCCGGTCCCGGCCAACCCGCCGCCGGACACAATCAGGTACTCGTCGCGAATCGGCTTGTCGGCGAAGAAGTCTTCGAGAATCTCCCGGGCTCCTGCGGCGTAACGCGCCTGCGCCGACAGCGTCGTCCCCGAAACGTGCGGCGTCATGGCCTCGTTCGGCATGCTGCGCCACGGGTGGTCCGCCGGTGGCGGCTGCGGATACCAGACGTCGCCCGCGTAGCCGGCCAGCTGACCACTCTTCAGCGCGGCCACAACCGCGTCGCGCACGCAGATCTCGGCGCGAGCCGTGTTCACGATGTAGGAGCCCCGCCGCATCGAAGCGATCAGCTTCTCGTCGAACAGGTGATAGGTCTGCGGGTGCAGCGGTGCGTGGATGGACACCACGTCAACCGAGCGGGCCAGCGACGCGGCGTCGGGGTGGTAGGTGACGTTCAATTCCTTTTCGACCTCGTCGGCAAGGCGGCGAGTGTCGGTGTAGTGCAGGTTGACGTCGAACGGGGCCAACCGGCGCAGCGTGGCCAGGCCGATGCGGCCGGCGGCGATCACGCCGACGTCCATGCCCTCGACGTCGTAGGCGCGCTCGACGCAGTCGGCGATGTTCCAACCCACCGTCGGTCACCCACTGATGGGACGGGACGAAGTTGCGCACCAACGCCAGGATCTGCATGACCGCATGCTCGGCGACACTGATGCTGTTACAGAAGGTGACCTCGGCCACGGTCAGCCCGCGGGCTATCGCCGCGTCGAGATCGACGTGGTCAGAACCGATGCCCGCTGTCAGGGCCAGCTTGAGGTCCTTCGCTTTCGCGATCCGCTCGGCGGTCAGGTATGCCGGCCAAAATGGTTGAGAGATAACTACATCAGCGTCGAGCAGCTGGCGTTCGAATTCCGAGTCCGGGCCTTCCTTGTCCGAGGTCACGATCAACTCGTGCCCGTTGTCTTCCAGGAACGCGCGCAGGCCGAGCTCGCCGGACACGCAGCCCAGCAACTGGCCGGGCGTGAAATCGATCGCCGCCGGGGTCGGCAAGGTCTGACCGCCTGGGTAGCCGTCCAGCACCGGGATGCCGTCGCGCGCGTAGACCGGGGGATATCCGGTCACCGGGTCCGGATAGAGGACGAGCAATACTTTGGCCATCGCATTCTCCTTACTCCACGTGACGAGATGCTCCCAGCCTTCACCATCTCGATGACAAAAGACCAAGCAGGGTCCGATGCCGCGTTGACGCCACAACCTACGGACGAAAGAATCTCTCGATGGTGCCTGAACCGGCCGACGCGGCTGCCGGCCGACTGCGGGGCTGGCTACACGCCCTGCTCGCGCATCGTCATGGCAGCGAGGTCTACCAGACCTCGACGATGGGCGCGTTGCTCGACGGTGTCTACGACGGCGACGTCACCATCCGAGAGCTGTTGCAGCACGGCGACTTCGGCCTGGGTACCTTCAACGGTCTGGACGGCGAGATGCTGGTGCTCGACGGGGTCTGCTACCAGTTGCGCGGCGACGGCAGCGCGCAGCCCGCCGAGCCGGATCAGTGCACGCCCTTCGCTGTCGTCACCTGGTTCGACGCCGACCGCTCGTTCGAGGTGTCTGAGCCGGTCGATCGCGCCGGACTCAAGGCGCGGATCGACGAGTCGCTGCCGAGCGCCAACTTGATTGTCGCCGTTCGGGTCAGCGGTGACTTCAGCGTGATTCGCACCCGCACGGTCACCGAGCAGCATCGCCCTTACCCGCCGTTCACCGAAGCCACCCGAGGCCAACAGGAAGTTACCTTCCGCGACGTGACCGGAACGCTGGCCGGCTTCCGGATGCCCGACTACGAGCAGGGTGTCTCGGTGGCGGGGTATCACTCGCATTTCGTCGACGCCCAGCGGCGCCACGGCGGACACGCCATTGACTATCGGATGAAGCACGGCCGGGTCGACATCAGCGTGCGCTCCGATCTCCACCTGAGCCTGCCGCGTACGCCGGAATTCCTTGCCGCCGAACTGAACCGGCCCGACATGGACAACCAGATCCGTCGCACCGAAGGGTAGTGAACTGAGCAGCAACGAGGTGCGATCAGCCCAGCGCGTGGTCGAGACGTTGACCGCGTACGGCATCCGGTACATCTTCGGCGTACCGGGCGCAAAGATCGACGCTGTCTACGACGCGCTGGCCGACGGCGGCCCTGAATTGATCGTCTGCCGTCATGAGCAGAACGCGGCGTTCATGGCCGCCGCCGTCGGCCGACTCACCGGCACACCCGGCGTCGCATTGGTGACGTCGGGGCCGGGCACCACGAATCTGGCCACCGGACTGATCACCGCCACCACCGAGCAGGACCCGATGGTCGCGATCTGTGGTGCGGTGCAGCGGTCCGACCGGCTCAAGCGCACCCACCAATCGATGGATGCCGTTGCCGCACTGAGGCCTTTCACCAAGTACACCGGCGAGGTCGACGATCCCGACAACGTGCCCGAAGCCGTCGCCAACGCCATCCGCAGCGCGCTCACCCAGCCGCGCGGGGCCGCCGCCGTCGTGCTGCCCGCAGACGTGTTGGCGGCCCCGACCTCGGCGAGGATCATCGAGCCGAACCCGGTCCCGGCGTTGGGACCCGCTCCCGCCGATCGGATTGCTCAGGCCGTCACACTGATTCGCGCGGCTCAGCGCCCGGCATTGTTTGTCGGGGTCCGGGTGGGGGAGCCGGCGCCATGCGCGGCGCTGCGTGAACTCCTCGCCGTCACCGAGTTGCCGGTCGTCGAGACGTTCCAGGCGGCCGGCGTGGTCTCGCGTGAACTGGAAGATCACTTCGTCGGACGCGTGGGGCTTTTCCGCAACCAACCCGGCGACATCGTCATCGACCACGCCGATGTTCTGGTGACAGTCGGCTTCGATCCGGTTGAATACGATCCGCGGCTGTGGAATACGGATCCGGGTCGCACGCTGATCCACCTCGACGAGATGCCCGCCGACATCGACAACCACTATCAGCCCGCGCTCGAATTGCGTGGCGACATCGCTGCGACCTTGTCCGAGTTGACCCGGGCGCTGACCGGGCTGCAACTGGACGGCGCTGTGCGCAAGCGCGTCGCCGAACAGCGTGCGGCGTTGTCGAGCATCGACGACGAGGCCCGCCACCGCCCGCAGACCGACATCGGGGTCAATCCTGCCGCCGCCGTCCTGAAGTTGCGGGATCTGCTTGGCGACGACGCCACGGTTTCCTGTGACGTGGGCTCGCATTACATCTACATGGCCCGGCACTTCCGGGTCTATCAGCCGCGGCGACTGTTGTTCTCCGATGGCCAGCAGACGCTCGGTGTCGCGTTGCCGTGGGCGATGGCTGCCGCGCTGGTTCGACCGGGCACCCCGGTCGTGTCGGTATCCGGTGACGGTGGATTCCTCTTCAGCGCACAGGAATTGGAAACCGCGACGCGGCTGGGCCTGAGCTTTACCCACGTCATCATGCGCGACAACACCTACAACATGGTCGCCTTTCAGGAAGAGTTGAAATACGGCCGCGCTTCGGGGGTCCAGCTGGGCGACTACGACATCACGCATTACGCGGCGGCATTCGGCGCCAACGGTATTCGGGTCAGCAGCCTTGACGAGTTCGAGCAGGCGTTCACCCGGTCGCAGACCGAGCCAGGAGTGACGATCATCGACGTGCTCGTCGACTACAGCCGCAACACCGAGCTCTTTGCGGAATTGCACGACGACATCGTCGAATGATGAGCCAGTTCATCGTCTTTGGAGCGGCGATAGTCGTCGTGGCCGGCAGCAGCGTGTATCGACACTAAGCACTGAAGAGCAGGTACAGGCCGGTGAAGGTGTAACCGACCATGACCAGCATCATGGTGAGCTGACCGGTGAGCTGATGGCCCGATGGCAGCAGCCGCAGCGCCTTGTCGTGCGCCGCGATCACCGCGACGATGTGCCCGGTCACCACAGACGTCACCTTGACCACGGCCAGCACCGTCGGGTGCAGCGACAGCAGATAGGCGACGTGTAAATGGCCCAGCCCGAGTAGATTCCAGTCTCTACCAAGCGGATCGGCCAAAGCGAAAACCGCCTGCTGTCCACGCTCGACCAGATACGACAGGTAGTGCGCGAAGATATAGCCCACCACGATCGGGATCAGCGAGTGCGCCAACTGACCCGGTAACACGCGGCGACGCTCACGGTCGAGACCTCCGGTGGCACGCGCGGCCAAGCGAGAAGGTCGTCGCCACCACCGTGGCGAATATCAGCAACCCCGCGGTGCGCAATGCGGACGTCGAAACTGACACTGGCACAACGTGCACCGTGCGCGCCAGACCATCGGCGAAATTACGCCAGGTGGCCGACGACGAGAAGCTGTCGAATGCGGTGGAGCCGAGCAACACCGCCAGCACTGCGACAACGCCCGGTCGAATCGGCAGTGACAGCAGATGGTCGAACGGGTTGCCGACCGCGATCCTTCGGGTCTTCGGATCGCGGCGAAATGGAGAGAGCCGCGAAACCGCCATGCTGTACACGCCGAATGGGTCCGCTCGGGCGAACCAGCGTTGCCCGCACAGCCATGCCCCGACCAACAGAACCACGGCGTAGACCAGCAGCCAGGTCTTGACCCACGTCAGCGCGGCAGGGTTGGGACTGGCCAGTTCCAACCAGACGAACGCAAACAACCCCAACGCGGCCGGCCAATACCCCCACGAGTCTGGGTAGGAGAACCGCGAGCGGGCCACGCGATCCGGTGTGACGCGTTGGAGCATCAGATACACCGTTTGCACCGGGGAGATGACCCGCCACACCGGTCCGACCAGCAGCGAAATCGCCACGAGCCCAACCCACAACAGCACGTAGAAGACACCGAGGAGTGCGTTGCCCTGCGTCTGCGGCCCGCACAGCCCGGCCATCAAAACCCATCCCGTGAAGGCCAGCGCCGCTGCCGCCGCCAAGCCTCGGGTGATGCGCGAGTCCACGAATGTGGTCACCGCCGCCGGTAGGAGGCGAGCGGAATTGTCCGGATCGAATCGTGGCCGCTTCCACGCGAACGCGACGAGAGCGAAGGTGAACGTCAACGCCCACGCCGCGCCGATGACCGAAAAGGCGTACGGCACCGGAAGATCGCTCGACCCGCCGAGGCCGTGGGCCAGGATGGCCTCAGTCAATTACGCCGCTCCTCCCCATCGGCTGCGCTGCATCGTCGGCGGCGGGTGTCAAGGGTTGACGTGGATGGTGGCGACGGTCCGGTCGAGATGATGCAACTCGACGTCGACACTGCCTGGCACATCGACGCTGAATTGGAATGTCTGGTTGGCGGTCGCCGCTACCTCGAACTTGTGATCAGGCACCGAATGCACATGCAATTCGTCGGGGACATCGCTGGTGACGTGCAGCGTAATCGGTTGTCGAACGGTTGCCTGCAAGGTCGCGTTGGCCGGCGTCACCTGTCCGTGCGCGATGGTGATGTCGACCGAAAGCCCGGCGCCGGTAGCCGTTTTCGATGAGCTACCACACCCCGCCAGTAGCCCTGTCGTCCCGACCACCGCTAGCAGCACGAGCGCCGGACGCAGCGCTATCGTCGTCATGCCGCCTTCGGGGTCGAGTGGTCCAGTGCGGGCTCCTGTGGTTGCGGCGGCGCGGTGTCCTTCGCATTGATCCGGCCGGCGCCCCAAGTCAGCACGCTGATCACAGTCAAGGTGAAGAACAGCACCACGATTCCGCCCGCGGTGAACAGCCATGCCGGCACGCCGGGATCGCGTTCCCGCTGCAGAATCGACACCTCGAAGGCGAAGTTGCGGGTCCCGTCGGTCAACACCGGAATCTCCGGCACCGGGATGGCGGCGTCGGCCGGCGCCCAGATCGGCACAGCGGCTAGATCCCGGCCGTCGTGCACACGTAGCAGCGTCTTCCAATCACCCCACACCGGAACGGGTTCGGTGGAAACGTAGTGACCCGGCCCGACTTTCTGCAGCCGGTTGATGAACAGGCCGCGGTGGTTTTGCATCTTCCCTTGCCAGGCCAAAATGGTGACCCAATCCGGGTGATCGCCGGCCATGTCGACCGGGTGGAGCTGAATGTCGGCCGACGCCAAGCGTTGTCCGGGTGGACTCGGCAGGTCGGTCAACTTGACGGTCGCGGTGTCCTGCTTCGGGACGTTGATGTGCAGGCCGTTGGCGACCGTACCGCCGATGATGAGCACCGTGAGCGCGACAGCGGTGATGCCGAAGGCGCGGCCCGGTAGCTTCTGGCCCGTCAGCACCATGCCGAGCAACGCCGCGCACACTCCGGCAAAGATGGCCACCGGCACCGCCGTCGGCAGAGCCTCGCGCCACAGGTCGACCGGCCACGGGTAGTGGTAAACCCTGCCGATCCACAGCGATTCGAGCCACAGGCCCGCCGTGCCGATCCCGAGACCCGACACAGCGCCGAAGAGGATCGGCCGGCGGAACAACGGGGTGAGGGCGACCAGCTCGACTACCAAGGCCGGGCCCAGATACAGCGGGAACCAGTTGATCGGGGCGCCCAGGATGGGTCCGACGATCAGCGCGACCCCACCGCGCAGTGCGATCGCGAACAGTGCGGCGATGATCGCCGCACCCTTACCCAGCGTCATGCGCGCGACGATGGTCCCGATGGCGGCGGCCGCAGCGATCAGCATGGGCTGGAAGACCAGCCGGAACTGGGGTACACCGAAGTCGAATTCGATTTGGTAGACCGACATTCCGATCAACAGGCCGCCGCAGGACAGATACCGCACGATACGGACGAAGGGACGGTCTTTTCGCTCGAGCGCACCACTCGGCCGGCGCGTCTGCCTGCAGGTATCGCGCGCCCTCGTACTCCAGCATCAGCACCGCGAACAGGGAGAAGTTGGCGCCGCCGATCATCATCAGATGTGTTGGGCCCCACAAGAGTCACGTCCTGGCCGAAGATGCGATGCCAGATGTCGTCGAGCGGAAAACCGATCATCGCGTACATGCCGCAGGCCGCCATCAGCAATCCGCCGACCGGTGCGTACCAATTGCGGGTGATGCGAAGCGCGGCCGGCCCCGGTTTGTCGAACGGAAGCACCACGGCCAAACTGCCGGCGACGAAGATGCCGAACAGGCCGATGATGATGAAGTAGTGCGCCGGGTTGGCCAATGGTCCGGGGTCGCGGCCGTTTCCGATGTGCCAACTGACGTCCCAGATGAATCCGAACAGGGCGCAGATGATCGAGGTGGTGAACACCAGCACGGGCAGCGCGACCCACGACGGGCGGTCGAACTTACCGCCCAGCCACTCTGCCGCGGTGGTCAGCCACGTGATCCGGTGCGTGCGATGCGCCCAGCCGACGTAGAGCATGACCGCGCCGATGATTCCCGCGGCGATGGCCAGGCCGATCACCTGATTCAGGCCCGCGCCGCGCGCCGGCGGCTCAGCTGCAAGAAGTGTCAGATCCACGTTGATCCCTCCCGTTTCGCCGACCCGCCCGTCGACAACCGGGCGCTTAACTTACCCAACAGTAGGTAGCCCGCGGGTCTTACGCTCAAACTTCGACCGATTTGCTACCGGCGTGTTTCAGTCGCGTTTTTCGTCGGTCGTATCGGACGCGCTGCGCTCTTCATCGGGTGTCCGTCGGTCTTTGATCGCGACGTACAGCACCACGCCGACGACCACCACCGCCGGCAGGAAGGCGGGCCCGGCGAGCAGCAGCCAATGGTGGGCCACGTATTCGACATGTGCACTAGTCACTTTCGGCCACTCCCGCTGTTCGGTTGCACACCGCGGTGGGGTACCCAGCGGCGGCCGACCGGACCACATGACGTTTGTGCAGGTGCACACCGCTAGCCTAGCCTGGGCACCGTCCAACGCTGGTTGCGTCAAGCCGGGAACAGGGTGCGTCCCGCGCGGATGGACAGGACAAAGACAAAGACTTAAGGAGTAGCTGGTGACTCAGGCGGCGACTCGGCCAACAGCCGACACCGACAGCACCGACATTCTGGCGGTGGCGCGCCGGCAGGTGCTGGAGCGCGGCGACGGGCTGACTCAGCAGCAGGTGCTGGAAGTGCTGCAGCTGCCCGACGAGCGGCTCGAGGAGCTGCTGGCCCTGGCGCACGAAGTGCGGATGGCCCACTGCGGCCCCGAGGTCGAGGTCGAAGGCATCATCAGCCTGAAAACCGGCGGCTGCCCAGAGGATTGTCACTTCTGCTCCCAGTCGGGTCTGTTCGCCTCGCCAGTGCGCAGCGCATGGCTCGACATCCCGAGCCTGGTCGAGGCGGCCAAGCAGACCGCCAAGTCCGGCGCTACCGAGTTCTGCATCGTCGCCGCGGTGCGCGGGCCCGACGAGCGGCTGCTCGCGCAGGTTGCCGCGGGCATCGAAGCCATCCGCGACGCCGTGGACATCCAGATCGCCTGTTCGCTGGGCATGCTGACTGCCGAGCAGGTGGAGCGGCTGGCCGCGATGGGTGTGCACCGCTACAACCACAATCTGGAGACCGCACGCTCCTTCTTCCCCAATGTCGTCACCACCCACAGCTGGGAAGAGCGCTGGGAGACGCTGTCGATGGTGCGCGAGGCCGGTATGGAGGTGTGCTGCGGCGGCATCCTCGGCATGGGTGAGACGGTCGAGCAGCGCGCGGAGTTCGCCGCCAACCTGGCCGAGCTGGACCCCGACGAGGTACCGCTGAACTTCCTCAACCCGCGACCCGGCACGCCGTTCGGCGACCTCGAGGTCCTGCCGGCCAGCGAGGCGCTCAAGGCGGTGGCCGCGTTCCGGCTGGCTCTGCCCCGCACCATGTTGCGGTTCGCCGGCGGCCGCGAGATCACGCTGGGTGACCTGGGCGCCAAGCAGGGCATCCTGGGCGGCATCAACGCGGTGATCGTCGGCAACTACCTGACCACGCTGGGGCGTCCCGCCGAGGCCGATCTGGAGCTGCTCGACGATTTGCAGATGCCGATCAAGGCGCTCAACGCCAGCCTGTAGAACGAGACGGTGATGATCAGCGATCTGCCGGCACCGGTCGGGGCAGGGGCTTACAACGTCTACACGGGCGATTCGGCCGACAGCGCTGTGCCGACGGCAGCCCAGCTGGGTCTGGAGCCGCCGCGGTTCTGCGCCGAGTGCGGCCGCCGAATGGTGGTGCAGGTACGCCCCGACGGATGGTGGGCCAAGTGTTCGCGGCACGGGCTGGTGGATTCTTCCGAGCTCGAGGCGCACCGATGACCGAGGTGCAGACGCCCGGCGTCCCGCGGTTCACTCGACGGCGGGCGGCCCTCACGGTTGCTGTGGGTCTGCTGCCGACGGGCGCGCTCGTGGGTGGTTTGTGGGCGTGGCTCGCCCCGCCGATCAAGGGCGTCGTGGTGCTGACCCACAGCGGTGAGCGACTGCACGACTACCTGGGCAGCGAATCCGATCACTTCTTCGTCGCCGCGTTCCTGATGCTCGGGCTGCTCAACGTCGTCGCCGCGGTGGCGGCGGTGCTGGCCTGGCAGTGGCGGGCGCATCGCGGACCCGGGATGGTCGTCGCGCTGTGCACCGGCATGGTGATCGCGGCCGGCGCCGCGATCGGCGTTGGCGTCCTGCTGGCCCACATCCGTTATGGCACGGTGGATTTCGCGACGGTGCCGCTGAGTCACGACCATCCGCTGCATTACTTCACGGAGGCGGCGCCGATCTTCTTCGGCACGTCGCGGCTGCAGATCGCCTGCACGCTGCTGCTGCCCGCGGCAACTGCTGCGCTGGTGTATGCGGTGCCGGCCGCGGCCACCTCGCGCGACGACCTCGGCGGCTATCCGCCCGTCGAGACGGTGTACCCGCAGGTCGAAAGTGCTACGGCGACAACGTCATAACGGACGGCGGTGCACCGACTTGCCGGTGATGACTTTGGCCGCGATCACGGCCAGCCTGGCCATCCCGACGTAGGTCGTCGGGTTGAACATCGTCGGCCACTTCGTCCTGACCAGGTGGTCGGACAGCGGCCGGCGGGCGAAGCGATCCTGCAGCCAGCGCAAGGCCATCGGCGCCGACAGCGGGTGCAGCAACAGATGCTCGTTGAACGCATCACGGTGATAGGTGACATCCGCGCCGCCGGCGGAGTAGGCATCGGCCAGCCGGTCGATGTCCTCGACGTCGATCAGGTAGTCGTGCACGGCCTGCACGATCAACACCGGCGGGGTGGGCACTTTGGCGCCCAGCCTGATGCTGTCGAAGACGTGCTGAACCTCGGGCATGGTCAGGATCTCTTCCAGCGGCCGGTCGAGGTAGACGCCGACGTCCTTCTTGACCATCCGGATGACCGCGCCGACCGTCGTCATGCTTTCCAGCCGCTGCAGCAGCGCGCGCCCCTCGTCGTTCGCATGCTCCTGGATGACCCGGTTCAGGTCGGGGTAGATGTGCATCAGCGCGGCGATCACCATCGCGGGCAGGCCGGACAGGTAGGTGCCATTGAGCCGACGGAAGGTGTGGCCGAGGTCGCCGACCGGCGACCCGAGGACCGCGCCGACGATGTCGAGCTCGGGTGCGTAGTCGGCGCACAGCTCGGCGGCCCATGCGGTCGCCAGCCCGCCGCCGGAATAGCCCCACAGCGCCACCGGCGCCGACGAGGACAGCCCGAGCCGATCAGAGCTCAGCGCGGCCCGAACGCCGTCGAGAATGAAGTAGCCGGGCTCGAACGGCGCGCCCCACATCCCGGTGCGGCCCTCGTGGTCGGGTATCGAGACCGCCCAGCCCTCGGCAAGAGCGGCGGCGATCAGGAGAAACTCCAGCTGAGCCAGCGAGCCCAGCGCCTGGGCGCGTCGTCGCAGCGCGTAGGACGGGAAACAGCGGGACGACACCGCGTCGATGGCGCACTGGTACGACAGCACCGGACAGGGACGATCGGGAGTGGCATCGGCGGGAACGATCACCGTCGTCGCCGTCGCTTCCGGCTGGCCGTTCATGTCGGTGGTCCGGTACAGCAGCTGGGTGGCCATCGTCCGCTGCGGGATCAGGCCGAGAAACGCCAGCTCGACGTCGCGTGAACGCAGGACGGTGCCGGGCTCGGCGTGCTGGTATCCGGGCGGCGGCTGGTAGAACGGGTCGGCGGTCGGCAGCTGTGGTCGGGCCTTGGCCTGCAATTCCTCGTGGGGCGCACGACCGATCCACTCCGCACCGGTTGCGCTTGCAAGGTTGCCAATGTCCATCAGGGCATTCTTGCTTAAGAACGCTTTAAGAATCCAGTCGGCCCGCCGGGGGTGTGCGCGTTTATGCCGAACCGGGAGGTCGCAGCGCTGCGAATTCGTCGGTGACGCGCAACTGGGAATCTGTGAAGCGGTACAGCGCGGCCGGTCGCCCGCCGCTGCGCCCGGACTGCGCGACCGTGCCGGTCGGGCTGATCACGCCCCGACGGGCCAGTACTCGCTGCAAGTTGGTGGTGTCGACTTGATGGCCGAGCGTGGCGCTGTAGATGTCGCGCAGCGTCGACAGCGCGAATTCGGTTGGCGCCAAGGCGAAGCCGATATTCGTGTAGGACATCTTGGCGACCAGCCGGGTACGGGCGTGGTCGACCATCGTCCCGTGGTCGAACGCCATCTGGGGCAGTGCGGTGACCGGATGCCAGCGGGTATCGGGTGGAAGCTCGGGGATGGCGGGGGAGGGCACCAGTCCCAGGAAGGTCGACGCGATCGTCCGGGTGCCGGGCAGTCGATCGGGCTCGGAGAACACCGCGAGTTGCTCGAGGTGGGCGACCTCTCTCAGGTCGACTTTCTCGGCCAGCTGGCGGCGCACCGACGTCATCATGTCCTCGTCGTGGCGAAGCCGTCCGCCGGGCAGCGACCACGCACCGCGCTCGGGATCTTGGGCGCGTTGCCACAGCAGAACGCTGAGCTCGGGCGTCGCAGATTTGGGGACGGGTCCAAGGCCGCGAATCTGGAACACGACAGCGAGCACTTCGTGCTCAGTGCTACCATTGGGCATGTTTTCGATTGTAAGTCGAAAACCGGGTGGTGGCGAAAGGTTTCGACTATGACAGTCGTGAATCGCACCGATCTGCTGTCGAATGGGCTGGCAAAAGACATGACACACGATCTGGCCGCGGGAATCACGAACTCTCCCAACGGTTACGCGGGCATCGAGGCCGACGAGCAGTGGGCTGCCGAAATCCGTCGTCTCGCCGATATGCGCAACGCCACCATCCTGGCGCATAACTATCAGCTTCCCGCGATCCAGGACATCGCCGATCACGTCGGCGACTCGCTGGCGCTGTCCCGGGTCGCTGCCGAGGCGCCCGAAGACACCATCGTGTTCTGCGGCGTCCACTTCATGGCCGAGACCGCGAAGATCCTCAGCCCTGACAAGACCGTGCTCATCCCGGATCAGCGGGCCGGTTGCTCGCTGGCCGACTCGATCACCGTCGACGATCTGCAGGCGTGGAAGGACGAACACCCCGGTGCGGTCGTCGTCTCCTACGTCAACACCACCGCCGCGGTGAAAGCGCTCACCGACATCTGCTGCACCTCGTCCAACGCCGTCGACGTCGTCGCCTCCATCGACCCCGACCGCGAGGTGTTGTTCTGCCCGGATCAGTTCCTCGGCGCGCATGTGCGCCGCCTGACGGGCCGCGACAACGTGCACGTATGGGCGGGTGAATGCCACGTGCACGCCGGGATCAACGGCGAGGAGCTCACCGAGCAGGCGCGCAGCCACCCGGATGCCGAACTGTTCGTCCACCCCGAGTGCGGTTGCGCGACCTCCGCGCTGTACCTGGCCGGTGAGGGCGCATTCCCGGAAGACCGGGTGAAGATCCTGTCGACCGGCGGGATGCTGGACGCGGCCCGTGAGACCCGAGCCCGGCAGGTGCTGGTCGCCACCGAGGTCGGGATGTTGTATCAGCTGCGCAACGCCGCCCCTGATGTCGACTTCCGCGCGGTGAACGACCGCGCCTCCTGCAAGTACATGAAGATGATCACCCCCGCAGCGCTGCTGCGTTGCCTGCTCGAGGGTGCCGACGAAGTCCACGTCGACGCCCAGACCGCGGCGCTCGCCCGCAACAGCGTGCAGCGGATGATCTCGATCGGCCAGTCCGGCGGCGGCGAATGAGCCTGCATCCGGCCTGGCAGGAGAGCGCCGACGTCGTCGTCATCGGTACCGGCGTAGGCGGGTTGGCCGCCGCGCTTGCGGCGTACCGGGCCGGCCGTCGGGTCGTCGTACTCAGCAAAGCCGGACGCAAGCCGGGTGGAACGGCCACGCATTACGCGCAAGGCGGCATCGCGGTGGTGCTGCCGGACAACGACGACTCGGTCGACGCGCACGTCGCCGACACGCTCGCCGCCGGCGCCGGGCTGTGCGATCCGGACGCGGTGACCTCGATCGTCGCCGACGGCTACCGGGCCGTGACCGAATTGGTCAACGCCGGGGCTCGATTCGACGAGTCATCCTCGGGCGGTTGGGCGTTGAGCCGCGAGGGCGGGCACTCCCGGCGGCGGATCGTGCATGCCGAACGGCGACGCCACCGGCGCAGAGGTCCAACGCGCCCTCGACCACGCGGCGCACACGCTGGACATCCGCACCAAACACACCGCACTGCGACTGCTGCACGACGCGGGGTCGGTGACCGGGGTGCTGGTCGCCAATCGGCAGGGGATCGGCGTCATCCATGCGCCGTCGGTGATCCTGGCCACCGGCGGGCTGGGTCATCTCTACAGTGCGACCACCAACCCCGAAGGCTCGACCGGCGACGGGATCGCGCTGGCGCTGTGGGCCGGTGTTGCGGTGAGCGACATCGAGTTCATTCAGTTCCACCCGACGATGCTGTTCGACGGAACCGCGGGTCGCGGGTCCGGAAAACGTAGACCGCTGGTCACCGAAGCGATCCGCGGCGAGGGCGCGGTTTTGGTTGACAGCCAAGGCAATTCGGTGACCGCAGGCGTGCACCCGATGGGCGATCTGGCGCCCCGCGATGTGGTGGCAGCCGCCATCGACGCCCGGCTGCGCGCCACGGGTGAGCCGTGCGTGTTCCTCGACGCCCGCGGTATCGCCGATTTCAAGCGCCGCTTCCCGACCGTCACCGCATCGTGCCGGGCCGCCGGCGTCGATCCGGTCACCCAGCCGATCCCGGTGGTTCCGGGCGCGCACTACAGCTGCGGCGGGGTGGTGACCGATGTGTACGGCCAGACCGAACTGCCCGGGCTGTTCGCCGCGGGCGAGGTCGCCCGGACCGGGATGCACGGCGCCAACCGACTGGCGTCCAACAGCTTGCTGGAGGGTCTGGTCGTCGGGGGGCGGGCGGGCAAGGCTGCGGCCGCACACGCGGCGGATTCCGGGCCGGTGCGCGCCGGAACGGCGGAACCCGTCGGTCGCGCGGCGCTGGTCCGCAGCGACCTGCAGCGGGCGATGAGCCGCGACGCGTCGGTGGTTCGCGACGCCGACGGCCTGTACGGATTGATCGACACGCTGTCGGCCGCGCCGCTCGCGGCGGTCGTCACCCGCGCCGGGCTCGAAGACGCCGCACTGACCGCGACAGCCCGCGCGTTGGCGGCCGCCGCGCTGGCCCGCGAGGAGAGTCGGGGTTGCCACCACCGGGCCGAACATCCCGAGTCGGCAGGGACTCCGGCCTGCAGCCTCGTTGTCCGGCTGGCCGCTGACTACAGTGCGCAGGTCGAGACGCTGGCGGCGGTCTGCTGATGGTCCTCGCGCCCAGCGAGCTCGCGGAGGCTCGCGCCACGATCAGCCGTGCGCTCGACGAGGACCTGCGCTACGGACCCGACATCACGACGCGCGCGACGGTCCCCGACGGCGCCAGGACGACGGCGTCGCTGATCACCCGCGAGGCCGGAGTGATCGCCGGGGTGGACATCGCCCTGCTGGTGCTCGACGAGGTCCTGGGTCCCGACGGATATCGCGTGCTCGATCGCGTCGAGGACGGGACGCGGCTGCAACCGGGGGGCCGCCTGCTGACCGTGCAGGCCCAGACGCTGGGCCTGCTGACCGCCGAGCGGACCCTGCTGAACCTGGTGTGCCACCTGTCCGGGATTGCTACCGCCACCGCGGCGTGGGTCGATGCGGTGGACGGCACCAAGGCCCAGATCCGCGACACCCGCAAGACGCTGCCCGGTCTACGTACGCTGCAGAAGTACGCGGTCCGCGTCGGCGGCGGCGTCAACCACCGCCTCGGCCTGGGTGATGCGGCGCTGATCAAGGACAACCACGTCGCCGCCGCGGGATCGGTCGTCGCGGCGCTGCGTGCGGTGCGAGCCGCCGCACCCGATCTGCCGTGCGAGGTCGAGGTCGATTCGCTCGAGCAGCTCGACGAGGTCCTTGCCGAAGGTGCCGAATTGGTGCTGCTCGACAATTTCCCGATCTGGCAGACCCAGATCGCGGTGCAGCGCCGCGATATGCAGTCACCGGCCACCAAACTCGAGTCGTCCGGCGGGCTTTCGCTGGACACCGCCGCCGAATACGCCGGGACCGGTGTGGATTATCTCGCCGTCGGCGCGCTCACCCATTCGGTGCGGGTGCTCGACATCGGCTTGGACGTCTAACGGCGCAGCAGCCGTCGGACCGCTATGCGATCGCCGGGCCGGGCCGCACGAAGCCAGCGAGCAGCTTGCCCATCTCGATCCGGCCAGTCCCGGTTGTGACGACGGGGTCGTTCGCAGCGAATGCGCGCAGCTGCTCCTCGTCGTCGGTCTCCACGACGCCGAGCCCCCAGGAGCCCGTCCCATCGAGTACAGGTCCGAAAACCACCATCTGCCCGGAGTCGACCAGCGACTGCCAGTGAGCGGCATGACGGGTCATGATGTCGCGCTCCGCTTCGGTCATGTCGAGCGCGAAGGTTGGGCGAGGTGGCTGGAGCGTGAAGACGAAGGTGGGCACATCCGTACTCTAGGCGGGCGAGATGCTCGCGAGAGGATCGATCAAACACTGCGGAACGCGGACGATTCCCGACCCCCGCGATCTAGCCGCTTAGTAATCGTCGAGCCGCCGGTTTGGCAGCGTTGAGTGCGCCCACATCGCCCGCGATGCGGGACAAGATCAGCGCCCCTTCGATCAACGAGATCACCGCAACGGCAATGCTTTCCGCTTCAGCCGACGACCAACCGTCGACGCACAGTCGCTCCTCGATCGCTTTGCACCAGCCGTCGAAGACACGCGCCGACGCCTCGCGGATCAGCGCGCTGGCATGGACCGACTCGGTGGCGATCGGCTCGATCGGGCATCCATCCCGCCAGTCCACCGCCAGCCCGGCGATGTGTACGTCGACCCACCGGTCGACGATGTCTGCCACCGGAATGTCTTTGGCCAGCAGCCGGCGCAGCAGCGCTTCGATGGCAGCCCCGCCGCCGTCGACCGCCGCGGCGGCCAACTGCTGCTTGCCCTGCGGGAAGTGGTGATACAGCGAACCGGGCCGCACACCCGCTTCGTCGAGAATCTGGTTGAGCCCGGTAGCCGCGTAGCCCTGACGCCGGAACAAGGTCGCCGCGGCGTCGATCAAAGCGGCGCGGCTGCGATCACGACGGGGCATGGCATTGACTTTACTTGAGTGATCGCTCAAGAATGCAATGATGAGGCAGCTGACGTGTGAAGAGGCCGGTCGATACGTATGGCGTGATGTCGACGAGCCGCGCATCACGAAGCCGGAGCAGGCGTTGGTCCGGCCACTGTCGGTGGCGTGCTGTGACCTCGACGTCGCGGTCGCGCGCGGTGTCGCGCCGCTGCCGCCCGGGTACGCGGTCGGACACGAGGGCTTAGCGGAGGTCGTTGCCGTCGGCGATGCCGTTGCAGGTGTCGGCGTAGGTGACCGGGTCGTCGTGCCGTTCCAGATCAGCTGCGGAACCTGCCGAGAATGCCGTCGTGGCGTAACGAGTTCGTGCGGTTCGGTGCCGTTGATGGCGATGTACGGACTGGGTCCGCTCGCCGGCCTCGACGGCGGCGGCTTCATGTCCGATCTGGTGCTGGTGCCCTACGCCGATGCGATGTTGATTCCGATTCCGGCGACGGTCGACCCAATCGCGGTGGCCTCCCTCTCCGACAACATCCCCGACGGCTGGCGCGCAGTTGGGCCCTTCAGGGCGGAGCTCGCCGCCCTCGACCCGGCTGATCGTCGCGTGCTGGTGATCGGCCGGTTGTCGATCGGGATCTATGCCGCTGCTCTCGCGGCCGCGCTCGGCTGCCACGTCGACTACGTCGATACCGACCCGAGCCGCCTCGCCGCGGCGGCAAAACTCGGTGCGGTCGTGCACGACACGGCCAAGCCGCACAAGTCCTGGGATCCTTATCCGGTCACCGTGCACACCACCGGCGATCCGTCGCTGCTGGCCGCCGCGCTGCGGGCGACCTGGCCGGACGGGGTGTGCACCGACACCGGGATCTACTTCCAGCCCAGCGTCGAGATGCCGATGCTGCCGATGTACACCCGCGGTGTGCGATTCGTCACGGGCCGGGTCAGCGCCCGCGCCGTCATCCCGGAGATTCTGGACGTGTTGGCCGGCGGATGCGATCTGCTGCCGGTCGTCGACCGGGTCGTCGACTGGGAGGACGCGCCGGAGGCCTGGCCGACGATGACCGGCAAGACCGTCTACACGCGGGTTTAGCCGTGCGACGATGCGGGCCGGTACGGCCCGGTGAGGAGTGCGGCAATCCGGCCTAGGCGATATCGCCGACGAAGACCGCGACCCGCCCGATCTGCTGGCGGGCCAAGAAGGGCAGGCCCCGTGCCGTCACTGCCGGGCGGCAGGACCCGCGGGTTGGTGATGTGCACGTCCTTGCGGATGAAGTGCACGTCGGCCTCGCCGGCGGCCAGCACGTTCTTGACCCAATCGGTTTTGCCGTGGGCCAGCCCGATCGCCAGCACATTGCCCTTGCGGTAGGCGGTCACGATGGTCTCGTACGGCTTGCCGGAGGTGCGGCCGCGGTGCTTGATCACCGAGAACGTCGGAAGATAGCGCGCGATCGGCTTCACCAGCGGGTTGAAGTACTTGATCTGGAAGCTCTCAAACCAGACCGGGAAGATCATCGGGACGCCCGGGGCGTTGTTGGGATGGTCCTTGCGGGACATGGCGACTCCGTTTTCGTCGGGTGCGGTCACTGTACCGGCGCGATATGCAGTTGCTCTGCTCTGGGACAATGGTTGGCGTGACTGTTATGGCGCGCATCGACCTGCGGGGTGCTGACTTGTCCGTCGCCCGGCTGCGGGCGGCGTTGCCGCGCGGCGGAGTGGACGTGGAGGCCGCCCTGTCCACGGTGCGGCCGATCGTCGACGCGGTCGCCGATCGAGGCGCGGAGGCCGCACTGAACTATGGCGAATCGCTGGACGGGGTCCGGCCTCCGTCGGTCCGGGTGCCCAGCAGCGAGTTGGACGCCGCGCTGGCCGGCCTGGACCGCGATGTCCGGCTGGCGCTGGAAGTGGTGATCGAGCGCACCCGCGCTGTGCACGCCGATCAGCGCCGATCCGACGTGACGACCACGCTGGGCCCGGGCGCCACCGTCACCGAGCGGTGGGTGCCGGTCGAGCGGGTCGGCCTGTACGTCCCCGGCGGCAACGCGGTGTATCCGTCCAGCGTGGTGATGAACGTGGTGCCGGCGCAGGCGGCCGGTGTCGGCTCGCTGGTGGTGGCCAGCCCGCCGCAGGCCTCGTCGCAGGGCCGCTTTACGGGACTGCCGCACCCGACGATCCTGGCCGCCGCCCGGCTGCTCGGCGTCGACGAGGTGTGGGCGGTCGGCGGCGCCCAGGCCGTGGCGCTGATGGCGTACGGCGGAGTGGACACCGACGGCGCCGAACTGGCGCCGGTCGACATGATCACCGGGCCGGGCAACATCTACGTCACCGCGGCCAAACGACTGGTCCGCTCGCGGGTCGGCATCGACGCCGAAGCCGGGCCCACCGAGATCGCGATCCTGGCCGATGACACCGCCGACCCCGGCGCATGTTGCCGCCGACTTGATCAGCCAGGCCGAGCACGACGAAATGGCCGCCAGCGTCCTGGTGACGCCCAGCGCGGAGCTCGCCGACGCCACCGACGCCGAGCTGGCCGCCCAGCTGCAGACCACCGTGCACCGTCAGCGGGTGACAACCGCGCTGGCAGGGCGCCAGTCGGCGATCATTCTGGTCGACGACATCGACGCCGGCATCCGCACCGTCAACGCTTACGCCGCAGAGCACTTGGAGATCCAGACCGCTAACTCGGACACAGGTTGCCGCGCAGATCCGTTCGGCCGGAGCGATTTTCGTCGGCGCGTATTCACCGGTCAGCCTCGGCGACTACTGCGCCGGCTCCAACCACGTGCTGCCGACAGCGGGCAGCGCCGCGCACTCCAGCGGCCTGTCGGTGCAGACCTTCCTGCGTGGCATCCACGTCGTCGACTACACCGAGGCGGCGCTCAAAGACGTTTCCGGACATGTGATCACCCTCGCCGCCGCCGAGGACCTGCCCGCGCACGGCGAGGCGGTACGGCGGAGGTTCGGGCAATGACCGACCGCCGGTCGACCAACCGTGTGTCGCTCGACGACCTTCCGCTGCGGGAGGACCTGCGCGGCAAATCGCCCTACGGCGCGCCGCAGCTTGACGTTCCGGTCCGGCTGAACACCAACGAGAACCCGCACCCGCCCAGCCAGGCGCTCGTCGACGACGTCGTCGCGTCGGTGCGCGATGCGGCCGTCGACCTGAATCGCTATCCCGACCGCGACGCGGTGGCGCTGCGCACCGACCTGGCCGCCTACCTCAGCGCCCAGACCGGGGTCCGGCTCGGCGTGGAAAACCTCTGGGCGGCAAATGGATCCAACGAGATCCTGCAGCAGCTTCTGCAGGCCTTCGGCGGTCCGGGGCGCAGCGCGATCGGCTTCGTACCGTCGTATTCGATGCACCCGATCATCTCCGGCGGCACCCGCACCGAATGGCTCGAGACTCTCCGCGCCGCCGACTTCAGCCCTCGACGCCGAAGCCGCGGTGGCGGCGATCATCGAGCGCCGACCCGACGTGGTCTTCGTCACCAGCCCCAATAACCCGACGGGGCAGAGTGTTTCGCTGTCCGATCTGCGCCGCCTGCTGGACGTCGCACCCGGGATCCTGATCGTCGACGAGGCATATGGCGAGTTCTCCGCGCAGCCCAGCGCGGTGGCGCTGCTCGAGGAGTATCCGACCAAGCTGGTCGTGAGCCGCACCATGAGCAAGGCGTTCGCCTTCGCCGGCGGCCGCCTGGGCTATCTGGTCGCGACCCCGGCGATGATCGACGCGATGCTGCTGGTGCGGCTGCCGTATCACCTGTCTTCGGTCACCCAGGCCGCCGCGCGGGCCGCGCTACGGCACGCCGACGACACCCTGGGCAGCGTCGCGACGCTGATCGCTGAGCGGGAGCGGGTGGCAACGGCGTTGAGCGGCATGGGTTTTCAGGTCGTTCCGAGCGACTGCGAACTTCGTGTTGTTCGGGCTGTTCGCCGACGCGCCGGCCACCTGGCAGCGTTACCTGGACGCCGGCGTCCTGATCCGCGACGTCGGCATCGCCGGGTACCTGCGCACCACGATCGGGCTGGCCGCCGAGAACGACGCATTCCTGTCGGCCAGCGCAGATCTGGCCGCCACCGAATTGGCCCAGCCCTTAGGAGCGTCATGACCACCGGCCGTCGCGCACGCGTTGAGCGCACCACCAAGGAATCCGAGATCGTCGTCGAGCTCGACCTCGACGGCACTGGTCAGGTGCACATCGACACCGGTGTCCCGTTCTACGATCACATGCTGACCGCGCTGGGCAGCCACGCCAGCTTCGATCTGACCGTGCGCGCCAAGGGCGACGTCGAGATCGAAGGGCACCACACCATCGAGGACACCGCGATCGTGCTCGGTCAGGCGCTGGGCCAGGCGCTCGGCGACAAGAAGGGCATCCGCCGGTTCGGCGATGCCTTCATTCCGATGGACGAGACGCTCGCGCACGCCATCGTCGACGTCTCCGGCCGGCCGTACTGCGTGCACACCGGCGAGCCGGATCACCTGCGGCACACCACGATCGCCGGTAGCTCGGTGCCGTATCACACGGTGATCAACCGGCACGTGTTCGAGACGCTGGCCAACAACGCGCGCATCGCGCTGCACGTTCGCGTGCTCTACGGCCGCGACCCGCACCACATCACCGAGGCGCAGTACAAGGCGGTCGCCCGGGCATTGCGGCAGGCGGTCGAGGCCGATCCGCGGGTGTCCGGCGTGCCGTCCACCAAAGGTGCTCTGTGACGAGCTAAATCCGTCGTAGTGCTGGACTACGGCTCCGGCAACCTACGGTCGGCTCAACGCGCGCTGCAGCGCGTCGGCGCCGAGGTCGAGGTGACCGCTGACCTCGAAAAGGCCGCTGCCGCAGACGGACTGGTGGTGCCCGGGGTCGGCGCCTTCGAGGCGTGCATGACCGGGCTGCGGGAGATCAACGGGCAGCGGGTCATCGCCGAGCGGATCGCGGCGCGGGCGGCCGGTGCTGGGCGTGTGCGTCGGAATGCAGATCCTGTTCGCCCGCGGTGTCGAGTTCGGCGTGGAGAGCACCGGCTGCGGTCAATGGCCGGGAGCCGTGACCCGGCTGGACGCGCCGGTGATCCCGCACATGGGCTGGAACGTGGTGACCGCCGCGCCGGGCAGCGCACTGTTCAAAGGCCTGGACGCCGACGCCCGGTTCTACTTCGTGCATTCCTACGCCGCGCAGCAGTGGGACGGCGGACGCCGACGCGCTGCTGACGTGGGCTACGCACGGGGTGCCGTTTCTGGCCGCGGTCGAGGATGGTCCGCTGGCCGCCACCCAGTTTCACCCGGAGAAGAGCGGTGATGCCGGAGCGGCTGTCTTGAGCAATTGGGTTGAAGGGTTATGACGTGCCGTTGATTTTGTTGCCCGCTGTCGACGTGGTCGAGGGCCGGGCTGTGCGCTTGGTGCAGGGCAAGGCCGGCAGCGAAACCGAGTACGGCTCAGCGCTGGACGCCGCGCTGGGCTGGCAACGCGACGGCGCCGAGTGGGTGCACCTGGTCGACCTGGACGCGGCGTTCGGCCGAGGGTCCAATCGTGAACTGCTGGCCGAGGTGGTCGGCAAGCTCGACGTGAAGGTCGAACTCTCCGGCGGTATCCGCGACGACGACTCGCTGTCCGCCGCGCTGGCCACCGGTTGCGCGCGGGTCAATCTCGGCACGGCCGCCCTGGAGAACCCGCAATGGTGCGCCACAGGCGATCGCCGAGCACGGCGACAAGGTCGCGGTCGGCCTGGACGTGCAGATCGTCGACGGTGACCATCGATTGCGGGGTCGCGGCTGGGAGACCGACGGCGGCGATCTGTGGCAGGTGCTGGATCGTCTTGACAGCGAAGGGTGTTCGCGTTTCGTCGTCACCGATGTCACCAAGGACGGCACGTTGACCGGGCCCAACCTCGACTTGCTGCGCGCGGTCGCCGACCGCACCGACATTCCGGTGATCGCCTCCGGTGGCGTGTCGAGTATCGACGATCTGCGTGCCATCGCCACGTTGACCGACAGTGGGGTAGAGGGCGCGATCGTCGGCAAGGCGCTTTACGCCGGACGATTCACGCTGCCGCAGGCGCTGGCCGCGGTGGCGGGCTAGGGCCGCAATGGATCTCGACGCTCTGGTCGCGAAGGCGTCGGCGATCCTCGATGCCGCCGCGAAGCCGTTCATCGCCGGTCATCGAGCGGATTCCGCGGTCAGCAAGCGCGGCGACGACTTCGCCACCAACGTCGATCTGGCCATCGAGCGCCAAGTCGTCGACGCGCTGGTGTCGGCGACCGGAATCCCGGTGCACGGTGAGGAATTCGGTGGCGCCGACCTCGACTCGGAATGGGTATGGGTGCTCGATCCCGTCGACGGGACGTTCAACTACGCGGCCGGTTCGCCGATGGCCGCGATTCTGCTGGGTCTGCTGCACGACGGCGACCCGGTTGCCGGACTGACCTGGTTGCCGTTCATGGGCGAACGCTACGCCGCGGTCGTGGGCGGTCCGGTGCTGAAAAACGGTGTGCCGCAACCGCCGTTGGCCGCGCACCGATCTCACCGCATCGATCATCGGGGTCGGAACGTTCAACGCCGACTCGCGCGGCCGATTTCCGGGACGGTACCGGGTGGCGGTGCTCGAAGAGCTCAGCCGGGTGTCATCGCGGATGCGGATGCACGGCGCCACCGGCATCGATCTCGCCTACGTCGCCGACGGAGTCCTCGGCGGCTCGATCAGTTTCGGCGACCACGTATGGGATCACGCGGCCGGCGTGGCGCTGGTGCGGGCCGCCGGCGGTGTCGTCACCAGTCTCGCCGGCGAACAATGGACACCCGATTCGCGTTCCGCGCTGGCCGCCGCCCCCGGCGTGCACGGCCAGCTGCTCGACATGCTGCACGGCGTAGGACGGCCCGATGAGCTACTGAATCTCGCTCCGGCACCAGCCTTGCGGTGCGCGTCATTCCCTGCCTGGACGTCGACGACGGCCGGGTGGTCAAGGGCGTCAACTTCGAGAACCTCCGGGACGCAGGCGATCCCGTGGAGTTGGCCGCCGCCTATGACGCCGAGGGGGCCGACGAGCTGACCTTCCTCGACGTGACCGCATCGTCGTCGGGTCGCACCACCATGCTCGAGGTGGTCCGTCGCACCGCCGAGCAGGTGTTCATCCCACTCACCGTCGGCGGTGGCGTGCGAACGGTCGCCGACGTCGACGTGTTGTTGCGCGCGGGCGCCGACAAGGTGTCGATCAACACCGCCGCGATCGCGCGCCCGGACCTGCTGGCCGAGATGGCGGCCCAGTTCGGTTCGCAGTGCATCGTGTTGTCGGTCGACGCCCGCACCGTGCCGGCCGGGTCGGACCCGACACCGTCGGGTTGGGAAGTCACCACCCACGGCGGGCGCCGCGGTACCGGCATCGACGCCGTCGAGTGGGCCGCCCGCGGCGCCGAGTTGGGGGTCGGGAGAGATCCTGCTCAACTCGATGGATGCCGACGGCACCCGGGCGGGGTTCGACCTGGCGATGTTGCGCGCGGTGCGAGCAGCGGTGACGGTGCCGGTGATTGCCAGCGGCGGCGCCGGGGCGGTCGAGCATTTCGCGCCGGCCGTCGCTGCCGGTGCCGATGCGGTATTGGCCGCCAGCGTGTTTCACTTCCGGCAATTGACCATCGGGCAGGTCAAGGAAGCCATGGCCGCAGAAGGGATCACGGTGCGATGACCCTCGATCCTGACATCGCCGCGCGCCTCAAACGCAACGCCGACGGACTGTTCACCGCCATCGTGCAGGAACGCAGCAGCGGCGACGTGCTGATGGTCGCCTGGATGGACGACGACGCGCTGGCCCGCACCCTGGAAACCCGCGAGGGCACCTACTTCTCCCGGTCCCGCGGTGAGCAATGGGTCAAAGGCGCCACGTCCGGCCACACCCAGCGGGTGCATTCGGTGCGGCTGGACTGCGACGGCGATGCCGTGCTGCTGGTGGTCGATCAGGTCGGCGCCGCCTGCCACACCGGCGACCACAGCTGCTTCGACGCCGACGTACTGCTGGAACCTGACAGCTGACCGAAAGCTGACTATTTATTAGTCCCCACTTAGGCCCAACTTATTAACTATCGGCTCCGAATCTCTGACAATCCGCGGCCGCCCGGGGCGCGGGCGAAGCAGGGGGAAGTCCGCATGGAGTTCTACGAAATTTGTTGGTCGCGTTGGGGGATTGGCCGTAGGGCTGGGGATCGGGTCGGCGCTGGCCGCGCTGCCGTGGGTGGCGTCCGCTGACGTCGCCGACCCGCTGACGCCGGACATCGGGTCGGCGATTGATGTGTTGCCGTTCGCGGCCGCTGCCGGTGGGTCAACGCCCGACTTCGCGATCTCCTACGACGGGATGTCGCTGTTGCAGGAAGGCAACGCGACGGCTACGACCATGGCCGGAAACTACGGCTTCGCCATCGCCTACGGCGACGGCAGCAGGGCGATCGACAACGGCTCGTACGACGCCGTCTACGCCAATGGCACCGACAGCACGTCCTACGTCGGCGGCGGCTCGGACAACATCAGCATCGCCAACGGCGCCGACAGCATCACCAATGTCAACGGCATCGGCAACTTCGTCGACGCGACCGGATACGACGAGCAATGCGAGCGCGGTATTCGGCAACTCCAACATCGTCATCGCCAACGGTGCCGACAGCCAGGCCCAAGTCCTGGGCGGCAATGCAGCGACCTGGTGAGCTGTCAACGGCGCCAGCGATCTCGCCGACACCGGCAGCAGCAACACATCCTGACGATCGTCGGCAACAACGACAGCCAGGCATTCACCCAGGGTCTGCACAACATCGCCCTGATCTTCGGCAACGACAGCTCCGCCACCGCCGGGGGCGGCGACTACAACCTTGCTGCCGTCTTCGGCGACGGCAGCACCGCGTTCGGCCGAATTCGGCAACAACAACCTGGCCGTTGCATTCGGTGACCTGCTCAACGCGAGCGCGATCGGAGGCAACGTGACCGACATCGAGCCGTCGGCGTCTGCCGCTAGCGCCCTGGCGGATTTGTTCGGCGGATCGGCCCCGGACGCGTCGTTCCTCACTGAGTTCCTCGACGGATCCTGGCTGACCAGCTTGTTCTGACCAACACGCCGTCCCCGTTCTGTTCGTGAACTTCAACCAGCGCTGACTGCGTCGCACGCGGCGGGACGCAGTCAGCGCTGCTTCTTGTCGAAGACCGCTCCTTGGCCGCGGTGTCGTTCTTTGCTGGGCGCATTGCTCACTGGTCGGCGTGGCGGACAACCCGGTATTCAGCGGCAAACTCACCGACATGTTCTGGGCGACGAATGCGCATCGCATGATGCCGGAAGTTCCCGCAAGGAGCCAGATCGTCCAATACGTTGGCAATAAGCACCGGTAAATCGGCATTCTGCTCGCCTGAGTATTGGCAGAAACAAAACTATCGGTATGGATGTCACGGCGATGCGGCAAAAGTGTTGCTAAGGTCCACGGGTTCGGCTGGCGGGCAATCAAATTAGGCGGCTCCCTTAACGCATTAGCGAGCCGGGATAGGCCATGGGGACAGTGGCTGATTCACTGACGGCGCTTCCGCGCCCCGTTCGTATCGCGGCAGTTCCGGCCGCCGCTTTTCTCGTCTTCGCCGTCTGGTTCGTCGCAGGGTGGGGCGGCCCGTCGGCGGTGAGCGCCTTGCGCTTCGCCGGAACATTGGGATTTCCGGCATTTGCGGCCGTGGGTGCCGCAGCTGCGGCGCGACGAGGCCACGGCAGGCAACGGCAGGCATGGCTGGTGATGACCATCGGTCTGGTCGCGTTGGAGTTCGGCTCGATCGCAGTGCTGTATCACCAAATTGCGGGGCGCTGCCCTACCCCTGTACCCGCCGACGGCGATGGTCGGATTCTTGATATTTCCGCTGGTCGCCTGCGTCGCGCTACTCATATTCCCGTCCGGTTATCCGGGCGTCGCCCGTTTCCGGATGCTGCTGGACGGTGCGATCGTTGGCGCGTCGCTGTTCGTGGTGGCCTGGGTGACGCTGCTCCGCGAGGTGTATTCCGCGACTGGCGTGAGTCGCCTCGACGAGTTTCTGTCGATCGCCTGTCCTATTGCCGGGGTCGCGACCGTCACGGTGGCAGTCCTGGGGCTTGCCCGCGCGAACGCTCATTGGCGCCAGACGATGATCGTGATGACGACGGGTCTGACTCTGATTGCCGCCGCCGGCGGCGCCTACGTGTTTTCGCTCGCCCGTCACAACTACAGCTACCTGGCCGAGAGCGCTTGGATCTTGGAATGGCCGGCGGGGTTGGTGCTGCTAGGCATCGCGGCACTCAACTGTCCCCTGGATGCGCACGAGACATCGCCTGAACCGCCAGTGTCGAGTGCCCCGATCTCGTTGTGGCTGCCCTACATTCCGCTGGCTATCGCCGGCGGCCTCGAACTCGCCGAACTCCGCGGCAATCTGGGTTCCGATCCTGCGCTGGCCGCGACGCCTTGGCTGATCATCGCGGTGCTTACCCGCCAGTTTCTGGTGATCGCCGAGAACCGGCGGCTGCTGCACAGCGCGTCTGAACATGCCCTACGCGACCCCCTGACCAACCTGGCCAACCGGGTACTGTTCCGCGACCGACTCGATCACGTGATGCAGCTTTATCATCGCGATCGGCGTTCGGTCGCCGTCCTGTCGATGGACCTCGACGACTTCAAACTCATCAATGACAACTTGGGTCATGCCGCCGGTGACGCCCTGCTGGTGCAGGCCGCCCAGCGACTGATGAGCTGTGTGCGAGCCGGCGACACCGTTGCCCGACTCGGTGGCGACGAATTCGCTGTGCTGATCGAAAATGCCGGGGAGAACGCCCATTTGATCGTCTACCAGATCATGGAGGCATTCGAGCGACCGTTCAGCGTGGACGGAGAGGTGATCTTCATGCGGCCCAGCGCCGGCCTGGCGGTCGCTGCGCTCGGTGACGCCGATCTGAGCGCTTCGGCGATGCTCAAGCAGGCCGATACGGCGATGTACTCGGCCAAACGGCTCGGTGGTGGCTTGCAGACGTTCAGCCCCGACATGCACATGTCCGACGAAAGCTCCGCGTCATTCCCCGCCTCCGATGTGCAGCCGTCGCGCGGCGGACTGGTCGAGGTGCGATTGCTCAGCGATCTGCGCCAAGCGATCACCCATCGCGCCCTGACCGTGCGGTATCAGCCGAAGGTCGACCTACAGACCGCCCGAGTCGTGGGCGCCGAGGCGCTGGTGCGCTGGCCGCACCCGGTCTTCGGAATGGTTCAGCCGCATCAGTTCCTGCCATTGGTGCGCCAGCACGGCCTGATGCGCACGTTCACCGACTTGGTCCTCGACCAAGCGCTCGGGGACGCCGCGCAGTGGCGGCGCCAAGGGATGGACGTGCCGGTCGCCGTGAACCTTTTTCCGCCACTTGTCGGTGATGTCACTTTGCCGCGCCGCATCTTCGAAGCCTTGCAGCGACACGAGTTGCCCGGCGATTCGTTGATCATCGAGATCACCGAAGACATGCTGCTGGACAACATCGACCGGACTCGGCAAGTGCTGGAAGTTCTGCGGGAGAACAGCATTCATGTCGCACTCGACGACTTCGGCAGCGGTTATTCGGCGCTGACGTATCTGCGCAAGCTTCCCATCGACGAAGTCAAGGTCGACTACGACTTGATCAGCCACGTGTTGACGGATCCGCGCGCCGAAGCAATCGTTCGGGCGGTGATCGATCTCGCGCACGCGCTCGACGTGACCACCGTCGCCGAGGGAGTGGAGAACCCCGAAACGGCGGCATGGCTGCGTGAGCGGGGATGCGAAGTGGCGCAGGGCATTCTCTACAGCCCGCCGATCACGGCCCCCGCGATGACGGATCTTCTGGTGTCTGCGGCCTCGCAGATGATCTAGCCGGCCGCTTCCAATCCGTTGGCCGCGGCTACCGCTGCCCGGGCCCATTCGTCATGATGCACCGCGGGGGCAATGCGCTCCTTGCGGATCAATTCGGTGTTGACCTTCATGCTCTTCGGTGCCCGAAACGCAAAGGTGCGGTTCGTGGTGTCGATCGCCAACAGTCCATCGGTATCGGTGAATCCGTTGGTGCGCATGGCGTTCTCAGCCCACCTGATCGGCGCGAGTCCGGCGAAGTCGTCGACGTATGCGACCCAGAGATGGACGTTGTGTCGAGCAGACAACTTCGACAAGGCCGTTTCCACGGCGGTATGACCGGCAGCGGTCAGCTTTCCCGACGGATCGGTGATGTAGCGGCTCAGCTGGACCGACGGCGCCGCGCTCGGCTGGTCGGTGTGCACTCCTGCGCTGCCGTCGGCCTCGGTCGCCCGGTGGCGCAAGAGGTTTGCGCCGACGATGCCCGCCAGCACCAGCAGTGCCACGGTCGCGGCGGCAGCGAACAGCACAGCGGGACGCCGCCCGCGTCGCGCCGGGGCCGCTTGGACCGGCGCCGAGATCTGTCTGGTGGGGCCGTCCGCCGGGTAACCGGCCCCGGTCTCGTCCGCCCCGACACCAGCCTGGCCCGTCAGCGCTGCCGCGAATTCCGAACAACGTGAATAGCGGCCGGCAGGGTCCTTCGCCAACACTTTGGTGATGACGGCGTCGAGATCGGCGAGGTCCGGCCGTCGTTCACTGAGCTGTGGCGGGGGCGCGGACAGATGTTGGGAGATCACCACCGCCGCGTTGGAGTTGTCGTAGGGCGCCGCGCCGGTCAGCAGGTGAAATGCGGTGCAGCCCAGCGCATATTGGTCGGCGCGCCCGTCGATGTCGTGGCCCAGGAGTTGTTCGGGTGCGGCGTAAGCCGTCGTCCCCATCACCATGTTGGTGGCGGTCAGACCACTGATGTCGCCGACCTGTCGGGCAATACCGAAGTCGGCCAGCAGGATCCGGCGTCCGCGCGGATCGGTATCGCTGAGCAGAATGTTGGCGGGCTTGATGTCGCGGTGCAGCAGTCCGCGCTGATGCGCGTAGTCCAACGCGTCGGCGATGGCGCTGATGATCGTGAAAGCCTCGGCCCTCGGCAGTCCGGACGGGTAGCGGCTGCGCAGAAGTTCGGCGGCGTCGGTGCCCTCGACGTAATCCATCGACAACCACAACTGACCTTCGAACTCGCCGCGGTCGTGGATGCCGACGATGTGGGGATGCCACAACTCGGAGGCGATGTCCGCTTCCCGGCTGAATCGCTGCCGGAACTCGAGGTCCGCGGTCAGCCCGGCCGGTAAGACTTTGAGGGCGTCCCGGCGGGGGAGTCGCGGGTGCTGCGCCAGGTAGACCTCACCCATGCCACCTGAGCCCAGCCGCTTGACGATGGTGTAGCCGGCGAACACATCGCCGGCGTTCAGCGACATAGGCGACTAGCTGCGGGCACGCAGCGTCTGCAACGCCTTGTCGGCGTGGGAGTCCATGCTCAACTCGCTGGAGATCACGTCGAGCACCTTGCGATCCGTGCCGATGACGAACGTCGTGCGCTTGACCGGCAGCAGCTTGCCCAAAAGCCCACGCTTGACCCCGAATTGGTTCGCGATCGCGCCGTCGGTGTCTGACAGCAGCGGATAGTCGAAATGCTGCGAGTCCGCGAATTTCGCCTGCTTGGCGACGGGGTCGACGCTGATCCCGACCCGGTTGGCGCCGACAGCAGCGAATTCTTGGGCCAGGTCGCGGAAATGACACGCTTCCTTCGTGCATCCGGGAGTCATCGCCGCCGGGTAGAAGAACAGCACGACCGGCCCGTCGGAGAGCAGAGCGCTGAGCCTGCGCGGGGCGCCGGTCTGGTCGGGAAGTTCGAAGTCAGCCACGGTGTCACCGGTTTTCATGGCCGTCACGCTACGCCAGTGGCGAGCGGCGCCGATCTGCCCATCTGGGAAGATGACCCCGTGCACGCAAACCTCGCCGCCGCCACCACATCGCGGGAGCATTTCCGCCTCCTGGCGGCCGAGCATCGGGTGGTGCCGGTGACCCGCAAGGTGCTGGCCGACGCCGAGACGCCACTGTCCGCATACCGCAAACTGGCCGACAACCGACCCGGGACGTTCCTGCTGGAATCGGCGGAGAACGGACGGTCATGGTCGCGATGGTCGTTCATCGGGGCCGGTGCGCCGTCCGCGCTGACCGTGCGCGACGGGCAGGCGGTGTGGCTCGGCACGGTGCCGCACGACGCGCCCACCGGTGGCGATCCGCTGCAGGCGCTGCACGAGACATTGGAGCTGCTGGCCACGGCGGCACTGCCGGGGCTGCCGCCGCTGTCCGGCGGCATGGTGGGGTTTTTCGCCTACGACCTGGTGCGGCGACTGGAGCGGCTGCCCGAGCTCGCGGTCGACGACCTGAACCTTCCGGACATGCTGCTGCTGCTGGCGACTGACCTGGCCGCCGTCGACCACCACGAGGGCACCATCACGTTGATCGCCAACGCGGTGAACTGGAACGGCACCGATGAGCGGGTCGACGAGGCCTACGACGACGCGATCGCGCGGCTGGACGTGATGACCGCCGCGCTGGAACAGCCGCTGCCGTCGACCGTCGCGACGTTCACCAGGCCCGAGCCGCAGCACCGCGCGCAGCGCACGGTGGCGGAGTACGGCGCGATCGTCGAGCGCCTGGTCGGCGAGATCGAACGGGGCGAGGCATTCCAGGTGGTGCCGTCGCAGCGTTTCGAGATGGACACCCACGTCGAGGCCATCGACGTCTATCGGATGCTTCGGGTGTCCAACCCCAGCCCGTACATGTATCTACTCCACGTCCCCGATGGCGAAGGCGGAACGGCATTTTCGATTGCCGGCTCCAGCCCTGAAGCATTGGTGACGGTGCAGGACCGCTTGGCGACGACGCACCCGATCGCGGGGACCAGATGGCGCGGCGAGTCCGAAGACGAGGACCAGTTGCTGGAGAAGGAGTTGCTGGCCGACGAGAAGGAACGCGCCGAGCATCTGATGCTGGTCGACCTGGGCCGCAACGACTTGGGCCGGGTTTGCGTGCCCGGCAGTGTCCGCGTCGAGGACTACAGCCACATCGAGCGCTACAGCCACGTCATGCATCTGGTCTCGACGGTGACCGGCGTGCTGGCCGACGGCCGCACTGCACTGGATGCGGTGACCGCGTGTTTCCCGGCGGGCACGCTGTCCGGTGCTCCGAAGGTGCGTGCGATGGAACTGATCGAGGAAGTCGAGAAGACCCGGCGCGGCCTTTACGGCGGCGTGCTCGGCTACCTCGACTTCGCCGGAAACGCCGACTTCGCCATCGCGATCCGGACCGCTTTGCTGCGGGACGGCACCGCTTATGTGCAGGCTGGTGGCGGGGTGGTGGCCGACTCCAATGGGCCCTACGAGTACACCGAGGCGACGAACAAGGCGCGTGCGGTGCTCAGCGCGATCGCCGCCGCGGAGACCCTGCGTAGCCCGGACACACCTGTCGATGACTGATACCCAGGCCGCCACCGGAGGCCGGCTGACCATCAGGGCAGCGCAGGTTCTGCTGATCGTCTCGGCCGCCGGACTCTGGGCGGCATCGCGGCTGACCTGGGTCGAGCTACAGACCTTCGACGGTTTGGGCCCGCCGAAGGTCGTCACGCTGTCCGGGGCGGGATGGTCGTCGGCTCTGCTCCCGCTGGCGCTGCTGCTGCTGGCGACCGCGCTGGCAACCCTGGCGGTGCGGCGATGGGCGTTGCGGTTGGTGGCGGTGCTGCTGGCTCTCGCCAGCCTGGCGACCGGATATCTGGCGATCAGCACGCTGGAGTTGCGGGACCTCGCCGCCAGGGGTGCCGAACTCGCGCACGTGCCATTGCTGGAGCTGGTGGGCAGCAGGCGGCACTACCCGGGCCCGGTGATCACGCTGGTCGCCGCGGGCGGCACGCTGATAGCGGCGGTCTTGCTGATGCGCGCGGCGGCCTCCGCCGGTCGGACGGCCACGAAATATCTGGCGCCCGCCGCTCGCCGGTCTGCAGCACGGCGCGACCAGGAGACCCCGTCGGAGCGCACGATGTGGGACGAGCTCGATGAGGGCCGCGATCCGACCGACCCAGCGCACGACCCGCCGCCCGAACCTGACACCGAGGGTCGGTGACAAACGCCACCTCGACGCTCGCTACCCTTCGATGGACGCCGTCAATAATCTGGCGACGGCCGGGGAGAGGAACCGACAGCATGAGTTCGGCAAGCGTGCTTGACTCCATTATTCAGGGAGTCCGCGCCGACGTTGCCGCTCGTGAAGCGGTCGTGAGCATGCCCGAGATCAAGGCCGCGGCCGAGGCTGTCCCGCCACCGCGTGACGTGCTGGCAGCGCTGCGCGAGGCCGGTATCGGGGTCATCGCCGAGGTCAAGCGAGCCAGCCCGTCGGCGGGGGAACTCGCGTCGATCGCCGACCCCGCCGCACTGGCGTGCGCCTACGAAGAGGGCGGCGCCCGGATCATCAGTGTGCTGACCGAGGAGCGCCGCTTCCACGGCAGCCTGGCCGATCTCGATTCGGTGCGCGCAGCCGTGTCAATTCCGGTGCTGCGCAAAGACTTTGTGGTCGGGCCCTACCAGATTCACGAGGCCCGCGCGCACGGCGCCGACATGCTGCTGCTGATCGTCGCCGCGCTGGACCAGCCGGCGCTGGAGTCGATGCTGGAGCGCACCGAGTCACTGGGCATGACGGCACTCGTCGAGGTGCACACCGAAGAAGAAGCCGACCGCGCCTTGACGGCCGGTGCGCGGGTGATCGGCGTGAATGCTCGCGACCTGCGCACACTTCGAGTCGATCGGGATTGCTTTGCGCGCATCGCGCCGGGGCTGCCGTCGAACATCATCCGGATCGCCGAATCCGGCGTGCGGGGCAGGGCTGACCTGTTGGCCTACGCCGGCGCCGGTGCTGACGCCGTGCTGGTCGGCGAAGGTCTGGTCACCAGCGGGGATCCCCGCGCGGCCGTCGCCGACCTGGTCACCGCCGGCAAGCATCCGTCTTGCCCCAAGCCGGCCCGCTAGTCCAGCGCGGTGATTGAATTCCATGCGCCGCTTACCTGTTGAGCATCTCGTAATGGCAGACACCTTGGGCCCGGGACTTCCGCGTGCCAGCGCCGCACTCGCTGAACCCACCCACCACGATCCAGACCCTCGCGGGCATTTCGGTGTCTATGGCGGCCGATTCGTCGCCGAGGCCCTGATGGCCGTCATCGAGGAAGTCACCGCGGCCTACGAGAAGGTGCGCACCGACCAGGCCTACCTCGACGAACTCGACCGGTTGCAGACGCATTACACCGGCCGGCCGTCACCGCTGTACGAGGCCACCCGGCTCAGTGAGCACGCCGGCGGCGCGCGCATCTTCCTCAAACGAGAAGACCTGAACCACACCGGTTCTCACAAGATCAACAACGTGCTGGGCCAGGCCTTGCTGGCACGCAAAATGGGCAAAACCAGGGTGATCGCCGAGACCGGTGCCGGCCAGCACGGCGTGGCCACCGCGACCGCGTGCGCCTTGCTCGGCCTCGACTGCGTGATCTACATGGGCGCCGTCGACACCGCGCGACAGGCACTCAACGTCGCCCGGATGCGCCTGCTGGGGGCCAAGGTCGTCTCCGTCGAGTCCGGCTCGAAAACCCTCAAGGACGCCATCAATGACGCGTTCCGTGACTGGGTGACCAACGCCGACAACACCTATTACTGCTTCGGCACTGCCGCCGGGCCACACCCGTTCCCGACGATGGTCCGCGACTTCCAGCGGGTGATCGGGCTCGAGACACGGGTGCAGATCCAGGATCAGGCCGGCCGGCTGCCCGACGCCGTCACCGCTTGCGTGGGCGGCGGATCCAACGCGATCGGGATCTTCCACGCCTTCCTCGACGACGCGAGTGTCCGGCTGGTCGGTTACGAAGCAGCCGGCGACGGCGTCGAAACCGGCCGCCACGCCGCCACGTTCGCCGGCGGATCGCCCGGCGCGTTCCAGGGCTCGTATTCGTTTCTGCTGCAGGACGAGGACGGGCAGACGATCGAATCGCATTCCATCTCGGCCGGCCTTGACTATCCGGGCGTGGGTCCGGAACACGCCTGGCTGAAAGACACCGGGCGAGCCGAATACCACCCGATCACCGACACCGAGGCGATGGACGCATTCCGGCTGTTGTGCCGGACCGAAGGCATCATCCCGGCGATCGAGTCGGCACACGCGGTCGCCGGCGCCGTCAAGCTGGGCGTCGAGATGGGTAGTGGGGCAATCATCGTGGTGAACCTGTCCGGCCGCGGAGACAAAGACGTCGAGACCGCTGCGAAGTGGTTCAACCTGCTGGACGACGGTGACGATGCGGGCAGCGCAGCTGCCCGAGGAGGAGCCGGACAATTCACGAGGACACGGTCGGACAAAGGATGACCGTCGAGCAGGGCGAAAAGAGTCGTCTGCAAGCACTTTTCAGTGGGTGCCACGGCGAGGGGCGTGCCGCGCTGATCGGGTATCTGCCGACCGGATATCCCGATGTTCCGACGTCGATCGCTGCCATGAAGGCGCTGACCGAATCCGGGTGCGACCTGATCGAAGTCGGCGTCCCGTATTCCGATCCAGGTATGGACGGGCCCGTGATCGCCAGCGCCGCGGAGGCCGCGTTGCACGGTGGAGTGCGGGTGCGCGACACGTTGGCGGCCGTCGAGGCGATCAGCGCAGCAGGTGGCCGTGCCGTCGTCATGACGTACTGGAACCCGGTGCTGCGCTACGGCGTTGACGCTTTCGCGCGCGACCTGGCCGCGGCGGGCGGCTACGGGCTGATCACCCCGGACCTCATTCCCGACGAAGCGGACGAATGGCTTGCGGCGTCCGAGCAGCACCAGGCTCGATCGCATCTTCCTGGTCGCGCCGTCATCGACGCACCAGCGCCTGGCGGACACGGTCGCGGCGTCGCGCGGATTCGTCTACGCGGCATCGACGATGGGTGTGACCGGTGCCCGCGATGTGGTGTCGAACGCCGCGCCGGAATTGGTCAGCCGGGTCAAAGAGGTATCCGACATCGCCGTCGGGGTGGGATTGGGCGTCCGATCGCGCGAACAGGCCGCCGAGATCGCCGGTTACGCCGACGGTGTCATCGTGGGTTCGGCGCTGGTCTCCGCGCTCACCGATGGGTTGCCCACGATGCGTGCTTTGAGTGAGGAACTCGCCGCCGGTGTCCGCCAGAGGATTTCGACATCATGACGACGACTGTGCTGGCCTACATCCCGAGCCCGCCCCAGGGGGTGTGGCACCTGGGTCCCATCCCGCTTCGGGCCTACGCGTTGTTCATCATCATCGGCATCATCGCTGCCCTGCTGATCGGCGATCGGCGCTGGGCGGCGCGCGGCGGCGAGCGCGGCGTGATCTACGACATCGCGCTGTGGTCAGTGCCGTTCGGGCTGATCGGTGGCCGGCTATACCACCTGGCCACCGACTGGCGGACATACTTCGGCGAGGGTGGCGCCGGACCCATTGCGGCGCTGCGTATTTGGGACGGCGGCCTGGGAATCTGGGGGGCGGTCGCGCTGGGCGGCGTGGGCGCGTGGATCGCCTGCCGCCGCCGTGGCATTCCGCTCCCGGCGTTCGGCGACGCGATCGCGCCCGGCATCGTTCTCGCGCAGGCGATCGGCCGCCTCGGGAACTACTTCAACCAAGAGCTTTTCGGCCGCGAGACCACGATGCCGTGGGGCCTGGAGATCTTCTACCGCCGCGACCCGGCCGGATTCGTCGACGTGCATTCGCTCGACGGGGTGTCGACCGGGCAGCTGGCGATGGTCGTCCAGCCCACCTTCCTGTACGAATTGCTATGGAATCTGCTGGTTTTCGTCGTTCTGATCTTTCTGGACCGCCGATTCACGTTTGGCCACGGTCGGCTTTTCGCGACGTACGTCGCGGGCTACTGCGTCGGCCGGTTCTGGGTCGAGCTGCTGCGTGACGACACCGCCACCCATATCGCCGGCATCCGGATCAACTCCTTCACCTCGACGTTCGTCCTGATCGGCGCGGTGGTGTATCTGATCCTGGCGCCCAAGGGCCGCGAGGATCCGGCAACGCTCAGTGGCTCGGCCGCTGAGTTGCTGGAACCGGACTCCGATCGACGCCGACGACGCCGATGATGCCGAGAGACGCCGAACGCCACCCCGACCGTCGTCGATTCCGAGACGGACGGCGAGCCGGCCGGGACCGAGGTGGTCGACACGCCGGACGTCGAAGCGCAAGACGTGGCGGCCGAGGCGGATGCGGCCGAGACCGACTCGCCAGAGGTCGAGATCGACGCGGCGGAGGAGCAGGACGATACGCAGGAAGGCGCTGACGGCGATTCCGACTCCGAGCAGTCCGATTCGAGCGAGAAGAAGCCGGACCAGGAGTGATGTCCAGCCCAGCTGCGCGCGGCGCCGACCGGCCCACGGCACGCTGGTATCGGCGTCATCTGTTCGCGGTGCTGGGCACCGGCGCGCTGCTGGCAGGTGCGCTCGGCTACATCGGCCTGGTCGACCCGCACAAGCCGGACTCGATCTTTCCGATCTGCCCATTCCGGCTGCTCACCGGATTGAACTGCCCCGGCTGCGGCGCGCTGCGGATGATCCACGACGTGCTGCACGGTCATCTCGCCGCGGCGATCAACGACAACGTTGTGCTGCTGGTCGGCATTCCGCTGCTGGCCGGGTGGGTTCTGCTGCGCCGCCGCCGCGGAAAGCTGCCGTTGACACTCCCGGCGGCAGCAGCCGTGATGATCACACTTGTCGGGTGGACGGTGGTCCGCAACCTGCCGGGATTCCCGTTGGTTCCCACGTTGCTCACCCACTAGCCCGCTGCGCGAAGCGGAGCTGACGCGAGATGATCAGCTCGGCGCGACTATGCTGATTTTCGTGGCAAGACGCGGAAAGATCGTCTGTACTCTCGGTCCGGCCACCAGTTCCGACGAGTCCGTCAAAGCGCTGGTCGAGGCTGGAATGGACGTCGCCAGACTCAACTTCAGCCACGGCGACTACAGCGACCACAAAGCTTCCTATGACCGGGTGCGGGCCGCCTCCAATGCCACCGGCCGTGCGGTGGGTGTGCTGGCCGACCTGCAAGGCCCCAAAATCAGGCTCGGCCGATTCGCCGACGGGCCGACGTACTGGGCCGACGGTGAATTCGTGCGGATCACCGTCGCGGACTGTGCAGGCAACCACGACCGGGTCTCGACCACCTACAAGCAGCTGGCTCAGGACGCGGTGCCCGGTGACCGGGTCCTGGTCGACGACGGCAACGTCGGTTTGGTGGTCGACCACATCGAGGGCGACGACGTCGTGTGCAGGGTCACCGAAGGCGGCCCGGTCAGCAACAACAAGGGAATGTCGCTGCCCGGGATGAGTGTGTCGGCGCCCGCCCTGTCGGAGAAAGACATCGACGATCTCGAGTTCGCGATGCACTTGGGCGTCGACATGGTGGCGCTCTCGTTCGTGCGCTCACCATCGGACGTCGAGCTCGTCCACGAAGTGATGGACCGGGTCGGCCGCCGTGTTCCGGTCATCGCGAAACTCGAGAAGCCAGAAGCCATCGACAATCTCGAGGCCGTCGTACTGGCCTTCGACGCGGTGATGGTCGCCCGCGGCGATCTGGGTGTCGAGCTGCCATTGGAGGAGGTGCCGCTGGTTCAGAAGCGGGCCATCCAAATGGCAAGGGAGAACGCCAAACCCGTGATCGTGGCGACCCAGATGCTCGAGTCGATGATCGAGCACTCACGGCCGACCAGGGCCGAGGCGTCCGACGTCGCCAACGCTGTCCTCGACGGCGCCGACGCGGTGATGCTGTCCGGCGAAACCTCGGTCGGCAAATATCCATTGGCCGCGGTCCAGACGATGGCCCGCATCATCTGTGCCGTGGAAGAGAATTCGACGGCCGCGCCGCCACTGACGCACGTACCGCGGACCAAGCGCGGCGTGATCAGCTACGCCGCTCGCGATATCGGTGAACGGCTCGACGCCAAGGCGCTGGTCGCGTTCACCCAGTCCGGCGATACCGTCCGGCGGCTGGCCCGATTGCACACGCCGCTTCCGCTGTTGGCGTTCACCCCGCTGCCCGAGGTGCGCAGCCAGCTGGCGATGACGTGGGGCACCGAGACGTTCATCGTCGGGATCATGCAGACCACCGACGGCATGATCCGCCAGGTCGACAAGTCGCTGCTGACCCTGGGCCGCTACAAACGCGGCGACTTGGTGGTCATCGTCGCGGGCGCACCGCCGGGCACGGTCGGCTCGACCAACCTGATTCACGTGCATCGCATCGGCGAAGAGGACGTCTAACTGGCCGATTAGGCTGGCCCGGTGTCTGACTTCGACGAGCTGATGGCGGTGCTGGCCCTGCACGACAAGGGCGACGATGTGTTCGTCGGAACCCACCCCAGCAAGAACCCGCCGCGGACGTTCGGCGGACTGATGATGGCGCAGTCCTTCGTGGCAGCCAGCCGCACCCGCACCCGCGATCTGCCTCCCAACGCGCTGTCGGCGCATTTCATCAACGGCGGCGACACCGGCAAGGACATGGATTTTCAGGTGTTCCGGTTGCGCGATGAGCGCCGCTTCGCCAACCGCCGTGTCGACGTGACGCAGGACGGAGTTCTGTTGGCGACGATGATTCGTCTCCTATCTCGCCGGCGGCCGCGGTCTCGAGCACAGCGTCGAGCCGCCCGCCGTCGCCGATCCGGAGACCCTGCCGTCGATCAAGGAGCTGCTGACGGGCTACGAGGAGAAGGTTCCGCACTTCGCCAATGCGTTGCAGCCCATCGAATGGCGTTACACAACGACCCGTCCTGGGTGATGCGTGACAAAGGCAATCAGCTTGATCACAACCGGGTTTGGGTCAGAGCGGACGGGGTGCTGCCCGACGACCCGGTACTGCACACCGCCACGATGCTGTACTGCTCGGACACCACCGTGCTTGATTCGATCATCACGACGCACGGGCTGTCCTGGGGATTCGACCGGATCTTCGCTGCGACGGTTAATCATTCGGTCTGGTTCCACCGTCAAGTGGATTTCAACGACTGGGTGCTGTATTCGACGTCCTCGCCGGTCGCGACGGATTCCCGTGGACTCGGAACCGGTCACTTCTTCGACAGGTCTCGGCACCCGGTGGCCAGCGTCGTGCAAGAGGGCCTGGTGAAATATTTCCCGGACAGCCACTAAATCTCTGGCGCAGAGCGAAATTTAGGATCCCGGCGCCGGCGTCAGCGTGACGCTCAACCGGTCCTGGACGGTGCGACGGAACTGATCGGCGCAATGCTGCTGTGCGACTTGGTTTTCCCCGGCCTTCTGGATGCAGTCGATGTAGTCGCCGCCTCGGACGTCCTTCCAGACCGTCGTCCAGATCGCGATGAACGCCAGGCCGACAACGATTGCCAAGCCGCCCAACACGATGCCGGCGGTCGCGACACCGCCGTTGTCGGCAACACCGCGCTTGACCCGTCGGCGCCCGACACCGCCGATCACTATCGCGATGGCACCCAGAATGATCGGAGCGAACACCGTCGCGACACTCAATAGACCGACGACGGCGAGCACCAACGCGGCGATACCGAGCCCGTTCTTCGGCGCTACCGGTTGCGGGGGAGGGTAGCCGGGCCGATAGGGGTACAGCGGCCCGGTGTGCGGTGCTCCCGCGGCGTGTTGGCGTGTAACCGGCTGGTCGGGAAATCCGGTCATGGCTCGCTCTCTGGTCCGACGGCGTTGTACGACCTGCTGGCTAGACTACGTGTCAGCGCAGATTTGCAATTCGGGACATCGAATTTGGTTGGGCAAGTGGTGGGTTGCGACCACCACCGTTCGATCCGCCGCAATCAGGCCCCCCTCCGGATCCAGTAATCGACGCAAGATGGGTTCGGCGTCGGCGGCGTCCAGATGTTCGGTGGGTTCGTCGAGCAGCACGATTCGCGCAGGCGAGATTATTGCCCGTGCCAGCAGCAGTCTCCTGCGCTGGCCTGCCGAGAGCGCATCGGCTCCGGCCGTCAACACGGTATCCAAACCGTCCGGCAGTCCGGCCAGCCAGGTGCTCAAGCCGACGTGGCCCAGCGCGGCGTCCAATTGGTCGTCCGGGCAATCACCGCATGCGACGAGCAGGTTATCCCGGACCGACGTCGCGAACAGGTGTGCGTCCTCAGCGAAAAAGTTCACCGAGCGACGGAGTTCGGGCTCGTCGATCAGTCGCAAAGGTGTACCCCCGAGCGACACCTCGCCACGCCTGGGCGCTAGCAGGCCGGCGAGCGTCATCAACAGCGTGGTTTTACCCGACCCGCTGGGGCCGGTCACCGCCAGCCGTGCCCCCGGCGTCAGCTCAACCGTCGTCGATGAGGCCGGCGCCCGCGCACCGGAGTGTGCCATCGCCACGTCGCGGGCGTACAGCGTCGCCGTCACTGCAACGCGCAGTACAGGAGGCGGAGCGCACACTGGGCTTACCGACGGCGCCAACTCGAGCAGATGCAGCGCCGATATCCGGGAACGCGTCAATTGAACAGCGGCGGCGGCCAACGGCGATGTCGCTTCGAATGCGGACAGCGGCAACAGCATCAAGATGGCCAGGGTGGTGGGCGCAACGCTGCCCGCCAGACCGATCGCGGCCACCACGGCGCCCAGCACGCTGGCCCCGATTGCCACGGTGGGAACGGCGGTCGCCAATGCGGCGGGTCGGACCGCGGCATCGACGGCGTCGCTCCAAGCCCGTTGCCGGCGTTGCGAATCAAGGATGATGCTCTGCAGCCGGCCGGCGACCCGCAATTCGGGTGCGTGCTCCAGCGCCAGCATTGCCGCGACGTCGCGGGCGGAATGTTGTTGACGGGCAACCGTTTCCTGCGCGGTCGCAGCTTTCGCCGCCAGCCATGGGGCGAGGACGCCGGCGATCAGCAGGCAGGTCGCGAGCAGCGCCGCTGTTGGCGCTGATACCACCCCGACAGCCACGGTCGCAGCGAACGCCAGCACGGCTGCGATACCGAATGGCAGGACCGCGCGGACCAGCACATCAGCCACCTGATCGACGTCGGAGCCCACCCGGGCGACGAGGTCCCCGCTGTGCAATCGCGCAACGTCCTGGGCCCGTCCATGGGCCAAGCGGGAATAGATCTGCGCCCGGGCGGTGCCGGCTGCGCGGAACGCGGTGTCATGGGCAACGAGGCGTTCACAATAATGCAGCAGGCCGCGAGAAATCGCGAAGGTCCGAACGCACACAACCGCGATCGACAGATCCAGCACGGGAGGCATCTGCCAGGCGCGGGTGATCAGCCACGCCGACAGGCCCGCCAACGCCAGTGCGCTGCCAAGCGATAGTGCCCCGAGTGCGATGCCGAGCAGTAGACGAGCCACACGCGGACGCAGCAGCGGCACCGCGGCGAGCAAGGGGTCAGACACCGGCACGATCGACCTCCTCGTGCGCGCCCACGTCCACGACGTCATCACCGATCGCGAGGACACGCTCGCGGTGGCCGACCACCACCACGGTGTCACCGGCACGCGCTCGCTGGACGAGCGCGTGCAGCACCCGGTTTTCCGTCGCAGCATCGAGATGCGCGGTCGGCTCGTCGAGAAGCAGGATCGGCGAACGTGATCCGAGCGCTCGGGCCACAGCAAGGCGCTGCCGCTGGCCCAGTGACAGGCCCGACGCCGCCGCGCCCGATCACGGTTCGCATACCATCCGGCAGATCTGTCAGAACTTCGTCGAAACCCGCTGCTGTACAGGCACTTCCAGTATCGGTGAGTTCGCCGAAGAGTGACAGGTTGTCGGCGATGGTTCCGGGTATCAGTACCGGGCGCTGCGGCAGCCAGGACACCTGCCGCCACCACGCACTCGGTTCGAGATCGGCGATATCGATTCCGGCCACGGTGACTCGACCGCTGGTGGCCGCTGTGAGCCCGGTGATCGCCTGCAACGCGGTGCTCTTCCCTGCGCCGTTGGGGCCGGTCAGCACGGTCACTCGGCCCGGCCGGATGACCGCGTTGAGATGGTGCGGGCGGCACCCGTCACGGCCCGCGACGCTCAGGCCGTCAAGGACGATCTCGGCGCCACGTCCCGATACCACGCTTGAACGCGCGGCGGTGTCCGGACCGGTGTCGATCAGCTCGAAAGCTTTGTCGGCGGCAGCCCGTCCGTCCTGAGCGGCATGGAATTCCACGCCGATGCGACGCAACGGCCAGTAGACATCGGGGGCCAGCAACAGGACGGTCAAGCCGGTGGTCAAACTGATCTCACCGAACACCAGGCGAAGCCCGATGCTGACCGCGATCAGGGCGACCCCCAGGGTGGCAATGAGTTCCAGTACCAACGCTGACAGGAACGCGATTCGCAGCGTCGCCATCGCCGAGCGCCGGTGGGCGGCGGCGAGCTCGGTGATTCGATGCTCGGGACCGTCGGCGCGACCCAGAGCCCGAAGCGTCGGAATGCCGGCGACCAAGTCCAGCAACCGAGCCTGCAGGGTGGCCATGGCCGCCAGAGTCGCCGCAGAGCGCTCTGCGGTCGCGAGGCCGATCAGCACCATGAAGAGCGGAATCAACGGCAGCGTGATCGCCACGATCAGAGCCGATTTCAGGTCGTAAAAGGCGAGCACCACTGCGCTGATCGGCGTGAGAATCGCCGCCAGCAACAACGCCGGCAGGTAGGCGGTGAAATATGGCCGTAGCGCGTCGAGTCCGTGAGTCACCACCACGGCCGCGTCGTCGCGCCGTGCCGCCAGGTCCTTGGGTTGCTGAGCCGTGACTGCCGTCAGTACTTGTGTGCCGAGGTCGGCGATGGCCGCACTGGCGCCGTGTTGACCAAGGCGAGTTTGAAGCCATTGCGCGACGGCACGTAGCACCCATACCGACAGCAGGGTCGACCAATTCCGGCGTCCACTGCGCCAGCGTGCGTGCCGCGGGTTCGGTGATGATGTGGGAAGCAATGTGCGCCAGCAGGATCGCCGACGCGATTGCGCAACCGGAAATTACTACCCCGCATGCCACGGTAGCGGCCAGAAAGCGGCGCAGTGCCGGGGATGCCCTGACGAAACGCGGATCCAGCGGACCTCGACCGCTCAGGGGGCTCGCCTTGCCAAGCCGATCGACGGCGGTATGTGGTCAACCGAAATACGCTGGCGGAAAACCCAATACGTCCAGCTTTGGTAGGCCACCACCAGCGGTGCGAAAATGGCAGCCGCCCACGTCATGACCTTCAATGTGTACGCGCTCGAGGATGCGTTGCTGACTGTGAGGCTCCATCGCGGATCAAGGGTCGAGGGAACCAGATTGGGATACATCGCCCCGAACAGCAACACGACGACGGCGGTGACCACCACCGCGCTGCACAAGAAGGCCGGCCCCTCGTGGCTGCGAGTGAACACCAGTGCAACGGTGGCTAATTGCGCGACGACGGCCACCGCCAGTACCAACCAGGTCCACTCCTTGCCATGGGCGAGTTGCGTCCATATTCCGAACCCGGCGACGAGCGCGGTCACTGGTAGCGATAGCCGAACAGCAACCCGCAACGCATCCTCACGCACCGAGCCAGAGGTCTTGAGCCCGACGAAGATCGCGCCGTAAAGTAGGAATAGTCCGCAGGTGGCCAGGCCGCCCAGCAGGGTGTAGGCGCTCAGCACGTCGGTGACCGACAGGCGGACCTGGTGCTCGGCGTCGACCGGGAGTCCGCGGATCAGGATGGCGAACGCCACCCCCCACAGCACCGCCGGCAACCAGGAACCCGTCGCGATACCGATATCGGCCCAGCGCCGCCACTTTGGGTCGTCGATCTTGCCGCGCCATTCGATGGATACTGCCCGAACGATCATGCCGAACAAGATCGCCAGCAGCGGAAGATACAGGGACGAGAACACCGTGGCATACATGCCCGGGAATGCGGCAAACATTGCGCCGCCGGCGGTTAGCAGCCATACCTCGTTGCCGTCCCACACCGGACCGATGGTGTTGAGCACCGCCCTGCGGCGAGGTTCCCGGTCGCCGCTGCCCATCCGGGCCAGCGGCTCCATCAACATGCCTACGCCGAAATCGAAACCCTCGAGGATGAGGAATCCGAGGAACAACACCGCAAGAAGACCGAACCATACGTCGTGAAGCGCCACAGAAGGTTCCTCTCTGCCGAACAGGCGGTGCTAGTAGGCGAATGACAACGGCGCGACTTCGTCGGCACCGGGCGGTGCCGGCGCAGCGGGCTCGGCGTCGTGTTCTTGTGGTCCTTCCACGACATATCGTTTCAACAGCCAGAACCAGGCGACGGCAAGGACCGCGTAGGTCAGCGTGAATGTCGCCAGGGAGATGACGACCATCACGGGCGCATGGTGGGACACGCCGTCGGCGACGACCAGGTGGACCTTCGGGTCGCCCGTCGGGTTGGGTGCGACGATCCATGGCTGGCGACCCATCTCGGTGAAGATCCAGCCGGCGCTGCTGGCCAGAACCGGGGTGGGCAGCGTCAGCAGAGCCAGGCGAGAGAACCACCGCCCGTTGGGGATCCGCCGCCCACGCGTCAGCCATAACGCAATGAGCGCAAACAACACCGGGAACAGCAGGAAACCGATCATTGCGCGGAATGACCAGTAGGTGACGAAAAGGTTCGGGCGGTAGTCTCCGGCGCCGAAACGCTGTTGATCGTCGCGCTGAATGTCGCGGACGCCTTGCAGCGTGACGTCATGGAATCGGCCCTTCGCCAAAAACGGCAGGACGTAAGGGACTTCGAGGACGCGGGTGAGGCTGTCGCAGTTGTTCTGCCTACCAACGGTCAAGATGGAGAACTCGGGGTCTGTCTGGGTATCGCACAACGACTCGGCGGAAGCCATCTTCATCGGCTGCTGTTGGAACATCAGTTTGCCCTGGGCGTCGCCGCTGAAGAACAGTGCGACGGTTGCGGCCAGCGCGACCCAGCATCCCAGGATGGTGGCCGGACGGTAGATGCTGCGGGCATCGCCGTTCTCGGTCTGCTTGTGCGAGCGAACCATCCACCAGGCGCTCACCGCCGCGATGAATGTGCCGGCGGCCAGCAACGAGGCGGTGACCGTGTGCCCGAACGCCGCCAACCCGGTGTTATTAGTGAACAGCGTCGAGATACTGTCCAGCTCAGCGCGTTTGGTTGTCGGGTTGTAGTGGGCGCCAACGGGGTGCTGCATAAAGGAGTTCGCCGCGATGATGAAGAACGCCGACAGGTTAACCCCGACGGCGACGATCCAGATGCATGCCAGGTGGACCAGCCGGGGGAGTCGGCTCCATCCGAAGATCCACAAGCCGAGGAAGGTGGATTCGAAGAAGAACGCGGCCAGGCCCTCCATAGCCAGTGGCGCGCCGAACACGTCGCCGACGTAGCGGGAGTATTCGCTCCAGTTCATCCCGAACTGGAATTCCTGCACGATCCCGGTCGCCACGCCGATCGCGAAGTTGATCAGAAACAGCTTTCCGAAGAACTTGGTAAGCCGGTACCAGGCAACGTTATCGGTGACTACCCAGAGCGTCTGCATGACGGCGATCAGCGGTGCCAGACCGATGGTGAGCGGGACGAAGATGAAGTGATAGACGGTGGTGATACCGAACTGCCATCGCGACACGTCGACGACGTTCATCTGTCATCTCCCAACCGGCGGGCTCAGTGCAGCCAAGACGTCAGTGTAGTGGTGCGCTTGCGCTGCGATCTAATTTCGTTGCCGGTCACCATCCAAGCTTTTGGGCCCGGCCTCTGTTAGGGCCTTAGTGCCTCTACTCTCTTGGAGGCACTCCGGATACCGAACGACGAGACGATCTCGAAGGCGCCGATGACGATCAGCCAGATCGCGACCACCAGGGTCAGGATCTCGATCGGTCTCCAGCGGAGATCCGAGCATCACGAGGCCGGCCAGCAGGCTGACCGCACCGAGGAAGATCTGCCAGCCACGGCCCGGTAGGTGAGGATCGCTGATCGCCGAGATGGACGTTGCCACACCGCGGAAGATGAAGCCGATCCCGATCCAGATGGCAAGCAGCAGAATCGCATAGCCCTGACCGAAGTGCCGGAAACACAGCACCGCCAGCACCAGTGACGCGGCGCCGCTGATGAACGACAGCACTCGTCCACCGGCGGAGACGTGCAGGGTGAACGCGAAGAAGACTTGGGCGGCACCGGTGACCAGCAGGTAGATGCCGAAGAGCGCGGCCGCGATCACGATGGAATGTTCGGGCAGAACGTATACCAGGATGCCCAGGGTCAGCGAAAGGATCCCGGACAGCAGGGTCGACTTCCACAGATGCGGCAACAACTTTGGAGCGGCAGTGGTTTCCATGCCCGGATGCTTCGCACAAACGGTCATCGAGGTGGGAGGTTTGCGCGAGCGTCAGACCTTGGCAGTCTGCGGGGCCTCGGTGCGGACGGTCGCCGGAACCGGCTGCCGGGCTTGCGCCCGATCAGGTACCAGGTACGCATGCACCCTTTGCCCTTGATTTCGATTTCGCCACGCTCCTGCAGCACGAAGTCACCTTTGAGTCGTTGGTAGACGTCCTCGGGCACCTGGATCCGGCCGACCGAATCGGTGGATTCCATCCGGGACGCGACGTTGACCGCGTCGCCCCACACGTCGTAGAAGAATCGCCGTGATCCCACGACGCCCGCAACGACGGGCCCGGATGCCAGCCCGATTCGCAGCGGCACGGGATCACCTCGCGAATCCTTCAGTACGCGAACGACTTCGGCCATGTCGAGCGCGAAATCTGCCAGCGCCTCTACATGGTCGGCCCGTGGCTGCGGCACGCCGCTGACGACCATGTAGGAATCACCGCTGACCTTGATCTTCTCCAGACCATGCTTGTCGACCAACGCGTCGAAGTCACCGTAAAGCCGGTCCAGGAAGAGGATCAGCTGATCCGGCGGCATATCGCTGGCACGTTCGGTGAAGCCGGCGATGTCGGCGAACAGGACCGAGGCGTCTGTCGTACTTTTCGGCAATGATGTTGCGCGCCGGGTCTTTTAGCCGCTCGGCGATACTGGCCGGCAAGATGTTGGCCAGCAGTGCCTCGGACCGCTCGTACTCCACCTCCATCGCGGCTTCGGCGCGAACGATCTCGCGCACCGCGTACCAGACGGTGGTGACGACCATGACACAAGCCGAGATGGTGGTGACGACGAAGCTCAGCGACAGGGCCCACGCGGGTTGGGCGCCGGTGTCGCGGGGAACCAGGAATTGCAACGTGATCACCATGCTGGCGGCGATCGCGGCAAGAACCGCGGCAAGAAAGATGCGGTCGACGCCCAGCTGAAGCACGATCAAGCAAGCCGCGACCAGGAAATAGAACTGCAATCCCGAGCCGGTGCCGACGAACCAGCAGATCATGAAGATCGACACGTAGGCGGTGCAGATGAAGGTCAGCGGCGGGAGCAGTTCGCCGAAGCGATGCAACAGCGGCACGGAGGCATAGATCGCCGCGCCGACCGATGTTGATGACGCCGGCCCACCACAGGTTGGGCGTCGAGAAGAGTTGGACGAAGCCGAAACCTGCGCTGATGAACACCGCCATCGTCGCGGTGAGGTTCAGGATGCGGCGCCGACGCGCAATGCGCTCGGCGTAGACCTGGCTACGAGCGCGCGGTTGCGCCCGCACTGCTGCTACACAATCCGGTGATCGCCGCGAACCTGCTGGTTGTTGGGCGGCGCACCGCTTAGCCACCACAGCAAAAGCCTAACCGGTGGATGGAATGCTGTGTGGAGTCTTGGGACTCGCAATCAGTCGATCGGCTCCCGCGGCGCCTGGCGTGCTTTCGCCGCGTTCAACGCGTCTTCAACGGTCTCCTGGAGCGAGAGCGCGCCGTCCAGGTTGAGGAGCTCGATGATCCGGTGGGTCATCCGGCCTTGTGCCACGACCGAAAAGCGTTCGCGGTCAACAAAAGTGTCGCAGGCCCTCACCAGAATGCCGACACCCGTCGAGGCCAGGAACTGAACTCTCAACAGGTCGATGATGAGCGACGGCGGGTCCTGGGCCAGAACCTCGGCGATCGCCTTCTCGACAGCGGCGGCGCTGGCAAGATCAATTTCGCCGCTGATCGAGAGCACCGCGATCCCGTGCTGATACACGAGAGAGGTTCTAACCAGATCTTTGCTCACCAACGGTGCACCACCTGCTCCGGCCGGTCACAGGTACCCCGTTTACTTCAAAGAAGCGCTGCTAGACCGATGCTTTGCCACCGTGGCAAAGCGTAAGCATGAGCGGAGCCGTTGCGCGAGATGGCGAACCCGTGCCGCCACGCGGCCCGTCTCCCGGCTCGGTGAAGAAACCGATTGAATACATGTCGACCCTACGCCGATTCCCGATGAGGCCGATTTGTACATTTCTGGTGCCCTCGGTGAGATTCGAACTCACACTGGACGGGTTTTCAAATGGTCTGAACTGAGATTGAAGTTATGGCGGCTAGAAACGACATGAAGGAGTCGCAACCAGTGAGCTGGTTGCTTGCGTCGAACTACCTTGAGGCCGGGCGTATCAGTCTGCTTGTGGGCGAGCAGGCTGCGCTGCAACCGAAGATGGATGGCAGGGCACGGTTCGGCCCAGGCTGGAAGCTGCTGGTGCTGATCTGTCCAAGGTTCACGTCTTCTCCGTCAGCGACGACGGTGAAGGCGTACCAACCATCCCGGACGACATGGACCGGCTGGAGTTGGGTAAGGAGCGCCGCACGGCAGCGCGGGACGCGCGGCGGGCACGCAGGCAGTCAGATCCGTCGCCCGAAGGTGCTTGATGAGTCCCAGATGGCTCTGGCCCAGCGGATGCACGCCAGCGGTGAGCCGGCGAGCACCATTGCGGCGACGCTGGGAGTCAGCCGCGCCGGTCTATCGCGTGCTCACCAAACAAGCTGATGCCGCCGACTGAGCTCCACCCCTTGTGCTGATCGCTTGACGGTCGGTGTCCGGTGGACATGACCGGCAAACCACACGGACCTGTGACAGCCGGACTATCGTCCCCCTACGGGTAGAGCTCACACACCGGGGAGGATCCGCCCATGAAAACACCCGAGGCCAGGCGATCCCGAGCGCCGCGAGGATCCGTTGAGAACTTGTTGAGACGTCCGCTACACCCTCCATGTGCCGGGGGGCCGCCTTGCCCTCGATCCGTCAGACTGAAATGGATGCGACGATGAGTGTCGAACCGGAGGGACCTGGATGGTGGCAGGCATCTGATCTGAAGTGGTATCCGCCGGAAAATCACCCCGACCACGTGGCACAGTCGCCGCCCCCGTCTACGCTGCCGTCCCCGCCGGGTTCACCGCCGACTGGCGGGCAGCCGCAACGATCCAGGACTCCAATGGTGATCATGGCCGCGGTGACGGCGGTCGCCGTGCTCGTCGCGGCGGGCGTGCTGGCGTACACGTTCGTCGTCAAGGGCAGCACCACCTCGCCTCAAAGCCAGGCAGCGCAAACCGGAGCGCCTACCGTGCAGACCGTGCTGCCGTTCACCGGCCTCGACGACCCTGGCGCTGTGGCGGTGGATACCGCGGGCAACGTCTACGTCACCGACACTGGCAGCAAGCGGGTGCTGGAACTAATGGTGGCCTCGACCACCCAGACCGTGCTGCCGTTCACGGACCCCAACAATTCCCTCAACGGCCTCAGCCATCCCCAAGGTGTGGCCGTGGACAGCTCCGGCAACGTCTACGTCCCCGACCTGAGCAACCGGGTACTGAGACTGGCGGCGGGGTCGAACACTTTCAGCGTGCTGGATGTCGACGGCCTCATTTTCCCCGAGGGTGCGGCGGTGGACACCGCCGGCAACCTCTACGTCACCAACAGTGGCACCTACGCGGTGGTGAAACTGGCGGCCGGGTCGAACACCCCAACCGTGTTGCCGTTCCCCGACCTCAATAACCCAGCCGGTGTGGCGGTGGACACCGCCGGAAACCTCTACGTCGCCGACAATAGCCACAGTCGGGTGCTGACACTGGCGGCGGGGTCGAACACCCAACGCGTGCTGCCCTTTACCGGCCTCAAGGGCCCCGCCGGTGTGGCGGTGGACACCGCCGGAAACCTCTACGTCGCCGACAGTCGCAACAATCGGGTGCTGACACTGGCGGCGGGGTCGAACACCCAACGCGTGCTGCCCTTTACCGGCCTCAAGGGCCCCCTCGGTGTGGCGGTGGACGCTGCGGGCAACGTCTACGTCGTCGACCAAGGCAACCATCGGGTGGTGAAGCTGGCGGTGGGCTGAGGCGCCACATGGCGGCCCGCGAGACACCTCGGTGGCGGCCCCTGACCGACCGACGTGAAAGACCGGTCGCCGCTCGGCGACGGTCCCGAACGTCACGGCCGACCGCTGCGGATCGGAAACAGGTGCCGGTGTTGAGCGCCGTGGTCATGCCTTTCTTGTATGACGTTCTGCATCAGCGCGCCGGTCAAATGCCTTGGTTCGTTCCTGCCCGTCATGGCTCCATAGTCACCATAGGCTGCGACGCAAGGCGTTCATGCGGATTGTGTGCGGACCTAGCAAGGTCGACGCCCTGCCAACACTTGTCGATACTGGATCTGATCTGGTCCTTCTAGTGCCCTCGGTGAGATTCGAACTCACACTGGACGGGTTTTGAATCCGTTTCCTCTGCCAGTTGGGATACGAGGGCCTGCTGACTACGGCCTCCCACCATAGAGGATCGGCCGGTGCGAGCCGACTCACAGCCCCGCAGTCGTGGATCGGCGCGGTTCACGAGAGAATGTCCTCCATGACCGACGACGACGCGCGTCCCCCGCACCGGGTTCTGATCGCCGAGGACGAGGCGCTGATCCGGCTCGATCTGGCCGAGATGCTGCGCGAAGAGGGCTACGAGATCGTCGGTGAGGCCGGCGACGGTCAGGAGGCCGTCGAGCTGGCCGAACAGCTGAAGCCCGATCTGGTGATCATGGACGTCAAGATGCCGCGCCGCGACGGGATCGACGCCGCGTCGGAGATCGCCAGCAAGCGCATCGCACCGATCGTGGTCCTGACCGCGTTCAGCCAGCGCGATCTCGTCGAGAAGGCGCGTGACGCCGGGCGCGATGGCCTATCTGGTGAAGCCGTTCACGATCTCGGACCTGATTCCCGCAATCGAGGTGGCGCTCAGCCGATTCAGCGAAATCAGGGCGTTGGAACGCGAGGTCGAGACGCTGTCCGATCGGCTGGAGACCCGCAAGCTCGTCGAGCGGGCCAAAGGGCTGCTGCAGGCCAACCAGGGCATGACCGAGCCCGAGGCGTTCAAGTGGATCCAGCGCGCGGCGATGGACCGGCGCACCACCATGAAGCACGTCGCCGAGGTCGTCTTGGAAACCCTCGACACGTCCAAGGACGCGCCGGCCCAGGAGAGCTAGCTTGGCTCCCAGCGTGAAGCTGGAGTCACGTTGAGTGCCGAACGTGACGGTAGTTTCACGCTCGGCGCGCTGGTCAGCGCGCGACGATCACCGAGGAGCCGTGGCCGAACAGGCCCTGGTTCGCGGTGACGCCCACTGTCGCGCCCTCCACCTGCCGGCCGGTGGCCTGACCGCGCAGCTGCCAGGTCAACTCGCAGACCTGCGCGATCGCCTGAGCCGGGATCGCCTCACCGAAGCAGGCCAGCCCGCCAGACGGCGTTGACCGGCACCTTGCCGCCGAGGGCGGTGTCGCCGCTGCGCAGCAGCGCCTCGGCCTCACCCTTGGGGCACAGGCCCAGGTGCTCGTACCAGTCGAGTTCCAGCGCGGTGGACAGGTCGTACACCTCGGCCAGGCTCACGTCTTCGGGTCCGATGCCGGCTTCGGCGTAGGCCGCGTCGAGGATCTGGTCCTTGAACACCCGCTCCGGGGCGGGTACCACGGCCGTGGAATCCGTTGCGATGTCGGGCAATTCGGGCAGGTGCTGCGGGTACTGCGGAGTCACCGTGCTCACCGCGCGGACCGAGGGCACGCCGTCCAGTGAGCCGAGGTGCTTACGCGCGAAGTCCGCGCTGGCCACGATCAGGGCGGCCGCGCCGTCGGAGGTGGCGCAGATGTCGAGCTGCCGCAGCGGGTCGCTGACGACCGGGCTGGCCAGCACGTCCTCGATCGAGGATTCCTTGCGGTAGCGGGCATTCGGGTTCTGCAGGCCGTGCTGGGAGTTCTTGACCTTCACCTGCGCGAAGTCCTCGGAGGTCGCCCCGTACAGGTCCATCCGGCGGCGCGCGAGCAGCGCGAAGTACACCGGGTTCATCGCGCCGATCAGGTGGAAGCGCTGCCAGTCCGGGTCGTTCTTGCGCTCGCCGCCGACTGGGGCGAAGGCACCCTTGGGGGTGGTGTCGGCGCCGATGACCAGTGCGACGTCGCAGAACCCGGCCAGAATGTGGGCGCGTGCGCTCTGCAGTGCTTGCGAACCGCTGGCACAGGCGGCGTAGCTGGAGCTGACCGGCACGCCGTTCCAGCCGAGCTTCTGCGCGAACGTCGACCCGGCGATGAAGCCCGGGTAGCCGTTGCGGATGGTGTCGGCCCCGGCGACCAGCTGGATCTGCCGCCAGTCCAGGCCGGCTTCCGCCAGTGCCGCGCGTGCGGCGACGACGCCGTATTCGGTGAAGTCGCGGCCCCACTTGCCCCACGGGTGCATGCCGGCGCCGAGAATGTAGAGCGGATCTGGGCTCATGATCATCTGCGCCGCTCCTCCTCATCGCTTCGCTCTGCATCGTCACCGGCGGAAGCGATCCTCCAGGCGTGCACGAGGCGTTCGACCCCGTCGCTGTCGGTGAACAGGGTCATGGTGGCCAGCTCCATCTCCATCCCGACCTTCAGATCCGCGGCCAGCGTGCCCTCGACGACCTTGCCCAGCACGATGATTCCCTCGTCGGCGAGTTCGACTGCGGCGATGGCGAACGGCTCGAACGGGTCCGGGGCGGGATAGGGCGCCGGCGGTGGATAGCGGTTCTCGGTGTAGCTCCACAGCGTTCCGCGCCGCGACAACGCGACGGCCTCTAATGTGTCGCTGTCGCAGGCCGGATTGGGGCAGTTGTTCTCCCGCGGCGGGAAGACGTACGTGCCGCACTTCGGGCATTTACTGCCGACTAGATGCGGGTTTTCGGCGTCATCGGTGGCGAACCATCCGTCGATTGCCGGTTCTGGGCTGGTGACCTCGGGCACCGGGTCAGCCTACCCAGCGTGGGCACAAAACTGAAACGTGTTGCAGTTCGGGGCCGGCTGGCAGCACCGCTACTCGGCGTCGGACCCAGTGCCTAGAGTTGACGCCGTGAGCCCAGCCAGGACCGCGAGCAAGAAGACAGAGGCCGGCAAGGCCACCGACGACAAACCCACGTTGATGCTGCTGGACGGCAATTCGCTGGCATACCGCGCCTTCTACGCACTGCCCGCGGAGAATTTCAAAACGCGGGACGGGCTCGACCACGAACGCGGTGTACGGGTTCACCGCGATGTTGATCAACTTGTTGCGAGATGAGGCGCCCAGCCACATAGCCGCCGCGTTCGACGTGTCACGTCAGACGTTTCGCTCCGACCGCTTTCCGGAGTACAAGGCCAACCGCTCGGCCACGCCGGACGAGTTCCGCGGGCAGATCGACATCACCAAGGAAGTCCTTGCCGCACTGGGTATTACGGTGCTCGCCGAACCGGGCTTCGAAGCCGACGACCTGATCGCAACACTGACGACTCAGGCCGAAAACGAGGGCTATCGGGTACTGGTGGTGACCGGTGACCGCGACTCGCTGCAGCTGGTCACCGACGACGTGACGGTGCTGTACCCGCGCAAGGGCGTCAGCGAATTGACCCGCTTCACCCCGGAGGCTGTCGTCGAGAAATACGGCCTGACTCCGAAGCAGTACCCCGACTTCGCCGCGCTGCGCGGCGACCCGAGCGACAATCTCCCCGGCATCCCGGGCGTCGGCGAGAAGACCGCGTCCAAATGGATCACCGAATACGGCTCACTGCAGGCGCTCGTCGACGACGTCGACTCGGTGCGCGGCAAGGTCGGTGACGCGTTGCGGGCGAATCTGTCCAGCGTCGTGCTCAACCGCGAGCTCACCGATTTGGTGCGTGACGTGCCGCTGGCGCAGACGCCGGACACGTTGCGCATGCAGCCCTGGGACCGCGACCAGATCCACCAGCTGTTCGACCAGTTGGAGTTCCGGGTGCTACGTGACCGCCTGTTCGACACCCTGGCCGCCGTCGAGCCCGAGGTCGACGAGGGCTTCGACGTGCGCGGGGGAGCGCTGGAGCCCGGCACGGTCGCGCAGTGGCTGGCCGACCACGCCTCCGACGGTCGCCGAGCAGGCCTGGCAGTGGTGGGGACGCATCTGCCCTACGACGGCGACGCCACCGCGCTGGCGATCGCCGCCGCCGACGGTGACGGCGGTTTCATCGACACCACGACGCTGACAGCCCAGGATGATGCCGCGCTGGCCGCCTGGCTTGCCGACCCGCAGCAGCCGAAGGCCTTGCACGAGGCCAAGTTGGCGATCCACGATCTCGCCGGACGGGGCTGGCCGCTGAACGGCGTCAGCTCCGACACCGCGCTGGCCGCCTACCTGGTTCGGCCCGGACAGCGCAGCTTCACACTCGACGACTTGTCGCTGCGCTATCTGCGTCGCGAATTGCGCGCGGAAACATCAGAGCAGCAACAGCTTTCGTTGCTCGACGACAGTGAGGGTGTCGACGAGCAGGCCGTGCAGACCGCGGTGCTGCGCGCCCGTGCCGTCGTTGACCTCGCCGACGCGCTGGACGTCGAGCTGGATCGCATCGACTCCACGTCCCTGCTGGCCGAGATGGAACTGCCGGTGCAACGGGTGCTGGCGGCCATGGAGGCGGTCGGCATCGCCGTCGACCTGGACCAATTGAGTTCACTGCAAAGCCAATTCGGCGACCAGATCCGCGACGCCGCCGAGGCGGCCTACGCCGTGATCGGCAAGCAGATCAACCTCGGCTCGCCTAAACAGCTGCAGGTGGTGCTGTTCGACGAGTTGGAGATGCCGAAAACCAAACGGACCAAGACCGGGTACACCACCGACGCGGATGCGCTACAGACCCTGTTCGACAAGACCGGGCATCCGTTCCTGCAGCATCTGCTCGTCCACCGCGACGTCACCCGATTGAAAGTGACCGTCGACGGATTGCTGAATGCCGTTGCCGGCGACGGCCGCATCCACACCACTTTCAACCAGACGATTGCGGCGACCGGCCGGCTGTCGTCCACCGAGCCCAATCTGCAGAACATCCCGATCCGCACCGACGCCGGCCGGCAGATCCGGGACGCCTTCGTGGTCGGCGGCGGCGGCGCCAAATACAGCGAGCTGATGACCGCCGACTACAGCCAGATCGAGATGCGGATCATGGCGCACCTGTCCCGCGACGAAGCGCTGATCGAAGCCTTCAACACCGGAGAGGACCTGCACTCGTTCGTCGCGTCGCGGGCGTTCGGTGTGCCGATCGATGAGGTGACCGGCGAACTGAGGCGCCGGGTCAAGGCGATGTCCTACGGGTTGGCGTACGGCTTGAGCGCCTACGGACTGGCGGCCCAGCTGAAGATCTCCACCGAAGAAGCCAAAGTTCAGATGGACCAGTACTTCGCCCGATTCGGCGGGGTGCGCGATTACTTGCTGAACATCGTCGAGGAGGCCCGCAAGGACGGCTACACCTCGACGGTGCTGGGCCGTCGTCGCTACCTTCCCGAGCTGGACAGCAGCAATCGGCAGGTCCGCGAATCCGCCGAGCGGGCCGCGCTCAACGCGCCGATTCAGGGCAGCGCGGCCGACATCATCAAGGTGGCGATGATCGAGGTCGACAACGCCCTTACCGAAGCGGGCCTGACGTCACGCATGCTGCTGCAGGTCCACGACGAACTTTTGTTCGAGGTCGCCGAGGGTGAACGTGAGCAGCTCGAAGCGCTGGTGCGGGACAAAATGGGCGGCGCATACCCGCTTGACGTGCCGCTGGAGGTGTCGGTGGGCTACGGACGCAGCTGGGACACCGCCGCTCATTAGCGTCCACCCGCCTACCGATGACGACGAATTCGCCGGTTTGGTAGAAGATGCCGGTGGGCCGGGTTTGGCCTGCGTAGGCCTAGTCGAGTAGCCTCAACAAGGTAGTCCGGCAGCAATTCCGGGCGATCGAATTAAATCCAGCTTTTGTCCCTACGACCTCAACCTGTCCGGAGCAACCCAACAATATGCCGAGTCCCACCGTCACCTCGCCGCAAGTAGCCGTCAACGACATTGGCTCGAGCGAGGATTTTCTCGCCGCCATCGATAAAACAATCAAGTACTTCAACGATGGCGACATCGTCGAAGGGACCATCGTCAAGGTCGACCGGGACGAGGTTCTCCTCGACATCGGCTACAAGACCGAAGGCGTCATCCCTTCCCGCGAACTGTCCATCAAGCACGACGTCGACCCCAATGAGGTCGTTTCCGTGGGAGATGAAGTCGAAGCCCTGGTCCTCACCAAAGAGGACAAAGAAGGCCGGCTGATCCTGTCCAAGAAGCGGGCTCAATACGAGCGCGCCTGGGGCACCATCGAGGCCCTCAAGGAGAAGGACGAGGCCGTCAAGGGCACCGTCATCGAGGTCGTCAAGGGTGGTCTGATCCTCGACATCGGCCTGCGTGGCTTCCTGCCTGCGTCGCTGGTCGAGATGCGCCGGGTCCGCGATCTGCAGCCGTACATCGGCAAGGAGATCGAAGCCAAGATCATCGAGCTGGACAAGAACCGCAACAACGTGGTGCTGTCCCGCCGTGCCTGGCTGGAGCAGACTCAGTCCGAGGTGCGCAGCGAGTTCCTCAACCAGCTGCAGAAGGGCGCCATCCGCAAGGGTGTGGTGTCCTCGATCGTCAACTTCGGCGCATTCGTCGACCTCGGCGGCGTCGACGGTCTGGTGCACGTCTCCGAGCTGTCCTGGAAGCACATCGACCACCCGTCCGAGGTTGTCCAGGTGGGCGACGAGGTCACCGTCGAGGTGCTCGACGTGGACATGGACCGCGAGCGGGTTTCGTTGTCGCTCAAGGCGACTCAGGAAGACCCGTGGCGGCACTTCGCCCGCACCCACGCCATCGGCCAGATCGTGCCGGGCAAGGTCACCAAGCTCGTGCCGTTCGGTGCGTTCGTCCGTGTCGAAGAAGGCATCGAAGGCCTGGTGCACATCTCCGAGCTGGCTGAGCGTCACGTCGAGGTGCCCGACCAGGTGGTCGCCGTCGGTGACGACGCGATGGTCAAGGTCATCGACATCGACCTGGAGCGTCGCCGGATCTCGCTGAGCCTCAAGCAGGCCAACGAGGACTACACCGAGGAATTCGACCCGGCCAAGTACGGCATGGCCGACAGCTACGACGAGCAGGGCAACTACATCTTCCCCGAGGGCTTCGACGCCGAAACCAACGAGTGGCTCGAAGGTTTCGACACGCAGCGCACCGAATGGGAGGCCCGCTACGCCGAGGCCGAGCGACGGCACAAGATGCACACCGCGCAGATGGAGAAGTTCGCCGCTGCCGAGGCCGAAGAGGCCGCCCGGCCCGCAGTCGAGCAGCTCGTCGAGCGACGACGCGCCCACCGGTGGCTCACTGGCCAGCGACGCGCAGCTCGCCGCACTGCGGGAGAAGCTCGCGGGCAGCGCCTAACAGTTAGATCCGAACGAACGCCCCGGCTCAGACGAGTCGGGGCGTTCGTCTTTCCGGCGCGAGCCGGAGGATTGGGCCCGGCGGGCCCCTGACACACTGGTGCGGTGCTGCGCATTGGCCTGTCCGGCGGTATCGGCGCCGGAAAGTCGACCGTGTCCTCGACATTGAGCGACCTCGGGGGAGTCGTCGTCGACGGCGACGTGATCTCCCGTGAGGTCGTCGAGCCGGGCACCGAGGGCCTGGCCAAGCTGGTCGAGGCGTTCGGTGAACAGATCCTGTCCGCACGACGGCACGCTCAACCGGCCGGCGCTGGCCGCGATCGCCTTCAGCGACGAGGAGAAGCGCCAGACGCTGAACGGCATCGTGCATCCGCTGGTCGGCAAGCGCCGATCCGAATTGATCGCCAGTGCCGGCGAGGACGCCGTCATCGTGGAGGACATCCCACTGCTCGTGGAATCCGGAATGGCGCCGATGTTCCCGTTGGTGGTGATCGTCAACGCCGACGAAGACCTCCGGGTGAAGCGGTTGATCGAACACCGGGGCTTCACCGAGGAGGATGCCCGAGCCAGGATCGCCGCGCAGGCCACCGAGGAACAGCGTCGGGCGGTCGCCGACGTGTGGCTCGACAACACCGGCAGCGCAGAGGAATTGGTCGAGCAGGCGCGCGAGCTGTGGCATCAGCGGATCCTGCCGTTCGCGCGCAACCTCGAGGCCGGTGAGCCGGCCCGCGCGCGCCCGGTGCTGGTGCCCTATGACCCGTCCTGGCCAGAACAGGCTCGCCGCATCGTGGCACGGCTGAATACCGCGTGCGGCCACCATGCCGTCCGCATCGACCACATCGGGTCGACGGCGGTGCACGGGCTCGACGCCAAGGACGCCATCGACATCCAGGTGACGGTCGCTTCGCTCGAGGCGGCGGACGAGTTGGCCGAGGCGCTGACAAGCGCGGGCTACGTGCGACATGCCGATCACCGCCGACGTGAGCAAGCCGGATGCCCGCAGCACTGTGGCGGCATTCGACCATTCCGACGATGAGGCCCTGTGGCACAAGCGGATTCATGCATCCGCCGATCCGGGCCGGCCGACCTACGTCCATCTGCGCGTCGACGGTTGGCCCAATCAGCAGTTCGCGCTGCTGTTCGTCGACTGGCTGGCGGCCAATCCCGATGCGCGGGAACACTATCTGGCTGTCAAGCGGGAGGCCGAGCGCGCGACAACACCCGACAGCGGCATCGAGGCCTACGTGGCCGCGAAAGAGCCGTGGTTTCTCGACGCCTACCGCGAGGCGTGGGTTTGGGCGGACGCGTCGGGGTGGCGGACTAGGGAGTAGGCGGCAGCGGCGCCCCGCAGGGCAGCACGCCGTTCATCGGGTCGGCGCTGCCGGGTGCCGGGTGGACGACCTGATCGATCTGGACGAATACCTTGTCGTCGACGTCGATTTCACAATGCACACTCGCGGAATACGGCCACTTCACCGCGATCTGCATGCCGGCGTGGCGAGGATCCGCCAGCACAGCATTGGCCTGGAAAGCGTTGCCGGGAAACGCACTCAACTGGGCCATGTTCGTCTGATTCTCGGCGGTGATGAAAGTCGCCTGACTACCGGGGGCCACACCGTCGACCCGCGCGACATAGGTGATGTTGTGCATATCGGCCCGCGCCGTCGCGGGAGTCAGCTGCGCACAGGCAACCACCGCTGTGGCGACCGCCGCCCATCTGAACATCGTGCCCATGACCGCACAGATTACCGCCACCTACCGGGCCGGCTTCCTGCGTCGGCCTCATCATCGCGACGCTTGATCAGCAGCCACGTCTCCTCTTCGCCTTCGCGTACCCGGGTCAGGGCATAGCGGCCGTGCAACTTGTCACCGTTGAGCAGAAACGACAGGTGTCCGCGGCCGAGGCAGGTCGTCATCTCGTAGCTGGTCCTGTTGGCGTACGTGCCGTGGTCCCAGACGACTACGCCGCGGTCATCGTCGTCCATCGTCTCTTCGCAGCCGGCCTCGTCCAGCGGATGGTCCTCGATGCGGCGCGCCATCCGCTGTTCCTGCGGGTTGACCGGCGGCCCGCGCGGAATCGCCCACGACACCAGGACACCGTCGATCTCGAGCCGGAAGTCGTAATAGTTTTGCCGCGCCGCGTGGTGCTGGATGACGAAACATGGTCCGCTCCTACCTCTTCGCCGCCGGCGCGGTCGCCCGCTCCGCCGTTGAGGCCGGTGGTTACTCACATCCATGCCGCGGGGGTTACCCGCTTACGCGCGGGGCGACTCCCGGGATCTGCGTGCCGGTGCTTTACGTGACGGACCCTCAGAGATTTCGCCCCTAGGGGTGTATTTCCACCCCTGGGGGAGGTGGTCGACTGAGTTTCGCCGCGATGTTGTGCAGCAGGCCACAAAAAAGGCGTTTGCATCGCGGACTCGCGGGTTATTCGACACAAGTATGAGAGGAGGACCGGATGCCTATCTGGGAATGGATCCTGATCGCGGCCGTAGCCGTCGTGGTGGTTGTCTCCGCGGTCGTCGCAGTCAGCATGATCAACTTTCGCACCAAGACGAAGCGGCTCAAACAGCACTACGGCACCGAATACGAGCGGGTGGTGGACGAGACCGGAAGCGAGAAAGGCGCCGTACGCGAACTCACGACCCGCGAACGCAAGCGCGACAAGCTCGATATCGTTCCGCTCACCTCGTCGGCGCTCTCGGAGTTCACCGCGCGTTGGCAAGAGGTACAGGCCGGGTTCGTGGACAACCCCGCGACGGCCGTCGGCGTCGCGGACCGTCTGGTGACTGAGGTGATGCGCCAACGGGGTTATCCCGTCGACGATTTCGACCGGCGAGCCGCGGACATCTCCGTCGACCATCCGCAGATCGTGGACGACTACCGGGCGGCGCACGGTATCCACGTCTCGGAGGAGCACGCGAACACTGAGCAACAGCGGGAGGCGTTTGTGCACTATCGCGCGCTGTTCGAGAAGTTGCTCGAAACCCCAACCGACAATGCGGCATCACAGGAGGCAAGCGCATGACCACCCACGAACAACACGCCGTTGACGAGGCGCCCGAGGAGTTCGCGGCGCCCGTCGCCGACGAACGCCAGATCGAAGACGAGGGCAGGGTCGCCGTGCACGAGCCGGAACCCGCTGCTGACCATGTCGACGAGACGCCACCGGAGCACGAATCATCGACCGGAGACACGCTTTTCGCCGGCGAGGATGTCGCGGACCTGCGGGCCAGGTGGGCCGGTGTTCAGGCCGCGTTCGTAGACAATCCCAAGGAGTGCGTCCAAAAGGCGGACCACCTGGTCTCCGACGTGGTCGAGCAGCTCACCTCGGGATTCGCCGAGACGCGGTCACGTCTGGAAGGTCAGTGGTCACACGGCCACGAGGCCTCCACCGAAGACCTGCGCATGGCTCTGATGCACTACCGCGAATTCTTCGACCGCCTGCTTTCAGTCTGAAAGAGGTTTTGCTGCAATAGAATTCAACGCCACGTGAGCCGCATACCTTCGTCGGTCAGCCACGCGTCGAGGTCGTAGTCGTTGCGGGCCAGGCCGTCGATGGCGGCCACCGCCCGGCGGACCGCCACGTCGCCGGTCTCGGGTGTCAAAAGGCCGTGCCGCACGGCATCCAGCAGCTCATCGACGTCGGCCAGCTCCACCCCGGCATGGGTGCGGACGACGAGATCAAGGTAGTGGTCCTCGGAGGTCCACTGGCTCGCGCCGGGAGTGAATTCACCGACATCCAGGTAGTAATCCTGATCGCGCTCGTGCCCGGGGTTGAAATGAAAGACCGTCGCCCGCAATCCCAATGACGGCAGCAACCACGATTCCAGGTAGTGGAACTGCGCCCGGCCGGGGGTGGGGCGGGCCAAGTAGAGGCCCCAGGGTTGCACGGTGTACTCATCGACCGCCCGCACGATCCCTTTGGGATCGGTGTTGGTGCGGGCGCGCAGGTCGAACGTCTCGTGCTTGGGCGGGTGCATGGTCTCGTCTCGTGTCGAGTCTTCGTCTGCCTAGCGCCTCAGCCGGATTTTCCACCGGACGAAACACGCGTAGAACACGGTCAGTCCGGCCAGCATGCCCATGTCGAGCAGCCAGAAATGTCGGGTGTGCTGCCAGAACTGGTCCTGGGGGAGCAGCGTCGGAGGGACCAGATGCCGAAGGTCGACCGTTGAGGCCGCGGCCGCATAGCCCCAACGCGCGGGCATCAGCCAGGACAGCTGGTCCAGACCGAGCCGGCCGGTCACCGGGACCATGCCGCCGCACAGCACCAGTTGCGCCATCACCGCGACCACGAACAACGGCATGATCTGCTCGCTGGAGCGGACCAGCGACGAGATGGCCAGGCCCAGAACGGCCGAGGCGACACACGCCGCGGCGACGGTCAGGAACAGCTCGCCGGTGGCTGCGACCGTCGAGTGGCCCAGCAGCACCGCCCCACTGCTGGGCGCGCCCTTGCCGCCCACCACGATCGTGGTGACGATTGCTGCCTGCAGAATCGCGAATCCGCAGAACACCAGCGTCTTGGCCAGCAGGTACGCCGTCGTCGACAGCCCGACTGCCTGCTCGCGCTGGAAGATGGCACGTTCACCCACCAGGTCGCGGATGGTCAGCGCGACACCCATGAACGCCGCAGCCGGCAGCAGCAACGCAAGGATCTGCGCGGCCTCGTCAGGCGTCCCGGTGTGCGGTCCGGTGGCGCGGAATCCGGTGTCACCCGGCACGGTCAGCGACAGCGCCCCGAGGATGAACGGCAGCAGCGCGAGGAAAATGAAATACGCGCGGTCCGCGACGACGAGGCGAACCTGTCGGCGGGCGATCGTCGAGATCTGGCGGCGGACGCTGGTGTGAACCGGCTCGCCGAGGTCGGCCGGCGGGTCCGATTTCGATGGAGGCTGCGGCTCTTCGCGTTCCCGGAATCGGCGGTTGGCCTCTTCAGGGTCGGCGCCGACCTGGCTGAAGATCTTGGCCCAGTTGGTGGTGCCCATCACGTCGCCGATGCCGTCCGGCGGTCCGCAGTAGGCCGTCTTCCCGCCCGGCGCGACCAGCAGTACCTGGTCGCAGACGTCGAGGTAGGACAGTGAGTGCGTGACGACGAGCACGACCCGGCCGGCGTCGGCCAGCTGGCGCAACATCGTCATCACCTGCAGATCCAGCGCCGGGTCGAGTCCGGAAGTGGGCTCATCGAGCATGAGGAGAGACGGCCCGGTGAGCAGCTCGAGTGCCACCGAGGCGCGTTTGCGTTGTCCGCCGGAGAGCTTGTCGACCCGAGTGTCGGCGTGCTTGGTGAGGTCGAGTTCTTCGAGCACCTGCGAGACGACCTTGGTCCGGTCGGCCTTGCTGGTGTCAGGTGGCAGCCGCAGTTCAGCCGCGTAGCTCAGCGCCTGGTTCACCGTCAGCTGCCGGTGCACGACGTCGTCCTGCGGGACCATGCCGATCCTGCTGCGGAGCGACGCGTACTCGGCGTGAATGTCGTGGCCCTCGAACGTCACCGACCCGGAGCTGGGCGTCGTGTAGCCGGCGATCAGGCGGGCCAGCGTGCTCTTGCCCGCGCCTGATCCGCCGATCACCGCGGTCAACGTTCCTGGACGCGCGATCAGTGAGATGTCGCTGAGCAGCTGTTTGCCGTTCTCGACGATGTACGCGACGTTGCGCACCTCCAAGCCGCCGGTGCGGGTGGCGGCCTCGGTTTCGCTGCGGCGGACCAGCAAGCCACCGTTGACCACCAGGTCGATGTTGCCGACAGTGACGACGTCGCCTTCGCTCAGGATCGCCGAACCGACCCGGGTGCCGTTGACGAACGTGCCGTTGACGCTGGTGTCGCGGATCTCGGTGCCCAGCGGCGTCAAGGTCAGCGTCGCGTGGTAGCGGGAGGCCAGCACGTCGGGGATCACGATGTCGTTGTCCGCCGCCCGGCCGATTGTGACCGAGCCGGCGGGCTTGGCGGAGGGCGTCGCCCGCGGCGCGATGCGTTTGACGAAGCGGGTGGCGAAATTCGCGCCCTCGGCAATGCGGGCGTCGAGCTTGGTGACTTCGGTGGGTGGCACATCGTGCTGCACCGGCGCAGGGTGCGCGTTGACCACCGTGACCTGGTCGGGCGGCGGGCCACCCGGCGGGCGGCCGCCCGAGACCGTGGTCGGATACTCCGACGGTGACAGCGGCGGCGCGGCGGGTCGCCGCGGTTCGGGCGGCGACGGAGGCGGCGGGAGCGGAGGCGCCACGGGACGGACCGGCGTGGACCAGGACATCGTCCGCTGCGCTGTCGGTGGCGGTCCACTGGCAGGTGGCGGTCCGCCGCCACCTCGGCGCGCTCCGATCTCGAACGTCAGTTGCGGCCCGCCCGCGTTGCCGATGTTGATGCTTTGCCCGTCGCGGATGTCGACCACCGGTCGGCGGTAGCCATTGACGAACGTCCCGTTCACCGAGCCGTTGTCGATGGCGACCCATGTGCCCTGTTCAAAACGCAGGATCAGGTGCGCGCGCGAAATCCTCGGGTCGGCGATCCGGACATCGGCACGCAGGTCGCGGCCGATGATGACGTCGTGACCCGGCACGAAGGTGCTTTCTGAGCCGTTGTGCCAAATGGTCAGAATGGGTGGCGCTGGTCGACTCACCACTCCAGTATCGACTCCGCAACACCATGGCTTCCAAAGGACGCACTGTGATTCGCCTATGTGTTGCCGCGAACTGCTCTCTCGACCTCGATTCACAGCTGCTTCATAAGTGGCACAACGGGACAGCAATGCATTTCGCGGCAAGATCAGCAATGGTGAGCCGGTTCGTCGAACTCGGCCGCGCCTCGGGGATGTTGAAAATGCCCGGCCCGCAAGTGATTCACAGTTTCTGTCCGTCGGGTAACCGAGAAAGTGGTGGAGCACACGCCAAGCGAGCGAAGTAAGGGGGAACGCGTCGATGGATGAGGCGACCAGAGCTACCCAGCGCTGGGACGCCCAATCGGGGCCGCCCGCGAAGCCTGCGGCGCCGCCACGTTCCCGCGGCCTGCTCGAGCGCGGCTATGCGTCGCTGCCTGATCTGGCGATCACCCGGCTGCTGACCCGGGTACCGCTGATCGGGTCGCGGCCTCGGCGCGGCGCGGTGGACGTGCGGCGATCCAGCGCCAACGACTCGTCGGACAGTGCGCTCGCCGCGCCGATGTCGTTCGCCGGCTATACCATCCTGCGGCCTCTGGGATCCGGTGGGATGGCCGACGTCTACCTCGCCAAACACCCGCGACTGCCGCGCCGGGACGCGCTCAAGATCTTGAGCGAAGGGACCACGGCCGACGCGGAATTCCGCGAAAGATTCAACCGCGAAGCCGATCTCGCCGCCACGCTGTGGCATCCGCACATCGTCGCGGTGCACGATCGTGGCGAGTTCGATGGCCACCTCTGGATCGCCATGGACTACGTCGAGGGCACGGATGCCGCCCGACTGATGCGGGAGAAGTTCCGGAGCGGCATGCCCGAGGAAGACGTCTGCGCGATCGTCACCGCGGTCGCGGGCGCGCTCGACTACGCCCACGCCCGTGGTCTGCTGCACCGGGACGTCAAACCCGCCAACATCCTGCTGACCCAGCCTGACGAGGACGACCGCCGAATCGTGTTGGCGGACTTCGGTGTTGCCCGTCAGCTTGCCGACATCAGCGGTATCACCGAGACCAACGTCGCAGTGGGCACCGTCGCCTACGCTGCCCCCGAGCAGCTCGTCGGGTCGAACATCGACGGTCGCGCCGACCAGTACGCGTTGGCGGCGTCGGCTTTCCACCTGCTCACCGGCGCCCCGCCGTTCGCCAACCCCAATCCGGTCGCGGTGATCGGGCAGCACCTGCATGCGGCGCCTCCACGGCTCAGCGACTACCGCCCCGATTTGGCCGGCCTCGACGAGATGTTCTTCAAAGCGCTGGCCAAGGAGCCCGCGGACCGATTCGACCGGTGCCGCCAGTTCGCCGCGGCCTTCGGCGAGCAGATCGCCGGCTGCGGCGAGGGCGATCGCCCGCGCTCGCTGATCCGGCGTCCGCAGCCCAAGGCGCGCCCGCGGATGTTGACGCTCAAGACCGGTATTGCGGCTGCCATGGTTCTGGCACTGCTGTCGCTGGCCGTGACGTGGGCGATCTCATTCTTCTCCTGGGACGACCAGGCTCCAGGTCAACAACGCGGCACCACCGCGGGTGAACAAGACGTCGACCTCGGGGTCGGCCCTCGCGGCACCGCCTCTGAACGGCAGCTATCGACTCGACTACAACCGCGCCAAGCAGACGTCGAACGGCGTCATCCGAACCAACGGCGGCGACACGACCTGGTGGGCCTTCTCGTCGGCCTGCACCGCATCCGGCTGCGCGGCGACCGGCACCAAGCTCGACGAGGCCAGTCACACGTCCGCGAAGAGCACCGGCACCGGCAACGCCGGCGTCCTGCATTACGTCGATGGTCACTGGCAGAGCGAGCCGCGGCAGATGCAGGCCCAGTGCCAGAAAGCACGCGGGGCGCCGATCGTCGACGCAGTCCGAGACCGTGGTGTGGTCGTTGACGCCGGAACCCGATGGCACGCTGCGCGGCGTCCAGACCCAAACCGTGCAGACCAACGAGTGCGGCTCGCAAGGCGCGACGCTGCGGATCCCGGTCGTCGGATCGCGCACCGGTGACGTTCCGCCGGATGTGACCGTGGCCGATCCGGCGCAGGCCGCCAACCAGACCGCCGCGCCGATCGGGGCCCCGTCGCCGACGGTGCTGGGTGGGCCGTGCACCGACATCGACAAAGTCGCCTACGACTCCACGTCCAATGAGCAGGTCGTCTGCGAGGCCAACATCTGGGACAAGGCCCCCGCGACCACCGGCGTGCACCCGGTCGGAACCTCGTGCACCGATACACCGGTGTTCACCATGTCGAAGTCCGAAGACGGGCACCTCATCGAATGCGACCCCGGTACCCGGGTGTGGAGCAGCCAGCACAGCTGATCAAGCGGCGTGTCGGTGCCGGGCTCTACCCTGGTGAACATGGCGTTTGCTACCGAGCATCCAGTGCTGGCGCACTCCGAATACCGCCCGGTCGAGGACATGGTGCGGGCCGGCGGCCGCTTCGAGGTGGTCAGCCCGTACGCGCCGGCCGGAGACCAGCCGGCCGCGATCGAAGATCTGGAACGCCGGATTCGGGCGGGGGAGCGCGACGTCGTACTGCTCGGCGCAACCGGTACCGGCAAGTCTGCCACCACCGCCTGGCTCATCGAGCGACTGCAGCGGCCCACCCTGGTAATGGCGCCCGAACAAGACACTGGCCGCGCAGTTGGCCAATGAGCTGCGGGAAATGTTGCCGCACAACGCAGTCGAATACTTCGTCTCGTACTACGACTACTACCAGCCCGAGGCGTACATCGCGCAGACCGACACCTACATCGAGAAGGACAGCTCGATCAACGACGACGTCGAGCGGCTGCGGCACTCCGCGACGTCGTCGCTGCTGTCGCGCCGCGACGTGGTGGTGGTCGCGTCGGTGTCCTGCATTTACGGCCTGGGCACACCGCAGTCCTACCTGGACCGGTCGGTGGAGCTGAAGGTGGGCTCCGAGGTTCCGCGTGACGGGCTGCTGCGGCTGCTGGTCGATGTGCAGTACACCCGCAACGACATGTCCTTCACCCGCGGCACGTTTCGGGTGCGCGGCGACACCGTCGAGATCATCCCGTCCTATGAGGAGCTTGCGCTTCGCATCGAGTATTTCGGCGACGAGATCGAGGCGCTGTACTACATGCATCCGCTCACCGGCGACGTTATGCGCCAAGTCGATTCGCTGCGCGTTTTCCCGGCGACTCACTACGTGGCCGGACCGGAACGAATGGCCCACGCCATCTCGACCATCGAGCAGGAACTCGAGGATCGGCTGGCCGAGCTCGAGGGCCAGGGCAAGCTGCTGGAGGCCCAGCGGCTGCGGATGCGGACGAACTACGACGTCGAGATGATGCGCCAGGTCGGGTTCTGCTCGGGGATCGAGAACTACTCGCGGCACATCGACGACCGCGGGCCCGGCTCGCCGCCGGCGACGCTGATCGACTACTTCCCGGAAGACTTTCTGATGGTGATCGACGAGTCCCACGTCACGGTGCCGCAGATCGGCGGCATGTACGAGGGTGACATGTCGCGCAAGCGCAACCTCGTCGAGTTCGGTTTCCGGCTGCCGTCGGCGTGCGACAACCGGCCACTGACGTGGGAAGAGTTCGCCGACCGAATCGGGCAGACGGTGTACCTGTCGGCCACCCCCGGCCCCTACGAGCTGAGCCAGGCGGCCGGCGAGTTCGTCGAGCAGGTGATCCGTCCGACCGGACTGGTGGACCCGAAGGTCGTGGTGAAGCCGACCAAGGGTCAGATCGACGATCTGATCGGTGAGATTCGCAAGCGTGCCGAGGCCGACGAGCGGGTCCTGGTGACCACGCTGACCAAGAAGATGGCCGAGGATCTGACCGACTATCTGCTGGAGCTCGGTATCCGGGTGCGTTACCTGCACTCCGAGGTCGACACGCTGCGCCGGGTGGAGCTGCTGCGCCAGCTCCGGCTGGGTGAGTACGACGTGCTGATCGGCATCAACCTGCTGCGCGAAGGCCTGGACCTACCCGAGGTGTCGCTGGTTTCGATCCTCGACGCCGACAAGGAGGGCTTCCTGCGCTCGTCGCGCAGCCTGATCCAGACCATCGGCCGCGCCGCCCGCAACGTGTCCGGCGAGGTCCACATGTACGCGGACAAGATCACCGACTCGATGAGAGAGGCGATCGACGAGACCGACCGGCGCCGCGCCAAGCAGGTCGCCTACAACGAAGCCCACGGCATCGACCCGCAACCGCTGCGCAAGAAGATCGCCGACATCCTCGACCAGGTCTACCGCGAGGCCGACGACAGCGACGCCATCGAGATCGGCGGCTCCGGCCGTAACTCGTCGCGTGGCCGCCGGGCTCAGGGCGAGCCGGGCCGGGCGGTCAGCGCCGGGATCGTCGAGGGCCGCGACACCGCCAACATGCCGCGGGCCGAACTGGCCGACCTGATCAAGGACCTCACCGCGCAGATGATGACCGCGGCGCGCGACCTGCAGTTCGAGCTGGCCGCCCGCTTCCGCGACGAAATCTCCGACCTGAAGAAAGAGCTGCGCGGGATGGACGCCGCCGGGCTGAAGTGAGCGCAGCGCGCGGCACACCGGCGGACGACGGCTGGCGGGCGCTGCTGGGCCCGAAGTTCCTGGGCACGTCGACGCTGTTGGCCGGTGGCGTGGCGCTGTATGCGACGAATGAATTCCTGACGGTCAGCCTGTTGCCGAGCGCGATCGCCGAGATCGGCGGTGAACGCCTCTTCGCGTGGGTGACGACGCTGTACCTGGTCGGTTCGGTGGTCGCGGCCGCGATCGGTCAACGCGACGCTGTTGCGGGTCGGGGCGCGATGGTCATTCCTGTTGGGACTGGCGGTGTTCGGGATCGGCAGCGTGGTGTGCACGATCGCGCCGAGCATGGGTGTGCTGCTGCTGGGCCGCACGCTGCAGGGTGCGGCCGGGGGACTGCTGGCCGGTCTGGGCTACGCCCTGATCACGACCACTCTGCCGCGGGCGCTGTGGACGAGGGCGTCGGCGTTGGTCTCGGCGATGTGGGGTGTCGCCACGGTGGTGGGCCCGGCGGCCGGTGGCCTGTTCGCCCAATTCGGTTTGTGGCGATGGGCATTCGGCGTCATGGCGATACTGTCGGTGGCGATGGGCGCGCTCGTCCCGCTGGTGTTACCGGCCGGCCACGTCGATCCCGGTCAACCCGCGTCTGCACTGCAGGTGCCGGTGTGGTCGGTGCTGTTGTTGAGCGCCGCGGCGCTGACTGTCAGCATCGCCCAGGTCCCGACCAACGTCGCCTGGACCGCAGCGTTGCTTGTGGTCAGCGTGATCCTGATCGTCCTATTCGTCGCCGTGGACCGGCGGACGGCAGTAAAAGTGCTGCCGCCGAGCATGTTTGGCCCGGGGCCGCTCAAATGGATCTACCTGGCGCTGGCGGTGCTGATGACCTCGGCGATGGTCGACATGTACGTGCCGCTGTTCGGGCAGCGCTTGGCGCATCTGGTTCCCGTGGTGGCCGGATTCCTGGGCGCCGCACTGGCAATCGGCTGGGCGGTCAGCGAGCTTTTCAGCGCATCGCTGAAAAGCAGGAAAGTCATCAACCGCGTCGTCATCTCCGCGCCGCTGGTGATAGCGCTCGGGCTGATCCTGACTGCCGTCAGCCAGGTCGAGAATGCGCCGGCGAGCGTCGTCGTCACGTGGGCGCTGGCGCTGACCATCACCGGGGCCGGCATCGGCGCAGGCTGGCCTCATCTGTCCGCATGGGCGATGCAGTGCGTCGACGAGCGGGAGGGCGCGGCGGCAGGTGCCGCGATCAACACGATCGAAGTGATCGCCGGCGCTTTCGGCGCCGGGCTGGCCGGTGTCGTGGTCAACAGCACGCCGGGCGGTGTGGCGATCGCCGCCCGGGCACTGTTCGCGGTGTTCGCCGCGGTCGGCGTGCTGGGCGCGCTCGCCTCCTATCGCGCCGTCCGCGGTCTGCGGTGAGCAGCTTACTTTCGCGCACAAGCGATCTCAGCGCGTGCCTGCCCGCTACGGGATCAGCGGATCGACTTGACCACCTGAGTGCGGTGGAATTGCCAGCGCTCAACGATGCGGAACCCCACGTTTTGCGGCACCAGGTAGGCGGGGGTGTGGGCCAACACCCGTCCCGGCGGCAGCTTATTCCCGGCCTGGTGATCGGGCAGCTTGGTGTCGTGGGTGGAAATCGTCCACAGCGTCGTGCATTTGTACAGTCGGCCGACGATCAGCCAGACCGCGATATGGCCGTCCCACAGCGTCTCTCGCTTGGGTGCCGGCACGCCACGGCCGATGTCCACCAGGGGCCGGAAGGCGGCGGGACGGGCCGCGAGCAGGGCACGGACCGGGCCGGGCAGCCAGCCGACCGTGTTGTCGACCAGCAGGCAGTCACCGGGCGAAGCCTGCGCGGTGATGACGTCGGCGACGTCGCTGTAATCCCAGCCCTCCTTGGCATACCGCTGGCGTTGCGAGAGTAGATAGTTGGGCACAGCCGCTGCGGCGAGCACGACCAGGAACAGCGCGATCCATCGCGGCCGGCGCGTGATCGCCACGATGCAGACGGCCAGCACGATCGCCATCGCCGGGGTTGTGAAGAACAGATACCGCGGGTAGTAGAACGGATCGCTGATCGCCGAGTAGATCAGGCTGATGGCAGTGGGAATCACAATCCAGGCCCCGCAGATGATCAGCATCCGGCGGGTGTCGCCGCTCGCCTGCCATCGGCCGGTGAGCCGAATCGTCAGCGCAACAACGAAAATGAGCGCCGCCAGGATCGCGAACGGGACACTGTTGTCGAAGTACTGGTGCAGCACGACGTCGAGCACGCTGTGCCAACTCAGCGAGTGAATCCACGCGACCTGGAAACTCTGCCCATGGGCGAACAGCATCAGTGGCGTCAGCGCACCTACCGCAACCGCCGACGAGACCGCCCACCACACGATGATGGAGCGTTGGCGCCGGAGCAACGGGGTGACGACGGCGTACGCCGGCACCAGCAGCACCAGATAGACGTTGAGCACGACCGACAACATCAGCGCGAGCGAATAGAGCACCCACAGCCACCACCGGTGCCGTCGTACAGCGGTGACCAGTAACACGGTCAGCCAGACCGCCGCCGCCGCCGTGAGCGCATACGAGCGCGCTTCGACCGCTGCCCACGTGACGCGCGGCAGGATGGCGAACACCAGGCCCGCGCACACCGCGGTGGTCCGCGGCAAAAACTGTTTGCCGAACACCACAACCCCGGCCGCGGCGATGCCGACAGCCAGACAGCTGGGCACCCGCGACCAGAACTCGGTCGGCGGCGCAATGCAGAACCAGCCGTGCATCAGCAGGTAATACAAGCCGTGGACGGCGTCGATTCGGCCCAGCAGCCCCCACAGCTCAGGCAGGGAACGGCTGGCGGAGGCGGAAATCGTGGCGCTCTCGTCGAACCACAGCGAAGGACGTCCCGCCGCCACGCTGCCGATGACGCTCGCCGATATCGCGACCGCGAGCGGGTCCAGCAGCCTGCCCGGGGGCCGCGGAGGCGGATCATCTGAGGCGAGCGCGGTGCTCGGTTCCTCGACTGTGGTGGCAACCATGATGTGTGTCACTGTAAAGGCTCTCTCGTGAACCTGCTTACCCGTCCTGCCTGCTCACGCACTACTTTTGCGCGTGCCGCCCAAGTCCTCGGCAAGGGGATACTCGTGAGTTTTCAATGAAATATATTGCACATCAACATGTTTCACCGAATTTGACCGATTGTGACGATGCCGTGGGCCGGATTGGCGCTTCAGAATTCGCGTGCCACACCGTTAGCCGAGCATTGTGAGCCGAATCGGCGTGTTTCAATTCGACCATCTGTCTGCGGCAAACCGTTACTGTCTGGGGTTGGCGTAGCAACCGAACACCTGGGAGGGTAAATGAGCGCCTATCGGACCGTGGTGGTAGGAACCGACGGATCGGATTCGTCGCTGCGCGCGGTGGAGAAGGCAGGCAGCATTGCTGGGGCGGACGCGAAGCTGATCGTCGCGACGGCCTACCTACCTCAGCACGAGGACCCGCGGGCTGCCGACGCTCTGAAGGACGAGAGCTACAAGGTGGCGGGCAGTGCCCCGATCTACGCGATTCTGCGCGAGGCCAAAGACCGGGCCGCCGCTGCGGGGGCCGCGCACATCGAGGAGCGGTCGATTGTCGGCGCCCCGGTTGACGCGCTGGTGGGCCTTGCCGAGGAAGTGGGCGCCGATCTGCTGGTCGTCGGCAACGTCGGCCTCAGCACGATCGCCGGCCGACTGCTGGGATCTGTTCCTGCCAACGTCTCGCGGCGGGCGAAAGTCGACGTGCTGATCGTTCACACTTCGTAATCGGTCGGCTGCCGCTACCTGACCGGCAACGCGTTGTTCGTCGACGGCGGCAGCCACATCACGGGTGGCCTGGGCACCCGAACTGGACGCCGCCGACGATGCCGTCGTTCAAACGATCAATCGCGTCGGCGAGCGTCCGCTGTGTGCGCTCGAAGAATCCCAACGTTTGCACACCCGCGGGCCCGTCGACGCGGAGGCGACGTTCAGGTCCTTGAAATCGCCGAGTAGCGCATGATCGACTCAGCTCGATGCTGCGAGGCTCACTGCCCGAATTGCTGCCCGCCGTGTAGGTAACGGCGATCGATGTAGGGTGCTCTCCACCCGATCGAGGCAATCCCGAAGTTCCGCTCCGGCCACGGCGCCTTGGTCGTCCGCGTCGGCCAACGTGGTAGTCGCTCCTGGTTGCCGGTGCCCCGAGCATCTCGGCGCACCCCGCGACCACGGGTTCGAGTCGCGCTCCACGCGGCGACCACGTCAGCTACTCTGCGATTTCCAATTCGGCCAGGTGACTTGTGCTTGGCACTACGTGATCGCCTCCTTACCTCGCCGCCGAGCGGACCGCTACGCGCTGGCGAGGTCGCGGCGCTCCAACCGGAAGGTACGGCTGAGCCGGTCCGGGCGGGTGGTGAGGGTGACCTCGACGGCACCGCCGGAGGTGATCACGTAGCGCTCCTCGACATCCGGGCCGTCGTCGCGACGGTGCACCGGCCGCAGCGGCAGATCCCGATCGTCGTCGAGCGCCGGATCGAACGGGAAGAACACCGGGTCGTAGGGCGTCACGTCGCCGTCGGGTCGACCATCGCACAGCCGGCTGCATTCCACGAAGCGAAAGTGCCCGATGTTGTGGGCGGCGCGGTAGGTCCGGGTGACGACGAAGGGTGGCTGGTCCGCGGTGGGTAGCTCGGCGCCCTTGGGCACGATCGGATCGAAGTACACATCTTCGCCGGCGCAGGCCTCGCGAAAGACGCCGAAGTGGCGCGAAAGGCGTTCGGAGAGCGCGAATCCGGCCTCGCGGTCCAGAAACGCCGCCAGGCCGATCGCCGTCGCGGCGAACGGGTGCAGCGAGCGCTTGACCCGCTTCTCGTCGAACGCGTTGCGCAGCGATCGGGCCACCAGCGGGAAGCTCCCGGCGCCGCCCACCACATAGATGCCCGCGATCTCCGACCAGTCGACATCGACGCCGGCCGGTCGCGCAGGACGCGGGGGAGAGTGGCAATCGTCTTGTCCACCAACGGGATACAGGCCGCGTAGACGTCGTCGATCGGGCACGTGAACGGCGGCTTGCCGACCGCGGTGAGATCGACCAGGAAGCGGCGGGTGTTGGGGCCGATGGCCTCTTTACGCGCCGCACATTCCTCGAGCAACTGGTCGCGGACGCCCGCGGGCAGTCTGCGCAGTCCCGCACCGGTGCGAACCAGCTTGAGGATCGCCTCGTCGAAGTCATCACCGCCGAGGCGCTGGATGCCTTCGCTGCAGACCACCTCATTGAGCCGGCCCGTCATCTTCAGCAGCGAGGCGTCGAACGTCCCGCCGCCGAGGTCGTAGATCAGCACATACTCCCGCTTGGCGGTGATCGTCGAGCGATACCGGTGGGCGTACTCGAACCCCGCCGCGGACGGCTCGTTGAGCAGAGCGACCACCTCGAAGCCGGCCTGCGCGAAGGCGTCCAGCGTCAAGAAGCGCTGTGAGCTCGAGGCGTTCGCCGGCACGCTGATCGCGGCCTCGACCTGCTTGCCCCGGCAACAACTCGGCGTTGGAACGATGCTGCAGATCGCTTTTCAGCTGGGCGAGGAATCCGGCGAACAGGTCGGCCAGCCGATGCGAGCGTCCGGCCAGGTCAACGGTGGTCGTCGGCCCGGCGTCGTTGAGCAGCCGCTTGAAGGAACGCAGCACCGACCAACCCGGGTCGTGCCGGACGGCGGCGGCGTCCGGGCCGTAGCGCAGCTCGCCGGATTCGTCGGCCGCGATCAGTGACGGCCACGAGTCGACTCCGTCGAAAGACACCACGGGATAGTTGCCCCGATCGACGATCGCGACAACGGTGTGTGTTGTGCCGAAGTCGATCCCCACCCTCATCGGCTAAGCGTAGGGGCTGCACCGCGTTTCGCGGCGCTGTTTACCCACCGCTTACCAACCGCGTTCGCGCCACTCGGCCAGGTGCGGCCGCTCGGCGCCGAGCGTGGTGTCGTCGCCGTGGCCGGGGTAGACCACCGTGTCGTCGCCGTAGACGGTCGAACACCCGGGTGGTGACGTCGTCGAGCAGCTGCTCGAAATCGCCGGGCTGCCAGGTCTTGCCGACCCCGCCGGGGAACAGGCAGTCGCCGGTGAACAGCTGGGTGACGTCCGCCGGTCGCGGCGCCGTCGAGGGCCAGCGCGACCGAGCCCGGGGTGTGCCCGCGCAGGTGGATGACGTCGAAGGTCAGCTCGCCGATCTGTGATGGTGTCGCCGCCGGCCAGCAGGCGGTCCGGCGTGACCGGCAGCGGCTCGGCGTCGATCTCGTGCGCGGCGGTCGGCGCTCCGGTCGCCTCGGCGACGGCTTCCAGCGCCTGCCAGTGGTCGAAGTGCTGGTGGCTGGTGACGATCAGCGACACCTTCGGGGCGTGCTGCGCGAACCAGGTCGATGAGGGCATCCGCGTCGTTGGCGGCGTCGATCAGCAGCGTCTCGCCGGTCGCGGAACAGGTGACCAGGTAGGCGTTGTTGTCCATCGGGCCGACCGACGTCTTGACGATCGTCGCGCCGGGCAGGGTCCGGCGGGCCGCGCTGCCGCGGTTCGACGTGGCCGGTGTAGTTGTCGTCCAGGACGGTCATACTCAGCTGCACGGTACTCGCCGGCCGGGTCGACTCGGCTATGTCGGTACCTGGCACATAGCATGGGAATGACGTGTCCAGTGAGCGCTCGGAAAGGGAACTGCGTGGCTGATCGCCTGATCGTCAAGGGTGCGCGCGAGCACAACCTGCGCAGCGTCGATCTCGATTTGCCGCGCGACGCACTGATCGTCTTCACCGGGCTGTCCGGCTCGGGCAAGTCCTCGCTGGCGTTCGACACGATCTTCGCCGAGGGGCAGCGGCGCTACGTCGAGTCGCTGTCGGCGTACGCCCGCCAGTTCCTCGGGCAGATGGACAAGCCCGACGTCGACTTCATCGAGGGTCTGTCGCCGGCGGTGTCCATCGACCAGAAGTCGACCAACCGCAACCCGCGCTCGACCGTCGGCACCATCACCGAGGTCTACGACTACCTGCGTCTGCTGTACGCCCGCGCCGGCACGCCGCACTGCCCGGTCTGCGGTGAGCGGATCGCCCGGCAGACCCCGCAGCAGATCGTCGACCAGGTGCTGGCGATGGCCGAAGGCACCCGCTTCCAGGTGCTGGCCCCGGTGGTGCGCACCCGCAAGGGCGAGTTCGTCGACCTGTTCGACAAGCTCAACGCGCAGGGCTACAGCCGGGTCCGGGTCGACGGCGTGGTGCATCCGCTGACCGATCCGCCCAAGCTGAAGAAGCAGGAGAAGCACGACATCGAGGTGGTGGTCGACCGCCTGACCGTCAAGGCCAGCGCCAAGCAGCGGCTCACCGACTCGGTCGAGACCGCGCTGAGCCTGGCCGACGGCATCGTGGTGCTGGAGTTCGTCGATCAGCGAGCGACGACCCGCCCACACCGCGAGCAGCGGTTCTCCGAGAAGCTGGCCTGCCCCAACGGGCACCCGCTGGCCGTCGACGACCTGGAGCCGCGGTCGTTCTCGTTCAACTCGCCGTACGGCGCCTGCCCGGAGTGCTGTCGGCCTGGGCATCCGCAAAGAGGTCGACCCCGAACTGGTGGTGCCCGACCCGGATCGCACGCTGGCCGAGGGCGCGGTGGCGCCCTGGTCGATGGGCCACACCGCGGAGTACTTCACCCGGATGCTGGCCGGGCCTCGGCGAGGCGCTGGGCTTCGACGTCGACACCCCGTGGCGCAAGCTGCCGGCCAAGGCGCGCAAGGCGATTCTGGAGGGCTGCGACGAGCAGGTGCACGTCCGCTACCGCAACCGCTACGGCCGCACCCGCTCGTACTACGCCGACTTCGAGGGCGTGCTGGCGTTCCTGGAGCGCAAGCTGGATCAGACCGAATCCGAGCTGATGAAGGAGCGCTACGAGGGCTTCATGCGCGACGTGCCGTGCCCGGTGTGCGACGGCACGCGGCTCAAGCCGGAGATCCTGGCGGTCACGCTGGCCGCGGGGGAGCACGGCGCGCAAGTCCATCGCCGAGGTCTGCGAGCTGTCCATCGCCGACTGCGCGGACTTCCTCAACGCGCTCACGCTGGGCACCCGCGAGCAGGCGATCGCGGGCCAGGTGCTCAAGGAGATCCAGTCGCGGCTGGGCTTTCTGCTCGACGTCGGGCTGGAGTACCTGTCGCTGTCCCGGGCGGCGGGCACGCTGTCCGGCGGCGAGGCGCAGCGCATCCGGCTGGCCACCCAGATCGGGTCCGGGCTGGTCGGCGTGCTCTACGTGCTCGACGAGCCGTCGATCGGTCTGCATCAGCGCGACAACCGCCGGCTCATCGAAACCCTCACCCGCTTGCGGAATCTGGGGAACACCCTGATCGTCGTCGAGCACGACGAGGACACCATCGCGCACGCCGACTGGGTGGTCGACATCGGTCCGGGCGCCGGCGAGCACGGCGGCCAGATCGTGCACAGCGGCACCTACGCCGACCTGCTGACGCAACAAGGAATCGATCACCGGCGCCTACCTGTCCGGCAAGCAGAGCATTGCGGCGCCCGACGATTCGGCGTCCGGTCGACAAGAAGCGTCAGCTCACGGTCGTCGGCGCCAGCGAGCACAACCTGCGCGGCATCGACGTGGCGTTCCCGCTCGGCGTGCTGACCTCGGTGACGGGCGTGTCCGGCTCGGGCAAGTCGACGCTGGTCAACGACATCCTGGCCTCGGTGCTGGCCAACCGGCTCAACGGCGCCCGGCATGTCCCGGGCCGGCACACCCGCGTCACCGGGCTGGACCACGTCGACAAGCTGGTCCGGGTCGACCAGTCGCCGATCGGACGCACGCCGCGCTCCAACCCGGCCACCTACACCGGGGTCTTCGACAAGATCCGCACCCTGTTCGCGGCGACCACCGAGGCCAAAGTGCGCGGCTACCAGCCGGGCCGATTCTCGTTCAACGTCAAGGGCGGTCGCTGCGAGGCCTGCACCGGCGACGGCACCATCAAGATCGAGATGAACTTCCTGCCGGACGTGTACGTGCCCTGCGAGGTGTGCAACGGCGCCCGGTACAACCGCGAGACCCTCGAGGTGCACTACAAGGGCAAGACCATCTCCGAGGTGCTCGACATGTCGATCGAAGAGGCCGCGGAGTTCTTCCAGCCGATCACCGGCATCCACCGCTATCTGCAGACGCTGGTCGACGTCGGCCTCGGGTACGTGCGGCTGGGCCAGCCGGCGCCGACGCTGTCCGGCGGTGAGGCGCAGCGGGTCAAGCTGGCGTCCGAGCTGCAGAAGCGCTCCACCGGTCGCACCGTCTACATCCTCGACGAGCCCACCACCGGCCTGCATTTCGAGGACATCCGCAAGCTGCTCGACGTCATCAACGGCCTTGTCGACAAAGGCAATACGGTGATCGTCATCGAACACAACCTGGACGTGATCAAGACGTCGGACTGGATCATCGACATGGGCCCCGAAGGCGGCGCCGGCGGCGGCACCATCGTCGCCGAGGGCACGCCGGAAGACATCGTGGCGGTGCCGGAAAGCTACACCGGCAAGTTCCTCGCCGAAATACTCGCCGCCGGCAGCAAGCCGCCGCCGGCACCACGAAGCGAGCGACCAAGCGCCGCAAGGTCAGTGCTTGAGCCTGGCCGTCAGTCCCGGATTTCGACAGCGGCGACGGGAACCGCGGTTTGATCCGGACGCCGTCGAGCCACGACGGTGAGCTCGGCGGCGCGTCGCTGTCAACGCTCGCCGCCCGTCGCGGCCGGGATCCTCCGAGGAGTTGCACATGGACGTGCGCCTCGTCGTCCTGATACCAGCCGCCCACCACGCGTCCGTTCCACCAGGCGGTCGGGCCCGGCATTGCCGTTGCGGTCGAACACCTGACCGCGGTGTTCGCCGAGATACCAGTCGCGGTCGAACCAGCCCATCGTGGTGACATCGAGGCCCGGCAGCAGCGCCGCCAGCGGCGGCGACCTCGGGTTCGGTCTCCAGGTCGTCGGGCAGCGCATAGCCGCGCGCCGGTATCCAGCTCGACCTCGACGGCGCCGATGTCGCTCAACGCCTTTCGCGGCCGCGGTCAGGGTGGTGCCGAACCACCATTTGACGTCGGCGGCGGTGGCGGGCCCGAAGGTGCAGCAGCCAACGGCGCAGTCAACTCGGCTGACGGCGTCGGCGCGGCTTCGGTGCGCTGACCCAGCCAAGTCCGCGGTCAGTCACCCACCGCGGCCGTGAGGTGGTCCAGCGGCCGTCGTTGGGTCCGCGCACAATCTCGCCGCGGGCCGAGAGCACGGTCAGCACCCGTGGGGCCAGCGGAACCATTCCGCCCCAGGGCTTTCCGGGCGCGGGGTCGTACGTTCCGCCGATCTCGGGCAGCGCTGAACGCAGTTCGGTGCTGCTGAGCGGCCCGTGCTGACCGAGGTGGCCCAACACCGCGGAACATGCCTGATGCCAGCCACCGTTCGCCGTCGGCCGCGACCCCGGCCTTGTGCAGGTCGGCCGACCAGTCGGCGATGTTCGTTGGCGGCGACCCGATCGCTGGCGGCGGACTGAATCGATCGGCAGGTCATCGGCGCTGACTACCCACAGGGTCCGTCTCATCGCCAAATGCCTGACCACGGAACGGCTTCTGGTATAGCTCCTGCTCGAGGTCGGCGGCGGCGAAGCCCGGGCACCGCGCCCACAAGCGAGAGGAAGGGCGTGGCGGGATCGGTCGCGTGCAGGCCACCAGTCCGGCGGTGGCGTCGGGCGACGGTATCGGCGAGCGACAAATGCCTGCTCACCAAGCCGTCTACGCCGCTCGACGGCCGTAATCAACGCACGTACTCAACCGCGGGCTCAGTGGGTCGTCGCGCATCGATTCGCGGATCTGGGCCAGCCGATCGGCGGCCGCGCGCTGCCTCGCCTCGAACTGCTCATCGACATCGCGGCCTTCGGGGGTCTCGGCATCCAATTCGGTTGCCCCGATCGACGTCTCGTAACGCGACTCGATCTTCTCCCGAACCGAGTCGAATGTCGGCACCCCGGAGCTGGTGTAGCCGGTGTCGGCATCGGGCTGGGTGGCGGAACTTTCCGGCTCATCGGGCACGATGCCACGCTACCCGCGTCATCGACCGACCGGCCCGGCGTGCGGAGTCGGTGCCGATGGCCACGATGACGGCGACGGGATCCGCGGCACGCCCGGGTGTTTCCAGCCGGCCCGCCAGCCAGGGCAGCGCCGCGGCGAACGCGTTGCTCGGCGAACGGCCAGTCGTGCTTGCCCGGCTGGGCGACGATCGCGCAGTTGATGCCATTGGCGCGGCCGAGGTCGCACAACGATTCGGCCGCCCCGGCCTGGTCGCCCGGGCTGGCGGACTCCCGACTGGTCAGCGTCGTATCGCCGCGGCGACCGAGATGCTGTGATGGCGCTTCGACGGGGTGCTCGACGACACATCGAACCAGCCCGAAACCCCTTGGTAGCGGCCGTGCTTGGCGATCACAGTGGCCGGATCGAAGGCGGCCCACGCGTCGGCGTTGCCGCCGAACAACCGGGCGATGGTCTGCGCCTTGGTCCCGGTCTCGGGGCCCAGGTTACCGGCGATGTCGACGAACGAGCTGAACAGCTCCGGGTGCATGACGGTGAGGTCGAGCGCGCAGGTCCCGCCCATCGACCAGCCGACGACGCCCCAGTTGTCCGCTTCGGAGCTGACGCCGAACCGCGAAATCATAAATGGTACAACATCTTTAGTAAGATGGTCGGCCGCGTTGCCGCGAATGCCGTTGACGCATTCGGTGTCGTTGTTGAACGCTCCGCCGGAGTCCACGAACACGAACACCGGAGCGCTGCCGCCGTGGGTGGCGGCCATGTCGTCGATCGTCTTCGCGGCGTTGCCCGCGCGCAGCCAATCGGCGGGCGTGTTGAACTCGCCGCCGATCATCATCACTGTCGGGAGCGCCGGCGGGGGACTGCTGGCGAACCAGGCCGGCGGCAGATAGACAACTTCGCCGCGATGTTTGAAGTGCGATGCGTCATCGGAGATCGTCACCGGGACCACGATCCCGTGGGCGGGCTGCAGCCCGGCGGCTGCCATCGCGGCGATGCCGGCCGCGTCGCTCTGGTGGGGCAGCGGCCCCTCGGTCAGTTGGTCCCACGCGGTCTGCACGGTGGGGAAGTAGCCGACCCAGAGGTTGAGCGTCAGCGCGGCGCTCAGCAGACATAGCGGCACGGACACCAGCGCTGCGCTGCGACGCCACCAGTGTGCGGTGCGCCAGCCCAGGATCAGGAGGGCGGCGGCGGCACCGGTGCCGCCGATCCACCACCACAGCAGCTGGGGTGCCGGGTCATCGGCGAGACCCCGATTTTCGATGTACCAATGTGACATACCGGCCAGGGCGGCGCCGAGCATCGCGGCTACCGGCAGCGACAGCAGTCGCCACCGCCGTGATCGCCGCGCGATCGCCACCAGCAGCAGGGCGGCCGAGAACGACCTGGACCACCGCCGGGACCCATCCGTGCATCAGGGACGTGTGGTTGTCGGCCAGCACCGCAATAGGGAGGTTCGCCGTTGAACCTGTCACGCGGTCCATTGTCGTCTTTTTTGCGTGCTTAGAGCATGATTTCTGCGGATCCGGCGGCCCGCGTGTTGCGACACCCGGGCATCAGCTAGCGCGGCTTGGCCAGCGGGAAGGGCAGCGTCTCGCGGATGCTTCGGCCGGTGATCAGCATGACGACCCGGTCGACGCCCATTCCCAATCCACCGGTCGGCGGCATCGCGTACTCCATGGCCTGCAGGAAATCCTCGTCGAGCTCCATGGCTTCGGGATCTCCACCGGCGGCCAGATAAGACTGGTCCTCGAGGCGGCGGCGCTGCTCGACGGGGTCGGTGAGTTCGCTGTATGCCGTGCCTAATTCGACGCCCCACGCCACCAGGTCCCAGCGCTCGGCGAGCCCGGGCTGACTACGGTGCGGCCGGGTCAGCGGCGAGACCGACAACGGGAAGTCGATGTAGAAGGTTGGCTGCTCGGTGCGGGCTTCAACCAGGTGCTCGTACAGCTCGAGCACCACAGCGCCGGCGTCCCAGCGCGCCAGGTATGGGATCTGCACCGCATCCGACAGCCGGCGTAGCGTGGCCAGGTCGGTGCTCGCGTCGATGTGCTGACCAAGCGCCTCGGACACCGCCTCGTGGACAGTCTTCACCGGCCAGACGCCGGAGATGTCAACCTCTTCCAGCGCATCGCCGGCACCGGGACGCATCACCACCTGGGCTCCGTTGGCGGCCTGCGCGGCGTTCTGGATCAGCTCCCGGCTGCCGTCGATCCAGTCTTTGTAGTCGGCGTGCGCCTGATACGCCTCGAGCAGGGTGAACTCCGGATTGTGGCTGAAGTCGACGCCCTCGTTGCGGAAAGCCCGACCCAGTTCGAAGACCCGCTCGATCCCTCCGACGCAGAACCGTTTCAGATACAGCTCGGGCGCTATCCGCAAATACAGGTCGAGGTCGTAGCTGTTGATGTGAGTGATGAACGGACGGGCAGTGGCACCGCCGTGAATTTGTTGCAGGATCGGTGTTTCGACTTCCAGAAAACCCTTGTCGTTCAGGGTATCTCGAATTGCGCGGAGCGCCCTGCTGCGGGCCGAGATCAGCTCGCGAGCCTCGACATTGACGGCCAGGTCGACATAGCGACTGCGTACCCGCGCCTCGGGGTCGGTCAGCCCCTTCCACTTGTTCGGCAGTGGGCGCAGGCACTTACCGATCAGCCGCCAGCGGTGCACGATCAGCGACTGGGTGCCGGTCTTGCTGAATCCCATCTGCCCGGTGACTTCGACCAGGTCGCCGAGGTCGATGGCCTTGGTGAAGTCAGCGGTTTGGCCCTGTTCGAGAATCGAATTCTCCAGCAGCAGTTGAACTTCGGCTGACCAGTCGCGCAGCTGGGCGAACAGCACGCCGCCGAAGTCCCGGATTCGCAGCACCCGCCCCGACACCGAAACGTCGGTCTGGTCGCCGGTCGCTAGGGCCTGGGCGACTGTGTGGCTCGGCGGTTGCCCGACCGGGTAGGCATCAATCCCGCTGTCCTGCAGGGCCTTCAGCTTGGACAGTCGGACCCGCATCTGCTCAGGCAGTCGGCGACTGTGTTCGTCGCTATCGCCGAAGTCGGCTTCCTGCAGTGCCACCACATCCGGGCGCCGAGCCGTCATCATGCAGCAGCCCGGTCGCCAACAGCGTCGGTGGAACCGACGGGTGATGGCCGGTGTGCTGTTCGTCGCGCCGAGCGAAGGGCAGCACCAGAAAGCCCTCGGCGATCGACGAAGCGACGCCTACCCGCGGAACCATCCGGGCGTCGTCGTAGCAGGCGAAGCGCGGCACCCAGTCGGGCTGGTACTTCATGTTGGAGCGGTACAGCGTCTCCAGCTGCCACCACCGCGAGAAGAACAGCAGAAATCCGCGCCACAGCCGGGCCACCGGGCCGGCGCCGAGTTGGGCGCCCTGTTCGAATGCGGACCGGAACATGGCGAAGTTCAACGAGATTCGACTGATGCCGATGCGCTCGGCGTGCAGCGCCAGCTCGCTGACCATCAGCTCGATGGTGCCGTTGGGGGACTGCGGCGAGCGACGCATGAGATCGAGCGACACACCGTTGCGTCCCCAGGGCACCAGCGACAACATCGCGACCACGGCGTCCTCGGCTCCGATGGCTTCGACCAGGAGGCAGTCCCCGTCGGCCGGATCACCCAGCCGGCCCAGGGCCATCGAGAACCCGCGCTCGGTGTCGGTGTCCCGCCAGGCATCCGCCCGCGAAGTCACCTGCGTCATTTCGGCCGGCTCGATGTCGTGGTGGCGGCGGACGCGCACCGTCAGCCCGGCGCGACGCGCCCGCGTCACCGCCTGGCGGACCCCGCGCATGTCCCGGCCGGAAAGCCTGAACTCAGCGGTGTTGCAGAATCGCTTCGTCGCCGAGTTCCAACGCATTGAGGCCCGCTTCGCGAAATGCTTTGGCCCCAGCCGAACTCGCGCCCATGTTGCCCGGTGTCCAGCCGTAGCTCTGGCAAAGCGCCAACCACGCGTCGATGGCCTGCGGCCACGCCCGCGGATCGCCGATCGGGTCTCCACTGGCCAGGCAGACACCCAGCTCGACGCGGTAGGTGATCGCCGCGCGTCCACTCGGCGCGAAAACCACCGACTTGTCGCGGCGGGTGGCGAAGTAGCCCAATGAATCGTTCTTGCCCCACAATTCCAGCAGCCCGCGGATCGCCGACTCGTCCTCACCGGTCAGCGCGTTGTCGGCGCGCTGCGATTGGAACAGGACGATCGCGGCGGCGATCAACGCCATCGCGCTGAACAATCCCATCAGCGCGTTGAGAAAGACCGGCGGCCGGCCGGTGAACTGCGCCGCCTCGACGACAGCGAACCCGACCACCCGGTTCACCACGTAGAACAACCGGTCCTCGGCGGCCAGCGAGCGGGGGAACGTCTCGATCAGACCCCAGGACAGCACGATGCCGATCGCCCAGCCGGTCAGCAGCACTCCGGCGGCCTTGTACAACGCGCCCTGGCGGACCTTGGCCCAGAACTCCCGGTAGGCGAAGGCCACCACCACCACGGCAGCCAGGTGCAGGCCCAGCCCGAGCGTCTCCCCGAAGCTCTTCGCCGGGCTGGGGTGATCCGCGACCAGGCCGGCCACGTTCAATCCGGCGGCCAGCAGCAGGTTGATCTGCAGCGCCCACCAGGCGATACGTTTACGCGCGGTCAGCGCTCCGGCCAGCAGTGCCAGCACGAACGACCACGCGAAGCTGGTGTCGGGGAAGTTGAAGACGAAGTCGTTGATGAATTCCCGCGGCACCCGGATGGCCCACCGGATCACCGGCGACACGCTGGCGATCAGCGACAGGGTGGCGATCACACCGACGGTCCAGCCGGCAGCTGCCGGCACCCAGCGGAGCCGAGAATTCGACTCGATCCGCGGGCGGGACGCAGTGAGGGTCACAGACGGCGAGGATATTCGGTATTGCTATGGAATGCCTATGATCCGGCTGGCGGGAATTCCTCGTGTCGGCCGCTAACCGCCGCCTACGCCGGCCGGCCGTGCAGCGACGTGTCGGAGCAGGGTGTCGTGACTGGTAGACTCACCTGCGCGACCGTCTCCGGCTAAGCCAGAGACAGCAAGAGGAGTCCCGCTCCCACCGTTGGCCACCAAGGCTCAGCGGTCCGGTCACCGGCACACCAGTGTGCCGGTTCTGCAGTTGGCAGGCGGCCTCACGGCCGTGATCGGTCGGCACTGGGCCCTGCTTATGCAGGGCTTTTTTGCTGATGGCGTGGCATCCCTACCGCTGACTCCGAATGGAGCAGGTGACGGTGGCAATTGACGAGAAGATCAATTAGGGAGGCCCCATCAGCACTGAGACCCGTGTTAACGAACGCATCCGCGTACCTGAAGTCCGCCTGATCGGACCAGGAGGGGAGCAGGTAGGCATCGTGCGTATCGAAGACGCCCTTCGCGTCGCCGCGGACGCCGATCTCGACCTTGTCGAAGTTGCCCCGGATGCCAGACCACCGGTCTGCAAGATCATGGACTACGGCAAGTTCAAATATGAGGCGGCGCAAAAGGCGCGCGAGTCTCGTAAGAACCAGCAGCAGACCGTCGTCAAAGAACAGAAGTTGCGACCCAAGATCGACGATCACGACTATGCGACCAAAAGGGGTCACGTGATCCGGTTCCTGGAGGCGGGAGCGAAAGTCAAGGTGACCATCATGTTCCGTGGACGCGAGCAGTCGCGGCCCGAACTGGGTTACCGGCTGCTGCAACGCCTGGGCGCCGACGTCGCCGACTACGGATTCGTCGAGACCTCGGCCAAGCAGGACGGACGCAACATGACGATGGTGCTGGCACCGCACCGCGGCGCGAAGACCCGTGCCCGTGCAGCCGAAGATGCCGCCGGACCCACCGCCAAGCCCGCACCGACCGGCGACGCCGAACCGTCGCCGAACTGACACACATAGGACAGAGGACACATGCCCAAGGCCAAGACCCACAGCGGAGCGTCGAAGCGATTCCGGCGCACCGGAACCGGGAAGATCGTGCGTGAGAAAGCCGGCCGCCGCCACCTGCTCGAGCACAAGCCGACCAAGCGGACGCGACGCCTGGACGGACGTACCACCGTGTCGGCGAACGACACCAAGCGGGTCAAGAAACTTCTGAACGGCTGACCGGCAGCACTGCGCCGGAACAACCACTTCCCCACGAGATAGGAACACCCCCATGGCACGCGTGAAGCGGGCAGTCAACGCCCAAAAGAAGCGCCGCACCATCCTGAAGGCTTCCAAAGGCTATCGCGGTCAGCGGTCCCGCCTCTACCGCAAAGCCAAAGAGCAGCAGCTACATTCGCTGACCTACGCCTACCGCGACCGTCGTGCGCGCAAGGGCGAGTTCCGCAAGCTGTGGATCTCTCGGATCAACGCTGCGGCCCGCGCCAACGACATCACCTACAACCGGCTGATCCAGGGCCTCAAGGCTGCTGGCGTTGAGGTCGACCGCAAGAACCTCGCCGACATCGCGATCAGCGATGCCGCGGCGTTCACCGCATTGGTCGCTGTTGCTCGCAAGGCATTGCCCGACGACGTCAACGCTCCGTCCGGAGAGGCCGCCTAAGTTCGCGCGGCGCGACAATCGGATCTCAATCGCAGCCGGTGCTGACCGAACGATCGACCCGGGTGGTCGCCGCCGTCAAACTCCACCGGCAGGCGGCGCGACGCCGTAGCGATCAGTTTCTGGTCGAGGGCGCCAACCTGGTCGAGGCCGCTTCCCGGCATGGGCTGATCCGCGAGATCTTCGTCACCGAAGCAGCGGCGCAGCGCTACGCCGGGCTGCTGGCAGCAACACGGCGCCGCGGTCCAACTCGTCACCGAGCGTGCCGCAAAAGCGTTGTCGGACACTGTCACTCCCGCCGGGCGTGGTAGCGGTGTGTGAGCACCCGAGCACCGTCTTGGCGGATGTACTCGCGCAGAATCCGCGGCTTGTCGCCGTCGGTGTGGAGATCGGTGAGCCCGGCAATGCCGGCACATTGATTCGCATCGCGGACGCGATGGGCGCTGCCGCGGTCGTGTTCGTCGGTCACAGCGTCGACCCCTACAACGGCAAGTGCCTGCGCGCCTCGGCGGGCAGCATCTTCGCGGTGCCGGTTGTCGTCGCACCCGACGTCGATGCGGCGATCACCGCGTTGCGGGGCGCCGGCCTGCGGGTCGTGGCCACCACTGTGGACGGCGAAGCGTCGCTCGACGAGACCGACCTCGCGGGCCCGACGGCATGGCTGTTCGGTTCCGAGGCCCACGGATTGTCGGCGGAGCTCGCCGAGCAGGCCGACGCTCGGGTGAGCATTCCGATGTCGGGGAGCGCCCAGAGCCTGAATGTGGCTGCGGCTGCGGCGATTTGCCTCTATCAAAGCGCCAGGGCGCAGCGCGGCCGGCTTCACGGACTAGGCGGCTTTGCCGCGGCCCCGCGCCGGACGCAACCCGGCCAGCGAGAACGTCGTGTGCACCAGCGAACCTGCGCGCTCGATGATGCTCTTGGGCCGCGGCGGGAAGTAATGCATCGGCAGCCCGCGGCGGTCCGACGGTGGCGCCATGAAGCTCGGCGCCTCGCACCAGCGGGGCGTCGTCGGACATTCCGGCCGCCCGCGCGGCGGTACGCGGCCAGCGCCCGCGGATGCAGGCGGATCTCGTCGGGAACGGCCAGAAAGGCCAGCTCGACCAATTTGCCGAACAGCCGCAGCACGACTTCGTCGCTCGGTGTCCAACGCATGCCTGCCTTTTCGCGCACTGATGGCTCGAACAGTCCTGCGGCAATCCAACGTTGGCCGGCGACAAGCGGTTTGAACAGCTGGTCCCACACCGGTGTCGGCATCAGCACGAATTTCGGCTTGGGAATCCGGATTTGGAAGATGTCCAGGGTGGCCTGATTGATCTCCAGCTCGTCGCGGCAGACCCGCTGCCAGTACTCCTGGAAGTCGTCCCACGACTCAGGCACCGGCCGCATGCTCATGCCGTACATCCGGTACCACTGCACGTGTTCGGTCGAAGAGCTGGCGCTTCTCGGCTTCGGTCAACCCGCCGCAGAAGTACTCGGCCACCTTGATCACCAGCATGAAAAAGGTGGCGTGCGCCCAGTAGAACGTCTCGGGATTCAGCGCGTGGTAGCGGCGGCCGCTGGCGTCGACGCCCTTGATGGTGTGGTGGAACTGCTTGATCTGCTCGCCGGTCTGGGACGCTCGGCCGCCGTCATAGACGACGCCCATGATCGGGTACACCGACCGCGCCACCCGCTGCAGCGGCTCGCGCAACAGGATCGAATGCTCTTCGACGCCGGCGCCCAGTTCGGGATACATGTTCTGGATCGCGCCGATCCACACGCCCATCATCCCGGTGCGCAAGTCGCCGAAGTACTTCCACGTCAGCGAGTCGGGCCCCAGCGGTGAGGTCGACGGCACCGTCTCGTTGGTCCGGCACGGCCCGGATCACGCGGCGCGGGCGTGGGCGGCATCGACGTCACTGTCATCACGGCCTCCTGGTCCCGATGGGCGATGATGAGATCACGATAGTGTTGACAACGCATCGTTGTCTACGATTGACGGGCGCGTCGGCCGCGTCGTTATCGAGCGTCGATCCGGCCGTCGCAGCCCCGTGATCAGGTGGTTCATCGTCGATCGTGTCGGACACCACCGCGACCGTCGTTGCCGGTCTCTCCGAACAGCACCTACGCTGAGCCTTGTGGAACTCGGGCCCCAACCGGTGTCCGGCGAGCCCGAGCAAACGGTGACGACGCCGGATCCACCTGCATCGCGACAGCATTCGCCGCCATCCCTGCGTGGCGCGGCGAACTGGTTGCGCAGCACCAATCGAAGCCCCGGCCTGATCGCGCTGGTCCGGCGCGCGCGGCGCGGCTTGCCCGGCGATCCCGAATTCGGCGACCCGCTCTCGACGGCCGGCACCGGTGGACCCCGTGCCGCGGCCCGGGCCGCCGGTCGACTGCTGGGTGAGCGCGGCGGCGCGTCGCGGGAAGTCAGCCTCGGCGCACTCCAGGTGTGGCAGGCGCTGAGCGAGGCGGTGTCGCGGCGCCCGGCGAATCGAAGAGGTGACGATCGTGTTCACCGACCTGGTCGAGTTCTCCGACCTGGTCGCTGCGCGCCGGTGACGACGCCACGCTCAAACTGCTGCGGCGGGTGGCGCGCGCCATCGAACCGCCCCTGCTGGACGCCGGCGGGCACATCGTCAAACGGATGGGCGACGGCACCATGGCGGTGTTCGCCGATCCACGTGTCGCCGTAGCCGCCGTCCTGGAGGCCAAACGAGCCCTCAAGTCGGTCGACGTCGGCGGCTACAAGCCGCGGATGCGGGTGGGCATCCACACCGGCCGCCCGCAGCGCCTGGCCGCCGACTGGCTGGGCGTCGATGTCAACGTCGCGGCCCGGGTGATGGAGCGGGCAACCCGCGGCGGGGTGATGGTGTCGGGCACCACTCTGGACCAGCTCGACGCAGACGACTTGGTCACACTCGGGGTCTCGGCCAAGCGGGTGCATTGGCCGGTTTTCTCGGGTAAACCCGCAGGTCTTCCGGCTGATTTGGCGATCTACCGGCTCAAGCCGTCCAGAGATACTGTCAGCGACTTATCAGCTTTGGACAATCCGGATGACGACGATCCGCATGCATAGTGGATGGCGATGATAGTGCAGGTGTTGTCGCGGCTTTCACGCGTGCGGATCACGCTCGCGTACGCGGCTGTGCTGATCGGCGTCAGCGCGACGCTGGTCGACCTCAGCCCGCGTGCGCGCGCGCACGTCGTCGCGCAGGCCAGCACCAATCTGCACAACCTGGCTCACGGGCACTGGGCCACGCTGTTGGACAGCGCATTCATCACCGATGCGGGGCCGATGTACTTCTGGCTGCCGTGCCTGGTCTGTCTGCTGGCTCTGGCCGAACTCATCTGGCGCAGCGGCCGGCTGGCCCTCGTGTTCGTCACCGGCCACATCGGCGCGACGCTGCTGGTCGCCGCCGGGCTGACCGCAGCGATCGAATTCCACTGGTTGCCACTGTCGGTGTCGCGCGCGAGTGACGTCGGGGTGAGCTACGGCGCGGTCGCGGTGCTGGGTGCGCTGACGTCTGCCATACCCCGGCGGGTGCGCCCGGCCTGGATCGGCTTCTGGATTCCGGTCGGCCTCGCCGCGGCCGCACTGGGCGAAGATTTCACCGACGTCGGACACGCCGTCGCGTTGATGTTGGGCATGCTGGTCTCCACCCGATTGGACGGTCCGGCGCGCTGGACGCGGGTGCGGTGCGCGCTGCTGGCGGTGTCCGCGATCTTCGGCTTCTTCCTGCTGGCGCACGGCGCCTGGTCGATGGTGGGTGCGGCCGTCGTCGGTGTAGTGGGTGCGGTGACGGCCGAGTTGTTGACCCGCTTGCGGGCGGCGCGTCGACGGCCGGCGCCAGAGCTTGCGCCCGAGCCGGCACTCAACGGCTGAGCTATGCTCAGGGCACTGGCCGCGAGTACAGCCAGCTGTCCCACAACGGCGTCAGCGATTCAGTCGCAGTAGTCGCGCGGCCAGACCGGTGAAATCGTCGGTGACGGCGGTGCTGTGGCGGTAGCGGGTCGTCCAATCTTTCAGCAGGGCAAAGAATTTCTCGTCGCCCACGCGTCCGCGTAGCGCATGCAAGGTCAACGCGCCGCGTTTGTAGACGCGGTCGTCGAACATGTTGCGCGGTCCGGGATCGGCGAGCAGCAGATCCTGCGGCGCTGCGCGCAGCTTCTCGTGATAGTGGCGGGCGCAGTTGGTCGGCGCTGGGTCCACCGCTGTGCTCTGACCACAGCCACTCCGCGTAGCACGCGAATCCTTCGTGCAGCCAGATGTCGCGCCACTGCCGGACCGTGACGGAATTGCCGAACCATTGGTGGGCCAGCTCGTGGGCGATCAGCCGCTCGCTGGCCCGCGGTGCCGTCGCAGTGGTTGGCGCCGAAGATCGAAATGCCCTGAGCTTCAAGGGGTATCTCCAGATCGTCGTCGGTCACGACGACGGTGTAACCGTTCGCCAGCGGATAGGGGCCGAACAGTTCGACGAACAGTTCCATCATCTCGGGTTGGCGGGCGAAGTCTTCGTAGAACTCGCGTCGGAGCCGCTCGGGCAACGCGGCCCGCATCTGCACCGGCGCCGTGCCGAGCCGGGTCATCTCGTACATCCCGATCTGCAGGGTGATCAGGTAGGTCGAGGTCGGCTCGGGTTGCTCGTAGGTCCACTCGGTCTGCGCCGCCCGCGGTCGCCGTGACGCCAGCCGCCCATTGGCGACCACCCGGTAGGGGTTGTCGGCGCTGATCTGGATGCGGAAGGAGGCTTTGGCGCTGGGATGGTCGTCGCAGGGGAACCACGATGCGGCGCCGTTGGGTTGTCCGGCGACCAGTGCGCCGTTGGTCAGTTCCTCGAAACCGACGTCGCCCCACAATGATCGCAGCGGTCGCGGTGAACCGTGGTAGTGCACGACGATCGACATCGCCGCGCCGGATGCCAGCTTCGACGACAGTCGAATGCGGAGTTTGCGCATCCGACAGGCGAAGTGGGCGACGCGCTTGCCGTTCACCAACACCTTCGACACCGTCAGCGCGTCGGAGAGGTCGAGGGTGAAGTCTTCCAACTCGGTCAAGCGCAGCGGCGGTGATCGTCGCCGATCCCGGAGAGCCGGTTGATCGCGACCTTGTACTCCAGAGCCAGCTCATAGCGTGACACGCGATAGCCGAGGTTGCCGTTCTTGGGCAGGTACGGGTCGATCACGGTGGAAGCCTGGCTGGGCGCCGACTTCTTGGCGGCACGTTTCACGCGGCGGCCTTCTTGCCGGACTTCTCCCGGGGCGCATTCCACGGCCTGATCGGATTACCTTGCCAGCGAGTCGATTTCGGCACCGAATCGCCGCGGACCACCAGCGACGCGGGGCCGACCGTCACGCCCGCGCCGAGCCGGGCCGACGGCAGGGCGACGCCGTGCGGGCCCAGCGTCGCACCCTGCTCGAGCACGACTTCGTCCATCCGCATGATCCGGTCGTGGAACAGGTGCGTCTGCACCACGCAGCCGCGGTTGACGGTGCTGCCCGCGGCCGAGCGTGACAAGGTCGGCCTCTGGCAGCCAATAGCGTTTCGCACCACGCGCCGCGGCCGACCTTGGCGCCCAGCGCCCGCAGCCACACGTTCATCACCGGTGTCCCACTGGCCGCGCGGGCGAACCACGGCGCGGCGACGGTCTCCACAAACGTGTCCGCGAGTTCGTTGCGCCACACGAACGACGACCACAGCGGAAATTCGCCGGCCCGAATCCGGCCGACCAGAAGCCATTTCGCGGCGACCGCGACGACCGCGGCCAACGCGCCCGCAGCCAGCAGCACCAGCCCACCGCACAGCGCGGCCGACCAGATGCCGAAGATCCGAGCCAGCGCCTGCAGCGCACCCAGCACCGCGAGCCCGATCGCGGCGGTCACCATCACCGGGATCACCCGGAACGCCTCCACGCGTCGCCCGCATCGCCTTCAACCGCCACGGCGGCTCGTAGGTGCGGGCCGCGTCGGCCTCGGCGGGACGCCGGCGCAACCGCATCGGCGGGCTGCCCAGCCACGACGAACCACGCTTGGCCTTCGGCGGAGCCGCGGACAGGACCGCGACCAGTCCGTCGTCGGGCACCCGACGGCCCGGTTGGGTGATGCCCGAGTTACCCAGAAACGCCCGCCTGCCGACCGTCGTCGTGGCCGCGTAAATCCAGCCGCCGCCAAGCTCGTACGACGCGACCATGGTGTCGTCGGCCAGGAACGCGCCGTCTTCGATGACGGTGAACTTCGGGGTCAGCAGCACCGTGGAGATCTCGGTGTCGCGGCCGACCTTGGCGCCCAGCATCCGCAGCCAGGCCGGTGTGGCCAAGCTCGCGTAGAGCGGGAACAGGTAGTTGCGTGCGCCGTCCATCAGCCGCTCGGTCGCCCACAGCTGCCACCCGCTGCGGCTGCGCACCGGGTGGTAGCCCTCCCGCAGCCCGATCGACAGCATCCGCACCGCGACGATCGTCATCACCGCGTACGCGGCCAGGCCAGCCACCGTCGCGACCGGCGTCCAGTACAGGGCCGGCAGCACGGCCTCCGACAGCCGGTGCGTGTGACGGACGCCCAGGCCGATCACGGCCAGGCCCGGCCGCCAGCGCGGTCAGCGGCATCGCGGCCAGCAGCACCGACGTCAGCGCGTACACCGCGACCCAGTGGGTTCGGCGCGCCGGCCGCTCGTCGGGCCACGGGTGTTTCACCCGACCGGATTTCACCGCGGGCGAGCCCTTCCAGTACTGGCGGCTCTTGACCTTGCCGACGACCCCCGAGCCGGGTGCGACGTCGGCGTTCTTGCCGACGACGGCGCCGGGCAGCAACGTGGTGCGGGCGCCGATCGTCGCGTCGTTGCCGATCGCGATCGCGCCGACGTGGAACGCGTCGCCGTCGACCCAGTGCCCGCACAGGTCCACCTCGGGCTCGACCGCGCTGCGGTGCCCCAGCGTCAGCAGCCCGGTGACCGGCGGCATCGAGTGCAGGTCGACGCCCTTGCCGATGTCGGCGCCCAGTGCGCGCGCGTAGTAGACCAGCCACGGCGCCCCGGCCAGGTTCTCGGCGCCGCTGGCCTCGGCGAGCCGCTCGGCCAGCCACACCCGCAGATGCAGCGACCCGCCGCGCGGGTAGGTGCCCGGTTGCACGTTCGGCAGCAACAGTCGCGCGGCCAGCACCGCGATGCCCATCCGGCCCAGCGGCGTGACGAACAGGACGAACGCCGCCGCGACCAGCCACCAGTTCACCGCGACCGTCCACGGCACCAGGTGCAGCGCGCGGGCGACGTTGTTGCCCAGCGCCAACCACGTCACCCACTGCAGCGCGGCCAGCGTGGCCAACGGCACCGACAGCGCGATCTGCGCGAGCTGGGCCAGCCGCGGAGTCGGACGTACCACGCCGCTCGACGACCTCCGGCGGCTTCTCGAGCTCGTCGAGGAAGCCGGCCAGCGACCCCAGCCGCGGATGGTCGTACAGGTCGGCGACGGTGACCTGCGGGTAGCGGTCCCGCAGCGCGGCGACCAGCTGCGCCGCGGCCAGCGAGCCGCCGCCGAGGGCGAAGAAGTCGGCCTCCGGGCCCGTCGACGGCGGCGCCGAGCAGATCCCGCCACAGCGCCGGCCAGCCAGCTCGCCGTGCCGCCGAGGTCGGAGGCCTGCTCGGCTGTCGCCGCCCGGCGGCGGCCAGGGCAGCGCGTCGCGGTCGACCTTGCCGGACGTGCGGGTGGGCAGCTCGTCGACCCGGACCAGGCGCGGCACCAGCGCGGCGGGCAGCTGCTCGGCGAGCAGCGCCCGCGCGGCGGCCATGTCGAAGTCCGGGTCGGCGCTGGCGACGTAGCCGACCAGCACCGGCGTGCCCGCCGCCGTCCGCCGAACCGCGGCGGCGCCGCCGCTGACGCCCGGCAGGTGCACCAACGCCGAGTCGACTTCGCCCAGTTCGATGCGGCGACCGCCGACCTTGACCTGATCGTCGGCGCGGCCGCAGAAGACCAGGCCTTCGCTTTCCAGCCGCACCAGGTCGCCGCTGCGGTAGGCGCGCCGCCAGCCCAGCGTCGGCATCGGCGCGTACTTCTCGGCGTCCTTGGCCTCGTCGAGGTAGCGGGCCAGCCCCACGCCGCCGATCACCAGCTCACCGATCTCGCCGTCGGCCACCGGCTGGCCGTCCCCGTCGACGACGGCCAGGTCCCAGCCCGGCAGCGGGCAGACCGATGCGCACCGGGCTCGTCGCCGTCCAGCCGGGCCGCGCACGCGACCACGGTGGCCTCGGTGGGGCCGTAGGTGTTCCACACCTCCCGGCCGTCGACGGCCAGCCGCGCGGCCAGCTCCGGAGGGCAGGCCTCGCCGCCGAAGATCAACAGCCGCACCGCTTCCAGCGCCTCGGCGGGCCACAGCGCGGCCAGCGTGGGCACGGTCGACACCACGGTCACGTCGCGGCTGACCAGCCACGGGCCGAGGTCCATCCCGCTGCGCACCAGCGACCGCGGCGCCGGGACCAGGCAGGCGCCGTGCCGCCAGGCCAGCCACATCTCCTCGCACGACGCGTCGAAGGCCACCGACAGCCCGGCCAGCACCCGGTCGCCCGGGCCAATCGGGTTGTCCCGCAGGAACATCTGCGCCTCGGCATCGACGAATGCCGCCGCGCTGCGGTGCGTGACGGCGACACCCTTGGGCGTGCCGGTCGATCCGGAGGTGAAGATGATCCAGGCGTCGTCGCGGAGCAGCGGCGCCTCGGCCCGCCAGCCTCGCGAGGAGCCCGGACCGCGGGCCATGCCGGCTTCGGTGACGACCGCGGCCACGTTGGCCTCGGTGAACACCAGCTCGGCGCGTTCGTCGGGGTCGTCGGCGTCGACAGGTACATAGGCCGCGCCGGCTGGCCAGCGTCGCCAGGATCGCCTCGTAGAGCGCGAAGCTGCCGGACGGCATCCGGATGCCGATCCGGTCGCCTCGACCGATGCCGCGGGCGGCCAGCCAGGCGACGCTGGCTTCGATGTCGCTGATCAGTTCGCTGTAGGTGAGCTGGACGGTGCCGTCGTCGATCGCCGCGGCTTCGGGGAAGCAGGCGGCGGTGTCGTAGAGGACGTCGATGAGCGTGCGCGGGCCCGCCGCGCGCGGCGACAACAGGTACTGCGCCGGCACGCGTTCGGGAGCTTGGGGCGTCGCCACCTGTACGAAAATACTCAAGCCGGGCACGTTCAACCGCCAGCGCGCGCACAGGCGGGTGGGAAAAGTCGGCTGACGGCTTCCGATCGTCGGCGATGTGACCACATATGATCGGCTCTTGCGCGGCGCGCTGTGTCGCGGCCCGCATAACGTGCTTCACCAAATGTTCACCGAAAAGGAGAGTGTCGCCGCGTGGGTGCCCTGCCCCCGTCAACTGAAGCCCTGTCGCCGGAGGCGTTGACCGCCGCGGTCGACGCAGCCAGGCAAGCGTTCGCGGCCGCGGCCGATCTCGACGCGCTGGCGCGGGCCAAGACCGAGCACCTCGGCGATCGCTCGCCGGTGGCGCTGGCGCGCCAGGCGTTGGCCACCGTGCCCAAGACCGAGCGCGCCGACGCCGGCCGGCTGGTGAACACCGCACGCAGCGATGCCCAGCAGCAGCTACGACGACAGACTCGCGGCACTGCGCGCCGAGCGGGACGCGGCGGTGCTGGTCGCCGAGCGCATCGACGTGACGTTGCCCTCGACCCGGCAACCGACGGGCGCGCGCCACCCGATCACGATCCTGGCCGAGCACATCGCCGACACCTTCATCGCGATGGGCTGGGAACTGGCCGAGGGCCCCGAAGTCGAGACCGAGCAGTTCAACTTCGACGCGCTCAACTTTCCCGCTGACCACCCGGCGCGCAGCGAGCAGGACACCTTCTACATCGAGCCGGAGGGCTCGCGGCAGTTGCTGCGCACCCACACCTCGCCCGTGCAGGTGCGCGCGCTGCTGGAGCGCGCACTGCCGGTGTACGTGATCTCGATCGGCCGCACTTTCCGCACCGACGAACTCGACGCGACCCACACGCCGGTCTTCCATCAGGTCGAGGGGCTGGCGGTGGATCGTGGGTTGTCGATGGCGCATCTGCGCGGAACCCTCGACGCGTTCGCCCGCGCCGAATTCGGGCCGCAGGCGCGCACCCGGATTCGGCCGCACTTCTTCCCGTTCACCGAGCCGTCTGCCGAAGTCGACGTGTGGTTCGAGAACAAGAAGGGTGGCGCCGGCTGGGTCGAATGGGGTGGCTGCGGGATGGTCAACCCGAATGTGTTGCGCGCCGTCGGGATTGACCCGAACGAGTATTCGGGGTTCGCCTTCGGCATGGGCCTGGAGCGCACCTTGCAGTTCCGCAACGGCATTCCCGACATGCGCGACATGGTCGAAGGCGATGTCCGCTTCTCGTTGCCGTTCGGGGTGGGTGCCTGATGCGTGTCCCCTACAGCTGGTTGCGGGACGTCGTCAGCGTCGGAGCGCCCGGATGGGATGTGCACGCCCGACGATCTCGAGCAGGCCCTGGTGCGCATCGGCCATGAAGTGGAAGACGTCATCACCCTCGGCCCGGTCGACGGTCCCCTGACGGTGGGGCGAGTCGCGGAAATCGAGGAGCTCACCGAATTCAAGAAGCCGATCCGCGCCTGCAAGGTCGACGTCGGCGAACATCAGCCGCGTGACATCATTTGCGGCGCAACCAACTTCGCCGTCGGCGATTTGGTGGTGGTGGCGCTGCCCGGTACCACGTTGCCCGGCGGATTCAACATCACTGCGCGCAAGACCTACGGTCACACCTCCGACGGGATGATCTGCTCGGCCGCCGAACTCGGTTTGGCCGCAGACCATTCCGGCATCCTGGTGCTGCCGCCGGGAACCGCCGAGCCGGGCGCAGGCGGGGCGCGAGGTGCTCGGTCTCGACGACGTGGTCTTCGACCTCGCGATCACCCCGGACCGGGGCTACTGCATGTCGGTGCGCGGCCTGGCCCGTGAGATCGCGTGCGCGTACGACCTCGACTTCAGTCGACCCTGCCGCCGTACCTGCACTTCCCGCGGAGGGGGAGGCCTGGCCGCTGACGGTGCAGCCCGAGACCGGTGTACGCCGATTCGCGCTGCGCCCGGTGACAAAGATCGACCCGGCCGCGGTGTCGCCGTGGTGGTTACAGCGCCGGCTGTTGCTCAGTGGCATCCGGGCGATTTCGCCGGCCGTCGACGCGACGAACTACGTGATGCTGGAACTCGGTCATCCGATGCACGCGCATGACCTCAACCGGATCACCGGCGGCTTCGACGTTCGGTTCGCCCGCCCCGGTGAGACGGTCGAGACGCTCGATGACATCGAACGCGCACTCGACCCGGCCGACGTGCTGATCGTCGACGATGTCGCGACCGCCGCGATCGCCGGCGTGATGGGATCGGGCAGCACCGAGATGCGCGACGACTCCACCGATGTGTTGCTGGAGGCTGCGGTCTGGGATCCGGCCGCGGTATCCCGCACCGCACGTCGGCTGCGCCTGCCCAGCGAAGCCGCCCGCCGCTACGAGCGTGAGGTCGATCCCGCCATTTCGGTTGCGGCGCTGGACCGCTGCGCGACGTTGCTTGCCGAGATCGCCGGCGGCGACGTGTCGCCGACCCTGACCGACTGGCGCGGCGACCCACCCCGGGACGACTGGTCGCTTCCGCCGGTTCAGCTGGCGGCCGACCTGCCCGATCGAACGGCAGGGGTGAGCTACCGCCCGGGTACGACGGCCCGGCGGCTCGACTCAGATCGGCGCCGAGGTGACCGAAGCCGGCAGACAGTCTGATCGTGACCCCGCCGAGCTGGCGTCCAGACCTGTTGCAGCCGGCCGACTTCGTCGAAGAGGTGCTGCGACTGGAAGGGCTGGAAGTCATTCCTTCGGTGCTGCCGCCGGCTCCGGCCGGCCGCGGGTTGTCCGCCGTTCAGCGTCGCCGCCGAGCGATCGGCAAGTCGTTGGCACTGTCCGGTTACGTCGAAATCCTTCCGACACCGTTTCTGCCGGCGGGTGTGTTCGATGCCTGGGGCCTGACCGCCGACGACGGACGGCGCCGCACCACCCGGGTGGTCAATCCGTTGGAGGCCGATCGGCCGCATCTGGCGACGACGTTGTTGCCCGGCACTGCTGGAGGCGTTGTCGCGCAACGTATCCCGCGGCATCGTCGATGTCGCATTGTTCGCGATGGCGCAGGTGGTGCAGCCGACCGAGCAGACCAAGGGCGTCGCGGTGATCCCGGTGGACCGTCGGCCCACCGACGACGAAATCGCCGCGCTCGACGCGTCGCTGCCGCAGCAGCCGCAGCACGTCGCCGTCGTGCTGACCGGGCTGAGGGAGCCGCGCGGCCCGTGGGGCGATGGCCGGCGGGCCGATGCTGCCGACGCATTCGAGGCGGTGCGAATCATCGCCCGCGCCAGTGGCGTCGACGTGCAACTGCGGGCCGCTCAGTATCTGCCGTGGCATCCGGGCCGCTGCGCCGAAGTGCTCGTCGGCGAGACCGTGGTCGGGCACGCCGGACAGCTGCACCCGGCGGTGATCGAGCGATCCAGCCTGCCCAAGGGCACCTGTGCGGTCGAACTGAACCTCGACGCCATACCGATCGTCGAGCGTTCTCGCGGCGCCTCGAGTGTCCCCGTTCCCTGCGGTGTTCCAGGACGTCAGCCTCGTCGTGGATGCCGACATCCCCGCGCAGACCGTCGCGGACGCCGTCCGCGACGGCGCGGGGGAGTTGCTGGAAGAGGTCCGGCTGTTCGACGTCTACACCGGCCCGCAGGTGGGCGAGAACCGCAAGTCGCTGACATTCGCGCTGCGGTTCCGGGCAACGGATCGCACCCTTACCGAAGACGAGGCCAGCGCCGCGCGGGATGCGGCGGTTCGTCGCGCCGACGAGCAAGTCGGCGCGGTGTTGCGCAGCTGAATGAGCCTGAAGAATGAGTTTGCACAGCAGTGCATACTCATGCAACGATGGGTGTCATGACCGAGGCGATACGGGTGGCAGTAGCCGGTGCCAGCGGCTATGCGGGCGGCGAGATCCTGCGGCTGCTGCTCGGACACCCCGCCTACCAGGACGGGCGGCTGACGATTGGCGCGCTGACCGCTGCCGGTAGCGCCGGAACCGTGCTCGCCGATCACCATCCGCACCTGTTGCCGTTGGCCCAGCGGGTGCTGGAGCCGACCGATATCGACATTCTCGACGGCCACGACGTCGTGTTCCTGGGTCTGCCGCATGGCCATTCGGCGGCGCTGGCGGAGCAACTCGGCCCGCAGACCTTGGTCGTGGATTGTGGCGCCGATTTCCGGTTGAGCGACGCCGGCGCATGGGAGCGCTTCTACGGCTCGGCGCACGCCGGCAGTTGGCCCTACGGGCTACCCGAGCTCCCGGGTAATCGCGACGCATTTGCGCGACGCCCGTCGGATCGCCGTTCCGGGCTGCTATCCGACCGCCGCGGTGTTGGCGCTTTTCCCCGCAGTAGCAGCCGATCTCATCGATCCCGCTGTCACCGTCGTCGCGGTCAGCGGCACCTCGGGTGCCGGCCGCGCCGCGAAAACCGACCTGCTCGGCTCGGAGGTCATCGGTTCGGCGCGGGCCTACAACATCGCCGGCGCGCACCGGCACACGCCCGAAATCGTTCAGGGGCTCCGCCAGGTCACCGACCGCGACATCACCGTCTCGTTCACGCCGGTGCTGATCCCGACCACTCGCGGCATCCTGGCAACCTGCACCGCACGGACCACGGCACCGCTGTCGCAGCTGCGGGCAGCCTATGAAAAGGCCTACCACGACGAGCCTTTCGTGTACCTGCTACCCGAAGGGCAATTGCCGCGCACGGGCGCGGTGATCGGCAGCAATGCCGCACAGCTTGCGATCGCGGTCGACGAGGACGCTGCCACGTTCATCGCGATCGCGGCGATCGACAACCTGGTCAAGGGCACCGGCGGTGCCGCCGTGCAATCGATGAACCTGGCGTTGGGTTGGCCTGAGTCCGAAGGCCTTTCAGTGGTCGGCGTGGCACCGTGATTCGCCCTGATCTCGCCCCACTGGTACGCGCCCAAGGCGTCACGGCGCCGGCCGGTTTTCGCGCGACCGGTATCGCGGCCGGCATCAAGGCATCCGGGAAGCTGGATCTTGCGCTGGTGTTCAACGAGGGACCCGATCACGCGGCCGCCGGGGTGTTCACCCGCAACCAGGTCAAAGCCGCGCCGGTGCTGTGGACCCGGCAAGTGCTGGCCGACGGGCGGCTGCGCGCGGTGGTGCTGAATTCCGGTGGCGCCAATGCCTGTACCGGGGCCGGCGGCTTCCAGGACACCCACGCGACTGCGGAGCGACTCGCCGCGGCGCTGTCGGAGTGGGGCACCGAGACCGGGGCGATCGATATCGCGGTCTGCTCCACCGGCCTGATCGGCGACCGGCTGCCGATGGACAAAGTGCTTGCCGGAGTCGAGAACCTGGTGCACGAGATGGCCGGCGGCATCACCGGCGGCGAGGAAGCCGCCCGGGCCATCATGACCACCGACACCGTACCCAAACAGGTTGCGCTGCATCACCCGGACGATTGGACGGTCGGCGGAATGGCCAAGGGCGCCGGAATGCTGGCGCCGTCGCTGGCCACCATGCTGTGCGTGCTCACCACCGACGCCGTCGCCGAGCCCTCCGCGTTGGACGCCGCACTGCGCCGCGCCACCGCGCGGACCTTCGACCGGCTCGACATCGACGGAGCCTGCTCGACCAACGACACCGTTCTGCTGCTCGCTTCTGGTGCAAGCGAAATAGCGCCCAGCCAAGCCGATCTCGACGACGCCGTGCTACGGGTCTGCGACGATCTGTGCGCTCAGCTGCAAGCCGACGCCGAAGGCGTCACCAAGCGCATCGCGATCACCGTGACCAGTGCGCTGACCGAGGACGACGCCGTCACCGCGGCCCGGGTGATCGCGCGGGACAGCTTGGTGAAGACCGCACTGTTCGGCTCCGACCCGAACTGGGGCCGGGTGCTGGCCGCCGTGGGCATGGCACCGGTGCATCTTGACCCGGACCGGATCACTGTGTCGTTCAACGGTTCAGCGGTCTGCATCGACGGCGTCGGGGCACCGGGAGCCCGCGAGGTCGACCTGTCGGCCACCGACATCGAAGTGGCCGTCGACTTGGGAGTCGGCAGCGCGCACGCGACGATCCGGACCACCGACCTGTCGCACGCCTACGTCGAAGAGAACTCGGCCTACTCGTGATCACCTCGCATGTATTTCCACTGAAATCAAGGCCCAGGTGCTGGCCGAGGCCTTGCCATGGCTGACTCAGCTGCACGGCAAGATCGTGGTGGTCAAATACGGCGGCAACGCCATGACCAGTGACACGCTGCGGCGAGAGTTCGCCGCGGACATGGCTTTTCTGCGCAACTGCGGTATTCATCCGGTCGTGGTGCACGGCGGCGGCCCGCAGATCAGCGCCATGCTCAAACGCCTTGGCATCGTCGGCGACTTCAAAGGCGGATTCCGCGTCACCACACCCGAAGTGCTCGATGTGGCCCGGATGGTGTTGTTCGGTCAGGTCGGCCGCGAACTGGTCAACTTGATCAACGTCCACGGGCCGTACGCGGTCGGTGTGACCGGCGAGGACGCCAACCTGTTCACCGCCGTGCGACGCAGCGTCAGCGTCGACGGGATCGACACCGACATCGGTCTGGTCGGCAACATCGCTCAGGTCAATCCCGCCGTGGTGCTGGATCTGATTGCCGCCAATCGGATTCCGGTGGTGTCGACGCTGGCCCCCGACATCGACGGCGTCGTCCACAACATCAACGCCGACACCGCCGCCGGCGCGCTCGCCGAGGCGCTGGGGGCCGAGAAACTGTTGATGCTCACCGATGTCGAGGGTCTTTACACCCAATGGCCGGACCGGGATTCGCTGGTCAGCGAAATCGATACTGCCACTTTGACTCAACTCCTACCGACGCTGGAGACCGGCATGATCCCCAAGGTCGAAGCCTGCCTGCGTGCGGTGGACGCCGGAGTGCCGAGCGCACACGTCATCGACGGCCGCGTCGAGCACTGCGTGCTGGTCGAATTGCTCACCGACGAAGGGTCCGGAACGAAGGTGGTAGGCGCATGACCCACACGCGAAGAACTGCAGGACCGGTGGTCCGCGGTGATGATGAACAACTACGGTGTTCCGCCCCTCGCCTTGGCCAGTGGCGACGGCGCGGTGGTCACCGACGTGGACGGCAAGTCCTACCTCGACCTGCTCGGCGGCATCGCCGTCAACATTCTGGGGCATGGCCACCCGGCCATCCTCGAGGCCGTCACGCGGCAGATGTCCACGCTGGGGCACACGTCAAACCTGTATGCCGCCGAGCCTGGCATCGCGCTGGCCGAGGCGCTGGCCGGTCTGCTCGGTGCCGACACCGAGACCCGGGTGTTGTTCTGCAACTCCGGCACCGAGGCCAACGAGGCGGCGTTCAAGCTGTCCCGGCTGACCGGCCGCACGAAACTGGTTGCGGCGCAGGGTGGTTTCCACGGCCGGACGATGGGCGCCCTGGCTCTGACCGGCCAGCCGAGTAAGCAGGCGCCGTTCGCGCCGCTGCCCGGCGACGTCACCCACGTGCCCTACGGCGACGCCGACGCGCTGGCGGCCGCGGTCGGTGACGACACCGCTGCGGTTTTCCTGGAGCCGATCATGGGGGAGAGCGGCATCGTGGTGCCGCCCGATGGCTATCTGGCGGCGGCGCGCGATATCACTGCCCGGCACGGCGCGCTGCTGGTCTTCGACGAGGTGCAGACCGGGATGGGCCGCACTGGAACGTTTTTCGCGCATCAGCACGACGGCATCACACCCGATGTGGTGACGATGGCCAAGGGGCTCGGTGGAGGGCTGCCGATCGGGGCGTGCCTGGCGACCGGCCCGGCCGCGCAACTGCTGACTCCGGGCCTGCATGGCAGCACCTTCGGCGGCAACCCGATCTGCGCATCGGCGGCGCTCGCGGTGCTGCGGGTTTTGGCGGACGATGACTTGGTGCGTCACGCCGGAGCGCTCGGAAAGACGTTGCACCAGAGCATCGAATCGCTTCACCACCCGGCGATCGACCGTGTCCGCGGGCGTGGTCTGTTGTGCGGGATCGTGATCACCACGCCCACCGCGAAAAACGTCGAGGCGGCCGCCCGGTCCGCGGGGTTCCTGGTCAACGCCGCCGCACCCGACGTTGTCCGCCTGGCGCCGGCCTTGATCATCACCGAGCCTCAACTCGACACGTTCGTGGCGGCGTTGCCGGGCATCCTCGAGCAAGCCGCCACAGGCGGGGAGATCAGCAATGACGCGGAACTTTCTGCGCGACGACGATCTGACGTCCGACGAGCAGGCCGAGGTGCTGGCGCTCGCGGCCGAACTGAAGAAGGATCCGTTCAGCCACCGCCCTCTGGAGGGCCCGCGTGGCGTCGCGGTGATCTTCGACAAGAACTCCACCCGCACCCGGTTCTCCTTCGAGGTGGGTATCGCCCAGCTCGGTGGACACGCCGTGGTCGTCGACGGCCGCAGCACGCAGCTGGGTCGCGAGGAGACGTTGCAGGACACCGCGAAAGTGTTGTCCCGCTACGTCGACGCCATCGTCTGGCGGACCTATGGCCAGGCCCGGCTGAGCGCGATGGCCGAGACCGCGACGGTGCCGATCGTCAACGCGCTCTCCGACCAGTTCCACCCCTGCCAGGTGCTGGCCGATCTGCAAACCATCGCCGAACGCAAGGGATCACTACGCGGTCTGCGGATGTCGTACTTCGGTGACGGCGCCAACAACATGGCGCACTCGTTGATGCTCGGCGGCGTCACCGCCGGCATGCACGTGACCGTCGCGGCCCCGGCAGGTTTCGCGCCCGATCCGTTATTCACCGCCGCCGCCGAGTATCGCGCCGCCGACACCGGCGGCTCAGTGACTATCACCGCCGACCCCATCGCCGGGGCGTCCGACGCAGATGTGTTGGTCACCGACACCTGGACGTCGATGGGTCAGGAGGACGACGGGCTCGATCGAGTGCGACCGTTCCGTCCCTTTCAGCTCAGCGCAGACCTGGTGGCCAAGGCTGATTCCGAAGTCGTTGTGCTGCATTGCCTTCCGGCTCACCGTGGCCATGAGATCACCGACGAGGTGATCGACGGGCCGCACAGCGCGGTGTGGGATGAAGCCGAGAACCGGTTGCATGCGCAGAAGGCTCTGCTGGTCTGGCTGCTGGAACGAGCGACATGACGCGCTCGAAGACGACACCGGAGATCACCCGCGTCGGGCGGCAGGCCCGCATCGTGGCGATCCTGTCCTCGGCTGATGTCCGCAGCCAGAGCGAGTTGGCCGCGCTGCTGGCCGCCGACGGTGTCGAGGTCACCCAGGCCACCCTGTCGCGGGATCTGGAGGAACTCGGCGCGGTGAAGTTGCGCGGTGCCGACGGTGGCGTCGGCGTCTACGTCGTGCCAGAAGACGGCAGTCCACTACGCGGGGTATCCGGCGGCACCGCGCGGCTGTCGAGGCTGTTGAGCGAGGTGCTGGTGTCCACCGACGCCACCGGTAACCTCGCGGTTCTGCGCACTCCGCCGGGCGCGGCAGACTACCTGGCCAGTGCCATCGACCGGGCCGCGCTGCCCTACGTGGTCGGGACCATCGCCGGGGATGACACCATCTTCGTGGCGGCCCGCGAGCCGATGACCGGTGCAGAGCTCGCAAGCGTGATCCAAAACCTGACGTAACCGCACGACTCAAAGGAGATCAATTCATGTCCGAGCGCGTCATCTTGGCGTATTCCGGCGGTTTGGACACCTCGGTGGCGATCAGCTGGATCGGCAAGGAGACCGGCCGAGAGGTTGTCGCGGTCGCCATCGATCTGGGTCAGGGCGGTGAGGACATGGAGGTGGTGCGTCAGCGGGCGCTGGACTGCGGCGCGGTGGAAGCCGTCGTGGTCGATGCCCGCGACGAGTTCGCCGACGGCTATTGCCTGCCGACCATTTTGTCCAACGCCCTCTACATGGATCGCTACCCACTGGTGTCCGCGATCAGCCGGCCTCTCATTGCCAAGCATCTGGTCGAGGCGGCCCGCGAGCACGGCGGCAGCATCGTCGCGCACGGCTGCACCGGCAAGGGCAACGACCAGGTCCGCTTCGAGGTCGGATTCGCCTCGCTGGCACCAGATCTCGAGGTTCTGGCACCGGTCCGCGACTATGCGTGGACCCGGGAGAAGGCCATCGCTTTCGCCGAAGAGAACGCCATCCCGATCAACGTCACCAAACGCTCGCCCTTCTCCATCGATCAGAACGTGTGGGGCCGCGCGGTGGAAACCGGTTTCCTGGAGCACCTCTGGAACGCACCGACGAAGGACGTCTACGACTACACCGAAGACCCGACCGTCAACTGGAACACCCCTGACGAAGTGATTGTCGGCTTCGAGCGGGGCGTGCCGGTCACGATCGACGGCCATTCGGTGTCGGTGCTGCAGGCCATCGAGGAACTCAACCGCCGCGCGGGTGCGCAGGGCGTCGGGCGCCTCGACGTCGTCGAAGACCGGCTGGTGGGCATCAAGAGCCGCGAAATCTACGAGGCCCCGGGTGCGATGGTGCTCATCACCGCGCACACCGAGCTCGAGCACGTCACCCTGGAGCGTGAGCTGGGCAGATTCAAACGGCACACCGACCAGCGTTGGGCTGAATTGGTGTACGACGGGCTGTGGTACTCGCCGTTGAAGACAGCGCTGGAGACCTTCGTCGCCAAGACCCAGGAACATGTCACGGGCGAAATCCGAATGGTGTTGCACGGCGGGCACATTGCCGTCAACGGCCGGCGCAGCGCCGAATCCCTATACGACTTCAACCTGGCCACCTACGACGAAGGTGACACCTTCGACCAGTCGATGGCGAAGGGCTTCGTCTACGTGCACGGGTTGTCGTCCAAGCTCGCCGCGCGCCGGGACCTGGCCACCGACGAAACGTGAGTACCAACGAGGGTTCGCTGTGGGGTGGACGGTTCGCCGACGGGCCGTCCGCTGCGCTGACCGCGTTGAGCAGGTCGACCCATTTCGACTGGGTGTTGGCGCCCTACGACGTGACCGCGTCCCGCGCGCACGCCGAGGTGCTGTTCAACGCCGGGCTGCTGACCGCGGATCAGCGCGACGGTCTGCTGGTCGGACTGGACAGCCTGGCCGAAGACGTCGCCGACGGCAGTTTCGGGCCGCTGGTCACCGACGAGGACGTCCACGCCGCGCTGGAGCGTGGGCTGATCGACCGGGTCGGCCCTGATTTGGGCGGTCGGCTGCGGGCCGGCCGGTCGCGAAATGATCAGGTGGCCACGCTGTTTCGGATGTGGCTGCGCGATGCGCTGCGGCGGGTGGCCGCCGGTGCGCTGGATCTTGTCGAAGCATTGGCGGGCCAGGCCGCGGCGTATCCGGACGCCATCATGCCCGGCAAGACCCACCTGCAGTCCGCCCAGCCGATCCTGCTGGCGCACCATCTCCTTGCGCACGCCCATCCGCTGCTGCGTGATGTCGACCGGATCGTCGACCTCGACGCACGTACGGCGCTCTCGCCCTACGGCTCTGGCGCGTTGGCCGGCTCGTCGCTGGGCCTCGACCCCGACGCGATCGCTGAAAAGCTCGGTTTCGCCGCGGCCGCTGAGAACTCGATCGACGCAACGTCGTCGCGGGACTTCGCTGCGGAGGCGGCTTTCGTCTTCGCGATGATCGGCGTCGACCTGTCGCGCCTTGCCGAGGATGTCATCATCTGGAGCTCTACCGAATTCGGCTATGTCACCTTGCACGACTCGTGGTCGACGGGCAGCTCGATCATGCCGCAGAAGAAGAATCCGGACATCGCTGAGCTCGCGCGCGGCAAGTCGGGCCGCCTGATCGGCAACGTGGCCGGGCTGCTGGCAACGCTGAAGGCACAGCCGCTGGCCTACAACCGCGATCTGCAAGAGGACAAGGAGCCGGTGTTCGACTCGGTCGCACAGCTGGAGCTGCTGCTGCCGGCGATGGCCGGCCTGGTCAGCAGCCTGACGTTCAACGTCGAGCGGATGGCGGCGCTGGCGCCCGCCGGCTATACGTTGGCCACCGATATCGCTGAATGGCTGGTGCGCCAGGGAATTCCATTCCGGGACGCTCACGAGGCCGCTGGGGCCGCCGTTCAGGTGGCCGAAAAACTCGGCGTCGGCCTCGAAGAGTTGACCGACGACCAGCTGGCTGCCATCAGCGCTGACCTGACACCTCAGGTTCGCGAGGTGCTCACCATCGAGGGTTCGGTGTCATCCCGCGATGCCCGCGGCGGCACAGCACCCAGTCAAGTGGCCCGCCAACGTGATTCGGTACTCTCCGCCGCTGAACAGCTTCGCGGTCGGCTGAGCCGCTAGCGCGCCGCTTGGCCCGGGCGCGCGGCAACCGAAGGAACCTGGGGGATCTCGCCGGCAGGCAACGGGCCGGAAAAGAAGTTGCCCTGCACGACATCGCAGCCGAATTGTCGAAGCCAACGAGCCGTGTCGTCGTTTTCCACGCCTTCGGCGACGCTGGCGATCCCGAACTCTTCGGCCAACTCGATGACAGACCGTGCGATCATCGCGGCACGGCGATCGTACAGAATCGGAGCAATCAGCTGACGGTCGAGTTTGACCTCGTCGATGGGCAGCTCGCGAAGATACGTCAACGTGGAATATCCGCTACCGAAGTCGTCGATCGAAACACGAATGCCGGCTTCCCGGAGACGATTCAGGACGGCGCGACCCTTGTCGAAGTCGGCCACCATCAGCTCCTCGGTGATCTCCACCGTCAGCAAGCTCGGCGACATGCCGTGGACATCCAGCACGCTCATGACGCGGTCCGGCAGGGTGTCCTCGCCGAGTGAACGTGCCCACAGGTTCACCGAGACCGGGATCTTGGCGCCGCCCGCATGCCAGCCCGCGGCGTCGGCCACCGCGCGCGACAACACCACATCGGTAACGGCGTCGGTCAGTCCATGCTCGCGCACCAACGGCAGGAATTCGCTGGGCTCCAACGTGCCCAAAGTGGGATGTTCCCAACGCAATAGCGCTTCAGCGCCACATACCGCACCGCTCAGCATCCTGAACTGTGGCTGATACACCAGCGTCAGCAGACGGTCGTCAATGGCGCAGCGTAGGTCCCACAGCAATTGCAGCCGCTCGACGCCGGCACGGAAGGTCTGGCGTCGACCAAGATGTGCGTCCTTCTCCGGCGTGAAGGTCTGGACATCGGTCGCACTGGTCAGCTCCGCGCGAGCACGGGCCGACTCGGCCTGGCTGAGCAGATCGGCTGCGGTTGTCGCGCCTTCGTCGTGGTTCGGCGCCGTCGCCACGCCAATGCTCAGGTGCACGTACACCCGGTTGCCGATGATGGTCGAGCGCAGTGTCGAAGGCTTTCGCGATCCTGTTTGCCACTTGTGCGGCCACCTCGGGACGATCTTCGACCACGACGACAAACTCGTCGCCGCCCAGCCGGGCGACCGTGTCGCCGGCGCGGACACTGGCCTGGATGCGGGTACCGACTGCGCGTAGCAGTGCGTCGCTGGCCGCGTAACCCAAAGTGTCGTTGACGATCTTGAAGTCGTCGACCCTGACGCTCAACACGCTCACCGGGACGTCAAGACGCTGATGCAACTGCGCGGCGTGCGCCAGGCGTTCGTCGAGCAATCGCCGATTCGCCAGACCGGTCACCGTATCCCGCAGGGCGGCGTCAATCACTTCTGCAAGTAGCTGTCGCTTCCGGTCGAGTGTGAGCAAATGCCGGATGAGCCCGGCGGTGACAAGCACCAACCCCGCCGCGAAGACAAAGTCATCGCCGCGATCCACCGGCCATAAACGCACCGCGCCGGCGACGAGCGCGATCGACAGCGGCAGATACGGGAGCAACATCGAGAGCCTCGACCATCTCTCAGAGGTCCTGGTGTCGAGGTCGGGTCCCGGCTGCGAGGCGAGTGCCGAGAGCGCGAGGAAGTATGCACCGGTGATCCACCCAAGAGCTACGACTTCATCTGGGGCCTGAAGTGGCCGCTCCACATAGATGCGGAGCGCGCCGGCCGTGCCTATGGCCGCGAATCCCACGGTCAGGAACCCCGCCGAGAGCCTGCGGCCCGGCTCGCTTGTCCTCACGACGATGAGTGCCATGACGACCAGGCCAAGGTAAACCGCCGTGATGACGATCCACATGATCCGCGTGACGTTCACCGTGTCCGTCCGGCCTAACACCAGAGCGCCCAACGCCAAGAACAACGATGCCGCAACGATAACGCCGTCGAGCACCAGGCCAATGCCGAATCGGGAGTCATCGCGAGTGGGAACCAGAACCCCTGCAGCCAAGGCGCTTAGGGGTAACACCACATAGCCCAACTCGGCAACTGAGGAATTCGAAATCGGCGCGGTACCGCCCAAGGCGACCGCGCACCAGACAGCGGAACCAGCTGTCGAACCACCTAATCCGATAGCCAGGGCAATCCACGCACGACGCTGCCCGCCGTGCACGGCCCAGGCGGCATTGGCCGCACAACCTGTGGCAAACGCGCCCATGACCACAGCACCCACCGGACCGAGGATGCCGACTCCAGCAGGTCCGGTACCACCGCGACCGCTCAATAGCATTCCTGCAAAAAAGAGCAAGCCCACAGTCGCCAGACCCACCAACGCGATTCGGCGTGGCGTCATTGCGGACATCTCTCTAAAGGTCAGTGGCGGCGACCAAATTCCGGGAAGCGACGTTCGCTTGTCAGCATCTTAAAAGACATCACCCCAGGCGGAGGCAATTTCGAGAGATGCTGTGACCTGGCCCATTTCAGGGCTGGGGATCCGTACCGCTGAGATCTCAAACTTCTGAAATATTAATGCAGTAGTTAAGTTTGTGACATCATTCCAAAGCTTCGGAAATTTCCATCCACCGGCTTTCCAGGCCGGCAACATCGCTTTCCAATTCCCGCAGTTGCTGGGTGAGTCCGGTGATGCCAATGTGATCGGATTGGTCATGATCGGCAAGCTCGCGATGCTTGGCGTCGATGTGCTCCGCGAGCCGCGCCAGCCGGCGGTCGATAGCGGCGATCTCCTTCTGTGCGGCGCGCAGGTCGGCACCGGAGATCTCTTGTGAGGTCGATGATTTGGTCGCGGCCGGGGCGGTGCGCTGCGTGCTCGCCTGTGCGGCCAGTCGCAGGTATTCGTCGACACCGCCGGGGAGGTGCCGCAACCGCCCGTCCAGAATCGCGTACTGCTGGTCGGTCACCCGTTCCAGGAGGTAGCGGTCGTGGGAGACCACGATCAGCGTGCCGGGCCACGAGTCGAGCAGTTCTTCGGTGGCGGCCAGCATGTCGGTGTCGACGTCGTTGGTCGGTTCGTCGAGCAACAGCACGTTGGGCTCGGCCAACAGCGTGAGCATCAGTTGCAGGCGGCGCCGCTGACCGCCGGACAACTCGTTGACGCGGGCGGACAACTGGGCGCCGTCGAAACCCAGCCGCTCCAGTAATTGCGCCGGTGTGACATCACGGCCGTCGACCTCGTAACCACTGCGCAGCCGCCCGATGACATCGGCGACACGTTCACTCGCGATCGGTTCCAGCTCAACTCCGCGCTGGTCGAGCATCCCGAGTCGAACTGTCTTGCCACGCTTGACTCTTCCACTGTCCGGCTGGACGGCGCCGGTGATGAGTCCCAGCAGTGTCGACTTGCCGGCGCCATTGGCCCCGACGATGCCGGTCCGTTCGCCCGGGCCGATCCGCCATTCGACGTCGCGCAGCACGGGTCGGCCGTCGAACGAGACCGACACGTCAAGGAGATCGATGACATCTTTCCCGAGCCGCGCGGTGGCAAGTTTGGCCAACTCGACGGCATTCCGCAGCGGCGGCACGTCGGCAATCAACTGGTTGGCCGCTTCGATGCGGAACTTGGGCTTCGACGTCCGGGCCGGGGGGCCGCGGCGCAGCCAGGCCAACTCCTTGCGCATCAGATTCTGCCGCTTGGATTCGGCGACAGCGGACAACCTGTCCCGCTCGACCCGCTGCAGGACGTAGGCGGCATATCCGCCCTCGAACGGCTCCACGAGTCCGTCGTGCACCTCCCACGTCGCGGTCGCCACCTCGTCGAGGAACCAGCGGTCGTGGGTCACCAACAGCAGTCCGCCCGTGTTGCGGGCCCAGCGCCCACGCAGGTGGGTGGCCAGCCAGGTGATGCCCTCGATGTCCAGATGGTTGGTCGGCTCGTCCAGCGCGATGACGTCCCAGTCGCCGATCAGCAGCCCCGCCAGCTGGACGCGCCGCCGCTGCCCACCGCTGAGGGTGCCGATCACCGCGTCCCAGGCGATGTCGGAGACCAGGCCACTGACCACGTCGCGGATGCGCGGATCTCCGGCCCACTCATGGTCCGAGAGGTCTCCGACCATCGACCATCCCACCGTGGCGTCCGAATCGAGGATGTCGACCTGACTCAGCGCCCCGACCCGCAGTCCACTGCGCCGGGTGACCCGTCCGGCATCCGGAACTACCTGACCGGTGAGCAGACCCAGCAAACTGGACTTGCCGTCGCCGTTGCGTCCCACGATGCCGATGCGATCGCCGTCGCTGACCCCGACCGTCGTCGATTCGAAGACGACCCGAGCCGGGTATTCGAGGTGTATCGCCTCGGCGCCGAGCAGGTGTGCCACCGGCCCGACCCTAGACGTACGCTGCGCGGCGGGCGTCCGCGAGGCGGACGACTACGCTGGTCGAAACGGACCGGCACCGTGACCAAAGCAACGGGCGCACCCCTCGCGATGTGCCATGATGTGCTCGCTGTCAGGCCCACGCGCAGCACATTTTGGTCTTCGAGGGAGCGGCGGCATGGATCTGAAGTTTTCCGCGGTCACCCGACCGTTTGAGCGTCTGATCGCGACAGCGCAGAACGGCCTAGAGGTTCTACGACTCGGCGGGCTCGAAACCGGCAACTCCCCATCGCCGTCACAGACCGTCGAGAGCACGCCGATGTACAAGCTCCGACGGTATTACCCGCCGGACAGCCGCCCGGGGCACCCCGCGGCAGGCCCGCCGGTGCTGCTGGTGCACCCGATGATGATGTCGGCGAATATGTTCGACGTCACCCGTGAGGACGGCGCGGTAGGCATCCTGCACGCCGCCGGGCTGGATCCCTGGGTCATCGATTTCGGCTCGCCCGACGAGGTCGAAGGCGGAATGCGCCGCACTCTGGCCGACCACATCGTCGCGCTGAGCGAGTCGCTCGACGTCATCACCGATATCACCGGTCAAGACGTGCATCTCGCCGGCTATTCGCAGGGTGGGATGTTCTGTTACCAGGCAGCTGCCTACCGACGCTCGAAAAGCATCGCCAGCATCGTGACGTTCGGCTCCCCGGTGGACACCCTGGCGGCGCTGCCGATGGGACTCCCGCCCAACTTGGCTCCCGGTATCGCCAATTTCATGGCTGACCATGTCTTCAACCGGCTCGATATTCCAGGTTGGCTGGCGCGCACCGGCTTTCAGATGCTCGACCCGCTCAAGACCGCCAAAGCGCGGGTTGATTTCGTGCGGCAACTGCACGATCGCGAGGCGCTGCTGCCGCGCGAGGCCCAGCGCCGATTCCTGGAGTCGGAGGGCTGGATCGCCTGGTCCGGGCCGGCCATCTCCGAACTTCTCAAGCAATTCATCGCGCACAACCGAATGATGAGCGGTGGTTTCGCGATCAACGGACAACTGGTGACGCTGACCGATATCACCTGTCCTGTGCTGGCTTTCGTCGGCGAGGTCGACGACATCGGTCAGCCGGCCGCGGTGCGGGGTATCCGGCGAGCAGCGCCCAACGCCGACGTCTACGAATATCTCATCCGGACAGGTCATTTCGGTCTAGTCGTCGGATCCAGAGCAGCACAGGAGTCGTGGCCGACTGTCGCCGATTGGGCGCTGTGGATTTCCGGAAACGGCGAGAAGCCCACCGACATCTTCCCGATGGCGGATCAGCCAACCGAATCCGACGACCGCGGCGTCGCGCTCAGCTCGCGGATGATGCACGGCCTCGGCGAGGCATCCGAGGTTGCGCTGACTCTCGCCCGCGGAGCCGCTGACGCCGTCTTCACCGCGAACAGGTCCATGCGGACGCTGGCCGTCGAAACCGTCCGGACACTGCCTCGGCTGGCCCGGTTGGGCCAGATCAACGACCACACCCGGATCTCGTTGGGCCGCATCATCGGGGAGCAGGCGCACGATGCCCCCAATGGCGAATTCCTGCTCTTTGACGGTCGCGTCCACACCTATGAGGCGGTGAACCGCCGTATCGACAACGTCGTACGCGGCTTGATCGCCGTCGGTATTCGCCAGGGCGAGCACGTCGGCGTGCTGATGGAGACCCGGCCCAGCGCACTGGTCGCCATCGCCGCGCTGTCGCGACTCGGTGCCGTCGCGGTCCTACTGCAACCCGACGCCGACCTGCCTGGACAGGTGCGACTCGGGGGAGTGAGCGAAATCATCACCGACCCCACCAATCTCGAAGCTGCGCGGCAACTACCCGCACAGATCCTGGTCCTCGGCGGCGGTGAAGCCCGCGACCTGCACCTGGCCGACGATGCCAACGTCATCGACATGGAGAAGATCGACCCCGACGCCGTCGAACCCCCGGCGTGGTACCGGCCCAACCCGGGCTACGCGCGGGATATCGCCTTCATCGGCTTCAGCACCGCCGGCGGGCAACTCGTCGCCAAGCAGATCACCAACTACCGGTGGGCCCTGTCCGCCTTCGGTACCGCCTCGGCGGCCGCCCTGGGCCGCACCGACACGGTGTATTGCCTGACACCGCTTCACCACGAGTCCGGGCTGCTCGTCAGCCTCGGCGGGGCGGTGGTCGGAGGCACCCGGATCGCGTTGTCCCGCGGGCTGAAGCCCGAGCGGTTCGTGGCCGAGCTCAACCAGTACGGCGTCACCGTGGTGTCATACACGTGGGCCATGCTCCGCGACGTCATCGACCACCCCGACTTCAACCTGCGTGGCAGTCACCCGGTGCGGGTGTTCATCGGCTCCGGGATGCCGACCGGCTTGTGGCAACGCGTCGTCGACGTGTTCGCACCCGCTCACGTGGTCGAGTTCTTCGCGACGACGGACGGGCATGCGGTGCTGGCCAACGTGTCCGGCGCCAAGATCGGCAGCAAGGGCCGGCCGTTGCCCGGTGCCGGCCGGGTCGAACTGGGCGCCTACGACGCCGATCACGATCTGATCTTGGAGGACGACACCGGTTTGGTCCGAGTCCCGGACACCAACGAAGTCGGGGTGCTGTTGGCCGAACCGCGCGGACCCATCGATCCGACAGCATCGGTGAAACGAGGGGTTTTCGGTCCGGCCGACACCTGGATCTCCACCGAATACCTGTTTCGCCGCGACAACGACGGCGACTTCTGGTTGCTGGGCAGGCGAGGCTCCACGGTGCAGACGGGCCGCGGGGTCGTCTACTCCGACCCGATCACCGATGCGCTCGGCTTGATTCCGGCGGTCGACCTCGCGGTGACATACGGAGTGCCGATGGACGGACACCAGGTGGCCGTGACCGCGGTATCGCTACGGCCGGGAGCAACGATCACGGCGGCTGATCTCACCGAGGCAGTCGCTGCCATGCCGTTCGGCCTGGGCCCCGACATCGTCTTCGTGGTGCCGGAGCTGAAGCTCAGCGCGACCTATCGCCCGACGGTCAGCGCGTTGCGCGCAGCCGGGATCCCGAAGGCGGGACGGCACGCCTGGGTGTTCGACGCCGAGGCGAATCAGTTCCGACGGCTGACCGGACCTGCGCGTGCGGAATTGTCTGGTGCCCAATGACTTTCGGAGCAAACATGATTGACGAGACGCTACTGGGCATCTTGGTCTGCCCGGCCGATCGAGGCCCGCTGTTGTTGGTGAACAGGGGTAGCGATGCCCTGTTGTACAACCCGAGGCTGCGGCGGGCCTACCCCATCGAGGACGGCATCCCGGTTTTGCTGGTCGACGAAGCGGTCGACGTGGGCGACGACGAGCACGCGCAGCTCATCGCGCAGGCAACTCCGGCAAGTCCCCAGTGAGGTAGCGCTGCAGGTTCGGCGCGATGGTGTCCGCGATCTGCTGCGCGGGCAGCGACGCGAAGGGCTCCAACTGCAGGATGTAACGCGCCATCACGATGCCCACCAATTGCGACGCCACGAACTGGATGCGGATAACGCCGCTGCCGGGCGGATCATCGACGCGTGCGCCCACTTCAACCGCGATCACGTCCTGGATGAACGTCGCGAACAGGTTGACCTCGGAGCCGGCCAGGATCGACCGCAACGTGGCGATGAACGCCGTGCCTATCTCGGAGTCCCACAGCGGCAACAAAATTGACGGAATTCGATGACCGAGTTCTTCGACGGGCACTTCGCGTAGCGGCCCGATCACCTCCATCGGATCGATCGGGATGTGGACGGCCGCGGCGAACAGCTTTTCCTTGGTGCCGAAATAGTGATGCACCAATGCTGAATCGACACCGGCAGCGGCGGCCACTGCGCGGATCGAGGTGTTGTTGATCCCATTGCGGGCGAACAAGTCTCGCGCGCAGTCAAGAATGCGGTCTCGGGTGTTCGAGCTGCCGGCGGGCCGGCCGGGCTTCTTGCGTCCGGAGTTGGCCACCGTCATGGCGTCTGCCGGCGCAGTGTCGCCGCGGCCAGGCACAGGGCCGCGATCGCAAAGCCCAGGACGATCGCAATGTCCCGGATGGCGACGCCGGTCAGCTCGGTATGGGCGCCCACCTGTTGCAGCGCCTCCAGCGCGTAGCTGGCCGGCAGGACATTGCTGACCCATTCCAGCCAGGACGGCATCAGCGCTCGCGGCGCGATGATGCCCGCCAGCAGGAGTTGCGGCACCATCACCAACGGGATGAACTGCACGGCCTGAAACTCGGTCCGCGCGAACGCACTACACAACAGCCCGAGGCCGACACCGAGCACCGCATTCACGATCGCGATCACGAACACCCAAAGGGGACTGCCGGCGGTGTCGAAGCCCAGTAACCAGAACGAAACTCCACACGCCAGTGTGGCCTGCGCAGCCGCGGCGATCGAAAACGCAGTGCCATAAGCGATCAGCAGGTCGAGCCGGCGCAGCGGGGTGGTCAGGATGCGCTCCAGCGTTCCCGACGCCCGTTCGCGCTGCATGGTGATCGACGTGATGATGAACATCAAGAACAGCGGAAACAGCCCCAGCAGAATCAGACATGCGTTGTTGAACGGCGTTGGCCCACCCGGCCGGTGCGGAGCGTTCTCGAACATGAAGTACATCAGCGCGATCACCAGAATCGGCACGAACACGATCATCGCGATGCTTCGGGGGTCGGCCGCCAGCTGCCGCAGGATCCGAAAAGTGGTGGCGGTAAACGGTTTCAGCTGCCCGCGCAGTCCTACCCGGCTTGCCGCGTGATGATCGACAAGAACGCGTCCTCCAGCGACCTGCATCGGGTGTCCTCTCGTAGTTGGGTCGGGGTGGTGTGCGCGACGAGATGCCCCTCGCGCAGGAGCAACAGGTCACCACAGTGGTCGGCTTCGTCCATCACATGGCTCGACACCAGCAGCGTGGTCCCGCCGCGAGCGAGGTCGGCGAACTGCCCCCACAGATCTGCTCGCAGCACCGGGTCCAAACCCACGGTCGGCTCGTCGAGAACCAGCAGGTCCGGCCGGCAGACCAGAGCGCAGGCCAGCGACACTCTGGTGCGCTGACCACCCGACAGGTTGCCGCAGTACGCGGTGGCGTGGTCAGCTGAGACCAACCCGGTCAACCGCGGATTCGGCGGCCTGCCGGTCAAATCCGTAGAGCGCTGCGAAATACCGAATGTTGTCGATGACCCGCAGGTCGTCGTAGATCGTCGGATTCTGCGGTACGTATCCGATCCGCTGGCGCAGCGACGGCGATCCCGCAGGCAGGCCGAGTACCTGCACGCTGCCCGACGTGATGCGCTGGGTGCCGACGATGCTGCGGATCAAGGTGGTCTTTCCGCAGCCGGACGGCCCGAGCAGACCGGTGATGGTGCCGCGGGCCACCCGCACCGAGAAGTCGTCCAGGGCCGGCCGGCCGCCGCGAATCACCCGCAGGTGGTTGATGTCGATTGCCACCTCATGGCGGTGCGGCAATAATTCATCGCTCGATGAAGTCATCATGCGATGAATATTCGCCCCTGCCGGGCGAGTCTGTCAAGAGACGCGGGCAGAATCTGTCTCGGTGGGCGCGGACCAACTTGCGGTCGACCCGGTCGAAGCGGCGCATCGACTCCTCGGCGCCACCCTCACCGGTCGCGGCGTCAGCGCGACGATCGTCGAGGTAGAGGCGTACGGCGGGGTGCCCGACGGACCGTGGCCGGACGCCGCGGCGCACTCCTACCGCGGCGTGACCGGGCGCAGCGGGGTGATGTTCGGTCCGCCCGGGCGGCTCTACGCCTACCTCAGCCACGGCATCCATGTCTGCGCGAACGTGGTGTGTGCGACCGACGGGGTCGCGGCAGCCGTCCTGCTTCGCGCCGCGGCCATCGAAACCGGGCTGGACGTCGCCCAGGCCCGACGCGGCGCGTCGATCCGGCCCCGGGTCTTGGCACGCGGACCGGGAAACCTTTGCGCGGCGGTGGGAATCACCATGGCCGACAATGGAATCGACCTGTTCGATGTGAGCAGTCCGGTGCGCCTCGAGCTCAACGACGCCGTCGATGCACTATCGGGGCCCCGCGTCGGCGTCAGCCAGGCCGCCGACCGGCCGTGGCGGCTGTGGCTTGCGGGACGGCCGGAGGTCTCCGCTTACCGACGCAGTCCTCGAGCGCCTGCGCTCGGCGCCAGCGACTGAGTCGGGCGCGCCCGCCGGGAAGGTGCCGTGCACATGCGCGAAGATCTATGACTGTGGGCGCTGAAATCATCGAAGAGCTGAACTGGCGTGGGCTGATTGCGCAGTCCACCGATCTTGACGCGCTGACCGCAGAGGCCGCCAACGAGCCCGATCACGTTGTATGCCGGCTTCGACCCCACTGCGCCCAGCCTGCATGCCGGCCATCTGGTGCCGCTGCTGGCGCTGCGCCGCTTCCAGCAGGCCGGCCACCGGCCCATCGTTCTCGCCGGCGGCGCGACCGGCTTGATCGGCGACCCGCGTGAAACCGGTGAACGTGTGCTCAACACCGCGGAGACCGTCCAGGAGTGGACCGGCCGGATCGGCGGCCAGCTCGAGCGATTCGTCGACTTCGACAGCTCACCGACGGGCGCCATCGTCGAGAACAACCTGGAATGGACCGGCGCGATGTCGGCGATCGAGCTCCTGCGCGACGTCGGTAAACACTTCTCGGTCAACGTCATGCTGGACCGGGACACCGTCAAGCGGCGGCTCGACGGCGAAGGGATCTCCTACACGGAGTTCAGCTACATGTTGTTGCAGGCCAATGACTTTGTCGAACTGCATCGGCGTCATCGGTGTGTGCTGCAGGTCGGCGGATCCGACCAGTGGGGCAACATCATCGCCGGCGTCCGATTGGTGCGCCAGAAGCTCGCCGCCTCGACGCATGCCCTGACGGTCCCGCTGGTGACCGCCGCCGACGGAACCAAGTTCGGGAAGTCCACTGGCGGCGGCAGTCTCTGGCTCGATCCGGAGATGACCAGCCCGTATGCCTGGTACCAGTACTTCGTCAATACCGCCGACGCCGACGTCATCCGGTACTTGCGCTGGTTCACCTTTCTCTCGGCCGATGAGTTGGCCGAGCTGGAGGCGGTCACCGCCGAGCGCCCCCAGCAACGTGCGGCGCAGCGGCGGTTGGCGCGCGAGCTCACGACGCTCGTGCACGGCGAAGCGGGCCACCGAGGCCGTCGAGCATGCCAGCGGCGCGCTGTTCGGCCGAGGTGAGCTCACCCGGCTGGACGAGTCCACACTGCGTGCTGCACTCGGGGAGACGTCGATAGCCGAGTTGAAGCCGGGAACACCGGACGGGATCGTCGACCTGCTCGTCGCGAGCGGCTTGGCGCCAAGCAAGGGCGCGGCGCGGCGCACGATCGCCGAGGGCGGGGCCTACGTCAACAACACCAAAATCGACGCCGAGGACTGGGCGCCGCAACCGACCGACTTCCTGCACGGGCGGTGGCTCGTCCTGCGCCGCGGCAAGCGGAACATCGCCGGCGTGGAGCGCCTCGGTTGATCTTGTGACGAGTCGAAACACGCCGTCTATCAGGCTGTTTGACTCTCAGTTTTCTGTCACGTAACTTAATCGAGTCGCTGCGACCCGGTCAGTCCGGAGAGCGCGGCGGCATCCCAGAGGGAAACCCCATTTCGGTGGGATCCTTCGACGTCCGTGGAGCGAGCAAGCGGCCAAAAGCCGCGGGTCTTGTTGCGCGGCCGGCGGGTGTTGTTTGAGAACTCAATAGTGTGTTTGGTGGTTTTGTTTTGTTGTTGTTTTTTGGCCATGCATTCTGACTTCCCGTGTTGGGGGTGTGGTTTTTTGTTTTTGATGCCAGTTTTTGGTGTCTTTTTGCTAGTGGTCAGGTTTTTCTGATTCGGATTCTGCCTGCGCTTTTTGGGGTGTGGGTTGGTTTTTGTTTGGAGAGTTTGATCCTGGCTCAGGACGAACGCTGGCGGCGTGCTTAACACATGCAAGTCGAACGGAAAGGCCCTTTCGGGGGTACTCGAGTGGCGAACGGGTGAGTAACACGTGGGTGATCTGCCCTGCACTTCGGGATAAGCTTGGGAAACTGGGTCTAATACCGGATAGGACTACGGACTGCATGGTCTGTGGTGGAAAGCTTTTGCGGTGTGGGATGGGCCCGCGGCCTATCAGCTTGTTGGTGGGGTGATGGCCTACCAAGGCGACGACGGGTAGCCGGCCTGAGAGGGTGTCCGGCCACACTGGGACTGAGATACGGCCCAGACTCCTACGGGAGGCAGCAGTGGGGAATATTGCACAATGGGCGCAAGCCTGATGCAGCGACGCCGCGTGGGGGATGACGGCCTTCGGGTTGTAAACCTCTTTCACCATCGGCGAAGCCGGTAGCTTTTGTTGCCGGTGACGGTAGGTGGAGAAGAAGCACCGGCCAACTACGTGCCAGCAGCCGCGGTAATACGTAGGGTGCGAGCGTTGTCCGGAATTACTGGGCGTAAAGAGCTCGTAGGTGGTTTGTCGCGTTGTCCGTGAAATTCCCTGGCTTAACTGGGGGCGTGCGGGCGATACGGGCAGACTGGAGTACTGCAGGGGAGACTGGAATTCCTGGTGTAGCGGTGGAATGCGCAGATATCAGGAGGAACACCGGTGGCGAAGGCGGGTCTCTGGGCAGTAACTGACGCTGAGGAGCGAAAGCGTGGGGAGCGAACAGGATTAGATACCCTGGTAGTCCACGCCGTAAACGGTGGGTACTAGGTGTGGGTTTCCTTCCTTGGGATCCGTGCCGTAGCTAACGCATTAAGTACCCCGCCTGGGGAGTACGGCCGCAAGGCTAAAACTCAAAGGAATTGACGGGGGCCCGCACAAGCGGCGGAGCATGTGGATTAATTCGATGCAACGCGAAGAACCTTACCTGGGTTTGACATGCACAGGACGCCGGTAGAGATATCGGTTCCCTTGTGGCCTGTGTGCAGGTGGTGCATGGCTGTCGTCAGCTCGTGTCGTGAGATGTTGGGTTAAGTCCCGCAACGAGCGCAACCCTTGTCTCATGTTGCCAGCGCGTTATGGCGGGGACTCGTGAGAGACTGCCGGGGTCAACTCGGAGGAAGGTGGGGATGACGTCAAGTCATCATGCCCCTTATGTCCAGGGCTTCACACATGCTACAATGGCCGGTACAAAGGGCTGCGATGCCGCGAGGCTTAGCGAATCCTTTAAAGCCGGTCTCAGTTCGGATCGGGGTCTGCAACTCGACCCCGTGAAGTCGGAGTCGCTAGTAATCGCAGATCAGCAACGCTGCGGTGAATACGTTCCCGGGCCTTGTACACACCGCCCGTCACGTCATGAAAGTCGGTAACACCCGAAGCCAGTGGCCTAACCCTTGTGGGGGGAGCTGTCGAAGGTGGGATCGGCGATTGGGACGAAGTCGTAACAAGGTAGCCGTACCGGAAGGTGCGGCTGGATCACCTCCTTTCTAAGGAGCACCACGAAAGACATCCCGCAATTGGTGGGGGTGTGAGCCGTGAGGAACTCATTGCCTGTAGTGGGTGTGGGTTTGGTGCGCAACAACGAATCTTGTCGTGCTGCCCGTTCGGGGTGGCGGACAAAATCGCCGGCACACTATTGGGTCCTGAGGCAACACCTGTGTTGTCCCGGTCGTGAGTCGGGTCGGGTGGTGTCGCTCCATCTTGGTGGTGGGGTGTGGTGTTTGTTTAATTGGATAGTGGTTGCGAGCATCTTTAAACAGAATTGCTGTTTTTTGTAGCGTTTTTGTTTGAGTTGTTTTCTTGTGTTTGTAAGTGTTTAAGGGCACATGGTGGATGCCTTGGCATCAGGAGCCGATGAAGGACGTGGGAGGCTGCGATATGCCTCGGGGAGCTGCCAACCGAGCGTGGATCCGAGGATGTCCGAATGGGGAAACCCGGCACGAGTGATGTCGTGTCACCCGTATCTGAATACATAGGGTGCGGGAGGGAACGCGGGGAAGTGAAACATCTCAGTACCCGTAGGAAAAGAAAACAAGTGTGATTCCGTGAGTAGTGGCGAGCGAAAGCGGAGGATGGCTAAACCGTGCGCATGTGTAACCGGGTAGGGGTTGTGTGTGCGGGGTTGTGGGGATAACGCGTCTGGTTCTACCTGGCCGGAGAGCAGTGAGTGTGTGGTTAATCGAAGTGGCCTGGGATGGTCTGCCGTAGACGGTGAGAGCCCGGTAGGTGAAAACTGCGCACCTGTTTTGTGTTGTTACCCGAGTAGCAGCGGGCCCGTGGAATCTGCTGTGAATCTGCCGGGACCACCCGGTAAGCCTGAATACTTCCTGATGACCGATAGCGGATTAGTACCGTGAGGGAATGGTGAAAAGTACCCCGGGAGGGGAGTGAAATAGTACCTGAAACCGTGTGCCTACAAGCCGTCAGAGCCTTCCCTTTGGGGTGGGGTGATGGCGTGCCTTTTGAAGAATGAGCCTGCGAGTCAGGGACATGTCGCGAGGTTAACCCGTGTGGGGTAGCCGCAGCGAAAGCGAGTCTGAATAGGGCGTATCCACCCTGTGAGGTGGTGTAGTGGTGTGTTCTGGACCCGAAGCGGAGTGATCTACCCATGGCCAGGGTGAAGCGCGGGTAAGACCGCGTGGAGGCCCGAACCCACTTAGGTTGAAGACTGAGGGGATGAGTTGTGGGTAGGGGTGAAAGGCCAATCAAACTCCGTGATAGCTGGTTCTCCCCGAAATGCATTTAGGTGCAGCGTTGCGTGTTTCTTACCGGAGGTAGAGCTACTGGATGGCCGATGGGCCCTACTAGGTTACTGACGTCAGCCAAACTCCGAATGCCGGTAAGTGAAAGCGTGGCAGTGAGACGGCGGGGGATAAGCTCCGTGCGTCGAGAGGGAAACAGCCCAGATCGCCGGCTAAGGCCCCTAAGCGTGTGCTAAGTGGAAAAGGATGTGCAGTCGCATAGACAACCAGGAGGTTGGCTTAGAAGCAGCCACCCTTGAAAGAGTGCGTAATAGCTCACTGGTCAAGTGATTGTGCGCCGATAATGTAGCGGGGCTCAAGCACACCGCCGAAGCCGCGGCAATCAACGCATGTTGATTGGGTAGGGGAGCGTCCTGCATCCAGTGAAGCCACCTAGTGATGGAGTGGTGGAGGGTGTGGGAGTGAGAATGCAGGCATGAGTAGCGATAAGGCAAGTGAGAACCTTGCCCGCCGAAAGACCAAGGGTTCCTGGGCCAGGCCAGTCCGCCCAGGGTGAGTCGGGACCTAAGGCGAGGCCGACAGGCGTAGTCGATGGACAACGGGTTGATATTCCCGTACCCGTGTGTGCGCGCCCGTGATGAATCCATTCTGCTAACCACCCAAAAGGTGGCCCATCAATCCCTTTCGAGGGTGCGAGAGTCGCCGGCTGCGTGGGACCCGGGTGGGTAGTAGTCAAGCGATGGGGTGACGCAGGAAGGTAGCCGTACCAGTCAGTGGTAATACTGGGGCAAGCCCGTAGGACGACATTTAGGTAAATCCGGATGTCATAAAGTCCGAGAGGTGATGCATAACCGGATGAGGTGAATTCGGTGATCCTATGCTGCCGAGAAAAGCCTCTAGCGAGCACACACACGGCCCGTACCCCAAACCAACACAGGTGGTCAGGTAGAGAATACCAAGGCGTACGAGAGAACTATGGTTAAGGAACTCGGCAAAATACCCCCGTAACTTCGGGAGAAGGGGGGCCCACACACCGTCAAGGCCCTCGCGGCCGGCAGCGGTAGTGGGTCGCAGAAACCAGTGAGAAGCGACTGTTTACTAAAAACACAGGTCCGTGCGAAGTCGCAAGACGATGTATACGGACTGACGCCTGCCCGGTGCTGGAAGGTTAAGAGGACCTGTTAACCCCTCGGAGGTGAAGCGGAGAATTTAAGCCCCAGTAAACGGCGGTGGTAACTATAACCATCCTAAGGTAGCGAAATTCCTTGTCGGGTAAGTTCCGACCTGCACGAATGGCGTAACGACTTCTCAACTGTCTCAACCATAGACTCGGCGAAATTGCACTACGAGTAAAGATGCTCGTTACGCGCGGCAGGACGAAAAGACCCCGGGACCTTCACTATAGCTTGGTATTGATGTTCGGTACGGTTTGTGTAGGATAGGTGGGAGACTGTGAAACAATTACGCCAGTAATTGCGGAGTCGTTGTTGAAATACCACTCTGATCGTATTGGACCTCTAACCTCGAACCGTATATCCGGTTCAGGGACAGTGCCTGGTGGGTAGTTTAACTGGGGCGGTTGCCTCCCAAAATGTAACGGAGGCGCCCAAAGGTTCCCTCAACCTGGACGGCAATCAGGTGTTGAGTGCAAGTGCACAAGGGAGCTTGACTGCAAGACTGACACGTCAAGCAGGGACGAAAGTCGGGACTAGTGATCCGGCACCCCCGAGTGGAAGGGGTGTCGCTCAACGGATAAAAGGTACCCCGGGGATAACAGGCTGATCTTCCCCAAGAGTCCATATCGACGGGATGGTTTGGCACCTCGATGTCGGCTCGTCGCATCCTGGGGCTGGAGCAGGTCCCAAGGGTTGGGCTGTTCGCCCATTAAAGCGGCACGCGAGCTGGGTTTAGAACGTCGTGAGACAGTTCGGTCTCTATCCGCCGCGCGCGTCAGAAGCTTGAGGAAACCTGTCCCTAGTACGAGAGGACCGGGACGGACGAACCTCTGGTCCACCAGTTGTCCCACCAGGGGCACCGCTGGATAGCCACGTTCGGACAGGATAACCGCTGAAAGCATCTAAGCGGGAAACCTTCTCCAAGACCAGGCTTCTCACCCATCAAGTGGGATAAGGCCCCCCGCAGACCACGGGATCGATAGACCAGACCTACAAACCCGGCAACGGGCGCAGGGAACTGGCACTAACCGGCCGAAAACTTACACACACGCAACCACAATCCATGCAACACAAACCACTACACCCCACCACCAATAACACCTCAAATAAGAGTTACGGCGGTCACAGCGACAGGGAAACGCCCGGACCCATCCCGAACCCGGAAGCTAAGCCTGCCAGCGCCGATGATACTACCCACCAGGGTGGAAAAGTAGGACACCGCCGAACACACACAAAAGCCCCGTGCCCCCCAAAACCCTTGGGGGGCACGGGCATTTCTACACCTAGACGTCACGCGAGGCCCCGGAAAACCACCACAACCGGGCCGCAAGCCCGCCGAAACATGCGGGCATTCCCAGGGAAATCCCTGTATCCCCATACCCGATAGATCTCCTAACGTCGATTCGGTAATCGTCGCGAAAGCAGCAGCGATCGGCTGCACGAAGGGAGAATATGATGGCCATTACTCGGGGATTCGGTGTGTGCATCGTCGTGGCCGGCGCGGCGATCGGGCTGGCCGGCCCAGCATCGGCAGAGCCACTCAGCGGGCCCTACACCGCAACCGTGATCGACGGCCCCTTGCAACACGGGGGTAAAAGTAGCTGGACTCTGAGCTCATGCGGTCCGGATTGCACTCACATAGACACAAGGGGTGCAACCCAATTCACTCTGCACCTGCAGGGCAATGCCTGGACCGGGGGCTGGGCCGGCGCAGACGGAACGCCGTGCACGGCCAATCTGGATAACAGCTCGCTTGTTCTTACCGAACAATGCCCGAACTTCCCCGACTTGGTTATCGGGCTGACCAAAAACGGGTAAGACCTCCAGTGAGATGCACCGGGTCCGCCCGAAAAGCATTGGGGCACAGCTATTTGTGTCTTACGCTCCGGGCTGAACCAGTTGGCGCGGGCAATAACCAGCGTCCTTGAGTCGCTCACGGCAGTCCAGCGGTTCCGGCAGGATGTGGTTTTGGGAGCGCCCTCACCCGGCGGCAGCTGGGGTGAACCGGACAGGCATGGTGTGCAGACCATTCATCGTCGTGGACGGTGTCCGCTCGACCGGGCCCGCGAGTTCCAGATTTTTCATCCGTGCCAGGACTTCGCGCAGCAGTGCGGTGGCCTCTACCCGGGCCAGGTTTGCACCCAGGCAGAAATGTGTACCGCCGCCGCCAAACCCCAAGTGCGGGTTGGGTGTCCGTCTCATATCGAAGCGGTCGGGTTCAGCGAACCGGGAATCGTCCCGGTTGGCCGACGGATAGAACATCGCCACTCGGTCACCCTTGCGTATCGGAACCCCATGCAATTCCAAGTCTCTGGTTGCTACGCGCGCGAACGTATTGACAGGGGTGACGTATCGCAGTAGCTCCTCGACTGCGGTCGGCAACATCGATGGTTCCGCGGCCAACATCGCCAGGTCAGCCGGATGGTCCATCAGCACGCACATACCGCCCGCGACGAGGTTACGGGTGGTGTCGCCGCCGGCGTTGATCAGCAGTAGCACGAAGTAGTTGAACTCAATATCGGTCAAGCGTTGGCCGTCGACCTCGGCGTTGAGCAGTGATGTGGCAACGTCGTCGCCTGGTTGCTCACGCTTGCGGGCGGCGAGTTCGCTTGCGTAGGCGAACATTTCCATCGCCGCATCCAACACATCCGGATCGGTTGCCGATCCAAGATTCATTCGTTCTATCAGCGCGTAGAGCCGCCGACCATCCTCCAATGGGGTACCGAGCATTTCGGCGATGACGTGGGCGGGTAGGGCCCCTGCGACATCATTGGCGAAGTCGCAATGCCCCTGCTCAAGGACGCTATCGACCACATCGCGGGCCATGTCGGCGATGTGCTCGTTGAGTCTGGTCACCTGCCGAGGGGTGAATCCCCGGCTTATCAGTGCGCGCAGCGCAGTGTGCCGCGGAGGATCCATCGTGAGCATCAAGACGCCACGGGCATCAACCCCTCCATCGCCTGGGGCTTCCAGAGTCACCCCGCCGACCTCGGATGACCAGGTCGTGCTGTCGCGCGATACCTCGTGAATCTCGTCGTAGCCGGTCAGGGCATAAAACCCCGGCCCGTCCTGACCTGGATGCCAAGCGACTGGCGCCCGCTTTCGCAGCCTGCGGAACGCTTCGTGCGGGACACCCGCGCGGTAGGTCTGCGGATCACTGAGATCGACGCCGCCGATATCGATTGCGTTAGGCATCACGCCTCCGGGATGTGTCGTGCCGTGCTCGCGCGACACAGCGACTGGGTCAGAGGTTAGGCCCATCAGCACGCACGCCGCGCGACATCCGGGTAGAGGATGCGCGCGGCGCCGCGCAGGCGTGCGGTGATCTGGGTTTCGGCTGTGGCGGGAGTTAGCCAACCTTGACGTAGTGATAGTTGACGGGGTCTTTCAAGAAAGCACCAGTCTCAGAACCCGTAAGAGCATCGTTATCGACCGTCAATACGTCGTGGAAACTGTTCGTCCCAGTCCATGTCGTGCCTTCCAAGTGCAATTGCACGACCTCATCGTTCTTCAGGGTTCCCGCGAGGTTTTTGCAGCCCGCGCCGCAGGAAGTAACAACCACAGTGGCTTCCGCGAACACCGACCCTGCGGGGCCGTCACCCGTCCGCTGGTAGGTGCCGTCAACCAGGGCAGCGGACGCCGGAGACGCCCACCCCACCGCTGCACCGGCCATCACCGCGGCCAGGCTCGCAATCCGCACAATCTTCATCTCAGTGCTCCTGCCTGCTCGGAGGCGGACCAAACCGCCCCGCTACGCAAACGGTATTCACAAAGGTTGCCGCCCGATACCGGGATTTCCCTTGTCATTGCCAACTGAACAGCGGCAGTGGTGCGCGGCTGTCGCAGCTCCAACGTGGTTGGCTGCCTGACGCAGTCCGCCATCCACCGGTGCGGGCCGTATCCTGACACGAGACTTGCAGGGGAAGGTTTCAGTGGTCGACAACAGAACAAGTGGCGAACGTCGTCCGCCTCGCGGCGGAACCGGTGATCGCGTAAACGATCCGCAACGACGGGAGAGGCGGTCGCCACGACCCCAAGCTTCCGCGTCCGGCCCCGATCGCGCTCGAAGAGCTCAGCCCCAGCACGGCGCCACCGAGGATGACCGCAATGAACCACCGCTTCCACGCGAGATCGAGGCCAAGCAACTGGCGCCCGACGTTCGGCGAGAGCTCAGCACCCTGGATCGCGCCAACGCCGATGCGGTAGCGCGCCACCTGGTCGCCGCAGGGGAGCTGCTGGACGAAGACCCCGAGGCCGCGCTCAGCCATGCCCGCGCCGCGCGGGCGCGCTCCGGCCGTATCGCCGCCGTGCGGGAAGCTGTGGGAATCGCGGCCTACCAATGTGGTGACTGGGCGCAGGCCATTGCAGAGCTGCGGGCAGCGCGCAGGATGGGCAGCAAGTCGCCGCTGCTTCCGCTGATCGCCGACTGCGAACGCGGCCTGGGCCGGCCGGAACGCGCCCTGGAGCTGGCCCGCGGGACCGAGGCGGCCAAGCTTGTCGGCGATGAAGCCGACGAGATGCGCATCGTTACCGCCGGCGCTCGCGCCGACCTCGGACAGCTCGAGGCGGCCCTGACCGTGCTGTCCACCCCACAGCTGGACCCGACGCGGGTCGGCACGATCGCGGCCCGGTTGTTCTACGCCTACGCGGAGACCTTGTTGGCGCTGGATCGCGGCGCGGAGGCGGTGCAGTGGTTCCTGCACGCTGCCGAAGCGGACGTCGAGGGGGCCACCGACGCCGAGGACCGGGTGAGCGAGCTCGGCTGACGTGGGATCGCTTGCGCAGGAACATGATTGCCTGCTTCTCGACTTGGACGGAACGGTATTCCGGGGTCATGAGCTGACCGAGGGCGCTGCCGAGTCACTGGAAAAAGCCTCGGGTCGAACGCTATTCGTCACCAACAATGCGTCGCGTAGCGCCGACGAAGTCGCCCAGCACCTGACTGACCTCGGCCTTCAAGCGACCGCCGAGGACGTCGTCACGAGCGCGCAAAGCGCCGCTCACGTGTTGGCCGACCAACTGGCACCGGGCTCTCGGGTGCTGGTCGTCGGAACCGAGTCGCTGGCCGCCGAAGTCGCCGCCGTCGGTCTCGAGCCCGTACGGCTTTACGACGACAAGCCAGACGCCGTCGTGCAAGGCCACTCGCCGGAAACCGGATGGGCGATCCTCGCCGAGGCGGCGCTGGCCATCCGAGCCGGCGGGCTCTGGGTCGCCGCCAACGTCGATGCCACCTTGCCGACCGAACGCGGCCTGCTGCCCGGCAACGGTTCGATGGTGGCCGCGCTCAGAGCAGCGACCGATGCCGAGCCGCAGGTCGCGGGCAAGCCGGCGCCAACATTATTGCTAGATGCGTTGGGACGCGGCGAGTTTCGGACACCGCTGGTTGTCGGTGACCGGCTGAACACCGACATCGCCGGTGCCAACGCAGCCGAACTGCCCAGCCTGATGGTGCTCACCGGCGTCAATTCCGCGCGTGACGCGGTCTACGCGGTGCCTGAGCAACGGGCGACCTTCATTGGTCACGACCTTCGTTCGCTGCACCAGCGACGCCAAGGAGCTCGCCGTGGGCCCCCAGCCGGCCTGGCAGGTCGACACCGCGGACGACGCGATCACTGTCAGCACCGCAGACGACGACGAGGGCGACGGGCTCTCGATTGTCCGTGCCGTCGCGCATGCGGTCTGGTCAAGCCACCGCGACGGACAGAGCGTCGCCGTCGAGGCCGGCGACGACGCCGCGCGCGAAGCCCTTCAACGGTGGTCCTTGGCCTGAATCCGATAGCGTACTAAGGCGATGACTCGCGCCGACGACGATGCAGAGCGAAGCGCGATGAGGAGGAGTGGCGCCATTACTACCGACCCTGATGAGATTCGCGCACGGATCGACGCCATCCTCGCGGAGCTACCGGATCCTGCCAACCCCGAGAGGATGCCCTCCGAAGCCGATCTCGAAGAGCTCGCGCGCCAGCTTTCCGAGGCGCACGACATGCTGGTGCAGGCGCTGGAGTCGGCGGAGAAGGCCTGAGGCCACTGTGCCGCGGCGTACCCGTGTTGATGTCGAGCTGGTCCGGCGCGGTCTGGCCCGATCGCGCCAGCAGGCCGCGGAGTTGATCGGCGCCGGCAAGGTCAGCATCGACGGGATGCCCGCCGTCAAGCCGGGCACAGCCGTCGCGGCCACCGCGGCACTGAAGGTCGCCGGCGACGCTGAACGCGGCTGGGTGTCTCGGGGCGCCCACAAGCTCATCGGTGCGCTCGACGCCTTCGGCATTGACGTGGACGGTCGACGCTGTCTGGACGCGGGGGCCTCGACGGGCGGATTCACCGAAGTCCTGCTGGATCGTGGTGCCCGGGAAGTGGTCGCCGTCGATGTCGGCTACGGCCAGCTGGCCTGGTCGCTGCGATCAGACTCGCGGGTGGTGGTCGTCGAGCGAACCAACGTGCGAGAACTCACGCCGGAAGCGATCGGCGGCAAGGTCGACACGATCGTCGCCGACCTGTCGTTCATCTCGCTGAACACGGTGTTGCCTGCGCTGACTGGATGCGCCTCGCCCGGCGCGGATATCGTTCCTATGGTGAAGCCGCAGTTCGAGGTGGGCAAAGGGCAGGTGGGGGCCGGCGGGGTCGTCGCACAGTCCCGATCTGCGGGCAGGCGCGGTGCTCAACGTCGCCCGTCGCGCGGACGAGCTGGGATGGCACGCCGTCGGGGTGACCCCCAGCCCGCTGCCGGGCCCATCGGGCAACGTTGAATACTTCCTGTGGTTACGCGCCGAAACCGATCGGGGTTTGTCTGCTGATGAGCTGGAGTCGCGCCGTCCGCGGGGCGGTTGAGGCAGGTCCGCAATGACGCGATGAGCGCACTGTCCTGCTGGTGGTTCACACCGGACGCGCGGAAGCGACCGAGACTGCCCGGCGGGTTGAAAAAGTGTTGAGCGACAACAATATTGGTCTCCGGGTGCTGTCGGCCGAGGCTGTTGATCGCGGCCCGGTTCCGCTGGGGCCGGACGACGTGCGCGCCTTGGGCGTCGACATCGAGCTCGTCGACGCCGAGCCCGACGCTGCCGAGGGTTGCGAGCTGGTCATCGGCCTGGGCGGCGACGGCACGTTTCTGCGGGCCGCCGAGCTTGCCCGCAACGCGAACGTGCCGGTGCTGGGCATCAATCTGGGCCGGATCGGCTTCCTCGCCGAAGCAGAGACCGAGGCGATCGACAGCGTGCTCGAGCACGTGGTTGCGCGCAGCTATCGCCTCGAAGAGCGTCTGACGCTGGATATCACGGTGCGGGTCAAGGGCGAGGTCATCTGCAGCGGATGGGCGCTCAACGAAGCGAGCCTGGAAAAGGGTCCGCGGCTCGGAGTGCTCGGCGTCGTCCTCGAGGTCGACGGGCGGCCGGTGTCGACATTCGGGTGCGACGGCGTTCTGGTGTCGACGCCCACCGGGTCCACGGCCTACGCGTTCTCGGCAGGCGGCCCCATCCTGTGGCCCGATCTGGAGGCGTTGCTGGTCGTGCCGAACAACGCGCACGCATTGTTCGCCCGGCCGATGGTGACCAGCCCTGACGCTCGCATCGCCATCGAGATCGAGGCCGACGGACACGACGCCCTGGTGTTCTGCGACGGTCGCCGTGAGATGCGGGTACCCGCCGGCGCGCGGTTGGAGGTGCAGCGCTGCGACGTATCGGTGAAATGGGCGCGGCTGGACAGCGCGCCGTTCACCGATCGTCTGGTGCGCAAGTTCCGGCTTCCGGTCACCGGCTGGCGCGGACGGTAACGGTGCTTTCCGAGATTCGGATCGAGTCGCTGGGCGCCATCAGCGTCGCGACCGCCGAATTCGACAGCGGGCTAACGGTTTTGACCGGGGAGACCGGCACCGGCAAGACGATGGTGGTGACCGGCCTGCACCTGCTCGGCGGGGCCCGTGCCGACGCCAACCGGGTGCGCTCCGGCGCCGAGCGCGCCGTCGTCGAGGGGCGGTTCACCACCGTCGATCTCGACGACAAGGCAGCGGCGCTAGCTCGACGAGATGCTGGATGGCTCAGGAGCCGAACGCGACGAGGACGGCAGCATCATCGCGCTGCGCTCGGTCAGCCGCGACGGCCCTTCGCGGGCTTACCTCGGCGGGCGCAGCGTGCCGGCCAAATCGCTGAGCGGCTTCACCGCCGAACTGCTGACCCTGCACGGACAGAACGACCAATTACGGCTGATGCGGCCCGACGAGCAGCGCGGGGCACTCGACCGGTTCGCCGGCGTCGACGCCCGTCTGGAGAAGTACCGCAAACTGCGCGACGCGTGGCAGACGGCGCGGCGTGACTACGTCGATCGCAGCAACCGGGCGCGCGAACTGGCGCAGGAGGCCGACCGGCTGAAGTTCGCGCTGCAACGAGATCGACACCGTCGATCCCGCACCCGGCGAAGACGAAGCGCTCGTCAGCGATATCCGCCGGCTCTCGGAGTTGGACGCGCTACGCGAGGCCGCATCCGGCGCGCGCGTCGCGTTGGCCGGCGCGGGGGATGAGGCCACCGCCGACCCGACGGCGCAGTCGGCGTCGGCGGCCGACAATCTGGCGCGAGCCAAGACGGCGCTGGAGTCGACCGATGACTCGACGCTGCGAGCACTGGCCACTCAACTCGAGGAAGCGGTCTCGGTGGTCGGCGATGCCGCGCGCGAGCTCGGCGGCTACCTGAGCGAATTGCCCTCCGACGCCAGCACGTTGGACGCCAAGCTGGCCCGGCAAGCGGAGCTGCGCACACTCACCCGCAAGTACGCCGCCGACATCGACGGGGTGTTGCAGTGGGCCCGCGAAGCGCGAGACCGGTTGGCTCAGCTGGATGTCTCCGAAGAGGCGTTGGCCGGCCTGCAACGACACGTCGACGAGCTGGCAGTCGAATTAGCAAGTGCAGCAGCCGAACTCAGCAAAGCGCGCACCCAGGCCGCCAAGCGACTGGCCAAGGAAGTCACCGGTGAGCTGTCCGGCCTGGCGATGGCGGACGCGGAGTTCACCATCACGGTGTCGACCATGCCGGCCACTGCTGACGATCCCGCGGCGCTGACGCTTGCCTCCGGCACGCAAGCCCATGCCGGCGGGGATGGCGTCGACCTGGTCGAGTTCGGCTTCGCCGCGCATCGGGGTATGACGGTGTTGCCGCTGGCGAAGAGCGCCTCGGGCGGCGAATTGTCTCGGGTGATGCTGGCCCTGGAAGTCGTGCTGGCCGCGTCGACGACGGGCACCACGATGGTGTTCGACGAGGTCGACGCCGGTGTCGGCGGACGGGCGGCGGTGCAGATCGGTCGGCGCCTGGCGCGGTTGGCCCGCAACCGGCAAGTCATCGTGGTGACGCATCTGCCACAGGTCGCGGCCTACGCCGATATCCACCTCATGGTCGACACCAACGGCAAGAACGGGGCCAGCGGAGTGCGACGCCTCGACGGCGACGACCGGGTTGCCGAGCTCGCCAGAATGCTGGCCGGACTTGGTGATTCGGACACCGCGCGCGCCCACGCCCGCGAGCTGCTCGAGGCCGCAGACTGTGACCGTATTGCGACCTGAAAAGCGCACCTAAGCCTGTGACAGATGTGACACGATATAACTTCTGAGGCTGTTGTTACGGCGCGCCTCCCCGCTCATACTCGGGTTCACCGACAGAATCGCCTCCATGAGCGTGACCACCACCTTGTCCTCACTGCTGTCCCGCAATACCTCGCGGCCGGGTGTCGTCGGCACCGCCCGGGTCGACCGCGACATCGACCGACTGCTGCGCCGGGTGTGCCCCGGCGACATCGTGGTCCTCGACGTGCTGGACCTGGACCGGATCACCGCCGACGCGCTCGTCGACGCCGAGATCGCCGCGGTGGTCAACGCATCCCCGTCGGTGTCGGGCCGCTATCCCAACCTGGGACCCGAGGTGCTGTTGGCCAACGGCGTCACGCTGATCGACGAGACCGGCCCCGAGGTCTTCAAGAAGGTCAAAGACGGCTCGAAGGTCCGCCTCTACAACGGCGGCGTCTACGCCGGGGACCGCCGACTGATTCGCGGCACCGAGCGCACCGACGAAGAGATCGCCGACCTGATGCAGGAAGCCAAGAGCGGACTGGTCTCCCATCTGGAAGCGTTCGCAGGCAACACCATCGAGTTCATCCGGAGCGAGAGCCCGCTGCTGATCGACGGGATCGGCATTCCCGACGTCGACATCGAACTGCGCCGCCGCCACGTCGTCGTGGTCGCCGACGACGAAGACGCCGCCGAGGACCTCAAGCGGCTCAAGCCGTTCATCAAGGAATATCAGCCGGTCCTGATCGGCGCCGGCACCGGCGCAGATGTGTTGCGCAAGGCCGGATATCGCCCGCAGCTCATCGTCGGCGATCCCAGCGACTCTGAGCGACCGAGGTCCTCAAGTGCGGCGCTCAGGTGGTGCTTCCGGCCGACGCCGACGGCCACGCGCCCGGCCTGGAACGGATCCAGGATCTCGGTGTCGGAGCGATGACGTTCCCCGCCGCGGGCTCGCCGGCCGACCTGGCTCTGCTGTTGGCCGACCACCACGGCGCCGCGTTGCTGGTGACCGCGGGCCACCGGGCCAACATCGAGACGTTCTTCGACCGGACCCGTCAGCAGAGCAACCCGTCGACCTTCCTCACCCGGCTGCGGGTGGGAGAGAAAGTTGTCGACGCCAAAGCCGTTGCCACGCTGTACCACAACCGAATTTCCGGCGGCGCGATCGCACTGCTGATCTTGACGATGCTGATCTCGATCATCGCCGCGCTGTGGGTGTCGCGTACCGACACGGTGGTGCTGCACTGGGCCGCCACGTACTGGAACTCACTTCTCGCTCTGGTTGCAGCACTGGATCCACTAGGACGGTGGCGACGTGATATCTCTACGTCAGCATGCGATTTCGCTGGCCGCTGTATTTCTGGCGCTGGCGGTCGGAGTCGTTCTCGGATCGGGATTTCTTTCCAACATGATGGTCTCCGGATTGCGAGACGAGACCCGGAATCTGCACAGCCAGGTCAACGCGCTCAACGACGAGAAGAACGTCCTGAACGCAAAGCTTGGTTCTGCCAACGCTTTCGATGCCCAGATGGCAGGCCGGATGGTGCATGACGCACTGAACGGCAAATCGCTGGTCATCTTCCGCGCTCCGGACGCCAAGGACGACGACGTCGACGCGGTGTCCAAGGTCGTCGGACAGGCCGGGCGGAGCGGTCACCGGCACGGTGACGTTGACGCAGGAGTTCGTCGACGCCAACTCGGCGGAGAAGCTGCATTCGGTGGTCAACTCGTCGGTCCTGCCCGCCGGCGCCCAGCTGAGCACCAAACTCGTCGACCAGGGATCGCAGGCCGGCGACCTGCTGGGCATCGCGCTGCTGATCAACCGCGATCCCGCCGTCCCTCCGGTCGACGACGCGCAACGCGACACCGTGCTGGCGGCGCTGCGCGACACCGGCTTCATCGGCTACGGGAACCAGCACATCGGCGCGGCGAATGCCGCTGCGGTCGATCACCGGCGGCGCGCTGGGCAACGACGCCGGTAATCAGGGCGTCAGCGTGGCGCGGTTCGCCGCTGCGCTCGCACCCCACGGTTCGGGTGTGCTGCTGGCCGGACGGGACGGCTCGTCCGGACGGGCCCGCCGCGGTCGGAGTGGCCCGCGCCGACGCCGCGGTGACCCCGGTGATCAGCACCGTCGACGACGTGGACGCCGAATCCGGCCGAGTCACCGCGGTCCTGGGCGTGGCCGACCTGATCAACGGTGGCCGCACCGGGCAGTACGGCACCGGCCACCGCAACACCGGACTCACCGTCGCGCAATAGCCACGTGCAGCCGGCGCCGCCGGGCGTGTCAGCGACGACGCGGCGGTGCAGTGTTTGTTAGGGTGGGTTTCCGTGGGTCGGCAGGCCCAAAGCTGGAAAACAGCCCTCACCAGAGGCTAGCCCTGCGCCGTCTTCACGGAGGTCGCCACATTGCGAAAGCATCCGCAGACCGCCACCAAGCATCTCTTCGTCAGCGGCGGGGTCGTCTCGTCGCTCGGTAAGGGACTGACCGCGAGCAGCCTCGGACAGTTGCTGACCGCGCGCGGGCTGCAGGTGACGATGCAGAAACTCGATCCCTACCTCAACGTCGATCCGGGCACCATGAACCCGTTCCAGCACGGCGAGGTGTTCGTCACCGAGGACGGCGCCGAAACCGACCTCGACGTCGGCCACTACGAGCGCTTCCTCGACCGCGATCTGTCCGGGTCGGCGAATGTCACTACCGGACAGGTGTATTCGACGGTCATCGCCAAGGAGCGCCGCGGCGAGTACCTCGGCGACACCGTCCAGGTCATCCCGCACATCACCGACGAGATCAAGCGCCGCATCCTGGCGATGGCCGAGCCGGACGCCGACGGCAGCCGGCCGGACGTGGTCATCACCGAGATCGGCGGCACCGTCGGCGATATCGAGTCGCAGCCCTTCCTCGAGGCGGCGCGGCAGGTGCGCCACGACCTCGGTCGGGAGAACGTCTTCTTCCTGCACGTGTCGCTGATCCCGTACCTGGCGCCGTCGGGAGAACTGAAGACCAAGCCGACCCAGCACTCGGTGGACGCGCTGCGCAGCATCGGTATCACCCCGGACGCGTTGATCCTGCGCTGCGACCGCGACGTTCCCGAGCCGCTGAAGAACAAGATCGCGCTGATGTGTGACGTCGACATCGACGGCATCATCTCCACCCCCGACGCGCCGTCGATCTACGACATCCCGAAGGTTCTGCACCGCGAGGAGTTGGACGCCTACGTGGTCCGCCGGCTCAACCTGCCGTTCCGCGACGTCGACTGGACCGAATGGGACGACCTGCTGCGCCGAGTGCACGATCCGCAGGAGACCGTGCGAATTGCGTTGGTCGGCAAGTACATCGACCTCTCCGATGCCTATCTCTCGGTGAGCGAGGCGTTACGGGCGGCCGGGTTCAAGCACCGCGCGAAGGTCGAGATTCGCTGGGTGGGCTCCGACGACTGCGAGACGCGCAAGCGGAGCGGCCGCGGTGCTCGAGGATGTCCACGGTGTGCTGATCCCCGGCGGATTCGGCATCCGGGGCATCGAGGGCAAGATCGGCGCCATCTCGCATGCGCGGGCGCGCGGGTTGCCCGTCCTGGGACTCTGCCTCGGCATGCAGTGCATCGTGATCGAGGCCGCGCGCTCGGTCGGTCTGACCGGAGCCAACTCCGCGGAGTTCGATCCGGACACCCCGGACCCGGTCATCTCCACGATGGCCGATCAGGAGGAGATCGTCGCCGGCGAGGCCGACCTCGGTGGCACCATGCGGCTGGGCGCATATCCGGCGGTGCTGGAAGCCGGGCTCCATTGTCGCCGCAGGCATATCAGTCGACCGAGGTGTCCGAGCGGCATCGGCACCGCTACGAGGTCAACAACTCGTACCGGGATCGCATCGCCGAAAGCGGCCTGAGATTCTCCGGGACCTCTCCCGACGGGCATCTGGTCGAGTTCGTCGAGTATCCGCCGGAGATGCACTCATTCGTCGTCGGTACCCAGGCGCATCCTGAACTCAAGAGCCGGCCGACTCGGCCGCATCCGCTGTTCACCGGCTTCATCGGCGCGGCGATCGAGTACAAGGCGGGCGAGCGGCTGTCCCTGGAGATTCCGGAGCGGCGGGCCAACGGCAGCGAGCAACACGATGGCGCCGAGTCGTCGCTGTCTGAGCCCGAACCCGTCACCCGTGGGTGAGCACGTCTTCGAGACGACCTCGTCCGAAATCCTGCATACCGGAAAGATTTTCGCGTTGCGGATCGACCAGGTCCGGATGCCTGGCGGCAACGTCGTGACCCGCGAAGTCGTCGAGAATTTCGGCGCGGTGGCGATCGTGGCCATGGACGACGATGGCCGGATCCCGTTGGTCTACCAATACCGCCACCCTTTCGGTCGACGGCTGTGGGAGTTGCCCGCCGGGCTGCTCGACGTCGACGGCGAGGCCCCGCATCTGACCGCGGCCCGCGAACTCCGCGAGGAGGTCGGCCTGCGAGGCGGAGACCTGGCAGGTGCTGGTCGACCTGGATTCCGCGCCCGGCTTCAGCGACGAGTCGGTGCGGGTTTATCTGGCCACCGGCTTGACCGAGGTCGAGCGGCCCGAGGCGCACGACGAAGAAGCCGACATGACCTTGGAGTGGTATCCGATCGCCGAGGCGGTGCAGCGGGTGTTCAGCGGTGAGATCGTCAATTCCCTTGCAGTGGGCGGGATTTTGGCGGCTTACGCGGTCTGCGAGGGTATCGCGGAGCCGCGGCCGGTGGACGCGCCGTGGATCGACCGGCCGACGGCGTTCCGCGCACGGAAGGCCGCCGAGATGACGACGCTGGCGCCGCCGCTGGAGGGCCAGCTGCAGGGATACCTCGATCATCTGACGATCGAGCGGGGTGTCGCGGCCAACACGTTGAGCTCCTATCGCCGGGATCTGCGGCGCTACTTCGAACACCTGACCAGCCGCGGCGTCGACGACCTGGCCAAGGTCACCGAGGACGACGTCAGCGAATTCCTGATGGCTCTGCGCCGCGGGGACCCGGACTCCGGTGTCGTACCGCTGTCGGCGGTGTCGGCCGCGCGGACCCTGATCGCGGTGCGCGGATTCCATCGGTTCGCCGCGGCGGAGGGACTGGCCGAATTCGATGTCGCGCAGGCCGTCAAGCCGCCGACGCCGGGTCGTCGACTGCCCAAGAGCCTCAGCCTCGATCAGGTGCTCGCGCTGCTGGCCGGCGCCGGCGGTGACAGTCCGTCCGACGGCCCGCTGACCCTGCGGAATCGCGCGTTGCTCGAGTTGCTGTACTCCACCGGCGCGCGAATTTCCGAAGCGGTCGGACTCGACGTCGACGACATCGACACCCACGCCCGTTCGGTGCTGCTGCGCGGCAAGGGCGGTAAGCAGCGGCTGGTTCCGATCGGACGGCCCGCGGTGCAGGCGTTGGACGCCTATATGGTCCGCGGGCGTTCGGATTTGGCGCGTCGCGGCCGGGGCACCCCGGCCATCTTCCTCAATGCCCGCGGCGGCCGGCTGTCGCGCCAGAGCGCGTGGCAGGTGCTGCAGGACGCCGCGGAGCGGGCCGGCATCACCTCCGGCGTATCACCGCACACGTTGAGGCATTCGTTCGCGACGCATCTCCTCGAAGGCGGGGCCGACGTCCGCGTCGTGCAGGAACTCCTGGGACACGCGTCGGTGACCACCACGCAGATCTACACGATGGTCACCGTGCACGCGCTGCGCGAAGTCTGGGCCGAAGCTCACCCGCGGGCGCGCTAGCCGCCCAGGTACTCCGACTCCAGCACCAGATCTGAGACCAGGCTCTGGTACTCCACGTGCGCCTTGTGCTCGGTGGTGTTCCATAGCTTGCCCTGCTGCTGACGCATGTATTCGCGGTACTTCGGCGCGCCCGGAACCCGGACGTTGTCGGCCACCACGATCGAGCCGGTGTGCAGCCAGCCTCGTTCGAGAATGCTCAGCAGATCGACCAGATAGGCGTCCTTGTCGTGGTCGAGGAACACGAAATCCAGTGCGCCAGAACCGAAGCCGTGATCGCCGGCCAGCGCATCGAGGGTGCGGCCGCCGTCGCCGATGGTGCCCACCACGCAGGTGATCCGGTCGGCGACGCCGGCATGCGCCCAGATGCGGCGGGCGTTGGCGGCGTTGGCTTCGGCAAGCTCGACGGAGTACACCTGGGCTCCCGGAGCCGCCCGGGCGATGCGCAGCGCCCCGTAACCGCAGTAGGTGCCGAGCTCGAGGGCGAGCTTCGGGGCGGCCCGCCGTACAGCTGCGTCGAGCAGCGCGCCCTTCTCGTCGCCGACATTGATCAGCATCGACTTCTCGTAGGCGAACCGGTCGATGGTCGCGATGACGTCGTCGATATCGCCCGCCCGAGCATGGGCGAGCACGTACTCGACCGCGGCGGCTTCACGGCCGTCGCCGATCTGGCCCGTGGTGGTGATGTTGCGGGCGCCGGTCGCCATCCGCCAGAACGACCACCGCAGCAGGGGGATGCGCTGCTTCAGACTCATGATCGCCACCCTAGCCCGCTGGGCGATCCAGCCGGGGCGCCCCCAAATTCGCTGGTGACGTTGTTGCGGGTCTCCTGGCACGGGCGCGTATACCCGTTAGACTCTGCTGCGATGTCCGTCATTTCCCGACCGCCGCGCACGCTGTGGCGATTCATGCTGCCGAGCTGCAGCCGGGTATGACTGACGACGCCGACAGCGGCACCGAAGTCGGCCTGACCGGGCGTCCATCGCGGGCGATCCCCGAACCCAAGCCGCGCACCTCGCACGGGCCGGCCAAGGTCGTGGCGATGTGCAACCAGAAAGGCGGCGTGGGAAAGACCACGTCGACGATCAATCTCGGCGCCGCCCTCGCCGAATACGGCCGCCGGGTCTTGCTGGTGGACCTCGATCCGCAGGGAGCCCTGTCTGCGGGCCTCGGTGTGCCGCACTACGAGCTGGAACACACCATCCACAACCTGCTGGTCGAGCCGCGGGTGTCGCTGGACCACGTGCTGATGCACACCCGGGTCAAGAATCTGGACCTGGTGCCCAGCAACATCGACTTGTCCGCGGCGGAGATCCAGCTGGTCAACGAGGTGGGCCGCGAGCAGACGCTGGCCCGTGCGCTGCACCCGGTGCTGGACCGCTACGACTATGTCCTGATCGACTGCCAGCCGTCGCTGGGCTTGCTGACCGTCAACGGATTGGCGTGCTCGGACGGCGTCATCATCCCGACCGAGTGCGAGTTCTTCTCGCTGCGCGGTCTGGCGTTGCTGACCGACACCGTCGAGAAGGTGCGCGATCGGCTCAACCCGAAGCTGGACATCAGCGGCATCTTGATCACTCGCTTCGACCCGCGAACCGTGAACTCCCGTGAGGTGATGGCCCGGGTGGTGGAGCGGTTCGGCGATCTGGTGTTCGACACCGTCATCTCCCGTACCGTCCGCTTCCCGGAGACCAGCGTCGCCGGCGAACCGATCACCTCCTGGGCCCCGAGATCGGGCGGCGCGGCCGCCTACCGCGCGTTGGCCCGCGAGGTGATCGACCGGTTCGGCGCGTGAACGGCGGCGCGACCTGCGAGGCACCACCCCAGAACGGCTTCCAGGTCAGGTTGACCAATTTCGAGGGGCCGTTCGACCTACTGCTGCAGCTGATTTTCGCCCACCGCCTCGATGTGACCGAGGTGGCGCTGCACCAGGTCACCGATGATTTCATCGCCTACACCCGCGCGATCGGTTCCGAGCTGGGACTCGAGGAGACCACCGCATTCCTCGTCGTCGCCGCGACGCTGCTCGACCTCAAGGCCGCCCGGTTGCTGCCGTCCGGCCGGGTCGACGACGAGGAAGATCTGGCGCTGCTGGAAGTCCGCGACCTGCTGTTCGCCCGGTTGCTCCAGTACCGGGCGTTCAAGCACGTCGCCGTGATGTTCGCCGAACTGGAGGCCGCCGCGCTGCGGAGCTATCCACGCGCGGTGTCGCTGGAGGACCAGTTCGCCGACCTGCTGCCCGAGGTGATGCTGGGCGTCGACGCACACGCGTTCGCCGAGATCGCCGCGACCGCCTTCACCCCGCGGCCGGTGCCGACGGTGGGCACCGAACATCTGCACCAGGTGTACGTATCGGTTCCAGAGCAAGCCAAGCGGCTGCTGTGGTTCCTGGAGCAGCGTGGGATCGGGCAGTGGGCGTCGTTTTCCGACCTCGTCGCCGATTGCGAGCCCATCGAGATCGTCGGCCGCTTCCTGGCTCTGCTCGAGCTGTATCCGCTCCCGGGCGGTAGCATTCGACCAGTCAGAACCGCTTGGTGTGCTCCAGGTTTCGTGGACCGGAGAACAGCCGACCAGCGCAGAATTGCGGGACGAATACTCATGAGCCAACCGTTCGATGCCGACGTGAGCATCGACGCAGCCCGAGAGACCGACGTGCCCGTCGACGCATCCGATCTCGACTCCGATGTCAACCTGGGCATCGACGTCGCGACGGCACCCGAGCTCGAGGACGCCGAGCTGGGTGCGGTGCTCGAAGCGCTGCTGTTGGTGGTCGACACCCCGGTGACCGTCGAGGCGCTGGCCGCTGCCACCGAGCAACCGGCCTATCGGGTGGCGGCCAAGCTGCGCGCTGATGGCCGACGAGCTCACCGACGCAGGACAGCGGCATCGACCTGCGTGAGGCCGGCGGGGGATGGCGGATGTACACCCGGGCCCGGTTCGCGCCGTACGTGGAGCGACTGCTGCTGGACGGGTCCCGCTCCAAGCTCACCCGGGCGGCCTTGGAGACACTGGCCGTGGTGGCCTATCGGCAGCCGGTGACGCGAGCGCGGGTGAGCGCGGTCCGCGGGTGTCAACGTCGACGCGGTGATGCGCACCCTGCTGGCGCGCGGGCTGATCACCGAAGCGGGCAATGACACCGACACCGGCGCGGTGACGTTCGCAACCACGGAGCTGTTCCTGGAACGTCTCGGGCTGTCGTCGCTGACGGATCTTCCCGATATCGCGCCGCTGCTCCCCGATGTCGACATGATCGACGACCTCAGCGAATCCCTGGACGTTGAGCCACGTTTCGTGAAACTCTCCGGCGGCTCGGTCTCCAACGACCCGCCGTTGTCCTTCGACGTGGATCACGATTGATGGCCGCCGCCAATGAGCCCGATGGGGTTCGCCTGCAAAAAGTGTTGTCGCAGGCCGGAATTGCCTCCCGGCGGGTTGCCGAGCGAATGATCATCGATGGCCGTGTCGAAGTCGACGGTCAGGTGGTCACCGAGCTGGGCACCCGGGTCGACCCGGATGCATCCGAGATCCGCGTCGACGGTGCGCGGGTGATCCTGGACGAATCGCTGGTGTACCTGGCACTGAACAAGCCGCAGGGTATGCACTCGACGATGTCGGACGATCGCGGCCGACCGTGCATCGGCGACCTGGTCGAGCAGCGGGTCAGAGGCAACAAGAAACTGTTCCACGTCGGGCGCCTCGACGCTGAGACCGAAGGTCTGATCCTGCTGACCAACGACGGCGAATTGGCACACCGTCTGATGCACCCGTCCTACGAAATACCCAAGACGTATCTGGCCACCGTGAACGGGTCGGTGCCCCGCGGGCTCGGCAAGAAGTTGCGCGCCGGAATCGAATTGGATGACGGGCCGATCGCCGTCGACGATTTCGCCGTGGTGGATGCCATCCCCGGCAAGACACTGATCCGGATCACGCTGCACGAGGGACGCAAACGGATCGTGCGCCGGATGTTGGCCGCCGTCGGCTTTCCGGTTCAGACCCTGGTCCGCACCGACCTCGGCGCGGTGACACTGGGCGAGCAGCGGCCGGGCAGCATCCGCGCGTTGCGCCGCAGCGAGATCGGCGATCTCTACAAAGCGGTAGGCCTGTGAGCGGAACGAACGGAGTGAGTGACGGGAGTGGCGCGAACCATCCGGCACTGAGCACAGTTGTCGCCGTCGACGGTCCGGCTGGCACCGGAAAGTCTTCGGTATCAAGAGGATTGGCGCGCGTACTGCGCGCCCGCTACCTCGACACCGGCGCCATGTACCGCATCGCCACCCTGGCCGTGCTGCGTGCCGGAGTCGACCCGACCGATCAAGCCGCCGTGCAGGTGGCCGCGGCCGCGGCGAACATCTCGGTAGGGCATGATCCCGACACAGACCGCAGTTACCTTGACGGCGAAGATGTTTCGTCGGAGATCCGCGGCGATGAGGTCACCAAGGCAGTCTCGGCCGTGTCCTCGGTCGCCGCGGTCCGCGCGCGACTGGTCGATTTGCAGCGCGGCCTGGCCGCCGGGCCGGACAGCGTCGTGGTCGAAGGCCGCGACATCGGCACCGTGGTCCTGCCGGACGCCGATGTCAAGATTTTTCTGACCGCATCGGCCGAAACGCGCGCACGTCGTCGCAATGACCAGAACGTCGCCGCCGGCCTGCCCGACGACTACGACAGCGTGCTCGCTGACGTGCGCCGCCGCGATCACCTGGACTCGACGCGCGCGGTATCGCCGCTGCGCGCCGCCACGGATGCTGTGATCGTCGATACCAGCGAGATGACCGAGTCCGAAGTGATCGACCACCTCTTGGATTTGGTCAAGCAGAGAAGTGAGGCAACCCGGTGATGTCCGCCGACGACGATATGCCGGCGGAGCCGGGATTGAGGAGCGGCGCCAATGACTGACGACGGCACCTGGGCTGACGAAAGCGACTGGGAATCAACCGAGTTCATCGAATCGCTCGACGACGAAGCCAGCGGTCCGCCACCGGTGGTGGCGATAGTCGGCCGGCCGAACGTCGGTAAGTCGACGTTGGTCAACCGGATACTTGGGTCGGCGCGAAGCCGTGGTCCAGGATGTGCCCGGGGTGACCCGTGACCGCGTCTCCTACGACGCGTTGTGGACCGGCCGCCGCTTCGTGGTGCAGGACACCGGGGGATGGGAGCCCGACGCCAAGGGCTTGCAGCGACTGGTGGCCGAACAGGCCGCGGTGGCCATGCGTACCGCCGACGCCATCATCTTGGTGGTGGATGCCGTCGTCGGCGCGACGGCCGATGACGAGGCGGCCGCACGTCTCTTGCGCCGCTCGGGCAAGCCAGTGTTTCTGGCCGCCAACAAAGTCGACAGCGACAAGGGCGAATCCGACGCCGCCGCGTTGTGGTCACTGGGTGTCGGGGAGCCTTATGCGGTCAGCGCGATACACGGTCGTGGCGTCGCCGATCTGCTCGACGCGCTCATCGGCGTGCTGCCGGAGGTCGCGGAATTGGGCTCCGGCCAAGGCGGTCCGCGACGGGTGGCGTTGGTCGGCAAGCCCAACGTCGGCAAGAGCTCGCTGCTGAACCGGCTGGCGGGCGATGAGCGTTCGGTGGTGCACGACGTCGCCGGCACCACCGTCGATCCGGTGGACTCGCTGATCGAATTGGACGGCAAGATCTGGCGTTTCATCGACACAGCCGGTCTGCGACGCAAAGTCGGCCAGGCCAGCGGCCACGAGTTCTACGCCTCGGTGCGTACCCACGGCGCGATCGACGCCGCCGAGGTGGTGATCGTGCTGATCGACGGTTCGGTGCCGTTGACCGAGCAGGATCAGCGGGTGCTGTCGATGGTCGTCGAGTCCGGGCGAGCGCTGGTTCTGGCATACAACAAGTGGGACCTGGTCGACGAGGAACGCCGCTACCAGTTGGACAACGAAATCGACCGCGAGCTCGTGCAACTGCGGTGGGCGGAGCGCGTCAACATCTCCGCCAAGACCGGCCGGGCGGTGCAGAAGTTGGTGCCGGCGCTGGAGAACGCGTTGGCGTCGTGGGATGCCCGAATCGGAACCGGCCGGTTGAACGCGTGGATCAAAGAGGTGGTGGCGGCGACTCCGCCGCCCGTGCGAGGCGGCAAACAGCCGCGGATCCTGTTCGCCACGCAGGCCGCCGCGCGACCGCCGACCTTCGTGTTATTCACCAGCGGCTTCCTGGAGGCGGGCTATCGCCGATTCCTGGAGCGAAGGCTGCGCGAGACGTTCGGCTTCGAAGGCAGCCCGATCCGCATCAATGTGCGAGTGCGCGAAAAGCGGAAACCCCGGTCCCACTGACGGCGAAACCGGCACCGAAACCGCAGCAGCTAAGGTCTTTTCGGTGTCCTCGTATCATGCGATCCTGATCGTCTTCGCCGGTCTGGGCGCGGGCGCAATCAACGCGGTCGTCGGCTCGGGCACGTTGATCACCTTCCCGACCCTGGTCGCAATGGGCTATCCACCGGTGACCGCGACGATGTCGAACGCGGTGGGCCTGGTGGCGGGCAGCGTGTCGGGAACCTGGGGCTACCGTCGAGAACTGCGCGGCCAGTGGGACCGGCTGCGCTGGCAGATTCCCGCGTCGGTCCTGGGTGCCGCCGTGGGCGCTTGGCTGCTGTTACATCTGCCCGACAAGGTTTTCGCTCGCGTGGTTCCGGTGCTGCTCATTGCGGCACTGGCGTTGGTGGTGGTCGGGCCGCGGATTCAGACCTGGGCGCGACGGCGGGCCGAGGACTCGGGGCGGTCCGCCGAAGAGGTGTCGCCACGCCGGATGGCCGCGTTGGTGGCAAGCACCTTCGCGATCGGCGTCTACGGCGGCTACTTCACTGCGGCGCAGGGAATCATGCTCGTCGGCGCGATGGGCGCTCTGCTGCCCGAGTCGGTGCAGCGGACCAACGCCGCCAAGAATCTACTGGCGTTGCTCGTCAATATCGTTGCGGCGCTGGCTTATACGTTGGTGGCGTTCGACCGGGTCAGTTGGTCGGCGGCCGGCCTCATCGCGGGCGGCTCCCTGGTCGGTGGCTGGCTGGGTGCGCACTACGGGCGTCGCCTGTCACCGAATGCGTTGCGCGCCACGATCGTCGTGGTCGGCCTGATCGGCCTCTACCGGCTGCTGGCGACTTAGGGGCTCAGCCCTTTTTGACGGCGTTGTTGAGACCAGAATTCCCGACGGTCGGAGATCCCGTGTGGTACGTGATCTGGTTTCCGGAGCCTGAGGCTTGGATGGTGTCGGCCGCGTCGACGGTGATCTGGTTTTGGATGCCGGACACAGTCACGCTCGCGCAGTGGCCGGTGATCACGACATTGTTGGTGATTCCGCTGACGCTGACGTTGCCTCCGTTGCAGGCGATGGTCCGGCTTTCGCTGATGCCGGAGACGGTGATGTTGTCACCCGCCGGCGCGTCGCCGACGCGACGGCGGCCGGCGTGTGCGGCATCGTCCCGGACGGGGTGGGATTGACCGACGGAAAACTCGGGATGGGGAACATGCTGGGCAGGCCGCTACGCGAAACCTGATGTGCGCTAAAGAAAAAGATGCCGATCGGCAGGGCGATCATGCCCATGACGAAGACGGCGATCGCGATCCAGAGAATTCGACCCTGCGAGCGCCTCGCCGGGCCCGGGAACGAGTCGCTGTAAGGCAGCGGCGGCAGTGGCGAGAAGGGAGGAGCGGAGGGCGGCGACATGGGGAGACCGGACGGTGGCGGAATCGGAGGACCGGACGGTGGCGGCAAAGGGGGACCGGACGGCGGCGCCCATTTGCCGGGTGACGGGTTCGCTCCGGCTTCGGAAGCGCGCGCCGCGTCGGCCAGCGGCTGCTCTAGCTCCCGGATACGGGCCTCCGGGTCATCCTCGGATTTCATCTACCGATGCTCGCATACCACGAACACCGCTAGCGGGTCATTCGCATTCGGTAGCTTTTGCTTCGTGCCCGAACTAGCCAATCGCCAGATCCTGCTGCGCCGTCGTCCGAGTGGGCTTGTGCAGCCCGGGGACACCGAACTGGTGACCACGCCGGCGCCGGAGCCGGCCGAGGGCGAGGCGCTGGTCCGCACCACCTACGTCGGCCTCGACGCCGCGGTGCGGACCTGGCTCAACGACCAGCAGGGCTACCTGCCGCCGGTTCAGTTGGGCGAGGTGATTCGTGCGGCCGGGATCGGCGAAGTGGTGTCGTCACGGTGTGACGCATATGCGGTCGGCGACGTGATCACCACGCTGACCGGCTTTCAGGAGTACGTGATCATCCGCGACGACGTGTTCAGCACGCCGATCCCCGGGGAAAGCGATCAACTGGCGATCATGTCGGTGTACGGCCCGACCGGTGCGACGGCCTATATCGGGATGACCGACGTCGGCAAGCCGCAAGCCGGCGACACCGTCGTCGTGTCGGCCGCCGCGGGTGCCACCGGATCGATCGCGGGCCAGATCGCGAAGATCGCCGGCGCGCGCGTGGTGGGTATCGCGGGCGGCCCGGAGAAATGCCGGGCGGTGGTCGAGGACTTCGGCTTCGACGCATGCATCGACTACAAGAACGACGACGTGCCGGCTGCGCTGAAACAGCATTGCCCCAGATCGGGTCAACGTCTACTTCGACAATGTCGGCGGACCCATCCTCGACGCGGTGCTCGGCCGGCTGGCCATGAATGCCCGAGTCGTGCTCTGCGGGATCATCTCCAGCTACCTCAGCGGCGATCACCCGGGACCGGTCAATTACGTGAATCTGCTGTCCAAGACCGCGACCATGCAGGGATTCAATGCGCTCGATCAGTGGGGGCGGTTCGACGAGGCCTCGGCCGCGCTTCGCAAGTGGGGACACGAGGGCCGAATCAACGCCCGCCAGACCATCTTTGAGGGCATCGAGTCATGCGTCGATGCGCTGAACGGACTGTTCACCGGGGCCAACATCGGCAAGATGCTGGTCAAGTTGAGCGAGCCGACAACGCGTTAGCAGCTTGGGTGGGGGCGCGCGGCGCCGTCTACGGTAGGCTCTGTCCCTGCTGCCGGTGACGTCACCGGCACCGGGCTGTGGCGCAGTTTGGTAGCGCACTTGACTGGGGGTCAAGTGGTCGCAGGTTCAAATCCTGTCAGCCCGACAAAGTTCTTGCAGGTCAGCGGGCTTCTCGGCTGAAGCCCATACTGGCCGGGTACCCACTCACGACAATCATTACGACACTTTGATTTGGCACGGCAATTTCCACTTAAAGGCCACTAAGCCACGGCGAACTCACCCCAACCGAGTTCACCCACCAAACCCAAGCCGTGTAGCGACTGGACCACCAAACCGGTCCACCTCACACCGACTTAGCCTGTGAGAACTTGTTTACTGGTATCTGGAAATTAAGTACCGGACTACTGGTGGCAGTGCCACAGTGTGGAACTACTTTGTGGTTGACGTGGTCGAGTCTGGCACAAATAGGCGAGATCGAGCACGCCTCACAGCGGGAGCGGAGCCTAGTAGAAGCGGCAAAGACGGCATCTAAGTGAAGGGAATTATTGCGTTGAATAGCACACCTTAAACCGACTTTCTGGCGACGCTTAACGGTCCAGAAGCACTGTAGCGGTAGCGGATTGATCAAACCGCTATGGCTCATGAAGCCAGTCTTCCTCGGATCCCGACGCTGCATTCAGCGATCTAGGCGCAAAACTATGCGAGCGAATGGGATTATGTTCTGAAACCCCGTGGATCATTGTGAACGATGCCGTTCAAGCGCCGACGTTCCAAGGCACCCCGAATTCAACCTCGCTATTGCTGGTCGCGTTCATGCTGCGAGGTCTGCAATCAATCCAACCTTCAGAACGTGGTGGGAGTGACGCTAACTAGACCACCGCAATCGATAGTCAAGGCTCAACGCGCGCTAGGCCAGTGCCCACACCGCACCAACTTAAAGGAAACCGAACCGTGCTACCTGATGACTACCTGGTCCCTCCATCGCCCGAAGCGACCCCATCCATGGCGTACGCGACCCATGCCGCGCGTGCGTTCGGACTTGCCCGGTACTACGCCTACAAGAACCCGCTGTCGGGGATCATCAGTCGTACAGCGGGCGAGAACGAAACGATCGTGCTACTGGCGCACCTGCACGCGGCAAGTGTTGACTCGAGCTTCCGCTCACCGGGAGAAAACCCCAGTGGCTTTCTGGCTCCAACGATATTGGAAAGCCTCAACCGTGGAGCTGGCCTGGTGGGTACCTCACGGGACTATGACATGGCCCTCAAAGGGTTGATGACGATCGTCTACCGGTACCGAGACCTGTTGTCCCCGACAGAGGGCGTGCACTACATTCGCGATGTCCTCGTGCCGCAAGACACCATCTTCATTAGTAACGATCACTCCGCGTTCCAACTGCCGATTAACGGGCCCATTCCGGCCTCGATCGGGCTGACGACCCAAGGGCTCGCGTTGGGAGTCTACGACGATTTGCCGGAAACCGAAAACCACCTATTCATGATCGAGAGCAGCAGATATCTGGAAAACCAGCTGCTGCAGGAAATCAATCCGGAGCCGAACTTCGACAACAAGACCAATGGATTGTGGCTCAAACAGTTCATGCAGACCATCGCCCAGCACGACTTCTTGGAGTTCAATGCCCGCCCTTACGCGCGGTTGTCGATCCACGCGCTGCTGAACCTGTTCGAATTCGCGAAGGATCCCGAGGTATCCACCGGCGCGAGAATCCTTTTGGACTACACCATGGTGAAGTTTGCGTTGTCGAGTAACCGCCTGAAATCTGTCCGGCCATTTAGGCGCAAGCAGCCCAGGATCAATCATCAGTCTGGTGGCCTCAATGATCTCTTCTCTAACTCGGCGGACCAGGTCGCAGCCTACTTCGCTGCCTACGTCGGCGCGACCGACCACACCGGTGCTCCTGTACCGATCCCGGACAGTCTCGTCATGGAAGCCCTCATCGCCGGAACGTCCAGTTATCGGCCTCCGGCGGCGGCGTACGAGATCGCGCTTGGCGACGCGAATCCGCCTGCGTTTCACCGCTTTTACCACGGAACCCGGCCTCAACTCCCGAAGTCACCGGACATCGCCGAGGGGGGTTTGGAGTTGTACTACAAGTCGCCGTCGTTCCTGATCTCGGCAGGAGGGGTAGATCTCAACAGCGGATACGGCAACGACGAACTCGGGATCGGTCCGTTGACCGCCTACGAACAAACGTCCCGAGCCCAGGCTACGACGCTGATACCGACGCGTATCGACGACAACGTCACCTTCGCCGATCTGATCCGGTTCGAGGCGTACCCCGACGATTTCATCAATGACCCGCTGCGCGCCAACAAGGACGACGGAGTGACGATCCGACCGATCGGGGTCAATCAGGGCGTCCTGCGCGGATTCGCGGCCGGCGCTAATCTTCGCCCCGCCGAGGGGATTACGACCGGCCAGCACTCACCGTGGACGCCAAGCCTCACTCGCCGACCCGGAGGCATGGTCATGAGCTGGACGGGATTGGACGGGCAACTCAATGTAGGCGCCAACCTGAACACCACCTGCATGTTCGGCATCGATGGGGTTGAGTCGCTCACCGGGGTGTCGACCTCAAGTGAACCCAGTGAGGCCCGCCCGGCCGTGGCATGCCTGGAGAATCGACTGTTCATCGCGTGGAAGGGATCCGGCAATGACAACCTGAACCTGGCGTTCTCCGAAGACAACGGTAAAACGTTTGGAGGCAAGACCACCCTCGACGAGAGCAGCAAGCACGAGCCGGCGCTGGTCGTCATCGACCACACCATTTTCTTGGGATGGACCGGAGTCGATGAAGCCGTCAACATCGCCCAGGTGGCTCTGGAAGGAAACACGGCCGGAAACATCGGATTCAAGATCGAGGCCAAGACGGTGCTCGGCGACACCTCCGGCGACGCACCTGCGCTGGCATCTTTGGATAGCACGCTCTTCATCGCGTGGAAGGGCTCCGGGAACGACAACCTGAACCTGGCATCCTCCGCCGACAAGGGCCAGACGTTTAGCGGCAAAACCGTTTTCAACGAGCTGAGCCCCGACGCGCCCGCGTTGGCAGTGCACAAGAACACGCTGTTCCTCGGCTGGTCGGGGAAGCCAGACGGAGCGGTCAATATCGCCCGGGTGGCGTTGCTTGGCAACACCGCCGGCGGCCTCGCGTTCGAACTCGAAAACAAGGTGACGCTAGGCAGTTTCGCGATCGACACACCGGCGTTGGCGTCCGACGATACCTACCTGTATGTGACATTTCCGGTCAACGGCGAGGAGCTCGTCGTCGTGATATCTCGCGACGGTGCGTTCGTCCCATCGGGTCCGTGGATATTCTGCGATCTCACCGAACTCGGGTTCTACGTCGCCATGTATCGAACGGTTCCCGACCCCAACTCCTCGTTCCCGGCGGATGTTCGTCAACCGTACGGCTTGGGATTCATCTATGCGATAGAGGCGGAAACCGCTGTTGCGCACGGATTGCCCTTCGACGCGTTCAAAGCGTCGGCGATAAAACAAAACACCGGCCTGCCTCGCTTCCTATCGTACGGCGAGGGCTACACGTTTCACGCGCCGGGCGGAGAGAGCTTCGAATTCCTGCTGTCATCGATCGACAACAAGTATTCGGCGAGGGTAACGGATCCGAGTCGGCCGAACGACAGCAGTGACCTGAGCACCCTGCCACTCGCTGACGGACCATGGCTCAGCGCTCCCGGCGGTCACGACGGACTCATCGAAATCCGTTATCAGGGTTGTCAGACGCCTGTCGTCTTGGATTTCCGGGACGCGCTCCATCCGGTTTGCACCGACAACCACGATCAATGCCCTCAGCCCGTCATCGACCGTGCCAAGGCCATCACGCAGCTGGTCCAGCAGCAGGATGTTGCCAACCAAGGCTTGGCTGCCGCTACCATGCGTTGGTTTTCGCCGCCCGCCTCCGTCGCATTCGAGTACTGGGCGCTGTTCGCCCAGGTCGCGATATCACGTGCTGGACAGCTGTTTTCGGCCGGTGACCCCACTTCACTGGCATTGTTGCCCGGGGCCACGCAGGAGGCGGTGGTGACTTGTAGTACCGCGGCCCTAGCGGGTGTCGGCGCACTCGGACTGGCTATCCAGTTGGAGGCTTTGACCACGAAGTTCGCCGGGCCCCAAGGCGTGCTTGCCGTCGACATGGCGCACGCCGGTATCGACATTTTGTCCGCTGCCACGCCAGCGGCGGGGACGGAGGGCCAATTCCATTGGATTTTCGGGTCACTTTATCAGCTGTGTGTCGGTCAACTGCTAATCACAGGCGGCGATGTCGCCGGCACCGTCGAGTCGGCGATCGACCAATACCGTGCCGCTGCAGCGGCCGCTTACAGCCCAGTGGATCTGGCCAACCAGCTGTTGGCGCTCGCCGCCCAGCTGCTGCCGACGCATCCTCTTCAGGCGGCTGAGGCCGCACTGGCCGCCAAGCAAGTGTGAACGTCCGTCCCGGCAGTGATCCCGACAAAGAATTCCCGCAGGTAAAGGAACTTTCGATCACCCCGCGTAGGGGTTCCAGCTCGAAACCCGACGTCATCCGACGCGCGTCCGTGCCGGCAAGCCGACGCTTTCACAATCCCTGATACCCCGAGTTGAGCATTCGTTCATTGAGCAAGCTGGATCAAACGGTCCATGTTGGGCGATGGGGCGGAGCAGAATGCGAATGAGCGGGCCCACACTTGGAGTACAGGAATCGCATGAGAAGTTTGAAGAAAATCATTACTTGCGCTTCATTGGTATTTTTCGGCTTCTTTGCGTCAATATTTCTCCCGGCCGGATCGGCTCACGCCGACCTCTGCCCGTATCCCGGCGTTGGGTCCGGTGGCGGCGCTTTGTTCGGGCAGGGCGGCTTCTGCGACTACCCGACCGAGATCAACGGCTCGCATATGCATTGCGAGGCAGGTGGTTTCGGCGTCAACGGCATTCTCGGTGCCGCTAACGGCGGCGGTAGCTTCGCATTCGGTGGCGCAGGTATCGGCGCTCTTAGCTGTACGTGGCGCTGTCCGGACGGCGCGATGGCACCGGCACCTAACCCGCCAGGCTTGTGGCGGGAATACATGGTGGTGATGAACTCTACGAATTTCTGCAAAGACCACATGACGCCGAACGGCTTTTGGGGCGACCCTGTTTTACCGACCGAAGGAGTCCCGCCCGATGAGCGACCCGCGGAAGCACCGGAGATTCCGGGACGACCAGTCCCCGCACGACGACCACCAGCACCCGCGTTGCAAGTAACACCGGGCATACCGGGAGCGTTAACACCCGGGATACCGAATCCGTAATGGACCGGCAAGCTGCGTGGATTGTTGTGTATGAACTGCGTGCCAATCACGGCTTGCCAAATGTCGAGAACGCTCTCACCTAATCTGCTATCTCCATACCTTTGTTGTCGTGGACCCGGGCCGAGCGCGGCGCCGGCCGCTGGCTCGACGCCGGCGGCCGACGCCATGATGATTATGTCGACGCCGAACGACGGTGCGTGGCTGGATTCGGTCATGGATTCACACAGAGGGGTTGATCACCATGCAACAGATCGTTATCCACGGCCCGCGGCCACGACCAGACACTCGGGACTACGAACTGCCTGGCGACGCCGCAGACATCATGGTCTGGTGACTGCCGTGCGTACCGGCATCACCAGCCTTGCAGGCGCTCTGGCTAGCGCCGTGCTGCTGCTGACCGCCGCAGTCATGTTCGCCGGCGCGGCAGGCGCCGACCCAAGCCAGCAGGATCAGTTTTTGGCGTTGCTCGAACAAGAACAGATTCCGCCCACCAGTGACGGTGAGGTGACTGGTGTCGTCGCCCGAGCCCATTACATTTGTGGCCAACTCAATGGCGGCACCCCGGTCGACACCTTGATCGACGAAGAGATGAACCGTGGGTACGCGGAAAATCCGCGTTTGCAACTACTTTCCGACCGCGTGAGACGAACCGTCATCAGATTCATCACCGCATCAGTGGACGTCTACTGCCCGCGCCATCAGGGCGAGCTTCCGCCGTACGAATAAGTCACCCGCTGCTGGCTGTGCCTACCCGGCGCCCGGTGTGATGATCGGAAAGTCGACGAACGGCGGTTAAGTTGGTGGGGCCGACGCGATCGGTCGGCCCATGTGCTGCGGGCAGTACGCGCTCGCCGCGATCATCGTGAACTGCGCGGCGCCGTCGGCGGTAAATCCCGGGTTGCTCGACGACACGCTCTTGATGACGCCGACTTGGGTATCGCCCTGGTCCATCAGTGCGCAGGCTTTTTTGGCGACCGCGACGGCGACAGCCGGGTCCTGGTACGTGATGCCGGCCTTGGTGAGCGCCGCCAAAAAGCTCGCGTCGGGCTCCGAAGCGCCCGGATCGGCCTGTGCCGGCATGGCCACCCCGAGCACGGCGACGAAGCTCGCAAGGACGACAAGGAATCGCATGGCTTCATCCTCGTACAGATTGGCACGATTGTCTTGCCCGATTTCGACGCCGAAGAACGTCACTGATCCGGCGATGGCGAGCGGATTTCCTGCGTGTGTCAGCTCGTCAGGACGGCGGCTCCATCGAAGCGGCCCGCTTTGAGATCCTGAAGCGCCTGTTGCGCGTGCGCGAGGGGGTATTCGTGGGTCGTCACCTGCAGGTGGTGATCGGCGGCGAAGCGCAGGAAGGCCTCGCCGTCCGCGCGGGTATTGGCGGTCACGCTGCGTATCTCGCGTTCGTAGAACATCTCCCGTTCGTAGTTCAGGGTCGGCACGTCGCTGAGGTGAATGCCGGCGATCGCGAGGATGCCGCCGCGGTCCAGCGCCCGCAAGGCAACCGGGACGAGATCGCCGACTGGTGCGAAGAGGATGGCGCCATCCAGGGGTTCCGGCGGTGCGTCGTAGGCTCCCGCCGCCGATGCGGCGCCCAGCTCGAGAGCCAACCGTTGTGCCTGCGCGCCGCGGGTCATCACGTGGACGGTGGCACCTTGGGCGAGCGCGACCTGGGCGGTGAGATGCGCGCTGCCGCCGAAACCGTAGATTCCGAGCCGCCCGCCCCGGGGGAGGCTCGCGCGTTCGAGGGCACGGTAGCCGATGATGCCCGCGCATAACAGCGGCGCAAGCTCGACGTCGTCGTAGCCCCCCGGGAGCCGATAGGCGAATGCGGCTGGCACCGTGCAGTATTCGGCGTACCCGCCGTCGGCGTCCCAGCCGGTGTATTGCGAGTATGGGCACAGATTCTCGGCGCCCCGCCGACAGTACCGGCATGTGCCGCACGTCCGACGCAGCCACGCGACGCCGACCTTGTCGCCCACTGAATGGCCCGACACCTCGGTGCCGAGTTCGACGACGGTCGACACGATTTCGTGGCCGGGCGTGACGCGCGCGCGATGTGGGGCCAGGTCGCCTTCGCTGACGTGCAGATCGGTGCGACACACCCCGCATGCGTTCACCCTGACGAGCAACTCGCCGGCACCAGGGCGCGGAATCGGCTTGCGTTCGTAGCTCAGCGGGTTGGTGTCGATCGGACCGGCCTCGGTCAGCGCCCATGCATTCATGGTGTCCATTGCGAGCCTCTCCAGCGGTCGGGCAAGCTCCACGCTAAGCGCCCCGGATGAATGACGTACAGGGTCTGCGCCCGAGTAGATCAGCGCTCACTCCGCGGCGAGGAGCCCATCGGGTGGTCGGTGCGCCGCGCCACGAGCACAGAGCAGTCGGCGTGGCGAAGGATCGGCATCCCGTGCGGACCCACTAACTGAGTCACCCGGCCGGCATCCCCGCTGCCGATAACGATCAACTGAACCGCGCCGATGCGCTCCTGGAGATATCGCGTCATGCCTAGTCGCGTAGCCGCGATCTCAACCTCGACGTCGGGATAGCGCCGCAGCAAGCCGTCGAGGCGCCGGTAGAACTTGTCTCGGCTTCTCTCGAAAAGCGCCTGACGCCCGACACACAACGCAAGTACAGGAGCTTTCCGCATTCGAGCCTCCTCCATCGCGCAACGCACGACCTCGCTGTTGCCCGGACTGCCATCGACGGCCACCGCAATGAGCCCGGCCTCCGGACGATGCGCGTCGTCATCGCGCCGGATGATCGCTACGGGGCAGTGTGCCTCTTGGGCAAGAAGCGCCGCGGTCGATCCGAGCACCATGTTGGCCACCCGACCGATCCCTACGGATCCGGCGCAGAGGAGAGTGGCGCTGCTCGACTCGGAGATCAGGGCAGAATCGACGTCTCCGTACGCCACCACAGTGTCGATCTTCACCGGCAGTTCGGTCGCCTCGACCGCCAAAAAGGCGGCACGCAAGGCACTCTCGGCAAAGTCATTCTCAGCTGAAGAATCATCGGCGAAGCCCACCGGCCGGTCCGCGATCTTGACGACATAGACCAGCCGAAGCGGAACGTCGTGATGCAGCGCTTCTCTGGCCGCCCACTTGGCGGCTCCGATGGCTGCGTCCGAGCCGTCGATTCCAACCACTACCGGCCCGGGTGACGGTGCGATGTTCATTGCCTGCTCCTGCTCCGACACGGACGCCTAGCTCAGCTATTGGGTCCGCGCGACGATCACCGGTGTGCGCGACGCGTGCGTCACGGCGCTGCTGACGGATCCGAGCGCCATGCCTGCGAATCCGCCGCGGCCGTGACTGCCGACGACGACAAGTTGTGCCGTCTCGGAGAGGTTGAGCAGGTGAGTGGTCGGCCGGTCGTCCATCACGACCTGCTGGACGTGGACGTCTGGGTAGCGGTTCCGATACCGGGCCAAGCGCTCGGTCAGCATTTCGCCGACATCTGCGAGTCCAGCCGAATATTTCGTATTCAACAGCCGTGACATATCGGTGTCGCTGGCAGCGTGAAGCACCACCAATTCCGTACCCCGCAATGACGCTTCGCGAAAAGCGATCTCGGTCGCAAGCTCGGATGCCACCGACCCGTCGGTGCCCAGCAGCACCGGCGCTTTCGACGGCTCGGCGTGCACCACGGCGTCTTGGGGGATCACAGCGACCGGGCAGTGGGCATGATGGACGAGCGCGTTGCTCACCGATCCCAACAACAAGCGACCTACGGTGCCCAGCCCCCGAGCCCCCGCTACGACCATGTCCGCGTCTTTCGACATGCCGATCAGTGTCGGGGCAGGTCGAGCGAAGTAGATTTGCCGGTCGACCTCACCTAGGCCGTCGCCTCTGGTGAAGTCAGTGACGTCTGTGACCGCATCGTCGAGGATCCCTCGGGCGTCGGTTTCGTAGAGTTCGCGAAGCTCCGTTGCAGACCACAGCGGATTCGGCATGTCGATCGCGTTCACCAGTGTGAGGCGCGTCTTGCGCATTGCCGCTTCGCGGCCAGCCCATCGGACTGCGACGTTGGAGTCGCCTGATCCGTCGACCCCGACGACGATGCCGAGATACCCTTCTGAGCGACTCATTTGGTGTCCTTTCGCGGCTGTGCCGAAGCTCTCGGCACCACGGTCGAGCCCGCTTAGTCAAGGTCGACGCTACGAGCGGATGCTGCGCGGGGGAGGAGGCTTAAGTCCTCAATAGCGGGATCCGTACGGCCCTCACACCGGCGTGCGACCGCAGGTGGGTTATCCCGGTAACACCGGATCCTCATGCCGCCCAACCATTTCAGCGATGGCTGATGCATTGACGTGTCGGCTCAGAGATCGATAAGCGGCGCCGTCCATTGGACCGCGGTTCCGCCCGTCGGCGGCGAAGAAAAGTGGCACACACCGCCGGCCTGTTCAGCCCGCCGCTTCAGATTGGCGAGCCCGCTATGCCGCTGATTGTCCACCGGGATACCGCAGCCGTCATCGATGATGTCGATCCTGAGTTCGTCGGCGACCGTCACCGTGATATTCAAATGGGTTGCGCCGGAATGTCTCACAGCATTGCTGACAGCTTCGACCACGGCGGCCTCGGCGTGCTGCGCCAGTTCGGGGCCGACGGCAATCATCGGGCCGGACATGTGCAGCGTGGTGACGATGTCGCGGTTCTCGGTCAGGCCGGCAACCGCGTCTTGAATCCGCCTCCGAAAACCGCCGCCGTCCGAGGTTGAGGGTTGCAGTTCGAAGATCGTCGCGCGGATGTCTTCGATGGTGTTCTGCAAATCATCAATCGTGCGGTTGAGCCGGGCGACGATGTCGGGGGAGCGGGTGCGCGCGATGGTTCCCTGCACGTCGAGGCCTACGGCGAACAACCGTTGTATGACGTAATCGTGGAGGTCATGTGCGATGCGCTCGCGGTCGGCGAGAATCGAAAGTCCGCGCGCGTTTTCACCGTTGGTGGCAAGAGCCAACGCGAGGGCGGCCTGGCTGGCGAAGTCACCCACCAAATCGAGGTAACTGTCATCGAAAGGCAGTTGATCCTTGCTCCGCGCGACTGCGATTATTCCTCTCACCACGCCTTCGTAGCGCAGTGGCATCACGATCGCCGAACGTTCGCCGGCGTCTGTGAACGCCGCGATCGGGTACCGGAATGCTTCGGTGATCAGAGGTGCTCCAGAACGAAAGACCTGACCCGTCGTCGAACCGTCGACAGGGACCTCTTGGCCGACCACTTCGTCGGCGTGCACGCCGACCGCGGCGGAAACCACCAGCGCTTCGATTTCCTCAGGTGGCTCGTCGGCATTCAAGGGAGTGAGCACGATCGCTTGCTCGGCGTCCGTGAGCTTCTGCACCTGCTCGGCGATTAACCGCAGTGGCCGCCGCATTGAGTCGGTACCCGAAAGCAGTTCGGTGATGATCTCGCGGCTGGCCTTCAACCAGTCTGCTCGCCGCTGGCTGTGTTCGAACAGCTGCGAGTTGTCTATCGCTCCGGCCGCCGCCGACGCGAACACGTGAACCGCGGTCTGATCGGCTTCGGTAAAGCTCCATCCCGACCGGTCATCGGCTAGATAGAGGCCACCAAATACGCTGCCGCGGATGATGATTGGCATGCCCAAAAAGGCGCGGATCTGGGGGTAGTTTTCCGAGTATCCCGCCGCTGCGGGATAGGTCTGGAGATCTTCCACACACAGCGGGGATTCCCGAGTCAACACGACGCCGAGAACACCGTTGTCAATCGGCGGGCGGTCGAGACTCGCGCTTGCGTCCGCCGGCATTCCTGCATGGACGAACGACGTCAGCTTTCCATCCGAATCGCAGGTCGTCAGCCAGCCGAACCGGCACCCGGTTAGTTCCAACGCCGCGGCGACGACGTGGTGCAATGTCGCGCGAAGGTCGTGGTCGGATCCGATTTGCACAATGGCGCGGAGCAGATGCCCTGTCTGGTCGCGGGCCTCAAGCAGCTTGTCGAGCTTTGCAGGAAAACGGCCGATCGACGCCCCCCGGCCCGAGCCGACGGGTGACGATTCATTCTCACCACTAGTCACCAACGCGCAACCTCCGCGGCCCCCGTCGCTCGAGATGATCGTACGCCTAAGACGGTCCACACAGATTTCTCGACGCAGCCGGGCCCGCGTGGGCTTGTTGCCCGGGTCTGCCACTGCCCGGACCGGTCACGTCTTGACCCTCGGCCATCACCCGGATGACTTTGGGCCCTACGGATCGAGGCGGTGGCGGCGTAATCAGGACGTATGGGACCGATTCCTGATGTGCCGATCCCGAGCAACCAACAAGGATCCAGGGAGACAACGTGATTGCGGATCGTGGCGCAAAGCCGGTCGTGGTGGGCATCGATGGCTCGAAGGCGGCCGTGCGAGCGGCCGTATGGGGTGCCGCCGAAGCGCTTCAGCACGACGTCGCGCTCAAGCTGCTCTGCGTCATTGACCGTGACAGGGCAGTGACGTCGAGCGTCATCAGAGCGCAGCATCTCGTGGCGGACGCCGCTCTGCAGGATGCGTACGCCGCTGTGGAAGCGATGCAGAGGCCCATCAAAGTCGAAATGGACACCGTTTTTGGCGATCCGGGCACCGTCCTTATCGAAGAGTCGCGGTCGGCGTCGCTGCTCTGTGTCGGGGCTCCGAAGGCAAATCCGCACGGACCATTCGATTCGTTGGCCACGAACATGGCTGCCCACGCCCACTGCACGGTAGCTGTCGTACCGGCGACACAGACGCCTGCAGTGCACGACGACAGTCGGGTTGTCACATTGTTGGAGCCCTCAACTATCGACTACGACGTGCTCCAGCTGGCTATGGAGGAAGCGGAGCTTCGAGCGCTCCCCTTGTACATCCTGATGACGACGCCGGCAACGGCCGCGGTGGACGAATTGTTAATCAGCTGGACGCAGAGCTATCCACATATCGACCTGCATCTTGAGCACACCGATCAGCTATTGCGGTATGTCGCGGAACGTGAAATGTCGGTCAAGTCGGTAGTTCTGAGCGCTTGTCATGACTCTGAAGTCTCGCAACTGGTGGAATTCATCAGGTCGAGGGCAGCGGCGTACAGCGACTTCTCGGTGATCGTCGTTCGCAGCCAACATCTTTGAGTTCCGGGATGAGCAAAGCGGGATGCGGCCAGCGCTACTTTATCTTCGCCGGTAAATGCCGCGGATGAGGCATGAACTCCAGCGAGAGCAGAATCACGAGCGCGGCTGGGATGTGTCGCATCGAAACAAGCACGTAGCGGCGCTCGCCGAAGGCGTGGAACTTGCGCAGGTAGCGGTACAGGGACTCGAGTTTGATCAGCGAATCGCCAAGATGGATGAGGATGTAGTAGCTGCTGTCGATCCACCCGCGATCCTTATTCGCGAAAAGTTCGGGGAATGGGGCGAATGCTAGCGAAAGCCGCTGCCCGCCGAACTTTCTGCTGTCATCGATCATGTCAACGGTCAGTCGTTCGTCGATGCCGTTTGGCGCGCCCGGACGGCGCACTGGCACATCGAGTGTGACGTCGCTGCCGCCGCCTGCTACCGCGTATCGGTGAAATCCTTGCACGCGGCCCGCGCGGTCTCGGGCAATGATCAGCTTGATGCCTGGGTAGCGTCCTTCGAGTGCGTGGTCGAGGATCATCGAGAAGCCTCGCTCGGCGTGCGCCGCGCGGTGAGCGGTGCGAAGTAGCTCAGTGAGCTCGTCGTTCAATGCTTGGCCGAGTTCCTGTTCGTCGACCACCTCGGTGGTGATGCCGGCGTTGTGGGTGCGCTGCACTGCCTGGCGCAAGTTGCGGTATTTGCGGCCTGTCAGGGTGAAGTTGGCAAGATCGAGCACGACGTCCCGGCCGATCGGTATCGGGCGCAGCGACTTTCCGATGAGATCGGCATTGTTCCAGAGTCCAAGTTGCAGCGCACTGCAGCCGAGGACGATGACGTGCCAGCCGCGGCGCCGACACATTGCGGCGAATTCGGCTGCCAGCTCGGGAAATCGGTCGCGCTCACCGATAGGGTCGCCGCTGACGACCGCGTAACCCAACCGGGCTCGATAGGCAATCGCCGCGGTGCCATCTGCATTGAAGTAGTGGCTTTTCATCGACTGCATCGCGAAGGGCGCCAGCGGATCACCGTGGGTCACCGCGACCAGATCCCAAACGCGCGGGAGCAAATGCGGTTCCGCACGCGAGGGCACGGGCCACACGAGTATCACGCCCGCCGAAACGGTCAGTGCGTCTCGCAGCAGCTCGAATGAAAACAGATGCGCGCCAACGCCGATCGACAACACAAATACCGCAATGATTGCATGCAACAAGGTCACGGACCGGCCCTGCAACAGGCCGCGCGCAGCCAGCACAATTGCGATGAGCAATGACAACGACCAGGCCGCGTTCCCCGGCGCGTGCCAATCGGCGGCGCGATGGTCACGGGTAATCAGAAGAATCAACGAGCCGAAAGCGCACGCAACCAGCAGCCGGCTGATCAATTGCGCGTGTCGCGACTCGGCGCTGATCATGACACGCTCGTCGGCGCTACTCTCAGTGATGTCGGCGGCGTCCATTAGGACTCACGGCGTCGTCGCGGCGACGGTAAGCCCTGGTTGAGACGCGCCGTTGCGCCCGGCGTGCGTCGATGTGGCCGATTCGCGCGCCAGAAAATCGGTGAGTTCGCCGATAGCGCTCATCAGCGGCGCGGGAAAGACCACGGTGGTGTTTTTCTCCACGCCGAGCTCGGCCAGTGTCTGGAGATTTCGCAATTGCAAGGCCAGTGGATGTTCCATCATGGTGTCGGAGGCGTCGCCTAGCGCTGCTGCCGCTCGAGCTTCTCCCTCGGCGGCAATGATCTTGGCTCGTTTCTCGCGCTCGGCTTCGGCCTCGCGGGCCATCGCACGTTTCATACTGTCGGGAAGTTGAATGTCTTTCAGCTCCACCAACGTCACCTCCACACCCCACTCCACCGTGGTGGTGTCAAGAATCTGGCGGATGCTCCCGTTGATTTTCTCGGTCTGGGCGAGTACCTCGTCCAGCGAGTGTTGTCCGACGACATTGCGCAGTGTGGTTTGCGCAATCTGATCAATGGCGGCGTGGACGTTTTCGATGACGACGACGGCTTTGCGGGCATCGATGACCCGGAAGTACGCAACAGCGGCGATATCCACGCTGACGTTGTCGCGGGTGATGATGCCCTGCGATTGGATCGGCATGGTCACAATGCGCATTGAGACTTTCTGCATGCTGTCGATGATCGGAAGGATCAGCCGCAGACCCGGCTCGCGAACTCCGATAACCCGTCCAAGTCGGAAGTGGACGCCCCGCTCATACTGCCAAACCACCCGAATCGCGGCGATCAGTAACAACACAATCACTACTGCGGCAAAAGCTATCACGTACAACGCGTTTCGGTTCACGACGATCCCTTTTCTGTCGGGCGGACTCAAGATAACGCCATCGTTGATGGGTGATAGTCAATACGTTTCGTACCAGAGCTTTTCGGCATGATCGATGCAGCCCGGTAATGCTTGTGCAGTGTCGATGAGATGCGCGGTCTCCCAGGCGTCGTCGCGCAGAGTCATTTCCCGCGCGATCATCGGAGTCGCCTCGGAGGCGCCTTTCAGGCCTCGACATCTGACGCGCTCGACAGCTACGTCAACCGACGTCCAGCATGCGATCTCGAGAAATGCCGACATCGTCTCCGTCGCCAGTTGCTCGGCCAGGTGGCGCTGACGTGGATCTCGCCAGGTTGCATCGAGGATCACCGACTGCCCGAGAACGAGAAACCTCTCTGCGCGATCGATGGTCTCGCGATACACGGCTTCCACGTTGTCGGGCTCATACAGGCCAGCATCGAGGCGCCCGGCCTCTCCTTCGATTGCTCCACGGTGACGCAGTTCGCGGCGCACGTCGTCGGTGGAGATGACCTCAGCGTCAACGCGATCGGCGAGCGCGTGGGCGAGCGTTGTCTTCCCAGTTCCCGGTGCGCCCCCCACGAGCACGAGCCGGACCGTTCCTAGTCTCAGGTGCTCCAGCGCGAGCGACAGATGACGAGACGCGTCGGTCGTCGCATCGGCATTGCCCTGTGCGAGGCGTATGCAGTCGACCTTGGCCCGCACAACCGCGCGGTAAGCGATATAGAAGTGCCGCAACGAGATCGGCGCATGATCATCGGCCGAGTAGCTGTATGCATCGAGGAAATACTCGGCAAGGTCCGCACGCCCGAGAAACTCCACATCCATGGCCAGAAACGCCGCATCGTCCATTCCATCGACGTAGCGGAGACGATCATCGAACTCGAGGCAATCCAGCAGAATGGGGCCGGTTTCCATGCAGAATATGTCGTCAGCGAGCAGATCACCGTGCCCGTCGACGATCCGCCCATCGGCGATGCGTTCCGCAAACAACGCCGAACGACCAGCGACGTATCTGGTTGCCGCCATTTCAATGGTCTCTAGAACGTCTGCCTGCGCCAGCGTGCCCCCGAACTGTTGCAGTTCAGCCAGGTTTTCGCACCAACGGGCACCGATGGCCTCCGGCGTCGCTTGTGAGTCCACCGCCAGCGAGCGTTGTGCGCGATAGTGGAAGCCCGCCAACACTTCTGCGATCTTTGCGAGTTCACCCCGCGCGTTGGCCCCTGGCTCCAGCAGGGTGGCCAGGCGGTGTGAGTCGGGATAGCGACGCATCACGATGACGGGCTCCGCGACATCGTCGGAAGGGAGGTTGAAGTGCCCTACACCGAGGTAGGCCGCCGGCGCCAATCGGCTGTTGAGGAGAACCTCACGAGCACAGGCCCGCTCCCGGCGGTCGATCGTGCTGAAATCGAGAAAATCGGTGGCGACGGGCTTCTTCGTTTTGTACGCCTTATCGGCCACGAGCACGACAATTCCGGTGTGCGTCTCGCGGACCTCAGCGCGGGGCGCGATGCTCGTCACGGCCAGTTCCATGGCTTGATCATGTGCCGCTGCGACTACCCGCCGTAGCGCCGGAGGCCATCGTCATCTAGGCGAAAGGTCACTGCCTTGCAGGGCCAAAGGTCCTAGTGCCGAGCGAGCGTGCGGGCGGGACTAATGGCTCTAGGCGCCAACGCGACGAGCTCAGTAACGTCCGTTCTAAATCAGAGCGAAGGACCGGTCATGCAGCAGACGATGCCCGACGTAGGGATCATCAAGAGCGGGTTGAAGCTGGCCTGCAGAGCGCCGTCGATACATAACAGCCAGCCTTGGCACTGGGTCCTCGATGGGTCGGTACTGCAGCTGTTCGTCGATCGGTTACGCCTGGTCGACATTGCGGACAGCTCTGGCCGGGAGGCGATTATGAGCTGCGGCGCAACGCTTGATCACCTTCGAGTCGCGATGGCCGCGTTAGGCTGGCAGGCGACGACGGAACGGTTTCCCGACCCCGACAATCGGGATCATCTGGCAACAGTCGAATTTCGACCGCTTGAATTCGTCAGCGAAGTCCAATATCAGCGCGCTGACGCGATCCTGGAACGCCGTACCGACCGACTTCCTCTCAGGCCTCCCAAGTTCTGGGCGTGGTTTGTGCCCGAGCTACACAAGACCATCGGTGACAGCGGCACCGTCATGCTCGACGTACTTTCCAATGAAGTGCGGCCCCAGCTGGCATCGGCTTCAGTTTCATCCAAGATCTTGCGTTACCACGACCCCAGCTACCAAGCCGAAATGCAATGGTGGACAGCACCATTCGCATTATCCATGGGTATTCCTCCCGATGCCCTGCCTTCTTCAGCTGAATCATTCCGCGTTGACGTCGCGCGGGATTTTCCGGCTGCTGACGAATCGGATCGGCGTAGCCAACTCGGAGTGGACTGGTCGACAATCCTGGCGCTCTCCACCGGCGGCGACACCCGAGCAGATGTGCTGCATTGCGGTGAGGTGTTGTCCACGGTGTTGCTGGAATGCACGGTCGCCGGCATGGCGACCTGCACGTTGACTCACCTCATCGAGTTGCCCGAAAGCCGCGATATCATCCGAGCGATCGTCGGCGAGGGACGCGAACCGCAAGTGCTGATCCGTGTCGGCACAGCACCGCCGATGGAGGACCTGCCTGCGGCGACGCCGCGACTGCCGCTGGATGAAGTGCTCGAAATCCGCTGATCGCCAGGACTGCTGGGCAACCAACAGCCGTCACAGAGTCGGAAGTCCCTTCTCCTTGAGGGCAATTGCCGCTGTTAGACCATTCAGCACCGTTCTATCGTGGTCAAGATGACGACCATTGAACCCGTCGCTGTTCTTTCGGCGAGCGAAAGCTGGGATCTGCTGGGAGGCGTTTCACTCGGACGTCTTGTGACAAGTGCCTTGGGTCAGCCCGAGATATTCCCGGTGAACTTCGTTGTCCAAAGGCGCACAGTGCTTTTCCGCACCGCGGAGGGCACGAAGCTGGTGAGCGCCGCGGTCAACAACCAGGTGCTATTCGAGGCCGACGACCACGTGGCCGGCGAAGGATGGAGTGTCGTGGTGAAAGGCATAGCGCGGATGCTGCGAACCCGTGAGGAGTTGGAGGAGGCCGACCGCGCTCAGCTCCTGACCTGGACCGCAACGTCGAAGCAGCACTATGTTCGTGTTCTGCCGGTCTCGGTCACTGGCCGCCGTTTTCGGTTCGGTCCTGACCCCGAGTGCGAATCCACACTTGCCTGACCGGCACGCCGCGTTACGGAGGTCCGGTAATAGGGGCTCAGCGAACAACGATCAGAGGTGCCTGCGACGACTGGGCCAGCGCGGAGCTCACCGAACCCAACAGCATGCCGGGAAACCCCCTGCGTCCGCGGCTGCCGACCACCACGAGTTGCGCGTGTCGGGACTCCTCGATCAGCCAGCGGGCCGGCTTGTCGCACACGAGCCGCCGCCGCACCTTCACATCGGGATAATCCTCTTGGTGGCCGGCCAAGCGCTCGGCCAGGATTTCGGCACCTCTGGTTTCGTATTCACGCCAGTCCATGCCGAGGATCGGGAACACAGCGACATCGCTCCACGCGTGTAAGGCGACAACGTCTACGTTACGGCGCGACGCTTCGTCGAAGGCGAACGCGATAGCTGGGTCCGAGGCCGGCGACCCGTCGACACCGACCAACACCGGACCCGCCTGATCCGCGGTGTCATCGTCGTGGATGACTGCGACCGGACAGTGCGCATGTTGCACCGCGCTACTGCTCACGGAGCCCAGCAGAAGCCGGCCCAGCGGGGTCATTCCGCGGCTACCCAGCACAACCATTTGAGCGTCGGTCGAAGCGACGACGAACATGGGGACCACGGGCGAACAGACAACTTCGGTGCGCAGATCGAGCGATGCCGGCACCGTCACGCATGCCAACGCCGTCTTACGGGCGTGCTCGATAACGTCGCGACCGTCAGCTTCCCACGCTTGCGTGATCCTTGACTGCTCAGCACGGGAGGCCCAATCGGGGACCGGCTCGATGACATGCATCAACGTGAGCGGTATGCCGCGCATCACCGATTCACGCGTCGCGAAGTTGACAGCGGCATCCGACTGCGCCGAACCGTCGACTCCCACTAATATCCCGTATTTCGTTGCAGTCGCGGACATTTACTGACCTTTCATTTCCGGTCGTCGTGGGCCGCTTCTTCACAGTGTTGAGGCGGTAGACCAGCGACCAACGGTGTGTCGGTACCCACCGGCCCGAGCGCGGCGGCGCCCCCGGGTGATCCCAGCGGCTGATCGCGGTGCGGCAGGGAAGTGAAGAAAAAGGTAGCGTTGTCAGCAAGGTGCTGCCGCTGATCCTCCGGCAGATCCGTTTCGTAGTAGATCGCATCCATGCGGCAGATGGACTTGCAGGCACCGCAATCCACGCACTCGTCCGGGTTGATGTAAAGCGAACGCGCCCCTTCGTAGATGCAGTCGACCGGGCAATCTTGCACGCAGGATTTGTCCATCACGTCGACGCAGGCACTGCCGATAACGTAGGTCATGGGACGCAGCCTATTTGAGCCGACGTATCCAAAGCCGGAGCACATAGGCCACTTTCGTAGGGACCATAGGCACTAAATCCGCCGAGCGGCAAGGTGATGGACCACTGGTCCTGCTAGCTGACGACCTAGTGCTCTACGCAGAGACTCCAAGACGAACGACCATCGCAGCTATGCGACGCAACGAGTTGGCGATAACCCAGATCTCCGAACGTCAGCAGGTCACGCGGCTGCAGTCGTACCTGATCGCAAAATCTGTGTGGTCGTGGGTTCGGCACGCGACGGCAAGGTCAAAAAAGGCAGCTGGGTTATTCCTGGCCCAAAGGCCGCCAAATCAGGGACTTACGGCCCCTGACGACGCTGCGCGTGAACGATAGCGTTCCGCAAGAGTGTCGGCTCATACCCACCGGCACCGGGAGAAGCCGGAGACGTCGATGAGCAGCTTGCCACTACAGCCGGCGATCGTCGTTGGCGTCGACAGCTCGGCAGCGGCCCGGCACGCGGCGGTATGGGCTGTCGACGAGGCCCTCAGTCGCGACATCCCGCTACGACTGGTGCACATTGTGGAAGGCGAGGATTCCGATCCCGCCGGCACTGCTGAGAAGCGACTTGATGCCGATCGCGCGATCCGTAGCGCCATCGCAGCCGTCGAGGCCACTGATAAGCCGGTGAAACTGGAAAGCGAAATTTGCAGCGGGCGAGCCGCGGGCACGCTGATCCGCCTCTCGCGCGAGGCTGCGATGGTGTGTCTCGGCGCGGTCGGATCGAACCCACACCGACACGGGCAGATTGGCTCGACCGCCGCCGCTGTGGCCGGCGCGGCGCACTGCGCGGTCGCGATCATCCATGGAACGGCATCGCCCACCAGGGCGCAGGCCGACCTGATTCTGGTCGCCACCGACGAATCACCGGATGACGGAGTCCTGCTGGAGACTGCCGTCCGCGAGGCCGCACTGCGCGACGCACCGCTTCGGGTGATCACGTGCTGGCGACCCCCGCACGCGGACCCCGAGACCACAAAAGAGGGTGATCGACGAATACGGGCGCAGCTTGATCGCCGGTTGGCTCGGTGGCGGCGCACACACCCCGACGTTCGGGTGGAACCGGTTGCCGTGCACGGCAACCTTTCCGAGTATGTAACGACACATGCTCGACAGCTGCAGATGCTGATCGTGAGCGCCCGCGGCCCCGGTCATGTGCGCGACGTTGTCGGACCAGCAGGCAACGCCGCTCTCGGTAGTGCGGATTGCACGGTATTAATCGTCGATCATCAGCACCTGTGAGGCACAGCGAGCATGATGATTAGCACCAACCGACGCCTGAAGCTGGATGACAACGATCTCATGGAGGGTCCGCTGTGGTTGTAAAGGTCTTTCTCGTCGATGATCACGAGGTCGTCCGCCGCGGGATCGTGGATTTGCTCGGCGCCGATCCGGAGTTGGAAGTCGTAGGTGAAGCCGGTTCTGTCGCCGAAGCGATGACGCGGATAGCAGCTGTCCGACCCGACGTTGCCGTCCTGGATGTCCGGCTACCCGACGGCAGCGGTATCGAACTGTGCCGAGACCTGTTGTCGGACATCGCCGACCTGCGGTGCCTGATGCTGACTTCGTTTACCTCCGACGAAGCGATGCTGGATGCCATATTGGCCGGCGCGAGTGGTTATGTTGTCAAAGACATCAAGGGTATGGAGCTGGCGCAGGCGATCAAGGATGTCGGCGCCGGCAAATCACTTCTGGACAACCGGGCCGCCGCCGCGCTGATGGCGAAGCTTCGTGGTGCGGCCGAGCGGGCTGATCCGCTGGACGGTCTGACCGACCAGGAGCGCACTTTGCTGAGCCTGCTCAGCGAGGGATTGACCAACAAACAGATCGCTGCTCGCATGTTCCTTGCTGAAAAGACAGTGAAGAACTATGTCTCTCGCTTGCTGGCCAAGCTGGGAATGGAGCGGCGGACGCAAGCGGCGGTCTTCGCCTCGAAACTCGGCAACACCGACCGGCCGACTCGATGAGCGGCCCCCAAGCCTCTCTACTGCCCCCGCAGTGCCGTGGCCAAAGCGACTGACCGAGCGGGGGCGTCCCACCCGTTGCGGGGTACGTTGTCGCAGCTGCGATTGCGAGAGTTGCTAGCCGAAGTACAGGAACGCATCGCCGAGGTCGTCGAAGGGCGCGAACGACTGGACGGCTTGGTCGAGGCCATGCTGGTGGTCACATCGGATCTGGATCTGGACACCACGCTGCGCACGATCGTGCGTACTGCCATCGATTTGGTCGAGGCCCGCTATGGCGCGCTCGGCGTGCGGGGGAGCGGACCCGACTTGGCGGCGTTCATCTATGAAGGGATCGATGACGACGACCGCGAGCGAATCGGGCATTTGCCCGAGGGCCGCGGCGTTCTCGGCGTATTGATTGATGACCCCAAGCCGATTCGTTTGGATGACATCGGGCACCACCCGTCCTCGGTGGGTTTTCCGCTCAACCACCCGCCGATGCGGGGGTTTCTCGGAGTGCCCGTCCGGATCCGTGACGAGGTGTTCGGCAATCTGTATCTGACTGAAAAGGCTAACGGTCAGCCATTCAGCGAAGACGACGAGGTACTGGTCGAAGCGCTGGCCGCTGCCGCCGGGATCGCCATCCAGAACGCTCGTTTGTACGAGCAATCCACGGCACGGCAGGCGTGGATCGAAGCGACCCGTGACATCGCAACCGAGCTGCTGGCCGGCACCGATCCGGCGACCGTCTTCCGGCTGGTAGCCGACGAAGCGCTGAAATTGTCTGATGCTCAACTGACTTTGGTTGCTGTGCCGGTTGACGAGGACACGCAGCCGTTTGACACGGGCGAACTGCTTGTGACGGACATGGCTGGGATCGTGCCCGAATTCACCCAGCCGCCGACGCTGGTAATCAGCGGGACGCCGGTCGGGGAAGTTTTTCGGGACCGCACTCCGCGGCGGTTCGACAAGCTGGGGCTCACGATCGGCGACGTCGAGGTCGGACCCGGGCCCGCGTTGGTGCTGCCCTTGCGTGCCACCGGCAGCATCGCCGGTGTGCTTGTCACGGTGCGGCCCACGCACGCAACGCCATTCAGCCCAGACGAAGAAGAAATGATGACCGCTTTCGCCGACCAATCGGCGCTTGCCTGGCAACTGGCCATCTCGCAGCGCAAGGCGCGCGAATTGGACGTTGTCGCGGACCGGGACCGCATCGCGCGAGACTTGCACGACCACGTCATTCAACGTCTCTTCGCCATCGGCCTTGCGTTGCAGGCAACGATTCCACGCGCGCGAACATCGGATGTGCAACAACGGCTTTCGGATTATGTCGATGACCTCCAGTCCGTCATCGCGGAAATTCGGACGACGATATTCGACCTCCATGGGCCGGCTACCAGGATGGCAAGGCTGCGCCAGCGACTCGATGAGGCGATCGCCGAATATTCGAACGAGGCCGTGCACATCACGACGCGGTTCAAAGGACCACTGTCGGTGGTCGGCGACACGTTAGCCGGCCACGCTGAAGCCGTTGTCCGCGAAGCGGTCAGCGATGCTGTGCAACACGCGCACGCCAGTAAGCTCCACGTCGCTGTCACGATCGATGATGACCTGTCCATCGAGGTTGAAGACGATGGTCGCGGAATCTCCGAGCGCGCGAACCGCAGCGGCTTGATGAATCTGCGCTATCGCGCTCAAAAAGCCAACGGCACCTTCAGTATTGAGACTCCGGAGGCCGGTGGCACGGTGCTGCGCTGGTCAGCGCCACTGCCTTAGGTTGGTTCCGGTCAACCCACTGCGAGGCCTTAAGCCTCCGGGGTTGCGTGAACGTCCCACGGATCGGAGCCTTTCGGCCCTACGGACCGTTGAGCTATCGAGCGATCCTGAATGTAGCTATCCATCCACAGAAAACCGGTGACCCGTATGAGCACTCATTTCCCGGATCATGCGACTGTCCGCGCTGTCCTGTCGCTGGCCACCCGGGCGCCTTCGGTCCACAACACACAACCGTGGCGCTGGCGAGTGGGCTCGGACAGCCTTCACCTATACGCCGATCGCGGCTTGCATTTGTTCAAAACCGACCCCGATGGTCGTGATCTGATGGTGAGCTGCGGTATTTCGTTGCATCATTGTGTCGTTGCCCTGGCCGCGCTCGGGTGGCAGACGAAAGTGCATCGTCGGCCAAACCTCGATGATCCCGAACACCTTGCCACCATTGAGGTTTACCGCCAGCCCCCCAGTGAAGTTGACGTAACCCTGGCTGCCGCGATCCCGCGCCGGCGCACCGATCGACGCCCTTACAGCCCGTGGAATGTCCCGCCCAGCTACATCGCCCAGATGGGTGCGCGTGCGGCGCGCACCGGGGTGATGCTGCGCCAAGTCGAATCATTGCCACGACTACAAGAAATCGTCGCGCAAGCAGCGCGGCAACATGCAGCCGATTACGACTACTTGACCGAACTCACCACCTGGACTGGGCGTTACGCGTCGGTGGCTGGCGTTCCGGCTCGGAATACACCTCCTGTTGGACTGAGTGCCGAAGTGTCGCAACGGATATTCGCTGGTCCCGCGCTGGCGCAGTCGTCTGCTACAGAGTCGGGTGAGGATAACGCCGTCGTGCTCGCGCTCGGCACAAGGTATGACGGCCTGGTGCCAAGGCTGAGGGCGGGCGAAGCCACCAGCTTGGTGCTGCTGAGCGCGACGGCGCTCGGCCTGGCGACCTGCCCGATCACGGAACCATTGGAGATTGCCCAAACGCGGGACTTAGTGCATACCGAGGTATTCGGCGAAAGTGGCTACCCGCAGATGTTGTTGCGGGTCGGCTGGGCGCCGGTCGACGCAGATCCATTGCCCGCAACTCCGCGCCGGCCACTGGGGGAGACGGTCAGATACGTGGATGGATCAGCTTTCGCCGACTAGGTTCGTGACCTCAGAAAGATTGACGTCGAGATGCACGACGCCGCTGAGGGCGCGCGCCCGGCGCGGCTGCAGCCCCGCATCGCGTAGCGCTTTGAATAGCACATGGTTTGTCGTCAAGACGTCTGCAACCAGGTGCTGAATTCCCTTGGCCCGAGCGACCTGAGCTAGCCGTCGAAGCATCGCCGCGTCTACCCCGCGCAATTGATCGTGGTGGGCAACGACGACGGCGACCTCCGCAGTCGCGGGCCTGCCGCAGATCGCATAGTTCGCAAGGCCAATCAACATGCCGGACTCGAAGGCACCCAACGTAAAGTCTTCCGCCTGGCCATCCGTCAGCCGGCTGGCCAGAGCTTTCAAATGCACCGGCTGCATGGTCAAGAAACGCAGGTAGCGTTCCCGCTGGGTCAAGGCGTCGTGCAACGCTATGACGGCGTCGGCATCCGCGGGTTCGAGGTGCCGGATCACTATCCAGGCCCCGTCCGCGAGCTTCGCGGCGAATGCCCGTTGCGAAATGTCTTTTTTGGCTCTCCTCATCCACATGATGTGTCCCTGATGTCAGCGCAATGATGGGCGGGCGATCAGCACCGAGCACTCAGCATTTCCCAGAACCGGGTGGCGCCGTGGCCCGATGAGGCGTGCGATCTGGTCGGCGTCGTTGCTGCCCAGCACGGTCAGTTGAATTTGCCTGTCGATCACGGCAAGGAAATCGGCGATATCGCTGCGGGTGCTGGCCGTATGGACGTCGACATCGGGATAGCGACCGCCCCAAATCCGCATCCGCCGGTTCAGTTCGTTCGCAGGCATCTCGCCAACATCGCGTCGTGACGCCCCGAGCGCCAACACCGGAACGTGGCGTAGCTGGGCTTCCTCCATCGCCTGCTCGATGACGATGTCGTTGCCGGGGGACTCTCCAACGGCGACCGCGATGAACAAGCTCCCCGACAGGTGCCGGGTGCCCTGGCTGCGGATAATCGCAACAGAGCAGTGTGCAGCTTCGGCGAGTTCTGTTGCGGTGGAACCCAAAAATAGCTTCGAGATGCGGCCGATCCCTGTCGAGCCGACGCAGATCATCGCGGCATTGCGGGATTCCGTGACAAGCTGAACGGCGGGGTCACCGTGCAGTATCACGGTTTCGACCTTGGCTCTTTTCCCAGCGGCCTCGACCGCAGCGGCGGCGATCCGCAGCGCGGTCTCCCCGTATTCATGTTCCATCCGCTCGTTGCCAACGGCGGCGAACGGGGCGGGCTCAGCGTTTTCGGGGATCACGTAGATCAGCCGCAGTGGCACGTCTCGGCTGACAGCTTCGTCGACCGCCCATTCGGCGGCTTGGATTGCGGCTTGTGAACCGTCGATGCCGACGACAACGGGCAACCGATGATGGGTTTCCGACTCGTACATCGCAGTATCGTTCATCGTTGCACCCGTAAAACTTCTGCCGGCTTGCGTCGCGGCGTTGGTGGGGGAGTCTTTTCGGCGGCCGGCACGACCCCCACGCGGATCAGCACTTGTGGGATCACGTCATGGTCCAGGTACGACTGGATGAGTTCACGGGCGACGGTCACCTCGGTGACATGCGTGATCGGGCAAGTTGCCAGACCCGCCACGGTGCAGTCGAGCAAGACGGCGGACAGCACTTCTCCGCACGCCAGCGCGTCGGAACGCCCGTATTCTTCAGTGGATATCAAGAGAACCTTGGCATGGTCTTCAGGAATCCCCAGGCGCCGCTCACGCTGACGGAAGGCCGGGAATACTCGCCCGATATTCACCCGATCGCCCTCCGCCGCCGAGACGAGTGCGCTGTAGGGGATACCTTCGGAATTCTCGAATGGTGCTGTCCACCAGCATAATTCGTCGTGATAGACCGTGTTGTACAGCCGGAGCGATTCGGCGAGCTCGGCGGCCTCTACGAGTTGCGGCCGTATCTCTTCTGAGAGCATCTCCAAGTGGACCGTACTGCGGTTACCGATGTCGGCCACGACCGCCTCGATGGGTCGCCAATCTGTCACCGCGCTGAAAGGTAGCCTGTCGGTGCGACGTGTCCAGATTGCCCGTGCCCGAAGCTGATCGCGTTCACTCACATTCGCCGCGGGGGTGAAAGCAAACGTCGCTAGGTGGTCGGGATTGGCGGGATCAGGGAATCTCGTGATGTGCGCCTGCCATCCGGCAGCTGCCATAGCGATCCTGAGATGATCGAGGGCTGCCCCGCAACCGATCAAGGCCTCTCGCGCCGACTGATCGGTGACCATCACTCGGCTCGGATCAAGGAACAATTCCAGTTCCCCGTGGCTGAGCACCCACTGCCAGGGCTGGCTGTTGTGCTGCGATGGAGCGCGGCACGCCGCGCCGACCGCATCCTCAATCACTTTGTCTGTTGCCCTAATCTCAGGCATCTTCCGACCTCCGCGTCTCAACGTGGCACCAATGCTCCGCCGTCGTCACCGGAACTGGCAGGGTCATTGGTCCTCGATGCCAATGCCGTCGGCCCGTAGGTCGCCATACGGAATTCGCTCGATCTTGTTCATGCTGAGTCCCGGTTCGCAGAATTTGCCGACCAATGGCCTTCGCGGACGGGACTTCCTGCACTGTGGCGATCGCCCGTCAGGTGGTCGAATGCCTAGTGGTAGGGCAATGCATCTCTAGAAGGAGGCACTGCAATGAATTCTTCTTCACAACAACTTCACTACCGGACCCGAATGTTCGCCCGGGTGGTGGGCCCCTATCTGATCGTCATCGCGAGCGCTGCTGCGCTGCGGCCGGCAGATATGAAGGCGATGCTCTCGCTCTACGAGGGGAATCCGTTATGGAGCTGGGTGACCGGTGCCTTCATCTTGCTGCTCGGGCTTATCACTATTGCCCTTCATCCGTACTGGCGCGGCGCGGCGGCAGTCATCATTTCAGTCGTGGGTTGGCTTGTCGCGGCCAAGGGCCTGATGCTCGTGGCGTTTCCCAACAGCTACCTCGGGATTGCCGACTCCGCCATCGATGCAGGGGGCTGGTGGCAAATTGGTGCGGTCGTCGACGTCCTCGCCGGCGTCTATCTGACGTTCATCGGGTGGATCCCGCAACGGGCCCCTCGAACATCCCAGGTGACACCAACGCCGGACATCCGGCGTGCGGCTCGAACCGAAGCACTCTGAACCGCAACATCATTGCCGGGCTAATGCCCGTAACGGGCTATCGGTCGAGATATTCACCCATGCCGGGCGACGATGACGGGCACGTTGGCGGCGTGTGCAACCGCAGTACTCACCGAGCCCAGCAGCATGCCCGAGAATCCACCGCGGCCGTGGCTGCCCACCACGACGAGCTGAGATGACTCGGCTTCCTCGAGTAGGCGGCGAGCCGGGCTGTCGAACACAACCCGGCGTTCCACGTTGACGTCGGGGTAGCGCTCTCGCCAACCGGCCAACCGTTCGGCCAGGGTCTCTTCGGCGACTCGTCGTTGAGCCGACTCCTCCAAGCTCGTGACTTGATTGATGTCCGCTCCAGAGCAAGCGTGCAGGGCGATCAGCCGCGCGCCACGCCAGGACGCTTCATCGAACGCGATTGCTGTCGCCAACTCCGATGCCGGCGACCCGTCAATACCGACCACTACTGGCAGTTGCGAGGCCTCTCCCGTCCTGGCCGGCGCTCCGTCGTGGATCACTGCGACCGGACAACGCGCGTGATGGATGACACCGCTGCTGACAGACCCGAGCAGCACGCGATCCAGCATGCTTTGTCCGCGGCAGCCCACGACAAGCATCCGTGCGTCTTTGGACAGATCGACGAGCGCGGGAATGGTTGCCGCGAAATACACTTCGGCATGGAGTTGAGGATGGGCACCCTGTGGGGCGTCGCCTTCGGCGATCTTCGCGGCCGCGGAGATGATCTCCGCGCCTTCTGTTTTCTGCCAGTCGCCGGTTCCCGTGAGTGGTGGAAGCGGTCCTCCACTCAAGCTCGACAGGGTCCAGGGAGGCGTGGCGATGACGTGGATAAGGGTGAGGGGGATGTTGCGCGTTCGCGCTTCGTGTGCGGCCCACCGCACCGCTCCATCGGACGGTGATGATCCATCGACCGCGACGACAATTCCCTGCCGCGCCGAGCAATCAGACATGACGGGCATCATTTGTTACTCCCTTTGGACAAATCCAATCATTGAGAACGGTTAGTGCGCCCGTCCTCATCATCGACAAGGCAGCGAATCTCTCTCTCCCACTGATCATCCCGCATTCGTGCCGTACGGGCCCGTACTGCGCGCACGCTAAGTTCCACAATCACGACCATGACCCACCACGCTACGGCCGCCGAGAGTATTACATTCGCGCCGGCCAGCGCAGGTGGTGTAGGTGCTGCGACGCGATTTCCACTGCCATCAACCCAGATCTTCAGTGCTGCTTTGGCTTTTATCGGCTGATCCCAGGTGACCACATCGGTGTGCGCGATGCCGTTCTCCTTCCACCGGACCACCACCTTGGAGGCCGACGACTCAGGAAGGGTCCCTGGCGTGCTGTCCTCGACCGCCGTTGCGGTGACTGAGTGACGCGTTTTCGCTTCCTCCAAGTACCTGTGCGACTCGACATCGTGAGCCACGGTGCCCAATACACCTGCGCATGCGACGGAAACGATGACCAGAAGGACAGCCAACGGTGTGACTGCTGCATCAATACGGTCGCTTCTCCGTATCAGCGGGTTTCGGCTGAAGATCCGCAGAACCGGCCACGTGGTCGGCCGGAAGACGAAGCTGTCCATGGCGATCTCACCTCTGATGATTTGCGGCGTTGCCAACAAGCTTGTCGATACACCACTACGAGCCGTAGGGTCCAACGTCCACTGGCGGTGGGCCGTAGGCCTCCTGCTCAGCAGCCGTCGCGCGGATAGCGTCATCGACGTCCACCCCGGCTCAGGAGCAGATCATGAATGACCCAAAGTCACCCGGACCGATCGTCGTAGCTGTGGACGGATCGAATGCCGCGGTCGACGCCGCCAAGTGGGCGGCCAAGGAAGCTGTGCATCACGCTGTTCCGCTTCGGCTCGTTCACGTCGTTCACATCCCCGGCACGGGGACCGATCTCGCCGACGCACCTTCAGTCGAGGACGAGTACGCCGAAACCTGCTTGCGCGCCGCCTGTTCGGCGGTGGAGGCGCTTCGCGTCCCTGTTCAGGTCGACTCCGCGGTCTTACGTGGCGAGATCGATTCCACGCTCATCGAGGAGTCCAGGGGAGCAACGCTGATCTGCCTGGGATCCACGGGCATCGGTCGCCTGGCCGCCGCGGTGCTCGGATCGACTGCAGCGACCGTTGCCGAACGAGCCTATTGCCCTGTCGCGATCATCCGGCGTACCGATGACCGGCCGCCTCCGGAAACCGGCTTCATCGCTGTGATCCTCGACGACGGACCCGGCAACGAGGAGGCGATGCGGTTGGCCATGGAGGAAGCCCGCGTCCGGCATGCCCCCGTGCTCGCACTGGGTACCTGGCCGTGGCCACTCTTCGACATCGACTACGAACGATTCAATCGACAACTCGACCATTGGCTGCAACGCTATCCGGACGTGACGATGGAGATTGCCACTACGCGCATGAGTGCGATTCGGTACCTGGAAGGTTTCGTCGGCGCACTGCAACTCGTCGTCCTCAGCAGTAATAACGTCGACAAGGTGATGAACCTGGTCGGCCCGCACGCTTTATCGATACTCGCCCATGCTGATTGCTCCGTGCTGATAGCTCGAGATCCTATTCAGTTGGCGGATTCTCCTCGCGACTACCGACGTTCACTCGAAGCGGAGAGAATTGCCTAATGACCGATCGGTCCGTTGACGGATCACCTTTGACAAGGCTGTCCTTGCTGGCGGCCTCCACGGCTTTGCAGTTGACTAACCGGCATGGCCGATGATCGAGCACACCAATCCCGCCAGTCGGAACGGACACAGGCGACGCTTCGAAGGCGGGTGACGAGGTGACCCATAACGCCGAGCCGCACAGCAATCGCCTATCGCAGCGGCTGAATTGGTTGCGCGCGGCTGTTTTGGGCGCCAACGACGGCATCGTCTCCGTTGCCGGCGTCGTGCTCGGAGTGGCCGGAGCTTCCACGCTGCGCGGCCCGATCTTCACTGCGGGGGTGGCGGCTCTGGTAGCCGGCGCCGTCTCGATGGCACTCGGTGAGTTTGTGTCAGTCTCGAGCCAGCGCGACAGCGAAAGCGCACAGCTGGCAATGGAAAGGCGCGAGCTGCGGCACATGCCCGACGCCGAACTGGCAGAACTCACTGGGATCTATCAGCGTCGCGGCTTGTCACCCCAAACCGCAGCCCAAGTCGCTCAAGAACTGACCGCACACGACGCACTCACGGCACACGCTCGCGCCGAACTCAACATCGATCCCGACCAACTGGTCAACCCCTGGCAGGCCGCCGCAGCATCGGCAGCGTCGTTCGCTGTCGGGGCGCTGCTGCCGTTCGCCGCCATCCTGCTGCCCCCGGCGTCGTGGCGCGTCCCAGTCACGTTCGGGGCTGTGCTCGCCGCGCTGGCCGTCACCGGCGCGTTGAGCGCCAGGATCGGTCGCGCGCGCACGGGACGCGCCGTACTGCGCGTCCTGCTCGGCGGGGCCGCGGGTCTAGCGCTCACCTATGGCATAGGCCACCTCGTCGGTGTCGCGCTGGGATGATGGCGTCACGGCCGAGTTTGACTGCGGTAGTTCGGGAATGGGGCCGCATTGGCTGTGTCGGTTTCGGTGGGCCACCGACCCACATCAAGCTGCTGCGCGATGTGTGCGTCACGCGTGAACAATGGTTGTCGCCGGTCGAATTCGAAGACGCCGTCGCCGCCTGCAACCTGCTGCCCGGCCCCGCGTCGACCCAGCTGGCGATCTTTTGCGCGTGGCGAGTGCGCGGACCAATCGGCGCGCTGGTGGGCGGTACCGCCTTTATTGTTCCCGGCTTGATCCTGATTCTGGCGCTGGCTGCCCTGTTCCTAGGTAGCCCGCCGAAGCTGGTGTTGGCTGCCGGGGCGGGCGCGGGCTCAGCGGTGGCCGCGGTCGCGGTACACACGGCGGGCTCGTTGTTGCCGGCGAGCTGGCGTCGCGCCGGTGATGACAAGCGTGGCAGTACGTTTCGCTGGTTGCTGTACCTGGTTGCCGGTATCGCGGGTGCGGTGACACTCGGTCCTTGGCTGGTGCTGGTCTTGTTGTCATGCGGGGCCATCGAATTAAGCTTGCGTTCGATCGGGTTGCGTTCAGGACCCTTATCCGTCGCACCAATACCGTTGCTGGCGACCGGCGTTGCGGGGCTGGGGACACTGGCCTCCGTTAGTTGGGTGGCATTCAAGGTGGGCGCATTGTCGTACGGCGGCGGATTCGTCATCATCCCGCTGATGCAGAACGATGCGGTCAATATCTATCGCTGGATGACTGGTGCTCAGTTCCTCAACGCCGTTGCGCTGGGCCAGATTACACCGGGACCCGTGGTGCAGACCGTCGCAGTCGTCGGGTACGCGGCCGCCGGCGTGGGCGGAGGCGTTCTGGCTGCCGTCATCGCGTTCAGCCCGTCATTCGTCATGGTCCTCATCGGGGCGCGCCACTTCGATCTTTTACGAAGAAGTCCAACTGCCCGCGGTTTCCTGGATGGCGCAGGTCCTGCCGCGATCGGTGCCATCTTCGGCTCCGCGGTAACGCTCGCGCGAACCCTCTCTCAGCCATGGCAATTCGTCGTCTTGGCGGCTACAGCCGGGCTGCTACTGACCCTGCGACGCGGAACCGTGTTAACTCTGCTCGCCGCTGCAGCTGCGGGGATCGCATTGGTCAGCGCCGGTTTACCGCTACCTGGCTAGCGACCTCTAGAGCGCCGGCCGCGGCGGTAGCGCACGGTCAGCGACAGCAGCAGCCTACTTCGTGTCGACAACCAACACTTCGGCCTTGGCCCGGTGACGAACCGCGCGTGGAACCGACCCGATCAGACGCCCGACGACCGAGTTGAATCCAACACTGCCGACCACGATGAGATCGGCGCCGGCGCTGTCAGCCAGCTTCAGCAGTGCATCGACCGGGGCGCCTTCGATCGCTTTTTCCTCGACATCGCGCGCACCGGCTTGCTTGGCTCTTGCGCTCGCGTCACGAAGCATCGCGTATACCGGCGCGTTTCCCTCGGTCCGGTACCCCTCACCCGAGGCTTGGTCGGGATCGACTCCGCCCGAGCGCGAACCCGCATCCTGGAAAGCCGATGCCACAATTAATTTCGCGCCCGACTTCGCCGCAATGGCTGCCGCCTCATCGACCGCGCGAAGGGATGTTTCCGATCCATCGGTACCAACCAGGACGACCTTGTAATCCGTCACGCTCTGCTCCCATCGACAGCGCTGCGCCGCGCCGGTCTATCGCGCACACATGCCTACCACAGAATGGGTACAAGTGTTCACTGAATACCCGAGATCCGACCAGAGGGCATGTCAGGAAGTTGCCGGAGCGATGGTCCCCTCGCGGACAGTTTTGGGCAGGTCGTTCTCCGGAGTCTCGCGGTGTCGCCCGTAGACCCACTCGAACACGGGCGTGGCCATCAGTGTGGTGATGACGGCGACCAAGACGAGGATGGTGAACAGCGTCGGCGTGATGATGCCGGCCTGAAGTCCGATGTTGAGCAGGATGAGTTCGATGAGGCCCCGCGCATTCATCAGCGAGCCCAGCGCGACGAGACTCGCGGAGCGGAACTTTTCGCAGCCGCGCCGCCAGCGTGCACGCGATTCCTTTGCCGGCGATCGAGATGGCGAGAATTCCGAGCGTCACTGCCCACAGTTTCGGGCTGTTCAGCAAACCGATCTGCGTGTTGAGCCCTGAATAGACGAAGAACAGCGGCAACAGAAACGTGGTGACGAGCGGCTCGAGATTGGCGGTCAGGCGCTGCGCGAAGAACCCGGACGGCATGGCGACGCCAAGGATGAAAGCGCCGAAGATGGCGTAGATGCCGACAGCATCGGTGAACCAGGCGCACGCCATCAGCAGGATCAAGACGGTGCTCAACACCGGTGCGGTGATTTCGTGGTGACGTTCGGACACCGTCCCGAGTCCGCGCAATGCTCTGCGCCCAATGGTCAAGACGCAGCACCGTGTACACGATTCCGCCGATGATCGCCGTGGCGGCGACGGCGATGCTGCCGCGATGTATTGCGAGCACCGTCGCCAGAATGCACCAGGAAAGCGCATCATCGGTCGCGCCGCACGCCAATGCGAGTGTTCCCAACGGCGTTCCGGAGAGTCGCTCGTTCGTAGATGATTCGCGCCAGCATGGGAAATGCGGTCGTCGCGATCGACGCACCGAGAAACATCATTGCCATCAGGAGCGTGACGCTCTTGTCGAAGTAGATTCCGCTCGCCAGCAGAGGCGCGGCGATCAACGCACCCAGAACGAGCGGCGTGAAGATGCCGGCCGCGGAGACCGCGACCGCGGTGCCGATCCGATGCTTGATGAGGTTGACGTCGAAGTTGAGGCCGATCAGAAACATGTAGAGCACCAGGCCGATCTGGGCCGCGGTATAGAGCACAACGTTTGCCGGTCCTGGCGGAAAAAGGTGGTGCTGGACATCGGGTGCGATCCGGCCCAGCAGCGACGGCCCAAGTAGTACGCCGGCGATCATCTCACCGACGACTTGCGGCTGACCGAGGCGTTGCGCCGCCAGACCAACGACCCGGCACGCGACGAGAATGGCGGCCAATTCCAGGAAAAAATGAACGGCAATCGATGCGGGCATGGTCTACGTCCTCGGGTTTGCCTGACTCGTCATTTCTCCGCTTGCCAGAGACCGGGTTTAGTGTAGCTTCTTAAATGTTAAGTAACTGTCCTATCCGAACAGCGGGAGGGGACTTGTGGACGTACACACGCAGCTGTCACAACTGAGCCCGGAGGCACGGGCGGCGCTGGTGCGGAAGATCAAGACGCGCCTGGTGGAGGACGACGGCACCGAAGCGGATCACGACGTCGCCATCATCGGAGGGGGAGTCGCGGCGCTCACCCTCGCGCTCGAGCTCCGCCGCGCACGGCCGGACACCCGGATTCTGATCATCGAGCCGCACGCTCACCCGGTTCCCGAGATCACCCACACGGTCGGCGAGTCGACAGTCGAGATCGCCGCGCAGTACCTGCGCGATCGCCTCGAACTGGCCGACCACTTGAACACCTCGCAGCTCCGCAAAATGGGTCTGCGAATGTTCTTCTCGCACGACGGAAATACCGACATCGCCCAGCGAATGGAACTCGGCAGCTCTTCCTTCAGCCCCCAGGTCACCTATCAGATCGACCGCGGCCAGGTTGGAGAACGAACTCCATCGACGCTGTCTGTCGGAAGGCGTCGAGATCACTTCCGGCCGGGTCACATCCGTGGAACTCGGCCTCGGGGACCATCCCCACACTCTTTCCGTTCAGCACGGTGACACCACCAGCACCACCACTGCACGTTGGGTGGTCGATGCGTCAGGGCGTAACCGGGCGCTGCCGCGCCAGTTGGAACTCAAGCGCGCCAACGAGCACCACTGCAATGCGGTTTGGCTGCGTGTGGCGACCGAGATCGACATCGGCCAGTGGAGCGACGACCCGGAATGGCAGGCACGTCTGGTCGAGGGGGACCGGGCGATGTCCACCAATCACCTGATGGGCGAAGGCTACTGGGTGTGGCTGATCCGACTCGCTTCCGGAGCCACCAGCGTCGGCATCGTTGCCGACCCCGCCTTCCATGCGTTCAGCGATTTCAACACTCTTGCCAAAGCCCGATCGTGGCTTCTGAGCACGAACCTCAGTGCGCTGCTGTCCTGGCACAGCACGAGCACCTGATCAAAGACTTCCGGGTGATGAAGAACTACAGCCACGGATCGTCACGAAAGTCTATGACGCACAGGATCGTTGGTGCCTCACCGGCGACTCTGGCGTCTTCCTCGACCCGCTTGTACTCGTCAGGGCTGGACCTCGTCGCGATCGGCAACGGCCTCATCACCGACATGATCACTCGCGAACTCGACGGTGAGGATGTCGTCGCCCGCGTCGCGGTATCAACGACTCGCTGTTTCGGTCGCTCACCGACATGTGGCTCAACATCTACTGCAACCAATACACGCTGATGGGCTCGCCGGCCGTCATGACGGCGAAGGTGATCTGGGACATCGCGTTCTACTGGGGGTTCTTGGGCCTGATGTACAGCAACGGCCGATTCGTCAGCGTCGCCGACGATCCCGGGGTGGTGCCACACCTGGAAGGCCTCATCGAGCTCAGTAACCGCATGCAGCGTGTTCTTCCGGGAGTGGGCAGCGGTCGAGAACGCGCGTGCCCTCAGCGCAATTCGTCGACATGTACGCGGCCCATAACTTCATGGTGACGCTGCACACCGCGATGATGGGGGAAGCCTCGGACTTCGCGGCACAATTCGACGCCAACGTCCGGCTGTTGCGCCGGCTCGCAGGTCAGCTGATCGAAACGATTCTCTCGGAAAAGTCTCGCGCATTTTCCGACGACGACGTCGTGCAGCAGGTGCAGGCCTGGCAGCGCGACTCCTTCCTGCGGGAGCTCCGGTCCGCCTACCGCCGGGAGCAAGACGCCGACCCACTCAGCCAGGAGTGGATTGTCCGAACCGTGCCTGCACTCGAATTCAGTTGAACCGAAGGCGGATCCGTACTGGTCGACCCTCCAGGCGTCATGTCAGCACCGGTTGTTAGGTCTCCAAGATGAATGCGCTTGCCGAACATGGCACTAACAAGCCCCTCGCGATCGTCGGGATCGGCTGCCACTTTCCGGGCGGCGCCCACACCCCGGACCTCTACTGGGACTTGATGCGCAGCGGAACCGACGCGACCTGTGAAGTTCCCGAAACACGCTGGAACGCCGACAAATACCACGATCCGAACCCGAAGAAGGTCGGAAAGATGGTCACCCGCCGCGGCGGGTTCCTCAGCGAGATCGATCAATTCGACCCTCAATTCTTCGGCATCTCGCCTCGAGAGGCGAACCTCGTCGACCCTCAGCAGCGCCTCCTGCTGCGGACCACCTGGGAGGCACTGGAAGACGGCGGAATATCCGCGGACAGTCTGGCCGGCACTGATGTCGGCGTATTCGTCGGCGGGTTCACCCTGGACTATCAGCTTCTGCAGAATCAAGGGCCGCACCAGCCGTTACCGCTTCAAGACTCATTCCGCCACCGGGATGATGATGACGATGCTGGCGAACCGGATCTCGTTCGCCTTCGACTTCCGCGGGCCCAGCATGACGATCGATACCGCGTGTTCGAGCTCGCTCGTCGCGGTACACCTTGCGGCGCTGAGTATCTGGAACGGTGAATGCGATCTGGCGCTCGCCGGCGGCGTCAACATCATGATCGGACCCAACACAGCGATCGCGGAATCGAAGAGCGGGTTCCTCGTCGCCGGACGGGCGGTGCAAGGCCTTCGACCAGTCCGCCGACGGGTACGCCCGGGGCGAGGGTGGCGCTGTCGTCGTCATCAAGCCCCTGGACCAGGCGCTGCGCGACGGTGACGAAATTTACGCGCAGATCCTCGGCACAGCGGTGTCCCAGGACGGTCACACCGACGGCATCACCGTTCCGAGCGCGGAAGCCCAAGAAGCCGCCATCACGACAGCCTTACGACGAGCCGGCCTGCACCCCAACGACGTTGGCTATGTGGAGGCGCACGGCACCGGCACCCCTGTCGGCGACCCGGTCGAGGTCCGGGCTCTCGCGAACGCGCTCACCGCAGAACGCCCGGCGACCAGTCCGCTGCTGATCGGGTCGGTGAAAACCAACATCGGGCACCTCGAAGCCGGCGCAGGCGTCGCCGGACTGATCAAAGCGGCGTTGGTGCTCAAGCACGGCTTCATCCCGGCGAACCTGCATCTCAACAACCCCAGCGACCAGATCCCGCTGGCCGATCTGAGAATCGACATTCCACGAACCGGTCGCCCGTTTCCCGACGGCAAGCGACGCGTCGCGGGGGTCAACTCGTTCGGCTTCGGCGGCACCAACGCCCACGTCGTACTCGCGGAACCTCCCGGCCCGCTCGCCGTCAACGGCTCGAGCCCTGCCCACCAGCCGCCGCTGGCTGTCCTGCCGATATCGGCGCGCACCGAGGAAGCGCTCGTGGCCACGGCCCGTCAGCTGGCCGAACATGTGAGCGCGCACGACGATCTCACGACTGCTGGATCTTGGATACACCCTCAGTCGCCGCCGCTCGCACCTGAACTACCGCCGTACCGTGGTCGCCGACAGCATTGCCGATGCCCAGCAACAACTTCAAGCCCTTGCCGACGGCGGGCAGATCTCTGCGAGCCGCACCAGCCCGACCGCGCCGAAGCTGGCATTCGTCTGTACCGGCATGGGCCCGCAGTGGTGGAAGATGTGCCGGGGTCTGCTCGATGTGTATCCCACGTTCACCGAGAGCATTCGGCGAAGCGACCGCGAGCTGTCCCGATACACGGACTGGTCATTGATCGGCGAGCTTCGCGCCGATGAAACTCGTTCTCGGATGGCCGAAACCGAGTTCGCGCAACCCGCGAACTTCGCGATCCAGATAGCACTCGCCGAGCAGCTGAAGCAGTTCGGGATCGAGCCAGACGCGGTGATCGGCCACAGCGCCGGCGAAGTGGCCGCCCACTACCTCGCTGGAGTCCTCACTTTCGAGCAGGCGATTCAGGTGATCTACCACCGAAGTCGGCTGCAGCAGCGCACCAGCGGACTGGGCCGCATGCTCGCGGTCGGTCTCAGCGCCGAATCGTTCATGCAGAAGATCGACGCCGAAACGCACGACGCGATCGGACGGCGGGTGTCGATCGCCGCGATCAACGGCCCGTCGACAGTCACCGTTGCCGGCGACGGCGACGTCCTCGACGACATCGCCCGGCAACTCGACGAGCTCGAGATCTTCAACCGGTTTCTCAATGGGAAAGTGCCGTACCACACCCACTACATGGACACCATCAAAGAGGACCTCCACGAAGCGTTCGACGCACTGACGTCCGGGCGCGGCGACAATCCCGCTGTACTCGACGGTGACCGGCGAGCGACTGGACGGCTATGCCGACGGCGCCGCCTACTGGTGGCAAAACACCCGCGCCACGGTTCTTTTCGAACCTGCGATCCGACGGATGCTCGATGACGGATACACCCATTTCGTCGAGCTGGGGCCACACCCGGTTCTCGCTGCGTCGCTGTTCGAGATAGCCGCAGCTCACGAGACCGAAACCGTCGTTCTGGCGACCCAGCGGCGCAACGAGGACGACGGTCGCACGCTGATGAATTGCGTTGGCGCACTGCACTGTCACGGCCATCCGATCGCGTGGGACGCGCTGTATCCGCAGACACGCCGCGCGACTCGTCAAACTTCCCTTGTACCCGTGGCAATCCAAGCGCTACTGGAACGAAACCCAGGAAGCGGCCGAGGACCTGCACTACAAGCCGGTGCATCCACTGCTGGGGCAGCCGGTGAGCGGGGTTCATCCCACCTGGGAAGTCGAGTTGAGCACCATCACCATCCCCTTCCTTGCTGATCATCAGGTGCAGGGAAGCACTGCTGGTGCCCGGAGCGGTGTACATCGAAATGGCCTTGGCGGCAGCCAACGCTCACCTACGGGTCAACCGATTACAGTGTGGACAATCTGGCCCTGCTGCGCGCGGTCATCCTCGACGACACGTGCGATCCCGTACTGCGGACCACCCTCAACCGCGACACCGGCAGCACTGGAATTCGCCGCGTTCACCGCCACAGCCGGACGGTGACGTCAAGTGGACGATAACGGCGACCGCAGAACTCAACACCCTCGCACAGCCGCCTGAACGCGCCAAGACGCCTCGAGACGCGAAGCCCGTCACCACAATCGGCCGCGACGAGTTCTACACCCGCGCCCAGGCCGTCGGCTTCGACTACGGTGACGCGTTTCAGACCATCGCCGGTATCACGTCCGGAGACGGCTGGGCGACAGCAGACATCACCACCCCAGTGCAGATCGCCGACGACATCGATCAATACCGATTCCACCCGGCGCTGATCGACGGCGCCTTCCAAACACTGATCGGCACAACCGTTCTCGGACGCGACACCGACGAAGACGCCTACCTTCCCACGCGAATCCGGCGCAGCGCCATCTACGGCGCGCCCGAACACCACATGACCGCCCACGTCACTGTGGTGTCGGCGACCAGAGATGAGATCGAAAGCGACATCACACTCACCGGCGGCGACGGAGAGCCGCTGGCCGTATTCACCGGTTTCACGTTGCAAGCGCTGAGCGCATCATCGCGCATGTCGCCCGAACGGATCGACAAGGGCCTCTACGAGATCGAATGGGTCGCACGCACCGAGATGGCGGACGATCGGCCGGGGCAGCGACGTCAACGGACAGCCTGTCCTGGCTCGATTTTCCTCGACAGCGACGGCGTCGGGACAACACTGGCGGACCAACTTCGCCGCAGCGGCCACCGCGTCCGGGCGGTGCTGCGCCAGCCCGTCAGCGCGCTGACGAAGGTCGACGGTGGTTACTTCCTGAATCCGCAGCAGCCCGAACAACTCCACCAGTTGATCGCAACTCACCTCGAAAACGAAGGTGACCTTGCCGGCATCATCGACTGCTGGCCGCTGGACATCGCCGCCGAACCCGACGGCCGTCGGGCCGACACCTCCGGTGAAATCAACGACCATCTCGGTGTTTTCACGATTCTGCATCTCGCCAAAGCCCTCGCCGAGCACGACACCCTGGCGCCACGCCTCTACGTGCTCACCTGCCAACGCGCAACCCGCCCTGGGAACCGAAGCGCTTGCCGTCGAACAGGCCGCTGTCTGGGGCCTCGGGCGGGTGTTCGGTCACCAGGAGTTCGCCAACCGATGGGGCGGGCTGATCGACATCGACGACGCCGACGACCGCACGACGACCGCGTCGCGCATCTGCGAGCACATCCTCGCCGAGGACGCCGAGGATCAGATCGCCATCCGGGGCCACGCCATGCTCGTTCCTCGTCTTCGGCAAAGTACGAGCCTGACGCAAGCCTTCCCAACCAAACTCACCCCCAACGCGACCTACGTCGTGACCGGTGGTGGCGGGAGCCCTCGGTCGCATCGTGGCCACTTATCTGGCCGAACGCGGCGCACGCCACATCGCGCTGCTGTCCCGCAGCGAGATCCCGCCGAGAGACCAATGGCCACTGCTACCTGATGACCACCGGCACTACGCGACCATCGACACGATCCGAAAGATCGAGCACCTCGGTGCGCGAGTCACCACCGCCAGTGTCGACATCACCGACACCGGCCAGGTGAAAGCCTGGCTGAGTGATCACCTCCACGAGTGGGGGCCGACCGATACGCGGAATCATCCACGCCGCAGGCACTGTCGATGACCGTCTTCTGGTCAATATGACCGAAGACGATTTCACCAAGGTGATGGCGCCGAAAGTCACGGGCGCCCGTGTGCTGCACAACGCCTTCCGCGGAAGCGATCTGGAATTTTTCGTGATGTTCGGGTCGGCCGGGTCGGTCATCGCCTCGCCTGGCCAGGGCAACTATGCCGCCGCCAACGCGTTCATGGACGCCTTCGCGCACTACCGACAGGCGCAGGGTTTGCCGGCTCTCACAATCGGTTGGGGCCCGTGGTCAGTGGGGATGGTCGAAGAACTCAAGCTGGAAAAGATCTACGCGCACAGGGGGATCGAGCTCATCACACCTGCGGCGGGCACCCGCATCCTCGATCGACTCATCAACCAGAAGCTCCCCAACGTCATCGCGATCAGCGCCGACTGGGCGCAGGCTCGCCGCGCCGGGACTCGGCGGTCAGGTTCCGCCGGTGTTTTCCGAATTGGGGACGGCCGAGACTTCCTCCGAAGCAGGCGATTCAGAATCGTCGATACTCGACGTTCTGTCAGCATGCCCAGCCGGCCGACAGGCTCGAGCTGGTCGCCAGCCACGTTCAACAAGTCGCCGCCGCGGTTTTTGAGATCGCTGCCGCCGACATCGGTCCCGACGACGGTCTCGACGACATCGGCATGGACTCTTTGATGGCAATGGATTTCAGGCTGCAGGGTCAATGCGATTTTCGCAATCGACCTGCCGCTGCTCGAGCTACTTCGCGGCGTCAGCGTGAATTCACTGGCGGACCGAATCCTCGCCGACCTGCACTTGACGGACGCCGGCCTGCCGGCGATGGCCGACGCACGTGACAGAGCCGGCCCGGCAGCCGACGACGATGTCGACCGATTGATCGACGCAACTGTCCGAGACCGAACTGCGCGAAGTGCTCGCTGAACTCGAGAGCCAAGGCGAGCCGCAGTCGATGAAATCCGCGGTGCAGGTTCGGGGTCTGCGCAAGTCCTACGGGCAGCTGCAGGCCGTGCGCGAGTGTGGACCTCGATGTCGGCGTACGGCGAAGTGTTCGCGATCCTCGGGCCCAACGGGGCAGGCAAGTCGACAACGATCGAGATCCTCGAGGGCCACCGTAAGCGGGATTCCGGGACGTGTCAGTGTGCTGGGCGAAGACCCCGGAACCGCGGGCCGGAGCTGGCGCGCCAAGATCGGCATTGTGCTCCAAGAAGTCAGCGACGCCGGGATGCTGACGGTCTCCGAAACTGTGCGCGATGTTCGCGAAATGCTATGGGGCGGCGCGTGTCCCCGAGGAGGTGCTCGAACTCGTCGGGCTCGGCTCGGTGTCTGAGTCGAAGGTCAGGACGTTGTCCGGGGGACAGCGTCGCCGGCTCGACGTCGCTCTCGGCATCATCAACCTTCCTGAACTGCTTTTCCTCGACGAACCGACCACGGGATTCGATCCCGAAGCGCGACTGCGTTTTTGGGACCTGATCCGGGTGCTGGCCAGCGACGGCACGACGATCCTGCTGACCACCCACTACCTCGAGGAAGCGGCGGCGCTGGCAGATCGCGTCGCCGTCATCGCCGGCGGACGGGTGGTGGCGGTCGACTCGCCGCAGAACCTGATCCACTACGTGAGCACCGCTGCGACGGTTCGGTGGAGGACGGGAGACCATCACCACGAAGTCGAAACCGAGCAACCCACCGACTTCATCAGAAGCTGGTCGGCCGACGGTGCCGAGCTGGCTGACCTGACTGTCTCTCGGCCCACCCTCGAAGACGCCTACCTGCAGTTGATCGGCTCGAGCTGATGGACACCGACCACATGGCTGACGCCGCACCGCCGCAACAGCGAGCTGATTGAGGCGCGGCCCGCACTGCCGTCACCGCTGCGAATCGGATTGTCGCGAGTCGTCCCCGAGCTGAAGATGTTCTACCGCCGCCCGGAGCAGATGGTGCTGACATTTTCGTTGCCGGCCGTCATCTGCGTCCTGCTGGGTTCGATCTTCTCCACGAAACTGCCCAACACCGAGACCAGCACCGGCGCCGTGATCGCGGCGAGCATGCTTGCCTACGGCATTCTTTCGACGTCATTCATCAACCTGGGCATCAGCATTGCGGCCGATCGCGACACCGGCGCCTTGCGGCGTCTCCGCGGGACGCCAACCACCGCGCTGTCGTACTTCATCGGAAAGATTTGTCTCGTCGCGATCGTCAGCCTCGCCGAGGCAGCCGTCCTGGTGTCGGTCGGACTGCTTTTCTTCGAACTTCGTCTGCCGACAACTATTTTCGGATGGTTCACCCTGACCTGGGTGTTCCTTCTGGGCACCGTCAGTTGCTCGCTGCTGGGCATCTTCATCAGCAATTTCGCCAGCAACGCGGTCGCGGCTGCCGTCGTCACCAACGGCCCGGCGGTCGCTTTGCAGTTCGTGTCGGGCACCTACGTGCCGCTGATCGGTGTTGCCGACATGGATGTTGGTCGTCGGCTCCGTCTTTCCGGTCAAGTGGATGGCTCAAGGGTTTCGATCGGTGCTGCTGCCGCCGAAAATGGCCGCCTTCGAACCGGCAGGCAACTGGGAACACTGGCACATATTCCTGGTGCTGACCGCGTGGGCGATCGGCGGCTTAGCTGCCTGCCTCGCCGTTTTCCGGTGGTCGGACACGAGACTGATCAGGGACGGGCCCGCAGAATCTCTTCTGCTGCGCGCCGCCCACTCACAAGCGCACCCTGTATCGAGGCGGTGTCGCGGTGGTCGCCGCACCACCAAAGCCCGTCGCTGACGGCGACCGGCTGGCGTACCCGCAGCGGGGCGGGCTGGGCGGGTAGCGCGTGTCGAATAATGCTTCGCGTCAACAGCTTCCACGAGCCGCCGTCGGCGCCCATGATGTCAGCGGCATGGCGTCGGGTAACGCTGTCCGGCGGTGCTGCCCCATCAGTTCCCAGCAGCGCGGACGCCGCAATCAGATGCTGCCCCGCAGGGGCATAGCCGGGTGCGGCGGCGCTGATGACCGCGGTGTTGAGAACCGGTCCGGGCGGGTCGCGCCGGGCGTCGACCCACAGCATCGGTCGTGTCGTCGGAGCCTCGTCGGTGGACCACCAGTCGGTGACGACGCCGTGGGTGGGCGGGGGAGGCGAACCGGTCAGCGTCGCTGCCGTCGTGGGATCAGTTGCCACCACGACATCGTCGGCGCGCACGCTCGCGTCTGAGCCCGACACGTCGCCAACTCGTTCCGTCGCGCTCGATGCGAGTCACCGCGTGATTCAGGCTTATCAGCCCGCTCAGCGGGCGTGGCCATCAGTCGCGGGAGTGATTGCATACCTGCGGCCGGCAGGGCGGGCACACCGAGCAGAAACATCCGTGCCAGCAGTAGAGCGAATGCATTCGAGCTGCTGCCGGTGTCCTCGAGAAGGACTCCGGCAAGGAAGCGGTCGATCACGCGGCGCAGCTCACCGCTCACACCCTTCTTGTCCAGGCCCGCCCGCAGTGTGATGTCCTGGCCCACTTGCGATTTGAGGACACCGGGTCTTAGCGCGGGGAGAGCCCACCGCGCTATCGCGACTAGATCAGCGGGTCGAATGACACCTGACGCCAGCATCTTTGGCACCAACTTGGGCTCGCGCAGCGGGTGAGCCAGCACCGCTGATGTGGACTGGCGCCGCACCGCGACTCCGGCACCGAACGGCTGCAGATCGAGCGCGCCGACATCGACAGCGCGCGGCAGCTCCGGGTAGGCAGGATTGAGAACCTGGAAGCCGCGGTCGCACAGAAAACCATCGAACGCATCGGTGCGGACGCGGCCGCCGACGTCATCGTCCTGCTCCCAGACGCGAACATCGCGGCCCGCGGCCGCCAGGACACCGGCGCACCGTAAGCCGGCCAGCCCGGCACCGATCACCAACACCTCGACACCGTCATCGGCCATCGCCTGCCTGCCCTCCTCGCCACCTCACCCCACACCTCAGATTGCCCTGATCACCGACGGCAAAACCGATGGGTTGGTATCCGGCGGCATGGATTCCGCAGAAAAGGGGAAGCCTAGCTCGATTCGCCGGATGACAGACGCGCCGATGGCTGATCTTCGTAGCCGCGAAGCAAATGCCTTCCGACAAAAGCTGGCATCAGGAACTCGGTGAATGGTTGTCTAGGCAGAACGACGCTAACTCGAGAGGATGTCAGTGGTCTTCCGCGCAGACCAAGAGATCGGACGCGATCTTAGCCGCTGTCGATTGGGTGGCAACTCCGCTGGGTCCGGTGGAGGGTTGGCCGCAAAGCCTTCGCACAGCCGTGAACATCTTGTTGGCGTCGCGCTTCCCGATGTGGATGGCGTGGGGTCCGGAGTTGACGTTCTTCTGCAACGCCGCCTACCGCCGCGACACCCTCGGCCTGAAATATCCATGGGCGCTGGGCCGCCCGGCCCAAGAGGTGTGGTCGGAGATCTGGCCCGACGTCAGTCCTCGAATCGAACACGTCCTGTCGACCGGGGAGGCCACCTGGGACGAGGCCCTGATGCTGCTGCTGGAGCGGTCCGGCTACAGCGAGGAGTCCTACCACACGTTCTCGTACAGCCCGTTGCGCGACGACGATTCGGCCGTGGTCGGCATGCTGTGTGTGGTCAGCGAGGACACCGAGCGGGTAGTCGCCGAACGGCGGATGGCGACGCTGCGCGAACTGGGCTCCGACCCGAGCGTGGTGCGCACCGAGCGGCAGATGCTGGACTTCGCCGCCGACCAGCTTGCCGCAAAACCCCTACGACCTGCCGTTCACCCTCACCTACCTGTTCGATGACGACGGCGACGCGCGCCTGGCCGGGGCCAGCGGGATCACCCCCGGGCACCCAGGCGCACCGAAGATCCTGCCGCGCGGCGGCCCCTCGATATGGCCCGTCGCAAAAGCCAGCCAGGGTGAATCCGAACTGATCGAGCTCGGCGGCCTCGTGCTGGATCTGCCGACCGGTGCCTGGCGGGAGCCGCCCGTCCAGGCGCTCGTGGTGCCGATTCTGCAGCAGGCCGGCGCGCCGCTCGGGACTCTTCGTGGCCGGGCTGAACCGGCATCGCCGGTTCGACGACGGTTATCGCGGCTTTATCGAAGTGGTGGCCAGTCACATCGCCGCCGGGGTCGGCAGCGCGCGCAGCTACCAGGCCCAGCAGCAACGTGCCGAGGCGCTGGCCGAACTCGATCAGGCCAAGACCACGTTCTTCTCCAGCGTCAGCCACGAGTTCCGCACCCCGCTCACGCTCATCCTCGGACCCGTCAACGAGCTGCTGGGCCGAGACGGATGTCAACGAACATGCACGGCACGAACTCGAGCTCATCCAGCGCAACGGGTTGCGGCTGGCCAAGCTGGTCAACACCTTGCTGGACTTCTCGCGCATCCAGGCAGGACGCATGCACGCCCGCTTCGAGCCGGCGGACTTGTCCGTCCCTGACCGCCGAGCTGGCCAGCGTCTTTCGCTCCGCATTCGATCGGGCCGGCCTGACCTTCACGGTGGATTGCCCGCCGCTGGACCAGCCGGTCTATCTCGACCGCGAGATGTGGGAGAAGGTGGTGCTCAACCTGCTGTCCAACGCGCTGAAGTACACCTTCGACGGCTCGGTCACCGTCCGGGTCAGCCGCGACGACACCGCAGCGGTCGTCACCGTCAGCTGATACCGGGATCGGAATATCTGCCGCCGAGATGCCGCAACTGTTCGAACGATTCCACCGAATCGAATCGTCACGCGCCCGGTCCACGGAGGGCAGCGGAATCGGCCTGGCTCTGGTCAAAGAACTGGTCGGCATCCACGGCGGCACCATCATCGCCGACAGCCAGGAGGGCGCGGGCACGACGTTCACGGTGCGACTGCCTTTCGGTGCGGCCCACCTGCCGGCCGACGAACTTGTGCAGACACCGGTCTCGCGTGCGATCTCCGGCGTGATCGCCGACCCGTATGTGCAGGAAGCCTTGCGGTGGTTGCCTTCTGATACCGCAACCCGGACCACCGCTCGCGGCGACCACCACCGGCGTGATTCCCGCCGAGGGCGACGGCGAGCGGGCGCGAGTGTTGATCGCTGACGACAACACCGACATGCGCGAATACCTGACTAATCTTCTGCGGAATTCCGGCTATCACGTCAGTGAGGCCGTCGATGGCCAGGCGGCATTGGAGGCCATCCGAGCCGAAGTTCCCGACCTCGTCATCAGCGACGTGATGATGCCCGAACTGGACGGACTGCAACTGGTGGCCGCGCTGCGGTCGGACCCGCGCACCGCAGCCGTTCCCGATTCTGCTGTTGTCCGCTCGCGCCGGGCAGGAAGCGTCGATCGAAGGGTCTGCAGGCCGGCGCCGACGACTACCTCGTCAAACCGTTCGCGGCGGCGGAGCTGCTGGCGACGAGTTCGCGCCAACATCGAGCTGGCGCGGCTGCGTAACCATCAGGCCCGTTGGCGCACGGCGATGGTCGACTCGCTTGCAGGAGGCGTTCTTCGTCTGCGACGAGAACGGCGCCGTCGTCGAGATCAACAACGCGTTCGCCGAGATCCTCGGCTACGGCCCCGAACACCTGCCGTATCCGGCAACTCACCCGTGGTGGCCCGACCCCGACACCGATCCCGAAGCCCATCGACTGGTCGAAGCGGCATTCGAACGAGATGCTGGGCAGCACGCACGGCGGCTTCACCGTTCCGGTCAATCACCGCGACGGGCACCGGGTCTGGGTGGCGGCCAACTTCAACCATGCCGAGGATCCCGAGACGGGCCGGCAGATCATGGTCGGGACGATGCGGGACGTCACCGCGGAGCACTACCTCGTGCAACGTCAGACCGCACTGGCCGCGCTCAATCAGCAACTGGCCCAAGCAGATACGGTCGACGAGCGCTTTGCGCGGAGCTGCTGAGGAACTGCGCCGGGTGTGGCAGGCGCGGCGCGTCCTCATCGTCACGTTCGCCGGCGCCGACGAATCCGCCGCGCCGGAAGTGGTGTGCGCGGGGGAGCCCGTCGGGTGGGCCGAATTGTTGCCGAAGGAGCGGCAGGTGATCGAGTCGTTGCGCGACGGCGACCTGCTGACCACCGTGGCCGAGGAACCGGGCGCGGCGGGGATCACGCTGCGCCATCTACGCGGAGCGTCGGTCCTGTGGGTGGAGTTGGCCGAACAACGTCCGTTCACCGCTGAAGACCACACGCTGCTGACCGTACTGGCGGGACGCCTCGGGCAGGGCTTGCAGCGAGTCTACGAGGTCGACGAGCAGCGCGAAACCGCTGTGGCACTGCAACATGCGATGCTCGGCCCCGCCAGCCTGCCCGGCGGCTTTGCGGTGCGGTATCACCCTGCGAGCCGACCGCTGCAGGTCGGCGGCGACTGGTACGACGTCGTCAATCTCGATGCAGGTCGCGTCGCCCTGATCGTCGGCGACTGCGTCGGGCACGGGCTGGCCGCCGCCACCGTGATGGGTCAGCTGCGCAGCGCCTGCCGGGCGCTGCTCCTCGAGAAGTCCAGCCCGAGCGCCGTGCTCGCCGGACTTGACCGTTTCGCCGCGCGGCTGCCCGGCGCCGACTGCACGACCGCGTTCTGCGCGGTGCTCACGCTTGCGACCGGCGAACTGGTGTACTCGAGCGCAGGGCATCCGCCGGCGATCATGGTGCATGCCGACGGCAGCACCGAGATGCTGGAAAGCGGCCAGGGATTTCCCCTGACGGTCCGGTCGCACCATCACCCGACCCGAAGCCCACGTCACGATGCCGCCGCGCTCGACGCTGTTGCTCTACACCGACGGATTGGTCGAACGCCGCGGTAACTCCATCGAAGACGGCATGGCTCGCGCCGCCGATCTTGTCGGGGGCGGCCGCTCGCGCGAACTCGACGACGTCGCCGACGAACTGATGTCCGGACTCGAACCCACCGGCGGCTACCCCGACGACGTGGCCATACTGCTCTACCGGCAGCCGGCCCCGCTGGAGATGGACTTCACCGCGGACGTCCGTCACCTGGCCCCGAGCCGTGCCGCCTTGCGGAGCTTGGCTGACGCGAGGCGGGAGTCGAGCCCGATCAGATTCAAGACATGCTCATCGCCACCGGTGAAGCCGTCGCCAATGCGATCGAACACGGCCACCGCAGTCGGCCCGAGGGCATCATCTCGCTGCGTGCGACGGCCGTCGTCGACGGGCTTCACGTCAGCGTCATCGACACCGGCGTCTGGAAAATACCGCGCCAGGTGCCCAGCGAGCATCGCGGTCGCGGCATCTCGCTGATGCGATGTCTGGTGCAGGACTTGAGCATCCATTCCAGCGACGCGGGTACTACAGTTCACATGTACGCAAGGATCACGTAATGATGACCCCGCTCACCCTTAACACCGACCGTGGCGTCGACGGGACACCACGGGTTATTGCGGCGGGCGAAATCGACATCAGCAACATCCACGCGTTCACCGAAGCGCTGACGGCAGCCAGCGAGGGCAACAGCAGACCGATCACCGTCGACATGAGCGCGGTCAAATATCTGGATAGCGCCGGGCATCAATGCGCTCTTCAAACATGCCGACGAGATCGACCGCCTGCACCTCATCGTCCACCCGTTCTTGATGCGGGTGCTGTCGATCACCGGTCTCAGCGAGATCGCGACGGTGCGAGCCCGCACCCGCCGGTAACGACAGCTAAACCTAGCGCGAGCGTCACTGGCAGCCAGGGTACGGTCGATCCCACCGACCGTCATACTCAATCAGTGACAACAACGGTCGCAGGCGCGGGCTCTCGATGAACGCGGTGGCGCTGACGAGCGGCATCGCAGTCGTCGAACTCGGCGGGCTCATCGCTCTGGGGGTGTTGCTCATCGTCTCCCGGCATCAGCTGAAAGAAGCGCGAACCGAGCTGGAGCGCAGTCGCCAGGCCAGGTCTGGTCGACGTCGACGTCGTCCGGGGCTCGCGCCATTCGCCATCAGGACGGCGTGGCGGACCGCCGACTCGTTGATCACCAAAGGCATTGGCGCCACCTTCCGTAACTCGATCGAAGACCTGGCCGGATGGGCGCAGGTAGAACGTCCCGACCTCGCGCGGCTGACCGCCGACGGCGATGTGGTGATCGCCTTCTCCGACATCGAGGACTCCACAGTCCACAACGAAGAGCTCGGCGACAGAGACTGGGTGACAGCTCCTGGAGCGCCACAACCGGCTCCTCGAGAAACTTGTCGCCGAGCATGGCGGGCACGTCATCAAGACGCAGGGCGACGGGTTCATGATTGCCTTCGCCGACGCCGAACAAGCTGTGCTGTGGGGGATCGGCGTCCAGCGCGCACTGCTCAAGAATGCGGAGCAGTGGGGCGGGATCCGCGTCCGAATCGGTATTCACATCGGGCCGTCGGTCAGACGCGGCGACGATCTATTCGGACGCAATGTCGCGATGGCCGCCCGGATCGCGGGGCAGGCCGGCGGCGGCGAGATCCTGATCAGTGACGCGGTGCGCGACGCCGTCGACGGCGCGGCCGGTATCGATTTGTGCGCACCCCGCGAGGCCGAACTCAAAGGCCTGCAAGGCACCCACAGCCTTTATGCCGTCAAGATTCCCGACTGAGGAGGATCAGGGCCTGATTTCCACCTGGTCATTGGGATTGAAATAGCGCTCTGTTCCGTCGGCGAACTTCACTGTGCATACTTCCGGCAGGAAACTGCCTTCGTGCGGCGACAATTCCGAGACAACTCGTGTCGTGACCCGTTTCCACGCGTCGTCGCCTTCGCCATGCTCGCGGAGCTGGTAGCCCGGTAAGCGGTTGGTGAGGTCGACTGCCCGCAATTGGAGCACCCGGCTTGATGGCGTCGGCATAGCATCCAATTCTGCCCAGCAATTCTTACGAGCAGGTGACGTCTAGTCGTGAGCTGGCTGCGGATAGCGGGCGACGGGGCACGACGGTCGGCCACCAGAACCACGGTCCCAGGATGGCGAGGATGGACGGCACGACGAACGAACGCACGATCAGCGTGTCGAGCAGCAGGCCTATGCAGACGGTGGAACCCATCTGACCGATGGTTCGTAGACCGCTTGTCAGCATGGCCAGCATGGTGAACGCGAACACCAGACCGGCCGATGTCACCACGCCGCCGGTGCTGCCGAGTGCGCGGATCAGACCGGTATGTATTCCACCGTGAAGTTCTTCCTTGACCCGGTTGATCAGCAGCAGGTTGTAGTCCGATCCCACCGCCACCAGGATGATGAACGTCAGCGGCAATATCAGCCAGTGCAACGGCAGCCCGATCAGGTGCTGCCAGAGCAGGATCGACAACCCGAACGCACCGGCATAGGAGAACGCCACCGTGGCGGGAATCACCAAGGCCGCCACCAGACTTCGCGTGATGAACATCATGATCAAGAAGATCAGCACGAAGGCGGCGATCGCCGCGATGAGCAGATCCGATGCGGCGTATCCCTTGATGTCCTTGTCGGTGGCTCCCGAACCGCCGATGTAGACGCGAGCGCCCGCCAGCGACGTCTCTTTCAGAATCGTTTTGATGGCATCGGGGAACATTTCGACATGTTCCACGCCTTCGGGGCCCATCGCGTCACCCTCGTGGGTGACGATGAAGCGGGCCGCCTTGCCGTCCGGTGACATCATCAATTTCTCGCCGGTTTTGACGTCTGCGTTGTCGAAACCCTCGTGCGGGATGTAGAAGAAGTCGTCGCTGCGGGACTTGTCCCAGTCGTTGCCGACGTTGATCGAGTCATCGAAGGTCTGCTCGGTCGCCAGCGATTGAAGGTCGGCAGACCCGTACGAGTTGACCAACTTCGCCTTCAACGCCTCCGTGTCGTCGGCCGTGGCTTTCAGCTGCGCGATGATCTTCGGGAAGGTCTTGTCGACCTCCTCGATGGAGATTCTGGCGTAGTTGATGTCTTCGGCCAACTTGTCGATCTGGTCGATCGTGTCGAATACCGATCTGAAGGTCCAACAGATCGGGATGTCGAAACAGTGCTTCTCCCAATAGAAATAGCTTTTGATCGGGCGGAAGAAATCGTCAAGATTCGATACGTCGTCCCGTACGTCTTCGCTGACCTTCTGCAGATCCGCGATGGTGAGAGCCGTCTGATGCAGCTCGTCGGACACCTTCTGGAAGAAGACGATCTCCTTGCGCAACACCTCGACGGAGTGCGACTGGATCTCTGCTTGCTGGTCGGTGTTGGAGTTCTGCTCCCTGTTGAACGGCAGCTGTTGACCGTTGCCGCTGCCTTGAGTGGTGAACAGGTAAGGAATGCTGGCGTGCTCGAGCGGTCGGCCCAAGGGTCTGGTCATGCCTTGCACCATCGCCACACCGTGCAGGCGGATCAGCGCCCGGGCGACCCGGTCCAGCGAGATGAAATCGGCCGAGTTGCGCATATCGTGGTCGGTTTCCACCATCAGCATTTCGGTGAACAATTTGCTCTTGGGGAAGTGTCGGTCGGCGGCTTGGAAGCCAAGATTCGACTTCGAATTGTGCGGCTGGTACTGCCGATCGTCGTAGTTCTGCCGATAGCTCGGCACGAAGATCGCACCCAACATGACGATGGCCGAACTGGCGACCAGGATCGGCACCGGCCAGCGCACCACGCTCGCTCCGATTCGCCGATACACGTGCGCCTTCGCGGCCTGTCGCGGATCGAACATCCCGAACAGGCTGCCCACCGTCAAAATCGCGGGACCGAGGGTCAGCGCTGCGACGATGGTGAAGAGCATGGTGATCGCGACCGCGGGGCCCATGGTGTGGAAGTAGTTCAAGCGCGCGAACGTCAGGCAGAAACACGCACCGGCGATCGTCAGCCCCGAACCGAGGATGATCGGCGTGACGCCCTTGTAGGCGATGTAGAAGCTGTCTTCTCGGCTCTCGCCGGCTTGCCGAGCCTCGTGATAGCGCCCCATCAGGAAGATGCCGTAGTCCGTCCCGGCTCCCAACGTCAGTGCGATGACGATGTTCACTGCGAACGAGGACAACTCGAGCCATCCGTGATGCCCGAGCAATGAGATGAGCCCCTTGGCGAACAGCATTTCGATGAGGACGCCGAGCAGAACGGGCAGCAGCGTGGGTGGTGAGCGATAGACGAACATCAGCATCACCAGGATGAGGATGATCGTGATGATCGTGACGTTGTTCAAGCTCGAGTTGGCGATGCTCAACGTATCCGAGGCCAGTGGCGCCGCACCGCTGACGAAAGCCTTGAGTCCCGGCGGTGGCGGGTCTTTGGCGATGATGTCGCGGACCGTATTGACCGACTCATTGGCCTGCATCTGGCCGATGTCGCCGGCCAGACGTAGCAACACGTACGTGCACTTGCCGTCCACACTTTGCGCCCCGGCCGCCGTGAACGGTTTGCCCCAGAGATCCATCACGTACTGCACGTGCTTGTGTCGTGCTGGAAGCGCTTCACCAAATCGTCGTAGTACGCGTGATCCTGGTCGCCGAGTTGTCGGTTTTGCGCCTCGAAGACCACCATGGTCAAGTTCGTCGAATTGGACTCGTGGAACTTTTCGCCGATGTGCAGCAGCGCCCGCTGCGACGGCGCATAGTGCGGGACCATCGGGCCGGCGAGTTCTTCTGCGACGTCCTCCACTTTGGGCGTGAACGCAGTCATCGTGACCGCGGAAAAGCCCCAGAAGAAGATGAGTGGTATCGCGAATCTCCGCACCATCCTGGGCAGGAACGGGCGTTTGACCTGGGGTTCGTCCAGCCGGTGGTCGCTCACGCGGATTTCACCCTGCACTGGACGTCAGCGTCCGGATGATTATCCGACGCCTCGGGGACGCCGGACTCCGGGGGCGGCGGCATGCCATTCACCAGCATGCGACAGCGCAGCGGACCGCCATGGACATGCACTGAAATGGCGCCGGATGCCACTGTCAGTGTGGTGGTCTCGTCGTGGGTCCAGGGCTCTGTCGTAAAGGTGACATCGACCGGATGCGGGTGCCCGCCGATGTCGACATAGACGATTTTCGCGGTTTTTCCGACGGGGCCGAACACCTGATACGTGAGCCGCTTGACGTTGAATTGCTCCGGCGCCTGCGGCCCGTTCACCGTGATGACGGGCTCCGGGTTCAGAAAACTGATGCACCTTGTACATGCACACCAAGCCCACGCTCACGGCGATCACGGCAACCAGCGGCATCCAGATGCGCGCTAGGACAGTCCTCCCCGTTGAACGAGGGCTCACTCGATCACCTTTCGGACACACGTTCCCCGGACCTCGTGCTCTCGACCCGACCCCACCGTCGACTCGATATATCAATCTGGTTGATATGCGGCCCTTAGACGCTACCACTACAGAACGCACGCGACTACAACGTGCGAAACGGTACCAAATGTGCGGCGCGGTCGGCAGCCCGGCACGATCCGACGTCAGGCCGTCACTTCCGCGGTTCTCAAGCGACCCTTGAGTCGCCTGGCGCGCAGAAGTTGGATGGCGAGGTTCGACGAGGTGATCATCGGGATCACGCCGATGAAATGCCGCTCGGACGGCGTGGCTCCCTGCAGGTATTCCAGACACGCGAAGACGTAGTAGGTCGACATCGCGAACAAGGTAAGAGGGATGCAGAAGGCCATGGGATTGCCGCGGATGGCGACAATACGCTGCGCGTACTCGAACTCTTCTGGTGTCATGGGTTCGCGTTTGCGCAACTTCTTGATGACTCGCGGCGCGGCCCCGATTTCCTCGCTGAACGGCAGCTTGGGTTCCGCCTCCAACCGCCGCGCGTAGAAAGTACCGATCACCAACAGCAGAATTGTCACCGCCAGGGCGATCAACGCGAGCAGACCCCAGAAATACGTACTCACATCCCACTCCTTTGCTCCGCCGCTCGAACCTAACATCACCAACGGGATCCGGCCGTTCGCCGAGGGTGTGCAGCTTCGGCCCGCGGACTGCAAGACTGACTCCCATGCCCGTCATCGACACCCGTGTGCGCCAAGCCGGCCCGCAGGACGCCGTTGGATGCCTGACGATCTACCGCCCCTACGTCGAGAACACCGCGGTGAGTTGGGAACTCGACGTCCCGACCGTCGATGAGATGGCAGAGCGGATCACGGCGGCCTGCGAGATGCACGCGTGGTTAGTCCTCGAAAGTGCCGACCGGACAGTTGGATTCGCCTATGGGCACGCGCTCAATCGCCTTCCCAGCTACCGATGGTCGGTAGAGACCGGCCTCTATGTCGCCGACGATCATCATCGCCGCGGGGGAGGCCGCAAGCTGTACACGCAACTTTTGAACCGCCTGGGCGAGCGCGGCTACCGACGGGCGTTCGCGGGTATCACTCAACCCAACGAAGCCAGCAACGGATTTCATCGATCGATGGGCTTCGGAGATGTCGGTCTGTATCGCCGCGTCGAGTGGAAGCATGGCCGTTGGCACGACGTCGCCTGGATGCAGCTCGATCTGCCGGGTCCCGCCGACGGTGCTGATCCGCCCGGATTGATCAACTGAACGCCTATCGGATCCGATGAGAAACGGGGAAACGTGAGCGACGGCGCCCAGACCGGAACCATCACAACCCACGTTCCGGCACGGCTGGATCGGCTGCCGTGGTCGCGGTTTCACTGGCAAGTAGTCATCGGCCTCGGTGGCGTCTGGGTGCTGGACGGCCTCGAGGTGACGATGGTCGGCAACGTGTCGTCGCGCCTCACGGAAAAGGGCAGCGGCATCGCGCTCACCGCCGCGGACATCGGTACGGCGGCCGCCTTTTACATCGCCGGAGCGTGCCTGGGCGCGTTGTTCTTTGGCCATTTGACGGACCGCTTCGGGCGACGCAACCTGTTCATCCTGACGCTCGCGGTATATCTGGTCGCGACTGTGGCGACGGCATTCGCGTTCGCGCCGTGGTACTTCTTTCTCACCCGTTTCTTCACCGGCGCCGGCATCGGCGGCGAGTACGCCGCGATCAACTCAGCCATCGACGAACTGATCCCCGCCCGGGTGCGCGGGCCGCGTGGATCTCATCATCAACGGGACCTACTGGCTGGGATCGGCAGCCGGGGCGGGCGGAGCGCTGCTTCTTCTGGACACGTCGAACTTTCCCGCAGACCTCGGCTGGCGCTTGGCATTCGGCATCGGCGCCATCTTCGGAATATTCGTCCTGCTGGTCCGGCGTAATGTCCCGGAGAGCCCGCGCTGGCTGTTCATCCACGGACACAATCGGGAAGCCGAGCGGATCGTCGGGGAGATAGAAGCCGGCGTTGAGCGGGAGACCGAGGCGGCCGCTTCCAGAACCTGACGGGCCGCCCCTGAAAGTCCGCCAGCGCGAGACGATTTCATTTCTCGAGATCGCGAAAGTAGCTTTCACGCTCTATCCGCGCCGCGCCGTCCTCGGATTGGCGTTGTTCATCGGGCAGGCGTTTCTGTACAACGGCGTGACGTTCAATCTCGGCACCCTGTTGAGCGGCTTCTACGGTATCGACGCCGGGAAGGTGCCACTGTTCTACGTGTTGTGGGCGCTGAGCAACTTCTTCGGGCCCCTGGTGCTCGGTCGATTTTTCGACACCATCGGCCGCAAACCGATGATCACACTGTCCTATGTCGGCTCTGCGGGGGTGGCGGTTGTTCTCGCGATCCTCTTCGTCACCCAGACCGGCGGGGTCTGGGCCTTCATCGGCGTGCTCGCGGCCACGTTCTTTCTGGCGTCCGCCGGTGCGAGCGCCGCCTATCTGACCGTCAGCGAAATCTTCCCGATGGAGACCCGGGCCCTGGCTATCGCGTTCTTCTACGCCGTCGGCACCGGCATCGGCGGTATCAGCGGACCACTGTTGTTCGGACACCTGATCGAGTCCGGTCAGCGCAGCGAGGTCATGTGGTCGTTTCTCATCGGGGCGGCCGTCATGGCGGTGTCGGGTTTGGTCGAACTCTGGCTCGGTATCAACGCCGAACAACGTCCGCTCGAGGAACTGGCGCTGCCGTTGACGGTGGCCGACGCCGAACGCGACGAAGAAGCCGGATAGTGAGGCGAAGGCGTCGGGTGGGCCACATCGGCGTTAACGCCGTCTGAAATGTTGTCATTCGCTGGCTGAGATGCCAGGAGGCGGGCTGCGCAACGGTCGCAATTTTGGAAGACTCGGACATTATGAAACGTCTGCTGATGCTGTTCAGCGTCGCCTCCATGATCGGTATGGCGGCGCCTGTGTACGCCGACCCTCTCGTCCAACGACGACGCAAATTTCCTCAAAAAAATGGCCGCCGAAGGGCTCACCTACAAAGACGGGGTTGAAGCGGTCGCGGTGGCCAAAAATGTGTGTGACATGGCCAATAAGGGGACTTCCGAAGCCGAGATCGAAAAAAAGCTGAAATCTGTCAATTCCTTCTCCGGGAACGGCGCGCAGAAGTTCATCGTGGTCGCAGCCAAGTCGTACTGCCCCAAGCAGTTGGACGCCAATGACGACGGCATCGAGCCTTCAAAATCGTCTGGGCAGTAAGGAATTAGATCCCGCTGCCGGACTATCTGGTCGGCAGCTGCACGCATCCGTTCCGACAACCGGAGCAGATCGTGTTCGCCGACTCCGTTCTGGAGCGTGTACGCGAGTTGCCGCAATTCGACGGCGCAGTCGCGTAGTTCTTCGAGGAGTCGCGACTCCACTGTGATCATGACCTTCTCCCTCGAATCATGCGGACTGACGCGTTCACTCGGTCAAAGCTGGATAGCCGAAGTCGCCCGGCACGCGTCGGACAGCCTGTCCGCCGTGGGCAGCGGCAAATCTGATGCCGACCGCGCCGCGGCACGTTTGATGACGGCCCGTTCGTGCCGGACGAGATGACCTCGCGGGCGACGCAATGGCGGCGCCGCCGTCGAGCGACTCGTTGGGAACCGCATAGCTGGAAGGTAAGCGCCGTCCCTGCGCGCGACATTAAGAAATAGGATGGACTCGCTGAGAAAAATTCAGCGATTGACTTGTGGTCATATTTGCTGACGCGTAACGAAACAAACTGATCAATTGCCATGTTTCGCATGCTGGCGGTTGGGCGAAGTGTTAGCTTCGGTCCGTGCCTGAACACAAGGAACCACTACGAATCGGCGTGCTAGGCGCGGCTCGCATCGCCCCGTCGGCGCTCATCAACCCGGCGAAGGACAACCCTGACGTTGTGGTGACCGCGGTGGCCGCACGCGACGGCGCCCGGGCTCAGGCATTTGCTGCTAAAAACCAGATCCCGCGGGTGCACGACAGCTACGAGGCGCTGATCGCCGACCCCGACCTGGATGCGATCTACAACCCGCTGCCGAACGGGCTGCACGGCAAATGGACTCGCGCCGCACTCGACGCCGGCAAGCACGTGCTGTGCGAGAAGCCGTTCACCGCCAACGCAGCTGAGGCCCGCGAGATCGCCGACGTGGCGGCGAAGTCGAACCGAGTGGTGATGGAGGCGTTTCATTACCGCTACCATCCGTTGACGCTGCGAACCGAGCAGATCCTCGCCTCCGGCGCGTTGGGCAAGCTCCAACGGGTCGAGGCCGCGTTGTGCTTCCCGTTGCCGAGGTTCTCCGACATCCGCTACAACTACGTGCTTGCCGGTGGCGCTCTGATGGACGCCGGCTGTTATGCCGTCCACATGGTCCGCACCTTCGGCGGTTCGACACCGGAAGTGGTCTCGGCCCACGCCAAACTGCGTGATCCGCAGATCGACCGGGCGATGACGGCCGAGCTGCAATTCGCCGAGGGCCACACCGGCCGGGTCCGCTGCTCGATGTGGTCGTCGCGCCTACTGGAGATCAGCGCCCGAATCGTCGGTGAGCGGGGCGAGTTGTCGCTGTTCAACCCGGTTATGCCGCACTTCATCCACCGTCTGGCGATACGTCTGCCGGAAGGCAGACGTATCGAGCGCTTTCCGCGCCGCGCGTCCTACGCCTATCAGCTCGACGCATTCGCCGCCGCGGTCCTGCGCGGTGAGCCGGTGAAAACCACGCCTGAGGATGCGATCGAGAACATGACCGTCATCGATGCGATCTACCGTGCGGCCGGCCTGCCGCTGCGTCAGCCGAGCTGATCGTCGAATGCTGGTTACGCCTGCAGGACCTCGCCATATCATCGGGTGATGAGCATCGGCGGTCTGGACACCGTGGGTTCGCCGGCCTTCACCGATGAGGAATCGGCCCGCTACCGCGCCGCCGGCTGGTGGTCAGACCTGACGCTGTCCCGACGCGGTAGCCCATAACGCCGAGCAGTCCCCGGCTCGTCTCGCCTACATCGACCACCACGGCTCGTCGTTGACCTGGCGTCAATTCGACCATGCGGCAACTGCTTTGGCGGAGCAGTTGTCCGGAGCCGGTATCGCGCGAGGTGACCGGGTCGCGGTATGGCACGGCGACTCGGCCGCCATCCACGCGCTCTTCGTCGCCGTCGAGCGCTGCGGGGCGATCGTCGTCGGCATCGGCGCGCGGGCCGGCACCCGTGAGGTCGCCGCGATCATGCACAGCTCGCAACCGAAGATGCTGGTCAGCGATGCTCCGCGCGCCGATGACGCGATCCGCGCGGCCGCGGGTGCCGCCACCCTCTCCGTGCCGGTAGTGGTGCTGACGCAAGGCGGCGGGGGACTGCGACTGGATCTCGAGGCCGCGCCGACGGCGTTGCAGGCAGGCCACCCACTCGGATCCGACGACGTGTTCTTGATCAATTCGACGTCCGGGACCACCGGGTTGCCCAAGTGCGTGGTGCACACCCAGAACCGCTGGTATTACTTCCACCAGAAAGCGGTCGCCAACGGGCACCTGACGCCGGACGACATTGTTCTGCCCGTCATCCCCATGCCGTTCGGGTTCGGGATTTGGACCAGTCACACCACGCCGATCTTTCTGGGTGCCACTGCGGTTATCCTGGACCGCTTCAGCGCGCGTGCGACGTGTGAGGCGATTGCCGAGCATCGGGTCACCGTGTTGTGTTGTGTCAGTACGCAGTTGACCATGCTGATCGCCGACAGCGCATTCCGGGAGCTACGACCTGAGTTCGTTACGAGTCGTGTTCACCGGCGGGGAGGCGTTGCCTTTCCGCCCGGCAGCGGAGTTCGAGACGCTCACCGGCGCAACGATTCTGCAGTTCTACGGCTCCAACGAGACCGGCATACTGAGCGCCACCACACTGAACGATGCACAGCCACATCGGCTGCGGACCGCCGGCCGGATCGTTCCCGAGATGTCGGTCCGCCTCTTCGACGGCGACCGCGACGTCACCGATGTCGGCCGCGGCCAGCCCGCGTGTCGGGGGCCCGCGACCAGTCTGGGCTACCTCGGCGGAACCGACCACGACACGTTGTTCACCCGCGACGGCTGGATGCGAATGGGCGACATCTGCGAGATCGACGCCGAGGGCTACCTGAGCGTCACCGGCCGCACGTCGGATTTCATCCTGCGTGGCGGCAAGAACATCAGTGCGGCCCAAGTCGAGGACGCCGCGACCACGCACCCTGCAATCGCGGTCGCGGCGGCGGTGGCAATGCCCGATCCGGTCTTCGGCGAAAAGGTTTGTCTCTACGCCGAACTCGTCGATTCGCAGAAGATCGACCTGCCGATTCTGGCCGCGTACCTCTTGGCCGCAGGTGTTTCCAAGGAACTGCTTCCCGAGCGGCTCATCGTGGTTGACGAGTTGCCGCGATCGTCTGGCGGCAAGATCGCCAAAGGCCGGCTGCGCGAGGATATTCACGCCAGGATGGAGGCCGATCATGAACACTCCTGATGCTCGCCGAGGTGGCCTGGAGGTGTGGGCGCCGTCGGTGGTTCCGCCGATCGGCGTCGACCTGTCCAATGAGCAGTCGCTCGCGATCGCGTTCCGTCACCTGGCAGGAATCGGGTTCGCCGAGAATCTGGCCGGACACATCACCTGGCAACCGGATGGACAGACCGACATGTTCGTCAACCCGTGGGGACTCTGGTGGCAGGAGATCACCGCCTCGGACATCTGCGTGGTCGACGCGGATGCGCGGGTCGTCGACGGCCGTTGGGACGTCACGCCGGCCATCCACATCCACACCGAACTGCACCGCGTTCGAGATGACGCGCGTGTGGTCATCCACAACCACCCGTATTACGTGTGCGTGCTCGCCGCACTGGGCACGCTGCCGGAATTGCTCCATCAGACCGGCTCGTTGTTTCTGGACGACCTATGCCTGGTCGATGCGTACGACGGCGAGATCGACAGCCCAACGCGCGCAGCCGATCTCGCGGCCCGTATCGGGACAGCGAATCTCACCATCCTGGCCAATCACGGCGTCATCGCCACCGGCCGCAACCTGGCTGAAGCCGTTTACCGCGCCGCGTCCATCGAGCGAGTATGCAAGCTGGCCTACGACGTGATGCTCACCGGCAGGGAGCCTGCGCAGATGAAGTGGTCGGACATGGCCGGCATGCAGCGATCACTGATCGAACGGGCTGCGGACTTCTACTGGGCGGGCGCTGCCCGCCTCACCATCAAGGCCGATCCTGCGGTACTGAGCTGAGCGGATTGCGATGAAATCGATCGACGAACTGGCCGGCAACCTGAGCTTCACCACCGCCAAAACCGGCGAGCAACGATCGGTCACGTTTCTGCCTGATCCACCCCGGGCGTCGCGCCGCTACACACTGATCTCCGTCGATGACCACATCGTCGAACCGCCGGACACGTTCACCGGTCGTCTGCCGCGGCGGTTTGCCGATCGGGCTCCGAAAGTGGTTGATACCGCCGAGGGCGGCCAGACCTGGGTCTATGACGACCGGGTGCTGCCGAACGTCGGTTTCAACGCAGTCGTCGGGCGGCCGGTATCCGAGTACGGCTTCGAGCCGGTGCGCTTCGACGAGATGCGCAGGGGAGCATGGGATATTCGCGAGCGCGTCAAGGACATGGACCTCAATGGCATCTACGCGTCACTGAACTTTCCTTCGTTTCTCCCGGGTTTCGCCGGCCAGCGGCTGCAGCAGGTGACCGACGACCGCGATCTGGCCTTGGCCTCGGTCCGGGCGTGGAACGACTGGCATCACGATGTGTGGGCCGGTTCGTACCCAGGCCGGATCATTCCCTGCCAGTTGCCCTGGCTGCTGGATCCTGAACTCGGCGCCCAGATGATCCGCGAGAACGCCGAGCGCGGCTTTCACGCCGTCACGTTCAGCGAGAACCCTTCGATGCTGGGGTTGCCGAGCATCCACTCGGGCCACTGGGATCCGATGATGGCCGCGTGCGCGGAGACCGGGACCGTGGTGAACCTGCACATCGGATCGTCCGGCTCGTCGCCGTCGACCACCGACGACGCACCGCCGGATGTGCAGGGCGTGCTGTTTTTCGCCTACGCCATATCGGCGGCCGTCGACTGGTTGTACTCCGGACTGCCTAGCAGATTCCCGGATCTGAAGATCTGTTTGTCGGAGGGCGGAATCGGTTGGGTAGCTGGACTATTGGATCGACTCGACCACATGCTTAGCTATCACGAAATGTACGGCACCTGGGCGGCGCTGGGGGAGAGCCTGACTCCGGCTGAGGTGTTCACTCGCAACTTCTGGTTCTGCGCCGTGGAAGACAAATCCTCGTTCGTGCAGCACGACCGGATCGGCGTCGACAACATCATGCTGGAAGCCGACTACCCGCACTGCGACTCGACGTGGCCCCACACCCAGGAGACCGTGCACGAGCAGATCGGCGACCTGCCGTCGCATCTGATCCGAAAGTTCACCTGGGAGAACGCGTCACGGCTTTACAACCATCCGGTGCCGGCCGACGTGCAACGGGATCCCGAGGCGTTCTGAAAGAGGTCTACGAGCGCCCGGAACAGCTAACCGTGATTGCGCTGCAGCGCGGCAGCACTGCTTCGTCGCGCGTCCTTTGCTGATCAGGTCGAGGACGGCGATCTCTTCGGCAAGCCGAACGGGGTCGTAGAACGGCAGGATGACGATGAGCGTCATCATCAGCTGATTCGTGCGTGCGGCAATGGCACTGCCGAGTATCAGCGGACTCGGCAGATAGCCGTCCGGCGAACTGTGATGCTCGCAGATCACCGCGGCCATGCAGCCGCGCGTCTCGGCCTATTCGCACATGTCGATGGCGGCTTCGTACAACTCGACCGCAGGCGCACCAAAGTCGGGCGCTCGCATATCGAAACGCATCGAATACATGACCGATACCTGACTTCGTTGTCGGCGGGCGGATAGACTCCGCGGCCATGACGGTACCGCAATCACCGCTGGCCGGACGGCGCATTCTGGTCACCGGCGCCGCCACCGGAATCGGGGCCGCAGCGGTACGCGTCTTGCATTCCGCCGGCGCTCAACTGGCCGCCACTTATCACCGCAGCGCCCCGGCTGATGAGGCGCCGGCTGTGCCGTGGCTGCAGTGCGATGTCCGCGATGCCGGCTCGGTCGATTCGGCCTTCGGCAGCGCGGTGCGGGAATTGGGCGGACTGGATGTACTGGTCAACGCGGCCGGATCGTGGCAACCGGGAGTGCCCGGGCACATCACCGGCGACGAGATCGACTTCCTGTTGGCGACCAACGTCAAGGGCACGGTCCTCACGAATCAGGCTGCCCACGCTGTGATGCGCGGAAACGGCGGCCAGATCATCAATTTCGGGTCCGCCGAAGCGGTGATGGGCAGCCCGATCGCAGCGGTGTACGCCGCTACCAAAGGGGCTGTTCAAGCATGGACCCGTTCAGCGGCCAAAGCATGGGGCGCAGAGCGGATCACCGTCAATGCGCTTGCGCCGGCGGTGCAGACACCGGGTGCGGACCGGTTTCGGGAATTCCTCGGTCCCGACGCTGCCGCCTTCATCGACCAGCAGATGAAGTTGTCCATCCCGCTGGGCGGCAAGCTCGGAGATCCCGCCGACGACCTGGGGCCGGTGTTGGTGTTTCTGGCCAGCGCGGGAGCCAAGTTCATCACCGGCCAGCTGATACCCGTTGACGGCGGCCTCGCCATGGTGGGCAGCTGAGCGGGCACAGCGACATGGACCGCCTCGGCATTGAGATGCTCAGCGTCTTCGGCATGCCCCCGATCGAATTCGTCCATCTCACTGCCGATCTCGGGTGCCGGTACATCACAACGGGCATGGTCGGCTTTGCACCGGTGAACACCCTTCGATACCCGCCTTTTTCGCTGCGCGATGATCCACAGCTGCGTACGGATCTCCTTGCGGCCATGGACGACCGCGGCGTGTCGATCTCGTTGGGTGAGGGTCTGCTGATCGCGCCGGGCGTCGACGTTCGCTGCTACGCCGCCGATCTCGACATCATGGCCGAACTCCGGATCCCGCGGATCAACACCGTCAGCTTGGAACCGGACCGCGCGCGGACATTCGACGAGCTGGCCGTTCTGACGGAATTGGCCGCCTCGCGCGGAATCGCCACCTGCGTCGAACCCGTTGTCGGCCTCAGCATCGCCGATCTACCGTCGGCCATCGCCGCGGTGGAATACGTGAACCGTGACGAGATCAGCCTGCTCATCGACACGATGCACGTGGCTCGTTTCGGCGCCTCCGCCGACGATCTGCGATCCATACCGGCAGAGCGGATTGGCTACATCCAACTCAGCGACACCACGATGCAGCGCCGGATGGAGCACTACGCCGACGAGGCCATGTACGAGCGGATGGCGCCGGGTGAAGGTGAGTTGCCGTTGGTCGACATGCTGGCGGCCCTCCCGGAAGATCGCGTCGTCGGGTTGGAGATACCGATGCGTGCCAGCGCAGAGGCCGGCGTCAGCGCCTACGACCGGTTGCGGCCGTGCGTCAACAGCGCCCGTTCGCTGTTGGCTCGAGCGTCCGAAAAACGCTGACCTGCAATCGAATTTGACAGGTCTAGGTCAGCTGCCGAGACCATTTTTGATCGCCTCGTCCTGCTTTTGACCGACGTCGGTGACGAATTCCGGTGGTGCCAGAGCAAAAGAGGGACCTTCGAATCTGAGCGTGACCATCGCCTTGCCCTCGGTGAACACCAGCACCGTCACACCCTTGGAATGGTCCGGCGACAATCCCGAAACCGTCGAGCCGCCCACCCCGACCTCGGCCTTCAGCGACTTCGCCTGAAGAGTTTCACGATGGGTGGCCTTCGCCGATTCGAGCGCGTTGGCTGCGGCTTCGATGTCCGGCAGAATCTGGATGGTGTCGATGATCGCGTGGCTGTGGTCTTGGTCGCTGAACGTGATCGTCGCGCCCTGTTGGCCATTCGGGTCTTTCGTCGGCGGCCCGGCAGTGAAGGGATCGGGTGCTTTGATGTCGCCGGCCTTGATCAGGAGCGTGGTGTAGTCACTGATCGCCGGGTGTGGGGCGGTGCTGGATCCTGAAGAGGGCGTCGATGTCTTCGAATCGCTGCCGCAGGCCGACACCCCCACCAGCGTCGCCGCGATCGCCGTCATGGCTATCGCTGTCAGGGGAATCCTCATCGACCGTGCTCCTTTACCTGGGATAACGGAAACCGTATCTCATCGGCACCCTTCGGCAGAACTCGTGGGCTGCGGCCCGACAACACACAATGCCGCACCTGGGGCAAATGTAGTCAAGCCCGCGGAATATTCCGCGCAGCAGTAGATTTCAGCGTCTAGCTCGCTGCAACCTGTTCGCGTGCGTACAGTCCGCTCCCGGTGACGAACGGCAGGTCGAGCGTCGTCCTGATGCCGGGCGGGGCTGCGACCACCGCCGGAATGGCGTTCACAATCCGGCCGGCCGCGCCGCAAATCGCTGCCTGGTTGTGGTCACCGAAGCGACTGCTCGGGACGATGTCCACCGCATACGATGGCTCGCCGGTGATCTCGACACGATAGGAACCGCCACCCGACGCGGGCTGAGCCAGGTCCGGCCGCAGATCGGGCCGCAACCTGGTGATGTGCTCGATGACGATCGCGGGATGGCCGTTGACCATGCCGCGGATCTCGAACTGCAACACCGCCAAGGTTCCTTTGGCCACGTGACCGACCGCGATGTCGAAGTCCTCAGGCGCCGGCTCCCGCTGGTAAGACTCGGTGATCTCGTCCACTTCGATGCCCAGACCGGCCGCGAGTTGCCTGATCGCGGTGCCCCAGGCAATGCTGAGCACACCCGGTTGAAGCAGCATCGGAATCTCATCCAGGGGCCGGGCAAAGCCCATGTAGTGCATGACCTCGGCGCCGTCGTAGGACGCGTAATCGTGGATCTCCATGCAGCGCACCTGCTCGATGCGCTGACACGTGCTGGCAAGTGCGAGAGGGATCAGGTCGTTGACGAATCCCGGATCGACCCCGCTGATGAAGAGGCTCGAATTGCCTTGTAGTGCAGCATCTTCGACACGCTTGATGTACTTGTCCGGCATGACACCCCAAGGGTATTGCAGCAGCCCGGGCGATGATCCGACAACGTTGATGCCGGCCTCGAGGATGCGCATGACATCGGCCATCGCCTCCGGCAGGCGGGTGTCGCCCATCGCGCAGTACACGACGCACTCCGGCCGGGTGGCGAGCAGGGCGTCGAGGTCGTTGACGGCTGCGATCCCGGTGGACACATCCAGGCCGGCGAGATCGCCGGCGTCCTTGCCGACCTTCTCCGGCGTCGAAACACACACGCCGGTGAGTTCGAACTGCGGATTGCTGATCAGCTCGATCAACGCCAGCCGACCGACGTTTCCCGTACCGACGTGGGCGACTCGGATCGCCATGGCAGACCTCCGTGATTCGAGCGACAAACCGTCCTCGACGCTAGTCCACCGAGCAAAGGAGGCGCGGCAAGTTGCCGCGCCTCCTTCTGCTCGACCCCAGACGAAAGGAGTCGTCAGATCGTCAGTTACCGAAGTGCGCTGCCGACGCCTGCGACGGGCCACCGCCACCTTGCAAATGGTTCGCCGCGAAGTCCGCTCCCTGGGCGATCACGCTGCCATCGTCGACGTAGCTGTTGTGGGCGGCGAAGTTCATGCCGTCAGAGCAGACCGGGTCTTCGACAGCGCACACCTGAATGGTCTTGGCTTGGTACTGCGGCCCGATCACCAGCTGCGGCTGACCGAGGAAGTTCATCGCCCGCGCGTTGGGTGTTCCGAACAGCACCACGGCGGCGACGTGGTTGCCGACGGCGGGGTCCAGCGGCTTCGGGATCGTCGCCGGATCGACATCTTGAGGTACTGAGTCCGGGACGGCGGAGGACGTCAGAAAACCCGCGACCGCGGCGCCCTGCGAGTAGCCGCCGAGCACCATCTTGGTGTTGGGGCAGGCACTCGCCTCGTTGGTGACGTGCGAGCGGGCGTCCCGGATGCCGTCCAAGCCGGTCGACCACTGGTCGCTGGCCGGATAGTTCACCGGGTAGACATCCAGCGACTTTCCGCCCAAGCGGCCGCGTAGGGCGTCGACGAAGGCCTGTCCCGTCGGCCCGACACCGGGCTCCTCACCGGTGCCTCGCGCGAACACGACCTGGGTATCGGGACAGGGCTGGGCGGAGGCGGACGGAACGGTGGCGATCGGAAGTGCGGAGACCCCGAGCGTCCATGCCGCGGCGACCGCGGCACCAGTGAGACGAGTTACTTGACGCGCAATCATGACGCTGGTGATTCCCCTACTATTGGTTGTCCAAACTAAGAATTTTCTGGGCATCGCCTGAACACCCTAGCTACCGATTCTTAGCGTTCAGCCGCCAAACATGCCCAGCACCAGTTGGGTGCGGCGGCAGAGTGATTCAGCGTGACGCATCGATGCTGGCTGGGCGCATCAGCCACTTTCACCAGCCGGACCTCCGGCAGAGCCGGCACCTCATCGGTGAGAAACCATCGGAAGGCAAGATTGCCGCGGGGATAGTCAAGCGTGGTCAGGGAATTCGGATGTGCGGTCAATCCTCGAGAAAGCACCACTGTCACCGAGCCGTCCGCATTGGGCACCGCGCTGTGGCCGTTGACTGAGCAGCGAGCGTCGGTGACACCGTGAGTGGCCATGAACTGGTTCCAAACCACCAGGTTCCAGAACCGGCATGCCGGCGGTCGGTGGGTGATGACCAGCGCTTCGTCGTCGTCGAGCACGAAGCTGCCATAGGAATAGCAGGCGTCGCGGGCCGACCACCCGAAGTTGGCGTCCGGCACTTGGTAGGGGTCGGCGAATTGGTTTGCTGCGTGAGCGATCTCATGACCGAGCGCGTGCGCCTGGTCGGCCCGCGCACCCACGGCCAGCGGGACGATCGCGAACATCGTGCGCATCCAGGCAGCGGCGGCCCTGAGCTTTGCCGCCGTCTCGGCATCGCCGTGCCGAATGGGGTCGGGCTCGTCGAGCGATTCGATGTGCCAGTGGACCCGGCGCCCGGTCTGCGGGTCGGCCTGATAATCGCGGGTCATCAACACCGCGGCGTCGGGCGTCGGCCCGAGCTCGAAGGAGAAGTTGCCATCGGCGTCGATATCGAGATCGTCGTCGCGCACGATGGCCACGATGCGGTCCGACCAGGCGCCCGGCGACGGTTCGTTGTAAGCGGTCAGCGAGAAGTAGACGCTGTCACCCCGGTTGCCGCTGACTCGATAACGGCGGCGGGGATCGACCGGGCAGATGTAGTAGTAGGCGTCGGTGTTGTCGCCGCCCCAGCGGCGGTCCCGCCGAAAGGGCGTATTGACTGCCACGAACACGGGCCGGCTCGGTTCGCCGTACAAGTAGGTGTCGAATGCGACGCCCAAGGTCGTGGCCAACATGCGGTAGCCGTCAGCGATCTGCCGGTCGTCGGTGACGGCGCGATCGCCGTCGAGGAACGAGCGGTCCAGACCGCCCAAGGTGTCCAGCAGTTCGCGCCAGGCGGCGGTGGACTCGTGCTCACTGCTGCTCATCCGCTTATTCCTCTCGTTATCAGTGTTGCCGTGCGTTCCACCCAGGAGCTCGTCGAGCGCGTCGCCGCGGGTGAGCAGGGCCAGGAAGGTGGTACCGGCGACGACCTCGACGATTTCGGCGGCGGTGACGTCGGACCGGACCTCGCCGCGTGCGACGGCATCGGCAAGGCGGTCGGTCAGCCCGCGAGACAGGATGTCGCCGAAGCGCTCCAGCAGAGTCGCGTGCAGGGTCAGATCGGCGGCCATCTCACCGACCAGTCCGGGCAGCGCCGCGCGCGCGGCGGGGGTGGTCAGCACCGCCGCGGTGCGGCTGACCATCTCGCGAACGTCGCCGGCCAGCGATCCGGTGTCGGGCAAGGCGGTGGCGTCGCTGATCGGGAAGACCGCCTCGTGAACAAGGTGCGCCTTGCTGGGCCAACGCCGGTAGATCGCGGGTTTGCTGGTGCCGGCCTGCCGCGCGATCGCGTCCACCGACAAGTCGGCATAGCCGGTCTCGGCGAGTAGCTCGACGGTGGAGCGCAGCACCGCGCCGTCAATGCGCTTATCGCGGGGGCGGCCAAGCTCTGTCGTCATTACGGAACTCAGAGTAACATAATTCGCCATGACGGAGCCGCGCCCGCTCTCGTACACCTCGATGACCTGGCCGTGCCGCGGTTCAGCCCCGAAATGGACCAGATCCGCGACCTGATGGCCACGATGGCGGCAGAGTGCCCGCTGGACGCCGGCGTGCTGCACGCCAAGGCCGCGGCCGAGACGGGGCTGACCGATTTCGGACCCGACGACTACCGGGAACGCCTCGAGGTCTTGCTCGCCGCCCTGCGGGAGATCGACGGCCTGCACGGTCTGGGATCGTCAACTTCCACGCGCAGGTGCTGCAGTCGCTCAAAAACCGGCTGCTGCTCAACGACCTGCTGGCCCGCCATCCCGAAATTCGCGAGATCGAGTTGCTGCCGCCGGTCGTCATCGCGGGTCTGCCGCGCACCGGCACCACGCATCTGCACAACCTGCTGGCGGCGGGGCCCACGTTCCGCACCATTCCGTACTGGGAGAGTGTGGAGCCGTTTCCGCTGCCGGCCGAGCTGGGTATCGAGCCGGATCCGCGCAAGGCGCGGATGGATGTCGCGGTCGAGTTCATGAACGCGGCGATGCCGCACTTCCCGCTCATGCACGAGATGACCACCGAGCACGTCCACGAAGAGATCCAGCTGCTGGCCAACGACTTCTCCACGATGCTCTTCGAGACGCTCGCCCATGTGCCGCGCTGGCGGGACTACTATCTCGTCGCACGACCAGACATCGTCATACGAGCATCTGAAGCTTCAGCTGAAAGCGCTGCAGTTTCTTCGAGGCGGCCGCCGCTGGCTGCTGAAGTCGCCGCAGCACCTCGAGCAGCTGCCGGTGCTGGACGCCGTGTTCCCCGGTGTCGTCGTGGTGTTCACCCACCGCGACCCGGTACCGGTGGTGCTGTCCATGCTCGCGATGCTGACCTACACGGCGCGCATGCACCGCTCTCCGGTGCCCGTGCATGAGATCGCGGCGTCGTGGTCCGATCGCCTGGAGCTGATGCTCAACGCGCTGGTCCGGGATCGGGACCTGATACCGCCCGAAGCGGTCGATCGACGTCCAGTTCGACGAATTCATGACCGACGAACTCGGTGCCGTCGAGCGAATCTACGAGCTCGCCGGAGAGCCGCTGACCGACGCGGCGCGCTCGGCGATGACCGACTACCTCGACAACCACCAGCGTGGCCGGCTGGGCAGGATCGCGACGTCGGCCGAAATGTTCGGACTCGACGAGCACGACCTGCCCGTCCGGTTCGCCCGCTACCGCGAGCGGTTTTCAGTCTGACGGCCGCTCAGGCCGCTTCTGGCGGTGCGGGTGCGTCTGGGGGCGTCGCCGGCCGGAGCAGCGTCCGGCGCCGGCGGCGGGGGAGGCGCGGGCTCGGCCGCATCTGGGCCCGGCGGAGGGGCGGCTCGGGAGCGATCAGGTTGACCAGGACGGGCGCCGGGTCGGCCGGGGCGTCACCGTCGACGGGCAAGTACATGTGGTGGCTGAACTGAGGCTGGTAGGCGCCGCCGCCACCGATCCGCACACCACCGCCTTCGCCGCTGGAGACGGGCGTGCCGTCGGGCAGCGTCACCGCGGTGTGTCCACCGTTCCAGCCGATCACCAATGCGCCGGGTGCGGTGCCGTACTTGAAGCCGCGCGCCAGCAGCGCCGACTCTTCGTTACCCGTGTTGAACCGGCCGCCGAAAGCCGGCCGGTCGGTTGCCACGTTGGATACCAGTGAGGCCAGACCCGAACAGTCCGTGCCAGCGGGGGAGTTCCCGCCGGTGATGTACGGCGTGCCCGACATCTGCTCGAGCAGACCCATCAGCGTTGCTAAAACAAACATGGGCCGGGACGCTACTAACAAGATCAATAGACAACCAAACTTTGTGGATGCCATCACTTTTGCGCGTAAACAATGACTTACGTCTCATTTGCGGCCAAGAAAGCCTGGTAGATAGAGGTTTACGAAACGTCAATTTTACACGCGTGGAACAGTAACCAGTTCTTGACTTTTCGCTGAGACACGCCTCAGGTTCGCTGACCTTAGGCCCAGATGCAGCAACTTTAGGCCAAAAAGGGCCGTATAGCAAAGCGTTATCTTCCACTGTGATCAATATGACCTTTTCACAGCGGATTTCGCAACCTGCAAGAGACGGTTTTACGGTGTCTTGTGCGTTTGACTATTCGGCGGGCGGCAACTGCCGCGGACCGTCAGTCGCGCGCAACTCGTAAGGTCCGTCGCGCTCGGTCAATTCACGTGTGCAATTCGCCCGGGCTCGGCGTCAACGAGGTGATATTCCGTTCGGGTGTTGGGCGACGTCGCGAGAGTGGCTGAGCCGCAGGAAGCTCCGGGGTCACCGTCGTGGTCATCAGCCGAGGCATACGTGGTCGACTCAGCAGTCGGCGCGACACCGGAACTTTCTTCAGAGTGAACGGTGATTTGTGAGTGCGCTTGAGCGAGAAGGTGATCTCCTCAACCTCCTCGATCACCTGGCGCGCGGTACGCAATGGATGGGTTGACGTATCGATTGCGCGAGCAACGAACCGGGAACCAGTGGGCGAATCCAGCGGGCAGCAGCTCTGGTGACATCGGGGATAGTCGGAATCGTCGGTGTTGCAGGAGTATTCCGCTGCTCAACAATCGCGGGCAGGTTTCTCGCCTCAGCCAGAGCGGGCGTTGCCGCCGCAGCAATCGACTGTGTCGCTTCCAGGCTCGCGGCCTCCGCCTCAGCGGCGATCGGCAAGTAGATGTCGTCGACTGTCGGCGCCGGGTCCGGTGTCGTGCCCTCGATCGCGGCGTTCACCTGATGGCGGAGCTCGGCCCGGTCGATCTCGGTCTGTGCTTCCACAGCGAGGCGGGCATGCGCGAGTCGCTCTTCGGCCCACATGATTTCGGTGGCCGCCCGCATCTCCGCTCGCTTAACGGCGATCGCGGTATCGGCCGTCAGCTCGGCACGTTCGCGCTCTGCGCGGGCTTGAGCATGACGATCGTGAGTCGTCTCGCCTCGCCACAGCCGCAGGATCGTTGGCAACAAGGCCAAAAATGCGAAGAACGCGACCGTAAGCAGTTGCAGTATCAAGATGCTCGTGCTGACCGAGTCAACTGCTGCATGGCGACCCACCGAGCGCCAAGACCGTGATCCGCGTCCGCGAAGACTTGTCGGCTCTCGCTGAGTACCCGCTCGTCAGCGATGATCTGAGCATCCAGATCGGGGGCTCGGCGGTCACGAGCAACAACCGCTTCGTCCAACTCTCGCTGAGAGTCCGCGAGAATCTGGTTGGCCGTTCGGGTTTCGGGCCCCGAACCAGGCACGCCGGTGATGCGGGTCTGCGGACATGCCGGGGTGGGATGGTATTCGCAGCGGGCGACGACCAGAGCCTCGTCCCGATGGGTGCGCGCTACGTCGACAGTGTGGTCGAGTGCGACACGCGCATCGCGCATCCGTTGCAGACTGGCCGATGCTTGTACGACAACCGGAGCCGAGGCCGCGTTGCGGGTGGCCTGCTGTTGGAGGTGACGGTCGATTGGGCCGGAAAGTATTGCAAGTGAGGCGAATTCGCCCACCACCGCACACAAGATCAGGCCGACGGCCACCGCCCCGCGTTTCGCCGATCCACCGGTCGGGCCGGTCGCGGTCGTCCTGCTGATCGCGCCCACAAGCAGCGCAAATACCAGCGAGAACGGCAGACGGCCAGCACCGGGAGCCGCGTTGCTTGCACAACGGCGAGGGTCGTCACCAACCATGTCAATGCGACAGTGGCGAGCACGACCACGCCGGCGACGGCATGCGCAGAACGCTCATGACCCTCGCGAAGTTCACGGCGCTCGCCGCCGCCGGCCCAGGTGAGCCACGCCCCGGCCGAAGAGCCGGAGGCTTGCGGTGCGGTGACGTGATAGGCGCACATTGGGTCAGACACCTCCGAGAATTGCCATGTCAAGACACGGCCGGGGACATCGGGTAAATGGCTGGCTGAGTGGCGAAACGTACAGCCGGCAGAATCGTCAGCCCGGATCGCGCCGGTGCGATAGCGAAATTCTCTCACACGCGCCGCCCACCACACGGCCGCGCAGTCGACACTGGCGTTTGCCTAACCGGCTCCGAGGCGGCTCAGCGACACGACGCGATCAGTCGTCGTCTCGGGAGCCGGCGTGAGACGGTATTTACTCATGCAGGGCTTTGAGTACATCAGCTACGAGACGTTTGGGCGGCGCTTCTTCGAAGTGGCCGTGACCGAAGAGCGTGTCGGGGCCGCGTTCGCCGCGATCGCCGGTAGCCAGTTCGAGATGCCTCCGATGGCTCAGGGGCCGGGCAAGATCGCCAGAGTCAGCGCTGCCGTCACCATCAAGCAGCCCAAGGTCACGCGTAATGTCGCCGACAGCATCACTTTTGACATCCATATACCGCTACTGATCGACCTGCTCCTCGACCTGCGAATCGACAAGCAGCGGTTTACCGTCGACGGCGATATCGCGCTCAGCGCGACCGCACGGGCCGCCGAACCGCTCCTACTGATCGTCGACGTCGCCAAGCCGCGGCCCTCGGACATCTCGGTTCACGTGTCGTCGAAAAGCATCCGCGGTGAGCTGGTGCGCATCATCGGCGGCGTTGACGCCGAAATTCGCCGCTTCATTGCGCAGTACGTCAACGACGAAATCGACACGCCTGAATCGCAAGCGGCGCAAGTTATCGATGTCGCCGAGCAGCTCGACCAAACCTGGACGGGTATCTGATCCAGGCCTGCACGGTTTATCCCACGGGCACGTCAGGGTATGTACCGCTCGCCGGGTGTCCGAAATGTCAATGTCAGCAGAGAGTGAGACGACGTGGCACGAGTGGACGTCTCGACAACGTCGGACCTTTCGCCTGCATCAGCGTGGAAATTGGCGTCGGATCTGAGCCGATTCGGCGACTGGATGACGATTTTCGGCGGCTGGCGCGGCGAGGTTCCGTCAACGATCGAACAAGGGCACGCAGGTCTCGTCGTTGATCAAAGTCAAGGGATTTCGCAACGTCATTCATTGGGAAGTGACGCAGTACGACGAACCCACCGCGATCGAACTGGCCGGCCACGGTCGCGGCGGGGTGCACATCACTGTCGCCATGCGGGTAGCTGACAACAAACCCGGCTCGACGTTTGAGCTGTCATCCGAGTTGAGCGGCGGCGTGCTCAGCGGGCCGCTGGGAAAGCTCGTAGCCAAGATCATCAAGTCGGACGTACGCAAATCCGTGTGCAACCTGGCCGTCCTCGGATGATCCCGGGCGCGCGGTAAGCCGACTCAGTTCACGACGGTGCGGGCATCAACGCTGTGGGCGCTGTCCCACTCGCGTTGGACCTGGCGGGCCCGTCGTACCTCCGCGGAGCGGCACGCCAAGGATGCGCCCGCAGCGAGCAACGAAACACTCGCGGCGCCTACTCCGACGTCGATCTGCCTGGTCGCGAGACTGGCCACACAGACCACGAGCGAGGCGACCACCAGCGCAACGAGCAGCAGACCGGGACGTTTGGCGATGGTCGACGCCCCGTCGGTCAGCGGCTGAGCGATCTGCTGGTGGTGGATAACCGTATTCGCCATGCGAGTCGGCTACCCGAATCGCGAGTAGAGAAACGGCGCGCCGACGTCGGAGTTCTGCCGAGGATGCTCGACCGAGATCGGTTTGTGCACCCCATCGAGCGGTTACATGGACGTGGTGACATCGGTTGTGGTCGTGGGCAGCGGGTTTACCGGTTTCGAATGCGCGCGGCGGCTGGCACGCCGGCTGCGCAAAACCGATGTCGACGTGACGATCATCTCGCCCGTCGACTACATGCTCTATACGCCGTTGCTGCCGGATGTGGCGGGCGGAGTTGTGGACGCGCGATTTGTCGCCATCCCCCTGGCGGGGACGCTGAAGGGAGTGCGCGCACATTCGCGGCCGGGTGGACAGCGTCGATCTCGAGCAGCACCGACTGCAGTTCACCGATCTCGAGCAGCGCACCCGCGAGTTGTCCTGGGACCGATTGGTGCTGACTCCCGGTTCGGTGACCCGGCTGTTCGATATCCCCGGATTGGCCCAATACGCAAGGGGTTTGAAGTCGGTAGCCGAGGCGCTTTATCTACGCGACCACGTCCTCGAGCAACTGGAGCTTTCCTGCTTGGAAGATGATGCCGAGCTGGCGCAGGCTCGGCGCACCATCGTCGTGGTCGGCGCGTCGTATTCCGGCACGGAACTCGTGCTGCAGCTTCGCGCACTGGCCCACGCCGCGGCCAAGCAGATGAATTTCGACCCGGCCTCGGTGAAATTCCTGCTACTCGACCTGGCCGAACAGGTGATGCCGGAGGTCGGTGAGAAGTTGGGGGCGCGCGCGCAGAAGGTGTTGCGACAACGCGGAGTCGACGTCCGATTGGGCTTGACGCTCAACGAAGTTCACCCGGGCCACGTCGTTCTGAGCGACGACTCGCAGGTGAAGCCCACACCGTCGCATGGGTGACCGGCGTGACCGCCGCGCCGCTGATCGAGACGCTCGAGCTTACCGACTGAAAAGGGCCGGTTGAAGGTGCAGACCGACCTCACGGTTCCCGGACATCCCGACGTCTTCGCCGCCGGCGACGCGGCCGCGGTGCCCGATGTGACCCAGCCGGGCAAGATCACCCCACCGACCGCTCAGCACGCGACTCGCCAGGGCAAGACGCTCGCCAGAAACGTCGCCGCCAGCCTCGGGCACGGTAAGGCGCGCGAATACAAGCACCACGACATGGGATTGGTTGTCGACCTCGGACCGCACCGGGCGGTGGCGAACCCACTGAAAATTCCGTTGTCCGGTTTTCCGGCCAAGGTCGTCACCCGGGCCTATCACCTGTACGCCATCCCGCGAGGCGTCAACCGCTGGGCGGTCGCGCTCGCATACCTGACCGACGCGCTGTTCGCCCGGTCGGTGGTGTCGCTTGGGCTCTCGGCGCAGGACGACGCCGAATTCTCCACCAGCGAAGGCATTCCGCTGCCGCGAACCGGCTGAGACAAGGCATCTGACACCGCTCGGACGCGGCGCATCATCGCGGGTTAGGTTGTGCCGGTGAAGTTCGTCCTCGCCGCCTACGGCAGTCGTGGCGACACCGAACCCTGTATTGCCGTCGCGGCGGAGTTGCAGCGCCGAGGTCACGACGTGCGAATCGGCGGTGACGGTTCCACCGGAACTGCGCGCATACGTCGAGTCCGCGGGACTGGTCGACCGAGCCCTACGGGCGGGACTGGCAGGAGCTCCTCAACGACGAGGACTTCACTCGCATGCTGCAGGATCCGATGAGCGCCATCCCGCAGGCAGTCGAGTACGTGTCCCAGGTCGTCGCGGAGAAGACTGCGACGTTGGTCTCCCTGGCAGACGGCGCCGATCTTCTGGTGGCGGGCATGACCGAGCAGGAGGCGGTCGCCAAGGTCGCCGAGTACTACCGCGTTCCGCTGGCGGCGCTGCACTTCTTCCCGCCACAGATTCTGCACCACGGGATCCCCCGCGACGGGCGGCGACGCAGTCTGATCGTGCAGCAACGCCGTGCGCTGGGTCTGCCGGATGAGCCCCCGCGAGCCAGTCGCACGCTGGAGATTCAGGCCTACGACGAAATCTGCATACCCGGACTGGCGGCCGAATGGGCGGACAGGGCCGACCGGCGGCCGTTCGTCGGCGCGCTGACGCTGCAGTTGCCGACTGACGCCGACGAGGACGTGCGGTCGTGGATTTCGGGCGGATCACCACCGGTGTATTTCGGCTTCGGCAGCATGCCGATGGCAGCGCCGAATGACACGGTCGCCGTGATCAGCGCGGCGTGCGCGCGGGTCGACGTTCGCGCATTGATCTGCCTGGGCGCGAACTACGTTGATGGGCTGTCGAATTCGGATCAAGTCAAAGTCGTGCGTGAAGTGAACCACGCCACGCGTGTTTCCGGCCTGCCGTGCCGTCGTGCACCACGGCGGCGCGGGAACCACCGCCGCGGGTCTGCGGGCCGGCGTCGCGAACCTGGTGCTCTGGAGTGGGCTGGATCAGCCGGTATGGGCGGCGTCCGCCGCGCATCTGGAAGTCGGTTTCGGACGACGCTTTTCGGAGTCGACGCTGGATTCCCTCATCGCGGATCTGCGCGTGATCCTCGACCCCGCAGTACGCCACCCGGGCCAGGGCGGTCGCCCGACAGATGACTTCGCCCGCCGAAAGTCTTACCCGTGCTGCCGATCTGCTCGAAGAAGCCGCGGCAAGCGGCCGCCCGCACTGAGGGCCGCTCAGGCTGACGCGCCGGGCCGAACCTGGCGGACCGGGCGGGTGTCGATCGCGTCAATCGTCAACGCGCGACGGCGAATTCGCCACTCCGCATCGGCAGCGCGCCGATACTCGTCTTCGTACCGCAGATGCCAGGTCACGTCGCGGATCTGCTCTTCGTGCCGGACCCAGTGGTGCGCGACGCAAGCGATACGGCCGCGGGCGACGCCCGAGCGGGGGTCGGCGTCATACACCTCGCCGACGATGGCGTGCTGAGTTCGGATGGTGGACGCGACCGCGGCGATCGCCGCGCTGATCGCGGCGTGTCCGCGCTGCCGGCGGATCGGCTCCAAAGTCGCCGGCGGGTCGGGCAGCATCAGCTCCGCGTCGGGCGTGAAAAGATCTGTGGCCGAAGTCGAATTGCCGGTCATCGACCCTGGCGGCGTAGCGGTGCACCAGGTCACTCAGCGCCGCCCGGTCGTCTGCGCTGAGCGTCACGTCGGCAGGGACAGTCGTTGGGCGCAGGCCGACAGCTCGTCCTTGGCCTGCTCGAGATCCGCGATCGGCGGCATGGCCAGCACCACCCGGTCGGCGCCTTGGGCGGCCAGCCGCTCCGCGCGCTCGGAATCGATTTTGCTGACCGAATGACCCAGCGTCAGTTCGATTTCGGCCGGATCACGTCCCGCAGCCGTCGCCTCGTTCCGCATCACCGTGAGCAGATCCGTCCAGCTGTGCACCGGCCACGCCCAACGGCTGGAAGCCATCACCGAGCCGCCCGGCCCGCCGAGCCGCGGCCTTGCTGTGCCCGCCGATGTGCACCGGAAGATGTCTTCCAGTAGCAGGTTTGGGACTACAGACCACATTGTCGAACTGGAAGAACTCACCGCGATGGGTGACGCCGCCGGTCTGTTGATCCCACAGCGCTCGCAGCACCGCCAACTGCTCGTCGGCGCGGCGTCCGCGACTGGCGAATTCGGTGCCGCAGGCCTCGATCTCTTCTCGCAGCCAACCGACCCCTACGCACAGCCGAAGCCGCCCCTCCGACAGCGCATCTACGGTCGCTGCCCGTTTGGCGAGCACTACCGGATGATGGTTGGGCAGCACCAGCACCCCGGTCGCCAACCCGAGCCGTTCGGTGTGGGCGGCCAGAAACGACAGCAGGTCAAGGGGATCGGGGACCGGGCAATCCGACGCCAACTCCACGCGCCCCGAAGGGTCGTAGGGATAGACACTGTCGTACCGGGTCGCAAGAACAGTGTGCTCGACGGCGACGATCGACTCGAAGCCGCAAGCCTCGAGATGCCGCGCGAAGGCCGCCATCCAGTGCGGGTCCGCGGTGACCCCGGCGGCAACGGGGGCGACCACGCCGAACTTCAATGGCTTCATGGCAAGTCGAAGCTAACAGGTGGCCTCGGTGACGCCGCCGGCCGTCTGCGCCCGAATGGCCTCGGCCAGGGCGATCGCCCGATGATCGGTGAACACCTCTTCGAGCAGGCATCGGCCGACCGTCGGGTCCGCTCAGCGGGACCCGCCAGTTCGGGATATTCGTCGGTGGTGCCCGGCTGGTTCTGGGTGCGCTTGTCGCCAACCGCGTCGGTGAGCGCCAATCCGAGCAGTCGCGACGGTGTGCGGCCCAGGTACTGGTGCAGGGCCAGCACGGTCTGCTCCTCGTCGGCATGCTTCGACAGCAGGCCGACTCGACGCAGCTCGGCCAGCCACGCGGCCCGCTCGGCCTCGGCGGCCGCGAGCTCCTGCTCGACCGGACGTGTCAACAGTCCGAGCGAATCCCGCAGCCGCACATGCTCATTCGCCAGATAACCGGCAGTCGGCGGCAGGTCGTGAGTGGTCACCGACGACAGGCAGTATTCGCGCCACCGCTCGGCCGGCAGCGGGCCGCCGGACCCGTCGCGGTCGAGCTCGAACCACAGAATCGAGGTGCCCAGTACGCCACGCGCCACGCAGATAGTCACGGACCCACGGCTCGACCGTGCCGAGATCTTCGCCGACCACCAACGCCGTCGCGCGATACGCCTCCAGCGCCACGATGCCGATCATCGCCTCGTGGTTGTAGCGCACATACGTGCCCTGGGTCGGCGCCTCGCCCTGCGGAATCCACCACAGCCGGAACAAGCCGATGATGTGGTCGATCCGCACGCCGCCGGCATGTCGCAGCACGCTGCGGATCAGCGCGCGGAACGGCTGATACTCCAGCTCTTCCAGCCGATCCGGGCGCCACGGCGGCTGCGACCAGTCCTGACCCAACTGGTTGAACTCGTCCGGCGGCGCGCCGGCCGAAACGCCGAGCGCCAACGCGTCTTGCAACGCCCAGGAGTCGGCCCCATCGGGGTGCACGCCCACAGCGAGGTCGTGCACGATGCCCAACGACATCCCCGCCGACACCGCCTGAGTCTGCGCAGCGGCCAGTTGCTCGTCGAGTTGCCACTGCAGCCACCGATGGAAATCAACTGTCGCGGAATGCTTTTCGACGAACTTCGGCACGCCGTCAGCACCGGGATGCCGCACCGACTCAGGCCACTGATGCCAATCACTGCCGTACTTTTCCGCCAACGCACACCAGGTGGCGAAGTCGTCGAGCGCCACACCCTCGCGAACGCCGATACGCCGCAAAGGCCAGGTCGCGACCCGCTGTGCGCGGTACCGCGTACACCAGCTCCAGCGCTTCCCGTTTGGCCGCCCATGCGCCGTCGCGATCGATCGAGTCCAGCGAGGCCGCCCGCTTCTGGACGCCGTCCCGCAGCCGCCCAACCCGGCCACGCTTGGGCAATTGCGCGAACTCCGGGATCGCTTCTACTCGCAGATACAGCGGGTTGACGAAGCGGCGCGACGTCGGCAGGTAGGGCGACGGCTCCATCGGGGAGGTCGGCTCTGCCGCGTGCAACGGATTGACCAGCATGTACCCGGCTCCGTGCAGCGACGCCGACCAGACCGCGAGGTCGACGAGGTCGGTGAGGTCGCCGACACCCCAGGACTGCCGGGACCGGACGCTGTACAGCTGAGTGGCCAGCCCCCAGGTGCGACGGGCGCCGAGGCGCTCCGGCACACCAAGCCAGGCCGGCGTCACGATCAGCGCGGCGCTGGCCTCCTCGCCCCCGGATCGCAGATGCACACGGTGATATCCCAGCGGCAGATCGTCGGGCAGCACAAAGCTGGCTTCTCCTATCCGGCGTCCGTCCAGGTCGAACGGTGGGGTGAAGTTGTCGACCTGCCGTATTCCGGTGCGGACGGTCCCGTCTTCGAGCTCCACCGACACCTCTGCGGGCTGACCGTGCGTCACGTGCACCCAGAACTTCGTCTGCGCACCGGCTTGCCCGAGGATGGTCGGCGGCAGGGCGCGCGACCAGTGGGCTCGCTCGTGCGCGGTCAGCGCCGCATTGCGTTCCGCCTCATCGGTGGCGGCGATGCCGAGTGCGGCCAACACCGCCACCAGCGTGGTTTCCGGGACGTCGATCCGGCGACCACTCCAGTCCTCGTAAGAGGTGGAGATCCCGAATCGACCCGCGAGTTCGACCAACGACGGCGCCATTTGGCTCATACCGCCATCTTGCTTGGCGAGATGGCGGGAATGCGACCCGAGTGTTCACCTCGACGTCGTCGTTTCGGCGGGCTGGGTTTACTGCGGGCCGTACGATGCGCAGTGACGATTCTTCGAGTCTCCCCACTATCAATTGGCAGGTGACAGCACTGTGGCCCAAACCACAGCCGGCACGGACGTGAACTCCGTCCGCGCGCGAACGTTCGCGTGGCGAGGTCACGCGGGGTGCCCTACCGTTAGCCCTGTGAATCGTGGGACTACACCGCAGCTTGTCGCTGCGTCTGCTTGGAGTGTGAGCAAACATGGCCGGTGACCAGCAGCGGGGTTCGGGCTACGGCCTCGGACTGTCCACCCGGACGCAGGTGACGGGTTACCAGTTCCTGGCCCGCCGCACCGCCATGGCGTTGACGCGCTGGCGGGTGCGGATGGAAATCGAGCCCGGCCGGCGTCAGACGCTGGCAGTGGTGGCGTCGGTGTCGGCCGCCTTGGTGATGCTGCCTGGGCGCGCTGCTGTACTCGTTCATCAGCCCGTCGGGCCAGCTCAACGAGTCGCCGATCATCGCCGACCGCGATTCCGGAGCGCTGTACGTCCGCGTCGGCGACAAGATATATCCCGCGCTGAACCTGGCGTCGGCGCGGCTGATCGCCGGGCCGCGCGGACAACCCGCACAAGGTGCGCGGGAGCCAGATCGCCCAACAGCCGCACGGTCCGCTGGTGGGCATCCCCGGCGCACCGTCGGAGTTTTCTCCGACCACCCCGGCGACGTCGTCGTGGCTGGTGTGCGACTCCGTGACGCCGACGGTCGGCGTCGGTGCGGTGTCGCCGGTGACGGTCACCGTCATCGACGGCACGCCCGACCTCTCGAACCGCCGCCGCGTGCTGAACGGATCCGACGCCGTGGTGCTCAGATACGAGAAGGACACCTACGTCATCCGGCAGAGCCGCCGGTCGCGTATCGATTCGACGAACCGCGCGGTGTTGCTGCCGCTGGGCTTGACACCGGAAAACGTGAGCCAGGCGCATCCGATGAGCCGGGCGCTGTACGACTCGTTGCCCGTCGGTCCCGAGTTGACGGTGCCGAAGGTGCCGGACGCCGGCAAGCCGGCCGAGTTCGCCGGTGCACCCGGTCCGATCGGAACCGTGATCGTGACGCCGCAAATCAGTGGGCCGCAACAGTATTCAGTGGTGTTGGGCGACGGTGTGCAGACAGTCAATCCGGTGGTCGCCCAGATCCTGCAGAACGCAGGCACCCCGGCAGGCAACTCACCGGTGGTGGTGGCCCCCGCGTCGCTGGCGAAGATGCCGGTGGTCAACGGCTTGGACCTGTCGGCCTACCCCGACGCGCCGCTGAGCCCGGTGGACCTGAAGGAGAATCCCGCGACGTGCTGGTGGTGGCAGAAGACCGCCGGTGAGGAGCGCGCCCGCATCCAGGTGATTTCCGGGCCGACGATCCCGGTTCCCAACAGCTCCACCGACAAGGTCGTGTCGCTGGTCAAGGCCGACACCTCCGGCCGCGAAGCCGACAAGGTCTTCTTCGGCCCCGAGTCCGGCAACTGGGTCGTCGTCACCGGCAACGACCCGGGATCGAGCACAGCCGAATCGCTCTGGTGGCTCACCAGTTCTGGTGCGCGCTTCGGCGTGGAGAACACTCGCGATTCCCGTTCCGCACTGGGGCTGACCACCGAGCCGTCTCCGGCACCGTGGGTTGCCCTGCGTCTGCTGGCACCGGGCCCCGCGCTATCCCGCGCCGATGCGTTGGTGCGGCACGACACCCTCCCGACCGATATGAACCCCGCAGAGTTAGTGGTGCCCAGGTGAAGCAAGGTTTCGCACGCCCGACGCCCGAGCGGGCACCTGCCGTCAGGCCGGAGAACATCGTCCTTCCGACGCCGCTGAGTGTCCCGCCGCCCGAAGGCAAGCCGTGGTGGCTGATCGTGGTCGGCGTGCTGGTCGTCGGCCTGCTGGTCGGCATGGTCGGCATGACAGTGGCCAACGGCTCGCGGATGTTCCTGGGCGCCGGCTCGATCTTCCCGATCTTCATGATCGGCGGCGTCGCGATGATGATGTTCGGCGGCCGTTTCGGTGGTCAGCAGCAGATGAGCCGGCCGAAGCTGGACGCGATGCGCGCCCAGTTCATGCTGATGCTGGACATGCTGCGGGAGACCGCGAACGAGTCCGCCGACAGCATGGACGCCAACTACCGGTGGTTCCACCCGGAGCCGACGACCCTAGCCGCCGCGGTCGGCTCGCCCCGGATGTGGGAGCGCAAGCCGGACGGCAAGGACCTCAACTTCGGTGTCGCCCGTATCGGCGTGGGCATGACCCGCCCCGAGGTGACCTGGGGCGAGCCGCAGAACATGCCGACCGACATCGAGCTGGAGCCGGTAACCGGTAAGGCGCTGCAGGAATTCGGGCGCTACCAGAGCGTCGTCTACAACCTGCCCAAGATGGTCTCGCTGCTCGTCGAGCCGTGGTACGCGCTGCATCGGTAACCGCGAGCAGACGATGGGCGTCATGCGGGCCCTCATCTTGCAGCTGGCTTTCTCACACGGTCCCGACCACCTTCAGATGATCGTGGTCACGTCCGACATGAGTAAGTGGGACTGGGTCAAGTGGCTGCCGCACTTCGGTGACCCGCGTCGCCGCGACGCCGCCGGCAACGCGCGAATGGTCTACGGATCGGTGCGCGAGTTCGCCGCCGACCAGGCCGAGTTGTTCGCCGGGCGTGGATCTTTCACGCCTCGCCACGCAAGCTCGTCGGCCGAGACTCCGACGCCGCATCACGTGATCATCTCCGACGTCGACGACCCGCAATGGGAATACGTCATCAGCGTCGACGGTGTCGACGGCGTGACGTTCTTCGACCTGACCGGTTCTGCGCTGTGGACCGGCAACCCCGAGCGGGTGCTGAAGTTCACCAACGACATCGGTGTGATCGAGGCGCTGCCCCGCGACCGCGACACCTGGATGGTGATCGACGACAACCGGTGGTTCTTCGCTCTCGCCGACGACGTGACCGAGTCCGAGGCTGAGCAGTTCGCGCAGCGGGTGGCCCGCTGGCGGCTGGCCGAGGCCTACGAGGAGATCGGTCAGCGGGTGGCCCAGATCGGCGCCCGGGACATCCTGTCCTACTACGGAATCGACGATCCTTCGGAGATCGATTTCGAGAGCGCTGTGGGCCAGCCGGCGCGACGCGCTGACCAGTCGCTCACGACTGCGGATCCCGTTCGGTAACCGCTCCGACAACGGCGAACTGCTGTTCCTCGACATGAAGTCCCTCGACGAGGGTGGCGACGGCCCGCACGGCGTCATGTCGGGAACGACCGGTTCCGGTAAGTCGACCCTGGTGCGTACCGTCCTCGAGTCGTTGATGCTGTCGCATCCGCCGGACGAGCTGCAGTTCGTGCTCGCCGACCTCAAGGGTGGGTCCGCGGTCAAGCCGTTCGGCGGCGTCCCGCACGTGTCGCGCATCATCACCGACCTCGAAGAAGACCAGGCCCTCATGGAGCGCTTCCTGGACTCGCTGTGGGGTGAGATCGCCCGTCGAAAGTCGGTCTGCGACAACGCCGGTGTCGACGACGCCAAGGAATACAACGAGATGCGCTCCCGGATGCGCGCACGCGGTCAGGACATTCCGCCGCTGCCGATGCTGGTGGTCGTCATCGACGAGTTCTACGAGTGGTTCCGCATCATGCCGACCGCGGTCGACGTGCTGGACTCCATCGGCCGGCAGGGTCGCGCCTACTGGATCCACTTGATGATGGCCTCGCAGACCATCGAGAGCCGGGCCGAAAAGCTCATGGAGAACATGGGTTACCGGCTGGTGCTGAAAGCCCGTACCGCCGGTGCGGCGCAGGCCGCCGGTGTGCCCAACGCCGTCAACCTGCCTGCGCAGGCCGGTCTGGGCTACTTCCGTAAGAGCCTCGATGAGATCGTCCGCTTCCAGGCGGAGTTCCTGTGGCGCGACTATCGCCGCGGCGTATCGCTCGACGACAACGGGCCGGCGATGCTGACCCACTCCGTCGATTACATTCGGCCGCAACTGTTTACGACCGGATTCACGCCGATCGAGGTCGCCGTCACCGGGCCGGACGACTTCGACGCCCTGACCAACGGTGACAGCGGCACGGCGAGGCCTTCGGTGGCAACGGAGCCGACGTGGTCGAGGAAGAAGAGGAAGAAGAAGCGATCAGGACGCCGAAGGTCGGCACCGTGATCATCGATCAGCTTCGACGGATCGACTTCCAGCCTTACCGGTTGTGGCAGCCTCCGCTGGACAAGCCGGTGGCGATCGAGGCCCTGGTCAACCGCTTCCTCGATCGGCCCTGGCAGGAGCAGTACGGCACGAGACACGGACCTGGTGTTCCCGGTCGGGATCATCGACCGGCCGTTCAAGCACGACCAGCCGCCGTGGACGGTGGACACCTCGGGAGCCGGTTCCAACGTGCTGATCCTGGGCGCCGGTGGATCGGGCAAGACCACCGCGTTGCAGACGCTGATCACCTCGGCCGCGCTGACCCACACGCCGGAGCAGGTTCAGTTCTACGTGCTGGCCTACAGCAGCACCGCGCTGACGACGGTGTCCGGCGCTGCCGCACGTCGGTGAGGTCGTTGGTCCGACCGACCCGTACGGCGTTCGCCGCACGGTGGCCGAGCTGCTGGCGCTGCTCCGCGAGCGCAAGCACACCTTCCTCGAGTTCGACGTGCCGTCGATGGAGGTCTTCCGGCGACGCAAGTTCGGCGGGGAAGCGGGCCGCGTACCCAACGACGGCTTCGGCGACGTCTTCCTGGTGATCGACAACTACCGGGCGCTCGCCGAAGAGAACGAAGTGCTGATCGAGCAGGTCAACCAGATCATCAACCAGGGTCCGTCGTTCGGTATCCACGTGATGGCCACAGCCGACCGCGAGTCGGAGTTGCGGCCGCCGGTGCGCAGCGGTTTCGGATCCCGGATCGAGCTGCGTCTGGCCGCGGTCGAGGACGCCAAGCTGGTGCGCTCGCGGTTCGCCAAGGATGTTCCGGTCAAGCCGGGCCGCGGCATGGTCGCGGTCAACTACGTGCGACTGGACAGCGATCCGCAATCCGGCCTGCACACGCTGGTGGCCAGGCCGGCGCTGTCCGACACCCCGGACAACGTGTTCGCGTCCGACAGCGTTGCGGCAGCGGTCAGCCAGGTCGCGGTCGGCCAGGCACCTCCGGTGCGCCGGCTTCCCGCGAAGTTCGGCCTGGACCAGGTGCGGAAGCTGGCGCAGGCCGATCGGCGCCAGAACGTCGGCGCTGGCGGAATTGCTTGGGCCATCAACGAATTGGACCTGCAGCCGGTGTACCTCAACTTCGCCGAGAACGCGCACCTGATGGTGACCGGTCGACGCGAATGCGGTCGTACCACCACGCTGGCGACCATCATGTCCGAGATCGGGCGGGTGTATGAGCCCGGAGCGAGCATTGCGCCACCGACCTCACGGCCGTCGGCGCAGGTGTGGCTGGTCGACCCGCGTCGTCAGCTGCTGACCGCACTGGGCACCGACTACGTCGAGAAGTTCGCCTACAACCTCGACGGCGTCTCGGCGATGATGGACGAGTTGGGGCAGGTGTTGGCCCGGCGCGAGCCCCCGCCGGGCCTGTCGGCCGAAGAGCTGCTGTCTCGTGCATGGTGGACCGGACCGGAGATCTTCCTGATCATCGACGACGTGCAGCAGCTGCCGCCAGGATTCGATTCGCCGCTGCACAAGGCGGCACCGTGGGTGACCCGGGCAGCCGACGTCGGCCTGCACGTGATCGTCACCCGCACCTTCGGTGGATGGTCTTCGGCCGGCAGCGACCCGATGCTGCGGGCGCTGGCCCAGGCCAACGCACCGTTGCTGGTCATGGACGCCGACCCCGACGAGGGTTTCATCCGCGGCAAGATGAAGGGTGGGCCGCTGCCCCGCGGTCGTGGTCTGCTGATGGCCGAGGACACCGGAGTGTTCGTCCAGGTCGCGGCCACAGAGCTGCGTCGATAGCTGTATCTCGAGAAAGTCCCCCTGCCGGTCTGGGCGATGGTCGGGCACCGCGCGGTAGGCGACCTCGGCGGGACGCTCGCTGATCATGATCATCGGGTCGATGAACTGGTGGGTGCGTTGATCGGGGCGCCGATGTGGTTTACGGCGGGTGCGTCTGGTTAGAAGTGCTTGGGCGACTTCGCGTTTGAGCGAGCCGCGGGCCTGGAAGTACAGAGCCTGGTAAATCGTTTCGTGACTCACCCGGATACTTTCGTCGTCGGGAAATCCTTGACCAGACGGTGCGAGATCTCCTCGGGCGACCACTGCTGGGTCAACGCGTCGGCGACTGCTTGGCGCAAGGTCTGGTTGGTGACCAGTTTGGACTGCTTGGGCCGGGCCCGGGCCGCGGCGGCAGCGGTGTCGGCCTGATACGGCAGATAGAGCCCTTCGACGCTGCCCCGGCGAGACCTCGCGCGACACCGTCGAGAGATGCTTGCCAATATCGACAGCGATCCGGGTCAGGGTGAGCCCGGCGTGTAGGCCATCAGCGACAGCGAGCCGGTCCGGCGGGTAGGGGGACTTTTTTGTGCGCGGGAGCGGCACGCCGATGGCTCGAACGCGCTGCCAGACATTTCATAGCAGGCGCATAGCTTCGGCATGCCGGCAGCCCATATTTAGTGACGGGTGGGGCTTGTTGTGAGGGGAGTATCGGATGCCATTTGTGAGTGCGCAGCCGACCGAATTGACCTCGGCCGCGGATACTCTGCAGGTCATCGGTTCGGGTCTGGCAGCGCAGAATGTCGCCGCGGCCGCTCCGACGACGAGTGTGCTGCCCGGTGCGGCGGACGAGTTCTCTGCGTTGACCGCTGCCCAGTTCGCCACCCATGCCGAGATGTACCAGGCGATCAGCGCGCAAGCCGCGGCGATCCACGACATGTTCGTCAACACGCTGGGCGTCAGCGCCAGTTCGTACGCAGCCACCGAGGCCGCGAACGTCGTCGCTGCCGGTTAAGGCGTTGCACCGTGCTGGATTTCGGACCTTTACCACCGGAGATCAACTCGGCGCGCATCTACGCCGGCCCCGGACCGGGCTCGATGTTGGCCGCCGCAGCAGCTTGGCAATCGCTGGCCGAAGAGCTGACCTACGCGGCATCCGGTTACGGCTCGGTCGTCTCGTCTCTGGCCGGCGGGCATGGACCGGCGCCTAGCTCGACGTCGATGGCCGCAGCCGCCGCCCCGTACGTCACGTGGCTGAGCGCCACCGGCGACCAGGCCCAGCAGACGGCCGCGCAAGCCACCGCGGCGGCCAGCGCCTACGAAAGTGCCTTTGCCGCAACGGTTCCACCGCCGATGATCGACGCCAACCGGAGCTTGCTGGCGGCGCTCGTGGCGACGAACGTCCTCGGTCAGAACGCCCCGGCGATCGCTGCGACGGAGGCGCTCTACGCGGAAATGTGGGCCCAGGACGCCGCCGCGATGTACGGCTACGCCGGCGCCTCGGCACGCGTCGCAGCGACCCGTTCACCAGCCGCCCGACCACCAATTCCAGCGGCCCGGTGAGCCAGTCCGTCGCGGCGGCTCAATCCGCCGGGACGTCCAGCGGAACCGACCTCGACACGCTCATGTCCTCGGGGCCGCAGCTGATCTCGGGGATGCCTCAGGCCCTGCAGACCCTCGCGTCGCCGCAAGCCCTCGACGGCGTCGCCTCTACTGCCACCGATTCTTCGACGTCCTCGACATCGGCAACCTCGTTGCTCAACGAACTCAGCATGCCGATGAAGTTCGCGTCGATGCCGATGAGCATGCTGTCCAAGCTGTTCACGGCGGGCAGCACGGCCACCGCGCCAAGGCCGCGACGACGGCCGCCAACGAGTTGGGCGCGGCCCACGCGGTCGGGCTCGTGTCGAGCCCGGCGCGCTGGTCGACGGCCTCGGCGCCGGCGTCCGCTCTCGGCGGGCATGGGCCAGGCCACCTCGTCGGCGCGTTGTCGGTGCCGTCCGCCTGGACCGGTGCGCGCCGTCGGTGACACGCCGGACGGCGATGCATCTCGGTGGCGCCGTCTGTCGCGGCCGCCGACAGGTCGCAATCAGCCATGCCGCCGATGATGCCGGTGGCCAACATGGGCGGGCGCCAGGGCGTTGCGGCGCCGACACGATTCGAGCTTCGCTCGACCGTGGTCCCCTTCACACCAGCAGCCGGATAGCGGCGCCATTGCGGCCATCCGGTAGCCCGGAACCGAACATTGGCTGAACAACTGTTGATCGCGGATGAACACTGCTTGATCAGGAATGAATAGTCGGCTTCGTCGTCGCGGATCGCTCGCGCGGCCATCTAATGTCTCAGCCAGCGACTGTTCAGTGATGAGCATCGGCGCTCAATGTTCTTGACGCTCAGGGTTACCGAGGAAAGAAAGCGCATTTCGTCTGTGGCCACACACCGCGTTCCGCACATCGATATCGATCAGGCGGTTATCCAGCAGATCCCGCCGATTGCTGACCAGTTCAAGACCACGCCGCACGTCGCCGCGTTCCATGCGGCGGGGTGACGGGCAGACGCATACTTGGCATTGTTGACGGAGGTTTCTAGTGCTTGACTTCGCCCTGTTGCCGCCAGAGGTCAATTCGGGTCGGATGTATTCGGGTCCCGGACCCGGGCCGCTGTTGGCGGCCTCTGAGGCCTGGGACAGCCTGGCTGCGGAGTTGGGTTTCGCGGCCAGCGGCTACGGGTCCGCGCTGGCGGAGCTGACGAGCAACGCGTGGGTAGGCCCCACGTCGGTGGCGATGATTTCCGCCGTCACGCCGTACATCGACTGGTTGACCTCCACCGGCGCACAAGCCGAGGAGACCGCCAATCACGCTCGCGCAGCCGTGGCCGCATACGAGGCGGCCTTCGCGATGACGGTGCCGCCGCCGGTGATCGCGGCCAACCGCGCGTTGCTGGCCGCCCTGGTCGCCACCAACTTCTTCGGTCAGAACACCCCCGCGATCATGATCAACTGAAGCCCTGTATGCCGAAATGTGGGCTCAGGACGCCGCGGCCATGTACGGCTACACCGGCGCCTCGCTGGTTGCCTTGCAGGTGACGCCGTTCATGGAGCCGCCGAAGACGACCAGCGATGGCGGGACGAGCAGCCAGGCAGACGCGGTGGCCAATGCTGCCGCTACGCCGGCCAGCCAAGCCGCGACGGTGGCGCAGAACGCGGCGTCGTCGGCGCCCGCCACGACCACTCAGTCGGCCGCGAGCCACCGCGCTGCCCGCGGCGACCCCCCCGACCACGCTGGTCGATTGGCTCACGCAGCTCTATCAAAACACCGTCACCCAATTCCCGAACGGCGGTTTGGGCCTGGGCTTGACGAACGCCAACTTGAACTCGCTGCGGCAGATCTTCCAGGCCTACTTCGCGGTCGGTCTCGGCAAACTTCGGCTTTGGCATGGGCCAGCAGTTGATTACCCCCGCTCAGGCAACCGCACTGTTCAACCCGGCTGGGGCGGCTGGCGCAGGCTTGATGCCGACGCCGGACCCTTCCACCCCTGGGCGGCACCGCAGGCGTGAGCGGTGCGCCGTTTACGGCCAGCAGCGTGTCAGCCCAGATGGGCGAGGCCAGCAGCTCTCGGGCGGCTGTCGGTGCCCGCGGGTTGGCAAGGGGCGTCGCCCGCGGTAGTCGGAAGAGGCCAAGCTGGTCAACGCTGCACGCTCTGTCGCACCGCAGTCGAATGGAATACTCAACGGTGTTCCGATGGCGGGCAACGCCGGCCTCGGAGCCGGTGCTGGACGCCGCGGCAGCGGGTACACGGTGAAGTACGGGATCAAGCACTCCGTGATGCCCAAGCCGCCCGCAGGGGGTTAGCGGTAGCGGCGGCGAAGCCAATTCGTCGCCCTTGTCGCACGGCGGCACCGTCAGTAGGATGCCGCGCGCAATCTCCCGGGCGACCGAGTTCACCGATCAGCCGCTCACCGGTAGTACTGCGTTTGAGCGTCGCGCCCAAACATCACGGGTGATCTTGATCGGCCACCCGGCGGTGGTGGCGTCGACCTGGAAATTCACCGCCACACCCGATCGGGTTTATCCGCGATCACGGTCGGTGGCGCGGTTGAGCTGCCGCGGCCTTGGTGTCCGGCGCTGTGGCGCCCGGAGCCCTCCTTGGCGCCAAAGGCAGTGTATTTCCTCGTGATTGGCTGCCCAGCCTTCTGCGTGTGGGTCGTGATATGCGGGCCGCAACCCGCGTCGCGGATGGTCCCTGGCGTAGTGGCGCCCAGGCCGCACGTGGTGTCCGGATCGTGCGGGTGGCCGCGACCGGCTGGTAGCAGGGTGGCTCGCGGCGTACCGAAAGTGCTTGTGGCGAAGTCCCGCTCCGAGGATCTCCGGCACCACCGCGATTGGTTAGAGGCAGTCGGGCGGGCCGGACGTCGTAGGTTCGGAGGCCGGACCAGTCGAAGCATTACCGCAGGTGGAAGGTTTGCCGAATTCAGAAATGAACAGCCGATATCGGGGGGTGAATACTCGCCGTCCAGGCGTGAACAGTTAGGTCGGCAGGGGCTTTATCCGAGCGTGACCATCTAACCTTTCAACCGAACGACCTTGCCCAAGGTCGTAGACGCGCAAGGTTATTAAGGAGGAGACCGGATGTCGTTCGTGACCACACAGCCGGAAGCATTATCGGCAGCGGCCACCAGCCTGCAGGGGATCGGCTCTGGATTGAACGCCCAGAACGCGGCTGCAGCGGCTCCGACCACGGGAGTGGTTCCCGCTGCCGCCGACGAGGTTTCGGCGCTGACGGCGGCTCAGTTCGCCGCGCACGCCCAGCTTTACCAGGCCGTCAGCGCCCAGGCGGCGGCGATCCACGAAGCTTTCGTCAACACGTTGGGCACCAGCGCCGGTTCCTACGAAGCCACCGAGGCCGCCAACGCGGCTGCGGCCGGCTAGGGGCTAGGCACATGGTGGATTTCGGGGCGTTACCGCCTGAGATCAACTCGGCCCGGATGTATGCGGGTCCAGGTTCGTCGTCGCTCCAGGCTGCCGCGTCGGCATGGAACGGCCTGGCCGCCGAGCTTCAGTCGGCTGCACAAGGCTACGAGACGACGATCACGCAACTCGCCAGCGATGGATGGAATGGCCCGGCCTCCACGGCGATGGCCAGTGCGGCGCAGCCGTACGTCGACGTGGATGCAGGAGACGGCCGCTGCGGCCGAGCAGGCCGCGACTCAGGCCCGGCACGGCCGCCGCGGCATACGAGCAGGCGTTCGCGGCGACGGTGCCGCCGCCACTGATCGCAGCTAACCGCGCAGAGACGGCCGCGGCGACGCAGGCCAACGTTTTCGGCCAGTACACGCCGTTGATCGCGCAACTCGAGGCGCAGTACGGCCAGATGTGGGCACAGGACGCCGCGGCCATGTACGGCTACGCGGGCCAATCGGCGGCAGCCGCCAAGGTGACGCCGTTCGCCACGCCGGCCGCGACCACCAACCCGGCCGGCACGGCTACTCAAACCGCTGCGGTCAGCTCGGCAACCGGCTAACTCGGCGGCCACGAACACCCAGAGCGTCCTGCGCAGCTGACCTCGTCGATGCCGAGCTCGCTGCAGAGCCTTGCGTCGCCGCGGCAGCTCGGCGGCCACCGCCTTGACGCCACTTCAATCGCTTTACAGCTTCTTGTTCGGGACGAGCGTCCTGCCCACAAACCTCTCGGCGTTGGTCAAGCAACTACTCGCCGTACTCCAGCTTGTTCTACAACACCGAGGGTCTGCCGTACTTCAGCGTTGGTATGGGCAACTTCGGCATTCAGATCGCGAAGAGCGCGGGATTGCTGGGCGGGGCTGCTCCTGCGGCCGCCGCCCCGGCGCTCCACGGCTTGAGTGGCCTCGGAGCCGGGCTCGGCGGCGGTGCTGCCGGCGCGGGCGCGGGCGCGCATGCGGTGTCCGCCATTACGGGCGGCGCCGGCTCGGTCGGCAAACTGGCGGTGCCGGCGTCGTGGGTCGGTGGCGACTCCGCAGGCGGCCCCGCAGGGCGTGCAGATGGTCAGCAGCGTCGGCGCTGCGCCGGAGGCCGCCGGCGGCGGTAACGGGAACCTGGTCGGCGGTATGCCGCTGGCCGGTACCAGAGCCAGTGGCTTCGGCTCGGGTCCGCGCTATGGGTTCAAACCCACGGTGATGCCCCGCCCACCGTCAGCCGGCTGACAGGCCGATTAGCTTCACACCTCCTGGGGTGTCACGTCGCGGCGTGACACCCCAGGAGTGTTGTGCCCGCCTAAGCCACGACGCCGGCCCTCGACGTCTAAGCGAAGATGAATCGCGGATGTCGCAATCATGGCCCAAATATGAACAGTTGGGGCGTATTTGAAAGCACGCGAGAGCAGTGGCGTAGGTTTCCGGTAGATGAACAATCCGGGGCCAGGGCAGGAGCGACACGTGGCAGAACACGCTGAGGCATCCGGCTCGCTGGCCTTGTCACGGAGACCCCGAGACGCCGCCCGCACGCTCCCGAGGACCATGAGCGGTTCGCCGTCGTTCAGTGCGGCAAGCGTCCTGCCGCGCCGCCCCGCTCCGCCCGCCGAGGTAGCTCAGGCGCGCGTGTTCGAGCGGCTTCTCCAGGCCGAAGTGCGCCGAACTGCAGGAGCTTGCGCATCGCATAGCCGGAGATAACGATCAGCTACCCGAGCCTGACGGGTCCCGGGCGTCTGAAGAGCTGGCGCAGATACACGCTCGCATCGACGAAGTCCATGGCTCTGCTGCGGGCATTGCAAGGGCGGTTCCCGCACTCCGCGCCCGACGTTGACCGTTAGCCGCGCGAACTAGCCCGACTTCGGCGTCAATCCTCGTCCAGAATCAGCGCCATCTCCGGACAGGACGCCACCCCGTCACGAGTTACCTGTGCGTCCTCTGCCGCAACCTCGTGCTCTTCGAGAGTGGAGTAGCCAGAATCATCGATCGGGAAAATCTCGGGGTCAACCGCATAGCACTGGGCGTGACCAACGCACCTCGACTGCTCGACACGAACCTTCACAGTGCCGAGTCTAAAAGACATGTCGAACATCGTCGCTCGAATCGGCACCCGCTAGCGCGGCGACGACGCGACCGAACCTCGGCGGGCCACATACCATGTCTACTGTCGCCAGCCCGCCGCGGCGCCGGCGAAAATGGACGAACCGACAACGAGAGATCACGTACATGAGCTCCATTGATGAAAGCCTGTACGGCAAAGGCTTTCACCTTCCGCGGCTTGACTACTTCGCCCTGCCGATGGCCGCTGATCGCGGTGCCGGGTGGAAGGTCTTGCGCGATGCCGGGCCGGTGGTGTTCATGAACGGCTACTACTACCTCACCCGCCGTGAGGACGTGCTGGCAGCGTTGCGCAGTCCCAATGTTTTTTCTGCTCGATTGGCGCTTCAACCACCGGGAAGCCCAATCCCGGTGATCCCGTTGGGGTTCGACCCGCCCGAGCACACTCGATACCGCAGAATCCTGCAGCCGTTTTTCAGCCCGCACGGGTTGAGCAAGTCGCGACCGGTGCTGGTTCGTCACGCCGCCGACATGATCGACGCCATCGCCGGCCGCGGCGAATGCGAGGTGATGAAGGACCTGGCGAGGACGTACCCCTACCAGGTGTTCCTCGACCTCTACGGTCTGCCGTTGGAGGACCGCGACCAACTGATCGCCTGGAAAAACGCCGTGCTCTCCGACGAGCGCTACGCCACCATGGCGGACATCGCCCCGGCGGCGCAGGCGATGTACCAATACCTGACGGACGCAATCCAGTACCGCCGGGAAAATCCGGGCTCGGACATGTTGTCTACCGTGATGCAGAGCAAAGGCAACTTCACGGATCTCGAGCTGCTGGGCATGAGCCATCTGCTGATCCTGGCGGGGCTGGACACCGTGACCGCGGCGATCGGCTTTTGCCTGCTGGAGTTGGCGCGCAGACCGGAGTTGCGCGCACAGCTCCGCGATAATCCACGGCAGATCAGGGTCTTCATCGAAGAGATCGTGCGCTTGGAGCCGTCAGCGCCGGTGGCGCCCCGGGTGCTGACCGAGAACGTCGTCGTCGGTGGCATGACGTTGCCCGCGGGCTCATCGGTGTTCTTGTGCATGGCCCTGATCAACCGGGACGGCAGCGACGCGATCTCCACCGACGAACTCACCATGGACGGTAAGGTGCACCGGCACTGGGGATTCGGCGGCGGACCGCACCGCTGCCTGGGTTCCCATCTGGCGCGCATGGAGCTGACCGTGATCGTCGACGAATGGCTCAAGAGAATCCCCGAATTTGAGCTGGCGCCTGACTACGTGCCCGAAATCAAGTTCCCCAGTAAGACTTTCGCGCTCAAGCACTTGCCGCTGCGTTTCGGCTGAGCCACGTTGCGCGGCCGTAACCAGCCGGGTGGCGCGGGCTCACCCGGCCACGGGGCGGTGGGTTCGGCCGGCGCTCCACCGGTTCCCAGTCAGGCGAACTACATCGCCTCCCTTCTGCGACCGCCACGCGCCGTTGCGGGAATTTGGCACGACTGGCCTTTGTCGGTCGGCGCGCTCTGGCGGGTGTGGGGCGTTATCCGCGGTTAGATTTTTTCGCCTCGCCGGAATGCCACGTCGTCCACGCCTGTGCGACACGCGACGGCGCCGATGACAGACGCGGGGGGCGAGTGCCCGGCCGAGGCAAACACATTTGAGCACTTCAGGAGCCTTTTCGAGCTGCTGACCGGCGCCCGCGGAGCTGACGCCTGTTACTCAGTTGTTACCGCAGATGAACAGTTGTTGCCGCCGGGTGAACAGTTGCAAACACCCAGCTCTGAGCGCCAGCACGCAGCGGATACGCGCGTCTATTCTCATGCACGGACAGATTGGCGAAACTAGACCGAGGAGGGAAGCCGAAATGTCGTTTGTGACCACACAGCCGGAGGCACTGTCGGCGGCAGCCACCAGTCTCCAGGGGATCGGCTCGGCATTGAACGCCCAGAACGCGGCCGCGGCGGCCCCGACGACGGGCGTGGTTCCGGCTGCCGCCGATGAGGTTTCAGCTCTGACCGCGGCCCAGTTCGTCGCGCACGCGCAGCTTTACCAGGCGGTCAGCGCCCAGGCCGCGGCAATCCACGAGATGTTCGTCAACACATTGGGCACCAGCGCCGGTTCCTATGCGGCCACCGAGGCTGCCAACGCAGCCGCCGCCGGCTGAGTGTGTGTCGATGAAGCCCGTCCCACTGTGGTGCCACTCCCAGTGGTTACCAGTTAGCGGGAAAGGGGGGAACAGCCGTGTGTTTCAGGTCGGCGGTTACCTCCGGTAACCAGTCCGACTATCACGTTCATTGCAGTCGATCACTAATCAAGCAAGGAGTAAGTAAGTGCCTACGCGTTTTATGACTGACCCGCACGAGATGCGGTCGATGGCGGGCCGTTTCGACGTGCACGCGCAGACGGTGGAGGACGAGGCCCGCAAGATGTGGGCGTCGAGCCAGAACATCGCCGGCGCCAGCTGGAGCGGTACCGCTCAGGCCACCTCCTACGACACCATGGGCCAGATGAACACCGCGTTCCGCAACATCGTCAACATGCTGCACGGTGTGCGTGACGGACTGATCCGCGACGCCAACAACTACGAGAGCCCAAGAGCAGGCCTCTCAGCAGATTCTGAGCAGCTAACTCGCGCTGCGCAGCGTAAACTCTCACAATCAGGAGGACAGATAAATGTCGATCAGTTACCAGTTCGGTGATGTCGACGCCCACGGCGCGATGATCCGCTCCCAGGCCGCTTCGCTGGAGGCCGAGCACCAGTCCATCGTGCGCGATGTGCTGGCTGCCGGTGACTTCTGGGGCGGCTCGGGTTCGGTGGCTTGCCAGGAGTTCATCACCCAGTTGGGTCGCAACTTCCAGGTGATCTACGAGCAGGCCAACACCCACGGCCAGAAGGTGCAGACCGCAGGCAACAACATGTCGTCCACCGACTCCGCCGTCGGCTCCAGCTGGGCCTGACAAGTCAGCACAGGGCGCGGCAGCACACCGATTCAGGTGTGCTGCCGCGTCGTGCGATAACCGAGAAACACCGAGACGAGAGAAGCGAATGGACCAGAGCACACGCACAGACATCACCGTCAATGTCGAGGGTTTCTGGATGTTGCAAGCGTTGCTGGACATTCGCCACGTCGCGCCCGAATTGCGATGCCGGCCATTCGTCTCCACCGACTCCATGGACTGGCTCAACGAGCACCCGGGCATGGCGGTCATGCGCGAACAGGGCATCGTGGACGGCGAGACGGTTAACGAGGCGGTAGCTGCCCGAATGCGCGTTCTGGCCGCGCCGGATCTGGAAATCGTCGCGCTGCTGTCCCGCGGCAAACTGCTCTACGGGGTCAAGGAAAAAGAAGAGGGTGGCGCCGAGGAGCAGGTGGGTTCGCGCGACATCCCGGACAACGAATTTCGCGTGCTGCTGGCGCGTCGCGGCCAGCACTGGGTTTCGGCGGTCCGAGTCGGCGACGAGATCACGGTCGACGACGTCGCGATCGCCGACACCACCTCGATCGCGACCCTGGTGTTCGATGCGCTGGAGTCGATCCACCACGCCGAGCCCGCCGCGATCAACGCGGTCAACGTGCCGCTCGATGAAATGCTTGAAATCACGAAAGCCTGGCAGAGCTCCGGGTTTAACGTCTTCTCCGGCGGAGATCTGCGCCGGCTGGGTATCAGCGCAGCGACCGTGGCCGCTCTAGGCCAGGCGCTGTCAGACCCGGCCGCTGAAGCTGCGGTCTACGCCCGCCAATACCGCGATGACGACAAGGCGCCCAGCGCCTCGGTGCTCTCACTCAAGGACGGTTCGGGCGGCCGGATCGCGATGTATCAGCAGGCGCGCACCGCAGGCTCGAACGAGGCCTGGCTCGCGATCTGCCCGGCCACTCCGCAGCTGGTACAGGTCGGCGTGAAGACGGTCCTGGAAACCCTTCCCTACGGAGAGTGGAAGACGCACAGCAGAGTTTAACTATTCGTTACGCAGATAGCGCGCACGCCAAGGATTTTCGGTGCAGCATTTAGCAAAGATGCGGATGCCGCGAAATGCTCTTAGAATCTGCTCAACAATTGTGACGCGACGTCACAATTCCACATAGCGAGGCAAGACAGATGGACCCACAATTCGTCGACAGAGGGGTGCAGCGATGACCGCAGTAGCTGAGGCGCCACAGCCTGGCACAGAGGCACTTTCGTCGCCTCAATCGGCCGTGATCGGCATCATCGCCGGCGAGGGCGTACAGATCGGCGTCCTGCTGGACGCCAACGCCCCGATTTCGGTGATGGTCGACCCACTGCTGAAGGTCGTCAACGTCCGCCTGCGGGAGCTGGGCCTCTCGGCGCTGGAAGCCAAGCAGCGCGGTCGGTGGGCTCTGTGCCTGGTCGACGGCACGCCGCTGCGGGCCACCCAGTCGCTGACCGAGCAGGACGTCTTCGACGGCGACCGGCTGTGGCTGCGGTTCGTCGAAGACACCGAGCACCGCTCGCAGGTCATCGAGCACATCTCGACGGCCGTCTCGGTCAACCTCAGCAAGCGGTTCTCCTCGATCAACCCGACGGTGGCCATCCAGGTCGGCGCGGCGATGGTCGGATCCGGCGTGCTGCTGGCCTCACTGCTGCTGGGCTGGTTCCGCTGGCACCACGACTCGTGGGTCCCGGCGCCTTACGCCGCCGTGATCGCGGTGCTGGTGTTCACCGGTCGCGCTGCTGATCCTGAGTCGCGCCCAGACGGTGCAGAACCGCCGCGCCGGCGACATGCTGCTGTGGAGCGGGCTCGCGCCGCTGGCGGTGGCGGCGGCTTCGGCGCCTCCCGGTCCGGTCGGCTCGCCGCACGCGGTGATGGGTTTCGCCGTCACCAGCGTCGGCGCGATGCTGATCATGCGGTTCACCGGCCGCCGGCTGGGCACCGGTACCGCGATCGTCACTGTCGCACTGGTCGCGACCATCGCGAGCCTGGCCCGGATGGCGTTCGACACCGGCGCGGTGACGCTGCTGACCACCATCCTGCTGGTCTGCGTGTTCGGCTATCACGGCGCTCCGGCGATGTCTCGCTGGCTGTCCGGTATCCGGCTGCCGGTCTTCCCCTCGGCCACCAGTCGCTGGGTGTTCGAGGCCCGTCCCGACCTGCCGACCACCGTGGCGCACGGCGTCGACGGCGGCCGTCCGACCCTGGACGGCCCCGCCTCCATCCAGGACGTCGTGCTGCGGGCCGAGCGGGCCCGGTCGTTCCTGACCGGACTGCTGGTCGGTCTCGGTGTGCTGACGATCGTCTCGCCTGACCGGGGTATCCGACCCCCGCACTCCCGAACCGCTGGCTGCCGCTGCTGCTGGTCGCCTGCCACTGCCGGCTTCCTGATGCTGCGCGGCCGCTCTTACGTAGACCGTTGGCAGGCCATCATCCTCGCCGTGACGTCGGTCCTGATCGTCGGCGCGGTAGTGGTGCGCTACTCGCTGGTGTTGTCCTCGACGGCCGCGATGTCGGTGACTGCCGGCCTGGCGGTGCTGCTGCCCGCGGCGGGACTGATCGCCGCGGCGACGGTGCCCAACACCATCTACAGCCCGCTGTTCCGCAAACTCGTGGAGTGGGTCGAATACCTCTGCCTGATGCCGATCTTCCCGCTGGCATTGTGGTTGATGAACGTCTATGCCGCGATCCGTTACCGGTAGTCGTCGACTGCGGCCGCTTCGTGCGGCCGCAGTCGCCGCCACCACCCTGATCGTCGCTACCGTCGCGCTGTCCGGGTCACCGGCCTACGCGATCAACCCGCCGGCGATCGACCCGGCTGCCGTGCCGCCGGACAGTCCGCCCGGCCCCGGCCAGCCGATGAAGCAGAACTCCTACTGCACCGAGGTCGGGGTGTTGCCCGGCACCGACTTTCGGCTGCAGCCGAAGTACATGGACATGCTCAACCTGTCCGAAGCGTGGAAATTCGGGCGCGGTGCCGGCGTGCAGGTCGCCGTCATCGACACCGGCGTTACTCCGCACCCGAGGTTGCCGCACCTGATTCCCGGCGGCGACTACGTGATGGCCGGGGGAGACGGACTTTCCGACTGCGACGCGCACGGAACGCTCGTGGCGTCGATGATCGCCGCGTCACCCGGAAGCGCTGGGGCTCCCGGCGCGCCGGGACCGCGGCGGCCACCGCCCGTTCCCGACCAGGGAACCACCGCCCGCGGCGCCGCCACCGCAGACGATCAGCGTGGCCCCGCCGCCGCCGCAGACCATCACGTTGGTGCCGGCGCCACCGCCGGCGGAGGAGGGCAGCCTGCTCCAGCATGTCCGTGGTGCCCGCCGGGACACCAAAGACCGGCGGAGCTGCCAGCCACGACCACGGCAACGCAGTGCTGCCCGAGCTTCTCCGGCAACGGCCACGGGCAAGTCGTCTCCGTGGATTACCCGCGGCCGGCCGCGCCGCCGCCACCGCTGGATCCACCACCGCCGCCGGCGCCGAGTGACGCCTACAGCGGCATCGCCCCCGACGTCGACCTGATCTCAATCCGCCAGTCCAGCCAGGCATTTGGGCTCAAGGACGCCTACACCGGCGACGAGGATCCGCAGACTCGGCAGAAGCGGGACAACATCTTCACGATGGCGCGCGCGATCGTGCATGCCGCGAACATGGGCGCCCAGGTGATCAACATCTCGCAGGTGATGTGCATGAGCGCGCGCAGCCTGATCGACCAGCCCGACCTGGGCGCGGCGGTCCGATACGCAGCGGTCGACAAGGACGCCGTCATCGTCGCGGCCGCAGGCGACACCAGTCAGCGCGACTGCAAAGAGAACCCGCTGGTTGATCCGTTGCACCCCAACGACTCTCGTGACTGGGGCGGCGTGACCACCGTGGTTACTCCGTCGTGGTTCAGCGACTACGTCCTGACCGTCGGCGCGGTGGATTCCTCCGGCACGCCGATGGACAAGCTGAGCGTCGCAGGGCCATGGGTGTCGATCGCGGCGCCGGGTACCGACGTGGTCGGGCTCTCGCCGCGAGATGACAGTCTGATCAACGCAATTGACGGTCCGGACAACTCCTTGCTGGTGCCGTCCGGAACCAGCTTCTCCACCGCGATCGTGTCCGGTGTGGCGGCTCTGGTGCGGGCGAAGTATCCGACAACTGTCCGCGCACCAGATCATCAACCGGTTGACTCGCACCGCGCGGGCACCTGCTCGCGGGGTCGACAACCAGATCGGCTACGGGATCGTCGACCCGGTGGCCGCGCTGACCTGGGATGTACCCGAAGGGTCTGTCCTGCCGAAGGATTCGGCGAAGCCGCTGAAGCTGCCGCCGGCCCCCGCTCCGCGCAACATGGTGCCGGTCTGGGTCGCCGCCGGCGGACTGGGTGGTGCGTTGCTGCTGGCCGGTCTCGTCTTCGGCGGAGCCGTTTTGATGAGAAAGACAGCAGGGAGACAGGAATGAAAGCACAACGCGAGTACGGGCTGTCCCTGTCGTGGGCGCGGGTCACCACGGTGTTCCTGATTGACGTTGCGCTGCTGGTGATTGCGAGCCACCTGCCCGACTCCTGGCAGGCCGACCGCAACCTCACCTTCTGGATCGGTGTCGGCTTGGCGGTGATCATCACCGTCGTCGCCCTGCTGACCAACGGGGGAGTGCCCGTCTCGTCGGCCCCGATCGCGCGGGTCCGAAACTGGTACGCCGACCCGGAGGCGCTGACCGTCGGTTGCACTCCGGCGATCGACCACCGTCGACAGTTCAGCCGCGAGACGGTGGGAATCCGCGAGTACGACGGCCAATTGATCGCGGTGATCGCCGTCGACGGCGCAGGTGAGGCCGGCCGGCATCGCCACCGCGACGCGCTGGCGACGACCATCCCGCTGGAAGCCGTGGTCACGTCGTTGCGGCAGTTCGACGTCCGTCTGGACAGCGTCGACATCATCTCGGTCGGCACGCGCCACAGCGGCCAAGGGCGTCCAGTCGGCCGTCAGCGACGACTTCGGCGGCGGTCGGCGATCGGCGCCCGATCGACGAGCGCAACACCTGGCTGGTGCTTCGGATGGACCCGCAGCACAACGTCAGCGCTGTCGCCGCCCGCGATTCGGTGGCCTGCACCTTGGCCGCCGCCACCGAGCGGCTGGCGCACGACCTGGACGGACGCAGCTGCGTCGCGCGGCCGCTGACCGCCGACGAGATCGCCGACGTGGACGACGCCGTGCTGGCCGGGCTCCAGCCGGCTCACGTCCGGCCGTTCTGGCGCTACCTGAAGACCCCGGACGGCTTCGTGACCAGCTTCTGGGTTTCGCCCGGCGACATCACCAGCGAGACGCTCGAGGAGCTGTGGCTCACCGACGCCGACGTCACCGTCATGACGATCCGCATCATCGCGGAGGGTCACGAGGCCGACGTGTCGGTGTGGGTGCGCTACCACAGCGACAAGCGCCTGCGTAAAGAGGCTTTCACCGGCCTGAACCGGCTGACCGGGCGTCAGCTCGGCGCGGTGGCCGCCAGCCTGCCGGCGCCGACGTCACGCCGCCCGCTGCCGATGCCGAGCCGCACACTGGGCCGCAGCCGAGGACATCCTGGTTCCGGTTGGCGCGGTGGCTGGGCAACAGGCGAGCGGTTTCGAGGCCTTACGATAGACAGGATGACGCGACCGCAGACCAACGCGACGGACTCCCGCAACGCGATGGTCGCGGGGCTGCTGGCGTCCGGGATATCGGTCAACGGCCTTCAGCCCAGCCACAATCCGCAGGTGGCTCTGCGGATGTTCACAGCGGCCACCAGCCTCGACCCGCAGATGTGCGACGCCTGGCTGGCCCGCTTGCTGGCCGGCGACCAGAGCATCGAAGTACTCACCGGCGCATGGCAATCGGTGAAGACGTTCGGCTGGGAGATCCGCCGCCTGGGCTTGACGGAACTGGAGTTCCGCCCCGAAGTGTCCGACGGGATGTTCCTGAAGCTCGCGGTCACCAGCGTCGAGTCACTGGCCGCCAGTTACGCGGCCGCCCTGACCGAAGCGAAGCGGTATGCCGAAGCGGCCGAGCTGCTGGATTCGATTACTCCGCGGCACGCTTCCGACGAGGAACTGGTCAAGTACGTGCGGGGGCTGCTGCACTTCCGCACCGGCCGCTGGCCGGACGTGCTCATCCAGTTTCCGCCCGGGGCCGGTTGGCGTCATCCTGAGCTGAAGGCCGCCGGCGCCGCGATGGCGACCACCGCGCTGGCGTCACTGGGCGTGTTCGAGGAGGCGACCCGTCGCGCGCAGGAAGCGATCGAGGGCGACCGGGTGCCCAGCGCGGCCAACGTCGCGATGTACACCCAGGGAATGTGCTTCCGGCACCTGGGCCGCGAAGAAGAGGCCGTCGAGTGCCTGCGCCGGGTGTACTCACGCGACGCCAAGTTCACCCCGGCCCGCGAGGCGTTGGACAACCCCAGCTATCCGGTTGGTGCTGACCGACCCGGAAACCATTGAGGCCCGGACAGATCCGTGGGATGCGGACAGTGCCCCCACCCGCGAGGAGGCCGAGGCCGCCCGGCACTCCGAGATGGCCAAGAAGTATCTGGACGAAGGCGATGCCGAGCTCAACGCGATGCTCGGCATGGATCAGGCCAAGCGGGAAATCAAGCTGATCAAGTCGACGACAAAGGTGAACCTGGCCCGCGCGAAGATGGGTCTGCCGGTGCCGGTGACGTCGCGTCACACGCTGCTGCTGGGGCCTCCCGGCACGGGGAAAACGTCTGTGGCGCGGGCGTTCTCGAAGCAGTTGTGTGGTTTGACCGTGCTGCGTAAGCCGTTGGTGGTGGAGACCAGCCGCGCGAAGTTGTTGGGCCGCTACATGGCCGACGCGGAGAAGAACACCGAGGAGATGCTCGAGGAGGCGCTGGGCGGGGCCGTCTTCTTCGACGAGATGCACAACCTGCACGAGAGCGGCTACTCCACCGGCGACGCATACGGCAACGCGATCATCAACACCTTGCTGCTGTACATGGAGAACCACCGCGACGAACTGGTGGTATTCGGAGCCGGTTACGCCAAGGCGATGGACAAGATGCTGGAGGTCAACCAGGGTCTGCGACGCCGGTTTTCCACCGTCATCGAGTTCTACAGCTACAACCCGAAAGAGCTCGTCGCGCTGACCCAGTTGATGGGCCAGCGAAAACGAGGACGTCATCACCGACGACGCGGTCGAGGGCTTGCTGCCGGCCTACACCAGGTTCTACGACGACGAGACCATCTCGCCGGACGGCGACCTGATCCGCGGCATCGACACGTTGGGAAATGCCGGGTTCGTGCGCAACGTGGTGGAAAAGGCCCGCGACCACCGCAGCTTCCGCCTCGACGATGAAGATCTCGACGCGGTGCTGGCAAGTGATTTCGACGAGATCAGCGACGACCAGCTGCGCCGGTTCAAGGAGTTGACCCGCGACGACCTCGCCGAGGGACTCAGCGCGGCGGTGGCCGAGAAGAAGACCGACTAAAAACGACTGGCGTACAGCGCTTTTCGATGCGACATGCCGCCAAATATGTTGCGCGAGAACCGGAGCTGCGTTTCGGCGATCTCTGGATTTCGGCTCGCCGTACATTTGCAGTTGCCCACGGTCGAGTTGACTCCCGCCGATCTTGGTGGAACTATGACCGAAGCAAGCACCTCGCTAGGTGAGGCGTCTGCACGGATACAGGCCACTGACCTCGAACGTCGAAAGACGCCCAGGGTCAGGACAGCTCCTCCCGGCTTAAGGGTTGAGCCCAAGTGGCTTCCGGGTCATTCCCGGATACGCCGTGCAGTGCCAAAGCTCTGTCGAGAGGGGTGCAGCGACCGGCTCATCTGGCCGGATTCGCTTCGTCCCGCGTGCACCGTGTCGGCACCCCCGTGTGCCCTGGCCGCGAGGAGGTGAGGCGAAGTGAGTCGCAGTGATAGTCCGTATCCGAGACCGGTGACCGTTTCGTCCGGACCCGGCCTCGGCGTCCTCTTCACTCACTGAATCGGCTTGCGCCGCTTCAATTACTCACGCGCGCTTAATTTTTCATGCGCGCGTTCACTGTGTGCCGTGGCACAGGCGCGGCTTCAGCCTGCCCTCGCTAAGGAGAATCCGATGACTTTCGTGACGACGCAGCCCGAAATGCTCGCGGCAGCAGCCGGCCAGTTGGCCGGTGTCGGTTCGGAACTGACGGCACAGAATGCTGCTGCGATGGCACCGACGACGGCTGTGGTTCCGGCGGCGGCCGACGAGGTATCTGCTTTGACCGCAGCACAATTCGCATCGCACGCCGCGATGTATCAGGCGGTGAGCGCGCACGCTGCGGCGGTGCACGATCTGTTCGTCAGCGCTCTCGGCGCCAGCGCCGATTCGTACGCCGCCACCGAGGCCGCCAACGCAACCTCGGCGATCTGAAAGGAGTGCCACGATGACTGCAGTATTCGACTTCGGCGCATTCCCACCGGAAGTCAACTCCGCCAAGATGTACGCCGGTCCAGGATCGACATCGATGCTGGCCGCCGCAGCTGCGTGGAACGGCCTGGCATCCGAATTGCGCTCGCAGGCAGCCAATTACAGCTCGATTATTTCCAATCTGATCGGCGAAGGCTGGCAGGGTCAGGCGTCGACGTGCGATGGCGGCTGCGGCCGCGCCGTACACGGCGTGGATGAACACGACAGCTGCACAGGCCGAGCAGACGGCCGGCCAGGCGACGGCCGCCGCGGCCGCCTACGAGGCGGCTTACGGGATGACCGTGCCACCGCCGGTGATTGCGGCCAACCGGACCCAGCTGGCGTCGTTGGTGGCGACGAACGTGCTGGGGCAGAACGCGCCGGCGATCGCGGCCACCGAAGCCCACTACGGCCAGATGTGGGCGCAGGACGCCGCGGCGATGTACGGCTATGCGGCACAGTCGTCGGCGGCGACCAAGGTGCCGTCGTTCACGACCGCGCCGCAGACCACAGCACCCGGTGCGCTCGGCGGGCAGGCGGCCGCGACGTCTCAGGCCGCCAGCACCAGCACGCAGGCGGCCTTGTCGCAGCTGACCTCTGCGGTACCCAACACGCTGCAAGGGATGGCCTCGCCGGCGACATCCACGTCCTCGTCCACCTCGGCGCTGTCGGAGCTCGAGGGTCTGCTGAGCAGCGGCTCATCGGGCAACTCCCAACTCGACAGCGTTCTGGAGTACCTGGGGACCCAATGCCAACGTCTGGAACACGTTGACGTCCACCGGAGCCATCAATCCGCTGCAGGCGGCGCAGATCGTCACCAGCGCCGGCTTCTTGGGTCCGGGCGCGGCGGGCGCGATGGCGGGAGGTCCAAGCATGAGCGGACTTTCACCGCTGGGCATGGCAGCAGGCCTCGGCTCGGGCACATCGGGAGTGTCAGGCGTGGCCGGGCTCGGCGCGGCCGGCTCCTCGATGTCGGCGGGCGTCGGCCAGGCCGGATCCATCGGGCCCCTGTCGGTGCCGCCAAACTGGACTGCGGCGGCACCGTCAGCGGCGACGCCGAGCGCGTCGGGGCTGGGAAGCACCCCGTTGGCGGCGCCGCCGGAGGTCGCGGCCGGGGTACCCGGGGTTGCCCCGAGCGGGGCCGCCATCGGCGCCCGCGCCGGCGCTACCGGCGGCATCATGGACAACCGGTTCCTGATCCGCCCGCCGATGGTCCCGTCATGGGCCGCGGTCGGTTAAGTAGGACAACGTATTTCGAGCAATGAGCGCCAATCCTGTGGGCGTCGTCCACACTGGTAGGCACCTCGGCTCCGGAGGAAAGGAGAGCCGCGTCATGCAGACGCTGACCATCGCGGAGTTCACGCTGCGGCTGGGGGTGGGCGTTGGCTGCGGCGCTCTCATCGGAATCGAGCGGCAATGGCAGGCACGACGGGCGGGCCTGCGCACTAACGCGCTGGTGGCCACTGGTGCGACGCTGTTCGTGCTGTATGCGGTCGTCACCAACGACAGCAGCCCCACCCGAGTGGCGTCCTACGTGGTGTCCGGAGTCGGCTTCCTCGGTGGTGGCGTGATCCTGCGTGAGGGATTCAACGTGCGCGGGCTCAACACCGCGGCGACCTTGTGGTGTTCGGCCGCGGTCGGCGTACTCGCGGCCGGCGGGCACCTGGTGTTCGCGCTGATCGCCACCGGCACCATCGTGGCGATTCACTTGTTGGGGCGGCCGCTGGGCCACCTGATCGATCACGGCGACAGCGTGGTGGAGGAGGACGAGGACGACCAGCCGTATCAGCTGCAGGTGATTTGTCGGCCCAAGTCCGCGAAGTATGCCCGCGCTCAATTGTCCAACGCACCGGAGGCGGGGGCGATCGCCTGGTGTTACGCGGCATTCGCACCGGGTCGAACGAGCGATGACAGCGTCGCATTGACCGCGTACCTGCTCAGCGATGGCCACGCGCCGGCTCGCCTCGAGCAGCTCGTTGCGGAACTGTCGCTGCAGGAAGGTGTTCAGGCGGTGCATTGGTACGCCGGCGACGAGGACGAGCCGATGCCACGGGCGCCCCTCACGGATTAGTCGATGCTTTCGGTGCACAGGTCCGCGACGTCGTAGGGTGTGTGACGTGAGTGCGATCGCCGGATTCTTATCCGTTCTGCCGGATCAGATGCGTGACCCGGTGTTGTTCGCGATTCCGTTTTTCCTTCTGCTGCTGATTCTGGAGTGGACGGCGGCCCGCAAGCTGGAGACGCATCGAGCGGGAAGCGAGCGCGACAAACCGATCGTCCCGGCTCGGGCGCCTACCTGACAGCCGATTCGTGGGCCAGCATCCGGATGGGCCTGATTTCGGTCGCCACCACTGCCGCTTGGAAATTCATCGCCGTCCTCGGCTACGCCGCGATCTACGCCTATGTGGCTCCCGTGGCACCTGGCGGCGACGCGGTGGTACACCTGGGTGATCGCGATTCTCGGCGTCGACCTGCTCTACTACTGCTATCACCGCAGCGCGCACCGGATTCGGCTGATCTGGGCGACCCATCAGGCGCACCACTCCAGCCAGTACTTCAACTTCGCCACCGCGCTGCGCCAGAAATGGAACAACAGCGGCGAGATTCTCATGTGGATTCCGTTGCCGCTCTTGGGAATTCCGCCGTGGGTGGTTTTCTGTAGCTTCTCGGTCAATTTGATTTATCAGTTCTGGGTGCACACCGAGCGGATCGACAAAATGTGGGCGCCTTTCGAATTCGTCTTCAACACGCCCGTCGCATCACCGTGTGCACCACGGCATGGACGCCGAGTACCTCGACAAGAACTACGGCGGAATTTTCATCGTCTGGGACCGCCTGTTCGGAACCTTCCGGCAGGAGACGTTCCGTCCGCACTACGGGCTCACCAAGCAGGTGGACACCTTCAACGTCTGGAAACTGCAAACCCACGAATACCTGGCTATCGCCAGGGATTTCCGTTCCGCGACGCGTCTGCGCGACCGGCTCGGCTACGTATTCGGGCCTCCCGGTTGGCAGCCCGCATCTGCCGTCCGGCGCCACGCCTCGGCCCCGTTGACGCCGTCCCGCTAGTCACCGCGCGGCGGTGAGTCCTTGTTCATCCTGCGTTTTTATTACAGCGAGCCGAAAGCCCCCACGGCTTAGCCAAGATCAGTAAGTTCGACAGCGAGGCCGGTATCCGCCTGCCGTGACCACGAGAAGGGAATTGCTGTGGGAGACACTCTCACCGAGGGGCAAAAGCTTGTCAAAGGTGAATCGCTTACCTCGAGCAACGGGGCCTACACCCTGACATTGCAAGACGACGGGAACCTGGTTCTGGCATCGCGCGGCCACGCGATCTGGTCGTCGGGGACCAACGGCGAAGACGTGGTCCGCGCCGAGGTCCAGAGCGACGGCAACTTCGTCCTCTACACCGGCGACAAGCCGGTGTGGCACACCGACACCAAGGGCAAGAAGAACGTTCGTCTCGTCCTGCAGGACGACCGCAATCTGGTGCTCTACTCGGCCGACGGATCCGCATGGTCGACGCAAGACCGAGACCGACGCTCCGCCTCCGCCCGAGCCGGAAGCTGCCGCACCGGCCAGCCGCCGAGGAGCCCGCAGTCGAGGAAGCCGCGGCTTCTGAGCCCGAGCCCGCGGCCGCCCGGACGTACACCGTGGAATCCGGCGACACGTTGTGGGCCATCGCCGAGCAGTTCTACGGCGACGGCAACAAGTACCAGATCATCGCTGACGCCAGCGGCATCTCCAACCCGGACCTGATCCAGCCGGGACAGGTGCTGACCATTCCTTGATCGCGAGAGGGAGCGCGTCGGCCGGTCACACGGCCGGCGTGCTCTCAATCGATCCGCTTCAAACGGTTACCTCGCCCAACGTTGGCTAGGTAGCCTAATGGCTGGCCGGTGGGGCGCTGGCCGCGAAGGATCGGAGTACGACGGGTGGGGGATCCGGCAATTCGTGCTTTCGGCGTAGTGGTCAGCGCCGTAGTCGTGGCGGCGTGTGCTCCCGTCACTGCCCACGCCGATCCGGTTCCGGTTTTCCCGGGCATGGAGATCCACCAGGGCGCCCACTTGTGCACACTGGGTTACGTCGACCCCGGCCTGCGGGTGGCGTTCAGCGCGGGGCACTGCCGCAGCGACGGCCCGGTGTTCGACAAGGACAACAAGGTCATCGGCAACGTCGCCACGTTTCGGGACAACACACCCAACGGCGCATTCGTCAACACCGACCAGGAAATCGCCGACTACGAGTCGATCGTGCTGGCCCCCGACGTCGACGGTGAACAACGTCCTGCCCGGTGGACGCGTGTTGCAATCCGATCCGGGACTGGTCGTCACGCCGGGCGAACCGATCTGCCATTTCGGCGTCGTCACCGGCGAAAGCTGCGGGACCGTCGAAGCCGTCAACAACGGCTGGTTCACCATGGGACACGGCGCGGTCAGCCAGCAGGGCGACTCCGGCGGCCCGGTCTACCTCACCAGCGGCCCCGGACCCGCCCGGATCGTCGGCATCTTCAACAGCGTCTGGGGCAACTTCCCGGCGGCGGTGTCGTGGCAGTCGACGACCCAGCAGATCCGCCAGGACGTCGGCGTTGGCGGTCCGGCGATTTAGGCGTCGGCCGCCAGCGCGAAGACCGGTATCGACGGCGCCGCGGCCCTGAACTGGTCGTCGCCGGAATCCGGCGTCAGGCCCGGCGATATGGCCCTTGACCTCCCAGTACCACCTGTCCAGGTACCGCCTCAGCAGCTCCGGCTTCGCCGCGTCGACCACCTCCGTCGCCCGTAGGCGGCGACGACGCCAGCTCGGTCCCACGTCGACCGCGCCGGCCGCCCGAACATTGCGCGCCCACTGCGTGTTGCCCCGCGGTGAGACCAGATAGTCGACATCGCCGACCGTCAAGACGTTGACCACCACACTGCGCACCTGGCCTGTTTTGCGGCCGCGCACGCGCAGCGCCCGGGTGCCCGCGATGCTGATGCCGGCTTCGGCCAGCCAGCGGATCAGCGTATTGGCGGCTTTCGCCGCACCGTCGGGTTCGTCGTATCGCACCGGCATGACATGTCCCTTCTCGCCGTCAGAGAGCAGTGCTCTCTACGGAATGACATTGACACAGCGATGCCCGAAAAACAAGAGCACCGATCTCGTCTGTGCGAAGCTTGCCTGATGCCGAAGCGGCGCGACTCGCGCGAGCGCATCGAAGCGCAGATCATCGAACTCGGCCGCCGCCATCTGGTGGAGCACGGCGCGGCCGGGCTGTCACTGCGGGCCATCGCCCGCGATCTGGGCATGGTGTCGTCGGCGGTCTATCGGTACGTCGTCCAGCCGCGACGAGTTGCTGACGCTGCTGGTCGTCGACGCTTACTCCGAGCTGGCCGACGTGGTGGATCGCGCCCGCGAGGCCGTGCCGGACGCGTGGAGCGACGATGTTGTCGCGATCACCCATGCAGTACACGGCTGGGCCATCGCCCACCCGGCCAGCTGGGCACTGCTGTACGGCAGCCCGGTACCCGGCTACCACGCACCGGCCGAGCGAACGGTCGGCCCTGGGACGCGGGTGATCGGCGCGTTGTTCGACGCCGTCGCAGCCGGCATCGCGACCGGTGACATCAAGTTGACCAATCACCATGCCCCGCAACCGATATCGTGATGACTTCGAGCGCCTGCGGCAGGAATTCGGTTTCGCCGGCGACGATGCCGTCATCGCCAAATGCTTCACGATCTGGGCCGGCGTGGTCGGCGCCATCAGCCTCGAGGTGTTCGGGCAGTACGGCGCCGACACGCTGAGCGACACCCAGACCGTGTTCGAAACCCAGGTGCGACTGCTGATCGCATTGCTGACCCACCCCGACGTCGATCCGGCCCCGTTCATCGTTAGGGAGTCGAATTAGAACGTGTTCATCGATCGGATTGGGCGTCGTGACACCCATCCGCGGCAACATCAAACCGGCGGTTCCTGCGGCGGCAGACGCTGGGTTATTCTGCGAGGCGATGAGCCACTCCTTCGGATCTCCGGTCCAAACCGCCTGGGTGACGCACAGCCTGGACACCACGGAAACGGCTCTCACCGGCCTGTTAGGGGTGCAAGAAGTGGGTCCGCCTGCCCGATGTCCACTTCGCCCCGGACGCCTGCAGCTATCGCGGTGCACCGGCCGATTTCGTCGCCAGCATTTCGCTGAGCTATCTCGGCGACATGCAGCTCGAGCTGATCGAGCCGGTCAGCGGGCCTAATATCTATAGTGACTTTTTGCAGGACAGCGGACCGGGTCTGCACCACATCTGCGTTGAGGTCGACACCCTGGAGAACTTCGATGCCGTACTGGCCTCCGCCGCCGAGCAAGGAGCCTCTGTGCCACAGCAGGGCGTGATGCCTGGCGGCTTGCGATTCGCCTATCTGTCCGCCCCGCAATACGGGGTTCCGTTCGTGGAGATCGCGCACTTCTCGCCAGAGATGCGCCAGTTCTTCGACTACATCAAGCAGGAGCAGCGCCAATGAGCCGCGCTGACGACGATGCAGAGCGCAATGCGATGAGAAGGAGCAGCGCCAATGAGCACTGACATCCCAGCAACTTTGAGCGTTGACGACGTCACGGCGTGGTCGGATGAGGTGGACGTCGTGGTACTCGGCTTCGGTATCGGCGGCGGGTGCGCGGCAGTGAGCGCCGCCGCCGCCGGTGCGCGGGTGCTGGTGCTCGAGCGGGCCGCGGCGGCCGGCGGCACGACTTCGCTTGCCGGCGGGCACTTTTACCTCGGCGGCGGCACGGCGGTTCAGGAGGCGACCGGCCATCCCGACTCGGCCGAGGAGATGTACAAGTACCTGGTTGCGGTGTCGCGCGAACCGGACCACGAGAAGATCCGCGCCTATTGCGACGGCAGCGTCGAGCACTTCAATTGGTTGGAAGACTTGGGTTTTCAGTTCGAGCGAAGTTTCTACCCGGGCAAGGTGGTCGTCCCGCCCGGCACCGAAGGCTTGAGCTACACCGGCAATGAGAAGGTGTGGCCCTTCTGCGAGCAGGCCGTCCCGTCGCCGCGCGGGCACTCCGTGCCCGTGCCGGGTGAGCTGGGCGGTGCGTCCATGGTGATCGACCTGCTACTCAAACGTGCCGACGAGCTGGGCGTGCAATTCCGCTACGAGACCGGCGCAACGAATCTGATCCTGAACGCAGACGGCGACGTAGTCGGCGTCGCTTGGAAGCACTTCACCGAAACCGGTGCGGTGAAGAGCCAAGTCGGTCATCATCGCGGCCGGTGGCTTCGCGATGAACCCCGACATGGTCGCCGAATACACTCCCGAGCTGGGCCAGCCGCGGCGCACGAAGCACCATGGGCTCGTCGCGCCCTACATCTTGGGCAACCCGAACGATGATGGGCTGGGTCTGCGGATGGGTATATCGGCGGGAGGCGTTGCCGAGAACATGGCCGAGAAGTTCATCACCGCGGCCGCGTATCCGCCCGAAGTGCTGCTGACGGGTGTGATCGTCAACAAGGAGGGCAAGCGCTTCGTCGCCGAGGACTCCTACCATTCGCGCACATCGGCTTTCGTGCTCGAGCAGCCAGAACAAACCGCGTATCTGATCGTCGACGAAGCGCACACCGAGATGCCCGCGATGCCGCTGATCAAATTCCTCGACGGCTACGAGACGATCGCCGAACTAGAGCGGGCACTTGAGATTCCCGCGGGCAGCGTCGCGGCGACATTAGACCGCTACAACGAATATGCCGCCAAGGGCGAGGACCCCGACTTTCACAAGCAACCGGAATATGTTGCGCCGCAAGACAGTGGACCCTGGGCCGTGTTCGACTTGTCGCTCGGTCGGGCGATGTATTCCGGGTTCACGATGGGCGGTCTGGCGGTCACCGTCGACGGGCAGGTACAGCGCAGCGACGACACGCGTCGTCCCGGGCCTGTACGCGGTGGGGGCGTGTGCGTCCAACATCGCCCAGGACGGCAAGGGTTACGCCAGCGGCACCCAGCTCGGGGAGGGCTCGTTTTTCGGGCGCCGCGCCGGAGCACACGCGGCCGCGAAGGCCGTGGGCGCCCAGGCGCATTAGACCCCGGCGGGCTCCTGGCCCACCGGACCGAGCTGCCACCGGCCCTCGCCGAGCAACTCGAGCCGTTGTTGGTGATGCGACTCGACGGTGCTGCGGTGACTGACGCTGACAAGGACGGTGCCGGGTAATTCGGCGCGCAGCAGCTGATACATCGTCAACTCCAGCCCCTCGTCCATCGCCGAGGTGGCCTCATCGACGAATACCGCCTTGGGCTTGGTCAGCAGGACACGGGCGAACGCAACGCGCTGCTGCTCACCGGGGGAGAGCACTTTGACCCAATCCTGTTCCTCGCCAAGCAAGTCGACCAGGTGCGGCAGCATCACTTTGACCAGCACGGCGCGAAGGTCAGCGTCGGGGATGTCGCCGGACGCCGCTGGATATGACACCACCGCCCGCAGATCGCCCAACGGCAGGTAAGGCAACTGGGAGAGAAACATCGTCTGGTTCGGCCCGTCGGGGGAGCGCAAAGTCCCCGATCCGTATGGCCACAGTTGGGCGAGGCTTCTCAGCAACGTCGTTTTGCCGCTGCCCGACGGACCGGTGATCACCAGCGCGTCACCCTCTGACAAGTGCAGATCGAGTGAGTCGATCAGCTGGTCGCCATCCGGCGTGCGCACCTCCACACCCTCGATGTCGACAGCGCCGTCGACGCTTGGCAGGACCAGCAGTTCCGGCAGTTCGCGAGCTTTTTCGTCGGCTACCACCAGGCCGTGCAATCGGATGATCGCGGCGCGGTAGCTGGCGAATTGGTCGTAGACATTGCGGAAGAACGACAGTCCGTCAGAAATTTCGTTGAATGCTGCGGCGGTCTGAGTGACGCTACCGAATTTGATCTGCCCGGCGAATAACCGCGGCGCCTGAAGCACCCAGGGCAGCGGGACGATCAACTGACTCATCGAGATGTTGAACCCGAACCAGCCGACCGTGCGATTGACGTAGTGCAGATAATTCTCGATGATCAGCCGAAATCGGCTGCTCAGCTGGACGCGTTCAGCACTCTCACCACGATAAAAGCCCACCGCCTCGGCGGCGTCGCGCACCCGGACCAGTGCATACCGGAAGGCGGCATTCGTCAGCTCATTGCGGAAGCTGAGCCGGATCAGTGGCCGCCCGATCCAGAACCCACCGATCGTCGCCACCAACACATAGACGATCAGGATCCAGAACATCGCTCTGGGCATGCTCACGCCGAATATCGTCAGCGTGCCCGAAAGGTTCCACAGAATGGCGGTAAACGAAACCACCGACAACACCGATTGCACCGCGCCGAACACCAGCAGATTGCCGGTGCCGTTGGAGGGCACGTTGGGCGTACCGCCCACTCCGGCGGTCAAGGTGTCGATGTCTTGTTGGATACGCTGGTCGGGGTTGTCAATGGTGCTGTCGATGAATCGGGCGCGGTAATACGCGCGCCCTTCCAGCCAGTCGCCGGTGAATCGATCGGTGAGCCAAATCCGCCAGGCGACGATAAACCGTTGCGTCAGATAGACATCGAGCACTATGCGGGCGATGAATATCGCCGCCATGATCGAGAAGTGGAAAATCGACATCCAAAACCCGTGTACGCCAGATCCTTTCACGACGTCGTCGTGAATAGCCATGCCTTGCACAGCGGTCTGGATGGACGAGTTCAAATCGTTGGCCTGGTAGCTGAGCAGCACTGACAGCCGCACTCCGATCACGACCGACAACAGCAGCACCCCGAGCATCAGCCACACTCGAGAACTGTGCCGACCGTGGAAGTAGCCGCCGGTGATCTGCCAGAACTGGCGACCCCACGGTGTGACCAATCGGAGCAACACGAGCACGACAAGCAGGCACACCACGCTGATCACCCACGCGATGGCGATCCAGGACAGCGATTCGGCCAGCGCGTGACCCCAGTTGATAGACGGCTTGAACAACTCCACTGTGCGCCTACTCCTTTAGATTGCAACCTGCTCTCCGGGCACGCGCGACCGCCTGGCTCGGAAGACTTCCCGCGAAGCTACCCGGACACCGCGGCAGCATGACCTCCGAGCTTATTGGGCCAGATCATTCCATCGAACCGCTGGCCCCGCGCAAATGTTCGATAGCAGGTTCACACGCCGGCCGTCTCCGGCTCGATACTGCGCAGCTCCCACTTGCCTGCGCCGAGCAGCTGGAGCATCTGATCGTGGTGCTGTTCGACAGTGCGCCGATGGCTGACGCTGACCACCACACACTCCGGCAGTTCAGTGCGCAGCAGCTGGTAAAGCGCGAATTCCAACCCCTCGTCGAGCGCGGACGTGGCCTCGTCCAGGAACAGCGCCTGCGGCTTGATGAGAAGAACACGGGCAAAGGCGACCCGCTGTTGCTCACCGGGGGAGAGCACTTTGGCCCAGTCCTGCTCCTCGTCGAGTCGGGCGGCCAGTGGGGCCAGCGCGACCTTGGTCAACGCGTCCCGCAGAGCGGCGTCGGAGATGTCGCCTGGGGATTTCGGATAGCTGACCACGCCGCGCAAGTCGCCCAGCGGCACGTATGGCAGCTGCGACAAGAACATCGTGGCGTGCTCGCCGGCCGGCCGACGCAGGGTGCCGGAGGCGTACGGCCACAGTTGCGCCAGGCTGCGCAACAGCGTCGTCTTGCCTGCCCCGGAACTCCCGGTAACGACCAGCGCGTCCCCGCTGCGGAGCCGCACCTCGAGCGGGTCGATCAACTGCTCGCCATTGGGCGCACGCACCTCGACGGCAGCGATTTCAACCGATCCGCCCTCGCTCGGCCCCACGGTCACCTCCGGTAGCCCCCGACCGCGCGCGTTCGCGTCGACCAAGCCGTGCAACCGGATGATCGACGCCCGAAATGACGCAAATTGGTTGTAGTTGTTCCGAAAAAACGAAAGTGAATCCTGAATCGTGCCGAATGCCGCCGCAGTTTGCGCCACGCTGCCCAGACCAATTTTCCCGGCGAACAGCCGCGGCGCCTGAATAAGCCACGGGAGCGGCACCATCGCCTGCGTGATCAACCAGTTCCAAGCGGTGTAGCCGATGGTGCGGCGCACATAATGCCGGTAGTTGTCGATGATCGGCACGAACCGCTGCCGCAGTCGCAATTGCTCGGCCGCCTCACCGTGATAGAAACCGACGGCTTCCGCGGCATCGCGCAAGCGCACCAACGCATAGCGGAAGGCGGCGTTGAGCCTCTCGTTGGCGAAACTCAGCGCGATCAGCGGATGCCCGATCCAGAACGTGACGCTGCTCGCCGTCAGCACGAAGACGAAGACGCTCCAGAACATCGCGCGCGGAATGTCGACATGGAGAAGCGGGAGGGTCAGAACCCCCGAGAGGTTCCATAAGATCGCGGCGAACGAGACCACCGAGACCACCGAGTGCACGGCGCCGAACAGCAAAGTTTGGCCCGTGCCGATGGTCGGGACATCTGTGGTGGCGCCCGCCCCGGTGGTGAAAATATCGATGTCCTGCTGGATACGCTGGTCCGGGTTGTCGATCGTTTCGTCGATGAACCTGGCGCGGTAGTAGGCGTGTCCGGTCAGCCAGTCGGCGGTGAGGTGCTCGGTCAGCCAGACCCGCCAATCGATGATGAAGCGCTGCATCAGGTAGAGGTCGACCATGGCCAGGGCGATGAAAATTGCGGCCAGGATGCAGAAAATTGCCAGCGCAACCCAAAAGCCATGTATGCCAGACTGTTTGACGATGTCGTTCTGCGCGCCCGAGCCGGTGAACGCTGTCTCCAGCGCGTTGTAGAGGTCTTTGCTGAAGTAGCTGAACAAGACGTTTATTCGCACCGTGGTGACGACCAACAGCAGCAGGACGCTGAGCATCAGCCAGACCCTGGCAGACCGTGAACCGGAGAAATAGCCACCAGTGATCCGCCAGTATTGGCCCGCCCACTGGGTGGTGAACCGAAGCACCACCAAGACGACAAGCACGCACACGGCACTGATCACCCATGCCCGGGCAATCCACGCAAGCGAGTCGGGTACCGCGTGACTCCAGTCGATGGATGGTGTGAACGGCTGTAGAACAGGCACGAAGTCTCCTCGCGGTCTGAGGCATCCGGCGCGACGCCCCCGTCGGAAAGCTTGTCGGGGAAGCTACCGGAGGCGTGCCGATAGGCTGCGGGAATGAGCTCCGACGGCGCAGCTAACGAAGCCTTTCACGCCGGCCGACTGGTCGCCCGCCGACTGAAAGCCAGCGGGATCGACACCGTCTTCACGTTGTCCGGCGGCCATCTGTTCTCGATTTACGACGGTTGCCGCAGCGAGGGCATCCGGTTGATCGACACCCGCCACGAGCAGACCGCCGCGTTCGCGGCCGAGGGCTGGTCGAAAGTGACACGTCAGCCAGGGGTGGCAGCGCTCACCGCGGGCCCCGGCGTGACCAACGGCATGAGCGCCATGGCCGCCGCCCAGCAGAACTCGTCGCCGCTGCTGATCCTGGCCGGCCGCGCGCCCGCGGGGCGCTGGGGAATGGGCTCGCTGCAGGAGATCGACCATGTGCCGTTCGTGTCGCCGCTTACTCGATTCGCCGCCACTGCGCCGTCGGCCGAGGCCGTCAGCGGACTGATCGACGAGGCGCTGCGCGCTACGGTCGGCGCCCCGTCGGGGGTGGCGTTCGTCGACATCCCGATGGATCATGCTTTTTCGGTAGCCGCCGACACCGGACAGCCCGGCGCGCTGACCACGTCGCCCGCCCCAGTGCTGGCCGACGGCGACGCACTCGATCGCGCCGTCAGCCTGCTTGCCAACGCACAACGGCCGGTGATCATGGCGGGCACCAACGTGTGGTGGGGGCATGCCGAGGGCGCGTTGCTGCGGCTGGCCGAACAGCGCCGGATACCGGTGCTGATGAACGGCATGGCCCGCGGCACCCTGCCCGCGGACCATCCGCTGGCGTTTTCCCGGGCACGCTCGAAAGCACTGGGAGAGGCCGATGTTGCGGTCGTCGTCGGAGTACCCATGGACTTCCGGCTGGGATTCGGCGCGGTATTCGGCAAGGACACCCAGCTGATCGTGGCCGACCGTGTGCAGCCCGAACGCGCGCATCCCCGGCCGATCGCGGCCGGACTCTACGGCGACCTGTCGGCGACCCTGACCGCGTTGAGTGAATCACCGCGCGCCGAGACGAACGGCCTCCAGGACTGGGTCGCCGATCTCCGCGCCACCGAGATTGCCGCGCGGGCGAGTGAACAGGGCGAGCTGGCTGACGATCGCAGCCCCCTGCATCCGATGCGGGTCTACGCCGAACTCGCGCCGATGCTGGACCGCGACGCGATCATCGTCGTCGACGCCGGCGACTTCGGCTCCTACGCCGGTCGGGTGATTGACAGCCACGTCCCGGGCGCATGGCTGGACAGCGGCCCGTTCGGCTGCCTGGGCTCGGGACCCGGTTATGCGCTGGCCGCCAAGCTGGCCCGCCCTGACCGGCAGGTGGTGTTGCTGCAGGGCGACGGCGCCTTCGGATTCAGCGGCATGGAGTGGGACACGTTGGTACGACACAATGTTCCCGTCGTCTCGGTGATCGGCAACAACGGCATCTGGGCCCTGGAGCACCACCCGATGAAGGCGCTGTACGGCTATTCGGTGGTGGCCGAGCTGCGACCCGAACACCCGGTACGACGAGGTGGTGCGCGCGCTCGGCGGGTACGGAGAGCTGGTCTCGACGCCGGCCGAGCTGCGCCCGGCATTGACGCGCGCCCTGGACAGCGGCCTGCCCGCCGTGGTCAACGTGCTGACCGATCCCGATGTTGCCTATCCGCGCCGGTCGAACCTGGCATGACCGGTACCGTTGACCTGTGCCAAAGACCACCAGCTCTTCGTCCGCCCGCCTGAGCGGCCGCTTCTGGCGACTGCTCGGCGCCAGCACCGATAAGGACCAGGGCCGCTCACTGGCCCAGGTCACCGCGTCCGCCGAGTATGACGAGAAGGCCGCGGGGCTCGACGACGAACAGTTGCGCAAAGCCGCCGGCCTGCTCGACCTTGACGACCTGTCCGAGGCCGACGACATTCCGCAGTTCCTGGCCATCGCCAGAGAAGCCGGTGAACGGGCCACGGGGTTGCGACCGTTCGATGTGCAGCTGCTCGGCGCGCTGCGAATGCTGGCCGGCGACGTGGTCGAAATGGCAACCGGTGAGGGCAAGACCCTGGCCGGAGCCATCGCCGCCGCCGGCTACGCGCTGGGCGGTCGGCACGTTCACGTCGTCACGATCAATGACTACCTGGCCCGCCGCGATGCCGAATGGATGGGTCCGCTGCTGGAGGCGCTGGGCGTCTCGGTCGGCTGGGTCACCGGTGAATCGACCGCCGACGAGCGCCGCGCGGCCTACAAGTGCAACGTCACCTACGCGTCGATCAACGAGATCGGCTTCGACGTGCTGCGCGATCAGCTGGTGACCGATGTCGACGATCTGGTGTCGCCCAACCCGGACGTCGCCCTGATCGACGAGGCCGACTCGGTGCTGGTCGACGAGGCGCTGGTGCCCTTGGTGCTGGCCGGAACCAGCCACCGCGAGCAGCCACGGCTGGAGGTCATCCGGCTCGTCGGCGAGCTGCACGCGGGCGAGGATTACGACACCGACTCCGACAGCCGCAACGTCCACCTGACCGATGCTGGTGCGCACAAACTCGAAAAGCAGCTTGGCGGAATCGATCTCTACTCCGAAGAGCACGTCGGCACCACGCTCACCGAAGTCAACGTCGCCCTGCACGCACACGTCCTGTTGCACCGCGACGTGCACTACATCGTGCGTGACGATGCCGTGCACCTGATCAACTCGTCCCGCGGCCGGATCGCGCAGCTGCAACGGTGGCCGGACGGATTGCAGGCGGCGGTCGAGGCCAAGGAAGGCATCGAGACCACCGAAACCGGTGAGGTGCTGGACACCATCACCGTGCAGGCGCTGGTCAACCGGTACCCAACGGTCTGCGGGATGACCGGAACCGCTTTGGCCGCAGGCGAACAGCTGCGGCAGTTCTACAAACTCGGTGTGTCACCGATTGCGCCGAACACTCCCAACATTCGCGAGGACGAAACCGACCGGGTCTACATCACGGCCGCGGCGAAGATCGACGCGATCATCGCGCACATCATCGACATTCACGAAACCGGACAGCCCGTTCTGGTCGGCACCCACGACGTCGCCGAATCCGAAGAGCTGCACGAGCGGCTGCAGCGTCGCGGAGTCCCCGCGGTGGTGCTCAACGCCAAGAACGACGCCGAAGAGGCCGAGGTGATCGCCGAGGCCGGCAAGCTCGGCGCCGTCACGGTATCGACCCAGATGGCCGGTCGCGGCACCGACATCCGGCTCGGCGGCTCGGATGAGAGCGACCACGAGAAGGTGGTCGAACTCGGCGGTTTGCACGTGGTCGGCACCGGGCGTCACCACACCGAACGACTTGACAATCAGTTGCGCGGCCGCGCCGGCCGTCAGGGCGATCCGGGTTCGTCGGTGTTCTTCTCCAGCTGGGAGGACGACGTCGCCTCGGCCAACCTCGAGCCCAACAAGCTGCCGACACAGACCGACGAAGACGGCCGCATCGTCAGCTCCAAGGTCGCCGGGCTGCTCGAGCACGCCCAGCGCGTCGCCGAGGGCCGGCTGCTCGACGTGCACGCCAACACCTGGCGGTACAACCAGCTGACCGCCCAGCAGCGCGCCATCATCGTCGAGCGACGCAACACGCTACTCAGCACGGCCGCCGCCCGCGAAGAGCTGGCCGAGCTGGCGCCCGACCGCTATGACGCACTGTCCGAAGAGCTTTCCGAAGAGCAGCTGGAGAAGATCTGCCGGCTGATCATGCTGTACCACCTCGACCGCGGCTGGGCCGACCACCTGGCCTACCTGGCCGACATCCGGGAAAGCATCCACCTGCGCGCCCTGGGCCGGCAGAACCCGCTCGACGAATTCCACCGGATGGCGGTCGACGCATTCGCATCGTTGGCCGCCGACGCGATCGAAGCGGCCCAGCAGACCTTCGAGACCTCACCGGCGATCGAGGACGAACCGGGCGTCGATCTGTCGAAGTTGGCCCGTCCGACGTCGACCTGGACTTACATGGTGCACGACAACCCGCTGTCCGACGACTCGCTTTCCGCGCTGAGCCTGCCCGGCATCTTCCGCTGATGACTGCCCGCCGCACATGAACCGGCCCGCCCACGACCGGCTCCTGACGGTGCCCAATCTGCTCAGCGGACTCCGTCTGGCACTGATTCCGGTCTTCGTCTACCTGCTGCTGGTCACTCACGCTGACGCCTGGGCGGTGGCGATCCTGATGTTCAGCGGTGCATCGGACTGGGCGGACGGCAAGATCGCCCGGCTGATGAACCAGTCCTCGAAACTCGGGGCATACCTCGATCCGTTCGTCGACCGGCTGTACATGGTGACCACGCCGATCGCGTTCGGAGTGGCCCACATCCTGCCGTGGTGGATCATCGCCGTCCTGCTGGTCCGCGATGTGCTGCTGGCCGCCGAGCTGCCGCTGCTGCGCACTCGCGGCATCACCGCGTTGCCGGTGATCTATGTCGGCAAGGCCGCGACGTTCGCGTTGATGTCGGCCTTCCCGCTGATCCTGCTGGGTCAGTGGGACGCGCAGTGGAGTCGCGTCGTATTGGCTTGCGGCTGGGCGTTTTTGATCTGGGGTACCTACATGTACCTGTGGTCGTTCATGGTGTACGCCTGGCAGGTGGTCATGGTGCTGCGCCGGATGCCTCCGGTGAAGGTCCGCCATGCCTGACCAAGCACTGGGCGGCTACGAGCCCTACGCGGGTCTCAGCGCACACGAGGCGGGGCGGGCGCAGCGGATCCCGGTGCCGTCGCTGCTGCGCGCCCTGCTCTCCGAGCACCTCGATCCCGGTTACGCGGCCGCCGCCGCCAAGCGGGGCCGCCAGCGACGAGTCCGACCGGGCGCGCCCGCGTGCAGGGCTGGTTCTGGCAAGCGCTGGCCGCGTTGCTGGTGGCCGCGGTGTTCGCCGCCGCCGTCGCGCAGGCCCGGCTGGTCGCGCCGGGCGTCAGCGCCGCCCAGCGGGTGCTGGCCAGCGGCGTGCGCTCGGAGGAGAAGACGACAACGCAGCTCACCAAGGAGCGCAATTCGCTTGCAGCGCAACGCGATGACGTTCAGCGACGAGCGTTGGCCGAGGACGCCGCGGGACGAGCGGCTGCTCGCCAGCCTCGACCGGCTCAGCCTGGCGGCCGCGAGCACTCCGGTCACCGGTCCGGGTTTGAGCGTGACCGTGACCGATCCCGGTGTCGGGCCCAACCTGTCCGACGTGTCCAAGCAGCGGGTCGGCGGCAGTCAGCAGATCATCCTCGACCGCGACCTGCAGCTGGTGGTCAACTCGTTGTGGGCCAGCGGCGCTGAGGCGATCTCCGTCGGCGGGGTCCGGATCGGGCCGAACGTCACCATCCGGCAGGCGGGCGGCGCGATTCTGGTCGACAACAACCCGACGAGCAGCCCTTACGCGGTGCTGGCGGTCGGGCCACCGCATGCCATGCAGGACGTGTTCGACAACAGCCCCGGGCTTACGCCGGCTGCGGCTCCTGGAGGCATCGTATGGTGTCGGCGTCGCCGTCAGCGCCAAGGACAACATCACGCTCCCCGCCGGGGCAGTGCGAGATGTCAAGTTCGCCAAACAGATTGGTTCGTAGTGCGGAATCACCAAGTGCGAAAGGTCCGAGTAGTGGGAGCAGAGCACCGATGATCGGTATCGCAGCGCTGGCCGTCGGCATCGTGCTGGGCCTGGTCTTCCACCCCAATGTGCCGGAGGTCGTCCAGCCGTACCTGCCGATCGCGGTGGTCGCCGCGCTCGACGCGGTGTTCGGTGGGTTACGGGCCTATCTGGAGCGGATTTTCGACCCGAAGGTTTTCGTGGTGTCGTTCGTCTTCAACGTGTTGGTCGCGGCGCTGGTCGTCTACGTCGGTGACCAATTGGGCGTGGGCACACAGCTGTCGACCGCGATCATCGTCGTCCTGGGTATCCGCATCTTCGGCAACGCCGCCGCCCTGCGCCGCCGGCTGTTCGGGGCCTAGCGGGTATGAGACCGACATGAGCGACACCGATCCCGACCCGGACGAGGCCGCGAACGCGCAAAGCTCGAGCAGGTCGCCCGATGACGAGGCGGACGCAGCACGGGCGACACGAGCTCGCGCCGCACGAGTCGCAACCCGCGATCGGCGAACTGCAGCCCCGCGGGTTTCTGCGCGCGTGGCCGCACGGCGTTCGGCACGCTGGCGGTGATGCTCTGCCTGCTGCTGGGCGTGGCCATCGCCACCCAGGTGCACCAGACCACGTCCGGCGACTCCTTGGATACCGCGCGCCCCGCAGACCTGCTGGTGCTGCTGGACTCGCTGCGCCAGCGCGAAGCCACGCTGAGCACCGAAGTCGCCGAGCTGCAGCGCTCATTGAACGCCCTGCAGGCCTCGGGCAGCAGCGACCAGACCGCCATCCAGAACGCCCAGGCCCGATTGGCGGCGCTGTCGATCCTGATCGGCACTGTCGGGGCCACCGGGCCTGGCGTCACCGTCCGGATCGACGACCCTGGGCCCGGAGTGGCGCCGCAGGCGATGCTCGACGTCCTCGACGAGTTGCGTGCGGCCGGCGCCGAGGCGATCCAGATCAGCGACCACCACCAGGCGGTCCGAACCGGCGTCGACACCTGGATCGTCGGCGCCCCCGGCGCGCTGACCGTCGACGGTAAGACCTTGATGCCGCCGTATTCGGTTGTCGCCATTGGTGATCCGCCGACACTTGCGGCGGCGATGAACATTCCCGGCGGCGCGGTCGACAGCGTCAAACGCGTCGGCGGCACCATGTCGGTGCAGCAGGCCGACAAGGTGGACATCACCACCTTGCGGCAACCAAAACCGCGCCAATACGCTCAGCCAGTCAAATAGTCACCGACCAGAACAGGAACACCGTGAGCGAAATCCCACCAGATTTGCACTACACCACCGACCATGAGTGGGTTCGGCGAACCGGTGACGACACCGTCCGAGTGGGAATCACGGACTTCGCCCAGTCGGCCCTTGGCGACGTCGTGTTCGTCCGACTGCCCGAAGTCGGTGACCGAGCTGAGCGCGGGAGAGGCATTCGGCGAGGTCGAGTCGACCAAATCCGTGTCGGACCTCTACGCACCGGTCTCGGCGAAAGTTGTTGCAGTCAACCAGGATCTGGACGGCACCCCCGAGCTGGTCAACTCCGAGCCGTACGGCGGCGGCTGGCTGATCGACCTTCAGGTCGACGGCGAGGCCCTCGAGAAGGGTTTCGGCGAGCTACTGGACGCCGAGGCCTACCGCGGCTCGCTGGCCGAATGACCCTTGTTATCGTTCCCTGCGCTCGGCGACAACACGCGCCGAACCAAGCGGACTAGCAGATGTGGCCGCCGATCCGGCGGGGGACGGCACATTGGGCTCCTGTGCGCGGTACGGTCGTCACATCGACGGTCACTGCGGGTGGGAAGCCGATCGGCCGGACCCAACCAGACAACGCAGCAGCGGCCAGTGAGGAGCAGCGGGTGACGGACAAGGACAACGACCTGACTTCTGATGAAGTCACCGTGGAGACGACGTCGGTCTTCCGCGCCGACTTCCTCAATGAGCTGGACGCTCCCGCGCAGACGGGCACCGAGACCACGGTGTCCGGCGTCGAGGGGCTGCCGGCCGGTTCAGCGTTGCTGGTCGTCAAACGGGGACCCAACGCCGGTTCCCGCTTCCTGCTCGATCAACCGACCACCTCGGCCGGCCGCCATCCCGACAGCGACATCTTCCTCGACGACGTCACCGTCAGCCGGCGCCACGCTGAATTCCGTTTGGAAGCAGACGAGTTCCACGTCGTGGACGTCGGCAGCCTCAACGGCACGTATGTCAACCGCGAACCGGTCGACTCGGCCGTGCTGGCCAATGGCGACGAGGTCCAGATCGGCAAATTCCGCTTGGTCTTTCTGACTGGACCCAAGGTCGGTGAAGACGGAGGGCCCGGAAGCTAGTGACCGCGCCCGAGACCCCCGCACTGAGCGGGATGTCGATCGGAGCGGTCCTCGACCTGCTACGGCCAGACTTCCCGGACGTGACGATCTCCAAGATCAGATTCTTGGAGGCCGAGGGTCTCGTAACGCCGCAACGCGCGGCGTCGGGCTATCGCCGGTTCACCGCCTACGACTGCGCCCGCCTGCGCTTCATCTTGACCGCACAGCGTGATCAGTACCTACCGCTCAAGGTGATCAAGGCACAGCTGGACGCTCAGCCTGATGGTGAGCTGCCGCTGGCTGGATCGCCTTACGGTGTACCGCGATTGGTGACGGTGGGCGACGGTGCGCCGGCCGAAGCGGACTCGGTGGCCGTTGCGGCCAGCCGCGTCCGGCTCAGCCGCGAGGATCTGCTCGATCGCTCCGGCGTGGACGAAGACCTGCTGACAGCGCTGCTCAAAGCGGGGGTGATCACCACCGGGCCGGGTGGATTCTTCGACGAGCATGCGCCTGGTGATCCTGCAGTGCGCACGCGCACTCGCCGACTACGGCGTCGAACCACGCCACCTACGGGCATTTCGCTCGGCCGCCGACCGGCAATCCGACCTGATCGCGCAAATCGCCGGACCCCTCGTAAAGGCCGGCAAAACCGGTTCCCGCGACCGCGCTGACGACCTGGCACGCGAGGTGGCCGCCCTCGCCATCACGCTGCACACCTCGTTGATCAAGTCCGCAGTGCGCGACGTACTACACCGCTGAAGGACTAGACTTCGAAACCACAGCTTGTGTACGGCGGCTTGGTCTTCCACCGCGACGTCGGGGCAGGTCTGATTCGGAACGGCAGCACGTGCGGAGGGCAGACACAGATGGGTGAAGTTCGCGTTGTCGGCATTCGCGTCGAGCAGCCGCAGAACCAGCCGGTCCTGTTGCTGCGCGAGGCCAACGGTGATCGTTACCTGCCAATCTGGATCGGCCAGTCCGAGGCCGCCGCGATCGCCCTTGAACAGCAGGGAGTCGAGCCGCCCCGCCCGCTGACCCACGACCTGATTCGCGATCTCATTGCCGCGCTTGGCCATTCGCTCAAAGAGGTGCGAATCGTCGATCTGCAGGAGGGCACCTTCTACGCCGACTTGATCTTCGACCGCAACATCACCGTCTCGGCGCGGCCATCGGACTCGGTGGCTATCGCTCTGCGGGTGGGCGTGCCGATCTATGTCGAAGAAGCGGTGCTCGCCGAGGCCGGCCTGCTGATTCCTGACGAGAGCGAGGACGAGCCCTCTGGCGCCGTCCGCGAGGACGAGGTCGAGAAGTTCAAAGAGTTTCTGGACAGCGTCTCGCCCGACGATTTCAAGGCCACCTGACGCGCGCACGGCGTGACGATCGGCGTCGGCCGCACTGCGGCGCGCCGTAATCGAGCAATGCACGATCAGAATCGGCAGTATCACGGATACGTCTCATCTGCGAGTTCGACTTCGACACGCCCATCGGATAGCGCGGAGTCACCGCTCCGACCGCCATACTTTGCTCGACTGATTAGTTCTACAAACACGACAGCGAGTCGAAAAGCGTATGCTCACAGGCACTCGATTGAGCAAACGCGGAAACCGGCAGCCCGTAACGAGCGCGATCGGCGAGAGGAAGCCCCAGTGGGAGATCAGCCACGTCAGGATCAACTGGATCTCGAGTCCGTGACCGCACTCGATGACGGTTCGGCACCTCACTCCGATCAGGCGATCCACGTGTCGAGCCGAACCCGTGCAGGGCGGCTTGTTCCCCGACGACTCGTTGCCCGACGAACTGGTCGGCTACCGCGGCCCCAGCGCCTGCCAAATCGCCGGCATCACGTACCGCCAACTGGACTACTGGGCACGCACCTCGCTGGTCGTGCCGTCGATCCGCAGCGCGGCGGGCTCCGGCAGCCAGCGGCTGTACTCGTTCAAAGACATCCTGGTGCTCAAGATCGTCAAGCGCTTGCTCGACACCGGTATCTCGCTGCACAACATTCGCGTCGCGGTTGACCACCTGCGCCAGCGCGGTGTGCAGGACCTGGCCAACATCACCCTGTTCTCCGACGGCACCACGGTGTACGAGTGCACCTCGGCCGAAGAAGTCGTCGACCTGCTGCAGGGCGGTCAGGGCGTATTCGGCATCGCCGTCTCCGGTGCAATGCGCGAACTGACCGGCGCCATCGCCGATTTCCCCGGCGAACGCGCCGACGGCGGCGAGTCGATCGCCGCGCCGGAGGACGAGCTGGCATCGCGGCGCAAGCACCGCGACCGCAAGATCGGCTGACCCAGCCTCGTCTGATTGGTGCCGCGGGCTGTGCCGGCGGCATCGAGTCGGTAAACTCGACTACGCATCGTTCTTGCGCGGGAGAGTTCCGTGGCCGCCAGCCACGGACGCCGAAGGAGCAATACCTCTCCGTCAACCTCTCAGGCACCCGGACCGCGACAGACCCCGATGCCTCTGGAAAGCGGCGACTATCGGTCGCCCGCCCATGGGGAAAGACATCTTGATGTCGAATCTCTCAGGCGCCCGGTTCGGGTAGACGACAGAGGGGGAGGACCTGCCTTCCTCGCTGTCAGGAGTTCGCCGATGTCCGACTACACCAACCCGCTTTTCGCCGACCGGCACATCGGCCCGGACAGCGCCGCCGTCGCGGCGATGCTCGAGGTCATCGGAGTCGACTCACTCGACGAACTTGCGCGCCGCGCCCTGCCTGCGGGAATTCTCGACGGGTTGACCGACTCCGGCGCCGCACCGGGTCTCGATCAGCTGCCGCCGGCGGCCAGCGAGGCCGAGGCGCTCGCCGAGCTGCGGGCGCTGGCCGACGAGAACACCGTCGCGGTGTCGATGATCGGTCAGGGCTACTACGACACGTACACACCGCCGGTGCTGCTGCGCAACATCTTGGAGAACCCGGCCTGGTACACCGCCTACACGCCGTATCAGCCGGAGATCAGCCAGGGTCGGCTCGAGGCGCTGCTGAACTTCCAGACCATGGTCGCCGATCTGACCGGTCTCGAGGTGGCCAACGCGTCGATGCTCGACGAGGGCACCGCGGCCGCCGAGGCGATGACGCTGATGCATCGCGCCGTCAAAGGTAACGCCAACCGGTTGGCCGTCGACGTCGACGTGTTCGCCCAGACCGCCGCTGTGCTCGCCACCCGCGCCGAGCCGCTGGGCATCGAGATCGTCACCGCCGACCTGCGGGATGGCCTGCCGGACGGGGAGTTCTTCGGCGTGATCGCCCAACTGCCCGGCGCCAGCGGCCGGGTCACCGACTGGTCGGCGCTGGTTTCCGAGGCGCACGACCGCGGCGCGCTGGTGGCCCTCGGCGCCGACCTGCTGGCGCTGACCCTGATCACGCCGCCCGGCGAGATCGGCGCCGACGTGGCGTTCGGTAACACTCAACGTTTCGGTGTGCCAATGGGATTCGGCGGACCGCACGCCGGATACCTGGTGGTGCACGCCAAGCATGCCCGCCAACTGCCGGGCCGGCTCGTCGGTGTCTCGCTGGACGCCGACGGTTCGCCCGCCTACCGGTTGGCGCTGCAGACGCGCGAGCAGCACATCCGCCGCGACAAGGCGACCAGCAACATCTGCACCGCGCAGGTGCTGTTGTCGGTGATGGCCGCGATGTACGCGAGCTACCACGGCGCCGACGGACTGACCGGCATCGCCCGGCGGGTGCACGGCCATGCCGAGGCCATCGCCGCCGCGCTGGGCGATAAGTTGGTGCACGACAAGTACTTTGACACTGTCTTGGCGCACGTCCCGGGCCGCGCCGACGAGGTGATCGCCGCGGCCAAAGCCCACGGCATCAACCTCTGGCGGGTCGACGACGACCACGTGTCGGTGACCTGTGACGAGGTGACGACCGATGCCCACGTGGCAGCGGTGTTGGACGCGTTCGGCGTCGACGGCGGCCGAGCCTGTCTGCGCGGGCATCGCTGAACCGGACCTCGGAATTCCTGACCCACCCGGCGTTCATCAAGTACCGCACCGAGACGTCGATGATGCGGTATCTGCGCGCGCTGGCGGACAAGGATCTTGCGTTGGACCGCACCATGATTCCGCTCGGCTCATGCACGATGAAGCTCAACGCCGCGGCTGAGATGGAATCGATCACCTGGCCGGAGTTCGCCCGCCAGCATCCGTTCGCGCCGGCGTCCGACAGCACAGGGCCTGCGGCGACTGATCGCCGACCTGGAGACCTGGCTGGTGCAGATGACCGGCTACGACGCGGTCTCGCTGCAGCCCAATGCCGGGTCGCAGGGGGAGTACGCCGGCCTGCTGGCCATTCACGCCTACCACGCCAGCCGCGGCGAGCCGGAGCGCAACATCTGCCTGATCCCGTCCAGCGCGCACGGCACCAACGCCGCGTCCGCGGCGCTGGCCGGTATGCGGGTGGTCGTGGTGGCCTGCCGGTCCAACGGCGACGTCGACCTCGACGACCTGCGGGCCAAGGTCAGCGAGCACGCCGACCGGCTGTCGACGCTGATGATCACCTACCCGTCGACGCACGGCGTGTACGAGCACGACGTCGCCGAGGTCTGCGCGGCCGTGCACGACGCCGGGCGGCCAGGTCTACATCGACGGCGCCAACCTGAACGCGCTGGTCGGGCTGGCCCGGCCCGGAAAGTTCGGCGGCGACGTCAGCCACCTGAACCTGCACAAGACGTTCTGCATCCCGCACGGCGGCGGGGGTCCCGGTGTCGGGCCGGTCGCGGCGCGGTCGCATCTCGCGCCGTTCCTGCCCGGCCACCCGCTACGCACCCGAATTGCCGGCCGGTCCGACGGTGTCGGCGGCGCCGTACGGTTCGGCGTCGATCCTGCCGATCAGCTGGGCCTACATCCGGATGATGGGCGCTCCCGGGCTGCGGGCCGCGTCGCTGACGGCGATCGCGTCGGCCAACTACATCGCCCGCCGGCTCGACGAGTACTACCCGGTGCTCTACACCGGCGAGAACGGCATGGTCGCCCACGAGTGCATCCTGGATCTGCGGCCGATCACCAAGTCGACCGGCGTGACCGTCGACGATGTCGCAAAACGGTTGGCGGACTACGGATTCCACGCACCGACCATGAGCTTCCCGGTCGCGGGCACGCTGATGGTCGAGCCGACCGAGAGCGAAAGCCTCGACGAGGTCGACGCGTTCTGCGACGCGATGATCGCCATCCGCGGCGAGATCGACAAGGTCGGCGCCGGCGAGTGGCCGGTGGAGGACAACCCGCTGCGCGGCGCGCCGCACACCGCCGAGTGCCTGCTGGTCGACAAGTGGGAGCACCCGTACACCCGCGAGGTCGCCGCGTACCCGCTCGGCAAGGGCTTCCGGCCCAAGGTGTGGCCGCCGGTGCGCCGCATCGACGGCGCCTACGGCGACCGCAACCTGGTGTGCTCCTGCCCGCCGGTGGAGTCCTACGCCTGACGCGTTACATGCCCAGCGCGGCGAGGATCTGCTGCGGCACGAGGTCGACCAGTAGGGTGTCGAAGCCGCCGAGCGGTTCCACGCTGACGTTGGCCAGATCGCCCAGGCCCAGATCGCCGAGCAGGCCGCCCAGAGTCAGTCCGGAAAGGTCGCCCAAGTTGCTCAGGTCCAGCGGCAGGTTGGAAAGGCCGAGGTCGTTGAGCAGAGTGCCCAGGTTCAGGCTGTTCAGCAAGCTGCCGACGTGCAGTGCCGAGGATCGAGATTCGTGACGCCACCCAGCTCGGTCAGCAGGTTGGCCAGGTCTGATATCACCCGTCGCCGGAATCGGCCAGACCCAGCTGGTTCAAGACGTCGGTGATCAGGCTGCGTGATCGTGAGATCGCCCGTCGACGGGAGTGTAATACCCAGGTCCTCAGCAGAGTCGGTGATGCTGCCCAAGTCGCCGGTGGTCGTGCTGCCAAGACCCAGATCGGTCAGCAGTTGGGTCAGACTCAAGGTCGCCGCCGTTACCCAGAGCTGAGGCCGCTGACCAGAGTGCTCAGGTCGCACTGTCCAACGCGGATGTCAGCTCAGCTGGTGCTGATGAGACTGTCGATGTTGAGGCCGGGGGCGATGAGACCGAGGAGCGTGTTCAGGAGAGCCTCTTGCGGGCCGAGGAGCGTGCCGAGAGTCGAGTTGAGCAGGCTGGCCAGCTCGCTGATGCCAGTCGGGCCGAGCAAGCTGCCCACGCTGTCGCTACCGATACCCAGGTCGGTCAGCAACGTGCCCAGGTTGACGCCGCCGCACGTCGATGCCGTTCGGGAACAGGTCGCTGATCAAGCCGGTGAGGCTGAGGTCGCTCACGTCCGTGTTGAGCCCCAACCGCATCCAGCAGCTGCGTCAACGTCACGTCACCCAGGTTGGTGTTCAGACCCAAGTCGCTCAAAGATTCGTCAGGCCGAAGCTGCCCAGGTTCAGGCCGTCGAGGCTGGTCAAACCGCCCAGGCCGAGGTCGCCAAGAAGTGTGCCCAGAGTCGGGTCGCCCAGCAGCGTGCCCAGGCCGCTCGGTCGCTCAGCCCCAGGTCGCTGAACAACGAGCCGAGGGTCAGGTCGCCCAGCCCGAGCTGACTCAACAAGCTGCTGAGGTCCAGGTCGGTCAGGGGCGTGTTGCCCAGGCCCAGCGCATCGATCAGGCTGGTCAGGTTGATGTCGATGTTCGCGGAGGTTTCTGGGGCCAGCAGGCCGTTGTACAGCGGGATGGTGATCGCGCCGTCGAGCAGGCTGACGTTGTCCGTACCGTTGAGGTAGGCGTTCAGGACGGTGGCCAGACCCTCGGAGAGGTTGGTCAACGACGGGTCGGTCTGCAGCTGTTGGGCGACGGTCTCGAGCGTGGTGAACGTCGCGCCCGTCGCCCCGAGGCCGGCGATCGCGAGCTCGAGCCCCGGCGGCAATTCCACCGAGATCGTGGCTGGAAGCGACGTGAGGTCCGTGGTGACGGTCGGGTCGAAGTTCGCAAACGCCTCGATCACGCCGAACGGGTTGGTGACGAGCTCGTTGAAGAGCTGCGTGATGTCCGACGAGCTGGCATTGCTGACGATGCTGTCCAGGTTGGCGGTCGTGTTGGTCACGAGGTCCGACCACGCGTCGACCAGCTGGACCGGCCGCATCTGGACCTTGGGAGGCGGTGCCGCGATCGGAGTGACGGCGATCATGCTGGCACCGACAAGAGCGATACCGGCGGTGGCATAGGGGCGCAGTGCCTGCTGCATGACGATCCAACTCCTCAGACGTCTCGGTCCCTGTGACCCACACCACAGGCCTGAGCCTGGACATTACTACTGAGGCGAGTTGGACGCAAGTAAAACGCCTCAGGAAAAATTGAGTGTCGTCACAGGTTAGCTCGGTTAACTCGCTATCTGCAGATCACATACGCTTCTCACAGCCTGCTGTGCCGATCAAGCACGCTTCGATTTTTGTGCCAAAGCTATCGAAATTGAAGCTGAGCGAATACGGATAACCGGCCGCGACGATCCGAACGAGCCGACTCGGCGCGGTCTAGCTCAGGAAGTTGGTCACCGCGGTGGCCAGCTCCGGCGACGCCGACGTGGCGAGGTTCTGGTAGCTACCGCCGGAGAGCTTGGCGACAGCCTCCCAGGTGTCCCGGTCGGAGTCAGACCCGAAATCGATGACGTTGACCGCGACCGGCTTGGCCGGGTCGGCGCTCTGCTTGATGAAATCCTGCAGACCCTGGCCGCCGAGACTCTGATCGGTGTGCGGCCCGGAGGTGATCACCAGGACCGAATTCGTCTGTCCGGCATGGAAATTGGCTTGCGCATTCTGGTAGATCAGCCGCAGCGTGGTGAACGACACCGCTCCGCCCGACGATGCGTGCTGCTTATCCAGCGCCGCCGTCAGCGCCTCCGACCGCGGCTTGCCGTCGACCTGATCGCCCAGCGGGCCCGCCGGCACCTCGGAGCGGCCCTCCTTGCCGTCGAAGGTCCACAGCCCGATCACCGCGTTGGGCGCCAGAGCCTTGATCCGGTCGTCGAGCGCGTTGACCACGTTGCCCAGCCGGGTTTTGCCGCCTTCGTCGGTGGTCATCGACTGCTCGAGCATGATGGTCGCCGCCGGCGCGCTGGCCGGCGCTGACACGGTGTTGGCCAGCGCGGCGCGCGTCGCGTCGTCTCCGACCGACAGCGTCGACGGCAGCGCGGGGAAGTTGGTGACATCGCTCTTCGGCGGCTTGGTGCCCTCGGCGCGGAAACCGGCTTTGGCCAGCTCGGCCAACTGATCGGGCTTGTGCATGAACCGGGCGAACTCGCTGGCCGCCGTCACCTGTTCCTGCGACAGCCAGGATCCGCTGAGCAGCACGGTGGGGTAGTCGGCGACCGCGGCGGCACCCGGCGGCAGCCACGAGCTCAACGTGCTGCCCGGCGTCGGGCTGACGACTGTCCGCGGGCGAACACCTGCTGTTCGGTCGTGACCACCGCATGCACCGGAGCGGTCGCCGCATCACTCGGGCTTGAGCAGCGCATTCATCGCCTCGCCCAACGAGTTGTCGGCCAGCTTGGGCTGCCCGGCGATCAGCGTGCGCACCGCGCCGTTGCCGTCGGTCGGCGGCGCGCCGGGCGGCACCGAGGCGGCCGCCACCGCTTCGCCGGCGAGGTAGGCGGCGTCGCTGTTGCCGCCGAGCGGCAGCGCCAGACGCAGCGAACCCCACGCCGGCAGCTTCAGGTCCGCCATCGAGTCGGGTTTGGTCTGCAGTTCGGGCAGTGTCGACCATTTCTGGTCGCCCAGTGCTTTTTGAAGTTCGGGTCGTACCGCGAGCACCACCGGCGAGGTGACCAGCGATCGACTGTCGGTGACGGTTTCCTTGCCCGCCGCGGCGGTGAGCCGCGCGGCCGATACCGAGCTGCCCGGGATCCACAGCGCCGGCCGCTGGCCCAGGTCCGCCGGGCCAGTTGCCGATGAAGCCGTCGACGACGGCGTCGGAGCCCGGCGGATTTCACCCCGATCGCGACGCAGTGGTCGCCGACCGGCGCGGCAATGGCGTTGAATCGCTCCGCGAAATGCTGCACCTGGTCGGAGATCGACGGGTCGGCGATCACGGCGACCGGCTGCTTCTCGCCGACGCATCGCGCGCTGTGCGAGCGGTCGGACAGCGCGTCGCCGAAGAAACGCCACAGGATGACCACGCCCACCACCACGACGACCGAGATCAGCGCGGCGACCACTCCGATGCTGACGCCGCGCCGGCCCGCCTCGTTGCGGTGACCGCCACTGAAATCGGGGAGCACCGCGATGGCCGCCGGTCGGCGGGTCCGAGGGCGGCGACGGTGGGTCCGGGTCGCGCCGCGGGAAGTCCGGGAAGTCGTCCGGCGGATCGATATCGGCGGGAGGCAGGTCCCGCTCGGGCTGCTCGGGCGGCGAATCGCGCGGGATCGTCGTCGAAGTCGAAAAACCCGGGCGTCGAAATTCGTCGTGAAATCTCGGCGGTCGTCGAATACGCGGACCGAGAAAACCGGTGAGGCTCGTCGGCGGAAAGTCGCGGGTTCTCGATAGCCGCCAGCGTCGCCGAAATCCTCCGACTCGGGATAGTCGTCCGACGGTTCGTCGATCGGTTCGTCGTCGTCGTCGGGAGCTCTGTGCCTACCCATGCCGGTCCTCTCCTGAGCGCCAGAGGTGCCTGCAGCCGCTAGTCATCGGGGTGGTCGAGAGTCCCCGAACCGACGTCATTCTGAGCTGACGCGGGCCTTGAACTCGCGCCGGCGCCGATGCAGGATCGGCTCGGTGTAGCCGCTGGGCTGTTGGGTGCCCTGCAGGATCAGCTCCTGGGCGGCCAGGAACGCGATGCTGTCATCGAAGTTGGGAGCCATCGGCAGGTAACCGGAGTCACCGGCGTTCTGCTCGTCCACCAGCGGAGCCATCCGCTCCAGGCTAGCGCGCACATCCTCCTCGGTGATGACGCCATGCCGTAGCCAGTTGGCCAGCAGCTGGCTGGAAATCCGCAGCGTGGCACGGTCTTCCATCAGCGCGACGTTGTGGATGTCGGGGACCTTCGAGCAGCCGACACCCGCGTCGATCCAGCGCACCACGTAGCCCAGGATCGACTGGCAGTTGTTGTCGACCTCTTCGCGGATCTCCTCGGGCGCCCAGGCCAGTTCCTTGGCCAGCGGGACGCGTCAGCAACTCGTCGATGGTGGCGCGCTTCTTGCCTTCGAGCTCGTCCTGCACCGAAGCCACGTCGACGTAGTGGTAGTGCATCGCGTGCAGCGTGGCCGCCGTCGGCGAAGGCACCCACGCGGTGGTGGCGCCGGCCTTGGGCTGGCCGATCTTCTGCTCCATCATGTCGGCCATCAACTCGGTCATGGCCCACATGCCCTTGCCGATCTGCGCCTTGCCCTTGAAGCCGGCCGCCAGCCCGGTGTCGACGTTGTTGTCCTCGTAGGCCTTGATCCAGGTGGTGCTCTTCATCGCACCCTTGCGGATCATCGGGCCCGCCTCCATCGAGGTGTGGATCTCGTCGCCGGTGCGGTCCAGGAAGCCGGTGTTGATGAACACCACCCGGTCGGCGGCGGCCTTGATGCACGCCTTGAGGTTGACGGTGGTGCGGCGTTCCTCGTCCATGATGCCGACCTTCAGCGTGGCCTGCGGCAAGCCGAGCACGTCCTCGACGCGGCTGAACAGCTCGCAGGTGAACGCGACCTCGTCGGGTCCGTGCATCTTGGGCTTGACGATGTAGATCGATCCGGTGCGGCTGTTGGTCAGCGGGCCGTTGCGCGTCGCCGGCCTTGAGGCCGTGAATCGCGGTCAAGCCGGTGAACAGCGCGTCCTGGATGCCCTCGAACACCTCTTTTTCTTGCCGTCACCGTCGCTCACGACGATCGCGTCGTTGGTCATCAGGTGGCCGACATTGCGGACGAACAGCAGGCTGCGGCCGGGCAGGGTCAGCTCGCCGCCGTCGGGGGTCTTGTAGGTGCGGTCCTGGTTGAGCACCCGGGTGAAGGTCTTGCCGCCCTTGTCGACCTCTTCGGACAGGTCGCCCCTGTTCAGGCCGAGCCAGTTGCGGTAGCCCAGCACCTTGTCGTCGGCGTCGACGGCGGCGACCGAGTCCTCGAAGTCCATGATCGTGGTGATCGCCGACTCCAGGACGACGTCCTTGATCCCGGCGGCGTCGGTCTTGCCGATCGGGCGACTCGCGGGTCGATCAGGATCTCGATGTGCAGGCCGTGGTTGACCAGCAGCACCGACCAGTCGGGGGAGCCGAGCTCGCCGGTGTAGCCGACGAACTTCTCCGGGTTGGCCAGGCCGACCGAGCCGTCGGCGGTGGCGACCTGCAGCTGACCGTCCTCGAGGCTGAGCCCGGTGGCGTCGGCCCACGAGCCGGACGACAGCGGAACCGCCTCGTCGAGGAACTTGCGCGCGTAGGCGATGACCTTGTCGCCGCGGACCCGGTTGTAGCTGGTGCCCTTCTCGGCGCCGTCGTCTTCCGGGATCACGTCGGTGCCGTACAGCGCGTCGTACAGCGAGCCCCAGCGGGCGTTGGCGGCGTTCAGCGCGAACCGGGCGTTGAGGACCGGCACCACCAGCTGCGGGCCGGCCGTCGTGGTGATCTCGTCATCGACACCGGCGGTGGTGATGGTGAAATCGGCGGGTTCCGGCTGCAGATAACCGATTTCGGTGAGGAACTCGCGGTACGCCTCGGGGTCCAGCGGCTCGATGACGTGCTGGCGGTGGTATTTGTCGATCTGCGCCTGCAATTGGTCGCGTCGCGCCAGCAGGTCCTGGTTCTGCGGCTGCAGGTCGGTGACGACCTTGTCGACGCCGGCCCAGAAGCTGTCGGGGTCGATGTCGGTGCCGGGCAGAGCCTCGTTGTTGACGAAGTCGTACAGCACCTGGGCGACGCGCAGGTTCCCCACCGACACGCGATCAGTCATCATTTCCTCCGCACTTACCTACCGAAATCAGATACTCAGCCTACCGGCCGACCGCCCGACTACCGGTAACCGGCAACCTGCAGCAGCAGGTCACACCGTTCCAGCAGCGCTGCCCGCAGCGGCTCGGCACGGGTGGCGATGGCCTTCTGGCAACGCACGTACTCGGCGCGGCCCGCCGCGTCCTCGACGGCGATCGGCGCATACCCGTAGCCGCTCAGGTCGTACGGGCTGGCTCGCATGTCGATCTCGCGCGCCGCCGCAGCCAGTTCCAAGCAGTCGAGCAGCATCTCGGAGTCGATCAGCGGGCTCAACTTGTAGGACCATTTGTACAGGTCCATGTTGGCGTGAAGGCAGCCGGGCTGCTCCCAATCCTGTTGTGTGGCGCGGCTGGGCGAGCCCGCGTTGCGCGGCGCCGCTTCGGCGGTGAAAAACCGGAACGCGTCGAAGTGGCTGCAGCGCAACGGTCCTGCGATCTCGGCGTCGACCACGGTGTCGGTGCCCGCGGCGCCGAGGCGCAGCGGCACACGGTCGTGGCGGACGTCGCCGCTGCGGTAGACCATCGCCCATTCGTGCAGCCCGAAGCAGTTGAACTGGGCCGGCCGCTGAGCGGTCGCGCGCAGTAGACCGCGCCACGAACGAGATCGTCTCCAGCCGGCTGAGCAGGTACGCGCGGCTGACGGTGACTCCGGACTCGTCGACGGCGTAGCCACGGCGGTCCCGGTATCGGCGGATGGCGCTGTCGCGCCGGCGAGCACCACCCCGTAGCCGGGATGCCAGCAGCGCAGCTGCCTCGGCCGCAGGCTGTAGTAGCTGAACAGGAAGTCCCACACCGGATGCGCCTCGCCGACCTGGGCCCGCTTCGCGTGCGGGGCGACGAATCCCTCGACGCGCGCGGCGTAGTCGTCGGCGCGGGCCGTCCACTGCTCGGCATCCAGCCGGCTGGTCGAGTTGTCAGGCACGCCGCTGTCCCGTCGCGCACCAGGCCGACCAGGTCGCGCACCAGATCCTCCAGCGCAACCATCGCCACCACGGCGCCGCCGTCGCGCGCGGTGACCAGCGCGAGGTGGCTGTTGCTGCGGCGCATCCGCGACAGCGCCTCGGGCACGCTCAGCGACTCGGAGATGCGCGGCAGCGGCCGGACTCTGGCCAGGTCGATCACGGCCTGCGGGTCGCCGGCCAGCGACAGCACGTCTTTGATATGCAGGTAGCCGACGAAGCTGTTGTCGACGCCGACCACCGGGAATCGCGAGTAACCCGTTGCGGCCAAGGCCTTTTCGACGACGTCAACGGTCGGGCCGGAGCCCGCCGCGGCCACCGGGACCGCACGGATCTCGGCGACCGGAACCGCCACGTCGGCGACCGTCCGGTTGCGGATCTGCAGCGCCCGGGTGAGCCGGGTGTGCTCCTCGCGATCCAGCAGGCCCTCCGACACCGACTCGGCGATCATCTCGCTGAGCTCGACAGTGGAGACGGTGACGTCGAGCTCGTCGCGGGCACGTACCCGCAGCGCCCGCAAGATGCCGTTGTTGCAGCGGCTGTAGAAGTTGACGACGGGCCGGACCGCGCGCGCATAGACCAGATAGACCGGGATCAGCAGCATCGCCGCCCGTTCCGGGCCGGCCATCGCGATGTTCTTCGGAACGATTTCGCCGAGCAGCAGGTGCAGCGTCACCACGATCGCCAGCGCAACCAGCAACGATGCGGTGTGCAGCAGCGCGGGAGACGCACCGAGCAGATCGAACGGGCGCCGCAGCAGATCGGCGACGGCCGGTTCGCCGATCCGGCCGAGCAGGATCGAGGACACCGTGACGCCCAGCTGCGCACCCGCGAACATCAGCGGCAGCTGCTCGCCGGCCCGGATCACCGTGAACGCGCCCGATCTGCCCTGCTCGGCCAGCGCTTCGAGGCGGTCCCGCCGCGCAGAGATCAGCGAGAACTCGGCGGCCACGAAAAACGCGTTCGCGCCGATCAGCAGGATCGTCGCCAACAGCTCGAGCAGATCGCCCATCAGCGGCCTCGCCCGACGCCGGAGTCGGCGCGATCCGGCAGCTGGGTCAGCTCGAGCAGGTCGATGCGGCGGCCGTCCATCCGGAGCACTCTGGCCCGCCACGCGGAGGCGTGTGGGACGCCGTCGTGCTCGTGCCCGCTCAGCTGCACCTCGTCGCCGATGACCGGAATACGACCGAGCTGTTCGCAGCACCAGCCCGCCGATCGTCTCGTATTCGCCCTCGGGAGCGTGGTAGCCGGTCGCCGGCGGCGACCTCGTCGATGCGCAGCAGACCGGACACCCGCCAGCCGCTGTCGACGGCCACCACATCCTGTGCGGCGTCGTCGTGCTCGTCGCGGACGTCGCCGACGATCTCCTCGATCAGATCCTCGACGGTCACCATTCCCGCGGTGCCGCCGTACTCGTCGACGACCATCGCGGTCTGCAGATCGTTGGCGCGGATCTGTCCCATCAGCGCGTCGCCGTCGAGCGTGGAGGGCACTTTCGCGACGGGCTGCGCGACGGCGGTGACCAGCGTGAGCTCACGCTCGGCCGGCCGGCACCCCGAATACCTGCTTGACGTGCACGATGCCGACCGTCTCGTCGAGGTCACCGTCGACGACCGGAAACCGCGAGAAGCCGCTCTCGGCGGCCGCTTCCACCAGATCGGCGACGGTGTCATCAACTTGCAGCGCAACGATTTTCGATCGCGGGGTCATCAACTCCTCAGCGGTCAGCTCACCGAACTGCAGCGACCGGTCCAACAGCGCCGCGGTCGCCGGATCCAGCGAGCCGCTGCGAGCCGACGTGCGCACCAGCGAAACCAGCTCCTGCGCCGAACGAGCCGACCGCAGCTCCTCGGCGGGCTCGACGCCCAGCTTGCGCAGAATCCAGTTGGCCACGCCGTTGGTCAGCCGGATCGGCCCGGTCATCAGCCAGGAGAACAGCAACTGCATGCCGGCGACGGCTCGCGCGGTCGCCGGTGGATGGGCCACCGCAAGGTTTTTCGGGACCAGCTCACCGAAGATCATCGACAGCGACGTGACGACCAGCAACGTCACGAAGGTGAGCACCGCGTTGGCGACCCGGTCGGGCACCCCGAGCGCGTCCATGGCCGGGTGCGGCAGCTCTGCCACCAACGGTTCGGTCAGGTATCCGGTGATCAGCGTCGTGATCGAGATGCCCAGCTGCGCTCCGGACAGCTGAAACGACAGGCTGTGATGGGCGCGCTGCACGTATCGGTCACGACGGCCGCCGCGGCGGGCGTTGGCCTCGACGGTGCTGCGTTCGAGCGTGGTCAGCGAGAATTCGGCGGCGACGAACAGCGCTGTGCCGGCCGTGAGCAGCACGATGGCCAGCAGGCTGAGCAGGGTGACGAGCAGATTCATCGAGGCCACCCTCAACGGTCGTGACCCGCTTCACCCGGGCTTCGCCCGCGATCGCGATCACTCCTCGAGAAGGAGGCTCCTCTGAGTCGGCGTCACACACGCCGGTTGGCGCGGGTGCCTGCGGCACGGGGACCCTTTCTTCGACGTATCCACTCATGGAGTGAACTCCGATGGTAGCGAAGGAGCGCGGCGCCCGAGTCCGCGTTGCCATGCCGACACGCCCGTCGCCATCCGGCTGGTCTACCACCCGAATGGCAGCGGATGGCCCTCGGCGAAGCCCGCGGCGGACTGGATGCCGACCACCACCCGCTCGTGCAACTCGGCCAATGTCGACGCACCGACGTAGGTGCAGGTGCTGCGAACTCCGGAGGTGATGTGGTCGAGCAGGTCCTCGACACCGCCGCGGGCGGGGTCCAGCGCCATCCGCGATGTCGAAATGCCTTCCTCGAACAGCGCCTTGCGGGCGCGCTCGAAGGCGCTGTCGGCGGCGGTGCGGGCCACCACCGCCCGCTTGGAGGCCATGCCGTAGCTCTCCTTGTACGGCCTGGTTGTCGCGGTCGCGCATCAGGTCGCCGGGGGACTCGTAGGTGCCGGCGAACCACGATCCGATCATCACGTTGGACGCGCCGGCCGCCAGCGCCAGCGCCACGTCGCGCGGGTGCCGCACCCCGCCGTCGGCCCACACGTGCGCGCCGAGTTGCTTTGCCGCCGAAGCACATTCGAGCACCGCGGAGAACTGGGGCCGGCCGACGCCGGTCATCATGCGGGTGGTGCACATCGCCCCCGGGCCCACCCCGACCTTGACGATCGACGCGCCGGCGCTGACCAGGTCGCGGGTGCCGTCCGCCGACACCACGTTGCCTGCGACCAGCGGCACGCCCAGGTCCAGCGACGCGATCGACTTGATCGCGTCCAGCGCCTTGACCTGGTGGCCGTGGGCGGTGTCGACGACGACCAGGTCGACGCCGGCCTCGGCCACCGCCTGCGCCTTGGCGACCACGTCGCCGTTGATGCCGACCGCCGCGCCGATGCGCAGCCGGCCCTGCCGGTCGACGGCCGGCGAGTAGATGCCCGGCGCGGATCGCGCCGGTCCGGGTCAGCACGCCGGCCAGGGTGCCGTCGGCGGCGGTCAGCACCGCGACATCGACCGAGCGCGTGTTCGAGCAGGTCGAAAACTTCTCGCGGGTTCGTTCCCACCGGCGCTTTGACGAAGTCGGTGATCGCGATGTCACGAACCCGGGCGAAGCGGTCGACCCCGTCGCAGCATGATTCGGTGACCAGGCCGATCGGCCGTCCCTCGAAGGTCACGACCGCGGCGCCGTGCGCACGCTTGGAGATCAGCGCCAGCGCGTCGGAGACCGAGTCGTCGGGCTCCAGTGTCACCGGGGTGTCGACCACCAGGTCGCGGCTTTTGACGAAGTCGACTGTCTGCTGCACCGCGGTGATCGGAAGGTCCTGCGGCAGAACGACAATCCCGCCGCGGCGGGCCACCGTCTCGGCCATCCGCCGGCCCGCCACCGCGGTCATGTTGGCCACCACCACCGGGATGGTGGTGCCGGAGCCGTCGTCGGTGGACAGGTCGACGTCGAAACGGGACGCCACGTCCGAGTGGTTCGGCACGATGAAGACGTCGTCGTAGGTCAGGTCGTACGCCGGGCGGTGCCCGTCCAGAAACTTCATCGGGGCCCGCTAGGCAGGCACTTCGCTGCGGTCTCCACTCCAGAGGGTGTGGAACTTCTTGCTCGGGTCCTCATCAGTCCGTCCGTAGGTGTGTGCGCCGAAAAAGTCCCGCAGGCCCTGGGTGAGCGCGGCGGGCAGTCGCTCGGTGCGCAGCGCGTCGTAGTACGACAGCGCCGAGGCGAAGCCCGGGATGGGGATACCCAGTTCGGTGGCGGTCACCACGACGCGGCGCCAACTGTCGACGGCCGACTCGATGGCGCTGCGGAAATACGGCGCGGCGATCAGGGTCGGCAGGTCGGGGTCCTCGTCGAATGCCTCTTTGATCCGGTTGAGGAACTTGGCCCGGATGATGCATCCGCCGCGCCAGATGGTGGCCATGTCGCCCGGGGTGATGCCCCAGTCGTATTCGGCGCTGCCGGCCTGGATCTGGTTGAAGCCCTGCGCGTAGGCGATGATCTTCGACGCGTACAGCGCCTTGCTGACGTCGTCGATGAACTGCTCTGCGTCACTTGGCTTTTCACCCAGGTCGCCGGAGGCCAAGCCGGTGGTGGCCTTGCGCTGGGCCACCGAGCCGGACAGCGCGCGGGCAAACACCGCCTCGGCGATACCGGTCACCGGCACACCGAGGTCGAGCGCGGACTTCACCGTCCAGCGCCCGGTGCCCTTCTGCTCGGCCTCGTCGACGATGACGTCGACGAGCGGCTTGCCGGTCTTGGCGTCGGTCTGGCGCAACACCTGTGCGGTGATCTCGATGAGGAAGCTGTCCAGGTCGCCCTTGTTCCATTCGGCGAACACGTCGGCGATCTCCGGCGCGGTCTTGCCGAGCCCGTCGCGCAGCAGCTGGTAGGCCTCGCCGATGAGCTGCATGTCGGAGTACTCGATGCCGTTGTGCACCATCTTGACGAAGTGCCCGGCGCCGTCGGGGCCGATGTGGGTGCAGCACGGGACGCCGTCGACGTGCGCGGAGATCTCCTCCAGCAGCGGGCCCAGCGACTTGTACGACTCGGCAGGGCCGCCGGGCATGATCGACGGGCCGTTCAGCGCGCCCTCTTCGCCGCCGGAGATGCCGGCGCCGACGAAGTGCAGTCCGCGCTCGCGGATGGCCTTCTCGCGGCGGATGGTGTCGGTGTAGAGCGCGTTGCCGCCGTCGATGATGATGTCGCCGTCTTCCATCGCGTCGGCGAGCTCGTTGATGACGGCGTCGGTCGGGTCACCGGCCTTGACCATGATGATCACCCGGCGCGGCTTCTCCAGCGCGTCCAGGAATTCCTCGATGGTCTCCGACCGGACGAACTTGCCCTCGTCGCCGTGCTCTTTGAGCAGCGCGTCGGTCTTGGCGATCGACCGGTTGTGCAGCGCCACCGTGTAGCCGTGGTGGGCGAAGTTGCGGGCGAGGTTCGAGCCCATCACCGCCAGGCCGGTGACGCCGATCTGCGCGGTACCGGTCTTTGATTCCGACGAGCTCATGTGTGCGCCTCTCAATTTCGTGACTTCATCCAAGGCCCTGCACCGAACACTGTGGCACAGCGGGATTCAGGCCTCTGCAAAGTATCGCCATAGCGCGGTGCGTGGCCGGTTGCCGGGTTAGGCGGCGGTGAACAGCCGGTGCAGTTCGGTGAGCCAGGGGATAGCCAGCGCGACGGTCGGCACGACCAGCACCGCCGCCGCGGCGAGGTAGGCGGCCGTCGACACCCACAGGCTGTTGCCGCTGCCGGACAGCCGGCGGACCCGCAGCAGGGTGTGCGCGCCACCGGCGGCCAGTGCGCCCATCGGCGCGCGGCCCGACGCGCAGGCCACCAGGGCGCGGGCCAGGGGAGCGCGGCCGGCCACCCGGACCGCGGCGTCGTCGGCCAACAGCTCGGCCAGCAGCTGCACGGCGTCCAAAGCGCTTGCGCTGCGGACGAATCGGGGGAACGCGGCGTGCGCGGCGGTGAACGCCTCGAGCACCAGGTCGTGGCGGGCGCGCAGATGCGCACGCTCGTGGCTGAGGATCGCGGCGACCTCGGTCTCGGTCAGCGAGTCCAGCGTGCCCTCGCTGACCACCACGCGGCTGCGGACGCCGGGCAGGCAGTAGGCCAGCGGCTGCGCCACTTCCAGCACGCGCAGATCGCGGCCGCGGGCGCAGGCCCGCGCGGCCACCAGCATCGGGCGACAAGCCGAGCAGGTCGACCAGCATGCGGTGATGGGCCCGCCGCCGGCGGGTGGCGACCGCCACCCGGACGACGGCCACCAGCAGCCGGGCACCGATCAGCAGGGTGAGCCCGAAGACCGCGACGTCGAGAATCCACAGCGGCCAGCCGAGCCGACCGATCTCTGCGGCGGGACTGGCGGTCGGCCGCCCGTCAGCTCCCGGGACGAACAATCGGCTGGCGATCGCGATGCCGGCACTGAACGCCGACAGCACCGCGGCGACGGCAATCGCCTGCCAGAGCACCATCGCTGCCCGCGGGGCTCGCAGCGGCCACGTCGCCCGGGCCAGCAGGGCGGGCACCGGGCCGACCAGCATCACCGCAAGTACGGTGAAGGCCAGCCCAGACACTGGTTCCAGTGTCCCTCAGTCCTCGGGCCGAGCGCCACCAGGCGGCGGTTTTCGATGACCTGATTCCAACTCGTCGAGCGCGCGCCGCAGCGCCTCTGCTTCATCGGCGCCGACACGCTCGACGAAGTGCACCAGGGCGCCGTGTCGGCTGCCGGTGTCGGCGGCCTGGTCGAGCGCGTCGACCATCAGCCCGGCGACCAGTTCGTCGCGCCCGTGGACCGGCACGTACCGGTGCGCACGGTCGTCGCGGATTTGCGAGACCAGGTTCTTCTTGGCCAGTCGCTGCAGCACGGTCATCACCGTCGTGTAGGCCAGATCGCGCTGCTCAGACAGCGCTTCGTGCACCTGACGGACGGTCTGCGGTTGGGGAGCGGACCAGAGGTGGTCCATCACCGCGCGCTCGAGATCCCCGAGCCGCGTCAGCTTAGCCATGTTTGCTCATCTCCTGTGGCAATGTCAGCCAGCGTACTCGCGCTTACTACCGGCTGTCGTACGTCTCCCGCCGGAGACTGCCGCCGGCCGTCGAAGTCTGTGTCGCGGCGCGCGTCGAGCCTTGTGAGGGTCCCCACAGATTCGAAGTCGATCATATGGTTAGGCTAACCTTACAACAGGAGGTGACACGTGACGATACTGATCGACGACCCGCTGATCGCGGCCATGACCATTGACCGCGTGCTGCCACTGCACGAGTCCAGCCGGCGGCTTCGCGAGCTGTATCCGCAATGCCCACGGGTCTACGGCGTCGCGGTGCTGGGCGACGTGTCGGTGCGCCGCTGGTGGCCGCTGACCTCGGCGCTGAGCACCGATCGGCTGCAGACGATGTTCGACGCGGCTGCGATCGACATGGATCGCCGCAGCGCCGCAAGGCAATTGGCGGCGACGCTGGTCCACACCGTGATCGGCCGGGTGGTCGCGCTGGTGGTGCTGGAGGCCAGGGCGTGGGACACCGGGCTGGAGAACCTGTGGGTCCACGTCGACTCCGATGGCGTCATCGACTGGGCCGGGGTGGTCGACCCGACGGTGCGGGTGCTGCCCGATGACCCGTGCGCCGGTGACGCGTTAGCGACGGCGTGGTTCGGCTGCCGAGCGAGGCGGCGCTGACGACCTGGGTGGCCCACCGCTGCCACCGCACCCTGGAGCCGCTGTTCGCCAAGCTGCACACGGTCAGCGGCGGCGCGCTGCCGATCGCGGCGATGTGGCACACCGTCGGGTCGATGGTGGTGGCGTCTGCGACTCAGGTGCCGCAGCTGGCCGGCACCGACGAACTGGCCGCGATGCGGCGGGGTCAGGCAGTGCTCGACGCGCTGGTCGGCTTCGGCCTGCCGGTTCGCGGCCTGTCGGCGGCGCGGCCCGCGGACACGGGCAACCCCTTGCGAAATTAGGGCAGCCTTGCCTATGCTTCTGGCATCGAGCGATAAATGACCGCGACGGCGTCCTGAGGGCTGCAGTGACCCCCGGTCTCTCGATACGGCGAGCCCCGTGCATCACGCACGGGGCTCGCTGGTATCTGGGGGACGTCGCTGGTCCGAGCGCGTCAGTCCTTGATGAAGTGGTACATCCGGTAGGACAGCCTTCCGCGCTGCAATTCGCTTGTACATCAGCGTGTCCGGGCGCGCCGGCGAACAGCTTGCCGAAGGGCTGCAGGAACACCGGCAACGTGGCGACCGACCAGGTCCGAGGTACCTGCGCCGAGTTGTTATCCAGCCCGCGCAGCACGTCGGCGGTTGATCTCCCGCTTCGACACCATCCGCATCGGCATGGCGGCCAGTGCCGCGTCCCAGTCGTCGTATTCGAGGAATCCGCGGAAGTCGGCGTAGAGGAAATGCCCGCCCGGGCGCAGCACCCGCACCATTTCGGAGAAGGAAGCGGTCGAAGTGCGGGTAGGCGTGCGAGGCTTCGACGTTGAGCACCGCGTCGAAGGACTCATCGGGAAAGGGCAGGCTCTCGGCGTCGCCTTGCGACGAAATCCAGGCCCGGCAGGTTGTGGCGCTTTTGGGCGAATGCGACGCCGTCTGGGTTGAAGTCCAGTCCGGTGTAGGAGGCCGGGTGCAACGTCCGCATCAGATACGCGCCGCCACCGCCGTGGCCGCAGCTGGGCTCCAGCACTTTCTTGCCGCTGAGGTCGGTCTGGGTCGCCGTGCGGTGGTAGAGCTGAATGCAGTACCGATTCGGCTCGTCCTCAGGCGCCAGCGGCAGACCCATCGGCGGGTCTTCCTCGTAGCCCCAGTTGAGGAAGACGACGTCGTCCTTATTCCACCGGCGGGTGATCGAAGGGGTACCAGTACTTGTTCATGGCCTGCTTGAACCATGAATAGCTGCCGATGGGCTTGACGTATTGCCTGAGGGTGCTTGTCACAGCGGCCAGTATGCCAGCTGCATTACGCGCTGCCGTGGTCGGCCACGGATGCCGAGTCGGAATCACTCGACGGCTTGGCGGTTCGCCGGTGAACCATCGCTCGTGCGCCCTGCGCCGGCACGGTCGCCACGCCGCGCCAGCGCGCGTCGTTCGCCCGGCGCATCGGTTGGCGCGAAACGGAATTCGCGCAGCAGCGTGCGCAGGGTGATGTCCGATCTCCATGTTGGCGAACGCCGCGCCGACGCAACGGTTGACGCCGCCGCCGAACGGAATCCACGCTATCGGGCTTCGCGGCGGTGCCGAGGAATCGGTCCGGGTTGAACGACGTCGCGTCGGGGAAGTCTCTTCGGAGTCATGGGCCAGCGCGATGCTGAGGACGATGTTGGTGTTCTCCGGAATGACCCAGTCGCCCAATCGGATTCGCGTCTTTGTGCGCCGCACCGTGGCGTCGAGAACCGGCCGGGTGCGCTGCACTTCCCAGATCGTGGCCTGCCGCAATTCCGATCCGCCGGCGTCGACTTCGTCGGTCAGCCGCGTCAGCAGCTCCGGATGGCGGCGTCAACCGCTCCAATGCCCAGGCCAGCGATCCGGCCGGTGGTCTCGTGGCCGGAGCGCCAGCAAGGTCAGCAACTCGTCGGCGATGTGCTGATCGGTGATCGGTTCGCCGTTTTCGTAGCGGGCCTGCACCAGCAGCGCCAGCACATCGTTGCGCTCTTCGATAGCGCGGGTCGGCCCGCGCCTCGGCGATCAGCGAGGCGATGACGGCGTCGAAACGGCGCCGCTGCCTCATGTAGCGCCCCCACGGACTCCACGGCCCCAGGTCACGCCGCATGATCGGCGGCACACCACCAGCAGCCAGCCGAGCGTGACCATGGGCGGCACAGGTCGCGAAGCTCGTCCAGCGCGGGGCCCTCGGCGCCGAACACGGCCCGCAGGATCGCGCCGAGGGTGATCCGCATCATCGGCTGCAGCGTTTCGAACTCGCGGCCTTCCGGCCAGGTCGCGATCTCGCGCATCACCTCTTCTTCGATGATGCGCTCGTAGCTGCGCATCCGCTTGCCGTGAAACGGCGGCGCCAGCAGTTTGCGGCGCTCGAGGTGTTCGTCGCCGGCAAGGCTGAACGTCGAGCCCGGGCCGAAGCCTCGCCGAGGCTGCCGGCCCCTGACGGCGGGCGTTCGACCAGATCGGTGCTGGTGTTGAACAGTTCCTTGGCCAGGGCCGGGTCGTTGATCACCACCGCATGGCCGATGCGCGGCAGATTCACCCTGACGACGTCGCTGCCGTACCGACGGGCCAGAGCGGCGAACATGGCGTGGTTCTGCACCAAGAACCTGATGGTCTGGAACAGCCTTCGGTAGTCCGCGGACCCGGCGGCAACCGCACCGGCTCGGTCGTCGCCGTCACCATGTCGTCCCTTCCGCCGTATCGGCATTGCACAAGGGTTCCCGCTGCCCCGAGCAGCCCACAGTATCGGTCGGCCGGTACGTCCCGCAGGACAGTCCGGTACCCGGACATGCCGCCGGAACCGGACATACCGGGCGTCCCCCGGCACGTGTAGACACAGAGGCATGCAGCCATGATGCCGGAGGCGCCGTTCGACAAGGAACTGGGTCTGGTGTTCACCGAGATCACTCCGGACCGAACGCGGGCACAGCTCGACGTCGCAACCAAAGCTGCTGCAGCCGATGGGCATCGTGCACGGCGGTGTCTACTGCTCGATGGTCGAGAGCATGGCCAGCGTCGCCGCATACACCTGGATCACCGCCAACGGTGGCGGCTCGGTCGTCGGCGTCAACAACAACACCGACTTCCTGCGTGCGATCAGCAGCGGAACGGTCTACGGCACGGCGACCCCGGTGCATCGCGGGCGGCGTCAGCAACTGTGGCTGGTCACCATCACCGACTCCGACGACCGGGTGGTGGCCCGCGGTCAGGTGCGGCTGCAGAACCTCGAAGCCGAATCCGGCTAACTGGCGGCTTTCGCCGTTTCGCCCTCATGCGCCTCGGCCGCAAATACCGCAAGCTGTTCCAGTCGGGTGCGGGCGAAGGCTTGCTGTTCGGTGATCGTCAGCTGGCCGCGCCGAGTGCTCAGGAACGTCACCGTCCACGACAACAGCGTGCTGACCTTGGTCTTGAACCCGACCAGGTAGACCAAGTGCATGACCAGCCAGGCCATCCATGCGATGAAACCGCTGAATCCAGCGGCCCGATCTCGCGACCGCGTTGAACCGCGAGACGGTGGCCATCCGCCCTTGTCGAAGTACTGGAACGGGCCCTTCGGCGCTCGGCACCGTCGAGCCGCCGCATGATCTGGTCGGCCGCGTACTTGGCGCCCTGCATCGCGACCTGCGCGACGCCGGGGTAGTTGTTCAGCGCCACCATGTCGCCGAGGATGAAGACCTCCGGATAGCCGGGCAGCGGCAGTCGGGCTCGACCATGACCCGGCCGGCTCGGTCGACTTCTGCGCCGGCCTGATCGGCGAGCTCGCGGCCGAGCGAGGACGCCTGGACGCCCGCCGCCCACACGAGCGCCCGAGTCGATCCTGCCGATGTGCCCTCGGGCGTCCGCGACGGGAGGCCCCGACCGTCGACGTCGACGACCTTGCTCCAGCCGGATCTCGATGCCGAGCGTCTTGAGCTGCTTGGCCGCGCGCGCCGAGTTTGTCGCCGAACGTCGCAGCACCGCCGGGATGGCGTCCACCAGGATGATCCGGGCCTTGCGCGTGTCGATGTGCGGAACCCTTGCAGCGTCGGTGCGCCAGTTCGGCGATCTGGCCCGCCATCTCGACGCCGGTCGGCCCGGCCCCGACGACGATGAAGGTCAGCAGTTCCTCGACCGCGGCGGGGTCGGTCTGGATCTCGGCGAGCTCGAACGCGCCGAAGATCTTGCCGCGCAGTTCGAGCGCGTCGTCGATGGACTTCAGCCCGGGCGCGAATTCGAGTTCGAACCGGTCGTTGCCGAAGTAGGACGTCGACGCACCGGCGGCAACGATCAGCGAGTCGTACGGCGTCACGACCGTGGTGTCCGCGACGGTCGACGTGACCGTCCTGGCCTGCAGGTCGATCGCCTGGACGTCGCCGAGGACGACCTTGGCGTTTCCCTGGCGGCGAAGGATCTCGCGCGTTGCCGGCGCGATCTCGCCCTCGGACAGGATGCCCGTCGCCACTTGGTAGAGCAGTGGCTGGAACAGGTGGTGGTTGGTACGGCTGATCAGGGTCACGTCGACGTCGGCCCGCTTCAGCTTCTTGACCGCGTTCAGACCGCCGAATCCCGAGCCGATGACCACGACCCGGTGTCGAGGGATCGAGCAGGTGACTTCGGGAAGGGCGGTCATGGTGTGGTTCGCTCCTCAGCGGCGACTGCCTTCACCTCCACGTTAGTCGCCCGGACCTGCAATTATCGACGTAAACGCGTGTGATCACCCACACCCGCAGTGTCGGAGGTGACGCGTCTCGCTACAGGTCAGAGACCGAGGAGCGGGCGTAGCGCATCGGCGACGGCGGTGACGACGCCAGGCGTGTAGAAGCGGCATGTTGATGATCACGCCGTCGATGCCACGTCGAGCACCTTCGTTTGAACCTGCTCGGCGATGGAGTCGGCGCTGCCGGGCGAGCATGCGCCACTCATCTCGAGGGATCTGGTCCGTCTTCACGTTGTCGTCGACGAGCACCGTCAGCAGGATGCTGGTCTCCAGCGTCGTCGGGTCACGCCCAATCTCGTCGCAGCGCTTGGCCCGCGCGTCGAGTTTGCCTGGCAGCTCGTCGAAGCCGGCGATGACGTTCAGATGGTCGGCGTAGCGCACCGCCAGGGGGAACGTCTTCTTCTCGCCGCTACCGCCGATCATCATCGGGATCCGGTCGCGGTAGCGCGGGTTCGGCAAGGCAATTCGGCGGGTGTCCCACTCGCCGGAAAAGGTCGGTCGCTCGCCTTTCAGCATCGGGTAGAGGATCTGCAGTGCTTCCTCAAGCCGGTTGAACCGATCGGTGAAGGTGCCGAACTCGTAGCCGAGCTCGCCGTGTTCGAGCTCGAACCAGCCGGCGCCGATGCCCTGGAATCGCCCGGCCCGCACTGACCATGTCGAGGGTGGTGATGGCCTTGGCCAGCAGCGTCGGATCCGGTAGGTGTTGCCAGTCACCAAGGTGCCTAGCTGGACTCGCTCGGTCGCCGTCGCCAGTGCCCCAAGCGCCGTGTAGGCCTCGAGCATCGGCTGGTCGGGGGAGCCGAGCATCGGCAGTTGGTAGAAGTGGTCCATCACGAAAACCGAGTCGAAGCCCGCTGATTCGGCCTCGCGTGCTTGCGCGACCACGGTCGGAAAGAGTTGTTCGACGCCGGTGCCGTAGGAAAAGTTGGGGATTTGGAAGCCAAGTCGAAAAGCCACGAAATCCAGCCTAGTGACGACCGCCGCCGCAAGGTCAGCACGCGAATTGGACGCGCTCCGCGAATCGGGCGGCTAAGCAATCCCCCCCCCCCCCCCACGGCTAGGCGAACTGCCGCAGCGCGCCGTGGCTGACGTGCAGCAGTCTGGCCCGTGATGTGGCGGGCAGCGCCGCTGGTCAAGAACAGCGACATCCGGGCGACCTCGTCAGCAACCGACGGCGGCGTGCTGGACAGGCCTTCGTAGCCGGGCTGCGCGCTGCGCCCGGCCGCCACGGCGTTCACCGTGATACCGCGAGTGCCGAAGACCGTCGCCTGACCGGCAACCCAGCTCGCGAGGGCGGCCTTGACCGCGGCCTCGGCACTACCCGGGCGGGCGTTCTCCGGCACGACGCTGATGATCGAGCCACCGGATCGGAGGTGATCGCCGACCGTTTCGGAGGGTCAGCACGGCCGAGAGCACGGTGGTCGTCCAGGGAGTGTGCGCCAAGCGGTCGCCAGATCGGACAGCGAGTAGGCGCGCGGGTCACCGGAGCCCCAGCGAGGCGCCGGAACGTTGACAATGGTGTCGAAGTGGCGGGGGAACAGGTGGCGAACTTCGGCCAGCGCGGGCGGGGTCGGTGGTTGTCGCAGACGATCGCGTCCGCTTCGATCTCCTTGGCGGCTACCTCGAGGTCGTCTCGGCGCACGCCGAGCAAGGTGATCGTGTGGCCCTCGTTGTGGAATCCTTCAGCAACGGCGCGACCCAATTCGGTGTCGCCGCCGGTAACCAGTACCTCCATCGCCATGACCTCCTCGTATTCAGCATTGAATCCAGGTGCCGGCCTCGTACAGAGCAGCTGCGGTTTCCGCCTAGAGCAACGGTCCTCCGATGCTTCGATGGTGGCATACCGCAACGCCGGTCCCTGGGATTTCAGGGCGTGTATGGCATTAACTGTTTCCTTATGTTACTGGACGGTAGCTAGATATGAAACTCCGAATCCGGCACGAGGCGGTCACCGTTTGGACAACGCTGGGCAGCGTGACGTCTCGGCTGGGCGCCGGGCGTCGCATCGGGACAGCAGGCCTGCTGGCGCTGGCACTGGTGGCGAATCCTGAGCGGGTGCGGGCAGAGAGCCGCCGCCGCGGCGACGGCGCCCTCGTCGTCGGGTCATGCGCTCACCTCGATCACCGTGTTCGCCGCCCTGCCGCTCAAGCCGGCGTTCACGTTGCTTGCCGGAAAGTTCCAAACCGACAATCCCGGCGCCACAGTCGAATTCGATTTCGCGACTTCAGCGGAACTCGCGAACAAGTTGGCTCA
>CAWCNE010000002.1:0-1518300 GCA_963796825.1 uncultured Actinomycetota bacterium
GCACCCCACCAATTGGGGTGTTTTTCGTGGTGCTCCTTAGAAAGGAGGTGATCCAGCCGCACCTTCCGGTACGGCTACCTTGTTACGACTTCGTCCCAATCGCCGATCCCACCTTCGACAGCTCCCCCCACAAGGGTTAGGCCACTGGCTTCGGGTGTTACCGACTTTCATGACGTGACGGGCGGTGTGTACAAGGCCCGGGAACGTATTCACCGCAGCGTTGCTGATCTGCGATTACTAGCGACTCCGACTTCACGGGGTCGAGTTGCAGACCCCGATCCGAACTGAGACCGGCTTTAAAGGATTCGCTAAGCCTCGCGGCATCGCAGCCCTTTGTACCGGCCATTGTAGCATGTGTGAAGCCCTGGACATAAGGGGCATGATGACTTGACGTCATCCCCACCTTCCTCCGAGTTGACCCCGGCAGTCTCTCACGAGTCCCCGCCATAACGCGCTGGCAACATGAGACAAGGGTTGCGCTCGTTGCGGGACTTAACCCAACATCTCACGACACGAGCTGACGACAGCCATGCACCACCTGCACACAGGCCACAAGGGAACCGATATCTCTACCGGCGTCCTGTGCATGTCAAACCCAGGTAAGGTTCTTCGCGTTGCATCGAATTAATCCACATGCTCCGCCGCTTGTGCGGGCCCCCGTCAATTCCTTTGAGTTTTAGCCTTGCGGCCGTACTCCCCAGGCGGGGTACTTAATGCGTTAGCTACGGCACGGATCCCAAGGAAGGAAACCCACACCTAGTACCCACCGTTTACGGCGTGGACTACCAGGGTATCTAATCCTGTTCGCTCCCCACGCTTTCGCTCCTCAGCGTCAGTTACTGCCCAGAGACCCGCCTTCGCCACCGGTGTTCCTCCTGATATCTGCGCATTCCACCGCTACACCAGGAATTCCAGTCTCCCCTGCAGTACTCCAGTCTGCCCGTATCGCCCGCACGCCCCCAGTTAAGCCAGGGAATTTCACGGACAACGCGACAAACCACCTACGAGCTCTTTACGCCCAGTAATTCCGGACAACGCTCGCACCCTACGTATTACCGCGGCTGCTGGCACGTAGTTGGCCGGTGCTTCTTCTCCACCTACCGTCACCGGCAACAAAAGCTACCGGCTTCGCCGATGGTGAAAGAGGTTTACAACCCGAAGGCCGTCATCCCCCACGCGGCGTCGCTGCATCAGGCTTGCGCCCATTGTGCAATATTCCCCACTGCTGCCTCCCGTAGGAGTCTGGGCCGTATCTCAGTCCCAGTGTGGCCGGACACCCTCTCAGGCCGGCTACCCGTCGTCGCCTTGGTAGGCCATCACCCCACCAACAAGCTGATAGGCCGCGGGCCCATCCCACACCGCAAAAGCTTTCCACCACAGACCATGCAGTCCGTAGTCCTATCCGGTATTAGACCCAGTTTCCCAAGCTTATCCCGAAGTGCAGGGCAGATCACCCACGTGTTACTCACCCGTTCGCCACTCGAGTACCCCCGAAAGGGCCTTTCCGTTCGACTTGCATGTGTTAAGCACGCCGCCAGCGTTCGTCCTGAGCCAGGATCAAACTCTCCAAACAAAAACCAACCCACACCCCAAAAGGCGCAGGCAGAATTCGAATCAGAAAAACCTGACCACTAGCAAAAAGACACCAAAAACTGGCATCAAAAACAAAAAACCACACCCCAACACGGGAAGTCAGAATGCAGCCAAAAAAACAACAACAAAAACAAAACCACCAAACACACTATTGAGTTCTCAAACAACACCCGTTTTCGGGCAACCCTGCAACTGTACTCCATCGCAAAAGCACCGTCAAACTGCACCATCTGCTGCTCTACAGCAGGTGTGCGCCGTACTTAGCGGGCTACTCTACCCTCTCGATCTCGGCGCCGAGACTGGCCAGGTTCTCCACGAACAGTGGGTAACCGCGGTCGATGTGAAAGACGTCGTGTACCTCGGTGTCACCATCGGCGACCAGGCCGGCGAGCACCAGTCCGGCACCCGCCCGGATGTCCGATGACCACACGGGCGCACTCGACAGCTGGGGAAGACCTCGGACGACGGCGTGGTGACCATCCGTGCGGGCATCGGCACCCAGGCGGATCATTTCCTCGACAAACCGAAACCGCGCCTCGAAGACGTTCTCGGTGATCATCGATGTGCCATCGGCGATCGAGGACAGCGCGATCGCCATCGGCTGCAGATCCGTCGGGAAACCGGGGAACGGCAACGTCGCGACGTTGACGGCCTTCGGGCGCTCGTACTGAGTGACCCGGAAGCTGTCGTTCGTCTGGGTGACGGTGGCGCCGACATCGTGCAGCTTGTGCAGCACCACCTGCAGATGTGCCGGGTCGACGCCGGTCACGGTGACGTCACCGCGGGTCATCGCCGCGGCGATACCCCACGTGGCGGCCACGATTCGGTCGCCGATCACGCGATGCTCCGTCGGGTACAGCCGCGGCACACCGTTGATCGTCATCGTCGGCGAGCCCGCGCCTTCGACATGCGCGCCCATCTGGTTCAACATCGTGCACAGATCGACCACGTCCGGCTCGCGCGCCGCATTGTGAATCGTCGTGACGCCTTCGGCCAGAACCGCGGCCATCAAGATGTTCTCGGTCGCTCCGACCGAGGGAAACTCGAGCTGAATCTCCGCGCCGTGCAGGGAATCCGCTTGTGCGACAACACAGCCGTGCTCGATATTGCAGACCGCGCCCGAGCTGGCGCAGGCCGGCCTGGTGCATGTCCAGCGGGCGGGACCCGATGGCGTCACCCCCCGGCAGTGCCACCTTGGCGCGCTTGCATCGCCCCACCAGCGGACCGAGTACGCAGACCGAGGCCCGGAACTGACGCACCGCCGCGAAGTCGGCATCGTATTTGAGTTCGTCCGGCGAGGTGATGCGTACCGTCGCGCCGTCCAGTTCGACGTTGGCACCCAGGCCTCGCAACACCTCGGCCATCAACGGCACGTCAAGGATGTCGGGGCAGTTGGTGATCGTGCTGGTGCCTTCGGCCAGCAGCGCGGCGGCCATCAGCTTGAGAACGCTGTTTTTGGCTCCCCCGACAGCGACTTCGCCGGACAACCGACTACCACCGGTCACCACGAAATGCTCGGCCACGCGGGTTAGTTTAGTGAAGCCGTATCGGCCTGTCAGTCGGCTAGGTCAGTCCGAGCGGTACCGTTTGTTCATGGCAGTACATCTGACCCGCATTTATACCCGTACCGGCGACGACGGAACGACGGGATTGAGTGATTTTTCCCGGGTATCCAAGAACGATGCGCGATTGGTGGCATACGCCGACTGCGACGAGGCCAACGCGGCCATCGGTGCCGCAATCGCCGTGGGCGACCCGCAGCAGCAGATAGCTGACGTGTTGCGACAGATCCAGAACGATCTGTTCGACGCCGGCGCAGATCTCTCGACTCCGGTCGTCGAGAATCCGGAGCATCCTCCGCTGCGCATCACGCAGGACTACATCGACCGACTCGAAAACTGGTGCGACGAGTTCAACGCAAGCCTGCCTCCGCTCAAATCCTTTGTGCTGCCTGGCGGTTCGGCTCTCTCGGCCCTGCTGCACGTCGCCCGTACAGTGTCGCGGCGCGCTGAGCGTTCGGCCTGGGATGCGATCGAGCAGCACCCGACGGACGTCAGCCCTCTGCCAGCGAAGTATCTGAACCGGCTGTCCGACTTGCTGTTCATACTGTGCCGACTGGTCAACGTGGGCGGCGACGGCGACGTACTCTGGCAGCCCGGCGCCGGGCGATCCGACTAGCCGAAAGCCGCCACGTCAGGTGCTGCGACGGCGCGCACGCGGCGAGGGACGTGATTCCAACCACGACTGGAACGCGGTCAATGCGCCGCGATCCAAGGCAATTTCGTAGTCGGCCTTGCGATCCTGCGTGGTGTCGTGCAGCTCCAGCACGATGATCTCTTCGGTCATGATGTCGAACTCGTCACCACGCGGTGGCCGCCGCGAAACCAGCTCGACCCCACGTCTGTTGAGCTGACGATCCGGCCACAACCGAACACTGGACAGTCGGTAGAACGCGGCATCTCCTCCGCGATAACGGATTACGCCGTGGCGCCAACCGTGTCCACCGACCGCGGGAATGTCTCGCATGATCGCCGCGGTCCCACCCTGGCGTAGCTTCCACAACCGATAGCTCAGTGCGATGACCGCAAGACCCAGCACAGCGACGAGCACGACCATGACAACCATGAGCGCGCTCATCGCCGCGATCCGTCAGTCGAGCGCGCCGACAGCGCGCAATCTGCCGCGTCCCCTGGCAGCAATGCGAGGGTCGTCTGACTCCGAATCCTCTTTGGCCGCAGACTCGTCGATCTCCGACTCGAATTTCGCGAACTCGGCGAGGATGCTGACGCTCTCCTCGGTGACCGACAAGAAGCCGCCTTCGATGGCGACCCGAAGGTCATCCTCGCCCTCACGCTCGACGCGAACGATGGCGTCGTCGACCAGTTGCGCAACCAGCGGGATGTGACTGGGCAGAATCCCGATCTCCCCCACCGTGGTGCGCGTGAAGAGGAACGTCGCCTCGCCGGACCAGATCTTCCGGTCGACGGCAACGATCTCCACGTTCAGCACGGCCATCTCACACCTGCCCTTCCACGCTCAATCTCCGCAGCCGGCACCAGCACATCACAGCTTGGCGCCGAAGCTTTCGGCCTTCTTGGCCAGGTCGTCCAGACCACCGATGAGGAAGAAGGCCTGCTCGGGGATGTGGTCGAAATCGCCCTTGGCCAGCTTGTCGAACGCCTCGATGCGTTTCCTTGAGTGGAACGGTGGATCCCGGCTGACCGGTGAACTGCTCGGCCGCCATCATGTTCTGCGAGAGGAAGCGCTCGATCCGGCGCGCCCGGTTGACTTGCTGCTTGTCCTCTTCGGAAAGCTCGTCGATACCCAGAATCGCGATGATGTCCTGAAGGTCCTTGTAGCGCTGCAGGATTCGGATCACTTCCTGCGCGACCCGGTAGTGCTCGTCGCCGACGATCGCCGGGTCCAGGATAGTCGAGCTGGATGCCAACGGGTCCACCGCCGGGAAGATGCCCTTGGAGAACACGTTTCGCGAAAGCTCGGTGGTGGCGTCCAAGTGCGCGAACGTCGTCGCCGGCGCGGGGTCGGTGTAGTCGTCGGCGGGCACGTACACCGCTTGCATCGAGGTGATGGACTTGCCTCGGGTCGAGGTGATCCGCTCCTGCAGCTCACCCATTTCGTCGGCCAGCGTGGGCTGGTAGCCCACGGCCGAAGGCATCCGGCCGAGCAGTGTCGATACCTCGGAACCGGCCTGGGTGAACCGGAAGATGTTGTCGATGAACAGCAGCACGTCCTGGCCCTGCTCGTCGCGGAAATACTCGGCCATCGTCAACGCCGACAGGGCGACTCGCATACGGGTGCCGGGCGGCTCGTCCATCTGACCGAAGACCAGCGCGGTGTCCTTGAGCACATCCGCATCCGCGAGCTCGACCCATAGGTCGTTGCCCTCACGGGTGCGCTCACCGACGCCGGCGAATACCGAAGTACCACCGAAGTTTCGGGCGATACGGTTGATCATCTCCTGGATCAGCACGGTCTTACCCACACCCGCACCGCCGAACAGCGCGATCTTTCCACCACGCACGTACGGGGTCAGCAGGTCGACGACCTTGAGGCCGGTCTCGAGCATCTCGGTGCGCGGCTCGAGCTCGTCGAATGGCGGCGGCTTACGGTGAATCCCCCAGTGATCGAAGTCTTCTCCGTAGCCCGGCTCGTCCAGGCAGTCGCCCAGGGCGTTGAACACGTGGCCCTTGACGCCGTCGCCGACCGGAACGGAGATCGCCTTTCCGGTGTCGGTCACCTCGACGCCGCGGACCAGTCCGTCGGTCGGTTGCATCGAGATGGTGCGCACCAGGTTGTCGCCGAGGTGCTGCGCGACCTCCAGCGTCAGCGTCTTCGCCAGGTCTTTGTAGGTGATCTTGGCGTGCAGGGCGTTGAACAACTCCGGCACGGAGCCGCGCGGGAATTCGACGTCGACGACGGGTCCGGTGATCCGCACCACGCGGCCGTTGGTGTCGCTGCCCTTCGAGTTCGTCGACTTCTCAGCCTTTTGAGTGGTAGCAGCCATATCCTCTTCGCTTCCTCATGGGGCCTATTTGGCGTCGGCGAGCGCGTTTGCGCCACCGACGATTTCGCTGATTTCCTGGGTGATCTGAGCCTGCCGCTCGCGGTTCGCCTCGAGCGTGAGCGATTTGATGAGATCGTCGGCGTTGTCGCTGGCGGACTTCATCGCGCGCTGGCGGGACGCCAGCTCTGACGCAGCAGACTCGAGCAGCGCCGTGTAGACGCGGGTGGTCACGTAACGCGGCAACAGCGCGTCGAACAGCGTCGTCGCATCCGGCTCGAACGAGTACAGGGTGTGCGGCTCGTTGTCGTCCTCGACGTACTCCACGACCATCGGGGCCATGCGGTGCGCGCCGACCGATTGCGACATCATCGACTTGAATTCGGTATAGACGATGTGCAATTCGTCGACTCCGGACTCTTCGTCACTGGACTCTCCGTCGCCGGCGCCGGCCATGAAGGCACTCACCAGAGTTTCGGCGACCTCCGCGGCGTCCTCGTAGCTGGGCCGCTCCGAGAAACCCGTCCACGATTCGCTGATGTCCCAGTTGCGAAAGTTGAAGTAGCCCTGCGCTTTACGTCCCACGGTGTAGAGCACCGGGGTCTTGCCGTCTTCGCGCAGGCGCGAGAAGAGCTCCTCGGCCTTGCGAAAGGCACCGGAGTTGTACGCGCCGCACAGTCCTCGGTCCGACGAGACCACCAGCACGCCAGCCCGTTTCGGCGAGGGCTTCTCGACCAGCAGCGGGTGGTCGAGAGCGGCCTCCGATGCGAGCGTGGTGAGCACGCGGGTGATCTCTTCGGCGTAGGGCCGGGCCTCACGCAGCCGCGTCTGGGCCTTGCCGATACGCGACGTCGCGATCATTTCCTGGGCCTTGGTGATCTTTTTGATCGCCCCGGCGGAACGAATGCGACCCCGCAGTTCGCGAAGTGTGGCAGCCATCGTCGATTACTTCTTCTGCTCCGGCGGTGCCGGCTTGTGCACCTGCACTGCTTCCTTTTGCAACCTGGTCTTCGTCGAGCGGCTCGACGTGCTCGTCGGCTACCACCGATCCACCGCCGGTGGCCGCGAAGCCCTTCTTGAATTCTTTGATCGCGTCGACCAACTTCTTCTCGGTCTCTTCGCTGAGCTTCTGCGATTCCTTGATGTCGGACAGGATGCCGTCCTCGGCCCCCCGGATGTGGTCGAGGAACTCGCGTCTCGAAGCGATGCACGTCCTCGGCCGGAACCGAGTCGAGGTGTCCGCCGGTGCCGAGGAAGATCGAAACGACCTGCTCCTCAACGGGTGACGGCCGGTACTGCGGCTGCTTGAGCAGCTCCACCAGCCGCTCGCCGCGATCCAGCTGTGCTTTCGACGTGGCATCCAGGTCCGAGGCGAACGCCGCGAACGACTCCAACTCGCGGAACTGCGACAGGTCCAAACGGAGGCTTCCCGCCACCTCTTTCATCGCCTTGATCTGCGCCGCGCCACCAACACGCGACACCGACACACCGACGTTGATCGCCGGCCGGACACCCTGGTTGAACAAGTCGGACTCGAGGAACACCTGGCCGTCGGTGATCGAGATGACGTTGGTCGGGATGTAGGCCGAGATGTCGTTGGCCTTGGTCTCGATGACCGGCAGACCGGTCAACGAGCCGCCGCCGAGCTCGTCGGACAGCTTCGCGCAGCGCTCCAGCAGCCGCGAGTGCAGGTAGAACACGTCACCCGGGTAGGCCTCACGACCGGGCGGGCGGCGCAGCAGCAGTGAGATCGCACGGTAGGCCTCGGCCTGCTTGCTCAAGTCGTCGAAGACGATCAGCACGTGCTTGCCGTCGTACATCCAGTGCTGGGCAATCGCCGAACCGGTGTAGGGCGCAAGCCATTTGAAGCCGGCCGAGTCGGACGCCGGTGCGGCGACGATGGTGGTGTAGTCCATCGCGCCGCCCTCGTCGAGGGCACGCCGGACCGAAGCGATCGTGGTGCCCTTCTGGCCGATGGCCACGTAGACGCAGCGAACCTGCTTCTTCTCGTCGCCGCTCTCCCAGTTCTCGCGCTGGTTGAGGATGGTGTCGACGCACACCGCGGTCTTGCCGGTCTTGCGGTCACCGATGATCAGCTGACGCTGGCCACGACCGATCGGCGTCATCGCGTCGATGGCCTTGATGCCGGTCTGCAGCGGCTCCGAAACGCTTTGCCGCTGCACCACCGACGGGGCCTGGATCTCCAAGGCCCGGCGAGCGTCGGGTTTGATGTCGCCCCGACCGTCGATCGGCTCGCCCAGCGGGTTGATCACGCGGCCCAGGAATTCGTCGCCGACGGGCACCGAGAGGACCTCGCCGGTGCGCTTGACCTGCTGTCCCTGTGCGAGCTTCTCGGAGTCACCCAGGATCACCGCGCCGACGCTGTGCTCGTCGAGGTTCAGCGCGACACCGAGAACACCGCCGGAGAACTCGAGCAGCTCCTGGGTCATCACCGACGGCAGGCCCTGGACGTGGGCGATTCCGTCACCGGCGTCGATGACGAGGCCGACCTCCTCCTTGGCGGTGTCGGAGTGGAAGGAGCTAACGTATTCCTCGATCGCGCCCTGAATATCGTCAGCGGAGATTGTCAACTCTGCCATGGCTTTTCGTCTTCCTGCCTGTCGGTAACTCTGGTCGGTACTTCAGTCTGGTAGCTGGGTCTGCGCTTTGGCGAGGCGAGACGACAACGTCGCGTCGATCACTTCGTCGCCAACCGAGATGGTCAGCCCGCCCAGCAGATCGGGGTCTACGTGCATTTGCACCGTGACCGGGTTGTTGTAGACCCGGCTCAGCACTTCCGTCAGGCGCGAGCGCTGGGATTCGCTGAGTTCGGCGGCCGCGCTGACCTGTGCGACGACCGCACCGTGTCGTGCCACTGCCACTCCGGCCAGGCGAAGCATTGCGTCCTCGGCCGGCTCACCTTGCAGCAATTCGACCGTCTGGGCCAGCAATTCAGCTGCGATCGGGTTGACGTCCTTGCCAGCGCCTCCGATGACATTGCGCAGCAATGTGACTCGCTTTTCGGCGGGTACTGTCGTATCGCCTAGCAGCGATGGCTAAATGCGGTTGTTCGTCGAGGATTCGGCTGAACCAAAACAGTTGGTCTGCGACTTCGTCGATCTGGCCGGCGCGCTCGGCGCGGACCAAAAATGCCTGACGCGCAATGTGTTGAAGCGCGACAATCAGGTCTTCCGTGTCGGACCAACGCTCTGACACGGCACTGCGGAGTACCTCAAGCGCCGGGTCCCCCACCTTGTCGGAGAGCAGCCGCTCGAGCAGCCGGATCCTGGGTGCGCTGTCCTCGGCCCGCGTGACGAGATACCGGGTGACGACCACTTCATGGGTGAGCAATTGGGCGACGGACGCCAACTCGTCAGCGAGGGTGGTGAGCGTCGCGTCATCGAGATCTTCGGCGATTTCACCAAACCGATTCATCAGGTCGGTCAACGCCTGTCTGACTCGACGACCGCAGGCTCCCCAGGACTGGATAATGGATTTCGGCCTCAGAGGGCGCCATCGCGTCGAGGTCATCAAGGAACCGGTCCACGGTAGCTGCCTGCTGAGCCGGTTCGGCAACGAAAGCCACGTACCAATTCGCCTGCACGCCGGACGGATTCGGCACCGATGTCCTGACGCAGCTGACGGATCAGTTGCGAACGCATCAGCTCCGCCTGCTTGGCACCCTGCTGCTTGATCCGCTCGGCGTCGCTGTCGGCCTGGCCGCGCATTTGTTCACCGATGCGCTTCGCATCGGACTGGGCCTCTTCGGTGAGACGCCGCGCCTCCGCGTTGGCGTCTTCTTTCGCCTTGGCGTGGGCCCGACTGGCTTCCGCCAGCCGATCGGCGGCAGCCGACGAATCCGCCAGCTGTTGGCGCACCGTGTTCTGCTGGTCCGCCATCAGCTTGCGCACCGGCGGCACGACGTAGCGCCAGATCAGCCAGACGATGACGGCGAACCCGACGAGCTGTCCGATGAATGTCGACATGGTGTGCCTACCGCCCCGATCCCGTGGCCGAGACTGAGGTGGTCACCTCGACGCCGAGGATGCGGCTCGCCAACGTCGTGGAGAGGGTCTCCACCCACGTGCGAAGTTCCGCCGCCACGGCGTCGCCCTCCCGCTTGAGTTGCTCGGCAGCGTCCTGAAGTGTCGAGGAGACCTGCTCCTCGGCGACGTCCACGCTTTTCCTCGACAACCTTGCGGCCCTCTGCCCGAGCCTCGTCGCGAGCCGCCGATGCCTTGACCCGAGCGGCGGACATCGCCTTCTCGTAGTCTTCCTGGGCAGCGGCGAACTGCTCGGCCGATTTCTTGTTGTCAGCAGCCGTTTTGGTGACCATGTTGTCGCGCTCTTTGAGCACCTTCGAGATCGGCGGAACCACGAAGGTGCCGATCACGCCGAGCACGATCAAGAAGATGATCAGCTCGACGAAGAAGGTGGCATTGGGCACCAGAAAGTTGCGCCTCCGCCTGGCTACCGGCAGCCAGGACTACAGCGTTCATGTCACCCATATCTGCGGACTACTTAGTGCGATCGGCGCGGCGAAGACGAACAGCGCCATGAAGGCCAGGTTGATGAAGTAGGCGGCCTCGACCAGACCCACCGTGATGAAGAACGGTGTGAACAGCCGGCCCTGCGCTTCAGGCTGCCGGGCGATACCGGAGATCAGGGCGTTACCGGCGACACCGTCACCGATACCGGCACCGATAGCGCCGCCGGCCAAGATCAGTCCGCCGCCGATGAAGGCGCCGAGACCGAGAAGATTCGCGGTCTGCCATTTCTTATCCTCCTTGATAACTGGTAGTCGTGTACCAGGTCTGTCAGTTGCTGAGTACGTGGGCGGATCTAGTCGTGTTCGTCTTCGAGCTCCATCGATTGGCTGAAGTACAGGATCGTCAGCAGCGCGAAGATGAATGCCTGAATCGCGCCGACGAACAAGTCGAAGGTCTTCCAGATCGCATTGGGCGCCCACAAGATGTAGGGCGGGAACAGCGCGATCAGACTGACCAGGATGCCGCCGGCGAAGATGTTGCCAAAGAGTCGGAGCGACAACGAGATCGGCTTGGCGAGTTCTTCCACCACGTTGATCGGCGCGAGTACGGCGACGTGTCCCTTGAGCACCTTGAGCGGGTGCCCGATGATGCCGCGGCGCCAGATTCCCGCCGCGTGGTAGCAGACGAACACGAAGAGGGCCAACGCGAGCACATAGTTGATATCGGCCGCCGCCGATGACAGCAGTTCGGTGTTCTTTCCGTGCTCGCTGTACTGCAGCGGCAGCACCGACAACCAGTTGCAGATCAGGATGTAGATGAACAGCGTGACCGCGAGCGGCAGCACGAACGGCGCGATGCGCATGCCGATCGCGCTCTCGATCTGGTCGCGCATCTGGACGGTGATCGCTTCGAAGAACAACTGCACACCGCCTGGAACACCAGTAGACGTGACCTTGGCGCGCAACAGGAGGGCCAGCCCGATCACGATCACAGCAGCGATCGCCGACGCCTCCACGGTGTCGACGTTGACGGTCGTAGCCGAACCAGTCGGCGGTGTCGTGCTGGCCGACCTCGATCGCGCCCTCGGCCAGAAACGCCTCAGTCATCGCTGTTTTCTGTCCCTTCGATCGCGTCAGCAGTCGCCGGTGCGCAACTTCTTCCAAACCGGCAGCGCGGTCGACAGCACCAGCAGCACCTGGAAAAGCGCGAGCCCGAAGACCACGCCCAGCCCGGCCGGCCGGAAAACGTATGCGATGGCCAGTCCGACCACGGTGATAAACATCAAGCGGGTCGCCGAGTTCAGCGCCATCTTCTTCTTCAACGGGTGCGCATCCGCGGTGATCGACGCCACCGAGCGCTGCACGCCGAGCGCGTTGAGCAAACCCAGCAGCAGCCCGACGCCGAAGAACAGGCCGAACTTCGGGGAGCCGAGCGACACGCGCGATTGCGACGGCCGCGAGCGGTCAGCACCAGCGAGATGACGAACAGGCGAAAAGGCCGGAAAGCAACGGAGGGGAACACCAACGGCGCGTCCTGCGCTGGTGTAGTCACTGCTGCACCTCAGTCCTCGTTCGGGGGGAGTTGCCTGGTTGATCGTTGCGTGGCCCGTTGAGCGTATCGGAGCGCATTCACCGCACTCGCATCACCCAAGGGACTACTCCCCTTTGTCGGTCGTTTGTCGGCAGAATCGGAGGCGACTCCGATTGGCCGGTGGCCGGCAACCCGCGAGGTTAATTCGGGTTCTACCAGCACCGTACCACATCGGACGAGGACCCTACTACTCCTCGTCGTAGACGTCGTCACGGCGGCGCAGCAGCGGAATCAAGCGTCGCGAAAACCGCGATCGCGATCGCGCCCAGCATCACCGCCGCGGTGTCGCGCGGGTTGAAGAAGATCGTGCTCGCGGTGCCGAAAGCGACGATGCCGACCCACAAATAGATGATCAGCACGACTCGCCGATGCGAATGACCGATCTGCAGCAGCCGATGATGCAGATGCATCTTGTCGGGGCTGAACGCGCTTCGGCCCGCCCGGGTTCGTCGCACAATCGCCAGCAGCAGGTCGAGCATCGGCACGAACATGACCGCCACGACCAACAGGAACGGCGACAGCAGAGCAAACACATCGCGGGCGCCGTAGGCGTTCTGCGAGATCGGTCCCGCCGCGGTCGTCGACGCCGCGGCCAGCATCAGGCCGATCAGCATCGAACCGGAATCCCCCATGAAAATCTTGGCCGGGTGGAAGTTGTGCGGCAGGAAACCCAGGCAGGCACCGGCCAGCACCACCGAGATGACCGCGGGCGGGTAGAACAGCACGTCGCCGCCGTGGTCGCGCAGCAGGCCGACGGAGAACATGCAGATGGCCAGCGCGGTGATGAGGCCCAGTCCGGCGGCCAGCCCGTCGAGACCGTCGACGAAGTTCATCGCGTTGACGATCGACACGGTCAGCGCCAGCGTGAGCAGGATCGACGAGGCCTGGTCCAGCACGATGGTGCCGACGCCGCCCAGCGGGATGTAGAGGACACTCCAGGCCACGCCCATGGTGACCAGCACACTGGCCGCGGTGATCTGACCGGCGAACTTCGTCAGCGCGTCCAGGCCCCAGCGGTCGTCGATCAGGCCGATGCCCATGATCAGCCGCACCCGCCACACACCACCGCGGGCATACCCGAGGAGTAGACGAAACCGCGGGTGAGCGCGGGAAGCTGCGATGCGAGAAACACCGCCGCGATGACGCCGATGTACATCGCCAGGCCGCCCATCCGTCGGCGTCGGCGTCACGTGCACATCGCGTTCGCGCGGGTAGGCCACCGCGCCGAACCGGGTCGCCAGCACGCGCACCGGTCCGGTCGCGAAGTAGGTGATGATCGCGGCGGTCAGCCCGACGAGCGCGAGTTCGCGCAACGGGACGCCGGCGCCACGATCAGCCAGGGCGAGCAGACCGCCGGCGAGGTTGTCGGCACCGCTAACCATCCGAGAAACCGTACTGCACCGCCCTGAGATCGATCTGAGCTACCCGGCCGATCAGCCGGTCAGACTCCCGGCGTCCATGCCGAGCACCTCGGCGATACGCTCGGCGCTGACCGGTCCGGATCGCAGGATGCGCGGTTCGGCAGCCGGTCAGGTCCAGGATCGTCGAGGCGGCTTGCTGCGCCGAGGGACCGGCGTCGAGGTAGACGTCGACGAGGTCGCCGAGCTGCTCGCGGGCGTTCTCGGCGTCCACCGCCGGCGGGCGTCCGGAGACGTTGGCGCTGGATACCGCCATCGGTCCGACCTCGCGCAGCAATTCGATGGCGACCGGGTGCAGCGGCATCCGCAACATCACCGTGCCGCGGGCGTCGCCGAGATCCCACTGCACCGACGGCGCTTGCCGGACCACCAGACTCAGCGCGCCGGGCCAGAATGCGCGGACCAGGTCGCGCATCGACGTGGACACCGACAACGCGAGGCCGTCGATGGTGTGCCACGAGCCGACCAGCACCGGCACCGGCATGTCGCGTCCGCGGCCCTTGGCGGCCAGCAGCGCGGCCACCGCCGCGCTGTCGAAAGCGTCGGCGCCGATGCCGTACACCGTGTCGGTCGGAAGAACCACCAGGCCGCCGTTTTTGACGGCCGCGGCCGCCGATGCGATTCCGCGGGAACGCTGTTCGGGGTCGGTGCAGTCGAGACAGTCTCGCTCATGTGGCGGCCGACTCCGCCCGTGCGGGCCGTGACGAATCTCGGCCGTCCGGTCAGATCGGTTCGGGCGCACGACATCCGTCGAAAAGATCTGTGCTACCGATCAGTTCGGAGGTCAGTGACGACGTGGTGTCGTCGTGCTCGACGGCGAACAGCCGCCGGGGCGCAGCCAACGTCCGGCGAGCCGGACAAGGGCGTTGATCACCGCCATCCCGTCCGGGCCGCCGAACACCGCATGCGGCGGATCATGGTCGAGAACTTCGGGTTCGAGCTCGGCGCCATCGGGGACGTAGGGCGGGTTGGACACCACGAGGTCGACCTGGCCGTCGAGCTCGGTCAGCACGCCAGGCTGCGGTGACGTCGGCGCGCAGCAACTCCACCGGCGTGCCTGCCGAGTTTGTCCGCGCGTAGTCCAAGTGCCGCGATCGGAGTCGTCGATGCCGATCACGCGCGCTGCGGGCCAGTGCCGCGCCAGTGCGAGCGCCAGCGCACCCGAACCGGTGCAGACGTCGACGATCACCGGAGCATCCGGAAGGTGATTGCGCAGTAGCCCATTCCAGCATCGACTTCGGTTTCCGGACGCGGGATGAACACGCCGGGCCCGACGGACAGCGTCAGCGGCCCGAACGGCGGCGGTGCCGGTGATGTGCTGCAACGGCACTCGGCGTGATCGCGCGGCGACCGCGTCCTGGTAGCGGTCGAAGAAGGTGTCATCGGGCGAGTCGAGCAGCGGCAGCCGCCCACGTTCGGTGCCGGCACAGGTGCGCGGCCAACTCCTCGGCGTCGTAGCGTGCCGAGTCGATCCCGGCTTCTGCGAGCAGCGTTGTCGCCGAGTCGATCGCGCACCGCAGTCGAGTCGTCATGCCTGCTGCAGCCGGGACTGCTTGTCGGCGGCGGCCAAGGCGTCGAACAATGCGTCGAGGTCGCCGTCGAGAAGCTGATCGAGATTGTGTGCCTTGTAACCGATGCGGTGGTCGGTGACCCGGTTCTCCGGGAAGTTGTAGGTGCGGATGCGTTCGCTGCGGTCCACGGTGCGGATCTGGCTGGCCCGGTCGGCCGACGCGTCGGCCGGACGCCTGCTCTTCCGCCAATGCCTGCAGGCGGGCGGCGAGCACCAGCATCGCGCGGGCCTTGTTCTGCAGCTGCGACCGCTCGTTTTGGCAGGTGACGACAATTCCGGTGGGCAGGTGGGTGATTCGCACCGCGGAGTCGGTGGTGTTGACGCCCTGCCCGCCCTTGCCGGACGACCGGTAGACGTCGATGCGCAGGTCCGACTCGTCGATCTGGACCTCGCCCACTTCTTCGGGCTCGGGATAGACCAGCACACCGGCCGCCGAAGTATGCACGCGGCCTTGCGATTCGGTGACCGGCACCCGCTGCACGCGGTGCACCCCGCCTTCGAATTTCAGCCGCGACCACACGCCGTCCGCCGAGTCGCCCTTGCTGGCGATCGTCAGCGTCGCGTCTTTGTAGCCACCCAAGTCGGAGTAGGTTTCGTCCAGATACCGTCACGGTCCAGCCGTGCCGCTCGGCATAGCGGATGTACATCCTGGCCAGGTCCGCGGCGAACAGCGCCGATTCTTCGCCGCCCTCACCGGATTTGACCTCGAGCACGACGTCGTCGGCGTCGTGGGGGTCGCGTGGCGCCAGCATGTCGCTGAGCTGCGTCTCCAGCTCATCGACCTGGGTTTCCAGCTCGATGACCTCGTCGGCGAACGACGCGTCGTCGACCGCCAGTTCGCGCGCGGTCTCCAGGTCGCCGCGCGCCGCCGTGAGCTGGCGGTGGGCGCCGACGATCGGCGCCAGCTGCGCGAACCGGCGGCCGACCTTGCGCGCGTTGGCCGGCATCGCTGTGCAGTTCGGGATCGGACAGCTGACGCTCGAGGTCGGCATGCTCGGCCAGCCATCGCGTCAATCGCCTGCACGCCCTGCGCCATGCTCACCTCCTCGCTGGCACTCATTCCAGGACATGCAAAACGACGCCCGGCCTGCGCGATTATCGCGACAGTACGGGCGTCGATCGTGCTACTTGTCGGCCGAAGCTTCCTTCTCGGCGCCAGCCTTGCGCTTGCCGTAGCGCTTCTCGAAGCGCGCAACCCGGCCACCGCTGTCCAGAATCTTCTGCTTGCCGGTGTAGAACGGGTGGCACTGCGAGCAGACCTCGACCACGATGTGGCCGCTCTCTTTGGTGCTGCGCGTCTGGAAGGTGTTTCCGCAACCGCAGACCACGGTGGTCTCGCCGTAGGCGGGATGAATGTCAGCTTTCATGGTGTCCTCTTCAGTAGTCGGTCGCCGGGTCGCCAGATCGTGCTGAAAGAAATCGGACGTGAACCGGAACCTGAACGTCGGCTGTTGATTATGCCAGCTCAGCCGCTATGTCCCTAAACGCCCACCGGCGCCCGCGCATTCCCGCGCGGCCATCGCCACTAACCCGGGCTGACCTGGGCTTTCGCGGAACGGTCGACATGGGCGTAGCTGGTGTCGCGGCCGGGCCTGGTCCACAGCAGGCCGCCGTGCGGGGTGGTGCCGTAGGCGCTGAGCTGGCGTTTGAGGATCTTGTTGGTGGCAGTGGTGGGCAGACTTGTCGGTGATCCAGACGTGCCGCGGCCAGGCTTTCGGCGAGAGATCCGGCTGGGCGGCCAGAAACTCGCTGAAGTCCTTCGGCGTCAGCTCGGCGCCGTCCACCAGCACCAGCGCCGCCATCACCTGGTCCCCCACCTGCTGATCAGGTACCGCGTACACCGCAACCTGGCTGACCGCGGGAAGCCGCTGCAGGATCCGCTCGATGGGCGCGGTGGTCATGTTCTCGCCGTCGACACGCAACCAGTCACCGCTGCGCCCGGCGAAATAGATCCAGCCGTCGGCGTCGCGGTAGGCCAGGTCGCCAGACCAGAACATGCCGTTGCGCAGTCGCGCATCGGTGGCGTCCTTGTCGTTGTAATAGCCGGCGAACAGGCCGGCGCCGGTGGTGTTGACCAGTTCGCCGATCGCATCGTCGGGGTTGATCAGCGCACCGTCGTCGTCGAACGCGGCCACCGCGCATTCGGCGAGGGTGTCGGAGTTGTAGATGCCGACACCGGGAAAGCCGCGGCCGAGTGAGCCGGGTGGGCAGCCGTCTTCGCGGGTGATGATGATCGCGCCTTCGCTGGAGCCGAAGCCGTCCCACACCGTGCAGTCGAAACGCCGGCTGAATTCCGCGATGTCGCGGTCGCTTGCCTCGTTGCCGAACGCGACCCGCAGCGGGTTGTCCGCGTCGTCGGGCTGCTCGGGCGTGGCCAGCACATAGGCCAACGGCTTGCCGACGTAGTTCATGTAGGTCGCGCCGTAGCGGCGTAGGTCCGACAGCAGCCGCGACGCCGAGAAGGTGGCCGGCACCATCGCCGAACCGGAACCGACGGCGACGCTCCAGCCGGCGAGCAGCGCGTTGGAGTGAAACAGCGGCATCGACAGATAGCAGACGCCGGACGAGTCGACAGTCGAACCGGTCAATCAGGTTGGCGCCGGCGAAGATAACGGTCAGGTGCGTGATCTGGACGGCCTTCGGCTCACCGCTGGTCCCCGAGGTGAAGATCATCATGAGCGTGTCGGTGGGGACGACTTCGCGATGCGGCACCAGCGGTCCGGCCGACGGCGAGCAGCTGCGACCACTCGTCGGTGCTGACGTCGATGCACGCGCACTCCGGGCAAATCCAGGCCGTCGAGCAGCGCGCGATGGCCGGGATCGGTGAGCAGTATCTGACAGTCGGCACGCAGCGATGTCTTTGGCCAGTGCCGCGCCGCGACGGGTGTCGTTGATCGCCGCACAACACGTAGCCGCCGAGTGCGGCCGCGGCCATCGCGGTGAGCATGTCAGGGCGTATTGCCCAGCAGCGCACCGACATGCAGCGGGCGCTCGGGTCGGCGATGCCGATCAACGCGGCGGCGGCACGCCGAGGCGTCGGCGAGATGCTCACGCCAGCTCCAGACCCGATCGCCGTACTTGACCGCGGGCGTGGCGTCGCCACTGCGCGCGCGAAGCAGTTGCTGAATAGTGTCCGCCACGGCTCACCACTTTCCCGTCGGTCCTCGACAGGCGCAGGTTACCGCCGCGGCGCAGGCCGCAAAGCGAGAAGGGCGATGTTGTTCGACTGCGGCAGTGTGCTAACCGGTTAGTCGTTGTCCATGCCCGGGGTCGTCTTGGACACCTGGACCAGGAACTCGTAGTTGTTCTTGGTCTTTCGCAGCTGCGACATCAGCAGGTCGATGGCTTGGTGCGAATCCAGCCCCGAGAGCACGCGACGCAACTTGTGCACGATCGCTGAACTCGTCTGGCGAGAGCAGCAATTCGTCCTTACGAGTACCCGACGGGTTCACGTCGACGGCCGGGAAGACCCGTCGCTCGGAGATCTTGCGGTCGAGCTTGAGCTCGGCGTTACCGGTGCCCTTGAACTCCTCGAAAATGACTGTGTCACCGGTGGATCCGGTTTCGACCATCGCGGTGGCGATGATGGTCAACGACCCGCCTTCTTCGATGTTGCGGGCCGCGCCGAGGAAGCGCTTCGGCGGGTAGAGCGCGGTGGAGTCGACACCACCGGACAGGATGCGGCCCGAGGCCGGCGACGCGTTGTTGTAGGCGCGGCCCAGGCGGGTGATCGAGTCGAGCAGCACGACAACGTCTTTGCCCTGCTCCACGAGCCGCTTGGCCCGCTCGATCGCCAGCTCGGCGACCGCTGTGTGGTCCGTCGGCGGCCGGTCGAACGTCGAGGCGATGACCTCGCCCTTGACCGAACGCGTCATGTCGGTGACCTCTTCGGGCCGCTCGTCGACGAGCACGACCATCAGGTGGCATTCCGGGTTGTTCTTGGTGATCGCGTTGGCGATGTCCTGCAGGATCGTCGTCTTACCGGCCTTGGGCGGCGACACGATCAGCGCGCGCTGACCCTTACCGATCGGCATGATCAGGTCGATGACCCGGGTGGTCAGCCGATCGCTGGTGGTTTCCAGACGCAGCCGCTGGTTGGGGTACAGCGGCGTCAGCTTGGTGAAATCGGGACGGTTCTTGGCGTCCTCGACCGGGCCTCCGTTGACGCTGTCCAACCGCACCAACGGGTTGAACTTCTGCCGCGGATTCTTGTCGCCGCCTTCACCTTCGCGGGGCACCCGCACCGCGCCGGTCACAGCATCACCGCGGCGTAAACCGTTCTTGCGCACCATGTTCATCGAGACGTAGACGTCGTTGGGGCCGGCCAGGTAGCCGGAGGTGCGGACGAACGCGTAGTTGTCCAGCACGTCGAGGATGCCGGCTACCGGCTGGACGACGTCGTCTTCGCGCAGTTCGGTGTCATTGCCGCCGCCACCGTCGCCGGGGCGGTCGCCGCGGCGACGACGCTCGCGGAACCTGCGGCCGCGGCGGCCGCCACGTCCGTCACCGTCGTCGTCCTGCTGGTTCTGGTTCGAGTTGCCGCGGTTCTGCTGGCCACCCGAGTTCTGCTGGTCGCCCTTGTCGGAATCGCTCTTGTCCTGCTGGTCGCGACGTTCGGACTGGTCGCGGCGTTCGGACTTGTTGTCCTGCTGGTCGCGGCCGGAGTTGTTGTCCTGCTGGTCACGAGCGGGCTTGTTGTTGCCGTTCTGGTGCTTCTTTTCGGCCCGATCGTCCTGCCGCCCCGCCTGGTTGTCGGAGGGCGGCTTCTCGCCGGAGTCGTTCTGGGTCGCGTTGTTCTCCGCGGCCGGTACGACGTGATCGTCGGCCGGCTTGGTGTCATGGCTGCCCGATTCACCGCCCGCGCCGCCGTTAGCAGACGCGCCGTTGGAGTGACCGCCTTGGCGGCTTTCCTGGATCGCGGCGATCAGTTCGCTTTTGCGCATTCCCGAGGTGCCCTTGACGCCGGACCGGTTGGCCAGCGCGCGCAGTTCGGGAAGCACCATGGTTGTCAGCGAGCCATCAGACGCATTCGAGTGCGCGTCATTCTCGCTGGAAGTAGCTGGGGTCACGGGGTTGGACAGCTTGTCATTTTCAGTGCTGTCGCCAGCCGTAACGAGGTCCGTATCAGTCACGGATTTCCTTTCTCTCCCTCGCTGATCGAATCAAGCCAGGGGTTCGTTGCATTCAGCCAATTCGCCGAGTGCTGCCAAAAATCGACTCTGCAACGGTGATTGCCAAGATTGGCGGTTCCAATGGCGAACCATCGTCCACGAGAAGAATTTGGTATTCGTCCTAGTGTCGACGCAGATACAGATGCTGCGATTGCTGGACGGCTCCGAGGATAACCTGCTTCGATGCCGGAAGCAAGAAGCCCCTCCGCCGCGTCTTGGGGACGCTAGCTGGGGACTGCGACTCCAGAAGTCCAGCGTACCCCGTCGCCGGCGGTCATTTCAGCTGACCGCGAATCCGTTTGCAGTGGCGTATTCGAGCACCTCGGCGGGCAACTGGGCGGCTGTGCTCAGTGCTATCACCGCCGGACCAGCGCCGGAAAGCACAGCTGCCACGTTGCAACGGCGTAAGAGCTGCAGATATTCCGCCGATGCCGGCATCGCGGGCGCGCGGTGTGGCTGATGAAGCACGTCCTCGGTGGCGGCCATCAGCAGGTCAGGCCGCTCGGTCAGCGCCACCACCAGCAGCGCGGCGCGGCTGACGTTGAATCGGGCGTCCTCGTGGCTGACCTCCGTGGGCAGCAGCACCCGCGCCTCCACCGTCGACGAACGCTGCTCGGAATGGCGGGAAACAGCCGAATGTCGGGATGCAGCCGCAGCCGCGCCGCCGAATACGCGGGTGTCCCGGCGCTGGACTCGGTCCAGGACACGACAGCGCCACCCAGCACCGCTGCTGCCGCGTTGTCGGGATGTCCCTCGAACTCCGACGACAACTGGATCAGCTGGGCCTGGCTCAACGGCGTCACACCCGCTTGCGCGAGAAGACCATTGACCGCCGCCAAGACCGCCGACGACGGCCGCCGCCGACGAGCCAAGACCACGAGAGTGCGGAATCGCGTTGCGGCAGCGGACTTTCAAGCCGGGCGCGCTGACACCGGCGGCCTGCAGCCCATGCTGAACGGCACGAACGACGAGATGGCCGGCGTCGAGCACAAGTTCGCCGGCGCCCTCCCCTTCGACCTCGACAACCAGACCGGAATCGGTTGTCTCGACGATGATTTCGTCGTAGAGACTCAGCGCCAGCCCGAGGCTGTCGAAGCCCGGGCCGAGGTTGGCGCTGGAAGCAGGAACAACCGAGCTGCCCAGCAGTCCGGAAGCCAGCACTAGACCAGCCCCAATTTGGCGACGACGGCGACGGGATCGACGGGAACCGGCTCCACGGTCGGCATGTCGCGCAGCGCGGTGTCGGGATCCTTGAGGCCGTTGCCGGTCACGGTGCACACCACGGTCGAGCCCGGCTTGACCCAGCCGTCCTCGACGGATTTGAGCAGACCGGCGATGCTGGCCGCCGACGCCGGCTCGACGAAGACGCCTTCGGTGCCGGCAACCAGGTGATATGCCTCGAGGATCTCGTCGTCGGTGGCGGCCAGGAACCGCCCGTTGGACTGCTGCTGCGCCGCGACGGCCGGTCCCCACGACGCCGGCGAGCCGATGCGGATCGCGGTGGCGATGGTCTCGGGATGGCTGACCGGCTCGCCGGATACCAGCGGTGCCGCACCGGCCGCCTGGGTGCCGAGCATCCGGGGCAGCTTGTCGATCATTCCGTCCGCGTGGTACTCGGTGTAGCCCTTCCAGTACGCCGTGATGTTGCCGGCGTTGCCGACCGGCAGGGCGTGAATGTCGGGCGCGTAGCCCAGCACGTCGACGATTTCGAACGCCGCGGTCTTCTGGCCCTCGATGCGAACCGGGTTGACGGAGTTGACCAACGCGATCGTCGGGAAGTCGGCGACGATCTTGCGGGCCACCTCCAGGCAGTCGTCGAAGTTGCCGTCGACCTGAATGATCTTGGCGCCGTGCATCACCGCCTGCGCGAGCTTGCCCATCGCGATCTTGCCCTGCGGGATGAGCACCGCGCAGGTGATGCCGGCGCGGGCGGCGTACGCCGCGGCCGACGCCGAGGTGTTGCCGGTCGACGCGCACAGCACCGCCTGCTGACCGCGGGCCACCGCGTCGGTGACGGCCATCGTCATGCCGCGGTCCTTGAACGAGCCGGTGGGGTTGAGGCCCTCGACCTTCAGATGCACCGTGCAGCCGGTCTTCTCCGACAGCCGGGGCGCCGAGATCAGCGGGGTGCCACCCTCGAACAAGGTGACGGGAACCCAGTTGTCGCCGACCGGCAACCGGTCGCGGTATGCCTCGATCAGGCCCGGCCACTGGCGATGGACGGCGGCCTTGGACGGCGACTCATGCGTTGGTTCCTTCCAGCCGCAGGACGCTGGCCACACCCTGCACCACATCGAGTTCGGCCAGCGCGTCAACGGTTTCGGACAGCGCGGCGTCGGTGGCGGTGTGGGTGACCACGACGACGCGGGCTCCGATACGCCGTCCGCCTTCGCCGACCACGCCCTCCTGGCGAACCTCGGCGATGCTGACCTCACGCTTGGCGAATTCCGCTGCGACCGTGGCCAATACACCGGGCTTGTCGGCGACGTCCATGCTGACGTAGTAGCGGGTGGGGATCACGCCCATCGGCGCGACGGCCAGTTGGGCGTACTTCGACTCCTTGGGCGCCCGGCTGCCCAGCACCCGGTTGCGCGCTGCCATCACCAGATCGCCGGTCACCGCCGACGCGGTCGGCGCTCCGCCGGCACCCTGCCCGTAGAACATCAGCCGGCCGGCGGCCTCGGCCTCGACCACGACGGCGTTGAACGCGCCGTTGACGGTGGCCAGCGGATGCTCCAGCGGCACCAGCGCGGGGTACACCCGGGCCGAAACCCGCTGTTGCCCATCGTCGGTGGTGATCCGCTCGCAGATCGACAGCAGTTTGATCGTGCAGCCCAGGGCGCGCGCGGAGACGAAGTCGTCCGGGCTGATCTTGGTGATGCCCTCGCGGTAGACGTCGTCGGCGGTCACCCGGGTGTGGAACGCGATGGACGCCAGGATGGCGGCTTTCGCCGCGGCGTCGTAGCCTTCCACGTCTGCGGTGGGGTCGGCTTCGGCGTAGCCGAGCGCGCTCGCGTCGGCCAGCGCCTGCTCGTAGTCGGCGCCGGTGCTGTCCATCTCGGACAGGATGTAGTTGGTGGTGCCGTTGACGATGCCGGCCACCCGCTGCACGGTGTCGCCGGCCAGCGACTGGGTCAGCGGGCGGATCACCGGGATGGCACCGGCCACGGCGGCCTCGAAATAGAGGTCGACGTGGGCGTTTTCGGCGGCCTGCGCCAGCTCGCCGGTGGACACCGACAGCAGGGCCTTGTTCGCGGTCACGACCGACTTGCCGTGCTCCAGCGCGGACAGGATCGCCTTGCGCGACGGCTCGACCGGCCCCATCACCTCGACGACGATGTCGACGTCGTCGCGGGAGACCAGCGCCTCGATGTCGTCGGTGAGCAGATCGACCGGCACACCACGGTCGTCGGCGACCCGGCGCACGCCGATGCCACGCAGCACCAGCGGCGCACCGATGCGGGCGGCGAGGTCGTCGGCGCTGTCCTCGATGATGCGCACAACCTCACTGCCCACATTGCCCAGCCCCAATACCGCTACACCGACCGGCTTTTCATCACTAGTCACGACTCACCTCACTTCCAGACTCAGCAGATCGTCGACCGTCTCCCTGCGCAGGATCAGACGGGACGCCCCGTCGCGCACGGCCACCACCGCGGGGCGGCCGATCAAGTTGTACCGGCTCGACAGCGAATAGCAGTAGGCGCCGGTCGCCGCGACCGCGACCAGGTCGCCCGGCGCGATGTCGTCGGGCACCCAGGTGTCGCGGACGACGATATCGCCGCTCTCGCAATGCTTTCCGACGACACGGCCAAGCGTCGGCGCAGCATCGGTGTTGCGGGACACCAGCCGCACGTCGTAGTCGGCGCGCGTAGAGCGAGGTGCGGATGTTGTCGCTCATGCCGCCGTCGACGCTGACGTAGCGCCGGTGCGCCGTCGCGCTGACGCCGACGTCTTTGACGGTGCCGACCTCGTAGAGGGTGATGGTCCCCGGTCCGGCGATCGCGCGGCCGGGCTCGACGACCAGGCGTGGCGACCGGCAGGCCCACCGCGGCGGACTCGTTGCGCACGATGTCGCCGAGCTTGTCGGCGAGTTCGTCCACCGGTGGTGGATCGTCGTTGGGCAGATACGAGATGCCAAGGCCGCCACCGAGATCGACGGTGGAGATCTGCGCGGTCTTGTCGACGCCGAACTCGGCGACCACGTCGCGCAGCAGGCCGATCACCCGGTGGGCGGCGATCTCGAAGCCGCCGACGTCGAAGATCTGCGAGCCGATGTGGCTGTGCAGGCCCACCAGCCGGAGGTGGTCGGTGGCGAACACCCGCCGCATCGCGGCCATCGCCGCGCCGTTGGCCAGCGACAGCCCGAACTTCTGGTCTTCGTGGGCGGTGGAGATGAACTCGTGGGTGTGCGCTTCGACGCCGACGGTGACGCGGACCAGCACGTCCTGGACGACGCCGGCCTCGCCCGCGATGGCGTCGAGTCGCTCGATCTCGATCATCGAATCCACCACGACGTGCGCGATGCCGGTCTTGACGGCAGCGGTCAACTCGGCGACCGATTTGTTGTTGCCGTGCAACGCGATTCGCTCGGGCGGGAAGTCGGCATGCAGCGCGACCGCCAGTTCGCCGCCGGTGCAGACGTCCAGCGACAGGCCTTCCTCGTCGATCCAGCGCGCGATCTCACTGCACAGGAAGGCCTTTCCGGCATAGTGCACGTTGGCGCCGCCGCCGAACGCCGCGGCGATCTCGCGGCAACGCGACCGGAAGTCGTCCTCGTCGATCGACGAACAGCGGGGTGCCGTAGTCCTGCGCCAGCGACTGCAGCGACACCCCGGCAATGCTGACGACGCCGTCGTCACCGCGAACAGTGTTGCGCGGCCAGACATTCGGGGCCAACTCCAGCAGTTCGTGGGTGCTCGAGCGGGCACGGCGGAACGCCGGAGTGGTGGAACTCTTCGGCGTGGCGGGGGCCGGCCGGATGCGCGTTCACATTCGCTCCGGAGCGCTGACGCCGAGGATGGCCAGGCCGTTGGCGATCACCTGGCGGGTCGCCTGGCAGAGCGCCAGACGCGCGGTGTGCAGTTCGTTTGGTTCCTCGTCGCCCTGCGGCAACACCCGGCACGAGTCGTAGAACCGGTGATAGTCGCCGGCGAGGTCTTCGAGGTAGCGGCAGACCCGGTGCGGTTCACGCAGCGACGCCGCGGTTTTCAGCACCCGCGGGAACTCGCCGAGACTGCGGATCAGCGCGCCCTCTTTGTCGTGGGTGAGCAGCTCGAGGTGACTGGTGTCGGGGATCAGGCCGAGCTCGGCGGCGTTGCGGGCCAGCGCGGAGAGCCGCGCGTGCGCGTATTGCACGTAGTAGACCGGGTTTTCGTTGGACGCCGACGACCACAGCGCGAGGTCGATGTCGATCGGGGTGTCCACCGACGAGCGGATCAGGCTGTAGCGGGCGGCGTCGACGCCGATCGCCTCGACCAGGTCGTCGAGGGTGATCACGGTGCCGGCCCGCTTGCTCATCTTGACCGGCTGGCCGTCGCGGACCAGGTTGACCATCTGGCCGATGAGCACCTCGACGGTGCCCGGGTCGTCGCCGAATGCCGAGGCGGCGGCCTTCAGTCGGGAGATGTAGCCGTGGTGGTCGGCGCCGAGCATGTAGATGCACAGGTCGAATCCGCGCTCCCGCTTGTCCAGGTAGTAGGCGAGATCGCCGGCGATGTAGGCGTGATTGCCGTCGCTCTTGATCACGACGCGGTCTTTGTCGTCGCCAAAAGCACTGGTGCGCAACCAGGTTGCGCCGTCCTTCTCGTAGATGTTGCCGTTCTCACGCAGCTGCGCGATGGCCTGCGTCGACGCGGCCGCTGGTGTGCATCGAGTCTTCGTGGGTGTAGACGTCGAAGTCGGTGCCGAACTCGTGCAGCGACTTCTTGATGTGGGTGAACATCAAGTCGACGCCGATCCGCCGGAACGTCTCGTGCTGCTCGGCGTCGGGCTGGCTCAGCGCGTCGGGCGCCTGCTGCCAGGATTTGCGCGGCGATGTCGGCGATGTAGTTGCCCGCGTAGCCGTCTTCGGGAGTGGGCTCGCCCTTGGCCGCGGCGATCAGCGAGTTGGCGAACCGGTCGATCTGGGCGCCGTGGTCGTTGAAGTAGTACTCGCGTACCACGTCGGCGCCCTGCGTGGTCAGCAGCCGGCCCAGCGCGTCACCGACGGCCGCCCAGCGGGTGCCGCCGATGTGGATCGGGCCGGTCGGGTTGGCGGAGACGAACTCCAGGTTGATCTTGTGGCCGGCCTCGGCGTCGGAGTTGCCGTAGGTGTGGCCGGCGTCGATGACGTTGTTGACGATCAGGCCCTGCGCCGAGGCGTCCAGCCGCAGGTTGATGAAGCCGGGCCCGGCGACCTCCGCCGAGGCGATGCCGTCGGCCTCGGCCAGCGCCTCGGCCAGCCATCCGGCCAGCTCGCGGGGGTTGGCGCCGACCTTCTTGGCGAGCTGCAGCGCCAGATTGCTGGCGTAATCGCCGTGCTCGGGGTTGCGTGGCCGCTCGACGGTGATCACCGGCGGCAGCGCGGCGGTGTCGAGCGCATGCTCGGTCAGCACCGCGGTCGCGGTGGCCTTCAGCAGCTCGGCCAGGTCGGCGGGATTCACGCAGGCCATCCTATTGGCTGAGGTGCTCAGGCTTCGAATCCATTCCGGTGCCAGACCTGCCGCTGTGATGCGTTAGTCTGTCGTGGCCCGTTGGCGCAGCATTTTTCGCGTGCGCCCCCGTAGCTCAGGGGATAGAGCGTCTGCCTCCGGAGCAGAAGGCCGCAGGTTCGAATCCTGCCGGGGGCACGGTCCTGAACAGCGCATATGCCCGTTTTGGACACCCGCGTTGATTCTCCGTTGATTGGTTGCTCGGCTGGCGTGTTCGCTGACTCTCCCCCGGCAGGATTGCTGAATAGAATCGACGGCATGAACAGTGCCAGCGGATCGGGGAAGCATCCAATCGCTGTGGTGTCCACCGCAGGCAAGACGCGGGAGCAGATGAAAGCCGAAGCACGGTCGGCACTGGCGCACCTGTTTGCCGGTCATGACCGGGCCAAAGACACCGGTTCCTGACGCTGTGCGGCGTTCGAGTCTCGCCCGCCGCCGACGCACTGCAGAATGATCGGCGCGTGTCCAATGACGACAAACGATGGTCTGCGTTCCTAGTGTTCGGCCTCGTGCTGTACATCGCCGGATTCTGGTTGGCCGACCGTGACGGCACCTTTGCATTGTGGTCGGCTCACATGGCTTCCGACGACTGGCTACAGCACCGCGCCTTGCCCCGCGCCGCCTCCGCGATTCAGCTTCTCGGTCAAGCCATCGCCGCGTTCGGACTGTTTCAAGCTTATGTGCGCACGACGTTTCACCAGTCGGTGCGGCAGTATGGGTCCACACATCTCGGAATTCGTGTTCACGCCAACGCAACGGCCTGGGTGGGATTCAACCTCAAGCCGCGATCCAGTGTGCGCAAACAGATTAGGGACGTCGCCCGTTTCATCAACGACCGAAGTAAAGACACCGTGTTCGTTCAGGAAAAGCTCATACAGTTCGAGCACGACATCGCCAAGCTACGCGACGAAATGCGCCAACTAGAACGTAAATTGTTGTCGTGCGCGTATCCGGTTCAGATGATCGTCGATTGTCCCGGCTTCGTCGGCGCTGAATCCGGGAGTGACGACGTTGCCCTTGTTCGCAGCCGGAATATCCGGGTCGGCCAGCACGGCGACCACCTGATCGACGGTCGGGACAGGTCCGGTTCATGGGGTCTGGTCGGGGTCTCCGCAATCCGCGTAAGCCGTTGCGGGCGAGGCAATTAACGTCGCCGCCAGTGTTGTCACGACGGGGAGCTCGGTCCAGTTCATGCGTGGTTGCTCACTTGATGTAGCGGGTCGCGGTGTGCCAGAACACCAGCATCTCGGCCACCGCGGAGTCGTGGGTGACCATCCAGTGCCCGCCCTGATCGACCAGCACGATTGGTCTGCCGTAGCTGTGTTGACGAGGCCAACCCTCTGTGGACAGGGTGACGCCAGCGAGATTGTTCGGTGCGGGTTGAATATTGGTGACCACAAAGTTCAGGGGCAGTTCCGCACGCATCCGGTACAGATGATCGTCGATCGTTCCGGCTTCATCGGGAGTGAAACCAGGGGTGACGATGTTGCCCTTGTTCGCGGCGGGGATGTCCAGGTCGGTCAACTGCTGAAACAGATCGACGACCTGATCGACGGTCGGCACGGGTCCGGTGCAGGGGGTTTGGTCGGGGTCTCCACAATCCGCGTAAGCCGTTGCAGGACCAGCGATTAACGCAACAGCAAGCACGACTGTGGCGGTCTTCATGTCAGGGCACCACTGTGTGGCCGAAGGTGTAGTGGTTGTAGACCTCGAACATGTAATTCATGGCGGTGTGAAGCGTGACTAGCCAGTGTCCGTTCTGGTTGACCAACACAATTGGCCAGGGTTTCGCAGAAGTGGGGTGCCCGTTCGCATGAGTAGCCACGGTTGCCCCCGCAGAATTGTTGGGTGCTGGCTGGATGTCGGTCACGACGAAGTCGAACGGAAAGTCTCCCTTCCCGTTGAGTTCGTTCATATGAGGGTCGAGCCACCCGATGTTGTTCGGCTGAAAATCAGGAGTCACCACTTCGTGCTTGTCCTCGAAGGCAACGTTCGGGTCAGTCATCACGTTCAGAAGCGCGGTCACTTGATCGACGGTCGGCACGGGTCCGGTGCATGCGGGTTGTCCGTCCTGGCCGCAGTCAGCGTGAGCAGGTGCGGGGGCAGCCAGTGATGCGGCGAGCAGAATCGCTGCGGCAACTGACTTTCTCATAGGGCGTGCCCGTGAGCCTGGTCCTTCTCGACCTGTCTCACTGCGTTGTATGCGGTCTCGCTAGTGATCATCCAGCGCCCACCCTGATTAACTAACACGACAGGTCCGCCGCCCGCACGTAGATGCCACGTTCTCGGATTCGACACCGTGGCACCGGCCATATTGTTCGGCGCGGACCGAATGTCCGTCACGATGAACGGAACCGGCAACATTCCCCAGGTTCGGCAATAGTTCAATATGGCATCCACACCGCGTGCTTGTCTGTCATCGAACGGCGGCGTGACGATGTCGCCTTTGTTCGCGGCGGGAATATTTGGGTCAGTCAACTCCCCCATGATGGCCATCACGTCATCGACAGACGGCACGGGTCCGGTGCACGCGGGTTGCCCGTCTTGCCCACAGTCCGCGTGTGCCGTGGCGGGAGCAGCGATCAGCATCGCCATCAACACGCTCGCAGCAATGATCCGCATCTTCATGCGCGGAATGTAGCTGTGTTTGCTGTGACCGATCTGTATGTTTGGTTTGGGTTTACAGCCCGATCGATGACAGCAAATCGACGAACGACGACGGATCGACGGCGCTGGCCGCCTCGGTGAGGGATCCGGTGTAGTTCATCAGGTATTCGATGAGGGGGGTGATGTTTTCGTTGCCGAACGGTGTCTCCAGGAAGTCGCCAATTACGGGGGAGGACCCAGGTGATGTTGGCTTCCTCCAGCACGTTGCCCCATCCCCCGCCGAACTGCGTGACAAGGAAGCCGGTGTTATCGGGCAATAGGGTTCCGGGGGCACCGGCGAAGCTGATGTCTTCGATGTAAGGGTTGCCGAACAGCAAGCCCAGGGGATTGGATGGGTCGCCTGGGCTGTATTCGACGCCGCCAGTGAAAGTGTCCACCGGGAAACCGAATTCGGAGACCGTGAAGTCTTGGGTACCGATGACATCGCCGCTTGCGTCGGTCGAAATCACTGTCTCGGCACCCGTTGGTGTGACGTTGTAGACGGGCGAGAACACGTTGTTCGGGTCGGCGCTGTAGAGGAATGAGGCGGGGTCGTACTCGTTGGCGGAAATGGTGGCCGCGCCGGCTGCTACGTCCGTTGCGGCACCGGGGGTAGCGGTGCTTAAACCCGCAAACTCGTCGACGATCTTGCCGACGATTGTGGCAGGTAGTTCGTTACCCAAGAGAGTGCCGTCGAACTGCAAGGCCGCCGAAACGTCAGCCAATCCATTGACGGCTGACGGATCGGCGGTATAGGCCTGAGTGGCCGACAGGAAAGTGTCGGCGCTCTGGGCAAGCTGCTGATCCGGGCCGTTGAACAGTGCGTCGCCCAGCCCCGACAGGAAGCTGTTGTCAGACGACAGCAAGGGCGTCTGAACCGCCTCCATTTGGTTGAAAAGATCGGCGTCTATTGGGGTCCGGCCCGACAAGCTGAATGCCTCATTCACATCTGCTGCCGCAGCGTTCAGGAATGCGATATCCGTCGAGAGGTCGTCGGCGCGGGCCGCCGGCGCACCGGTGGACGCGATAATCGCGGCTGCCGCCGCCATCCCTACACCAGCACCGATGTGCCGGATACGACGCGAGGTCCGGTTGCTGCGGGCCATTCATTCCCCCGTGGATCGTTGTGCTCATGCTTAAAAACACATAAGATTCAGTGAGAATACCTATGGTTTTACTCAGAAACCTTCACATCCAGCGAGTTCCAAGGAACGTCGCACGATGTTTGCAGGCGTCAGAATCCAGGCGCAGGACCGAGCCGTCTCGTTCTCGCAGGGCTAGAACAATCAGCACAAGGCATTTCAAACGCTTCGGTTCAATTGCGTTGGCTAGCTTGGCGATATCGTCAACGTCGAGGTCCTCGCGGCACGCTTGGCCGGTGGGTTCATCACGCCTTTGAGGTTGGCGGGGTTAGCGGTCAGCAGGCCATCGGTGACGGCGGTTGCGCAGATGGCATGCAACAGTCCGTAGACGTGACCGTTGCGGGTGGTGTGCTCCGTACCCAGACCGGCATGCCAGCGCCGCACCGTTTCAGCATTGAGCGCTGAGAGCGGCACGTTGCCCAGCTTGGGCTTGATGTGGTTGGCCAGCATCGACTCATACCCGATCTTGGTGCGCGGCTTGAGCTTTCGGGTCTCCACCCACTCAGTTGCGAAGTCTCCCAATGTCTTTGCCCTAGCGTGAACGACCTTAGCGCGTAACCGTGGTGCGGTCCACTCGTCGCGTTCGATCAACCGGCGCTCGGAAGCAAGACAGTGCTCAGCGTCCATATTCGCTGAGTAGGTGATCGGTCCCGAGTGCCGCGCCAGGTCAGGGCCGACATACGATGCTCGCCAGTTCCCCGATGGGAGCTTGGCCAGGTCCCCATGACCGGAGTTTCATGCTTTTTTGCCGCTCATCTACCTGCCCTTTCGCGGTGCCGTTCATTCTCCGTTGATTCTCAGTGGCGTTTGTGACGCTCTGAAACTTCCCCAGATAATAGCTGAGACATTGCAAAATGGCTGGTAGCGGGTCTATTCGTAGGTCGACAATAGTTTGCCAAGATATCACACCGGCACATTCGAATCCTGCCGGGGGCACTCAGGAACCGCAGTTCAAAGGCAGATTCCTGCCGTCGCTACTGGCAGCTGCCAGGCGGTGCCGGTACTGGCCCCTGCTGCGGCGGGGTGAACAGACCTGGCGGCGGTGGCGGCTTGACGCACTGAACGACGACCAGGGCGGCTGTCCCTGGGGCGCCCCGGTTGATGGCACGCCAGTACGCGCCGTCCTCGTAGGGCACGCCGTCGCACGACGGCTCGACGGGCGACATCATGTCTTGCGTTCCGCCACCCGGGCAGTAGTGTGCGCCCAGGTCCGGCTTGTGCGGGTCCGGGTCGGCGTGGCCTAGCGGCGCGCCCAGCAAGGCGGCGGCGATCAGCGCTGCGGTCATCACGTGCTTCATGTTCGGCATCCTGTCAGGGTGTCGTCTAGTTCTTATGTGCCATTATCCGCACATGACCTCCGCGCTGCTACTACGCGACTTGGTGCGTTGCTCTCGGCCGACCAGCATTCTCGATATCGGCGCCAACCCCATCGACGGCGATCGGCCCTACAAACAGATGCTCGAGTACGGCTTGTGCATGGTAACCGGGTTCGAGCCGCAGCAGCTCGCACTCGCGACGTTGGAGCAGCGCAAGGGGCCACTGGAGCACTACCGACCGGAGGTTATCGCCGACGGCCGCGAGCATCGACTGAAGATCACCAAGTCGTCGGGCATGACCAGCCTGCTCACCCCCGACCACAATCAGCTCCGACTGTTCAACGGATTCTCGGATTGGGGATCGATCGTCGAGGAGCACGACGTGCAGACACATCGTCTCGACGACCTCGACATCGATGAGTTCGACCTACTCAAGATCGACGTCCAGGGTTCGGAACTGATGGTGTTCCAACATGGGCGCGACCGGCTCAGCAACGCCGTCGCGGTCCAGACCGAAGTGTCATTCGTGCCGCTCTATCACGGGCAGCCCTCGTTCGGTGACGTGGACGGCGAGCTGAGATCACAGGGATTCGTGCCGCATTCGATGCCTGACGTGAAGCGGTGGGCGATCGCGCCAACGGTGTTCAACAACAACATCTACACGCCCGGCAATCAGCTACTCGAGGCCGACCTGGTCTACATCCGGGACCTCGCTCACCCGGAACGCATGACCAGCGAACAACTTTCGCATCTGGCGATGATCGCCTTTCACATCTACGCGTCCGTCGACGTCGTGGTGTACTGCATCCTCGAACTTCAGCAGCGTGGACGGGCGGCCGAAGACGCCGTCGAGCAGTTCATGCAGATCTTCGAGTAGCGGCCTCAGTCCACCGAGCTGATCGTCGCATTGCAAATCGGCAGCGCGATCGGAAGTGTGTGCGCGGCCGTGCCTTTCGGCGCGGTCACCACCAACGTGCCTTCGCGAGGGCATGGATTTCCCGACCCATTGACGTCCAGCGCAGAAGACGAAACGTCGGCGTTCGCGATATCGCCCGGGTTGAGGTGTAGTACATGCGCCGCATTGGCCGGCCGCGGCTCGACATGAACCAGCACACCGCCTGCTGCAGTGACCAGATTCGCATCGGGATATCCGACGAGCATGCACATATTCGGTGACATGTTCTTGAACGACACGACAACGCGGCGCATCGTGTTGGCCGATTCGATCGGCCCGTTGGAGACCGTCAGGTCACCGTCGGCACACGTGCCCGGCGTAGCGGCAGCACCGCCGCCACCACCATCGTTGGGTGGTCCGCCGGCGTGTGCTGTCGCAGGCAGAGCGAGTGTTGCGGCCGCAATGAGAACGAGGCGGCCAGTGTCCCTGACAGCTTCATGATTTCCCCAATTCCTCATGGCATTCGGATGCCGTGTCATTATTCAAAATTGGGACATTGCGCCACAGTTTAGGCGTCATCGGGTGCGCTTTTCGACAAATCTCCAGGAATTGGCGCGGATCAGATCCTTCCTCTAGCGTGGCGTCATGCTGTTCATTTCCGGGATGACCGTGTCGCAGTGGCGGCGCGAGGTACTGCGGACCAACTTCTGGTTGGTGCCGAGCGTGGAAGTGGTGGCCGCGGTTGCGCTGTTCGCGGCAACCTTGGAGGTAGATCGCGCCGTCTACCATGGCACGCTGACACTTCCGAAATGGGTGGAAGCCGGCAGCGCAGACACCGCACGCGAGATTGTCCTCGCGGTGGCTGCAGCGATCATGACCGTCATCGGGATCAACTTCTCGGTCACGATCGTCACGTTGACGCTGGCATCGACCCAGTTCGGGCCCAGGATGCTGCGCAACTTCATCCGTGATCGCGGTACTCAGGTGACGCTGGGCACGTTTGTGGCGACGGCCTTTTACTGCGTGCTGGTCCTCTTGGCAATCGGCCCTGCAGAGCATGGCGTCTTCGTGCCGCACTTTTCCGTCGACGTGGTATTCCTGCTGGTGCTCGTCGACTTGGCGGTGCTCATCTACTTCCTGCACCACATCGCCATCCAGATTCAGCTGCCCTTCGTTATCGCCAGCATTGCCGGAGATTTGAAGCGATACCTCCATGTGCGAAGGCCCGACATCCGGATGGCCACCGCAGACGAGCCGGACAGTGACGACGTCGCCGCGCTGGTCGACACCATCAAGTCTTCCGGCGCGATGATCCGTACCCCGAAAGGCGGGTACCTGCAGGCCATCCGCTACGACATGTTGATTCGCGCCGCGTCGGCCGCCGATGCAGTGGTGTACTTGCCGTATCGCCCGGGGAATTTCTTGGTAGAGGACAGTGAGCTCGCCGCCGTGTGGCCGCCGGAGGCCGCCGACCGCATGACCCGTCGACTGAAACGAGCCCAGATCACCGGGCCGGTCCGCACGCTCGCCCAGGATCCCGCTTTCGGCATCGACCAACTGGTCGAGATCGCCATTCGGGCACTGTCTCCGGCGGTCAACGACACATACACGGCGTTGACCTGCGTGGACTGGCTATCCAACACGCTGTGCAAGCTCGGGAAAGTGTGGATGCCGGCACAGGCCTACTGCGACCGCAGCGGCGCTATCCGGGTCATCTGCGAGCAGGTGACATACGAAAATATGGTTCAGCGGTCATTCGACAAGATCCGCCAGGCCAGTCGCGAAATGCCCGCCCTGCTGATCCGCCAACTCGATGCAATCAACGCGATCATGGAACAGACCACCGACCCCGCCCACGCCCGTATCCTGATGAACGAAGCCGCCATGATCCAGCGCGCCAGCCTCGAGTCGGTGCCCGAAGAGTTCGACCGCGTCGCCGTCGAGCGCCGCTACAGCGCAGTAGCCACCGCCTATGCCCGGCTGAATAACGCTGCCGCGGTAGCTATCTGACGGCTAGCCGCTCGCCTTCGTTAATTCACCGCACCGCGGGTCACCTGCGGTCCGGGCGCGGCGCGATGCCGCGACAGCAACCGCGCCGCTTGGCCTGGGGCGCCGAGCTGAAGCATTGCGGCCAAGGCGGTTTCGAGAACCACTTCTCGTTGCACACGACTGCCGCCGATCGATGGCAGCCCGCCAAGGGATTCCAGCAGATAGTCGAGGGCCGAGCGCGGCTCCCCGGCCGTCAACGCGATCAGGCCTTCACCGATCAGTCGCAACGTGGTCTGCTGCGCATCGGTGGCACCCGGGACGTTCATCGCACGGATCGCGGCCGGATCGTTCGCCGCCGCCAGCACGAGCAACGCGTGGAACGCGATGAATGGCGTCTGTGGCGTAATGGCAAGCGAGCCAGCCTCGTTGAGCACCTGCATCGGGTCAGGTGGGGTGACCCAGTCCGGGTGCAGGCGGGCGCGCCAGGCCAGTGAGCCCGCGTCGACGAGACAGCGCACGCCCCTGGAGTGCGGCGGGGCAAGCGATGAGTTGTAGCGGCGCGCGGCAGCGGCCGCGTCGCCCATCGCCAACTCGTGCAGCGCGGCATGCCATTGAAAGTGCGGCACGTAGCGCTGCGTGCTGCCGTCGCCGGGAATCCAGTCGGTGAGCCATTTCAGGCCGGCTCCGTGCGCGTCGGTCTCGTAATGCACGTGCGTGAGCGCATGCGCGGCGTTGCCGTTGCCGGGGTCGAGTTCCAACGCGGCATCGGCCAAATCAGCAGCGTCGTACCAGAGTCCCTGTTCGGTTCGGCCATAGGCGCGCAAGCCCAGATACCAGGGCGCCTCGCCGTGCACGCCGGTGAACCGCTCGACGTATTCCCAGGCGTCCGGCAACGCGTCGCCGGCGCCGGCGAACGCAATGGACGGCGCAAGCACCAGCAGCGCGACCGCATCGTCCGGAATGCGGTCGAGGTGGTCGATCAGCGCGTCGGTACCTGCCTCGTTCCCCTTTTCGCACCAGGTCGCGATGGCCTCGACGTGGCTGCGGTCCTCGTCGGTGCCATGGGCCAGCGCCGCACGTGCGCGGGCGAGGTGGCCGGCGACGGCGTCGGGACCGCCGGCCCGGTCGGGCCGCTCCATCGCGATCATCGCCAGCGCGACGTGCGCACGGGCGTGATCGGGATCGTCGGCGACGGCAGCAGCGAAGGCCGTCGAGGCGCCGTCTTGGACGGCCAGGAGGCGACGCACACCTTCGGCGTAGGAGGCCGCGGCGCCGGACAATTCCGGCGTCGTCGTGATGACGCTGGGTACCCGCATCGGCTGGTCGCGGGTACCGTCGGCGAGCATCGTCGCGATAGCCGCTGCCTGGGAACGGATTTCGGGGATCGCGGTGGTTTCCCACTCCTCACCCTGACGGATCGAGCCGATACAGACGATGTTGGCCGCCGAATGGCCGCCGCCGTCGATGAGATGGCCGTCCGGCGTGAGACGCACACCGACACCGCACGGGTGTAGTGACGCGATGTCGTCGGCCAGCAGACTGGCCCACAGCGGTGAGCGTTGCAGCGACCGCCGGTCCCAGGCGGCGCCGGCGGCAACGACAACCGCGTCTCCGCGGCGCCGCACCGACCCGTCGCTGGTGGTTACCACCAGCTCGACGCCCTTGCGGCGCAACGACACGTCAGCGACCTCGCCCGCTTCGATGACGAGTTGACCATCATCCATGGCCGCGTAGATCGCGTCGGCGATCGTGGGCGGCATCCGGTGCCGCAACACCTCCCAGTCCCGCAGATCTTCGCGCAGGAACCGGCGTTGGTCCTCCCATCCCAACGACTGCCACAGCCGGGCGGTACGCGGCCGCACCGCGTCGATCACCTGCCGCCAGTCCATACCGGCGTCACGGGCGTGCGCGAGGTCTGCGGCCAGGGCTTCGCGCACCTGCTCCAACGAGACGTCGGCGGCGAGCGCGTCGAGATGAGGCACCTCCGCAGGGGCGCCGGTTGCCCTAAATCGGCGCGGGAGTGCGCCGTGGCGCGACAGCAACGTGACGGTGGCGCCACGTGCGTTCAGATGCAGCGCGACGTCGACACCGGTGAGCCCCGAACCGATCACCAGGACGTTGTGGGGCCGGCGCGCACCGAGGGCATCCAGCGCGCCGGGCGCCCATGGATCCAACACGACTCTGCCGTCAGCGCCTTCGGCCAGCACCGGGGCGAAGGCGCGCTCCAGCGAGTCGGGCATGCCGCTTGGCGGGCGGCCGGATGCGAGCACCACCGCGTCGGCCGACAGCTCACGACCATCCTTGAGCGCCAACCGAATCGGGGCGCCTGGCGTCAAACCCACCACCTCGGCGGCCTCGATTCGCACGTCAGCCTCGACGAGTTGGTCCTGCAGGTAACGGCCGTAGGCCAGTCGCGGTGCGAAACTTTCGGCTGGGGTGACGGCTCGCTGGTCGAGCCAGCGGGTGAAGTGATCGGGATCGTCCGGCCAGGCTGACATCCGCTGCGCGGGAACGTTCAGCAGATGCGTCGGGTCGTTGGTGCCGTAGGCCGCGCCGGTGCCGGGACGCCCCGAGGCGTCGATCAGGGTGATCTGTGCGTCAGGCTTGCTGCGGCGCAAATGCACGGCGGTGAGCACACCCGCGGCGCCCCCGCCGACGATCGCGATGCGCATCATTGCGGAAGGCTATCGCGCCGCCACCCGGCCATGGCCGCGTTTAAGCGAAACCAACCCTTTACAGGCTGCCCAGATCGTCGGGGACGTCGACGGCGTTCTCCCGCAGTGCTTCCAGCGGCACGATGTCGAGAGTTCGCTCGTGGGTGGATGCCAGCACCACCGGGGCGGCGAAACCGTCGCGGTAGGCCAGCAGCCAGTTGCTCGCGGTCACGCACCAGCGGTCTCCGGGCACCAAGCCGGGAAACCTGAACTGCGGCATGGGCGTTGAGAGATCGTTGCCGATCATGCGCTGATGCTCGAGGAATTCCGCGGTCACCACCGCGCAAATCGTGTGCCGGCCAACATCCTCCGGCCCGGTCGAGCAGCAGCCGTCGCGGTAGAAACCGGTAACCGGCTCACTACTGCACGGGTCTAGCGGGCCACCCAGAACATTGCGCTCAGACATCGAGTCCCCTCACGATCTCCGCGACCCGCCGCAGCTGGTCGGTATCGGAACTGGTTGGGATGAGCTGAAGTTCGTCGGTGCCGACGGCTTCGAACGCGCGCAGCACCGCGATCAGGTCATCCTCGCTCCCGGCGAAGCCGGTGGTCGGCGCCATCGCGTCGACGTAGTCGGCCGGTATCCAGTTCATGTAGCGACGCAGATGCGTGTGCACCTGTTGGCGGGCATCGGCGAGCGATCCCAGCGCGAACCAGAACGAGGTGGCCAGGTGTGGCCTGGGTCTACCGGCATCTGCCCACGCCGAGCGCGCGACGTCGAACAGCTCGTTCTGCTTGGCGACATCGAGATCCAGCGTGGTCCCGGCCAGCCCATCGGCCCACGCCGCGGCACTGCGCAACGTCTTGGGCCCGATGGTCCCGACCAGCAGCGGCGGCCCACCCACCTGAATCGGTGCGGGTCCGGCCGGCAGCATCGACTCGGTGATCTTCTCGCCGGCCCACACCCGTTTCATCACCGCGACCCGCTCGGCCATCCCGCGGATGGTCTGCGTGGCCGGGTCGGCGCCGACCGCGACGTAGTCCTCGACGCGCCCGCCGACACCGAGTCCCACCGTCAGCCGCCCGCCGCACAACATGTCGCCGGTGGCCAAGGCCTTGGCCAGCATCACTGGGTCGTGCAGTTGAGGCACGATCACCGTCGTGACCAGCCGCACCCGGTCGGTCCACGCGGCCAGCGCACCCAGCAACGTCAACGTCTCCGGGTTGTCGAAGGCCATCCGCTCGCCCCAACACAGCGAGGAGAACGGCCCGTCGTCGATCGCGAGCGCCCAGTCCCGCAGCACGCCGGCGTCCAAGTCCGGCTCCATTACCGGCATGGTCATCGCTACCTGCACGACCGCGATTCTGGCACGCGGACCGCCCGCCGCCGACCGCTATCGGCGTGGCAGCATCACCAGGATGGTCATCACCGCCAACTCGATCGCGCATGTGCGGCTCACCGTCACCGACATCGAACGATCTCGACGGTTCTACGAGGCCGTTTTCGGATGGCCCGTCCTGCTCGAGGTTCCCGACAACGCCAACGAGGCGACCCGCCGCCAGCTCTGGTTTCTGTTCGGTGGTGTCATCTACGACCTGGGTGGCGCGCTGATCGGGCTTCGTCCGGTCGCCAGCGATCGCTTCCACGAGGACCGCGCCGGCCTCGACCACCTCGCGTTCAGAGCGAACGACAAGGCCGAATTGGACTCCGCGGCTGAGTATCTCGATGAACTCGGCATCGACCACGAGCCGGTCAAGGACATCGGCCCGGCCTACATTCTCCAATTTCGCGATCCGGACAACATCGCGCTGGAGCTGACCGCACCCAAGTAGACTGGCGACCACGATGCCTATTGCGTTCAATCACACCATCGTCGCCGCACACGACAAGCGAGAATCCGCCGAGTTTGTCAGCGAGCTGTTCGGGCTACCGAGCCCAAAGCCATTCGGCCGGTTCCTGGCCGTCGCCCTCGAACACGGCGCAACCCTCGACTACATCGAGGTGGCCGAGCGCGAGGAGATAGCCACGCAGCACTACGCGTTTCTGGTCTCCGAGGACGACTTCGACGCGATCTACGGCAAGATCTCGTCGCGGGGGCTGCAACATTGGGCGGATCCGGCCGGTCAGCGGCCCGGCGAGTTCAACACCAACGACGGCGGGCGCGGCGTCTACTTCCAGGACCCCGCCGGTCACTATCTGGAGATCCTGACCCGCCCCTACGGCTCGGGCGGCTAGCTGGCGGGCCCTCAGCTGGCGGTACGGGGCCCGCGGCGCCGGGTTTCCTGGGCGCGGTAGTCGTCGGCCAGTCGACCGACATGTTCTGGCAGCGCCCCGGCGACGACGTCGGCCAGGCTGGTCTGTTCCAGCACCGAGCGCATGCTGGCCCGCAGCGCCCGCCAGACATCGGTCAGCGCAGCAGTGGGCCCGGAATAGGGCAGATCGCCCAGTCCGATGTCGCGGACGCTGGCCAGCGGGCCGTCGATGCAGCGCAGCACGTCGGCGACGCTGATTTCGGTTCCGGGACGCGACAATTCGTATCCGCCATCGCGACCGCGATGGCTGCGCACCAGATGATCGGCGCGCAGCGCGGACAAGATGTCGACGAGGAACTGCGGTGGGATTCCCTGGGCGTTGGCCAGCTCGTCGGTCGTCATTCGCCCGCCGTCGCCGACGGTGGCGAGCTCGATCATCGCCCGCACCGCGTACTCCGCCTTCGCCGACATCCGCATGGAATGAGATTCTCCCACTGGTAGCCGCTCAGCCGGTGACCGCGAGCACCGCGTCGGCGTATTCGGGGCGGCAGACCACCAGGTCCGGCAATGTCGGATCAGAGCGGTTGTACTCCAGCGGGGATCCGTCGATGCGCGACGTGTGCAGGCCGGCGGCACGGGCCACCGCGACCGGCGCGGCCGAATCCCACTCGTACTGTCCGCCGGCGTGGACGTAGACGTCGGCCAATCCTTGGATGACGGCCGCGACCTTCGCGCCGGCGGATCCCATCGGAACCAGCGTGCCGTTCAACTGGTCGCGGACCTTCAGCGCGATCTCGGGCGGCCGGGTGCGCGAGACCACGATTCGCGGCTCACCTGAATATGTAGGTGGCGGAACGGGATCGGGCGTGGCCAACGTGACGCCCTGCGCGGGCAGGGCAACCGCGCCGGCCACCAGTGCGCCGGATTGCCACAGCGCGACGTGCACGGCCCAGTCGTGGCGGCCGAGCTCCGAGAACTCCCGGGTGCCGTCCAGCGGGTCGACGATCCACACCCGCGGTGCGCTCAGACGCACCGGGTCGTCGACGCCTTCTTCAGACAGCACCGCGTCGTCAGGACGTTCGCGAGCCAGCGCCTCCATCAGGTAGTCGTGAGAGCGCTTGTCCCCCGCCGCTTTTCGATCGGCCTCTGTCGCATCCGCGAGTTCCTCGCGCACTGCCAGCAGCAGTTGGCCCGCTTCGGTGGCCAGCCGCGCGGCTACCTCGTCGTCGCTGTGGTCGCTCAATTCCGCCCCTCGATCAGATCGACGACTTGCTGCGCCAATTCGTCCAGACTGCGATCCGGTATGAGTCGCAGGTCCGGATTCTTCGGTCGCTGGTATGGGCTGTCGATCCCGGTGAAATGCGTGATCTCACCGGCCCGCGCCTTAGCGTAGAGGCCCTTGGGGTCTCGCCGCTCGCAGTCCTGCAGCGGGGTGTCGCAGAAGACTTCGGCGAAGTCCAGGCCTGCTTCGGCGTGCACGCTGCGGGCCAGCGCACGATGCTCCTCCAGCGGACTGATCGCCGGTACCAGCACGGTCTGACCGGAGTCGGCGATCAGCGCCGCCACATGCGCCAGCCGGCGCAGGTTCTCGGCCCGGTCGGCCATGCTGAATCCCAGGTCGGCGTTCAAGCCATGCCGCAGGTTGTCGCCGTCGAGAACGAAAGCGGGAATGCCTTTTTCGAGCAGCTTGCGTTCGACCAGCATGGCCACCGACGACTTGCCCGACGCCGAAAGGCCGGTGAACCACAGCGTGCGACCGCGGGTCAGCCGGTCCTTGGCGGTCACCAGTGAGGAGTGCCGCACCGCGTTGGGGCTCGCCGAGAGCGTGGTCGCTTCCCGCAACACCATGCCCGCGGCGACGGTGCCGTTGGTGTGCGGGATCGATCAGGATGAAGGATCCGGTGCTGGGGTTCCGGGTGTACTCATCGAGCAGCAGCGGCACCTGAGAGCGCAGCGATATCCGGCCGAGCTCGTTGAGCTGCAACGACTTTGCGTCCTTGTCGCGGCGCAGTGTGTTGACGTCGAGCCGGTAGTCGAGATCGGTGACCCTGACCCGGGTGGTTCGGGTGGTGTGCTTGATCAGGTAGTCACGTCCGGCTTCCAGCGCGCGGCGTCGGCCATCCAGCACACCGTCGCATCGAATTCCTGAACGACCCGCGGTGCATTGGCGGGCCGGGCGATCATGTCGCCGCGCGAGATGTCGATGTCGTCGGCAAGGCTCACCGAGACGGCCATCGGCGGAAATGCCTCAGCCACAGCGCCGTTCGGACCCTCGATCGCGGTGATGCGGGTGGGCTTGCCGGTCGGCAGCACGACGACTTCGTCGCCCGGGCGCATCACGCCGCTGGCTACCGTGCCCGCGTAGCTGCGGTGGTCCTGATGCTCGCGGGTCTGCGGGCGGATGACGTATTGCACCGGGAACCGGACGTCGACGAGATTACGATCAGCCGCGACATAAACCTCTTCGAGGTGCGACAGCAGCGCGGGCCCGTCGTACCACGGCGTGTGGTCGGACTTGGTGACCACGTTGTCGCCGAGCAGCGCCGACATCGGAATGGTCAGCACGTCCTGGACGTCGAGGCGGGTGGCGAAGGCATAGAACTCGTCGCGGATCGCCTCGAAAGTTGCCTTGTCCCAATCGATGAGGTCCATCTTGTTGACCGCGAGCACGATGTGCTCGATGCCCAGCAGCGAGGCCAGGAAGGTGTGCCGACGGGACTGCTCCAGCAGGCCGTGGCGGGCGTCGACCAGCACGATGGCCAGCTGAGCGGTGGACGCGCCGGTCACCATGTTGCGGGTGTACTGGATGTGGCCCGGGGTGTCGGCGATGATGAATTTCCGCTTGGGAGTGGCGAAGTAGCGGTAGGCGACATCGATCGTGATGCCTTGTTCCCGCTCGGCGCGCAGCCCGTCGGTGACCAGCGACAGGTCGGTGTATTCGTGGCCGCGGTCCTTGGAGGTGCGCTCGACCGAGGCCCACTGGTCTTCCATGACGGCCTTGGAGTCATACAGCAGCCGCCCGATCAGCGTGGACTTGCCGTCGTCGACCGAACCGGCCGTTGCGATGCGCAGCAACGTTGCCATCAGAAGTACCCCTGCCTCTTGCGGTCTTCCATGCCGGCTTCGGAGATCCGGTCGTCGGCGCGGGTGGCGCCGCGTTCGGTCAGCCGCGACACCGCCGTCTCGGCGATCACCTCCGCGACGGTGGCCGCCGTCGACTCCACACAGCCGGTACAGGTGACGTCGCCGACGGTGCGGAACCGGACCGTCGTCTCGAACACCTCTTCGTCGGCGCGCGGCTGCATGTGCCGGTGGACGGCCAGCAGCATGCCGTCGCGCTTGAAGACCGGCCGGCGGTGGGCGTAGTAGATCGACGGCAGCGTGATCTTCTCGGCGCCGATGTAGGACCAGATGTCGAACTCGGTCCAGTTGGACAGCGGGAACACCCGGATGTGCTCACCCTTGTGGTGTCGGCCGTTGTAGAGGTTCCACAGCTCGGGCCGCTGCGCCTTGGGGTCCCACTGACCGAACTCGTCGCGGAAGCTGAACACCCGCTCCTTGGCGCGCGCCTTCTCCTCGTCGCGCCGCGCGCCGCCGAATGCGGCGTCGAACTTGTTCTCCCGGATCGCGCGCAGCAGCGTCACGTCTGCAGCGGGTTGCGCGACGGGATGGTTTCGACGACGCGGCCGGCGTCGATGTCGTCTTGCACCTTGGCGACGACCAACCGCACCCCGGTCTCGGCGACCAGCTCGTCGCGGGTGGCGATGACCTCGTCGAAGTTGTGGCCGGTGTCGACGTGCATCACCGGGAACGGCAGCCGGCCGGGCCGGAACGCCTTGATCGCCAGATGCAGCATCACGATCGAGTCCTTGCCGCCGGAGAACAGCAGCACCGGACGCTCGAACTCGGCGGCGACCTCGCGGATGATGTGGATGGCCTCGGCCTCCAGCGAGCGCAGATGGCTCAGCTCGTACTGCCCGGCCGCGGGCGCTTCTATCGGCTTGCCATCGGCCTTCCAATCCGGTAAAGTTGGTAGATTTGGCCAGGATTATGGACATTACCGAGTATGAAACCAGCCGGGACCGCCGCTGTCAAGAATTCGCGGATTCGCGCCGCGCCGAAGGTGGCGCCGAGCCGTGTAGCTAATGCGACGCATCGCGAGGCGCGATCCGTGCGCATGGCCCGCAATGTCGACGCGCCTCGGCACGAGCTAGAGCGTGACCTCGTTGAGCTTGCCGGTCGCGACGTCGAAGATGAAGCCGCGCAGCGACTCGTGCTTGGTGACGAACGGGCTGTTCTCGATGCGGCGCAGGGACTGCCGGACGTCCTCGGCAACGTCGGGGAAGGCCTCGGCCGCCCACGGCGGTTTGATCCCGGTCTCGTCCTGGATCGCGCGCTTGAAGTCGTCGTCGGTGAAGGTCAGCATGCCGCAGTCGGTGTGGTGGATCAGGATGATCTCCTTGGTTCCCAGCAGCCGCTGACTGATCGCGAGCGAACGGATCGCGTCATCGGTGACCACCCCGCCGGCATTGCGGATGACGTGTGCCTCGCCCTCATTGATGCCGAGCAGGCGGTAGACGTCCAGCCGGGCGTCCATGCACGCCACCACGGCGACGTGTTTGCTCGGCGGCAGCGGCAGCGGCCGTTGAAGGACTTCGCGTATCGGCGTTGTTGGCCAGGTAGTCGTCGGTGACCGTCACGCAATCTCCTGTCCAGCTGTACGATTGCTGCACGGCCGCCGGATCGCAGCGATCGTCCAGATCAACCGGATCGCAATGTCGTGCATCGCGCCGCGGCGGCGATCGCTGTCTCCTACTCTGGGCGCATGCGACAGGGGCGAGGCCGGTAGCCATGACCCGCTTCCTGGCGCGTCGCGCTGCTCAACTACCTGGTGCTGCTGGTCCTGGCGTCGTTTCTGACGTTCAGCCTGACGTCGCTGACGTTCTCGCCGCTGGACAGCCTGATGCAGCGCAACCCACGCCCGCCGCAGGCCGTGATCGACGCCAAGGCCGCCGAGCTCGGCCTGGACAAGCCCATCCCGATGCGGTACGCGGATTGGGCTGCCGGCGCGGTGCGCGGCGACTTCGGCACCACGGTCACCGGTCAGCCGGTCTCCGACGAACTGTGGCGCCGCATCGGGGTCAGCCTGCGGCTGGTGTTGATCGGCTCGGTGCTGGGCACGGTCATCGGCGTGGTGGTCGGCGCCTGGGGCGCGATCCGGCAGTACCGGTGTCGCGACCGCGTCATCACCGTGCTGTCGCTGCTGGTGCTCAGCACCCCGACGTTCGTGATCGCCAACCTGCTGATCCTGGCCGCGCTGCGGGTGAATTCGGTGCTGGGGTGCAGCTCTTCGACTACACCGGCGAGACGTCGCCGATGCCGTCGGCGGCGCTGGGACACAGTTCGTCGACCGGCTGCAGCACCTGGTGCTGCCGACGCTGACCCTGGCGCTGGGCGCCGTCGCCGGATACAGCCGCTACCAGCGCAACGCGATGCTCGACGTGCTCGGCCAGGACTACATCCGCACCGCGCGGGCCAAGGGCCTGACCCGCCGGCGGGCGCTGTTCAAGCACGGCCTGCGCACCGCGCTGATCCCGATGGCGACGCTGTTCGCCTACGGCGTCGGCGGTTTGGTCACCGGCGCGGTGTTCGTCGAGAAGATCTTCGGCTGGCACGGCATGGGCGAGTGGGTGGTGCAGGGCATCGCGACCCAGGACACCAACATCGTCGCGGCGATCACGGTGTTCGCCGGCGCGGTCGTGCTGCTGGCCGGGCTGCTGTCCGACATCATCTACGCCGCGCTGGACCCGAGGGTGCGGGTGACATGACCGCGACCGCACTGCGCGCACTCGGAAGCCCGCACGGAGTTCGCCTCCCGGCGCACGCTGGTGCTGCGCCGTTTCCTGCGCAACCGCCCGGCCGTGGTGGCACTGGTGCGTGCTGGTGCTGCTGTTCGTCGGCTGCTACGCGCTGCCGCCGCTACTGCCCTACTCCTACACCGACCTCGACTACTACGCGCTGCAGCAGCCGCCGAACGCCCGAGCACTGGTTCGGCACCAACGCGCTGGGCCAGGACCTGCTGGCCCAGACCCTGCGCGGCATGCAGAAGTCGATGCTGATCGGCGTGTGCGTGGCGGTGATCTCGACCGGCATCGCCGCCACGGTCGGCTCGATCGCCGGGTACTTCGGCGGCTGGCGCGACCGGGCGCTGATGTGGCTCGTGGACCTGCTGCTGGTGGTGCCCGGCTTCATCCTGATCTCGATCATCACGCCGCGCACCAAGAATCCGGCAACGTCATCGTGCTGATCGTGCTGCTCGCCGGCTTCAGCTGGATGATCAGCTCGCGGATGGTGCGCGGCCTGACGATGAGCCTGCGAGAGCGCGAATTCGTCCGGCCGCAAGGTACATGGGCGTGCCAGCCGCCGGATCATCACCCGCCACATCCTGCCGAACGTGGCCTCGATCCTGATCATCGACACGGCGCTGAACGTCGCGGTCGCGATCCTCGCCGAAACCGGGCTGAGCTTCCTCGGCTTCGGCGTTCAGCCGCCCGACGTGTCGCTGGGCACGCTGATCGCCGACGGCACCGGGTCGGCGACCACCTTCCCGTGGGTGTTCCTGTTCCCCGCCGGCGTGCTGGTGCTGATCCTGGTGTGCGCCAACCTCACCGGCGACGGTCTGCGCGACGCGCTCGATCCGGCAGCCGATTCGCCGGGGTGGGCGCTGATGAGCCGCTGCTCGAGGTCCCCGACCTGGCGGTCACCTTCCCCACCGAGGGACCGCCGCTGGCCGCGGTGCGCGGCCTCGACTATCACGTCGACGCCGGCGAGGTGGTGGCGATCGTCGGCGAATCCGGCTCCGGCAAGTCGGCGGCCGCGATGGCGGTGGTCGGCGCTGCTGCCGGAGTACGCCGACGTCCGCGGATCGGTGCGGCTGCAGGGCCACGAGCTGCTCGGGCTGCCCGACGACGCGATGTCGCGGATCCGCGGCGGCGGGATCGGCATGGTCTTCCAGGACCCGATGTCGGCGCTGACGCCGGTCTACACCGTCGGCGACCAGATCGCCGAGGCCATCCGGGTGCACCAGCCGCGTACCGGCAAGGCGCGCGGCCCGCAGCGCGCGGTCGAACTGCTCGAACTGGTCGGCATCGCGCAGCCCGAGCGGCGCGCGCGGGCCTTCCCGCACGAGTTCTCCGGCGGCAAGCGCCAGCGCGTCGTGATCGCCATCGCGATCGCCAACGATCCCGACCTGATGATCTGCGACGAGCCGACCACCGCGCTCGACGTCACCGTGCAGGCGCAGATCCTCGAGGTGCTCAAGACCGCGCGCGACGTCACCGGCGCCGGGGTGCTGATGATCACCCACGACCTGGGCGTGGTCGCCGAGTTCGCCGACCGCGCGCTGGTGATGTACGCCGGCCGCGTCGGTGGAGATCGGCCGCCGTCGACGATGTCTACCGCGACCGCCGAATGCCCTACACCGCCGGGCTACTGGGCTCGGTCCCGCGGCTGGACGCCCCGCAGGGCACCCGGCTGGTGCCGATCCCCGGCGCGCCGCCGTCGCTGACCGCCTGGGCCGGGGTGCCCGTTCGCCCCGCGCTGCCCGCTGGTCGATCGACGAGTGCCGCACCGCCGAGCCGGAGCTGTTGCCGGTCGGCCCCCGACCACGCGCGGCCTGCATCCGCACCGATCACGTCGTCGGGCGCAGCGCCGCCGAGATCTACGGGGTCAGCACCCAGCCGGCGCCGCCGAGTCCGAGCGAACCCCGTCGTGGTGCGGGTCCGCGACCTGGTCAAGACCTACCGGCTGACCAAGGGCGTGGTGTTCCGCCGCAACATCGGCGAAGTGCGCGCGGTCGACGGCGTCAGCTTCGAGCTGCGCCAGGGCCGCACGCTGGGCATCGTCGGCGAGTCGGGTTCGGGCAAGTCGACGACGCTGCACGAGATTCTCGAACTGACTGCGCCGCAGTCGGGCTCGATCGAAGTGCTCGGGACCGACGTCGCCACGCTGAACTCGGCCAGCCGACGGGAACTGCGCCGCGACATCCAGGTCGTCTTCCAGGATCCGGTGGCATCGCTGGACCCGCGGCTGCCGGTTTTCGATCTGCTGGCCGAACCGTTGCACGCCAACGGATTCAGCAAGGCCGACACCAGCGCCCGGGTTGCCGAGCTACTCGACACCGTCGGCCTGCGGCGCAGCGATGCCAGCCGCTATCCCGCCGAGTTCTCCGGCGGCCAGAAGCAGCGCATCGGGATCGCGCGCGCGCTGGCGCTGCAGCCCAAGATCCTCGCGCTCGACGAACCGGTGTCGGCGCTGGACGTGTCGATCCAGGCCGGCATCCTCAACCTGCTGCTCGATCTGCAGCGGGAGTTCGGCCTGTCGTATCTGTTTGTCTCGCACGATCTTTCGGTGGTCAAGCACCTGGCGCACCAGGTCGTGGTGATGCTGCGCGGCGCGATCGTGGAGCAGGGCGACAGCGACGAGATCTTCACCGCCCCAGCACGAGTACACCCGGCGCTGCTGGCCGCTGTGCCGCAACCGGATTCGGCTCATGGGTAGCCCGACGCGATGCGGCCACGACGGCCGGGGGAGCTGGCCATTCGCGGCTGTCGGCTTGCGTTCGCCGTCGGCCTGCTGGCCGGCTGCTCGTCGGCCGCCGACACTGCGCCCGGGCCCGCCACCGCCGTCGGCGCGACCAGCGACATCAACCCGCAGAACCCGGCGACGCTGCGCGACGGCGGCGACCTGCGACTGGCGCTCACCGAATTCCCGTCCAATTTCAACACTTTGCACATCGACGGCAACTCCGCCGACGTCGGCGGCATGCTGAAGGCCACCATGCCGCGGGCATTCGTGATCGGACCGGACGGCTCGACGACCGTCAACACCGACTACTTCAGCAGCATCGAACTGACCGGGACCAACCCGCAGGTGGTCACCTACACGATCAACCCGAAGGCGACCTGGTCCGACGGCACGCCACTCAGCTGGGAGGACATCGCCAGCCAGATCCACGCCACCAGCGGGGCCGACAAGAACTTCGCGATCGCCGGCACCAACGGCAGCGAACGGGTCGAGTCGGTGACCCGCGGCGTCGACGACCGGCAGGCCGTGATCACCTTCGCCAAGCCCTACGCGGAGTGGCGCGGCATGTTCGCCGGTAACACCATGCTGCTGCCGAAGAGCATGACCGCCACGCCGGAGGCGTTCAACACGGCCCAGCTGTCCGGGCCGGGCCCGTCGGCCGGCCCGTTCGTCGTCTCCGCGCTCGACCGGACCAAACAGCGAATCGTGTTGACGCGCAACCCCAAATGGTGGGGCGAGCGGCCGCGGCTGGACCGCATCACGTTCCTGGTGCTCGACGATCGCCGCGCGCCTTCCGGCGCTGCAGAACAACGCCATCGACGCGACCGGACTCGCCGGGCTGGACCAGATGACGATCGCCCGGCGCACCAAGGGCATTTCGCATCCGCCGAGCGCCGACCCCGAGCTGGTATCACTTCACCTTCAACGGCGCGAAGGGTTCGATACTGGCCGACCCGGCGTTGCGGCGCGCCATCGCCAAGGGTATCGACCGGCAGAGCATCGCCACCGTCACCCAGCACGGGCTCAACAGCATCCGGCGGCGCTGAACAACCACATCTACGTCGAAGGCCAACAGGGCTACCAAGACAACAGCGGCGTCGTCGCCTACGACCCGGAGAAGGCCAAGCGCGACCTCGACGCGCTGGGCTGGAAGCTCAACGGGCGGTTCCGGGAGAAGGACGGCAGGCAGCTGGTCGTCCGCGACGTGTTCTACGACGCGCAGGCCAGCCGGCAGTTCGGTCTGATCGCGCAGCACAGCCTCGCCCAGATCGGCGTGAAGCTCGAACTGGTGGCCAAGGCCGGCAGCGGGTTCTTCACCAACTACATCAACGTCGGCGCCTTCGACATCGCCCAATTCGGTTGGATGGGTGACGCTTTCCCGCTGTCGGCGCTGACGCAGATCTACGCGTCCGACGGCGAGAGCAACTTCGGCAAGATCGGCAGCCCCGAGATCGACGCCAAGATCGAGCAGACGCTCGAAGAGCTGGATCCGGCCAAGGCGCGGGTGCTGGCCAACGAGGTCGACAAGGCTGATCTGGGCCGAGGGATTCAGCCTGCCGCTGGTCCAGTCGCCCGGCAACGTCGCGGTCAACAGCGCGCTGGCCAACTTCGGTGCGGCCGGGCTTGGCCGACCTCGACTACACCGCGATCGGGTTCATGCGCTGAGGGAGTCGGCGTGACGGTAAGCGTAGCATGTGCAACGTAGACGCTGACGCGATACACTTGCTACATGAGCCAACCAGGGTATCAAGTGGAGCGGCATCGCGATCACCTCGAATCCGCGGACTAACCGGGTCTGAACTCGATGAGACCTTCGAGCAGCTCAGCCTGATCCGCGACTTGCAGGCTCGACGATGCCGTGAATAGTGATGACCTCACTGCGATGCTCTCCCAGCTGGTCGAACTTATTGGCACATCGAAGGCCGAGCGCACCGCGGAGATTCGAGAAGAGCTGACGCAAGTCCTCATGAGCCGGGAAGTAAGCCTCATCCCGCCAGCCACGCTCATCCAGGCGCAGCGATTGGCGGCCCACCGCAATGCGCTCCTCGCGACGCCCGTTTTCACCCACGAGACGCTGAGTGAGCTGCGCGGGAACGCACGCCCGTCGAGTACGAGAACCTGGCTCACTCGGCGAAGGGATGAGCACGCGTTGTTCACCGTCAACGTCAAGGGCACGACGGTCATCCCGGCGTTTCAGTTGGATGAGAGCGGAGAACCGCGCCATGAATTGCAACCCATGATGTCCGTCTTGCAAAAGGGTGGAATCGAAGGCTGGGCCCTGTGGACGTGGCTAACCAAGCCCACCAGCTTCCTCTCCGGTGGTGTTCCGGAGGAAGTGGCTCGCACGAATCCGGAACGGGCGTTGCGTGCTGCCCAACGCTTCGCTCCCGCGGCAGCCGGCCGTCTAGCCACCGCGTGACCGACAGCTACCCTGCGCAAGACCTCGTCTGTCCAGACCCAGGCAGTTGCGTTGTGGCCAAGGCACTTCCGACGTTGAAGACAGTCACGTTGGCAAGCGGGAGAACCCTCTACCGTGTTTACGACGGCACCTACGGCTACGACCAACACAACCCGGGCTTTTGGTGACACGCGGTTCGCGCCGATAGACGATCCCACCACCAACAAGCGGTTGCCGAACATGTACTTGGGCGAGACGCCCACCACGGTGTTGCTCGAATCCATCTTCCACGATGTGCACAGCGCCGGAAGCATGGTGATATACGAAAGTAAGTTAGTGGGAAAACTGTTGGCGCACATGGTGATTCCGGATGATGCGACGCTCGGAGATCTTCGAGATCCAGCGCTAAAGGTCCTCGGTCTGACCCGCAGTCAGGTGGTGTCGTCGCCCGCAGAGCATTATCCCTGCACGCGGAAGCTGGCCATCGCTGCACTGGGGCAGACACACACTCCGCCATTGCAAGGCCTGATCTGGCATTCCCGACAAGCTGAGCTAGCCAAAGCACAGCCACAGGAAGTCATCGTGCTGTTCGGCGAGCGGTACAAATCCAAGCCGGGCACCTGGAAGCTCGTGGCGCCTGGTTTGCAAAATCTCTACGAGGGACCAGGCCGTGTTCGGGTGGACAAGATTGCCACGGATCTGAAGGCGACGATCGAGACGGGAGCGGGTTAGCGACGAAAAGCTTGCAATCCGCCTGGCACGGCATAATTTGGATGCCATGACCGCGACGATCGACCGACTCGACGTCGGCGCGCTTCCGCTTGCGCCGAAAAATCCGCTGCCGATTCGGCAGGTGCTGTCGGCGGCGCGGGCGTTGCACACCGGACTGACACTGCTGAGCGAGGCCGGCGGACCGGTGACCCGCTTCGTCCCACTGCCGAAATTCCTTGCCCCGGCCCTGGTGCTGGTCAGCTCGCCCAACGGCGTGCGCGATGTGTTGGGACGCACGGACGGACTCACCGAGCGATGCCTGATCCACCAGGAAATCCGAAACGTGTCGGGCGACAACCTCTTCGTCCTGCCCAACAGAGAATGGGCTCCACGAAAACGCGCACTACAACCGGTATTCACCAAACACAGCGTCGGCGGCTTCGGCAGGCACATGACACAGGCGGCGCAACGTCCGCCGAGCACTGGCTTGCGAGGCGGGGGACATCGACCTCGACGCTGAGTGCCGCCGACTCGCCATGCGGTCGCTCGGCCGCTCGATTCTCGGTGTCGACGTCAACGAATTCGGTAACGAGATCGCACAGAACATGCATGTGGCATCGGCCTACGCGACCGATCGTGCATTACGGCCGATGCGTGCGCCACGGTGGCTCCCGACGCCGCCACGCCGTCGCGCTCGCGCCGCGGTGGCGACGATGCGCCAGGTCACCATGGACATCCTGCAGGCGTGCCGTGCGGACCCGACCCGCGATGCGCCGCTGGTTCACGCGTTGATCGCGGCCACCGACCCCGACACCGGCCGGCCGCTCTCCGACGAGGCCATCGCCAACGAACTGCTGATCTTCATGCTGTCCGGCCACGACACGACGGCGACGATGCTGACCTACGCCTTGTGGGAGCTGGGGCGCCATCCCGAGATACAGGACCGGGTCGCCGCCGAGGTCGCCGAGATCGGCGATCGAGAACTGACGCCCGAAGATGTCCCCCGGCTGGGATTCACCGCCCAGGTGATCAACGAGTCGTTGCGACTGTGCCCGCCGGCCGCCGGGGTCGGCCGGTTGACGCTGGGCGACATCGCGGTGGACGGCTACCGGGTGGAAGCGGGAACCCTTGTGGCCGTCGGAATCACTGCGCTGCATCGGGATCCGGCCTTATGGGAGCGCCCGCTGGTCGTTCGACCCCGATCGGTTCAGCCCGGAGAACTCGGCGAACCGCGACCGCTGGCAGTTCATTCCGTTCGCCGCCGGGCCACGTTCGTGCATCGGTGAACAATTCGCGATGCTGGTAACAACCCTCGCGCTCGCCACCATCGTCCGGTCTATCCGGATCCGTTCGACGGACGAGGACTTTCCGCTCGAATCGCCGTGCACCACGGTCGCCAAGGGGCCCATCCCAGCTCGCGTCGACGCGCGGAGTGATCCTCAGGCGCACAGCTCGATCCGCTGCGCGTCCTTGACGCCGTCGTATCGGGCTGGCGTGCAGGTCAATACGATGACCTGTCCGCGCTCACCCAGGGTGTCGAACACCTCGGCCATCTTGACCAACCGCTCGGGGTCGGTGAAGCCGAGCGCGTCGTCGATCAGGATCGGGACGGCGTCCTCCTTGGCGACCAGCGCCGCGCCGGCCAGCCGCGCCAGGATGCCGAGTTGCTCTTTGGCCCCGCCCGACAGCGACTCGTACGGGACGGTGCGACCGTCGAGCGTGCGGTTGAGGATGCACAGGTCGCTGTCGACGTCGACCTCGAAGCTCGGGCCGAAAACCGGACGGCCGAGCCGCTGCAGTTCGGCGCGGAACGGCTCGACATAGCGCAGCCGGGTGGTGTCGCGGTGACGCGTCATCACCTCGCGCAGCATCTGCACCGCGCGGGCCCGGCGACCAACCCGGTCGTGCTCGCTGCGGGCGTGCTCGCGGTCGATCTCGGCGGCATCGAGCTTGCCTTTGCGGCCTTCGGTGCCGAATACCGTGAGCTGCGCGGCGATCTCGTGCAGCGTGCGGGTGACGTCGTCGTGCCGCTGACCCAAGCGCGGCAGCTGCCTCGACGGCGTCGGCCAGCTCGGCGGCGACGGCCTCGGGTGCCTTCGCGGCCAACTGTTCCGACAGCTCGGCGACACGGGCCGCGGCGGTGTCTGCGGCTGCCGCGTCGGCGTCGACGGCTGCGGCCAGCTTCTCGTCGGGCACTGTGGCCCGCTGTTCGGCCAGCCGGTCGGCGACGGCGACAAGCTCGGCGCGCTGGGTCGACCAGCTTGTCCTGCACACGCGTTGCCTGCGTGGATATCTCGGTGAGCTTGTTCATCGCCAACGCCGCGACTTTGCGGTGGGTTTCGCAGTCGACGTCGGCCTGGGCGCGGGCCGCGACCGCCTCGAGGAGTTCGGCGCGCGCAGCGCCGGCGTCGACATCGTCGGAAAGCGCAGGTTGAGAATGCAATTCCGCCAACCGGCAGCGCAACTGCTCGACGTCGTCGTCGTCGGACAAGCCCGCCAGGGTGGCGGTGAGCTGGTCGCGGGTGCTCTGCAATTCGCGGCGGCGCTGATCGGCGTGCCGCGCCGCGGCCAGATCGGCGACCTGTGCCGCTGCCAGCGCGGCAGCCAACTTCTCTTGCGCCGCAGCGTATTGCGCCTGAATGTCGAGCGCGGACGCGCCGGGCGTGACGCGGGCGGTCACGACGCCGGGAATCTCGACCTCGGTCGCCGTGTTGGCAACGGTCGACCAGCTCTGGCCGGCCGGCAGCGACACCCGCTGATCGCCGATGACCAGTTCGATGTCGGCGGCCGCGACGAATTCGACTGTCGCCGAAACCAATGCGAGCTGGCTCTCGGTCCGCTCGACCGCTGCGGCGGCCTGTTCGATCTGCCGCAGCAGGTCGTCGGTCACAGCGATCGTGGACAGCTCTTTCACAACCGCGTCCCGCTCGCTCAGCGCGGCGTCGATCTTCGTCGAGCTTGGCGGCCAGGCGCTGAGTCTCTTCGCGGCGGGCCAGGTCGTCGACGAGGCGCCGCGCGGTCTCGGCGCGCTGCTGTGCGGCGGCGAGAGCCTGGTCGGCCCGCTCGACGCCGGCGTCGGCCTCGACGGTGACATCGCGCGCCATCGCTTGCGCTTCGGTGGCCTCGCGGGCTTCGTCTTCCAGGGCGGCGACTGCGGCTGTGCGCGAGTCGTTTTCGGCACGCAGCCGGGCCCGCTCGGTGTGGGCGGCGGTCGACGCGGTGCTGGTCGCGATCGCGGCGGCGGCGATCAGCTCGGCTTCCCGCACCTGCTCGGTGAGCCGCGCGATGCGCGTCGGCGGCGGCCTGGGCGGCGGTCTGCCGGGCGCCGGCGGCCTGCCGCTGCTCGGTCAGCTCGGCCAGCTCGGCGGTCAGCGCGGCGTGGCGCTGCACCCGCTCGTCGACCTCGGCGACCGCCGCGGCGCAGCGCTCGACTTCCTGGTCGGCGGCTTCCAGCGCCTTGATCGCCGTCGTCCATTCGCCGGTGGGGCGGCCGGTCGGGGTGAAGTAGCGGGCGTATTCGCTGTCGATCCGCTCGATCAGCAGCGGCTCGGTTCCTGACAGCGCCGCCGCGTCACCGGCGGCGACGTCGAGCGCCCGGGTCAGCGCGTCGCAACCCGACAGGTTCACCGCCGCCGTCGACGCGGACTGCAAAACCCTTTGGGCATGCCATAATTCGGTGTCCACGGTCTCGGCCAGCATGGCCTGCACGCGGTCGTGCGCCTCGTCGCCGCTGTGCTGTTCGCGGCGCGGCTCCAGAACCGTCAGCTGCGTCTCGGACTTCTTGTGGAAGCGCTTGCGATAGATGAAACGGTAAGGGCCCGCGCTGATCTCGGCGGTGATCTCGGATCCGACGTCGGCGTGGGTCGGCTTGACCTGCTTGACCTCTTTCTTCGTCGACCGATCCTTGGACTCCAGCAGCAGATCGAGCGCCTCGACCATCGACGACTTGCCGATCTCGTTGGCGCCCGACACCACGACCACCCCGTGATCGGGAAAGTCGATCTCGCGGTGGTCGATGCCGCGGTAGTTCTTCAGAACCAAGCGATGCAATTTCATGCCGCACCCCGCCCCTGCTGGCCGTGGTCGGTCAGCCGCAACAACAACGCCAGCGCCGCCTGCGCGTCGCCCGCGGTCTCGTCGTCACCGTCGCGCGCGACCTCCACCAACTCCTCGACCGCCGCGGCGGCGAACCCACCGATGCCCAGGTCGCTGAACTCGCCGTCGGCCGGGATCACCGCCAGATCGCTGTGGCTGTCCCACACCCGCAGCGACGCGAACAACCGCGAATACTTGTCCAGGCAGGCGTCCAGCCCGGCGCGGTCGGTGACGGTCAGCGAGCCAATCAGGGCCAGCCGCAACACAGTTCGGTCTTTGTCGGGCATCAGGTCGAGATTCATGTCCAGGTCGGCGATGTCGCGGCTGTTGTCCACCTGCCGGTTCAGCGTGCTGAACCGCCAGCGGCCCACGCGTGCGGGCCTCGACGGTCACCGGACGCTGCGGATCCGCCTCGTCGATGTCGACGATCAGCACGTGGCCGGGATCGGCTTCGACGTCGTCGTAGTTGGTGACCTCCGGCGAGCCCGAGTACCAGACTCGGCCGGTGCTGCCCACGTCGGTCAGCGAATGCTTGTCGCCCAGCGCTACGTAGTGAATTGCGCCGCGGGCCAACGCGTCCTGCACGCCGGCCAGCCGGATCAGCGACGGCTTGGTGGGATCGGGGTCGAGCACGTCGACGCCGCCGTGCGCGACCAGCACCCGGGTGACTCCGTCGCAGGGCAGGCCCTCAAGATCCCGAGCACGTCGGCGACCAGGTCGGTGGTCGGCGCTTTGGAGCGCCACGGCGCCGCGACGATCTGCACGTCCGGGCCGGACCTCGTGGATGCCGGGCCGGTCGAGCACCGTGACGTTGGCCGGGCACTCGGCGATGAACAGCGCACTGGTGTACACCGATGACGCGTCCAGCGGATCGTGGTTGCCGGGCAAGCAGGTAGACGGGAATCCCGATGGCGCGCATGGCTTCCAGCGACTGGCTGATGACCTGCGGCGCCAACTGGTTGTCTTCGAAGACGTCACCGGCCACCACGACGAACTCCGCGCCGGCGTCGGCCGCCAGCGGACCGAGTCCGGCCACCGCGTCACGCCGGGCGGCCGAGTAGCGCGGTTGCGCTTCGCCCGCCAGGAAGTGACGGGTCATGCCGAGTTGCCAGTCGGCGGTGTGCACGAATCGCATTGCGATCCGGCGTCCCTTCTGCGAGATGCCGGCCGGAGGCGACCGGGCACCGCGAGTTTAGGACCGCCCGCCGACAAGTCCGGGGACCTCAATCGGCAGGTCCGGCACTCGTCGGCGGCGCCGCGCCTCATCGATGCGCAGGCGTCACATCAGCCACATCAGCCCCGGCGTGGGCCGGCGCGGAAAGTACCCTCGATCGAGTGAGCGACCACGAACGCACGCTGGTGCTGCTACGCCACGCCAAGTCGGCCTATCCCGACGGGGTCGCCGACCACGACCGACCGCTGGCATCTCGCGGTAGACGCGAAGCCGGGTTGGCAGGTGACTGGCTGCGCGCCCACCTGCCCACGTTCGACGCGGTGCTCTGCTCGACGGCGACCCGCACCCGTGAAACCCTGGCGCGCACCGGCATTGACGCACCGGTCCGCTACGACGACCGGCTCTACGACGCCTCACCGGGCATGGTGATCGAACGAGATCAACGGCGTCGGCGACGACGTCTCGGTGTTGCTGGTGGTCGGACACGAGCCCACGATGACGCAGCTGGCCTTGGGATTGGCCAACCCGTTGACGATCAACGCGGATGCCGCCGAACGTATTTCGGTCAAATTTCCTGACGTCGGCCATGGCAGTACTACGGCTGAACGGCAGCTGGACGGACCTCGAACTCGGGTCCGCCCAGCTGGCCGATTTTCACGTGCCGCGTTAGCGGCAACGACGATGGTTACTTGCAGATCTCGACGATCTTCTTGATCTTGTCGTCGAGGTTTTGACGCAGCTCGTCCTGAGCGAAGTCCTGCGCGCCGGCAAGATAGCCGATGCTGAGTTCTTCAAGCTGGGTTCCGAGCGCGTTTGCGTTGTCCGCCAGGTCTTTCGGGGTCGCCGGTTCTGCGGCCACCCGGTCGCGCAGGAAATCCCCACCGTCGTAGAAGGCGAAGCGCTGTGCGGTCGCGACCGAGAGCGCGCCGATCGGCCCACCGTTGTCCGGGTTCTTCAGGTGTGAGTTCCTGACCACGGCGCGGTCGACGATCTTGAAGGTCTCGCAGATGTGCTTTTTGGCGTCGTTGCGCTGCTGGTCGCTGTATTTGCCCGCGGCCGCTGCGCTCTCGTTCGGGTAAAAGTATCCGTAAGCAGCGCCCGCGACGCCGAGGATCGCCAGCACCAACGCTGCGACGGCCAACCGGAAGGGCAGCTTCGACGGGCGTGCGGCGTGAGACGTGGCAGGTGTGGCCACCGGCGCGGCGGCTGGCGCGGCGACAGATTCGGTGGTGGTGTCCTCCGTAGCGGACAATGGCTCGTGTCGAGGGTGTTTCAGACATTCGTCGATCGTATAGGGCCGCACTATTGGCCCGTAACCGTTTCACGTGTCAATAAGGCTTAACTCTCTCAATCGGTTTGGTGAACATATGCGCATTAGGCATGCGAAATCCAGTGCACCGGCATGCTCCACCAGCGCACTGACAGTTCAGTGGTGAAAATCAGGAATTGGTCGAGAGCGTGAGCTCCATGAGTTTGAGGGCCTGCGCGCAGGCGTCGATACCGGGACCTGGGGGTTGACCCACCAGCCGACCACACCGGCCGCGTCGCTGGCGACACCGCACGAGCCATTGGGATCATTGGGCTTCATCACGATTGAGGCCACGCCGGCGATCGTCTTGTTCTCGATCTGGTACTTCAGGAACTCGGCGACCTTGCGCTCGTTGGCGAGGCTGCCCTGCTCGAACCAGAACCGGGTGATGTCGATCAGGCCGCCGGGATTGGCCGCCTGCCAGCGGCAGATCGCGCCGACGAACGTGCTCTGAATGTCTTGCGGGTCGGCGCCCACCGTCTTGGCCAGCACGTCGGTGGTCAGGACTTCGCATTCCTTTTGCAGGTTCGGATACTGCTGCTCGGAATTGTTGTTGCGCGGCGAATCAGCCGGCGCCCGCTTTCTGCGCCGTGCCGCTCGACCGACTTGGTGCAGCCGGTCGACACGGACAACGCGGTGGCCAGCACCGCCACGCTCACCAAGAACCGACGACGCATGCTGACACTCATTTGCCATTCGCAATCGTTTGACGCGCCAACTCTTTGGCGATGTTGCAGGCGTCGGGGTAGGGCTTCTGGTTGAAGTTCACCGACCATTCGAAGAAGTCGTCGTTGAACTGGATTCCGACCTCGCACAGCGAGTCACCCAACTGCGGGTCATTACCGACAGCGATGAAGCCGCCATGGCCACTGATGTTGATGTCTTCGACGCTGGAACGCGACAATTCCTCGGTCTTGCGTTCGCGCCCGATCGGGCTGCCGCGGTACCAGGAGAACGAGAAGTGCGGGCCGAGGATGCCGCCGCCGGCCAGCCACTGGCAGCCCACCGAGTTCTTGGCGGTGTTGACCAGTCCGTTGATCTGCGTCAGCTTGTCCACCGTCTCGTCGCTGACACCGCCGCACTGCGGGAACAACGGACCATGACTGCCCTGCCCGGACGACGGCGCCGTCGACCCGGGCGACTGGGACTGGTTGGAGCCGGAATCAGAGCACGCGGCCGCCATCGGAACCAAGGCTGCCGCCGCGCACGCCAGCGCCGCCACGTTCCGCCGCACCGCTACCCGCACCTTCTGGTGATCACAGGTTGCACTGTAGCGGCACCACCTTTGGGCAACCATCGCACACGCGGTGAGCTGTGGTTTCTTGTATGCAACAGTTACCAGATGCTCCTGGCACTGCTGCGCCAGTTTGTGCGGCCGTACCGATGGCTGGTCGCGGCGGTGATGGCGCTGCAGTTGGTCAGCACCCTGGCCTCGCTGTACCTGCCGACGGTGAACGCCACGATCATCGACGACGGCATCGCCAAAGGCGACACCGCCACCATCGTCCGGCTCGGTGGGCTGATGTTCGCGGTGACCGGCGCTGCAGGTGCTGTGCGCGGTGGGTGCGGTCTACTTCGGCTCCCGCGCCGGGATGGGCTTCGGCCGCGACCTCCGCTCGGCGATGTTCCACCACGTCACCACGTTCTCCGAGCACGAGACCGCCCGGTTCGGCGCGCCGTCACTGCTGACCCGCACCACCAACGACGTCCGCCAGATCCAGTTCCTGGTGCAGATGGCCTGCACGGTGCTGGTCGCCGCGCCGATCATGTGCGTCGGCGGAATCTTCATGGCCATCCATCAGGACGCCGGGCTGTCCTGGCTGCTGCTGGTCAGCGTCCCGGTGCTGGTGGTGGCCAACTACTGGATCATCTCGCAGCACGCTGCCGCTCTTTCGCAGCATGCAGCGGCTGATCGACAACATCAACCGGGTGATGCGCGAGCAGCTGTCCGGCATGCGGGTGGTGCGCGCGTTCGCGCGTGAGCCGTTCGAGCGGCAGCGGTTCGACGACGCCAACGTCGCGCTGTCGACACCGCGCAGGACGCCGGCAACTGGCAGGCGTTGATGCTGCCGGTCACCACGCTGACCATCAACTGCTCCAGCGTCGCGCTGATCTGGTTCGGCGGCCTGCGCATCGACAGCGGCCAGATGCAGGTCGGGTCGCTGATCGCGTTTCTCGTCTACTTCGCCCAGATCCTGATGGCCGTGCTGATGGCGACGATGACCGATGATGGTGTTGCCGCGGGCCTCGGTGTGCGCCGAACGGATCACCGAGGTGCTGTCGACGACTCCGGCGGTCAGCAATCCGGCCAATCCGGTGCAGCCGTCGCCCGAGGACCGCGGAGTGGTTCGGCTCGACCATGCGTCGTTCCGCTACCCCGGCGCGGATCGCGCTGTGCTGCAGGATATTTCGTTGACCGCGCGGCCCGGCACCAGCACCGCCGTCATCGGCAGCACCGGTTCGGGAAAGTCGACGCTGGTGGCGCTGATCTGCCGGTTGTACGACGTGACCGACGGCGCCGTCCGGGTCGACGGCGTCGACGTGCGCGACCGCGACGTCGACGAGCTGTGGTCGACGATCGGGCTGGTGCCCCAACGCGGCTACCTGTTCTCCGGGACCGTCGCCGACAACCTGCGGTACGGCAAGGCGGACGCCACCGACGGACGAGATGTGGGAGGCGCTGCGCGTCGCGGCCGCCGACGAATTCGTGCGGGCGCACGCCGACGGCCTGCAGATGCGCGTCGCGCAGGGCGGGATCAACTTCTCCGGCGGACAGCGGCAGCGACTGGCGATCGCGCGGGCGGTGATCCGCCGTCCGGCGATCTACGTGTTCGACGACGCGTTTTCCGCACTCGACGTGCACACCGACGCGCTGGTGCGCGCCAGGCTGGCCGAGATCGCCGCGGATGCGACAGTGATCGTTGTCGCGCAACGCATCTCGACCATCATCGACGCCGACCAGGTGATCGTCGTCGAGGACGGGCGAGTGCGTCGGCGCGGGCACGCACGAATCGCTGCTGGCGGACTGCGCCGACCTACCGGGAGTTCGCCGAATCGCAGTCGCTGGACGCCGAAGTGGGTGGCCCGCGGTGACCGCGGCGACGCGGCGGCGCGCGCCGCTCCCCCGGCCATGCGGCCCGCGGAACTTCGCGGGCTCGGCCGTCCGCCTGGTGAAACTGCTTGCGCCGCAACGGCGCACGGCCGTTGCGGTGATCGCGCTGAGCATCGCTGGGCACCGTCATCGGCGTCGTGGTCCCGCGGATCCTCGGCCACGCCACCGACCTGTTGTTCAACGGCGTGATCGGCCGCCGGCTGCCCGCGGGCATCACCAAGGACCAGGCCGTCGCCGCGGCGCGGGCGCGCGGCGACAACGCCTTCGCCGACCTGCTGTCCGGGATGCACGTGGTTCCCGGGCACGGGTGTCGACTTCGACGCGGTCGCCCGCACACTGGCGCTGGCGCTGGGCATGTATCTGGTTGCCGCGCTGATGATTTAGGCGCAGGCCCGGCTGCTCAACGTGACCGTGCGACGCATCGCTGCAGGCGCTGCGCGCGCGACGTCGAGGACAAGGTGCACCGGCTGCCGCTGGCCTACTTCGACACCCGGCAACGAGGCGAGGTGCTCAGCCGGGTCACCAACGACATCGACAACCTGCAGACGTCGCTGTCGATGACGATCACCCAACTGCTGAGCGCGGTGCTGACCGTCGCGACCGTGCTGCTGATGATGCTGACGATCTCGCCGCTGCTGACCGGGCATCACCCTGTTGACCGTGCCGCTGTCGATGGTGGTGACCCGGGCGATCGCCCGGCGGTCCCAGCGGCTGTTCGTCGCGCAGTGGACCAACACCGGCCGGCTCAACGCCCACATCGAGGAGAGCTACAGCGGCTTCACCCTGGTCAGGACGTTCGGCCAGCGCGCCCGGATCGAGGACGAGTTCCGCCGACTCAACGACGACATGTACCAGGCGAGCTTCGGCGCCCAGCTGATCTCCGGGCTGGTGGCGCCGGCGACGACGTTCATCGGCAACCTCAGCTACGTCGGCGGTCGCGGTCGTCGGCGGCGTGCAGGTGGCGACCGGGCAGATCACCGTGGGCAGCATCCAGGCGTTCATCCAGTACGTGCGCCAGTTCAACGCACCGCTGAATCAGGTGGCCTCGATGTACAACACGCTGCAATCCGGGGTGGCCAGCGCCGAGCGGGTCTTCGAATTGCTCGACGAGCCCGAGGAATCGCCGGACCGCTCGGCGTCTCTGCCCGTCGCCCGACGGCGAAAGCCCAACGGGACGAGTGGAATTCGACCACGTCAGCTTCGGCTACCAGCCCGGCACACCGGTGATCGAGGACCTGTCGTTCACCGCCGAGCCGGGCAGCACCGTCGCGATCGTCGGACCGACCGGGGTGGGCAAGACCACGCTGGTGAATCTGCTGATGCGGTTCTACGACGTCGACTCCGGCCGGATCCTGATCGACGGCGTCGACATCGCTACGGTCAGCCGGCATTCGCTGCGATCGCGCATCGGGATGGTGCTGCAGGACACCTGGCTGTTCAGCGGGACGATCGCGCAGAACATCGCCTACGGACGGCCCGACGCCAGCGACGACGAGGTGATCGACGCGGCCAAGGCGGCCTACGTGGACCGGTTCGTGCACACGCTGCCGAACGGCTACGACACCCGGGTCAGCGACGGCGGCGAGCAACATCAGCGCCGGCGAGAGGCAGCTGATCACCATCGCGCGGGCATTCCTGGCCCGCCCGCAGCTGCTCGATCCTGGACGAGGCGACCAGCTCGGTGGACACCCGCACCGAGCTGCTGATCGCGAAGGCCACTCACGAGCTTCGCCGCGATCGGACGAGTTTCATTATCGCCCATCGTCTTTCGACGATCCGCGACGCGGACGTGATCCTGGTGATGGAGTCGGGCAAGATCGTCGAGCAGGGCAGCCACGGCGAACTGCTGGCCCGCCGCGGCGCCTACTACCGGATGACCCGGCGTTAGACCCCGCCGCCCAATCGCGCGCGGACAAGTCGCGACAGCGGGCGGTATGGCCGATTGGCATAAAAATGGCGCTTGCCTGCCTGTGACCTGAGAAACCGACTCTGGGCACCTAAATCGTCGAAATCACTCGAAATGTTCGCCATTCAGGGCCTCTCGTGTCTTTGCTTTGGGTAACATCCGCCGATCGGCATTCGGTATTGACAGCGACGAGTCAAACCTTGGAGGCACCTGTGACCACGCCAACCGTAGACGTGAAGGGCCAGCTCATGGCGGCGCTGGAAGGCGCGATTGCTGAATGGCCGCTGGAAAGCCACCCATTCCTCGAACGCTTCTCGAAGGGCGGTTTCAGCCAGGATGCAATTCGCTGGTGGGCGATCAAGATGCTTCCCGGGAGCAATCGGTTCAATCAGGCCTTCTTGAAGGTCACCGCGCGCGTCGACGACCATCGCGCCCGCATTCTGCTGTTGAACAACATCTATTCCGAACACGGCGAGCTCAACCCCTCGGAGGCTCATGTAGAGCTCTTCATGCGGTTTATGCGGGGGATCGGCTGTTCGCGGGTCGATGTTCACGAAGACGACGGGGCGTTTCGGGTACCCGAGTTGCGGTTCAAGCGTTTCGAAATTCAGGACAACGAACCGATCGTCTGGTCACTCGGCCGGTTCGCCGCAATCGAATGCGTGCTCCCGGGTGTCTTCACGAAATACATTGAAGGGTTGCGCAAGACCTTCCCGGGCGTCGACGACCACACCATCGAGTACTTCCCGATCCACTGCATACTGGACCCGGAACACACCGCCCAGCTGCTGGAAGTTGCCAGCCTGTACGTGAACTCCGACATCGACGTTATGACCTTCCAAGACGGAGTGCGTGACATGTTGTTGTCGATGTCGGATATGTTCTCGTGGATGGGCCGCAACATGGCTCAGGAGGCCGGTGGCGAAGAGATATTGCGCTCGACCCTTTCGGCGTCCCCAACCGTGCCGTCCGACGCTGATTCCCACCTCACCGATGCCGATATTTACGACGGCATCTACGAACGTGAAGAGATCACCACCCAGGGGGCCGCTTTCGTGGTCGACCGCCTCACTGGTATCTCCACACCTTCGGTGCTCGATCTCTGTACGGGCACCGGGTCGCTGGCCCGGTTGCTAGCCGATCGGGGTGTGCAGGTCACGGGTCTCGACAGCAGCGAGGCCCTTCTCGCGGTGGCCCGGCGCAAGGTGCCGGAAGGAACATTCCTGCAGGGCGACATCCGATCGCTGAAGCTCGACCAACGATTCGATGCCATCGTATGCATGAACGGCGCCCTACACTCCATTGAAGAGCCACAAGACATCGTGCGAGTGCTGCGCCTGGCCAATGAACACCTCCGGCCCGGCGGAGTCTTAATAGTCGAACTACGCGACCGCATGCGACTACCCCAGTCCAGCAATGGAAATGGCACTGCGTGGTCGTCGTGGCTGCCACGGCACGGCCAGGAGGACAGCGACTTGTTCGCCCTTTCCGGTGTCGACAAATCGTCGGGACGGCACGTCCTGGATGTCCGAAATTTCTTCCACACCGACCCGTACCGCATTGCCAATTGGGCGCGGATGGTCGGGCTCGCCGATATCCAGCTGCAAGCCGACTATCTGCACGACGAGAGCTACCAGCGCGCCTCGGGCGACGGCAAAGTGGTGCTGGTGGCCCGCCGACCCGATCCCGCGCGCCACAGCGATGCGTTATCCGGGGAGTCCGCGACTTCGGCGTGACGCAAACGCATTCCGGGAGGCGCCTTGACGACAAACGGTTCTAGCCCGAACGCCCGCGTCTACCCCGCCGCGTCCTACACGCTCAGTGACAACGGCTGCAACATCGATGCCGGACACATCGACATCGATCATCAATGGGACAGCACCGACGCACCGCTGGTCTCCTGCCTGATGGTGACCAACGACCGGCCACGCCTGGCCGAGCGCGCCATCGAGTGTTTCATCGCACAGTCTTATCCGAACCGCGAATTGGTAGTCCTCGACGGCAGCGACTCGGATCGACTTCAGCAGGGCGTTGAGGCGATCCGAATCCGCAAAATCAAGCTGCACCGCGAGCCTCAAGCCGGACGTTCGATGGGCGAGCTGCGCAACCTGGCGGTGGAGAAGTCGGCCGGCCAGTACGTCTGCATCTGGGACGACGACGACCTCTACGACCCCGACCGCCTCAGCATCCAGATGAATGCGATCACCTCGCTGGGCGCCGACGCGTGTTTTCTTGCCCGGCTGCAACTATGGTGGCCGGCCCGGCGCATCCTGGCGCTCTCCTTCCGCCGAACGTGGGAGGGATCGATGATCTGCGCCAAGGACAAGATGCCGCGTTACCCAGCTCTGCATCGAGGCGAAGATCCGCCCGTCGCCTACCGCCTGTGGCGATCCCAACGCGTCGTGATTCTCGACGAACCCCGGTTGTACACCTACGTGTTCCATGGCGGCAACACCACCGGCCCAACGCAATTCACTCAGCATTGCGCCGCCGCGACCGAGCAGTGGACTGGTGACGCCTACGATGATCAGCTGGCGATCCTCGGCACCCGGGTGCCGATCGACACCGAAGATCCGGTGCCGTTGCATGACAAAGCCCACACCCGCTCAACATGAGCCGGCGGTAGTACGCAGATGTTGTTGGCACTACTGCGCAAGTACGGTCGGCCGTACCGAGCGCTGGTCGCTGCGGTGGTGGTGCTACAGCTGATCAGCACCCTCGCGTCGCTGTATCTGCCGACGATCAACGCCGTGATCATCGACAACGGCGTTACCAAGGGCGACATCACCACCATCGTCAGGCTGGGCGGGCTGATGGTCGCGGTCACCGGACTGCAGTTGCTATGCGCGACTGCGGCGATCTACTTCGGCTCACAAACTGGGATGGGGTTCGGGCGCGACCTTCGCGAGGCGATATTTAGTCACACCGCCACGCTCTCCGAACATCAGATGACCCGGTTCGGCGCGCCGTCGCTGTTGACGCGCACCACCAACGACGTCCGGCAGATCCAGTTCCTGGTGTACATGACCTCCACCGTGCTGGTCACGGCCCCCATCATGTGCGTCGGCGGAATCTTCATGGCTATTCGCCTGGACGGCCGGCTGACGTGGCTGCTCCTGGTCAGCGTTCCGGTTGTGGCCGTGGTCAATGTCCGGATCTTGTCGCACATGTTCCCGATCTTCCGCAGCATGCAGACACTGATCGACGACATCAGCCGGATCATGCGCGAGCAGCTATCCGGCATCCGGGTCATCAGGGCCTTCGCGCGGGAACCGTTCGAACGGGAACGGTTCCGGCAGGTGAATTCCGCGTTGTCGGACACCTGGCTGATTGCCGGCAATTGGCAGGCGCTGATGCTGCCGGTGACCACGTTGACAATCAACTGCTCGAGTGTCGCGCTGATCTGGTTCGGCGGACTGCGCATCAATCAGGGGCAGATGCATGTTGGCTCACTGATCGCCTTCCTGTCCTACTTCACGCTGATCTTGATGGCGGTATTGACGGCGTCGATGACGTTGATTTTGGTACCGCGAGCTTCCGTGTGCGCCGAACGAATCACCGAGGTGTTGTCCACCGGTCCGCTGATCCATAGCCCCGAGGATCCGGTTCACCCATCGCGCCCTGTCGATGGCCTTGTGCGCCTAGACAGCGTGACATTCCGTTACCCGGACGCGGACCGCCCAGTGGTGCAAGGCATTTCGTTCACCGCCCAGCCCGGTACTGCCAGCGCCGTCGTCGGCAGCACCGGTTCGGGTAAGTCGACGCTGGTGTCACTGATCTGCCGGCTGTACGACGTGACTGCCGGCGCAGTCCTCATCGACGGTGTCGACGTGCGTGACTTCGACATCGGGCAACTGTGGTCGGCGATCGGGCTGGTGCCCCAGCGGGGCTACCTGTTTTCGGGCACCGTCGCGGACAACCTGCGCTACGGCGCGAGCCCAGGACAGATGGTCACCGACGACCAGATGTGGGAAGCATTACGGGTGGCGGCAGTCGACGGGCTCGTGCGGGCGCATCACGACGGGCTGCAGATGCGGGTCGCCCAGGGCGGCATCAACTTTTCCGGCGGCCAGCGGCAACGGCTGGCGATCGCCCGGGCAGTCATCCGCCGCCCGGCCATCTACCTATTCGATGACGCGTTCTCCGCCCTCGATGCGCACACCGACGCCGACGTATGGACGTCGCTGCGGGAGATCTCTGCGAAATCGACCGTCATAGTTGTCACACAGCGGATTTCGACTGCTGCCCTAGCCGACCAGGTGATCGTCATCGAGGATGGGCGGGTGGTCGGCATGGGCGCTCATGAATCGCTGCTGGTCGACTGCCCCACATATGCGGAGTTCGCCGATTCGCAGTCGCTGGCCGCCGAACTCGAAGGTCAGCAATGACCGAGGCGATCGTCAACAGACCGATAAGCGGGGTGGTCCAAACCCCCGCACAACGATCGCGTGACTTCCGAGGTGCAACGATCCGCTTGGTGAAGCGGTTGGCGCCACAACGTCGGCTGGGCGTCGCGGCGATCATGCTGGGGATCAGCGGCATCGCGATCGGCGTTGCCGTGCCCCGGATCCTGGGCCACGCCACCGATCTGCTGTTCAGCGGCGAGATCGGGCGGCAACTACCCCCGGGGATCACCAAGACGCAGGCCATCGTCGAGGCCCGGGAGCGCGGTGACAACACGTTTGCCGAGTTGCTCGCGGGGATGAACGTGGTACCGGGGCAGGGTGCGAACTTCGATGAAATCGGGACAACTCTGGGCCTGGCCCTCGCGCTGTATCTGCTTGCTGCGCTTCTAGTTTGGTTGCAGGCACGCCTGCTCAACGCTACGGTGCAACGAACGATGAGGGCATTGCGCACCGATGTTGTGGAGAAGGTGCATCGGCTGCCGCTGGCGTATTTCGATGGACGCCAGCGGGGTGAAGTGCTGAGCCAGCTCACCAACGACATTGACAACATCCAAATGTCGCTGTCGATGACGATCAGCGACTTTCTGACCTCCGTGCTGACGGTGGCGATGGTGTTGGTGATGATGCTGATGATTTCGCCACTGCTGACCATGATCACACTGCTGACGGTGCCGCTGTCGCTGCTGGTGACGCGGGCCATCGCCCGACGCGCGCAGCGGCTGTTTCGCGTCCAGTGGGCCAGCACCGGGCGCATCAATGCTCACATCGAGGAGACCTATAGCGGTTTCACGTTGGTCAAGACGTTTGGCCACCAGGACGAGGCGCAAGAGCAGTTTCGCAAGCTCAACGACGAGCTTTACCAGGCCAGTTTTGGTGCCCAGTTCCTGTCCGCTCTGGTGGCGCCGGCAACGATGTTCATCGGCAACCTCGGCTACGTTGCCATCGCGGTGGTGGGCGGTCTACAGATGGCTACCGGACAGATCACCGTGGGCAGCATCCAGGCCTTCATCCAGTACATCCGCCAGTTCAACTGGCCACTGACCCAGGTGGCTGCGATGTACAGCACCTTGCAGTCCGGGGTTGCCAGCGCCGAGCGGGTGTTCGAACTGCTCGACGCGGCTGAGGATTCGCCGGACCGCACACTGGCGCTTCCGCCGCTCAACGGTCATCGCCCGGGCGGACGGGTCGAGTTCCAGCACGTGAGTTTCGCGTACCGCCCGGGTACTCCGGTGATCGAGGATCTATCGTTCGTCGCCGAACCGGGCAGCACGGTAGCGATCGTCGGACCGAGCGGGGCGGGCAAAACCACACTGGTGAACCTGCTCCTGCGGTTCTACGAGGTCGACTCGGGCCGAATCCTCTTCAACGGCATCGATATCGCATCGGTCGGCCGCCATTCGCTGCGGTCTCAGATCGGCATGGTGCTGCAGGACACTTGGTTGTTCGGCGGGACGATCGCGGAGAACATCGCCTACGGGCGCCCGGATGCAGGCGAAGACGAGGTAGTGGAAGCTGCCAAGGCGGCCTACGTCGACCGATTTGTGCACTCGCTGCCGGATGGCTACCAGACGCAGATCAGCGACGACGACAGCAATATCAGCGCGGGCGAGAGACAGCTGATCACGATCGCACGGGCGTTCCTTGCCCGCCCCCGGGTTTTGATCCTCGACGAGGCGACCAGTTCGGTCGACACCCGCACTGAGGCGCTCATTGCAAAAGCCACCCACGAGCTTCGTCGCGATCGCACGAGTTTCATCGTCGCCCATCGTGTTTCGACTATCCGCGATGCCGACAACATTCTGGTCGTGGAAGCTGGCAGGATCGTCGAGCATGGCAATCACGCCGAGCTGATGGCCCGACGCGGCGCTTACTACCTCATCACCCGGGCGTAAGTCGGAGATAAGCTGGCGAAATGAGCGATCCAAGTCGGCCTGCTGAATCGTCGGGCTGTCCGATCGTCGACTTCGACGCCCTCTACCGCGACAGATCGCCGGAGGACGGCATTCCATGGGATGCCAAGGCACCCAAGGCGGCCGTCATCAACTGGCACGCCCAAGGCGTTGTGCAGGGCGACGTTCTCGACATCGGCTGCGGGCTCGGCGACAACGCCATTTACCTGGCCCAGCATGGACATTCGGTGACCGCGCTGGACATCTCCCCGACCGCTCTACTCACCGCCGAGAACCGGGCCAAGGACGCCGGCGTGAACGTGAAGTTCGCGGTGGGCGACGCCACCAGCCTCGACGGCTATACCGACGCCTTCGACACCGTCATCGACCACAGTATGTTCCACTGCCTCAACGACGACGACAAACGCAGCTACGCCAGTGCAGTGCACCGTGCCACAAGGGACGGCGCCACCCTATTGCTCAGCTGCTTCTCGGACGCGAATCCGCCGGCCGCGGCCCGGCAGCTGCCGGGGGTGACCGAGGCGACCCTTTGGGAGGTCCTGGGCGGAGGGGGTTGGGATATCACGTCGTTGAAGCCGTCGGTCTGGCGTACCGAGGAGGACGGCGCCCAGATCGAGATGGCTTTCTGGCACCTGCGGGCACAACGGCGGAAACTGACCGTCTGACGTCGTTCACGGCAACTGGCAGTGATGCGGGGCGAGCCGGTACTGCGCCAGGTGGCTTTGGGAATAGAACGCACGCATGAACATCTCATACGTCGGGACAGCGACCCCGAAGATGTAGTCCCGCAATGCCTTGGGCATTACCGACTCTGCCAGGGGTGGGTTCTGGGTCGGCTCGACGCCGCGACTGGTGGCCGCCCGCTTGATCCAGGCGTCAGCCGCGTCGTCGTACTCCGGGTCGTAAAGCCTGTGCACATTCACAAAAGGCTCGTCCCAGCCATCGATCATGCGATCGCGGAATTCGATCCCCAATTCACTGCACAGATAGGGCAACAACCGATCGGGCATGCGGCTAAACAACGATCCGTCGGCCACAAAACTCGGGCAGCCCCCGGCGCTATCACCGAAATGAGCACCGATCGCACGCCAACCAGCCAGCGAAAAGTCCTTCGATACCTGACTGTTTCGCAGCCACTCGGTGGCCGCCGCCACATGCGATGGAAGCAGGTCACTCTGTTTGAGGCGATCGGAACCAACATCGAACAACAAGCCGTTTACCGTACGGGTGACTAGCGACGATATCTGCTTGCGCGGATCCCTGACACACCACACCACCGCGCTGCAGACGTCGAGCCAGGTTCGAAACACCGGGGCCGCAAGGAAGCCCGCAATATTCTTCGTCAGTACCACTACCGGTTCGCGCGCCGAGGACAAGGCCGGTTCGACAGCCAAAAGCACATGTTCGGCGGCGATGTTCACGTCGCCGTTGTGCAAGTTGAACGGCTCGTTGACGAACACACTGGTCGCGCCGGATTCGTTCAGGGCCCTACCCAGCGCCGTCGACATGGATCGAGGCACCGCTTGCAGCTCAATGATTTTGATCGAGCCGCTCGCAACGAGGGCCGCCATGTCAGCGAAGGAACCCGCCACGACACCCTTTTCCAAACTCGGTCCAAAACTAGGTCTGGATACTACGACAGCCATCGGGAAGTCGCACCCGTCTTCGTGGACTCTCGCCGTCGGCTCCGAATTTCGATTCTCCCGACGCAATTACGGCCGTCGGGTTAGCCTGTCGAACGACACTTCACCAGTAGAGGCTTTCATGCGTCGACTCGCCTTTCGTCCGTCGCCGATGCCGATGCCGATGCCGCGCGAGGGACACTCCGCATGACAGACAGGGCTACGCCGCTGCTGGTGCTTGCGGCCGGCCAGCGTTGCGGTAGCACCCTGGTCCAGCGATTGCTGTGCTCGCACCCACGGGTGATGATTTGGGGAGAGCACGACGGGCAATTGCGGCAAGTCCTCGCGACAGTCGAACGGCTTCGGTTCTGGACCGATCATGAAGCGGTGGCCGCACGAAATGAGCTGGCCACCAGTGGCTATCAGGGCTTCATCGCGAACTTGACGCCCGAACACTCCCATATCGACAACGCCTGCCGCGCTTTCATCGAGACGTTGTTCGCCAAACCGGCATTGGCGCTTGACCGGCCGATCTGGGGGTTCAAGGAAGTCCGCTACGGACTGCATGACGCCCGGCAGCTGCAGGGGCTGTTCCCGCGGCTCCGGGTGATCCAAATCGTACGAGACCCACGCGACGTGCTACGAAGCTTGGATAACTGGGAGGGCCATCCCGGCTGGACGCGGCGCAATACCGAAGAGTCACTGCGGTATTGGCTGGAGGTCTCCGAGAGTTTCATCGGCAGCGAGGCAGACTGCGATCTGCACAAATTGATCCTCACCGTCCGGTACGAAGACTTGATCGCCGATACACGCGGGTGGAGCGCTGCGATCGCCAAGCATTGCGAACTCGATGAGAAGTCCTTCGATTACACAGTTTTCGACAACCGAGTCCACACCGATGTGAGCTACGGGGAAACCGATCGAGAGCTTCGTCGGTGGTCCGAGCTGCCCGGATCATTGCGGTCGCTGATCGATGACGAGGAAATCCACCGGGTCGCATCCACCTACGGCTACGACCTTTCGTAGATGCCGGACGTTTTGTCGAATAAGCGCTTTCGGCAACTCAGTTGGAAAGTAAGCTCCTAGCATCGTGGAGTCTCTCCAGGGCAAAGTCGTGATGATCACCGGCGCAGGAAGTGGAATCGGCCGCGCGCTCGCAGCGGGCTTCCTCGAGGACGGTGCGTTCGTCGTCGCGCTCAACCGCTCGCGCGCAAAGCGGCCGCGGCCCGACCGGCGACTGCTGACCATCCCTGGCGACGTAACTTCGAATGCCGACGTCGCAAGCGCGGTGGAGGCGGCGGTCAGGCGCTTCGGGCGCATCGACGTGCTGGTGAACAACGCGGGAGTGAATCACCGCGGGGAGTTCGTCGCACAACCGATTTCTGAGTGGGTCGAGCAGGTCCAGGTGAACCTCGTCGGCGCGGCGATCTGCACGCACATTGTCCTGCGTCAGATGAAAACCCAGGGCTACGGAAGGGTGGTCAACCTTGTCTCGCGCGAGGCCGAGAATCCGCGCGGCTTCGCTTCCGGCTATGCGGCCTCGAAGGCAGGACTGGTGACCTTGACGAAGTCGCTCTCGCGCGAGATCGGTCCTCCTGGCGACGACATCCTCGTTAACGCCGTGATCCCAGGCCTGACGAAAACCGGAATGTGTCCCGAGGGTCAGGAGCCCGAGGCTGTTTATCCCTTCGTTCGCGAGGCCGCGACGCTTCCCGCCGACGGGCCGACCGGCCGCGTCTTTTTCCGCGGGCGCGACTACCCGTTTTTCGCCGAGTTCAGCGGGGCCGCGCGCCCGGGCGCGTACGGCAGCGGTTCCTCGTCGGGCTTCGGCCTCTCGCGCACCGAGCTCGAGAAGTTCCGCGAGCGCGGTTACCTCGGCCCCTTCGCTGCCTACGAACCGGCCCAGATGGCCGAGCTCCGCGCGCAACTCGAACCGCAGGTCCACGAGCCTCCCGAAGGCCTCGGCTCGGCGGCGACCCCTCGACACAACATGCGTAACCGCCATCTCGACCTGCCGCTGGTCGCGAAGATCTGCCGCCATCCCGCGCTCGTCGAGCGTCTCGCGGTGCTGCTCGGCCCCGACCTCCTGCTCTGGCGCAGCAACTTCTTCATCCAGAGTGGACTGCCGGACGCCGGATTGCCGTGGCACCAAGACCGCTACCTGACACTGCTCGCCGAGCCCCAGACGAACCTGTCCGCCCAGTTCGCGATCACCGAATCCTCGCACGAAAACTGCATGGTCTTCTTGCCGGGGACACACCGGCTATCGCGCGATGAGCTCTGCGCGACGTACGGTCTCGAGTTTCAGGAGTGGAGCTCAGGCGGCGCTTACGGAACCCCGCGCTTTCATCCCGTCGATCATCGAAGCCTGCCGCTCGAGCGCATCGTGATGAAGCCCGGCGAGTTTGTGATCTTCGACGAGGGCCTGCTGCACGCGTCGAGCGTCGCCGAGCGAGCCTCGCAGCGGATCGGGCTGGCCGTGCGAGTCACCATTCCCCAGGTGCGCGTTCTACCCGAGGCATTCGTCGAGTCCCTACCTCTCGTCTATCGTTGCGCGCTCCTTCGCGGCGAGAACGCCGGCGGGCTCAACGAGCTCTCTGCCTGGCCCGGCGAATGACAGATGCTCCGCACTGCGATGTGGTAAGGAGATGAAGCGTTATGTGTGGGAGGGATGATTTGTCGGGACCGATCGACCCGCTCGAGTTGAATGTCGTTGTCTCCGAACACGAGCACCGCGAGGGCAGGCTCTCGACCGAAAACACTCGGCTGGGAAGCTTGCTGTTAAACGCTCGCGGGTATGTGATCCTGCACGGGGCGCTGCCGGAGTCACTGGTGGAGCAGCTTCGATCGAACTTCGGGGAACTCTATGCGGAGAGCCTGCGGCATTATCGGGCCGGGCAGCGCGACACATCAGCCAGTGACCTGCAGGTCGGAACCAAGAGCGTGTCCTGGGAGAGACGTTCGCGGTTTCGGATATTCCCCAAACTGACAGGGCCTTTCGCAAGCACATATGTACTACGCAACCCATTTGCAGATCCCATTATCGCGGAAACGCTCGGCGCGGACTACTACTGCAAATCGGTCTCCAGTGACACCTGCGTCAAGGGATCAACAACCCAGGCGCCGCATCGCGACATCGATTTCTACGACAAGGACGACGTGTCCGGCTGTTTGGTCAACATCCCGCTGATGCATTGCGGTCTGCACAACGGGCCCGTCGAAGTATGGGCTGGCGGAAGCCACCTCTGGCGCAGCGAGATGTTCCGCAAGTTCAACGTCCAACCGTTCGTCCAGGATGACCCGAACCCAGATGTGGAGGTCTTGGCCGGCCTCATCCCGTCGACATTGATCGAACTGCGACCCGGCGACCTGATGATCCGTGATCCCGGCATGCTGCACCGCGGGACGCCCAACCCGACACCTGAACCGCGCACGATGCTGACCGCCGGCTATTTCCGCAGCGACTACTACTATCCGTACGGCGATCCCCGCTACAACCTGGATGACGAGTTGTACAGGAATTTAGACCCGTCGGTGCGGCCGTTGTTTTCCCCGTTCTTCGACGAGTCCGATTGGCGTTACGCAAAGCTCCGCCAAGAACGCCCCGCTGATAGTTCTCGGTTGCGGCGGTATTCGCAATAGGCCATGGGTTCGCGTCGGCGTCCTACTTATCGCAGGTCCAGCCCGGCCAGTAGGTCCGTCTCCCAGCCACGGGTGTCACGTGGTCCGGCGCGACCGGCAGCGAGGATGTAGTGCTCCTCGGCCAGAATCGGCAGCGCGACGTTGTTCGAGAGCGCATACGAGCGGCGATCGGGCGCCAGGGCGACCTGGGTTGCGTGCGCCGCAAGGGCTGCGACCTTGGCCTGCACGTGCTCACCCGCGTCGATGACTGCATCGATATCGCCGTCCGCGTAACAGAACCCCCAATCGACGAGATCGGGCACCCTGATCCAGTCGGGCGGGACGTCGCACAATGCGTCGAGGCCGGCTCGCAGTGCGCAGGAAGCGATAACGGTCCAATAGAACTTCGGCACCCGCCAATCGGCGGCCGCGACTGCAGCCGCAGTGATGTGGTGGGCCCGCACATGGTCGGGATGGCCGTAGCCGCCCTTGGGGTCATACGTGACGACGACATGCGGACGCATCTCGTCGATGATCGCGACGAGTTCTTGGACGGCGTCATCTCCGGCGTGGGCAAACGACGTGTGGTGTTCCGGTGATTTGGCCGGCATGCCGGAATCGCGCCAGCGGCCGGGACCGCCAAGGAAGCTGGGTTCCGCAACGCCGAGCGCTTTCAACGCTTTGGTGAGCTCGCCGATGCGGTAGCCGCCAAGCTGGTCGGCATGATCAGAGGCGAGCAACGCGTAACGGTCGCAGATGACTTCGCCTTCTTCGCCGAGCGTGCAAGTCACGACGCGAACGTGCGCCTCCTGCGCAACATAGTGCGCGATAGTGCCGCCATTTGTCAGGCTTTCATCATCGGGATGCGCGTGAACGAACAGCAGGCGAGGCTTTTCAGGTTGCGACATTTCACCACCGCACGGGGAGTTCGACCAGCCCGCCGAACAACACATCGGTGCGCAGTTTCAACTCCTCCACGTCCACCGCAAGCCGCATCGCCGGGAACCGAGAAGCTAGTTGAGAGAACACCGCCATCAGCTCAATCCGGGCCAGCGGCGCGCCCATGCAGAATCGGCCGCCGTGACCGAAGGTGAGATGTCCTGCCGGCTTTCGGGTGATATCGACCCGATCGGGGTCGGCGAAAACCGACGGATCGTGGTTGGCCGCACCGATACCCAGCAGCACAAGATCCCCGGCTTTGATGGTGGCCCCGTCGATCTCAATGTCAACCCGCGCATAGCGAGGGATCACTGCGGTGCCACTCCGCGCCGCGCGAAGGGTCTCCTCGACCGCCTTCGGGGCCAACGCCGGGTTCTGCACCAGCGCATGCCACTGTTCCCGATGAGCCAACAACAGCAACGCTCCGAAGCCGATTCGGGGCACCGTGGACTCGTATCCGGCCCACAGCAGTCCCGTCGACAGGCGGGCGGCCTCGTCATCGGACAGCCCCTCCGTCGCACACAACCGGGAAATCACGTCGTCGCCAGGGTCCCGTCGCTTCTGCGCGACCAGCTGCTTGCTGTAGCTGGACAGCTGGCTGAGGCCCCGTTCGGAGCGGGCGCGGTCGCCGGTGTTGGCGCCGTCGGTGGTCCATGTGCGCAACTGCTCACTGTCCTCGTTGGGCACGCCGAGCAGCTCGCAAAGCACCAATAACGGCAGCCGCAATGCCACTGCGGCGTGCAGATCTGCCGGTTGCCCGTTCGCCGCCAGCTCGTCGAGCAACCTAGCGGTCAGGGCATCAACCGCCGGGCGCAAGGCCTGCAAGCGCTTTGGTGTGAAGTGCGGTTGCAACAGGGCACGTTTCCTGGCGTGGTCCGCCCGCTCGGTATCGAAGTTGCGCAACGGTCCGCCGAACAACGCCGACTCGTGCGGACGCGCCGCGGTATCCGGCTCGGGATGGGACATGCCGAGCCGGTCGTCGTCGTAAAGTCGCTGCACCTCTGCGTGACGGGTAATCAGCCACGCCGGATCACCCACGGCGGTACGAACACGATGGATCACGCCCTCGGCCTGCAACTGGACCAGGCCCGATGCGAGCTGCAACACATGCGCCTGCTCGAAAGGCAACTGCGCCACCACCATAACGGCATCTTAGGTTGAGTCGCACAGGCAACAGGGGAATTGGACAAATCACCGACTGCCGGTCAACTCACAACCGCTATACCGCCTTTCAGTCGCGCGAATATGCGAGTGCAAGTTCCCTTTTCAGATCTTCATGCGGTATGCCCACCAGATCGACGGTGACCTGTGCGATTTCACCGCCGGTGAACAGGAACGGCGCCCGGTAACGACTCGACACCGGGGATCCGCTGTTGCGCCCAACGCTGGTGGCGGTACCGCCCAATCCGAAGGTTCCTGGCTGCGTTTTCATCTCGGCTGGGCCGGCGACCGGGATGTCATCGACGTGTAGCGTGGCTTCGCCCAGCGGGGTGTGGCCGTTCTCAACCGTCCCTGTTCGGGTGTAGTGGACTCCGAACAGGTGTCTGCCCAATGGAACTACGTCGGGTGCGGAGATCAGCTGTTCGTGCTCACCGAGCATGTTGTAGACGTATTGCAGCCGCCCGTCCTGGATGAACAGCACATGGCCGCCGTGGGCACCGCCCTGCTTGAACAGCACACCTTCGGCCGCAGTCGTATTCACAGTCACCTCGGCCAGCACCGAGAACGACCGGCCCCGCACTTCGCCACCGGCACCGAGGCCCACGTCAGCGCCGCCCGGGTAGAAGGTGTAGGTGCTCCGTCCGCCGGCCAACGAGGGCCGCTGCCGCGAGAACGTTTCCAGCAGATTGAAATCTGCCAGTGGTAGCCCGTTGTACTTGGCCGCTTCTGAAAACCACAGCGCCTTCAGCGCTTCCAGCTTTTCAGGGTGCTCGCCGGACAGGTCGTGGCATTGGCTGCGGTCGGCTGCGATGTGGAAAAGTTCCCAGCGGTCGGAGTCGAAATGCGACCAGCCCGCGGGCGTGGCGTGGATGGTGCTGGCGAACCAGCCGTTATGCCAGATGCCCCGAGTGCCGCCCATGCTGTAGAACTGGATGGCTTTGCCGGTGTCGGCGGTCGAATCACTCAGCGCAGCTTTAAAACTCACGCCATCCAGCGGCTTCTGTGGGATCCCTTTGACCGTCTGCGGCGCACCGATGCCCAGCAGGTCGTACACGGTCGGGGTGATGTCGCAGACGTTGACGTAGTGGTCGCGAACCTCCCCGCGCGCTGCAATAACGCTGGGCCAAGAAATGATGGCCGGATCGGCGATGCCACCTTCATGGGAGGCATAGCGCTTGAACAACTTGTAGGGCGTGTTGAAGGCCATTGCCCAGCCGTTCGAGTGGCGATTGTAGGTCTGCGGACCGCCCAGCTGATCGAGAAACCTCATGCCGTCCTCAGTGGAGTCCGGGTAGCCGTTGAAGGACTTCATCTCGTTCACTGATCCGTTAGGCCCGCCCTCACCGCTGGCGCCGTTGTCGGAGATCACCACGATGAGGGTGTTGTCCAACTGCCCGGATTCCTCCAGGTAGTCCAGGATGCGGCCGATCTGAGCATCGGTATAGCTCAGGAAACCGGCGAATACCTCGGCCATCCGGGCAAACAACTTCTTCTCGTCATCGCTGAGTGAATCCCAGGCCGGTACGGTATCCGCCAGCGGCCACGGTTGGCCCGAGGTTCCTTGCACATCCAGATACGGATTCATTGGCGATAGTTCGGTCTCGCAGGGGACAATGCCGATCGACTTCTGCCGCTCCAAGACGATCTCGCGGTAGTTCTCGTATCCCATATCGAAACGGCCTGCGTACCTATCAGCCCACCCTTTGGACACGTGGTGTGGGGAATGGCCGGCACCGGGGCACACATAGCTGAACCACGGCTTCCCGGGCGCGATGACCTTGGCGTCACGAATGAACTCGATCGTCTTGTCGGCCAAATCCTTTGACAGGTGATAGCCATCCTCCGGCGACGGCGAAGGCAGCACCGGATGGTTGTCGTACACCAGGTCGGGATACCACTGGTCGGTTTCGGCACCCATGAAGCCGTAGAAGCGTTCGAAGCCGCGTGACAGCGGCCAATTCCGTCGCGCCGAAGCCACATTGGACTCTTCCAGCGGTGTCAAATGCCATTTGCCAATGCAGTATGTGTTCCACCCGTTCTCCACCAGCACTTCCGGCAACAGCGCGGTGGAGGTCGGGATGCGGCCATTGCAGTTGGGAAAACCCTCGGTGAACTCCGCGATGGCGGCCATGCCGACCGTGGTGGGGTTGCGTCCGGTCAGCAACGACGCCCGCGTCGGTGAGCACAACGCGGTGGTATGAAACTGCGACAGCCGTACACCTTGCTCGGCGATTCGCGTCATAGCCGGCATCTCTACCAACCCGCCGAAGCAATCCCAGGTCGCGATTCCGACGTCGTCCCACACCAAATAGAGGATGTTGGGTGCGTTCTCCGGCGCGGTCGGGGCCGCGAATGCACCCCAGTCAGGCTCCGAGTCGCGAATATCGAGCCCGACCCTGCCCCGAAACTCCGCTGCCATCACGGGCTCCGTTCCGCAGTTCGCATGAGCGTCAGACTTGTCGGTGCGGCAAGCCTATACCTCGTACATGGCGAGTTGCCGGAAGCTTTCGGCGGGTGCTGTAAGCGCAGTTTGCGCCCTCCTCCGTCTCCGATGGGTTACCGTCAGCGTGACACACCACCGTGGTGCGGCGGCTCGTGCGGCCGACGCCTCCCTCAGCGGTGTCGACAGGCCGGGATCGGTTGAGGAGTCGGCGATGAGGCACGCTGCGCGGGTCCTCCACCGGTTCGCGCTGAGTCCGATGTGATGTCGGCTCCCGTCTCGGTGGTGGTTCCGACCCTGAACGAAGCGGCCGGAATTGGTGCACTGTTGGAATCCCTTCACGCGCAGACATATTCCGTCAGCGAGATCGTGATCGCCGACGGCGGCAGCACCGACGGAACCCGGGAGATCATCGCCGCCGACCCGCAGGTGATGCTGGTCGATAATCCGCGCCGGCATGCCGCCGCCGGCCGCAACATCGCACTGAAATCCTGCACCGCCGAATGGGTGTTGTTCACCGACGGCGACTGCCGGCCGGAACGGGACTGGGTCGAAAAGCTGATGGGGACTGCTTCCAGCGATCCTGAAGTGATTGGTGTCGGAGGACGGCTCGCCGCACAGCCCAGCACGGTCTTTGAACGAATCTGTGCGCGCACGTTGTTCGGTGCAGTCCTGCGCCATGAGGCCGGTTCCCGGCCTGTCGTGGCCAAGAGCCTCGACGGTGCTCTGGTAACTGCGAACTGCGCGTACCGGCGTGACATCCTGATCCGAGTTGGCGGCTTCGATGAGCGGTTCTCCAACTTTGGTGAAGACATCGACTTGATGTTCCGCGTGCTCGACCTACGAGCCGGCAAACTGCAACATAACGCCGAAGCCCTGGTTATCGGCGCTATGCCGGCGACATTGACTGCGACAGTGATGAAGTGGCGCCAGTACGGGCTCGCCTCGTCGCATCTCAACAAATACCACTACCGTCGCGTATCGGTGGACGCCAACCTCTATCGCAGGCTGTTCTACCTCCTGCGCGGCGCTGCGACGACATCATCGGAGGCCCGCACCGAAGCACTTGTCGGGGCTGCTCAACTCGCCTCGCATATCGGCGGCAAGTTAGAGGGTTCCGTGCGATTGAGAACGGTCAACCTCTGACGGGTAAGACGGCGAATTTCGGCAACAAACGTAGCAGCGATCCCGGCCCTCGCGGCACCAATTCAACCGGAACGCCCACCATTTCGTGCAACACCTCCCGCATCGCAGCCAGCCCTGTGTCTTGTCGCATCGTTGTCTCGGCTTCAATGCGGATCTGGTCGGCAGCTTGGTTAACGGACCACTCGGACGTACACCATCCAGCGGACAGCAGGGCATCATCGATGTCGCGCAGCGGCACCTTTTTGTCCGCGACGTCGATCATCGACAGGGGGCGCCCGATGTATTCAAAAGCGAACGGTGCTGTCGCAGGCCCGCAATCGACGAGCTGTACCACGTCTTCAGTCCAATAGCGCAGCAGCGGACTGGCTTTTGGCCACAGCGTGGAGAGAACCACCACGCCGCGCTCCCCTGCACCGCAGTGAGTAAATGTGACGGGATCGAGCACCTCGACCGCAACCTGCTCGCACCGCCAGAACAGCAGCCCATCTTGCGGACCGGGTCCCGCGACCGGACCGAACAACTCCGAACAGCCGAACATGTTGAGGACCAGAGCATCCCACATCTGCGCCAACATCGCCTGGCGGGCCCCAGACAACACGTCGCCGCCGCAGACGATCAGGCGAACCTTTGAGGGTGGGGCGCCGCGAGTCATCCTGAAGTACTCGCCGATCCGCGAAACCACCAATGGTAATGAGAACACCGCGTCGATCCCCTGGTCTACCAGAGTGCGGGAGACTATTTCGGGGTCGGTCGACGTGATCAGGTGCGGAGTGCCGCCGTTTACTTCGATCTGCCGGCACATGAAATACGCCGCGGCCATCGCCCGACTAGGCGCGATCACAGCGCATTGAGCCCCATCCAGCGAGGGACAAAACCCGTGGATTGCGCGCATGGTCGCATCGGCGATCAGCTCGTCGGCTTCCGACCAGGGGGACACCACAGGCTCCGCGGTGGTGCCACTAGAACGGAGGCTCGCGATCCAGCGGCCGGTTTCCGGATAAGGCCGTAATCGCCTGTGCAAGTCGGTCTTACGAGTGAACGGCAACGACTCCCACGGGTCAAGCTCCAAACCCGCCCGCGCCGCAGGTTGATCACCGCCTCCCGCTTGGGCGAACCACTGCCTCGTCCGCTCAAGTACGACCTGGTCGACATGCAGTGGAGATACGAAGTCGGGCGCATAGGCCATCATCAAATGGTGACACCCACGCCCCGTGGATGAGGGATATCGCCCGATCAAGCTTTTGGCCTGAGGCTAAAGTTCGGGGCCTTCAGCGCGCACGTCGTCGACCGCGGACATCGCGTCCCGCAGCTTTGCCAGCCACTCGTCGGTGTGCTCGCCGACCAACTTGACCGACCAGGCCAGCGCGTCGGAACGCGATCGCGCCACCCCGGCGTCGACCAGGGTGTCGAGCACCTGACGTTCCGGCTGCTTCAGCCGCGTCATCACCGGAACCGCGATGTGGGTGAACAGCACCGGCTCGCCGGCCACCTCCACACCCCAGGAAACCTTGCGGCCGTAGCGGTTCTGCGCCTCGTCGGCGATGGTCATCCGCTCCGAACGGGTCTCCTCGCGAAATCGCGAGGCCCGGCCCGAGGCGTGTGCCTCGCTTTCATCCTCAGCGCCGTTCGGCAGCGTCCCGATGACGGTGATCTCTTCGCGGTCGACGACGACGCTCGGGTCGCCGTCGAACCAGGCGTCCGGCAGACGTCCGGCGAACCAGTCCGCTGCGTCGCCCGCCTCGGGTTGGCCGGCCTGCTGCCAGCCGCCGGGGCGGCCGTGGCGCCGCCCATGTCCGTGATGTTGTTTCATGCTTACATGATTACAGCGTTACATCCGACGTCAAGGCAGTTTCACTCCCCGCGAACAGCCGGACGGCGCGATTAGCTGTCGCCGCGTCGGGCGCGGAAGAGCTTCACCTCGTCCTTGATGCCTTTCAGGCGTCGCGCGCCGGCAAACGACCAGCTGAAACCCGCGTCGTCGCCGAGTTCGTCGCGCACCGATTCCGCGGCGAGCACCGTTCCCGGCCGGGCCGACGCAGTCACCCGGCTGGCGGTGTTCACCGGGCTGCCGAACCAGTCCCCCGCCCGGCTCACCGCGGAACCCGACGCGATACCCGCCCGCAGCCGGGGAAAGTCGTCATCGCCGTCGATGATGTCGACGAGCTTGAGCACGGCGTCCAGCAGCGGCGCCGGTTCGGTGCAGACGAACATCGCCGCGTCACCGATCGTCTTGATGAACCGCACCGGAGGCGTCGCGACGTCTCGGGCCAGGTCGGCAAGCCGATTGGCCAGCTGGCTGAGTTCCTCGGGCGGCACCTCTTCACCCAGCCGGGTGAAGCCGACCAGATCGGCGAACGCGGCGGTGATGTGCCGAGCACCGGGTAGCGGCGCGCCTGCGGCCCGCTCGCTGGCGTTGACGGCCTCGGTCTCCATCATGTGCCGTAGCTGCATGAACAGCATGTCCTCGATCATCGGACCGAGCAGCGGCGCGATGCGGGACACCAGGGCTTGCGAGGCCTGCGCGGTCTGCAGTTCGGTGGCGCCGGGCTGCAGGATGGTCGACAACGCGGTGTACCGCATCACCTCGGCGGCATGCGAAAGTCCCTCGGCGAGAACGCGAACCACCTGTACCACTTGGTCGGGCTGGATGCCGAGATCGAGGAACTCCTTCGCGTGCGCGGCGGCTGCGCCGTCGGCGCGCAGATGCACGGCGGCATCGGGATCATCGACCCGCACCAAACCGATGGCCCGTTGCACACGCTGCAGCAACTCCAGACTCGATGACCGGTCGCCTCGCTGATTTCCCGCGTCGAGACGTAGTCGCCGTCGTCACCGATCAGCCGGCGGGATCCCAGCAACATCGGAACCGGGGATGCACGAATCTCCTCAGCGGTGATGCCCTGCTCGAACAGCCACTCGATCAGCTCGGCGCGCTCCGCGCGGGCGTCGCCTTCCAAGCCGTCGAGCAGCTTCTCGACTTCGGGTTCATCCACGTGGTCAAGGTATAACGCGGCAGGGCATCATGTGCATCTGATGACCACGCCGCTGCTCGAAGGGTTTCCACCCGTCGTCGACGACACCGCCGGGTTGCTGATCCTGGGATCGTTTCCCAGCGTCCTGTCGTTGGCGAGCGGTCAGTATTACGGCAACCCGCGAAATGCGTTCTGGCCGATCACCGGTGCGCTGTTCGGCTTCGATGCAGCGGCCGCCTACGAAACCCGTTTGGCCGCATTGCAATCGGTCGGCGTCGCGCTGTGGGATGTGCTGCACACGTGCCGCCGCGCCGGCAGCGCGGACGCCAAGATCGATCCGAAGAGCGTGGTGGCCAACGATTTTGGTCAACTGTTCGCCGGCTACCCGTCGATCAAGCGGGTGTGCTTCAACGGCAGCGCCGCGCAGCAGTTGTTCAGCCGACTGGTCGAGGTCGATGCGGACGTCGACTATGGATTGTTGCCGTCGAGCAGCCCGGCGCGCGCCATGCCGGCCGGCGAGAAACTGCAGGCCTGGCGGGCTATCGCACCGTCATGACACCGGCGGGCGGCGCTGCGCCCACGGTCGGGCGGCCTCGATCTGGGCGCTCAGCGACAGCAGCGTCGCCTCGTCGTTCGGGCGGCCGACCAGTTGGATCGACAGCGGAATGCCGTTTCCGTCGAGCCCCCACGGCACGGCCGCGGCGGGCTGACCGGTCAGGTTCCAGATCTCGAAGAACGGCACCCGCTGCGATACCGCCAGCAGGCTCGCGATGGCGCCGCGGCGTTGGTAGGCGCCGATGCGTGACGGCCCGGTGGCGTTGCCGGGGGTGATGACGACGTCGACGTCGTCGAAGATCGACTGGATCCGCTCGGCCAGAGCAGATTCCCCCGCCCGTATCTTCGCCATCCGGCCGTCGGGGATCAGCGACCCGATGCGCGCCATGTTGCGGGTCCGCTTCTCCAGCCGGTCTTGATGCGGCATCACCCGCACATCGTTGTAGATCCCGCGGAAATAGCGTGGCAGGAAGTTGCCGTAGATGGCCGCCGGTGGGTAGTCCGGGTCGCGGACGACGACATCGTGGCCGAGGTCGCGCAGCAGTGCGCCCGGCAGCATCGACCGCCGCCCGCTGCTCCTTGCCGATCCGCGCCACCAGTGGGGGTGGAACCTTGGTGCTCAGGGCAATTCGCAGCCGGCCAGGGTTCTTGGCCGCAGCGGCGACGAAGCCGCCATCGGGAGCGGGCGTCGTGGTCGTCGCGTCCAGGAACAACGCGGCGTCTTCCACCGTCCGCGCGAGCGGACCGTTGACGCTGAGCCCGCACCAGGCGTCCTCGTGCGGCGCCAGCGAGACCCGGTCGCGTTGCGGCTTGATCCCGAACAACCCGCACCAGCCCGACGGGATGCGGATCGAGCCGCCACCGTCGGAGCCCAGTGCCAGCGGCGCCAGCCCGGCGGCCACCGCGGCCCCACTGCCGCCGCTGCTGCCGCCCGGCGTCAGCGCGGTGTCCCACGGATTGCGGGTCACCCCGAACGTCAGCGACTCGGTGAACGGGAAGATCATCAGTTCCGGGCACACTGGTTTTGCCGATGATCACCGCGCCCGCCGCGCGCAGCGTGCTGACCACCTCCGCATCATGGGCGGCGGGCGTACGACACCGCACTGCTGCCGCACGGCGTCAGTTCGCCGCCGACGTCGACGTCGTCTTTGATCGCTACCGGGACCCCGAGCAGCGGCAGCCGCTCGCCCGCGTCGAGGCGGCGCTGGGCGGCCAGCGCTTCCTGGCGCGCGGTCTCGGCCAGCACCACCCGGTAGCTGCGCAACTGCGGATCCAGCCGCGCGATGCGGTCCAGGTAGATCTCGAGCAGCGCCGGCGCAGTGATGGTGGCCGCGGCCAGCATCCGCGCCTGCTCGGCGGCTCCCGCGAAGGCCAGATCTGCTACGTCCACGTCGAGGCAGACTACTCACTTGAGCGGCGCGGCGGACCGCTACCGTGACGTGCATGTCCTGTGTGTTCTGCGCGATCGTCGCCGGCCAGGCCCCGGCCATCCGGATCTACGAAGACGACGGCTATCTGGCCTTCCTCGACATCCGTCCGTTCACCCGCGGCCACACCCTGGTGGTGCCCAAGCAGCATTCGGTAGACCTCACCGACACCCCGCCGGAGACCCTGGCCGAGATGGCGACCATCGGACAGCGGATCGCCAAGGCGGCACGTGCGACCGAGCTGGCCGACGCCACCAACATCGGGATCAACGACGGCCAGGCCGCATTCCAGACGGTCTTCCACATCCACCTGCATGTGCTGCCGCGGCGCAACGGCGACAAGCTGTCCGTCGCCAAGGGGCTACTACTACGCCGCGACCCCGATCGCGAGTCGACCGGCCGGATTCTGCGGGAGGCGCTGGCGGAGATCGACGCCGGCAGTTGATACTGGTCGCATGGCCCTTCCGTTCGAACAGACACTCCTGCCCTACCTCATTCGGGTCCACGACACCGTCTACCAGAAGACCAACGGCTGGATCGGGCATCGCGCGCTCGGCATTCCCAGCCTGCTGCTGCACACCGTCGGCGCCAAGACCGGCCAAGCCCGGACCGCATCGCTGACCTATGCCCGCGACGGCGACGACTACCTGGTCGTCGCGTCGAAGGGCGGCGACCCGAAGGCGCCGGGCTGGTATCACAACTTGAAAGCCAACCCGAGCGTCGAAATCAACGTCGGGCCAAAGCGTTTCCGCGTCACGGCAACCCCGGTGCTGCCCGACGACGCGGACTACGCGCGACTGTGGCAGATCGTCAACGAGAACAACAGCAACCGCTACGAGGCGTACCAGGAGAAGACGTCGCGGCCCATTCCGGTCGTGGTGCTCAAGCCCGCTTAGATCCGCCTCCTCCTCGGCCGGTCCCCGGCCGCATCGTCGCCGGGGGAAGCCGGCCTAAAACAGCTCTTTGGCCAGTAGCTCCAGCGTCGTCTCGCGCGCTGGGGCGGTCGCGGGATCGGTGCCGCGGTGCGCCGAGGCGACGGGATGCACCATCACCTCGTCGACGGCGAAACGCTGCTGCCAGCGCGCTCAATTGGTCGGCGGCTTCGGCGGGCGACCCGACGACCGCTCGCTCCAAGCCCGCTGTCGACGATGTGCTGCTGCTGCGGTGTGAGCTCGGCGCCGCGGATGTCCTCGACGAGTTCCACCGGCCCCAGGGGTTGTCCGGTCCGCAGCCGGGCCATCATGTGCAGGTTCGGCATCATCAAAGCCGTTGCCTCATCGCGGGTTTCGGCCACCGCGGCGTTGACGGTCAGGAAGGTCACCGGCTCGGCGGTCAGTTCGCTGGGCACGAACTGCGAGCGGTAGAGCTCCAGCGCCTCTTCCGTGCCTTGACCGGAGAAGTGATGGGCGAACACGTAGGGCAGGCCTTTGGCGGCGGCCAGTCGCGCCGAGTACATCGACGATCCGAGCAGCCACAGCCGTGGCTCGCCGGCCGCGGCGGGTGTGGCCTTGAGGATGTAGTCGTCGCCGTCGCGCAGTTGCACCGGTACGCCGCGTGCGCTCATCATCGCGCGCACGTGGTCGAGGTACTGCGGGAACTGGTCGATGTCGCGATCGTCGCGGCCGGCAGCGCCGCGCAGCAGAGCCGACGTCACGGGATCGGAGCCGGGCGCGCGGCCGATGCCGAGGTCGATGCGGCCCGGGGCCGCCGCCTCCAGCAGCGCGAACTGCTCCGCAACCGCCAGCGGCGCATGGTTGGGCAGCATCACGCCACCGGAGCCCAGCCGCAGCTGGGTGGTCTGAGCCGCGAGGTAGGCGAGCACCACCGGTGGGCTGGTGGCGCCGACCGACGGCATGTTGTGGTGTTCGGCCACCCAGTAGCGGGTGAAGCCCAGCCGGTCGGCGGTCTGCGCCAGGCGCACGGTGGCTGCCAGCGCGTCCGCGGTGGTCTGGTCGGTGCGGACGGGGATGAGATCGAGTACAGAAAGCCGCATGACGGGGTCAACGCCTTCCGTCTGCCGTTCGTTCCCCGCTAGTAGTGCACGCCTGCCATCGTCTTCGCCGTTGCGAAGATGCCGTCGAGCATCGCCGGGGTCAGCTTGCCGGTGAAGGTGTTCTGCTGGCTGGGGTGGTAGCAACCCAGCAGCGCGACCTCGCCATGAGCGGCGCGCACGGTCGCGGTGGCGGCGTGGCCGAACTTCGGCTGTGGCCGAGGTACCTGTCCGCCGGCGGCGCGGATCATGTCGAGCGCACAGCGCCAGCCAAATGCGCCCAGCGCCACGATCACTCGCGTGTCTGCGCCTACCAGCCGCCACTCGGCGTCGAGCCACGGCGCGCACGTCGAACGCTCGGCTGGGGTCGGCGCGTTCGCCGGTGGCGCGCATCGCACGGCGGCCACCACGCGAACGTCGTTGAGCTGCAAGCCGTCGGCGGCGTCGACGGCGATCGGCGAGTTCGCCAAGCCCGCCCGGTGCAGTGCCGCGTACAAGAAATCGCCGGAGCGGTCGCCGGTGAAGACCCGACCCGTCCGGTTGGCGCCGTTGGCCGCCGGCGCCAGCCCGACGACGACGATCCGCGGGCGCGCATCGCCCCAACCCGGAACCGGCCGGCCCCAATACGGCTGATCGGCGAAAGACCGTCGCTTGGTCAGCGCGGACTCTTCGCGCCACTCCACCAACCGCGGGCAGGCTCGGCACACCGATATCTCGGCGTCGAGCTGCGCCAGCGATGTGGCGGCCTCGCGCCAGCTCGCTCACCTGCGGTGTGGCTCGCCGCCACAACCGTGCGAGCGGTGGCGGGATCGCCGGGCCACCCGGTACCCGGCGACACCGGAGAGTCGAAGAGCGCGCCGGTGCGCGGGTGGGCGAAGTTCACAGCTCCACTGTGTACCAGCGCCGCGAAACGGTGTCCGTAGGATCGCTCCCATGGCCGCTGATGCGCTGGCCGGCCTGATTGCCGAGCTGCCCGAGGGAATGGTCGTCACCGATCCCGCGATCACCGAGGGATACCGGCAGGACCGCGCGCTGGATCCGTCGGCGGGCAAACCCTTGGCCGTCGTGCGCGCGCTGCGGACCGAAGAGGTGCAGACCGTTCTGCGGTGGGCGACCGCCCACCAGATACCGGTGGTGACCCGCGGCATGGGCACCGGTCTGTCCGGTGGCGCCACCGCGATCGACGGCGGAATCGTGTTGTCGACGGAGAAGATGCGCGACATCGTCGTCGACCCCGTCACGCGTACCGCGGTCTGCCAGCCCGGGCTGCTCAACGCCGAGGTGAAGAAGACCGTCGCCGAGTACGGCCTGTGGTACCCGCCCGACCCGTCGTCGTATGAGATCTGCAGCATCGGCGGCAACATCGCGACCAACGCCGGCGGGCTGTGCTGCGTGAAATACGGCGTCACCACCGACTACGTACTTGGCGTTCAGGTGGTGCTGGCCGACGGCACCGCGGTCCGGCTCGGTGGGCCCCGTTTGAAGGACGTTGCCGGGCTGAGCCTGACCAAGTTGTTCGTCGGCAGCGAGGGCACGCTGGGCGTGATCACCGAGGTGACGCTGCGGCTGGTGCCTGCCCAGCAGCCCTTGGCCACGGTGGTCGCCTATTTCGCGTCGGTGGAGGCTGCCGCACAAGCCGTCCTCGGGGTCACGTCACGGCTGCGCCCGGCGATGCTGGAGTTCATGGACTCGGCCACCATCAACGCCGTCGAAGACAAGCTGCGGATGGGCCTGGACCGCGACGCGGCCGCGATGCTGGTCGCCGCATCCGACGAACGCGGTCACGCGGGCAGCGACGACGCCGAAGTCATGGCCGCGACGTTCACCGAATTCGGTGCGACGGAAGTCTTTTCGACCGACGATCCCGACGAGAGCGAGGCGTTTATCGCCGCTCGCCGGTTCGCCATCCCCGCGGTCGAGGAGAAGGGCCCGTTGCTCCTCGAGGACGTCGGCGTGCCGGTGCCCGCGCTGGCTGACCTGGTCAGCGGGATCGCGCGGATCGCCGAGCAGCGCGACCTGATGATCGCGGTGATCGCGCACGCGGGCGACGGCAACACCCACCCGCTGATCGTCTACAACCCCGACGACGTCGGCGATGACCGAGCGGGCCAACCTGGCGTACGGCGAGATCATGGACCTCGCCATAGAGCTGGGCGGCACGATCACCGGCGAGCACGGCGTCGGTCGGCTGAAGCGGCCATGGTTGGACGGCTACCTGGGTCCCGAAGCGATGGCGCTGAATCGTCGCATCAAAGACGCGCTGGACCCGCTGGGCATCCTGAACCCCGGAGCGGGCGTTTAGGGAATTCATGCCAGAACTGGACGACGTCATCACCAGCCGTCACTCGAGCAGACTGTTTGTGCGCGACAAGCCGGTACCGCGCGAACTGGTCACCGAAGCGCTTGAGTTGGCCATCCGGGCTCCCTCGAACTCCAACATCCAGCCCTGGCATGTCGTGTTCGCCTCCGGCCCCGCGCGCGACCGCCTCGTCGAGGCATTGCTCACCCAGGCAGACATCACCACCCCCAACGTGCCGCAGCTACCCGAGCACTTCGCGCACTACCGACGAGACCTCGGCGCACTGGTCTACGGCGCCATGGGCGTCGCCCGCCACGACCCTGAGTCACGACGACTTGCTGTGTTGCGCAATTGGGAATTCTTCCGCGCACCGCTGGCCGGCATCGTCTGTATGCACCGTGATCTCGACTACGTCGACGCGATCGCCGTCGGCATGTTCTTGCAAACGTTCGTGCTCGCCCTGACCGCCCGCGGATTGGGAAGTTGCGTTCAAGTTTCCGTCGCCGGCTACCCCGACGTCCTGCGTCAACAGCTGCACATCGGCGATGAATACCGCATCCTGTGCGGAGTCGCCGTCGGCTACCCCGACCGCACCTTCCCCGCGAACTCCCTGAACGTGCCGCGCAACCCCCTGGACGCGAACTTCACCTTCGTCGAAGACTGACACTCTCGGCGCAGCCCCACCTCACTGGTCGTCGGGTTCCAGCGGGCCGTGGTCGTTGAGGAACTCGACCCCAACCTCATCGCCGCGGTCGACAAAACTCACGACATCTACAAGCGGCCCCGCACCCGTTATGACCGCACGTTGCATTACTTCGCGCTGGTGGCCTTCGGTGGGTCGCGTGAAACTTCAACCGCTGCTGACGTTTTGGTGAAGATCCATTCCAAAGCGATCGGCACCGAACCCTACGGCGGCAAACCCTATGACGCCAACGATCCGGCCTCCCAGCTGTGGATCCACCTCACCGCGTGGCATTCGATCCTCTACGCCTACGAAAAGTACGGCCCCGGAAGACTTTCCGCACAGCAAGAGGCGCGGTACTGGCAGGAATGTGCGGTTGCCGCCGAACTGCAGACCTGCTCACCGCACGACGTGCCCCGCACCCGCGACGGGGTTCGGCGCTACTTCGACTGGATGCGGCCCCAGCTGGCCGCCAGTGACATCGCCGTGCAAGCCATGCACCACTTGCTCGACGCCAAGGTCATGCTGCCGCCGATGCCGACGGTATTCCGGCCGATTGCCCGCTTGGCCGCCCGGGTGCTGCGCGTCGGCACCATCGCCACCATGCCCCGATGGATGCGCGAGATGAGCGGCATCAATCAGCCCCGAATCATCGACGTTGCAGTCCGCCCGATCTTGTGGACTGCCTTCCGGCTGATCAACGTGAGCCCACGCGCGGAACTGGCTCTGCTCAAGGTGCTTTCCCCGATGACCCACCCCGTCGTGGCGCCCATCAAACTCGGCGTTCCGCCGGTCACCGCCGAAGTCCTCACTCCTGTAGAAGCTCGCAGCCGCTACGGCTTTGAACCGCCTGCGGTGGCACATCGCGAGCTACGAGACCGCCAAGCAGTGCGCGTCTTCGGCCAGGGCATCGAACCCAGCAACGAGGGGCTCATCGAGTCTGAGCCGATCCTCGGCGCCATGAACTGACAGAAGTTACCCCGGTCATCCGCCATCGCCACCCACGATGTCCTGCTGGACGTGGGTCTGGCCGCCGACGTCGCTGATGGTGCCGTGTTCGAACTTGGATTCGGTGCCGCCGGCGACGGGGCGCCCATCGCTGGTGGGATAGCCAAGCGGGCCTGCCGGGCCACCGTCTGTGTTCCATGTCCACAGTATTTGGCCCGCGATGGAATGGGCACCGGTACGGGGCGTCCAGTAAATACTTCCATGTTGAAATTCGTTGAAGCGGCCCCCATCTGGCGCTGCTCTCTCACTTGAGGTCGGCTCCCCGAGCCAACCGCTGGGACCGCCGGAGTCCTGATACTTCTCGAGAATCGCTCCTTGAGCAACGAAATATCCTGCTGCCGTGCCGATTCGGCTGGTGGAGACAGAACTCGTCTCGCTGGCGGGATCGCCAGATGGCGATCGGGAACAGCCCGCTATCAGAACAGCGCCGGTAAGGACGATGAGGAGGCCAAGGGAGTGTGAACGTATCGATACCACCGGTACACGGTACCGCGGGTAGCGCCGCACGTCACCCTCATGACGGTCACCGGTTACGACGTATCGACAGGCGAGATCTATTCGCTCCCAGTATATTTGGTCGTTGTCTCAAATCGGCGCGACTGTCATCGAATCGCCGCAGCACACGGGGATTTCGGCTCACTTTCCACATTGTCTCGCCGTCTCACCGTGAGACACCGGCACCGGCAGCCGATTCACGTCGCCCGGAAAGCCCGGGCGAATCGTTGGGTTAATGCGCGTTCTTCGGCCGGATCATCGAGCGGGTAGTCGACCAGCGACCAGATGATCCGAACCAACATTTTGGCGGCGATGCGGTCCTCGAGTGGAGCCGGTGCTGCGCACAAATCACTGGGAGCGATCGACTCAGGAATCGCGAGGTACTGACTCATCTGCTCGCGATCCACATTTTTGATCACATCCAACAGAATCGGATCGGCACGAATCCCGTTGACGGTGACCAAGATCGATTCGACGACGCGCTCGTCGCCGGTGAGTGCCGCGGTGGCACGGTGGACGGCGGCCGTGATCGGGATACTGCGATGCCGGACCAGGGCGTCGAAGATCGCCGGACGCCCACCCATATAGCGGTACAGCGTCGCGCGTGAACAACCGACCCGCTGGCAGATGTCCTCAGTGGCGACGCCGACGGCTCCGCGTTCGGTGATGAGTTGCGCTGCGACCTCCAGGATCCGGGCTTGTGACGCCTCGCGGCGGGTACCGCCGGCAAGCCAGTCATGAGACGCGCCGGTGGCCTGTCGCTGCGCAGCGCTCATGCCGCGCTGAATGCGGTGTAGATCATGCGTCCGTACAGTTCCCCGAGATCGTCTGCGCCCCAGGGGTTGGACGTATCCAGCAGGCAACGGACCGCTGCCTCACACGATGAGAGGAAGAATTCGATCAGCGCGGGCAGTTTGGCGTCGGCGTCGACGATCCCCCACCAGCGCGTCAGCGCCGGGGCAAGCATCGCCGCCGTGGCCTCGGCCATCTGCGCGCGCACCCGTAGGAACCGACCTTTGACCGCCGGATCGGGCCCGGCCGAAAACACCACCCGCCAAGAGTCGGGTCGCTCGGCCACCGCCCGCAGCATCGACTGGAACCCGACGATGAACGACGCCTGACGCTTCTCGCCCCGGGCGGCTTCCAACGCTGAGATCAGCGCGCCCTGCAAGGCCTCCGTTTCCCGCTCGAGCAGCGCAGTGATGATCTCGACCCGATCGGCGAAGCACGCGTAAATCACCGGGCGGGTGACCTGGAGTCGGTCGGCGACCGAACCGACCGTCACCTGACCCACACCTTGTTCGACGGTGATCGCCAGCGCGGCGTCCAGCACCTGCGGCCGGCGACGTTCCGGGCCCAGGTGGCGTGCCCGGTTGCGGGCCGTCGGAGTGGCGGCGTTAGGCATGCCGTCGAATCTAACACGCGACACTTCGGGAGTGTAGGAAATTACTTCACAGTTGTAGATTTCGACGGCCGGGTAACACTAAAAGGTGTGGGCTAACGTCGGCGTCACCGGCCAGCGCCAGCCCGCGACACGGGGAGGGATGTCATGACGTATCGCCCCCATAGGGCCGCTGGGCGGCGCGACCACAGCTGCGCCGGCTCCGCGCTCATGGCGGCATGCTCGATCCTGGTGGCTACTGCGTGCGGGCCCACCATGATTCAGGGTCGGGCAGCGTCGATGTTGTACGACCCTGATCGGGTCGGGGGTTTGCGCGCGGACGGCGGCTTCAGTGGCGTACGCCACGACGCTCCCCCGGCCCGGGGCCGCGTCGAGCAAACCGACGGCGGCGACAACGATCGGCTCGCGTTGTTGGCAGTCAACGATATTGAAGAGTTCTGGACGGCCACCTACCCGCAGTACTTCGCAGGTGAGTACCGCCCGGTGTCAGCGACGCGGTCCTACGACGCCAGCAATCCCGCCAGCGGGCGGGTGTGCGGCGCGACGGTGACCTACTCAGACCCCAATGCGGCGTATTGCCTTCGCGACGATTCGATTTCGTGGGACCGCGGCATCCTTATCCCCGATGCACGCAAATACTTCGGAGACGTGTCGGTGGCTGCAGTGCTCTCGCACGAGCTCGGCCACGCGTTCAGACCAGAGCGCACACCGTGCACCGACTGTCTCGCACCATCGTCAAGGAACAGCAGGCCGACTGCTTCGCCGGGGTCTACCTGCATTGGGTGGCCCAAGGTCGCTCATCCCGCTTCGCCATGAACACCACCGACGCCCTCGACCATGTGATCGCCGGTGTCATCACCCTGCGCGATCCCACCGACGAATCCGAAAACGCTCCTGGCGCACACGGTTCCGCACTCGACCGCATCGGCGCCTTCCAGGAAGGCTTCGATGGCGACCCCGCCACGTGCGCCGCCATCGACCATCACGAGATCGCCCGCCGCCACGTTGGCCTGCCCCCGGCTATGCAGGACTACTCCTCCAGCGGCGGCCAGGCCGGCGAGATGCCGATCACCGACGACTCGCTGGGCCTGCTGATGGAAACCCTCACCCAGATCTTCAAACCCGGCAAGGCACCCACGTTGACCGTCGGCGGCACGATGGCGTGCGCTGACGCCAGCCCGAGCCCACCGGCGTCGTATTGCCCCGCAACCAACACCATCAACGTCGATCTCGCTGGCCTGCAACGGATCGGCGCCTACGCCGACAGCCAGAGCCACGAACTTCTGCAAGGTGACGACACCGCATTCTCCGTGGTCACATCGCGCTACATGCTCGCCATCGAGCACCAGCAGGGCCTTGCGCTGACCGGCGAGCGCGCCGCACTGCGCACGGCATGCCTGACCGGCGTTGCCCAGCGCAACATGGCCACACCCGTCGCGCTGCCCTCCGGACGCACCATCGTTCTCAACGCCGGCGACCTCGACGAAGCGATCTCCGGCCTACTCACTAACCATCTCGTCGCCAGCGACACCAACGGCGACAGCGTGCCCGCCGGCTTCACCCGGATCACCGCATTCCGCGCCGGTCTGGTCGGCGACACCGCCCAGTGCTACGGAAATTTCCCGTGAACCGCCCACCACCGGGCATCGGGCCTGGGCGCGAGCCACCGCCAGACCGACCCTGGTACCAGCGGCCCCCGACATCCGGCGATCCGACCGGCATAGCGCGACAACGCCCGCCGCAGCAACGCGCCCGCCCGGCGTTCACTCCGCCGCCACCTCCACACCGGCCAGCGACCCCCAGCCGCCACTCACATTCGCCGGAGATCCCCTGGTACCTTCAGCGTCCAGACCGTGCAACCCCGCCGCCGCCTCGGTCGAAGACTCAACTCCGCCAAAGAAACCCACAAGCACGGACACCGCAGGCCGTCAAAGACTGGTCCCCTCGCTCCTGGTCGGCGCCGGCGCCTTGGCGGTCGTGATTAGCGCCGCGGTCGTGCTGGCCAACATCTCCAAGATGGGCATCACCGGCGGCACCGTCCTTGACGTCACGAAAGTTCAGACGGGCGTGGTGCAGACCCTCTCCGATCCCGCCAGCGGCTACGGCGCCAACAGCGTGACCGACGTCAGCTGAATGGTGGCCCGCAACCCTAGCGCACGCGAAAGGAACAACGTTCAGTTGCACCGCCACCGTGAACGGGGTCCAACGCCAGGTAGCTATCGCCGTGTCCGATGACCGCGGGACGTACGAAATCGACCGTCCCCGTTAGCTTTTGAGAAATTAGTCGTTGGCTCCGGGAACCTAAGGCTTGGGGTTGGGTCGGGTGCGCAGGCGGATGACCGGCAGTTCGCGGTCGGTTTCTGCTCGTAGCCCGCGAAACGTTTTGCGGTGCTGGTGATCTGGCGCCACGCGTGCTCGCGGGCGGTGCCGCTGAGCTGCTCGGCGCAGACCGCGATGGTCTGCCCGGCGAGCTGGATCTGCACGTTGTCGGGGTGCGCGCGCAGGTTGTAGTACCAGTCGGGATTTTTGGCGGCCCCGGCCGCGGACGCGACGATCAGCCAGCTGTCGGCGCCGTCGGGGAAGTAGGCGACCGGGGTGTGGCGTGGTGCGCCGCTCTTGGCGCCGACGGTGGTCAGGACCAGCGACGGGAAGCCCATCACCTTGGGGGCCTTGCCGCGGATCCGTCTCATGTTCCAGGCGTTGATCCAGTTCATCAGCCTCTTGCTGGGCAGGCGGGCACCGCGGGTGCCGTGGGGGGTGTCAAAGCTCATCAACTCTCTCCTTCTACTCTTTACTTTTTGTCATTGGTTGGGACAGAAACGGTTCTCACGGGTCCGTTGATCCGGGACCGTGATCTGTTCAGGGGCTGAGCGGACCGCGCAGGCGATAGGACCGCCGTCCGATCTCGATGGTGATACCAACAAGACTGATGGCGACCACGACGATCTCTCCTTTTACAAGGGCCACACTCTGCTGAACGGTGGAATCGACTGCCATTCCGAAGATGCGAACCGCGAGAACCGCACCGTTGAACAGAGCCGAAAAGATGAGACCGGTGAGCGTCCTTTGATTCGTGCGGAGGCAGAACGCGAGGAAAGCGGCACAACCAAGCGGGAAACCCGCGAAGCCCACGCGATAGATGGTCGCGCCAAGCGGATTCGTGAAGGCAAGGCCGCGTTCTGCTGCTTGCACTTCCGGGTAGGCCAGGTTTCGGAGACCGACCATGATCAAAATTGCTGAGGGCGGCAGCAAGATAAATTTGCTGATCCAGGGTGAAATTTTCCAGAACGCACTCACTCAAACCTCCCTTTCAGAGAACCTGTGGTCGCGCCGGGAACCCCACGGCCGTCTCGCGGGCCCGAGCGTCCAGCGGTGCTCCTCCCCCGTCGAGCACCGGAGCTCGGACTGGATTGAGCAGGCCGGGTTCCACAAACGCGGCCCGTCCGCCGTTCGTTATTTGTATTTACTTTACGAAACGACATTAGAATACCGAGATAAGCAAGTCAATTCCCTTTACCCTCCGTAGCGGTAAAGTCAGCCCGATGAGCTCTACGGCTTCAGCGCGCCGATCGCGGGGCCGCCCCCCGAGCACCACTGCTGAATCGCATGCGCTCATCCTCGACGCGGTCTACGAGCTGTTGCAGGAGCGTTCCGTACGCGACCTGACCATCGAGGCCGTCGCCAAGCGGGCCAAGGTGGGTAAGCCAACGATCTACAAGTGGTGGCCAACGAAGGCCGATCTCGTCATGGCCATGTTCCAGGAACGGCTCGACCGTCCTACGGATACACTGAGTCCGGGGTGGCGCCCACGACGGTCCAGGACGCCCTCAAGCTGAAAGTTCGGGGGTTTGTGGGCAAGCTCAACGGATTGTTCGGCAAGGTGATCGCTGAGCTGATCGCCGAGGGACAGAGCGATCCTGCCATTTTGGAGGCCCTTTATGATCGTCACCTGCGGGACCGTCGGGCCGCCACAGTAGCCGAGGTTGAGCGCGCCCAGGCCGCCGGCGAGCTACGGGTCGATGTCGACCCAGAGCTTGTCGTCGACGCCATCTCCGCGCCGCTTTACTACCGCCTCCTGATGCGGCGCGAACCGCTCACCGAAGCGTACGCAGACGAACTGGTGGCACAGGCATTCCGCTGCTGAAAGTGCCACATCTGCAAGCACAGTGCGTAGTTGACATATCTTAGCGTTTGTCGTATCAATAAGACATGACGACGACTTTGTCTCACGCGCCGCAGTTCCGTCTGGCGACCGCCGAGACGTGGGCCGACCCGTGGCCGATGTACCGCGCGCTGCGCGACCACGACCCGGTGCACCACGTGGTGCCGCCCAGCAAGCCCGAGGACGACTACTACGTGCTGACCCGGCACGCCGACATCTGGGCGGCCGCGCGCGACCACGAGACGTTCTCGTCGGCGCAGGGCCTGACCGTCAACTACGGCGAGCTGGAAATGATTGGGCTGCAGGACAATCCGCCGATGGTGATGCAGGATCCGCCGGTGCACACCGAGTTCCGCAAGCTGGTGGCCCGCGGGTTCACCCCGCGACAGGTCGAGGCGGTGGAGCCCAAGGTCCGCGAATTCGTCGTCGAACGCATCGAGCGGCTGCTCGCCAACGGCGGCGGCGACATCGTCGCCGAGCTGTTCAAGCCGCTGCCGTCGATGGTCGTCGCGCACTACCTGGGCGTGCCGGAAGAGGACCGCGGACAGTTCGACGGCTGGACCGAAGCCATCGTCGCGGCCAACACCGCCGAGGGCGGCATCGCCTGCGCGCTGCAAACCGTCGGCGAGGCGGTCGGGTCGATGATGGCCTACTTCACCGAGCTGATCGACCGCCGCCGCGCCGAACCCGAAGACGACACCATCTCGCATCTGGTCGCGGCGGGGGTCGGTGCCGACGGCGACATCGCCGGCATGCTGTCGATCCTGGCGTTCGCCTTCACGATGGTCACCGGCGGAAACGACACCACCACCGGCATGCTGGGCGGCGCGGTGCCAGCTGCTGCACCAGCGGCCCGATCAGCGGCGTCTGCTCGCCGACAACCCGGACCTGATCCCCGCCGCCGTCGACGAATTCCTCCGGCTCACCTCGCCGGTGCAAGCCTTGGCGCGCACCGTGACCCGCGACGTCACGATCGGCGACACCACCGTGCCGGCGGGCCGCCGGGTATTGCTGGTCTACGGATCGGCCAACCGCGACGAGCGCCAATTCGGCCCGGACGCAGGCGAACTCGACGTCAGGCGCAAGCCACGCAACATGCTGACCTTCAGCCACGGCGCCCACCACTGTCTGGGCGCGGCCGCCGCACGCATGCAGTCGCGGGTCGCGCTGACCGAATTGCTTTCCCGCTGCCCCGATTTCGAGGTCGACGAGGCGGGCATCGTCTGGGCCGGCGGCAGCTATGTGCGTCGTCCGCTGTCGGTCCCGTTCCGGGTCACCTCATAGATGGCGGCCAACGACTGGCTCGGCGAGCGCCGCACCGAGGTCGCGGCCGACCGGATCCTCGACGCCGCCGAGGAGCTGTTCACCCGTCAGGATCCCGGCTCGGTCGGCATGAACGACATCGCCAAGGCGGCAGGGTGTTCGCGCGCGACGCTGTACCGCTACTTCGAGAACCGTGAGGCGCTGCGCAGCGCCTACGTGGCCCGCGAAACGCACCGGCTGTCGGAGTCGATCGACGTCGACCACATCGAAGACCCTCGGGAGCGTCTGGTCACCGGCATCGTCACGACGCTTCGGTTGGTTCGCGAAAGCCCGGCGCTGTCAGCCTGGTTCGCGACGGCCTCGGGCCCGCTCGGCGCCGAGTTGGCCGAGCAGTCCGACGTGATCACCGGGCTGGCCACCGCATTCGTCACCTCGCTGGGCGACGACCATCCGGCGAATGTCGCGGGTCGCGGGCGCTGGCTGGTCCGCGCGATCACGTCGCTGCTGATCTTTCCCGGCCACGACGAAGACGACGAGCGGGCGATGCTCACCGAGTTCGTCGCCCCCGTCGTGGTGCCCGCCGAGCAGGTCAGTCGCGCACCCGGGTGAACCGGTGCAGCAGCCAGGCCGGCGGAATCGTGATGGCCATCGTCGCCACGAACAGCCCGGCCATCGAGCCGGTGTACACGTGATCCTGCATGATGTAGACCATCGCGAATTCCATTGTGACCAAATGGATCAAGAAGATCTCGTAGGAGATCTCGCCGAGCCACACCATCGGCCGACTGGCCAGTAGGCGCGCATACAGACCCTGGTTGCCGAGCGCCAACGGCGCGACCGCCAGCGCGGCGATGACCGCGTAGAACACCGCTTTCCAGAGCGCCTGTGACATACCGAGCGGCGAGGTCGTCGGGTCGCCGGCAAGGGGTGTCGACGCGATGAAATAGCAGATCGTCGCGAGCGGTAGCGCGACAAAGCCGTAGCAGCGCACACCCATTCGCTGCAGCACGGTCAGGGCCATTCCGGCGAGAAACCAGATCAGGTAGGTGGGTAGCCACAACCGGGCTCCGTTGGGAACCGAGGTGGTGAGATGAACTCCCACCAGCCATGCCGGGGAGATCAGTGCCAGCGCGGCAAGCCCGAACAGCAAAAGCTTTGGGCGCCATTGGTCCTCGGCACAGCACCACCAACAGCAGGTAGGCCAGCAGCGGAAGGACGACGTAGAACGAGGCTTCCACCGCCAGACTCCACATCTGGGTCAGACCCTGATGCAGGTAACCGCGCATGTAGTTGAAGGTGTAGATCTGAGTCAGCGTCAGGTTGCGGAACAGTCCGAACCAGGTGTGACCGAAATTAGGCCCGGCATGCCGAAAGTGGTAGATGACGTAGGCGATCAGCACGGTGACGACGTAGGCGGGCATGATGCGCCGCACCCGGTGCCAGGCGTAGCGGCGCAGCGAGGGTTGCAGACCGCCTGTGGCAGCCGACTTCACCCACGGCCGGAACAGCAGGAAGCCGGACAGCACGAAGAAAATCGGGACGCCGATTTCCATCCGCGAACACACCAGCCCGTAATAGCCCTCGATGTATTTGCCGGTGGTGTACGCCGCGTGGGTACCCACCACCAGAAGCGCTGCGACGGCACGGACGCCGGTCAGTGAGGCGACTCGATCCGGTCCGGCTACCTGTTCGAGTCCGCCCTGGGCCGACGGTGTCGGCCTGGGTCATCCCTTGTGATCCCGCCGCGGTGCGCCATGACCGCCGCGGCGGTTCTTGTCCGGAGCCCGGTCTGGTTGCAGGTTGATCAGCTGACCGGAAATTCGGGTCTTTTCAAGTGCTTTCAGCGTCGCGCGGGGCAATTTGGCCGGCAGTTCCACGAGCGAGAAATCCGGCTTGATCGTGATATGGCCGAAATCGCTGCGGTGCAACCCACCCTCGTTGGCGATGGCGCCGACGATCGCGCCCGGGCCGACCTTGTGCCGCTTGCCGACCGCGATGCGGTAGGTGGCGAAGCCCTTTTTCGGCCCGTCGCCGAAGCCCCGAGCAGATTTGGCGGGCCGGTCTTGGTGCTCGCTTGCCGGCGCTCGGGCGGCGGCTCGGGCGCCATCAGGAAATCTTCACCGTCGCGGGACTGCAACGCCAGCGCCGCGGCGATGTCAGCCATCGGAACGTCATGCTCGACGTTCGTAATCCGCGACCAGGCGCCGGAACAATTCGAGCCCGGGTGAGCCGAGGCTGTTGGTGATGGAGTCAGCGAATTTCGCCACCCGCTGCGCGTTGACGTCATCGACGCTGGGCAGCTGGGCTTCGGTGAGCTTCTGCCGGGTCGCCTTCTCAATCGACTTGAGCAGGTGGCGTTCTCGCGGCGACACGAACAGCAGCGCGTTGCCCGACCGCCCCGCCCGACCGGTCCGGCCGATACGGTGCACGTAGGACTCGTTGTCGTGCGGGATGTCGTAGTTGACCACGTGCGAGATCCGCTCGACGTCCAATCCGCGGGCCGCGACGTCGGTGGCGACCAGGATGTCGATGCCTTTGGCGCCGCCCTCTCTTGAGCGCGGCGATGGTCCGCTCCCGCACCGCCTGCGGGATGTCGCCGTTGATGGCGGACGCGGAAAAGCCTCGGGCGCGCAGCTTTTCGGCGACCTCTTCGGTGGCCTGCTTGGTGCGGACGAAGACGATCATCGCCTCGAACGGCTCGACTTCGAGGACCCGAGTCAGCGCGTCCATCTTGCGTGGGCCGGCGACCTGGATGTAGCGCTGCGAAATATTGTCGGCCGTAGCGGTTTTCGCCTCGACCTTGACCTCGGTCGGGTCGTGCAGATATTTGCTGCTGAGCTTGCGGATCGCCGGCGGCATCGTCGCGGAGAACAGCGCGACCTGCTTGTACTCCGGCGTCTCGGCCAGGATCCGCTCGACTTCCTCGGCGAAGCCCATCGTCAGCATCTCGTCGGCCTCGTCGAGCACCAGGTAGTCGACGTGGGACAGATCAAGCGTCCCGCGCTCGAGGTGGTCGATCACCCGGCCTGGCGTACCGACCACCACCTGTGCGCCGCGTTTGAGCCCGGCCAGCTGCACGCCGTAGGACGAGCCGCCGTAAATCGGCAGCACGTTGATCTGCGGCAGGTGCGTGCCGTACCGGCTGAACGCTTCGGCGACCTGCAGCGCCAGCTCGCGGGTCGGGGCCAGCACCAACGCCTGGGTGACTTTGCTGGTGGTGTCGATCTTCGACAGGATCGGCACCGCGAACGCGGCGGTTTTACCCGTTCCGGTCTGGGCCAGGCCGACCACATCCGAGCCCTCCATCAGGGCCGGAATCGTCGCCGCCTGGATCGCCGAGGGCGACTCGTAGCCGACGTCGGACAGGGCCTGCAGCACCGAAGGGTGAATCTGCAGGTCCGCGAAGGTCACGGTGTCATCATGCGGGGAGTCCATGTCGAGTGAAGCTTAGTGGTCAACCGCCGCTCGGCCACGCCTGCCGCGTCGACGGGGCTGGTCAAGGTACCGTGCGGCGTTGTGTGGACACGAAATCGGCGGTGACCGGGCTGACCGCTGCCGCACTGCTCGCCGCCGCGCTGAGCGGGTGCGGATCAGGGGATTCGACGGTCGCGAAGACCCCGGAGCCCACCGTACCCTACCGCCGCCGCTCCGCACCCGACGGCCGCACCGCCGCCCGCGACCGTCGCGCCGTCCAGCACGCCTGGGCCGGTCGACCCGTGTGCGGTCAACCTCGCCGATCCGGCGATCGCGCGCGGGGTGTCCGAGCTGCCCCAGGATCCGCGCAGCCACCAGCCATGGAACCCCGAGCCATTGGCCGGCAACTTCAACCAGTGCGCGCAGCTGTCCGCGGTCATCGTCAAGGCCAACACCAACGCCGAGAGCCCCAACACCCGCGCGGTGCTGTTCCATCTCGGCAAGCTGATTCCACCGCAGGGCGTCCCCGACACCTACGGCTTCAACGGGATCGAACACTCGCAGTGCACCGGCGACACGGTCGCGCTGAGCTACTCCGGCGGGATCGGGTTACCCAGCGTGGTGAAGTTCCGCTGGAACGGCAGCGGGGTGGAGCTGATCGCGAACTGAGCGCTGGGCTGTCGGTGTGGCCGCCTACAGTGGCTGCTGTGTTCATGGCAGGCGACAGCGTCATCTACAGCGCGTCGGACCTCGCGTCCGCCGCGCGCTGTGAGTACGCCCTGCTGCGGGAATTCGACGCGAAACTCGGCCGGGGTCAACGGGTCAGCGTCACCGATGAGCTGCTGGAACGTACCGCGACTCTCGGCGACGAGCACGAGCGACGCCGGTTCGACCAACTGCGCGCCGAGCACGGCGGCGGTGTCGCGGTAATCGGCCGGCCCGTCCCGTTCACCGTCGAGAACGTCACCGCTGCCACCGCCCAGACCCGGCGAGCATCGACCGAACGGCGCGCCGGTGATCTATCAGGCCGCGATGTTCGACGGCCGCTTCGTCGGGTTCGCCGACTTTCTGGTGCTGCGCGACGGCGCGTATCAGGTGTCCGACACCAAACTGGCCCGTTCGGCGAAAGTCACTGCGCTGCTTCAGATCGCCGCCTACGCGGATACGTTGCGCCAGGCCGGTGTCGCGGTGCACCCGGAAGCCGAATTGATCCTCGGCAACGGCGTCGCGGTCGACTACCAGGTCGACGAGCTGATCCCGGTATACCGCGAGCAACGCGCGCGACTGCAGCGCCTGCTCGACGATCACCATAGCGCAGGTGCTCCGGTGCGCTGGGAAGACGACGGCGTCCGCGCCTGCTTCCGGTGCCCGGTCTGCGAAGAGCAGGTACGCGCCACCGACGACCTGCTGCTCGTCGCGGGTCTGCGAGTCAGCCAGCGCGCCAAGCTGATCGACGCGGGCATCAACACGCGTCGCCGATCTGGCCGGCCACTGCGGCCCGGTTGCCGATATGTCGGCCCGCTCGGTCGACGCCCTCGTCGCGCAGGCGCAACTACAGATCCGCGAACGCGACACCGGCACACCACAGTTCGAGGTGGCCGATCCGCAACCACTGACCCTGCTTCCCAACCCCGACCAGGGCGATCTGTTCTTCGACTTCGAAGGTGACCCACTGTGGACCGCCGATGGCGTCGACTGGGGCCTGGAGTATCTGTTCGGCGTGCTCGAAGGCGGCAAAGCGGGCACCTTCCATCCGTTGTGGGCCCACGACCGCCCTGACGAGCGCAAAGCGCTCACCGACTTTCTCGCGCTGGTAGCCAAGCGCCGCAAGCGCTTTCCCGAACATGCACATCTACCACTACGCCGCGTACGAGAAGACAGCGCTGCTGCGGCTGGCCGGCCGCCACGGCGTCGGGGAAGACGACGTCGATGATTTGTTGCGCAGCGGGACGCTTGTCGACCTGTATCCGATTGTGCGCAAGAGCATTCGGACGGGCAGCGAGTCGCTCAGCCTCAAGGCGCTGGAACCGCTCTACATGGGATCACGGCTGCGCTCGGGCGACGTCACGACGGCCGCCGACTCGATCACCCAGTATGCGCGCTACAGCGAACTGCGCGCCAACGGCGATCGCGACCAGGCGGCGGCCGTGCTCAAGGAGATCGAGGGCTACAACCAGTACGACTGCGAATCCACCCGCGAACTGCGCGACTGGCTGATGATCCGGGCCTTCGAAAACGGCGTCACACCGCTTGGCGCACAACCGGTTGCCGACTTGCGGCATCATCGAAGCGGCAGATCCGCTGGCGGCGACCCTGCACGAATTCAGCGGCGACGCGGCGACCGGTGACCGCACTCCCGAGCAGACCGCCGTTGCACTGGTCTCGGCGGCGCGCGGTTTCCACCGACGCGAGGACAAGCCGTTCTGGTGGGCCCACTTCGACCGACTGAACTACCCTGTCGACGAATGGGCCGACGAAACAGACGTTTTCATCGTCGTCGAGGCAGAAGTCGACGTCGACTGGAATCAGCCACCCAGGGCCCGCAAGCTGCAGCGGCGGGTTCAGTTGACCGGCGAACTGGCCCGCGGCGCGCTCAACGACAAGGTCTTCGCGCTCTACGAGCCGCCGGCTCCGTCCGGGCTTGACCGACAACCCCGACCGACGCGCGGCCGGCCACGCCGAAGTCGTCGAGTACGACGATCCCACCGTGCCGACGACGGTGGTCGATCTGTCGAACGAACCCCGGCCGACGGCAGCACTTTTCACGAACTCCCGTTCGCGCTGACGCCGGGTGGGCCGGTCAACACCAAGCCGCTACGGGAGGCTATCGAAGCGGCGGCGGCCGAGGTTGCGGCGAAACTGCCACAACTCCCCCGCACCGCGGTGGTCGACATCCTGCTCCGCCAGCCGCCCACGGACTCGCAGCGGCGCGGACCTTCCCAGAAGCGGCGACGCCATCGACGACATCACCGCCGCCCTGCTCGACCTGGATTCGTCGTACGTCGCGGTGCACGGACCCCCCGGAACCGGCAAGACTTACACCGCGGCGCACGTGATCACTCGACTGGTCGCCGAGCATGGCTGGCGCATCGGCGTGGTCGCACAATCGCACGCGGTGGTGGAGAACCTGCTGCGACGGCACGATCAACGCCGGGATCGATCCGCGCGCGGGTCGCCAAGAAGGGCGACCGCCAGGGCGTCGCGTGGCAGCAGATCGGCGAGAACGAGTACGCCGGATTCATCAGCGGCACACCAGGATGCGTGATCGGCGGTACGGCCTGGGACTTCGCCAACCCGGGCCGGGTCCCGCCGGGCAGCCTGGACCTGCTGGTGATCGACGAGGCCGGCCAGTTCTGCCTGGCCAACACCATCGCGGTGGCCGCGTCGGCCGCCAGCCTGCTGCTGCTCGGCGATCCGCAGCAGCTGCCGCAGGTCAGCCAGGGCACCCATCCCGAACCGGTCGACGGGTCCGCGCTGGGCTGGCTGGTCGAAGACCACCGCACACTGCCCGCCGAGCGCGGCTACTTCCTCGACCGCTCGCGCCGCATGCACCCCGCCGTGTGCGCACCGGTGTCGGCGCTGGCCTACGAGGGCCGATTGCAGGCCTACACCGAAGTCACCGCCGCGCGCCGGCTGGACGGATATCCGCCCGGGGTGCAGGTGCTTCGTGTTCGCCCACGAAGGCAATTCGACCGAGAGCCCCGAGGAAGCCGAGGCCATCGTCGACCTGATCAACACGCTGGTCGGCCTGGACTGGACGACCGAGCACGGCACCCGGCCGTTGACGTCCGACCGATGTGCTGGTGCTGGCGCCCTACAACGCGCAGGTGGTGCTGCTGCGCCAGCACCTGGCCGCCGCGGGACTCGGCGATGTCCGGGTCGGGACCGTCGACAAGTTTCAGGGCGCCGAGGCGCCGGTGGCGGTCGTCTCGATGACGGCCTCGTCGGTCGACGACATCCGCGCGGAATCCCGTTCCTGCTCAACCGCAATCGGCTGAACGTGGCGATCAGCCGCGCGCAGTACGCGGCCGTGATCGTCCGGGCGGAGGCGCTGACCGAATACCTGCCGGCCGCACCGACCGGCCTGGTGGAGCTCGGCGCGTTCCTGGCGTTGACGGCGCCTGACCGTACGGCTAGCGGCTACCTGTCGGGATGCGATAATGCCGGCCCGGGCCGTCGTCGGGATCCGCGCGACGGCGCCGCTGGGCGGCGGCCGGCGATAGCCGTTGCGCGGCCGTCGTCCGATAGGTCGACCCGCCGTAGGTGTCGATGTCGTCGAAGAACGGTCTCGTGCCGAGGGTCGGCACGAATTCCTCGACCGGCCGGAACCGCTGTTCGTCGTCGACGTGAAAGCCGTTGTGCGCGTAGTCCGATTGGCTCGAGCTCCGTCGTCGTGGTCATGTCGTCGAGCAGGCTGCGCCACGACTCGACCGGTGCAGTGCGCCAGTTCTCGGCCGGAGCCGGTCGCGGGTGCTCCTTGTGCGTCGCCAGCGGTTCGGTCTCCGGCTCGACGGGCCGACGGCCGGAGCCGCGGCGCGGGTCGCCGCGGCGGCGCGGCGGGCGCGGGCGACAACGTGTACTCGACGTAGTCGTCGTCATCGTCGAAGCCGTCCCGGAAGCCGTCGAAGCCGCTCTCGAAACCGTCTGCGGCGCTGGGCCTGACCCGAACCCGCCGAGTCGGCGCATCCCGGCTGTCGCGTCGCCGCGCCGGCGCGGCGCATCGTCAGCCGTCGATGCTCGCCGGAATCCGACCAGGAACAGCGCCGCGCCGATCCCGAACAGCGCGACGAACGCCGGCAACAACATCGACTGCGACATCGCGGCGGCGAACGGCTCGTGCAGGAACTCCGGCATCTGCAGACCACGCGCCCGCGCCGGCCGGCGGGCCCGAGCCGCCGTCGGGCATCGGCCCCAGTGCGACGGTGATTCGCGACGTCATGAACGAGGCCATGCCGGCGCTGCCCAACACGGCACCCACCTGACGAGTCGCGTTGAACACGCCGGAGCTGGCGCCGGCGAACCGCGGGGGCAGGTTACGGGTCGCGGTCGCGGTGATCGGCGCCCAGATGAACGCCATCGCCGACGCCCAGCGCGAAGAACGGCAGCACCAATTGCCAGATCGGGGTCGACGGCGTCATCACGATGGACAGCCAGGTGAGGCCGATCGCCAGCACCGAGAACCCGAATCCGACCACCGGCCGCGGATGGACCCGGTCGACGATCTTGCCGACGATCGGCGCGAGCACACCGCTGGTGATCGCCATCGGCGCGGTCAGCAACGCCGAGCGGGTCGGCGACAGTCCGCACACCGACTGGGCGTAGAACATCAGCGGCAGAATCATGCCGGTGGCCGCGAACGCGATCACCACCGCGCGCGACGTTGCACAGGCTGAAGTCGCGGTCGCGGAAGATGTCCAGCGGGATCAGCGGCTCGTGGGTGCTGATCGACTGCCAGTAGACGAACGCCGTCATGAAGCCGATGCCGGCGACCAGCACCGCCCAGATCCACGGCGCCCAGCTGCTGGACTGGCCCTTCCTGCAGGGAGAACACGATCAGGAACATCCCCACCCCGGACAAACCCACCCCGATCAGGTCGAAGCGGTGTTTGTGGGTGGGCAGTATCGGGCATCAGCCAGAACGCCAGCCCCAGGCCGATGATGCCGATCGGGACGTTGACGAAGAAGATCCAGGCCCAGCCCATGCGCGTCCACCAGCACACCGCCGGCCAGCGGCCCGACCAGCGTGGCCACGCCCGCGGTGGCGCCCCACACGCTCATCGCCATCCCGCGGCGATCGGCCGGGAAGATCCGGGTGATCAGTCGACAGCGTCTGGGGGCTCATCACCGCGGCGCCGATGCCCTGAGCCACCCGCGCGGCGATCAGCATCCCGATGGTGCCCGACAGGCCACACCACAGCGAGGCAGCGGTGAAAACGGCCAGGCCGACCAGATACAGGTTCTTCGGGCCGAACCGGTCGCCGAGCCGGCCGGCCACCAGCAGCGGGACCGCGTAGGCCAGCAGGTAGGCGCTGGTCACCCAGATCACCGTGTCGTAGCCGGTGCCGAGCTTGACCATGATGCTGGGGTTGGCGACCGCGACGATCGTCGAGTCGAGCAGGATCATGAAGAAGCCGACCATCATCGCCCACAGCGCGTGCCACGGGTTCATGTCGTCGGCGCGCTTCGTCGCCGGGCCCCCGCCCGGTCGACGACCAGCAGTCGCCGTGGTCATATCCCCACCCCGTCCGTCTGTTGCCGCCTCGGCTGACCGGATCGCATCGAGCTGGCAAAGCCTCGCAGCCAGCTGAGCTCGGCCTGCGTCGATTGCCAGCAAGTAATCGAATGCCACCAGATATCCGGCGGGCGTGACGCTGGCGTCTCGAAGCGCCATGATTTCGGCGGCCCGGGCCTCCAGCGCCCCGACGCGGTCGTCAACTGCGTCCGCTGCGGCGTCTTCACCCAGGGTATCGATCTCGGCGAGCGCGACGGCGAACTGCGGAAACTCATGGGCCGGCACGGCGATCAGTTGACCCACCCGATCGGCGAGCGCCTCGACGCCGGCGTCGGTGATCTCGTAGATGGCCCGCTCGGGCCGCTTACCGTCGCGCGAGGTCGCCGCGCGGCGGATCAATTTTTCTTCCGTGAGCCGGTCGACGACGTGATACAGCGAACCCGGCCGGACTTTCACAATGCGGTCCGCGTGGCGCTCGACCAGCGTCTGGAACATCTCGTAGCCGTGCATCGGGCGCGCCTCGGAGCAGCGCCAACACCGAGATACCCAACGAGGTGAGTTGGTAGGCCATCGACTATCCGTCTTGCTCGGCGGGCCGCGCCGGCTCGTCGTCGAGCCGGGCGTGGACCCGCATCGTCATCGCACGCTGTCCGTCCCGGATTATTCCCAATGGACTATTCGGCTGGACGCCTGGCCCCACGTTCGCCGGCGCCGGCGCTAGCCTGAAAGCACTGTCACAGCCCAGCAAGAGCTAAGCCAACCGATATGCGGAGGCATCCATGAGCGCCCGACGTAACACAGTCATCGGCCGACTCGCTGCCCGCCACCACCGAGGGCAAGCCCAAAAGGTCGGCGCGGGCGTTGGCCAGCATCATCGAGCGCAGCTCGCGCATCCAGGGCCCCGCCGCGGCGGCGTACGTCGAACGGCTGCGCCGCGCGGATCCCGAGCGCCGACCCCGCGACGATCGTCACGAAGCTGGAGAAGCGTTACGTCGGCGCCGTGACGGCCAGCGGCGCGGCGGTGGGTTCGGCGGCCGTGCTGCCGGGGCTCGGGCACGATAGCCGCCCTGTCCGCCGCCGCCGGCGAGACGGCGGTGTTCCTGGAGGCCACCGCATTCTTCGCGCTGGCGACCGCGGCGGTGTACGGCGTATCCGCCGACAATCGGGAACGACGTCGCGCGCTGGTGCTATCGGTGCTGGTCGGCGACGACAGCAAGCACGCGATGGCCGAACTGCTCGGTCGCGGGCCGCACGCAGCGGGGCGTGGCTGTCCGAGGGCGTGGCGTCGATGCCGATGCCGGCGTTGGCGCAGTTGAATTCGCGGTTGCTCAAGCGCGCCGTCAGGCGGTTACACGCTGCGCCGCAGCGCGCTGCTGTTCGGCAAGATGCTGCCGGTCGGTATCGGCGCCGGTGATCGGCGCCGTCGGCAACCGGCTGGCGGGCAAGAAGATCGTGCGCAACGCCCGCAACGCCTTCGGCAAGCCGCCGGCGCGGTGGCCAGTGCACCCTGCACCTGCTCCCGACGGCTTCCGACGCGGGCTGAGCGCGGCGTAACAGCACGCGACCGAGTCGCCGCTGGTCGAAGTCACATGGCGGATCGTCGGCGAAGGGTTAGCCTTTATGGGGCGGACTGTCGGAGCCCGCAGGTGAGGCGCGCCGACACCGACGGATGTGCAGGAAGTGGCAAGCGTGGCATAGCGCTTTTCGGACAGAGGAATCGAGGCGAGCAGCTGCCGTGAGCAGTACGAGTTCACCATTCGGACAGAACGAATGGCTGGTCGAGGAGATGTACCGCAAGTTCCGCGACGACCCCTCCTCGGTCGATCCGAGCTGGCATGAGTTCTTGGTCGACTACAACCCCGAGCCGACGGGCGAGACTGCGGCCGAGGTGAAGCCGGCCCAGGCTCCGGCCGCCGCAGCTCCCCGCCGCGTGCCTCCCCGCGCCGGCGGCACCCCGTGCCGCCCGCCGCCGTCCGGCAACGGCGCGGCCAGCACCCCGCGCCAGCGGCCCAGCGCCGGCAGCCGAAGCCGGCCGGACCCCCGCCCGCCGAAGGCGACGAGAATCCAGGTGTTGCGCGGCGCGGCCGCGGCCGTCGTGAAGAACATGTCGCAGTCGCTGGACCTGCCGACGGCGACCAGCGTTCGGGCCATCCCGGCCAAGCTGATGATCGACAACCGCGTCGTGATCAACAACCAGCTCAAACGCACCCGCGGCGGCAAGATCTCGTTCACCCACATCCTGGGCTACGCGCTTGGTGCAGGCGATCAAGAGCTTCCCGAACATGAACCGGCACTACGCCGAGATCGACGGCAAGCCGAACGCGGTCACGCCGGCGCACATCAACCTGGGTCTGGCGATCGACCTGCAGGGCAAGGACGGCAAGCGCTCGCTGGTGGTCGCGGGCATCAAGCGTTGCGAAACCATGACGTTTCGGCGCAGTTCGTCACGGCCTACGAAGACATCGTCCGGCGAGCCCGCGACGGCAAGCTGACCGCCGAAGACTTTGCCGGCGTGACGATTTCGCTGACCAACCCGGGCACCATCGGCACCGTGCACTCGGTGCCGCGGCTGATGGCCGGCCAGGGCGCGATCATCGGCGTCGGCGCCATGGAGTACCCGGCCGAATTCCAGGGCGCCAGCGCGGAACGCATCGCCGAGTTGGGTATCGGCAAGCTGATCACGCTGACCTCGACCTACGACCACCGCATCATCCAGGGCGCGGAGTCAGGCGACTTCCTGCGCACCATCCACGAGCTGCTACTCGCCGACGACTTCTGGGACGACCTGTTCCGGGAGATGGGCGTGCCCTACCTGCCGATTCGGTGGAGCACCGACAACCCGGACTCGATCGTCGACAAGAACGCCCGCGTGATGGAGTTGATCGGCGGCCTACCGCAACCGCGGGCATCTGATGGCCGACATCGACCCACTTCGGTTGGACAACACCAGGTTCCGCAGCCACCCCGACCTCGAGGTGGTCACCCACGGGCTGACGCTGTGGGACCTGGACCGGGTGTTCAAGGTCAACGGCTTCGGCGGCTGGGAGTACCGGAAGCTGCGCGACATCCTGGGCCTGCTGCGCGACGCCTACTGCCGCCACATCGGCGTCGAGTACACCCACATCCTCGATCCCGAGCAGCTGGCCTGGCTGGAGGAGCGCGTCGAGACCAAGCACGTCAAACCGACTGTGGCGCAGCAGAAATACATCCTGAGCAAGCTCAACGCCGCGGAGGCGTTCGAGACGTTCCTGCAGACGAAGTACGTTGGGCAGAAGCGGTTCTCGCTGGAAGGCGCCGAAAGCACCATCCCGCTGATGGACGCGGCGATCGACCAGTGCGCCGAGCACGGGCTCGACGAGGTGGTCATCGGCGATGCCGCACCGCGGCCGGCTCAACGTGCTGGCCAACATCGTCGGCAAGCCGTATTCGCAGATCTTCAGCGAGTTCGAAGGCAATCTCAATCCCGCTCAGGCGCACGGCTCCGGTGACGTCAAGTACCACCTCGGCGCCACCGGCGTGTACCTCCAGATGTTCGGCGACAACGACATTCAGGTGTCACTGACCGCGAACCCGTCGCACCTGGAGGCAGTCGATCCGGTGCTGGAAGGTCTGGTCCGGGCCAAGCAGGACCTGCTCGACAAGGGTGAAGGCGAACGCGGCAACTCCGTGGTGCCGATGATGCTGCACGGTGACGCCGCCTTCGCCGGTCAGGGCGTCGTCGCCGAAACCCTGAACCTGGCCAAGCTGCCCGGCTACCGGGTCGGCGGCACCATCCACATCATCGTCAACAACCAGATCGGCTTCACCACCGCGCCGGAGTACTCGCGGTCCAGCGAGTACTGCACCGACGTCGCGAAAATGATTGGCGCGCCGATCTTCCACGTCAACGGCGACGATCCGGAGGCCTGCGTCTGGGTGGCGAAGCTGGCCGTCGACTTCCGGCAGAAGTTCAAGAAGGACGTCATCATCGACATGCTGTGCTACCGCCGCCGCGGGCACAACGAGGGCGACGACCCGTCGATGACGAACCCGTACATGTACGACGTCGTCGACGTCAAACGTGGCGTCCGCAAGACCTACACCGAAGCGCTGATCGGCCGTGGCGACATCTCGATGAAAGAGGCCGAGGACGCGTTGCGCGACTACCAGGGCCAACTGGAGCGGGTCTTCAACGACGTCCGCGAACTGGAGAAGCACGGCGTGCAGGCGAGCATGTCGGTGGAGTCCAACCAGATGCTCGCCGCCGGCCTCGACACCGCGGTGGACAAGGCGTTGCTGGCCCGCATCGGTGACGCATTCCTCGCTCTGCCAGAGGGATTCGCCGCCCACCCGCGCGTCACTCCGGTGCTGGAGAAGCGCCGCGAGATGGCCTACGAAGGCAAGATCGACTGGGCGTTCGGTGAGCTGCTGGCGCTGGGTTCGCTGGTGGCCGAAGGCAAATTGATCCGGCTGTCCGGTCAGGACACCCGCCGTGGCACCTTCTCCCAGCGGCATTCGGTGATCATCGACCGCCAGACCGGCGAAGAGTTCACCCCGCTGCAGCTGCTGACGATCGACAAGGACGGCAACCCGACCGGCGGCAAATTCATGGTGTTCGACTCGCCGCTGTCGGAGTACGCCGCCGTCGGCTTCGAGTACGGCTACACCGTCGGCAACCCGGACGCATTGGTGTTGTGGGAGGGCCAGTTCGGCGACTTCGTCAACGGAGCGCAGTCGATCATCGACGAGTTCATCAGCTCCGGCGAGGCGAAGTGGGGCCAGCTGTCCAGCGTGGTGCTGCTGCTGCCGCACGGCCATGAAGGCCAGGGACCCGACCACACCTCCGGCCGCATCGAACGATTCCTGCAGTTGTGGGCGGAGGGCTCGATGACGATCGCGGTGCCGTCGACTCCGGCCAACTACTTCCACTTGCTGCGCCGGCACGCCCTCGACGGCGTGCAGCGTCCGCTGATCGTGTTCACCCCGAAGTCGATGCTGCGCAACAAGGCTGCGGTCAGCGACATCAGGGAGTTCACCGAGACCAGGTTCCACTCGGTGCTCGAGGAGCCCACCTACACCGAAGGCATCGGCGACCGCAGCAAGGCGACCCGAATGCTGTTGACCAGCGGCAAGATCTACTACGAGCTGGCGGCCCGCAAGGCCAAGGACAACCGAGACGACGTCGCGATCGTGCGTATCGAGCAGCTCGCGCCGCTGCCGTTCCACCGCCTCAGCGAGACGCTGGACCACTATCCGAACATCGACCAGTACTTCTGGGTGCAGGAGGAGCCGGCCAACCAGGGCGCGTGGCCCCGGTTCGGCCTGGAGCTGCCCGAGCTGTTCCCGGACAAACTGACTGGCATCAAACGGATTTCACGTCGCGCCATGTCGGCGCCGTCGTCGGGTTCGTCGAAGGTGCACGCCGTCGAGCAGCAGGAAATCATCGACGAGGCGTTCCGCTGATCGCTAGCGGTGATAGCGTTCGACTCAGCAGCTGCGCTGAGCCAGTTGCCGGTTCGCCGACACCATTGCCGTGACCGTTGCGCGATCGCCATCGACATCTCGGCGACGGCTCGCGCGGGACCGCGATTGCCGCCGGTCGCTGCGTGCCGACGTGGCCGTCGGCGCGGCCGCGACGCGATGAACGTTCATCGGCCACCAGAACCAGCGTCCCAGCATCGCCGCGATGGACGGCATCAGGAACGAGCGCACCACCAGCGTGTCGAACAGCAGACCCAGACCAATGGTGGTACCCACCTGGCCGACAGCGCGGTTGTCGCTGACGATCATCGAGGCCATCGTGAACGCGAACACCAGACCGGCGGCCGTCACGACCCTGCCGGTGCCGCCCATCGCCCGGATGATGCCCGTCTTCAGCCCGGCGCCGATCTCCTCCTTGAACCGTGCGACCAGCAGCAGGTTGTAGTCGGATCCGACCGCCAACAGGATGATGACCGACATCACCATCACGAGCCAATGCAGCTTGACACCCGAGGAAGTACTGCCAGAGCAGCACGGACATCCCGAACGAAGCGCCCAACGACAGCGCCACCGTGCCGACGATCACCAGCGCGGCCACCAGGCTTCGCGTGATGAGCAGCATGATGATGAAGATCATGCACAGCGACGAAATGCCGGCGATCATGAAGTCGTAGTTCGACGCTTCTCGCAAGTCCTTGAAAGTCGCTGCGGTGCCGGAAATGTAGACCTTGGCGTCCTCCAGCGCGGTGCCCTTGAGCGACTCGTAGGCGGCCGTCTTGATCGCGTCGATACGCGACATGCCCTCGCCGGTCGCGGGATCTCCCTTATGCGAGATGATGAAGCGCGCCGCCTTGCCGTCCGGTGACAGGAACAGCTTCTCACCCGCTGGAAGTCCGGGTTGGAGAAGACCTCGTGCGGCAGATAGAAGGAGTCGTCGGTCTTCGCGGCGTCGAAGTCCTTGCCCATCGCGGTCGCGTCGTCGCTGAGTTCGTTCGACCTGATCGAACATCCCGGAAATCGTGCTGTGCATGGTCAGCACCATGGTCCGCAGGCTTCTCATGGTCTCGATCTGCGGCGGCAGCAGCGCGACCAGTTGCGGCACGACCGCGTCGACGCTGTCCAGTCTTTGTCGAGCTCGCCGAGCTTCTCGCTGAGCTTGTCTACGCCGTCGGTGGCGTTGTACGCGGATCTGATCGCCCAGCAGATCGGGATGTTGTAGCAGTGCGGATCCGCGTAGAAGTAGCTCCGCAGCGGCCGGAACGTGTCGTCGAAATCGGCGATGTCGTCGCGCACTTCGTTGGTGATGGCCAGCGTGTCTTTGGTGATGCCGGCGACGTGGTGGGTCGGTACCGACGAGCTGGTTCATCAGGGCGTTCACGCGCTCCATCGACTTGATGGTTCCGCCGAGCTGGTCGGCCAGCTTCGACATGTCATCCAGCCGGCTCTTGGCGAACTGCAGGTTTTGCAGCTGCCCGGCGTTCTGCATGCTCAGCAGGAACGGTATCGACGTGTGCTCGAGCGGCGTGCCCTGCGGCCGAGTGACGCTCTGCACCCGGGCGATTCCCTCGACCCGGAAGATGCTCTTGGCCAGTTTGTCCAAGACCAGGAAGTCGGCCGAATTGCGCATGTCGTGATCGGACTCGACCATCAAAATCTCGGGCATCATCCGCGCCTGCGAGAAGTGCCGCTCCGCGGCCGCCATGCCGACGTTGCCGGGCGTGGTCTTCGGGTATGTAGTCGCGGTCGATGTAGCTCACCTTGTAGCCGGGCAGTGCCAGCAGGCCGACCATGGCGACCGCGCACGTCGCGACGAAAATCGGCGCCGGCCAGCGCACTACGGCGGTACCCACCCGCCGCCAACCGCGCACACTGTGCAGCGCGCTTGGGATCCAGCAGACCGAAACCGGCTCGCCGACGGTGATGACCGCCGGGAATCAGCGTGAGCGCGACCGCGACCGCGACCAGCATGCCCACCGCGCAGGGCGCACCCATGGTCTGGAAGACCGGCAACCGGGCGAAACTGAGGCAATACGTCGCGCCCGCGATCGTCAGGCCGGAGGCCAAGACGACGTGGGCGACACCGCGATAGGCGGTGTAGTACGCCGTCTCGCGATCTTCGCCGGCGTGACGTGCCTCGTGATATCGCCCGATGAAAAAGATCCCGTAGTCGGTTCCCGCCGCGATCGCGAGCGACACCAGCATATTGGTGGCAAACGTCGAAAGCTTGATGACGTCGTGCATCGCCAGGAACGCGACAATTCCTCGGGCAGCGGCCAATTCGATGCCGACCATGGCCAACAGCAGGGCCACGGTGACGAACGAGCGGTAGACGAAGAGCAACATCACGAAGATCACCACGACCGTGGTCGACCATGATCTTCACGACCGTCTTGTCGCCGCTGCTGATTCCGTCGGCTGCGACGCGCGGCCGGACCGGTGACGTAGGCCTTGACGCCCTTCGGCGCGGGCGTGCGGTCCACGATCTTGCGGACGGCGTCGACGGACTCGTTGGACTGCGTCTCGCCTTGGTTGCCAGCGAGATTCAGCTGAACATAGGCGGCCTTGCCGTCGGCACTCTGCGCACCCGCCGCGGTGAGCGGATCACCCCAGAAGTCCTGAATGTGCTGCACATGCTTCGGGTCGGCCTTCAGCTGACCGATCAGCTGCCTCGTAGTAGTGGTGCGCGTCTTCGCCGAGTGGTTGGTCACCTTCGAGGACGATCATCGCCATCGCGTCGGAGTCGGATTCCTTGAATACCTTTCCGATGCGCGCCATGGCCTTGACCGACGGCGCGTCCTTGGTCCCCAGCGATACGGCATGCTCTCGCGCGACCTGCTCCAGCGACGGAACGCCGAGACTCACCAGCACGGTGATCGCCAACCACCCGAGAATGATGGGCACCGACAGCCGGCGGACCATCCGCGCTACGAACGTCCCTGCGGCGTGCTCGTGGCCGCAGCGTGGTGGTTGGTCATGCGCCCTTGACCCGGCAGTGCGTGAACGCGTTCACTTCGTTCGAGATCCTCTCGGCTTTGACCTGACCGTCTACCAAGATCCGGCAGCCAATACTGTCGCTGTCACCCTGCGCCACAACGTTGCCCACGACGGCTGGAGCGTTCGCCGTGATCTGTCATGGACCACGGCAATCGTGCCCGTCGACCCGCTGTGGGTCGGAGTTCACATCAAAATAGCTGATGTCCGCGACCGTGCCCACCGGACCGAAGACCTCGTAGACGACGGACTTCTGCGCGAGCTGTCCGATGTCGGCGACCTCGGATGTTCGCGTACGGCGCGTGCTTGTCCGATCCGAAGCGGCGCGGACCCGCGACACCGAGAAACCGCGCCGCCGACGACCGCCAGCACACCAGCGGTATCCATACCCGCCCGAGCACTCCAGCGAACGCCATCCCCTTGCCCCGTCCCGAACGCCTGTGGCGCCTCGATACGAAAGCGACCAGTGGGACGAGTAAACCACGCTGTCGCGGAATGTGTCAGGGGTTTTTCCCATGCATTATCTAAGAATTGAGCTCGACGCCATACAGGGCGTCTAGCTGCAGTTATCCGATCGATTACCGGCATTTTCTGGCAGTTCTTTCACCCTGCAACCAATCGTACATCCGCGGTCGGCGGTCGGTCACCGCAGATGTCACCGGCAATTATCACTGCCGTTATTCGACCCGCCGCGCAATGGCAATAAGCCGGTTTATCGCGCACCTGCCGGAACGTCGGCGAATGGTCACGACGCGACTCGGCGCTGAAATCGCTGTTTCGCGGCAATGCTTTCCGCCGCCGCCGCCGGACCGCAGCTGCGGCACGCGCTGTGACCCAGCCGGCGTGGACACCCCGGTTTCGGCATGGACCTGCGGTTTCGGCGAGCACCGACCGGTCGGCGGTGCCAGCCGCGTTTGGTCGCCGTCCCCGCGCACATGTCATACTTCCGCGATGGCCACCGCGAACCGCCTGAACCGCAACCCACGTAGTTCATCGACTGGTGATAAACCCCTTCGTGTTTCGTTTGATTTTCACAGTCATTCGCCACCACACGGTTCGCCTCCCAAACCGTACTGCTCGGCGGCGACGACTGGTTGTTCTTCAACTACGGATACGAAGAAGACCCCCCAATGGGCATTCCGCTCGACGCGGCCGACGAACCGCACCGGTTCTTCATCCAGCTCTATCACCGCACGGCCACCCAGGTGGACCTGGCCGGCAAGAAGGTGCTGGAGTGCAGCTGCGGCCACGGCGGCGGGGCCTCGTATCTGGTGCGTACTCAGCACCCGGCCTCCTACACCGGACTGGACCTGAACCCGGCCGGCATCGAGTTCGCCAAGAACCGGCACCACCTGCCCAACCTGGATTTCGTCGAGGGCAACGCTCAGGCGCTGCCCTTCCCCGACGAGTCCTTCGACGCGCTGGTCAACGTCGAGGCCTCGCACCTCTACCCCGACGTCCCGAAATTCCTCGGCGAAGTGGCGCGCGTGCTGCGCCCGGGCGGGCACTTCCTCTACACCGACTTCCGCCCGCGCTCCGAGGTCGCCGAGTGGGAAGCGGCCCTGGCCAACTCGTCGTTGCGGCAGCTGTCGATGACGGTCATCGACCAGAACGTGCTGCGCGGCAACGAGAAGAATGCCCCGCGCAAGCACGAGCGGATCAGCCAGCACGGGCCGGCGTCTCGCGCACTTTCGCCCGCTACGCCAGCGACATGACCGACTGGGCATTCAACGGCGCACTGCGCGGCGGCGAGTACACCTACCGCGTGTACTTGTTCACCAAGGACTCAGTAGCGCCTCGGTACGCTGAAACTGCTGCTAGAGAACGACAAGGGGCGCGACATGGCAACGGCGACGACCGACCCGGTGCGGCTGCCGCCGACTCTGCGGTTGCCGAAGCTCGTCCAGAGCGTGCTGTTTCTGACCTCGCTGCAGTATTCCGGTCATACCCCGACTGAGCCGCCATTACGGCGGTCCCTTCACGATCAATCTGCCGATCTTCGGCAAGATCGATCGTCATCCATGATCGTGACATCGTCAAAGAGGTCTACAGCGCCAGCTTCGATCTGATCGAACGCCCGACCAAGGTGCTCGGGCCAGGCGTTCGGGCCCGGCTCGACGTTCAGCCTGCTGGGCAAGGAGCACTCAGAGCGGCGAAAGCTGGTGCTGCCCAACTTCTCTGGCAAGCGGGTGAAGAACTACGAGCGCATCGTCGAAGACGAGGTGCTGCGCGAAACCGCGAATTGGCCGCAGGGCCAGGAGTTCGAAACGCTGGAGACGATGACCCGGCTGACGCTCAACGCGATCATGCGGGCCACCTTCGGCGAGCGCGCCGACGCGTTGGACGAACTTCGCATCGTGATACCGCCGTTGATCACGCTGGGCTCCCTGATGCAGCGGATGCCGCCGTTTGTGCGGCGCGAATACGGTTCCTGGAGTCCGGGCAGCAAGCTGGCGGGCTATCGGCGTCGTTTCGACGCCGTGATCGACGAACTCATCGCCGAGGCGCGCGCTGGATCCGGCGTTGGCCGATCGCGGCGACATGCTCGCGCTGCTGTTGCAGGCCCGCTACGAAGACGGCCAGCCGATCTCGGATCGCCACATCGCCGACGAACTGCTCACGCTCGTCGCCGCCGGTCACGAGACGACCGCCTCGCAGTTGGCGTGGGCCGTCGAGCGGTTGCGGCGCCACCCGGACGTGATGACGCGACTCACCGAGGAAGTCGACGCCGGCGGATCCGACCTGCGGCAGGCCACGATCTACGAAGTTCAGCGCGTCCGGCCGACCATCGCGGCCTCACTGCGCACCACGAAGACCAGGGTCCGGGTTGGGCGAGTGGGTTCTGCCCGAGGACACCGCCGTGATGGTCGACTTCCAACTCGCTCACGAGTCGGACGCCAACTACACCGACCCGGAAGCGTTCAACCCGGATCGGTTCATCGGCGGCACCCCGCCGTCATTCCGGTGGGTGCCGTTTGGTGGCGGCATAAACCGTTGCGTGGGAGCATCTTTCGCCAATATGGAGATGGATATCACGCTGCGCACGCTGTTCCGCGAATTCCGCTTCACCCCAACCGATGCACCCGACGAGAGCCGCAACTTCCGCGGCGTGGCGATCGCGCCGGGCAAGGGCGCGACGCGCGGTGGTCTACCGGCGCACAGACTCCGTATCGCGCGATCGCGACTCGGTGTCGGCCGCCGACCACAGCAGCTGACTCGAACCCTGGCCTGGCATACTTCCCGGCATGCCTACGACTAAGGAACGCGTCACCGACATCGGCTACCGGGGCTACAAGGCCTTCATCAACAAGATCTGGTACCCGTTCCTGACCCGCCGGCTCGACACCCAGGACGTCACCTTCCTCAACTACGGCTATGAGGGCGACCCGCCGCTGAACCTCCCGCTCGATGAGAACGACGCGGCCAACCGGTACTCGATCAACCTGTACAACCAGGTCGCCTCTCAGATCGACCTCGCCGGCAAGAAGGTGCTGGAGTGCAGCTGCGGCCACGGCGGCGGCGCGTCGTACATCGTGCGCACGTTCAAGCCGGCCTCCTACACCGGGCTGGACTACAACCCGGACGGTGTCGCCTACTGCACTGAGCACCACAAGCTGCCCGGCCTGAATTTTGTGCACGGCAATGCCGAAGACCTGCCGTTTCCGGACAACTCTTTCGACGCGGTCGTGAATGTCGAAGCCTCACATGCTTATCCGACGCTGTCGAAGTTCCTGTCCGAGGTGGCACGAGTCCTGAAGCCGGGCGGCAGCCTCCTCTACGCCGACTTCCGCGGCCGCCCCGAATTCCCGGTCTGGGAGGGCGCTCTCGACGCGATGCCGATGCGTCAGGTGTCCAAGCGGGTCATCAACGACGGCGTGATCCGCTCACTGGACGACAGCGCGCAGGACAAGCTCGACCTGATCAGCCAGCAGCTGCCGAAGTTGTTCCGGCCGTTCGGCCGTCACTTCGCCGGCGTGCCGGGCACCGGGCATCTACAACGTCATCGAGAGCGGCGGCGCGGAATACCGCATCTACCACTTCATCAAGGACTGACCAGCGGTACCCTTTCGCCAGGAACTGGAATCTCGTCCCACCGCACAGGGTGAATCCAGCGAACCGGGCAGGCAGAGGGGGCGACGTGGTTACGGCGACAACTGAACCGGTGCGGTTGCCGCCGGAGCCCCGGGTACCCAAGGCCGTCCAAGGCATCGCGCTGTTGACCGTGCCGTGCGAGGTGACTCCGATTTTGGGCCGACGTTATGGCAGCGCGTTCATTGTCAATCTGCCGGTCTTGGGCAAGTCGGTGGTGGTCAGCGACGCGGCCATGGTCAAAGAAGTCTTCGCGGCCAGCAGCGAGCTACTCGACCGTCCGACAAACCTGGGCGAGGTATTCGGTCCCGGGTCGACATTTCTCCTCAATGGCGAATCGCACCTCGAGCGCCGAAAGGTGCTACTTCCGGTGTTTCACGGCAGGCGGTTGGACGCCTACGAGCACATCATCGTAGAAGAGGTGCTTCGTGAAACCGCGAATTGGCCGGAGGGACGTGAGTTCAAAACGCAGAAATCGTTAAACCGCATAGCCCTCAATGCGATTCTGCGCACGATGTTCGGCAACGAGCCTTCGGTCCTTCAGGAACTTTGCAGTGTGCTGCCGACGATAGTCACGCTCGGCTCCTTTCTCCACCAGCTGCCATCGATTGTGCAGCGTGACGTCGGCCGGTGGAGTCTGGGCGGGCGACTGGCACAATGTCGGCGGCGCTTCGACGCCGTCATCGACTCTCTGATCGCCCAGGCGCGGTCCGACCCGGCCTTCGAGGCACGCAACGATGCGCTCGCCGTGTTGTTGCGGGTTCGCGACGACGACGGCGAACCAATGCCCGATCGGCACATCGCCAACGAGTTGCTGACCTTTGTGGGCGCCGGTCATGAGACAACCGCAAACCAGTTGGCTTGGATACTGGAACAATTGCGCCGGCATCCACAGGTACTGGACCGCCTTGCCGACGAAGTGGACGCCGGCGGCTCGGCGTTGCGGCAGGCGACGATCTACGAAGCGCAGCGGATCCGGCCGGTTATCGAGGCCTCCTTTCGGCGCACCAAGGCGCGGGTTCGCCTGGGCGACTGGGTTCTTCCCGAGGGCATCAATGTGATTGTCAACTTTCAGCTTGCCCACGAGTCAGCGGCCAACTTCCCCGACCCGGATTCGTTCAACCCGGACCGATTCCTCAACACCAACCCGACGCCGTTTCGGTGGATGCCTTTCGGCGGGGGCGTAAACCGGTGTCCTGGAGCGTCGTTCGCGCACATGGAGATGGATATTGCGTTGCGGACTCTGCTTCGGGAGTTTCGTTTCGAGCCGACCGGTGCACGAGGTGAGCGGCGCCGCTACCGGGGTGTGGCAGTCATGCCATCGCGGGGCGGGCGCGCGGTCGTCCACCGGCGAACGGCCCGCGACGTCGCGTAATTTGCTTCACCAAAGACTGACCGGCGGTCAGGCTATCGCGTAGTCCGACATCGGGAAGGTCTCCTGCTCCTTGACGGCGCTGCGCACCGATGTCGGGCGGAACAGCGGCGCTTCGCCTTTACCCGTGTGGTTCCTGAACCAGTACGACCGTGAGGTCACGCAGTTGCCGAGCTCGAACGCGGAGTCTTTCATCAGCTCCGTCATCCGCTCCAGGAAACGGGCGTTGGCCGCTTCTGTCACCTCGAAAGTGCGGGCATCGCGCTGTTGCAGCTCACCGAAAAGCCGTTCCATGTGCTTCATCTGGTACTCGACGGTGTTGAACCACGACAGGCCCACCCAGGCGTACGGGCTGGCCATCGACAGGAAGTTCGGGAAGCCTGGCATCGAAATACCCTGGTAGGCCTGGAATTGGGTTTCGCGCCACCATTTTCCGAGATTCTTGCCGTCGCGTCCGATCACCTCGATCGCGGGCAGGTTGGCCTCCCAGACGTCGAATCCGGTTGCCAGAACCAGGGTGTCGATCAGGCGCTTGGTGCCGTCGTTGGCGACGATGCCGTCGGGCTCGATCCGGTCGATCCCGTTGGTCTCCAAATGCACGTGCGACTTGGTGAACGCCTGGTAGAAGTCGTTGGAGATGGTGGGCCGCTTACAACCGAAGTCGAAGTCGGGGTCCAGCTTCCGCGACAGCTCCCGGTTGCGCACCGACAGCAGCCGGTACAACCTCGAGAACTGCGAGATGCCTTTATTGAAGACCTTGAAGTACCGGAACTTCCACATCGTGATGACCATGGACCATTCCAGAATCGCGTCGGTGTACCAGCGCAGGGCGCGTTGAGTCGCCGGGAACGTGGCGAAAAGCCGCTGCACCGACGGGAAGAACTTCACGTCGAACTTCGGCAGCACCCAGATCGGGGTGCGCTGATACACCGTCAGCTCGGCGACCTCCTTGGCCAACTCCGGAACAACCTGCACACCTGTGGAGCCGGTTCCGATGACGGCGGCCCGGCGGCCGGTAGGCGAGAAGTCGTCATCCCAGACGGCGGTGTGGATGATGCGGCCGCCGAAAGTCTCGATACCGGGAATGTCCGGCACTTTCGGCTGGCACAGGAACCCGGTCGCGGCGATCAGGAACTGCGTGCTCAGCGTCTCGCCGTCGGCCAGCGCCAAGCGCCACACCTGGGCGTCCTCGTCCCACCGGGCACCTTCGACGGTGGTGTTGAACCGCATGAACCGCCGCACGTCGTACTTCTCGGCCACGTTCACCGCGTAGCTCTTGAGCTCGGACCCCGGCGCGTACATCCGCGACCAGTACGGGTTCGGCTCGAAACGGTAGGAGAATGTGGGTGACGGCTGGTCGACCGAGAGCCCCGGATAGTGGTTGACGTGCCACGTTCCACCCAGGTCGTCTTCACGGTCGACGATCAGAATGTTCTCGTAACCCAGGCTGCTCAGCTGGATCGCGGCGCCGATTCCGCCGAAACCCGCCCCCACGATGATGACATCGAACTGCTGCTCGCCCATAAGCACTAAACGGTACCTTCTGCTGCGGCGCCGGTGAAACGACACCGATCGCGCTGACGTCACGCTGGTCCCGTCAGCGCAGTTCTGGTCTTTCGTCCGGTCCGTTGGACTGGGAGGGCGCAGTGCTGATATCGCGGGCCTGATCCCGTAGCCTGTGACTCCGGAGGGTCATCCAGCGGACAGCACGTATGTACTGTCTAATGTGATTTGGCTGTTCGAGGGGCACAAGCAACGCTGATCTCAGCCACCCGGGGCATAAGAGATAGTCATGAGAATGAGGCCGTTCCGTACCTGGTCTTTCACACTCAACCGGTAGGCTCAGGTCCCAACTGTGCCCGTGGAGCGCATGTGCAGCAGAGTCGCATGCTGAGCTGAGCCGGAGGGAGGCCTCGGTTTGCCGGTCACACTCGTACTGGGTGCTTGTCTTCTGGCAGCCTTGTTGCTCTTCCTGGCGTGGACTCGCATGGTGCGGCGTTGGCGTCGGAACATGGACGTCAGCGACGACCCTGAATACTGCGCGGCACTTACCACGCTGTCCGAGGCGTCGGTGCGGCGTCATTTCAACCCCTTCACCGACATCGACTGGGACGCCCCCGAGTACCGCGTCAGGAACGACGATCCGCGCTGGGTGCTGCCGGCGAGCAACCCGCTGGGAGGCCACCCCTGGTACCAGGCGCTACCGCTGGACAAACAAATCGAGATCGGTCTCTGGCATCAGGCCAACACCGCAAAGATCTCCCTGCAGCTGGAGAGCATCCTCATCCGGGGTCTGATGCACTACACATTCTGGGTACCTAACGGGTCCCCCGAATATCGCTACTGCGTGCACGAATCCATCGAAGAGTGCAACCACGCCATGATGTTCCAGGAATTGGTGAACCGGATCGGTGTCGAATGCGCCCGGTATGCCTCGGTGGCTGCGGTGGATGTCGCCGGCAATCCCGCTCTACGCCGGGCCACTTCCGGGCACGTTTTTCTTCGGCGTTCTCGCAGGCGAGGTGCCGATCCACAACATGCAGAAGAGCATGCTCAGAGAAGACTGGGCGCCGCACCCGATCATGGAGAAGGTGATGGCGATCCACGTCGCGGAGGAAGCGCGCCACATCTCCTTCGCCGACCAGTTCTTGAGCAAGCGCGTGCCACGGATGGCGCGCCGGAGTCGGTTCACGCTGTCGCTGTACGTACCGATCGTCATGCGGGCGTTGTGCCAAGCGATAGTCGTGCCATCGCGCGGATTTTTCTGGAAGTTCGATATCCCACGCTCGGTGCGAAAAGAAGTGTTTTTCGATGCACCAGAGTCGCGCCAGGCATTGCGCGACATGTACGGCGATGTCCGAATGCTGTGCGAAGGCGTCGGATTGATGAACCCGCTGTCACTGTTGCTGTGGCGCATCTGCAAAATTGATGGTCAACCGTCCCGCTACCGCAGGGAGCCGCAGCGCAGCCGCGTGTCCAGCCCGGCAACCGCAGCCTAAATCCCCTGCTGCACAACGCAACATCAGTTATCAGGCAATCATCCTCGGCTGACGTGGCGCCATAATTCGACGGTGATTCAGCGCGCTCGGTGCGCATTGCTCGAAAAAGGCATGCCACAGCAAGCACTCCCGGCGCTGTGCGATACTTCCTGCATGGTTCGTAGCCCTTCATTGGACAACGTCGGCGCAAGTCTCGTCTACCGCATCGGTTCGACGGCGACGTACAAGAAACTCTTCCGGTACTGGTACCCCCTGATGACCAAGCGCCTGAATCAGCGGCGACGACGTCCAGTTCCTGAACTGGGGCTACGAGGAGGACCCGCCACTGGGCCTGCCGCTCGACCCGGCCGACGAGCCCAACCGGTACAGCATCCAGCTCTACCACCAGACCGCGACGCAGGACGGGGTCGACCTCGCCGGCAAGAAGGTGCTGGAGTGCAGCTCCGGCCACGGCGGTGGCGCCTCGTACCTGTCCCGCACGCTGAAGCCGGCCTCCTACACCGGTCTGGACTTCAACGCGGCCGGAGTCGAAATTCTGCAATGAACGGCACAAGGTGCCGGGCCTGAGTTTCGTGCACGGCGACGCCGAGAACCTGCCGTTCCCGGACGAATCCTTCGACGCGGTGGTCAACGTCGAGGCCTCACACATCTACCCGCACTTCGACCGCTTCCTCAGTGAGGTCAAGCGGGTGCTGCGTCCCGGCGGGCATTTCCTGCACGTCGACTTCCGCAACCGCGACAACTTTGCGGGTTGGGAATCGGATATGGCGAACTCGGGCCTGCGAGAGGTGTCTCACGCGGGTCATCAACGCCGAGGTGCTGCGCGGCCTCAAGAAGAACTCGGCTCGTTCCAACGAGATCATCAACACCCGCCTGCCGGCCTTTCTGCGTAAGTTTGGCCGCGAGTTTGCGGTGGTTGACGGTTCATGGTTCTACAACGACCTCGAACGTGGCGAGATTGACTACCGCGCATACCATCTCACGAAGGACTGAAATCCTTCGCGGTCGCAGGCGGGTGCTTCGATGCCGGCTCGGCGACTGCCCTTTGCGTCGGTAGTTCTGCACGAGGGGGTTTGTCCACATGACGTTGGCTCGCAGGCTGCGATTCCGCGCCAGCCTGATGAAGGTCGGCGTCGACGGTGCGCTCGGGGTGGCGCGGGATAAGGCCACCTCCTACGGCTACTCGTTGACCGGCCGAAAAACCGCGCCCGCCACCGGCTTCGACCCGTTCTCGGCCGAAATCATGCACGATCCGTACCCGGGCTATCAATCGTTGCTGACCGGTGATGATGTGCCCAGCGTCTGGTACAACCGCAAGCGCGGCATCTGGATCATCGCCGGCTATGACGATGTGCGAAAAGCGTTGCGCGACAACGAAGACCTGTCGTCAGCGCAGAGCCAGAGCCGATTCCGCGTCTATCTGCCGTCGATGAACGCGGCCGACCCGCCGGCGCACACCCGGCTGCGTAAATTCGTCTCCCGGGCTTTCACCGCACGGGCGATGGCGGCCTGGCAGACGAACATCAACCAGGTCGCCGACGAACTCGTCGACACCGTGATCGCCCAGGGTCACACCGAGGCGGTCACCCAACTCGCCAAACCGCTGCCAACCCGGCTGATCGCCAGGATGCTGGGCATTCCGCACGACGATCAGCCCCAGTTCGTGGCGTGGTCGGACGACATGGTCGCGGGGGCCTTCGCGCCGTTGACCCCGCGCGGCATGCGACTCTCGGCGCGCTCCGGCAAGCGCCACCGCGGCGATGCGCCGCAGCCTCGACCCGCTGATCGCGCAGCGACGCCTCAATCCCGGCGACGACCTGATCTCGATGATGACTCCGGCCGATGCCGACGATGTGCTCACCGATGACGAAATCTTCTGGAGCGCCGCCATGTTGATCGGCGCCGGCAGCGAGACGACGACGAACATGTTATCCGGATTGCTGTTGACCTTGGCTCAGCGGCCCGAGTTGTACGCCCGGCTGCGTGCGCATCCGGAGCTGATTCCCGCCGCGGTCGAGGAGCAGCTGCGGATGGGCTCGCCGGTGCAGGGCTTCTACCGGACCGCGACTCGCGATTACCCGGTCGGGGCACAACACAATTCCGGCCGGCGCGCGGGTGCTGCTGCTGTTCGCCGCGGCCAACCGCGACCCGCGGCACTACCCCGATCCGGACACCTTCGACCTCGACCGGAATCCGACCGACCACCTCGCCTTCGGCGGCGGCGTGCATTACTGCCTGGGTGTGCCGCTGACCCGGCTGGAAGGCGCCCGGGTGTTTTCCCAGCTGCTGCCGAGGGTCGCCGCAGATTCGCCTGGCCGGGGATTACCGCTACCTGGACAACCCGACGATGCGCGGGCTGGAACATCTTCCGCTGGAGTTGATCCCTGCCAAAGGGGCGTGACTCGCTGGCCTCAGAGCCCGCGGGTGCCGAGCCAGGTGTCGATGCGTTCGGCGACAGCAGCACCAGCCGGGCTCGAGCATCATGTTGTGGCCCATGTCGGGAAAGAACTCCGCCTGGGTGCCGTAAGCGCGTGCGGTAGCCAGGATTTCGTTGCGGGTATGCGCGCCGTCTTCGTCGGCTCCGAGGACCAGGATCGGCGCCGAGACCCGTTTGGGGCGGGGTAGCCGCAGCAGCAGGCAGTCGATGCCGATGCGCGAACTGTCCTCTTGCAGCCTCGCCGCGTACTTGCGGACGTCGGCTTCCGGAGTGTGCGGGGAAAAGAATCGCTCCCGGGCCAATTGCGGCGGGTTGATGTACGGCAGCGCTTTGCCGGTGATCGTCATCTTGACGAAATCCGACGGACGAGTCCTGATCCAGCGCAGCGCGTTTCCGAGGTTTCCCTGCGGCGGGATCGACGTCATCAACACGCCGGCCGGAGCTTCGTACCGCTCCAGATACTTCTGCACGATGAGACCGCCCATGGAGTGGCCGATGATCACCGGCGGGCTGGGCAGCTGTTCGGCGACCGATCGAACGTCCTCGACGTAGTCGGCGACCGAACAGGCCCGAAGCGGCTTCTCCGTCGGGCTTTCTCCGTGTCCGCGGAAGCTCAACGCCACCGCCCGGTAACCCTTGTCGGCGAAGTAGCTGAGGAAGTTCTCGTCCCAACACCAGGCGGCGTGCCAGGCCCCGTGAACAAAGAGCAGCGGCACGGGATGCGCCTCGCTAGTACTGCCCTTTTCGATCACCTCTAGCACTGCGTCAGCCTATCTGTCCCGCATATCCGGAACCACGCCGTGTCCAATAATCCGTATATCGCCCGCGTGTCAGGCCTGACGTCAGTTCGGTCGCTTTGCCAGCGCACGTCGGGCGAGTAGCGGCAGCAGCTGCGTCGTGCGGCGCGAATCGGCAGCACGCCGCGACGAGCCGGTTGATCCGCCCGGGAACGACGCGGCACTTGCCGGCGTCCAAGCCATCGATCGCGGCGCGGGCGACCTCGTCGGCGGACTTCCACATGAAGCTGGGCAGCGTGGCGGCACGCTCGCCCGCGCTGAAGCCGGCCACGTCGTCGAAGCCAGTGTCGACCGGTCCCGGGCACAGCGCCGTTGCCGTGACACCGGTACCGCGCAACTCGTTACGCAGACCTTCGGTGTAGGACAACACAAATGCTTTGGCCGCGCCGTAGGCGGCTTGCCCGGGTACCGGCAGAGAAACCCGCCAGCGACGAAACATTCAGCACCGCGCCGCAATCACGCTCAACCATGCCGGGCAGGAATCTGCTGCACAGATCGACCACGGCGGCGACGTCGACCTCGATCAAGTTAAGTTGTTGTTCAGGAACTGATTTCGCGATCAGCGCGTCGACCGAGAGACCTGCGTTATTGACCAGAATGTCGGGTTCCAGACCCAGATCCGCGACGCGCCCAGGCAGTGCGGCGCGGTCCTTGCTGCTGGAGAGGTCGGCGGGCAGCACGTGCGCCTTCTGGACTCAAGCTCGCCGGCGAGTGCGTGCAGGCGGTCGGTCCGTCGGGCGACCAGCACCAGTTGATGGCCACGCCGGGCAAGCTCCACCGCAATGGCCTCACCGATGCCTGACGACGCGCCTGTGACGAACGCCACTCGATCGTCTGCCCGGCACCGGAATCCCCACGGACCCGACCTTAACCGGCCCGCCATCGTGGTGCGCGGGACCGGCGGATTCCGATAAAGATTTTCGACACGCCAATGTCGCGATTGTCCTTACGAGGACGCACCCGCGGAGGCAAGATGGGCATCGAGTTTCAGTGCTGAACTTAATCGGCTGCTTCGGGGCGGACCTTCGGGAAAAATTTATGCTGAGCAGCGTCACTCTGGTGAATTGAGGCTTGATGACACGACGCGGTTCGCGCTGGCTGAAGGCAGGCCTGCTAGCCACTGCCGGCGCCGGCCTGTTGGACATGACAGCCGTCATGCACCCGGCGCCGAGTATGGCCGATGACACTGCGCTGATCATGGGCTATGCGGAGACGCCCGTACCGATGCAGTCGTATGTGGACCAGGTGATGAGCCTGTTCATCGACCCGAGCACGCCGCTGTTCAACGGACAGCCAACCTACGACGGGTATTCGCCGCTTGTCGTGCCCACCGAGGAGGGGGCGAACTACCAGCAGGTCTTGACCTTGGGCTCGGCGCAGTTGGACGCCGCGATCGGCAAAGCACTCGCACTGCCGACCGACAACGTCGTCGTCTGGGGCTACTCCGAAAGCACCAGCATCGCCTCCCAGGAATTGGTCAACCTTGCAGCGGCCGGTAACCCTTACAACCCGGATCAACTGCAATTCGTTCTCCTCGAGGATCTCAACAATCCCAATGGTGGCTTCCTGGAACGCTTCCCGCAGCTGGCCGGCACCGAATTTCCGGCGACCCCGGCAGACACGCCCTACGACGTCACCATCTACACGGTCCAATACAGCGGGAGCTCGGACTTTCCCGAATACTCGTCGAACACCCTTGCCGACGAAAACGCCATGGCCGGCTTCGTCGACCTGCATCCCCTATTCCTTCCTGGCTACCCATCGGGCTTTGACTTCTCGTCGCTGAGCAATGCGGCGCTCGAGCCGACATCGGCCGATTACGCCGGCAACACCGACTACTACCTGATTCCCACGCAGAATCTGCCGCTGCTCGACCTGACCCGCGACTTCGGCGGCAATGCCTTCGCCGACATGGTCCAGCCCGATATGCGCGTGATCATCGACCTGGGTTACGACTACACGGGCGCCGCGGACGTCGTCACGCCCGCGGACATGGGAACTCCGGACTTCGACCCAACCGCTGTCGACGCATATCTCTTGGCGGGGGCCAACCAGGGCATCATAGCTTCGCTGGTCGACATGGGTGTCTTGCAGAAATCCGACCTGCTCGATATGTACCCGTACGTACCGGATGTCCAGAGCTTGTTTGACGGTGCCCTCTCGTCGCACGACCCGGCATCTGTTGCCCTCGCGACGGCGGACGCGACGGCGTCGGCCAGCGCGCTGATTGATGCCCTGACCGGCTCGGACAACCCCCTGGCGCCGACGCTCCTGACTTTCTTGCCCGGCTTCGCCACCGATCTTGCTGACTACTTCGGCACTTACCTGCCATCGCTCTGACATCAATCCGTTGAAACCCACACCGGTGGCCCTGGTCACGGGCGCAACGAGCGGCATCGGCGAGGCGACCGCCCACCGACTTCACGACCGTGGCTACCTCGTGTTCGCTGCCGGACGCAACCCGGAGGCGCTTGCTGCGTTGCGGTCCAAGGGTTTACAAGCTCGCTCGCTGGACGTCACCGACGAGACCGCGGTAGCCCGAATCGTCGACGAGATCCACTCTGAGCATGGCGGCGTCGACGTTGTGGTCAACAGCGCCGGCTTTCCGCTTCCGTCGCCGCTGGAACAAGTGCCACTTGAGGACGTTCGCCGCCTGTTTGAAACGAATATTGTTGCAACGCTTCTCTTGTCACGGCTCGTCCTGCCCGGCATGCGTCAGCGCAGAGCGGGCCGAATCATCATCATCGGCAGCACCGGCGGAAGGTTCGCCAGCCCCGGAGCCGGCGCGTATCACATTGTCAAGTATGGCGTCGAGGCGCTCTCGCTGGCTTTGGGCGCCGAAGTGGCACCGTTCGGTGTTCGCGTCGTTCTGATCGATCCCACCGGCGTGCGCACCAACTTCGTCGAGTCCCAGCTCGAAGCTGCGCCGCAGTCCTACGCCGAGGATGATCCGTATGCGGAGTTCAAACGTCGCTACACCGCCACAACTCACGGGCTGACCAAACAACCCGGTTTAATGATCAGCGCGGATACCGTGGCGCGCAAGGTGATTCGCACGGTCGAGATGAAGAACCCGAAACCGCGCTACGTTGTCGGGGTTTCCGGAAAAGCTTCGGTACTGGCCCGGGGACTGTTGACCGACCGGATGTGGGACCGGGTGATGCGAGCGGGCCTGAAGAGCTAGCACCCCGAGAAACGACGCATCTCGCAGAAACAAATCGGACCCCGAGCCGTGGCTCGGGGTCCGATTTGTCGACAGATGCGCCTACAGACCGATCCCGGCCAGCAGCGCGGTGTAATCCGCCGCGAGCTGAGTGGGATCGAACGCAGTTCCCAGCGCGGCGAAGTCCGCGGTCAGCTGCGCGGAACTGAACGCGTTCACCAAAGCGTCGAGACCCGCGGTGGGGTCGTACGGCGCATTGGTGGTGTTGAAGCCGAGTTCGTTCCAGAATTGCTGGAATTCCGGTGCCAGCGTAGAGATGTCGAAGTTGCCCGGCGTGTTTTCGCCCGGATAGGTCGGGTTTCCGAAGTCCCAGTAGTTGTGATTCTGCAAGAGGTCGATGGACTGTTGGATCGTCGCCTCCGACGGTACGTTGGCACCGCCGTCGACGGGAGCCACGCCGTTCACGGTGGTGCCGGTGTAGTCGGCCAGCCACTCGTTGATCACCGGGTTGCCCCCCGGCGTCCAGTTGTTGATGTCCTTGATCAGATCGGGGTAGTCCATGTGAGCGTCGACGACAGCGCTGCAGTCACCGGGGCAGAACGGGCTGCCCGGCGTGAATGGGTCGAACATCATCAATCCGGCCGCAAAGGACTGGAACGTCTGCATGATTTCGGTCGGGTCGCCGTAGATCGGGTCGATGCCGGTGCCGTCGAGACCGGTCGTTGACGGTGCCTCCATCAGACTGTTGAAGAAGTTCTCGAAAGGGGTCTGCGGTGAGAATGTGTAGGTGTCGCCCGCCCACGGCATGAGGTACCCCGAACCGTCAGGGGCTTCGGCACCCGTGCCCGGGATGCCCACGCCGCCCAGCAGACTAGTGGTGCCGTTCGCCTCGCCTGCGGTCGAGATGCCTGACCAGCCTTCGAAGGGGTGCACCTCACCGCTGGCGATCGGAGTACCTACGGGAAGCAAGCCATCACCACCGGGCGAGGTCGCGTTGGGGTCAACGCTGCCGGGGTTGGTGGGATCGAAGAAGTACGAGCCATTGTCGTAGGTGGGGTTGAACCAGTTGTCGAAGAGCCCGAACTTCTCCTGGCCACTCAAGGTGGCCCCCAGCCACGCGTAGAAGTCCACTCCGGAGATACCGGTGACCGGGCTCGCCGGCTCGAACGGGATACAGGCCGCTTCGTCGCACGACGCATTCGTCGGGAGCTCGGAGGCGACAAAACCCCAGAGCTGCTGACCAAGACCTGCGCTGAAGTCAGTTTCCGGTGCATTCATTCCGCTCAGTTCGGGGAATGGAAGCAGAAAGTTGGTGACCGACATGAAGTGTGTCGGGTCTCCGGGGTCGACTCCCCAGAGGTTCGTCGGGCCGACCACGAACCAAGGGCCGGCCATCAACAGGTTGTCCGAGAAGAACTGCGTTGCGTAGATCTCGTTGGCCGGGATGTTGATCAGGTCGTCGAACAGGTTGATCGGAACATTCAATAGCGACTCGGCGTCGACGAGACGAGTCGGGATGCTGCGGACCGGAAGCTGCGGCGTCGCGGTGGCCGACTCCGTGGCCCGCGGCGTGATAACGACCAAGCTTGTCGCCGCCAGCGCGGCAGCTGCCATGACATATGGACGCGAAACAGCCTGCATGGCGCCCCCCCCTTCAGATTGTTAGCGCAACGCTTGCTGAAACCTACACTAAGAGTTTCTAAGCTCTAGGCACAATTCAAAACAAATTGGCCGTAAAGATTCCGCAATTTGCACCACATATGTGCAGGTAATCGTACGCATCGTCCGGCCTGTTGGACGTTACAGCTAATAACCGACTACTCGCGGACGCGGAAAGAATCCGCCCGAATAGCAATCGGTCCCCGAGCCGCTGGCTCGAGGACCGATTGTCACGCCTACGCGCGATCACATACCGATGCCGGCCAGCAGCGCGGCCCAGTCCGTGGCCAGAGCGGTGGGATCCAGAGCACCCGCGAAGGCTCCCGGGTCGATGGCGGCACCCGCCAGGGCACCGCCGTCGAAGGAGCCCAGCAGCGCGGCCCAGTCGGTGGTCAACTGCTCCGGACTGAATGCATTGGCCAGCGCGGCGAAGTTGTCAGTCAACTGCTCCGGGCTGAACGCGTTCGTCAGCGACCCGAAGTCCGCGTTCAGTTGCTCAGGGCTCAAGGCGTTGGCGAGCGACGCGAATTGCCCCGCGAAATCTCCAGGCGCCGGGTTGTTGTCCACGTTGAAGCCCAGCGAGGTCCAGAACTGGTGCCACTGCGCGATTGTATCGGTGTAGTCCGGACCGTCGGGCGGGCTCGGGTTGTTGAAGTCCCAGAAGCCCTGCTGCAGGATCTGGATCGAGTTCGCAATCTGCTCCGCGGTCGGCACGTTGGCCACGCCGTTGTCGTAGGCAGTCAGCCAGGCGTCGATGTTCTCGTTACCCGGCCAGAGCTGGCCAACATCCTTGATCAAATCGGGGTAGTCGAGGTGGTTGTCGGTGATGATCGAGCAGTCACCGGGGCAGAACGGGCTGCCCGGCGTGAACGGAGTGAACACCGCCGAGGCCGCCAATAGCGACTGGAAGTCCCGACCGATCTCGTCGAAACTGGGGATCTGGAAGTTCGAGTAGTTCGGGTCGGCCATCAAGCCGTTGATCCAGTTCTCGAATGGCACCCATGGCTGCAGCGTGTACGTGTCGCCAGACCACGGATACGCGTTGCCGTCGCCGATGGTTCCTGGGATGTTCGGGAAGATCGTGTACGCCGGACCGCTGGGGTCGTAGCTGCCCTCAGCGCCGGGCACCCAGGTGAAGCCCCCACCGGACGGCCACAGCTGGTCCAGAGGCGTTTGGAACCAGTTTTCGAGCAGCGGGAACGGCTGCTTGCCATCGAGGATGTCGTTCAGGTGCAGGACCCAGTCCACGCCGCCGATACCGGTGATCGGGCTGGTGGGCGAGACCGGCAGGCAGTCCAACGCGTCGCAGGCCGAGTTGGTGGGCAAGGTGGTGGCCACCAATCCCCACAGCTGCTGGCCCAGACCGCCGGCGAAGTCCGTTTCGGGAGCGTTGATTCCGCTGAGCCCCTCGAACGGAACCAGGAAGTTCATCACCGACATGAAGTGGCTCGGGTCGCCCTGATCCACACCCCACAGGTTGGTCGCGCTCACTACGAACCACGGACCGCTGTTGAACAGCGACTGCGACGCGTAGTTCACCGCGTCGAGCTCGCTGCTCGGGATGTTCACGATCTCCTGGAACAAGTTGAACGGAATATTGAAGATCGAGGAGTCGACCAGGTTTGTCTCGAAGCTGCGGACGACCCGGTCCGCGGCCTGTCGAGCGACCTGGGACGCCATTGGAGTGACGGAGACCAAACTGGTGGCCGCAAGCGCGGCAGCTGCGATGGCGTATGGACGCGTTACAGCCTGCACTGCGCCCCCTTCCCGATGAAATGTGTAAAACGGCGATAACTGAACCTACACTAAGAGTTTCTGAGTTCACGCCAGCCACTATTAAAAGCAGGGGTGACTCAGCTCACATAACAATGTCCGAAGTCAAACGGGTGGTCCAATGCGTTGGACGCGCACCCGATTCTGCGATTGCTATGCACACAACTAATCGTTAGTGTTCTTGCTTCGGATATGTATGGATGAATGGCGCGGAGCATCTGCGCACTGCGGTGACATGAGTCGGAGTCGTCCTACAGACCGATTCCAGCCAGCAGGGTCGTCCAGTCGGCCGCCATCGCAGCCGGATCGACCGCCGTTGCCAGGTCTGCCCAGTCGACGGCGAGTTCGGCCGGGTCGAAAGCGCCCGCCATCGAGGCCCAGTCGCCCGCCAGCTGCGTCGGATCGAAGCCGCCGATCAGCGCCGCCCAGTTCTCAGCCAGCTGCTCGGGACTGAACGCCTCTGCCAGAGCCGTCCAGTTGTCGGCCAGCTGTTCCGGGCTGAAAGCATCGACAAGGTTTGCCCAGTTCTCGCTCAACTGCTCGGGACCCAACGCATTCGCCAGCGACGCCAGCTGCCCTTCGAAGTCCCCGGCTGCCGGGTTGTTGGTGGGATCGAAGCCGAGCGAGGTCCAGAACTGGTACCACTGCGCGACGGTCTCGGTGTAGTCCGGACCCGTCCCCGGTTCGGGGCTCGGGTTGCCGAAGCTCCAGAAGCCCTGCTGCAGGATCTCGATCGAACGCGCGATCTGCTCCTCGGTCGGCACATTGGCCATGCCGTTGTCGTAGGCGTCCAGCCAAGCGCCGATCGTTTCGTTCCCTGGCCAGGCCTGGTCGACGTACCTGATCAGGTCGGGGTAGTCGAGGTTGTTGTCGGTGATGAACTCGCATTCACCGGGGCAGAACGGACTGCCCGCTGTGAACGGGGTGAATACCGCCGACGCAGCGGCCAACGACTGCAGCGCCCGACCGGCCTCTTCCAGGCTCGGGATCTGGAAATCGTTGTAGTCCGGATCCTCCATCAGGCTTTCGATCCAGTTCTGGAACGGCACCCACGGCTGCAGGGTGTAGGTCTCGCCGGCCCACGGGTAAAGGTTTCCCTCTCCCACAGTCCCGGGAATGTTGTCGTAGATCGGGTAGGCAGGTCCGCTGGGGTCGTACGACCCGGGGCCGTCGATCGGGAATGTGTAGCCGCCCCCCGGGCTGTTCGGCCACAGCTGGTCCAGGCCGACCTTGAACCAGTTGTCGAAGAGCGGGAATTCCTGCTGCCCGGTCGCGATGTCGTTCAGACGGATGAACCAGTCGATGCCGGCAATACCGGTGACGGGGCTGGTCGGCGAGACCGGCAGACAGTCGAAGGCGTCGCAGCCGGCACTCGTGGGCAAGGTAGTGGCGACCAGCCCCCACAACTGCTGGCCGAGACCTCCGTCGAAGTCGGTTTCGGGCGCGTTGATTCCGCTGAGCCCCTCGAACGGAACCAGGAAGTTCATCACCGACATGAAGTGGCTCGGGTCCCCTTGGTCGACCCCCCACAGGTTGGTGGCACTCACCACAAACCACGGCCCGCTGTTGAACAGCGACTGAGCAGCGTAGGTCATCGCGTCGACCTCGCTGTTCGGGATGTTGACGATCTCCTGGAACAGGTTGAACGGGATGTTGAAGATCGACGAGTCCACGAGACGCGTTTCGATGTTGCGGACGGCACGCTGCGCAGCCTCCGTGGCGACCTGCGATGCCAATGGCGTAACGGCGACCAAGCTTGCCGCCGCGAGCACGGCACCTGCCATGACATATGGACGCGCAGCGACATGCATGACGCGATCCCCCCATTTTTTCGTCGAATAGCTGAATGGCAACTGAAGTCAAACTCAGAAAGCCTCAGCTGTCGCCATCGACGGCGCCCTTCATTTCAACTTCATATCCATCTGGCCAGCCTCATACGTAAAGCTGAGTCAAATGAGACGCACCGAATTCGCCCATTCTTCGGGCGACACAAATGGCGCGGATCGGACCGTGAGGCAGGCACGGTTGTCGTAAGCGTCGAGGCGCGCGACCTGCTCGACGGGTCCTCGGGTGGTCGGCCGCTACCGTGCCCGCGGACGGCCCGGGATCACGACGGAGTGAGCGAACTACCGAATTCTTTGAGTTTGGCCAGAGCTCACATTCGTTCACCTGGCTCGAAATCTCGGCAATTAGGTCAACATTCGTTCAGCAAAATCGACCGGAAAGGTGGATAATAGATCCAAGATCTCGGGTCTGGTCCCCGCATAGCAGACTCCGATCCACGTTCCAAGGAGCGCTGATCCGATGGCATCCAGGCCAGTTGCGTTGGTAACGGGGGCCACGAGCGGTATCGGTAAGGCGACCGCTTGCCGGCTGCAGGCCAGAAATTATGCGGTATTCGCCGCCGGTCGCAATCCACATGCTCTCGCTGAGCTGCAATCTCGGGGCATGCACGCCCGCACTCTCGACGTCACCAACGAGCGAGCTGTGGACGAACTCGTCGAGGAGATAGACGCCGATTACGGCGGGGTTGACGTCCTCGTCAACGACGCCGGGTTCGGGTGCGCCAGCCCTCTCGAGCAGGTGGCGTTGAAGGACCTTCGAATTATCTTCGAGACCAATGTGGTTGCAATGCTTCACCTTTCGCAAGCCGTATTGCCCGGCATGCGAACTCGCCGAGCCGGGACCATCGTCAACATCGGCAGCATCGTCGGCAGGTTCACCACTCCGGGCGCGGGCGCCTACCACATCACCAAGTACGGGGTCGAAGCCCTCTCACTCGCGATGCGCGCCGAGGTAGGGCAGTTCGGTGTCCGCGTCGCGTTGATTGAGCCAACCGGAGTACGCGATACGAAATTCGTCGAAGGGCTGCGTCGGGCAACGCCGTCGAACGCCGATCAGGATCCCTACAGCGAGTTCAAGCGCCGCTACGACGAAGTTACGGACGGCATGGCCAAAATGCGCCTCGCGACGGTCGATGCGGACACCGTCGCGCGTGCCGTCGTCCGAGCGGTGCAGGCCAAAAACCCCAAGCCCCGCTACATCGTCGGGGCGTCTGGGAGAGCCTCGTTACTGGCCAGCCAGCTGCTGACCGACAGGATGTGGCAGCGGGTCTTGATGAAGGGCCTCTGCGGGTAAAACGCGTAGAGACTGGGCTTGCAAATACGCTGTAGTAATACCTGGGTCGGGGCGACACGAATGGCGCGGATCAGCCCTTGAGCCAGGCCCGGTTGCCGTAGGCGTCGAGGTGGACCACCTGCTCGACGGGTACGCGGGTGGTCGGCCCGTAACGCCCGCGCGGCCAGCCAAGTGCCACCACGCAGCACGGAGTCACCGAGCGCGGCAGGCCGAGGATTTTGCGAGCCCGGCTCACGCCCCACAACGGCAACGTGATCAACGACGCGCCCAAACCCATCGCGCGAGCCGCCAGTAAAAGGTTCTGCACGCTCGGGTAAATCGAGCCCCAGTATCCCGACACCGCGGCGTGCGGCATCAGCGAATAGGGCGCGCGGCCTTCGCGGACGGTGAGCCGCAGGCAGGCCACCACCACAACCGGGATCTCGTTGAAGTGGTCGACCTGCCATTGCGCCGCGCGGATGACTTTGGCCAACGACGGGTCGTCGTCGCCGGCGCTGCTGAGCAGTCCGCCGTAGGAGAATTTCCAGCCTTTGCGGTAGCGCCCAGCGAGTTTTTTGATCACGCGCCGGTCCTTGACGACGATGAACTCCCAGTTCTGGCCGTTGGCGCCGGTCGGCGCGCGCAGCGCCAACTCGATGCACTTCAACACAACGGCGTCGTCAACCGGCTCCGAATGCACCCGCCGCACCGCCCGCTGCGTCAGCATCGCGTCCTGCAACGGCATGTTCAGGCCGTCGAGCGCGTCGGAAGTGGTCGGCGCCACCCGAAAGGCATCGGCGTAGGGAGAGTCGGCGTTCGGCGTGTCAGTCATACGTTCAGGCGTGCTCGCTGATCCACCGGGCAGTGAAGTCCTGGACGTCCGGTATCCCGTTGGCGAATTCGCGCGCGATGAAGCTCTCGACCGTTCCGCCGACCAGTGGGACTTTGAACTCCACCGTGCCGTTCAGCGTCAGCACTGAACCGTTCGCGGTGGGCGCGACCGAGGCGGCCGCCGAGCCGGCACCCGGGCGCTCCCGTCACGGCGACAATGATCTCGCCGCGGAGTTGGTCGCCCGACGGCGTCCACGTCTCGGTGTGGCGGACCTTGATATCGCGCCGATAGAACTTCGAGACGATCCCGGGCAGTAGGTCGCGGCCGAGGTCCTGAGTGGTGTTCACCCGCACGGTCCGGTCGTCGTCGACGACGAGGGATTCCAGCGTGGTACCGCCACTCATGTTCCCGAGCCGCGCCAGCCAGTACTCCTCGGCGCTGAAGGCGGCGTGAACCTGGTCGACACTGACGGGCGAGGAGACCGAGACGTCGAAAGGACGTGGCATATCGGTCCTACACCGGTTCCTGGCCCGGCAGCGCCGAACTCTTGGCCAACAACCGATCCGCCAGCCGGCCGGCGAACGTCCGCGTCTGCTCCAGCTGTTCGGGCTGCACGTTGGTCGGCGGAAGCTTCAGACCCAGCGACTTCTTGCGGTACTCCCCCGTGCCGAGATAACTGGTCAGCGCCAGCATGGAGTGGAGGTTATCGCCGGGATAGGTGAAGTGGATTTCGTCGACGTAGCGGCCGCCCTGCTCCTCGGCGAGTTCACGCACTCCTTCGAGGTTCGCCTGCCAGAACGTGCGGCACACCACGAACACCGCAAACGGCTTGCCGGACAACAACTTACGCGCCTCATCCGACTTCAGGAACGAGCGCAGCGGCATGCTGACGTTGTCCCACCAGGTGGGCGATCCGATCAGGATCAGGTCGTAGTCGCCGTCGCGCACAGTGTCCGGGGTTTGCGATCTCCCCGATCTCGTTGCGCTTCTGGGCTCCCAGCACGCTGAGCATGTCGGGCCACACCCGTCGCATCGGGAAGCGCGAGAACTTCTCCGAGTACTTCGGGTCGGTGAACGTGATCTCGGCGGTCTGCACGTCGCAGCCTCGGTCACGGAAAACCTCACCCGCGGCGTCGAGCACCTTGTGTGCCTGACCGGTGTACGAGTAGTACAGCAGCAAGACCCGCGGCGGGCGTGTGCCGCCGCCGGCACTGGTCGTATCCGTCATGGGTTCCTCCATCTCCAAATGTCGACAGTATCTATTTCGTGGTGACCCGCTGCGCCCGGCTCCGCCGCGCTTGCGATCCCCACGCTGCTTCTCGTGGTGACCCGCTGCGCCCGGCTCCGCCGCGCTTGCGATCCCCACGCTGTCTTCTCGTGGTGACCCGCTTCGCCCGGCTCCGCCGCGCTTGCGATCCCCACTAGGCTCTAGCGTCGTGACCGACAAAGTTTCCATCGACCTCAGCGGTCCTTCGCAGACGATGCTGACCACGCTGTACTGCAAGGCACTGGACGCCGACTGGGACCGGCCGATACTGGGTGACGACTTCGCCAAGGCGGCCGTGGCCCGAATCGACTACGACTGGGCCGAACTCAAGGTCGCCAACCGCTGGACGCCGCTGGTGACGGTGCGCACCGCGCAGTTCGACGTGTGGGCTGGCGAGTTCCTGGCCGCCCATCCCGAGGCCACGGTCATCCACGTCGGGTGCGGTCTGGACAGCCGGGTATTCCGGCTGGATCCCGGTCCGGGCGTGGAATGGTACGACGTCGACTTTCCGTCGGTAATCGCGTTGCGCGAGAAGGTTTTTCCGAGCCGGCCGAACTACCATCTGGTAGCCACGCCGGCGACCGACCCGTCCTGGCTGGACCAGATTCCGGCCGACCGGCCGACGCTGCTGCTGGCCGAGGGCATCAGCATGTACCTGGCCGAGGATGACGGCGTCGCGCTGCTGCAGCACGTCATCGACCGGTTCGGTACCGGCGAGATTCAGATCGACTACTACAGCCGGCTCGTCGTCCGATCGCAGAAAACGCACCGCCTGCAACGGCAATCCGGGTCGACGCTGTACTGGGCCGTGAACAAGCCCTCCGACGTCCTCGATCGCCTGTCCGGTGCCCGATTGGTCGACGGGGTGACGTTTTTCGACGCCAGCACGTTCGGTCGCGCGTCGCGAACGTTCCGGTTGATGCGGCAGTTGGTCCGCGCTCTGCCGCCGCTGCGCCGAACCTTTCAGTACCACCGCTACGCCTACGGACCGGTCAGCTGACGCTTGCGTGCTGCTCGGCGACCTCGACGAGTAGCGAATGGATGGCCTCGATCGACTTCTCCGGCTCCGGCCCGTGTGAGTGGTACTCGACGTTGAGCTGCTCGGCGTAGATCTGGGTGAAGTAGATCTCGATGCCCGCGCTGACGGCGAAGTACAGCTCGCCGTGGGTGGCGGTCACGTCCACGCCTTTGGGCGTGCGCACGGGAGGCACCAAACCGTTGTCGGACAACAAGACAACGTCGGGCATGCCCGGGGCGTTGCCGACGTACTGCGGGCTGAAGTGCAGGCGCGACTGCTGGATCACACCCTCGTCCAGGTCGCCCTTGAACGTTGCCGCGATGTCGCGGGCCAGCTCGACCACCGTGGTTTTCTGGCTGATCTCGGCGAGGTAGGTGCCCAGCCCGACCGGGTTCGTGCATCCGGTCGCCGACACCGGCGGCGACAGGAAGTACCGCAGATCGACGGTGTAGATGAACGGCACCGGGATGTTCAGCCTGCCTCGCACCTGCCACTCCGCGATCAGGATCGCGGCCGACAGCACCGAGTGCAGACCGAGCTTCTCGGCGCGGCACAATTCGACGATGGCGTGCGTCTGGTCCTCGCTCAGCCGGCACGACACCATCGGAACACGCACGGGCGATGCGGGTTTCACGCCGGTGTCACCTCGCCGCGACGGCGGAAGGTCGTAGGCGAACAGCGCCGGCATGAACCGCTCGATACCCGATCGCGGGCCCTTCTGGATGCCCCGGTCGGCGAGCACGGTCTCGATCGACTCCGGCGCAGGTTGCGCGGTCACCGGACCGGTCTTCCCGTTGGTGACCAGATCGGTGTAGAACGACAGCAATTCCTCGATCAGGCCGTACATGTGGTGACCGTCAGCCAGCGCGTGGTGGACGTAGAGCGTGGGATGCGCCTGCCCGTCGCGGATGAACAGCCGCAGGTGCACCAGCGACTCGCCCTGGTCGAAATGCGGTGGCGGATTATCGATGTGCGGACGCGTCGACCTCGACCACCTCGAGCCCTGCGTGCATCAGGTCGTCGGCGACCAGCTCGTGACGGCCGTCGGCGCCACGTTCGAGGCGCGCGGTCAGCACCGGATGCGCCTCGAGCAGAAGGTCGAAGGCGTCCGTCAAGCGCGTCGACGTCGATGGGACCCTCGAGGTGCGCGGAGAGACCCACGAAGTTGTGCGTCTCAGCGAGCATTTCCTCGCTGAGCGCCAGCTTGCGAATGACCGACGATGGAAACACGATTGCCTTTCTAGCCTTGACGAGATCTACGACAGGTCAACGAGTTCCATCTCGTCGCTGCCGGAGTCCATCTCGTCCGCCGCGAGCGCTTCCCGGATCAGCTCCAACAACGTCCGGGAGAACCCGCTGGCAAGTGACTGCACGGTCGCCGCGTCGACCCGCCGGCTGTCGTACCACCAGTCCAGATGCAGCACACCGGCCGTACGGAAGACCCGCAACTCTATTCCGTGGCCCAGGCCCGGAATCGCCTCGCGCACCGGCAATGAGGTGTCGGAGTCGAATCGGACCGCGACATCCTCGCCGAGCGGCGGCAGATCGGGGATCGTGCCGATGTAGGAGAAGAAGATGTCGGCCGGACCGGCAGCGCCGAGCTGCCGCGCCGTCGGGGCATAGAGGTAGCGCAGCAGCCCATAGCCGAGTCCGTAGTGCGGGACGGCAGTCAGCGTGTTGTGCACGCCGTCGAGCAACTGCTTGGCGCTCGTCATCCTTGGCGCAGGTGAGCGCGATCGGATAGACGGTGTTGAACCAGCCGACCGTGCGGCGCAGGTCGACGTCGGGTTTGAGTACCGACCGACCCTCGCCACTGAGGTCGACGGCGATGGTCCCGTCACCGACCTGGTGAGCGATCGTCCGGCCCAACGCGGCCAACAGCATTTCGTCGATCGGCACCCGCAGCCGTCGGCGGGCATCGTCGATCTCGGTCGTCTCCGCGACGGTCAGCGACGACGCGCTGCGGGCCAGATCCGGCAGCCCCGGCGGCCCGGCGGTCTGCTCGCCCGCCACCTTCAGCGTCGACGCCGTTGCCGTCTTCAGCCAGTAGTCGCGACTCTCCACCACCGCCGGGTGGACGGCCAGTGCCGCGCAGCGCTGGGACCACTCGGTCCACGGCGTCGTCACCGGTTGCAGCGCGATTTCTTCGCCGGCCAGTTGTTGCCCGAACGCGGTGAAGATATCGGTCAGCAGGATGTCGCGCGACGCGTTGTCGGCCACGATCGCCCGCACGCTGATCGCGAGGTAGCACGAGCCGCCCGGCACCCCGTTGACATAGGTCGCGATCAGCGGGTTGGACGGATCCTGTTGGCGGACAACGTCGATCAGTGTCGACAGCAGCGCATCACGTTCCTGCGGCGTGCCCGGTTTGATGTCTTCCGGCAGCGAGCGGGTGGCCAAGTCGGCGAAGTCACCCGGCTCGCTGATCACCTGCTCCCAGGTGCCCGCGCGCTCGACGAGTCGCAGCCGCAGCGCCTCGTGATGGTTGCGCAGCGCGGTCAGCACCGCGCAGACGTCATCGACCTTCACATCGGGACGCAGTTGCAGGATCAGCGGAACGCGCCACTGCTCATGCTCGCGCACCCCGTGCTCGAGGAAGTACGAGATGTTCGGCGGCACCGGCGGATGCGTGACGTCAGCCGGTGACTGGCGGCCCAGACCGCCGGCCGCGTAGCGGGCGGTCAACGCCTTGGCCAGCGCGGCGACGGTCTGGTTCTCGTAGAGATCCTGCGGGGTGAGGTCGAGACCTTCGTTGGAGGCGGTCATCGCGACGCTGATCGCGACCAGCGAATCACCGCCCAGTTCAAAGAAGTTGGCGTTGCGGTCGACCGTGCTCAGGCCCAGGCACTGGCTCCAGATGCGTTGCAGCGTCGCTTCCATCGGCGACTGGCCGGTCTTGGCGGCCGCAGCGGCGTCCGCGCCGGTCGACGCGGCGGCCGACCCGTTGGTCGCAGCGGTGTCACCCGTCCACACCGATGGCGCGATGCTCGATCCAATGCCGTTGACGCTCAAAGGGATAGCCCGGCAACGTGATCAGCTGTGCCGGCTGCCCGCCGCGCAGCGGCGACCAGTCCACCTCGACACCGGCCGCCCAGAGCTGGCCGAGCGCAAGCAGGAATGCGTCCCGGTCGTCGCGGTTCTGCGCGTGATGGCGCATCAACCGCACCGCCCGGTGCCCGTTCGACCAGCGGGGGTGCCGGCTCGCCGATGACGTCAGCGTGCCGCCGGGACCGACCTCGACCAGGATGCGGTTCGGGTCGCCGAGCAGCACGTCGACCTCGTCGGAGAACCGGACGGTCGAGCGCACCTGGCGCGCCCAGGTTGCCGGGTTGGTGGCCTCACTGGCGGCCAGCCAGGTTCCAGTCACGTTGGACAGCAACGGAATCTGCGGTTCGCGCAGCGTCTGGCGGGACAGGAAGCCGGTGAACTCCGGGATCATCGAGTCCATCAGTCGCGAGTGGAATGCGTGCGAGGTGCGGACCCGGCGCGCCACGATGCCCTTTTCGGTGAGGCGGTCGCTGAATTGGCGAATGCCCTCCTCGGATACCGGCGACGACGCAGCCGCCCGGCTCGTTGATCGCGGCGATGTCGACCTCACCGTTCAGGTACTCGTCGACCGCCTCGGGGCTCAGCGCCACCGCGACCATGACGCCACGCGGCGCGGCGTGCATCAGGCGGGCGCGCATCGAGACCACCTTGATGGCCGTATCGATGTCGAAGACCCCGGCGATGGTGCCCGCGACGTACTCGCCGATGCTGTGTCCGGCCAGCGCCGCGGGTTCGACACCGTAGCTCTCGATCAGTTTCGCCAGCGCGTACTCGACGGTGAACAGCGCGGGCTGGGTGCGGTCGGTGCGCTCCAGGTTGCGGGCTGTGCCCTCGAAGATCTCGGCGCGCAGGTCGACGCCGAGCTCCTCGCCGAACCCGGCCGCGCACTGGTCGAAGTGCTCGGCGAATACCGGCTCGGCGTCATACAGGCCGCGTGCCATCCCGATGTGCTGCGCGCCCTGACCGGGGAACAGGAAGACCACCTGGTCCGAATGGTCCTTGTTGCCGGCGAATTCGCCGACGAAGACGTTGTCGTTCTCGGCGGTCTCCAGCACGGTTCTCGCGTGCTGCTCGTCGTTGACGACCGCGGCCATCCGGATCTTCTCTTTGCGGCGGCGGCCGAGGGTGTAGGCGACGTCAGCCAGGCTCAGTGCGTCGTCGCCGGAGATTTCGGCGGCCAGCGACTTGCGCGACTGCTCCAGCGCGTCGGTGCTTCGCGCCGACATCAACAGCACCTGCGGGCCGGACGCCGGTGCCGAAGACGCAGAAGCCGCGACGGCGGCGCTTCTTCGAGCACCAGGTGGGCGTTGGTGCCACCGACACCGAACGAGCTGACCCCGGCGCGCAGCACGCCGTCCCATTCCCACGGGCCGTATTCGCTGCGAACCTTGAAAGGTCCACGGTCGAGGTGCAATTCGGGGTTCGGGCTGGTGTAGTGCAGGGTCGCGGGGATGGCCCGGTGCTTGAGGCACAGAATCGCCTTGATCAGGCTGGCGATACCGGAGGCGGACTCCAGGTGGCCGATGTTGGACTTGACCGAGCCGACGTAGCAGGGGCCGGAGCGGGTCTCCTCGGAAACCTCGAAAGCCTGTCGCAGACCCTCGATTTCGATCGGGTCGCCCAGCGGTGTGCCGGTGCCGTGCGTCTCGATGTAGCTGATCTCACGACGCGTCGACCTCGGCGATCGCGTGCGCCTCGGCGATGACGTCGGCCTGGCCGGCCGCGGTGGGGGCGGCGTAGGTCATCTTCGTCGAGCCGTCGTTGTTCAACGCCGAACCGCGGATCACGGCGTGGATCCGGTCGCCGTCGTCGACGGCGTCCTGCAGCGCCTTGAGCACCACGACCCCGACGCCGCTGCCGAAGATCGTGCCGTCGGAACGGGCGTCGAACGGCCGGCAATGTCCGGTCGGCGACACCATCGAGCCTGGGGCGTACCAATATCCGACGTGATGCGGGATGCGCAGCGACGCGCCACCGGCCAGCGCCAGCTCGCATTCGCCGTTCAGGATGCTCTGGCAGGCCAGGTGCACCGCGACCAACGCCGAGGAGCAGGCCGTCTGCACCGACAGCGCGGGGCCGCGCAGGTTCAGCGCGTAGGCCACCTTGGTGGCCAGGTAGTCCTTGTCGTTCTGCATGCGACAGTTCGACCATGTCGAACGTGATGCCCTGTCCCATGACCACATTCGGGTCCCGGTTGGACATGATGTTGTGCAGCAGGTACCCGCTGGTGGTGCTGGTCGCGTAGACGCCGACCGTGCCCTCGATTTCGGCGGGGTCGTAGCCGGCGTCCTCGATCGCGTGGAACGCGGTCTGCAGGAACAGCCGGTGCTGCGGATCGGTCGAGCGCGCTGCCTGCGGGGTGAATCCGAAGAAGTCGGCGTCGAATTCGTCGATGCCGTCCATCAGCGCGGCACGCCGCACGTAGGCGTGGTTCGCCAGCGCCTTCTCGGGAATGCCCTCGGCCAGCAGGTCGTCTTCGGCCAGCGTGACGATCGACTCCTTGCCGTGGCGCAGGTTGTCCCAGAATGCCGACAGCGTGTTGGCGCCGGGCAAGCGGGCCGCCATGCCGACCACCGCGATCGCGTTGGGCGGCAGTTCGCTGTTGCTGGTCACACTCGATCTCCTACCTTCCGCCGAGCCGCCGCTCGCTGCCGGGCTGCGGCGCGCTGCTTGGCTCGGTCACGAACTCCGCCGCCGCTGTCGGCCTTGTCGTCGGTCTCCAGGCCCAGCTGGCGGATCAAGTCGGTGGTCAATGCGGTCAACGAGGCGCCCTGCAGCAGCAGGGCCACCGGCGGTTCCACACCGAAGTCGCCACGAACAGTGTTGCGGATTCGCACCGCCATAAGCGAATCCATGCCCAGTTCGGTCAGCGGCTGATCGGCGTCGAGGGTGCTGCCCTTCGGGTAGCCCATGATGGCCAGGATGCGACCGCCCAGTCGCCCGATGACGACCCGGTTCACCTCGGCGGGATCCAGCTCGCGCAGCGCGTCGGGGCCGGCCCAGTCGTCGTCCTCGTCGTCGATGTCCAGTTCCTCGGCCAGCTTGGCGAAGAAGCCGAGGTGCTGCGATCTCCGGGAACGCCGCCGCGGCGCGGTCCAGCCGCAGCCGGGCCACCCCGATGTTGGTGGGCTGGCTGGCCAGGATGGCCTCCAGCGCCTCGATGCCCTCGGCCGGCGAAATCGGGTCCAGCGCGCTGAAGGTCAGCGAGCGGGCCACCCCGATGTCGGACCACTGGCCCCAGTTGATCGTGGTGGCCGGCAATCCCGATGCCCGTCGCCACTCGACCAGGCCGTCGAGCCAGGCACTGGCGGCCGCGTAGGCGCCCTGCCCGGGCGCGCCCAGCAGCGACGACGTCGACGAGAAGCCGACCCACCAGTCGAGCTCTTTATCGGTGGTCGCCGACGTGCAGCCGCAGCGCGCCAATCGCTTTCGGCGCCCACACCCGCTCCAGGCTGTCCCGGCTGAGGCCGGCGACGATCTGGTCGTCGAGCACGACGGCGCTGTGCATCAGGCCGCGCAAGGTCAGCCCGGTCTCCTCGGCCGCGGTCACCAGCTTCTCGGCGACACCGGGTGCGGCGATGTCCCCGAGCACCACCGCGATTTGGGCGCGCTGCTCGAGTTCGTCGATCAGCGCCTGCGCCTCCTCGGACGGTTCCGACCGGCCGTTGAGCACGACACGGCCGGCGCCGCTGTCGACCAGCCACCGGGCCATGGCCAAACCGAGCCCGCGCAGACCACCGGTGAGGATGTAGGAGCCGTCCGGCCGAACGACCGTCTCGGTCTTGGCCGGGCCGAGCGTCGCGCGGGAAAGCCGCTTCACGTAACGCTTTTCGTCGCGCCAGGCGATGACGTCGTCACCGGTCAGCCCGAACTCGCGTGCCAGCGAGGCGAAGTTATCGCCGTGCAGGTCCACCAACGTGGTGCGCAGGTCTGGGTGCTCGTAGGCCAGCACCCGGATCAGACCGGTCAGGGCGCTGATCGACGGGTCGCCCGACTCGCCGTCGCTGACGGGCAGTCCGTCGCGGGACACCACCCACAGCCGTGGCGGTTTGCCGTGCCACCCGGTGAGGATCGTGCGGACCGTCGACGCGACGCCCCACGTCAGGTCGCGACCTCGACCCGGCGCGTCGCCGGACTCGGAGCCGTCGAACGACTGCCGGCCCGCGAAAACGACCACGCCGACCGGCGGTAGCTCGGCGTCTCCGGCGGCCTGCGAGAACGCCTCCAGGACAGCCGATTCCCGGGACAGGTCGGCGGTGAGCACCCGTCGCGTCGGCGAGCCGAATGCGGCGGCGAATTCCTTGGCGACGGCCTCGGACTCGGCGCCGTCGGTCAGCACCAGCCAGCTTCCGTCCGGCGCCGTCGCCGACGCGTCGACCGGGGTCTCGACCCATTCGGTGTCGAAGATCTTCTGCTCCAACGGCAATCGGCACACTGCGGCGTTGCACACGCTGCAGGTAGATTCCGCTGATCTCGGCGGTGGGCGTGCCCGTCTCGTCGGTGATCAGGACGCGGCCCTTGATACCGGCGCCCGTCGCCGTCCGGGTTGACCAACTCGGCGCGGCACCGGGCGCGACGGCCGACCTCGCCGAACACCCGGATCTTCTCGAACGACACCGGAAGGTAGGTCGCCTCTTCGGCGTCGGCCAGCGATTCACTGGCCAGCGCGGCGGCCAGGCCCTGCAGCGCCGCGTCGAGCAGCACCGGGTGGATCCGGTATCCGCGGTGGCCGGTCGCCTCGTCGGGCAGGACGATCTCGGTCTCCGAGGTGCCGTTGGGTCGGCGGACGATGCGGGTCAGTGCGGCGAACGCCTGCCCATGGTGCAGACCGGTGGCGCGCAACGCGGAGTACAGGTCGGCGGGCGAGAGCACCGTGCCGGGCTCCGACGACGCGGTTGGCACGGTCGGCGGTTCCGACTGCCCCACTTCGACTTTCGCGACGGCGTGGCGGATCCAGGCGCCGGTGGCCGAGCGCGAATGGATTTCGACGCGAATCTCGTCGCCGTCCTTCTCGCCCCGGGTGAGTTGGGTGGTGAGCTGGGTCGATTCGCCCAGCGGCAGCATCTGTTCGACCTCGACGCCGACGCTGACCGACTGCGCCGGCAAGCCGAGGGCTTCGCTGGCGGCGGCCAAGGCGATTTCGCCGAAACCGGTGCCGGGCATGACGGGTTGGCCGTGCACCTTGTGGTCGAGCATGTAGGGGACGAGTGCGGTCCCGACGTCGGCGGTGAAGACGTGGTCGCGGCCGGACGGCAACTCGACGTGCGTGCCCAGCAGCGGGTGGGCGCTGGCCGGCTGCCGGTTGGTAGCCGTCGGCGCCGCCCAGTAGCGGACATGCTGCCAGGGCGTCGGCGGCAGGTCGATGAGTTTCTTTGTGCCGCTGGCGTTCTGGGCCGCGGCGACCGACGGCGGCCGAACCGTCGCCAGCTGGGTGTGGAACGTCAGCGTCTCGGGGTTGTCGCGAGTCAGGGTTCCGGACACCAGGGCGCCGCCGCGCGGCTTGGCCGACCTCCAGCGTGCCGTTGATGGCGTGGCTGAGCAGCGGGTGCGGGCTGACTCTCGACGAACGTGGCGTGCGTTTCGGCTGCGGTGGCCACCGCCTGGCTGAACCGCACCGGGTTGCGCAGGTTGACCACCCAATAGTCGGCGTCGAACTCGGCAGCACCATCGGCCTGACCGACCGTGCTGATCAACGGGATTCGCGGCGTCTACGGCTTCAGATCGGCCAGCGCAGTGCTGCAACTCAGCCAGGATCGGATCGACCGTCGGATGATGCGAGGCCACATCCACCTCGACGCGGCGCGCCAACAAGCCCTGCGCGTCGACCACCGCGATCGCCGCATCGACCTGCTCGGGCGGACCCGCGATCACCGTCTGCTGCGGCGCGGCATACACCGCCACCGTCACATCCGGATACTGCGCCAACCAGCTTCTCGGCCTCCGCGGCACCCAACTCCAACAACGCCATCGCACCCTGACCGGACAGCCGCGACATCAACTTCGACCGGGTCGCAATGACTTTCAGACCATCCGCCGGGCTCAACGCACCCGACACCACCGCCGCGGTCACCTCACCCATCGAATGACCGATCACCGCATCGGGCTCAACCCCATAGGAACGCCACAACGCCGTCAACGCCAACTGCATACCCACCAGCACCGGCTGAATACGCTCAATACCCACCACCGGCTCACCGGCCAACCAACACGTCACGCAGCGAAAAACCCACCTGCGCAACAAAATCCGGCTCCAACTCAGTCCACCGCCGCCGCAAACGCCGGCTCATCGGCCAACAACTGCCGACCCATACCCGCCCACTGCGAACCCTGACCCGAATACAGAAACACCGTGCCCTTGCCGCGCGGAACATCGTGCGCTCCAACAACTCCCGGTGTCGGCTGGCCGGCGGCCAGCGCCCGCAGCCCGGCCACCGCCTCGCTGCGGTCGCGCGCGGACACGGTGGCGATCTTGTTGTGGCGGCTGCGGTAGAGGTTGACGGTGTGCGCGATGTCTGCCAGCGGCACCTCGGCGCCCGTCACCGGACATCCAGTCGGCCAGCGCGGCCGCCCAGGACGCGATCCGCTGCTCGGTCTTGCCGGAGACCGTCAGCGTCGTCACCGGTGATGCCGACTCGCCATCCGAGACCGGCACCGGTTCGGGGCCCTGCTCGATCACCACGTGGGCGTTCGTCCCGCCGATGCCGAACGACGAGATCGCGGCCCGGCGCGGGCCGTCCTCCGCCGGCCACGGGCTGAGCTCGGTGGGAACGAACAGCCGGGTGGACTTGTGGTCGATCGCCGGATTCCATTGCGCGAAGTTGAGATTCGGCGGAATCTGCGCCCGCTGCACCGACAGCGCGGCCTTGATGAAGCCGGCGATCCCGGCCGCGGCCTCGAGGTGGCCGAAGTTGGATTTCACCGCGCCGAGCGCACAGTGGCCCTCGCCGCGTCCGTACTGGTCGGCCAGCGCTTCGAATTCGATCGGGTCGCCCAGCCCGGTGCCGGTGCCGTGCGCCTCGATGTAGTTCACCGAGCCCGCGGTCACGTCGGCGCTGCGCAGTGCGCTCCTGATGACGTCTTGCTGCGCAATGGTGTTGGGCGCGGTCAGGCCGTTGGACCGGCCGTCCTGGTTGACCGCCGAGCCCCGCACGACGGCGAGCACCCTGTCGCCGTCGCGCACCGCGTCGGTGAGCCGCTTGAGCACGACCACGCCGCAGCCCTCGCCGCGGACGAACCCGTCGGCGCGGGAGTCGAAGGAGTAGCAGCGGCCGTTCGGGGACAGCATTCCCCACTTGGCCATCGCGATCTGGGTCTCCGGCCGCAGGATCAGGCTGACACCGCCGGCCAGGGCCAGGTCGCTCTCCCGCAGTCGCAGGCTCTGGCAGGCCAGGTGGATCGTCACCAGCGACGACGAGCACGCGGAGTCGATCGCGACCGCCGGACCGCGCAGCCCCAGCAGGTACGCGATGCGCCCGACGGCGACCGCGTGCGCATTGCCGGTCGCGGAGTAGGCGTCGATGGCGTCCGGGTTGGCCGCCGAAATCGTCTGGTACTCGCCGTAATACACGCCCATCAGCACCGCGGCGCGCACACCGGACAGATCCTCGGTCGCGATGCCCGGCGTGCTCGAGCGCTTCGTAGGCGACCTCCAGCATCAGCCGCTGCTGGGGGTCCATCGCCTCGGCTTCACGCGGCGAGATCCCGAAGTAGTCGGCGTCGAAGCCGGCGACGTCGGACAGGAAGCCGCCCCACTTGGACGACATCCGGCCGGGCGCGAACTGGTCCGGGTCGTAGAACTCGTCGGCATTCCAGCGGTCCGCCGGGATCTCGCTGATCCCGTCGCCGCCGTTGGCCAGGAAGTTCCAGTAGCCCTCCGGGCCGTCCGCGCCGCCGGGGAAACGGCAACCCGATGCCCACGACCGCGATCGGCTCGGCGGCGGCGAGCCGCGACGCCTTGTCGAACTGCTGCGTCAGCGCGTCCCGCTTCTCGCCGGACATCGCCGAGACTCTGTCGTAAATCGTCGCCATCAGAAGAATTTTCCCATCAAAAAAGACCGCTCTCACTGCTCGCCGAAGCCGACTCGACGCTGTCGAACAAGTCATCCAACACGCTGCGCTCCGGTTCGGCCGCTGAACCGACGGAATCTTCCTCCGGCGGCGTCCGGCGGGTGCAAGCAGACCGGCCACGTACGTCGCCAGCGACGCGATCGTCGGGTGGTTGAACAACATGTTCGCCGACACGTCGAGTCCGACCAGCTTCTTGGTCTCCTTGAGGACCGTCATCGCCATCATCGAGTCCAGGCCCAGTTCAGGGAACGGCGCGTCGAGGTTGATCGACGAGGGCGACATCCTCAGTTCACGGCCCAGGATGGCCTGCAGCCTGGTCTGCAGTTCGGTGAGCCGCTCCTCGGCGGACAGCGTCGACCAGTCCGGCGCCGCGGCCACCGCCGCCCCGTCCTCGGCGGCGGGCCGGTGCTCGACGATCGTGACGGCGGCCTCGAACTCCGAGGCGATCCTGTCGAAGTAGGCGAGTTCGCGGAACTCCGGGGTCGCCGCGACCGCGCGGTCCAGCCGCAGCCGTCCGACACCGACCCGGTTGAGCGGGCCGCCGACCAGGGTCTGCAGCGCCTCGATGCCTTCGTCGGGGGTGATCGGGTCGAGCACGCTGTAGGTCAGCTTGCTGCTCATACCGACGGCCGACCACTGGCCCCAGTTGATCGCCGTGGCGGGCCGCCCGGATGCGCGTCGCCACGTCATCAGCGCATCGAGCCACGCGTTGCCGGTCGCGTAGGCCAGCTGGCCCGGCAGGCCGAGCATGGTGGCCATCGACGAGAAGCCGACCCACCAGTCCATCTCTTTGTCGGCGGTCGCGGCGTTCAGCCGCAGCGCGCCGGCGACCTTGGGCGCCCAGACCCGTTGCAGGCCTTCCCGGGTCAGGGCGCTGACCAGGCCGTCGCCGGTGACGCCGGCGCCGTGCACGAGTCCGCGCAGCGGCCGTCCGGTCTCTTCGGCCGCGGCCACCAACCGCTCCGCCACTCCCGCGGTGGCGATGTCGCCGGCCACGAAGACGACCTCGGTGCCCAGGCGGTCCAGGTATTCGCGCTGCGCCTCGGAGGGTTCGCTGCGGCCGTTGAGCACGATGCGGCCCGCGCCGCGCTCGACCAGCCAGCGGGTGACGACGGTGCCCAGGCCGCCCAGACCGCCGGTGATGATGTAGGAGCCGTCGGCGCGGACCACCGCGTCGTGCGTGGCCGCCGTCCAGCGTGGCACGCACCAGCCGTTCGACGTAGCGGCCGTCTTCGCGCAGCGCGACCACGTCGTCGCCGGTGGCGGCGGCGAGTTCAGTCGGTCAGCGCGGCGATCAGGTCTTCCGGTCGCTCGCCCGGACGATCGAGCAGCGTGGCGCCGAGATCCGGCTCGCCGGCCAGCACGCGGGCCGCTTCGCCGGGGAACCGCCAGTTGCGGATCAGTCCCTTGAGCGCGCCGATCGCCGGGTCGCCCGGCTCGTCGTCGTGGACCGACAGCCCGTCGCGGGTGACCAGCCACAGCCGCGGCGAGGTGCCCTTCCAGCCGTCGACGGCCGCGTGCGCCGCGGCCGAGATGTCCACCACCAGGTCCTGGGCGCGCTGCAGCGCGGCGTCGGTGGCATCTGTGTCAAAGCCGTCGAACGACCGCTTGGCCAGCAGCACGACGATGCCGACCGGCTTCGGGTCGGCGGCGGTCTTGGCGAACGCCTCCGCCACCGCGGACTCGTCGCCCAGCGTGGCGCTGACCGCTCGCCGGGTCGACGAGGTGAGCTTGTCGGTGAGCTCGGCGGCGAGCGCCGTTGTCTCGGCGGCAGGGTCCGTTTCGGCCAGCACCACCCAGGTGCCGTCGGCGCACCGCGCCGCCGTGCGGCGCCGGGCTCTGCACCCACGCGGCGTCGAAGATCTTCTGCTCCAACGACAGCGGCACGCTGGCCAGATCGACCGGCTTGAGCTCGACACCGGTCAGCTCCGCGAGCACGGCGCCGGCGTCGTCGGTGAGGACGATATGGCCCCGGTGAGCCGTCCCGCGTCCTGCTCGACCAGCTCGGCGTGGCTGCGGGCCCGGCCGCGGATCGGGGCGAACACCCGGATCGCCTCCACCGAAACCGCTTGGTAGGACGACGTCTTCCGACTTGGTCGCGGGATGGCGGCGGCCAGTTGCCGCAAGGCCGCGTCGAGCAGCACCGGGTGGATGCGGTACTCGGGGTGATCGGCGACCTCGTCGGGCAGCACGATCTCGGTGCCCTGTCCGGCGTGCTGGCCGGCGGGCGCGGCCTGGCGGCGTCACGTCGATGTCGGCCACCGCGTAGCGGGTCCAGTTGCCGCCGGCCGAACGGGCTTGGATCTCAACGCGATTCGACGTCCGGGCCCAGCGAAAGCTGTGTGGTGACCCGGGTCTGGGCGTCCAGGATCAGCGGCCGCTCGACGGCGAGCGCGCTGACCTGTACGACCGTCAGGCCGAGCGCCTGGGCGGCGGCGGCCAACGCCATCTCGGCGAAACCGGCCGCGGTGACGACGGCCTGGCCATCGATCGTGTGATCGGCCAGCCACGGTAGCGTCTGCGACACCGATGTCGGTCTGCCACACATGCTCGTGGCCGGAGGGCAGTTCGACGTGCACACCCAGCAGCGGGTGGACATCGGACATCCGCGGCCCGGCGGGCTTCTTCTCGATCCAGTAGCTGGCATGCAGCCACGGCGAGGCCGGAATCTCGACGCGGCGACGGCCCGTCGGCCGTCGGCGCCGGTCACGCCGATGGTGGCGAGTTGCTCGTGGACAGAGAGTGTTTCGTCGTCGCCGCGCTTCATCGCCGCGGTGACGGCGAACTGGTCGCGGGAGGACACCGAGGCCAGCGTCTCGCCGATGCCGTGGGTCAGCAGCGGGTGCGGGCTGATCTCGACGAACGTGGTGTGCGTTTCGGCGGCGGTGGCCACCGCCTGGCTGAACCGCACCGGGTTGCGCAGGTTGACCACCCAATAGTCGGCGTCGAACTCGGCAGCACCATCGGCTTGACCGACCGTGCTGATCAACGGGATTCGCGGCGTCAACGGCTTCAGATCGGCCAGCGCAGTGCGCGAGATCGGCCAGGATCGGATCGACCGTCGGATGATGCGAGGCCACATCCACCTCGACGCGGCGCGCCAACAGCCCCTGCGCGTCGACCGCGGCGATCGCCGCATCGACCTGCTCGGGCGGACCCGCGATCACCGTCTGCTGCGGCGCGGCATACACCGCCACCGTCACATCCGGATACTGCGCAACCAGCTTCTCGGCCTCCGCGGCACCCAACTCCAGCAACGCCATCGCACCCTGACCGGACAGCCGCGACATCAACTTCGACCGGGTCGCAATGACTTTCAGACCATCGGCCGGGCTCAACGCACCCGACACCACCGCCGCGGTCACCTCACCCATCGAATGACCGATCACCGCATCGGGCTCCACCCCATAGGAACGCCACAACGCCGTCAACGCCAACTGCATACCCACCAACACCGGCTGAATACGCTCGATACCCACCACCGGCTCACCGGCCACCAACACATCACGCAGCGAAAAACCCACCTGCGCAACAAAATCCGGCTCCAACTCGTCCACCGCCGCCGCGAACGCCGGCTCATCGGCCAACAACTGCCGACCCATCCCCGCCCACTGCGAACCCTGACCCGAATACAAGAACACCGTGCCCGAACCGTGCGGCTTCTCGCGTCGGCTCCACGACGCCGGTCGCGGGCTCACCGGCGGCCAGCGCCCGCAGTCCGGCGACGGCCTGCTCGCGGTCACGCGCCGCGACGGCGGCGAAGCTCCGGTAGCGGCCGCGGTGGTTGTTGACGGTGTGCGCGACGTCGGCCAGCGGCACCTCGGCGCCCGCACCGGACATCCAGTCGGCCAGCATCTCGGCGATCGGCGCGATGCGCGCCGGGGTCTTCCCGGAGATGACCAGCGTGCTGACCACCGGCTCCGGTTGCGCGGCAACCGATTCCGGCACCGGCGCCTGCTCGATCACCACGTGCGCGTTGGTGCCGCTGACGCCGAACGACGACACGCCCGCGCGGCGCGGCCGGGTCACCTCCGGCCACGGCATGCCGTCGGCGGCGATGGTGAACTTCGACGCACCCGCACCGGCATTCGGGGTCAGCCCGGTGAAGTGCAGGTGCGGCGGGATGTAGCCGTGATTCATGCTGAGCACGGTCTTGATGAAGCCGGCGATGCCGGCGGAGTTCTCCAGGTGGCCCAGGTTGGTCTTGACCGAGCCCGAGCACCAGCGGCGCCGACGTCGTCGCGCTGGCCGAAAACCGCACTCAGCGCGTCGAGTTCGATCGGGTCGCCCAGCGCGGTGCCGGTGCCGTGCGCCTCGATGTAGTCGATCTCCGAGGGCTCCAGCCGCGCCGACGCCAGCGCCGCGCGCAGCACGGCCTGCTGCGCGGGCCCGCTGGGCACGGTCTGCCCGCTGCTCGGGCCGTCCTGGTTGACGGCCGATCCACGCACCAGGGCCAGCACCGTATCCCCGTCGCGCACCGCGTCACTGAGCCGCTTGAGCACGATCACGCCGCAGCCCTCGCTGCGCACGTAGCCGTTGGCGGCGGCGTCGAAGGTCTTGCACTGGCCGTCGGGCGCCAGCATGCCCCACCGCGAGCAGGCGATGCTGTTCTCCGGGGTCATAATCAGGTTGGTTCCGGCGGCCAACGCCTGATCGCGTTTCCCGCCGGCGCAGGCTCTGGCAGGCCAGATGGATGGCGACCAGCGACGAGGAGCACGCGGTATCGAGCACCACCGCCGGGCCGTGCACGCCCAGGAAATACGACAGCCGCCCAGCGGCGAAGTTCGACGCATTGCCGAACGGGACGTACGGGTCGAAGTCTTCTGGGCGGCGCCTCCGCCAGCGATCAACAGAATAGTCACTAGGTGGTCAGACCGACGTAGATCCCGGTCTGGGTGTTGCGAATCGCCTTCGGCGTGACGCCGGCGTTTTCCAGTGCCTCCCAGGCGACTTCGAGCAGCAGCCGCTGCTGGGGGTCCATCGCGGCCGCCTCGCGCGGGGAGATCCCGAAGAACTCGGCGTCGAATTGGTCGGGCTGCCACGAGGTGAGGAAGCCGCCCTCCCGGTTGCAGATCGTGCCCGGACGGGTGTGGTCTTCGGAGAAGTAGGCGTCGGCGTCCCAGCGGTCCTCGGGCACCCGGATCACGCCGCTGCCACCGTCGTGCAGCAGCTGCCAGTAGTCGGCGGGGGTGCTGACGCCACCGGGGAGCCGGCAGGCCATGCCCACCACGGCAATCGGCTCGAGGTCGGCCTTTTCGGCGATCTCCAGCCGAGCCGTCAGGTCATCGATCTTGCGCAGCGCCTCGGTGATGATCGCCCGACGATCTGGCGGTGCAGTCATCGGCGCTCAACCCAGCCTTTCTGAAAGCTCTTTGAGAAGTTCGTCGTCGCTGAAGTCGTCGTAGTCGTCGGCGCTGTCGTCCTCGGCGGCCTCGGCCACCTCCGGAAGAAGGGTGGCCAGGTAGTCCGACAGCGCCTCGACGGTCGGATAGTCGAACACCACCGACGCGGGCAGCGTCTCGCCCAGGCTGTCCGACAGGGCGCGCTGCAGCGTCACACTCATCAGCGAGTCCATGCCGGACTGGAAGAAGCCGGCGGTCGGGTCGAGCAGTTGCGCCGAGGCCAATCCCATCGCCCCGACCACCTGCGCGGTGACGTGATCGACCAGGATGCCGCGCCGCCGGGCCGGTTCGGCCTCGCGCAACGCATCCCGGAACTCGGTGCTGCGTGCGGCCGGACTCGTCGCCGCCGGCGGTGTCGGTGGCCAGCAGGTCGTCCACGATGCGCAGCGCTGCGCGGGTCCGGTACGCGGCGGCGAGCAGCGGCCAGTCGGCCGCCGACGACCGTCGGCCGGGACGCGGCACCCGGGCCGGTGAGCAACGGCAGCGCCTGGATCGCGACGTCGTCGGCCATCGGCTCCAGACCGGAAGCCAGGGTGACCTGACGCTCCTCTTCGGATTGCCCGTCGGACAACGACTTCCACAGCCCCCAGTTGATCGCGGTGGCCGGCAGCCCGGCGGCCCGGCGGGCCAGCGCGAAGGTGTCCAGGAACGTGGTGGTCGCGGTGTAGTGCGCCAGCCAGCGGGACCCGGTCAGACCGGAGATCGACGAGAACAGCACGAACTGCTCGACCTTGTGCCGCAACGAAAGCCGGTGCAGCAGCGCCACCACGTCCAGCTTGGGCCGGAACATCGCGGTGACGTCGTCGTCGGTCATGTCCAGCAGCGTGATCGGCCCACCGCCGAATGCGGCCACGTAGATGCCGGCCAGCGGCGGCAGGTCCGCGCCGAAGCGGTCGAACACCGCGCTCATCGCGGATTCGTCCGCCGCGTCGGCGGCGGCCGTCACCAACGTGGTGCCGGCAGGTCGCCAGGCGGGCGGCCAGATCGTCGAGGCGTGAACCGGGGTTGCGCGACACCGCGACGACCGTGCCCGCACCCGAGTCGGCCAGTTGCTGGATCAGGTGCGGCCCGATGTTTCCGGTCGCGCCGATGACCAGATAGCTGCTGTCCTTGGACAATTCAGCGGGCGCGGTGGACGGCGGGATAAGCCTGCTGCAGACGCGGTACCCGACGCAGACCGGCCCGGTAGACGACCTGGTCCTCGTCGTCGTCGGCCCGGGCCTCGTCCACCACGTAGACGGCGGCCAGGCCATCGGGCACCGACTCGTCGATATCGATCACGCGGCCCCAGAATTCGGGATGCTCCAGCGCCAGCGTGCGGCCCAGGCCCCACAGCACCGCCTGCGACGCGATTGGCGCGGTCGCCTTCGCCGACCGGCTGGGCGTTGCGGGTGAGCAGATAAAGCTTTGGCGGCACACCTATTTCAGCGATGGCCGCGGTCAGCCGTCGCGCGGCGTTGAACAGTTCGTAGCCGTCCTCGAAATCGAACTGGCCGCCGGTCACCTTCGGTGCGTAGAGCACGTGGGTCACCCCGGCCAGCGCGTCGGTGATCGCCTCCGGGTCCGCTCCCTCGGCCAGCAGCGACGTCGGCTCGACCGTTGCGGCGAATTCGTCGCCGAGAACCCGGCCGATCTCGTCGCCCAGCTCGGAGTCGGTGACGACCAGCCACGAGTTCTCGGCGTCGTGCCTTGTCCCGGATAGAGCGCGGGCCGGCCAGGCCAGGTCCAGGTACCACTGCGCCGGGATCGGCCCGTCGTAGTCCGCGCCCGGACCACTCACGGCGGCAACGCTTCTGGCCGGCGTGATCGGTCGCGTGTTCACCCAGAACCGGCTGTGGTGCCACGGCGTGGTCGGCAGCTGCGGGTGCGGCTCGACCGGATGCGGCGTCTGCGGCGGGTGGCTGGTGTGGACGGCGTTCAGGTTGGTGTGGAACCGGACCGTGTCGTCGCCGTCGCGCCACAGCGTGCCGACGCTGTGGTGGTGGGTGGTGGGATCCACCGTGTCGCCGACCGCGTTGGTCAAAATCGGGTGCGCGCTGATCTCGATGAAGGTGCCGTGTTCTTCTGCGGCTGCGGCGACGGCCTGACTGAGCAACGCGGGCTGACGCACGTTGGCCACCCAGTAGTCGGCATCCAGCATCGGCGACGCGAAGCCCTCCAGCACCGTCGAGTAGAACGGGATGGTGGGGATCTCGGGGGTCAGATCCGCGAGCGCCGTGCGCAATTCGCCCAGGATCGGGTCCATGAACGCGGTGTGCGACGCCACCTCCATGTTGACCCGGCGGGCGAACTTGTTCTGCGCGCTGACCGCGGCGACCACCGCGTCGACCTGCGGCCACCGGTCCGGCGATCACCGTCTCGCGCGGCGAAATGTAGCCCGCCACACTGACGTCCGCGTGGCCGGCGATCAATGCCTCGGTTGCCTCGGGGTCGAGCTTGAGCAGCGCCACCGCGCCCTGGCCGGCGAGCGTCGACATCAACTTCGACCGGATCGCGATCACCCGCAGGCCGTCGACCACGCTCAGCGCGCCGGCCACCACTGCCGCGGTGACCTCGCCCATCGAATGACCGATCACCGCGTCCGGGTGCACGCCGTAGGAACGCCACAGCTCGGTCAGCGCCAACTGCAGGCCCATCAGCACCGGCTGGACCTGCGCGTCGCCGCTGATCGCATCACCGTTGGCGATGATCTGCTGCAGCGAAAAGCCAACCTGCTCAACGAAAATCGGGTCCAGCTCGGCGATCGCCTCGGCGAATACCGGCTCGTCGGCCAGCAGTTGGCGGCCCATTCCGGCCCAGTGTGAGCCCTGGCCGGAGAACACGAACACCGTGCCGGGGCTGCACGGCCCGTCGTGCGGGCCCACAATTCCATCTGCGCCATCGGTGTATCGGCCGTCGGCCAGCGCCTGCAACTGGGCCACGGCCTGCTCGCGGTCGCGGACGCACACCGTGGCGAACTGGGCGTGGCGCTCGCGGTGGTGGCTGAGGGTGTGCGCCACGTCGGGCAGTCGCACCTGGGCACCGGCGCCCTGCAGCCATTCCGCCAGCGAGCGGGCCTGCGAGGAGATCCGCTCGGTCGACTTGCCCGACACCACCAGCGTCGTCACGGCCGGGTCGGCCTCGCGGATCACCGGTAGGGCCGGGGGCGCCTGCTCGATCACCGCGTGCGCGTTGGTGCCACCGAAACCGAACGACGAGACGCCCGCCCGGCGCGGCTGACCGGTCTCCGGCCAGTCCTGTTGCTCGGCAACCACTTTCAGACGCAACTGGTCGAAGGGGATGTGCGGGTTGGGGGTGTGGAAGTGCAGGTTCGGCGGGATGCTGCCGGCGTGCACCGCCAGCACGGTCTTGATCAGACCCGCAATGCCGGCAGCGGCCTCCAGGTGGCCGAGGTTGGTCTTGGCGGTACCGATCAGCAGCGGTGCGTCTTCGGCGCGACCTCGTCCCAGCACGGTGCCGAGCGCGCGTGCTTCGATCGGGTCGCCCAGCGGCGTTCCGGTGCCGTGCGCCTCGACGTAGTCGACTTCTTGCGGCTGCAGACCCGCGTTGGCGTAGGCCGAGCGCAGCACCGCCATCTGGGCGGCGGGGTTGGGCGCCAGCAGGCCGTTGGACCGGCCGTCCTGGTTCACCGCCGAGCCCCGCACCACCGCCAGCACCCGATCGCCGTCGCGCACGGCGTCGCTCAGGCGCTTGAGCACGACGACGCCACAGCCCTCGCCGCGGATGAACCCGTCGGCGTCGGCGTCGAACGCGTGGCATGCGCCGGTCGGCCGACAGCGCGCCGGTCTGGTCGAAGGCGCGAACCACCGAGGGCGCCAGCATCAGATTCACGCCCGCCGCCAGCGCCACATCGGAGTCGCCGATGCGCAGGCTCTGGCAGGCCAGGTGCAGGGCCACGATCGACGACGAGCAGGCGGTGTCGACGGTGACCGAGGGTCCGCGGAAGTCCAGGAAGTACGACAGCCGGTTGGCGATGATGCTCAGCGCGCCACCGGAATTGGTCCACGCATCGACGTTGGTCAGGTCCATGCCTGCGACGTAGCCGTAGTCGGTGTAGCAGGCACCGGCGAACACCCCGGTCTGCGAGCGACGCAGCGAACTCGGCGGGATACCCGCGTGTTCCAGTGCCTCCCAAGCGACTTCGAGCAGCATGCGCTGCTGCGGGTCCATCTTGGCGGCTTCGCGGCTGGAGATGTCGAAGAACTCGGCGTCGAAGGCGTCGAGGTTGTCCATGTAGCCGCCGAAGCGGGTGGTGTGCGCCAGCGCCGCCGCGACCTCGGGGGTGCCGTCGTCGAACGGCGCCCAGCGCTCGGCCGGCACCTCGGTGACCGCATTCTTGCCCTCGCAGATGAACTGCCAGTACTCGTCCGGGCCGGAGATGCCGCCGGGGAGCCGGCAGCCCAGACCGATCACCGCGACCGGCTCGTCGAGGTGACCGCGGTCGCCGTCGACCTCGACCTCGGCGGCCAGCGCCTCGGCGCCGGTCAGAAACCGGGCCAGATCGGCAATCGTCGGGTGCTGCCAGAACTCGACCGGCGACACTTTGCGGCCGAGCAGTTCGGACAGCTCACCGGAGAGCACCACCGCGTCGCGCGAACCCAGGCCCAGATCGCTCATCGGGGCGTCGAAGTCGATGTCGTAGGGACTGCAACCGACGTTGGTCACAAGGTAGTCGGCCAGCCAGTGCCGTAGCGCTTCCTCGTCATACGAGGACGTCATCAGATGCCCCTTTCACTGCCAGCCGGTGCCGACTCCACGCTGTCGAACAGGTCATCCAACACGCCGCCGTCCGAATCGCCCAAAACGTCGATTTCGCTGTCCGATTCCGGCTGCGGCGACACCTTTTTCGCGAGGTGTTCCGCGAGCGCCACGATAGTCGGATAGTTGAACAGCATGGTCGCGGATAGCTCGATCCCGACGAACAGCTCGGTGTCCCGTCGAACCGACATCGCCATCACCGAGTTCAGGCCGTATTCGGCGAACGGCCGGTCCAGGTCGAGATCGGCCTCGGCCAGCTGCAGCTCGCGGGCCAAAATGGCCCTCAACCCGGTCTGCAGTTCGCTCCGCACGTCCTCGGCGGGCATCTCCGACCAGGCCGGAGTCGCCGCATGCGGCTCGGCGGCACTGGACCCACCGGTCGCTGACGCCGAAGCCATCGGAGCCATGACCGCCTGCGCGACGTCGTAGCGGGCGAGGTGATCCCAGGCGGCGAAGGCTTCCTCGGCGGTGATGGCCCGTGACCCGAGACGCTCGAGTTCCTGCAGCGCGATCTGCGCTTCGGCACCGAAGCCGAGTCCGCGCCAGGCCACCCAGTCCTGGCTGACGGTGTGGCAGCCCTGCCGGTGACGCGCCTGGGCCAGGCCGTCGAGGTAGGCGTTGGCCGCCGCGTAGGCGCCCTGGCCCGGGACGCCGAAGACCGCGCCGGCCGCCGCCGTCAGGAACATGAAGTCGAGGCTGCCGGGCGGGAAGGCCTGGTGGAGCACCTGCGCCCCGGCGATCTTCGGCCAGACCGTGCGCCGCAGCCGGCTTTCCTCCATCTCGGTGAACAGCTCGGCGTCGGTGATGCCGGCGCCGTGGACGACGCCGCGGATCGGCACGGCCCCCTCGTCGTCCCGTTTGGCCAGAAGTGCCTGCATCGCCTCGGCCGAACCGATGTCGAGGGCCACGGCTTCGACGACCACGCCACGCGCCTCCAGCGCACGGACGGCGTTGATCTTCTGCGCGGTGGCAGCGTCGTTGCTGTCGCTGTCCCAGTCACGGCGTGGCGGCAGCCCGGTGCGGCCGGCCAGGATCACCCGACGGGCTCCGCGGTCCGCGAGCCAGCCGGCCGTCAGCAGACCAAGCGCACCCAGGCCACCGGTGATCAGGTAGGCCGCGTCCGGGCGGCACCGCAGCGGCTCGCGAACCGGCTCGCCGGAGACCGGCGCGAGGCCCGGTGCCAGGAATTCGCCGTCGCGCAGCGCCAGGATCGACTTCGCCGGGGTCCGCAGCATCGGCGCCAGCGCAGGGAGCAGCGAACCGATCGCCACGCCGTCCTGCAGGTCGATCAGACCGCCCCACAGCTGCGGCTGCTCGGCCCGGATGACTCCGGCGGTCCCCCACAGCGGGCTCTGTGCGACCGCGGCGTCGGAACTGCCTTCGCGCACGCCGCGCGTGACGATCCACAGCGTCGCCGGGTGACTCTCGTCGCGCTCGGCCAGCCCACGGACCAGGTCCACCAGCTCCATCGACGTACGTACGGCAACGTCGACATCGCTTTCACCGGAACGGGATTCGGCGACATACAGAACGTAGCGCGCGTCAGCGACGGCGGCCGAAGAATAGCCGTTGTGGGTGAGCCCGTCGCGCAGACCGGCGGCACTGTCGTTCTCGCCCAACACCGCAATGGTGTTCGGGCCGACCGCCGTCGTGGCCCTCGTCGGGGGTGAACGGCTGCCAGTCGATGGCGTGCACCATTGCGGCGGGATCCTCGTTACGGCCGGTGGCTGGACTCGAATCCACCGCCGCGTAACGCAGTCCGCACACCTCGATGCATGGGCTGCCGTCCGATGCGGTCACGATGATGTCGACGATGAGTTCCTCGTCGTTGCCGCCGCGACGACGGACCTCGACGCGGCCGCCGGGGTCGGCGAGTTCGCCCTCGAACCGGACGCCGGCCACCGCGGCCGGAACCATCAGCCGCGGGTTATCGCAATCCAGCAGTCGGGCGATGTGAATAGCGGCGTCCAGCAACGCAACTGCCGAGGCCTGGGTCAGCTCGACGTCGGCTCGCAGTTCGCCGGCCTTCGATTCAGCACGAGCCGATCGACCATCCGAACGGCCGGCCTTCACTGCCCCAGGTCTGCCACAGCGACGTCACCGACTCGTCGGAGAACTCGCGCGTCGGCCGAGTCCGGTGCAGCCACCGCCTCCGACAGACTTGCCGATGAGCCATCCGCGCCGCGGGCGATGCGGGCGGTGGCGTGCCGGATCCAATGCTGCGTGGCACCTTGGGAATTCGACCCTGGGGCACTCGAGGACACCGTGACCGAACCGCCGTCGGCGACCACCTGAACGACGCGCGGCTCCCCGACGACGATCGGGTACTCGAATCGGACATCGGACAGCGCCGATGCGCCGTATTCGGCGCCAGCCGCTGAAAGCGTTTGCAGCAGTATCGATATCGGAATGATCTCGACACCGTTGTTGTGGTGGGAGCCCGGGTACGGCTTGGTGGTGGACGTCAGGCGCGCCTGCCACAGGTGGGTCGGCGGTGTCGCAGCGACCGGGATGTGCTGACCGAGCAGGGTGCCGCGTTGCGGCGCCGACTCGGCGGTCTTCACGAATTCCGCCGCGCTGATCCAGTGCTGAGTGTGGTGCCACGGCGCGCTCGGCAGCACGGGGTGGGGCTCGGGCGGATGCGGCAGCGTCGGGGGGCGCATGACGTGCGTGCTGTTGAGGTTGGTGTGGAAGCTGACCGTGTCATCGCCCTTGCGCGACAACGTCCCGACACTGTGATGGTGCACCGACTCCAGCGTCTCGGTGATGGCGTGGGTCAGTGTCGGGTGCGGGCTGATCTCGACGAAGGTGGCGTGCTGCGCGGCGGCGGCGGTGATGGCCTGGCGCAGCAACACCGGGTGACGCACATTGGCGACCCAGTAGTCGGCGTCCAGCGTCGGCGTAGCGGCCGGGTCGGCGACGGTGGAGATGAACGGAATCGTCGGCGGCTTGGGCTCCAAATCGGCCAGCGCCGAACGTAATTCGGGCAGGATCGGATCCATCAGCGCGGTGTGCGAGGCGACTTCCATGTTCACCCGTCGTGCGAAACGCTCCTGCGCGCTGACCGCGACGATCGCCGCGTCGACCTGCGCCGCCGAACCGGCGATCACGGTCTGCCGCGGCGACAGGTATCCGGCCAGGCTCACCTCGGGGTAGTCGGCGAGCAGCTTCTCGGCCGCCTCGGCGTCCATCTCCAGCAGGCCCACCGCGCCCTGGCCGGCCAGCCGGGCCATCAGCCGTGAACGGGTCCCGATGACACGCAGCCCTTCGTCCGGGGTGAGCGCCCCGGATACCACGGCCGCGGTCACCTCCCCCATCGAATGTCCAATCACCGCATCGGGTTCCACGCCGTAGGAGCGCCACAACGCGGTCAACGCCAACTGCAATCCCATCAGCACCGGCTGGACACGCGCGTCGCCGGCCACCCGCTGGCCCTCGATCAGCACCTGCTGCAGTGAGAACCGCATGTGCTCGAGGAACAGCGGCTCCAACTCCTCGACCGCCGCGGCGAACGCCGGCTCGTCGGCCAGCAGCTGCCGGCCCATACCGGCCCACTGCGAGCCCTGCCCCGAATAAACGAAAACCGTTCCGGGCTTGCACAATCCCTCGTGCGGCTCGACCAGACCGATCGCGGACTGGCCGGCCGCCAGCGCCTGCAGACCGGCGACGGCATGGGCGCGGTCGCGGGCGACCAGCGTCGCGAAAGTCTTGTGCTGGGTGCGGTGGTGATTGAGCGTGTGGGCGACATCGGCCAGCGGCACCGCGGCACCCGCACCGATCATCCAGTCCGCCAGCGTCGCGGCCGTCGAGGCGATGCGCGCCGCCGTCTTGCCCGAGACCACCAGCGTGGTCGTCACCGGTTCCGGTTGCGGTGCAACGGGTTCGGCGGCCGGTGCCTGCTCGAGGACCACGTGGGCATTGGTGCCACTGACGCCGAATGACGACACCCCGGCGCGGCGCGGCCGCCCGACGGCCGGCCAGTCCATGCCGTCGGCGGCGATGGTGAAGTTCGACGCCCCCTCGACCGCGTTGGGCGTCAACGCGGTGAAGTGCAGGTGCCGCGGAATGTAGCCGCGCTGCACCGTGAGCACGGTCTTGATGAAACCGGCGATGCCCGCGGCCGACTCCAAGTGGCCGAGGTTGGTCTTGACCGACCCCAGCACCAGCGGCGCCGAGCCGCTGCGCTCGCCGAAAACCTGGTGTAGCGCGCCTAATTCGATCGGATCGCCCAACGCGGTGCCGGTGCCGTGGGCCTCGATGTAGTCGATGTCGGAGGGCTCCAGTCGCGCCGCGGCCAGCGCCGCCCGCAGCACCGCCTGCTGGGCAGGCCCACTGGGGACGGTCTGGCCGCTGCTGGGCCCGTCCTGGTTGACCGCCGACCCGCGCACCACAGCCAACACCGAATCACCGTCGCGCACAGCATCGCTGAGCCGTTTGAGCACCACGACGCCGCAGCCCTCGCTACGCACGTAGCCGTCGGCGCTGGCGTCGAAAGTCTTGCAGCGGCCGTCGGGAGCCAGCATCCCCCACCGCGAAGTGGCAATGCTGTTCTCCGGGGTCAGCATCAAGTTGACCCCGGCAACCAGCGCCTGGTCGCTCTCGCGCCGGCGCAGGCTCTGACAGGCCAAGTGGACGGTGACCAGCGAGGACGAGCACGCGGTGTCAATCACCACCGCCGGGCCGTGTGCACCCAGGAAGTAGGACAACCGTCCCGCCGCGAAGTTCGCCGCGTTTCCGAATGGGACGTGCGGGTCGAGCTCCTCTGGCGGCAACCTTCCAATCAAGGTCATCCCGTAGTCATGCGTGGTCACGCCGACGAAGACCGAGGTCTGGGTGCCGCGGACCTTGGGCGCGGTGATGCCCGCGTTTTCCAATGCCTCCCAAGTGACTTCGAGCAACAGCCGCTGCTGCGGATCCATCGCCGCGGCCTCGCGCGGCGAAATCCCGAAGAACTCGGCATCGAACTCGTCAGGACGCCAGGAGGTGAGGAAACCACCTTCCTTGCTGACGATCGTGCCGGGTATGGAGTGGTCGTCGGCGAAGAAGGCGTCGGCATCCCAGCGCTCGGCTGGGACTTCGACGATGCCGCTCTCGCCGTCTTGCAGCATCTGCCAGAACTGATCGGGGGTATCTGATCCACCCGGAAGCCGGCAACCGATCCCCACCACCGCGATCGGTTCGATGTCACCCTGTTCGGCGATGTGCAGCCGCGATGTCAGGTCGTCGATCTTGCGCAACGCCTCGGTGATGATGGCCCGACGGTCCGACGGTGCAGCAGTCATCGCGCTCCCCCCGGTCTGTCGGAAAGTTGTTGTCGTCCTGCACCGTGCGCGAGGAACACGGCCTCGCCCACCGATGTCATCCGGGCGTATCCAGTCGGTTCGCCTCGTCGCGCCCACAACGTTCTACCCAGCCGAAGTGACTGATGTTACCGCCACTCGGCTGTTGCCGAACGCACCCCCCCTGCACAGCGGGCATCAAGAAGTCGTTAGAAGGCACTGGCTTTACTCCCGCTGCGGTGTAAAGCCGTCCGGACCCCACTAAGCGGTGGAATCCAAACGGCTGAAGTCGTCCTGCTGGTAGACCTCAACACACGATGAACGGCGGATCTTCCCGCTGGTGGTGATCGGAATCGACCCCGGCGGAACCAGCACGAGGTCGGCCACCCGCAGCCCGTGCGACTTCGAAATGGCAGACGTGACTTGCGCTCTCACATCGCGGAGACGGTCCTGCATCTCCCGCGTGTTGCCCTTGTCTTTCATTTCGGCGATCACGATCAGTCGCTCGGTTCGACCATCTTCGATGGAGATCGCCGCGACTCGGCCGCCACTGATCTCCTGGGTGGTGGCCTCGATGTCATCGGGGTAGTGGTTACGCCCGTCGACGATCAGCAGGTCCTTGATCCGCCCGATGATGAACAGCTCACCGTCGTAGATGGTGCCCAGGTCGCCGGTGCGCAGCCACGGGCCCAGCGGAGTACCGCTCGACGGGTCGACCAGCTGTCCACCGAAGGTCTTCTGGGTCTGCTGCGGCTTGCGCCAGTAGCCGGCGGCGATGTTATCGCCATGGAGCCAGATTTCACCGACCATGCCGGCCGGGTTCTCGACGCGCGTCTCCGGGTCGACGATGCGAATCGTCGACGCGCGCGGGGTGCCGACGCCGACCAGTTCGACCCCCGTGTGGTTGTCGCAGGCCTCGGCATGGCCGGCGGACAGCTTCTCGTAGTCGAACGTGGCGACGGTCGGGGGCGCGGCCCGGGCCGGAAGAGTTCACGTAGACCATCGCTTCGGCCAGGCCGTACGACGGCTTCAGCGAGCTGGCCGGGAAACCGAACGTCGAGAACCGGTCGATGAAGCGCCGGATGGTGGCCGCGTGAACGCGCTCGCTGCCGGACAGGATGGTGTGCACGCCGGACAGGTCGAGCCCGGCCATGTCCTCGTCGGTGGTCCGCCGCGCGGCCAGCTCGAAGGCGAAGTTCGGCACCGCGGTGAAGACGCGGGTGTTGTTGGCCATCTCCTGGATCCACCGCGCGGGACGCTGCAAGAACGCCATCGGGCTCATCAGCACCGAGTGCAGACCCATAGTCAGCGCGCCGGTGATGCCCAGCAGCAGACCCATGTCGTGATAGACGGGCAGCCAGGACAGCAGCGTGGTGTCGCTCGGCGGCACCGCGCCCTCGGCCTCGAAGTAGTCTTCTCGGACCTGCTGGCAGTTGGCCAGAATGTTCTTGTGGGTGACCACGACGGCTGCCGGCGAGCGGGTGGAACCGGAGGTGTATTGCAGCACCGCGTTCTTGGTCCGCGGGGCGGGCGGAGCCTGAAAGTCGGCCACCGCGTCAAGGTCGAGGCTGTCGACTTCGATCAGCGCCGGGGCCTTGCCGGGCAGTGAACGGGCGCAGCCGACGACATCGTCGACGACCGTCGAGGTGGCCAGCAGGACGGTGGGAGCGCAGTCCTGTAGCGCTGCCGTGGCCCGCTCGTCGTGGGCGCCGAACTGCGGGACGGGAAGCGGTACCGCAACCAGCCCGGCCTCCAGCGCTCCGTAGAAGGCGACGACGTACTCCAGTCCCTGCGGCGCGAGGATGGCGGCGCGGTCTCCCGGCGCGCCGACGGTGGCGATCTCCGCGGCGAGCGCCTGCACGCGGCCGTAGAGCTCGGACCAGGTGAGGGTCTGGCGGTAGCCGGCCGGATCGACGTCGTAGTCGACGTACGTGTAAGCCGGTGCATCCGGCTGCTGCCGTGCCCATTCCCGCAGTACCGCGGCAATAGAGGTTTCTGTGACTGCCATCGGGACACCACCCCTTAAAGATCTAGAGCCCCGGACAACAACTAGACGGGCGCTTGTGATGCAGGAGATTAACAGGGGCCACGCACTTCTCGGACCAAAAACCCAAGAATGTAATACGCGCGCCAAACGGAAGGCCCGTTCATGCCAGCGTCATTGCTGAGACTATAGGTTTGCTATGTGGGCCGTGTCCGGAGGTGTCCACTCCCCGATCACGACGCCCCCACCTTACCGGACGGTCAGTTAAATCGCATAACTCGTAATATTTAAACTCTTTGCGGGCGATTTTCCGTGGTGGCGACGGTGCTGGAGGTTCGGGTGCCGGCCGGGTGCGGCCGCAGCGGCCTTGGATGGGACGACTCAGCCCGTGGGGCGCCTGCGGCGCGTGTGAAACCTCCGCCCAAGAGGGGGTTTGCTGGGTTTCGCCGCGCCGACCCCGTGATGTGGCGTTATTCACTTTTTTCGAAGATCCCCAGTTGAACGCCCGCCACAAGCACCCCGCGGATACCCGTAACTGGACTGGGGTAGCCGATCCGTCCGAATTGTCGGTCTTTATATCCAATTTACTGGCCGCATACAGTTTCGACATATAACGAACGGGACCGTTTCGATTGAAGATTGCATCAGCGAATATTGACAACAATCGTTTAATTACGCGTGGCTCAACCTCAACAAGAGGACAAGATCTTGGGCTCGATCTCGCTTACCAACTCGGCGATGTGGTCGGTCAGATAAAAATGGTGACCGGGAAAAACTTTCATAGTGAACTCAGATGTTGTGCGTTCCACCCAAGGTTGAACCTTCTCGGGGGTCGCCACTTCGTCGTCGTCGCCCAGGAACGCCGAGATCGGGCAGGACAGCTTCTCGCCCGGCGGACAATCGTATTTCGAGATCGCCTTGAGGCCCCGAAGCGTCGGCAGGATGCTGGCCGCGAATTCCTCGTTTTCCAAGAACTCCGGATTGACACCGGTCATCTCGCTCACCGCGTCGAGCAGTCCGCGGTCCGATTCCGGGATGTGCTCGTAGCCGACGTGACCCGGCGCGGCGACGGCTGAGACGAACAGTGCGGCAATCGGACTGCCCGCCTGCTCGAATCGACGCGCGACCTCGAACGCCAGCAGCCCGCCCATACTGTGACCGAAGAACGCGATTTTCTCATCCGCGTCTTCCGGTGGCTTGATCATCTGGCAAACCTTGTCGGCCAGATCGCCGATCGTGGTGAATGACCCGAGGTCGTGATTACCGCCGCGCCCGGGATACCTGACAGCGACACGTTTGATATCGCCGGCAAAGGCTTTGGCGAAGGGTACGTAAAACTCGGCCGATCCCCCGGCGTGCGGAAAGATGTAGAGCTTTGGTGGCTGCCCGGTCACGCGGCAACGATACAGTCCCCGACGTGCAGGTCTCGCCACGACGCGGCGGCACGCGCTGCGACGCGCTTTCGCTTAACGATGTTCAGCCACCATTCCGAAACCTGTGAAAAAGCAAAGAGATTACTGAGCCGTTTTCCGGCCAGACGGTTTCACGATTCGGCTATCGCCAAAGGCGAAAAAGCCTTACGATTTCAGCGTCACCACGTGTGACAATCGCTCTAGGGGAGGTCAATCCAAACGCCCCGGTCTGCAGTACTGTTCAGCTTCAGACTTGGTGGCGCTTGTTGGAGGAGGTTGGAAGTGTTCGTAACCACACAGCCAGACGTGTTGCAGGCGGCTGCAGGCACGCTGTCCGGTATCGGCGACACGATGGTCGCCCGCAACTCGGCCGCGGCCGCGCCGACGACCGGCTTGGCCCCGGCGGCCTCGGATCTCGTCTCGGCGATGACGGCCGCGCAGTTCGGCACGCACGGGGCGACGTATCAGCAGATCGCCGCCCAGGCCGCAGAGGTCCACGAGCAGTTGGTGGCCGCGCTGCGCTCCGGCGCCGGCGCCTACGCGCTCGCCGAGGCGGCCAACGCCGCGGCAGGATCGATCGGGTTCTAGGTCGATGAGCTTTTCTCTGATACCTCCGGAGATCAACTCCGCGCTGATGTACTCAGGCGCGGGGTCTGGTCCGTTGTTGGAGGCCGCGACGGCGTGGGATGGGTTGGCCGCCGACCTCGAGGCCACCGCCACGCAGTACCAGACCGCGATCACCAACCTGACCACCGGGACGTGGCTCGGTCCGTCGTCGACGCAGATGGCCACGGCCGCTGAGCCGTACATCGCCTGGCTGCAGAGCACCGCGGCCGAAGCCGCCCAGACCGGGGCCCAGGCCAAGGCCGCTGCCGCCGCGTACACGACCGCGTACACGTCGATGGTGCCGCCGCCGGTGATCTCGGCCAACCGCGCCGAGTTGACCACGCTGGTGTCCAACAACTTCCTGGGCCAGAACACCGGCGCGATCGCCAACAACGAGGCCGACTACCTGGCGATGTGGATCCAGGACGCCCTGGGCATGGACACGTACCAGCAGAGTGCCACCGGTGCATCCGGCGCGCTGCCGGCGCAGACCGCCGCGCCGATGGTGACGACGCGGTGTCGACCCGACTGCGGCGGCTGCCGCGACGTCGGCCGATTCGACCGGCGATCACCGTCGGCTCGACTGGCCCACGCCGTCGCGGAACTGTTCGGCTACACGCCTGCTGCGGGTGACGCCGTGCCGACTGTGGCCACGCTTGGGGCCTCGTTCCTCGACGCGGCGGCTCTCGGCATCGCCGGCAACCCCAGCGCCGCCCTGCTCCCGGTCCAGGCGACCTACTACATGGGCATGCTGGGCAGCACGCCCGCTCGTATGTTCATGAGCGGCGGCAGCAGCGGTGGCGGCGCCGTCGGCAGCGACGCGCTGAACGGCATGAAGGACTCGCTGCTGGCCAACGTCGGCAAGATGGTCGACGGCAAGGCGTGCAGCCGTGATGAGCGGGGTGAGCGGCCAGCTGGCCAAGTGGGGAGCCGGCATCCAGGCCGGGATCCAGGCGCAGATGGCCAACGCGATGCACGCGGGCGGGCTGTCGGTGCCGCACGCCTGGCACACCGGTGCGGAAGGCGGGTTGGATCGCGCCGCCCCGCTGCTGCCGTCCACCAGCGTCGCGCCGCCGAGCCTGATGCACGGCCTGCCCACCAGCCCGTTCTCACAGGGCCTGATGGGCGCGCTGGCCGGACGCGGTGTGAGCTCCATGGGCTCGCGTGTCGCCGCCAAGGTGATGCCCCGTTCGCCCGCCGGCGGATAACATTCCTCACAACGCAGTGACCTGCTAACACGCCCCGATAGGAGAACAACATGCCCACTCGTTTTATGACCGACCCGCACGAGATGCGTTCGATGGCAGGACGTTTCGACGTGCACGCCCAGACTGTCGAGGACGAGGCCCGCAAGATGTGGGCGTCGAGCCAGAACATCGCGGGCGCCGGCTGGAGCGGTACCGCTCAGGCCACCTCCTACGACACCATGGGTCAGATGAACACCGCGTTCCGCAACATCGTCAACATGCTGCACAGCGTGCGTGACGGACTGATCCGCGACGCCAACAACTACGAGGCCCAAGAGCAGGGCTCGCAGCAGATCCTGTCCAGCTAGTCGATCACCGAAAACCTTTAGGAGAACAGTCATGTCGATCAGTTACCAGTTCGGTGATGTCGATGCCCACGGCGCGATGATCCGCTCCCAGGCCGCTTCCCTGGAGGCCGAGCACCAGGCCATCGTTCGCGATGTGCTGGCTGCCGGTGACTTCTGGGGCGGCTCGGGTTCGGTGGCCTGCCAGGAGTTCATCACCCAGTTGGGTCGGAACTTCCAGACCATCTACGAGCAGGCCAACAGCCACGGCCAGAAGGTGCAGACCGCCGGCAACAACATGTCGAGCACCGACTCCGCCGTCGGCTCCAGCTGGGCCTGACACCCGCACGATCGATTGTGGCCCGCACACCTAAAGGTGTGCGGGCCACAACCTTTTGTCCTTCACGCCGTCAACAACGTTGGTGTTAAGCAACATTCGTGCCGTCGACGGTTCTTCGCCTAGCGCGTGTTCTGGCCAATAGCGTGAGGGCCGGTCGTCCGGTAACTCGGCTGCGGCTGGATGCCGCCGAGCACCGCCAACCCAGTGCGGAACCTCGCGATGCATGGGGCCGGATGCGTCCGTATATTTGGGATTGCTAACATTCGCAACTATTAATATATGCTGCGTCGAGACGCCCGTCACGGCCGACGGTGTCATGCGCGAGCCAGCCAGGAGTTCCCATGAGCAGCGAGCCTGAACGCCGTCGACCATCCGCCCTGCGGGCCTGCAGCTCTGTGACGTGGCTGGAGGATCGGCCGACCGCCGGTCCCGCGGTTGACCGGTAACGCCATGGGCTGGATCGGCACGATTTTGCGGGTCGGCCGTATCGTCGAGCGCGCCGATGCGGCGCCGGCATCGGCGATGGAACCGGTTGCGGGGGTGCGGGGTTCGCTGCAGATTCGTCATGTCGACGCTGGCTCGTGCAACGGCTGTGAGGTGGAAATATCCGGTGCATTCGGGCCGGTGTATGACGCAGAACGGTTCGGAGCGCGGCTGGTCGCGTCGCCCCGGCATGCCGACGCGCTGCTGGTGACCGGGGTGGTGACACGCAATATGGCTGGGCCGCTACGTAATACGCTCGCGGCGACGCCGCAACCGCGTGCGGTGATCGCCTGTGGTGACTGCGCCCTCAACCGCGGTGTGTTCAAGGATGCCTACGGGGTGGTCGGCGCTGTCGCCGACGTTGTTCAGGTCGACGTACAGATCGCGGGTTGCCCACCGACGCCCTCGCAGATCATCGATGCGCTGCGCTCGGTGACGGGGAAATGACGGGCACCGTCCTTACCGCTCCGACGGAAGCGCCAGACGTCCGCGGCAAGGCCAGCGACGTCGACCCTGGCCGGCCTCCTGACGACCGGGCTCGGTCTCAGCGGAGCGGTGCTCGGGGTCGCAGGGCTGTTCGGCGCGGCGCGATCGGTGCACATCGGATGGCTGCTTCCGTTGTCCGGGGTGACGCTGGAGCTCGATCCGCTTGGCGGCTTCTTCATGGCATTGACCGGGGCGGTCGCTGTGCCCGTTGGCATTTACTCGGTCGGGTATGCGCGGCGTGAACACCTGGGCCGGATCCCGTTGGCGGTATTGCCGGCGTTCGTGGCGGCGATGCTGCTGGTGCCGGCCGCGGGTTCAATCACCACGTTCTTACTCGGCTGGGAGCTGATGGCGATCGCGTCGCTGGTGCTCGTGTTGGCCGAGCACGACCGGCCCGAGGTCCGCGCGGCCGGTCAGTTCTACGCGGTGATGACCCAACTCGGGTTCGTCGCGATTCTGATCGGGCTGATGGTGATGACGGCGGCGGGGGGCGCTGACCGGTTCAGCGGCCTGACCTCGGTGCCTGAGCGCGTGCGGGCGGCGGTGTTCGTGTTGACGGTGGTCGGGTTCGGGTCCAAGGCGGGACTGCTGCCGTTGCATGCGTGGTTGCCGCGGGCGCACCCGGAAGCGCCGAGTCCGGTGTCGGCACTAATGAGTGCGGCGATGGTCAACCTGGGCATCTACGGCATCGTGCGGTTCGATCTTCAACTGCTCGGGCCGGGTCCGCGCTGGTGGGGACTCACACTGCTGATCGTCGGCGGTGTGTCCGCGGTGTACGGGGTGCTGCAAGCGTCGGTGGCGACCGATCTCAAACGGCTACTTGCCTATTCGACGACGGAGAACATGGGGCTGGTGGTCCTCGCGCTCGGTGCGGCGACGCTGCTCGCGGCTTCGGGTGCACACGCGGCGGCAACGATTGCGATGACGGCGGCGATGCTGCACCTTGTGGCGCACGCGGCGTTCAAGAGCCTCGGATTCCTCGCGGCCGGCTCGGTGCTGGCCGCGACCGGGCTCCGGGATCTGGATCGCCTTGGTGGGCTGGCCCGGCGGATGCCCGCGACCACGATCTTGTTCGGGGTGGCCGCGCTCGGTGCGTCCGGGCTGCCGCTGGGCGCGGGTTTCGTCAGCGAGTGGTTGCTGGTGCAGTCGCTGATCCACGCCGCACCGCAACACAACACCCTCGTGGCGCTCGCGGCGCCGTTGGCCGTGGGCGCCGTCGCACTGACGACCGGTCTCGGGGTGGCAGCGATGGTGAAAGCGTTCGGCATCGGCTTCCTGGCCCGCGCGCGCTCGGCGTCGGCCGCCGAGGCACGGGAGGGGTCCCCGAGCATGCTCGCCGGGATGGCGATCGCGGCGAGCGCCTGCGTAATGCTGGCGCTCGCGCCGATGCTCGTGGCACCAGCATTGCGGCGGGTGCTTGACAGGCTACCCGCAGCAAGCGCGGTGCCGTTTAGTAATTTCGGCGCCGTCGTGCGGCTGCCCGGGCTGACAGGGTCGGTTGCACCGGGGCTGATCGCCGGCGCACTGACCGTTGCGGTCGCGCTCGCGCTCGCTTTGACGCGGTGGCGTTCGCGTCGGCGCCCGGCACCAGCCACGCTGCCGTTGTGGGCCTGCGGCGCAGAGGAACTCAGCCCACGGATGCAGTACACGGCCACCTCGTTCGCTGAGCCGCTGCAGCGTGTGTTCGACGACGTGCTGCGTCCCGACGCCGATATTGAGATCACCCATATCGAGGAGTCGCGGTACATGGTCGCGGCTGTCCGTTATCGGGCCCGGATCGCCGACGCGATCGAGGACCGGCTTTATACGCCGGTGATCGGGGCGGTGGTCGCGGCCGCAGCCGTGGTTCGGCGCGCCCACACCGGCAGCGTGCACCTCTACCTCGCATACGGCGCGCTCGGTGTGTTGATGGTGCTGGTGGTGGCGCGGTGAACCTTGTGTCCTGTATCGCCGGTGCCGCACAGATCGGCGCCGTCATGCTCGGTACGCCGCTGATGATCGGTGTTATGCGCCAGGTGCGGGCACGACTCGAAGGACGGGGCGGCGGCGGGGTGCTGCAGCCGTGGCGCGATTTACGCAAGCAGCTCGGCAAGCAACAGATCACCCCGCAAGGCACCACCGTGGTGTTCGCCGCCGCGCCTGCGATCGTTGCCGGCACGACGCTTCTCATCGCCGCTATCACGCCGATCGTCGCCACCGGCTCGCCGCTGGATCCGGTCGCCGATCTATTCGCCGTGGTCGGTCTGCTGTTTCTGGGCAACGTCGCGTTGACGCTCGCGGGCATCGACACCGGCACGTCATTCGGCGGCATGGGTGCGAGCCGCGAGATCACCATCGCCGCACTGGTCGAACCGACTATTCTGCTCGCCGTCTTCGCGCTGTCCATCCCAGCCGGATCGACGAATCTGGGTGCGCTGGTGACTAGCACCATCGAGCACCCCGCGCAGGTTGCGTCGCTGACCGGCGTGCTCGCGTTCGTCGCGCTGGTGATCGTGATCATCGCCGAGACCGGGCGGCTGCCGGTCGACAACCCCGCCACCCATCTGGAGTTGACGATGGTGCACGAGGCGATGGTGCTGGAATACGCGGGTCCGCGTCTCGCGCTGGTCGAATGGGCCTCTGGGATGCGGCTCACGGTATTGCTGGCGTTGGTCGCGAATCTGTTCCTACCGTGGGGAATTGCCGGCGCGCATCCCGGCCCGCTCGACGTGGTGATCGGTGTGGGGGCAATCGTCGGCAAGGTTTGCGTGCTGGCCGTGGCGCTGGCCGCCGCGGAAGTGTTCATCGCCAAGCTGCGCCTGTTCCGGGTTCCCGAATTGCTGGCCGGCTCGTTCCTGCTCGCCCTGCTCGCGGTGACGGCGGCCAACTTCTTCACCCCACTGGCGTGAGGGAAAAGCCATGAGCGGCGCAACCTTTGGAAGCCTGATCGATTTCGCCGCCGGCGGTCTGGTGCTGTCAGCCGTGCTGATCGTGTGGCGCCGCGATCTACCGGCCATCGCCCGCCTGCTCGCCTGGCAGGGCGCCGCACTTGCAGCGATTCCGCTGGTGCGGGGGTCCACGAGAGCGATGCCGCATTGATTGTCGTCGGCATCGCGGTGCTCGTGCTGCGGGTCATGGTCTTGCCGAAGCTGTTGGCAAGCGCCGTGGGCGCCGAGCAACGCGAGCACCGCGAAGCGACCCCGCTGATGAATACCGCCACCTCGCTATTGATCGCCGCGGCGCTGACCGTCATCGCGTTCGCGGTCACCCGACCGATAGCCAACCTAGAACCCTGTATCACCACGAACGCAGTTCCGGCCGCATTCGCGGTCATTCTCATCGCCTTATTGGTGATGACGACCCGCCGCCACGCCGTGTCTCAGGCGGCGGGATTCCTCATGCTGGACAACGGGATCGCCGCCACCGCCTTCCTGCTGACCGCCGGGGTGCCGCTGATCGTCGAACTCGGGGCCTCACTGGACGTTCTGTTCGCGGTGATCGTGATCGGGGTGCTCACCGGCCGCCTACGGCGCACCTTCGGCGGCGCCGACCTTGACCAACTGCAGCAGCTGCGCGACTGATGACGGGTCTACTGTTGGCCGCGGTGCTTGCGCCACTTGCTGCATCGGCCACCGCGTTCGCGTTGGGGTGGCGGCGCCTGACCGCATGCCTGACCGTGCTCTCGGCGATCACGGTGCTCGGCTGCGGTGCAGCACTGGGCCTGCGCGCGGAGTCAGGGCAGCACGTCGCACTGGGCGGCCTGCTGCGGGTCGACGCGCTATCGGTCACCATGCTGATCGTCATCGGCGTGGTAGGCACCCTGGCCACCTGGGCCGGCATCGGTTACATCGACACCGAACTCGTCGACGGCCACACCGACGCCGGCGGAGCCCGACTGTACGGGGTGCTCACGCCGGGGTTCCTGGCGGCGATGGTTGTGGCGGTGTGCGCCAACAACATCGGCGTGATCTGGGTGGCCATTGAGGCCACCACCGTCGTCACCGCATTCCTCGTCGGCCACCGTCGCACCAGCACCGCGTTGGAAGCGACCTGGAAATACGTGATCCTGTGCTCGGTCGGCATCGCGATCGCATTCCTCGGCACCGTGCTGCTGTACTTCGCCGCACGCCACGCCGGCGCGCCTGCGGAGCACGCGCTGAACCTCGACGTCCTCGCCGCCCACGCCGGCACCTTGGACCCGGGGGTCACTCGTCTGGCGGGCGGCCTCCTGTTGATCGGCTACGGCGCCAAGGCTGGGCTGGTGCCGTTTCACACCTGGCTGGCCGACGCCCACAGCCAGGCCCCCGCACCGGTGAGCGCGCTGATGAGCGGCGTGCTGCTATCGGTGGCCTTTTCGGTGCTGATCCGGATCAAACCGATCATCGATGCCGCCGTCGGCCCCGCATTTCTGCGCGCCGGACTGCTCGCGGTGGGGTTGGCGACGCTGCTGATCGCGGCGCTGATGCTGACCGTGACCGGGGACGTCAAACGGATGCTGGCTTACTCGTCGATGGAGAACATGGGCCTGATCGCGGTGGCCGCCGCGGCCGGCACCACCCTGGCGGTCGCGGCGCTGCTGCTCCATGTGCTGGCCCACGGCATCGGCAAGACCGTGCTGTTCCTGGCCTGTGGCCAATTGCAGGCCGCGCACGACTCGACCGCCATCGCCGACATCACCGGCGTGATCCCACGCTCGCGGCTTATCGGCGGGTCGTTCGTGATCGGCCTTCTGGTGTTGCTCGGTCTGCCGCCCTTCGCAATGTTCGCCAGTGAGCTGTCCATCGCCCGTTCGCTGGCCGACGCGCGGCTGGCCTGGGTCCTTGGTGTGGCCATGGCGGCGGTCGCGATCGCTTTCGCCGCGCTGACGCGCAATGCGGGCCGAATGTTGCTCGGCCGTGCGGGCTCCGATGCGCCTGCGATCGCAGTGCCCGCCAGCGTCGCGGCGGCGCTGCTCGTCGGCGTCGCCGCCTCGATAGTCCTCGGCGTCACCGCCGGGCCGCTCGCCGACCTGTTCACCACCGCCGCCAAGCAGATGAGCCACTTATGATGACGCCGCAATGGTCACGGCAGCGGCTCAGCGACGACGAGTTGGGCGGCCGGGCCGAGGAACTCTTGGCAACCGGTTTCCGGCTCGCGCTGATCGCCGCCCACGACGACGGTGACCAGCTGCGGATCGTCTACCTGTTTCTCGCAGGGCCGCCGGACCGACGAGTCGAGCTGGAAAGCGTCATCGCCCCCGATAATCCATCGGTATCGTCGCTGGCGTATCTCTCGTTTGCCGCGGGCCGCTTCGAACGAGAAATGTTCGACCTGTACGGAATCCGTCCGATCGGGCATCCCCACCCACGCCGTCTGGTCCGCCACGCGCACTGGCCCGAGGACTGGCATCCCATGCGGGCCGGGTCCGGGCCGGCGCCGCAGTTCGCGGCGACCGGTCACTTCCCGTTCCTCACAGTCGAAGGCGACGGGGTGTATGAAATCCCGGTCGGCCCGGTGCATGCCGGGCTGATCGAGCCCGGCCATTTCCGGTTTTCCGTCGTCGGCGAAACCGTGCTGCGCCTCAAGGCGCGGCTTTGGTTCGTGCACCGCGGCCTGGAGCAACTATTTCAGGGCAGGCCCGCCGACGGTGCCGTCGAGCTTGCCGAACGGGTCAGCGGCGACACCTCCGCCGCCCACGCGCTCGCCTACAGCTTGGCGGTCGAAGAGGCCGCGGACATCGCGTTGCCCGACGACGTGCACCGGCTGCGAGCCCTCCTGGTCGAGCTCGAACGGCTCTACAACCACGCCACCGATCTGGGCGCATTGGCCAACGACGTGGGCTTCGCCCTGGCCAACGCGCACGCTCAACGCATCCGCGAACAACTATTGCGCATCAACGCCGCCGTCACCGGCCACAGGTTGCTACGTGGGGCCATCGGGCCCGGCTCAGTGGCACTACGTTCTCTGCCCGACCCCGGGCAGCTGCGGGCCATCGCCGCCGACCTCGCCGAGGTGGCCGAACTGACACTGCGCAACAGTGTCATCTACGACCGGTTCGCCGGCACCGCGATCTTGACAAGCGACGACGCCCGCGCCACGGGCTGCCTGGGATACGTCGCCCGGGCCAGCGGTCTTCGCACCGACGCTCGACTCGAGCACCCGACGACCGCGCTGCCCGTCACCGAGATCACCGAGCCGGCCGGCGACGTCCTGGCGCGCTATATCGTTCGGCGTGACGAGTTCGCGGCGTCGGTCGAATTGGCCAACTACTTGATCGAATCCCATACTGGCCCAACCGAATACACCGCGCCCATACCCGTGGCGCATGGACCGCGCAGCGGAATCGGTATCGTCGAAGGCTGGCGCGGCACCATTGTGCATCGCGTCGAGATCGGCGCAGATTCGCACATCACGCGCGCCAAGATCGTCGACCCGTCCTGGTTCAACTGGCCCGCCCTGCCGCTCGCGATGGCCGACACGATCGTCCCCGATTTCCCGCTGGCCAACAAAAGCTTCAGCTTGTCCTACGCCGGCAACGACCTATAAGGAGCGACAACAGTCCATCGAACACGGTTGCTTGCTAAGATTCGCAGTTAACGAAACTAGCTTATGCTCGGCTTGGAGGTCTTGGTGGCGGATTCACGCCAGCCGCTGTACCGAATGAAGGCGGAATTCTTCAAAACGCTGGCTCATCCCAGCCGCATCCGGGTCCTGGAGCTGCTCAGCACGCGCGAATATGCGGTCTCTGAGATGCTGCCCGAGGTCGCCATAGAGCCCGCCAACCTGTCTCAGCAGCTCTCGATCCTGCGCCGTGCCGGCCTGGTTACTGCCCGCCGGGAGGGGTTGTCGGTGTACTACACGCTGACCTCGCCGCGGATCGCCGAACTCCTGGCCGTGGCGCGGGCCATCCTCACCGGAGTCGTCGCGGGGCAGGCCGAACTGCTCGAAGACGTCCCCGAGCCGACCATGACAGCCGCGCCGGGCGGCTGAACGCGCCGTAGGAGCGTCGGGGTCGACCCACCAAAATACTTGCAGACTTTCTTACATGCGTAACCCAAAAGTTCGGCCCCAGCGCCAGCGCACCGTCGCACCCAGCACCATCCCGAAGGACAATCAATGTGACCATCACCACCACCACCGCCGGACTCGACACGGCGCCCACCACAAGCGCTGCGATCATTGGCTGGCTCAGCGCGGCGACCGACCTGACCGCCTCCAAGGGCATCTTCGTGCGGCCGGCGAAGAAGCCGAATTCCTTCGCCTCCGATTCGATAGGAGGCCGCTGTGTCGTGGCGCGGCGTGCGCGATAGCGGCGCTGCACTACGTGTGCAGCTGGGTACCGCGCTAGAAGGTGACGAACCTGTGTGGCTGGATCTGCGCGATACAGCCCACGGCGGACACGGCTGCCATGGCCTGCTTGTTGGCAGCGGGTCGGGCGCCGCGCAGCTCTGGCAATCAATGGTGATGTCGCTGGCGCGCACCTACAGCCCAGAGGCGCTCCTCATGTGGCTTGTGCTTCCCGGTTTGGATTCTCCCGAGCGCGCCGAGAGGACGGTTGAGGCGGTGCTGGCTGAACTGCCACTACCGGCCGGTCAACAGGAGATGATGCGCAAAGGGGCTGCCCGACAGCGTCGATGGAGCGAGGGAGTGCTGCTACTTTCAGCGCTGCCGCACGTTGAGAACGTGATCGGTACTCCCGATGGGGGCGCCCGGGACGCCCAACGTTTGCGCCAGTGTCTGCACAACGAGATCGACCGACGTACAACGGTATTGGCTGAAGCCAATTGCACCGACCACGCCAGCTTCCTCGCGCGTCACGGTCAAGACGGCGCCGCGCTACCCGCTTTGATCGTGTGGGTCGACGGCTTCCTGGGTTTGATACGCGCTGATCCCCGAGTTGAACTCGATTTGCGTCGTGTCGCGGCCGTTGGCCGAGCGCTGGGCATTCATTTGATGTTGGGCACCGGCGAGTTCGATGCAGTCGCAGCATCATCGTGCGACCAGTCAGTCAACTTCCGGATCGTATTCCCGGGCGACTACTCGACTCTTACCTACGCATTGGGGCGAAGCGTTGTTCGCTTGCCTGGACCGGGGATCGGCTATCTGCAGCGCCCGGGTGAGCTGGTCGGTTTTCGGCGTATCGGGAATTCTCCAGTGAACCGGCCGGTAGCCCTGGACCCCGTCGATACCACTTCGCGCGATACCGCCGGTACCGGCTAGCCTGGACGGCAACCGCGTGACAAGGAGCGCCCATGGAAGGCTTTGCCGGAAAAGTTGCCGCAGTGACCGGCGCCGGATCGGGAATCGGTCAGGCACTGGCCCTCGAACTCGGCCGCTCGGGCGCCTCGCTGGCGATCAGCGACGTCGACCTCGAAGGGCTGGCGACGACCGAAGAACAGCTCAAGGCCATCGGCGCCCCGGTCCGTAGCGACCGGCTCGACGTCACCGAGCGCGAGGCCTTCCATATCTACGCCGATCACATCAAAGAGCACTTCGGCAAGGTCAACCAGATCTACAACAACGCCGGCATCGCCTACACCGGCGACGTCGACATCACCGCGTTCAAGGACATCGAGCGGGTGATGGATGTCGACTTCTGGGGAGTTGTCAACGGCACCAAGGCTTTTCTGCCGCATCTGATAGCCTCCGGCGACGGCCACGTCGATCAATGTGTCCAGCCTGTTCGGGATGCTGTCGATTCCCGGGCAGGCCGCGTACAACTCGGCCAAATTCGCGGTACGCGGCTTCACCGAGGCGCTGCGCCAGGAGATGGTGCTCAACCGCCAGCCGGTGAAGGTGACGGCGATACACCCCGGTGGCATCAAGACCGCGATCGCCCGCAACGGCCTGACCGCCGAAGGGGTGGATGCCGCGGCGCAGTCCAAGGTCTTCGACAAGCGGCTGGCCTCCACCACCCCGCGAACGGGCGGCCGAGATCATCTTGGACGGTGTCCGCAAGAACAAGGCCCGGGTGCTGGTCGGCCAGGACGCCGTCGTGATCGACCTGCTCGTGCGGATCACCGGTTCGAACTACCAGCGGCTGTTCGCCCCCGTCATCGGCCGGATCAAGCCGCCGTCGCGCTAGTCAACGGCCGAGCGTCAGCGGCCGAGCGGGTGTTCGTTCAGCCAGGCGTCGGCCACCGCCTGCGGATCGGCCCCGGCGGTCACCTGGCGGCGCATGTCGACCAGCGCGGCGGTGTCCAGCACGCCGGCCACCTCGTTGACCGCCAGCAGTTGTCGATCGGTCAGCTCGTTGCGGCGATACAGCGGCACCACGTTCTCGGCCTGCACCAGCGCCGGCTTGCCGTCGGTGAGCACCACCAGGTCGGCGGGCACGTTCGGGTCGGCAGTGGTGGTCCAGGCCGCCGCCACCTCGCCGGACGTCACGGCCGCGAAAAGCGTTGCATCGTCTGGGAATTCGTGACCAGCAGGTAACCGGCAGCTGCCGATCGCCGAGGGCGTCGGGGCGCCGGCGATCGATCCGACGGTCAGCCCGTCGCAGTGCTGTGGCCAGCACGCCGAGATCGCTTCCGCCCCAATCCTTCGACGTGGACCCGGCCACCGCCAGCGCGGGCTTGTCCTCGGCTGCGGTGGCGTAGTCGCCGGCCGCGATGCCCTCCGGCAGCGCGCCGATCATCGCCTTGTAGACCTGCGCGTCGGAGCGCACGTCGGCCCCCGGCTGGAAAGACCTGCAACACCCGTCCGGTGAGGCTGGGGACGACGACAAACGCACCGGAGTCCAACTTGGCCAACGGATCTGGCGCTTGCTCGGTGTGCGCCGGAAAACCATAGGACCGCAACGCTCCGGTATAGACGTCCGCCAGCAGCGTCGACTCGATACCGGCCCGGGATCCGACCACCAACTCGTGCCGGGCGATGCGCGGTGCTGTGGCCACAGCCCGCCGTCGCCAGCGCAGCAGCTCAGCGCCAGCGCGGTGAGCCGGCCGGCAGTCACTCCGCGGTATCTGCGGCGGCGGCAACCGCGGCGGCAACCGCCGGCTCGACCCGCGGATCGAGCGGACTCGGAACGATCCGGTCCATGCGCCAGGTCGTCGGCGGCAACGGCGTAAATCGCCTCGGCCGCAGCCATTTTCATCTCTTCGGTGATCCGGCGGGCACCGGCGTCCAGCGCTCCGCGGAACACGCCCGGGAAGGCCAGCACGTTGTTGATCTGGTTCGGGAAGTCGCTGCGCCCGGTGGCGACGATCGCGGCGTGCTTGGCCGCCACGTCCGGGTGGACCTCCGGATCGGGGTTCGACAGCGCGAACACGATGCTCCTGGGCGCCATGGTGGCGATCAGTTCCTCGGGAACCACACCACCGGAGACGCCGAGGAACACGTCGGCGCCTTCGAGCGCCTCGACCATGCCGCCGGTGCGGCTCTGCGGGTTGGTGCGCGCGGCGAGTTCGGCTTTGACGCCGTTCATGCCGGCCCGGTCGCGGTGCAGGATGCCCTGCGAGTCGAGCACGGTGATGTCCGAAATGCCTCTGGCCTGAAGCAGATTGGCGCATGCCACACCCGCTGCCCCGGCGCCGGAGACGACGACGCGCAGCGCGGTCATGTCGCGGTCGAGCACGGTTGCGGCACCCATCAGCGCGGCCAGCACCACGATCGCGGTGCCGTGCTGGTCGTCGTGCATCACCGGGCAGTCCAGCGCCTCGATGAGGCGGCGTTCGATCTCGAAGCAGCGCGGCGCGGAGATGTCCTCGAGGTTCACCGCGCCGAACGTCGGGCGCAGCCGAACCAGCGTCTCGACGATCTCGTCGGGGTCCTTGGTGTCCAGCACGATCGGGATGGCGTCCAGCCCGGCGAACTCCTTGAACAGCCCGCACTTGCCTTCCATCACCGGCAGCGACGCGGCCGGCCCGATGTCGCCCAGGCCGAGCACCGCGCTGCCGTCGCTGACGACCGCGACCAGTCGACCCGACCAGGTGTAGCGAGCGGCCAGCGTGTGATCGCCGGCGATCGCGCGGCTCACTTGCGCCACACCGGGGGTGTAGGCGATCGACAGCGAGCGCTGGGTGTCCAGCGCCGTCGTCAGGCCGACGGAAAGTTTGCCCCCGGAGTGCGCCTCGAAGATCTCCGCATCGGTGATCGCGCCCTCGTCACTGTGGGTCTGTATCGATTCAACCAATTCAGACACGTTGCCCAGCGTAACGACTACTCATTAGTAGCCCTAATCGACGAGGTCTCGCGGCTCAGATCAGGCCCAGGTCGGTGACCGCGCTGCGCTCGTCGGCGAGCTCGGCGGTCGACTTGTCGATCCGGCTGCGGGAGAAGTCGTTGATGTCCAGACCCTGCACGATGCTCCAGTCGCCACCCTTGGTGGTCACCGGGAACGACGAGATCAGACCCTCAGGCACACCGTAGGAGCCGTCGGAGATGACGGCCATCGAGACCCAGTCGTCCTTCGGGGTGCCCAGCAGCCAGTCGCGGGCGGCGTCGACGGTGGCCGACGCGGCCGAGGCGGCCGACGAGCTGCCGCGGGCATCGATGATCGCCGCGCCGCGCTTGGCGACGGTCGGGATGAAGTCGTCGGCGATCCACTTCTCGTCGCCCACGACCTCGGCGGCGTTCTTGCCGTTGATCTCGGCGTGGAAGATGTCGGGGTACTGGGTGGCCGAGTGGTTGCCCCAGATGGTGACCTTCTTGATGTCGGTGACCTTGGCGCCGGTCTTCTTGGCCAGCTGCGAGATGGCCCGGTTGTGGTCCAGGCGGGTCAGCGCGGAGAACCGCTCCTTGGGGATGTCGGGGGCGTTGTTCTGCGCGATCAGCGCGTTGGTGTTGGCCGGGTTGCCGGTCACGCCGATGCGGACGTCGTCGGCGGCCACGGAGTTCAGCGCCTTGCCCTGGGCGGTGAAGATCGCGCCGTTGGCCTCCAGCAGGTCGCCGCGCTCCATGCCCGGGCCACGCGGGCGGGCGCCGACGAGCAGCGCCAGGTTCACGCCGTCGAAGATCTTGTTGGGGTCGGCACCGATCTGGACGCCGGACAGCAGCGGGAATGCGCCGTCGTCGAGCTCCATCACCACGCCCTCGAGCGCCTTGAGGGCGGGCTCGATCTCGAGCAGCCGCAGCTCGATCGGGCGGTCGGGGCCCAGCAGCGAGCCGCTGGCCAGGCGAAACAGCAGGCTGTAGCCGATCTGGCCGGCGGCGCCGGTGACGGCAACCTTCAATGGTGTTGTGCTCACGTCTCATTCGCTCCTTAAGTGGAGATTTTGGGGCATGCTTCGCGTCTGTCTGATGCCCAATCGCGTCGCGTCGAAACTAGCGCACGCACCCGCTCGGCAAACGCCCTACCCCGCATCAACGCTGGCCAGCGCAAAATTGGACAGGAGATAACCATCTTGGGCGCGTAGCATGACCGAGGCTTCATCGGATTCTCGCTGCAGATGGGAGGTTACGGATGGCTACGTTTCGCGAGCTACGCGACATACCCGAAACGCTGCGTCCTCTGGCACGACCCCAGCGGGATGAGCCTCCTCATCCGCAGCCGCAGCAGGTTCAGCTGACCGCCGATCAAGCAGTCGTCGATTGCGGTATCTACGTAGACGGCGAGCGGCTTCCCGGGCACCTTCAGTTACGGAGAAGCCCGGGCCAAAGTGACGGACCTGCAGCTGAGCGGCCAGGAGGCCTTCGCCTGGATCGGACTGCACGCGCCCACCGAGCATCAGATGCAGGAAGTCGGCGACGCGTTCGGCATGCACGAGCTGGCCATCGAGGACGCGGTCTGCGCTCACCAGCGGCCCAAACTCGAGCGCTACGACGAATCGCTGTTCCTGGTCCTCAAGACGCTCAACTACGTGCCGCACGAGTCGACCTTGCTGGCCCGCGAGATCGTCGAGACCGGCGAGATCATGGTCTTCGTCACCCGCGACTTCGTGGTGACGGTCCGGCACGGCGATCACGGCCGGCTGTCGGATGTGCGCAAACGGATGGACGCCGACCCCGAGCACCTGCGGCTGGGCCCATTCGCGGTGATGCACGCCATCGCGGACGCGGTCGTCGACCACTACCTCGAGGTCACCCAGCTGATGGAGGGCGACATCGACGCCATCGAGGAAGAGGCTTTCGCGCCGGACCACCGCACCCAGATCGAGCCGATCTATCAGATGAAGCGCGAGGTGGTCGAGCTGCGCAGGTCGGTCAACCCGCTGTCGGTGCCGTTCGCGCGGTTGCAGACCGAACACAAGGACCTGATCTCCAAAGAGGTCCGGCGCTATCTGCGTGACGTCGGCGACCACCACACCCACGCGGCCGATCAGATCGCCAGCTACGACGAGAATCTCAGCTCGCTGGTGCAGGCCGCGCTGGCCCGCGTCGAGATGCAGCAGAACACCGACATGCGCAAGATGTCGGCGTGGGCGGCCCTGCTGGCGATACCCACGATGGTCGCCGGCATCTACGGGATGAACTTCGAGTACATGCCCGGGCTGAAATGGCACTGGGGCTATCCGACGACCATCGTGGGCACGGCGCTGGTATGTCTATTTCTGCATCGCAACTTCCGGCGTAACGACTGGTTGTAGTTGGGCGCCAGTCACATCCGCCTCGTGAGTATCTGAAAATCCGGACCGTCGAAGTGGAACATCCATTGGCCCAGGGGCTGAAGCGACGTGTGTGACGGGCCAGCACCGCTCAGTGAGGCTGCGCGGCAGGCCGATTGGGGTCCAGCACGTCGACCCCGTCGGCTTCGCCACGCCGCACGCATCGCGTCGGCGCCTTTCAGCCGGACCCAGGCCGCCTCGGTCGCGGTGATCGGCGTCGCGGACAGAAAGCGCACCGGATCGCGGGGCGGGTCCAGCGGCAGCTCGGCAATGTCGCTGTCGCCCAACAACACCGCGGTGAACGGCACCCGCACCGACGGTTGGGTCCACAGCGGCCCGCCGAGGTCGACCAGCGCGTCGGGCATCAGCACCACGCCCTCGACCGCCGGCGATGCCGCCACGATGGCCAGGCTGCGGGCCAGACCGGTGATGTCCTTCGTATCACGCAGCTGCAGAACGACTTCGGCCCGCGGGCCGAGTTCGGGATCGGCCAGCACCGCGGTCGGGTCGACCATCGGATGGCGCGAGCAGCCCAGCGAGACATAGTGCACCACCGCTGCCCGGCCGTCGGCGTCGGCGCGGTAGCGCAGCACGTCGATCGACTCGGCGCCCAGAAAGGTCACGCTGGCGACAGCGGGCTCGGCATTGTCGAAGTGCGCATCCAGGTGCGCGCGCACCCGGTCCAACGGCTGGGTCACGCGGCCTCGGGCGGCGGCGGAAGAGTCAGATTCACCCCGGTGTCGGGATCGAACACGGCGAGTTGCGCTGTGTCGAAAGCCAACTCCAGCGTCTCACCTTTGGCGGCCTTCGACGCTGCCGGCACCCTGGCCACGAATTCGTGCTCCCCCGAACTGGATTCGTCTTCGAGGTCGGACAGCTGGTCGGACTGCACAGCGGAACCCTCGGTGGTGAAGTAGACGTACTTGTCGGCACCCAGCGACTCGACCATGTCGACCTTCACCTCGAAGCTCAGTGCGCTGATCCGCTGGTAGGCGTCGATCAGGGCGGCATCCTTCAGATGTTCCGGCCGGACGCCGACGATCACGTTCTCCGGCGCCGCGTGCGCCGCGAGCATGTCGAGGACGGGCTGGGTCAGCGTCACCTCGCCGAACGGCAGGCGCAGTCCGGTGGCGGTCACGCCGGCCGGGAAGAAGTTCATCGCCGGCGATCCGATGAAGCCCGCGACGAACAGGTTGGCAGGCCGCTCGTACAGCTCGTCGGGCGTGCCGATCTGCTGCACAACGCCACCGCGCATCACCACCACGCGGTCGCCGAGCGTCATCGCCTCGGTCTGATCGTGGGTGACATAGACGGTGGTGGTGCCCAGCCGTCGTTGCAGCCGGGCGATCTCACCGCGCATCTGCACCCGCAGCTTCGCATCGAGGTTGGACAGCGGCTCGTCCATCAGAAATGCCTTGGGGTGACGCACAATCGCCCGGCCCATCGCCACCCGCTGACGCTGCCCGCCGGACAACTGCGCGGGCTTGCGGTCGAGCACCTCGGTCAGGTCGAGAATTTTCGCGGTGTCCTCGACCTTCTTGGCGATCTCCGCTTTCTTCATCTTCGCCAGCGTGAGCGGGAAGGCGATGTTCTGGCGCACCGTCATGTGCGGATAGAGCGCGTACGACTGGAACACCATCGCGATGTCGCGGTCCTTGGGCGCCTTCTCGTTCACCCGTTCGCCGCCGATGCGCAGCTCCCCCGACGAGATATCCTCAAGTCCGGCAATCATATTCAGCGTCGTCGATTTTCCGCAGCCGGACGGCCCGACCAGGATGATGAACTCGCCCTCGGCGATGGTGAGGCTGAATTCCTGCACGGCCAACGCGCCGTCGGGGTAACTCTTGGTCACCCGGTCCAACACAATCTCGGCCATCGCGCTATCCCTTCACCGCACCGGACGTCAACCCTGCGACGATCCGTCGTTGGAAGACTAGAACAAAAACGATGATCGGCACCGTGATCACCATGGCGCCCGCCGCGATCGATCCGGTCGGCTCCTCGAATTGCGAACTGCCGGTGAAGTTCGCGATCGCCACCGGCGCGGTGATCGCCGCCTTGGTGGCGGTCAGCGACAACGCCAGCAACAGGTCGTTCCAGGCGAAGATGAAGACCAGGATGGCTGTCGTCACGATGCCCGGTGCCGCCAGCGGCGCGATGACCTTACGGAATGCCTGGGCCGGGGTGGCGCCGTCCATCTTGGCCGCCTTCTCCAAATCCCACGGGATCTCCCGGAAGAACGCCGACAGCGTGTAGATCGACAGCGGCAGCGCGAACGTGATGTACGGGATGATCAGCCCGGGCCAGGTGTCGAACAGCCCGATCCGGCGTTCGATGTTGAACAGCGGGGTGACCAGCGAGATCGCCGGGAACATCGAAATCAACAGCACCGCGCCGATCAACAGCGCGCTTGCCGGGAAACTCCAGTCGCGCCACCGCATACGCCGCCATCGCGCCGATCACCACCGCGATCACCGTGGTGAGTCACACCGATCCCGACCGAGTTGACCAACGCCGAGCTGAAGTAATTGCCGCGGAAGATTCCGCGGTAGTTGTCGAACGTCTGCGACGACGGAATCAGCTTGCCGTCCTTGACCGTTGACGTCGGTTTGAGCGAAAGGCTGAGGATCCACAGCACCGGCACCAGCGCGTACAGCAGCACCAGGGCGTCGACGATCACCCATCCGGCCGCGCGCCGCGCGCCCACGCGGCCCATGCGCTCAGCGCCCATCGCCGCCGCCGGGTGCCGCCGCGCCGAAGACCTTGATGAAAAGCAACGCGATCACGGTGACGCAGCCGAAGATCAGCACCGAAATCGCCGAGCCGAGGCCGACATTGAAGCCTTTGAACAGGTTGTCGTAGCCCAGGATCGACACCGATGCCGGTGTTGCCGGTGCCGCCGGTGAGCACGTAGATGTTGTCGAAGATCCGGAATGCGTCCAGCGTGCGGAACAGCAGCGCCACCAGGATCGCCGGTTTGATCAGGGGCAGCGTGATCGTGCGCAGCCGCCGCCATGCGCCGGCGCCGTCGACCTCCGCGGCCTTCAGCAGGTCGGCCGGCACCAGCGCCAATCCGGCCAGCAGCAGCAACGACATGAACGGCGTCGTCTTCCACACCTCGGCGATCACCACGACGCCCAGCGACGAAAACTGGTGTGTCAGTGGCGCACTGCCGTGCGGCAGCAGGTTGGCCAGATAACCGGTGCCCGGCGTCCACGCGTAATACCAGCTGTAGGAGGCGGCCACCGTCACGATGCCGTACGGGATCAGCACCGCGGTGCGCACCAGGCCCTTGCCGATCAGCGTGCGGTGCATCGCCAGCGCCAGCGCCAGGCCGAGCACGAACTCGATTGACACCGAAGCCACCGTGATCGCCAGCGTCACCGCCAGCGCCGTCCACCAGTAGCCGGTCGGTCAGGATCGTCTGATAGTTGCCGAGACCGATGAACCGGGTGTCGTTCGGGCGTGGCCAGGTTATTGCGCTGCAGGCTCAGCCACACCGCGTAGCCGATCGGATATGCGGTGACGGCCAGCATCAGCAGCGCGGCCGGGGCGACCAAGGCGAAAGCCAGTCGCCGCTCCCCCTGCGGCGCTCGGCACTCACGGCAGCAGACCCTTGCCGTCGATCGCTTTGCGCACCTGCACGGCGAGCTCGTCGGCCGTCTTCTCCGGGTCGATCCGGGTGATCGGGGCCAGCGTCGCGGCGATCCGGGTGGACACCGACTGGTAGGCCGGCGTCGCGAGCCGCGACCGCGGCGTTGGTGAGTTGCCGGCGAATGATCTCGTACATCGGGTATTTCGCCTGGAATTGCGGGTCGGCGTACAGCGAGGTGCGCACCGGCGGGCACGCCGCCGTCGCAGCGAGATGTACTTCTCGTTGCCGCGGCTGCGCAGACACCGGATCGCTTCGAACGCCTCGGCTTTGTGCCGGCTCGTCGCGGACACCGCGAGGTTCAGCCCACCGATCGTCACCTTGGCCGGCTGCCCCGGTTGCACGCTCGGATAGGGCGCGAAGCCGAAAACCCTTCTGCTGGCGTCGTATGCCTCGCGGAACTGCTGTTCGGTGGGCCGAACGAGCCGACGTCGTTGATGCTGCCGGCCAAGTCCGGCTGGCGGTTCAGCGGCAGGAACGGCACACCGCCCTTCACGGCGTTCTCCAGCATGGACGCCAGCGCGTAGGGCCAGTTGACCTCCAGCGCGGACTTGCCCTGCTCGAACGCCAACCGCGCGGTGCCGGCATCGCTGCGGGTGACCGACGGGTCGGCGCCGGGCGCGGTGGCCACCGACTTCATGATCTGCAGCGCCTTGACGGTGGCGGCCCGGTGCTCGGGAGTGTCGGTGAGGGTGACCGTGCTGCCGTCGTCGGAAAGCACTTGGCCGCCGGCACTTTCCAGCAGGGTGTTGAACCACACCACCACGGCCCTCGTTCTGGTTGGCCTGCACGCCGATCCAGCTGGGCCTACCCGCCGCGTGCAACCGGGTGGCCTCGTCGATCATGCGCGTCCCACGTCGTCGGCGGCTTGTCCATCAAATCTGGCCGGTACCAAAGCAATTGGGTGTTGGTGCTGACGGGCGCGGCGAACAGCCGGTGCTGCCAGGTCGCGGTGCGACAACGGCCCGGGCAGCGTGTCGGTGGTGGCGTCGGCCTCCGCGCGGCGCGCCGGATCGTCGGACAGTGGCAGCACCCAGCCCGCTTCGGCGAATTCGGCCGTCCAGATCACGTCCATCGCGATCACGTCCACCGTGCGGTCGTTGGCGCTGAGCCGGCGGGCCAGCTGTATCCGCTGGTCGTCAGTGGCCCGCGGCAGGCTGAAGTGCCGGATGGTGAACCGGCCGCCGAACTGGTCGGTGCAGCGCTGCGGCCACCGCGGTGAACGTCGCGGCGTCGCCGGCCGGGGTGTAGAAGCTGATCACCCGGCCGTCGTCGCGGGCTCCGCAGGCCGATACCGCCGATGCGGCCGACAGCACCGCCAGCGCGACCGCGCCCAGCCGGCGCGCGCGCTCGCGAAGGGGCGGCACAGCTCAGATGGCCAACCGGGCCAGCAGATCCCGGGCCTGCTCGGCGTTCTGCGGGTCGCACAGAACGTCGTAGCGGCCGGCCACCAACTGCAGCGTCGAGCTGAAGTCCCGGGTGCCGCGCGCCATCGAATAGGGAATCGCGGAGGTGATCAAGCCGAAGAACACGCCGGCGACCAGCCCGGTGGTCAACGCCTCCAGCGGATGGGGGCTGGAGAACAGCAGGGTCAGCACCAAGCCGATGAACAGGCCCAGCCAGGCGCCGCTGATCACGCCGCCGCCCAACACTTTCGGCCAGGTCAGCCGCCCGGTCACCCGTTCGACCTGCATCAGGTCCACCCCGACGATCGTGACCTGCTGCACCGGGAACTGCTGATCGGAGAGGTAGTCGACGGCGCGCTGCGCTTCGGCGTAGGTGGGGTACGACCCGACCGGCCAGCCTTTCGGCGGTGTCGGCAGTCCGGGAGCACGCCGGCTCCCGGCCGGGGTGCCGGGTGCGGCACCGGGAACCTGTCCAGGCTGAAAAGGGCTGCTCATGGGTTTCATTGTGCGCTGTCGCGCCGCCGCTCGAGTCTCTGCCACCGTCGAACCGCGGTTGCCACCTGCGCGAACACCTGGCCAACCAGCTGTCGCGCTAAGTTGAACACCATGACAGCTCCGGGCGGTGATACGGTGAGCCCTACCGCGATCAGCCGGGCCGCGACCAGCCCTACCCCTGGCAGCATACCCGCATCCGCCGGTGGACCCGCAGGCGCCGGTGAACTATCCCGAGTACCCCTGCCCGCCACAGCCGCCGCCGCTACGGGCCGGTCGGCAGCCGCCGGGCCTCCGGCGGCTATCCCGGCCACCAGCGGCTTCGGCGGCCGCCGACCGGTTACCCGGCGGCCCGCCGACCTACCCCGGCCCGTACGACCCGTACCAGGGCTATCACCGTCACAGCAGACCAACGGGCTGGCCGTCGCGTCGCTGGTCACCTCGATCGCCGGCGTCGTCCTCGGCATTCCGCTGGCCATCTTCTGCTACATCGGGCTGGGTGATTCCCGTCGTCGGCGCGGTGCTGGGCGCCGTCGCGCTCAGCCAGATCAAGCAGACGCGGCCAGCAGGGCCGCGGGCTGGCCATCGCCGGGATCGCGATCGGCGCCGGCACCGCGGCGCTGCTCGTGCTGGTGATGGTCATCGTCACGGCCGCGGCGTTCCATCCGCCGATGTCACTCGCGCGATCTGCCTACTGAACCGGCGCTAGCCGGTCGGCGGCTCGAACGGATCGGATTGGCGCTCCATGCCCGCCGCACGACCTTTCGCGGCGATCACCAGCGCCATCTTGCGGCTGGCCTCGTCGAGCATCTCGTCGCCGAGCATCACCGCGCCCCGGGCACCGCCGGCCGCCGAGGTGTGCCACTCGTAGGCCTCCAGGATCAGTTCCGCGTGGTCGTAATCGGCTTGCCGCGGGCTGAAGATCTCGTTGCCGGCCGCGATCTGGTCGGGATGCAGCACCCATTTGCCGTCGTAGCCCAGCGCCGCCGATCGGCCCGCCACCCGCCGGAATGCTTCGGTGTCACGGACTTTGAGGTACGGGCCGTCGATCGCGGCGATGCCGTGGGCGCGCGCCGCGACCAGGATCGTCATCAGCACGTGGTGATAGGCGTCGCCGACGTCGTAGCCCTCGGGCTGCTCGCCGACGACCAGCGTGCGCGTGTTCAGGCTGGCCATCAGGTCGGCCGGGCCGAGCACCAGAGCCTGAACCCGTGGCACCGCGGCGATCGCGTTGATGTTCGTCAGCCCGCGGGCGTCTTCGATCTGCGCGTCGATGCCGATCTCGCCCACCGGCAGTCCGTGGATCGTCTCCAGCTGGGTCAGCAACAGGTCGAGCGCCTGAACATGGGACGACGTCGGAGACTTTCGGCAGCACCACCACGTCGAGCTTGGCGTCCGGCGCCGCGCCGACCGCAGAGACCACCTCGATGATGTCGGCATGCGTCCACGGCGTGGTCCAGTCGTTGACCCGCACCCCGCGCAACTGCCCGGCCCAGCCGGGCGCGGCCAGCGCGGCGGCCACCCGGCCGCGGGCGTCGGCCTTGGCGTCCGGTGCGACGGCGTCCTCCAGGTCGAGGAAGACCTCGTCGGCGGGAAGGCCTTTGGACTTGTCGATCATCTTCTGGCTGCTGCCCGGCACAGACAGGCACGTGCGGCGGGGCCGGTAGGCGTTGTTCACACTCCTCACTCCTACCCTTTTACCATGGCCTCGATCAACAGGGTGTACGCCGCGCGGCTGGCGCGAATGCAGGTCCTGGGCCCGATGGGCGAATCCCTCGGCCGGGTGCGCGACGTCGTGGTCAGCATCAGCATCGTTCGCCAGCAGCCCCGGGTTCTCGGGCTCGTCGTCGAAATGGCCTCGCGCCGAAGGATTTTCGTCCCGATGCTGCGGGTGGCATCGATCGAGCCCAACGCGGTGACGCTCATCACCAACAACGTCTCGATGCTCCGGTTCGAGCAGCGGCCCGGCGAGGTTCTGGTGCTGGGCCAGATCGTGGACACCAAGGTGCGGGTCAGCGACCCCGAACTGCCACAGCTCGCCGACACCGACGTCGTCGTCACCGACCTGGGCTTGGAGCAGACCCGAACCCGCGACTGGATGGTCACGCGGGTCTCGGTGCGGGTTCCGCGACGGCTCGGCCGGCGCAGCACCACGCACATCGTGGGCTGGCGCAACGTCCAGGGGCTGACCCCGTCGGCGCTGGCAATGCCGGGCCAGGGCGTCGCGCAGCTGCTGCATCAGTTCGAGAAGTGGCGGCCGATCGAGGTGGCCGACGCGGTGCGCGAGCTGCCGGCCAAGCGGCGCTACGAGGTGGTCTCGGCGCTCGACGACGACCGGCTGGCCGACATCCTGCAGGAGCTGCCGGAGGAGGAGCAGGCCGAGCTGCTGATGCAGCTGGGCGACGAGCGCGCGGCCGACGTGCTCGAGGAGATGGATCCCGACGACGCCGCCGACCTGCTCGGCACGATGAACCCGACGCTGGCCGAGGGCCTGCTGCGGCAGATGGACCCCGAGGAGTCCGACCCGGTGCGACGGCTGCTGAAGCACTCGCCCGACACCGCGGGCGGCTTGATGACCTCCGAACCGGTGGTGTTGACGCCCGGACACGTCGGTCGCCGAGGCGCTGGCCCGGGTCCGCGATCCGGACCTGACGCCCGCGCTGTCGTCGCTGGTGCTGGTGGTCCGCCCGCCGACGGCCACCCCGACCGGGCAGTACCTGGGCTGCGTGGCGCTGCAGCGACTGCTGCGCGAGCCGCCGTCCATGCTGGTCGGCGGGATCGTCGACGCCGATCTGCCGTGGCTCGAGCCCGACACGTCGCTGGCCATGCTGACCCGCTACTTCGCCGCCTACAACCTGGTCTGCGGTCCGGTGGTCGACGCGCAGCATCACCTGCTCGGCGCGGTGACCGTGGACGACGTGCTCGACCACCTGCTGCCGCACGACTGGCGCGACACCACCGAGGAGCCGGCGCTGGGCATTGCGCGGAGGCATCGGCATGAGCAAGTCCGCGCCGCGCTCGCGGCTCTATACCCCGCGCATCTCGCGACTGTCGGCGCCGCGACTGGACGCCGACGCCGTCGGGCAATTTCACCGAGTCGATCGCCCGCTTCTTCGGCACCGGTAGCTACCTGCTGATCCAGACCATCGTGGTGATCGTCTGGATTCTGCTGAACATCTTCGCGATCGGCCTGCGCTGGGACCCCTACCCGTTCATCCTGCTCAACCTCGCGTTTTCCACCCAGGCCGCCTACGCGGCGCCGCTGATCCTGCTGGCCCAGAATCGCCAGGAGAACCGCGACCGCGTCACTCTCGAGCAGGACCGGCGACGCGCCGAGGAGACCAAAGCCGACACCGAATATCTGGCGCGCGAACTGGCCGCGCTGCGACTGGCGATCGGCGACGTCGCTAAGACCCGGGAGTCCCTGCGCCGCGAGCTGGAAGATCTGCGTGATCTCCTGCAACATCGGCCCGCTGACCGGCGCGTCCGGGCACCGATGACGGGGTCGATCGGCACGCCGCTTCGTCTAATTGACACGGCGGCTTCAACACGGTGTTTTCACAGGCAGACAGTGCGTCATTGTTGTCACTGGAGTCACCGGTGTTATGTATGGTGACCTAGTTCACGAGGCTCACGCGGTATCGCGGGCCCCACAACGCTCGAGGACTAGGCAGGTCGAGTGCGGGTAGGGGAACGCATGGGCATACGTCCGGCCCTTGCAAAGGTGCGAAAGCCGGTTCTTCGCATGCCAAAAACCCCCAAGCTCCCTGCGGCCGTCACCAACACTGCGTCAACGATTGGCGACGCGGCGTTTCGCGCGGCAGACAACTTGAGAATCCTGTACGCATACGACCTCGTCATGGAGGGATACGACGCCGTCGCGTGGGCAGCGCGGACCGCCACCTCGACCGTCCAGCGAACGCTGACCAGCGGCGCAAAGTCGCCGGCGTTCGGTGTGGCGATGATCGCCTGCCTGGTCTATTCCAGCGTCGACGGCGCCGGCGCACCGCCGTTCCCCTTGACCAAGTCGACGCTGCGCGAGGCCGCGGTGACCCCAGTCGCCGCGGTCGCCCGGGCCTCCACCGACCCGACCGGACCGTTGGTCGTCTCCGCCCTGCACCCGAAGATCGGTTTCCACATCGCCGAAGCCGCCGCCTCGGCTCCGCCGCCGAGCCTCGTCGTGAATACGCCGGGAACGCTGGGTATTCCGACGATGGCGCTGACCGCGTACCGCAACGCCGAACGGATGATGGCCACCGCCGAGCCGGGCTGCGGCATCAGCTGGAATCTGCTCGCCGGAATCGGGCGCATCGAGTCGGGCCACGCCAACGGCGGTGCCACCGACGCGCGCGGCACCGCGGTCCGACCGATCTACGGACCGAGCCTGGACGGGACGCTGCCCGGCAACGAGGTCGTCGTCCAGAGCAACGCCCCCGGACGCGTCAGCTACGCCCGTGCGATGGGGCCGATGCAGTTCCTGCCGGGCACCTGGGCGCGCTACGCGTCCGACGGCGACGGCGACGGGATGGCCGACCCGCAGAACCTCTACGACGCCACCCTGGCCGCTGCCCGCTACCTGTGCAGCGGCGGGCTGAACCTGCGCGACCAGTCGCAGGTGTTGTCGTCGATCCTGCGCTACAACAACTCGATGCCGTACGCCCAGAACGTGCTGGGCTGGGCCGCGGCCTACGCGACCGGCGTGGTTCCGGTCGACCTGCCGCCGCTGACCGGACCGGCGCCGCCGCTGGGCGACGCCCACCTCGAGCACGGCGAAGGCCTGGGGCCCAACCTGCCGCTGAACATGCACGGCCTCGCGGCCACCGACCCGCTGGCCCGGATGCCGCTGATCGACCTCAGCGGCAACCCCGGTAACGGCCAGCCGTGGTCGGCGCAGGGGCCGGCCGCCTACGGCCCGTCGTGCACGGTGATCTGCATCGGTCAGCAAACTCCGGGGCCCGCGCAGGTCAACGCGCCACCGGCGGACGCTGTGGTGCCACCGGCCGCACCGGCTCCGTTCGGCATGTTCCCGCCGCCCGCCGCCCCACCGACTCCGTTCGCGCCGCCCGCCGCCGTGCCGCCTGCCGCCGCGCCGCCGGTCGCTCCCGCGCCCGCCGCCGCGCCGCCGTCGCCCCGCCGCCTGCCGGCCGTGCCGCCGTCGCGCCCGCCGGCCTGCCGCCGCGCCGCCCGGCTGCCGGCCTGACCGGCCGTTCCGGCCACCGCATCGCGCGGGCTCAGGCCGAAGGTGCCGCTCCTCAGCAGGCCGTTCCGGCCCGCATCGTCGCGGCACTAGACTCGGCGATGATGTCCGATCCGACTGCACACATTCGCGCCGCGCTGGCCAAGGTGATCGATCCCGAACTGCGCCGCCCCATTACTGAACTCGGCATGGTCAAAAGTATCGACCTGAGCCCCGGCGGCGATGTGCACGTCGAGATCTACCTGACCACCTCCGCCTGCCCGAAGAAGACCGAAATCAGCGACCGGGTCCGCCAAGCTGTCGCCGACGTGCCGGGCACCGGAGCGGTTCAGGTCAGCCTCGACGTGATGAACGACGAGCAGCGCACCGAACTGCGTAAGCAGTTGCGCGGCGACTCCCGCGAGCCGGTCATCCCGTTCGCCCAGCCGGGGTCACTGACCCGCGTCTACGCCGTGGCCTCCGGCAAAGGCGGCGTCGGCAAATCGACCGTGACGGTCAACCTGGCCGCGGCGATGGCCGCGCGCGGGATATCGGTCGGAATCCTCGACGCCGACATCCACGGCCACTCGATCCCGCGGATGATGGGCACCACCGACCGGCCCACTCAGGTTGAGTCGATGATCCTGCCGCCGATCGCGCACGAAGTGAAAGTCATCTCGATCGCCCAGTTCACCCAGGAGAACACCCCGGTGGTGTGGCGGGGCCCGATGCTGCACCGGGCGCTGCAGCAGTTCCTGGCCGACGTGTACTGGGGCGACCTGGACGTGCTGCTGCTCGACCTGCCGCCAGGCACCGGCGACATCGCGATCTCGGTCGCTCAGCTGATCCCGAACGCCGAAATCATCGTCGTCACAACGCCGCAGCAGGCGGCAGCCGAGGTCGCCGAACGGGCCGGCAGCATCGCGCTGCAGACCAAACAGCGCGTGATCGGCGTGGTGGAGAACATGTCCGGGTTACTGCTGCCGGACGGCTCGACGATGCAGGTGTTCGGCGAGGGCGGCGGCGAACAGGTCGCGGAGCGGCTCAGCCGCACCATGGGCGTCGACGTGCCGCTGCTCGGGCAGGTTCCGCTGGACCCCGCGCTGGTCGCTGCCGGCGACGCCGGGGTGCCGGTCGTACTCAGCGCCCCCGACTCGCCCGTCGGCAAGGAGCTGAGCAAGGTCGCGGATGCGTTGTCGGCGCGACGCCGTGGATTGGCCGGAATGTCCCTGGGATTGGACACCAGCCGACGCTGAGCTCAGGTTGCGTCGGTGTCGAACGGCGCCGGGCCAGCCACAGGTTGCGTCTTGTGGCGACGAAATCGGCTGAGCCGCAGTAGCTTCCGGTGCACCACTGACCGGCTGGTCGAAGCTGGTGAACAACGAGTCGTCGCCGTCGAAAAGATGCTTGGTCAGCACCGCCCGTGGCGTCATACCGCGTAGCTTCTGCAGCTCGGACAGCGGCTCACGCAGGTCGTCGAACTCCGGGCCGATATCTTCGCGCAACTGGGACGTCATGCCGCTGAGGTAGTCGCGGGCCTGCCGCAGTGCGGTCGACGTCCAGCGGATCGCGCCGGGCAGGCGCTCGGGTCCCAGGACCACCAGGCCGACCACGATGAGGACCAGGATCTCACCCCAGCCGACATTGGCGAACACTAGCCGCCGTCCGGCCCCGGGGTCACCGTGAGCGTGACGTGGCGACCGTCGCGGACCACCTCGATCGGGGCGGGCTGTCCAACGGTCAACTGCCGCACGGCAACAACGAATTCGTCGGCGTCGGCCACACCGCGGTTTCCGACCTTGACCACCACGTCGTTCTCCTTGATCCCGCCCTTCTCCGCGGGGCCGCCGGCCTTGACGTTGGCGACCTGTGCGCCTTGCGCGACCGCGTTGCTCACCGACCGCGCGCTCAGGCCCAGCGTCGGGTGCACGATCTTGCCGTCCTTGATCAGGGTCTGCGCAACGACTTTCGCCTCGTTGACCGGAATCGCGAAGCCGAGCCCGCTGGCGCTGTCGGACAGCGACTTGCCGGCCGTGTTGATGCCGATGACCTGAGAGTCCATGTCGATCAGCGGGCCACCGGAGTTTCCGTGGTTGATGGACGCGTCGGTCTGGATGCCGTCGATCACCGTGTCGGTGTCAGAACCCTCCCCCGACAACGGAATCGGGCGGTGCAGCGCGCTGATGATGCCGTGCGTCACGGTGCTGCGCAGACCCAGCGGCGCACCGGCGGCAAGGACCTCGTCGCCGACGCGAACCTTGTCGGAGTCACCGAGCTTGGCCACCGTGAGGTTGTTGACGTTGTCGACCTTGAGCACCGCCAGGTCGGTCTTGGGGTCGCGACCGACCAGGTGGGCGGGCACTTCCTTGCCGTCGTTGAACACCACGGTGGTCTTGAACTGGCTCGGGTTGTTGGCCGCTTCGGAGATGACGTGGTTGTTGGTGACGATGTAGCCGCGGCCATCGACCACGAAGCCTGAACCCTGCATGCCCTCTTGATCGCTGATCGACTGGATCGTGACCACCGAATCTGCCACCGCCGCAGCCACTTTGGCGAACCGGCCGGCCGGAGCCTCGCTGTTGTTGTTAGTCGACAGGGTCACCTTGGAGGTGGTGAACGCCTCGACGACCTCGGCCGTCTTGCGGCCGACCACGCCGCCGACCAAACCGATCAGCAGCGCCAGCACGCCGAGCACGACCAGTGCCAGGTACGACACCCGTCCGCCGAACAGCACGTCGCGCACACCGAGCCGGTCGTTTGAGACATCCGGCACCATGGGGGCCGGAGCGCGACACGGCCGGGTCACCCAGAGCGGCGGCTGCGCCCGGGTCGCGCCACGGGTCTTCGGGATCTTCGAGTTCGTCCTTGGCTTTGCCGTCGTCGAGCGCGCCGGCATCGGCCGGGTGGCGCTGCAGGGAGTCGGCACCCGGGAACGGGCGGCCGAAGGCTTCGGTGAGAACCGGGTCGGCAGGTTCGGTGTGCGGCGTGAACTCGCCGGCCTCGCGGTACTTCGACGGGCGGACCCGCTCGGCGACGAACGAGCCCCGCACGCCGTCGGGACGGCCGAAGGCCTGACTCGACGCGGCGTCGACCGGCGGCCGGGACACGGGACGCGGCGCCAGCCTGGGGGCGCCGTTGTTGTCTTGATCGGAGCTCACGTCATCCTCTTCCGAGCGCTGAGCAAACGAGCGCTATGGACTCGAGCACGGCGCCGCGCACCGGCTTGGCGAAACTGGTAACCACCCTACCGAGGCTCTGGGCGATCTCGCTTGCTGCCGTCGGTGAATCGCTCACGCATCGTCGACGGTCTGCCGCGCTCCAGGGGCGGGCCACTGTTTCGGGGTGCGCGGGGATCGCGCCACTGTCCGCTCTGCTGGCCCTCCGTGTCGTCTTCGGGTGGGCAGTGCGGTATCTGCGACAGCAATCCCAGCAGCGTGCTGGGGATTCTGATCGGGTGCGAGTCGCGCAGCGCGGCGCGGGCCCGGCGATGGCCGTCCACGTCGGCGGCGCACTCCGCGCATAGGGAGATGTGGTGCGCGGCGCGCAGATGCGCGTTCATTCGCAACTCGCCGTCGACGAAGGCCGAAATGGCCTCGGTCGACAGGTGCTCGGTGGAACCGAACTGCCGCGGAGCGCCGACCGGCGCGTCGCTCTGGGAGGCGAACTGGGCGGGAAGCCAGGAGAAGGCCCGGCGGAACACATGTCCCCGCTCGACCATCACCAGCTCCTCTCGGTATCGCGTCAGGTCGCGGCACTACCTCGAATGTAGCCCGGCCTCGAATGTAGCGCGCCGACCGATACCGAACATCAATCAACTCAGCCGATCAGGCTGCCTGTGTCTTAGCTTGAAAGGCCCTCGGCGCCGATGGCGCTGTCCGAATGCGCGGCCAGATAATCCCGCAGCGCTTGGCGTCCACGGTGGATGCGGCTGCGGACGGTCCCGAGCTTGACGCCCAGCGTGGCGCCGATTTCCTCGTAGGACAGTCCTTCGATGTCACACAGGACTACCGCTGCGCGGAATTCCGGCGGCAGCGAATCCAGCGCCGCCTGCAGGTCAGGACCCAGGTGGGCGTCGTGGTAGATCTCTTCGGGGTTGGGCTCGTCGGCCGGCACCCGGTCGTAGTCCTCGGGCAGCGCTTCCATCCGGACCCGGCCGCGACGGCGCACCATGTCCAGGAACAGGTTGGTGGTGATGCGGTGCAACCAGCCTTCGAAGGTGCCCGGCTGGTAGTTCTGCACCGACCGGAAAACCCGGATGAAGGTTTCCTGGGTCAGGTCCTCGGCGTCGTGCTGATTACCGGAAAGGCGGTAAGCCAGCCGGTAGACCCGGTCGGCGTGTTGGCGAACCAGCTCGTCCCAGGACGGCATGGCCGTCTTGTCGCCGGTCGCATCGAAGACCGCGGTGCCGTAAGGCTCATCCGCGGGCTCGACCCAGTCAGCATCGCGGTACCGCTCAGGGTGCGACATGCTCGACGGGCTCATCAGTGTGGTGATGTTCAGTTCCTCCGGCTTCAGGCTGCCGTCGATGCGCGGCAGTTCATCACCGCGCGCAACGCGGAGATCGCGAGATGTATTCCCGGACCAGCGGCCTCCACGCTCCATGAGGGATACCGTCGTCTATCGGCGTGTGTGCGGTATGTGACCGCACTGAGCTTTCACTGAGAATGGCGCCGAAACCCCCGTTAAGCTGGCCATATCGCGTCATATTACGTTTCGATCACGCCGATCTGTTGAGCGTGTCGCGGGGCGCGCCTGACCGCACGCGGCAGGGGATGGACATACGCTCACGCCATGGCCACGACCGACCGCACGCCGCGGGACGAGTCGGGCCGAGTCGCTGTCGGCGCACGCCGAGGGTTCGATCTCCGAAGACGCGGTGCTGCTGGCCGCCCGCGAGCGCGCCGCCGACATCGGCGCCGGCGCCGTCACGCCGGCGGTCGGCGCGCTGCTCAGCCTGCTGACCAAGCTCAGCGGCGGCAAAGCCGTCGTCGAGGTGGGCACCGGCGCCGGGGTCAGCGGCCTGTGGTTGCTGTCCGGGATGAGCGACGACGGCGTGCTGACCACCATCGACATCGAGCCCGAGCACCAGCGGATCGCCAAGGAGGCGTTCTCCGATGCGGGCATCGGCCCGTCGCGAACCCGGCTGATCAGCGGTCGGGCCCAGGACGTGCTGACCCGGCTGGCCGACGACTCCTATGACTTGGTGTTCATCGACGCCGACCCGCTCGACCAGCCCGACTACGTGGTCGAGGGGGTTCGGCTGCTGCGCTCCGGCGGCGTGATCGTCGTGCACGGCGCGGCCGCAGGCGGGCGGGCCGGCGACCCGGCGGCGCACGACGCCGAGGTCGCGGCGGTGCGTGAGGCGGCGCGGCTGATCGCCGAGAACGAGCTGCTCACCCCCGCTCTGGTGCCGCTCGGCGACGGCCTGTTGGCCGCCGTTCGCGACTGATCGCATCGCCCTTCCCACAATCGAGCCGGATTCGTGACGGGCTAGCCCCTTGACGCCGGACTGAACGAGTGTTTAGTGTTCTGAACATGCGTTCAGTCGACGATCTCACCGCCGCGGCCCGGATCCGCGACGCGGCGATCGAGCGGTTCGGCGAGCAGGGCTTCGGCGTCGGGCCTGCGCTCGATCGCCGAAGCGGCCGGCGTGAGCGCGGCGCTCGTCATCCACCACTTCGGGTCCAAGGACGGGTTGCGCAAGGCCTGCGACGACTACGTCGCCGAGGAGATTCGCAGCAGCAAGTCCGAGGCGATGAACTCCAGCGACCCGGCAACCTGGTTCGCCGCGCATGGCCGAGATCGAGGAGTACGCGCCGCTGATGGCCTATCTGGTGCGCAGCATGCAGGCCGGCGGCGAGCTCGCCAAGACGTTCTGGCGCACCATGATGGACAACGCCGCAGAGCTACCTGGACGAGGGTGTCCGGAGCGGCATCCTGAAACCCAGCCGGGACCCTGCCGCCCGGGCCAAGTACCTGGCGATCACCGGCGGCGGCGGCTTCCTGCTGTACATCCAGATGCACGAGACCCCAACAGATTTGCGGGCAGTGCTGCGCGACTACGCCAACGACATGGTGCTGCCCGCGCTCGAGCTGTACACCGACGGCCTGATGACCGACAGCCACATGTACGAAGCATTTCTGGCTCAAGCAGAAGGAGAGAACAGATGCAATCCGATTGAGATCCACGATCTGACAAAGGCTTTCGGTAAAGCCCGGGCACTCGACGGCCTGGAGCTGACGGTTCGCGAGGGCGAGGTGCACGGCTTCCTCGGGCCCAACGGCGCCGGAAAGTCGACGACGATCCGGATCCTGCTGGGCGTGGTGAAAGCCGACAGCGGGACCGTGCGCCTGCTGGGCGGCGACCCTTGGACCGACGCGGTCGACCTGCACCGCCAAATCGCCTATGTGCCCGGCGATGTCACGCTGTGGCCGAACCTGACCGGCGGCGAGACCATCGACCTGCTGGCCCGCATGCGCGGCGGCATCGACGAGAAGCGACGCGCCGAGCTGATCGAGCGTTTCGAACTCGACCCGCACAAGAAGGCGCGCACCTACTCCAAAGGCAACCGGCAGAAGGTCTCGCTGATCTCCGCCTTCTCGTCGCGGGCCCGGCTGCTGCTGCTCGACGAGCCGAGCAGCGGCCTGGACCCGTTGATGGAGAACATCTTTCAGCAATGCGTCGCCGAAGCCCGCGATCGCGGCGCCACCGTGCTGCTGTCCAGCCACATCCTGGCCGAGACCGAGCGGCTCTGCGAGCGGGTGACGATCATCCGCGCCGGCAGGACCGTCGAGAGCGGAACGCTGGAATCGATGCGGCACCTCAGCCGGACGTCGATCACCGCCGACTTGCTCCGCGACCCCGGCGATCTCACCCGTATCCGCGGTGTCGAGGACGTCAGCTACGAAGGGACCACGCTGCACGCTCACGTCGACAGCGAAGGCCTCGGCGAACTCATCCGGGTGCTCGGCGACACCGGCGTTCGCAGCCTGGTCAGCCAGCCGCCCACGCTGGAAGAACTCTTCATGCGGCACTACGGCGCCGACGGTCAGCGCGAATTGGCGGCACGCTCATGAGCACCACCACGCTGAACCGCCCTCACCAGCCGGCACACGAGGCGCCGGCAGCATCGCTCGGCCTTCACCGGAACGCTCGGGATGCTCCGGCTCTACCTGCGCCGCGACCGGATCGTGTTGCCGCTCTGGGTGTTACTGCTGTCGACACCGCTGGCAACCGTCTACATCGGCGGCATCGAAAAGGTCTACCCCGACCAGGCGGCCCGCGCCGGCGTTCGCCGCGACCATCATGGCCAGCCCGGCGCAACGGGCGCTCTACGGAAACATCTACAACGACAGCCTCGGTGCGACCGGCATCTGGAAAGCCGGCATGTTCCATCTGCTGATCGGCGTGGCGGTCATCCTCACCGTCATCCGCCACACCCGCGCCGACGAGGAAACCGGTCGCGCCGAACTGATCGACTCGACCGCGGTCGGCCGCTACGCCAGCCTGACCGCCGCCCTGCTGCTGTCGTTCGGGGCGTCGCTGCTCACCGGTGCGCTCGGTGCGGCCGGTCTGCTGGGCACCAGCGTTCCCCCGCAAGGGTCGCTGGCGTTCGGCGCCGCGCTGGCCTGCTCCGGTCTGGTGTTCACCGCGGTGGCCGCGGTGACAGCGCAACTTTCGACGAGCGCCCGGTTCGCCCGCGGCGGCCGCATTCGCCGTGCTGGCCAGCCGCATTCACGCTGCGCGCCGCCGGTGACGCCGGGTCGGCCGCGTTGTCATGGCTCTCGCCGCTGGGCTGGTCGCTGCAGGTCCGCCCGTACGCGGGCGACCGGTGGTGGGTGCTGCTGCTGCATCTGGCGACGACGGCGCTGCTCACCGCGCTGGCCTACCGGCTGCTCGCCGGCCGCGACGTCGGCGCCGGGCTGATCGCCGAGCGCCCGGGCCCGGCCGGCGCAACACCGTTGCTGCGCAACGCCTTCGGGCTGGCCTGGCGGTTGGACCGCGGCGCTCTGCTGCTGTGGACCGTCGGGCTGTGCCTGTACGGCATGCTGATCGGCAGCATCGTGCACGGCATCGGCGACGAACTCGGTGGCGATGCCGCTCGCGACATCGTCGTCCGGATGGGTGGCACCGAGGTACTGGAGCAGGCGTTCGTCGCGGTGGCGTTCTGCATGCTGGGCATGATGGCGGCCGCGTTCGCCATCTCGCTGATCCTGCGGCTGCACCAGGAAGAGGCCGGCCAGCGGGCCGAGACGCTGCTGAGCGGATCGGTGAGCCGAAGCCGTTGGCTGACAGGCCATCTCGTGCTCGCGCTGGTCGGGGTCGGCCGTGGCGATCGTGATCGCCGGGGTCGGTCGCCGGGCTGACCTACGGCGTCGCCGCCCACGACGTCGGCGGCAAGCTGCTCGATGGTCGTGGGCACCGCGCTGGTTCAACTGCCCGCGGTGTGGCTGCCCGCCGCGGTCGCCGTCGCGCTGTTCGGGCTCGCACCGCGATTCAGCCCGGTGGCGTGGGGCGTGCTGGTCGGATTCGTCGCGCTGTATCTGATCGGTGAGCTGTCGGGCTTTCCGCAGTGGGTGCTCGACCTGGAGCCGTTCGCCCACATTCCGCTGGTCGCCGGCGACGACCTTCACCGCAGTTCCACTGCTGGCGCTGCTGGCGATCGACGCCGCGCTGATCGCGCTGGGAATGGCGGCTTTCCGTCGCCGGGACGTACAGACTTGAGGAGAGGTGCCATGAATACTGTTGTCAAAGGCCTACTCTCGGCAATTCTCGGCCTGATCGCCTTCGGGTTGATGCTGTTCGTGCCGGCGGGGACGACGCACTACTGGCAGGGCTGGGCCTTCCTCGCGGTGTTCGCGCTGTCGACCTGGATTCCCACCGTCTACCTGATGCGCACCAACCCGGCCGCGCTGGAGCGGCGCATGCAGGCCGGGCCGACCGCCGAAACCCGGCCGCTGCAGCGGATTCTCATCACCGTCATCTTCATCGCGTTCCCGGCTGCGTTCGTGGTCGGCGCGTCTCGATCATCGCTTCGGCTGGTCGCAGGTGCCCGCGCCGGTCTCGGTGATCGGCGACGTGCTGGTCGCGGTCGGGCTCGGCCTGGCGATGCTGGTGATCATCCAAAACAGTTATGCGGCAGCCAATGTCAGGGTCGAATCGGGTCAGCAGCTGGTCTCCACCGGGTTGTACGGGCTGGTGCGCCATCCGATGTACACCGGCAACGTGGTGCTGATGCTCGGCATCCCGTTGGCGCTCGGCTCGTATTGGGGATTTCTTCCTGCTGATCCCCGGCATGCTGGTGCTCGTGCTACGCATTCGCGACGAAGAAGAACTGCTGACGCACGAACTCAGCGGCTACCGCGAGTACACGCAACAGGTGCGCTACCGGCTGCTGCCCTACGTTGGTGACGTGCACGCGCCGGCTAGATCCAGACGCCCTTGCCCACGGCGACGACGCCGCCGGCGCTGATCGCGAAGCGCTCGCGATCCTTCTCCAGGTCCACCCCGACCATCTCGCCGGGTCCGACGACGACGTTCTTGTCCAGGATCGCGTGCCGCACCACCGCGCCGCGGCCGACCCGCGCGCCCGGCATGATCACGCTGCCCTCCACGATCGCGCCGTCGTCGATCACGACGTTCGACGACAGCACCGAGTTGCGCACCGAAGCAGCGGAGATGATGCTGCCCGCCCCGACCACCGACTCCTGCGCCGAGCCGCCGTTGACGAACTTGGCCGGCGCCAGGTTCTCCGACGCGCCGCAGGATCGGCCAGCGCCTGTTGTAGAGGTTGAACACCGGGTGCACCGACACCAGATCCATGTGGGCGTCGTAGAACGCGTCCAGCGTCCCGACGTCGCGCCAGTAGCCGCGGTCGCGGTCGGTGGCGCCGGGCACGTCGTTGTCGTTGAAGTCGTAGACCGCGGCCATGCCGTCGGAGACCAGCCGCGGGATGATGTCGCCGCCCATGTCGTGATCGGAGTTGTCTTCGTCGGCGTCGGCCCGGATCGCGTCGATGAGCACCTTGGTGGTGAAGATGTAGTTGCCCATCGACACGAAGGTGGCTTCCGGGTCGTCGGGCGTACCCGGCGGCTCGACCGGCTTCTCGACGAAGCTGCGGATACGGCCGGACTCGTCGGCGTCGATGCAGCCGAACGCGCTCGCCTCCGCGCGCGGCACCCGGATCCCGGCCACCGTGGCGCCGGCGCCGCTGTCGATGTGGAAGTCGCAGCATCTGCTCCGGGTCCATCCGGTAGACGTGGTCGGCGCCGAAAACCACGATGTAGTCGGGATCCTCGTCGTAGATCAGGTTCAGCGATTGATAGATCGCGTCCGCCGAGCCGGTGTACCAACGCGGGCCGAGCCGCTGCTGGGCCGGGACCGGGGTGATGTACTCGCCGGCCAGACCCGACAACCGCCAGTTCTGCGAGATATGGCGGTCCAGCGAATGCGACTTGTACTGCGTGAGAACGCAGATCCGCAGATAGCGGGCGTTGACGAGATTGGACAGCACGAAGTCGATCAGCCGATAGGCGCCGCCGAAGGGAACCGCGGGCTTGGCGCGGTCGGCGGTCAGCGGATACAGCCGCTTGCCCTCACCCCCGGCCAGGACAATGCCCAGCACGTGTGGCGCTTCCCTCATGCATCAAACCTAACGGCCGTCGCGAACCCCTGCCAGATGTCACAGCAGATGAATACCCACGCTGAGGGACTGTCCATCAACAAATGTGGATCTTGTCGACGAGACAAGGCTCACATGTCGGCGAGGGGTCGGCCCCTGCGGGGTTCGTCGGCGACTACTACGGTGCCGGGTATGCGCGTGGCGATGATGACTCGGGAGTATCCGCCGGAGGTCTACGGCGGGGCCGGAGTGCACGTGACCGAGCTCGTCGCGCAGCTGCGCCAGTCTGTGTCAGGTCGACGTGCACTGCATGGGCGCGCCGCGGCCGGGGGCGTTCGCCTATCAGCCCGACACCCAACTGCGCGGCGCGAACCCGGCGCTGTCGACGCTGTCGTCGGATCTGGTGATGGCCGGCGCCGCCGCGGAGGCCACCGTCGTGCACTCCCACACCTGGTACGCCGGGATGGCCGGGCATCTGGCGTCGTTGCTGCACGGCGTACCGCATGTGCTGACCGCGCATTCGCTGGAGCCGTTGCGGCCGTGGAAGGCCGAGCAGCTCGGCGGCGGCTACCGGATCTCGTCGTGGGTCGAGCAGACCGCGGTGAACGCCGCCGACGCGGTGATCGCCGTCAGTTCGGGCATGCGCGACGACGTGCTGCGGGTGTACCCGACCATCGATCCCGGCCGAGTTCACGTCGTGCGCAACGGAATCGACACCGAGGTCTGGTATCCGGCCGAGCCGGTGCCGGGCGAGTCGGTGCTGGCCGATCTCGGCGTGGACCTCGGCCGGCCCGATCGTCGCGTTCGTCGGCCGGATCACCCGGCAGAAGGGCGTCGCCCATCTGCTGGCGGCCGCGCACGACTTCGATCCCGACGTGCAGTTGGTGCTGTGCGCCGGAGCTCCCGATACCCCGGAGATCGCCGCCGAAGTGAGCCGCCGGGGTGGCCGACTTGGCCGCTTCACGCACCGGCGTGTTCTGGGTCAGAGAGATGCTGCCGATCGGTAAAATTCGTGAAATACTTTCGGCTGCAACGGTTTTCGTATGCCCATCGGTGTACGAGCCGCTGGGGATCGTCAACCTGGAAGCGATGGCGTGCGGCACCGCGGTCGTCGCCTCCGACGTCGGTGGCATACCCGAGGTGGTCGACGACGGGGTGACCGGTTCGCTGGTGCACTACGACGCGGACGACGCCGCCGGCTTCCAGGCCCGGCTCGCCGCAGGCGGTCAACGCGGTGGTCGCCGATCCGGAGCGGGCGCAGCGCTACGGCCGAGCGGGCCGGCAGCGCTGCATCGCGGAGTTCTCCTGGGCGCAGATCGCGCAGCAGACGCTGGAGATCTACCAGAAGGTGTGCGCGTAACGGCGGGATCTAGCTGGTGACGCCTTTGAGCTCGTCACCCAGTGCAGCGGCTTCGTCGGGTGTCAGCTCGACGACGAGTCGGCCACCGCCCTCCAGCGGTACCCGCATCACGATGCCGCGCCCCTCCTTGGTCGCTTCCAGTGGACCGTCACCGGTCCGGGGCTTCATCGCCGCCATCGAGCGCTCCCTCCAGATTCGAGCTGGCCCGTCAACTGCACATTCACCACTCCATTGTTCCCTATCGGTGTGGCCAGGTGCACATGACCTCCGGCTCGGCGTTTCATACCTCCGCCTACGGCCCGCTGCCGCAACGGCGTGAGGCACCCAGCAAGCCCGCAGGTGATCGTCGACCATCCCGGTCGCCTGCATCAGCGCGTATGCGGTCGTGGGGCCGACGAAACGGAACCCGCGACGCTTCAATTCGCGTGCCATAGCGGTGGATTCCGGCGTCGTGGCGGGGACGTCTGCCAAGCGTCGCGGGCCGTGGCGTCGCCGCGCGCCGGCGCGAAGGACCACAGCAGCTCCGACAGGTCGCCCGGGCCATCGGCGACGGCCCGCGCGTTGGCGATGGTCGCCTCGATCTTGGCCCGGTTGCGGACGATGCCCTCGTCGGCCATCAGCCGGGCCACGTCGGCGTCGGTGAAGCGGGCGACCTTCGCGGGGTCGAAACCGGCGAAGGCCTGCCGGAAATTCTCCCGTTTGCGCAGGATGATCAGCCAGGACAGCCCGCTCTGAAAGGCCTCGAGGCTCATCCGCTCGAACAGCGGCACCTGCCCGTGCAGCGGCTGGCCCCACTCCTTGTCGTGGTAGTCGCGGTAGAGCTCGAAATCGGCGCTGCCCGGCTTGCCGACCGCCCAGTCGCAGCGGACCAGTCCGTCGTCGGGCGCGCGTCACGTCGGCTCCTGCTCGTCCTCGGCGTCTGCGGCCGTCATCGGCCTCGTCGGCGGCAGCCGCGGCGTGCACTGACGACAGCTGGCCGCGCAGCAGGTCGAGCTCCTGGCCGAGCCGGTCCAGCACCCAGTCCACCTCGCTGGTCTTGTATCCGCGCAGCGTCTGGGTGAACTTGACCGCGTCGACGTCTGCCGCGGTGACACCGGATGCCGGCAGCACCGTCGGCGTGGTTCCCCTGGGCAGCGGCGGCAGCGGCTCACCGCGGCCGAACAGCAGGCTGGCCACCCCGAACAGCACGATCGCTACCAGGACCAAGACCACCACGTACAGCAAGACCAACGCCACGGCGTCGATATTGCCTTATCGGTCCGACGCTGTCTGGTGCAGCGACCTGTTAGTGGCGAGGCTGTATGGCGTTCATCGGCGGCCGGTCGGCCAGCGACACCGTCGAGGTGCGCGGCGTGTAGCCGTCTGCCGTCGACGAAGAACTGGGTCAGCCCCACGCCGGAGTCCGGGATGCCGCAGCGCGACAGCAGCGTCGCGACGACCTGGCGGCTCATCGGGCCCAGCTCGGCCAGCGGCCGGTTGCGGTGCGCCCGCACCCCGAGGTTGACCTGGGCGATCGCGTCCAGGCCCAGCCGGTCGTAGGTGTCGACCAGCAGGCCGATCTCGACGCCGTAGCCGGGCGCGAACGGCACCGACGTCAGCAGTTCGCGGGTGGCCGCGTATTCGCCGCCCAGCGGCTGCAGAACGCAGCCCAGCTCGGGCCGCAGCGCCGCCAGCAGCGGCCTGGCCACCAGCTCGGTGACCCGCCCGCCGCCGGTGGCGCCCTCGCGGCCGCTGGCGTCATCGGCGTTCAGCGGCCGCCGGTAAAAGCTCTTGACGAGGTGAACGCCGTCCTCGGTGAGCAGCGGGCCGAGCAGTCGCGGCACGAACATCGGATGCGGCTCGATCAGATCCGAGTCGACGAACACCACGAAGTCGCCGCTGGTGGCCGCCAGCGAACGCCACAGCACCTCGCCTTTGCCGGGCCGCGGCGCGATCTCGGGCAACGCCTGCTCGCGGGTGACGACGCGCGCGCCCGCGGCGATCGCCCGGATCTCGGTGTCGTCGGTGGATCCCGAGTCGAGCACGATCAGCTCGTCGACCAGCCCGCCGACCAGCGGCGAGATGCTCTCGATCACCGATTCGACGGTGTCTTCCTCGTTGAGGGCAGGCAGGACCACCGAGATCGTCCGCCCGGCCTTGGCCGCTTCCAGCTCCTCGACCGTCCACTGCGGACGGGTCCAGCTACGGTCGGCCAGCCAGACGTCGCCGGGCGAGGCGGCAAGCGCCCCCTCAGCGGCGAGATCGACCAGCTCAGATGCCGTCATGCCAGTCCTCTCACCGTGCGCGCCGGCGGGCGTTGCCCACTGATCGACGCCACCATCTCCAACACCCGTCGGGTGGGCCCGACCTCGTGCACCCGGAACATCCGGGCGCCCGCCGCGGCTGCCAGCGCGGTGGCGGCCAGGGTCCCCTCCAGCCGCTCGGTCAGGTCCACGCCCAAGAGTCTCCCCGACGAAATCTTTGTTGCTCAACGCCATCAATACCGGCCACCCGGTGTTTACAAGATCTTCCATGTGGCGCAACAGCGCCAACCCGTGGAAGGTGTTCTTGCCGAAGTCGTGGGTCGGGTCGATCAGAACACGGTCGCGAGCCACCCCGGCGGCGACGGCTTTTTCCGCCGCGGTGGTGACTTCACTGATCACGTCGTCGACCACGCCGCGGGTGCTGATGCCGTAGCTGACCCGGAACGGACGCGTGCGCGGCCGCGCGCCCCCGGTGTGCGAGCACACCAGGCCGGCGCCGAATTCGGCCGCTACCTCGGGCATCGCGGGATCATAGCCGCCCCAGCTGTCGTTGATCAGGTCCGCGCCCGCCCGGCAGGCCAGCCTGGCCACCTCCGAACGCCAGGTGTCGATGCTGATCAGTTGGTCGGGATAGGCGTCGCGCAGCCACTCGATGAACGGCACCACCCGGGCGATCTCGGCGTCCGCGTCGATGCTCTCCCCCGGGCCCGCCTTGACGCCGCCCACGTCGATCACGTCGGCGCCCTCGGCGATGAGGCGGTGCGCGGCGGCCTGGGCCGCGTCGTCGGCGAAGTTGGCGCCGCGGTCGTAGAAGGAGTCCGGGGTGCGGTTGACGATCGCCATGATCAGCGCGCGCTCGTCGCTCACGCGGCGACCGCACAGGGTGGACTGCACCCCTCCATGGTGCCCGCTGCCCTCAGCGAGCGAGTGCCGAGGCTCGAGCTGAACCTCACAAGACTCACTAGTCACTCAGTCGCTCAGTGAGGCGACTCGCTCTTTTCCTTTTCGCACCACGGGCGATATCACGCGGACCGGGTGATATCGCATACGACCACGATTTCGAAAAAGAGTGGCGCCCAGCTGGCGGTACTGGTGTGGCACGTGGTGCGAGCGACCGTGCGCTGCCAGGCCCTCAGCCCTGCGGCCGCTTGCCGCCGGCGACGTCGTCGGGATAGTCGTCGTAGAACGGCACATAGCCCTCGTCGCGCCCGGCCAGCACGTACAGCGGATCCTCGATGTCGGCGCCGTAGGCCTGCTCGCGCAGGTCGACCTTGCGGCTCTTGAACGTGGTGGTGTGTTCCATGATCGTCGACCACCCGAACGAACAGCGGCAGCGCATACGACGGCAACTGCTCGTAGACGGTCTCGGCGAGCGCCTTGCCGTCGAACTCGGCGCCGTCGCGCAGCTTGACCGCGGCCATCCCGGCCCGGCCGCCGGTGCGCGGAATCTCCACGCCGAAGACGGTGCACTCCTCGACGGACTTGTCGGACCCCAGCGCCCGCTCCACCTGCGTGGTGGCGACGTTCTCGCCCTTCCAGCGGAAGGTGTCGCCGAGCCGGTCGACGAACGCGGCATGGCCCATGCCCTGCGGGCTCATCACGTCGCCGGTGTTGAAGTAGCAGTCGCCCTTGCGAAAGGCGTTGCGCACCAACTTCTTTTCGCTCGCGCTCGGGTCGGTGTAGCCGTCGAACGGCTGCAGCCTGGTGACCGGGCTGAGCAGCAGACCGGGCTCGCCGGCGGGCACCTTCTGCACCCGCCGTCCTCGCCGCGCAGCGGTGCGCCGGTGTCGGGGTCGTAGTGCACGTAGGCCGCCGGCATCGGCGCCCAGCCGGTCGACCGCGGCACGTTGAAGACGTTGATGAAGGCGGTGTTGCCTTCGCTGGCCGCGTAGAACTCGCAGACCCGCGCGATGCCGAACCGCGAGGTGAACTCGTCCCAGATCTCCGGACGCAACCCGTTGCCCGCGATCAGCCGCACCTTGTGCGCCCGGTCGGTCGGCTTGGCGGGCTGGTTCAGCAGATACCGGCAGACCTCGCCGATGTAGATGAATGCCGTTGCGTTGCTGGCGATCACCTCGTCCCAGAACCTCGACGCCGAGAACGACTTGCCCAGCGCCAGCGTCGCCCCGGAGTTGATCACCGATCCGATCGCGACGGTCAGCGCGTTGTTGTGGTACAGCGGCAAGCAGCTGTACAGCGTGTCAGAACCCTTGAGCCGCAAGCCAAGTCCGCCGAACACCGCCAGCGCGGCCAGCCACCGCTTGTGGGTCATCACGCTGGCCTTGGGGTGGCCGGTGGTGCCCGACGTGAAGATGTAGAACGCGGTGTCCTTGGCCAGCACGGCCGACGCCGACGGCGGGTTGGTGGTCGGCGCGGTGGCCGACAGCCGTTCCATCTCCTCGATGGTCGTCGGGGCGATCGTGGCAGCCGCCGCACTCGTCCACCGCGTCGATGCAGATCGGATTCGACGACCAGCGCCTTGGCGTCCAGCAGACCCAGGCTGTGCGCCAGCACCTCGCCGCGCTGGTGGTAGTTGAGCATCCCGGCGATCGCGCCGCACTTGACCGCGGCCAGCATCATCAGCACGGCGTTGGGCGAGTTCCGCAGCATGATGCCGACGACGTCGCCGCGGCCGACGCCGCGGGCCGCCAGCACCGCCGCGTAGCGGTTGGCGGTCGCGTTGGCCTCGCGGTAGGTCAGCTGCTGGTCGCCGAACCGGAGGAACACCCGGTCGCCGTAGCGGGCGGCGCGAGTCCTGGAAGACCTTGCCGATCGACGTCTTGAAGTTCGGCTGCGCCAGCAGCCCGGTGAGCACCCCGCGGACGATCACCGGAACGTCGGCCAACAGGCCGGGCACCCGGGTCGCGATATCGATCAACCCGACGGACGTACCGGAATCGGCGTTGTTCTCGGACACTTGTCACCCTCGTTTCGCGCTGCGGCAGATGGCGGCCAGCCTAGCTAAGCGCAATCGCTCAGCGGGGTGCGCAGGCCGCGATCGCCGCCTCGATCTCGTCGACGACCACCAGCCGGTCCATCGCGGCCTGCGCGACGTAGCCGCTCGTCGACCAGCCCGGACAACCACGCGCGCAGCCCGTCGAAGTGCCCGCCGGGGTCCAGCATCACCACCGGCTTGTCGTGCATGCCGAGATACCCGCCGGTCCAGGCCTCGAAGAACTCCTCGAGCGTGCCGATGCCGCCCGGCAGCGTGAGGAACGCGTCGGCGCGGTCCTCCATGATCTGTTTGCGCTCGCGCATGGTGTCGGTGACGATCAGCTCGTCGGCGTCGTGGTCGGCGACTTCGCGGCGCACCAGCATCTTGGGGATGACGCCGACGGTCCAGCCGCCGCGGGCCCGCGCGGCGGTGGCCAGCGCGCCCATCGCCGAGACGTTGCCGCCGCCCCAGACCAGCGTCCAGCCGCGCTCGGCGATCGCCTCGCCGAGTTCGGCGGCCAGCGCCAGCAGCTCGGGGTGCGGTGGGTCCGGACGCGCAGTACACGCAGACCGCCCGTGGATGCGGGCGCATCGCGTTTGGGGGGCACAGTCGAAACGTAGTGGACCACCGCTTGCCGCCGAGCGCATTTGGGCCTAACCGCATGCGCTGCGGTGCGCGCGCCATAAAATCCGGCGGTGCCGAGTGCTTGGGTTGCCGCGCCGCAGGATGCCGTGCTGCGCGAGGTCGCGGCCGCCCTGGACGATCCGCAGCATTCCGGCGTGGCGATCCTCGGCGCCGACGGCGTCGGCAAGACGCTGCTCGCCCGCAGCGCCGCCGAGACGTCGCGCAACGCGCCGTGCGCTGGGTGGTGGGCACCGCGACCGAGCAGGCCATCCCGTTCGGCGCATTCCGCGCCGCTGCTGGCCGGCACCGACGTCGCCGACGCCGCACGACCGGCCGAGCTGCTGCGCGCCGCGCAGGACCGGCTCGACCGGTGACGGCAGCGAGCTCTTCGTCGTCGACGACGCCCACCACCTCGACCGGCTGTCGGCCACCCTGGTCTATCAGCTGGCGCTGAGCGGCTCGGCGCGGCTGATCGTCACCGTCCGGTCCGACGCCGAGCTGCCCGACGCGGTCGCAGGCGCTGTGGGCCGACGGGCTGCTGACCCGGGTCGAGGTCGGCCCGCTGGACGCGGCGGCGACGGCGGCGCTGCTGGAAGCGGCCCTCGGCGCGCCGCCGGACGCTGCGGCCACGACGAGCGTGTTCGCCCGCAGCCAGGGCAACCCGCTGACGCTGCGGCACCTGGTCCTGGCGCGGCGAGTTCGCGCCAAAGACGCGTCGCTGCCGGCCCTGATCGACGCCTATCTGTCCGGTCTGCCGTCGCCGGCGCGCACGGCGCTGGACTACCTGGCGTTGGCCGAGCCGCTGCGGCGCGACGACCTGACGGCGTTGGCCGGCGAGGAGGCCGTCGAGCAGGCCGAGAAGCCGCCGGCGCGGTCACGGTCGACGACGATGCGATGGTCTACGCGGCGCATCCGCTCTACGCGGCCGCGTGCCGGCGCGGCGCTGGCGCCGGACACCGCGCGGGCGCTGCGCATGTCGCTGGTCGAACAACTCGCGGCCGCGCCCGTCCGGACACATCGGCGACCAGCTGCGGCTCGCGGCGCTGGCCGTCGACAGCGACACTCCCGGTCGCCGACACTGGTGGCCGCGGCGCAACAGGCGCTGCGGTTCGGCGAGCTCACGCTGGCCGAGCGGCTGGCCCGCGCGGCGCTGGACCGCTCGGACGGACTGGCCGCGCGGCTGGCGCTCGGCTACGCGCTGGCCTGGCAGGGTCGCGGACGAGACGCCGACGCGGTGCTGGCCGCGGTGGATCCCGAGCAGTTGTCGCCGCCCGAGCTGATGGCGTGGGCACTGCCGCGGGCGGCCAACCAGTTCTGGATGCTCGGCGAGCCGGCGCAGGCCACCGCGTTTCTGCAGACCACCCGCAGCCGGGTCGCGTCGCCGGGCGCGCAGGCCACCCTCGACGCGCTGTCGGCGACCTTCGCGATGAACGCCGGCACGCCGCTGCGCACGCTGCGGATCGCCGGCTGAGGTGCTGGCGTCGCCGCACGCCGACGCGGTGGCGGTGGGGTGGGCGGCCTCGGCGGCGGCGCTGAGCTCGGCCCGCACCGGACAGTTCGACGACGTCGAAGCGCTGGCCCGGCGGGCGACCGCCGCCGACCATCCCGGGCTGCTGCGGTTCACCAGCGGCTTCGGCCGGATCACCGCGCTGGTGATGGCCGGGCCGAGCTGACCGAGGCCCGCACGCTGGCCCAGCGCTACACCGACTTCGCCGAGTTGCAGCAGCCGGGCCGGGCGATCGGCGAGACGCTGGTGGGCTACGTGGCGATCGCCCAGGGCGACTTCGACGCCGCCGTGACGCTGCTGAGCCGGGCCGCCGACCCGCTGGCCCGCACCGGCTACTCCTGGGGTCCGCTGTCGCTGATGCTGCTGGCCCAGGCGCTCGGCCAGCAGGGCGAACAACTGAGCGCCGCAAAGGTTTTCAGCCGGGCCGAGTCACTGCATGGGCTGAAGTCGACGTTGTTCGCTCCGGAGTTGGCGCTGGCCAAGGCGTGGTCGAAGTCGGCCCGCGGCGACACCACCGGCGCGATCGAAGCCGCTCGGGAGGCGGTGCAGACCGCGGAGCGCGGCGGGCAGTCGGCGATCGCGCTGCGCGCGCTGCAGGACTGTGACGCGGCTCGGCGATGTGCGCGCCGTGCAGCGGGCCGGCCGCTTGGCCGGTCGAAGTGAATTGCGTGCTGGGGCGGCTGACGCTGGCGCATGCCCGGGCGTTGGCCGACGGCGACGCCGCGGCGCTGGCCGACGTCGCTGCGGACCTGGCCGATCGCGGGCTGCATCCCGCGGCCGCCGATGCGCAGAGCAGGCTCAGGCGCGACGCGCCTAGCTGCTCAGGTAGGCCCGCAGCATGGTCACGGCGTCGGTGATCTGGTGGACGGGCACCAGCTCGTCGCGGGTGTGCGCGAGGTTGGGGTCACCCGGCCCGTAGTTGACCGCGGCGATTCCGCGGGCGGCGAAGCGCGACACGTCGGTCCAGCCGTACTTCGCTCGCACCTGCCCGTCGGCCGCGTCGACCAGGGCCTTGGCGGCCGGGCGTGGACAGACCCGGCAGCGCTCCGGCGGCGGAGTCGGTCTGCTCGATCCGCACGTCGAGGCCGTCGAAGACGTCGTGGACGTGACGCAGCGCCGCGTCCGCCGAGCGGTCCGGCGCGAAGCGGAAGTTCACCGTCACCGACGCGGCGTCGGGGATCACGTTGCCGGCGACCCCGCCGTCGATGCGCACCGCCGACAACCCTTCGCGGTAGACGCATCCGTCGATGTCGACACTGCGCGGCTGGTAGCCCGCGAGCCGGTCCAGTACCGCGCCCAGCTTGTGAATAGCGTTGTCGCCCAGCCATGATCGCGCCGAGTGGGCGCGTGTTCCGGCCGCGCGGATGACAACTCGCAGGGTGCCCTGACAGCCCGCTTCGATGTAACCGCCGGTCGGTTCGCCCAGGATGGCCACGTCGGCGGTCAGCCAGTCCGGCAGCTCACGTTCGATACGGCCCAAACCGTTTGCCGGCTGACTCGATTTCCTCGCAGTCGTAGAACACCAGCGTCAGATCGTGGGCGGGCGCGGTGACGGTCGCGGCCAGATGCAGGAACACCGCGTCGCCGGACTTCATGTCGGTGGTGCCGCAACCGTGCAGCGACTCGGCGTCGCGGCGGCTCGGCAGATTGCCCGCGGCCGGCACGGTGTCGAGGTGACCGGCCAACAGCACCCGGGTCGGACGGCCCAGCGAGGTGCGGGCCAGTACCGCGTTGCCGTTGCGGACGATCTCGTAGCCCAAAGACTGGGGAGTCTGGGCCCGCAGCGCCGCCTCGACCTCGTCGGCGATGCGTTCTTCGTGCCTCGACTCGCTGGGGATGTCGACCAGAGCCGCCGTCAGCTCGATCGGGTCGCCGCGTAGGTCCAGCACGGTCCCAGCGTAGTGGGTGGGTAGCGTGGAGCCCGTGACTGCAGCTTCGGGTATTGGGCTGGCGACGCTGGCCGCCAACGGATCGGTCCTCGACACCTGGTTCCCCGCACCGGAACTGATCGAGTCAGGCGAAAGCGGCACGACGCGGTTGTCGGTGGCCGAGGTGCCCGACGAGTTGGCCGCGCTGGCCGGCCGCGACGACGACCGCGACACCGAGACCGTCGTGGTGCGCACGGTGATCGGCTCGCTGGACGACAAGGCCGTCGACGCCTACGACGCCTACCTGCGACTGCACCTGCTCTCGCATCGTCTGGTCGCGCCGCACGGGCTCAACGCCGACGGGCTGTTCGGGGTGCTGACCAACGTGGTGTGGACCAGCCACGGGCCCTGCGCTGTCGAGGGTTTCGAGATGGTCCGGGCGCGACTGCGCCGCCGCGGACCGGTCGCGGTCTACGGCGTGGACAAGTTCCCCCGGATGGTCGACTACGTCGTGCCCAGCGGCGTGCGCATCGCCGACGCCGACCGGGTGCGCCTGGGTGCGCACCTGGCGTCCGGCACGACGGTGATGCACGAAGGCTTCGTCAACTTCAACGCGGGCACGCTGGGCACCTCGATGGTGGAGGGCCGCATCTCGGCGGGCGTCGTCGTCGGCGACGGCTCCGACATCGGCGGCGGCGCGTCGATCATGGGCACGCTGTCCGGCGGTGGCACCGAGGTGATTTCGCTCGGCAAGCACTGCCTGCTCGGCGCGAACTCCGGCCTGGGCATCCCGCTGGGCGACGACTGCGTCGTCGAAGCCGGCCTGTACGTCACCGCTGGAACGAAAGTGGCACTGCCAGATGGCAATTCGGTCAAGGCGCGCGAGCTCGCCGGCAGCAGCAACCTGCTGTTCCGCCGCAACTCGGTGACCGGCGCGGTCGAGGTGGTGTCCCGCGACGGCCGCGGGATCGCGCTCAACGAAGACCTGCACGCCAACTGAGCCAGCCACTCGCCCCGATCCCCACTCGCCGGATCCCCTACTCGCCGGAGTGCAGCGCCGTGCCCTTCGGTCTCGGGCAGCAGATAGGTGCACACAAGCTGGCCAGCGGCGAGCGACGGCGAGCATCGGCCCGATGGCCCAGCCGCCGTAGGTCGCCTGCACGGTTCCGGCGACCAACGGCGGCAGCGCGCCGCCGAAGACGCCGGCGAAGTTGATCGCGAAGGCCGAGCCGCTGTAGCGGTAGCGGGTGGCGAACAGCTCGGGAATGAATGCTCCGGTGGGCCCGGAACCGATCCCGCCCACTGCGCACATGCCGACGATCGCCACCGCGTAGAGCACCGGTTTGCCGGTGTCGATCAGCGGCATCACCACCAGCGCCCACGGCACACATGCCGCCCAGCCCAGCAACATCATCCGGCGCCGCCCGACTCGATCGCACAGCGTCGCCGACAGCGCGACGAACGTGATGCTCACCAACCCGCCGAGCGCGCCCACTTCCCAGATGAAGCTGCGGCTATAACCCAGATCGGCGTGCGCGTACCTGGTCAGGTACGTGTTCGCCATGTAGACGAAGGACATGCCGCCCAGGATGCTGCCGCCGGCCAGGAAGACCTTTCGGCGCTGCAGGCGCAGCAACTCCACGATCGGAGCGCTCGGGTACGGTGTCGCGGGCCTTCTCGGCGACGAAGACGGGAGTCTCGTCGATGCGCAGCCGCACATACAGGGCGATGGCGATCAGCCCCGCACTGATCAGGAACGGGATCCGCCACCCCCACTCCAAGAAGGCGGGGCTGCCCTCGCCGATGGTGACGCTCACGCCCAGAAACGTCAGGCTCGACAACACCGCCGCGGCTCCGCCGCCGATCAGGGTGAACATCCCGTAGCGGCCACGCCTGCCGTCGGGGGCGTATTCCGCGCTCAGCAACGCCGAGCCGGCCCACTCCCCACCCACGGCAAACCCTTGCAGCAGTCGCAGCGCAACCAGGATCAGCGGGGCGGCGACACCGATGGAGGCCGTGCTGGGCACCGCACCCACCGACATGGTGGCGACCGCCATGATCAGCAGCGTGGCGACCAGCGTCTTTTTGCGTCCCATCCGGTCGCCGAAGTAGCCGAAGGCGGCACCGCCGATCGGCCGCGACACGAAAGCGCTGGCGAACGTGCCCATCGAGGCGATCGTCCCCAGCGTCGGGCTGAGATGCGGGAAGAACACGGTGGGAAACACCAGCGCCGCAGCGGTGCCGTAGATCAAGAAGTCGTAGAACTCGATCGCCGAGCCCACCAGGCACGCGGCAGCAACGCGCCGCATCGGCGTGACGGGCGGCGCGGCCGGCACCGTCATCGTCGATTGGCTGCCGTGGTCCACGGCTACGACGGTAGGGAAAAAGGGCGCTGGTGTCACACGCGCCGCGCAGTCAGCGCTGCGTCGAGACAACTGCTTCTTGAGCACTTTGCCCATCGCGTTGCGCGGCAGCTCGTCACATCACGCGCACCTCACGCGGCCGCTTGTGCACCGAAAGCTGCTGGGCCACATAGTCGATCAACTCCTGCGGCTCGGCGTCACCGACGATGAACGCCACGATGCGCTGGCCCAGGTCGTCGTCGGGCAATCCGACCACCGCCGCCTCGGCCACGCCCGGATGCCCGAGCAGCACCGTCTCGATCTCGCCGGCGCCGACCCGGTATCCGCCGGACTTGATCAGGTCGACCGATTCGCGGCCGACGATGCGGTGCATGCCGTCGCCGTCGATGACCGCGGCGTCGCCGGTGCGATACCAGCCGTCGGCGTCGAAGGCCTCGGCGGTGGCATCCGGGCGGTTGAGGTAGCCGTTGAACAGCGTCGGTCCCCGAACCTGCAGTCGGCCAATGGTTTCCGCGTCATGCGGCACCGCGTTGTCGTCGTCGTCGACCAGGCGGGTCTCGATGCCGGCCAGCGGCAGGCCGACCCAACCGGGCCGACGCTCACCGTCGACGCGGGTCGACAAGGTGATCAGCGACTCGGTGGCGCCGTATCGCTCGACCGGCGCGTGCCCGGTGAGGCGGACCAGCTGGTCGAACACCGGCACAGGCAGGCCCGCGCTGCCGGACACCAGCAATCGCGCCGACCGCAGCGCCTCGGCGGCCGCGGGATCGGCCACCACCCGTGACCACACCGTCGGCACACCGAAATACAGCGTGCCGTCGAGCGGCGCAGCGTAGGCCTCCGGTGTCGGTTTTCCGGTGTGCACGAAGCGATTTCCGACTCGCAGCGATCCGAGCAGGCCCAGCACCAGACCGTGCACGTGAAACAGCGGCAAGCCGTGCACCAGCGTGTCCTCGGCGGTCCACTGCCAGGCCTCGGCCAGCGCGTCGAGGTCAGCGGCGATCGCCTGCCCGCTCAGCTGCACTCCTTTGGGCGGCCCGGTGGTGCCGGACGTGTAGATGATCAGCGCGGTGTCGCGCGGCGACGGCTCGGGTTGGTGATGCCAGGACCGCGCGCCCATTCGCACCGGGATGTGCGGCAACCCCTCCGGTGCGTCCGGCACCGGGCCCAGCCAGGCCTGTGCGCCGGAGTCGGTGAGGATGTGGCGACGTTCGGCCTGCCCGACGTCGGCCGGCACCGGGACCACCGGCACACCGGCGATCAGGCACCCGGCGATGGCCAGCGCGGTCGGCGCGGTCGGCGTGGCCAGCACCGCGATCCGGTCCGCGCCGCGGATCCGTTCGGCGACCGAGTTGGCGGCCCCGACGACGTCACTGCGGCTCAGCGTGACGTCGCCGAACCTGACGGCGTCCTCGAGATCGTGGCCACCTGCGACAATCGGCGGGGTCTAGCGAGGTCAGCAGCACGTCAGCAGGCTAGCCCATCAGGTCCGGCGGCAAGACTTTCAGTGCTCCGCACCCGTTTTTGGTGCGCCTGAATTTCCGCACTCCGCGTCAGAGGTGCCGTAGGGCCTGCCCGCAGTGGACGTTGGACCCTACGGGTACGACCTCGACAACGCGACGCTAGTTCTAACCCCGAGACGGACCTAGGCATATGGATGCCATGGACGGCTTCGTGATCCGGCGCGCTTGGGGAAAGCGAACATCGGAGGTCAGACCATGCCGTTGACTACGTTAGACAGCGAGGTCATCCAGAACGCCCTGACGTCGGCGTGCCGCGCCCCGTCACTGCACAACAGCCAACCGTGGCAGTGGGCGTTGAGCGATGGTCGACTCCGCCTGTTCCTTGATCCGAGTCGCGTCATAGACGCCGACCTGTCGGCCCGGCAAGCGCTGATCAGTTGTGGCGCAGCTTTGGATCACCTGCGAGTGGCGATGGCCGCCGCGGGATGGCAGGCGCATGTCGAGCGGTTTCCCAACTCGGACAACCCTGACCAGTTGGCGACGATCGAATTCGACCCCATCGAGTTTGTGACCGAGCGGGACCGCGCTCGCGCTCAGGCGATTTGGGCACGTCGCACGGACCGACTGCCGTTTCGCGCACCACAAGACTGGACGTCGATCGCCGCAGTATGGTCGGGCGACGCCGGCCAAACGGTACACGTCGACACAATTCCCGACAGACTGCTCCCGAAGCTGGCCGAGGCAGCCCAACTTGCGGAGTCGCTGCGGCTCTACGACAGTACCTACCACAACGAATTACACTGGTGGACAGCTCCATTCGAAAAGTCAGAGGGAATACCGCACAGCGCGCTGGTGTCGGCGGCCGAAAGTGACCGGGTCGGCGTCGAACGAGTCTTTCCCGTTGTCCACAGATCGGAACGACGCGCCGAAATTCCAGAAGACCAAGCCATGGTCCTGTTGCTGTCCACCAACGACGATGGCCGAGCCGACGCTTTGCTTTGCGGGGAGGCGCTTTCGGCAACTTTGCTGGACTGCACCATGGCGGGCCTCGCGACCTGTCCGGTGACGCATCTTACCGAGCTGCCGGCGACCCGCGAGGTGATCCATTCGCTCATGGGCCATGCCGCGGTGCCGCAAGTACTGGTGCGGGTCGGCCTTGTGCCGGTGACCGAGAAGGCGCCGGCGCCCACACCGCGCCGAGCCGATGTCCGAAGTCCTGCGCCAACGGAGCGTTCGACTGAAACCTTCGGGCCTTCCGCCTTCACCACTTCGTCCAATCGAGGAGATTCAAATGTCCAGTCCGTCAACACATTCGGGCGTCATGGTCGGCGTTGACGGGTCGCCCGCCGCCAAATACGCCGTCGACTGGGCGGCGCGTGAGGCGGTGAGACGCAAGGTCGGTCTCACCCTCGTCCACGCTGTGCGGCCGATTGGGCTTACTCTGCCGCCGATGACGGCCACGACGGCCTTCACACGTTGGCAAGTCGAACAAGGCCAACAGCTACTCGATGCGGCGGCGCACGTCGCGCGTGAGGCCACGGCCGACGGCGGTCCCGGGCAGATCGAAACCGAGCTGTTGTTCGCACCGGCCGTCCCGACCCTCGTCGACCTGTCCAAAGACGCCGACCTGGTTGTCGTCGGTTCTCGAGGGCGAGGGCCCTTCGTGAGAAGCGTGTTGGGTTCTGTGAGTGCGAGTCTCATCCGCCACGCCCACTGCCCGGTTGCGATCATTCACGACGAAGACCCGCTGATGCCGTATCCGGCTCAAGCGCCGGTTCTTGTCGGCATCGACGGCTCACCGGCATCAGAGCAGGCAACCGCGATCGCATTCCAGGAGGCGTCGTGGCGAGGCGTCGATCTGGTCGCTCTACACGTATGGAGCGACGTCGAGGTCAACGACTATCCCGACAACGACTGGCCTGCCATGAAGCCGGCTGCTGAGAGGATCCTCGCCGAGCGACTGGCCGGCTGGCAGGAACGCTATCCCGACGTGACGGTCCGGCGGGTGGTCGAATGTGACCATCCGACATACCAACTCATCCGGCACTCGGAATCGGCGCAACTGGTGGTCGTGGGTAGTCATGGACGAGGTGGATTCGCCGGCATGCTGCTGGGTTCGGTCAGCGATGCGGTAGCGCACTCGGCGCGGATGCCGGTGATCGTCGCGCGCCAGCCGTAGCGGGCCCCGCTGTCCAGACCGCAGATGAAGTGGCGGGCCCGCAGCCAAGGGGGGTGCGGCCGCGGGCCCGCCGCGCAATCTGGTCAGTCGGGGGGATCGTCAGCCACCCAGAGGATTCCACCACCCTGCCCAACACCAAAGTAGGGACATAAGTCCCGTCTTGCTGAGGTCGTTCGTCGTGACGCGCCTCCGGCCCCTTCCGGCGCGGGCATGTTCCGGTCAAAGGGTCCGAAGGCTGCAAGGTCGGGACCTATGGCTCCTCCGCGACGCGCGCCAAGTTCCTAACCTCAGCTGTAGTGCGCCCACCAACGCGAGAGGACCGGTGATGCCGAAAGACTCGGGGAAGCACCAGGGAATCGTCGTCGGCGTGGACGGTTCGCCGTCCTCGGACGCGGCGGTGCGCTGGGCTGCAGCCGAGGCTTCGATGCGCAACATCCCGCTGAGCCTCATTCACGTCATCGAGCGACCGCCCTGGGGGCTCTTAGCTCTCGGCGGGGGCGATGTTGCGCCACCCACCGAGGTCACCGAGGTCACCGAGGCGCGGCAAACAGAAGGCGAAGAGATCATCACGGCGGCGATCAGGCTCTCCAAGCAGAGCGCCCCATACGGGACGATCCCGCACCTGTACGGCGACGCCTATTTCTCGGCTGTCGGCCCGACTCTGGCCGACCTGTCCAAGCGCGCGCAACTCATTGTGGTGGGTCGCCGCGGTCACCGCCGTGCCCACCGCGTTCTACTCGGATCCATCAGCACCGGACTGATCCACCACTCCCACTGCCCGGTGGCCGTCATTCACGACGACGAGCGACGTACTTCGCAGCGCTGCGCACTGCCGGTGGTGGTCGGTGTCGACGGGTCGCCGGCCTCGGAGTCGGCGATCGCGATCGCCTTCGATGAAGCGTCCTGGCGGGGTGTCGAGCTCATCGCTGTGCACGCGTGGTCGGACTCCCACGCCGAGACTTGCAGTGACTGGTTGGCCGACCAGGACAATGGGGCCGAACCATTGGCCGAGCGGTTGGCGGGCTGGCGAGAACGCTATCCCGATGTCACCGTGCAGCGCCGAGTTGTCTTGGACGCTCCGGCTCTTCACCTTCTCGAAGAAGCCGAATCATCACAACTCATCGTCGTCGGAAGTCACGGTCGCGGAGGGTTCGAGGGCATGCTGCTGGGCTCGGTCAGCCTGGCTGTCGTGCAGGCCGCCCAGGTACCGGTCATCGTCGCCCGACGCCGCCAACCACACTGCTGAAATCTCTTCCACTGCAGGATCTTCGGAGGTCAGATATGCACGGCATACCGATCGGACGCATCGCAGGTTTCCCGGTCAGGCTCGACTGGGGCGTGCTGGTCATCCTGTGGCTGTTCACCTGGAGCCTGGCTTCGACGCTGCCCAGCACCGCAGCCGGCTTCTCGACGCGCACCTATTGGGTGGCGGGTGCCTGCGGCGCCGCCGTGCTGCTCGCATCGCTGCTTGCCCACGAACTCGCGCACGCGATCGTGGCCCGACGCCACGGTGTCGAGGTTCTGGACGTCACGTTGTGGCTTTTCGGCGGCGTCACTCGGCTGGGCGGTCAAGCCACGACAGCGGCTACCGCGTTCCGTATCGCTATCGCAGGGCCCGCGACGAGCCTCTTGTTGGCCGCGCTGTTCGCCGCTGCCGGTGCGCAATTTCACATCCTGGGCGCCGGGCGAATCGTCATCGCCGTCGCATGGTGGCTAGCTGGGATCAACGCGCTGCTAGGCGTTTTCAACCTGCTGCCCGGTGCCCCCCTGGACGGTGGACAGGTTCTGCGCGCGTGGCTCTGGCAGCGACACGGCGACCCGGTCCGGGCTGCCTCGAGTGCCGCGCGGGCCGGCCGCGTTCTTGCCCTTCACTCTCATTGCGCTCGGATTTCTCGAATTTCTGACCGGAGCCATGGTCGCCGGTATCTGGTTGGCATTCATCGGCTGGTTCATTTTCACCGCCGCACATGCGGACGAGGTGCAGTTGCTGACGCGCGAGGCGCTGTCCGGTGTGCGTGTCGCCCAGGCGATGACCGCCCATCCTCATACCGTGCCGGCCTGGGTGACCGTGCAGGATTTCATCGAACGGTATCTACTCGGTGACCGGCATTCGGCATATCCGGTGGAAGACCACGCGGGGTCGATCATCGGGCTGGTAACACTGACCCAGTTACGTCAGGTGGCGCCCGCCAGTCGGGCCGGCACCGTCGTGGGTGAGATCGCCGTGCCGTTGCACCAAGTCACGACCGCGTCCCCAGACGAGCCGGTCATCGCGCTCATGGAGCGGCTCGCGGCCGGCGATGGGCACCGCGCCCTCGTCGTCGACGGCGGGAGCGTTGTAGGCATCGTCACCGCAACGGATCTCACCCGCCTGGTCGACGTGAGCCGGCTCGCCAGACCCACCGCCATGGCGCACGGACACTGACGTTATCGAGGACATCCAGCGACGGAGGAAGCTATGACTACCAATCGAATCGGACCGACAGTCATCGTCGGCATCGATGGCTCGCAAGCAGCCATCCATGCCGCTGAATGGGCCGCAGATGAGGCGTCCGGCCGTGAGGTGCCGTTGTTCATGCTGGCGGTCCTCAAAGCCACCCACCCATCCGCGGAGGACTACCAACGCGACCTCGCACACGCTGAGGCATCCCTTCGGGCGGCGCGCGCCGCAGTCGAGGCGAAGGAAATACCGCTCAAAATCGAAACCGATATCCTCCGCGGGCAACCCGGTGTGATTCTCGTTTCAGAGTCCGACGACGCAGAGATGGTGTGCGTTGGATACCACCGGAATCAATCGCTATTCCCGGGCGCTGTTGGGCTCGACCGCAACCGAAGTCGCGGAGAAGGCTCGTTGTCCGGTCGCGGTGATTCGTTCCCAACCCGATCGCCCGGGACACGCGATCAACTGGATCGTGGTAGCGCTCGACGACTCGCCGCAACGCGACATCATCGTCGACCAGGCGATGAGAGAAGCAGAGCTGCACAAGCTTCCGGTGCTCGCTATCGGCACCAAAGGGGCCGACGGGGTCGAAGCTTCGGCTCACGAACTCAACAACCGGTTGCAACCGTGGAAGCGGTGGTACCCCGATGTCAACATTTACCCTGTGACCACGCGCGGCGGCGTCACCCAATTCGTCAGGGACAACGATGACCTTGTCCCTCTTGCCGTTATCGGCAGCGCCGACGTCGGCCAGCTTGCCCAGATCGTGGGGCCGGATGACCACCCGATCTTCCGCCACCCGCAATCCTCAGCGCTCATCATTCCTGAATAACTCTTGCCGACAGTAAAATTCGCCAACCCAGCTCAAGGGCCCGCCACCCGCTCGCCGATCACCCGGTCACGGCGAAGCGCGGCGAGATCCTCGCCGGACAGTCCGAGGCCGCCGAGGATCTCGTTGTTGTGTTGACCGAGCGTCGGCGCGCCGAAACGGTGATGACGAGCGGGCCCAGGTGTGATGCGCAGCGGCCAACCGGGATAGCGGTGCCGGCCGGTCACCGTGTGGTCGAATTCTTCATAGAAGCCGCGGACGCCGAGGCCGGGCAGGTCGTACATGCGCTCGGCCGTCGTCACCTCCTCGGCGGGGATATCGCGTTCCTGAAGGGCCGCAACGACATCGACGGCATTCTGGTTTCGTGTCCACGCCGCGACCGCCTGGTCGAAGGCGTCGTGATCAGGTGGCAGATCTTGTCGACCCATCGCGTCGGCCAACCGCGAGCAGTCGGTGTCGTCGCGCACGGTCAGTGCCACCCACGCGTCGTCGCCGGCGGCCGGATAGACGCCCTGGCAGACGCCCCGCCGCCGGTTGCCTTCGCCGGTGCGACGACTATGCTCGAGCGCCGCGAGCAACGCTACCCCGGCATGCACGCCGACGATGGGATCCGCGGGCCCTGCACGTTGCACGGCGGACCCCGTGGGTAGCCGGTTGCCGCCGTCATGGCGGAGACCTGTTCGATGTTCAGCGCCCAGCCGACGTAATCGCGCCACGGCCCGTCGGGGCCGAAGCCCGGCATCCGGACCGCGATGGTGTCGCGTACTTGGTCGGCGGCGTGACTTGGCTGTTGACGCCCGAAGTCGCTGGAGGCCGCGTGATTCGACCCCAGAATCGGACCGGCCCGCATTGAGGGCCCGTCCGACTCGCAGGGATCACTCCAGCGGCTGGGGTTCCTCCGTTGCCGGGTGCCCGCCGTGGACCGATCCCCCGCTGTGTGGGACGACGATGCCCTCTGTCGGCGGCGTCGGCTCGTCGGGTTGCGGCTCGTCCGGAGCCGGTGTGCTGGTCGGCGCGGCGGGTGGGTTCAACGGTGCGGCGGTGGCAGGGCTGACCCCGAACGTGACTGCTGAGATACCGACGCCGGCAGCGATCGCCGCCACGCCAGCTATGCGCTTCAGATCCATGGCCTTTCATTCCTCGGTGTTGTGTAACGGGCTAACTTTGAGCGCCTACCCACATGGCACCGAAACCAATCCCGTAATGCGAAGAGAAAGAAAGACCCGAGTGGGTCAACTCTGCGGCGGTCCCGCTGGTGCGCCACCTGGGCACGGCGGCAGATATCCCGGGACGCCGCCCCCGCCTCGCGGGCTTCCTCCTCCGACGCGCCCGTAGGCCCAGCATTTTTTGGCTGGAATGCCCCACTGACCATTCGCATCCTGTTCGCATGCCGGGCAATTCGGGGGCGGGCCCGGCGGGGCGGCGTTGAGCAGCCCTGTCGCGGTCGCCGGTGCCGGCAGGCCGACCCCGAACGCGATCACCGTCGCCGCCGCTGTGCGCTTCAGGTTCATTCTGCGTGTGCCTCCCAGCCTTTTCACGACGCTGGTTACGAGCTACGTAGTCGGCTGCGCAAGAGAAACTTCTCACGGCGAACGCGCGGTGCCACCGTCTTGTCTTTGCAAATAGTCTTCAAGCCCGACTGTATACCTGACGAGCATCTCAACGAGGATCGCGCGGAGGCAACGCAAGCGCGACTGCAGGCTAACTCATCGCCCGTTCGCCGATCACCCGGTCGCGGCGCAGCGCGGCCAGATCGTCGCCGGACAGCCCGAGACCGCCGAGGATCTCGTCGTTGTGTTGTCCGAGTGTCGGCGGGGCGAAGCGGTGATGGCGCGCCGGCCCGGGCAGGATGCGCATCGGCCAACCGGGATAGCGGTGCGGACCGGTGACCGCGTGGTGGAACTCCTCGTAGAACCCGCGGGTCGAGGCCGGGGAGGTCGTACATCTGCTCCGACGTCACGACCTGTTCGACGGGGATACCTCTGTTCCGCAGCGCCGCAACGATATCGGCGGACGATAGGGCCCCCGTCCACGCCGCGACGACCTCGTCGAAGGTGTCGTGGTCATCGGCCGGCAGGTCGGGGTGATCCATCGCGCCGGCCAACTGCGACCAGTCGGCGTCGTCGCGCACCGAGATCGCCACCCACACGTCATCGGTGGCTGTCGGGTAGACACCCTGGCGGTAGTCGCGCCGCCGATTGCCTTCGCGTGGCCGGACGATCCCGTTCATCGAGTACTCGATCACGGGTTCAGCGGTGACCGCGGCGCCGACTTCAATCTGCGCGACCTCGATCAGTTGGCCTTCGCCGGTGCGACGGCGATGCTCGAGCGCGGCGAGCAGCGCGATGCCGGCATGCACTCCGACGATCGGGTCGGCAGGGCCCTGCACGTTGCACGGCGGACCTTCCGGGTAGCCGGTCACCGCCGACATGCCGGAGACCTGCTCGATGTTCAGCGCCCAGCCGACGTAGTCACGCCATGGCCCGTCCAGGCCGAATCCCGGCATGCGGACCGCGATCACGTCGGGGCGCAGCGCGACCAGCGAGTCGTAGTCCAGCCCGAACTGCTCGACCACCCGCGGGGAGAAGTTCTCCACGACGATGTCGGCCTGCGCCGCGAGCCGGTAGGCGATGTCGCGGCCGCGCTGCGAGGTCAGGTCGAGGGTGATGTCGCGCTTGTTGAGGTTGGTGGCCTGCCACAGCGAGCCACGCTCGTACCAGTCCTCCCCCTCGATCGGAAGTGCGCCGGAGTAGCGGAAACCGTCCGGTCGCTGGATGGATTCGACTTTGACGACATCGGCTCCGAACGCGCCGAGGTAACAGGTGAGATAGCCGCCCGCCCAAAACGTGGTCAGATCAAGCACTTTCAGCCCTGCGAACGGTAGCGACGGATCCACGGCAGCCGCGGGCCGCGGACTTCTGCGCGACGGTTGGGCGGCGGCAGTTCCGGCCGGCGTTTTCGAGAGCCGGAACGGCGGTCCCGGTTGCCGGAACGACCAGCCTCCGCTGCCGCCGTCGACGAAGAAGTCCCGCTTGACGTACTGCGGACACTGCAGCGCGTCGGCGCCGTCGGCGACCGGTGCCGCCGGAATCCGCAGTGCCTGACTGAGTTCCACGATGTCGGCGACGGTCCGTTCGCTCAGCCACGGCTGGGCGGCGGCGAGGAACTCGGCGCGTTCGGGGCCGCCCATCATGATCGCGTACTGCTGCTCGCCGTACTCCGGCAGTTCGAGCATCGCGCACACGTCGAGCCAGTGCTGCCCGGTGAGGCAGTTGATCCCCACCCAGCCGTCGGCGGCGCGGACCACACCCAGCATCGGCGCCTGACGGATGTTGGACGGCAGACCCAGCGCACGCATGCGCTCGGCCATCAGCATCGGATACGGCAACGTCGACAAGCAGCGCCTCCAGCACCGAGACGTCGACCTCGGTCGCCGGAGGACGCGATGCGCAACGCGGTCAGCGCGCCCAGCGCCGCGTACGCGCCGGCGACGTATTCGGCGATCCGGGCACCTGCCTGCACGGGCGGCCGGTCGGGATCGCGCGCACTGATCCAGCCCGATGCCGCCTGCATGGTCAGCGGCGTCGCTGGCCGATCGCGAAACGGGCTGTGCCGGCCGAAGTTCGAGATGCGCACAACGACCAGGACCGGAGTCGTCCGCACGACGGCGTGGCTGTCGCGTCGATCAGCACGATCGGCGTCGGCGATGAGCTCATCACGGCTGTCGCTGCCGAGGACCACGATGCGTTTGCCGGCGTTGAGGTACTCGAACAGCCCGGCCCGGTCGGGATCGGGCTCGCCGCCGGGAAAGGCCCCCACCGCCGCAGCGGATCCCCTCTGGTGCTTCGATTTTCGTGACGTCCGCGCCGAGGTCGGCGAGCAGCTTGCCGCAGTACGGACCCGAGATCTCGTCGGCGATTTCGACGACCCGCAGCCCGTCGAGGGCGCCGGCTCACTGGCGCCACTCCTCGACATGGCTTCGCTCGGCATCGTCGTCGGCGCGCGTCACGCCGGCAGTCCCATGGCCTTCGGCTCCATGTACTGACGAATTCCGATGATCCCGCCGCTTTCTCGGCCGATCCCGCTCTGCTTGAACCCGCCGAACGGCGCGCCGCCCGGGCCGAATCCGTTGACCGCGATCTGACCGGTGCGAACCCGGCGGGCGACGGCCAGCGCACGGTCGACGTCGTTGCCCCACACCGCACCGGAGAGCCCGTACTGCGAGTTGTTCGCGATCCGTACCGCCTCGTCGTCGCCGCGGTAGCGCAGCACCGACAGCACCGGCCCGAACACCTCTTCCTGGGCGATCGTCGAATCCGGCGCGACCTCGGTGAGGATCGTCGGCTCGAAGTAGAAGCCGCGGTCCAGCCCGGCCGGCCGGCCGCCCCCGGCGACCAGCTTGGCGCCGTCGTCGATCGCCTGATCCACATGTGCCTGAACGCGTTTGCACTGCGCGTCGCTGATCAGCGGTCCCATCGTGACGTCCGGATCGGCGGGGTCGCCGACCTTGACCGCGCGGGCCAACGCGACCAGCCGATCGACCACCTCGTCGTGGATCGCATCGGGAAGCAGCAGCCTGCTGTGCAGGATGCATGCCTGTCCGGCGTGGAATGAGCACGACTCGAACAACATCCGCTGCAGCACTTCGTCATCCAGCGACGCATCGTCGAGCACGATGCTGGCCGACTTGCCGCCGAGTTCGAGCAGCAGCCGCTTCATCGTTGCGCCGGCCGCGGACATCACCTCGCGGCCGACCACCGAGCTTCCGGTGAAGCTGACCATGTCGATTCGGGGGTCGACGGTCAACAGCTTGCTGGATTCGATATCGGTCGGGGTCACGACATTGACCACGCCCGGTGGAATGTCGGTGTGCTCGTCGATGATTCGGGCCAGCGCCAAGCCGGCCAGCGGCGCCAGCGGCGACGGCTTGAGCACGACGGTGTTGCCCGCGGCCAACGCGGCGCAGACTTTCATCACGTTGAGGGTGTGCGGGAAATTCCACGGCGTCAGGATCGACACCACGCCCAGCGGCTCGTAGCGCAGCAGCGTCTTTCCCGCGGCGCCGTAGGCGTCGATCGGCTCTTCGACGGGATGGGTGGCCAGTTCGGCGGCGTTGAGCGCCGCGAACGCCGGCCCCTCGACGTGGATCACCCGCTCGTTGGAGGTGCAGCCCCATTCCTGTTGCGCCAGCGCGTAGAACTCGTCGGCATGCGCCAGCAGCGCCTCGCCCAGCTGGTTGAGAAACCCCGCCCGCTGCTCGGGTCCGGCGTCGGCCCACGGGCCGGAGTCGAATGCCGCTCGGGCGGCGGCGATCGCGCTGCCAACCTGGGCCTGGCTGGGGTCGGGCGCCGAGGCGATCACCGCCTCGGTGGCCGGATTGACGTCGTCGTAACGACCCCCGGCCCCGGTCCGTCGGGGTCGACCCACCGGCCGTCGATGTAGACCGCGTAGGTGTCGATCAACGAGCGTGGGTCAGCCATATCCATTCCTTTGGACGGTCCGGCGGCTCAACGTTTGGTCTACACCTGTGCGTCGCTGTCGTCAATGGTCACTCGGCAATCGGGCTATTTCAGTTCAACGACAAGCATATTGACATCGTCGGTGCCGCGAGAGTAGACAGAGTGCACCGGACAGATCGAAGTCATATGTCCGATCGATCGTTGTCGAGGAGGCCTGGGTGCGCACGGAATCTGCCTCGGCCTATCCCGCTGCACTCCCCCGATTTCTACGCCGGCGATCCCTATCCCGCCTACCGGGAGCTGCGGCGACGACGCCGGTGTGCTGGAACGACGTGACCAACTTCTGGGCGCTGCTCAAGTACGAGGACGTCCGGTTCGTCTCGAGCAACCCGGCCACCTTCACCTCGACCCAGGGCATCACCATCCCGGACCCGGCGATGCCGAGCCCGGTGCAGCCCGGGAGCCTGATCTTCACCGACCCGCCCCGGCACCGGCAGATGCGCAAGCTGATCAACTCCGGCTTCACCCGGCGCCGCGTCTCGGTGCTCGAGCCCAAGATCCGCGAGCTGGTCCGCGGCATTCTCGACGGTCTGGAGCCGGATTCGGTGCACGAGTTCGCCGAGGAGATCGCCGCTCCGCTGCCCACCCGGCTGATCGCCGAGCTGATCGGCGCGCCGCCCGACGACTGGGAGCAGTTCCGGGCCTGGTCGGACGCGGCCACCGGAACCGCCGACCCGGAGATCGAACTCGACCCGCTGGTGGCCGCCGGCCAGTTGTTCGAGTATTTCCAGAAGCTGATCGGCGCACGGCGAGTCGAGCCGCGCGACGACTTGCTGTCGGTGCTGGCCGGTGCCGAAATCGACGGCGACCGGCTCACCGACGAGGACCTGCTGAATTTCGCGTTCCTGCTGCTGGTGGCCGGCAACGAGACGACGCGCAACCTGATCGCGCTGGGCACGCTGGCGCTGATGGCGCATCCCGATCAGCAGCGCCTGCTGGTCGACGATTCGTCGCTGATCCCCGGCGCCGTCGAGGAGATGCTGCGGTGGAACAGCCCGGTGGTGCACATGGCCCGCACCGCGACCGTCGACGTGGAGATCCGCGGTCAGCGGATCGCCGAGGGCGACGTAGTGGTGATGCTCTACCAATCGGCCAACCGCGACGAGGACGTCTTCGGACCCGACTCCGAAGAGTTCAAGGTGACCCGCCACCCCAACCCGCACATCGCGTTCGGGTGCGGTGAACACTCCTGCATCGGAGCACAATTGGCGCGTCTGGAGGCGACGGTGATGTTCGAGGAACTTCTGCGCCGCTTCCCGCGGCTCGAACTGGTCGGCCAGGTCGACCGGATGCGGGCCACCATGGTTCCCGGCGTCAAGCGGATGCCGGTGAGGCTCGGGGTCTGAGAAGATGCGCCTCGAATACACCGACGAGCAGGAGCGGCTGCGCGACGAGATCCGCGCGACGATGCAACAGGTGATGACGCCGCAGCGCCAGGCTGCCGTCAGCGAACGGATCGAAGGCGGCCCGGCCGTGCGCGAATGCGTTCAGGCCCTGGCGGCGGCCGACCTGCTCGGCGTCGGCTGGCCCAAAGAGTTTGGCGGGCGCGGCTTCTCGGCGATCGAGCAGTTCATCTTCGCCGAGGAGGCCCGGCGGGTGAACGCGCCGATCCCGTTGGTGACACTGAACACCGTCGGGCCGACACTGATGCATTACGGCACCGAGGAGCAGAAGCAGCAGTTCCTGCCGGCAATCCTGGACGGCAGCGTCGAGTTCGCCATCGGCTACTCCGAGCCGGGCGCGGGCAGCGACCTGGCGTCGTTGCGCACCACCGCTGTCCGTGACGGCGACGACTACTTGATCAACGGCCAGAAGATGTTCACCAGCGGCGCCGGTTACGCCGACTACATCTGGCTGGCCGCCCGCACCGACCCAAATGCCAAGAAGCACAAGGGTATTTCGATCTTCATCGTGCCGACCTCGTCGCCCGGGTTCTCCTGGCAGCCACTGCACACCATGCCCGGCGTCTCCACCTTCTACACCTTCTACGACAACGTCCGGGTGCCGGCCAGCGCGATCGTGGCGGGTGAGAATCAGGGCTGGCAGCTGATCACCACCCAGCTGAACTTCGAACGCGCCGCGCTGGGCAACCTCGGCGCACTCGAGCCGCTCTTCGAGCAGACGCTGCAGTGGGCGCGCGACACCGAACTCGACGGCGGCCGGGTGATCGACAAGCCCTGGGTTCAGCAGGCACTGGCCCGGGTCGAGGCGGAGGTCGCGGCCTACAAGCTGATCAACCTTCGGGTGAATGCGGCCATGTCCAAAGGTGTGCTGGACATGGGGGAAGCTTCGGCCGCCAAGGTGTTCGGCACCGAGCTGGCTCCGCTGGTCGCCCGTCAGCTGTTGGAAGTGCTCGACCACAACGGATTACGCCGCGGCGCCGACGCCCCGCTGCGCGGCGCCTTGGAGTCTGCCTACCGGGTCGCGGTCATCAGCACCTTCGGTGGCGGGGCCAACGAGATTCAACGGGACATCATCGCGATGGCCGGACTGGGCATGCCGCGCGCTCCACGCGACCTTCGCGCAACCGACAAATCAGGAGGATCCTCCCAGTGACCGACACGGACTTGCACGCCCAACTGAAGGCCCTCGTCGGCAAACACACCGGCGGCTCGGCAAAGCCTTCGCTGGCGCCGGATCCGGTAAATCAGCCGATGATCCGGCACTGGGCGTACGCACTCGACGACATGAACCCGGTGTACCTCGATCCGGAGTTCGCGGCGAAGTCCCGGTTCGGTGGCATCGTGTCGCCACCGGTGATGCTGCAGACCTGGACCATGCCGGCGCCGAAACTCGAAGGGATCGGTGAGCGCGGCGGCTCCCCCGTCGAAATCACCAACAACCCCACCGCGTTTCTCGACGAGGCCGGATACACCAGCATCGTCGCGACCAACTCGGAATTCGAGATCAACCGCTACCCCAAGCTGGGCGACGAGATCAGCGCGACGTCGGTGTACGAAGAGGTCTCCGACGAGAAGACGACGGCGCTGGGCACCGGGTTCTTCGTCACCTGGGTGCTCACATACAGCGATCAGCACGGTGAAGTGCTTGGCAAGCAACGATTCCGGGTCCTGCGATTCAAGCCGGCGAACTGATGGCGACCCGACTGGCGCCGGCCATCAGCCCGGACACCGAATTCTTCTGGAACGGGCTGCGCGATCACAAGCTGTTGATCCAGCGCTGCAAGGGATGTGGGGCGGTGCGCAATCCACCGCAGCCGATGTGCCCGAAATGCCGCTCGCTGGAATGGGAAGCGATCGAGTCGTCGGGTCGCGGCACCGTCTACAGCTACGTGATGCCGCACCAGCCGCAGTTCCCGTTCTTCGACTATCCCTACATCGTCGCGTTGATACAGCTCGACGAAGATGTCCGGATCGTGTCCAACCTGACCGACATCGACCCGGCCGATGTCCAGGTCGGGATGCCGGTCGAGGTCTACTACCGCGAGTTCGACGGAGAGCTTGTGCTGCACCAGTTCCGGCCGGCGGGCTGACATGGACTTCACGTTCACCGAAGAGCAGGAGACCATCAGCAAGCTGGCCCGCGACGTGCTGGAACGTCGCGCCACCCCCGAGCGGCTGACTGAACTCGAAGCCGGCGAGTCCCGCTACGACGCCGCGCTGTGGAAGGAGCTGGCGGGTGTCGACCTACTGGGCACCGCGCTGCCGGAGTCGTTGGGCGGCAACGGCGGTGGCTTCGTCGAGCTCGGCGTGCTGCTGGCCGAAGTCGGCTCGACCGTCGCGCCGGTGCCCGCCTACGCGACGCTGCTGCTGGGTGCGGACCCGATCGCGCGGCACGGTAGTCCCGAGCAACAGCAACGCTTCCTGCCCGGCGTCATCGACGGCACCCGGATCCTGTCCGCGGGTCTGCACGAGCCCGGCCGCTCCGACCCGACGAGGCCGGCCACCACCGCCCGTCGCGACGGAGCGACATGGCGGCTGGACGGCGTCAAAGAACTGGTCTCGTTCGGTCAGCTCGCCGACACCCTGCTGATCCCCGCCGCGATCGAGGACGGTACCGACGGCGAGGTGGGCCTGTTCCTGCTGCCGACCGACGCCGCGGGCGTCGAGATCCGGCCGGTGACGACCACCAACCGCGAGCCGCACGCCGACGTATTCCTGGACGGCGCAACGGTTGCGGTGACGGACAAGCTGGACGGTCCTGACGACATTGTCGAATCTTTGCACACCCGCGCCCTGGTCGGGTTGTGCGCGATCCAGGTCGGCGTGGCAGAACGCGCACTACGGATGGCAGCCGAATACACCACTGGCCGTGAGCAATTCGGCCGGCCGATCGGCAGCTTCCAGGCGGTTCAGCAGCGGATGGCCGACGGGTTCATCGACCTGGAGGCGATCCGGTGGACCACCTGGCACGCGGCCTGGCTGATCGCGGAGGGCCGGCCGGCGGACCGGGCGGCCCGGGTCGCGAAGTTCTGGGCCGCCGAGGCCGGCGCCCGGATCGCGGCCACCGCCCAGCACGTGCACGGCGGGATCGGGATCGACACCACCTATCCCCTGCATCGATATTTCTTGTGGGCCAAGCACAACGAGCTCACCTTGGGGTCGGCCACGCAGCAGCTGGTCCACCTCGGCAGCACATACCCGGAAGGACGGCTATGACGACCGCCAAATCCCGCACCTCCACCCTGCGGTGGGCCGACATCGACGTCGGCGACGAGGTGACACCGCTGGAGATCCCGGTGACCACCACGATGATCGTCGCCGGCGCGATCGCGTCCCGCGACTTCATGCCGGTGCACCATGACGCGGCCTACGCCAAACAGCAGGGCTCACCGAACTTGTTCATGAACATCCTGACGTCGAACGGCTACTGCGTACGGTTCCTCACCGACTGGGCTGGTCCCGAGGCGATGGTCACCAAACTGGCGATTCGCCTTGGCGTGCCGTGCATTTCCGGATGACCCGCTGCGCTTCACCGGCAGCGTCACCGGCAAAAGCGAAGGCTCGGACGGCGAGAATTTCGTCGAGGTCACCTTCCAAGCCGCCAACAGTCTCGGCAACCATGTCTCCGGCACCGCGGTCGTGAGCCTGCTCGACGGGGCCGGCGCATGACGGTGTCGAAGCTGGCCGGAACGACCGCGATCGCCGGTATCGGCCAGACCGAGTTCTCCAAGGAATCCGGCCGCAGCGAACTGCAATTGGCGTGCGAGGCGGTCAGCGCCGCACTCGACGACGCCGGCCTGTCCCCCGGCGAGGTCGACGGCATGGTCACGTTCACCATGGATTCCAGCGACGAGATCGAGGTCGCCCGCAACGTCGGAATCGGCGATCTGACCTTCTTCTCACGCGTCCCGCACGGCGGTGGCGCGGCGGCCGGAACCGTCGCGCACGCGGCGATGGCCGTAGCGGCGGGTGTCGCCGACGTCGTGGTCTGCTACCGCGCCTTCAACGAACGTTCCGGGATGCGCTTCGGCGGCAGTGGCCGCACCAGCGCCGAGACCCCGTTGTTCATGGCGCACTACGCCCCGTTCGGATTGCTCACTCCCGCAGCGTGGGTCGCCCTGCACGCGCAGCGCTACATGTCCACCTACGGCGTCACCAACGAGGACTTCGGCCGGATCGCCGTCGTCGACCGGGCCCACGCCGCCACCAACCCCGACGCCTGGTTCTACCAGCGCCCGATCACGCTGGAAGACCATCAGAATTCGCGGTGGATCATCGAACCCGTGCTGCGGCTGCTGGATTGCTGCCAGGAGAGCGACGGCGGCGTCGCACTGGTCGTCACCAGCGCCGAGCGCGCCCGCGATCTGCGCCAGCCCCCGGCCGTCATCTCCGCGGCAGCTCAGGGCGCTGCCTACAACGGCGAGATGATGACCAGCTACTACCGCGACGACATCACCGGGCTGCCCGAGATGGGTGTGGTCGCCAACAAGCTGTGGGGTGATTCGGGGCTCAAGCCTACCGACATCCAAACCGCTTTCATCTACGACCATTTCACGCCTTTCGTGTTCACCCAATTCGAGGAACTCGGATTCTGCGGACGCGGTGAGGCGAAGGACTTCGCCACCGTGGAGCGCCTGTCACTGGGTGGCGAGTTGCCGATCAACACCAACGGCGGTCTGCTCGGCGAGGCCTACATCCACGGGATGAACGGGATCACCGAGGGCGTCCGCCAGATTCGCGGGACGTCGCACAACCAGGTCGACAACGTCGAAAACGTCCTCGTCACCTCGGGTACCGGGGTGCCGACCAGCGGGCTGATTCTCGCGTCGAGTGGATGATTCGATGACGCACGCGTCACCTGCGACCGACACCCGCGAACTCATCATCGAGTCCGCCTACGCCTGCTTCCGCAAACAGGGGCTGCAGAAGGCGACGATCGTCGACATCGCCAGGGCGGCAAGGGTCTCGCGCAGCACCATCTACGAGTACTTCCGCGACAAGGCCGCCATCGTCGAGGCGTGCGCCGAACACACCTCCGAGCAGTTCTATCGGCAGATGTCCACGGCGATGGACCGCGGCGGCTCATTGGAGGACAAGCTCGCCCGCGCAGCCGTCTTCGTCACGCAGGCGCGGCGGGTCATCGCTTCGGAGAAGTACTTTGACGAAGAAGCGGTCAGTCTGTTGCTGACCAAGGACGCCGCGGTGTTGCTCCGCGAATGCGTCGACTTCCTGGCGCCACACCTGGCCGCCGCCAAGCTCACCGGCGAGGTGCGCAAGGACCTCGACATCCAGGCTAGCGGTGAATGGTTCGCGCGAATCCTGTTCTCGCTGTTCAGCACACCGTCGTCCACGCTGAACATGGACGACCCGGACGTGGTGGCGGATTTCGTGCGCACCCACGTCGTTCGGGGTTTCGCCAACGAGCGCCCGAGACCGCGCGCGCGGCGCCTAGGGCCGCAGCATCACCTTGACCGCGCCGTCCTGCTTCTTCTGAAAGATCTCGTAGGCGTGCGGGGCCTCGTCGAGAGGCAACACATGTGTCGCGAACGTGTCGACGCCGAGTGGGTCGTCGTCTGTCAGCAGCGGCATGATGTCGTCCACCCACCGCTTGACGTTGGCCTGTCCCATCCGCAGCGTCACCTGCTTGTCGAACAGGGTGAGCATCGGCAGCGGATCGGCCATCCCGCCATAGACGCCGATCAGCGAAATCGTGCCGCCGCGCTTCACGATGTCGATGGCGGAGTACAGCGCGCTGAGCCGATCCACACCGGCGGTCTGCATCAGCCGTTTGCCGATCGCGTCCGGCAACAGTCCGGTCGCCGTCTGGGCCAATTTGGCGACCGGTGAGCCGTGCGCTTCCATACCCACCGCGTCGATCACCGACTCCGCGCCACGGCCGTCGGTCAGGTCGTGGATGACCTCAACGAGACCCGAGCCGACTTCGCGCAAGTCGACGGTCTGGATGCCGCGCTCCTCTGCGCGGGCGAGACGCTCGGACACCAGATCGACGGCGATCACCCGGTAACCGAGATGGTGGGCGATGCGCGCGGCCATGTCCCCGATCGGGCCCAAGCCGAGCACGGCGACGGTCCCGCCGTCCGGAATGTCTGCGTACTCAACTGACTGCCAGGCCGTCGGGAGCACGTCGGAGAGATAGACGAATCGCGAATCCGGCGGGCCTTCAGGCACTTTGATGTGGGTGAACTGAGCTTGCGGCACCCGCAGCAACTCGGCCTGGCCACCGGGGACCTCGCCGTAGAGCTCTGAATAGCCGAACAGCGCCGCACCCATTCCCTGATCGCGCACCTGGGTCGTCTCGCATTGAGTGTAGAGCTGCTTGTCGCACATATGGCAACTGCCGCAGGAAATCTGGAACGGGATAACCACGCGGTCGCCGACCCGCAGATCTCCCGTCTCGGTGCCGACCTCACGCACGATTCCCATCGGTTCGTGGCCGAGGATGTCACCGGGTTTCATAAACGCGCCGAGGACTTCGTAGAGGTGCAGGTCTGAACCGCAGATGTTGGTTGACGTCACCTCGATGATGGCGTCGGTGGGTTCTTCGATCTTGGGGTCAGGCACCGACTCGACGCGAACGTCGCGTTTGCCCTGCCAGGTGACGGCTTTCATGTACAGGCGATACCCGTCTGACAGATCCCGAAACGGCGTGAGGTGGCGATCGGCGTCCGGCGCACCTCACGAAGCGACCAACGACCGTCCGAGTAGGGACCAAGTACTCACGCCGGGCCGCTGCGAGCGGCATAGCGTCGTGTTTGACTTAAGGAGATCAAGATGTCCTCGCAGAGCAAGCAATACGGCATCATCGTCGGTGTCGACGGATCGCCGGCATCCGATAGTGCGGTCGAGTGGGCAGCGCGCGACGCGGTCGTGCGCGGCACATCCCTCACGTTGGTGCGCGTGGAGAACCCCGCCGCCCCGACGTGGTCGCAGGCCCCGGCTTTGGAAGAACTGAAGGGATGGCAGCAGGCCGAGGGGCGCAGGATGCTCGAGAACGCGTCGAAGATCGCCCAGGGCGCCGTCAACGACAGCGCGCACATACACGTCGACGGCGAGTTGCTGTTCTCGGCCACCGTTCCTACTCTGGTCGACTTGTCTCGACACGCCGAGCTGGTCGTGGTCGGCACCGATGGGCGCGGAGCATTGAGCCGCGGCCTTCTCGGCTCGGTGAGTTCCGGCCTGGTGCGGCACGCACATTGTCCCGTAGCCGTCATCCACGAAGACGGGCAAACCCGAAGTTCGGCAGCAGATCCGGTAGTCGTCGGGATCGATGGCTCACCAACCTCCGAGCGCGCCATCGCGATCGCGTTCGACGAAGCCTCCCGTCGCCACGTGCATCTGGTCGCGCTGCACGCATGGAGTGACGAAGAACGTATCCCTTTGCCGGGAGTGAACTGGTCAGCGGTGGAGGAAGAAGAGCAGCGCCTTCTCACGGAGGCGTTGGCGGGTTGGCAAGAACGCTATCCCGACGTGAAGGTGACCAAACGCCTTGTGTGCGAGCGCCCGGCCCGCGCACTTGTCAGAGAATGCGAATCGGCGCAGCTTGTCGTCGTCGGAAGCCACGGATCGAACGCCTTGACCCGCACGCTTTTGGGCTCAGTCAGCAATGCGCTCGTTCAATCGGTTCGCAGACCGGTAATCGTGGCGCGTCCATCCTGAGCGTATCCGAGCGAGCAGCACAGAACCGTAACCCTCAAAGCATCTAACGCTAGGAGCACGTGGTGATCGAATACAGTTTGGACGCGGCAAATTCCATCCTGGTTGTGCGGCCCAAGTCCGTAATTGAGAAGGACGATTTCACCGAGCTGACCAAGGCAGTTGACGCTCACACTGCCGCAACCGGCGATCTTGCCGGCGTTATCATCGACGCCCCAACCTTCCCGGGTTGGCACAGCTTCGGCGCTATGGTCAACCACTTTCATTTCGTCCGGGACCATCACGAACGCGTCAAGAAGGTCGCCCTGGTTACCGACTCGCACATCGGCGATGTTGCAGAACATTTGGCGTCACACTTCGTGTCAGCCAGCGTCCGGCACTTTTCCGGTGGACAATTCGCGCAAGCACAGGAGTGGATTATCGGCAGCGCCCCGAACATTGACCGACCAAGATCGACCGCGGGTCAACAACCGACCTGAGTCGACCGAGGAGCAGCCGGGCTTCGCCGCGCGTCCGCAAAGACCTCGACGTCACGTCAGCGGGCGAGTGGTTCGCCCGAATCCTGTTCTCGCTGTTAGGCACACCGTGGCTGTTAGACAGGGACGGGCCTCGGATGTCGCTGCCGATTTCGTGCGTGCGCATGCCGTTCAGGGGCTCGCCAACGACCGTTCAGTGTCACGACACACAACCGACGCCTGCTGACGCCGGGCGGACGTCGAAGCTGCATTAGCGTTCTTCTCGACGAAAGGAGATCACAATGGTCTCGACAACCAAGCGTTACGGGATCATCGTCGGCATAGACGGATCGCCGGCATCAGATGCCGCCGTTGGTTGGGCCGCGCGCGATGCGGCACTCCGCGGCTTACCGCTCACCGTCGTGCACGTGGAGAGTTCCGCCGCCGCGACGTGGTCGCAGGCGCCAGTCCTCGAAGAAACGCCGGAAGAGCAACAAGCGGAGGGCCGCAGTCTGCTCGCACATGCGGCGACGATCGCCCGTGACGCCATCGGCGATACCGCGCAGATACACATCAATGGCGAATTGCTGTCTTCTTCTACCCCCGTGCCGACCCTCGTCGAGCAATCCAAAGACGCCGAACTCATCGTCGTCGGCTCCCGCGGGCGCGGGGCATTGTCTCGCAGTGTGCTCGGCTCAGTCAGCGCTGGACTCATTCGGCACGCGCACTGTCCCGTTGCGCTCATTCGGCATGACGATCCAGAGATGCCACATCCCGGACAGGGTCCCGTGCTCGTCGGAATCGACGGCTCAACCTCAGATCTCGCTACGGCAATCGCGTTCGAGGAAGCACACCTCCGAAACGCCGACCTGATAGCGCTGCACGCGTGGAATGACATCGATATGAACGCAATTCCCGGTTACGACTGGTCACCGACAACGGCCAAAGAAGGTCACCTTCTGACCAAGGCTCTCGAGGGTTGGCGGGAACGCTATCCCGACGTGTCTGTGCACGAGCAACTCGTGTCCAATCGAACAGCGCATGCGCTCGTCGACGCATCGGAGTCAGCCCAGCTTGTCGTCGTAGGGAGTCACGGAAGTGGCGCCCTGGCCGGCATGCTCTTGGGCTCGGTCAGCAACGCAGTCGCGCAAGCCGTCCGAAAGCCGGTGATCGTGGCGCGCCCGTCGTAAGCGCCAGCGACGCCGCGCTTGCGACCGTCAGTGCCGTTGGTGACGGCCCGCTGCGCCCGGCGACGCCGCGCTTGCGACCGTCAGTGCCGTAAGTGACGGCCCGCTGCGCCCGGCTTCGCCGCGCTTGCGACCGCTGCCGAAGTGACGGCCCGCTGCGCCCGGCGACGCCGCGCTTGCGACCGTCAGTGACCGCGCTGCGCCAACGCCCGCATGAAGAACGTCAGGTTGGCCGGCCGCTCGGCCAGTCGCCGCATGAAGTAGCCGTACCACTGGGTGCCGAACGGCACATAGACCCGGACCCGGTTGCCCGCCGACGCGAGGCGTCGCTGCTCGGGGTCACGAACGCCGTACAGCATCTGGTATTCGAAATCATCGGTGGCTCGGCCTGTTTCGCGTGCCATCGTGGCCACTGCGTCGATGACCACCGGATCATGCGAGGCCACCATCGGATACCCGGGCCCGGCCATCAACACCCGAAGGCAACGCAGGTAGGCGGCGGTGACCGCCGCCGCATCCCGGTGAGCCACCGACGCGGGTTCGTCGTAGGCGCCCTTGCACAGCCGAACCCTGGCCTCCGACGCGGCGAACTGCTCGCAGTCGCCCACCGTGCGCCGAAGATAGGCCTGCAACACCACGCCCAGCCAAGGAAAGTCGGTGCGCAGATCGGCGGCGATCGAGAGGGTGGAATCGGTGGTGGTGTGGTCCTCGGCATCCAGGGTCACCCAGGCGCCGATCTGCTCGGCCCGCTCGCAGATGCGGTGGGCATGGGCGAGCGCGATCTTCTCGCCGTCGCGGTTCAGCGCCTGTCCCAATGCGGACAGCTTCAGCGACACCTCCAGCGGGCGCACGTTGTCCCGGGTGGCATCCGGCCGTCGGCCCAGCGCGTCGAGCAGATCGAGGTAGGCAGTCACGGTGGCATCCGCGCCGGCGGCATCGGTGACTTGCTCACCCAGATAGTCGATGCTGACCAGGCGGCCTGAATCACGCAGTGCCGCAGTGCTGTCCAGCACTCGATCTAGTGTCTCACCGGGCACGAATCGATCGACCATCCTGCGGGTGACTGTCAACCGTTCGGCGGTGTGCTGCAAGCCGTGCGAGCGGCTGGCGGCCAGTATCGCCGGGCGCAGCGTCTTGGCGAAAGGCCGGTCATTCCGGCGCCATGTGCGGGTAGCGGTGATCGGTGGCCGGCACGAACGTCTCCTTGATCGAGCGAGCGGAAGTCCAGCGCAACAGGTTCAGCGCCGAGCCCGCCTTGTCGTTGGTACCCGACCCGCGGGAGCCGCCGAACGGTTGGCGACCCACCACCGCCCCGGTCGGCTTGTCGTTGACGTAGAAGTTGCCGGCCGCGAACCGCAATCGGTTCTGTGCGGCGAGCACGGCGTCGCGGTCGTCGGCGATCACCGCACCGGTCAGCGCGTAGCGCGATCCGGTGTCGATGATGTCGAGAACCCGGTCGAAGTCATCGTCGGGGTAGACATAGACCGACAGCAGTGGGCCGAAGTACTCGGTGGCGAAGGCCTCGTCCGTCGGGTCGTCGGACAGCAGCACAGTCGGACGTACGAAATAACCTTCGCTGTCGTCGTATTGGCCGCCGACGGCGATCGTGATCCCCGCTGCGCTTTTCGCACGTTCGATGGCGGCGACGTTTTTCGCGTACGCGCGCCGGTCGATCAGCGCCCCGCCGAAGTTGGTCAGGTCGGCGATGTCGCCGAACGGCAGTTCGGCCGTGGCGGCCAGGAAGTCGTCGCCCATCCGCTGCCACACCGAGTGCGCGATGAACGCCCGTGACGCTGCCGAGCACTTCTGGCCCTGGTAGTCGAATGCGCCGCGAATCAGCGCGGTACGCAGCACATCTGGCCGCGCCGAACGATGGGCGAGCACAAAGTCTTTGCCACCGGTCTCGCCCACCAGACGCGGATAGCTCTGATAGCGCTCGATATTCGCGCCGACCTGTTGCCAGAGGTGCTGGAAGGTCGCCGTCGATCCGGTGAAGTGAATTCCTGCCAGCCGTGGATCGGCCAGCGCCACTTCCGATACCGCATAGCCGTCGCCGGTCACCATGTTCACCACACCGGGCGGCAGTCCGGCCGCCTCCAGCAGTTGCATGGTCAGGTACGCCGACAACGTCTGTGTCACCGACGGCTTCCACACCACGGTGTTTCCCATCAACGCCGGCAGCGGTGGGCAGGTTCGCCGCGATCGAGGTGAAGTTGAATGGCGTGATCGCATAGACGAATCCGTCCAACGGGCGGTAGTCGGTGCGATTCCATTCACCGCGGGCGCTCAGTGGCTGCTGGGCCAGGATCTGGCGGGCGAAGTCGACGTTGAATCGCCAGAAATCTGCCGTCTCGCAGGACGCGTCGATCTCGGACTGATACGCGGTCTTGGATTGCCCGAGCATCGTCGCCGCGGCGATCTTCTCCCGCCACGGGCCGGCAAGCAGATCGGCGGCGCGCAGAAAGATCGCCGCGCGCTCGTCGAACGGCGTTGCCGCCCAATCTGTTCGGGCCAACGACGCCGCTTGGACGGCCGCTGCGGCATCACGGTGCAGCGCGTTGGTCAGCGTGCCCAGTTTCAGCGAGTGCCGGTGGGGCGCCGCGACGTCGATCCGCTCACCGTCGCCCATTCGGTGGGTGCCACCGATGACGTGCGGCAGATCGATCGGATGATCGGCGAGTTCGGCGAGCGCGGTCTGCAACCGGGCCCGCTCGGGCGAGTGCGGCGCGTAGTCGTGGATTGGTTCGTTGACGGGCTGCGGAACATCGGTAATCGCGTCCATGTCTCAGCATCTCAGCGCGGAGGTCACGTCTTATTGGCCGATAGGACAAGGTTTGGCCCGTCAGCTAGTACAATCGGACAACATGCGGACGGACGGCGTCGGGCTCGGCCAGCTGCTGTTGGCCCTGGATACGACGATGGCGAGGTTGGTCGAGGCACCTCGCGGCCTCGACCGGACCGTCGCCTCGGCAGCACTGATCGATTCCGACGATGTCCGGCTCGGGATGGGCCGGGGCGCGGACTCCGCCGACGTATTCTTCCTGGTCGGTGTCTCCGACACCGAGGCGCAGCACTGGCTGCAACGATGTGACACCGGCCCGGCCGGGCAGCCGCCGGTGGCCGTCTTCGCCAAAGAGCCTTCCGATGCGCTGGTCGCCAAGGCGGTCGCGACGGGGACTGCGATGGTGGCCGTGGATCCGCGGGCCCGCTGGGAGCGGCTGTACCGGCTGGTCGATCACGTCCTGGAGCACCACGGCACCGCCCCACACGACTCCGGCACCGATCTGTTCGGCCTTGCGCAGTCGCTGGCCGACCGCATTCACGGCATGGTCAGTATCGAAGACGAGCAGTCGCATGTGCTGGCCTACTCGGCGTCCAACGACGAGGCCGACGAGTTGCGGCGGCTGTCGATCCTGGGTCGCGCCGGGCCGCCCGAGCATCTGACGTGGATCGGGCAATGGGGCATCTTCGACGCGCTGCGGTCCGGCGGCGATGTGGTCCGCGTCGCGGAGCGGCCGGAGCTGGGTCTACGACCCCGGCTGGCCGTCGGCATTCACCAGTCCGCCCGTCGGGCGCCCGGTTTCGCCGGCACGATCTGGGTGCAACAGGGCTCCCGGCCGTTGGCAGACGACGCCGAGGAGGTGCTGCGCGGCGCCGCGGTGCTGGCCGCCCGCATCATGTCCCGGCTGACGGCTAGGCCGTCGACGCACGCGCTGCACGCACAGCAGCTGCTCGGTCTCACCGACAGCGGACCCACCGACATCGATGCGATCGCGCGGGAGTTGGGTGTCCTCGCCGACGGTCAGGCTGCTTTGGTCGCCTTCGACAACTCAGGCAGCCGAGGCCGGCACGACCGGCTGGCCGACGTCTTGGCGCTGAGCGCCAACGCTTTTCGCGCCGACGCACAGGTGGGATCGCGCGGGTCGCGGGTGTATGTGTTGTTCCCCCAGACGACCAAACGGTCGTCGCTGCAGTCCTGGATTCGCGGCACCATCGGCGGGCTGCACACCGAACTGGGGCTGCAGCTGCGCGCGGTGGTCGCCGCCCCGCTGCCTGGGCTGGCCGGCCTGCCCGCGGTGCGGGCGGAGGTCGATCGCGTGCTGGATAGTGTTGAGCGCCATCCAGATTCGTTCGCAGCGGTGACATCGCTGGCCGAAGCGCGGACCACCGTACTGCTCGATGAGATCGTCACATTGGTCGGCGCCGACGAACGACTGGTGGACCCGCGAGTGCGCGAGCTACAGGCCCGCGACCCGGCACTGGCCCAGACGCTGCGGGTGTATCTGGACGCATTCGGCGACGTCGCGGCCGCAGCTGAGCAACTGCATGTGCACCCCAACACCGTGCGCTACCGAGTCCGCAGAATAGAGACGATGCTCACAACATCGTTGGCCGATCCTGATGTCCGGCTGCTACTTTCGCTGGGACTGCGGGCCGCCGAACGAATCTCGTGAACGGCCGCGAATCCATGCAACAGTTATGTTCACCGTGACGGTAATTGAAAGAGTGGCAACAATATTCCGTCAGCTAAGCTGCGCAGGTGACAGATCGCCCGTCGGCATATCTGGTGTTGGCCTCTCAGCGCAGTGGCAGCACCCTGCTGGTCGAGTCGCTGCGGGCGACCGGTGTGGCCGGTGAGCCGCAGGAGTTTTTCCAGTACCTTCCGTCCACCAGTCAGTCGCCGCAGCCACGCGAATGGTTCGCCGACGTCGATGACGAGTCGATTCTGAGCCTGCTCGATCCGCTGGATGCCGGCAAACCCGACCTCGCGCCGCCCGAGATCTGGCGCGACTACATCCGCACGGTCGGACGGACGCCGAACGGCGTCTGGGGCGGCAAGCTGATGTGGAACCAGACGCCGCTGCTGCTGGACCGCGCCAACGGACTGCCTGATCGATCCGGTGACGGCCTGCTCTCCGCGATCCGCGATGTGGTGGGACAGGACCCCCTGCTCGTCTACATCTACCGGCCCGACGTCGTGTCGCAGGCGGTGTCGTTCTGGCGGGCGGTACAGACGCGGGTCTGGCGTGGCCGGCCCGACCCGATCCGCGATGAGCGCGCCACGTATCACGCCGGCGCCATCGCCCACGTCATTACCATGCTGCGAGCCCAGGAAGAGGGCTGGCGAAACTGGTTCGCCGAAGAGGGCGTCACACCGTTGGAAATTCCCTATCCGTTGTTGTGGCGCAACCTGACTCAGGTTGTCGGCGACGTCCTCGAGTCGCTGGGGCTCAATCGAGGGCTCGCGCCGGAGCCGGTACTGGAACGCCAGGCGGATAAACGCTCCGACGAATGGGTAGACCGCTATCGCGAAGATGCCGAAAGAGAGGGCTTACCGCTATGAGCCGCGCCGGTGACGATGCAGAGCGAAGCGATGAGGAGGAACGGCGCCAATGATTTCAGTGGTGGAGACCAAGCGCGTCGACGAGCTGCGGCTGCTGGAAGCCGAAGCGGTGCACATCATCCGCGAAGTGGTCGCCGAGCTGGAGCGCCCGGTCCTGCTGTTCTCGGCCGGCAAGGACTCGATCGTGTTACTTCGGCTGGCGGAGAAGGCGTTTCGGCCACTTCCGCTGCCCTTTCCGGTGATGCACGTCGACACCGGTCACAACTTTCCCGAGGTGATCGAATTCCGCGACCGGCGCGTTGAAGGCCAGGGCCACAAGCTGATCGTCGCCTCCGTGCAGGATTCCATCGACACCCGCCGCGTCCCCGACCCCGGCCGTCACGCATCGCGCAACCGCGCGCAGACCCGCACGCTGCTGGACGCGCTGGAGGCCGGTGAGTTCGATGCGGCGTTCGGCGGTGCCCGCCGGGACGAGGAGCGAGCCCGCGCCAAAGAACGGATCCTGAGCTTCCGCGACGAGTTCGGTCAATGGGATCCGCGCGCTCAGCGCCCGGAGCCGTGGTCGCTCTACAACGGCCGGATCAAGAAGGGCGAGCAGGTGCGGGTGTTCCCGCTGAGCAACTGGACCGAGATCGACATCTGGCGCTACATCGAGTTGGAAGACCTTGAAATACCATCGATTTACTTCGCCCACGAACGCGAGGTGTTCGAGCGCGACGGCATTCTGCTGGCGGTCTCGGAGTACACCGAGCCACACAACGACGAGTCCTCTGATGTCGAATGGGTGCGTTACCGCACCGTGGGCGATCTGACCATCACCGGAGCCGTTCGCTCCACCGCCACCGACATTGCGGGTGTCATCAGCGAGATCTCAGCGGCAACGGTGTCCGAGCGCGGGGAGACCCGGGCCGACGACCGCACCTCGGTCGCCGCGATGGAAGACCGCAAGCGAGAGGGCTATTTCTGATGAGCGTCAGCGAAGAAGAACGAAAAGGCTTGGGCTGATGAGCGTCAGCGAAGACACCGAGCAGGGCGCGAAATTCCAGCCGGACGAGGGCTTCACGCGACAACTGCTGCGGATTACCACCGCGGGTTCGGTCGACGACGGCAAGAGCACGCTGATTGGGCGGCTCCTGCACGACACCGACAGCCTGCCGCTGGACCACCTGGAAGCCGTCACCGACGAAGAAGGTATCGCCGATCTGGCCGCGCTGTCCGACGGCCTGCGCGCCGAACGCGAACAGGGCATCACGATCGACGTCGCCTACCGGTTCTTCTCCACTGCCACCCGCAGCTACATTCTGGCTGACACACCCGGCCATGAGCGCTACACCCGCAACATGTTCACTGGCGCGTCCAACGCCCACGTGGCCATCCTGCTGGTCGATGCCCGCGCAGGTGTGCTGCGCCAGACCCGCAGGCATGCCCGCATCGCAAAGCTGTTGGGCATCAAATACTTTGTCGCAACCGTGAATAAAATCGACCTGGTCGACTTCGACCATGACCGGTTCGTCGGAGTCGAATCCGAGCTGCAACAGCTGAGCACGCGTCTCGGCGGCCTGGACATCACCGTGATCCCGATCGCCGCCAAGCTCGGCGACAATGTGGTGCACCACTCCGAGAACACACCGTGGTACAACGGCCCGACACTGCTCGACTACTTGGAAGACGTCGAACTGGCTGCGCCGCAAGCCGAACCGAACCGGTTGCGGTTGCCGATCCAGTGGGTGTCCCGGCCGACGGACAATCAGCGCCGCCGCTACACCGGAAGGCTCGCCGCCGGGACGCTCAGCGTCGGCGACCCGATCATCTCGCTGCCCGCCGGAACCGAGTCGACGGTGACCGAGCTGGACACCCTGGACGACGAGCGCACGACAGGTGTTGCGCCGCTGTCGGTTTCGGTGGAGCTGGCCGACGACATCGACGTCGGACGAGGCGATGTGCTGGTAAGCGGCGCCGACGACGCGGTGCTTCCGGTGCTGGCCCGCGAACTGCATGCGAACGTGTGCTGGTTCGTCGACTCTCCACTACGGGCCGGTGACCGACTGGCCCTCAAGCAGACCACCACCACCGTCCGGGCGACGGTGCAGGAATTGCACTCGCGCCTCGATCCCGAGACGCTGGACGAAGTCGACAATCCAGTCGAGCTGGAACTCAACGACATCGGCACCGTGACGCTGCGGACCAGTTCGCTCGTCATCGCCGACAGCTACACCGACAACCGCGACAGCGGTGCGTTCATCCTGATCGATGAAGTCAGCAACGACACCATCGGCGCCGGCACCATCATCGAGGCGCGCGAGGTCAAGCCGGGTACCCACCCGCGTAGCGACATCCGTTGGCACCCTTCGGCGTTGGAACGCAATCATCGCCAGCAGTCCACCGGCCAAGCCGGTGCGACAATCTGGTTCACCGGCCTGCCCGCCTCCGGCAAGTCCACCGTTGCCGTGGCAGTCGAGCGGGCGCTGGTCGAATCCGGTCGGGTCGCCTACCTGCTGGACGGCGACAACCTGCGGCATGGCTTATCGGACGATCTGGGTTTCTCCCCCGGCGATCGCACCGAAAACATCAGGAGGGTCGGCCATTTGACGCGATTGCTGGCCGATGCGGGTGTGGTGGCGTTGGCTTCGCTGGTGTCGCCGTTGAAGTCGGATCGCGAAGCCGCGCGCGCCCTCAGCGATGCGGCCAAGCTGCCGTTCATCGAAGTGCACATCGCCACATCGCTTGAAGAGTGCGAAAAGCGCGATCCCAAAGGGCTTTACAAGCGTGCCCGCAGCGGCGAGCTCAAGGGGCTGACCGGTGTCGACGCGCCCTACGAGCCGCCCGAGTACGCCGATCTGGTGCTGGACACCGCGGGCGCCGATATCGACGATCTGGCCGCGAAGGTCATCGCCCTGCTCAACGAACGCAGCCCGCGACCGGTGGGCTAGACCGAAACCTGGCTGTTGGCGTAGATCTCGGCGAGGAACTGCTCGACCGCCACCCCTGCGTTAGCGGCCCGCGCCGAGCCGAAGATGTCGAAGGCGTGCTGCGCGAACGGCAGTTCAGCGTAGGCGACCGGCTGACGGCTGACTTCGCGAAGCCGCTTGCTGAACGCGCGGCCCTGCTCGACGGGTATCAGCGAGTCGTTGCGTCCGTGCAGCACGAAAAACGGTGGCGCGTCTGGCGATACGTAGGTGATCGGCGAAGCGGCCCGGAACGCTTCCTTCAGCGCGTCCTTCCTCAGCTTGAACACGTATTTGGCCATCGTGGGCACCATCAACCGGTGGATCGCATCGTGGCGGGTGAAGTCGTAGAGACCGTAGAACGGAACCGCGGCCCGCACACTGGTGTCGGCGTCTTCGAAGCCGGGCTGGAACTGGGGATCGTTCGGGGTAAGGGCGGCCAGTGACGACAAGTGCCCGCCGGCAGAGCCGCCGGTGATCGCCACCCAGTCCGGGTCACCGCCGTATTCGGCGATGTGTTCTTTGGTCCAGGCCAGCGCACGCTTGACGTCCACGATCTGGTCCGGCCAGGTGGAGCGCGGGCTGAGCCGATAGTTGATCGCCACACACACCCAGCCCAGCTCGGCCAGGTGACTCATCAACGGATAGGCCTGTTGCCGCTTGCTTCCCACCATCCATGCGCCGCCCGGGACCTGAAGTAGCACCGGCGCTTTACCGCCGCGGTCCAGATCGGGCCGTCGCCAGATGTCGAGGTGATTGCGTGAGCCGTGTTCGCCGTAGCTGATGTTGGTGTCGTGCGCGTATTCGCCGTAGATGCGCGCCATGCGGACCAGTCCCGGAGCTTTGGCCAGGCCCCCACCCGCCGGTCGCTTCCATAGATCGGCCGACTCTTTCCGGCGATCGGGGCCCAGTCCGGCATCGAGCGCCGCGGTCAGTGGCTGGCTGGCCTGGTGGCCGATGCGATCCAAGCCTAAGAGCCCAAACCAAGACAGCGCCGACACCAGCCAGCTGAACCGGCGCACCCGCGGCGAGAGCTTGCGAGTCACCGCGGCCAGCAACGCGAGCTGGCCGGCGATCAACTGCAGGGGCAGCTCGGAAGCAAACACTCCGAAGCCGAAGGCATACAGCGACAGATAGCCGCGCTTGCTCAACGGCTGATAGCCGTTGGCGGTGACCGCGAGGCCGGCCAGCGATGCCAACACAGCTGACAGTTTCTTCACGGCCCCCACTTAACCACAGGGCTACCCACTTGCTGTCACTGAAACCACTTGCGTCACTTCGGTTTCGCCTGTGGATAACTTTCAGCCAATGTCGGACCTTGTCGTTATTATTCGAACATGCGTTCTAGTGGTCGTGAGGAGATCGTCGAGGTTCTCGACGTGCTCGAGGACGGCTACAAGCGCGCCCTGGATTTGATGTTCGACGTGCTGACCACCCCGGAGCGGTTGAACGTGTTGCAACGATTCGAGGGTTTCCGCCGCCAGCAGCCGGCCATCGAACACGTCCTGATCAACCAACTCGCCGCCCAGGCTGATGCGACCGAGTTGGGCGGCAAGCTGGGCCCGGCGCTGGCCAACCGGTTGCGGATCAGCCGCGCCGAAGCCGTCACGCCGTATCCATGAGGCTGCTGATCTGGGTGAGCGCCGCGCGTTGAACGGCGAACCGTTGGAGCCGGTGTTGCCCGCGACCGCCGCCGCGCAGCGCAACGGCGAGCTCGGCGCCGGGCATGTCGCGGTGATCCGCAGCTTCGTCCACCGGCTACCGGAGTTCGTCGATATCGAGACCCGGGCCAAGGCCGAGGCCCAGTTGGCCGGCCTGGCCGGCGAGTACCGCCCCGACGAACTCGCCAAGCTGGCCGACAAGCTCACCGACTGCCTCAACCCCGACGGCGACTTCACCGACGTGGACCGCGCCAAACGCCGCGGCCTTGTCATCGGTAAACAGGACATCGACGGCATGTGCCCGGTCAGCGGCTGGCTGACCCCCGAAGCCCGGGCCACCCTCGACGCCGTCTTCGCCAAGTTGGCCGCACCCGGGATGTGCAACTCCGACGACGAGACGCCCTGCATCAGCGGCACCCCGTCGCAGGCCGCCATCCAGGGCGACACCCGCAGCCCGGGCAGCGCAACCACGACGCCCTGCTCGCGGCCGCCCGCGCGCTGCTGGCCTCCGGCGACCTCGGCCAACACAACGGCCTACCCACCTCCATCATCGTCACCACCACACTGCAGGAGCTGGAGAAAGGCGCCGGCCGCGGCCTGACCGGCGGCGGCACCCTGCTGCCGATGTCGGATGTGATCCGGCTGGGCTCCCACGCCCATCACTACCTGGCCATCTTCGACCACGGCAAAGCCCTGGCGCTCTATCACACCAAACGCCTGGCCTCACCGGCCCAGCGAATTGTGTTGTACGCCAGAGATCGTGGCTGCACCTTCCCCGGCTGCACCATCCCGGGCTACCTGTGCGAGGTCCACCACTGCGACCCCTACGCCACCAACCCGGTCACCGACGTCAACCACCTTGGCGTTCGGTTGCGGCCCCAACCACGACATGGCCGAACAAGGCTGGACCACCCGCAAAAACAACCGCTGCCAAACCGAATGGATCCCACCCCCACACCTCGACCGAGGCCAACCCCGCATCAACACCTACCACCACCCCGAAAAACTGCTGCTAGCAGGACGACGACGACGGCGCCCTAACTCTTGCCGCCGCGCTTTCGGCGGGCATACGGTTCCCCCATGACCGGCACGACCCAGCGGCGGGATCCACGGATCGTCATTGTCGGCGCCGGCATGTCCGGGATCGCCGCTGCTCATGTACTGAAGCAGGCCGGCTTCACCGACTTCACCATCTTGGAAAAGGGTTCTGACGTCGGCGGCGTCTGGCATTGGAACCGCTACCCCGGCCTGCGGTGCGACGTGCCGTCCTACGGCTACCAATTCGCGTTCGCGCCCAAGCCGGACTGGAGCCACGTGTGGGCGACCGGTGACGAGATCCAGCGTTACCACCGCGACCTGATCGGCGAGCTGCAGCTGAACTCGCATCTGCGGCTCGACTGCGAAGTCACCGAGGCGGTGTTCGCCGATAACCAATGGCAGGTGCGCACCGCCGACGGCGACCAGATCGAGGCGGACTTCGTCATCGCCGCGACTGGAGTCCTGCATCATCCGTTCATTCCGGACATTCCAGGGCTCGACTCGTTCGCCGGTCCGGTGGTGCACACCGCGCGCTGGACTGACGTCGATACGCGCGGCAAGCGAGTCGCAGTCATCGGAGCCGGTTCGACTGGGGTGCAAGTATTTTCAGCACTGCAGCCCGACGCGGCGCACATCACCCATTTCGCCCGCACGCCGCAGTGGGTGATGTGGATGCCGATGCGAATGCCGCAGCCACGCATCGTCGGCCGGATACTGCGGCAAGCTACCGAAGCAGGACAAGACGGTCCGGCTGTCACAGTTCATCGGCTCCGATTACCTCGTCGACCTGGTGATCCGACCCACCTGGCGACGCCGGGCAGCCCAGCGCTACGGCTCGATGTGCCTGCGAGCCCTGGTGCGGGACAAGGACCTTCGCGCCAAGCTGACTCCCGACTACCAGCCGTTCTGCAAGCGTCAGGTGCTCTCCGGCGACTACTACCGGCGAATCGCCAAGCCCAACGCCAGCTTCGTCAGCGAGCCGATCGCCGAGATCACTGAGACGGGCGTGCGCACCGCCGACGGCGTGCACCACGACCTCGATGCGATCGTGCTTGCCACCGGATTCGCCGCCCACAACTACATGCGCCCGATGACACTGCGCGGCCGCGATGGCCTGTCGATCGACGACGCCTGGGCCAAGGGACCGCGGGCCTGGGGCATGACGGCGATCCCCGGATTCCCCAACCTGTTCATGGTGCTGGGCCCAAACTCGCCGACCGGATCCATCTCACTCCAGCACGTCGCCGAGCTGACCGCACGCTATATCACCGCGTGGCTGAATCGCTTTCGCGACGGCGAGATCACCGCGGTCGAGGTCACCGACGAGGCCACCGACCGGTTCGCCGACGACATCGCCGACGGGATGGTCCCGACGGTGTGGAACACCGGCTGCAACTCCTGGTATTTCGCGGACGACAACCACATCGATCTGTGGCCGTTCGACCGAAAGCGGTTGACCCGCATGCTCACTCAGCCGAATGACGACGACTACATCCTCACGCCGTAGGCGCGCCATAAGCCACGGCGATCTCTGCCGCCAACCGAGCGTTGGACAATACCAGCGCAATGTTGGCCGACAACGACGCGCCGTGCGTCTCGCGATGGAAGAAGTCGAGCAGAAACGGTGTGACGTCCTTGCCTCGCACGCCTTCGGCGTTAGCAGCCGCCAGCGCGCCGGCCAGCACCCGGTCGTGCAACGCGCGGTCCATCTCGTCGGCCGGCGCGATCGGGTTGGCCAGCACCAGACCGTAGCAATCGGTGCCCAACCGTCGACGAGCCCGCAGCACATCGGCGACCTGCTGGGGCGTCTCCACCCGCCAGCCCACTGGGTGACCGGAGTCGGCAAGGTAGAACCCGGGAAAGCGATCGGTCCGGTATCCGATCACCCCGACGTTGAGCGACTCCAACCGCTCCAGGGTGGCACCGACATCCAGGATCGACTTGACCCCGGCGCAGACCACCAGCACGCCGGTCCGCGACAGCGTGATCAGATCCGCGGACTCGTCCCAGCTGTCGCGCGCATCGCGATGAACACCGCCCAGCCCGCCGGTGGCGAACACCGAAATACCCGCCCCCGCAGCCAAATGCGCGGTAGAGGCCACCGTCGTCGCACCGTCGCCTCCGCGGGCCGCGAGCACCGCGACATCGCGAACACTCGCCTTCACCACGGTGTCACTCTCGGCGATATGCCGCAGCGCCTCGTCGTCCAGCCCGATATGTGGCTCGCCCGCGATGATCGCGATCGTCGCCGGCACCGCCCCGCCGGCGCGCACTGCCGCCTCGATGTCGCGCGCGACGCGCACGTTGTCCGGCCGCGGCAGACCGTGGCTGATGATGGTGCTTTCCAGGGCAACGACCGGCCGGCCGGTCGCCAGCGCGTCGGACACCTCGGGATGGACGGGCACGGATGCACCCTACGTCGCCGGGTTAAGACTCCTCGGGTGTCTCGATCACCGAGTACCGCGGGTCCTCCATCGACACCTGCTTGTTGCCGCTCTGGCTCGCTTTTCCGGTCACGCGCAGCACTTGCCCCGGCTGGACGTCGTGGCCACTCCCGGGCTGGAACGTAACGCGGACCTCGCCGCTGTCGTCGCCCATGACGATCCAGCGGAACGTCTTTCCCCGCTTGGTGATGTCCTCGACCTGGCTGACCCGGCCTTCGACCGTGGCGCGGCGACCCGGAGTCAAGCTCTTCACCTCGATCACCGACGCGGATTTCTCCGGGTGCTCGTAGTCCTCTGCGGGCTCTTCCTGGCCCCGCCAGATCCGCATCTCGATCTGCTCGATCTTGGTGGCGATGCGCTGCTCCAAGATGTCCGGGAAGGCTTGGCGGATCCGCGACTGCACGTCGTAGGGAACGATGGTGGCCGCGGCGTCCGGGATGCGGCTGACCGCCCGGGAGATCTTGTCCGCGGTCCGGTCGTGCAGCAACCGGCCCAGCAACGGAGAATAGGTTCGTCGCGGCAGCAGCACCGAAACGTGGGTATCGCGATGTTCGTTGCGTACCTTCACCACCAGCATCTGCAGCGCGCGGACGATCTGCCGGTCGGGGCAGTCGATCACCCGCAGTCGGATGTCGAGATCAAAGCTGTCCCACCGATCCCGCAGTGCGGCAGCGTGATCCGAGTCGATCATGAAATGCACGGCGATCAAATCGTCAGCCCGCAGGCCCTTGCCGTACCGCAGCGCTTCGAGCACCGCGATGTCGAGCGAATTGACGCAGACGAACACGCGGTGTCGCGCGTACTTGGTCATTTCGGGGCGGTCGGTGCGGAAGGCTTCGAGAATCGCTGACTCGGCCCGGTATTCACGGTTGAGCCGGATCAACCCGAAGACCAAGATCGGGAAGACCACGACGACCAGCCAGGCGCCCTCGGTGAACTTGGCGACAGCGAAAATTCCCACCACGATCGTCGAGAGCACCGCCGCGGTGAAGTTGATCGCCAGCCGGTACTGCCAGCCCCGTTCGCGTTCGGTCAGATGGTGTTTGGACATTCCGTAGCCGGCCATCGAGAAGCCGGTGAACACCCCGATCGCGTAGAACGGCACCAGCGCGTTGACCGATCCACCGGTGAACACCAGCAGCAACACCGAAAGCGCGGCGAGGGTGATGATCCCGTTGGAGAACACCAGCCGATACCCGCGTTGCATCAGCTGGCGCGGCAGAAAGCGGTCCTCGGCAACGAAACTCGCCAGCGCGGGAAAGCCGTTGAAGCTGGTGTTGGCGCCGGTGTAGAGGATCGCCGCGGTCGATATCTGAACCAGGACGTACATGCTGTTGCCGATGACCCCGTTGCCGAACACCGCGCGGGCGATCTGCGACAGCACCGACGGGTATTCGCTCAGATACGGTGCGGCATGAGTGGCGTACGCGAGATAGCCGACCCCGGCGAGCAGCAAGCCGAGAATGCAGGCCATCGTCGTGAGCACCCGCCGGGCGTTGACGCTCTGCGGCTTGCGAAAGACGTTGACGGTGTTGGAGATCGCCTCGACGCCGGTCAGCGATGAGCCACCGTTGGCGAAAGCCCGCAGCAGCACCAGCACGGTGGCGCCCATCACCAGACCGCTGCCCTGATGCACCGGCACCGCGCCGGCGGCGTGGCCGGGGTCGTAGTGCGGCAAACCCCATACCAGGTGGCGCACAACGCCGGTCACGATCATCGCCACAACCATGACCACGAAGAAGTAGGTGGCGAACGCGAAAGGCTTTCCGGCTTCCTGCAATCCGCGCAGGTTCGCATAGCAGATCAGCAGGACCACCCCGACGGTGATCGTCCAGGCTGTAGGGCCCCAGCGCGGGCACCGCCGAGGCCACCGCGACCGTGCCGGCCGCCGACTGCACCGCCACCGTCACGATGTAGTCGATCAGCAGAGCCGCGGCGGCGACCTGCGCCACCTTGGGCCCGAAGTTCTCCCGCGCCACGATGTAGGAGCCGCCGGCCTTGGTGTAGGCCATCACGACCTGCCGGTACGACGCGGTCACCAGCACCAGGATCAGCAGGATGACGCCCATGATGGGCAGCAGCAGAACGAACGCGGCCAGCCCGGCGTGCGGCAGCAGCTCGGTCAGGATCTGCTCGGGACCGTACGCGGTGGACGAGATCGCGTCGGGTGAAAGTGCGCCTAGCGCAACAGGATTCGATAGCCGCTCATTGGACAACTCCTGCGTGATCAGCGGCTTGCCCAAAAAGATGCGTTTGAGCACGTCGGAGAAGGACGGGGGTACTTCCAGTTCGTCGTCGGCTGATGTTGTCACGACCCGCCCGGCCGGTTCTACGCGTTACCGGCCGCGCGCCAGAGCGTCAGGATCCACCCGTGCGATCCGCGATTCCACGTCGTAAGGCACGATGATCGCGGTCGCTCCCGCGATGCGGCTGACGGCCCGTGCCATCTTGTCGGCCGTGCGGTCATGCAGCAGCCGGCCCAGCATCGCGGAGTAGGTCCGGCGCGGCAGCAGGACCGTCACCTTGGTCTCCGGGTGGTTGCTCTTCACCTGCAGGACGAATTCCTGCGCGACCCGGCCCAAATTGCGGTCCGGACAGTCGATTACCCGCAGCTGGGTGTCGTGCTCGAAGTGCTGCCAGCGTTCCTGCAACTTGGCGGAGTGTTCGGCGTCGACCACGAAGTGGACCGCGGTCAACTCGTCGGCGTGCAAGCCCTTGCCGTAGCGCAGCGCCTCGACCTCGGCGAGGTCGACCGAATCGACGAAGACGAACACCCGCAGCCGCGCGTACCTGGCCAATTCGGGACGCTCGGTGCGCGACATCTCCAGAACGGACGCCTCGGCGCTGTACTGCCTGTTGAGCCGGATCAGCCCGTACACCAGGATCGGGAACACGACGACGACCAGCCAGGCGCCCTCGGTGAACTTGGCCACCACGAAGATGCCCACCACGATCGTCGACATGACTCCCGCCGAGAAGTTGACCGCCACCTTGCGGCGCCAGCCAGGGCCGCGACGGGTGTAGTGGTGCTTGGCCATGCCGAAGCCGGCCATCGCGAACGCGGTGAACACCCCGATCGCGAAGAACGGCACCAGCGCGCTGAGCTTTGCGCGAGTCACCAGCAGCAGGGCCACCGCGATCGCGGTCAGCGTGATGATGCCGTTGGAGAACACCAGCCGGTGACCGCGTTTGGTCAGCGGTCGCGGCAGGAAGCGGTCCTCGGCGACGAAACTCGCCAAGGCGGGGAACCCGTTGAACCCGGTGTTGGCGCCGGCGAAAAGGATTGCGGCGCTGGAGGCCTGGACCGAGAAGTAGAGAATATTGCCCGAGCACCCCGTGGCCGAACACCGTGCGAGCGATCTCCGAGAGCATCGACGGGTATTCGTCGAGGTACGGGGTGGCATGGGTGACGTGGGCGAGCCAGGCCACACCGGCCAGCAGGACCGCCAGGATGCACGCCATCATGGTCAGCACCCGACGGGCGTTGGCGCCCTGTGGTTCACGAAAGACGTTGACGGTGTTGGAAATCGCCTCGACACCGGTCAGCGACGTACCGCCGTTGGCGAACGCCCGCAGCACCACCAGCACCGTGGCGCCCATCACCAGCCCGCCGCCCTGATGCACCGGCACCGCGCCCTCGAGGGTGGCCGGGTCGTACTTCGGCAAGCCCCACAGGACCTCGCGGATCAGCCCGGTCACGATCGTCAGCAGCGATCATGCCGACGAACCAGTAGGTGGTGACCGCGAAGATCCGGCCGGATTGCCGCAGCCCGCGCAGGTTCGCCATGCAGATCAGGACCAGGACGGCGATCGTGAGTTCCAGGTGATAGGGGCGCAGCACCGGGATCGCCGACACCACCGCGACCGTTCCGGCGGCGGGCTGCACCGCGGCGGTGACCACATAGTCGATCAGCAACGCCGCGGCCGCGATCTGCGCGATCCGGGGCCCGAAATTGTCCCGGGCCACCATGTACGCGCCGCCGGTCCGGGTGTAGGCCATCACCACCCCGCGGTAGGACGCGGAGACCAGCAACAGGATCACCAGGATGACGCCCATGATCGGCAGCAGCAGCGTGAACGCTGCCATGCCGGCGCGCGGCAGCAACTCGGTCATGACCTGCTCGGGACCGAACGCGGTCGATGAGATCGCGTCCGGTGAAATCGCGCCCAGTGCAACCGGATTCGACAGTCGCTCCGAATCGAGCTGTTCGCTTGTCAGGGGCTTGCCGAGAAAGACGCGCTTCCAGCCGTCGCTGAAGGACGGCGGGATACCCGCGTTGCGCTGTGCTGCTGTAACCACGTATCACTTTCCTCCGGAGTCGGCGACCCGTGGAGTCAACGTCATCCACGTAGGTCCGCTGCGGTCCGGGGCAACTCTAACGGATCAACCTGCTGCGTCCGCTGACCTCGCGGATTCGGCGTCGGCCGAACTGGCCATCGCGATCCTGGTAGCGATGTCGTACGCCACAATCTGCGCGCTCGCTCCGGGAATCCTGCTGATGACCTTGGCAATCTTGTCCGCTGTGCGGTCGTGCAGCAGCCGGCCCAGCAGCTGCGAGTACTCCCGGCGCGGCAACAGCACTGTGACCTTGGTGTCCGCGTGCTCGGCCATGATCTGCAGCACCAGCTCTTGAGCGGCCCGGCTCAGGTTGCGGTCTAAGCAGTCGACCATCCGCAAATCGGTGACGTGACCGAAGTGCTGCCACTGCCGCTGCAGTCGCTCGGCGTGCGCGGAGTCCAGCACGAAGTGCACCGCGGTCAGCTCGTCGGCCTGCAGTCCCTGGGCGTAGCGCATCGCCTCGACCTCGGCCAGGTCGACCGAATCCACGAAGACCAGCACTCGGTGCCGATCGTGCCCGGCCAGATCCGGAGGCTCGGTGAGCGACGTTTCCAGCACCGACGACTCGACGCGATACTGCCGGTTCACCCGCATCAGCGCGAAGACCAGGATCGGGAAGACGATGACGACCAGCCAGGCGCCCTCGGTGAACTTCGCGATCGCGAAGATGCCGACCACGACCGTGGACAGGATTCCCGCCGACAGGTTGATCGCCAGCTTGGACCGCCAACCGGGACCGCGGTGGGTGAGCCAGTGTTTGGTCATCCCGTAGCCGGCCATCGAGAAGCCGGTGAACACCCCGATTGCGTAGAACGGCACCAGGGCGTCGAGCGAACCGCCCGTCACGATCAACAACGCCACCGCGAGCACGGTCAGCGCAATGATGCCGTTGGAGAACACCAGGCGATGACCGCGCTTCATCAGCGGCCGCGGCAGAAAGCTGTCTTCGGCGACGAAATTCGTCAGCGCGGGGAAGCCGTTGAAGCTGGTATTGCCGCCGGTGTACAAGATCAGCGCGGTCGACACCTGCACCAGAATGTAGAGCACCTTTCCGATGGTGCCGCTGCCGAAGACCATTCTCACGATCTCCGACAACATCGACGGATAGCCGTCGGCGTAGGGCATCGCGTGGGTGACGTGCGCAAGCCAGGCCACTCCAGCCAGCAAGAAAGCCAGGATGCAGGCCATGACAGTGAGTACCTTGCGGGCGTTGATCCCCTCGGGTGTGCGGAAGCTGTTGACGGTGTTGGAGATCGCCTCGACCCCGGTCAGCGACGAGCCGCCGTTGGCGAATGCCCGCAGCACGATGAGGAGCGTCGCACCCATGATGAGGCCGCTGCCGTGATGAAGCGACACCGTCCCAGAGATGTGCTCGGCGTCGTACGTGCCCAGATTCCCGAGAAGCTCGCGGACAACGCCGACCACGATCGTCAGCGAGACCATGCTCACGAAGAAGTAGGTCGGCATCGCGAAGGGCCGACCGGCTTCCCGTAAACCGCGCAGGTTCGCGTAACACATCAGCAGCACGATCGTGACGGTGATCTCCAGGCTGTAGGGACCGAGTGCGGGAATCATCGACGCCACCGCCACCGTTCCCGCGGCGCATTGCACCGCGACGGTGACCACATAGTCGATCAATAACGCCGCGGCCGCGACTTGCGCGACCTTCGGACCGAAGTTGTCCCGTGCCACAACGTAGGAGCCGCCGGATCGGGTGTAGGCCATCACCACCTGGCGATACGACGCCGCCACGAGCACCAGGATGAACAGGATGACACCGGTGACCGGCAGCAACAACGCGAATGCGGCCATTCCGGCAGCCGGGAGCAGTTCGATCATGATCTGCTCGCTGCCGTACGCGGTCGACGAGATCGCGTCGCAGGACAGCACGCCCAGTGCAACGGGGTTGGAGAGGCGTTCGTGCTGGAGCTGGTCGTTGATCATGGGTCTTCCGAGGAAGGCCCGCTTGCACCGGTCGGAAAACGACGGCGTTGTCCGTAGATCGCCGGCCAGCTGGGGCATAGCAAACACCTCGCACAATTTCTAGGCTTTGAGAAAAACAGGCTTGGACCGCGGCAAAGCCTAGGGTTTTCATCTCGAATTCGCGCGCCGGAAACCGCGTATCCAGGCTTCTAGGAGAGTTCTTTACGGAATCTTGATGGCCTGCGGCGCGCGCTAGCCAGTCGTCGCGGTCGGCGCCTGTGGATAGTCGGCGTCCAACGCTCCGTCAGCAAGCTCGTCGAATCTGTCGAGTCCGTCATCGATGGCGTCGTCGATGCCGCGAAGCGGGCCCGGCTCGGTGAGATAGCGCCGCGCGTACAGCCGCGCCACGAGAGCCTTGCGGTCCGTGCCGCCGATCGACTGCTCCCAGGCGGCCTGCTCGGCCAGCAGGGCACCGGCGTAGACGTCGCCCATGAATACCGACAGCGGGAACAGTCTCGCCTCGGCCACCTCGGGGGGCAGCTTGGTCCAGGCCGTGATGGCCGCTTCGAGGTCCTCGATGCGCCGGCGCACCAGCCGGGTGGTGGTTTCAGAGTCATCGGACACCGACACCGCGTCGTGCAGGCGTTCCAGCAGTGGCTGATGCGCGCCGATGCGCTCGATGCCGCGCCGCACATCCAGACACAGGATGTTGTCCGCGCCCTCCCAGATCGTGTTGACCTGAGCATCACGCAAAAGCCTTGCCACTGGCCATGTTTCGATATAGCCATTGCCGCCGTGGATCTCGATGGCATCGGAGGCCATGGTGATGCCCAGCCGGCACACTTTGAGCTTGGTCACCGGCACGGCGATGCGCTGCCGGATCGGGCGGGGCTGGCGATGGTTGGGCAGTCCGACGCCGTCGAACACCAGCGCCTGCGCGGCTTCGACGTCGACGATCATCTCGGCGAGCTTGCGCCGCATCAACGGTTTGTCGATCAGCCGGCCGCCGAAGGCCTGCCTTTGACGGGCGTAACACAGCGATTCGACCAGGGCGCGGCGCGCATTACCCAAGGCGAACAGGGCGATACCGAGCCGGGCGGCGTTGGTCAGCTCCATCATCCGGCCCAGGCCCTTGCCGTCGGATGGTTGGGCTTCTGCGTGGGGCTGGCCCGTGTCGGGCTGAGCTTCGTCGGGCTGGCCGGACAGCAGGAAGGCTTCGGCGTCGACGAGCTCGATCTCGCCGGACGCCACCGAGCGGGTACCCAGCTTGTCCTTGAGCCGCCGGATGCGGATGCCGTTGCGCGAGCCGTCGCGCCGGGTCCGCAGCACCAGGAAGCTGGCCGCGCCGCGGCTGGAATCCGGGGCGCCTTCGGGCTTGGCCAGTACGACGAACACCTGGCCGTCGCAGTTGGACGCAAACCACTTGAAGCCATTGAGTGAGCCAGCGTCGTCCGCCGTGACGGGTAGCCGTGGTCTCCAGCGCCCCGAGATCGGAGCCGCCGGCCCGCTCGGTCAGCAGTTGCGCGGTCTCGCCTTCCCACTCGCCGCTGGCGAACTTGGCCAGGACATGCTCGCGAACATCGGCCGGGGCGAAGGCCGCGACCAGCGACTTGACCATGCCGCCGCCCGTTCCCAACGCGCAACCCATGCCGATGTCAGCCTGATCAAGCAGATAGTTGGCGGCGAACAGCGGCATCGACGACTTGAAGCCGGCGCGGCGGGCGTCGTCCTCGCAGCGCCTTCTGCGCGCCGAGCACCGCGCGTTTGGACTCGGTGAACGACGGCGGCTGGACCACCTCGCTGACGTCGTGGCCCCAGCGGTCGTAGCGTTCCAGGCGGGCCGGGTTGCGGTCGGTCTGCTCGGCCCACCGGGCCACCGGACCGCCCATCAGCGCGCCGATGTCGCGCAGATGCGGTTCGGCAACGGCCAGCTCGTCTGGCTGCAGGTAATAGGCCATCGTCTGCTGCAGGGTCGGGTCGCTCTGATACCAGTTGAGGCCGACGGCTCCCCGGTAGTTCTGCGTGCGGTAGCGGTCAGCCTTCTCCGGCGTGCTGAACGGCAGCCGGTCGACGGCTTCGTCGCTGTAGCCTGCTGCATCAGCGCCGACTCCTACTCGTTCGAGACGCTCGGCCGCGGCGGCGATCCGCTCGTCGGTGGCGGTCAACGCCACCCGGACGTGGCTGGCACCCCGCGAGCCGTAGAACTCGCCCGGCGCCGCCAGAATGCCGCGCTGCGCCAGCCATCCGACGGTGTCGCGGCACGGCTCGTCGCGGGTAACCCAGAGATACAGCCCGGCCTCGGAGTGGTCGACGGTGAAGCCGGCCGAACGGAACGCCGGCAGCAGCACGTCGCGGCGCCGCCGGTAGCGCTCGCGCTGCTCGCGCTCGTGGGCGTCGTCGTCGAGGGCGGCGACCATGGCGGCCTGCACGGGCCGCGGCACCATCATCCCGGCGTGTTTGCGCACCGCCAGCAGCTCGCCGACCAGCGCGGCGTCGCCGGCGACAAAGCCGGCGCGGTAGCCGGCCAGCGATGAACTCTTGGACAGCGAATGCACGGCCAGCAGACCGGTGTGGTCGCCGTCGCACACCGAGGGGTGCAGCACCGACAGCGGCTGCGCATCCCAGCCCAGGCCCAGGTAACACTCGTCGGACGCCACGACGACGCCGCGTTCCCGGGCCCAGCCGACCAGCTTGCGCAGATGATCGACACCGAGCACCTGGCCGGTCGGATTGCTCGGCGAGTTCACGAACAACAGCGCCGGGGCCTGCGGGCCGATCTGAGTGAGCGAGTCGGCGACGAGCACCTGCGCCCCGGCCAGCCGCGCACCGACGTCGTAGGTCGGGTAAGCCAGCTCCGGTACCACGACGAGGTCTTCGGCGCCCAGTCCCAGCAGGGTCGGCAGCCAGGCGATCAGCTCTTTGGTGCCGATCACCGGCAGCACCGCCGACTCGGCGAGCCCGGTGATGCCGTACCGGCGACTCAGCGCGGCGACCGCCGACTGCGCGTAGCTCCAGAGTTCCCGCGGTAGTGGGGTATCCCGGTTCGGCGCTGGCCGAGGCGAGCGCGTCGCGGATCAGCGGGGCCACCGGATCGACGGGTGTGCCGACCGACAGGTCGACGATGCCGCCCGGGTGCGACTTGGCCAGGGCGGTCGCATCGGCCAGGGTGTCCCAGGGGAACTCCGGCAACGATTCCGAGACGGCTGACGCCGCTCGGCGGTTCACCAGGCGGCTCAGTCGTCGTGAGCTTGCGGCGGCAGGTCCTTGACGACCTGCGGGTCGTTCTCGGTCAGGCCGACCTTCGCTGCGCCACCGGGAGATCCGAGCTCAACGAAGAAGTCCGCATTGATCTGCGTGTACTGGCCCCACTGCTCGGGAACGTCGTCCTCGTAGTAGATCGCCTCGACCGGGCAGACCGGTTCGCAGGCACCACAGTCGACGCATTCGTCGGGGTGGATGAACAACATCCGAGCACCCTCGTAGATGCAGTCGACCGGGCACTCTTCGATACATGCCTTGTCTTTGAGATCGACGCAGGGTTCGGCGATCGTGTACGTCACAGACGTCTCCTCCACGGTCTCCAGGTAGAAGTTGGGCTGAGCCGGTAGGTGTTTGGTCACTTCCCGAGCGGTGTTACTGATACTAGACGTTGCATATACAACGCAAGCACCTGGTCGCTATGCGCGTCGATGCAGTGCAACTAGTTGCATAGGGCGGGCCGGTGTTCCTATGCTGCGCCGGTGGCCCTCCCCCACGCGATCCTGGTGTCGCTGTGCGAACAGTCCGGGTCCGGCTATGAGCTGACGCGCCGGTTCGACCGCTCGATCGGCTATTTCTGGAGCGCCACCCACCAGCAGATCTATCGCACGCTGCGGACGATGGAGGCCGACGGCTGGGTGTCGGCGACGGTGGTGGTGCAGCAGGGACGGCCGGACAAGAAGGTCTACACCGTCTCCGATGCCGGCCGCTCCGAGTTGACCCGATGGATCGCCGCGCCGCTCGCGGGGGCCCATCCGGGCGGGGTGGAGTTGGACGGGCCGGTGCACTCGGTGACAACCGCACCCGCGAAGTCGCCGTCAAGCTACGCGGCGCCGCTTTCGGCGACCGGGCGTGCGCTGCACGAGCAGATCGTCGCCCTGCGTGCCGAACGCGCCCAATTGCTGGACACCTACCGGGGCTTCGAGAAGAAGCAGTTTCCCGACCCGACGGCGTTGCACGACAGCGCATTACACCAGTACCTGGTGCTGCGCGGCGGAATCCGCGCCGAGGAAGGCACCATCGACTGGCTCGACGAAGTGAGCGCGGCCCTGGACGGGAAGCTGAAACAGGAGAACCGATGAACTATCCAAACCTGTTGTCCCCGTTGGATCTCGGATTCACCACGCTGCGCAACCGGGTGATCATGGGCTCGATGCACACCGGCCTGGAGGATCGGGCCCGCAACACCGGCCGGCTCGCCGAGTACTTCGCCGAACGCGCGCACGGTGGCGTCGGCCTGATCATCACCGGCGGATACGCGCCCAACCGGACCGGCTGGCTGCTGCCGTTCGCCTCGGAGCTGCACCTCGACCGCTCAGGCACGCCGGCACCGGCGCATCACCACGGCGGTGCACGACGCCGGCGGCAAGATCCTGCTGCAGATCCTGCACGCCGGACGCTATGCCTATCACCCGCTTTCGGTCAGCGCATCGTCGATCAAGGCGCCGATCAACCCCTTTCGTCCACGCCGACTCTCGTCGAGCGGCGTGCAGAGCACCATCGACGACTTCGCCCGATGCGCACAGCTGGCCCGCGAGGCCGGCTACGACGGTGTCGAAATCATGGGCAGCGAAGGGTATTTGCTCAACCAGTTCCTGGCGCCACGCACGAACAAGCGCGGTCGACGCCTGGGGCGGCAGCGCCGAGAAGCGTCGCCGCTTTCCCGTCGAGATCGTGCGGCGGGCACGCGCCGCGACCGGCGACGACTTCATCATCTGCTACCGGATGTCGATGGCCGACTACGTCGAGGGCGGCCAGAGCTGGGACGAAATCCTGGCGCTGGCAACCGAAGTCGAGGCCGCCGGCGCGACCATGATCAACTCCGGCTTCGGCTGGCACGAGGCCCGGGTGCCCACCATCGTCACCTCGGTGCCGGGTAACGCGTTCGTCGACGTCAGCCACGCCCTCGCCGGCCACGTCAACATTCCGGTGGTGGCGTCCAACCGGATCAACATGCCGCAGGCGGCCGAACAGATTCTGGCCGACACCCACGTGCAGCTGATCTCGATGGCCCGGCCGCTGCTGGCAGACCCGGAGTGGGTGCTCAAGGCGCAGGCCGCGCGTGACGACGAGATCAACACCTGCATCGCCTGCAACCAGGCCTGCCTGGACCACGCATTCGTCCACAAGGCGGTGTCGTGTCTGCTCAACCCCAGGGCCGGCCGTGAGACCGAGCTGGTGCTGTCACCGACCCGGCGCACCCGCTCGATCGCGGTCGTCGGCGCCGGGCCGGCCGGGCTGGCCGCCGCCGTCAACGCCGCTGCCCGCGGCCACCAGGTGACGCTGTTCGACGCCAACGACTACATCGGCGGCCAGTTCGACATGGCCCGTCGCATCCCGGGCAAAGAGGAATTCAACGAAACCATCCGGTATTTCACGACGATGCTGCACATCAACGGCGTGGACGTGCGGCTGGGCAACCGGGTGTCGGCCGCCGACCTCGCCGGCTACGACCACGTCGTGCTGGCCACCGGGGTCGCGCCGCGGATCCCGGACATTCCCGGCATCGACCACCCGATGGTGTTGACCTACGGCGAGGCGATCACCGGCGTGAAGCCGACTCGGCAAGCGCGTCGCGGTGATCGGGGCCGGCGGAATCGGTTTCGATGTCAGCGAGTTCCTGGTCACCGATTCCTCGCCGACGCTGAATCTCAAAGACTGGAAGGCCGAGTGGGGGGTGGCCGACCCGTGGGAAGCGACGGGCGCGCTGATCACCCCGATTCCCGCAGCCCCGGTGCGCGAGGTGTATCTGCTGCAGCGCTCCAGCGGCGCCCAGGGCAAACGGCTCGGCAAGACCAGCGGCTGGGTGCACCGCGCTTCGCTGAAAGCCAAAGGAGTTCAACAGCTTTCCGGCGTCAACTACGAGCGGGTGAGCGACGAGGGCCTGCACATCAGCTTCGGCCCGAAGCGGGAGCGGCCGCAGCTGCTCGAAGTGGACAACATCGTGGTCTGCGCCGGCCAGGAGCCGGTGCGTGACCTCGAAGACGAGTTGCGCCGCGGCGGGGTCGAGCCACACATCATCGGCGGCGCCGCGGTGGCCGCCGAACTGGACGCCAAGCGGGCGATCAGGCAGGGCACCGAGCTGGCCGCCCGGCTGTAATGTCGAGCCGAACGTGAAATTGCCGTCACGCTCGGCGCCGAACGTGACGTTGCCTTCACGCTCGGCATCGGCCCCAGCGCTGTAGAGGTCAGGCCGCCAGCGGGTTGTAGTCCGTGGTGCGCTGGCGCGCCGGACGACCGATCCCCTCGGCGATCGCGGTCAGCTCCGAAACAGTTTTGGCAGAGCCGAATTCGGAGCCGGCCATCCGCGAGATGGTCTCCTCCATCAACGTGCCGCCCAGGTCGTTGGCGCCGCCGTTGAGCATCACCTGCGTGCGCTCGGTACCGAGCTTGACCCAGCTGGTCTGGATGTGAGAAATGCGGCCGTGCAACATGATCCGCGCCAACGCGTGCACGGCGCGGTTGTCGCGATGGGTGGGGCCCGGGCGCGCCGCGCCGGCAAGGTACAGCGGCGAGTTCTGGTGCACGAACGGCAACGGAACGAACTCGGTGAAACCACCGGTGCGGTCCTGGATGTCGCGCAACACGTTGAGGTGTCCGACCCAGTGCCGAGGGTCGTCGACGTGGCCGTACATCATCGTCGACGATGACCGCAGGCCCACCTGGTGGGCGGTCGTGACGATCTCGATCCACATCGAGGTGGGCAGCTTGCCCTTGGTCAGCACCCAGCGGACCTCGTCGTCGAGAATCTCCGCCGCGGTGCCGGGGATGGTGTCCAGTCCGGCCTCGCGCAGGCTGGTCAGCCACTCACGAACACTCAAGTTGCTCTTGGTGACGCCGTTGGCGATCTCCATCGGCGAGAACGCGTGCACATGCATCGACGGCACCCGCGCCTTGACCGCGCGGACCAGATCGGCGTAGCCGGTGACCGGCAACTCCGGGTCGATGCCGCCCTGCATGCAGACCTCGGTGGCGCCGGCCACATGCGCTTCCCACGCACGCTGAGCGACCTCGTCCGCCGACAGCGAGAAGGCGTCGGCGTCGCCCTTGCGCTGCGCGAAGGCGCAGAACCGGCAACCGGTGTAGCAGATGTTGGTGAAGTTGATGTTGCGGTTGACCACGAACGTCACGTCGTCGCCGACCACGTCGCGGCGCAGCGAATCTGCCAGTGCGGCAACGGCTTCCAGCGCTGGTCCGTCAGCTTTGGCCAGTGCGAGATACTCCGCGTCGGTGCACGACGGCGGGGTCGCGCTCGGCGGCAGCGCAGCGCGGCGAGCACATCGGTGTCTAGGCGTTCGGGCGCACTAGCGCCCTGGGCAGCCAGGTCGTGCACCTTGGCCCGGATCGACTCCCAGTCGCCGAACGCGCTGTCCAGGTCGCTGCGGGCCTCGGTCCGGCGGCCTTCGGTGTCGATCGACGCGTTGCAGGTCGACCCGGCCGGCGGATGCTGCGATGTCGTCGGGCTCCTGCCACGGCATACCTACCGGTGTGACGTCACGGGCCAGCCCGGTGTCCGGATCGGCCAGCGCCGCAACGTGACCGCGCACCCTGCGGGTCGATCCACGCCGCTCCGGCCTGCACGTACTTGGGCTGCGCGGTCAGTCGCTCGACCAGGTCGTACCCCGCCGCCGCGGTGACCGCGGCGAGGTCGTCGAGGGCCGGCCACGGCCGCTCGGGGTTGACGTGGTCCGGCGTCAGCGGCGATACGCCGCCCCAGTCGTCGACTCCGGCGCCGATCAGCGCCAGGCATTCCTGCTCTGACACCAGGTTCGGCGGCGCCTGGATGCGCATCGCCGGGCCGAGGACCAGCCGCGACACCGCGACGGTGGCCAGGAAGTCGTCGATTCCGGCGTCGGGCGTCGAGGCCATCGCGGTGTGCTGTTTGGCCCGGAAGTTCTGCACGATGACTTCCTGGACGTGGCCGAACTCCTTGTGCACCTTGCGAATTGCATGCAGGGTCTCGGCCCGCTCGGTGAGCGTCTCGCCGATGCCGACCAGTAGCCCGGTGGTGAACGGAATCGAGAGCCGACCCGCGTCGGTCAGCGTCCGCAGCCGGACCTCGGGGTCTTTGTCCGGACTGCCGTAGTGCGCAAGGCCTTTCGTCTCGAACAACCGCCGCGACGTGGTCTCCAGCATCATGCCCATCGACGGAGCCACCGGCTTCAGTCGCGACAGCTCCGACCAGCTCATCACGCCGGGATTCAGGTGCGGCAGCAGCCCGGTTTCCTCCAGCACCCGGATCGCCATCGCGCGCAGATAGGACAGCGTGGAGTCATACCCGCGCTCGTCCAGCCATTCGCGCGCCTCCGGCCACCGTTCTTCGGGGCGATCACCGAGGGTGAATAGTGCTTCCTTGCAACCGAGTTCGGCGCCGCGACGGGCGATGTCGAGGATCTCGTCGGGCTCCAGATACATGCCCGCGCCCTGGGCGCGCAGCTTGCCCGGCACCGTGACGAATGTGCAGTAGTGGCAGGAGTCCCGGCACAGATGCGTCACCGGGATGAACACCTTGCGGGAGTAGCTGACCGGCAGCCGTCCAGTGCGCGCCCCGGCGTCCGGCCGATTCCAGACCGGCGTCGCGCACCCGCGCCGCACTGCGACACAGGTCGGCCAGGTCGTCGCCGCGGGCGGTCATCGCGATCGCCGCCTCGTCGACGTTCAGCGCCACCCCGTCGCGGGCCCGCCGCAACACCCGGCGCATCGCAGGATCGCCAGGTCTGCGATTTCGCTGAGGGACCGACGGGCTGGCCAGCAGGGTCGGCTCTTCGCCTGGAGTCAACGGCACGTTTGTGTAACTTCCGGCCATCCGAATTTCATCCGCACGTCCCAACTATCCGCGACCCGACGCGTGCCATGAGCGACAACAGTAGCCTCCGGCCAGAAGCCAGCGGAGTTCCTGCCCTCAGCGGGCGGGCCGGCTGTCGGCAGCAGCACCCACAGGCGGCGGCAGCAAACCCACCCCGAGCAGCAGCAACGGGCTGTAGGCCAGCACCCCCCGACCGCCGAAGATGACGTCGCCGCCCGGACCGGGCAGACACATGAACAGGACCGTCAGCAGCCAGGTCCACAGCGGCAGTGCGGCCAACTCGCGTCGAGGTGGTCCATCGTCCGGCCGCCCACACCAGCGCGGCGTTGACCAGGCCACTGATCAACGCGCTGATCGGAAACGGGATCGAGCCGATATAGGACGGCAGCAGAAGAGCGCCGGCGACTGCGGACAAAACACCGTCGACAGCCAACAACGCCAGACGACGATCGAATGGCGGATCCGTCGCACCGGTGTCGTCGATCGCGGCACGGGGAGGCGGTCAGGTGGGGATGCTGTCCAACTGCGAGACGATGGACATGACCACCCACTGGAAGCTGTCCAGTCGGTCCTGCCAGTGCTGCTGGTTCTGGTCCAGATCCGGGTCCATTCCGGCAGCCTACCGCGCTGTCGGAGCCTACCGCGGCGAAGGTCGAGTCCGGCGAGCAGATCGGTCTCCCAGCCGCGCTCGTCGCGATCGCCTGCGGCGCCGGCGGCCAGAACGTAGTGCTCCTGCGCGACGATCGGGCAGGGCCAGGTTGTTCGACAGCGCGCAGCGCCCGGCCGGTCGGCCCGACGGTGAGCTGGGTGGCGTGCGCGCGCAGCGCCGCCATCTTCGCCGGCAGCGCGTCCGGATCGTCGATCGACGGCGTCGATCTCGTCGTCGGGGTAGCCGAGTTCCGAAACCGAAGTCGCCGTCGGTGCGGCGGCACCATCCATCCGTCGCGCAGATCGCCGGGGCCGAGCGCCTCCCAGCCCGCGGTGAACGCACTGCGCGCGATGACCGTCCAGTAGAACTTCGGCACCGACCACGGCTGCCCGGGATAGTCGCCACGTGCCGGCCGCGGCCGCGACCGCCGCGGTGGTGACGACGTGGGTCTGAATGTGGTCGGGATGCCCGTAGCCACCGTTGGGGTCGTAGGTCACCACGACGTGCGGCCGCAGCGTCGCGGATGATCGTCGACGAGCGCGCCGACGGCTTCGCGCTGGTCGGCGTCGACTGAACCGCTGCCGGCCGCGCGCCTCGGTGCGCCGACCATGCCCGAGTCGCGCCAGCGGCCGGGGCCGCCGAGGTAGACCGGCCCGTCGAGCCCAGCGCGCGCAGCGCCGCGGTGAGTTCGCCGATGCGGTAGCCGCCGAGTTGGTCGGCGTGGTCGACGGCAAGCTGCGCCCACCGGTCGCCGATGACCTCGCCCTCCTCGCCGAGCGTGCAGGTGACGACCTGCACCTGCGCCCCGCGCGCGACGTAGTGGGCGATGGTGGCGCCGTTGGTGATGGTCTCGTCGTCGGGATGGGCATGCACGAACAACAGCCGCGGAGTCTCCTGCATGGCACGCACCCTACTCGCTGCGCTGCGCGGCAAAGGATTTCGCGGCGCTGAACGCCTGAGCCGCAGCGATAGTCGGCCGATCGGCAAAGCCCGCCCAGCCAAAAGATACGCCGATGGCTACTATCGTCGGATGGCACAGCAGACGGCACCGGTCCGCACCCGCCGCCGGGGCAAGCAACTCGAAGACGCCCTCTACGACGCGACCCTGGCCGAACTGGCCGCCGTCGGTTACGGCGGACTGACCATGGAAGGCATCGCCGCGCGGGCCCGCACCGGCAAGGCCGCGCTGTACCGGCGCTGGTCCAGCAAGCACGACCTGGTTCAGGCGGCGTTGCACTACGCGCTGCCGCCGTTGCCCGAGCCGCGTCCGGACCGATCGGCGCGGGAGAATCTGCTGGCCGTGCTTCAGCGCCCACTGCGACCTGGTGGCCGGCAAGACCGCGTTTCCCGGGCTGGCGAGCATGCAACAGCTGCTGCACGAGCCGGAGCTGCGGGCGATCTTCGCCGACGCGGTGGTCGGGCCGCGGTTGCGGATCACCGAATCGATCCTGCACGCCGGCGCGGCCAACGGCGAGATCGACGCGGCCACGCTGACGCCGTACACCGCCCGGGTCGGCACCGCGCTGATCAACCAGCAGCTGCTGCTCACCGGCGCCCCGCCGAACAAGCGTCAGCTCGCCCAGATCGTCGACACGGTGTTGCCGCGTCCGACCTGATTGTCGCTGCAGCACAACAGCTTTCGCGCTATCGCAGTGCCGCACGAGCCAAAGGCGGGCCGCCCCCTGGTCGGTCCGCCTCTGGCGCGTGCCGACTCGACCGGTTGTCGAACATCTGCGCTGAAGGTGCGACCTTACGGGAACGAGATTTACTAACTTTTGTCAACAGAGACCGAATCGTTACCCGACGCTTCATCGGCAGCTTATTGCGCGGTCTTCACCCATTGTCCGGCGTCGCCGACGATGCCGACCGGCACCGCGCCGGAGAGGCTGACGTTCTGCACGCTCGGGCCCGCCGCGACGATCGTGGTGTCCTGCAGGATCGGCAGCACCGTGGACATCTCCCACAGCCGCGGCTCGACCGCGTTGATCACGTCGTTGATGTTCTTGGTGCCGCCCAGCGCGGCATCGATATCTCGCCTGAATGCTGTGATCGCAGATACCGGTCAGGTTCGACGGCGCCTGCACCAGCGCGCCGGGTTCCTGCGCGTGCGCGGCGGGCGTGGAGGTCGGCAGCCGTCGGGGTCGTCGCGGGGGTCGGCTGTGGCCGTCGGAGCCGGACGACGGCCGTCGGCGCCGCGTGGCCGTGCGACACCGCCGTCGCCTCCAACGCCGGGCAGCTGTAGCGGGAGGCCAGCAGCGTCGCCAGGTTTCCGCCGGCCTCGCGCCAGCCGACCAGGGCGTCGACCCGGTTGTTGACCAGCGCGTCGCGGTACATCGCGACCGGATCCAGCGCCAGCACCGTCGCGGCGATGCCGACGTTGCGCAACTGGTCGGCGGCGGTGTTGGCCACCGCCAGCGAGGTCGGGTCGTTGGCCGCGACGCCGATGACCAGCGTCAGCTGCTTGCCGTCCTTGCTGACGCGGCCGCGGGTGATCTCCGGCGGCTCGAGGTGTCGTGTGTCGATCTGGTAGCCCGACCTGCTCTCGAGCAGCCCCAGCGCCGCGGTCCGGTCATCGCCGGCGGCGCGGTCGGCACGTAGCCGGGATCGCTGGGCGAGCGGATCTGCGCCTGGTCCAGGCTGACGGTGTTGTCGCTGCCCGCGCCCACGGCGGCGAGCAGGTCCACGTCGAGCAGTCCCAGAATCGCCTTGCGCACTTGCGCGTCGGCCAGCTTCGGGCTCGTTGGCGCGCAGCGTCAGCTGCATGACCCGGGGCGTCATGATCCGGGCGGTCCGCACATCGGGGATCGCCGACAACTGCGCGAAAGCCGCTGAGCCACCGTGGACTTGGGCCACCTGGGTGTCGCCGTTGCGGACCGAGTCGGCCAGCGCGGCGGGCGCCCCGGCCCGGCGGAACAGGATCAGATCCGGCTTGGCGGGCGGGCCCCAGTAGCGGTCGTTGCGGGCGAGCAGGATCTCGTCGCGCTGCGGGTCGATGGACTCCACCCGGAACTGTCCGCCGGTGACCGGCAGCGCACGCGCCAGCCCGGCCGGGAAGCCGCCCGGCACGTCCTTGACGATGTGCGCCGGCAGGATGTCGTTGAACAACTCGCGCCACGCCGGGTAGGGCCGGGAGAACGTGACGACGGCCTGCTTGCCGCCGTCGATCGACTGCACCCCGGTGATCAGGTCATAGCCGGCCGGGTCGACCACGCCGGGCTGGCCGACCATCTGCCGCCACAGGTACCAGAAGTCGTCGGCGGCGATCGGCGCGTTGTCGGTCCACTGCGCCTCCGGCCGGATCTTGTAGGTGACCGTGAACGGGTTCTCGTTGGTCACCTCGGCGGACGTCAGCAGCGTCGGGTCCATCTCCCAGCGCGATCCCGTCGGCGTGGCCGGATCGGCCACCGGGCGGAAGGCGCTGGGCAGCACCAGCGCGCTGATCGCGGCGTTGACCGCGGACAGGTCGGACAGCAGATGCGGGTTGAACCCGGCGCCGATCGAGTCGATGCCCATGATGATCTGCGTCCTGCGCTGCGGCGGCGGGGCGGTGCTGCGCGAGGTCTCGGTGCTCTGCGGCGCCGGCGGCGGGCTGACCGTGCAGCCGCCGAACGCCAGCAGCGAAACCAGCATGCCGGCGGTCAGCCAGACGCGGCGGGCTCGGTTTCGGCACGCCCCACAGGGTATCGGTGCCCGTCTGGTCGACGACGCTCAATGCGGCGCGTTAGCCTCGGGCCTTCGCCCGGGCCTTGCTGCGCGCGCGGGTGGTGGCGTCCAGCTCGTTCTTGCGGACCCGGACGATCTCGGGCGTCACCTCGACGCATTCGTCGTCGGCGCAGAACTCCATCGCCTGCTCGAGGCCGAATTCCAGCGGACGGGCGAGCGTCTCGAAGACGTCGGCCGTCGACGAGCGCATGTTGGTCAGCTTCTTCTCGCGGGTCACATTGATGTCGAGGTCCTCGGCGCGCGGGTTGATCCCGACGACCTGGCCCTCGTAGGTGTCGTCGCCGGGCTCGACGAAGAACTGGCCGCGGTCGGCCAGCTGGATCATGGCGAACGGCGTGATCGTGCCGGTCCGGTCCGAGACCAGCGACCCGGTGTGGCGGGCCCGGATCTCGCCGGCCCACGGCCGGTAGCCGTCGAACACGGCGTTGGCGATGCCGGTGCCGCGGGTCAGCGTCAGGAAGTCGGTGCGGAAGCCGATCAGCCCACGGCTGGGCACGATGAAGTCCATCCGCACCCAGCCGGCGGCGTGGTTGGCCATCTCCTCCATGCGGCCCTTGCGGGCGGCCATCAGCTGGGTGATCGCGCCGACGAACTCGTCGGGGCAGTCGATGGTCATCGCCTCGAACGGCTCGTGCAGCTTGCCGTCGACGGTCCTGGTGACCACCTGCGGCTTGCCGACGGTCAGCTCGAAGCCCTCGCGGCGCATCTGCTCGACGAGCACGGCCAGCGCCAGCTCGCCACGGCCCTGCACCTCCCAGGCGTCGGGGCGGTCGATGTCGACGACCTTGATCGACACGTTGCCGACGAGTTCGGAGTCCAAGCGGGACTTGACCATTCGCGCGGTCAGCTTGTGCCCCGACACCTTGCCCGCCAGCGGCGAGGTGTTGGTGCCGATGGTCACCGAGATGGCGGGCTCGTCGACGGTGATGCGCGGCAGCGCGTGCGCGTGCTCGACGTCGGCGAGGGTGTCGCCGATCATGATCTCCGGGCATGCCGGCGACCGCGACGATGTCGCCGGCGATGGCCTCGTCGGTGGGCGTGCGCTCGACGCCCTCGGTGACCAGCAGTTCGGTGATCTTGGCGTTGGTGATGACGGGATGGCCGTCGACCTCACGCATCCAGGCCACCTGCTGGCCCTTTTTGATGCGGCCCTTGTAGATCCGGATCAGGGCCAGCCGGCCGAGGAACGCCGACGCGTCGAGGTTGGTCACCAGCGCCTGCAGCGGCGCCTCGGGATCGCCCTGCGGCGGCGGGATGTGCTCGAGCAGCACGTCGAACAGCGGGTCGAGGTTCTCGCCGTCGGGGTTCTCGCCGTTGGCCGGCTCGGTGGTGCTGGCGATGCCCGCGCGGCCCGAGGCGTACAGCGTCGGCAGTCCGAGCGCGTTCTCGGCGGCCGCCTGGCGCTTCGTCGTCGAGGTCGGAGGCGACGTCGAGCAGCAGGTCGTGGCTCTCGGAGACCACCTCGGCGATGCGGGCGTCGGGACGGTCGGTCTTGTTGACCACGAGGATCACCGGCAGGTGCGCGGCCAGCGCCTTGCGCAGCACGAAGCGGGTCTGCGGCAGCGGGCCCTCGGAGGCGTCGACCAGCAGCAGCACGCCGTCGACCATGGACAGGCCGCGCTCCACCTCGCCGCCGAAGTCGGCGTGGCCGGGCGTGTCGATGACGTTGATGACGGTCATCGAGCCGTCCGGGTGCTGGCGGTGCACGGCGGTGTTCTTCGCCAGGATCGTGATGCCCTTTTCCTTCTCCAGGTCACCGGAGTCCATCAGGCGTTCGATCGCGTCGTCGCCGCGATGAGTCAGCGCGCCGGACTGCCGCAACATCGCGTCGACCAGGGTCGTCTTGCCGTGATCGACGTGAGCGACGATGGCGACGTTTCGGAAATCCACGCCGGTGATTGTTTCAGTGCAGGTCGCGTATCGCGAAACTGAGCAGCTGTGACGTTGGCCGAGGGTCGATTGCCGATGTCGAAAGTGTAGGGAAATCCCTTATTGATCGGCAGGCTCGGCTCACAGATGATTGCCATCTAGTCCTCAGCTAAATTTCAGCTTCTAGCCGGGCTCCGCGACAAAGGACTCCAAATGACCACGATCATCCGCCGCTTCATGCCCGCGTTGACAGCGACCGCCGAAGCCTTGCTGGCGACCGCATTCCTATCCTCGGCCTACGCCAGCGCCGATGTCACCACCTACGACATCATCCCCGACCCCGAGGACGGCCCCTCGCAGATCACCGCGGTCGGCGGATTTCCGCCTTTCGACCAGACCGTCTCCTATTCCGGCATTTTCAGCGTCAACGAGATCGGAGCTGTCGGAAATGCCACTTACTACAGCGACGTTTTCGGGGTGCACAACGTCCTGCTGCAGTTCGACTCACACACCATTCCCAACGCCTTGGCCGGAGTCATCGATCAAACGACGTTCGGTTCCGGCTGGGAGAACGTCTACACCGACTTCGACGGGGCGGGTGTGTTCGGCGCGGACGGCATCACGGATACCCTTATCACTCCGTTCGGCGACTTCAACATCCCCACGACGTTCGACGCGTTGGCCGAAGTCCCGACGCCGCTCGGCGCTGCGGCGCTCGACGCCGACTGGACGACACTGATCACCGACTTCAGCGCGCTCTTCTAAGCCAACAGGACACTCAGCGCGGCCACAAAGCCGCGGTCGGCGGGCACCCAGTCGACGTCCTGCAGTTGCGCTGCAGACACCCAGCGCAGCGCGGCGTGGTCGTGCGGCTGCGGCTCGCCGCTCAGCAGTGTCGCCTCGTAGGCCCGCAGCGTCATGGCCGCGTTGAGCTCGACGTCGTCGCCCAGTCGCTCGCCGACCTCGACCTCGACGCCGAGTTCCTCGGCGAGTTCGCGAGCCAGGGCCTCGGGCTCGCTCTCCCCCGCGGCGACCTTGCCGCCCGGCAGCTCCCAGCGGCCGGCCAGTTCGGGCGGCCGAACACGCTGTGCGACCAGCACCTTGCGCCCCGCGATGATCGCGCCGGCGACCACGATCTGGTTGACCATCGCGGCTGACGGTATACGGTCGAAATATGGCTGTGCTAACCGATGAACAAGTGGACGCCGCACTACCTGAGCTCAACGGGTGGGAACGCAAAGACGGCGCACTGCGTCGATCGGTCAAGTTTCCGGAGTTCCTCGCCGGGATCGAGGCGGTCCGCCGGGTAGCTCAGCGCGCCGAAGAGAAGGACCATCACCCCGACATCGATATCCGTTGGCGGACAGTGACTTTCGCGCTCGTAACGCATTCCGACGGTGGCATCACCGACAAGGACGTCGATTTGGCCCACGACATCGATGCGATTATCGCGGAGTAGCCCCGCGTCTCGCGCTGGCCGCGACCCAGCCCAGCGTGGCGAGCGTCGCCACGATGTAGATCAGGCCGCCCCACGCCTGATACCAGGGCCGGCCGTTCTGCCAGATACTCGGCTGCGCAAAACTCAGCAGCCACGGCACCCCGATGATCAGAAGCGTCAGCCAGGTCCAGCCCAGGATCCGAGCGCCGCGACGATCAGACAGCGGCCCGTGCAGTAGCCAGATCATCAACGGCACCAACCACACCCAGTGATGGGTCCAGGAAATCGGGGACAGCAGCAACCCGAACAGCTCGACCACCAGCAGATGGCCGAGCCGGTCCGGCTGATCGGCGTGCACGCTCATCGCGCGCCAGGCAAGCACGGAAAGTATTGCGGTGATCGTGATTCCGATCAGCACCGCCGGGCTGTAGCCGGAGTCGTGGCCGTAGATTCGGCAGATCGCGCCGCGCCATGACTGGTTGAAGATCGTGCAGATCGGCCCGATCCGGTCGGTCTTGAAGATCAAATCGGTGAAGTAGTAACGGGTTTGGTCTCCGACAACCAACGCCGACACCGCAATCGTGGCGCAGAAGACCACCGCGGAGAACACCGCGGTGCCCCAGCGACGGGTGCCGACGAAATACAGCCCCCCGATGGCGGGCGTCAATTTCATCCCCGCCGCCGTCCCCAACAACAGGCCGGACAGCCACCACCGGGTGCTGAAGACCGCGCCCAATGTGGCCAGCGCCAATACAACGTTGATCTGCCCGTAGTCGAACGTGCTGCGCAGCGGCTCGAGCCAGATCGCGATCCCGGTCCAGAGCATCGCCAGCCGGCGACCTTCGCCCGCGGCCACACCCAGCAGGCGCTGACTGATCCGCACGACCCCGTACAGCGCGGCCATCGTGCCGACCGTCCAGCAGAACGCGACCAGGCCGAACGGCAGCAGATGCAGCGGGTAGAAGACGACAGCCGCGAACGGCGGGTAGGTGAACGGCAGCGGGAAATCCGGCGTCTGATCTGCGTAGACGTAGCGATACAAGCTGCCCGGATGATCGATCATGGCGGCCCCGCCGACGTAGACGTGTAAGTCGACGAAGTTGGCGCCGTTGGACGCCAGGTAAGTCCAGGCCAGCCGTGCGAGCGACGCTCACGACCAGAACCACCGGCCCGATCGTGTCGACCGAGATCGCGCGCCGGCGGTTGGAGATTGCCGCGGGAGCGGCCGAGGTGCTGTTGATCTGCACGACTCTATCGCCGGGCCCGACCGGCGCCGCAGTTCCCGCCGCGTGACGCTCGGTCACCGCAACCGCTCGGTTCAGTAACGGTCGCATAAATGCCACACGTGTCACTTGAGTCACTTCGATATCAGGCGGATCGTCTGCGCCGAGGACCTGTCATCGAGATTCAGGGAGAGTCATGTCAACCGTTCGGACCTTCGTACGCGCCACGGCTGTGGTGGCGGGCTCGTCGGCAGCGTTGCTCATGGGCGGCTTGATGGGCACAGCCCATGCCGACCCGGCACCGGTGCCCGCACCCGACATCAGCCAGCAACTCGTCGGCACTGCGGCCCAGGCGCCCCAGCTGCTGCAAAGTGTCGCCGGCGCGCTGGGCGGTCAGCCGGCCCCCACGCCGCCACCGCTGGCCAGCGCGTCGATCAAGATGCCGCAGCAAGCTGCAACCACGACCCCGGGAGCTACGTCGCTGCTTCCGGGCTTGGCGTCGCCCACTCCGGCCGCGACGAGCGCGACACCCGGACTGGGCATTCCGGGTCTGACGTCGCCGGCCCCGGCCGCAACGTCAACACCGGGTCTCAGCCTTCCGGGTCTGACGCCGGCCGTTCCAGCCGCGGCTGCGCCGGCGGCCAACCCCGCGGGGATGCTGCCCCAGGCTCAGCTGAACCTGCCGCAGATCCCCGGGCTGCCGTTCCCGCTGCCGCAGCAGGTGTCGCTGCCCGGCGACCTGACCTCGCTGCTCACCGGATCACCACTCAGCAGCGGACTCGCCTCGGCGGCGGGCATCCCGGCCGCTGCTGCACCGGCAGCCCTGCCTGCGGCGACCTTGCCGTTGGCGACCGCACCGGTCTTGCCTGCCGCGGCGGGCGCGTCGCTGTTCCCGGTTTCCGCCCTGCCCTGACCGAGCTACCGGCCGGCTAGCGCCACCGCGCGCTAGCCGGCCACCACCAACTTCGACGACTGGGGAGACACCATGTACATCGCACGCAACCTGATCAGCACCTTCGCCGCCGCGGCCGTCGCAGCCAGCGCAGCAATGGCCCTGTCCCCCACCGCGGCCGCCGACCCGGCGGCACCGCCGGCACCAATCCCCGCCCAGCAGTTGCCCGCTATCCCGGGAATGCCGGGACTGCCCGCTCTGACCGAGCTGAGCCCGATCATCCAGGAGGCGGCCGGCAACCCCGAGCAGGCCACGCAGCTGCTGATGGCCGCGGCACAGGCATTCAGCCGCAACCCGTCGGCGCCCGAAGAGTCGAAAAGCGTTGCGGCGTCGGTGAACCAGTTCGCCGGATCCCCGGAAGCCGCCTCGACGGCACACGTCGTGCCGCCGGGCGTGGAGCCAGGCACTCAGGCACACCTGCCGACCGGTATCGACCCGGTCCACGCGGCGGGCCCCGCACCCGAGGCCGCTCCGGCCGCCGCGAACGCCGTCCCGGTGGCTGCCGCCGCGCCGGTTCCGGCCGGCACCGGCCGCCGCACCGGCCGCCGCGCCGGCACCCGCGCCTGCAGGCCGCCACGCCGAGCTTCAGCCCGGACGCGCCGCCCACCCAGGACTTCATGTACCCGTCGATCAGCAACAACTGCGGAGGCGACGGCGGCACCGTCATGGCGCCGGTGCTGTCAGTGGCCGGACCCGCCAAGATCCCGGCGCCGGGCCCGGCCGCGGGACAGACTGCCTACGTGTTCACCGCGATCGGTACGTCAGGACCCGCCGACGTGCAGAAGCTGCCGCTGAATGTCACCTGGGTCAACCTCACCAGCGGCAAGTCGGGCAGCGCGACACTCAAGCCGCAGGCCGACATCAACCCGCAGGGACCCACCACGTTGACCGCCACCGTCGACACCGGGTCGGGCAGCATCATGTCGACGGTCTTCGGGCAGGTCAGCACCAAGGACAAGCAGTGCCAGTTCATGCCGACCATCGGCTCGACGGTGGTGCCCTAACCCCAGACCCGGAAAGTCCGCCGTCGCGCCCATTGTCGTGCGCGCCGGCGGATTTGCCGTCTAGCTACGGTTTTCATGGCCCTAATAGGCCATGAAGAGGATCGCGTCCCGGTCGTACTCCAGACCAGGGTGCGCGCTGGCCAGGTGGGCCTGCGTCAGGTCGACCAATTCGTCTTCGTCTTTGCCGGTGATCGCCTCGCCACACGGGCAATTCAGATGTGTCTTCACGGTGTCGCCTTTCCTGACGCCTTCTTGGCTGCCTTCATCTGCTTCTTGTACGAACGGACCTTCTCCAGCGAACCCGCGTCGGCGATATCGGCGACCGACACGTGCGTGCCGGCCTTGCCGAATTCGCCTGCCGCGGCGCGCCAGCCCTTCGGGAGTCACCGCGTACTGCTTGCCGAGCAGGCCCAGAAAGATCTGCGCCTTCTGCTCGCCGAACCCGGGCAGACCCTTGAGCCGTCGCAACAACTCGGGCCCGTCGGGATCACCGGCGGTCCACAGCCCGGCCGCATCGCCGTCGTAGTCGTCGACGATGATCCGTGCCAGCGCTCTGGATCCGCTTGGCCATCGAGCCCGGAAAGCGATGTATCGCAGGCTTTTCCGAGCACAGCGCGGCGAACTTGTCCGGGTCGTAGTCGGCGATCTCGGCGGCGTCGAAACCGCTCATCCGGTCGGCGATCTTCTTGGGGCCGGCGAACGCGGTCTCCATCGGCACCTGCTGGTCGAGCAGCATGCCGACCACCAGCGCCAGCGGATTCTCGGACAGAAGCTGATCGGCGTCGGTGTCCTGCGCCAGGCAGAGCTGCACGGTCAAAGTCGATCCTTCCACGGGGCCAACGAGTACAACCCAACCACAATGAGGCGAACGAAGTGAAGGACACCCAACTCTTGGATGTGGGGGACGGGTTGTCGTCGTCCCGCAAGAAGCCGGCCGGCTATGCGGTCTCGGGCGCGGATTGGCTGCTCCTGGTCGAAAAACTCGGCTTGACAGGGCAACTCGAGTCAACATGAGCGTCAAACGAAGCAGCCACGTCACCTCCGCGAGAAAGGGCCGACGCCACTCGCCGACGCAGTACCGTGGGGGAATGCCCATCACATCTGCCCGCACCGGCCGCTCGTTGAGAAACCTGGCCGGGTTCACCGGACTGTCCTGCGTCGCCATCGGGATCTACCACTTCGCGCTCGGCACCGCCTCGGTTCCCGGTGCGACGGACGCCAACGCGACGGTCGATTCGCGGGAGCGGTTCTACTCCGCCTATTTCGCCGGTTACGGACTGGCCTGGTTGGGCGCGGCCCGCAAATCCCCGATCCGCGCCACGGAGATACGTCTGCTGGCCGGGCTGATGTTGGTCAGCGCGGTCGGACGGGTGATCTCGCTGGTCAACAACGGGCGGCCGCACTGGTTCCAGGAAGTGCTGACCGCTGTCGAATTCGTCGTTCCGGCAGCATTTTTCGGATTGACTAGCCGATTGACGGCCGGATTGACGGGAGCCGGATTGACCAGGGCCGGATTGACTGCGGCAGACGAGAAGGAGCTCGCGAGCTAGCCGCTCTTGCGGCGGAACTCCCGGCGGTTACTCGCCGAACCATGGGCGCCGGGCTGCTTGGCACCGCGATCCTTGTGGTCCGCCCCGCCCGATGACTTCGCGTTCTTGCGCTCGAGGGCTTCGCGGAATTTACGTTTGGTGTCGTCCTCGCGACGCCCGATTCAGCCATGCCGGAAGCCTAGCGCGCCCTCGGCGTCGCAGCGGGATTCACCGCAGGCCCGGCGGCATGCCGTACACGTGCGCGACCGGCAGGGTCAGCACCACGCGACGGTCGGTGACCATCGCCTGGCGGTAGTCGTCCCAGTCCGGGTGCTCGCCGGCGATGTTGCGATACAACGCGATCAGCGCCTCGACCGTGTCGTCGCCGGGCGCGGCCGCCGGCGGAGTCAGCGTCGCGGTGCCCTCGGCGACGGCGTAGGACCAGCCGTCGTCGGAGCTGACCAGCAGCGAGGCCCGCGGGTCGCGACGCAGGTTGCGGGTCTTGGCCCGCGGCTCGGTGACCGACACCTGAATGACGGCGTTACGGGCATCAAAGTAATAGGAGACGTTGGACAGCTGCGGCCGTCCGTCCCGTTTGAGCGTGGCCAGCACGCCGAGAGAATTGTCCGCGATCACGGCCAGCAGCTTGTCGTCGAACACGTGGCGGCTCATGGGACAGAGCCTACGGCCCGACTCTGCGCACGTCGCTACCATCGCGCTCATGACCCAGTACGCGGCATTCCTGCGCGGCGTCAACGTCGGCGGCGTCAACCTGAAAATGGCCGAGGTGGCAACGGCGCTGACCGACGCCGGGCTTGCCGAGGTCCGCACCATCCTGGCCACCGGCAACGTGCGGCTGGAATCGGCCAAGGGCGCTGACGCGGTTCGCGCGACCGCAGAAAAGGCATTGCGACAGCAGTTCGGCTACGACGCCTGGGTGCTGGTCTATCCGATCAAGAAGCTGCAGTCGATCGTCGACGGCTACCCGTTCGAGCCCGAGATCGACGGGTTCCAGTCGTACGTCACGTTCGTCAGCGACACCGACGTGCTCGACGAGCTGGCCTCGACTCGAGGCCGGTGCCGACGAGAAGATCGAACGCGGTCCCAAGTCGGCCGGCGTGATCTATTGGCAGGTCGCCAAGAACCACACGCTGGACAGCACCATCGGCAAGACGATGGGCAAGAAGAAGTACAAGTCGTCAACCACCACGCGCAATCTGCGAACGCTGGTGAAGGTGCTGGCGGCTCAGCCGTCGGCGTAGGTCTCCAGGTAGCGCAGCGCCTCGGCCTTGCCTAGCCCGAGTCCGTGCGCCACGTCGAGGTAGGCACCCGCCGCGGCAGCCATCGCCGTGTCCGCCGGGTCGGCCCGGGCGACGAATGTGCCGAAGCGGCCGCGGGTTTCGACGATGCCGGCCGTCTCGAGTTCGCGGTACGCACGAGCCACCGTGTTGACGGCCAGGCCCAATTCGCCGGCCAATTCACGCACCGTCGGCAACCGCGCGCCGGGCGGCAACGTTCCTGCCCTGATCGCCTCGATGATCTGGTTGCGGAGCTGGTCGAAGAGCGGCCGACCCGCCTGCCCGTCAACCCGCAGCCACTCGCCCAACTCCACTCGATCAGTATCCCGCAGTCCAGCTATCTTGGTGGAGTGCGTATCACGGTGCTGTCCGGTGCGGGAATCTCCGCGGAGAGCGGCGTGCCGACGTTCCGCGACGACAAGAACGGGCTGTGGGCCAAGTTCGACCCCTACGAGTTGTCCAGTGTTCAAGGCTGGGAGCGCAACCCCGAGCGGGTATGGGGCTGGTATCTGTGGCGGCATTACCTGGCCGGCACCGTCGAACCCAATCCCGGTCATCGCGCCGTCGCCGCCTGGCAGGACCACGCGGAAGTCAGCGTCGTCACCCAGAACGTCGACGATCTACACGAGCGCGCAGGCAGCTCGCCGGTGCATCATCTGCACGGCAGCTTGTTCGACTTCCGTTGCGCGACATGTAATTTGCCGTACACCGGCGAACTTCCCGAAATGACCGAACCGGCACTGGAAGTCGAGCCGCCGTTTTGCGACTGCGGAGGTTTGATCCGGCCCGACATCGTCTGGTTCGGCGAAGCACTGCCCCAGGAGCCCTGGCAGCACGCCGTCCAGGCGACGACGACGGCCGATGTGCTGGTGGTGGTGGGCACCTCGAGCATCGTCTACCCGGCGGCAAGCCTGCCCGAGGCAGCGCTGGCCCGCGGGATCGTCGTGGTCGAGGTCAATCCGGAGCCCACGCCGCTGTCGGACAGCGCCACGATCACCGTGCGCGAATCGGCCAGCATCGCGCTTCCGACCCTGCTTCAGCGACTGCCTGCCCTACTGAACTAGACGGGGCTGAATCAGGCCGGGCGGCGCGCCCGCCCCAGCACGAACTCCGTCACCGGCAACGGCACCCAGGCCGGCATTGCCTGCTCGGTACGGGTGCGGTCGATCTCGAATCCCGCGGCCCGGATCGACTGTTCGGTGTCGCGATGAGCGTGGCAGTTTCCCGCCAGCCTCGGCCACAACGTAGTCACGTCGACGAACTGCTGAAGCCGGCCCCGGAACCCCCTGGTGGCCACGTGCTCCAAGTAGCGCAACTCACCGCCCGGTCGCAGCATCGAAAGCAACTGCCGCAGAACAGAATCGGGCTCGGCGATCGAACACAACACCAGCGAGCACACCACCGCGTCGAACGACTCGTCGGCCGAGAAACTCTCTACTGTGCGGTTGGTGACCTCGACCGGAACGGGGGCGGCGGCCGCCGCTTCGCGGGCCAGCCCGACCAGTCGCTGTTCGGGTTCGATCGCGACGACATGCTCCACGGTCTCCGGGTAGAACGCGAAGTTGGTCCCGGTTCCCGCGCCCACCTCGAGAATCCGGCCGGACAGTTCGGCCAGGTTCGCCCGGCGAAATTCGCGCATCTGCTCGGTCTCGTGTGCGGCGATCGCGGGCCAGATCCGGGCGAAGAACGGATGGTGGACGGTCTCCGCAGTCGAGGGCGTCATGCCGATGAATCCTTTCGACCCCAGCGCCGTCAACCGTTCCACCACCTGCTGCGGTGTCGCGTCCGCGCCGACCAGTCCGGTCACCATATTCCCGGAGAAGACCGCACGCAGCACCCGGTCGGTGAACGCGTCGGCGTCGCCGAACGGCAGATGCGGCTTGGCGATCAGCAGCGAGGCCGCCCCGTGCGCGGCACTCCACAGTTCCAGCGCGACGCCGGTCGCGTCGCCCGGCGGGAACACGCCTTCAGCCATCAGAACCTTGACGGTCGCGCGGATGTGCTCGAACGCCGAACTGGCAAGGGCTGCATCCACATTGCTGTCGGACTTCCACTCACCCATTGTCGCGATCCGGTACAGCTCAGGGTTTTCGACAGCGAAACGGACATAGGCCAGCCCCTGAGCGCGCAGGACCTCGACGGTGCTCGGCGCCACAGCGGACACCCGCTGCATCTCCTCGTCGAGCTTCTCGAAGTAGCGCGCACACACCGCGTCCAGCAGTGCATCCTTGTCCTGGAAATGCAGGTAGATCGACGGCGGGGTCACCCCGACGCGTTCGGCCACCGAACGGATCGACACCGCCTTGGCGTGCCCGGTATCGAGCAGGAGTTCGGTTGCCGCATCAAGGATTTCGTCACGCAGCAGATCGCCGGATCCGCGCGGGGCGCGCCGCCTGCGAAGAGTCTCCGTGGAAGGATCAGCGACCATCGACGACCGTCGCGCTCGTACGTGCGCCCCCGCTGGACGCCGCGGCGGGAATGGCCGGATCCGTCTCGGACCGACGGTGCCGTCCGTGGGCCGGATCGGCCGGCGTCGGCAGTGGCGCGGAGTCCGACTCGCTGATCCCGAACCGGTCGTGCAGCCACACCAGCGGTTTGGGCGCCCACCAACTCCAGTGGCCCAGAACGTGCATGAACGCCGGCACCAGCACCATCCGCACCAGGGTTGCGTCGGCCAGCACGGCCAGGGTCAGGCCGGTGCCGAACATCCGCATGAAGGACACCTGCGCGGCGATCAACGCCGCGAACGAAATCGACATCACCAGCGCGGCGGCCGTCACCACCCGGCCGGTGCGGGCCAGCCCGAGAGCCACGCTCTCGTCGTTGTCGGCGCGCTTGGTTCGGTTGTCCGGTGGCACCGGATGCGACGCGACCGCGGCCAGCCAGTACTCACGAATCCTGGAGACCAGGAACACTTCGTAGTCCATCGACAGGCCGAAGGCGACACAGAACAACAGCACCGGGATATTCGCCACCAGCGTGCCGGTCTGGGTGGTGCCCATCCCGCCGAGGTGGCCGTCCTGGAAGATCCACACCAGTGCGCCGAACGCTGCCGTCAGCGATAAAATGTTGCACACCAACGCCTTTAGCGGCAGCAACACACTTCCGGTGAGCAGGAACAGCAGGGCGAACGTGATGATCCCGATCAGACCCAGCACCAGCGGCAGCCGATTGGTGATCGCATCCACGCTGTCGTGGTTGATCTGAGCCATTCCGGCCAGCTCGACCGACTGCCCGGCCGGGCCGGGCACCGCGTGCAAGCGGTCGAGCTGGGTGTCGGAGGCTTGTGAGAACAGCGGCGCGGTGCTGGCGATCGTCAGGAACGCGCTGCCCTGCGCCATTCCGGTCGCCGCCGACGGCGGCCCGACCTGGTTGCCGCCGACGAACGTCCCGGTCGGCGCCGAGACGGCCCCGACGTCGGCCACCCGTGACAGGTCGGCCGCATAGCGGCTGAGGTCGCCCGGACGCACCCCTCGAACGTCCGGGACGACAACAGACACCGCGGTCGCCGAGTCATCGGCGAAATCGTGACGCAATTGATCACCCACTGCATGTGCCGACGCCGACGTCGGCAACACCCGGTCATCGGGCATACCCCACTTCACCCCGAGGAACGGAAGTCCCAGCATCAGCAGCAACGCGACGACCGCCAGACCGATGGGAATGGCTCGTCGCATCACGAATTTGGTCGACCGGTACCAGAACAACTGCTCCACCGGTTTGTGCACCGGGTCCGGTCGGCCGAGTATCCGGCGCCCGAGCTTGCGCACGTCGAGGGCATCCAGCCGCGGCCCGAGCAGCACGATCGCCGCCGGTGTCACCACGATCGCGGCCACCGCGACAAAAGCCACCGTGGCCACGCCGGCGTAGGCGAACGACTTCAGGAAGTACATCGGGAACAGCACCAGCACCGCCATCGACAACGCGACGGTGGTCGCCGAGAACAACACCGTGCGACCCGCGGTGGCCATGGTCCGGATCAGCGCGTCGTCCGGGGCGCTGCCGTCGGCCAGCTCATCGCGGTAGCGGCTGATGATCAACAGCGTGTAATCGATGGCCAGGGCCAGGCCCAGCGCCGTGCTGAGGTTCAGCGCATAGGTCGACACATCGGTGCCGAAGCTGATCAGCCGCAGCACCGACATCGAGCCGACAATGGCCAGCCCACCCAGGCAGACCGGCAACGCCGCGGTCAGCAACCCACCGAACACCCAGACCAGCACCAGGAAGCTGAGCGGAATCGCCAGCGACTCCATCAGCAGCAGGTCGCGCTCGTTCTGGCGGTTGATCTGGTCGTAGGCCATGGCCACGCCGCCGGCGCTGAACCTTGACGCCGTCGCGGTCGTGGACGACTCGTGCCGCGATGCTCTTGGCGTACTTCTGCGCGTCGTTCTCGCCGCCCTTGAGGTTGGCCACGATCAGCCCGGACTTGCCGTCCTTGCTGACCAGACCGGCGGCCAGATGCGGAAGGGTCAGGCCCGGTCCATGCCGAGACGACGTTGTACACCCCGTCCGACCCTTGGACCTGGGCGACGATGTCGGTGGCGACGCGGCGAGCTTGCTCGCTTCGCGCGCCGGCCGGTGCGGTCACCAACAGGACCAACTGCTGGTCGCTCTGGCCGAACTTGTCGCTGAGCAGTTTGGTCGCCTGCGCCGACTCCGAGGCCGGGTCCTGAAAACCACCGGCGGACAGACTCTTGGCGACCGGAAGGCCGAAGACCGCGGCCGCCACCAGGACCAACACCGCAGCTGCGAGTATGCGCCGCGGGCCCGCGATGGCAAGACGGGCGATCTGCTGCAGCATGACTGTCCTTCCGCTTCGATATCGACGGTAACTTATCAACGATAAGTTACCGTGGCAACATCTGGGCGCTCCATCGACGCCTCACTGAAGGGAACGAGGCGGACACCGGCCGTGGTTCAACGCGCCGCCCGATAACCAGGACATTTGCGGAGCATATGTGGTTGAACGTCTGCCAAATAGCCCACTTCCAACCATCCGGACGCAACGTCCGGCCGAGCGGAGCCCTACCGGGCGGTAACAATTGCCATGATTTTCCGAATCGTGACTCAAAGATTCCTTAAACGTTGCCCATACGCTCATCTCATGTGGATCGATGACGCCAGTGCCGACGTGATCAAAGTTGATTTCGACGCTCTCTACCACGGCGACGTGCTAGTCGAGGGCGAGTGCTCGGAGCAGCTCGAAGACTGGCACCCGCTGCCGAACGCGAGCTAGCCGCGCGACGCACGCTCGCCACTGCGAGCGTGGCCCTGTTGAGGTGATTGTCAGCCTCGATTTCGCCTCGGCAATTCTCTATTGAGCAACCAGCCCGATTGAGCTATTGGAAAGCCCCCGCCGTAGCGGGGGCTTTTTGTTGGGCACGGCTATCGCGGGGCCATCCTGATCGCGCCGTCCAGCCGGATGACTTCGCCGTTGAGCATCGGGTTCTCGACGATGTGCACCGCCAGCGCGCCGTACTCGTCGGGGTCGCCCAGCCGGCTGGGGTGCGGCACCTGCTTGCCGAGCGACTCACGGGCGGCCTCGGGCAGACCGGCCAGCAGCGGGGTGTCGAACAGGCCGGGAGCGATCGTCATGACCCGGATGCCCTTGCTGGCCAGGTCGCGCGCGATCGGCAGCGTCATGCCGACGACGCCGCCCTTGGACGCCGAGTACGCGGCCTGACCGATCTGGCCGTCGTAGGCCGCGACCGACGCGGTGTTGATGATGACGCCACGCTCCTCACCTTCTGGGCCCACGGGCTCAGTCTGGGCGATCCGCTCGGCACCCAGTCGCAGCACGTTGAACGTGCCGATCAGGTTGATCTCGACGACCTTGCGGAAGGCCGCGAGCGGGAATGGGCCGTCCTTACCCAAGGTCTTGACGGCGTTGCCGGTGCCCGCGCAGTTGACCACGATGCGCAGCGGGCCGAGCGAATCGGCGATATCGAGCGCCGCGGTCACCGCATTCTCGTCAGTGACGTCGGCAGGCGCGAAGCGCGCCCGGTCGCCCAGTTCGCGGACCACCTCTTCGCCCTTGAGGTCGAGCACCACCACCTGCGCGCCGGCGTCAAGCAGCCGTCGAGTGGTGGCCAGGCCCAATCCAGAGGCCCCGCCGGTGACGAGCGCTACGGCATCGGTGATCTGCACGCACATTCCTTTCAGAAGGACAGGCTGTCAGGAAGGGGCGGACTCGGCGAGCCGACCCACTGGTCGGCGCGGGACTATACCCAGTCGTTGAGGACGGATTCGGTGTCGGATCCCGGCTTGCGCGGTGGACGCGGCTCGTGCGGGGTGCTGCGCGAGAACCGCGGCGCCGGCAGCGGCTGCAGACCGTTGCCGGCCCGGTAGAAGGTGTTGCGCTCGGTGATGTGCGGCTCGGTTTCGACCTCACCGAAGGCCAGCACCGGCGTCACGCACGCGTCGGAATCGGCGAACACCTTGGCCCAGTGGTCGCGGTCCTTGCCGGCGAACACCTCGGTGAACCGGGCCCGCAACTCGGGCCAGCGGGTGCGGTCGTTCTGCGCCGGCAGGTCCGCGGGGTCCAGGCCGAGCCCGGCCAGCATCGCCGCGTAGAACTGCGGCTCGATGGCGCCCACCGAGACGTAGCGGCCGTCGGCGCATTCGTAGGTGTCGTAATAGGGCGCGCCGCCGTCGAGCATGTTGGTGCCGCGCTCGTCGGTCCACACGCCCATGTCGCGCATCCCCCACATCATCTGCGCCAGCACCGAGGACCCGTCGACCATCGCCGCGTCGACGACCTGGCCCTTGCCGGAGGTCTGCCGCTCCCACAGCGCGGACAGGATCCCGAGCAGCAGGAACATCGACCCGCCGCCGAAGTCGCCGACCAGGTTCAGCGGCGGCACCGGCCGCTCGCCCACCCGGCCGATGGCGTGCAGCACGTCCGTTGAGCGAGATGTAGTTGATGTCGTGGCCGGCCTGCTGACTGCGCGGGCCGGTCTGGCCCCAGCCGGTCATCCGGGCGTAGACCAGCCGTTCGTTGACCTTGGCGCAGTCTTCCGGGCCGAGCCCCAGACGTTCGGTGACACCCGGCCGGAAACCCTCGATCAGCACGTCGGCCTTCGCGACGAGCTTGAGTACCAGCTCGCGGCCTTCGGTCGGATTTCAGGTCGGCGATGACGAACCGACGGTTGCGCAGCGCGGGTCGGTGCCGCTGGCGCCGGGCCGGTCGACCCGTACGACGTCGGCACCGAGGTCGCCGAGAATCATCGCGGCGTGCGGGCCGGGCCCGATTCCCGCGAGTTCGATGACTCGCAACCCCGTCAGCGGACCAGCCATGTTCTCCGACCTCCTTGTCGACACCCGTGCTCGTTGGCGATCGTGAGCCCGGCGAAGCCGGGTGAAACGGGTCGCCAACCAACTAACCCAGTCGCATCTTCGCAGTCGCCCCCAACGACGCTGCACCCCGGTGGCTTACAGTCGAGTCCATGACAGCCATCGATTCCGGAATCGACGCCCTGGCACCCGATCGACGGACTTGCGGTGAGCCTGGCCGACGGCGTGCTGTCGGTGACGATCGACCGTCCGGACAGCTTGAACTCGCTGACACTTCCGGTGTTCGAGGGACTCGCCGACGCGATCGAGCACGCGGCCAACGACTCCGCGGGTGAAGGTGGTCCGACTCGGCGGCGCCGGCCGCGGCTTCTGCTCTGGCGCGGGAATGAGCGCCGACGACGTCGCCGGCGGTGGCCCCGGGGACGCGCTGATCTTGGCGGCCAACCGGCTGGTGCGGGCGATCACGGCGCTGCCGCGACCGGTCGTCGCGGTGGTTCAGGGCCCGGCGGCAGGTATCGGCGTCTCCATCGCCTTGGCCTGCGACCTCGTATTGGCTTCGGACAAAGCGTTTTTCATGCTCGCGTTCACCAAGATCGGCCTGATGCCCGACGGTGGCGCCTCGGCACTGATCGCCGCCGCGATCGGTCGTATCGGGGCGATGCGGATGGCCTTGCTGGCCGAGCGACTGCCCGCCGCCGACGCACTGGCCGCGGGCCTGGTAACCGCGGTCTACCCGGCCGACGACTTCGACGCCGAAGTGGACAAGGTGATCTCCACCCTGCTGGCCGGCCCCGCGGTGGCATTCGCCAAGACCAAGCACGCGATCAACGCGGCCACGCTGGTCGAGTTGGAGCCGACGCTGCAGCGCGAGCTCGAGGGTCAGTCGCTACTGCTGGAATCGCACGACTTCCGTGAGGGCGCAAGGGCTTTCCAGCAGCATCGGACGCCCGCCTTCAAAGATATGCTGAGCTCACAAACCGAACAACGGCGGCAGACCCAGCAGCACGACCAGGGTCCACACGAAGTGGGTCAGGATCGGCGCCAGCACCCCACCGGTGGCGCGACGCTCGAGTGCGCACACCGTGCCAAGGATGATCGCGGCGAAGGCAAGCATCGGGTTGCGGCTACTGGCCAGCGTCGCGAGCGCGTAGATGACGGTGGAGATCAGCAACGGGTGATGCCGGCCCAGCGCGGTGTAGAGCGCGCCGCGGTAGAACAGCTCCTCGGCCACGGCGGCCAGCAGCGCGACGGCCATGGTCAGCCGCCACGATCCCTGGTCGGTGTACCGCAGCAGCCGGGTGATGAAGTCGGCGACGACCGGGATCTCCCGGACGACCAGCCCGCCCGCAATGAAGACCCCGCCGAGCAGCAGCCCGATGACGGTGCCGCTGACCACCGGCCGCTGGTTGCGGCCGCGCCAGCGGGCGCCGCCGAGATGCAGCGGCCCGGAGACGAACGCGCCGAGCGCCCACACGCCGGCCAGCGCCAGCGACCACCAGTAGAAGGCCGGTTCACCGGGATGCTCTCGCAGCGCCAAACCCAGCGACGCGACGCCGAGCACCAGCACGACCGCGACGACGACCCGCCTACGGCGCACGGTCGAGGGCGGTTCGTTATGCGGCACCGCGACATTGACGACGCCGCGGCGGATCTCTTCCAGAGCGCTGGGCGGGCGAGACAGGTCAGCCATCACGCCGCCCGTCCTCGGCGCTTCGTCGTGCGTTCGTCACAGGTGCACCTTCGGTGTCAGCGTGATCAGCATGTCCAGCCCGGTCCGCAACACGCCGGCGATCGGGCCGGGGACAACACTAACCAAGCCGAGACCGGGTCGCGCGATCGACGGCGTCACCATGCATGCAAGTCGGCGCAGCCGCAGCGCATCGCCACCGGCCCAGGCCGGATCACTGTCGGCAAGGTGGTGTGGATCGGCGAGGGCGTTGACCGGACGCGGCCGGTGATTCGACAGTGCGAGGCTGATGGCGTCCTCGATCGACAGCAGTCCATCCGGCGGATCGGGAACCAGATCGCGCAGGCCTCGGCCGCTGGCCCGCATCGGATAGTCGAGCGACTCGACCAGGTCGGCGGCCAGTCCGTCGGGCACCGGCAGCGCCAGCGCAGTCACCCACGATGCCAGCGCGGTGTCGATCCCCCACACCGGCAGACCGGTCTGCCAGGTGCCGGCGATACGCGCGTAGATCGCCAGCAGCTCGCGGTACGACGTGGTGTCCGGCCCGGCGATGTCGTAGGCGCCCGCCGGAACCTGGTCGGCGTCGGCGGCCGCGACGAGGTAGTACAGCACGTCGCGAATGGAGATCGGGTCGATCGGGTGTTTCATCCACTTCGGTACCGGGATCACCGGGAACCGATCCGCGACGTAACGCAGCATCTCGAACGACGTGGAGCCGGCGCCGAATATCACGGCGGCACCGAGCCACACCACTTCCGGTCCCCCGTCGATCGTCAGCGCCTCCGCTACCTCCGCCCGACTGGCCAGGTGCTCGGACAGACCCTCGTCGGACGGAACAAAGCCGCCCAGGTAGACGATGCGACCCACGCCGGCGTCTTTGGCCGCGGCGGCGACGTTGCCGGCCGCGGCGCGGTCGGCGTCGCGAAAGCCCGGCTGCCCGATGGCGTGCACCAGGTAGTAGATGACGTCGACCGGACCGGCGGCGGACAGCCCCGCTCGAACCGATTCGGGTTCGGCGGCATCCAGCTGCACCACCGTGACGTCGTCGACCCATCCGAAACCGCCGAGTCGCTCGGGGTCGCGGGTAGCGGCACACACGTCATGACCGGCCAGGAGGAGCTCCGTGACCAGTCGCGACCCGACATAACCGGTCGCGCCGGTCACAAGAACTCGCACATCCCCAACGTAGACATTCTCGGCGCACTTCAAACACGGTGGGCCGGTGATAACAGCAACAGTTGGGGAGGCGTCGAATCAGCAATCAGCGCCGGGACATTGAACCGATCACGGGCGAGCTTCGTATCCATCAATGTGGGAAACCTAACGCCTGGCGCGCATTCCGTGAGACCTGACATCAAGCTGAGTGACCTGACGAGGGGAACCCCTTCGGTTGCATCGGTGGCCGTCGAGTTTCCCCCGAACCGGCACAGCCAGGACGAGGTGATTGGCGCCCTGGCCGACTTCGCCGGTCCGGAGTTTCAGCGGTTCGCCGCCAAGAGCGGTGTCGCCACCCGCCATCTGGCGCTGCCGTTGTCGCGCTACCGAGAGCTCAGCGGCTTCACCGAAGCCAACGACGCCTACCTTGACATCGCGCTCGAACTCGGTGAGCGCTCGATCAAGTCGGCATTGGCACAAGCCGGAATCGAGCCGTCCGAGGTCGACGTCGTGTTCTCGACGACGGTCACCGGGCTTACCGTTCCCTCGCTGGAAGCGCGGCTGGCGACGCGGCTGGGTTTTCGACCCGACGTCAAGCGTGTACCGCTGTTCGGACTGGGCTGTGTCGCTGGTGCCGCAGGCATGGCGCGCGTACACGATTACCTTCGCGCTTTCCCCGATCAGGTTGCTGTCCTACTCGCTGTCGAGTTGTGCTCGTTGACAATTCAGCGTGATGACCATTCGATGGCAAACCTGGTCGCGTCCAGTCTGTTCGGTGACGGCGCCGCCGCCGTTGTCGCGATTGGAGCCGACCGTCCCGTAACCGGACCGAAGCTGATCGCGACCCGAAGCCGAACCTACCCGGACACCGAGGACGTGCTGGGCTGGAATATCGGCACCTCGGGATTCCAGATCGTGCTGTCCGTCGAAATTGCCACTGTCGTCGAGAAATACCTCGGTGACGACATCCGCGACTTCCTTGCCGACTACGGCCTGACCACCTCGGATATGTCCCGATGGCTCCTGCACGCCGCCGGCCCGAAGGTGATCGATGCGGTCGAGAGTGTGGTCGACGTACCGACAGATGCCTTCGACGTAACTCGAAAGTCTCTGCGCGACAACGGGAATCTGTCTTCGGTTTCGGTACTGGATATCCTTCAGGACACGATGGCCGACCCGCCACCGCCGGGCTCCCTGGGGCTGATGATCGCCATGGGCCCCGGATTCTCCGCCGAGCTCGTACTGATGAGCTGGTAGTCATGTACTACCTACTAATCCTGGCCGTCGGCGTCGAACGGCTGATAGAGCTGTTCGTAGCCAAGCGTAATGCGCGTTGGGCTTTCAGCCAGGGCGGCAAGGAATTTGGTCACAATCACTATCCGGCGATGGTCACCCTCCACACGGCGCTGCTGCTGGGCTGCGTCATCGAGGTGTGGGGCCTGCACCGGCCTTTTATCGGCTGGCTGGGTTGGCCCATGCTCGCCGTGGCGATAGCCAGTCAAGTGCTGCGCTGGTGGTGCGTGACGACGCTGGGCCGACGCTGGAACACCCTGGTCATCGTGGTGCCGAACGCGCCGCTGGTACGACGGGGTCCGTACAGGTTCCTGCACCACCCGAACTATGTTGCGGTCGTCGCCGAAGGCGTGGCGTTGCCTCTGGTGCACACGGCATGGTTGACAGCCGTTGCTTTCACGTTGGCGAACTGGCTGCTGCTGAGGGTGCGGATCAGGGTCGAGAACGCCGCACTGGGCTATACGCACGACGCGCCGGCGACGATGCAGAGCACCGCGACGGGAAGCGGCGCAGATGACATATGACGCCGACCTGCTGATCGTCGGCGGCGGACCGGCCGGCCTGGCTTCGGCGATAAACGCTCGCCAACAAGGGCTTTCGGTGATCGTGGCGGAACCCAGAAATGATCCGATCGACAAGGCATGCGGCGAGGGGCTGATGCCCGGCGGCTTGGCCGAACTGGTGTCGCTGGGCGTCGACCCGGCCGGGATGCCCTTGCGCGGAATCGCCTACCTCGATGACAAACGCCGAGTCGAAGCGCCATTCCGCGGCCGCGCCGGGCGCGGTGTGCGGCGTACCACTTTGCACGCGGCACTGGCATCGCGCGCCAAAGAGCAAGACACCGAATGGATCTCGAAGCGCGTCACCAGAGTCGACCAGGACGCCCACGGCGTCGTGGCAGCCGGGGTACGAGCGAAATGGCTGATTGCCGCTGACGGATTGCATTCGGCGGTCCGCCGTTCCGTCGGTATCAGCGTGGTGGCCGGACGCCCACGACGGCACGGTGTTCGCTGGCATTACCAAGTGCCGGCGTGGTCCGAGTTCGTCGAAGTGCACTGGTCTCGCTGGGGCGAGGCGTACGTGACACCCGTCGAGCCCGATCTTGTCGGCGTGGCGATCCTGTCGCAGCAGCGTCCGGACCTCGCCTGGTTCCCCGGGCTGGCGCACCATCTGCGAGATGCCGACCACGGCCGTGCCCGCGGCTGCGGACCCATGCGCCAGGTGGTGTCGCGCCGCGTCGCGGGACGGGTGCTGTTGGTCGGCGACGCGGCCGGCTACGAAGACGCCCTCACCGGTGAGGGCGTCAGCCTCGCCGTGAAACAGGCCGCCGCCGCGGTGCGTGCCATCACCGACGAAATGCCCTCGTCATACGAATCGGCCTGGCGTCGCATCACCCGCGACTACCGACTGCTCACCCGCGGGCTGGTGCTGACCACCGTGCCGAAGGCTGCTCGACGCGCCATCGTGCCCGCATGCAGCCTGCTACCTGCGGTATTCGAGCAGGCTGTGCACATATTGGCACGCTGACACTGGCGCTTCCGCCGCCCCCGTCGCGGACCGCGGCAGGTTTGCAGATGTTTAACATGCTGTACGTTTATTCCAGGGATTGGATTACCATTTCAGGAATTGGATGACCAGCGAAGCGGCCCAGCCGCGACTGACCACTTGGGAACGATGACAAATGGGCCCTGTTACGCCTGGCGTACAGGGGGGGAACGCCAACAAAACACCATCCGCGTCCGTCGCGGCCGTAGCGATCGAATTTCCGCCGCACCGGGTCGGCCAGCGGGAAGCACTGTCGGGTCTGACCAACTTCGGTGGACCGCAGTTCGACCGGTTCGGCGCGAGCGCCGGAGTGGAGAACCGCCGCATCTCGTTGCCGTTGTCGCAGTACGGCCAGCTGAGCGGCTTCACCGAAGCGAACGAAATCTTCGTCGAGACCGCGCTGGAGCTCGGCGAGCGCGCGCTGCTCTCGGCACTGGATGCCGCCAAGGTCAGGCCGTCGGACGTCGATATCATTTTCTCGACGACCGTCACCGGGTTGGCGGTGCCGACCTTGGAGGCCCGACTGGCGACCCGTGTCGGCTTGCGAGCTGACGTCAAGCGGGTGCCGCTGTTCGGACTTGGCTGTGTCGCCGGGGCCGCCGGGGTAGCCCGCATGCATGACTACTTGCTGGCGTTTCCCGATCACGTGGCGGTACTGCTCGCTGTCGAACTGTGTTCGTTGACGCTGCAACGTAACGACTTCTCGATCGCCAATCTGGTGGCGACCAGCCTGTTTGGTGACGGTGCGGGCGCGGTCGTCGCGAAGGGATCTGCACTGACACCCATGGGGCCGCGCGTGCTGGCGACACGCAGCCGGCTCTATCCCGACACCGAAGAGGTGATGGGCTGGAATATCGGCAGCAACGGATTCCAAATCAAGTTGTCGGCAGAGGTCGCGACCGTCGCCGAAAAGTACTTGGGCGAAGATGTCCGCAACTTTCTCGCCGACCACGGCCTGACTCCCGCGGACATCTCGACATGGATCTGCCACCCCGGTGGACCGAAGGTGATCGAAGCCGTCGAGCACGCGTTGGACCTTCCGGCCGACGCCCTTGATCACACTCGAAAATCATTGCGTGACAACGCAAATCTTTCTTCTGTATCGGTGCTGGATGTGCTTCGCGCCAACATGGCCGATTTACCGGCACCGGGTTCGTTCGGGCTCATGATGGCTATGGGGCCGGGGTTCTGCTCGGAACTCGTGCTGCTCGTCTGGTAGGTCGTGTACTACCGCTGAGCCGTTTCGCGGCGACCCGCTGCACCCGGCTCCGCCGCGCTTGCGATCGCCTCAGCCGTTTCGCGGCGACCCGCTGCACCCGGCTTCGCCGCGCTTGCGATCGCCTTAACGTGCCTTCCAGACCGGCTGACGCTTCTCGGCGAACGCCAACGGCCCTTCCTTGGCATCCTCGGTGCGCAGCAGCGTCCCGAACTCGCGCGTGGTGCGGGCCCAGCTGGGTTCCTCGTCGGGGATGACGCCGTCGTCGGCGCCATACGCGATCCGCTTGCTGGCCTGCACCGACAGCGGCGCGTTGACGGTGATCCGCTTGGCCAGTGCCAGTGCGGCTTCCAGCACGGTGCCGTCTGGCGACGACCTCGTTGATCAGCCCCCAGTCCGCGGCCTCGGCGGCGCTGATCGGCTCACCGGTGAGCAGCATCTGCATTCCCACCTTGCGGGGCAGCTGCTGCGCGATGCGGAACACGCCACCCGCGCCGGCGAGCAGGCCGACCTTGACCTCCGGCAGACCGAACTGCGCGCGTTCCTCGGCCACCACCAGGTCACTGGCCAGCGCCAGCTCGGTGCCCCCACCCAGCGCAGTGCCGTTGACCGCGGCGATCGTCGGCTTGTCGATGAAGTGGTGGACGTAGCCCGCGAAACCCCACTCGCCGTGGTCGGGGTGATACAGATTCTCGCGGCGCGAGATCGCCTTGAGATCCGCTCCGGCACAGAAGGATTTGTCGCCGGCGCCGGTGATCACCACCGCGCGCACGTCGGCGTCGTGTTGCGCCTGCTCGAGCGCGTCACCCGACGCCGATGCTGACGGCCCCGTTGACGCAGTTGCGCGCCTCCGGCCGGTTGATGGTGATGACGAGGACGTCGCCGCGGCGCTCGACGAGCACCGCAGGTTCGGTCACAGCAGCTCCACGATGGTGGCGTTGGCCTGGCCGCCGCCCTCACACATGGTCTGCAGGCCGTAACGAATTCCCTTGTCCCGCATGTGGTACAGCATCGTGGTCATGATCCGGGCACCGGATCCGCCGAGCGGGTGGCCGAGCGCGATCGCGCCGCCGTTGGGGTTGAGCTTCTTCTCGTCGGCGCCGATGTCCTTCAGCCAGGCCAGCGGCACCGGCGCGAACGCCTCGTTGACCTCGAAGACGCCGATGTCGTCCAGCGACAGGCCGGAACGCTTGAGCGCCTTCTGGGTGGCCGGGATCGGCGCGGTCAGCATGATCACCGGGTCGGCGCCGGCCAGCACGGCGGTGTGCACCTTGGCAATCGGGTTGAGCTTCAACTCTTTTGCCTTCTCCGCCGACATGAACAGCAGCGCGGCCGAGCCGTCGGAGATCTGGCTGGAGTTACCGGCGTGGATCACGCCGTCTTCTTTGAAGGCGGGCTTGAGCTGTGCCATCTTCTCGATCGGCGTGCCGCGACGGATGCCCTCGTCCTTGAGCACCGGGTTGCCGTCCTGGTCCTTGATCGGCGACGATCTGGTCGTCGAATGCGCCGGAATCCTGTGCGGCCGCGGCTTTTTCGTGCGAGCCCAGCGAGAACTCGTCGACCGCGGTCCGGTCGAAGCCCCACTGCTCGGCGATCATCTCCGCGCCGATGCCCTGGTTGGGCGTCCGGTCGTAGCGGGCCTGGAAGCCTGGCGAGAACGGGTTGCCGCCGTTGGCGAGCGAGGCACCCATCGGCGTCCGCGACATCGACTCGACGCCACCGGCGACCACCACGTCGTAGTGCCCGGCGACCACTCCGGCGGCGGCGAAGTGGATCGACTGCTGGCTGGATCCGCACTGGCGGTCGACGGTCACACCGGGCACGGTCTCCGGCCACCCCGCGGCCAGCAGCGCAGTGCGGCCGATGTCGATCGACTGCTCACCGGCCTGCATGACGCAGCCCCAGATCACGTCGTCGACGAGCGCCGGGTCGATGCCGGCCTTCTGGACCAGGCCGTTGAGCACCTGCGCGGACAGGTCGGCGGCGTGCACGCCGGACAACCCGCCATTCCGCTTACCGACTGGTGAACGAACTGCCTCGACGATGACGGCTTCAGCCATGACCTATCTCCTTGTGTCTTGCGGACTTCTTCCGATTGTTGACCAACCCGTTAGTTGGGCCGCTGCCGGGGTCCCCTACCGGTCGGTAGCGTTGGACTCCGTACTTTGGAAGATATGTCCCGCATCGTCATCATCGGCGGCCACGGCAAGGTCGCTCTGCATCTGGCCCGCATCCTGACTGACCGCGGAGACCAGGTGACCTCGGTCATCCGCAATCCCGATCACGCCGACGACGTCGCCGCCACCGGCGCCCACCCGGTCGTCGCCGACATCGAGCATCTGGACACCGCACGCGCTGGCCGATCTGCTGGCCGGCCACGACGCCGTGGTGTTCTCCGCCGGCGCCGGCGGCGGCGACCCGGCCCGCACCTACGCCGTCGACCGCGACGCCGCAATCCGGGTGATCGATGCCGCCGAGCAGGCCGGCGTGCGGCGTTTCGTGATGGTGTCGTACTTCGGCGCCGGACCTGATCATGGTGTGCCGGAGGACAATTCGTTCTTCCCCTACGCCGAGGCGAAGGCCGCCGCGGACGCCCATCTTCGCGCCAGCGACCTGGACTGGACCGTGCTGGGACCCGGCCGTCTCACGCTGGACCCGGCGACCGGCCGGATCGCCGTGGGCGCCGACGCCGCGAAAGGGCGCAGTCTCGCGCGAAGACGTCGCACTGGTGGCGGCCGCCGTGCTCAGCGACGACTCGACGATCCGCCGGACCATCGACTTCAACAACGGCGACCTGCCCATCGCTGAAGCGCTGGCCGACCAGCGGCGATCGCTAGCCGGGCGCTGCCGTCCAGCAGGTAACGTCGACCTCGCAGTCGGTCTGCCGATCTCGTCGCTCACGACGGGGTCGGCATCGAGCGGAGCATGTTAGATGTGCTTCGTAAGAGGGAACCCGGTGTGAGTCCGGGACTGTCCCGCAGCGGTATGCAGGAACGACCGCCGTCAATAGCACTGATCGCACAGATCGGGAAGCGACGGCCAGTAGGAGCACCAACCGGTGCATGCCTGTGAGTCCGAAGACCTGCCGACTGTGCCGGGCGCGCCGCGCCTGGCGGCTCACCGCCTCGTGGAATGGGCGTCTGGCCGTAACGGTTGCAGTTGCTGTGTGCGCTGCGCCGGACCGGTTGTGCGTCCGTTGGCGGTGACCACCCCGTCGATTGAAGGACGAAACCCACAGTGACCGCAACACCGTTTACCGCCACCATTACCGGCTCACCGCGCATCGGCCCGAAGCGCGAACTCAAGCGCGCCACCGAGAGCTACTGGGCGGGCACGACCAGCCGATCGGAACTGGAAAAGGTCGCCGCCACCATCCGCCACGACACCTGGGCCCAGCTGGCCGCCGCCGGCCTGGACTCGGTGCCGGTGAACACCTTCTCCTACTACGACCAGATGCTCGACACGGCCGTGCTGCTGGGCGCGCTGCCGCGAACGCGTGCAGGCCGTCTCCGACGACCTGGACCGCTACTTCGCCGCCGCTCGTGGCAACGGCGACATCGCGCCGCTGGAGATGACCAAGTGGTTCGACACCAACTACCACTACATCGTCCCGGAGATCGGCCCGAACACCGAGTTCTCGCTGCACCCGGAAAAGGTGCTGTCGGAGCTCAAAGAGGCTCGCGACCAAGGTATTCCGGCCCGTCCGGTCATCATCGGCCCGATCACCTTCCTGCTGCTGAGCAAGGCGGTCGACGGCGCGGGCGCACCGATCGGGCGGCTCGACGAGCTGATTCCCCTGTACAGCGAGCTGCTCGGCCAGCTGGCCGACAAGGGCGTGGCAGTGGGTGCAGATCGACGAGCCGGCACTGGTGACCGACATCTCCGCCGATGCGCCGGCGCTCGCCGAGCGGGTCTACAACGCGCTGGGAGCGCTGGACAACCGGCCCGCGATCCACGTCGCCACCTACTTCGGCGACCCCGGCGACGGCCTGGCCGCGCTGGCGCGCACGCCGGTCGAGGCGATCGGCGTCGACCTGGTCTACGGCGCCGACACCGCGATCGCTGCGGTCCCGGAGTTGGCCGGCAAGACGCTGGTGGCCGGCATCGTCGACGGTCGCAACATCTGGCGCACCGACCTGGAGGCGGCGCTGGGCACGCTGGCCAGCCTGCTGGGAACAGCGTTGCTGCCGTGGCTGTTTCCACATCGTGCTCGACGCTGCACGTGCCGTACTCGCTGGAGCCCGAGACCGACCTGGACGACGCGCTGCGCAGCTGGTTGGCGTTCGGCACCGAAAAGGTGCACGAGGTCGTCACATTGGCAAAGGCACTGAAGGACGGCCGCGACGCGGTGGCCGACGAGATCGCGGCATCCAACGCCGCGGTCGCGTCCCGCCAGAAGGACCCGCGGCTGAACAACGACCAGGTGCGCGAGCGCATCGAGTCGATCGCGAAGTCCGGGGGCACCGAGCGCGGGCCGGCGGCCAAACGCCGTGAGGCGCAGACCGATCGGCTGCACCTGCCGCCGCTGCCGACGACCACGATCGGGTCGTTCCCGCAGACCGTCGAGATCCGCAAGGCGCGCGCCGCGCTGCGGTCGCCGGCGAGATCGACGAGGCGGAGTACACCCGCCGGATGCGGTCCGAGATCGCCGACGTGATCAAGCTGCAGGAGGAGCTGGGCCTCGACGTGCTGGTGCACGGCGAGCCGGAGCGCAACGACATGGTGCAGTACTTCGCCGAGCAACTGGACGGCTTCTTCGCCACCAAGAACGGCTGGGTGCAGTCCTACGGCAGCCGCTGCGTGCGCCCGCCGATCCTTTTCGGCGACGTGACCCGCCAGCACCCGATGACGGTGGAGTGGGCCACGTACGCGCAGTCGCTGACCGACAAGCCGGTCAAGGGCATGCTCACCGGTCCGGTGACGATCCTGGCGTGGTCGTTCGTCCGCGACGACCAGCCGCTGGCCGACACCGCCTACCAGGTGGCGCTGGCGATCCGCGACGAGACGGTGGACCTGCAGGCGGCCGGCATCGCGGTGATCCAGGTCGACGAGCCCGCGCTGCGGGAGCTGTTGCCGCTGCGCGACGCTGACAAGAAGGCCTACCTGGACTGGGCGGTCGGCTCGTTCCGGCTGGCGACGTCGGGCGTGGCGGACTCGACGCAGATCCACACCCACCTGTGCTACTCGGAGTTCGGTGAGGTGATCGGTGCGATCGCCGACCTGGACGCCGACGTCACCTCGATCGAGGCGGCCCGCTCGCACATGGAGGTGCTCGACGACCTGAACTCGATCGGCTTCTCCAACAGCGTCGGCCCGGGTGTCTACGACATCCACTCGCCGCGGGTGCCGAGCACCGACGAGATCGCCAAGTCGCTGCGGGCGGCGCTGAAAGCCGTTCCGGCTGAGCGGCTTTGGGTCAACCCGGACTGCGGCCTGAAGACCCGCAACTCCGACGAGGTGAACGCGTCGCTGGCCAACCTGGTCGCTGCGACCAAGGAAGTTCGCGCCAACGCCTGAGCGCGTCGAGTGATGCGTCGAGCGTGAAGCTGTTGCGAAAGATCGCGTGATTTTTCGCGACAGTTTCACGCTCGGCGCTACGACTGCACGTGCACCGGCACGTCGTCGGCCCAGGGTTGGCGTGTCACCATGTCGGCAACCTGGACGTAGCCGCGTTCGAATTCGCCGGTCGCGGCGTCGACCAGTCGGTACTGCTGGGTCTGCCGGTGGATGGGCTGTGCGTCGAGCATCACGACGCGGACCTCACCTGGCTCGAAGTGGCAGCGCTTCTGCAGCGCCGCGACCAACTGCTCGTTGCTGAAATGCCCGTCGCCGAAATTCCATCCGATGGCGGTGCTGGTGACCCGTTCTCCGTCGGTCAGCACGTAGTCGTCCTCGTTGTGGCCGGCCATCACGCGGTGCGCCAGCGTGAACAATGCCCGGCCGTGAGTGTTGAACGCGCGGAACGCATATCCCATGTACATCGGAATCTGCGCGGCTTCCTTGCTGCCGTAGAACTTCTCCAGTTGCGCGGCGGGCATGCTCGAGATCGCGACGATGCCGTTGGCGATCTTGGCCTCCGCCGACGGTTTGATACACCACAGCGTGGTGTCCCAGTTGCCGGCGTAGTAGCGCATGCCCGGCAGGAAAGAAACCTTGCGCGGGAACAGGTTTCCGATCACGACGGTGCCGGCCACCACTGCGAACAACAGGATCGGCAGCGGAGTGGTCAGGTCAGCCAGCCCGACCGATGCGTGCCCCACGAACAGCGCCAGCACGCTGAACATCATGAAGACGTTCCACTCCAGCGGCACCCCCATCGGGATCGAGGACAAAATGCCGAAGTGGAAGCACAGCATGACGAATGCGGCGATCGCAGTCGGCCAGCCGCCGTGGCTGAAGAACAACACCAGCGGCACCAAGCCTTCGATCGCCGTGCTGAAATGCGCGAGCCAGCGGGAACGCCGGCCCGGGCGCAGGTCGTCCGGAAAGTGTTCGAAGAAACCACGTTTGATGAATCGCGGCCGGAACACCGGGTTGTTGCTCATCATCGTCGAGATGACGAACGGAAAGTGTTTGTTCAGTTTGGATGTCGCTGCGCCGAGCCAGATCACCAGGCACACGAGTTTTGCGCCCAGGATCATGTCAACGCCGTAGGCGGCGAACAGGAACGCCGACCGTGAACGAGGCGTACACCTCACCGCGGGCCGCCAGGAAGATCACCTTGTCGCGCAGTCCCAGCACCGCCAGCACGCCCAACACCGCCCAGATCTGCCATGCCGGCAGCACCCCGATCGTGGTGCCGAGGGCAGGCACCGGCCCGGTGCCGTCGGAGAAGACCGCGATGACGAGCAGCACCAGCAGCGCGCCGTACAGCAACACGTCGACGGGCGTCCGGTTATCCCCCTTCGTCAACGGGATCCGCCCCGGCCACGGTGGCAGCCGAATGGTGCCGGGGCGCAGCCAGTAGAGGATCGAACCCATCGGCGGGAAGAACCGGTTGTTCAACGGGCCGAAGCCACAGCCGAGGCCGACCACTTCGAACAGCATCGTGTAGAGCACGACCTTCTCGAACACGATCGGCTCGGCGTACCAGTGCGCAACATTGGTGAAGCCGCTTGATTCCGGTCGTGGTCAGCGCCAACAGCCAAGCCGCCAGAACGTAGAGCGCAATCTTGACGATGTAGAACAAGTGCAGCACCACGGGGGTGCCGAAGCCCACCTCCGCCCAATGACGGGCCATCGGGACGATCTTCTCGGCGCGGGTGCCCTTGCTCCACTCCTCGAAGTCGATCTGCGGAGTTTCCTGTTTGAGAAATCCCATGGCGGCAAGACTAGAACGTGTTCTAGGCCGATCGTTCCCGTTCGCCGTAAACCCTGTCGCCAGAACCCTTGACTACTACTCTCCGTAGTAGTAACAATGGATACCACGCGCTTAGGACGGTGATCCGCGATGACGAGTCAGCTCTCACAGCCACCCACCTCCGACGGGCGTCCTCTGCGTTGGGCTGCAGTACTTTTCGCTGTCGGTTGGGGCGTCCACGTCGGTGATCACCTACGCCGCGGTATGGCGGCATCGCCGCACGCGATCATGGTCGGCGGCATGATTCAGGGTTTGTTCGTCGTGGTCGCGATCTTGATGGCCGTCACCGGTCGCCGCCGCGCGCCGGAAGCGGCGATCGCGGTCGGCTTCGCCAGCGCGATCCTCTTCACCTACGCGCACCTGCTGCCTAGTTACTTTCCCGCCTACCAGGACAGCTTCGTCTCCGGCCCGCGCATCAACGTGACGTGGTTCTCCTGGGTCAGTGCCGGCGCCGAGATCGGCACCGGCATCGTGTTCGCGATCGCCGGCATCCGCGCGCGCCGCCGTCCGTCCGGCGTACGCTCGGGAGTGCAACCGCAGTCACGGCAGGGGGTGTCACCATGACGACCGGCACGCTGTTCTTCGACGGAGCATGCGGAATGTGTACGCGCTCCAAGGATTTACTGCTCAGGTTCGATCGCACCGGCAACATCGCGACCGAGCCGCTGCAGAGCCCCGGCACCGCGCAACGCCTGGGCATCACGCCGGCAAGCCTGCTGGATTCCGTCCGCTGGTTGGACTCCTCGGGCACGGTCTACGCCGGCGCAGAGGCCGCCAACGCGGCGCTCTCGACGGCGCTCGGCACTCGGATTCCGTTGGTGATCTACCGAATTCCCGGCATCCGCTTCATCGAAGAAGCCGTCTATCGCTGGGTCGCCGGACACCGGTACCGCTTCCCCGGGACCACGCCGTACTGCGAGTCACACCCGGCTGCCTGCTAAGCACGGCGCGGCGGGCGCGGCACAAACCGGGAAACCCGGTCGATCACATCCTGATAGCTGGGCCGTCGCTCGAGGCTGCGCGTCTCCATCATCGGAATGCTGCCGCCGAGGAACATGCCCAGCATCCCGAGCGCTCCCAGGCACAACCACCATGCATCCGACGGGGAGACAGCCACACCGAACAAAGCCAGCGAAACCCAGAAGCTGAACTCCCCGAAGTAGTTCGGATGCCGCGACCACGACCACAGTCCGCGGTCCATCGCCTGACCATCGGCCTTGGTGCGGACAAATCGGTGCATCTGCACATCGGCGGCCAACTCGAGCGCGACCGCGGCCAGTCCCACCACCGTAGCCAGGTAGGTCAGCCACCCGATGTCGGAGCCGGGCCAGGTCACTGCGGCATACACCGGCAGCATGCCGGCGAAGACCAACAGTGTCGGGATGAGGTGAATCGTCACCAGATCGACCAGGAACTCCCACCGTCCGGCTTTCTCGCGGAACATCGGGTAGCGCCAATCCTCATGATGCAGACCGGGAAACGCATACAGCCAGTTCGCGGTCAGGCGTATTGCCCACAGCATCACCACTGCGGCGATCAGCCAGCACCGCAGTTGCTGCACCCCGGATTGACTCCACCAGTAGAACAGCAGCACCGGCGGAACAACGCTCCAGTACGCGTCATAGAAACTCGAGTTTCCGTACGCCCGACTGAACACGAAAATCACCAGCGTGGCCAGCAGATCCGCGATCAGCGTGTCCAGCACCAACCGACCGGTATGCACACCGCAGGCCAGCCATGCCGCACCGACCGCGATGGCAACGACGTAGGCCACTGCGACCAGCGCCAGCGATTGCGCCTTGCGTCTCGTCTTCACGTGCGTTTCCTCTCCCAGTGCGGGCTCTTGACCGCCTCGAGCGCTTCGGTGACGTAACGGTCGAGTGCCCGCGGTTTCTTAGTCGACTGGCGCACCCATTGCTGGAAGGCGAAATCAGCTGCGGCAAAGGCGAGTTGGACCAACAGCGCCGGCCGGATATCGGTGACGGAGTTGCTGCCCATCCGCACGGCGACCAGCTTGGTCGCCCGCTCTTTGTCGGCCGGCAGGTGCACGGTCAGCTTGCCCAGCAGATCAGGAGCTACCAGCAACGCCGCACGCCACTCCTCGGTGTCGGCGACGCCGAACGACCGGGTCCGGGTGACGATCGCGTTGATCAACGCGACGTCGGGCGCCTCGGCGGCCGGCCGCTCTTCGAGGAGAGCAACGATCGCCGTCCCACCGTGCCGGACGGGCGCCAGCAGCAACTCTTCCTTCGTCGGCACATACCGAAAGAAGGTGCGCGGCGAAACCCCTGCGGCCGAGGCTATTTCCTCGGTCGTCACGTCGTCGTACCCGCGCTCGATGAACAACCGGAACGCGGCCCGACGAATGTCGGCCCGGATCTGCGCGCGCTGCCGGTCGCGCAGCGACTCGGTCATCGGAAGCAGCCGATCCCGCCGTCGACGTGGATGGTCTGGCCGGTGATAAATGTCGCGTCGCTGCCGAGCAGGAAAGCGACCAGTGCGCCCGCGTCGTCGCGAACATCGCCGATGCGCTTCATCGGGACACGTTTGACGGCCTTGGTGTAATCGTCGGGGGCGAACTCTTTCCAGAATTTAATGCCGTCTGACTCGACGAACGGGCAGACCACGTTGACCCGGATGTTGTCCCGGCCCCATTCCAGTGCAGCGACTTTCGACAGACCGCGGATGGCTTCCTTGGCGGCGGCGTAGCCACCCCACTTGGGTTCGCCGCCGGTGCCGGTGCCCGAGCCGAGGTTGACGATCGACCCGCCACCGGCCGCGACCATCAGCGGGTACACGGCCTGCATCAGCAGGAAACTGGCCCGCGGCCCGACCTCGTGACCCAGGGCGAAGTCTTCGCCGGTGATGTCGACGAACGCCTTGGGCTCGTTGGTGGCGATGGCGTTGTTGACCAGACCATGCACCGTGCCGAAAGCATCCACGGCAGCGGCGACGATCCGCTGCGCGCTGTCCGGATCGCGCAAGTCGGCGACCAGCTGCTCGACCCGCCCGGTTGCCCGAAGGTCGTCGGTGGTGGCGGCCAGCTTCTCGTCGTTGATGTCGACCAGCAGCACCGATGCGCCCCGTTCGAGAAGCGCTGTGGCGACGCCCTTTCCAACGCCCTGGGCGCCGCCGGTGATGATCGCGACGTGGCCGCGCATCGATTCAGGGTGGGTGTAGCTCATGTCGCCGATGCGAGACGGGCCGCCGGTCGCCCGGCGAACAGCGGAAGGTCCAGATAGGTCTTGATGCCGGGTTCGGCGGCACAGACATCGGGGATGGCGTTCACGCAATGGTTGGCGGTGACCACGACGCCCGGATTCTTCACCAGCCCTTCGGCGATCGTCTCCGGCTGCAAACCCTTGAAGATGAGGTTCACGGTGGGATCGCCGGTGATCTCGACCTCGAAGCGTTCACCGCGTCCGCCGAAATTCCAGGCCGGCTCCAGGTCTTCCTCGCCCATCAGCCAGTTGACGGCCGCCGTGATCACCGGTTCGCCGTCGACCAGTGCCTGCCAGCGGAACCGGCGCGCGGCCACGCTGCCGGTCGTGATCGGAAACGGCGCATAGTCGATGTCGGCGGTTGCCACCGCGACGTCCTGGATCGTCCTGATGTTGGCGTCGATGCGAAAACCCATGTGGTCGGCGATCATTCGTACCGACTGCTTGAAGCCGGCCTCCAGCAGGGAAGCCATCGGGCCTTCCGTCGCTTCTTCGGGTGTGCCACCGAAGCCCATGATGTGGCGCACCACGTCCGGCGCGTTGTAGGTACGAATGTCGGAGAACTCTTCGGCGCGGACATGGGTGATTGCCGAGGACAGCGACGAGATCATCAGCGGGAACCGCTCGGTGATGCCGCCGGGATGGATGCCGGAACCATGCAGGGTCACGCCGGCTTCGACCGCGGCGTCGGCGACCGCTTGGTGACGGGCATTGCCCGGATCGGGGTATACCCACCCCACCGGGGTCACGATGTTCTTGCCGGACCGCAGAATCGCCACGACCTCGTCGTCGTTGGGTATCAGCGGGCTGTACACCACACAATCGGCGTCGATGGCCAGCGCCTCGTCCTTGCTGGATGTCGCGGTGACACCGATCGCCCCAATCCCCAGGATGTCACCCACGTCGCGCCCATTCTTGTCCGCGCTGTGCACCCAGCAGCCGGCCAGCTCGAGTTGCGGGTGGTTCAGCACGCACTCGATGGCGGCCTTACCGACGCCTCCGGTGGCCCATTGGATGACGCGCAGCTTCGACGGATTGCTCACGTCTGGCACAGTATGACCGGTTGGCAGTCACTGTCAAAGACCTGCGAAGCTCCGCTGAGCCAGGCCCGGGTATTCGGACAACGGTCGGATCAACGCGTCCGGCAGCGGCCTGCCGTACTCGCCGGCTTACTGAGGTCGTTTGACTGACCTACCGCGCGAATTCAGCTAAGAATTGCCGGATTTCGGATTTCCGCATCACGATCGGCGTAGCTTGCTGCTGAGATCAGCCATGACAGATGTCGATTATTGCGTTGTCGGTGCGGGATTCGCCGGTTTGACGGCCGCCCTGCGGCTCAAGCAGGCCGGTCGCTCGGTCGTCCTGTTGGAGGCTCGTGACCGGGTCGGTGGCCGCACGTTCACAGTGGCTCGCGACGACGGGGTGTGGGTTGATCGTGGTGGCGCTTGGGTCGGGCCAGGCCAGGACCGGATCTATGCGCTGATGGAGGAGTTCGGCGTACCGGAATACAAGCAGTACAACGATGGCGACGCCATGATGATCGTCGACGGCAAGAAGCACCGCTACGGCGGAACGATCCCATGGACCATGAGCCCGTGGGCCGTAGCCAACGTCGGCATTGGCCTGCTGCAGGTGGAGCAGATGTGCAAGACGCTTCCCCGCGAAGCCCCGTGGGAGGCCAAAAAAGCCGTCGAGTGGGACCGAATCAGTATCGCCGAGTGGCTCGAGAAGAACCTGAAGTCCAAGCAGGCCCGCGAAATGCTCGACACGGCCCTGGCCGGCCCCTACACCACGGCCCCGTCCGAGACGTCTTTGTTGTGGATGCTGCTGCAGCAGGGATCGGCCGGTAGTGACACTATCGGCGGTGCCACCTTTGTCATTTCCGGCAAGGGCGGGTCCCAAGATGCCCGCCCGATCGGCGGGATGGGTGCCATTTACCGGCCCATCGTCGCCGAACTGGGCGACGCGGTGCACCTCTCGCGGCCAGTGCGGACCATCGCTCAGGACGATGACGGTGTGACGGTCGGCGCCGATGGCCTGACGGTGCGCGCGCGGCGCGCGGTCGTGACAATTCCACTGGCGATCGCAAACACGATCAGCTACGAGCCGATGCTGCCGGTGGACCGTTCGATGCTGCATCAACGGATGCCGGGCGGCGCGATCACCAAGATCTCCATCGTCTACGACGAGCCGTTCTGGCGCGCCGACGGGCTGTGCGGCCAGTCGGTCCGCCCCGGAAGCCCGGCCACGCTAACCATCGACGCGTGCACGGACACCGGCACGCCGGGGATCATGTGTGTGATCACCGAGGGACGCGCCGCGCGCGACCTGGGACGCCTTGATGAGGCCGAGCGCAAAACGACCGTCGTGCGTGAACTGGTCGACCGGTTCGGCAGCAAGGCCAGCTCACCGGTCGAGTTCCACGAGCAAGATTGGACTAAAGAGCGCTATTCCGGTGGCGGCATGATCAGCCACGCCCCACCGGGCGTGCTCACCGAATTCGGACACGCACTGCGCCCGCCGTGCGGCCGCATCCACTGGGCCGGCACAGAGAGCTCGGCCGTCATGTGCGGATGGGTCGACGGCGCCATCCGCTCTGGGGAGCGCGCCGCAGAAGAAGTGCTGGCCCGCGAAACGACAGCGGCTACTGAGCTTCCCTGCTAGTCAGCCTGCCTGACCGGCGGCCGGTAGAAGAGCGCCAGCTGGCCGAACGCCCCGCCGATGCCCAGCAGCAGCGAACCGAACAGTCCGTGCCAGCCGGGGTGGAACAGTTCGGGCCCGAAAATCTGGTAGTCCAGGCTGAGTTTCCCGGGGCCCGTGGTGGCGATGACCACCGCCGTTACGGCCAGGATCAGGTTGTACTCCCAGCCCTCCTTGACGATGAAGAATCCGTTGTGGCGGTGCACGGTCCATGCCGCGACCAGCATCAACGCCACGAATCCGGCGGCGGGGATCGGCGTGAGCAGGCCCGCGGCCAGGCCCAGTCCGGCGCTGATCTCGGTGGTCGCGGCGACGACGGCCTGGAACTTGCCGTACTTCATCCCGATGCTTTCGAACCAGCCCGCGGTTCCGGGTATCCGTCCGCCACCGAAGAACTTGTTGTAGCCGTGAGCGGCCAGCGTCAAGCCCAGCACCAGCCGCAGGATCAGCAACCCGACGTCAGAGGCATCATTCATAGACGTCAACCTAGATCATCGGGTAGGCACGGGATAGGCAGAGGTATCCTGCCAGCCGCACCCGACGCAAAAGGAGCGACCCATCAAGATTGCGATCATTGGAGCGGGCAACGTTGGCCGCCCGCTCGGTACGGCGTGGCGCAGCGGCGGCCACGACGTCACTTTCGGCGTCGTGTTGCGCGGTCGATCCTGAACATTCGGATGTCCACACGGCCGGTGATACTGCTGGACGGCGCCGCCTCGGCTCCGCCGGAAGTTCTGGGCCATAAGGCGCACGGCATCGACATGATGCGCCGCAACGGCCTGCCGGTGCCGCCGGCGTTCTGCATCACCGCCGAGGTGGGTGCGCGTTACCGCGCCGAGCCCGCGGCGACCATCGACGCGATCTGGGATGACGTCCGCGACCGAATGCGCACCCTGGAAGCCGCGACCTCGCGGACATTCGGACACGGGCCACGTCCGTTGCTGGTCAGCGTGCGCTCCGGCGCTGCGGTCTCGATGCCCGGCATGATGGACACCCTGCTCGATCTCGGGATTCAGCGACGCCGTCGAAAGCGCTTTGGCTGCCGAAGGTTCGGCAGATTTCGCCCGCGATTCCCGGCGGCGCTTCACCGAGTCGTACTCACGGATCGTGACCGGCCCGGCGCCTGACGATCCGTACCAGCAGTTACGCGCCGCGATCGAGGCGGTTTTCGCCTCGTGGGACTCGCCACGCGCTGCCGCCTACCGCTCCCACCACGGGCTCGACGATCGCGGCGGCACCGCGGTGGTGGTGCAGGCGATGGTCTTCGGCAACCTGAACTCCAATTCCGGAGCAGGGGTGATATTTTCGCGCAACCCGATGACCGGTGCCGACGCTGAATTCGGCGAGTGGCTGCCCGGCGGTCAGGGTGACGACGTGGTGTCGGGGACAGTCGACGTCGAACCCATCGCCGCACTGCGTGACCACCTGCCCGCCGCGTATGACGAATTGGTCAGCGCTGCACGGTCATTGGAGCGATTGACGGCGGATGTGCAGGAGATCGAGTTCACCATCCAAGACGGCACGCTCTGGCTGCTGCAGACCCGGGCCGCGAAGCGTTCGGCGCAAGCAGCGGTGCGCCTGGCGCTGCAACTGCTGAGCGACGGCCTGATCGACGAAGCCGAGACGCTTCGACGGGTGACGCCTGCACATGTCGAGGCGTTGCTGCGGCCATCTCTGCAACCGGAAAAACGTTTGACCGCAGACCTTTTGGCCACCGGGCAACCGGCTGGCCCGGGCGTCGCCTCGGGGCGGGCCTATACCGAGGTCGACGCGGCGATCGACGCCGCCGACCGGGGCGAAGACGTCATCCTGGTACGCAACCACACCAGCCCGGACGACATTCACGGGATGCTGGTAGCCCGCGGAATCGTCACCGAGACCGGGGGCGCCACCAGCCACGCCGCGGTGGTCAGCCGCGAGTTGGGCCGGGTGGCCGTGGTCGGCTGCGGCAGCGGGGTCACCGAGTCACTGGCCGGCAAGCTGGTCACCGTCGACGGCAACGCGGGCGAAGTCCGCTCCGGGCGCCTGCCGCTGTCCGCCTGGTCCGAGGCCGACACTCCCGAACTGCGCGAATTGGCCGACATCGCCAGGCGGATCAGCCCGCTGCGGGCGCACTCTCGCGGCGAATACCCGCGACTGGATCGCCACACTGACGCCGCGGTGCGTACCGCGTTGGCCAGCGGGCACAGCGACGTGGTGTCCAACAGTCCGCTGTTGGCGATGCTGGCGGCGATCCGAGTCTCGTCTTGAGCGCCGGCGACGATGCAGAGCGCAGCGATGAGGAGGAGCGGCGCAGATTCTCCGAATTTGCTGTGCTGCAGTCGGTTCGACTGAAAGGGCGCATCAGCCGGGATGATCTGGCCGCGACACTGGGCTCCGAAGGTGTTGGGGGTGCGGTCGACGGGTTGGTCGAGGCGGGTCTGTTGGTCGACGGACCGACGCTGCGCATCAGCCCCGAGGGTCGCATCCGTCTCGAGGAATTGCTGGCATTCGAGCGGCAGCAGGTCGACGCGGCGGCGATCCTGGCTGCGTATACCGAATTCCGTTCCGTTAATCGCGAATTCAAAGAGCTGGTCACCGACTGGCAACTCAGGGACGGCCAAGCCGAACCCGCACGATGACGCCGACTACGACGCCGCAGTGCTGGCCCGCCTCGACGATGTCCACCAAAAGGTGACGCCTCTTGTGAACGCCGCGGCCGCCGAACTTCCGCGCCTGGGCCGCTACGCCGCCAAACTGCAGACCGCGCTGGACCGGGTGCGTGCCGGGGAGACGATGTGGCTGTCCCGCCCACTGATCGACTCGTATCACACCGTGTGGTTCGAGCTGCACGAAGAGCTCATCCTCGCCGCGGGCCTGACCCGCGATGCCGAAGACGCATAACCGATTTGGTCTATAGCTCCGCGTCCAGTCGGGCGACGTAGTCGTCGATATCGCCGACCGCCGACTCGGCCGCATGCACGCTGACCGTCACAGTGTCCCCGACGCCCCAGACGCCGTGGGTGAGGCCGATCACCGATGAGAGCCCCGGAAAAACGGCGGTCAGCAGCACGGGAGCGGTACCGAACGTCAAGTCGACGGGCACGCGATAAATGCTTGACACAACGGTGTTTCCGGCGACCTGCGCTGGCTGGATCTCGGGATCGAACAGGCTGGCACCCCAGCGCAGCAGCGGAGCAGGCGTCGCGGCGAAGGCTCGATCCGCCGCCCGAAATGCGGGATGCTCTGAGCGGAGGCGGGCATTGGTCAGGTCTGTGGCGATTTTCTCAACGCGGGCCCGCCGATCCAGGTGCGGATACAGCCCGACCGTGGCATTGGCGAAGTGGTTATGAGCATGAGGCACACCGGGTTTAGCCATCGTCACCTCGGCCACCAGCGATGGGGCCGCCTCGCCCAGCTGGCCGGAGAGCGCCCCGGACACGGCGGCCAGCACCGCGACGGTGGCCGTGGGTCCGCTCAGCTGCGAGCGGTGCCGCACCAGCGTGCGCATGGGGCGCGCGCCCGTCGGGTGAGTGTTGGTGGACAGCGCCGGCTGCGGTCCGATCGGAGGCGGTAGCAGCCCCGCGCGGGTATCGCTGACCAGCTTGCGATGGGCGCGCGCCGCATCAAATGCCAGCCAGGGCAGGAACCCTCGGGACTCCGCCGCCACGTCGGGCACCGGAGTCTCGCGGCCGAACAGCCAGGCGGCCATGGCCAACGCCCGCGGACCGTCCGACAGCGCGTGCGCGAACTGCAGGACCGCGACCGTCGCCGGTCCGGAGCTGCCCGCAACACCGCGCACCGGGCGAAAAGGTGCATGCGCCATGGCGCCTGGCGGATGTCGAGTTGGTCATCGAAGAGCCGGCCGACCGCGTCCAGGCAGCCTTGCCAGCTGTCGTCGTCGAGGTGGTGGCGCACGATCCGGTCGGTCTCGACGGTGGTCGGTACCCAGCACGGGTAGGTCAATGGTGATCCGTCTTCGACGCGGACCGTCAAGGCGCGACAATTTTGCGCCCTGGTGCGGACCTCGTCGATGGCATGCTCGAAATCGGTTGGTAGACCGTCGAATGCATAGAGCAAGAACTCATCGCTGGGGATCTTGGCCGACATCCAGTAGAACTGCGCGTCGATCGCAGTCATCCGGTCCGGCATGCCAGCATCCTATGGATCCACAGTCGGGCCTTTATCCACAGGCGGGCAGTTTGCGACTACCGCGGTGTCGGTCCCTGTCGTTATTATTCGAACATGCGTTCTAGTAGTCGTGAGGAGATCGTCGAGGTTCTCGACGCGCTCGGGCCGGCTACAAGCGCGCGCTGGATCTGACGTTCGACGTGTTGACCACGCCGGAACGGCTGAACGTGTTGGAAAGCTTCGAGAGGTTTGCGCCGCCAGCAGCCGGCCATCGAACACGCCCTGATCAACCAGCTCGCCGCCCAGGCCGATGCGACCGAGTTGGGCGGCAAGCTGGCCCCGGCGCTGGCCAACCGGTTGCGGATCAGCCGCGCCGAAGCCTCACGCCGTATCCATGAGGCCGCTGATCTGGGTGAGCGCCGCGCGTTGAACGGCGAACCGTTGGCGCCGGTGTTGCCCGCGACCGCCGCCGCGCAGCGCAACGGCGACCTCGGCGCCGGCCATGTCGCGGTGATCCGCAGCTTCTGTCCACCGGCTGCCCGAGTTCGTCGACATCGAGACCCGGGCCAAGGCCGAGGCCCAGCTGGCCGGCCTGAGCCGGCGAGTACCGCCCCGACGAGCTGGCCAAGCTGGCCGACAAGCTCACCGACTGCCTCAACCCCGACGGCGACTTCACCGACATGGACCGCGCCAAACGCCGCGGCCTTGTCATCGGCAACCAGGACATCGACGGCATGAGCCCGATCAGCGGCTGGCTGACCCCCGAAGCCCGGGCCACCCTCGACGCGGTCTTCGCCAAATTGGCCGCACCCGGGCATGTGCAACTCCGACGACGAGACGCCCTGCATCAGCGGCACCCCGTCGCAGGCCGCCATCCAGGGCGACACCCGCAGCCTCGGGCAGCGCAACCACGACGCCCTGCTCGCCGCCGCCCGCGCGCTGCTGGCCTCCGGCGACCTCGGCCAACACAACGGCCTACCCGCCTCCATCATCGTCACCACCACACTGCAGGAACTGGAGAAAGGCGCCGGGCGGGGCCTGACCGGCGGCGGCACGCTGCTGCCGATGTCGGATGTGATCCGGCTGGGCTCCCACGCCCATCACTACCTGGCCATCTTCGACAACGGCAAAGCCCTGGCGCTCTATCACACCAAACGCCTGGCCTCACCGGCCCAGCGAATTGTGTTGTACGCCAGGGACCGTGGCTGCACCTTCCCCGGCTGCACCATCCCGGGCTACCTGTGCGAGGTCCACCACTGCGACCCCTACGCCACCAACCCCGTCACCGACGTCAACACCTGGCGTTCGGTTGCGGCCCCAACCACGACATGGCCGAACAAGGCTGGACCACCCGCAAAAACAGCCGCTGCGACACCGAATGGATCCCACCCCCACACCTCGACCGAGGCCAACCCCGCATCAACACCTTCCACCACCCCGAAAAACTGCTGCGGGCAGAAGAACGACGAGGCGCCCTAACTGTGAGCGGTCGGACAGTAGACGCTGATGGCGTCGAGCAAGAACGGCCGGACCTGCGTGTCCGTCAGACCCTGGGCTACCAGCTTGGCGGCAAGCTGGCGCAGGGCGGTGCTGAACGGGCTTGGCATCGGGCCGAAGCGAAAAGTAGGCACTTGGTCGCGAGAAAGATTGTCGATCTGGCACCGCTCATGGGCAAGCGCGATCAGCTGATCCGGCGGGCCTGCGGTGATTCCGTCTTTCGAGAGCAGCCCCCAGAAACTGGTCATCCTGCGTGTCAGCGTGGGCGACCGCTCCTGTAACGAGTACAGCTGCCACAACGGCGGCAAGCCGAGAAAACGAGTTGACGACCATGGCCAAGGGTTACACCGATGTCGGCGGAACGCGACTCCAATTACCGCCATCCGGCGGTGGCTGCGCCGATGACGGATTCAGCCGAAGTTGGTCGCCCCTGGGCAATACACGTTGATCGCGTCTTGCATGAACGGCCGAACCTGTTGGTTGGAGAAGCCCAGAGCTTCCAGCTCGTTACCGATCTTCGACATGGCGACCCGCCATGGGCTGGCGTGCCCGCCGAACTGAATGGCGTACGAATCGCCCCGCGACAGACCCTCGTCGTCGCAGCGTTCGTGTGCAAGGGCGAGCAACCGATCCGGCGGGCCGATGTTCAGTCCGTCGTTCGACAACGCCCCAGGAACTGGTCGTCCTGCGTGTCAGCGTGGGCAACAGCTCCGTCATCAGTACAGCTGCGGCGGCGAGCCTGACGAACGAGTTGACGACCATGGCTAAGCGTGACACCGATCACTGCGAACCGCGAGTCTAGCACATGGAACGCTACTAGGAGGGCTAGGGCTGAGCCGATGAAAGTCGAGCACCAAATCGGCAACCTTGTCGGGCTCGTCGAGTTGCAGGAAGTGTCCGGCATTGTCGACGACGGTCACGTCGCTGTCGTCGGGAAGCGCGTTGGGGATCCAACGGGTGAAAGCCGATGTCATGCAACCGTCGTCGCGTCCATGCAGGTAACAGGCTCGGCAGCTTGGGCCGCGATGTCCAATGCCGGTGCAGGTCGCGATACTGCATCGGCGGGCGGGTGTTGCGGATCGTCGCCCGGTAGGGCCCGAGCGCGGCGCGCCAACTCTCGGGTGTGCCGATCGCGCGCATCGACATGGCGCAGGTCGGCTTTGGCGTCGTAGCCGGGCGACCACATTTCCAACAGTCGCGGCAGCACCCAGGAGGCGGAACGTTCTGGTAGCCAAGGTAATTGGAAGTACATGATGTACCAGCTTCGCAGCAGCTGCGGCGGGATCTGGGCCAGCAGCCGGGCGGTGTCGGGGACGCGGCCCCGAAACGCCGCCGCCGGCGGCACCGACATGATCACCGCCCTGGCGAACGGGCTGTCCGGAATCGCGGCCAGGCCGTTGGCGGCCATTGCCCCCCAGTCATGGCCGATCACGACATCGCGCTCCGTACCGCCGATGGCGGCGCGGATCTGCAGCGCATCGTCCATCAGCGCACCGATGTGATAGCTCCCGTCCGACGGGATCGACGACGGCGCGTAGCCGCGCATGAACGGCGCCACCACGCGCCAGCCGGACTCGGCCAGCCGGGGCGCGACCTTGCGCCAGCCATACGCTGTGTCGGGAAAACCATGCAGGCACAGCGCAATTGGCCCGTCAGGCGGCCCCCACGTCAGGGCCTTCAACTCAACGGCTGGGGCTCGTGACATCGATCCAACGGGGTTTGGTCATCACCTGAATCCGCCGATCAGCGCGATCCGTTCAACCTGGGCGGGGGGCTGGGTCGGCACCAGGTATACGACATCGACTGGCACATCGTCGGGCATGTTTTCCAACGTACGTCTTCGTGCAGGCACCTAGACCGAAGCCACCGCATTCTCGAGATCGGCGATGACGATCTTGCGCATGCCGTACATCGCCTGGGTGGCGGCGGTCGGCGCAGCGCCGGATCCGGGTGGCTGACCAGGTCATAGAGCCGGTCGCGGAACAACCTGCCAGCTCAGACCGAAACGGTCCTTGCACCAGCCGCACTGCGATTCCTCGCCGCCGTCGGTCAGCCGGTTCCAGTAGTAGTCGACCTCGTCCTGGTCCTTGCAGTTGATCGTGAAGGACACCGCCTCGCTGAACGTGAAGTGCGGGCCGCCGTTGATCCCGATGAACCGCTTGCCGTCGAGCACGAAGCTGGCGGACAGCACCGAGCCGGGCTCGCCGGGTCCTGCGTCGGTGCTTCGGTTCACGTCCTCGATGTGCGAGTTCGGGAAGACCGAGGTGTAGAACGTCGCCGCCTCCTCCAGGTTGTGGTCGAACCACAGCGAGGGCGTGATCGAGGGCATGGCTGGCCTCCTGGTCTGTCGTCGTGGGTGTCTGTCATCGAGGTAGACCCCGGCGAAGGCGAAAACTCATCTGAGTAACGTCAGAAGTTGCGATCGACCGAGAGGATCGCCCGTGACTGCCGTGCGCAACACTCCCAAGACCGTCGAGTTTCCCGGCGTTCAGGGACTCACCCTGGTCGCAGACGAATGGCTCGGTCAACCGTCGGACGGCGCCGACGTGGCCGCCGATCGGCCGAGCGATCCTGATGCTGCACGGCGGCGGCCAGAACCGGCACTCCTGGAAGAACACCGGCCAGGTGCTGGCCGACGAGGGCTTCCACGTGGTCGCGCTGGACAGCCGCGGCCACGGCGACAGCGATCGGTCACCCGACGCCGACTACGACGTCGAGACGCTGACCGCTGACGTCATGCACGTGCTCGACGCCATCGGCCGGCCGGTGATCCTGATCGGGGCCAGCATGGGCGGGTTGACCGGCATTCTGGTCGCCGACCAGGCCGGGCCGGAGCGGGTCACGCGGTTGGTGCTGGTCGACGTCGTGCCGCGGTTCGAGAAGAACGGCAGCGCTCGCATTCGCGACTTCATGTTCAGCGGGCTGCACGGGTTCGCCTCGCTCGACGAGGCCGCCGACGCCGTCGCCGCCTATCTGCCGCACCGGACCAGGCCGCGCAGCCCGGAAGGCTTGAAGAAGAACCTGCGGCTGCGCGACGGCCGCTGGTACTGGCATTGGGATCCGGCCTTCATGACCAAGCCGGGCGACGACCCGGAACTGCGCACCGAGAAATTCGAGCACGCCGCCGCGGACCTGACGATCCCGGTGCTGCTGATCCGCGGCAAGCTCTCCGACGTGGTCAGCCCGGAAGGCGTGCGAGCACTTCCTGGAGACCGTGCCCAACGCGGAGTTCGTCGAACTGTCCGACGCCGGGCACACCGCTGCCGGCGACGACAACGACGCCTTCAGCGACGTCGTGGTGACGTTCGCGACCCGGTCGGGCTAGACCCCGGGCGCGCCTGCAACGGCTAGCCACCTACGCCGGGCTTCTCGGCGTGCCCACCGAACTGCTTACGCATCGCCGACAGCGCCTTGTTGGCGAAGTCGTCGAGACTGCGCGAGGCGAAGCGGGACTGCAGCGCGGTCGTCAGCACCGGCGCGGGAACGCCCTCGTCGATCGCCGCGATCGCGGTCCAGCGGCCCTCGCCCGGAGTCGGAGACCCGGCCGGAGAATTCCTTGCAGATCGGGCGACTCGTTCAGCGCGATCGCGGTCAGGTCCAGCAGCCACGAGCCGACGACGCTGCCGCGCCGCCACACCTCGGCGACGTCGGCGATGTCGAAGTCGTACTGGTAGCACTCGGGATTCGACAGCGGCGCGGTTTCGGCGTCGCCCTGCTTCGATGATGCGTTTGCCGATGTCGGCATTGCGCAGAATGTTCAGGCCCTCGGCGAGCGAGGCCATCATCCCGTACTCGATGCCGTTGTGCACCATCTTCACGAAGTGCCCGGCGCCGGTCGGACCGCAATGCAGGTAACCCTTCTCGGGTTGCGCGACCTCGCCGTCGCGGCCCGGGGTGCGCGGCGCGGAGTCGACGCCCGGCGCGATCACCGAGAACAGCGGCTCAGCGTGCTCGAAGGCGTAGTCGTCGCCGCCGATCATCAGACAGTAGCCGCGCTCGCGACCCCACACCCCGCCGCTGGTGCCGCAGTCGATGAGGTGAATGCCCTTCTCGGACAGCGGCTTTGCGTGCTTGAGATCGTCGCGATAGTACGAGTTGCCGCCGTCGATGACGATGTCGCCTTCGTCCAGCGTCGTCGCGAGCTCGTCGATCACCCCGGTGGTGATCGTGCCGGCGGGCACCATCACCCACACGACCCTTGGCGCGGTGAGCTTTTCGGCCAAATCCGCGACCGACGACACCCCGGTGATGTTCTCGACGTCGTCCAACGCCTTCACCACGTCTCGAATCGTGGTCGTAGACCACGCCTTCGTGTCCGGCGTCGACTACCCGGCGGATGATGTTGCCACCCATTCGGCCCAGGCCGATCATCCCTAGTTGCATGTTGTCTGGTTCTCCTTAGTGGTGGTTACCGGCTAGCCACGGCTGTTGCCAGCCGCGATGTCCTCGTAGCAGATCCCGTGCGGCGTCCGGCCCCCACGAGCCGGGTTCGTAGGAGTGGATCTCGCCGGGGTGCGTCCAGCAGTGGCTGCACGATCCGCCAGGTCTCTTCGATGGCGTCCTCGCGAGCGAACAGCCGGTGATCCCCGATCAGCGCGCCGTGCAGCAGCGCTCGTACGGCAGCAGCGGCTCGCCCAGGTCAGCCATGAACGACGAGTCCAGATGCAGGTCGCGCCAGCCGTCGTCCTCCAACGCGGTCAGCTGCAACCGCAGTCCGGGATCGGGGTCGATCCGCAGCACGATCTGGTTGGGTCCGGACTGGCGCCGCCGTTCAGGCAGGAAACCCAACGAGGGAACCCGGTGGGTGAACAACCGCACCTCGGTGACGCGTTCGGGCAGTGCCTTGCCGGCCCGCAGGAAGATCGGCACCCCGGCCCAGCGCCAGTTGTCGATCTGCAGCCGCAGTGCGACGAAAGTCTCGGTCGTACGAACCCTTGGCCACCCCGGCAACGTCGGTGTAGCCGCGATACTGCCCGCGGACACAGCGATCCGGGTCCACAGCTGGCATCGCGCGGAAAATATCGGACTTTCTGTCGTTGATATCGTCCGCGCCTGGCCCGACCGGGGGCTCCATCGTCAATCCGGCCAGCACCTGAAGCAGATGGTTCTGCACGACGTCGCGCAGAGCGCCGACCCCGTCGTAGAACTTGCCCCGGTCCTCGACGCCGAAGTTCTCGGCCATGGTGATCTGAATTTCGGAGATGACGTGGCGATTCCACAACTCGACCAGCGCGAGGTTGCCGAAGCGCAGGTACTCCAATTCGACGACCGGCTCCTTGCCCAGGAAGTGGTCCACCCGGAAGAGTCTGGTCCTCGTCCAGCAGCGCACGCAGCCGTTCGTTGAGCTCGCGGGCGGACTTCAGGTCATGACCGAAGGGTTTCTCCACCGCGACGCGTGAACCCTCCAGCAGGCCGGCTTTGCCCAGGTTCTCCACGATCGGCGCGAACAGCGACGGCGGCATCTCCAGGTAGTAGAGGCGTCCGGTGTTTGCGACCGATCTGCTTGGCCAGCGCGTCGTACAGGGCGCTGATCGGTGACGTCGCCGTGCAGGTAGGACAGCCGGTCCGCCAGCTGGTCGAACACGTCGTCGTCGATCTTCTCGCCGGCATCCGTCGATCGCCTTGCGGGCCCGATTCACCAACTCGTCTTTGCTGATGTCGTCGCTGGCCACTCCCACGATCGGACACTGCAGCAGTCCCCTGCGCTCCAGGCGGTAGAGGGACTGGAAGGTCATCTTGCGGGCCAGGTCGCCGGTGATCCCGAAAATCACCAGCAAGTCCGAGGCGTTAGTGCCGGGTTCGGCCAATCGGGACCTCCACGAAAAATCGACTAGTCAACGCGGGCTTGAAACGCCTAGCTCGACCCGCCGCGGCCAGCTTCAACCCTAAACACTGCGGTTGCACCCGACAACCGAAAGTCCAGAGCCGGATAGCCGCTCATCCGAGCGGTCAAACCTCTAGCGGGCGAATATTATCGAAATATTCACTCGCAGTTGATCTTTCGAGAAACTATAACCTGCTAAGGATTCCCTTCCGCGATACCGGTCATGGTAGCCAGCATCGTGGCCACATGCTTGGAACCGTCATCGGAGACGGCGTATGCGTCACCGCGGCAGATGGTGAATCGCAGACTTATCCGGCGCATCAGGGCACCGCTGGAGACAGCAGGTTGACCTCGTCAGCAGCCGCGGTCAGCCATAGCCGCGCGCTACGAGCGCTACCGACGCGTGGAAAAAATTGTCCTGCTGGGTAAGCCCCGTCGAGAACGGCACGCGAATCTCGACCACTCCCGGCTCGATGGTTTCCAGTTGAGCGGCAAACGTAGCCAACAGCCCTTGCCGGGCGAAACTCTCCCGCACTCGCTGCTCATAATCGGGATCGCGGGGTTCGAAACCGGAACTCATGAGCTGAACCGTAACTGCGCAGGCACCTGACGTGTTGAATGGTGCATCGTGGGCGATCTGCTACACCTCGCGGTCTACGCGCTGGCCGGCGTTGGCCATTACCGAGGCAGTGGTCATCGGTGTTCTATGGCGGCTCTGGTCCCGTAGCAGAGCGCTGGTCGAGGAACTTCAGCGACAACCGGATCTGCTGAGCTTCGGGTCGAAAGCCGTCAAGACGGTGTGGCAGACCGCGAATCTGGTTCGCAAGCAGGGTCTCGGCGCCGCGGTGCGCAGCTCGATCGAAGACCTTGCCGACTGGGCCGAAGTGGAACGTCCGGACCTGGCCCGGGTGACGCAGGACGGCAAGGTCGCGATTCTGTTCTCCGACATCGAGGAGTCGACCGCGCTCAACGAACGAGTCGGCGACCGGGCCTGGGTCAGGCTGATCAGCGAACACGACAAGCAGGTTCGCAAGCTGGTCAAGGCACGCTCCGGGCATGTGGTGAAAAGTCAGGGCGACGGGTTCATGATCGCCTTCGCCCGCGCCGAGGAAGCGGTGCGCTGTGGCATCGACATGCAGGACGCGCTATACCGCGATGCACAACGCAAGCGGCGCAACGGAATTCGAGTGCGGATCGGTGTCCACGTCGGGCGTTCGGTGCGCCGCGGTGACGACCTGTTCGGCCGCAACGTCGCCATGGCCGCGCGGGTCGCCGCCGAGGCCTGTGGCGGAGAGGTTTTGGTGAGCGACACCGTGCGCGAAGCGCTCAGCGATTGCGAGGACCTCGAGTTCGATGGCGGCCGTGAGGCGGAGTTGAAAGGCTTCGCCGGCACCCACCGGCTGTATGCCGTCGCCGCTGCGTGAGCCGGCAGGCGGCTCAGTCTTCGCCGGCCTCGGCGAGCCGCTGCTGTAGCCGATCCCGGATCTCGTTGGGCGTGTAGGCCCGTCGGCGACGTTGGTCGCGGACCACCAGCACGCCACCGGCTGCCACCCCGACAACCCCGGCCAATCCCAGCAACTTCCAGACGGTGCGCATCGACTCAGGTTATTCGCGAGTGCATCCCGACGGGGACGGTATTGCATATGGTGCGGTGGTGGACACGCACACAGTGACCTTGAGCCAAGCTCTGGAGCACACCAGGACCGGTGACGTCTGGCTGTTTCGCGGGCATTCCGGACCGGACCGCGCGATCCAGACGATGTCGAACAGCCCGGTCAACCATGTCGGCATGACGGTCGCGATCGAGGACCTGCCGCCGTTGATGTGGCATGCCGAGCTCGGCGACAAGCTGACCGACGTCTGGACCGCGACCAACCACCGGGGCGTGCAGCTCAACGACGCCCGCGAGGCCGTCGAGCGGTGGCTGACCCGCTATGGCCAGCGATGCTGGTTGCGTCAGATGACCCCGGACGTCGACCACGAGCAGGAGAATCGGCTGCTGCGCGTCATCGCCCGGATGGACGGCACGCCGTTTCCGTCGACGACCCGGCTCACCCTGCGATGGCTGCGCGGTCAGCTTCCGACCAGGTACGACTGGGTGCGCGGAATCCCGTGGATGGACGCCCGCGTTCGCGAATCGACCCGGCGCCGCAGAGCCGAGCAGCGCAAGGGCGGCTTCGAATCCGCGTACTGCGCGGAGACGGTCGCCGTCACCTACGAGGAGATGGGGCTGATCGAAACCGAGAAGCGGACGAATTGGTTTGACCCTGGCCGCTTTTGGAGCGGTGACGATCTACCGTTGATCGCGCCCTATCGGCTGGGCAGCGAGATCGCCGTCGTCTCTGGACTGATCGACTGCGCTCACACGCCGAACTTGGCGCGCGCGTCGTCGGTGACCGGGGTGAACAGATTGACGAGATTGCCGTCCGGGTCGCGGAATAGCAGCGCCCGGTTGCCCCACGGCATCGTCGTCGGCGCTGTCACGATTTCACCGACGTGCCCCCGCAGTCGCTCGTATTCGGCGTCCACATCGTCGACCAGGAACTCGATGATCGCGCTCCGATTTGCCCCCGGCTCGGCGGATCCCGCTCCGAACAACGGCACGGTCTTGTCGCTCCCAATAGCCAAAGTGCCTACAGAAGTTGGTATTTCGGCGAAAAGCTCATTGCCCCACACCGCGACCGTATCGGTCACCTTCTCGTAGAACGCGACCAGCCGCGCGACGTCGGCGGTGATTACCCGGGTCGATACGAATTTCATGGTGGCGATGCTAGGCACCGCCTCCGACATGTGAGCGTTACCGCGTGGTCAGAGCGGGGTCCAGATGTTGTTGTTCCAGAATCCCCAGGCGCGCGCGGTCATGTTCCACATCACCTGTGCGCCCGGGGCCCACGGCGGCGGGGGTGGCTGGGGTGGCGCCCACGTCGGCGGGACTCCCCAGGGCCCGTTACCCATCGCACCGCCCTGGCCCGCTGCACGTTCCCAGTCGTGGCAGTGGTTCCAGTCCCAGTCGTAGATGCTGCCCCAGCCCGGGTCCCACTGCTGGCCCGGACACCAGTGAAAGGTCGGCGCCGGCGCTGCCTGCGCGCCGGTCGGATCCGCTATGGCGCCGGGCAATCCCAGAGCGCACAACGCCAGCGCGGCCCACATGTATACCGAGGCAGCATGCTTCATCGTCGCCATCTCCCAGAGTGTGCCTTAGCCGGACTCCGGTCAGGCCCTAAACCGCGCGCCGGGCCGGCGGCGGTACCCATGCCTCCAGCGCTCGACGGCCGATCAATTGGCAGTTGTGCGTAAAGGCCAGCCGCTTGGCCGCATCGGTGAATTCCTGGTTGCTGACGACGATGCTCTTGGTGCAGTCGTAGTGCCGCGCACCGGAGACCACCTGCTGCACGGCGCCGATGCCGACCGGCTTGCCGAGACGCTTGCATTGGACCGCCACCGACTTGTCGTCCCGCCGGGCGATCAGGTCGACACCGTAGTCGCCACTGGCTGGGGTGAACGTGATCTGCCAACCGGCCCGCTGCATGCGCGCGGCGACGTAGTCCTCGAACTCCGTCCCGGTCATCGCGTCGATCGCCGCCATACCCGTGCCCGCGCGCCGTTCACGCGCCAGCCAGACCGCCAGAAACAGCCCCACGGCAGCGCCCGCCAGACCCACCCGGACGCTGTGACCGACAAAGCCGGCGAAGAGGCCGAAGTAGACCGGCAAAAACAGGTAAGCGATCTTCATGTCGGGCTGATGATAACGACAGTCACCGACATTCGCGGTCAGGCCGCGACCAAACCCGTTGTCGCGCTTGCCTACCTAGCAGTTGTCCGCCGTGTAGCCGGATGTGCCGGGAAACCGCCGGGTTTCTGCCACCGAAGCCTGGCCCGCCGGTGGGTCTCTACTACGACCCCGCGACACTCACAAACTGTCGGATCGGAACCCATCCGTGAATCTTCAGACGATGAACGCAACTCGCCGACCTCGCCGTTGGAACGACCCAGCGACTGACAATTGTTGGGTACCGTCCGCACTATGCCGCTGCGGTACGTAGATCCCAACAAAAAGCGAGGCCGGCTGTACAAGGCCAACGTTCGATTCGGTCGCTCCGCGGCCGGCCAGTTCATCGCACGCCATATCGCGCGCCGTACCGATCCGTACTTGTTCCGACTCACCGGCGGCCGAGTGAACATGGGCGCAATCATCAATGCGCCGCTCATCTCTACCGGAGCGAAGTCGGGTCAGCCGCGCCAGGTGCAGCTCACCTACTTCCACGACGGACCCGACGTCATCCTGATCGCCTCCAACTACGGGGGACCCAAACATCCGCAGTGGTCCTACAACCTCAAAGCGCATCCGGCTTGCGAGTTTGGCGGGGAACGGTTTTCAGCCTCACAGGTCACTGACTCGGACGAGTACGCGAGGTTGTACAAACTGGCCGAGCACATCTACGCCGGGTACGGCGATTACAGCGTCAAGACCGCACCTGCCGGCCGCCAGATTCCAGTATTCCGGCTCAAACCGCGATAGCGAGCTGCCGACGAGCACTCCGAGTGTGGGCGCATGGTTACATGACTCAACCTGGCGAACACCCAGGTTCGGTCCAACCATCTTCTCCCCGTCTACGTTGAGGAATTACATGGGCAATGCCGATGCCGCAGCAATCCGAGCCGCGCGAGGTGACTGGATCAGCGAGCACCTCGAGGTCTATCTGACCTCCGGCGGAACGCGGGGTCACATCCTGGATCTGAGCGAGGTCGGCGGCCGTGCCCTGACCACGCACTGCTTGATCAAGTGCGCGGGCCGCAAGTCGGGGACGGTCTATGTCAGACCGTTGATCTACGGCAACGTCGGTGGCGAGATCGTGATCGTCGCATCGAAGGGCGGTGCCGACACGCATCCGGGGTGGTACTTGAATGTCTTGGACAGCAACACGATCGGTGTGCAGATCGCGACCCAAGCGTTCGAGGCCACCTGGCGGGAACCAGAAGACGAGGAACGCCATCAGGTGTGGGCCTACATGGCTCACCTGTACCCGCCGTACCTCACCTATCAGCAGTCGACCGGCCGTCAGATCCCGCTGGTGATGTTGACGCCGGTGGGGCCGATCGACGTCTTCCCGGCGGACGGTTCGCAATAACAGTCCGAACAACGGCACTGTTTGTCGCTGCCGAGCCATGTCCTGGAAAGGAACTACTGCCTGAGCTCGATCGCCGGATGAATCCTGGTGCCGGGAACCGTTCCACGCAGAAGACAGGTCGTTTCGACGATGTCTTCGGGTGAGACGCTCAGGAGGAGGAAAGCATGAGCTTGGACAACATTTCACACCTCGGTGGTCAGAGGCTCGACGAGTTGGTTCCGTCGCGCTACGTGGTGCATGTGGGCGACATCGAGGTGCTGGTGATCAGCGACGGGGTACTACCGATTACAGCCGGCACGCTGGCCACCAACGCTGACCCGGCCGACCTCGCGACCTGGCTGGACGACAAGTTTTTGCCGCCAGACGTGCTCGACTGGCCGCTGAACGTGGTCGTCGTGCGCACCGGCGGCCGGACCATCCTCGTCGATGCGGGACTAGGGCTGGAGTTCCCGGACTTCCCGCGGGCCGGGCAGATGGTCCACCGACTGGAGGCCGCCGGCATCGATCCCGCAACCGTGACCGACGTGGTACTCACACATCTGCACATGGACCACGTGGGCGGCCTGCTCTCCGACGGGCTGAAGCAACGGCTGCGTCCGGACCTGCGAGTCCACGTGGCGGCCGCCGAGGCAGAGTTCTGGGAGTCACCCGATTTCTCCCGCACCGTCATGCCGGCGCCGGTTCCGGCTGCGCTCCGGTCCATCGCCTCACGGTTCCTGGACGAGTACCGCGGCCAGATGCGGACATTCGAGACGGAGTACGAGGTGGCACCGGGAGTGCTAGTCGCCCGCACCGGCGGTCACACCCCCGGGCACAGCATCGTCCGTTTGGCGTCCGGCGGCGATCGGCTGACGTTCGCCGGCGACGTGGTGTTCGCGGCGGGGTTCGACAACCCGGAGTGGCAGAACGGCTTCGAACACGACCCCGAAGAGGCGGCCCGGGTCCGGCTTGGTCTTTTACGGGAGCTGGCTGCGACCGGGGAGTCGCTGGTGGCCACCCACCTGCCTTTCCCCTCTGTGTGCCACGTGGCGGTCGCCGGCGACGTCTTTCGGTGCGTACCGGCGGTCTGGGAATACTGATCGCTTGTTCCAGGCGCCGACTTTGCAGCTGCTGCGGACTTTTTGCGGACCGGGCGGGACTAGCCAGCGTCATTTTGTCGCACCTGCCTGGCATGCTCGCCACAACAGAATGGACGCCATGGACACACTGAGATTCGTACTCGCTGCCGTGGTGGCATTGGTTGCCGGTGTGCCCGCTACAGCCCACGCGGACCCGACACCAGAACCATCACCTGGCTATGTCATCCAAGGTCCGGGAGGCCCCGTGGTCGGGGGTTTGCGAACCATGCCACCGATCTGCGGCGCGCAGCCGCGGGCATGCGCAGGAACCTGGGACCCGAGCACCGGGGCATGGGACTTCCCGCCGAGAACCTGAGCGCCTCAGCCGACGTCTGAATAAGTGATCGGACCGTCCCACTCTCCGGGGCGGTCCGATCCACGCTGGGTGGGCCTCCGCGACCCCTTCTTCGGAGCCATCTCGGTGTCTGCCCACGCAGCGGCCTCAGTCAGCGCCTCAATTACCTGGCGGGCCTCCGCTGGCGTGATCGGATCACCAGGGACGTCCACAGCGATGCGCCTTTGGATGCGCCCGTCAAGGTCTTGCTTGCCGATCACGGCGACAGTGATGGGGTAAGGCCGTCCGTTGTGGGTCGTGTGCTCGACTGTCCAGCTGTGCCCGTCGAAAAGTCGTTGGCCGTCTTCCCAGGGGCCGATCCATGTTGCGTCTTCGGGTTTGCGCGTCACGGCTGGAACTCCTCTGTAGCCCCCTTGGCGCGAAACAATACGCTACGTAGCGGAACTTATTTACCCGGGTCTATGTCATTGAGGGATTGATTCTCGTGGCGATCTGGCTCGGCGATCGGATAACAGACCGCCCGGCGGCTTTGTCTAGACGTTGAAGCGGAATTCGACAACGTCGCCGTCCATGAAAATTCAGGCTCACAATCTCATCACGGAACGTCACGCATGGTCGGCTGCACCTTAGGAGTAACTCGAGAAGCGGTATTCGACTCCGCTGGACCGGACTGCTTCCCCAAGGCCATAGGCGGCGTCGCCAGACCATCGCTGCACCAGCAGGTCGATGACATCGGTGCCCTGCTGGCCGCCGAGCGCGACCACAAGAGCGGGCACGTCCTCGGCAGCGACCGCATAGAACCACTCGTATTCACCGTCTGAACTGGCACCCTTGGTGACTGGGCCGAAGTCTTGTCCGGAGATCTCGAGCGTGCCGTCGCGTTCGAGGGTGGCGTTGATGTTGAGCCAACTGCCGTCCCCGCGGTGCTCGTCTTGGAGTTTCACGGACCGGCCCGGCAGCCGACTCGCGTTGGGTAGCGGCGTTTCCAAATACTGCGTCGCTCTGGCGAGAGCCTCATCAACGCTGTCGAAATCCTGCACTCCCATTGCGAACGGGCTGTAGTGCTCGACGTGCAGCACCCACCCCCTCGGCACCGGACGGCCGTCGGCGTCTCCGAAGATCCCGGAATCATCTGCGTGATACGCGAGGATCGGTTCGCCGTTGGTCTCAGCGAACGTCAGCGGTCGCCCCGGATTTCGGTCGACATGAATACTCATGCTCTCTCCCGCCGAAGCGTTCCCTGCCTTCGCAGTCTGCTGCACTGGCCCACAGTGCGCCAGCCGTTACTTACTTGGCTTGGTCGTTGCTGTGTGCCGGAACTCGACCACGTCACCGTCGGCCATCACCTACCGAAGGTCGATGTATTCGATATACGCAATACCTTCGGTCGCCTTGCCGCGATAGCTTCCCGTGTAGTCGTAGCTGCCCACGAATCCGGCTCCCAGCCCGTACACCCAATCCCCGTGGCATCGTCCGGTGATGCTGATGACCTCGGACCCCCCGAGATAGGCCGACCACGTCAGCGTGGCTGGCAGTCGCATTTCGTGCCCGCTTGGCGTTGTTCGCGGCTCCGGCTCGTATTCCTCGACGTCGAACCTGGTATCGATCAACTCGCTCCCGTAGTCGTCCAGGCCCCGAACCCACGTCGCGCAAATGAGTTCAATGCCGCCCGCACCCAACACCTTTGACATCAAAACCTGTGTGCGCTCGTCGATGTTCAGAACGTGGTAGGTAAAGAACGGCACCGGCAGATTGGGGGTGCCGGGTACCGGGATCGAGTGCAGCCCCACTCCGCTGGCGTATTCGAGCGTGCACAACCCGGCTACTGCACGGCCGCCGACCGCTCCGTTGTAGCGACACAGGAGGCTCCAGTGCGTGTACAGACCGCCAGGGAGGTCAACGAAGTACGTGACCTTGTCCGTTGCCCGGATGTCGAGGTCCACCAAAACGTCACGGTGGAATCGACGTAGGCGGAAGTCCGGATAAGTGCCCTCGATGGTCAGATCGTCTCCGAAGCGAACGAGGCTGCCGTCATTGCGGAATTCGCAGTCCCGCGCGATCGAGTAGGTGTGCAGTCCCTCGCCGCGCATGGCAGCGGTGGCCGACACCACGTAAGCGGTGTCGCTCGCGCTGGTGACAATCGCGTGATCGTTCGAGAAGATCGCGACACCCGGCGTCCCGACGATCGACATCACCCCAAACGTTCGATGCGGCTCGGGAAGATCGGGCACCATCACTCCGTAATGCACCCAACTCGACCGCAGACCGTGGGGCGGCGTCAGCTGGGTACTCGGGTCGAACGGGCGGCCGATTCGCCGACCGTTCCGGTTGAGGCGCTGGGCGAGTGCAGACACCGCCGATGCATTCATGGCGCAGACGCTACTGGCTCGCTCCTTCGATGACCGTTCCCCTATGCCTTTGCTTTGGACCTAAACGTTGAACCGGAATTCGACAACGTCGCCGTCGGCCATCGCGTAGTCCTTGCCCTCCATGCGGACCTTGCCCGCGGACTTGGCCGAGGCCATCGATCCGGCGGCGACCAGATCGTCGTAGGACACGATTTCCGCTTTGATGAAACCTTTTTCGAAGTCGGTGTGGATCACGCCGGCCGCCTTGGGCGCAGTATCGCCCTGATGGATCGTCCACGCCCGCGACTCCTTGGGCCCGGCGGTCAGATACGTCTGCAGCTTCAAGGTGTGAAAACCGGCCCGCGCCAACGCATCCAGGCCGCGCTCGGTCTGGCCGATCGACTCCAACAACTCGGCGGCCGACTCCTCGTCGAGCTCGATGAGCTCAGACTCGATCTTGGCGTCCAGGAACACCGCGTCGGCCGGCGCGACCATCGCGCGTAGCTCGGCTTTGCGGGCGTCGTCGGTCAGCACCGACTCGTCGGCGTTGAACACATAAAGGAACGGCTTGGTGGTCATCAGGTTCAGCTCACGCAACAGCGATGCGTCGGCACCGGCCGCGAAAAGTGTTGTCCCACCGTCGAGAGTCTGTTGCGCGGCCACGGCCGCCTCGAGCAGCGGCTTGCGCTCCTTGTTGTTGCGCGCTTCCTTTTCCAGCCGTGGGACGGCCTTCTCCAGGGTCTGCATGTCGGCGAGAATCAGCTCGGTCTCGATGACCTCGATGTCGGACTTGGGGTCCACCTTCCCGTCGACGTGCACCACGTCGTCGTCGGCGAACACCCGCACCACCTGACAAATGGCGTCGCACTCGCGGATGTTGGCCAGGAACTTGTTGCCCAAACCAGCGCCCTCGGAGGCGCCCTTCACGATTCCGGCGATATCGACGAACGTCACCGGCGCCGGCACGATCTTCTCGGAGTCGAACATCTCGGCGAGCTTGTCGAGCCGCGGATCGGGCAGCGGGACCACGCCCTCGTTCGGCTCGATGGTCGCGAAGGGGTAGTTGGCGGCGACCACGTTGTTTCTGGTCAGCGCGTTAAACAGGGTCGATTTACCGACATTCGGCAGACCCACGATCCCAAGGCTGAGGCTCACAGGGACTCAAGTGTAGGAGAACAACGCCGGAGCAATCGCCGCGCTGCTGCGCTGGGTAGGCACGCCGCACTTTGCTAACGAGGTCGTTACGCGTCTTTCGGCGTCCAGCCGGTACGGTCGACATGTGTCAGAACAGCCGTCCCGGTCGGCGGTGGCCGCAGATCACCGCTCGATAATCCCCGGGATTCCCGGTGTGCCGTGGTGGGCCGCGGTGGTGATCGCGGTGACCGGCTGCGCCGTCGGCTTTGCGTTCGACGCCGGCTCCGGCAAAGACCTGACCATCGTGTTCTCCGCGCTGTACGTGGCGGGGTGCGCCGCGGCGGTACTTGCGGTCCGGCAGGCCGGGATCTTCACCGCGGTCATCCAGCCACCACTGATCCTGTTCTGCGCGGTCCCCGGCGCCTACTTCATGTTCCACGGTGCCAAATTCACCGGCGTCAAAGATCTGGTGATCAACTGCGGCTATCCGCTGATCGAGCGCTTCCCGCTGATGCTGTTCACCTCGGCCGGCGTGTTGCTGGTGGGCCTGGTCCGGTGGTATCTGGGCAGATTCGGATCGGGTGAGGCGGACGTCACCGAGGTCACCGCGGCTGCCGAAGGTGGGCGGCTCGGGTTGGTGGCTGCGAAGCTGACTTCGTTCTTCAACCGCGACTCCGCCGACGCCGAGACACCCGACCGGGCCGCCAGAGCGCGTACGCGCCGCGAGCACGCCGTCGAGCGGTCCGCACGGCCGACCGCGGCCGAGCGCAGGACCGGTCGGCGTCCGGCAACGTCGTCGCGCACGCGACGACCGCGGCCCCCGATCGACGATGTCGCCGAGCCGACACGCGAGCGGGCGCAGCGACGACGCCCGACGCGCGAATTCGCCGATCCTGAGCCTCCCCGCCGCAGCAGCAGTCGACAGCCCCGCGATCCGGACCTGCGCGGCCGCCCGCCGCGGGAAATCCGCCGCGATCCGCATGCCCGTCGCGACCGGCCGGCCAGCCGCAGCAGCCGGTTCGACCCGTACGAACCGATCGAGCCCTTCGATGCTCCGACTCCCCCGCCGCGTCGCCGGCCCGCGCCCAACGGCACCACCGCGACGCATCATCCGATCTCGCAGGTCAGGTATCGCAAAACCGCCGGAGGCGAGGAGCCGACCGACGGACGCCCGCGGCAACCGCGCAAGCCGTCGGCCGACTCGTGGGACTACGACGTTTAGTAGCCGGGACGTCTAAGCCCGGGTCGAACGCGCGGCTCCTCCTCAGTCCGCTACGCGGACTGCATTGTCACCGCGGGGTCGAACTGCGCGGCTCCTCCTCAGTCCGCTACGCGGACTGCATTGTCACCGCGGGGTGCCCTGATCTCCCGGGGTAGCGCGAACACCAGCGTCTCGTTGGCCGTGGTCACCGGCTGCACCACGTCATAGCCGTGCTCGGCCAACCGCTCCAGGACGCCCCGCACCAACACCTCGGGCACCGACGCTCCGGACGTCACTCCGACGGTGGTGACACCCTCCAGCCACGCGGGATCGATGTCGTCGGCGTAGTCGACCAGGTACGAGGCGGACGACCCGGCACCCAGGGCGACCTCGACCAACCGCACCGAGTTCGACGAGTTGCGTGAGCCCACGACGATCACCAGCTCGCATTCGGGCGCCATCGCCTTCACCGCGACCTGGCGGTTCTGCGTCGCGTAGCAGATGTCATCGCTGGGCGGGTCCTGCAGTTTCGGGAAGCGCACCCGCAGTCGCTGGACGGTCTCCATCGTCTCGTCGACCGACAGCGTGGTCTGCGACAACCAGATCACTTTGTTCTCGTCGCGAACCGTCACACCGTCGACGGCGCCCGGACCGTCGACGAGCTGCACGTGGTCAGGCGCTTCACCGGCGGTGCCGACGACCTCCTCGTGACCCTCGTGGCCGATCAGCAGGATGTCGTAGTCGTCGCGGGCGAAGCGCTTGGCCTCGTTGTGCACCTTGGTGACCAGCGGGCAGGTCGCGTCGATGACCTTGAGCTGGCGCTCGGCGGCCGTCGTGTGCACGGTCGGCGCGACACCGTGGGCGGAGAACACCACGATGGCGCCCTCGGGGACCTCGTCGGTCTGCTCGACGAACACCGCGCCGGCCTTGGCCAGGGTCTCCACCACGTAGCGGTTGTGCACGATCTCATGCCGGACGTAGACCGGCGCGCCGTGCTTTTCCAGCGCACGCTCGACGGTTTCGACGGCCCGGTCCACGCCGGCGCAGTATCCGCGCGGCTCGGCCAGCAGCACCCGCTTGCCGGTGACCGGCTCGGCCACCGACGCAGTTGCGCCCGCCCTCATTCCTATCTGGCCCATGTTCACGGTCGGCGGCATGCCAACCAGGGTACTTTCTGCCGACACTGGGCCGCCAACTCGCGCGCTCAGCTTGGAGTTGTCCGCCGGTTAAGGCAGGCTTGACCGCATGGCTACTGCACCTTATGGGGTCCGGCTGCTGATTGGCGCGGCCACGATGGCCGTCGAAGAGACGATCAGGCTGCCTAAAACCATCCTGATGTACCCGATGACACTGGCCAGCACCGCCGCGCACGTCGTGATGCGGTTCCAGCAGAACGTGGCCGAGCTGGTGATCAAGGGCGACTCCACGCTGGAGCACATCTTCCCGCCCAAGGACGAGCAGCCCGAGTGGGCGACGTTCGACGAGGACCTGCCCGACGGCGACAGCAACTCCGACGACGCAGGCCCCGATACCGAGCGCCGCACCGAGGGACGGTTCGCGCTGTACACCTCCGCTGACGGCGCGACGGGCCCGTCGGATTCCTGGGCGCGATCTGCCGCCAAACCGGCCAAGAAGTCGGTCTCCGCGCCGGACGTGGTCGAGGAACTGGACTACGACCAGCTGACCCTGGCCCAGCTGCGGGCCCGGCTGCAAACCCTCGACGTCGACGAGCTCGAAGCCCTGCTGGCCTACGAAGAGGCCACCAAGGGCCGCGCCCCGTTCCAGACGCTGCTTGCCAACAGGATCACGCGCGCGACGGCGAAGTGACCGCAAACAGCGCGGAGGCTCCGGCTCCTCGATCGGCCAATTCGGCCGATGCTCAGGCTGCCGATCGGCCAATTCGGCCGATGCTCAGGCCCGATCGGCCAATTCGGCCGATAACCCATTTCCGGTTCGCGCGGTCGCGACGCGGATCGCGGCCTGGATCGACAAACTGGGCGTGGTCTGGGTCGAAGGTCAGCTGACCCAGATCAACATCCGGCCCGGCGCCAGGACCGTGTTCATGGTGCTGCGCGATCCGGCCGCCGACATGTCGCTGAGCGTGACCGCTCCGCGCACTCTGGTCGACAACGCTCCGGTCAAGCTCGTCGAGGGCGTGCAGGTGGTGGTCTGCGGCAAGCCGAACTTCTTCACCGGTCGTGGCACACTTACGCTGCGGCTCAGCGAAATACGCGCGGTCGGCGTCGGCGAACTACTGGCCCGCATCGAGCGGTTACGCCAACTGCTGGCTGCCGAAGGTCTGTTCGATACGCGGCTCAAGCGGCCAATCCCGTTCCTGCCCAGCATGATCGGGCTGATCACCGGCCGGGCCAGCGCGGCTGAGCGCGACGTGACGACAGTGGCCGCCGCTCGCTGGCCCGCCGTGCAGTTCGCTGTCCGCAACACCGCCGTGCAAGGGCCGACCGCGGTGTCCCAGATCGTCAAGGCGTTGCGGGAGTTGGACTCTGACGCGTCCGTCGACGTGATCGTGCTGGCCCGGGGCGGCGGCAGCGTCGAAGACCTGCTCCCGTTTTCCGACGAGACGCTGTGCCGGGCGATCGCGGCATGCCGCACGCCGGTCGTCAGCGCCGTCGGCCACGAACCCGACAACCCGCTGTGCGATCTGGTCGCCGACCTGCGTGCCGCCACTCCCACCGATGCCGCCAAGAAGATCGTCCCCGATACCGCGGCCGAGCAGCACCTGCTCAACGACCTGCGCCGTCGCAGCGCGCAGGCGCTACGCAACTGGGTGGGCCGTGAAGAACGCGTACTCGCGCAACTGCGCAGCCGACCGGTGCTGGCCGAGCCGCTGGCCGCGCTCGCGTTGCGCGCCGACGAGATTCACCGGGCCCGGTCCGCGGTTCGCCGGGACGTCACCCGGCTGATCGACGTCCAAGCCGAACGCGTCGGGCATTTGTCGGCCCGGCTGGCGACGCTGGGTCCGGCGGCCACCCTGGCGCGGGGCTACGCGGTGGTGCAGACGGTCGGTACCGACGGTTCGGCGACGGTACTGCGATCGGTCGACGACGCCCCGGCGGGGAGCAGGTTGCGGGTGCGGGTCGGCGATGGCGCGATCGCGGCGACGAGTGAGGGACCAGCCGATGGCGAGTGACGAAGTTACGCCTATTAGTCAGCTCGGGTATGAAAAATGCCGCGACGAGCTGATCGAGGTGGTGCGGCTGCTGGAACAGGGCGGCCTGGATCTCGACGCATCGCTGAAACTGTGGGAAAGAGGCGAACAACTGGCTAAACGCTGTGAGGAACACTTAGCCGGCGCGCGCCAGCGGGTGGCCGATGCGCTGGCCGCCGGCGACTCGCAAGATTCTTGATATCGCAAGCATTTCTCTGACGTTTGTTCGAAACTGGAACACGTTTCAGTTATTCTCGTCCGCATGGTTGAGAACACTGGACAATCGCCGACCGCCCCGCTGGGCCCGGTCTTGGTCACCGGCGGCTCGGGATTCGTCGGCGCCAACCTGGTGACCACCCTGCTCGACCGGGGTCATTCGGTGCGCTCCTTCGACCGGGCGCCGTCACCGCTGCCCGCCCAGCCCGGCCTGGAGGTGCTCCAGGGCGACATCTGCGACCGCGACATGGTCGCCGGCGCGGTCGACGGGATCGACACCATTTTCCATACCGCCGCGCTGATCGAGCTGATGGGCGGCGCATCGGTCACCGACGAATACCGGCAGCGCAGCTTCGCCGTCAACGTCGAGGGCACCAAGAAGCTGGTGCACGCCGCCCAGGCCGCCGGCGTCAGACGGTTCGTCTACACGTCGTCAAACAGCGTCGTGATGGGCGGCAAGCGCATCTCGGGCGGCGACGAGACATTGCCCTACACCAGCCGGTTCAACGACCTCTACACCGAGACAAAGGTCGTCGCTGAGCGATTTGTGTTGTCCCAGAACGGTATTGACGGGTTGCTGACCTGCGCGATCCGCCCGAGCGGAATCTGGGGCCGCGGCGATCAGACGATGTTCCGCAAAGTGTTCGAAAGCGTGCTGGCCGGGCACGTCAAGGTGCTGGTCGGCCGCAAAGCCGCGCGTCTGGACAACTCCTACGTACACAACCTGATTCACGGATTCATCCTGGCCGCCCAACATCTGGTGCCGGGCGGAACCGCGCCGGGCCAGGCGTACTTCATCAACGATGCCGAACCGGTGAACATGTTCGAGTTCACCCGCCCGGTGATCACGGCATGCGGCGAGCGCCTGCCGCGGCTGCGTATCTCGGGCGCCGCGGTGCGCGCGGCGATGCTGGGTTGGCAGCGGCTGCACTTCCGGTTCGGAATCCCCCAGCCCCTGCTGGAGCCGCTGGCCGTCGAGCGGCTCTATCTCGACAACTACTTCTCGATCGCCAAGGCCACCCGCGACCTCGGCTACCGGCCGCTGTTCACCACCGAACAGGCGATGGTCGAGTGCCTGCCGTACTACACCGAGTTGTTCGACCAGATGAAGGCCGACGCCCGGCCCGCGCCGCTGGCCGTGGTCGCACCCGCCATCGCCGAATGACCCGGAGATTCCGCGTCGGCGTGTAGCGTAATGCGCCATGCGCCAGACTGTCCTGGTCACCGGAGCGTTCGGGCTCGTCGGCTCGGAAACCGTGCGACAGCTGATGGTCGACGGGCCCCACGTCGTCGCCACCGACCTCGACGTGCCGGCCAACCGTAAAGCGGCCGAGTCAATGCCGTCGACCGAGGTGCGCTGGGCCGACCTGACCGACCCCGATGCGGTTTCCGCACTGCTGCAGGCGGTTTCGCCGACGGCGATCATCCACCTCGCCGCGATCATCCCGCCGGTCTGTTACGCGCGGCCGGAGCTGGCCCGTCGGGTCAACGTCGACGCCACGAGGCTGCTGCTCGACGCCGCCGCTGCCTTACCGAATCCGCCGCGGTTCGTCCAGGCATCCAGCGTCGCCGCCTACGGCGCCCGCAACCCGCACCGCATCACGACGTGCTCACCGCGACACCCCACTGCGGCCATCGGACATCTACGGCGCCCACAAGGTGGAGGCGGAAAGCTGGTGCGCGCGTCCGGTTGGAGTGGGTGATACTGCGGCTGGGCGGTGTGCTCACCGCCGAGCCGCGGCTAGACCTCGACTTGGACACCATCTACTTCGAGGCGTCGCTGCCCATCGACGGCCGCATCCAGACCGTCGACGTGCGCGACGTGCGCGCGCATCGCCGCGACCACCGCACCGGTCGTCGGCGAGACACTGCTGATCGGCGGCGACGACTCGCACCGGTTGGTCCAGGGCGACATCGGCCCGTCGATGGCTGCCGCGATGGGAATGGTCGGCGGCATACCCAGCGGACGTAGAGGCAACCCGGACAGCGATGCCGACTGGTTCGGCACCGACTGGATGGACACCACACGATCAGCGAAAGTTCTTGATTTTCAGCGGGTTTCCTGGCCGCAGTTGCTTGCCGAGACCGCCGCGCGGATGGGGTGGCGCCGGCACGCGGCGCGGGTGATCGCACCACTGGTTCACGCCCTGCTTCAACGTCGTTCGCCGTATCACCGCTACCCCGGCCGCTACGCCGACCCGTGGGGCGTCATCAACGCCAAATGGCCCAATTCCAATGAGGGGTACCACACATGACCAACCGCAACGCCGTCGTTGTCGGTGGCGCATCGGGTATAGGCAAGGCGGTCGCGCATGCGCTGGCGGCCGACGGCTGCCGGGTGGTCGTCGCCGACCGCAATGCCGACGGGGCGCGTTCGGTGGCAACCGAACTCGGCGATCCGCACCGCTGCGCGACGGTCGACGTCACCGACGAAGACTCGGTGCGGGCACTGTTCGACGACGCCGGTGCGCTCGACATCGTGGTCAACACCGCCGGCTTCAGCTCACTCGGGCTGATCACCGAGTTACCCGTCGAGGATTTCCGTGCTGTGGTCGACGTCTGCCTCACTGGCAGCTTCCTGGTGATCAAGCACGGCGCGCCGCGACTGCTCGACGGCGGGGCACTGGTGTCGATCAGCTCGCTGAACGGCCGCCAGCCCGCCGCGGCGATGAGCGCCTATTGCGCCGCGAAAGCCGGGCTGTCGATGCTGACCCAGGTCGCCGCGCTCGAGCTTGCGCCGCAAGGCATTCGGGTCAACGCCGTCGCACCGGGATTCGTGCACACCCCGCTGACCGAGCCGGCCACCCACATCCCCGGTGTCGTCGACGAGTACGTCGAGAACACCCCGCTGGGCCGCGCCGGCACCCCCGAGGACATCGCCGACGCCGTGCTCTTTCTGTGCAAGGCACCGTGGCTGACCGGTGAGGTGCTCGACCTCAACGGCGGCGCCCACATGATGCGTTACCCCGACCTGATGAGCCACGTCATGAAGCTTGCGGCGCAGTGAATTTCACGGGTAAGCAAGCGATCGTCACCGGCGCGGGATCGGGTATCGGCGCGGCGCTGTGCCGGGCGCTGGTCGCCGCAGGCGCTGACGTGCTGTGCACCGACGTCGACGGCGCCGCGGCGGCCCGCACCGCCGACAGCCTGCACGGCCCGGGCACGGCGACATCGGCCACCCTCGACGTCACCGATCCGGCCGCGGTCAAGTCCGCCGTCGACGGCGTGGTCGCGCGCGCCGGACGGCTCGACCTGATGTTCAACAACGCCGGAATCGTGTGGGGCGGCGACACCGAACTTCTGACGCTCGAGCAATGGAACGCCATCATCGACGTCAACATCCGCGGCGTCGTGCACGGCGTGACCGCCGCTTACCCGGTGATGCTGCGCCAAGGCCACGGGCACATCGTCAACACCGCATCGATGGCCGGGCTGACCGCGGCCGGCCAGCTCACCAGCTACGTGATGACCAAGCACGCGATCGTCGGGCTGTCGCTGGCGCTGCGCTCGGAGGCCGTTTCCCGCGGTGTGGGCGTGCTGGCGGTGTGCCCGGGCGCGGTCGAGACGCCGATTCTGGACAAGGGCGCGGTCGGCGGCTTCGTCGGTCGCGACTACTTTTTGGACGGCTCGGGCGTGAAGACCGCCTACAGTGCCGACCGTTTGGCCAGCGACACGTTGAAAGCGATCGGCCGCAACAAGGCGCTGCTGGTGAAGCCCAAGCAGGCGTACGCGTCCTGGTTATTCGCTCGGCTGGCGCCGAATCTGTTGCAGCGCATGTCGATTCGGTTCATCACTGATCAGCGCAGGCGGCAGGCGGCTAACGCAGCCGCTCGTTGAGGAACTCGACGACCCGCTTGCGCGCCTCGTAGGCCGGTTGGCCGTCGACCTCACGCACCTCGTCGGTCAGCACCGAGTGCGCCATCCGGCCGAAGCCGTGCGCATTGCCTGCGCTCGAGTCGATTTCGATCACCTCGAACGCGTCGCCGAGGCGCTCCTTGAGCGTGGTGAACCGCTCGCCGGGCGACATCTTGTCCTCGCTGAACCGCAGACCGATCGCGCACAGGCCTTCGTTGGTGGCGCGGTCTTTGAAGGCGTTCAGCTCCAGATCGCTCACCCCGGCGTCGCGGCGCTGGCGCGGCGTCAGCGGAAACGGCACCGACGGCTGACTGAGCACCGGCGCGAGCACGCTGTCGTCGACCGCGGCGGCCAACGCGAAGCCACCGGTGAAGCAGTGACCGATCACCCCGACGCCCTTGCCCGGCGTCGCCTTGTTGAGGTCGCGGGCCAACGCCCGCAGGAAGACCGACACCGGCCGCTGCTTGTTGGTCGCGAAGCGCTGCGAATTCCCTTGCCACACAAGCCCGAGCGATCGTCGAGAGGACGTAGCCGGGATCTTTGCCGCGGCCGGGCTCGCCGAACAGCGACGGGATCGCCACGGTGAAACCGTTGTCCACCAAGTGGTTTCCCAGCCCCAGCACGCCGGGGTGGATGCCCGGTATCTCGGGGATCAGCACCACGCCGGGTCCTTCGCCGCGGCGATAGACGTCGTGGGTGTACCCCCCGCCGGTGAACGGTTCCACTGACCAGCCGGTGAGATCGGCTACCGGTGCGCTCATGAATGTTTCTCCTGTCGGTGTGCAGGCAACGGTGGTTGCGTCTGGGTGGCCGCGGCCAGGGTACGGAATTCGTCGGTGCTGCCGGCACCGGTGATACCGACTTGAGCCGGACCGGCCGGGCTGTTCAGCCGCGTCGTCCACACCGGCTCGACACCGCCGTCGCCCTCGTAGGTGACCCAGCGGGTGCCGTCCACGTCGACGGCGCCGCTCGGATACCATCGAGGGATGGATCGAGCCGACCAGCTTCTCCTCGTCGGCGTTGCTCTGCGTCAGGCTCAGGTACTCACCACCCGGGCTGATGTAGCCGACGATGGAGGTGACCGCGCGCAGGCGCTGACCCGTCGACGGGTCGGTCCGGCCGTCAGCGATACCGCCGCGGCCGCCGGAGTTGGCCTGCCAGCCCTGCGGCAGGCGTGGCAGCCGGACCGGGAACCCCAGGGTCAGCGCGTCGGCCTTCAGGGCGCCGGCGGCGTCGTAGGGCGGCACCGGCCCGCGGTTGATTCCGCCCGGGGAAAAGGAGCACATCCCGACCACGCCGGCCAGGACGATGCAGGCCACCACCAGCGGGGCGATCGACCAGAACATGTCCCGGCCGTCCTGCAGCAGCCGGGGCTTGGCCGGTTTGGCCGAGGGCTCTGGCTGTGAGGTCACAACACGAGTATCCCAGCTCCCGACCGGCAACCCGCCTCTGGGACAATCGGCAACCATGACCGCAGGTTCTCGTCGTGAAGCCCCGGACCGCAACCTCGCCCTCGAGTTAGTCCGGGTCACCGAGGCAGGCGCCATGGCCGCCGGCCGCTGGGTCGGCCGCGGCGACAAAGAGGGCGGCGACGGCGCGGCCGTCGACGCCATCCGCCAGCTGGTGAACTCGGTGTCGATGCGCGGCGTCGTGGTGATCGGCGAGGGCGAGAAAGACCACGCGCCGATGCTCTACAACGGCGAAGAGGTCGGCAACGGCGACGGCCCGGACTGCGACTTCGCCGTCGACCCGATCGACGGCACCACGCTGATGAGCAAGGGCATGCCCAACGCCATCTCGGTGCTCGCGGTGGCCGACCGCGGCGCGATGTTCGACCCGTCGGCGGTGTTCTACATGAACAAGATCGCCGTGGGCCCCGACGCCGCCCACGTGCTCGACATCACCGCGCCGATCGCCGAGAACATCCGGGCGGTCGCCAAGGTCAAGGGCCTGTCCGTGCCCGACATGACGGTCGTCATCCTGGACCGGCCGCGGCACGCCCAGCTGATCCAGGACGTGCGCGACACCGGCGCCCGGATCCGGCTGATCACCGACGGCGACGTGGCGGGCGCGATCGCTGCCTGCCGACCTGGCTCGGGCACCGACATGCTGGCCGGCATCGGCGGCACCCCGGAGGGCATCATCACCGCCGCAGCCCTCCGCTGCATGGGCGGCGAGATCCAGGCGCAGCTCGCGCCGAAGGACGACGAAGAACGACAGAAAGCGCTCGACGCCGGCTACGACCTGGACAAGGTGCTGACCACCGAGGATCTGGTGTCCGGCGAGAACGTCTTCTTCTGCGCGACCGGCGTCACCGACGGCGACCTGCTCAAGGGCGTGCGCTACGAGCCGGGCGGCTGCACCACCCAGTCGATCGTGATGCGGTCGAAGTCCGGCACGCTGCGGATGGTCGAGGGCTTCCACCGGCTGGCCAAACTCAACGAATACTCCGCGATCGACTTCACCGGCGACAGCAACGCCGCATACCCCCTGCCGTAACCACTACTCAGCGAGACCCATCCATTCAGAGAGAAAGTGCCCGATGGCAGACGACACCGAATACCGCATCGAACACGACACCATGGGCGAGGTCCGGGTACCCGCAAAGGCGTTGTGGCGAGCCCAGACTCAGCGTGCCGTGGAGAACTTCCCGATCTCGGGCCGCGGCCTGGAGCGCACCCAGATCCGCGCCCTGGGCCTGCTGAAGGGCGCCTGCGCCCAGGTCAACAAGGACCTCGGGCTGCTGGCAGCGGACAAGGCCGACGCGATCATCGCCGCCGCCGCCGAGATCGCCGACGGCAAGCACGACGACCAGTTCCCGATCGACGTGTTCCAGACCGGTTCGGGCACCAGCTCCAACATGAACACCAACGAGGTGATCGCCAGCATCGCCGGCGCCAACGGTGTGACCGTGCATCCCAACGACGACGTCAACATGTCGCAGTCGTCCAACGACACCTTCCCCACCGCCACCCACATCGCCGCCACCGAAGCCGCTGTGCGCCATCTCATTCCGGCGCTGCAGGTGCTGCACGACGCCCTGGCCGACAAGGCCCGCGAATGGCACACCGTGGTCAAGTCGGGCCGCACGCATCTGATGGACGCCGTCCCGGTGACGCTGGGCCAGGAGTTCTCCGGGTACGCCCGCCAGATCGAGGCCGGCATCGAACGGGTGCAGGCGACGCTGCCCCGGCTGGGTGAACTGGCGATCGGCGGCACCGCGGTCGGCACCGGCCTCAACGCCCCCGACGGCTTCGGCGCCAAGGTGGTCCAGGTGTTGGTCACCGAGACCGGATTGGACGAACTTGCGCACCGCGACAAACTCTTTCGAGGCCCAAGCCGCCCGCGACGGGCTGGTCGAGGCGTCCGGCGCGCTGCGCACCATCGCGGTGTCGCTGACCAAGATCGCCAACGACGTGCGCTGGATGGGCTCCGGCCCGCTGACCGGCCTGGCCGAGATCCAGCTGCCGGACCTGCAGCCGGGCAGCTCGATCATGCCGGGCAAGGTCAATCCCGTTCTGCCCGAGGCGGTTACCCAGGTCGCCGCTCAGGTGATCGGCAACGACGCCGCGGTCGCGGTCGGCGGCCTGTCGGGCGCATTCGAGCTCAACGTCTACATCCCGATGATGGCCCGCAACATTCTCGAGTCGTTCAAGCTGCTGACCAACGTCTCGACGCTGTTCGCCGAGCGGTGCATCGTCGGGCTGAACGCCAACGTCGAGCACCTGCGCGAGCTGGCCGAGTCGTCGCCGTCGATCGTCACGCCGCTGAACTCGGCGATCGGCTACGAAGAGGCCGCCGCGGTGGCCAAGCAAGCGCTCAAGGAGCGCAAGACAATTCGACAGACGGTCATCGACCGCGGGCTGATCGGCGACAAGCTGTCCGAAGAAGAACTCGACCGCCGTCTCGACGTGCTCGCGATGGCCAAGGTCACCGAGGAGTAGCGATGCTCGACGACGGACTCCGCCAACGGCGCCTCGCGCTCATCGAAGAGCACATGAACACCGAGGTGACCAAGGAGTTCGATCGCACCCTGGCCACGTTCAACGGGCACCCGCGCTACGAGATCATGGCCACCGGGCAGGTTTTCGACGGTGACGACGAGGTGATGAACTACTACCTGACCACCCGTACCGCGTTCCCCGACCAGCGTCACGACAACGTTCGGTACCACGTCACCGACGACGCGGTGATCACCGAATTCGACCTGCTCGGAACCAATCTCGGCGAGTTCTACGGCATGCCGCCCACCGGCAAAGCGTTCCGGGTGCCGATCATCGCGGTGTTCTTCTTCGACGGCGACCGAATCACCAACGAGCGCATCTACTTTGACAGCGCCAGCCTGGTCACTCAGATCGGCCGCGGCGAGCTGCTGGCCCTCGCCGCGTCGGGCGAGCTGCCCGGGCAGTAGCCGGCACCCTAACCGCCGTTGTTCGGTCCGCCCGAATTCTGGCCCGGCACATCGGAGATCGGGAAGTTGGGCATCGGTGGCGGCGACGGGGTATTGGGCAGCGACGGAATCTCCGAGGCCGGAATATCATGCAGGACGTTGGCCGGAGGCCCGTTCTCCCGTGAGCCGTAGACGCTGCCCGGCGCGCGCGGACCGAGCAGCTGGCTGACCGTGACCAAGTGGTAGTCGTTGGCCTTCAGCACCGGGATGAACTGCTCGACGAGATCGACGGTGCTGGAGTAGGTGTCGTGCATCAGCACCACCGAGCCGGGTTTGATCTGAGTCATCAACAGCAACCTGCTGGCCGCGGTGTTCGAGTCGTTGATCCAGTCGAAAGGGATGACGTCCCAAAGGATTGCGGCCTGGCCGGCTTTCGCGGCCTGCTCGTTGACCGCCGGATCGGTCAATCCGCCCGGCGGCCGCCACAACTTCGGCGTCACACCGGTGGCGGCGACGATCGCGTCGGTGGCCCGGGAGAACTGGCTGGGCACGTCGGCGGGCGGCAGCGTCGTCATGTTGGGGTGTTCCCAGGTGTGGGTGCCGAGTTCCATGCCGGCCTCGACCACCCGCTTGGCGCCGGCCGGGTTGGCCGCGACCTTGTTGCCGATCTCGAAGAACGTCGCCTTGGCGTTGTTGGCCTTCAAGATGCCGAGCAGGCGGTCGGTATACGGCGTGGGGCCGTCGTCGAAGGTGAGCGCCACACACTTGACCTGCGCGCAGTCGACGGCGTCGTTGGCGTGGGCGAACCGGACGTGCCCGGTGAATGCACCGACCGCCACGATGACCGCGGCGGCCGCGACACCGGCGACGGTACGGAGGTACCGCCACTTCTGGTTGTCGGGTCGTTTCGGCACGGGCAAACCTTACCCGCGCCCTTTACAGCGGGGCGCCGCTGATCTCTTCGAGCATCTCGGTCACCAGCGCGGCGATCGGCGACCGCTCGCTGCGCTGCAGGGTGATGTGCGCGAACAGCGGGTGCCCCTTGAGCTTCTCCACCACGGCCGCGACACCGTCGTGGCGGCCGACCCGAAGGTTGTCCCGCTGAGCGACGTCGTGGGTCAGCACGACCCGCGATCCCGTGCCCAGCCGTGAAAGCACGGTCAGCAGCACGTTGCGTTCCAGCGACTGGGCTTCGTCGACGATCACGAAGGAGTCATGGAGCGAGCGACCGCGGATGTGGGTCAGCGGCAGCACCTCGAGCATGCCCCGGGAGAGCACTTCCTCGAGCACCGCGGGGCTGGCCAGTCCTTCGAGGGTGTCGAAGACGGCCTGGGCCCACGGACCCATTTTCTCGCTCTCGCTGCCGGGCAGGTAGCCAAGCTCCTGGCCGCCGACCGCGTACAGCGGGCGGAACACGACCACCTTGCGCTGGGTGCGGCGTTCCAGCACCGCCTCCAGGCCGGCGCACAGCGCCAGCGCCGACTTGCCGGTGCCGGCCTTGCCGCCCAGCGACACGATGCCCACCGACTCGTCGAGGAGCAGATCCAGGGCCACCCGCTGTTCGGCCGAGCGGCCGCGTAGTCCGAAACTTTCGCGGTCGCCGCGGACCAACTGGACCTTCTTGTGTGCGTTCACCCGGCCGAGCGCATGCGAGCTGCCGGCCAGCAGCCGAATACCGGTGTGGCACGGCAGGTCTCGCGCACCTTCGAGGTCTACCTCACCGTCGGCGAACAGCGCGTCGATGTCGTCGGCGCTGGTTTCCAGCTCCGTCATCCCGGTCCAACCGGACACCACGACGTCCTGCGCGTGGTACTCGTCGGCGGGCAGGCCCACCGCGCCCGCTTTGACCCGCAGCGGAATGTCCTTGCTGACCAACGTGACTCGCTTGCCTTCGGCGGCGAGATTGGCGGCGCAGCACAGGATGCGGGAGTCGTTGGTGTCGGTGCGGAAGCCGGCGGGTAGTACGGCCGGGTCGCTGTGGTTGAGCTCGACGTGCAGCGTACCGCCTTGTGTCCCAACCGGAATAGGCTGATCGAGGCGTCCGTGCTCGATGCGGAGATCGTCGAACAGGCGCAGCGCCTGGCGGGCGAACCAGCCCAGCTCGTGGTGGTGGCGCTTGGCCTCCAGCTCACTGATCACCACCAGCGGAACAACCACTTCATGTTCGGCGAAGCGGGAGCAGGCCCACGGATCGGACAGCAGCACCGACGTGTCGAGCACGTAGGTCCTGATCGATTCCTGGGAAACCGCTGCAGAATCAGTCACGAGCGCTCCTCGAGCTCATCGCCCGGATCGCTGCCGCATGCGGGTGGTGACCCCACCGCCACCCATGCGCACGAGACGTTCTCTCCGGGCTGGATGCCCGTGCGGCCCGCACGGACGAATCGGCGGGGGCCGCGGCGTAAGGACCGGGGCCGGCGGTCCTTTCGAGGTTGAGTCGAGAGGCGCCGCCCGGATAGCAGAGCATGTCGCTAGCCATCGACAGCGACGCTACTCCCGTCGGCGCATGTCCGCCGGGCAGGCGCGCCGACGACGATAGACGGAGCAGTGCGATGTGGAATGAGCAAGAGGAGTGGCGCAGATGAACCCCGCCGGAGTGGCTGGCTAGCTGGTGACGAACTGCCGCAGCGCGGGCTCGTCGGCCACGCCCCAGGCGGTGATCCGGTCGGAAATGACCTGACGCAGTTGGTCGGGCCCGAAAATGCCTGCGTCGGCGACGATTCGCACGCTTGTCGGCGTAGGCGTCGATGTCGGCGCCGATGACGTCGATCTCGGCTGCGCGCGCCGCGATGGCGGCGATCGTCTCGTCACGCTTGTAGCTCAGCAGGTGACGCGACCAGGTTGGCGAAGAACTCCTCGTGCCGCACTTCGTCGCGGGCGATGTGGGTGATCAGGCCGGCCAGCACCGGCTCCTCGATCTGCGCCGCGAGGTTGTTGCAGAAGACCGCGCTGACGCCCTCGAAGAGAGCCATGAACACCAGTGTCTCGATCTTGGAGAACTGGCTCGGCGCGATACCCCTTCGACGACACGTGCTCGAAGCGGACGTCCTCGTTGGCGGTCGGATCGATTTCGCGGGTCACCACGAAGTACTCGCGCAGCGCGATCGCGTGCAGGTGCTCCTCGGCGGTCCAGCGGCCGATCCACTGATGCCCAGTTGTCTTCGAGGATGAAGTGCTCGACGAGTTCGCGGTGATAGCCGGCCAGGTTGTCCTTGGTGACCAGCAGGATCTCGCACGCGTCGGTAATGGCCTTCGGCAACGTCACCTGCGACGCGTCCCAGTCCCGCCCGCCGAGGAAGGCGAAGTTCTCGCCCTGATCGAACGGCACGAAGTCGTGCGCGAACCAGATCTGCTCGGTACCGATGTGACGATCGAGATTCTCGCCGACCACCGGATCGAGTTCGAGCATCAGTGCGTCAGGGACGGGTTTCACGGCCATGAAAGTAACTGTAACCCGTGTACACAGGTTTCGTAAAATCCCCGCGCTGGCGTTTCTCCGACTGGCCGCCGCTAGGCCAGCGACCAGTCTTCAAGGCCGTCGTAGAGCGGAAACTCCCTGGCCAGACGGGTCACACGGTCACGCAAGCGCGGGCACGTCGGCGGCGCTGCCGGCCGCCAGTGCCGTGGCGATGATGTCGGCGACCTCGCTGAACTCGGTGTCGCCGAAGCCCACGGGTGGCCAGCGCCGGGGTGCCGATCCGGAGGCCGGAGGTCACCATCGGCGGCCGCGGGTCGTTGGGTACCGCGTTGCGGTTGACCGTGATGCCGACCTCGTGCAGCAGGTCCTCGGCGGCCTGGCCGTCCAGCGGCGAGTCGCGCAGGTCGACCAGCACCAGGTGGACGTCGGTGCCGCCGCTGACCACCGAGACGCCGGCCTTGGCGACGTCGGCAGCCAGCAGTCGCTCGGCGAGGATTCGGGCGCCGGTCAGCGTGCGCTGCTGACGTTCGACGAATTCCGGGGTCCCGGCGATCTTCAGCGCGACCGCCTTGGCGGCGATCACGTGCATCAGCGGTCCGCCCTGCTGGCCGGGGAACACCGCGGAGTTGATCGACTTGGCGTATTCCTTCTTGCCCATGATCATTCCGGACCGCGGGCCACCCAGCGTCTTGTGCACCGTGGTGGACACGATGTCGGCGTGCGGCACCGGCGAGGGGTGCAGTCCGGCGGCGACCAGGCCGGCGAAGTGCGCCATGTCGACCCACAGCTTGGCGTCGACCTCGTCGGCGATCGACTTGAACGCGGCGAAGTCCAGGATCCGCGGATAAGCCGACCAGCCGGCGACGATCACCTTGGGCCGGAATTCCAGCGCCTGGGCGCGCACTGCGTCCATGTCGATGAGGTGAGTGGTGGCGTCGACGCCGTAGAAGGCGTTCTCGTAGAGCTTGCCGGAGAAGTTCAGCTTCATGCCGTGGGTCAGGTGACCGCCGTTGGCCAGGTCGAGCCCCAGCAACCGCTCCCCCGGCGTCATCAGCGCATGCAGCACCGCGGCGTTGGCCTGAGCACCCGAGTGCGGTTGCACGTTGGCGAAGTCGGCGCCGAACAGCGCCTTGGCCCGGTCGCGGGCGATGTTCTCCACCACGTCGACGTACTCGCAGCCGCCGTAGTAGCGGCGGCCGGGCAGACCCTCGGCGTATTTGTTGGTCAGCACGCTGCCCTGGGCCTGCAGCACCGCGCGCGGCACGAAGTTCTCCGAGGCGATCATCTCCAGCGTGTCGCGCTGGCGGCCGAGCTCTTTGCCGAGCAGCTCGGCGATGTCGGGATCGACCTCGGCCAGCGGCGCGGACATGACGGAGGAACCGATGCGGGCGTCGGGTGCGGCAGTCACGCCGGCCAGTCTATCGAGGCGACGCGCTCTAGCGTCGACGGACTCGGCTTGATCTCCCGCCTCCTCCTCATCGCGCTACGCGCTCTGAATCGTCGACGGACTCGGCTTGATCTCCCGCCTCCTCCTCATCGCGCTACGCGCTCTGAATCGTCGACGGACTCGGCTTGATCTCCCGCCTCCTCCTCATCGCGCTACGCGCTCTGAATCGTCGACGGGATCAGCGGCTCGTCGAGCAACCGGCCGAACCGCTCGACAACCCCCATCCCGGCCGGGCGGTCGTCCAGCCAGCCGCGCAGCAGCCGGTATCCCTCGACGTAGGTGCTGGTGTACGCGCGCCACAGCGGCGACGACAGAAACCGCAGCATCTGCCGGGCGCGGGTGTCGTTGACCAGCAGCCAGCGCCGCAGGAACTCCGCGACCTCGTCGGCATCGCGGTGCTCGTCGTGCAGCATCAACGCCGCGTCCTGGCGCACGCCGGCCAGCGCCGCCGACGCCTCGGATACCGCCTCGGCGCGCTCGCCGTCGAAGCGCAGCCCGAGATCGGCGTAGATCTCGGCCTGCCCAACTGCCCCCAGCCCGAGCCGATCGCCGCGTACAGCGCCAGGTCGGCCAGGCCTTCGGCCATCAGGCATTGCGGGGTGTTGACCAGGAAGATGGTCTGCTCGGCTTGGCCTTTGCGGTTGACCAGCCCGGCCTCTTTGCGGCAGTGCTCGGTGTGGTGTCCGGGATAGGACTCGTGGGCCACCAGCCGCGGCAGGTTGGACATCAGTTGTTTGAGGTCGGCGTTGACCGCCACCGTCGAGCGGTAGTCGCCCAGGTAGTAGTTGAAGCCCGACCACGGCTTGTCGGTCACCACCTGGTAGTCGACGGTCTCGCTGTCGGGCAGCGGATATTCGGCGCGGACCCGGTCGCGCAGCGCGCTGGAGAACGCTTCGATGCAGTCCGCCAACCGCTCGGGCGGGATTTCCTCGCCGACCGCGATGCGCTTCCATCCGGTCGGCCAGCGGGCCGGTGCCGCCCAGCGCCTCGTCGAGCCGGGCGTGCGCCTGGCGATAGGTGTCCGTCGTCGCCTTTGCTGATGTGCACGTCGAAGTAGGCGTGCACCTCGTCGACGAAGCCGATGTCTTCGCCGGCGAACTTGCGGGCCGCGCACTCCAGCGCGCGCAGGTGAGCGCCCACATAGTCGGCGCGTTGCTGGTCGAATCCGTTGCGCCGCGGCACATCCGGCAACGCGGCTATCAGCCGCCCGGCCTGGCGGACCAGATCGGCCGGGTCGGGCGCGGGCTCGGCGGCCACCGTCTGGCGCAACGCCGGATCGCCGGTGAAGGCGTCGACGTAGCCCGATTCGATCCGGTCGAAGCGCAAACCGAGCAGCAGGTACTCGCGGATCAGCGCGTCAGGGTCCACGCTTGCTGAGTCTAGGTCTCGCACGGCTCGTCCACGCTATCCGGCTCCTCCGCCGCAGCGGCATCGTCGTCACCCAGCCGCCCACGGCGCAGCAAAGGCTGCAAGACTGACTGTCATGCCGCGGCCCAGCGAGCCGAGCCCCTATGTGGAGTTCGATCGACGTCAGTGGCGCGCGCTCCGTATGTCGACGCCGCAGCCGCTGACCGAAGAGGAAGTCGTCGGTCTGCGCGGCATCGGCGAGCAGGTCAACCTGCGCGAGGTCGAAGAGGTCTACCTGCCGCTGGCCCGGCTCCTGCACCTCCAGGTCGCGGCCCGCCAGGGGCTGTTCTCCGCCACCGCCGAATTCCTCGGCGAGCCACAGCAGGCTCCCGACCGTCCGGTGCCGTTCATCATCGGCGTGGCCGGCAGCGTGGCGGTCGGTAAGTCGACGACCGCCCGTGTGCTGCAGGCGCTGCTGGCCCGCTGGGACCACCACCCGCGCGTCGATCTGGTGACCACCGACGGCTTCCTCTACCCCAACGCCGAGCTGGGCCGTCGAAACCTGATGCACCGCAAAGGCTTTCCGGAGAGCTATGACCGACGGGCGCTGATGCGGTTCGTCACGTCGGTGAAGTCGGGATCGGACTACGTGTGCGCGCCGGTGTACTCGCACCTGCACTACGACCGGGTGCCGGACGCCAAGCAGGTGGTCCGCCACCCCGACATCCTGATCCTCGAAGGTCTCAACGTCCTGCAGACCGGGCCGACGCTGATGGTGTCGGACCTGTTCGACTTCTCGCTGTACGTGGACGCGCGGATCGAGGACATCGAGCAGTGGTACATCTCGCGGTTCCTTGCGATGCGCTCGACGGCGTTCGCCAACCCCGCGTCGCACTTCCACCACTACTCGGGGCTGACCGACCAGCAGGCCGACGATCGCCGCCCGCGACATCTGGCGTTCGATCAACCGGCCCAACCTGATCGAGAACATTCTGCCCACCCGGCCGCGCGCCACCCTGGTGCTGCGCAAGGACGCCGACCACTCCATCAACCGGCTGCGGCTGCGCAAGCTGTGACGCTCCGGCTAGCGGTGATCGCGGTTGCCGCCATCACCGCGCTCTCGTCATGCGCCGGGACACTTCCGGCGGCCTCCGCCGAGCAGACGGATCTACCCTTCACCGGTCTGAAGAACCCGAACAGCGTGGCAGTAGCTGCCAACGGTGACGTCTACGTCACCGACGCGGGCCACCGTCGGGTACTCAAGCTCGCGGCCGGCTCGGCCGCCCAGACCGAACTGCCGTTCACCGGCCTGCAAAATCTCACCGGCGTCGCGGTGGACTCCGGCGGCAGCGTCTACGTCACCTATTTCACCGACGGCTATCCCGGCGCCGGCAAGGTGGTCAAGTTGGCGGCCGGTCCGGCACCCAGAGCGAGCTGCCCTTCACCGGCCTCGTCGACCCGCGGGCGGTGGCGGTGGACGCCGCCGGCAACGTGTACGTCGCTGACCGTCGCGTTCACCAGGTCCTCAAGCTCGCGGCCGGGTCTACGACGCAGAGCGTGCTGCCCTTCGACGGTTTGGAGTTCGCCCAAGGCGTGGCGGTCGACGGGGCCGGCAACGTCTACGTCACCGACACCCGAACTCACGACAACAGAGTGGTGAAGCTGGCCGTTGATCCGGCGGCCAGACCGTGCTGCCGTTCAACGGGTTGAGCCAGCCGGACGGCATTGCGGTGGGATCCGACGGCAGCGTCTACGTCACCGATCACAACACTCGGCAAGTACTGAAATTGCCGGCCGGATCGACCAGCCAGGTCGTGCTGTCTTTCACGGGACTGTCATCGCCGGGCGGTGTCGCCGTCGACGCGGTCGGTAGCGTCTACGTCGCCTACGGCATGGACGCCCGGATCGTCAAACTTGCTGCGGGATAACGACTCAACACAGGCCGATGCGGGGACGCACACCGCAACCTCTGACGGCGGCGCCCCGCACCGGCGGGACGGGAGTCACGCCGGCAGGCGGCGCACTCCGAGGTATTGCAGGTATGCCATCAGGGCGAAATAGCCGCCGGTTACCAGCGTCGCAGCGACACCGGCCTCGGTCAGCGGCAACGCTCCGACAGCAACCACGATGAGCACCGCCACCGTCAGGGCGATGTTGCCGGCGATGAGGCCCACCCCGACGCGACGCAGGTCGGATGCCGCGGCGAGGGCGTACACCGCCAGGCCGCCAAGCACCAGCAGGGCGCCACCGCTGAACTCGGCGACGGAACTCAGGCCGGTCAACGACGAGAGCGGATCCGCCATCAGGGCGATGAAGAGGCCGAGCGCGCCGCTCAGCGTTGCGTCGAGTCGCATCGCGAATCGCAACAGGGAGTCGGTGGAGTCGTTGAACGGCCGGGTGGCCAGTGGAGTAACAGCGGTCATGTCAGAACTCCTTGCGATATCGGATCGAACACTTCTGAGCCTGCCGTTCTGGGACTGCCAGATCGACGCCAGGCACTGCCAGGCACTGCCATGCGCAGGTCAACGGAGTGATCTAGGCCACCTATTCCGTGCCTAGCTGGGCTAACCAGCCTGGGCGGCTAGCTGGAGACGGAAACCCGGCCGCGCAGATCGGCGGCGATCAGCTTCGCGGCGGCGTTCTGCCAGTTGTGCAGCGAGCGTTGCGGCACGTCGGTGACGAACCATTGCCACGCCTGGCGGGCGGTCGGGTCCAGGCCCGCGGCGGTGGCGTTCTGGGCGTAGGCGCGCACGCCGACGACGTACGGAAAGTACAGCGAGTTGTAGTGCCGCCACTGCTCACTGGTGCCGAAGTCGCCGCCGTCGCGGGGCTTTAGCGCCGCGATCCGGTCGGCCAGCAGCGCCTTGAGTTCGATGGCCCGTTCCAACGGCTGATCCGGGGCGCCGCGGGCGGCCAGTCGCTCATCGATCGCGGGCAGCGCCGTCAGCGGGTTGGCGACCAGCTTGGACAGGTCACCGTAGTGGCCCAACGCGCGGCGGGTCAGCCGGGCGAACGTGTCGTCATCGAAGCCGTCCAGCGGGTCGGCCAGCCGCAGCGGCAGCGCGGACTGGGTGCGCCGCAACGTCTCTCGATCGGCGCGCAGCAGCGGCGCCCGCGAGAAGACCAGCCGGTCGAGCAGGCCGGCCAGCGGATCTGCCAGCACCTGGACCGACGCTGCGATCGCCAGGCTGGTGAACAGCAGGACGGTCAGCGCGATCTGCGCGGTGCTCTGCCGGCGGGTCACTTCGATCGCGATCAGCATCTGGCCACCGATCAGCGCGACCACCATGCCGGTACCGGTGAACGAGCGCAGCATGTCGGCCCGCAGCGCCTGACCTTCGTCGAACGCGTCCCACAGCGCGACCGCGACACCCAGGCTCAGCACGTCGCAACTCGTCGACGCCAGGGCAAGCCAGCTGGGCACCACACCCAGCGGAATGATCAGGATCGCGTTGGCCAACGCGAAGAACAATGTCGCGGTGACGATCAACCCGACCAGCGGGATTTTCCGCGTCCGGTGTCGCAGGGCGGCGAACATCGCGCCCAGCGTGGACAACGAGATCACCGCGCACATCACCACATGGCCGAGCCGCAGCGGGCCCTCGACGTGACCGGCCAACGTCGCACCGACCAACGTCAGCGCGGCGACGACACCGACCAGAAAGATCTCGCCGGTGCGTGACCGGTCGTTGTCGTCAGCCCGGGCGATCTCGAGCAGCACCGCGAACCAGGCCACGCCGGGCACGGCGACCAGATAGATCTCGACGTGGCCGAGCAGCGCGGAGTGCGTCACCAACCGAACCGCGTCCAGCGCGACCGCAATCGCGAAGCTGCACAGGCCCACCGCGGAGAACGCGAGCACCGGCTTACGCGGGTTGCGGGCCAGCAAATACAGCCCCAGCCACCAACTCAGCGAGAACACCAACGCCGAGAGCGCAGCCATACCTCAGTGTGACACGAAGGCCACATACCTCAAGCGCCGTATCGGCGGTGCCGCAGGCTGTAATCACGCAACGCGCGCAGGAAGTCGACCCGACGGAACGCCGGCCAGTGCGCTTCGGTGAACCACATCTCGGAATAGGCGCTCTGCCAAAGCAGGAAACCGGACAGTCGCTGCTCCCCCGAGGTCCGGATCACCAGATCGGGATCGGGCTGCCCCGAGGTGTAGAGGTTCTCCGAAATCGCGTCGACCGTCACGGCTTCGATGAGTTCTTCGCCGGTGGCTCCGTTGGCGAGTTGCTTGCCCAGCAGCCCGCGCACCGCGTCAGCGATCTCCTGGCGGCCGCCGTACCCCACCGCCACGTTGACGTGGAAGCTGCCGTTACCGGTGGCGGCGGTGCCCTCGACCGCGTCCCGTACCCGTCGTGCGGGCTCTTCGCCGATCAGCTCCAGGTCCCCGACGGTGCGCACGCTCCAGCCTTTGGCGGGCGCGCAGATCTCCTCGACGACGTCGGTGATGATCTCGATCAGCGCGGCCAGCTCGGCCGGATCCCGGCGCAGGTTCTCGGTGGAAAGCAAGTAGACGGTGGCCATTTCGATGCCGGCCTCCTGGCACCAGCGCAGCATTTCGGCGATCTTGGCCGCGCCCATCCGGTAGCCGTAGCTGACGTCGTCGTAGCCGGCGTCACGCGCCCAGCGCCGGTTGCCGTCGCACAGCACGGCGATGTGGCGCGGCAGCGCGGACTTCGATGCGGCCAGTCCTTGCCGCAGCCGCAACTCATAGATCCGATACAGCGGTTCCTTCAAGCGCGGCGGGATGATCTCCACAGGGACCAAGATTACTGTGGGCGCAAGAGCTCAACGGCGATCCCGCCGCAACTCATGGAGGTCTGTTGATTCGCGAGACCGACGTGGCCACCAAGGCTGACGAGACGGACGCCCATCACGGCGTCGGCGAAGTTGCCGAGCACTTCGTGGAGGGCGTCAAGGACACCGCCCAGGCGCTGGTCAAGCCGCGGGCGCGTGGGTGGATACATCTGGTGTCGGCCGTCGTCGCGGTCATCGCCGGCGCCTCGCTGATCTCGGTGTCCTGGCCGTTGGCCGGGTTCAAGGCGGGTATGGCGACGTTCATCTACACCGCCGCGGTGGTGGGGATGTTCACCACCAGCGCGGTGTATCACCGGGTCAACTGGACATCAGTTAAAGCCCGCACCTGGATGAAGCGGCTCGACCACTCGATGATCTTCGTGCTGATCGCCGGCACGTACACGCCGTTCGCGATGCTGGCGATGCCGCACGACGCGGGCGTGCTGGTGCTCTGGATCGTCTGGGGCGGCGCCCTGGCCGGGGTGCTGCTGAAGATGTGCTGGCCGACCGCCCCGCGCTGGGTCGGTGTCCCGCTGTATCTGGTACTCGGCTGGGTCTCGGCGTTCTACATCGCGATGATCCTGCACAACGCCGGCGTAGCCGCGATGGTGCTGCTGGCCGTCGGCGGCGCGCTCTACAGCATCGGCGGGATTATGTACGCGCTGCATTGGCCCAACCCGTGGCCGAGGACGTTCGGCTATCACGAGTTCTTCCACGCCTGCACCGCGGTGGCCGCGATCTGCCACTACATCGCGATCTGGTTCGCCGTCTTCTGACCGCGGCGTTATAGCTGCGTGACGCTGTCGGGCGACCAGTAGGCCTTCATCGCGGTGATCTTTCCGTCGCCGCCGAACGCCATCACATCGATCGGCTCGATCAGCATCCGGGTGTCGCCCGCGGTGACGGTCAGCTTGAAGTGGAACGCCGCCTCATGGCCGGCCACCCGCAGCGTCACCAGTTCACACTGGCGCTGCACGGCTTCCATCGCGGAATAGAAGCCGCGGATCGCCTGCCGGCCGATGTGCACCTCGCCGCCGACCGGGTCCTCGACGGTGGCGTCGTCGGCATACAAATCGACCAGGTCATCCGCGGTGCCGTTGTTGACCAGGCTGATGTAGCGGTTGACGGTCTCGGTGATCTGTTCGGCAGTCGGCATGGGAGGCACGCTACCGCGGGGTCGATTGCCCGCCTCCTCCTCGGGCCGTTTCACGGCCCGCATCGTCACCGGGCGAGCGCGGCCGCCAACGCCGCGGCGGTGGTGACCGGCAGATCGCAGACCCGACCGCGGCACACGTAGGCGGCGTCCGCGCCGGCGAGCCGGTCGCGGCCGACCAGCAACTCCGAGGAGTCCATCGCGCCGCCGACGACGATCGCGCCGCCGGGTGCCAGCAGCCGGGCGTCGGCCAGCAGCGGCGAGGACGGGCCAGAGCAGGCCACCGCGATCTGCAGCGGTCCGCGAACGGCGGCTTCGGCGACGGCCAGCCAATGGCCCGCCGAGCGCGGCGCACGGGCCAGCAGCGGCGAATGCGCTTGCAGCGCATCGGCTGCCGCCTGGCGATAGCGCTCGGTGCCGGTGAGATGCGCAGCGGTCAGCAGCGCCTCGGCGATCGAGGAGGCACCCGACGGTGTGGCGCCGTCGTACGGGTCGGCGGGCCGCAGCAGCAGCCGCTCGCCATCGTCGGCGCTGTCGAACCAGCGGCCGGGGCTTTCGCGATCGGCGAAGTGCGCCAACGCCGTATCGAGCAGAGCGGTGGCGGCGGCCAGCCAGCGGGCCTCACCGCTCAGCTGATACAACGCTAGCAAGCCGGTGGCCAGCGTCGCGTGGTCTTCCAGGATCGCGGCGCTGTCGCCGACCCGGCCGCCCAGGCTGGCCCGTCGCAGCCGGCCGTCCACCAGATGCAGGGTGGTCATCGCTGTCGCGCAATCGGCTGCGGCGGCGGCTAATTCGGGCGCGGCCAGCGCCACACTGGCCTCGGCCAGCGCGGTGATCGCCAGGCCGTTCCAGGCGGTGACGATCTTGTCGTCGCGGTCCGGCTGCGGCCGGGTCAGCCGTGCGGCCAGCAGGGCGGCGCGGACGCGCTCGAAGCGGTCTGGGTCTTCGGGCTCGACGAGCCGCTGCAGCACCGAGGCGCCGTCCTCGAACGTGCCGGCCGCTGTCACGCCGAAAGCCGAGGCGGCCCAACGCCCGTCGTCGTCGCCGAGCACCTCGGTGAGCTGGTCGGTGGTCCAGACATAGGTCGAGCCCTCGCGGCCGTCGGCGTCGGCGTCCAGCGACGAGGTGAACATGGCACCGTCACGCAGTTCGTCGAGCAGGAACCGCGCGGTCTCGGCGGTGACGCGGCGTGCCAGCGCGTCGCCGGTCCGCCGGGCCCAGTGCGCGTAGGCGCGCAGCAGCAATGCGTTGTCGTACAGCATCTTCTCGAAATGCGGTACCACCCAGGCGTTGTCGACGCTGTAGCGGGCAAATCCGCCGGCAAGTTGGTCGTATATCCCGCCGCGGGCCATCGCGGTCGCCGGTGCGCTGGACCGCGGCCAGCGCCTGCGGCGAGCCGGTGCGCTCCCCGTGCCGCAGCAGCGCCTCGAGCAACGCCGACGGCGGGAATTTCGGCGCGCCGCCGAACCCGCCGCGGGCGGTGTCCTCGTCCCGCAGGGCCGCGGCAACGGCGTGGTCGCAGAGCGCCGGGTCGACCTGCGGACCCTGGCCGGGCAACGCGGAAGCCATCGCCCGCAATTCCCCGGCGATCTGATCAGACGACTGCTCGACCTCGCCACGGCGGTCTCGCCAGGTTTCGGATACCGCCGAAAGAAGTTGCAGGAAAGCCGCTTTGGGGTAGTAGGTACCGCAGAAGAACGGCCGCCCGTCGGGCGTCAGGAAGCACGTCATGGGCCAGCCGCCCTGCCCGGTCAGCGCGACGGTGGCGTTCATGTAGACCGCGTCGATGTCGGGCCGCTCCTCGCGGTCCACTTTGATGCAGACGAAGCCGTCATTCATCGCCGCGGCCACCTCGTCATCGTCGAACGATTCATGCGCCATCACGTGGCACCAGTGGCAGGCGGCGTAGCCGATCGAGAGCAGGATCGGCACATCGCGGTCGCGCGGCCTCGGCCAGCGCTGCGGCGACCACTGCTGCCAGTGCACCGGGTTGTCGGCGTGCTGGCGAAGGTAGGGGCTGGCGGCCCCGGCGAGCTGGTTACCCGCTGGGCTCACGGGCGCTGCTCCTCCTCATCGCTGCGCTGCCGCTCCGCTCTGCATCGTCGTCAGCGCGGCTCATCGGGATGCTGATCGATCGTGCCGTCATCGACGGCCTGATCCGGCTCGGGGTGCTGCGGATCGAAGGACTCCGGCAGCTTCTTGAGGTGCCGGTTCATCGAGCGCACCAGGAACACGACGCTGATCAGCAGCAGCACCACGAGGAGCAGGCCGAACGGGCTGGCCTTGCCGAAGTCGGGTCCACTGTTGTGCGGCCCCTCCTCGGCCAGCAATGCCAACGCGACCAGTTGAAGATGCGTCACAGCTCGTCCTCGATTCCGGCGAACAGATCGGTTTCTGGCAGCCGCACCGGAACACGCGAGCGGGCCAGCTCGAATTCCTCGGTCGGCCACAGCTCCTGCTGCCACGAGATCGGCGCGGCGAAGAAGTCGCCCTTCGGATCGATCTGGGTGGCGTGCGCGCGCAGTGCGTCGTCCCGCTTGCTGAAGTACGCCGAGCACTCGACCCGCGTCGTCACCCGGTCGGCGTGCACGTCGTGCGCGGGATCCCAGTGTTTGAGCCACTTCTCGAATGGGCCGGTCTGCCCGCGCTTGGCGAACTCATCCTGCAGCCTCTGCATCCGCTGCCGCAGAAACCCATGGTTGTAGTACAGCTTGGCGCACCGTCCACACCGGACCCGCGTCCGGGAATCGCCGATAGTCGCCGGCGGCTTCGTAGGCGGCCACCGAAACCTGGTGGCAGCGAATGTGATCGGGGTGCGGGTAGCCGCCGTTCTCGTCGTAGGTGGTCATCACGTGCGGCCGGAATTCGCGCACCACCCGGACCAGCGCCTCGGTGGAGATCTCCAGCGGCGCCAGCGCGAAGCAGTCCTCCGGCAGCGGCGGCGGCGGGTCCCCTTGCGGCAGGCCGGAATCGACGAAGCCCAGCCAGGTGTGTTCGACGCCGAGGATCTCGGCCGCCTTGGCCATCTCGTCGCGGCGGACATCGGCGATGCGGCCGTGCACTTCCGGCAGGTCCATCGCCGGGTTGAGGATGTCGCCGCGCTCACCACCGGTCAGGGTCACCACCAGGACGCGGTAACCCTCATCGGCGTAGCGGGCAAGGGTGGCGGCGCCCTTGCTGGACTCGTCGTCCGGGTGGGCGTGCACCGCCATCAACCGCAGTTCGCTCACGTGCTCCCTGACTGTGTGCTGTCTCGTGCGCCTATAGTTCCAGCTCTAATAGTTCCATCCCGGACGCCGGGCCTGCAATCACCCGGCACCGACCGCCACACACCATGACCGAAGCTTCCCCTCCGCCGCCGCAGACCCGCTACGGGCGTGGCCGCTCGCTGCGCCCGTCGCGGCGCCGCGCCGCCATCCTCGTCCGTCGCGGTCGCCGTGGCCGGTGTCGTTCTCGCCGCCATCGCCTATCAGCGGTTGGGCCGCAGCGACGTCGAGGGGACGCTGGCCGGCTACCGGCTGATCGACAGCCAGACCGTGTCAGTAACGATCAGCGTGACCCGAAAAGACCCGTCCCGCCCGGTCGATTGCATCGTGCGGGTGCGCGCCAAAGACGGCAGCGAAACCGGCCGGCGCGAGGTGCTGGTTGCCGCCGTCGAGCGCAGGCGACCGTGCAGGTGACGACGGTGCTGAAGTCGAGCAAGCCGGCCGTCGTGGGCGACATCTACGGCTGCGGCACCGACGTGCCCGGCTACCTGCGCGCGCCCTGAGGAATTCCGGTCCGGCAGACACCGATGACAAACGCCGAACTGCGAAAATGTCCTCGATCCACCGCGGCGGCGATGGTAAGCTCGTCGGATGCACGGTTCCGGCTGGGACCGTGTATTGCTGCATTAGCGGCCCTGTGGGCCGCCAGGGGGTCTGCCCGACTACTGAGGTCGGCAGTACCCGTGGTGGGACCGCCCGGCAGCACGACCGACAGCCTGCCGAGGCGGTATACCGCCCAACCGAAACTACGAGGAGCACGACGAGATGACGGACACCCAGGTGACCTGGTTGACCCAGGAGTCACACGATCGACTCAAGGCCGAGCTCGATCAGCTGATCGCGAATCGTCCGGTCATCGCCGCCGAAATCAACGACCGGCGCGAAGAGGGCGATCTGCGCGAGAACGGCGGCTACCACGCGGCCCGCGAAGAGCAGGGCCAGCAGGAGGCCCGCATTCGTCAGCTGCAGGACCTGCTGAACAACGCGAAGGTCGGCGAGGCGCCCAAGCAGTCCGGCGTCGCGCTGCCCGGTTCGGTGGTCAAGGTCTACTACGACGGCGACAAGTCCGACACCGAGACCTTCCTGATCGGCACCCGCGAGCAGGCCGTCAACGACGGCAAGCTCGAGGTGTACTCGCCGGCCTCACCGCTGGGCGGCGCCCTGATCGACGCCAAAGAGGGTGAGACCCGCAGCTACACCGTGCCCAACGGCAACACCGTCAAGGTCACGCTGGTCAGCGCGGAGCCCTACCACTCCTGAGCGGGATCTAGCCCAGCGCCTGCTCGAGATCGGCGATCAGATCGGCGACGTCCTCGATGCCGACCGACAGCCGAACCAGGTCGTCGGGAACCTCCAATTGCGAACCGGCCGTCGAGGCATGCGTCATCGCGCCCGGGTGCTCGATCAGAGACTCCACCCCACCGAGCGACTCCGCGAGGATGAACACCTTGGTGTCGGCGCACAACGCCTGCGCCGCGGCGCGTCCGCCCTTCATGCGCACCGACACCATGCCGCCGAAACCGTGCATCTGGCGCGCGGCAACCTGGTGACCCGGGATGGGTCGGTAGGCCCGGATACAGCACCACCTCCACCGACGGGTGTTCGGCGAGGAATTGCGCTACCGCAGCGGCGTTTTCGCTGTGCCGCTGCATCCGCAGCACCAGCGTCTTGAGGCCGCGCATGGTCAGGTAGGCGTCGAACGGACCTGGCACCGCGCCGGCGCCGTTCTGCAGGAAACCGAACGCGGCGTCCAACTCCTCGTCGTTGGTCACCAGCGCGCCGCCCACCACGTCGGAATGCCCGCCGATGTACTTCGTCGTCGAGTGCAGCACGATGTCGGCACCCAGCGTCAGCGGCTGCTGCAGCGCTGGTGAGGCAAAAGTGTTGTCCACCAACACTTTTACACCGTGATCTGCGCCGATCCTGGCGATCCCGGCGATGTCGGCGATCGACAGCAGCGGGTTGGTCGGCGTCTCCACCCAGATCAGCCGGGTCTGCGGCGTCACCGCCGCATTCACCGCGTCGAGATCGGACAGCGCGACCGGGGTGTGCTGCACACCCCATTGGGTGAACACCTTGTCGATGAGCCGGAACGTGCCGCCGTAGGCGTCGTCGGGGATCACCACATGATCACCGGGACGCAGCACCGCGCGCAGCACACAGTCGCCGGCCGCCATGCCGGAGCTGAATGCGCGGCCGAAGCTACCGTCCTCGACGGCGGCCAGCGCGGTTTCCAGCGCGGCCCTGGTCGGGTTGCCGGTGCGGGCGTACTCGAACCCGCCCCGCAGACCGCCGACACCGTCTTGGGCGAAGGTGCTGCTGGCGTAGATCGGGGCGTTGACCGCGCCGGTCGCCGGGTCGGGTCGGTAGCCGGCGTGAATGGCCTTGGTGGCCAGGCCTGCTTTTGCGAAGTGTTCTTGGTCGCTCATCGACGACCAGCCTAGTCATCGCGGCGGGTCGGGCCCGGCGGCAGCGAGCGCCGTAAATGGGTCATTTGCCCCATGCGTGGGGCCCCTGTCGCGGCGCAGAATCAGAGATCATGAGGCGAGTGATGGTCGGGCTGGCAACCACGGTGCTGCTGTGGGGTGGCGTCGTGGGCGTGACCGGCCCGGCTGCCGCCAACTCCTGGCCCGGCTGCCCCCCGGACCATCCGCAGGGTCCGTGCCGCTGGTGTCCCGGCGATCCTCCGGTGCAAACCGGCAATCTGCGGGTGAACCCGGTCGTCTGGGACACGCACGTGTGTCACACCTACTGGTATGTCCTGGGCGATCAGGGCAACGTGGCGCGGGGCATCTTCGAAGGTGATGTGCCGCCGGCTCCCCCGCCACCGCCGCCGGGCCTCAACTTCTGCCCGATCCCGCCGTGGTGTCCGTGACCTGACGACGGTTCAGTGGCAGGCACACCGTGGCCAACATCTTGTCGGCCAGCGTCTGGCGCTTGGCGTCCCAGAGCGGAAACAGGTACCCGACGTAGAAGATGGCCGCATCGACTACGTGGGCGATCTCGCGCAGCACCGACAAGCCGAAGCCGATCGGCTTCCCGGTGTTCTCGCTGACGACCCGGAACCTCAGCACCGACTTGCCGATACTGGATCCGGTGGTGCCCTGGCGGTAGCCGAGGTTCCAGACGAAGTAGCCCAGCGCGACCAGCACCGCACTCCACATCACGGTGAGTCCAACCGTCGAGGGGCCGATGAAACAGATCTGCTCGCCGGAGCTCGGGGTCACGTCACACGCCGACGTGATGCTGTTCTCCAGCACCAGCCAGCCGACGCCCGAGATCAGCACCAGTGGCAGGTGGTCGATGACGTAGGCCAGGACGCGGTGAGCCATGGCGTGAACTCATCCCGCGCCAGCCCGCGCAGCACCGGTCCGGGCGGCGGCGGAACGTATCCGCCCGACGGCGGGGGTGGCGGTGGGTAGTTACCGCCCCCCGGCGGCGGAGGCGGCGGGAACGACGGACGGCGGGGTTGTTCGGTCATCGGCGGCTTTCTCTTTGCGCGGTGAGGTACGGGCCTGCGTCCGGCTACTTACGTGGCGCGCCGTCGGACAGGAAGCCCAGCAAGTCGTGCCGGGTGATGACCCCGACCGGCTTGCCTTCCTCGACGACCATCACGGCGTCCAGATCCCGCAGCGTCTTGGCCAGCGCGTTGACCTGTTCGCCGGCACCGATGATCGGCAGCGGCGGGCTCATGTGCTGCCCGACGGCGTCGGCCAGGTGGCGCGGCCCTCGAAGACAGCCGACAGCAGTTCGCGCTCAGAGACACTGCCGGCCACCTCGCCGGCCATCACCGGCGGCTCGGCGCCGACGACGGGCATCTGCGACACCCCGTATTCGCGCAGGATGCTGATCGCGTCGCGGACCGTCTCCGACGGGTGGGTGTGCACCAGGTCGGGCAGCTGACCGGACTTGCCCCGCAGCACGTCGCCGACCGTGGGCTGCTCGATCGAGCCGTCCAGCCTGGTGCGCAGGAAGCCATAGGACGACATCCAGGCGTCGTTGAAGATCTTCGACAGGTAGCCACGGCCGCCGTCGGGCAGCAGCACGACGACCAGCGCGTCGGGCCCGGCCTGCTCGGCGACCTTCAGCGCCGCCACCACCGCCATTCCGCACGAGCCGCCGACCAGCATGGCCTCCTCGCGGGCCAGCCGCCTGGTCATGTTGAACGAGTCGGAGTCGGACACCGCGATGATCTCGTCGGGCACCGCCGGGTCGTAGGCCGACGGCCAGAAATCCTCGCCGACACCTTCGACCAGATAGGGCCGGCCGGTGCCGCCGGAGTACACCGACCCCTCCGGGTCGGCGCCGACGACCTTCACCCGACCGTCGGAGACGTCTTTGAGATAGCGGCCCGCGCCGGTGATCGTCCCGCCGGTACCGATGCCGGCGACGAAATGGGTGACCTGGCCGTCGGTGTCGGCCCAGATCTCCGGGCCGGTGGTCTCGTAGTGGCTGGCCGGGCCCTGCGGGTTGGAGTACTGATCGGGCTTCCAGGCGCCGTCGATCTCGTCGACCAGCCGGTCGGAGACGCTGTAGTAGCTGTCCGGGGTGGTCGGGCGGCACCGCCGTCGGGCACACCACCACCTCGGCGCCGTAGGCGCGCAGCACATTCTGCTTGTCCTCGCTGACCTTGTCGGGGCAGACGAACACACAGCGGTAGCCGCGGCGCTGGGCGACCAGTGCCAGGCCCGACGCCGGTGTTGCCGGACGTCGGCTCGACGATGGTGCCGCCCGGCTTGAGCTCTCCGCTGGCCTCGGCGGCGTCGATCATCTTCACCGCGATCCGGTCTTTGCTGCTCAATCCCGGATTGAGGTATTCGACCTTGGCGACGACCCGGCCCGATCCCGGCGGCACAACCGAGTTCAGCTGAACCAGAGGAGTGTTTCCGATGAGTTCACTGATGTGTTGCGCGATCCGCATGGGTAGATCGTCTCAGGTGCGCTGCGGCTGCGCGCAGCCGCAGTCCAGCCTCAGCCGGTGGCCTCGCGGATGTATTCGCCGATCTGCCGCAGCGACCGGACCGCTTCGGGCACGATCGGGGCGGCCGAGCTGGAAGTCGTGAATCTGGCCGGGCCAGACCCGCACCTCGGTCGGCACGCCCGCCGCCGCCAGCGCACGGGCGGCCAGCCGGGCGTCGTTCAACAGGACTTCCGACCCCGATACGTGGATCAGGGTGCGGGGCAGCCCCGGCTCGATGTGGTCCAGCGGCTCGTAGAGCTGCTCGGGCTCGCCGTCGACGACGTGTTTGCGGGCGGCCTTGGCGACCAAGGTGAACAACGCGTCAAATGCCTTGGCGGGGAACATCGCATCGGTCTTGATGTTCGGGTGCGTCTGCTTGGGCTCCTTGGCCAGCTGCAGCAGCGGGGAGATCGCGACCAGGGCCGCCGGTTCCTCGTGCGCCTGTTGAAGCCGTTGCGCCAGAGCAAGAGCCAGATATCCGCCGGCCGAGTCGCCGGCCACCACGATCTGATCCGGCTGGTATCCGCGCAGCCGCAGCCAGCGGTAGGCATCGTGGCAGTCGTCGAGCGCCTGGCCGACCGAGTGCTTCGGGATGAGCCGGTAGTTGACCACCAGCACCGGAGAGTCGGCGAACTTGGACAGCGCGTTGACGATTCGGCCGTGCGAGTTGACCCCACACGTCAAGAAGGCGCCGCCGTGCAGATACAGCACCACCCGTCGCGTTGCCGTCGGCCGGCAGCACGCCGGGAGCGCGCACCAATTGAGCGTCGCAGTGTGGCAATTGGATCGTCTTGCGGACGGTTCCGGGCCCGGGGAGCAACGCCCGGCAGGCGAAGTCGAGGATGCCGAACGGAAAAGGGACGTGCGGGATGTGGCTGACCACGCCGAGAGCCGGGCGGATCGTCAGCCGGCAAGCCAGCGCGGCCATCATCCCGGGGAGGCTGGGGCCGCTCTCGACGACCTCGACGGGCACGCCGTCGTTGATGGGAAACCTGCGGGCCCGCAACACGTCACGGGCACGAACTGCGGTCCGGGGCGAGCCCGAAACCTTGCTCGGTGCGGTCATGCTCAACACTCCTACGCCGTTGTAGTCGCATGTCGACGAGGCAGCATGGTGTGCTCAGCCAACCTCGAGAACTTAGCTTGACACTTTAAAGAAGTTTCAACAATCAAAGAGTCTGATTCGATACCGAGATTGCTCCGACCCGTAATGGCGCTGGAGCAGTGCTCCCGGGCGCCTGGCGACCGGGCACATAAGCTGGTCCCGTGGTACGACGCGCACCGCGGGGTTCGATGGTTGCGCTGGCCGCCGCAGGCGCGCTGGCATCGACCGGTACCGCCTATGTAGGGGCGCGCAATCTGCTGATCAGCCAGGCCGCAAAGGCCCGCAGCGTCATCCCGAAGTCGTGGGATGTCCCGCCGCGGGCCGACGGGGTGTACGCCCCGGGCGGCGGTCCCGTGCAGCGCTGGCAACGCGGGATGGACTTCGACCTGCATCTGATGATTTTCGGCGACTCGACGGCAACCGGGTTACGGCTGCCGCAGCGCCGAGGAAGTCCCCGGCGTGCTGATCGCCCGCGGGCTGGCCGAGCAGAGCGGCAAACGAGTCCGGTTGAGCACCAAGGCGATCGTCGGAGCCACCTCCAAGGGATTGTCCGGGCAGGTCGACGCGATGTTCGTGGCCGGGCCGCCGCCGGACGCCGCCGTCATCCTGATCGGCGCCAACGACGTCACCAAGCTCAACGGCATCGGCGCCTCGGCGCGCCGCCTCGGCGCGGCGGTGCGACGGTTGCGTGCCAGCGGCGCCGAGGTCGTCGTCGCCACCTGTCCCGATTTCGGTGTCGTCAAGGCGATCCCGCAGCCGCTGCGCTGGACGGTGCGCACCCTGGGTCTGCGGCTGGCCCGCGCGCAGTCCGGCGCCGTCCGGTCCGCCGGCGGCGTGCCGGTGCCGCTGGCCTCGCTGGTCAACGACGAGTTTCGGCATTCGCCGCATCTGATGCTGTCCGACGACCAATTCCACCCGTCGGCGGCCGGATACGCACTGGCCGCCAGCCAGCTGCTGCCCGCGCTGTGCCACGCGCTCGGCGACTTGGCCGAGCGAGCCGGTACCCGCCCTGCCGTCGTCGACGGCCACCGAAGGCGGCCCGGGCTATTCGATGCTGCGGCTGCTCTCGCGGCTGTGGCGGCGGCCCACCACCGGGGTGCCGGCGCCGATCGTCGCGACCGCGTCGCGGCTAGCTAATGCCGGGCACGTTCGCTAACGGCCCGGCATCGTCGCCGGGCTAGATTCAGGTTCAGACCACACCCCCACGGATGGAGCCGACATGCCGGAAGCCGTCATCGTTTCAACTGCCCGCTCGCCGATCGGGCGCGCCATGAAAGGGTCGCTGGTCAGCATGCGGCCCGACGACCTCGCGGCCCAGATGGTGCGCGCCGCACTCGACAAGGTGGAGGCGCTCAATCCCCACCAGATCGACGACCTGATCCTGGGCTGCGGCCTGCCCGGCGGCGAGCAGGGCTTCAACATGGCCCGCGTGGTCGCCGTCGAACTCGGCTACGACTTCCTGCCCGGCACCACCGTCAACCGGTACTGTTCGTCGTCGCTGCAGACCATCCGGATGGCGTTCCACGCGATCAAGGCCGGCGAGGGCGACGCCTTCATCTCGGCCGGCGTCGAGACGGTGTCCCGGTTCATCAAGGGCAGCTCGGACTCCTTGCCCGACACCAAGAACCCGCTGTTCGACGATGCCGCGCAACGCACGGCGACCGCCGCCGAGGGCGCCGAGGATTGGCACGATCCCCGCAAAGACCACAACCATCCCCGACGTCTACATCGCGATGGGTCAGACCGCCGAGAACGTCGCGATCCTGACCGGCATCAGCCGCGAAGACCAGGACCACTGGGGCGTGCGCAGCCAGAACCGCGCCGAGGACGCCATCAAGAGCGGATTCTTCGAGCGCGAGATCGTGCCGGTCAAGCTGCCCGACGGCACGCACGGTCAGCACCGACGACGGCCCGCGACCGGGAACCACCTACGAGAAGATCAGCCAGCTCAAGCCGGTCTTCCGGCCCAACGGCACCGTCACCGCGGGCAACGCCTGCCCGCTGAACGACGGCGCCGCCGCGGTGGTGATCACCAGCGACACCAAGGCCAAGGAACTCGGCCTCAAGCCGCTGGCCCGCATCGTGTCCACCGGGGTCAGCGGCCTCTCGCCGGAGATCATGGGCCTGGGCCCGATCGAGGCGAGCAAGATGGCTCTGCAGCGGGCCGGCCTGTCGGTCAAGGACATCGACCTGTTCGAGATCAACGAGGCGTTCGCGGTGCAGGTGCTCGGCTCGGCCCGCGAACTGGGCATCGACGAGGACAAGCTCAACGTGTCCGGTGGCGCGATCGCCTTGGGCCACCCGTTCGGCATGACCGGTGCGCGCATCGCCACCACGCTGCTGAACAACCTGCAGACCCACGACAAGACGTTCGGCCTGGAGACCATGTGCGTCGGCGGCGGCCAGGGCATGGCGCTGATCATCGAGCGGCTGAGCTGATTCGCTGACGCGTGCTGGTACCCGTCTCCTGTTTCGCAGCGCCAAAACTGGGCGTAACCGCCAGGTTCGGGCATGGAATCCGCCCGGACTGGGTTACCGTTTGCCAGCTACCGCACGGTGGCCTACACATTCAGGAAATGGAGCGGCGCGATGAGCGTTTCGCTACAGAACAATTGCCCTGGTGACGGCCGCGGTGGCAGTCACTTCCGCCTCGGCAGCCGGTTGCAGCAGCAACCCGAAGTCTCCAGGATTCGTCGAAGTCAGCCGCGGCCTCGACAAGCCACAGCTCGACGGCGAGTTCGGCGCAAGCCCAGTCCGCCGACTACAGCCGACTGCTGATCCAGGTCACAGACATCCAGACGCCCATGCCATTCACCGCCGGCCCGGTAACAGCCGAACCCGAATGGCCAAGCCGGCGCGGAGACGACCTTCAGCAACGACGACAAAACGCGTCAGATCCACGACACCATCCTCGTGTTGGGCGATCCTGCCGCGGCGGCCGGCGCGCTGGACGCCGCGAAGGCAAAGCTGGGTGATTCCGTCCAGGGAACACCCGCACCGGCCGCCGTCGGAACTGGCGGTATCACGGTCTCGGGCAACTCGCCCGACGGCTCCAAGGGTGTGACGATGCTGCTCTTCACCGAAGGCAAGGCGTTCACCACACTGAACTTTGTCGGACCGCCCGAGATGCTGCCGCCGGCCGATTTCGTCACCGACCTCGGCCAGAAGCAAGACACGGCTATCAAGAACGGCGCTGAGCTAACGCATCACACAAAAGGCCGGCACGCGTGCGTGCCGGCCTTTTTGATGTTCAAGCGCTAATCGTTCTGCAGATAACTGAGCAGACGCAGGATCTCGATGTAGAGCCAGACCAGCGTGACGGTCAGGCCCAGCGCGATACCCCACGCGGCCTTCTCCGGCGCACCGGCGCGGATCATCTGGTCGGCGGCGTCGAAGTCGATCAGGAAGCTGAACGCCGCCAGGCCGATGCAGACCAGCGAGAAGATGATGGCCAGCGGGCCGCCGCTGCGCAGGCCCATGCCTTCGCCGTGGCCGACGCCGAACATGCCCAGCACCAGGTTGCCCAGCATCAGGGCCAGCACGCCGAACATGCCGGCGACCAACATCCGGGTGAACTTGGGTGTGACCCGGATGGCGCCGGTCTTGTAGACCACGAGCATCCCGACGAACACGCCCAGCGTGCCCAGGATCGCCTGCCCGATCATGGCGCCGGCGCTGGTGCTCGACACCGAGAAGTTGGCCAGCAGGAACGAGATCGCTCCGAGGAACAGTCCCTCGAGCGCGGCGTAGGTCAGCACGATCGCCGGGTTGTCCTGCTTGCGGGCGAACGTCGCGATCATCACCATGGCCAGCCCGCCGAACGCGCCGACGAAGGTGAACGGGGTGGCCAGCGCCTGGTTGGCCTCGACCATGAAGTAGGAGACGACCGCAACGGCCGACAGCACCGCCAGGGTGATCCCGGTCTTGGTGACGACGTCGTCGATGGTCAGCGGGCGGGAAACGCCTGCCCGCTGGTCGACGTACGGGGCATAGGGGTCCGCCTGATGCCCTATCTGGGTCGCGGCGCCTGCGGCGCCGCTGCCGAACTGCGCGTATCCGCCACGCTGCTTGGGCAGCGAGCGAAATACCGGGTTACTGGTCTCCCGCACCGTCGGTTCCTCTCGTGAGCTGTGGCTTCAAAGCTGTGCGAACAACTGATCAACGAACGGTAGTCCAGCCGTGTTCCCGGTGGAGGCTTTTAGATCAATGTGCGACGAGATCACTGCGCGGCCGGAGGTACTCCAGATAAACCTTACCCGCGGGCGTCGCGACCGGGGTAACGATCTAGATTGCTCTCAGGCCCCGACCAGCATTCGACCAGGTATTCACCGACCATTCACCGAGGGGAGACCGCGCGCGTGACGGACGAATCCGACGACATTCTGAGCCGCGTCGACAACGGCGTCGGCTATTGTGACGCTCAACCGGCCCAAGGCGATCAACTCGCTGAACCAGAGCATGGTCGACGGGTTGCGCGCGGTGCTGACGGAGTGGGAGCAGGACTACGCGATCAGCGCCGTGGTGCTCTCCGGGGCCGGGGAGCGCGGGCCTGTGCGCCGGCGGCGACGTGGTGGCGATCTACCACAGCGCCCGCGCCGACGGCGTCGAGGCGCGGCGGTTCTGGCACGACGAGTACCTGATGAACGGTCAGATCGGCCGCTACCCGAAGAAATACGTCGCGCTGATGGACGGCATCGTGATGGGCGGCGGCGTCGGGGTCGGCGCACACGCCAACACCCGGGTGGTGACCGACACGTCGAAGGTGGCGATGCCCGAGGTCGGTATCGGCTTCATCCCCGACGTCGGCGGGGCCTACCTGCTGTCGCGCGCACCGGGATCGCTGGGTCTGCACGCCGCGCTCACCGGCGCGCCGTTCTCCGGGGCCGACGCGATCGCCCTGGGTTTCGCCGACCACTTCGTGCCGCACGACAAGCTGGACGCGTTGCGCCAGGCCATCGCCGACAGACGGCGTCGAGCCAGGCGATCGCCGCCCACGCCGTCGAACCGCCGCCCAGTGAGCTTGCCGCGCAACGGGATTGGATCGACGAGTGCTACGCCGGCGACACCGTCGCCGACATCGTCGCCGCACTGCGGGGCCATCGACGCCGGGCCGCCGCCAACGACGCCGCGAACCTGATCGCGACCCGCTCCCCCATCGCGCTGTCGGTGACGCTGGAGGCCGTGCGCCGCGCCGCCAAGCTCGACACGCTGGAAGACGTTCTGGCCCAGGATTATCGGGTGTCGTCCGCGTCGCTGCGCTCGCACGATCTGGTGGAGGGCATCCGCGCTCAACTGGTCGACAAGGACCGCAACCCGAAGTGGTCGCCGGCATCGCTGGCAGAGGTGACCGCGGCCGACGTCGAGGCATATTTCGCACCCGTCGACGACGAACTGAAGTTCTAGAAAGGCAGCGATGACCGAACAGCGTACGAAACCATCCTGGTCGAGCGCGACGAGCGGGTCGGCATCATCACGCTGAACCGGCCGAAGGCGCTCAACGCGCTCAACAGCCAGGTGATGGACGAAGTCACCACCGCGGCAGCCGAATTCGACAACGACCCGGGCATCGGGGCGATCATCATCACCGGCTCGGCGAAGGCGTTCGCCGCGGGCGCCGACATCAAGGAGATGTCGCAGCCTGGCGTTCTCCGACGTGTTCGACGCCGACTTCTTCGCCCCGTGGGCCAAGCTCGCCGCGGTCCGCACGCCGACGATCGCCGCGGTGGCCGGATACGCGCTCGGTGGTGGCTGCGAACTCGCGATGATGTGTGACGTGCTGATCGCCGCCGACACCGCGAAATTCGGTCAGCCGGAGATCAAGCTCGGCGTGCTGCCCGGCATGGGCGGTTCGCAGCGGCTGACCCGGGCCATCGGCAAGGCCAAGGCGATGGACCTGATCCTGACCGGACGCAACATGGACGCCGACGAGGCCGAGCGCAGCGGCCTGGTGTCGCGGGTGGTGCCCGCCGCCGATCTGCTGACCGAGGCCAAGGCCGTCGCCACCACGATCTCGCAGATGTCGCGGTCGGCGTCCCGGATGGCCAAGGAGGCGGTCAACCGCGCCTTCGAGTCCACGCTGGCCGAGGGGCTGCTCTACGAACGTCGGCTGTTCCATTCGGCTTTCGCGACCGACGACCAGTCCGAAGGCATGGCCGCGTTCATCGAAAAGCGACCGCCGAACTTCACCCACCGCTAAGGAGTTGCGGTGACGCGAGTCGACCGGAGCCGCAGCGCCGGGAAGCGTGGTGGGTCCGGCACTACACCTTCACCGGCACCGCAGTCGGGCTGGTGTTCATCTGGTTCTCGATGACGCCGTCGCTGTTGCCGCGGGGTCCGTTGTTTCAGGGTTTGGTCAGCGGCCTGGCCGGCGCAATCGGTTACGCCATCGGCGTTTTCGCGGTATGGCTGGTGCGCTTCATGCTCTCCCGGGACTCCAGCCCACCGGCACCGCGGCGGGCGTGGCTGGTGCTGATCGTCGTCGGCGCGATCGGCATGGTCGCGATGGTGATCTGGTTCCACGTCTGGCAGGACCGGGTGCGCGATCTGATGGGCGTCAAGCACCTGGTCTGGCTCGACTATCCGCTGACCACCGCGCTGTCGTTGGTCGTGCTGTTCGGCGTCGTCGAAACCGGCCAGCTCATCCGCCGACTGGTCCATTTTCTCGATCTGCGACTCGATCGCTTTGCGCCGCCGCGGGTTTCGGCCGTGATCGTGGTTTTGCTGCTGGTCGCTCTGACGATCGCGTTGCTCAACGGCGTCGTGGTGAAATTCGCGATGCGGACCATGAACAACACCTTCGCCACGGTCAACAACGAAATGAATCCCGACACCGCCGCGCCGCGAACACCGCTGCGGTCCGGCGGTCCGCAGTCGCTGGTGACCTGGGAATCGCTGGGACACCAGGGCCGGATCTTCATCAAGGGCGGGCCCACCGTCGACCAGCTCACCGCTGTTCAACGGCGCGCCGGCGACCGAGCCGATCCGGGCCTACGCCGGACTGGACTCCGCCGACGGCATCACCGCGGCCGCGGAGTTGGCCGCGCGAGAATTGGAGCGCGCGGGCGGATTACGCCGCGCTGTCGTCGCGGTCGGAACCACCACCGGCACCGGCTGGATCAACGAGGCCGAGGCCGACGCGCTGGAGTACATGTACAACGGCAACACCGCGATCGTGAGCATGCAGTACTCGTTCCTGCCCAGCTGGCTGTCGTTCCTGGTGGACAAGGAGAACGCGCGCCACGCGGGCCAGGCGCTGTTCGAGGCCGTTGACCGGCTGGTGCGCCGGCTGCCGGAAGCGCAGCGCCCCAAGCTCGTCGTGTTCGGCGAAAGCCTGGGCTCCTTCGGCGGCGAGGCGCCGTTCATGAGCCTCAACAACGTGTTGGCCCGCACCGACGGCGCGTTGTTCTCCGGGCCGACATTCAAGAACACCATCTGGACCGATCTGACCGCGACCCGCGACCGCGGGTCGCCGGAGTGGCTGCCGCTCTACGACCACGGCCTCTCGGTGCGATTCGCGGCACGCCCTGGAGACCTCAAACGCCCTGAATCGCAATGGAACCCACCGCGCGTGGTGTATCTGCAGCACGCCTCCGATCCCATCGCATGGTGGGATCCCGATCTGCTGTTCCGCGAGCCGGACTGGCTACGCGAAAAGCGTGGCTACGACGTGCTTCCCGAGACCGAGTGGATTCCGGTGGTGACGTTCCTGCAGGTGTCGGCCGACATGGCGGTTGCCGTCGATGTGCCGCAGGGCCACGGTCATGTCTACGTCGCCGACGTCGCCAACGGCTGGGCGGCGGTGCTGCAGCCGCCGGGGTGGACGCCGGAGAAAACCGCCAAGCTCCGCCCGCTGTTGCACGCCAGCGACGGCTAACGCCAGGTGAACGGACGCTGTGAGTGTCCCAAGGGTTTTGGGCACTTAGCTAGTCGGTCGAACAATCAAGTGGCAGGATTCACCGTATTCGGATTCCCCGTGGAGGGAGAGGTCAATGACCTGGACAATTGCCAAGATTGCGGTGGCGGGGGTGCTGACCGCGCTGCCCATCGCCGCGGTTGCCGTGCCCGCCGTGTGCGGCTAGCGAGTTCCGGCGAGCGCGCCGATCGTGCTGCCGGCGCCGCTGCCGGCGGATCCGCAGACGCCGACCCCGGCGCCGGCACCGGGGTCACACGGCGAGTACTACAACCCCAATGACTACAACGACTGGTACAGGTACAACGCCGGCGCCGACGGCGGGGGTGGCGGCGGAGGCGGCTAAGCCGAACTGAGCTAGTCCGAACTGAGCACGCCGGCGGCGGCCAGCGCGTGGTAGCCGCCGACCACGTCGGTCGCGCGGTGCAGGCCGAGGTCCTGCAGCGCCGCCGCGGCCAGGCTCGAGGTGTAGCCCTCCGAGCACAGCACCACCCACTCGACGTCGTCGCTGACGGCTTGCGGGCAGCCGGGCGTCGCTGGTGGGATCGCAGCGCCACTCCAAGCACGTTGCGCTCGATGACGAGCGGCCTCAGGCCTCGGGCACCTCGCCTTCGCGCGTGCGCTGAGCCTGCGGCCGGATGTCGACGAGCAGCGCGCCGCGGCGCAGCGCTGCGGGCACCTCGTCGGCGGCCAGTCGGCGCAGCCGTGTCCGCGCCGACTCCAGGACCTGGTCGATACGGCTCATCGACTTCTCCGGTTGGTCGGTCAGTTCAGTTCGCTTGCGCCGCAACCGGTGTTCGTCGGTCACCTCGTAGTACGACATCACCGTCAACGGCGGCGAATAGGCGTGCACACTCAGCGACGGCTCCCGGGGCCCGGACAGCGACGTCACCGAGGTGCGCGGACCGGTCGGGGCCCACACCACGTCGTGCACCCAACCCAGTGGGAACCCGGCCTGATCCCCGGCCTCGAGCCGCCGGCAGCGCAATCGCTCTCCGTCCCAACGGAATTCGTCCAGCGACACCGGACAACAGCGTCAGCGCACCGAGTGATCCGCCGTGGTCGTGCAATTCGGTGCGATGCCCGGGCACCCAGCTGATCAGCCAGACGTCGACTTCGTCGTCGCCGTGCAGCCGGGCGAACCAACGATCGTCGGTGGGCACACCGCCCGCCGGGACGACATGGTCGTAGCGGCCGCTGAGCACGTCGTCAGCGGTGCGGTCGGTGATGTGCAGCAGATCGGCCAGCCGCAGCCGGGTCGGGCCGGGAACGGCTCGCAGCGGCGAGGGCCGGGACAGGGCAGGGGCCAGCGACGAGGTGAGCAGAAACCATGTGGGAACTCCAGAGCGAACGGGCGTAGTAGGGGGCGGCGGTCAGGTGAAGGCCGACAACACTCCCAAAACCCGGTTCGCTGCGTCACGGTCGCCAGCATTGCATAGATTGACCGAATGCGGTGGCGCCGATCTCGCTCCGCTGGTGTCGGGCATCGTTGCGGTCCTGACTGCTCGCAGCGGCGGTGACGGGCTGCTCCGCGGACCGGACCAAAGCCCCGCCGGCATCGAGCACGACGGAGGCGGCGGCTGCGGCGCGACGCCCGGCGTCGTCTCGACTTCTCCCGCGGGCGTCACGACCAAGATCGACGTGCCCGCGCACTCGACCGAAGAGGAGTATTTCCAGGCCTGTCATGCGGCGACGGTGTGGATGCAGGGCCACCCGGGCGATCGCGCAGACGCTCAGGCCGAGAGGTACCTGGCGGCGGTCCAGAGCGCCGGGCGTCGTCGGTCCGGGCACCTGGAACATCGCCTGGGCCGCACTGCCGCTGGCGCGTCAGGCCGGGGTGATCGTCGCGGCCCGCGCGGCCGCCAACGACGAATGCGGCTGAGGCATTTGTAGGCCGGCGCCGCAATTCGGATCACGATTGATTAAACCGGTGTCGTGCAGGCAAAGATGTAGCACATGACCGACTCCGACATCACTCCCGAGCTGGGACCTGGGCTGCTCGACGCGCCCCGGCCCCGGGTCGCGCTGGCGCTCGGCAGCGGCGGCGCCCGCGGGTACGCCCACATCGGGGTGATCCACGAACTGCACGACCGCGGCTACCAGATCGTCGGGATCGCCGGCTCGTCGATGGGCGCGCTCGTCGGCGGACTGCAGGCCGCGGACGAGCTCGACGAATTCGCCGACTGGGCAAGGTCATTGACGCAGCGCGCGATCCTGCGGCTGCTGGATCCGACGCTGACGGCCGCCGGCGTGCTGCGCGCCGAGAAGATTCTGGACGCGGTGCGCGACATCCTCGGCGACGTCGACCATCGAGGAACTGCCGATCCCCTACACCGCGGTGGCCACCGATCTGCTGGCCGGCAAGTCGGTGTGGCTGCAGCGCGGCCCGGTCGACGAGGCGATCCGGGCGTCCATCGCGATCCCGGGAGTCATCTCGCCGTACGTCATCGACGGGCGACTGCTCGCCGACGGCGGGATCCTCGATCCGTTGCCGATGGCGCCGATCGCGGCCGTCAACGCCGATCTGACCATCGCGGTCAGCTTGTCGGGCAGCGAGACCGGGGACGAACCCGAGCCCCGAGCCGAAGTCCTCGGGCGAATGGCTCAACCGGGTGCTGAGCAGCACCTCGGCCCTGTTCGACTCGCCGACCGCGCGGTCGGTGCTGAGCCGGTTCGGGGCCTCGCAACCCCGAGGACGGCGATGCCGCCGACGAGCCGGCCTCGGATTACTCGGTCGACGAACCCGAGGTGCCCAAGCTGGGCAGCTTCGAAGTGATGAACCGGACCATCGACATCGCCCAGGCGGCGCTGGCCCGCCACACGTTGGCGGCCTATCCGCCGGACCTGCTGATCGAGGTGCCGCGCTCGGCCTGCCGCAGCCTGGAATTCCACCGGGCTGCCGAGGTGATCGAGATCGGCCGCGCGCTGGCGTCCGCGGCGCTGGACTCCGTCGACCTGAATCGCCCGGTTACCTGACGCCGAGGAACGCGGCGACCGCTGCCGCAACACGGCGGCCCTGCGCGCGCCCGGCCCGCGCGCACGGCGGGCGGCAGCTCGGATCCAGCGGGTTGGGACCGAAGGCGGCCAGCGACTCCTCGTCGGCGAACACGCCCAGCACCGCACCACCGAAACTGCGTCGAGTTCTTCTGCTGCCCCGGCCGCCGAACGCCGACGGCGCCGATTCCCCGGCGGGCACCAGCACGACCGCCTCGGCGCAGTCGTGCGGCGAGGTGAAGGTTGATCGTGCTGCCGATACCGCCGTCCATGTAGCGCCGATCCGCCGATCGTCACCGGCGGCCACGCTCCTGGCACCGCGCAACTGGCGGCCACCGCGTCGACCAGCGTCGACGCCGGAATCCCGGTCGAACACCACCAATTCGCCGGTGGCGACGTCGATGGCGGTGACCCGCAGCGCACGCTCGGGCCAGACGTGCGAGGGCAGCCGCTGCGCGATGACCTTGCGCCGGACCGGCTCGGCTACGGTATCGGCGGCCAGCGCCACCGCGCCGATGCGCTGCCGCTGCTGGGCGAGCGTGGCGTCCGGGTCCGACATGGCGGCCAGGAAAAGCTCTGCGATGCCGTCGATTCCGACGCCGGGGTCGATTTCGGCGGACGCTTCGTCGACTTGCCGCGCGAACAGCTCCGCCAGACTCAAGCCGCTGCCGATCTGCGCGACCACCGCCGAGCCGGCCGACGTGCCAAGCAGCACATCGGATTCCAGCAACGCCCGCCGCGGCGGCGGGAGACTCGTCGGCAATGCCGAGCAGAATGCCGGTCTCCCAGGCGATTCCGGCTACACCGCCACCGCCCGAGCACCAGCGCGCGCGTGGTCATCGAGCCGTCGGGTGCAGCGAGGCCTGAGCCGCCGGACTCAGCTCCTCGGCACGCAGCAGATGTCGCGGCGGATCCGGCAACACCAGATCGCGACTGATCTGCAAGCCGGCGTCGACGTGGACCAGCTCACCTGGCTCGAGGAGTCGCCAACGTGCGGCATCGTCCATCGGCTCGGTGGCGAACACGACCGACGGCTGCCCGTGCAGATGTCTGCGACTCCGCGCGAATCCGGTTGGTGCGCAGATGGAATCGACGGTCTGCGCGGAAGCTTTCGACGATCCGACACATACAACTCGTGCGACTCCGGGTAGCGTAGGGCCCACAGGTCGGTGGCCGTGCTCAGCAGAATGTTGACCGCGTAGATCGGCACGTTGTCGGCCAACCAGCGCATCGCGTCGACCAGGCCTGCGGTCACGTCGCCGCCGCGCGCCCGGATCGACGCGGTGATCAACGCGAACACCCGCTCGGAATCGGTCTGCCCCAATACCAGTTCGCGCAGTGCCCAATTCGCGCAGCCGTCGCGTCGAGAACATCGAGGCCTTCCAGAATGCCGTTGTGCGCGAAGATGCGGCCGTCCTGCAGGAACGGGTGGGTGTTGACGACCTCATGCGATCCGGCAGTCGCATAGCGGACGTGTGCGATGAAGGTTGTGCCGGTCAGATCGTGTGCCTCGGTGGCGAATTCGACATCTTGCCACGCGGCGATCGGCTGCTTGTTTACCTGCGGCCGGCCCTGGCCGTCGAAGACCCCGAGTCCGCTGCCGTCCGGGTTACGTCTGCTTTGCGTCGGCGAGATTGTCCGGAGCCTCGAGCAGCCAGAACGTCGCGGTGACAACGTTGGTCCCGGCATGCAGCCCGAATAGTCGGCACATCAGCGGCTACCGCGCCAGCCCGGGTGCGGCCCGGCCGGTGATCAGCGGCAGGTCGAAGAAGCTCTGGATACCCGGTGCGGCCGCACAGGTCGCCGGAACGGCGTTGACGCAATGGGCCGCCGTCGCCACCACCCCGGGATTGCTTTTCAAACCGGCAGCCACGCTTTCCGGCTGCCAGCCTTTGACCGTGACGAAGGTGTCCGGGTGGCCGCGGACCTCGATCTCGTAGCGCTCACCGCCTGACCCGAAAGACCAAGGCGGGTCTAGGTTTTCCTCACCCATGAGCCAGTTGACCGTGATCCGGACCACGACGGCGTCGCCGACGAGTGCTTCCCAGTGGAAGCGGCGCCCAGCGACCTGACCCGTCTCGATCACGCCGATCGGCGAGTCGATCGGCCCGGCCGCCACCGCGACCTCCTGCGAGGTCCGGATCTGCGGATCGGCGGCAAAGCCGATCTTGTCGACGCACAACCGAACCGACTGGAAGAATCCGCCGTCGAGAATTTTCTGCATCGGTCCGGTCAACGCCTTGTCCGGTGCGCCGCCGAAGCCCATCACATAGCGCAGCACATCCGGCGCGCCGTAGGTCCTGCAGATCGGAAAACTCCTCGGCACGGACGAAATTCACGCCGGTCGACATCACCGAAAGCAGCAGCGGGAACAACTCGGTCGCCGCGCCCGGGCCGATACCGGCGCCGTGCAGCGTGACGTTGCCGGCTTTGGCGGCCGCCTCGAGCGGAGCGGCCTCCTTCTCGCCCGGGTAGAACCAGCCGACTGGCGTCACGACGTTCTTGCCTGAGCGCAACAGCGCCACGACTTCGTCCACGTTGGGTAGCAGCGGCGCGTAGATCACCGCATCGGCGTCCAGCGCGAGAATTTCCTCGACGCTGTTGGTCGCGGTCACTCCGAGCGGGGACCAGTCGACGATTTCACCAACGTCCTTGCCGCTCTTGTCTTCGGAGTGCACCCAGCACCCGGCCAGTTCAAGCTCGGGATGCTCGAGGATGCCCTTGATCGCGGCCACACCGACCGACCCCGTTGCCCATTGAACGACCCGCAGGCTCATAGCTGTCCTTTCCCACGTGCCACTTACTCTCGTGCTTCGCTGACCTCGTAGACATCGTCGGCATACCGGGACCGAATGGTCTTCTTGTCGTACTTGCCGACACTGGTACGCGGAATCTCGTCGACGAATGTCCAGCGCTCCGGCAGCCACCAACGAACAACCTTGTCGGCCAGGAACTTTCGTAGATCGTCGGCGTTGACGTCGGAGCCTTCCCGGGCGACGATGACGGCCAGTGGCCGCTCCTGCCAACGCTCGTCGGGCACCGCGACGACGGCGGCTTCGACCACATCCGGATGCGCGACCAAGGCGTTCTCCAGGTCAACCGACGAAATCCATTCGCCGCCAGACTTGATCACGTCTTTGGCGCGATCGGTCAGGGTGATGAAGCTGTGCTCGTCGAGGCGGCCGACGTCACCGGTGCGCAGCCAGCCGCTGTCGAACTTGGACTCGTCATGGCCCCGGTAGTAGGAACTGGTGATCCACGGACCGCGGACCTCCACCTCGCCGACGGCCTCGTTGTCGTTGGGCAGCACCTGCCCGTCGTCGTCGACGATCCGGGCTTCCACACCGCACAGCGGCTGACCCTGGGTCGCGCGCAATGCCCAATGCTGGTCGTCCGAGGCGCCCGGCGGCGGCCAGGCCATGGTGGCCGTCGGCGAGGTCTCCGTCATCCCCCACAGCTGCCGGATCTGGACGCCGTGCCGCTCCTCGAACGTGCGCATCAGCGACACCGGCACCGCCGAGCCGCCGCTGGGCACCATGCGCAACGAGGACACATCGTGACCCGGGTTCTTCTCCAGATAGTGCATGACGTCGTTCCAGATCGTCGGCACGGCGCCGGCGACGGTGGGTCGCAGCGTCTCGATCATCTCGACCAGCGACTTGGCGTCCAGGTGCCGGTCGGGCAACACCAGATCAGCGCCGGCCATCAGCGCCCCGTACGGCAGGCCCCACGCGTTGGCGTGGAACATCGGCACGATGGGCAACACCGAGTCGCCGGCACCGATGCCGATCCCGTTGCTGGTACAGATCGCCATCGTGTGCAGATAAGTCGAACGGTGGCTGTAGACGACGCCTTTCGGGTTGCCGGTCGTCCCGCTGGTGTAACACATTGCGGCAGCTGAGTTTTCGTCGATATCGGGCCAGTCGAACTCGGTCGGCTCACCGTCGACGATGTCGTCGTAGCGCAGCACGGTCTTGCCCGACTCCTCGAGTGCCGAGATATCGCCGTCGCCGACCGCGATCACGGTGTGCACCGTCTCGAGTTCGCCCAGGATCGGCGCCAGCAGCTTGGCCAGCGACACGTCGACCAACACCACCTGGTCTTCGGCCTCGTTGGCGACGTAGACGATCTGCTCGGGGAACAGCCGGATGTTCAGGGTGTGCAGCACCGCGCCCATCGCGGGCACCGCCGTATACGCCGCCAGGTGTTCGGCGTTGTTCCACATGAAGGTGGCGACCCGCTGGTCACCGCTGACACCGATGCGCCGCAACGCATTCGCCAACTGTGCCCCGCGCTGACCGAGTTCCGCGTAGGTGCACTCGCGGTAGCCGTCGCCGGTCGCGGTGAAGACCTTGCGGGCGCCGTGGACGCTGCCGGCGTGCCGCAGGATGGCGGTGATCGTCAAGGGAAAGCTGTGCATGGTGCTGTACATCGCTGGACCGCCTTTGACTCCGCCTGGCTACCCGGGCCGGCCCGCCAGACGGCCGCCCTCGTGGCGATCATCGCACGCCCGGCCAATCGCCCTTGCGGCGATGCGGCCCCTAGGCCGGCGTCGGCTCGCGCCAGCAGTTCGGAGAACGCCCACGCGTGCGGGGCGGTCAGCTCGTCGTCCGACGTCAGCGCCTCCGAGCGGCGTGGCTGCCGCCGAGATCGCCAGCTCGGTGACCGTGCCGGCGTAGTCGGCAATGTAAAGCCGCTTGCCGTCCGGACTCTCCACCGCACATGACGGCTGGTCGCCGACCGTGATGCTGCCGAGGACGTCGTGGGTGGCGGTCGACCACACCGTGACGTGCTGATCGCCGACCAGGTACACCCGGTCGCCGTCGCGGCTCAGGGTCAGCTGGGCGAGTGATCCCGCGGCCTCGCCGATCTTGTAGGTGGCGTTGATAGCCGAGTTCCGGGCGTCCACGATGTCCAGCACGGTGCCGAAGTCGGAACCGCAGCTGCCCACGTAGGCGGTGGCGCCGTCCGGGCTGAGCGCGATATCGCGGATGGGCGAACCGATTTCGACGGTGCCGATCACCCGGTAACGCCGGGTGTCAATCGTCACCAGCTCTGCGGTGGATGCGCCGTTGGCCGCGACGTAGAGCCGTCGGCCGTCGGGGCTCACCCGCACGCAGCCGACGGTGGTGGCTGCGATGCGGACGTAGGTCTGCTTGCCGGTCGAGGAGTCCAGGATCGCGACGCCGGCGCCGTCGGCACCGGTCCGGCCGGTGTAGACGAACCGCCCGTTCGGGCTGACCACCAAGTCGGTGATGCCGAACATCGACCGGGTAGGTCGCGACGATGCGCTCGGAGTCGGTGTCGAAGGCCAGAATCTCGTCGTGAGCCGTGGACACGCTGCTCACGTAGGCACGATTGCCGGCCATCGCAACGGCGGCGGGTTCTTCGACGTCGGTGACGGTCAGCCTGGGCCGCGCCGTCGGAGGTGCCGATCAGCGAGACACTGTCGTCGCCGTAGTGGGTGACCGTCAGCATTGCGCCGTCGGAGCGGACCGCGATCCCGCTGACCGCGCCGTGCCCGGCAGCGATCGCGCCGATGGCGGTGAAACCTGCTGCTTCGTTCAGATCGAGAACTGCATCGCTCACAGTGGTACCAGCTTCCTTGTTGGTCCGTGGTGGGCGGACGTTCGGCATCTGAGCCAACAACGCTTCGCGCGGTCCGATGCTTCCGTGAACCGCTACCCAGATCCCAACTCGGCCCGGCCCAGCCATTCAGGGCATCGAGCGTCAGGGCATCGGGCGCTACCTCCGGGTGAGTCTAATAACCGAAATTACCAGAGAATGGCGCGTATTCAACGACTGTCGCCTATGTCACTTGGGTAACTCAGGGCGTCCTTACGCAATATTCGTCCAGTGCCACAGACGATTACATCGAGCAAGCACAACAACCGGTTGCGCCAGGTAGTTCACACTTTTCGCTACCTTGAAATAAACTGGGAACAGATTATTCGTCGATGAGGATTTCTTAACATTTCTTGCAAAAGAGTCCTACATCACAGGGATGAAAATGCCGCGCCTGCCGGCCTTCGATTGCCCGGCCGCCGGGGGTGGCCGGATAATTCCAACCGACCGACGGTCACCCGGAAGGAGCCACCGCTGCCGTGACGGACGACGCGCGTGACGATGTGGTCAGTCGCCGGTACGAGCGGTGGCGATACCCGCCCCAGCGATGGCCACACCACATGGACCCCCGCCGCCGAACAACCCAACGCCTACTGTGCAGCCGTAAATGCGTTGCCGGACAACAAGATCTGATCGGATAGAGCGGCTGCAGAGTACGAATGGCCGCGGTGCCGCTGGACGGCGCAGGAGACGTCATCGCGGTACCGTTCCTGACAGTGGGAACTACAGGAGGCGTCATGGCACACGACGAGCCGATGATCGTCGTGTTTGGGACTATAGGTGGCGGCACATCGGCCGTTGCGAGCGTGCTGCATCATCTTGGCGTCTTCATGGGCGCGGAGTTCGGCGCGAGTTATCGCGAATTGCAACAAAACTGGGAGGAGGCGGAGATCGGCCAATTGTGCCGCAGGGCCGTCAATGCGAAGAGCGCACAGCTTCAGATGGAGCCTCGTTTGTTCCAGGAGAAGCTCAGAATGTGGGCTGATGGCCATCGCCGCGCAGCCCGTGCCGTGGACCGACGCCCGGGCGTCAAGCATCCCCTGCTGTGCGCAGCGATCGATCTGCTCGATGAGGCATGGGGTCCGATCGTCCCGGTGGTGGTGGACCGACCATTCGGCAAGGTATTGGCCACGCTGAAGCGCCTCGATTGGTGGCCGGAGGAACAGGACGGAGTGCGAGTCAACGACACATCTCCTCGCCGCGCGCGACCTGTCGCTGGCGAATAGGTCGACGGTCCACATCGACTTCGAGGAACTCCGCACCACTCCTGTCCCGGTCATCCGTCGTCTCGCCGACGAACTCGGCCTCGTCGTATCGGACGATCAGCTATCGGCGGCCGCCGATAGCATCGTGGGGACTGCCAGCATGCCCCGCGACGTGGATCCGTTTCAGCGCTTCATCGATCAGCTACTGCCCGTAGTGCAGCGCAACCCAGAAGACGTCCGATCGTTGTCCTTGTTGGGTCAGGTCTACTTCGATTCTGGCGATCACGCCAATGCCCGTAAGTGGTACGAGCGAATGCTCGAAGTCGGCGGCAGCCCTGACGAGGAAAGCTTCCTGGCGATGTTTCGCATCGCGGAGTCAATGGAAACGCTGGGGGTGCCGTGGCACCAGGTTCAGGACGCGTATCTGCTGGCGTGGGAATTCCGGCCGACCCGCGCAGAACCGCTGTATTGCATCGCTCGACACCACTTCAACGAGAAGCACTACCGGCTCGCCTATCTGTTCGGGGAGCGCGCCGCCGAAATTCCGCGCCCCGACGGCGACATGCTCCTGCCGTATCCCGATATCTACGCCTGGCGAGCGGCAGACGCGCGGGCGAAGTCGGCGTTCTGCCTCGGCGAGCACGCTGTGGCGTTCAACCTGTGGCGGCAACTGCTGGCCTTTCCCGATATCCCTGACGGCGACCGACAACGAATCGCGGCGAACCGCGATGAGGCTGTGCCGGCCATGATCGAGGCGGCTTCAAATTACCCGGACCCGTTGGTGCGCAACTCCATCGCTGCGCCAGGCCGTGTTCACGCGCACCACCGCCGCGAATCCGACCCAGAGGTCACCGTCAGCCTGATCGCCGGACCGGACCTGGTGGCCACCCAGCAGGCGCTCAACTCGTTCTTGAACTGCTGTATGGACGTGTCACGCGTCGGACGCTTTCTTTTGATTGATGCCGGGCTATCAGCCGCCGACCGCGAAATGCTCACGGCGCTTTACGAATTCGTTGAGCTCGCTCATCTCGGCCCCGGCGATGCGGAAGGCATCCAACTCGTGCAGGTACGAGAATTGATTTGCGGGCGCTTCTGGCTACATCTGGATCAGAATTGGCGTTTCTTCGCGCCCGAGAAACTCATCACCCGACTGACCGCGGTATTCGACGCGGAGGCAGACGTCTTCCAGGTGGCCGTCAACTTGGCCGGCGCAACCACGCTGACCGGTGCCAGTGCACCGGAAGATGCGATTGGCCGAACGCCCGACGCCGGCCGTTATGTCCTGCTTGACGGGATGGCCGGTGGTCCGGCGATGTTTGACGTCGGACGGCTGGATCATGCCGACCGCGTCCGTCGCCCCGCCGCTGGACCTCAGACGGCCAGCCTCGATGAAGTGCTGTGCGTCGCCGCGTCAGCCGTTGATGGATGACCTTCGTGACAGACTCGTTACGACTGTCAGTCACCGCGAAGGAGCCACCGCTGAGATGAAGGACGGCGCGCGTGACGATGCGGTCAGTCGCCAGTACGAGCGGTGGCGGTACCCGCATCCCATCCGCGATCTCAAAACGTGGACGGTCACCAACTGGGAATGGTTCGACCCGGTACACGCACACCGAGTCCTGTGGCCCGACCGCGAATACCGGCCTGACCTCGACATCCTGATCGCCGGGTGCGGCACCAACCAGGCGGCGGTCTTCGCGTTCAACAACCCCGCCGCGAAAGTGATCGCAGTCGACGTGAGCCAGCCGTCGCTGGATCACCAGCAGCACCTCAAAGACCAGCACGACCTGCGCAACCTGGAGCTACATCGGCTTCCTATCGAAGAATTGTCGACGCTGGGTCTCGATTTCGACCTGGTGATATCGACCGGCGTTCTGCACCACATGGCCGATCCCCTCGTCGGCATGAAAGCGCTCGCGGAATGTCTGCGGCCCGACGGCGTCGCAGCCATCATGCTCTATGGGAAATACGGCCGAATCGGAGTCGAGCTGCTGGAATCCATCTTTCAAGACTTGGATCTGCGGCAGGACGACGCGTCGGTCCAGATCGTCAAAGACACCGTCGACGCGCTGCCGGAGGACCACCCGGTGCGGAGCTATCTCCAACGGGCGCGCGATCTGCAGGATGACGCGGCGCTGGTGGACACCTTTCTGCACGGCCGCACCCGCAACTACACGGTCGACGAGTGCATCGAGCTCGTCGACTCGGCCGGGCTGGTCTTCCAGGACTGGTTTCACAAGACGCCGTACTACCCGCACGAAATGTTCGTGGCTCCAAGCGAATTCATCACTGCCGCAAATGCGCTACCCGAGCCGAGACTCTGGTCGCTGATGGAGCGCGTACAGACGCGTAACGCTTGCCACTTTTTCATGGCGTGTCGCCCGGAGCGGCCGAAAGGCAGCTACAAGATTGACTTTTCGACCGACGCAGCTCTGAACTACATCCCGCTGCTGCGCATGCGTTGCAGCGTCTCGGAGAGCGAAGCCGTGTGGGCAGGCGGCATTCGCCTGCCGCTCAACGCGGCCCAATTGGCGTTTCTGCAAAATGTCGACGGCCGTCGTACGATTCGAGAGATTGCCCGCATAGTTGCACAACAGGACGATCAACTGACCGCGGAGGACGTGCAAAAATACGGCCGCACGCTGTTTCGCTCGCTGTGGCGAATCGATTTCGTGGCGATGGCACTGACCGCCGACTCACAGTAGGGCTCTCGTTACAGCTGACGGCAACTCGTCTGCTGAGGACGACCCCATCGCGGCGGGAGCAGAACCTCGATATGGGGCCCGTTGGCGAGGTGGCGCGAGCAGCTTCAAGATCTATGTGGCCCCCTGGGTGCGCCTGAACCTCACCGGGATTTACCTATTCGGCAATCGCGGCGCCGGGAGCACCGCGGCCGAGTCGCCACAAGCGTCCCGAGCAAACTAGGTTCGGAGACCATCGATGGCAGACATTGGCGTTGGAGTACCCCGTTTGCTCAACGGAGTGGGTGCGATCGTTCACCAGCGGAGGCGGCGGCGATCGCTAACGCCGAACCAACCACTTCGGCTCGAGCTGGCTTTCGTACACATACGGGCCCGTATGAGTGAGATGTACCCACGGTGCCGCATAAACCTTGAACTCGTAACTGCGCGCGAGCCTGCAGAAGTAGTAGTCCTCCGAGACGAGTTGATTCGTCTCGGGGTCGATGCCGGTGGTGTAAAACTCTTTAATCGACTTTCCATCGACGATGTAACTCGGTACTTCCTTACCTAAGGCCTCGAACACCTCGCGCTTGACAAGCATGAACCCGGTACCGCCGGCGTCGATTTCCACAAGCCCGTCCGAGTTGGCCGAATTGCTGCCATCGCTGCCGTCAAGCTCGTTCACCGAGAAAAATCCCACATGGTCTCTCAGCCCCTCTGCCGGGACGCCCTCGCGGACGGCTTGGGCGACCCGCTCCCAGTGGATTGCCTTCAATGGATACATTCCGCAAATGATGTCCTGATCAGCCAATATCATACTGACGATGTCGATTGCGTTGAATCCGATGTCTGCGTCAATCCACATCAAATGAGTGGCCGGCGTTCCGAGGAAATCATCAGCCAAGTTATTTCTGGCGTTTGCCACCAGGGCGTCATTCATCCGGTATTGGTAGAGCAGCCCAACCCCACTTTGCAGGAAAACCGCTGGTGTTTGCGCCAGTGACCAGGTGTACGTTCCGGTCGCCATTCCCCCGTACATAGGTGTGGCGATAAATACGGTTGGCGCACTCCCTGCTGCGGGACTCGGCTGATCAACCACTGGGCAACTATATGACCTCGAAGAGCGGTCCGTCGGCTGCAAGGATGCGGCATGCACGTCAGTCCTCGAGGCGGGCGCGAGGTCTCGGGCGCAGGATGCCAATGCGCGTGGTGTCGACCGGTGCCCTGCAATGGCGGAGGCCGGCGATTGCGTCGACGCCGGCATCAACCGACCCAGCGAGACCGGCAACGGCGTTCAGGGATCGCTGGGCTCGAAGACACCGAGCCGTACCGACGTGGCTGACACGCCGTGGCGGCCTGATGTAGGGCGATTTCACCGATGACCGATAGCTCGGCGCGCCGCCGGATCACATGATCGTCACAGCGGGGGCGAGGTGTCGTAAAGAATGCGTCAGGGCGGTGGCATAGCCGACCTCGTCGGGTTCAAGGTGGATGCGTGAACACCGCAGTTCACACCGTTGACCTTGAACCCGAGACGATTAAGGACCTTACAAAAGCCTGAGATACACCTGAGACACCTGCTGATTCAGGCCGGTGCCCCCAGTCGGATTCGAACCGACACTTGACGGATTTTAAGTCCGCTGCCTCTGCCGATTGGGCTATGGGGGCCAGCGACGAACTTAGCGCGTCGACTCCCGAGCCTGATAGGGAGGCTAAACCGCTGGTCGCTGAGAAGCGGGTGTTAAAAATAAGGATTCCACGTTAAGAAGCCATTAACGCGGTATGCGACGGCGCTCAGGTTACGCCAAGGTAGAGCCATGGAACCGCCGCCGGTTACCAGCAACCACTGATCGTGACCAACGTGGCCGACCCCTCAACGGGGTCGGCTTCTTGCCACCCAGGAGAGACATATGTCGTTCGTCGAATACACAGCCCGCAGCGATCTCCGCGGCCGCGACCCAGCTAGAGGGCCTCGGCAATTCGTTTACCGCGGAGAGTTCGGCTGCCGCAAGCTCGACCACCGACGTCCTTCCCGCGGCCACCGACGAGGTGTCGATCCTGCAGGCCGGGGTGTTCTCGACGTACGGCCAGCTTTACCAGTCGGTCAGCGCCCAGGCCCAGGCCATCCAGCAGCAGTTCGTTCAGTTGCTGAACCAGAGCTCCGGCTCCTACCAGGACACCGAGGCGGCCAACAGGCCGGTGCCGCCGCGAACGCGCTGTCCAACGGCGCCGGGTCCGCCTCGTCGGCCGCCTCGCAGGCCGCGACCGACCCGATCAGCACTCTCGCCGGCCTGATCAGCGGATTGACCACTACCCTGGCTGGCTCGACCGCTGAGCAGCAACATCGGCAACCTCGTCAATATCAACATCGGTAACTACGCATCGGCCGCATCGGACATGATCGGTGTCGACCAGCGGTGGTCTGCTCACCGCGCTGTCCGGTCCCGCGACCGCCGGTCGCCGACATCGGCGGTCTGGGCTCCGCTTTGGCCACCGACGTCGGCCCCGCAGCCGGCGGCATCGGCCGGCGGGATGGGCGCGGCACCGGTGCTGGCCTCGGCCGGCGCGGGTTCCTCGATCGGTGGAATGTCGGTGCCGCCCAGCTGGGCCGGAGGCGCGGCAGGGATCCCGTCGGCAAGCACGCCCGTCACGCTGGCGTCGCAAACCATGCCGATGGGCACCGCCGGAGGGGTCTCGACCGGGTCTCCGGGCACCATGGCCGGGATGCCCGCAGTCGCCAACGGCGGTCGTGGCGGCGGCTCGAGCTTCGGGGCCCCGCGCTACGGCGTCAAGCCCAAGGTCATGCCGGCGATCCCGAAGCCGAGCTCACCTAGCAGCCCGTTCGGCCAATGTTGGCCGACCAACCATCCAAGCTCACGTCACCACCTCACCTCATAGACAGGAATTGAGACATGGTTTTTGATTTCGCAGCGCGGCCCCCGGAAGTCAACTCCACGATGATGTACGCCGGCGCCGGCGCCGGGCCGATGATGGCTGCCGCCTCCACGTTCGGCACCCTGAGTTCGGAACTGAGCACCAACGCAGCCGCCTACGAGTCGGTCATCTCGCAGCTGACCGGCTCGGACTGGACCGGTCCGTCGGCCACCGCGGCTGCCGCCTCGGCTCAGCAGAACATCGACTGGCTGAACACCACCTCTGTGCAGTTGCAGGAGGCGGCGGCCAAGGCCACCGCCTCGGCCGCGGCATACGAGGCGGCGTTTTCGGCCACGATTCCGCCACCAGTGGTCGTACGCCAACCGAGCTCAGCTGGCGGCGCTCGTCGCCACCAACATCCTGGGGCAGAACACCCCGGCGATCGCCGCTAACGAGGCGATGTACGGCGAGTTCTGGGCTCAGGACGCCACCGCGCTGATGCACCTACGCCGCTAACGCGGCCGCCGCCGCGCAGCTGACACCGTTGGCCGAGCCGGCCCAGAGCACCAACCCCGGCGGCGCGGGAGCACAGGCCGCCGCGGTCGGCAACGCCGTCAACAGCAACGCATCGAACTCCGGTCTCAACGGGCTGCTCAGCAGCCTGCAGGGTGCATCGAGTGCGGCGGCCACCCCGGCCGCCGGCGCGGCGGCCGCTACTCCACTCGAGGCGCTCTACAACGCGGTGCAGGGACTTCTTCGGCGTGCCCTTTGTTGCCAACACGATCAACACCGTCAACGTCACCGGCTCGTGGTTCCTGTTCATCGGTATGTCGGCCATCCCGCTGCTTTCGCACTTCGTTGCGGGTGCTCCGTTCGGTTTCACCATCGGCGACGCCACCCCGCTGGGCGCAGGCCTGGGCTTCGGTACGACGCTGGCGGGTTCGACGTCCGGTGTCGGCGGGGCCACGTTGGCCGGGATGGGAACGGCGGCTGAGGTCGGCGGGATGTCGGTGCCGGCCGGTTGGGCTGCCGGCGCTCCGGGCGCCGCGGCCGAAACCACGTTGGCGGGGACGGGCTGGACCGCATCCGTCGACGAGGCGGCCACCGGCATGGGCGGCGGCGGCATGAACGGTGTCATGCCGGGGATGGCCTGCGCCGGCGGCAAGTCCGGTATGGGGATCGGCGGACCGCGCTACGGCGTCAAGCCGAAAGTCTTCCCGAAGCAGGTATTCGTCTGATGACGGGGAGGGGGACGGTGCCTCCCGCTTGAGACGATCGCTGATCTCGACGCCACCGCCTCGACCTTTCGGCGGACGGCGTTGCAACCAGTACCACAAATTCAAAGATCAAGGAGAGAGAAATGCCTACTCGTTTTATGACCGACCCGCACGAGATGCGGTCGATGGCGGGCCGTTTCGACGTGCACGCCCAGACTGTGGAGGACGAGGCCCGCAAGATGTGGGCGTCGAGCCAGAACATCGCCGGCGCCGGCTGGAGCGGTACCGCTCAGGCCACCTCGCTACGACACCATGGGCCAGATGAACACCGCGTTCCGCAACATCGTCAACATGCTGCACGGCGTGCGTGACGGACTGATCCGCGACGCCAACAACTACGAGAGCCCAAGAGCAGGGCTCGCAGCAGATCCTGTCCAGCTAGCCCATCACCGACAACGTCTTAGGAGAACACTCATGTCGATCAGTTACCAGTTCGGTGATGTCGATGCCCACGGCGCGATGATCCGCTCCCAGGCCGCCTCCCTGGAGGCCGAGCACCAGGCCATCGTTCGCGATGTGCTGGCTGCCGGTGACTTCTGGGGCGGCTCGGGTTCGGTGGCCTGCCAGGAGTTCATCACCCAGTTGGGTCGCAACTTCCAGGTCATCTACGAACAAGCCAACAGCCACGGCCAGAAGGTGCAGACCGCCGGCAACAACATGTAGCAGCACCGACTCCGCCGTCGGCTCCAGCTGGGCCTGACACCCGCACGACCGATTGTGGCCCGCACACCCAAGGTGTGCGGGCCACAACCATTTACGGGCCGCCAGAACGGATCATCCGAACAGTGGCCGAGGAAGCATGTTGCTGCGCAACCCGATTCGTTGCATCCCGTCGGTCTCGCGTTCGATCAGACTCGGGAAGGTCACCTTGGGCGCAGCCACTCCTGTGGTGGATCGCAGCCGGTGTCGCGCCAAATCCGTTGTTGGGCAACGCCATCGCGGTCGGAGGACTCGTCGGACCGAGGGCCGAGCCGGCGTCCGCCCAACTCTGCGGCACCGACAGTGCCCCAACCGAACTCGCCTGGCCAATACTCGCAGTCGGGCTCATACCGCCGAAGCCGAGCGGTCCCAGATGCGCGGGACCACCTAGACCCGGCACCCATACCCAGACCGCCCAGACCGTCGAACGACCCGATGCCCTCGGACTGGAACAGCGAGTCAGCGCCCAGGAAATCCAAGCCCACGCCGGCGAAGTCCGTGCCCAGGCCACCGGCGTCGGTACCGAGACCGAGGCCGTCGGCGCCCAAGCCGGCCGCGTCCGCCGCATAACCGGCTAATCCACCGGGTCCCGTTTCGCCGCCCGTTATCGCGGCAAGCGAGCCGAGCGCTGAGCTCGCGGACGCGCCCGTGCCCGCAGTTTTGCCGGCGCCCTTACCCGCCGCGCCGGTCAGGCCGGTGAGCATGCTGGCCGGAGTCGAGACCGCCGACGTCGCGGCCGACGTCCCGGTGCCCACCGCTACTTGGTCCAGACCGGTCGGCGACGAGCCTGACAGAGCCTGCAGCGTCTGAGGCACCGTCGACGATCGCGGTCTGCGCATGGCTGGCGGCGGCGGTGCCCGCGGCGTGAACCACCGCGGCCGTTCTGAGTGGCCGGACCAGCCGGATTGGTGCTCGATTTGGGCGATGTGAACGGCGTCAACGTCGTGGCGGCCGCCGAATTGGCGGCATAGCCGTACATGGCCACGGCGTCCTGAGCCCACATCTCGCCGTACTGCGCCTCGGTGGCCATGATCGCCGCGGTGTTCAGACCCAGGAAGTTCGTCGCTATCAGTGCCATCAGCTGAGCCCGGTTTGCGGCGATCACGGGCGGCGGCACCGTCATCGCAAACGCGGCTTCATAGGCGGCGGCTGCGGCGCGGGCCTGGCCTGCCGACCTGCTCGAGTTGCGGCGCGGTCGCCGCCATCCACGTCAAATACGGTGCGACCGCGGCGGTCATCGACGTCGACGCGGGGCCCTCCCACGACTCATCAGTAAGCCCGCGAGATCACCGATCCCGCAGCCGCCAGCCAGGGACTGCAGGTCGGCGGCCAGGCCGCCCCATGCCTCTGCTGCGGCCAGCATCGAACCCGCGCCCGGACCGGCATACATTCGAGCCGAGTTGACCTCCGGCGGAAGCGCCCCGAAATCCATTGTCTTTTACCTTCTTCCTCGTCGGACCTAGCCCTAGCCGGCGGCGGCCGCGTTGGCCGCCTCGGTGATCGCATAGGTCGTCGCGTTGGCCTGCAGAGTGCTCACCAAGAACGCATGAATGGCGCCGGCGGCACGCGGCGGCGGCCTGGTACTGGCCAGCGTGGCTGGCGAATTGCGCGGCGGTCAGGGCCGACACCTGGTCAGCCGCTGCCGGAACAACCCCGGCGGTCGGGCCCGCCGCGCCACTATTCGACGCAGACATCGCGGCGCCGATGGCGGCCAGATCGTGGGCCGCCGCGGAAAGCATCTCGGGATGAGTGGTCACGAAAGATGGCGAAAACATTGATTCTCCGAAATCGTCTGGAAAGCACTGCTGCGGACAGGCGAAGCACCGTTGACATCGCTTAGGGTAAAGCCTCGTAAAATGTTGGCACACAATCACTTAGCGATGCACCATGGCTCGCTTATGTCATCGACGTAGCAAAGACTCTGGTATCCAGAGTCGGTGCAACACCAGCTCATATCAAGTGCATAGAAGCGATCCATAGAAAACCCATATCTGGCCCCACGGCAGACGATCATCCGGTCGGCCGACACATTTGAGAACCATATGAGCTTCGTGACAATGGCATATGCCACGGGGAGAATCGACAAGCATGGCGGTCATGTCGGGAACCACACGCGACCAGCGGCCGCGGCAGGCCATCCTCGGTCAGCTCCCCCGGATCAGCCGGGAAGACGGATCGCCGATCCGGGTCTTGCTGGTCGACGACGAACCGGCTTTGACCAACCTCGTCAAGATGGCCCTGCACTACGAAGGCTGGACGGTCGAAGTCGCGCACAACGGCCGCGAAGCCGTCAACAAATTCGACGACGTCGAACCCGACGTGCTGGTCCTCGACATCATGCTTCCCGATATCGACGGCCTGGAGATCCTGCACCGGATCCGCCAATCAGGGCCCTATACGCCCACCCTGTTCCTGACCGCGCGCGACTCGGTGATGGACCGGGTGACCGGCTTGACCGCGGGTGCCGACGACTACATGACCAAGCCGTTCAGCCTCGAGGAGCTGGTCGCCCGGCTACGAGGACTGCTCCGCCGTTCCAATCACCTCGCCCCGCCCGCGGAGGAGAGCCTCACGATCGGTGACCTCACACTCGATGGCGCGAGCCACGAAGTACACCGCGCCGGATCATTGATTTCGCTGTCGTCAACCGAATTCGAGCTGTTGCGTTTCTTGATGCGTAACCCGCGCCGGGCACTGACCCGCACCGAAATCCTGGACCGGGTCTGGAATTACGACTTCGCCGGACGCACCAGCATCGTCGATCTGTACATTTCGTATCTGCGGAAGAAGATCGACGCCGGCAGAGAGCCGATGATCCACACCGTGCGAGGTGTGGGGTACATGCTCCGCCCGCCGGCATAGCACCGAGGTGGCAGTGAAATGACCGGGGCCCGGGCGACTCCGTGGTGGCGGCCGCGCACTCTGCGCCACCAACTGGTCTTGGGCGTCTCGGCAGTGGTCACGATCGTGATGCTGGTCGTCGGCGTCATCTCGGTGGTCAGCCTGCGGGCCTATGTCAACGCGATCAACGACGCGGAAGTCGTCGGAATCGCTTGACGCACTGAACCATTCGTTCGCCAAGTACGGCGCCGGTCAGTTCGGTCAGCACCGTGAACTCGGGGACGCCATGCTGAGGTTCACCGAGCAGAACCCGGGAAATGTCATCGCGGTGATGCACAGCGGCGATGTGATCGGCTCGGCGATCTTTTTCGAGGACAACCCGCAGCCCGCCACACCCGATGTGATCGCCGCCATCAAGGCGCTGCCCTGGCGCGACGGCGAGATACACACCGCGAAACTGGGCAGACTCGGACCGTACCGGGTCAGCAGCCAAATGACCGCCACCGGTGATCTACTGGTCGTCGGCGTGTCACTGGATCTGGTCGACAAGACCATCAACCGCCGAATCGTCAGCGCGACAGTGCTTTCGATCGCAGCGCTGCTGGTGACCGCAGGGCTGACCGCGCTGGTGGTCGGCTATGCGCTGCGGCCGTTACGCCGCGTCGCGGTCACCGCCGCCGAGGTCGCCGGCACGCCGCTCACCGGCGACGACCATCGCATCACCGCCAGGGTCCGGCCGGACGACACCGACCCCAACAACGAGGTGGGCATCGTCGGGCACACACTTGAACCGGTTGCTGGACAACGTCGACAGCGCGCTGGCGCACCGGGCCGAATCCGACCGGCGTATGCGCCAATTCATCACCGACGCCAGCCACGAACTGCGGACGCCGCTGGCCGCGCTCCAGGGCTACTCCGAGCTCACTCGCCAGGACAGCGCCGCGCTCCCCCCGACCACCGAGTACGCGTTGGCACGTATCGAGTCGGAGGCCCGCCGGATGACCTCGCTGGTCGATGAACTCCTGCTGCTGTCGCGTCTGGGCGAGGGCGACGATCTGCGCACCGAGGAGGTCGACCTGGCCGACATCGTCCTCAACGCGTTCAACGATGCCGCCGTGGCGGCGCCCGGCCATAACTGGATCAAGGATCTGCCCGACGACCCGGTCTGGGTGAGCGGCGACTCAGACCGGCTGCACCAACTGGTGAGCAATCTGCTGACGAACGGTTGGGTCCACACGCCGGCCGGGGTCACCGTAACGACGGCCATCACCTGCCACCGCCTCAGATCCGACGGGCCCTACGCCGAGTTGACGGTGGCCAACAACGGGCCCGACATCGATCCCGAACTGCTTCCCCATCTCTTCGATCGATTCGTGCGCGCCAAGGACGCTCCTCATGAGGGTGGCGGAAACGGCCTCGGCCTGGCCATTGTCGACTCGATCGTCAAGGCCCACAACGGATCGGTCGACGGCCGAATCCGCCGGGGGTCGAACAATTTTCCGGGTGCGCCTGCCGCTCGCTGAGTAATGCGCATCACAGCACCCGCAGCAAACGCGCACCTCGGTATCAGAGCTGCAGCTGAAGACAATTGATCAGTGCTTACCGCAAACACGAGCTGTCGCAACACACGCGTAAAGAAAGCGTTAGCGACGGCGCTTTCTACATCTACTGCGCCTAGCTTCTTTCCAGACCCCATAGTCAAGACTAAATTTGCATGCCGGAGCCAAAATTCGATCGCCGATCGACCTGACCGGCTTGTCACGAACGGAGAAGCGATGGCCGTGGTTGCCTACGTCTTGCTGACGGTGGCGGTGTTCGCCGTCCTCGGCTACGCGCAAAAGCTGGTCGAAAAGCTGTGAGCGGCGCCAACAAGGGGGCGCGCCGAGATGAGCCGCGCGTACGACGATTCAGAGCGAAGCGATGAGGAGGAGTCGCGCACATGAGCTTCGACAACATCGTCGGCCTCGGGCTCGCTGCCGCATTGGCGGTCTACGTCGTCGCTGCGTTGTTCTTCCCGGAGAGGTTCTAGGTGAGCACGTCCACCGCGGGGATCGCCTTGTTGGTGCTGGCACTGATCGCAGTGCACATACCGCTTGGTGACTACATGTACCGCGTCTACACCTCGCCGGACGACTGGCGAGTCGAAAAGGCCGTCTACCGCGTCATCGGCGCCGACCCCAAAGCGGAACAGCCGTGGTACGCCTACGCACGAAGCCTGCTGGCGTTCTCGGCGGTCAGCGTCCTGTTCTTGTTCTTCTTCCAGCTGTTGCAGGACAAGCTGCCGCTGCACCTGCACGATCCGGCGACCAAGATGACGCCGTCGCTGGCCTGGAACACCGCGATCAGCTTCGTCACCAACACCAACTGGCAGGCCTACTCAGGCGAGTCCACCCAAGGTCACCTGGTGCAGATGGCCGGGTTGGCCGTGCAGAACTTCGTCTCTGCCGCAGCGGGAATCGCCGTGGCGATCGCCCTGGTTCGCGGATTCGCCCGCAGCAGGATGCACGAAATCGGCAACTTCTGGGTCGATCTGGTCCGCGGAACCGTGCGGATCCTGTTGCCGATCTCGATCATCGCCGCGATCGTGCTGATCGCCGGCGGCGCGATCCAGAACTTCCACCTGTACGACCAGGTGGTCACCACGCTGAGCGGCACGCCACAGACCATTCCCGGCGGCCCGGTCGCCAGCCAGGAGGCCATCAAGGAACTCGGCACCAACGGCGGCGGCTTCTACAACGCGAACTCCGCGCACCCGTTCGAGAATCCGACCAGGCTGACGAACTGGGTCGAGATATTCCTGTTGTTGGCCATCAGCTTCTCGTTGCCGCGCACGTTCGGCCGAATGGTCGACAGCACCAAGCAGGGCTACGCCATCGCTGCGGTGATGGGAGTTCTGGCGGTGTCCAGCCTCACCATGATGGAGCTGTTCCAGTTGAGCCACCACGGAACCGTGCCCACGGCATCGGGCGCGGCCATGGAGGGCGTCGAGCAACGGTTCGGCGTCGCCAATTCCGCGGTTTTCGCCGACGCGACCACCCTCACCTCGACCGGCGCGGTCGATTCGGCGCACGACTCTTACACCAGCCTGGGTGGACTGATCCAGCTGTTCAACATGCAGATCGGCGAAGTCGCCCCCGGCGGGGTCGGCTCGGGCCTGTACGGCATGCTGATCATGGCGATCATCACCGTCTTCGTCGCCGGCCTGATGGTGGGGCGCACCCCGGAGTATCTCGGCAAGAAGATCCGGCCCCGCGAAATGAAGCTCGCGGCAAGCTATTTCCCGGTGACCGAATTGCTGGTATTGGTCGGGACCGGTATCGCCATGGGACTACCGGGACCCGCGGGCCGGAATGAACAACAGCGGCCCGCATGGGCTTTCGGAAGTGTTGTACGCGTTTACCTCGGCGTCCAACAACAACGGCTCCGCTTTCGCCGGGCTGTCGGTCAACACCACCTGGTACAACACCGCGCTCGGGCTCGCGATGGTCGTTCGCCAGATTCCTGCCGATGATCCTGGTGCTGGCGCTCGCCGGTTCCCTTGCCCGGCAGGGACATACACCGGAGTCGCCGGGCACGCTGCCCACCCACCGGCCGCAATTCGTCGGTCTGGTCGCCGCAGTAACGGTCGTACTGTGCGCCCTGACCTTTCTGCCGGCACTCGCGCTCGGGCCCCTCGCTGAAGGAATCCACTGAGATGACAAGCTCGACGGCCACCAAGCCGCGTTCCAACCGGCCGCCGCGCCCCCACCAGAGCGGTCCCACGCCGGTCCAGGGCGGACTGCTCGACCCCGCACTGTTGGTGAAGGCCCTGCCCGACGCACTACGCAAGTTCGACCCGCGCACGCTGTGGCACAACCCGGTGATGCTGATCGTCGAGATCGGCGCGGTCTGGTCGAGCGTGCTGACGATCCGCAACGGATCCTGGTTCGGCTGGCTTGTCGTGTTCTGGCTATGGCTGACAGTGCTTTTCGGCAACCTGGCGGAAGCAGTCGCCGAAGGACGTGGCAAAGCCCAGGCCGACACGCTGCGTAAATCGAAGGCCGACACCATCGCCCGACGGCTACGAGGCTGGGCGCCCGGCAAGCCCGGCACCGAAGAGGACGTGCGCGCGCCAGAACTGCAGAAGGGCGACATCGTCGTCGTCGAGACCGGTGAAACCATCCCGGGCGACGGTGAGATCCTGGAAGGCATTGCGTCGGTGAACGAATCGGCGATCACCGGCGAATCGGCCCCGGTGATTCGCGAGTCCGGCGGCGACCGCTCCGCGGTCACCGGCGGCACCACGGTGCTCTCCGACCGCATCGTCGTCAAGATCACCCAGGAGCCGGGCAAGAGCTTCATCGACCGGATGATCGCGCTCGTCGAGGGCGCCAACCGGCAGAAGACCCCGAATGAAATCGCACTGAACATTCTACTGGCTGCGCTGACCGTCATCTTTCTGTTCGCGGTGGTGACCCTGCAGCCGCTGGCGATCTACTCCAAGCTCAACAACCCGGGTGTGGCCGACACCGCCGCGTTGACCGGAAACGGGGTCGACGGCGTCGTGCTGGTGGCCCTGTTGGTCTGTCTGATCCCCACCACGATCGGCGCACTGCTGTCGGCGATCGGCATCGCCGGGATGGACCGGCTGATCCAGCGCAATGTGCTGGCCATGTCGGGTCGCGCGGTGGAAGCGGCCGGTGACGTCGACACGCTGCTGCTGGACAAGACCGGCACGATCACCCTGGGCAACCGGGAGGCCGCGGAGTTCATCCCGGTCGATGGGGTCACCCCCGAGGACCTGGCGGATGCCGCCCAGTTGTCCAGCCTGGCCGACGAGACGCCGGAGGGCCGCTCGATCGTCGTGTACGCCAAGCAGACCTACGGGCTGCGGGAGCGCCCGCCGGGTGAACTGAACAACGCGCAGTGGATCGAGTTCACCGCGACGACCCGGATGTCCGGTGTCGACATCGACGGACGTCAGCTGCGCAAGGGCGCGGCGAACTCGGTGACCAACTGGATTCGCGATCATGGCGGCACCATCCCCGACGCGCTGGGCGACGTGGTCGACGGCATTTCGGCGGCCGGCGGGACACCGCTGGCGGTCGCCGTGGTCAGCAACGGCGACCACGGCAAAACCGCCAAGGTGCTCGGTGTCATCCACCTGAAAGACATCGTCAAACACGGCATGCGGGATCGCTTCGACGAGATGCGCAAGATGGGCATCCGCACGGTGATGATCACCGGCGACAATCCGTTGACTGCCAAGGCAATCGCCGACGAAGCCGGCGTCGACGACTTCCTCGCCGAAGCCACCCCCGAAGACAAGCTGGCACTGATCAAGCGCGAGCAGCAGGGTGGCCGACTGGTCGCCATGACCGGCGACGGCACCAACGATGCGCCCGCATTGGCGCAGGCCGACGTCGGGGTGGCGATGAACAGTGGGACCAGCGCAGCCAAAGAGGCCGGCAACATGGTCGATCTGGACTCCGATCCGACCAAGCTCATCGAGATCGTCGAGATCGGCAAGCAGCTGCTGATCACCCGCGGGGCGCTGAGCACGTTCTCGATCGCCAACGACATCGCCAAGTACTTCGCGATCATCCCGGCCATGTTCGTGGTGCTGTTCCCCGGACTGGCCTCGATCAACATCATGCGGCTACACAGTCCGCAGTCGGCGATCCTGTCCGCGGTGATCTTCAACGCGATCATCATCGTCGCGCTGATCCCGCTGGCGCTGCGCGGCGTTCAGTACACGCCGAGCAGTGCTTCGAAGTTGTTGAGCCGCAACCTTTACGTCTACGGGCTGGGCGGCGTCGTCGCTCCGTTCATCGGCATCAAGCTGATCGACCTGGCCGTGCAATTCATTCCCGGGATGGGCTGACACATGAACTCCGCCAACGCGGGTAAGCGGCGCATGAGCGCCGCCAATGAGGAGTGGCGAAAGTGAACTTCAGCAACATGATTCGGCAACACTGGGCGGCCCTGCGCGCCTTGCTGGCGTTGACGGTCATCACCGGTGTCATCTACCCGCTGGCCGTCTGGGGAATCGCTCAACTTCCCGGTCTGCACGACAAGGCGGACGGCTCGATAATCAGCGCTTCGGGAAGGCCGGTCGGCAGCAAGCTGATTGGGCAGTCCTTCACCGACAAGAACGGCAACCCGCTGCCACAGTACTTCCAAAGCAGGCCCTCGGCGGCCGGGGCCGGCTACGACCCGACCGCGTCGGGTGCCAGCAACCTGGGACCGGAAAGCATCGTCGACACACCCGCCGATCCGGCCAAGCTGATTCCGGGTACCGATCCGTCCGACGCCGGCTTCAAGCCCAGCCTGCTGACCCAGGTGTGCTCGCGCAGCCTGGCGATCGGCCAGCTTGAAAAGGTCGACGGCTCACGGCCGTTCTGCACCGGCGGCGGCGTCGGCGCCGTGTTGTCGGTGATCGGGCCGCGCGACCGGGCCGGCAACGTCACCCGTCCGGTCACGGTGGTGAGCCTCAACGAGCCCTGCTCGAAGCCCGGGAGCCCGCCCGCCATGGTGTTCCAGCGCGTCTACCAGGGTGTGGCGGTGCAATGCGCTCAGTACGGCCGCGACTACTCGGTCGGTCGAGTGGTTCCGGTTCGCGGCTCGGCGCCCGAACAACCGGAGGTGCCGGCCGACGCCGTCACCGCCAGCGCCAGCGGTCTGGATCCCGACATCTCGCCGGCCTATGCCGAACTGCAGGTAGCCCGGGTGGCCCGCGCCCGCGGCGTCAGCGCCGGCCAGGTGCGTGACGCGGTGCGGCATAACCAGCACGGACGCCTCCTCGGCTTCGTCGGCGAGCCGGTGGTCAACGTGCTGGCCGTGAATCTCGAGCTGGATCGCGGTATCACCGGTGAAGTCTTGACCCCTCCGGGGGATGATGGCGGGGTGACCTCGACAAACAAGCCGGCTACGCACGACGACCCGCTGGATCACCGGGTGTACAAGCAGCGCCGGGGCGAGCTGCGGATCTACCTCGGCGCGGCCCCGGGTGTCGGCAAGACCTGTGCCATGCTCGGCGAGGCGCATCGCCGGCTGGAGCGCGGCACGGACGTCGTCGCCGCGGTCGTGGAATCGCACGGCCGCAAGAAGGTCGACGAGCTCATCAAAGGCATCGAAGTCATTCCGCCGCACTACATCACCTACCGCGGAAGCACGTTCCCGGAACTCGACATCGAGGCGGTGTTGCGCCGCAAGCCGGAAGTGGCGCTCGTCGACGAGTACGCCCACAGCAACATTCCGGGCAGCACTCACGAAAAGCGTTGGGAGGACATCGAAACGCTGCTCGACGCCGGCATCACGGTGATCTCGACGCTCAACGTCCAGCACCTGGAAAGCCTCAACGACGTCGTCGCTCAGATCACCGGCGTCGAACAACGCGAGACCGTGCCCGACGAGATCGTCCGGCGGGCGGCTCAGATCGAACTGGTCGATATCACGCCGGAGGCTTTGCGGCGCAGGCTCGCTCACGGAAACGTGTACCCGTCGGAACGGATCGACGCGGCGCTGACCAACTACTTCCGCGCCGGCAACTTGACCGCGCTGCGCGAGATCGCGCTGCTGTGGCTTGCCGATCAGGTCGACTCCGCGCTGGCGAAATACCGTGCTGATAAGAAGATCACCGACACCTGGGAAGCCCGTGAGCGGGTGGTCGTCGCGGTGACCGGCGGACCCGAGTCGGAAACGTTGGTGCGCCGGGCGTCTCGCATCGCGTCGAAGTCCAGCGCGCAGCTGATGGTGGTGCACGTCGTCCGCGGCGACGGGCTGTCGGGGGTGTCGCCGCGCGAGATGGGCAAGGTGCGCGAGCTGGCCGGCAGCATCGGGGCCACCGTGCACACCGTGGTCGGCGACGACGTGTCGTGCGCGCTGCTCGACTTCGCCCGCGAGACGAACGCCACCCAATTGGTGCTCGGCACCTCCCGGCGGTCGCGGTGGGCGAGCATCTTCAGCGAGGGCATCGGCGCGGCCACCATCAAAAACTCGGGCAAGATCGACGTCCACATGGTCAGCCACGAGGCGGCCAATCGCAGCATGGCGTTCGCGACGATCTCGCCACGCGCCCGCCAGGTGGTGTCCTGGCTGGCCGCGGTCACGTTGCCGCTGGCCATCCTTGCGATCACGCTGCGGTTGAACCCGACGCTGGACGTCGGCGGGAAGTCGGCCCTCTTCTTCGCCGGGGTGGTAGGCGTCGCGCTGTTCGGCGGGGTGGCACCGGCGGTGCTGTCCGGATTGTTGTCCGGGGCGCTGCTGGTCTACTTCCATACCGAGCCGCGGTATTCCTTCACCGTCAAGAGCCTGAGCAACGCCCTGACCATCATGATCTTGATCGGGGTCGCGATGGCGATCGCGGTGCTGGTGGACGCGGCCGCCAGCCGCGCCCGGGAGGCCAGGCGGGCCAGCCAGGAAGCCGAGCTGCTCTCGCTGTTCGCCGCGTCGGTGCTGCGCGGCGCCGACCTCAACGCGCTGCTGGAGCGGGTGCGCGAGGCGTACTCCCAGCGGTCGGTGTGCCTGGTCCGAGAGGTGGACGGTCGTTTGGTCCCGGTCGCCGGCGTGGGTACCGAGTCGTGCGTGACCGTCGATTCCGCCGACACCGCAGTCAAGGTCGGCGACGAAGAATTCTGGATGCTGATGACCGGGCGCGGCCTGACCGGCCGCGACCGCCGGGTGCTGTCGGTGGTCGCGACTCAGGCGGCAGGACTGGTCAAGCGGGGTGAGCTCGCCGAAGAGGCCGACAAGGTCAAATCGCTCGCCGAGGCCGACGAGCTGCGCCGCCTGCTGCTGTCGGCGCTGGGCCACGACCTGCGCACTCCGCTGACCGCGGCCAAGGCGGCGGTGTCCAGCCTGCGCGCCGAGGACGTCTGGTTCTCGCCGGAAGACACCAGCGAATTGCTGGCCACCGTGGAGGAGTCGGTCGATCAGCTGACCTTGTTGGTGGCCAATCTGCTGGACTCGTCCCGGCTGGCGGCCGGCGTGGTGCGCCCGGAGCTGACCGAGGTCTATCTCGAAGAAGTCGTCCAGCGCGCGCTGGTCGGCATCGGCGGGACGCCAGCACGATCTACGGGCGGGCGAGCATCGACCGGGTCAAGGTCGAGGTCGGCGGAACGGTCGCGATGGGTGACGCCGGACTGCTGGAGCGGGTGCTGTCCAACGTCATCGACAATGCGCTGCGCTACGCACCGGGCAGCATGGTGCGGGTCAACGCCGGCCAGGTCGGAACGCGGGTGCTGATCAACATCGTCGACGAAGGACCGGGGGTGTCCAAAGGTGCCGCCGAGCAGATGTTCCAGCCGTTCCAGCGGCTCGGCGATTTCGACACCACCACCGGTCTGGGACTTGGCTTGTCGGTGGCCAAGGGATTCGTCGAGGCGATGGACGGAACGATCACTGCCAGCGACACCCCGGGCGGCGGGCTGACCATCCTGATCGACCTGGCGGCGCCGCGCCGACCGCGCCGGAACGACGCGCGATGACGAGGAGCGGCGCCGATGACCAGGGTTCTCGTGGTCGATGACGACCCTCAGCTGTTGCGCGCACTGCGGATCAACTTGTCGGTGCGCGGCTACGAGGTGATCACCGCGCCGACCGGGTCGCGCGCACTTGCCATGGCCGCCGAGCATCCGCCGCAGGTGGTGATCCTGGATCTGGGGATGCCCGACATATCGGGCATCGAGGTGCTGGCCGGTCTGCGCGGCTGGCTGACGGCCCCGGTGATCGTGCTGTCGGCGCGCACCGACTCGTCCGACAAGGTCGGCGCACTCGACGCGGGCGCCGACGATTACATGACGAAGCCGTTCGGCATGGACGAGCTGCTGGCCCGGCTGCGCGCCGCCGTGCGACGAGCAACGGTGGCCACCGGCGCGGACAACCCGGTGGTGGAAACCAAGTCGTTCGTTGTCGACCTCTCGGCGAAGAAGGTGATCAAGAACGGCGCCGAGGTCCACCTGACCCCGACCGAATGGGGCATGCTGGAAATGCTGGTGCGCAATCGCGGCAAGCTGGTCGGTCGCGAGGAGTTGCTCCGCGAGGTGTGGGGACCCAAGTACGCGACGGAAACCCATTATCTCCGTGTGTTTCTCGCGCAGTTGCGGCGCAAACTCGAGGACGACCCGTCGCACCCCGCCCATCTGCTGACCGAGGCAGGCATGGGGTATCGCTTCGAGGCATGAGAGTTGTTGCGCGAGAACAGGTTAGCGCCTGCAGACGGCAGTCACGCTCTGTGCCAGCAAAATCAAGCGTTGCGAACAGATCAGGTAGACCTGTCGTGTAACCTATTTCAGTAACAGCGCGAGCAAAGCCGATACCCACCCGTGCAGAGTGGCGGATGAGAGAATGCAGCATCACATCATTGTCAGCGGTGACGATGCGCTGGCCACCACCATCATCGAAGAGCTGGAAAGCGCCGGCGCGAACGTCATCAGGCTGGGCAGCAGCGGCCTCACCGGGGTCTGCGACGAATTGGAAAGCGCCCACGTCGCCGATGCGCTGGCTGTCGTATGCGCCGGTGACGATGATGCAGCCAACCTCGAAATCGCGCTGTTGGCAAGACGATCCAACCCGTCCGTGCGCGTCGTCGCCAGGCTGGCGAATGACGTGCTGCGCGCGGCGGTGGCCGCCGACAACGGACCGGGCGCGATCCTCGACGTCGCCGAACTGACCGCGACATCCGTCGTCGAAGCATGCCTGGCTCGCCGGGCGCACCCCTTCGAAGCCGCCGGGACTGAGTTCCTGGTTTCCGGCAGCGAGGCGCCGCGGGCCGCCACGCTGCGCGAAATCTACGGCGACCTGGCACCGGTGGCGATCATCCACGGGGAGAACTCATCGAGCCCGGGCGAGATCGAGGTCTGCCCGACCCGCAATCAACGTGTGCTCGCGGGTGACCGCGCGGTGATGATCGGCACGGCCGACGAGTCCGCCGAACGCGGCATCAAGGTCCGGCGACCGGCGAACAGGCGGTTACGACGGGTCGGGCCGCGAGGAGTGTTCGACGCCGTCCGCACCGTCGTCAACGACTTCAACCCGGCGTTCTATCCGGCGTTGGCGGCAGCGATGACCCTCATCGTCATCTCGATGCTGATACTGCGCTACAACTACCGACACCCGCGGATGTCCTGGATCGACGCGCTCTACTTCACCATCGAGTCGGTCACGACGACGGGCTACGGGGACTTCAGCTTCGCCCACCAGCAAACGTGGCTGCGCCTGTTCGCCGCGATGTTGATGTTCGGCGGCGCGACCACCGTCGCCCTGCTGGTCGCGTTCATCGCCGATGTGCTGCTGTCACGACGCTTCGTGTTCGCTTCCGCCCGGCCGCGGGTGCGCCACCTGCGCAACCATGTCATCGTCGTCGGACTCAGCGCCCTCGGAATGCGCGTAATCACCGATCTGGTCGAGACCGGGCACGACGTCGCGGTCATCGAGATCAACGAAGACAACCGATATCTGACGGCGGCGCGCGCGCTGGACGTTCCGGTGATCTTCGGAGACGCGACGCTGAAACAAACGCTGGAAGCGGCGCGCGTGGACCGTGCCCGCGCGGTGGCGGTTTTGACCCGCGACGACATGATCAACATCGAAACCGGGATCGTGCTGGCCGAGATGCTGGGGCCCAAAGTGATTCCCAAAGCCGGTAGGCGCGCCGACATCTCGGTGGTGCTCCGGGTGTACGACCGGGCGCTGGGCTTGGCGGTGGCTCAGCGTTTCGGCTTCGAGAACGTCCGCTCCTCGGTCGCGCTGGCCGCACCGTGGTTCATCGGTGCCGCGATGGGGGTGGAGGTGCTGGGCACCTTCTCGATCGGCCAGAGTTCGTTCATGGTCGGCGCGATGCTGGTGGCCGAGGGCAGCGAACTCGACGGCCTGCCGATGGGCGACTTGTCGAGCAGAACACGAGTGATCGCGATCTGCCGGCAGGACTCCCCCATCGACTTGCAACCGCGCCATGGGCAGAAGCTTCGCGACGGTGACACCGTCTACCTCGTCGGCCCCTACCGGGACCTGGTGGCCACCCTGCGCAAAGGGCTACCGCCCCGGCATGCGATCGCCGCGGAAAATGTTCCCGACGACGGCATTGCCGAAACATCTGAACAGTCACAGGACTCCATTGCCAGCCGCCAAGCGCGAACCGGCTGAGCTATTCCGCGGATTCTTTACAAAATCCTTACGGGATCCTGCCAACTCGCTGTAGAGGGCTCTGGCGACGCGAGACCACCCGGGCCAAGCCTTAGACTCGGGGACAACTGCGCGAGGCTCGGGGGAGCAAAGACGGCCGTCGGCGCGTAGGCAAACCTGAGAAATCTGAAGGATTAACCTGAGAATTATCGGTGACTGCTGTCGCCTATGCCATTGCGCACCGGCGTCGAATTGTATATCTGCAGCACAAAACCGATAATGACATGTCTGCCAGCAAAGACAGTCCGCCGGCGGGGGGTGTATACCGGAGATCCTGACGCCATGGAATAGGAATAGAAGGCCTGCTCGACCATTGCCGGAAAGGGAAGCCATGCTTTCGGGAAGCGCTGAGCGGGAATGTCGGGTGGACTCTGCGGTGACTGCCACCGGAGGTCCGCCCCGCGGAGCAGGGCTCCATCCGCTCGCTCGCGGTTTCGGCGCCGGCTGACGACGCGCCGCGCAGGCGACACACAAATATCGTCGCTCGTGCCACCATTCACCCGACGGTCAATGGCTCGGCTGAAGTCGCGCGCGGGACCGGCTCGACCGCGGTGAATTAGAGGGGTCGGCGAGCAATGGATTTCGGGACTTACCCGCCGGAGATCAACTCCGCCCGCATGTACGCCGGCGCTGGCGCGAGCCCGATGCTGGCCGCCGCCGAAGCCTGGGATGCACTGGCGGGTGAACTGCTTTCGGTGGCCGACTCGTATCAATCCGTGGTGTCGGGATTGACCGCCGGCCCCTGGCTGGGTCCGGCATCGACGTCGATGAGTGCGGCGGCTGCCTCGTACGCGGCGTGGCTGCGGACCACCGCCGCGCAGGCCGAGCAAACCGGCGCGCAGGCCAAGTCCGCGGCCGCCGCCTACCAGACAGCGTTTACCGCGACGGTGCCGCCGCCGATGGTCGCGGCCAACCGCAGCCTGCTCTCGACCCTGATCGCCACCAACGTGTTCGGCATGAACACCCAGGCGATCGCGGCAAACGAGGCGCAGTACGGCGAGATGTGGGCCCAGGACGCGGCCGCGATGTACGGCTACGCGGCCTCGTCGGCGTCGGCGACGCAGCTGACGCCGTTCAACCCGCCCCAGCAGAACACCAACCCCGCCGGCTCGGCCAATCAGGCCGCCGCGGTCGGCCAGGCCACCGGTTCCGCCGCCGGCAACGCGCAGAACACCATCCAGCAGGCCTTCTCGGCAGTCCCGGCAGCACTGTCGAGCGCGGCATCGACACCCGCCGCCGCAGGTGACCCACTGGGCACGATCAGCGACCTGATCGCGATTTTCCTCGACGCGCCGGCAGCCGCCGCGACCTTCGCTGCCGACATACCGTTCGCCACGATCGGCGTGACGGCGTTCCCCTTGGACATCATCGGCGCCGGCACCGGTCTGAATACGGACCGGATCGTCAGCCACTGGAACGGCGAAGATACCTGGCCGAGCAAAATCAAGTTGCCGCCGACGGATTTCCCGGCGCCCATCACCGGCCCGATACGGCCGGCGACCACGACGGCGCTGTCGGCGGGGCTGGGCGAAGCCAACACGGTCGGCGCGTTGTCCGTGCCGCCGACGTGGACCGTCGCCACACCCGCGGTCCGCCCCGTCTCCTACACGTTGCCGGCGTTGCCGCAGACCACGGCCAGCGCCACCCCGGCGGCAGGGGCCGGTTCGTCAAGCACGCTCAGCGAGATGGCACTGGCGGGTATGGCGGGTCGGGCCATGGCCGGGACGGTGGGCACCGGCGTCAGCCGAACCGCCAAGCAGGCCAAGGGAGCACCTGCGGCGGTTCGCGCTGCAGGCACGGCGACCGCCGCTGGCAATGTGGCGACGGGCGACAACGACGATGCGCCTCACGATAAGCCTCGGGCCGTGGTCACCGGAGTCGCGGCCGAGCTACGCGAGTTCGCCAATCTCCGCGACGAAGGAATTCTGACCGACGAGGAGTACACCGAGCAGAAGAACCGCCTGCTCGGTCGCTGAGCCGCTCGCTGCCGTATGGCGGTAGCTCCGCCCTGGAAGAGGAATGCGCAGCAATGGATTTCGGGATCTATCCGCCGGAGATCAACTCCGGCCGGATGTATGCCGGTCCGGGATCGGGTCCGATGCTGGCCGCCGCGCAAGCCTGGGGAAGCGTGGCTGACGAGCTGTACACGGCGGCCGACCGCGTACCAGTCGGCGGTATCCGAGCTGACCTCCGGGTCGGCATGGGCGGGGCCGTCGGCCACGGCCATGTCGGCCGCGGCCAGTTCCTACGTGGAGTGGCTGAGCGCCACCGCTGCCCAGTCCGAAGAAACCGCCTCGCAGGCCCGGGCCGCGGTTGCCGGCTACGAAGCCGCGTTCGCCATGACGGTGCCGCCGGCGGAGATCGCCGCTAACCGCAGCCTGCTGGCGGTGCTGGTGGCGACGAATTTCCTCGGAATGAACACACCGGCGATCGCGGCCACCGAGGCGCACTACGCCGAGATGTGGGCACAGGATGCGGTAGCGATGTACGGCTACGCAGGCTCGTCAGCCGCTGCGACGGTGCTCACCCCGTTCAGCGCACCGCAACAGAACACCGATCCGGGCGGCATCGGCCGGCCAGGCCGCCGCGGTCAGTCAGGCCAGCGGGACCGCGGCCGGCAATGTGCAGAGCACCGTATCGGGTGTGTCGCAAGCCTTCAGCCGCGCGCAGCCGCGCCGGCCCCGCAGCGACGCCGCTGAACACGTTGGCCGACTTGATCAGCATCTTCTTCAGTGTGCCAACCGACTTGGCGCTTTTTTTCTACCTGATTCCGCTGGACGCACTAGCGGGGCCGGCGGACTTCCCGTTCGCCGTCATGGGCACCGGCACTGGTTTGCACACCGACGACATCGTCGCCGACTGGCAGGGAGAAGAGTCCTGGCCGGGCACGAGGGCTGAAACCACCCGAGGAATTCCCGGCGATCATCACCAATCCGGGTCCACTTGCGGGATCGGCGCCGACGGCGTCGGCGGGTCTGGGGCAAGCGAACACGATCGGGGCGTTGTCGGTACCGTCGGAACTGGACCGTGGCCGCGCCTGAGGTACAAGCCGACCGCGTTCACGACGCCGCTCACCACGACGAACGCAGCTGCCGCCCCGGCTGCGGAAGCCGGAGCGGCAAACACGTTCAACCAGATGGGGACTGGCGGAATGGCGGGGCAAGCCATGGCCGGCCCGCCGGCTGCCGGAGCGGTCGCGCAGGACAGGCAGGCCGGCGCCGGCTGACCGGGCGCCCCGCGGACGCCGCCGGCGGGCGACGACGAGCCGAAGCGTCGCCGGCGCCGCGGACCGTCATGACCGGAGTCGCGGCCGCGATTCGCGACATCGCCAAGCTGCGCGACCGAAGGACATCTGAGCGAGCAGGAATACACCGAGCAGAAGAAGCGCTGCTCGAATCTCATTCGGGCACCGCCGTTGAGCTCAGCTCGGCGATCGACAGCGCGATGCCGTCCAGGATGTCGTGCTCGCTGACCGTCAGCTCCTCGATGCCGGCCCGCTCGCGTAGCGCGATACGCCAGTTCCTCGATCACGATCGCACCGCCGCCGATCACGTCGACCCGGCCCTCGTGCATCGGCCCCAGCGCGGCCCGCTGGGCCCGCGGCATGCCGATCAGCCCGTCGCAGACCGTGAGCAGCCGGTCCACTGCCGACGCGCGAAAGATGAATGGCCGCAGAGTCATAGGTCGTCATGTCCTGCGCGAGCGCGGCGACCGTCGTCATCGTGCCGGCCACGCCCGACCCAGGTGCGGGCCTGCTCCACCGGCACGACCCGCAGCGCCTCGCCGAGCCGCTCGCGGACCACCTCGCGGGCGGCGGCTACCTCGGCGGCCGTCGGCGGGTCGGAGTGCAGGCACCGCTCGGTCAGCCGCACGCAGCCGATGTCGGCCGAGAAGCTCGCCGTCACCGTGTCGGTGCCCAGCACGACCTCGGTCGATCCGCCGCCCAGGTCGACGATGACGAATGGTCCTGCGGCGCGAGTCTAATTCGTTGACCGCGCCGCGGAACGACAGCTCGGCCTCCTCGACGCCGGTGATCACCTCGGCGACCGAGCCGTCGACCACGTCGCCGAGCACCTCGGCCGTCATCGCGAAGAAGACGTCACGATTGGCGGCGTCGCGGGTGGCCGACGTCGCGACCATGCGGATCCGGTCGACGCCGTGGGCGGTGCACAGCGTCGGCGTAGTCGACCAGCGCAGACCGGGTGCGCTGCAACGCCTCCGGCGCGAACTGGCCGGTGGCGTCGACGCCCTGGCCGAGCCGCACGATGCGCATCTCGCGATGCACGTCGCGCAGCTGCCCGTCGAGCGCGTCGGCGATCAGCAAGCCGAATCGAGTTGGTGCCGCAGTCGATTGCGGCCAGGCGGGTCATACTCTGCGTCATGCGTCCACTCCCCCGGCGTCAGGATCCCGGCCATCGACGGCTCGGCGGCCAGCACCGCCAGCGCCTCGTCGCCGAACGGGTTGACGCCCCGGCCCTTGGCCAGCGAATGCGCGATCAGCACGTGCAGGCACTTGACCCGGTCGGGCATGCCGCCGCCGGAGAACGTGGTGCCCAGCGGCTCGATGGCATCCCGCTCGGCCAGGTAGGACTCGTGGGCCCGCCGATAGGCGGCGGCCAGTTCGGGATCGGACTGCAGCCGCTCGGTCATCTCTCGCATCATCCCGGTCGTCTCCAGCCGGCTCGCCGCGGCGGTCAGCGCCGGATGCGTCAGGTAGTACAACGTCGGAAACGGCGTTCCGTCAGGCAGTTTCGGCGCTGTCTTCACCACGCCGGTTCGCCGTTGGGGCACCGGTAGGCGATGTCGAGCACTCCACGCGGCTCGCGGCCGAGCTGGCGGGCCACCGCGTCGAGGTCGGCGGGATCAACCACCGGGCGGCAGCGGGCTGGGCGGCACGGGACCGGGCAGCACGGCGGCCGGCGGTGCGGGTGGCGGCGGCGTCGGCGGGCCGTGCGGGCTGTCGGCGATGGTGTGCCACAGCGAGGTGTACCAGGGGTCGTTGCTGGCCGCGGCCGTCGGCTGCGACCCCGGGTCGGCGGGCAACGCCGCGCCCGGGGGCAGTTGGACCTGATACGGGATCTCGCCCGGCATCACGAACCCGAGGCGCTCGCGGGCCTGCGCCGCGATGTAAGCGGGGTCGGCGAGCTTGCCCTTCTGCTGCTCGAGATCGGTGATCTGGTGGCGCAGCGCAGCTTCGGAGGCGGCCAGTTGCTTCATCTCGGTGCGTTGCGCGAAGTAGGTGCGGACCGGGCCGGCGATGGTCAGCGTCAGCACACAGACGACCGCCGCCAGGATCGCGGCCCGCCGCGCGGTCAGGCCGAGCCGTTGATCGGAGCGCTGCTCGGCCGATTCGGCGATCGCCTGTTTGATCGGTTCGACGACCTCGGGCATCGCACGCGTCGACGCCGTCGGCCCGCGACGGGCCGCCGGTCGACTTGCGCGGCCGGCCGGCCACCGAATCGCCGGCCCGACCCGGACGCGACGCCGGTGAGCGCCGCTTCGGTTCTGGCCGTTTCGATTCGGGCATCGGCAGCTGGTGGCTGTCGGGCTTACGGCGCGTACCGGGGGAACGCCAGATCGCCGGCGTAGCGGGCGGCGTCGCCGAGGGCTTCTTCGATCCGCAGCAGCTGGTTGTATTTCGCCACCCGCTCGCTGCGGGCCGGGGCGCCGGTCTTGATCTGCCCGCTGCCGACCGCCACCGCCAGGTCGGCGATCGTGGTGTCCTCGGTCTCGCCGCTGCGGTGGCTCATCATCGTCCGGTAGCCGCTGTGGTGCGCCAGCGCGACCGCATCGAGCGTCTCGGTGAGCGTGCCGATCTGGTTGACCTTGACCAGCAACGCATTTGCCGCACCCTTGTCGATGCCCTCTTCCAGCCGTTCGGGATTGGTGACGAACAGGTCGTCGCCGACGATCTGCACCCGGTCACCGATCGCTGTCGTCAGCGCCACCCAGCCGTCCCAATCGTCTTCGGACAGCGGGTCTTCGATGGACACCAGCGGATAGGAGTCGAGCAGCTCGGCGTAGAACTGCGTCATCTCGTCGGCGCTGCGATTCTGCTTCTCGAACGCGTAACCGGTGCCGTCGGTGTAGAACTCGGTGGCCGCGGCGTCGAGCGCCAGCGCCACGTCGGCGCCGAGCTTGAAACCCGCGGACTCGATGGCCTGGCTGATCACGTCGAGCGCGGCCTTGGTTCCCGGCACGTCGGGGGCGAATCCGCCTTCGTCGCCGAGTCCGGTGGACAGGCCCTGCTTCTTCAGCGCCGACTTGAGCGCGTGGTAGACCTCGGCGCCCCAGCGCAGCGCCTCGTAGAAGCTCGGCGCCCCGATCGGGGCGACCATGAACTCCTGGATGTCGACGCCGGTGTCGGCGTGCGCGCCGCCGTTGAGGATGTTCATCATCGGCACCGGCAGGATGTGCGCGTTGGGTCCGCCCAGGTAGCGGAACAGCGGCAGCTCGGCCGAATCGGCGGCGGCCTTGGCCACCGCCAGGGAGACGCCGAGGATGGCGTTGGCGCCCAGCCGGGACTTGTCCGGGGTGCCGTCGAGGTCCAGCAGAGCCTGGTCGACCAGCCGCTGGTCGTCGGCGTTGAGCCCGATCACGGCGGGAGCGATTTCGTCGAGCACCGCCTGCACGGCCTTCTTGACGCCCTTGCCGCCGTACCGGTCGCCGCCGTCGCGCAACTCGACGGCCTCGTGCTCGCCGGTCGACGCGCCGGAGGGCACCGCGGCCCGCGCGAACGTCCCGTCGATCAGGGCCACCTCGACCTCGACCGTCGGATTGCCGCGGGAATCGAGGATCTCGCGGGCCCCGACCTGCTCGATAATCGGCACTGGTTCTCCTTGCGTCGTGGCGGCTACAACTGCCACCAGTAGCCTAAAGAGCCTAGCGCGTCAGAGGGAGTGCCCCGCCGCATAGGCGGTAGCCCAGTCGCGAACGGCGCGGGCATAGACGTCGGAGTCGTTGTAGGCCCACAGCGCCGTGATCCACCCGCGCGGTGTGGCGAGATCCTTCCCGCGCCAACACAAATAGCCCGCCGCCGACAACGCGGCATCGTCGATGTTGTCGACGTTGATCTTGCCGTCGTTGTTGGCGTCGACGCCGTATTCCCGCCAGGTCTCGGGAATGAACTGCATCGGCCCCATCGCCCGCACGGTGTCCGGCTCGCCGTCCATCCCGCCCGGCTCGCTGTCGATGATGCGCATGGTGCCGTTGGTTCCGTCCAGCACCACACCCCTGATCGGCGGACGCACGTCACCGTTGGGAAACAGCGTCGCGTGGTGGTAGGTGCCGTGATGGCTTTCCACCTGCCCGATGCCGGCCAGCGTCGTCCAGGCGATATGGCAGTTCGGGTTCTCCACCTCGGCGACCCGCGCGGCGTAGCCGTAGGCCTCCAGCGCGGTCACCGGAATGTGCAGAGCCGGGGCGAGCGCGGCGGCCCACGCGTGCAACTGGTCGGCGGGCCGCCCCTTGGCGTAGGTGTCGACCGGCGGCACGATGGCGCCCGCCGGCGGCGGGACACCTTTGGGAATGTAGGGGCCGAGCTGCCAGCTACAGCTGGATGCCAACAGCAGCGCCGTTGCGCCTACGACGGCCAACGCGCGCAGCCAACGGACCGGCGACACAGAACTCCCCTAAACACGACTTCTCGACCATGGTCCCACGCGAATCGGGTGTCTCACGCCGTCGCCGGATGCCGGGGACCGGCCCCACCCCGCTTATCCAGCAACGATGATCGCGCGCCCTAGCTGCATTTAACCGGGCGTGCGCGCCGCCGCCGGGCGTGTCGAACATCAGCGCGTCACAGCGTGTTTTCGCGCCGTCAATACGATTCTCGGCGCAACGGCTCCTAGGCGGCCGGCGGATCGGCCTCGCCGGACCCCGGCTCGTCGGACGCCGGCTCGTCGGGCTCTGGATGGGGTTCGGATTCCGCTCCGTCCGCCGGCCAGCATGCGCGCCACTCGTCCTCGGTGATCGAGCCGACCGGGGCGACATCCAGCTCCGCGGCGAACATCCGCGGACGCGACGCTCGGCGGCGATCGCCTTCTCGACGCCACGCACGGTGTCCATGAATTCCAGTACCGCCGTGCGTAAGGAGTCTTCGGCGTCGACGTCGGCCGTCACCGTGATCGACGTGACGTCCGCCGGAATCAGATCCGACGGGAAAACCGGCCCGAGTAACTCGCTGAATCACCTTGTGCGCCAAGGCCAAAGCCGGCTGACCGGTCGGCACGTTGTCCACCACCGAGTTGCGCGGCTTCTCCTGAGCTTTGCGCTCCTCCCACTGAGCCAACTGTTCGTCGAGCGAAATCGACTCTCCGGCAAGGACTCCCGGAGCCCGGTTGCCGAGTTTGCGCAGCAGCGCATCGGCGACATCGTCGATGGCGAACGGATGCCGCGGCGCGTCCTCGGCGATGCGCGCATGGAAAAGCACCTGCAGCAACACGTCGCCGAGCTCGTCGCGCAGCGCATCGGCGTCGCCACTGCGGACCGCATCGAACAGCTCGTAGGTCTCCTCCAGCAGGAACCGGCGCAGCGAGTCGTGGGTCTGCTCGCTTTCCCAGGGCCCGGCGGTCCGCAGCTTGTCCATCATCGCGACGGCGTCCACCAGCCGCTCCCCCGGCTGTCGGCCGGGCGCGGCAGATCAGGCGCTCACCGGCGGCCAACCGGGCCGTGACCGACGGGTGGTCGGGGTCCGAGGACAACAACACCGGGGCATCCTCCCCGGTGTGCGCCGGGCGCGCCGCCGGCAGCGACCAGGGCACCGCGACGGGCATCTCCTCGGTGTACTGCACTTCACCGGAGAGCAGCTCGATGGCTTCCACCGGGACCAGCGACGGCCGGCGCGGGTCGACCAAGATGACGGTCATCGCGCCACTCCTCACCCCGGCTCGCCGGGTCATCGTCGTCGACGGAATCATCGCGCCTCCTCAATCCGGCGAACGTCATCGTGCGCGCCGCTCGTGTCCCCGTGCCCCGATTCTCCCGGCTTACCGACCAGCGCCGCCACCAATTCGGCCACCATCCGCACCAATTCCAAGTCGCGGATGCGCGGTGCGCCCACACCACCGGCCCGCGGAATCGGAACCTGCACCGTCGACGTCGTGGCGCGGTAGCGCGCGCCCGGATACCGGCGGGCCAGCCGCACCTGCGCGGAGTCGGGCAGGGTCAGCGGCGACAGCCGCAGCGTCGCCGCGGACGCCGCCGACACCTCGGTGATGCCCGCGGCGCGGCAGACCAGCCGAAGTCGCGCCACGGCCACCAGCAGCTCGGCGGTTTCGGGCAGCGTTCCGTAGCGGTCGATCAGCTCCTCGATGACGGCGTCGATATCGGCATCGTCGGCCGCGGCGGCCAGCCGCCGATATCCCTCGAGCCGCAACCGGTCGCTGGGGATGTAGTCCGGCGGCAGGTGCGCATCCACCGGCAAGTCGATCCGGACGTCCTTGGGCTCCTCGGCACTGAGCGACGGTCTGCCCGTCGGCCGCGGCGCGATACGCCTCGACCGCCTCGCCGACCAGCCGAACATAGAGGTCGAAGCCCACCCCGGCGACGTGCCCGGACTGCTCGGCGCCCAGCACGTTGCCGGCGCCGCGGATCTCCAGGTCCTTCATCGCCACGGCCATACCGGCGCCCAGCTCGTTGTTCTGCGCGATCGTCGCCAGCCGGTCGTAGGCGGTTTCGGTCAGCGGCGTGTGCTGCGGATACAGGAAGTAGGCGTAGCCGCGTTCCCGGCTGCGGCCGACCCGGCCACGCAGCTGGTGCAGCTGGGACAGCCCGAAGGTGTCGGCCCGCTCGACGATCAGCGTGTTGGCGTTGGAGATGTCCAAGCCGGTCTCGACGATCGTGGTGCACACCAGGATGTCGAACTCGCGGTTCCAGAATCCCTCGACGGTGGTCTCCAGCAGTTCCTCGTGCATCTGCCCGTGCGCGACGGCGACTTTGGCCTCGGGCACCAGCTCCCGCACCCGCGCCGCGGCCGCGTCGATGGAGCTGACCCGGTTGTGCACGTAGAAGGCCTGCCCGTCGCGCAGCAGCTCCCGGCGCAGCGCCGCGGCGATCTGCTTGTCGTCCTGCGCACCCGACGTAGGTCAGCACCGGGTAGCGCTCCTCGGGCGGGCGTCAGGATCGTCGACATCTCGCGGATGCCGGCCAGACTCATCTCCAGCGTGCGCGGGATCGGGGTGGCGCTCATCGTCAGGACGTCGACATGGGTGCGCAGCGACTTGATGTGCTCCTTGTGCTCGACACCGAAGCGCTGCTCCTCGTCGACGACCACCAGGCCGAGGTCCTTCCACCGCACCCCGGTCTGCAGCAGCCGATGCGTGCCGATCACGATGTCGACGTTGCCCTCGGCCATCCCGTCGAGCACGGCGCGTGATTCGGCGCCCTCGGTGAATCGCGACAGGCTCTTGATCCGGACCGGGAAACCGGCCATCCGCGCGGTGAACGTCTGGAAATGCTGGTCGGCCAGCAGCGTGGTCGGCACCAGCACCGCGACCTGCTTGCCGTCCTGGACCGCTTTGAACGCCGCCCGGACCGCGATCTCGGTTTTGCCGTAGCCGACGTCACCACAGATCACCCGGTCCATCGGCACCGGCTTTTCCATGTCGGACTTGACCTCGGTGATGGCGGTGAGCTGGTCCATGGTCTCGGTGAAGCCGAACGCGTCCTCCATCTCGGCCTGCCACGGGGTGTCCGGGCCGAACGCGTAGCCGGCGCTGGCCTGCCGCTTGGCGTACAGCGCCACCAGCTCGCCGGCGATCTCCCGAACCGCTTTGCGCGCTTTGGTTTTGGTGTTGGTCCAGTCGCTGCCGCCGAGCCGGCTCAGCGACGGCGCCTGCCCACCGACATACCGGGACAGCTGATCCAGCGAATCCATCGGCACGTAAAGCTTGTCGGTCTCGTTCTGCCCCCGCTTGCTCGAGGAGTACTCCAGCACGAGGTACTCGCGACGCGCGCCGCCGACGGTGCGTTCGGTCATCTCCACGAACCGGCCGATGCCGTGCTGGTCGTGCACCACCAGGTCGCCCGCGGTCAGCGCCAGCGGGTCGACGGTGTTGCGGCGCTTGGCGGCCAGCCGTTTGCCGTCGGTGGCGGTCATCCGGTTGCCGGTCAGGTCGGTCTCGGTGACGATCACCAGGTCCGCGCCCGGCGAAGACCACACCGTCGTGCAGTGGGCCTTGGAGCACGCCGACGACCCCGGGTTTGGGCTCGGCTCCCGGCTCCAACATCGTTGCCGGCGTATCGGATTCGGCCAGCTGCTCGACGACCCGATGCGCGGTTCCGGTACCGGGTGCGACGACGGCGGCCGACCCGCCGGTCGCGACGTGCGCGCGCAGCATCGCGAACACGTTCGTCGATGTCGCGCTGATGGCCGCGGGCCGACGGGGCGGCCCGGATGTCCAGTTCGATTGCCGACTCGTCGGACAGCTGGGACAGCGTCCACCACGGGTGCCCGGACTGGCGCGCGGCCTCGCGCACCTCTCGAGTCCGCGGAAGCCCGATCCACCGAGCTGCTCGATGTCGATCGGCGAATCGCCACCCACTGCGGCCACCGACCAGGACGCGTCGAGGAATTCGCGGCCGGTCTTGATCAGGTCGGCTGCCCGGGTTCGGACCTTTTCCGGGTCGCAGACCAGCACCGGCGTGCCGTCGGCCAGTTGATCGGTCAGCAGGGCCATTGCCCCACTCTCCGCGGGACATAGCACCGAGAGCAGTGCCTCCATGCCGTCGACCGGGATGCCCTCGGCGAGCTTGGCCAGCATGTCGCCGACGCCGCCGGTGACGCCGTGCTCGGGCGCCGGCTGATGTCCGGCCAGCTCGGCCGCTCGCGCCCGCACATCGTCGGTCAGCAACAGCTCGCGGCACGCGACCGCGACCACGGAGTCGACGCTGATCTCGGGGATCGACCGCTGATCGGCCACCGCGAACATCCGCATCTCGCTGACCTCGTCGCCCCAGAACTCGACCCGTACCGGATGCTCGGCGGTCGGCGCGAAAACGTCGAGAATGCCGCCGCGGACCGCGAATTCGCCGCGCCGCCCGACCATGTCCACCCGGCGTGTAGGCCAGCTCGACCAGCCGGGTGATGACGGCTTCGAAGGCCAGCTCGTCACCGACGGTCAGGGTGAGGGGTTCGGCCAGATCCAAGTCGCGAGGCCATCGGCTGCAGCAGCGAACGGACCGCGGTGACCACCACCTGCAGCGGCGGGCCGAGCCGGGCGTCCTGCGGATGCCTCAGCCGACGCAGCAGCATCATCCGGGCGCCGACGGTGTCGACACCGGGCGATAGCCGCTCGTGCGGCAGCGTCTCCCAGGACGGGAACATCGCGACCGCGTCACCGAGAACGCCGCGCAACTCGGCCGATAGGTCGTCGGCCTCTCGACCGGTCGCGGTGACGACCAGCAGCGGCCCCTGCCGGGCCAGCGCGCCGGCCGACGAACAGGCGCGCGCTGGCCGGTCCGACCAACGCCAATTCCTCGGGTCGATCGGCCGCCAGGTCGATGAGTCGCTGCAGCGTCGGCGTCGCGTAGCGCCAACTCCACCAGCCCCGCGATCGGGGTTACGACAGACTCCGGCCCCGATGCGGTCATGATGCCGCCATTGTATGGGTTACCACCTCGTCAATATTGACCCAGCGCCATCAACGATCCGTCACGGCAGGGCATTTGGAGACCAGCAGATGTCTGGTGGCTACTCGCCTTGCAGATGCGGGTCGGCTTCCAGATGGGTCAGGCCGTTCCACATCAAGTTGACCAGGTGGGCGGCCACCACTTCCTTCTTGGGCTCCCGGGTGTCGAGCCACCACTGTGCGGTCATCGACACCGATCCGACCAGCGCCTGCGCGTACAGCGGGGCAAGGTCGGAATCCAAGCCCGCGGCGGGCGAAGTCGCCGGCCAGGATCGAGCTGACCTGGCTGACGGCGTCGTTGAGCAGGCTGGAGTAGGTGCCCGAGCTGATCGATGCCGGGGAGTCGCGGATCATGATCCGGAATCCATCGGTGTGTTCCTCGACATAGGTCAGCAGCGCCAGTGCCACCGTTTCGACCCGCACCCGGGACCGGTTGTTGGTCAGCGACGACGTGATGCGGTCCAGTAGCGACGACATCTCGCGGTCGACGACGACCGCGTACAGGCCTTCTTTGCCGCCGAAGTGCTCGTAGACGACGGGCTTGGAGACGTTGGCACGAAGGGCGATCTCCTCGATCGAGGTTCCTTCGTAGCCCCGTTCGGCGAACAGCGACCGCGCGATGTCGATCAGTTGGTGGCGGCGCTCGCTACCGGTCATCCTGGTGCGGGGCGCCTTGGTTTCCTTATCCGGCGCGGCCACGTCTAACAGGTTATCCCTCGGCTGCGGTCCGCGATCGGCCCGCACGGTCGTCTAGAGTGGACGCGGTCTTCACCGCTGGTCGAAGCGATCCGTCGTGGTGTAATCGGCAGCACTTCTGATTTTGGTTCAGACAGTTCAGGTTCGAGTCCTGGCGACGGAGCTCCGCCCGCAAGACCGCGAGCAACAGCCGGCATCATGCCCTCGCTCCAGACACGGATGCGCGCGTTCACGTATTCCTGAGAAGGGTTACGTAATTTTGGCCCGGTTTTGCTCAGCTTCGTTTACCTGTTGCTTAAGTACAGGTTTTTGTCGAACGTTCCAGAACGCTTTCGGCGCGTTTCCGCCGGCAATTAAGGTGCCTCAACAGCCTATGTTCGAATCACATGTCGACATCGCGAGGCGATTGCAGCGGCGGCCCCCACCCGATCAACCCGAAATGCCGCGTTGCAGGTCAAAGGGTAAAAAATGTAGTATCGTCCAACCGACCGGACCTCCATATGAGATCCGAATCTTTAACACGCTCCGTCAGTTCAAAAACTGAATATTGGAATTACTGAGTTTGTCGAGTAGAAGGTTTATAAAAAAGCCCGAACTCATTCTATGAGCACTAAAAGTGCCACGAAACAAACTGGAAGTTGGCCCCTCGCGAGGGAAGGGTCCCAGATGACCACTGTTTCGATGGATCACACAACGGCTGAGAAGTTCATTCGGAAGAGCTTCCGCTGGGGTGGCCCCCACTTCTACTGCACGCTGGCGGTTGCCCAGCCACGAATCGGCGATGGGCTGTGGCCGAATTCTGTGGCGGGTACGCATCGGCGCGGCAGCCAGGCCGGGTGAGACCCATGTCGATCGGTCCGTTCGAACCCCCGGAGACCGACGGGTTCACGCTCCGGGAAAGCCTGGAGTGGTACGACCCCGACATCAACTGCACCCTGGTGGTTTCCGCGCCCGAGGCTGACCGGGCGCTATGGACCGAGTACGCGGACGGCGCGCTGCGCAACTATCGCAAGCATGGCGTCGAGTGCGCACTCGACACCGGCGCGTTGCGCAGCGGTGCCGACACGGTCATGTTTTTCGCGGTCATCGACGACGCCGGCCGGACGGTCGCAGGCTTGCGAGCGATCGGACCGCTGAGGTCAGCCGATGACTCGCATGCGGTCGCCGAGTGGGCGGGCCAACCCGGCCAGCAGGTGGTGCGCAATGTGATCAACGACCGGGTGCCGTTCGGAGTCCTCGAGATGAAATCAGCCTGGGCAATCGATGATCCGGATCGCAGCCATCGGATCACCGAGGCCATGGCCCGTAGCGCTTTCCACATGATGGCGCTGCTCGACAATCAATTCTGCATGGCCACCGCGGCGGCGTACGCGCTGAATCGCTGGCGCTCGTCGGGCGGAGTGGTGTCCTCCATTCCCGCGACGCCGTATCCCAGCGAGCGCTACCAGACCAAGATGATGTGGTGGGACCGCCACGATTTCGTCCATCACGCCAAGCCAGAACAGGTTTCCAAAATCCTGATGGAAACTCGGCTGCTCAGTCAACGGTTCTGCGTTCAGTCGGGGACCAGTTCGCGAGCGTCGACGGCCACCTGATTACGACTCGGCTTGATAGAAGTCCATCGGCACGTAGCGTTTGGCCAACAGCGATTCCATCGCGTCGGCCTCCAGCGGTCGGGACAGCAGAAAGCCTTGTGCGCGATAACAATTGAAGTCGAGTAGCGTCCGCGCCGCGGCAGCGGTCTCGACTCCTTCGGCGACGACTTGCAGCTGGAAGGCGTCGGCCAAGGACATGATCGAGCGCACAATGGCTTGGTCGCCTTCATCGGTGCCGAGCTCTCGGACAAAGCCGCGATCGATCTTGAGTGTGTCGACCGGCAAAGACTTCAGGTACGCCAGCGCGCTGTAGCCGGTGCCGAAGTCGTCGATGGCGATTTGCACCCCGATGTCTTTCAAGCCGGCAAGTGTTTTATGGGTGGCGTCAATGTCTTGCACGACAACACTTTCAGTGATCTCCAGGCACACGGTATTCGCCTCCAGGCCAAACGCCTCGAGCGTCGCGGCAACCAGGTCGACCGTTCCCTCCGCGACCAGCTGCACCGGGGACACGTTCACGCGGATCACAGCGTGCTCTCCGACGCCGCGCGAGCGCCAGATGCTGAATTGCTCGAAGGCAGAACGCATCACCAGGCGCCCGAGCCGACCGGCCAGGTTGATCGACTCGACCACACTGATGAAGGAATCGGGCATCATCAGGCCCCGAGTCGGATGCTGCCATCGGACCAGCGCCTCGGCGCCGAGCACCTCGCCGGTGCGCATATCGAACTCGGGAAGGTAGTGCAGCACCAGGGCCCCACTGCCGCTGTCGATCGTCCCTTCCAACTGCAACTCGATGTCGTTGCGAATCGCATACTTGTCCGACAACTCTGGGCTGAATCGAGCGACCGCACGGCCCCCCGCACCCTTAGCCGACACCAGAGCCTGATTCGCCCGCCGCAGCAGTGTCGACGTGTTGTCGACTCCAGGCCCACCGACGGCGACCCCGACACTCACAGTGCGGCTGACTGTTTCACCATCGATCTCGATCTGCTGGGTGACTCCGCGCTGTACGCGCTGCGCAAAATCTTCGGCATCGTCGATGTCCATCGGGGCCGTCGGCACCACGACGAATTCATCTCCGCCGAATCGGGCGATAACAGAAGGTGTTTCAACTGTTTCCTGCAGTAGCCCGGCAAATGCCTTGATGAATCGGTCCCCGGCGTTCTGCCCGAGGTGATCGTTGATCAACTTCAGGCGATCGATATCGATCTGAAGGGCGGCGACTGGACCGGGCCGACCCTCGGCCAGCCGCTCCTCCAGGTGCGCGATCAACGCCCGGCGATTCAGCAGGCCGGTCGGCTCGTCGTGGTCAACCAGGAACTGGGTGTGCTCTTCGGCGGCCACACGGGCAAGCAGTTGGGCGAATAAGGCGGCAATCGCCTTCAACGCGCGCAGTTCGTTCGGCAGCCACTCGCGGTCACCCAACTTCACGAAGCCAAGCGTCCCCGTGGTGAGCTCTCCGGAGAGAAGAGGAACCGCCGCCATGGACGTCTGGGGGGCTCCGGTGCCTTCCTCGATACTGCGTTGGTAGTCCGAGTTCGCCGGGTCAGGCCGCAAAATGTAGGGCTCCGTGAAGGTTTCGATCAGCCCGAAGACCGAGTCGGCCTCGGCGAAGTACACCACGCCGATCGGGTCGGGATCGGGGACGTTCTCCCGCGGCGGCCAGTCGGCAACAAGGATCGTCGCGCGAATCGCGTGGTCGGTGCGGCGCAGGAAGCCGATGTCCACGCCCAGGCGGGTGACCAGATCGCCGACCACTCGCTGACAGATCGCGGCATGATCGACCGCGGTGGCGGCCATCAATTGAGCGGCTGCCTCCGTGACCAGATCATCCAGCGACATGGACATGTTCAGATACTGTAGTTTCCCTTGACGCTGCCGCAAATAGTTATGGCCCGAATTGCGCTGGTTGCGGCATGATCGGCAATTGCTGGCAAAGCCTTCCCCCGAGCCGCGACCGCCGATTGGCTTCCAGGCTACGCTGAAACCACCCACGATGGGTGCCAGGCAACGGGTTCGAGACGCTCATAGCGAGACGGGGGCAGCGTGACCGACCCCAGCGCGATCGCTCACACGGCACAGGTCTTGGATCCCGGATCGGCCGCCGATCACGAGCTGCTGGACCGATTGCGGGCAGACCCCTCGATCGAGATCTTCGATCACAGCGAGGAACAGATCGCCGGTCTGAGGAAACTTCGCCCGGCGCCGAGCGACGAGGTCCTGACCGAACACGTGCGTTGGGCCTACTATCCGTGGCGGCGCGCCGTCGTCGCGGTCCTTGGCCCGCTGGGGTTTCAGACGCTGCGGCTCGATCGCAATAGAAACAACATCACCGCTCAAGAGCAGACCAGGCTGCACTCGATGACGATCGGAGTCGCCGGCCTCAGCGTCGGCCATGTCATCGCGCATACCCTGGCGCTCGAGGGCCTGTGTGGCTGCATCCGGCTGGCGGATTTCGACCATCTCGAATTGTCGAATCTGAATCGGGTACCAGCCACGGTGTTCGATCTCGGGCTCAACAAAGCTCACGTGGCAGCGCGCAGAATCGCCGAGCTAGACCCCTACCTGCGGGTGGAAGTGTTCGATGTGGGGCTGACCCCAGAGACGGTCGAGGCCTTTCTCACTGGACTCGATGTTGTTGTCGAGGAATGCGATTCGCTCGATATGAAGGCCGTCCTGCGTATCTCTGCTCGAGACAAGCGCATTCCGGTGGTGATGGCGACCAGTGACCGAGGAATGCTCGACGTCGAACGCTTCGATCTAGAACCCGAGCGTCGCATCCTGCACGGGCTATTGGGCCAGCTTGACGTCGAGCTCCTGCCTGGCATGAGCAGCCGGGACAAGATCCCGCATATGTTGCGCCATCTCGAGGCCGAACAACTATCGTCGCGCGCGACCGCCTCGCTCATCGAGGTCGACCGGACGCTGTCGACCTGGCCTCAGTTGGCGTCTGATGTCGTCATCGGCGCCTCAGCGGTGGCCGAGGCGGTGCGCCGAATTGGTCTGGACGAAGTCCTTCGGTCCGGTCGGTGCCGCGTCGACGTCGGATGGGCGCTCGACCACCTCGACGAACCGGAGATGGCCCGGCAGCCAACCGCACCTACCGTCGAACAACCCAGTCCGCCAGCGCCTTCGACGATTGACGATCCCGTCGTCTTCGCTGCGACGCGCGCGCCATCGGGTGGGAACAGCCAGCCTTGGCGAATCGACGCCAACTCATCGGAAGTCGCCATCAGCCTGGCCGCAGAACACACATCATCGATGGACTTCGGGTTGCGTGGCAGTGCTGTCGCATTGGGCGCGGCCCTGTTCAATATCCGGATCGCCGCCGCAGCGCACGAACTTCTCGGTCCCATCAGCATCGCCGAAAACGTTCATGGGACTCCCCTGCGAGCCACGTTGGTCTACCAAAGAGGCGGCGACCCTGCGTTGGCGGAGCTGTATGCGCCGATGCTGGCTCGTGGAACCAACCGCCACCACGGGAGCCCTCAACCGATCGACGAAAGAGTCATCGAGTTGCTCACCGCTGCCGCCGAGCGCGAGGGCGCGCGTCTCAGCCTGCTTACCGGTGAGAGCCAGATTTCCCGTGCTGCAACGATTTTCGGCGCTGCTGACCGCATCCGCTATTTGACGCCTCGACTGCACGACGAGATGTTCGCAGAACTGCGCCTGCCTGGGCATCCCGATCCAGACACCGGACTCGACATACGAACCCTCGAGCTCGATGACGGCGACGAGGCGATGCTCGAGGTTCTGCGTCGACCCGATGTCATGGCTCACCTTGCCGACTGGGACGCCGGCGACGCGCTGGGTGACGATATGCGCGACCGGATCCGCGCCAGCTCCGCGCTGGCGACGATCACGGTGGCCGGGGAGAGCCTGGGCGATTACGCCAGGGGTGGGTCAGCCGCACAGGCGGTGTGGATTCTGGCCGAGCGGGAGGGCCTCGCTGTCCAGCCGCTGTCTCCGGTGTTTCTGCATGCGCGAAGCACGAAAGAGCTCACCACTGTCTCACCGCGCTTCGGCGACGAATTAGCACGATTACAAGGCGATTTCGCGCGGCTGACCGCGACTGATCCACAGGAGGCGACCGTCCTGGTACTCCGGTTCAGTGCGGCGCCTCCGGCGTCCGTGCAGAGTCGACGTAGTGCGAGCCGAGTCCATCTGCGACGCAATGCGATCAGTTAGCGTCTCGTTGCCAACTCTCGATAAGCTTGCGAGTCAGTCTTGCGCGAAGCAATCCTGGGGAGGTAGCCGTGGTTGACAATCACGTCCGTCCGCGCGACGCGCTGCGGTCGCTACCACGACCACCGATCAACCCGATGCCTTATCGGCAACGCCTTGCGGCGGTGAAACAATTCAGCACCGGTACCGAACGGCTCCGCGATGCCGGCGGCCCCGTGACCGCGTTCAAGCTGGGCCCGCGTTGGCTGATGCCCCCGATGGTGTTGGTGACGTCACCGGGTTCGATCCGCGATGTCCTGAGCGTCAAGGACGCCTCGGTGGACAAGACGACACCGGTCTTCACTGAGATGCGCCGAATCCTCGGCTCCAACCTCACAGTCCTCCCCTTCGAGCCCTGGAAGCCGAGGCGGCGGACCTTGCAGCCGGTGTTCACCAAGCAGCGAGTGAACGAATTCGGTGGTCATATGGCGCAGGCCGCCCAAGCCATCGTCGAGCGGTGGCAGGAGGGCGCTGAGATCAATCTGGACGCCGAGTGCCGCGAACTGACCCTGCGTGCCCTCGGCCGTTCGGTGCTCGGACTCGACCTCGAGCAGCGGACCGACGAACTCGCCGAGCCGCTGCGGGTTGCGTTGTCGTACGCGATCGGGCGCGCGACGCGCCCCTTGCGGGCCCCCGCCTGGCTCCCGACGCCCGCGCGTCGCCGGGCACGGGCGGCAAGCGCCCAGCTTCATGCGCTGACGCAGGAGATTCTGGATGACTGCCGCGTCGATGCGACACGTGTCGCGCCGTTGGTGCGGGCCTTACTCGCCGCAAAGGACCCCGAAACCGGGGCTGGTCTGTCAGATCAGGAGATTTGCGACGAGCTGATCATTTTTGTCTTTGCCGGCCACGACACCACCGCAACCACGCTGACGCACGCCTTGTGGTCGTTGGGCAACAACCCTGAAATGCAGGACCGCGTTGCGGCCGAGGTTGCGGCCCTGCCCGATCGGCCGTTGACGCCCGACGACATTCCGCAGCTCGGGTACACCACGCAGGTCATCCGGGAAACACTTCGCCTGTGCCCGCCGACGCCCACCGGGACGCGCTTGGCGCACCAGGATGTCGAGGTGGACGGCTATGTGGTTCCCAAAGGCACGATGCTGATCGTCGGGAGGATGGCTGTCCAGCGCGATCCGATGCTGTGGAAGGACCCACTCCGATTCGACCCTGAGCGGTTCAGCCCCGAAAAATTCAAGGCCATGAATCGTTGGCAGTATGTCCCATTTGGTGGTGGGCCACGGTCCTGCATCGGCAACCATTTCGCCATGCTCATGGTCACGCTGGCGTTGGCAACGATAGTCCGCGGCGTCGAAATCCGTTCCCTCGAAGCTGATTTCCCGCTCACCCTGCATTTCACCATGATTGCCGACGGCCCAATCCGCGCCACGACTCGGCCCCGCCGCTAGCGGCGAACGCCCGCCGGGAATGCTGCGGCGTTAAGTCCTGTGATGAAGGCGTCACGTCCACGTCCGGCGCCGCGGCTGGATTTATGTATTATTCAATAACTGAACTAATTCCCTTAAGCCGTTGCGCCAGCCCGACGGGGAACTCACTGTTTCCGAACGGGGCCGGCATCCGTGCCAGATCGGAGGACACCGTGACGGCCGATCTGGCCCTCATCACCTCCGTCGCCAATCATCTGCTGGAGGCAAGCGCCTCGACCGCCACCCAGGCCAGCGAAGAGGTGCTGGCACAGCTCGTCGAACACTTTGATCTGGACTACGCCTTCTTGCGTTACAGCGACCACAACATCCGCGCGTCGGTACTGGCCGCGGAGTGGCCCGCGCGCTCCGACGTCGCCAACCCCGACCCGTTCGCCGTCGTCTCCTTCACCAGCGACCACCCGGCGCTGGCTGTGTGCGACAACGGCAAAGAACTCGTGACGGTCCACCGCAAATTCGAGGGCGCTTCCTTTTTCCCCGGTTCACTGGCGGCGGCCGCAACGCGCCGCTGGTGGCCGCCGCACCGCTGGTCGCGGGAACGCTCACCACCGGAGCGCTCGGATTCGTCAAGGGCCGCGGCCGGAGATGGAAGACGGAGGCGAAGAACACCCTGACAACAGTGGCCTCTCTGTTCGCGCAATTACAGGCCCGGGTGTCGGCCGAAGAACGGCTTCGCCATCTCGCCGACCATGACGATCTGACCGGGCTGCGCAACCGTCGAGCACTGTTTGCCCACCTTGCGGATCGTCTCGCGCCGCGACAGCCCGGCCCGGTCGCGGTGCTCTACATCGATCTCGACCGTTTGAAGGCGATCAACGATTCGCTCGGGCACGCCGCCGGCGACTGGTTCATTCGCGGGTTCGCCGATCGCCTGAGCTCTTGCGCCGGCAGCCGGGGCATGGTTGCCCGGCTGGGTGGCGACGAATTCGTCGTCGTTCCAGACCGGTCGATGACGCCCCGGGCCGCGGAGCTCTTTGCCGACCGGATCCGGAAAACCGTGTACGAACGTCTGACCATCGGACACCAGACCGTCGCCCGGACCGTGAGCATCGGCGTGGCCGCTGGCATGCCGGGCCGGGACAGCGGCACCGACCTGCTGCACCGTGCCGACGAAGCCGTCCTTGCGGCCAAACGCGCCGGCCGCAACCAGATCGCCGTGGCCAGCGACAATTCGCTGAAGCGGCTGTTTCGCAACGACATCCACGGACATCTGCACGGCGACGTCGACACCGACGCACTGCTGTTGCACTACCTGCCCGAGGTCGACCTCTGGACGGGCGCCGTCGTGGCCACCGAGGCGCTGGTGCGCTGGCGACACCCGGCGCGCGGCCTGCTCCTGCCGGATTCGTTCATCGGGGTGGCCGAGTCGATGAACCTCGCCGGCGACTTGGACCGGTGGGTGCTGCGAACCGCGTGCGCGGAGTTCAGCGGATGGCGCTCGCGCGGCGTGGGTCGAGGCGCCTCATTGCGGGTCAACGTCTCCGCCCTGCAGTTGACCAGCCCGGGGTTCGTCAAGATGGTCGCCGATACGATCGCGGAGTTCGGCATGGACGACGGTTCGCTGTGCCTGGAGATCACCGAGCGGGCGGTGGTCAACGACATCGAGAGCACCACCCGCACGCTGACCAAGCTCAAGGACCTCGGCGTGCAGACTTGCATCGACGACTTCGGTACCGGCTACGCCGTCCTGTCGCATCTCAAAAGGCTGCCCGTCGACGCGCTGAAGATCGACCCGCGGTTCGTGCGCGACCTGGGCACCAACGTCAACGATCTGGCGATCGTCCGCGCGATCATCGGCCTCGCCGACGCGTTCGACCTCGAACTGGTTGCCGAAGGTGTCGAAACCCCCGCCGCCGCAAAGGCGTTGATGCACCATGGCTGCCGACGGGCGCAGGGTTACCTGTTTTCGAGGCCGGTCGCCGGCGACGCCATGGAAGCGTTGTTGTCTGTGCGCCGGATGCCGATGCCGTTCCTCACCGACCGCGAGGCCCTGACGCGCGCCGTCGTCTAGCCGCGTCCTCGCACGAACCGCGGCGAGCGGTCAGGCCGACGTCCTCACCGCATGCCGCAACTCGTCGGCGATGCGGTCGGCGATGTATTTTGATTGCTCAGCAACCATGCCGATCAGCCCCGGTCGGCAGAAAAAGCCAATGAACCACAGGCCCTCCGCGGCGGCTGTCTCGCCCTCGCTGCGCGGCACGGCGTGCTCGTCCAGCACACCCAAGTGGCCGACGAGCGGCTCCAAGCCGCGCCGATAACCGGTGGCCGAGATGACAACGTCAGGTTCGATCCGAACGCCACTCCGCAGGGACACGGTGCCGGCGTCGAACGCTTCGATTTCTGCTACCACTTCGATCGAACGATTTCGGATCGCCGCAATCACGCCGCGGTCGACGATGGCGGGAGCCTTGCCGATGCGCGCCGCCCTCGCCAAGGGACCCTCCGCCGGAACCGGCAGGCCGAATTCGGTCAGGTCCCCAAAGTTGATCCGGCGGGCCACCCGTGAGAACCGATCGGAGAGTCGCAGTGGCGCCCGCCCGGCCAGCCTGGTGATGAAGTCGCTCATCAACCCGCCCGTATGCCAGAGCGGCAGGATGTTGGGCGGCGTGCGCAATGACAACCATGCCTTGGCCGCGCCGCCGGTAGCGACGTCGGCGACGATCTCGAACCCGGAGGATCCCCCACCCACGACCAACACCCGCTTGCCGAGGTAAGGCGTCGGATTGCGGTAATCAGCGGAATGTATGAGCTCGCCGGTAAATCCGGCCTTTCCGGGCCAGTCCGGAATGACCGGCGTGTGCTCGTATCCGGTCGCGACGACGACCTGCGAGGCGTCGACGATCCCATCGGATGTCTGCAATCGCCAACCGCCGGCCTGTCTGTCGATTCGCTGTACCTCGGTATCCAGCCGTAACGCAATGCCGTCCTCGTGCGCGTGCCGCTCCAGGTGTTCGATGACATCCACGCGCGTGGGAAGAATTGGGGTGCCTGGTGGAAAAGGCCGTTCGGGCAGGTGTGAGTAATCCCGGTGCGTGTTCAGCTTGAGGCGCTCGTAGCGTCCGCGCCACGACGCACCCACCTGGTCGGCCCGATCCAGCAGTAGCGGGTGCACACCTCGGTCACGCAAACTGAGTGCCGTCGCGATACCCGAAGGACCTGCGCCGACTATCACCACCTGATGCCCGTTCATCTACACCGCTTCAAGCTTTCGATGAATCAGCGAGTTGATGAGCACACGTACGGCCCTGAGCCAAGATCCCAAATGTGTTGTCGGGGAAGTATCGTGCACCGAATGATTGAAGTGCTGGCATGGGTGTAGAAAAATACGTATCCAATTTCATGTCAGTGAACCGGGCGCCGAACAAGTCGAGAAGCGCAGATTCATCAACGCCCTTGCGGACAACGTGGTATTCGACCATATCGGCCGGCTCAGACTCGTCATAGATGCGCCTCAATCGGCGCCACCGAGTTTTCAGCCCGCGCTTGAACTCCCCCTGGCCCAGCCGCCACACAAAATAGGACCCCCACGACAGCATCGTCGATAATTTGTTCTGCCGTGGATACCACAATGGATCCTGGAACGTCAGGACGATCCCCTCCGGCCGGAGCACCTTGTCACACAGGTCTGAAATCACGCCAATGTAGTCGGGAATGTGGTGAATGACCGAGATGAGCAAAATGACGTCGAATTGAGCGCCGTCATTCAACAGTGCGTTTCCGTCGCTGTCGTGAATCACTCGCACCTCGGGAGTGCCGTCGAACTTCCGCTTCAGGAAATCGAAGCTCGCCGTCGACATTTCGGTCAAGGTTGGGGTCCCACCTGCGCGGAGGACAGTTTCGGTAAAACTTCCGTGTCCGGCACCCACCTCCAAGACCGTGCACGACTCCTGTCGAGCCAGCACCTGTTGGATTACATCGGTAATCTTGCCCTCCAATAGTTCACGGAGGGCGGTATGCCGAATGTGAGGGCTGCCGATTGCATAGTTGTATCCCTCGCCGTATTCGTTTTCTTGGGCGGAGGCTGCCGCCGTACGGTGTTCCGCGTTCGACTTAATTACCATTACTCCAAATCCGCCCAGATCCGATTCCGAACCATCAGAGGTAGAACCCTTGTACCGTCGACGACTCCGTCGCCAGATTGACGACCACACCAAGCACCGGCATATCGAGCGCCTTGATAGCGGCGACCAGTCGACACAGCGAAAGCGTCGTATTAGCGTTCGGCCGCACGACCAGGACCACGGCGTCGGCCGCCGACAGCGCCAGTTGGGCATCGACCGACTCGTGGAACGCAGGCGTGTCGATAAGGATGACGTCGCTCTCGAACAACATGGTGTCGTGGCCGCGGATCTCGGTGGCCAGTGTTGCTGTCGAGCACGACACCGTTGTCACCGGATCCGCTCGGGTACCGGTCTCCGCCAACGCGGACCCCGCCACAACCAGGCCTGGCTGCTGTGACTCTTGGTGAGTTCCATCCAAGCTGACCACGCCCGCGGCACACCTGCGTTCGGCGAATGCACGCGCGAGCGCCCTTGTCACGACCGTGCTTCCATCTCCGGCATGGCCGGCCACGACGGCGACGACAGGTGGGATCTCGGCCTTGATTCTGGGAAGTCGCTGCAGGACAGATTCGACATTGAGGCTCAAGCGCAGTGCCGACTGTCTGAATTCTTCAGAATCGTCAAATGCTTTGCCCACGTTGCCGTCAGAGCCGATCGCTCTGGATCTGGGCAGCTTGCCGACAATCTCGCATCCGGTGATCTCCTCGACCTGACGCCGCGACCTCACTTTGGTGTCGAAATGTTCAAGAAACCAGATAAGGCCGGCCGCAATGAGCAGAGCCACGGTGACCGCAGCGAACAAGACCATCCAGACCGGAGTGCCGGAAGCCTCGGCGTTGGCCGGGTTCGCCCTTGCCACCACCTGAACCAGGGGCGGAATGTCGGGGTTGTTGACGACGTTTTCGAGCCTGGCGACAAAGTTTCCCAGGACGTCGCCGTATCCGTTGGCGATGTTTGCAGCATGCTGGGCATTGCTGTCGGTGACTGAAACAACCATCAGCACAGTGTTTTTCACCGTAGCCGCCGAGACCTGCGACACCAGCTGCTGCGGCGTCACGGTCAGGCCGAGCTTGTCGATGACCATTTGCGCCAGCTCGTCGCTGTCAAACATTTTGACGTATGTTTGCGCCCGCTGCCGGGAGAACAGGTCGCCCTGATATGCACCCGCGGAGGTCTTCACATCCGGGGCCCGGAGGAATAACTCGGTGGACGCGGTGTAACGCGTGTCGTCGCTCGCGCAGTAAACGGTCGCCCCGACTACCGCAACGGCCAGACACGCAAGCAAGATCGGCCATCGGTGCCTGAAGATCGTCCAACCTCTCAGTAGCTCCATTATTCTCCGTTCGCGGTGTTTGACTGGATTAACCCGGCTGAACTTTGGCGCTCGAATGGCGGCATCTCGACTGGCCGCGAGAACGCCGCACCGGTAACGACGACCCGTCCCAGATAGCTGCCCAGGCCGAGCTGAAGTAGCCTTTCGCTCTCGCTTTCGTGAAGCTCCTCTGCGGCGGTCTGCGGGACGAAGTTGACCAGAATCGATGCGCCGCCTTGGCTCGCCAGGTCCACGACATCGGCGTCGTCTAGCGGCGGCGGGCAGACCACGATGACGTGCCGGTAGCGACCGGATAGTTCGATCACAAGATCACGCATCTTCGGGCCGGTGAGCATCCTTGCCGGATTTGTCGGCGCGGCGCCGGCCGGAATCCAGCTGATTCCTCTGCGCTCATCCGTCAGAATGACCGAGTCCAGCGCCATCCGCGCTCCGAGCAGGTCGCTCAGGCCGACGGTCGAGTTTTCCTCTCCGGCAGTGAAATCCGCGCACACGACCACGGTGGGTGCTCCCGTTTCCGCCAAGGCGGCCGCAAGCAGCGCCGCGGCATTCTTGGTGGCCGGGGTGGGCTGGGGCGACGTCATCACCAACGACTGGACACCGGTCTGGATCAGGCGATGGTCAACTTCCAGGCGCAGCAACCTGGCGTCGTTTCCGACGTCGCCGACGGGTAGGTGATCCTCGGCCGTCAGCACACCGAGCACGCCGCCGAGTTCACCGGCCGCGGCGCCGTCACCTCCAAATCGGGCCAGCCGTCGGCTTTCTCGCGCGCCGACATACGCCGCGACATAGGTCAGTCCGAGCAAGAACCCGATGATCGCGCCGCAGCCGATGTTCTGCAGTGTTCGCGGTGAGATAGGCCGTGACGGAACGGCCGCGGGCACGGTGAGTACCGGTTGCACCGGAGACACCACGGCGTAGGGCGGACGCTCGACCGCCTTGATGACATTGATGGTCTGGCGTGCCGCCGCGTCGGCGATCGACGCCGCTCTCACCGGCGATGCGTCTTGGGCACTTACTTCCAGCAACATGGTTTCGGGAACCACATGGCCGCTCAGCTTTTTGGCGAGATCTTCGCCGGCGTCGTCCCCCAGTCCCATCCGCTCGGCAACGGGTTCGGTGACCAGCGGTGTGGTCACCAGCCGCGCATAGCTGGGCAAGCGTTGTCCGGTGAATTCGTCACCCACGGCGAGCGTCTTGTCCCACCAGAAGGTCTTGTCCCCCCCGAAGTTCGGATCGGCGATCGCGGTGGAGTCGTTCCAGTAAGGCGTCGCAATGAGAATCTTTGCGGTTGCCTCGTAGACGACCGGCAGCAACATGTTGATCCCGCCACCGGCGACGGCGCCCAATAAGGCCCATGTGATCAGGAGCAAGAACCTACGGCGCACGATTGTCAGCAGCGCCATCATGCCCGTCATGATGTGGACCCCATTCGCTTGAGGTTGTCGATAACCTTTCGTGCGTAATAGATCTCACCGTGGTCATTGAGGTGGATGCGGTCTTTCTGCAACGACCTCACATCGATGTCGCGATACCAGCCCTGCTCCACCGGATCGACCACATAGGCTCCGACGCTCTCGGCCGTGCGCCGAAGTGCTTCGGCTACGGCGGGATAATTCGCCGCCACATCCGGCGTGGCGTAGGCGGGCAGCAGAACGATGATCTTGGCCTTCGGCCAGTCCGAGTGAACGTTTTTGATGTACTCGTCAGCCGCCGCCGCCACCTGCTCTGGCGGTTCCCACATGTCGCTGCGGCCGCCGTCGATGAGAACGTAGTCGGCGTTATACGTCGCCGCATCGCGACCGAGCCGGTCGATGAACGGCACACGCGGCGGTGGGGGGTCAATGTACTGCACATGCCGAGCTGCGACGTCGACGCAGTGAACGAAGCCGGTGCCGTCTTGGGCGTCGAGGGCCAGACTCCAGCCCATTTTGTCGGCAACCAAGTCGGGATAGGTGTCGGCGTACGAGTCGCCGACAATGAGCAACGTGGGCTTGTAGTCAAACATCGTTCCCAGCGAAGGCACGACGTCATGCGATGGGCCTTGACCCTGCGGGTGGCCGATACCGCGCAACTCCTGGTGGACCAGACCGCCGACGATCGACACCAGCGCCGCGACGACAGCGACGTGTATCCCGCGGCGCACGCCGCGCCGTGTTTTACGCGTAGACATAATTCGTCCCGTGATGCGGCACGCCCGACGCGGCCCGAGGTTTGGGAGTGCCGATGGGCACGCGAGGTCGAGTCTTCAATTTCCTTCGCTGCACGAAAGCGGCGAAAGCCAGGATGAAGCCCAGGTAGGTGGCAGCCTGCAAAAGCGGGCCGCGCAGCACAATCATCAAGAAGAACGGCAAAATACATCCGAGCAGACCCGGCATTCGGTAGAGGTCGAATTGCGCGTCCAACCGGGTGTCCCAACGGTGCAGGCCGAAACCCAGGGCGAACATACCGACGGCGAGCAGTACCCAGCCACCGTTCAGATAGAACTCGATCCACAGTGGTGAAGAAAGGTTGGTAAAGCTGTAGCCTCGCCCGTCCGCGATGTATTGCGCCGTGTCGACGGGCTTATGGCTCCACACACTTCTCGGCACCCAGAAGAGCAGCACGCCGGACAGCTGTCTGCCGGGCACAATTCCGTCTCGCGAGGCGACCAGATATCCGTTCATCATTTGCGCAAAGGAATCGAAATCGCCTGACAACAGCGCTTGGATGGGATTCGTTGCCTTCAGCTCAGCCTCCCGGCTGAAGCGGAATGCGTCGGCGAGCGGGAAAATGACGAACATGCCGGCAAGGAACCCGCACCCGGCGACACGGAAACGGTGCTTGGTGGTGAACAGCCCAAATGCTGTGGCGGCGGCCAGAATTGCGGTTCCGGCGAATTGGCGAGCATTTGACAACGGATTCATGGTGTTCGCCAAGAGAACTCCGATGATGACGATCAGCGTCACGTTGCTGCGTCTCACAGTTGAGGAGACACTCTCCCCCCACATCTGCGCCCGCTTCGCTTCGTAGCGGAAGCGCATCATCGCGATGAATGCCACCAGCAACGCCATGGCACTGCATGCTCCAACCATCACGTCCAGATGGATTGCCGAGGGCCAAGCGGCGCTTGCGGCCGCCGTGACTTCTTCACGACTCAGCAGGAATTGAAGCCAGCCGATGCGCGATAGGTAATAGATGTTGACGAGAATGGCGAATCCGCACAGCAGGATGGTGCGTGAGTAATTGATGCTGAACAACTGGTTGGCGCTGTTGTGTGCGCGCGTCACCGCCTGTGCGGTCCGTCCCAGCGACGTGGCGTTGTCCACGCCGGCCCCGACAAGGAATGCGCCACATCCGACGATGGCGATCAGCGCGCCGGCGGCGATGTATGAATTGTCGATGTGGGGAACGGTGTCGGGCCAAAGACCTTCTCGAAGCTGAGTCAACGGGGCCAAGCCCATGAAACCGTAGCTGTATCCCCAGAAGATCATTTCGAACAACCGCCGTTCGCCGTTGCCCATGAGCCAGGCGAACCGCGCGGCGCAGATCAGTGTCGCCGGCAGCGACCAGAGCCAATACCAGTTGCCGGCAACACCGGTGAAGCGAATGATCATCGCGGGAGTCAAGATCCCCAAGATCGCGAAGATCCACAGCGTGATCAGCGACCCGTTCACCTGGGTCATCTGGTGTGGGCGTAGGCCCGTCCCCGGCGGCATCGTTCTGGACACTGCGGCGACAGACCCGGCAGCCTCGCCGGGAACGCCTCGGCCGGCCCGCGTTGAATCCGGTACCACCGACTGGAGGCGCTCCGCGTTTGACGAGCTGCACGGCCTAGCCCACGGCTTGAACCGAAGCAGCGCCAAGGCCGCGATGAACGTGGCCGCGGTCGCGATACCGACCGCGACCCCTGCCGCTGTATGGAACAGCAATGCGCCGCTGACCACCGTGACGAGCATGACCAGTACCCAGACGACCTTGAGCTTCAGTACATCGGCGCTTCGATTGAAGGTGCGCAGAAAGTAGATAACCGCGAATATCCACGTTGCGATCGCGTACTCGAAGGCGAAGATGGGCACGATCGCTTGCGCCGCTGCGAACGTGCGGCCGAGGACGAGTTCGCCGACCGCGGGAGGCAGGAGGTAAAGCACCGCGCCGATCAGAAGCGACCCGGAGCTCACGACCAGAGCGATTCGGGCAAGAGCGTTCCACACCCGCGACGGTGACATGCCGAGTCGCTTGCTCTCTGGGATCACCACCAATGGAACAGCACTCGACGCGATGGCGACAGGTGCCAGTAGTGCAGAGGCGCCACGCAGTGCGGCGGTTGCCTCGGGACTCAAAACGACAGCGACGAACAGCAGCACCGCGAACAACATCGTTTGTTCAAGGCCGGACTCGGTGCCGTACCGCGCTCGATGTTGCCAACCGTCGGCGATCCAAGTCCGGTAGTGACCGAGCCGTGGGCCGAGGCGAATACCGGCCAGCAATCCGACCAGGGCGAGGAGGGCCAGGGCGGCCCATCCAGCAAGGAGGTAGGTAGTGGTGGCCACCGGCAAGTGCACCCAGGTGGCCACCAGCAAAGCGGCCGAACCGGCCAGCCACACGCCGTCCCAGAAGGCCGCAAGCTGTGCGCGGCCCTGAGCAATGGCGACATATCGCAGAACATCTTCGGCAAGCACGATCGGCGTCGCGATGACGATCAAGATCGCCGGCATAAGGATCCCTGACCCCGCGACGATCAATATGAGACCCCCGACGATGGGGCTGATGAGCAGGGCGCTGGTGACTGCGAACGAGCCCTCCCGTCGGATGTCGGACCTGGCGCGTCCCGCCATCAGCAGAAGCGGTGTGCCCAACGCACCGCGAAGCACGCCGATGGCCGCGGTGAGAAGCGTGAGAAGCAGGGCGATTTGACCGAAATTCTCGCTGGGAGTCACCACCGCGACCGCATAGACGATCAGGCCGTTGCTGAGACTGGAGAAGAGCTGGTCAGCGGCGCCCGAGAGGGCGCGCAACGTGCTCGTCGAGAAATCTTTGGCCATGGCTCAGTCCCTACGGCCCGTCGCCCAGATCTTCTCGAATCCCCCGACGGAGTCCGTGGCTCCGTGGTTCGACCAGAGTTCGAATGTGACGAAACTTCCCTGCCACTCCGAAAAGCGCGGATCGTTCACGCGCTGGTGCGTTCCCGGCAAATCCACCGTGACCTGTGCGCCCTCGATCGTCAAACGCGCTTCGTAAACCGTTTGTCCGTCTTCGCGCAGCGGGTGTTGAAGGAAGTCGGCCGCGACCACCTCCAGGGGTGCGCCATCGCTACGCGCGACGGCGATGTACCAGTTGATCGGCGTCACGACGAAATGGATCGGCAGCGGCCTGATGATCGGAGGAAAGTGTTTGTCGATGCCGCGAGACACCACGAGCCCGATGGCGCCCCGGGTGCCGGATCCGGGCCGGAAGACGAACCGCGCGCCCATACTCTTCACCGATGAACCGAGGTCGGGGGAACTGAAGTAGGCGGTTGCGCTGCCCTGCGTTGTGGGCTGGTAGGTCAACCGGCCGTGCTGAATTCTGAGTTGGTCGCCAGGGTCATCGGGGCTGGACAGCGCCGTCGCAGGCTGGCCGCCTTCGAAATGGTCGGGTGCCGGCCCGTTCGGCATGGCGGTGAAGTCTGCTTCGACCCGAATGCCCGCGGCGGCCGTGGGCACGTTCTCACGCAGGAACCCCCACCAAAGCGCCACGGCCACAAGGACTGCCAGAGCGACCGCAAAGACAACTTGACCCTGAGTCTGGTACCGGCGGCCCGTCACAACGGTCGTCACTGCGCCCCCTCTTCAGAAATCAGGTAGCACCCGTTCGCCACTGCTGGCGCAGACACAAGCATCTCCGGCGGTGTGGCCACGAACGACATGCCCTCCTCTTTAGAAGTGGAAAGCAGACCGACCCGGCCGGGTCGCGGTCACGGCGGCTGGTTGCCCCCATATGCCTGTATACCGCTCAGCACTTGAAACGATGATATCCATACTATAAGTTGCAATACAAGTCGATTAACAAACTCATAGTCGAGTATCGACCCGCTATACAACCTCTATAGGCGGGACACCAGTGCAGAGCAGACCGCAGGCCATAAGACCCCTGGGGGGTACGGAGCGCCGCTCCCGCGGCGGCGGAGCAACGCTCACCCTCCTATCGCCCCAGCCTTCACCAGCACAACTGAGTCAATTGAGGTTGGTTGTGCACGACTACTCCGGCCACCCCGGCCAGGTGCACCTGAGTCGGGAGCTCGCCCGCCGAGGACATCACGTCGAGCACCAATATTGCGCGTCGTACACGACCGGCCGGGGTGCGACGCAGCGACGTGACGGCGATCCAGAGTCCTTCGCGGTGCGCGCTATCGAGCTGAGCAGCGAATTTGCCCGCTACTCGGCGATCGCCCGGCTGCGCCAGGAAGTGCAGTACGCCCGCATGTCGACCCGTGCCATCTTGACCGCCCGCCCGAACGTCGTGGTGCTGTCCAACATCCCGTTGCTGTCGATGTTCCTACTCACTATGTCGCTCCGGGTCCGGCGGGTGCCTTACGTCTTTTGGCACCAAGACATCTACAGCGAGGCGATCAGGGTTATTGCTCGTGACCGATTCGGCCGGCTGGGTCGCCTGATCGGCTGGGTCGCGGGACGTGTTGAACGCCGGGTTGCGCGCGGTGCCGCCGCGATCGTCGCCATCAGCGACAACTTCATCGAGCAACTCGACGCCTGGGGAGTCCGGAAAAGCAAGGTACACGTGGTGCCGAACTGGGCCGCGATCGACGAGATGCCTTCGCGGCCTCGCGACAACGCGTGGGCGAAGGCGCACGGACTGGTCGGTAAGCCGGTCGTGATGTACGCGGGAACCCTTGGGCTCAAACATGATCCGTCCGTGATATCCAGGCTCGCTCAGGCGGCGCCGGCAGGTAGCCAGACCGTCGTGGTGTCCGAAGGCAAGGGCCGTGAGTGGTTGGAGTCGGAAGCCGGCGATGTAGCGGGACTGACCCTGCTTGATTACCAGCCATACGAGCAGCTGCCAGACATGCTCGCGAGCGCGGATGTGCTGCTCGTCGTGCTGGAAAGCAACGCCAGCCGGTACTCGGTCCCGTCCAAGGTTCTCAACTATTTGTGCGCCGGCCGTCCTGTGCTGGCGCTACTGCCGCCCGACAACGCCGTCGCTCAGATGGTCGAAGCCGCGGAGGCCGGAATTGTGGTGGCCCCGGGCGACGCCGACGCGGCATCCGCCGCACTGGACAGTTTGCTGGCTTCACCGGTCGCGCGAGCCGCGATGGGAACCGCGGCTCGCCGTTTCGCCGAACGCACCTTCGACGTCACACGCGTCGGCGAGCGCTTTGATTCTTTGCTCTGTGACATCAACAACGCCCACGAATGAAAGGACATCTAGACATGGAGATTGCACACCTGCCCGGAAGCGCTCGCGACGGCGGCCAGAAACTGGCCTTGGTCGCGGGAGGCGGCGGCTTCATCGGCGGTCATCTCGCCAGCACTCTTCGCGAACGGGGGTTTCAGGTCCGAAGCGTGGACATCAAACCCTTCGAAGAGTGGTATCAGATTCCCGACGGTGTCGACGCGCAGCAGCTCGACCTGTCGGCGCTCGAGAACTGCCATGAGGCCGTCCGCGACGCCGACGTCGTCTACAACCTCGCGGCCGACATGGGCGGCATGGGTTTCATCGAGACCCACAAGGCCGAGTGCATGCTGTCGGTGCTGATCAACACGCACATGCTGATGGCGGCGCGAGATGCCGAAGTCGGTCGGTTCTTTTTCTCCAGCTCGGCGTGTGTGTACGCCGCCGACAAGCAGGTCACCGCTGACGTCACGGCGCTCAAGGAGGCCGACGCGTATCCCGCGATGCCCGAAGACGGCTACGGCTGGGAGAAGCTGTTCAGCGAGCGCATGTGCCGGCATTTCCGCGAGGACTTCGGCCTCGAGACGCGAGTTGCCCGCTACCACAACGTTTATGGCGTCGAAGGCACATACGATGGCGGTCGCGAAAAGGCTCCGGCTGCGTTGTCCCGCAAGATCGCCAACGCCGTGCTCTCCGGACGGCATGAGATCGAGATCTGGGGCGACGGAGAACAGACTCGCAGCTTCATGTATGTCGATGACTGCGTGGAGGGAACGCTGATGGTGACGGCGGGAGACAGCGCGATACCGGTCAATGTGGGCAGCTCGGAATTGGTGAGCATCAACCAGATGGTCAGCATCATCGAGCAGATCGCGGGGATCACCGTCAAGCGCAACTACAACCTGGACGCGCCGAAGGGCGTCCGGGGACGCAACAGCGACAACACGCTGATCAAGGAGATCTACGACTGGGAGCCGTCGATCACGCTCGCGGACGGTCTGGAACTCACCTATCGGTGGATCTTCGATCAGCTCTCAAGCAGCGATCGCGCCGCCGTTTAAAGGCATCGTCTGTCAATGACACAAACGCGGAGATAGGTTTTCACGCATGGTGCTAATCCAGCAACAGCGGGTCCGTAAAGCGAAAGACTGGGGAAAGGCGCGATTGCGAGGGGTCTTCGAATTGGGGCAGCGAGTCGGCGTCGACGTGTTGCCTCGACACTTTTACAGTGAGATCCCCAACATTCACGCCCTGAAGCAAAACCGTAACTGGCAGCGCCCGTATTCGCTTCTGGGAGTGGCCGGCACGGACATCGATCACCAACTTCGATGGCTCCGTGAAATTTGCCCGCCAGAGCTCGCGTCGACGTTGCCAGGCCGTGAATTGCAACGACGCGCTGGCGAAAGCAACGGCGCCTTGGGTTACGGACCGGTCGAATCAGATCTGTTGTACTGCTTCGTCCGGACGCTTGCACCACGTCGGATGATCCAGGTGGGAGCCGGTGCCTCGACGTGGATCGCGCTGCAAGCGGCGCACGATGCCGGTCACAATATCGACATTACCTGCGTTGATCCTTTTCCAACCGAATATCTCAAGCATGTGTCGGCTGAAGGATCGATCAAACTGCGCGATGTTCCCATCCAGCAGTTGGCCTTGGACGAATTGAGCGACCTCGGACGAGGGGATGTGCTCTTTATCGATTCGACGCACACCGTGTCCCCGGGAAGTGACGTCAACTACCTGGTCTTGGAGGTATTGCCGAGGCTGGCGAAAGGCGTATTCGTTCACGTTCATGATGTGACGATGCCTTATGACTACACACCTTCCCTGCTCTCCAGTGACTTGTTTTTCTGGACGGAAAGCGTGCTGCTGCACGCTTTTCTGATTGATAACCCGCGGTTCGAAATAAAGTTGGGATGCGCGATGGTGCACGATGCGGCGCTTGGACGCGCGCAAGAAATCCTCCCGACGTATGGTGCGCCGCTGAGGACCGAGCGCGGGCTTTCCGTAGGGAATGAAGGCGGCGCGTTCCCATCCTCGATGTGGCTCGAGGTAGTTGCGGATCGGACGGGTTGATGACTCTCGGCAACGTCGAAGTATGCGTTCTCGCAATGGTTTTCGTGACATCAATACCCTTCGATCGGAAAGGCTGACGCTGCATGAGGCGCTCGAGGAAGCTGATGACCATTTTGCGGGTGGCGCCGTACCGAGCGGCCCTGCTGAAGCATTGGGTCGCGGCAACAGTCGAGCATGCGGAGGCGTTGGCCAAGCTGAAGCTGCGCACGGTCGTCGACGTCGGTGCCAATCGCGGTCAGTTCTCGCTTTTCGCGCTCCATACTTTTCCCGCCGCCAGGATCGTCTCGCTGGAACCTCTCCCGGAACCCGCCGCACGCTTCCGCCGTGTGTTTGCCAAGGAGTCCCGGGTCACACTGCACAACGCCGCGCTGGGCCCGGACGCCGGACAGTCCGTCATGCACGTGTCGCGCCGCGACGACTCCTCGTCGCTGTTGCCCATCACTGCCGCGCAAGGACAACTGTTCCCGGGCACCGACGAAGTCCGCACCGAGACGGTCCGAACGGCCCCGTTGTCCGCGTTTGTCGATGGCACCTCGATCGAGGAACCGGCGCTGCTGAAACTCGACGTCCAGGGCTACGAGATGGAGGCGTTGCGCGCGTGCGGAGACCTGCTCGACAAGTTCGCCTACGTCTATGCAGAGGGTTCGTTCATCGAGTTGTACGAAGGGCAGGTCCTCGCCGATGACCTGATCGCTTGGCTGCGCGACCACGGTTACAAGCTTGTCCGCAGCTACGAATCCGTCAGCGATGAGCATGGGCAGACGATCCAGGCCGACATGCTGTTCGAGCGCCTGTGAAAGTCGCATTCGACTCACAGATCTTCTCTATGCAGCGATACGGCGGTGTCTCAAGGTATTTCGTCGAGCTGGCGAGCCGCCTACCCGCACACGGTGTGTCGGAGGTGAGCGTCGTCGCTCCGTTACACATCAACAGCTACCTGACGGCGGACTCTGCCTACCGCGTCACCCGCGGCAGGTACCTACCCTTTGCATTCAGGGGCCAGCTGCCCAATCTCGCCTTCCCGCGCGCAGTCGGCCTTGCGAACCGGTTCGCTGAACCGCTGGCGTGGCGGGGAGCCGACCCGGATATCGTGCACGAGACCTACTTCGCCACCAAGCCTGTGGGTAGGGCGCGGCGCCGCGTCGTGACGGTCCATGACATGACCCACGACCTGTTTCCCGAGGAGGTGCCCCGCGCCGCACGATGGGTCGCCGCCAAGCGCGCGGCTGTCAATCGCGCCGACCACGTGATCTGCGTTTCGGAAAACACGCGGCGGGATCTTGTCCGCCTCTACGGCATCGATCCGGCACGCACAAGCGTTGTGCACCACGGGTATTCGCTGACGACCGCAGAGCCGAGCGCGGCGAAAGCGGAGCGCAGCGCGGGCAGACCTTCGCTGCTGTACGTGGGGCATCGCGGGGGCTACAAGAATTTCAGGACGCTACTGCAGGCCTACAGCAGCTCCGCGGTACTGCGGGAATTCGAGCTGATCGCCTTCGGTGGACACGCGTTTGCGCCCGACGAGCAGAACGAGATCACCCGGTTGGGCGTCGCCGACCGGGTGCGTTTTGAGTCCGGGTCCGATCGGGAGCTGGCGGCGCGCTACCGGACGGCCACCGCATTCATCTACCCATCGAAGTACGAGGGCTTCGGGATCCCCCCACTCGAAGCCATGAGCCACGGCTGCCCGGTCGTGTGCAGCAATGCGGGCTCAATTCCAGAAGTAGTCGGCGATGCCGGCCTCTATTTCGATCCGAACGACCCAGAGGAGCTGCGCGCGGTGGTAGAACGCGTCGCGACGACCCAGGGATTGCAGGCGGATCTGCGGACGCGCGGACACGAGCGGATCACCGCGTTCTCCTGGGACAAGTGTGCGGCCGCGACCGCGCGAATCTATCGCCAAATCATGTGAGGCAAAGCCCGCAGCAAATGACGAGAGCTCCTGTGCTTCAGGCGCTTTCGACGGCCTACCGCAGACCCCCTACCACCCGGTATTGAAGGTCTTGCACGCGCGGGTTATCGGTGACATCGGCGTTGGACCGCGCGGTGGCAACCACGGCGCCGTTGCGTCGCATCTCGGCTGAGATCGATCCGAGACTCAACGGATAGACGCAAATCCCGCGGCCCGCCGGAACGTCGCAGGAATGGTACTGCGTCCCGGCCCTGATGAAGATCCGCGAAGGCGCCGTCGCGAAGGCCACCACTTCGATCGTGTCGCGGGGCGGCACAGTTTCCGACACCTTCATCGGGGAGGCTTCGGTGTACACCGGACGTGCGTCGACCGGTTGGTCTCTGTACGAAACAAACAGCGCATCACGGACGATGGGTGGTGGTCTGCCAAGCTTGAACCGCGCAATGTCGTAGGCATTCATGTCCAGAATGCGCCAACCGTGAGCCAGCGATGGTGCCATCGCGGTCGATTCGGCGTAGTCGTTCCACGTGATCAGCTGCACCCACTCGGCATCCTGCTTGTCTGCAATCTGCCACGCCAACCTGTTCGTCAAGCTGTTGGCCGATTCCTCAAAGGCCGCGTCCTTTGGTCGGCTGTCTTGGAAAACGACGGGCTGCATCCACAGTTTCCCGAGTTGACGGGCCCGTCGAATGACGTCCACCGGAGATCCACGGCCGACGTTGACCGTCGTCATGGCATCCGGATCCCGGCCCCCCCACATACTGAATCCATAGCTGAAGGGTGCGAACGCCTCCGGGAAATCGGCCACGACACAGAACGTCGGCACGAAAGCGACCGCGAGCTTGAATGTGTCGCGAAGAATATCGAAAACGTTCGACCACCACGCCGGCGCCTTCCGCTCAGCGAACCAGGCACCAAGAACGGGTCGACCATCCGGTACGCGAAACTCGGCCGGCGAGGCCAGATATGGCGCGACCTCGGCCGCGAACTCTGCGGGGGTCATCGACCCCAAGGGGCCTGCCATGTCGGCGGTGAGCAGGACCGCGAAATTCCTCGCCCCCGCCGCGGCCTGCAGGATCCGATCAACAACGTTGGACGTGGCACGGGTCGCAAGCACGTCAACGGCGAACCCGTCGATACCCACAGTCTGGGCTTGACCGATCTCAGTTCGCAGATCCGCCAGCTGCCAATCCGGCAGATCACTATGCGCGCGAGGCGGCGGCCGATCCCTCAGATATCCGCCATACGCGGCGTGCTTACCACTTTCACCATCGACCGTTAGGTATTGCGTCGCGTAATAGTCTTTGTCCCCGTCGTTGTTGTCTATCGATATCGGGAAGATTGGCATGTAGTGCGCGAAGACTTTTCGTGGACCATGCATCTCGACCAGGTTGAATGGGAGATAGGGCGTGGGCGCCACCGCCCACGCAGTCTTCGGATAACTACATTGCGGTGCCGACGCCAGACTCAGGACTGCGACAAGCACCACCACGGACGCCCAGGCGGACATCACATGGAGAATCCGCGACGTCATAAGCGGCGGGGGACGGCTGTGCGCACGCTTACCGCTGACACGAATCCGACAGTGGCGCAGCAGATGCCAGAGCTCGTGCTTTACGAAGCGACTCCAGCATAATTCGCGCGACCTCTTCCACCACGGGCAGCTCAAGCATGGTGGCGTGGTTAGCCGCCAGGCGATGCATTGTCAATGATCCGTCGTGGAATTCGTCCCAGCCCAACAGATCTGCCTCCGCGTCGGCTGCGGATCCTTCGGTCACGAACAAGTGCATCGGCACCTGGTGCCCGGGCTGCTGGTAGCGGCATGCGATCTCGTTGGCGCCGCGATAGTCGAACTCCTGCGGTGGCCACAGCTCGCCACTTCGAAGCAGCCGGAGCGCGACTTCGAGGTACTTGGCCCACCGCTCACGCGCGGGTCGTTTACGTAATCGGCGTAGTCGCCATCGCAGCGTCAAATGCGCCCGCAGCGATTGCGCCATCGACGGGGCAGGAGCATCGAGAATGCTCAGCCAATCGACTTGCTGGCCGACATCGACTGCCTGACGAGCAACTTCATACGCCAGGAGGCCACCGATCGAGAACCCGGCCAGTGTGAGCGGACCATCCGGCTGCCGGCTGCGGATCTCCGAAAGAACTTGGCCGGCAAGCTGTTCGATGGTCATGGATCGATCGAACCGCCCACCCGGCTGTTTGGGGATCAGTGGGTGCACCGGCTGGGCGGTGCCCCACTGCGCGGTAAAGTGTCGCAGGCTCATCGCCGAATTACGATCCGAGAAGATCAGATGAAGCGGTGGGTCTGCCGTGACTTCGTCTGCTCCGCTAGGGCTTCCGGCATCGAGCAGTGCGGCAAGCTCCGCAATGGTCCGGCCGCTCGAGACGAACCTCGAAAGCGGCAGCTCAACACCGAAAGCCTGCTCGACGTCGGACATCAGCCGCGCCGCCAGCAACGAATGGCCGCCCATATCAAAGAAATCGGAGTCGACATCGGTTACGGGCACGGCCAGCAGGTCAGCCCACAGCGCGGCGATGCGTCGTTCCGTCTCGTTGCGCGGAGAGTTGGCTCCCGCACCGCCCGTTCCGCCTGCCCACGGCGCCGGCAGCGCGGCCTTGTCGAGCTTCCCGCTGGTGGTTGCCGGCAGCGCGCTCAGATACATAATTGCGCTGGGCACCATGTATTCGGGCAGGCGGCGACGTAGCCACTCACGTGCTTCGGCCTCACCCGGACGTCCCGGCTCGCCGACGATATACGCCACCAATTGCGGTTCACCATTGGGCGCCTCGCGCGCGACCACTGCGCAGCAGCCCACCTCCGGGTGCTCACACAGGGTGGACTCGATTTCGTCCGGTTCAATGCGGAAGCCCCGGATCTTGAGCTGGTCGTCGCAGCGGCCAAGGTGTTGTATCCGGCCGTCGGGCATAAACCTGCCGCGATCCCCGGTGCGGTAGATCCGCCCCTCGGCATGAAACGGATCCTCTCCGAACCGACGCGCGTGCTCGTCGGGGCGATTGAGATAGCCGCGAGCCACGCCGACGCCGCCGATTGTGATCTCGCCGGGAACGCCGACCGGCTGGAGTCGACCGCGAGAGTCGGTGATGTAGACCCGTGTATTCGCGAAGGGTCTGCCCACGGTGATGGTGTCTCCCTGGGCCAGCCGCGCGACGCTGGTGCCGGCCGTGGCCTCGGTGGGGCCATAGCCGTTCCAGACCGACCCGCAACGTTGCAACAGCGCCTCGGCAAGCCCGTCGGTCAACGTTTCCCCGACGGAGGCCACGGTGAGGCGGGGGTCGCCGCGCCAGCCGGTCGCGACGAGGGCCCGCCACGTGGTTGCGGTCGCCATCATGTAGGTCGCTTCGCTGTCGGCAATCAGCCGGCTCAATGCGGCGGGGTTCGTCGCCTCCGCCACGGTTGCGAGCACCAGGCGTGCGCCACAGGCCAGCGCGCAAAAGATGTCGCCGAGCGCGAGGTCGAAGCTGATCGACGCAACCGACAGCACGGTGTCGGTGGCGTCGACGCCAAATTCATCGAACATGGTGCGCATCAGGTTCGTCACACCGCGATGCTCGATGAGCACTCCCTTGGGGCGACCGGTGGAACCGGACGTGTAGATCACGTAGGCAAGATCAGCCGGCGACACAGTGCTCGATTGGCCGCCCTCGCAGGGTGTGTGCGGCGACAAATCGCCGAGGTCTACAACGGTGGCGGCGACCGCGTGCCCGAAGGTCGGCAGCGAACCTTCTGTCAGAACGACTTTCGCGCCAATATCGTTGATACAAAAAGCGTTCCGCTCGGCTGGCTGGCGTGGATCCAGCGGCAGAATCGCTGCGCCGGATTTGAGTATTCCCATGATGGCCGCCACCAGGTCGGGCGTGCGATCCAGTAGCACGGCCACTACCGTGCCGGGTCCGGCGCCCGCTTGCGTCAACCTCGAAGCGATCGCCGCCGCGCGGTCATCCAGTTCCCGATAGGTCAGGGTCGTGTCGTCGACCTGAACCGCTATCGCGTCGGGCGCACGCTCGACCTGCGCGCCGATTACCTCGTGCACGCATTGTGACGAAATGCCTTGCCGGGTAGTCGAATTCCAGCTCAGCTGACGCCGACGTTCATCAGAGCTGACGAGATCGTGTTCAACCATCGCCATTCCGGGCGCCGCAGCGACAGCATCGAGCACCCGGCGAAAGTGCGATGCCATCTCGCGAGCCGTCTCCCGGTCGAACAGATCCGTATTGAAGACGAACCCTCCTACAACGCGGCCATCGGACCGTTCGTCCAGTTCGATACTGACGTCGACCTTCGCCGATCCCGCGGCGTCGCGGTCATCAGGTTCCATCGGGTGCAGCGACCGCTCGCCGGCGAGCGGTGTCTGCTGCGCTCGAAGGAGCAACTGAGCGTGAAAGAGCGGATTGCTGCGGGGTTCTCCTGCTGCGCCGAGGGCCGCAACCAGAGTCTCGAAAGGCACCACGTCGCGGAACGCCTCGGTGACCACGCACCGGATTCGGCCAACCAGTTCGCTGAAGGCCTCATGGCCCGACACCTCGCATCGCAGGGCTACGGGGGTGACACAGTAACCGGCCACCTCCGGCAGGTCGTTGTGCTCACGCAGGTCGTGCTCGGTACCGAACACGACGTCGGTGGATTCGGCGTACAGATGTAGCCACCAGGCGTGAGCGGCAGCCAGCGCATGGAAAAGGGTGCCTCCCGCCGTCCGAGCCGCACGGCGCAGCCCTTCGACGGTGGTTTGTTCAATCGTCAGCGGGATCGTCCCGCCCGCCAACTCCTGACCCTGCGGTCGAGGGTGATCGAGCGGCAGCTGGCTGGGTGTGCTGCCGGCAAGCCGGTTGCGCCACCGAGTGATTCGGCCGGCAAACTCCGGTCTGCTGACCCAATCGAGCTCCCACCTGGTGTAGTCGGCGTACTGCGTCTGGGGGGCCGGCCGCGACGACGGCGCGCCCATGGCGTAGTCGCGGTACAGGGCCGTCAGCTCCGGGAGCAGGACGCGGTACAGCGTTGTCTTGTCGCAGATCAGCTGATGTACGCCCAACTGCAGCCGGTGGTCTTCCTCGGTGATGCGGATCAATCGCGGGCGAATCAACGGCCCGTAGGCAAGGTTGTAGGGACGCAACGCATCAGCGGCCGCGATCCCGGTGCCCCGGCGAACGGCGTCGTGGGGATCCAGGTCTGACAAATCGGTCAAGGGCAGATCGACGTCCGCGGGCTCGCGGACGAACTGATGGGGCACGCCGTCCACGACGGCAAACGTGGTGCGACACGCCTCATGTCTGGCGACCAACTCCGTGAGCGCGAAACGCAGTGCTTCAACATCCAGCGGTCCCGTCTTTCGGATCGTGATCGTCTCGCTGAAGGCACATGAGTCCGGGGTGTGCTGGATGTGATGCCACAGTTGCCCCTGCGACACTGACAGAGGCAGCGGGCCGGTTGCGATTCGCGAGGCGCCCGCGTCGGGACGCCGGCGAACGACGCCATCCACCCGCGCCACCGCCTTTGTCGGCATAGCGCTCATTCGCCTTCCCGCCTACCGCGCGTCATCAGTGACCTCACAATCTCGACAATTCCGCGGCCACGGCTGGGGGTGGTCACGAACAACATCTGCTTTCCGTAGGAAGCATTTGGCCTGGAGCCAGACGACTGTTAGCGCGCCGCCGACCCTGATCGAAGTATAGACTAACGGTATCTTGAGAGCAGCAATTCATACCATTAGTAGCTATATTCATATTTTACAAACCAGTTGACTGTATGGCGGACCTACGCGATGTTTCTAGTTCGAAGGCAGGGCGCGCAAGGGTCGACTGCTAGTTTCGACTCAGCGCCATTGTCGATCCGGCGAGCTGACGAGGTTGCCCCGCGCGTTGAAGTTCCCAGGAGGCTGTGAGTGTTCGCCGAGCAGCTGTTCTACAGCATCGCCGCAATGAATGCGCTTTTCTCGTCGATGGCCTGGTGTGCCGCCAAGCCAACTAAATGGTCGATATTGGCGACCTTGGTGTTCGCGGTGATCTGGCCGTTCGCCAATGGGATCCTGGAAGGCAAAATTCTTCTCAGAATCAGCAGCGCCCACGGAATAACGGTGTCGGATCTACTCTCGGTTCTGGCGGTGGTGATCGCGCTGGTTCAGACCATGAGGATTCGCCGTCGCCGAACGCGGCAACATCATCGAAAATCCTTGAACACCCCTACCGGACTACGAATTCCGGCGTAGTCGTCAGGCCCAGCTGGAGCCGACGGCGGAGTCGGTGCTCGACATGTTGTTGCCGGCGGTCTGCACCTTCTGGCCGTGGCTGTTGGCCTGCTCGTAGATGGTCTGGAAGTTCCGACCCAACTGGGTGATGAACTCCTGGCAAGCTACGGAACCCGAGCCGCCCCAGAAGTCACCGGCAGCCAGCACATCGCGAACGATGGCCTGGTGCTCGGCCTCCAGGGAAGCGGCCTGGGAGCGGATCATCGCGCCGTGGGCATCGACATCACCGAACTGGTAACTGATCGACATGAGTGTTCTCCTTTGACGTTTCGGTGATGGACTAGCTGGACAGGATCTGCTGCGAGCCCTGCTCTTGGGCCTCGTAGTTGTTGGCGTCGCGGATCAGCCCGTCACGCACGCCGTGCAGCATGTTGACGATGTTGCGGAACGCGGTGTTCATCTGACCCATGGTGTCGTAGGAGGTGGCCTGAGCGGTACCGCTCCAGCCGGCTCCCGCGATGTTCTGGCTCGACGCCCACATCTTGCGGGCCTCGTCCTCCACCGTCTGGGCGTGCACGTCGAAACGGCCAGCCATCGACCGCATCTCGTGCGGGTCTGTCATAAAACGTGTAGGCATATCTCTCTCCTTGTTGACTCGGTGCGAAACTTCGGTCGCCGTGATCGACGGTCAATGGTTATTGCCGTTGTGCCCGTTGCCGTTGTGTCCGTTGCCGTTGTGTCCGTTGCCGTTGTGTCCGTTGCCGTTGTGTCCGTTGCCGTTATATCCGTTATGGCCGTTGTGCCCATTGTTCGGCAGATACACGATGTGCGGTGTGTACCCGGGAGCGGGCGGGAGGCCCGCAGGTGTTTGGTATGCACCGGCGGGAGCCATCGGAGCAGGCGAGTAGCCGGCGCCCGGCGAGCGCGTCAGCACCTTGAGGCGCGGCCCGTACCTGGAAGCAACTGCGCCGCCCACGCCGGCGGCCGCGGCTATGCCTGCTGCCTGGCCTGCGCCGCTCGGTAGGAACGGTATGCCCATCGGCATGCCACCTTCCGCCGGACCGACGCCGGGCAGCGGCGTCGCCAGCGGCATGCCTGCGAGCCAGGTCGGTGTCGCGGCCATGCCCCAACTCGGCGGCACCGACAGGGCGCCGACCGAGGCGGCAGCACCCAAACCTGCGAAACCGCTTGCGCCGCCGGCGAAACCGCCGGCCGCACCGCCCATTGCGGCGGATGCGGCTCCCCCTGCAGCAGCCGCGGCGGGGGCAGCGGCAGCCGCGACGGGTGCCATTGATTGGGCGAGCATGGTGCTGATTGGCGTACCCATGAGGGGCTGCAGCGCATCGAGTCCCGATGAACAGCCCAAAAAAGAGGACGTCGTTTTCTATGTCTCCGATGAGGGTCGACGGATCCAGCCCAGGGAGGCTCGAGGTCGCGGCGGTGCTCGACGTCGAGGTGAGGCTATTCAGGAAATTGGTCAGCAACGACGACAACGATGTCTGTGTCGTCGTCGCGGCGGGCGATGCGAGATTCTGCAGCGACGTAGGAAGGTTGGAGACCAGCTGCGACAGCGCCGACTGCGCTCCCGCGCCGGACGACGTTCCGGCGGCCTGGGCGGCTGCTGCACTCTGATTGGCGGTGCCGGCCGGATTGGTGGTCGTCGGCGGCGTAGTGAATGCCGTCAACCGTGAAGCGGCCGCCGAGTTGCCGGCGTAGCTGTACATCGCGCTGGCGTCCTGGGCCCACATTTCGCCGTACTGAGCCTCGACAGTGGCGATCGCAGGGGTGTTCTGACCATAGATATTCGTCGCCGTGAGCTGCGCCAGCTCCATCCGGTTGGCGGCGATCACCTCTAGCGGCACCATCGATGCGAACACCGTCTGGTAGGCGCTCGCCGCCGCCCCCGCCTGAGTAGCGGTCTGCTCAGCACCTGCGGCGGCGGTGTTCAGCCATGCCACGTAGGGCGCACCGCATCTTCCATGGCTGCGGACGACGGACCCACCCACGAGTCGTTGGTCAACGCCGAGGTCACCGATCCGTAAGAGGATGCCGCGGAACGCAATTCGGCGGCCAACCCATTCCAGGCCGATACTGCGGTCATCATCGATCCCGAGCCCGGGCCGGCATAGATCCGCGCCGAGTTGACCTCTGGCGGTAAGCCTCCAAAATCCATCGCTCAGCCTTCGGCTTACCTAGAGTGCCGCGGCCGCATTTGCGGCCTCGGTAACCGCATACGAAGCCCCGCTGGTACTGAGCGTCTGCACGAACATTTCGTGAATCGCCGCAGCCTGGGCGCTCACCGCCTGGTAAAGCTGGGCGTGTGCGGCAAACTGCGCCGCAGTCAAGGCCGATACCTCGTCGGCAGCGGCGGGAACAACCCCGGTGGTAGGAGCCGCGGCGGACGCGTTGCCGGCCATCATTGCAGAACCAATGCCCTGCAGGCTGCCGGCAGCCTCCCCCAGCGACTCTGGCTGCGTGGTCACAAACGACATGTGTTCCTCCTCGCGGAAGCTAGAGCGACTCGGCGCGCCTACGCTTCCCAATCTCCAGATACCGACTATACACTTGAACCGTATTTTACATACTGTTAGAAGGATTTCAAGCCGAAACCTTGTAACTCTGGTCTTGAACCCGGCTTGGGCGATGCGCCCCTCCTTGTACCGAGAAGGAACGTCAGATCTACGGCGCCGCGGCGGTGACGTCTTCAGGGACCGCCCGCGTTGCGGCCCGTCTATCCGCAACATCGAATCCACGCCACTCGGCCACAACGTCAAGCACGGGAGATACGTTGCTGGCCAACCAGCTTGCCCGGATTGACCCGACCTGCGTTTTTCCGCAGCAGCGCACCGACATGGTGGAGCCAGGTGAGCAGGATGGCGACGCGCTCATCGACGCGCTCTGAGTCGTAAGCGCCGTTCCCTGACCGACCGGGCCCGGCATTCAGTGCATTCCGCTCGGAGTCGGAGAGCCCGCCGGCCTCCAATCGCTGGCTGACAACGGTGCCAAGATCAGCCCCCTCGGCCTGGCAACTCGTCGCCAGAATCATCAGGAACTCGTCGATCAACGCCAGCCTGTCCCCCCGCGCTTCATCCCAGCCGACGATTCGGTTCACCTGGGCGTGCGGGCCTGCCAGCTGAACATTGTCCGGGGTGTAGTCGCCGTGCGTCCAGCACACCGTCATACGTCGTCCGACAATCGCGCGCGCCAGCATCGATTCCAGCCGGTCCAGGATTGGCACAAGGCGGGCATCCATCCGGCCACAGATATCCGCGAGCCCCGCCACAGGTTCGACGATCCACTGCCGGACCGAACTGAGGTTGTCGACGACGATCGACCGCGCCGTCGCCCGGTGTAGAGGCGCTACGGCAGCGAGCGCCAGGGTGGCCAGATCCTCGAAGCGGTCGGGATCGTCCGCAAGCACTTCCGCCAGCGATATTCCGGCTCGGTAGGACTCGACGCACACCGTCTTTTCGGGGCGTTCGTCGAAGGCCAGCACCCGCGGCAGCATTTCCCGCCAAGCCTCGTCCAGTCCCGGTTGGCTGGCGATTTCGGCGACCAACCTGCGTTGCGTACGCAGCTGCATGGCGCCCCGGATATCGCGGGCGACCTTCATGACGGCGACCGCCGGTCCCTGCTCGACACGTAACTGGCTGAGCCGAATCATTTGGCTGTCTATCGTGTTTCCAGCGGCCGATGCTCTGTGCCGAGAGCGAGAGAGTAGGTCGAGCAGATGTTCAGACGTTCCCGTGAACTGCGTCAGCTGTGCCGCGGCCGCTGCACGTCCAGAATTCCGTCCGGCGCTCATACCGTTGCCCTCCCCGTTCCCAGCCCCACATCGGTAAGCACAGTGAAGAGCCCGTCCGCGGCGTGATCGACGGCGAACGACTCTGCGTAATGCCGTGCCGCCGCTGCACCTTGCAACGTTGCGGTCAGCGGGTCGGATAGCTCGTCGAACGCGGCGGTCAGTCCCGCGACGTCGTCGACCCCGACCGGGGGAAGGACCGGCGGTTGGTACTCGGGCAGGCCACCGACCGTCGACACGATTGGCATGACACCCAGATGCATCGACAGCATCTGCACGCCGCTTTGCGAGGCACCGCGGTAGAGCGCAACCGAACCCTTCGCGGCGGCAAGCGTATTGACGACATCCGCATAGCGGTAATTGCCCGGGCGCCAACGCACGTAGGCCGGGAGAGTCCTGATGACAAGCGGCCCGTTGCCGATCAGCAGCAGCTCGTCCCCGCGCCAGCTGTCTCCGTCCACATGACGCTGCCAGGCATCGAGCACTACGTCCATATTCTTCTGCGAACCGAGTTGCCCGGCCACGACGAAATCTTGCCGCTCTTCGGGGCCCACAAACGGAGGAACCTTCGCCGGATCCAGGTCGCTGCAGAGCGGCAACACACTCATGGGAGTGCCGGCAACATCGCGCCGAACCGCGACAGCGATGGCGGCGTAGTTGCTGTACGTCACGGTGGCCGCCGAGCGGGCTCCCCACCGATCGAACAGGGCGCGCGCGAGTGCCCGGCGCTGCTCGCTGCCGTCGTCGCGCCGATCGTCGTGGACCAACTGAATCCGCGGGATCCCTCTGGCCAGCGCGGTCCATCGCGGATCACGCACCTGCTCGGTGATCACGACGTCAGGCCGATGCTCACGGATGCGCCGCCAAGCCGCCAGCCAGGTCGAGACCGTCCGGAATCGCAGATCGAGCACCATCTCGTAGTCGCGCGCCGTGTCCGACTCTGGATGCCGGTCGGTAGTCACCAACAGCACATCTACGCCCCGCGTGCGCAGCGCTTCGGCCTGCACGCGCGCCAGCGGGCGCATCAGCGGCGAAAGCCACAATGCCCGAAGCGCATTGGCGGCCCCGCCGTCGCGGCGGATACTGGCCCCGGTCGTTATCACGACGACTTCACCCCGTTGCCGTTGGATGCCGACGCACTCAGGTGCGACAGAGTTCGGGGAAATACCAGTCGACCGCCCCACTCGCCGATATAGCCGAGTTGATCAGCCAACTCGGATTCGAGATTCCACGACAGAGCCAAGACGACATCCGGCCGGTCATTCCCGATCCGCTTTGGGTCGTGAATCGGGATTCGCGTACCTGGCGTGAAGCGGCCATGTCTGTACGGATTGCGGTCCACGATGTACTCCAGTAGGTCGCTGCGAATCCCGCAGTAATTGAGCAAGGTGGTTGCAACACCAAGGGCCCCGTAGCCGACCACCCGCTCGCCGCCGGCGCGGCATTGGAGCAGAAACCGTAATAGATTCTGGCGCAACGCATCAGTGCGCGGTCGCAATTGCATATAGCCTTCCACTCGCTGCAATCCTGCGGCTTTCTCCATGCGCAACACTTCGATGACCCGATCGGTGGGAGGTGCGGCGATTCGCGCCGGACGAGCCCAGATGCGAAGCGAGCCACCGTGAGTTGGCAAGAGTTCGGCGTCGACGACGGCAAGTCCGGCGGTCGCCAGCGCACGTGTTGCCGAGAGCAGCGTGTAGTACTGCACGTGGTCGTGGTAGATCGTGTCGAACTGTGCGTTTTGCAGCAGCCTTAACGCATGACTGTACCTCGATGCTCAGCCAGCCGTCGTCCGCGAGCAATGCGCGCAGGGATCGGGTAAACCCCCGAAGATCCGGTATGCGCGAGTAGACATTGTTTGCGACGACGAGATCGGCCGGGCCGTATTCGCGCGCGCAGTTCGCGTGCCAGCGGCTCATCCAAAAAAGCCGAGGCCGTTGGCACACCGCGGTCTCGGGCGAAGAGGCCGACATTCACCGACGGCTCGATTCCCAAACACGGTATACCCGCCGCTACGACATGGCGCAGCAGGTATCCGTCATTGCTGGCGACCTCCACCACGAACGACTCGGTGCGAAAGGCGCATCCGCTTGATGGTGTCGCGGACAAAATTCTTCGCGTGCTGTGCCCCTGATCGGAAAACGAAGAGAAATAGCGGTGTTCGGCGTCTGCTCTCCCCGACCAGACAGGGGCAGATATCTGCAGCAACAGGCAGTTCTCACACAGCCGCAGGTGCAGCGGGAACGTCGGTTCAGCTAAATCGAGTTCTCCAGGCGTGAGAAAACTGCCGCACGGCGGGGTTGCACCGAGGTCCAAGACACTCCCCAGTCGGACTGAGTCGCACAGGCGACAATGTAACTGGGCCAACGCGGTTCGGAGCAGCGTCCGCTGCGTCGCGCATCATGGCACACCGTGAGGAGGAGGCCCGGACCGCGGCGGGGGCACACCGCGGCCCGGGCGTTTCGGGGAGGCCCAGTCCAATTCGCGAGTCACGCGATCAGCTGCTTTCGAGGCAGCGAGGCCGTTGTCGGCCAATTGGCGGGACCTATCATCATGCTGGTCATTAGGTGAGAGACGTTGGCGGTAAATACATCTGCCGCATCAGCAAGATGCCCCCGACTTATCCCGAGATCATTCAATATGCCCCGTCGCTGGCTACGACCGCTTTGATGGTCTTCGCAATAAGCAAGAAATCGCTTGCCATCGACCAGTTGTCGACATAGGACAGATCGAGCCGCACTGATTCATCCCACGGAAGGTCGGATCGGCCATTTACCTGCCATAGTCCGGTAACGCCCGGCTTGACCAACAGCCGACGCTTCACATCGCCGTTGTATTGCACCACTTCTCGCATCAGCGGCGGTCGCGGGCCGACCACGCTCATGTCCTGCCTGAGCACGTTGATGAATTGCGGCAATTCATCGATGCTGAACTTACGGAGGATTCTTCCCACGGGCGTGACTCGGGGATCTTCGCGAATTTTGAACAGCATTCCGCCTTCGCTCTCATTGAGAGCCAACAACTGCTGAATCTGCGTATCCGCACCGTCGACCATGGTCCGGAATTTGAGCATGGTGAACGGCTTTCCATCCAAGCCGATCCGTTCGGACGGGTAGAAGACGGGTCCTTTGCTCGAGAGCTTGATGGCGATAGCCGATGCAATGAGCAGTGGCGATGCCCCGATAAGGGCGGCCAGCGCGAAGCAGAAGTCGAACGCGCGTTTCTGAAAGCTCTTAGCCCCTTGGTACTGCGGCTTTTCCACATGCAGCAGTGGGAAGCCGGCGACGGGCCGCAGCGCCAGCCGCCCTTCGGCGACGTCCATCACCCCGGGAGCCACCACCAGGTCGACATCCATGGTCTCCAGCCGCCACATCAGCTGCCGGATCCCCTGTGCGCCAAAACGTTCTGTTCCCGTCAAGGCGACGGTGTCCGCATTGTGATGCGCGATCGCCGCCAGCGCGTGGGTCTCGTCGCCGAGAATCGGGATCTCCTGGCCCTTGACCACAAGGGTTTTACCACGCGATGGTCCGTAGCCCGGAATGCCGGCCCCGACCACCACATAGCCGTCTCGCGGATTACGGGTCAATTCCTCGACCAGCTGGGAAACCCCCTTGCGATCTCCGATCGCCAACACCCTCGTCAGATATTTGCCGCGGGTCCGCTTGCCGGCGATGTAGTGGCGCCATAGCAGGCGGCTTGCCAGCAAACCGATCGTGCCGATCGGTAGCGCCACCGCCAGATACCCTCGAGCCAGAAATATCTTCGCCAGAAGGGTCGCCATCGCAATGATTCCGAACGTCCAGAACGATGCGCTGACGATGCGCCGATATTCCTCGATTCCCGCCCCGATAACACGTATCGACCTGGAGCGAAAACCCGCGATCAACGAAAGCCACAGCGCCGCAAACAGAATGGAGAACAGCGTCATGACCTCGCCGGGGTAACCCGAAACATGGGGCGAATCACCAAAGCGGATGAACTGGGCGAGCGCTACCGAGGCGCACACGATCAGCGCGTCGGTAATGCGCAGGCGGCGTGAATACTGGTGCTGCCATCGACGAGCGGTGGCGGCCTTGACGATCTGCGCCGGCCGTGCCAGCACCGGCGGTCCGCCGTGTTGACTCGGGATGTTCCTGGCAATTGAGATAGTCATATCGCCCTGATCTCTCGCTTGCGGGTCACCTGGACGCTGCCGGCCGCGGACATCATGACGCCACTCTCACAACCGATGCCAGCAGCGGCCAGCTAGCGTCCTTTTCGGAAATGACGCTTACCGCCAATGGCCAATCGATCGCGAATTCCGGGTCGTCCCAGCGAAATCCCTGCTCCTCTTCGGCGTCGTAGACACCGCTGACCTGATAGAGAACTTCGGTGTTGTCAGCGAGGGTCTGAAAGCCATGGGCGACGAATGGCGGCAAGAACAACGCGCGGCGATTGTCGGCACTCAACTGCACCATCACGTGGTCGCCGTAGTTGTTCGACTCTGGGCGAACGTCGAGGGCCACGGCGACAATGGCGCCCCGCGTACACCGCACCAACTTGGCCTCGACGTTCGGAGGGACCTGGCGATGAATACCGCGCATTGTCCCTCTGGCGTAGTTATAGGCCACATCCATCCGCGCGACGCTGGAGAGCAGGCCGTATTCGGCGAATTCGCTGGCGCAGAACAGGTGTGAGAGAAATCCGCGATCGTCGCGATCCGGTTCGATGTCGACGATCGTCACTCCGCTGATGTCAGTGGGCGTGTACTTCATTCGAACTCTCCCTTCGGGATTGGGTGGCCATCTCGCGCTTCATCATTGCCGCTATCGAAAAGTGTTGAGGGAAAGTGCAACTCGACCATTGATCGGTTTCGCTGAACAGCATCCGCACTCCCCTGTTTCATTCGTCTGCCCGGTATCGAACTGCGCTAGTTCACCCCCAACGCCGCGGCGCACAGTCCGTAGAGGGAACGCGCACTACGCCTCCTGCGTCAGGGGCGACACTCTCGGCGCCCAGGTGAGTCAAACCGGTCATCACCGTTTGGATGAGTATACATACGTTTTGAATGAAGTTAAGCGTATTAAGCAACTTTTGGTATGACTTGGGTTCACGGGCGTCAGGCCTAGTGGCGGATCGGAGGCGCGTCAGCCGGCGTATACCGGGCGCTGCACCATGGCAGGACGGAAGTTGTAGCGGGCAGCCAGCGGAGAGCGAGCGACGCCCTGCTCGGCCGTTTGCGCCATCGGGGCACCGATCGGACCGGCAGGGCTACCCGATGCCGAGGCCGGCGCGGCGTCAGCCGGCATCGCCGCCGGCCGGCAGCGCCGAGGCGACTTGGCTGAAAGCGGGGGCCGCCGAGGTCCAGCCCTGGGGCACCGACAAGGCGCCGAGCGAAGCCGCGCGGCCCGAGACCGCGGACACCGCGCTGCGGCCGGGTGAGCCCAAGGCACGCTCGGACCGCGCCGATGTTCAGGGACGATTTGAACATCGGGAATCCGCTGGCCGAAGGTGCTGGCCGCCGATCCAAGCGACTTCATCACCGACCCCGAAGAGCCCAGCATCGCGACACCCGAAGTCAGCATCGACGCGGAAGAGGTAGCGCCCGTGGTCAGGCCCTGAGCAGACGCCAGTGCCGTGCTCGACGACGACGTCGAGGAGGTCAGCGACGACAGCGGCGAGGTCGAACTCGAGGACGACATTGTCGTCGCTGACGCAAGCGCCTGCAGCGCACTGGGCGTCGTCGCGGTGCTCAGCGGTGACACCGTCTGTGCGCCGGTCCCGGCCGAGGTGCGGCAGCCTGGGTGACCGCAGCGGTCCAGCCCGGGACCCCGGATGGGCTGGTGGTGGTCTCGTCGGAGCCGTGAAGGGCGTCAACGTCGAAGCGGCCGACGACGCGCCGGCATAGCCGTACATCGCCGCGGCATCCTGCGCCCACATCTCGAGGTAATGCGCCTCGGTGGCCATGATCGCCGGGGTGTTCTGGCCGAAGAAGTTTGTCGCGACCAGCGCCAGCAGCAAGGCGCGGTTGGCCGCGATCTCCGCCGGCGGCACGGTCATCATGAATGCGGCCTCGTAGGCGGCCACGGCCGCCTTGGCCTGGGCGGCGGTCTGTTCGGCCTGCACGGCAGTGGCGCTGATCCACGACACGTAGGTGGCGGCCGCAGCGGCCATCGACAGCGAAGACGGACCGAGCCACGACGACGTCAGATCTGCGATCGCAGACCCATAGGCCGCCGCCGCCAGGTACAGGTCGTCTGCCAAAGCGTCCCAGGCCGCGGAGGCGGCCGCCATCGGCCCTGCGCCTGGCCCGGTGTACATCAGGCCCGGAGTTGATTTCCGGCGGCAATGCCTCGAACCCAGGCATCTACGAACCGCCGCTTCGTGGTGCCGACGGCCTCGCCGCGGAGCGATCGGGGCGCCCACGTCCGCTGAGTCCGACGCGCGCGCACGGTCGCGCTCATCGAACTTCGTCAGACCGGGCGCTCGCATGCTCGACAGTTTACATACTTTTTGAATCATGTACAGCTTGGAACAAACCGTAAGTCTTGCTACAGTCGTTCGGCTGCATCGGCTCAGGGGTGGCTTTCGAGCCGCGTCGATCGCAACTGCACATTGCAATTGGACTAAGCTCGACCAACGACGCCTCGAGACCATAGGGGCCCTTGGAAAAGCTTCGCGGCGGAGCATTCTTTAGGTGGCCCAACTATGACCGAAACAACCGACACTCGAGCGGATTCCACCCGCCAGCAGATCCTGCGCGCCGCCGCACGCCAATTCGCTCGGCTCCCCTACCATCAGGTCGGCCTGGACGACGTGCTCGCCGAAGCCGAGTTGACCAAGGGCGCAATGTATTTCCACTTCCGCTCGAAGCATGCGCTGGCGCTGGCGATCATCGAGGACCAGATCGCCCGATCAGACGAGGCGATCACCGATCTGCTGGCACGGAAGTTGTCCGGCCTGGAGACGCTGATCGACTTCTCCTACCAATTGGCGGTGCGCGACATCAGCGAGGACATCTCCCGGGCGGCTCTGCATCTGGTCGAGTCCATCGGCCGGGTCGAGGGTCTGCAGACAAAGTTGCATCAGGCACTGGATCGACAACCTCACGGTTGCCGTCGCAGCGCGGCATCGGCGAGGGCGACGTCTTGGAGGACTGCGACCCGCACGATGTGGGACGCCTGCTGGCGTCGTCGTACATGGGTTTGCGTCAGACCGCTGAACTGGACGAACCCGAGCGGAGTTCCTCACCGACTTCGAGAAGATGTGGGCGCTGATGCTGCCCGGCTTCGTGCGTCCCGAGCGGATCGACTACTTTCGCCAGTTCATCAAGCGGCGCACAAAGATCGCGATCGGAAGCACGTCGGCGCTGCGGCAGATGTCCAAGTTGATCACGGACCGTGACTGCCCACCGCGCCTGTTAGGATTTCGCGCCGAGTCAGTTCGCGAGCCGACGGTCCGGAATTTGAGACCGGAACTCCGGAGGTAACAGCCGATGGCCCGCCAGGTTCGATCCGAAGCGACACGGCGAAAGATCCTCGACGCCGCGGTCGACGTATTCACCGAGGTCGGGTTCGCGGCCGCCGATCGTGGCGCGATCATCGAGCGCACCGGGATGACCAAGGGAGCCTTCTACCACCACTTCGACTCGATGGAGTCGCTCGCGTCGGCCATCATCGAAGACGGCTCCAACCTGGTGGTATCGCCGAGTTGAGCGCGATGTCGGACTCGTTTTCGCCGGCTCTGGAGAACATCCTGCACGGCACCTTCGTCACCGCGGACCTGTTCGCCACCAACAAGGTCGTCCGCACCGCCGAGCAGTTGACCCTGGCGTTCGGCAAGTTCAACGACAACATCGGCACGGCCTACACCGCCTACGCCGCCTGGATCGAGGCGACGACGGCGGAGGCGCGGCGGGCGATCGCCGAAGGCGACATCCGGGAAGAGCTCGACCCTCAGGTGGTCAGCGAGTCGATCATCGGCGCGACCTTCGGCGCCCGGATGATGGGCCAGACAGACCGGCGACGGCAACGATCTGGTCCGCCGGCTGACTCAGATGTGGGAGCTACTGTTCCCCGCCATCGTCACCGAGACTCGCTGGGCTATTACCGCGAATTTCTGGCGCGCGAGGCGCTGCGCCACGTCGAGCCCGACGGCTCGTCCTACGATCAGTGCTCGTTGGCCCATAGTTCTTCGGTGAGGTCCTGGAAGGTGGCGAGCGCGATCTCGTCGTCGGCACGCCGCAGCGCCGACCTGCTCATCAGCGCCCGCACGGTCGAACCGTCCTTGTGCGCGAGTTCGACGACCATGTTCGCCAGGCCGTCGACAAGCGAGAGCACCGATTCCGTTTCGAGCGCGCCATAGAAGATGTCGTAGAACTTCAGCGCCACGACCTCCTCGGCGTCGCGGCCCAGGATGTCGGCGAACGCCGTGTTGGCGAAAACGATGGTGCCGTCCTGGAGCACCGCCAGAGTGGGGACCGGGATCCGCTCCAGCAGCACCAGCGCCGGCAGCTGCTTGAGCGCCTCGATCGGCGTTGGGCTGGCCTGCGCAGTTCGTCGACGGTCCACCGCTTGATTATTGTCCATCGCGGCGTTCATGGGCGAATCCGGCGTAGACAGTTTGTTTTGCCGGAGGCGTGCGGATAATGACACGCTGAACGCATGGCAGTAGTGCGACGGGCGACCAGCGGTGAGGAGGTTCGATGACGACGCACGGCGAATCAGCGGTCCTCGTTCTGGCAGCCGGAGCCGGAACCCGGATGCGGTCTGACATCCCCAAGGTGCTGCACACCCTGGCCGGCCGCAGCATGCTGGCGCACTCACTGCACGCGATCGCCAAGATGGCGCCGCAGCACCTGGTGGTGGTGCTGGGCCGCGATCACCAGCGCATCGAACAAGCCATCCGCGAACTGGCCGAGACTCTCGGCCGACCGATCGACACGGCGACGCAGGAACAGCAGCTCGGCACCGGTCATGCCGTGCTGTGTGGCCTGGCGGCGCTGCCCGACGACTTCCACGGCGTCGTCGTCGTCACCGCCGGCGACGTCCCGCTACTCGACGCCGACACACTGGCCGACCTGGTGGCCGCGCACAACTCCCGGGGCGCGGCAGTCACCGTGCTCACCACCACGCTGGACGACCCGACCGGTTACGGCCGCACGCTGCGCACGCAGGACCACGAGGTGATCGCGATCGTGGAACAGGCCGACGCGACGCCGTCGCAGCAGGAGATCCGCGAGGTCAACGCCGGTGTCTACGCCTTCGACATCGCGGCGCTGCGCTCGGCGCTGAGCCGACTGTCGGCCGACAACGCGCAGCAGGAGCTGTACCTGACCGACGTCATCGCGATCGTCCGGCAGGACGGGCAGGTGGTGCAGGCCCGGCACGTCGACGACAGCTCGCTGGTGGCCGGGGTCAACAACCGGGTGCAGCTGGCCGAGCTGGCGGCCGAACTCAACCGCCGCATCGTCTCCGCCCACCAGCTGGCCGGCGTCACCGTCGTCGACCCGGCGACCACCTGGATCGACGTCGACGTGAGCATCGGCCGCGACACCGTCATCCAACCCGGAACACAGCTGCTCGGGGGCTCCCGCATCGGTCAGCGCTGCGTCATCGGCCCGGACACCACGCTGACCGACGTCGCGGTCGGTGACGGCGCGTCGGTGGTCCGCACCCACGGCACCGAGGCCGCCATCGGTGACGGCGCCACGGTCGGCCCGTTCACCTATCTGCGCCCCGGCTCCGTCCTGGGCGCCGACGGCAAACTGGGCGCTTTCGTCGAGACCAAGAACTCCACGATCGGCGCCGGCACCAAGGTGCCGCACCTCACCTACGTCGGAGATGCCGACATCGGCGAACACAGCAACATCGGCGCCTCCAGTGTCTTCGTCAACTACGACGGCACCTCCAAGCAGCGCACGACGGTCGGCTCGCACGTCCGCACCGGCTCCGACACCATGTTCGTCGCGCCGGTCACCGTCGGGGACGGCGCCTACACCGGTGCCGGCACGGTGGTCCGCGAGGACGTTCCGCCCGGCGCGCTGGCAGTCTCCGGCGGCCAGCAGCGCAACATCGAGGGCTGGGTCGAGCGCAAACGGCCCGGTAGCGCCGCCGCGCAGGCCGCAGAGCACGCACGCGCCGTCGACGATGACAGAGCGTGCGAGGGGAATGAGGAGGAGCGGCGCAAAACAGCCTCCGCCGCCGACGATGCGGAACGAAGCGACGACCAGACATGACGCAAACGCCGCAGCGAAGCCGCGATTCGCTACCTACTATTCGATACGCGTACCTCCTCAAGCCATCCATCCGACCCGAACCAGCGAGGGCAGCCCGTGAGCTACGACTGGACCGATAACCGCAAGAACCTGATGCTCTTCTCGGGTCGCGCACACCCGGAGCTGGCCGAGCAGGTGGCCAAGGAGCTCGACGCCCACGTCACCGCGCAGACCGCGCGGGAATTCGCCAACGGCGAGATCTTCATCCGCTTCGACGAGTCGGTGCGCGGGTGTGACGCCTTCGTGCTGCAGTCGGCCCCGGCGCCGGTGAACGACTGGCTGATGGAATCGCTGATCATGATCGACGCGCTCAAACGGGGCAGCGCCAAGCGGATCACCGCGGTCCTGCCGTTCTACCCGTATGCGCGGCAGGACAAGAAGCACCGTGGCCGCGAACCGATTTCGGCCCGACTGGTCGCCGATCTGCTCAAGACCGCCGGTGCCGACCGGATCGTGACCGTGGATCTGCACACCGATCAGATCCAGGGGTTCTTCGACGGACCCGTCGACCACATGCGCGGGCAGAACCTGCTGACCGGCTACATCGGGGACAACTACCCTGACGGAAACATGGTGGTGGTCTCCCCCGACTCCGGCCGGGTGCGGATCGCCGAGAAATGGGCCGACGCGCTGGGCGGCGTACCGCTGGCCTTCATCCACAAGACCCGCGACCCGCGAGTGCCCAACCAGGTGGTGTCCAACCGCGTGGTGGGTGAGGTCGCCGGGAAAACCTGCGTGCTGATCGACGACATGATCGACACCGGCGGCACCATCGCCGGCGCGGTGAAGCTGCTGCACAACGACGGTGCCAAGGACGTGGTCATCGCCGCCACCCACGGGGTGCTGTCCCACCCGGCCGCCGAGCGGCTGGCGGCGTGCGGTGCCCGCGAAGTCATCGTCACCAACACGCTGCCGATCGGCGAGGAGAAGCGGTTCCCGCAACTCACCGTGCTGTCCATCGCCCCGCTGCTGGCCAGCACCATCCGCGCGGTATTCGAAAACGGTTCGGTCACAGGGCTGTTCGACGGGGACGCATAGATGGCGCGTGGCACCGTCATCTACCACAATCCCCGGTGCAGCACGTCACGAAAAACCCTGGAGCTGTTGCACGCCTTCGGTATCGAGCCCGAGGTGGTGGAATACCTCAAGACACCGCCGTCGCGCGCCGAGCTTTCGAGGATGATCCGCGCCGCCGGCATCGACGTGCGGGCCGCGGTGCGTAAGCGCGAGGCGCTCTACACCGAGCTCGATCTGGCCGATGCGAGTGACGATCAACTACTCGACGCGATGGCCGAACATCCCATCCTGATCGAGCGGCCGTTCGTCGTCACACCGAAAGGCACGCGGCTGGCCCGTCCGGTCGACACCGTCCGCGAGGTCCTGTGAGGCAGGCGTTACGACGCGCCGCCGCACTGGCGGCCGTGACAGTGGCAGCGGCCGGATGCGGGCCGAAAACTCCTGACTATCAGTCGATTTGGTCGACCACTTCGACGACCACCAGCGCGGCGCCGACCGAGCGGCCGATCCCGTTCTCGCAGTATCTGGAGAGCAACGGGGTCACCGGTTCACCGGTCGAGCCCGGCACGTTGACCGACCTGACCGTCTCGATTCCGACGCCGCCGGGCTGGCAGCGGATCAACCGGCCGAACATCCCGAACACCACGGAGTTGATCGCCCGCGCCGACGCCTTTCCCAACGCCATGCTCATCGTGTTCAAGCTGGTCGGCGATTTCGATGCCGCCGAATTGGCCAAGCACGGCAACGACGATGCCCGGCTCGCGCAGAACTTCAAACAGCTCGAGTCCTCCAATGCCGACTTCCACGGCTTCCCGTCGTCGATGGTCGAGGGCAGCTACAACCTCGGCGACCAGCGGCTGCACACCATCAATCGGATCGTGATCGCCCACGGCTCCGGCGAGGACGCGGACCGCTACCTCGTTCAGCTCGCGGTCACCAGCCTGGCCGACAAGGCCGTCACCGACGCGGTCGACATCGAGACGATCATCCACGGATTCACCGTCGCCGCGAAGTAAGTAACCGGCCCCGCCGGTGAGCGTGGGCGCCGGATTACTGTGGGTGCCATGACGTCGTGGACCGCCGCAGACCTGCCCTCATTCGCCGGACGCACCGCCATCGTGACCGGAGCCAACAGCGGGCTGGGCGCGGTGACGGCCCGCGAACTGGCCCGGGTCGGCGCGAAGGTGATCCTGGCCGTACGCAACACCGGCAGGGGTGAAGCCGCCGCCCGGGAGATGACCGGCGACATCGAAGTGCGCCAACTCGACCTGCAGGACCTGGCCTCGGTGCGACAGTTCGCCGACGGGGTCGACAGCGACATCGACGTCCTGGTGAACAACGCCGGCATCATGGCGGTCCCGCATGCCGTCACCTCGGACGGGTTCGAGAGCCAGATCGGCACCAACCACCTCGGCCACTTCGCGCTGACCAACCTGCTGCTGCCCAAGGTCACCGATCGGGTGGTCACGGTGTCGTCGATGATGCACTACATGGGCTACGTCAGCCTGCGGGACCTGAACTGGACGTCGCGGCCCTACTCGGCCTGGCTGGCCTACGGCCAGTCCAAACTCGCCAACCTGCTGTTCACCAGCGAGCTGCAACGACGGCTGCAGGCGGCCGGCTCGAAGCTGCGGGCGGTGGCCGCCCACCCCGGCTACTCGCACACCAACCTGCAGGGGCATTCCGGCCGACCGAATCGGCGATGCGCTGATGTCGGTCGGCAACCGGTTGGCCAGCGACGCCGACTTCGGCGCGCGGCAGACGCTGTACGCCATATCTCAGGACGTCGCCGGTAACAGCTTCATCGGGCCGGCATTCGGCATGTTCGGCCGCACCAAGCCGGTCGGCCGCAGCCCACTGGCCAAACGCAACGCCACCGCCGGTGCGCTGTGGGAGCTGTCCGAGCGGCTGACGGACACCAAATTTCCGCTCTGAGGAGCTGATGCGCTAGCCTGACCAGGCGTCACGGCGAGGGTGGCTTTGTGCAAGCCACCGTTATCGACGGGGACCGACTCAGCAGTCGCGATCCTGGCCGTGCCCCGGAATCTCACACAGGAGCGACATCATGGCTAGAGCCGCGAACAAGCTTCCCGCATCGGTTCGGACCGAGACCGGCAAGGGCGCGTCCCGACGGGCGCGCCGCGAAGGCCGGATCCCCGCCGTGCTCTACGGCCACGGCGCTGAGCCGCAGCACCTGGAGCTGCCCGGCCACGACTTCGCCGCCGTGCTGCGTCACTCCGGCACCAACGCGGTGCTCACCCTCGACATCGAGGGCAAAGAGCAGCTCGCGCTGACCAAGGCGCTCGACATCCACCCGATCCGGCGCAGCATCACCCACGCCGACCTGCTGGTCGTCCGCCGCGGCGAGAAGGTGACCGTCGAGGTCAACGTCGAGATCGAGGGCGACGCCGCCCCCGGCACCCTGGTCACCCAGGAGACCAACACCATCCTGATCGAGGCCGACGCGTTGTCGATCCCGCAGTCGCTGACCGTGTCGGTCGAGGGCGCCGAGCCGGGCACCCAGTTCACCGCCGGCCAGATCACGCTGCCGCCGGGCGTCAACCTGATCGCCGACCCGGACAGCCTGGTCGTCAACGTGGTGGTCGCACCGACCGAAGAGGACCTCGAAAGCGAGGGCGCCGGCGAGGCGGTCGAGGGCGCACAGCCGGCCGACGAGGCCGCCGAGGGCGAAGGCGACGGCGAGGCGTCCGAAGCCGAGTCCGAATCCGAATAAGCCGTGGCCGGCCCACAACTGGTGGTGGGTCTGGGCAACCCCGGACCGAACTATGCGCAGACGCGGCACAACCTGGGGTTCATGGTTGCCGACCGGCTCGCGGCCCGGCTGGGCTCGAACTTCAAGGTGCACAAGCGTTCCGGCGCGGAGATAGCCACCGGCCGGCTCGGCGGACGTCCGGTCGTGCTGGCCAAGCCGCGCTGCTACATGAACGAGTCCGGCCGCCAGGTGGGTCCACTGGCGAAGTTCTACTCGGTGCCGGCCGCTGACGTCGTGATCATCCACGACGAGCTGGACATCGACTTCGGCCAGATCAGGCTGAAGCTCGGTGGCGGCGAGGGCGGCCACAACGGACTGCGTTCGGTCGCAAATGCACTCGGCACCAAGGACTTTCAGCGGGTGCGAATCGGGATCGGGCGACCGCCGGGACGCAAGGATCCGGCGGCGTTCGTGCTGGAGAACTTCAGCGCCGCCGAACGCCCCGAGGTGCCGACGGTGTGCGAGCAGGCGGCCGACGCGACCGAGCTGCTGATCGAACTCGGCCTCGAACCGGCCCAGAACCGGGTGCACGCCTGGTAGCCGTCTACTCCGTCTCGCTCTGGCACGCCCGCTGCCGATAGCTCGACGGGGTCTCGCCGCAGAACCGGGTGAAGGCACGGGTGAATGCGCTCAAACTGTCGAAACCGACTGCGCTGGCGGTCTTTTGCACCGACTCGCCGGGGCTGACGAGCAACGCCATCGCGCGCAGCATCCGGGCGTGCAGCAGATAGGTCCGCCACGACATACCGACAGCCGTGTCGAATTGGCGTCGCAGCGTTCGCTCGGACACCGCGACCGCGCGACTCACCTCGGCGGCGGTCGCCGACGACAGGTGCGCCTTGGTGTAATCCATCGCCGCAGCGACCGATCGGATTCTCGACGGTGGGCAGGCTCAGCGGCGCCTCGTGATCGAGCGCCTCGAACACCAGGTGGCCGAGGGTCTGGAAGAACCCGTCGGACACCGGATCACTGTCCGGGCGGCCGATCGGCCAGCGCAGCGCGTAGATCATCATCTGGCGAATCAGCGGCGACACCACCACGATGCGGGCCCGGCTGTCGTGAACGTCCAAGGCGGGCAGTAACTCTGGGTCGAACATCACCGCCACGCTGCGGACTCTCGGGCTCATGGTGGCCTGGTGTTCCAGGCCGACCGGAATCCAGGCGGCCTGCTGCGGCGGCAGCAGGTAATGCGCGCTCGCCGTCTCGACCTCCACCACGCCGCCGATCGCGTACTGGATCTGATGCAGGTCATGCGAATGCCAGCCGGTCACCAGTCGATGGCCCTCGTAGAGGTAGCTGCCGGCCCTGGCCCGCCCGCCGCGGCGCAACTCGACCGAGGCTTGGCCGTTTCAGGCAAAAGTCTGGCCGAAGATGCGGAGACGGTCATCGGTGTCCAGGGTAATAGTGAAGCCATGACCGCAATGGATATCGACGACCTCATCCTGGTCAGCATCGACGACCACGTCGTGGAGCCGCCGGACATGTTCCTGCGCCACGTGCCGAAGAAGTACCAGGACGAGGCGCCGATCGTCGTCACCGACGCAAGGGCGTCGACCAGTGGATGTATCAGGGCAGGCCGCAAGGCGTCAGCGGCCTCAACGCCGTGGTGTCGTGGCCGGCCGAGGAATGGGGCCGTGACCCGGCCGGGCTTCGCGGAGATGCGCCCGGCGTCTACGACGTGCACGAGCGGGTCCGCGACATGAACCGCAACGGCATCCTGGCGTCGATGTGCTTCCCCACGTTCGCCGGCTTCTCCGCGCGCCACCTCAACATGCACCGCGAAGAGGTCACGCTGGTCATGGTGTCGGCCTACAACGACTGGCACATCGACGACTGGGCCGGCTCCTACCCGGACCGGTTCATCCCGATCGCTGTGCTGCCGACCTGGAACCCCGACGCGATGTGCGCCGAGATCCGCCGGGTGGCGGCCAAGGGCTGTCGCGCGGTCACGATGCCGGAACTGCCTCACCTGGAAGGGCTTCCGAGCTACCACGACGACGACTACTGGGGCCCGGTGTTCCGCACCCTGTCCGAGGAGAACGTGGTGATGTGCCTGCACATCGGCACCGGCTTCGGGGCGATCAGCATGGCGCCCAACGCGCCGATCGACAACCTGATCATCCTGGCCACCCAGGTCTCGGCGATGTGCGCCCAGGACCTGCTGTGGGGCCCGGCGATGCGCAACTACCCCGACCTCAAGTTCGCCTTCTCCGAGGGCGGAATCGGCTGGATCCCTTTCTATCTGGATCGCAGCGACCGGCATTACACCAACCAGAAGTGGCTGCGCCGCGACTTCGGCTCTCAACTACCCAGCGACGTGTTCCGCGAGCACTCGCTGGCCTGCTACGTCACCGACAAGACCTCGCTGAAGCTGCGTCACGAGATCGGCATCGACATCATCGCCTGGGAATGCGACTACCCGCACTCCGACTGCTTCTGGCCGGACGCCCCCGAGCAGGTGATGGCCGAGCTGCGCGCCGCCGGCGCCGACGACAGCGACATCAACAAGATCACCTGGGAGAACTCCTGCCGGTTTTTCGACTGGGATCCGTTCGCCCGCACAGCGCGTGAGCAGGCGACCGTGAAAGCATTGCGCGCCAAGGGATCCGACGTCGACGTGTCGATCCGGCCGCGCAAGGAGTGGGCGCGGCTCTACGAGCAGAAGCAGCTGGCCGCGGACCCGGCTCTGACCACTGATTCCTGGCCATCCGATGATGCTGCACGGGTGTCGCCCAGATCGACGCCGCTTGCCGCCTACTCGGCGTGGCTAGGTGACCAGCGTGACGGAGTTCGCCCGGCGCAGCTTGCCCGACGACGTCTTCGGGATGGTGCCGGGGCCGAGCACCACGACGTTGCGCGGCCGCACGTCGACCTCGGTGACAACCTCGTGGGCCACCTGGTGCTCGATGCGCCGCACTTCGACCGGGTCCTGGTAGGCGTTGGATTCGACCGCGACGGCGAAGGTCTCGCGCGAGTGCCCGGCGTCCAGCCGGACCGCGACGGCGCAGCCGATGCGCACACCCTCGACGCGGCCGGCGGCGCGCTCGATGTCGGTCGGGTAGATGTTGCGGCCGGCCATGATGATGACGTCTTTGACGCGGCCACACACCACGATGTGACCGTTCTCCATCTGGTAGCCCAGGTCGCCGGTGTCATACCAGCCGTGTTCGTCCTGGGCGGGCAGGAATCCGCCCATGGTGAGGTAACCCGGCGTGACGCATTCGCCGCGCAATTCGATGACGCCGACGCCGCGGGCGGGCATCACGTCGCCGTTCTCGTCGACGATGCGGGCCTCGAGATCCTTGAGCAGCGGACCGAGCGATGCCAGCCGCCGGGTGTTGCCCTTGCTGGAAGGGACGGCGCGGCGCAGCGCGGCCAGCAGATCGGCGTCGACCTCGTCGACGACCAGCCCGGCGTTGCACTCCGAGAACGACACCGCCAGCGTGGTCTCCGCCATGCCGTAGGCGGGCAGGATGGCCGACGGCTTCAGCCCGAAGGCCTTACCCGCGTCCAGCAGGTCCTCGACATCGGCGGGGTCGACGGGCTCGGCGCCGGACAGCGCGAACCGCAGCGTCGACAGGTCGTACTGACCCGGCTCGGCCTGCTTGCGCAGCCGCTTGGCGAACAGCGCGTAGGCGAAGTTGGGCGCCGCGGTCATGGTGCCCTTGTACTTGTCGATCAGCTTGGCCCACAGCAGGGTGTCGCGCAGGAAGTCCATCGGCGTGACCTTGACCAGCTCGGCGCCGAAGTACATCGGGATGGTCAGGAACCCGACCATGCCCATGTCGTGGAAGCAGGGCAGCCAGCTGACCATGACGTCCTTGTCGACGTCGTACTCGGCGCCGATGAACATGGCCTCGGCGTTGGAGTAGATGTTGCGGTGCGTGATCTGGACGGCCTTGGGGGACCCGGTGGACCCGGACGTCAACTGCATCAGCGCCAGGTCGTCTTCGTCGGTCTCGAGCGGGTCGATCGGCTCGCCCTCGAGCAGGTCGCTGATCGTCGAGCACCTTGATGCCCTTTTCCTCGAGCACCGGAATGGCGACGAGGAACGGCTCGGAGACGATGACGGCGTTCGCCTCGATCATCGCGATGACGTTCATGGTGTCCTCGGCCCAGACGGCGAGGTCGGTGCGCGGGGTGGGCTGGTGCAGCATCGTCAGGCTGGCGCCACGCATCCAGAGCGCCTGCGCCGTCGGAGCGATCTCCACCGGGAACCCGGCCAGCACGCCGACAGCGTCACCGTGTCCGACGCCCGCGGCGGCCAGTCCACCGGCGATGCGGCGGGCCCGCTCGTACACCTCGAGCCAGGTGTGCCGGACCGGCTCGTGCGGCTCGCCGGTGACCATGCCCCGCGTGCTCTGGTGAGCATTGCGGAACATGTTCTCGGTAAACCTGCTCACGATTGCCTCCTCGGTTCCGGCGCCATCGCCCGGCTCTTAATGTTGCTCCTGCTCAAGCACACATTGGGATAGCCGCGCGCCCACAATTGGGCAGCGATTTCATCTCGAATCGGTGGCGACGCCATATCCGCGCGCAACGTTGCCTGGTCGCTGATGACACGCCCGCCGGTGTCGAAGGCGGGCGACAGAACCAGGCTCGTTGCTTGACCGGAAATCATCACCGCGCAATATCTTAAACTCCTCTTAAAGAAGTGCCAAACTGTGGGGCGAAATCGGTGCTGCGTGCGTGGTCATGCCCTGTCATGCCCCGTTGGCGGGAGCGGGCACCACCCGGGCGCCGTGCACCGGGCCGCTGGCGACGCGGACCGTCCGGCACACACCGGCCCCGGAGAGTTCGGTGCCCACGTCGACCGCCGAGGGCGCTGACCGGCACAGGAACGCGCACGTCGGCCCTGATCCCGACACGATGCCCGCCAGTGCGCCGGCCTCGACGCCGGCCCGCAAGACCCGGCGCAACGCCGGCTTCATGCTCAGCGCGGCCGGCTGCAATTCATTGCCCAACAGCGGCGCCAGCTGCTCCGGGTCACCGGCGGCCAGGGCGGCCACCACCGGTTCGGGTTCATCGAGCCGCGGCGGCGTCCCGACCTCCCTGAGCCGGTCGAGTTCGCGGAACACCTTCGGGCGTGGACAAGCCGCCTTCGGCGAACGCGAGAACCCAATGAAAAGTGTTGCGGGCCAATACCGTAGCGAGTTCCTCGCCGCGGCCCGTGCCCAGCGCGGTACCGCCGTGCAAGGCGAACGGCACGTCACTGCCGAGCTTTGCGGCCAGCGTGTGCAGATCGCGGCGGGCCACGCCGAGTTCCCACAGCGAGTTGATCGCGACGAGAACGGCCGCCGCATCCGCGCTGCCGCCGCCCATTCCGCCGGCCACCGGAATGCACTTGTCGATCGAGATCGACACGTCCGGTGCACGGCCGACGTGCTCGGCCATCAGTTCGGCTGCCTGCCAGGCCAGATTGCGTTCGTCGAGGGGAAGCTGGTCGGCGCCCTCGCCGGTGATCTCGAGCGAAAGCACATCGGCGTTGCGGACCGTGACCTCGTCGACCAGCGACACGGCATGAAACACCGTCGTCAGCTCGTGATAGCCGCTTTCCAGCAGGTCCCCGACGGCCAGATAGAGATTGATCTTCCCGGGCGTGCGGACCGTCACCGACCCAGTGGGCACCCACTGAGCAGCGATGCTCGGGTCCATCGGCACCGAACGAGACTATCCGCCCGCCGGTCAGCTTGCCGACGCGTGCCGCGCGGATGTGCCGCCGCCCGCGCGGACCGGCGTCGCCGACGTCGCCCGAACGCTGATAGAGCCGGACGAATTCGTCGACGGTCAGCGTCTCGCCGCGCCGGGCCGGGTCGATACTCGCGGCGAGCAGCCGACTCGCCGATTCATTGCCTGAACCCGCCCACTCGACGAAGGCGTTGCGAGACGTCTTGCGGCGCTGCGCAAATGCGGTGTCGATGAGCTTGAACACGTTCTGGCGGAACGTCGCGTCGGTCGGCCACGGCGGGTTGGTGTGCCGGTCGATGCGCACCAGCCCGGAGTAGACCCGCGGGATCGGCCAGAACACCGTCGGCGACACCGTGCCGTGCCGGCGGACCTGCCCGTGGAAACGCACCTTGACGCTGGGCACGCCGTACTCCTTGCCGCCCGGTTCGGCGGCCAGTCGCTCAGCGACCTCGGCCTGCACCATCACCATCACCGTTCGCAGCGAAGGGAATTCGCCGAGCAGATGCAAAATGGCCGGGACCGCGACGTTGTACGGCAGATTCGCCACCACCGCTGTCGGCTCGGAAGCCAGATCGTCGGGACCGATGGACAGCACGTCGCGGTTGATCACGGTCGAGTCGCTGGATCTCGCTGTTCGAATGCTCGGACACCGTCTGCGGCAGCCGCTCGGCCAGCACCGGGTCGATCTCGACGGCGCTGACCGTACAGCCACGGTCCAGCAGTGCAAGGGTGAGCGAGCCGAGGCCGGGGCCGACTTCCAGGACGTGGTCGTTGCGGTTGACTCCGGAGGCCGTCACGATCCGGCGCACGGTGTTGGCGTCGTGAACGAAGTTCTGCCCCAACGATTTACGCGGTCTTAATTCGAGTTCCTTGGCTAACCGTCGGATTTCGGTCCGCCCAAGTAACTGGATGGTCAGCGCGCACCCGCTCGTCCGCTGCAAACCGGCCACGCTCCCCAGCCCTGACGGGACTGCGTCACCTGAGCGACGGCGATCTGCTCTTCCCGGCTGGCCATGTCGGCGCGCGGCGCAAACCGCAAGCCGCCGTTGCGCTCCCAGGTGTTCTGGTCGAACTGCACCCCGCCGTAGTAACCGTTTCCGGTGTTGATCGCCCAGTTGCCGCCGGCTTCACAGCGCGAGATCGCGTCCCAGATCTCGCCGTTGGCGACGGCCGGCACATCGGTGCCCGGCTTGGTGCCGACCCGCACGACCGCATCGCGGGCGGGCGTGATGACGTGGCTGGCCACCGGCAGGCGACCGGTCTCGACGCCGTTGACCTTGGACACCGCGTAGGTCATGTCCTGTGAGCCCGCGGCACCCTTGTCCTCGACGATCTCTTTGCTCTTGTTCAGCTGCGGGTCTTCGATACGGTGCCGCGGCGGGTCCAGCGGGACCCGCTCGGTGATCTTCTCTATCCGGTTGCGGATGACCTGGATGTGCATGCCGTCGATCACCGGCGCGACCGCGCCGGGGGTGACCTGGTCGCTCTGTTCCAGCGGCACACCGAGGCCGGCCAGCAGATCGCCGACCCGGGCCGCGGCCAGATGGACGCTGCGCACGGCGCCGCCGTCGTCGAGCTCGACGCTCTTGGCGCTGACCACCGGCAGAGCCATTCCGGCAAGCGGAACACGGCTGCCACGCGAGGCCGCGGCCGGCGCGGTGTCGGTCATCGCCAGCTGGGCCAGGGCCTCGTCAACCGTGGAGGCCGTCGTCCACACCTGCTTGGTGTTCTGGCCGTCCAGCGAGATCTGCAGCGGCCGGCTGCGCCTCAGCACGATGTTGGCGGCGTTGGCCACCCGCTCACCGGCTGTCGGGTACAGGTCGTCGCGGTCACTGACGGTGAACCCGTTCTCCTTGATGATGTCGATCACCCGCGACTTCATCGTCGTCACGGTCATGGCGGTGCCGTCGACGCTCAGCGTGACGGTCTTGTAGTCGGCCACCGCGAAGGCGCCGGCGAATGCCAAGACCAGCAGAAGGCCCGCAACCAGGAAGCGCAGAGCCGGGGAGGGAGCTTGATGGAGTTTCGTAATCACATTCAACGCAGCGTGTATCCCGACCTCAAGAACAACATGGGTAACAAGTAAAGGGGCCCATGAGGGCACCCACCGTTCGATCACAAGACGGTAACGAAGTGCACCGGTAAGAGCAACTTGGCCCGGGCCACGTTAACCGACTTTTAACCCTCCTGCGCCAACCGGTAGGCCCGCCGCGCGTTGCCGGTGGTGATCTCGGCCAACTCTTCGGCCGGCTGGTCGAGCAGCTCCGCCAGCGCCCGCACGGTGTAGGGCAGGCAATACGGCTCGTTGGGCGCGCCGCGGTACGGGTGCGGCGTCAGGAACGGCGCGTCCGTCTCCACCAGCAGCTGCGCCGTCGGGACCAGCGGGACGGCCTCGCGCAGCTCGCGAGCGTTGCGGAAGCTCACCGTCCCGGACAGGCTGACCAGCCAGCCGGCGTCGACGCAGGCGCGCGCCAGCTCCGCGCCCGACGAGAAGCAGTGGAAGATGACGGTTTCCGGGGCGCCCTCGGCCCGCAGCACGTCGAGCACGTCGGCGTCGGCGTCGCGGTTGTGGATCATCAGCGGTTTGCCGGTCCGCTTGGCCAGGTCGATGTGCCACGCGAAGGCCTCCCGTTGCACGGCCGGGTCGGCGCAGCCCGCCAGCTTTCCAGGCCAGTACAGGTCCATGCCGGTCTCCCCGACCGCCACCACCCGCGGGTGCGCCGCCAGCCGCTCGATCTCGGCGCGGGCGTCCTCGGTCAGCGCGTCCGCGCGCGTGGGGTGCAATGCGACCGCCGCGTACACGCGCGGATCCCAGTCCGCGGCCTGGGTCGCCCAGCGGGCCGACGCCAGGTCATCGGCGATGGTGATCACCGCCGTCACACCGACCGCCGCCGCACGATCGACGATCGCGTGCACGTCGTCGGCGTCCGTCGCGCCGCACGCATCCAGGTGGGTGTGCGCGTCGATCAACGGGCTCAGCCGCGGCGGGGCGGGCGGCGGCGGACGTTTGGAGCTCACGCGCACACCATAGGGTGCCCGACAAATAAGGTGAGGGGCGATGAAGCCGTACTACGTCACCACTGCGATCACGTACCCCAATGGCAACCCGCACGTCGGGCACGCCTACGAGTACATCGCCACCGACGCGATCGCCCGGTTCAAGCGGCTCGACGGCTTCGACGTCCGATTCTTGACCGGCACCGACGAGCACGGTCTCAAGATGGTCGAGACCGCAGCCGCTGAAGGCATTCCGACCGCCGAGCTGGCCCGGCGCAACTCCGACGTCTTCGAGCGCCTGCAGAAGAAGCTGAACATCTCCTTCGACCGGTTCATCCGAACCACCGATGCCGACCACCACGAGGCGTCCAAAGAGATCTGGCGGCGGATGCAGGCAGCCGGCGACATCTATCTCGACACCTACTCGGGGTGGTACTCGGTGCGCGACGAACGGTTCTTCGTCGAATCGGAGACCACCCTGGTCGACGGCAACCGGATCGCGGTCGAGACCGGTACCCCGGTGACCTGGACCGAGGAGCAGACCTACTTCTTTCGGCTCTCCGCGTACACCGAGAAACTGCTGGCCCACTACGACGCCCACCCGGACTTCATCGCACCGGACGTGCGGCGCAACGAAGTGGTCAGCTTCGTCTCGGGCGGTCTGCGCGATCTGTCCATCTCGCGCACCTCGTTCGACTGGGGCGTGAAAGTTCCCGAGCATCTCGACCACGTCATGTACGTCTGGGTCGACGCGCTGACCAACTACCTGACCGGAGTCGGCTATCCCGACACCGAATCCGAATTGTTCCAACGCTATTGGCCGGCCGACTTGCACATGATCGGTAAGGACATCATCCGGTTCCACACCGTCTATTGGCCCGCCTTCCTGATGTCGGCCGGAATCGCCTTGCCGCGAAGAGTTTTCGCGCACGGATTCCTGCTCAACAAGGGCGAGAAGATGAGCAAGTCGGTGGGCAACATCGTCGACCCGGATACCCTGATCGACACATTCGGCGTGGACCAGGTGCGTTATTTCCTCATGCGCGAGGTCCCGTTCGGCCAGGACGGCAGCTACAGCGAAGACGCGATCATCACCCGGATCAACGCCGACCTGGCCAACGAGTTCGGCAACCTGGCCCAGCGATCGCTGTCGATGGTGGCCAAAAATCTCGGCGGCGTCGTGCCGACTCCCGGTGAGTTCAGCGCCGAGGACAACGAACTGCTCGCCCTCGCCGACAGCCTGCTCGAGCGGGTCCGCGCCGAATTCGACAACCAGGCAATGCATCTCGCCCTGGAGGCGATCTGGCTGATGCTCGGCGCGGCGAACCGGTACTTCTCGGCGCAGGAGCCGTGGGTATTGCGCAAGAGTGATTCCGAGGCAGACCAGGCACGCTTCGCGACCGTGCTCTACACGACCTGCGAGGCGGTGCGAATCGCAGCGCTGCTGGTTACGCCGGTGATGCCGGAGTCGGCCGGCAAGCTACTCGACCTGCTCGGCCAGTCGCCGGAGCAACGCAGCTTTGCCGCGGTGGGTGCACGGCTGGAGCCGGGAACCGCCCTGCCGGCACCCACCGGCGTCTTTCCGCGCTACCAGGTTGACTGAGTTCACCCGGTAGTCAGGCGAATACGGACCGTTACCCGGCCGTTGGCATCCCGGTGCGCGACCGCGTGTCCGGCGCGTTCGTCGCCATCCAGCGTCAGTGTCACCGGACCGCCCTCCCCGACGAAGTTGCGCCACCAGGTCTTGGCGTCGGGCAGGTTCGCGGCAACCTCGATCTCGTCGTCGCGGCGGCTGTAGGCCACCGGGATGCTGAACGCCCGTCCGGACCGCCGCCCGGTGTAGGTGATCACCGTGACATTGCGCCGCAAGCGCGCCCCGAGGCGCGGCGAGGCCGCGATCGCCGTGACCGGCGCGTTCAACAGCGGAGCGGCCCGCATGATGAGCCGCGTGATATTGACCATTTTCGTTGACCTTTCACATCAGCAGCGTCACGCACAACGCCGTGACCGCCACACCTTGCAGGATCGCTCGGGCCGTGATCACGGCGTCCCAATTCTTTTGTAGTGCAGGGGCATCCACCACGGCACCGGACTGATCGACAGCCCCGGTGAGTTGGCGGTTGATCGGTGCGCTCACGCGCAGGTAGATCACCAGCCACACCACGAGCAGCCCGAGGGCTATCCCCGCCGCGCCGGCTTGCGCCCAGCGACCGGAAGCCGCGGCGAGTGCCGTACTGATGGCCGCGGCAATCATTCCGAGCACGCCCGGCACCGGCATCCGCCGATCTCCGTAGCGGTGGATGTTGCCCATCACCACGAGCAGGGCCCGGTCATCGACCCGAGCCAGAGCGGGCCGTTGCACCATCGCGCAGAACACGTCGGTGCCATAGACGACCGCGGTGCCCAGCACGGCGATCAACGCGAACAACCGGATGGCCATGGTGCACTCCTCCTTTTGGTGTTAGCGACGCTAACCCTGGAATGGATGCGTGTCAATAGCAACGCTAGCATTTGTATCAGCGCTATTATCAGCGGCATGGCCATCGAAGACCGCCGAGCGCGCGAACGGGCCGCCCGCCGCCGGCTGATCACCGCCACCGCTCGCAAGCTGGCCGAAGAAGAGGGCTGGGACGCCGTCACCACCCGCCGGTTGTCCACCGAGATCGAGTACAGCCAGCCCGTGCTCTACAAGCATTTCGCCGGGATGGAAGGCATCGTCGCGTCGGTCGCCCTTGAAGGTTTCGCCGAATTGGCCGACGCGCTGGCCGCGGCCCGCAGCGGCGCTGCCGACGGCCGGGATGCGCTGGCCCGAGTGGCCCACGCGTTCACCGGTTTTGCCCGCGACCACCAGGCGCTGTTCGATGCGATGTTCACCCGCGCGACAACCCTGCCCTTCGCCGCCGACGACACGCCGCACGAGCTCAACGCGGCCTTCGAAGAGTTGCGCGCGGCCGTCGACATGGTTGCGGGCGCGCGGGATCCCGACACCCTGGCAGAGGTGGTGTGGGCAACGCTGCACGGACTGATCACCCTCGACCGCGGCGGCCGGCTGCGCCCCGAATTTCGCGACGCGCGGATCGACGTCCTGGTCGACGGGGTGTGCGCGAGGCCGTGAGCTCGGTCACACCGGCCGGGTCGCTGTCACATCCGAAGCGGTCGCGGTGTCTTGAGGGCAGCACATCCCACGCGACAGGAGACACCCATGACCGTCCAACGCATTCACATCGTCGTGATCGGCGGCGGATACGCCGGCACACTGGCCGCCAACCATCTCCGGCTCAATGCCGATGTCGACATCACCATGGTCAATCCGCGCCCGGTGTTCGTCCAACGAATCCGCCTGCATCAGTTGGCCGCCGGCACTGGCAGCGCAGCCGTCGACTACGGAACTCTGCTCGGCGAAGGTGTCCGACTGCGGGTCGACAACGCCGAACGGATCGACACGGCCGCGGGCACCGTCGAACTCACGTCCGGCGCGCTGCTGGACTACGACTACCTGATCTATGCCGTCGGCAGCACCGGCGTGGTCCCGGCCGCCGTGCCCGGTGCAGCCGAATTCGCTTATCCGATTGCCGAATTCGAGCAGGCCGAGCGGCTCCGTGACGCGCTCGACGAGCTGCACCCCAATGCGCCCATCACCGTCGTCGGCGCCGGACTGACCGGCATCGAAGCCGCATCCGAGCTGGCCGAGCAGGGCCGCCAGGTGCGTCTGGTCTGCGGCGCAGCGCTGGGGCCCTCGCTGAGCCGGCCCGGCCGCCGTTCGGTGGCCAAGTGGTTGCGGCGCCTCGGCGTCGACATCCTGGAGGACGCGACGGTCGGCGAAGTCCGCGCCGACGCGGTGGTCCTGGCAGGCGGCGAAGTGCTGCCCAGCGCGCTGACGGTGTGGACGGCGGGCTTCGGGGTGCCGGAGCTGGCCGCCCGCAGCGGGCTGCACACCGACACGCTGGGCCGGCTGCTCACCGATGAGACACTGACCAGCGTGGACGATCCTCGCATCGTGGCGGCCGGAGACGCTGCCGCGCCGTCGGGCCAGCCGCTCCGAATGAGCTGCCAGGCCGCGCTGCCGCTCGGTGCGCAGGCGGCGAACACCGTGCTCAGCCGCATCGCGGGCACGCCACCCGCGGTGGTCGACCAGGCATTCACCGGGCAGTGCATCAGCATCGGCCGCACATACGCGACCATCCAGCTGGCCCGCCCCGATGACAGCCCGTTGAATCTGTTCGTCGGCGGCCGAGCCGCGGCGTCCGTCAAAGAGGCGGTCTGCAAGGGCACGGTGTGGGGTCTTCGCAAGGAGGCCGCCAAGCCCGGCTGGTACCGCTGGCTCAAGGGCGGCAAGCGCGCGCAGCGGCTGGCAGCCGAGGCGGTCCCGGTCCCGTGACCGGCGACGTGCACGCCGAACGGTTCATGCTGCTGCGGCCGCTGCTGTTCACCATCGCCTACGAAATCCTCGGCTCGACAACCGAATCCGACGACGTACTGCAGGACAGCTACCTGCGCTGGGCGCAGGTCGACATCTCCGGGGTGCACGACACCAAGGCCTACCTGGCCCGGTTGGTCACCCGTCAGGCGCTCAACGCGCTGCGGGCGGGGGCTCGGCGCCGGGAGGACTACGTCGGGCCGTGGCTGCCCGAGCCGCTGCTGCTCGACGAGCAGGATCCCTCGGCCGATATCGTTCTGGCCGAATCGGTTTCGATGGCGATGCTGGTGCTGCTGGAGACCCTGGGCCCCGACGAGCGCGCGGTGTTCGTGCTGCGCGAGGTGTTCGGCTTCGACTACGACGAAATCGCCTCCGCTGTGCGAAAATCGGTGCCCGCCGTGCGGCAGATCGCGCATCGGTCCCGCGAACACGTGCACGCCAGGCGCAAGCGCTTCGCGCCGGTCGACCCCGAGCAGAACACCCGGATCGCCGCGGAGTTCATGGCGGCGGCGGCCGGCGGCGATGTGCAGGCGGTGATGGCGATGCTGGCCCCCGACGTGGTGTGGACCGCCGACAGCGACGGCAAGGTCAGCGCGGCACGCCGTCCGGTGGTCGGCGCCGACAAGGTCGCCCGGGCGATCGTCGGTCTGATCAGCCGCGCCATGCAGATTCCCGACGTCCGCGCCGAGATGGTCGTCTGCAACGCGGCGCCCGCCGTGCTGCTCTACGTGGCGGAGAAGTTGGAGGGCGTTTTCACCATCGAGATCGTCGACGGCAAGATCAGCAACTTCTACGCGATGCGCAACCCCGACAAGCTGGCGACCGTCACGACCGCACGCAAAATCAGCCGCGGCTGAGATTTCTGCCAAGCTAGGGGCGTGCGAATCGACCGGCTCGGCGATCTGGGCAGCCCTCACCAGGTGCTGCGCGCCGTCGGCGACGCCACGAACCGGCTGGATCTGCCGCCGCCGGCCGCGCTGACCGGCCAGTGGTTCGGCGCGCTGGCCGTCATCGCGCCCAGCCTGTCGGTGCAGCCCGTCGACCCGGCCGAAGCGTTCGACGTGCGACCCGGCTCGCACAGCACGACGGTCGGCGGCGGCTGGATCGGCTACCTGTCCTATCCCGATCCGGGTTCCGGCGGGCGGCCCGCGCGGGCGCCCGAGGCCGCCGGCGGCTGGACGGACTGCGTGCTGCGCTGCGACCGCGACCGGCAGTGGTGGTACGAGAGCCTGTCCGGCGCCCCGATGCCCGGCTGGCTCGCCGAAGTTTTCGCCGCATCGGCGCCGCTCTCGACGCCCGCACGGACGTTCCGGATCGACTGGGACGCCGCCGATCGCGCGGCACATCGCGCCGGGGTGCTGGCCTGCCTGGAGGCCATCCGGGCCGGCGAGGTGTATCAGGCGTGCGTCTGCACCCAGTTCACCGGCTCGATCGCGGGGGATCCACTGGACTTCTTCCTCGACGGTGTCGCGCGCACGGCGCCGGCCCGGGCAGCCTACGTCGCCGGCCCCTGGGGCGCGGTCGCGTCGCTGTCGCCGGAGCTGTTCTTGTGTCGCCGTGGCGATCTGGTGACGTCGAGCCCGATCAAGGGCACGCTGCCGCTTTACGCTCCCCCGTCGGCACTACGTGCCTCGAGCAAGGACGTCGCCGAGAACGTGATGATCGTCGACCTGGTCCGCAATGACCTGGGCCGGGTCGCGGTCACCGGATCGGTCACGGTGCCCGAGCTGCTCGTGGTGCGGCCCGCGCCGGGTGTGTGGCATCTGGTGTCGACGGTGTCGGCACAGGTCCCGCTCGAGCTGCCGACCTCGGCGCTGCTGGACGCCACCTTCCCGCCGGCATCCATCACCGGAACACCGAAACTGCGTGCGCGAGAACTTATTTCGCAGTGGGAGCATTCCCGGCGTGGAGTCTATTGCGGCACAGTAGGTTTGGCGTCACCGGTCGCAGGCTGCGAGTTGAACGTCGCGATCCGTACCGTGGAGTTCGATGCGGTGGGCAACGCGGTGCTGGGCTCCGGCGGTGGGATCACCGCCGACTCCGACCCCGACGCCGAGTGGGAGGAATGCCTGCACAAGGCCGCCCCGATCATCGGGGCGGGTGCCGCCTCAGCCGCGGGCTCGCAGCACCGCGTCGTAGAGCTCACGCCGTGACGACGCGCCCGGTGTGGCGGAAATAACCTGCGCGCAGGCGTCTTTGACGCCCATCCCTTCGTCGACCAGCGAAATCGCCTGAGTCACCAGCGTGGGCAGGTCGGCCCGCAGCACCGCACCGGCCAACACGACGGTGATCTCGCCGAGCACGCCGTCGGCGGCCCACGCGGCCAGCTCCCCCAGCGATCCGCGCACCACCTCCTCGTGCACCTTGGTCAGCTCGCGGCAGACCGCTGCCCGGCGGTCCCCACCGAGCTGGTCGACCGCGTCGAGCAGGCAGGTATGCAGACGGCGGGGCGACTCGAAGAACACCGCAGTGCGCTGCTCGGCCGCCAGCGACGCCAGCCAACTCCGGCGCGCCGCTTGCTTGCGCGGCGCGAAGCCCTCGAAGCAGAATCGCTCCGACGGCAGCCCGGACACCGCCAGCGCGGTCGTCACTGCCGACGGACCCGGTAGGCACTGCACCGGAATGCCGGCCGCCACGCAGGCCGCCACCAGCCGGTGGCCCGGGTCGCTGATCAGCGGCATCCCGGCGTCGCTGACCACCAGCACGGTGGCACCGGCGCCGATCTGCTCGACCAGCGCGGGCACCCGGGCCGCTTCGTTGTGGTCGAAGAGGCTGACGACCTTTCCGCCGATCACCACATCGAGGGCCTTGGTCAGGGTCCGCAGCCGTCGGGTGTCCTCGGCGGCGACGATGTCCGCCGTCGTCAGTGCCTCGATCAACCGCTGCGACGCATCCGACGGCTGACCCAACGGCGTGGCACCCAGCAACAGTCGGCCGCCGCTCATGCGACGCTCCTCTGAATCTGTCTTGATCGCCCTGCCCTGTCTATCGTCGCCGCCGCGCGCCCATGGCCACAGCCTACGATCGACCCCAATGACTACCGCTCTGACCGACGAACTCGTCGCCGACGAAGAAGTACCGGTGATCAGCCCGGGTCCGTCGGCGCCGGCGCCCGATTTCGGGCCCATCGACCGATTAGAGGGTTGGGTGGTGACCGGCGTCGTCACCGCGCTGGCGGCGCTGACCAGGACGGTGAACCTCGGTTCGCCCACCGACGCCGGAACCCCGATCTTCGACGAGAAGCATTACGCGCCACAGGCCTGGCAGGTGCTGCACAACCATGGGATCGAGGACAACCCCGGTTACGGCCTCGTCGTGCATCCGCCGGTGGGCAAGCAACTGATCGCGATCGGCGAGGCGCTGTTCGGCTACACCGGGCTGGGCTGGCGGTTCACCGGCGCGGTGCTCGGCACCATCATGGTGGCGCTGGTGGTGCGGATCGTGCGCCGGATCAGCCGCTCGACGCTCGTCGGCGCGATCGCGGGGCTGCTGGTCATCGCCGACGGGGTGAGCTTCGTGGTGGCACGCACCGCGCTGCTCGACGGATTCCTGGCTTTCCTGGTGCTCGCCGCGTTCGGCGCGCTGATCGTCGACCGCGATCAAGTCCGCGAACGCCTGCATGTCGCATTCACCGAAGGCCGCATCACCGAGACGGTGTGGGGACCGCGACTGGGTGTGCGGTGGTGGCGATTCGGCGCCGGCGTGCTACTCGGATTAGCTTGTGGGACAAAGTGGTCCGGGCTGTTCTTCGTGGTGTTCTTCGGGTTGATGTCGTTGGCGTTCGACGTGGCGGCCCGCAGGCAGTACCGGGTGCTGCGACCGTGGCTGGGCACTGTGCGCCGCGATTTGTTCCCAACGGCCTACGCGCTGTTGCTGATTCCGTTCGGGGTCTACCTGGCCAGCTACGCGCCGTGGTTTGCCTCCGAGACGGGCATCGACCGGCATGAGGTCGGCCAGTCGATCGGAAAGCAGTCGAATTTTCCGCTGCCCGATGCGATTCGCTCACTTTGGCATTACACGGCCAAGGCCTACGAATTCCACGCCGGGCTGACGAATTCCGCGGGTAACTATCATCCGTGGGAATCCAAACCGTGGGCATGGCCGATGTCGCTGCGGCCGGTGCTCTATGCGATCGACCAACAGAACGTTCCCGGCTGCGGCGCGCAGTCGTGTGTCAAGGCGGTGATGTTGGTTGGCACACCGGCGATGTGGTGGATCTCGGTGCCCGTCCTGGCCTATGCGTTCTGGCGGACGCTGGTGCGACGCGACTGGCGCTACGCCGCGGTATTGGTCGGGTACTGCGCCGGTTGGCTGCCATGGTTCGGCGACATCGATCGCCAGATGTACTTCTTCTACGCGGCGACCATGGCGCCGTTTCTGGCGATGGCGATCGCGTTGATCCTCGGCGACATCCTCTACAAGCCTGCGCAGAACGCAGAGCGCCGCAGTCTCGGGCTCATCGCGGTGTCTTGTTATGTCGCACTGGTATTGACGAACTTCGCCTGGCTGTTCCCGGTGCTCACCGGTCAGCCGATCTCGCCGAACACCTGGAACATGGAGATCTGGCTACCCAGCTGGCGTTAGCCCTGGGCCAACGCGCACGAGTCGCGCAGCTTCGGCGAGTACGTGATGTCGCCGCACTCGCATTCCCACGTCACGTGTCTGCCTCGACCGCACGAGCACGGCCGGCTGGCGACCATCATGTGTCCCGGCAGCAGCCAGTGGCCCCGCGCACACCGGTAAGGCCGGCTGTCCGTGTACAGGACGAGGTCGTCGTCGGTATCAATAGTCACGACCACAACAGTGACAGCTTCTCGCGGCAAAGCCATCTCGGCGGCCTGATCGTAATCGTTCGGTGTCCTTTCCCGGGCGTGTCGGTGACCTAGCCGATTGGCCCGCAACGGATTACACAACCTCAAGTATTGTTGAGCTCATGCCGAGCCAGGAACTGCTTCCCGGTGAACTTGCGGCCCGGGCCGGCGTCGCGATCTCGGCCCTGCACTTCTACGAACGACAAGGCCTGATCACCAGCACTCGGACGTCGGGCAACCAACGCCGCTACACCCGCGACACCCTGCGACGGGTGGCGTTCATCAAGATGTCGCAGCGGCTGGGGATTCCGCTGGCCCGCGTTCGGGATGCGCTGGCCACACTGCCCGCCGATCGTGTTCCCACCAGCCGGGATTGGGCCAGGCTGTCCGCCGAATGGCGTTGCGACCTCGACGATCGGATCGTGCATCTGCAGCGGCTGCGCGACAACCTCGCCGAGTGCATCGGCTGTGGCTGCTTGAGCCTGCGGGCCTGCGCGCTCTTCAATCCCGACGACGCGCTCGGCGCCGAGGGCCCAGGAGCCGTCCTCCTCTGAAAATCATCGCCTGCCATGCGAAAATCGAACAAATGTGCGATAGAATCGCTGCCGTGGCGATTGAGGTACAGCAGTCGTTGTTCGAGTGCAACGAGCGCCGAACGCTGAGCCACGGAGCCTGGATCGACATCCGCTCCGGATGGTTGACCGGCGCCGACGAGATGCTCGGCGAACTGCTCCGGCTGATTCCCTGGCGGGCAGAACGCCGCCAGATGTATGACCGCGTGCTGGACGTCCCCCGGCTGGTGAGCTTCCACGACCTCGCGGTCGAAGAGGCGCCGCATCCACAGTTGGCCCGGATCCGACGGCGGCTCAACGACATCTACGCCGGCGAGCTCGGCGAGCCGTTCACCACCATGGGCCTGTGCTGGTACCGCGACGGCTCCGACAGTGTGGCGTGGCACGGCGACACCATCGGCCGCAGCAGGACTCAGGACACCATGGTGGCGATCGTCAGCCTCGGCGCCACCCGCACCTTTGCGCTGCGGCCACGCGGTGGCGGCTCATCGCTGCGGCTGCCACAGGCACATGGCGATCTGTTGGTGATGGGCGGATCGTGCCAACGAACCTGGGAGCATTCGGTGCCGAAGACGTCGGCCTGCGCCGGGCCGCGGGTCAGTATCCAGTTCCGGCCCAGGGATGTCCGCTAGCGATCAGTTCTTGATTGCGGCGACCGATTTCACCAGTAGATCGCGGGCCTGTTTGGTATCGACGGGCTTTGGCGGTTGACCCTGTACCGGTATCGGGTTGGCGGTGACGATCACCTGGTAGTTGCCGAAGTGCGCGGTGTAGTTGTACAACTCGCCGCTGCGCGGCTTTCCCTGCACGACCGTCTGCAGAACACGGTGCACGCCGAGGGTCTGGGTGCCCTCGATCTGCGGCGTGTCGACGACCTCGACGAGGCCACGCATCCGGCCGCCCTGGAATGCGACCTTGCTGCAGTTCCGGCCGGGCTCGCTGAACGGCACCGGCGCGGACGTCTGCACGGCCATGGCGATGAACCGTCCACCGTCGCCCTCGGCGGCCACCGCGGCCATGTTTCCCTGCAGACCCGACGGCATGTCCTCGCCAACCACGAACGACGCGCAGTCCGGCGGATCGAAGGTCAGGCCCGGCGGCAGCTTGTGAGTGGCCAACACCTTGGGATCGATTCCGGTTTTCGCCGTTTCCTTGATTTTGTAGCCAGGCCCGAAGTCGGACCTCACCTGGTTGATTTTGGTGATATCCGCAGACGGGGCCGCCTCCGGCGATCCGTGGGAGCAGGCCGCCAACACCCAGACACTCCCGATCGCAACCGCAATCCGCATCATTGGGGCCAATCTAACGCACCGCCGTCAGCCGCGTACGGCCGATACCGTTTTCACCAGCAAGTCAGCGGCGAACTCCGGCGTCAGCGCCGCATGTGGCGAGCCGGGATCACTGATCAACGTGGTGAACGCGTAGTAGTCACCCAGATATGCGGTGAAGGTGCTTGCCTGCGAAGCGATTTCGTTGCCGCCTTCGACCGATGTGACGATTTCGACGCTCATTCCCAGTGTTTCGGCAGCGTCGATGTGAGGCGCATCGACCAGCTGAATGTGGGCGCTGGCCCGCCGACCGGTCATGCGCCACTGTCGGCACTGGGCGACCAGAGAGTGATCCAGCGCCACTGGGCCGGTCGGCGCTGCCACGACCACCGCATACACCGTGCCGCCCTCGCCCGATCCTGAAATACCTTGGGCCCGTCGCCCGTGACCACCGGCCGGGTCGGCCAGCGCCGCGCAGCGCGGCGGGATTGCGACGCCGGCCCCCCCGAGTCCCCAAATATCCGGTGGCGCAGTCACATCCGCCACGGGGGCCGCCTCGTAGCCGGGTGGCAGTTCGCGCCGTACCCGCCTGATGTTGCCGGGATCGACGTGGCGTGCCGGCGCGTTGACCGCCGGCGGCGCCGGGGGCTCGCCCGGGTGAGCGCACCCGGCAAGCAGCAGGAGCGCCGCTGGGGCCGCCGAAAGGCGCATGCTAGCTGACGGACTGAATCACTTGACGCGCAGTGTGTTTGATCTCGGCAACCATGTCGCGACTGAGCGAGAGATGCGCGGGATCGGGTACATCGATGACGGTGGTGATCACCCCGACGTCGTCGCGCTGCCAGAACGCCCCGTTGTGGTCCATGATCGTGCGCATCGCCACGTTGTCGGCGAGCATCCGGCCGGAGAATTTCTTCACCCCGGCAACCCGCGCGGCCACGGACAGGGCGGAAATCAAGAACGAACCAATCCCACGGCCCTGGTAGGCGTCGGCGACGGTGAACGCGATCTCGGCGACGTCAGGATCGTGGTCGTCGCGCACGAACCGCGCATCGGCAACCGGATTTCCCTCCCGGTCGGTCATCACCCAGACGAAGTGGTCGACGTAATCGACTTCGGCGAGATAATCCATCAGCGCCGGGCTGGGCACGCGCGCCGACATGAACCGTCGATACAGCGTCTCCGCGGAGAATCGAACATTCCCCTGCAGCGTCCGCGCGCTGTCGCCGGGCAGCACCGGACGCAGCAACAGGTCTGTGCCGTCGCGGGTCCGCACCGGGATCGGCGTGAGGAACGCCGCAAGCCGCTGGCGGGAAGTGCGTACCAGCCGGGTCATGATCCCGGGGATGTGCACCAACCGCGCGAACGCGTCGCTGTCGCCGACCCACCCGGTCAGCTGCTCTTTGGTGGTCACCGTCGCCGTCCGCGGAATGTGTCGCAGCAGTGCGATCTCACCGACGATCGTGCCGGCCGAGACATGCTCGACGGTCACCATGTCGTCGTCGCCGACATGGGTGATCTCGGCCGCTCCCGACGCGATGAGCAGGAAAGACACCGCCTGCTCCCCCTGCCGCATCAGAACCTGACCGGCCGCGGCCTGCAAGGGTTGCAGGCTGGCCGCCAGCGGCATCAGGTCCTCGGCGGGGCGCCCCTCGAAGATCTCCAGCGTGGCGAGTTCGTCGGCGCGCAGCGTGGTCAGTTCGCTCACCCTGCCGCCCCTGTCGCCGTTGAAGATGATGCCAAGGCTATGGGCTGCGAGCATGTTGCAGCAAGCACGCGCGCCCCGGCAGACTCACTCACGTGACCCGCATCGACGATCCGCTGCAGACGACCCGCGACTTGCTCGACCGCGAGGCGAGCCTGCGGCACGGTTTCCTCGACGTCCTCGGCGAGTCGGTGGCCAGCGAAACCCCGACACTGGCGCAGGTCGCGATGAACAGTCCCCTGGTCGCGACGGTGTACGAGCGGCTGTGGCGCCCGGTGGCGTTCTACGTCGCCAGCGGCGTCACCACCGGCGCCGAGCAGCGCCGCGCGGCGGCCGCCCTGGGCCTGTCGGGCGCATCGCGGTTGCTCGACATTGCCTGTGGTCCAGGTAATTTCACCGGAAAATTGGCCGAGCAGCTACCGGCGGGCGGGCTCGCGGTCGGGTTGGACATCTCGGTGCCGATGCTGACGCGTGCCGTGCAGGACAACAGCGGACCCCGTACCTGCTACGTCCGCGGCGACGCGGGAACGCTGCCGTTCGGCGACGAAACCTTCGACGCTGTCTGCTGTTTCGGCGCGCTCTATCTGATGCCCGAACCGTTTCAGGTCGCCCGCGAAATGGTGCGGGTGCTGCGGCCCGGCGGCCGGGTGGCAATCCTGACCAGCTACGTGAGTCGTATACCGCCCATCCGGTACGTGACCGAGGCGAGCGCGACGGCGATCGGGCTGCGCATGTTCGACCGCGATGCGTTCGTCGACCTGTTCTCCGAGTCCGGGCTGGTCGACATCGAGCAGCAGATCCAGCGCAACTTCCAATTCGTGACTGCCGGCAAGCCCGGCTGACGGATCAGGCCATCGAGTAGAAGCCTTCGTCAGCACGCGGGATCGCTTGCGCCCCAGCGGCGAGCAAGGCCTGCGATTTGAAGATATGGGCGGCCGCGCTCGGCTGATGCCGTGCGGCGACGAACGTGCGGGGAAAATTCGTCGGGTGATACCGACCCCATAGCAGCACGTCGATCTCGCTGTCGTTACCGACCGTGAGGACGTGCCCGCGTACCGGGTCGCTTTTGGCCATGACGTCCGTCGCGACCGCAAGCATGTGCGGACGAGGTAGCGCCGCTGCATAGTTCGGGCCCGACATCCGCTTGGCGAGGCGGGCGCCCAGAATCCGGACCGGCCGGTCGTCCACGGCACCATCGAGTTCCCCGTCGACCACCACGCTGACATCCCAGCCCGCCATCGCGCGATCGAAGATCAGCCCGCCGATCGACATCACCGCGTCGGCGATGTTGCGGGCAACCACCTGAAACTGGTACGTGCCGAACTCGTCGGGGCCCTCGCGCAGCGATGACGATCCCGGCCGGGGAAGTGGGCGATGCCGTTGCTTGAGCGTGCTGGCGGGAGCGGCCACGTGTTTTCCGTTCGAAGGTTTCCGCAATTTCTTGATTAACACTACGAATATAGAGCAGCCTGGGTGTCGACAAAAACCTGGCTCATCGCCAGGATCCGCTTTGGCACCGAAACCGGCGGTGAGCGGCCGCTACACTGCCGGGATACCAAAGAGACGCAAGCCCAATCCCGATCAACGCCGCCGCGAACTGTGCGACGCGGCGATACAACTGCTCGCCGACGACGGCGCCAAAGGCCTGAGCCATCTGAAGGTCGACGGCCGCGCCGGCGTCCCCGACGGAACCACGTCGTTCTATTTCCGCACGCGCTCGGCGTTGCTGCATGCGGTCGCCGAGCGGATGGTCGAACTCGACCTGGCGGCGTTGCAAACCGTTGCCGACACCGCGGCAGTCGAGGCCGGGGCGGCATCCACGCTGGCCAAGGTCGTCATCCAGTCCGGCGAAGACCCGCAGCTGAGCCGCACCAGGGCGCGCTATGAGCTGACCATTCAGGCCACCCGCGATCCGGTGATCGCCGCGACCCTGCAGCGCGCGGTCGATGCCTTCACCAAACTGCACCACGACATCCTGGTCCAGCTGTTGCCGCACGGTGCCGATCTGGATCCCGACGTCGTCGACGATCTCACCAACGTGACCCTGACGTTCATCAACGGGCTGATGCTGCGTTTCGTCCACGGTGACCGGATCATCGACACCCCCGAACAGCTCGACGGCGTCTTGTCGGCCATCGTCGCCGGCGTCCTGGCCAGCGAGCGGCAGGGGCAACTGACCCACGACGGCGCCGCACCGCAACCGCCCGCGAAATAGCTCGCCGAATCCGGCTCCTATGATTCTCTACGGCAATAGAGTTAACCGGTTGCCGCGGTTCGTTTAAGCAAAAAGTACAAACCGCCCGAACCGCCTCCGACGCTGACACACTGGCGGCATCGACTCGGCGTGCAGCCCATCCAGATCACCGACGTTGCGGCGAAAGGCAAGATTTCGTGACGATCAGCACCGGCGGCGGCGCGCCTCAAGCGCGTGCGGGGATGGGAGTCGATGCCGGCCTCGACATCATGAGCGGTCGACGTCCGCTGGCCGCAGCTTGCTCAAACAATCAACCACCAGGGCGGGAGCCAAGTAATGCCTGAGTTCGACTACGAAGAGATGAAAAAGGAAGCCGAGCAGTACATCAAGTTCGAGAAGGACAAGAAGAACCGCATCGCCTACATCACCTTCGACCGTCCTGAGGCCCAGAACGCCACCAGCCTTGGAATGCGGCAGAACTACGCCGACCTGATCCACAAGTGCAATGTCGATGACGACGTGAAGGTCGTCGTCATCCGCGGCGAGGGCGATGATTTCGGCAGCGGAGGTGACCTGCCCGAGCAGCGCCCGATGCTGGAGAACCCGGGCATGCCCCTGCTTCACGAGCTCGCGATCAACGACGATGACGTCAAGTACCCGCCGGGCGGCTCGTACCGCTACCTGTCCACCGTCACCGACTTCTACGCCAAGGCCCGCGCCGGAAATCGCCCGCTGCAAGAGCTTCGGAAGATCAGCATCGTCGAGGCCAAGGGGTACTGCTACGGCTGGCACTTCTATCAGGCCGGTGACGCGGACCTGGTGATCTCCTCTGATGATGCGCTGTTCGGCCACCCGGCATTCCGCTACGTCGGTTGGGGCCCGCGGCTGTGGTGGTGGGCCGAGACGATGGGCCTGCGTAAGTTCTCCGAAATGCTGTTCACCGGACGACCTTTCAGCGCCAAGGAAATGTCCGAGTGCGGCTTCATCAACAGCGTGGTGCCTCGCGACAAGCTGGAAGCCGAGACCGAGAAGTACGCGCTGGCGTGCTCGCGGTCCCGCCCGACCGACACCGTCGCGGTGCAGAAGACCTTTCTCGAGCTGTACAAGCAACACAAGGGCGAGTACTTCGGCAGCCTGCTCACCGGCATGGTCGAGGGCATGCTGCCGTTGATCAAGAACGACGCCGAAGAGGTCGACCTCACCGGTGGGACCTTCGAGAAGGGCCTCAACAACGTGGTCAAGGACAACGACCTGAACTTCCCGCCCGAGTGGCGGTTGAGCCGCTCGGGCCGTGCCAAGCCCTGATGCTCGGAGATCATGCGTGTCGGCGCCACTGCAGATGCTGCCGCGGTCACGGACCTCAGTGAACACGCGGGCCTGAGGCAAATCACGGAATTTAGTCAAGTCAGTAGGTCGACTAAACGCTTGGCTCGGCAAGGGAGTTGGTCGGCGTATATAGTCAGTCGAACTGCTACGCCCCGACTTCGAGACTGAACCACACCGACGCCAATAACTTATCGCGGATAACCCACGCGGCACCTTGAGCTTCGCATCACATCGGAGGAGACGTTGCCGCGCAATCTGGTCACCAGCGTCGCCACCCGATTGATGGAGACGACGGCGTCGACGGTTGCCGAGGTCAACGAGCAAGTTCTCGCCGAGCTCGTCGAGCACCTCGATATCGATTGCGCGTTCCTGCGGCACAACGACCACAAGATCCGGGTGTCGAAGTTGGTTGCGATCTGGCCGCCCAGACGCGACAGGTCGGTTCCGGATCCGGCAGCGATCGCCCACTTCAGCAGCGCCGACCCGGTTCTGGCGTTGTGCGAGCACGGCAAGAAGCTGACGATCATTCGGCCGGAAACGTCCGATGACGTCGTCGCGCGTTGGGTAGCCGCCGCGCAGGAACGCTGGGGTCTCGACAATGCCAAGTTCACGTCCCCGTCGGTGGTTGCGGCTCCACTGATTTCCGGTGGCGTCACCACCGGACAGCTGACGTGCGTCAAATTCAAGAAAAAGAAGTGGCGCACCGAGGAACTCAACGTGATCCAGACCGTCGCGTCCCTGCTGGCGCAACTGCAGGCCCGCATCACCGCCGAGGCACGGCTCCGCGACCTGGCCGAACACGACGATCTGACCGGCCTGCACAACCGCCGCGCACTCATGGCTCATCTCTCCGAACGCCTCGCTGCGGGCAAGCCCGGCCCCGTCCCGGTGCTGTACCTCGACCTCGACCGGCTCAAATCGATCAACGACTACCTCGGTCATACCGCCGGCGACTGGTACCTCCGGACATTTGCCGAACAGCTTCGGACGAGAGTCGGCGTCAAAAGCATGACGGCCCGCCTGGGCGGCGACGAGTTCGTCGTCGTGCCGGACCGATCCATGTCGATCGAAGCAGCGGAAAGGACCGCCGAAGAACTCTGCGCGGCGCTGCGCGATCGAATGGCTCTCGGCGGCCACATGATCACCCGCACTGTCAGCGTCGGCGTCGCGGTGGGCACCCCGGGACGCGACACCACCAGCGACCTGCTGCACCGCGCGGACGAGGCCGTCTTGAGCGCCAAGCGGGCCGGCGGCAACAACGTGGCGACCTCCAGCGACGACATGTCGCTGCAGCGCCTGTTCCGCAACGACATCGAGCTTCACCTGCGCGGCGACATCGACAACGAAGCGTTGTTGCTGCATTACCTGCCCGAGGTCGACCTGTGGACCGGGGCGATCGTCGCCGTCGAGGCGCTGGTCCGGTGGCGACACCCGACCTGGGGACTGCTACTGCCGGAATCGTTCATCGGCGTGGCCGAATCCGCCAATCTGGGTAACGATCTGGGCCGCTGGGTGATGCGGACGGCTATCGCGGAGTTCAGCCAGTGGCGTTCGCGCGGCGTCGGACAGAACACCACCTTGCGTATCAATGTGTCGCCGGCCCAACTGATCAACCGAGGCTTCGTCAGCAACGTCGCCGAGACCATCGACGAGTTCGGCATCGATGGCGGCTCGATCTGCCTGGAGATCACCGAGCGGGCCGTGGTTCGCGACATCGACACCACCCGCAAGACGCTCGAGGCCCTCAAGGAAGTCGGTGTTCAGATCGCCATCGACGACTTCGGCACCGGCTACGCCGTCTTGTCGCACCTGAAGTCGCTGCCCGTCGACATTCTCAAGATCGACACGTCGTTTGTTCGCGACCTGGGCACCAGTAGCCGCGATCTGGCTATCGTGCGGGCCATCATCGGCCTCGCCGAGGCCTTTGACCTGCAGCTGGTGGCCGAAGGTGTGGAAACCCCGGCGGCCGCGCTGACCCTGATGCGGCACGGGTGCCATCGGGCACAAGGATATCTATTATCGCGTCCTCTCCCCGGACACGCGATGGAATCGCTACTCTCATCACGCTGGATGCCAATGCCATTCCTGGCCGATAGCCAGGCACTAACATCGAATACGATCTGACAACAATGAATGATGTAGGCGACAAGCGCTCCGATACGACCCGCGACCAGATTCTGCGAGCCGCGGCGCACCAGTTTGCCCAACGGCCGTATTACGCGGTCGGCCTGGACGACATACTGGCCGAAGCGCAGCTGACCAAGGGCGCGATGTATTTCCATTTCCGCTCCAAGCACGCGCTGGCACTCGCGATTGTCGACGAGCAGACCGCGAAATCCGGCGCTGCGGTGCAGGAATTGCTCACCCGGAAACTCTCCGGACTGGAAACGCTGATCGACGTCTCATATCTGATCGCTATGTCCGACATCACCGAAAACGTCACTCGCGCCGCGTTCAACCTGCTCGAGTCTGTTGGTCGGACGGAGAAGCTGCAGGAACGGCTGTTGGGCGGCTGGATCGAACTGCTCGGGGAAATCGCCGCGCGCGGAGTCCGCGAGGGCGACGTCATCGACCGGGGTGATCCCGAAGATATCGGACGCCTGCTGGTGTCGATTTACATGGGGATGCGTCAGGCCAGCCGCCTGGACGATCCGGTGGTATTGCTCGGCGACTACGAGAAAGCGTTGTCGACCGTGCTGCGCGGAATCGTGCATCCCGAAAAGATCGATTACTTCGGGCAATTCTTGAGGCGCCGCACCGCTCTTGCGATCAAAGCCGTTTCGCCGCCTGATATTTCCGGCAGCTAGGACCGGCTAACGCTCGTCGAGCCACAGCTGCTCGGTCAGATCCTGGAACGTTGCGAGCGCAATATCGTCGTCGGCACGAATCAACGCTGACTTACTCATCAGCGCCCGCACGCTCGACCCATCCTGGTGCGCTAATTCGACGACCTCATTGGCCAGAGATTGGACCACCGACACCGCCGATTCCGTGGTGAGCGGTAGGTGGAAGATCTCGCCGAACGTCATCGCGACCACGTCATCGCGTACCCGGCCGACCATTTCGGAGAAAGCGGAATTGGCGAACACCAGCGCGCCGTCATTCGCGATGGCCAGCACCGGGATCGGAATTCGCTCCAGCACAACCAGGGCGGGCAACTGCTTGAGCCTGGCCATCGGCGATAGGTGTGCCTGCCCGTTACGTCGTCGCTCCACGAACTGATTATGGTTCATCCAAGACAGCTGGAAGTGCGCTTATTCTCGATAAACCGAAACTTTGAATTTTCTGTGACGCGGACGAGGCCCATGTGAACGATCGCGCGGTTTCGTTCAGTCGACCCAGCTGCGCGGAAAGCGGGCATTCAGCGCACTGAGCATTCGGCGCGCCTCACTCAGGCGCTCCCGCACGATAACCAGGCGCTTGGGTGGATCGACGTAGCCCTCGGACTCACAGCGACGTTCCCATGCCGATTCGGCCGTGGTTATTTTCCGCTTCATCGAGGCGATGTCATGGCGGAGCGCCCTCGCGAACAGCTGGGCCTGAGCTCGTTCGGAGCGCCGAGTCAGCGGAAGGACGTTGGCCGTCACTTCATCGTCGGCGTCGGTTGCCCCCATCGTCAGGTACCGCGGGGGGCGGGCGCGATCCGCGCGAGCAGCCTCGACAGCGGCATCGCTACCTCCTGACGTTGTTCGTCCTACGCTCAACACTGGCCCTTTGGGCGTACCAAGGCAACGATCGCGCATATCCGGAAAGATAGGGTTCATGACGAGTTCATCGACGCGGATGCGCTTGGTCGCGTCCCGGTAAGGGCAGGGCGATGCGGACGGCGTTCCAGGAACAGCTCGAGGCGCTCACTGACACACTCAGCAACATGTGCGGTCTCGCCGGCGTGGCGATGGACCGCGCGACGCAGGCGCTGATGGATGCGGATCTGGCCGTCGCCGAGCGGGTGATCGGCGACCATGACCGGATCGTCGAGCTGCAAAGCAAGGCCGAAGAGACCGCGTTCGTCCTGCTCGCATTGCAGTCGCCCGTCGCGGGCGACCTGCGACTCGTCGTCGGCTCGCTACAGAACGTGGCCGACGCGGAGCGAATGGGCGGGCTGGCACTGCACGTCGCGAAGATCGCGCGCCGCCGCCATCCCAATCACGTGTTGCCCGACGAGGTGCGCGGCCACTTCGCCGAGATGGGCCGCGTCGCGGTCGAACTCGGTAACAGCGCCAAAGATGTTGTGGTGTCGCGTGATTCGCAGCAAGCCGCTGATATCAGCCGCGAAGACGATGCGATGGACCAGCTTCACCAGCAACTGTTCAACGTGCTGATGGACACCGAGTGGAAGCACGGCGTCGCGGCGGCGGTCGACATCACCCTGCTCGGGCGGTTCTACGAACGCTTCGCCGACCACGCCGTCGAGATCGGTCGTCGGGTTGTTTTCGAGGCGACCGGCGAGACCGGCGGACAGTAACGCTTCGGGCACCCGCGCGAGGATCACGCATAAGCTATTATCTGCGTATGAACGCAAGTAATCACATTCCTGCGTCGATTCCAGATGATGAAGTCAATCTGATCGTCGAAATCTTCCGAATGTTGGCCGACCCCACTCGTATTCGGGTGTTGTGGGCATTGACGAGCGGCGAGTTGTCGGTCACCGAGCTCGCCCAACGGGTCGACAAACCAGCGCCGTCGGTGTCGCAGCACCTGGCCAAGCTCCGGATGGCCCGACTGGTTCGCACCCGCCGTGACGGCACCACGATCTTCTACAGCCTGGAGAACGAACACGTCAGCCAGCTCGTCGCCGACGCGGTGTTCAATGCCGAACACGCCGGCCCCGGGGTGCCTGCCCACCATCGCAGCGACAGCACGTTGCGCAGTATTTCGCGAGACCGCGACCAGCGCAAGGTGACTCAGCGATGACACATACCACCGACCACGCGCATTCCCACGGTCACGACCACCACCATCCGCACGGGCTGCGCGGGGCCATCAAAGAAGTCTTCGCGCCGCACTCGCACGACTCGGCGGACAGCGTCGACAGTGCGCTGGAATCCAGCGCCGCCGGCATCCGGGCGGTCAAAATCAGCCTGCTCGTGCTGGGCGCGACGGCGATCGCACAGATCGCCGTCGTTGTGATCTCCGGATCGATTGCGCTGGCCGCGGATACCATTCACAACTTCTCCGACGCCCTGACCGCCGTGCCGCTCTGGATTGCGTTCGCGCTCAGCACAAAAGCCGGCACCCGCCGCTACACCTACGGATTCGGCCGTGTCGAAGACCTGGCCGGACTGTTCGTGGTCGCCATGATCACCCTGTCGGCGATCGTCGCCGGTTACGAAGCCGTCGAACGGCTCATCCACCCCCAGCCCATCGCAAACCTCGGCTGGGTTGCCCTTGCCGGTCTTGCCGGGTTCGTGGGTAACGAGTGGGTGGCGCTCTACCGCATCAGGGTCGGAAGGCGCATCGGCTCAGCCGCTCTGGTGGCCGACGGCTTGCACGCCCGCACCGACGGGTTCACCTCGCTGGCCGTATTGGTCGGCGCCGGCGGTGTCGCGGTGGGCTTCCCGCTCGCCGACCCGATCGTCGGGCTCATCATCACCGTGGCCATCCTCGCCGTATTGCGAACGGCGGTGCGCGACGTATTCCGTCGCCTGATCGACGGCGTCGATCCCGAGTTGGTCGATACCGCCGAAGCAGTGCTGGCCGGCCAACAGGGAGTGCGATCCGTGCACAGCGTGCGGCTGCGCTGGATCGGTCACCGACTTCATGCCGACGCCGAACTCGATATCGACCCGACGCTGAGTCTGGTTGCGGCACATCGCATCGCACACGGCAGCGAGCACGACCTGATGCACGCCCTGCCCAAGCTGGCGACCGCGATGATCCATGCGTACCCGGCCCACGAGGAGCACCGGCCGGGAACCTAGGACGTGCGGATCTCGACCACGGGCGTCCAAGGGTCGGAGCAACCTCGGTTCTTCGTTGACGATCGTCATTGACGGTCGTCAACGAGCGGGGGTAGTCTCACTGCCATGCCGTCGCCGCCCGCACCGTCCGAGGTCGATTCGACCCCGGCGGTCAGCGTCAGGGAGGCCCGCCGACTCGAAACGCGGGGACGGTTGTTCGATGCTGCGCTGGCCGAGATTGCGCGAAAGGGATTGGCTGCGGCGGACGTTGCCGCCATCGCTGCTACAGCGGGAGTGGTGAGAGGCACCTTTTATTTCCACTTCCCGACCAAAGAACATGTCCTGATCGAACTGGAACGCAACGAAGAGGCTCGGATCGTCAAGGACCTCGGCGAGGTCGACACCGACTTGGATTCGGTGTTGTCACTGCTCGTGCGAGGCGTACTTGACGCCCAAAGTCGTTTGGGCGCTGTGGTTTTCCAGGATATGCTCGGACTGCATTTCTCCTCGACACGTCCGGTCGAGGACGAGCTGCCGCACCATCCCCTCGCTGAGTTCCTGGTCAGGGAGATCAGCCGCGCGCAAGCAGCCGGCGAAGCGTCTCCGGATGCCGACGCCGCAGAACTTGCAACCTTCTTCCTCACCGGCCTCTTCGCCCTGTTATCCACCGGCGTCCACGATGCCGCGCTGCTAAGCCGCTACGTGACAACGATTGTCAAAGGAATGGAGAGCCGATGAACCACACAATCGAGGGCTACCGAGATTTCTTAGCCAAGCGCGACGGCGAGGCCGATCTGCTCAACAGACGGTTGGCGAATCGCGAGCAGTTCTTCAACGACCTCGAAGCACATGCTGTCCGCTCAGCACATCCCGCGGATCGACAGGTATTCCTCCGGAACCTGCGCCGCCGCCGACCCGAACCCGGGTTGGACCCGAAGATGCTGTTCCTACTGGCGACCGCCAAGCTGAACCAGGCCGAACGGTTCGGGGTAGGGCTGGGCGAGACCTACGGGCGCAATGCCGATGAGAATCTGCCGCCCGAGAACGTCTACCTCGAACTCGAAGAGCACTATCACACCCGGCTGCTCGCATACGCACTCGACGTATTCGACCTGACCTTCCAAGTGGTCCCGCCCCCCTTCGTGATGCGCCAGTTCGTCAAGACGGGCGTGTTCCTACCCGCACGACTGGGCTTCCTGTTCGTCGGAGCCGCAGAAATGGCGGGCTGCATCATGTTTGACGAATTACGGCGCGTGGGCGTGACGCTGTTCGCCGACGAACCAGAAGTCGCCGAACGAATCGAACTGCTCTACAGCGAGATTCTCACCGACGAAATCGGACACGTCGGTTACTGCGCCTCACGCTGCACGTCCGCAGAGCGAGCGGTGATGCGGCGGATCTATCCATTGATCGGGCGACTCTTCGCCCGGCAGACCGCAGAAATCAGCATCCTCATCGATCCCAAGGCGTTGCATGCGCGACTCGACCGGCGCTTCGACGTCGAAGAACTGACCGACGGATTGGACAACGAGACGTATCTCCTCAAACACCCATGAGGGACCTGTGGTCCAGGGCGGCGAACTCGGGCCGGGCTGTTGGCTCAACCTCAGGGCGCTCCCGTCGTCCGCCTAGCGAGGGTGCGGACGCGACCTATCCCAATCCCCCGCCTAGATCAGGGGTGGCCCGCGCAGAACGCGCGAGTATCGCCGAGAAGTTGCTGCCGCGTGCTTGCGCTCGCGGAGAACCTCTGGCTGGTGGAGACCACGGGGTGGAAGCACGGCCAAACCTGGTTCCCACGCTGTGTCGCCAACGTAGGACTAAGTCGTCAAGCCTTGACTGCTGCTAGTGAGCAGTAGTTTAGCTGTAACGCGTCTACCCGCCGCCGCAGATGCGTAAACGGGTTCGCCTCATGCCAGTGCCAGCTGCAAGTGCTCCAGCCGGCGCACCAGAAGGCTTGGCAGCCACGCCCCGGTATCAGCGGCTTGGAAGTTCGAAGTGTGTTCGAGAAGTTGACCGACCACGACGTTGGCTTCCAATCGGGCGAGCGCAGCTCCTACACAGAAGTGGACGCCCTTGCCGAAGGCGATGTGGCCTTTGGCCGTTCGGCGGTCGAGCCGGAACTGAGCGGGGTTGTCGAACTGCAGTGGATCGCGGTTGGCTGCTCCCCATAGCAGGAGCAGACGCGAACCGGCCGGCAGTTGCACGCCGCATAGTTCGGTGTCGTTGAGCACGTGTCGGTAATGGCCTCGGAAGGGTGGCTCGTAGCGCAGCACCTCTTCGAGAAACGCGCCAACCAGTTCCGGTTGATCGCGCACTTGCTGTTGGACGGCTGGTTGGGTCGCGAGAATCCAGGCGGCGGAACCGATCAGGGACGCCGTGGACTCGCCGCCGGCGCTGAACAGGGTGATCATCATCGTCAGTGCCGCCACGTCGTCCAGGATGCCGGCGCCGCATGCCGTGGCCAGGTCTCCCAGCAGATTGTCTTGTGGGTTGGCCGCGGCCTTCCGGAATTGTTCGGTGATGTAACCGCTGAGCTCCATCACCGAAAAACCAGCAGCTTCCATTTGATCCTGGGTCACCAGCCCTTCGACAAACTGGGTTGCCGAGTACCCCCAGCGGGTGAGCTTGTCGATGTCGGCGTCCGGGACGCCGATGATGCGACCGACGATCATCATCGGCAACCGGTTGGCCATCGCACTCATCCACTCGATGTGGCCGCCGTGGACGTTGGTGCTCCAGAGGTGAGCGGCGGTCTCGCTGATGAACGGTCCGAAGGCACGGATGCGCTTGGCAGCAAGTTGCGGCAGCAGCGATTTTCGGTGGAGTGAGTGCGCCGGCTCATCGGCGGTGGCCAAGGCCTGGGTGGCTCCCCCGAGTTCGCCAATGTCGAAGGCGCCCACAGTGCCTCCGGGTTGGTACATCATCGTCGCGGTCAGGTTGGACGAGAAGTCACCGCAACGAGCGACCGCCTCGTTGACGGCCTGCCAACTGCTCACGGCGTAGAAGCCGGACTGTGCGATCCGATGGACGGAACCCGTTTCATGCATCTGCTCGTAGAGCGGATAAGGATCTTGTATGTACCGGTCGTCAAACAGTGCGAGGCCGAGTCCGCCATCCACCGAGGTCATGGGTACAGGCTGAGCGGCGCAGACTCCCCGCGTCAATTGAAGTCCCCGATGTTGCGATCCACCGTCCGCAGCACGTGCCCCTAGCGTCTCAGGTGCGCACGCTCACCTGCACCGATGATGAGACGTATAGTTCAATTTGTCTCACATCTGAGAAGATGTGTTTGCCGGATGACACGCGGAGATGAGGCGCCCGATGGTTCGAGACGACTGGGTCGTAGGTGGAGACCGTCGAATGGCGGCCGCAGATCGTATCTACGCGGCCGCGACGGACCTCGTCATCCGACGGGGATTCGACGCCTTCGACATCGACACCCTGGCGTCACAGGTCCACTGCTCGAGGGCGACCATCTACCGCTACGCCGGAGGCAAGGCCCAGATACGCGACGCAGTGCTGTTGCGCCTTTCTGCAGGCGTCATCGACACCGTTCGACGTGCCGTCGTCGGACTCAGTGGGCCGGAGCGCGTTATCACCGCCATCACTGTGGCACTCGAACAGCTCAGATCGGACCCCATTCGGCGGCTGATGCTCAGCCCAGGTAGCTCGCCCGAGCTTGGCGAATTGCACTCATCACCCGTGCTGGCACATCTCGCCGCCGAGCTCACCGGCATCGCCGACGCCGATCCGCAAGCGGCGCAATGGATTGTGCGGCTGGTGGTGTCATTGGCCTACTGGCCCGCAGGCAACAGTCGGGTCGAACGACAGATGCTGAACCGCTTCGTCGCCCCGGCATTCACGACGCGTGAGTGAGGCGGAGCTGCCGCAAGCGCCGTTACCTGCCGTATCTCTTTGGCGCTATGGGGAATCGAACCCAGCAGTTCTCAGTAACGTGCGTACTCGCTGTTCGATTTCATCGCGGATCGGTCGTATCGCGTCGAGCGATTGGCCGGCCGGGTCGGGCAGAACCCATTCTTCGTAGCGGCGTCCCGGCAGGACCGGGCAGGAGTCTCCGCATCCCATGGTGATCACCACGTCGACGGCTTCGAGCATGTCCATGGTCCACCGCCGCGGCTGTTCGGCCGCGATGTCGATCCCCTTTTCGGCCATGGCTGCGATGGCGGCCGGGTTGACTTCGGCAGCGGGCTCGGAGCCGCCCGAGTAGACGCTGGCATGTTCGCCGGCAAGGTGTTTGAAGAATCCCATGGCCATCTGGGACCGGCCCGCGTTGTGAGTGCAGAGGAACAGCACGGCGGGTTTAATGTTCGGCATCACGCAACGCCTTCGCGGCGACAGGAGCGAATCGTGCTCGTAGAGCTGAGCGATACGTAGACCAGTGCGACCAGGACCGGCACTTCGATGAGCGGGCCGACGACACCGGCGAGTGCCTGTCCTGAGGTGGCTCCGTAGGTGGCAATGGAAACGGCGATGGCCAGTTCGAAGTTGTTGCCAGCAGCGGTGAACGCGAGGGTGGTGGTGCGTTGGTATCCGAGGCCGAGGACTGCGCCCAGGAGGTAGCCGCCGCCCCACATGACGGCGAAGTAGACCAGCAGCGGTATCGCGATGCGCAGTACGTCGAGAGGGCGGGCGGCGATCTGATGTCCTTGCAGCGCAAAGAGAACCACGATGGTGAACAGCAGGCCGTAGAGCGCCCATGGACCAATTCTGGGCAGGAACGTGGCCTCGTACCAAGTACGTCCCTTGGCTTTCTCGCCGAAGCGCCGGGTGAGGTATCCGGCAACCAGGGGGATGCCGAGGAAGACGAGGACAGATTTGGCGATCTGCCACGGCGAGGTACTGATCGCGCTCTGTGGCAGGCCTAGCCAGCCGGGGAGGACCGAGAGGTAGAACCAGCCCAGGGCGGCGAACATGACGACCTGAAACACGGAATTGAGGGCGACGAGCACTGCTGCGGCTTCCCGGTCACCGCAGGCGAGGTCGTTCCAGATGATCACCATGGCGATGCAGCGAGCCAGGCCGACAATGATCAGGCCGGTGCGGTAGTCGGGCAGGTCGGGCAACAGCAGCCACGCCAACGCGAACATCAGTGCGGGACCGACGAGCCAGTTCAGCACGAGTGAACTTGCCAGCAGCTTGCGGTCGCCGGTCACCGAGTCCAGCCGGTCGTAGCGGACCTTGGCCAGCACCGGATACATCATCACCAGAAGGCCGAGCGCAATCGGCAGCGAGATTCCATCAATCTGAACGTGATTCAGGGCGGCATTCAAGCTGGGAATGAGCCGCCCGAGGACTAAGCCCGCAGCCATGGCGAGGCCGATCCACACCGGCAGGAACTGGTCGAGGCGCGACAACTTCTCCACGACTGCGGTGCTGATGTTCCGTCTGTTGAGTCACGACGCTCCGGTGCAGCACGCGCCAGCAGCGCCGGCAGAATTTGTGAGGGAGAGCGATTCTGCGCCGAAGGACTCCGAGTCGGAAAGGACGGTGTAGACCTCCCATCTCTCGCCAGCGGGTCCGGTCACCCACACCTTGTCCTGTGTGGCGAAGCAGCAGGTGGTCCCGAGTTCCTCGTCGGTGAACAGTCCCTCGTCGGTCAGGCGTTCGATCTCGGAGTGGACGACGTCGCTGGACTCCACCTCGACGCCGAGGTGATTGAGAGTCCCACCGTGGCTGGGGTTTTCGATCAACACCAACTTCAGCGGCGGCTCGGTGACGGCGAAGTTCGCGTAACCCGGCTTCACCTTTGCCGGGACGGTATTGAACAGCTTCGAGTAGAACGTGATCGCCTCATCGAGATCGTCAACGTTGAGGGCGAGTTGAACGCGAGACATGAGAACTCCGACCCTTGTGGCTTATGTCGAACTACTGACTCCTCCGATGATGCCACCTCTTCGATATATGTCAATCTCTGTGGCAGGATGGTCGCATGCCCAAGACGTTGCCAGTGGTGGATATGTCGGCGCCGGTGCGCTGCTCGCCGGTCGCTGCTGGACCTGTCGACGACGATGCAGCCTTGGCAATTGCGTTGCGACTCAAGGCGCTGGCCGATCCGGTGCGGGTGAAGCTGGTTTCGCTGCTGTTCAGTTCGGACGCAGGCGAGGCGTGCAGTTGCGATCTGGCTTCCGCTGTCGCACTGGGCGAGTCCACGGTGAGTCACCACCTGTCCCAGTTGCGCCGCGCGGGTTTGGTCGAGTCCGAACGTCGCGGGATGAATGTCTATCACCGACCGCGCCGCGACGCGCTGATCGCTCTGTGCACCGTGCTCGACCCGAACTGCTGCCGATAACCAGCAGCAGCGGCGTTCAAGCCGGCGGCGGATCGGGCGCCAGGCTGCCGTCCGGCGCGATGTGGGCGAAGATCTGCTGGACGAGTGTGAGCACGTGGGGATCTTCGACCGTGTAAATGTGGCGGCGGCGGAGCCAAGAGGAGTCACCCATTGGCCATTTCGATGCGAACGAATGAAACGGTCAAAACCGTTATCCAGCGCCGGGTTACGCGGTAGCGGACGGCTCGTCGGAGACGCCGAGCCCGAGGTGCTCGATGTGGTAGACGGCTTCGTCGAGGAGCATCGCGACGTGGTTGTCGTAGAGCGCGTAGATCACGCTACGTCCTGTGCGGACTCCGGTGACCAAGCCCATCGCGCGCAGCAGGCGTAGCTGGTGGGAAACCGCGGACTGCTCCATCTCCACAGCCGCCGCGAGGTCGTTGACCGAGGACGCGCCGTGGCGAAGGCGGGTCAGGATCCGTAACCGGCTCGGTGTCGCCAGCGCCTGCAATGTCGCGGCGACCGATGCCGCCGACTCGGCGTCGAGCTGCGCGGGCGGGGTGGATCTGCCCTCGATGCCATGACCCATGGCAGCATTCTACCTAATGCTCACATGAAGACGTGTACATATATTCCTGTATGGTGACGATGTCCCGCCAAAGTTCGCACACGTTGGAGTTTTCCATGTCGTCTCCGGTTCTGGATCGCCCCGCGCCGCCGCCGCCCCCGATGCGCCAACGAAGTGCCCGCACACGTCCGTTCGCCCTCCCCGAGGTCCGATGGGCGTCCGTAGCGACAGTGCTGTTCGTGTTGGGGCTGGCTGCCCAGTTCGGTGGCGGCCCGGCGTGGCTCTGGTGGGCGCTGTACCTGGCCTGCTATGTCACCGGCGGCTGGGAACCCGCGCTGGCCGGGTTGAAAGCATTGCGAGAAAAGTCTCTCGACGTCGATCTGTTGATGATCGTGGCGGCGATCGGGGCTGCCGCGATCGGCCAGGTCCTCGACGGCGGACTATTGATCGTCATCTTCGCCACATCCGGTGCGCTGGAAGCGTTTCTGACTCAGCGGACCGCCGATTCGGTGCGCAGCCTGCTTGATCTGACCCCCGAGAGTGCCAGCGTGATCACCGAATCCGGAGACGAGACGATGATCGATGCGGCCACTCTGTCGGTCGGGGACGTGATCGTGGTGCGCCCCGGTGAGCGGATCGGCGGCGACGGCCAAGTCATCTCCGGGGCCAGCGACGTGGATCAGGCGTCGATCACCGGAGAACCACTACCGGTGGTCAAAAACCCCGGAGATGAGGTGTTCGCCGGAACTCTCAACGGCACCGGGGTGCTGCGGATTCGGGTCCACCGGGCCGCTGCCGACACCGTCATCGCACGCATCGTGACGATGGTGCAGGAGGCGTCGGCGACTAAGGCCAAAGCCCAGTTGTTCATCGAGAAGGTCGAGCAGTACTACTCGATCGGCGTCGTGGCCGCCACGCTGGCGGTGTTCTTCATCCCCCTCACCCTGGGCGCAGCGCTGCAACCGGCGCTGCTGCGGGCGATGACCTTCATGATCGTCGCGTCCCCATGTGCGGTGGTGCTGGCGACCATGCCACCACTGTTGGCCGCGATGGCCACCGCCGGACGTCAACGGCGTCTTGGTCAAATCGGCGGTTGTGATGGAACAACTCGGCTCGATCACCGCCGTCGCCTTCGACAAGACCGGCACCCTCACCCAGGGCACACCCCAACTGACCGACGTCGAAACACTCGACGAAACGCGCTACGACGCCGACACCATCCTCACCTGGGCTGCCGCCGCCGAGCACCCCAGCGAACACCCGCTGGCGCGAGCGATCGTTGCCGCCGCCACCGAACGCGGCCCGCGACCACTTACGGCTCAGGATTTCGACTCCGCTCCCGGACGCGGTGTCCGCGCCACCATCGACGGTCATACCGTGCAAGTCGGCAGCCCCCGGCATCTGTTGCCCGACGCTGACACCTCACCTGCTACGGCTTCGATGACCGCCGTGGTGGCCGACTTGGAAGCCGCCGGCAAAACCGTCGTCATCGTCGTCGTTGACGATGCCCCCGCCGGCATGTTGGCACTGGCCGACCAACTTCGCCACGGGGCCGCTGACACCGTCGCCGAACTGACCGCACTCACCGGTACCACACCGGCCCTGCTGACCGGCGACAACGCGCGCGCCGCAACCACACTCGCCGCGCAAATCGGAATCACCGACATCCGCGCGGGGCTACTGCCGCAAGACAAAGTCAGCGCTGTCGGCGAGATTGAGGACTCCGGGCTGCGGCTGCTGCTCGTCGGGGACGGCGTCAACGACGCCCCCGCCCTGGCAGCCGCCCACACCGGCGTCGCGATGGGCCGTGCTGGATCCGATCTGGCCCTTGAGACCGCCGACGCCGTCATCGTCCGCGACGATCTCGCCACCCTGCCGGCGGTCATCGCACTTTCGCGCCGCGCCCGCCGCATCGTGATCGCGAACCTGGCCATTGCGACCACTTTCATCACCGGACTGGTGCTCTGGGACCTACTCGGTCACCTTCCGCTGCCGCTCGGCGTCGCCGGACACGAAGGATCCACCGTCATCGTCGGACTGAACGGCATGCGACTGCTCGCCCAGCGCGCCTGGATGAACAAGTGAAGATTGTCGCCTGGATCTGACGTCCAGGTTCAGCTACCGTTGCGCGGCAAGTTTTCAGCAACGCTGACCGGCTCAATCTCTATGGAACTAAAGGGAAGCAAAGGCCTTGACCACCCGGCCTAGCATCATGGCGTGACTAGCGCCAGAGACCCGATGACTGCCGTACGCAACTACACCGACGCATTCAATCGTGGTGACCCAGAGGGACAAGCGGCGGCTTGCGCCGACCCGATGCAGATACTCGACGGCATGTCACCGCATGTATGGCAGGGGTCGACAGCCGCCGAAGATTGGTGGAGCGACGTCCTCGCCGAGGGCGAGCAGCTGGGCGCTTCGGGCTACAGAATCACGCTAGGCGATCCACGGCACGTCGATGAAAACGGCGACAACGCCTATGTCGTGGTCCCCGCAACCATGACGTTCGACCTTCGCGGTCAGCAGGTCACACAGACCGACTCGGTCTACACGGTCGCGCTCCGCAAGGTCGACGCGGATTGGCGCCTGACCGCTTGGGCGTGGGCAAAAGGCCAGACTGGCGGGTAGCCCCTGCGTGGCTGAACCGACTGGCAGGCCTGAGCTCCCCAAGCGCCAGCATGCGGTTACCTGTCACGCGATCCGGTTGACGAGGGCCGGTAGTGGGAACGCGACGTGTGATGCTCCCCGACCGCCGCTGGCTCAAACACCACCACCTCATCGAAGGGGCAGTGTGGGAACGCACCAGAGGTGACCACGAACCCATCATCCGCGTCCTCAAACGCGTCACGAGCCGTGTCGGGGAACGATACCTAGTCGAAGGCTTGAAGTCAGGAAGACAATGGGTCGTCGGGGCATCCACACTCCTCGACGCCTACCGGCCCAGAACGGAAAACACCTGAGCAGCGAACGTCTGTTGGAGTGCCCAACCTGTCCGGGCCGCGTGTCGTGCTCGAATGCAATACCTGGCGCGTAATGGCCGCAGCTGCGGTGGTCGGCACTCCTACGGAGACCACGACATGATGTACGCTGACCTGCTCAAACTCTGTGGAGCTAAGGGGAATCGAACCCCTGACCTTCTCGATGCGAACGAGACGCGCTACCAACTGCGCTATAGCCCCTGACCGGTAGATCAGGCTACCAGTCGCGGCCGGCGTCGCCGAAACGCTACTGTCCTGCCGCCCGCGCCAGGTCCCAGTGGTACTCCCGCGCGTAGGGCGCGTAGTCGAGGTGCTCGAACGCCGGGTCCTCGTCGTCGATCTCCAGGACCACCGCGCCGGGCCGTCGCAACCGCGACGGGACCACGTCGTACTCGCGGTCGTAGGTGTTCTCCACACCCAGCTGCGAGCGCGCCATCCGCTGACTCCGGCGGCGGCGCACGCGCTCCTCGATCCGGGTCTGCTTGCGCAGGTAGCCCAGGTAGAGCACGGTCACCGCGGACGTGGTGCCGAAAAACCACCACGCCGACGGGGTGAGCAGGAACGCCGTCGTCGCCGAGAGGACCAACGTCAGCGCCATGACCATCAGCACCCGCCTGCGGGCGGCGTATTTGCGGGCAGTCACGGCGGCGGCCTTGTCGGCGTCGTAGCGATGCCGCCGGTCGGACGCCGGCGACGCGGTCATCGGCGGCTCCTCGGCGACCGGAATCCCCGAGGTGTCGTCGATGTACTCGTACTGGTTCGTCGTCGTCGAACGCTTCGCCCTCGTCGTCGTACTCGACGGCCAGATTCACCTCGGTGTCGGCGTCATCCGCGGGCTCGTCGTCAACGACCGTGTGCCCGGCCGGCAGCGCGGGCGAGTCCGGGTCGATCACGTCGACGTCGAGGTAGTCCGGGCCGGTCTCCTCGGTAGACAGCGGGGCGGCAACGGTGGCCATGACACGCGACGGCGGGGCGTCCTCGTCCTCGTCCGTCGTCGGCATCGTCAAGGTGGTCGTCGTCGTATTGGTCTTCGTCGGGCTGCCAGTCGGGGTCACTGCGATGCCCGGCCGCCGGCTTGCCGCGCTTGATCAGCCGGGCGGCCGTGCTGTTGTTGAGCACGCGGGTTGCCAGTGCGACGTCGCTGGTGCGCCGCACCGCGTCGCGCTTGCTGACCAGCATGGGAACCAGCACGAACAGCCAGAGCACCACGAGTGAGATCCAAAGCAATGATTGCGGGATGCTTGGCATGGCGACCCGCTCCTTTCCCCGCCAGACGTGGCCCGTTGACGACGCCTCTAACGAGCATCATTAGTCACAAATGTCACGTTTGTAACACGACACGCCGCGAGTATCTGACCGACTAAAACGAGCTCTGTTCCATTGCCCGCCTCCTCCTCGCGCCGCGAACGGTGCGCATGGTCGCCGAGCTACGCCCAGCGGGCGTGCCCGTCGCGCACCAGGGCCGACGTCACCGACCCGTAGACCTCTTCGACCGTCAGCCCTACCAGCAGGTGATCGCGCCAGCCTCCGTCGACCTGGAGGTAGCGCCGCAGCAGTCCTTCTTCGCGGAACCCGACCTTTGCCAGCACCGCCCGACTCGCCGCGTTCTCCGGCCGCACGGTGGCTTCCACCCGATGCAGCCTGACCGGGCCGAAGCAGTGATCGAGGCCCAGCGCCAAGCGCGCCGGTGGCGACGCCGCGACCGGTCATCGAACTGGACACCCAGTAGCCGATCCAGGCCGACCGCAATGCCCCGTGGGTGACGTTGCCGATCGTCAGCTGCCCGCAGAACTGGCCGTCCAGTTCGATCACATACGGCAGCATGCGGCCTTTGCGGGCCTCGGCCCGCAGGCTGGAACACACCGCCGGCCACGCCGAAATCGAGTGTCGCGCAGTCCAATCCGCCTCGGTGCTGGGCTCCTAAGGCTCCAGGTGCGCGCGGTCGGCCAGCCGGCGCGGCTCCATTGCGCGGCATCGCGCAGGCGCACCGGGCGCAGCCGGATCACACCGGCGGCCACCCGCAGCGGTCCCACCGCGATCGGCCAGCCGGGGTGTTGGGAGTTGGAGCGCCACATGGTCACGAGCGCAGCCACCGGTCGCTCAGCCACGCTGAGCCAGAAACGCGACGTCGACGATCTCGCCGGTGCGGATCTGCTCTGCCTCACGGGGAACCACGACCAGACAGTTTGCCTCGGCCAGCGTCGCCAGCAAATGCGACGAGGCGCCCGGCGCGCCGCCCAGCGCCTGCACCAGGTATTCGCCGGTGTCCTGATCGCGCATCAGCTGGCCGCGCAGGAAGCCTTTGCGGCCGGCCACCGAGGTGATCGGCGACAGCGTGCGCGCCTGCACGACCCGGCGCATCGGCTGCCGCTTGCCCAGCGACAACCGGATCAGCGGCCGGACCATCACCTCGAACACCACCAGCGCGCTGACCGGATTGGCGGGCAACAGAAACGTCGGCACACCGTCGCGGCCCAGCTGCCCGAAGCCCTGCACGGAGCCGGGATGCATGGCGACCCGGGTGACTTCCATCTCGCCGAGCTCGGACGAGCACCGAACGCACCGCCTCGGCCGCCGCGCCGCCGACCGCGCCGGCGATCACCACGATCTCGGCGCGGTTGACCTGACCCTCGACGACTTCGCCGAGTTCTCGCGGCATCGTTGCTGACGATGCCGACGCGGTTGACCTCGGCGCCCGCGTCTCGGGCGGCGGCCGCCAGCGCGTAGGAGTTGACGTCGTAGACCTGGCCGTTGCCCGGCGTGCGCGAGATGTCGACCAGCTCGCCGCCGACCGCCAGCACCGAGACCCGCGGACGCGGGTGCACCAGCACCCGGTCGCGTCCCACCGCGGCCAGCAGCCCGACCTGGGCGGCGCCGATGATCGTCCCGGCCCGCACGGCGACGTCACCGGGTTGGACGTCGTCACCGGTGCGCCGCACATAGGCGCCCGACCGCACGCCGCGCAGCACCCGCACCCGCGACTGGCCGCCGTCGGTCCAGCGCAGCGGCAACACCGCGTCGGCCAGCGTCGGCAGCGGCGCGCCGGTCTGCACCCGCGCGGCCTGCCCCGGCTGCAGCCTGCTGGGCGTCCGCGCGCCGGCCTGCGACGCTGCCCATCACCGGCAGGGTCACGCCGCCGCGATCCGGCCCCGAATCGGGTGCCTCGCCGTCGTCGTCGGGCTGCTCATCGGCCGGGTCGGCCTCCCCGACGCCGAGCACGTCGACGCTGCGGACCGCGTAACCGTCGATGGCGGCCTGGTCGAAACCGGGCAGCGGGCGTTCGGTGACGACTTCTTCGGCACACAACAGCCCTTGCGCCTCGGCGATCGCGACCCGCACCGGCCTCGGCGCCACCGCGGCGGCCGTCACCCGGGCTTGTTGCTCCTCCACCGAACGCACAGCGCGCCTTTCTCCGTCGAGTCGCGGCGGCCGGCCGCTAGCTTCTCGGCCAGACCCAATCGAGTCACCAGCCACCGCCGTAGATCCGGCCCGTAGTCGTCACGGTCCAAGGCAAAGTCAACCGCAGCCTTGAGGTAGCCGCCGGGATTTCCCAAGTCGTGTCGGGAGCCGCGGTGCACGACGACGTGCACCGGGTGCCCCTCGTCGATCAGCAACGCGATCGCATCGGTCAGCTGCATCTCGCCGCCGACGCCGCGCTCGAATGCGGTCGCAACGCGTCGAAGATGGCGCGGTCCAGGACGTAGCGGCCGGCCGCGGCATACAGCGACGGCGCGTCTTCGGGCTTCGGCTTTTCCACCATGCCGTTGACCTTGAGCACGTCCTTGTCGGCTCCGGGCACCGGCTCGACGTCGAAAACGCCGTAGGCAGCTGATCTCTTCGGGCGATCACCTCGATGGCGCACAGCACCGAGCCGCCGTACTCGGCGCGCACCTTCGACATCGTCTCGAGCACGCCGGTCGGCAGCACCAGGTCGTCGGGCAGAAGGATCGCGACCGCGTCCTCGTCGTCCCACAGCACCGGCTCCACGCAGCTGATCGCGTGCCCCAGACCCAGCGGCTCGGTCTGCACGACGGACTCGACCTTGATCAGCGCCGGCGCGCGGCGGACCTTGGCCAGCATGGCGCTTCTTGCCGCGCGCCTCCAGCGTGCCTTCCAGCACCAAGTCTTCGACGAAGTGCGCGACGACGCCGTCTTTGCCTTCGGAGGTGATGATCACCAGCCGTTCGGCGCCGGCCTCGGCCGCCTCGGCCGCCACCAACTCGATGCCGGGCGTGTCGACGACCGGCAACAGCTCCTTGGGCACGGTCTTGGTCGCGGGCAGGAAACGGGTGCCCAAACCGGCCGCGGGCACGATCGCCGTGCGCGGAACCGGAAACGTGTGAGCGTGCCATCGTTGAAACCATATCGTTGACCTTGTGGCGACCGCGGGCAAGGCCGCATTGCGAGAACGGCTGCTGGCAGCGCGTCGTTCGGTGTCCGACGGCGTCCGGGCCGAGCAGGCCTGCGCGCTCGCTGGTCATGTTCGATGCGGCTGGTGATCGACGGCGGCACGGTGTGCGCCTACGTCCCCGTCGGCGCCGAGCCGGGATCCATCGAGATGCTGGACGTGCTGCTGCGCCACGCCGACCGGGTGTTGCTGCCGGTCGCGCGGACCACCGCCGACGACGACGCGGTGGCGCTGCAGTGGGGTGAGTACCGGCCCGGGCAGCTGGTGACCGCGCGGTTCGGGCTGCTCGAACCGGCCGGGCCCTGGCTGCCGGCGACGACCGTTGCCGAGGCCGGCGTCGTGTTTGTTCCCGGCGCTGGCCGTCGACCGCGCCGGGGCGCGACTGGGCCGCGGCCGCGGCTTCTACGACCGCACGCTGGTGCTGCGGGATCCGCAGGCGCGGTTGATCGCCGTGGTCCGCGACGAGGAGCTGCTCGACGAGGTGCCGCACGAGCCGCACGACGTGCCGATGACGCATGCGCTGACCCCCGGGCGCGGCCTGGTCGAGCTGGCCGGGCTAGCAGTCCGCGCAGCACCCGGCGCATCGCGTCCTTCTCGTTGCCCGACACCCACAGCTGGTAGGCGGTCTTCACCTCGACCACGCGGGCGACGAACGCGCACCGAAAGGCGGCGTTCGGCGGCAGCCACGACCCGACATCGCGAAAAGCCTTGTCGAAGTTGACCTTTCCGCCCACGGCCAACAGATTGCGCGGGTCGTTGGCGAAGTCGCGGCGGCGCTGGTCGTCCCAGAGCCGAGCGCCCTTGTACCAGGCGTCGGCCAGCGACACCACGTGGTCGATCTGCACGGCCGACGAGGTGTCCGGGACCGCGGACGAAGTCGATGGTCGCCCCGGTGTAGGGGTCGTGCAGCACGCCGCTCTGCGCGAAGCAGGTTCCGGGCCGCACCTGCAAGATCGGCCAGGTCGCGACGCAGGATGTCGTCGCGGGTGTTGCAGCCGTTGTGGCCGAACTCGACGTTGACGTCGTCGCTCCACGCCTCGCCGAACCGGAACCGCTGGAAGTCGCTTACCCGGTCCCAGCCGTGGACGGGCAGCGCCTCCATCTGCCGGCGGGCCGCGTCGTAGCTCGGGGTGGCCGCCGGTGACGGCCCCGCGTCGGGCTGCGGGCTCCGGGCTTCGCGGAAGTACAGCCAGCCGACGGCCGCGGCGATCGCGAGAATGATCAGCAATGCCAACGCATTTCGGAATCGGCTGTAGGTTCTCCCGCGTCGTGTCATGCGGATTACGGCCCGCCGCGCCAGTGCTCGATGCGGTGGTGGTCGGGGGTGAAGCCGTGCTCGACGCCCCACAGGACCGCTTGGGTCCGGCTGCCGACGTCGATCTTTCGGTAGATCGTGCGGATGTAGGACTTCACGGTGTTGGGGCTGAGGTAGGTCAGCCGCGGCGACGTCGGCGTTGCTCTTGCCCTGCGTGATGAGGGCGAGGATCTCCGACTCGCGATCGCTGAGCCCTTCGCCACGGCCGGGCCAGTCGAGCCCGACGGCACTGCGCGCCCGCGGCGGGACGTCGCTGACAACCGCCTCGCCCGCGTGCACCGCCTCCAACGCGGCGACGAGTTCCCGGGCCGGCAGCGTCTTCGACAAATAGCCGTGGGCCCCATGCTGCTGGGCGCTGGCGATGAGATCCGGATGAAAGTTCCAGGTGTAGACCACAACTCGGCGTGCACGCGGATTCGCGACCAGGACCGCGATCTCTTCGTGGTCGGATTCGGGTTGCGCGAACGAGTCGTACAGGACGATGTCGACGTCGTCTTCGACGGGCATCGTCGAGTCGAGTTCGGCGATCACCACCCGATCGCGGTAGCGGTCGAGCATCTTGGCGACGCCCATCACGACGACGTCGTAGTCGTCGACGAGCGCCACCGTGATCGGACCGTTCGCGGCGGGAGGCATGGTTGCGTCGAGATTACCCCCTTAGGGGTGTATTGCTACCCCCCTTGGGGGTGGTCAACTCATCACACGTCGAGCAGCAGCCCGACCGACCCGATCTCCACGCGCCGTCGGCGCCCGATCAGAAAGGTTCAATCATGATCGTTCTCGGCATCGTCCTGATCGTCCTCGGACTTCTCCTGCCCACCCTCATACCGACGTTCGCCTTCGCCCATGTTCTTCTCGTCATCGGCGTGCTCCTGCTTGTCATCGGCGCCGTTCTGGCCATCGCAGGATCCACCGGACGCGCTGTCGGCGGCCGCCGCCACTACTACTGAGTCAAACGAGAAAAGCCGTACCCGCTCAATACAGAGCGGGTACGGCTTTCTTGCTCGTGGGTCGGTCAGACAGCGCGAACCTTGCTGGCCTGCGGACCCTTGGCGCCCTGAGTGATCTCGAACTCCACCTTCTGGTTCTCCTCGAGGCTGCGGAAGCCGCCGCCATCGATCTCGGAGTAGTGAACGAAGACGTCCGGACCCTCTTCGGGCGCGATGAAACCGAAGCCCTTTTCAGCGTTGAACCACTTCACAGTTCCCTGTGCCATTTGTTTCTCCTATGTCAGAGATACCGGTCCGCACCATGCGAACCGGTGGCCGAATGATCAGACGGCTGCTTCTGGCTTGCCCTGCAAGGAGAAAGAGACGCCCGCACCAAGTTTCTGCGCGAGCGTGTTTTGAACACGAACACTTAGAATTTCGACTGGCTCGATAGTACGCGATCTCCTGACGAACTGTTAGCCACCTTCGCGGATCGCGGTCCTGGGGGCTCTGCGCTGGAGATATGACGGGGCTCGGGGCCTTGGGCAGGCGTCTGAGCTGAGGCCACGCCGAGCCAGGTTGTGAAATCCCCGCGTAGATCAGCAACCGCTGTTGTCAAATGGCGCAGCTGGCTAGCTGAATGATTTGGTCCGCAGCCTCAGCGTCGCGGCACGACGTGCAGGTGTTTGGGCTAGCGTCGGCGACAACGGTCAGCGCCTGCTTGCGACACGGGGGGAGACGTCATGACGCACCGCCCCTGCCGGGCCGCCGGCCGACGATTCCGCGGTCGCAGTTGGGCCGGCTGCCTGTTCGCCGCGACGTGCCTGACCCTGTCGGCTACCGCGTGTGCGCCCAACATGATTCAGGGCCGGGCTGCGTCGATGCTGTATGACCCCGACCGCGTGGGCGGCTTGCCCGCCGCTGGTGGCTTGAGCGGGGTGCGCCCCGATGCGCCTGCACCGCGAGGCCACGTCGAGGGGACCGATGGCGGCGACAACGATCGGCTCGCCTTGTTGGCGGTCAACGATATTCAGGAATTCTGGACGTCTACCTACCCTCAATTTTTCGCCGGCGAGTACCGGCCGGTGTCGGCCACCCGGTCCTACGACGCCGGCAATCCCGCCAGCGGGCGGGTATGCGGCACGACGGTCATCTACTCAGATCCCAACGCGTCGTACTGCCTTCGCGACGATTCGATTTCCTGGGACCGCGGCATTCTCATCCCCGACGCACGCAAGTACTTCGGAGACGCGTCGGTTGCAGCGGTGCTCGCACACGAGCTCGGCCACGCCGTGCAGACCAGAGCGCACACCGTGCACCGGCTATCTCGCACCATCGTCAAAGAACAGCAGGCCGATTGCTTCGCCGGGATCTATCTGCACTGGGTAGCCCAAGGCCGGTCAACCCGTTTTGCCCTGAATACCACCGATGGTCTCGACCACGTCCTCGCCGGCGTAATCACACTGCGGGACCCCATCGATGAATCCGAAAAGGCGCCTGGTGCACACGGTTCCGCGCTCGACCGCATCGGTGCCTTTCAAGAGGGATTCGACGGCGACCCCGCGACGTGCGCCGCGGTCGACAAAAACGAGATCGCCCGCCGCCATGTCGGCCTCCCCCCGGCGTTGCAGGACTACGCGTCCTCCGAAGCCGGCGAGATGTCCATCACCGAGGACTCGTTGGCGCTGCTGATGGAGACCCTCACCCAGATTTTTCACCCGGAACAGGTGCCCACTTTGATGGTCGGCGACACCATCACGTGCGCGGACGCGCGCCCAAGCCCGCCAGCGTCCTACTGCCCCGCGACTAACACCGTGAACGTCGATCTTGCTGGCTTGCAACGGATCGGCACATATGCCGACAATCAGAGTCGGGAACTTTTGCACGGCGACGACACCGCCTTCTCGGTCGTCACGTCGCGGTACATGCTGGCCGTGCAGCACCAACGAGGCGTGGCGCTGACCGGTGAGCGCGCGGCGCTGCGGACCGCATGCCTGACCGGGGTTGCCCAGCGCGACATGGCCACACCCGTTGCGTTACCTTCTGGCCGCACCCTGGTGCTCAACGCCGGCGATCTCGACGAAGCGATCTCCGGGTTACTCACCAACCACCTGGTCGCCAGCGACACCAACGGTGACAGCGTGCCCGCCGGATTCACCCGGATCACCGCGTTCCGTTCCGGTCTCGTCGGTGACACCGCCCAGTGCTACGGCAACTTCCCGTGAACCGCCCTCCCCCGGCAACTGGTCCCGAACGCGAACCCGGATCGGACACACCGTGGTATCTGCGCCGCACGAACTCCGACGACCACACCAGCCTCGCCCGACCGCGGCCGACTCCTCAACCCGGCCGTCCGGCACCCGCGCCTCCGCCGACACGCCGTCCGCCCCCCGCCGGCCAGTGGCCCCCGCACACCCCGGACATCCCCTGGTACCTGCAACGCCCTGACCGCCCCACGCCGCCACCCGCAGTCGAACCCCGAACTCCGCCAACCGAACCCAGAAATATTGACACCGCCGGCGGCACGAGACTCAGGCTCTGGCTCCTTGTCGGTACAGGTGGCGTAGCAGTCCTGATCGTGGTCGCGGTGCTTGTGGCCAACCCCTCGGACATCACCGGCGGCACGGTCCTCGACGTCACCAAAGTTCAGAGCGGAGTTCTGCAGATCCTGTCCGATCCCGCCAGCGGCTACGGCGCCAACACCGTGACCGACGTCAGCTGCAACGGCGGCCGCAACCCCAGCGCCCACCAGGGAACGACGTTCACCTGCGACGCCACCGTCAACGGTGCGCGCCGTCAGGTCTCCGTCGCTGTCTCAGATGACCAGGGAACCTACGAAATCGATCGTCCCCGATAGTTCCGTATTGGTGAGCGATAGGCGTCGCCGAGCGCCATCAACGAATCCGTCCGTCAGCACGACGAGCCAGGCCGGGCTGCGACACTGGGCGTGCGAATCTACAGTTGCGCTAACGGGCGGGAATGACCAGCGCCACGTGGCGGTTTTAGCACTTGAGACTGTAGAGTGCTAAGCGTTTAGACCATCTTGGAGGGATTCTGTGCCGACTTACAGCTACGCGTGTACCGAGTGCGATAATCGCTTCGATGTGGTGCAGGCCTTCAGTGATGATGCGCTGACCACGTGCGAGAAGTGCTCGGGCCGGCTGCGCAAGTTGTTCGGCAACGTCGGCGTGGTGTTCAAGGGCAGCGGCTTCTACCGCAACGACAGCCGCGAAGCGTCGAAGAGCTCGGGCAGCAACGGCAGCTCGTCGAGTGCGAGTTCGTCGGCGAGTTCTGAGGGCTCCAGCTCCGACAGCTCCAGCTCGAGCAGCTCCAGCTCGAGCGAGAAATCCGGCTCCTCGGAGAAGTCCGAGAAGTCGAGTTCCTCGAGCGACAAGTCCTCGTCTGACTCGAAGTCGTCTTCCTCGAAGGCACCGGCCACCACTTCCAGCTGACCGGTTATCCACAAGCGGCACTTCACCCGGCCGCATGCATCGGCCCCGGCGCGCTTACGGTTGAGCGCGTGGGCGGTCCGCGTACATCGCTGAATCCATCGCTGCCGACCCGTCTTTCGCAGTTCTTGCGACCCGACTGGTCGCGTACCGTGCTGGCGCGACGCATCGTCGCGGGCGGGCTGGTGTTGCTCGCCGGTGTTGCGGCGTTACGGCCCGACCCCGAGGACGGCCGCGCGCACGTGGTGGTGGCCTCGCACGACCTCACGCCGGGCGCCGAATTGACCGCCGATGACATTCGACTCGAAACACGTTCAGCACCAACGGTTCCCGACGGATCACAATCGGACATCGGGGCGGTCGTCGGCTCAACGCTGGCGGGCCCGGCACGGCGCGGCGAGGTGCTCACCGACGTGCGACTGCTCGGCCGCCGCCTCGCCGAATCCGCGGCGGGACCCGACGCCCGCATCGTGCCGGTGCGACCGGCCGACAGCGCGCTGATCGACCTGGTGCGACCGGGCGACGTCGTCGACGTCGTGGCCGCAGCGGAAGGCAGCACCCAGGCCACTCCGCACGTCGTGGCCACCGACGCGATCGTGGTGTCGGTGTCGGCGAGATCCGAAAGCTCAGAGCTCGAACAGCGAGCGGGTGGTGCTGGTCGCGCTGCCGGCCAGCTCGGCCACCGCGGTGGCCGGTGCGGCCCTGGTCGCGGCCGTTACCCTCACCCTGCACTGACTAGCGGACCGGATAACCAGCAAACTCTCGCACGGCCAGTCCGACTGGGCTAGCTTTTTCCTGGGCGTCAAATTGGTTTGAGACTTAACCACTTCGGAAAGGGCATCCCGATGTTCAAGGGCTTCAAGGAGTTTCTCGCACGCGGCAACATCATCGACCTGTCTGTCGCGGTGGTGATCGGTACCGCGTTCACCGGTCTGGTCACCAAGTTCACCGAAAGCGTCATCCAGCCGTTGGTCGACCGGATCGGTGCCGGCGGAAAGTCCGATGTCGGGCTGCTGAAGATCGACATCGGCGATGGCAAATTCATCGACTTCAACGTCGCAATATCCGCCGCAATCAACTTCATCATCATCGCGGCGGTGGTGTACTTCCTGGTCGTGCTGCCCTACAACACGCTGCGCAAGCGTGGCGAGGTCAAGCAAGCCGAGGACACCGAACTCTCACTGCTCACCCAGATCCGGGATCAGCTCGCCGAATCGAACGGAGGACCATCGGGGCATCACTCCGCCAACGCCCCAGAGAGCGCCACCGTCGAAGACAGATAGCTCAATTGTGATGCGGGGGCGCGTTGTCGCGCAGCCACTGCTCGTGAGCGTCAACGTCGCGACTGGCGTCGGGATCACGCTCGTCCGCCGACGTCTGCGGTAGCGCGTCGCGGTCGTCACCGGCCGGTCTGGTCATACCGGGCGTCAGATCTCCAGGCTGGAGAGCTGACCGATGATCTGGGCCGCCAGCGGATTGAGCGTCGCCATGCCGTCGCGCACCGCGTACCGCGAACCGGCGAGGTTGATCACCAGCGTGCTGCCGGAGATCCCCGCCAAGCCGCGCGACAGAGCCGCCTCGACGATGCCCGCAGACAGTCCCGACGCCCGGATGGCCTCGGCGATCCCGGCAACCAAGCGATCGAGGATGTCCAGCGTCGCCTCCGGAGTGACGTCGCGGGGAGTCACGCCGGTGCCGCCGACCGACACGACCAGGTCCACTCCCCCGATCACCGCGGTGTTGAGCGCGTTGCGGATCTCCACCTCATCGGCCGCGACCGCGATCACGCCGTCGACCAAGAATCCGGCTTCGGTGAGCAGCTCGGTGACCAACGGACCACTGTGGTCCTCGTCGCCGTGATCGTCGACAACGACGACCAGTGCCCTGCCGATCAAGTCCGCGCCCTGTTCCATGGCTGCAACCGTATATCTGGCGTCCGACGATGGCGCGGCGGCTCTGGTCACTGTTGGGCCTTGCCCAACGTGACCTGGATCTTCTTGGTTTCGCCGGACGGATCCTTGATCGTCAGCATCACCTTGTCGCCGGGCGCCTTGGATCGCACGGCGGCAACCAGCGCGTCAGCGCTGTTGACCGAGCGGTCGTCGACCTTGGTGACGACGACTCCGCCGGGCATGCCGGCGGCCGCGGCGGCGCCGTTGGGGACGACCTCGACGACCTTGGCGCCTGGGGTGTCCTTGTCGTTGGTGACCTGCACACCCAACGAAGCGTGCGACGCGGTACCGGAACTGATCAGCTCGTCGGCGATGCGCTTGGCCTGGTCGACCGGAATCGCGAAACCGAGCCCGATCGAACCGCTCTGGGCGTCCGGCGAGTCACCGCCGAGGGTGGCAATCGCCGAGTTGACGCCGACCAGCTGTCCGCTCATGTTGACCAGCGCGCCCCCGGAGTTACCGGGGTTGATCGCAGCGTCGGTCTGAATGGCGTCCAGCACGGTGTTCTGGTTGCCCGTCTCTCCGGTCGTCGACACGGGCCGGTTGAGCGCGCTGACGATACCGGTCGTCACCGTGCCCGACAGGCCCAGCGGCGAACCGACCGCCATCACGGGCTGGCCGACGTGCAGGTTGGCCGACGACCCGATGTTGATCGGCGTCAGCCCCGAAACACCTTGCACGCGAACCACAGCGACGTCCGTGGTGGGGTCCGTACCGACAACGGTGAACTCCGCGGTGCGCCCGTCAGAGAACGTCACCGTGGTCTTCGGCTTGCCGCCGCCGGGAGGGGCCGGCTGGTCGGGATCGGGGCTCGGGCCGTTGGGGTCCTCATCGGGACCCGGACCCTGATGTTCGGGGTTTGGGCGCCCGCGCGGCGGCGCAGGTGCCTTGCCGGGGTTGGCCGCCGTGGCGACGACGTGGTTGTTGGTCAGGATCAAGCCGTCCGCGGACAGGATGATGCCGGAGCCCTCTTCGGACGCACGACCGAGGTTGGTCTCGAGCATGACGACGCTGGGCACCACCTTGGCGGCCACCTGCTCGACGCTGCCGACCGGCGCGTTCGAGGCCGGCATGCCGGGCGTCGCCCCGCCGGGCATCGCCCCGTCGGCGATAGACGAGAGCGGCCCGTGATGCGCGATCACCGAGGCGGCCGCGCCGCCGATGCCGGCCGAGACCAGGGCGACAGCCACTGCGCCAACCGTCAATGCGCCTGCGCGAGAACGCTTTCGCGGCGCGGACAACTGGGGAGGCGGTCCGCCGGCGGGGTGGCCGGAGGGCCCGGCTTGCCCGGCGAACGGGCCGAACGGCTGCCGGTATTGCGGCTGCTGTCCCTGCCGCCACTCGTAGCCCTGCGGGTAGGTTTGCTGCTGCCCGTAGCCGGAATGGCCTGTGGTCGCACGCTGATCCGACGCCGGCCGGTATCCGTGTTGCTGCGGCGGTGGCGAATACCTCGGGTGATTCGTCATGTCGCTGGTGCTCTTTCCTGTGGTCCTGGTGCGGTCGTACAGATCCAGACAGTAACTGGATTACTACCTTGCCTGCGTGGTCTGTGATTCGACTGAGATAACGTTCCTCGGTCCGGCAGAGTTCCCCGGAATTGATGGCTCGTTAACATCCGCCGCCGCTTCATCGTCAGACGGGTACTCCGCCGCGGCCGGCATCGGCTGCCCAGGGAGCAGGACATAGATCGACGTCCCCGGCGGCTCGCCGCCCGGAACCGTCTCCTCGACACGAAGTGCCCCGCCGTGTTTGAGCACCACCTGTTTCACGATCGCCAGCCCCAGCCCCGAGCCGGGCACGGCCCGCGCCGTGATCGAGCGGAAGAACCGCTCGAAGACCAGTTCGCGCTCCTGTTCCGGAATGCCTGGTCCATGGTCGGACACCACCAACTCGGCATGCGTCGCGTTGAGCTGGCGGAGCCGGACACCGACATGCTCGCCCGACGGGCTCCACTTGGCGGCGTTGTCCATCAGGTTCAGCACCGCGCGCGACAGGCCCGCGGAGTCGCCGTAGACCTGCCAGGGCGCGACCTCGACATCGAACTCAACATCGCATGCGACGCCGGCGAACTCGCTCCAACGACCGCTCAACGACCTCAGTCATGTCGACCGGCTCATGTAATCACTTCGCCGGCGTCGGCGCGGGTGAGGTCCACCAAATCGCCCACCAGCGTTGACAATTCCTCGATCTGTCCGATCACGTCGGTCCGCAGGTCGACCATCTCCTGCTCGGGTATCGGCGGCGCACCCGGTGCGCTCGAAGCCATCAGCAGTTCGACGTTGGTGCGCAGCGAGGTCAGCGGGGTCCTCAGCTCGTGACCGGCGTCGGCGACCAGACGGGTCTGGCGTTCCCGGGATTCGGCGAGTGCCCGCAGCATCATATTGAAAGCCTCAGTGAGCCTTGCCAATTCGTCGCTGCCGTAAACCGGTATGGGCCTCAGGTCGTCGGTGCGCGCCACTCGCTCGGCCGCGCCGGTCAGTCGGCCCACCGGTCGCAGACCGGCCTGGGTGACCATGCCACCGGCGACCGCGGCAACGGCCATGCCGACCCCGCCGACGATGACCAGCACCCAGCGCAGTTTGGTCATCACCGCATCGGTCGGGGCGAGGCTCTTGGAGATCAGCAGCGAACTGCCGTTCGGCAGATGCACGGCCAGCACCCGCTGATTGGCGGCGGTGCGCCGTGACATGAACAGGTCGCCGCGAATGACGGCCTTCTCCTGTTGCCCGACCGGCAGCGTCTGACCCTCCTGGTTGGCAGTGAAGATCGACCGGCCAGGGGTCACCAGCATCGCGTTGACGTCCGAATATGCAGTTCCCTCAATGGCTTTCGCCGGATCGGCAGCCAACAATCCGCTGGCGATCAGCAGCTGCGCCCTGCTCTGCAGCTGGTTGTCGATGTCCTTGTACAGCGCGGCGGAGATCACCGCGTACACCGCGACGGCCATCAGGATGACCACCATCGCCACCATCGACATGGCCAGCAGCATCACCCGCCACCGCAGTGACAGCGACGTGCTGGTCCGCAGCGGAACCCTGCTTCGCCGACGGAACAGGGACTTCAGCGGCATCAGGGAGGGGTTTCGCGAAGCACGTAACCCACACCGCGAACGGTGTGGATCAGTCGCGGCTCGCCGTTGGCCTCGGTCTTGCGACGCAGGTAACCGACATACACCTCGAGCGCATTACCCGACGTGGGGAAATCAAAACCCCACACCTCCTCGAGAATGCGGCTGCGCGTCAATACCCGTCGCGGATTGGCGATCAACATCTCCAGCAAAGCGAATTCGGTGCGGGTCAGACTGATCTGACGCTGCCCGCGGGTGACTTCGCGAGTCACCGAATCAAGAGTCAGGTCCGCGAACGTCATCGCCACGGACTCCGACGAGTCGTCGATTCTCGTGCGTCGCAGCAGCGCCCGCATCCGCGCCAGAAGCTCTTCCAGAGCGAACGGCTTGGGCAGGTAGTCGTCGGCGCCGGCGTCGAGGCCGGCGACACGCTCGGAGATGGTGTCGCGTGCGGTCAGCACCAGGATCGGCAGATCGTCGCCGGTGCTGCGCAGCTGCCTGCACACCTCCAGGCCGTCCAGTCGGGGCATCATCACGTCGAGGACGAGCCCGTCGGGCCGGTCAGCGGTGATCATCTCCAGGGCCTCAACGCCGTCCTCGGCCAACGCGACCGAGTAGCCATTGAAGGACAGTGACCTACGCAGTGACTCGCGCACAGCGCGGTCGTCGTCAACGACAAGAATTCGCACAGCCACCAGTTTTATCCAATCCCCTGAGAACGCGCTGAGAGGTCGGCAAAAACGACTGCCGCAAATTGCTCACATAATCGCCGAGAGACAATGCTCACGGCAAATAAGTTAGCGCCGGTCGAGGTCAATCAGACCGAGGCGCGCCGCCTTCAGAAACCGGCGCGGCACCTTGTGCTGCTTGCCGGCCACCGTCACGCCGACGAGTTCGGGCTTCTCAGCCTTCCATTGCGCGCGTCGGCTACGGGTGTTCGAGCGCGACATCCGCCGCTTTGGCACAGCCATGATCAGGCCTTACTCCTGGTAGGGGGGTCGCCGCGAAAACTGCCTCGGCGGCGACGTCTGGGGACAATAGTAATGGCTGACCTGCTGCGGTCAAAAATCGGCCGTCGACTTCCCATGCTGCCTTGACGTGGCACCGCCGGTACCGGCTAACCTACCGGTTGGTTGGTACATCCCAATGGAGGGAGGACACGGGTGGCGGTCGCCGGTTCGGATCGGAAACTGCTCGGGGTTCTACGGAGATCGGCATTCCGCCATGCGCGAAATGCTGACCGGCGGCGAGCTGGACTACCTGACCGGCGATTATCTGGCCGAGCTGACCATGCTGATCCTCGGCCGCGACCGGATGAAACATCCCGAGCGCGGCTACGCCAAGACCTTCCTGACCCAGCTCGAGGAATGCCTGGGCCTGGCCCAGGACCGCGGCGTGCGCATCGTCGCCAACGCCGGCGGCCTGAATCCCGCCGGGCTCGCCGACGCGGTGCGCGCGCTGGCCCAGCGCCTGGGCGTGCCGGTCCGGGTGGCCCACGTCGACGGTGACGACCTGTCCCCCCGCGCCGAGGAGCTGGGACTGGGCACACCGCTGACGGCCAACGCCTACCTGGGAGCCTGGGGCATCGTCGACTGCCTGAACGACGGCGCGGACATCGTCGTCACCGGCCGGGTGACCGACGCCTCGGTGACCGTCGGGCCCGCGGCCGCCCACTTCGGCTGGAGCCGGACCGACTACGACCGGCTGGCCGGCGCCGTGGTCGCCGGGCACGTCATCGAATGCGGCATCCAGGCCACCGGCGGCAACTACTCGTTCTTCACCGAAATTCCGGATCTGACCTACGCCGGCTTCCCGCTGGCCGAGGTCCACGCCGACGGATCGTCGGTGATCACCAAGCACCCCGGCACCGGCGGGCTGGTCAGCGTCGACACCGTCACCGCGCAATTGCTCTACGAGATCACCGGCGCGCGCTACGCCAACCCGGACGCGACCGCCCGGATGGACAGCATCGAGTTGTCCGCCGACGGCGCCGACCGGGTGCGGATCACCGGCGTGACCGGCGAGCCGCCGCCGCCCACCTACAAGGTGTCGCTGAACAGCATCGGCGGATTCCGCAACGCGATGACGTTCGTGCTGACCGGTCTGGACATCGACGCCAAGGCGGATCTGGTGCGGCGGCAGCTGGAATCGGCGCTGATCGGTCAAACCCGCCGAGTTGGAGTGGACGCTGGCCCGCACCGACCACGCCGACGCCGACACCGAAGAAGCGGCCAGCGCGCTGCTCCGCTGCGTGGTCCGCGACCCCGACCCCGCCAACGTCGGACGCCCGTTCTCCGCGGCCGCAGTGGAATTGGCGCTGGCCAGCTACCCGGGTTTCACCGTCACCGCGCCGCCGGGAGACGGCCAGGTGTACGGGGTCTACACGCCCGGCTACGTCGATGCCACCGAGGTGGCGCACACCGCCGTCCACGCCGACGGCACGCGGATCGCGATTGCCTGCGCCAGGAGAAACTCTCGAGCTGCGGCCGGCTGCTGTGCCGTCGTTGCCGGAGCCGTTGGCCGACGGGCCGACGCAGCGGGTACCGCTTGGCCGCATCGCCGGTGCCCGCAGCGGTGACAAGGGCGGGTCGGCCAACGTCGGGGTCTGGGTCCGCACCGACGAGCAGTGGCGCTGGCTGGCCAACACGCTGACCGTCGAGTTGCTGCGAGAGCTGTTGCCCGAGACCGCCGGCCTGCCGGTGACCCGGCATCTGCTGCCCAACCTGCGCGCGGTGAACTTCGTCATCGAGGAGATCCTCGGCCAGGGCGTCGCGTACCAGGCACGGTTCGATCCGCAGGCCAAGGGACTCGGCGAGTGGCTGCGCAGCCGCCACGTCGACATTCCAGCAGTGTTGCTGTGAGAGAAGGGTTGTTGTGAGCATCTGGACCACGCCGGAGCGCGATGCGCTCCGCAAGACCGTGCGCTCATTCGCCGAACGGGAGATCCTGCCGAACGTCGACGAATGGGAACGCAGCGGTGAGCTGCCGCGCGAATTGCACCGCGCCGCAGGAGAAGCGGGCCTGCTGGGCTCGAACTTCCCCGAGGAGGTCGGCGGCGGTGGCGGCGACGGCGCCGACGCGGTGATCGTCTGCGAGGAGCTGCACGAGGCCGGCGTACCCGGTGGCGTATTCGCCTCGCTGTTCACCTGCGGCATCGCCGTGCCGCACATGATCGCCTCCGGCGACCAGCGGCTGATCGAGGAGTTCGTTCGCCCGACGCTGGCCGGCGAGCTGATCGGTTCACTGGCCATCACCGAACCCGGCGGCGGCTCCGACGTCGGGCACCTGCGCACCACCGCGACGCGCTCCGGTGATCAGTACATCGTCAACGGCGCCAAGACCTACATCACCTCCGCGGTGCGGGCCGACTTCGTCGTCACCGCAGTGCGCACCGGCGGCCCTGGTGCGGCGGGGGTTTCGTTGCTGCTCGTCGAGAAGGGCACGCCCGGATTCGAGGTGAGCCGCAAGCTGGACAAGATGGGCTGGCGGTCCTCGGACACCGCCGAGCTGTCCTACGTCGATGCGGCCGTGCCGGTGGCCAACCTGGTCGGCGCCGAGAACACCGGCTTCGCCCAGATCGCGGAGGCATTCGTCTCAGAACGTATCGCCCTTGCCGCGCAGGCGTATTCGAGCGCCCAGCGATGTCTGGACATCACCGTGCAGTGGTGCCGCGACCGGGAGACGTTCGGCCGGCCGCTGATCTCCCGGCAGTCCGTGCAGAACACGCTCGCCGAGATGGCCCGTCGGATCGACGTCGCCCGCGTCTACTCGCACCACGTGGTCGAGCGGCAACTGGCCGGCGAGACCAACTTGATCGCCGAGGTGTGCTTCGCCAAGAACACCGCGGTCGAGGCCGGCGAGTGGGTGGCCAACCAAGGCGTTCAGCTGTTCGGCGGCATGGGTTACATGGCCGAGTCGGAGATCGAACGCCAGTACCGCGACATGCGGATCCTGGGCATCGGCGGCGGGACCACCGAGATCCTGACGTCGCTGGCCGCCAAGCTGCTGGGCTTCCAGTCATGAGCGCTCTGAAATCGATGCTCGACCCGAAGAGCGACACGTACACCGCAGCGGCCTCGGCCGCGGAATCCCGGCTCGAGGAGATCGACGCCGAACTGGCCAAGGCGCTCGGCGGTGGCGGCGCGAAATACGTTGAGCGCCATCACGACCGCGGCAAGCTGACCGCCCGGGAGCGCATCGAGCTGCTGGTCGACGCGGACTCGCCGTTCCTGGAGCTGTGCCCGCTGGCGGCCTACGGCAGCGCCTTCCAGGTCGGCGCCAGCACTGGTCACCGGCATCGGCGTCGGTCAACGGCGTGGAATGCATGATCGTCGCCAATGACCCGACGGTCAAGGGCGGCACCAGCAACCCGTGGACGCTGCGGAAAGATACTGCGGGCCAACCAGATCGCCTTGCAGAACCGGCTGCCGGTGATCTCGCTGGTGGAATCCGGCGGCGCGGACCTGCCCACCCAGAAGGAGATCTTCGTTCCCGGCGGGCAGATGTTCCGCGACCTGACCCGGCTGTCGGCGGCCGGGATCCCCACCATCGCGCTGGTGTTCGGCAACTCGACCGCGGGCGGCGCCTACATGCCCGGGCATGTCCGATCACGTGGTGATGATCAAGGAACGCTCGAAGGTGTTCCTGGCCGGTCCCCCGCTGGTGAAGATGGCCACCGGTGAGGAGTCCGACGACGAGTCGCTCGGCGGCGCCGAAATGCATGCCCGGATATCGGGTTTGGCCGACTACTTCGCCGCCGACGAACTGGACGCGATCCGGATCGGGCGTCGCATCGTCGCGCGGCTCAACTGGATCAAGCAGGGCCCGACGCCCGCGCCGGTGATCGACCCGCTGTTCGACGCCGAGGAGCTGATCGGCATCGTGCCGGCGGATCTGCGGATCCCGTTCGACCCGCGGGAGGTGATCGCGCGCATCGTGGACGGCTCCGAATTCGACGAGTTCAAGGCCATGTACGGCTCGTCGCTGGTCACCGGCTGGGCCCGGCTGCACGGCTATCCGCTGGGCATTCTGGCCAACGCCCGCGGCGTGCTGTTCAGCGAGGAGTCCCAGAAGGCCACCCAGTTCATCCAGTTGGCGAACCGATCCAACACGCCACTGTTGTTCCTGCACAACACGACTGGTTACATGGTCGGCAAGGACTACGAGGAAGGCGGCATGATCAAGCACGGCTCGATGATGATCAACGCCGTCTCGAACTCGACAGTCCCGCATATCTCGCTGCTGATCGGCGCGTCCTACGGCGCCGGCCACTACGGCATGTGCGGCCGGGCCTACGACCCGCGGTTCCTGTTCGCCTGGCCCAGCGCCAAATCCGCGGTGATGGGCGGTGCTCAACTGGCCGGCGTGCTGTCCATCGTCAGCCGGGCCGCCGCCGAGGCCCGCGGGCAGCAGATCGACGAAGAGGCCGACGCGGCGATGCGAGCCGCCGTCGAAGGCCAGATCGAGGCCGAGTCGCTGCCGATGGTGATGTCCGGGATGCTCTACGACGACGGGGTGATCGACCCCCGCGACACCCGCGCCGTGTTGGGAATGTGTTTGTCCGCCATCGCCAATGGCCCGATCAAGGGGACGTCGAGCTTCGGCGTCTTCCGGATGTGACGCTCATGGGAATCACTCGAGTTCTGGTGGCCAATCGCGGCGAGATCGCGCGACGGGTGTTCGCGACCTGCCGCAATCTCGGCCTGGGCACGGTCGCGGTCTACACCGACCCGGACGCCAACGCCCCACACGTGGCCGAGGCGGACGCCCGGGTGCGGCTGCCGCAGACAAACGATTATCTGAACGCCGAGGCGATCATCGCGGCGGCCCGCGCGGCCGGCGCCGACGCGGTACACCCGGGCTACGGATTCCTCTCGGAGAACGCCGATTTCGCCGCTGCGGTACAAGCTGCCGGGCTGGTCTGGATCGGCCCGCCGGTGGACGCGGTGCGCGCCATGGGCTCCAAGATCGAGTCCAAGAAGATGATGGCCGCGGCCGGGGTTCCGGTGCTCGAGGAACTCGACCCCGACACCGTCACCGCCGCCCAGTTGCCGGTGCTGGTGAAGGCATCCTCCGGCGGCGGCGGGCGCGGCATGCGGGTGGTCGACCAATTGGACGCGCTACCAGGCGAAGTCGCCGCGGCTCAGCGCGAGGCCCAGTCCGCGTTCGGTGACCCGACGGTGTTCTGTGAGCGTTACCTGCCCACCGGCCACCATGTCGAGGTGCAGGTGATGGCCGACGCGCACGGCACGGTGTGGGCGGTCGGCGAGCGGGAGTGCTCAATCCAGCGCCGCCACCAGAAGATCATCGAAGAAGCACCGTCGCCCTTGGTCGAGCGGATCCCGGGGATGCGGGCCAGGCTGTTCGAGGCCGCCCGGCTGGCGGCCGAGCGCGATCGCCTACACCGGGGCCGGGACGGTGGAGTTCCTCGCCGACGACGACGGCGAGTTCTTCTTCCTGGAGATGAACACCCGCTTGCAGGTCGAGCACCCGGTCACCGAGGAGACCACCGGCCTCGATCTGGTCGAGCTGCAGATCGCGGTCGCCGACGGCGGACACCTGGGCGCCGAACCGCCCGCGGCGCACGGTTCGTCGATCGAGGCCCGGTTGTACGCCGAAGACCCCGCGCAGAACTGGCAGCCCCAGGCCGGCCCGGTGCATCGCATCGATATTCCCTCGGCCCGAACCGAATTCACCACGCTCGGAGCGCGCACCGGAATCCGGCTGGACTCTGGAATCGTCGACGGGTCGGTGGTGTCGATCCACTACGACCCGATGCTGGCCAAGGTGATCTCCTACGCCCCGACCAGGCGTCAGGCGGCTCTGGTGCTGGCCGACGCGTTGGCGCGGGCACAGCTGCACGGTCTGCGCACCAACCGCGACCTGTTGGTGAACGTGCTGCGGCATCAGGCATTCCTCGACGGCGCCACCGACACCGCGTTCTTCGACACGCACGACTTGGCGAAGCTTGCCGCGCCGCTGGCCGACGACGCCGTCGTGCGACTGTCAGCGGTCGCGGCGGCACTGGCCGACGCGGCAGACAACCGCGCCAGCGCCATCGTGCTGGGCTCACTGCCCAGCGGTTGGCGCAACCTGGCGTCGGGCTATCAGGTCAAGACCTACGTCGACGACGCCGGCGAAGAGCATCGCATCGAATACCGTTTCAGCCGAACCGGTTTGGTGCTGCCCACCGACGAAGCGGTCCACCTGGTGTCGGCATCGGCGGATGAGGTCGTGCTTGCCGACGACAACGGCGTGGCGCGCCGTTTCGCCGTCGCCCGCCACGATCAGGACGTCTATGTCGACTCCGCTCAGGGGCCGGTGCACCTGGTCGCGCTGCCGCGTTTCCCCGAACCTGGTTCGGCCGTCGAGAAGGGCTCGCTGGTTGCGCCCATGCCCGGCAACGTAATCCGGCTCGGCGCGGCGGTCGGCGACACGGTCACCGCCGGTCAGCCGCTGATCTGGTTGGAGGCGATGAAGATGGAGCACACCATCACCGCGCCGGCCGACGGCGTGCTCGCCGAACTCAATGTCGACACCGGCCAACAGGTCGAAGTCGGCGCCGTCCTGGCGCGAGTGGACGCGCCCCACGATCCCGAAGCAGAAGGAGAACAACCATGACCGACAACAGCTTTATCGAGAACGAAGACCGCAAGGCATTGCGCAAGTCAGTGTCCGAGTGGGCGTCCAAATTCGGCAGCGAGTACTACCTGAAGAAGGCCCGCGCACAGGAGCACACCGACGAACTGTGGTCCGAGGCAGGCAAACTCGGCTTCCTCGGGCGTCAACCTGCCCGAGGAGTACGGCGGCGGTGGCGCGGGAATGTACGAGCTGTCGCTGGTGATGGAGGAGATGGCGGCCGCCGGCAGTGCGCTGCTGCTGATGGTGGTGTCGCCGGCCATCAACGGCACGATCATCTCCAAGTTCGGCACCGAGGAGCAGAAGAAGCGCTGGATCCCCGGGATCGCCGACGGAAGCATCACGATGGCGTTCGCGATCACCGAACCCGACGCCGGATCCAACTCGCACAAGATCACCACCACGGCCCGCCGCGACGGCAGCGACTGGATCCTCAAGGGGCAGAAGGTCTACATCTCCGGCGTCGATCAGGCTCAGGCGGTGCTGGTGGTCGCGCGCTCCGAGGAAGCCAAGACCGGCAAGCTGCGGCCCGGCGCTGTTCGTCGTGCCCACCGACACACCCGGCTTCACCTACACCCCGATCGACATGGAGATCATCAGCCCCGAACGGCAGTTCCAGGTGTTCATCGACGACGTGCGGCTGCCCGGCGACGCGCTCGTAGGCGCCGAGGACGCCGCAATCGCACAGCTTTTCGCGGGACTGAACCCTGAGCGCATCATGGGCGCGGCCAGCAGCGTCGGGATGGGCCGGTACGCGCTGGACCGGGCCGCCGACTACGTCAAGACCCGTCAGGTGTGGGGGACGCCGATCGGTGCGCACCAGGGGCTGTCACATCCGTTGGCGCAGTGCCACATCGAGGTCGAGCTGGCCAAGCTGATGATGCAGAAGGCCGCGACGCTCTACGACAACGGCGACGACGGTGGCGCGGCCACGGCCGCCAACATGGCCAAATACGCTGCGGCCGAGGCAGCTACGCGCTCGGTCGATCAGGCCGTGCAGTCGATGGGTGGCAACGGGCTGACCAAGGAGTACGGCGTCGCGGCGATGATGGCCTCGGCCAGGCTCGGCCGGATCGCGCCGGTCAGCCGGGAGATGGTGCTCAACTTCGTCGCGCAGACATCGCTCGGCCTGCCCCGAAGCTACTGATGGACACCCTCGTCGAATACACCGTCAACGAGCATGTCGCGCGTCTGACGCTGAATTCGCCGCACAACCGCAACGCGCTGTCGAACGCGTTGGTCAGCCAACTGCATCAAGGCTTGCGCGATGCGGCGGCAGATCCCGCGGTGCGGGTCGTCGTCCTCGGCCACACCGGCAACACCTTCTGCGCGGGCGCCGACCTGTCCGCAGGGCGGCGGAGCCGGCGAGCAGCGGATCCCGCCGAGGCGACCGCCCAGCGGTCGAGGGAAATGGCGGCGCTGCTGCGCGCCATCGTCGAAGCGCCGCTGCCGGTGATCGCGGCGGTCGACGGGCATGTGCGCGCCGGCGGGATGGGGCTGGTGGCCGCCGCCGACATCGCCGTCGCCGGGCCGCGCAGCACCTTCGCGTTGACCGAGGCCCGGATCGGCGTCGCGCCGGCGATCATCTCGCTGACGCTGTTGCCGAAGCTGTCCGCCCGCGCGGCCGCGCGGTACTACCTGACCGGTGAGACGTTCGACGCCGCGACCGCCGCGACGATCGGGCTGATCACGGTGGCCGCCGACGACGTCGACGCCGCGCTGGCGTCCCTGGTCGCCGACATCGGCCGCGGCTCGCCGCAGGGTCTGGCGGCATCCAAAGCGCTGACCACCGCCGCCGTGCTGGCCGGATTCGACCGCGACGCCGAGCGACTCGCGGCGGAGTCGGCGCGGCTGTTCGTCTCCGACGAAGCCCGCGAGGGCATGCTGGCGTTCCTGCAGAAGCGCCCGCCGCGCTGGGCCACGGCCGACTCCTGACCCCGCCACCACACCGCCCAGGTTCCTCCGCTAAGCAAGACGGGTGAACAAAGCGGGCGACGACTGGCGAAATTGGCTGCGCAGCTTGCTCACCGGCTGGCAGCGGCCGACCACGCACCCCGTCGACACCCGCGGCGAGGGTCCCGAGAGCCTGATCGGCTTCGTGGTGGCCGCCGCGTTAGTGGGCGTGCTCACCGGCATCAGCGCGGCCACCTTTCGGCTCCTCCTCGACCGTGCGGCGCAGCTACGTACCGGCCTGGCCGGCTGGGCGCATGGTTCCTGGTGGGGGGTGATCGTCGTCGTTCTGGTCTGCACCATTGCTACGACCATCGCTGCCGCCCTGGTACACCGGATCGAACCACACGCCGAGGGGAGCGGGATTCCTCGTGTCGAAGCGGTCACCGAGGGCCGCGTCAAGCCAGACCGGTTCCGGATTTTGCCGGTCAAATACGTCGGTGGTTTGCTGGCGATTGGCAGTGGCCTGGCCCTGGGCCGCGAGGGCCCGTCGGTCCAGATGGGCGGTACCGCGGCCGTCATCGTCGCCACGCTCACCCGACGCAACATCACCGACCTGCGCGTCCTGGTCGCCGGCGGTGCCGCGGCCGGGCTCGCGACCGCGTTCAACGCACCCATCGCAGGTGGCGTGTTCGTCCTCGAAGAGCTCGTCAAACGCTTCGACCCACGCACCACGGTCGCAACGCTGGTGGCGTCCGCGTCGGGCTTCGCCGCGGCTCACCTCCTGGTGGAATCGAAGACCGAGTTCAAGATGGCCGCGCTGACCGGGCCGCGGCTCCCCGAGGCCGGTTGGGTGTTAGCCATTGGAGTCGTCACCGGTGTGCTGGGCGTGCTCTACAACAAGGCGGTGATGTTCGCGCTCCGTCGCGCCGACGCCAGCCGTTGGCCCAGGGAAGTCCGCGCCGCTGTGACCGGGGCACTGGTCGGGCTGCTCGTGTGGGCCGCGCCAGAGTTGGTGGGCGGCGGGGACGAACCTCACCCAAAGTGCGCTCCTCGGCCACGGTGCGCTGGCCGCCGTGACCGGCGTGCTCATCCTCCGGTTCGTGCTGGGCGTCGTCTCCTACGCTGCCGCCACGCCTGGGGGCCTGTTCGCGCCCATGCTGGTCCTCGGCGCGCACGCCGGCCTGATCATCGGGTTCATCGCCAAGCAGACGTCGCCGCATACCGCGCCCGACCTCGCCGCGTGCGCTCTCATCGGGATGGCGGCCTTCTTCGCCGCGACGGTGCACGCACCGGTCACCGGCCTGATCCTCGCGACCGAGATGACGGGCGACGCCAGCCAACTACCCCCGATGCTCGGTGCCTGCGCGGTCGCGATGCTCGTCGCCCTCGCCCTGGGGTCTGAATCCATCTACGACCAACTCACCGACCGCGCGGCGAGGAATGCCGACCCTGACCACACCTGAGCGAAGTCTGAGGGTGGCGCAACAGTTTAGCGAAGATCCCTTGCAGCAGAATTTGTTCGACGTAGGCTCGTCAGTAATGAGCAAGTCAGCGCAACGCGGGGCGCGCGACCGGCCGGACGCTGGGACGCGTGCGGCCGAGACGGACCGCATCCAAGTGGCTCAACTGCTCACCGACGCCGCCGCCCAGGGTCGACTCCAGATGAGCGACTACGAGGAGCGGCTCACCAAGGCATACGCTGCGAAAACCTACGACGAACTCGATCAGTTGCGCTCGGACCTGATCGGCTCTTCGGTGAATTCCCAGCGCGGTGGTGCGACCAAGCCCGCGCCGTCGATGCTGCTGCTGGCCATCATGAGCGCGTTCGAGCGCCGCGGCCGATGGAACGTTCCCAAGAAGCTGACGACGTTCGCGCTGTGGGGCGGCGGCGTCATCGACCTGCGGTACGCCGACTTCACCTCGACGGAGGTCGAGATCAACGCCACCTCGATCATGGGCGGGCAGACCATCCTGCTGCCGCCCGAAGTCAACGTCGAGATCAAGGGCCACGGTGTGATGGGCGGGTTCGACCACAACGTCGACGGCGAAGGTACGCCGGGTGCGCCGACCGTGCGGATCCGCGGCTTCTCGCTGTGGGGCGGCGTCGGCGTCCGCCGCAAGAACCGCAAATCCCAGAGCTAGGTCGCGGCGCTAACGCCGGCGGCGGGCGCGCAGGTAGTCGCCGACCACCGCCGCGCCCAGGCCATCGAGATCGGGATCGACGACCCGGCCCTCGACCCGGCGCGCAACCTGATCGATGAACCGGGCCAGCCCGGGATCGCTGCCCAGCCGGAAGATGGTCACCTGCGCGCCCAGCCGCGCCATCTCGTCGAAGCCGCGGACGGTGTTGGCGATGGTCCGGGGATGCGGCGGGTAGTCGAAGAACACCGAAGAACCCCGCCCATCGCCGTAGTCCTCCAGGTGCGCGGTCGGCTCACCGTCGGTGACCACCAGTAGCACGGGTTGCGCGTTGGGATGCCGACGCAGGTGGCGACCGGCCAGCGCCAGCGCGTGATGCAGGTTGGTGCCCTGCTCGTAGACGCCTTCCAGGCCCATCAGCTCCGCGCTGGTCATGGTGCGGGCGTAGCGGCCGAACGCGATGATCTGCAACGCATCTGAGCGAAATCGGGTGCGCACCAGATGGTCGAGTGCGAGCGCGGTCTGCTTCATCGGCAACCAGCGGTTCTCCATCACCATCGAGAACGAGGTGTCCACCAGCAGCGCCACCGCGGCCTGGGTACGGGTCTCGGTCTCGGACACCTCGACGTCGTCGACGGTGACCCGGATCGCGGAGTCCTCTCTGTCCCTTACAGTTCCGGCCTGTCGCAGCACGGCGTTGGTCAGCGTCCGGGTGACGTTCCACGGCTCGGTGTCGCCGAACTGCCAGGGCCGGGTGGCGCCGGTCAGCTCACCCGCGGCCCCGGCCCGCCGCAATTCGCGCTCGCCGTGTCGGCTGGAAAGCTGTTGTGCCACATCACGTAACGCTGTCTCTCCGAGACGTCGCATCGCCTTCGGCGAGAGCCGCCACTGGCCGTCCGAGTTGCGGTCCAGGAAGCCCTGATTGACCAGTGCGCGTTCGAGCTCGGCCAGCGTCTGGGCGTCGATGGCGGCCTGGTCGCCGAGCTGGCGGGCCAGCGCGTCGAGGTCGACGTCGTCCATCGTCGCGCCCGGATAGCTCTGCGACAGCTGCTCGGCGAGCTGCTCCAACTCGGCGATGTCGGAAAGCGCCTGCGCGCCCTCACCCATGCCGAGCGGGTTGTCGCCGCTGAACTCCGACGAGCCGTCCCAGTCTTCGCCGGGCCGGGCCGCCTGCAGGTGGCCGTCGAGCTGACCCAGCGCCTGCATCAACGTCCGGCGATCCGAATGCCTGCTGCGCCAACGCATCCAGCTCGGCGCGCTGGTCCGCGCTCAGGCTGTTGCGAAACCGCTGCGCGGCGGCGGCCCGCTTGGCCAGCGAGTCCAGCAACTCCTCGACGTTTTGCGGGTTCTCCGGGAAGAACTCGCCGTGCTTGTCCATGAAGTCCTGGAAATCCTGCGCAGAGTCTTCGCCGCGGGCGTGCTTGTCCAGCAAGTCGTTGAGGTCGTTGACCATGTCGGTGACCCGCTGACGGTCCTCGTCGGTGGCCCCTTCCAGCGCCTCCTTCATGCCGGCGAAGCGCTGGTCGAGCATCTCGCGGCCGAGCAGATCCTTGATCTGGTCGTACTTTTGACGCGCCTCATCGCTCCGCCAGCCGTATTCCGAGAGCTCCTGCACGGCCTTGGCCGGCGACGGCGAGAGCGAATCCAGTTGCAGTTCACCGAACCGTGCGTCGTCATCCAGCGCGCGGGCCAGTTCTTTGCGCTCGGCCAGCACCGCCTCGTCCAGCAGTTTTTTGATCTCCTGCAGCGTGCCGTCCAAGTTGTTCTCGCGCAGCAGCTCTCGGCGCCGGCGGTTGGCTTCGGCGGCCAGCCGGTCGGCCCCGGTCGTGCTCTTGGTGCCGCGGCGCAGCAACTCCGACAGCGCCCGGCGCGGCGACGTGCCCGCCATGACGTCCTGCCCGATCTGTTCGAGCGCCTCACGCAGATCCACCGGCGGGGCCAGTGGATCAGGCCCGCCGGTGTACGCCGAATACCGGGACGAGTGACTTCTAGCCATAGACGGTTTCGCCTTCCCCGGACGCCTTATCGATGCGCTTGGCCAAATACAGTGCCTCCAAGGCCAATTCGAGAGCCGCCGCACGCTCACCCTCGGACTCGGCGCCGAGCCGCGTGGCGATCGCGTCGATGACCGGCAGATCCGGCAGCGCCGCCAGCACATCCTTGGCCGAGACCCGCTCGCCGGTCGTCACTGCCGAACCGCCCTCGACCGCGGAGACCAGCGGGCCGACGTCGATACCGCCGAGCGCTCGCGAAGCGGTGTCGGCGGTGGCGCGGCGCAGCAGGTGCTCCAGCACCGCCTGCTCGCGACCCTCCTCGCCGGACTCGAACTCGAGCTTGCCCCGCAGCACGTCGATCACCGTGCTCAAGTCGACGACGCGGGCCACCGGATCGGTCTCTCCCAGCACCGCGCCGCGATGCCGCGCAGAAGCCGCGACGGTTTCGGCAGCGGCGATCGCGAACCGCGCCGAGACGCCGGATCGCTGATCGACCGAGTTGGACTCGCGCAGGTTGCGCGCGAACCGGGCGATCACCTGGGTCAGGTACTCCGGCACCTGGGCGCTCAGGTGCGCCTCCTGGTTGATCACGGCAACCTCGGCGTCGAGTTCGAGCGGATAGTGCGTGCGGATCTCGGCGCCGAACCGGTCCTTGAGCGGGGTGATGATGCGGCCACGGTTGGTGTAGTCCTCGGGGTTGGCGCTGGCGACGACAAGTACGTCAAGCGGCAACCTGAGCGTGTAGCCGCGGACCTGGATGTCGCGCTCCTCCATCACGTTGAGCATCGACACCTGGATGCGCTCGGCCAGGTCGGGCAGCTCGTTGACGGCGACGATTCCGCGATGCGCCCGCGGGATCAGGCCGTAGGCGATGGTCTCCGGGTCGCCCAGGCTGCGGCCTTCGGCGACCTTGATCGGGTCGATGTCGCCGACCAGGTCGGCGACGCTGGTGTCGGGGGTGGCCAGCTTCTCGGTATAGCGCTCGCTGCGGTGCCGCCACTCCACCGGTAGGTCGTCGCCGAGCGTGGCGGCCTTGCGGATCGACTCCGGGGTGATCGGGCTGTACGGGTGCTCGCCGAGTTCGGCGCCGGCGATCACCGGCGTCCACTCGTCCAGCAGGCCGGTCAGTGCGCGCAGCAGGCGGGTCTTGCCCTGGCCGCGTTCACCCAGCAACACGAAGTCGTGGCCGGCGATCAATGCCCGCTCGAGCTGCGGCAACACGGTGTCTTCAAAGCCCAGAATGCCCGGCCAGATCTCAGGAGCGTCCGGTCCCAAAGAGAGAGCAGTCAGCAGGTTTTCCCGGATTTCTTGCTTGACGCCTCGTTCACGGTGCCCGGCGGCACGTAGTTCGCCAACGGTGCGGGGCAGATTATTCGCAGCGGTCACCACATCACGTTACTGACAAAACGAAAGGCCGGGCAATCGTGATGATTGCCCGGCCTTCCGAGGTGAAATGCGAGGTGCGACTAGCTGGTGGTGACGGTGGCCTTCTCGTCGCCTTCTTTCCAGGTGATCGTGCCGTGCTCGAACGTCGACTTGTAGGAGCCGTCGGGCTCCTTCGTCTCGTCGGCGGTCGGGTAGCCCAGCTTGCCCTGCGAGGCCTGGACGTCGTTCCACGCGTCGCGGATCTTGCCCCAGACCAAGTAGACGGGTCCGCCGTTCTTGTAGATCAGGACGCCGCCGTCGTACTGCTGGTAGACACCGGTGTTGTCCAAGGTGTTCTTCTGGTTGTCGTAGGGAGCGCCGAGGTCTTTCTTCTGCTCGTCGTTGAGGGTCTCCCACTTGGCCAGGATCGGTCCCTCAACGGTGTACTCCGTGCCGTTCTTGCCGGGAATTTGCGTCGAGCTGGGTGCCGCCGCGGCACTCGTTGTCGGTTCCATGGCAGCCGATGACGTCATCGCCGACGACGACATCGCCGAGCTCGAAGACGAGCTGGACTTGTTGTCGCCTGGTGGCAACCTGCTCCGACTAACGCGAACACCGCAATGGCGACAGAGAACGACGCTGTTCTTTTTGTTACCGCGCGCATTATTTCCTCTCGATACTTCCGAATCGCACAAGACTCGTCCCGGTGACGGGTCCCAATTTTGGACTCTAGGCCGAACCGATCTTGTCCGGAAGGGGCTTTAGACCCCCGGTCAGCACATGGCAACGCTTCGCTCAACGGTTGACAGAAGTTCAAAAAAGCTGCCGGAAAGTGGCCTAGCACAACTCCTATCGCAGTCCGGTACGAAGCTCACAGTGGCCAACGCGCAGCTAACCGATACCCTCGGTACCGTGAATTCTCCCGACTGGCGTGAACGGCCCGCGACCGCACACTTCGGCCCCGCGTCGTGGCAGTCCGGCCTGCTCGCCCTGCTGACCGCAATCTTCGTCCGGCCGGTGCTGGCCGCCCTGACGCTGATCGGCATGGTCGTCAATCGCTTCAGCCCCGACGTCCTGCAGCGGGTGCGCCTGGACGGCATCGACGGGCCGCTGGGACTGATCCGCCCGCTGCCCGGCACCGACGTCGCACGTGTCGACCTGCCGAACTGCCCGGCCGAATGGGTGATCGCCCCGCAGGCCCGCGAGTCGACCTCGCTGATCGTCTATTTCCACGGCTCGGCGCTGGTGACCCTCGGGCTCAACTCGCACCGTCGCTTCGTCAGCCGGCTGTCGGCGGCGACCGGCGCCAAGGTGCTCAACGTCGGCTACCGCCTGGCGCCGCAGGCCAGCATCGAAGACGCCGTCGGAGACGGGTTGGACGGCTACCGCTTCGCACTGGCGCAGGGGTTCGCGCCCGAGCGGATCGTGCTGGCCGGTGACTCGGCGGGTGGTCTGATGGCCGCCGACGTCGCGCTCGCGGCACGCGACGCCGGATTACCGGTGCCCGCCGGTCAGGCGTTGATGTCCCCGTTGACGTCGGCCGACATGGACCTGAAGTACCGGGCCTTGAAAGACCACGGCGACGTGATGTTCCCGTTCATGACGGTCAAGTTCATCTACGACGTGTTCGCCACCGTCAACGGCACCCGCCCGCCGCCGGTGATGCCGCCGGACGCTGACCTGCATGGGCTCGGCCCGTTCCTGCTGCAGGTGGGCACCCACGAGATGCTACTCAACGACACGATCGTGTTCGCCGAAAAGCTGCGTGCCCAGAACATCGAAGTCTGGGTGCAGCAGTGGCACAAGGCGATGCACATGTTCCAGCTCAGCTTCGACGTCAACCCCGACGCCCGTCGCGCCGTCGACGAGGTCGCGGCGTTCATCCGCTACGCGACAACCGTGCAGGACGAAATCAGCGCCTAGAAGCCAGCGGGCTGCTAGTGAGCGAAGTGCCGCGCGCCGGTCAGGTAGAGCGTCACCCCGGCGCTCTCCGCCGCGGCAGTCACCTCGTCATCACGCACCGAACCGCCCGGGTGCACGATCGCCTTCACCCCCGCGGCGGTCAGGGTTTCCAGGCCGTCCGGGAACGGGAAGAAGGCGTCGGACGCGGCGACCGCGCCGCTGACCCTTTGCCCACCACGCTCGACCGCCAACCTCGCCGCGTCGACCCGGTTGACCTGACCCATGCCGATGCCGATGGTGGCACCGCCGCCGGCGATCACGATCGCGTTGGATTTCACGGCGCGGCAGGTTCGCCAGGCGAAGGCCAGGTCTGCCAGGGTGGCCGGGTCGGCCGCGGCGCCGGCGGCCAGCGTCCAGTTGTCCGGGTCATCACCGGGCGCGTCGATCCTGGTCGCGCTGCTGCACCAGCAGCCCGCCGCTGATCTGACGACGCTCGGTGTCGTCATCCATGGGCTCGAGCAGCGACCAGCACTCGGACGTTCTTCTTGCGCGCCAGCACCTCGACGGCACCCGGTGCATACGCCGGCGCCACGATCACCTCGGTGAAGATCGTGCTGACGTACTCGGCCATCTCGACGCTGACCTCGGTGTTGGCCGCGATCACCCCGCCGAATGCGCTGAGCGGGTCGCACTCGTGGGCTTTTCGGTGCGCATCCGCGACCGAGTCCGACGAGACGGCGATGCCACACGGGTTGGCGTGCTTGATGATCGCCACGCAGATCTGCTCGTGGTCGAAGGCCGCCCGCCAGGCCGCGTCCGCGTCGGTGAAGTTGTTGTACGACATCTCTTTTCCGTGCAACTGATCGGCCTGCGCCAAGCCGGGCCAGCCGCCGTCGTCGACGTAGAGCGCGGCCTGCTGATGCGGGTTCTCGCCGTAGCGCAGCTGGGTCGAGCGTCGCCACGTACCTGCCACCCATTCCGGGAATGCCGCGGCCGGCTCTTCGGGCGCCAGCGTCGACTCCATCCAGCCCGCCACCGCTACGTCGTACTCCGCGGTGTGCCGAAAAGCCAACGACGCCAGCCTCTTTCGTTCGGCAAGGGTGAAGCCGCCGCTGCGTACCGCGGCCAGCACGCCGTCATAGCCGAGCGGGTCGGTCACCACCGCGACGCTGGGGTGATTCTTGGCGGACGCGCGGACCATCGATGGCCCGCCGATGTCGATCTGCTCCACGCATTCGTCGACGCCCGCACCGGATTCGACGGTCGCGCTGAACGGGTACAGGTTGACCACCACCAATTCGAACGCCGCGATGCCGAGTTGCTCGAGGGCGGCGGCGTGCTCCGGCTTGCGCAGATCGGCCAGTAGGCCGGCGTGCACCCGCGGGTGCAGGGTCTTGACCCGGCCGTCGAGCACCTCCGGGAAACCGGTCAGCTCCTCCACCGGGGTGACGGGAATGCCTTTGTCGGCAATGGTTTTCGCGGTCGACCCGGTCGAGACGATCTCCACGCCGGCGTCGGCGAGCCCCTCGGCGAGTTCGACCAGTCCGGTCTTGTCGTAGACGCTGATCAACGCGCGGCGAATCTGCCGCTTCTCGTCACTCGGGCTCATCTGCGCCGCTCCTCATCCGATAGTCGCCTTTCGTCCGATCCAGGTCACGCCGCCGGTCGCCACCGCGGCTATCACATCCACCAAGAGTCGCCGTTCGGTGACCTTGATGCGTTCGTGCAGGGTCTCTTCGTCGTCGTCGTCGAGCACCGGAACAGCCTGCTGGGCAAGTATCGGCCCGGTGTCGGTGCCGGCGTCCACCAGATGCACCGTGCATCCGGTGACTTTGACGCCGTGGGCCAACGCATCGGCCACCCCGTGCGCACCCGGGAATGCCGGCAGCAGAGCCGGATGGGTGTTGAGGGTGCGGCCGACGAATTTCGAAAGAAATTCTGACCCAAGGACTTTCATGAAGCCGGCCGATACAACCAGGTCGGGCGAGTGTGCCACGGTCGCCTCGGTGAGCGCGACGTCCCACGCGGCCCGGTTGGGGTAGTCGGCCAGCCGCACCCTGAAGGACGGCAGCGATGCGGCGGCTGCGATATCGACGGCTGCGCAGTCGCGATCCACGCCGACGGCGACCACCCTGGCCGGATAGTCATCGACGGCGGCGTCCAGCAGCGAGGCCAGCAGTGACCCGGTGCCCGATGCCAGCACCACCAATCGTGCCGGTGCGCTGGGTGGCACGCGGAACGGTTGCTGCACAGGTCAGAGCCTAGCGGTCCTCGTCCGGCCCATCGAACCCACTCGGCGACGATGCGGGCCGGTCCGCGGCCCGAGGAGGAGCCGGACCATCGGACCCGGCCGGAGGTTCGTCGACGCCCGGCGCCTCAGCGGCTTCAAAATGCACCTCGACCTCGTCGGCCTCTAAGGCGGCCATCGGCTCGGCGAGCACGGGCGCCTCGGCCGGCGGCGCGACGCGGACCGGCTTGGGCGCGCGCGGACGGCGCTTGATGCCGCCGGCCATCACGACAGTGAGCGTGCCGATAGCGGTGAACCACAGGAAGATCGCGAAACCGAAAGTCCCCTGGTCGATTCCAACGCCGCCGAAATTGCCCAGCTGTCCGCTGCCGGCGTAACCGAGCAGGGCCAGGCCCAGCGCCGCCAGCAACGCCGCAATCCCGACCTTCGCCATCGCATCGGACAGCGGCAACGGCCGTCGGGCACACTGCTGCCCGAGAGCGACTCCCGCGGATGCTCCGACAATGAGCAGCGCGACCCACACCGGCCCCAGCGGCGGGTGCGGGGCCGCGGCCAGCACCGGCAGCGCGGGAATGTCCCCACCGAAGACCGTGAACGAGCTGAACGTCGCAAAACCCAGGTGAGCACTGGATCCCACCGCCATCGCGGCCGTCGCCACGATGACGTTGGGCACGTACAGCACCGACAGCAGCGTCAGGCTGAACTGGCCGAAGATCGAACTGGTGATGCCGTACAAGTCCTGCATCGTCGCCCAGTGCACGACCAGCGAGCAGGCCGCCACCAGACCCGACAATCCGAGCAGCGCCAAGACGCCGGCCACCGCCGCGCGCAGCGAATCGGCCAGCCAGGCGGGCAGCGGTGACGCCGCGAGTAATCGGCGACCGACCCTCGAGCCCACCCCGATCGACGCGCCGATGAGATGCACGAGCAGCACGCTGATGAAAGCGCGCGACGCACTCGGGGTCTGCAGTTCGGTGATGACCGATGCGGCGTCGTGGATGACCGCCAAGGCGATGGCGGCGATCAGCAGCGGCCCGCCCAGAGCAGACGCGACGATCCATCGGATGACGAACCAAGACGCCGTGGTCGGGGTGGCCTGCGCGGTGGTGCGCGCAGTTCCCCACACCATCAACAGCACCGGCAGCAGCGGCATCACACCCAGCTCGCGGCCACCGATCGAGATCGGCACCTGATGGACGCCGAGCCACATGCTGGCGATCGCACCCAGCGCGCCGGTCATGTCGCTGTTGGCGATCACCAACTGCAGCAGGGTCACTGCGGCGATGACCACCAAAGCCACCGCCGCGGGCCCGAACGCGACCCGAAGAAGATCACGCGCCTGGTGCGCGCCCGGGGTTCGACTGTCCGGCGTCACGGTTTGAGGACGTTACACAGCGGCTGTCTGCGTGGCGACCCGCCGCGCCCGACCGCGACGGCCGCGCTAGGACTGTGACGGGCCCGACGGCGAGGACGGCGCCTGCGGCTGCGGACCCGTGCCGTACGAGTGCTGGCTGTGAGCCGAACCACCCTGGTCGCCGGCGCCACCCTGGCCCGGCGCCCCGGAGCCGGACGACGGTGGCGGGCTGAAGCTGGGGAAACCCGTTGGCGGAGTGGGCGATCCGTGCTGGGACTGCGCCGAGCTCGGCTGCGGGCCCGGTTGCGCGGCGAAGCCGCCCGTGGTCGGGCCAGACGGGTAGCCGCCGTACTGCGTCCCATACCCGGACTGCTGGTAGGGGGCCTGCTGCTGGCCGTAGTAGCCGCCGTACTGGCCGTAGTACTGGTCGTACTTGGGGCGGGGAGCCGGCGCGGTGATCACGCCCGCGTCCAGCAGCAGCGCGCTGATGGCCAGGCCGGCCTGCACGACCCCGGCCGTCACAGCGATCCACAATCCGGCGCCGCGATCCGACGCGTCGATGGTGTCCTGGATCAGCAGCAACGCACCCAGAAGCGATACCGCGGTCACCGCCGCGAGGAAGTTCTTGGCCTTCGGCAACAGGTTCACTGCGGCCAGCAGACCGGCCAGCAGGACCAGGTCGACCGGCAGCGTGCTGCCCTTCTCGACCAGCTCATCGCCGTTGGGCAGCAGGCGGGAAACCATCGGGAAGTAACTCGCGAGGTAGGTGAGCACACCGAGGACCGCGACCGCAATGGTCAGGTAGTGCTTGAGATTGTTCTCGGCGTCCTCGGACTTCGCGAATGACGCGCGGCGGGCGCCCCATAGGAACCGGGCGACTGCGCGGGCGGATATCCGGGATTGCCGGGCGGGTAGGTCATGACTTCTCCTGTGCCTTCCGATGCGGTTGCGGCGCCACTGTCGTGCGGCGCTGGTCACTCCCGCGCGCCGCTCCCCGCGAGGCTACCTGGAAATACTGGGCCAACAACGGGACGGCGGCTGTGCGCGGGCTTTGCGACGCGAGCCGATCATCCACGCTAGCGCACCTCGGCCACGACGTCGGCGCACACCTCGGCCGCCGGTACCCACCCCCGGTGGTTGCCCGCAAGATTGGAACACGTTCTAATTCATCCATGGACTACGGGCTTGTGCTGTTCACCAGCGATCGCGGAATCTCCCCGGCGTCGGCCGCCACTCTTGCCGATAACCACGGGTTCCAGACGTTCTACGTACCCGAACACACCCACATTCCGGTCAAGCGTCAGGCCGCTCATCCGACCACCGGCGACGAGTCGCTGCCTGACGACCGTTACATGCGCACGCTGGATCCCTGGGTGAGCCTCGGCGCGGCGTGCGCGGTCACGTCGCGGGTCCGGCTGTCCACCGCGGTGGCGCTGCCGGTCGAACACGACCCGATCACGCTGGCGAAATCCATCGCGACGCTCGACCACCTCTCGGGCGGACGTGTCAGCCTGGGCGTCGGGTTCGGCTGGAACACCGACGAACTCGCCGACCACGGTGTTCCGCCCGGCCGTCGTCGCACCATGTTGCGTGAATACATCGAGGCGATGCGGGCCCTGTGGACCGAAGAGGAAGCCTCCTACGAGGGCGAGTTCGTCAAGTTCGGGCCCAGCTGGGCATGGCCCAAGCCGGTGCAGTCGCACATCCCGGTTCTGGTCGGGGCGGCCGGCAACGAGAAGAACTTCAAGTGGATCGCCCGCAGCGCCGACGGCTGGATCACCACCCCCCGCGACTTCGACATCGACGGGCCGGTGAAGCTGCTGCAGGACACCTGGGCCGCCGCCGGCCGCGACGGCGCCCCACAGATCGTCGCGCTGGACTTCAAGCCGATTCCGGAGAAGTTGGCGCACTGGGCCGAGATCGGGGTCACCGAGGTGTTGTTCGGACTGCCCGACAAGTCCGAAGATGAGGTGGCCGCATACGTCGAGCGATTGGCGGGCAAGCTGGCCGCAGCGGTCTGAGCCGCAGAGACGGACGGGAGGCGCATCGTGACAACTCACGACGAGCAGGGCCGGCACTTCCCCTACCGCTACGAGACTCGGCTGGCGCCGATGTGGCTGGCCTTTCGGGCGTGGCCGAGCACGCAGGGCGTCACGGTGACCGACGACGGTCAGTTGATCGTCCGCTACGGACCGTTCCGGATCGAGGCGCCGCTGTCTCAAATTCAGGCTGCGCATATCACCGGTCCCTATCGGTGGTGGACGGCGGTGGGGGCGCGGCTGTCGCTCGCCGACGACGGACTGACATTCGGCACCAACGCGTCTCAGGGCGTGTGCATCCACTTCGAGCCGCGGATTCATCGCGTCCTGGGTCTGCGGGACCACTCGGCGCTCAACGTGACCGTCGAGGACTGCGAGGGCTTGGTCGCTGCGCTGACCGCCGCCGGTTGATCAGCTCTAGGCTGAAACAGCATGAACCGCTCGGGACGCGCCGCGAGAGCGCGTCGCCTGAGTGTGCTGCTCGCGGCTGTGGCGCTCACCGGGTGCACCCAGACCGTCCACGGCACCGCCGTCGCGCGGTTCTCGCTGCCCGTAGACGGCTTCCCGGGGACCGCGGGATACACCGCGGTCGACTCCGACTCGTTCTACATCCGTGATGGCAACCCGGAGTACGGCTTCGTCTTCACCGCCCCGAACGGGCTCGTCTGCGGGATGGGGTCTTTCCCGGCGTGGGAGTCGGCCGGCGCGGAATGCACTGGTTCACGGCCCGACCGGGGACCTGGATCCTGGACCGTCGATGCGGAACGCTTCGGTGCGACCAGCGTCCAGACGTCGGTGATGCCCAGGGGCGCGAATCGGAGAACTCGACCTAATAAGCCTCTGCCACAACGGCATTACGTCGTCGACTCGGTCGACACGCTGTGCTTGGTGACCCAGGACTCGGTTGTGGCGTGTCACGTCGGTGGGCACGGTTTCATCTTGACCCCGGACAAGACGACGCTGTTCTAACCGAGCGACGCCTGGTTGATGTCCTCGTCGGTCGACTTCACGGTGATCCTCGCGCCCAACGGGTCACCGTCGGTCATCAGCGCCACCAGGTCCTCGTCCTCGGTGAGCGCCATGAACCGCGAGCCGTCGGCGTCGAGCCGGCCGATGATGACACCGGTCGTCGTCGGCCAGTCGTACCGCACCGAATACGTCTCAATGATGCCCGCGCCGTTGGCATTTCGCGTGACCGGCACCTTCGGCAATGCAGCGATGTCCTGCTGCAACTCCTTGCTACGGTCGGCCGCCCAGTCGCCCGGCGTTGTGGAGTACACCCCCACCGAATACTTGCTCATCACACCGCCGTTGGCGCCGACGAGCCCGAACGAGCCCGGCTTGTCGCGCATGGCGGCCACGGTCTCGGCGATGCCGTGCAGCGAATAGCTGTTGCCGGGGCCGCCGAAATAGGGCAGGCCTCCGGTGAGCGTCAAACCGCGCGGGTCGTCGGCGGTGAGCCCGAAGTCGTCGCACACCGCGAAGACCGGGAACGGGAAGCAGCTGTAGAGGTCGAATGTCGCCACGTCGTCGATGCCGATGTCGGCGACCCGAAGCGCTTCTGCCACAGCCTGTTTGGCGGAGTAGCTGACACTGACGTCGACGCGGTCCAGCAAGTCCTGCTCGGTCTGATCGGCATGCCCGCGCAGGTAGACCCACTTGTCCTCGGGCACCCCGAGCCGGCGGGCCGCCGACACCGACATCACCAGCGCAGCGGCCCCTTGATTGACGGTGTCGCGCGCCACCAGCAGCCGCGGATACGGGTCGCAGATCATCCGGTTCTCGTCGGTGACGGTTTCGATCTCCTCCACCGACCGTTCCACCGGCGAGGACGAGAACGGGTTCTTGGCAGCGACTTTCGAGAACGGGGCGAAGAGCTCGGCCATCGCGTGCCGGTAGTCGGCGACGCCGAGCCCGAGCCGTCCTCGACGCGCGTTGTCGAGCAGCCCGTACTGCACGGGCGCTCCGGTCAGCCCGTGCTTGGCGGTGTACTCGCTCATGTACTGCTCGAAACCATAACCACGGTCCTCGAGCTGGCCACCGACGTGCTCGGTGAAGTCCGGCTTGTCGTCACGCCCGGCGAAGTACTTCGCCGTCGATCCGGGCTCGGACCCGAGGATCAACGCGACCTCGATGTCACCGGCGGCGATCGCCCCGGCGAACTCCGTCATCAGCTTCTGCGGACCGTTGCCGCCGATGGGCTCGAGCACCGCACGCGCCGGATCGGCGCCGACCCGGTTGGCCACCGATCGCACGTAGTTGTCGGAGCAGCCGAGCGGCGGCTTCGTGAACGGGGTGCAGATCTCGAACTGACGCAGGCCGGCGAACACCTCGATGGCCTCCGCCACCGTGCTCACGTCCGCGCCGGTGTCAGCGAGCGCGGCCCGCACGGCCTCGGTCGCCAGATCGACTGAGGACATGCCGCGGTAACCGGGATCGTCGATGCGCTCGGTGAACTGGCCCACTCCGACGACGACGGGAGTACGCGGATCGACGACCGCCATTACAGGCCTCCTGACAAGTGTTAATTCGTCAGGCTAACCGAAACCTGTAACGTGTTCCAATTTCGCCGCGAACAGCCCCGCGCTACAGCTTCTCCAGGATTTCCCGGGCGAGCGCGGCGGTCTCCGACGGAGTCTTGCCGACCTTGACCCCGGCCGCCTCCAGCGCTTCCTTCTTGGCCGCGGCGGTGCCCGATGAGCCGGACACGATGGCGCCGGCGTGGCCCATCGTCTTGCCTTCCGGCGCAGTGAATCCCGCGACGTAGCCGACGACCGGCTTGGACACGTTGGCCTTGATGTAGTCGGCCGCACGCTCCTCGGCGTCACCGCCGATCTCGCCGATCATCACGATGATCTTGGTGTCGGGGTCCTTCTCGAACGCCTCGATCGCGTCGATGTGGGTGGTGCCGATCACCGGGTCACCGCCGATGCCGATCGACGTGGAGAAGCCGAAATCGCGCAGCTCGTACATCATTTGGTAGGTCAGCGTGCCGGACTTGGACACCAGGCCGACGGGACCGGAGCCGGAGATGTTGGCCGGGGTGATGCCGACCAGCGCCTGTCCGGGGGTGATGATGCCGGGACAGTTCGGGCCGATGATCCGGGTCTTGCTGCCCTTCGAAAGGTTGTACGCCCACGCATAAGCGCTGTCCTGCACCGGGATTCCCTCGGTGATGACCACCAGCAGCGGGATCTCGGCATCGATGGCCTCGATGATCGCGTCCTTGGCGAAGACCGGCGGCACGAAGATGATCGACACGTCGGCGCCGGTCTTCTCGATGGCTTCGGCGACGCTGCCGAACACCGGCAACTCGACCGGCTCGTCGTCGACATTCTTGTGCGCGACGGTGGTGCCGGCCTTACGGGCGTTGACGCCGCCGACGATGTGCGTGCCGGCCTTGAGCATCCGGGCGGTGTGCTTGGTGGCCTCGGATCCGGTGATGCCCTGGACGACGACCTTGTTGTTCTGCGGTCAGGAAGATTGCCATTGGTCTTCAGTCCTTTTCTCAGGCGCTCGCCAGCTCGGCGGCCTTGTCGGCGGCCTCGTCCATCGTGGGCACCAGCGTCACCAGCGGGTGGTTGGCCTCGGTGAGGATCCGGCGGCCTTCGTCGACGTTGTTGCCGTCGAGGCGCACGACGAGCGGCTTGTTGGCCTCGTCGCCCAGGATCTCCAGCGCCTTGACGATGCCGGTGGCGACCGCGTCGCACGAGGTGATGCCGCCGAACACGTTGACGAACACGCTCTTGACCTGCTCGTCGCCCAGCACGACGTCGAGCCCGGCGGCCATCACTTCGGCGGACGCGCCGCCGCCGATGTCGAGGAAGTTGGCCGGCTTGACGCCGCCGTGCTTCTCGCCGGCGTAGGCGACGACGTCGAGGGTCGACATGACCAGACCCGCGCCGTTGCCGATGATGCCGACCTGGCCGTCGAGCTTGACGTAGTTGAGGTCGTGCTCCTTGGCCTTGAGCTCCAGCGGGTCGGTGGCGTCGCGGTCCTCGAACTCGAGCGTGGCCGGGCTGGCGGAAGTCGGCGTTGCCGTCCAGCGTCACCTTGCCGTCCAGCGCCAGGATCTGATCGTCGGGGGTGCGCACCAGCGGGTTGACCTCGACCAGGGTGGCGTCCTCGGCGACGAAGACCTCCCACAGCTTGGAGATGGTCACGGCGGCGGCGTCGAGCACCTCGGCCGGCAGGTGGCCCTGCTCGGCGATCGAGCGGGCGAACGCCTCGTCGACACCCTTGACCGCGTCCACCGGGACCTTGGCCAGCCGCTCGGGCTTGGTGGCCGCGACCTCTTCGATCTCCACGCCGCCCTCCACCGAGCACATGGCCAGGTAGGTGCGGTTGGCGCGGTCCAGCAGGAAGGAGATGTAGTACTCCTCGGCGATGTCGCTGGCCTCGGCGACCAGCAGCTTCTTCACGATGTGGCCCTTGATGTCGAGACCGAGGATGTTCTTCGCGTGGTTGTAGGCGTCCTCGGCGGTCGCGGCGTACTTCACGCCGCCGGCCTTGCCTCGTCCACCGACCTTGACCTGCGCCTTGACCATCACCGGGTCGACCGATCTCTTCGGCGATGGCTTTGGCCCCATCGGCGGTGTCTGTCACCCGGCCGGGTGTGGTTGGGACGTTGTGCTTGGCGAACAGCTCTTTCGCCTGATACTCGAAAAGATCCATGGGCTCACTTCTGTGTGTCGGCCTGTTTGCAAGCGGGCCGAGGTTTTCCGTTGCCCGCTTGCGGGAACTGTATCGAGACGGCCAGAAGGTTCCATCGTCGGCATCGGTTGATGTGGCAGATCTCACCGAGGCCTGCGGAAGTGATTCAAATCACAATCCCGGTCGGATTTTTGGCTAAACTTGCGATGCCTCGCGCCCGCCGGTTAACGTCTCAGGGTCCAGATAACGTTATGGTTACGGCTCGAAGGACAAGTCACGTTGACCCAGCAAATCCCGGCACCGGCTCCTGTGCAAGGAGACCTTTCGGCGTCGCGCGAGCGCAGGTCAACCATTCACCGCAACGAAGTCACCGACATCATTCCGTTCAACGAATTCGGCAAACTCGGCCGACTCGGACTTCAGCGAAAACTCCGCTTTCGCCAAAGAAGCGCAGGTCCTTCGCGCCCCCGAACTCGACGACCTCGACGACACCGACAACCTCGCCGTCTTCGACCTCGCCGGCCCCAGCGCATCCGAGCGTCGCCTCGAGCCCGCTCGAGCGCGGCACCAACCGGGCTCGCAACGACGCCGAATCGCTCGCCGGTCGCGGGCAGCACCGCAAACAGCTCACCGGACCCACTCGCGGCCGGGTTCTGATCGGCTCGATGGCCGCCGGTGCCGCCGCAGCCGCCGCGCACTCCGCCACCGAGGCCCCCGAACACTCCAAGGCGCAGACGGTTCTGGCCGCCCAGTCCGCCGCCGACCGGGCCGATCAGCACCTCCGACAGCGGCATGCAGATGGTCACCGTGCAACCGGCCGCCAATGTCGCCGTGCACAACGCCGAGTTGGCCCATGGCGTCGCGTTCGCTCAGGAGCGCGCCGCAGCGCGAGGCCCGACTGCAGCAGCCGCTGTTCGTGATGCCGATCAAGGGCATCTTCACCTCCGGGTTCGGCTACCGGTGGGGCGTGCTGCACGCCGGCATCGACCTCGCCAACTCGATCGGCACCCCGATCCACGCCGTCTCCGACGGCGTCGTCATCGCCGCCGGCCCGACCGCGGGCTACGGCATGTGGGTCAAGCTCCGCCACGCCGACGGAACCGTCACGCTCTACGGGCACGTCAACACCACCATGGTCAGCGTCGGCGAGCGGGTGATGGCCGGCGACCAGATCGCCACCATCGGCAACCGCGGCAACTCCACCGGCCCGCACCTGCACTTCGAAGTGCTGCTGGGCGGTAGCCAGCGGGTCGACCCCGTGCCGTGGCTGGCGAAGCGCGGCCTGTCCGTCGGTACCTTCGCCGGTTGAGCCGTTGACCGACCCGAGCAATCCCAGCCCGGCCGCCCGTCCACCCAACCCTGAAACACGCATCATTCGGCGCGCGCCGACCGGTCCGCTGCCGCAGGCCGTCGACGACGCCCGCACGACGCACATCCCGCGCCCACCCGCCCCGCCGCAACAGCAGTTCGCGCCGGCCGCCCCCGCGCACGCTCCTTTCGGTGAGCCCAGCCGGACGACCGCGGTAGCCGCGGCGGCCGTCAGCATCATCAGCGGCTGGGCCACCTCGGTGGTGGCGACCGACCTGATCGCCGGCTGGTGGCACTCCGACCGGCTGTTCTGCGTCGCGGTGGCGTTCCTGGCGCTGGTCTTCGCGCTGTCCACGATCTCCGGGGTGATCCTGCTACTGCTGCGCCAACCGCTGAGCCGCTACCTGATCGTCGCCGGCGCCGTGGTTGCGATCCTGACCTATCTCGGCGTGTTCATCGCCGGTGCGCGGGTGGCCTGGATCGTGCACACGCTGCCGATACTGCCGATCGCCAGCGCTGTGCTGACGCTGCTGCCCCGCACCCGCGACTGGCTGCTGGAGGACTAGGAGACTGCTGAATTAATCCCATCGGTGGGCGCAGGGTCGATGTGATGATCAGCGTGAGTTGCTGGATAACAGCATATTTGCGCTCCGAGGAGAGGTCACACCCGCCCCAGCAGCCCCCTGAGCTGACCGTAGGGTGAATGTGGAATTGGGACCATATGCGATATCACCACCCCGCTGATATCGCATATGAGTCGTTTTCCAAAAATGGATCACCCCAAGGTCTCGGTGCCGGTGGGGCCAATGTGGCTCGGCGGGCCTAACCCGTTAGAGAGCTAGAGCTTCGCCACCGGGGCGTGGTTGTGCATCAGCTTGACCCGCCCTGAGCTGCCGAAGTCGATCAGCGACATCGCCGATTCGCCGACGCCGGACACCTCTTCGACTCGGCCGAGGCCGTACTTGTCGTGGGTGACCCGGTCGCCGGGCGCCAGCACAATCAGCGGGCGCTTGCTGCCTCCGCCGCTGCGGGTCGGCGACGGACGCGGTGTGCCGAAGCGGCCGGCGCCGCTGACCGGCGCGCTGAACGACGGAGTCGGGTCGGTGCGGCGCCAGTCGATCAGCTCCTGCGGAATCTCGCGCAGGAAACGCGATTCCGGGTTGAGCATCGGCTGCCCCCACGACGAGCGGACCTTGGCCCGGCTGAGGAAAAGCCGCTGACGCGCCCGGGTGATCCCGACGTAGGCCAGGCGGCGCTCCTCGGACAGCTCGGTCGGATCGCCCAAAGCCCGCATGTGCGGAAACATTCCGTCTTCCCAGCCGGTGACGAACACGACCGGGAATTCCAGCCCCTTGGCGGTATGCAGCGTCATCAGCGTCACCAAACCGGCTGTCTGCTCAGGGATTTCGTCGGTGTCGGCGACAAGCGACACCCGCTCCAGGAACTGCGCCAGCACACCGGTGTCCGGCACGTCCTCATCCATCGGGGCGTCGTCAAGCGCGGCAGCGTTGGCCAGGTCGGTGGCGAATTCGTGTGCGACGCTGACGAGTTCGTTGAGGTTGTCCAGCCGGGCCAGGTCTTGTGGGTCGGACGACGACTCCAGCTCCGTGCGATATCCGGTGCGCTCGAGCACCGCCTCGATCAGATCGCCGAGGTCACCTTCGGACGAGGCCAGCTTGGTGCGCAGGTCGTCCATCATCTCGACGAAACCCGCAATCGCCTTGGCCGATCGGGTGTTCAGCAACGGAACCTTGCCTTCGGCGGCGACTTCCAACGCGTCGGCGAAGCTGGACCCGGTGTTCTCGGCGTACACCGCGACGCACGCCTCAGCACGATCACCGATGCCGCGCCGCGGCGTGTTGAGGATGCGTCGCAGACTGACCGCATCGCCGGGGTTGTCGAGCACCCGCAGGTAGGCGACGATGTCGCGAATCTCGCGGCGCTCGTAAAACCGCACTCCTCCAACGACTTTGTAGGGAATACCGGCGCGGATGAACACTTCTTCCACCGACCGCGACGAGTTGTTGGTGCGGTAGAAGACGGCCACGTCGTTGTAGGTGAGGTCGCCATTGGCGGCCAGCGCATCGATCTCCTCGGCGATGAACCGCGCCTCGTCGTGCTCGTTGTCGGCGACGTAGCCGACGATCAGCTCGCCTTCACCGGCGTCGGTCCAGAGCCGCTTGTCGCGGCGGGCGGGGTTGCGCGAGATCACCGAGTTGGCCGCCGACAGGATGTTCTGGGTGGAGCGGTAGTTCTGCTCGAGCAGGATCGTGGTGGCGTTCGGATAGTCGCGTTCGAAGTCTTCGATGTTGCGGATCGTGGCGCCGCGGAAGGCATAAATCGACTGGTCGGCGTCACCGACGACGCACAGCTCGCCGGGCGGCACCCCGTCTTCGCCGGGCTCGAGATCGCGGCCGACCAGCTCGCGGACCAATACGTACTGCGCGTGGTTGGTGTCCTGGTACTCGTCGACCAAGATGTGCCGGAAGCGTCGACGATAGTGGTCGGCGATCTGCGGAAAGGCCTGCAGCACCGCGACCGTCTCGCCGATCAGGTCGTCGAAGTCCAGCGCGTTGGCCACCCGCAGCCGCTGCTGGTATTCGGCGTAGACCGCGGCCACGGTGCGGGCCAGGTCGTCGGAAAGATCGTCGTCGGACAGGTTGGCCAGCGCTTGTTGTGGATCGATCAGCTCGTTCTTGAGGTTGGAGATGGAGTTGGCCAGCAGCCTGCGGCGTGTACCGCTTGATGTCGAGGCCCATGTCCTTGCCGATCATCTGCAGCAGACGGCGCGAATCGTCGGCGTCGTAGATCGAGAAGTTGGAGTTGAGGCCGGAGATCAACGACGCCTGGTTGCGCAGAATCCGCACGCAGGTCGAATGGAACGTCGACACCCACATCGAGCGTGCCCGCGGGCCGACCAGTGCGGCCACCCGTTCCCGCATCTCCGCCGCGGCCTTGTTGGTGAAGGTGATCGCCAGCACCTGACCGGGACCGACGTCACGCGCGGCCAACAGGTAGGCGATCCGCCGGGTCAGCACGGCCGTTTTGCCCGAGCCGGCACCGGCGACGATCAGCAGCGGCGAGCCCTCATGCAGCACCGCCTGACGCTGCTGGGGGTTCAGGCCATCGAGAAGTTGATCGCCTTCGGATTCGGCCACGTGCTGCACACTCATATCCCGTCAAACCTACCGCCGATCGGCGACACCTTTGCGCCGGAACGCCTGCAAGTGGCACACTCATTTCGTGCTCAATGCGCAGTGGCGATTTTTCTACGGGTACCGGCCGACGGTGCCCGTGGTGTAGCTGCTTCCCAGAGCCCCGCGGTCCACTTCCGGATCCGGGGCTCGTCTCTTGTGTGAGGCCCGAAACCGGATGACACCACCGCAACAACCTCCACACAACGAGATTCCGGAGTCTGAAATGACAATCGAAACAGAACAACTCATCAACATCGACGAACTGCGGCTGGAAATCGACCGCCTCGACGCCGAGATCCTGGCCGCGGTCAAACGTCGCGCCGAGGTCTCCCGCGAGATCGGCAAAGCGCGGATGGCCTCCGGCGGCACCCGACTGGTGCACAGCCGCGAGATGCAGGTCATCGAGCGTTACAGCGAACTCGGGCCCGAGGGCAAGGACCTGGCCATGCTGCTGCTCAGGCTGGGCCGCGGCCGGCTCGGTCACTGAGCAAGCCGGTTCGCCACCCGTTCACCGTGCCTTCAGCGTCGGCCGCGACGCGCCACGGTCGACCTGACTAGGGTCGAGGGATGACTGCGGTTGAACAGATTCCCGACATCTCAGCGACCCCGGCATGGAGTGCGCTGCAACAACACCACCGGCAGATCGGTGAGACCCATCTGCGTCAGTTCTTCGATGAGGATCCGGACCGCGGCCGCGAGTTCAACGTCACCGTCGGCGACCTGTACATCGACTACAGCAAACACCGCATCAACCGCGACACCCTGAAACTGCTGATCGATCTGGCGCACGCCGCCGAACTCGAGCGGCACCGCGACGCGATGTTCGACGGGACGCACATCAACGTCTCGGAGGACCGCGCCGTGCTGCACACCGCGCTGCGGCTGCCGCGCGACGCCACCCTGACCGTCGACGGGCAGAACGTGGTCGCCGATGTCCACGAAGTGCTGGACGCGATGGGCGATTTCACCGACCGGCTGCGCAGCGGCGAGTGGACCGGCGCCACCGGAAAACGGATCAGCACCGTCGTCAACATCGGCATCGGCGGCTCGGACCTCGGCCCGGTGATGGTTTACCAGGCGCTGCGGCACTACGCCGACGCCGGCATCTCCGCGCGTTTCGTCTCCAACGTCGATCCCGCCGACCTGATCGCGAAGCTGGCCGACTTAGACCCGGCCACAACGCTTTTCATCATCGCATCCAAGACCTTCACGACGCTGGAGACGCTGACCAACGCCACCGCCGCGCGGCGCTGGCTGACCGACGCGCTCGGCGACGACGCGGTGGCCAAGCATTTCGTGGCCGTCTCGACCAACAAGAAACTGGTCGACGAGTTCGGCATCGACACCGACAACATGTTCGGATTCTGGGACTGGGTCGGCGGACGCTATTCGGTCGACTCGGCGATCGGGCTGTCGGTGATGGCCGCGATCGGCCGCGAGGCGTTCGCCGACTTCCTGTCCGGATTCCACCTCGTCGACGAGCATTTCCGGACCGCGCCGCTGGAGTCGAACGCGCCGGCGCTGCTCGGCCTGATCGGGCTGTGGTACTCGGATTTCTTCGGCGCGCAGTCGCGTGCGGTGTTGCCGTACTCCAACGACATGGCCCGCTTCGCCGCGTATCTGCAGCAGCTGACGATGGAATCCAACGGCAAGTCGACGCGCGCCGACGGCACCCCGGTCACCACCGACACCGGTGAAATCTATTGGGGCGAACCGGGAACCAACGGCCAGCACGCGTTCTACCAACTGCTGCACCAGGGCACCCGGCTGGTGCCGGCCGACTTCATCGGCTTCAGCCAGCCCACCGACGACCTGCCCACGGCCGACGGCACCGGCAGCATGCACGACCTGCTGATGAGCAACTTCTTCGCCCAGACGCAGGTGCTGGCGTTCGGCAAGACCGCCGAGGAGATCGCCGCCGAGGGCACGGACGCAGACGTGGTGCCGCACAAGGTGATGCCGGGCAACCGCCCGACTACATCTATCCTGGCGAACCGCCTCACGCCGTCGGTACTGGGCCAGTTGATCGCACTCTACGAGCATCAGGTGTTCACCGAGGGCGTCATCTGGGGCATCGACTCGTTCGACCAATGGGGCGTCGAGTTGGGCAAGACACAGGCCAAGGCGCTGCTGCCGGTGCTCACCGAAGACGCTTCTCCGGCCGAGCAATCCGACAGCTCGACCGATGCGCTGGTCCGCCGCTATCGCAGCGAGAGAGGTCGGGCGGACTAAGCGAACCGCTTGGCCAACGACAGCGGCATCACGCCGCAGCAGTTGCACCATCGGCCCCCACGGCCACCACGGAACGGCGGCACGGCCCGGTTCGCGCTCGATCGCGGCGACGAGCGACTTGACGCCAGTTGCGTTGTCCACCATGAACATTGTGCTCTGCGATTTGGCCGTCATCTCCGACTCGATGTAGCCGGGTTCCATCACCGACACCTTGATCGGGCCGTTGGCGTATTCGGCGCGCAGCGATTCGCCCAGTGAACTCAGGCCGGCTTTGCTTGCGGCGTAGGCCGCTTTCACACCGGGCACGCCCTTCGATCCGAGCACCGAGGAGATCAGCACCAGGTGCCCGGATCCCTGCTCCTTGAACATCTCCAGTGCGGTTTCGATTTGCACCAGGGCAGCCACCAGGTTGGTTTCGATGGTCGCCTTGTTGGCCCACAATTTGCCCGGAGCCCAATTTCGCGCCCTTGCCGATGCCGGCGTTGACGATCACGCGGTCGATGCCACCCAGTGCGTCGGACAACTCCGCGAACACCTTCGGCACTTGGTCGTGGTCGTTGACGTCCAGCGCAGCAATCGCGACTTTGACGTCCGGATAGCGTTGCGCAAGTTCGGTTCTCAGCTCTTCGAGCCGTTCGGTACGACGGGCGCACAGCGCGAGGTCGCGGCCCTTGGCGGCGAACGCGCGGGCCATGCCGGCGCCCAGGCCGGAACTGGCTCCGGTGATCAGGATTCTCTGTCGAGTCATCCGACTATTTCAGCAGACGCGACATTCGCCGGTCGGCCAGCACCTTGCCGCCGGTCTGACAGGTCGGGCAGTACTGAAACGACTTGTCGGCGAACGACACTTCGCGAACGGTGTCACCGCAGACCGGGCACGGCAAGCCGGTGCGGGCGTGTACCCGCATGCCGGAACGCTTTTCGCCCTTCAGCGTGGCGGCCTGCTGGCCCACCGACCGCGACACCGCGTCGGAGAGCACCGACACCATCGCGTCGTGCAGCGCGGCGAGTTGTGCCTCGCTGAGTTTCGCGGCGGTGGCGAACGGCGACAGCTTGGCGACGTGCAGGATCTCGTCGCTGTAGGCGTTGCCGATGCCGGCGATGACTTTCTGGTCGGTGATGACGGATTTGATCCGGCCGGTGTTCTTGGCCAGCAGCTTGGCCAGGTCGTCGACGGACAGATGGCAGCGCGTCGGGTCCAAGCGCGGCGATGCCGGGGACTTTCTGCGGATCGTCGACGAGCCACACCGCCAGCCGCTTCTGGGTGCCTGCCTCGGTGAGGTCGAAGCCCGGCGACTCGCCGGGCGGGCCGAGGTGGACACGCAACGCGATCGGGTTCTTGCCGGGTTTGAGCGGCGTGGCGGACAGCTTGTCCGACCAGCGCAGCCAGCCGGCCCGGGAGAGGTGGGTGATCAGGATCAGCTCGCCGGCCCGCATGCCGAGGTATTTGCCCCAGCGGTCGGCGCCGGTGACGGTCAGTCCGTGCAGGGCGTTGATCGGCGGGGCGAAGGTCTTGAGCACGGACAGCGCGGCGACGTCGACCCGGCCGACGGTCTTGCCGACGGCGTGCTGGCGAAGGTAGTCGGCCAGCGCCTCGACTTCGGGCAGTTCGGGCATGTATCCAGTGTGCCGGTCAGCGCCGCGCGCTGCGTGACGACCAGCGACAGCACCCAGCTGACGATCGACAACACGATCGCGGCCTTGATCGCGGTCCACCAGAAGTGGTCGATCGCCAGGCCCCAGTGGGTGGTGTCCGCGGTGATCCGCGCGGTGATCCAGAGCATCAGCGCGTTGACGACGATGTGGAACAGGCCCAGCGTGAGGATGTAGAGCGGGATCGACAGGATCTGCACGATCGGCTTGATGAAGGCGTTGACCAGGCCGAAGATCACCGCGACGACGAGGATGATGCCGATTCGCTGCAGCCGGTTGTCGCCGCCGACGAAGTACAGCCCGTGGACGAATTTGGTGACCAGCCACAGCGCGAAACCGGTGAGCGCCGCGCGGATGACGAAAGCTCGCATGCGGGTGAAGCTACTAGGCCGTGCGTCCCGCCGCGCCGTCGCCGACTCCGCCGAGACTGCTGCCCCCACCGCCGCCACGGGTGAACCCGCTTTCTGTGCCGGTCAAGCCGCCGTGGCCACCAGCACCGTCGGGATCAGACGCCCGGGCCGCCGGTGCCGCCCGTGCCGCCGGCGCCGCCCACCCCGCCGCTGGGTGGAGCGCCCGCGGTGCCCGCGGTGCCGGGGGCACCGCCGCTGCCGGTGCCGCCGTGGCCACCGTTCGCCCCGTTGCCGCCGCCGGCGTCGCCTGCACCGGCGCCACCATCACCGCCGTCGCCGCCGTTGCCGCCACTGCTGTTGAGGACACCGAAGCTGCCGTCGCCACCACGGCCGCCGTCGCCACCCACGCCGTTGGCACCCCCGTCGACCCCATGTCCGGCGGCTCCGCCGTCGCCACCGTTTCCACCAGCACCACCGTTGCCGATATTGGGGACGTAGTTGCTGGTCCCGTTACCGCCCCCGCCGCCGTTACCGCCGGCCCCGCCACGAACGCCGGCAACGCCAGCGCCGCCATCACCGCCGGAGCCACCGTTACCACCGTCGCCGGCGCTACCGGTGACAGCGCCCGGACCGCCGACGTTGCCGGTGGCACCCTGTCCGCCGTCACCGCCCGTTCCACCGAATCCCGCCGTAACACCGGCGGCTCCACCTGCTCCGCCGTTGCCGCCATCGCCCCCGGCGCCGCCGTTACCGCCCGGGATGTTGTCCAGCTGGCTACCACCGCCCTGGTCGCCCTGCCCGCCGACTCCGCCGGATCCACCGGTGCCGCCTGACCCGCCGTTACCCGAGTGGATGCCGGCGTCACCGCCGGCTCCGCCGTTGCCGCCAGCTCCGCCGGCACCACCGTCCGCACCATTGAGGGGCGCGTAGGGCTGGGTGACGCCGCTGCCGCCGTTACCTGCGACGCCACCGTTACCGCCATTGCCGTCGATGTAACCCGCACCCCCGTGGCCGCCGTCACCGCCGGCCTGACCGGTGCCGTTGAGACCATTGGCGCCGTTACCGCCGCTGGCGCCGTCCTGGTGGGCAGCCGTGCCGTCGGCGCCGTCGCCGCCACTGCCGGCTCGGTCGATGACCTGGCCGCTATTGCTGGGCGTGGCGCTTCCGGCATTGCCGGAGGTTCCTTGCACGCCGCCGGTACCGACGGTGCCCGCCGACCCGCCCTGGCCGCCCGCCCCGGCCTGACCGAACTGCCCCGTCGCGCCGCCATCGCCGCCGGCGCCGTCCTGGCCGCCGGAACCGGCCATGCCGAACTGACCGTCGGCACCATCGCCACCGGCACCGGGCGCACCGGCATCTCCACCCTGACCGCCGGACCCGCCGTCGCCGGCCGCACCGACGCTTCCGTCGCCCGCTGTCCCGGCGTCGCCGCCCACGCCACCGTGACCGCCGGCACCACCGGCGCCGCCGTCGCTGCCCTGGCCGCCGGTGCCTTGATCCAGCAAGAGCAGTCCCGCTCTGCCGTCGCCTCCGTTGTAACCGGCACCACCCGCGCCACCCTGGCCGCCTACACCACCGTTGCCTGGGCCGCCGCCGGTCCCGACCGCAGCACCGTTGCCGCCCTGGCCGCCAGCACCGCCGATGCCGGCGATATAGCCATCGCCGCCCTGGCCGCCGGCATGCCCCCGTCCCCGCCATCACCGAGTAGCGGGGAGCTGCCGGCGCCGCCAGCACCGCCAGCACCACCGACGCCACCGAAACCGACGGAGCCGCCAAGGTCACCGGCGCCCCCAGCGCCTGCGGCTCCAGCGTCACCGCCGGCACCGCCGTTGGCGCCTGCGCCGGTGACATCGCCGATGTTGTCGCCGCCTACGCCGCCAGCACCGCCATTACCGGCATCACCGCCGTTGCCGCCGAAGCCCCCGTCGAAGAGATGGCCGGTGGCAACGCCGCCAACACCTCCGTCTCCACCGTGACCGCCCGCGCCTCCGTCAGTTGGTGACGGGCCCGACACGCCGGCACCACCATCGCCGGCGTTACCGCCAGCGCCACCGAAGCCACCACTCAACCCATCCGTACCCGCGCCACCCGCGCCGCCGTTGCCGCCTGCCGCGCCAATCCCGCCGTCGCCAGCGCTGCCGCCGTTGCCGCCTGATCCGCCATATCCGACGGCCCCGTCGGTGCCTCCGGCGCCGGCGTGGCCGCCCACGCTCGGCAAGCCGCCGGGCCCGCCATCTCCGCCGTTGCCACCGTTTTGGCCGGTATCGCCGAGGAAGCCCGCACCACCGTTGCCGCCGATACCGCCAGACCCGCCCTGGCCGCCGTTTCCACCATGCACTCCGTCAACGCCGGCACCGCCGTTCCCGCCGAGGCCGCCGCTGCCCCCGGCCCCGCCGGCACCGCCATCGACGTGTCCGGCGTCGCCGTCGGCACCGTCAAGGCCACGACCGCCGCTTCCGCCAAAGCCGCCATTGCCGCCGAAGCCGTTGGCTCCGCCGTCGACGCCGTGACCGGCGTCCCCGCCGTCACCGCCGTGGTGGCCACTGGCGCCATCTAGTCCGGTACCGGTGTCATCGGCAACGGTGCCGGCGCCATTGCCGCCGGTGCCACCGCTCCCCCCGTTGCCGCCGCCGACACCGCCGACACCGGCTCCACCGTCACCGCCGGCACCGGCATTCGATCCATCGCCCCCGAATAATCCCGCCGCCCCGTTTCCGCCGTTGCCACCGTTGCCACCGAGACCGTTAGCGCCGCCGTCGACGCCGTGCCCGGCGGCTCCGCCGTCGCCGCCGTTACCACCGTCGCCGCCGGTGCCGAGGGTAACCGGCTCTTGCCCGCCGTTGCCTCCCCCGCCGCCGTCACCACCGGCGCCGCCGCGAACTCCGTCGACGCCCGCGCCACCGTCACCGCCGGCACCGCCGGTACCGCCGTCACCAGCATCGCCGGTCGGGTTGCCGAGGCCGCCGAAGTAGCCGGAGCCGCCATGCCCGCCGTCGCCGCCGTCACCACCGGTCCCGGCCGTCAAACCGGCCGCCCCACCTGCTCCGCCGCTGCCGCCTGCCCCGCCGTCGCCTCCGGGGCCGCCCGGAATCCCGCCCATCGGACCGCCCTGGGCGCCCAAACCACCCGTGCCGCCGACACCACCGGCGCCACCCGCCCCGCCATTACCGACGTCGCCCAGTGCGTTGCCGCCGGCACCGCCGTTGCCGCCGGCCCCGCCGTCGCCGCCGTCGGTACCGTCGAAGAGCGCGTTCGAGGCACTGACGCCGCTGGCGCCCTGACCTCCGGCGCCGCCGTCGCCGCCGTTGCCGCCGCCGGTCCAACTGTCGCCGCCCTTGCCGCCATCGCCACCGGCCTGACCGGTTCCGTCGACGCCATCGATGCCTCTACCGCCGTCGGCACCGTCGAGGTGCTCGGCCGTACCGTCGGCGCCGTCACCGCCACTGGCGGCGCGATCCCCGGACAGGACGCCACCACTGGGAACGTTGCTTCCGGAATCTCCGGTCTGCCCGCTGTCCCCGCCGGTGCCGCCGATGCCCGCCGATCCGGCCGCACCGCCACTGCCGGCGTCGCCAAACGCGCCGTTGGCACCGCCATCGCCGCCGGCACCGTCCACGCCGCCGGCCCCGGCAAACCCAAACTGACCGTCGGCACCGTCGCCGCCCGCACCTGGTGCGCCGGCGTCACCGCCCTGACCGCCGTCGCCGCCGTCGCCGTTGGCGCCGACGCTGCCGTTGGCCGCTGCCCCGGCGTTGCCACCATCACCACCTGCGCCGCCGTCGTATCCATCGCCGCCGTCGCCGCCGGTACCGCCCGCGCCGAGGTTCACTCCGGTCACGCCGGCCGTGCCGGTTTCACCGGGAGCACCCGGGGCACCGACACCGCCCTGGCCACCCGCACCACCGTCGCCGCCGTCACCCGAAACGGTGCCGCCGGCACCGCCGTCGCCCCCGGCACCACCGTTGCCGCCGTCACCGCCAGTGACTTGACCGGCGTCGTCGAGCGCCGCAAAGCGCGCGAAGAGGGTGTGAGCAGGAGGTTCGTTGGCCCCGTTGGCGCCTGCGCCGCCGGCGCCGCCGCCGCCGCCCTTACCGATGTCGCCGCCATCGCCGCCGTTTCCGCCGTGGCCGCCGTCCGGGTGGGCCGCATCGCCGGCTGCGCCGGCTCCGCCGGCGCCGCCATGGATGTCTCCCACCGCGACGGTATTGCCATCGCGGCCGAAGGCGCCGTCGTTGCCGCCTAGCCCGCCAGCGCCCGCTGACCCGCCGGCACCGCCGTGCCCCGCCACCCCGATAGTTCCAGCGCCGGCGTTGCCGCCGTCCCCGCCGGCACCGTCCCGCCCGCCGGAGCCGGCTAGATCCCACTCTCCGGTCGCGCCGTCGCCGCCAGAGCCAGGCGCGCCAGCGTCACCGCCCTTGCCGCCGGCGCCGCCGTCACCGTTGAGACCCACGCTGCCGTTGGTGGCGGATCCCCCGGAGCCGCCGGAGCCACCATGACCGCCATCGAAGCCGTTACCGCCTCCGTCACCGCCGTTGCCGCCGACCCCGTCATCGACCCCGGCCACCCCGGTCGCGCCGTCCTTGCCCTGGAGGCCCGAAGCGCCGGCACCGCCGGTACCACCGGTCCCTCCGGACCCGCCGTCACCCGATTGCGAGCCGCCGGCTCCACCGTCGCCACCGTGGCCACCGGCAGAACCAATACTGTGGACCCCGACCGCACCGGCACCGCCGCCACCACCGTCACCGCCGTTGCCGACCGCTCCGGCATCACCGCCGCCACCACCGTTGCCCCCGATTGCACCTGCGGCGGCGGCATCGAAGCCGTCGCCCCCGTTGCCGCCGTTGCCATGTGAGGTCAGGTCGCTGCCTTCGCCGCCGTGCAGACCGGCCGTGCCGCCGCCGGTGCCGCCGGTTCCGGCCGCGCCGCCGCCACCACCGTGGCCGATGCTCCCCGGGTCCCCACCGTCACCGCCGTCTCCACCGTCGAGATGATCGGCGGTACCGTCCGCGCCGAGACCACCCGTACCACCCGATCCGGCATCGCCACCGGACCCACCGGACCCGCCGTTGCCGGTCGCGCCATCACTGGCGAACGAACCGTGGCCTGCGCTGCCGCCGATGCCACCGTGACCACCGTCGCCGCCTGTTCCGCCGTCTCCGGCATCACCGCCATCACCGGTCCCGCCGTCGGCGAAGTCACCTGAGGCGCCCGCGCCGCCGGTGCCGCCGTCGCCTCCCAAGCCCCCCATACCGGCGTTGCCACCGTCGCCGCCCGCGCCGAAGAAATAGCCGCCATCGCCGCCCGCGCCGCCGGCACCGCCGTTACCGCCGACACCACCGTTGAGGCCGGCGCTACCGGTCGAAGCCTCCAAGGGTGAGATGCCCGCCCCGCCATGAGCACCCACCCCGCCGTCACCGCCGTGGCTGAAGAACAAGCCACCTGCCCCGCCAGCACCGCCGGCCCCGCCGGTCCCGCCGTCGGGATGCAGATCGGTGCCGTCGCCACCCAGACCGCCGTCGCCGCCGTTGCCGCCGAATCCGTAGAAGTAGCCACCCGCACCGCCGGCACCGCCCACACCGCCGTCGCCGCCATAGAGGCCGTCGGTGCCGTTCGCGCCGTCACCGCCATTGCCGAACAGGAACGCGGCATTGCCGGCCACACCAGGATCACCATTGACCGGCACGGTTTCGGGCAGCGCCAACAGGCTCACCTCAGAATTGGGATCAATGCCCCCGGCGTCGCCGCCATCCCCGATAAACCACCCGGCACTGCCACCGTCGCCGCCGAAATAGCCGTCCCCGCCATCGCCCAACCACAACCCGCCATCAGCGCCGTCAGGATTCAACGCCGTTCCATCAACACCGTCGCCAATCAGGAACTGACCCGACCACGTGTTGACCAGATCACCGAACTGGATGCCCGACGGGCTGTTGATCCAGGCCTCGATGTCGGTGTGCAACGGGGCGTAGACGAACTGGCCGAACCAGTCATCGAACGGCACCGCCTCCGGCGAGCGGAACGGCCGCGGCCGCTACAACGCCCGGCAAATCCGTGGCAGCCACGTCCAGATTCCACGTCGACGGGTCCAGCCACGCCGAGAAATCCAGCGCCTCCACCGGCGGCGCGGCGTTCACCACCGGATCGATGATTAGATCCACCCAGTCGGTCAAAACATCGGCCTGCGCAGAAGGCAAAGCGGTCAACGGGCTCAAACCAAACGCCAGAAACGCGCCCGCGCCGGCGCTCATACCGATGGCCCGACCGCGGCGCGCTGCGAACCCTCGCGACTGACGATTCCGCTTACAACCCCGCCGACCAGCCATTACACGCCTCTCAGGTCCCCGGGCTGAGAGTTTCCTTCGCGAATTCTTCGGAAAATCTCAGCCAATCCTGAGACCCGAGGCTAAGCGGACACCGTCCCAACCGATACAGGGAAAACCCTGGAATTCGTGGTGCCGGCGGCTACGCCGACCTCAGTGCGGCTGCAGCCCGAAATGGGAATAACAAGGCTCAGCTCTTTGTCCGGGTGAGGTTGTGAGTGCGGGCGACCACATGGTCGGAACACCATCGACGAGCCAGCAATTCTTATCTGACAGGTCGACAGCCTTCTTCGCCTGGTCCGTACCTTGCTTCGCCTGATCCGCGCCCTGCTTTGCCTGGTCCGCGGCCTGCTTCGCCTGATCCGCGGCCTGCTTCGCCTGGTCCGCGGCCTGCTTCGCCTGGTCCGCGCCGTTCTTCGTCTCGTCCAAGGCCCGTTGGGCGGCGGCAGCGGCTTTCTGTTGGTCCTTGCACTGTTGCTGCTGTTCGGTCGGTTGGTCAGCACACGGATCTGGCGGATCGTCTGCGCTGGAAATTGGAGTCCAAAGCAGCAGAGCGGCCGCAACAACGGCTAAAGCGGACGCCGTGCGGCCCGTCGAGTGCTTTGTCATGTGGATCTACCTTCCTGATGGTGCGCAGAAGTTGCTAGGGCCGACGCTAGGCGGGACAAAGCCCCGGGGATACAGGGATTTCCCTGGAAATTGCGTTCGAGAAGGCGCCGAATACAGCTACGCGCCGATATCGGCCCGCGTCACCGGAGTGACACGGTCGGTGTGCCAACCGGCCTGTTGACAGGCCTGGATGACCGCTTCGGCAGAGTCCGCGGCGAGCACACCGAAAATGGTCTCGTCGCTGGGTGCGGTCAGTGCCCCCAACAACCGCACCCGCCCAGCGCGCGCTACCTCTTTCAGCCGGTCAACGGCATCATCGAACGACGTCAGAGCGAGGTCCGGCTGGTACCACTCGACCAGAAAGCAAGGGCTAGTAGACACGTGTCTGACGTTACTATTCCCGCAACAGACACGGAATCAGGGTTTTCCCCGGTAAATCCCTAGCGCCGCCGACAATCCTGCCCGTGAGCGGATACCGAGTTTGCGGTAGACGCTACTGAGATTCATTTCCACGGTTTTCGGAGCGATGAACAATTCGGCCGCGATTTCCTTATTGGACTGCCCGCCGGCGGCCAATTCGGCGACCCGCCGCTCGGCCGCCGTCAGCCCGACACCGTCGGCGACCGGAACATTGAGACGCTCAATTTCGGCTTCCGCGCGCTTGGCCCACAGCGGCGTTTCCAGGCGCTCAAAGGTTTCGAGAGCCTCGCGCAATGTCGCTTCGGCCGCCTGTTTGCGGCGCCGCCGGCGTTGTAGCTGACCCAGTAGCAGCTGGGTACGCGCCTTCTCGAAGGGCATCGGCAGGCGCCGGTGCTGACCCATCGCCGCAAGGGCAGCCTGCTCGGCGGCATCGAGTTCGCCGCGCGCGGCCAGCACATGACTCCGGCTCCGTGCACCAACCGCGAGCATCCAGGCCCGGTCGTGGTGGGCCCCGTTGCGCTCGAGGGCGGCAACCAGCGGCTCCGCTTCGTCCACCCGCCCCAGGCCAGTCAGCGCCTCTATCGCGTCGGGAAGGTAACCGCCCGTGAGCATCTCAGTGTCGTGCGCGGGATCGAATGACGCCAACAGCGGCTCCAGATGAGCAATTGCGGCTGCGTAGTTGCCCAGCGAGACTTCGAGAAAACCCAGCGTCGCCGTCGGTGTGCCGACCAGGAAGACGGATCCAGTGGACACGGCCGTGTCGATCGCGGAGCGGGCGGCCGTGCGCGCCTCACTTGGACGACCGGTGTATGCGGCAATTCTCGACTGACACGCCCACAGGTGGATGAGTTGGTTCTTACCGGCCATCTGTTCGGCACGCTGCACGGCATCGTCGACCGTTGCGGCGGCATCGTCGTAGCGACCGCGGTAGATGTCCATCATCGCCGCCTCGTTCGCGGCCCAGACGATGTCGATCTCCGTACCGCTCTGCAGCAGGCGCTGCTGCAGCTTGTGCATCTGGTCCCGGGCGCTGTCCAACTGGCCGGCCCAACCGCTGACGACGGCGGCCACTGCGCTCGCCCGGAAGGTCGCGGCCGCTGCGGTATCCGGATCCTCCAGATCCAACGCCCTTTGCAGAGATGGCTGGTCAAGGCCGAGCCCGTACATAAAGCTGACCAACACCCAAATGGCCAGAGCCTGGCTTAACAATTGGTCATTACCAAGGCGCTCGGCCTCCGCGACCGCCACACGGGCGTGGTCGACGCAAGCCTTCATGTTTCCGGTCAGGCCCACCCCCGGCGCCAACAGCAGTCGGGCTTGTAGCTTCAACGCTGGGTCGTCGGCGGCATCAACCGCTTGAGTAAGCGCGGCGACGGCGGTCACCATGCTTTCGTCATGGCCGGTGACCGCTGCCAGCAACATCAAGGCGATGCACCGAAGCGGGCTGGTGGTCGGCAACCGATCGATGGTCGATTGCAAGCGGGTTCGTGCTTGACCGAGCGCCCCGGAGCGAAAGTGCAACTCGGCAGCCCGAATTCGACGCACCGTGCTATCGCCGCCGAGTTTGATTGCCAATTCCAGCAATTCGGCAGCTACCGCGGGCGCGCCCTGGGCCGCGGTGACGTCGGCGGCCTTGTCGAGCGCGTCGAGCGTTGCCGAGTCGCCAGTGGTGGCCGCTAGCGCGAGATGTCGCGCCCTCAGCTCGGGTTCCTCGACGGTGTCCGCGAGCTTACGATGCATGGCCCGGCGTTGTGGCGGGCTTGCCCCGGTGTAAACGCCGCTGGCGAACAAGGGATGACAGAACCGGACCTTGTTGCCCTCCAATTCGACGACGCCGGAAGCTTCGGCAGATTCGACGACTTCCACGACGTGGTCCACGGTGAGATCAATGGCTCGGCTCACCCGCTCCACGGTGGGCAGCGCCGCGCACGAGGCGGCCAGCAGCACCGCACTGAGTTCGCCATTTGGTTGACCGATCCGCTGGCGCACCAGCGCGGCAAGAGAATCAGGCAGGTCGCCCATCCCGCGCGAGGGCTCGTCGGCAACCGACCGAGCCAGCTCGAGCGCGAAAAATGGATTGCCGCCCGACACTTCATGAATCCGGGTGATCAGCGGACGGGGCAGCGTATGACCCAAATGCTTCGAGATCAGCGAATGCACACCGCCCAGCGTGAGGGGATGCATCTTCACGCGCGCGGTGGAGTCAGGACGTGCCAGCTTGAGCCATGACAACGGCTCGCCGCCACGGGGATCGCCGGTACGGACGCTGGCCAAGACCCCGACCCGCCCGCCGAGGCGGCGACCGGCGTATCCGAACACCACCTGACTGGACGAGTCGAGCCATTGCGTGTCATCGATGATCACCAGCACCGGCGCATCGACGCCGAGGAGCTGAAGTACTGACAAGAACGCGGTGGCAACCGTCCGCTCGTTCGTCGGCGGACCGTCACCGGCGAGCAGCAGCACCCGCTCCAACGCCGTCCGCTGCACGGCGGGCAGATCGGCAAGGACGGCAGTATCGACGGTGTCGAGCAAGTCGGCCACCGCCGCATAGGCGTAACGCGCTTCGGCCAGCGCCCCCGCCGTCGACAGGACGCGGAAGCCTTTGGCCGCGGCGGCCTCGGCAACGCTCCACAGGAATGTGGTCTTGCCCATTCCGGCTTCGCCCTCGACCACCATCCCCGCTGGTCCGGACAAAGCACGCTTCAGAAAGTCCCGTACCGCGTGGACGTCCCCTTGCCGCACCAGCAATCCCCTCGTTTGCGTAATACGGAATCTGGCAGCCAAGTTACAGAACATTCCCAGGGTCTTGCGGCTTTCTGAATGCATTTGAGTTTGGTATGCGCATACGTCTGAATGCGAACCGCAAGTATCCGGTACCGCGGGTATTGACATCTTCGCGCAGGCTCCCTACCGTTTGGACATACGTCGACGAAGACGTGCGCGAATCGGCGACAAGGAGCGGCACCATGACCAGTGCGGTGAAGCCGGCGGGGCGCGGTCGTGAAGACTTCTCCGACCGTCTCCTCAAGGGTTCGGTCAAGAAGTCGTACGAGCCAGTAGTCGACATCGACTGGGACGCGCCCCTGGACCCGGACAAGTTCTACCTTCCGCCCCGCGTCGTGTCGTTGTACGGAACGCCGTTGTGGGACAGCATGACTCGTGCTCAGCGCATCGAACTGTCCCGTCAGGAACTGGTGAACACGCTGTCGGCCGGCATCTGGTTCGAGAACATCCTGAACCAGGCGCTGCTGCGCAAGGTCATGCACACCGACCCCACCAGCAGTGCAACCCATTACGCGCTGACCGAACTCGGTGACGAAACCCGTCACATGGTGATGTTCGGCAAAGCCATCGAGCGGGTCGGCGCCAAGCCGGTGCGCCCGAGGCTCTTCCACCGGATGATCATCAACACGCTGCCGTTCTTCTTCCGCGGATCGGTGCTCTGGGTTGCCGCGCTGATCGGTGAGGAGATCTTCGACTCGCTGCAGCGGCAAATGATGGACGACCCTGAGCTGCAGCCAATCGTCCAGCGGCTCATGCGAATTCACGTCACCGAAGAAGCCCGTCACATCCAGTTCGCGCGCGACGGGCTGCGCAAGCGGTCGCCGAAGATGCGCCGTCCGGAGCGGTGGTTCGTCGGCAACGTGAACGGACTGGGCGGGTGGTTCTTCCGCTACCTGTTCACCAACCAAGTCCAATATGCGCGGGCCGGCCTCAACGCCCGGGAGGCCCGTAGGCTCGCCCGCAACAGCCCGCACCGCAAAGAGGTGCAGGTGGCCGGGTTCGCCCCGTTGGCGGAGTTCCTCGACGAGGTCGGATTGATGGGCCCGATCGCGCGCCGCGGCTGGACGCGCACCAAGTTCCTGTGACCGAGCCCGTCCACGGCGTCGTCCTGGTCGGCGACGCGGACGCCGCCAGCGAGTTGCTGGCGGCCGGTATCCACGACTTCGTGATTTTCGACCGCGCGGTGGTCAGCTCGGTGTTCGACGACGCCACCGACACCTGGACGCTCGCCGCCGAGGACGGCGAGACCTGCCGCGGCCGCGTAGTGGTCGCCTGCGAGTCGCCGTTCGTACCCCTCGTGCCTGATTTGGTGGGCCGCAGAGACTTTCGTGGTACCGCCATGCATGCGGCGATGCCCGTCGCATATTTCGAACCGGCCGGCAAGACGGTTGCCGTCATCGGCGCCGACTCCAGCGCCGGCGAGTTGATCGAGCGCATGGCCAATTCGGGCGCGAGGATCAAGGTTTTCCCGCTGGCACCCCGCCGGGCCGTTCCACGACTGCGGCGCGGCATACGCATCCCGCGCCGGCGCCGCATCGAGGTGATCTCGTCGCCCATCGAGGAGGTCACCGCGGTCGGTGTCCGCACTGTCGACGGTGTGCACCACGATGCCGACGCGATCGTCTACGGCACCGGATTTGCGGTGCGCGCCGGCCTTCCGGACGACACGCTGGTGGGCTCTCACGGCATGAGTATCCAGCGGGCATGGACCGACGGAGCCGAGCCCTACCTCGGGGTGGCCGTGCACAATTTCCCGAACTACTTCACGCTCAGCGGTCCAGATTTCCCGGTAGCGATGCGTTACATCGTCGGGTGCCTGCAACTCCTGGGGGGCCACCGCCGGATCGAGGTTCGCCGCAGCGCACAGGGTGTTTTCAACGAGCGGCTTCACCTGCGTGGCCGCTCGTGGGAGTTGGAGACCTCTGCGTTCGAGTTGTCGTCGGCCGCCGACGCGCACGACGACGCCTACGACGGTCCGGCCATCTTGAGAGCCGCCGACACCGCGAAACACGTCCGAGTCGCCCTGACTGGGCATATCGAACCGATCGACGGTCAATACCATTGGCAGGGAACAGTTTTCGATGCGATACCAGCCGACCTGGTGCGCGCCCGCGAATTGACAGTGACGGTGGGTGAACGCACCGCCGTCGCCCGCATCACCGAACAGACACCGCAGGGCACGCACTCGATCGCCGGGGTCGGCGCGCCGCCCTATCCGCTCGCGCATCTTCAGTTCACCTAGCCAACGCTCAGCAAGGTTGCCTGGTCAATCCGTTGGGTATCCCGACATGGGAAACGCAATGGCAACCAACAACAGCAAGCTCAACGTAGTGGCGGTAGGCGCCTCGGCCGGTGGAGTCGAGGCGCCTCAAACCCGCCGCTTGGCCGAACACGTGACTCCCGGGCTGCTCAGTGCGGTGGTGAGCGACCGGCTGTCAGAGGTCTACCGCCGAGACCGAGGCGCCGATGAATAGGCCGGCCAGCTCGTTGGCGGTTTCGGAAGACGTCACCGGAACCGCCCGCCTCCTCACCGTCGAGGGTGTTCTGGACAGCAGCACGTACCTGCGGTTGCGCGCTGCCATCGTGGAGGCCGCACTTGATGAGCCACAAGCCGTCTTGGTCGACGTGGACAAACTCGACGTCCCAGCGCCGACGGCGTGGACGGTGTTCACCAGCGCGCGCTGGTTGGTCGACACCTGGCCTGCCGTCCCCATTCACCTCGTATGCGGAGATGCCGGACAGCGAAAGGTCATGGTGCGCAACGGTGTCACCCGCCACCTGCGTGTGCATTCGACGGTCGAGGCCGCGTTGGCCGCGCTCACCGACACTCGGCGCGCCATGTCGCGGGCCAGCACAGAGTTGCCGGCCGCGCTGGCCAGTCTTCGAACAGCGCGCGAATTCGTGGCGCAGCGACTTGCCGAGTGGACCTTCGAGCAGCTGATTCCCGTCGCGACGGTCATCGTCAACGTGTTCGTCGAAAACGTTCTGCAGCACACTCCTGATGCGGGGGTGCTGGTGTTGGAGACCGACGGTGAGACGGTCGCTGTCTCGGTGCAGGACGCCAGCTCGGTGCCGGCGGCGCGCCACGAGGATCCGTGCCGCGGCGGTGAGCGTATCTCCGGCCTGGCGATCGTCGCATCGGTATGCCGCGCTTGGGGTAACGCGCCAAGGCCGTCGGGCAAGACGGTGTGGGCCCTCATAGGTCCAGAGAATCGGCTTTGATCGCGGGAAGTGTTCGCCTCGCGACCCGTCGGCGATTCTCCGATCGTCTGCCTCGATCGCTTCGTTCAGTTTCCAGCTTTTCCGAATACCCGGCAACGCCCCGGCGCGTCGGCAATCTGCCGTTCCTACTATGACGGGGGTGCGGTTCAGCTATGCGGAGGCGATGACGGACCCGACGTTCTACATCCCACTGGCCAAGGCCGCCGAGGCAGCCGGGTACGCCAGCATGACCATTCCGGACAGCGTGGCTTACCCGTTCGAGTCGGACTCCACGTATCCCTACACACCCGATGGCAACCGCGAGTTTCTGGACGGTAAGGCCTTTATCGAGACCTTCGTGCTGACTGCTGCGCTGGGGGCGGTGACGTCGACGCTGCGGTTCAATTTCTTCGTCCTCAAACTCCCGATCCGCCCGCCGGCATTGGTGGCCAAGCAGGCCGGCTCGCTGGCCGCGCTGATCGGCAACCGCGTCGGTCTCGGCGTAGGCACCAGCCCGTGGCCAGAAGATTACGAGCTGATGGGTGTACCGTTCGCCAAGCGGGGCAAGCGAATTGACGAATGCATCGAGATCATTCGCGGCCTGACCACCGGCGACTACTTCGAATTCCACGGCGAGTTCTACGACATACCCAAGACGAAGATGACCCCCGCCCCGACACAACCGATTCCGATCCTGATCGGCGGCCATGCCGACGCTGCGCTGCGGCGCGCCGCTCGCGCCGACGGCTGGATGCACGGCGGCGGCGACCCGGAAGAACTCGACCGTCTCATCGCGCGGGTCAAGCAGCTCCGCGACGAGGAGGGCAGGACCGGCCCGTTCGAGATCCACGTGATCTCGGTGGACGGCTTCACCCTCGACGGCGTGAAGCGTCTGGAAGACAAAGGCGTCACCGACGTGATCGTCGGCTTCCGGATCCCCTACATCATGGGACCGGACACCGAGCCGCTGGAGACCAAGATCCGCAATCTCGAGATGTTCGCGGAGAGAGTGATCGCCAAAGCCTAGCGGCGGTCGGCCGAAACGCCCGAATCGGCTACATCGGATCCCACACCGGCGCGCGCTTCTCCTGGTGCGCCTTGGCCGCCTCTGCCGGGTTGTTGGTGAAACCGGTCAGGATCTGGGTGCGGTTCTCGATCTCGATCGCATGCCGCAGGCTGGGCGCATCCAGCGCGGTGTTCAGCCCGATCTTGGTCTGCCACACTCCGAAGGCGTTGTTCTCGGCGATCGAGCGGGCCATCTTCAGGGCCGCCGCCATCAATTCGTCGGGTGGTACCACCTCGTGCACCAGTTTGATGCGGTAGGCCTCGTCGGCGTCGATGATCCGTCCGGTCAGCATCAGTTCCCGTGCGACGCCCGCCCCGACGATCTTGGGCAGCAGATAACTGGTTCCCATGTCCATCGACGAGAACCCCGCCTTGATGAACACCGAGCCGAATCGGGCGTTTTCCGAGGCGATCCGGATGTCGGAGTGCAAGCGCGAATGCCAGCCCACCGCCGACCGCGACCCCGTTGACTGCGGCGATCACCGGTATCGGTAGTTCATAGAGCCGGGTGTACAGATCGGCCAGTCGCACCTGGGCGTCATAGTTGACCTTGAACGCGGGGTCTCCGGCGCGTGATTGGTCCAGGCTTCCCCGGTGCCACTCAGGTCCGCACCTGCGCAGAAGCCGCGACCAGCGCCGGTGAGGATCGCGGCGCGGAATTCGCCGCCGCTGAGCGCATCCAACGCGTGGTCCATCTCATTGATCAGCGAACCGTCGATGGCGTTCAGCCGATCCGGCCGGTTCAACGTCACGCCGGCGATGTTGTCTTCGAGCCTATCCACCTCCACGGAAACCATGGCGCAACCGTAAGCGAACGCCGACTCTGCGGATGTCTACTGCTGTGATTCCCGTTCATCAACGATGCCCCGGGCCTCTTCGATCGCCGTCGCCCATGTCCTTTTCGACGCCGGACTTGATTCCGACGTGGCGCTGTGGTTACCCCGTTGACGACATGGGAATCCTGTCCGTCGTAGACATCGCTTGATGGAGGTGCATGATGCCGAACTCGTCGATCAAAAACGAGAAAATGTACGAAGACCTGCGCAAGGAAGGCAACTCGAAGGAGAAGGCCGCGCGGATCTCCAACGCCGCAGCGGCCCGCGGCAAGAAGGCGGTGGGCCGCAAGGGCGGCAACGCCGGCTCCTACGACGACTGGTCGGTCGCCGATCTGAAAAAGCGGGCCAAAGAACTAGGCGTCACCGGTTACTCAGTGCTCACCAAAGACAAGCTGATCGCCAAGCTGCGCAATCACTGACGCTTGGCCAACCAATCGGCCTGCATCGCCAGTAGCCCCATCGCCGGTAATTGCGGTGTGCTGGGGTCGAGTTCGCGATAGTGCGTGTAGACGTTGATCACCACCCGTTCGGCGTCCAGCCAGCTCGCGTACTCGCCGAGATCGATGGTGTCGGCCGCCTCCACGAACGACAGGCCCTTGCGATACGCGGCCTCGGCCTGCTCGGCGACGTGGGCGAGATATCCACGCACGCCGCGGATTCCCGTCGACATCGGTCACCGGGCCGTGTCCCGGCACCACCGTCGACGGGTCCAGCGCGATCATGGCGTCGCACGCGGCGACCCAGTTGCGCGATGGGGCCGGCCCATACGATCGGGGTGCAGCCGATGAACAGCAGGTCCCCGGCGAACAGCACGCCGGCGTCTGGCACATGCACGACCGAATCAGCGGCGGTATGCGCCGGACCGAGGTTGAGCAGCTGCACCGCGCGCCCGCCGACCACGATGGTGAGCCGGTCGTCGAAGGTCTGATCGGCGTTGCGCAGAGTGATCCCGCCGAAATCGAAGGGCCCGAACCGTTCTCGCAAGTATGGGGTTGCGACCGGGCCGAGGTCGGCGTTCATGGCCATCACCAGCATCTCGGGCGCCATCCCGTGGGCGATCTCCTCGGCGGTACCCGTCGCGGCGATCACCCGCACCGAGCGGTCCAGAAGCTGGTTGCCGTGGGTGTGGTCCCCGTTGGAGTGGGTGATCAGCGCGTCGGTGATCGGTGCGCGGTCGGTGAGCGGCGCCATCGCGTCCAGCATCTCGCGGGTCAACGGCAAGTCGAACAGCGTGTCCACCAGCAGCGACGCCCCGTCGCCGACAACCAGACCCGCGTTGCTCCAACCGAACCCGCCGTCCGGCAGCATCCAGGCCCACACCCGCTCGCCGACCTCGTGCAGCCCACGGGTGTACGGGAATTTCGCCGGCGCCGGGTTGACCCGTGGCGCCGCCGGCGTGGCATCCGGGTTGGGTCTCGGTGACAGTGGTTGCGGTGCAGCGGTTTTCCGTACCGTCTGCCGGGTCTCGCCCAGCCCCTCTACCCGCAGCGTCACGACGTCGCCGTCGTGCAGCCAGCCCCGGAAGGACTCCGGCGCCGCCGGATCGAGGTGCTCGACCAGCGTGCAGGTCGGCACCGTGCCTGAGCCGAACACGTCACCTGGGGTGAGCGTCACGCCGCGCGACGCGTAGGAGATGACTTCGGCGAAGCTCCAGTCCATCTGGGCGGTCGAACCCGGATCCGATCACCTCGTCGTTGACCAGTGCGGTCACGTCTAGACTCAGCCGGCCGTCACGGCGGTACGGCTCGAGTTCGTCCGGCGTGACCAGGTACGGGCCCAGTGTGACGCCGCTGTCCTTGCCCTTGGCCTGGCCGATCGCCAGTTGACCTTCCAGTTGCTGCAAGTCGCGCGCCGACCAGTCGTTGAAGATCATGTATCCGACGATCGCCTGTTCGGCTTCGTCGACCGACAGGTCTCGTCCCTGCAGTCCCGATCACCGCGGCGACTTCCAATTCGAAGTCCTGCCAGACACTTCCGGGGGCCATCGGGGCGTCGTCGTAGGGACCGAGAACGGTGGTCGGACAGGCGAAGTAGAACGCCGGGATCCGGTACCAGGTGTCCTTGAGCACCCGCCCGCCGCCCATGGCCGCCTGACAGTTGCGCATGTGGTCGAGGAAGCACAGGCTGTCACGGATCGACGGCGGCCGCGGGATCGGCGCCATCAGCGTCACCTGGTCCAGCGGCACGGTGGCGCCGAGCGCAGCGCGGCCTCCCCCGCCTCGGCCAGGCCGGCCGCACCGCGCCCGATCAGCTCGAGCAAGCTCACGCCCGGCTGCAGCGGATGGATCTTCGTCGCCGGACAGCACCCCGGTCCGCTGGCCGCTGTCGTCTCGAAAGGTCAGCCACCGCATCGAGATACCGTATTCGACCATGGCCATCACCGTCGCCGAATATCGAGGTCGCCGACCCACCGGCCAGCCTGGGCACGAGCCGGGTTCACCGTGGACTCCGACGCCGTCTGCCGGGTCGGCGGCGTCGACATCCGGCTGGCCGGGAGCGGCCGCGGCACCGGCATCGTCGGGTGGTCGTTGCGTGGCCTGCCGCGACGGCTCGGCCGACGAGCTCGACGGCATCCCGACGACGAGGTCCAGATGCGGTCGTCTCGATGCCGGCTCTGCACCCGAACGGCGTCACCGCCATCGACCATGTCGTGCTGCTGTCACCCGACCTGGGTCGAACGGTCGAATCGCTGGCCGCCGTCGGTGCCGCACCTCGCCGGGAGCGGGACGGCCAGCTCGGCGGACGACCGATCCGCCAGATCTTCTTCCGGTTCGGCGAGGTGATCGTCGAAGTCGTCGGTTCGCCGGAGGCCGCGAGCGAGGGTCCATCCACGCTCTGGGGCATCACCTACGAAGTCGCTGACATCGACGCGACCGCCGCTTACTTCGGCGACCGCACGGCACCGGTCAAGGACGCGGTGCAGCCCGGACGCCGGATCACCACGCTGCGGCATCACGAGCTCGGAATGTCGGTCCGGTCGGCGATGATCTCAGCGCCTATTCTCGGCACGTGACCGATCCAGCCGACCGCGCCGTCGTCATCCACACCGACGGCGGCTGCCGGCCCAACCCCGGCCCCGGCGGGTGGGGTGCGGTGCTGCGCCACGGCCAGCACGTCCGCGAGATGTGCGGCGGCGAGTCCGGCGAGACCAGCAACAACCGGATGGAATTGACCGCGCCGATCATGGCGCTGGAGGCGCTCACCCGACCCGTGACGGTGCACCTCTACACCGACAGCACCTATGTCCGCAACGGCATCACCAAGTGGGTGCTCGGCTGGGAGCGCAACGGCTGGAAGACCGCCGCCAAGCAGCCGGTGAAGAACGTCGACCTGTGGCAGCGGCTTCAGCTGGCCTGCTCGCGTCATCAGGTCGAATGGTTCTGGGTGAAGGGGCACTCGGGAGTCGCCGACAACGAGTTGGCCGACGAGCTGGCGACCCGGGGCTTGCTGGAAGCGATCGACGCCGGCTACTCCCGGACCACCTCGCCGGGCTCCTTGTCGGGCCGCAGCCCACGCCAACTGGGTTGACGCAGCCGGCCATCCGACGTCCATTCGCTGTAGCGGACCTCGCCGACCAGGGTCGGCTTCACGAACGTCACGCCCTTGGCGTCTTGGGCGGAAAGCCTTGCATCGAAGGGTGATTCGTCGGTGTGCAGCGGCTCGAGTGTCTTCTTCAGGTTGGCCAGGTCGCGCTCGGTGAAACCGGTGCCGACCCGTCCGGCGAAATGCAGTCCGTCGGCGGCGGGGATACCCATCAACAGTGAACCGATGCCGCTGGTGCGCCCGCCCTCGCCGGCGCGCCAACCGCCGATGACGACTTCCTGGGTGTTCCAGTACTTGTCCTTGACCCAGGACGCCGAGCGACGGCCCGGCTGATACGTGGAGTCGCGCTTCTTGGCGATCACGCCTTCCCACTGCTGTTTGCGCGAATACTCCAGCGCCTGCGGCGCCGTCGCCGGACAGCAGGTCGGGCACGTTCAGACCACCGCGCGGAAGCCAGTGTTTCCAATAACTTTCGCCGGTCGCGATACTTGGCCCGCAATAGCGATCGCCCATCGAGATACAACAGATCGAAAGCCCGAAATTCGATGCGGGTGGCGCGCGCCCGGTTCTGCATCTCGGAGAACCGGGGCACGCCGGATGCGTCGAGCGCGACGACCTCGCCGTCGAGCACGGCATGGTGGTCGGCGAGATCGGCTGCCAGCGAACGAAGTTGCGGGAACTCCTCGGTGAGATCACGCCCGCTGCGCGATCGCAACCGCACCTGGCCGTGGTCGGCGTCGACCAGCAATCGATAGCCGTCCCACTTGGCCTCGAACGCCCACTGCGACGCGGTCAACTTCGCCACCGAACCGTGGGTCGCCAGCATCGGCGCCAGACCGTCGAAGTCGAAGACGTGCTGGTCTTTCATCCGGTGCGCCAGCCACTGGTTGCCGTCGGTCTGGATCAGCGCGTAGCGGCCCGAGATCCGTTGGCCGTGCAGGGTCACGATGACTTCACCTTTTTCACCGGAATCGTTGAACTTCTCGGTGTCGTAGGTGCCGGAATCCCAGATGACCACCTTGCCGCCGCCGTACTCCCCCTTCGGGATCGTCCCCTCGAAGCCGCCGTACTCCAGTGGATGGTCTTCGGTGTGGACCGCCAGGTGATTGACCGCGGTGGTCTCCGGCAGATTCTTCGGCACGGCCCACGACACCAGCACACCGTCGCGTTCGAGCCGGAAGTCGTAGTGCAGCCGACGGGCGTGATGCTCCTGAATCACGAACGTATTTCCCTGACCCGCAGCCGGTTTGGAATCAGGTACCGGCTCCGGGGTCTTCGCAGCGTCGCGCATGCTCGCGGTATTTCGTCAGCCGGTCGGGGGTACCCACGTCGGCGTCCAGGGCCGCCAGCAGATCGCCGTCGCGTTCGACTCGCTCGAGCACTTCGTCATAGCGCAGTTGACGCAGCTTGGTGTCGTCGAGTTCGTCCCAGGTGCGCGGCGCGGCGACGGTCGGATATTCCCGGCCGCGCAGCGAATACGGCGCGATGGTGGTCTTCGAGCCGTTGTTCTGGCTCCAGTCCACGAACACCTTGCCCGCCCGCACGCTCTTGGTCATCGTCGGCGGTGACCAGCTTGGGCATCGACGTTTCCAGTTGCTGGGCAACCCTTTTGGCCAACACCACCGCGCCCCGGCTGCTCACCGGCTTGTCCAGCGGGCTGTAGAGGTGCATCCCCTTGCTACCGCTGGTGAGCGGATAGGTGGTCAGCCCGATGTCGGCGATCAGATCGCGTACGGCGCGGGCCACCTTGGCGAGTTGCGCCATCGTCACGCCCTCGCCGGGGTCGAGATCGAACACCAGGCGGGTGGCCGGGCCCGGCTTGAGTTCTTCGCCTTTGACGCGTCCACTCGGCGACGAAACGCCATTGCGGCACATGCACTTCCAACGCGGCTTGCTGGGCGATCCAGGCCAAACCGTCGACGCTGTCGATGATCGGATAGGTCGTCGTGCCGGATTTATGCGTGATGCTCGCCGCGCGGCAGCCACTCCGGCGCCGAAGCGGCCAGCTGCTTTTCGAAGAACGAGGACTGCTCAACGCCGTTGGGCCAACGCTTTCGGGTGGCCGCGCGCCCGGCAATGTGCGGGACCATCACTTCCGCGATATCGGTGTAATAGTCGAAGATTTCGGACTTGGTGGTTCCAGTCGCCGGATACAAGACCTTGTCGGCGTTGGTCAATTTCACCCGCGGCGCCATGATGCCAACCTACGCCGCGGTTTATCCCCTCTCACCACGCCTTATGACGGGCCCATGACGAGTTCGTGACTCGGGACACGGTGAGTTAACACACTAAAACGTTTAAGTAGCGGTGAGCTGGGAGACATGAGGTGGCCATGCGAAAAGTAATTCCTTGGCGGCCAAGCGCCGGAGTTCCGCTCAGTGACGACACCCTTCCGCTGCATTCTCAGTCGCAACACATCGACGTGCCGACGTACGACCGTTCGACGCTGCAGCGCGGCGTCGTCCACATCGGTGCCGGTAACTTCCACCGCGCCCACCAAGCCGTCTACTTCGACGACCTGGCCTACTCGGGCATTTCCGACAAGTGGGGAGTCACCGGCGTCAGCCTGCGCTCCCCCGAGGTCAAGGACGTGCTGTCGGCCCAGGACGGGTTGTACACCGTCGTGGAGCGTGGCCATGAGGGCGAGACGGCCCGCGTGGTCGGCTCGATCGGCTCCGTCCACTACGCACCCAACGACGGCGCAGCGGTTCGTGCCGCGCTGGCAGACCCCCACACCCGGGTGGTCAGCCTGACCATCACCGGCAACGGCTACTTTCTGGACCCGGTCACCCGCGAGTTCGACGCCGAGCCATCCCGATGTGCGGGCCGATCTCACCCAGTCGTCAGGCAGCTATGTCACCGCGTGGGGGTACCTGACCGACGCACTGGAGTTGCGTCGCCGGGCGGGGACCCCCCGTTCACGGTGCTCTGCTGCGACAACATTCCGGACAACACCGCAGGCGGCCCGTACCGCGCTGGTCTCGTTTGCCGCGCTGAAGGATCCCGGGCTGGCTCGCTGGATCGACACCTACGTCGCGTTCCCGTCGACCATGGTCGATCGGATCACGCCGCAGACATCGGAGTCGGAAGTCGAGTTCGTCAGGGAGACCTTCGGGATCGCCGACAAGTGGCCGGTGCTCACCGAGCCGTACAGCCAGTGGGTCATCGAGGACAGACTTCTGCGACGGTCGCCCGCCGCTAGACGAGGTCGGCGCCCAGTTCGTCACCGACGTCGAGCGACCACAAGTTGGTGAAGACCCGGCTACTCAACGGAACCCACATCGCGATGTCGTGCCTGGCCACGCTGGCCGGCTACCGCCGCACCGACGAAGCGATGGGCAACGAGGTCATTTACGACTTCGTCGAGCAGCTGATGCGTGACGAGAGTTCAGCCACTGCTGCCGGCGGTGCCGGGGATGAACACCCCCGAGTACCGCTCATCGCTGCTGGTGCGGCTGAGCAATCCCCAGATGAGCGACCAGTTGTCGCGACTGGCCCGCCGCGGATCGGAGAAGATCGCGTCGTTCCTGTTGCCGTCGCTGACGAGGCGATCGAGCAGGACCGTCCGCACACGCTGCTGATGCTCGCGCTGGCCGGGTGGATCCGTTACCTGCGGGGCACCGACCTCAAGGGTTGCACGATCGACATCGACGACCCCGAGAAAGAGCTGTTGACCAAGTTGGCGGCGATGGATGGCAACAATCCTGACGCGCTGTTGCGTCACGAGATCTTCGCCGAACTTCGGGTGATTCCTGGATTTGTGGACCGCCTGCGCGCGATGATCACTTCCATCGACGAAAACGGTGTAGAAACCACGCTGCGCCGATCGCTGCGGGACGACGTACAGGAGCTGGTGTCGTGATGAGCCGGCCCCTGGAATTCGTGCGCCCGTTCGACCCCGCGGTCGATCACCACGTTGCTGTTGGACGCCGATGACAACCTCTTCCCGTCCGAGTCGCCGGCATTCGACGCCTCGGCCGAGGTCACCACGCAATTCCTGGCCAAGTTCGGCGTCACCGCGCCGCTCAGTGGCGACGAGCTGCGGAAAAAGGCCGTGGGCAAGAATTTTCGCAGCACCGCGACCGATCTGGCCGTGCTGAGCGGAATTCCGTTCGAGAAGGCGCTGGCCGATGGCCGTCCCGACGCGCAGGTGGCGTCGGACAGTGACGTGGCCAGCGGTCGCGCGCTGACCGCCGACGAGCTCGAAACGTGGGTACGCCGGGAGCGCGAGCAGGTCACGGCTCACCTGGCCGTGACGCTGAAGCCCGACCCGGAAGTACTTGGGCCGCTGCAGGATCTGGCACCTCGGTTCGCGATGGCCGCGGTCAGCTCCAGTGCCCTCGGTCGCCTGAAGGCGTCCTTCACCGCTGCCGGTCTCGATCCGCTCGTCCCCGGGGCGGTGCGCTTCAGCGCGGAAGATTCGCTGCCGGTGCCGACCAGCAAGCCGGACCCCGCGGTGTATCTGCATGCCGGCCGGGTGTTGGGGGTCGAAGGCTCGCACGGGCTGGCCGTCGAAGACTCGGTGCCCGGTGTGACCTCAGCCGTCGCCGCCGGGTACTACGCCGTCGGTAACGTGATGTTTGTTCCAGCCGATGAACAGCAAAGCCGCACAAAGGAATTGACTCGACGCCGGCGCTGTCGCCGTCACCGACTCGTGGCGCGCACTGGCCGATGCCCTCATCCTGGCGGCCGTGACGAGCGGAGGTTCGACGCTCAGCTAGGCATCGCCTCCCCGGAAGGAGTTGCACCACCGTGCCTGACGCAATAGCTCTGAACAACCCAGCGCTGGCAAACCTGCCGATCGACGCGCCGACATACGACCGCGCCAAGCGTCAGCGTCGGCATCGCGCATATCGGCGCCGGCCACTTCCACCGCGCGCACCAAGCCGCCTACATCAACTTGCTGCTGCAGCAGGGATTGGCGCAGGAATGGGGCATCTGCGGCGTCGGCGTGATGCCCGCCGACTGGACCATGCGCGACGTCCTCACCGACCAGGACGGGCTGTACACGCTGATCCTGGAGAACCCCGACGGCACCCGGGACGCCCAGGTGATCGGGTCGATCATCGATTACCGTTATGCTCCCGACGATCCGGAGTCGGCGCTGGAGGTGCTGGCTGCGCCGTCTACCCGGATCATTTCGCTGACCATCACCGAAGGCGGCTACCGCGATCCCGACGGTCCCGCGTTCACGTTGATCACCGAGGCGCTCGCCCGGCGTCGTAACCAGGGAATCCCCGCCCCGACCATCGTGTCGTGCGACAACATCGAGAACAACGGTGAGGTCGCCAAGCGGACCGTGCTGGCCAGCGCCGAACGCGTCGATCCCGAGTTGGCCGAATGGATCGGCGAACACGGCACGTTCCCCAACTCGATGGTCGACCGCATCACTCCCGCAACGACTTTGGAGATGGCCGCCGAGGTGCGCCGCGACTTCGGTGTCGACGACCGGTGGCCGGTGGTGGCCGAGCCGTTCAGCGCCTGGGTGATCGAGGACGACTTCGCCGATGGCAGGCCGCCGCTGGAGCAGGCGGGCGTGCTGGTGGTCGACGATGTCGGCCCGTACGAGTTGATGAAGCTGCGCATGCTCAACGCGGGCCACCAGTGCCTGTGCTACTTCGCCCACCTGTGCGGCTTCGAGTTCGTCCACGAGGCGGCGCAGGATCCGTTGTTCGCCGAAGTATCTGCTGACCTACTTCGAGAACGAGGCCATCCCGACCCTGCCCTCGGTGCCCGGGATCGACCTGCACGAGTTCGGCCGCACGCTGATCGAGCGGTTCGCCAACCCGGCGGTGCGCGACACCGTCGCGCGGCATCTGCGCCTACTCCTCGGACCGCATCCCAAAGTGGCTGTTCCCGGTCATTTGCGACAACCTGGCCAACGACGGGCCGGTGCAGATGGCGTCTGCGGCGGTGGCCAGTTGGGCCCGCTATGCCGAGGGCGTCGACGAGTGGGGCGAGCCGTACGAGGTGCTCGACCAACTGGCCGACTCGCTCATTCCGATCGCCCGGTCGCAGCACGAGAACCCATGCGCGTTCATCGAGATCACTGCGGTGTTCGGCGACCTGGCCCATCAGCACCGGTTTGTCGAGGCATACCGCTGGGCGCTGGATTCGTTGCACAGCAAGGGAGCTCGCGCGACATTGGAGGCGTTGGTGCAATGAGCCGCGGACTGGTGATCGGCGAAGCGCTCATCGACATCGTCCAGGACGGCCACCGCATCGTCGGCGAGCATGTCGGCGGCAGCCCACTCAACGTCGCGGTCGGGCTGGCCCGGCTGGGCCGCGACGTCGATTTCCTCACCCACATCGGTGACGATCCGTACGGCCGGCGCATCGCCGAGTACGTCGACGCGTCCGGGGCACAACTCGTTTCGGGGAGCCAAAGCGCGCGAACGAACGACGACGGCACGTCTGACTGTCGACGCAAAGTGGTTCGGCGAACTACGAATTCGACCTGGATTGGCAGCTGTCCGGAACGCCGCCGGTGGCGCCGCCGCTCTTCGTGCACACCGGATCGATTGCCGCGGTGCATGACCCGGGGTGCCTGGCCGTCGCCGCGCTCGTCGACGCCTACCGGATGTCGGCCACTGTCAGTTTCGATCCCAACGTGCGGCCGTCGCTGATCGCCGATCGGGAACTGGCCCGCACCCGCATCGAGCACCTCGTCGAGCGCAGCGACATCGTGAAAGTCAGCGAGGAGGACCTGCGCTGGCTCGACCCCGGACCGCAAGCCGGAAGACATCGCCCAGACCTGGCAGTCGCTGGGTCCCGCGATCGTGGCGGTGACGATGGCCGACCAGGGCGCCGAGGCAGTCTGCGCGGCCGGGGTGGTGCGGGTGCCGGCCCGATCGGCGCACGTGGTCGACACCGTCGGCGCCGGCGATTCCTTCATGGTCGGTCTGCTCGACGCGCTGTGGTCGCAAGGGCTGCTGGGCGCCGACCGACGTGCCGAGCTTGCCGCGCTCGATCTCGAGGCGCTGACGGCCGCACTGGAGGCCGGCAGCGCCGTTGCGGCGGTCACCGTTGGCCGCGCGGGCGCTGACCTGCCGGATCGGGACGCGCTGACCGCCGCGGCGCAGCAGCGATAGAGGCGTATCCGCCCAGCACTATGGGCATACTGGCAGCATGCGTTCGATCTGGAAGGGCTCGATCTCTTTCGGGCTGGTGAACGTCCCGGTCAAGGTGTACAGCGCGACCGAGGACCACGACATCAAGTTCCATCAGGTGCATGCCAAAGACAATGGCCGCATCCGGTACAAGCGGGTGTGCGAGGTGGACGGCGAAGTCGTCGAGTATCGCGACATCGCGCGGGCTTACGAGTCCGACGACGGCCAGATGGTGATCATCACCGACGACGACATCGCGACGCTGCCCGAGGAGCGCAGCCGCGAAATCGAAGTGCTGGAGTTCGTTCCGGCCAGCGAGCTCGACCCGATGATGTACGACCGCAGCTACTTCCTCGAGCCGGATGGCAAGTCGACGAAATCCTATGTGCTGCTGGCCAAGACATTGGCCGAGACCGATCGGGTGGCGATCGTGCATTTCGCGCTGCGCAACAAGACCCGGCTTGCGGCGTTGCGTGTCAAGGACTTCAGCAAGCGCGAGGTCATGGTGATCCACACGCTGCTGTGGCCCGACGAAATCCGCGATCCCGACTTCCCGGTGCTGGACAAGAAGGTCGAGGTCAAACCGGCTGAGCTCAAGATGGCCGGCCAGGTGGTCGAGTCGATGGCCGACGACTTCAACCCCGACCGCTACCACGACGACTATCAGGAACAGTTGCAGGAGTTGGTGCAGGCCAAGCTCGAAGGCGGCGAGGCCTTTACCACCGAAGAGCGGCCGAAAGAGCTTGACGAGACCGAAGACGTCTCCGATCTGCTGGCCAAATTGGAGGCCAGCGTGAAGGCGCGCTCCGGTGGCGACAACGCGCCCGCGAAGAAAACACCGGCCAAAAAGGCCGCCGCCAAGAAGACTCCGGCGAAAAAGACGGCGGCCAAAAAAACGGCGGCGAAGAAAACACCGGCCAAAAAGGCAGCTGCCAAGCGCTAGAACGCTTTACGGGCACATGAAGGCGATCGGCGGGCAGTGCCTGATGGTGATCGCATCGATCGGCGGGTTGTCTCCATCCCAGATGCTTGCCGTCTTCCCGTTGGAGGAATCGACGACGTTACCCATCCCGTAATTAGTGGAATAGAAGGTGTGGCAGACGTTCCAATCCCACACCACGTCTCCCGGGCCGGGTGGGCGGATCGTGTCGTTGCCCGGGACACCAGTGGCGCTCAGGAGTGGCGACCGCGTGGGCGGCCGCTGCGGTGAGCGCCGGTCCGGTGGCGGCCACGCCGCATACCAAGAATGCCCCGGCCACGATTTTGACAATGTAAGGGTTGCTCATCTGCATAGTCTGACCGATTCACGGCCTTGTCACATGGGGAAATCTCCCCATGCCCGCAGCGTACTGAGCAACAGTGCGCGTTCACCGCGTGGCGCACGATGATGCCCTGCAACTGGCTGGGCCAGCAGGTACCCCAGGGCACCCCCGGTAGTTGGGGATAACGACAACCTGACGGTCGCACGCCGCGCGAAGTGGCGTGATCTCCAGTAGCGTTAGTTCATGGAAGTCCGATGTACGCGGTGGGCGGTGGCGTTGTCCGCCGTCATGGTGTTCTGTGCGGCGCCGGCTTCGGCCGATGCCACCGATGACGCGGTGCTGGCGGCCCTGGCGAAACGCAACATCCAGCTCAGCGATCGCGATACAACGCTTGCCGAAGCTCATATGGTGTGCGACGGGCTCGACAAACACTACAAGACAAGCGCTTTGGCGATGAAGTTGGTCGGGGACACCGACCTCAACTTCAGCCAGTCCAGCTTCTTCATCGGTGTCGCGGTGGCGGCCTACTGCCCGCAGTACAAGGGACACGGCGACACATCCATGAGTTGGCTCAACCCCAGCCCGCCGCTGATGTAATCCGAACGCCTTTACTCCGCACCCACCCGCGGCCTCAGACCCCACAGCGACGGGTGCTCTGAACTTCGCGCCGATGCAACAGCAAGGGGCGGTGCTGCCCGTGCCCGCGCCGGGCCACGGTGCGGCGACACAACAGGTGCCGAACCCCGCGAGACACGATCAATTCCGATTCGGGACGAGCGGCATGTACGGGACGATCGGGGGTCGTGCCGGGCGGCGGCACTGAGAAACCATTGTAAACTGTGGATGGACCCAACAGGAACAACACATACGCACGCTTTTCCTTCTCGCGCCGATCTCGGGATTATGTGGGACAACGGCCAAACCGGCGCGAACGACCAGGTGCTCATGGCATTCGGCGACACGTTCGGCGATTGCAGCGTCGCTAGCCAGCAATGGCGGAGCAACACCTTGTTTCGCAGCGCGGACCACAATCTGTCCGACGGAATGTCGGTGCCAGATCCCGCATTCGGCAACGTCTACGCAGGCTCGCCGGTCCTGTCCGCGACTCCACCGGGATCGAACTTCTCAAGACAAATCATCGCCAGTCTCAATCTCGCCCCAACCGAGGTGACCATCACTCCCAACCGCTGGAATCTCGGTGGGGACAACGCAGTACGTCAATTTTATGTCGGTCAGGCAGTGGGGCAATCCGGGCCAATGGACCACGAACTTTTCTGCAATCGCGGTTTCGACCGACAACGGCGAAAATTGGACCGCCAGCCGTGGAACCGTCCGTCCGAGCGATTCTATTTCAGCGTACCCAGCGTCTGGTTCAACTGGGGCAACCAGAATTTTCAGCAGGGGGCGTTCGTCCGACGCGACGGTTACCTGTACTCATACGGCACCCCGTCCGGACGCTGCGGGCTCGGCATACGTGTCGCGCGTCCCCGAGAATGCTGTGCTGGACCTCAATCAGTACGAATACTGGAGCCAACCGTGGTGGAATTTCTTCGGAACAGGATCGTGGGTCGCAAACAGACCTGGGCCGCCACGCCCGTCATATCGGCTCCGGTGAGCGAGATGTCAGTTCAATACAACGATTACCTCAATAAGTACATCGCGCTCTACACCGACGGGTCGAACAACGTCGTGATGCGGACAGCGGACAATCCACAAGGACGTGGAGCGCAGCGCAGACGCTTGTGACGTCAACACAACTTCCGGGCGGCATTTACGCCCCCTTTATCCACCCCTGGTCGGCTGGCCACGACCTGTACTTCAACCTGTCGTTGTGGTCGACCTACAGCGTAGCGTTGATGCACACGACGCTGCCCTAGACTCCAGTTTCATTGGTGCCGAACATGTCTCGCTCTCGCTCCAGACTAGAAAAAAAAAAAAAAAGGGGGGGGGGGGGGGGGGGGGGGGGGAAAAAAAAAAAAAAAAGGGATTGGATCAACGAAGGCTAAGAAAAAAAAAAAACAGACCGTGGCGATAGTCCTGACGACGCTGGCAGAAGCCCTCGCAGTGCTTTGCGCGCCGACGGCGGCGTACGCGGATCCCGTTGTGCCGCAACCAGACACTGCCTGTTCGCCGAATCTCGCCAACGCGATGACCTGGCTTCGGGAGCAGAACATAAACCTGGAGTGCCTGCAGCAACCAAACCACCGCTACCAATGGACAATCTTAACGTGGTGGCCCGAGGTCATGAAGTCGTGGCAGACGGACGTGTCCCAAGCCGGGTAGATGGGAACCCGGTTCCCCCGTGGCCAGCCGCATCGATTGTGATATCCAGTGGCGGAGGATCTCCAGGACACCAGCGCCCAGTGGTGAGTTTCTTCAGGTTATAAGTGATATTCATAGCGGCTACCTATCGTCGTCCTTCTTCTGCCGCGTGGCTGGTCCAGTCCTCATCGCATCGCGCCAATCACGTTGTCGTCCTGCAGGATCGGATGTCACGCCTTCGGGCAGAACATTCCGAGTATCTGCTGGCAGTTGCTTCTGTCGATGACGAACGGCCCGGGATCGGGCGGTGGCGGAGGCGGTGGCGGCACCTCGCCCTCGAAAATGTTCTGGGCGACATTGCCCTGCCCATGCTGGACGTACCAGTAGGTGTGGCAGGCGTTGAAGTCCCAGCGGACCGGGTTCGTCACGTGATTGCCGGTCTGCACCGGAGGATCGCCCGGGCACCAACGACAAGGGCCACGCGGGCTGTCCGGCGGGCAGCCGGGCCAGGAGTCTGCCTGCGCCGCGGGTACACCTGCGGTGACGAACATGCCCAAGGTCAGGCCGGCGGACAGCAGCCCGCCGGTAAGGATCTTCTTCAGGGTTCCAGCGTTGCGCATGGCGTCCTTCCTCTTCGTTCATCAGAAAGGTAGGCGCGACCGCTTGTCAGATTCTTAACGGCGACCGCGAGCAGGGAAACTAGAACGTGTTTCAGAAATAGGGTTCCGCGGCCGTCGGCGCCTTGTTACGGTGACGCCCGTGATCCTGGACAAATTCCGACTCGACGACCAAGTCGCCGTCGTCACCGGTGGCGGCCGCGGTCTCGGCGCAGCCATCGCGTTGGCGTTCGCCGACGTCGGCGCCGACGTCGTCATCGCCTCCCGCACCCAATCCGAACTAGAGGCCGTCGCCGAGAAGGTCCGCGCCGCGGGTCGGCGCGCCCACATCGTCACCGGCGATCTGGCTCAGCCCGAGGTCACCGCCGAGCTGGCCGCGAAGGCCGTCGAGGCGTTCGGGCGACTGGACATCGTCGTCAACAACGTCGGCGGCACCATGCCCAACGGCCTGCTGACCACGTCGACGAAGGACCTCAAAAGCGCGTTCACCTTCAACGTCGCCACCGCCCACGCGCTGACCATCGCCGCAGTACCGCTGATGCTCGAGCACTCCGGCGGCGGGAGCATCATCAACATCACGTCGACGATGGGACGGGTGGCCGGCCGCGGCTTCGCCGCCTACGGCACCGCCAAAGCCGCGCTCGCCCACTACACCCGGCTGGCCGCGCTCGACCTGTGCCCGCGGGTCCGGGTCAACGCCATCGCGCCGGGCTCGATCGCCACGTCCGCGCTCGACATCGTCGCCTCCAACGACGAGTTTCGCGTGCCGATGGAGAAGGCGACCCCAATGCGCCGCCTTGGCCAGCCCGACGAGATCGCCGCCGCCGCGGTGTATTTGGCATCGCCCGCCGGTGCCTACCTGACCGGCAAGGTGATCGAAGTCGACGGCGGCATCACCTTTCCCAACCTCGACCTACCGATCCCGGACCTGTGAGCATGGCCATCAAAGTCGCCGCGATCGGCACCGGCAATGTCGGCATCCACGCGCTCAGGGCACTGATCACCAACCCGGACTACGAGCTCACCGCAGTGTGGGTGTCCTCGGAATCCAAGGCCGGTAAAGACGCCGGAGAGCTTGCCGGCCTTGATATTTCGACCGGTATCACCGCGTCCACCGATCTGGATGCGGTACTGGCCACCGGCCCGCAGTGCGCGGTCTACACCGCGATGGCCGACAACCGGCTGCCCGACGCCCTCGAGGATTACCGGCGCATTCTGGCCGCCGGCGTCAACGTCGTCGGCAGCAGTGCCGTCTTCCTGCAGTACCCGTGGCAGGTGCTGCCGGAGGCCATGCTCAAACCGATCGAAGATGCTGCGCGGGAAGGCAATTCGAGTCTTTTCGTCAACGGCATCGACCCCGGTTTCGCCAACGACCTGATTCCGCTGGCGCTGGCCGGAACCTGCCAGAGCATCCAGCAGATCCGCTGCATGGAGATCGTCGACTACGCCACCTACGACAGCGCGACGGTCATGTTCGACGTGATGGGATTCGGCAAGCCGCTCGACGAGATCCCGATGCTGCTGCAACCGGGCGTGCTGAGCCTGGCGTGGGGATCGGTGGTGCGCCAACTCGCCGCCGGGCTGGGCATCGAACTCGACTCGATCACCGAACGCCAGGAGCGGATTCCGGCGCCCGAGGACTTCGACATCGCGTCCGGGCACATCCCCAAGGGCAGTGCCGCCGCGCTGCGTTTCGAGGTGCAGGGACTGGTCGACGGCCATCCCGCAGTCGTCCTCGAACACGTCACCCGGTTGCGCGAAGACCTGTGCCCGGACTGGCCGCAGCCGGCCCAGCCCGGTGGGTGCTATCGGATCGAGATCACCGGCGAACCGTCGTACGCCGTCGACGTCTGCCTGAGCAGCCCCAACGGCGACCACAACCACGCCGGCCTGGTCGCGACGGCGATGCGGGTCGTCAACGCCATCCCCGCCGTCGTTGCCGCCCCCGCCGGAATCCGGACCACGCTGGACCTGCCGCTGATCACCGGACGCGGCCTGTATTCGGTGGGCATAGAAGGTTTCGGTTAACCTAACTTTCTGATTCGTAGACCGAAAGTGAGTTAGGTGGCCCAGGACACCCGCGCCCGGTTCAAGACCGGGTGGTATCTGCTCGGCCCCGCCTTCGTCGCCGCCATCGCCTACGTCGACCCGGGCAACGTCGCCGCGAACATCAGCGCCGGCGCGCAGTTCGGCTTCGCGCTGCTGTGGGTCATCGTCCTGGCGAACGTGATGGCCGGTCTCGTGCAGTACCTGTCGGCGAAGCTCGGCCTGGTGACCGGACGCTCGCTGCCCGAGGCGATCGGCGCCAAGCTGAACCGCCCGACCCGGCTGGCTTTTTGGCTGCAGGCCGAGGTCGTCGCGATGGCCACCGACGTGGCCGAGGTGATCGGCGGGGCGATCGCGCTGCACATCCTGTTCGGGCTGCCGCTGCTGCTCGGCGGCGTGATCACCGGGGTGGTGTCGTTGCTGCTGCTGCGCATTCAGGACCAGCGTGGCCAGCAGATCTTCGAGCGCGTCATCACCGGACTGCTGCTGGTGATCGCCATCGGCTTCACCGCGAGCTTCTTCGTCGCGACGCCGCCGCCCGGGGAGGTGGTCGGCGGTCTGGTGCCGCGATTCCTCGGCAAGGAAAGCGTGCTGTTGGCCGCGGCCATCCTGGGCGCGACGGTGATGCCGCATGCGGTGTATCTGCATTCCGGGTTGGCCCGCGACCGGCACGGCCATCCCGATGCCGGCCCGCACCGGCGCCGGCTGCTGCGGATCACCCGGTTGGATGTCGGGCTGGCGATGGTCGTCGCGGGCGCGGTGAACGTCGCCATGCTGCTGGTCGCCGCGCTGAACATGCGGGGCCGCGGCGACATCAGTTCGATCGAGGTGGCCTACGCCGCCGTGCACGACACCGTGAGCCCGTTGATCGCAGCGCTCTTCGCGATCGGCCTGCTGGCATCGGGGTTGGCGTCGGCGTCGGTGGGCGCCTACGCCGGCGCGATGATCATGCAGGGCTTGCTGCACCGGTCGGTCCCGATGGTGCTGCGCCGGCTGGCGACGCTGGCGCCCGCCTTGTTGATTCTGGCTCTGGGTTTCAATCCGACGCGCACGTTAGTGCTGTCGCAGGTGGTTTTGTCGTTCGGCATTCCGTTCGCGCTGCTTCCGCTGGTTCGACTGACCAGCAATCGCGCGCTGATGGGAGCCGACGCCAATCACCGCGTCACCACCGCCGTCGGCTGGGTGATCGGCACGCTGATCAGTCTGCTGAACGTGGTGCTGATCTACCTGACGATCAGCGCCAAAGGCTAGGCCTGGCGTCGGAGTTCTCGTTCTCCCGCCGGTGTTTTCCGCCGCTGTTCCAGCGCGATGAGTTCATCGAGCAGCGCGTCCATCTGGGTCGGTCGAGGGCATCGTCCTGCCGCGTTCGCGGTGGGCATCGCGAACGCTGGCCAGTAGCCGCAACTCACGCTCGATCGTGTGCCGGTCCCGGGTGCCGCCGTCTTGCGCGCCGCTCATCGGACAATCCTTTCATTCCGCGCAGCGCATCAGCGCCGCGACGCGTGGAATTAATCTTGCGCTCAGAAGTCGTTTGGAAGCTCGGTCGATCACGGTCAAATACTTCGCTCGGCTAACATCGATCTCGTGACGCAGCGACGCCGTCATTCCTACTTCGCGTACGGGTCCAACCTGTGCGTGCGGCAGATGGCGCGGCGATGTCCCGAGGCGGGCAACCCACGCCGGGCGGTGCTCGCCGACCACGATTGGCTGATCAACCAGCGCGGGGTGGCGACTGTCGAACCATTCGACGGGACGCAGGTGCACGGCGTCGTGTGGGACGTTGTCCGACCACGATCTGGCCCTCCTCGACAGAGCCGAGAGCGTGCCGGCGCACTACCGGCGAGACCAGATGACTGTGCACACCGAAGACGGGCCGTCGGACGCGTGGGTCTACATCGACCACCGGGTGAATCCCGGCCCGCCGCGACCCGGCTACCTGGAACGCATCATCGACGGCGCGCTGCACCACGAATTGCCGCAGAGCTGGATCGACTTCCTACGGCGATGGGATCCCGTCACGCTGGCCCCGGCCGCGATCACGGCCCACAACGCCTGCGCCGCAATCGCTTTCCGAGCTGCTCGCCGAGCCCGGCGTGGTCGAGGTCAGCCGGTTGCGGTCGCGGTTCGGCTTCCTGGCCATCCATGGCGGCGGCCTGGAGGAGATGACCGACGTGATCGCCGAGCGGGCCGCCGACGATGGCCGGAGCGTCGGTGTATCTGCTCCGGCATCCCGACCGGTATCCGCATCACCTGTCGTCGGCGCAATTTCCTGCGCGGCCGAGTCAGCGCGTCTCGCGGAGTTCCTCGACCACGTCGATGTCGACGGTGTCGCTGCACGGTTACGGGCGGATCGGCCGCGCCACCCAACTGCTGGCCGGCGGGCGCAACCGCGCGCTGGCCGCCCACGTCGCCGAACATCTCGAGTTGCCCGGCTATCACGTCATCACCGACCTCGACGACATTCCGCTCGAGCTTCGCGGGCAGCATCCGCAGAACCCGGTGAACCAGACTCGTTACGGTGGAACGCAGTTGGAACTGCCGACCCGGGTCAGAGGGATCAGCCCGCGTAGTCCCCTGCCCGGCGACGATGGGGTCCGGTACGGACCACTGAGGAGCCGGGCGAAACAGCCTGAGCCCGGCGCCGACGGCTTGTCACCGGTGACCGCTGCATTGGTGCAGGGCCTGGCGGCAGCCGCTCGTGCATGGAAATTACAGTCCAGATAACTACACAATCGGAGGTGGCCAATGGCCGAACGGGCGTTTCGTTTCTCGGTAGGCATTCACGCGGTCAAGTCCCGTACTGCGTTGCAGGACAAGGTGAAGCGCCTGGAGGACAGCGGGTTCGACGCGCTGCATCTGCCCGACCACCTCGGCGCACCGGCGCCGTTTCCGGCGCTGACGGCGATCGCGTCCGCGACGTCGACCGTCCGGCTGGGCACCTATGTGCTCAACGCCGGGTTCTACAAGCCCGCGCTGCTGGCTCGTGACGCCGCCGAAGTCGACGGCCTCAGCGACGGGCGCCTCGACCTCGGCCTCGGCGCCGGCTACGTCCGCGAGGAATTCGAAGCGGCTGAGCTTCCCTACCCGACCGCGCGGCAACGCGTGGACTACCTCGAGCACGTCACGACCTACCTCAAAAAGCACCTGCCGACGGTGCCAATCCTGATCGCCGGCAACGGAAATCGGTTGCTGACGATCGCCGCCCAGCAGGCCGACATCATCGGACTGACCGGCGCCAGCTCCGGTGACGCCGCCGACCCACTCGCCGAGCGCGTCGAGTTCGTCCGCAATGCCGCCGGCGACCGGTTCGCCGATCTCGAGTTGAATCTCGCGATCACCGCGGTGCCGTCGGACAATTCCGGAAAGGCCGATCTGGCACTCACCCGCAGGTTCGTGAACCTGTCCGACGAGGAGTTGCTGGCCTTGCCGTCGGTGCTGAGCGGATCGCCACGCGACATCGCCGACACCCTGCGCGGCTACCGCGAGAAGTACGGGCTGACGTCGTTCACCTTCCAGGAGAATCACGTCGACACGATCGCGAAGGTGATTGCCGAGCTCCGTTGACCGCCGGGTTCCGTATGGTGGATTGATGCGTTACAACCCGCCCCCGAACTGGCCAAAGCCTCCCAAGGGCTGGGTGCCGCACGCGGACTGGTCGCCGGACCCGTCGTGGCCGCCGCCGCCGCAGGGCTGGCGGCTCTGGGTCGAGGAAGAAGACGGACCAGAGGCGCCGTCTGCGCTGGGGCGCCTCAAGCAAGCCGGCGACGACGGCGAGTACTTCGGCGACGAGAACGCCTGGGCCGACGACGCCGGGCCCGCACCCGTTGCCGACGAGCTGGATGCCGTGGTGTCGGAACTGCCGCCGGACCCGACCGAGGTCGCGCCTAAAGACCTTGCGGTGCAGCACCTCGGGCAGTACGCCACGGTCAAGTGGGACGACGATGACCAGTACGCCATCGGCACGATCGTCGCCATCTCGGCGGACGCGACCGCGATCTGGCTCACGCTCGACGGCATCGACGCGCCGATTGCCTTTCCCCGCGAGACGCCGGGCAGCCCGCGACTCCTGGTCTGGATTTAGCGCCTGGCGACGGCAATCCCCGTCATTTGCCTGACCGGCTATCTCGGCGCTGGCAAAACGACGCTGCTCAACCACGTGCTTCGCAGCCCGGGCGCGCGGATCGGCGTGATCATCAACGATTTCGGTGAGCTCAACGTCGATGCCATGCTGGTGGCCGGGCAGATCGACGAGCCGGTGTCGATTGCCGGCGGCTGCATCTGCTGTCTGCCCGACGACGGTGGCATCGACGTCGCGCTCACCAAGCTCGCCGACCCGCGACTCAACCTCGATGCCGTGATTGTCGAGGCCAGTGGTTTGGCCGATCCGCTGATCGTTGCCCGCATCATCGGCTTCAGCCGGGTGGCCGGCCTGCGGTACGGCGGACTTGTCGACGTCGTCGATGCCGTAACACATTTCGACATCGTCGATACTGGCCAGGTGCTGCCCGCGCGTTACCGGGCGGCATCTCTCGTCGTCGTCAACAAGCTCGATCAACTCCCCCACAGCGACCGCCCCGCCATGGTCGAGCGGGTAGCAGGACGCGTGCGCGAACAGAATTCACGGGCAACGGTCGTCGGTGCGATCGGTGGGCAGATCGACCCCCGGCTGCTCTACGACGTCGCGGGGTCAGGCGATGAGCCGGGCCAGCTCTCGTTGCGCGAACTGCTCGTCGACGACACCGACCACGCGGTGGCCCACGACGACCACGACCACGTGCACGCCGACTCGGTCACGGTGACCACCGACGGCGACGTCGACCCCGGCGCTCTGATCGACCTGCTCGAGGATCCGCCCGCCGGGGTGTATCGGCTCAAAGGAGCCGTCAAGATGGCGTACGGACGAGCCACGCCTACCTTCGCGGTCAACCTCGTCGGCCCGACGATTCACATCGCGAACGCACCACCCGGAGCGACGGCCAACTTCCTGGTGGCGATCGGGATGCACCTCGACACCGAGGAGGTACGCGCTCGGCTTGATGCGGCGCTGCGTCCGCGCGCCGAGCCGGCGACACTGGCCAACATCCACCGCCTGCGGCGATACCGCCGCCATAGCCTCTGACGCACCGAATTCCGCGTTTCTACCGACGAGCGACTAGGTTTAACGATGTTTTCAGCCCCCGTAGCTCAGGGGATAGAGCACGGCTCTCCTAAAGCCGGTGTCGCAGGTTCGAATCCTGCCGGGGGCACCAGTGTCATGTCTCGGGACATCGTTGACAGGTGTCCCGGGACATGGTTTACACCTTCAGCCTGTTTTCGGGTGAGTTTCCGCATGTGACGCCGCGTGGTTGGTAGTCGCGGGTGGGGTCGAGGACCAGTTTGCGGATGAGTTGGCCGGTGTCCCGGTCGAGGATTCGGATGTCGCGGTCGTCGATGAGGACGGTGACTTTGGTGCCGGTGCGGCGTTTTCCTAGGCCGATGTGATGCAGGCGGCTGTTGTATCTGATGGTGATGACGCCGGCGGCGTCGATGGTGTCGGTGCGTACGCGGCAGTGGGCGGGGATCACGTAGCCGGTCGGGGTGGCCTTGGGCCGGGCGTTGAAGGCTTGGATCGGTGTCGTTCTGCCGATGGCCCGATGTGGGCGCACCGTGTTGTAGTAGTCGGTGAACTCGTCGAGCAATATTTGGAGCTGGGCCAAGGTGGCGGCCGGGCCGGCGGCGCGAGCGGGCCAACCAGCTTGCCCATTCAGTTCGGCTGATATTCCGCCCTGCGCACAGGGGCGCCCGTGAAATAATGCGCAACATGTTCGACCGCTTGATCCTCACCGCGGCGGCCATCGCGCTCGCCACCCTCGGCCTGGCCGCGCCGGTGCACGCGGATCCGCAATGCCCGGCCAGCGGCTGCCCGCACGGCCCGGCCAACAACCCGCCGTCCGCCAACGTCAACAGCCCGTCCTACAAGGACGGCTACAAGTCCGAGCACGACTATTTCTCGACACCGCAGAACCACGCCTACCTCGCGAGCGAGATGAAAAACGGCTACACCGCTGCGACTGCGTGCCAAGTGGAGGTCAGCGGCGGGGCGCCACCGCCAAATCCGAACGACTGGCTCGGCGGCTGCATCGACGCCTTGCACGAACTGGGGTTCAAGCCATGAGCGTGCTGATCACCGCCGCCGAGTTGGCCGATCTGCATCGACGCCGGCGATCCCGTGACGATCCTCGACGTGCGCTGGCGGCTCGACGAGCCCGACGGCCATGCGACATATCTGCGGGGCCACCTGCCCGGCGCGGTCTACGTTTCCCTCGACGACGAACTCAGCGACCACTCCGTCACCGGACGAGGACGGCACCCGCTGCCGTCCGGTCGCAGCGTCGAGGCCGCCGCGCGGCGTTGGGGCGTCCGCGACGGACGTGCCCACCGTCGTCTACGACGACTGGAATCGCGCCGGTTCGGCGCGGGCCTGGTGGGTGCTGACCGCCGCCGGCATCGTCGACGTGCGCATTCTCGACGGCGGCTTGGCCGCGTGGCGGGCCAACGGCGGCAACCTGGCCACCGGCCCGGTCGAGCCGCCAACCGGGCAATGTGGCGGTGCGTGCACGACGACCTGTACAACGGCGCGCTGCCGACCTTGACCGCGCAGCAGGTCGACGACTTCGACCTGCTCGACGCCCGCGCGCCGGAACGCTTCCGCGGCGACGTCGAGCCGATCGACCCGGTTGCCGGACACATCCCCGGCGCCAAAAACCTGCCCAGCGGCGCCGTGCTCACCAGCGACGGCACGTTCCTGGCCAACGACGCGATCGCCCGAGCTGCTCGCCGAGCGCGGCGTCGACGAAGGCCGGATCGGCGCGTACTGCGGGTCCGGCGTGACCGCGGCCATCACGGTCGCGGCGCTCGCCGCGGTCGGGGTAGCAGGCCGCGCTGTTTCCCGGCTCATGGTCGGAATGGAGTTCGGATCCCGGCCCGCCCCGTCGCCCGCGGAGACGAGTAGTCCGGTTCCGCGGAAACAGGTTTGTCTCGCGGCATCGATGGCAATGCGCGTATAGAGGCGAGCGCGTTGGTCGACCTAGCGCGTTCGCTTAGGTCTCGCCGGTTCAGCCGAGAGCTGGTGAGGCCGCCCTCATTAGCCGGTCGGGCCGTGTCACTCTTTTAGTTGTAGTAACGTGCGGCTATGGACACTGACGTCTGGATCCTCGGCGGCTACCAGAGCGACTTCGCCCGAAACCTCACCAAAGAAGGCCTCGACTTCGCGGATCTGACCCGCGAGATCGTCGACGCCACCCTCGCCGCGGCCAAGGTCGACGCCGCGGACATCGGCGTCGTCCACGTCGCCAATGCCTTCGGCGAGATGTTCGCCGAGCAGGGTCACCTCGGCGCGATGCCGGCGACCGTGTGCGACGGGCTGTGGGACACCCCGGCGTCGCGCCACGAGGCCGCCTGCGCGTCGGGCAGCATTGCCGCGCTGGCCGCGATGGCCGACCTGCGCGCCGGCAACTACGACACCGCGTTGGTCCTCGGCGTCGAACTGGAGAAGACGGTGCCCGGCGACACCGCGGCCCGTCATCTCGGCGCAGCCGCCTGGACCGGACACGAGGGCGCCGACGCGAAGTTCCTCTGGCCGTCGATGTTCGCCACGGTCGCCGACGAGTACGACCGCCGCTACGGCATCGACGAGACCCACCTGCGGGCGATCGCACAGGTCAACTTCGGCAACGCGCGCCGAAACCCCAACGCGCAGACCCGGGAATGGACCGTGCCCGACCCGATCGTCGACGACGACGCGACCAACCCGCTCATCGAGGGCCGGCTGCGGCGATTCGACTGCAGCCAGATGACCGACGGCGGCGCCGGAGTCGTGCTGGTCACCGACAAATACCTGCGCGACCATCCCACCGCGCGACCGATCGCCCGCATCGCGGGCTGGGGGCATCGCACCGTCGGACTGGGCCTGCAGCAGAAACTCGACCGAGCCGCCGCCGACTGACCCCGTACGTGCATGCCGCATGTGCGCGCGGCGGTGCTCGACGCGCTGCGCCGCGCGCAGGCCGACCCTCGACGATCTGCACGGCATCGAGGTGCACGACTGCTTCACTCCCAGTGAGTATTTGGCGATCGACCACATCGGCCTGACCGGGCCGGGCGAGTCGTGGAAGGCCATCGAAAACGGCGAGATCGAGATCGGCGGACGGCTGCCGATCAACCCCAGCGGCGGACTGATCGGCGGCGGCCACCCGGTCGGCGCGTCGGGCGTACGCATGCTCGTCGACGCGGCCAAACAGGTCAGCGGCGCGGCCGGCGATTACCAGGTCGAGAACGCGAAAACCTTTGGCACGCTGAACTTCGGCGGCAGCACCGCCACCACGGTCAGCTTCGTCGTCAACGCGACCGAAGGATCGCTGACATGGACGTCGAAGTCGTCGGCAAGTTCCTGTCGACCCTGCCCGAAGACGACGACCACCCGTACCGAACCGGTCCGTGGCGGCCGCAGACCAGCGAGTGGGACGCCGACGACCTGGTCGCCGTCGAGGGCGAGATCCCCCGCGACCTCGACGGCGTCTATCTGCGCAACACCGAAAACCCGCTGCACCCGGCGCTGAAGACCTATCACCCGTTCGACGGCGACGGCATGGTGCACATCGTCGGGTTCCGCGACGGAAAAGCGTTCTACCGCAACCGCTTTGTCCGCACCGATGGTTTCCTGGCCGAGAACGAGGCGGGCGAGCCGCTGTGGCCGGGCCTGGCCGAGCCGGTGCAGCTGGCCAAGCGCGACGGGGGCTGGGGCGCCCGCACCCGGATGAAGGACGCGTCGAGCACCGACGTCATCGTCCACCGCGGCATCGCGCTGACCAGCTTCTACCAGTGCGGCGATCTGTATCGCGTCGACCCGTTCTCGGCCAACACGCTGGGCAAGGAGACCTGGAACGGGCACTTCCCGGTCGACTGGGGCGTGTCGGCGCACCCGAAGGTCGACCCGAAAACCGGCGAGCTGCTGTTCTTCAACTACAGCAAGCAGGCCCCGTACATGCACTACGGCGTCGTCGACGAGAGCAACGAGCTGGCGCACTACATCGACATCCCGCTGCCCGGCCCGCGGCTGCCGCACGACATGGCCTTCACCGAAAACTACGTGATCCTCAACGATTTCCCGCTGTTCTGGGATCCGGAGCCTGCTCGAGCACGACGTGCACCTGCCGCGGTTCTACCCCGACATGCCGTCCCGCTTCGCGGTGGTGCCGCGCCGCGGCGGCAGCGACGACATCCGCTGGTTCGAGGCCGACCCGACGTTCGTGCTGCACTTCACCAACGCCTACGAGGACGGCGACGAGATCGTGCTCGACGGCTTCTACGAAGGCGCACCCCAGCCCGCTCGACACCGGTGGCAACAAGTGGGACAAGCTCTTTCGCTTCCTGGCGCTGGATCGTCTGCAGGCCCGGCTGCACCGGTGGCGGTTCAACCTGGTCACCGGCGAGGTCAAAGAAGAGCAATTGTCGGAGTCCATCACCGAATTCGGCACGATCAACCCGGACTACGCCGCGGCGAACTACCGCTACGCCTACGCCGCCACCGGCAAGCCGGGCTGGTTCCTGTTCGACGGGCTGGTCAAGCACGACCTGCGCACCGGAGGCGAGCAGCACTACCAGTTCGCCGACGGGGTCTACGGCAGTGAAGCCGCGATGGCCCCGCGACCGAATCCCACCGGCGAGGACGACGGCTACCTGATCACGCTGACCACCGACATGAATGCCGACGCCTCCTACTGCGTGATCTTCGACGCCGCCCGATTCAGCGACGGACCGGTGTGCAAACTGGCTCTGCCCGAACGGATTTCCAGCGGCACCCACGCCACCTGGGCAGCCGGGCGCGCAGTTGCGTCGCTGGCATGACGTCGACTCCCCCGCCGGCGCGATCGGCCTGTGAATGCCGCTCGAGCCGAACCGACCGCTGAGCCCCGGCGGCACCAACGCCGTCGGCCGCATCCTGGGTCTGCTCGGCGACGAGTGGACGCTGCTGATCATCCAGCAGGCGTTGCTGGGAGCGACCCGCTACGGCGAGTTCATGCAGCGCCTGCCGATCTCGAATACGGTGCTGTCCAACCGGTTACGGGCGCTGACCGACAACGGCCTACTGGTTCGCACGGCGTACCAGACCCGCCCGGTGCGCGCCGAATACCTGATCACCCAACGCGGACGGGCGTTCTGGCCGGTGCTGCTGTCGATCTGGGAGTGGGAACGACGATGGGTGCCCGATCATGTCGCACCGGCTTCCGGGCATGCGGCACACACAGTGCGGCAGCGACTTCGCGCCGATGCTGACCTGCCGGGCGTGCGGTGAAGCGGTGACCGAGAAGGAGGTGGCGGCGCGCTGGGGTCCGAGCGGATCGTGGCCGCGCTCGGTACCCGAGGGGTCGACCCGCCGCAGATCGAGCGCCGACGGCAAGCGCGGTCAGGCCGGACTGTTTCCCGAGACGATGAGCGTGTTCGGAAACCGTTGGGCCGCTGCGCTGTTGGTGTGCGCGTTCCTGGGCACCAGCCGCTTCTCCGATTTTCAGACTCAACTCGGCGCGCCGCCGTCGCTGCTGTCCGGCCGGTTGCAGACGTTCTGCGCCAACGGCGTGCTGTGCACGTCGCGGGAGGCCACACTACCAGCTCACCGAGAAGGGGCGGGCGTTCTTCCCGGTCATCATCGCCGCGCTGCAGTGCGGGCAACATTGGTTTCATGCGCCCGAGGGCCCGGCGGTGCTGCTCACCCACCTCGGCTGCGGCAAGCCGTTCGTCGGGCAGCTGACCTGCGACCAGTGCGCCCAGCCGCTGAAGGGCGCACAGGTCAGCGTCGACTAGCGCGCGCAGCGAGGCGCCAGCGCCCATACCGAACACAGCGCGCAGCGGCGGCGGCGACGCCACCGACGTACAGACCGTAGGCCGCCGACACCGGCGGCTTGACGTTGACCGAGTAGTACCGCACCATCAGCGCGACACACCAGCGAAATCACCAGCGCGGCAACCGATGCCGGCCTCACCGACAAGCCTCTGCCGACCATTGCGCCGGCCACCAGCAGCGCTGAGGACAGCAACACGATCAGCTGACCCGGCCCGAACCGCGTGCGGCAGGTGCAGGCTGCCGATGCTGCCGCCGATCGCGTTGGCCCACCCGCCGCCGTTGATACCCGTCGTCAGCCACGGCAGCCAGGCACTCACCGACACCATCGCGGCGAACAGCGCGACCATCCAACCGGGGCGCAGTGCGGGACATACAGCGACAGTAGCCGCTAGCTCGCCAGGAGACAGATTGACCGTGCCCGTCGGGTCAGTCGCCGCGGCGCGCGGTCGCGACACGAAAACTCATCAGGCCGGCGCGAACACCGTCACGAATTTCTGCAGCGACTCGTTGATGTCGCTGTTCAGCGCGGCGGCGACGAGCATGCCGATCGGCCCGAACAACGCCGGGCCACCGAGGTGCACGTCGAAGCTGACCACCGATTGGTCGCCGCTTTGGGCTTGACCTTGGCCATCAACTTGACTTTGACCCCGCCGACGCCGACCCCGTTGAGCGTCATCGACTCCGGCGGCTTGTAGTGCACGATCGTCCATCTGATCCGGTTGGCCATGCCCTTGACTTCGAGGATCGACTCGATCACCGTGCCCTTCTCCAACTGCTCGGGCAGCGTGCTGCGCCACACCCGGTGGATGGTCAGCCATTCCTTGTAGCGGGAGAGGTTGGACGCGTCCTGCCCAAGCCCTGTCGGGCGGCAGCGGGACGTCGATGGATCCGGAAAGCTTCGCCATGTGCGCTTCTGCTGCTCGTCCTTGTCGTCGTCAAGGCGTTCTTCGCCGCTTCCTGCGCCTTGTCGACGGTGTCTTTGAACTTGCCGTCGGTCTTGGAGTCGACGAACTCGCCGGCCTTGTCGATCGCGGAGCCGACCGTGTCGGCGTTCTGCGCCAACAGGTCCTTGGCCTTGTCCAGGAATCCCATTTTCGTCCCTTCCGCGGTGTTGTTACTGCGAAGATTCATCGGGCCGCCACCACGGCTCGAATTCCGTTGTGGCCGTGGGGTCGACGCGCTCGCCCGGTTTGGGCACCGCTACCGAGACGCTCGCGGCCTCGGCGGCGGTCAGCAGCCGCTCGATCGGTTCGGCCCACGGGTGCGGCGCCAGCCGGAACGTGCACCAGTGGATCGGCACCAGCAGTCCGCCGTTGACGTCGCAGGTGCGCCTGAACCGCGTCCTCGGGGTTCATGTGAATGTCCGGCCACGACTTGTTGTAGGCGCCGACCGGCATCAGCGTCACGTCGAAAGGTCCGTGCTCGGCTACCGATTTCGGCGAAGCTCTTGGTGTAGCCGGTGTCGCCGCCGAAGTACGCGCGGTGCGCCGGGCCGATGATCGCCCACGACGCCCACAGGGTGCGCGTTGCGGTTCAGGAACCGGCCGGAGAAGTGCCGGGCCGGTGTGCAGATCAGCGTGAGCTCGTCGATCTGGGCGCGCTCGTTCCAGTCGAGTTCGATGATGCGCTCGTCGGGAATGCCCCACTCCCGCAGGTGCGATCCGACGCCGAGCGGAACGACGAACGGCGCCCACTGGCTTCGGGCCAGCCCGATGATCGTGTCGATGTCGAGGTGGTCGTAATGGTCGTGGCTGATCACGATCGCGTCCAGCGCCGGCAGCGACTCCAGCGGCACCGGCGGCGGATGCATGCGGCCCGGGCCGACGACGTCCGACGGCGAGCAGCGTTCACTCCAGACCGGGTCGGTGAGCACCCGGTAGCCGTCGATCTCCAGCAGCGCCGTCGAGTGGCCGAACCAGCTGACCGCGATCGCGGCCGGCGGGGGCGTCGAAGGCTCGCGGCTCGGGAGTGATCAGCGGGATCTCGGCGGCGGGCCGGCCCGCCGTGCGGCTACTGATCAACTCCCACAGGATGTTTCGCTGTTCCTCGGCGTCGATGTTGAACGATGCCGGCTCCAGGTTGACGAAGACGCCGTCGCGGAAGTTCGGTGAGCGTTCGGCGACCCCGCGAATGTCGGCTGGTTGGGCCCCGAGCGCGGCCGGCGCGCCGTGCAGCGCACGCAGCACCCACCCGCCCGTCGCGAGCGAGACTGTGCCCACCGCCAGTCGCAGCGCCCCGCGCAGCATCCGATCAGGCCCCCTGGAATTTCGGCGGCCGCTTCTCGACCCGTGCGACCTGCGCTTCGATCACGTCCTGACTGCCCCACGCCTTGTCGAAGAGTTCCTTGTGCGCCGGCGACTGGTCTTCGATGGCGCCGTCGTCGTTGAGCACCCGCTTGGCGTGCTGCAGCGCCAGCGGCGCCAGGCCGGCGATCTCGGCGGCCCAGGCCTGCGCGTCGGCCAGCGTCCCGATCCGGTTGGCCATCCCGGTCTGCAGCGCGTCCTCGGCGGTCAGCTTCTCGGCGGTCAGCAGCATGGCCCGGGCACGGCCGTGTCCCACCAGCGACGACAACCGGCGAATGCTCCAGTTGTCCAGTGCCAGGCCGTACTTCGACGTCGGAAACTGGAAGAACGCCTCCGGCGCCACCACCCGCAGGTCGCAGATGCATCGCCAGTTGCAGACCCGCGCCGATGGCCGGGCCGTTGATCGCGCCGATCACCGGCATCGGCGCGGCGTCGATCGCCATGTGCAGTTCGATCAGCCGGTCGGGGTAGTCGGCGGCGAACGCGTCGCCGCTCAGGTCGGCGCCCGCGCAGAACACGGTGCCCTGCCCGGTCAGCACGACGGCGTGGGCATCCTCGCCGGCCGCCTTCTCGATCGCCTCGCGTATCTCCTCGACGAGCTGGGAGTTGAGCGCATTGCGCCGCTCGGGACGCTGCAACTCAATGGTCAACACGTCTTCGACGCGGGTGACACCAATCATTTGCGCCACTTCTCCTCATCGCTTCGCTCTGCATCGTCGCTGGCGCGGATCATGGGACCAAGCCTATTGCGTCTAGGCGGGCGGCATCGAATCGGCGGTGGCCGGAACATTCCCATCCGGCGAAACACCTGACAGGATGCTTCCCCGTGACAAGGCCTAACTTCCTGGTAATCGTGGCGGACGACCTCGGGTTCTCCGACATCGGCGCCTTCGGCAGCGAGATCGAGACCCCTAACCTGGACCGGCTGGCCCACGCGGGAATCCGGCTGACCGACTTTCATTCGGCACCGGCCTGCTCACCGACCCGGTCGATGCTGCTGACCGGAACCGATCACCACATCGCCGGCATCGGCACCATGCTGGAGGTTGCTCCGCAGTTCCGCGGGCAGCCCGGCTACGAGGGGTACCTCAACGACCGAGTGGTCGCGCTTCCCGAACTGCTGCGCGACGCCGGTTATCTGACGTTGATGGCCGGCAAGTGGCATCTGGGCAACACCATCGAGACGTCGCCGTGGTCCCGCGGATTCGACCGGTCGTTTGCGCTATTGCCCGGCGGCGCAAGCCATTACAGCAACCCTCCGGGCGACTTCATACCGTTGATGTCGCGCTACACCGAGGACGACCAGTTCGTCACGGTCGGCGACGACTTCTATTCGTCGGACTACTACGCCGACACGCTGCTGAGGTATTTCCGCGAGCGCACCGACTCCGAACAGCCGTTCTTCGCCTACCTGCCCGTTCCAGGCGCCGCACTGGCCACTGCAGGCGCCTACCGAGACCATCGCGAAATATCGCGGCCGCTATGACGCCGGCCCGGACGCGCTGCGCGAGCAGCGACTGGCCGCGCTCAAAAAGCTCGGGCTGTGCCCATCCGACGTCGTCGCGCACCCCGTCGTCGCCGACGGCGAACCCGAGTGGGCCGACATGAGCGCCGACGCAACAGGCCCTGTCTGCGCGCAGCATGGAGGTCTACGCGGCGATGGTCGACCGGATGGACCACAACATCGGCCGGGTGATCGATTACCTCACCGAGACCGGCGAGCTGGACAACACGGTCGTGGTCTTCCTGTCCGACAACGGCGCCGAGGGAGCGATCCTCGAGTCGTTGCCGATCCTCGGCGGCGCGATCGCCGCTGAGATCGAAAAGAATTGGGACAACAGCCTCGACAACGCCGGAGCCGCCAACTCGTTCATCTGGTACGGCCCGCGCTGGGCGCAGGCCGCTACCGCGCCGTCCCGACTGCACAAGGCGTTCACCACCGAAGGGCGGCATCCGGGTGGTCGGGTTCGTCACCTGGCCGGGCTTCGATCGTCAGCAGCAGATCGGCACCGCGTTCAGCACGGTGATGGACATCGCTCCGACCTTGCTCGAACTCGCCGGCGTCACCCACCCCGGCACCGAATACCGCGGACGTGAGGTGGCGCCCATGCGCGGCCGGTCGCTGTTGCCGTATCTGTCGGGCGAAACCGAGTCGGTACACGACGACGTCACCGGAACCGGGTGGGAGTTGTTCGGCCGCCGCGCGATTCGTCAGGGCGACTGGAAAGCACTGCACCTGCCCGAGCCGTACGGCCCGGGCGACTGGCAGCTCTACGACCTGTCCACCGACCCCGGCGAAATCAACGACCTCGCCGCCGCGCATCCCGACAAGCTGGCCGAGCTGCTGGTGCTGTGGGACCGCTACGTCGAAGACACCGGCGTCATCCTGGATCTCGCGCAAGGCTGATCAGTAGCCTCACCCGGGTGAGCCGGATCGGGACCGACGCAACTGCGCGACGCCGTGCTCGACGAGGGATCGTTCGTCAGCTGGGACACCGAGCCGCCGGCGATCCCGACGAGTGAGTCCTATGCCCGCGAGCTGGCCGAGGCCCGGGCCGCCAGCGGCTACGACGAGTCGGTGCTGACCGGCGAGGGCCGGGTGTTCGGGCGCCGGGTGGCGGTGGTGGTCTGCGAGTTCGACTTCCTCGCCGGCTCGATCGGGGTCGCCGCGGCCGAGCGGATCACCGTCGCGATCCAGCGCGCCACCGCCGAGCGGCTGCCGCTGCTGGCGTCGCCGAGCTCCGGTGGCACCCGGATGCAGGAGGGCACCGTCGCGTTCCTGCAGATGGTCAAGATCGCGGCGGCGGTCACCCTGCACAAGCAGGCCCACCTGCCCTACCTCGTCTACCTGCGGCACCCGACCACCGGCGGGGTGTTCGCGTCGTGGGGTTCGCTGGGCCATATCACCATCGCCCAGCCGGGCGCGCTGATCGGTTTCCTGGGTCCGCGGGTCTACGAGCAGCTCTACGGCGAACCGTTTCCGTCCGGCGTCCAGACCGCCGAGAATCTGCAGCGGCACGGGGTGATCGACGCCGTCGTACCGCTGGAGGAGCTGCGCGACATCCTCGACCGGGCACTGACCGTCGTCGCCGACGATGCGGGCCCGGCGCCAGAGCCGACCACGCGGCGAACCGCTGCCCGACGTTCCGGCGTGGGACTCGGTGCTGGCCTCGCGGCGACCGGACCGGCCCGGCGTCCAGCACCTGCTGCGGCACGGCTGCACCGACCAGGTAGTGCTGTCGGGTACCGGGCAGGGCGAAGCCGCGACCATGCTGCTGGCGCTGGCCCGGTTCGACGGGCAGCCCGCGGTGCTGCTCGGCCAGCAGCGGGTGGTCGGCGGACTGGTCGGGCCCGCCGCGCTGCGCGAGGCCCGCCGCGGCATGACGCTGGCGGCCGGCCTTGCGGCTGCCGCTGGTGCTGGTGATCGACACCGCCGGCCCGGCGCTGTCGGCCGAGGCCGAGCAGGGCGGGCTGGCCGGCGAGATCGCCCACTGCCTGGCTGAGCTGGTCACCCTGGACACCCCGACGGTGTCGGTGCTGCTCGGCCAGGGCAGCGGCGGCCCGGCGCTGGCGATGGTGCCCGCCGACCGGGTGCTGGCCGCGTTGCACGGCTGGCTGGCGCCGCTGCCGCCCGGAGGGTGCCAGCGCGATCGTGTTCCGCGACACCGACCACGCCCCCGAACTGTCTGCCGCGCAAGGCATCCGCTCGGTCGACCTGCTGGCCTCCGGCATCGTCGACGCCGTCGTGCCCGAGCATCCCGACGCCGCCGACGAGCCGGTCGAGTTCTCCGCCCGGCTGTCCGCGGCGATCGCGGTCGAACTGCACGCGCTGCGCGCGCATCCCCGGCACCGACCGGATGGCGACCCGGTTGCGGCGCTACCGCGATATCGGGCTGGGTTAGCTGTCCGGTAGTCCGAGGTAGCGCTGAATCGTCGGCCCAAGCCAGTCGACGATCTCGGCCCGGCTCATCGCGACGACCGGCGGCAATCGCAGCACGAAGCGACACCACGCCAAACCCAGAATCTGGGTGGCGATCAGACCGGACCGCCGAGCGAGCTTCCGCCGCCGGAACCAGGGTTGCCACCAGCGGCTGTAGCTGTTTGGTGAAGATGTGCTGCATGCGCTGCGCGGCATCGGCGTTGGTGGCGCTGGACCGCAACAGGATCACCAGCGCCTCGTCGCCCTTCCCAACGTTGAAGGAAGTGGCTGACCAGCGATCGGCCCACCGCTGCCCGATCCATCTCGGTCAGGTCGGGAAACTTCAGGTCAAACTCCGCCGCAGCGGCGAACAGCTTGTCCTTGTTGCCGAAATACCGCATCACCATCGACGGGTCGATGCCGGCGTCTGCGGCGATGGCCCGGATGGTGGCGGCCTGGAAACCCTCAGCACCGAACCGCTCGCGCGCTGCGGCCAGGATGGCGGCCTTGGTTTCCTGCGACGTTCGTCTCATGTCAACGATTGTAGGCCAACAAGCGTTGACATACGTCACCGGCCGGCGCACGATGGGAAATGCCAACAAGCGTTGACTTTTACCGAGGAGGATCATCATGACGGACACCGACGTCCTCGTTGTAGGGGCGGGACCGACCGGACTCGCACTGGCCGCGTCGCTGCTGCGCGGCGGTGCCGACGTCACCGTCGTCGACCGAATGACCGCGGGCGCCAACACCTCCCGCGCGGCAGCGGTCAACGCCCGCACGCTCGAGGTGCTGGAAGATGTCGACGTTTCGAGACGAATGGTCAAGGCCGGGCTCATCGCCCCGCGGTTCACCATGCGACAGGGGGCGCGCACGCTGATACCGATCGATTTCTCGATGCTGCCCACCAAATACCCCTACACACTGATGATTTCGCAGGCCACCACCGAGGCGCTGCTCGTCGAACGGCTGGCCGAGCTCGGGGGCGAGGTGCTCAGGCCCAAAGCGCTGACCCGCTTGTCGCAGGACCGCGACGGCGTGACAGCCACTTTCGACGACGGAGACTCCATCAGGGCGCGCTTCGTGGTGGGCTGCGACGGCGCGCGCAGCACCGTACGTGAGCAGGCCGGGATCGGCTTCGCCGGCGGCGAATACGCCGAATCGTTCACGCTCGCCGATGTCCGACTCTCCGGCCAGGCACCCGATGACGAAGTCATTTTGTTCTACGCGATGGACGGCTTGAACGTGCTGGCGCCGCTGCCGGGCGGCATTCACCGCATCGTCGCGCCGAGCGCCAACGCGCCAGAGGTGCCGTCGGTGGAGTTCGTCCAGGGCATTGATGGACACTCGCGGCTTCGGCCCGGGACACAGCGTTGTCACCGAGCTGGTCTGGGGATCACGATTCCGCATCCATCACCGGGTTGCCGACACGTATCGAGCCGGACGAATACTGCTGGCCGGCGACGCCGCCCACGTCCACAGCCCCGCCGGCGGCCAGGGCATGAACCTGGGCATCCAGGACGCCGTCGTGTTGGCCGACGCCCTGCGCGATGCGCTCTCCGGCGGTCCGGGCGCAGCACTCGACGCGTACAGCGCGGGCCGTCGTCCGGTCGCGCAGGAAGTGCTGGCCACGACCGGGCGGTTGACCCGACTGGCGACCCTGCCCAGGGCGGTCCGCCCGGTCCGCAACGGGTTGATGCGACTGGCCGCGGAGATCCCCGCGGTACGCAGCCAATTGGCCTGGCGGCTATCGGGCCTGGTCTACCGCTGAACCCGCCGCGCCGGGCCTGCCCCGGAGGGCTGTTCCCACTGCTAACGGCAGTAATCAGGCATCATGGGCGACATGGATGCTGGTGGGACTTCGCCTCGGGTTTTGGTTGTCGACGACGACTCCGACGTGCTCGCCTCGCTGGAGCGCGGACTGCGGTTGTCCGGCTTCGAGGTGGCGACCGCGGTCGACGGCGCCGAGGCGCTGCGCAGCGCCACCGAAAACCGGCCGGACGCGATCGTGCTGGACATCAACATGCCGGTGCTCGACGGCGTGAGCGTGGTGACCGCGCTGCGGGCGATGGACAACGACGTGCCGGTGTGTGTGCTGTCCGCACGTAGCTCGGTCGACGACCGGGTGGCCGGTCTGGAGGCCGGCGCCGACGACTATCTGGTCAAGCCGTTCGTGCTGGCCGAATTGGTGGCGCGGGTGCGGGCGCTGTTGCGCCGCCGCGGGGCCGCCGCGACGTCGTCGTCGGAGACCATCGCCGTCGGGCCGCTGGAGGTCGACATCCCGGGCCGCCGCGCCCGGGTCAACGGCGTCGACGTCGACCTGACCAAGCGTGAATTCGATCTGCTGGCCGTGCTGGCCGAGCACAAGACCGCGGTGTTGTCGCGCGCACAGCTGCTGGAATTGGTCTGGGGCTACGACTTCGCCGCCGACACCAACGTCGTCGACGTATTCATCGGATATCTGCGCCGCAAGCTGGAGGCCGGTGGCGGCCCCCGGCTGCTGCACACCGTCCGCGGCGTGGGATTCGTTCTGCGTATGCAGTGACGGGACTGAACATGAATTTTCTGCAGAGAATCCTGACCCGCACGCCGTCGCTGCGCGCCCGCGTGGTGGTCGCGACCGTCATCGGCGCGGCCATCCCGGTGCTGATCGTCGGCGTCGTCGTCTGGTTCGGCATCACCAACGACCGCAAGGAACGGCTGGACCGCCGTCTGGACGAGGCCGCCGGTTTCGCGATCCCGTTCCTGCCCCGCGGGCTCGGCCAGATTCCCAAGTCCCCCAACGACCAGGACGCGGTCATCACCGTGCGCCACGTCAACGGCGCGGTCACCTCGAACACGACCGTCACGCTGCCCCAACTGCCCGCCGGTTACGCCGACACCTACATCAACGGGGTGCGTTACCGGGTGCGCACGGTGACGATCCCGGCGCCGCACCCGATGTTGGTGGAGGTCGGGCGCCACCTATGACGCCACCATCGCCGACACCAACAACCTGCATCGCCGGGTGATCTTGATCTGTCTGTTCTCGATCGGCGCCGCGGCCGTATTCGCTTGGCTGCTGGCCACTTTCGCGGTTCGGCCGTTCAAACGGTTGGCCCAGCAGACCCGGTCGATCGACGCCGGCGACGAGAAGCCCGCAGGTCCAAGTGCGCGGCGCCAGCGAGGCCGTCGAGATCGCCGAAGCCATGCGGGGCATGCTGCAACGGATCTGGGACGAGCAGAACCGGACCATGGAGGCACTGGCGTCGGCGCGCGACTTCGCCGCGGTGTCCTCGCATGAGCTGCGCACGCCGCTGACCGCGATGCGCACCAACCTCGAGGTGCTGGCCACCCTCGACCTTCCCGACGAGCAGCGCAAAGAAGTGCTCAGCGACGTGATCCGCACCCAGACACGCATCGAGTCAACGCTTTCCGCGCTGGAACGGCTGGCCCAAGGAGAGCTGTCGACGTCGGAGGACCACGTGCCGGTCGACATCACCGAGCTGCTCGACCGCGCGGCGCACGACGCGATGCGGATCTACCCCGACCTCGATGTGTCGCTGGCGCCTTCGCCGACCTGCATCATCGTCGGGCTGCCCGCCGGGCTTCGGCTCGCGGTGGACAACGCGATCGCCAACGCCGTCAAACACGGCGGCGCCACCAGCGTGCAGCTGTCCGCGGTCAGCTCGCGGGCCGGTGTGGAGATCGCCATCGACGACAACGGCAGCGGTCTGCCCGAAGCGGAACGCCAAGTCGTGTTCGAGCGGTTCTCCCGCGGCTCGACCGCGTCACACTCGGGCTCCGGACTCGGTCTGGCGTTGGTGGCCCAGCAGGCGCATCTGCACGGCGGGGCGGCGTCGCTGGAAGAAAGCCCGCTCGGCGGGGCACGTCTGCTGCTGCAGCTGCCTCCGCCGACCTGACGGGCTAGCGGGTGCGCCGAATGTGCAGGTAATTATGTTGTTTCGCCAATTTTGGCATCACAACCTGCACACTCGACGAGCCTCTCAGCGGGCGCCGAGCAGATCGATGACGAAGATCAGCGTCTTGCCGGACAGCTGATGCCCCGAACCGGCCGGCCCGTAGGCCTGCTCCGGCGGAATGGTCAGCTGACGCCGGCCGCCGACCTTCATTCCCGGAATGCCGTCCTGCCAGCCCTGAATCAGGCCCTGCAGCGGGAACGAGATGGATTGTCCACGGCCCCACGAGCTGTCGAACTCTTCGCCGGAGTCGTAGTCGACGCCGACGTAGTGCACCTCGACGGTGCCGCCCGGCACAGCTTCGGGTCCGTCGCCGACCGTGAGGTCTTCGATCACGAGTTGAGCCGGCGCGGGGCCGTCGGGAAATTGAATCTCAGGTTTGCTTGCCACGCAAGCGACCCTAGTCCTGCCCCTAGTCGGGCACACTTGACTCGTGACAACCGACAAAGACGCCGACGCACTCTCGCGCATCAACGAGCTCGTCGCCGAGGAGAAGGCGCTACGCGACCAGCTCCAGCACGGCGAGATCAGCGAGTCCGAGGAACACAAGCGGCTGCGCCACCTCGAGATCCAACTCGACCAGTGCTGGGACCTGCTGCGGCAGCGTCGTGCGCTGCGCGAGACCGGTGGCGATCCGGGCGAGGCCGCGGTGCGGCCCGCCGACGAGGTCGAGGGCTACCTGGGCTGAGCGATGCCTTCGCGTGACGTCGACGCGGTCATCGTGGGCGGCGGGCACAACGGTCTGGTCGCCGCCGCCTACCTGGCGCAGGCCGGGCTGCGGGTGCAACTGCTGGAACGGCTGCCGCACGTCGGCGGTGCCGCGGTATCCGCGCAAGTATTCGACGGCGTCGAGGCCCGGCTGTCGCGGTACGCCTATCTGGTGAGCCTGCTGCCGCCACGCATCCTCGACGACCTCGGCGCGGCGGTGCGGCTGGCGCCGCGGCCCTATTCGTCGTACACCCCCGACCCGGCGACGGCCGGGCGCACCGGACTGCTGGTCGGCCGTCACTCCACGTTCGACGCGATCGGCGCCCAGGGCGACGAGCAGGCCTTCGCCGAGTTCTATCGGCGCTGCCGGCTGGTCACCGAGCGACTATGGCCGACGTTGTTGGAGCCGCTGCGAACCCGCGAGCAGGCCCGCGCCGCGGTCGTCGACGGCGACCGCAGGCAGATGCGGCATGGCGGGCCATGGTCGAGCGAGCCGATCGGTGCGGCGATAACCGCCACGCTGGGCCACGACCTGGTTCGCGGTGTGGTCGCGACCGACGCGCTGATCGGCACCTTCGCCCGGCTCGACGACCCGTCGCTGCAGCAGAACGTCTGCTTTCTGTATCACCTGCTCGGCGGCGGGGTCGGCGACTGGCTCGTCCCGGTCGGCGGGATGGGCGCGGTGAGCGCGGCGCTGGCCGCTGCCGCGACCCGCCACGGCGCTGAAATCGTCACCGGCGCAGAGGTTTACGCAGATCGATGACAGCGGCGAGGTGCGTTACCGCCGGCGACGACGACGACCACGTGGTGCGTGGCCGATTCGTGTTGTCCGGCGTCACACCGACGACGCTGGCCGGCCTACTCGGCGATCCCGCGCCGACGTCCGCGCCGGGCGCTCAGGTCAAAGTCAACATGGTGCTGCGGCGATTGCCGCGACTGCGCGACCACACCGTCACACCCGAGCAGGCTTTCGGTGGCACGCTTTCACGTCAACGAGACCTGGTCGCAGCTCGACGCCGCGTATGACCGGGCCGCCGGACATGCGCTGCCGGATCCACTTCCGTGCGAGATCTACTGCCATTCGCTGACCGACCCCAGCATCCTGTCGCCGGCGCTGCGTGAATCGGGCGCCGCAACCCTGACCGTTTTCGGCCTGCACACGCCACATCCGGTGTTCGGGTCCGATCGCGACGCGCTCACCGACGCCGTACTGGCGTCGCTGAATTCCGTTCTGGCCGAACCGATTCAGGACGTCCTGCTGACCGATGCGAACGGCCGGCCCTGCATCGAGACGACGACCACTCTGGACCTGGAACAGCGGCTGGGCATGACCGGCGGCAACATCTTCCACGGCGGATTGGGCTGGCCGTTCGCCGAAGCCGACGACACGTTGGACACCCCGGCGCAGCGCTGGGGCGTGGCCACCGCGCACGAACGAATACTGCTGTGCGGCTCAGGTGCGCGCCGCGGCGGAGCGGTCTCCGGTATCGGAGGCCACAACGCCGCGATGGCGGTACTGCAGTCGCTGTAGAGCTACTTAATTGGTGATAGCGACCCGCTTCGCCCGGCTATGCCGCGCTCGCGATCGCTACTTCCGGCCGTCGATGGCGGCGTAGTTGCGCTCGGTGTATCCGGTGTAGATCTGGCGTGGGCGGCCGATCTTGCTGGGCTCGCCGTTCATCTCACGCCAGTGCGCGATCCAGCCGGGCAGCCGGCCGAGCGCGAACAGCACGGTGAACATCCGGGTCGGGAATCCCAGCGCCCGGTAGATCAGCCCGGTGTAGAAGTCGACGTTCGGGTACAGCTTGCGCTCGATGAAGTAGTCGTCGGTCAGCGCGGCCTCTTCGAGTTCCTTGGCGATGTTCAGCAGAGCGTCGTCGCCGCCCAGCTTGCCCAGGATCTTGTCGGCCTGTTCCTTGACGATGCGGGCCCGCGGGTCGTAGTTCTTGTAGACCCGGTGGCCGAAGCCCATCAGCTTGACGCCTTCTTCTTTGTTCTTGACCTTGCGGACGAACTCGCTCACGTCGTCGCCGCTGTCCCGGATCTGCTCGAGCATCTCCAGCACGGCCTGGTTCGCGCCGCCGTGCAGCGGGCCCCACAGCGCGTTGATGCCGCCGGAGATCGAGGTGAACAGGTTGGCCTGCGACGAGCCGACCAGCCGGACCGTCGACGTCGAACAGTTCTGCTCGTGGTCGGCGTGCAGGATGAACAGCAGGTCGAGCGCCCGGACGATCTCGGGGTCGGGCTCGTAAGGCTCGGCCGGCAGGCCGAACGTCATCCGCAGGAAGTTCTCCACCAGGTTCAGGCTGTTGTCCGGGTAGAGGAACGGCTGGCCCACCGACTTCTTGTAGGCGTACGCGGCGATCGTCGGCAGCTTGGCCAGCAGCCGGATGGTGGACAGGTCGATCTCTTCGGTGTCGGCCGGGTCCAGCGAATCCGGGTAGTAGGCGCTCAGCGCGTTGACCACGCTGGACAGCACCGGCATCGGGTGGGCGTTGCGGGGAAAGCCGTCGTAGAACCGCTTCAGGTCCTCGTGCAGCATGGTGTGCCGCTGGATCTGCTCGGTGAATTCGGCCAGCTGCTCGGCGGTCGGCAGCTCACCGTTGATCAGCAGGTAGCTGACCTCGATGAAGGTCGACTTCTCGGCGAGCTGCTCGATCGGGTAGCCGCGGTAGCGCAGGATGCCGGCGTCGCCGTCGATGTAGGTGATGGCGCTCTTGGTGGACGCCGTGTTGACGAAGCCGTTGTCGAAGGTCGTGTAACCGGTCTTGGACAACAGCGGGCCCAGCGCGATGCCGTCGGCCCCCTCGGTGGCGTGGACGATTTCCAGGTCCAACTCACCACCCGGGTACTGAAGAGTGGCGGAGTCGTCGGTTGCGGCCACTGGAACCCCTTTGCGGTCTCGGCTGATCTGGCCCTACAAGCTTGCTACAGGTGAAGGTAGTCGCTATCCGGGTGGCGCGCCTGCCCGGGGTCGCGTCTGCCGACCTTGCAGCTTTCCGGCAAAAAAGGCAAGCCGTTCGACGGCCTTTACTCGATCTTGACCCCGTGTTGAATACCCACCCGGACGATCGGGAACGTGACTACGCTTCAAGCCGTGGAACTGGGGGTTTTGGGACCTCTGCAGGTCCGACACGACGGAGTACCCGTCGCGATCCCGGGCGCCAAGCCTCGCGCCCTCCTCACGATGCTCGGGCTGCACCACGGCTCGGTCGTGACGGCCGACACGCTCGTCGAATTGCTCTGGGGTGAGGATCCGCCACGCACCGCCGTCAAAGCCCTGCAAACCCACATCTCCGCGCTGCGCCGCGCCCTGGGCGACGGCTTCGTTCTGACGCAGGGGACGGGTTGGGCCATCGCCGAGAGCGAGGTCGATGCGTCGCGTTATAAATCGGCAGCCCGACTCGGACGCGATGCCGCCGCGACCGGCGACATCAGCCAAGCGGTGGCTCGCTTCGAGGAAGCGCTTGCCCTCTGGCGCGGTATCCCGGAACTGCCCGACAGTAGGCGGGGATCATCGGAAAAGACACGATGGATCGAGGGCCACGCCGCGCTTGTCGAGGATCGAGCCGACGCACTGCTCGCCACGGCCCGCGCCGCGGAGATCATCGGCGAGCTCGAGTCGGCGGTGGCCGAGGCACCGCTGCGCGAAAGACGATGGGGCCAGCTCATGCTCGCCCTGTACCGCGCCGGGCGGCAAGGTGACGCTCTTGGCGCTTATCAGCGCGCACGGACGCTGCTGGCCAACGAGTTGGGAATCGATCCCGGGCCGGAGCTTCGACGACTTGAGACCGCCATCGTCGCACAAGATTCTGCACTGGATGTTGTTGTAGCACAACAACATCCGTCGGTGATGCGAGCAGTGACCTTTCTGCTCACCGACATTGAGGGATCGACCGCCGCCTGGGAGGCCGACGCCGACGCCATGGCGGTGGCGCTCGCCCGACACGACGAACTCGCGGAACAGGTCGTCACGTCACGCGGCGGACGGCTGATCAAGACACGCGGCGAAGGCGACGCCACGTTCTCGGTCTTCGAGCGACCATCGGCGGCGGCCGCGGCCGCTATGGAGCTACAAGACGCGATCGGCCGCGAGCAGTGGAATCTCCGCGAGCCGATGCGCATCCGGATCGCGCTGCACACCGGCGAAGTCGAGCTCCGCGACGGCGACTACTTCGGTCGGGCGGTGAACCGCGCTGCCCGCTTGAAGTCGCTGGCTGCGGGTGGTCAAATTTTGTGCTCTGGCGCGACGGCCGAGCTTGTCGTCGACTCACTGCCCGACGACGTCGTCCTCGCCGACCTGGGTTTGCGCGAACTGCGCAACCTCGCCCGACCGGAGCATGTCTTCGAGCTCCGACTGGAAACCGCTGAGGAGAGCGCCCAACCGCCGACAAGCGATGCGCCGCCGATGGAGCGTCCGGGCCTGCCGCCGGTGCTGATCGGTGGCGGGCCGTTCGTCGGACGCGGGAGCGAGCTCGACCGGCTGCTGTCCGCCTGGCAGACCTCGCTTGGGGGTGGTGCGTGTGCGGCCCTGATCGCCGGCGAACCGGGCGTCGGCAAGACGCGCCTGGCCGGCGAGTGGTCCCGGCTGGCCTATGAGCAGGGCGCGGTCGTGCTGTACGGCCGTTGCGACGAGGACCTCGGTGCGCCTTATCAGCCCTTCGCGGAGGCCCTGCGCTCGCTGGTGCCATGCGTCGGCACCAGCCGGTTACGCGGACTGCGCGGTGTCGAAGCCTTGCTTCCGCTGGTCCCCGGGCTGACCGATGTCGTGCCCGATCTGGCCGCGCCGACGCGCGCCGACCCCGACACCGAGCGCTACGCGCTATTCGACGCCGTGGTTGCACTCTTGGAAATGGCTTCCAAGGAAGCGCCGGTTGTCCTCGTACTCGACGACCTGCACTGGGCGGCCAAGCCGACGCTGCTCCTGTTACGACATGTGCTGCGCTTCGGCGACCGTGCGCGCCTGGAGATCGTCGGCACCTACCGCAGCACTGATCTCGACCGCTCCCATCCCCTGGCGGCGATGCTCGCCGACCTGCACCGCGACGGCACTGCCAACCGCATCAGTCTCAGCGGCCTCGATGAGGACGACGTCAGCGCGTACGTCGCCAAGGCCGGCTACGACGACGAAGAGCTCGGCCACGCCTTGGCCTCTGTCACCGGCGGCAACCCGTTCTTTCTCATCGAGGCTTTGCGCCATGTCGACGAGAGCGGCGGCGTGTGGGACCCGAGCACGCTCCCCCAGGGTGTCCGAGAAGCGGTGAGCCGCAGACTTTCTCGGCTTCCGATCGAGACCAATAAGGCCCTGGCCGCTGCCGCGGTCGTCGGCAGCCGGTTTTCCCTGGACCTGGTCGAGCGCGTGGTCGGGGACGACCTGGTCGACGCGTTCGACGAGGCGTCCAAAGCCGGCATCGTCATCGAAGAGCCCGGTGGTCGCTACCGGTTCAACCATGCGATCGTCCGACAGTCACTGCTTGCCGAACTGCCGTCGATGCGGCGCATGCGGCTACACCAGCGCATCGCCACGACGTTGGAGGACGAGTCGGGCGCCGACGACGAGCTGCTCGCTGAACTGGCTCACCACTATTTCGAATGTGCTTGGGCGGGAAACGCGGCCAAGGCCGTCGAGTACTGCCGGCGGGCAGCGGACCAGGCGATGGCCCGGCTCGCCTACGAGGGTGCCGCCGATCTTTACGACCACGCATTGCACGCGCTGGACGAGATCGACGACGAACTGCCCGACCGTGACGACCTGATCGCCGACCTACTCGTCGCACGCTGCGAGGCTCTGCTCGCCGCGGGTGACGTGGCTTCGGCAGCAGGCGCGGTCTCCCAATTGCAGCACGCGACAGCCGATTCCGCCCGCCTGGCGGCATGGGCGACATGCTTCGACGGCCAGCTCTCGGTGTTAATCCATCCCGAGCGGTTGGACGACGTGGAGGCCGCGTTAGGCGCCGCCGCACAGAAACTGGCTGAAATCGACGATGCCGCAGGGGAAGCCAAGGCGCATACCGTCCGTGCCACCTGCCTCGCCCGGCTCGGGCGAATCGGCGACTGCGAAGTCGCCTTGGACGACGCTCTCACGGCGGCGCGGCGTGCGCGTGATCACCGCCGGGTCAACGCGGTGCTTGCCGGTGCGCCGCTTGCCGCGCTGTGGGGCCCCAACCCGGTTCCGCGAGCGGGCGGGCGGTGCCTTGACGTGGTGCGGCTGCTGCGGATCACTACCGACTCGCCCGCGGTCGAAGCGACGTCGACGCGGTGCCAGGCCGTGTTGGAGGCCTTCCGCGGCCGCGATGCGGCAGCCCGACGGATGATCGACTCAGCCCGGCGCACGGTGACCGAACTCGGTCTGCGCCACGCTCTTCTGGAGGTCGAGCAGTTCGCCGGCATCGTGGAGCTCGTTTTGGGCGATCCGGCTGCGGCCGAGCCGCATCTTCGTCAGGCCTGCAACGGTTTTCGTCGGATGGGTCTGGACGCCGATACCGCCGAGACCGCCGCGCTGCTCGGTCGGGCCTGTCTGGCGCTCAATCGAGATGCCGAGGCCGACGAATTGTGCACGGAGAGTGAGCGACTCGCAGGTCACGCGCTGAAGGCATCGATCGCCTGGCGCACACTTCGGGCGCAATTGCTCTCGCGCAGCGGCGATCACGATGAGGCTCGGCGTGTTGCGCAGGCCGCCATCACTCTGGCCGAGCGCACCGACGGGTTGGTCGATCACGGCGATGCCTGTCTGTCATTGGCAAGGGTGTTGGGCGCGGCCGGCGACGCCGCTGGGGCGCGAGCCGCCGCCCAGCGGGCAGTCGACCTGTATCGAGCGGAAAGGTGCTGCGGCGCTGGCCGATAAGGCGCGCTCCATGCTCGACGAGCGTGTCGTTCCGCCGGTGGCCCCGGCAGTGCCCGAAGTACCGAACCTCGAGCTGGACAACGCGGCCGTGCGAGTGGGCGAACGCGTGATGGCGGCTGTTGAGCGCCAGGCCTGGGACGAGGTGGAGCAGCTATTCGCACCCGATGCCTCGATCGAGAGTCGCCGGAAGGTCGTCGGTCTCACGATGCCATCCGCCGCGGCGCGACTGGGTATAAGGCGCGAGGTCGAGATGGGCACCGCGCGAATCGATTACGTCATGATCGCGGCGCGCGGAGAGCGGCTGGCTCTATCTCGATTAACAACGAGCAGTGCCGACGTGAGTCCCGGTGCGCCCTACGACGAGCTACTTCAGCTGTACGCCATCGACGAAACAGGCCGGGTCGCATTGCAGATCTGGTTCGACGTCGAAGACATGGACGCCGCGATGGCCGAACTCGACGCCTTGCACGCGCGAGTCGAGGAGGCGCGCCCTCAGGCGCGACGACCCGATAACGCGGCAAAACGAGTGCTCGAGCGCTACCTCGCGAGTTTCGCGGCTCGCGACTGGGACGCCATGGCCCAGATTTTGACCGCCGACAACTCTATGGACGATCGCCGACGGGTAGTGAACGCCGGGGTGCGAAAGGGCCGAGCTGACAACATCGCAAACATGCGAGCGGTGGCCGAGGTCGGCGTTCAGAACGTCGCGTCGGACGTCATTGCGACGAGAGGCGAGCGCCTGGTCCTCGGTCGCGTCCGTGTGTCGGGGCGCGATCAGCGGCCGGAGCCATTCGAGACTGTTGACCTACATATCACCGAGATCGACGAAGACGAGCGGATCGTGGGCGGCGTCGTGTTCGACCTCGACGACTTCGACGCCGCTATCGCCGAGCTCGACGCCCGATACCTCGCCGGCGAAGCGGCCGCCCACGCGCACACATGGTCCGCCCTCACGGGCGCCTTCGCCGCGATCAACAGACGCGAACTGCCCGAGCGGACGCCGGACTGGGTTAACGTCGACCACCGGCGTGGAGCAGCGTTCGCGACCGGCGAAATGACTGCCTACATTCACGACTTGTTGCACGACGCGCCGGACATCAATGTCCACATCGAGGTCGTGCATCGTCTGAGCAACCTCGGAGCCGTCGTCACCTCGGCGGCGCATGGCACCTCGCAACAAGGCTTCGAGGCCGAATGGCGGGAGATCCAGATCTTCACCTTCGACGGCGATCTGCTCAGCCGTTGCGAACTCTTCGACGAGACGGACCTGGACGCCGCGATCGCGCGGTTTGAACAGCTTGGTCAGCCGGTGCGGCGACTGGAGAACGCGGCGTCGCGCGTATTCGAAAACGAATGGTCACATTTTGCGGCCCGGGACTGGGATGCCTTGGCCGAGCTCGTGGCCGACAACTATTCGGGGATCGATCATCGAAGGGTCGTGAGAGCCGAGAACCAACATGGTCGAGATGTTGTGGTCAAAGATTTGCAAGCGGCCGCCGACGTCGGCTTCACGATATCGATGGTGAGCGCCATCGCGATCCGCGGCGAGCGTCTCGTCCTCGCACGTGTTCGCGCCGCCGGCCGCGATCCCAAGGCAATTCAAAACGATGCCCTCAACGTCGTCGAGATCGACGCGGAGGAGAGGATCGTAGCGGCCGTTACCTTCGACCTCGAAGACTTCGACGCAGCTATGGCCGAGCTCGAATCCCGCTATATCACAGGCGAAGCCGCCGCCCACGCGCACACGTGGTCGGTGATCGCGGAATCCTACGCCGCAGTTAACCGGCAGGAATTTCCGGCAATAAGCCCAGACTCGGTGTTAGTTGACCACCGCCGGGCGGCGGCATTTGGCGTTAGCGACCTTTCGGCATATCTGCGCGCCGGATTGGACCTTGGGCAAAATATCCGACCCTACATCGAGGCTGTGCACCGGCTCAGCGACCGCGGAGCGGTTTGCAATTATGCGGCACAGGGTGTTTCGCATGAGGGCTTCGACGCCGAGTGGCAGGGAATCGACCTTGTGACAGTCGACGGCGACATGATCGACCGTCACGAGTTCTTCGACGAGGCGGACATCGACGCATCGATTGCCCGGTTTGAGGAACTCAGCCAACCGGCACAACGGCTGGAAAACGCAGCGACCCACGTGTACGAACGCATGTGGGAGTACTTCAGAGCCCAGGACTGGGTAGCGCTAACCGCCCTGGTAGCCGAGGACGAGTTGATCGACGATCGCCGGCGAGTGGTGAATGGCGGTGTGCGGCAAGGCCGCAATGCGGGGATCCAAGAGTTGCAGGCGGCCGCCGGGGTCGGCTTCGCGATAAGGATGGTGGACGTCAAAGCAACCCGCGGCGACCGTCTCGCTTTGACGCTTGTCCGCGCCTCGGGGCGCGATCCCGATGCTGTTCAAAACGATGTCCTGCAAGTCGTCGAAATCGACTCTCACGAACGGATCGCGAGGGTAGTCACGTTCGATGTCGACGACTTCGACGCCGCCATCACGGAACTCGACGCCCGATACCTCGCCGGCGAGGCCGCCGCCCACGCGCGCACGTGGTCGGTCGTCGCGCGGGGCTTACGCCGCACTCAACCGGCGCGAACTTCCTGCGACGACGCCGGATTGGGTGAACGACGACCATCGGCATGCGGCATCAATGGCGCCCGGTGAAGGAATCGCCTACTTCCGCGCTGCCTGGGAGCTCGCTGCCGACCTGAACATCTACATCGAGACCGTGCACCGGCTGAGCGACCTCGGTGCGGTATTCACCCATGTGGGGAAGGGGACCTCGCGAGACGGCTTCGAGGCCGAGTGGCGGACCGTCGACTTAATGACGGTCGAAGGCGACATGATCAGCCGCGGCGAGCTATTCGATGAGGCAGATCTCGGCGCCGCGATCGCGAGGTTCGACCGGCTCAGCCAACCGGCGCCGCGGCTGGAAAACACGGCAAGCCGAGCGAATGAGCGCAGCCACATTCATTTCGCGGCCCGCGAATGGGGCGCACTGGCGGAAATAGTCGCCGATGACATTTCTACGGACGATCGCCGTCGGGTGGTGAATGCAGGCCTGTTACATGGCCGGGACGCGTCAATCGAGAGTTTCCGATGGGCCGCCGACCTCGGTGTCACGCACGCCAAATCAGACCCCATTGCGACCCGCGGAGAACGCCTCGTCCTCACTCGTACCCGATACTCGCACAGCGACGACCAACCTCAGCCGTTCGACGTCGATGCTCCTACACATAGTCGAGACCAACCTTGACGAGCGGATCGGGGCGGTTGTCATCTTCGACCTCGAGGACATCGATGCTGCGGTCGCCGAGCTCGACGCCCGATACCTCGCCGGCGAAGCGGCCGCTCATTCGCGCACGTGGTCGGTTATCGCAGACGCCTACGCCGCGCTCAACCGACACGAACTCCCCGCAACGACGCCGGACTGGGTCAACATCGACCACCGCGGGGAGACGTGTTCGGGCCCGATGATCTGATCGCATACCTCCGCGCCAGGATGGACTTCGAGCAAGACATCCAACATCTACATCGAGGCCGTGCATCGCCTGACCGACCTCGGGGCGGTCATCACTCATGCGGCGCATGGCGACCTCGCCAGAGGGCTTCGAGGCCGAGTGGCGCGGGGTCTCCGTTTTCACGGTCGAAGGCGACTTGGTCGACCGTTGCGAAGTATTCGATGAGGCGGACCTCGACGCCGCGAGCGCACGATTCGATCAGCTCAGCCGACCGGCACCGCGGCTGGAAAACACGGCAAGCCGAGTCAACGCGCGCATTCTTGCGTGCGTCACCGCGCGCGACTGGGACACGATGGCTTCGATTCTGGCCGACGACTTTTGCAGCAACGATCGGCGGCGGGTAACCGGCGCCGGAACCCGCCGCGGTCGGGATGCCGAGATCGAGAACATGCGGGTGGTCGCAGATCTCGGTGCGAAGTTCACGGTCGACGTCATCGCGACTCGCGGCGACCGCCTCATTCTCACTCGTACCCGCATCTCCTTTGACCAGCAGCAAGGGTTCCTCGCTGACGTACTCGGCCTCGTCGAGACCGACCTCGATGGCCACCTCGCGGCGGTCACCTTGCTCGACCTCGAGGACATCGACACTGCCATCGCCGAGCTCGACGCCCGATACGTCGCCGGCGAAGCGGCCGCTCACGCGCGACACATGGTCGGTGATCTCTGGCAGCTACGCGGCGATCAATCGAAACGAGATGCCGTTGACCACGCCGGACTGTGTCAACATCGACCGCCGACGTGAGCTTGCGATGGGGGTCAGCGACCTGATCGCATACATCGACGCCGTGCCGGATCGGGACCAAGACAGCAAGGTCTATGTCGAGGCCGTGCACCGGCTGACCGAACGCGGAGCAGTCGTCACTTATGCGGCACATGGGACCTCGCAAGAGGGTTTCGACGCCGAGTGGCGCGGGATCGCGGTTCTTACGGTTGACGGCGAATTGATCAATCGCACAGAAATATTCGACGATGGGGACTTGGACGCGGCGCTCGCAAGCTTCGAGCAGCTGCAGCCGGCTCCACGTCGTCTGGAGAACACCGCAACGCAGGCATTCCAGCGCCTTTATTCGCACGTTGCTGCCGGCGAGTGGGACGCCGTGGCTCAAATGACGGCCGACAACGTCTGTGTCGACGATCGCCGGCGGGTAGTGAACGCCGGGGTCCTGCACGGTCGAGATGCCAACATCAAAGATGCTCAGGCGACCGTTGGTGTCGGCTTCACGATGACGATGTCGGGCGTCCTGGCAACCCGCGGAAAGCGTCTCGCCCTCACAGGAATACGCGTGTCAGGCCCTGACCCCGAGGCGATTCAAAACGATGCACTCCAAATCGTGGAGGTCGACGCCGAGGAGCGAATCGCGGGTGTTGTCGTGTTCGACCTCGAAGACTTCGACGCGGCGACCGCGGAACTCGACGCCCGATACCTCGCCGGCGAAGCGGCCGCCCACGCGGACACGTGGTCGGTGATCACCGGCTTTTTCGCTGCGCACAATCGGCGTGAGATCGCAGCGACGACAACGGATGCGGTGAGTCTCGACCACCGCCGCGGGGCGGCGTTTGCGCCCGGTGAAGGTTTCGAATACATCCGTGTCGGATGGGACCTCGGCCAAGACCTCGACATCTACATCGAGATCGCGCATCGGTTGAACGACCTCGGCGCGGTCTTCACATACGCGGCGACATGGAACCTCCCACGAGGGCTTCGAGGCCGAGTGGCGGGGTGTCACCCTGATGACCGTCGACGGCGAAATGGTCTCCCGCATGGAGGTATTCGACGAGGCAGACCTTGACGCCGCGCTCGCGCGGTTCGACCAGCTCAGTCGGCCAACGCCGCGGCTGGAAAATGCGGCAAGCCAAGCGTATCGAGCGCTTCCGGACGTACTTTGCCGCCCGCGACTGGGATGCCATGGCGGAGCTACTGGCCGACGATATTTCTGTCGACGATCGCCGACGGGTCGTGAACGCCGGGATCCGACACGGTCGGGATGCCGAGATCGCAAACATGCGGGCCATCGCCGACGTCGGGTTCAAGAACATTACGTCCGACAGTCATCGCGACCCGCGGCGAACACCTTATCCTCAGCCGGACTGCATCTCGGGCGACGACTAGCGAGCCCGATGGATTCCTATCGAGATGCTCGGTCATCGTCGAGATCAACGCCGACAAGCAGATCCTGGCGCGTCGTCATATTCGACCTCGACGACTTCGACGCCGCCATCGCAGAGCTCGACGCCCGATACCTCGCCGGCGAAGCGGCCGCCCATGCGCACGCTTGGTCGGTGATCAGCGATGTCTTCGCTGCGCTGCGACGGCGCGAGCTGCCCTCAACGACAACGGACTTCGTCGACATCGATCACCGCAAGGGAACAGCTTTTGCGCCCGGTGAGCTGATGCAGTACCTGCGTGCCGGCTGGGAAATCAATCAAGAAGTCAGACCTTACGTCGAGGCCGTGCATCGGCTGAACAACCTTGGAGCTGTCGTCACCCATGCAGCGCAGTTGACCTCGCGAGAGGGCTTCGAAGCCGAGTGGCGGACGGTCGACATCATGACGGTCGACGGCGACCTGATCAACCGCGCCGAGCTGTTCGACGAGGCGGACCTCGACGCCGCGCATCGCGAGGTTCGAAGAACTGCATCCGCGAGCACCGTCGACTGGAGAACGCGGCAAGCCAAGTGACAGAACGCTTTGCGGTGCACCTGAGGGCACGCGACTGGGACGCCATGGCAGAGCTGCTGGCCGACGACTTCTGCAGTGACGATCGCCGTGGAGTGGTCGGCGCGGGAATCCAGCACGGTCGAGACGCACATATGGCGGACATGCGAACAATCGTCGACCTTTGGATCACGAACGTTTCGTCGACCATCATTGCGACCCGCGGGCGAACGCCTTGTGCTCATGCGTACCCACTTCTCGGGCAGTGACCAAGGTCCCGGGGCGTTCCTCACGAGGTGTTCGGCCTCGTCGAGATTGACACCGACGAGCGGATCGTCGCGATCGTCTCATTCGACCTGGACGACATCGACGCCGCCTTCGACGAACTCGACGCACGCTACCTCGCCGGCGAAGCCGCCGCCCACGCGCACACGTGGTCCGCTATCGTACGGGCTTACGCCGCGATCAATCGGCGCGAACTGCCCTCCACGACAACGGACTTCGATAAGTGATCGACCATCGGCGGGGGGCAGCTTTCGAACGCGGGAGCATGATCGAATACCTCCGTGCCGGTTGGGATCTCGCGCCACGATATCCAGTTTCTACATCGAGGCCCTGCATCGACTGAGTGATCTCGGAGCGGTCGTCACTCATAAGGGGTATGGGACCTCGCACGAGGGCTTCGATGCCGAGTGGCGAGAGGTCACTGCTGTTCACCGTTGATGGTGAATCGTTCAGCCGCTGCGAGGTATTCGACGAGGCGGACCTCGACGCCGCTCTCGCGAGGTTCGACCAGCTCAGCCGATCGGCGCCGCACCTGGAAAACACGGCAAGCCGAGTGGATAAGCGCTTTCAGGCGTGCTTCGCCGCCCGCGACTGGGACGTAATGGCCGAGATGCTGTCCGGCGACTTTTCCATCGAAGATCGGCGTCGAGTCGTGAATATGGGGAACCTGCATGGTCGAGATGCCGAACTCGGCGTGCACGCATACGGCGTTGCCGGAAGCGAGAATGTGAAATCGACGGTCGTTGCGACACGCGCACAACGCCTCGCCCTAAGTCATTACCGATTTTCGGGAAGCGACCAAACGCCCGACGCCTTCCGCATCGAGATGCTCGTGGTCGTCGAGATCGATGCCGACGAGCGGATGGCGGCGCGTCGTCGTTTTCGACGCCGACGAGATCGACGCCGCCATCGCCGAGCTTGATGCCCGATACCTCGCCGGCGAAGCGGCCGCGCACGCGCACACATGGTCGGCTCATCGCGCAGGCCTACGCCGCGCTCAATCGGCGCGAGATCCCTGCGACGACACCGGACTGGGTCGAATATCGACCACCGGCGCTGGGAGCAGCATTCGAGCCCGGTGACGCTGAACGCGATACCTCCGTGCCGCGTTGGGACATCACGCCGGACAGTCAGCATCTACGTCGAGACCGTGCATCGGCTGACCGACCTCGGAGCGGTCGTCACCCATGTGGCGAAGGGGACCTCACAGGAGGGCTTCGAAGCCGAGTGGCGGGAGATCAACGTTCTGACGGTCGAAGGCGACCTGCTCAACCGCTGCGAGATATTCGACGAGGCAGACCTCGACGCCGCGCTCGCGCGGTTCGAGGAACTGCAGCCGCCGGCACCGCGGCTGGAAAACGCGGCAAGCCGAGTGTTCGAGCGCTTCCTGGCGCACTTCGCGGCCCGCGACTGGGACGCCATGGCGCGAGATACTGGCCGACGACTTTTCCAGCGACGATCGCCGGCGGGTGGTGAACGCGGGGATCCGACATGGTCGAGATGCCGATATCGCGGACATGCGGGCAATCGCCGACGTCGGCATCACGAACGTGACGTCGACCGTCATCGCGACCCGCGGGCGAGCGCCTTGCCCTCAGTCAGTACCCGCGTCTCGGGCCGCGACCAGCGACCCGAGCGCGTTCGTCACCGAGGTCCTCGGCATCGCCGAGATCGACGCCGACGAGCGGATCGCGGCGCGTCGTCATATTCGACCTCGACGACTTCGACGCCGCCATCGCCGAGCTCGACGCCCGATACCTCGCCGGCGAAGCGGCCGCCTACGCGCACACGTGGTCGGCATCGCACGGGGTCTACGCCGCGCTCAACCGGCACGAACTCCCCGCGACGACCCCGGACTGGGTAAACATCGACCACCGGCGGGCGGCAGCGTTCGAGTCCGGCGACCATGACCGCATACATCCGTGCCGCGTTGGGACCTCACGCCAGACATCGACATCTACGTCGAGGCTGTGCATCGGCTGAGCGACCTCGGAGCGGTCGTGCACCCATGCGGCGCATGGTGACTTCGCACGAGGGCTTCGACGCCGAGTGGCGGGAGATCGACTGTCTCGACGGTCGACGGCGACCTGGTCAACCGCTGCGAGATCTTCGACGAGGCAGACCTCGACGCCGCGCTCGCGCGGTTCGAGGAACTGCAGCCAGCAGGCGCCGCGACTGGAAAACGCGGCAAGCCAAGTGGATCGAGCGCTTCCTGGCGTACTTCGCGGCCCGCGACTGGGACGCCATGGCCGAGATCCTGGCCGACGACTTTTGCAACGACGATCGTCGTCGGGTGGTGAACGCCGGAATCCTGCACGGTCGAGATGCCGAGACTCGGCGAGCACGCATGCGGGCAATCGCCGGAATCGAGCATGCGCAACGTCGACCGTCATCGCGACCCGCGGCGCACCGCCTCGCCCTCACTCGTTTCCGCTTCTCGGGACGCGACCAAGCGCCGGACGCGTTCCGCACCGAGGTGCTCGTGCGTCGTCGAGATCGACACCGACGAGCCGGATCGCGGCGCGTCGTCATGTTCGACCTCGACGACATCGACGCTGCCTTCGAGGAACTCGACGCCCGCTACCTCGCCGGCGAAGCGGCCGCCCACGCGCACACGTGGTCGGTTATTGCGCAGGCCTACGCCGCGCTGAACCGCCGCGAGCTCCCTGCGACGACGCCGGACTGGGCGAATGTCGACCATCGCCACTTCGGCACAATCGAGCCAAATGCGTTGACCCCGAACATCCGTGCCTTTTGGGACATCACGTCGGAAGCCAGAATCGATGTCGCGACCGTGCACCGATTGACCAACCTCGGAGCGGTCGTCGCCCACGCAACGCATGCGACTTCGCAGGAAGGCGTCGAAGTCGAATCGGGCGAGATCATCATTCTGATGGTCGACGGCGACCTGCTCAGCCGCTGCGAAATATTCAACGAGGCAGACCTCGACGCCGCGCTCGCCCGCTTCGATGAACTGCACCCGCAGACACCGCGGCTGGAAAACGCGGCAAGCCGAGTGGCCGAGCGCTTCTGGCGCACTTCGCGGCACCGCGACTGGGACGCCGTCGCGCAGATACTGGCCGACGACATTTTCCACGACGATCGCCGGCGGGTCGTGGGCGCGGGAATCCGACACGGTCGAGATGCCGAGATCGTGGACATGCGGGCGATCGCCGACCTCGGGATCGCGAACATCACGGTCGACCGTCATCGCGACCCGCGGCGAGCGCCTTGCCCTCATCCGTACCCGCTTCTCGGTCCGCGATGCAGGACCCGAGGCGTTCGTCACCGAGGTGCTCGGCCTCGTCGAAATCGACGCCGACGGTCGGATCGCGGCGCATCGTCGTGTTCGACCTCGACGACATCGACGCCGCCTTCGCGGAACTCGACGCCCGGTACCTCGCCGGCGAAGCGGCCGCCCACGCGCACACGTGGTCGGTTGTTGCAGAGGCCTACGCCGCGTTCAACAGGCACGAACTTCCCGCGACGGACTGGGCTACCGTCGATCGCCGGCGCGCTACCCCGTTCGAGTCCGGCACCATGACCGAGATCCTCCGCGCCATTTGGGATCTCACGCCAGACCTGAAGATCCACATCGAGGCGGTGCATCGGCTCGACACTTTCGGAGCGGTCATCACCCATACGGCGTCGGGGAGCTCGCCCGAAGGCTTCGACGCCGAGTGGCGGGCGATCGACGTCTTGACCGTCGAAGGCGACCGGATAACCGGCTGCGAAATCTTCGACGAGGCAGACCTCGACGCCGCGCTCGCTCGCTTTGATGAACTGCACCCGCAGACGCCGCGGCTGGAGAACGCGGCGAGCCAAGTGGAGCAACGCTTCTTGACCTACTTCGCGACCCGCGACTGGGACGCCTATGGCGGAAATACTGTCTGATGACATTTGCGTGGAGGATCGTCGTCAGGTCGTGAACGCCGGGGTCAGGCACGGTCGAGATGCGGAGATCGCAAACGTGCGGGCTCTCGCCGAAATCGGAGTCAGGAGTGCAACGTTAACCGTGATCGCGGTCCGAGGGAGGCGTCTATTCCTCGGTCGTCACTGCGTCTGGGGTCGGCTGGTCCGAGTCCAAAGCGTCTGAGACGCTGTGCGTCCTCGAAATCAATGCGGAAAACCAGTTCGTGGCACGCGTCGTGTTCGATGCAGACGACATCGACGCCGCCTTCGCGGAGTTGGATGCCCGATACCTCGCCGGTGAGGCAGCCGACTTCGCACACCCGTGGTCGGTTATTGCCGAGGGTTACGCCGCATTCAACCGGCACGAACTCCCGGCCGAGGACCTAGCGACTGTCGATCGCCGGCGGGCTACCCCGTTCGAATCCAGCACCATGTCCGAGACCCTTAGCGACATCTGGGACCTCACACCAGACCTCATTATTCGGATCGAGGCGGTGCATCGGCTCAGCGGGTTCGGAGCGGTCGTCACCCATGTGCAACATGGGACGTCGACTGAAGGCTTCGATGCCGAGTGGCGAATGATCCAGGTTCTGATTGTCGAAGCCGATCGGATCAGCCGCCTGCGAAATGTTCGACGAGGCAGACCTCGACGCCGCGCTCGCCCGCTTCGACGAACTGCATCCGCAGGCGCCGCGGCTGGAGAACGCGGCAACCGAGTAGAGGACCGTTACTTCGCGTACTTCGCGGCTCACGACTGGGACAGCCGATCGCCGAGATACTGGCCGACGACGTACTTACATCGAGGATCGGCGTCCGTGTGGTGAATACCGGGCTCTGGGAAGGCCGCGATGTCGTGATCGCGAACATGCGAGCCTTCGCCGAGGCTGTTGCGAACTCAACGTCAACCGTTGTCGCGATCCGCGGGGAGCGCCTCGCCCTCACTCGCGTGCGTTACCCGAACAGCGATGCTCGGTACGGGGAGTTCGTCACCGAGCAGTTCATCATCGCCGAAATCGACGCCGACGGGCGCATCGCGGCACAGATCGTGATTCGACCCCGACGACCTCGACGCCGCCTTCGAGGAGCTCGATGCCCGGTACCTCGCCGGCGAAGCGGCCGCCCACGCGCACATATGGACGGCCATTACGAAGGTCCAAGCCGCGTACAACCGACACGAAGTCCCCGCGACGACGGCGGACTGTGTGAACATCGACCACCGTTCGGGAATAGCGTTCGCGCCTGGTGACGTGACCGCATACATAGGTGCCACCCATGACGTCGCCCCGAAGATCAAGGGGCACCTCGAAGCTGTGCACCGGCTGGGCAACCTTGGGGTGGTCGTCACAGAAGTAGTTGCTGGGACCTCACACGAGGGCTTCGCTTTCGAATGGCGCGAGGTCGCCCTTTTCGCATTCGAAGGCGACCTGGTCTCCCGGTTCGAGCTCTTCGACGAGGCAGACCTCGACGCCGCGCTCGCCCGCTTCGACGAATTACACCCGCAGGCGCCGCGACTGGAAAACGCGGCAAGCCAAGCAGTCCGAGCGCTTCTAAGCGCACTTCGCGGCCCGCGACTGGGACGCGATGGCGGAGATGCTGGCCGACGACATTTCCAACGACGATCGTCGTCGTGTGGTGGGCGCGGGAATCCGGCACGGTCGCGATGCGCGAGATCGCGAACATGCGAGCGAGTCGCCGAGGTCGGCGTCGCGAACATAACGTCGACCGTCATCGCGACCCGCGGCGAGCGCCTCGCCCTCACTGCGTATCCGCTTCTCGGGCCGCGACCACGGACCCGAGGCGTTTCGTCACCGAGCTGCTCATCATCGTCGAGATCGACGCCGACGAGCGGATCGCGGCGGTCGTCACGTTTGACCCCGACGACATCGATGCCGCCTTCGCGGAACTCGACGCACGCTACCTCGCCGGCGAAGCGGCCGCCCACGCGCACACATGGTCGGTGATCATCGCAGGCCTACGCCGCATTCAACCGGCACGAACTCCCCGCGACGACGCCGGACTGGGTGAACATCGACCATCGGCGGTGGTAAGCGTTCGAGCCGAGCGATACTGGTCCCGCATCATCCGTGCTACCTGGGATATCACGCCGGACGTCAAGCATCTACATCGAGGCCGTGCACCGGCTGAGCAACCTCGGAGCGGTCGTCACCCACGATACTCAGTGGGACTTCGCAAGAGGGCTTCGACGCCGAGTGGCGGAGATCGCCATTTTCATGGTCGAAGGCGACCTGATCAGCCGCTGCGAAATCTTCGACGAGGCGGACCTCGACGCCGCGCTCGCGCGATTCGACGAGCTGCAACCGCAGGCGCCGCGGCTGGAAAACGCGGCAAGCCAAGTGGTCGAACGCTTCTGGAAGTACTTCGCGGCCCGCGAGTGGGCGGCGATGGCCGAGACTAATGGCCGACGACTTTTGCTCGCGACGATCGGCGTCGGGTTGTGAACGCCGGTGTCCTACGCGGTCGAGATGCCCAAGTCGCAAACATGCGAGCAGTGGCCGAGGTCGGGTTCGAGGACATTGACGTCGACCGTAATCGCGACCCGCGGGCGAGCGCCTCGCGCTCATTCGCGTTCGCATCTCGGTGCGTGGCTCAGCGGCCCGATGACGTTCTGCCGCCGAGATGCTCAGCATCGTCGAAATCGACGCCGACGACCGGCTCGTCGCTGCCGTCCTGTTCGACGACGACGACATCGACGCCGCCTTCGAGGAACTCGATGCCCGATACCTCGCCGGCGAGGCGGCCGCCTACGCGCACACGTGGTCGGTCATTGCGCAAGGTTTAACGCCGCGCTCAACCGGCACGAAATCCCTGCGACGACGCGGACTGGGTGAACATCGACCACCGGCGACGGGATAACGTTCGACCCGGCGACCTGACCGCACTACATCCGCGCTAGGTTGGACCTCGCGCCAGACCTCAACATCCACATCGAGGCGGTGCATCGGCTGAGCAACCTCGGAGCGGTCGTCACCCAGCGAGTTGCACGGGACCTCGCAGGAGGGCTTCGAAGCCGAGTGGCGGATGATCGCAACTTCTGACTGTCGAAGGCGACCTGATCAGCCGCGTTCGAGCTCTTCGACGAGACGGACCTCGACGCCGCGCTCGCCCGCTTTGAGGAACTACAGCCGCAGGCGCCGGCGACTGGAAAACGCGGCAAGCCGAGTAGGCGAACGCTTCTGCGCGCACTTCGCGGCCCGCGACTGGGACGCAATGGCCGAGACTACTGGCCGACGACATTTACACCGACGATCGCCGTCGGGTCGTGAACGCCGGATCCGACACGGTCGAGACGCCGCGATCGCAAACATGCGGGCCGCTCGCCGACCTCGGGGTCGCGAACATTGACGTCGGACAGTCATTGCGACCCGCGGCGAGCGCCTCGCCCTCATTCGTGCCCGCATGCTCGGGCCGCGACCAGCGGCCCGAGGCGTTCTACACCGAGGTGCTCAGCGTCATCGAGATCGACGCCGACGAGCGGATCGCAGCCACAGGTCGTGTTCGACCCTGACGACATCGACGCTGCCATCAAAGAACTCGACGCCCGATACCTCGCCGGCGAAGCGGCCGCCCACGCGCACACGTGGTCGGTCATTATGCAGAGCGTACGCCGCGTTCAACAGGCACGAACTTCCCGCGACGACTGCGGACTTCGTCGACATCGACCATCGGCGCGTTACAGCGATCGAGTCCGGCGACCTGATGCCGATATCATCCGTGCGGCGTTTGAAATCACGCCGGACGCTTAAGCATCTACATCGAGGCCGTACATCGGCTGAGCGACCTCGGAGCGGTCATCACCCATGTGGCGAGCGGGGACTTCACACGAGGGCTTCGATGCCGAGTGGCGCGATGATCGGACATCTTCACGGTCGAAGGCGACCTGATCAGCCGCTGCGAGATTTTCGACGAAGCAGACCTCGACGCCGCGCTCGCCCGCTTTGACGAACTGCAGCCACGCAGGCGCCGCGACTGGAAAATGCGGCAAGCCAAGTCGTACGAACGGTTCCAAGCGCATTTCGCCACCAGTGACTGGGACGCGATCGCGGACATGCTGACCGCCGACCTTTACAGCGACGATCGCCGCCCTGTCGTGGGCGGCGGCAGCAGACCCGGTCGGGATGCATTGATCGAAGACTTGCGGGCAGTCACCGACGTCGAGATCACGAATGCGACTTCAGATGCCATAGCCACCCGCGGAGAACGTCTCGCCCTCGCCCACGCCCGATACTCGCGCGGCCACGGGGAACCCGACCCGTTCCACGTCGACTTCCTACAGCTCGTCGAGATCGACGCCGAAGACCGGATCACAGCGTTCATAGCGTTCGACGCCGACGACATCGACGCCGCCATCGCGGAGCTTGACGCCCGTTACCTCGCCGGCGAAGCGGCTGCGTACTCGCCCGTATGGACGTTCATCACGAATGCCTACGCCACTCTCAACAGGCACGAGCTACCGCCGAAGACATCGGATTGGGCGAACATTGACCACAGGGCGCGCACCACGTTCGCAGGCGACGGTCTGACCGCGTACCTGCGTGCCGCGTGGGATCTCACCCCGGACATCAAGATCTACATCGAGGCCGTGCCTCGGATAAGCGACGCCGGAGCTGTTCTCATCCACTCGGCTTACGGGTCGTCGCGAGAGGGTTTCGACGCGGAGTGGCGGATGATCCTACTTTTGACGATCGAGGCGGCTTGGTCAAGCACTGTGAGCTATTCGACGAGGCAGACCTTGACGCCGCGCTCGCCCGTTTTGACGAACTCGACCGGCCGGCTTCTCCTTAAGGCTGGAGGCGTTCGACGCGTCCACCGACCACACGAATTCGGTTGTGCAGCCGGTCTTCTCGGCCCTGCCAGAACTCGATCTCCGCGGGCGCGATGCGGTAGCCGCCCCAGTGCGGCGGCACCGGGATCTGCTCGGAGTCGGCGAAGCGATCCGTCACCTCGGCCAGTTGATCGACCAGCGCGGCGCGGGAGTCGATCACCTGGGACTGGTGTGACGCCCACGCGCCCAACTGCGAGCCGCGCGGCCGGTTGTTCCAGTAGTTCTCGGTGTCCTGCGGATCGACTTTGGTGACCGGTCCGCGGATATGGAACTGCCTGTTCAGCAGGTACCACGGAAAGGTCGCCGAGGCGTACGGCGTCTGAGCCAGCTGTTCGCCCTTGGCCGAGTCGTAGTTCGAGAAGAAGACGATGCCGTCTTCGTCGACGCCCTTGCACAGCACCGACCGGCTGACCGGCCGTCCCGACTCCACGGTGGCCAACACCATCGCGTTGGGTTCGGCAACGCCACCGCGCTCAGCCTCACCAATCCACTTGCGCAACAACGCAAGCCAACCGTCATCGAGCCAGTCGACGTCAAGATCGGGGCTGCCGTCGCGCTCCTTGGAGCCGTACTCCTTGCGCATCGCCGCCAGGTGCTCGTTATCCGGTCCCGCCATCGCGCCAACGCTACTCGCGTTCAGCATCGACAATCGGGCACCCGGAATTTGTCGGAGGTGGCTGCGATGATGACGTCATGTCTTCGACCGCATCCGCTGGCACCGTGCTGGTCAGTCCTTGCGAGCGTCTTGAGGTGTTGTTCGAGGAGCTGGCGGAATTGACCGGTCAGCGCAACGCAATCGATGGGCGCATCGTTGAGATCATCGCCGAGATCGATCGCGACCAATTGTGGGGCGCCACCGGTGCGCGGTCGGTGCCTGCATTGGTGGCCTGGAAGACGGGCTGCTCGCCGGCAAACGCCCACACGATCACCACCATCGCGGGCCGGCTGACGGAGTTCCCACGCTGCGCCGCAAGGCATGCGGGAGGGTCGACTGTCGCTGGATCAGGTGGGCGTCATCGCGGCGCGGGCAGGCCAGGGATCCGATGAGCACTACGCGCAGCTGGCGGCCTGCGCGTCGGTCAATCAGCTACGCACCGCGGTCAAGCTGGAACCGCGACCCGAACCCGAACCTCGGCAAGAGCCCGAGCGCTCGATCACCACGACTAATACCGAGCAGGGCAGCTGCTACCGGATCACCCTCGGTCGCCATGACGCTGCGAAGTTCGACGCCGCCTTGGCTTCTCATCGTGACGCGCTGATCGCCGAGTGGAAGCGCGATCACGGCGATGGCGCGGGCGGTTCGGATCGGCGGCCCCCGTTGCCCGGCACCGCCGAGGCATTTCTGCGTCTGGTCGAGGCTGGATGGGACGCCGAGGTGGCCCGCCGTCCACACGGGCAGCACACGACGGTGGTGGTGCATGTCGACGTTGAGCAGCGCGCTGCCGCCCTGCATCTGGGTCCACTGCTCACCGACGCCGAACGGCGATTCCTGACATGTGATGCCACGTGTGAAGTCTGGTTCGAACGTCACGGCGAGCCCATCGGTGCCGGCCGGGCGACCCGTCTGGTCAGCCGGCGGCTTCGTCGCGCGCTGGAGTATCGCGACCGCATGTGCGTGGTTCCTGGCTGCGGTGCCACCCGCGGCCTGCACGCCCACCACATCCGGCACTGGGAAGACGGCGGCCCCACTGAGCTGGCCAACCTAGTGCTGCTATGCCCCTATCATCATCGATTGCACCATCGTGGCGTGATCACCATCACCGGACCCGCATCCGCCCTCGTCGTCATCGACGACGCCGGCCGATCACTGAGCCCGGGACCGCTGGCGCACCCACCAACTCAACCCCCGCCCGCCGTAGCGCCCTGCCCAGGACCACCGGCGAGCGCGCCGACTGGTGGTGGTATGAGCCCTTCCAGCCCCAACCACCACCGACCAAAAACTAGCCTGTGTTGTGCCAGGGTCGGCCGCGGTCGGCAATGTGTAGGAGCTCAATCACATTGTGGCTTCGAGGATTACCTACCGCGGTTGGACATGGGGCCGACAACTGAGCGCCGCAACCCATGGCGGCGCCGACGCGCACTCGCCGCGCGTGCGGTCAACGTCAACCCTGTTCATACCCGGGCCGCACAACGCTTTTCGGCGTAGGTCAGCCCGACGCCAGCGCCAACGCGGCTTTACGGAGACGCCGCACGCTACCAGCCAGCATCGGCAGTCGAGAGCCGTTGAGTTACCGACCGGTAGCAACCGACCCGCGATCGCGTGGGAGAATTCGGTCATGACTGTCACCTCTGACAAGATCCCGGAGAATTTCGTTGCCGGACTCGAGGGCGTGGTGGCATTCACCACCGAGATCGCCGAGCCCGACAAGGACGGCGGTGCCCTGCGTTACCGCGGTGTCGACATCGAAGACCTGGTCGGCCAGCACGTCACTTTCGGCGACGTGTGGGCTTTGCTGGTGGACGGAAAATTCGGTGACGGACTGCCGCCCGCCGAGCCGTTCCCGCTTCCGATCCACAGCGGCGATGTGCGGGTCGACGTGCAGGCCGGTCTGGCGATGCTGGCGCCGATCTGGGGGTATCGAGCCGCTGCTCGACATCGACGACGACCACCGCCCGCGACCAGTTGGCCCGCGCGTCGGTGATGGCGCTGTCCTATGTCGCGCAGTCGGCCCGCGGCATCTACCAGCCCGCCGTTCCGCAGCGCGTGATCGACGAATGCTCAACCGTCACAGCGCGTTTCATGACCCGGTGGCAGGGCGAGCCGGATCCCAAGCATGTCGAGGCCGTCGACGCTTACTGGGTGTCGGCCGCCGAGCACGGCATGAACGCGTCGACGTTCACCGCGCGGGTGATCGCCTCAACCGGCGCCGACGTAGCGGCGTCGTTGTCGGGGGCGGTGGGCGCGATGAGCGGCCCGCTGCACGGCGGAGCGCCGGCGCGGGTGCTGCCGATGCTCGAAGAGGTCGAGCGGACCGATGACGCGCGCGGCCTGGTCAAGGGGATCCTGGACCGCAAAGAGAAGCTGATGGGCTTCGGGCACCGGGTGTACCGCGCCGAAGACCCGCGGGCCCGCGTCCTGCGGGCGACCGCCAAGCGACTGGGCGCACCGCGCTACGAGGTGGCGGCGGCCGTCGAGCAGGCCGCGCTGGCCGAGTTGCGCGAGCGCCGTCCGGACCGGGCGATCGAGACCAACGTCGAGTTCTGGGCCGCGGTGATCCTCGACTTCGCCGAGGTGCCGGCCCGGATGATGCCGGCGATGTTCACCTGCGGCCGGACCGCCGGGTGGTGCGCGCACATCCTCGAGCAGAAGCGGCTGGGCAAGCTGGTTCGCCCGGCCGCCATCTACGTCGGCCCCGGGCCGCGCAACCCGGACTCGGTCGAGGGTTGGGACCGCGTCCACACGGACTAATGCCCTCGTGTCGGTGGCCGGTGATGAGATTGCACCGCGGCTCGGGTCAATACCCGTAAGCCCACCCGGGCTACGCACCGACACTTAGGAGGCCCCGATGGCGATCGCTGTCGAACCCGCTCTTTCCCCGCACCTGACCGTCGACAATGCTGCCGCGGCGATCGACTTCTACGTCAAGGCTTTTGGCGCGGTCGAGGTCATGCGCCTGCCCAGACCCGACGGGAAGCTGGTCCACGCCTCGGTGCGCATCAACGGCTTCCTGGTGATGCTCAACGACGACTTCCCGGAGATGTCCGGCGGTAAGTCGATGACCCCGCCGTCGCTGGGCGGCACACCGGTCACCATCCACCTGACGGTGAGCGACGTCGACGCCGCGTTCCAGCGGGCGCTGGATGCCGGCGCGACCGAGATCGTCCCGCTCGAGGACCAGTTCTGGGGCGACCGCTACGGCATGGTCGCCGATCCGTTCGGTCACCACTGGTCGCTCGGCCAGCCGGTCAAAGAGGTCAGCCACGAGGAGCTGGCCGCGGCGATGAATGGCGGCCAGGGCAGTTAAGTCAGGTCGGCCAGTTCCCGGAGCCGATCGGCCACCCGGTGCCGCAGTGACGGCGACGGCGCCGACGACGCGACGTCGAGCATGTCCGCGATCGAGGTGAACTTGTTGCGCGGCCGGTCGGCGAGTTCGCCTCGCGCGACCTCCGCGGCGTCGATGGCACGCCAGCCATTGGCGTCGACGACCTCGGGCTGACGTTCGCGCACCAGCTTGTCCAGCGCCGCCGGTTTGCCGATCGGGTCGCGCAACAGGCCGGCGTTGTAGTCGTCGACCAGTCGCTGCACGGTTTGCGCCGCGCAGGATTTGTTGGTGCCGATGAACCCGGTCGGACCGCGCTTGATCCACCCTGCGACGTAGGCGCCCGTCGACCGGCGTGTTCGCGCCGGGGTGCATGACGCGGCCGCCGTCGTTGGGCACCACGCCCGCCTTATCGTCGAACGGTAGGTCTTTGATTGCCTTGCCGTGGTAGCCAATTGACGTCAACACCAGTCCGGCGTCGATGGTCTGCACGTCGTCGGTGCCGGTGACCCCGAACTCCATCCCGCCGGCTTGCCGCTCTCCCAACACGCGTTGCGGCGTCAGGTGGTAGGCCAGCCGGATCCGCGGCCGCGACGTCGGCCGCACGGGCGTCGCGGCGTCACCGAGCTGGCTCAGGATTTCCAGCTTCTGCTTCGTCACGGTGTCGGTGACGGTGGCGAGGTCGCGCAGCACCGCCTCGCGATCTGCCTCGGCGAGAACGACTTCCGCTGTCGTGGTCAACCCGATCAGCTCGGGCAACGTGAACGCCGAATGCTCGGGCCCGCGCCGGGCGGCGATGACAACCTCACGCACCCGCGACCCGCGCAGAGCGGTCAGCGCCTGGTCGGAGATGTCGGTGTGAGCCAGCTCGTCCGGGTCGGCCGTCAGTACGCGGGCCACATCCAACGCGACGTTGCCGTTTCCAACGACAATGACCCGCTCGTGGCTGAGATCGACTGGCAGATCGACGAAATCGGGATGCCCGTTGATCCATGCCACCAATTCGGTGGCGGTGCCGGTGCCGGGCAGATCCATCCCGTCGATGTCGAGGCGGCGGTCGTTGGGCGCGCCCGATGCGTAGATGACGGCGTGGTGATGTGCGAGCACGTCGTCGTGGCTGAGCTGATTGCCGACCTCGACGTTGAGGAAGAACCGGAACTCGCGACGACGCGCGATCCGGTCGAACAGCTTGGTCACCCGCTTGGTGGTCTGATGATCCGGCGCTACCCCGGCCCTCACCAATCCGTAAGGGGTGGGCAGCTTTTCGAAAACATTGACCCGCACGCCCTGCTGGGTCAGCAACTCGTCGGCGGCATACATCGCGGCCGGCCCGGACCCCACGATCGCCACCGTCAACGGGCCGCTGTGCTTACCGTGGACCTCCGGTGCCGGAATCACCGGCGCCAGTTTGGATGTCGGCGGCAGCTTCTTATCAGCCGGACGATCCGGATAGAAACTCGCGTTGAGCGCGATGAACGGCAGCTGCTCAGTCGTCAAGCGGGAGTCGGGGGCAATGGCGCCCACCGGGCACGCGCTCACGCAGGCACCGCAGTCCACGCACGCCACCGGATCGATGTAAAGCATTTCAGCGGAAGCGAATTCCGGCTCGTCCGGCGATGGGTGAATACAGTTCACCGGGCAGGCGTAGACACAGGACCCGTCGCTACAGCACGACTGGGTAATAATGTGCGGCATCGGTTCCTAGGCAGCGACCGTCAGGTGCTGGCGCTGGGGCTCACTGCGGTAGCGCGACGGCTTGCCGTCGATCTTGCAGATCTTCCAGATCAGCTTGGCCAACGGGTTCATCAAACCCGTGTCGCGGCACAGCATCCGGACGTCACCGAACATGTCGCGCAGCATCTGACGCGACTCGGGTGAAGGGAAGAACACCTCCTTGCGCACCTGGCGCGGGATGTCGAACTCTTTCCAGAAAGCCTTGGGCGGCACCACGATCGCCGAACACAAGACGCGCATGGTGATCGGCACGTACAACGAGAGCCAGAAACGCTTGCGGCGCGGCAGGTCCGGCACGCGCTTGCGCAGGTACTCGTGCGCGAACGAGATGTGGCGAGCCTCCTCGGCCACGTGGATCGCCATCACCCGCTCCATGATCGGGTGCAGTTCCTTGCCCTCACGCAGCACGTTCTTCTGGGTGTGGTCGATCGGCTCTTCGCCGGCGAGGATGCCGAACCAGAACGGGATCGGCAGCGGGCCGGCGACCAGTGGGATGTACGGCTGGATCCACTTGAGCAGTCGCGGCATACCGGGAACGTCGCGACCGATGTGGTTGACCATCTCCTGGAACATCATCGTGTGGTTGCACTCTTCGACCGCCTCGTGCAGGCAGTACCGGTATTCCGGTGAGCCGTTGGGCACCCAGAAGGCGTACTCCATCAGGCCACGGATCAGGATCGACTCGAAGTGCAGACCGACCTTGGCGACATTGGCCTGACGCCACATGCCGATCTCGATCTGCCGGTCGTGGGGCTGCGACTGGTACCAGGAGTGCCGGCCCAGCGGGTCGGTCTTCGGCAGGATCCAGCGCGGGTCGTTGTCGATGACCGCGAATTCCGGCGAGTCCCAGTCGATGTCGGTGTACGGGTTGAAATTGCGACGCACCGACCCCTCGGACAGTGTGTTCAGCATCTCCACGTACTTGAGGTCGTCCTGGACGTCCATGTTGCGACGCCAGCGGCGGATGATCTTGGTCCGCGCCTTCTTCTCGGCGGTTCCTGTCTGAGCCATGCCCTGGCCTCCCCAATGAGGTTTACATTTGGATGGTCTGTGTCCAACACAGTACCCAAGGTATCGGGAACTTACTAGACCCCAAATAGCCACTGTGCTGTATCCGTGAACACATGTGCACTGTGACGCCGATCACATGTCCGACCGGCTGAAAGTCGCCGTCGGCCGGGTCACTAACCTGGTGAACATGGCTGACCAGCTCACGATCCCCGACAACATCAAACCCGGCGACGGACGCTTCGGATCCGGCCCCTCGAAGGTCCGACCCGAACAGCTGCAGGCCCTTTCCACCAGCGCCGCCGCGCTTTTCGGCACGTCGCACCGCCAGGCGCCGGTCAAGGATCTGGTCGGCCGGGTCCGCACCGGGCTGCGGGAGTTCTTCTCGGTGCCCGACGGCTACGAGGTGGTGCTGGGCAACGGCGGCGCGACCGCGTTCTGGGACGCCGCAGCCTTCGGCCTGATCGACAAGCGGTCGCTGCACCTGAGCTACGGCGAGTTCAGCGCCAAATTCGCGTCCTCGGTGGCCAAGAACCCCTTCGTCGGCGACCCGATCATCGTCAAGGCCGATCCCGGCAGCGCTCCCGACCCGCAGGGCGACCCGTCGGTCGACGTCATCGCCTGGGCCCACAACGAGACCTCGACGGGTGTCGCGGTGCCCGTCGTCCGACCGCGCGACGCCGGCGATGCGCTGGTCGTCATCGACGCCACCTCCGGCGCCGGCGGGCTCCCGGTCGACATCGCCGACACCGACGCCTACTACTTCGCGCCGCAGAAGAACTTCGCCTCCGACGGTGGCCTGTGGCTGGCGATCCTGAGCCCAGCCGCGCTGGGCCGGATCGAGGCGATCGCGGCGTCGAACCGATGGGTGCCCGACTTCTTGTCGCTGCCGATCGCCGTGGACAACAGCCTCAAGAACCAGACCTACAACACCCCGGCCATCGCGACGCTGGTGCTGCTGGCCGAGCAGGTCGACTGGCTCAACGGCAACGGCGGCCTGGACTGGGCGGTCAAGCGCACCGCCGACTCCTCGGGTCGGCTGTACAGCTGGGCGCAGGAGCGGGCGTTCACCACGCCGTTCGTCGCAGACCCCAAGCTGCGCTCCCAGGTGGTCGGCACCATCGACTTCAACGACGATGTCGACGCCGCGGCGGTCGCCAAGGTGCTACGCGCCAACGGCATCGTCGATGTCGAGCCGTACCGCAAACTCGGACGCAACCAGTTGCGGGTCGCGATGTTCCCGGCCGTCGAGCCGGACGACGTCAGCGCGCTGACCGAATGCATCGACTGGGTGGTCGAGCGAATCTAGCGTTCACCGAGAAAAAGCCCAGGTGTTGCCGCGTGTCCACCCGGGCCGCGGCCGCCCGCTGAGTTACAGTGCGCCCTGACAGGCCTGGCGCGCTGGTCTGCGAGAACCCTGCGAGGAGACACCATGCGGGAACTCAAGATCGTCGGACTCGATCTCGACGGCAAACACATCATCTGCGAGGGTGACAACCCCGCAGACAAGTTCACGATCCGCGTCGACGACCGATTGCGCGCGGCGGTGCGCGGCGACGGAGCCCGGGTGAATCAGACCCACATCGACATCGAGGTCACCAACATGTTGAGTCCCAGGGATATTCAGGCTCGCATCCGCGCGGGTGCATCCGTCGAGCAGCTTGCGGCGGCCGACGGGGTGGACATCGAGCGGGTCGAGCGATTCGCCCACCCGGTGCTGTTGGAGCGCTCGCGGGCGGCCGAGCTGGCAACCGCCGCCCATCCCGTGCTCGGTGACGGCCCCGCGGTGCTGACGCTGCTGGAGACCGTCACCGCGTCGCTGGTGGCGCGCGGCCTGAACCCGGACAGCACCACCTGGGACGCCTGGCGCAACGAGGACGGCCGCTGGACCGTGCAGCTGGGCTGGAAGGCCGGTCGCTCCGACAACCTCGCGCACTTCCGCTTCTGCCCCGGCGCTCACGGCGGCACGGTCACCGCGGTGGACGACGCGGCCAGCGAGCTGATCGACCCGAACTTCGACCGTCCACTGCTGCGGCCGGTTGCGCCGCTGGCCCAGCTCGATTTCGACGAGCCCGAGACACCCCTGCCAGCGCGCGGCGCCGCCCCGGTCGTCGCGGCCCCTGCCGTCTCAGATGGCCCAGAGGCCGAGCACCCGGCCGAGCAGCCCCGCGCCCGTCGCGGCAAGCCCGCGGTGCCGGCGTGGGAAGACGTCCTGCTGGGCGTTCGCTCCAGCGGGCAGCGCTAAAGCGCCATCGCAACCAGGGCCAACCACGCGCCCGCCACACCCACTCCGCCGCCGAGCACCAACCAGCGCAGCACCGGCGTGCGCCGCCATCCCCACAGCGTGGGCGCCAGCCCCCGGCCGCAACGACATTCAGCCCGACGGCGAGCAGCGGATGCACCCGGATCAGGCCCAGACTCAGCACGACCACTGCGACCGCGGCGACCGCGGCGACGAATCCCGCGACGGTCAAACCCGTTGCCCAGGGCGTGGATTCGTCGGCCATCAACCGAGCCTAGCCTGATTGCCCGGTTCCTCCCCGGGCGGTTGCACCGCCCGCATCGTCACCGCGCGGCCCGCTCGTAGAACGCCAGCGCCGCGGCGGTGGCGACGTTGAGCGAATCGGTGCCGCGTGACATCGGGATCCGCACCCGTAGGTCGCTCGCCTTCATCGCGGCATAGCTCAGGCCTGGCCCCTCGGCGCCGACCAGAATGGCGACCCGCTCGCCGCGCACCTGCCGCCATCGCCTCGGGCAAGCGTTTTCGCGTCAGCGCCAGGCGTCATCGCCAGCAGCCGAAAACCGCTCTGCTGCAATGCCTTCAGCTCTGCCGGCCATTCGTCGGCCCGGGCAAACGGCACCAGCAGGGCATGCCCCATGGAGACGCGCACCGCGCGCCGGTACAGCGGGTCGGCGCAGCCGCTCCCGAATACGACGGCGTCGACGTCCAGCCCGGCCGCGTTGCGGAAGATGGCGCCCAGGTTCTCGTGATCGTTGACGCCCTCGAGCACCACGACGGTCCTGGCGCCGCTCGACCACATCGGCGACGGTGCGCTCGGGTTCCCGACGCGCCGCGGCGAGCACGCCGCGGTTGAGATGAAAGCCGACCGCTTCAGCCATCACCTCGGCCGAAACCCGGTAGTACGGAGCCGAATTGCCATACAGGTCCGCCCTGAGCTCGGTGAGCCTGCGGTCGGTGCCGAGAAACGCCAACGGCGTGAACGGCGAGGCCAGCATCCGCTGCACGACCAGCACGCCCTCGGCGATCACCAGCCCTTGCCGCTGGGCAGATCCGGGCGCCGGTCGATGCTGTTCAGATCGCGGAAGTTGTCCAGTCGCGCATCGGCGGGATCGTCGATATCGCAGACGACCACACCGTCGAAGTCCTCGGCGCAGTCAGAATCGTTCGCGGTCAAGGGCTTTCGTCGACCAAGGCAAGAATCAAGTCGGCGGCCACCCGCAGCGTGTCGCGCTCGGGAACCGCCCAACGTCTCCAGTCGCTGCGCGAGCCACTCCTGGCTGGCCCGGCGTTCGGCCTCCATCAGCTCGGCACCGGCCTGCGACACCGACACCAGCACCTGCCGGCCATCGTCGGGGTGTGCGACGCGGTCCACGAAACCCAGCTCGGCCAACGAGGCGATCACCCGCGTCATCGACGGCGGGCGAACCCGCTCCCTGATCGCCAACGCGCCCGGGGTCATCGGGCCGAAGTTGGCCAGCGTCGCCAGCGCCGACAGCTGCGACAGCGACACCGGGGACTGCGGACGGCGGAACCGCAGCTGCCGGGAGAGCCGCATCACCGCCAGCGACAGGTCGCTGGCGAGTCGGCTATCGCGATCGATCACAGCGCGAAGGGTACGACAGAACGCGAAGGCGTCAACATCGAATCACCGAGACGGGGCACTTCACGCTAAGTTGATGCTCGATGTCCGACGAGCCCGGCACGATCGTTGAGCCCCCGCCGCTACCTGCTGCGTTGCTGGATCCGTGGCCGATCATCGCGATCGGTGCGCTGGCCTGGCTGGTCGCCGCGGTGGCCGCGTTCGTCGTTCCGGCGTGGGCGACCTGGCGCCCGCTGACTCTGGCCGGGCTGGCGGTCGGCGTCCTGGGCACATCCATTTTCCTGTGGCAGCGCGCGGCTGCCCGCCGGGGCGCACGCGGCGCCCAAACCGGGCTCACCACGACCGCCCACCAGCTAGGAGGTTCAGAGGTCATGGCAGCGCCGCTTCTGCAAGCCCAGGTCGACATCAACGCACCCGCCTCGACGGTCTGGGCGCTGATCAGCGATTTCCGCCGGATGCCACAGTGGAGTCCGCAGTGCCGATGGATGCGGCCGCTGGGCAGGGTCCGTCCCGGCAGCCGGACCTTCAACCTCAACCGCCGCAACCTGTTGGTCTGGCCGACGACGTCCACCGTCCTCGAGTTGGTGCCGGACCAAAAGCTGGCGTTCCGGGTCAACATGAACAACACCGTCTGGAGCTATGAGCTGCAGCCGATCCCCGGCGGCACCAGGGTGATCGAGAGCCGGCATGCCGAGAACGGCGTCAAGCCGATCTCCGGCATGGCCGTCAACGCGCTCATGGGCGGAACCGACAACTTCGAACGCGAACTCGTCGAGGGAATGAACGCCTCGCTGGCCAAGATCAAGACGGCGGCCGAAAACGGCTAGCTGGGCTCCACCGGCTCGTCGGTAGGTACCTCGGCGGATGCCTCCGCAAGCTCCTCCACCGGCGCCTCGGCTGCAGGTCTCCTCGGCGACGGGCGCCTCCGTGGGCTCCTCGACGACCGCTGCCTCGGCGGGTTTCTCGCTGACGTCGAGCACACCGTCGTCGAAAGGGTCGTACATCGGCGAACCGCTGCCCGCGGGAGCAGGCGTGTCGGAATGCGCGCCGCAGCCGTATTCGAAGTCGACGATATGACCGTCGGCCGACAACTCGTTGCCGCATACCCCGAACATCGCGCCCAGCGAACCGGCCAACGGCAGGAAGAAACCGCAATCGCGGCAGACCCTTTTGGTGGACTGCGCCATCTGCGCGCGCGGGCCGTAGTCGCCGTCGTGCCAGCGCTGCGCCGCCTCGGCGCGACCCCAGGCGCTCATCACCTGGCGACGGCCCAGCCCGATCTCGGCGGCGGTCTCGTCGACCTGCGGGTCGCCGGAAGCCAGGTAACCCGGCACCAACCGCGGGTCGTCCGAGCGACGGCGCGAGCAGGTCGCCCGGGCTCAGGTCGCCGGGCCGGACGCGTTGATCCCAGGGCAACCACTCCGGCGCCAGTAGTGACTCCGGCCCGGGTACCAGCACCACCTCGCTGACCGTTGCATGGTCGGCGCCGGGGTAGCCGGCCACCACGACCGCCCACTGCCAGCCCTGGTAGCCCGGCAGGTGGGCCAGGAAACGGTGGGTGGCGCTGCTCGGGTCTTCGTAGCCGACGCCGAGGTAGTCGCCCACGGTGTCGTCACCGCTGCCCTCGACGATGGCGGCACGCGCCAACTCGGCCGCGCCGGTGAGAACCGTCGCCAACTCAGGCGACCACTCCGTGGTCGGTCGAACCGGTCACTTCGTCCGTGGTTTCCATGTGCCACTGATTCTGCCGCACAGATGCGACGCATGGCCACACCGGTCGCCTGCGCACCAGCACAGGCCGCATGGGTGAGAATCGATGTATGGCTGGACGGCGCGGTGATCACCCGGATGCGAGCCGAGGCTCGGCACCCGGCCGGCGTCGTCGTAGCGGGCCGGCTGCCGAGCATCCCGGCATGGCCAACTACCCGACCGACGAGCCGGATCACCGCCGCTCACAGCGGCCTCCGATGCCCAGCTCCAACCGTTATCTCCCCCCGCTGAACCGTGACACCGAACCCCGGCGCCGCACTGAGCCGCCGCGCGCCGCCGCAGCCGGGGAACGCGTGACGGTCACCCGGGCCGCCGCCCAGCGCAGCCGCGAAATGGGTTCGCGGATGTACGACCTGGTACAGCGGGCCGCCACCGCCGACGGCGCGGACAAATCCGGGCTGACGGCGCTGACCTGGCCGGTGGTGGCCAACTTCGCCACCGACGCCGCGATGGCCGTCGCGCTGGCCAACACGCTGTTCTTCGCCGCGGCCACCGGGGAAAGCAAGGACCGCGTTGCGCTCTACCTGCTGATCACCATCGCGCCGTTCGCGGTGATCGCGCCGCTGATCGGCCCGGCGCTCGACCGGCTGCAGCACGGCCGCCGGGTCGCACTGGCGGCCTCGTTCGCGTTGCGCACCGCGCTGGCGGTGGTGCTGATCGCCAACTACGACGCCGCGACCGGCGGCTATCAGTCCTGGGTGCTGTATCCGTGCGCGCTGATGATGATGGTGCTGTCGAAGTCGTTCAGCGTGCTGCGAAGTGCGGTCACGCCGCGGGTGATGCCGCCGACCATCGACCTGGTCCGGGTGAACTCCCGGCTGACCATGTTCGGCCTGCTGGGCGGCACCATCGTCGGCGGCGGCATCGCCGCCGGAATCGAGTACGGCTGCGACCGTCTGCTCCAACTGCCCGGCGCCCTGTTCGTCGTCATCGCGGTCACCGTGGCGGGCGCCGTGCTGTCCATGCGCATCCCGCGCTGGGTCGAGGTGACCGCCGGCGAAGTTCCCGCCACGCTGAGCTACCGAGCAGGGCACGCGGCGCCGGAATTGGCCCGACGAGGTGCGACGGGCCAGCGGAGCACTACGACAACCGTTGGGCCGCAACATCATCACCGCGCTGTGTGGCAACTGCACGATCAAGGTCATGGTCGGCTTCCTGTTTCTGTATCCGGCTTTCGTCGCCAAGGCGCACCACGCCAACGGCTGGCGGCAGTTGGCGATGCTCGGCATGATCGGCGCGGCCGCCGCGATCGGCAACTTCGCCGGCAACTTCGCCAGCGCCCGGCTGCGGCTGGGCCGACCCGCGGTGCTGGTGCTGCGGTGCGCCCTGGCGGTCACCGGTATCGCGCTGGCGGCCGCGGTGGCCGGTACTCAGATGATGGCGGTGATCGCCACGCTGGTCACGTCGGGGTCGAGCGCCATCGCGAAGGCGGCGCTGGACGCGTCGCTGCAGGACGACCTGCCCGAAGAATCGCGCGCGTCGGCGTTCGGGCGATCGGAGTCGACGCTGCAACTCGCGTGGGTGCTCGGCGGTGCGATGGGCGTGCTGCTCTACACCGACCTGTGGGTCGGTTTCAGCGTCGTCACCTCGGTGCTGATTCTCGGCCTGGCCCAGACGGTGGTCAGCTTCCACGGCGACTCGCTGATCCCCGGCCTGGGCGGTAACCGGCCGGTGATGGTCGAGCAGGAGGGCGAGCCGAGCGGACGCCGCAGCGCGGCGGTTCCACGACTGTGAGGTCGGCTCGCAAACGTGCCCGGTGGTCGGTCCGAACAGTGTGGAGCTAGGGCACGGATTCAGCGCGTGCTCTCGCCGGCGGTGTTGTGCCGAGATTGCTGTTGACCGGGCCCGTCCGGGTCACCGCCCTGGTGGTCCAGTTCTTCTTGGACCTCGCGCTGCTCTTCGGTCGCCTTCCTGGCGTCCTCGGGCTCCGGATCAGGCGTACTACTGGCTTGCTGGTTCACACGCGCAGGATGTCCGGGATCGCGCAGTTCGAAACCCGGGCCGGGTCAGACCGCGCCGTGACCTGCGGGCACCTGTTCGCCGTCGCGGGTCGGACCCGGCGGCGTCCCGTCGCCGAAAGGCTTGCCGCCCAACGATTCTCTGCCATGCGGCGTCAGCCAGTTGGCCAGCTCCGGCCCCTTGGGCACAATGCCACTGGGGTTGATGTCCTTGTGCACCAGGTAGTAGTGCTGCTTGATCTGTACGAAGTCGGTGGTATCGCCAAATCCCGGCGTCTGGAACAGGTCTCGCGCGTAGGCCCACAACACCGGCATCTCCGAGAGCTTGCTTCGGTTGCACTTGAAGTGGCCGTGGTAGACGGGGTCGAAGCGGGCCAGCGTGGTGAACAACCGGACGTCGGCCTCGGTGATCGTGTCGCCGACCAGGTAACGCTGCTTTTCCAGTCGGCCACTGACCCAGTCCAGCGCGGAGAACAACCGGTCGTAGGCGGCCTCGTACGCCTGCTGTGAGCCGGAGAAGCCGCAGCGGTACACGCCGTTGTTGATCTCGGTGTAGACCCGCTTGTCGACCTCGTCGATCTCGGCGCGCAGCGCTTCGGGATAGAGCTGGGAGCGCCGTCGCGGTGATAGGCCGTCCATTCAGTCGACAGGTCCAGCGTCATCTGGGGAAAGTCATTGGTGACGACGGCCCCGCTCGGCACGTCGACGATCGCGGGGACCGTGATGCCTTTCGGATAGTCGGGAAAGCGGGCGAAATACGCGTCCTGCAGACGGGGAATCTTGAGCACCGGGTCGACGCCGTCGGGGTCGAGGTCGAATGTCCAGCTGCGCTTGTCGTGCGTCGGGCCGCAAAACCCAATCGACAGAACATCTTCCAGACCGAGTAGACGCCGGACGATGATCGCGCGGTTGGCCCACGGGCAGGCCCGGGCGACGATCAGCCGATAGCGGCCCGGTTCCACCGGATAGCCATCGCGGCCGTCGGCGGTGATCCGGGTTTCGATGTACTTGGTGTCACGGGTGAATTCGCCGGCCTCGGCGATATAGGAAGTTATCTCGACCTCCGTCAGGTTCGCGCCACGGTCAGGAATCGGCGGGCAAGGTCGGATTCGGTCGACGCACCGGCTTCCCAGTGCGCGATCCACGGCCCAGTGCCTTCGGACTGGTCGATTATCCCCTCCTCGGCCCAGGCGTAGCGGCCCTTGAGCACATTGGCGGCCAAGCGCGCGTCGACGTCGTCGGTGTTGGACCACAAGGCTTCGAACAGCGCCTCCACCCGCAGGGTGGCCTGCTGACAGAACGCCTCGGCCAACTCGTAGGACTGCTCGCCGCGGACCTGATCGGCGACCCGCTGGGACTCCGCCCGCACACACGTCGCTGCCATGGCGAACAGTTCGGCGGCGATGTCCACAACCCGCCCGAGGAAGCCCTGCTTCTGTTCCATCGCGGCTTGCCAGCGCGCCATCCCGTAGAAGGTGTTGCGGGCCAGCTTGCGCGCCGAGCGCTCGACGAAGCGCAGATGCGTGGCCAGGTTGCCGAACTCGCGATACGCGGTGGGTCGCTGCCCTTCACCGAACACCAGCTGCGGCAACCACTTTGCATAGAACCCACTGGCGCCGACGGCAGCCTTGGCCTTCTGGCGGAGGTCGGCCTTGGCGTTCGCGAGGTCACCCGCCGCACTCAGGTGCGCGTCGACCGCCTCGCGGGCGATCAGCAGTCGCATGATCTCGCTGGAGCCCTCGAAGATGCGGTTGATCCTCAGGTCGCGGACCACCTGCTCCACCGGCACCGCCCGCTCGCCGCGCGCGGCCAGCGACTCGGCGGTCTCGTAACCGCGGCCACCACGGATCTGCAGCAATTCGTCGCCGATCTTGCAGGACATCTCGCTCGACCACAGCTTGGCCAGCGCCGCCTCGATCCGGATGTCGTTGCGGCCTTCGTCGGCCATCTGCCCGGACAATTCCAAGACCGATTCGAGCGCGTAGCTCGTCGCGGCCATGAACGAAATCTTCTCCACGACGGCCCCGTGCTCGCCCACGGGCTTGCCCCACTGCACGCGCTCACCGGCCCATTCGCGGGCGATCTTCAGCGACCACTTAGCCGACCCCGCGCAGATCGCGGGTATCGAGAGTCGGCCGGCGTTCAGCGTCGTCAATGCGATCTTCAGGCCGTCGCCTTCCTTGCCGATCAGGTTCTCGGCGGGCACGCGAACCTTGTGCAGCCTGGTCAGTCCGTTCTCGATGCCGCGCAGTCCCATGAACGAGTTGCGCCGCTCGACCGTGATGCCGGGCGAGTCGGCTTCGACGACGAATGCGCTGATACCGCCCCGGTGCCCGTCGCCTTTGGGCACGGTGGCCATCACCACCAGAAGTTCTGCGACGACACCGTTGGTCGTCCAGAGCTTCACGCCGTCCAGTTCATAGGCCGCTCCGCCGTCGACCGGAGTCGCCGTCGACGCCAGCCGGGCCGGGTCGGAGCCGACATCGGGCTCGGTGAGCAGGAAGGCCGAGATCGCCCCGGCGGCGCAGCGCGGCAGGAAATTCCGCTTCTGCTTCTCGGTCCCGGCAAGCTTGAGCGGCTCGGGGACCCCGATCGACTGATGCGCCGACAGCAGCGCTCCGAGGCTGGCGTGCACGCTCGACACCAGCATCAGCGCCCGGTTGTAGGCGACCTGCGACAGGCTCAGCCCGCCGTATTCCGACGGGATCTTCATGCCGAAACATCCCAGTTCGGCGAGGCCCTTGACGTACTCGTCGGGAATTCTCGCGTCGCGCTCGATCACGCTGCCGTCGACGGTGCCCAGGAATTCCCGCAGCCGACCCAGAAACTCCTCGGTCCGAGCCACCTCATCGTCGTCCGGTCGGGGAAACGGGTGGATGAGATCCAGCGGAAATCGGCCGAGAAACAGCTCCTTGGCCAGGGACGGCTTGTCCCAGCCGCTTTCGCGGGATTCCTCCGCTACGGCTCTCGCTTGTTCTTCGCTGACCTGCGCCTGCTGTGCCATCGGACTTCCCTCACTCGAACCGACTCCCTAGGGAGCTTCGGCGGGAGTGTTCCCCGTCACACCGCGCGGTACACGCGCTGGAGGCTCAGGCGTCCAATTCGCTGGCCACGGCCTTGACGACCTCGGAGACCTTGCGGGCGATCTTGCGGTCCGGGTAGCGGCCCTTGCGCAGCTCGGGCTGCACGGTGCCCTCCAGCAGCGTGATCATGTCCTCGACCATGCCGTGCAACTCGTCCGGGCTGTGCTTGTGTTCGGCCGGACCCTCGCGGCGAGGGCGGCTGCTGAGCGTCGGCGGCGGGTCGATGAGTTTCAGGCTCAGCGCCTGCGGTCCGCGACGTCCGGACGCGAGGCCGAATTCCACCTTCTGGCCGGCTTTGAGTCCTTCGACGCCGGCCGGCAGCGCCGAGGAACGGACGTAGACGTCCTCGCCGTCCTCCTGAGACAGGAAGCCGAAGCCCTTCTCCGTGTCGTACCACTTCACCTTGCCAGTCGGCACCGGTCTCACCTGCTTGTCTCGCGAACAACTCAATGGGGGAACACAACGAAGCGCCCCGCCTGCGCAGGACGCGATGACGACCGATCCTACTCGGATCGCCGGCGGCTGAGCACTGGAGTTTCTCGGTACGCTGGGAACGCGGCTGGAGGAGACCATGCGCCTGATCCTGAATGTCATCTGGTTGGTTTTCGGTGGCCTGTGGTTGGCCCTCGGATATGCTGCGGCCGCGCTGATCTGCTTCCTGCTGATCGTGACCATCCCGTTCGGGTTCGCCTCGCTGCGGATCGCGTCTTATGCGCTGTGGCCGTTCGGTCGGACGATCGTCGACAAGCCCGGCATCCGCACCGGAGCGTTGATCGGCAACATCATCTGGATCCTGTTGTGCGGAATCTGGCTCGCGATCGGGCACCTGGTGACCGCGGTGGCGATGGCGGCGACGATCGTCGGCATTCCGCTGGCGCTGGCCAATCTCAAGCTGATCCCGGTGTCCCTGATGCCGCTGGGCAAGGAGATCGTTCCGGTGCATCAACAGGCGCCGTGGGCCGTGCGCGGCCTGAAATTCGTCTTCCCGGCGTAGTTGCGTGACCAGGGATTAATCCCCGGACCAGTTGTGAAATGAGTCACATAACGGTTTGATCACGGCACGGCAACGGCTTGATTGCGAAGCCTTCAACCTGCGCAAACGATCGACCCTCCTGGCGTTTCTCTAGCTCGCGACACGCGAAACGCGCCTTTCGGCATGAAATGACTCCGCTGCTAACACCAGCTAGCGTCGTCCGCGGGCCTGCCGAGACTCCCTGCGAGGCGGGCCTTCTCGCCTATAGCGCCGAGCTCCATCCAATAGGCGAGCCAACGCAACCCATGGATGGAGGCGGGGGACCCAACGGTCCGCCGACATTGCGACCAGGAGCCGCCCGCGGCTCCTTGGGGTGAAGCCGACGCGGTCTCAAACAGACTCGACGAAGGCCGGGCGACCTCTTCCGCCCGAACCCGACAGCTGACCTCGCAGGCGCTTTACGAGAGGAATAACCGGGGTATGAGCGGTCGTCACCGTAAACCCACGACGTCCACCGTCGGCGTCGCCAAATTAGCGTTCACTGGTGCAGTAATCGGCGGCGGCGGCATCGCCCTCGCCGGTCACGCAGCCGCAGCCCCCGATAGCGAATGGGACCGAGTCGCGTCCTGCGAATCGGGCGGTAACTGGGGCATCAACACCGGCAACGGGTACCACGGCGGGCTGCAGTTCTCGCAAGGCACCTGGGCCGCCCACGGTGGCGGCGAGTACGCCTCGTCGGCCAACCAGGCCACCCGCGACCAGCAGATCGCCGTCGCCGAACGGGTGCTGGCCACCCAGGGCCGCGGCGCCTGGCCCGTGTGCGGACGGGGCCTGTCGGGCGCCACTCCGCGCAACGTGGTCGCCGACGCGCCCGCGCCGGATGCCCCGCCGCCCGCCGAGCCCGCCGTGTTCGTGCCGCCGCCGGCTGATCCCCCACCTCCGCCGCCGGCACCGGAACCCCTGCCACCACCGGCCGAGCCCGCCGCGGTGGAGTTGCCGCCCCCGCCGGCTGACCCCGCGCCCGAGCCCGCTCCGCCGGCCGAGCCGGTCCAGGAAGCATCCGCCGAGGCGCCCGCGCCCGACGCACCCCCGCCGCCGGCTGACCCCGCGCCGCGAGCCCGCTCCGCCGGCCGAGCCGGTCCAGGAAGCATCCGCCGAGGCGCCCGCGCCCGACGCACCCCCACCGCCGGCTGACCCCGCGCCCGAGCCCGCTCCGCCGGCCGAGCCGGTCCAGGAAGCATCCGCCGAGGCGCCCGCGCCCGACGCACCCCCACCGCCGGCTGACCCCGCGCCCGAGCCCGCTCCGCCGGCCGAGCCGGTACACGCCGAGTCGGTGGCCATCGAGGGCCCCGCCGACGGGCCGCAGGAAATTCACCAGGCGAACGCTGTGTCGTCGTGGACTGCCTCGCCCCAGAACACGGACCCGAGTTACCTCACGGATCTGCTCAGCGCGATTCAGTCGCAGAGCGTGAGCGGCAACCCGGCGCTGCAGTCCCTCGCCTAAACGGCCGGGCGTCGCGTAATTCGCCCACACTCTGTTGGCGGTAAATGCGAGGCTTTGGTGAATGAGATCGACGCTAGCGTGCTGGTCACTCGCACTTTTTGCGCGCCAACGTCGATCTCGGCGGGTGATCCGCTTAGCGGTTGACGTCGGTGACCGGGTGGACGTAGGGCAGTTCGTCGGCGGGCAGCGGGAAGATCACGTCGCCGAACGGCGACAGCGCGCCGACCCGGTCGGTTGCCAGTTCACTCACGGCATGGTCGTCGGGGTTGGTCGTCGGCCAGCCGTTGTCGACGTAACGGGTCTTCTGCGCCTTGTTGTCAGCCACGCGGTCCATTCTGACAGGTCGGGCGCGGCGGCTGCCCGCCTTACCCTCTGTCGGCCGGCAACGCTCCACTCGCTCGACTGCTTTACGCTGGTCAGCAATGACAGAACACACCCCGGGCATCCCGCTGGGGTCCTGGCTGGCCGAGTTGCCCGACGATCGGCTGATCCGTCTGCTGGAACTACGGCCCGACCTCGCCCAGCCTCCACCAGGCAGCATCGCCGCGCTGGCCGCCCGCGCGCAGGCCCGCCAGTCGCTGAAGGCTGCCACCGACGAGCTGGATTTCCTGCGACTGGCGGTGCTCGACGCGCTGCTGGTGCTGCAGGCGGACACCGCGCCGGTGCCGGTCGCCAAGCTGCTCACGCTGATCGGTGACCGGGCACCCGAAGCCGAGGTGCTCGACGCGCTCGAGGACCTCAAAGGTCGCGCACTGGCCTGGGGTGACCTCGACGTGCGGGTGACCGCCGATGCCGGCGGCGGCCTGCCCTGGTACGTCGGGCAGGTGACGCTTGAAGACGCCTCGCAGAGCCCGGAGCAGATTGCCACGCTGATCGACGGCCTCAACGACCCGCAGCGCGAGCTGCTGGACAGACTTCTGGAGGGCTCGCCGTTGGGACGCACCCGCGACGCGGCACCCGGCGCTCCGGCGGATCGACCTGTCCCACAACTGATTGCGATCGGGCTGCTGCGACGAATCGACGCCGACACGGTGATCCTGCCGCGCAACGTCGGGCAGGTGCATGCGCGGCGAGGAACCGGGACCGGTGCAGCTTGCGGCGCCGGATCCGGTGGTATCCACCACCACACCGGCCGACGCCGACGCCGCGGCCGCCGGCGCCATCATCGACCTGCTTCGCGAGCTCGATGTACTACTCGAAACACTCAGCGCCGCACCGATTTCCGAGCTGCGCAGCGGCGGACTCGGCGTGCGTGAGATTCGGCGGCTGGCCAAAATCACCGGCGTCGACGAGGCCCGGCTGGGACTGATCCTCGAACTCGCCGCCGCCGCCGGGCTGATCGCCAGCGGCATCCCGGATCCGCAGCCGGTGGCCGGCGACCCGCCGTACTGGGCGCCGACCGTGGCTGCCGACCGGTACAGCGAGACGTCGACCGCCGAACGCTGGCATCTGCTGGCCACCACCTGGCTCGACTTGGCGGCCAGGCCGGCTCTGATCGGGAGCCGCGGACCGGACGCCAAACCTTATGCCGCGCTATCGGATTCGCTGTACTCGACGGCCGCGCCGTTGGATCGCCGCCTGCTGCTGGGCATGCTGGCCGAACTGCCGCCCGGCGCGGGAGTGGACAAGAACACTGCGTCGGCGGCGCTGATCTGGCGACGGCCCCGCTGGTCCAACCGGCTGCAGCCCACGCCGATCGCCTACCTTCTGGACGAAGCGCAACACCTCGGCCTGGTGGGCCGCGGAGCGATCAGTACGCCCGGCTCGCGTGTTCATCGGCGGTGCGGACGATGCCGAGGCCATTGCCGCGATGGCACGCGTCCTGCCCACGCCGATCGATCACTTTCTGGTGCAGGCCGACCTGACGGTGGTGGTGCCCGGCCCGCTGGAGCGTCACCTCGCTGAAGAATTGTCGACGGTGGCCACCGTCGAATCCGCGGGCACCGCGATGGTGTACCGGGTCAGCGAACCGTCGATCCGACATGCCCTCGACATCGGCAAGACCGCAGAAGAGCTGCATTCCCTTTTTCGTAAGCACTCCAAAACGCCTGTGCCGCAAGGATTGACGTATCTGATCGACGACGTCGCACGCCGGCACGGCCAGCTGCGGATCGGCATGGCCGCATCGTTCGTGCGATGCGAAGACCCGACGCTGCTCGCCCAGGCCGCGGCCAGCGCCGAACATCTCGGCCTGCGGGTGCTGGCACCGACCGTGGCGATCTCGCAAGCACCGATCAGCGAAGTGCTCGCGGCGCTGCAGGACGCCGGCTTCGCCCCGGCCGCCGAGGACGCGACCGGCACCATCGTCGACATCCGGAACCGTGGTGCGCGAGTTCCCACGCCGCAGCGTCATCGTCCGCATCGGCCGGTGTCGCGCCCCAGCACTGACACGCTGAGCGCGGTGGTCGCGGTCCTTCGGAAAGTGACCACCGGGCCGTTCGCTCACGTGCGGATAGATCCGGCGGTGGCGATGTCACTGCTGCAGCGGGCCGCCCGGGAACAAGACACGGTGCTGATCGGTTACGTCGATGCCGCCGGAGTGGCCACCCAGCGGGTGGTGTCGCCGATCGCGGTGACCGGCGGGCAGCTGATCGCCTTCGACTCGGCCTCGAGCCGCGCCCGGGATTTCACGATTCACCGCATCACCTCGGTGATGCCCGCCGACGCGGAATAAGTGTCGGCCCGGTACGGATAATGGAGTTCTATGACTGACGGACCGTTGATCGTGCAGTCTGACAAGACAGTGCTGCTGGAAGTCGACCACGAGCTGGCCGGTGCGGCGCGCGCGGCAATTGCGCCGTTCGCGGAGCTCGAGCGCGCGCCCGAGCACGTGCACACCTACCGCGTCACCCCGCTGGCGCTGTGGAATGCCCGCGCCGCGGGCCACGACGCCGAGCAGGTCGTCGACGCGCTGGTCAGCTTCTCCCGCTACGCGGTTCCGCAGCCGTTGCTGGTCGACATCGTCGACACGATGGCCCGCTATGGCCGGCTGCAGCTGGTGAAAAGCCCGGTGCACGGCCTGACGCTGGTCAGCTTTGACCGCGCCGTGCTCGAAGAAGTGTTGCGCCACAAGAAGATCGCGCCGATGCTGGGCGCCCGGATCGACGATGACACCGTGATCGTGCATGCCAGCGAACGCGGGCGGATCAAGCAGATGCTGCTCAAAATCGGTTGGCCCGCCGAGGATCTCGCCGGCTACGTCGACGGCGAGGCCCATCCGATCAGCCTGGTGCAGGACGGCTGGGAACTGCGCGACTACCAGGAGATGGCGGCCGACTCGTTCTGGTTGGGGGGCTCGGGTGTGGTGGTCCTGCCGTGTGGTGCAGGCAAGACGCTCGTCGGCGCCGCGGCGATGGCGAAGGCCAGCGCGACGACGCTGATCCTGGTCACCAACACCGTTGCCGGCCGGCAGTGGAAGCGCGAGCTGATCGCGCGAACGTCGTTGACCGAAGAGGAGATTGGCGAGTACTCCGGGGAGCGCAAAGAGATTCGCCCGGTCACCATCGCGACCTATCAGGTGATCACCCGTCGCACCAAGGGCGAATACCGCCACCTCGAGTTGTTCGACAGCCGAGACTGGGGACTGATCGTCTACGACGAGGTGCACCTGCTGCCGGCGCCGGTGTTCCGCATGACCGCCGATCTGCAGTCTCGACGACGGCTCGGACTCACGGCGACGTTGATCCGCGAGGACGGCCGGGAGGGCGACGTGTTCTCGCTGATCGGCCCGAAGCGTTACGACGCGCCGTGGAAAGACATCGAGGCGCAGGGCTGGATCGCCCCGGCGGAGTGCATCGAGGTGCGGGTCACGATGACCGACAACGAGCGGATGATCTACGCCACCGCCGAGCCGGAGGAGCGCTACAAGCTGTGCTCGACGGCCCATTCGAAAATCGCGGTGGTCAAATCGATCCTGGCTCGGCACCCGAACGAACCGACGTTGGTGATCGGCGCCTACCTGGATCAGCTCGAGGAACTCGGCGAGGTGCTGGGCGCACCGGTGATCCAGGGATCGACCAAGAACGCCGAACGCGAGGCGCTGTATGACTCGTTTCGCCGCGGCGAGGTGAGCACCCTGGTGGTGTCGAAGGTCGCGAACTTCTCCATCGATCTACCCGAAGCTTCGGTCGCGGTGCAGGTCTCGGGGACCTTCGGGTCACGGCAGGAAGAGGCGCAGCGGCTCGGCCGGCTGCTGCGGCCCAAGGCCGACGGCGGTGGCGCGATCTTCTATTCGGTGGTGGCCCGCGACAGCCTGGACGCCGACTACGCCGCGCACCGGCAGCGTTTTCTGGCCGAGCAGGGCTACGGCTACATCATCCGCGACGCCGACGACCTGCTGGGCCCGGCGATCTAACCGGAGCTTTCATCGGACTCAGAGCGACAGGATGGTCGCCGACGCGGTGCCGGGCGCCCCGTACACCTGCGCCAGACCGACGCGCGGGTTGCCGGGGACCTGACGCTCGCCTGCCTCACCGCGTAGTTGGCGAACCAGCTCATGCACCTGACGCAGGCCGGACGCGCCGATCGGCTCGCCGTTGGCGATCAGTCCGCCGTCGGTGTTGACCGGAATCGAGCCGTGGATCTCGGTGGCGCCGTCGGCCACCAGCTTCTCCTGCTCGCCGTCGGCGCACAGGCCGGTCTCGGCCATGTGGATCACTTCGTTGCCGGCGTCGGTGTCCTGAAGTTGGGCGACATCGACGTCCTCGGGCCCGATACCCGCGGCCTCATAGGCGGCCTTGGAGGCGTAGACGGTCGGCGAGACGTCCTCGTCCAGCGGGGCGAACGTGGCATGCACTTCGTAGGCGCCATAGGTGCGGGTGCGGATCTCGGTGGCGCGCACGTAGACCGGCTTGTCGGTGTACTTGTGCGCGATGTCGGCACGACACATGATCACCGCGGCGGCGCCTTCGTCGGGCGCGCAGAACATGTACTGCCGCAGCGGGTAGTTCAGCACCGGCGACGCCATGATCTGCTCGACCGATATCTCCTTGCGCCGGAATGCATTCGGATTCAGCACGCCGTTGCGGAAATTTTTGTTGGCCACCCGTGCCAGCGTCTCCTCGGAGATGCCGTGCTTGTGGATGTAGTGATTGGCCTTCATCCCGAAGAACTTGGTGGTGACGAACTGCCCGTTTTCGGCATACCACTGCGGCAGCGCCAACTTTGCGGGGTCGTCGGTGAACGCGCCGCGCGGGTGCTTGTCCAACCCGATCGCGATGCCGATGTCGTACTTACCCAGCCGGATGGTGTCGGCGGTCTGCTGAATCGCGCTGGCGGCGGTGGCACACGCGTTGAACACGTTGGTGAAGGTGATGCCGGTCAGCCCGACCAGGCGAGTCACCGCGTCGGGGTTGGACACCTCGTGGCTGCCGCCGAAGCCGAACTGGATGTCTTTCCAGTCGACCCGGGCGTCGGCCAACGCGGACTGGATGGCCTCGGCACCCATCTGCATCGCGGTCTTGTCGAACCTGCCGAACGGGTGCAAACCGACACCGATGATGGCGACATCGCTGGTCATGTCAGGATCCTCTCAATTGGGACGACCCGCTTCGCCCGGCTTCGCCGAGCTTGCGATCGTCACGAAGTCGGCTGGAAGGCGAACGTGACGATCTCAGCGCCGTCAGCGTCGGTGGTGAACGGGATCATGGTCAACTCAACCGGCTGGCCGAACTTCAGCTTGGCCGGATCGTTCTCGGTCAGCCGGCCTTCGACGCGAATGACGTCACCGAGCTGCACCAGACCCACCCCGAACGGCACGAAGTCGTCGCCGGTCGGGCCGGCGTAGGGAGCTCCAGGAGGGAAGCCCTGGGTGGTCCACGCGATCAGCGTTCCGCTGCGCGGAAGCTTGGTCTCCGACATCTTCGACCCGCTGCACCGCGGGCACAGATCCTGCGCCGGAAAGGTGGTGGCGCTGCAGTCGCCGCACTGGCTACCGATCAGCTGCGGATTGTCATCGGGCCAGGTAGAGATGCTGGGATCGATTGCCTTCTGCATCGAGGGACCTCCGTCACCGCCGCGGGGATAATGCGCTCACCAAACCGTACAACAGCATTCCGCAAAAGCGGAAACCGCATTCTCATTTCTGCTCGCGGCAGCCGGCCACCCGTCGTTTTCCCTTCACGCGGAGCCAAACCCTTCAGCCGGCAACCCCATCTGCCAGCGTCGGGGCAATGACCGTCACCGACCCGGTGGCGCCGAGCCGCGAACGGCTACCAATTCGGCAGCGCCGCGGTGAAGGCGCTCACCGATCCCCAACGCAACGCCGCGCTGTTCGACTTGCTGGTCCGCTACCAGCGGGCGGCGCAGTGGGCCCGCGCGAATCCCGACCAGTGGGCCCAGACGTATTCCACCGCCGTGGGTTTGAGTCTCAAGATCTGCGTGCTCGCCCAGAGCAGACTCCGGCGGCTCACGGTCCCGCTCGATGACAAGGTGCCGGCTTCCGAACAACGCCTTGCCGACTTGTTCGCGTCCGCGGACCACATTCCGGAGGCGCCCGACTTCGTCAAATGGGTCGACCGTAGGTTCAACAGTGTGCTCGGAGGCGAGCAGCACGAAGTGACGACACGAGGAGATGACGATGACGGTCACGGTGACACTTGAGCTCCGGTTCAAGCCCGACGAGGTGGCCGCCGGGCGTGAGCTGATGGGCCGGGTACTGGAGGTCACCCGGGCCTTCGACGGCAACGTGCGCACCGACGTGCTCGTCGACGAGGACGACGAAGCGCACTGGCTGATCTATGAACTCTGGGAGACGGTCGAGGCCGACGAGGCCTATCGCGCGTTTCGCGCCGGTGAGGGAAAAGTGACGCAGCTGCCGCCGCTGCTGGCCGCTCCCCCGGTGAAGATCCGCTACCTCACCAGCGACGTCTAGCTCAGCGCCGGGATCACTTGGCGCGCAAACAGTTCGATCCCGGAACGGTCGTACGCGGCCTCGGGGAAGTAGCAGATCACATACTCGCAGCCGAGGTCGCGCAGCTTCTGCAGCCGTTCGACCACCTGCTCGGGCGTGCCGACGGCCGAGTCCGGCCCGCTGGTACCGCCGATCATCGCGTCGGCCGCTGATTCGCCGACGTAGCCCACCAGGCGGTCGCGGACCCGCTGCAGGCGATCGTTGACGTCGTTGTCGTCTGCGCCGACGATCGCGTTGACGTTGACCGAGCGGACGATAGCGTCGAAGTCGGTGCCGACGTCGCGGCAGTGCCCGGCAAGGATTTCGGACTTATGGGTAAACCCTTCGGGTTCGCCGGTGAAGTTGGTGTACTGCGCGTACTTCGCGGCGATACGCAGGGTCTTCTGCTCGCCGCCACCGGCGATCCACAGCGGAATCCCGTTGTCCTGCAACGGCTTGGGCGCGACGATCGCGCCGTCGACCTGGTAGTGCTTTCCGTCGAAGCTGACTTTTCCGTCCCGCCAGGCGTCACGCATGATCTGGACGCCTTCGTCGAGGCGTCCCAGCCGCACGCCCGCCGACGGGAAGCCGTATCCGTAGGCCCGCCACTCGTGCTCGTACCAGCCGCCACCGATTCCCATCTGCACGCGACCACCGGAGATGATGTCTGCCGTCGCAGCGACTTTGGCCAGGTAGGCAGGATTACGATAGCTCATCGCGGTGCACATCTGGCCGAGCTTGATCCGCGACGTGGTCGCCGCATACGCCGACATCAGCGACCACGCCTCGTGGGTGGCTTCGCCGGTCGGCATCGGCACGGTGTGGAAGTGGTCGTACACCCACACCGAATCCCAGGCACTGTCGTCGGCGTAGGCAGCCAGATCGCGCATCACCCCCCAGTGTTTATCGACGTCGATGCCGACCAGATCCAATCGCCAGCCCTGCGGGATGAAGAATCCGAAACGCATAACTTCGGAGCCTAGCTCGGCGACGATGCGAGCCGGAACGGGCCGCTGAGGAACCGGGCAATCAAGCACGGCGCGGGGCCGTAAGCTGGCCGGATGGACCTCACCGGTATCGGAATCTGGAGCAGCCAGCTCCGCTACGGCAATGCTGCCGAATCCGCAGATGCAGCAGCAGAATTGGATGAGTTGGGCTTTCGGGCCCTCTGGATACCAGACGTTGGTGGGCAGGTCTTCGACGCGGTGGGCAACCTGCTGGCCGCGACCAAGCAGACGACGATCGCCACCGGGATCCTGAACCTGTGGATGCATACACCAGGTGACGTCGCGGAGAACTTCGCCGCGCTGACCGCTGAACATGGCGACCGCTTCCTGCTGGGAATCGGTGTCAGCCACGCGCCGCTGATCGATGCGGGCGCGCCCGGGCGGTACCGCAAACCGCTGGCGGCGACGGCGTCATTCCTGGACGAGTTGGATGCGACGCCGCAACCGGTTCCCGTGCAGCGGCGGGTGCTGGCCGCGCTCGGCCCGAAGATGCTGTCGCTGTCCGCGCACCGCAGCGCCGGCGCACACCCGTACCTGGTCACCCCCGACCACACCGCAACGGCCCGCGCGACTCTGGGCGACGGGCCGTTGCTGCTGCCCGAGCAGACGGTGATTCTCACCGACAGCGCCGACGAAGCGCGCGCCATCGGAACCGATTGGTTGCGTTCGTATTTGGCGTTGCCGAATTACGCGAACAATCTACTGCGCTCCGGTTTCTCCGATGACGATCTGAGCCAGGTGAGCGACCGCCTCTTCAACGCGATCATCGCCTGGGGCGACGAAGAAGCCATTCTGCGCAGGGTCTCCGAGCATCGTTCGGCCGGTGCCGACCACGTCTGCATCCAGGTGCTGCTGAGCGACCCGAAAGGCTATCCACGCGAGCAATGGCGCCGGATCGCCGCGGCGCTGGCGTAGCGAGTCACACCCGCCTCTCGAGAAGCCGGCACCGATGTGCCACTCCCCCGCGGGTACCCGAGTGGCTGATGTGACGACGCTCGACCGGGCATTACCGTAGTGCCATGTCTTCCAAGCACACGCTGTTTCGGCTGTTCTACCGATTCGGATACACACCGTGGGATGGACACCCGCTCGCGCAGAGCCTGCGGAACCTGATCGAAGGCGACGGATCACCGCCGTTTCCTGCCGGCAAGGCACTCGAACTCGGCTGCGGCACCGGGGATAACGCGATCTATCTGACTCACCACGGCTGGCAGGTCACCGCAGTTGACTACGTCGCCAAGGCGATCGAGTTGGCTCGGACAAAAGCGGCTGCGCAGAACACCACCGTGAGATTCGAGCAGGCCGATGTGACCCGCTTGAGCTCAGAAGGGCTCGGCCGCGACTTCACACTGATCACCGATAACGGCTGCCTGCACGCCATGAGCGATACCGACCGCGACTCCTACGTCCGCGAAGTCAGTGCCGTGGCGGCGCCGGGCGCGCGGCTGCTCATCATCGCTCTGGAACCGGGCGGGCGCCGTGGTGTACGAGGCGTCGACCAAGCCGAAATCAAACGGCGGTTCGCGGCGGGCTGGACTTTGCTGACCACCGGTCACGAGCCCGCCTTGGACCGCGCCGAACGAAACCCGGGGCGGCACTATCTCTTCCAGCGCAACGGGTAACTGCCCATGGCTTTCAAGCAGACGCTGTTTCGGCTGTTCTACCGGTTCGGATTCACGCCTTGGGACGGCCATCCGATCGCCCAGAATCTGCAGGACCTGGTCCATACCCTGCCCGCGGGCAAGGCGCTCGATCTCGGCTGCGGTACTGGAGACGCCTCGATTTACCTGGCTCAAAACGGGTGGACGGTCACCGGTGTCGACTACATCGAGCAGCCCCTCGAAGCCGCGCGGTCCAAGGCCACCGCGGCCAAGGCGTCGGTCGACTTCGTCCGGGCGGACGTCACGCGGCTGAGCCAGGAGGGCCTGGGCCGACATTTCAACCTGATCGTCGACAACGGCTGCCTGCACAACATGAGCGACGGCGATCGCGATGCGTACGTCCGCGAGGTCAGCGCGGTGGCCGCACCGGACGCTCGACTGCTGATCGTCGCGTTCCTGCCCGGCGGACGGTTCGGTGTGCGGGGCGTCCAGTCCGCCGAAATGGAGCGACGATTCACCCCCGGGTGGACGCTGGTTTCCGCCGGAGCCGAGCGGCAACTCGACGAAGCACAAACGCCGGCGCGCTACTACCTCTATCAACGCGAAAGCCCCTGAAACCGTTGAGTTCCAGGGGCTTTCGTGTCGACTGTTTAGGTCAGCGATGCCGGCGGCAGGAACCGGTCGCCGTACCTGGCGGCCAGCTCCTTGGCCCGCGCGACGAAGGCTTCCTTGCCGGTGCCGAGCGCACCCTGGTAACCGACGATGAACTGCGCCGAGCCACCGGTGTACGGCGGGAAGCCGATGCCCATGATCGAGCCGATGTTGGCGTCGGCGGTCGACGTGAGCACGCCTTCATCGAGGCACTTCTGGGTTTCCAGCGCCTCGGCGAACAGCATCCGGTCGATCATGTCCTGCAGCGGCAGGTCGGTCGAACCGGACTTGAACGTCTCGCGCAGACCCGGCCACAACCGGGTGCGCTTGCCGTCGACGTACTCGTAGAAACCGGCACCCTTCAACCGCGACGGACGCTCGAGCTCGATCATCTTCTCGACGACCGCTTCGGCCGGGTGCGGCTCGACTTGCCGCCAGCATCTTCGACGCCCTTACGGCTCGCTGCAGCGATCTTGTGCATCAGCTCCAGGTTGAGCTCGTCGGACAGCTGCAGCGGCGGCGCCGGGTAGCCGGCCTGTGAACCGGCGTGCTCGATGCTGGCCGGCTCCACGCCCTCGCCCAGCATCGCCAGCGCCTCGTTCACGAAGGTGCCGATGACGCGGCTGGTGAAGAAGCCGCGGCTGTCGTTGACCACGATCGGGGTCTTGCCGATGGCCAGGGTGTAGTCGAACACCCGGGCCAACGCTTCGTCAGATGTCTTCTCGCCCTTGATGATTTCGACCAGCGGCATCTTGTCGACCGGGGAGAAGAAGTGGATCCCGATGAAGTCCTCCTGGCGCTTCACACCGGTCGCCAGACCGGTGATCGGCAGCGTCGAGGTGTTCGACCCGAGCAGCGCGTTGGGCTCGACGACGTCCTCGATCTCCTGGAACACCTTGTGCTTCAGATCCTGGTTCTCGAAGACGGCCTCGACCACGAAGTCGACGCCCTTGAGGTCGGCCGGATCCGCGGCCGGGGTGATCCGGTCCAGGAGCTGCACTTGGATTTCTCCGCGGTGGTCTTGCCGCGCTGAAGTGCTTTGGCCTCAAGCTTTTCCGCGTAGCCCTTGCCCTTCTGCGCAGCCTCGATGCTGACGTCCTTGAGCACCACCTCGTACCCGGCCTTGGCCGAGACGTAGGCGATACCGGCGCCCATCATGCCCGCACCCAGCACGCCGATCTTGTGGATCTTGACCGGCTCGATGCCGTCGGGGCGCGACCCACCGCCGTTGATGTGCTGAAGGTCGAGGAAGAACGCCTGGATCATGTTCTTGGCGACCTGACCGGTGACGAGCTGGGTGAAGTAGCGGCTCTCGATGCGGCTGGCGGTGTCGAAGTCCACCTGCGCACCCTCGACGGCCGCGTCCAGGATGGCCCGCGGCGCCGGCATCGGCGCACCCTTGAGCTGCTTCTTCAGCAGCGCCGGGAACGACGGCAGGATGCCGGCCAGCGCGGGGCTGGACGGAGTGCCGCCGGGCATCTTGTAGCCCTTCTCGTCCCACGGCTGCTCGTGCGAGTCGGGGTTGGCCTTGATCCAGGCCTTGGCGGCGGGCACCAGTTCGTCCACCGAGCCGACGATCTCGTCGACCAGGCCGGTCTCCTTGGCCTTGTCGGCCTTGAACCGGGTGCCCTGGGACAGGATGTTCATGAACGCGTTCTGGATGCCGAACATCCGCACGGTGCGGGTCACCCCGCCGCCACCGGGCAGCAGGCCCAGCGTCACCTCGGGCAGACCGACCACGAGACCCTTGACGTCGGCGGCGATGCGGTGGTGACACGCCAGCGCGATCTCCAGACCACCGCCGAGCGCGGCGCCGTTGATGGCGGCCACCACCGGCTTGCCGAGGGTCTCCAGCGCGCGCAGGTCGCGCTTGACCGACTCGACGGTGTCGAAGGCCTCGCCGGCGTCCTCGGGACCGAGCTTGATCATGCCCTTGAGGTCGCCGCCGGCGAAGAAGGTCTTCTTCGCGCTGGTGATGACCACACCGGTGACCGAATCCTTCTCGGCGACAAGCTTTTGCACCGCGTTGTGCATCGACTCCGCGTAGTGCTCGTTCATCACGTTGGCCGACCCGGTGGGGTCGTCGAGGGTCAAGGTGACGATGCCGTCGGCATCCTTGTCCCACTGAATCGTGTTCTCTGCCATGGTCTTAAACCCTCTCGATGATGGTGGCGACACCCATGCCGCCGCCGATGCACAGCGTGATGAGCGCGCGACGGGCGTTGCGGCGCTCGAGCTCGTCGACCATGGTTCCGGTGATCATCGCGCCGGTGGCACCCAGCGGGTGTCCCATCGCGATGGCGCCGCCGTTGACGTTGAGCTTCTCGTCCGGGATGTTGAGGTCCTTCTGGAACTTCAGCACGACGGAGGCGAAGGCCTCGTTCAGCTCGAACAGGTCGATGTCGTCGACCGTCAGGCCGGCGCGGTCCAGCACCTTCTGGTGGCGGGGGTCGGGCCGGTGAGCATGATCACCGGGTCGGCGCCGCTGGTGGCGGTGGCCACGATGCGCGCCCGCGGGGACAGTCCCTGGGACTTGCCCGCAGCCTCGGAACCGACCAGCACCAGCGCGGCGCCGTCGACGATGCCGGAGCTGTTGCCGCCGGTGTGGACGTGGTTGATCTTCTCGACGGCGTGGTACTTCGTCAGCGCCACGTCGTCGAAGCCGCCCATCTCGCCGATGCCGTCGAACGCGGTCTTCAGCTTGCCCAGGCCCTCCAGCGTCGCTGTCGGGCCGCATGTGCTCGTCGTGGTCGAGGATGAGCAGACCGTTCTGGTCACGAACCGGCACCACCGATTTCGCGAAGTAGCCGCCGGACCATGCCGCGGCCGCCTTCTCTTGAGAGCGCAGCGCGTAGCGGTCGACGTCCTCGCGAGAGAAGCCCTCGATGGTGGCGATCAGGTCGGCGCCGATGCCCTGCGGCACGAAGCCGATCCGGTAGTTGGTCTCCGGGTCGGTCGCCCAGGCGCCGCCGTCGGAGCCCATCGGGACACGGCTCATCGACTCGACGCCGCCGGCCAGCACCAGGTCGTCCCAGCCGGAGCGCACCTTTTGCGCGGCGGTGTTGACGGCTTCCAGGCCCGAGGCGCAGAACCGGTTGAGCTGCACGCCACCGGTGGTCTCGGGCAGTCCGGCGGCCAGCACCGCGGTACGGGCGATGTCGCCACCTTGGTCGCCGACCGGCGACACCACACCCAGGATCAGGTCGCTGATCAGGGTCTCGTCCAGGTCGGGGAAGCGCCGGCGCAGCTCGTCGACCAGGCCGACAACCAGGTTCAGCGGCTTGACCTCGTTGAGCGAGCCTTTGCGCTGCTTGCCGCGCGGCGTGCGGATGGCCTCGTAGATGAAGGCTTCTTCGGACATGACTGATTCCTCTTCACAATGTGGGGTATGGGGTCCGTCATTGGCGACGCTAGTCCTCTACCGGCCACCCTAACAAAGTGCCCGGCCAACCTGTTGGTTGGGAGGGCTCGGTTCCCGCCGAACGTGAAGCTAGACGCACACTCGGCGCCCAGCGTGAAGCTAGCCGCACGCTCGCGGCCGGCCCAGCCGCATAAGCTCGACGGCCATGACGGTGTCGCGACTGCAACCGTATGCAACCACGGTGTTTGCCGAGATGTCAGCGCTGGCGGCACGGGTCGGCGCGGTGAACCTCGGCCAGGGCTTCCCCGACGAGGACGGGCCGCCGGCCATGCTCAAGGCCGCCCAGGACGCGATCGCCGGCGGCGTCAACCAGTACCCACCGGGGATCGGCATCCCGGCGCTCCGGGAGGCCGTCGCCGCTCAGCGGAAGAGGAAGTACGACGTCGACTACGACCCGGCGACCGAAGTGCTGGTGACCGTCGGAGCCACCGAGGCCATCGCCGCGGCGGTGTTCGGTCTCGTCGAGCCCGGCTCCGAGGTGATTTTGATCCAGCCGTTCTACGACTCGTATTCGCCGGTGGTGGCGATGGCGGGTGCCCGGCGGGTCGTGGTGCCGCTGGTGCCGGACGGCCGCGACTTCGCGCTCGACATCGACGCGCTGCGGCGTGCGGTGACACCGCGCACCCGGGCGGTGATGCTCAACTCGCCGCACAATCCCACCGGCACCGTGTTGACCGCGACCGAACTGGCGGCGATCGCCGAGATCGCGGTCGCGGCCGACCTGCTGGTCATCACCGACGAGGTCTACGAGCACCTGGTCTACGGCGAGCACCGGCACATCCCGCTGGCCGGATTCGACGGGATGGCCGAGCGCACCGTCACGATCTCGAGCGCGGCGAAGATGTTCAACTGCACCGGCTGGAAGATCGGATGGGCCTGCGGGCCTGCGAAACTCATTGCGGGCGTGCGGGCGGCCAAACAGTATCTGACCTACGTCGGAGGTGCCCCGTTTCAGCCGGCGGTCGCCGATGCCCTCAACACCGAAGACGCCTGGGTGGATGCACTGCGAAACTCGTTGCAGCACAGGCGCGATCGGCTCAGTCGCGGGCTGTCCGAGATCGGCTTCGACGTCCTCAACAGCGCGGGCACCTATTTCCTGTGCGCCGATCCGCGTCCGCTGGGCTACGACGACAGCACCGCGTTCTGCGCGGCACTACCCGAACGGGTCGGGGTGGCCGCGATCCCGATGACGGCATTCTGCGATCCCGCCGCCGACGACTGGGCCACGTGGAATCACTTGGTGCGGTTCACGTTCTGCAAGCGCGACGACACGCTCGACGAAGCGATCCGCCGGCTCGGGCAACTTCGCGGCGGGCCGGCTACACCGACTGGTTCGGGGCGAGAACGGCCATGACCTTGCGCCGCAACCCCTCGGTCGCGGCGTAGAGGATCTTCCGGCGCGCCCGGTTGACCAGGAACTCCGGTATCGGCGCCGACGGTTCGAGGGTGATCTCGAATCGCACCCGCGTCCGTTCTTCGGATTCGCGGTGCATCGTGTACTCGACATGCTGCGCGTGCTGCTGCAGAGTTTTGTGGGCATCCCACACCACCCAGTCCGGGCCCCAGTGGTACTCGAGCACCTCGGTGTCGACGATGCCGGAGACCCGGATGGTGACCTTCACATGATGGGGGCGGCCGTCGGGATAGCAATCGATGACTTCGGCGCGCTTGTGCACCGAGGACCACGTCGGCACCGAGACGACGTCGGCCAGCGCCTCCAGAATCACCTCTGGCGGCGCATCGATGACAACCTCACGCGATGCTTGTACGGCCACTACGAGCAAACTAGCAACGCGGCCGCATTCGCGGAGCTTACTGTTGGGAAATGCAGCAATTGAGTTGGACCGACGACATGTTGCTGCGCGCGGAGACGCCGGAGACGCCACTACAAATCCAGCTGCTGCTGATCTACGACCCCTCGACCGCCCCGGGCGGGAAGGTCACGTTCAAGGGGATTCTCGAGGAGCTCGACGCGCGGCTGCATCTCGCGGATGTCTTTCGCCGGCGCCTGACCGAGGCTGCCGGTGCGGACTCGATCGACCGTACTGGGTGGACGATCCGAGCTTCGACCTCGAATATCACGTCCGCCACATCGGGCTGCCGCAGCCGGGCGACTGGCGGCAGCTGTGCATCCAGGTCGCGCGGCTGCACGGCCGGCAGATCGACCTGCGCCGCCCACCGTGGGAGATCACCGTCATCGAGGGGCTGAATTCCGTTCCGGGAGTGCCGAAGGGCTCCTTCGCGATGGCGCTGAAACTGCACCACTGCGCGGTCGACGGCATGGCCAGCGTGCAGATGATCGCGGCCATGCACGATCTCGCCGCCGACAGCCCACGCCCCCGGCGCCCGACCCGCCGTGGCGCCCCGCCCCGTTGCCCACGACCGCAAACTTGTTGTCGCGCACGGCAATCAAGGCAGCGCTGTATCCGTGCGAGCCGGCACGGTCCTCGCGTCGAGCGCCCCCAAGGCGGTGCGCGGACTGGCCGGGTTGCCCGGCAAGCTGATCAGCGGCGTGTCCAGGATCCCCGAGCTCGGCACGCCGTCGTTTCCGCCCAAGACGCGTTTCAACCAAACGGTCTCGCCGCACCGGGTGTTCGAGGCCCGGTTCCACGACCTCGCCGACTTCAAGCGGATCAAGGCGCGCGTGCCGGGCTCGACGATCAACGATGTGGCGCTCGCCTACGTCGGCGGCGCCCTTCGCCACTACCTGGACGGCCACGGGGAACTGCCCGACGAGTCGCTGGTTGCGGCCTGCCCGATGTCATTGCGGCAAGCCGACGACACGACCGCCCAGGGCAACGACGTTGTTCGGCCGGTTGCAGTCGCTGGGCACCGACATCGCCGACCCGCTGGTCCGGCTCGCCACGATCGCCGAGTCGACGGCGGGGAGCCGGTCGGAGTCGGATCAGTCGAGACGCGGACGCAGCTGATCGAACTGATCGGGACGGTGCCGACCTCGCTGCTCGGGGTCGCGGCCAAAGCCGCGAGCGTGCTTCCGTTCTCCGGGCCCAACGTCGCCAACACGACCGTGACCAACGTGCCGGGCCCGACCGTGCCGATCTACTTCCGCGGGGCACAACTGCTGCGCGCCGCCGGTCTCGGACCGCTGATCGGTGGGATGAACCTCATCCACGTCGTGGCGAGCTACAACGGCACATTGTCGATCAGCGCTACCGCGGATCGCGACGCCCTGCCCGACCCGGCGAACTACGCCGAGTGCATGGAGCACGCCTTCGAGGAGTTGCTCTCCATCGCCGGCTGAGCGGAACCTCTACCGAGCGGAACCTTCGTGGAGCGAGTGACGGGATTCGAACCCGTGTGTACGGCTTTGCAGGCCGCTGCCTAGCCGCTCAGCCACACCCGCATGAGGAACTACCATGCCAGACGGGCCGCCGGCGGGCCACCGTTTTGCTCGCCGCGATCACTATTGCGGTTGCTCGGAGCCGAAGGCGGCCATCACCTGCTCGCGCAGCCCCTTGGTCGCGGCGTCGAGCACGATCTCGCTGGCCCGCCGGACGACGAAAGCGGGCACCAGTCCGGCCGGCTCGACGGTGATGTCAAAGCGCACCCGGGTCCGGTCGATGCCGACCGGCTGCAGGTTGTACTCGACGTGTTGTCCGCGCTGCTGGGACGTGTCGGCGGCATCCCAGACCACCCAGTTGGGACCCCAGTGGTATTCCAGGATCTCGTTGTCGACGAGCCCGAAAATCTTGATCGTGGCCTTCACATGGTGCGGCCGACCATCGGAATACCAGTCGAGCACCTGAATCCGCTTGTGCACCGGCGACCACGACGACAGTGACCCGACGTCGGCCAACGCCTCCAGGATCACCCCCGGCGGCGCGTCGATGACAATCTCTCTCGATGCTCGTACGGCCACTGATAACCAAGCTAGCAAGGCAGCTCATTAATTGCGCTTGATTACCAGCCGATTTCGTCGAGCGGGGTGGTCGCCTGCGGTATCGGCCCGACCGGCGCGGACGGTGTGCGGGAGAATCGCGGGGCCGGCGCTGCCTGGTCGACGCCGCCGGCGTTGACCACCGTCGCGCGCGCGTTCAGGTGCGGATCGGCGGCGGCTTCGCTCCACGTCAACACCGGCGTGACGCACGCATCGGTGCCGTCGAAGATCGACGCCCACTCGTCGCGCGTCTTGCTGGCGAACCGCTGGGTGAAGACGTCGAACATCGGTTGGGAACGAGCCGATTTCGAACTGGCCCGGCACCTCGTCGGCCGACAATCCCAGTCCGGCCAGCAGCGCCGCGAAGAACTGCGGCTCGATGGCGCCCACCGCCATGTACTTGCCGTCGGCGGTCTCGTAGCAGCGATAGAACGGCGCACCGCCGTCGAGCAGAAAGGATTCGCGCTCGTCGCGCAGCGAACCCGTCGATTTCATCGTCCACATCATCTGCGCCAGCACGCTGACCCCGTCGACCATCGCGGCATCGACCACCTGACCGCGTCCCGATCGCTCACGCTCGTAGAGCGCGGCGACGATGCCCAAGATCACGAACATCGAGCCACCACCGAAATCGGCGACCAGATTCAGCGGCGGCATCGGCGGCCGGTCGCGGTAACCCAGCGCCGACAGCGCACCGGTCTGCGACAGGTAGTTGATGTCGTGGCCGGCCGTGCCGGCCCGCGGCCCGTCCTGTCCCCAGCCGGTGATGCGCGCGAAGATCAGCCGCGGGTTGACTGCCGCGCAGTCGTCCGGGCCGATCCCGAGGCGCTCGCAGGTGCCCGGGCGAAAGCAGTCCAGCAGCACGTCGGCCTTGCCGGCCAATTGCAGAAACTGCTGAGGATCGGCCTTGACGTCCAGATCCACGATCCGCTTTCCGCGGTGCAACAGGTCGAGGTTCTCGGCGGGCATGACCAGTCCGCCGGGGCGGCGAACCCGCACCACGTCGGCGCCCAGATCCGCGAGCATCATCGCCGCGTGCGGGCCCGGTCCGATGCCGCCGAGTTCGATGACTTTTACGCCCGCAAGCGGTCCGGTGGCGGTCACCAGCGAAACGTTACTAGTGAATCCGGTCGGGTCATCGGCCTGATTCGTTATGTTCAGCCCATGGCGTCCCGCTTCGATCCCCGTGGTCTTGTCGACCTCGCTGAGCAGACGGTGCGCACCTACATCAAGGCTGCGAGTTGGAGCGAACGGCAAATCTTCGGGCTGATCCGCTCCGGGATGAAGATCGCCGATCCACCGGAAACAACAGAGCCACTGACCCCGCCCGCTCCGCAGCGAGGAGGCCCCCGAGGGCCTGGACGCCAAGATGCGCGGGCTGCTCGGCCGCGCGATCGAGCAGAGTTCGACGTCGAGCCGCCAGGAGCTCTTCCACAAGATCCTCGACCAACTCGTGCCCGACGAGGCACGCATCGTCAGCGCCCTCTCCGACGGATCCGCCTCCCCGCTGCTCAACGTCTACGCCCGGACCCGGACCGGGCTGGTGGGCGAAGTTGTGCTGGAGAACATGTCGCTGATCGGGAAGACCGCCAATCTCGCGCTTCCCCACCTGACGCCGATGTACGTCAGCCACCTACTCGCGCTGGGTCTGGTCGAGTCCGGCCCAGAGGACACCTCGATGAAGGATGAGTACGAAATCCTCGGCGCCGACACGGCCGTGCTCCAAGCCATCAAGGCCGCCAGCCGCGGTCCGATCACGGCCCCCATCGAGCGATACACGCTGCGCCTGTCCGGGCTCGGCCTTGAGCTGTGGGCCGCGACGAACAGCTCTGGGGACCGGGAGTGACCTCGTCGGCGCTCGCCTGGGGCCAATCCTGGGGCGAGATCATTGCCGACGCCAAGCTCAACTGGTTCATCTACCTGTCCATGCCGTTCATCGCGGCCTTCGTCGGCTACACCACGAAGCTGGTTGCGCTGCAGATGCTCTACCGCCCAATCGAATTCGTGGGTGTCGGGCCCATCGGCTGGCAGGGCGTGGTGCCGCGCCGGGCCGGCAAGACCGCGGCCGTGACGATCCAGATGCTCACCGACAAGCTGCTCAAGCCCGAGGAGATCCTGGACAAGATCGACGCCAAACAGGCGGTCGAGGACCTCCGCGAACCGCTCACCCGAACGATCGACACGATGGCCCGTGATCTGGCCGAGCAGCTGCGCCCCGGTCTGTGGGACTCACTTCCGGCCGCGGGACGCAACGCCGTGCTGTCTCGCGTGCACGCCGCCGCACCCGGAGTCGTCGACAACATCTTCGTCGCGATGAAGGAGGACCTGCCGAGGTTCGTCGATCTGCAGTACCTCGCCGTCACGACCCTCGTCAGGAACAAGGTTCAACTCAACGAGCTGATGAAGGGCATGGGCGGGGCGGCGATGAAGTTCATCCGCCGCAGCGGTATCTACTTCGGCTTTGCGATCGGCCTGGTGCAGATGGTCGCGTGGGGCTTGTTCCACAACCCGTGGATCATGCCGACGTTCGGCTTTTTCACCGGGTTCGCCAGCGACTGGCTGGCGCTCAACCTGATCTTCATTCCTCGCGAGCCGAAAAAGCTGCTGGGCTTCATCCCCGTGCAGGGCGTGCTTCATGCGCAACGCGAAAACGTCACCCGCGACTACGCCCGGATACTGGCCAACGACCTCTTCTCCGCCGATGTCCTGCTCGAAGCGATTCTGCACGGCCCCACCTCCGAGCGGCTTTTCGCGGCCGTCGAGAAAGAGGTTTCGGCAGCGATCGACGCGCAAGCCGGGCTCGCCCGCCCGGTGATCGCCCTGGCGATCGGCACCAAGCGCTACCGCGAGGCGAAAGACACCGTCGTGCGGATGGTTCTCGAGCGGCTCCCGGACACGATGCAGGAGGCGAAGGAGTACACCGCCAAGACCCTCGACATCGAGAACCTGATCGTCGACAAGATGAACGAGCTGACCCCCGACCAGTACGAAGCCATCCTGCGACCCGTCTTCAAAGACGACGAGATGCTGATGGTCACCGTCGGCGCAATCCTCGGCTTCCTGGTCGGCGAGCTGCAAGTGGTCTTTGTCGAGCACCTAGCCCGTTAACCCGTTATCGTGCACCCTTCTTCAGTTCCAGCACCCGGTCGCGCAGGCCCTTGGTCCCGGTGTCGACCGTTCCCTTGATGGCGCGCTTGAGGACGAAACCGGGCAACGGCACCACCGGGTCGACGCTGAGTTCGAAGGTGACTTTGGTGTTGTCGCCGTCGGGCGTCAACGTGTACGACGCATCCTGCGAGCGCTGCTGGCCGGAGCTGACCAACGTCCAGCTGACCTTGTTCTTGGCCCAGGTGTAGGCCACCACCTGCTCGTCGGTGATGCCCGCGGCCTTCACCTTCATCTTCACTTTGAGCGGTCGCCCGTTCTTGTCCTTCTCGAGAATCTCGGCGCTCTGATGCGGCGGCGACCACTCGGTGACCGTGTCCAGATCGCCGATCACGTCGAGGATCTCCTCGGGGCTGGCCTCGATCACGATTTCGCGGGTTTCGTTGATTGCCATGTCCGGACGATAGCGAGACGACGCCCGCGCCGACGGCGTTTTCGACCGCAGACCGGTACCGTCGACCTCGTGACTGACTCTGGCTGATTCGTCTTACACCGTCGGCGACTACCTGCTGGACCGCCTGGCCGAACTCGGCGTCACCGAAGTATTCGGGGTGCCCGGCGACTACAACCTGGAATTCCTCGATCACATCGTCGCCCACCCGCAGCTGCGCTGGGTCGGCAACGCCAACGAACTCAACGCCGGATACGCCGCCGACGGCTACGGCCGGCTGCGTGGAATGTCAGCTGTGGTAACCACATTCGGCGTCGGCGAGCTGTCAGCCAGCAACGCGATCGCGGGCAGTTACGCCGAGCACGTGCCGGTGGTGCACATCGTCGGCGGGCCGTCGAAGGATGCCCAGGGCACCCGGCGGGCCCTGCATCACTCGCTGGGCGACGGCGATTTCGAGCACTTTCTGCGGGTGAGCCGGGAAATCACCTGTGCGCAAGCCAATCTCATGCCGGCCACGGCCACCAGGGAGATCGATCGGGTGCTCTCCGAGGTGCGCGAGCAGCGCCGGCCCGGATATCTGCTGTTGTCCACCGATGTGGCGCGCTTCGAGACCGAGCCGCCGAGCGCGCCGCTGCCGCACTACACCGGCGGGACCAGCCCGCGGGCGCTCGCGTTATTCACTGCCGCCGCAGCCGAACTCATCGGCGATCACCAGCTGACCGTGCTGGCCGACCTGCTGGTCCATCGGCTCAACGCCGTCGACAAACTCGAGGCGCTGCTGGCGGCCGACGTCGTGCCGCATGCCACGCTGATGTGGGGCAAGAGTCTGGTCGACGAGAGCGCCCCGGAATTCCTGGGCATCTACGCCGGCGCGGCCAGCGCCGAACCGGTGCGCCGGGCGATCGAAGAGGCGCCGGTGCTCGTGACGGCGGGCGTGGTGTTCACCGACATGGTCAGCGGCTTTTTCAGCCAGCGCATCGACCCGGCCAGGACCATCGACGTCGGGGTGCAGCAGAGCACGGTCGGCACCGCGGTGTTCGCGCCGCTGGAGATGGGGGCGGCGCTCGATGCGCTCACCGCGATCCTCACCGAGCGTGGCATCCGCTCGCCCGCTGTCGTGTCTGACTCCGACGCCGTTTCCCACCGACAGGCCCGGCCGCGATGAGCCGTTGAACCAGAACGTGTTGTGGGACAGGTTCTGCGACGCGCTCACTCCCGGCAACGTCGTCCTGGCCGATCAGGGCACCTCGTTCTACGGCATGGCCACCCACCGGCTTCCGCAAGGTGTCACGTTCATCGGCCAACCACTCTGGGGCTCAATCGGATACACGCTGCCGGCCACCCTCGGCGCGGGTCTGGCACGAGCGCGATCGCCGGCCGGTGCTGCTGATCGGCGACGGCGCCGCCCAGCTGACGGTTCAGGAACTGGGCGCCTTCTCCCGCGAAGGCCTGGCGCCGGTCGTCGTGGTGGTCAACAACGACGGGTACACCATCGAGCGGATGATTCACGGAAAGACCGCGCCCTACAACGACATTGTGCGATGGAGCTGGGCGGACATTCCCACCGCGCTCGGCGTGACCGAGCATCTGTTCTTCCGCGCCGAGAACTACGGCGAACTCGACGACGCGTTCGTCGCCGCGGCAGAACACCAGGACCGGATGGTGCTGATCGAAGCGGTGGTGCCGCGCTTGGACATCCCCGACCTGTTGACCAATCTGGTCGCCGACCTCGGCTGACGGCAGCCCGCGTCGATAAGCGCTTAGCGCGCGCACGCCGCGGTTTGTGCCCGACGCCCCGAGTAGCAGGCGCAGGGTGCGACGGCAGCGGCCGCAGTCGGCGCCTGCACCGCACGCTTTCGAGATCTGGTTGGTCGTCGACGCCCCGCCGGCGATAGCCTCAGCCACAACCTGACTGGTGATTCCGTTACACAGGCAGACGAACATCGCGAGGCCGCTCAATCCTCGATCCGCATCATGTCGAAGAATTTGCCGACGAACACCGGCGGATAGGCGCCTCTTCCGGCGCCGGCTATCCACGGGGCCGCGGGGTCGGGATGCTCGATCCAATCGCGTGCGCGGGTCCTCGTCGTCGAGTTCCTGCATGATCATCACTTCGTGGCCGTCGTCGAAAGCCCGGAACAGCCGGGTTTCCCGAATGCCGGCTGCCTCGAATCGCGATGATGCACTTCGGATCTCAGCGGTCAGCGTGTCTACGTCGTCAACCGACGCGATCGCGGCGACGACGACGCCGGGCACCGTTCGAGCCGGCGGAGCCACCGCTCCGAACCGTTCGACGATCTCGCCGGCAAAGACGGCGGGGATGTCGTCGACACCGACCGCGTCGAACCAGTCGAAGAACACCCGCGAGCGCAGCAGTTCCACGATCGGCTCCCGGCTGCGCACCCCGATCGTCACCAGCACGCGGCCGGGGTCATGGGTCGACGTGTACAGCAGGACGTGGTGTGCGCCGATATCCGCGAGTGCCGATCTGCGGCGGGTGCAGCAACGGCCACACCTGCTCCGGATCGGGCACACGGTAGTCGGACGCGATCACCAGCGAATGGGAATGCGGATCTGCTGGGCTCACCGAAGCTGGTCCTTCATCACCTTGCCTGTGGCGTTCAGCGGTAACTCCCCGAGGAATTCGACGGATCGTGGCGCCTTGAATCCGGCCATCCGCTCGCGGCACCACGACATCAGATCGGCTTCGGACACGGATGCTTTCAGTACCACAAACGCCTTCCCGACCTGACCGAGCCGCTCGTCGGGCACACCGATCACCGCGACCTGAGCTACGGCGGGGTGTTCCAGCATGAAGCCCTCGATCTCAGCCGGGTAGGCGTTGAAGCCACCAACGATGAACATGTCCTTTTTACGCCCGTCGATCCTCAGCCGACCGGACTTGTCGAAATTGCCCAAATCTCCGGTGTGCAGCCAACCGTCACCGTCGATCGCCTGCGCGGTGGCCTCTGGATCGTCGAGGTAGCCCTGCATGACGCCGTATCCGCGGACCAGCACCTCGCCGTCATCGGCGATCCGCACCTCGACGTCCTCGCAGGGCAGGCCCGCGGTGGTGGCCACGTCCTCGAAGGAGTCACCGGGTCGCGAGAGGGTCACGTTGCCCGCCTCGGTGAGCCCGTAGCCGGTCATCAAAGTCTGGAACGGCAGTTCACTGTGGATGCGGCGAACCAATTCGACCGGGATGTCGGCGGCCCCGGTGACACCCGCCCGCAGCGACGACAGCTTGGCCTTGTCCTGAACCGTCAGCAGCGAGTGGTACAGCGTCGGCGGTCCCGGCAGCATCGAGATACGTTCACGCTCAATGAGATCCACGACGGCATCGACGTCGAACACCGCCAGTGGCAGCATGGTCGCGCCGCGCAGGAACGACGCGATCAGGCCCGCTTTCAGCCCGAAAGTGTGGAAGTACGGGTTGATCATCAGGTAGCGGTCGCCGTGGCGCAGGTCCGCGAGCGTCGCCCACTCCTCGTACATCCGCAGCGTTTGGCGATGGTTCATCATCGCGCCCTTCGGGCGACCGGTCGTGCCTGAGGTGAAGATGATGTCGGAGACGTCGGCGCCATCCACCGTCCGCTCGAATGGCGAACCGCTGGAAAGGAAGTCGGATTTCAGGTCGATGACCGGAATACCCGCGGGGGCGGTGTAGTCCTGGTCGAGAAAGCCCTTCTGCACCAGTACGGCCTTCGCGCGACTGCGGGTGATGATGTCGCCGGCTTCTTCGGGCTTGAACCGCGTGTTCACCGGCACCAGCACACCGCCGGCGGTGAGCAGCCCGAAAGCGGCGATGATCCACTCCGCCGAATTCGGCGCCCAGAGCGCGACGCGATCGCCCTTGTCAATGCCGAGATCCGCGAAAGCACCCGCAGCGCAACGAATCCGATCGATGAGCTCCGTGAAAGTCAAGCGCAGCGGACCGTCGACAACTGCTTCCGCGTCGCCGAAGCGGTCCGCCGCGCTCACGACCATCTCGGGGATGGTCTGCCACGGCTGGCTAATAGGTCAGACCGTGACGAGACGAGACAGGTTCCCGCCCATGATCTTTGCCTGGTCGTCGGTGGAAAGGTGCGACAGCGCGTTGACGTAGAAGGTCGGCTCCGCCAGCCCTTCAGGGTGCGGCCAGTCCGAGCCGTACAACACCTGATCCACCCCGACGAGGTTGACCAGGTCGTCGATGCCGTCCTCGAAGAACGGGCTGACGTGGATCCGGTTCTTGACCATCTCGACGGGGTCGCTCGGGAAAGCCTCTGGGGCCTTCCGGAATACCTCGGCCAGGCCGTCCAGCAACGGGGTCATCCACTTCGAGCCGGCCTCGACGATCGCGACCTTCAGCTTGGGGTGGCGATAGAGCGCGCCGTGGATGACCCACGAGCCCACCGAGTCCTGGATCGGCCGCCACTCGTTGAGGATGCCCATCGCGTTGGTCTGGAACGGCAGCATCTCCTGCGCTGGCACCGTCCCATTCGGAGGTGTAGCGGGAGTAGCCACTGTCGCTGGAGTGCATGCCGACCAGCACGTCGTGCTCGACGACCCGCTCCCAGAACGGATCGAACTCGGGCAGCGCGAACGACCGCGGGCCGCGGAAGCCGGGGACCGGCGCCGGGCGAACCAGGATGCACCGGGCGCCGCGCTTGACCGCCCACTCCAGCTCCTCGATCGCCTTCTCCACGATCGGCAGGGTGATGACCGGGGTGGTGAAGATCCGGTTCTGGTAGTTGAAGCCCCAGACCTCGTCGAGCCACTCGTTCAGCGCATGGACCAGGACGTGGATGGCGACCGGGTCGTCCGACAGCCGCTCCTCGAGCAGGCTGGCCAGCGTCGGGAACATCAGGGTGCGGTCCAGTCCCAGCTCGTTCATCTTCTCCAGGCGTGGGCCGGGCTCGAAGAACGCCGGGATCGCGCGCATCGGCTCACCGAACAGTTCGCGTTTGGTCTTGCCTTCCGGGTTGCCGTATTTGAAGTATTCCTCCCAGGCACCCGGCTTGGCGACGACCTCGAAGGTCGGGTTGGGAATGTAGTTGCTGATCTGGCCCCGGATCGCGATCTTGGTCCGCCCGTTGATCTGCGGGTACTGGACGTAGTCCTTGTACGCCTTGGGCAGGAACTTGGTCAGCGCTTCCGGCGGCTCGTAGAGATGGTTATCCGCGTCGAAGATCGGGAAACGGAACGTCTTCCCGATGCGACAACTGCCCCATGGAATCCTCCTTCACAATTTGTGAGAATGATATTCTCATGCCGAGGTTACCGCAACGCCCCTCGCCACCGACGCGGGGTCAGGCTGCGGAAAGGCGCGGCCGTTTGGCGAATCGGCTCGAGCCTCCGACCTGCAAACGTTAGGGTCTTTAGAGAGGCAACGGCGATGCTATTCTCCGCTATGGAGAACGCCGGTATCGCCCCGGAAGCGGGTGACCGGAGGTGCGCATGACAACCATCGGTAAAGCGGCGCTGGGCGTGGCGTTGGCAGCGCATGGCGGCGACCGGAACCGCGGGCCCGTCGCGAGCCGACGACCCGCCGATGCACCAAGTCCGATACGTCATCACGGCGGCCAACCCGATCTGGGCCGACATCTACTACCTGGAGCAGCAGCCGGCGAAATTCTCCGACTACAGCCACAACACGTACCAATACACCCCCAACGTCCAAGCCGACATCGGACCGGGCCATCCCGTGGACCTCACCTGTTGGTGATGCTGTCGGACCCGACCACTACGCCATGGTCACCGTCAGCACCGGCACGGAACCGGGTACGCCGATGTTTCACTGCGCACTCGTCGTCGACGGAGTGGTCGTGAAATCCAACGACGGCCCGAAGGGCGTGCTCTGCTCGCTGCGTAACTGGTGAGCGACGGCGTTGGCCAGCGGGTTAGATCTCGGGATCGCCCTCGAGATGGCGGAGGTAGCTCTCGACGATCTCGACCGTTTCGCTGTGGCCGGCGGACATGTCGAGCGCCTGCTCGATCACCAGGACACGGGACACGCTCGTCATCAGCACCGACCACACCAGCGGCGGGATCTTGAACCGGGGTCCCAGCGTCCTGCCGTAACGGTCGAGAATCGTCGTCAGCGCTTTGCGTTGCTCTTCGCGAAAACGCTCGGCGTAGAAGGCGATCTCCGCTTTCAGCGCTTTGCGATGGTTGGCCAGCGCGATGAATTCCATGGTGATCGCGGTGGCCGCCGGATCGGTGCTGAACCGCCACAGCGCCCACAACGGCTGCGGCGCCTGCAACACCATCGCCTGCACCTCGAGGCCTTGTTCGGCGCGGCGGCGAAACGCCGCCAGGAACAAATCGTCCATCGTGCGGAAGTAGTAGTGCACCAGCTGCGGCTTGAGCGCCGCCCGCTCCGCGACCCGACGCGAAGTGACTGCGGCATAACCCTCTTCGAGCATCAACTGCTCGGCGGCGTCGAGCAGCACCGCGCGGTTCTTCGCGTCCGGTGCCCCGATCCTGCGCGCCGAAGTCATGCCGTGGTTCCACACTCTCGCCGAATATCTGCTGAACCAGCCGATCGTAGCGTCGGGCCACGCTCTCGCCTTGACCACGACATTAGCGCCATGCTAAGCAGGTGCTCAGCAAGTTCTGCACTTTTGCCGAAGTCAGTCCCGGGCGGCGCACCGTCTCATCATCTCAGCCGCCCCAACACACCACGGGTAAAACAGCCTCGGGAGGCGCGCGTACATGAGCAACTTCGATTCGATCGACTTCTTCACCGACCAGTCGCTGGTTCCCGACCCGCACCCGTACTTCGATTACCTGCGTAGCCAGAACCCGGTGCTGCGGCTCCCGCACCACAACGTCGTCGCGGTCACCGGTTGGGAAGAGGCCAACGCGGTCTACAAAGACCCCGAGACGTTCTCCAACATCGTTGCGCTCGGCGGCCCGTTTCCGCCGTTGCCGTTCGAGGTCGAGGGCTCCGATGACCTCCGTCCTCTGATCGACGCGCACCGCAGCCAGTTCCCGATGTTCGAGCACATGGTCACGATGGACCCGCCCGACCACACCCGGGCGCGCTCCATCCTGAGCCGGTTGCTCACGCCGAGCCGGTTGAAGGAAAACGAGGAGTTCATGTGGCGCCTCGCCGACCGCCAACTCGACGAGTTTCTCGGAAACGGCGAGTGCGAATTCATCGGCGAATACTCCAAGCCCTTCGCCACTTTGGTGATCGCCGACCTGCTCGGTGTTCCTGAAGAAGACCACATTCAGTTCCGCTCCGTGCTGGGCGCCAACCGCCCCGGCGCGCGGGTGGGTGCGCTCGATCTGGAGACGGTGGGCGTCAACCCGCTGGAGTGGCTCGACGACAAGTTCTGCTCCTACATCGAAGACCGGCGCAGCTCCCCGCGCGACGACGTGCTGACGTCGTTGGCGACGGCGAAGTACCCGGACGGGTCGCACGCCCGAGGTGATCGACGTAAGTCGTTCTGCGACATTCCTTTTCGCCGCCGGACAGGAAACCACCGCCAAGCTGCTCTCGGCGGCCCTGCAGGCACTCGGCGACCGGCCGGGCGTCCAGCAGAAGCTGCGCGAGGACCGAAGCCTGATTCCCGGGCTTCATCGAGGAATCGCTACGGATGGAGAGCCCGGTCAAGAGCGACTCACGGCTCGCCGTCCGGTCGACCACCGTCGCCGGCGTCGACATCCCGGCCGGCACCGTCGTGATGGTGTTGCCCGGTGCGGCCAACCGCGACCCGCGCCGGTTCGAGAACCCGCACGAGTTCCAGCTCGACCGCAAGAACGTTCGCGAGCACATGGCTTTCGCCCGCGGCGTGCATTCCTGCCCGGGCGCGCCGCTGGCCCGCGTCGAGGGCCGCGTCTCGATCGAGCGCATCCTGGACCGGATGTCCGACATCACCATCAGCGAGACCCAGCACGGGCCGGCCGACGAGCGGCGCTACACCTTCGAGCCGACCTATATCCTGCGCGGGCTCAGCGATCTGCACCTGACGTTCACACCGCGACCCGCGCTGGCGCCGGTGCAGTAGCGGCACACCGTATCGCCCGATGCCACTGGTCGTCACGTCGGCTCACACTTGTTGTGTGGCAAAGACATTCTTGGGAATGGTCAAGGGCAGGTCGACGGCGCTCAGGAGCCCCGGCGCCGCGTTGACGACATAGGGAACGGCGTTGACGACCCGCATCGCGGTGGCCACCATCGCGCCGGCACCCGAGGTCATCGAGCCGATACCGGCTCGCCCGGGGTCGCGCAGGGTTGCTGCCAGCGTGCAGTCGATGTCGGGGGCGCCGGTGATCACGACGCGGTAGGACAGGTCGCCGATTCCACGCGGCCAGTCCGGAGCAACGCTGTGCGCCAGTCGCGTGACGTGTTCGACGATGATGGCCTCGCGCCCGTCGACGACGCCGATGGCCTTCATGCGGATCGCGCCGCACGTTCCCGCCTCGACGGTTCCCATTGCGACTTCCAGGGTTTCGTTGGTCACGGCGCGGTCGAATTCCTCGCGGACCTCTTCGACTTCGACGCCGAAGGCGTCGCCGATCAATCGGAGCTGGCCGGCCCATTCACCGGCGATGGCTCCGGGGAATGAGATCCACGGCTGGTAGTCGAGCGGCTGGCCGAATCCCAGTCCGTTGATCATGATGTCGGGCACGCCGTAGTCGTCGTAGAGCCCGATCTCATAGGAGTGGATCGACTCGATCGAGGACGATTGGGTGGACAGCACGAGCGGCAGGTAGTCGGCGGCGAAGCCGGGTTCGATGCCGGAGGCGTACAGCGACACCTGACCCTGTTTGGCTGCGGCAGACGAGCTGTTCGCGCCACTCGGCCGGCTCATAGGCGTGCGGGTTCACCAGGCGGGTGGTGCTGGTGGTGACGACGTTGATGCCCGCCTCGAGCAATTTCACGTAATCGGGAATCGCCAGGGCGTCGCGTTCGGGTCCGCTGGCCGCATAGACCACGCAGTCGGGTTTCAGGGCGATCAGCGCATCGGCGTCGTTGGTCGCCTTGACGCCGATCGGGTCGCCGTTGGCCAGCTCCCCGGCATCCTTGCCCACCTTGTCGTCGGAATGCACCCAGACCCCGACGAGGTCGAGATCGGGGCGGTTGGTGATGGTGCGGATGGCGATCGACCCGATCCCTCCGGTCGCCCACACCACCACGCGGTACTTGCCTGCGGTCATTGCTTTCTCCTCCAGTGTCGAATGCTCTAGGTAATCTTGACCGGCAGTCGGGCCCAGCCCCGCACGCTGGAAGTTCTTGCCCTGCTGGCATTCTCGTAGTCGACGTCCCAGTCGGTCCACCGCTTGAAGACCTCCTCGAACGCGACCCGCGCTTCCAGCCGTGCCAGCGAGGAGCCGAGGCAGAAATGCAGACCCTGGCCGAAACTCAAATGGCCTGCCTTGCGGTGGATGTCGAAGCGGTCGGGTTCGACAAAGTGCGTCTCGTCGCGATTGGCCGACGCGTTCAGCAAGAGCATGTACGACCCTTCGGCTCACGGTCTGCCCGTAGCAGCTCGGTGTCCTGAGCGACATAGCGACCCTGCACCGGTGACGGCGGCTCGTAGCGCAGCGTCTCCTCGACCGCCGACGGGATCAGCGCAGGGTCAGCGGCCAGTTCTCTTCTCTGGTCTGGGTTTTCACCGAGTAGCTCACCCATGAATCCGATCAGTCGAGCGGTGGTCTCGCCGCCGGCGCCGGCGATCATCGCGGTATAGGCGATCACTTCACCGCGCTCGAGGGGGCGCATGGTTCCGTCGGGTTCTTCGACCTGCGCGTTGAGCAGTTCTGTCATCAGGTCATCGGACGGATGCGTCGATCTCCACTCGATGTAATCGGCGAACTGCGCGATCGACTCCTCGAGGGTCGTCGCGGTGAGCAGACTGCCTCCGGATTCGACGGTGATGCTTTTGTCGTTGCGTTCGCGGATCTGCTGTTGCCCCTCTTCGGGGATGCCGAGCAGGTAGCCGATCGTCCGCATCGGCATGATCGCGCCGAGATCGTCGACGAAGTCGAATCCGTCCGCGTCACGCAGCGGATCCAGTGCGCGCGAACACAGGTCACGCACCAGCCCTTCGACCGCCAGCATGCGACGCGGGGTGAACACCCGTGACAACAGGCGGCGGTGCAGGTCGTGCAGCGGCGGGTCTTCCCACAGCAGAATGCCCGGCGGTATGTCGATGCCGCTGAACAAGACGTCGGCGGTGGTGCCGTGCCCTGAGCGGTAGGTCTGCCAATCGTGCAGCGCGGGCGAGACATCGTCGTAACGACTGAGCGCGTAGAAGTTGTGCTTGTCGTTGTAAGTACAGCGGGGCCTCGGCGCGCATCCGCTTCCACACCGGATAGGGGTCGTCGTCGATGGCGTGGTCGAACGGGTCGTAATACAGCTCGACTGTTGAATTGCTCAAGATCTGCCTTCTGCTAGCGGGGCTGGTTGGGCGTGCCCGGGAAGAGCTGTTCGGTGGGTCCCGCGGTCACCCAACCGCCGAGTTTCGTAATCAGGTGTGGCGCAAAGACTGCGCCGTAAACAAGGTGCCCGACGACGACGACGGCGACGACGGAGAGGACCGACGACTGCACACGGGTTTTCGCCTTGCTGTCGGCCCACATCTCGATGACGTTGCGGCCCTCGGCATCGGTGCGGCCGAGCAGGTAGGTGAAGACCATCATCTCGATGCCCATGGCCAGTGAGTCATACAGCGGGTACTGGTGTTTGGTGCCCTCGAAGATGGCCAGCCCGGGAATCACGTAGCCGTAGTAGAAGTTGCCGAAATGGGCACCGGTGATGGCGTTGAACACGAATGCCCAGCTGAAGCCCACGACCAGGCCGACCGTCAAGAGGGTAATCGGCCTGCGCCAGTGGAACTTTGCGCTCAGCCATCGCCCGAGCGCGGCCCCGATCAGGGCCGGAAGCACGAAGTAGGAGACGTAGCCGATGGGCACCGACGACGGCAGACCTCCCCACGTCACGTTCAGCGGCCACCACGACGGCATCCGGGGCAGACCGGGCGGGAATTGGGCGTACATCGCCCAGTCGTAGGGCGACTCGATCCACGAGAACGACAGCGCCGAGATGCTCAGCAGAAGCAGTGGATGCACCCGTCGGCGGCGGTAGCTCAGATAGATCCCGATGAGAATGAACGCGATCCCCGAGACGTAGGCAAAGTACATCTGCCCTTCCAACAGGGGCGTGATTTTCGCGTTCACGGGCGGCCGTCGTTGCCCGAAGTGCGCCGCGCTTCCGGGTCGAAGCGGAGAACCAGCCCGAACGCCAGAGCGATCAATCCGAACAACGTGCCAAGCATGATGACAGCACCCACGCCCAAGACCTCTCCCTCGAGGAATCAACCCTTTAGATAGTGACGACTATCTTATAAACAGTCAACCACCAAACGCGGTTTGAGTAGGGTGCAACCGTGCCCCAGCGCTCTTCCGCCAAAAAGCCGGCCGAGGCCGAGCCCCCGGCCCAGGGTTCGCGCCGGCCGCGGGGCGCACCGCGGAAACTTCTGCTCGCCGCGGCCCGCGACCTGTTCGCCCGCCAGGACTACCGCAGCACCACGACGCGTGAAATCGCCGAAGCCGCAGGCGTTACCGAACATCTGCTGTTCCGCAACTTCGGCTCGAAAGCGGGACTGTTCCGGGAGGCCCTCGTCCTGCCGTTCACCGAATTCGTCGACGACTTCGGCCGCACCTGGAATTCTGTCGTCCCACGAGGAGACCGACGAAGCAGGAGCTGGCTCGGCACTTCGTCGGGCAGCTCTACGACGTCTTCGTCGAACACCAGGGCCTGCTCTTGACGCTCATGGCGGCCCAGACACTCAGCGAGGACGAACTCGCCGAGACCGGCATCGCCGACATCAGACGAGCGCTCAGCGTGCTCAGCCAAATCGGCGCGGAGGGCATGCGCATCCGCGGCATGCGCACCAGCAACCCCGACCTGCCCGCCCACTCGACCGTCGCCATGATCGCCGGCATGGCCGCATTGCGCTCGACCTACTTCGGAACCGAGCCGCCGCCGCGACAAGCCATCGTCGACGAACTCGTCCAAGCGATACTGCACGGATTTCTGCATCGACAGGACTAGTGGCATGCCGTTGTCACACAACGCCTTACGTGTCGGCGCGGGTCCAGAATGCGTGACCCTCCTGCGCGATGCAGATCAGGAACAGGCCGTCGGGCGCCTGCGCGACGTAATTCAAAAACTGGCCGCAGTCGGCGTTTTCTTCCTTGATGCCCGCCATCGGCGGTGAGCGGAACCATCTCGGCTGGTATCGCCTGGGCGAGCCGCAGAACATCAGCCGTCCGGGTTGTGTGGCGGGCACATAACCGCCCGATACACCGAATGCGTAGTAGGTGGTGTTGTCGCACGGCGCGCCCAGAACCATGTTCGGAGCGATGCCTGGAGTACAGGCCGGGTAGTCGCAGACAGTCGGCCCTGCGGCAGCCGTCGGCGGCATCAATGCGCCGACTCCGATCAGCGCAGCCACCACCGCCACGATGAAACGCACCGAAATAGTTTTGCATGGGCGATAAGAAAATTCTCTTCTTCGGAGAAGATCGCATGCGGACGGCATCGCGTGGATATTGCGCGTCCTCACAGCCCGCATCCGGCCAGCGACTTTGGGGTGATAACGTGATTCTCCGTGTGTAGTCCGGAACGAGCCGTGAGTCGCGGTGCGCTCGCGCCGGCGATTGCCCAGGACCAGTGACGGACTCCGACGCCGACCCATCGACCACCGAAGCTCCAGATTCGCTCGCGGAAGCAGAAGAAGAGCTCGATTCGTGCCGAGGAGCGCGCCGAGGCCGCACGAGCACGCGCGGCCGAATTGCGCCGGGAGGCCGAGGCCGGTTCAAGCGAACAGCCCGACGCGACCGAAGTCGCTGACGGTCGCCGAAGCCAAGCCGGCTCGCCGCGCGGTCGAGGCGTCGGTGGCCGATGGCGGCTCCGCCGTCCCACCCGGAAAGCGGTCGGTGTCGGCGCCGCGATCGTGCTGCATCTGCGCCTCACTGGCGGCCAGCGGTTACATCGTGTGGCAGCACCGCACCCTGGTGCAGCAGCGGCAGCACGCGGAGGAGTTTGCCGCGGCCGCCCGGGAGGAAGTCGCAACGCTGATGTCGATTGACCCCGCGCACGCCGCGGAGAATATCCAGCACACCATCGACGACACGACGGGAGCGCTCAAGAGCCAGCTGGAAGCGACGTCAAGCTACATGGCCAAAAATGCCCAGGATGCGCAGGTCACCACAAAGGCCACCGTGCAAGATGTCGCGGTCGAGTCGATGACCGACAATTCGGCAGTCGTTCTGGTAGTCGCGAAATCCGACACCATCAACCCCGACAAGTCGGTGCGGCCACCGGTCTTCTGGCGACTCAGTGTCAATATCGATCGGGATGGGGATCGGCTCAAGATGTCGAAACTTGATTTCGTCCAATGAATTCCGAGTCAGAGTCGCCGCTCGACGATGCGGAGATCGTCGGCGAGGATCCGGACTCGCAGACGACCGGCACCGAGGCCGCTTCTGTCGGCGAATCGCGCACGACGAGACGGCGCGATCGACCGGTGGCCTCCCGCCTTCTCGTGCACTGGGGTTCAATTCTTTTGACGGCATCGGTCATCGCCGCAGTGGGACTGGCTGCGTGCCTGTTCGTTCTTCAGTACCGTCCGGATCGACAGATCGATGACGCCGCGGCCCAGCGGGCGATCCAAGCGGCCTCCGACGGCGCCGTTGCGGCGCTGTCCTACTCGAGCGAGAACATGGATCGCGACTTCGCCAGGGCGAGATCACATCTCACCGGGGACTTTCTCGCCTACTACGACAAATTCACCAAAGAGATCGTCATGCCGACGGTGCAGCAAAAGCAGCTCGCGCAGACCGCCACTGTGGTGAGAGCGGCCGTGTCAGAACTGGAGCCGAACTCAGCCGTCGTGCTGGTGTTCCTCAACGAGACCACGACAGGCAAGGACAAGCCCCAACCGCTGATCACCCCGAGCGGCGTGCGAATAACGCTCACGAAGGTCAGCGGTTCGTGGCTGATCTCGAAATTGGATCCGGTGGCATAAGCGCTGCCGCCTTCTCGGTCGAACCCGTACCAGGTCGAACGTGGCGGTGTTATTCTCGTCAGGCGAGAACGCCGCTACCGGTGCCGTACACCGCTCCGACATCGTCGGATTGAGCGCGTCGAGGAGTAGACGATGCGACCACTTGGGACGGTCGCCACAGCAATGCTGTTGGCTGCCAGTGCAGTTGGCTTTATGGGTCCGGCGCCCACGGCCCGGGCGTACACGAAGGAAGACGTCGCGATCAACGGGACGTACCGCGTCACGTCGATCGGCAACTGGGCCAAGATCAACGAGCAGTACAACGGCGAGCCGACGACCGTGCAAACCTGGACGCTGAGCTCCACGTGCACGCACCTATCTGGAATGCGACGGCACGCTGAAAAGCGACGAGGGCTGGAGCGCGCCGCCTGTACATGCTCGACGGGACCTCGTGGTACGCCAGACATGAAGTGCCGAACTGGGAGCGGTGCCAAGACGGCACCGCGTTCACCGGGAAGCAGACCTTCTCTTTCTATCCCGTTGATCCCGACGGTAGCGGTCTAATACAACTCGGGTCGCCGGTAATGGCCGGCAGGAACAAGACGGTCGGCCCGAGCGGCGCCTGCGGGCAGAACCAGTGGCTCACCATCGATATGCCGATGCGGCTGGACAAGATCGGCTGACTGGCAGTCGATCGACCAGCCGTCGTTATGTCGGAAGCAGGTCTTGCCACTTCTTGGGCGCCGTCGAGGTTGCCAGATCCGACTGCTGGTAGAACTTCCCGTCCGGAGTGAGATAACGACCGGTACGCGGATCGTACGTGGCGACCGCGACCGACGGGGCGGGCTTAGTTGTCTTGCCGCCGAACGAACTTGGGGCCGCCTGCGGCCGGCCTCCGTCGATCACGGCCGGTGGCCTCGGGGGCGCAGGCGGCCGGTGCATGGCCGGCGGCGGCGCAACGTCGAGTGGCGCTATCGACGGAAAATCCTCCGCCTGAGTCGACATGTTGGCCGCCGACGGGACCGGCGGTGTTGCCGCGCCCATCGTGCCCGGTGGTGGAGTTGCTCCCCGCGGCCCCGCGGGTGTTCCGCGCGGGACGGCCCCCAGCGGCAGCGGTGTTCCCTCGATCGGGCCGAAGATTCTCTTGTCGGCGGTGACCCGGTCGTCGGGCGGTACGCCCTGGGCAAGCAAGTTGGGATCCAGGGGCGACGGGCCAAGCACATGCTGGCGCATCGCCAACGGCATGTACGGCTTGTCGCTGTTGCAGATTTCGACGGTGGGCGCGCGCTTTCCGGGATGCCCCATGCACGGATAGTTGCGGGCGCCGCGAACCGCAAGCGGCGAATCCTGCGGCAGTTTGCAGTACATCCCGTCTGGCGTGTCGATGTCGCAGGTGTCGGCCGGGGATCGCCATTGGCTTTGCGGCAAGAAGCCGACCGTGCAAATCGGCGGATCGTCAATCGTGAGCGCGAAGTCGCCCCTGGACTGACCGTCGGGCCAGTTCGTACTGCCCGCCGTCTGCTCGTAGGCAACCGCCGCCGGCAGCAGCACCAGCAGCTGCTCAAGCGAGGGGTGGTAGGTGACGCCGATCTGCCCGATCGTGGTCAGGTTGGCAAGCAACACCGGCAACGTCGGCTTGATCTGCTCGAAGAGCCGCGACGCCTCGTCCAACGCCCCGGGACCGTTCTCCAACACCGTGCGAACCCGGGAATCATCGTTCGCCAGCACATCCGAAATCCCGGCCAGGCTATGCGCCCACGTCCGGATCGAGTCGGTCGTCTGCGCCTGCGCGTTCAGCAGCGGCTGTGCGTCTTCGGTGAGGGCGCGCGTGCGGTCGACAATGTTGTTGGAGTCGGCGGAGATTCGCGACGCCGAATCGGTCAGCGACCCCAAATCGTATCCGGCGCCGTTGAAGGCTTGGAACGACTCGTCGAGCAGTTGACCGATTTTGTTCTTGGGAAGGCTCTTGACCAAGGCGCTCACCTGATCGAGCATCGGTCCGACCGCTTGCGGAATCGTGGTGTCGTGCATGGCAATAACCGAGCCGTTGTGCAGATACGGCCCCGAATCGGTGCGTGGCCGCAAGGTCCACATACTGCTCGCCCACCGCCGAGACGCTCAGCACATCGGCTTGCAGGTTCGCCGGGATCTTGGGCGAAGTGCCAAGCGACAGCGTCGCTTTGGCGCCGTTCGCGGTCAGCGACACCGCGGTGACCTTGCCGACCTGCACTCCGCGGTAGGTCACGTTGGAGAACCGGTACAGACCACCGGTCGCCGGCAGCTCGAGAGTGACGGTCATCCGACCGATACCGAGCAGCGTCGGCGCCTGTATGTAGAAGAGGACCATCGCGATCACGCCGATGATCCCGACGATCGTGAAGATCAGCAGCTGAATCCGGACGAAGCGCGTCAGCATCTACCTGCTCCCCTCCGTCGGCGGAATCCCCGGTGGCGGTGCGCATTCGGCGCCATTCGGCGCGGGCGGCCCGGGCCGGGCAGCGGACCGAAGCCCGGGCGGTGCAGCGGCGGGTCCTGGCAGGGGAGCGCTGAACTGAAGATTCGGCTGAGCAGGCCCGGGCGCGCGGTGGGCCGGGCGGCGGTGGCGGGCACCGGGCGGCGGCCCGAAGCCCCCGTGCAATGGGATCACGTGTGTACTGCAGGTACGGCGGATCCCCCGGCGCGGGAATCTGCTGTTCGCCGAGTTGTCCCCAGTGCGTCCCGAGGAACAGGCCCGACTTGAGCTCGCGGAATAGTCAGGTCCAGTGATGACGTGCAGGTTGAAGTAGTCGCCTCGAACGGCGCGGTCGACGAAGTTCTGGGTGAACGGGAAGACCGTCAACGCCGCGAGCGCCGTATCAATGGTCGGGTCCGACGTCGGCGAGCCCCTTGACGGTCGGCTCCAGATTCTTCAGATTCCTCACCAGGTCGGCCTGAGTGTCGTTGATCAGCCCGGTGGCGGTGTTGCTGAACTTGCGCAGGCCGTCCAAGGCGGCCGTCAGGCGTGGCCGCTCCTTGATCAGCACATCGAGTGCGGGCGGTACTTTACGCAGCGCCTCGGTGAGGACGTCGCGCTGGGCCGCGAAGGTGCCGCCAAGCTGATCCAGTGCCTGGATGGACGCGACGATGTTGTCGCGTTGTTGGTCGAGTGTCCCCACGAACGTGTCGAAGCGATTGATCAAATCGCGAACGGCGCCCCCACGTCCGGCCAGCGCGGCGCTGAAATTGTGGATGATCTCCCCGATCTGGCCCAGTCCCCCACCGTTGACGACCAGCGACAGCGACGACAGGGTTTGCTCGGTCGAGGGATAGGTCGACGATCGACTCAGCGGGATGGTGGCGCCCGGCCGCAGCCGTCCGACACCGGGCTGCCCGAGCGGCGGGTTGAGCTCCAGGTGCATGGACCCCAACAGGCTGGTCTGACCGATGCTGGCTTCCACGTTGGCGGGGATGACGAGATCGTGCTTGACCGAGATCTGGACGTCTGCGTGCCAGTCTTTCACCGTCATCGGGCCCACGCTGCCAACCACGACGTCGTCGATCATCACCGGCGAATTCGACTCCATCGTAATGACATTCGCCAGTTCGACGTGATAGATGTCGGCATCCGGTCCGCGCCCGACCGCGCCGGGCAACGGCAGCGAGTTGAGGCCGTGGAAGGCGCAACCGGTGCCGGTCAGCATCACGCAGCATCCGATGGCGAGCACTCGCCGCAGGGCAATCCGGGCGGTCACGGTTGCGGGCCTTCGGCTGGGAGCAGCATGCCCGGCAGGCTCGGCGCCGGTGGCGGGGGCTCCGGTGTCGACGGCGGTGGCGGCAGCGGCATCGCCGCGCCCGGTATCCGGGGCAGCGGTACCGACGGTGCCGGGCCGGGTACCAGCGAGTCGCCGTTCAGCCCGGTGTACGCCGACATCGCCGGCGGGATTTCCGGCGGTCCGGGCTTCGGGCCCGCGCCGCCGGGTGCGAGGCGGCGCTTCGCTGTATTCGACGTTGGCCGGGTCGACCGACTTCTGAATGAACGGGTTGATCGGGATCGGCAGGCTGTTGAAGTTCAGCACCCGCAAACCGGGGCCGAGGAACAGCGAGCACAGCTTGCCCGATTCGGTTGACGTGACGTTCCCGATCGCTTGGACTTGTCCGCACCCGGGAATCGGTAGCGGAAGGAGCAAACCGGACTGCACGGGATTGGCGAAGTCCGCGATCCCGAACCCGCCCACGATGGTTCCGGTGTCGGCGTTGTAGTCGTTGAAGAAGTTGCTGAGCGCGGTCGGCGCGCCGTGCAGAATGTTCTCCAGAGCCATGTGCTGATCGACGAGAGGCTGGATGGCCTTGACCCAATCGGTCAATCTGCTCACTCGCCTCGTCGCGGGTCCCGGCGATGAAACGCTGCACCTCGCCGACCGCCGACGACAAGTCGGTCAGCGCCGCGTCCAGATCGGATTTGCTGTCGTTGACCACGCTGGTGAGCGTGGCCAACCGGTTGTTGAACTGCACCATCTGAATGTTGCTGTCGCGCAGCGCGGTGACGAATATCTGCAGGTTCTTGATGATGTCGACGATGTTGCCGCTGCCGTTCGCGATGGTCCGCGCCACCCCGGACAGTTGGGTCAGCGTCTGGCGCAACTTCTCGCCGTTATCACCCTGCAGCGCGTTGGCGGCGCTGTCGATGAACCGCGATATCGACGGCGTCGACACCTTGGCGTTCGGGCCCAAATCCGTTGCCAACCGCATCAATTGGGATTTGACCTCGTCCCACTCCACCGGAACGGCCGTGCGCTCGACCGGTATCACCGCACCGTCAGCCATGACCGGGCCGCTGGTCCGGTAGGAGGGAGTGAGCTCGACGTACCGGGCAGCCACCAGGTTCTGGGTGACGATGACGGCTTTCGCGTCGGCCGGAATGGGCACGTCGCGGTCGACGTGCAAGGTCATCTTCGCCTTCGTGCCCTGCGGGCTCAATGGATTTGATGGTGCCGACTTTGACACCCGAGACCCGCACCTCGTCACCGGGATAGATCGCGGTGGCCGAGGTGAAGTAGGCGGTGATGGTCTTCGGGCCGAAAAAGATCTGTCGGACCACGAAGGCCGCACCGGCGACGAGAAGCCCCGCCAGGACGACTGCGGCGACGGTCGTGAGCCTGTTGCGCGGGATCCGACGGAGTCGAGAAGTCGCAGAGGAGGTCATTGTCCTCCCCCGATCCGTCCGCCCAGCGTGCAGCCAGGGCACGGCGGAGCGCCGTTATACAGCTGCGGGACCAACGACCGCGGTACCGGCGACGGGAAGCCCGGACCCTTACCGGTGTCGAAGGTGCGGAATCCCCAGAGGTAGTCCAGGAAGGGCTGGAAGATCTGCGGGACAAGGAAGTTCGGGACGAACGCCGAGTAGGCATACATACTGGAGATGGCCTCACCCACCGTGATCTCGAATTTCGCGAGACCGGGTAATGCTTTCTCGACGTTGTCGCGGTTCTTTTCCAGCACCGAGGTCACCGAATTGAGCTTCTGCAGCGTCGGCGCCAACTTACTTTCGTTGTCGTGCACCAATCCGGACAGCTGCTTGGACACCGCCGACGTAGCCGCCAGCAGTTGAACGATCTCGTTCCGCCGTCCCGCCAAGACCTGCAGCAGATCGTCGGAGTTGAGAATGAGCTTGTTGACCTGTTGGCTGCGTTCGGACAGGATCCCGGTGACAGCGCTGGCACTCTTGAACAGGTCGGCCAGGCTCGTGTTGCGGTTGTTGAGGCTCTGCGACAACCGGCTGACCGCGTCGAAGGTAGGTCCCAATTGTGGGGCGATCTGGTTGAGCGTTGCCGACAACGTGTCCAGTGACTGGTTCAGGGTCGCGGTGTTTGTCTGGTCGGCGTAGGCCGTGAAGTCACTGACCGCCTCCGTCAGCGAGTACGGCGAGGAGGTGCGGGAGATCGGGATGACATCCAGCGGATGCATGGTCCCGCTGCCGGACGACTCCAGGGTCAGCACGCGTTCACCCAGCAGAGTGCCGGTGCGAATGTGCGCGCTGGTGTCCTTGCCGAGCGGAACGCTGCCTTTCATCGTGAACGTGACCAGAGCATCGCCGTTGTGCAACGACACATCCGACACCGTGCCGACTTTGATTCCGGACACAGTTACCGCGTTGCCGGTGGCAAGGCCGCCGGCTTCGGAGAACAATCGCCTGGTAGCGGACGTTGGTCGCCAGCGACACAATCCGATCGGGCGACAGGCCCACCAGGATGAGCATCCCGATCAGGACGGCGCCGATGAATCCCGCTTTGATCAGCCCGGTTCCGCGGTATTTCAGCATCAGTGTCCCCCCTCCGGTTCCGGTTCCTCGCACCGCTGCTCATGGGACGTGAACCAGGGAGCTATCACGGTCTTGCCGGACAGATCTGTGCCACGGATCGTGATTTGGCAGAGGAAGTACGGGATGGTGGCGCCGAAGACGCCGAGCCGGACCAGCTTGCGAAAGTTCCTGGGCGCCTTCTGAAGCGCGGCATCGAGGCGGTCCTTGTCGTCATCGAGGTTCGGGGCCAGCCGCGTGAGCTGTTCTACGGTGCCGGACAGCGGTGGCCTTGCTTTGCCCAGTAGGTCTGCCAACGTGAGGGTGCCGTTGCTCAACGCGTCGATGGCGGGACCGAAGGTGTCGCGGTCGTCCGACAGTCCCGTCACCAGCCGCTGGAGGCGATCGATTGCCCCGGAGAATTGGCCGCCGTCCTTGTTCAGGGTTGCCGCCACGACGTTCAGGTTGTCGATCAGATGCTCGATCGTCTGGTCGTTGTCGGCCAACGTATTCGTGAATGACGTCGACTTGTTGAACAGCGATTGCAAGGTGCCGCCCTCGCCCTGGAACACTTCTAACAGCGCTGACGAGAGCGCATTGACATCTCGCGGATTCAGGCCGTGGATAAGCGGTTTCAGTCCGCCGAGCAGCAGATCGAGGTCAAGCGCGGGCGCGGTATGACCGACGTTGATCTGCCCGCCGGCCGCCAGCCGCCTGGCCGACCCCGGCCCATCGACCAATTCGAGGTAGCGATCACCGACCAGGTTGAGGTAACGAACCGCCGCCCTGGTGCCCTCGGTGAGCGCGACCGAGCGGTCCGCGTCGAACTTCACCACAACCTTTTTGTCCGGCTGCAGGGCAACACCGTTGACCGTGCCCACCCGGATGCCGGCGACCCGCACCGAATCTCCGGCCTTCAGACGTGACGCATCGTTGAAGATCGCCGAATAACCGGTGACCGCACCGGTGCGGTACTGGCCGAAGGTGAAGAACAAAAACAAGGTCAGCACCGACATCACGACGGCAAAGACACCGAACTTGACCAGCGTCGGGCCCAGTGAGCCCCTCATCCCTGTTGTCCAACCTGAGCAGGATTGCGCGGTGGGCCGTCAATCGGCCCATACAGCAGCTGTTTGAGGCCATCGAAGTTGAGCAGCAACTGCGGATTCCCGTACACCACCGGGTTGGAGCCGGTATCCGCGATGAGAACCTTCGCCTTGCTGTTGAAGGGAATCCTGGGAAGGTTGCATGCAATGCGGGCCGCCCGTCGCCGCAACCTTGGGCAAGTTCGTGCGGATACCGATAACGTTCGGCGCCCCAGCGTGAGACTGGCCGAGATCGCGATGCTCGGTTCCGGCAACGGCGGCGTCTTCGCCAACTCCGCGTCGCCGGCGAAGGCGCACGTCAGCGCCGGGGCGTATTCGTTGAGCAGATCGGTGGTCGGCGCCAGCAGGTGGAAGACGTCCGTCAACCCCTTCCGGTTGGCGCCCAGGACGTCATTGCCGATGTCGGCCAAACCGATCGCGCTGATCAGAAATGCGTCAAGGTTGTGTTGCTCGTCGACGATCGACTTACTGATCTTCACCGAGTTATCAAGGGTCTTCACCAGATCCGCCGACGCATCGCCGTAGGCCTTGAACACCGGCGCCGACATCGCGATGTCGTGGCTCAGCGCGGGAAGGGACGGATCGAACTTCGCCAGGAACGAGTCGAGGTCGCTGAACGCCTGACCGATCTTTTCGCCGCGGCCGCTGAGCGCCTGCGAGACAGCCCCGAGGGTCTCGTTGAGCTTCGCGGGATCGAGCGTGCCCAGCACCGCCGTCAACTGCTTGAACACCGTGTTGACCTCGACGGTGACGTGTTGACTGTCGAGCACCTGACCGGCGTGCAGGGATTGCGCTGACGGTTCCGCCGGCGCTACCAGCTCGACGAACTTGGCGCCGAACACCGTTGGCGACGTGAGGTCGACGAGCACATTGGCCGGAATCAGGTGCATCTCGGAGGGATCCATCGCCAAGTGCAGGGCGGCTTGCCCGTCGGGCCGCGACTCGATCGAGGCGACCTTGCCCACCTGCACACCGTGCATCTTCACTTTCGCGTCCGGGTTCATCACCAGGCCGGCCCGCGGGGACAGCACGGTCACCGGCACGCTTTCGGTGAAGCTGCCCTGGAACAAGCCCACGGCGACGGCAACGATCGCGGCGATGACCGCGACGGTCACCAGACCCGTCAGCGCGCGTATCCCGTTGTGGGGCATGGAATGTGTTCCCTATCCCGAGAGGTTGAAGTTTCCGTTTGAGCCGTAAATCGACAGCGAGACCAGCAGCGTCACCGATACCACGACGATCAGCGAGGTACGTACCGCATTGCCGGTTGCGACCCCGACGCCCTCTGGTCCGCCTGACGCGAAATATCCGTAGTACGTATGCAGCAACAGGACGGCGAGCGCCATCAGAACGGCCTGCAGGAACGACCACAACAAGTCGATCGGGTTCAGGAAGGTGTCGAAGTAGTGGTCGTACAGGCCACCGGACTGGCCGAACAAGCACGACAGTGGTGAATTGGCTTGCCAGGAAAGACAATATGACGGCAATGCTATACAGCGGGGTGATCGCCATCATGCCGGCCACGATCCTGGTGCTGACCAGATACGAGATCGGCCGGATCGCCATCGCTTCCAGCGCATCGATTTCTTCGCTGATCCGCATGGCGCCCAGCTGCGCGGTCACACCGGCGCCGAAGGTGGCCGCCAGACCGATTCCGGCGACGACCGGTGCCAGCGATGCGGACGTTGATGAACGCCGCCAGGAATCCGGTAAGCGCTTCGATGCCGATGTTGCCCAGCGAGCTGTAGCCCTGGACCGCGAGCGTGCCACCGGCGGCCAGCGTCAGGAAGCCGACGATCACGACGGTTCCACCGATCATCGCCAATGTCCCTGCGCCCATGCTGATCTCGGCGACAAGCCGGATGATCTCCCGACCGTAGCGGGTGACCGCGAAGGGTATGCCGGCCAATCGCCTTGCCGTAGAACACGGTGTGGTCGCCGATCGTGTCGAGAGTGCCGACCGGCCTGCGCCAAACGCCGAATACCCGGAACGCCCGCGGATAGGTGGCTCTCAGCGTCTTCACCGTCACGGCATCGTTCCCGTCACTTCGCCGTGAATCGGATGCCGATCGCGGTGACGACCACGTTGACGACGAACAGCGCCATGAACGCGTAGACCACGGTTTCGTTGACGGCGTTGCCGACCGCCTTGGCGCCCCCGCCGGAGATGGTCAGTCCCCGATAGCACGCCACCAGGCCGGCGATCAAACCGAACAGCGCCGCCTTGACGCAGGAGATGATCACCTCGGGCACTCCGGTCAGCAGGGTGATGCCTGCCGCGAATGCGCCCGGGTTGACGTCCTGCACGAACACCGAGAACACGTAGCCGCCGACGATTCCGATGATGACGACCAGGCTGTTGAGCAACAAGCGCGACCAGACCGGCGGCGAGCATCCGGGGCGTCACCAGTCGCTGGACGGGTTGATGCCCAGCACCTCCATCGCGTCGATCTCTTCGCGGATGGTGCGCGAGCCGAGGTCCGCGCACATCGCCGTCGCACCGGCGCCGGCGACGATCAACACCGTCACCAGCGGGCCGACCTGAGTGACCGCGCCGAAAGCCGCACCCGCGCCGCTGAGGTCCGCGGCGCCCAACTCGCGCAGCAGGATGTTGAGAATGAAGCTGACCAGAACCGTGAACGGGATGGCCACCAACAATGTCGGAGCCAACGCGACGCGCGCGATGAACCAGGACTGCTCCAAGAACTCGCGAGCCTGAAACGGTCTGCGAAACGCGAACTTCACCGCGTCCGCACTCATCGCGAAAAGCCCACCGACGGCCTGCATCGCACCGGAGAGACCGTTCGGCAAGCTGATCCCGGTGGACCAGCGCTCCGGCCCCTTAGTCGCCATCGGTCCCTACCATCGCCACGCCAGTCCCTCCGTCTCGTCCGCCTGAGTTGGCGCACCCGACAACGCGGGCCGGGCGGACCCCACTTCTGGAAGCGTCCGGCGATTATGACCCATGCCACATGCGGCGGGAGTGAAAACTGACAACTGAGGGACCTCCGAGTTAAGTGACGGCACCGATAGTTTTGAGCTCGATGATGCGGTCCCAGTCCAATCCGAGTTCCAGCAGGATTTCGTCGGTCTGCTCGGCGAACCCGGGCGCGGGCCCCGATACCGGTGCGGCCACGTCGAACTGCACCGGGTTGGCGACCAGTTCGAGTTCGCCTGCCTGCACTACATATTCGTTGGCCCGGACCTGAGCGTCGTCGGCCGCCTGCAAGGTGTCCTGCACCGGCGCCCACGGCCCGGCGAGGGTGGCGAAGCGTTCGCTCCACTCCGCGAGGCTGCGGGTGGCGATGGCCTTGCTGAGGATCTGCACGGCCTCAGCGGTGTTGGCGGCGATCTTCTCGTCGCTGTCGAACCGCGGGATCGTCGGCCAGCTCGGGCTGGTCGATGTGCCGGCAGACGTCGGCCCAGAACTTGCCGGCCTGCATCATCACAAAGGAGATGTAGCGGTCGTCCGACGTCGCATAGAGGCCGACCAGCGGGTTGATCGGAGAGCCGTGCACCCCGGGCGGGAAGGCCTCCATGCGCTGGTTGAGGTGCACGGTCAACGCCACGGTGTGCCCCATCGACCACAGCCCGCTGCCCAGCAGCGAGACGTCGACGACCGACGGTTCACCGGTGCGCTCGCGCTTGAGCAACGCCGCCGCGATACCGCCGGCAAGGTTGGTTCCGGAGATGGTGTCGCCGTAGGCGGGTCCGGGCGGGCCGACCATGCCTTCGGTTCCGGGCGGGGTGATGGTGGCGGCGGTTCCGGCCCGGCACCAGAACGCGGTCATGTCGTAGCCGCCTTTTTCCGACTCCGCGCCGCGCGGGCCCAAGCGCGCTGCCGCGGGCATAGATGATCGTCGGGTTGACCGCGCGGATGTCGTCGACATCGATGCCGAACTTCCTGCGGTGCCCGGGCAGGAAGCTGGTCAAGAACACATCCGAGCGGCGAGCCAACTCGTAGAGCACCTCTTTGCCCTCGGGCACCGACATGTCCAGGCCGACGCTGCGCTTGCACCGGTTGGCGTGCTCGATGTTCGGGTTGGGGTCGCCCTCGACGCGCAGCAGGCCGGTCTGCCGCAGACCGCGCTGCGGATCACCGGTCACCGCGTGCTCGACCTTGACGACGTCGGCGCCCCACTCGGCCAGCACCGCACCCGCGGACGGGACGAACCCGTACATCGCGACCTCGAGGACGCGGATGCCCTCCAGCGGCCTCGTCATGCCGACCCCGCTCCGACAACGGCCGGAACGGCGAAGGTCTTGCGCTCCAAGAACTCCTCCAGCCCGGCCACGCCCATCTCGCGTCCGACGCCGGACTGCTTGAAGCCACCGAACGGAGCGTCGGCGCTGAAGTAGTTGCCGCCGTTGATCGAAAACGATCCGGTGCGGATCCGGCGCGCGACTGCCAGCGCCCGATCTTGGTCGGCGCTGAACACCGCGCCGGCCAGACCGTAGATGGAGTTGTTGGCGATGCGCACCGCGTCGTCGTCATCGTCGAAGGCGATGACGGCCAGCACCGGGCCGAAGATCTCCTGCTGCGCGATCTCGCTGTCGGGGTCGACGTTGGTCAGCAGCGTGGGCGCATAGAAGTAGCCCGGATCCAGCCGCTTGCCCCCGGTGACCAGGGTCGCGCCGTCGGCGACTGCTCGTTGCACCATGCCGTCGACCTTGTCGCGCTGGCGCTCGTTGATCAGCGGCCCCATGTAGGTCTTCGGGTCGGCCGGGTCGCCGTGGCGCACGTTGGCGAAGTTCTGCGCGATCAACTCGACGATCTCGTCGTGATGCTTCCTCGGCACCAGCAGCCGCGAGGTCAGCGCGCAGCCCTGGCCGGCGTGGGTGACCATCGAGAACGCCGCGAACATGCTCGCGCCGGCGAAGTCGGCGTCGTCGAGAAGGATCGCCGCCGACTTGCCGCCAAGTTCGAGGAAGACCCGCTTGACGGTGTCGCTGGCCGCGGCCATGATCCGGCGCCCGACGGGAGTCGACCCGGTGAACGTGATCACGTCGACGTCCGGGCTCGTCGTCAACGCTTCTCCGACAGCCGAATCCGACGAGCTGAGCACGTTGACCACGCCGGGCGGGATGTCGGTGTGGTTGGCGATCAACTCGCCCAGCGCCAGCGTGACCAACGGGGTGTCCGGCGCGCCCTTGAGAATGACCGTGCACCCGGCCGCCAGCGCCGGCGCCAGCTTCGCCAACGCCAGCTGGTTCGGGTAGTTGTAGGCGATGATCGCGCCCACCACCCCGGCGCCTTCCTTTTCCACCCAGCGCCGATGCCGCATGCCGCGCGATTCGATTTCGCCGAGCTCCTCGGTCATCGGGTAATCGCGCAACAGGTCGGCGTAGTAGCGGACGATCTTGATCGGCTCGTCGAGCTGGGCGCCCTGGGTGAGGGCGCGCGTCGCGCCCACCTCGGCGATGGTGAGCTCGCGCAGTTCCTCGGCGTGATCGAGCAGCGCCTGATGCAACTGCTCGAGGCAGCGGACCCGAAACGCGGCGTCGGTGGACCACGTCGTCGTGTCGAATGCCCGGCGCGCGGCCGCGATGGCCCGCTGCGCTTCGCCGACTCCGGCGTCCGGTGCGTGGCCGATGACCGTCACCGGTGGCCGGGTTGACCGACGGGAAGACTCGGTCCGCGGTGACCAGCTGACCGTCGATCAGCAGCCGCCGGTCGGCAGTCGGCTGCGGTCCACCGTTGGTCGACGGGCTATCACCGGTAGCGACGGTGGCCGCATCCTGCAATGGCATTCAGTCTCCTCGACATGTGGATAATTCCATTCTCATCCCGGGCGAATCTTACATTCCGCCAACGAGAATTCAACCAAACGGGAGAAACGAGACTGGCATACTCGTGACCGATTCGGACCTTTCGTTATTCACAGCGTCGTCGCAGCATAAGTGCGGTTTCTGAGCCGTCTTGCGAGCGGCGATAACGTGAGAGTAAGGTTCTCATATTCGGAAGGGAGATTCTTTGTGTGCGACACGGTCCCTGCCTCGGTGACGCTATGAGAACGGCTGTCGTCACCGGCGGCGGCTCCGGAATCGGCCTGGCCGTCGTGGAGCGACTCCGCAAAGACGGACTACCAGGTCGCAACCCTCGACCTCAAGCCGTCCGACAGTCCATTCGGCGTTCACCGCCGACGTCACCGACCGCGGGCAGATCGACGCCGCGCTCTCCGGCATCCGCGAGCAACTGGGGCCGATCACCGTTCTGGTCAACGCCGCCGGACTCGACGGGTTCAAGCGCTTCGCCCACATCGAGTTCGCCGACTGGCAGCGGCTGATCGACGTCAACCTCAACGGGGTCTTCCACATGATCCAGGCCGTGCTGCCCGACATGCTGGACGCCGAATGGGGACGCATCGTCAACATCTCCTCGTCCAGCACACACTCCGGCGCCCCGTTCATGTCGCACTACGTCGCGGCCAAATCCGCCGTCAACGGGCTGACCAAGTCGCTGGCCCTGGAGTACGGGCCGAACGGCATCACGGTCAACGCCGTGCCGCCGGGTTTCATCGACACCCCGATGCTGCGCAGCGCCGAGCAGCGCGGCAACCTCGGCGACATCGACAAGACCATCGCCGCAACGCCGGTGCGCCGGATAGGTAAGCCGGAAGACATCGCGGCGGCCTGCGCGTTTCTGGTGTCCGAGGAAGCCGGCTACATCACCGGCCAGATCCTGGGCGTCAACGGCGGCCGAAACACCTAGCCGTCAAACACATTTCGATAAGCAGACCAAGAGGAGAAGTTGTGGGAGAAGCGCAGGGGCGGGTAGCCGGCAAAGTCGCGTTCGTGACGGGCGCGGCACGCGGCCAGGGCCGCAGTCACGCGGTTCGGCTGGCCGAAGAGGGCGCCGACATCATCGCCGTCGACCTGTGCCGCGACATCGACACCATCGGCTACCCGATGGCCACCCCGGAGGATCTCGACGAGACCGCGCGGCTGATCGAGAAGACCAGTCAGCGAGTGGTGATCGCGCAGGCCGACGTTCGCGACGCCGCCGCAGCTGCAGACCGCACTGGAGAGCGGCCTGGCCGAGTTCGGCAAGCTCGACGTCGTGGTGACCGCGGCCGGCGTCGCCGGCATGAAGGGACAGCCGCCGCTGCAGGCCTGGTCCGACGTGATCAACACCAACCTGATCGGCACGATCAACGCGATTCAGGTTGCGCTGCCGCACCTTAGCGAAGGCGCGTCGATCATCGCGACCGGATCGACGGCCGCGCTGATGGACACCTCCAAGAAGGACAACCCCGGCAAGGACCCCGGCGGTATGGCCTACGTGCACTCCAAGCGCGCACTGTCGAGCTACGTGCACGACCTGGCGACCGAGCTTTCGGCGTTCGGCATCCGGGCCAACGTCGTGCATCCGACCAACACGCAATACCCCCATGCTGCAGAGCGAGCCGATGTACCGTTCGTTCCGGCCAGATCTGGAGAACCCGACTCGCGCTGACGCCGAACCGGTTTTCGGTGTGCAGCAGGCGATGAAGATTCCTTTCGTCGAACCGGAGGACATCAGCAATGCGGTGCTGTGGCTGGCCTCCGACGAGGCCAGGTATGTGACAGGTATGCAGCTGCGCGTCGATGCCGGCGGATACCTCAAGTGGTACGACTACCGCACGTAAGGGAAAGCAGTGAAAGTTCGGGTTGATTCAGATCGCTGCCAGGGGCACACGCTGTGCTCGATGATCGCGCCGGATTCATTCGTGCTCGACGACATCGAAGGTCACGCGTCGGCCGTGTCGGAAGACGTTCCGGCAGAACAGGAAGACGCCGTACGGGAAGCGGCCCACTCCTGCCCTGAACAAGCCATCCTCATCACGGAGACACATCTTGAGCATCGACGACGTCATCAGCGACAGCGACCGCAAGAAGAACCGCTATCACTTCGACCGGCACACGCCGGAATACCGCGACGCAGTTCGAGAAGATCACCGAAGAGATCCACGACAAGTGCCCGGTCGCGTGGACCGACACCTACGACGGCCACTGGGTGGCCGGCGGCAGCAACGCGGTGTTCGAACTCGCCCGCTGCCCCGCGGTGTCCAACGACCACGACATCAACGGCGAACGCCGCGGCTACCAAGGAATTTCGATCCCAAAGGCCAAGCGTGCCAGTGGTGTTCGCGGTGGCATTCTGGAAATGGACGAGCCCGAGCACCGCATCTATCGCACCGTGCTCAACCCCTACCTGTCGCCGGCGGCGGTGAAGCGCTGGGTGCCGTTCATCGACGAGGTGACCCGCGCGTGCCTCGACGAGAAGATCGAAGACGGCCACATCGACTTCGTCGACGATCTCGCCAACATCGTGCCTGCCGTACTGACGCTGGCGATGCTGGGCATCCCGCTGAAGAACTGGGCGATTTACAGCGAGCCGGTGCACGCCTCGGTCTACACCCCGGAGCACTCCCCCGACATCGACAAGATCGTCGCCATGCACCGGCAGATGGGACTGGATCTGCTGACCAACATGGTCGAGATCAAGGAGAACCCGCGGCCAGGAATCGTCAACGGGCTGCTGCAATTGCGGATCGACGGCGAACCCGCGCCCGACCTCGAGATCATGGGCAACCTCGGCCTGGTCATCGGCGGCGGGTTCGACACCACCACCGCGCTGACCGCGCATTCGATGGAATGGCTCTCGCAGCATCCCGACGAGCGCGAACGGCTCAGCCGCGAGCGCGACACCCTGCTCGACTCCGGCCACCGAAGAATTCCTGCGCTACTACACACCGGCTCCCGGCGATGGTCGCACCTTCTCCGACGACGTCGAACTCGAGGGAACACAGTTCAAAGAGGGCGAGCGGCTGTGGATTTCGTGGGCGATGGCCAACCGCGACCCGTCGGTCTTCCACGATCCGAATCAGATCGTCCTGGATCGTAAAGGTAATCGGCACTTCAGCTTCGGCCTGGGCGTCCACCGCTGCATCGGCTCCAACGTGGCGCGGACGGTGTTCAAGTCGATGCTGACCGCGGTGCTCGACCGGATGCCGGACTACGTCTGCGACCCCGAGGGCACCGTGCACTACGAGACGATCGGCGTCATCCAGGGGATGCGACACCTGCCGGCGACCTTCACGCCCGGTAAGCGCCTTGGCGCCGGGCTCGACGAGACGCTGGAGAAGCTTCAGAAGATCTGCGACGAGCAGGAACTGGCGCTGCCGATCACCGAGCGCAAGGAAGCCGCCGTCATCGACTGAACGATTCGCCCCAGAGATACCTAACTCGGCAATACCAACAAAGGCGGCGAGCAGGCGGCATATATTCAGCCGACCGGAATCGACGAACGGAAGGGGCAGGACGTGAAGTCGTTGACGCTGAGCATTCCGTTGATGGCAGCCGCGGTGCGCTGGCTCCGGTGGCCCACGCCGGGATGCCGTACGGAAACTACGAAGTGCAGTCGCCCCGCGACCCGGGCCACTCGTGGCTATGGGACATCCGGCCGTGCGAGCCAGGCCACCCCGCTGACTGCGTCCAGGACCAGGCCCAGCCGAGGCCCAACGGCCAAGCGACGCCGTGGTACGCCGTTGCTCATCTGGCCAATGGCCGCTACACGATGATTGTCGACGTGCCCGACGGCGTGCGCTGCACGGTCTACTTCCTGCCTTCGCACGACACCTACACGTGGGACGCGGTGACGCTGACCGGTTCGGTGGACTCCACGTTTGACGCCGGCTGTGGTGGCGCGCCGGGGGGTACCGCCAGCTGGCCGTTCAGCCTCGTCCGGTTCTGAGGTCGCGGTTTTCAGCGGGCGGGCAGTCCCAGTACCCGCTGGGCGATGATGTTGCGCTGGATTTCCGAGGTGCCGCCGGCGATGGTCCCGGAGAAGCTGCGGGCGTAGCGCTCGAACCAGCTGCCGAAGTAGTGGTCGAGGTTCATCGGCTCGTAGGGCCCGGTCAGCGCGGGGTGCAGTAGCCCATCGGATCCCGCTGCGGACAAGGCGTTTTCGCATGCCTGCCGCTCGGCCTCGGAACCGAGCAGCTTGAGCACCGACAGCGCGGGCACGTCTTCTTCCCCGCGGGCGGCCCGGGCCAGTGCCACCGAACCGAGTAGCTGCAGCGCCTGACGGTCCATGACCGTGGTGGCGTAATGGTCACGCTCGAGGGCGTTCGCCGGGTGGAAGTCGGTGATGACGTTGTCGAGCCGGTCGGCGAACCCGAGCCACATCATCGTCCGTTCGTGTCCGAGTGATCCGTTGGCCACCCGCCAACCCTGGTTGAGCGGACCGACCAGGTTCTCCGCCGGCACCTTGACGTCCTCGAAGAACACCTCGTTGAAGTCGAGATTGTCTTGGCCGCAGATATCGGGGAATGGTCGCCGCGTCACGCCGGGGGTATCGGTGGGAATCACCAGTGCGCTGATCCCCTTGTGCTTGGGCGCATCTGGATCGGTGCGCACGAAAGTCAGCAGCACATCGGCATCGTGGGCGCCCGACGTCCACACTTTCTGGCCGTTGACCACGAAGTGGTCGCCATCGCGCGACCGCTCTGGTCCGCAGTGACGCCAGGTCGGACCCGGCACTGGGCTCGCTCATGCCCAGCGAAGCGGTGATCTCGGCGCGCAGGATGGGCACCGCCCAGCGGTGCTTCTGCTCGTCGCTGCCGAACGAAATCAGCGAGGCAGCAATGATATTCACACCTTGCGGGTTGAAGCTGTGGTAGATCCGCCGCTTGCACAGCTCTTCCAGGTACACATACTGCTGCAGGACGGTGGCGTTGCGGCCGCCGAATTCCGGCGGCTGAGTGGGTAACAGCCAGCCGTTGTCGAACAGCAGCCGTTGCCAGCGGCGAGCCCAATCTGGCATGTGCGACACCGACTTCGGCCGCTCCAATGCCTCGGCCGCGGCCGCAGGCACGTGCTCGTCGAGGAAGGCGACGAACTCGGCGCGGAATGCCTCGACGTCTGGATCAAAGGTGAGCTGCACGGTACTCCTCGGTAACCCTCGCCCGATGTTCGGCGGTTCCGCCGAGCATGAGCTCGCCGGCCTTGGCTCGCTTCAACGCGAATTGCAGGTCGTTCTCCCACGTGAAGCCCATCGCGCCGAACAGTTGCAGTCCGTGGCGGAATACCAGCGACTGGCATTCGCCCGCAGCAGCTTTCGCCATCGCGGCGGCCAGCCGCCGACGCGGGTCGTTCCCGGCGATCGTCAATGCGGAGTAGTAGGAAAGGGCACGCGCGCGCTCGATCGCGACGTGCATGTCGGCTGCCTTGTGCTGGACCGCCTGAAACGATCCGATCGCCACCCCGAACTGGTGGCGGCTGCGCACGTGGTCGAGGACCAGATCCAGGATGCGTTGGCACGCACCGACCGTCGTGATCGCCATGCCCATCAGGGCGACGTGGTGCGCCCGCTCGGTGTCGACGCGCACGCGAGCGGCATCGGGCAACCGCAGTCCCGCTGAAGGTCAGGTCGGCGACATGCAGCACCGGGTCGAGCACGGCGCTGCGCCGTCTGGACAGTTGCGCTTCCGCGTCGTCGGCGTTGACGACGAACACCGCGGCATCGGTGACCACCGCAAGCCACTCCGCGCGATCGCCGTCCAGCACGTGGCGGGCGGTGCCGTCGAGTACCCACTCGTCGCCGTCGCGGTGCACGCGTGATCCCGCTGTAGACGGCGGTGCCGGATGCCCGCGGGTCGAACCGGTCCCCGACCAGTGGCGCGAACTGACTCATGGTCGCCAGGAATGGGGTCGGATCGGTCGCGCGACCCAGCTCTTCGAGAACGATGGCCAACTCGACGGCATTCTCCGGGTCGCTCATCTCGGTCCAGCCGTGTTCGACGTAGGCCTTCCAGACCGGAGCCGGGTCGACGCCGTCTTCGGCGACACCTCTGACCAGTGCCGGGGGGCACTGCTTGCCGACGGCGTCGCGCACGGTTTCTTGCCAGAGCCGCTGATCGGCGTCGAATTCCAGCAGCATCCGGCCAGCTCCTTAGCTCAGTTAACGTGCCGTGAGAATACTATTCTCTTAATAGCACAGTGACAATCTCGCCAGGACTGAGAACGCCGATCGAGGGCGCCGGTGGATCGTCCGTCAGAAATGGGAGAATGATATTATCGCTGGTGAAGAACAGCACTTACACCGATAGGCTTCCGATCAAGCCCTCTATCAGGGCCGATGAATAATCGAAATGCTTACCGGAAACCCGTTGATTAGCGGCGAACGGGGATGTTAGTTTGGCTAGCAGACTACGGACGGCCTGGACGCAGTCAGTCGATTCGCGGAGGGTGGTTTAGGTGATCGAGCACCCGGACGGGACGCGGACGCCGCTGATCGATGCCAGCGTGCACATCTTCTTCTCGTCCAACAAGGAACTGCGCTCGGTTCTGCGCGAGCCGTTCAAGAGTCGCGGCTTCCCGGACTACGAGATGGACTGGTACGGCGCCCCGGGCGGTGAATACGCCCCCAAAACCAGAGGGCCGGAGCGGCAGTACCCGGGCTCAGATCCGGAATTCGTTGGCAATGAACTCTTTTCCAACCGCGGTGTCGACGTCGCGGTTCTGCACCCGATGGCGCGCGGCATCATGCCGGACCGTCATCTGGGTAGCGCCCTGCACGCGGCCCACAACGAGATGATGGTGTCGAAGTGGCTCGAGCACAGCCAATTCGGCGATAAGTTCCGCGGCACGATCCGGGTCAACCCCGACGACATCGCCGGCGCGCTGAAAGAGATCGAGAAGTGGCGCTCGCACCCCCGGGTGGTCCAGATCGGCGTTCCACTGCAGTCGCGGGAGGTGTACGGCAAGCCGCAGTTCTGGCCGCTGTGGGAAGCGGCAGTCGATGCCGGGCTGCCGGTTGCCGCGCACATCGAGGTCGGCTCGGGCATCGCCAACCCGCCGACCCCGAACGGCAACACCCGCGTCTACGAGCACTACGTCAGCTTCATGGCGCTGAACTACCTGTACCACCAGATGAACATGATCGCCGAAGGCGTCTTCGAACGCTTCCCCGACCTGAAGTTCGTCTGGGGCGACGGCGCCGCGGACTTCATCACGCCGTTCATGTGGCGGATGGACACCTTCGGCCGGCCGCACCTCGAACAGACCCCGTGGGCGCCCCGGATGCCCAGCGAATACCTGCCGGGACACATCTACTTCGTCCAGGGCAGCCTCGACGGACCCGGCGACACCGACTTCGCCGGCGAGTGGTTCGGCTTCACCGGCAAGGACGACATGGTGATGTTCGGCTCGAGCTATCCGCACTGGCAGTGCGGTGACATCACCAAGCTGCCCAAGGCGCTGTCGTCCGAACAGCGGGAGAAGCTGTGCTGGCGCAACGCGGCCGACTTGTACGGGATCGACATTTCGGCCGATCTCGCGACCGGCTAGTCGCAGAATAGAAGCAACCCAGGGAGAGCGAGGAGATCGAGATGACGCTGACCCATTCTCAAGAGCGTGTTCCCGCCGCGGAGCGCATCGCCGTGCGGTGCGTCGACTCGGATGTCCACCCGGTGCCCCGGCGCGGGGAACTCGTCCCGTACATCCCCGAACCGTGGCGCAGCAAGTACTTCCTGAGTCGCGATGTCGGCGAGCAGATCTACTACGACGCCCCCGACTACGCGCACGCGTACGCGATGCGCACCGACGCCTTTCCGCCGGACGGCGAGTTCGCTGGCAGCGATCCGGACATGGCGTTCCGGCAGCTGATCATGGAAGCGGGTTCCGACATCGCGATTCTGGAACCCGGCGCCTACCCGGCCCGAATCCCGGAGGCGCAGCACGCGATGTCGGCCGCGCTCAACGAGTGGCAGGCCCACCACTGGCTGGACAGCCACAACAACTGGCACGAGCGGTGGCGCGGATCGATCTGCGCCGCCATCGAGGAGCCCGAAGAGTCGGCTCGCGAGATCGAGAAGTGGGCCGGGCACCCCTACATGGCGCAGATCCTGATCAAGGCCGAGCCGCGGCCGCCCTGGGGCAACCCGAAATACGACCCGATCTGGGCCGCGGCCACCAAGCACGACATGCCGGTGAGCTGCCACCTGTCGCGCAGCCAGTTCGACGAGTTGCCGGCCCCGCCGGTGGGATACCCCAGCTACAACCACGACTTCATGGTCACGTACTCGCTGCTGGCCGCCAACCAGGTGATGAGCCTGATCTTCGACGGCGTCTTCGACCGCTTCCCGACGCTGCGAATCGTCTTCGTGGAGCACGCATTCAGCTGGATCCTGCCGCTGATGTGGCGGATGGACGCGATCTACGATGCGCGCAAATCGTGGCTGGACATCAAGCGCAAACCGTCGGAGTACGTCAAGGAGCACATCAAGTTCACCACGCAGCCGCTGGATTACCCGGAGGACAAGACCGAGCTGACCCGCGCCCTGGAGTGGATGGAGTGCGAGAAGATCCTGCTGTTCTCCTCGGACTACCCGCACTGGACGTTCGATGACCCGCGCTGGTTGGTCAAGCATCTGCCCAAGCACGCCCGGGACGCCGTGATGTACAAGAACGGCATTGCGACGTACCACCTTCCGGAGACGGTTCCCGTCCTTGAGGGTCAAGTCCGGGTGCTCTGACTTGCCTGCCGAAAAACCAGGGCCAGAAACGACCCGGCCCCAACCCCCGCTCGCCCAGCCCCACCGCCCACCCCCGTCTTGCCCAGGGCCGCGAGCACGTTGTCGCCACCGTTGACGAAATCCCTTCGGGCAAGCACAAACTGGTGCCGATCGGGCGGCACGGCGTGGGCGTTTACAACGTAAACGGCACCTTCTACGCGATCGCGAATTACTGCCCACACCAAGGCGGTCCGCTGTGCTCGGGGCGAGCCCGCGGGCGCACGATCGTGGACGAAACCGCTCCCGGCGATGCGGTCATGGTCCGCGACAAGGAATACATCTACTGCCCCTGGCACCAATGGGGTTTCGAGCTGGCGACCGGCACGACAGCGGTCAAGCCGGAGTGGAGCATCCGCACCTACCCGGTGCGAGTCGTCGGTAACGACGTCCTGGTGCAGGCCTGACCAACGGGAGAATCTGTGTCCTCTATGGAGGTGAACGGTGGCAACGTCGTCTACGAAATCCTCGGCGAGTCAGGCGATCTCATCGCGCTGACGCCCGGCGGCCGGTTCAGCAAGGAGATCCCCGGCCTGCGCCCGCTGGCCGAGGCGCTGGCTGCGGGCGGCTACCGGGTACTGCTGTGGGACCGGCCCAACTGCGGGGCGTCCGACGTCCAGTTCTACGGGCAGAGCGAGTCGCACATGCGCGCCGAGACCCTGCACAAGCTGGTGACCGGACTGGGATTCGACCATTGCATCCTCGCCGGCGGATCCGGCGGGGCAAGGGATTCCATGCTGACCACCATGCTCTACCCCGAGCTCGTGGAGAAGCTGGTGGTGTGGAACATCGTCGGCGGAATATACGGCAGTTTCGTACTCGGCTCGTACTACATCATTCCCAGCATTCTCGCGGTGCGAGGTACCGGAATGGACGGCGTGGTGAAGGTGCCGGAATGGCGTGAGCGCATCGAGGAGAACCCGGCCAACGAAAAGCGGTTCCTCGACTTCGACTCCGAGGCGTTCCTCAAGTTGATGCTGCGGTGGCTCAACGCCTTCGTGTCCAAGCCCGGCCAGACGATTCCGGGTGTCGATGACGAGATGTTCGATCGAATCAAGGTTCCCACCCTGATCATTCGTGGCGGCGAGAACGACATGGATCATCCGAAACGGACATCTCTGGAAGTCAGCTGTTTGATCAAGGGATCAAAGCTGATCGATCCACCCTGGCCGGAAGACGCCTGGGAGCGCGCTTCCGAGGCTCGCGCGCAAGGCAAAGTCAAGCACTTCAACATGTTCGACACCTGGGTGCAGGCCGCCCCGCCGATCCTGAAGTTCCTGGGATCCTGATGCGACTACACGGTGCGAATGCGGACTTCGCAGTTCAACGACGCCTCCAGCGCGGTGTGAACCCGGCTTTCCGGGATGCGCTCGAGGTCAGCTTCCCGCAGCGTCACGTCGACGATGTCGAAGCCGTCATCGCCGGGCGTTCGGACAATGTCGGCGGTGAGCCCGAATCCGGCCAGCACCCCGTGCGCGTCGTCATCGGTTCCCCGGCTGATAAAGGTGATCACCCCTGGGGCCGGTTTGGCCGCAAAAGCACTGGTGCACAACTCGATCGCCGTCTGCATGGCCGAGCCGCCATCGTCGCAGGCGATCAACAGCTCCACCTCGCGGCGACCGGCAGGCATGACCCCGAGATCCTTCATGATCACCTCGCCACCCACGTGGCCGACACTTTCGAGGAGCACGGCCATGCCCTCCGTTAGTTGTGCAGGCGCCAAGCGCGTTGTCCGGGTCGACGTTGACGCGCACGACTGCGGTTCGCATGTGCGCAAGCCTAACTGTGACGCCGGGAGTCAGCTGATGGAGACCAGCGCTGCGCCGGCCATCACCATCGGCGTCGTCGCCCGGGTTGACGCCGAGGCTGCTGATCAATGACAAGGGCCGAGAAGATCTGGCTGCCTACCGGGCACTCGGCGGCTACCAGCCACTCGCCGGAGCCGACGAACTGCTCGTCGAGGTCGACTCCAGCGGAATGCTCGGTCGTGGCGGAGCCGGCTTTCCGCTCGCGGTGAAGGCGCGCGCGGTTCGCGACAACGCCCGCATCGCCGGTGGGGCCGTCGTTGTCGCCAACGGCGAAGAGGGAGAACCGGCTTCGATCAAGGACCGGTGGCTGCTGCGGCATCGGCCGCATCTGATCCTCGATGGACTGCGGCTTGCCGCCGCGATGGTGTCCGCCGAACGCGCCTACGTCTATGTGTCCGATCCGGAATCCGCCCGCAGTGTGGACACCGCACTCACCGAGCTCGGGCACGATGCGCTCGGCGGCATTGCGGTCGAGATCCGCAGCGTCGAACCGGGATACGTCGCCGGAGAAGAGACCGCCGCCGTCCGTGCGCTCAACGGCGGTCCGGTCAAGCCGACCGACAAGCCGCCGCGGCCCTTCCAGGAGGGGGTCGGCGGACTCCCCACTCTGGTCAGCAATGTGGAAACGCTGGCCAACCTGCCCTACCTGCAACGCCACGGCTCGGCCGAATTCCGCTCGCTGGGCACGGCCGCCTCGCCCGGCAGCTTCCTGGTCACGCTGACCGGCGCGGGCCGCGCGCCCGGCCTCTACGAAGTCCCACACGGCCTGGCATTCACTGAACTACTTGCCCTGCATGGTGTTTCGACCGAGCATGTTCGTGGCGTGCTGATGGGCGGCTATTTCGCCGGCCTGCTCGATCGCGCCGTGCTCGACGCCACGCTGGACCACGAGACGCTCCGCAGCCTCGGCAGCGGCCTGGGAAATGGCGCGATCACCGTGATCACCGACGACTGCCCGCTCGCGGTCGCCGCGTCGGTGCTGGCCTACTTCGACCGCGAGAACGCCGGCCAGTGCGGTTCCTGCTTCAACGGGACCGCGGCGATGGCCGCCGTCGCGGGCGCGCTGCGCGACGGTGTCGCGACCGAGGAAGACGTGGCCCGGTTGCGACGCTGGTCGGTCGTGCTCCGCGGGCGTGGTGCCTGCGCGACGCTGGACGCCGCGACCAACATCGCCGCGAGTCTGCTGGGCAGCTTCCCCGACCTGGTCCAGGGACACCTCGACAACGCCTGTCAGACATGCCAATCGGGCGCATTCGCGGCTGAGCGCCCCTACCAGGTGGAGGCGTCTGTGAGAATCCGGCTGGACCGCACGATCTGCGACGGCTTCGGCGTGTGCGCCAAGCACGCCCCGGATTACTTCTCCCTCGACGACTGGGGATACGCATCGCTGGAAGGCGACGGCGAGGTCGCCGAAGCCGATCGCGACGACGTGAAGCGGGCACTGCTGGATTGCCCCGTGCACGCGATCACCGAATCGGGCGAGCATCGCGATGCCGAGCCGCATGAGAGGTCGGTCGGCGCCGAGGATGGGGCCGAGCACCTGAAAACCGAAGCAAACGAAGCGGAGTGGGGGTTCACCCGTTGACCGGACGCCCCCTGCCGCTGATCACCGATGACAACGAGTTCTTCTGGACCTCCGGCGCCGACGGCAAGCTGCGTCTGCAGGAATGCGCCGACTGCGCCGCGCTGATCCACCCGCCGGCCCCGGTGTGCCGGTACTGCCGCTCACACAATCTCGGCGTGCGGGCGGTGTCGGGTCGCGCGACGCTGGCCGGATTCACCGATCAACGAACGATTCAGCCTGCCCGGACTTCCCGCGCCGTATGTCGTCGCGCAGGTCGCCGTCGCCGAAGATCCGCGGGTGCGGCTGACCACCAACATCATCGACTGCGACCCTGAGCAACTGGAATTGGGTCAGCAGGTCGAGGTGGTCTTCGAGCAGCACGAGGACGTCTGGCTGCCGCTGTTCCGTCTTGTCGACGGAGCCGAGCCCGCGGCGCTGCCGATCGACGAGATCGAACCGGAGCGCTTCGGCGAATTCGTCCGGCCGATGCTGACCGCGGAGAAATTCGAAGACAAGGTGGCGCTCACCGGGATCGGCATGTCGGAGATCGGCCGACGGCTGATGGTGGCGCCGCTGTCGCTGACCGTCGCGGCCTGCGAGGCGGCGATCGCCGACGCCGGCTTGACCATCGACGACATCGACGGTCTCTCAACGTATCCCGGCGGCGGCAACCTCGGCGGCTTCGGAGAAGGCGGGGTCACCGCGCTGGAAGCCGCCATGGGCATCCGGCCTACGTGGCACAACGGCGGCATCGAGACCTTCGGCCCCGGTGGCTCGGTGATCGCGGCGATGCTCGCCATCGCGGGCGGGCTGGCCCGCCACGTGTTGTGCTTCCGGACGTTGTGGGAAGCCACCTTCAACGAGCAGATGAAGCAGGGCAGGATCCCGGTTCCTCGGGCGGACGCCGCGCCGACTGGCTGCTGCCGTTCGGCGCCACCTCCGCGGCACACACGCTGGCGCAGAACGCACAACGCCACTTCCACCGCTACGGCACCACCAAGGAGACGCTCGGCTGGATCGCGTTGAATCAACGCGCCAACGCCGAACTCAACCCGACGGCGGTGTACCGCACGCCGATGACAATGGACGACTACCTCAACGCGCGACCGATCACCTCGCCGTTCGGGCTCTTCGACTGTGACGTGCCCTGCGACGGCGCGGTCGCGGTGATCGTGTCCGCCGTCGACGCCGCCCGGGACACCGCGAAACCACCGGTGTACGTCGACGCTGTCGGCACCCAGATCATCGAGCGGATCGATTGGGACCAAAGCACATTGACCCACGAACCTCAGGTGCTGGGCCAGGCCGCACATCTGTGGTCGCGCACCTCGCTGAAGCCCCAGGATGTCGACGTCGCCGAGCTGTACGACGGATTCACGATGAACTGCCTGTCCTGGATCGAAGCGCTGGGATTCTGCGGCATCGGCGAAGCAAGAGACTTCCTCGACGGCGGCAAGAACATCGCCCGCGACGGGCAGCTACCGCTGAACACCCACGGCGGACAACTGTCGCACGGCCGTACCCATGGCATGGGTCTGCTGCACGAGGCGATCACCCAGTTGCGCGGCGAGGCCGGCGAACGCCAGGTCGCCGATGCCCGCGTCGGAGTCGTCAGCAGCGGCGGCCTGACGCCGAGCGGGGTACTGCTGCTGCGGGCGGATCGGTGAGCCACGCCCCGCCGGCGACGGTGCAGCCGCGGCTCGTCATCGTCGACGGCGTGCCGATGTCCGCGTTGGTCGCCGAGGCGCCCGGACCCGCGGGCAGTCATCGTCGCGATTCACGGCGGCGGCACCACCGCACTGTATTTCGACTGTCCCGGCCACCCCGAGTCTGTCATTGCTGCGAACCGGCGCGCAGCACGGATACACCGTGGTGGCGATCGATCGGCCCGGGTACGGCAGCTCGGCCGCCTACCCCGACGCGGTGGCCCAACCCGAGCAGCGGGTCCGGCTCGCTTATGGCGCGGTGGATCGGGTGCTGGGCGAACGGCCCCGCGGCGCAGGCCTTTTCCTGATGGCGCACTCCGGCGGATGCGAACTCGCGATTGCGGATGGCTGCCGACGCGCCTGCCGAGCAGCGCACGGATCTGCTCGGCGTCGAACTGGCCGGCACCGGACGCCGCTACCATCCCGCGGCGCGCGAGATTCTCAAAGCGACAACCCTGGAGCATCGCCCGGCAGGCATGCGCGAACTGCTCTGGCACCCAACCGAACTGTATCCACCCGAGGTGCTCAGCGGCGCCACGATTTATCAGGGTGCGCCACCCTACGAAGACCCAGATGGTGTCGAACTGGGCCCGCCAGGACTTTCCGGCGGTCGCGCCGCGGCGTGCGAATCCCGGTGCAGTTCAGCGTCGCCGAGCACGAGAAGGTGTGGCAGTCCGACGACGCCGGCACTGGCCGAGATCGCGTCCCTGTTCTCCAATGCGCACCAGCTTTCAGGTCAACGAACAACCCGGGGCCGGGCACAACATCAGCCTCGGCCACACCGCCGCGGCCTACCACTCGACGGTCTTTTCGTTCGTCGACGAGTGCGTGAGCGCTAAGCTGGAGACGCCGGCTGATGGACGTCGGGTTCATCGGCCTGGGCAGTCAGGGCGGCCCGATGGCGGGCCGCATCATCGAAGCCGGCTTCCCGACGACGCTGTGGGCCCGCCGGCCGGCCTCACTCGAACCGTTCGCCGACACCGCCGCCACCGTCGCCGGGTCACCGGCCGAACTCGCCGCCGGCCAGCGATCTGGTCTGCCTGTGCGTGGTGGGTGACGCCGACGTCGAGGAAGTCGCCACCGGCGAGAACGGAGTACTGGCCGGGCTCAAGCCGGGCGGCGTGATCGCCATCCACAGCACCGTGCACCCCAAGACCTGCCATGGATTGGCGGAAAGGGCTGCTGCGCAAGGTGTCTCGGTGATCGACGCGCCGGTGAGCGGTGGCGCACCGGCCGTCGCCGAGGGCCGGCTACTGGTGATGGTCGGCGGTGACGACGACGTCGTCGAACGGTGCCGCCCGGTGTTCGCGAGCTACGCCGACCCGATCGTGCACCTCGGCGCGCTGGGCTCCGGGCAGACCACCAAGCTGCTGAACAACCTGCTGTTCACCGCCAACCTCGGAACGGCCGCCACCACGTTGGCGCTCGGCGAGGCGCTGGGCGTCCTGCCCCGACCGCCTGACCGAGGTGATCTCGCGCGGCAGCGGAAACAGCTTCGCGCTCAACGTACTTGGCGGTGACACCGGCGGCCTCGCCCGTCTCGCCGAGATGGCCGGCACGTTTGCTGCAAAAGGACGTCCGCCTGGTCGCCGACGTCGCGGATTCCGCGACCGTTACCGGTGGGGCCGTGCTGGACGCCGCCGACGCCACGCTGTCCCTCATGGAACATCCACGGTGAGAGTCGGATTCATCGGCGCCGGACGGATGGGTCGGCCGATGGTGGGTCGCCTCGTCGAGGCGGGCCACCGAGGTCCGCGTACTGGGCCGATCCGACGAGAAGCGCTCGGCAATCAGCCGAATTGGGCGCCGACGCGGTCGGCGAGATCGTCGCGGTCTGTGCGCGACGCGGAGGCCGTGGTGCTCTGCGTGTTCACCGACGAACAGGTGCGGCAGGTCTGCCTGGCCGACGGTCTGGTCGCGGCGATGCCGGCCGGCTCCACCCTGGTGCTGCACACCACCGGAAGCCCCCGCACCGCCGAGGCCATCGCCGAGCACGCCGCGCCGCGCGGCGTCGAGGTGGTGGACGCCCCGGTCAGTGGTGGCCCGCACAACGCCGCCGCCGGTGCGCTGACGCTGTTCGTCGGCGGCGCCGACGACGCGGTGGCCGCGAGTGCGGCCGGTGTTGAGCTGCTACGGCGATCCGATCTTGCACGTCGGACCGCTGGGCGCGGGCCAGAAGGTGAAGCTGGTCAACAACGCGCTGTTCGCGGCGCAGATCGGCCTGCTCTCCGACGCCGTCGAGTTGGCGGTCGCGGCTCGGCGTGGCCGAGTCCGCACTGCTCGCCGCCCTCCCACACGGCAGCGCCGCGAGTCGCGTGCTGGACATCGTCGCCGCAGGCGGGTCGGTGGCGTCGTTCATCGGACGCGGCAGGCGAATTCGTCGGCAAAGACATCGCGGTGGTCCGGCAGATCGCCGCTGAACTGGGCGGCGACCTCGGCGTGCTGGACGACGTCATCGATGCGGGCGTTGCGGGTGCGAAATGAGGTCTTTCCGGCCCGCAACGAAGGCGTCTACCGTTAGCGTTACAGTCAAGCATTCCGTCGTAAAGGTTCCAGCTGCTCAGGGCGCTGCAGGAGGGTGTCATGACCAAGCCACAAGGTCGTCTTCCATCCGTTCTCCGAGGAGTACTTCGACGAACCCGTTCGACATCTACCGACGAATGCGTGAGGACGCCCCGCTCTACTACGACGAAAAGGAAGACTTCTACGCGATCACGCGTCACGAGGACGTGGCGGCGGCGTTGAAGGACCACGAGACCTACTCGTCGAGCCGTGGCTGCGACCTGGCGATGGTGCGCAAGGGCATCTCCCCCGAGATGAGATCCATCATCTTCATGGATCCGCCGGATCACCGGCACATGCGCAGCCTGCTCAACAAGGCCTTCACTCCCCGCGCTATTCAGTCGCAGACCGAGACAGTCCACGAGGTGATCGACAAGTACCTGACCGCGGTCGATCCCGAGCGACTTCGACGTGGTGCAGGACTTCTCCGGGCCGTTCCCGGTCGAGGTCATCACCCGGATGGCCGGCGTGCCCGAGGAATACCGCCAGCAGGTGCGGCACTGGATCGACACCAGCCTGTCCCGCGAACCGGGACAGATCGACATCAGCGAAGCCGGCATGCAGGCCAACATCGATACCGCGATGTACTACTTCGGCCTGGTGCAGGAACGGCGGCAAAACCCGCAGGACGACATGATCAGCCGGCTGATCGCCGCCGAGATCCCCGGCGAAGACGGTCAGACTGCGCCAGCTCGACGACATCGAAATATGCGGTTTTGCAACACTTCTGGGCGGCGCCGGCGCCGAGACCGTCACCAAGTTGATCGGCAGCGCAGCCAGTGCTCTTCGCCCGCAACCCGGACCAGTGGGAGAAACTGCAAGAAGACCGCAGCAAGTTGGCGGGCGCCGTCGAAGAGTTGCTGCGCTATGAGGGACCGGTGCAGTACAACGTCCGCTGGACTCTCAAAGAGGCGCACACCAGCGGCGGCACGATTCCGGCCGGCAAGCCGGTGTTCGTGATGAACGCCGCGGCCAACCGGGACCCGGACGCGTTCACCGAGGCCGACACGTTCGACATCGACCGCGACCACACCGAGGCACAGCACCTCGGTCTGGGCTACGGGATTCACAGTTGCCTCGGCGCGGCGCTCGCCCGAATGGAAAGCCGGGTCGCGCTGGAGAAGCTGCTCGACTTCATGCCCCGTTACGAGGTGAACTGGGATGGCTGCAAGCGGGTCACGATGCAGAACGTCGCGGGCTGGCTGAATGTCCCGGTGAAGGTGTTGCGATGAGGTGGACCGAGTGACGAAGAAGATCGAAGTCGACTGGGGCCTGTGCGAAAGCAACGGGGTATGCATGGGCGTAATCCCGGAGGTTTTCCGGCTCGAGGATGACGACACGCTGACCGTGCTGCAGGAAGAAGTCACGCCGGACAACGAAGAGCAGGTGCTCGACGCAATTCGGCAATGCCCGCGCCAGGCCATCTCGATCACTGAATAACACCTGACCGTCGCTCGACGTACGGCGGTTGATGCTCCTATCTCTGTTACGGGGTCAAGCGGCATTGATGACCTGGGTGTTTAGCCACCTTCGGTAGTTCGTTGCGAGGGTGTCGTGGCGTTTGAGTCCGCGTTCGAGTCGGGAGATGTCGTTGGGCCAGACGCCGAAGTGGGCTGCGGCGCTGGTCAGGGTGATGTTTTTGGCTTGTCGGGTGGGGCGTAGGTCGCTGTAGTCGTCGATCGGGCAGGGCGCGGTGAGGTGTTTGAACATCTCGCGGGCGATGGCGCGTTTGAGCAGACGCAGGATGTCTTTTTTGGAACGACCGGCGGCCAGTTGGCGGATGGCGTAGTCGCGGGTGCGTGGGTCGTGGGACCAGCGGACCAGGGCGATGCGGTGCAGCGCGTTGTTGGCGGCACGGTCGCCGCTCCGGCAGAGCCGGTGTCTGGTGGTTTTCCCGGATGAGGCCGGGATAGGGGCGACACCGCTGAGCTTTGCGAATGCGGCTTCGCTGCGCAGTCGATCGGTGTTGGTGCCGGCGGTGATGAGCAGTTGGGCGGCGGTGTCGGGCCCGACCCCGTAGGCGGCCCGCAGTGCGGGATTGAGGGCGGTGCTAAGGGTGTCGAGTTCGGCGGTCAGATCGTCGGTTTGGCGTTCGAGGAACTCAATGCGCTGAGCCAAGGCCTTGCAGGCGAGCAGAACCGCGATGGTGGTGGGATCGGTATGAGCGCAGGGCCGGCACCGGGTTAGTGCCTGCACCAACTTCAGGGTGGTGGTGTAGCGGCGGTAGCGCTCGCGGAGGTCAGCCGGTGCGGTGACCAGGAGGTCTTTGATCTGCTGGATAGCCGCGCTGCGGGCTTTGACTGCGCCGCGACGCGCGACCAGCAGGGCTTTGAGAGCTTTGGTGTTGGGATCTTTGGGCACGGCCACGCCGTGGCCGGCCAACACCGCGCGAGCGGCGCTGTAGGCGTCCAGGGGGTCGGATTTGCCTTGGCGGCGCCTCGCTGCCCGGTCGGGGCGGGTCACCTCGACCACGTGAATGTCGTTGTCTTGCAACGCTTGAGTGAATCCAGATCCGTAGGAGCTGGTGCCTTCGACGCCGGCCGTCAGCACGTCCCCGAAGCTTTGGGCCCACCGCAGGGCGACGTAGTAGCCGGTCGGGTCGGTGCCGAACTCGGCATCGCCGAGAACCTGTCCGGTGTCGGTGATGGCTGCGACGTGGATGGTGTCGAGGTGGGTGTCGACGCCGATGACGATGCGGCGTGCAGATGTCACGATGGTGAAGTCCTCTCCGTTGAATCAGTGGCGGTTGGGTGACAACCCGGTAGGGCGGGCAGACAAGACATTGATGAGGAACGGCCAGGCTCCTGATTAAGTCATGTCCGCCCTACCAGGCGTTGGTGTCGCTTGCCCGCACGTCGCTGGTGAGACAAATCAATTGGAAGACAACCCAATAGGGCGTCAGTCGGACCGAGGGTCATCACCAGCGGCGAACGGGCAAGACCATCCTCACCCGAACCGGTTGAACAGAATCAATGTCGGACCCCTCTGTCATAATCGCATGTATGTTCGATTCGACAATGCAGCTGCTTCGCGCGGCGGCGCGGGCCGAGAACCGCGCCGCGGGGCAGCGGTTGGCGGTGATCGGCCAGCTGGATCTGTTGTGGCTGAGGCATTTTGGTGAGCGCGAGACCTGGGGCACCGACACGCATGACGCCATCACCGACGAGATTGCTGCCGCGCTGAGCATCACCCGCGGGATGGCGGACAGTTACCTGGACTACGCGCGGGCAATGCGGTTACGGCTGCCGCGAGTGGGTGCGCTACTGGTCGCCGGCGATATCGATTACCGGACGTTTCAGACGATTGTCTACCGCACCGATTTGATCGCCGATCCCGACGTGCTGGCCGCCGTCGATGCGGCATTGGCGATAAAGGTCACACGATGGCCCGGAATCACCCAAGGCCGGCTGGGTGGTTACGTCGACCGAATCGTGGCCCGCGCCGACCTCGATGCAGTGCGGCGGCGTCGCGAGCGCCGCGGCGACCGGGAAGTGTCGATCTGGGGCGACGCCGACGGACTGACCGAGATCTTCGGGCGGCTGCACACCACCGATGCCCACGCCGTTGACGCCCGGCTGGACGCGTTGGCCGGGACGGTGTGCGCTGACGATCCGCGCACCCGCAATCAGCGCCGCGCCGACGCGATGGGTGCGCTAGCCATGGGAGCCGACCGACTGAGATGTCGCTGCGGACAGGCGCATTGCCCCGCCGCGATCGGACCGGTGCCGAGCCCGGTGGTGATTCATGTGATCGCGGATCAGGCCGGCATCGAAGGCGCCTCGCCAGGCTCGATGGTTGGCAGCGACGCGCTCATCCCCGCGGAGTTGGTCGCCGAGCTCGCGAAATCCGCCAAGCTTCGCCCGCTGATCCACCCCGCGGACGCGCCGCCCGAGGCGCGGCTATACGCCGTCGCAGACGCTGGCCGATTTCGTGCGTTGTCGGGATCTGACATGTCGCTTCCCCGGCTGCGACCAACCCGCAACGCGCTGCGACCTCGACCACACGATCCCCTACGCCGACGGCGGCCCCACCCACGCGTCCAACCTGAAAAGTCTTTGCCGACGCCATCATTTGCTCAAGACGTTCTGGGGCTGGGGCGACCAGCAACTGCCAGATGCCACCGTCATCTGGACATCGCCCGCGGGCCAGACCTACGTCACGACCCCGGCCAGCGCCTTGCTGTTTCCCACCCTGTGCACGCCCACCGCGCGACTCGACGCCGTCCCCGTTCGACCGCGCCACCCCGATCGCACAGCAAAGATGCCTAAGCGTCGAAATACCCGCGCTCACAACCGGGCTCGTTATATTGCCGCCGAACGACTGCGCAACCGAGCGGCGCGAGAACCGGCGTCGGTGCCGATTGTCGCGAACGACGAGCCCCCGCCCTTCTAGTAACTGGCCGCGGCTCAGGCAAATCCGGAGATGATGACCGCATTGCAGTCGGCCGCGGCTTGACGTAGCTTCGCCGCTTCCTGGTAGGCGTCGGACTCGTACCACGCGCGGGCAGCATCCACCGATTCGAACTCCAGCACGACGGTCTGGTCGCCGTGCCAATCGCCTTCGATGACGTCGGGTTTGGTGTCGACCGCGAGGATGTTGACGCCGCCCATCGCCGCGCCGGCCGCCCGGCCGTAGGCCTTCATGCCTTCCGGATCTTTGATGGCCTCGGTGAGAATGACGTATCCCTTTGGCATAGTGCATGAAACTCCTTGCTATTTCTCGCTGATGGCCTGTTCGGGGCAGCACTCGATGGCCTCCTGGGCGGCCGCCTCCAAATCCGTCGGCACGTCGGAGTCGATCGCCTCCGCATAACCGTCGTCGGTGAGGCTGAACACGTCCGGGCAGAGCGTGAGGCACATCCCGTGGCCGCGACAGCGCTGGTCGTCTACCCAGACCTTCATGCCGGCGTGAACTCCAGGTGCAGCTCGGTGAGCCCGCGCAGGATGTAGGTCGGAACATATTGGTAGCGGCGGTCATTCGCCGGGCCGTGATGCTGCTCGCTGATCCGGATGTCGGAGGTTCGGTCGAGCAGTCGTTCGAGGGCTACCCGCGTTTCGGCGCGCGCCAGCGGCGCACCGGGGCAGCTGTGGATGCCGCGGCCGAACGAAATATGTTGGCGGGCATTCTTTCTGGCCGGGTCGAACGTGGTGGGGTCGTCGAATCGGCGCGGATCGCGGTTCGCGGCGGCCTGCACCACCATCACGGTGGTGCCCGCAGGCAGGTCGACCCCGCCGACGTTGACCGGCCGCCGGTTCAGCCGGAAGTCGCCCTTGACCGGGCTCTCGTGGCGCAGCGACTCCTCGATGAAGTTCGGCACCAGACTGCGGTCCTTGCGCAACTGCGCCTGAATGTCCGGCCGCTCCCCCAGCGTCTGCAGCGACGCGCCGAGCAGCCGAACGGTGGTTTCCTGACCCGCCGAAAAGACGTTGGCCGCAACACGAGCGACGTCTCCGACGTCGGGTGTCGAACCGTCCGGGTAGGTGGCGGTGGCGAGACCGGTCAGCACGTCGTCGCGGGGTTCGGCGCGGCGGTCGGCGACATAATCGGAGAACAGGCCATAGAGGAATTCCAGCGGGCTGTGCGCCAGCGATTCCTTGCCGGTGCCGCCGACGCCGCCACCCGAGTGCTCGCGGATGCCCTGGACGAACTTGTCGCGGTCCTCGAGCGGCACGCCCAGCAGGTCGGCGATCACCAGCAGCGTGAACGGGCTGGCGAAGCCCTTGATGAACTCGCCGTGCCCGGGCGCCAGGAAGTCGTCGAGCGCCTGGTCGGCCAGCGCCCACATGGCGTCCTCGTTCTCCTTGAGGCGCTTGGGGGTGATCAGCCGCATCAGCAGGGAGCGGTGGTTGGTGTGGGTCGGCGGGTCGAGCGTGGGCAGCTGGTCGCTGAACGGCAGCTCGTCGCGGTGCTGCTCGATCAGCTCGGTGATGTCATCGTCTCCCTGACCTTCGAGGCTGACCGGAAAGCCGGGGAACGGTCCGGTCACCGAGTTGCACGACGACCACGTCTCGGCGTCGTTCAGGACGGCGCAGGCTTCTTCCCAGCCGGTCACCATCGTGACGTCGTGGTGCTTTTCCTTGGTCACCGGGCACTGCTGCCGAAGCGACTCGTAGTAGGGATAGGGGTCCGCGATGAGCTCGCTGCCGCGGAAAAAGTCCAGCTCGGTGAAGTCATTCACCATTTCGCACCGTTCCAATCTCGACCAGTGAGAATGTGCCTCTCAGAGATGAGTATTAGATTTCCATAGAGCATGCCGCAACGTCAACGCGCTGCGGACGGCAGCCGGTCAGCTCGGCCGGAACGAGATCGGCCTCCACCGAGGGGCCGGCCATCACCCGGCTGCGGAACGTCTCGATCGGCCCGATCGACGGCGCGGCGATATCGCGGCCGCCGCGAGCGCCTGCGCCTTGAACGCCTGAGCCGCGGCGCTGAGCCGGTGCTCGACCAGGCCGACGTGAGAGTCCAGCTCGACCGGCCAGGTCTGTCCCCACAGCGTGACCTCGGTGGCGCCCTGGTCGAGCGCCTGCAGGACGCCCTGCCGCACCCGGGAATCGCAGTCGAACAGGTCGGCCGCGGCGGCCAGGGTCTGCGGCGGCGGCCGGTGCCCGGCCGTCGCCAGCGCGTATTCGAGATCGAGGATCTGGGCGCCGAGGATCTGCAGCGGGCGCTCGTCGGGATGGTCGGCGACCAGCACGGTCACGTCCCACCCGGCCATCGCCCGGTCGAACAGCCAGCCGCCGGCGAACCGCACCACGTCGGCGACATCCGGCGGCGACCACGTCGAGCCGATACCTCACGCCGGGTTCGGTGGCGCCATGTCCCGGGCCAACGACTCCGAGTACTCCTTGAAGACCTCGGTCAGTGGTATCGAAGGATTGATCAACCATGTCGTCTCCATTCCGGTGATGAAGGCAAGAATTTGCACTGCCTTGACGGTCACATCCATGTCCATGCGGAACTGGCCGGCTCGCTGACCTCGCCGGATCAGCTCGATGATGATGTCGATCGCGCCCTGGTAGCGGGCGGCGAGACGGTCGTGCAGCGGAGCGTCCGGGTCGACGTTCTCCGCGAGCAGCACGCTGTAGGTGCCGACCAGTTCGGGCGACCGGTAGAACCGCTCGGCGACCGCGGCGACTTCCGAGATCAGGTCGCCGGCGCGGTTCGCGTGCGAGTCGTCGTCGGCGTCGCGGATGTCGAGCACCGCGTGGAGCAGCTGTTCTTTGGATTCGAAGTGATGCAGCAGCCCGGCAGGGCTGACCCCGGCCTCCCCGGCGATCTGGGCCAGCGTCGTATTGCGCCACCCGTTGCGGGTCAGCAACCGCTGCGCCACGGCCAGGATCCGCTGTTTGCGATCCTCGCCCTTGGCCCGCAGCGACTCGTACGGCCGTGTCTCGGGCACCGGACTCCTTCGTCCAACCAACCAACTGAACACACAGTAGGTTGGTTGGCCGACTGTGACAAGGGTCTCAGCCGACAATTTCTTCGATGCCGTCGCTACAGACCGAGCGACTTGGCGATGATCACCTTCATCACTTCGCTGGTACCGGCGTAGATGCGCGCCACCCGCGCATCGGTGTACAGCCGGGCGATCGGATACTCCATCATGTAGCCGTAGCCGCCGAACAGTTGCAGGCAGCGGTCGATGACCCGGGCCTGCATCTCGGTGCAGAACAGCTTCACCCTCGCCGCGTCGGCGGCCGACAACTCACCCTCGACGTGCAGCGCGACCGCCCGGTCCAGCATCGCCTGGCCGGCCTCGACCTCCGTCGAGCACGCGGCCAGTTCGAATTTGGTGTTCTGGAACGACGCGACCGGCTGGCCGAACGCCTTGCGGTCCTTGGTGTAGTCGATCGCCGCCGCGATCGCCGAGCGCGCCTGCGCCACCGATCCGACCGCCACGGTCAGGCGTTCCTGCGGCAGGTTGTGCCCCAGGTAGCCGAACGCCTCGCCCTCCTCGCCCAAGACGTTCTCGACGGGGACACGGACATCGACGAACGACAGTTCGGCGGTGTCCTGGACCTTGCAGCCCATCTTCTCCAGTTCGCGGCCGCGGGTGAAACCCGCCATCCCGTCCTCGACGACGAGCAGCGTCAGGCCCTTGCGCCGGTTGTCGGGGTCGGTGGACGTGCGGGCCACCACGATCACCAGGTCGGCCTGCATCCCGCCGGTGATGAATGTCTTGGCGCCGTTGACGATCCAATGGTCGCCATCACGCACCGCCGTGGTGCGCATACCCGGCAAGGTCCGATCCGGTTCCCGGTTCGGTCATCGCGACGGCGGTGAGCAGCGTTCCCGTCGGCCAGGCCGGGGAACCAGCGCTTGCGTTGCTCTTCGTTCGCGTAGTGCAGGAAGTACGGCAGGATCACCTCGAGTTGGGTGCGCACCGTGGACAGCGTCACCAGCGCCTTGGCGGCCTCTTCCTGCAGCACGACGTTGTAGCGGTAGTCGGGCATGCCGGCGCCGCCGTACTCCTCGGGGATCGCCATCCCGAGCATGCCGAGCGCACCCATCTGCTTGAAGACGTCGCGCGGCATCCGCCCGCCCTTCTCCCACTCGGGGTAGGCGGGCACGACCTCCTTGTCGATGAAGTCGCGGGCCAGCTCGCGAAACGCCTCGTGGTCTTCGGTGAACAGATCTCGGCGCATGAATTTTCCTGTCAGGCAACAAGTTCGACGATCGTGGCGTTGGCGGTGCCGCCGCCCTCGCACATGGTCTGCAAGCCGTAACGAATCCCGTTGTCGCGCATGTGATGCGCCATCCGAGTCATCAGCACCGCACCCGATGCGCCGAGCGGATGACCCAGCGCGATGGCTCCGCCGAGCGGGTTGAGCCGATCCGGGTCGGCGCCGGTTTCGGCAAGCCACGCCAACGGCACCGGGGCGAAGGCCTCGTTGACTTCGAACACGCCGACATCGGAGATCGAGACGCCGGCCTTGGCCAGCACCTTCTCGGTGGCCGGGATCGGACCGGTGAGCATCAGCACCGGGTCGGCACCGGTGACCGCGCCGGCGACGTATCGCACCAGCGGGGTCAGGCCGAGTTCGACCGCGATGTCCGACGTCGTCACCAGCAATGCCGCTGCCCCGTCGGAGATCTGGGACGAGTTGCCGGCGTGGATCACGCCGGTCTCGTCGAACGCCGGCTTGAGGCCGGCCAGCTTCTCCACCGTCGTGCCCCGCCGTATTCCCTCGTCCGCGGCGACAACAGCGCCGTCTTCTCCGTGCGGGGGAAGACCGGGACGATCTGGTCGGTGAAGGCGCCGCTGTCCTGGGCCGCCGCGGCGCGTTCGTGGGACAGCGCGGAGTACTCGTCGAGCCTGGGTGCGCGAGAAGCCCCACTTCTTGGCGATCATCTCCGCCGAGATGCCCTGGTTGAACGAGAAACCGTCATAGCGCGCAAGCACTTTGGGACCGTAGGGCTGCCCGCTTGCCCGGGCCGAGCCCAGCGGCACCCGGCTCATCACCTCGACGCCGCCGGCGACCACGACGTCCTGCTGACCGGACATCACCGCCTGCGCGGCGAAGTCGAGCGCCTGCTGGCTGGAACCGCAGGCCCGGTTGATCGTGGTGCCCGGGATGTGTTCGGGCCAGCCGGCGGCCAGCACCGCGTAGCGGCCGATGTTGCTCGACTGGTCGCCGACCTGCGACACACAACCCCACACCACGTCGTCGATGACGTTCGGGTCGATGCCGGTGCGCTCCACGAGTTCGTTGAGCACGACCGCCGACAGGTCGGCGGCGTGCATGGCCGACAGGCCACCGTTGCGCTTGCCGACCGGAGTCCGCACCGCCTCGACGATGACTGTTTCACGCATTCTTCTGCTCCGATCTCTTGACCGCCCACTGACCCGTGAACGACGGGTCACGCTTCGCGGCGAAAGCGGCATACGCCTCCGCCGAATCCACCGTGGCGAAATTACCGACCTGTGCGCGCGCTTCGTTGGCCAGGGCGTCACGCATGGTCCGGTCGGCGCCCTCGTTCAGCAGCGCCTTGCTGTGCGCCAACGCAATCGGCGGTCCGGCGGCCAATCGGTCGGCGACGTCGGTGACGAACGCATCGATCTCACCGGCGTCCACCACCCACGTCACCAGGCCCAGCGCGTGAGCTTCGGCGGCGCCGATGGTCTCGGCCAACAGCACCAGCCGCTTGGCCTGTTGCAGGCCAACGATTTTCGGCAGCAGCCACGAGCCGCCGAGGTCGACCGACAGCCCTCGCTTGGAAAAGATCTGGGAGAACGTCGATTCCGGGGTCGCCACCACCAGGTCGCAGCCCAGCGCCAGGTTCCAGCCCGCGCCGACCGCGACGCCGTTGACTTTCGCGATCGTCGGCACGGACAACTCGTGCAGCGCCAGCGCGACGTCGGTCAGCCGTTGCAGCTTGTGGACGGGATGGCTGTCGTCCGGGGTCGAGATGTCGGCGCCGGAGCAGAACGCCCCCTGCGCGCCGGTGAGCACCACTGCCCGTACGCCGTCGTCTTTGCCGGCGGCGGTGAGTGCCTGCGCCAGCGCGATCCAGAGCTCACGGTTGATCGCGTTCTTGCGGCGCGGCCGGTTGAGGGTCAGCGTCCGCACGCCGTCGCGGTCGCTGCACAGCAGCACGGGCTCGTCGTCGGCGGACATCAGCTGTAGGCCGGTCCGATGGCGCCTTGCCCTCGCAGACCGTCGATTTCGTCGGCGCCGAACCGAGTTCGGTGAGCACCGCATCGGTGTGCTGCCCCAGACCGGGAACCGCGCCCATCGGAGCCTGGTAGCCGGCGATGACGGGCGGCGGCAGCAGCGCCTGAATCGGCCCGGCGGGTGTGTCGACCTCGCCGCCAGCGGTCACGCGCCGTCAGCTGCGGGTGGACCAGCACTTCGCTCGGCAGGTTGTATCGCGAATTGCCGATCCCGGCGGCGTCCGCCGTTTTCTGCACGTGGTCCAGGTCGTGCACCGCGCACCAGGCGCCGATCGCCTCGTCCAAGATGTCACGGTGCGCGCAGCGACCGGAATTGTGGGCGAGGCGCGGGTCGTCGGCGAGGTCGTCGCGCGCAATGATCTGTCGTGACAGTCGTTGCCACTCAGCATCATTGGTGGTCCCCAGCACGACGGTCTGTCCGTCGGCGGTGCGGTACGCGCCATAGGGCGCCACTGCGGGCGAACTCATGCCCAACGGCTCCTGGTCGATGCCGGAGTACCGGGTGTAGGTCAGCGGATACCCCATCAATTCCGTCATGGTGTCGAGCAGGCTGAGCCCTATCGTGTTGCCGTGGCCACCGGGCGTCGACTGCGCGTCGCGCGAATACAGCAGCGCCAGAATCGATAACGCCGAATACAGTCCGGTGCTGATGTCTGCCACCGGCGGGCCGGGTTTTGCCGGCGCGCCCGGGTTGCCGGTGATGGCGCAGGCGCCGGACTCCGCCTGGACCAGCAGGTCGTAGGCGCGCTTGTGCGACAACGGTCCGCCGGGACCGTACCCGTCGATCTCGACCGCGATGACGTTCGGATGGCGCTGCTCCAGATCGGCGGCCCCGATGCCGAGGCGGGACACCGACCCCGGGGCGAGGTTGGACACCAGCACATCGGCACGGTCGAGCAACCGGTGCAGGATGTCGCGCCCTGCCTCGGCTTTCAGGTCGAGCGTCACCGACTCCTTGCCACGGTTGGCCCACACGAAGTGCGCGGCAAGCCCGTTGACGACTTCGTCGTAATGGCGGGCGAAATCCCCGCCCTTGGGGTTTTCGATTTTGATGACCCGCGCTCCGAAATCGGCGAGCACCCGCGTGCACATCGGCGCCGAGACCGCCTGCTCCAGGGCCACCACGGTGATGCCCGCCAGCGGCCCCCGGTTCTGCGGCATCAGCATCAGTAGCTCCTCGGCATTCCCAAGACGTGCTCGCCGAGGAAGTTGAGAATCATCTCCTGACTGACCGGCGCAATCTTCATCAGCCGCGACTCGCGGAAGTACCGCGACACGTGGTACTCCTCCGAGTAGCCCATCCCGCCGTGCAACTGCAGCGCCCGATCGGCCGCTGCGAAATCCGGCGTCGGCGCAGAGGTATTTCGCGGTATTCGCCTCGCGGCCAGAAGGTTTCCCGTTGTCGTAGAGCCAGGTGGCCTTGCGCAGCACCAGTTCCGCGGCGTCCAGGCGCGCCAGCGAGTCGGCCAGCGGGAACTGCAGCCCCTGGTTCATGCCGATCGGGCGGTTGAAGACAACGCGCTCGTTGCCGTACTTGACGGCCTTCTCCAGCGCGACGCGCCCGATGCCGAGCGCCTCGGCGGCGATCAGCATCCGCTCCGGATTGAGACCGTCGAGGATGTACTTGAAGCCCTGCCCCTCCTCGCCGACGCGATCCTCGACCGGGACGATCAGATCGTCGATGAAGACCTCGTTGGAGCTGACGGCGTTGCGGCCCATCTTCTTGATCGGCCGGATGTCGACGTGGTCGCGATCGAGGTCGGTGAGGAACAGCGTCATGCCGTCGGTCTTCTTGGTGACCTCGTCGAACGGCGTCGGTCCGCGTCAGCAGCAGGATCTTCTCGGACTCCAGCGCCTTGGAGATCCAGACCTTGCGCCCGTTGATCCGGTAGGTGTCGCCTTCGCGCTTGGCGAAGGTCGTGATGCGCGAGGTGTCAAGGCCCGCACCGGGTTCGGTGACCCCGAAGCACACGTGCAGATCGCCGTTGACGATTCGCGGGAGGGTCCTGGCCTTCAATTCGTCGGAGCCGTGCTTGACGACGGGCTGCATGCCGAAGATCGTCAGGTGAATGGCGCTGGCGCCGTTCATGGCCGCACCCGACCGCGCCACCTCCTCGAGCAGCAGCGTCGCCTCGGTGATGCCGAGTCCGTGGCCGCCGTACTCCTCGGGGATCGTCATGCCGAGCCAGCCGCCGTTGGCGATCGCGTCGTAGAACTCCTGCGGGAACTCGTGCGCTAGGTCTTTTTCCATCCAGTAGTGGTCGTCGAACTTCGACGCCAGCTCGGCGACCGACTTGCGGATCAGCTCTTGGTCATCGGTCAGCTCGAAGCTCATCCCACCGCCGGCCACTGCGAAATCTCCTTTGATCAGTTCAAGCACCGGCTCTCGGTGGTGCGTCAGTCCTTGTTGCCGGTCAGTTCCTTGGCGCTGGCGGCGAAGTCGGCGAAGCTGGCGCCGGCGTGGTCGTGCTTCGACAGAGCCTGGATCGAAACATCGTGGCCCTCAGCGGCTTTGCGCAACGCGCCGACCGTGGCCTGCGCTTCGGTGATGTGGCTGAACGGGTCGAAGGAGTACCAGCGCATCGCGTTCTGATACGACATCTTCTTGATCTCGTCGTCCGGCACGTTGTTCTCCGACAGCACTTCCCAGAGTTCCTCGGGGGCACCCGGCCACATCGAGTCGCTGTGCGGGTAGTCGGCTTCCCAGCAGATGTTGTCGATGCCGATCATGTTGCGCAGCTTGACACCGACCTTGTCGCTGATGAAGCAGGTCAGGAAGTGCTCGCGGAACACCTCGCTGGGCAGCTTGCCCTTGAAGTCCTGGTGCGTCCACGTCGAGTGCATTTCGTAGGTGCGGTCGGCACGCTCGAGGAAGTACGGGATCCACCCGGTGCCGCCCTCGGACAGGGCGACCTTGAGGTCCGGGTATTTCTTGATCGGCTTGGACCACAACAGGTCCGCCGCGGCCTGCACGATGTTCATCGGCTGCAGGGTGATCATCACGTCCATCGGCGCATCGGGGGCGGTGATCGCCAGCCGGCCCGAGGATCCGATGTGCACGTTCATCACGGTGTCGGTGTCGCACAACGCTTCCCACAGCGGCGTCCAGTAGTCGTCGTGGAAGCTGGGGTAGCCCATCGCGGCCGGGTTCTCGGTGAAGGTCAGGGCGTGCACACCCTTCTTGGCGACCCGTCGCACCTCTTTGGCGCATTCTTCGGCGTCCCAGATCACCGGGATCGCCATCGGGATGAAGCGGGCCGGGTAGGCGCCGCACCACTCCTCGATGTGCCAGTCGTTGTAGGCCTGCACCAGCGCGATCGAGAAGTCGTGGTCCTCGGTGGCGAACAGCCGTCCGGCGAATCCCGGGAACGACGGGAAGCAGATCGAGGCCAGGATGCCGCCGGCGTTCATGTCCTTGACTCGCTCGTCGACGTTGTAACAGCCGGGGCGGATCTCGTCGAGGCCCTGCGGCTCCAGCCCGTACTCCTCTTTGGGGCGACCGGCGACCGCGTTCAGCGCCACGTTGGGAATGATGGTGTCGCGGAACTGCCAGGTGTCCGACCCGTCCTCGTTGTGCACCAGGCGCGGGGCGTCGTCGACGTATTTCTTCGGCAGGTGGTCCTTGAACATGTCCGGTGGCTCGACGGTGTGGTCGTCGACGCTGATCAGAATCATGTCGTCTTTGTTCACTGCCCGATCCTCTCCGTGGGGGCGCTTGAGGCCCACCTGGTCGTTGGCTCGCGGTTATCTCGTGATTCTCGCGAACCCGCGGTCGGCCCGTGGACGAATCGCTATCGCCGCTGGCTTGGCCCGTGTATGGAAACTAGCTTCTCAAATCGCGAGAATCAACATCTTGAGGCTACCCCTGCCACGGTCAGGCATGCATTGGGGCCGTCTGCCCGGCGCGCCCGGTTGAGCAACGTCGCTGCAGGTGAGGCACCAGAGATTGACCAATCCGAGAGTTCATGGAAACCTATTGATCAAATATGAGAATATGATTCTCTTACCCGAGGAGTCCACATGCGTCTGTCCCCGCTGCCGGCGGACCAGTGGGACGACGCTGCCCGACACGCGGTGTCGGTCATGCTCCCCGAGGAGCGGCGCAACCCGGCCGATGCCGGCAACGTGCTGTCCACCCTGGTCCGTCATCCGAAGCTGACTCGCGCCTATCTCAGATTCAGCACCTACCTGCTGTACGGGTCGACGCTGCCGCCGCGGATCCGCGAGCAGGTCATCCTGCGGGTCGCACACCGCCGCGACTGCGCCTACGAGTGGTCGCATCACGTGGAGATGGGCAAGGAAGTCGGCCTGACCGCCGCCGACATCGAGACCGCGCAGACGGGCCAGTCGAACGATGCGTTCGACTGCGCCTTGATGCGCGCCGTCGACGAACTCGACGAGAAGACCACCATCTCGGATCAGACCTGGGCGGCGCTGGGCGAACGGCTCGACGAACAACAGCGGATGGACTTGGTCTTCACCACCGGCAACTACATCGCACTGGCAATGGCACTGAACACTTTTGGCGTCGAGGTCGAAAGCGACCACGACGGCGGAACACAAGAGAGGTAAGGACGTTGGCACACTTTCCCAAGCCCGACGCAGGTAGCTGGACGGAGAACTATCCGGAACTGGGCACCGCGCCGGTGGATTACACCGACTCGATCGATCCGGCGTTCTTCGAAGCCGAGCGCGACGCGGTGTTCAAGCGCACCTGGCTCAACGTCGGTCGCGTGGAGCGCCTTCCGCGCACCGGCAGCTACTTCACCAAGGAGCTCCCGTCGGCCGGCAAGGGCATGTCGGTGATCATCGTCAAGACCAAGGACGGCTCGGTCAAGGCGTACCACAACGTGTGCCGTCACCGCGGAAACAAGCTGGTGTGGAACGACTTTCCGAACGAGGAGACCTCGGGTACCTGCCGGCAGTTCACCTGCAAGTACCACGCCTGGCGCTACGACCTCGACGGCAAGCTGACCTTCATCCAGCAGGAAGAGGAGTTCTTCGACGTCGACAAGAGCGACTACGGTCTGGTCGGCGTGCGCTGCGAGGTGTGGGAAGGCTTCATCTTCATCAACTTCGACCAGCACGCCAAGCCGCTGACCGACTACCTGGGATCGTTGGCCAAGGGCATCGAGGGCTACCCCTTCCACGAGATGACCGAGACCTACTCCTACCGGGCCGAGGTCGGCAGCAACTGGAAGCTGTTCATCGACGCGTTCGCCGAGTTCTACCACGCGCCGATCCTGCACCAGGGCCAGTACACCAAGGAAGAAGCCGCCAAGATCCAGAAGTACGGCTTCGAGGCGCTGTACTACGAGATGGCCAGCCCGCACGCGATGATCTCGACCTGGGGTGGCCAGTCGCCGCCCGCGGACATGAGCATGGTCAAGCCGATGGACCAGGTGCTGCGCAGCGGTTTGTTCGGCCCTTGGGACAAGCCTGAGGTAATGGCGAACCTCACTGAGCTGCCGGCGGGCATCAACCCGAAGAAGGTTTCGCAATGGGGCATCGACGAGTGGCACTTCTACCCCAACTTGATGCTGCTGATCTGGGAGCCGGGCTGGTTCCTGACCTACCACTACTGGCCGACCGCGGTCGACAAGCACATCTTCGAGTCCACGCTGTACTTCGTTCCGCCGAAAAACGCGCGGGAGCGGCTGGCCCAGGAGTTGGCCGCCGTCACGTTCAAGGAGTACGCGCTGCAGGACGCCAACACCCTGGAGGCGACGCAGACCATGATCGGCACCAAGGTGGTCAACGACTTCCCGCTGTGCGACCAGGAGATCATGCTGCGCCACCTGCACAAGGTGACCAACGACTACGTGAAGGAGTACGCCAGCAATGGCCACCACTGAAAAGCTGCTGCCCGCCGAATTCGTCGCCCTGGAGCCATATCTCGACTGGGATCTGGCCACCGAGCCCGAGCGTTACGCCAAGCGGCTGGCCTCGTCGATGGCCGAGATGCAGGCGTTCTACGACGTGGCGTTTCCCGAAGCTGAACGACGTCATCGAGTACTGCGACAAGTTCCCGATCGACGACCTGCCCGAGGACGCCACGTACCCTGATGCATCTGATGCAGTCGCTGGTCATGATCTCCTTCCCGATCGAGGCGTGGAAGCAGCCCCGGGTGCCCGACAGCGGGGCGGCCTGGGTGGAGCTGATCCGGGAGCCGGTGATCTAGCCGGTGCTCACGCTCAAGGCTGCCGGGCTGCTCGACGTCGACGCCGGCGAGATCATCTCGCCCGGCATTCTGCGCGTCGAGGACGACCGGATCGTCGGTGTCGGCGGCAGAACCCGAAGGCTCCAGCTCCGAAGTTATCGACCTCGGGGACTCGATCCTGCTGCCCGGCCTGATGGACATGGAAGTCAACCTGCTGATGGGTGGGCGCGGGGAGACGCCCGGGCTGTCCCAGGTGCAGGACGATCCCCCGACGCGCGTGCTGCGCGCGGTCGGCAATGCCCGCCGCACGTTGCGGGCGGGATTCACCACGGTGCGCAACCTTGGCCTGTTCGTCAAGACCGGCGGTTACCTGCTCGACGTCGCGCTGGGCAAGGCCATCGACGCGGGCTGGATCGACGGACCCCGAATCGTCCCTGCCGGCCACGCGATCACCCCGACCGGTGGGCATCTGGACCCGACGATGTTCGCGGCGTTCATGCCGGGCGCACTCGAGCTCACGGTCGAAGAGGGCATCGCCAACGGGGTCGACGAGGTCCGCAAGGCGGTGCGTTATCAGATCAAGCATGGCGCCCAATTGATCAAGGTGTGCGTCTCAGGTGGCGTGATGTCGTTGACCGGTGAGGCAGGGGCGCAACACTATTCAGATGAAGAACTGCGTGCGATCGTCGACGAGGCGCATCGGCGTGGGCTGCGCGTCGCGGCGCACACGCACGGCGCCGAGGCGGTGAAGCACGCCGTCGAAGCGGGGATCGACTGCATCGAGCACGGGTTTCTGATGGACGACGAGGCCATCCAGATGCTGGTCGACAATGACCGGTTCCTGGTGACGACCCGCCGGCTGGCCCAGGCGATGGACGTCTCGCACGCCCCGAAAGCATTGCAGGACAAGGCGGCCGAGATGTTCCCCAAGGCGGAGACGTCGATCAAGGCCGCCTACGAGGCTGGGGTGAAGATCGCCGTCGGCACCGACGCCCCGGCCATCCCCCACGGCAAGAACGCCGACGAGCTCGTCACACTGGTGGAATGGGGCATGCCACCGCTTGCGGTGCTGCGGGCCGCCACCACAGTCGCGGCCGAGTTGATCAATGTCACCGACCGAGGCCGGCTGGCCGAGGGTCAGCTTGCCGACATCATCGCCGTGCCGGGAGATCCCTTGTCCGACATCGGCGTAACCCAGAAGGTGAGCTTTGTGATGAAAGGCGGCAAGGTCTATGTCGGACCGAATTGAGGACCTCGTCGAGATCCAGCAATTGCTGGCTCGCTACGCGGTGACCATCACGCAGGAAGACATCGACGGCTTGGTCGCGGTCTTCACCCCGGACGGCACCTACAGCGCATTCGGCGAGACCTATTCGCTGGACCGGTTTCCGGTATTGGTGGACGCCGCCCCCAAGGGCTTGTTCATGACGGCGACCCCGGTGATCGATCTGGACGGCGACACCGCGACCGGAACGCAGCCGCTGTGCTTCATCGACAACGCCACGCATGACATGCGGATCGGCTACTACAAGGACACCTACGTGCGGACCGACGACGGGTGGCGGCTGAAAACCCGTGCCATGACGTTCATCCGGCGCAGCGGCGTACACGACTCCGGCCGCCCGCATGCGGTAGGACGACCTTCCCAACCCTGCATGAAGGTCGAGCAGTTCCGGGCGGATCTTCGGGCCTGGCTCGACGAACACGACCTGACGCCCGGGCCGGATCACTCGCTGGAAGGCCACATGCGGCAGATGGCCCGGGTGCAGCCGGGCTCTTTACGACGCCGACTGGATGCGCTACGGCTGGCCCGAAGAAGTCGGCGGCTTGGGCGGTCCGGCAATACTGCGCGCGGTCGTCGGCGAAGAGGTGGTCGGCCGCCGTCTCGCCGAACCGGGCCCCTACTCGATGCTCGAAGTGCTCACCCCGACCATGATCGACTACGCCCCCGCAGAACTGGCCGCCGAAATGGTGCCGCGGCTACTGCGGGGCGAAGAGCAATGGTGCCAAGGCTTTTCCGAACCGGGATCGGGCAGCGACCTGGCGTCCCTGACCACCCGCGCGGTCCAGGACGGTGACAACTGGGTCGTCAACGGCCAGAAGGTCTGGACCAGCTTCGCCCAGTTCTCCACCCGGTGCGTGCTGCTCACCCGAACAGCGCCCGGCTACGACGGAATCACCGCGTTCTTCGTCGATCTGGATACACCGGGCATCACCATTCGGCCGCTGCGGACGATGCACGGCGTCGACGAATTCTGCGAGGTCTACTACGACGACGTCGTCATCCCGGCGAGCCGAATGCTCGGCCAGCCCGGCGACGGCTGGCGGCTCGCGATGGACCTGCTGCCGTATGAGCGGTCCAGTTGTTTCTGGCAGCGAATCGCCTACCTCTACTCGCGCTTCGACGAGCTGATCGCGGAAGCATCCAATCCTGACGAATATGAGCTCGGCGCAGCATATCTCGCGCTTCACACGTTGCGATGCCGATCCCGGAACACCCAGCACCGGTTGCGCGACGGAGCTCGACTCGGGCCTGACACCTCCATCGACAAGGTGCTGCTGGCCGGCGCCGAGCAGAAGCTCTACGACACCGTGCGCGATCTGCTGCCCGGCACGCTGGAGCTCGACGACACACCGTGGCGGTCCGAGTTCCTCTACTCCCGGGCGGCGACCATCTACGGCGGCACCGCCGAGATCCAGCGCAACATCATCGCGCGCCGGCTGCTGGATCTGGGCAAGGAGTGAGCATGGACAGCGAATCCTTGCAGCTACTGGAAGACGGCCTGCGCAAGACGATGACGACGGCCTCCGGTCAGCAGCTCGACGCCGCGCTGACCGAGCTGGGCTGGCTGGAGATGCTCGACGAAATGCCCGACGCCGCAGTGCCTTTGGTGTTCCGGTTGCTCGGCGAGACCGGCGCGCACGCTCCGGTGCTCAACGACGTCGTGCTGCGCGCGGCCGGGCGCGAGGGCGGTGGCACGGTACCGCATGCCGTACGCGGGTGGCTCCTGGGTTGTCTGGGAACGGACCGGCGAGCCGAGCTCGGCGCTCGGCGAAGATCTGCCGATACACCGCTGTGCCCGAGGGCGATTCGGTACCGATTGGCCCCGGGCGACATGCGCTCGGCTGGTGGCTGGTCGGCGCCGGCCGCGCGATGCTGGCGCTGGCACGCCAACACGCGCTGGACCGTACGCAGTTCGGCAGGCCCGTCGCGTCGTTCCAGGCGATCCGGCATCGGCTGGCCGAGACGCTGGTCGCCATCGAGGGCGCGGAGGCCACCCTGGTCGCCGCCGCGGCGGAGCCGGACGAACTGAGCTTTCTGCTCGCCAAGGCCGCCGCCGGGCAGGCGGCGTTGACCGCCGCACGGCACTGCCAGCAGGTGCTCGGCGGTATCGGCTTCACCGCCGAGCACGAGCTGCACCGGCACGTCAAACGTGCGCTGGTTTTGGACGGCCTGCTGGGCAGCTCTCGCGAACTGACGCGCGAAGCCGGAGCGGCGCTGCGCGCCAAAGGGTTTGCGCCGCGACTGGCGCAGCTCTGAGCGGCAGTCAGTTCCGCGGCAGGCCGAGAATCCGTTGCGCGATGATGTTGCGCTGAATCTCTGACGTTCCACCGGCAATGGTTGCCGCGAAGCTGCGGAGGTAGCGGTCGAACCAACTGCCGTAGTGGGAATCCAGGTTCAGCGGCGCATACGGACCGGTGAGCGCAGGGTGGACGAGGCCGTCGACCCAGCGGGCGCCGAGCACCTGTTCGGTCGCGTACTGCACGGCTTCGGATCCGAGCAACTTGAGCACCGACTGACCGGCCACGTCATCTTCGCCACGGGCGGCCCGCGCCAGGGTCACCGAACCAAGCAGCCGTAGCGCCTCGTAGTCCATCACCAAGGTGGCGTAGCGATCGCGCTCGAGCTCTCCGAACGGCTCGAAATCGGCTGTCATTTCCTGCAATTGGTCTGCATAGCCCATCCAGAGCATGTTGCGCTCGTGACCGAGCGAGCCGTTGGCGACTCGCCAGCCCTCGTTGAGCGGGCCGACAAGATTCTCGACCGGCACCCGCACATCGGTGAAGAACACCTCGTTGAAATCGAGGTCATCGCGACCCGCGGCCGATGCGAAGGGTCGGCGCGCCAGACCGGGACTATCGGTGGGGATCAGCAGCACGCTGATCCCCTTGTGCTTGGGTGCATCGGGATCGGTCCGCACGAAGGTCAGCAACACGTCGGCGTCATGGGCGCCCGATGTCCACACCTTCTGCCCGTTGACCACGAAGTGGTCGCCGTCGAGAACCGCAGCCGTACGCAGCGAGGCCAGATCGGACCCGGCACCCGGCTCGCTCATGCCCAGCGACGCGGTGATCTCGGCCCGCAGGATCGGCACCGCCCACTGGTGCTTCTGCTCCGGCGTTCCGAAAGACAGCAGCGACGCGGCGATGATGCCGACGCCCTGCGGGTTGAAGCTCTGGTAGATCCGTCGCCGCGACAACTCTTCGGCATGGACGTACTGCTGCAACACGGTGGCGTCACGGCCGCCGAACTCGGGCGGGTTGCCGGGCAACAGCCAGCCGTGGTCGAACAGCAGTCGCTGCCACGGTCGTGCCCACGGCGGGATGTCGGACGACGATCGAGAACGCTGTACCGCTTCGGACTCGTCCGGCAGGTGCTCATCGAGAAATGCCAAGAATTCGGCCCGGAATGCCTCGACGTCGGCATCGAAGCTCAGTTGCATGAGCCCTCCGTAATTCGGCATTCCGCTTCCCCGCAGAGCAGTGAGAGAATACTATTCTCGTGCAGAGAAAGTTACAATCTCAGACACGTCGTCCCGCGAGGGGGAGAGCACACCAATGACACGGCGTTCTCCGGTACAGTCCAACCATGTTCTCCCCTCGCGGCCATCGCCTGAGCCGCCCGTGACCAGCCCCAGCGAAGAGCCGGCCTGGAAACAACGCGCCGTCGAACGGTCGATCAAGACGGCGAAACTGCGGGCCGCGCAGCGCGTCCAGCGCTTTCTGGATGCGGCGCAGTCCATCATCATCGAAAAGGGCAGCACGGACTTCACCGTCCAAGAAGTGGTCGACCGCTCGCGGCAGTCACTGCGCAGCTTCTACCTGCAGTTCGACGGCAAACACGAACTGCTGCTGGCGCTCTTCGAGGACGCCCTGAGCCGCTCGTCGGATCAGATACGCGCCGCGACGGCCAACCACGACGCCCCGATCGAGCGGCTGAAGGTCGCGGTCGAGCTGCTGTTCGAGGCTTCGCGCCCGGATCCGACAGCCAAACGGCCGCTGTTCACCGACTTTGCCCCACGACTGCTGGTCTCGCATCCGGACGAGGTCAAGATCGCGCACGCACCGCTGGTGGCTTTGCTCACCGAACTGATGGAAGCCGCCAGCGACGCCGGCGAACTGCGCGCGGGCGTCAACCCGAAGCGGATGGCCGCGATGACCATGCAGACCGTGATGTTCATCGCCCAATCCAGCGGCGGGACCGACGAGGCGACCGTTCATCCCATCACCGCCGACGAGGTCTGGGACTTCTGCTCGCAGGGATTCGTCGGCTCCTAGCCGCCCGAGAATCCCCTTACCGGTCAGAGAGAATTTAACTTACACTGACCGCGTGCTCGATCTCTGGACCGACCTGCTCGGCTGCCTGGATCTACAACCCGCAAGCGACTCACCCGACGACGCCGACGTCACGGCGTTCGATGGCGTCAGTCAACAGTTGGACTATCACCGGGTGTTCGGTGGGCAGTTGCTCGGACAGTTCATCCGGGTCGCCTCGCTGGCCTGCCCCGGGAAAACCGTCAAGTCACTGCACGCGGTGTTCGCGCGCGAGGGCCGGGCCACCGAACCCGTTCGCTACCGGTCGACCCGCCAGCATGAGGGCCGGTCGTTTGCCGCGTTGACCATCACCGCCCATCAACCACACGCCATGCTGGCTAGTGCCGCGGTCTCCATGCACGTGAGCGAAGACGGCCCGGAAAGCCAAGATTGCGAACCGGTTTCGACGCTGTTGGACGAGGCGCATCGAGTCGAACTCGACCTGATCCCGTGGGAGACCCGCTGCGCCGACGATCTCGGCGCGGCGGCCACCGGTCCGCCGCGGCTCGAGGTCTGGATGCGGACACCGCCGGTCGATGTGGCGCTGGCGCCGGCACTGATCGCGTATGCCACCGACCTCACCCTCATCGGCACCGCGCTGCGCCCGTTCGACGGTTTCAGCCACCGCGGCAACGGGACCCAGTTCACCTCCGCCGTCACCTCGCACACCGTGTGGTTTCACCAGCCGTTCCGCACCGACCGGTGGCTGCTGCTGCGACAGCACAGTCCGGTGCTCGCGCACGGCCGCTGCTTCGGCCGCGGCGACGTCCTGACCACCGACGGTGCACTGGTCGCGTCCTATGCGCAAGAGGCGCTACTGCGCTTTCGTGACGACAGTGAATTGGTTGACGCATGACGCCAAAGTGTTCGCATATCGCACAAACAAAGCTCTTCCGAGAAGGCCATTCTCGGCTGCAGAAGAATGCTAAGTAGCGAAAACGGATCCGACGTTGACACCGGTCGCCGCCTGATGACAGAGTTGCCGCAGATTCTGAGCGCTATCGACGATGCGCGCGCGGCGAGAGGCGAAACCCTGTGACGGTGACTGCACCCGACGGCGTCTATTACGACCCGTACGACGTGGAGATCAATGCCGACCCCTACCAGGCATTCCGGGCGATTCGCGAAGAAGCGCCGTTGTACTACAACGAGCAACACGACTTCTATGCGCTCAGCCGGTTCGCCGATGTCGACCGTGCGCTCGTCGACCACGAAACCTTCAGCTCGGCCCGCGGCGCCATCATCGAACTGATCAAGGCCAACATCGACATCCCGCCCGGTGTGATCATCTTCGAGGATCCGCCGATCCACGACGTGCACCGCAAACTGCTGGCGCGGATGTTCACCCCGCGCAAGATCACCGCGCTGGAACCCAAGATCCGCGAATTCTGCGCGCACAGTTTGGATCCCATCGCCGGCGGCGACAATTTCGACTTCGTCGGCGACCTCGGCGCACAGATGCCGATGCGGGTGATCGGCATGCTGCTCGGTGTACCCGAGGAGTATCAGGAAGCCGCGCGCGACATGACGAACGATCAAATGCGCACCGAGGCAGGCAAACCGATGGATGCCTCCGCCGGAATGAACACCGGTGAGTTCTTCGCCGACTTCATCGACTGGCGCGCCAAGCATCCCTCCGACGACATCATGACCGATCTGCTGAACGTCGAATTCACCGACGAGAAGGGCGTTACGCGGCGGCTGACCCGCGAGGAACTGCTGACCTACATCAGCGTGGTGTCCGGCGCGGGCAACGAGACCACCACCCGGCTGATCGGCTGGGCCGGAAAGGTACTGGCCGAGCATCCCGACCAGCGACGGGATCTGGCCGAGAACCCGGCACTGATCCCCGCGGCCATCGAGGAGCTGCTGCGCTTCGAGCCGCCGGCCCCGCATGTGGCCCGCTACGTGACACGCGACGTCACGTACTACGGGCAGACGGTGCCCGAGGGCAGCGCGATGATGATGCTGATCGGCGCGGCCAACCGCGACCATCGCCAATTCCCGCCGGACGGTGATGTTTTCGACATTCATCGCGAACCTCGCCAGCACCTGTCCTTCAGCGTCGGCACCCACTACTGTCTGGGCTCGGCACTGGCCCGGCTCGAGGGCCGCATCGCGCTCGAGGAGATCTTGAAGCGCTTCCCCGAATGGCAGGTCGACCTCAGCCGTGCCGCATTGTCTCCGACATCCACCGTGCGTGGCTGGGACAGCATGCCCGCGGTCATCGGTTGAGCCACATCAGATTTGAGTTCAGGCACCAATGAGGAAATGAGGTAGCGATGGCGGGTCGAGTCGAAGGCAAGGTCGCGTTCATCACCGGCGCGGCCCGTGGTCAGGGCCGCGCGCACGCGGTGCGGCTGGCCCAGGAGGGCGCCGACATCATCGCGGTGGACATCTGTAAGAAGATCGACACGGTCGATCTGATCGCCGCCTCTACACCCGAGGATCTGGCCGAGACCGCAGACCTGGTCAAGGGCCACAACCGCCGGATCTACACTGCCGAGGTCGATGTCCGCGACTACGACGCCCTCAAGGCCGCGCTGGACGCCGGCGTCGAACAGCTCGGCAAGCTCGACATCATCGTCGCCAACGCCGGCATCGGCAACGGCGGCCAGACGCTGGACAAGACCAGCGAAGCCGACTGGACCGCCATGATCGACATCAACCTGAGCGGCGTCTGGAAGACCGTGAAAGCCGGTGTGCCGCATATCCTCGCGGGCGGCAACGGTGGCTCGATCATCCTTACCAGCTCGGTCGGCGGCCTCAAGGCCTACCCGCACTGCGGTCACTACGTCGCGGCCAAGCACGGTGTGGTCGGCTTGATGCGCACCTTCGCCGTCGAGCTCGGCGCGCAGAACATCCGCGTCAACTCGGTGCACCCGACCAACGTCAACACCCCGCTGTTCATGAACGACGGCACGATGAGGCTGTTCCGTCCCGATCTGGAGAACCCAGGCCCCGATGACATGAAGATCGTCGGTCAGCTGATGCACACCCTGCCGATCGGCTGGGTCGAGCCCGAGGACATCGCCAACGCGGTGCTGTTCCTGGCGTCCGACGAGGCTCGTTACGTCACCGGCGTCACGCTACCGATCGACGGCGGCAGCTGCCTGAAATAGCCCTCCGCCGTGACACTTTCGAAGTTGACGATCCCCGCTGGCTGGGACCAGATCACCCCGGCCTGGATGACGGACGCGATCCGCGGTCATCATCCTGACGCCATCGTCGACGGTGTCGAGGTGGTGCTGCGTGACGACGGCACCAACCGGCGTGCCCGGCTGGGGTTGACGTATGCGGCCGGAACCGGGCCGGCCACCGTGTTCGCCAAAGCAGTCGACCCGGCGCACGCCGAACTCGTCGCGCTGACCAGCGGGCTGTACCACGAGCCTCGGCTGTTCAGCTCGGGAGTCGTTCTACCGCTTGATCATCCGACGGTATACACCGCGATCATCGACGAAGATCGATCGGACTTCTTGATGATCATGGAGGATGTCGTCGCCCGCGGCGCCGATCCACGGGACTCCACCCGGCCGCTGACGATCGATCAGGCGGCCAGCGGCGTTCGCGGGTTGGCGAAACTGCACAGCGCGTTCTGGGGTGAGCGGACCACGGGCAATCCGGCGCTCAGCTGGCTCGAGCCGTTTGTCGCGTTCGCGGGCCTGGAGTACGCGCCGCTGGAGATCGCACGTGAGCGGATGGGTGACTCGGTTCCCGCCGAGATCCCCGCGATGACCGGCACCGAGCTGTTCGTCGACATCTGGGCCCGCTACATCGGCACGTTGACCGAGGCGCCGCAAACGCTGCTGCACGGCGATCCGCACATCGGAAATACCTATGTGTTGCCGGACGACACCGTCGGATTCCTCGACTGGCAGATGGCGCGACGGGGCAACTTCTCGCTCGACCTCGGCTACTTCCTGCAGGGGGCGCTGACGATCGAGGATCGCCGCAAAGGTGAGCGCGACCTCGTCGAGGAATACCGGAATGCACTGACGCTGCCGGCCGACGAAAAGCCCAGCGCAGACGAGGTGTGGCTGCGCTACCGCGCATCGGTGGCGCACGGCCTGGCGATCTGGATCGCCACGCTCAGCGGCGGCGACGCGTGGCAAGGTGCCGAGATCTGCCTGGCCCTGGCGCAGCGTTACGCGGAGGCGTTCGTCGACCTCGACACCCGCGGCGCGCTCGACGCGATTACCAAGTAGCCGGGGCCGCCCTCGTTCGCGCAGCCACGTCGGCTACCGTCGCGCCATGACTGATTTAGAGGGCAAGAGCGCCGTCATCACCGGTGGTGCGAACGGTATCGGTCTCGCGACCGCAACTGAGTTGGCAAGGCGCGGAGTGCGTCTGGTGCTCGCGGACGTCGACCAGCCTGCGCTGGAACAGGCTGTCGCGCATTTGCAGGGGCAGGGATTCGAGGCGCACGCGGTGATGTGCGATGTCCGGTCTCTGCAGGAAATGACGCACCTCGCCGACGAGGCGTTTCGCCTTCTCGGCCGGATCGACGTGGTGTTCAGCAACGCCGGCATCGTGGTCGCGGGCCCGATCGCGCAAATGACACACGACGACTGGCGCTGGGTGATCGACATCGACCTGTGGGGCTCCATCCACGCAGTCGAGGCGTTCCTGCCCCGGTTGCTCGAGCAGGGCACCGGCGGCCACATCGCCTTCACCGCATCGTTCGCCGGCCTGATGCCCAACGTCGGCCTCGGCGCTTACAGCGTCGCCAAGTACGGCGTCGTCGGGCTGGCGGAGAACTTGGCCCGCGAGGTCAAAGACAACGGCATCGGTGTGTCGGTGCTCTGCCCGATGGTCGTCGACACCAAGCTGATGTCGAACTCTGAGCGAATCCTTGGCGTCGACTACGGACTGTCGGCGACCAGCACGCCGACCCAACCAGACACGTTGGACGTCGACGAGGTAGCCCGCCTGACCGTCGATGCGATCGCGGCCAACCGCCTCTACGTGCTGCCGCATTCGGCGGCCCGCCGGTCGATTCGCCGCCGATTCGACCGCATTGACCAGACGTTCGACGACCAGGCCGCCGGCGGCTGGAGCCACTGACTGGCTAAGGGCTGATGGTCACCGGGCGGCAGCCCTTCTCGAGGCGACGGGTGCGTGGCCGATCACTCCGTCGGCTTGCAGCTCGGCGATCTCGGCGTCGCTGAGCCCGATTTCGGTGAGCAGCTCGTGGTTGTGCTGACCCAGCAACGGCGCCGGATGCAGATGAAACCGGTCGGGGCCCGCCGAAAATCGCACCGGCATCGTGCTGTGTGGCGCTGCTGCGCTGACGGGGTGCCCGACGTCCTCGAAGAAGCCGCGGAACTGCAGTTGCGGGATCTCGGTCTGGCGATGTGGCTGCATCACTTTGGCGACCGGAACACCGGCATCCCATAGGAGCCGGACGATTTCATCGCTGCCACGACTTTCGCACCATGCGCTCAGGTGCTCGTCGATGAGGTCATGCGATTCTCGGCGACCATCGGCTGTCGACAGCTTTTCGTCGAGCGCCCACGCTGGCCGGCTCAGCGCGGCGCAGAGCCCGGCCCACTGCTCGTCATCGGCGACGGCGATGGCGACCCAGCTGTCGAGGCGTCCGAATTCATCGACATCGACTGAGCGGTAGACGTTTTGGGGTGCCGCTGACGGTCCCCGATTGCCCGCCCGCTGCAGCAGGGCTCCGTATGCCGAGTATTCGATGACCTGTTCGGCGGCGATGTTGAGCGCGGCATCGACCATCGCGGCCTCGATCATGACACCCCGGCCGGTGGTGCGCCGGACCTCCAGCGCAAGCAGCAGCGCGTTGACGGCGTGAATGCCGGCGTTGGGGTCGCCGATCGAGTACGGCTCGTAGGGATTGCGGTCCGGATACCCGGTCAGCCAGCTCACCCCGGAGGCCGCCTCGATGACGTAGGCGAACGCGGGGTTGTCGCGCCACGGGCCGTCCAAGCCGAACCCCGGCATTCGCAGCAGGATCGTATCCGGGCGAATCGCCTGTACTGCTTCGAAGTCCAGACCGATCTGGTCGAGTACCCGCGGAGTGAAGTTCTCGACGACCACATCGGAGGTTGCGATCAAGCGGCGCAACAGGTCCCGGCCCGCCGCGGTCTGCAGGTCGAGGGTCAGCCCCTTCTTGTTGGTGTTCAGCGCGGAGAAGATCGGCGACTTCTCCCACCACTGCTCCTCGGTGATCGGTATGCCGGCGATCATTCGAGTGCCGTCCGGCTTACGGGTGGACTCGACGTGGATCACCTCGGCCCCGAGCATCGCCAGGAAGTGGGTACAGGCCGGCCCGGCCCAGAACGTGGTCATGTCCAGCACGCGTAGGCCGTCGAACGGCAACCGCGCTGCGGAAGCTGCCGGCGTCGCGCGCCGAGGACTCGTCGGCCGTGACTGCCGGTAGTGCGTGGTGTGCTCCCCGAGTCGTGGAGCCGGTTGCGGTGCAATGAGTTCCGCGGGTTGCATCCGGTAGGGCGGGCCCGGTTGCTGAAACCCGTCGCGCGGGTTGGCGACAAATGAGCCGCGGTGCCGGAAGTGCTCCAGCTCGGTGATGTTGGCGCCGTTGGCCACCGGCGCGTTGGGAATTCGGAAAGCGGTCGCGAGTTCGCGAATGTGGTCGGCGTTCTGGCTTTCGAACCATGAATAGATCTCGGCGGCCTTTTCGTTGGCCATCTCCGTGATCGACAGTGGCGAGTCCTCGTCGATCCAGTCTTGCTGCCCGATCATCGCGCAAAGGTCGAACCACTGCTGCGCGGTGCCGCACCCGACGTCCACCAAACCGTCTTTGGCACCCGCGATTCCGGGGACGGTCAGTTTTCGGGCGTCCCGCCACGGCCGACCGAGCATCTGGAAGTACGTGACCGGGTAATAGGTGAGACCAAGAATCTGCGCTTCGAGCATCGACAGATCGATGAGCTCCCCGGCTCCTGTCTCGAGCTGGCGCAGCCGTGCCGCCAGCGTCGCGGCACTGGCAGAAGCGCCGGCGAGATATTCGCCGACCTGGCCGCCGACGAAAACCGGTGCGCGGTCTGCGGATCCGCGGCCCAGCCCGACGATGCCGCCGGACCACGCCTGCAGGGTGAACTCGGTCGCCGGGCGGTCGCTCCACGGGCCTTCCAGCCCGAACGGGGTGATCGATGTAACGAGCAGGTGCGGATGCGACTCCCGTAGCGCCGCCGGGGTGAATAACTCAGCCACTGATGATCCGCGCGACCACACCACCGCGTCGGCGGCGGCCAGCAGGTCGCCGACGAATGCGGCATCGATTTCCGGGTCGGCGACCACACTGTGCTTGGAGCCGGCCAGAAATCCGAACAATGCCCCGTCGCTGCCATCTTCGATGGGAGACCCCGACGCCGACCATCGTCGCAGCGGATCACCCTGCGGTGACTCCACTTTGATCACCCGTGCGCCGCCGTCTGCCAGCAGCTTCGTGCAGTAGGCACCGGCGATACCGGTGGAGAGCTCGACGACGGTGTAGCCGTTGAGTGGGGTCACGCGCCGACGGCGACGTTGGCCGAGGGGCTCGACGTGAGGACCTCGGGACCGTCCGGGGTGATCAGCACCGCCTCTCGTCCGAACACCGCGCCGACACCGGACTGCCAGACGTAGCCGGTGACGGCCAGCACCATGCCCGGCTCCAGTTGTTCCTCCGCGGCCGTAGCGGGCAGATGCTGCGACACCACCGGCGGGTCGAATCCCAGACCCAGGCCCCGCGCGATGGGCATCGGCGGCAGTTCCTCACCGGCAGCCTGATAGGCCGCCAGCAGGTCGATCGCAGGGGCTCCCGGTTGGCAGGCTTCGTACAGCCTGTCCCACAGCGCATCCCAGCGCCGATACAGATCTGCCGAACCGTTGACCTCGCCGACCGGCCAGGTGCGGCCCACCTCACCGGTGTAGCCACCGTCCAGGACGCCGGCCGAGAACGCCACCAGGTCGCCGTCGCGCACCAGCCCGTCCGCGCCGGCCCGTCGCCACGGGTGCTCGCGTGAGGTCACCCACGCGGCATCCTGGGTGGACGGCGTGCTCACACCGCCGGCCGCCATCGCCTCCAACAGCACTCCAGCCAAAGCCTTTTCGCTGATCCCGGGTCGTAGTTCGGCGACGGCCGCGGCCAGTCCCGCCTCGGCCACCCGGATGGCTTCCCGAAGCGACAGCACCTCGTCGGGTGTCTTGATTCGCCGGGCGGCGCGCATCGCCAGCTCACCGTCGACCAGCTCGGCATTCGGGAATGCCGTCGGTAGCAACTGCGCAAACCCAGGCGAAAGCGCATCGGTACCAACCCGTTTCGCCGTCGAGGCGCCTTCGATACGTTGCAGATTGGCGATGGTGTTCATCGGGTTCCAGGAGATGCCGTACAGATTCTCGTGCGGGATGTCATCCGGCACACCCTCGTCCCACGTGCTGAGCAGGTGGATTGCGCCGGTCTTGCGAACGATCACACAGGTCGGCGCGAAAGGCCTGGTGCCGGCTACCCACAACTGTGGCGCGCCGGACACGTAGCGGACATTGGCCTGACGTCCCAGCACCAGCACGTCGAGGTCGTGCTTTTCCATCTGCGCCAGCGCGCGTTCCCGGCGACCGGTACGTAGCGCGCGGCCATCGGCCAGAACTTCAGTACCCATTGGCGCTACTCCTCCTCATCGCTTCGCTCTGCATCGTCGTCAGCGCGCGCCATCAGCGCTCCCCGTATGGGTCATAGGGATAGTCGGTCAACCGGATATGCCCATCCTCGGTGATGACGATGATCTCTTCGCTGCGATAACCGCCGGTGCCTTCCTCCCACACCACCGGTTCCAGCACCATCACCATTCCCGGCTCGAGGACGAAATTCTCGTCGAACTCGTCACCGAGATCCGTTCCGATCATGGGTGTTTCGGCGGCGTTCACACCGATGCTGTGCCCCAGGTAGAAGTGCGGGAGCCAGGGCCTGGTGCCGCCGTTGGCTTTCGTCGCCGTCCTGCCCAAGTCCGCGACGGTCGCACCGGCACGCGCCACGCCCAGCACGGCGTCGATGATCTCCTGCCACTTGTAGTACTGAGCGTGCTGCCGAGGTGTCGGCTCCTGGCCGACCACCCAGGTTCGCCCGAAATCCGAGCAGTAACCCTGGTAGGTGATGCTGACGTCGGTCCACAGCACATCGCCGGCAGCCAATTCGCGCTCAGTTGTCAACAGCGGCAACGCCAGATCGCCGGTGGGTGGTCCACACGCCGTCTGCTTTGTACTTGGGCATCACCTGCCAGATCGGCTCCAGCATGCTGGCCATCGCGCCCAGCTCGAACGTCCGGCGGGTGAACTCCGCCGACAGGTCGATCTGCCGGATTCCCGGCGCCAGCGCAGCCTGCACGTCGACCATCGCGGTGTCGGTGATCCGCACCGCCGTTCGGATGCACGACACCTCGTCCGGAGTCTTGATGAGTTTTGCGGCGCCGACGACTTGAGCTGCGTCGACCGGGCGTCCGGACCGGAACAGCCGCGAATGCGCCCGCCGCATGGCCCCGGTGAGTTCGTCGACGGCGATGACCGCCGCGGCTGGGACGAGTTCTTCGATCACCCGCGCGAAATTCTCGACGCCCTCGTCGAATTCCAGATACACCGGTCCGTGCAGATGGTCTGCGGGCAAACCGGATTCAGACGAGGCGCCCTCACGGAACGGCAGGAACACGTGCGGGTGCGGGTCGTCGGCGAGCACCACCGCGACCGGTCGCTCGACATAGGACAGCCCGGCATCGCCCAGCGGCCAGCTCACCCCGGCCGCGTACACAACGCTGTTGTTGCCCAACAGGATCAGGGCATCCACACCGCGATCGGCCATCGCCGATCGCAGCCGCGCACCGGTTTCACGACGCATCCGCTCGATGTCCGGTGTCTCCGGAATATCGAGTGCGGACTTGCACGCGGGTAGAAACGACGTGGTCGAGGTCATCGATCGGCCTAAAGCCCCAGGAATTCGGTGATGTTGCCGCTGACGATCCGGGCGGCCGACTCCGGGCCGACCGCATCGACGACGGAGGCCAGCGACTTCTCCGAATAGCCGAAGGTGCTTTCGTTGTGCGGGTAGTCGCTGGACCACATCACCTTGTCCACACCGATCTGGTCGATCAGCTGCAGACCCAGCGGGTCGACCATGAACGACGCGCTCATGTGGGTGTCCCAGTAGTAGCGCACGTCGTGCTCCAGCGGCCGGTTGAACATGTGCTGGTAGGACGCGACCAGATGTTCGGCGTCCTGCAAAGCCCATGGAACCCAGGCGATTCCGCCTTCGAACCAGCCGATCCGCAGGCTGGGGTGGTCGTCGAGGATCCCGGTGAACAGGTACTTGGCGAACTGCTCGCGGAAACCGTCGATGTTGATCATCATCCCGACGACCACGCTGTTGAACTGACACGGAGTCTTCGGTGGTGTCTCGCCGATGTGATGGGCGACCGGAAGCCCGGCGGCTTCGATCTCGTCCCACACCGGCTTCATTGCGGTGCTGCCGTAATCGATGACCTTGCCGTCATCGTCCTTGCCCGGGTTGATCGGCAGCAGGAAGGTCTTGAGCCCCAACGACTTCAGTTCGGCCAGTGTCTCTTTGGCGCCTTTGGGATCCCACCAGTTGATCAGCCCCGCGCCGTAGAAGTGGCCGCCTGACTGCTCTTGCAGTTCGGCCATGTATTCGTTGTAGATCCGGAAGGCCAGCTCCCGAAGTTTTTTGTCGGGGTAGTGGAAGAGTGCCAGGACGGCGTTGGGGAACGCGAGTTCCTTTCCGACGCCGTCCTCACGCAGTTCCTGAATCCGGGCTTCGATGTTGGTGCTCGCCGCGCCGGGCAGGTCGTCGTACTGCATCAGCACGGCGCTGAAATCGCCCGGCAGGAACGACTGCCCTTTACGTCCGACTTGGTAGGCGCCGTCCTCGTACCAGATCCGCGGCGCCGCGTCTTTGAGCTCGTCCGGGAAGCGGTTGTAGAAGATGTCGTCGGCGATCGAGATGTGGTTGTCCGCCGAGAAAACGACGGTGCCCTCGGGCAGACCGGTGTCGGTGCCGTCGGCGTGGCCGTGCCGATCCTTGGGCGCGCCGTAACCTCCGGGTGGGTAAAGCGAAACAGTGCTCGTTTGAGGCGACATCAGTGGCCCTCCAATCGGATCCAGACTTCTTCGGCAGTAGTTCTCTCGGGTCGGCCGGCGAGGGCATTCACCAGGTCACCGGTAGTTCGTAAACGCCGTACGCGAGCCGGTCGTGCTTGAGCGGGACATCCTCGATCGGCACGGCCAGTTCCAGGGTGGGCACCCGGCGAAACAGTGTGTGGAACACGATCTGCAGTTCGGCGCGGGCGAGCTGCTGGCCGACGCACTGGTGCCGGCCGTAGCCGAACGCGACGTGCTGACCCGCGCCCGAGCGGTGCAGGTACAGCCGGTCGGGTTCGCTGAATTCCTCCGGGTCCCAGTTGGCCGGCGCATTGTCGATGATGATGCCTTCGCCGGCGCGGATGATTTCGCCGGCGATGTCGATGTCCTCGGCGGCGACGCGGCGCTGGCCGTTTTGGATGATGGACAGGTAGCGCAGCAGTTCCTCGACCGCATTGGCAACGACTTTCGCGTCGTCGGTATCCCGCAGCACCGCGGCCTGATCGGGGTGTTGCAGCAGGGCGAGCACGCCCAGGCCGATCATGTTGGCGGTGGTCTCGTGTCCGGCGATCAGCAGCCCGGTGCCGAGCTGCGCGGCTTCCTTGACGCTGAGCTCGCCGGCCTTGACCCGCTCGGCCAGGTCCGACACCGCGTCTTCGGCCGGGGACTCCATCTTGGCCTCGACGAGCTGCGCCAGATACTTGTGCAGGCTCATCGCACCCTTCATCGTGTCCTCGGCGGCGGCGTACCGCGCAAGGCCGACATTGGCGTGATGCTGGAACATTTCGGCGTCTTCGTACGGCACCCCGAGCAGCTGGCTGATCACCAGCGACGGCACCGGCAGCGCCAGCGCGCTGACGATCTCGCCGGGTTTCGGGCCGGCCAGCATCGCGTCGATGGAGTCGTCGGTGATCTGCTGGATCGCCGGGCGCAGACCTTCAACTCGCTTGAAGGTGAACGGTTTTGACAGCATCCGCCGAAACCGGGTGTGCTCCTCGCCGTCGGAGGTGAACACCGACCTCGGACGCTTGTGCACTGTGGACAGCATGCCTTCGTTCCAGTGCGGGAAGCCGGGCCGCCGGTCGTCGACGCTGACCCGCGAATCGGAGAACAGCGCGCGCGCCGCTTCGTAACCGGTGATCAGCCAAGGAGTGCTGCCGTCCCAGATCTTCACCCTGGACAGCGGCCGCGCGGCGGCCAACTCCATCACTTCCGGTGGAGGCGCGAACGGGCAGCCACCGGCGCGTGCCATCGGATAGTCGGGGGCCTCGGAGATCGCCTCAGTCGTGCTGCCGGTGAGTGTGTCGGACACGTCTCACTCCTCGATGTGGATGGCTAGTGCGGGGCAATTGGCCTCGGCTTTGCGGGCGTTTTCGGCCTGTTCAGCGGGCGGGTTCTCGTCGAGCACGAGGACGACTCCGTCATCGTCGCGCTGGTCGAAGATTTCCGGCGCATGCATCACGCAGTTCCCTGACGATGCGCATTTGTCTTGTTCCACAGAAACTTTCATGATTTCTACTTCACTCGTGCGGCGTGACGGGCGCCAGCCACAGTCCCACCACAGCATCGATGAGACGCGTACCGGCCGTCTCCCAGGACGTCCACGGCGCGGATGCGCCTGCGGCCAAAGCCCGTTCACGATCGGCGCAGGTGTGCACCAGCAGGTTGCGTGCCATCAGGTTGCGTTCCACCCGGACGTCGATCGGGAGTTCGGGCAGACAGCGGTTGATCCCGTCGATCACCTGAACCAGGGATTCAGAGGTGAGCGCGTCCTTGACGACGATGTTGTAGTAGGCGGGATCGGTCATCACCTGCGCGGCGAACCGGGCATACCAGCTGGGGTTACCCAACGCCGCCAGATGATCGGTCAGTGGGCGCACCAGGCAGGCGACCCAACTCCGGGTGTCTTCGGACTTCATACGTCTGCGCGACCATGTCTTCCCGCAGCCGTTCGATGGGCTCCCGGTGTCGCTGCTCGATGGCCCGCACCAGGTCGGTCTTGGTGCCGAAGTGATAGCCGACCGCGGCGTTGTTGCCCTGGCCGGCAGCCTCGCTGACCTGCCGATTGGAGACGGCGAAGACACCGTGCTCGGCGAACAACCGCTCGGCGGCGGTCAGGATCGCCTCCTGTGTGGTGCTGGCCCGATCGCTGCGCGCGGCCCTCGCTGTGGTCACCCGGCCAGTCAACGCGCCCGCGGTGGTTAAGTCAAGCGATTGATTTAATTCTTCTGCTCGGCACGGCGCCGAAGGACCTTTCCGGCCACCGTGCCGCCGTCGACCGGCAGCACCGTTCCGGTCACGTAGCGGGACCGGTCGCCGGCCAGGTAGAGCGCGGCCTCGGCGACATCTTCGGGCGTGCCCTCGCGCTGCAGCGGCCGGTCGGCACGCATCTGCTCGCGCAACCTCGCTTCGAAACGCTCCAGTTTCTCGCGATCTTGCCAGCCGCCGAGGACGTCTGCAGAAGCGGCGTGGGGATGTTGCCCGGCGCGATGCAGTTGACGCGAACATCGAAGTGCGCCAACTCGATTGCTGCCGATTTGGTGAACATGGATGACCGCCGCCTTGGAGGCGCGGTACGTCATCACCCCCCGCCGGCCTGGATGCCGCCGATCGACGAAATGTTGATGATCGAGCCGCCGCCGGCTGGATGCCATCTGGCGGGCGGCGTCGCGGGTACCGGCCATCACGCCCAAGACGTTGACCGCCATGACGCGCTGAAAATCGGCGAGGTCGTCGTCGAGGAAACTGCGGTGCATCCGACTGGAGATTCCGGCGTTGTTCACCATCACGTCGAGGCCGCCGAACTCGTCGACGGTGCCCGCGACCAGCGCTCCGACCTGTTCGGGGTCGGAAACGTCGACCAATCGGAAGACCACGTCGCCGCCCAGTTTGGCGGCAAACGCTTCCCCCCGGTCGCGCTCGATGTCGGCGATCACCACCCGCGCGCCCTCCGCCAAGAACCTCTCGACGATCCCGGCACCGATGCCTGAGGCGCCGCCGGTGACGATCGCAACCTTGCCGAGCAGTTCGTTGACCATGACTAAGAGTTAATCGGCGCGGCATCTCTTAAGTCAAGCGATTGATTTACCGCGCCCATAGCCGGCTCCTAGACGCCGATGCTACGTTCGGCTTGGTGAGCCGGATTGTTTACTTCGAGTCCTCACGGCGTTGGCCAAGAGCAGCCACGCTTCCGTATGTCGGGACCACGCTGTGGCCCGAGCTGGCCCGGCGGCGCAGTAGAAGTTGCCATCAGCCCGACCGTTCAAAGGAACTGATTTGAGATTCAACCGATTTGGCGCTGCGGTGGGCATGCTGGCCACCGGCGCGCTCCTGCTGTCCGCATGCGGGCAACAACAACACCGCCAGTGAAGGCGGTGCGACCTCCGGGGCGTCGTCGGCGAACGTGCACTGCGGCGGAAAGCCGACGCTGAAAGCCAGTGGATCGACCGCCCAGGCCAACGCGATGGCCCGCTTCGTCAACGCGTTCGAGCAGGCGTGCTCGGGTCAGACCTTGAACTACACCGCCAACGGCTCGGGCGCCGGAATCAACGAATTCATCGGCAATCAAACCGATTTCGGCGGCTCGGATGTAGCACTGAGCGACGACGAGCACGGCAAGGCGCAGCAGCGCTGCGGCTCACCGGCCTGGGATCTGCCGGTGGTGTTCGGCCCGATCGCGGTGACCTACAACGTCAACGGCGTGACCTCGTTGAACCTGGACGGCCCGACCGCGGCGAAGATCTTCAACGGGACGATCAAGAACTGGAACGACCCGGCTGTCACGGCGCTCAACGCCGGCACGCCGCTGCCGGACCTGCCGATCCATGTCGTGTTCCGCAGTGACCAGTCGGGAACGACGGACAACTTCCAGAAGTACCTCGACGGCGCCTCCGACGGCGCCTGGGGCAAGGGCAGCGGGAAGTCGTTCAACGGCGGTGTCGGCGAAGGCGCCAAGGGCAACGACGGAACGTCGGCTGCCATCAAGAACACCCCGGGTTCGATCACCTACAACGAATGGTCGTTCGCCCAGGCGCAGAAGCTGAATGACGGCGAAAATCGTCACCTCCGCGGGCCCCGACCCGGTGGCGATCAGCGCCGACTCGGTCGGCAAGACCATCGCCGCCGCAAAGATCAAAGGGCAGGGCAACGACCTGATCCTCGACACGCTGTCGTTCTACAAGCCCACGCAGTCGGGCGCCTACCCGATCGTGCTGGCGACCTATGAGGTTGTCTGCTCGAAGTATTCGGACAGTCAGATCGGCACAGCGGTCAAGGCGTTCCTGCAGGCCACCATCGGACCCGGCCAGAACGGCTTGGCGGACAACGGATACGTCCCCATTCCGGACGCCTTCAAGTCGAGGTTGTCGACCGCGGTCAACGCCATCGCCTGATCAAATCCATCATGTCGACCGCGACAGCGCCCGCGCTGCGGGCCAGCGACGCAACTGAAGCACGGGTTGGCGACCGACTGTTCAAGTCGGTCGCCGCCCTCGCTGCCTCGACGATCACCATCGTGATCGGCCTGATCGCCATATTCCTTCTGGTCAAAGCCATCCCGGCGCTGCGGGCCAACCACGCGAACTTCTTCACCAGCGCGCAGTTCAAGACCACCGACAGCAACCACCTGGCGTTCGGCATTCGTGACCTGTTCATGGTGACGCTGCTCAGCTCGACTATGGGCAATGGCGCTCGCCGTGCCGATCGCGATCGGCATCGCGGTGTTCCTGACTCAGTACGCGCCGGCGAGGTTATCGCGTCCTTTCGGCGCCATCGTCGATCTGCTGGCCGCGGTGCCGTCGATCGTCTTCGGACTCTGGGGAATCTTCGTTCTGGCACCGCAACTCGCGCCGATCGAGACCCAGCTCAACCACAAGTTGGGCTGGTTGTTTCCGTTCAAGAGCCGGCGACGTATCGCTGGCCGGCGGCGGCAACATCTTCACCGCCGGCGTCGTACTTGCCGTGATGGTCCTGCCCATCATCACCTCGGTGTCGCGAGAAGTGTTCCGGCAGACCCCGACCAGTCACACCGAGGCCGCGCAAGCGCTCGGCGCGACGAAATGGGAGGTGGTGCGGATGACCGTGCTGCCCTACGGCCGCAGCGGCGCAGTCGCCGCGTCGATGCTCGGTCTGGGCCGCGCGCTGGGCGAAACGGTGGCCGTGCTGATCATTCTGCGCGCGTCCGCCTCAGCCGGCCACTGGTCACTGTTCGACGGCGGCTACACCTTCGCTTCCAAAATCGCCTCGGCGGCAAGCGAGTTCAGCGAGCCGTTGCCGACCGGGGCCTATATATCGGCGGGATTCGTCCTGTTCGTCCTCACCTTCGTCGTCAATGCCGCCGCCCGTGCGATCGTCGGCCGGGCGGTCAAGGCATGAGCGCACCGATCCTCGAACTGCCGGTCAAGGCGTCGGCGATTCAGCCGATCAGCATCCAACGCAGGATCAAGAACGCCATCGCGGCAACGTTTTTCGTTCTCTCGTTCGGCATCGCACTGGTTCCGCTGATCTGGCTGTTGTGGATCGTCATCCAACGCGGCTCGTATGCCATTGTGCAGCCCGACTGGTGGAGCCACTCGCTGCGCGGCGTACTGCCGGAACATTTCGCTGGCGGCGTTTATCACGCGTTGTACGGCACGGTGGTGCAGGCCGCCGTCGCGGCAATCATCGCTGTCCCACTGGGTTTCATGACCGCGGTTTATCTGGCGGAATACCAATCCGGCCGACTGGCCAGGTTCACCACCTTCATGGTCGACGTGCTGGCCGGTCTGCCCTCGATCGTGGCGGCCCTGTTCATCTTCAGCCTGTGGATCGCCACCCTGGGATTCCAGCAGAGCGCTTTCGCGGTGTCGCTGGCGCTGGTCTTGCTGATGTTGCCGGTCGTGGTGCGCTCCACTGAGGAGATGCTCAGACTGGTTCCGCAAGACCTACGAGAAGCCGGTTACGCCTTGGGTATTCCCCAATGGAAGACCATCATGCGAATCGTCGTCCCGGTCGCGATGCCGGGCATCGTGACCGGCGTCCTGCTGTCGATCGCCCGGGTCATGGGCGAAACCGCGCCGGTGCTGGTGCTGGTCGGCTACAGCCGGTCGATCAACTTCGACATCTTCAACGGCAACATGGCGTCGCTGCCGCTGCTGATCTACTCCGAACTCAACAACCCCGAACATGCCGGCTTCCTGAGGGTCTGGGGTGCGGCGCTGACACTGATCATCGTGGTGGCGGTGGTGTATCTGGTGGCCACAGTGGCCAACCGGGTGATCGCGCTGCGCCGCAGCTGATCTCGGCCGGTTCTATCCCGAACACCCGGCAACGCGGAGTTTGGCCACCCTGTCGTTGCCGCGGTCAGCCACGTAGACGTTGTTGTCTTTGTCCAGCGCCAGCTGCAGCGGGGTGTTGAGACCGTTGAGCGGCAACGGAGTCGGAGCATTCGAGCTGGGCGGCAGCTTCAGCACCTGGTTGTTGTCGTGCTCGCTGACATAGACGTTGCCCGCAGGGTCCACGACCACGCCCCAGGGCACGCTGATCCCGGTGAAAGGCAGCACGGTCTGCTCTGTTGACCCGGCGGCGAGCTTCACCACCCGGTTGTTGTCGGAGTCGGTGACATAGACGTTGCCGGCGCCGTCGACTGCCACGCCATCGGGGTTGTTCAGACCGGTGAACGGCAGCACGGTCGGGGTGTTGGTACCGGCCGGCAGCTTCACCACCCGGTCGTTACCCCGGTCTGCGACGTACACGCTGCCGGCGCTGTCGACGACAAGACCCTCGGGGTAGCGCAGGCCGGTAAACGGCAGCTGCGTCTGGTTGTTCGAGCCGGGGGCCATCATCACGACGCGGTGGTTGAAGTCGGTGACGTATACCGCTCCCGCGGAGTCGACGGCCACCGCCTGAGGCTGATACAGGCCGGTGAACGGCAGCACCGTCGGGGTGTCGGAGCCGGGCGCCAACTTCACCACCCGGCCGTACATGCCCTGATTGGTGACGTACACGGCGCCCGATGCATCCACCGCCACCCCACCGGGCGAGAGGCGGAAGTTGAGCCCGTTGAACGGCAGGATGTTCTGCCCGCAAGACTCGCCCGCCGGTCCCCCGTGCGGCCGCACCGCGTAGCCGAAGACGGCGACGAGCAGTACCGCGGCCGCGCCGATGATCATCCACAGCTTGCGTCGATCGCGTCGCTGCGGAGCGATGGAACTGAAGTCGGGATGCTGTGTGCTGGAGGGTGTTCCGTTCGAGGAGGCGCGGGGGTGATAACTCCAACCGCCTGAAACGCCGGGCGGCGCCGCCCAGCTGCGGACACCCGCGCCGGCGGCCGCGGGACGGATCATGGTGTGCGCGTTGGCGGCATCCTCGGTGTGCTGCAGGATGCTCTCGGCCTGGTGCTGATCGGGCGCGGTCAGCGCGTGCAACGCGGCGTTGGCGAGGTCGCCGGCGCTGCGATAGCGCTGCTCGGGATTCTTGGCCATGCCCTTCGCGACAACCTGATCCAGTGCCGCCGGCACCCGACCGGGCCTCAGCTGGCTGGGCCGCGGGGCCGGCTCCATCAAATGCGCGGCGACCAACCGTTCGATGCTGTCGGCACGGAACGGCGGTGTGCCGGTCAGACATTCGCCGAGCACACAAGCCAGCGAGTAGATGTCGGATCGATAGGTGACCTCGTGGTCGCTGAACCGCTCCGGGGCCATGTACTTGTAGGTCCCCATCGCCATACCAGCCTGGGTCAGCCCGGGATCGGTTCCGGCGCGGGCAATTCCGAAATCCACCAGGTACGCGAAGTCGTCGCCGGTGATCAGGATGTTCTCCGGCTTCACGTCGCGGTGCGTGACGCCGTTGGCATGCGCGGCATCCAGCGCGGCCGCAACCTGACGGACGATCGCCACCGCGCGGGGCGGGCTGATCGCCCCCGTCCGTTTCAGGACGGTGGCCAGGTTCGCGCCATCGATCAGGCGCATGTCGAGGTAAAGCTGGTCGTTGATCTCGCCATAGTCGTGAATGGGCACGACATGAGGCTCGGTCAGCCTCCCGGCCGCGCCGGCCTCACGTTGCATCCGGGCCCGGAACGTCGGGTCGTCGGAGAACTCCGGCGATATCAACTTGAGCGCCACGATCCGGCCCTTGCGGGTGTCCTCGGCCTCATAGACCTCGCCCATGCCGCCGCGTCCCAACAGCCGCGTCAGCCGATAAGGCCCGAACCACGACCCGACCCGCGAACCCGGCTGACCGCTGCTCATCAGGAGATACCGTTTACGGCCGCGGACAGTTTCGACTGAAACGAACTCGGCATCGGGATATAGCCGTACTGATCCAGGCCATCCTGCCCGGCCCCGATGGTGGCCTGCATGAACGCTCTTACCGCTTCGCCGGTCGACGAATCCGGATACTTCGAGCAGACGATCTCGTAGGTGGCGAGCACGATCGGATAGGCGCCCGCCTGAGAGGGCTTGTAGAACGACGACGTGTCGACTACCAGATCATTGCCCTGCCCGGCGAACTTCGCGCCGGCGATCGTCTTGCCGACCGAGTCGGTGGTGATCGCCACCGGATCCGGGCCGGCCGACGTCACGATCTGAGCCATGCTCAGTTGGTGGCCGACCGCGAACGACCACTCGTTGTAGGTGACCGACCCGTTCGTGGACCGCAGGGCCGATGCGGTGCCCTCGTTGCCGGTCGCACCCTGGCCGACGCCGCCGACGAATGTCTCGTCGGTGCCTTTGCCCCAGGCGCCGTCGGATGCGGCGTCCAGATACTTCTGGAAGTTGTAGGTCGTGCCCGACTTGTCGTCGCGGAATACGACGTTGATCGGCGTCGCGGGCAGATTGACGCCGGAGTTGAGCGCCTTGATCGCCGGATCGTTCCAGGTGGTGATGGCGCCGTTGAAGATCTTTGCGGTGGTGGGACCGTCGAGATTCAACGCGCTCACCCCGTCGAGGTTGTAGGTGACCGCGATCGGGCCGAACACCGCCGGTAGGTCCCAGGCGGGTGACCCGCAACGCTGTTGCGCCTTGTCGGGTTCGCCCTTCGCCGGGTCCAGCGGCTTGTCGGAGCCGCCCAGATCGGTCTCGTTGTCGACGAACTGCTGCACACCCGCACCCGAGCCGTTCGCTTTGTAGTCCAGAGTGAAACCCGGGCAGGCGCGAATGTAGGCGTAGACGAACTGCTCGACCGCGTTCGTCTGGGCGGTCGAGCCGCTGGCCAGGAGTTTCTTCTTACCGTCGCAGTTCACCGGCGCCGGCTGCGGGCCGGACCCGGAGGTGCTGTTGCTGCCGCATGCCGATAGCGCAAGGACGCCGACCACCAGCAGGCTCAGCGCCGCGGTACATCGGCCGACCTTCACCAGGTTCCTCTCGACGACGGGTTCACCGTTAACAGCAAACAGCGTCGAGCTTAATAAAAGATGAATGCCACCTTTGTGCCGGCTTTGCATGCGGCCGCTCAGCCCGGGACAGAGGCCAGAAAGTCCAGCACAAGCGCGTTCACGTCGGCCGATCGTTCGAGCTGCGGGCAATGGCCCGCGGCCTCGATGACGGTCGATCGCCCGTCCGGGAGCTGATCGGCGATCTCCTTGGCCCAGCCGGGTGGCAGCAGCTTGTCGCAGGCGCCCTCGACCACCAGCGCCGGGACCGCGACGCGTTCGTAGGCCCGTTGGCTCGACGGCGCGGGCGGTGGTGACGCACCCGGACGACGGAAGCGTGCCGCGGCGAGCGTCTCCCATGCGCCGGGGGCGATGCTGGATTCGTACCGGCGCGCGACGTAGGCCTCGTCGGCCGGATACTTCGGGTCATGGAAGAGCGCCTCGACGATCCGGCGCATGGCCGGCAGTGTGGCGTCGTAGTCGTAGAGCGCTTCCATGTGCCGGTTGCGCTGGATCTCACCGCCGCCGCAGATGGCCACCAGGCTGCGCATCGGCAGCACCGGCGACTCGGAGGTGGCGTCGACGAGCAGGTTGATCGCTCCCATCGAGTTGCCGACGAAGTGCGCCGAGCCGATGCCGAGTTCGTCGCAGAACCGGGCGACGTGCCGGATCCGCATGCCGCGGCCGTCGTTGAAGTCGAGGACTTTCGCCGACTTCCCAAATCCCAGCATGTCCGGAGCCAGCACGCGATACCGCGCCGCCAGTGCGGGTATCGTTGCTTCCCAGCCGATTTCGGCGCTGACTCCGAACTCACCGCCGTGCAGCAGGATCACCGGGTCGCCGTCGCCGGCCTCCAGGTAGTGAGTGGCCAGACCGTCGATCGACGATGGTTCTGCTGTGGATCTGCATCGCACGTCCCTACTTGATCGCGATGGGATTCACCGGAGAACCCACCGCGCCAACGAATCTCAGCGGCGGCGCGATGAGCTGAAACTCGTACACTCCGTCGGCGGCGCAGTCCGCCGCCAATGCGTTGAGATCCCAGTACTCGCCGAGCATCAACCCCATGTCCCGCAGGCACAGCATGTGCATCGGCAGGAGTGTCCCTTTCACACCGGATATCGGGTCTTCGACCATCAGGTTATCGGCGGCCACCGCGGCGATGTCGTGATCGTGCAGCCAGGACGCACACTGCCAGTCCAGTCCCGATCCGGGCTCACTGCCGTTACCGGTCTCTAAAAACCTTGCCCACCAACCGGTTCGGACCAGCACGATGTCGCCGCGGCCGACCGTCACACCCTGCGCCCGTGCCACGTCGTCCAGTTCGGCGGGGGTGATCGGGTTGCCGAGTTCGAGGAACGTCTCCACTCCGCGATGCCGTACGACGTCGAGCAGCACACCCCGCGAGGTGATGCCCTTGCCGTCGACCTTGTCGATGCCGCAATGCTTTGCGCCGAAGCTGGTCACCGAGTCGGCCGGAAAGCCGTTGTAGAGCTGTTCTTCGTAGTAGACGTGCGAGAGCGCATCCCACTGGGTGGCGGACTGCAGCGGCATGATGATCATGTCGTCGTTGAAGCGGAAAAGATCGTCCTGGAAGTACTTGCCCATCTCCTGGGCGCCAGGGTTGGCCGCCCAGTCCGGCCCGAACCGGGGCAGCGAGTGCGCGTCACCACCGTCCACCGTCATCACGTGGATCGGGTTGTGCCGGAACTTGAATGAGCCCTGCGGGCCCGAGGATCCGAAGTCGACGCCGAGCGGAAACACCTTGCCGTGCTTGACCAGGCTGGCCGCCTCGGCCACCTTCTCCGCGGTGATGAAGTTCAGCGTCCCGAGTTCGTCGGCGTCTCCCCACCGACCCCAGTTGGACACCTCGCCGGCGACCCGGCGGAAATCGGTCAGGCTGGCCACTATGCTTGCCCTTCCTCGAGTTCGCGCGCCACCGCGGCGCCGAGGTTGCCGCCGTCGACCCACAGTACTTGGCCCGAAATATAGCTGGCCGCTTGGCTATTCAGGAACACCAGCACCGCTGCCTGTTCCTCGGGATCGGAGACCCGGCCCAACGGTTTGGGGATGTCGTCGAGAAAGTGCTGGCCGTACGCGCTGCGCAGTTGGTCCAGGATCGGGGTCTCGGTGACGCCCGGCCCGGTGCAGTTGATCCGAATACCCCGGCCGCCGAGCGCGGTGGTCTTGCTCATGGTGTACAGAATGATCGCTTCCTTGGACAACCGATAGCCCCCGTCGGCCAGCGCCTCGGGATGGCGATGGCACCAGTCGACGCCATCGGACATCGTCCGGGTGTTCAGCAGCCCGCCGGTGACCCGCTGATTCTCCCGATATCCCTTGGCCGCCAGCGACGAAACGCTCACGATGGACGATCCGGCGGGCATCTTCGCCACCAGCGCCTCGGTGGCATGCCGTAAGCCGAGGAAGTTGATCGTGACGACCAGCAACGGGTCGCCGATTCCGGACGAGACACCGGCGACGTTGAACAGCGCGTCGACCTGATCGCCGACCGACGCCACACCGCGATCGATGGACTGCCGGGTCGGTCAGGTCGACGGAGTAGAACTCGGCGATCTCGCCGCTCGGCGGCTGCTTGTCCAACCCGACGACATGGGCGCCCAGCTCGGTGAGCTGCCGGACGACATGCGCCCCGATGCCCGACGCGCAGCCGGTGACCACCGCGCGCCGTCCGTCGTAGCGCCACAGCTCATCGATGTGTCCCAACGCCTACGGCTTCGACTCGTCTTTGAGCCGCTGCGCGGCTTGGACGCGACCCTCGTTGATTTCGGCCATCGCCTCGGGAATCTCACTCGCGGTGAACTTTCCGCCGCGTCCGGTGGGCAGGCCGCCGAAGGAGTAGCTCTCGTCGAACTTCGGGGCGCTGGGCTCGGGACGGCGCGCCTCGATCTTCTCGATGACCGGTTCCAGGCGCTTGGCCTTCTCGGCCACCGCCTTGCGGTCACGCTCGATGAACTCCGGCAGCACCTCTTTGCCCATCAGCTCGATGGACTCCATGGTGCCTTCGTGGCTGCGCGGGTTGAGCAGCAGGATGATCTCGTCGACGCCGCTGTCCTCGTACCCGCGGAGGAACTCACGAACGGTGGACGGCGACGCCGATCGCGCCACGGCCCGGACCGTAGGCCAGCGTCGGATCCTTCTCGCACTCTTCGAGATAACGCTCCCAGACTCCGGTGCGGCCGGGCGTGTGCACGCCGGTCATGTAGTAGTGCATGATCCCGAACGAGAAGAACCCACCGCCCATGCCGAGGCGCTGGACGGCCTGCTCGTCGGTCTTGGCGACCATCATCGACAGGTCGCCGCCGATCGCGAGGATGTTCGGGTTGATCGCCGGGGTGACCGGCACACCCGCTCTCCTCGAGATCCTTGTAGTAGCCGTTCACCCGCTCGGTCAGCGGACCCGGGCCGGTGTAGGCGAAACTCAGTGCGCCGAGGCATTTCTGGGCGGCCATCTGCACCGAGGCCGGACGGGTGCAGGCCACCCACACCGGTGGGTGCGGCTTCTGCAGCGGCTTGGGGACGACGTTGCGGGCCGGCATCTCGATGTGCTCGCCCTTGAATCCGGTGAAGGGTTCTTCGGTCATGCAGCGGATAGACACCTCGAGCGCCTCTTCCCACTGCGCGCGCTTGTCGGCGGGGTCGATGTTGAAGCCGCCGAGTTCGCCGATCGAGGACGATTCGCCGGTGCCGAATTCGACACGGCCATCAGAGATCAGGTCCAGGGTGGCGATCCGTTCGGCGACCCGGGCCGGATGATTGACCGCCGGCGGCAGATGCATGATGCCGAATCCCAGCCGGATGTCCTTGGTCCGCTGGCTCGCTCCCGCCAGGAACATCTCCGGCGCGGTGGAGTGACAGTACTCCTCGAGGAAGTGGTGCTCGGTGAGCCAGACGGTGGAGAAGCCGGCCTTGTCGGCGGCCTCGACCTCGTCGAGAGCAGTCCTTGAGCAGGATGTGCTCGTCGTCGTCCGACCAGGGTCGGGGCAGAGCGAATTCGTAGAACAGCGAGATCTTCAACTGGTACCTCCCGGAACAATTGATTGCGTTGAGTTTTGGTTGACAAGGTGTTTGGCCGCGACGTAGCCGAAGGTCATGGCGGGCCCGATGGTGGCGCCGGCGCCGGCATAGCTGCGCCCCATGACCGCGGCCGAGGCGTTACCCACGGCATAGAGACCGCGGACCACGGTGTCGTCGGCGCGCAGTACCCGCGCGAATTCGTCGGTGCGCAGACCGCCTGAGGTGCCCAGATCGCCGAGAATGATCCGGAATGCGTAGTAGGGCGGATTACCCAGCGGATACAGATTCGGGTTGGGCAGGGTGGGGTCGCCGTAGTAATTGTCGTAAACGCTGTCACCCCGGTTGAAATCGTCGTCGTGGCCATTGCGGGCCAGTTCGTTGAAACGTGTGGCAGTGCTGTGCAGTTGATCGGCCGGTACGCCGATCTTCGCGGCGAGTTCGGCCCAGGTCCCGGCTGACTAGGACCACGCCGGATTCCAGCCAGGCTTTGGGGATCTTGCGGCCGGTGGGGACCGGGGCGAACGGGATTTTCGGTATCGGCAGATGGCCGGCGACCACGTAGCGCAGGAACGACCGGTGGTCGGTGATGAGCCAGCACGGTATGTGGGTGACGCCCGATTCCTGACCTTCGATCATCGCGTGACCGAAATCCATGTACGGCGCCGCCTCGTTGATGAACCGCTTGCCCGCACCGTTGACGATGAACTGCGACGGCATCATCCGCTCGTTGAGCATGAATTGCAGTCGGCCGTCCGGCCATTGGATTGCCGGAAACCACCAGGCCTCGTCGAGCATGTCGGTGGCGGCGCCGACCTGCTGGCCGGCCCGGATGCCGTCGCCGGTAGCCGCCGGATTGCCGAAGCTCCAGTCCTGATCGACGGTCGGCTGGTGTTCTTTGCGCCAGGCCATGTCGTGATCGAAGCCGCCGGTCGCGACGATCACACCGCGGCTGGCGCCGATCCGTTGTGGTGTGCCGTCTTTCATCACCACGGCGCCGATCACCGATCCGTCGTCGTCGGTGAGCAGCTGTGTCATCGGTGCGTCCAGCCATAGCGGGATACCCCGGTCTTTCATCGCCAGCCGCAGCCGCGCGGCCAACGACTGACCGATGGCCGCCATCCGGTCGCCGAAGACCCGGGCCCGGAACATCCGCCATACCAGCTTCACCAGGACGCCCTTGCCCGCCCAGGATTGCCGTACTCGATAGAACGAGCGAAGCTCTTTGGGGCCCAGCCAGATTCCGCGCGGCGCCAACGCCAGCGGCGTCAGAAGGTGGTGCTCTTCGTCGGCCAGCGCGCGCAGATCGATCGGCGGAACGTTGATGGTGCTGCCGAGTTCGGAGCCACCGGGCAGTTCCGGGTAGTAGTCGGCGTAGCCAGGCTTCCAGACGAATTCCAGCCAGGGGCTCAGCTTCTCCAGGAAGTCCATCATGTCCGGGGCCGAGTCGACGTACTGCCGGATCCGCGCGTCGCTGACCAAGCCGTCGGTGATCCGCCGCAGGTAATCGACGACCTCGTCAGGCGGGGGACGATAGCCGGCCCGACGTTGCGCCGGCGCGCCCGGCACCCAGATGCCGCCGCCGGACAGTGCGGTGGAACCGCCGAACTGGCTGGACTTTTCGACGACCAGCGTCTTGAGCCCGGAGGCTTCCGCGGCCAGGGCCGCCGTCATACCGCCACCGCCAGAGCCGATGACGAGTACGTCGACCACGTCGTCAAAGATGTCACTCATAGGGCGCCGGCACCGCCGTCCTGACCGCGAAGCCCGGCGATCAACTCGGGAGCCGGCCGGTAGTAGCGCACGCCCGTCTCATACGGGCCGGCCGCCGCCAGCGCCGCGAAAGCGGCGACCCAAGTGCGGATTTCGTGTGCCGAGTTGCCGCCCTCACTGGCGATGAACGCATTCGACCATTTGTCCAGATCGTCGAGATGTCCGCCGTCGATGATCTCGAGGAACTTCTGATCGAATTCGGGGTTGAGCGGCTGAAGGCCGCTCTGGCCACCTGCGAAGCTCTTGGCCGCTTCCATCACCGCGGTCTGCCGCGCCGACCGCTGCTCCGGAGTCATCGGCCGACCGTGCACGATCCGCTCCACGATCTGAGGTGTCGCCGTCGCCAGGGTCGGGACCGGCGGATCATGGGACAGCCCACCGGATCCCACCACCAGCACCCGCTTGTTCAGGGTGGCCAGATAGCTGCCGACCGCAGTGCCGAGCGTGCGGCAGCGATGCAGCGGGCCCAGCGGCGTGGCGACCGAGTTGATGAAGATCGGTATCACCGGGCGCGCCGTGGCGTTGCCGAACAGCTTCTCCAGCGGTTGAACGGTGCCGTGGTCGACGTCCATGTTCGCCGAGATGGCGACGTCGACACCGGCCGACAACACCGCTTTGGCGCAGGCGACCGCGGTGGCTTCGGGCACGTCGAGTGGGCCCTTGTGAGTGCCGTAGTCGCCGACCCCCTGCGCGTCGGTGCCGATGCAGAACGGCGGCATCGTCCGGTAGAAGAAGCCGTTGTAGTGGTCGGGGGCAAAGATGACGACGATCTCCGGGTCGAAGTCCGCGACGAAATCCCTTGCCTGCGTGAGTGCGCCGTCAATGTCGTCAAGGAGGTCCTGCGACGGCCCGGGCAGATTGAGCAGTGGGCTGTGGGACATACAGCACAGGGCGAGCGGCACGGATTACCGCCTCCCGGTGTCAAGGTGAGGACGTCGAAAAGCGAGGCACTCAACTCGGGGGCGAGCTGGGCGATACAGGCACCCGCGATGCAGCGATCGGGGCGCAGGAACAGCACGGATTCCTGGTGCGCGTCGAACCAGGCTTTGAGCTGGCCGGTCCGGTCACCGACGACCACCACGTCGGGATCGTCGTCGCCGTCCCAGTGCAGCTGGGTCAGCGGCCGAGCCGCCACGAGCTTCGCACCCAACGCCTGCCAGTCCGCAAATGCTTTGGCGCCGAGGATCTCCCGCGGCTTGTTGTTCCAGCACATCACGGCGAAACCACCGCCGAGCACATCGTCGAGCAGGACGTTCTGCTGCTCGCGGGTGTCGACCCGGGGTTGCACGAACAACGTCCCGACCGGCGAATCCGCCCGCCGCGGCTCGGGATGCACGACGGCGCCCTGCTCGTATCGCGGCATCGGCTTGAACCGCATCTCGAGCACATATCGCTTGAGCGAGGGCACAATTGACGCCGATCGCACCAGCAGGTCGCGGGCCGCGGCGACGCGGCGATTGGTCGGCGAGATGACCCGGCCCACCATCGTCGACAGGTCGATCATCGCCCGGGCATGCTTGCGACGCTCGACGTCGTAGGTGTCGAGCAGACGCGTCCTCGGCGTAGCCGTTGACCACCGCGGCGAGCTTCCAGCCGAGGTTCGTCGCGTCGCGGATACCGCTGTTGTAGCCCTGCCCCTGCCACACCGGCATCAGGTGCGCGGCGTCGCCGGCGAGCAGCAGGCGGCCCTGGCGGAATGCGCCGGCGATCCGGGAGTGGTGGGTGTAGAGCCGGTGGCGGATCACGTCGACCCGGTCGGGATGCGGCACCATCGACGCCAGCATCCGGGTGAGGAAAGCCGGGTCCTCGGCCTGCTCGTCGGTCTCGTCGGCGTGAATCATGAACTCGAAGCGGCGAATTCCGTGCGCGATCGAGATCGAGGCGTAGGGGCGGGCGGGGTCGGCGCCGACTTCGCTGTTGGGGTGTCCGAGCGGATCGTTGGCGACGTCGACGACCAGCCAGCGGGTCGGCGAGGTGGTGCCGTCGAAGGACACCCCCATCAGCCGGCGGGTGGCGCTGCGGCCGCCGTCGCAGCCGACGACGTAGCGGGCCCGCACACTCTTCGTGCGCCATCGCCGCCGTCGAGTTCGACGGTGACCGCGTCGGCCGTTTCGGTGTAGGACGCCATCGGCCTGTCCCCACTGGACCTCGACGTGCTCGAATCTCTCCAGTCCGCGAAGCAACTCGGCGTCGACCAGCGGCTGGACGAAACCGTTGCGTTTGGGCCAGCCGAAACGTGCGTCGGGCGGGGCCATTTCGGCGAGTATCCGGCGCTTGGCGTCGACGAATCGCAGGATCTGGTTGGGCACGGTGTGCGGCAGGACGCGCTCGACCAGGCCGATCGCCTGGAAGGTGCGCAGCGACTCGTCGTCGAGCCCGACGCCGCGCGGGTAGTCGATCAGCGTGTCGCGCTCTTCGACCACCAGCGTGCTGACACCTTGCAGGCCAAGGATATTGGCCAGGGTCAGGCCGACTGGCCCCGCGCCGACGACGACGACGTCGACGTCCACCTCCTGGACCTCATCGCCCTTCGGACACCGTCACCGGCCCAGCAGGAAGTCGATATGCAGGCGGTCGAATGTCTTGGCGTCCTCGTACTGCGGCCAGTGGCCGCAGCCGGACATCACTTCGAAACGCGCGCCGGGGATCATCGACGCGATCCGGCGGCCTTCGGTGACGTCGGCGGTCGGGTCATCGCTGGTCCACAACACCAGGGTGGGCGCGGTGATCGAGCCATAGTCGGTTGGCGCCCAGCAGGTTACGGGCGCGGATCTCGGGGTCCTGCAAGGCCATGATGTCGCGCATCGCCGAGACGAAACCCGGCTGGCGGTACACCCGCTGCCGGCTCGCGACCAGGTCGTCGTAACCCTTCGACTTGTCGGCCATCAGCCATTTGATCCGCGCCTGCACGGTTTCCCAGGTCGGGTTCTCGGCGGCTGCCATCGACAGCGTGATGATCCGCTTCATCACCTCGGGGTCGGCTTGCGAGCCGCCCGCGGTGTTGAGCACCAACCGGTCGACCTTCTCCGGATGGTCGACGGCGGCCCGGGACACGACCCAGCCGCCGAGCGATTCGCCGGACAGGTGGGCGCGCTCGACACCGATGGCGTCCAGGAAGGCCAGCAGGTGGTCGACGTAGTGGCGAATCTCCAAGCGGGTGACCGGGCTTGTCGGTGTAGCCGTGACCCAGCATGTCGATCGACCACGTCGAGAAATGCTCGGCGTGCGCCTCCAGGTTGCGGACGTATGCCTCGGCGTGACCACCGGAGCCGTGCAGCAGGATCAGCGGCGGCTTGCTCTGCGTCGCCGGCATGCAGGTAGCGAGTTCGCACACCGCCGGCATCCAGGTAGCCCTGCGCGAACGGGACACCCTGCAGGTCACTCCACACGCTTTCGTGCTCGGCCACCGGTTCCTCTCTCGCCGCCCTGGCGGAAATTTGGTTCTCGTTTCCCGTCAACGATGTGTGCTAAAATCGCACACTAATGTGCACTATGTATAGAGCATCACTCTCGGCGCGGTGTCTGTCAAGCAAGATCGCGGCCCACTGACATGCGCGAGGTCACCGACAACCACCGCGCCCGGCTCGCAAACGCTGGCCCGGGGACTCACTGCTCTGCAGCTGGTGGCCGATGCTCCCGCGGGCCTGACCGTGCAGCAGGTCGCCGACGGCATCGGCGTGCACCGGACGATCGCCTATCGACTGCTCGCCACGCTGGCCCAATTCCGATTCGTCGCCAAGGGTGAGGACGGCCGCTACCGGCCGGCCGCCGGGCTTGGCGCTGCTGGGTGCGTCGTTCGACCGCAATGTGCGCCAGCTCAGCGTGCCGATCCTGCGCGCGCTGGCCGACGATCTGGGCACCACGGTGTCGCTGCTGGTGGCCGAGGGCGATCAGCAGGTGGCCATCGCGGTGATCGTCCCCACCCAGGTCCCCTACCAGCTGGCGTTTCACGAGGGCAGCCGCTACCCGCTCGATCGGGGTGCCGCGGGCATCGCACTGCTGGCGAGCCTGCCGCCACGCCCGGACGAACGCGATCTGGTGGTCACGCGCCCGTGAGCAGGGGTGGGTGATCACCCACGGCGAGATCGAGCCGAACACCTATGGTTTGGCGGTTCCGGTGCATCGCGACGCCGCCGTCACCGCCGGCGTGCATCAACCTGATCTCGCACCGCGAGGACGTGGTGATGCGCGGCAAGGACGCAGTTATCAAGGCAGCCAAGGAATTATCGGCGATCCTCTGCTGACCCTGAGCGGGAAGGAACCACAAACGCATGCCGTCTTGGGACCAAGAAGTCGACGTCGTCGTGCTCGGCAGCGGCGGAGCCGCACTGGCGGCCGCACTGACCGCAGCCGCCAACGGCGCCTCGGTCGCGGTCTACGAGAAGGCCGCGACCGTCGGCGGCACCACCGCGGTTTCGGGCGGCGTGGTGTGGATTCCCGCGCACGACCGTTCGCCCGACGGCGAACTGTCGGTCGACGACGCGCTCAGCTATCTACGGGCGCAGTCGCTCGGATCGATGGACGACGCGCTCGTCGAGCACCTTCGTCCGAACCGGCCCGGCGATGCTCGACTTCATCGAGGCGCACAGCAGTCTGCGCTTCGAAATCGCCACCGGCTTCCCGGATTACAAGCCGGAGCTGCCCGGCGGACAGCCCGGCGGCGGGCGCTCGTTGAGCGCGGCGCCGTTCGATCTGAACCAGCTCGGCGAGTGGCGCGATCGGATCACCGCGTTTCCTCAGGACTGGTCGAATGTCGGCTTCGACGCCGAGACCCGGGCCCGCCTGTACGCGGGAGGCGACCCGAACGCCGACCTGTGCGTGGCCGGCACCGCGCTGATCGCCGGATCTGCTGAAGGGGTTGCTCGATGCCGGCGTGACGCCGCAGACCGATGCCCGGGCCGAGGAGCTGATCGCCGAAGACGGCAGGATCGTCGGGGTGCGGATCGACGCTGCGGGCCGGCAGCTGACCGTGCACGCCCGTCGCGGCAGTCATCCTGGGCACCGGCGGGTTCGAGTGGGATCCGGCTCTGGTCAACGCTTTTCTGCGCGGTCCGATGCACGGCGCCGTCTCGCCGCCCAACAACACCGGCGACGGACTGCGCATGGTGATGGCCCACGGCGCCGACCTGGCCAACATGGGCGAGGCGTGGTGGGTGCCGATCGTGCAGATCCCGGGCGACACGATCGACGGGCACCAGCGCAGCCGCAGCGTACGGCTGGAGCGAACCCGGCCGCGCAGCATCATCGTCAACCGGCTCGGCCGGCGATTCGTCAACGAGGCCTGCGATTACAACTCGATGGCCGGCGCCTTCCACTACCTCGACCCGCGCGAGGGCTACGTCAACGACCCGGCCTGGATGGTGTTCGACTCACAACACCTCAAGCGCTACGGGTTCCTGGGCGTCGACGCCGGATGGCCCGGTCCCGGACTGGTTCTGCGAATCGGCGGATCTCAGCGAGCTGGCCGCCAAGACCGGGATCGCCCTCGACGGGCTCGACCCGCACCATCGAGAGCTGGAACCACCACGTCGGCGAGGGCGTCTGATCCCGACTTCGGCCGTGGCTCAAGCGCTTACGACGGCTACTGGGGTGACGAGCACGCGACGACGCCGGCCGGCAAGACGCTCGGCCCGATCGACACCGCGCCGTTCTACGCGGTCCCGGTATCGGTCGGCGCGATGGGGACCAAGGGTGGACCCCGCACCGACCGCGACGGGCGCGTCCTGCATGTCAGCGGCGAGCCGATCCCGGGGCTGTTCGCCGCCGGCAACGCGATGGGCGGCGTGACCGGACGCGCCTACGGCGGCGCCGGCGGAACCATCGGCCCGGCAATGGTTTTCGGCTATCGCGCCGGGCACGCCGCGGCGACCGGGAAGTCGGTCGACTAGCAGTCCGGCGTCAGCGTTCGGCGAGCGCTTTCGCCAGATCGATTGTGCCGGTGCGGATCGCGGCGACCACGCCGCCGTCGACCAGTAGATCGGTGCCGGTGACGAACGACGCCGACGGCCCGAGCAGGAACTCGGTGGCGGCCGCGATGTCCTCGGGTGTGCCGAGACGCCGAAGGCCGGAGTTGTCGACCATCGCCCGCATCAGCGTGCCCGATTCGCTGTCGAGTTCCAGCCGCCCCATCGCCGTCGAGATGACACCCGGGCTGATGGAGTTGATCCGGGCGCCGCGTTCACCCCAGGCTCCGGCCGCGGCGGCTACCCGAATCTGGTTGGCCCGCTTGGCGAATGGGTAGGCCATCTGGCTGCTGGTGATGTTCGAGCAGGCATCGAGGCCGAGCAGTTCCTCGGCGGGCGCGGCTCGCGAGCTGCCGCTCGACGTCCGGATCCAGCGCGGGCATCATGTGGCCGGCCATGCTGGCGATGACGACGCCGGCACCGCCGGGCTCGATCACCCGGCCGAATTCGTCGATGCTCAGTGCGACACCCAGCAGGTCGACGGCCAGCACCGCCTCGGCGGACGCCTGCTGCGGCGAGAGCCCCGCGGTGTGCACGACCGCGGTGACCCGTCCGGCTGCCTGGGCCGTCTCGGCGACCGCGGCCACCGAACTACGGGAGGTGACGTCGACTTCGCGGGTCAGCACGTGATGCCCGTCTTCGGTGAGCGCACCCGCCGCCGCATTCCAGGCCCGCGGCGTTGATGTCGGCCAGCACGATGGTCCGGCCCGCTCCGCTGCGGCGGGCAACCGAGACCCCCATGCCGCCAACACCGATGATGACCAGAACTTCGTTGTTTGTCATGGGTCTCCCTAGCCGGACTTCGATGACGGTAGCCGAACCCATGCCGCCGTCGGCATCCCGCAACGGTATGAGAACATTATTCTCTCTAGCCGAGAGTATGAATTGCAAGAAGGGAAACAGCGATGCAGATCAGCGGGAGTTCGGCCATTGTCGTCGGCGGCGCGGGCGGCCTGGGCGAGGCCACCGTTCGCCGGCTGCACGCCGCGGGGGCCAAGGTCGTGATCGCCGATCTGGCCGACGAAAAGGGCGCGGCGCTGGCCAAAGAGCTCGACGCCCGCTACGTCCGCACTGACGCGACGAACACCGAAGACGTGAACGCCGCGTTGGCCGAGGCGGAATCGCTTGCTCCGCTTCGTATCTCGGTGGATGCTCACGGCGGACCCGCGAGCGGCGGGCGGCTGATCGGCAAGGACGGCTCACCGCTGGACCTGGACGGCTTCAAGACGACGATCGATGTCTACCTGACCGGGGTCTTCAACGTCCTGCGGCTGGCCGCTGCGGCCATCGCGCGCCAGGAGCCGCTCGACGAGGGCGCCCGCGGCGTCATCATCAACACCGCCTCGATCGCCGCCTACGAGGGCCAGATCGGCCAGCTGCCGTATGCGGCGGCCAAGGGCGGCGTTGTCGGTATGACGCTGGTTGCCGCGCGCGACCTGTCCCCGCTCGGTATCCGCGTCGTCACCATCGCGCCTGGCACCTTCCTGACACCGGCGTACGGCAAGGCGGGCGACCAGCTCGAGGCGTACTGGGGCCCGCAGGTCCCCTTCCCCAAGCGGATGGGCCGGTCCCCCGAGTACGGCGCGTTCGTGCAGAGCATCGTCGAAAACGATTACCTCAACGGCGAAGTCATCCGACTGGACGGAGCGTTGCGCTTCCCGCCGAAGTGACGAAGTAGCTGCGGTAACGTCCCATCGACGTGCGCTAATAGCCAGGTAGCTGATTCGCGCAGTCGGAGGGGATGGTCTCGATGAGGTTCACGCTTATTTCTGAGGTCCGCGGCGCTGTCGCCAAGGCGGCAGCAGTTCTTGTTTTCATGGGCGTCGCCGCTGCTGCGTTTGCCCTTCCGGCGAGCGCGGATCCCGCCGATCCCGATCCGTACAACCCGCGGATTGCATGGCGAACGCGAACGCGATCTGCAATCTCGGCCCCTACGGCCCGAATAGTCCGTCAAATCCGAATAGCCCGGCCGACCCGCTCAATCCGATGAACCCGGCCAACCCGAACAACCCGTCCAATCCGATGAATCCCTTGAATCCGGCCAGCCCGATGAATCCGATGAATCCGGCCAACCCGGAACCACATCTGACGCTGGGCGGCATTCGAGCCGGCTTGAGGCTTCAGTTCTTGCCCGCGTTGAACTTGGCGACGATCGCGCGGAAGTCCTCGGTCTGCATGGACTGGTTCTCCGCGGACAGCGCGTAGTCGATGGTGGCCAGCACCGCGCGTTCCAGATGCACGTTGAGGACGCGCTTGGTGCTTTCGACCGCCTGCTGCGGCAACTCGAGGATCTTCTTCGCGGCCTTGATCGCCGCCTCGGCGACCGGATCGGCCACCGCGTGATTGGCCAGGCCCAGTTCGACGGCCCGCGCGGCGGGGATCCGGGCACCGGTCAGCGCGTACTCCTTGGCCAGCAGCAGGCTGATGTGCAGCGGCCAGGTCAGCGGTCCGCCGTCGGCGGCGACCAGTCCCACCTGCACGTGCGGGTCGGCGAGGTAGGCGTCTTCGGCGATGTAGACGATGTCGCTCAGCGCGACCAGGCTGCAGCCCAGCCCGACGGCCGGCCCGTTGACCGCGGCCACGCACCGGAATCCGGCAGCGCGCCATGCCCAGCACGATCTCGCGCCCGTCGGTGATGGTCTTGGCCCGCAAGTCTGCGTCATCGGCCAGCTCCTCGAGATAGCCGAAGTCACCGCCGGCCGAAAATGCCCGTCCCGCACCGGTTATCACCGCAGCGCGGGCGCTGAGGTCGTCGCTCAACCGCTGCCACAGCTTCGCCAGGCCGTGGTGCAGGGCGTCGTTGACCGAGTTGAGCGAGTCGGGCCGGTTCAGCGTGATGATCCGCAGCGGGCCGTCGGCCTGAACGTCGATTTCGGTTGGCATGTCGTACATGTCAGGCTCCTTTGATGGTCGTGACCCGCTTCACCCGGGCTCCGCCCGCTTCGCGATCACTCCTCCAATGGTCGTGACCCGCTTCACCCGGGCTTCGCCCGCGTTCGCGATCACTCCTACATCAATGGTCGTGACCCGCTTCACCCGGGCTTCGCCCGCGTTCGCGATCACTCCTACAACCCCAGGATTCGTGAGGCGATGATGTTCTTCTGGATCTGCGACGTGCCGCCCATCACGCTCTGCGCGCGGCTGTAGAGGTAGGCGCTGAGCAGATTGGGGTCGTCGATGCCGCCCACCGCCAGCGCGGCATGGCCGACCGACTGCTCGACCCAGGTCATCAGCAGCTTGTCCAGCGATCCGTCCGAGGTGTGGGTCACGCCCGTCGAGTTGCTCGGACAGCCGCCGCCGGACGTGGTGGGTCAGCATCTCGGTTTGCACTGCGGCCCAGGCGAGTTCCTCGTTCGGCGAGCCGTCGGCGCGCGCGGCCAGCTGGCGGACCAGCTTGCCGTAGCGCGCCGCGTAGCCCAGGGTGGACGGCTCCCGTTCGTGGCCGACCACGGTCATGGCGAGCGGCCACCCCTCACCGGGGGCACCGACCATGTTCTCGGCCGGCACCGTCGCGCCGTCGAACAGCACCTGGCCGAATTCGGTGGTGACGCCGTTGATCATCTGCAGCGGACGCTGTTGCACACCAGGCTGTTTCATCGAAATGATGAACGCCGAGATGCCGCGGTGCCGCTTGGCCTCCGGATCGGTGCGGGCCAGCAGCAGACACCAGTCGGCGACGTCGGAGTAGCTGGTCCAGATCTTGTGCCCGTTGATGACGTAGTTGTCGCCCTCACGGGTGGCGGTGGTCGTCAGCGACGCGAGATCCGAGCCCGAGCCCGGTTCGCTGAAGCCCTGGCACCACCGCTCGCGTGCCGTTGATCATTCCGGGCAGGAATCGCGTGCACAGCTCCTTGCTGCCGTGCCGGCTCAGGCCCGCGACCAGATAGCCCAGGCTGGGCCGCGGCGGCGCCTCGGCGCGCGCCAACTCTTCGTCGAGGATGACGTCGTACACCGGCGGCAGTTCCTGCCCGCCGTATTCGCGCGGCCAGGACAGCCCGAAGAAACCGCCCTCGTACAGCGCGCGGTGCCATTCGCCCTGCCGGGCCCAATACTCGTCACCCGAGCTGGGAAACTCCTTGGCGTGCACCGAAAGCCACGATCGCAGCCGGTCCCGGAAGGCGGCTTCGTCGGGCGAGTCACGGAAGTCCAACGCTGATCTCCTCCAGCTTGACGGGCCACAGTTGAGTCGAGGTGAGCGCACGGCGCAGGAACACGTGCGCCAGGCACTCCCAGGTGTTGCCGATGCCGCCGTGCACCTGAATCGCGGTCTCGCAGACGGTCCGCGCGGCGCGCGCGCAGTAGACCTTCGCGAACCGTCCGGCGCGGATCGCCTCGGCCGGGTCCAACTCGTCGACCGCCCAGGCGGCGTGCCGCAGGATACTCACCGAGCCCTCGATCAGCGCCAGGCTTTCGGCCAGCAGGTGTGCGACGGCCTGGTAGGAGCCGATCGACTTGCCGTACTGTTCACGGATTTTCGCGTAGTCGCACGGCCAGGGTGTGCGCGCCGCGCGCCGTGCCGACCAGGTCGGCCGACGTGGTGGCCAGCGCGAGCGCCAGCCAGCGCTGGGCGTCGTCGGAGTCCAGATCGCCGACGGCGGTGCGCCTTTCCGCCTGAGGTCGGCAACGGCCCTGGTCAGGTCGACGGCGTCGACGGGCGGCGCCCACATCGGCGGCCGACACCGTCGTGCCGTCCAGCGTCAGCGCGCGTCGATAGCCCCGCGCGTCGATCGCCTGGCCGTCCACCGCGATGGTCGATCCGGAGCCGTCGTCAGCCGATCCGCCGGGCCAGGTCGTCGGCCAGCACCGGACCGAGGAACGGGGCGTCCACCAAGCCGCGGCCGAACTCCTCGGCGACGATGGCCACTTCCACCGCGGACGCTTCGTCGGAGCGCAGCGATCGCCAGCCGGTCAGCTGAATCTGCTTGTCGAGCCGTGCGATTCGCTCGCCGTCGGCGAGGTCCTGCACCGATCCCGGTCCGAGGTCGTCGGCGAGTTTCGCGGCTGCGTCTCGCAGTTGTTGTTGTTCAGCTGTCAGACGTACATCCATAGCGCTCCTTGAGAACTCGGCGCAGCACCTTTCCCGAAGGCAGCCGAGGTATTTCGGGCACGAACACGACACGACTCAGACGTTTGTAGGACGCCAGGCGCTCGCCGACCCGCGCGGTGAGCTCGGCGGCATCGACCGGCTCGCGGGTGGCGACGGCAGCGACGACCAGCTCCCCGTCGGCGCCGTCGGGGATACCGAACACCGCGCAGTCTTCGACCGGCGGGATGTCCGTGCAGCACGGCCTCGATCTCGGCGGGCGCGACCTGAAAGCCGCGGACCTTGATCATCTCCTTGGACCGGTCGGTGATCCGCAACCAGCCGCCGGCGTCCAGATAGCCGATGTCGCCGGTCCGATACCAGCCGTCGCACAAGACATCTCGCGTCGCCTCGCACGGCAGATAGCCGGCCATCAGCGACTCGGACCGCGCCTGGATCTCACCGACCTCACCCGGGCCGAGCGGCTCACCGGTCTGCAACGACACCACCCGCACCTGCACGCCCGGCACCGGCCGGCCGACGGAGTCGAGCCGCGCGCCGTCGAGCGGGTTGCAGGCGATCACCGGCAACTCGGTGGTGCCGTAGGCCGGAACCCAGCCGACGCCGGTGCGCCGGGTGACGGTCTCGGCGACGCTCGGCGCTGACCGGCGTCGCGCCCCACATGATGAACCGCAGCGAGGACAGATCGTAGGACTCGAGCCGCGGATGCGAGGCGATGGCCAAAGCGATTGGCGCGACGGCCATCTCGACGGTGATCCGGTCGTCTTGGATGTGCTGCAGCATGCGGTCGATGTCGAATCGGCGATGCAGTCGCATCCACACGCCGGTCTGCAACGCCGTCATGATGTTGAGCAAGCCGAGAATGTGCGACGGCGGCGTGGCGATCTGAATGCGGTCGCGGGCAGTCAAGCCCAGCGCCTCGCGCCAATGCCCCACGGCGGCTCTGCAGCGAATGATGCGTGTGCCGAACGGCTTTCGGCAGACCCGTCGTACCGGAGCTGAACGCCAGCACCGCGTCGGCGTCCGCGCTGGCCGGCGTCCGGTGCGGGCTTCGGGCCCCCGGACGGATGGGCTCGTCGAGATGCAGCATCGGCATCAGATCCGACAGCACCTCGTGATCGCCGACGGCGTGCGACGGGTTCGTCAACGCCAGGGCGTGCTCGACCTCGTGGCGCTTCCACGCCGGGCTGATCAGCACGACGACGGCGGCCAGCCGCCAGATGGCGTGCAGCGCGACGACGAACTCGGGACGGTTGGACGCCATCAACGCGACCCGCTCGCCGGCCGTCACACCCCGCTCGCGCAAGCTGGTGGCCAGCCCGTCCGCCAACGCCTCGAGCTGCGGCAGCGTGTAGTGCCGCTCCTCGAAGACCAGCGCCGGTCGGAGACATTGAGAAGATCCTATCGTTTTGAGAGAATAGTATTCTCTCAAGCGAAGAACGCAAAGTGTGGAAGGTGTGGGGATGGCGGAACGCCACGTGTTCCAGCGGGCCACGGTGACTCGGATCATCAAGGAGACCGCCGACAGCCGTACCTATGTGCTCGCCCCGGAAGAGCAGCCGTTTTCCTACCGCGCCGGGCAGTTCTGCACCTTCCGGGTGACCGTCGACGGCGAGGACCTGTACCGGTCGTATTCGATGTCGAGCGCGCCCGGAGACCGACGCCGAGCTGATGACCACGGTCAAGCGGGTGGCCGGCGGCAAGGTGTCGAATTGGCTCGTGGACAACGTGGTCGAGGGCGACGAGCTGACCATGACCAGAGCCGCGGGCACCTTCGTGCTGAGTTCGACATCGGCGCCGCTGCTGGCCTTCGCCGGCGGCAGCGGCGTCACACCGATCCTGTCGCTGGCCAAGAGCGCGTTGGCGGGCACCGATCGCACGGTGCGCATTCTGTGCGCCGACCGTGACCGGGCTTCGGCGATCTTCGAGGCGGCGCTCGACGACCTGGTCGAGCGTTATCCCGGCCGGCTTGTCGGTGGACCGGCACATCGACGCCGAGCACGGGTTGCTGGATTCGGCGGGCGTCGAGAAGTTCGTCGGCGCCGACACCGGCGCCGACTGCTATGTCTGCGGGCCCGAGGGATTCATGGCCGTGGTGCGGTCCGCGCTGCCGGACACTGCGAACGTCCTCGTCGAGGACTTCGACGCATCGCCGCCGGTCAAGGCGCCGGCGCCGGAGGTGTCCGAAGCCGCGGGCGACGTCGACCCGGGCGGCACGGTGAACATCCGGCTGGACCGCAAGAAGGTGTCGGTGCCGCGGGTGCCCGGGGAGACGCTGCTGGAGAGCGCGCGGCGGGCCGGCCTGTCACCGCCGTTCAGCTGCGAGGCCGGCAACTGCGGGACGTGCATGGCCAAGCTGATCGAAGGCGAGGCCACCATGCGCACCAACGACGTTCTCGAGGAGGACGAGATCGCCGACGGCTACATCCTGACCTGTCAGGCCGTGCCCGACACCGCCGTCGATCACGGTGGTTACGAGTAGGGAATGTAACGCGGCGTTCCGGGGCTGAATCGCAGATCATGACCGACCTTCCTGCCTTCGCTGACGTCGCCGCCGCCGATCAAGGGCTCGTCGTATTCACCACGCTGCGGCGCGACGGCAGCGCCCAGGCGTCGGTCGTCAACGCCGGAGTCCTCCCCCATCCGCTGACCAACGAACCGGTCGTCGGGCTGGTGGCCATCGGCAGTGCCCGCAAACTCGGCCACCTGCGCGCCGATCCGCGCACCACGGTCACCGCCCGCGACGGTTGGCGTGGGCCACCGTCGAAGGGACCGCGCAGCTGATCGGACCCGACGACCCGCATCCCGACGTGGACGACGAGCGGCTGCGGGTGATGCTTCGCGAGATCTTCACCGCGGCCGGCGGCACCCACGACGACTGGGACACCTACGACCGGGTGATGCGCGAAGAACGCCGCACCGCGGTGCTGATCTCGCCGGACCGCGTCTACACCAACCCGGCGCGGGGTTAGCCCCGTCCGGTCAGCGGAGCTGGGCGCCCAGCTCCGCGATGACCTCGCGGGTCCGCCGTTTCGACGCGATCAGCTCGTCGCGGTTGTCACCGATCGGCAGCAGCCGCACCGACAGGTCGGTCACCCCGGCGTCGGCGAAGCTGCGCATCCGCGCCAGGATGGCCTCCTCGTCGCCGGCCGCGCAGATGTCGCCGACATCGCGGGCGTCGCCGTAATCCAGCAGCCGCTGATAGTTCGGCGACACCTCGGCTTCGCCCAGGATCCGGTTGGCTCGCTCGCGGGCCGCATCGACTTCGTTTGCAGCGCACAGGCATACCGGAATCCCCGCGACGATGCGCGGTGCGGGCCGACCGGCGTTGTCGGCGGCCTTGGTGATTCGCGGCACGACATGCTCGGCGACGGATCGCTCGTCGGCCATCCACAGCACGGTGCCGTCGGCGTGCTCGCCGGCCAGCGCCAGCATCACCGGGCCGAGCGCGGCGACGAACACCGGCAGCGGCGCGACCGGGGCCAGATCGTTCGGGTTGTGCACGGTGAAGTGTTCGTTCTCGACGTCGATCGGGCCCGGTCCGGCGAATGCGGCGTGCAGCACCTCGAGGTAGTCGCGGGTGTAGGCGGCCGGCTTCTCGTAGGGCAGGCCCAGCATGTCCTGGATGATCCAGTGATGCGATGGCCCGACGCCCAGCGCCAACCGGCCGCCGGTGGCGGCGTGCGTCGATAACGCCTGACGCGCCAACGCAATCGGATGCTGCGCCTGCAGCGGTACGACAGCGGTGCCGAGCTCGATGCGGGTGGTGCGGGTGCCCATCAGTGCGACGGCCAGCAGCGCGTCGAAGTCGTTGGGCACCTGCGGGATCCAGGCGGTGTCCATGCCCGCGTCCTCGGCCCACTCGATATCGGCGAGCATCTTGCTGACTTTGCGCGCGGAATCACCGCGCTCGGCGCCGATCATTACTCCGAGACGCACGGATCCTCCAAAGTGTCGTTATCTATCCCCGATAACGTACTTGCCAAAAAAGAGAATGCCAATACCGCGTGCTTGACCAGCGGAGAGATGCGCTCAGGCGCGGCACGAGAATCTCGCCGTGCGGGATGCCCAGCCAGCCATCGGGAGCGGCGGCCCAGTGCCGCCACGCCGATGCGATCTCGTCGAGCTCCGCCGGGGTGGCCATCCCGGAGTCGACCAGCTGTCGCGCCAGTGCCGACTCGACGATCCGGTCCGCCCACATCCCGCCCCACCAGTCGCGGGTCTCCGGCGTGGCGAAACACCACAGGCCGCCGCTCGGGGTGACGTCGGCGAACCCGGCGTGCTGGGCCCAGGACAGCAGCCGCCGGCCCGCGTCGGGTTCGCCGCCGTTGGCCCGCGCGGCCGCGGAGTACAGCGTCATCCAGCGGTCCAGCGCCGGAAGCTGTGGGAACCAGGTGAATCCCGCGTAGTCGGCGTCACGGGCGGCGACGATGCCGCCCGGCTTGCACACTCGCCGCATCTCGCGCAGCGCCTGCACCGGGTCGGCGACGTGCTGGAGCACTTGATGCGCGTGCACAACGTCGAAGGTGTCGTCGGGAAAGGTCGAGCGCGTGGACGTCCGACGTGACGAAGTCGATGTTCGACTGACCGCGCTGCTGCGCCTCGGTGCGCGCCAAATCCAAAGCATCATCGGTCAATTCGACGGCAGTGACCTGCCCGGGCGCGACCCGGGCGGCGAGATCGACGGTGATGGTCCCCGGGCCGCAACCCACGTCGAGCACCGACATTCCCGGGCTGCAGATGCGGCAGCAGATAGCCCGCCGAGTTGTCCGCGGTGCGCACCCGATGTCCGCGCAGCACCGACTCGTGATGCCCGTGGGTGTAGACGGCCTGATATTCGCTGGTCATGGCGCGACCTCCTTGCGATCGAATCATGTTCGACGCTCAAGGCTACCGCCGACTGTTTCAGAATACGAAACAGTTATCTCATATTATGAGACAGCTCTAGTTGACTGGGACGTTGAGGATCGGGCCGCTGCACCCCGGCCCCGGCGCCGTCGAAATGCCACCACTCACCGGAGTACACCGACAATCCGGCGGCACTCATGGCATCGCGCAACCTGGCCCGATTGGCCTGCTGGCCGACGCTGACGCCGTCGGTGGCGAAAGCCGTTGCCCGCGGCGAGAAGTCGTCGAAGTCGGTACCCATGTCGACGAGGCAGCGCGGGCACTGCTCGGTCAGATGTCTGGCCAGCGTCACATCGACCGAACGCCCCGACTCGTGGCTCTTCGCATAGTTGCCGGGCTTGGCCACCCATGCCGGGTTCGGCACGACGTCGAACATCTTGACCTGAACATCGTGCGGGCGATAGCAGTCCCAGAAGACGAGAAGGTCTCCCGTCGACGCCAGCGCTTTGGCGGCGGACGCGAGCCCGGGGGCCATGGATTCGTGCACCAGGCAGCGGGCGTCGGCCGGATACAGCTGGCGTGTGGGTGAAGTTGTTCGGTGTCGCATAACGCAGGTCGATCAGCGCGTTGGGAACGACGGAGCGCACGTCGACGAATCCCGCTGCCCGCGCCTCGGGGCTCAGCGGAGGCACGTCGGCGTTCGCAGTCATGCGCCGCAGCTCAATGCGGCGAGCGAGGAACAGCGCGACACAGAAGACGGAGCATGGGTTCAGTATGCCGACCGCGCTCAGCTCCAGTCGATGGCCGCGGCGCGCTGCCTGGACGCCTTGAACCCTTGCCGCGACTCTGGGCGGCTACCGCGCGCTGCTCGTGTTCCATTGTCCTGGCCAAGGTTTCGGCCTCGGCGACGATCTGCTTGAGCAGGTCGCGGTGGTCTTCGATCATCGTGATCGTCGCATTCCTGATGGCCACCACCGCAGAGCCACGAGCTTCTGACGGGGAAAAGCCGCTGGAGAGCAGCGGCGGCAGCATCTGGCGCTCGAAGTCCGTCATGTCGCGGGACAGGTGGACGTTGAAGGTCGCCGGAACGGATCCCGATCGTCGAATTCAACACTGCAAATTTTGAGCTGGGTCCATGACCGTTCCTTTTGCCGGCGAGGGCGACCTGCGCCCGCGTCACGCCGAATTACATGTCTGTAGTTTACCGGCGTTTCCCGGCGGACGCGAAAGCCGGACTTATGCTGGCAAGGATTTTGTCGGACGCGTCAAAGGAGACCGTCATGACCGTCGGTACCGCTGCCGCTGAGGCTTTCTGATGCCGATCTGCCGACGCTGGATTACAGCGCCGACGAGAACCCGGCGCAGGTCTATCCACGCCTACGCGAGGCGCAGGAACTGGCACCCATCGCAATCGGCCCCTTCGGGCCCGAAGTGCTCTCCTACCCGATGGTCCGAGCAGTGCTGCGCGACAAGCGGTTCCAGGTGCCGCAGGGCATCGTGCTGCAGGCACAGGGCATCACCTCCGGTCCGTTGTGGGACAAGGTGATCACCAGCATTCTGTGCCTGGAGGGCGACGCGCATCAGCGGCTGAGGGGCTTGTGCTCCAGGGCGTTCACGCCGCGAACGGTGGCACGCCTGCACGACACCATGGTCGGCGTGCTGGACGATCTCGTCGATGGGGTCGCCGGGCGAGGCTATTGCGATGTCGTGGCGGACATCGCGCGCCCTTACCCCGTCCCGATCATCGCGCGCTGCTCGGCGCGCCGCGTGAGGACTGGCAGCGGTTCGCCTCGTGGGCCGACGTGATCTTCCAGGCGTTCAGCTTTACCGCCGACATCCGTGCGCTGGAAGAGAGCGTGATGCAGGCGTGGGGCGAACTCGACGACTACGTCGACGACATGGTCGCCCAACGCCGCCACAGCCTGTCCGACGACCTGATCTCCGACCTGATTCGCGCCGAGGACGACGACGATCGCCTCGACGCCGCCGAGCTGCGCATGCTCGCGGGCGGCCTGCTGCTGGCGGGAACCGACACCACCCGCAACCAGGTGGCCGCGTCCGTGCAGGTCCTCTGCGAGCACCCCGATCAGTGGGAGTTGCTCCGCGACAATCCCGACCTGGCCATGCCGGCGGTGGAGGAGACCATGCGCCACTCCCCGATCGCGGGCGGCGCGCTGCGCGTCGTCGCCGACGATGTCGAGCTGGACGGCTACATCTTTCCCGCCGGCCCATGGTGCTGGTGAATACCTTTGCGGCCAATCGCGATCCGACCGTCTACGACGACCCCGATCGGGTCGACATCACCCGCGAGGGCGCGCCGCCGATCTTGACCTTCGGCGGCGGGGTGCACTACTGCCTGGGCGCCAACCTGGCCAGGCGCGAGATTGCCGAGGCACTGAACGTGTTGACGAGTCGGCTACGCAACCCGCGGATCACCGGGCCGGTGCCCTGGAAACCGATCGTGAGTCTGAGCGGGCCGAAGAGCCTGCCCATCGAATTCGACTAGCAGCGCTGCGAATAGCCATAACTAGCGAACTTCGTCAAGGACGGTGACAGCAATTTGCGGCCGCTGCGTCGCGTTCCGACTGCCGCGAAGGGATCAACTCGGCGTGCACCGTGCGTCCGTACTTGGACCGCAACAGGCGGTGTACCGACGGGACCACGACGCCGTGGAGGACGGGATACTTGCGCCGCAGCAGCCGGGCTGCTTGTCGGTACTCGGCGCCCTCCAGCAGGCGTGCCCGCGCCGGCAGCATCGGACCGATCGGCTTGCCTGACATCGTCGCCGAACCGAATTCGACATTCGGGTTGCGCCCGATCCGGCGTGCCTTGATCGCTCGCTCGTAAGTGCGAAAGTACGCACGGTCTCCATCCACCGCGATGCTGACGGGGCTGGTTCCAGCGGTTCCATCCTTGCGAAATGTGGTGAGCCTGATCGTCTTCTGCCGAACGAACGGAACCAACAGCGGGTCGGTCGCCACGCTGACATTGCCCAATACGTAGCCGACCTGACCCAACCGCAGCACGAACGCGATGACCAACGCCACTGACGCCGCGCCCAGCGCCCACGCTTGAAGCGCCGAACCGCCGAGGTCGAGATCCACGATGTGGTTCACGGTATGCACGGTGTTCGCCACGATGTATCCGGCAAGTGCGGTGGCCAACGCATCCGACCAGATCAGTGCGAGCAGAAGCGTGACGCCAAGGCCCACCTGGAATGCGCCGACGTCATGCACGAAGTGCTCATGTGCTCCGAACCCGGCGAACTCGGCGAACGAGCGGGGATCGATCAGACACCAGACCCCTATCTGAGCGGTGAGCAGTCCAATCAGTGCCGTGATCGTGACCAGGTACACCCGTGCCGGGGTTCCGATAGGAATCATGTCCGTCCTCCACTCGTTTCGTTTCGTCCTGAATTGCTAGACGAGACTGCACGCCGATGTGTGACACGCGGATCGGCGGGTGATGTCGGCCACATCAGCGCCGATGAAGTCACATGTGGGCAGTGGGCGGTGTCTCGGGTGTGTGACATCGAGCCTGTCTCGCAACGGCTTCCGACGGTCACAGCAGTCCGTATTACGTCAGATCAGGAGGTAACCGGTGGGTACACAACGGGCGATTGACGAAGTCGACATCCGACGGCGAATAGATGCGGGAGTGGCGGCGGTGCGAGCCATGGACCTCGAGGGTGTGATGGCGCTTTACGCTCCGGATACGGTGTCGTTCGACATCGGATCGCCGCTTCGGTCCCAAGGGGCTGAGGCGAAGCGGAGAGCCTGGGTGGAGGCCTTCGCGATGTACCAACGCCCGCTCGGATACGAGGTTCGCGACCTTTATATCGCCGTCGGTGATGACGTCGCGTTCGGGCATAGTGTCAATCGAATGAGCGCGGTGTTGAAAAGCGGCGACAGAACCGGTTTCTGGCTGCGGTGGACGACGTGCTTCCGCAAGATCGAGGGCAACTGGCTCATCGTCCACGATCATGTTTCGGTGCCGGTGGATCCGCAGAGCCGCATGGCCTTGCTGGATCTCGCGCCGTGACAGCTGGACGGCAGGGCGTACTCGGTGGCCAGGGCCGGGATCGAACCGGCGACCTTCCGCTTTTCAGGCGGACGCTCGTACCAACTGAGCTACCTGGCCGGAAGGCACTGGTTCAACCGAGGTGCCTCACCACAAAAATGGCGACCCTGACGGGACTCGAACCCGCGACCTCCGCCGTGACAGGGCGGCGCGCTAACCAACTGCGCCACAGGGCCTTGCTGTGCTGCTCGCCCCGACGTTGCCGCCGCTGCGCGTACCCCCAACGGGATTCGAACCCGTGCTACCGCCGTGAAAGGGCGGCGTCCTAGGCCACTAGACGATGGGGGCCAGAACCGAATCACTCCGGGGTACTCACAACGTGGTTCGTTGGAGCCACGTCAGCTTAGGTCACGGGGGGCCGAATCCTCAAACGGCCACCCAGTATCCTTGTCCCTCGCCGCCCCTATAGCTCAGTTGGTAGAGCTACGGACTTTTAATCCGCAGGTCCTAGGTTCGAGTCCTAGTGGGGGCACCAGACAGTTGAGCTATACCGATCGGTGTACTAGCGTCCAGTACGTGGCCCATAGCGACGACAAGACGTTACGGAAGTTCCGCAGAGAACGCGCCGTCGGGCGGTTGCTCAATCCGGCGGTCCAAGCCTTGAGCAAAATCGGGTTGCGCACCGCGATGGCCACCGAACTGGAGACCGTCGGCCGCAAGACCGGCCAGGTGCGCCGCGTTCCCGTCTCCGCTCAGTTCGACCAGCACGGGGCATGGATCATCTCGCAGCACGGCACCCGCTCGGGATGGGGTCGCAACATCGTCGACAATCCGAATGTCCGTCTGCGACAAGGCAGTACCTGGCATGCCGGAGTGGCGACATTCAAACCCGATGACGACGTCGTGGCGCGCGGTCGCAAGTTCGGGCTGGTGGGATCCAAGGTCGCAAAGGCGTTGGAGACGACGCCGGTGTCGGTGCGGATCGACTTCAGCGACTGAAGCGGCTGATCAGCGTCCCGCACGGCGTTGAGATAGGTGATGTCGCCGAAGGCTTGGGCAAGCTCGGTGTCGGCGTAGGTGAAGCCGTTGGCCGCGTGCATTTCGGCAACCTGGCGATGCGCCACCTGCCAGCCCCGCTTGGTGAGGTCCTCGATGATGTGGCTGCGCTCGTAGTGGTACACCAAATCGTTGAGGTCGAGTTCGAAACCCAGCTTGGTCATCCGATCGTGGTGTTCTCGCCAGCGCGGATCATTGAAAATCGTTGTGTCAGGCACGAATTCAGACGCCACCTGACTCCTCGGAGCGCTGAGCGCGGTGATGTTAGCCGAACAGCGCGTCCTGCGCCTCGGGCGGCAGATACACCACCAGACCTTCGGCGCTCCATGCCGACGGCGACTGCGGATCGAAGCCGGCTTCCTGCAGCGCCGCGGGCCAGTCGTCTCGCAAATCGACAGCGACGGTTCGGCGCTCGACCGTCGGCTCGGCACCGAGCTCTGCCAGCGTCGAGGTTTTGAACTCGATCACTTCCGGCAGGTCGACCTCGTAGAGCACGGTGCCCCGCGGCCACGGCAAGCGATACGCGCGGGCGTCCAAACCAGCCGCAAGGATGACGGCCTGCCGGATACCACTACGAGTCGCATCGACGAAGAACCTGTCGTAGAACCTGGTCCGGACCGCCATCCCCCGGGCCATCCGGGCCGGGTCGAAGTCGGTGCCATCGGTCACCGGGATCTCGCCGTTGACCAGGCGGGTGTAGACGTCGATGCCCACCGCGCGCACCAGCGGTGCGGCGAACGGGTCGTCGATCAGGCCGGCATCTGACGACAGCGCCCGCTGGGCGGCGACCATCGTTGCCGTGGCACCGACGCTCGTCGCCAGATCCCAACTGTCACTCTCGCTGCGTAGAGACACCAGAACTCCCTTGCTCGATGTACAAATTAATATAGACCAGCTATTTATTTGCTCGGCTCTTGGATGGAGGACCCGTGATGGACTTCGCGCAACGGACCATCGATCTGGCTCGGCAGAACGTCATCGAGGGCGGCCGGCCGTTCGCTACGGTGATCGTCAAGGACGGCGAGATTCTGGCCGAGAGCGCCAATAAGGTTGCGCAGAGCCATGATCCGACCGCTCACGCGGAGATCCTCGCCATCCGCGCGGCGTGCGTGAAACTGGGCACCGAACATCTGACCGGCGCCACCATCTACGTGCTGGCCCACCCGTGTCCGATGTGCCTGGGCTCGCTGTACTACTGCTCGCCCGATCAGGTCGTCTTCCTGACAGCAGCGCGACCAGTACGAGCCGTACTACGTCGACGACCGCAAATACTTCGAGCTGGCCACGTTCTACGGCGAGTTCAGCAAGGACTGGCAGGATCGGCGACTGCCGATGCGCTACGACCCCCGCGACGGGCGCGGTCGAGGTCTACCGCCTCTGGCGGGAGCGCAACGGAAGCAAAAACCCTCAGACGTTGGGGCAGTAGTGCTTTGGGTCGCCCCGCTCGTCGAGCGGCGGCAGGTTGCGGGCCGGCGTCTGCACCAGCGGAGTGTCGACTCGGGATCCGGCCGCTGGCACGGTCGAAGCCGGCCCGGGCCCGTGGATGCTTGCGGTAGCGCGGCGGCACGACGGCGAAGATCAGCCGGACCAGGTCGCCGAAGCGGCGGTGCAGCCACTCGTCGCGGCGTGACCAGCTGTAGCCCATCAGCTTGCGCACCGGCGGGTCATACAGGCCAACCGTCACCCAGACGAAGAACGGCGAAATCAGCTTGCGCTGCAGAGCCCACAGCGGACCCGGAATCCATTCCGCGAAAGGCGGTTTCGGTAACTCGGTCAGGTTGAGCACCTCGCGGGCGGCGAAGTTGTTCTCCAGCACCTCGCTGCACATGTGATCCCAGTAGACCTGGAAGTCTTCCCAGCTCTCCGGCACCGGACGCATGCTCATGCCGTACATCCGATACCACTCGACGTGCTCGTCGAACAGCTGACGCTTCTGCGCTTCGGTGAGTCCGCCGCAGAACCGTTCGGCCACATGGATCGTGCCGACGAAGAACGTCGAGTGCGCCCAGTAGAAGACGTCGGGGTTCAGCGCGTGATAGCGGCGGCCCTGGCTGTCGGTGCCTTTGATCTCGATGTGGTAGTCGCGCACTTCGGCCCCGGTGGTCGGGGCGCGGTCGCCGTCGAAAACGACCCCGCCGATCGGATACAGCGACCGCAGCAACCGCGGCCAGCGCTCCACGGAAGAACGTCGAGTGGTCTTCGACGGCCGCACCCAGTTGCGGATGCATGTTCTGCATCGAGCCGGCCCACGGGCCTTGCAGCATGCCGCGCCAGTCACCGAAATACCGCCAGGTCAGCGAGTCAGGGCCGAGCGGCTGCGGCGGGGCCTCGTATCCCAGCGGCGAAACGGGGCAACCCGACGCAACTGGGGAAGACTGCGACGTATCTTGAGTCACTGGCGATTTCCTGTCCGTGTCAGGCAAACTGACTACATGCGTTGTCAAACAGTCTAGGAGGGACGTGCCGTCCGGTCAACGTGCACGCCGCTGGTCCGGCGTCCCCCTGGAGGACCGCCAGGCCCTGCGGCGCGACGAACTCGTCGCCGCGGGCGTGCACACTGCTCGGCGAGGCCAGCGGTCCCGCACTGACCGTGCGGGCGGTGTGCCGGCAGGCCGGAACTGACCGAGCGCTACTTCTACGAGAGCTTCGCCGACCGCGACGAGTTCGTCCGCGCCGTCTACGACGACGTCTGCGCCAGTGCGATGTCGGCGCTGATGTCGGCGACGACGCCGCGCGAAGCCGTCGAGCGGTTCGTCGCGCTGATGGTCGACGACCCGGTGCGCGGCCGGGTGCTGCTGCTGGCCCCGGCGGTGGAACCGGTGCTGGTCCGGTCGGGGGCGGAGTGGATGCCCAACTTCATCGACCTGCTGCAGGGCAAGCTGACCCAGATCGGCGATCCGGTGCGGCAGAAGATGATCGCCACCAGCCTGATCGGCGGCTTGACCGCGTTGTTCACCGCCTACCTGGACGGACGGCTGGCGGCCACCCGCGATCAGTTCATCGATTACTGCGTGGACATGCTGCTCAGCCGGGTCGCCTCGGGCTAGCCATCGCAGTCGCTCTGACGCGTAAAGTCGCGCCGGGCGGGAACTTGAATGTCACCGGCATGAACAGATATATTTACTGAAACCGACAGACACAGATAACTGGGAGGCGTTGTGCCGGATCCTCAAGACCTGGACCTGTTGCGTGAACTCGAGCCGGTTGTCGAGAAAAACATGAACCGGCACCTGAGCATGCACAAGCCCTGGAACCCGCACGACTACATCCCGTGGTCGGACGGCAAGAACTATCTACGCCCTGGGCGGCCAGGACTGGGAGCCCGGACAATCCAAGCTGTCCGACGTCGCTCAGGTCGCGATGGTGCAGAACCTGATGACCGAGGACAACCTGCCGTCGTATCACCGCGAGATCGCGATGAGCTTCGGCATGGACGGCGCCTGGGGCCAGTGGGTCAACCGCTGGACCGCCGAGGAGAACCGGCACGGCATCGCGCTGCGCGACTACCTGGTCGTGACTCGCGCCGTCGACCCCATCGAGCTGGAGAAGCTGCGCCTGGAGGTGGTGAACCGCGGCTTCAGCCCGGGCCAGAACCAGCAGATTCGAGGCGACCTGTTCGCCGAGAACCTTTTCGATTCGATCGTCTACGTCACGTTCCAGGAGTTGGCCACTCGAGTCTCGCATCGCAACACCGGTAAAGCCTGCAACGAGACGATCGCCGATCAAGCTGCTGGCCAAGATCTCCGCCGACGAGAACCTGCACATGATCTTCTACCGCGACGTCACCGAGGCCGGCCTCGAGATCGCGCCGAACAAGGCGATGAGGTCGCTGCACAAGGTGCTGCGCAACTTCCAGATGCCCGGCTATCAGGTGCCCGAGTTCCGCCGCAAGGCCGTGATGATCGCCGTCGGCGGGGTCTACGACCCGCGTATCCACCTCGACGAGGTCGTGATGCCGGTGCTGAAGAAATGGCGCATCTTCGAGCGCGACGACTTCACCGGCGAGGCTGCCGCGATGCGAGAAGACCTGGCGTGCTGATCAAGGAGCTCGAGATGTCCTGCGACAAGTTCGAGATCTCCAAGCAGCGCCAACTCGAACGCGAAGCCCGCACGGGCAACCGAGGGTCACCGCATCCGAGCTGCATCAGCACCGAAGGCACGCTGTCCCTGAGCCGGCGGTAACCGGACTTGCGTATCGGTCCTTTTCCGCTGGCCAGCCCGGTGGTGCTGGCACCCATGGCCGGCGTGACGAACGTCGCCTTCCGCACCTTGTGCCGCGAACTCGAGCAGGAACGTGTCGGCACTGTCAGCGGGCTTTACGTCTGCGAGATGGTAACCGCACGCGCCCTCGTCGAGCGGCATCCCGTGACCATGCACATGACGACGTTCTCCGCCGACGAGTCGCCGCGCTCGCTGCAGCTCTACACCGTCGACCCGGCCACCACATACGCGGCGGTGAAGATGATCGCCGACGAGGGGCTCGCCGATCACGTCGACATGAACTTCGGCTGCCCGGTGCCCAAGGTCACCCGTCGAGGCGGCGGGGCGGCGCTGCCGTACAAGCGGCAGCTGTTCGGCCAGATCGTCGACGCCGCGGTGCGCGGCACCGAAGGCACCGACATCCCGGTGACCGTCAAATACCGGATCGGCATCGACGACGAGCACCACACCCACCTCGAGGCGGGCAAGATCGCCGAATCCGAGGGCGCGGCGGCGGTCGCACTGCATGCCCGCACCGCGGCCCAGCGCTATTCGGGAACCGCCGATTGGGAGCAGATCGCGCGTCTCAAGCAACACGTCCAGACGATCCCGGTGCTGGGCAACGGCGACATCTTCGAAGCCAACGACGCACTGACCATGATGGCCATCACCGGCTGCGACGGCGTCGTCATCGGTCGCGGCTGCCTGGGCCGGCCGTGGCTGTTCGCCGAACTCTCCGCGGCGTTCACCGGCAGCCCGGCACCGACGCCACCCAATCTGGGCGAGGTCGCCGACATCATCCGCCGGCACGGCGAGCTGCTCAGCGAACACTTCGGCGAAGACAAGGGCATGCGTGACATGCGCAAACACATCGCCTGGTACCTGCACGGCTTCCCGGCCGGCTCGGACCTGCGGCGCGCTCTGGCCCTGGTCAAAACCCGCGACGAGCTGAACCGGCTGCTGGACCACCTCGACGGCGATACGCCGTTCCCGGCCGCGGCGAGCGGGCCCCGCGGCCGGCAGGGATCGCCGGCGCGGGTGGCGCTGCCCGAGGGCTGGCTGGCGGACCGCGACGACTGCACGGTTCCGTCCGGGGCCGACGTCATGCACTCCGGCGGCTAGCCGGACTGTGTAACACCGTCGAGACCCTCCCGAGATCGCGTTTACGGTGCCGTCTCGATAGCATGTGGAACTTGTTGCATCATGCGCCGGTGGCCGAGCCCAGTGCCACCATCGCGGTACGGCTGTACAGGGACGACGCGACCGCAACGGTCGCGCGGATACATTGCGCTGCATCGTCGGCGCCGCGCCGAGGTGCGCACACGAGCAACATCGCTAGATTCGGAGGCCCGTAGAACATGAGTGACGGCGACTTCAGCCACTCACGGTTCCGACGCCGATGACATTGGGCTTACCGGATCCAGGCCCGGATCGCGAGGCGCCGCGCCGTGGGAGCGCTTCGCTGCGACCACGCAGACGGCCACCATCGCCCACCGCTGGGTCGGCCCGTCGGCGGTAACGGATCCGGTCGAGCCCGCCCACCCGAAGAATCACGGAGGCGCCGGCAGCCACACCCAGGGCGGACTCACCGTCGCGGATCTGATCGCCAAGGTCGGCGTCCCGGTCGCCGATCGGCCCCGTCACCACGCGGCCCCCGACACCGAACCCGTCGAGCCGGAACGCAAACCGCCCGCCGACGAGCCCGGCAACGACTACAACGCCTACGCGTTGTTGAGCCCGGCGGACTACGCCTACGAGCTTCCCGACCTGGATGCCATCCGCCGCAAGTCGCTGTTCGGACGATGCCGACGTCGAGCAGACCACGGTGCTGCCCAAGGCGCCGGTCGGGCCGCGGCCGGCGCTTCTGGTCGACGCGCCCACTCCCGCGCTGGACGAGGACGAGATCGACGACGTCGCGCCCGGGCGCAAGCGCGGCCGGCACGGCGCCATGCTCGTCTTCGGCCGTCTGGTGGTCGCCACCGATCGCGGCGGCGGCGCTGGCCATGACCGGCGGGGCGTAGCAGTGGAGCACGTCGAAGAACCACCGGCTCAACACCATCAGCGCCTTGGACCTCGGGTCGCGCGACATCGTCGACCCGACCGCGCAGTACGGCGACGAAGACTTCTTGATCGTCGGCATGGACTCCCGCGCCGGGGCCAACGGCAACATGGACGTCGGCGACCACCGAGGACGCGGGCGGCGCCCGGTCGGACACCATCATGCTGGTCAACATCCCGGCGAACCGCAAACGCGTTGTCGCAGTGTCGTTTCCGCGCGACCTGGCCATCACCCCGATCCAGTGCGAGGCGTGGAACCCCGACACCGGCGAGTACGGCCCGCTCTACGACTCGGACACCAAGAAGTGGGGCCCCAAAAACGTCTACACCGAGACGAAGCTGAACTCGACGTTCTCGTTCGGCGGCCCGAAGTGTCTGGTGAAGGAAATCCAGAAGCTGTCCGGGTTGAGCATCAACCGCTTCATCGCCGTCGACTTCGCCGGCTTCGCGAAGATGGTCGACGCGCTCGGCGGCGTAGAGGTGTGCAGCACCACCCCGCTGAAGGACTACGAGCTGGGTACCGTGCTGGCGCATTCCGGTCGTCAACTGATCGACTCGAAAACCGCGCTGAACTACGTGCGGGCCCGCAACGTCACGACCGAGAACAACGGCGACTACGGCCGCATCAAGCGTCAGCAGCTGTTCCTGTCGTCGCTGCTGCGGTCGCTGATCTCCAAGGAAACCTTCTTCTCGCTGAGCAAGCTCAACAGCGTCGTGAACATGTTCATCAGCAACAGCTACGTCGACAACATCAAGACCCGCGACCTCGTTCAGCTCGGCCAGTCGGTGCAGGGCATGAATGCCGGCCACGTCTCCTTCGTGACCGTGCCGACCGGCGTCACCGACGAGAACGGCGACGAGCCGCCGCGCACCTCGGACATGCGGGCGCTGTTCGACGCGATCATCAACGACGATTCGTTGCCCGGCGAAAACGACATGAACGCGACATCGAGCCCGCCGACCACGTCGCCGAACTCCCAGTCTCAAGGCGGCGCAGACCAGCCAGCCGGCCGACCCGCACCCCGAGCACCTCCAGGCCGTGGCCGCCGCACCCCAAGACGTCACCGTGCAGGTCTCGAACTCCACCGCCAAGTCCGGGCTGGCCGACCACAGCCAGCAGCCAGCTGAAACGCCGCGGATTCAGGGTCAAGTCGCCCGACGACTACCCGAACCCGCTCAAAACCACCAAGGTGCTGTTCTCGCCCGGCAACGAGGAGGCCGCCGCCACGGTCGCGGCCGCGTTCGCGAACTCCAAAGCTCGAGCGGATCACCGGAACCGGGCACGTGGTGCAGGTGGTCCTCGGCTCGGACTTCACCTCGGTCGGCGCTCCCCCGCCGGCGGGCTCACCGGTCAGCTTGCAGATCGAGCGCAACGCGACGCAGCCCACCGACCAAGCTTCCCGAAGACCTGACGGTCACCAACGCCGCCGACACTCACTGCGAGTAGCGCGACCGCCGCGAGTCTGCAGCTCAACCCGGCATTCACCGCGAGTTCACGCTGCACTTCGTGCCGGTTCACGCGGTTCCGAAGATTGGGAAAGTACGCTTGAGTCATGCGCACCGCCTACCACGAGCAGCTCTCTGAGCTCTCTGAGCAGCTCGGCGCGATGTGCGGGCTGGCCGGTGCCGCGATGGAGCGGGCAACTCAGGCGTTGCTGCAGGCCGACCTGGTGCTCGCCGAGCAGGTCATGTCCGACCACGAGAAGATCGCCGAGCTGAGCGCGCAAGCCGAGGAGAGCGCCTTCGTGCTGCTCGCCCTGCAGGCGCCCGTCGCGGGCGACCTTCGCTCGATCGTGAGCGCGATCCAGATGGTCGCCGACATCGACCGGATGGGCGCGCTGGCCCTGCACGTCGCCAAGATCGCCCGCCGGCGTCATCCCCAGCACACGCTGCCCGAGGAAGTCAACGGCTACTTCGCCGAAATGGGCAGGCTCGCAGTGGAATTGGGCAACAGCGCGCAAGAAGTGCTGTGGTCGCGAGACCCGGAGAAGGCCGCCCGCATCCGCGAAGAAGACGACGCGATGGACGACCTGCACCGCCATCTGTTCACCGTATTGATGGATCGGGAGTGGAAGCACGGCGTGGCCGCCGCGGTCGACGTGACGTTGCTCGGCCGGTTCTACGAACGGTTCGCCGATCACGCCGTCGAGGTGGCGCGCCGGGTCATCTTCCAGGCGACCGGCCACTTCCCCGAAGACGAGACCGTCGCCCAGTCCGGCTAGGCGGCTAGCCGAAGCGGCCCGAGATGTAGTCCTCGGTGGCCTTCTGCGTCGGGTTGGAGAAGATCTTCTCGGTGTCGTCGATCTCGATCAACCGGCCCGGCTTACCGACCGCTTCGAGGTTGAAGAACGCCGTGTGATCGCTGACCCGCGCCGCCTGCTGCATGTTGTGGGTGACGATGACGATGGTGTACTCCTGCTTCAACTCGGCGATGAGATCCTCGATCGCCATCGTCGAGATCGGGTCCAGCGACGAGCACGGCTCATCCATCAGCAGCACGTCGGGTTGCACGGCGATCGCCCGCGCGATGCACAGCCGCTGCTGCTGACCGCCGGACAGCCCGCCGCCCGGGCGGTCCAGCCGATCCTTGACCTCGTCCCACAGGTTGGCGCCGCGCAGCGCATATTCGGCGGTGTCGTCGAGCAGCTTGCGGTTCCGCACGCCCTGCAGTTTCAGGCCGGCCACCACGTTGTCACGAATTGACATGGTAGGGAACGGGTTTGGACGCTGGAACACCATGCCGATCGCACGCCGCACGCCCACCGGGTCGATACCCGAGCCGTAGATGTCGTCGTCGTCGAGGAGCACGCATGCCGTCCATGCGAGCACCGGGCGTCACCTCGTGCATCCGGTTGAGCGTCCGCAGCACCGTGGTCTTGCCGCAACCCGACGGGCCGATGAACGCCGTCACGCTGCGCGGCAGAACCGACAGCGAGACGTCGGCGACCGCCTGGAACGCGCCGTAGAAGATGTTGACGTCTTTAAGGTCCAACCGCTTAGCCACTGGAGCTCCTGCCTAACCTTTCGGGTGCAAAGACTTGCGAGACGACCTTGGCCACCAGATTAATGACGGCGATCACCAGAATCAGCGTCAGGGCGGCACCCCACAGCCGATCCGTAGGAATCGGACTGGTGCCGGCCCCTGCCGAGGTCTGGTCGTACATCATGCCGGGCAACGAGCCCATGAAACCGCTGAAGATGTTGAAGTTCATCGCCTGCGAGTAGCCGACCAGGATCAGCAGCGGCGCCGTCTCACCCATGATCCGGGCCAGCGCGAGCAGGATGCCGGTGACGATGCCGGACATCCCGGCCGGCAGGACGATCTTGGTGATCGTCCGCCAGGTCGGCACGCCCAGCGCGTAGCTGGCCTCGCGCAGTTCCACCGGGACGATCTGCAGCATCTCCTCGGTGGTGCGCACGATCACCGGGATCATCAGCAGGACCAGCGCCAGCGACACCGCGAAGCCGGATCTCGGGAGACCGAGCGTGGCGACGCACAGCGCATAGACGAACAGCGCGGCGACGATCGACGGCACTCCGGTCAGGATGTCCACCATGAACGTGGTGACCTTGCCCAGCGTGCTATCGCCGCCGTACTCGACCAGATAGATGGCGACGAAGACACCGATCGGTATGGAGATGGCCGCGCACACCAATCCCTGCAAGACCGTGCCGACAATGGCGTGGTACGCACCGCCACCCGACAGGAACGCCGTCATATCGGCCTGCGAATGTGTCCACCACACAGTGGATTTCACCGTTCCGAGCCCTTTGGCCACCACCGAGTACAGCACCCAGACCAACGGCACCAACGCCACGCCGACCGACAGGCGTCACCAGCACGGTGGCAACGGCGTCGGAGACGCGGCGGCCCACACTCACGCCGGTGAACGTTCGAGCCTTGAGTGGGCGGTCCAGTATCGACGTCATCGGGTGTGCTTACTCGAAACAGATTGCGCGCGCAATGGCATTAACCAGAAGCGTGAGCAGAAACAACGTCAAGCCCGCGGCGATGTAGGCGCCGGCCTTGTACTGGTTGTTGAATTCGTATGCGGTTGCCGCGATCTTGGTGGCGAAGGTGTAGCCACCGTCGAACAGCGACCAACCGAACGCTGCCTGGGTACCGCGCAGGATGATCAGCAATGCGACGGTCTCGCCGAGCGCGCGGCCCAGGCCCAGCATCGCGCCGCTGATATATCCGGACCGCCCGAACGGCAGCACGGCGGTCTTGACCACCTCCCAACGGGTGGCGCCGAGCGCCAGCGCGGCCTCGATGTGGCCCTGCGGCGTCTTCATGAAGACCTCGCGGGTGACTGCGGTGATGATCGGCAGGATCATCACCGCCAGCACAATCCCGGCGATGAAGATGGTCCCGCCGCCGGCCACCGACGCGTTGCCGGTCGCGAACAGGAACACCCCGCCCAGATGCTCGTTGAGCCACGTGGCGACCGGCCGCAGGCGCGGGGCCAGCACGTAGAGACCCCAGACCCCGTAGATGATCGACGGGACCGCGGCGAGCAGGTCGACCATGTAGGCCAGCGGCCCGGTCGACCCGCCGCGGCGAGTACTGGGCAAGGAAGATGGCGATGCCCAACGCCACCGGCATGGCCAATACCAGGGCGAACAGCGCCACCATCACCGTCACCTGAACCAGGTCGAAAACCCCGAACCGCATCGCCTGGGTGTCTGTGGTGTCCCAGTTGCCGCCGTAGGTGAAGAAGTTGACCTGGTTGCGCGCCAGCGCCGGGATCGCGCGCATCAGCAGGAACAGCCCGATCGCCGCGATCAAGACGATGATCAGGACGCCGGAGCCCTCGGACAGGTTGCGAAACAGCCGGTCGCCACGGCTGGGTTTGACGCCACCCCAGCTTGGCGGGGTACCGGCCAGCGCCCGCAATGAAGCGATAGCGGCCACTCCAACCGAACCGGTATCGGCTGGATTCGGCGTGGTCACTGTCTCCCCATCAGTTGGCTGCTCTCGGCCATAGGGTAGTTCGTCCGTTCACCGGATCGCGTTGATCGCCGTGAGCAGGCGCTTCTTGAACTTGTCCGGCAGCGGGACATAACCGGCGGTCGACAGACCGCCTTGTGCGTTGTCGGCGGCCACAGTCAGCAGGGATTTGACCGCGGCGCTGGTCGCAGGGTCGTAGCCCTTGGAGCAGACGATCTCGTAGGTGGCCATCACCAGCGGGATAGGCGCCCGCGGCACTGGGTGCGGTAAATCGACTTCAGGTCGAGTTCCAGGTCGTTTCCGGCGCCGGCGAAGGTGGCGCCGTCGATGGCCTTGCGGGCCGCGTCGTCGGTGAGCGCGACCGCTCCGCTGCCGATCGTTGATTTGCGCGTACGGCACACCGCTTTGATCGGCGAAGCCCTTCTCGACGTAGCCGATCGTCGCCGGACGCGGACGTGCACGGCCTGGATGATGCCGGCGGACTTCTGCGCGCCCTCGCCGACGCCGCCCTGGAACTCGCTGCCGGCGCCTCGCGTCCAGCTGTTCGGGGCGGCCGCGGCCAGATACTTCTGAAAGTTGTCGGTGGTTCCCGAGGAGTCCGACCGGTAGATCGGCGAGATCTTGGTGTTGGGCAGCGGCACGCCGGGATTGAGCCTGACGATGGCCGGGTCGTCCCAGTCGGTGATCGCGCCGCTGAAGATCTTGGCCAGCACGTCGGCGTTGACGACCAGTTGTTTGACACCGTCGAGGTGGAAGGCGATCGCGATCGGCCCGAAGACCATCGGCAGATGCCAGGCCGGATTGCCGTTGCAGCGATCGGCGGCCGCGTCGACCTGATCGTGGGTCAGCGGCGAGTCCGAGCCCGGCGAAATCCACGTGCCTGGCGATGAACTGCTCGCGTCCGGCGCCCGAACCGGTCGGGTTGTAGGCCAACTGCTTACCGGGGCACAGCTGAGCCCAGTCCATGTTGAACAATGCGATCGCGTTCTGCTGCGCGGTGGATCCCTCGGCGGTCAGATCGGGTCTTGCCGTCGCAGTTCACCGGACCCGTCGGCGCCGTCATACCGTGCAGGTTGCTGTCGCTGCCGCAGCCGGTAGACATCGGCACCCGCGAGCACGGCGGCCACCAGCGGCTGCGCGCACCGCATGGAGCATCACCGATCTCGCTTTCTCAATGATTCTGTCCGCCAGCGACACTCCCGGCCACGGAGTCAGGCCACCGGCGAAACTATGCGTCGGGTGTAGACGGTGTCCACCGGAACGGTGAACGCGGGGTGAACACGTCAGCCGCGCGCGTACGCGGTGTCGACGCTGTACTGGGTGAATCCCAGCCGCCGATAGGTCCGCAGCGCCGCGGTGTTGTCCGACTCGACGTAGAGCATCACCGTCGGTTCAGGCGGCCCCGGCCAGCCTGTCGCGCCAGGTAGGCGACGCCCACCGCGGTCAGCAGACCACCCAGACCGCTGCCCTGCGCGGCTGGGTCGACGCCGACGACATAGACCTCGCCGAGGCCCGCTTCGTCGGCGTGCACTTTCGTCCAGTGGAAGCCGAGCAGGGCGTCGGTCTGCTCGCTGAAAGCCAGGAACAGGCCCTTCGGGGTCGAACCACGGACTCGGCACGTCGCTCGGCGAGGTCGGCATCGGTCCAGCCGCCCTGTTCGGGGTGCGTCGCGAAGGCGGCGTTGTTGACCCGCAACAGCTCTGCGTCGTCGGCCGTGCCGGCGTAGGTGCGGATACGCACGCCTTCGGGCACTTCGGGCTCGGCGATGCCGTTGAGATCAGCGGCGCATCTGGACGAGTTCGCGAACCGGCGACAAGCCCAGCGCCGACGCGGTCGCGCGCGCCGAGCTCCAGGGTGCCGTGCGCCCAAAAGCGGTTCTCCCATCGGTTTTGGATAATGCGGCCCGGATCATCGCTGCGCCGATACCGCGCTCGTCGCGCGTCCGGGTGCACCACCAACTCCGCCATCGCGGACCCATCCTGCGGCTCGGCGGACAGATTCAGATAGCCGAGGACCTGCTCGCCGCGTGCGTCGGTGGCCAGCAGATGCTCGGTGCGGTCATGCGCCAACTCGCGCAGAACCTGCTCACCGACGGGTGCCACCCCATCGAATTCGCCTTGCTGCAGTGATGAGTTCACGGACCTGCTGTTGCTCGTCGGCGGCCAGCGCCGCCCGCCATTGCGGCGCCGTCACTGGCTGTGCAGCGGATCGGCCAGCGGTTCTTGGTGAGTGTCTGACGTCGGGATCGTCGTCGTCGGCGACGGCCTCGCTGCTCGGTGGCCGGCCGCGGGTCGGGCCGGACCGCTTTGTAGCCCACGTTGCGCACCGTGCCGATCAGCGCTTCGTACTCCGGGCCGAGCTTGGCTCGCAGCCGACGCACGTGCACGTCGACCGTGCGAGTGCCGCCGAAGAAGTCGTAACCCCATACCTCGTGCAGCAATTGGGCCCGGGTGAACACCCGCCCGGCATGCTGGGCCAGGTACTTCAGCAGCTCGAACTCCTTGTAGGTGAGGTCGAGCGGACGACCGCGCAGTCGGGCGGTGTAGGTGCCCTCGTCGATCACGAGTTCGCCGAGGCTGATCTTGCCGACGCCCTCCTGGTCCTGCAGGTTGCCTCGCCGGCCGATGAGCAGTCGCAGCCGGGCGTCGATCTCGGCGGGCCCGGTGCCGGGCAGCAGGATCTCGTCCAATCCCCAGTCGGCGTTGACGGCCACCAACCCGCCCTCGTTGACCACGACCACCACCGGGATCGACCGGCCGGTGGAACCCAGCAGGCGGCACAGGCCGCGTGCTGCGGGCAGGTCCAGTCGCGCGTCGACGATCAAGATGTCAGCGCTGCCCGCCTCCAGCAGCGACGAGACGTCCGGCGGCGCTGTGCGCAGGGTGTGGGCGAGCAGCGACAAGGACGGCAGAACCACGTCCGGATTCGGCTCGGGGGTTAGCAGCAGCAGGTCCAAGCAAGCCCCTCCAGCGTTTCATGGGAAAGGCGTCTCCCAAAATTCATGGTTGGGATACGAAGTTTAACGGCCAGGTCATTAAACGATAGCTTGCAGCCAGGTCTTTCGCGCGGTGACGATGCAGACCGGCACGGTCTGAGGAGGACCGCGCCACGCGGTGACGATGCAGACCGGCACGCTCTGAGCAGGAGCCGCGTCATCCGAGCAGCGCGCTCGACGACGGTGACGATGCACACCCGACCGCGGGTAGGCCACAATATGCGGATGCGTAAGGTGCTGGTCGGTGTGGCGGCTGTGCTGCTGGCCGTCGTGGTGGTGCTGCTCGCGCGCCGCCGGCGTCGACTTCGGGACCAGCATCTACGCGGAGTATCGGCTGGCCCGGGTGGTGCGCGACAAGGCCCACCTGGGCTTCGACCCGTTCGTCGCGATCATCGCGTTTCCCGCTCATCCCGCAGGCGATGCGGCACCGCTACGAAGACGTGGAGATCAAGGCCACCGCGGTCGATCGCCCGGTGATCGGCAAAGCCACGCTCGAGGCCACCATGCACTCGGTCGACCTGACCGATGCGTCGTGGCTGATCAGGCCGGATGCCAAGCTGCCGGTCGGCAAGCTGGAAAGCCGGATCATCATCGACTCGCGGCATCTCGGCCACTACCTGGGCATCCGTGACCTGATCGTCGAGGCACCCGCCAAAGACACCAACAACGCCACCGGCGGTACCACCGAATCGGGGATCTCCGGCAGCCACGACCTGGTGTTCAGCGGCACCCCGCGGGCGGCCCACTTCGACAAACGGGTCAGCGTCGCCGTGGACCTGTCGATGGCCGGCGACGACAAACCACGCTGGTATTCACCCCCACCGGCGTGCTCACCGGACCGAACACCGCCAACCAGCCGGTTCCCGACGACAAGCGCGACGCGGTGCTGGCCGCATTCGCCGGCGGCTGCCCGATCAGAAGCTGCCGTTCGGTGTGGCGCCGACGACCCAGGGCGCACGGGGCTCGGACGTGATCATCGAGGGCATCACGACGGGATTAACGATCACCCTCGACGGGTTCAACCGGGCATGACGTGCGCCGGGGACGACGCGGAACGCAGTGACGAGGAGGGGCGGCGCCAGTGACTTCAGCAATCGTGGCGGTGGTCGCCGCGCTGGCCGCGGCAGCACTGATCGGCTGGTTGATGGCCCGTCGGGCCGGCGAGGTCCGGGCGACCGATCCGGAGGCGTCGGACCACGTGGACACCAGCGACCTGGGCCTGTCCTCTGACGGACCGACCGTCGTGCATTTCAGCGCCTCGTGGTGCGGACCGTGCACTCAGGTGCGCCGCGTGGTCGATCAGGTCTGCACTGACTTTGGGGACCTCGACGCGGTCGCACAGTCGAGATCGATATGGACGCCAATCCGGGCGCGGCGCGCCGCCTTTCGGTGTTGTCGCTGCCGACCACCTTCATCTTCGATGCGGACGGCCGGCAGCGCTACCGGACCGCGGGTGTGCCGAAAGCCGATGACCTGCGGTCGGCGCTGGCACCGCTGTTGGCTTGATGACGTCGCCATTGGGTAAGCTGCATGGCGTGTCCGCCCGCGTCGAGCTCATGCTCACCAGTCGCCGCGCAGTTGATCTGTGCCGCGTCGCGGGCTGTTGCTGTTGTTGTAGCTGCTGAGTAGCCGCGCCTTCTCGCGCCGCGCTCGGAGCAGCCAGAAACCCCGTGGCGCGCGCCGCCACAAAAGCCGTGCATAGAGCAATCAGGAGCAGCATCATGTCGAACCCCAACACCCCCGACCAGGTCGACGTCCGGGGACCGCGTTCGTGCGGCCTGGATCACCACCGCGGTGCTGGTCATCACCCTGCTCGTCTCCGGGGTCAGCCCGCCGGCCGCCGCGATCATCCTCGGCGTGCAGTCCGTCGTCTTCGCGATCGGCGCACTGGCCGGGCCGCGCCGCCACCCCTACGGCCTGGTGTTCGCCAAGCTCGTCGCGCCGCGACTGAGCCCGGTCCGCGAGCGCGAGCCCGTCGCCCCGCTGAAGTTCGCCCAGCTGGTCGGCTTGCTCTTCGCGGCCCCGGCCGCGATCGGATTCGCCACTGGCGCTTCACTGTTCGGGCGTCGTGCTCACCGGCGCGGCACTGGTCGCCGCGTTCCTCAACGCAGCCTTCGGCATCTGCCTGGGCTGCCAGCTCTACCCGCTCGTGGCGCGCCTGAAGCCGGCCCACAGCACCTCCTAGCGATCGAAAGGATCCCCCATATGGCACGCTCCGACGTCCTGGTCTCCGCCGACTGGGCCCAGAGCAATCTCGATGCCGACCACGTGGTCTTCGTCGAGGTCGACGAAGACGCCAGCGCCTACGACGACGGCCACATCGCCGGCGCGGTGAAGCTGGACTGGCGTACCGATCTGCAAGACCCGGTCCGTCGTGACTTCGTCGACGCCGAGCAGTTCTCCAAGCTGCTCAGCGATCGCGGCATCGCCAACGACGACACCGTCGTTCTCTACGGCGGCAACAACAACTGGTTCGCCGCCTACGCGTACTGGTACTTCAAGCTGTACGGCCACGAGGACGTCAAGCTGCTCGACGGTGGCCGCAAGAAGTGGCAGCTCGACGGGCGGGCGTTTTCCACCGACACGGTGAGACCGCGCCCGCCACCAGCTACACCGCGAAGTCCGCCGACAACTCGATCCGGGCGTTCCGCGACGAGGTGCTGGCCGCGATCAACGAGAAGAACCTGGTCGACGTGCGCTCGCCGGACGAGTTCTCCGGCAAGATCCTGGCGCCGGCCCATCTGCCGCAGGAGCAGAGCCAGCGACCCGGCCACATCCCGGGCGCGATCAACGTGCCGTGGAGCAAGACGGCCAACGACGACGGCACCTTCAAATCCGACGACGAGCTGGCCAAGATCTACGCCGACGCCGGACTGGACGGGTCGAAGGAGACGATTGCCTACTGTCGAATCGGGGAACGTTCGTCGCACACCTGGTTCGTCCTGCAGGAGTTGCTGGGACACCGGAACGTCAAGAACTACGACGGCAGTTGGACCGAATACGGCTCCCTGGTTGGGGCCCCGATCGAGTTGGGAAGCTGATTATGTGCTCTGCGCCAAAGCAAGGACAGACTCTGCCGGCCAGCGTCGACCTGGAGAAGGAAACGGTCATCACCGGCCGCGTGGTGGATAGCTCCGGCCAGGCCGTGGGCGGTTCGTTCGTGCGACTGCTGGACTCCTCGGGCGAGTTCACCGCCGAGGTCGTCGCATCGGCCACCGGTGACTTCCGGTTCTTCGCGGCCCCCGGATCGTGGACGCTGCGTGCGCTGTCGGCCGCGGGCAACGGTGATGCGGTCGTCGAGCCGAAGGGCGCGGGCATCCACGAGGTCGACATCAAGATCGCCTGACCGGTCTCGCCGCACTAGACTCGTCGTCGTGGTTCTGTTCTTCGAGATCATGCTCGTCGCGGCGGTCGTGTTCATCTCCTGGTTCGCGCTGTACACGCTGTACCGGCTGATCACCGACGAATCGTGACCTCCCAGTACGACGCGGACGACAACGCCGCCGGTGACGATGCAGAGCGCAGCGATGCTGAGGAGCGGCGCTTGACCGACGCCGGTGACGATGCAGAGCGCAGCGATGCTGAGGAGCGGCGTCTGATCGCCGCCGGCGACGAATCGGCCCGGACACCCGGCTCCGGCGATCGTGCGGTGGCCGCCGCGGCCGAACGCGCGAAGGCGACGGCGACCCGCAATGTCCCGGTCTTCGACGACCTGCCGGTCCCGGCGGACACCGCCAACCTGCGCGAGGGCGCCAACCTGAACGACGCCCTGCTGGCGTTGCTCCCGCTGGTCGGGGTGTGGCGCGGCGAAGGGGAAGGGCCGCGGGCCCGACGGCGATTACCGGTTCGGGCAGCAGATCGTGGTCTCCCATGACGGTGGCGACTATCTGAACTGGGAGGCCCGGTCCTGGCGGGTCAGCGATACCGGCGAGTACGAGGGGCCCGACTTGCGTGAAACCGGCTACTGGCGCTTCGTCAACGAACCCGACGACCCGACCGAGTCGCATGCCATCGAGTTGCTGCTGGCGCATTCCGCCGGGTACGTCGAGCTGTTCTACGGTCGTCCGCTCAACCAGTCATCGTGGGAGCTGGCCACCGACGCGTTGGCCCGCAGCCGGTCCGGCGTGCTGGTCGGCGGGGCCAAGCGGCTCTACGGCATCGTCGAGGGTGGCGATCTGGCCTACGTCGAAGAGCGGGTGGACGCCGACGGCGGACTGATTCCGCATCTGTCCGCGCGGCTCGCGCGATTCGTCGGCTGACGACCTGACCGGTTGACGCAGAACGGCTTGTCGGGCTGACCTGGAAAATGGGCAGCCCCCGAGCCGTAGTTCCAGGCTGGACAGACCGGAGGCTCGGGGGCTGGGTGACTGCGGGGAATTCGCCAGCGCAGCGCAGGTGGTTCTTTCCAGCCGGTGCTGCTAGCGGGCAGCCACCTCACAAGTCCAATAAGCTATCAATTTCTCAGACCACCTCCCTTCTTGTGTACAGGCGAAGGTACCCGCTGTGCGCCGCTGCGACAACCGATTTCAGCGGTCGCTGACGATCGCGGCGTCGACCAGCTCGGCGAATTCCGCCGTCAGCGGAGCCCGCGGCAGCGCCCGGCCGTCAAGGGTGTGCACTCGCGCGGCCAGCGTCATGCTCGATACCAGCCAAATTCCTTGCGCGGCAATCAGATCGGCGACACGCAGGGCGCGGTAGTCGCAGTCGTAGCCCTTGGCGCGAGCCACCGCGAACAGAGCCTGCTGCGTGGTGCCGCGCAGGATCGGATACCAGGGCGGCGGGGTCAGCAGGCACACATTGCCGTCGTCGCCGTCGGCGGCGATCACGACGGTCGAACGTGGGCCTTCCAGGATGTAGCCGTCCGAGCTGACGAAGATGACGTCGCCGGCGCCATGGCGGTCGGCATGCCGCAGCGCGGCCATGTTGATGGCGTACGACAGCGTCTTGGCGCCGGCCAGCAGCCACGGCATCGTCCTCGACACCGGCCGACGGCAGCTCGCGGGGCAACGTCATCGCCGCCAAGCCGTCGCGGCGGACCGTGGCGATCCGGTCGGCGACCGGGTTCACCGTCACGTATGCGGTAGGCGCCGAGCCGCGTTCCCGGCCGCGGCTGTACGACCAGGCGCATCGCCGCCTCGTCGTTCGTCTGTCGCTGGTCCACTGCCGCGCTGCCTGGTCGATCGCGCGCCGCCAGGCCGTCAGGTCCGGCGCGGGCAGCTCGAGAAGTTTGGCCGAGTGGCTCGAGCCGACCCAGGTGCGCCTCGACCAGACACGCACCACCGTCGCGGACCAGCAGAGTCTCGAAGACACCGTCGCCGCGCACTGCGGCGAGGTCGTCGGCGAACAGCAGCGGTGTATCCGCCGGGTGCACCTCGCCGTCGAGCGTGACGATCACGCCCGGGTCCGTCATGGACGAAGACACTAGCGGCGATTGCAAGAGCGGCGAAGCCGGTCGCAGCAGGTCGCCGCCAGATGACCGAGCGCCGAGGCCCGTAGAGTTGACGTGTGTCCGCAGTTCCCGCCCCCGAAACCGGCCCAGACGCCGGCGCCATCTGGCACTACGGCGACCCGCTGGGTGAGCAGCGCTCCGCCGAAACCGGTGCCGTTCTGGTCGATCGGTCGCATCGCGGTGTGCTCACGCTGACCGGCGCCGACCGGCAGACCTGGCTGCACAGCATCTCCACGCAGCACGTCAGCGAACTTCCCGACGGCGCGAGCACGCAGAACCTCAGCCTCGACGGCCAGGGCCGGGTCGAAGACCACTGGATCCAGACCGAGCTCGGCGGCGTCAGCTATCTCGACACCGAGCCGTGGCGCGGCGAGCCGCTGCTGGATTACCTGCGCAAGATGGTGTTCTGGTCGCAGGTGACCGCCGGCCGCAGCCGACCTGGCGGTGCTCTCACTGCTGGGGCCGCAGCTCGGCGACGCAGCGGTGCTCGACGCGCTCGGGTTGGACGCGTTGCCCACCGAGGTGGCCGCGGCGCCGATGCGGTGGCGGTTTCGTCCGCCGCATGACCGAGGCCAACCCGGGCCAGGTCGAGCTCGATGTGCTGGTCGACCGCGGTCGAGTCCGCGGATCTGCAGCGCCGGTTGACCGACGCCGGGGTGCGCCCGGCCGGGGTCTGGGCCTACGAAGCCCACCGGGTCGCGGCGGTGCGGGCACGGCTCGGCGTCGACACCGACGAGCGCACCATCCCGCACGAGGTGGGCTGGATCGGCGGCCGGGCGCCGTCCATCTCGACAAGGGCTGCTACCGCGGCCAGGAAACCGTTGCCCGGGTGCATAACCTGGGCAAACCGCCGCGGATGCTGGTGCTGTTGCACCTGGACGGGTCGGTGGACCGGCCCGCTACCGGCGATGCCGTGCTCGCCGGCGGCCGCGCGGTGGGCCGGCTGGGAACCGTCGTCGACCACGTCGATCTGGGCCCGGTGGCCTTGGCGTTGCTCAAGCGCGGGATACCCGCCGACACCGCGCTGAGTACCGGCGGCGACGCCGAAGTCGCGGCGATGATCGACGCCGGATCGCTACCGGCGGCGGACGGGCCGGGCGCCGGTCGGGTGGCCGTAGAGCGGTTGCGGGGAACCGTCCGATGACGGTCTGTCGAAGGGTGCGGGGCGCAACAGCACGCAGCCACCGGGCACGGTAAACTGTCGTCAGGACAATAACGACAAAAGATCGGAGCCGCCTACATGTTGGGCCGCTCCGTTATTGCGCGAGGGGGTTCCCCCATGGGCCGTGGCCGGGCTAAGGCGAAGCAGACCAAGGTTGCTCGAGACCTTAAGTACAGCTCACCGCAGACCGATTTCGATCGGCTTCGGCAGGAGCTGTCCGGGTCGGGCGATGAGGACGCCGACCAGTCGGAGGGCGACGATCCCTGGCTGCGATCGAGCACCGCTGAGGCTGTCCCGCGGCTCGCCTTGACGGCGAGCCGAAATCTAGAACCTGTGGGTGCTGCCCGACGAGTTTGGCTCGCGGACCGGCTTTTCCACCCTTGTTGATCGTGCCCAGGACCCAGCAGTTCAAGTGTCGGGCGGTCAGAATCGCCAGCGCGCGATCGGTGTCTTCCGGCGCCACGACCGCGATCATGCCGACGCCCATGTTGAAGGTCTTCTCCATCTCGGCGCGCGAGACCCGGCCACGCTGGGCGATCATCGCGAACACCGGTGCCGGCGTCCAGGTACCGCGATCCACCTCGGCGAGCAGCCCGTTCGGGATGACGCGCTCCAGGTTGCCGGCCAGCCCGCCGCCGGTGACGTGGCAGAACGTCCGGACCTGGGTTTCGGCGGCCAGCGCGAGACAGTCTTTGGCGTAGATGATGGTCGGCTCGAGCATCTCTTCGCCCAGCGTGCGGCCGAACTCTTCGACGTAACCCTCCAGGTTGCCCCGATCGATCTCGAGCAGGACCTTGCGGGCCAGCGAGTATCCGTTGGAGTGCAGACCCGACGATCCCATCGCGATGAGCACGTCTCCGGGTTTGACCCGGTCGGGGCCGAGCAGGTTCTCAGCCTCGACGACGCCGACGCCGGTGGCGGAGATGTCGTAGTGGTCAGGCTCGATCAGGCCGGGATGCTCGGCGGTTTCGCCGCCGAGCAGCGCACAGCCCGCGCGCACGCATCCTTCGGCGATACCGCCGACGATCGCGTTGAGGCGTTCCGGCACGATGCGGCCGAGCGCGATGTAGTCCAGCAGGAACAACGGCTCGGCGCCGCAGACCACCAGGTCGTCGACAACCATCGCCACCAGGTCCAGGCCGACGGTGTCGTGCTTGTCCATCGCCTGGGCGACGGCCAGCTTGGTGCCCACCCCGTCGCTGGATGCGGCCAGCAGCGGCTCGCGGTAGTCGCCGCGCAGCGCGAAGAGTCCGGCGAAGCCGCCGAGCTTGCCGATCACCTCGGGTCTGGTGGCTTTGGAGGCCAGCGGCTTGAACAATTCGACGGCGCGGTCCCCGGCTTCGATATCGACTCCGGCCGATGCATACGTAGCGCCCGGGGCAGCCGGGTCTTTTCCGCGGTCGGTCATCGCGCTAAAGGCTACCGGTCGACGCCCGGCGCGGGTATCTCCCACTCGTGCGACTCGTGAGGCTAGGGATGCCGTAGCACGGCGGCCTGCTCGGCCTCCGGCGATAGCTCGTGGCTGATGTCCGACGTGCCCGGCTCCTCGCGCGGCGTTGGCGAGCATCTGCTCGATGACGTTCTTGCCAAGCGCCGTCTCGCTGGGCAATTCGATCGGATACTTGCCGTCGAAGCAGGCCGAGCACAGCCGCGAGGTGGGTTGCTCGGTCGCGGCGACCAGACTCGCGCAGCGAGATGTAGCCCAGCGTGTCGGCGTTGATGGCGTGCCGCACCGCTTCGAGCATCTCGTCTTCGTCTTCGACGGCGTTCGCGATCAGTTCGGCCGGCGACGGGAAGTCGATGCCGTAGAAGCACGGCCACTTCACCGGTGGCGACGCGATCCGCACATGCACTTCGACGGCGCCGGCCTCGCGCAGCATCCTGACCAGAGCGCGCTGGGTGTTGCCCCGCACGATCGAGTCGTCGACGACGATCAGCCGCTTGCCGCGGATGACTTCCTTGAGCGGATTTAACTTCAGCCGGATTCCGAGCTGACGGATGGTCTGCGACGGCTGGATGAAAGTGCGCCCGACGTAGGCGTTCTTCATCAGGCCCTGGCCGTAGGGGATGCCGGATTCCTGCGCATAGCCGACCGCGGCGGGTGTGCCGGATTCCGGGACACCGATCACCAGGTCGGCGTCGATCGGGCTTTCGCGGGCCAGTCGGCGGCCGATATCCAGTCGGGCGCCGTGCACCGACCGGCCGGAGATCGTGCTGTCCGGCCGCGCCAGGTAGACGTATTCGAAGATGCAGCCCTTGGGTTCGGGGTTGGCGAACCGGGTCGACCGGACGCCGTCGGCGTCGATCGCCAGCAACTCGCCGGGTTCGATCTCGCGGACGAACGATGCGCCGACGATGTCCAGCGCGGCGGTTTCCGACGCGACCACCCAGCCGCGGTCCAGTCGTCCCAGGCACAGCGGCCGCACGCCGAACGGGTCACGCGCGGCGTACAGGGTGTTCTCGTCCATGAACGTCAGGCAGAACGCGCCGCGCACGGTCGGCAGCAGTTCGAGCGCGGCCTGTTCCAGGCTGGAGTCGGCGGCGCCGTGCGCCAGCAACGCGCCCAGCACGTCGGAGTCGGTGTTGGCCGCACCCGGCGCCCTGGGGTTGATCAGTCCGGCCGCGCGGGCGCGGGAGACGAGTTCGGCGCTGTTGACCAGATTGCCGTTGTGCCCCAACGCGACTCCGGTGCCGGCGGCGGTGTTACGGAAGACCGGCTGGGCGTTCTCCCACGTCGGCTGGCCGCTGGTGGAGTACCGGCAGTGCCCGACGGCGACGTGGCCTTCCATCGCGGCCAGCGTCTGCTCGTCGAAGACCTGACTGACCAGGCCGAGATCCTTGAACACCAGCACCTGCGACCCGTCCGCGACGGCGATGCCGGCGGCTTCCTGGCCGCGGTGCTGCAGCGCGTAGAGGCCGTAGTAGGTCATCTTGGCGACTTCTTCGCCGGGGGCCCAGACCCCGAATACACCGCATTCTTCGCCGGGCGGATTCTCGTCAGGTACTGGCTCTTGGATGGTCACGGTGCGGCGGCTCCCCAGGGAACGGATGGTGACTCGGTGAAGTCTACGGAAACGTTGGGGGTGGCAGCGAATTGCGCCCGCGTGTTGCGGCGCGACACGCATGATTTTTGCAGCTCAGCAGCCCCAAGAAGTGCCAAATGTCGCATATGCCACAGCGGTCTCTATCTGGCTCGCGCAGAGCGGTTACCCCGCCGCCCGATCGTCGAGCGCCTGATATGCGGCGTTATAGCCGGGAGTGAAGGTGATACCGGGGCCGCCGTGGCACCCGGCGCTTGCCAGATACAGCCCTTCAACCGGAATCGGCAGGTCGATGAAGCCCTTGGGTCCGGGCCGGTTCGGCCCCATCAGGTCCGGATGCAACAGGCCGTGGCAGAAGTCGCCCGACGGGGCGCCGAACATCGTCTGCATGTGGTACGGCGCGAACGTGATGTGCCGGATGACGATGTCCCGGAAGTTAGGCGCAAGGCGGGTGATCTTCTCGATAACCCGTTGCGCCATCTCATTTTTCAGACGCCCGTGCTGGTCTCGGCTGGCTTCGACGGGAAACGCATATGCATACGCGCTCGCGGCGTGCTTGCCGGGCGGCGCCAGACCGGGGTCCATGCAGGACGGGATCTGCATACCGAGCGACGGATTGTCGGGCACCAAGCCGCGGGTGCACATCTCCCACTGGCGCTGCTGTTCTTCGGGTGAGCCGAAGATCCCGATGGACTGCTGCATACCGGGTTCGTTGAGCAGTTCGTAGGGCGGCGGCGAACTCCGGCAGGCCGTCGAGAGCGAAATGCATTTGGATGAATGCCGCGCGGTGGTCGCGACCGCTCAACCGGGCGATCAAGTCGGCGGGTAGGTGCTCGTCGCCGACGAGATCGGTAAGGGTGAGGTCGGGCGCGAGGTTGGAGACCACGACGGGTGCGCTGATCGTTGACCCGTCGCGGAGTCGCACGCCGGTGACGCGGTCGTGTTCCACGAGGATCTTGTCGACTTTGGTCCGGAAGCGCATCTCGCCACCACGGGAGACGAATAGCTCGTGCAGGTGTTCGGTGAGCGCTCCGATACCGCCGGCGAGCTTGGTCATCATGGCGGTGCTGTCGTCGGGCACGGCCAGCGCAAAGGCCAGGCAGGTCGCGCTGCCGGGGGTGTACGGACCGCGATAGGTGGAGTTGACGGCCAGGAACGCGAGCATCCCGCGCATGATCGCGTGCTTCTGCCTGTCCGGCAGGTAGCGGTCGATGGCGTCCATCGCCGAGCCGAACAGCATCTGATGAATCGCAGCACGTTCTGTTTCGTTGGCCGCGCAGGCGTACATCTCGTCGAGCGTCTTCGGCGGTGTGCGCACCTCGAATCGGCCCAGCGCTTTCGCCGGCCCTTGACTCCAGCCGATCAACTCGGCCATGCCCATGATCGCGTCGGCCCCGTGTTTCTCGCCGAGATGCGTCATCAGCTGCATCGGATCGCGGTAGAAGACCATCGGCTCCTCGCCGGACTCACCGATGTTTACCGACATCACTTCGGCGTCGACGGTCGGAAGAGCGTCCAGGCCAAGCTCTTTGGTGATCTGGGGGGCGGTGGGGAACTGCACCGATCCCGCGATCTCGTAGCGGAATCCGTCGATGAGCTCGACCGTCGCGGCCATTCCACCGCTGTAGGTGTTGGCCTCCAGGCAGAGCGTGCGCAGGCCCGCACCCTGCAGGATGGCTGCCGCCGTCAGGCCGTTGTGCCCAGCGCCGACAACGATCGCGTCATAGTCAGTCATGGTTGGCAGAATATGTCAGTACTGACACAATGGGAAGATGTCAGCCCTGACGCATTCCGGAACGTCGAGATAGCATCTGGCGCGATGACAGAGTCGACCAACCTTCATGAGCTGCGCCGGCGGTCGACGCATGAGGCGTTGCGTCGGGTTGCGCTGGCGCAGTTCGCCAGCAAGGGGTTCGCCAATGTGACGGTGACACAGCTGGCCACCGAGGCCGGCGTGACCGAGCGGACTTTCTTCCGGCACTTCCCCAGCAAGGAAGCCGTTCTGTTCCAGGATTACGACACCCACCTGGAATGGCTGGCCGAGGCGTTGGCGCAACGACCCGCCTCGGAGTCGCTGTTCGATGCCGTGTTAGCGAGCGTGGCGAGTTTTCCGCACGACGTGGAGGTGGTTCGCCAGGCCGCGATGGCCCGTTCGACGTTGATATCCGCCGAACGCATCGCGGCGCATCTACGCGTCGTGCAGTCGTCCTTCGCCGAGGTGCTGACCGACTTCATCAAGACCCGCTACGCGGGCGTTCCCAACCTCGACCTCGTCGCCGAGGTCGCGGGAGCCACTCTGGCGGCGGCGCTTGTGGTGGCCGTCCAAGAATGGGGCGACGACGGCTGTACCGGCGACCTGGGCGAAATCGTTGCTACGAGTGTCGATCTGGTGCGTTCCGGATTTGCGCCGCTGACCTAACCGCTCAGCCGCACCACCGGCAGCCAGCCCGCAATCTCTGGAGCCCGCGAACCGGAGAGGCGCACCGCGCCCGGTGCTCGTCGCGTCGGGCACCTGCAGGAGTCCGGTCGCCAGCAGCAGCCAGGTTCGGGGATCGGTCTCGACGACGTTGGGTGGGGTGCCGCGGGTATGCCGTCGGCCCGGAAATGCACTGCACCGCGACGAACGGCGGAATTCGGACCTCGACGCTGGCGCCGGGCGCCTCGGCGGCCAGCGTGCGCGCGGTGAGCCGGACCGCCGCCGCCAGCTCGGCTCGGCTCGGCGCCGGGTGACTGTCGTCGCGTAGCCAGCCTTCGACGGCGCGGACGGCATCGCGGGTCTGTGCCGGATCGGCGTTCTGACGGGCTGCCATGGCTCACATCCCGAGTGCGGCGCGGATGCGCTCGGTGTCGGCCTGCGGTCCAGCCGTCCGGCGGGGCGACCGCGGCGAAGCCGTCCAGGATGTCGTTGCTGTAGTTGTGTCCGTGCCCGCCGGGAACCCCTTCGGCATTGGTCAAGTCGGCACTGACCTGCCAGAACGTCACGACCGGACTCCATTGCATCGCCGGACTGCGGTCATGGCCGCGGGGCTCGGTGAGCCAGTCCGGGCGGCTGAACAACAGGTCGGGCGACCACCAGACCACCGGGTCGGACGGGTGCTGCAGGAACAGCACGCGGGTGCCGGCCCATGGCGGCCCGGTGACCCGGGTGACGTCGGCGGGATCGTTGGCTTCGGAGAACCGCACGGTCCGCCCGTTGTCGTACCGGGGCTGCACTTCGGTGGTGCCGGGATCGCGGCGCGCGATCAACGCGTGCCACAGCGTGCTCTCCTGCGGCGGCCCGACCCACAGCACCGCGTCGAAACCCATCCGCCGGATGTCGGGCAGCCAGCCGAACGCGGCCTGGCCCGCCAATCGACCCCAGGCTCTCGCCGTAGAGCACCAACTTGGGCCGGTGCTGCGGCAGGCAGTTGCGCCCACCGCTGGTGGACGGCGTTGATCAGCATCCGGCCGGAGTCCATCGACTTCTGCCGGTCCGCCAGGAACGAAATCCAGCTCGGCAGATAGGAGTACTGCACACCGACGATCGCGGTGTCGCCGTTGTACATCGTCTCCAGCGAACTCGCCGCCACCGGGTCGATCCAGCCGGTGCCGGTGGTCGGCGCGATGACCAGGACCTTGCGGGTGAACGCGCCGGTGCGCTCGAGCTCGTTGGCCACGTACGTCCAGCCGGCCTTGGTCGTCGGGGGCGGTGTGCAGCCCGGCGTACACCCGGATCGGCTCTTTGGCCGGCGCGCCGTTGATCTTGCTCAGCTCGGCGGCATGCGGGCCGGCGCCGACGAAGGCGCGGCCCTGATATCCCAGCGTGCTCCACGGCGCCAACGACGTTGGGCTGCCGGACTTTTCCGGCAACTGTGGTTGCGCGACACCCGCGGGCGTCGCACTGTCCTGGGGTTGGAAGACCGCGTTGGCGCCGGCGAAGAACGCGCGGACGAGCACCCCGTCGATCAGGGTGACCAGCAACGCCACCACGATCGTGGTGCCGATGAACAGCGCCACCTCGTCGTGCAGGTGCCATCGCCGAATCAGCATGCGCGCCAGCAGTTTGACCGCGTCGACGAGCACCCGGAACGCCGACACCAGCAGCGCGCCGACCACAGCCGCGACGGCCAGCGTGCGCAGGTAGCCCGGATTCGTCGGCCCCTCGATGCCCATCAGCGCCGACAACTGCCGCTGCCAGGACGCGGCCGGGATCAGCATCAGCACGCAGGCTGTCGGCGCGAGCACCACGACCGCCGCCTTCATCCACCACAGCACCCGCGGCGACGGCGGCCACCACCGGGCGCCGCGTAAGCACCAGGCGGTTCACCGCCTTGCCGATCACGACACCCAGCCCGTAGCCGAAGGCGGCGTTCACACCGCCAATCAGGCCCTGGAACAACCAGTCTCGCGGCACCAGCGACGGCGTCAGCGACAAGCAGAAGAACAGCGCGCCGAACACCACCCCGACGAATTTCAGCCGGACCAGGCTCCACGCCCACACCAGCAGCGGATGGCGCCCGCTCGGCTCGTCGCTCATCGCAGAAGGGCGGCCAGCACCCCTTCGGACGTGCTGCGCAACTCGGCCAGTGACACGGTGAACAAACCTTGTACCTCGACCGAGTCCGAGCCTTGGTCGACGACGCCGATCCGGGTGGCGGGGAGTCCCCGCGCCTCGCACATCGACGTGAAACGGCTCTCCTCGGTGCGCGGTACCGCCACCAGCACCCGGCCGGACGACTCGGAGAACAACGTGACGAACGGGTCGGCACCTTCGGGAAGGACGATGCGGCAACCTGTTTCGCCGGCCATGCGCCGATTCCACCACGGCCTGCGCCAGCCCGCCTTCGGACAGGTCGTGGGCCGCGGACACCAGCCCGTCGCGAGACGCTGCACTCAGCACGTCGGCCAGCAGACGCTCGCGGGCCAGGTCGACCGCGGGCGGCCGCCCACCCAGGTGGTCGGCGGTGACTTGCGCCCAGATCGATCCGTCGAATTCGTCGCGGGTGTCGCCGAGCAGAATCAGCGTCTCGCCCGGTTCGGTGCCCATCGCGGTCGGGATGCGGCGGGTGACGTCGTCGATCACACCCAGGACGCCGACGACCGGGGTGGGCATGATCGCCGTCGGTCCCGGTCTGGTTGTAGAAGCTGACGTTGCCGCCGGTGACCGGAATGCCCAGTGCCGCACAGCCATCCGCCAGACCGCGGACCGCCTGGGAGAACTGCCACATCACACCGGGATCCTCGGGCGATCCGAAGTTGAGGCAGTTGGTCACCGCGACCGGGGTGGCACCGGTGACGGCGACGTTGCGGTACGCCTCGGCCAGCGCAAGCTGCGCGCCGACGTAGGGGTCGAGCAGCGTGTAGCGGCCGGACGCGTCGGTCGACAACGCGATACCGCGACCGGTGGTCTCGTCGACGCGCAGCACGCCGCCGTCGGCATGCTCGGCCAGCACGGTGTTGCCGCGCACGTAGCGGTCGTACTGCTCGGTGATGAACGCGCGGCTGCACAGGTGCGGACTGCCCAGCAGCGCAAGCAAAGTCGCGCGCAGCTCGTCACCGGAGACCGGCCGCGTCAGGCCGGCCGAGGTGTCGGCGATGAGCGCGTCCTGCGAGTCGGGACGCGCGACCGGACGCTGGTAGACCGGGCCCTCGTGGGCCACGGTGCGCGGCGGCACGTCGACGACCGTCTCGCCGTGCCAGGTGATCTGCAGCCGGTCGCCGTCGGTGACCTCGCCGATCGTGGTGGCCAGCACCTCCCACTTGCGGCAGACGGCCATGAAGGCGTCCACGTTCTCCGGGCGCAACCACCGCACACATCCGCTCCTGCGACTCGCTGGAGAGGATTTCGGCGGGCGTCATGTCCTTGGCCCGCAACGGCACGGTGTCCAGCTCGATCGCCATCCCGCCGTCGCCGGCCGATGCGAGTTCCGAAGTGGCACAGGATAATCCGGCTCCACCAAGGTCCTGGATGCCGATCACCAGGCCCGCGGAATACAGCTCGAGGCAGCACTCGATGAGCACCTTCTCGGTGAACGGGTCGCCGACCTGAACCGAGGGAAGCTTCTTGCGGCCCGATCCCGACTCGTCGCCGCCGAAGGTTTCCGACGCCAGCACCGACACACCGCCGATGCCGTCGAGTCCGGTCCGCGCGCCGAACAGGATGATCTTGTTGCCGGCGCCGGAAGCGAACGCCAGATGCAGATCCTCCTTGCGCAGCACGCCGACACACAGCGCATTCACCAACGGGTTGCCGGCGTAGCAGGCATCGAAGACGGTTTCGCCGCCGATGTTGGGCAGGCCCAGCGAGTTGCCGTAGCCGCCGATGCCGCGCACCACGCCGTCGAGCACGCGCCGGGTGTCGGGGGCGTCCGCGGCACCGAAGCGCAGCTGGTCCATCACCGCGACCGGCCGGGCACCCATCGCCATGATGTCGCGGACGATGCCGCCGACGCCGGTGGCCGCGCCCTGATAGGGCTCCACGTAGGACGGGTGGTTGTGCGACTCGACTTTGAACGTGACCGCCCAGCCGTCGCCGATGTCGACGACGCCGGCGTTCTCGCCGATGCCGGCCAGCATGCCGGCCCGCATCTCGTCGGTGGTGGTCTCGCCGAAGTACCGCAGATGGACCTTGGACGACTTGTAGGAGCAGTGCTCGCTCCACATCACCGAGTACATGGCCAGCTCGGCGTCGGTCGGCCGGCGGCCCAGGATGTCGCGGATCCGCTGGTATTCGTCGTCTTTGAGACCGAGTTCGCGGAACGGTTGCGGCTGGTCAGGGGTGGCCGCGGCCCGCTCGACGGTATCGGTCGCGTGGGTGAGCCCTGACGTCACACCGAACAGTCTAGGGTGCCCGGCGGCTAGCCCGCGCCGGCGACGCAGAAGGCGTTGCCGGCCGGGTCGGCCAGCACCACCCAGCGGAAGCTGTCGCCGATGCTGTGCCGACCGACCTCGGTCGCGCCCGCAGACTTGAGCCGGGTCACCGCGGCGTCGACGTCGGCGGCGCCGAAATCCAGGTGCACCCGGTTCTTGCCGGGGGTCGGATCGTCGACCTTCTGGAAACCCAGCCGCGGCCCATCCGGGCGGATCACCGCGATGAACTCCCCGGGAATCAATTCCTGTGTCTCGCCGTCGAACTGCTGGGCCCACCACTGTGCGAGCTGCCCGGGGTCAGTGCAGTCGAAGGTGACCATTTCCACATTGAGTGCCATGCCCGCGACCTTAGTCCGGCGACGATGCGAGCCCATCGGGCCCGCTGAGGAGTCGGACACATCAGATCTAGTCCGGCGCGATGACCTCGCGAGGTAATTGTGCAGGCTCGGCACCGCGGAGACACACTTTCACCCGAACCGTTCAACACCTGGAGGAAATCATGACTGACACTCAAACCGCCTCGGCCACAACGACTCCGAGATTCAGCCCGGAGTTCTTCGCAGCGTTCTGGGCGGCGCCCAGTATGTCGCACAGCATGGACATCCTGGCCGACGACATCATCGGCTACTGGCCCGGTGACAGCGAGCCGGTGCGGGGATTCGAGGCGTACACCCAGAAGATCGCCGACATCCTCGCCGTCGCTCCGGACCTGAAACTCGAACTCGTCGACAGCGCCACCGCGGCCGGCCCGCCGAGGGCGAGGAGCTGTTCTTCCTGCACTACGTCGGGCGCGCCACCGGGCCGAACGGGCCCATCGAGATCCGCGGGCTGGACCGGGTTCGCACCCGTGACGGCGTCGTCGTGGAGAACGTGATCCGCTACGACCCGGTCTTCGTCTGACGGTCAGCCTGGCGACAGGAACGCCCGCAGCGCCGCCGCGTAAGCGGGAACGTCGTTGGCGCCCATCAATTCTCGTGCCGAGTGCATCGCGAGCTGAGGGGCGCCGACGTCGACCGTCGGGATGCCGGTCCGGGCCGCCGTCATCGGGCCGATCGTCGAGCCGCACGGCAGGTCGGCGCGGTGCTCGTAACGTTGCAGCGGCACCCCGGCCTGCCGGCAGGCCAGCGCGAACGCCGCGGCGGTGCGACCGTCGGTGGCGTAGCGCAGATTCGGATGCACTTTGAGCACCGGGCCGCCGTTGATCGCGATGAGATGGCCCGGCTCGTGCCGCTCGGGATAGTTGGGGTGGGTGGCGTGCGCCATGTCCGCCGAGGCCACCATGGATCCCGGCAGTCTGCGCAGAAAGTCGGCGCGCCCGCCACCGCCGGCCAGCTCGATGCGTTCGAGCGTGACCAGCAGCAGGTCGGAGTCTGCGCCGTGATCCGAGGTGGATCCGACCTCTTCGTGGTCGAACAGCGCGAGCACCGGCAGGTACTCGGTTGACTTGGCGTCCAGAAACGCTTCCAGACCCGCATAGCAAGACGCCTGGTTGTCCAGCCGCGGCGCGCTGACGAACTGGCCGTCGACGCCCGTCAGCGAGCGACGGGGTCAGGTCGTGGGTCATCAGGTCGGCGCCCAGCACCTCATCAGGGTCGACGCCGGCCCGCTCGGCGACATAGCCGATGAACGATCGGGTCGCGCCGCCGGCGCCCCACACCGCGTTGACGTGGCGCTGCGGATCCAGCGTGAGCGACTTGCGGTCCTCGGCCAGGTGGATCGCCAGCTGCGGCACCCGCAGGATCGGGGTTGTCGATCCGCACCAGTCGATGGGCGATACCGGTGCCGTCGCGCACCGACAGCCGCCCGCTGACGCCCAGGTCGCGGTCCAGCCACGAGTTCAGCCAGGCACCGCCATAGGGCTCCAGCGCGACCATCTGCCAACCGGCGACTTCGCGGTCGGGGTGTTGCTTGACCCGCAGGTTAGGGCTGTCGGTGTGGCCGCCGATGACCCGGAACGGTCGACCGCCGGCGTCGTTGCCGCTGTTCCACGCCACCAGCGACCCGGCCCGCACGATGAAGAACTTGCCGGCGCGCGGCCACTCGTCCGCCTCGGCGAGCTCGGTGTAGCCGGCGGCCCGCAGCCGGGACGCCACGGTGGCGCAGACATGAAACGGTGACGGGGACGCGTCGATGAATTCGCACAGACCCTGCGCCGTGGCAACCATGGACCCATCTTTTCATCACGGGCTCACCTGAAACGTTAGGGTCGAACCCGTGCCCACCCCGCAACCGCAGCCGGTGCTCGCGCCGCTGACTCCGGCCGCGATCTTCCTGGTGGTCACCATCGACCAGGGTGGCGAAGAGGTCGTGCACGACGCGCTGGCCGGGATCTCCGGGTTGGTGCGGGCGACCGGATTCCGCGATCCCGCCAAGAACCTGTCGGTGATCACCTCGATCGGCTCGCACGCCTGGGACCGGTTGTTCGACGGCCCGCGACCGGCCGAACTGCACCCGTTCGTCGAGCTGGACGGCCCCCGGCACACGGCCCCGGCCACGCCCGGGCGACCTGTTGTTCCATGTTCGGGCCGAGACGCTGGACGTCTGCTTCGAGCTGGCCAATCACATCCTGCGATCGATGGCCGGCGCGGTGACCGTGGTCGACGAGGTGCACGGCTTCCGGTTCTTCGACAACCGCGATCTGCTCGGGATTCGTCGACGGAACCGAGAATCCCGAACGGCGCGCCGGCGGTCGCGGCAACCGAGATCGGCGACGAGGATCCGGAATTCGCCGGCGGCAGCTACGTGCACGTGCAGAAGTATCTGCACGACATGGCGGCGTGGGATTCGCTGTCGGTCACCGAGCAGGAGCACGTGATCGGCCGAACCAAGCTGGAAGACATCGAGTTCGACGACGACGAGAAGCCGGCCAACGCGCACATCGCGCTCAACGTCATCACCGACGACGACGGCACTCAGCTCCAGATCGTGCGGCACAACATGCCGTTCGGCGAGCTCGGCAAGGGCGAATTCGGCACCTACTTCATCGGCTACTCGCGCACGCCTGCAGGTGACCGAGCAGATGCTGCGCAACATGTTTCTCGGTGATCCGCCCGGCAACACCGACCGCATCCTGGACTTCTCCACCGCGGTCACCGGTGGACTGTTCTTCTCCCCCACCGTCGACTTTCTCGACGACCCGCCGCCGCTGCCGATCTCACCGGCAGCGACTCCGGCGATACTCAAAACGTCCCGCGGATGGCTCGTTGGCGATCGGCAGTTTGAAAGGAATCCCGCAATGAACAACCTGTACCGCGATCTCGCTCCGATCACCGAAGAAGCCTGGGACGAAATCGAAGTGGAGGCGAGGCGAACCTTCAAGCGGCACATCGCCGGCCGCCGCGTGGTCGACGTCAGCGAGCCGGCCGGACCCGACCGCCGCTGCGGTCAGCACCGGGCGACTGATCGACGTCGAAGGCCCCCTCCGACGGCGTGATCACCCACCTGCGCGCCAGTAAACCGCTTGTGCGGCTTCGGGTTCCGTTCACGCTGTCGCGTTCGGAGATCGACGACGTGGAGCGCGGCTCGCAGGACTCCGACTGGGATCCGGTCAAGGTCGCCGCCAAGAAGCTGGCCTTCGCCGAAGACCGGGCCATCTTCGAGGGCTACGCCGCCGCATCGATCGAGGGCATCCGCAGCTGCCAGCAGCAACCCGCCGCTGAAGCTGCCCGACGACCCGCGCGCCATTCCCGACATCATCACCCAGGCGTTGTCCGAGCTGCGGCTGGCCGGCGTCGACGGCCCGTACTCGGTGCTGCTGTCCGCCGAGGTCTACACCAAGGTCAGCGAGACCACCGAGCACGGCTATCCGATCCTCGAGCACATCAACCGGCTGGTCAACGGCGACATCATCTGGGCGCCCGCCATCGACGGCGCGTTCGTGCTGACCACCCGCGGCGGCGATTTCGACTTGCAGCTGGGCACCGACGTGTCGATCGGCTACCTGTCCCACGACGCCGACGCCGTGCAGCTGTACCTGCAGGAGACCCTGACGTTCCTGAGCTACACCGCCGAGGCATCGGTCGCACTGAGCCCGTAGCGCCCTGACGGTGGCGGCTCCTAGCACCGAGCTGATCGTCGGCCGACACACGGACGGGCTGTATGGGTTGAACGTCCCATAATCGGTGCGCCGCGGCGGGCTAACCTGACGCTATGGTCCACGCCGATCCGCAGGCCGACCAACGCTTCACGGCCAAGGGGCGGGCGACGCGCGATCGGATCGCTAAGGTCGCTGGTGAACTCATCCTCCGCGACGGTCTCTCGGCGCTGAACATGGACGCGCTGCGCACGGCGGCGTCGGTAAGCGGATCGCAACTCGCCCACTACTTCACCGACAAGCAAGCGCTGATCCGCGCGGTCGTCGTCCGCCAGATAGACGTCGTGCTGGACTTTCATCGCCAGCCCAAGCTCGGTGCGCTGAATACGTTCGATGACTTCGAGCGATGGATCGATCTGAACATGCGTTATCTGCGACGCATCGGCTATTCCGGCACGCCGACCTACCACGCACTGGCCGGACAACTCGGTAAATCCGACAAGCGCAACACGCGAGACACTGGCGTCAGGTTACTGGCAGTGGATTGAGTTGCTGGAGCAGGCAATTCAGCAGATGAAAGACCGTGGCGTCGTCGTCGCCCATGCGGACCCGCGACATTTGGCGCTGGTCATCGTCTGCGCCCATCAAGGTGGTGCCACGCTGGCCTTCACCTATCAGGCCGATTGGCCGCACGCCGATGCTGTCCGATTCGCAGTCAACTACCTGCGGATGTTCGCCACTGCTCCCGAGGATCGGGTGCCGCGCCCGGCGCGTCGTCCTCGCGGCAGGCGCACGAGCGCACGACCCTCGTGACCATCGCCGAAAGGGGCGCCACCGTTGCCTGACGACGCCGCGTCACGGCTGACCCGCAAGGGCCGGGCGACCCGCGCTCGCATCATCGATGTGGCCGCCCGCCTCATGTTCGAGCGCGGGGTCGGCGGGACCAGCATCGACGAGGTGCGTGATGCGGCCGCCGTCAGCGGTTCACAGATCTCGCACTATTTCGACGGCAAGCGTGATCTGACCCGCAACGTGATCGATGCACGCCGCAGTCATGTCCGAGAATTTCACCAGCCCAACTGGGCGCACTGGACAGCTTCGCGGCGCTGGACGCCTGGGTCGAGGCCACCCTTGCCGAATTGACCCGGTCTACCGTAAAGGTGGATGCGTATACGGCTCGCTCGCAGGGGAATTGGTCGAGGCCGACGCCGAAATCCACGGCGATCTCGCCGACGGCTACGACCAATGGATCGAGTTGTTCCAGAGCGGTCTTACCGAAATGCGCCGCCGCGGCGATCTACGGCCAGGACGCCGATCCGCGCCACCTCGCGGTCTCACTGGTTGCCGCTCATCAGGGCGGCGCGCTGGTCACTTTCATCACCGATGACCCTGAGCCGTTGCGCGCGGCGTTGCGGCGGCGGTCGAGTACGTCCGTTCGTTCGCGGCCACCCCCAAGCGCCGGCGATCCGGACCCCGCAGGCAGCCGGGCTGAGTCGTCCGCATGACGACCGTGGACAAAATGGGTTATCTCACCCATAATACTGGGCGGAGTATCCCATCGACCTGCCTGAAGGAAGCACACCATGTCCATTGCGAAGTCACCTCAGCCCGGCAACGCCTTGCCCACCGCACCCGCCGTGGTGCGCGAAAAACCGGGCGGGGCAACCATGCGCGCGATCGTGCTGGAGAAATTCGGTGGACTCGACAGCCTGGTCTACACCGACATCCCCAAGCCGCTGCCGAAAGACGGCGAAGTCGTCATCAAGGTCCGCGGCATTCGGCCTCAACCACGCCGAGACGCACATGCGTCGAGGAGAATGGGCAGAAGCCGCTGAAGTCAGCGGCATCGAATGCGTCGGCATCGTCGACGTCGTGTCCGGGCGGGGAGTTTCCGGTCGGCGCCAAGGTCGCCGCATTGATGGGCGGCCTCGGGCGGACCATCAACGGCAGCTACGCCGAATACACCCGGGTGCGCGCGGCCAACGTCGCCCTCATCGAGTCCGATCTGCCGTGGTCACAATTGGCGGCGCTGCCCGGAAACATTTGCGACAGCGTGGACGTGCCTGTTCCACAACCTCGAAACTGTCTGCCGGTCAGACCGTCGTAATCCGCGGCGCGACATCATCATTCGGCCAGGCCGCCGTCAAGATGGCGGTTGCGGCGGGTGCGCAGGTCATCGCCACCGCCCGAAAGCGCGAGCGTTTCGGCTTGCTGGAGTCGCTCGGCGTCGCACGGGTCGAACTGGAGTCGCCGACGCTGGCGGCCGAGATCGCAGAAGCCAAGCAGATCGATGCGGTCCTCGACCTGGTCGGCAACAGCACGATTCTCGACTCATTGGACATGCTTCGCCGCGACGGAACGGCATGTCTGGCCGGCTGGTTGGGCGGACTCGATCCCATCGGCGATTTCAACCCCTGCTGCGCATGGCCAGCGGCGTCAACTGGAATCTTCTTCGGAAGCTTCGTCTTCGGCGAGCCCGGTTTCCCGTTGTCCGACGTACCGCTTGCAAGACATCGCCGACCAGGTGGCAGCGGGCCGGCTCGAGGCAGCGCCGTCGCGAGTTTTCTCCTTCGATGAGATCCGCGACGCACACCGCATCATGGAAGCTGGAGAAGCTGGCGGAAAAATGGTGGTCGTTATGGAGTGAGCCTTAGATGATGGAACGATGACCGTCGCGCCATCGGTTCTGGTGTTCGACGTCAACGAGACGCTGATCGACATCGAGTCCATCGCACCGGTTTTCGAGCGCATCTTCGGCGATCCGCGGCGATGCGGGAGTGGTTCGGTCAGCTGGTCATGTACTCGATGACGGTCACCTTGTCGGGGCACTACGTCGACTTCTTCACCCTCGGCCAGGGAGTCCTGCGGATGCTGGCGACCACCCGCGGCGTGGACGATCACCGATGACGACGTGCAGGCGCTCAAGCAGGCGATGCTCACCATGCCCGCTCACCCCGATGTCGAGGACGGTCTGATAGCTCTGCGCGACAACGGTTTCCGTCTGGTGACGCTGACCAACTCGCCGCCGAACCCGGACGGGCCCAGCCCGTTGGAGCACGCCGGGCTGAGCCACTTGTTCGAGCGCCAGTTCAGCGTCGATGCCTGCCGGGCGTTCAAACCCGCGCCGGCGGTGTACTTGCACGCGTGCGAGCAGCTCGCGGTGTCCCCGGCGGACTGCATGATGGTCGCCGCCCACGTCTGGGACACCATCGGCGCGCAGTCCGTCGGATTCAGCGGCGCGCTGATCACCCGGCCCGGCAATGCGCCGCTGCCCGTCTCCGGCTTGCCGCAGCCGACGATCGTCGCCACCGATCTGCGCGATTTGGCGGCCAACACTCACAAACCGCGCGGCCCAGACGTCTACCGGAGTAGATCAGCAATTCCAACGAATCACCGGAGGCCCCCATGTCCACCGCGGCCACCGCGACCGACTCGTCACGTCGTCATCGACTCACCGATCGGACCGTTGACCCTGGTGCGCGACGACGACGGCGCTGACCGGTCTGTACTACCCGGGGCACTGGACCCGCCCGGACCAGACGAGCTTCGGGCCGCAGGTCGAACCCAGCGACGACCGCGGCTTCGACGAGGCCATCGCCCAGCTGCGCGAGTACTTCGCCGGTGAGCGCCAGGATTTCGATCTGCCGCTCAATCCGCGTCGGCAGCGAACGGGCGCGGCAGGCTCTGGCAGCTGCTCGCCGAGATCCCCTACGGCCAGACCACCACCTACGGTGCGCTGGCCGCGCAAAATCGGCGACGGCATCAGCCCCCGCGCCATCGGCGGATTCGTCGGCCACAACCCGTTGTCGATCTTCATTCCGTGCCATCGGGTCGTCGGATCCACCGGCAAGCTCACCGGATACGCCGGCGGTCTGGACCGCAAGCAATATCTGCTCGAGCTGGAGAACGGCCATACCCGTTGCACCGCAAGCACTGTGGTAGCCGCAATGAAGCCGCCGTTCGAGAACGTCGTCGCGCGGCACGGCGCCACCGTGCTGCGGGTGGCGCGCGCGGTCCTCGGCCACGCTGACGCTGACGACGCCTGGTCGGAGACCTTCCTGGCGGCGATGAAGGCCTACCCGGATCTGCCGGCCGACGCGAATGTCGAGGCGTGGCTGGTCACGATCGCCCACCGCAAGGCGATCGACATCGTCCGCGCCACGGCCCGGCGGGCGACACCGGTCCCGGAGACCCCGGATGCGGCCGTCGCCGGATCACGCCGACAACTACCACCTCGAATTGACCGAAGCGGTTGCCGCGTTGCCGACCAAGCAACGTCAGGCGGTGGCCTACCACTACCTGGCCGGGCTGCCCTACGCCGAGATCGCCACGCTCCTCGACAGCAGCGCCGCCGCCGCCCGCCGCGCGGCCGCCGACGGCATCGCCGCGCTGCGGCGCACCTATTCGCCATCGACCATCGACAACGGAGTCCACCGATGACCACCATTGACCTGGCCGCGCTGTATCCGGTCGACGACGACGACCTCACCCGCCTGCAGGCCCGGCTGGCGGCGGCCGCCGAACGCGACGACCTGCTCGACGTCGCCTACCGGACGGTCGACTCGCCCGTCGGCTCGCTGCTGATCGCCGCGACAGCCGGTCGGGCTGGTGCGAGTGGCGTTCAGCAGCGAGGGCCACGACGCCGTCCTGCAGAACCTGTCCGACCGGATCAGCTCCCGCGTGCTGCACGCCCCGGCCCGCCTCGACGCCGTCGCGCGGCAACTCGACGAGTATTTCGCCGGACGCCGGCACAACTTCGACATGCCGCTGGATTGGCAGCTCTCCAAGGGATTTCGCCGCGTGGTGCTCGAGCACCTGGCGGCCGACATCGGCTACGGCACCACCGCCAGCTACGGCACGCTGGCCCGACTTTCGGGTTCGCCCAAGGCCGTTCGCGCCGTCGGGACAACCTGCGCGACCAACCCCATCCCGGTCGTAGTGCCGTGCCATCGGGTCGTCCGCTCCGACGGCACGATGGGCGGCTACCGCGGCGGACCGGCCGCCAAACGCGCGCTGCTGGATCTCGAAGGCGTCGACATGACGCCCGCGCGCAACCGGGTCTCGCCGCGCGGCGACATCATCGCGGTCGCCGGCCGCGGAGCATGGATGGGCAACCGGGGTCGACTGCACGAAGGCACGCGGCGCCCGCGGCATCGTCGAGCAACTCATCGGGGCGAAGGCCTGGATCACCTGCGCTCCTGGAGTTCAGAGGATCGCGCACGTCTGAAGCAGTGGGCGCCCGAATCACTACACCCAGTTGTTCTTTCTCGACGAGGCGGTCGCCTTCGCCGCGGGTCACCGGCCCTGCGCCGAATGCCGCCGCGAGCGACTACAACGCCTACCGGCAGGCTGATGGTAGTGAAAGCCACATGGTGGCGCAATGCCTTACGCCAAGGACATGGACGAGCGATGCTGCACCGCGAGCGATCTGCCGCGACTCGGCGTCGGATGCCGTGGACTGCCGCTGCCCGACGGGACATTCGCGACACCGACGCCGGTCTCGCCGTCGTCGGTGCGGCGATCATCTCGCGGTGTTCGACGACATGCCTACGCGTAGCATGGCTTGGGCGCTTCGGTCACTCTGTGGGTGCGACGATCTGGTGCTGACCGCCCCGTCGACGGTGCGCGGTGTTGCGTAAGCTCGGCCACCCAGCGTCTCAGATCGAGTACCTACGTCCGGCGCGGGTTCACCGAGCCGGGACCGGATCGCGCCCCACGGATCGGCGTAGCGGCCCGGCGCGTCGCGATACGCGGCCTGGCGTTTGAGGAACTGCCGCGCCACGGGCGCGACGAGCGACATCGGGTAGCGCCGCCAGCCGACAGCGGCGCGCATCTCCGCGAGCATGCCCGGGCCACGAGTGATGCTGGAACGACAGCGCCTGCTGGGCGCGGGTGGTGTCCAACCAGTCTGTGACAAACCAGTTTTCGTCGCTGTCGGGATCGCCGGGGCGGCCGGCGGGCAGGACGTCCGACAACCCCCGCGCCGCGGCCAGCGCCAGGCCGACGTCTTTCTGCCGGTGCAGATGCGAGTCGTCACCGGCGATCAACAGCGTTTCGCCGGCGACGTCGGCGGTGGTCGCGGCGGCGAACGCGGCCGCCACATCCCGGACGTCGACGGTGTGGATGCGCCCGTCGGTCGGCAGTGCGCTTTCGAAGAACAGCGCGTCGCCGTTGAACGGCATCGCGCCGGGCTCGACGCTGATCACCCCGCCGAGGCGCAGGATCACCCACTCCAGACTCGAAGCCCGCACCAGGCTTTCGGCCTCGACCTTGTGGGCGCCATAGAGGTCCGCCGGCCGCAGCGGCGAGTCGGCACGGTCAACCGATCGGGGTGACGATGCGGATTGCGCGACCCGTAGACGGCGTTGCTGGAGGCCAGCACGAAGCGCGGCGGGCGTGCGCTATGACTCGCGCGGCGCGCACCAGCGCGGCGGTCGCGTCGACGTTGACGCGGCGCGCCGAGTTCGGGGTGGCGATAGATCGCCGGCAGAATCACCGCGGCCAGGTGGACGATCGCCGTCGGCGACACCTCGGCGACCAGCCGGTCGACCTCGTGCTGGTCGGTGAGGTTCGCCCAGCGCGCCTCGGCACCGGCCGGCAGCGACGCGGCAGCTTTGCGCTGGGCCGGGGTGCCGAGGTCGGTGGCGACCACGTCGGTGGCCGTCGGTGGCCAGCCGGCGCACGGTCTGCGACCCGACCAGCCCGAAACCGCCTGTGACAAGAACCTTCTCGGCCATCGTCCCCCAGTCGGCATCGGTCCACAGCGAGCGGATATGACATTCTCCAAAAACGAGAGTACCATGCTACGCGGTAGCGTCGATTCGAGCAGCACCAGCGAGGGCTCAACATGGCGAAGGCGCCGAAAAATCGCGAGACGGCCAAGTGGGATCCCGACGTTCACCAAGCAGGTCGCGAACACCGTCGGGCCGTTGATCAAGCAGTACCACCGCGCCGAAGTCCGCAACATCGACAACATCCCGCCGACCGGCGGAGCTCTGGTGGTGTCCAACCATTCCGGCGGCATGCTGACTCCCGACGTCTTCATCTTCTCGCCGGCCTTCTACAAAGAGTTCGGCTACGACCGCCCCGTCTACACGCTCGGCCACTACGGCATCTTCATCGGCCCGCTGGACGGAGTGCTGCGTCGCCTCGGGGTCATCGAGGCCAGTCGCGAGAATGCCGCCGTGGCACTGCATTCGGGTGCGGTGGTGCTGGTGTTCCCGGGCGGGGACTACGACTCCTACCGCCCCACGTTCAGCGAGAACACCATCGACTTCAACGGCCGCACCGGCTACGTCCGCACCGCGATCGAAGCCGGCGTGCCGATCGTGCCGACGGTGTCGATCGGCGGCCAGGAAACCCAGCTGTTCTTGACGCGCGGCAACTGGCTGGCCCGCAAGCTGGGACTTACCAAGGCGCGCATGGACATTCTGCCGATCAGCTTCGGTTTCCCGTTCGGGCTGAGCATGATCTTCCCGCCGAACCTGCCGTTGCCGTCGAAGGTCGTCACCGAGGTCCTCGAGCCGATCGACGTCACCGCGCGGTTCGGCAAGGACCCCGACGTCGGCGAGGTGGACGAGCACGTCCGCTCGGTGATGCAGACTGCGCTGAACCGACTGGCCAAACAGCGCCGGTTCCCGATCCTGGGCTGAATCCGCGATTCCGGCGAATCCGCCTCTCGAGTGCTTGCATGAACACGTCGGCACGGAGGTGGGCGTGAAAAGACTCAACGGCATGGACGCCATGCTGCTCTACAGCGAGACGCCCAACCTGCACACGCACACGCTGAAGGTGGCGATCGTCGATCCCGCCGGCGGCGACGCCGAGTTCAGCTTCGAGGCCTTCCGGCGCCACCTGCGCGCCGCCTGCATCTGCTGGAACCGTTGCGCTACAAGCTCGTTGACATCCCCTGGCGGCTGCATCACCCGATGTGGCTGGAGAACTGCGACGTCGACCTGGACTACCACCTGCGCCGGGTGCAGGTGCCCGCACCCGGCGGGCGTCGAGAACTCGACGCCGTCATCGGCGAGGTGGCGTCCACGCCGCTGGACCGCAGCCGGCCGCTGTGGGAGTTCCATGTCGCCGAGGGACTGGCCGGCGGACGGTTCGCCCTGATCGGCAAGATCCACCACGCACTGGCCGACGGCGTCGCCTCGGTCAATCTGCTGGCCCGCGCGATGGATCCTCAAGGACGCCCCGACCGACGAGCGGGACAACGACGAGGCCGGCGTGACCCCGACGACCGCGGGCCTGCTGCTCGCCGCCGGCCGTGACCACATCCGCCAGATCGCCGCAGCTCCCCGGACTGGTCGGCGACGCCGCCAGGGGCTTCAGCCGGGTGCGCCGGCGTACCCGGGAGCGCGGCGATCATCCCGACCTCGCGGACGCGTTCGACGCGCCACCGACATTCCTCAACCACGTGGTGTCGCCGCAGCGCCGGTTCGCCACCGCCGCACTGCGACTGGCCGACGTCAAGGCGACCGCGAAAGGCCTGGGCATCACGCTCAACGATCTGTGCTGGCCACCGCGGCCGGCGGACTGCGGCAGCTGTTGCTGCGCTACGACGGCAAGGCCGACCGTCCGATCATCGCGTCGGTACCCACCGCCACCGACAAGTCGGACCGCGTCACCGGCAACGAAATCAGCGGCCTGTCGATTTCGCTGCCGGTACACGTCGCCGATCCGGCCGAACGGGCCCAACTGGTCGCGCTGGCCACCAAGATCGCCAAGGAGGACCACGAGATCCTCGGCCCGCGCCTCTACGGGCAGCTGATGGGCTACCTGCCGACGGCGATCGCGCCGGCGGCGTTCCGGTGGCTCGGCCGGCGCGACGCGCCGAACAAGATGATGAACGTCGCGGTCTCCAGCGTGCCCGGGCCGCGAGAACGCGGCCACTTCGCCGGCGCCCCGGTCAGCGAGATCTACTCGACGGGGGTGCTGTCACCCGGCGCTCCGGTCAACATCACCGTGTGGAGCTATGTCGACCAGCTCGGCATCGCGGTGCTCACCGACGACGAGACTTTCAACGACCCGCATGAGGCAACCGAGGCGCTCAGCGAGGCATTCAGCGAATTACGCAGCGCCGCAGGGCTTTCAGTCGAGTGACAGCCCGGTCGGCCTGATGGCCGAGCACGCCTTGCGCTAGCCGGAGTTCAGGCGGCCAGAACGGCGTCCAGCGCCGAGTAGAACAGGCCCAGCCCGTCGTCGGACGGCCCGGTCAACGCCTCGGTGGCGTGTTCGGGGTGCGGCATCAGCCCGACGACGCGACCGTTGGCCGAGCTGACACCGGCGATGTCGCGCAGCGAGCCGTTGGCGTTGTCGTGGTAGCGAAACACCACGCGGCCTTCGCCTTCCAGCTCGTCGAGCACCGTCGTCGGAGGCCACGTAACGGCCCTCGCCGGACTTCAGCGGGATCAGCAGGTCGGCGCCGGGCTCGTAGCGCGATCGTCCACGCCGTCGACGTCGACTCCACCCGCAGCCACACGTCGCGGCAGACGAAATGCAGACCGGCATTGCGGGTCAGCGCGCCGGGCAGCAGTCCGGCCTCGCACAGCACCTGAAAACCGTTGCAGATGCCCAGAACCGGCAGTCCGCGACTCCGCGGCGGCGATGACTTCGCCCATCACCGGGGCGAATTTCGCGATGGCACCGCAGCGCAGATAGTCACCGTAGGAGAACCCGCCGGGCACCACCACCGCGTCGACACCCTTGAGGTCGGCGTCGGCGTGCCAGAGGTTGACCGATTCGGCGCCGACGGCGCGCGCCGCGCGGGCCGCGTCCACGTCGTCGAGCGTCCCCGGGAAGGTGATGACGCCGATCCGCGCCGTCACTGCGGCTCTCGGCTAACGGTCCAGTCTTCGATCACGGTGTTGGCCAGCAGCGACTCGGCGATCTCGGCGAGCGCCGAGTCGTCGACGCTGTCGTCGACCTCGAGCTCGAACCGCTTGCCCTGCCGAACATCTGAGATTCCGCCATGGCCGAGTCGGCCCAATGCGCCGACGATCGCCTGGCCCTGCGGGTCGAGAATCTCACCCTTGGGCATTACGTGCACAACCACCCGGGCCACCCGCACTCCTCCTACTGTTTCGGCTGCTCGGCGCCAACTCTACCGGTCGGCACCGCAGCCGTCGTGCTAGCACGAGCCGACATAAGCCGCGCATATCGCGGACGACATGGCGTCCAGCACCTGGGCGTCGGAGATGATCGGCCAGGGCAGCTGGACAGCATCCGTCGCCCACAGCGTCAGCTCGCTGATCGTGCTGTTCTCCGGATGCGCGACCAGGTAGGTGTGCACGATCGTCGGGCCGCTGATCACCGCGGACAGCCGGTTCGGCTCGTCGACGGTGACCGACGGCGACTCGCCGGCGGCCCCCAGCTGGCAGCCGCGCAGCGCCGCCTCGGCGATGTCGAACACCGACCTCGCGTTCTGGCCGCCCGTCGCCGTGTCGCCGCGCCAGTGCATGACCTCCGCCCGCAGCTGCCACTGACCCGCGGCGTTGTCCACCGTCGCCCGAGCGGCGACCGCGGAGTTGCGGGTGTCCTGCGGGAACACCGGCGTCGCGCACACCTCCTCGAAGCGGAACCGGGGCGTCGCGGCGCCCGTCATCGCCACCGCGGACCCGGCCGGCGACGGCCAGTGGTAGGTCGAGTTCAGCGGTATCGCCGCCGCGGAGATCCACGCCGTGTCAGGAATCTGGTCGCACACCGGCGGGCAGGTTTCCGGCTCCGCGCGGCGACACCCGCCAACGGCACGCACGTCGACCAGCAGGCCGCCCGCGATCAGCGTCGTCGCCAGGACTAGGCGCATGACCCTGCACCCCATGAGCGCACAATCGTAGACATGCAACTCACGCATTTCGGCCATTCCTGCGTTCTCGCCGACTTCGGCCACACCACGGTGCTGTTCGACCCGGGTAATTTCTCGCACGGCTTCGAGGGCATCACCGGCCTGTCCGCGATCGTGATCACCCATCAGCACCCCGACCACGTGGATCAGGAGCGGCTGCCCGCGCTGCTCGACGCCAATCCGGGCGCCGCGCTGTACGCCGACCCGCAGACCACCGCACAGCTTGCCGCGCCGTGCCAGGCGGTGCACGTCGGTGACGAGCTGTCGGTCGGTCAGCTGACCGATCCGCGCGCTCGGCGGCAAGCACGCCGTCATCCACCCGGAAATCCCAGTGATAGACAACATTTCGTACGTGATCGGCGACGGGGAACATCCGGCACGCTTCATGCATCCCGGCGATGCGCTGTTCGTCCCGGACGAGCCGGTGGACGTGCTGGCCACGCCGGCCGCGGCGCCCTGGATGAAGATCTCCGAAGCGGTCGACTATCTGCGTGCGGTCGCGCCGGCCCGTGCGATACCCATCCACCAGGCCGTCGTCGCCCCGGAGGCGCGCGGCATCTACTACGGCCGGCTCAGCGAGATGACCGACACCGACTTCCAGGTATTGCCCGAAGAAACCGGGGTGACGTTCTAGCCGCCTGGCGCCGACGAGCGTGCGGCCAGCTTCACGCTCGAGGCCGACCGTGCGGCCAGCTTCACGCTCGCGAGGGCTTCTAGGCGATGTCGGCGGCCGCACCGCGGCCCGCCGCGCGGCCGGAGAAGATGCAGCCGCCCAGGAACGTACCCTCCAGCGCCCGGTAGCCGTGCACGCCGCCGCCGCCGAAACCGGCCACCTCGCCGGCCGCGTACAACCCGTTCAGCGGTGTCCCGTCGGCCCCCAGCACCCGCGCAGTCCAGGTCGGTCTCCAACCCGCCCAACGTCTTTCGTGTCAGGATGTGCAGCTTGACCGCGATCAGCGGCCCCGCCTTGGGGTCCAGCAGCGCGGTGCGGAGCGACCACCCGGCCCAGCTTGTCGCCGAGGAATCCACGGGCCGCGCGGATCGCGGTGATCTGGCCGTCCTTGGTGAAGTTGTTCGCCACTTCGCGGTCACGGGCGGTGACCTCCTCGGCGACCGTCGCGTAATCCAGCGGCGTCACGTCCGGCAGCGCGTTCATCGCGGACACCAACTCGCGCAACGAATTTGCGGTGACGAAGTCGACACCGCGATCGACGAACGCCTGCACCGGGCCCGGCGCGCCCGACCCGGCCCGCGACGCCAGCAGTTGGCGCACGCTGCGCTGAGTCAAATCCGGGTTCTGTTCCTGACCGGACAGGCCGAATTCCTTGCCAATGATCTTGGCGTTCAGCACAAACCAGGTGTAGTCGTAGCCCGACTTCGCGATGTACTCCAACGTGCCGAGGGTATCGAAGCCGGGATACAGCGGCACCGGCAACCGCTTGCCGGTGCCGTCCAGCCACAGCGAGGACGGTCCCGGGATGATGCGGATGCCGTGCATCGGCCAGATCGGGTCGTAGTTGGTGATGCCCTCGGTGTAGTGCCACATCCGGTCCCGGTTGATCACCCGGGCGCCGGCTCTTCTCGGTGATCGCGATCATCCGGCCGTCGACGTGGGCGGGCACCCCGGCGAGCATTCGCTCGGGAACCCGACCCATCCGGGTGGGCCAGTTGGCCCGCACCATGTCGTGGTTGCCGCCGATGCCACCGCTGGTGACGATCACTGCCTGAGCACGAAATTCGAACTCGCCGATCACGTTTCGCGACGACGTGACACCGCGCGGCTCGGACGACGGCTCCAGCACGCTGCCCCGAACTCCGGTCACCGCGTCGCCGTCGACGATCAGCTCGTCGACCTGATGCCGGTAGCGCGAACCGCACATTCGGATGGTCGACGAGTCGCCGCGCGAAAATCTCGACGATGGCCGGCCCGGTTCCCCAGGTGATGTGGAAGCGCGGCACCGAATTGCCGTGTCCCTGAGCGCCGTAGCCGCCGCGCTCGGCCCAGCCCACCAACGGGAAGATCTTCAGTCCCCGGTCACGCAGCCAGCTGCGCTTCTCGCCGGCCGCGAAATCGACGTAGGCATGCGCCCACTGCTTGGGCCAGTAGTCCTCTTGCCGGTCGAACGCCGCGGTGCCCAGCCAGTCCTGCAGCGCGAGTTCGTAGCTGTCGTGGACACCGAGCCGACGCTGCTCGGGACTGTCGACGAAGAACAGGCCGCCGAACGACCAGAATGCCTGCCCGCCGAGGTTGGCGCTGTTCTCCTGGTCGACGATCAATACCCGCTTGCCGCGATCGACCACCTCGCAGGCGGCCACCAGGCCGGCCAGGCCCGCCCCGACGACGATGACATCAGCTTGGGTATCGCTCATGGCGCTACACAGTAGCGACCCGACACGGTCAGGCCGCGTCGAGAATCGCCTGATCCGCCCGCCACTGGTACACGGTCGGCTCGCAGCCCTGCAGCCGGGCGAGATCGACTGCGTCCAGCATCGCCTGCAGCGGCCCGGGCTTGCGCAGATGACTGGCCGCCACCGCGACCCGGACGACGCCGTCACGGCGCGCCACCCGCTCGGCGGACAGCACCAGCATCCGGCACCACCACGGCTCGGACAGGAACCCTTCACCGATGCCCAGCACCCGCGCCCGCACGGTCGTGTGCCGGACCAGGTCGGTGATCTCGTGCAGATCGGCGAGGAGTCGGAACCCATTGCGCGGCAGGGCGGTAATCGTGCCTGGCGACGCGGTCCAGCGCGGTGCCGCGAAGAGCCGGGTACGCAGGCCGAGATGTTCGAGCACCCGGTCGGCGGCCATCAGCCGCAGATTCGCCTCATGCGCGGGCAGCGTCGCGAATTCGCCGCGGCGCTTCTTGGTGGCCGCGTCGTCGTATCCGTTGAGCAGGATGGCGTCACCGGCCGCACGCCGGCCGGTCAGCCATTCGACGGTCACCGGGTCATGATCCAGCCGGTAGCCGCCCTTCAACCGCGGGGCGACCAGCAACGACACCGGCACCGACCGGGCGTCCATTTTCTCGCAGAACTCGGCGACGTCGTCCAATGTGCGTTCGCGGATCCCGGAGACCGAGACGATCAACTTCCCAGACACGACCTCAATTTTGACGATGTCAGATGTCCAGACAGTGACGTACACGCGGACAGCAAGCGTCAGTTCGCCGCGCCGACCAGCTAATTCGGCAGCACGGCCTCGACGGCCTCGATCACCTCTGGCGCGTCAGGCACCGTCTGCGGACGAAATCGGTTGACCACCTCTCCGCCCGGAGCGATCAGGAACTTCTCGAAGTTCCACTGCACGTCACCGGCCTTGCCGGCGGCGTCGGGCGTCTTGGTCAGCTCGGCGTAGAGCGGATGCCGGCCCGGCCCGTTGACCTCGGTTTTCGCCAGCAGCGGAAACGTCACGCCGTAGGTGGTGGAACAGAAGGTCTGGATTTCTTCGGCGGTGCCGGGCTCTTGGCCCATGAACTGGTTGCACGGGACTCCGAGGACGGTGAGCCCGCGCTCGCCGTAGTCGCGCGCAAGCTGCTCCAGCGCGGCATATTGCGGCGTCAGGCCACACTTGGACGCCACATTGACCACCAGGACGGCACGGTCGTTGTAGTCGGCCAGCGACAAGGAACCGCCATCCAGGCCGGTCAGAGCGATCTCGGTCACAGTCATAGTCGGAGGCTACCTGCATCGCACCCTCCGCAACTTATGTTGATCAGCTAGCTATTTTGTCGTTAGGGTGGCGAATATGGTTTCTCGCCGCGGCACCGCCGACGCGACACTGCGCCGGACCGTCGACTATCCCGATTCACTCGACGCCGGCCTGCTGAGGATCGCCGGAGTCTGCATTCTCGCCTCGGTGATGGCGATCCTGGACGGCACGGTCGTCAGCGTCGCCCAGCGCACCTTCATCGCGGAGTTCAGCTCCACCCAGGCCGTCGTCGCCTGGACGATCACCGGCTACACGCTCGGGCAGGCCACCGTGATTCCGCTGGCCGGCTGGGCATCCGACCGGTTCGGCACCAAGCGGCTGTTCATGGGCGCGGCGCTGTGGTTCACCTTGGCGTCGCTGCTGTGCTCGATGGCGTCGAACATCAGTCAGCTCATCGCATTTCGGGTGATTCAAGGCCTGGGCGGCGGCATGCTGGTGCCGCTGACCCTGATCATCTTGACGCGCGAAGCCGGCCCGAGACGGCTCGGCAGATTGATGGCGGTGCTCGGCATCCCGATGCTCCTCGCCCCGATGTGCGGGCCGGTGCTGGGTGGCTGGCTGATCAGCGCCTACGGCTGGGAATGGATCTTCCGGATCAACCTGCCGGTCGGCGCGATCCTGCTGGTGCTCGCGGCTTCGATCTTTCCGAAGGATCGGCCGCGCCCGTCGGAGGCGTTCGACTTCGTCGGAATGCTCTTGCTGTCACCGGGATTGGCGACGCTGCTGTTCGGGATCTCCTCGGTGCCGCGACGTGACAGCTTCACCGACAACCATGTGTGGATACCGGGGCTCATCGGAATCACGTTGATCACGGCGTTTGTTCTGCATGCGCTGCACCGCGCCGACCATCCGCTGATCGACCTGGCGCTGTTCAAGAATCGGGCGGTGACGCTGTCCAACTCCGCGATGTTCGCGTTCTCGGTCGGGTTTTTCGGCGCCGTCCTGGTGGTCCCCAGCTATCTTCAGCAACTGCTGCATGAGACACCGCTGCAGTCCGGGCTGCAGCTGATCCCGCAGGGGCTCGGCGCGATGCTGACCATGCCGCTGGCCGGCACCTTGATGGACAAGCGCGGGCCCCGCAATGTGCTGCTGGTCGGGATCGCGGCGATCGCCATCGGATTGACCGTATTCGCCTATGGCGCATGGCAACAGGCGGACTATCTGCCGATCCTGCTGGTCGGGCTGGTGATCACCGGCATCGGCCTGGGCTGCACCCTGACGCCGCTGTCCGGGGCGGCGGTGCAGACGTTGGCACCCAACGAGGTGGCGCGCGGGTCGACGCTGCTCAGCGTCAATCAGCACGTCGCCGTCGCGGTCGGCACCGCGATGATGTCGGTGATCTTGACCAGCCAGTTCAATCGCAGCGAAACCATCGGCACCGCAGAGAAACTCGGGATCCTGCGGGGCAAATTCACCAAGCACGGTGCACCGCTCCGGTGCACCACGACGTCTCGGCTGACTTCACCATCCGGCTGATGCACGACCTCACCCACGCCTACACCCTGGTCTTGGTGGTGGCGATCGTCGTTGTCGCGCTGACACTTGTGCCGGTGGCGTTCCTGCCCAACAAGCCGCCGCCGCCCGGCGGAGCCGAGCCACCGTCCCCGTCTAGGCGCTTACCCCTGCGCACCGCTGAGGAGATCGTCTACCTGGCCGCTGCCGTAGTGGTCGCGGTCGGCGGCAGCCAGCAGCCAGGCGTATTGGTAGGCGGTCTCTTTCCAGCGCTCGTAGCGACCGCTGATACCGCCGTGGCCGGCGGTCATCTGGGTCTTCAACAGCACCGGATTTCCGTCGGTCTTGGTATGCCGAAGCGCGGCAACCCATTTCGCGGGCTCGACGTAGTAGACCCGGGTGTCGTGCAGCGACGTCATCGCCAGGATGGCCGGATACTTCTGCGCGGCGACATTCTCGTACGGCGAATACGACTTCATGTAGTGGTAGACATCGCTGTCGCTCAACGGGTTTCCCCATTCGTCCCACTCGGTGACGGTCAGCGGCAGCGACGGGTCGAGGATCGTCGTCAGCGGATCGACGAACGGCACCTGCGCCAGGATGCCGGCGAAAAGATCGGGCGCCATGTTGGCGACCGCGCCCATGAGCAGGCCGCCGGCGCTGCCGCCCAGCGCCACCAACTGCTGCGGGCGGGTCAGTCCGCTGTCGACCAGATGCTGTCCGACCGCGACGAAGTCGGTGAAGGTGTTCTTCTTCTCCAGCAGCTTGCCGTGCTCGTACCACAGCCGGCCCATCTCGCCGCCGCCGCGCACATGGGCGACGGCGAAGACCATGCCGCGGTCCAGCAGCGAGAGCCGCGCGATGGAGAACCGCGGATCCTCGCAGATCTCGTAGGCGCCGTATCCGTAAACCAGTGCCGGAGCAGGGAATTCGATGCCGGCACGGTGCACGATCGAAATCGGGATCTTGGTGCCGTCGGCCGCTTGCGCCCATTCTCGGCGTTCGACGTAATCCTCGCGGCGGTAATCGCCGAGCACCGGTTGCTCGCGCAACAGCGTGCGCTCACCGGTGACCAGGTCGAGGTCGTAGATCCGGACCGGCGTGACGAACGATCCAGCGCCGACCCGCAGCTTCGGCGAGTCCCAATTCGGGTTGGCACCCAGGCCCGCCGACATCAGCTCGGAGTCGAACGAGATCTCCTCGGGCCGGCCGTAATCGTGATCGTTGATGGGCCACAACTGGATTCGCGGCAAGGCCTCACCGCGGTAGCTGACCACCAGGTGACCGGCGAACGCATCGACGCCGTCCAGTCGAACATCGTCGCGGTGTTCGATCAGGGTGCGCTGGGCGGCGGGGTCATCGACCGGCGCCTCCACCAGCGTGAAGTTCACCGCGTTCGTCGTTGTGCAGGATCAAGAACCGATCCTGCCCGCCGACGATCGCGTGCTCCACCGAATACTCGATGCCGTCGCGGCGCGGCAGCACGGTGACGAACTCGGCACGCGGGTCGGCGGCGTCCGCGTAGCGAACTTCCGAGGTGATCGCCGATCCCGACGCGATCAGCACGTACTTGTCGCTGCGGGTTCGCCCGACCGCGAGCCAGTACTTCTCGTCGGCTTCGTGATAGACCTTCTCGGCCGGAAGGCCGGATGCCAGCCGGTGCCGCCACACCGTGTCGGGACGCCAAGCCGCGTCGACGGTGACGTAGTAGACGGTCCGGTTGTCGGTGCCCCAGGTCGCCCCCGCACCGATGCCGACGATCTCGTCGGGATACTGCTCTCCGGTGCGAAGATTCCTGAACCGCAACGTGTATCGCTCGTCGCCGACAACGTCGACGGAGTAGGCCAGCACATTTCCGTCGGGGCTGACGCTGGCCGCGCCGAGTGAGAAGAAGTCGTGCCCCTCGGCTTCGACATTCTCGTCGAGCAGCACCTGCTCACCGGGAATCTCGGTGTGCTCATCGAGAATCGGTGGGTTCCAGTCGCTCGGATCGGCTACCGCGCAACGGCATTGGACACCGTACTGCTTGCCCTCGAAGCTGCGGGCGTAGTACCACCAGTCGCCGCGCCGAACCGGGACCGACAGGTCGGTCTCCTTGGTGCGGGCTTTGATCTCGTCGAAAATCTTCTGCCGCAACGGCTCGAGCTGGGGCGGTGGCCTGATCGGCGTACTCGTTCTCCGCCTCCAGATAAGCTGAGCACCTCGGGGCTGGACTTGTCCCGCAGCCATTCGTAGGGGTCGATGAACACGTCACCGTGGAACTCCCGCCGCGAGTCGACCCGCTTGGCGATCGGCGGCGCGGTCGGTCATGCGGCCGGACCGATCCAGTCGTCGAAACGCAGTCCGGAAATGCGTTCGTAGGCTTCGATATAGCGTGCGCGGGTGGCATCGATGATGCTGTCCGGAAGCGGGGGTGGGGGCAGCGATCCGCCGCGATCCCATCCCGACTCGGGACCGATCAGCCAGTTGCGGACGAATTGCTTGTCGAAGCTGTTCTGGACCTCCCCGACCCGGTATTCGGCGGCGGGCCAGTACCGCGACGAGTCCGGTGTGAAGACTTCGTCGGCCAGCACGAGGTTGCCGTTGGCGTCCACGCCGAACTCGAACTTGGTGTCGGCGATGATGATTCCCTTCGTCAGCGCATGGTCGGCCGCCTGCACATAGGTCTGTAAGGTGCGGTCGCGCAACTGGTTGGCGCGAACTCCGCCGACCATCGTCGATCACCTGCGGGAACGAGATGTTCTCATCGTGTTCTCCCAGTTCGGCTTTCGTCGCCGGGGTGAACAACGGCGTGGCGAATCTGCTGGCTTCGACGAGGCCCGGCGGCAGCGTGATCCCGCAGACCTTGCCGCTCTGCTGGTAGTCCAGCAGTCCGGATCCGGTCAGATATCCGCGGGCGACGCACTCCACGGGCATCATCTCGAGCTGTCGCACCACCAGCGCCCGGCCCAGGACTTCGTCGGGGATGCGCGGGTCATCCGGTGGACCGGCCAAGTGGTTGGGTGCGTCGACCAGCCCGAAGAAGAACACGCTCATCGCGGTCAGGATGCGTCCCTTGTCGGGGATCAGGCTGTCGAGCACGTAGTCGAACGCTGAAATCCGGTCCGTCGCGACGAACAACAGATGAGCGTCATCGATGCGGTACAGCTCGCGGACTTTGCCACTGGCCAAGTGCTGATAGTCGGACAGAGCGGGACGCATCGGGACAGCCTAACTGTCGCCGTAATGCCGACCTACAGACCGACCCTGTGCTGGGATCGAGGGTATGAAATCGCGCTTTATCCCCTACGCCAACACTCCGGGTCGACTGGTGACTCAGTTGTTCAGCGACACCGTCGTCGTCATCTGGAGTTTCGTGTGGGTGCTCGTCGGCCTGGCCGTCCACAGCGCGGTGTCGACGATCGCCGAGGTGGGTCGGCAGGTCCAGGGCGGCGCGGACGGTGTCGCCGACAGCCTGAAGTCGGCCGGCCACAGCGCCGACCACATCCCGCTGGTCGGCAGCGCCGTCAGCGAGCCGCTGACCGCGGCCAGCAGGCCGCACTCGATATCGCCGGCGCCGGCCACAACCTGGACACCACCGCGAGCTGGCTGGCCATCGTGCTGGCGTTGGCGGTTGCGGCGCCACCGACGCTCGGGGTGATCGTGCCCTGGCTGGTGTTGCGGATCCGGTTCGTGCGGCGCAAGTTGACCGTCGGCGCGCTGGCCGCGACCCCGGCCGGTGCACAGCTACTGGCGTTGCGCGCGTTGGCCAACCGGCCGCTCGCCCGGCTCACCGCCGTCACCCCCGACCCGGTCGGTGCGTGGCGCGCCGGGGACCCGCATGCCATCCACGGCCTGGCCGCCATCGAATTGCGTTCCGCGGGAATGGCGGTCAGGACGCGCTAGCGCAGTTCGACGACAAGGTGCCGGATCCCGGTGTGCCGGTTGCTGCGCGTCCACTCGACATCACGCACCACCCGCATGGCGCCGAAGCGGGACAGCAGTTCCTCGAACAGCACTCGCAGTTCCAGCCGGGCCAGGTTGGCGCCCAGGCAGTAATGCACACCCTGACCGAAACCCAGGTGCGGGTTGGGCTTTCGCGCGATATCGAATTCATCGGCAGCGTCGAACACCCGTGCATCGCGATTGGCCGAGCCTTCCCAGATCTGTACCTTCTGCCCCGCCGCGATCGACACGTCGCCGAGCTCACGTCGCGCGTGGCGGTGCGCCGCTTGGACGGCGACGGCGAGGTCCAACGGACCATCTCCTCGACCGCGATCGGCAGCGCCGCCAAATCCTCACGCAGCAACCGCAATTGCTCCGGATGCTCGGCCAGCGCCAGCAGCCCGCCGGCGACCGCGTTGCGGGTCGTCTCGGCGCCGGCACTGAACAGCAGGCTGAAGAACAGGTACAGCTCGAGGTCGGACATGGCCGGCCCGTCCGCGGTGTCGAGCGTCGCGTTGGCGACGACCGACAACATGTCGTCGGTCGGCTGCGCACGCTTCGACGCGATCAGCTCCTGGCCGTAGGTGTACATCCGCGAGCCGGCCTCCTCGGCCGACAACTGCGACAGGGCCGCTGTGCGCGATCCGCCGAAGTCGAACTGCGGCTCGATGGCCTCGAACAGCCAATGCCGTTCGGATTCAGGCACTCCCAGCAGGATGCAGATCATCTGCATCGGCAGCTCGGCGGCGATGTCGACCAGGAAGTCGAATGGCTCGCCCGGCACCACGTCATCCAGCAGCCGACGGGTCCGGGCCCGCAGGTCGTCTTCGACCAGGCCGATCATTCGCGGCGTCAGTCCGGAGCTGACCAGCCGCCGGATCTGCGAGTGCCGCGGATCGTCCATCATGTTGAGCACCTGACCGGCGATCGACAGGTCCTGCAACAGCGTTCCGCCGAACGGCCGGTCACCGCCGGTGACCGAGGAGAACGTCACCGGATCTTTCAGCACCGCAAGCGTTTCGGCGTAGGAGGCGATGGACCAGAAACCCTCGCCGTCGGGGGTGTGCTCGGTCGGGTGATGCCAGTAGATCGGAGCGTCGCGACGATGGATGGCAAAAAGGTCGTGCGGGAAGCCGCGGGCGAAGTTGTCCAGGTCGGTGAAGTCGACGTCGGCGAGCGTCACAGATATCGACGCCGGGCGCGTACTTTGCGGCGTCGGGATAGCGGGCCGACCAACGCATCGACCTCGGCGATGACCGCGTCGACCTGATCTCCGGCGGCCCCGATGAACGCCTTCCGGTCGGCCAGTGCGGCGTCGATCGCGTTGCGGTCCAACGGTAGCCGTGGGTCGGCGGCCAACCGGTCCAGCAGATTCGGCTCGACACCCTGCTCGCGCATGGCCAGCGCCGCCGCGACCGCGTGCTCCTTGATCACCTCGTGCGCCGTTTCCCGGCCCACCCCGGCGCGCACCGCGGCCATCAACACCTTGGTGGTGGCCAGGAACGGCAGGTAGCGATCCAGCTCGCGCTGGATCACCGCGGGATAGGCGCCGAATTCGTCGAGCACGGTCAGCATCGTCTCGATCTGCCCATCGACGGCGAAGAAGCTGTCCGGCAACGTAACTCGGCGCACCACGGAGCAGAAGACATCGCCTTCGTTCCACTGCGCCCCGGCGAGTTCGGCGGCCATCGAGCCGTACCCGCGCAGAATCACCTGTAGCCCGTTGACCCGCTCGCAGCTGCGGGTGTTCATCTTGTGCGGCATCGCCGACGAGCCGACTTGACCTGGCGCAAATCCCTCGGTGACGAGGTCGTGGCCGGCCATCAGCCGGATGGTGTGCGCCAGCGAGGACGGCCCGGCGCCCAGCTGCACCAGAGCTGACACCACATCGTGGTCGAGTGAACGCGGATACACCTGTCCGACACTGGTCAAAACCGTTGCAAATCCGAGAAACTCGGCGATGCGGCCGCTCCAGCTGAGCCAGTTTCGCCGCGTCGCCGCCGAGCAGGTCGAGCATGTCCTGCGCGGTGCCCATCGGGCCCTTGATTCCGCGCAGCGGGTAGCGGTCGATCAGCTCGCGCAGTCGAGTCAACGCGACCAGGGTCTCCTGCGCGGCCGAGGCGAACCGTTTGCCCAACGTGGTGGCCTGCGCGGCGACGTTGTGACTGCGGCCGGCCATCACCAGGTCGCGGTAGGTCGCCGCGCGTTCGGCCAGCCGGGCGACCACGGCCACCCCGTGCGCGAACACCAACTCCAGTGAACGGCGAACCTGTAGCTGCTCGACGTTCTCGGTCAGGTCGCGGCTGGTCATGCCCTTGTGCACGTGCTCGTGGCCGGCCAGCGCGTTGAACTCTTCGATGCGGGCCTTCACGTCGTGGCGCGGTCACCCGCTCGCGGGCGGCGATCGAGGCCAGGTCGACGTCGTCGAGCACCCGTTCGTAGTCGGCGATCGCCGCGTCGGGGACCTGGACGCCCAGTTCGGTCTGCGCCCGCAACACCGCCAGCCAGAGCCGCCGCTCGGCGACGATCTTGGCCTCCGGCGACCAGATCGCCACCATCTCGGCGCTGGCGTAACGGTTGGCCAGCACGTTCGGGATTGTCACAAACACACAGCTTAACGGCGTCGCGTCGGACGCGGATCAGGCACAGTGACCTCATGCACTTTGTCGGGCTCGATCTCGCCTGGGGCGAGAAGAACAACACCGGTGTCGCCGTCGTCGATGCCGATGGCCGGCTGCTGCACGTCGGCGCCGCGCACGACGATGAGAGCATCGAGGCCGCGGTCGAGCCCTACGTCAGCGACGACTGCCTGGTGGCCATCGATGCGCCGCTGGTGGTCAACAATTCGACCGGGTCCCGGCCGTGCGAGGCAGCGCTCAACCGCGACTTCCGCGGGTTCGATGCCGGCGCTCACCCGGCCAACACCGGCAACCCGGCACTCACCCGTCCGCGCGGCGCACGCATCGCGAGCGCGCTGAGGCTCGACATGAATCCGGCGTCGAGTTCGCCGCGACGGGCGATCGAGGTGTACCCCCACCCGGCGACCATCGCGTTGTTCGGTCTACAGAAAATCCTGAAATACAAGAAGGGTTCGTTCGAGTCGCGTCAGCATGCACTGCTGCAGCTGATGACGCTGATCGAAGGGCTCGACAATGCCACACCGCGGCTGCGGGTGAACCACAACATGTCCTGGGTGGAACTGCGTAAGCGGGTCGAAGCCGCCACGCGGCCAGTGCAACTCGACCGCGACGAGGACCCCGTCGACGCCGTCTTGTGCGCATACGTCGGGCTGTTCTGGTACCGCCGGCCCGAAGACGTCACCATCTACGGCGACTACGAAGAGGGGCTACATCGTCACGCCGACCTTGCCGTCCGATGCCGTACCCGCACGCCGCCGTCGGTCGGCCCCGCAGGCCGATACCGAGGACTTACGCGCCCGGGTCGCGCAGGTCGCCGCCCTCCTCGACGAAGCACAGCGGGGGCTGACCGAGATTCGCCAGCAGCTCGACGGCTAGCTCGACGCCGCGCCGATCGGTGCGACCTCGTGTCACGCTAAAGAAAGACGCTGCAGCGGAAGGTTGTCAGATCTGCACGGGCCGACGGTCGAACGGCGCCACCGCGTCGATGACATCAATCACCGTTGTGCGCGCAACGGCGCACGGGTCCTGAAGCTCGTCGACCAAGGCCGACACCACCGCGCCGTCGATCGTGCAGATCAACGCGGAGACCAGTTCGGGGCGCACCGATCGGCCCGAGCGTTCGATCACGTCGGCGACGGCATCGACCCGCTGACGCATGGTGCGGCGCTGAATCTCGCGCAGCCCGGGCAGCCGGGCGCAGGCGATGTGCCGCTCGTAGCGGGATATCAATTGCTCGGCCAGGCGCGGCTTCGGATTCGCTCGCCGACGAGCAATTCGACCAACAGTTCGGCCGTCTTGTCGGCGCTGCGGCGTCGACGGGACAGCGTGGCCACCTGTGCCCGCAGCTGGGCGACCTCCATCATCCCGATGTGCGCCACCGCGCTGGCGATCAGATCGTCGAGGCTGGAGAAGTAGTAGGTGGTCGAGGCCAGCGGCAGACCCGCGCGGCGCGCCACGGCGCGGTGCCGGACCGCCTCGAATCCGCCTTCGCACAGCAGTTCGGCCGCCGCGCTGACCAGCGCGTACCGCCGACGTTCGCCCTTGGGGGTGACGGCTCCCTTGGGAACCACAACCGCCTTGGGAGCGACAGCAGCCGCCGGCGGGGCGACGGCCGGCGCGGCGCCGGCCACCTCGGGAGCGAAGGCCCCCTCGGGAGCCACTGCTGCTGTCACCTAGGTCATGGTGCCAGCCAGAATGGTGCCGCATCGGGCTTTCGGCCAATCCACCGGAGCCGCGCAGCAGGCCGGAGGCCCCCGGCGGCACTTTATGATGACCCGCATGCCGGAGATGAGTCGTCGCGCTGTGCTGCGCCTGGGCACCGGCGCAGCGGCCGGGGCGCTCGGCGCCTACGCAGTGGACCGTTTGCTTCCCGGCCGGCCTCCGGTGGCCCCGCCGGTCGTGATGACCGGCACCGGGCTTCCCTTGGCGCCGCCGCCACCGCTCGATCCGCCGCCGGCCCCGACGATGGTGACCGGTTCGTTCGTGTCCGCAGCGCGCGGCGGGGTCGCCACCAACTGGGCGATCGCCCGTCCGCCGGGCCAGAGCAAACCGCTGCGACCGGTGATCGCGCTGCACGGCAAAGGAAGCAGCGCGGCCACCGTGATGGAGGGCGGCGTCGAGCAGGGGCTGGCCCAGGCAGTGGCTGCCGGACTGCCACCGTTCGCTGTGGTTGCCGTCGACGGCGGCGGAAGTTATTGGCACAAAAGGGCTTCCGGCGAAGACTGCGGCGCCATGGTGCTGAACGAGCTCATCCCGATGCTCGGCGGCCAGGGACTGGATACGTCCCGGGTCGGGTTTTCTCGGGTGGTCCATGGGGGGCTACGGCGCCCTGCTGCTCGGCGGCCGGCTCGGCCCCGGCCGCACCGCGGCGATCTGCGCGGTGAGCCCGGCGCTGTGGATGTCGTCGGGAGCCGCCGCCCCGGGCGCCTTCGACGGCCCCGACGACTTTGCCGCGAACTCGGTCTTCGGGATGCCCGCGCTGGCGTCCATCCCGATCCGGGTGGACTGCGGCAACAGCGATCCGTTCTACGGCGCCACCAAGCAGTTCATCGGGCAATTACCCCATCCGCCGGCGGGCGGGTTCTCTCCCGGCGGCCACGACGGGTCGTTCTGGAGCTCGCAACTGCCCGCCGAATTGACCTGGATGGCACCGCTGCTGACCGCGTGATACCGCCGTCGGGCGCGACTGCAGGCCCTACCAGAAGCCTTACGATATTTGTTACGATAACCCGCCATAACGCATGGCTACAGCGCACGGAGGTAACCCGAATTGGTGAGGCAGGCCGTCGCGGACAAGCGGCAACGGCGTGAACGCGGATCCATCAGCGTCGACGAGATCATCAACGGTGCATTCGAAGTAGCCGGCGAGGTGGCGGTCGACGGCTTGAGCATGCCGCTTGCTGGCCAAGCACCTCGACGTCGGTGTGACGAGCATCTACTGGTACTTCCGCAAAAAAGACGACCTGCTCAACGCGATGACCGACCGCGCGCTGGGCCAGTACGACTTCGCCACGCCGTTCGTCGAGGGCCAGCGATTGGCGGGGTTCGCTGCGTGATCACGCCCGCAAGATGCGTCAGACGTTCCGCGACAACCCGATTCTGTGCGACCTGATTCTGATCCGCGGCACCTTCGGCCGCGAGGCGACGCTGGCGGCCTTCGAGAAACTCGAGAAGGCGATCGCCGCGTTGGTGGAGGCGGGCCTGTCGCCGGAAGACGCGTTCGACACCTACGCCAGCATCTCGGTCCATACCCAAGGTGCGGCGGTGCTGGAACGGCTGCGAGACAAATCCGGCGGAGCCGAAACGCTACCGTCGCAGTGGGAGCTCGGTGATCGACCCCGAAACCATGCCGTTGATCGCGCAGTTGACCGAGAAAGGCCACCGCATCGGCGTCGCCGACGACATCAACTTCGAGTACGGCCTGAACTGCATTCTCGATCACGCCAGCCGGCTGATCGACGCGGGCTGAGCCCGGCTAGACCTCGATCACCACGGCGCCACCCTGGCCGCCGCCGGCACACATCGCCGCCACACCGATTCCGCCACCGCGACGGCCCAATTCGTAGACCAGCGTGGTCAGCATCCGCGCGCCGCTGGCCGCGATCGGGTGACCCAGGCTGCAGCCGCTGCCGTAGATGTTGACCCGGTCTTCGTCGAGTCCGTATTCGCGGCACGCCGCGATCGGCACCGACGCGAATGCCTCGTTGATCTCCCAGAGCGTGACGTCGCCAGGCGCCAGGCCGGCCCGCTCCAGGACCTTGCCGATCACCTTCACCGCGCCCAGACCGGTGTCTTTCGGCTCGACGGCGGCCGAGGCCCACGCCTTGACCGAGCCCAGCACCTTCAGCCCGTGCGCGGTGGCGAAGTCCTCGTCGGCCAACGTCAGCGCCGCGGCCGCGTCATTGGTGCCGCTGCTGTTGCCGGCGGTGATCGAGAAGCCCTCGATCTCCGGGTGCAGCACCTTCAGCGACGCGAGCTTCTCCAGGCTGGTCCCGCGGCGCGGATGTTCGTCGACGCTGAACTCGATCAGCGCGTCGTCGAGGCCTTTGATCTTCAGCGGCACGATCTCGTCGACGAAGGCGCCGCTATCGATCGCTGCGATCGCACGCTGGTGCGAACGAAATGCCCACGCATCCATCTCTTCGCGGGTGATCCCGACGGCCTGCGCGGTGTTCCACCCGACGGTGATCGACATGTCGCGGCCCGGCGACATCGGGCGTCTCCACGTGCGTCGGCGGAATCCACCGCTCCTCGAATTCCAGCGTCGGACCCGGGATGCGCCAGTTCATCAGCGGCGTCATCGACAGCGACTGCACGCCACCGCCGACCACAACCTTCTCGGCTCCGGAGCCGATCTGCGCGGCGGCGTTGGCGACCGCGGTGAGGCTACCCGCGCAGTGCCGGTTGACGGCCTGTCCCGGCACCGACGTCATGCCTGAGGCCGAAGCGGCGTAGCGCGCCATATCGCCTCCACCGTAATGGGATTCGGCGAATATCACATCGTCGATGTCGGCGACCTCGACCCCGGACCGCCGGACCACTTCCTGAAGAATCGTGGTCGCGAGAAACTCGGGTGTGGTGTTGACCAGCGAGCCCTTGAACGACGTCCCGATGGCGGTTCGGACTGCGCTGACGATGACTGGCTTGGGCATAGGGTCAACCTTCGATTGAGCTGCTTGCGGGTTACAAATAAGGCGCGAAGCGTAAATCGTATCAGCTACCGTTGCGCCGACGATATCCGGTGCTTGCCGCCGTCAGAGCACGCTGAGACACTGTGCGGATGCAGCCGTTCGGGTGGGAACTGCCGTACGGCTGGCCGCGTAAGCCGGTGTTGGCGACGCAACGTGGTGTGCACCTCGCAACCCCTCGCCGCGCAGGCCGGTCTTCGGATGCTCGCCGACGGCGGCAGCGCGGTCGACGCGGCTGTGGCCACCGCGATTGCGTTGACGGTGGTGGAGCCGGTGTCCAACGGCATCGGGTCGGACGCCTTCGCCATCGTGTGGGACGGGCGGGAACTGCACGGGTTGAACGCGTCGGGCCGCTCCCCCGCGGCATGGACGCCGGAGTATTTCGGCGACAAGGGTGTTCCCCCGTTCGGCTGGAATTCCGTCACGGTCCCCGGTGCGGTGTCGGCCTGGGTCGAGCTGCACGCGAAATTCGGGAAGCTTCCGTTCGACCGGCTCTTCGAGCCGGCAATCGCCTACGCCCGCAACGGCTTTCTGCTCTCCCCGACGATCGCGGAGCAGTGGGCGGCCCAGGTGCCGCTGTTCGAGTCGCAGCCCGGATTCGCCGAGACCTTCATGCCCGGCGGGCGAGCGCCAAGGCCGGGCGAACTGGTCACATTGCCCGACCACGCCACAACGCTGGAGGCGATTGCCGCAACCAACGGCGAGGCGTTCTACCGTGGCGAGCTGGCAGCCAAGCTGGAAGCCCATTCGACGGCGAACGGCGGGGCCATGCGGGCCGACGACCTCGCCGCGCATCGCGCCGACTGGGTCGGCACCATCGCGGGTCGATACCGTGGATATACCGTGCACGAGATACCGCCCAACGGCCAAGGCATCGTCGCGTTGATCGCCCTCGGAATCCTGGAGCACTTCGACATGGCTTCGCTGCCAGTCGATTCCGCGGACAGCGTCCATCTGCAGATCGAGGCGGTGAAACTCGCATTCGCCGACGCGCAGGCCTACGTCTCCGACATCGATCACATGTCGGTGAGCCCGAAAGACCTGCTCGACGCGGACTACCTGCGTGAGCGCGCCGGCGCTGATCGACCCGGACCGCGCCCGGCCGGCGTCGGCCGGAACGCCGCGTGGAGGCACGGTGTATCTCACCGCCGCGGACGCCTCGGGCCTGATGGTGTCGATGATCCAGTCGAACTACATGGGGTTCGGTTCCGGGGTCGTGGTGCCCGGCACCGGGATCTCGCTACAAAACCGCGGCGCGGATTTCTCTGGTGCACAAGGACACCCGAACCAAGTGGGGCCGAACAAGAGGCCGTATCACACCATCATCCCGGGTTTCCTGAGCAAGGACGGCGCCGCGGTGATGAGCTTCGGAGTGATGGGCGGCCCGATGCAGCCGCAGGGCCACGTGCAGGTGGTGACACGCATTGTCGATCACGGCCAGAACCCGCAGGCGGCGTGCGACGGCCCGCGGTTCCGCTGGGCCCACGGCCTGCAGGTGTGCTGCGAGCCGGGCTTTCCGCCGTCCACCCTGGACGGGCTGCAGCAGCGCGGCCATCAACTCGTCACCACCGATGACTACAACCAGTTCGGCAGTTGCCAGGCGATCTGGCGGCTCGATGACGGCTATCTCGCGGTCAGCGACCCACGCCGCGACGGCCAGGCGGCCGGCATCTAGACCTCGATCTCGCCTTCGGCGGCCGCCAGGCCGATGTCGGTGCGAAAGTGGCTTCCGGGCAACCGAATCGAACCGATGAGGTTGTAGGCCGCAGAGCGGGCTGCGGCCAGGTCCTCGCCAGTGCCCACCACGGAGAGCACCCGGCCGCCCGACGACACCACCGCGCCGTCGTTGCCGCGGGCCGTTCCGGCGTGCAGGACGCCACCGGCCTCAGAGCCGACGATCGCATCGCCGACCCGTGGTTTGCCCGGGTAGTTCTCCGCGGCCAACACCACTGCCACGGCCGCGCCGTTACGCCACTGCAGTTCGCCAAAGCTCGCCAGCGTGCCGGTCGCCGCCGCGTTGAGCAGCTGGCCGAGCGGCGACTCGAGCAGCGCGAGCACCGCCTGCGTCTCCGGATCACCGAAGCGGCAGTTGAATTCGATAACCGCCGGCCCCTTCGAGGTGATCGCCAACCCGGCATACAGCAAACCGGAGAATGGATTGCCGCGCCGAACAAGCTCGGCGGCAACCGGTTCCACGATGTTGCTGACGATGTCGCGGTAGACGTCGGCCGGGAGCCACGGCAGCGGGGCGTAGGCGCCCATGCCGCCGGTGTTGGGCCCGGCGTCGCCGTCACCGACCCGCTTGAAGTCCTGCGCCGCCAACAGTGGCACCACGGTCTCGCCGTCGACCACGCAGAACAGCGACACTTCGGGGCCGTCGAGGAAGGATTCCAGCAGCACCGGGTGTCCGGACTCCAGCAGGCTTGCGGCGTGGGCGCGCGCGACGACGCGGTCCGGCGTGACCACCACGCCCTTGCCCGCGGCCAACCGGTCGTCTTTCACCACCCAGGCAGGGTCACCGGCCGCCGGGCCGAACCGGTCCAGTGCGGCGTCCAAATCGGCTGGGCTGTCGACGATCTCGCTGGAAGCGGTGCGGACACCGGCGGCTGCCATCACGTCTTTGGCGAAGGCTTTGGACCCCTCGATCTGGGACGCGTCCCTGCTGGGCCCGAAGCAGGCGATTCCGGCGGCGCGAACGGCGTCGGCCACGCCGAGCACCAGGGGCACCTCGGGACCGATGACCACGAGGTCGGCGTGGATCCGGCGGGCCAACGCGACGACGTCGTCGCCGGAGGACGACGTCGACGTCGTGCTGGTCAGCTATCGATGCGGTGCCGGCGTTGCCGGGTGCGATGGCCAACGCCTCGACCTGAGGGTCGGCGCGCAACGCCAGTAGCAGGGCATGTTCGCGGGCACCGGAGCCGATCACCAGAACGCGCACGGAGAGTCACTCTAGCGGTGAATGCCGAATGGCAGTCAGATGATTTTTTCGAGCAGGTTCTTCAGTTCCTTCTGCTGCGCGGCAGTGAGCCGCCCGAGGCGTTTGTCGAACTCCTCGGACAGCGCCGACATGCCGCCCGCGGCGGCTTTGCGTCCGGTCGCGGTGAGCAGCAGGCGATGGCGCCGAAGATCGGAGGGATCGATCTCGCGTCGCACGAAGCCCGCCGCCTCCAGCCGTTTGAGGTACGCGGTGACCGTCGCCTTGGGCATGTTCAACGTCGTGGCCAGCTCGGCAGGGTAGGGATGCTCCTCGATCTCGGCGAGCAGGAACAGTTCCTTGGACTCCAGACCCAACGAGCAGATTTCGTCCTCGGCGCACGAGATGACCGACAACAGCACCCGGTAATTCAGGGACCAGATCTTGGCCGCATCAGACATCGACTTGCCAGATCGTTCAGATATGAACTAGTTTGATTATGAACAACCGCATGATCGAACAATCTACCAGAAAGCCATCATCATGCCTCTGGATCAATACACCACACTCGGACGGTCCGGCCTGCGCGTCAGCCCGCTGTGCCTGGGCGCGATGACGTTCGGCGAGGACCTCGGCTGGGGCACCAGTGTCGAAGAGTCGCAACAGATCATCGACCGCTACATCGAACTCGGCGGCAACTTCATCGACACCGCCAACTTCTACACGCGAAGCCACTCCGAGAAGATCCTCGGCGACCACATCGGTCGCCACGCCGCCCGTCGCGACCGGCTGGTGCTCGCAACGAAATTCAGCGGCAACCTGTATCCGGGTGACCCCAACGGTGGCGGCTCGGGCCGCAAATCGTTGATCAACGCCTGCGAAAACTCGCTGCGCCGGTTGCAGACCGACTACATCGACCTGTACTGGCTGCATATCTGGGACGCCAACACCCCGATCGAGGAGACGATGGCCGCCCTCGACGACCTCGTCGCGGCCGGCAAGGTGCGCTACATCGGTGTCTCCGACACCCCGGCGTGGAAGATCGTGGAAGCCAACTTGATTGCCCGTTTTCGCGGCTGGTCCAGTTTCATCGGCCTGCAGGTCGAGTATTCGCTGCTCGAACGCTCCATCGAACAAGAACTGGTTCCGATGGCGCGCGAATTCGGCCTCGGCATCACGCCGTGGTCGCCGCTGAAGAGCGGCGTGCTCAGCGGCAAGTACACCCGCGCCAACAGCGGTGAGCACAAGGCCGATCGCGGAGCGATGGTCGATGCCTTCCTCAACGACAAGACCTACGCGCTGATCGATGAACTGGAGGTCATCGCCAAAGCACATCGAGACCAACGTCGCCAGCGTGGCGCTGGCCTGGGTGCACGCGCAGGCCGGCGTCTCATCCGTAATCATCGGCGCCCGTAGGCTTTCGCAGCTCGACGACAACGTCCGGGCGGTCGACGTAGACCTCACCGCCGACGAACTGGCCCGACTCGACGCGCTCACCGCACCGAAATTCGGGTTCCCGAACAACATGCTGGACATGGCCCCGGGCATTCTCAACGGCGGGACGACCGTCAACGGTGCGGCCGGACCGATTTCGGAGTACGTGATGCCCGAAGGCGTTCAGCCGTACTGAGATTGACGGGCTATTCGCCCGAATGCATCTTCAGCGCACCCTCGACGTTGGCCTTCTTGTCTTCGCCGGCGCCCTTGGCCGCGGCCTTCTTCCGCTTGTTCACCACCGCGTCGACGGCGCCGTTGAGCGCCGAGCCCAGCGGAAAGCCGAGGTAGTGGGTGAGAAAGACGGCCATCTCCTTGAGCTCGGTCTCGGTGAGTTCCTCGTTGAGCAGCGCGGCGTTGATCTGGATCTCGGCCAGGTCGCGGTTGCCGATCGCGGTCACCGCGGTGAGCGTCATCAGGCGCTTGTCGCGCATCGACAATCCCGGCCGGGTCCAGATGGAGCCGAACAGGTGGTCGACGGTCAGGTCGAAGAAGGCGTCGCCCTCGATATTGGGCATCTCCCAGCCGTAGACCTCGTTCATCTTCGCGAGGCCCTTGCTGCGCAGCTCGTCCATCACGCCTCTTTCCCTGTGTGCGGCACTCCGAGTCCGGCCGCCAACCGCTGGTAGGCCAGCTGGGCGAGCGGAAGATCAACCGAGACGGACTCACCCAACGCCAGCGCCAGGCTCAGATCCTTCTCGCCCAGCCCGCGGGCGTGCACGAACGACTGGTACAGGAAGTTGTCCGGCTCGAGGTCTTTCATGTCGTCGCGCACCATGATCGCCCCCGGGCCGCTGGTGAGCGCATCGGTGTGCCGCACCACCCGGCCCAGTGCCTGCAAGTCCAGCCCGGCCGCCTCGGCGAGCTTCATCGCCTCGCACGCCGCGACGTACGACGTGAACGTCAACATGTTGCGGGCCAGCTTCATTCGGGTTCCCGCGCCCGGCTCGCCGGCGTGGACGACCATCGCTGCCCAGTGTTTGAAGGCCGGCTTGATCCGCTCGTAGACCTCGCGGTCGGCGCCCACCATGGTGGCCAGCTCGCCCTTGGCCGCCGCCGCCGCGCCACCGCTGACCGGGGCGTCGACGATGTGGATGCCCTGCGGTTTGAGTTCGTTCGGCAAGTTGCGCGGCGGTGGTGTCGCTGATGGTCGAGTGGATCGCGATGACCGTTCCGGGCTTGGCGTGTGCCGCCAGCTCGCCGACGACCTCGCGCACCTGCGCGTCGTCGAGCACGGTGATGTGGATGATGTCGGCGTCCGCGACGTCGGCCACGCTGTCGGCCAGCTTCGCGCCCTTTTCGGCCAGCGGCGTCATCGCCTCGGCCCTGATGTCGTAAACCGTTATGCCGCCGGGCCATTCGGTCATCTTGGTGGCCATCGGCGCGCCCATGTTGCCCAGGCCGATGTAGCCGAGCCTCAAGCTGTCACCGCTCATGACCGGATGACCTGTCCGCCGTCGACGTTGAAGATCTGGCCGGTGATCCAGGACGCCTCGTCGGACAACAGGAACAAGCACATGCCGACCAAGTCCTGCGGCGTTCCCATCCGGGACAGCGGCAGACCCTTGACGATGTCCTGAACGATCTCCTGCGGAGTGGTGGTCCGATTTGCCTCGGTGTCGATGGGTCCCGGCGCGATCGCGTTGATCCGGATGTTCTGGCCGCCCAGCTCGCGCGACAGCTGCTGGGTGAGGCCGTTGACGCCGACCTTGGCCAGGCCGTAGAAGTTCGAGTACAACCATGCCGCAGTGGATGATTGGTTCACAATCGCCCCGCCGCCACGCTTGGCCATTTTCTTGTAGACCGCGCGGGTACACCACAGCGCGCCGTCGAGATTGACGCTCATGAACTTCTTGTAGTACTCGGGGTCGACGGTGACCAGGAAGTCGAGTTTCATGCCGCCGAAGATCGCGGCGTTGTTCACCAGGTAGTCGATGCCGCCGAACTCGGCCAGCGTGCGGTCGGCCATCTCTTTGGCCGAGACCGGGTCCGACACGTCGACCGGGATGCTGATGGCCGTGCCGCCGTCGGCGACGATCTGCTTGGCAACACCCTCGGCCGCCTCGGCATTGATGTCGGCGACGACGACCGCCGCGCCTTCGCGAGCCAGCGCCTCGGCGTAGGCCTGGCCGATGCCACCACCGGATCCGGTGACGATGGCGACCTTGTTCTCAAACCTCACGGTGTTCCTCTCTGGCTCGCGGTTAGACCGCTGTCGCAATGGTTTTGGTCTCCAGGTATTCCTCGAAACCGGCCAGACCCATCTCGCGGCCGTTCCCGGACTGCTTGTAACCCCCGAACGGTGCATCGGCGGAGTACCAGACCCCGCCGTTGACGTTGATCGTGCCCGCCCGCACCCGCGCGGCGATTCCCGCCGCTCGGTCAGGATCGGCACCGAACACAGTGCCGGACAAGCCGTATGGCGAGTCATTGGCAATGCGCACGGCGTCGTCGTCACCGTCGTGTGCGATCACCGTCAGTACCGGGCCGAAGATCTCCTCGCGGGCGCAGCGCGCGTCGTTGCCCAGCCCCGCGATGACGGTGGGCTCGATGAAGAAACCGACGTCGCGGTCGGCGGGCCGTCCACCGCCGCACGCGAACGATACCGCCGTCGGCGATCGCCGAGTCGAGATAGCCCTGCACGCGATCGCGCTGCCGCGCCGAAATCAGTGGCCCGCAGATGGTTCCGGGGTCAGTCGGATCGCCGGCCTTGATCCCAGCCCACGGTCGCCGCCGCGAGCGAGACGGCCTCGTCGTACCGGGCCCGTGGCACCACGAGTCGGGTCGTGATCGCGCATCCCTGCCCGGCGTGCATGCACACCGAGAACGCCGCAATGCCGAACAGGCGCCGGCCAGGTCGGCGTCGTCGAGCACGATGAACGCCGACTTGCCGCCCAGCTCGAGGAACACCTTCTTGATGCGTCGCGGCTCCGTCGGCCATCACGGTGCGGCCGGTGGCCGTCGATCCGGTGAACGAGACCATGTCCACCCGCGGGTCTTTGGCCAACAACGCGCCCACGCTGTGGTCGCTCGAGGTGACGATGTTGATCACTCCGGGCGGAAAGTCGGTGTGCTCGGTGATGAGCTCCCCGAGCACCGCGGCGCACCAGGGCGTGTCGGGAGCGGGCTTCAAGACGACGGTGTTGCCCGCGGCGAGCGCGGGTCCGATCTTGGCGAGGTTGATCTGATGCGGGAAGTTCCACGGGGTGATCGCGCCGACGACGCCGACGGCCTCGCGAACGACAGTGCGCCGGGTCGGGATACCCATCGGCGACGCCTCGCCGAGATCCTGGCTGTCATTGGTAGGACTCGGCGGTGTCCGCCGCGAAAGCCAGATCGTTGACCGGGACCTTCGAGCTGAGCGATTCGCGGTGAGCATCCGCGGCGCCCCGACTTCGGCGATGGTCAGGTCGCGCAGCTCCTCGACGTGCTGCCGCATCGCCTCGCGCAACTGGCGCACGCAGCGAACCCGCAGCTCGGTGTTGCGCGACCAGTCGGTGTCGTCGAAGGCCCGCCGAGCCGCCTCGATGGCGTGGCCCATGTCGTCGGCGCCGGCATCAGCAGCGGCACCCAGGACTTCCTCGGTGGCCGGATTGACCGTCGCAAAAGTGCCCTGGCTGCCGCTCGTCAACTTGCCGTCGATGAGCAGCGCGCTCACGCCGTCGGCCAGCAATGCCATCTTCGCCTCCGCGCCTCGTTGAGTGGACACATGTCCGGAATAGTCGAGTCGAACATAGTCGTCGGCGCCCGCAATGTGCAAGAGCCCGGTTCTGCCACCGCGCTATTAGGTAGAAGAGCAGTGCTCAAGAGCATTTTCCATTGCAGGCTTGCCACGTCTGGGGCTTATCGGATAACTTGGACATGTGTCCAGCGACCCAGTGGTCACGATCACTCCTGACTGCGAGCGGCCCGGCACGGGACGTGCCGCGCAACCGTCGTCAGGAAGAGACCTTCCGCAAGGTGCTCGCCGCGGGCATGGAGCTGCTGCGGGAGAAGTCCTACGCCGACCTGACGGTGCGCGCGGTCGCTGCCCGAGCCAAGGTCGCCCCGGCGACGGCCTACACCTACTTCTCGTCGAAGAACCACCTGATCGCCGAGGTCTACCTGGATCTGGTGCGTCAGGTGCCCTACTTCACCGACGTGAACGACCCGATGCCGACGCGGGTCGACAAGGCCCTGCGTCACCTTGCGCTGGTCGTCGCCGACGAACCCGAAGTCGCCGCGGCGTGCACCACGGCGTTGCTCGGCGGCAGCGGCGATCCGGCCGTTCGGTCCGTGCGCGACCGGATCGGCGCCGAGATCCACCGGCGCATCACATCGGCCATCGGGCCCGACGCCGAGCCCCGGATCGTGTCTGTTCTCGAGATGACGTTCTTCGGCGCGCTCGTCAACGCCGCCAGCGGCGCCTACACCTATCACCAGATCGCCGACCACCTCGCCTACGCGGTCGGTCTCATCCTCAAGACGGAAGCCTGATGACGACTCAGATCGACAAGCCACTCCTGGACCCATACGACTACGACTTCCACGAAGATCCGTATCCGTACTATCAGCGACTGCGCGACGAGGCGCCGCTGTATCGCAACGAGGAACTCGGCTTCTGGGCACTGTCCCGGCACGCCGACGTGCACCAGGGATTCCGCAACAGCACCACGTTGTCCAATCGTTTCGGCGTCTCACTGGACCCCGCGTCCCGGGGACCGCACGCTTCCAAGACCATGTCGTTTCTGGCCATGGACGACCCGGCGCACCTGCGGCTGCGCACGCTGGTATCGAAAGGCTTCACGCCCAGGCGGATTCGTGAGCTCGAGCCGCGCGTGACCGAGATCGCCACGCAGCACTTGGACACCATGTTGGAGAAGGCGACGGCCGGAGCGGTCGACTACGTCGACGAGTTCGCCGGAAAGCTTCCGATGGACGTCATTTCCGAGCTGATGGGAGTCCCCGATCCTGATCGCGACCAGGTGCGAGCCTGGGCCGACGGTGTCATGCACCGTGACGAAGGCGTGACTGACGTGCCGGCCGCGGCGATCGAGGCGTCACTCAACCTGATCGTCTACTACCAGGAGATGGTCGCCGAGCGCCGCAAGAAGCCGACCGACGACCTGACGACGGCATTGCTGGAGGCCGAGATCGACGGCGACCGGTCGACCGACGACGAAGTCCTCGGGTTCATGTTCCTGATGGTGATCGCCGGCAACGAGACCACCACCAAACTTCTTGCCAACGCGGCGTTTTGGGGTCACAGAAACCCCGACCAGCTCACTTCGGTCTATACCGATCCCTCGCGGGTGCCGCTGTGGGTGGAGGAGACCCTGCGCTACGACACATCCAGCCAGATCCTGGCCCGCACAGTAGCCGGGGAACTCACCCTCTACGACACGACGATCCCGGACGGCGACGTTCTGTTGCTGCTGCCGGGATCGGGACACCGCGACGAGCGGGCATTCGACCGTCCCGACGACTTCGTCATCGGACGCGACATCGGTTCCAAGCTACTGAGTTTCGGTAGTGGCGCACATTTCTGTCTGGGCGCCCACCTGGCCAGAATGGAGGCGCGGGTGGCGCTCACCGAATTGTTCGGGCGGATCAAGGGCTACCAGGTCGACGAAGACAACTCAGTTCGTGTCCACTCGAGCAATGTCCGCGGGTTCGCCCGCCTACCGATGACGCTGGAGGTTTCGTAAATGCCCCGCTTTGCCCCGCTTCCCGAACGCCGACCGGCCATCGTTGCCGGCGCATCTTCCGGCATCGGGGAAGCCACCGCAATTGAACTCGCGGCACACGGTTTCCCGGTCGCACTGGGCGCTCGCCGCGTCGAGAAGCTCGACGACATCGTCGGCAAGATCAACGCCGACGGCGGCGAGGCGGTCGGATTCCACCTGGATGTCACCGACCCGAACTCAGTCAAATCCTTTGTCGCCCAGTCGGTGGAAGCGCTCGGCGACATCGAGGTCCTGGTGGCCGGCGCCGGCGACACTTACTTCGGCAAGCTCGCCGAGATCACCACCGACGAGTTCGACTCGCAGCTGCAGATCCACCTCATCGGCGCCAACCGGCTGGCCGCCGCGGTGCTGCCGGGCATGCTCGACCGTCAGCGCGGCGACCTCATCTTCGTCGGCTCCGACGTCGCGCTGCGCCAGCGCCCGCACATGGGCGCCTACGGCGCCGCCAAGGCCGCACTTCTGGCGATGGTCAACAACTTCCAGATGGAACTGGAGGGCACCGGAGTGCGGGCGTCGATCGTGCACCCTGGCCCGACCAAGACGTCGATGGGCTGGAGCCTGCCGGCCGAGAAGATCGGCCCCGCGCTGGAGGACTGGGCGAAATGGGGCCAGGCCCGCCACGACTATTTCCTGCGCGCGGCAGATCTGGGACGCGCCATCACATTCGTCGCCGAGACACCGCGCGGCGGCTTCATCGCAAACATGGAGCTTCAGCCCGAAGCTCCGTTGGCCGACAACGACGGACCGCCAGAAGCTCGCGCTCGGCGAAGAAGGGATGCCAGGACATGACTTCGACTGCCATCGTCCCCCGGGTTTCCGGCGGCGAAGAAGAACACGGCCACCTCGAGGAATTCCGCACCGACCCAATCGGTTTGATGAAGCGTATCCGCGAGGAATGCGGTGATGTCGGCTGGTTCCAGCTGGTCGACAAGCATGTCGTATTCCTGTCCGGCGCCGAGGCCAACGAGTTCTTCTTCCGCTCCGCCGACGAGGATCTCGATCAGGCCGAGGCGTACCCGTTCATGACACCGATCTTCGGCAAGGGTGTGGTGTTCGACGCCAGCCCCGAACGGCGCAAGGAAATGCTGCACAACTCGGCGCTGCGCGGCGAGCAGATGAAAGGCCACGCCGCCACCATCGAGGGCGAAGTCAAGAAGATGATCGCCGACTGGGGCGACGAAGGCGAGATCGAGCTGCTGGACTTCTTCTCCGAGTTGACGATCTACACCTCGACGGCGTGCCTGATCGGCCTGAAGTTCCGCGAGCAACTCGACCACCGCTTCGCCGAGTACTACCACGAACTGGAGCGCGGCACGGATCCACTGTGCTACGTCGATCCGTATCTACCGATCGAGAGCTTCCGGCGCCGCGACGAGGCGCGGGTGAAACTGGTTGCGGTGGTTCAGGAAATCATGAATCAGCGGCTCGCCAATCCGCCCAAGGACAAGGCCGACCGCGACATGCTCGACGTGCTGGTGTCGATCAAGGACGAGGAGGGCAAGCCTCGATTCTCCGCCGACGAGGTCACCGGGATGTTCATCTCGCTGATGTTCGCCGGGCACCACACCAGTTCCGGCACGTCATCGTGGACGCTGATCGAGCTGATCCGCCATCCCGATGTCTACGCCGAAGTGCTCGCCGAACTCGAGGAGCTGTACTCCGACGGTCAAGAAGTGAGTTTCCATGCGCTGCGCCAGATTCCGAAGCTGGACAACGTGGTCAAGGAAACGCTGCGGCTGCACCCGCCGCTGATCATTCTGATGCGGGTCGCCAAGGGCGAATTCGAGGTCGAGGGCTTCCCGATCCACGACGGCGACTTCGTCGCGGCATCCCCGGCGATCTCCAACCGGATTCCCGAGGACTTCCCCGACCCCGACGCCTTCAACCCGGACCGGTACAACAAACCCGAGCAGGCCGACATCGTCAATCGGTGGACCTGGATACCGTTCGGAGCGGGGCGGCACCGTTGCGTAGGGGCGGCGTTCGCGCAGATGCAGATCAAGGCGATCTTCTCGGTTCTGTTGCGCGAGTACGAGTTCGAGATGGCACAGCCCGCCGACAGCTATCACAACGACCACTCCAAGATGGTGGTGCAGCTGGCCCGGCCGGCCAAGGTGCGCTACCGCCGGCGTAGCGAAGGAGCTGATCATGGGTTACCGGGTCGAAGCCGACTTGGACTTGTGCCAGGGCCACGCGATGTGCGAACTGGAGGCGCCGGACTACTTCCGGGTGCCCAAACGCGGAAAGGTCGAGATCCTCGATCCCGAACCCGGCTGACGAAGCCCGCGACGAAGTCGAGCGGGCGGTCGAAATGTGCCCCACCCAAGCACTACTCATCAAAGAGAAAGAGGATTGACAATGGCGTCACACTCGCGCGCAGACCTCGAAGCATGGGTCGACCGCTGGCTGCAGGCCAACAAGGACTGCGAGAAGGCCGGCGACTGGCAAGCCGCTGGGCGACTTCTACGCCCCCGAGGCCACCTACGGCTGGAACATCGGCCCCAAGGAAGACGTGATGTGCGTCGGGGTCGACGAGATCCGCGACGTCGCGCTCGGCCTGGAGATGGAGGGCCTGGAGAACTGGGTGTACGAGTACCAGAAGGTCCTCATCGACGAGAAGCAAGGCGAGATCGTCGGCTTCTGGAAGCAGATCGTCAACAAGACCGACGGCAGCCAGGACGAGATCTACGGCATCGGCGGCAGCTGGTTCCGCCTCACCGCCGGGAGGACGGGCCGCCGCTCATCGAGTGGCAGCGCGACTTCTTCGACTTCGGCCACGTCGCGAAGATGTTCGGGAACCTGATCGAGTCCGGCGACCTGAGCACCGGGATGCAGAACCGCATCCAACGCAGCGTGGCCGGCGAGAAGTTGCCTGGTTACTACCCGCTGGGCCAGGCGCCGGTACCCATCTGGTGAACCACATCCGGCTCCGCTGGTGACCAGGATCACCCGCTGACCTACACTCAACCAAGCGGTTGCTTGCGTGGAGCTGGGCCGTTCTCAACCGACGTTCAACGACGAAAGCAGGTTCACGATGAAGACCAAAGGCGCGCTGATCTGGGAGTTCAATCAGCCCTGGTCGATCGAGGAAATCGAGATCGGCGACCCCCAGAAGGACGAAGTCAAAATCCAGATGGAAGCGGCGGGCATGTGCCACTCCGACCACCACCTGGTCACCGGCGGCATCCCGATGGGCGGCTTCCCGGTTCTCGGCGGTCACGAGGGCGCCGGCATCGTCACCGAAGTCGGCCCAGGCGTCGAGGATCTCGCGCCGGGCGACCACGTGGTGCTGTCGTTCATCCCGTCCTGTGGACACTGTCCGACCTGCCAGGCCGGCATGCGCAACCTGTGCGACCTCGGCGCCGGGCCTGCTCGGCGGCGCCGCGGTATCCGACGGCACCTTCCGCATCCAGGCCCGCGGCGAGAACGTCTTCCCGATGACGCTGCTGGGCACGTTCTCCCCGTACATGGTCGTGCACAAGAGCTCGGTGGTGAAGATCGACGAGTCCGTCCCGTTCGAGGTCGCCGCGCTGGTCGGTTGCGGCGTCACCACCGGCTACGGCTCGTCGGTTCGCACCGCCGACATCCGTCCGGGCGAGGACGTCGCGATCGTCGGTATCGGCGGGGTCGGCATGGCGGCGCTGCAGGGTGCCGTCACCGCTGGCGCCCGCAACGTCTTCGCGATCGACCCGGTCGAGTGGAAGCGCGACCAGGCCCTCAAGTTCGGCGCGACACACGTCTACCCGGACATCTTCGCCGCGATGGGCGGAATCATGGAAGTGACGCACGGCCTGATGGCCCACAAGGTGGTGGTCACCGTCGGCGAGCTGCTCGGCGCCGACGTGGAAAACTACATGATCTTGACCGCGAAGGGCGGCACCTGCGTGCTGACCGCCATCGGCAGCCTGCTGGACACCAACGTCACCCTGAACCTGGCGATGCTGACCCTGATGCAGAAGACCATCAAGGGCACCATCTTCGGTGGCGGTAACCCGCAGTTCGACATCCCTCAGCTGCTGTCGATGTACAAGGCGGGCAAGCTCAACCTCGACGACATGATCACCCGGCAGTACAAGCTGGAGCAGATCAACGACGGCTACAAGGACATGCTGGACGGCAAGAACATTCGCGGCGTCATCCGCTACACCGACGCCGACCGGTAACCGTCATGTCGCAGGAAACCGCCGAAAAGTCCCCCGCGCTGGCCGCTTCGCAGTCGTCATGGCGCTGCGTCCAGGCCCACGACCGGGAGGGCTGGCTGGCCCTGATGGCCGACGACGTCGTCATCGAGGATCCGATCGGCAAGTCCATCACCAACCCCGACGGCACCGGCGTGCGGGGCAAGGATGCCGTCGCGGGGTTCTACGACACCAACATCGCCGCCAACCAGTTGCGACGATCACCTGCGAGGAGACGTTTCCGTCCAGCGACCCCGACGAGATCGCGCATATCTTGGTGCTGCGCAGCAAGTTTGACAACGGAATCACCAGCAGCGTGCGTGGCGTGTTCACCTACCGGGTCAACGACGCCGGGCTGATCGCGAACATGCGCGGCTACTGGAACCTCGACGTGATGACCTTCGGCAACGAGGAGTGACCTCACTGCTCGCCGGCCGCGGCGCGGTCGTGGTCGGCGGGTCGCGGGGCATCGGCGCGGCTGTCGCGGCGTTGCTCGCGCAGCACGGCGCCGGCGTGGTGGTCAACGGCCGAGACGCCGACGCTGCCCGTCGCACGGCGCGAGGCCATCACTGCCGCCGGCGGGCGAGCGGTCGCCCATCCGGGTTCGCCGTCGGATCAGCAGACCGCAGAATCGTTGGTGGACAACTGCATTGACGAGTTCGGCGGCATCCACATCCTGATCAACTGCGCCGGCATCGCCGAGCCGCCGGGCTCGTCCATCCTCGACATCAGCGCGGCGCAGTTCGCCGAACTGATGGACGCCCATCTGGGCACGGTGTTCGCGACCTGCCGCGCCGCCGCACCGAAGATGGTCGCGCAGGGCGGCGGCAGCATCGTCAACAGCAGTTCGTTCGCGTTCCTCGGCGACTACGGCGGCACCGGATATCCGGCCGGCAAGGGCGCGGTCAACAGCCTGACGCTGGCGATTGCCGCCGAACTGAAGGAGCACCGGGTACGGGCCAACGTGGTGTGCCCGGGCGCCAGGACGCGGCTGTCCACCGGGCCGGACTACGTCGCGCACATCACCGAACTGAATCGCCGCGGGCTGCTGGACGACGTCTCGATGCAGGGCTCGCTGGACGTCGCGGAACCCGGACTATGCCGCGCCGACCTACGTCTATCTGGCCAGCGATCTCGCCAAGCACCGTGACCGGTGAAATATTCGCTGCGTCAGGCGGTTTCGTCGGCAGGTTCCCGAAAGCCGCGCCGGCCTTGATCGGCTACCGCGACCATCACGACTCGCCACCGTGGTCGGTGGCCGAGCTGTCCGCGCTGATCGACGGCGGCATATGCTGAAGCGATGCCCCGCGTCGTCGACGATAAACGGCGCAGTGCGACCGAAAATGGACAGGAGGAGCGGCGCCTATGACATCGATCTTCACCAGGATCATCAACGGCGAGCTGCCGGGCCGGTTCGTGTACGAGGACGACGAGGTCGTCGCGTTCTTGACCATCGAGCCGATGACCCAGGGACACACGCTGGTGGTGCCGCGCGCCGAGATCGACCAATGGCAGAGCATCGAGCGGCGGTGTTCGGCCGGATCATGTCGGTCGCCCAGTTGATCGGCAAAGCGGTCACCAAGGCGTTCGACGCGGACCGGGCCGGGGTGATCATCGCCGGTCTCGAGGTGCCGCATCTGCACGTGCACGTCTTCCCGGCGAAGAGCCTGAGCGATTTCGGCTTCGCCAACGTCGACCGCAACCCGTCCCCGGAATCCCTGGACGAGGCGCAGGCGAAAATCAAAGCGGCGCTTGCCGAGTTAACTCACTGAATCGGCGTGGGCGGCCACGTCGGCAATGCGCGGGAGGCTGACGTAGAAGCGGCAGCCCTGCCCGGGCGCCGTGGTCACCGCAACGGTGCCGCCGTGTGCGTGGACCAGCGAGTCGACGATCGACAGCCCCAGACCCGAACCGCCGCTGCTGCGCGCCCGTGACGAGTCGGTGCGGTAGAACCGCTCGAAGACGCGCTGCGCGTCCTGCTCGCTCCATGCCGGGACCGTCGTCGACGACTTCGAGAACCGCGTCGCCGTCTTTCGTGCCGACCCGCACCGCGATGTCAGCGGTGTCCGGGGTGTGCTGCACCGCGTTGGCCATCAGATTGCCGAGCACCTGACGCAGCCGGGCCTCGTCGCCGAGCACCTGCGGAGTCCCGGGCCCGTCAACCACATCCATGGTGATCTTGCGCTGCGGCGCAATGGCGCGGGCGTCGTGCACGGCGTCGGTGGCCAGCGCCAGCAGGTCCACCCGCTGTGCTTTCCAGCGGGCGCTGAGCGTCCAGCCGGGCCAGCAGCAGCAGATCTTCGACGAGCAGACCCATCCGGCGTGATTCGCTCTCGATCCGCGACATCACCATGCTCGATATCGCTCGCTGCGCCTTGCCGATACAACTCGGCGAAGCCGCGGATGGTGGTCAACGGGGTGCGCAGCTCGTGGCTGGCGTCGGTGATGAACCGTCGCATCCGCTCCTCGGAAGTGCGCGCCAACTCCGCCGAGGACTCCGACGAAGCCACCGCCGCCTGGATCTGCGCCAGCATCCCGTTCAGCGCCAAGGACAACCGGCCGACTTCAGTTCGCGGATCACGTTCGGGCACACGGCGATCCAGCTGGCCGGCGGCGATCGCCGCGGCGGTCTGTTCGACCTCCATCAGGGGTTGCAGGCTTCGGTGCACCACCGCATGGACCTGGCCAGGCCCAGGACCAGCAGCACCGCCACGCCGATGCCGAGCTGCAGCCAGGCCAGCGACCGGTCAGTGTGCTGAAAGTCGGACAGGTCGTAGGCGACAGTGATCAACTCGGCCGTGCGCCCTGCGCACCGACACCGCGCGCCACTGCGTGCCGGAATGGTCCACCGAACCAACTGTCATCGGCGTCGGGCCGACATCGTTGTTCGCCGGCAGCGCGGGTTCGGCGCTGCGTGTCGTTGACGACCGACCAGGTCACGCCCGTCCGGGGTCGATGCTGCGCACATAGAAGTTCGACGGCGGGCGGTCGGCGGTCGGGCCGTGCGGCACCGGCGACGCGTTCTGGCGCGCCAGCGCCCAGCCGCGGCGTGGCGTCGAGCAGGTGTCTGGTCGACGCGGTGGATCAGGCTGTTGCGCAGGATCGAGGTCGACCGCGATGCCGGACGCCGCGAGCCCGCACGCCGCCAGCAGCAGGGTGGCCGCGACCAGGCTCACCCGCAACGGCACGCGGCCCGAAGTCGCTTCAGCATCGGTTCATTATTCGCCGACAGTGCGGTCGTGCGGACAACTCCGGTTATCGCGGCTCCCGCAGCACGTAGCCGACTCCGCGCAGCGTGTGCAGCAGTCGCTTCTCGCCGGTGTCGATCTTGCGACGCAGATACGACACGTAGGACTCGACGACGTTGACGTCGCCGCCGAAGTCGTAGCGCCACACGTGGTCCAGGATTTTCGGCTTGCTCAACACGGTGCCGGCGTTGATGACGAAGTAGCGCAGCAGGGTGAATTCGGTCGGCGACAACGACACCGGCTCGCCGGCCTTCCACACCTCGTGGGTGTCCTCGTCGAGTTCGATGTCGGCGAACGTCAGCCGGGCGTTGCGGTTCTCGGTGACGCCTTTGCCGGTGCGCCGCAGGATAACTCGCAACCGCGCGACGACCTCTTCGAGGCTGAACGGCTTGGTGACGTAGTCGTCGCCGCCGAGCGTGAGGCCGGCGATCTTGTCCTGCAGCGAGTCACGGGCGGTGAGGAACAGCGCCGGCGCATCGATGCCGTCGGCGCGCAGCCGGCGCAGCACCCCGAAGCCGTCCATGCCGGGCATCATCACGTCGAGGATCACCGCGTCCGGTTTGACGTCGCGGGCCAGATCCAGCGCCGCTGCTCCGTTGGTCGCGGTGTGGACCTCGAAGCCCTGGAATTTCAGGCTGACCGACAGCAGTTCGACGATGTTGTCTTCGTCGTCGACGACGAGAACACGTGCCTCTGGTGCTGCTTCTTGCATTGCTGCTGACATGACGTCAATTTCCTCCTACTCTAGCTGAGGAATGCCTGCAAGCTGGCTGTGGTCGAGCTGAGAGTTTGTTGTCAGCCCGATCACGGCCAACCACCACGGGATTTCGCCTGGCCTGAATACACTCGGGGGATGAATCTCGGCAAGAGCCTGGTGAGCCTCGCCACCGCGCCGGTGCGGGTCGGACTCGCCGCCGCCGACGCGGGCGTGGGCATCGCGACGTCCGCGCTCGGCATGGCCCATCGCAGCCTGGGCGAGGCGGGCACGCCGAGCGGCTCCAACGCGGTCGCGCACATGCTGGGCATCGACGACGCGATCGCCCGGGCCAACCGGCTGGCCCGGCTGCTGGACGACGACGCGCCGCTGGGGCGGGCCATTGCCACCGACGGGCCGATCGATCGGCTGCTGCGCCCGGGCGGGGTCGTCGACATGCTCACCGTCGGACGGCGGCCTGCTCGACCGGCTGACCGCTGAGGGCGGCGGGCTCGAGCGCGCGCTGAAGCCCGGCGGACTGGTGGACCAGCTGACTCGCCGACGACGGGCTGATCGACCGGGTGCTCGCCGAGGACGGGCTGGCCGATCGGCTGCTGTCCGAAGGCGGCCTGATCGACAAGCTGACCGCCCGCAACGGGCCGCTCGAGCAGCTGGCCGACGTCGCCGACACGCTGAGCCGGCTGGCGCCCGGGATGGAGGCGTTGGAGCCGGCCATCGCGACGCTGCAGGACGCGGTCATGGCGCTGACCCTGGTGGTCAACCCGCTGAGCAACATCGCCGACCGGATTCCGCTGCCCGGCCGTCGCCCCGGCGGCCGCTCGCCGACGCGGACGGTGCGTTCGCAGCGGGTCATCGACCACGAGAACCCAGCCCACGACGAGTGAGCCGTTAGGCGGCGTCACCGGTCAATGCGATTGACCCAGCGCGTACCGCTGTCGTCGGTGGCGGCGACCGCTGCCGCGATTCCTCGCAACTTGTGACGTCGGCAGATGGCTATCACAGTGCGGACAAATGGAGCCGCGTGAGAGACTCGAACTCTCGACATTCGCTTTACAAGAGCGATGCTCTACCAACTGAGCTAACGCGGCCGGGCCGGCTCGACGAGCCGTGGCGATTCTACGATGGGCTGCATCTCGCCCGAGCCACGCGCCGACTAAAACCCAGTCGCGGAGCGAGTGGCGCTGGTACGACGTGTCGGACCGATCCGCTTTCGGCCTGGCGTCAAATATCGCCCCCGAGTGGTGACGGCATTCCGCCCCCGGCTTTTGACTGTTGCCGGCCTTGCGAACAACGCCACCTCTGACCTCGCTGTAGGCCAGTGGATTACGACGTTGTTTTGCCAGCGGACCTCGGTGCCAAACAAGCATGAGGCATCTCGCGGCTACCTACGAGAGCATCCCCGGCATCGTCGCGAGGTGGGAATTTCTCCTCGCCCTTCGAACCTACCGGCGTGCTTAGCAACGGCAGCTATCACCGCCACGGCGGACGTCAGAGCAGCAATTTTCAGCCGCGCCGGCCCAAACGTGTAGGGGCTTTCCCAGCGTAGTTTGCGATCTCGGAACGGGCTTATTGGCCCGGGCAGTACACCCGGATCGCGTCGCGCAGGAAGTGGTCCATTTGGACGGCCGTCAAGCCTTCCCTTGCCAATTTGACGCTGAGCGCCGACATGGCGGTGGTGTACGGGCTTCGGACGAGGCCGGACCATGGACTGAAACCGCCTTGGCCGTGACCGAGTTGGTTGTCGTTGCAGCGTTCGTGCGCCAGGCTGATCATGCGTTCCGGGGTGGCGAAATTCACCCCGTCTGCCGACAGCAACCCCAGAAACTGATCGTCCAGGCCGTCGGCATGCGCGACGGTTGCGGACAAAAACAGGGCAGCGACAGCGACGAAGAGCGGGCAGAGCGCGACGTCGGCCATGGCTGAGTGTGGCACTATCTCCGAGAAAGCACACGCCCCAGCTTCGACTGCACAGGCATTGGCGGAGTTGTACGTCAACGCTTCAGCCGCAAAGCCTGAGCGCTAAACAGTTCTATCGTTTAGAGGGGCCATACCTACAGCCCCACCCATGAGGAGTGTTCATGAACTATCGACGTCTCGCTTGGGCGCTCGGCACTCTGCTGGTGATGGCCGTCCTGCCCGTCCCGGCGCATGCCGATCCGTCGGTGCCGCCGGGTCAACCGGTGAAGTGTGTGAGCAACACCCAAAAAGGCAAGCAGGTCCTGGTTCCCTGCGATCTGCTGAACGCCGGCGCGAGCTTCCCGCCGGGATACCGTTGCCCCCCACCGCTCGAGCAGTACCCGAAGGATGTGGCCGACTGGTGTGGCGAGGGGCCGGGACTCGCGCCCCAACCGCCTCCGACTCCAACCAGCCCCACAAGTCCGACCAGCCCGACCAGTCCGACCAAACCCACGAGCCCGACCAGTCCGACCAGCCCTACGAGTCCTACCAGCCCCACCAGCCCGACAAGTCCGACGAGCCCGACCAGTCCGACGAGCCCGGCGCCCCCGCACTAGCCGTCGATGTGCGTCGGCGGGTTGTAATAGGCAAGCCCTAACGGATTCTGGCCAGGACCCATCATCTGGCAGTTCGTCGCGAGATAGGGCGCCCCGGAAAACGAGTTCTGCGTCACGCAGCGCTGCCAGGTGCCGTCGTCCTGGATCGGCCCGTCGCACATCTTTTCGACGAGTCCTCCCCCGAATTGGCAGCCGGCGCTGGCCGGCGGCGCCGCGGCGATCATGGCACCGGCCGCGAGACCGGTGGCCAGTGTTGCGACGATGGTTTGCTTCATGACCGCCTCCCTTGCATCGCTGCAGGCCATGATGGTAACGCCGACAGTCTCGACGATTGCCCGCACCGACGCGTCATTACCACACCAGCGCTTTACAGATCCACAGCTCTTTGTAACGATGCATCAGTGAGCAACCTGGTACCGGTCCTCGGCTTGGCGGCGCATCTGGGCCGCGGTATGCAGCGGGTGGCCACCGACGCCGCCATCGGTCGGCTGCGCTCGATGCCGCGATCGATCAACGACCTTGACGCTCAAGCACTCTCGACGATCATGGGCCGTCGAGTCACCTCGGTGTCGATCATCGGCGGCGACGCCGGAACATCGTCGCGGGCCCGGCTGGCACTGACTGGCGACGGCGTCCCGCCATCTGTGTTCGTCAAGATGCCCGCGGAGACCGTTGCCACCCGGCTGATGGGCGAACTGGGCCGGCTCGCCCATACCGAGGTGATGTTCTATCGCGAGCTCGCGCCGCAACTGACCGGCCTGCCCGCCTCGTACGGTTCGGCCTTCGACTCGCTGACCGGTCGCTTCGTGCTGGTCCTGGAAGACCTCGCGGTCGACCCCTGCGTGTTCCCCGACACCCTGCATCCGCTCGACAAGGACCAGGCCGGCCAGATCGTCGAACTGCTCGCCCAACTACACGCGACATTCTGGGAACGATTGCCCACCAAAGGAAATCAGTGGGTGTACTCGGCCTCCGGCGACCACACCTCACTGCTGACCGGGCCGCTGCTCAACACATCGGCCCGCCGGCTGGCCGAGCGAACCACGCATCGCAGTCGAAGACGGCCGGTTCATCATCGACAATTACCGAGCCGTCGCCAAACTCATTGACGGTCAACCGAACACGGTGATGCACGGCGACGCGCATCCCGGCAACGTCTACTTCCGCAACGGCGAGGCCGGACTGCTGGACTGGCAGGCGGTGCGGCGTGGACACCCGGGACGCGAACTGTCCTACACGCTGGTCACCGGCATGACCACCGCCGACCGCCAGGCCTGCGAGCGCGAGCTTCTCGCCGCCTACCGGCACGCCCTGGCCGCCGCCGGCGGCCCGGAGTTGAACGCCGACGAACTCTGGCTGCGCTACCGGCAGGGTGCGCTGTACGCCTATGTCGCACCGCTGATCACCGCCGGCATGGGCGGCATGCAGGACGAAAGCATTGCGCTTGGAGGGCGTTCGACGCGGCGTGGCTGCGCTGAGCGATTTGGAGACCGTCGCCGCACTGAGGCAATCGTTGACGTCGTAGATTTCTCAGTCATGCGGATGACGGTTCTCGGCAGCGGTGGCTGGATTCCCACCAGCTCCCGCCAGACCAGCTGCTATCTGGTCACCTCTGGGACCGAGGCTTTAATACTCGATGCCGGAACCGGTTTCGGCGCCCTGCACATCAACCCGTCCCTGCTCGACGGCGTCGAGAAGGTGACCGTGGCGCTGAGCCACTTTCATCTCGATCACGTGACCGGTCTCGGATTCGTCAGCGCACGCGCGATCGGCGGCCGTGAACTGACCATCGCCGGGCCGGGTTCGATGGCATACGGCCGGCCCACCCGCTCGATCGTCGAGGAACAACTCCTCGCGTCCCCGCTCCAGACGACGTCGCCGCTGGCCTCGGCGCGCTGGGCCGAGCTGGGCTGGGACACATTGGATTTCGCCGGTCATGAGATCCAGACGTGGGAGCAGACCCGCCACCCCCTGCCGTCGGCCGGGCTACGGGTCGGCGACCGCTTCGCCTATTGCACCGACACCGAGTTCGACCCGGAAACCATCCGACAGTGTGGCAGGTGTGGCCACATTGCTGCATGAGGCATGGGAGCCCAAAGATGCCGAACGCGGCCATACCTCGGGCGACGAGGCCGGCACCATCGCCGCCGAGGCGGGGGTATCGCGACTGCTCATCACCCACAACCATCCGCTGCCGGGCGTGGCCGAGCGCACCGCGGAGGCAGCCCAGGCCCACTTCGATGCCGCCTTGTCGGCCGCCGACGGGGTCATCCTGGATCTCTAACGGCACGATTTGGCCACAATCGGTACCACAGTACGAGAACGCCTCTGTACGCCATCGCCGCTGCTAGAGCTACTTTTGACGGTCCGGTTAAATCTTGACGGTTAGCTGGCTCACAGGACGAACCTCAGCAAGCTGCCGCATACTAGACGGCAAGTACCAAACAGCGCCCTCACATGTCATCCCGGGTCAGGCGCGGACCCAGAACACAGCCGAGATTGTCGTGGGAGAACTGCAGTCATCCAATCCTAAGCATCGCCATCGCGCGACGTCGCCGAAGTCGCGGCGCCGCACGCTGGTGCATGCCGCCGGGACGTTGGTGGCGGTAGCAACCCTGCTGGCCACTGCCTCGGGCTACTGGATGGCGCACGGCGTGCTGAGCGGGATCACCGTCTCGCAGGCCTTGAGCGCCGAGGACCCGAAGTCCAGCGGGGACGGGATGAACATCCTGCTGATCGGGCTCGACTCGCGCAAAGACCAGAACGGCGACGACCTGCCCTGGAGCGTGCTGAAGCATTTGCACGCCGGCGACTCCGATGACGGCGGCTACAACACCAACACGTTGATCCTGGCGCACATCGGCGCCGACGACAAAGTGTCCGCGTTCTCCATCCCCCGCGATGACTGGGTGTCGTTCAACGGCGTCCCCGGCTACAACCACATCAAGATCAAAGAGGCCTACGGGCTCACCAAGCAATACGTCGAGCAGAAGATGATCGACAAGGGTGTCAGCGACCAGAAGCAGCTGGAGACCAAGGGCCGTGAGGCCGCCCGCGCCGCAACCTTGAAGGCAGTGCGGAAGCTGACCGGTGCGCCGATCGACTACTTCGCCGAGGTCAATCTGGCCGGTTTCTACGACCTCGCCAACAGCCTCGGCGGCGTGGACGTCTGCCTCAAGCACGCCGTGTACGACGACTACTCCGGGGCCGACTTCCCGGCGGGCCACCAGAAGCTGGATGCCGCGCAGGCGCTGGCATTCGTCCGGCAGCGTCACGGACTGGAGAACGGCGACCTGGACCGGACGCACCGTCAGCAGGCCTTCCTGTCATCGGTCATGCACCAACTTCAGGACGCCGGTACCTTCACCAACCTCGGAAAGCTGAAGGACCTGATGGCGGTGGCGCGCAAGGACGTCGTGCTGTCGGCCGGCTGGGACGAGGACATGTTCCGCAAGATGGGTGCGCTCGGTGGCGGCTCCATCGAATACCGAACCCTGCCGGTGGTGCGCTACGACAACATCAACGGCCAAGACGTGAACATCGTCGACCCCGCGGCGATCCAAGCCGAAGTGGCGGCTGCTTTCGGGTCATCGTCGTCGACGACGACCACGACCACCGCCGGGATACCCAGCCCCTCGACTGTCGTCGACGTCGTGAACGCCAGCAGTGTCGGCGGCCTTGCCGGCAAGGTGGCCCGCACGCTGAAGCACGACGGCTACACCACCGGCTCCGTGCGCGACCGGGTGCGCGGTGAACCCACCGCCACCACAATCGAATACGCGCCCGGCGCCGACGCTGACGCTCGCGACGTGGCCGGCCTGCTGGGCATCGACGCGCCCGACAAGCCGAATCGCACATTGCAGTTCGGGCATATCCAGGTCGTCATCGACGACAACTTCTCGGTTCCCAGCCAGGACGAATCGAGCACTGAATCCGCCTCGCCGGCAACGATTTACGGCAGTTACGGATGGCAGTCCAGCAAGACCACCGACACCACCTATCCGACACCCGATCAGGGTGTGCCGATCGGCGGCGGCGGCGTGCCCTGCGTCAACTGACCCCAGTGACCTCTGTGCCCCAGTCCGCAGCAAGAAGGCCAGCACCGCGCTTTCGAAAGCCTCTTTCGCCTCGATCATCGCCCAGTGGCCGCAGTTGGGGAACACATGCAACTCGGCATTGGGGATGGTCCGCATCGGGATCAGCGCCATGTCCAGCGGACTGACCCGGTCGTCGCGGCCCCAGGTGATCAACGTCGGCGCCTGAACCCGGTGCATCACGGCCCACGGTTGCGGACCCTTGGACGACTCGAGAGCCTTCATCATCTGGGTGAACGCTTCCTTGCTGTACATCCGCCGCGCGCCGGCCAGCGTCGCCGGATCGGTGGCGTGAGTCCACCGCTCCTCGATGAGCTCGTCGGTCACGATCGCCGGGTCGTAGACCATCGAATGCAACCACCGAACCAGCCCTTCGCGGGTGGGGTCGTCGGTGAACTCCTGCAGTAACCGGATGCCTTCTGCGGGGCCAGGAGTCAAGATGTTGCGGCCGATACCGCCGATGGTCACCAGCCGGCGGACCCGCTCCGGATGGGCGATCGCGTAGTTGATGCCCACGCCGCCGCCCATCGAGTTACCCACGATGTCAACAGTTTTCACGTCGAGCGCGTCGACGAACCGCACCACCGCATCCAGCGCGGTGATCATCGGATGGCCGCCGAAATCATCACTGACGCCGAAGCCGGGGAACTCCAGAACCAGGCAGCGGAAGAACTCGGCGAATGTGCCCAGCACGCCGCGGAAATTCCGCCAGCCCGTCACACCCGGACCGGATCCGTGCAGCAGCAGCAGCGGCGGACCGTCGGTCGCGCCGGCTTCGTGGTAGCGCAGAACGCCGGCGTCAGTGGTGATTTCGCGCAGGGTGCTCTCGTAGGTGAAATCGTCGTCATTGGCCGCGCTCCTCCGATCTCTCGAGATCGCACTGCCCTGCTCATCGTCGCCGCCGCGTGTCACGCGTGCGTTCCGCCGTCGATGCGGATCTCGGTGCCGGTGATGAACGCGCCGTCGTCGGAGACCAGCATCGCGATGACGCCCGGCCACCGCCGACGGCGCAGCCATGCCGGCACCGCTGGATTCCTCCGTGGTCGGCAGGATCGGCATCAGCCTGGTGAACAGGTTCCAGTCCGCGTCCTGCGGAATGTATCCGCCGGTGGCATCGGTGATTCCGGACTTGATGCTTCCCGGCGCCACGCAGACCGCCCGCAGTCCCTTGCTCGCGTACTCCAGCGCCAGCGCATGGGTGAAGGACTGGACGCCACCTTTGCTCGCCGCGTAGGCCGCCATGTACGGGTGCGCGAATGAGGCGGAGGTCGAACTGAAGTTGACGATCGCGCTGCGCGGATTCTGCAACAGGCTCGGCAGGGCCTCGCGGACCACGAGGAAGGTCCCGGTCAGGTTGACGCCGATGATCTGGTTCCACTGATCCAACGCCATCTGCTCGGTGTGCACAGCGCGCAGAATGCCCGCGGCATTCACCACCGAATCCAGACCGCCCAGGCTGTCGACCGCCGAGCGCACACCGTCGACCACCGACCGCTCGTCGCCGATGTTCATCTCCAATGTGGTCAGTCGCTCACCACCGCCGGCCTCCGCGGCCTTGGCGCGAGTCTTCTCCAGTCCTTCGGCGGCGACGTCGGCGGCGACGACCGCGGCACCTTCGTCCAGCAGGCGCAGCGCGGTCGCCTGCCCGATACCCGAGGCCGCGCCGGTCACCAGGATCCGGTTACCTGCTAGTCGATTCATCTGCGCTCCTGTCTAATTTCACTGTCCCATAACATATTTCATCGTCGGCCCCGCGGTCCATCCACCGTCGACGGCGATCTCGGCGCCGGTCACGTAGGCGGCGTCGTCCGACAGCAGGTAGCCGACGGCGCCGGCGATATCCCCGGGCACTCGGCGATCCGTCCCATCGGGTGATTGGGATAGTTGCCCTCGCCTGGCCTGGATGCCGATGTCGACGGTCATCGGGGTGTACACCATGCCCGGGTGCACGGAGTTGACCCTGATCCGGTCCGGCGCCAACTCGACCGCGGCGATCTTCGACAGTCCGCGCACACCCCATTTGGAGGCCCCGTAGCCCGCGGTGAACGCCAGGCCGAACATGCCTGCCGCAGAGGAGATGTTGACGATCGATCCGCCGCCCGCCGCGCGCATCGGCTTGATCACCGACTGCAGACCGTTGAACACACCCGATCAGGTTGATGTCCAGCACCTGTCGAAAGTGCGCGAGCGGTTCGTACTCGAGCAGCTGCCCGGTCGACACGCCCGCATTGTTGACCAACCCGGTAAGCGAGCCGAACTCGTCGAGGGTGAACTGCACCGCAGTCGCCCACTGCTCGGGGTCGGTGACGTCGAGATGAATGTAGCGAGCCTGCGCGCCGAGTTCACCGACGAGCTTGTCGCCCTCGGCATCGAGTAGATCAGCGAGCACCACGCTGCCGCCGCGGCTGAGCACAGCCGAGCGAATGCTGTGCCGAGCCCACCCGCGCCACCGCTGATCAGCACCACCTTGCCGGCGAACTGACCTGAATTACTCTGCATCGCAATCACTTTCTGCCGCATGGCGCGCGCTGACGAATCCGAACACCATGGCGGGTCCGATGGTGGCTCCGGCACCGGCGTAGTCATTGCCCATCACCGCGGCCGAGGTGTTACCGGTGGCGTAGAGGCCGGCAACGACCGTGCCGTCGGCGCCGAGCACCTGTCCGTGGGCGTTGTAGATCAGCCCGCCCTTGGTGCCCAGGTCGCCGGCCTGAATGCGGACCGCGTAGAAGGGCGCGCTGTCGATGACATCCATCGTCGGGTGCGGCAGCGTCGGGTCGCCGTAGTAGTTGTCGTAGGCACTGTCGCCCCGGCCGAAATCGGAGTCCCGACCGGCGCGGGCGAATCCATTGAAGCTGTCCACGGTTTCGCGCAGCGTTTCCGGCGGCACCCCGATCCCCGATGCCAGCGCCCCGACGGATTCCGCTCGATGCATCAGCCCCGACGTGAACCAGTCGTCCGGGAACTTCTGGCCGGGCATCACGCCGCCGAACTGGTAGCGGTTCTTGGCTTTACGGTCGAAGACGAACCAGATCGGATCGTGGCCACCCGCGAGCTGCCGGTGCACGAACGTGACATAGGGCGCGGCTTCGTTGACGAAACGCCGGCCGGTCTGGTCGACGATGATCGAGCGGGGAATCGAGCGCTCCGACACCAGCACGCTCATCACGCCGTCGGGTCGTCTTGAAGGCCGGCATCCACCAGGCATCATCCATCAAATCGACTGCGGCGCCGACGACTTGGCCGGCGATGATACCGTCGCCGGTGTTGTCGGGCGAACCGGCGCTGTAGTTGTCCTTGCCGCCGTCACGAAGGAAATGCTTGCGCATCTCGCCGTTGTGCTCGAAACCCCCGCACGCCAACAGCACGCCCTTGCGTGCGCGAATACGGATGACCGCGCCGTCGCGTCGAGCCTGCACGCCGACGACCGCTCCGGACTCGTCGGTGATCAACGACTGCAGTGGCGTGTTGAGCCACAGCGGGATGCCGGCGTCCTTGGTGGCGAGCCGTAGTCGGCCGATGAGAGCGCGACCGAGGGTGTCCATGTGCCGCCTCAGGAGCAGACCCTTGACGGCACGTCCGACCGTCTGCATGGCGGCGAGGCGACCCGGCCACGTGCGCATCACCATGTTGAGCCGGGCGAATTCCTTTGAGGTGACAAATAATCCGCCCGGCGTGGCCAACGCGGCGGGCCGCAGCCACTGCTCGTCGTCGCCGAGCCTCTTCAGGTCGAACGGCAGCGGCTCGATGGTGCGGCCGCGGGCCCGTCCGCCTGGCTGCTCGGGGTGGTAGTCGGAATAGCCGGTGCACCACTGGAATCGCAGATGCGGGCTGGCGTCCTTCGAGAAATTCCATCGTTCGCGGTCCGTTGTCGATGAACGCGTCGATGTTGACGGCGGGCACGCGATCACCGACGACGGCATCGAGGTAGCGACGCACGTCGTCCCGGGAATCGGCCAGGCCTTCGCGGCGCAGCGTCGGGTTGTTGGGAATCCAGATGTTGCCACCGGACAACGCGGTGCTGCCGCCGTACACGGCGGCCTTCTCGATCACCAGGGTGTCCAGTCCGTGGGCGCGCGCGGTCAGCGCCGCGGTCAAACCCCCGCAACCGCTGCCGACGACGAGAAAGTCGACCTGGTGATCCCAGGCGTCATCCTGGTCCGCGGCCGGCATGGCTTCAGGCAACCACAACGGGTGCCGCAGCGAAGCAGTAATTCCCGCACAGCGGGACGATCGGCACCCACGCCGCGGTGCGGCCCAGTACCGTCGGCGGTATGACCCGAAACGTCGACGCGGTGGTGATAGGCGCGGGGTTCGCCGGGCTCTACGCGCTACACCGGCTGCGCAGCGACGGCCTGACCGTGCGGCTGCTCGAGGCCGCCGACGGGGTCGGCGGGGTGTGGTACTGGAACCGCTACCCCGGCGCGCGCTGCGACGTGGAAAGTGTGGACTACTCGTACTCGTTCGACGACCAGCTTCAGCAGGAGTGGGACTGGAGCGAGAAGTACGCCACCCAGCCGGAAATACTTTCCTACCTCAACCACGTCGCTGACCGATACAACCTGCGCGCGGACATCACCTTCGGTACCCGCGTCACCGACGCGGTTCTGGACGAGGACGCGCTGCGCTGGGAAATCCACACCGACACAAGTGAAGTAGTCTCCGCGCGTTTCGTCGTGATCGCGGTCGGTCCGCTGTCGAACGCGAACATCCCGCCGATCGAGGGGATGGAGTCTTTCGGTGGCCAGGTGTACCACACCGCGCACTGGCCGCATGAGGGCGTGGATTTCAGCGGTCAGCGGGTCGGCGTGATCGGTACCGGATCGTCAGGCATTCAAGTGATTCCGTGCATCGCCGAGCAGGCGCGTGAACTCTATGTGTTCCAGCGCAGCCCCAATTTCAGCATCCCGGCGGGCAACACTGCGCTCACCGACGAAGTCCGCCGCGCGCAGAAGGCCGGCTATCCGGAGCGTCGCCGACTGTCGATGGCCAGTGGTGGTGGTTCACCGCATCAACCCCACCCCCGGCCGGCGCTCGAGGTTTCCGAGCAGGAACGCGAGGCCGCATACGAAAAACGCTGGCAGCTGGGTGGCGTGCTGTTCAGCAAGACCTTCCCCGACCAGCTGCTCGACGTGAGCGCCAACGACACCGCACGCGTCTTCTGGGAGCAGAAGATCCGTGCGGTCATCGACGATCCGCAGGTCGCCGACTGGCTGGTCCCCACCGATCATCCGATCGGCACGAAGCGGATCTGTACCGACGACAACTACTTTCAGACCTTCAACCGCGACCACGTCACGCTGGTGAATCTCCGCGAGACGCCGATCTTGCGGATGGATTCTGCCGGGGTGACGACCTCGACCACCCATTACGGCCTCGACGCGCTGGTGCTGGCAACGGGATTCGACGCGATGACCGGGTCGGTGAGCAAACTGAACGTCGTGGGTCGCGGTGGCGAAACGCTGAACGCGGCGTGGGCCGCCGGCCCAATCACCTACCTGGGCCTGGGCGTTCCCGGCTTTCCGAACCTGTTCAACATCAGCGGACCGGGAAGCCCGTCGGTGCTGGCCAACATGGCGCTGCACTCCGAACTGCATGTCGACTGGATTGCCGAGGCGATTCGCTACCTCGGTGCTCACGGGGGCACGGCCCTTGAGGCCACCCGATCCGCCGCGGCCCAGTGGACCGACGAATGTACCCAACGCGCCGCCGACGGTCTTATGCTGCGGGCGAATTCGTGGTATCTGGGGGCTAACGTCGCCGGCAAGCCGCGGGTCTTCATGCCCTTCGTCGGCGGGTTCGGCGTCTACGGTCAGATCATCGCGGATGTCGCGGCGGCGGGCTACAAGGGCTTCGATATCGTCGCGTCCCGCTGAGTGGTCAGCAACCCTTCCGGCCTCGCGATCATTGCTACCCTTTGAAAGTGGGGTCCAGCGAACTACCGAATCTTCCGCCGACGAGTTGGGCCGTGCTCGGCATGCTGGCGTTCGGCGAAGAGGTTTCGGGCTACGACATCAAGAAGTGGGCGGATTGGAGCGTCGGCTACTTCTACTGGAGCCCATCGTTCAGCCAGATCTATTCGGAACTCAAGCGACTCGAGTCACACGGCTACGCAACGTCGCGGGTTCAGCACGACGGTGGCCCGCGCGGTCGCAGGACGTACAAGATCACCGAGGAAGGGCGCGAGGCCGTCACCAAGTGGGCCACCGAAGCGCCGATCGACCCTCCCATGCTCAAACATGGTGTGCTGTTGCGAGTTTGGCTCGGCCATCTCAATGATCCAGACAGGCTGAAAGAGATTCTGCAAGAGCACATCGCCCACGTCGACACGATGCGGCAGCGGGTGGCTATCGATTCGCAGGCCGCGGCCGAAGAGCCGGCCTGGGCTTACCCGCGGATCGCCATGCAGTGGTCGGAACGCTACTTCGCCGCCGAGCGGGAACTCGCGCTGCAGTTGATCAAGGACATCGACGAGGCCGACGCAGTGTTCAAGAAGGGGCAGCGCAGTTCACAGGGCGCCTTCCCCACCCCGCGGCCGGGCCATTGGCGGGAAGTGGAACAGCGGGTCCAGGAAGCCGAGCCCGACCGGCCCTAGGTGCGTGCCGGCGCAAGCCGCTTGAGCGCCAGCCCGCCCTCGAACGGGCGGTACCCGAAAGCCGCCGGCGCGCGATAGCCGGTGTCCTCGAGCGGGGTGTGTACCTCGGCGACGGTGGGGCCGATCTTGGCGGCAACCAGCGCCAGCGCGTCGAGGTCGAAACGGTAAAGCCGACCCGCGTTGCCACCCAGAATCTTTCGGCATGCATCTTCGGACTGGTCGTGCAGCGCCCAGCGGATGGCGAGCTTGGAGTGCGGCGTGAAGCCTTCCTCGTGGGGGTAGTCGCTGCCCCACATGATGTGCTCCGGCCCCATGAAATCGATCATGCCCGAATCAAACGGCGCCAATTCGCTTGCCAGGTAACAGTTCCGCTGCGCATATTGGCTCGGCGTCAGGGTCAGCTCGTCGACCGACGATCCGCCGAACATCCCGTAGGTGCGGTTGCCGGCCTCGGATTTCATTGTGGGCACCATGGCATCCAGGATGCCGAGCTGCCCGGGCACCCACAGCGTGCCCTGCTCGGTCGGCACAAACCGCAGCGACGGGTGCCGCTCGAAGACGCCGGCCAGAATCAGGTGTCCGAGAGTTCGGTTGGCCCACAGCGCCATCTCGGTGACCAGCACCGCGTTCGACGCCGGCTGGTCCATCGGCATCTCCGGGCTGCCGGCGCCGGCGTGCTGAACCACCGTGAGGTCCAACTCTTCGCAGAGCGCCCAGAGCGGTTCGTAGCGTGTGTGGAACAGCGGGGCGACGTTCGGGTCGCCCGGCGAGACCGGCGGGACCAGCACCCCGCCGAAGCAGTCATGCTCTGCGCCCCAGCGGATTTCGTCCAGCGCATGATCGATGTCGTTCGGGAAGATTTGGATCAGCCCGCGGCGACGCGACGGGGCCTGTGAACAGAAGTCGATCTGCCAGCGGTTGTGCGCTTGCACGCCCGCCCAACGCTTCTCGAACTCGTCACGGGTGCGGGGCAGGCTGATGGTGATGTTGGGGGTGGTCGGGAAGAACGGTGGAACCGTATTGGGCAGCAACACCTCGGCGGCCACACCGTCGGCATCCATGTCGGCGATTCGCAGATCGCTGTCCCAGTTTCGGCTGGCGGTCGCGATGATCAGGTCGTCGAACGGGCTGACGTAGGTGCTGGCCCACGCGTCGAAGTCGTCGTGTAGACCTTCGGGCAGATACGGCTTGTAGTCACCGATGTCGGCACCGGCATGGGTGTCGGTCGAGATGACGACGTATCGATCGATCGTGTCCCAGGTGGCCATCGTGTCCTCCGACGTTGTTTGGTTGCGGAAGCCAGCTTTCCGCTGGGCGCCAGTGGCGGCAAGACCTCATTCCAATGAGCGGGACAGCATCCCCGACACGTCCGCCCAGGCCTGCTCGCGGGCCTGACGGCAGATGCTCAGGCTGGGCATGGTCAGGAAGCCGTGGATCGGCGCCGGCGTAGTTTCGGTAGATCGTCGTAACCGACGCTTCGGCAAGGGCTTTCGCATATGCCGCGCCCTCTGTGCACAGCGGGTCGAATCCGGCGGTGATCACCACCGCCGGCGGCAGGCCAGCCAGATCCGCCCGCAGCGGCGACGCCGTCGGATGAGTCGCGGTCGCCCACGTCGGGAATGTATTGGTCCCAGTACCAGGCCATCGCGGTAGTGGTGTTGTAATAGCCGTCGCCGAAATCGTCGATACGACTCTGTGCCGAAGTCCGCCGCGACCACCGGATAGACCAGCAGTTGGCCGGCGATCGCGGGACGGCCTGACGGTCGCGGGCCAGCATCGTGGTCACCGTGGCGAGGTTGCCGCCCGCGCTGTCTCCGGCGAGGACCAACCGGGCCGGGTCGGCGCCGAGTTCGTCGGACCTGCCCGGCTGCCCAGTTCGCGACGGCGTAGACATCGTCGACGGCGGCCGGCCACCGCGAATTCCGGCGCCAGCCGGTAGTCGACCGACACCACGACCGCGCTCACGCCGTTGCTCATGGCACGGCACAGGTCGTCATGGGAGTCCAGGTCGCAGAACACGAAGCCGCCCCCATGGGCAAACACGATGACCGGCAACGGATCCTGGAAGATGCAGTGGGCCAATAGATTCGGACGCTGATGTCGCCGGCTGGGCCCGGCACGGTCCGGTCGACCACTCGGGCCACCGGCTCGGGATTCTGCAGACATTGCGCGCGCTCGCGGATCACGGCCCGGAGTTGCGGCGCGGACATCGTCTCGACGCGCGGGAAGCCGTCGTTGAGCGCGGGCAGCAGCGCGGCGATCTCCGGGTCGAGATTCACGCGTATTGCAACGCGCGAACGGGCAGTCGGGCGGGACTGTTGCAGAATCGGCTGCACGCGGATCTCGTCGCCGTCGTCGTAGTTGCGCCAGATGCGCACGGCGGTCGTCCGTACCGGTCCGGCCATCCGGTGGTCGAAAATCATCCGATCCAACGGACCGCAGACCGAGACCGCGGCGATGCGGCGCACCGAGGTCTCCGATCGGCGCCGCGACACAACCGAATCCGGCTGACGGACTCTGCCCGCTCGTAAGCGAATCCGCGGGCGCGTATCGCGGCCAGCTCATCGGTCAGCTGGCGACGTGTGGAGATCGAATACCGGGTCTTGCGGGCCAACAGGTCGACGTCGAAGTCGTCCAGGGTTGCCGGGTCCGAGAACGCCAGCAACGCCTTGCCGACCGCGGTGCAGTGCGCGGGTTGGCGGCCACCGACTCGGGTGGGAATCGCCGCGCCAAGCCGCCGGCGATCTTCTCCAGGTAGACCACGTCGGCGCCGTCGAGGACGGCGATATGCACCACCAGCCCGGTGGCCCGGTGCAGCTCGTGCAGGAACGGTTGCGCGGCGTTGTGCAGCCGGTCCTGATGCACCGCAAGCGATCCCAGCTCGACCAGCCGCATGCCCAGCTCGTAGTCGCGGCCATGGCGGCGTAGCCAGCGCAGCTGCACCAACCGTTCGAGCATCCGGTGCGCGGACGAGCGTGGCAGACCCGTGCGCCGTACGACCTGGGCCAGCGAGAGCCGGCCCGGTCCGTCGAAGGCATCCAGGACCAGCGAAATGCGGTCGATGACGGCGCTGGGAGTACAGGCATCGCCCTCGGCTCGTCATAATTCCTCCCGACCTACCTGATATGCCTAATAGAAATATGCCTATTGATACCACAGTGTGGCGCCGGTCACAAGCATCACCGTCAACGGGTGCAGCGACGGAGCGCCCGCAATGCGAGGTGAGTCAGGAAGCGGCGGCGGCCCGTCCGGCGCGGCGGCCGTAGAAACTGCCGTCGCCCAGCGAGATGCCGCTGGCGTAGCCCCAGGCGGCGAGACCCGGCGGTCGCCCGTCCTGCCGCGAACAGACCCGGGATCGGTTCGCCGCTGACATGCAGGACCTCGGCGGACAGCGACGTGTGCAGCCCGCCGAGCGTGAAACCGCCGGTGTTTCCGCGCAGGTCGATGGCGCCGACCGGCGTGCCGATCGGTCGTAGCCATTCGTGCTTCTTGTGCAGCAGCGGGTCTTCGCCGCGCGCGGCGCCCTCGTTGTAGGCCGCGACCGTGGTCTGCAGGGAGCCGGTCGGCAGCGCCGATCTCTGCTTCGAGCTCGGCGACGGTCTCGCAGACCCAGGTCGGCGGTCGCAGCAGGAACGGGGTCGCCGACCGGGTCGCCATGGCCTGCTCGTGGGCGTCGGCGTCGAGCACCAGGAATGCGGTGTCGTCCTGGTGGTAGAGAGTCAATTGGCCGATGCGTCCGGGGTAGGTGTCCTCGGCGACATAGCGTTGCCCGCGGCCGTTGACCAGGATGCCGCGCACCACCAACTGCGGGTCGACCAGGAACGCGACCTCGGTGGCGTCCATGTGGGCCAGGTCGGCGCCCAGCGCCTGCGCCATCTGGATCGCCGACGCCGTCGTGCGCTTCGATCGAGGCAGCGGGCCGGCCGGCGATCCGCGGCGCGTAGCGCGCCACCATCGACTCGTTGTAGGCGAAACTGCCAGTGGCCAAGACGATTCCGCGGCGTGCCCGCACCGCCATCTCGGTGCCGTACTGGCGGGCGACGATCCCGGCGACCCGCCCGTCGCGTCTCGACGACGAGCCGCTGCACCCGGGTATCGACGATGCTGCGCACGCCCGAGTGCGGTGGCGGTGTCCACCAGCGGCTTCATCAGCATGTAGCCGCCACCCTTTTCGCCGGTGCGCTTGTCCTGCATCTGCGGCACGTGGCCGCGCGGCGCGGGTACGGCGATCGTGTTGTACGGGAACGCGTTTTCGCCGCCGGTGTACATCAACCCGTCGTCGTCGGGCGGCTCCCAACCCGGTTCACCCCAGAAGCTCGGCTTGAACGGCACGCCGCAGTCCACCAGCCAGTCGAAATGCTCGAGGCTGCCGGCGCAGTAGTCGGTGATCCGGTCGACATCGGCGCCCGGGCCCATCGCCGCGCACAGAAAGGTGCGCATGTTGTCGACGGAATCTTCGAAGCCGCAGGCCTTTGAATCGGGTGTTCCACCGCCGAGGTAGACGAATCCGCCGGCCAGCGACGCGGCCCCGCCCCAGCCGCCGGTGCGCTCCAGCACCACCACCTCTGCACCGGCCCGCGCGGCCTCGATCGCCGCCGAGACACCGGCGATGCCGTACCCGGCGATCACCACGTCGGCCTCGACATCCCAGGTGGTGATATCGCGTGCGTCGACGGGTACGACGGTCACATCGCCGCCAGCGGCTCAGCCCCGGACCAGTCGTGACCCCAGTAGCTGTCGGCGGTGATCTCCTCCGAGGTGTAGTACGTCTCGTCGACTTTCATCCCGTCGGTGCCGAACTCGATATCCCACCCGCCGGGTGCCCGGACGTAGAAGGAGACCATCTTGTCGTTGGTGTGCCGGCCCAGCGTCGACGACAGCGAAAAGCCTTGTTTGACGACCCGATCAAGGGCCCGGCCGACGGCGTCCAGCGAGTCGACCTCGACCATGATGTGCACCAGGCCCGGTGCCCCGCCGTGCGGCGCGGGACACAGCGCCATGCTGTGGTGGCGGTCGTTGACGCCGAAGAACCGGATCCGCAGCGGGCCGAACTCCGGCGGCGCGGGTAGCCGCATCGCGCCGCGCGGCAGAAAGCCCAGCGTCTCGCTGTAGAACGCGAATGCGCCGGCCGGGTCCATCGTCGGCAGCACCACATGGCCAAGACCCTGGGTGCCGGTGACGAAGGTGGCGCCGAACGGCGTCACCACCGGGCTGTGATCCAGCGCGGGACCGAAGAACACCTCGGTGCTGGTGCCGGTCGGATCGGTGAACGCGAAGACGTCCTCGACCCTGCGCTCATCGGCTTCCTCGACCGACAGCGGTTTGACCGCGACCCCGGCCCGTTCGAGCGTGTCCCGAACCCGCTGCAGCGCAATGCCGTCACGCACCTCCCAGCCGACGTGCAGCACCTGGTCGCTGTCGCCGGGTACGACGATGATGCGCGCGAAGCGTTCGTCCATCCGCAAGTAGAGCGCTTGCGCGTCCGGCCCGGCGCCCTGCGCGAACCCGAGCACATCGAACGCGAAGCTGCGCCAGCGATCGATGGCGCTGGTCTGAATCTTGATGTAGCCCAGGCTTTTGATGTCGCCCATCAGATCATTGCCCGCAGCGGATCGGCCGGCTCGATGCCCATCGAACTCAACGCGGCGGCGTGATAGACGGTGCTCGGCACGTGGATCGCGTGGTTGAGGCCGACGTGCGCGTCACGCCAAAACCGTTGCAGCGGCTTGTCCATCCGCGCCGCGTTTCCGCCGGAGCGGGCGAAGATCTGGTCGACGGCCATCACCGCGCGCCACGCGGCGCGGATCTGGGTACGGCGGCCGATGGCCCGCTCCTCGAAAGAGACCTCGCGACCGGATTCCACGATGTCCCATATCTTGTCGACGTTGGCCAGTATTTCTTGGCGGGCGGCGTTGATATCGGCGGCCGCCTCGCTGATCGCGAACAACACGTACGGGTCGTCCTTGATCGCGGTGCCCTGCGCGCCGACCCGCCCACGCTGGTAGTCGAGGTGAGCGGCCAACGCACCCTCGGCGATGCCGATCACCGCGGAGCTGATGCCGAGCGGGAACATGTTCGACCACGGCATCTTGTACAGGGACTCGGTGACGCCGGCTTCTTTCTGCGCGGTGCCGTCGATCACCTGGTCGCCGTTCATCACCCGGTACGACGGCACGAAGGCGTCCTTGACGATGATGTCCTTGGAGCCAGTCCCCTTCAGGCCCACCACATTCCAGGAGTCCTCGACGATCTGGTAGTCGCTGCGGGGCAGGATCATGTGCAGCATGGTCGGCGGATCGGTGATGCTGCCGTCCGCGTTGCCCAGCAGGGCGCCAAGGAAAATCCAGTCGCAGTGGTCGGTCCCGGAGCTGAACTGCCAGCGGCCGTTGAAGACGTAGCCGCCGTCGACCGGGACGGCAAGCGCCGGTAGGCGCATACGGCGAGGCCATCCAGGTGTTGTCGTCGGCGCCCCACACCTCCTCGCGGACTTTCGGGTCGGCGAAGGCCAGCTGCCACGGGTGCACGCCCACGACGCCGCAGACCCAGCCCGCGGCGCCGTCGAGGGCGGCCACGGCCATCACGGTCTCGGCGAATTCCCTTGGGTGAGCTTCGAATCCGCCGTACTGCTTGGGTTGTAGCAGCTTGATCGGGCCGGCCGCCTTGAGCAACTTGGCGGTGTCGTCGGGCATCCGGCCGAGGCGTTCGGCCTCAGCGCCCTGGTCCCGGAGCCGCTCGGCGATGTCGGCGATGTTGTCGATTACCCGTCGGGCCATGATGTCTTCCTGTCCTAGGCTGCGACTTCCCATGGTGGACCGGCCTCGGCCCGACGACGCGACACCGTCCCGGTCAGTGGACACGTTTGGGAGATCTGAAGTCAGACGACCCCGCGCAGGCCGTCGGCGCCGAACGCCGGCTCCAGCATCGCGGTGAAGTCCGGGCCGCGGCGCAGCAGGTGACCGCCGTCGACGTTGATGACCTGCCCGGTGACCCAGCTCGCGGCATCGCTGAGCAGGAACATCGCCATGTTGGCGATGTCCTCGGCCTCACCGACCCGCGGGAGCGGAGTGCAAGCGCGCGTAGTCCTCGCGACAGCTCGGGCGAGTCGGTGATCGGGGCGACCATGTCGGTGCGGATCAGGCCGGGGCGGATGCTGTTGACCCGCACCCACGACGGGCCGAGCTCGTCGGCGGCCAACTGCATCAGGTGGTCGAGGCCGGCTTTGGTGACGCCGTAGGCGCCGAACCAGCGGTGGGTGTTGCTGGAGGCGATCGACGAGATGCCGACGAACGACCCGCCGCCGCCGCGCACCATCTCGCGGGCGCAGTGCTTGAGCACGTACATGGTGCCGTTGATGTTCAGGTCGACCGTGCGTCGCCACGCGTCGGAATCCATCTGGGTGAGCGGGCCGATGGTCAGCGATCCGCCGGCGCAGTGCACGGCGCCGTGCAACCGGCCGTGCCATGCCGTCGCAGCCTCGACGGCGCGGGTGACCTCGTCTTCGTTGGTGACGTCGGCGGGCTCGTAGCGGATCGCGCCGCCGTCGGCCTTGACCGCATCGATCTCCTCGACGGCGGCCGCGAGCCGGTCGGCGTTGCGGCCGACGATCATGACCGAGGCACCCGAGGCGACCAGGCCGGCGGCGACCCCCTTGCCGATCCCGCTGCCACCACCGGTGACCAGGTAGGTCCGGTCTTCGAACGAAAGCTGCATGCCAACCCCTTCGCGCCGAAACTGAAACAGGTTCTAGCTATAGAACCACACTCCGCCACGCAGCGATGACCGTCGCGGGCAGGCGCGGCTGCTCGACGTAGCTGCGCCAGCGACTAGGGAGTGTCCTTGCGAGCGAGCTTCGTCGGCTTCGGGTTGCGCCAATCCTCGACGTCGGGCGGCAGCCCGATCGGGTACCGGTTCTCGTTGTGCGCGGCCCAGTGCGCGTGACCCAACTCGTGGATGTGGAACGCGTGCCGCAGCGCCTCGGTGAAGCCCATCGCGTCGGACGCGGCGTTCACCGAGTCCTTGATCAGCAGCGCAGCCATCGTCGGGCCGCTCGGCGATCCGGCGGGCGAACTCGAGCGTCTTGTCCGCCAATTCGTCGGCCGGGAAGACCTTGGACACCATGCCGAGCCGGTAGGCCTCGTCGGCATCCAGCGAGTCACCGGTCAGCAGCAGCTCCTTGGCTTTGCGTGCGCCGAATTCCCAAGGGTGGGCGTAAGTATTCGACGCCCGGCATGCCCATCCGAACACCCACCACGTCGCTGAACTTCGCGTTGTCGGCGGCGACGATCAGATCGCACGCCCAGATCAGCATCAGAGCCGCGCCGAGATCGCGTTGCCCTGCACCTGGGCGATGGTGATCTTGCGCAGATCGCGCCAGCGGCAGGTGTTCTGGAAGAAGTAGTGCCACTCCTGCAGATAGGTCTTCTCCGCGACGGCTTCGCGAGTTGGCGCCATTGGTCCGGAAGCTCGGCAGCTGCTTGTCCCCGGGCGCCCGCTCCGCCAGCGCCAACTCCGAGCCGAGGTCGTGGCCGGCGGAGAAGTTCTTACCGCGCGCGGCCAGGATCACCACCCGAACGGCGTCGTCGGCCTCGGCACGCAGGAACGCCTCGTCGAGTTCGACGAGCAAACCGCGGCTCTGCGCGTTGTGCGCCTCGGGGCGGTTCAGCCAGATCCGCGCGATGCGGCCCTCGTCGAGAGTTTCGTAAGCCACCAACTCGTTGGAGACTGACATTGGCCACCTCATTCGCCTTGGCTGAGCCTGATGATGCTGTGCCTGATCATGCTGTGTCTGATCAATCAGGGAAGTTACACATTACGGCCAGGCCGTAACGCTTCTGCCGCGGGGTTGCGGCACCCCATGCGGGTGTTTACGCACTTCGCCTACAGTTAATCATGCCCGCCAAATCTGACACCCATGAAATCGATGACGTTGAGCCCTTGGCCGACGACACCGCCAGCCAGGCTCAGGCGTGTTGTAGCGGCCTACGCGGAGCGACGCCGACGAGTGTCGCGTGTTCCTGTCGATGCTCGGTATTGGGCCCGCGAAGATCGAGGTGTAAGTGCCCCGCGCGGGAGGCAAGGGCTCAAAGAGCCCTGCCTCCGGTGTGTCCGACTTCGTCGTGGTCGCCAACCGGCTGCCGATCGACATGGAGCGATTGCCCGACGGCACCGCGAACTGGAAACGCAGCCCCGGTGGTCTGGTCACCGCGCTGGAGCCGCTGCTGCGCCGCCGTCGCGGCGCCTGGATCGGCTGGCCCGGTGTCGTCGACGACGACGTAGACGTCGACGACGAGCCCATCGATCGATGAGGACCTCCGGCTGCACCCGGTGCGGCTGTCGGCCGACGACGTCGAAGAGTATTACGAGGGATTCTCCAACGCCGCGCTGTGGCCGCTCTATCACGACGTCATCGTCAAACCGATCTATCACCGGGAATGGTGGGACCGCTACGTCGACGTCAACCGCCGGTTCGCCGAGGCGACGGCACGCGCTGCCGCCAAAGGCGCGATCGTCTGGGTGCAGGATTATCAGCTGCAATTGGTCCCCGCGATGCTGCGCGAACTCCGGCCCGATCTGACGATCGGGTTTTTTCTGCACATCCCGTTTCCGCCCGTCGAGCTGTTCATGCAGATGCCGTGGCGCAACGAGATCGTGAAGGGTCTGTTGGGCGCGGACTTGGTGGGCTTTCACCTGCCCGGCGGGGCGCAGAACTTCCTTTTCCTGGCGCGCCGGCTGATCGGCGCGAGCACCTCCCGGGGTTCGGTCGGGGTGCGGTCGACGATTCGGTGAGGTGCAGCTCGACGACCGCACCGTGCGGGTGGGTGCGTTCCCGATCTCCATCGACTCGACTCGAGCTCGACCACAAGGCGCGCGGCCGCAGCATCCGTGCGCGGGCAAAGGAGATCCGCGCCGAGATCGGCAATCCGCGCAAGATCCTGCTCGGCGTCGACCGGTTGGACTACACCAAGGGCATCGACGTGCGACTCAACGCGCTCGCCGAACTGCTCGCCGAGGGCCGCGTCAAGGGCGACGACACGGTCCTGGTCCAGCTCGCCACCCCCAGCCGCGAACGGGTCGAGAGCTACCAGAAGCTGCGCGAGGAGATCGAACGCCAAGTCGGCCATATCAACGGCGAATACGGCGAGGTCGGCCGCCCGGTGGTGCACTACCTGCATCGCCCGGTGCCCCGCGACGAGCTGATCGCGTTCTTCGTGGCCAGCGACGTCATGCTGGTGACCCCGCTTCGGGACGGGATGAATCTGGTGGCCAAGGAGTACGTCGCGTGCCGCAGCGATCTCGGCGGCGCGCTGGTGCTCAGCGAATTCACCGGCGCCGCAGCCGAACTCACGCAGGCCTACCTGGTCAACCCGCACGACCTCGAAGGTGTCAAGGACGCGATCGAGGCGGCGATCAACCAACCCGAAGACGAGGGGCGCCGCCGGATGCGGGCCCTGCGGCGTCAGGTACTGGTCCACGACGTCGACCGGTGGGCCCAGTCATTCCTCGATGCGCTGTCGGTAGGACATCCGTCAAACAGCTGAATCCGTGGTGCGGCACTTGGCGCACTGCGATACTCAACGGATGGCGACCATCTCCCGCGGCCTGACCGCCGCCGCAGTCATGACACTCGCCGCTGTGGGTACGTCGATCCCCGCGCAGGCACTCGGCCCGCCCGCCGACGGCATGTACAGCTTCACCGAAGCCGGAGTGCCCACCGCGACGTGGAAGATCGCCGCGCTGTGCGATGCGCCGTCCCGGCAGCGGGCGATCCCTGATTTCACCGACCCCGTTGTCGCGGCGGACCTTTGCGCGTTGAACGTCAGCAGCACCACTGCCCGGGTGATCAGCCGCCCGGAGAAGATGGCGAACTTCGTCGGCCGGGCCCGATTGACCAGCGATCAGTGGACCTTTCAGGTCGGCAAGCCCAACGGCGTCTCGTGCCCCGACGGCAGCACCGCACCCTCGACGGATACCTATGCGTTCGATGATGTGTCGCTCACCGGCACGCACACCAGCATCCACAGTGACGTCTGCGGCCTGCAGCCCGCAATGACGAAAACGCCGTTCACCCTGGCCTTCCAGGGTCCGCTGTCCGCTCCCGGTCGACCGTTATCCGTTGAACTGCAACGAGATCGGGCAATGCCGCTGACGCGACAGACCGGCTAAATCGGCGTGATGAAGTTGATCAACCACTTGCCGTCGATCCGCTGGTAGTCGACCCGCACCCGACTACCTTTGTAGACAGGCTCTTTCGAACTGTCGGTCCAGATTGAGTTCACGTACACCAACACCGACGCTGAGTCCCGTTTGGCGGTCATAACTCCCGCACCGGCGATATCGACCTGACTGACCACTTGCCTCTTGCGGGCTTCCGGGATGATGTCCTTGTTTACCTGCTTTTTGAACACCTCGCGATACGCGGGCGTCAGAAGCGGATATACGTCGTCCATGCTGCGCTCGACAGTCTGGTAGTCGTAGCCGAGCACTTTCGGGACGTCCTTGGTGGCCTGCGGCGGCAGCGCCGCGCGCGCATATTCCTCGCCATGCGTCTGCACCCGGTCCCAGTAGAACCAGCCACCCACCGCCGACAGGCCGACAAAGGCGGTGGTCAGCAGGCTAACGGCAGCGGCGATCAGCCATCGCATCAATCGCCCCCGTTCGGCCACTTCAGGTCATCGCCGGTCATGCGGCCATTCTCATCCTCGTGGACGATGACGCGCATCCGGTAGGGCTCGGACGGCTTGTTCACGCCGTCCCTACTGGTGACGGTGACCCGAATCGCCACCAGCACCGAAGCGTTGTCGCGGACATCGTCGATGCTTTCCAGAGCGGCGCCATTGACTACCGCCTCCGATGTCGAGTCGGTGTGGCGGAATATCGCTTTGATGTTTTCGACGTTGTTGTTCGAGCTGAGCATGCCGCGCAGCGGTCCACTGGTGATGTCGACGAACCGCGCCACGCTCTGGTCGATGTTGTTCTGGTCGTAGCTGAACATGTTGACCACCACTTGAGTGGCGGTGTCGACGAAGCGCTGGGTCCGGGCCTGCGTCGCACCAGCCTGATGCTGTTCGTGGATTTCCCACCCCACGGCGCCGGTCATCCCGGCGACCCCAACCAGACTGGCCGCCAATGCAATCCAGCCGACCAGCCTGCTGTTTCCGGGGCGACGCGGCGGCGGGCCGACCGGCGTGTTCAGGCGCTTGACCGGCTTGGCGGCCGCCTCGACCGGGATCGTCGTGGTGGCGGCTTCACCGGCGTGCGGCCCGGCCGGCCGCGACGCCCGGCGTCGCGGGGGTCGCGGTGCGTCGGTTTGCAGTCGCCGACCCGCTGCGCCCGGCACGTCCGGGCTTGCGATCGGCTCGGCTTCCGGTCGCCGACCCGCTGCGCCCGGCAGATCCGGGCTTGCGATCGGCTCGGTCACATCTGCCTCGGGTCACGCATCAAGTCCACCCAGTTCTCCGCAGTCGATACTTTGCCGCGGGCGAAGATACCAGTGCCTCCTGAGGGGTCCTGGAAAACTCCGGTGTCGTCGTCGTAGGTGGTGTAGGCAGTGCCATTGGCCTGCGGGACCGGACCGGGCGGCGGACCCCACGGTTTCTCGGCCGGTGGATAGGGCGCACCCGGCAGTCCCACCGGTGGCGGTGGCGCCGGAACGGCCTTGGGGAACGGGATGGCCGGTGCTTGCGGCGGGTACGGCGCGGGCGGAATCCATGCCTGCCGGCCGTCCGTCCCACCGGTGTTGGGTGGCGGCGGGGTCGGGAACGGCTGGTGCGGCGCGGGGCCGGGACCTTCGATCACGCCCGGCGGAAGCGGCCCGGCGACCGGTGTCCCGGGATCCGGATCATTTTGCGGTGGAATGAACGGATACTTGTTGGGCGGCAGGATGTTCAGCCCGTTCGTCACCGGCGTTCCGTACGGGATCGGCGGTCCACGCCACGGGTTCGTCCCGATCGGCACATAGCCCTTGGGATCGCGGCAGATGCGCAACAGTCGGGGCCCGCTTGCCGGGGAATTCCTGGCACGGATAGTTGCGTGCGCCGCGGACCGCTGCCGCGTCGTTCTGAGCCGTCTTGCAGTACATGTCGGTCGGGAGTTCCCGCAGCGTCTCATCGGCCGGGGTCCGGATCAGCGGTGGCGGAACGAATCCCGTGGTGCAGGGCGGCGGGTCGACGTTGACCTTGAAGTCGAGCTTGGCGCCCTCGTCCTGAGGTTCACCGTTGGCCGCGGTGATGATCGCGGCGAACAGCGCCGGCAACACCACCAGCAGCTGCTCGATCGACTTGTGATAGATCACGCCGACCCGGCCCAGGTTGGCCAGGTTCGCCGCCAGCATCGGAAACGACGGTCGGATACCGGAGAACGCCGTGTTGGCCTGATCGATCGCCGGCGGCACGACCGTCAGCAAGGTACGCAACTGCGGATCCGCCTGCCGCACTTCGGAAGTGAACCTGGCCAGCCCGTCGGACAACGCCCTGATGTCGTTGCCGGAGCGAATCTGGGCCTGCAGGAACGGACCGACCTGATCGATCAGCTGCGATGTCTGCGGGAAGTCCGCGTTGGCCTGCTCGACCAGCAGCCGGGACGACTCGAACAATCTGGCCAGCTCGGGCCCGGATCCGTTGAACGCCTTGAAGGTTTCGTGTAGCAGCTCGCGCAGCCGGGTGTCGGCGACGCTGTTGACCAGCGTCTCGGACTGGTGCAGCAGCGTCGCGATGTCCACGCCGATCACGGTGTTGGCCCGGTCGATGCGGGATCCGTTGTGCAGCTTGCTCGTGGCCGCATGATGCGGCGGCACCAGGTCGATGTACTGCTCACCGATGGCCGATACGCTCTTGACCGAGGCAGTGACGTTGGACGGTACGACGGTGCCGCTGTTCAGTCGCATCACCGCGTCGACGCCGTCGGAGCTGAGGCCCACCGATTCGACCCGACCCACCGCGACTCCGCGGTAGGTCACGTTGGCGTTCTTGTACAGCCCACCGCCGGCCACGAAGTTCGCCGTCACCTGGTAGGTCCCGATGCCCAGCGCGGCCGGCAACCGTAGGTAGAAGATCGCCATGACGACGACCGTGATCACCGTGACCACCGCGAAGATGCCCAGTTGGACGCGAGTCAGTCGATCCAGCATCAGTTGTTCCCTGCTGGTGTGCCGGGCGGGATCTTGAACGGATCTGCGGCCTGCCCGGAGAGGTTGGCCATTTCACCGAGCAGGTAGTCCGGCGGATTGAGGATGTCCTTCATGTGCAGCATGTTCGGGTCCAGCGGCCAGGACGTGGTGAAGAACGTCTCGCCCAGCCGTCGCACGGTGAGGTCGAAGGTGGTGAAGACGTTGAGGTAGTCACCGCGCACCGCCTGCTTGATACCGAAGTTCGGGAACGGGAACGTCAGCAGCAACTGCATCGACGTCACGAAGTTCTTCCGGTTGTCGGCCAGCGCCTTGACGTTGGCGTAGATGTCCTTGAGGTCCGCGGCGAAATCCACCTTGGTCTGCGAAAGCACATGCGCGGTAACCGTTGCCACCTTCTTGAGCGCGCCGAACGCCTCGACGATCTTGTCCCGGTTCTTGTTGAGTACCCGCAGCGCCTCGGGAAGGGTCTCCAGCGTCCGCCCGAGGCTGTCCTTGTTGTCGGCCAGGATCGTCGAGAACCGGTCCAATCCGTCGATGGCGGCGACGATGTCGTTCACCTGATTGGTCAAGCCCGGCCGTGAGCTCGGCCAGCCGCGGCACCAAGTTGGTGAACTGGCCTTCCCGGCCGGCGACCGCCTGATAGGTCTCGTCGGTAATCTCTTGCAGCGCGCCCAGATTGCCCTTGTTGACCACCACACCGAGCGCGGAGAACACTTCCTCGGTGGTCGGGAAGCGACTGGTCCGGGCCTCTTGGATGGCCGAACCCTCGACCAGCTTGCCCACCGGCGGCTGATTGGGTGGTGCCGCCAGCTCGACGTGCTGGGAACCCAGCAGCGAGGTCTGCGCCACCCGGGCAATCGAATTGGCCGGCAACACCACATTGCGATCCAGCGCCAGTTTGACTGCGGCGTAGAAACTTCCATCGCTGCGCTGCAGCGCGTCGATACCCGAGACGCTGCCGACCGTGACGTCGTCGATCATGACGGGCGAGTTCTGCGGCAGCGTGGCCACGTCGGCCAGGTCGACGGTGATCGAGTACGAGCCCGGGCCGTGGCCGGCGGTACCCGGGCAGGGCGACTGAGTTCAATCCGCCGAACTGGCAACCCGCCAGCAGCGCGCTCCCTGCCGCTAATGCGCTGCCGCGCAACAAGATCCGCCTCATCGACCGGCCCCCCGCTCAGCAGGCAAAGGCAAGGCGGGTGCCGGAGCGTGCCGGTGCTGGACCCGGCCGCGGACCGAACGGGCTCGGCGCCGCGGCGGGCGCGCCGGGCGCGGCGACCGTTGGTCGACGCCTGCGGAACCATCAGCGCCTGCAGGTCCGTCGGGTTGGGCGGATGCGCGCCAGTCGCCGGAATCCAGTGCAGGTCCGGAATCGGTGTCTGCGACTTGGCCTGGGTTTCCGGGGTGTCGTATTGGATCTGGCCCTTGTACGCGGTGATCATGTTGAGCGGGTGGAACATGAACGGCGGGTAGTTGAACGTCAGCCGGCGCAGTGGCGGGCCCAGCCGCTCGCGGCAGATCTCGGCGCGCTTGTAGTAGTCCGGTCCGGACAGACCTGCAGCGGTGTCGAACGAACCGCCGCAGATGAACTGCACCGGGTTGGCGAACTCGGGGATCGAGATCAGCCCGTTCAACGTGCCCTGCGCGGGGTCGTAGATGTTGTAGAAGTTGGCGATACCGGGGCCGGCGACGTGCAGCACCTGCTCGATGTCTTCGCTCTGGTCGCTCAACACCTGGGTCAGGTCGGTCAGCTTGTTGACTGTCCCGATCAGCGTCGAGTTGTTCTGCTGCAGAAAGCCTTTGACGTCGATCAAGCGCCTGGTTGAGGGTCCCAGGGTGTTGTCCAGATGCGTCGAGCTCTTGGCGAGGACCTGCGATACCGAGGCCACATGCCCGGCGAACGACACGATCTGCTCGTTGCTCGTCGACAGCGCGTCGACGAGCACCTGCAGGTTCTTGACCGTGCCGAAGATGTCGGTGCGCGAATCACCCAGCCGGCCGGCGGCTTGCGAGAGCTCGCGCAGCGAGGTGCGGAACGAATCGCCGTTGCCGTTGAACGTGTCGGCGGCCTGGTTGATCGCCTTGCCCAACGGACCCTGCAGCTGCTCCGGCCGCGGGACTGAGCTGCTTGGCCAGATCCGTCAGTGACTCTTTGACCTCATCCCACTCCACCGGCACCGCGGTGTGGGCCAACGCGATGGTTGCCCCGTCGGGCAGGGCCGGCCCGCTGGTGTACGCCGGGGCGAGCTGAATGAACCGCGCCGCAACCAGGTTGGGCGACATGATGATTGCGCGAGCATCCGCCGCGAACCTTGACGCCGCGGTCCACCGACATGGTGATTTTGACGTCGTCGGCGCGCGGTTCGATCGAATCGATCGTGCCGACCGGCACGCCGACGATGCGGATCTGATCACCCGGGTACAGCCCGACCGCGGAGGTGAAGTAGCCGACGATCTTGTTGCCACCGCGAGCCCGGCCAGACCAGGTAGGCACCCACCGCAAGCGAAAACGGCAAGCAGCACAGCCAACGCCAGCCGCACGCCGCGGCGGCGATCCCGGATAGCGGAGGAAAGGGTCATGGCGACTGCGGCCTCAACTTCCAGCGCTCTTGCACGAGGCCACGCAGGTAGTCCGCGAAGCTGGCCGGCAGCTTGCCGGGCTGGAACACGCTGTCGAACACCATCCCGACGATGGGTGCGGGCAGCACGCCGTAGACGTTCACGTTGAATCCGGGCCCGGAGGCGACCACCTCACCGAGCGTGGTTGCGTAGGCCGGCAACCGTTTCAGCGCTTCGCTGATGTAGTCGCGGCGATCGTTGAGGTCGTCGAGCACGGTATTGAGCTTGCTCAGCGCCGGGCCGAACTCCTTGCGGTTGTCGGCGACGAAGCCGGAGAGTTGCACCGAGACGTCGTCGATGCCGGAGATCAGCTCGCGCCAGCGCGGCGCGGCGCGCATCGAGCGCGCCGAACAGCTGGTTCCCGTCGACGATCAGCTTGTTGACCTGCCCGGCGCGCTCGGCGAGCACGCCGGTCACCGATTTGGCATGCGCCAGAAGATGTTCCAGCGCCTCATCGCGGGTGTTCAAGGTGCGCGACAAGCGAGGTGATGCCGTCCAGTGCCCCGCGCAGCTGCGGCGTGGCGTCATGCAGGGCGTCGGTGAGGACCTTCAGCGACTTCTCGAACTGGGCCTTGTCCAGGTCGCCGGCGTTGTGGCCCAGGTCTTCCAGCGCGGAGCCCAGGGCGTACGGCGTCGTCGTGCGGCTCAGCGGGATCGTGGTGGCGATCCCCGCTCCGGCCGGGGTCACCGCGACCGCGCGCTGCCCGAGGATGGTCTCGGTCCGGATCGCCGCCAGCGATCCGTTACCGACATTGACGTGACGATCCACGGTGAAGGCGACCTTGGCGGTGTCGCCGGCGAGCGTAACCGCTTGCACCTTGCCGACTTTGATGCCAGAGACGTAGACGTCGTTGCCGGGGTTGAGCCCGCCGGCGTCGGCGAAATAGGCCGTGTAGGGCCGGCCTTGCGGCCAGAACGGCAACTTGGTGTAGCCGAATGCGACCAGGATGACGCACACGATCGAGGACCACGCCGAAGATCCCGGTGCGCAGTGGGTCGCGGTCGCGGCGGTGGGTGCTACTTGTTGACAAAAGCGCACCTGCCCTTGCTCGGATCCACCTGGCCACCCATCGGAATGATGATGTCGCTGCCGGCCGGGCCGTTGATCTTCAGCGACACCGAGCAGAAGTAGATGTTGAAGTACGCACCGTAGGCGCCGAGCGCGGACAGCCGGAGGTAGTCCTCGCCGAGCTGTTCGATGTCGTTGTTCACCTCGGGCAGCCGGTCGTTGATCTCGCCGGCCAGCGGGCGGATGTTCTCCAGGACGCCCTGCAGCGGTCGGCGTGAGTGTTTCAGCAGATCGGTCAGATCAGAGGTGGTGGTGGCCAGCGGCTGGATCGCGCCGGCTATCGCGTCGCGGCCCTCGGCCAAGCCGGTGATCAGTTTCTGCAACTGGTCGACGGTGTCGGAGAACTGCGCCCCCTTGGCGTCGACGGTGGCCAGTACGGCGTTGAGATTCGTGATCACCTCGCCGATCGCGTGGTCGCGCGCGCCGAGCGTCGAACCGAATGCGTTGGTGTTGGCCAGCAGATTGGACAGCGCCCCGCCCTGGCCCTGCAGTAGATCGATGACGTAGCTGCTGACGGTGTTGACCTTGTCGGCGTCCAGTCCCTTGAGCACTGGACGCAGGCCACCGAGTAGCGCGTCGAGGTCCAGCGCGGGCTGGGTGTGGTGCTGGTCGATCGTCCCGCCCGGCGACAGCTTGCGCAATTCGCCAGGGCCCGAGGTGATTTCCAGGAACCGGTCGCCCACCAGGTTGTCGTACCGGATCAGCGCGCGCGTCGAGGAGTACAACGTGTAGCGCTTGTCCACGGTGAAGGCCACGTCCACGGTGTTGTTCGGGTTGAGCTTGACTTCCTTGACCGCGCCGACCGGCACCCCGGCGATGCGAACCTTCTGGTTGCCCTTCAAGCCGGGTCGCGTCAATGAAGTTGGCGTGGTAGGTGTTCGACGGTCCGAAGCGGAACTCCCCGAACGTCACCACCAGACCGAGCGCCACCAGCAACATGGTGACGGTGAAGATGCCGACCTTCACCATGACCGAGCGCTGCGATTCGTAGTCGTCCATCAGAAGTCGTCCCGCTCTGCGAACGCCCCGTGGAACAACCACTGCAGCGTCGACGGGGCGTCCACCTGTACCTCGGTGAACGGCTCGTAGGGGATGTTCGCGTTGTCGGTCACCAGAAATGGTGCCCGGTACCAGGATCCGCCGGTCTGCTTGGTCGGCAGGTCAGGTAGTCCACGGCAGTTCGGGCCACCGGAGGCGTTGACTCTGGGCAGGCTCTCGGGATAGGTGTAGCTCGGCGCACCGAGGACGAAGCTCGACGAGGTGAACAGGCCTGCCTTGCGCACACCGAGGATCGGCGCGAATTCTTGGATACCGCGGTTGATGGCTCCGAAGAGGCAGCCGAATTCCGGCGAATAGTCTGCGGTGACTTTCAGCGGGGCACGCAGTCGCTTGATCCCGTCGATCAGGTTCTGCTCGGCGGGCGCCAGCGTGTCATAAGCGTTGTTGGACAAGCCGATTGCCGACAGCAGGCTGGTGTTCAGGTTGGTCTGCTGATCCACCACCGTCTTGGCGATCGTCGGCGTGTTGTTGAAGACGGTGACCAGATCCGGTGCCGCGTCCGCGTAGATGTTGGCGACGGCCGCCGTTCTGCGGAAGTCCTGTTGCAGAGCCGGCAGTTTCGGATTGAGTTGCTGCGTAAGGGTATTCAGACCCGACAGCACGCCACCCAGGTCGTGGCCGTGGCCGCGTAGCCCCTCGGCCAACGCGCCCAGTGTGCCGTTCAACTCGACGGGATCGATCTTCTGCAGCAGTCCGATCAGCGACTGGAACAGCGTGTTGACTTCCAGCGAGACCGCCGAGACCGCCAGGTGTGCGCCCGGGCGCAGCGCAGCGGGTGACGGCGCCCTGGGCGGAATGAACTCGACCGACTTGGCACCGAAGACGGTGTTGCTGGCGATGTGGACGGCAGCGTTGGAGGGGATGAAACGCAGCTCGCCGCCGTCGATGGCCAGCTTCAGCTGAGCCTGTTCGCCCTCGTAGCTGATGTCGTCGACCTTGCCGATCTGGACGCCGCGGTACTTGACCTTGTTGCCCCGGTCCATCTCCAGCCCGGCGCGCGGCGTGGTGAGAGTGACGGTGTCGATCGGGGAGAAAGCCGATGTGTAGAACAGGTAGGTCAGCACCACGCACGCCGTCAACAGAGAGGCCAGCAGCGCCGCTGCCAGCCTCACGTGAGTGCGTTGCGCACCAGTGCTTGCCACTGTCCCCCTTATCCCGGAGAGGTTGAAATTACCGGACGCGCCGTAGACCGCCAGCGAGATGAACAAAGTAATGACGACGACCACGATCAGCGACGTGCGCACCGCCTGGCCGACCGCCAGACCGACGCCCACGGGACCGCCAGATGCGTTGTAGCCGTAGTACGTATGGATCAGCATCACTCCGATCGACATCACGATCGCCTGCAGGAACGACCAGAGCAGATCGGTGGGAATCAGGAAGGTGTTGAAGTAGTGGTCGTACAAACCGGCCGACTGGCCGTTGATGAAGACCGTGGTGAAGCGCGCGGCGAAGAACGAGGCCAGCACCGCAAGCGAATACAGCGGGACGATCGCGATCAACCCCGCGATCAGCCGGGTCGACACCAGGTAGGACACCGAGTGCACGGCCATCGCCTCGACGGCATCGATTTCCTCGGCGACCCGCATGGCGCCCAGTTGGGCCGTGGTGCCGGCGCCGATCGTCGCGGCAAGCGCGATCCCGGCGACGACCGGAGCGACGATGCGCACGTTCAGAAACGCCGACAGGAATCCGGTCAGCGCTTCAATGCCGATGTTGCCCAGTGACTCATAGCCCTGTACCGCGATCACACCACCCGACGCCAGCGTCAAAAATGCGGCGACGCCGACCGTTCCGCCGATGAGCACCAATGCGCCTGTGCCCATGGTCATTTCGGCGATCAGGCGGATGGTCTCTTTGCGGTAGCGGGTGAGCGCGTTCGGGATGTAGCGCATCGACTCGCCGTAGAACAGCGCCTGCTCGCCGAAGGTGTCGATCGGGCCGGCGAACCGGTGGAAGAATCGCCGAAAGCGCACCGTGGCGTCGTAACTCATCGGCGCCACTCCTCAACGCCGGCCATGCCGGCGTCTTCGTCGATGTCGCAACTCACGGGCGCCTCACCGGGCCAGCACTCGGACGCCGATCGCCGTCATGATCACGTTGATGACGAACAGGCAGATGAACGCGTAGACCACGGTCTCGTTGACCGCGACGCCGACGCCTTTCGGACCGCCCTTGACCGTCAGCCCCCGGTAGCAGCCGACCAGGCCGGCGACGACGCCGAACAGCAAAGCCTTGACCTCGGAGAGGACCAGCTCGCCGAGGTGGGTCAGCACGGTCAGTCCGTTGACGAACGCGCCCGGGTTGACGCCCTGCAGCAGCACCGAGAAGACATAACCGCCGGCGATACCGATCGCCGAGACCAGACCATTGAGCAGCAGCGCGACGAACGTCGACGCCAGCACCCTCGGCACCACCAGTCGCTGGATCGGGTCGATGCCCAGCACCCGCATCGCGTCGATTTCCTCGCGGATGGTGCGCGCACCCAGATCGGCGCAGATTGCGGTGGCGCCGGCTCCGGCCACCACCAGCACGGTGACGACGGGTCCGAGCTGGGTGATGGTCCCGAAGGCGGTGCCCGCGCCGGACAGGTCGGCGGCCCCGATCTCGCGCAGCAGGATGTTGAGCGTGAAGGCCACCAGAACCGTGAACGGGATAGCCACCAACAGCGTCGGGACCAGGGAAACCCGAGCGATCATCCAGGTCTGGTCGAGGAACTCACGGAATTGAAAGGGCCGCTGAAACGTCTTGCGAAAAGTCTCCAGCGCCATCTCGACGAAACCGCCCACGGCCCGAGCCGGAACCGCGAGCTGTTCGAACAACCTGATCCCCTTCTCGCGCGGGTGTCCCCACCTTCAGAGCGAAGCCCTTGTGTCCCCGGTGACGCCGCCTTAGCTTGATTCTGAGCAGCAGCGGTCCGCGTGAGCCGGCCAATCGTAACTAGAACAAGTTCGGAGTGTCAAAGAACCGCAGAATTAGACAAAAGTAAGTAATTTTGCAGGTCAGGGCGTTTGTGACGCAGATCATTCTGAAACGTGTTCTAGTTGGATTCGAAACCCTACCGAGGGTCTCGCGCCCTGGCTAATTCAGTCCACCAAGCCGACCGCTGAAAAAGTGCGTTTCGGATCACGGCCGGCAAAGTAATCACTGAGCTCGGCGCTGAGGTTGCCGGGATCCCAGGCCTGCGCATCCGCGTCAAACCGATGCTCGACCGTGGGCGCCGCCATCAGCGTCACCTGCGGGCCGTATACGACGAAGACCTGGCCGTTGACGTCCTTGGCCGCCGGCGACGCCAGGAAGTTCACCAGGGTCACAACGTGCTCGGGCGAGAGCGGATCGATCTCGCCGTCGGCGACCTCCGGCGCGTCGCCGAATACCTCGGCGGTCATCGCGGTCCGGGCCCGGGGGGCGATCGCGTTGGCGCACACCCCATACCGGCCGAGGCCCCGGGCGGCGGTCAGAGTCAGCGAGATGATCCCGGCTTTGGCGGCGCCGTAATTGGCCTGCCCGATCGGGCCGGTCAACCCTGCTTCCGACGAGGTGTTGATGATGCGCCCGTAGATCGAGCCACCGGCATCTTTGGCCTTGGACCGCCAGTAGGTCGCGGCATTGCGGGTCAGCAGGAAGTGGCCGCGCAGGTGCACGGCGATCACCGCGTCCCACTCCTCGTCGGACATGTTGAACAGCATCCGGTCCCGGGTGATCCCGGCGTTGTTGACCACGATGCCCAGTCCGCCCAATCCGTCGGCGGTGCTGACCAGTTCGTCGGCCGTCTCGCGCTGGCTGATGTCGCCGGCGACCGCAACGGCTTTGGATCCGGCCGTGGTGATTTCGTCGATCACGTCGGAGGCGTTCAGCGCGGCGGCGATGTCGTTGACGACGACGGTCGCGCCCGCGCGGGCTAAGCCGATCGCCTCGGCCCGGCCCAGTCCTGCGGCCGCGCCGGTGACCACCGCGACCTTCCCGGATAGATCGGTCGCGTTCGTGCTGCTACTCAATTTATGAATACCTCTAGTCAGTATTATTCGCTGCGCAATAGCGCAGCACGCGGGCATTCCGCGATCGCCTGCTCCGTCAGTGCCTCCTGATCGGCCGGCACCGGGTCGGCCTTCACCACCGCGTAATCCTCGTCGTCGAGGTCGAAGATATCCGGCGCGATTCCCAAGCACACCGCGTTGCCTTCACACCGGTCGTGGTCGACTATCACCCGCACGACTTTCCTCCTAGAACGTGGCTTTCAATTCGGTATGCCCACCATACGACCAGTCCCGGTCACGTCCCGAGGAACGGTCGCTGGACCCTCAGACTAGAACGTGTTACAACCAGGGAAGCGAAAGGGTAGCCGTTGATGCAGGCTGCCGGAGAACTCACGGACTAACTGGAGGGCGGCCGGAATGCGCATCAGTTACACCCCGGAGCAGGAAGAACTGCGTCGCGAACTGCGGTCGTACTTCACCAAGCTGGTCACCCCGGAGCGACGCGAGGCGCTGAGTTCGACATCAGGTGAGGTCGGCGAGGGCAACGTCTACCGCGAGACCGTCGCGCAGATGGGCAAGGACGGGTGGCTGACCCTGAACTGGCCCAAGGAGTACGGCGGCCAGGATCGCTCCCCGATGGACTCGCTGATCTTCACCGACGAGGCGGCGATCGCCGGTGCGCCGGTGCCGTTCCTGACCATCAACAGCGTCGCGCCGACCATCATGGCCTACGGCACCGAGGAGCAGAAGAAGTTCTACCTGCCTCGCATTGCTGCGGGGGATTTGCACTTCTCGATCGGCTATTCCGAGCCCGGGGCCGGCACCGACCTGGCGAACCTGCGGACCACCGCGGTGCGCGACGGCGACGACTACGTGGTCAACGGCCAGAAGATGTGGACCAGCCTGATCGCCTACGCCGACTACGTATGGCTGGCGGTCCGCACCAACACCGAGGCCAAGAAGCACCGCGGCATCTCGATGCTGATCATGCCGACCAGCGCCGAAGGATTCTCCTGGACGCCGGTGCACACCATGTCCGGTGTCGACACCAGTGCCACCTACTACCAGGACGTCCGCGTCCCGGTGGCGAACCGGGTCGGCGAGGAGAACGCCGGCTGGAAGCTGGTGACCAACCAGCTCAACCACGAGCGGGTCGCGCTGGTGTCGCCGATGCCGATCATCATGGCGCTCAACCAGGTCCGCGACTGGGCGCAGAACACCAAGGACGCCGCCGGCGCCCGGTTGATCGACTCGGAATGGGTGCAGCTCAACCTGGCCCGCGTACACGCCAAAGTCGAAGTCCTCAAACTGATCAACTGGGAGCTGGCCTCGGTGGAATCAGCACCGTCGCCGGCGGACGCCTCGGCGGCCAAGGTGTTCGGCACCGAGCTGGCCACCGAGGCCTACCGGTTGCTGATGGAGGTGCTGGGCACCGCGGCGACCGTGCGACAGGATTCGCCCGGCGCGCTGCTGCGCGGACGGGTCGAGCGGATGCACCGGGCATGCCTGATCCTGACCTTCGGCGGCGGCACCAACGAGGTGCAACGCGACATCATCGGCATGGTGGCGCTCGGCCTGCCCCGAGCCAACCGCTAAACGGATTGGAGGAGAACCCATGGACTTCTCGACAACCGAAGCCGCACAGGATCTCGGCGGACTCGTCACCACGATCGTCGACGCGGTGTGCACACCCGAGCATCAGCGCACACTCGACGGACTGGATCAACGGTTCGACCGCGAGCTGTGGAGCAAGCTGGTCGACGCTGACATTCTGTCCACCGCCGCGCCGGAGTCGTTGGGCGGAGGCGGATTCGGCGTACTCGAAGAGGTCGCCGTGCTGGTCGGCCTCGGCCGCCAGTTGGCGGCGGTCCCCTATCTGGACTCGGTGGTGCTGGGCGCCGGCGCGCTGGCCCGATTCGGTTCTGCCGAGCTGCAGCAGGAATGGGGCGCGCCCGCGGTGACCGGCGCGAAGATTCTTGCCGTTGCGCTGGACGGCGAAATGGGTGACGGGCCGGTTCAGGCCACGTCGACCGGCAACGGCTACAAGCTGACCGGAACCCGCACCCAGATCGCGTACGGACCGGTCGCCGACGGCTTCCTTGTTCCGGCCGAGACCGATTCCGGCACTTCCGTTTTCCTGGTCGCCACCAGCGACCCCGGCGTGACAGTGACCGCGCTGGACACCACCGGCCTGGGGAGCATCGGGCACCTCCGGCTGGACGGAGTCGAGATAGACGGTGGGCGCGTGGTCGGCGGCGCCGATGTCGTCAGCTGGATCAAGACGCTGGACCTGCTGGGCCACAGTGCATTCCAGCTCGGCGTGCTCGAGCGCGGCCTGCAATTGACCGCCGAATACGCCCGCGAACGTGAGCAGTTCGACCGGCCGATCGGTAGCTTCCAGGCGGTCGGACAACGGCTGGCCGACGCCTACATCGACGTCAAGGGCCTACGCCTGACCCTGACCCAGGCGGCATGGCGCCTCAGCGAGGACCTGCCCGCCGACACCGAAGTGGCCACCGCCGCGTTCTGGGCGGCCGATGCCGGACACCGGGTGGCGCACACCATCGTTCACATCCACGGCGGCGTCGGTATCGACACCGATCACCCGGTCCACCGATACTTCCTGGCCGCCAAGCAAACCGAGTTCGCGCTGGGTGGAGCCACCGGTCAGCTGCTGAAGATCGGCCGCGAACTGGCGGACACCCCCGCCTGAGCTGTGAACCAAGCTCTTCCCACTGTCGCCGATCTGCTGGCACCGCTGGTCGATATCGACGACCGGGGCGTTTACTTCGAGGATTCGTTCGTCAGCTGGCGCGACCATCTCCGGCACGGTGCGGCGGTGGCCGCGACACTGCGGGCGAGGCTCGACCCGGGTCGGCCACCGCACGTCGGGGTGCTGCTGGAGAACACGCCGTTCTTCTCCTCGGTGTTGGTCGCCGCGGGGATGACGGGGATCGTCCCGGTCGGCCTCAACCCGGTTCGCCGCGGTTCCGCGCTGGCCCGCGACATCGCACCACGCGGATTGCCAACTGGTGCTGGCCGATTCGAAATCCTCGGCCACACTTGGCGATATCGACCACATCAACGTCGACTCCCCCGAGTGGGCTGCCGAGGTGGCCGGACATCGTGACGCCGAGATCGGTTTCCAGTCCGCGTCACCCGACGACCTGTTCATGCTGATCTTCACCTCGGGCACCAGCGGTGACCCGAAGGCGGTGATGTGCAGCCACGGGAAGGTGGCGGTCGCCGGGGTGACGATGTCCGAACGGTTCAGCCTCGGCCCAGCCGACGTCTGTTACGCCTCGATGCCCCTGTTCCACTCCAACGCGGTTCTGGTCGGCTGGGCAGTGTCGCTGGCCTGCCGCGGCTCGATGGTGTTGCGGCGCAAGTTCTCTGCGTCGGGCTTCCTGCCGGACATCCGCCGCTACGGCGCCACCTACGCGAACTACGTGGGCAAACCGCTGTCCTACGTCCTCGCCACACCCGAGAGTCCGGACGACGCCGACAATCCGTTGCGGGCGGTGTACGGCAACGAAGGTGCACCCGCTGACATCGACCGGTTCGCGTGCCAGATTCGGTTGCCGCGTCGTCGACGGCTTCGGATCGACCGAGGGCGGGATCGCCATCGGGCGCACGCCGGACACCCCGTCGGGGGCTTTGGGTCCGCTGCCTGACGAGGTCCAGATCATCGATGTCGACACCGGGCAGCAGTGCCCGATCGGCGTGGTCGGCGAGCTGGTAAATGTCACCGGCGCAGGGCGTTTCGAGGGTTACTACAACGACCCCGAGTCCAACGCGCAGCGGATGGCCGGCGGTGTGTATCACAGCGGCGACCTCGCTTACCGTGACGAGGCCGGCTACGCCTACTTCGCCGGCCGGCTCGGCGACTGGCTACGGGTCGACGGTGAAAACCTGGGAACCGCGCCGATCGAGCGGGTGCTGGCCCGCCATCCGGACGTCACCGAGGTGGCCGTGTACGCGGTGCCCGATCCGGCCGTCGGCGACCAGGTGATGGCCGCAGTCGTGCTCGCTTCCGGCGCCAGCTCGACCCGGACACATTCCGCGCGTTCCTCGCCGAACAACCCGACCTCGGCCCGAAGCAGTGGCCGTCGTACATCCGGGTCAGCCCGAAGCTGCCACGAACGGCGACGTTCAAGGTGCTCAAGAGGGAGCTCTCGGCCGAGGGGTCTGGACTGCGACGACCCGGTGGTGACGATTCGTCGTTAGCGCTACGGGATGTGGCGCTCCCAGTCGTGCGGCACCACTGGGTAAAACGGCGCGGCCAGCAACGGCTCCACTTGTGCGTCCTGCCATCGTCGCACCAGTAGCGGCTGCAACCGCATTGCGGTGTCGACCGGGTCGTCATCAAGGAAGCAATAGGTGATGGACTGGCCTGCCGGCGCGTTGGCCGACCTCGGAGTCAACGCTCGCCGCCGAAGCCGACCAGACGCCGGCAACGCCGTCGACATCGAGTAGCCCGGTCGTGAGCGCAGTTCCCTTCTCCACCAACAGGAACACTCCCCGAACCGGCCACCACGGAAGCACATCGGCCCCGACCTTGACGTGCGGCGCCGACGCCTTGCTGCGTATTTCGTACGCTCCGCGTTCCACCGGAGGCAGCAATGTGGGGATCCGGCCGGCGTCCCGCAACGCCTTCCCGAGTTCCAGGAAGCTCTTCAGCCCGTTGGGATCGGTGAAGAAATAGGTCATCACATGATCGACGGGATCGAATCGCTGATGGCTGACCGCGCGCGCCGATCGGCAGGCCGGTGTCGACACCAGTCGAAGCGAAGCGCGCAAGGCGGCCAGGCGATGCTGTTCTGGCCGATGATCGAGTGTGTGCCATCGCAGATACTCGGCGTCTGATCCACCGGGGTGCCGAGTCGCCATCGAGACGAAAAGTGTGCCGATGCCGCCGTCCCCCGTGTCGAGAACGGCGGTCACCTTGTCCGACGGCGTACCTGGTAGCTCGGTCATCTGCTGTCCTTGGCCGAATTACGGGTTGTGACACAGACTGTAATCCGTGCAACCAGGCTGCTCCGAAAATCGACCAGTCGGTACGATTCGGGCATCGTGAAGCGCGCGTTGGAGGCCAGCTTTCAAGAGTTGTCGGGATCCGTCCCGGCAACCATTGGTGTCGCGATCGCTTCTGCCGGCGGGGGCGCCTGTTGCCGCACAGGGCAACTGGTCGATCGGCGTCGCATGGTCGACAATCAAGGTGCCGTTGGCCGTCGCAGCATTGCGGGCCGGCGTGGCACATTCCGACCAACTGGTCGCGGCGATCACCCAATCGGACAATGCCGCCGCCGAGGAACTCTGGTCGCAACTCGGCGATCCCGCTGCGCCACTTGTGCAATCCGTGCTGCGCGAGGCGGGCGATCCGTACACGGTGGTCGAATCACGTCGCCTGCGTGCCGAGTACACGCCGTTCGGTCAAACGCGATGGTCGTTGGCCGACCAGGCCAGGTTCGCCGCCGGACTGTCGCGCGTCCCTGGGGCATCCCGCATCATCGATCTGATGGGGGCGCTGAGTGTCGACCATCGGTGGGGACTGGCAGCGAAAGGCTTTGCCGCGAAGGGCGGTTGGGGACCGAGCCTGACTGGTGAGTACCTGGTCCGCCAGTTCGCCATCGTATCCGGAACCGTCGGCGTTGCGCTGGCGGCCGAAGTCCACGACGGCGGATACGAGGCAGGGGTCGACGCGATCAACTCGCTGGCCGACTGGGTCGTCGACCAGGCCCTAACCGAGTATTGACGGCACGACGGCATCGATCAGATGTGGGCCGGGCTCGGCGAATGCCGCACTCAGCGCGTCGGCGAATTCCTCGACGGTGGTCGCCCGGCGCGCCGGCACTCCCATACCTTCGGCTATCTTGACGAAATTTATTGTCGGGCGCGACAAGTCGAGGAGATCGAGAGCCTTGGGTCCGGGTGCCGATCCGACTCCCACCCGCTGCAGCTCGAGGCGAAGAATGTCGTAGGCACCGTTGTTGTAGATGACTGTGGTGACGTCGAGGTTCTCCCGCGCCTGAGTCCACAGTCCCGAAATCGTGTACATCGCAGAGCCGTCGGATTCCAGGTTCAGCACCGGCCGGTCGGGCGCGGCGACCGCGGCGCCAACTGCCGCGGGGATTCCATAGCCGATCGCGCCGCCGGTCAGGGTCAGCCAGTCATGCGCGGGCGCGCCCGCAGTCGCCGCGGTCAGCGGAATGCTGGACGTGTTGGATTCGTCCACGACGATCACGTTCTCCGGCATCAGCGCGCCGACCACGTCGGCTACCGACACGGCAGTCAGCGCGCCGCTCGGCAGCTGCGGGCGCGACAGCTCTGCGACCGGCGCAGTACTTCCCGGCGCCAACTCGTCGGCCAACGCGATCAATGCGCCTGCCGCACCGGTGTATTCGGCGAGCAGGTGTACCTCGCAACCGGCAGGCACCAGGTCGCTGGGCTTGCCGGGGTAGCCGAAGAACGACACCGGCGACTTGGCGCCGGCCAGCACCAGATGCTTGGCGCCGTCGAGCTGAGCCACCGCGGCCTCGCCGAAGTACGCCAGCCGGTCGATGGCGGGGACGCCGGCACCGCGCTCCAGACGCGTCGGGAATGTCTCGCACAGAAGTTGCGCACCGGTGGCTTGGGCAATCCGCGTCGCCGCAGCCAGGCCCGGCCGCCGGGTTGCGTCACCGCCGACCAGAATCACGGTGGGCTCGCCCGAGCGCAGCACCTCCGCGACCTCGGGCGCCAGCATCGGGTCGGCGGTCGCGGGCGGTACCGGTAACTTGGCCGCGGCCTGGGCTCCGTCGGACCAGGACACGTCGGCGGGCAAGATCAGGGTCGCGATCTGGGCTCCCGCCCGGCTGACCGCAACCGCCTGCGCCGCGTCGGTGGCGACGTCGGCGGTGCTGGTCGATCGATGCACCCAGCCCGAGACGCTGCCGGCGAGCGCGTCGATGTCGGATTCCAATGGCGCGTCGTACTTCTTGTGATACGTGGCGTGGTCTCCGACGACGACCACCATCGGGACGCGCGCGCGACGGGCGTTGTGCAGATTGGCCAGACCATTGCCAAGCCCAGGACCCAGGTGCAGCAGTACGGCGGCCGGGCGGCCGGCGATGCGGGCGTAACCATCGGCCGCTCCGGTGGCTACACCTTCGAAAAGCCCTAGCACGCCGCGCATTTGTGGAACCGCGTCCAACGCCGCGACGAAGTGCATCTCGGATGTGCCGGGGTTGGCGAAGCACACGTCCACCCCGGAGTCGACGAGCGTATTGATCAGAGCCTGCGCACCGTTCACGCTTCGACTGTAGAGCCGGTCAGATTGCCAGCGCGGCCTGGGCGCATATCTGCGTCCGCTGCGCGTGACCGCCGCCGAAGAGCACCACGTGCGCCAGCAGTGCAAAGAGCTGATGCAGCCCGATTCGGGTGCGCCAGCCCGGCCGCAGCGGATGCACACTCTGGTAGCCGGCAATGATGTCGTCGTAGTGCGGGCAGCCGAACAGCGCAAGCATGGCCAGGTCGTTCTCGCGGTGACCCCCGTGGGCGGCCGGGTCGATGAGCACCACGCCGTCGGGTGTCCACATCACATTGCCGCCCCACAGATCGCCGTGCAGTCTGGCCGGCGCATCGTCGTCGTCGAAGTCGCCCGCTCGGCAGCGCTGCGCGACAGCATCGACGGCAGCGCGCGTCGACGCGCTCAGACGCGGCGCGGCTCGCTCAGCCATCGGTGCCAGCCGCTGGTCGGCGTAGAACGTGCCCCAAAGCCGTTGCGGCTCCAGCGACATCGGCAGGGGCTCGGTCAGCGGTCCGAAGAACCCAGGTCCGTCCCATCCGTCGGGTCCGGCCCCGAAGCCCGCGGCACCGGCGTCGTGCGTGACGGCCAGCCGGGCACCGAACTCTCGCGCAGCTTCCGGGCTCGGAGTCACCGACTCAAGCCGTCGCAGCGTCAGGCTCGTCGCATCCACCGATACCACCGGCACGCAGGGTACGCCGCCGTCTGCCGCCGAAAGCCATTGCAGGCCAGCGGCTTCACACTCGAAGAAGCCTGCGGGCGCGTCGACGTTGCGCTTGACGAAGTCGGTCAAGCGGTGGCGTGGGCGGCGTGGACGTCGTCGGCCGGTCGCGCCTCGGTCTGCTCCTTGGCCCACCGGTAGTCGGGTTTGCCGGCCGGTGAGCGCTTCACCTCGTCGACCAGCCAAAGGCTGCGCGGCACTTTGTATCCCGCGATCTCGGCACGAACGAAGCCGTCCAGGTCGGACAGCGACGGCCGCGCTCCGGGCCGCGCCTGCACGACGGCGGCCACATGCTGGCCGTAGCGCGGGTCGGGCACCCCGACGACCAGAGCGTCGAAGACGTCGGGATGGCCCTTCAAAGCGGCCTCGACCTCCTCGGGGTAGATCTTCTCGCCGCCGCTGTTGATCGACACCGACCCGCGGCCCAGCATCGTGACGCTGCCGTCCTCCTCGACCGTTGCCCAGTCGCCGGGGATGGCGTAGCGGACGCCGTTGATGGTCTTGAACGTCTCGGCGGTCTTCTTCTCGTCCTTGTAGTAGCCGACGGGAATGTTGCCCTTCTTGGCGATGAAGCCGCGGACTCCGGAGCCCGGCTTGACCTCGTTGCCGTCGTCGTCGAGGACGACGGTGCGGTGGTCGATCGTCACGCGCGGACCACCGCTGTGCGGCGCGTCCTTGGCGACGATGCTGGTGCCGCCGAAGCCGGTCTCCGAGGAGCCGATCGAGTCGGTGATGACCCGGTTGGGCAGCAACTCGAGGAACTTCTCCTTGATGCTCGGCGAGAACAGCGCCGCGGTGGAGGCGAGCAGGAACAACGACGACAGGTCGTACTCGTTCCCCTTGTCCTGGTGCGCCAGCAGTGCGTCGAGCAGTGGCCGCGCCATCGCGTCACCGGTGAAGAACAGCAGATTCACCTTGTTGTCGTGGATCGTGCGCCACACCTCGTCGGCATTGAATTCCGGTGCCAGAACCGTGGTTTGGCCCGAAAAGATCGACATCCAGGTGGCCGACTGGGTGGCGCCGTGGATCATCGGCGGAATCGGGTGCCGGACCATCGGCGGGTTGGCCGCGGCCCCCTTGGCCAGGTCGTACTCGTCTTTGATGAATTCGCCTGTGGCGAAGTCGGTTCCACCGAAGAGCACCCGGTAGATGTCCTCGTGGCGCCACATCACGCCCTTCGGGAATCCGGTGGTGCCGCCGGTGTAGAGCAGGTAGATGTCGTCGGCGCTGCGAGGGCCGAAGTCCCGCTCGGCCGAGCTGTCGGCGGCCGCGGCGTAGAACTCGACGCCGCCATAGCTCTGATAGGCGCTGTCGGGCACGTCGGAACCGTCGTCGATCACCAGGATCGTCTTCACGTTGGGGGTATCCGGCAGCACGTTGGCGACGCGCTCGGAGTACTGCCGCTCGTGCACCAGCGCGACCATGTCGGAGTTCTCGAACAGGTAGCGCAGTTCACCCTCGACGTAGCGGTAGTTGATGTTGACCAGGATCGCGCCCGCCTTGACGATGCCCACCATCGCGATGACGATCTCGATGCGGTTGCGGCAGTAGAGGCCGACCTTGTCGTCCTTCTTCACCCCCTGCTCCTGCAGGTAGTGCGCGAGGCGGTTGGCCTTCTCTTCGAGCTGCGCGTAGGTCAGTTGCTCCTCACCGCAGATCAGGGCTACACGGTCAGGGACGGCATCGATGGCGTGCTCCGCCAGATCGGCAATATTCAGGGCCACGGACCCTAAATTAGAACGTGTTACATTTCCTGACAAGTTTCAGGCCGACGCGCAGGAAGGCGATGACCCGTGAGCGAGACCGAAAACAAGGCCGACGCCCTCATTGAGCAGCGCGGACACACTTTGATCTTGACGCTGAACCGACCTGAAGCCCGTAACGCACTTTCCACCGAGATGCTCTCGATCATGGTCGAGGCCTGGGACCGCGTCGACGCCGATCCCGACATCCGCTGCTGCATTCTGACCGGGGCCGGCGGCTACTTCTGCGCGGGCATGGACCTCAAAGCCGCGACCGCGCGACCGCCGGGCGACTCGTTCAAGGACGGCAGCTACGACCCGTCACGCATCGACGCGTTGCTCAAGGGCCGGCGGCTGACCAAGCCGCTGATCGCGGCGGTCGAAGGGCCGGCAATCGCCGGCGGCACCGAGATCCTGCAGGGCACCGACATCCGCATCGCCGGCGAAAGCGCCAAGTTCGGCATCTCCGAAGCCAAGTGGAGCCTGTATCCGATGGGCGGGTCGGCGGTGCGACTCGTGCGCCAGATCCCGTACACGATCGCCGCCGATCTGCTGCTGACCGGACGGCACATCACCGCCGCCGAGGCGCTGTCGTACGGGCTCATCGGCTACGTCGTGCCCGACGGGACCGCGCTGGACAAAGCGCTCGAGATCGCCGACGTGATCGCCAACAACGGTCCGCTGGCCGTGCAGGCGATCCTGCGCTCCATCCGCGAAACCGAAGGCCTGCACGAGAACGACGCCTTCAAGATCGACACCAAACTCGGCATCAGCGTCTTCTTGTCCGAGGACGCCAAAGAAGGCCCGTTGGCCTTCAAGGAGAAGCGCGCCCCGCAGTTCAAAAACCGCTGAGTCGCGTCGAGCTTGCGCGCTGAGCGTTCAGCTGCGGGCCTTCAGCGTGCCGAGTTGCGGCTTCACGCTCGGCGCTCGACACGCTCAGCCCAAGGGCGCGGTTGGCGTGAACACCATCGGCATCGACTCCAGGCCGCTGACGAAGTTGGCTGGGCGCAAAGGCAATACATCCCCATCGTCGGCCAGCCGCAGATCGGGCAGACGCTGCAGCACCCGCTCGGTCATCAGGCGCAACTCCAGACGGGCCAACTGATTGCCCAGACAGAAGTGCGTACCGAACCCGAACGCGACGTGGCCGTTGGGGTCTCGACGAATATCGAATTCATCCGGGTTGTCGAACTGTGTCTCGTCGAAGTTCGCCGACTCGAACAGCAACATGATCTTCTCGCCGTCGCGCAGCTCGGTGCCGTGAAACTCGGTGTCGGCGGTCAAGCGTTCGGCACATGTTCTTCACCGGTGAGGTCCAGCGCAGCATCTCCTCGATCGCGCCGGGCAGCAGCGCATCGGCGTCGGCCCGCAGCGCATCCCACTGATCGCGGTGACGCACCAACTGCTCGGTGCCACCAGACAACGTGTGCCGAGTGGTCTCGTCGCCGCCGATCAGGATCAACAGGGTTTCCATCACGATCTCGTCGTCGGACATGCGCTGTCCTTCGACTTCGGCATTCACCAAGATGGAGAACAGATCGTCGGTGGGCTCGGCGCGACGCTTGGCGATGGTGCCCATGGTGAATTCGGTATATCCCGCAAAGGCATTCATCACCGTCTGGAACTCCGGGCCCGTCGGGTCGAGGTGCGAACTCAGCCCGGAAACCAGATCGTCCGACCACTTCAGCAGCATGCCGCGCTCCTCGGGCAGCACGCCCAGCATGTCGCCGATCACCGCCATCGGCAGCGGAGCGGCGATGTCGCGGACGAAGTCGCACTCACCGCGCTCGCAGACGGCGTCGATCAACGCGTCGCACAGCCGGCCCAGCGACGGAATCTTCTCGGTCACCCGCTTGCGGGTGAACCCGGCGTTGACCAGCTTGCGCCGCACGAGGTGTGACGGATCGTCCATGTCGATCATGTACGGCATCCCGGGCTGATCGGGACGGATGCCACCGGTGTTGGAGAACAGCTCAGGATTGCGCTCGGCATCGATGATCGGCCTGATAGGTGGTCGCGCCGGCCAAGACCGTTGCGGTCGCGGAACACCGGCTGGTTGGCCCGCATCCAGCGATAGGCCTCCCGTGACGTCTGACGATCGGCGTAGAAATTGCCGTCCGCCAAGTCGACATCCGGCTTGGTCTCTACGGTTGTCATGAGATCTCCTGAGCATCGCCGAATGTCATTTGTACGTGGTCAACAGAGCTGTTCAACATCGCGCGCTTCGGAAGGCCCAGCGACGCCAGCTCTTTCGAGTAGGGGTGATCGCCCAGCCAGATGCGCACTCCACCGAATCGATTGCGCACACCGTCGAGCGTGTGTTCGAAGGAGGTCTCGACGGGTTACCCCGTCGCGGTAGCGAGTAGGTGCTCTGCGCTTGCTGTCGCGGGGTCAACCGAATCGGCAGGCCGCGGCGAAATTCCATGCCGACCACCAGCTGCCCGTCGACGCTGCAGTCGAATCCGAACTGGCGGCCCTCGCGAATGGTGAAGTCCGCCATGACTTTCGGGTAGCCCCAGATCTTGGTGCCGGCTTCCAGCGTGAACTCCTGGTCGACGGGCAGGTGGTGGATGAAGGCGCCGGCCGACCCCAAGGCGCGGGGTCCGCTCGCGTTCGACCCCGGCGGGTTGACCATCACGCTGGTGCCGAACTCGTAGTACTGTGCCCAGGTCCCCGTCGATGTAGTGCATCAACATCAGGATCACGATCGCGCGCCCGGGCAGGTAGCGGCAGACCCGCAGGCCGCTGTAATCGATCATCCTCTGCGCGGCGTCGGCGTCGACCGAGAACATCGCCATGTGCTGGTTTGCCTTGCGGATCTGCACCGGCATCGTGAGTACCGTGCCCGCGATGGTGTGCTGCGAGGTTGTCACTCGGACAATCTAGAACGCGTTCTAACCGACTGCAAGCAACCGGGTCAGATCAGGCCGGCCAACTCCTGGACCTGCTCTGTACTGCGGCCGGACACCACCATCATGGTGACGCCAGAGGCCTCCCAGGCCTTGATCTGCTTACGCACGTAGTCGACGTCGCCGACGATCGCGGCGTCGTCGATGACCTCGTCGGGGATGATCTCCGCGGCCTTGTCCTTGTGTCCACTGCGGAACAGCGCGGTGACCTCGTCGACCACCTCGGCGTAGCCCATCCGCCGGTACACATCGGCATGGAAGTTGGTGTCCTCGGCGCCCATCCCGCCCATGTAGAGCGCGATGTAGGGCTTCATCGCGGCGAACGCGGCGGAGCGGTCCTCGGTGATGACGATGTTGGCCGTCGCGCAGATCTCGAAGTCTCGCGGCTGCGGCGCGCACCGGGTCGGGCGAACCCCTCGTCCAGCCACTCGTTGTAGGTGTCGGCCATCCGAGGCGTGTAGAAGATCGGCAACCAGCCGTCGCAGATCTCGGCGGCCAGCGCCACGTTCTTCGGCCCCTCGGCGCCCAGCATGATCGGGATGTCGGAGCGCAGCGGATGGGTGATCGGCTTGAGCGGTTTGCCCAGACCGGTTGCGCGCTCACTCTTCAACGGCAGCGGATAGTGCGGGCCGTCGCTCGTCACCGGCTTGTCGCGGGCCCACACCTGCCGGATGATGTCGACGTATTCGCGGGTCCGGGCCAGCGGCTTGGGAAACGGCTGGCCGTACCAGCCCTCCACCACCTGCGGACCTGACACGCCGAGCCCGAGAATGTGCCGGCCACCGACTGAGGTGGTCGAGAGTCAGCGCGGCCATCGCGCAGGCGGTCGGCGTGCGCGCGGACAGCTGCACGACGGAGGTGCCCAGCCGCAGCCGGTGCGTCGAGGAGCCCCACCAGGCCAGCGGCGTGTAGGCATCCGATCCCCACGCTTCGGCGGTGAACACCGCGTCGAAGCCCGCGTCCTCGGCCGCGGCCACGAGTTCGGCGTGGTTGTCGGGCGGCTGAGCGCCCCAATATCCCAGCTGGAGTCCGAGCTTCATGCATCCGCCTTCCCTGCAGGTCTCGACCCTATCTTGAATCCATTCTTAGAACCTGTTCTACTCGACGCTGTGACCACCAGCCAAAGCAGCCCGGTGCAGATCGATACCCATCAGAAGCCGCTCTCGGCGCCTCTGAGGCTGTCCTTCGACTACACCCGTTCAGTCGGCCCCACCCTCAGTCAGTTCTTCACCGCCCTGCGCGAGCGACGCATCGTCGGCGCCCGGGGATCGGATGGCCGGGTCTACGTTCCGCCCGCCGAGTTCGACCCGGTGACCTACGAGCCGATTGACCGAGATCGTGCCGGTGGCCAGCCGTCGGGACCGTGCTGTCGTGGACCTGGCAGCCCGAACCGCTCGAGGGACAACCGCTGGACCGGCCGTTCGCCTGGGCGCTGATCAAGCTCGACGGCGCCGACGTCCCGCTGTTGCACGCAGTAGATGCGGGGTCGTCCGACGCGATCAGCAGCGGCGCGCGGGTGCACGTGCACTGGGTCGACGAGCCGGCCGGTGCGATCACCGACATCGCCTACTTCGCGCTGGGCGACGAGGCCGAGCCGGTGTCCGACAAGACCGACGACCGCGAGCCGGTGACGGTCCAGGTGGCCCCAGCAGCATCGAAATCCAGCACACCGCTTCACTTCCCGAGACCGCGTTTCTGCGCGCGCTGGAAGAGGGCAAGCTGCTCGGTGCCCGCACCGGCGAGAGCGGGAAGGTGTACTTCCCGCCGAAGGAAGCCGACCCGGCCACCGGTCTGGAACTCGACAACTTCATCGAGTTGCCGGACAAGGGCACGGTGACGACGTTCGCGATCATCAACATCCCGTTCGCCGGTCAGCGCATCAAGCCGCCCTACGTCGCGGCCTACGTGCTGCTCGACGGCGCCGATATCGCGTTCCTGCATCTGATTCAGGAGATCGACGCCACCGAGGTGCGGATGGGCATGCGGGTCGAGGCGGTGTGGAAGCCCCGCGAGGAATGGGGCCTGGGCATCGACAACATCGAATACTTCAAGCCCACCGGCGAACCCGACGCCGAGTACGACACCTACAAGCACCACCTGTAAAGGGAAATAAACGTGACCGATCGCGATATCGCTGTCGTCGGATTCGCCCATGCGCCGCATGTGCGCCGCACCGACGGCACCACCAACGGCGTCGAGATGCTGATGCCGTGTTTTCAGGCGCTGTACGCCGAGCTCGGACTGCAGCAGACCGATATCGGCTTCTGGTGCTCCGGATCATCGGATTACCTTGCCGGCCGGGCATTCTCGTTCATCTCCGCGATCGACTCGATCGGCGCGGTGCCGCCGATCAACGAGTCGCACGTCGAGATGGATGCCGCGTGGGCGCTGTACGAGGCCTACATCAAGCTGCTGACCGGCGAGGTGGACACCGCGCTGGTCTACGGGTTCGGCAAGTCTTCGGCAGGCACCCTGCGCCGGGTGCTGGCGCTGCAGACCGACCCGTACACGGTCGCGCCGCTGTGGCCGGACTCGGTGTCGATGGCGGGACTGCAGGCCCGCTTCGGCCTGGACGCCGGCAAGTGGACGGCCGAGCAGATGGCACAGGTGGCGCTGGACTCGTTCGCGGCCGCCGGCCGCACCGACGCGGAGAAACCGGCGAAGAGCATCGACGAGCTGCTGTCCCGGCCCGTTCTTCGCCGATCCCCTTCGGCGCCATGACATTGCGCCGATCACCGACGGCGCGTCGGCGATCGTGCTGGCCGTCGGCGACAAGGCCCGCGAGCTTCGCGAAGAACCCGGCGTGGATCACCGGGATCGAGCACCGCATCGAAACCCCGGTCCTCGGCGCCCGGGAGCTGACCACGTCACCGTCGACGGCGGCGTCAGCCAAAGCCGCGACGGGCGGTGACGCCGGCTCGATCGAGATAGCCGAGATCTACGCGCCATTCACCCACCAGCAGCTCATCCTGACCGAGGCGATCGGCCTGCCGTCGTCGACGAAGGTCAACCCGTCGGGCGGCGCGCTGGCGGCCAACCCGATGTTCTCCGCCGGCTTGGAGCGCATCGGCTTTGCGGCACAACACATTTTCTCGGATCCGCCGGCCGGGTGCTCGCGCACGCGACCAGCGGCCCGGTGTTGCAACAGAATCTCGTCGCCGTGCTGGAAGGGAAATAATCATGGCGCCCCAGCTCGCTGCGGTGCTCGGCACCGGCCAGACGAAGTATGTCGCCAAGCGCCAGGACGTCTCGATGAACGGCCTGGTTCGCGAGGCCATCGACAAGGCGTTGGCCGACTCCGGGTCGACGATGGACGACATCGACGCGGTCGTCGTCGGCAAGGCGCCGGACTTCTTCGAGGGCGTCATGATGCCCGAGCTGTTCATGGCCGACGCCGTCGGCGCGACCAACAAGCCGCTGATCCGGGTGCACACCGCGGGCTCGGTCGGCGGATCGACCGGTGTGGTGGCGGCCAGCCTGGTGAAGTCGGGCAAATACCAGCGCGTGCTGGCGATGGCGTGGGAGAAGCAGTCCGAGTCGAATGCCATGTGGGGGTTGAGCATTCCGGTGCCGTTCACCAAGCCGGTGGGCGCCGGCGCGGGTGGCTACTTCGCGCCGCACGTGCGCGCCTACATCCGCCGTTCGGGCGCCCCGACGCACATCGGTGCCATGGTCGCGGTCAAGGACCGGCTGAACGGCGCCAAGAACCCGCTGGCCCATCTGCATCAGCCCGACATCACGCTGGAGAAGGTGATGGCGTCGCAGATGCTCTGGGATCCCATCCGTTTCGACGAGACCTGCCCGTCGTCCGACGGCGCGTGCGCGGTGGTGATCGGCAGCGAGGACGTCGCCGACAAGCGAGTCGCCGAAGGTCATCCGGTGGCATGGATCCACGCCACCGCGTTGCGCACCGAACCGCTGGCGTACTCCGGCCGCGACCAGGTCAACCCGCAGGCCGGCCGCGACGCCGCGAAGGCGCTGTGGAAAGCCGCGGGCATCACCAGCCCGATCGACGAGATCGACTGCGCCGAGGTGTATGTGCCGTTCTCCTGGTTCGAGCCGATGTGGCTGGAGAACCTCGGGTTTGCGGCCGAGGGCGAGGGCTGGAAGCTCACCGAAGCGGGCGAAACCAAGATCGGCGGCCGAATCCCGCTCAACATGTCCGGCGGGGTGCTGTCGTCGAACCCGATCGGCGCATCGGGTCTGATCCGGTTCGCCGAAGCGGCCATCCAGGTGATGGGCAAGGCGGGCGATCACCAGGTTGCCAATGCGCCGCAAGGCACTCGGCCACGCCTACGGCGGTGGCTCGCAGTACTACTCGATGTGGGTCGTAGGGAGCTGACAAACCGTGAAATACACCTGCAGCATCGCGTTCGGCCAGATCGACCAGCTGACCGAACTGGCCAAGACCGCGGAGGAAGTTGGGTTCGACTCGATCGCACTGCCGGACTCGATCTTCTATTTCGAGAAGCAGTCGGTCGATTACCCCTACACCGCCGATGGCAAGCGGATGTTTGACGAGGAGTCACCCTGGGTCGACCCGCTGATCCTGGCGGGTGCGATGGGCGCGGTTACCTCGAAGCTGCGGTTCTACACGAACGTGATGAAGCTGGGTTCGCGCAACCCGCTGCTGTTGGCCCGCCAGGTGGGCTCGGTGGCTAACCTGACCAACAACCGCTTCGGCTTCGGCGTCGGTATCGGTTGGGCCCCGGAAGAGTTCGAGTGGTGCGGCGTTCCCTACGCCAAACGCGGCAAGCGCGTCGACGAGATGATCGAGGTCATCAAGCTGGTGCTGGCCGGCGGGATGGTCGAATTCCACGGCGAATTCTATGATTTCGACCGCCTGCAGATGAGCCCGGCGCCCAGCGAATCGGTGCCGTTCTACGTGGGCGGCCACACCGATGTGGCGCTGCGCCGAGCGGCTCGGGTCGGTGACGGTTGGACCAGTGCGATGATGACGCACGCGGAGCTCGCGGAAACCATTGGCAAGCTCGACGCGTTGCGCGCCGAAAACGGCCGCGCGGAAGTGCCTTTCGAGATCCAGGCGGTGTGCATCGACAAGTTCGGCGTGGACGGCCACCACGAGCTCGCCGAAATTGGGGTCACCGACTACATCACCATCCCGTGGATTCTGGACGGCCTCGGCACCGACGCGCCGATCGACAAGAAGAAGGACTCGATGAAGCGCTTCGCCGACACCTACATCCACTCGGGATGGCAGACAGTGAGTGAGTCGCCGGCACACCTGGCCGGCAAGCGATCCCGCGACGCGGTGGGCGCCCGAGACAAAGACGCCTGGCTGGCGGTGTTCGCCGACGATGCGATCGTCGAAGACCCCATCGGCCCATCGCATTTCGACCCCGAGGGCAAAGGCCACCGTGGCCGCGACGCCATCTCGGCGTTCTGGGACAAGGCGATCGCGCCGACCGACAAGATCGAGTTCGTCTTCCGCGACACCTACCAGTGCGGCAACGAGGAAGCCAACGTCGGCCACATCCTGATCACCGCGGCAGGACACCAGGTCACCGCCGAAGGGGTGTTCACCTACAAAGCCGACAGCGACGGCAAGCTGGTGGCGCTGCGCGCCTACTGGGAAGTCGACCAGGCCACCGCGAGCGCGCGCAAGATCTGAACCCAACGCCTCTCTCCCCCGTAATTAGAGTGAGCCGACCTGCAGATCGGCTCGGGGAGTTGCGGGATGGACAACGTAGACGCGCCCGTTGGCGCGAGCGGTCCGGTGCGGGTGCGGAGCGACATCGATGCGCCTTCGCGCTGGCTTTGGCTCGTCAAGTGGTGCGCGCTGGCGGTGCCGCACTACCCCATCCTGATCGCTCTGTATCTGCTGTATCCGCTGGCGACGATCGCCGCTGGTGTCAGCCATTGCGTTCACCGGACGGTATCCGCGCCCGCTCTTCGACTTCAATGTCGGAGTTCTGCGCTGGTCGTGGCGACTGATGAACTACCGCTTCCCGATGAACACCACCGACAAGTACCCGCCTTTCACACTCGCTTCTCGGCCCGACTACCCCGCCGACCTCGAAGTGGATTATCCAGAGAGCCTCGGGAACCGGGCTGCTCTGCTGGGACGCTGGGTGACTGGGAATGCCGCAGATACTGCTCTGCTGGGCGCTGGAGCCGTTTCTGCAACTGCTCTGCGTCGTGAACGCGGCTGTGGTTGTTGTGCATCGGCACGATCAACCAGGGCATGTTCGACCTTCTGATGGGCATCGTCCGGTGGCGCTATCGGGTGGCCGTCTACGTCTCGCTGATGCGCGACGAGTATCCGCCGTTCCGGATGGATCTGGGCAACGTGCAGGTAGGTCATGGCGCGCCGTAATCCGTTGTTCCCGTATATCTATCGACTCGGCATGCCGGTTTTCGACAGGCTGTTCTATCGCCGTTATCGCCGAGAGGCGATGGCGCACGCGTTCGGCCGGCTGCTGATGGTGGGCCTCGGACCCGGAACCGACCTGCTGTTCCTTCCCGCGGGCGGTGACGTCAGTTGCCGCCGTGGAGCCTGAGGCGGCGATGCGCAGGATGGCATCCGCGCTGGCACACCGCCATCGGCATCGACGTCGACATCGTCGATGGGATCGGCGAGTCGATTCCCTTTCCGGACAACAGCTTTGACTCGGTGCATGTCGGGCTGGTGTCTGTGCTCGGTCGACGACGTGGCGGCACCCTGGCTGAGATCCGTCGCGTACTCGCACCCGGCGGCCGGCTGGTCGTCCTCGAGCACGTCCGCGGAGAAGGCTTGATGGGGCGGTTCCAGGACGTGATCGCCAGGCCGTGGTCCTGGTTGGCATCCGGATGTGAGCCGAACCGTCGAACCGTCGACGCCATTGCCGCGGCCGGATTCGACATCGCGGGCTTGCGTAGCATCCGACGCACGCTGGTGCCGCCCCCGTGCACTCCTCATCTGCAAGGATTCGCCACCGTCATCGACCGCGACGGATGAACTTTTTTCGCCGCAGATTCGTGTACCAGTCAAGTCGATCACTTCGCCGATTGGAGTCCATCGTGAGTCACAACAATTCTGGCCGGCCTAGGCACGGCTGCCGGCGGTATTCGTCGCCGCCGGGGTGATCTCGTTGGCGACGGGCCCAGTCGCACACGCCGACGGCGACGACCTGGCGCCGTTGATAGGTACAGACGTTCTTGATCGGCGATGTGATGGCCGGCGGCGGAAACCGACTTCATGGTCGGCCCTCTGCAGAATTTCGGCTTCTTCACCGACCAGTCGTTCGCCGACCCCGACGACAACGAATTTGTCGCGACTGTCCTCTCGAATCAGTTCTTCACCGATGTCCTCACTTCTGGGGTCGGACCCGTCGGACAGCTTGGCGGCGTTCGGAGTACCCGGAGACGCGGGCATCGGCGTAGCCGGCGAGACAGTGAACACGTTCATCGACCCGAGCAACCCGGCCCTCGAATCCTTACTGTCGTTCTCGCTTCCCTTCACCGACCCGCTGGCAGAGTTGTTCACTCAGCTACTGCCCCTGGGCTTCTGATCGCGCTCGCAGTAGCTAGTCGACGCTGACAGCTTCGATGATGTTCAGTCGCGCCGCGCGGCGCGCCGGCGGCAGCGAGCCGAGCAGGCTGATCGCCAGCGCGCCCACGGTGAACACGAGCGCCATCGGACTCGGCCGGAAGCTGACGGTGAAGTTCATCATGTCGCCGCTGACGAGGCTGTAGAGCCACTGGTCCGTCAGGCCGAACAGCAGACCGCAGACGCCGCCGACGATGCCGATGGCGGCCGCCTCGGCCAGGATCATCTGCAGGGTGAACCGCCGGCTGGTCCCCATCGCCCGCAGCACTCCGATTTCGCGACGCCGTTCGAGCACCGAGAGCGTCAACGTGTTGAAAAGCGCTATCGCCGCGACGAAGACGACGATGATCCATACGGCGTTGGCGATGTACATGCTCTGATGCAGCGGCGCCTCGAGGCCGGCGAGCGCCGTGCGACCGGTCGTACACGTAATTCGGCGCAGGCACCACACGACGGACGTCGGCCAAGCAAGCGATTCGGATCCACGCCTGCGGCCGCGGTGATCTGGAGTGCTGTCGCGGCCGGACGGTCGAACCAGTGCCCGCATTCGACCGAGGTCGATCCCGATGGTGCCGATGACCGTCGAGAAGTACGGGACCAGGGCGAGCACCGCCGTCCGCCGCGGGCCGTGCGGCGTCTGCAGCTGCAGGTCGTCGCCGACCCGGACATGCAGAGTTTTGCCGAGGTTCTGCGACAGCACCACGCCGCGACCGGCGAGCACCTCGCTGCGTACCTGCTCATCGAGCGCGCGGTAGAGCGGGTCGGCGGTACCCGGCGGAAAACCCCGTCGAGCATCACGCGGGTGCCGCCGACCTCAGCGAACCCGAATGCGCCCTCGGTGACCCGCTTTACGCCCGGCACCTGCGGCTACCTTGCGGGCGAGATCTTGCGGCAGCGCGTCGACGGCGATAGCTGTCGGGAGGATCGGCGCTCACCCACACGTCGACGCCTGCGACCGGCGCGAAGATGGCTCGCGCCGACCGGATCATGTCGGCGTTGCGTGCCGGTGATCACGACGGTGGTCACCACCGCGATGAGCACGGTCATCACCGTGGCCCACACCCGCCGCGGCGCTCGCTCGATCGTCGCCGCCGCGAGTCGGCCCAACCGATCCGAATATCCGGGCGGTCGCCGCAGTGGCCTTGACGATGCAGCGCGGTGAGCGCGAAGCCGAGCGCGATCTCCGCAGCTGAACAACGCAAAGATCGCGGCAAAGGCCGAGTGTGCCGCGTTGATCGATGACCACGACCACAATCGACGCCGCGAACACGGCGAGGGCTGCAGATCCCGCACGCCATCCGCAGCCAGCGCGGCACGAAATCGGCGGCCGAAACCCCGACCGGCGCCAAGGCCTCGATCGGTGAAACCTTGTACACCTGCCGCGCGGCCATCGCCGATGCCGCCGTGCTGGTGAGGACGGTCGCCGCCAGGGCCACCGGTATCGCGTAGCCGGGCAACCAGTACTCGACCCGGGCTTCGAGGCCTTGGGTTATCGCCGGAGGCAATCGACGAATCGCCATGCGGCCCAAGATAATACCGATGACCGGACCCGATCGCTCCGCCGATCACGCCCGAGAATCACAGCCTCGGCGAGCAGGTCGCGAACGATCGTGGTGCGTCGGCCGCCGATCGCGCGCAGCATCGAGATGACCGGCCGGCGTTGGGTGATCGCCATCGTCATCGTGGTGTAGATCAGGAACGCGCCGACCACCAGCGCGACGCCGGCACCCATCAACGCCATGTAGTTCATCAGCTTGACACCGTCGCCGGCCCGGGCTGCCCGCATACTCGGATCCGCGACGATTGCCCGATCCTTGACGGCGGCCGTGACCGCGGCGCGCACCGCTGCGAGATCGGCACCGGGCTTTGTCGTGATCAGTATCGAATCGAGCTGACCTTTTCGCCCGGTTATGTTCTGCGCCAAAGCAAGTGGAGCGAGGACGTAGTGTCCGCCGTTGAGGTCGGCAAGCTGCTTGCCGGTGAGCACTTCCGTGACTGTGACCGAAGCCGAGCCCAGCTGGAATGTCTCGCCTTTGGCGTGACCGACACCGGGCCCGACCTGGACACCGTTGGGATTGTCGGACAGCGTTTTCAACGGTTTCTCGACGGCGTCTTTCAACGCGCCGCCCAACGCAGCACTGCTCTTGTCCGCGCCGAACAGCAGAACCGGGCCCGACGCCGTGGACGCAGAAGTCCGGATCATCGGTGCCGCGGTCGCGACGCCGGGAACCGCGGCGACATCGGCCGTTATCGTGTCGGGAAATCCCGCATCGGTGATGCCCGACACCTCGAGCGCGGCGACGCCGGCGATCCCGTCGGCCAGCCGGTTGACCGATCCGGTGATCGACCCGAAAATGCCGAAGACCGCGACGAGATACATTGCGGAAACGGCCATTACGGCGATCGAGGCCGTCGTGCGCCGACGGTGCACGACGAGTTCGCGGAGGCTGAACACGCGTAGGCGGCTCGCCGTAGCCGCGATCGCCGAGCCCGGTCTCATCCCGCGACCGCTGACAACTCGTCGGAACCGACGCGTCCGTCCTGGAGGGTGATCACCCGATCCGTCGTCGCCGCGGCATCCGAGTTGTGGGTCACCATCACCACCAGCCGACTGTCGCCGTCTTCGTGCGCCACCTCGGCAAGCAGCGCCAAGATCGAAGCGCCCGTGGCGGAGTCGAGGTTGCCGGTCGGTTCGTCCGCGAGGATCAGCGATGGGTCCATCATCAACGCCCGCGCCACCGCGACCCGCTGCATTTGACCGCCCGACAGTTCCGCCGGGCGATGCTGGGTGCGGTTGCCGAGCCCGACCCGGTCCAACAGCCGAACCGCATCCGACTTGACCTTGCCGAGCCGGACACCGTCGAGCAGCTTGGGGACCGCCACGTTCTCCCACGCCGACAGGGTCGGCAACAGGTTGAAGAACTGAAAGATGAACCCCACGCGATGGTGGCGAAATTCCGACTGTTGTTCGTCGCTGAGGTGGCCGATCTCGTCGCCGTCGAAGGTGATCGAGCCGGAATCGGGGGAATCCAACGCCCCGAGCAGATGCAGCAACGTGCTCTTGCCCGCCCCCGACGGCCCGACGATCGACACGAACTGCCCGCCCCCGAACCGCAGGCTGATCTCGTCGAGTGCGCGCACGTTCTGACCGCCGACGCGGTATTCGCGTACCACGTCGCGAAGTTCGATCGTCAGCTCATGCCTTGGCGTATCGCAGGTGATCGAGTCGTTCGCATCATGGTCCTCCCGCGAGATGCGCAGCATTCAGCCGGCCGCGGCGACACGTGACGCGACCGACTGCCACGCCCGTGCGAATCACGTCGCAAAGGCACTGGTGCTGAGATACAACGAGGCCGAGCCCCAATCGGTTCGACCATTGCCGTATTAATCGCGCAAAAAATACGCCATCAGAAACTCCGCCGTGCGTTGGAGCGCGACTGGTGTATAGTCAATTCACATTTCGGCGAAATCGATATGCTCGCAACACTTTTGATAGGGATGCCTTGCAATCACCGTCGTTCGCTCACGAAGGAGACCGATCCGATGCCGCTGCCCGCGCTTGAAGATATCGCCGCCCACACCGGCAGTACCCAGCCGATCGAGGGGGTAACCCGGATCGAAACCAGCCCGCGGGAGAAGGCCACTCCGATCATCATGGAGATGATGCACTCGGTGTATCCGCACGATCGAGGTATTCGGCCAGTACTGCACCGTCAACGACTACATCGACTGCCCGCCGGATGAGCTGTTCGCCTACATGTCCGACACCCGTTGCTTGGAAGAGTGGACCTACAGCCTGCGCGGGTTCACCGAAACCGACGAGCCAGGACTATGGCAGGCCTACGACCGACTTGGGGTCGGAGACCAAGATCTACACCCGCACGGTGGCCAGCGAGCAGGGCCGGACCGTGGACTACCACTGCGCGTGGGATCAGGGCAAGCATCTGTGGATGATCTACCTGATGCGGGTCGTCGACGCGCAGACCGTGCTGGACAAGCCGGGCTCGGTGGTGCTGTGGACCAACTGCCACCATCCGTTCTACGACCGCAACCCTTATCCAGACGCCAGCCCGCCGGAACGGCCGGTCTGGGTCGGCGACTTCTGGGACATGTTCGGCGCGGGCCATCTGCTGGAGATGAAAAACCTCAAGGCCATCGCCGAATACCGCCACCGCAACGGCCTCCCGGTGACACCGGACTGGATGCGATGCCAAGCTAAATCGGTTGCAGCCCGGTCAGATAGCGCTGAGCGAGTTCTTGGTAGGCCTTCGGGTTCACCTTCACCCACATCTCGGCACCGGTACCCGCGATCGGGCCCTTGACGGTGGCCGGCGCTCCGACCACCAGCATCTCGGCCGGGATCTTGGTGCCGCCGGTCACCAGCGCGCCGGCCGCGACCAGGCTGCGCGCGCCGATCACCGCGCCGTCGAGCACGGTGGCGTGGTTGGCGATCAGCGCCTCGGCTCCGATGTGGGCGCCGTGGATGATGCACATGTGCGCGACGGTCGCTCCGGGACCGATGTCGACAGGGATGCCCGGCGGTGAATGCAGCACCGATCCGTCCTGCACGTTCGCGCCTTCACGCACGATCACGGGCCCGTAGTCGGCGCGCAGCACGGTGTTGAACCACACCGACGCGCCGGCCTCGACGGTCACATCGCCGATCAGGGTGGCGGTGGGGGCGACGAAGGCGGTCGGATCAACCCTCGGTGCTCGTCCTTCAAAGGCAAACAGCGGCATCGTTCAGATATACCGCAGGCCGGGTAACCCGGCAGTCGATGCCGATTGCCCGGAGAATCGGCGTTCATTGCGCGATCCGCGCGTAAAAACTGTAACGTGTTCTAGTTAGAAGCCAAGAAACCTGGAGGCGTCATGGCTACCGAGACTGCCGCTGTTCGCGAGATCGACGCCGGCACCCTGCCCGACCGGTATGCCCGCGGCTGGCACTGCCTTGGCCCGGTCAAGGATTACCTGGACGGCGAGCCGCACGGGATCGAGGCGTTCGGCACCCACCTCGTCGTGTTCGCCGACTCGCACGGCGATCTGCACGTGCTCGACGGCTACTGCCGCCACATGGGCGGCAACCTGGCGCAGGGCACCATCAAGGGTGACGAGGTCGCCTGCCCGTTCCACGACTGGCGCTGGGGTGGGGACGGCAAATGCAAGCTGGTGCCCTACGCCAAGCGCACCCCGCGGTTGGCCCGGACCCGGTCCTGGACGACCGACGTGCGCAGCGGGCTGCTGTACGTCTGGCACGACCACGAGGGCAACCCGCCGCCGCCCGAGTTGCGGATCCCCGAGATTCCCGAGTTCGCCAGCGACGAGTGGACCGACTGGCGCTGGAACTCGATGCTCATCGAGGGCTCCAACTGCCGCGAGATCATCGACAACGTCACCGACATGGCGCACTTCTTCTACATCCACTTCGGTCTGCCGACCTACTTCAAGAATGTCTTCGAAGGTCATATCGCCTCGCAGTATCTGCACAACGTCGGGCGGCCCGACGTCAACGACCTGGGCACCTCGTACGGCGAGGCGCAACTGGATTCGGAGGCTTCTTACTTCGGCCCGTCGTTCATGATCAACTGGCTGCACAACAGCTACGGCGGCTTCAAGGCCGAGTCGATCCTGATCAACTGCCACTACCCGGTCACGCAGGATTCGTTCGTCCTGCAGTGGGGCGTCATCGTCGAAAAGCCCAAGGGCATGGACGAGAAGATGACCGAACAAGCTGGCCAGGGTCTTCACCGAGGGCGTCAGCAAGGGATTCCTGCAGGACGTCGAAATCTGGAAGCACAAGACCCGGATCGACAACCCGCTGCTGGTCGAGGAAGACGGCGCCGTGTACCAGATGCGCCGCTGGTATCAGCAGTTCTACGTCGACGTCGCCGATGTCACGCCGGACATGACGGACCGCTTCGAGATCGAGGTGGACACCACCATCGCCAACGAGAAGTGGCATGTCGAGGTCGACGAGAACCTGCAGAAGCAGGCTGCGGAATCCGGAAGCCGACAGGCCGCACGCAGCCGCGCTGACATGAAGCGCGCATGGACCGAGACCAGCCGCCCGACGTCGATCGGCTCGCTCGATCGATGCTGATGCTCCATGGCGATCACGAAACCACGACGACCCGGCTTCGGCCGGCGACGGCAAGGCGGCGGATCCTGGTCTAAGGCACCGGATTTCGCCGACGATCCGGAACGTGCCGCCGCGGTGCAGGAGGCCACCCGGGCTGACCGCACCCGCTATCTGACGTCCGGCCTGCAGCCGGTGGACTGCCGGTTCTGCCACGCCACGGTCAACGTCAAACGTCTGGGCCCCGGACACACCGCGGTGCAATGGAATAGCGACGCATCGCAGCGCTGCGCCTATTTCGCCGAAGCTGCGCGGCGAGCGGTGAACCCAGCGCGCGAACCCGGGCCTGCCCGAAACTCGCCGACAGCATCGAACACGCCGTCGCCGAAGGGTGCCTGGAAGCGGTATCCACCGCTACCCCGCCCGGCGACGGCTAGCCGGGCAATCGATCACAGGCCGGCGAAGCGCTCCTTGACGGCCTCGGCGGTCAGCCCGTAGTCGGCCAGCGAGTACTTGTGCTTGGGAGCCCTTGCGCCGGTTTGGCTTTCGGCGTGACTGTCTTCCATCGCCTGCCGGGCCTCATCGGTGAGCGGGATGTCGAACTTGCGGTAGATGTCGGCGACCGTGCCGAGCGGATCGGCGATCAATTCGCGGTAGTCGACATCGTAGAACTGGGCCGGGTTGTACTTGGCCCGCGCGGTGTTGAACTGCTCCAAGCCGCGCGACCAGGTTTCCACCGAGTCCGAACCGATTTGCGCCCCGACGAACTTCGTCGACCATCCGTCGGTGGTGTGCTGGGCCAGCGAGCACATCGACGCCATGATCGTCTCGACCGGCCGATGCGTCTGGATGACCAGGGCGTCGGGATAGGTCTCCATCAACGCGTCGAGAGCGAACAGATGGCTCGGGTTCTTCAGCACCCACCGCTTGTCGGCGTCGTTGAGTCCGATCAGCTGAAGGTTTTTGCGATGACGCTGATACGCCGGCGTCCAGTCCTGCTGCGACAACCACTTTGAGTAACTGGGCAGATGCGCCAGCGTCTCGTAGGACACCGAATGCAGCGACTGGCGCAGCAGCTGCCAGCACTCCTCGAGCTCGTAGGCGGCCATGAAATGCAGGCCGGTGTAGCCCGGGTTGTCCTGATGATGCTGGGTGAACTGGTCGTCGAGTTGGCGATACAGCGGGTGGGATTCCCACGTCTCGCGCGGCGGGCGCGGCTGCGGGAATTCCGCCAGCCACATATGCAGGCCCTGATGCGCCGGGTCGGCGCCGAGCAGCCGGTGCAGTGCCGTGGTGCCGGTACGCACCAAACCGGTGACGAAGATGGGCCGCGTGACCGCAACGTCGGCGTGCTGCGGGTACTGCTTCCACGCCGACTCGGACAACAGCCTGGCCACCAGCGCGCCGCGCAGGAAGAAGCGATTCATCTTGCTGCCCAACACCGTTAGGCCGGCCTCTTGCCGGTAGGAGTCGAGCAGCACGCCGAGTGCTTCGCGGTAGTTGTCGTTGTCGACGCCGAAGTCGTCGAGTCCGGTCAGCTTGGTCGCCGAGGCATGCAACTCGTCGACGGTGGCGATGTCGGTGCGTTCAGCAGTCATGTCTAGTTGTGGTACTCGCCGCAGTTGACATCCAGCGTCTGTCCGCTGATGCCGCTGGACAGGTCGCTGGCCATGAACATGATCGCCGACGCGACCTCGTCCTCGGTGGGCAGCCGCTTGAGGTCGGAGTTCGCCGCGGTCGCCTGGTAGATCTGGTCGGCGGTGGTGCCGTACTTTCCGGCCTGGTGCTCGAAGTAGGCCTGCAGCGTCTCGCCCCAGATATAGCCGGGTGCAACGGAGTTCACCCGGATGCCCTTCTCGCCGAGTTCGGTGGCCAACGACTGCGACATCGACAGCAGTGCGGACTTGGCCATCTTGTAGGCCCCGTATTTGGCCTGCGAGTGGCGCAGCACCATGGAGTTGACGTTGACGATCGACGCCGCCTGCCTCCTCCAACGCCGGCGTGAACGCCTGGATGAGACGCAACGCGCCCAGCGCGCTCAGCTCGATCGCGTCGCGGATGTGCTGGAAGCTGGTTCCGGCCAACGGTTTCATCGACGGCACCCGGAACGCGTTGTTGATCAGAACGTCAACCTTGCCGAAGTTCGACGTGGTGGATTCCACCGAGCGCGGCCACGTCGTCGTCTTCGGTGATGTCCGCGCGCACCGCCAGCGCCTTGTGCCCGGCGTCGCCGAGCTGCTTGGCGAGTTCCTCCAGCCGCTCGACGGTCCGCGCCGCCAGTACCAACTCGGCGCCGTCTTGCGCACATCGGTGCGCCAGCGTGGTGCCGAGTCCCGGGCCCACGCCGCTGATGACGATTACTTTTTTCTCGAGCATTCCGGTCATGATTACCCCAGCATCCTGGCTGCAATTTGCTGTTGGCGCAACGCGATTCGTGTACGCCAGTCCTGTTCAGAGATCTTATTGTGCGCGTAGTGGGGCAGCGCACCCGGGAGCGCATCGATGTTGACCAGCTCGACGGTGGGGCCGTCGGCCTCGGTGAGCTGACGCGAAACCCGTTGCCAGCGGAACTGCAGGAAGCCGCGCCGATGGCCGAGCGTCTCGACCCAGTTGGTGACGCCCGGGTTCTGGTCGGCGACGACGATTCGGACCTTGCCGTCCGGATCCGCTTGTGCCTGAGTGTTGTTCAGCGACGTCTGGTGATTGATGTAGTCCAGCGAGATGTACCACAAGCTGCCCAGCTGGAAGCCGAGGTAAGGCGCGTCCGTCACCGGCACCGTGATGACGAGAGCCTCGTCGGGCCGCAAGCTCGAAATGCCCGACCGAGGAATACTGCGTCGCCAATCCGCCGGGCGTCAGACGCGGCGCGACCATGGTGTTGACCGGGAGGTCCAGATAGAACCACTGCGGGAACTGCAGCCAGGTCTTGATCCGGTTGACCAGTTGCTTTCCGGCTGCGCTGTAACGCTTTTCGATCGTCGCACGGCTCAGTGGCGGCGGCGCGGTGCCGACGGTATCGGATCGCGAGATGGTAAAGCGTGCCCCGCCGTGCCGCCCAGTCGCCGTAGACCTCGCGGATCACCAGCTGGCCGGGGCTGGTGGGCCGCACCTGCCATTGGAAGCTGCCGTCCGAGGCGATCTCGAGCTCGCGGTCGTCGAACGCGGCCTGGCTGGCGGGCACGTTGTCGTCGGTGTACTCGCCGCCGAGCAGTTGAAAGCTCACGTCGGTGGTGGTCCCGCGGACGCCGTTGACCACGTAGTCGTGGTCAGGTTGGACCCGACAGCCGAAGTACATGGTGTCCGGATTGTCCAGGCCCATCTTGGTGTACGGCCCGGTGCCGGAGAGCAGCACCGGGTGGTCGCGGTCGTAATCGAACACCATGTGCGTGCACGCGGCCACGCAACCGGCGAGGTATTGCAGCCCCTCGAGCAGGTCGGCTTCGGTCTCGATGTGCGGTGCGGCGGCGACTAATTTCTCGGACTCGGCGATGGCAGCGACAAGCGGCTCGGAGAAGAGGGGATCGGGCACGCCTCGACGCTAGAACGTGTTCTAGTTTTCGTCAACAAGCGAACATTGCGCGTCGTGGCCGGTGGCCTTCAGCGACGACGCGGATTCACTACTAGCGTGCACTGCTGGGACAGGTCGATCAGATGCTGCCGCACGTCCGGATGCCGGTTCAGGTAGCCGATGACGTCAGGACCGCCGCCCTCCGCCTGCGACTGGCCTGCAGGTGTTGCTGGACGTCGGGATGCCGCTTCAGGTAGGAGTCGATGGAATTGACCCACCGTCTGGTTGCAGGCGGCGCCGGCCACCGGCATCGCAATGATCGCCGCGGCCGCGGCCGCAAGCAGGCCGCCGGCGACCCGGCCGGCCCAGGTGAATGTCGTATTCATGCGCGCAAAGCTACTCGCGGCAGCTATGCGCAACCTGTGCAAACGCTCAGACTATGGCGAGGCCGCGGCTGCCGCTTTCTTGTTCGCGCTTGATCTCCAGAGCGATGTCGATGAGCTGGTCTTCCTGACCACCGATCAGCTTGCGCTGCCCGGCGCGGTGCAGCAGTTGGTGGGCCGGAACGCCGTAGCGCTCGGACTGGCGGACGGCATGCTTGAGGAAGCTGGAGTAGACCCCGGAGTAGCCCATGATCAGCGCGTTGCGGTCGAGCAGGCATTCGGCAGGCATGGCCGGGGCGACCACCTCTTCGGCGGCGTCGGCGATGTCGAAGAAGTCGATGCCGGTCTTGACGCCGATCTTGTCGAACACCCCGATCAGCGCCTCGACCGGCGCGTTGCCCGCGCCCGCGCCGAACCGGCGGCAGGAGCCGTCGATCTGCTTGGCACCGGCCCGCACGGCCTCCACCGAGTTGGCCACACCCAGGCCGAGGTTCTCGTGCCCGTGGAAACCGACCTGGGCGTCGTCGCCGAGTTCGGCGACCAGCGCCGCCACCCGGTCGGCCACAGCCGTCGAGCACCAGGGCGCCCGGCCGAGTCGACGACGTAGACGCACTGGCACCCGGCGTCGGCCATGATGCGGGCCTGCGCGGCCAGCTTCTCCGGCGGGATGGTGTGCGACATCATCAGGAAGCCGACGGTCTCCAGGCCCAGCTCGCGGGCCAGCCCGAAGTGCTGGATCGAGACGTCGGCCTCGGTGCAGTGGGTGGCGATCCGGCAGATCGAGCCGCCGTTGTTCTGCGCCTCCTTGATGTCTTCCTTGGTGCCCACGCCGGGCAGCATCAGGAAGGCGATCTTGGCTTCTTTGGCGGTCTCGGCGGCGAGCTTGATCAGCTCCTGCTCGGGCGTCTTGGAGAAGCCGTAGTTGAAGCTCGACCCGCCCAGCCCGTCGCCGTGGGTCACCTCGATCACCGGCACGCCGGCGTTGTCCAGCGCGGCCACGATGGCGCCGACCTCGTCCTTGGTGAACTGGTGACGCTTGTGGTGCGAGCCGTCGCGCAGGGACGTGTCGGTCATCCGGACGTCCCAGATCGGGTTGAAGAAGATGTCAGATGCTCATGCCTGTGCTCCCTGGGCTGTCGCCGCTAGCGATTCCTTGGCGATCTCCTCGCCGACCTTGGTGGCCGCGGCGGTCATGATGTCGAGGTTGCCCGCGTACGGCGGCAGGTAATCGCCGGCGCCTTCGACCTCGACGAAGGTGGTGACCAGTGCCTGACCTCCGGAGTGCACCGACGGGTCGTCGAACTGCGGGTCGTTGAGCAGCCGGTAGCCCGGCACGTAGGTCTGCACCTCGGCGACGACGTCGCGGATCGACTGGGCGATCGCGTCGCGGTCAGCGTCTTCGGGGATGGCGCAGAAGATGGTGTCGCGCATGATCATCGGCGGATCGGCCGGGTTCAGGATGATGATCGCCTTGCCGCGCTTCGCGCCGCCGATGGTCTGCACGCCGCGCGACGTGGTCTTGGTGAACTCGTCGATGTTGGCCCGGGTGCCCGGCCCTGCCGACGACGACGACACCGACGCGACGATCTCGGCGTAGGGCACCTCGACGACGCGGCTGACGGCGTAGACGATCGGGATGGTCGCCTGTCCGCCGCAGGTGATCATGTTGACGTTGGGCGCGTCGAGGTGCTCGCGCAGGTTGGCCGGCGGGATCACCGCCGGGCCGACCGCGGCGGGTGTCAGGTCGATCGCCCGGATTCCGGCGGCCTCGTATTTCGGCGCCGCGTCGCGGTGCACGTAGGCGCTGGTCGCCTCGAAGACCATGTCGGGTTTCTCGGACTGCGCCAGCAGCCAGTCGACGCCTTCGTGGGTGGTCTCCAGTCCCAGCTTGCGGGCCCGGGCCAGGCCTTCGCTCTCCGGGTCGATGCCGACCATCCAGCGCGGCTCCAGCCACTCCGAGCGGAGCAGTTTGTAGAGCAGATCGGTGCTGATGTTGCCCGATCCGACGATGGCCACACTCATCTTCGACGGCATGGATGCTCCTTATCTCTTGTCGCGACCCGCTGCGCCCGGCTTCGCCGCGCTTGCGATCGCTCCTTCATCTCCTGTCGCGACCCGCTGCGCCCGGCTTCGCCGCGCTTGCGATCGCTTCTTCATCTCTTTCGCGACCCGCTGCGCCCGGCTTCGCCGCGCTTGCGATCGCTTCTTCATCTCTTGTCGCGACCCGCTGCGCCCGGCTTCGCCGCGCTTGCGATCGCTTCTTACTCGAAAGACAGTCGGACGGACCCGAGCCCGTCGAAATCGGCGACGAAATTGCTGCCGGGAGGTGCGTCGATAGCTCGGGTGCACGAACCGGGCAACACGATGTCGCCGGCCCGAAGCCGCACCCCGAAGCTTTCCACCTTGCGGGCCAGCCACGCCACCGCGGTCACCGGATTACCCAGCACCGCGTCGCTGCGGCCCTCGGCCACCACCTCGCCGTTGTTGGTCAGCACCGCGTCGATCTTGGTGATGTCGATGTCGGCGGGCGCGACCCGCGCCTCGCCCAGCACGAAACCGGCGGAGGACGCGTTGTCGGCGATGGTGTCGCACAGCGCGATCTTCCAGTCGGTGATCCTGGTGTCGATCAACTCGATCGACGGCACGAACGCCTCGGTCGCGGCCAGCACGTCGTCTTCGGTGCAGTTCGCGCCCGGCAGGTCGTGGGCCAGGATGAATCCGACCTCGACCTCCACCCGCGGGTAGAGGTACCGGTCGGACTTGACCGGGACGTCCTCGAAGACCTGCATCTCGTCGAGCAGATGCCCGTAGTCGGGCTCGTCGACGCCCATCATCTGCTGCATCGCCAGCGACGACAGGCCCACCTTGTGGCCCACCACCCGGGCGCCCTCGGCGACCCGCTGGCGGATGTTGATCAGCTGAATTTCGTAAGCGTCGACGACGTCGATCTCGGGGTGGCCGGCGGTCAACGGAGCGATCGGCTGACGGCTCCGCTCGGCCTGTGCGAGATCGGCGGCCAGCGCGTCACGGGTGGCTGCCGGGATCATTTAGCCGAAGTCCCCTCGTTCGATTGACCGGGGCGGTAGCGCCCGGCCCCGGCAATTCTATAACGTGTTCTACATGACAGCTCAGGAGTTCGACGTCGTCGTGGTCGGAAGCGGCGGCGCCGGCATGGTTGCTGCTCTTGCGGCCGCCCACCGGGGTCTCAGCACTATAGTCGTAGAGAAGGCCGCGCACTTCGGCGGCTCCACCGCCCGCTCCGGTGGCGGCGTGTGGATTCCCAACAACGAGGTCCTCGAGCGCGACGGCGTCAAGGACACGGCCGAGGCGGCCCGCACCTATCTGCACGGGATCGTCGGCGACGTCGTCGAGGCGCAGCGCATCGACACCTACCTCGAGCGCGGACCCGAGATGCTGTCGTTCGTGCTGAAGCACTCGCCGCTGAAGATGTGCTGGGTGCCGCAGTACGCCGACTACTACCCCGAGGCGCCGGGTGGTCGCGCCGGCGGACGTTCGATCGAGCCGAAGCCGTTCAACGCCAAGAAGCTCGGCCCCGACCTGGCCGGGCTGGAGCCGCCGTACGGCAAAGTTCCGCTCAATGTCGTTGTGATGCAACAGGACTACGTTCGACTGAACCAGCTCAAGCGTCATCCGCGCGGTGTGCTGCGCAGCCTCAAGGTCGGCGCACGCACCATGTGGGCGAAGGCGACCGGGCAGAACCTGGTCGGCATGGGACGCGCGCTGATCGCCCCGCTTCGGGTCGGGCTCCGCAAAGCCGGCGTTCCGGTGCAGCTCAACACCGCGCTGACCGACCTCTACGTCGAGGACGGTGTGGTCCGCGGCATCTACGTGCGTGAGACCGGGCAATCGGAAGCAGCTGAGCCGCAATTGATCCGGGCCCGCAAGGCCGTCATCCTCGGCAGCGGCGGGTTCGAACACAACGAGCAGATGCGGGTGAAGTACCAGCGCGCGCCGATCACCACCGAATGGACTGTCGGCGCGAAGGCCAACACCGGTGACGGGATTGTGGCCGCCGAAAAGCTCGGTGCGGCACTGGACATCATGGAAGACGCCTGGTGGGGCCCGACGGTTCCACTGGTCGGCGCGCCGTGGTTTGCGCTGTCGGAGCGCAACTCGCCCGGCTCCATCATCGTCAACATGTCCGGTCAGCGATTCATGAATGAATCCATGCCCTACGTCGAGGCGTGCCACCACATGTACGGCGGTGAGTTCGGCCAAGGCCCCGGCCCGGGTGAGAACATTCCGGCGTGGCTGGTGTTCGACCAGCAATACCGCGACCGCTATATCTTCGCGGGATTGCAACCAGGACAACGCATTCCGCGTAAGTGGATGGAGTCCGGCGTGATCATCCAGGCGGAGACCTTGGAGGAGTTGGCCGCCAAAGCCGGCCTGCCGGTCGACGAGTTCGCCGCGACGGTGCAACGATTCAACGGCTTCGCGCGCTCGGGCGTCGATTCCGACTACCACCGCGGCGAGAGCGCCTACGACAGGTACTACGGCGACCCGACCAACAAGCCGAACCCGAACCTCGGCGAGATCAGCCATGGGCCGTACTACGCCGCCAAGATGGTGCCGGGCGACCTGGGCACCAAGGGCGGAATTCGCACCGACGTGCACGGCCGGGCGCTGCGCGACGACGGCAGCATCATCGAAGGCCTCTATGCGGCAGGCAATGTCAGCGCCCCGGTGATGGGTCACACCTATCCCGGCCCGGGCGGAACCATCGGACCCGCCATGACCTTCGGTTACCTGGCCGCACTGCACATCGCGGGTGAGAACTGACATGCCGATTGATGTGGACGTTGCTCTTGCCGCCGAGCTCGAGCCGATCGAATTCTCTTGGAGCAGTAGCGATATCCAGCTCTATCACCTGGGGCTCGGCGCCGGTGCGGACCCGATGGACGCTCGTGAGCTGCGCTACCTGGTCGACGACACCCCGCAGGTGCTGCCGACGTTCGGCAACGTGGCCGCCAGCTTCCACATGACCAAGCCGCCGACCGTGCAGTTCCCCGGCATCGACATCGAGCTGAGCAAGGTACTGCACGCCAGCGAGCAGGTCACCGCGCCCGCGCCGCTGCCGCCGTCGGGTTCGGGCGAAGGCGGTCACCCGGTTCACCGACATCTGGGACAAGGGCAAGGCCGCGGTGATCTGGTCCGAGACCGAGGTGACCGCGCCGGACGGGACGCTGCTGTGGACGCAGCGCCGTTCGATCTTCGCCCGCGGCGAGGGCGGGTTCGGTGGTGACCGCGGGTCGTCGACGGCGGCGGCCGCGCCGGACCGGGCGCCGGATATCGAACTCGACATCCCAATCCTGCCGCAACAGGCCCTGCTCTACCGGCTGTGCGGCGACCGTAATCCGCTGCACTCCGATCCCGAATTCGCCTCGGCCGCAGGATTTCCGCGGCCCATCCTGCACGGCTTGTGCACCTACGGCATGACCTGCAAGGCGCTGACGGACTCGGTGCTCGACGGCGACGCCGGCGCCGTCGGCTCCTACGGCGCGCGGTTCGCCGGGGTGGCCTATCCCGGTGAGACGCTGAAGGCCTCGGTCTGGAAAGAAGATGGACGCCTGCTCGCCACCGTCACCGCGCCGGCGCGCGACAACGCGGTCGTCCTCAGCGGCGTAGAGCTGACCCCGGCCTAGGTTCGCGCGCTCCGCTTTACGCCGAACGCCCGGCTGGCCGAGACCGCGTCGTCGAGCGCCCGGCTAGCAGAGCGATCGGCGGGCCAACGCCGCGCGAGCACGGTTTACGACCTCGGCCGGTCGATCTCTCGCTAGCACGCGGACGACAATCCACCCACGTCGCTCAAGCATTTCCAGTCTCCGAACGTCCCAGGCGTACTGCCGTCGATCGGTACGGTGCTGCTCGCCGTCATACTCGACTGCGACCTTCACGTCCTCCCAGCCCATGTCCAGGTAGGCCACCGCAAAACCGAATTCGTCGCGTACCGCAATCTGCGTTTGCGGCCGCGGTAAGCCGGCCTCGATCAATACAACGCGTAGCCAAGACTCCTTCGGCGACTGTGCACCCGCATCGAAAAGTTCGATCGCTCGCCGCGCTCGCGCGATCCCGCGGCGTCCGGAATACCTGCGAGCCAGCAGCTCGACATCAGCAGCTTTGATTTCCGTCGCTCCGGCTAACGCGTCTATCCCCGCCACGGCGGTCATTTTCGGGTACCAGCAGCCGAGGTCGAGCGCTGTCCTTATCGGCGATGTAACCACGACGCCGCCGATCATTTCGATTTCGTCCGCCTCGACGACGTCCCTGTGCAGTTGTATCCCCGCCGCGCGATGGTGATTGTGGTGGATCAACTCCGCAGGTCTTCTGTCGTCGACCCATTTACTCCCGTGCAGCGCGGCTGCCGAGAACCCAGCCACAACTCCTCGACGGCCGGTCCACAACCACCCGGCCTCGGCGCGCAACTTAGCGGTGATTTCGGCGTCTCGATCGACGTAAACATCTCGAAGTACTCGGTAGTAGCGCGTTTCCAATTGGCTCTTGGTCAGCACTCCACCTGCAATGGCTTCGCTTCCGACAAACGGCTTGTCCATCGCCGCAGATTCGCATGCAAGATCATCGCCGTCACTTCAGCTGTCGAGTGCCCGACCAGCCGGGCGTCGGGCGCCGAACGCCCGGCCAGCCGGGCGAGCGCCGCTTAGCCGAGGATCAGGCCGGAGGTCGGCACGCCGGTGCCTGCGGTGACCAGCACATGCTCGACGTCGGGCACTGGGTTGACCGAGGTGCCGCGCAACTGGCGGACTCCTTCGGCGATGCCGTTCATGCCGTGGATGTAGGCCTCACCGAGTTGCCCGCCGTGGGTGTTGATCGGCAGTCGGCCACCGATCTCGATCGCACCGTCGGCGATGTAGTCCTTGGCCTCGCCCCAACCGCAGAATCCCAACTCCTCCAACTGAATCAGGGTGAACGGCGTGAAGTGGTCGTAGAGGATCGCGGTCTGGATGTCCGTCGGCTTCAGGCCCGACTGCGCCCACAGCTGCTTGCCCACCAGGCCCATCTCCGGCAACCCGTCGAGCTCCGGCCGGTAGTAGCTGACCATCGAGTACTGGTCCGGGCTTGCGCCCTGCGCCGCGGCCTCGATGACGGCGGGCCGGTTCTTCAGGTCCTTCGCCCGCTCCGCGGAGACGATGACGAGAGCCACCGCGCCATCGGTCTCCTGGCAGCAGTCGAGCAGCCGCAGCGGCTCGGCGATCCACCGTGAATTCTGGTGTTCCTCAATGGTTATCGGCTTCTCATAGAAATACGCCTTCGGGATTGTTGGCGGCGTGTTTGCGGTCCGCCACCGAGATCGCCCCGAAGTCGCGGCTGGTGGCCCCCGACAAATGCATGTACCGCTTGGCGATCATCGCGACCTGCGCGGCGGGTGTGGACAGCCCGTGCGGGTAGGAGAACGAGTTGTCCACGCCGGTCGAATCGGCGTTCTCCACCAACCGCAGCTGCACCTGGCCGAACCGCTGACCAGAGCGTTCGTTGAAAGCCCGGTATGCCACAACGCAATCCGCGACGCCGGTCGCGACCGCGATGGCCGCCTGCTGGACCGTCGCGCACGCCGCGCCTCCGCCGTGGTGGATCTTGGAGAAGAACTTCAGATCCCCGATGCCGGTGGCGCGGGCGATGGCCACTTCGGTGTTGGAGTCCATCGTGAACGTGACCATGCCGTCGACGTCGCCCGGCGTCAGACCGGCGTCGTCGAGCGCATCCAGGACAGCCTCGGCGGCCAGTCGAAGCTCGCTTCGGCCGGAGTTCTTGGAGAAGTCCGTGGCACCGATACCGGCGATCGCGGCCTTACCGGATAGTTCACCGGGCATCAGGACCCCCGATCGTCAAGGTCGCGTTAGCGATGACGTGATCGCCAAGGCTGTTGCTGCCAACGATTTTCAAAGTGATCAACCCATCGTCGACCGCGGTCACTTCGCCTTTGAATGTCACCGTGTCGTAGGCGTACCACGGCACACCGAGCCGCAGGCCGATCGACTTGATGAACGCCGACGGGCCGGCCCAGTCGGTGATGTAGCGCTGCACCAGACCGGTGTCGGTGAGGATGTTGACGAAGATGTCCTTGGACCCCTTGGCCTGCGCCTTGTCCCGGTCGTGGTGCACGTCCTGGTAGTCGCGGGTGGCGATCGCCGTCGAGATGATGAACGTCGGGTCGCCATAGAAAGCCAACTCCGGCAGCTTCGTGCCGACCTCTACTGTCGCGGCGCTCATGCTTCGACCTCCGAGGGCTCCCATGCGTACAGCGTCCACGATGGCCCGATGTCGTTGGCTGGGAAGTCGATATACGTTGCCCGGACCGGCATTCCGACCTCCACGGCGGCGGGGTCGACGTTGCGCAGCTCACCGAGCATGCGCACGCCCTCCTCCAACTCCACCAGCGCGATGACGAACGGCAGTGTGCGGCCCGGCACCTTCGGGGCGTGATGCACCACGAAGCTGAACACTGTGCCTTTGCCGCTGGCGACGACGTAGTCGGTCGCTATTTCTTTGTCCTGCCAGATCGCCGGCACCGGCGGATGCTGCAAGCTGCCGTCGGGCCGCTTCTGGATTCGAAGCTCGTGCGCCTTGACGCCGTCCCAGAAGAACTTGGTGTCTTTGGACTCCGAAGGCCGCATCATCGCGTTGGCGTCCAGGTCCTCGGGTACCGACACTTCGGAAGCACCAGCTGCAGGCTTGAATTTGAGTATGCGCCAGTTCATTTCGGCGACATCCTCATCGCCGACCCGCCAGATGATGTGCTGATTGATGAACCAGCCCTCGCCGAGCCCGGTCTGCTTGGGCCCGACGACGTCGCCCATCTCCGAGTGGATCGTGACTTCCTCACCGGGTTGCAGATACCGGTGGTAGGTCTGCTCGCAGTTCGTCGCGACCACACCGATGTAGCCGTTCTCGTCGAACAGCTTCATGATCGGACCCATGGGATCGTCGGTCGGGCGTTCTCCGCCCAGCCCGAACATGGTCCAGACCTGAATCATGGCCGGCGGCGCGACAATTCCCGGGTGGCCGACCGCGCGGGCTGCGCCCTCGTCTCGGTAGATCGGGTTGGCGTCGCCGATTGCCTCGACCCAGCTGTTGACCATCGGCTGGTTCACCGGGTCGCGGCCCGTGCGCGGCTTGGGGCCGCCGGCCGCTTTGATTTCCGCGAGCGCCTGGTGGATGTCTGTCATCGAGGCACCCTCGGCACTTTGAGGCCGGACGCCGCGATCATCTCCCGCATCACTTCGTTCACGCCTCCACCGAAGGTGATCACCAGATTGCGCTTGGTCTGCGAGTCGAGCCAGTCAAGCAGCTCGGCGGTCGCCGACTCAGCAGGGTTGCCGTACTTGCCGACGATCTCCTCGGCAAGACGACCGATGTACTGAATACTCTCGGTGCCAAAGACTTTCGTCGACGCGGCATCAGCCACGTTGATCTCTTCACCGGCGGCGGCCACCTGCCAGTTGAGCAGCTCGTTGACCCGCCACATCGAATAGATCTCACCGAGCGCCCGCTTGACGTCCTGGTGGTCGATCGGGGTGACCCCGTCACCGCCCGGCTTGGACGCCCAGTCGTGCACCCGATCGTAGATGCCCGCGGTGCGGCCGGCCGGGCCGAGCATCACCCGCTCGTTGTTGAGCTGTGTGGTGATCAGCCGCCAGCCGCCGTTCTCCTCGCCGACCAACATGTCGGCAGGCACCCGGACATCGTTGTAATAGGTGGCGTTGGTGTGGTGGGCGCCGTCGGACAAGATGACCGGCGTCCACGAGTAGCCGGGATCCTTCGTGTCGACGATCAGGATCGAAATGCCCTTGTGCTTAACCGCTTCCGGGTCGGTGCGGCAGGCCAGCCAGATGTAGTCGGCGTCGTGCCCGCCGGTGGTCCACATCTTCTGGCCGTTGACGATGTATTCGTCCCCGTGCCGCACCGCGCTGGTCCGCAGCGACGCCAGGTCGGTCCCAGCCTCGGGTTCGCTGTATCCGATCGCGAAGTGCACCTCACCGGCCAGGATCGCCGGCAGGAACTTCTTCTTCTGCAGCGTCGGTGCCGAACTGTTGCAGCACCGGGCCAACGGTCTGCAGCGTCACGGCGGGTAGCGGCACGTCGGCGCGATGCGCCTCGTTGACGAAGATCGATTGCTCGACCGGGCCGAAACCCAACCCGCCGAACTCTTTTGGCCAGCCGACGCCGAGCTTGCCGTCTTTGCCCATTCGCCGGATCACGGCGCGGTAGGCGTCGTTGTGGCGGTCCTTCTCCATCGCCTTCATCTCGTCGGACGAGATCAGATTCGAAAAGTACTGCCGCAGTTCGGCTTGCAGCTGACGCTGCTCTGGAGTCAGTTCGATGAACATTGCGCTCCGCTCAGGCTGTCTTGGTGGCGATCCGATGCGCCCGGCTTCGCCGCGCTTGCGATCGCCACCAGGTCGAGGCGATGAGACGGCCCGCCCAAGAGTCGGGTCAGGTCTTTGATCGTGGAGTAGTACCGGTGCATCGGATAGGTGATGTCCATCCCCATGCCCCCGTGCAGGTGGTGGCAGATCTGCATCACCCGCGGCGCCTGCGAGGTGATCCAGTAACCGAGCACATCGAGATCGTCCGCGGCGTCGCGGCCTTCGCTCAGTCGCCAGATCACCGATGTCGACGCCAAATCGATTGTCCGCGAGGCGATGTAAACCTCGGCGAGCTGCGCGGCGACGGTCTGGAAGGTCGACAGTGGCTTGCCGAACTGCTGCCGGGTCCCCACGTAGTCGGCGGTCAGCCGCAATGCGCCGGCCACCAGGCCGGCGGTGTAGGCACCGATCGCGGCCAGCGCCAGCTGATTCACCCGCTGCGCCGTTGCCCCGATCAGCACGTCCTCCTCGCCGACCGCCACGTCGGAGAAGGTGACCACGTACTCGTCGGATCCGTTGGACGTCGGGGTTTTCGAGATCTGCACCCCGTCGGCCTTGGGCGAGACCACCACGACAGCGCTGTCCGCCGTGACGAGCATCCACTCTGCATTGTCGGCATACCCGACACCGACTTTGGTTCCCGACAACCGGCTGTGCACGAAGGTCGTCGCAGGCCGGTCCGGCAGCGCGGTGCCAGGCTCGTTGAGCGCGGCGGTGAGCACGGTTCCCTTGGCCAGGCCCGCAAGATAGCGGTCTTGCTGCTCGTCGGAAGCCAAGTCCAGCAACGGGATCGCGCCAAACCCGATGGTGGCCAGCGCTGGGCCGATCAAGCCGTGTCGACCGATTTCAGTCAATGCGGTGGCGATCTCCGGCAGGCCGACGCCGTCACCGCCCACCCGTTCGGGCACCGGCAGTGCCGTCACCCCCCCGGTGACGAGCGCGTCCCACGTGTTGGCCCGGTCCAGTACCGAGGTGACCACATCGGCGACAGCCTGCTGTTCGGGGTCCGGCGTGAAATCCATCAGCGGGCGCCCGGTGTAGTCGACCTGCCAGTGCTTGATGCCGTTGAGCCAGCCCGATCGCAGGCGTTCGGGTTCGCCAACCGGCTTCAGGTCCGGCATGTGATCGGCGACGGCGTTGAAGATCAGGTTGATCGTCATCCGGGCCAGGTTCGCGCCAATGCAGTAGTGCGCTCCAGTGCCACCGAAACCGACATGCGGGTTCGGGTCGCGCAAGATGTTGAACGAGTGCGGGTCCTCGAACACCTCCTCGTCAAAGTTGGCCGAGCGGTAGGACATCACCACCCGCTGGCCCTCCTTGATCTGCACGCCGCCCAACTCGACGTCCTCGTTGGCGGTGCGCTGGAAGGCCGACACCGGCGTGGCCCAGCGGATGATCTCGTCCGCGGCGGTCGACGGGCGTTCCTTCTTGTACAGCTCCCACTGATCGGGGTTCTGCGAGAACGCGATCATGCCGTGGGTGATCGAGTTTCGGGTGGTCTCATTGCCCGCCACCGCGAGCATGATCACGAAGAAACCGAATTCGTCATCGGAGAGCTTCTCGCCGTCGATGTCGGCCTGGATCAGCGTGGTGACGATGTCGTCGGTCGGGTTCTCGTTCCGCTCCGCGGCCATTGCCATCGCGTACATGATCAATTCCATCGACGATTGCGCGGGATCGACGTCGGCGTACTCGGGGTCGGTGCCGCCGGTCATCTCATTGGACCAGCGGAACAGCTTGTCGCGATCCTCCTGGGGAACACCCAGCAGGCTGGCGATGGCTTGCAACGGCAACTCACACGACACCTGCTCGACGAAGTCGCCGCTGCCTTCGGCCGCGGCCGATTTGGCGATGCTCTGGGCGCGTTGAGAGAGTTCCTCTTCCAGACGTCCGACGGCCCGGGGTGTGAACCCGCGGGAGATGATCTTGCGCAGCCGGGTGTGGTGCGGTGCGTCCATGTTGAGCATGACGCTGCGCTGCAGTTCGACCTGTTCCCGCTTCATCTCCGGTGGCCAGGTCGGGATGGCGCCGTTCAGCCAGCTGGAGAAGACGTCGCTGCGCTTGGACACCTCCTTGACGTCGGCGTGCTTGGAGACGATCCAATAACCCTTGTCCTCGAACCCTCCCGCGCCGCCGGGAATGTCCACCCAGTGGATCGGCTCAGCCGTGCGCAACTCGGCAAGCTCCGTGACGGGCAACGCAGCAAGGTTTACGTCCGGGTCGAGAAAGTCGAAGTCGGCGGGGATGGTGGGGGGTGCCATAGCAGTGCGCTCCTCAATTGCAACGTGTTCTAGTGCCAGTAAAACACGGCTCCTGCGCAGATAAAAGGCAGGTCGTCATCCTCGCTTGTCAGAGTAATGAAACGTGTTCTAGCCTGACCAGCATGGGTAACCCGGTAATTGTTGAAGCCACCCGCAGCCCGATCGGCAAGCGCGCCGGATGGTTGTCAGGACTGCACGCCACCGAGCTGTTGGGTGCCACACAGAGGGCGCTCGTGGAGAAAGCCGGCGATCGACTTGCAGGCGAGGTCGAGCAGGTCATCGGCGGCTGCGTGACGCAGTACGGCGAGCAGTCCAACAACATCACCCGGGTGAGCTGGCTCGTCGCGGGCCTGCCCGAGCAGGTCGGCGCCATGACGGTGGACTGTCAGTGCGGCAGCGGCCAGCAGGCCAACGGTCTGATCGCCGGTTTGATCGCCGCAGGTGCCATCGATGTCGGCATCGCGTGCGGCATCGAGGCGATGAGCCGCGTCGGCCTGGGCGCCAACGCCGGTCCGGACCGCGGCATCCTGCGGCCCGCGTCGTGGGACATCGACCTGCCCGACCAGTTCACCGCCGCCGAGCGAATTGCCAAGCGCCGCGGCATCACCCGCGAGGAGATCGACCAGTTCGGTTTCGACTCGCAGCGCAAGGCCAAGCAGGCCTGGGCCGAGGGGCGCTTCGACCGCGAGATCAGCGGCATCGAGGCGCCGGTTCTCGACGAGAACAAGCAGCCGACCAGCGATCGGCACGTCGTCACCAAGGACCAGGGTCTGCGCGACACCACGCTGGAGGGGCTGAGCCAGCTCAAGCCGGTCATCGAGGGCGGGATCCACACCGCGGGCACGTCGTCGCAGATCTCCGACGGCGCCGCCGCCGTGCTGTGGATGGACGAAGACAAGGCCAAGGCGCTCGGGCTGAAGCCACGGGCCCGGATCATCAGCCAGGCGCTGGTCGGCGCCGAGACGTACTACCACCTGGACGGCCCGGTGCAGTCGACGGCGAAGGTGCTGGAAAAGGCCGGCATGAAGATGGGCGACATCGACATCACCGAGATCAACGAAGCGTTTGCCTCGGTGGTGCTGTCCTGGGCGCGGGTGCACAACCCCGACATGGACAAGGTCAACGTCAACGGCGGCGCGATCGCGTTGGGTCACCCGGTGGGCAGCACCGGCAGCCGGCTGATCACCACCGCGCTGCACGAACTCGAGCGCACCGACCAGACCACCGCGCTGATCACCATGTGTGCGGGCGGCGCGCTGTCGACCGGCACCATCATCGAGCGCATCTAACGGATGCTGGACGAAGACCGCATCGCGGCGGCGCAGTCCTACATCGACGCGCTGGCCAGTCACCGCGGCGACGAGGTCCCGTTCGCGCCGGACTGCATTCGGATCGAGATGGGCATCAAGACCGGGTTTTCCGGAAATCACCTGCGGCGCAGCCTGAATCGCGGTCCGCAGTTCCGGATCATCGAGGCCTGCACTCCGCCGAAGTTCGAGGTCGACGGCGACCGGGTGCGCGCCCAGTTCGACGTGATCACCAAGCCGACACTGGCCGGGCGTCGGGTGTGCTCACACGTCGACGAGACGTTCCTCATCGTGGACGGCACGATCCGCCACATCAACGCCCAGATGCGCCCGTTCATCCAGAAAACCTAGGATCGTCGTCATGGCTGAGAAATCACGTCCCGCGCTACATGAATTCAGCGTTCGCCGACGTCTTCATCAAGTGGATGTCTCGAATCAACACTTTCTTCTATCGCCGTGGCGGCGGCGAGGGACTGGGCAGCACCTTCCAGAAGATTCCCGTCGCGCTGCTGACGACCACGGGTCGTAAGACCGGACAGCCGCGGGTCAGCCCGTTGTACTTTCTGCGCGACGGCGATCGGGTGATTGTTGCCGCGTCGAAGGGCGGCGCCGAGAAGAACCCGATGTGGTACCTGAATCTCAAGGCGGACCCGAAGGTTTCGGTCCAGATCAAAAAAGAGGTGCTGGAGTTGACCGCGCGCGATGCCACCGACGAGGAACGCGCCCACTACTGGCCTCAACTGGTCGCGATGTATCCGACGTACGACGACTACCAGTCTTGGACCGACCGGACCATCCCGATCGTCATCTGCGACCCGCGCTGACCGTGACGATGCAGGCCGCGGTCTGATGAAGGTTCTGATCACGGGGGGCACCGGATTCGTGGGTGCATGGACGGCGAAGGCCGTCCAGGATGGTGGACACCACGTCAGATTTCTCGTGCGAAACCCCGATCGCCTGCACACCAGCGCTGGGCAAATCGGCGTCGACGTAGGCGACCACGTCGTCGGTGACATCGCAGACCCAGACAGCACTGCCGCGGCGCTACGGGGTTGTGACGCCGTCATTCATTGCGCGGCAATGGTTTCCACCGACCCCGCCCGCAGCGAGGAGATGCTGCGCACCAACCTCGAAGGCGCCCGCAACGTGCTCGGAGGGGCTGCCGCCGCGAAGATGGATCCGATCATTCACGTCTCGAGTTTCTCGGCGCTGTTTCGCCCCGGTCTTCCGATGCTGCATGCGGACCTGCCCGTGGTCGGCGGGTCCGACGGGTACGGCAAGTCCAAGGCCATCGTCGAAGCGTATGCGCGAGGTCTTCAGGACGCCGGCGCGCCAGTGAACATCAGTTATCCCGGCATGGTGCTGGGACCACCTGCGGGTGATCAGTTCGGTGAGGCGGCCGAGGGCGTGGAGGCAGCGCTCAAGATGCGCGGTGTGCCCGGGCGCAGCGCCGCCTGGATCGTGGTGGACGTCCGCGACCTCGCCGCCTTGCACGTCGCACTGTTGCAGCCGGGCCAGGGACCGCGCCGATACATGGCCGGTGGCCGACGCATTGCGGTGGATCGCCTCGCGTCCCTGCTCGGTGCCGCCGCTGATCGCAACCTGGTGGTTTATCCGGTCCCCGATGTCGGACTGCGTGCCCTGGGGCGCTTGTTCGACGTCATCGGCGATCATCTGCCGTTCGAGACTCCGATCAACTCCGCGGCGATGCAGTACTACACCCAGATGCCGCCCGCAGATGACACCCCTGCCGAACGCGACCTCGGCATCACGCAACGCGACGCGGCGCAGACGCTCGCCGACACCGTCGACGGGCTGCAGGCGGGTCGGCCGCATTTAAGCTCCGACCTACCGGAATTGGCTGCGCAATCCGCCGAGTGTGGTGCGAGCGGTAAGATTGCCTGTCGCCGTCAGCGGGTCGTATGGGGGATCATGAGCAATTCACGCCGCTCGCGCGTCCGTTGTCGTCGGGCTGCTGTCGACCGGCCTGATGTCCATGGGGTCGGCGCTGGCCTGGGCCGACGACGGGTCGATCGTGCTGGACTTCGTCCGGCACGGAGAGTCGATCGACAACCACGCGGGCATCATCGACACGGTCCCACCCGGAACTGCACTCGACGCGACCGGCGTGGGTCAGGCGAGCACCGTCGCCGCCGCGATCCAGGAGCGAGTACGGGACCAACATCGCCGGGGTGTTCGACTCCGATGAAGCTCAGGGCCCAGCAGACCGCGCAGCCACTGCTGGATGCGCTGAGCACAGCAGCCGGCCATACGGTGGCTGCCACGCCCTTGTCCGGGCTCAACGAGATCCCGGCGGGCGCTTTCGAGGGCGAGCCGACGACCAGCCTCGAGGGCATCCTGTACTTGTTGGGCCCACTCTCCTGGGCGATCGGCGATGTACTGGTTCCGGACATGGGCGACCCCAGCGTCAACGGCGTGACGTTCGACGAAAGCTTCGGCGGCGCCGTGCAACCATCTACGACGGGACACGGCGAGCGCGCACCGGCACCCCGAACGACGTCGCGTTCTCCAGCGAAGGAGCGATCGCCGTCTGGACGCTGATGAACGTCAACAACCCGGACTTCTCCGTTCTGCTGCAGGCCTGGAGCAAGACCGGAGGGTTCCTGCCCAACGCGGGCCAGGTCGTCGTCGAAGGCAGTCCCGGGGACTGGACGCTGGTCAGCTACAACGGGGTAGCCGTACCGCAGGATCCGGGGCTGGGCACCGAGCTGTTCGTCGACTTCCGCAACCTGATCGAGGCGCCGCAATTCGCCGGCTACGACATCTACGAGGCTCTGCTGACCGGAAATTCGGCGACGATCGATGCCGCGCTTCAGACCGGCCTCACCCAAGTCGACACGGCGCTGAGCGCAATTCCCGGTCGAGGTGTTCGATCGACATTGTCACCGCGTTGACGGGCGGGAATCTGACCCACCACAGCAGCGATGCTGAATCCACGCTACTTTGCTGTCGGGTTGCTGTCGACGACTATGCTTTCAGCTGGGATCGGCAGATGGCTTGGGCCGATGACGGTTCGATCGTGCTGGACTTCGTCCGGCACGGCGAATCCGGCGACATGACCGCGATCAACACGATGGTGCCCGGACCCGAGCTCACCGAGACCGGGTGAGCATACAAGCCCAGGACCTGGTTAACTGTGTTGTCGGCGCAGCGGAATCGACGAGATCTAGGCGTCGACGATGATGCAGTTCAGCAGGAGACCGCAGCGCCGTTGGCCGAGGTACTGGGATTTGTCCATTGATCCGCGTACAGGCCGGACTCAACGAGATCGATGCCGGGATCTTCGAAGGCATCGACGGTGAACGTCGGAGACCTGCCGTTGGGCGGCGCCCTGTACTGCTCGCCCCGATCGCCGTGGACACTGGGTTTGGACTTCTGTGCCAGAGCTGGGCTCGACGGTCGACGCGAACGGCAGTCGTGTTCGATCGAGAGCTTCGAGCGATGCGGTGCAGATCAATCTACGACGGCAGCGTGGGGACCGACGCCGGTAACATCACGGACGCGGTGTTCTCCCACGAAGGCACGCGATCGCGATCTGGACGCTGATGAACGTCAACAACCCGGATTTCTGGGTTCGTGCTCCAGGATGTGTCTCAACACCGGCGAATTGCTGCCTTACACGGGTCAAGTTGTGGTCGACGGCTAGTCCTGGGGATTGGACTCTGGTCAGCTGGGACGGGTACGCAGGTGCCGCAGGATCCGGGGCTTGCCGACGGAACTGTTCGTCGACTTCCGCAACCTGATCGAGGCGCCGCAGTTCGCCGGCTACGACATCTACGAGGCTCTGCTCACCGGCAATTCGGCGACGATCGATACCGCGCTTCAGACCGGCCTCAGCCAAGTCGACACCGCGCTGGCCCAGTTCCCCGTCGCGGTGTTCGACGACATCGTCACCGCTTTGGGCGGTACCGTCTGAGCCAATCTTGTTGACGGCGAACGAATTCCGCGTCCACGACGCTGCCGTGCCCCGGCACGTAGATGGCGTCGGGTCCGCCGATCGCAAGCAGACGGTCGAGCGTGTCCGGCCACGCCGCCACATCGGAATCGGCATCGATTGCCGGATCGCCGGATTCCTCGATGAGATCACCGGCTGAAGACCACGGTCCGCTCGCCGGTCGGCACCCGGCACCGAGCACGACGAGATCCGCGTCGGTGTGGCCGCGCCCCAGGCCGTGCGATGGTCACCTGGCGGTTCCCGAGGTCGACGACAGCGTCGTCGATGGCGTGTTGAGGCGCCCGCAGCGCGGCGATCGCGTGGTCGATCTCAGCCGGCGTCGGCTCCGTAACTCAGCGCATCGTCGCGAAGCTGAGCAGTCGCCGCCGTGAGGTAGTCCAAAACTTCCGGCGCGCAGTATATTTCAGCATCTGCGAATCCCCCGGAGCCCAACACGTGATCGAAGTGCTTGTGGGTCAACACCACATGCGTCACGCGCATCCGGCAATCTGGCGCACGTCGTCGCTGATCGCGTGCGCTTCGGTCAGCGTGGTACCGGTGTCGACCAGCAACGCTCCGGCAGGCCCTGCACCAGACCGACAGTGACGTCGAGAAACGGCAGCCGACAACGATGCACGCTGTCGGTCAACTGACTCCCAGTCGAAGTGCACAAGCAGTCAGAGCAGGTCGGGGCTCAGGCCCCGTACACCGGAACCGGTGGCCGCGACTTGGCCAGCAGATCGGAGACCACCGGCCCCAACTCGGCGGGGTCCCACCGTGCGCCCTTGTCGATCTGGGGTCCGTGCGCCCAGCCTTCAGCGACGCGGATCTTGCCGCCTTCGACCTCGAACACCTGGCCGGTGATGTCGCGAGATTCGTTGCTGCCCAGCCAGACCACCAACGGCGAGATGTTCTCCGGCGCCATCGCGTCGAAGTCGTCGTCCTGGGTGGACATCATGTCGGCGAACACCGTCTCGGTCATCCGGGTGCGGGCCGACGGCGCGATCGCGTTGACCGTGACGCCGTAGCGGCCCATTTCGGCGGCACCGACCAGGGTCATCGCCGCGATGCCCGCCTTGGCAGCGCTGTAGTTGCCCTGACCGACGCTGCCCTGCAGGCCCGCGCCGGAGCTGGTGTTGATGATCCGCGCGTCAACGGCTTTGCCTTCTTTGCTCAGGCCGCGCCAGTACGACGCGGCGTGCCGCATGGCGCGCGAAGTGGCCCTTGAGGTGCACCGCGATGACGGCGTCGAACTCTTCTTCGCTGGTGTTGGCCATCATCCGGTCGCGCACGATGCCGGCGTTGTTCACCAGGACGTCCAGGCCACCGAAGGTGTCGACGGCGGTCTGGACCAGAGCTGCGGCTTGGTTCCAGTCCGCGATGTTGGAGCCATTGGCGACGGCTTCGCCTCCGGCAGAGGTGATCTCGTCGACCACACTCTGCGCCGCGCTGCCGCCACCGGCCGGTGATCCGTCCAGGCCCACACCGATGTCGTTGACGACGACGCGCGCGCCTTCGGCGGCGAAGGCCAGCGCGTGCGCTCGTCCGATACCGCCGCCCGCTCCGGTGACGATGACCACACGGCCGTCAACTAGGCCCATAGTTTTGCTCTCCTCTTACTTGATCGCGTTCGCGTTCGTGGTGGCCAGGTAGTGCGGCGGCTCGCCGCCGCCATGCACCTCGAGCGAGGCACCGCTGATGTAGGACGCCGCATCCGAGGCCAAAAACGCTGCGGCCCAACCGACATCGGCGGGCGTCGCAAGCCGGCCGAGCGGCACGTTCTTCGAGATCGCGGCGATCGAGTCGGCGTCGCCGTAGAACAATTCCGACTGCTCGGTTTCCACCATGCCGACGACGCAGGCGTTCACCCGGACCTTCGGCCCCCATTCCACCGCGAGCGTCTGGGTGAGGCTTTCCAGGCCGGCCTTGGCCGCGCCGTAGGCACCGGTGCCCGGCGACGGCCGGCGGCCGCTGAGACTGCAGATGTTGACGATCGACCCGCCACCGGCTGGCTTCTGCATCACCTCGTTGGCGTGCTGGGAAACCGACAGCGCACCAAGCAGGTTGAGCTCGATGATTTTGCGGTTGAACTTCGCGCTGGACTCCGCGGTCAAGACGAAGGGCGAACCTCCGGCGTTGTTCACCACCGCGTCGAGGCGGCCGTGCCGCTCGACGATCGCGTCGATCATCGCCTTGACCGCGTCGTCATCACGGATGTCGCAGGGGTGGAACTCGTAGGGCAGGCCTTCGACCTCGCGCCTCGCACAGGTGACGACGGTGGCACCCTGCTCGGCGAAAACTGCGCTGATGCCGGCGCCAACCCCTCGAACGCCGCCAGTCACCAGCACGACCCGGCCGGTGAGCCCGAAGCTGAACGCGGGGCCTCCGTCGGCATGAGTCACTGTGCTAGCGTACCAAGCAAGTGCTTGCTTAGGTAAATCGTCCCCATCGCCCCCCAAGGAAGTGGTCGAGGATCTCGATGACAATCACGTCGCGCACCGTCGAACCGGGGATAGTCGCGGTCACCGTCGACTACCCGCCCGTCAACGCCATCCCGTCGCGCGGATGGTTCGAACTCGGCGAGGTCCTGACCGCCGCCGGCAACGACCAGACCACTCACGCGGTGATCCTGCGGGCCGAAGGCCGCGGCTTCAACGCCGGGGTCGACATCAAAGAGATGCAGCGCACCGAGGGCTTCACGCGCGCTGATCGACGCCAACCGCGGCTGCTTCGCCGCCTTCCGCGCCGTCTACGAATGCGCGGTCCCGGTGATCGCCGCGGTCAACGGATTCTGCGTCGGGGGCGGCATCGGCCTGGTGGGCAACGCCGACGTCATCGTGGCCTCCGATGATGCCACCTTCGGCCTGCCCGAGGTCGAGCGCGGCGCACTGGGCGCGGCAACCCATCTGTCGCGACTGGTGCCGCAGCACATGATGCGGCGGCTGTTCTTCACCGCGGCCACCGTCGACGCCGCGACCCTGCACCACTTCGGCTCGGTGCACGAGGTGGTGCCGCGCGAGGAACTCGACGAGGCCGCGCTGCGGGTAGCCCGCGACATCGCCGCCAAGGACACCCGGGTGATCCGCGCGGCCAAGGAGGCGCTGAACCTGATCGACGTCCAGCGGGTCAACTCCAGTTACCGCATGGAGCAAGGCTTTACCTTCGAGCTCAACCTCGCCGGAGTGGCCGACGAACACCGCGACGCATTCGCCGGAACGGCGAAGGGTGAGAAGAAATGAGCGACAAGCGCACCACTCTCGACGACGCCGTCGCGCAGGTGCGCAGCGGCATGACCATCGGTATCGGCGGTTGGGGGTCGCGGCGCAAGCCGATGGCGTTCGTCCGCGCGCTGCTGCGCACCGATGTCAAGGATCTGACCGTGGTGACCTACGGCGGCCCGGACGTGGGACTGCTGTGCTCGGCCGGCAAGGTCAAGCGGGTCTACTACGGGTTCGTCTCGCTGGACTCCCCGCCGTTCTACGATCCCTGGTTCGCCAAGGCCCGCAGCAGCGGGGCGATCGAGGCCCGCGAAATGGACGAGGGCATGCTGCGATGCGGACTGCAGGCGGCGGCACAACGGTTGCCGTTCTTGCCGATTCGCGCCGGGCTGGGCAGTTCGGTACTCGACTTCTGGGAGGGCGAGCTGCAAGACGGTCACCAGCCCTTATCCGGCGCCCGGCGGCGGATACGAGACGCTGCTCGCGATGCCGGCACTGAACCTGGATGCCGCGTTCGTGCATCTCAATCTCGGTGACGCCCGCGGCAATGCCGCCTACACCGGTATCGACCCCTACTTCGACGACCTGTTCCTGATGGCGGCCCAGCAGCGCTACCTGTCGGTGGAGCGCATCGTCTCCACCGAAGAATTGGTCAAAGCCGTACCGCCACAGGCATTGCTGGTGAACCGGATGATGGTCGACGGTGTCGTCGAGGCGCCCGGTGGTTCCCACTTCACCACCGCAGCACCGGATTACGGCCGGGACGAGAAGTTCCAGCGGCACTACGCCGAGGCCGCCGCGACGGACGAGGGCTGGCAGACGTTCGTGCAGACCTATCTGTCCGGCGGCGAAGCCGAATACCAGGCGGCCGTGCGCAAGTTCGCCGAGGAGGCGTCATCGTGACCGACACCGCGAGCACCCGCGCCGAGGTCTGCGCCGTCGCCTGCGCCGACCTGTTTCGCGACGCGGGCGAAATCATGGTCAGCCCGATGACGAACATGGCGTCGGTCGGCGCGCGACTGGCCCGGCTGACGTTCTCCCCCGACATCCTGCTGACCGACGGCGAAGCGCAACTGCTCGCCGACACCCCGGCGCTGGGCAAGACCGGGCGCCGTCGAGGGCTGGATGCCGTTCGGCCGGGTTTTCGAGACGCTGGCCTGGGGTCGGCGGCACGTCGTGATGGGCGCCAATCAGGTTGACCGCCATGGCAATCAGAACATCTCGGCCTTCGGTCCGCTGCAGCAGCCGAAGCGGCAGATGTTCGGCGTCCGCGGCGCGCCCGGCAACGCCATCAACCACGCGACCAGCTACTGGGTGGGCAACCACTCCAAGCCGGGTGTTCTGCGAGACGGTCGATGTGGTCTGCGGTATCGGCTGGGACAACATCGACACCGACAACCCGGCGTTCCGGTTCGCCAACACCTATCGGGTGGTGTCCAATCTCGGCGTGTTCGACTTCGGCGGGCCGGATCGCACGATGCGGGCGCTGTCGCTGCACCCGGGCGTCGCGGCTGACGAGGTCCGGGATAACACCTCGTTCGAGATGCACGGCCTCGACGAGGCCGGCGAGTCCCGGCTGCCGACCGACGACGAATTACGCCTGATCCGCGAGGTCATCGACCCGAAGGCATTGCGCGACCGGGAGATCCGTTCATGATCATTCCGCCTCCTCCTGCCTCTTTTCGATCGCACTGCTCCGTTTATCGTCGGCGGTGGGAATGAAACTGCGCACGCCGCTGACCGAGCTGCTCGGTATCGAGCACCCGGTTGTGCAGACCGGAATGGGCTGGGTGGCCGGCGCGCGTCTGGTGGCGGCGACCTCCAACGCGGGCGGACTGGGCATCCTTGCTTCGGCCACCATGACGCTCGACGAGTTGGCCGTTGCGATCGGGAAGGTCAAGGCGGCCACCGACAAGCCGTTCGGGGTCAACATCCGCGCCGACGCCGGCGACGCCGGCGACCGGGTGGACCTGATGATCCGCGAAGGCGTCAAGGTCGCGTCGTTCGCGTTGGCGCCCAAGCAGGAACTGATCGCCAAGCTGAAAGACGCCGGTTCCGTGGTGATTCCGTCCGTCGGTCTGGCCAAGCACGCGAAGAAGGTCGCCTCCTGGGGCGCCGACGCGGTGATCGTCCAAGGTGGCGAGGGCGGCGGCCACACCGGGCCGATCGCCACGACGCTGCTGCTGCCCTCGGTGCTCGATGCCGTCAGCATTCCGGTGATCGCCGCGGGCGGGTTCTTCGACGGTCGCGGCCTGGCCGCTGCGCTGTCGTACGGCGCCGCCGGGGTGGCGATGGGCACCCGGTTCCTGCTCACCTCGGATTCCACCGTGCCCGAAGCGGTCAAGCAGCGCTATCTTCAGTCCGGCACTCGACGGCACCGTCGTCACCACGCGGGTCGACGGCATGCCGCACCGAGTCTTGCGCACCGGCCTGGTCGAGAAGTTGGAAAGCGGCTCGCGGGCAAGGGGTTTCACCGCGGCAGTGCGCAATGCCGGCAAGTTCAAGAAGATGTCGCAGATGACCTGGGCGTCGATGATTCGCGACGGCCTGGCGATGCGGCACGGTAAGCAGCTGACCTGGTCGCAGGTGGTGATGGCGGCCAACACGCCGATGCTGCTCAAAGCCGGCCTGGTCGAGGGCAATACCGACGCCGGAGTGCTTGGCTTCCGGCCAAGTGGCCGGCATCGTCGAGGACCTGCCGTCCTGCGCGGAGTTGATCGATACGATCGTCGCCGACGCCGTCAAACACCTACAGTCGGCGGCCGCGTTCGTGCAGTGATGTCAGGACTCGACGACCATCAGGGTGTGCCCGGTCGGGTCGCGAAACCAGAACATCGGTGGAACCGGCTCGCCCATTCGCGCCACCTGCGCGTCGACGTCGACACCGAGATCCTTGAGTCGCCGCGTGGGTGGCGTCGATGTCGTTGGTGGTCAGCGTGATACCGGTATTGGTCGGCTGCGACAGGTCCGCCTTCCGGCGGGGGTGGCGCAAGCGCGATGCCGGTCGTGCCCTCGGGGGCGTACACCTCGATCCACCGGTAGCCGCCACCGAACGGTTCGTCGGTTCGCTTCTCGAACCCGAGCGACTCATAGAATGCGACCGCTTTGTCCTGCTCGACGGTCGGCACGCATACCAGGCTGATCGTCGTCAGGCCGGTCGTCGTCGTGGTCATGCTGTTCCTCCTGGTTTGTCGACTCCGTATGCGCGAGCAATGTCTTGGGATCCGCCCCAGCGGCTGTAAGTTGGTGACTGCGGCCAGCCCTCCGGGGAGTCTTGCCACTCTTCTTGGCGGCCGTAGGGAAGCACATCGATCAACGGGAACGTGTAGCTCAGTTGTTCAGTCCCACGGCCATTGGTGTGCCACGTTCGGTAGACCCGATCCCCATCGCGCAGAAAGACATTGAGGCCGAACCCACCGCCGGGTGGGGCACCGACATCCGCGCCGAACGAGCTGTTCGTGGTGGAGTACCAGGTCATCTGATTGCCCACCCGCCGCTTGTATTCGAGCGCTTCGTCGATCGGACCCTGCGTGACGATGACGAACCGGGCATCGTAGTTGTCCAAGAATTCGAGCCGGGTGTACTGCGACGTCAAGCCGGTGCAGCCCGGGCACTGCCACTCCTCACCCGGAAACCACATGTGGCTGTACACGATCAGCTGCGATTTGCCGTCGAAAATCTCGAGCAGACTTACTGGTCCGTTTTCGCCTTCGAGAACGTAATCCGGCATAGCGACCATCGGCAGCCGTCGTCGCTGCGCGGCGATGGCGTCAAGCTCACGGGTGGCCGCTTTTTCTCGCGCACGCAGGGCTTCCAGTTCGCACTGCCAGGCCTGCTCGTCCACCACGGGCGGTAATCCTGCGGTCGTCACAACAATCCCCTCCGGAACAGGATGTTCACACTGTCAACATGCTAATGTTCACACCGTACACTTTTACGCCGAGAGGGGTCAAGCGTTGGCCACCTTGAAGACCGGCTACCACCACGGTGATCTGCGCACCGCGTTGATCGACGCCGGCCTGCATCTCACCCGGACCGGTGGGCCGGAGGCGTTGACGATTCGGGAAGCGACTCGGCGAGTTGGCGTTTCGCCAAACGCCGCCTACCGGCACTTCGTCGATCGCGAAGCTCTGCTGAGCGCGGTGGCATCGGCGATCCAGCATCGGATGGCGGCCCGGATGCAAAGCTCGGGCCCGCCGGCAGGCCTCAGATCGGCTGCGCGCGGTCGGCATGGGCTACATCAAATTCGCGCTCGACGAGCCGGGCTGGTTCACCGTGGCCTTCTTCGGTGCCGACCTGCCGACCGAAACAGGTACCGCGCCACCGTATCTGGCGCTGGTCGATGCGCTCGACGCGATGGTCGACGCCGGGGCACTCAGCCCGGAAAGCCGCAACGGCGCCGAGTGGCCATGCTGGTCAGCGGTGCACGGCTTCGCCGAACTCGCGCTGCGGGGACCGTTGCGTCACGCCAGCCGCCGTGACGTCGACACCCTGGCCGGGCGCACGGTCGACGACATCATCGCCGGCGTTACAGCCGTTCGATGATCGTGACGTTGGCGGTGCCGCCGCCCTCGCACATCGTCTGCAGGCCGTAGCGGCCGCCGGTGCGCTCGAGTTCGATTGAGCATGGTGGTGAAAAGCTTTGCCCCAGTTGCACCTAACGGGTGACCAAGCGCAATCGCTCCGCCGTTGGGGTTGACCTTCTCCGGGTCGGCCTTGATCTCCTTGAGCCAGGCCAACACGACCGGCGCGAATGCCTCGTTGATCTCGACGGTGTCGATGTCCTCGATCGACAGGCCGGTCTTCTCCAGCGCGTAACGGGTGGCCGGAATCGGTCCGGTCAGCATGAAGACCGGGTCGGCGGCACGCGCGCTGATGTGATGGATGCGGGCCCGCGGGGTGAGATTGTGGTCCTTGACCGCCTGCTCTGAGGCCAGCAGCACCGCGCTGGCGCCGTCGGAAATCTGGCTGGCCATGGCGGCGGTCAGTCGACCCCCCTCAACCAATGGCTTGAGGCCCGCCAGCTTCTCCGGCGACGACTCACGCGGACCCTCGTCGACCCGGAACGCACCGTGTTCGGTTTCCACGGCGATGATCTCGTTGTCGAAGTGGCCGCCGCGGATCGCACCGAAGGCGCGTTCGTGGCTGGTCAGCGCGTACTGCTCCATCTCCTCGCGGGACAGGTTCCACTTCTCGGCGATCATCTCCGACCCGCGGAACTGCGAGATTTCCTGATCGCCGTAACGGTGCAGCCACTGCTTGGATTCATTGGTCGGCGAGGTGAACCCGAACTGCTCACCGACAATCATCGCCGACGAGATCGGGATCTGGCTCATGTTCTGCACGCCGCCGGCCACGATCACGTCCGCGGTGCCCGCCATGATCGCTTGCGCGCCAAAGGAAATAGCCTGCTGGCTGGATCCACACTGCCGGTCGACTGTGACGCCGGGAACCTCTTCGGGATAGCCGGCGGCCAGCCAGGAGAGCCGGGCGATGTTGCCGGCCTGCCCGCCGATCGCGTCGACACAGCCGGCGATCACGTCCTCAACGGCGGCGGGGTCGATGTCGACCCGGTCGAGCAGTCCGCGCCAACCGAGCGCACCCAGGTCGACGGGATGCACACCGGCAAGCGACCCGTTGCGCTTACCAACCGCGGTGCGTACAGCATCGATGACGTACGCCTGGTTGTACGAGGCCATGTCAGACTCCTTCTTTGGTGATTCCGCCTAGGACGATAGCGAGATATTGCTGACCCACCTGTTGCGCGGTGAGCGGTCCGCCGGGCTGATACCAGCGCACCGACACCCAGGTGGTGTCTCGGATGAATCGGTAAACCAGGTCGACGTCGAGATCGGGACGGAGATAACCCTCCTCGATGCCCTGATGCAGCACGTCGACCCACATCTTGCGTTGCTGCTTGTTCAAGTCCTCGAGGTAGGAGAACCGGGGCTGCGGCAGCAGTCGCTTGGCCTCATCCTGGTAGATGACGACCTGGGCGTGCCGATGCTCGATCGCGTCGAACGACGCCATGAACAGCCCCTTGAGTCGCGCCAGCGAATTCGATTGCGTGTCAACGATTTCCTGGTAGCGGGCAAACAGCCAGTCCATGAACTTCCGCAGGACCTCGTCGACCATCTCTTCTTTGGACGAGAAGTGGTGATACAGGCTGCCGGAGAGGATGCCCGCGCTGTCGGCGATGTCGCGCACGGTGGTTGCGCGCAACCCGCGCTCGGCGAACATCGTCGCGGCGAGATCCAACAACTCGTCGCGCCGGCTGTTCGGCGGGCTCGGCTCGGTCATGGGTGCTGACTCGACACCGAAATCACTTCTCCAGTCAGATAACTGGAGTAGTCGCTGGCCAGGAACGCGATGGTCGACTGCCACTTCCCACGGTTCGGCGGCCCGGCCGAACGCCTCACCGGCCGACAACTGATCGAGCAGTTCGGTCGAGCTGGTCTTGTCGAGGAACTTGTGCCGGGCGATGCTCGGCGACACCGCGTTGATCCGCACCCCGTATTCGACGGCTTCGATTGCGCTGCAACGGGTCAGCGCCATCACTCCGGCTTTCGCGGCCGCGTAGTGGGACTGCGAGTGCTGGGCGCGCCAGCCGAGCACGCTGGCGTTGTTGACGATGACGCCGCCGTGGTCGGCGTCGCGGAAGTAGCGCAGCGCCGCCCGGGTTGTGCGTAGCACCGAGGTCAGCGTGACGTTGAGCACGCGGTCCCACTCTTCGTCGGTGATGTCGACCACCGGGTGTCTGACCGCCCAGGCCGGCGTTGTTGACCAGCACGTCGAGCCGGCCGTAGCGCGCGGTGGTCGAGGCGATCAGCGCGTCGACCTGTGCGGTGGACGTGACGTCGCAGACGACGCTTTCCACCCGGCCCAGTCCCAGCGCGGTCAACTCGTCGCGTGTCTCGCCGAGCCGTCGTTCATGATGGTCGGAGACGACGACGTCAGCACCCTCGGCGAGGGCACGCCGGGCGGTGGCCGAGCCGATGCCAGTGCCCGCCGCGGCCGTGACAACCACGACCTTGCCCTTCAGAAGCCCATGTCCGGCAACTTCTTTCGGCGCAACGGCTAGCGTCATCGAGCCTCCCTGGGTAGGCCGAGCACACGCTCGGCGATGATGTTGCGCTGAATCTCGTTGGACCCGCCATAGATGGTGTCGGCGCGGGTGAACAGGTAGAGCCGCTGCCACTCGTCGAAGTCGCCGCCGGGCAATACCAGACCGGCCTTGCCCTGCACGTCCATCGCGATCTCGCCGAGTTCGCGATGCCAGTTGGCCCACAACAACTTCGAGACATTGTCCTGCCCGGGCTGTTCGACGTCCATCGTCGCCAACGCGTACGAGCGCATCGCCCGCAGGCCGGCCCAGGAGCGGGTCAGTCGTTCGCGGATCAGCGGATCATCAGCTGCGCCAGTCTTTTTGGCGAGCTCGACGACGCCTTCAGTTCGCGGGCGTAGACGATCTGCTGACCCAGCGTCGACACGCCGCGCTCGAAGGTCAGCGTTCCCATCGCGACCCGCCAGCCGTCACCGGGCTGGCCGACCACCAGGTCGGCGTCGGTGCGGGCGTCGTCGAAGAACACCTCGTTGAACTCGGAGTCGCCGGTCAACTGGACGATCGGGCGGACGTCGACCCCGGGCTGGTCGAGCGGCACCAGCAGGTACGACAACCCGGCGTGACGCTTGGAGCCCTTCTCGGTGCGCACCACCACGAAGCACCACTGCGCCCAGTGCGCCAGCGACGTCCACACCTTCTGGCCGTTGATCACCCACGCGTCACCGTCCAGCACCGCGGTGGTGGCCACGTTGGCCAGGTCGCTGCCGGCGCCGGGCTCGGAGTAGCCCTGCGACCACAACTCGGTGACGTCGAGAATCCGGGGCAGGAAGCGCTGCTGCTGCTCGGGCGTGCCGAAGGCGATCAGCGTCGGCCCCAGCAGTTCCTCGCCGAAGTGGTTGACCTTGGCCGGCGCGTTGGCGATCGCGTATTCCTCGTAGAACGCCACCCGATGCGCGACGGACAGGCCGCGGCCGCCGTGTTCGACCGGCCAGCCCAGACAGGTCAGACCGGCTTTGGCGAGATGCTGGTTCCAGGCGCGCCGCTCTTCGAACGCCTCGTGCTCGCGGCCGGGGCCGCCGAGCCCCTTGAGGGCGGCGAATTCGCCGACCAGGTTCTCGGCCAGCCAGTCGCGGACCTCGGCCCGGAACTCCTCGACGCCTTGCACCCTTGTAGGCTAACCTACCAAGCACTTGCTTTGTTAGCCCGGCGGCGATGTGCGCTGTACAGCGGCAATAGACATGCCGGGTAGTCCGCAGCTAGGAGTTCGATGTCGAGCCATCCGCAGACCATTCCTGCGGCGTTGGACCACATCGCGCGCGAACTCCCCGACCACAACGCCCTGGTCACCCCGGATCGGACGCTCACCTTCGCCGAGCTGCGCGACGAGGTGCGCCGCGCCGCGGCAGCGATGATCAGCCTCGGCGTGAACGCCGGCGACCGGGTGGCGATCTGGTCGCCGAACACCTGGCACTGGGTGGTTGCGTGCCTGGCCACCCATTACGCGGGCGCCACCGTGGTCCCGCTGAACACCCGCTACACCGCCGCCGAGGCCTCCGACATCCTGGCCCGCACCGGCGCCCCGCTGCTGGTGGCGATGGGCCAGTTCCTCGGGGCGGACCGAGTCGCCGACCTCGACCGCGCCGCGCTGCCCGATCTGCGGCACATCGTGCGGGTGCCCGTAGATCAGGCGTCGACGACGGGACGTGGGACGAGTTCGTCGAGCCGCGGCTGACCGACGTCGCGCGGCCGATGCCCGGGCCGCGGCGGTCCGCCCCGACGACCTCTCCGACGTCCTGTTCACCTCCGGCACCACCGGCCGCAGCAAAGGCGTGCTGTGCGCGCACCGGCAGTCGCTGGCCGGGTCGGCGGCGTGGGCGGCCTGCGGCAAGATCACCAGCGACGACCGCTACCTCTGCATCAACCCGTTCTTCCACAACTTCGGCTACAAGGCCGGCATCCTGGCCTGCCTGCAGACCGGCGCCACCCTGATCCCGCAGCTGACCTTCGACGCCGAGCAGGCGTTGCGCGCGGTCGCCGAGCATCGGATCACCGTGCTGCCCGGACCGCCGACCATCTACCAAACGCTGCTCGACCATCCCGCCCGCGGCGGCTACGACCTGAGCTCGCTGCGGTTCGCGGTCACCGGCGCGGCGACCGTGCCGGTGGTGTTGATCGAGCGGATGCAGACCGAACTCGACTTCGACATCGTGCTGACCGCCTACGGCCTGACCGAATCCAACGGGATGGGCACCATGTGCCGCGCCGACGACGACGCGGTCACGGTGGCCACCACCTGCGGGCGGCCGATCGCCGATTTCGAGCTGCGCATCGACGATGCGACCGGCGAGGTGCTGCTGCGCGGGCCCAACGTGATGCTCGGCTACCTCGACGACCCGCGACGCCACCGCGGCGGCGATCGACGCCGACGGCTGGCTGCACACCGGTGACATCGGAAAGCTCGATGCCGCAGGCAATCTCCAGATCACCGACCGGCTCAAGGACATGTACATCTGCGGCGGCTTCAACGTCTACCCCGCCGAGATCGAGCAGGTGCTGGCCCGCCTCGACGGTGTGCTGGACTGCGCGGTGATCGGTGTGCCCGACGAGCGACTCGGCGAGGTCGGCCGGGCGTTCCTGGTGACGCGGCCCGATTCCGGGCTCGACGAGAAGTCGGTGATCGCCTACACCCGTGAGTATTTGGCGAACTTCAAAGCCCCACGTTCGGTGAGGTTTGTCGACACGCTGCCCCGCAACGCCGGCGGCAAGGTGGTCAAACCGCTACTGCGAGAGATGGCGTGATGGATCTGCAATTCGACGACGAGACGCTGACATTTCAGCAGGAGGTGCGCGACTTCCTGTCGTCGCACCGGGACGCGTTCCCGACGCGTTCCTACGACACCGCGGAGGGTTTCGAGCAGCACCGGCGTTGGGACAAGGTGCTTTTCGACGCCGGACTGTCGGTGATCACCTGGCCGCAGAAGTACGGCGGCCGCGACGCGACCCTGCTGCAGTGGGTGGTCTACGAGGAGGAGTACTTCCGCGCCGGCGCACCCGGGCGGGCCAGCGCCAACGGCACCTCGATGCTGGCGCCGACGCTGTTCGCGCACGGCACCGAAGAGCAGCTGGACCGGGTGCTGCCGAAAATGGCCAGCGGCGAGGAGATCTGGGCGCAGGCCTGGTCGGAGCCCGAGTCCGGCAGCGACCTCGCCTCGCTGCGCTCGACGGCAACTCGCACCGACGGCGGCTGGCTGCTCAACGGCCAGAAGATCTGGAGCTCACGAGCACCGTTCGGCGACAGGGCGTTTGGATTGTTCCGCTCCGACCCCGAAGCGCAGCGGCACAGCGGCCTGACCTATTTCATGTTCGACCTGAAGGCGGACGGGATCACGGTGCGGCCGATCGCCCAACTCGGCGGCGACACCGGATTCGGCGAGATCTTTCTCGACGACGTCTTCGTGCCCGACGCGGACGTGATCGGCACGGCGAACGACGGCTGGCGGGCGGCGATGAGCACGTCGAGCAACGAGCGCGGCATGTCGCTGCGCAGCCCGGCCCGCTTCCTGGCCTCCGCCGAACGTCTGGCCGAGCTATGGAAAGCCAACGGCGACAGCGCCTTCGGAGATCAGGTCGCCGACGCCTGGATCAAGGCGCAGGCCTACCGGCTGCATACCTTCGGCACCGTGACCCGGCTGGCGGGCGGCGGTGAACTGGGCGCCGAGTCGTCGGTGACCAAGGTGTTCTGGTCCGACCTGGACGTCGCGGTCCACCAGACCGCGCTGGAGATCCGCGGGGCCGACGGCGAACTGGCCAACGCCTGGACGGACGGGCTGCTGTTCGCCCTCGGCGGCCCGATCTACGCCGGCACCAACGAGATTCAGCGCAATATCATCGCCGAGCGGCTGCTGGGACTGCCCCGGGAGAAGGCCAAATGAGATTTGATCTTGACGAGCAGCAGCGCGACTTCGCCGCCAGCATCGACGCGGCGCTGGCGGCTGCCGATCTGCCGGGCGCGGTACGCGCCTGGGCCGACGGCGACACCGGACCCGGCCGCAAGGTCTGGGCGCGGCTGGCCGACCTGGGCGTCACCGCGTTGGCGGTGCCGGAGAAGTTCGACGGCATCGACGCACACCCGGTCGACCTGGTCGTCGCGCTGGAACGGCTCGGGCCGCTGGGGGGTGCCCGGCCCGGTCACCGAATCCATTGCGGTGGCGCCTGTTCTGCTTGCCGACGACGAGCGGTGCGCCGCGCTGGCGAGCGGTGAGCTGATCGCCACCGTCGCGCTTCCGCCGCAGGTGCCGCGCGCCACCGACGCCGACACCGCCGGGCCTGACGTTGCTGGCCGATCCGGACGGAACGGTCAGCGAAGCGCGCGCCGGCGAGCAGCACGAGTCGGTGGACCCCAGCCGCAAACTGTTCGACGTCGCCCCGCTGATGCGACGTGGCAGGCGGATGTCGCAGCGCGCCTACGAGTTCGGCGCGCTGGCCACCGCCGCCCAACTGGTCGGCGCCGGCCAGGCTCTGCTGGACGCTGCGGTCGACTACGCCAAGCAGCGCACGCCAGTTCGGCCGGGCCATCGGCTCGTATCAGGCGATCAAGCACAAGCTGGCCGATGTGCACATCGCGCTCGAGTTGGCCCGGCCACTGGTGTACGGCGCCGCGCTGTCGCTGGCCGATTCATCGCCCGACACCGCGCGAGACGTGAGCGCGGCCAAGGCTTCCGCCTCGGATGCCGCGTTGCTGGCCGCGCGGTCTGCGTTGCAGACCCACGGCGCGATCGGGTTCACCGCCGAGCACGACATGTCGCTGTGGCTGCTGCGGGTGCAGGCGCTGCGACCGGCCTGGGGTGACCCGGCCGCGCACCGGCGGCGGGTTCTGGAGGCGCTGTCGTGAGCGGCTCGGACGAACGGGAACTGCTGCGCGAGACCGTCGCGGCGCTGGTGGCCAAGCACGCCTCCCCCGCCGCGGTCCGCGAGGCGATGGAATCCGAACGAGGCTACGACGAGTCGCTGTGGCGGCTGCTGTGCGAGCAGGTCGGTGCGGCCGCACTCGTGGTGCCCGAGGAATTCGGCGGCGCCGGAGGCACTCTCGGTGATGCGGCCGTCGTCCTCGAAGAACTCGGCAAGGGCCTGGTGCCCAGCCCGCTGCTGGGCACCACGCTGGCTGAACTCGCGCTGCTGGCCGCCGACGAGCCCGACGCCGACGACGCTGGGTTCGCTGGCCGAGGGCGCCGCGATCGGCGCGGTCGTGTTCGACCGCGACTACGTGATCAACGGCGACATCGCCGACATGGTGATCGCGGCCGAGGACGGCAAACTCGACCGGTGGACGGAATTCAGCGCCGAGTCCGTCACCCCGATGGATCCGACCCGCCGGCTGGCCCGCGCTCACGCCGCAGAACACCGCGCCACTCGGCACCGATCCCGGGACTGGCCGACGCGGCGGCGATCTTGCTGGCCGCCGAACAGGTCGGGGCAGCCACCCGCTGCCTGGAGCTGACCGTCGACTACACCAAGGAGCGGCAGCAATTCGGCCGGGCGATCGGCAGCTTTCAGGCGCTCAAGCATCGGATGGCCGACCTGTACGTCGCGGTGCAGGCCGCTCGCGCCGTGGTGAACGACGCCGCCGATGCACCGTCGGCGACCTCCGCGGCGCTGGCCCGCGTCGCGGCCAGCGAGGCGTTCAGCACGGTGGCCGCCGAGGGCATTCAGCTGCACGGCGGTATCGCGATCACCTGGGAACACGACATGCAGCTGTACTTCAAACGCGCGCACGGCAGTTCGCAGTTGCTGGGTCCGCCGCGCGATCACTTGCGCCGGCTGGAATCCGAAGTGTTCTAACGTTGACCGCATGACCGATGGGGTCGCACTACGCGCCGGAGTTCCGCCGTTCTACGTGATGGACGTCTGGCTGGCCGCCGCCGAACGTCAGCGCAGTCACGGTGATCTGGTGAACCTGTCGGCGGGCCAGCCGAGCGCCGGGGCTCCCGAGCCGGTACGCGCCGCCGCCGTCGCCGCGCTGAACCGCAACCAGCTCGGCTACACCGTGGCGCTGGGCATTCCGGAGTTGCGCGCGAGCGATCGCGGCGTCCTACCTCGACCGGTACGGCGTGCAGGTCGACATCGACGACGTAGTGGTCACGACCGGATCGTCGGGCGGCTTTCTGCTGGCGTTCCTGTCCTGCTTCGACGTCGGCGACCGGGTGGCGGTCAGCAGCCCCGGCTATCCCTGCTACCGCAATATCCTGACCGCGCTGGGATGCGAGGTCGTGGTGATCGAATGCGGCCCCGAGACCCGTTTCCAGCCGACCGCGCAGATGCTGGCCGAACTCGACCCGCCGGTGAAGGGAGTGGTGGTGGCCAGCCCGGCCAACCCGACCGGCACCGTCATCCCGCCCGCGGAGCTCGCTGCGATCGCGTCCTGGTGTGACGAGTCAGGGGTGCGGCTGATCAGCGACGAGGTCTACCACGGGTTGGTGTACGAGGGCGCCCCGCAGACCAGCTGCGCGTGGAGTACATCGCGAAATGCGATCGTAGTCAACAGCTTTTCCAAGTATTTCGCGATGACGGGATGGCGGCTGGGTTGGCTGCTGGTGCCGGCCGAACTCCGTCGCGCGGTGGACCGGCTGACCGGTAACTTCACCATCTGCCCACCCGTGCTGTCGCAGCACGCCGCGGTCGAGGCATTCACGTCGGCGTCGGTCCAGGAAGCCGAGGGGCATCTGCTCCAGTACGCCGCCAATCGCGCAACGCTGCTCGACGGTCTGCGCCACATCGGCATCGACCGGCTGGCGCCCACCGACGGTGCGTTCTACGTCTACGCCGACGTCTCCGATTTCACCGATGATTCGATGGTGTTCTGCTCAAAGTTGTTGGCCGACACCGGGGTAGCGATCGCCCCGGGTATTGACTTCGATCCCGAGCGCGGCCGTTCGTATGTCCGGCTCTCATTCGCGGGTCCGGGCCACGATATCGAAGAGGCGTTGCGCCGAATCGGGTCTTGGCTGCCTCATCTCGGCTAGGGCGCAACCTCTGCGATACGGGCTTCGAGCGCCGGGCGATCGCCGGTGTCGTCAACGTTGATGCCGAAGCGGTCGGTTAACACGTCGGCCACTGCCGCGGCATCGGGCAACTCGATCCTTTCCGTCCCGCCGGCGCGGTGGACGGAGAGGTGCCGACCAGACAGGTTGCATCGGCCGTCGGCGACGACCAACGAGGCCATCAGGTCGGTCACGAAATGCGACGACGGGTGAGTGGATACATACCAGCTGCCCACCTGTAGATCGATCGGCGGTGCTGTCTTGGTGGCGAATTCGTACAGCGACTGCCACTCGCCGCGGATCTCGGCCTGCAACACCAGGATGTCGCCGCGGCTCTGCAAACGGTACGGCTCGTGCGTCGTCTGCTGGGCGCTACCGGTCTCCAGCCGCAGCGGCGACGTCGGCGTCTGGCCACCGAAACCCACGTCGACGAGGAACAGCTGCGGCGCGCCGCGGGGTGCTACCCCCAGCAGCGTGTGCGTCTGCGACGGCACCGGCGAACCCGGCGGCGCCGTCCAGACCACTCGGGCGGCGAATCGGCGCACCCCGAAGCCCAGCTCGTCCAGCACGTGGCCCATCAAGCCGTTGTGCTCGTAGCAGTAGCCACCACGGCGCCGCTGAACCAGCTTGTCGAACAGCGCCTCTGGACTCAGGTCGTCGACGGGCACACCCAGCAGCGGGTCGAGGTTCTCGAACGGAATCGCGTGGATGTGCGCAGTCACCAAATCCTGTAGGACGTCGAGGGTCGGATCCGCCGTACCGTCGTAGCCGATCCGGGCGAAGTAACCCGTCAGATCCAGCGCCATGTGGGCCATTGTGGCCCCATGACGACCGGGTCACCCACGCGGGCCTCCACCAGGCTCAACGGCGACGCTGTCGTAACCAACCGGGTCATCTCAAAACCGGCCTGGCCGAGCAGATTCCGGTACTCGGCGGCAGTCCGCTCACGAGCCCCCAGGTTCAGCAACATCTCCAGGTCGGCCCATTTGCCGGCGAAGTCGCGGTCGTGGTCGGGGATCACCAATTCCACCAGCAGGATGGTGGCGTGCCGGCCCGCGGCGGCGTGCACGTTGCGCAGGATCTGCACCGCCTTGTCGTCGGGCCAGTCGTGCATGATGTTCTTCAACACGTACACGTCGCCGCCGGCCGGAACGCTGTCGAAGAACGATCCCGTCTCGATCCGAACCCGGTCAGCCATCTTGGTGTAGCACAGGATCTTTGACACCGTGGATACGACAGGCGCCAGGTCATAAAGGACGCCTTGGATGCCCGGTGTCGCAGCCAGGATGTTGGCGAGCAGCAGGCCGTGCCCACCGCCGACGTCGACAATCGTTGAATATGAACTGAAGTCGTACGCGGCGACCACCGAGGCGTCGGTCAGCGCGGAGATGCTGGACATGGTCTGGTTGAACAGATCCGCGTGGCGCGGATCCTCGGCGAAATAGTCGAAGCTCTCCTTGCCGTGCAACGCCGGCACGACGGATCGTCCGGTGCGAATCGACTCCGCCAGCATCGTCCAGCGGTCCCGCTGTTCGCGTGATCCGTAGAACTGTGCCGCTGCTGACATCGACACCTCGGCATCCGAACACAGCGTTCGGGCAAGGGAATTCAACTCGTAGCGAGCCGTCGTGGCGTCGGTGAAACACACCGCGCCCGATCAATGCTCGCAACAGGCGACGCAGAGCGTCGGCATCCGCACCCACGCGCTCTGCCAGATCGTCGATGCTGAGCGGACCGTGCGGCCAGCGCATCCGCGACGCCGAGCTCGGCGGCGACCGTGATCGCCTGCGACAGCCAGGTCCCGACGATCATCTCCATCATCGCCGCGGGCGCGGGCAGCAAGCGCTGATTGAGTCGGTACAGGTGGTGGCGGACCCGTTCCACAAACCGGGCCGCGGCCACGGGCGGCACTTTCGCCATCACCGCACCTCGGCAGGGGCGGCGGCGCTGATGTCCGCAGCGATGTCGCGGTGACTGGTCCAGCCGATGAATCGGGTCAGCGCCCAGGTCATGGCGCGGTCCGAGATGAGCGACGCGGGTCGCAGCGCGGCCTCGCTGCGCGACACCTGCTGCATGGTCACCCACGACACCGCTTTGACCTTGCGACGGCGGGTGTTCTCGTACCGGCGCAGAGCGCCGCAGACATCGCGTCGAATCCGACAGCGCCTTGCGCAGCACCATCGTGTCCAGCAGCGCCTGGTTGGTGCCCTGCGCCAGCGTCGGCGGCATGGTGTGCGCGGCATCGCCGAGCAACGTCACCGCGCCCACGCCGGCGTCGGGAACCGGGTGCCGATAATGCGGGAAGGGCGACGGAGCCAGATCGTCGTCGGTCAACGTGGCGAGCACTTCGTCGACCAGATTCCGACCATCCGGCGAAGTGGCGACGGATCATCTCGATCGGCCGTTGCGGCCGGAGAAAGCCTGGCGCCCAGGGCAAGTCGAACCACCACTGCAGATCGGTGCCGCCGGCCGGCCAGAGGCCGAGGTTTCCGTGCTCGCCGATCATCATTCTCGCGACGCTCGGCTCGGCGAGGTCGGGCAGAGTGACGAGTCCTTGCCAGCTGCACCACCCGGTCGGCTTCGCGGGTGGCGCGCCGACGACCTCGCGGACCACGGAGTGCAGGCCGTCCGCACCGATCAACAGATCCCCGGTGACCGAGCTGCCGTCTTGCATGTCGACGCGCACCCCTTCGTCGGTCTGGATCACCGCGACGGCGCGGGCCTGGCAGTGGATGCGATCGGCCGGAAAGCCGGTGAGCAGCCGCTCCAGCAGGACTCGACGCGGGACCATCCGGACGGGTGCTCCCAGCCGGTTCACCATCGCGTCCAGGTCGACGGTGGCCAGCGGGCGACCCGACGACGTCGTGGCCCGCACGGCGGACAGCGGCTGGCCGGCGCCGGTCATGTCGACGCCGAGCTGGTCGAGGACCGTCGCGCCGTTGGACCAGATCGTCACGGCACCGCCACCCGCCGTGACGTTCGGCCGCTGGTCGAAGACGGTGACATCGTGCCCGTCGCGCAGCAGTCCGCGGGCGGCGGCGATGCCGCTCACGCCCGCACCGACAACGAGGACCCGAAGCCGACTCATGGCACACCCTTTCCGCCGCCAACTGCTGCTAACTACGCGGTAGCCCGGCGAAAAGTTCACCGGGTTAGCATCCGCACATGGGCCTGGAGATCTCCGACCACGAGCGGGCCGCGCTGGCCGAACTTGCAAAGTTCCCGCTGCTCGCCGCGATGACCGGCCGCAGGTCGCGCCGATTTCCGGTCGGCGGCCAGATCCCCGGCGGTGCGCTGGCCTACACCAGTCGGCGGCCCGTCCAGCCGCTGTCGGAAGTCGAACGGGCCCTGCTCATTTCGGTGACCGGCGGCGTGACGGGCTGGAACTTCGGGATCACCCACCATCCCGGTTACGCGCCGTCCTTTCCCAACTACTCGGGAAGCGCGACGGGGCGGACGTTCCCGTCTGCGGCGGGTTTTCACACCAGCCAGCTGTTCTTCACCGACGAATCCGGGACTTACCTGCTGCCCAGTCGCGACGAGCAACCGCGCGAATTCGACAGCACCGAAGCGTGGATAAGCCACACTGCGGAGTCCTTTGTGCGAATCGCGGACACTCGCCTCGAACTACCCCGCGAAGAGCCGTACATGGAAGGCCACAACACCTGGATCGGCAATCACCCGGGCAGCCTGCTGGCCTTCCCGGTGGCCGATCTCGCCGAACACCTGATGGAGAACCTGTGGTTCTTCGCGGCCAATGGTTATCCGATCGTCGACGACATCAACGGCCGCAATATCCCTGGCCTGGAACGATTTTCATCGATTCCACACGCCGATGACCCACTTCCGCTGTCGTTCGTCGAGCAGTACACGATCACCGAGGCCAGCGCCGAACTCGCGATCGCCGCCAACAACGGGGTGCTGGCATTGCAGGCGATGGGTCTCGGCGGCTGGACCTACGACGGACTGGACCGGTTGTCCGTGCTGGGCGGCTCCGGTGATCCGCGCGCTCCCGGCCTGGGGTTCGTCGCCGACCACGACGACCGCTGGCCTTTCCCGAACGTCACCGGGCTGCCGGGATATTTCGAGACGCTCAGCCCGCCGCACGTGCCGTCGATCGCGGCCGGAGTGGAGAAACTGGTCGAGCGAAAATTCAGGCCGGGCGGACCTTTTCACCCCGATACGCCCGGCCCATGGTCGGATACGCGCGAAGGTGCGGGGCTCGGCGTTACCGGCGGAGGGCATTCAGGAATTGGTGACCGCGGAAGCGTCGTACATCTACGACACGTTCGGCAAGCTACCCGGCACGGTCCCGACAGTGCACGTCCTGATGTACCTGCAGGCCCAGCATCTCGACACGGACTTCTACGACGAATTATTCGGCCCCGGTGCATATCTGGGCACGCACGCCGAGCATCAAGCCCGCTGGCACTGAGGCTAGACGGGGCTGCTCGCGTTGGTCCTGCTGCCGGCGGGCGCATAGCAGTCCGGGTCGGCGATCTCCCAGTCCGCACGCCAACTGAGCGGCGCATGGTCGAGCAGTACGCCCGGCTCGAGCCATTCGTAAAGCTCAGCATAGGAACGTTGTTCGGTGGGCGAGACCCGTTTGCGCAGCATCTGCGGGTTGAGCATCGACAGATCCGAGACCCCCATCGAGGCCATCATCCGCATCGCCTGTGCGACGGTCGCGCGCTGGTAGCTGTAGACCCGTTCGCTTTTGTCGGCGACATCGAGGGCGCGGGCCCGAAATGGATCCTGGGTTGCCACGCCGACCGGGCAGTGGTTGGTGTGGCACCGCTGAGATTGGATGCAGCCCGCCGCCATCATCATCGACCGGGCGGAGTTGGTGTAGTCGGCGCCCTGGATCAGTCGTTTGATGATGTCGTTTCCGGAGGCGACTTTGCCGCTGGCGCCGATCCGAATCCGGTCCCGCAGACCCGTTCCCACCAATGCGTTGTGCACGATCATCAACCCGTCGGTGAGCGGAAGCCCAACGTTGTCTTCGTATTCCAGCGGCGCGGCGGCGGTGCCGCCTTCGGCGCCGTCGACGATGATGAAGTCGGGAGTCACCCCTTCGGCCAGCATCGCCTTGCAGGTCGCCAGCACGTCGACCCTGGAACCGACACACAACTTGAAGCCCACCGGTTTTCCGCCGGCCAATTCGCGCAACCGCGCCACGAATCGAATCAGTTCGCGCGGGGTGTGAAACGCCGAGTGCGCTGCCGGGCTGACACACTTCTCGCCGACCGGCACGCCCCGGTAGTCGGCGATCTCCTTGCTGACCTTGGCCGCCGGCAGCACTCCGCCGATGCCGGGCTTCGCGCCTTGGCTCAGCTTGATCGAAATGCACTTCACCAGTCGTGAGCTGCCTTGTCCGCGAACTGATCTGGGTCGAAGGAGCCGTCTTTGGTGCGGGCACCGAAGTAGCCCGAGCCGATCTCCCAGACCACGTCGGCACCGCCGAGATGGTAGGGAGTCAGCCCACCTTCCCCGGTGTCGTGGGCGAAGCCGCCCTTGCGGGCGCCGTTGTTCATCGCGCGCAGCGCATTGCCGGACAGCGCGCCGAAACTCATCGACGAGACATTCATCAGCGCCATGTCGTAAGGCTGCTTGCAGTCGGGTCCACCGATCCGCACCCGGAACGGCTCCGTCGGGCGGATCGACCGGGCGCGCCGAATGCACCAGATATTCGTAGCCGAGCTGATCGATGTCGCGCTCAGTACCAAATGCCAGTTCGGCGGCGGTGCCTTTGGCACGCTCGTAGATCAGCGAGCGGACGTCGCGGTCGAACGGCCGGCCGTCGAAGTTGCGCTCGATGAAGTACTGCTGCAACTCCGGGCGCAGCGCCTCCAGCAGAAACCGCATGTGCCCCAGGACCGGATAGTTGCGCAGCACCGAGTGCTTGCGTTGAACCAGGTCGTAGATGCCGACGGCGGCAATGACCGCGACCACCGCTGCGGGAATCCACCAGCCCCACGGTCCCGACCACTGCCAGGCACAGCAACGCCGCCGCCAGAGCCGTGACAGCGCGACAAAGACAAATCGGATCAACGCAGCCGCCTCCCGCGAAAGAGTGTTCGTGGCGAGCGTAGCGCTAGTGCAATAACCCGACTCGCTGACCATCAGTACGAACCCGGAATCCGCCGATCAGCGTGACCGTGTTTCCGTCGGGGTCGGTGAGCGCCGACAGTCGCACGCCTTTGTTGGCCTCGACGATCTCGCCGGGCTCGAGGCCACGCCGTCTCAGGTCCTCGATATGGGCATCCAGATCCTGCACAGCGACGTTGACCGCCGTTGAGCCGGCACGCTGCTCGTCGGCGAACACCTGCACCCATCCGCCCGGGACGACTTGCCACTCGACCAGCGTGGGCATCGGGTTGTTGTCGGGCGCCCGTCCGAACAGCGTCTCGTACCAGCGCCGACTTCTGTCCAAGTCGGTCACCGGCACAGCCGCCAAGACGTGCTCGATTGACATATGTTCCCCTTCGATAGAGCATACGGCCAGATCTGCCATGCGGCCCGAATTCATCACGACTCGTCGCGCACGCTTGGGCAGAGGTGCTAGCCGGGTAAACCCGACATGAATCAGGCTCGTTTTGGGCCGCTGAACGGAGATTCGTCTTGAGCTACATCGCCGAGGTAAAAACAAAGCTGCAGCACGTCGTCGAGGGATTCAAAGACAAGGCCCATCGTGACAGCGAAACGGCCGCGTCTGACCCTCACGTCGCCAGCTCCCGGGCCGCGGCAGATGGTGACGACGGGAGTTACGTCGGCCGCACGGGGCCGGACATCGACTCCGACGCCGAGCAGAGTGGCGCCGAAGCGCGAAGTGAAGAGGACCGTCTTTCGCCGTAGCAGCACGGCCACCGCATTCGGGAATGCAGGCTACAACCAGGTGTCCTGGGTGGTCGTGGTCAGGAACGCCTCCAGATCGTCACGCCATTGCGCCGGCGTGGTCTTGTCCGGCTCGATGCCGGTGTAGTCGCCGCGATAGAACAGCAGCGGCCGCGGCTTGATCTTCGGCACCTCGGACAGCGACTCCACCGCGCCGAACACCACGAAGTGGTCGCCGCCGTCGTGCACCGAGGCCACCGTGCAGTCGATGTAGGCCAGCGATCCCTCGATGATCGGCGAGCCGAGTTCCGAAGGATGCCAGTCGATTCCGGCGAACTTGTCCGGTTCCCTCGAGCCGAAGCGCGCCGAGACGTGCTTTTGGCTCTCGGTCAGCACGTTGACGCAGAACTTCCCGCTCGCCTCGATGGCTTTCCACGACCGCGACACCTTGGTCGGGCAGAACAGCACGAGCGGCGGCTCCAGCGACAGCGCCGCAAAGGACTGACACGCGAAGCCGACCGGGACGTCGTCGTGCACGGTGGTGATGATCGTGATGCCGGTGCAGAACTGACCCAGCACACTGCGAAAGGTGCGCGCGTCGATCTGCCCGGACATTTACTTGAAGCCGACGCTGAAGTCGTGACCCCAGAGGCTGATCGCGGTGCTCTCCCGGGCAACCCAGTCGGTGTCTTCGACTTGCCTTCCCTCGCAACCGAATTCGATGTCGAATCCGCCTGGGGTCTTCATGTAGAACGACAGCATCAGGTCGTTGACGTGGCGGCCCAGCGTGGCCGACATCGGCACCTTGCGCCGAAGCGCCCGGTCCAGGCACAGCCCGACGTCGTCGGCCTCGCCGACCTCGACCATCAGGTGGACGATGCCGCTGGGGGTCTCCCCCGGCATGAAGGCCAGGCTGTGGTGACGGGGGTTGCAGCCCAGGAAGCGCAGCCAGGCCGGCGGCCCGTCGGCGGGCCGGCCCACCACCTGCGGCGGCAGTCGCATCGAGTCACGGAGCTTGAAACCCAGCACATCGCGGTAGAAGTGCAGCGTCTCGACGTCATCGCGGGTGGTCAGCACGACGTGACCCAGGCCCTGCTCACCGGTGACGAACTTGTGGCCGTACGGGCTGACGACCCGGCGATGCTCGAGCGCGGCGCCGTGGAAAACCTCCAGGCCATTGCCGGAGGGGTCGGAGAACCTGATCATCTCGTCGACCCGACGGTCGGCCAGTTCGGCGGCGGTGGCCTCCTTGTACGGCGTGCCCTCGATGTCGAGCCGGTTGCGGATCTCTTGCAGGCCTTCGGCATTCGCGCATTCCCAGCCGGCTTCCGAGAGCCGGTCATGCTCGCCCGGCACGATCACCAGGCGGGCCGGGAAGTCGTCCATCCGGAGATAGAGCGCGCCCTCGGTGCTGCCCTTGCCCTCGATCATGCCGAGGACTTTCAGGCCGTAATCGCGCCAGGCCTGCATGTCGGTGGCTTCGATGCGCAGGTAACCCAGTGAACGGATGCTCATCACACACCTCCCAGGAAGTCGATGGTCAGCTTGTTGAATTCGTCGAACTTCTCCACCTGCGCCCAATGCCCGCACTGGCCGAACACGTGAAGCTGCGCGCGCGGAATCGTCTTGAGCGCCACCAGCGCGCCGTCCAATGGGTTGACCCGGTCTTCGCGGCCCCAGATCAGCAGCACCGGCTGGCGCAGTTTGTGCACCTCGCGCCACATCATGCCGAGCTCAAAATCGGCCCCGGCGAACGACATTCCCATCGCTCGGGTCGCCGTCAGCGATTCCGGTGTGCTGGCCAGCTCGAAGCGCTGCTCGATCAGTTCCGGGGTGATCAGCTTCTGGTTGTAGACCATCACCCGCAGGAACGCCTCGAGGTTCTCGCGGGTCGGCTCGACAGAGAACTTGCCGAGCCGCTTGACGCCCTCGGTGGGGTCGGGCGCGAACAGGTTGATGCTGAGCCCGCCGGGGCCCATCAGCACCAACTTGCCGGCCTTGTCCGGGTAATCCAGCGCGAACCGGACCGCGGTGCCGCCGCCGAGCGAATTGCCCACCAGCGGAACACGTCCCAGACCCAGGTGATCGAACAGACCCTTCAGTGCCCGGGCCGCGTAGTGATTGAACTGCCCGTGCTCGGCGCGCTTGTCCGAGAGGCCGTAGCCGGGCTGGTCGACGGCCAGCACGTGAAATTGCTCCGCCAGCACCGGAATGTTGCGGGAGAAGTTCGTCCAGCTCGCCGCACCCGGCCCACCGCCGTGCAACAGCACGATCGTCTGCTCGTTGCCGACACCGGCCTCGTGGTAGTGCAGCTTCAGCGGTCCGTCGACGTCGACTTCGACGTAGCGAGAGGTGGATTCGAACGTCAGCTCTTTTGTAGCCGTCACTTAGCGCCACTTCTCCTCATCGCTGCGCTCTGCATCGTCGTCGGCGCGCACCGCTCAGACCATGGTGTCGCCGGGCGGCAGCCCGAACTCGTTATTACCGAAGATCTGGTAAGCCCGCTCGGGGTCGTTGGCCGCGTGCACCCGGCCGGCGTGCGCATCGCGCCAAAACCGTTGCACCGGTGCATCGCTGGCCAACGCGGTGGCGCCGGAGGCCTCGAACAACCGGTCGACGGAGGCGATGGAACGCCCGGTGGCACGTACCTGGTCGCGACGGGCGCGGGCCCGCAATTCGAACGGGATCTCCTTGCCGGCGGAGAGCAGCGCGTACTCGTCGCTGACGTTGCCGATCAGTTGCCGCCACGCGGCATCGATGTCGCTGGCGGCTTCGGCGATGCGGACCTTGGCGAACGGGTCGTCCTTGGCCTTCTCACCGGCGAACGCGGCACGCACCCGCTTGCCCTGGTGCTCTACGTGCGCGTCGTAGGCGCCGTAGGCCATGCCGACGATCGGCGCCGAGATGGTCGTGGGATGCATTGTGCCCCAAGGCATCTTGTACACCGGGGCGGTGTTGTTCTCATAACCGCCGGCGGTGCCGTCGTTCATCTGCTTGTAGGACAGGAACCGGTGCCGCGGCACGAAGACGTCCTTGACGACGACGGTATTGCTGCCAGTTCCCTTGAGGCCCACCACATGCCAGACATCGTCGATGCGGTACTCGGTGCGCGGGATCAGGAAGCTGCCGAAGTCGACCGGCCGCCCGTCCTTGATGACCGGACCACCGAGGAAGGCCCACGTTGCGTGGTCACAGCCCGACGACCAGTTCCACGATCCGTTGACCAGGTAGCCGCCGTCTACGACCGTGCCCGCACCCATCGGGGCGTAGGACGACGAGACACGCACTCCTGCGTCGTCGCCCCAGACCTCGTCCTGAGCCTGCTGGTCGAACAGCGCCAGGTGCCAGTTGTGCACGCCGATGATCGAACTGACCCAGCCGGTGGACCCGCATGCGCTGGCGATCCGGCGGACCGCCTCGTAGAACACCGCGGGGTCGGTTTCCAGGCCGCCCCACTGCTTGGGCTGCAGCAGCTTGAAGAAGCCGATTTCCTGGAGCTCACTCACCGTGGCATCCGGCAAACGCCGCAGGTCCTCAGTTTCCTGGGCGCGCTGGCGCAGCTTGGGCAGTAGTTCGTCGATGCCGTCTAGGACCGACTGGGCGTCACGTTGTTGAATGGACGTCACGGCTTCCTCCATAAGGTGGCTTATGTAGACAAAGACTAGAACACGTTCCGATTTGTGTCGAGCAGCGTGTTGCTGCGGCTGGTAGCCATGCGTATCCAAGTTTCTGTAACCTGTTCTAGTTATGACGGAAGGAAGGGCGGGGGTAGTGACGGGCGCAATTCCCGACGAGCCGCTCGGCAGCCACGTTCTGGAGCTCGAGATCGCCGACGTCGTCACCGAGACCGCCGATGCGCGGTCGCTGGTCTTCACGGTTCCCGAGGATTCCCAGGTACCGGCCGAGCGACTGCGCTACGCGCCTGGCCAGTTCCTGACGCTGCGCATTCCCAGCGATCGCACCGGTTCGGTGGCCCGCTGTTATTCGCTGTGCAGCTCACCGTTCGCCGACGAGGCGCTGACCGTCACCGTCAAGCGGGACAAAGACGGCTACGCATCGAACTGGCTGTGCGACAACGCCCACGCCGGCATGCGCGTTCACGTGCTGGCGCCGTCCGGCAACTTCGTGCCCAAGACCCTCGACAGCGACTTCGTGCTGCTCGCCGCCGGCAGTGGAATCACACCGATCATGTCGATCTGCAAGTCCGCGTTGTCCGAAGGCGGCGGCCAAGTGGTGCTGGTGTACGCCAACCGCGACGAGCGGTCGGTGATCTTCAGTGATGCGCTGCGCGAGCTCGCCGCCAAGTACCCGGACCGGTTGACCGTCGTGCACTGGCTGGAATCGCTGCAGGGGTTGCCGTCGGCAAACGCGCTGGCGCAGCTGGCCGCCCCGTTCACCGACCGGCAGGCGTTCATCTGCGGGCCGGGGCCGTTCATGGAGGCCGCCCGCGAAGCGCTCGAAAGTCTGAAAGTGCCTGCGGCGCAACTGCATCTCGAAGTGTTCAAGTCACTGGACAGCGACCCGTTCGCCGCGGTGAAGATTGAAGAGGACGACAGCGACAAGGGCCCGGCAAGCGCCGTCGTGGAGTTGGACGGCCAAACCCACACCGTGTCGTGGCCGCGCAAGGCGAAGCTGCTCGACGTGCTGCTCGATGCCGGTCTGGACGCGCCGTTCTCCTGTCGCGAGGGCCACTGCGGTGCCTGCGCCACCACGCTGCGCAATGGCAAGGTGCGCATGGAAGTCAACGATGTGCTGGAGCAGCAGGATCTCGACGACGGGTTGATCCTGGCGTGCCAGGCGCACCCGGAGACCGATTCGGTCGAAGTCACCTACGACGAATAGCCGCAGCGTAAGTTCTGCTCAAGCGCAGCGAGACGGAGGACGAAGCAGATGAAGCGGCTGGTCACGGCGTTGGCAGGCGTCGGTCTGATGCTGGTGTTGACGCCGCCCGCGGTGTCGTCGGCAGCGAGCAACAACGCCACCACGCTCACGCCGCTGCCGCGACGGCACCCAGCTGGAGACGTTCTCCCGGCTCGACTGCCATCCCGCGAACGGCAGCTGCGACTTCACCGTCGGCGCCGACCGCAAGTCCGGCGACGGGGTGATCGGGTTTCCGAACGACCTGTGGTCGCGGCAGAGCACCACGATCCGGCCCAACAGCCGCACCGCGTATTTGGACGTGCACGCGACCGCCCAGTACGACCGGGTGAACAAGGACGGTGGCGCCGATGAGGTCACCACGATCTACATGGGCGAGGGCCCGCCGGAGAAATATCAGACCGTCGGCCGGATCGACGCGACCGACTGGCACACCGGTCAGCCCCGGCTGAACATCAACGTGATCTCCTGCACGCATATCCAGGTGGTCTACAGCGGGGTCAACATCACCTCGCCGAGCACCTGCGCGCAAGCCAACTTCTCCTGAGGCGTCAAAGCTTGCGGGACAACGTGTTTGCGAACGTGTGGGTATCGCCCGGCCAGCGCGCCGACACATAAGAGCCGTCGTCGACGACGAACGCCGGCCGTGAATCGTCCACGGTGTCGCGGGCCATCCCCGAGGTTTTCGTCCGCCAGTGCGGCGAGCCTCGCTCAACCTCGCAGAAGTCCGTCGGATTCTGCAGGGCGCGAGTGACTTCCGACTGCACGGACATGTAACCGGGTGGCTGCCCGGGCTCCTCGCTGTAAGTCCGGTAGTAGTCGCGGTCCCAGAACCGGGTGATCCGGCTGAGCCGCCACGCGGTGCGTTCCAGCGCCCACGTCAGCGCGGTGGTGCGGCGACCGTAGAGCACCGAATGACCGGTCGCCGGATCGATGCTGCGGGCGGCGAGCAGCACACCGTGGCAGATCGCCGCGACCTTCAGCCCGCGGGCGAAGGCGTCGACGACGAGGCGGTGCAGGGTCTCGCTGTCGATGTAGGAGCGCATGCCGCGGGCCCGGTGTCCGCCGGGCAGCAGCAACGCGTCGATGCCATCGAGCGTGGTTTCCGCCCAGCTGGACGGGTTCTGGTGTTCGGGCGAGTTCAGCATTTCCCGGTACGCCTCGCGAGCGTCCTTGTTGGCCCGCAGCGCCCGCCCGACGACCGTGATCGTCCCCAGCACCGGTACCGCCGACCAAAAGTCCAGGCCGCGGCCGCTGACCATGATCTCGTCGGCGATTCCGGGTGCGCCATTTTCGGTGGCGAAGACGACCCGGTGACCGTTGGTGCGCAGTACCTGCCAGCTGACGGCGACTTCGGTCGGGTCGAAGTCGCGGTCGGGAATCGGAATCAGCACGGTACCCATCGGTGGACCCGAGCTTACGGCGGTGCGATCCGGCGTACTGTCCCCTCTACCAGCTTCGAGCACAGGAGCCGACATGGTGGCGAGCGATCACGATTGGACCAAGCCAGCTGCGCTGGCGATCCCTGAAGAGGGTTACTTCCACGAGGAGCGCGGACGGTACGGCCCGATATACCCCCGGACACCGGCCTGCTACGGCTTCTCCCTCATCGCGAAGGTCAAAGAGGGCCGGGAAGAAGCGGTCCGCGCCTACGGGAAGACCATCGAAGAAACCATCGCAGCGAGTCCCGAGGCTTTGGCGCCGCTCAAGTTGCACTACTTGCGGTGGAATCTCTTCGACGTCGGTTCGGGTCTGCACTTCCAATACATGGGCATCTTCGACACCGATTTCGACAAGTACACCGAGGACGCGATCAAGCTGTTCAGCGCGACCGGGATCACCACTGTCTTCACCAATCTCGAAGGCTTTCCTGAGGACTGGAAGACGAACCCAGAGGCGTTCATAAAGTTCGTCCGCGACCATCAGTGCCCCAGCTTCCTGGAATACGGCGAGTACCCGTACGTGACGGCCGAGGAGATCAAGAAGGCGCTGCGGCTCAAGTCGGCATTCTCCGACATGCTCGACCAGATGCAGTAGATACGCGAAAGCGCGTGCGGACGATGCTCGAATTCGACGACATACAGCACATCTTGCTGACTCGTACCCCGGCGATGACGGGCCGTTATGAGTTCCTGTCGTTCGACAATCCCGCAGGGGGTCGGGCGTGGTTGGCCGAACTGCTGGATCGGGTCCAGTCCACCTCAGATGCCCGCGCCACCATGGACGATACCCAGCGTTGGATCACGGTGGCGTTCACCTGGAACGGTCTACGTGCGCTCGGCGTACACGAGGACGCGCTGGCGACGTTCCCTCAGGAGTTTCGCGAAGGGATGGCGGCCCGCGCCGACATCCTCGGTGATACCGGAACGAATCATCCCGACCATTGGGTCGGTGGTTTGGCCGGCGACGATTTGCACGCCATCGCGATCTTGTTCGCCCGCACCGAGGACCAACACCGTCGGAGCACGAGCGAACACGACAAGCTGGTCGCCCGGTGTCCCGGTGTCCGCAGCCTGTCGGTGCTGGATTTGAACGCCACACCGCCGTTCAACTACGCGCATGATCACTTCGGGTTCCGGGACCGGCTCTCGCAGCCGGTGATGGAAGGCTCCGGCGAGGAACCCACGCCGGGCTCGGGAGCACCCCTGAAGCCGGGCGAATTCATTCTCGGCTACCCAGATGAAGACGGGCCGCCCGCCAATCTGCCCCAGCCGGATGTGCTGTCCCGCAACGGTAGTTACATGGCGTATCGGCGGCTGGAAGAACACGTTGGGCTGTTCAGGGACTATCTGCGCGAACAGGCGGAAACCCCGGAAGGGCAGGAGTTGCTCGCCGCGAAGTTCATGGGCCGTTGGCGCAGCGGCGCCCCGCTGGTGCTGTCGCCCGAGCACGACGATCCCGAGTTGGGCGCGGACCCCATGCGCAACAACGACTTCAATTACAAGGAGATGGACCCGCACGGTTACGCGGTGCCGCTGGGATCACACGCCCGCCGGCTCAACCCGCGCGACACTGCGGTGAATATGAACCGCCGCCGGATGATCCGCCGGGGCGCGACCTATGGCGAGGCATTACCGGAGGGCGCGGCCGACGACGGGGTGGACCGCGGCATCGCCGCATTCATCATCTGCGCCAGCCTGATTCGCCAATTCGAGTTCGCGCAGAACGTCTGGATCAACGATCGTGCCTTTCATGAGCTGGGCAACGAACGCGACCCCATCGCCGGCACCCAGGATGGCTCGCTGGAATACACGATCCCGAACCGGCCGATCCGCAAAGTCCTCAAAGGACTTCCGGCCTTCACCACCCTCAAGGGCGGTGCCTACTTCTTCCTACCCGGCATCGGTGCGCTGAGATACCTTGCCACGCTCGAGAGTTGAGAGGGCATGCGATGGGCAAGCTGACGCCAGCACGCACCTACAACCAAACCCACATCCGGCGGCGTCACAACGGACGGCGGCGCATCAGCATCTACTGGACGTGGAGCTATCCCTGGGAAGCTCAACGTGATCCGGCCGCACTGTACAACCGGTTCTCCACCATCACCGAAGTCCGCAATGCGGCGTGGCCCAGCTACGAGACGCCCGAGTACGACGAGGCGCAGTTTCTTCAGGGCATCGCCGGAACGCTAGAGCTATTCCACCGCTCAACACTGGCCTTTCAGGAGTTGGCGGGTGAGGCTACCGGGCACCCCGTCGCCGTCTTTCAGCGCATCGACCAGGCGGGCTACCGGCTTCCGATCGACGAACGGGTGCTGGCCGACACCGACACCCTGATGGTGTTCGGACTCGACCATCTGCTATCTGAGCAGGAAGCCTCACCCGAGGAGATCTCCGCCATTCGCGGAATGGCTGCAACGCGACGGAACCTGTCTGCTCCTGGCCCCGCATCACGACGTCGGCTTCACCGACGATTTCGCACAGCGGCAGGTCGAATACCGCCACCACGGCGACCCACTGGTGCCGCGTCAACAGCGGTTCAGTCAGTACACCCGCTCGCTGATGGAGGCTCTCGACGTCCCAGTCCACAACACCTGGGGACTGCGGCCCGCGGTGGTGGACGGCACCAGTGACATCGCGCCGCTGACCGCGTTTCGCGATCTCGACACGCCTCGGCTGCTCGACAACGTCACTACGTTCAACTTCCACCCGCACCTACCGCATTACGAACTCACCGCGCCCGAAACCGATTCCGTTCGGGTGCTGGGCCGCCAACGCATCGACCCGAACCGGCCACATCCGTTCACTGCGGCCGGTTACACCGAGTTCAACGCGCTGATCTGGATGCCGCCGTCCGGGCGGCGCGCCGGCGACATCGTCCTCGTCGACTCCACCAACTTCACCACGCTGTTCGGCGGCACGGACAGCCTCAAGAACTTTTGGCACAACCTCGCCACCATGAAATGAGCGTCTGTCGCCCACCGCCTAGCCGCCGATCCCGTTATCGAGGCCGAGATGGCTACCGAAATACAAGGGAAACCGGCTACTGGACGACCACGACGAGGCCAATACGGTCAGGGCGGCGAGTAGTCCGACGGCACGCGCGCAGGCGCCGAGCCGCAAGCAAGCTCGTGCAAGGACTTCATCACCGTCGCATTTCCCGCGCCTCACGGATAATCTCAATCTTCGACATTGAAGTCGCCCAACTGACTGAAGAGGGATGACTCATGAGCATGGCATACCTGGCCCAACCGGAGCAGCAACAACAACTGGAATGGCTAGACGGCGGCACGCTGGCGATCTTGCTCGACGGTAAAGCCACCAATGGTCAGTTGATGGTCGGCCGCTTCGACGTCAGCGAAGGCGAAGCACCCCCGTATCACAAACACACCCGCGAGGACGAGGTCTTCATGCTGATCAAAGGGACCGCGTTGCTCTGGCTCGACGATGAGGAGATGGAGCTGTCGGAGGGCGGAATCGTGTTCTTGCCCAAGAACATTCCGCACGCATACCGCATCACATCCAAGAAGGCCGATCTGCTGATGATCAACACGCCCGCTGGAATCGAGGGCATGTTCCGCTACGCCGGTCGTGACAGGGCCACGCCGCGCCCCGAGGGTTTCGAGATCTCACCCGAACGGATGGCCGAGGGAGCGGACAAGTTCGGACAGATTATTCTCGGCCCTCCGCGCTGACCGCTCAGTTGACCGGACAATCAGCGCGGCAGGCCCAGTAGCCGCTCGGCGGCCACCGTCAGCAGAATCTGCTCGGTGCCGCCGGCGATCGTCAGGCAGCGGGTGTTGAGGAAGTCCTTGACTCGCTTGTCGAAGACGATGCCATGGCCGTCCGCCAGATCCATCCGGAACTCCGCCAGTGCCTGCCGGTAACGCACGCCGATGAGCTTGCGCACACTCGACTCCGGGCCGGGGTCTTTGCCGCCCACCGCGAGCTGAGCGATGCGCTGATCGAGCAGCGAGCCGACCTGCGCGGTGATGATCAAATGCGCGAGCTGATCCTGTTGTGCGACATCGAGATTCGCCTTGGCCGCCTCGGCGAGCAGCTCTTCCATCGGGTTGCCCAGCGCGGTCCCCGCCGCCATCGCGATGCGCTCGTTGGCCAGCGTGGTGCGGGCCAGCCGCCAGCCGTCGTTGACCGTGCCGACCACCAGCTCGTCGGGAACGAACACGCTGTCGAGGAAGACCTCGTTGAACAGCGCGTCGCCGGTGATCTCGCGCAGCGGCCGGATCAGGATGCCGGGCGAGCTCATGTCGATCAAGAAGTACGAGATGCCTTTATGCTTCGGGGCATCGGGGTCGGTTCGGGCCAGGCAGACACCCCACTGCGCTTTGTGCGCCGACGAGGTCCACACCTTCTGCCCGGTCAGCTCCCAGCCGCCGTCGACCCGCACCGCCTTGGTGCGCAGCGATGCCAGGTCCGATCCGGCTCCGGGCTCGGAAAACAGTTGGCACCAGAAGATTTCGCCGCTCAGGGTGCCCGGAACGAAACGCTCGACCTGCTCGGGCGTGCCGTGTTCGAGAATTGTCGGCGCGGCCCACCAGCCGATCACCAGGTCGGGCCGGGTCACGCCGGCCGACGCCAGTTCCTGATCGATCAGCAACTGCTCGGCCGGCCCCGCCCCGCGGCCGTGCGGCGCGGGCCAGTGCGGCGCCAACAGCCCTGTCTCGGCCAGCTTGGCCTGCCGCTTGTCCTCCGGCAGCGCGGCGACTCCCGCGGCCGCCTCGGCGATCTCGGGCCGCAGGTCGGCGACGTCGCTGAGGTCGATGCCGAGATCGCGGCGGACACCGTCCTGGGTCAGCTCGGCGGTCCGGCGCAGCCAGCGGGCGGGCCCACCGAGGAACTGCCCGATTCCATAAGCCCGGCGCAGATACAGATGCGCGTCGTGCTCCCAGGTGATCCCGATGCCGCCGAGCACCTGGATGCAGTCCTTGGCGTTGGCCTTGACGGCGTCGATCGCGACGCCCGCGGCGATGGCCGCGGCGATGGAGAGTTGACCTGGGTCGCCGTCGTGGGCGGCGCGGGCTGCAGTCGGCGGCGGCCACCGCCACCTGCTCTGTGCGACAAAGCATTTCGGCGCACAGGTGCTTGATCGCCTGGAAACTGCCGATCGGTTTGCCGAACTGCTCACGCACCTTCGCATAGGCGACGGCGGTGTCCAGCGCCCAGCGGGTGATCCCCGCCGCTTCGGCGGACAGCACCGTCACGGTCAGGTCGGTCACCCAACCCGTGGGAGCGTCGATCACGGTGGCCGGAGCCGAGGTGAGCACCACCCGCGCCAGCGGCCGGGAGAAGTCGGCGGCCTGCAGCGGCTCGACGGCCACGCCCTCAGCCGTAGCGTCGATGAGCAGCCACGTCTGGCCGGCCGGCACCAGCAGCAGTCCGTCGGCGACGCCGCCGAGCACCCACGGCACGGTCCCGGACACCTGCGACGTCCGCCTCGTCGAACTCGACGTCGCTGTCGAAGGCAGCCCCGGCGGTGCGCTCCCCGGACGCGAGGGCCTCGCGCAGCTGTCGGATCGGACACTACGAGTGTGGCTAACGCCGTGGTCGCCACCGGGCCGGGCACCAACGCCCTGGCCGCCTCCTCGACCATCGCGGCGAGGTCCTCGATGCTTCCGCCGGCGCCGCCGCAGTCCTCGGGAACCGCGACGCCGAACAGGCCCAGGTCGGCCAGGCCCTCGAACACCGGCTGCCAGGCTTTCGGCTCACCCTGCTCGATATCCCGGACCGCTTCCGTCGCGCCGGAGCCGGCAGCCCAGTCGCGGACCAACTCCCGCGCCGCAAACTGTTCGGCGGAAATGGTGCTGGAAGTCGTGGCCACCCGAGCTCCTCGATCGACGGAAAATGGCGCAGCGCGAGACGCACCGCACGGCACTAGAACGTGTTCTAATAGTGCCAGTGTTCGACCGTCAAGTCGAATGCCATCGCAGCAGGACATCCCGGTGTCCCGGCCGCACGGAGGTGAGAGATTCGCGCTCGGCATGCGTATCGTTTCGAGCGAGCGCGCAGAAAAAGGAGCTGTCCGTCAAATGACCCCTTTAGATTCGGGGCCGGCACACACCACGTCGGGGAAACCCTCGGGTTCGTCCTCTGCGCAACCTCGTGAGGTGATGAACGTGGCGGTACTGGCCGAGTCGGAACTCGGCTCCGAGGCGCAGCGGGAGCGTCGTAAGCGCATCCTGGACGCCACGATGGCGATCGCCTCCAAAGGCGGCTACGAGGCTGTTCAGATGCGCGCGGTGGCCGATCGCGCAGACGTCGCGGTGGGCACGCTGTACCGGTACTTCCCGTCCAAGGTGCACCTGCTGGTATCCGCGCTGGGCCGCGAGTTCGAACGGATCGACGCCAAGACCGACCGCTCCGCGCTGACCGGCGGAACGCCGTATCAGCGGCTGAACTTCATGGTCAGCAAGCTCAACCGCGCGATGCAGCGCAATCCGCTGCTCACCGAGGCGATGACCCGCGCCTACGTCTTCGCGGACGCGTCGGCGGCGGGTGAAGTCGATCACGTCGAGAAGCTGATCGACTCGATGTTCGCCCGCGCGATGAGCGACGGCGAACCGAGTGAAGACCAGTACCACATCTCGCGGGTGATCTCGGATGTGTGGCTGTCGAATCTGCTGGCGTGGCTGACCCGGCGGGCATCGGCCACCGACGTCAGCAAGCGACTGGATCTGGCGGTTCGACTGCTGATCGGCAACGGGGACACCGCTAACGTCTGATCGCCTCAGGCCGGCGGTCCGGCGGTTCGTCCGCGGATCAGCTGCGGTGTCTGATCACCTCGATCGTCGGGTTGAGATCTCCGCTCAGCAAGAGTTCGCCTGCGCGACGGCCCTTTTGCAGGCTCGGCTGCGCGACCGTGGTCAGACCGCGGCTCATCGCCTCGGGCACGCCGTCGAAGCCGGTGACCGTCATCTGGCCGGGCGCGAACTTGCCACGGGCGCGCAGATAGTCCATCGCCGACACCGCCAGCACGTCGGCGGTGCACATCAATGCCGTGATCCGCGGGTTGGCCTTCAGCGCGATTTGCGCGGCGACGCCACCGGATGTCGGAGTGTGCTCGTGGCTTTCGACGACGGTCAAGGAATCCGGGTCGACGCCGGCGGCGGCCATCGCCTCGCGGACACCGCGGATGCGTTCGCTCTGCACGTGAAATGTCGACGCGTGCAGGCGCTTCGGGTCGACCAGACCCTGGTGCCGGTCTCGTAGCAGCCGCATCGTCAGCAGCCCGATCTCGCGGTGGCCCAGACCGAGGACGTAATCGGCCATCTTGCGCATCGCGGCGCGGTCGTCGATGCCGACCCAGGATGCGCCGGGCACGCCTTTGGGTTGGTCGACCACCACCAACGGCAGTCGCCGCTGCAACACCACCTGCAGGTAGGGATCGTCGCCGGCCGCCGAGTAGACCACGAAGCCGTCCACGCCGGCGGCGAGCACCGACGCGGTCCCGTCGGCGACACTGCGACTCGGGCTCACCGCGACCAGCAGCAGCCCCTGCCCGCCCTCTTCGCACGATTGCGCAAGTCCCGCAACGAAATCCAGCGCCGCGGGGTCGCTGAAGGCATAGGTGAGTGGTTCGGTGATCACCAGGCCCACCGCACCGGCCCGGCGGGTACGCAGCGATCGCGCGACCGGGTCGGGTCCCGGGTAGCCCAGCCGTTTCGCGGTGGCGAGCACCCGTTCACGCAACGCATCCGAGAGCTGATCGGGCCGGTTGTAGGCATTTGAGATGGTCGTGCGAGAGACCTTGAGCTCAGCCGCCAGCGACGCCAGCGTCGCCCGGCGTCGCGGCAGTGGGCTCATGAACTGTGAGGTTACCGGGCATTTCGCGGGTGAGCCGTCTTTCGGCGACTACGCCTGAGCGGTCGGCCGCACGACGATCTCACCGACGTCGACATCCGACGGCTGCTCGATCGCGAAGGCGATCGCCCGCGCGACGGCGGCGGGTGGCATCGCGATGAGATCGCGGCGCCGCTCCAAGTCAGCCCTTGTGGCCGGATCGGTAATCGACTCTGCGAAATTCGTCGATGTCATGCCCGGCGAGATGATCGTCACGCGCAGATCTTGGCCAGCCTCCTGACGAAGGCCCTCCGAAATGGCGCGCACTGCCATCTTGGTGCCGGCGTACACGGACTGGCCGGGCGTTACCCGGAGGGCGGCAGTGGACGCCGTGTTGACGAAGTGCCCAAAACCCTGCCGGCGGAACACCGGGAGCGCCGCAGCGATGCCGAAGAGGACACCTTTGACGTTGACGTCGACCATCGCTTCCCAGTCGTCGACGCTATGCTCGTCGAACGGCGAGACTGGCATGATGCCAGCATTACTGACCAGCACGTCGAGCCGGCCGTAGGTATCGGTGGCCAGCGAGACGAATTCCGCGAGATCGCCGCGACGGCTGACATCGGTCGCCTTGGTGACTACGTCACCACCAGAGGCCGATAGTCGCGCCGCAACCGCGTTCAGCTTGTCTGTGCCGCGCGCGCCCAGCACGAGCTTCGCGCCCCGCTCGGCGAGAAGCTCGGCTGTCGCCTCGCCAATCCCGCTGCTGGCTCCGGTGATCGCCACTACTTTGCCGTCAATCGTCACAGGCCTGAAGCTACGCGCGGCCGCGCGCCTAAGCTATCGACCGTGGCCAGAATCGACCTCAATGCCGACCTGGGTGAGGGCTTCGGCGTCTGGCGGCTCGGCGACGACGACGCCATGCTCGGCATCGTCACCAGCGCCAACGTCGCGTGCGGATTCCATGCGGGCGACCCGGCCGGACTGCTGTCGGTGTGCCGGCTGGCGGCCGAGCGCGGCGTGCGGATCGGCGCGCAGGTGAGCTACCGCGACTTGGCCGGCTTCGGCCGCCGCTTCATCGACGTCACCCCCGAGGATCTGCTCGCCGACGTCGTCTATCAGATCGGCGCCCTGCACGGACTGGCGCAGGCCGCCGGCTCCCCGGTCTCCTACGTCAAACCCCATGGCGCGCTGTATAACACGATCGTGACCAATCGCGAGCAGGCGGCCGCCGTGGCGGAGGCGGTGCGGACCGTCGACCCGGAGCTGCCGGTGCTCGGCTTGGCGGGCTCGGCCTTCTTCGACGAAGCCGGCCAGCGCGGCCTTCGCACCGTGGCCGAGGCATTCGCCGACCGCGCCTATCAGCCGGACGGCCAACTCGTCTCGCGGCGCGAACCCGGTGCGGTGCTGGACGACGCCAGCCGCCATCGCCGAGCGCGTGCTGGCCATGGTGACCTCGGGAACCGTCACCGCCGTCGACGGCTCGACGGTCACGGTGAACGTCGAATCGGTCTGCGTGCACGGTGATTCACCCGGCGCGGTGCAGATCGCGACCGCTGTCCGGGAGCGACTGGCGGCCGACGGCATCGACCTGAAGGCGTTCTGCTGATGCGACTGCGACCGGGGCGTCCAGACCTAGCGCGGCACGCACACCGCTTCACCGTGCCGGCCGCCGATTCCGACGCGCCGCTGACCGTGACGTGGCTGGGGGTGTCGACACTGCTGATCGACGACGGCACCTCGGCACTGATGACCGACGGCTTCTTCTCCCGGCCAAGCCTGGCCCGGGTCGGGCTCGGCAAAGTGGCGCCGTCGCCGGCCCGGGTCGACGGGTGTCTCGCGCGGGTCGGGGTCAAACGCCTCGCGGCGGTCGTACCGGTGCACACGCACTTCGACCACGCCCTGGATTCCGCGCTCGTCGCAGACCGCACCGGCGCGCAGTTGGTCGGCGGCGAGTCCGCGGCGAATGTCGGCCGTGGCTACGGCCTTGACGAGACCCGGTTGGTGGTCGCCGAATCGGGTGCGCCAATTCGGTTGGGCGACTTCGACATAACACTCGTGAAATCGCACCACAGTCCACCTGACCGGTTTCCCGGCACCATCGACCAGCCCGTCGTGCCGCCGGTGAGGGCTGCTGCCTACCGATGCGGAGAGGCCTGGGCCGACGCTGATCCACCACCGTTCCTCAGACCGTCGAGTCTTGATCCAGGGCAGCGCCGGGTTTGTGAAAGGTTCGCTGGCCGGGCAGCGCGCGGACGTCGTCTATCTCGGCGTGGGCCAGCTCGGCGTGCAGCCGGAGTCGTATGTCGTCGACTACTGGGCGGAGACGGTGCGCACCGTCGGGGCACGACGGGTGGTCCTGGTGCACTGGGACGACTTCTTCCGGCCGTTGTCAAAGCCGTTGCGAGCCTTGCCCTATGTCGCCGACGACTTGGACGTGTCGCTGCGCATCCTGAGTGGGCTGGCCGAGCGCGACGGTGTCGCGCTGGACATGCCGACGGTATGGCGGCGCGAAGACCCCTGGGCGCGAGTTTGACGCTCCTTCTGGCTGTCCTGTCGCTGGCGGCGGTGCTGGCGTTCGCGGTCGCCCGTCCACGGGGCTGGCCGGAAGCGTTCGCGGCGGTGCCCGCCGTGGTGCTGTTGCTGGCCGTCGGTGCGATCTCGTTGCACGACGCGACAATTGAGGCCGAGCGTCTGCTGAAAGTCGTCGCGTTCTTGGGCGCGGTGCTGGTGTTGGCGAAGATGTGTGACGACGAAGGCCTGTTCGAGGCGGCCGGGGCGGCGATGGCGCGCGGGCGGGTGGGTTCACGACGTCTGCTGGGACAGGTGTTCGTGATCGCAGCGGTCATCACCGCGGCGCTGAGCCTGGACGCCACCGTGGTGCTGCTCACCCCGGTGGTGTTGACCACGGTTCGGCGGCTGCGGGCACCGGTACGGCCGCACGCCTACGCCACCGCGCACTTGGCCAATGCCGCTTCGCTGCTTCTTCCGGTGTCCAATCTGACCAACCTGCTTGCCTTTAACGCCTCGAAGCTGTCGTTCATCAAGTTCACGTTGCTGATGACGCTGCCGTGGCTGGCCGCGGTGGGCACCGTCTACCTCGTTTTCCGGGTGTTCTTCCGTCGCGATCTCGACGTGCCGCCTGAACCCATCGAGGATGAAACCGCTCCTCCGACACCGGTGTTCGCGTTGGTGGTGGTGGCTCTGACGCTGGTCGGGTTCGTTGTCGCCGAAGCCGTAGACGTGGCGCCGGCATGGGCGGCGCTGGCCGGGGCGGCAGTGATGGCGGTGCGCAGCCTCGCCCGCCGCCACACCTCGGCGGTGGAAATCGTGCGCGCGGTGAACGTGCCGTTTCTGGTGTTCGTGCTCGCGCTTGGTGTCGTCGTGCAGGCGGTGATGCGCAACGGCGTGTCCGGCCGGATGGGTGCGCTGCTGCCGTCCGGCTCGGGATTGCTCGCCCTGCTCGGGTACGCGGCGCTGGCGGCCGTGCTGGCCAACATCGTCAACAACCTGCCCGCGACGCTGGTACTGGTGCCACTGGTGGCGCCGGCCGGCCCGGCCGCGGTGTTGGCCGTGCTGATCGGCGTGAACATCGGCCCGAACCTGACCTATGTCGGTTCGTTGTCGAACCTGCTGTGGCGCAGCGTCTTACGACGTTACGACATCACTGCCAGCGTCGGAGAGTACACCCGGCTCGGCTTGTTCACCGTCCCCACATCATTGGTGGCCTCGGTGCTGGCGCTGTGGGCTTCGGCCCGACTGCTCGGCGTTTGATATCGCATGTGGTCTCGTTTCCACGTCCGACTCACCCAGCTAAGACGGTGCTGACGTGGCTGCTGTGACAGCAGAGCCGACGGCTTCGGCCAAGACATACCCAAGTGCTCCGGCGAGGGCCGCGAATTTGACCAGTGCAGCTGCCCGCGCTCGGCGCGCGTGCATGTCGACGCGCTCGCGGTCGAGCACCTTGAGCAGCGAGATTCCTTCGATTGCGTCACCCGCGACCGCGACGGCCACGACGGAGGTCAGCGCGTACGGATGCCCCCGACGCCGGCGTGCGCGCTCGACCAGTAGTGCCGTGAGGGCGCCGTAGGTCGTCATGTATCCGAAGTCGAGCCACATCGACGCGCGCGCTGCCCGCTCGCCGTCACGCCCCCACTGCGCCATGATCTGTTCGGCGCGGAAACCGCTGCCGGCCAGTTCAAATGGGATGATCCCAGGGCCCCCGGTGGCCCGCATACGGCGTTCCAGCACAGTCATGACCGCGGTATAGCCGGCGAAAGCCCCGGTAGCGACGAGAATCTTGTGGCCGCGCAGCAGATGGCCGACCATCGCTGCGCTAACTCCTACGTTGACGCGCGATTTCAGCCAGCACCACGCCGGCGGCCACCGAAGCATTCAACGACTCGGTGGGGCCGGCCATCGGAATCGACACCACCCCGTCGCAGCTCTGACGCACCAGCCGGGACAGCCCCTTGCCTTCCGATCCCACCACCACGACGATCGGGCCGGCGCCGTCCACGTCGTCGACGATCGTGTCACCGTCGGCGTCAAGCCCCACGAGCTGTAGGCCTTTGTCGGCCCAATCCTTCAGTGTCCGATTGAGATTGGTGGCACGCGCGACGGGAATCCGCGCAGCGGCGCCCGCGCTGGTTCGCCAGGCGACCGCGGTCACCGAGGCAGATCGCCGCTCGGGAATCAACACTCCGTGGCCGCCGAACGCCGCGACCGAGCGCACGATCGCGCCGAGATTCCGCGGATCGGAGATGTTGTCGAGCGCGACCAGCAGTGCGGGCGGATTGTTCAGGGCAATCTTGAGCAGCTCGTCGGGATGCAGGTAGGCGTACGGCGGCACCTGCAGCGCAATCCCCTGATGCAAACCGTTGGTGGTCATCCGGTCCAGGTCGTTACGCGGAACTTCCAGGATCGCGATGCCGGAATCGGCTGCCAGAGTGACGGATTCGCTGAGGCGCTCGTCGGCCTGAGCGCCGAGTGCGACATAGAGCGCGGTGGCCGGGACCCCTGCGCGCAGACATTCCACCACCGGGTTACGCCCGAGCACGGTCTCGACGGTGTCGTCCTTGCGCTTGACGGGCCGGCGCGCCTGCACCTTGGCGCGCTTGGCGGCCGGATGGTTTGGCCGCATGTGCGCGGGCGGAGTTGCTCCGCGACCCTCCAGACCGCGACGCCCCTGACCGCCGGAGCCGACCGTCGGGCCCTTCTTGGACGACTTTGCGTATCGCGCCGCGGCGCTGCGAGTTACCGGCCATCGGCGTGGGCCTCCAACGACCATTGCGGGCCATCACCGGTGTCGGTGACCTCGATGCCGGCGTCTTTGAGCCGATCCCGGATCTCGTCGGCGAGCTTCCAATCACGTTGCACGCGAGCCTGTTGACGTCGCTCCAGCTCGGCGCGCACCAGCACGTCCACCGCACCGAGCGCGGCCGACGTCTCGTCGCGGGACTCCCAGCGCTCGTCGAGCGGATCGCAGCCGAGGATGCCCATCATCGCCCGGATCGCGCCGGCCGCAGCCAGCGCGGCGTCGTGGTCTCCGGCGTCGAGCGCACGGTTGCCTTCCGCGCGGGTGCGGTGCACCTCGGCCAGCGCCGTCGGCACCGCGAGATCGTCATTGAGTGCCGCCGCGAACCGCGGGGTCCACTCGCCCGGCTCGACCGCACCGACCCGGGTGCGCACTCGATGCAGGAAATCCTCGATACCGACGTAGGCGTTGACCGCGTCCTTCAACGCGGTCTCGGAGAACTCCAGCATCGAGCGGTAGTGCGCGCTGCCCAGGTAGTACCTGAGCTCGGCGGCGCGGACCCGCTGCAGCATCGCCGGGATCGCCAACACGTTGCCCAGCGACTTGCTCATCTTCTCGCCGCCCAGGGTGACCCAGCCGTTGTGCAGCCAGAACCTGGCGAACTTGTCGCCGGCGGCGCAGCTCTGCGCGATCTCGTTCTCGTGGTGCGGGAACACCAAATCCATTCCACCACAATGGATATCGAATTCCGGCCCGAGGTAGGTGCGGGCCATCGCGGAGCACTCCAGGTGCCAGCCCGGCCGTCCGCGTCCCCACGGCGTGGGCCAGGACGGCTCGCCGGGCTTGGCGCCCTTCCACAGCGTGAAGTCGCGCTGATCACGCTTACCGGTTGCGACGCCTTCGCCTTGATGGACGTCGTCGAGCCGATGACCGGACAACTGGCCGTAGTTGGGGTAGCTCATCACGTCGAAATAGACGTCGCCGCAACCCTCATAGGCGTTGCCGGATTCGATCAGTTGCTCGATCAGCTCGACCATCTGGGTGATGTGGCCGGTGGCCCGCGGTTCGACAGACGGCGGCAGGACGCCGAGCGCGTCGTAGGCGGCGGAGAACGCCCGCTCGTAGGTGGCCGCCCATTCCCACCACGGCCGGTCCGCCGCGGCGGCCTTGTTCAAGATCTTGTCGTCGATGTCGGTGACATTGCGGACGAAAGCAACGTCGCAGCCGCGCGCCGTCAGCCAGCGCCGAAGGATGTCGAACGCCACTCCGCTACGCACGTGGCCGATGTGGGGCAGGCCCTGGACGGTGGCACCGCACAGGTAGATGGAAACGTGCCCGGGCCGCAGCGGAACGAAATCACGAACGGCACCGGTTGCCGTGTCGTGTAGCCGCAGGTCGGCGCGATCGGTCACGACGTGCCAGCTTACCGGGCCGAACACGGCACCGATGACCACCGCGGCCGAGTCGATTCGGCTACAAGCCGCCGGACAGGCGCGGCATTCGCCGGCAGGGAAACGATCAGCGCGATGCGAACTGATCGCCGGCTAAGGCGAGGTGTTGTCGGCGCCGAGCAGCAAAGCCGTCGCGATTGCGGCCCGGCCCTCGCCACGTCCGGTCAGCCCCAGCCCGTCGGTGGTGGTGGCAGACACCGACACCGGCGCATTCAGCACCTCCGAGAGCGCCGCCTGCGCCTCGGCGCGGCGCGGGCCGACCCTGGGTCGGTTGCCGATGACCTGCACGGCCGCGTTGCCGACCCGAAAGCCTTGCTCGGCGAGCGAGGTTCGCGACGTGGCGCAGCATCGTCATGCCGCTGACGCCGGCCCAGCGCGGGTCGTCGACACCGAAGACCTCGCCGATGTCGCCCAGGCCCGCCGCGGACAGCAGCGCGTCGCACAGCGCGTGCACCGCCACGTCGCCGTCGGAGTGCCCGGCGCAGCCGTCGACGTCGGCGAACAGCAGGCCCAGCAGCCAGCACGGCCTGCCGGGTTCGATGACATGGACATCGGTGCCCAGACCGACGCGGGCGTTCACTGGCTCACGATCGCTTGCGCCAGGAGCAGGTCCAGCCGGGTGGTGATCTTGAAGGCGAGCGGATCGCCGTACGACCACCTGAACCTGGCCGCCGATGTGCTCGACCAGGGACGCGTCGTCGGTGAAATCCGCCGTACCGGCCTGCTGGTAGGCCCGGAGCAACAGCTCGGTGGCGAACCCCTGCGGCGTTTGTACGGCGCGCAGGCCGGCTCGCTCCGGTGTGCCGAGCACCGCGCCGTTGGCGTCGACGGTCTTGACGGTGTCCGAGACCGGCAGCGCAGGCACAACCGCCGGATGCCCGGCCCGCAGCGCTTCGACGACGCGCACCACCAGATCGGGCGGTGTCAGAGCGCGCGCGGCGTCGTGCACCAGCACAAAGTCGGGTTGTTCGCCGTCGTCGACGGCAGCCAACGCCAAGCTGACAGAATCGCCGCGGTTGGCTCCCCCGGCGACAACGGTCACGTCGCGGCCCAGGATCAGCTTGGCCCGGTCGGTTCGGTCAGCAGGTACCGCCACGACCACGCGGTCGACCACGCCGGATTCCAGCAGGCCGTCGACGGCACGTTCGACCAGGGTTCGGCCGTCCAGCTCATAGAAAGCCTTCGGTACGCCGGCTGCCAGCCGTTCACCGGAGCCGGCGGCCGGGACCACCGCGACCGTGCCGGTCAACCCCGGTCCTCGTGCGTCAGGAGATTCAGGAAGCGGCGGCGAGCGCCTCGTCCAGGATGATCGACGCTCTGGCGTCGTCTGTGCTCTCGGCCAGCGCAAGTTCGCCGACCAGAATCTGACGGGCCTTGGCCAGCATGCGCTTCTCGCCAGCGGACAGGCCACGCTCCTGGTCGCGGCGCCACAGGTCGCGAACAACCTCAGCAACCTTGTTGACGTCACCGGAGGCAAGCTTTTCCAGGTTGGCCTTGTAGCGGCGTGACCAGTTGGTCGGCTCTTCGGTGTGCGGCGCGCGAAGCACCTGGAACACCTTGTCGAGGCCCTCTTGGCCGACCACATCGCGCACGCCGACATACTCGGCGTTTTCAGCGGGTACTCGAACTGTCAGGTCTCCCTGCGCAACTTTCAAGACGAGATACTTCTTTTGGTTCCCCTTTTATGGTTCGGGTTTCAATCGCCTCGATCAACGCAGCACCGTGGTGTGGATAGACGACGGTGTCTCCGACCTCAAAATTCATCAGTTTCGAGCCCCTTTCGTTACTCCATGCTAACACGCCGCGCCAACACGTGCGGAACAACGGTGCAGGTCAGGGGCACCGCGCGTGCGGAGAGGGGGTTGACAGACCGCGAGAATTCATGCACGGCAACGGACAATTCAGAATCCTTTCGGCGCCATCCGGAGACCGTCGGCGCCGGCCAGTTCGTCTCAGGAATCGGGTGACTGCGCTGCTCTACCCGCCTACTCACGGCTTCGGAGCCCTCAGCTTCCGCGGGCACCGACCGACCTACTACTGTGCATAGTCGAACCGCCAGTGCGTTCGAGGGCCGAGCAGGAGGCTTTGAGTGAACCGCTTCGACTACCGCGTCTCGAAGATCCCGCTCGAGCCGTCGCTCGGCAAAGCTCGCCGCGCTGGCGTCCGGCGCCTTGATCGGCGCTGTCGCGATGTCCGGATGCAGCGCCGGCCAGCTCTCGCAGACCGCCATGCAGCAATCTGCCGTCGACGGCAACCAGGCGGCGGTCAAGAACGTCGCGCTTGCGCAATGTGCACATTCAGGCAGTGCAGAACGGACGACTACCTGCGCCCGGGCGCGACGGTGGACCTCGTGCTGGTTGCCGTCAACCAGTCGCCGGACATCGCCGACAAACTGGTCGGCATCACCACCGACATCGGCAAGGTGACTGTCACCGGCGACCCCACCCTGCCCGCCAGCGGCGTGCTGTTCGTCGGCGCTCAGAACGGCCAGACCAAGAGATCCGACAAGGCGGTCGAGTCGGGCGACACAGTCAAGGCGACGATCGCGTTGAGCAAGCCGATCACCAACGGCCCGAATTACGACTTCACCTTCGATTTCGAGAAGGCCGGCAGTGTCAGCGTGGCGGTGCCGATTTCGGCACCGGAAAGCCTCACAGCGGCTAACCTCCGCTGATCTGTCGCACCCGCCGGATACCGTCAGCGGGTGGCCAAGGCACGCTCGCAGTATCGCTGCTCGGAATGCCGCCATGTCACTGCCAAGTGGGTCGGTCGCTGCCTGGAATGCGGCACCTGGGGCTCCGTCGACGAGGTCACGGTGCTCAGCGCGGTCCGGGGCGGCAACCGCTCTGTGGTGAGCCCGTCATCGGCCGCCATTCCGATCAGCTCGGTCGAGCCTGACGGCACCCGGCACTGCCCCACCGGAATCGACGAACTCGACCGCGTCCTGGGTGGCGGCGTCGTGCCGGGTTCGGTCACCCTGCTCGCCGGCGATCCAGGAGTCGGCAAGTCGACGCTGCTGCTCAAGGTTGCCCACCAGTGGGCGGTGGCCGGGCGGCGGGCCCTGTACGTGTCCGGCGAGGAGTCACGAGGCCAGATCCGGATGCGCGCCGATCGGACCGGCTGCAGCCACGACGAGCTGTATCTGGCCGCCGACTCGGACCTCCATGCCGTGCTCGGCCATATCGAGGCGGTGCAGCCGACGCTGGTCGTCGTCGACTCGGTGCAGACCATGTCCAGCACTGACACCGACGGCGTCGCCGGCGGGGTCACACAGGTGCGCGCGGTGACCAGCGCGCTGACCGCCGCGGCGAAAACCACCGGGGTGCCGCTGATTCTGGTCGGCCACGTCACCAAGGACGGCGCCATCGCCGGCCCCCGCTCGCTCGAGCACCTGGTCGACGTGGTGCTGCACTTCGAGGGTGACCGTAATTCGCTGCTGCGCATGGTGCGCGGCGTGAAGAACCGCTTCGGCGCCGCGGAAGAAGTTGGCTGTTTTCTATTGCAGGACAATGGGATTGAGGGTGTCGCCGACCCGTCCGGGCTTTTCCTGGATCAGCGGCCGCAACCCGTCGCGGGTACCGCCATCACCGTGACCCTCGACGGCAAGCGACCCCTGGTCGGCGAAGATTCAGGCGCTGCTGGCAACGCCGTCGGGCGGCTCGCCGCGGCGCGCCGTCAGCGGCATCGACCATGCGCGGGCCGCGATGATCGCCGCAGTGCTGGAAAAGCACGCCCGGCTCAAGATCGCCGTCAACGACGTGTACCTGTCGACCGTGGGCGGCATGCGGCTGACCGATCCGTCGTCGGATCTGGCGGTCGCGGTCGCGCTGGCTTCGGCGTATGCGAACCTGCCGCTGCCGGCCACCGCGGTGATGATCGGCGAAGTCGGGCTGGCCGGCGATCTGCGTCGGGTCAGCGGCATGGAGCGCAGGCTGGCAGAAGCCGCCCGGCAGGGCTTCACCACGGCGCTGATCCCGTCGGGTGGTGTCGCGGTGCCGCCGGGATTGAAGACGCTGCAGGCGCCCAACATCGGCGCCGCGTTGGAGCACGTTCTCAACATCGCCGAGCGTCGCGACAAGGCGCCGGCGCCACCACATCGACTGGACTCAGCACCCGCGGAGCACAATGAGTGGTGATGACCGTCGGCAAACCAACGACAAACGGCTCGGCGCAGCAGCAGCGTCCCACCCTGCGTGAGGCAGTTGCACGGCTGGCGCCGGGTACCGCGCTGCGCGACGGCCTGGAACGCATCCTGCGCGGCCGGACCGGTGCCCTGATAGTCCTCGGCTACGACGACAGCGTGGAAGCGATCTGCGACGGCGGCTTCTCCCTCGACGTGCGGTACGCGCCGACCAGGCTTCGCGAGCTCTGCAAGATGGACGGCGCGGTGGTGCTGTCCACCGACGGCAGCCGAATCCTGCGGGCCAACGTGCAGCTGGTGCCCGACCCGTCGATACCCACCGACGAGTCCGGGACGCGGCACCGTTCGGCCGAGCGGGCCGCCAGCCAGACCGGCTACCCGGTGATCTCGGTCAGCCACTCGATGAGCATCGTGACCGTCTACCTCAGCGGCGAGCGCCACGTGCTGGCCGACTCGGCCACCATCTTGTCGCGGGCCAACCAGGCCATCGCCACGCTGGAGCGTTACAAGATGCGACTCGACGAGGTCAGCAGGCAACTGTCGAGGGCCGAGATCGAGGACTTCGTCACGCTGCGCGACGTGATGACGGTGGTGCAGCGGCTCGAGTTGGTCCGACGGATCGGCGTCGACCTGGATGCCGAGGTCGTCGAACTGGGCACCGACGGACGACAGCTGCGGCTGCAGCTCGACGAATTGCTCGGCGGCAACGATGCTGCCCGCGAGTTGATCGTGCGCGACTACCACGCCAACCCCGAACCGCTGTCCAAGGCCGAGGTCGCGGCCACGCTCGACGAGCTGGACGCCATGTCCGACGCCGATCTACTCGACTTCATCACGGCGGCAAGGGTTTTCGGATATCCGTCGACGGCGGAAGCACAGGACTCGGCGGTGAGCTCGCGCGGCTACCGGGCGATGTCGGAGATTCCACGGCTCCAGTTCGCCCATGCCGACCGTCTGGTCCGCGAGTTCGGCTCGCTGCAGGGCCTGCTGGCGGCCAGCGCGGGCGACCTGGAAGCGGTCGAGGGCATCGGCGAGATCTGGGCCCGCCATGTGCGAGAAGGCTTGTCGCAGTTGGCCGAATCGACCATCGGCGATCCGCTTAGCTGAATCCAGTTCTCAGCCGCCGGGAGCGGGCGCCGGGCCGGGCAGCGGCCCAGGTGCCGGCGGTCCGGGCAACCCGGGCGGCGGCAGAGGCGGTGCCGCGCCGGGTAGGCAGCGGCGGAGCCAAGATGAACGGAACAGCAAGGGAGCGAAGGTTTCCCAGCTGCACGACGAGGTTGTAGGTGCCGGGCCCGATCGCCGGCCGCGGCAACGGGCAGTGCGGAGCCGAGCCCATCCCGGTCCAGGTGACGGCGGTGGTCACTTGCTCGCCGGGTGCGAATGTCTTGACCAGCGTCTCGTTGGACGGCGCACAGTCCAGGTTCGACCACAGTCGCTTGTTGTCCAGCGAGTAGACGTAGGCGGCCAGCACCGCGGCGCCGACGTCGCGCTTGCAGGCCACCAGGCCGATGTTGGTGACGACCATGACGAACTTCGGCTGATCGCCGATCGCGTACTGCGGCGCGTTGGTCAGGCCTTTGACGGCCAGGGTCGAGTCCGGGCAGTCGTCGCCTGCATTGAGCACGGGCGGCGGCTGGACCGCGGCCGTCGGCGTTTCGGCCGGCTGATCGGTGTTCTCACCGGCCGGCGGCTCGACCTGCGTCTTGACCTCAGGCCCCGGGTTCTGCTGGCCTTGTGCGGCGGGTTTTTTGGCCGTGCCGGAGGTGTTGGCGCCGGCGCTTCCGCTCAGGACAGCGACGATGATCGCGACGACGACGGCGACCACGACGACGGCGATGCCGATCGCCAGTCCCCGGCGACGCCAGTAGATCTCCGGCGGCAGCGGGCCTCGCGGTTCCAGATCCAGCACATTTACACGGTAAGGCCAGGTCACGCCGAACACGGCCGACCTGGCTCGGCGTGTCGCCCAGTCCGCCCGTTTTGCATCCAAGATGAAGAACTCCCGAAATTGGGGCTGAACTTCAGATAAGAAGATTCGATGGACGGATACCGGGTGCTGACGAAGGTCGCCGGCGTTGGTCTGATGGCTGGCTTCGCCGGCGTCCTGAGCAGCCAAGCCGCCCACGCTGACGACACCCTGCTCGGCCCGCTGGCCGGCAGCGACACCGCGATCATCCTCGGCGGAACCACCGAGCCGACGCCGTCGACCGCATTCGCGCAGACCGCCGAAGATCTGTACCTGCACGCGCTGGGCTTCGACGGCGGCGCGACGGGATCCACGGTCTGCGACATGATCGCGACCGACCCGTGCAGCGCGCCGCTGCAGGTGCTGACAACGCCCGAACTGATCCAGCAGGGCCCGAGCAGTCTCACCGCCGCGGACGACGTCGTTCTCGCCGTGCGAAACGAATTCGACGCCAATCCGGGCGCTTTCGACGCCGAGCACCCGCTGACGATCTTCGGATACTCGCAGAGCGCCACCGCCGAGTCGATCGCGATGAGCCGGCTCGAAGCAGACGGCATCCCTCAGGCCGATCTGCACTTCGTGTTCATCGGCGACCCGTCCCTCGCGGACACCGGCGTGTGGCCCAATCTGGTAGCCGACCTGGACGGGATCTTCGGGACGAGTCTGACCAACACCCTGCTCACGGACTTCGGCTTTGACGGCGTGCTCGGAAACGTGACGCCGGATGACCTCTACCCGACGACCATCTACACGCTGGACGGCGACGGGGTCGCCGACTTCCAGCCGGACTTCGACGAAGCGGCCTGCTGGGAGCCGCTCTACGGCCTGTTCGTCACCCACGTCGAGTACCTGGGGTTGACCCCGGCGGAGATCGACGAACGCGACCACGACGGTCGACAACCTGATCACCAACGTCGACATCCCCGACAACTTCAACGACGCCGCCGCGTGGCTCAGCGCGGTATTCGAGGGCGGGGCCGCCAACAGCGGATTGCTCGAGAGCGTGTTCAACTCCATCGAGCTGTACCTGACCAACTCGTTCTAGGCGTCGACCTGGTCCCCGACGTCACCGATGATGTTGCGGATCACGACTCGCCCGTCGGCGAGGTGGTAGGTGGCGCCGACGATCGCCAAGTCTCCGGCGCCAACCGCTGCGGCGATGGCCGACGAACGCTCGAACAGCTGCGTGCCGGTCTCGACCACGTGGCGTGCCTCGAACTCATCCGGCCGAGCTGAGGCCTTCGCGGCGGCCCAGCAGGATCGACGGCGTCACCCGCTCGACGAGGTCGCGCACGTAGCCGCCGGGCAACGCCCCGTCGTCCAGCGCAGCCAGCGTCGCCTTGACCGCGCCGCAGCTGTCGTGGCCGAGGATCACGATCACCGACACGCCCAGCGCGCCGACGGCGAATTCCAGTGATCCCAATACCGCGGAGTCGATCACGTGACCGGCCGTCCGGACCACGAACATGTCACCGAGGCCCTGGTCGAAGATGAGCTCGGCGGCCACCCGGCTGTCGCCGCAGCCGAACAGCGCCGTGGTGGGCTTCTGACCTTTGGCCAGGCTGGCCCGGTGCGCGACGCTTTGGCTGGGGTGTTGCGGGCTGGCCGGCGACGAAGCGCTCGTTACCCTCTTTGAGTGCTTTCCACGCGGTTACGGGATCGGTATTCGGCATGGCGCTCATTCTGCCGCAGTAGGCCATGACGCCCTCCCTAACGCCGAGTGAACTTCTCGACTGGTACGACCGGTCCCGACGCGACCTGCCGTGGCGGGATCCCGACGTGACGCCGTGGCAGATCCTGGTCAGCGAGTTCATGCTGCAGCAAACGCCGGTGTCGCGGGTGGAGCCGATCTGGCGGGACTGGGTGGCGCGCTGGCCGACGGCCATCGTCGACGGCGGCGGCCAGCCCGGGCGAGGTCGTGCGGGCCTGGGGCAAGCTCGGCTATCCGACGGCGGGCCAAACGCCTGCACGAGTGCGCGATCGTCATCGCGCGCGATCACGCCGACGAGGTTCCCGACGACGTCGAGGTCTTGCTGACGCTGCCCGGCGTCGGCAGCTACACCGCCCGCGCGGTGGCGTGCTTCGCCTACCAGCAGTCGGTGCCGGTGGTCGACACCAATGTGCGCCGGGTGGTGGCCCGGGTGGTGCACGGCCGGGCCGACGCCGGCCCGGCATCCGCGGTCCGCGATCACGCCGACGTGTCGGCGCTGCTGCCCAAAGATGCTACAGCGCATACGTTTTCAGCAGCGCTGATGGAATTGGGTGCCACGGTGTGCACCGCGCGAACGCCGAAGTGTGGCCTGTGCCCGCTCAGCGTGTGCCAATGGCGGCAAGCCGGATTTCCGCCCTCGGAAGGCCCGGCCCGTCGACCGCAGGGCTACGCCGGAACCGACCGGCAGGTTCGCGGCCGGTTGCTGGACGTGTTGCGCGGCAACGACTTACCGGTCACTCGTGACCAGCTCGACGTCGTCTGGTTGCGCGACACCGTGCAGCGCGACCGCGCGCTGGAGTCGCTGCTTGCCGACGGCCTGGTGGCCAAGACCAGCGACGGACGATTCGCGCTGGCCGGCGAAGAAGGCTAGCGCGCAGCCAGAAACGACTCCACCGCCTGGCGGTACGCCTGCGGCGCCTCGTCGTGAACCAGGTGCCCGGCATCCGCAACGCGCAAATATGTTGTGCGATAGCCGTTCTCGCTCATCGACTGCATCTGGCCGGCGGGAGCCACCGAGTTGCCGGCCTCGATGAGCAGCGCCGGTGAGCGCACCGCCCGCCATTGCGCCCAGTAGTCACGGGTGCCCCATTCGGCGGCGATCTCGATCCATCGCGACGGTGTGGCCGTGCAGCCGCCACCCGGTTGTCGGTCCGGTCGAAGGCCTCCAGGAAATACCGGCCCGCGAGCTCGCCGAATTCGGCGAATACCTTCTCGGCGGAATCGAATTCGACCGGCAGGTTGTGCAGCCACGGCTCCCACGGGCCGGTGGTGCGGCCGCGGAAGTCCGGTGCCATGTCCTCGACCACCAGCGCTGAGACCAGCTCCGGGCGCTCGGCGGCCAGACACCACGAGTGCAGACCGCCCATCGAATGCCCGACCAGCCGGACCGCAGTGCCCAGCGCGGCCACGGCGTCACCGAGGTCGGCCACGAAGCGTTCGGTGCTGATCGGGTACGGATCGTCGACGTCACGGCCGCGGTGCCAGGGCGCGTCGTAGGTGTAGACGGCACCCAGCTCGAGTCAGCCACGGCAGCTGACGCGACCAGGTGCTGCCACGGCCCATCAGGCCGTGCACCAAGACCACCGGTTCGCCTCGTCCACCGCGGTGGGTCAGCAGATCAGCGGCCATGCAGCCTATCTTCGCGCGCTTTAGGCTCCGCATGGGTCGGCGCGGTAGCCTTGCGCAATGCCAGTGGTGAAGATCAACGCAATCGAGGTGCCCGCCGACGCAGGCCCCGAGCTGGAGAAGCGGTTCGCCCACCGCGCGCACGCAGTCGAGAACTCGCCGGGCTTCCTCGGCTTTCAGCTGCTCCGCCCCATCAAGGGTGAAGACCGGTACTTCGTGGTGACGCAGTGGGAGTCCGAAGAAGCCTTCCAGGCGTGGGCGACCGGTCCCGCCATCGAGGCGCACGCCGGCCAGCGGCAGAATCCGGTGGCGACCGGCGCGTCGCTGCTGGAATTCGAGGTTGTGTTAGACGTTGCCGGATCCGGCCAGTAAGCCCTGTCGGCGCCGGGCCGCCGCCGGGTCGCGGCATTGGCCGCCGCCGCGCTGCGTCGCCGCCCTGACCCCGGGTTGCGCGCCGCCGCGACCGCCTTCGGCCAACGCGGCCGGCGCCGGTCGCGAGATCGACATGAGAACTCCGGCCGGTCTGCGCGCGCAGCAGACCCTGGACATGCTGAACTCGGACTGGCCGATCGGCCCGGTCGGAGTCGGCACCCTGGCCGCGCCGAAAATGGTCAGCCAGATCCAGACCATGATGGAAAAGCTCTGGTGGGACCGGCCGTTCACGCTGCGCGGCGTCGACCTCAAGGCAGGCGCGGCCACCCTGCAGCTGACTACGTCTTACGGTGCGCAGCAAGAGATTCGGATCCACACCGCAAGACGACACATTGGTGGACGGGTTCGACCTCACCACGCTGCCCCCGAAGATCTCGTCGTGGCGTGACGTCGACGCGGTGCTGCGCAAGACCGGAGCCCGCTACTCATGGCAGGCCACCAAGATCACGACGGCCATTGCGATCGGGTGGCCGGCACCAACACCGACGTGTCGCTGCCGTTGGCGTCGATCTTCAAGTTGTACGTGCTCTACGCCGTGGCGGATGCCATCAAGGCCGGAACGGTGTCCTGGGACGACCAGCTGACCGTCACCGATAAGGGCAAGGCCGTCGGTTCGAGCATGGATTTGCCGGTGGGAGCACATATTTCGGTGCGCACCGCCGCCGAGAAGATGATCGCCACCAGCGACAACATGGCGACCGACATGCTGATCGAAAAGGTCGGTCCCCAAGCCGTCGACGACGCGCTGGCCACACGCGGGCCATCACGATCCGGCCGCGATGACGCCGTTTCCGACGATGTACGAACTGTTCACCGTCGCCTGGGGGCGGCCGGACCTGCGCGAGCAATGGAAGCAGCGGCACACCGCAGGACCGTGCCGCGATGCTGCAACGACGCCAATTCGGCTACCTACCAACCGGATCCGTTCCGCGCCCACGTGCCGGCCTCCGAATACGGCGCGGAATGGTATGGCAGCGCAGAAGATATCTGCCGGGTGCACGTCGCACTGCAGGCCGGCGCCGTCGGCGCGGCCGCGCCCGTCAAGAAGATCCTCGGCGGCCGCTACCGGGGTCAATCTGGATCGCAACGACTGGCCCTACATCGCCGCGAAAGCCGGTGGGCTGCCGGGTGATCTGACGTTCAGCTGGTATGCGGTCGACAGGACCGGGCAGCCGTGGGTGGTGAGCTTCCAGCTGAACTGGCCACGCGATCACGGGCCGGCCATCAGCGGTTGGATGTTGCAGATCGCCAAGCAGGTCTTCGCGCTGCTCATCGCGCAACGCTGATCGGCAATCGCATGATGCCCGGCCGAGCCGCGAAACGAAGACCGGCCGACGCATGCGCTGGCCGGCCTTTCGAGATGGATTACTGGCGTGGTCGTGCCGGTGGTGCCGCCGGCCGCGTGAGCACCGGAGCTCGCCAGGTCCGCCGACTCGGCCGGCTTGCGGGCTCCGGCGAAGGTGAACACCGCGTCCTCGCCGGAGCCTTCGCCGTCCCAGTTGTCCACGTCGACCGTGACAAGCTGACCCGGGCCGACCTCTTCGAACAGGATCTTCTCGGACAGCTGGTCCTCGATCTCCCGCTGGATGGTGCGCCGCAGCGGACGAGCACCCAGCACCGGGTCGAAGCCACGCTTGGCCAGCAGCGACTTGGCCTTGTCGGTGAGCTCCATCGCCATGTCCTTGGCCTTGAGCTGCTTGCCGACCCGGCCGATCATCAGATCGACCATCTCGATGATCTCTTCGCGGGTCAGCTGGTGGAAGACGATGATGTCGTCGATGCGGTTGAGGAACTCCGGGCGGAAGTGCTTCTTCAGCTCGTCGTTGACCTTCTGCTTCATCCGCTCGTAGTTGTTCTCGCCACCACCCTGGGTGAAGCCCAGCCCGACCGCCTTGCTGATGTCGGAGGTACCCAGGTTCGAGGTGAAGATCAGCACGGTGTTCTTGAAGTCGACCGTGCGGCCCTGCCCGTCGGTGAGACGGCCGTCCTCGAGCACCTGCAACAGGCTGTTGTAGATCTCCTGGTGCGCCTTCTCGATCTCGTCGAACAGCACCACCGAGAACGGCTTGCGCCGCACCTTCTCGGTGAGCTGGCCGCCCTCCTCGTAACCGACGTATCCCGGTGGGGCGCCGAACAACCGCGACGCGGTGAACCGGTCGTGGAACTCGCCCATGTCGATCTGGATGAGCGCGTCGTCGTCGCCGAACAGGAAGTTGGCCAGCGCCTTGGACAGCTCGGTCTTACCGACACCGGACGGGCCGGCGAAGATGAACGAACCGGACGGGCGCTTGGGGTCCTTCAACCCGGCGCGGGTACGACGGATCGCCTTGGAGACCGCCTTGACCGCGTCCTCCTGGCCGATGATCCGCTTGTGCAGTTCGTCTTCCATCCGCAGCAACCGGGTGGTCTCGGCCTCGGTGAGCTTGAACACCGGGATACCGGTCCAGTTGCCGAGCACCTCGGCGATCTGCTCGTCGTCGACCTCGGCGACCACATCGAGATCGCCTGAGCGCCACTGCTTTTCACGCTCGGCACGCTGGGCGACCAGCTGCTTCTCGCGGTCGCGCAGGCTGGCCGCCTTCTCGAAGTCCTGCGCGTCGATCGCGGACTCCTTCTCCCGGCGCGCGTCGGCGATCTTCTCGTCGAACTCGCGCAGGTCTGGCGGAGCCGTCATCCGGCGGATCCGCATCCGGGCACCGGCCTCGTCGATCAGGTCGATTGCCTTGTCCGGCAGGAACCTGTCGTTGATGTAGCGGTCGGCCAGAGTGGCGGCCGCCGCCATCGCGCCGTCGGTGATCGACACCCGGTGGTGCGCCTCGTAGCGGTCGCGCAGACCCTTGAGGATCTCGATGGTGTGCTCCACCGTCGGCTCGCCGACCTGCACCGGCTGGAACCGGCGCTCCAGCGCGGCGTCCTTCTCGATGTACTTGCGGTACTCGTCGAGCGTGGTCGCGCCGATGGTCTGCAGCTCGCCGCGGGCCAGCTTCGGCTTGAGGATCGACGCCGCGTCGATCGCACCTTCGGCGGCACCGGCACCGACCAGCGTGTGCAGCTCGTCGATGAACAGGATGATGTCGCCGCGGGTGTTGATCTCCTTGAGCACCTTCTTCAGGCGCTCCTCGAAGTCACCGCGGTAGCGGCTGCCGGCCACCAGCGAACCCAGGTCGAGGGTGTAGAGCTGCTTGTCCTTCAGCGTCTCGGGGACCTCGCCGTGCACGATCGCCTGCGCGAGGCCCTCCACGACGGCGGTCTTGCCGACGCCGGGCTCACCGATCAGCACCGGGTTGTTCTTGGTGCGCCGGGACAGCACCTGCATGACCCGCTCGATTTCCTTCTCGCGGCCGATGACCGGGTCGAGCTTGCCCTCCATGGCCGCCGCCGTCAGGTTGCGGCCGAACTGGTCGAGCACCAACGACGTCGACGGGCTGCCGGACTCGCCGCCGCGGCCACCGGTGCCGGCTTCCGCGGTCTCCTTGCCCTGGTAGCCGCTCAGCAGCTGGATGACCTGCTGGCGCACCCGGGTGAGCTCGGCGCCCAGCTTGACCAGAACCTGGGCGGCAACGCCCTCGCCCTCACGGATCAGACCGAGCAGAATGTGCTCGGTGCCGATGTAGTTGTGGCCGAGCTGCAGCGCCTCGCGCAGGCTCAGCTCCAGGACCTTCTTGGCGCGCGGGGTGAACGGGATGTGACCGGACGGGGCCTGCTGGCCCTGGCCGATGATCTCCTCGACCTGGCTGCGGACACCTTCCAGCGAGATGCCCAACGACTCCAGCGACTTGGCCGCTACCCCTTCGCCTTCGTGGATGAGGCCCAGCAGGATGTGCTCGGTGCCGATGTAGTTGTGGTTGAGCATCCGGGCCTCTTCTTGCGCCAGGACGACCACCCTGCGGGCACGGTCGGTAAAACGTTCGAACATTGGCGGTTACCTGCTCTCCCTCACCATCGGTACTTCGTCATTCTCGGCACAGGGGCCGACACCGCGTACCTGCCGTCCACTGTAGTGGGCGACGCGGCCGGGCTTCCTACCTTGCGGTCCGAGCCAACCGCGGAGTACCCGGCTACAACGCAGTTGCAACAGAGCAACGCGGGAAAACAGCAAATCGTTTCCCGCTTCGGTGAGCGATCAGTTCGCCACCAGCGAAAGCGACTGCCCGCCGCGTGCGCCGGATCAGGTCGCGGCGTGGAACGCGTCGATGACGTCGGCCGGGATACGGCCCCGGGTCGACACGTTGTGGCCGTTACGACGGGCCCAGTCCCGGATTGCCGCGCTCTGCTCGCGATCGATGGCGCCACGGCCCCGGCCGGAGCTGGAACGGCCGCGCCGACGGCCGCCGACCCGGCGAGAGGCTTCCACCCACTGCTTCAGGTCGTTACGGAGTTTCGTCGCATTCTTGGCCGAAAGGTCAATCTCATAGGTCACGCCGTCAAGACCGAATTCGACGGTTTCATCGGCGGCGCCTTCGCCGTCGAAATCGTCGACAAGGGTGACGGTCACTTTCTTCGCCATTGGCTGAGCCTCATGCTTTCTTCTTAGACACTTGCCATACAAGACACGTGCTCTGGACCGCCCCCGCGCATCAATCTGCCATATCCAGGCGGGTTATTCAATACAGCGCCACAGGAGCGGCTCAGTTGCTATGCGGACGCACAATAGGAAACAATACCGTCTCTCTAATTGACAGGCCGGTCAAAGCCATCAGCAGCCGATCGATGCCCATTCCGGTTCCGGTGCACGGCGGCATAGCGTGCTCCAGGGCAGCCAGAAAATCCTCGTCGAGCACCATTGCCTCGTCGTCGCCGGCCGCCGCGGCCCGCGCCTGCTCGGCGAATCTTTCCCGCTGCACCACCGGGTCGATCAATTCCGAGTATCCCGTGGCCAGCTCGAAACCCGCGAATATACAGGTCCCACTTCTCGGTGACGCCGGCGATGCTGCGGTGTTGACGCGTCAAAGGCGTTGTCTCGACCGGAAAATCTTTGACGAACGTCGGCGCGGTCAGCGTCGCGCCGACGGTGTGCTCCCAGAGTTCCTCGACCAACTTGCCGTGCCCATACCCGCGATCGGTCGGCACCTCGACGTCAAGGGACGTCGGCGATAGCCAGCAAGCGATCGACATTGGTGTTTGGTGTGATCTCTTCGCCAAGTGCCTCCGATAGTGACGGATACATTTGTATCGACGCCCATTCTCCGTCGATGTCATAGACGCTGCCGTCGGGAAGAGAGAGTTGTCGAGTACCGATCGCCTCGTCAGCCACCTGTTGAATAAGCTCACGGGTTACAACGGCAGAATCGTCATACGTTCCATACGCTTGATAGGTCTCCAACATGGAAAATTCCGGAGAATGCGTGGAATCGGCGCCTTCGTTTCGGAACACCCGATTTAGTTCGAAGACCTTGTCGAACCCACCGACGACACAGCGCTTCAGGAACAGTTCCGGCGCGATCCGCAGGTAGAGATCGATGTCGAGCGCATTGGAGTGCGTGACGAACGGGCGCGCCGCGGCGCCGCCTGCCAACGTCTGCAACATCGGCGTCTCGACTTCTAGAAAGCCGCGTTGCTCCAGGGCATTGCGTAATGCGCGAATGACGGCAATTCGCTGGCGGGCGACCGTGCGTGCCTGGGGACGCACGATCAGGTCGACGTAGCGCTGCCGCACCCGCGACTCTTCGCTCATCTCTTTATGCGCCACCGGCAGCGGTCGCAGCGCCTTGGACGCCATCTGCCAGCTGTCGCCGAGCACCGACAGTTCACCGCGCCGCGAGCTGATCACCTCGCCGTGGACGAAGACGATGTCGCCGATATCGACGTCGGCTTTCCATTCGTCGAGCGCTTCCTGCCCGACACCGGCCAGGCTGAGCATGACCTGCAGCTGGGTGCCGTCGCCTTCTTGCAGGCTGGCAAAGCACAGCTTGCCCGAGTTGCGGGCGAACACCACCCGGCCGGCCACCCCGACGATGTCACCGGTGGTCGAATCGGCCGGCAGATCGGGGTACGCGGCACGAATCTGCGCCAGGGTGTGGGTGCGCGCGACTTCGACGGGATAGGGATCGCGGCCCTCGGCCGCCAGGCGCTCGCGTTTGTCCCGGCGTATCCGGAACTGCTCGGGGAGGTCCTCGTGGGTCCTCAGAGTCGTAGTCGGCGGCGCTCACGACCTGCCAGCTTAAAGGAGGAACGACGCTGTACGGCTGTTCGCGAGGCGGCTCAGCGTGCGGTCTTGAGCCGTCCGCGCTGGCTGTCGCGGTTGCGCTCGAAGACCAGCCGCAGCCCGTGCAGGGTCAGGTGCTGGTCGTAGTGGTCGACCGAGTTCAACTCGGCCAGCAGCAGCGGTGCGGTGTGGCCGGTCGCCACCACCGTGACCTGATTGTCAGGGCCAGCGGAAAAGCCGTCGACGTCCTCGCGGATCCGGCCGACCAGTCCGTCCACCAGACCCGCGAAGCCGAAAACCGCGCCCGCTTGCATGCATTCGACGGTGTTCTTGCCGACCACCGAGCGAGGCCGGGCCAGCTCGACCCGCCGCAGGGCGGCCGAGCGGGCGGCCGCGGCGTCGGAGGAGACCTGGATACCCGGCGCGATCGCGCCGCCCAGGAATTCGCCTTTGGCGGACACCACGTCGACGCAGATCGAGGAGCCGAAGTCGATCACGATGGCGGCGGTGTTGTACTTCTGAAAAGCAGCCAGGCAGTTGACAATTCGGTCAGCGCCAACCTCTTTGGGGTTGTCGACGAGCAGCGGGATACCGGTGCGGACACCGGGCTCGATCAGCACATGCGGCACCGTCGGCCAATACTGCTCGAGCATCAGTCGCACCTCGTGCAGCACCGACGGCACGGTGGACAGCGCCGACGCGCCCGGTGAGCTGATCCGAGTCGTCACCGATCAGGCCGTCGAGGGTCAAAGCCAGCTCGTCGGCGGTGATCTCGGATTCGGTGCGAATCCGCCACTGCTGCACGACTTTCGCGTGCTCCTTGGTACCGGAGAGCAGTCCGATGACGGTGTGGGTGTTGCGGACGTCGATGGCCAGCAGCACGACTAGCAGACCTTCATCGCGGCGAGACCAGCTCGCCGGCATCGGCAGGGACGAACGCCGGGTCGCTGCCGAGGTCGATCGCATTGTTCTCGGCGTCGACGAAGACGATCCTGGGCTGGTAACTGCGCGCCTCGGCGTCGTCCATCTGGGCGTAGGCGATCAGGATCACCAGGTCGCCGGGATGCACGAGATGCGCGGCCGCGCCGTTGATTCCGATCACACCGCTGCCGCGCTGGCCGGTGATCGCGTAGGTGACCAGCCGCGCGCCGTTGTCGATGTCGACGATGGTCACCTGCTCGCCTTCGAGCAGATCGGCCGCGTCCATCAGGTCGGCGTCGATCGTCACCGAGCCCACGTAGTGCAGGTCCGCCTGCGTGACGGTCGCCCGGTGGATCTTCGACTTGAGCATTGTCCGTAACATCAATTCCTCCAATGAGATTCGAGAGGTTGATTGCCCAACGCCGCGGGAACTCGCCCGTCGGCGTCGATGGTCGTTCCGATTTCAATTCCAACGTTGTCGAGCAGTCGGGTCTTGCCGAGCCGGGCCGCGACGAGCAAGCGGCCGGCGCCGTTGACGGGGGCCGGCCCCAGCGCGCTGTCGCGCACTTCGAGGTAGTCAACGTCGATCGCGGGCACCTCGGCCAGCACCGAGCGGGCCGCGTCCAGCGCAGCTTCCGCACCGCCCGGCGCGGCATGCGAGCCGGCCAGCAGCGCCGCCGACAAGATGCCGGCGAGTTCGCGTTGCGCGGCGTTGAGGTAGCGGTTACGTGAGGACATCGCCAGGCCGTCGGTTTCACGCACGATCGGCACTCCGACGACCCGGACATCGATGTTGAGATCGGCGACCATCTGGCGGACGAGTACCAGCTGCTGATAATCCTTCTCGCCGAAGAAGATTCGGTCCGGTGCGACGATCTGCATCAGCTTGCAGACCACAGTGAGCATGCCTGCGAAATGGGTGGGCCGCGCAGCGCCCTCGAGCTCCGATCCGAGCGGCCCGGGATGCACGGTGGTTCGCGGGCCGTCCGGATACATCGCCGAAGCGCTTGGCGTGAAGGCTATTTCGACTCCTTCACCGCGCAGCAGAGCCAGGTCGGCCTCGAGGATCCGCGGGTAGGCGTCGAGATCTTCGTCGGCGCCGAACTGCAGCGGGTTCACGAAGATCGACACCACCACGACCGAACCGGGCACCAGCTTGGCGGCTCGGACCAGTGCGAGGTGTCCGTCGTGCAGCGCGCCCATGGTCGGCACCAGCATCACCCGTCGACCGGTGTGGCGCAGCGCGCGACTGATCTGGCTGACCTCGCCGGGGTTCGCGTACACGTTGAGTTCGCCGGCGTTGAATTTCGGCGGCCGTTGGACGCTCACCGCGTCAACACCTCGAGCACCTCTTCGGGCGCATGCACTTTCTCGGCGGTGCGCATCGCGTTGACCCGGTAGGCCTGCGCCAATTGCGGGTCGACGGTGTGCAGCGCGCGCAGGTGACCGGCGACAACGCCGGCGTCACCGCGGGCGATCGGGCCGGTCAGCGCCGCCTGGCCCGCGTTGCAGGGTGTTCTCCAGCGCCGCGCGGGCCAGCGGACCCAGGATGCGCTCGGCGATGCCGCCGGGCTGATCGTCGACCAGCTGTTGACCGAGCAGTTCGGTGCCCGAGACCGCGGCCCGCAACGCATCGAGCGCGTCGGTGAGCACCGTGACGAGGTGGTTGCCGGCGTGGGCCAGGGCCGCGTGATACAGCGTGCGCGCCTGCTCGGGTACCCGGAACGGCTCGCCGCCGATCTCGAGCACCAGTGACTGCGCGATCGCGTAGCCGACCTCGTCGGCCGCGGTGATCCCGAAGCAGGTGTCCGGGAGCCGGGCGATGTCCTCGTCGGAGCCGGTGAATGCCATGGCCGGATGGATGGCCAGCGGTATGCAGTCCAGCACGCTCAGCGGCGCCAGCACCTCGATGCCGTTGACGCCCGAGGTGTGCACGACGATCGTGCCCGGCCGCACAGCCGACGTGGCAGCCAAACCCGATACCAGGCCCGGCAATTCGGTGTCCGGCACGGCCAGCAGCAGCAGCTCGGCGTTGCCGGCGACGTCGGGTACCGGCGCCACCGGAGTGTCTGGCAGGCGACGTTCGGCACGCTGCCTGGATGCGCGGGAAACAGCGCTGCACGCGACGACGACGTGGTCGACGCGCTCGAGCGCGACACCCAACGCCGTTCCCACCCGGCCGGCGGAGATGATCCCCACCTTGAGCCGAGCCGGGCGCAATCCGTCGAACTGCACCATCGCAGACGACCCTCACAAGTCTTCTTGGTTTCGTTCCAGTCCCGCGAAGCGGGTACCGGACGGTCGCAGCAACTCTACCGCGACAGGTAGCGGAAACGCTGTGGTGTTCGCCTCAGTCTTCGCGGCGCCGGCGACGCCCGCCCTCGGACGGGGTGGATTGCAGCCGCGCCAGCAGGTCGGCCACCGACTGGCCGCCCGACTGCGGCTCCTCGGCCTCGGTGGGTGCCTCGGTACTGCGATGACGAGCGTTGGCCGGTGGCGGCGGCGACATCGCCGGCCCACGGTCCGGAGCCGGCGGCGGGGTGCGGCGGTGGTGGAGGCGGCGGCGGTGACATCGCCGGCGGCGGGGCCGCGGAGGCGGCGGCGGGGTCTGGGTGTTCGACAGAGTGCCGCGACCGCGGCGCGCCGACCCGATTCGCTCCAGTTCGCCATCCGGTTCGCCGGTCTGGCCTGGCGCCGATTCGGCGGGCGCACTGGAATGCCGGCCCCGGCGCTCGGCCGGCGGCTCGGCTGCGGGCTCACCGATTTCCGGGGACCGATGCGTCGGCTTGTCGCGCGACGGCGCGTTGTCGTACGCCCACGATGGTGTCGCGGGGCTTTCGGTCTGGCCGGGGTTCCAGTTGCTGCCGGGTGCTCCCGGCGGCAACCACTGGCCCTCGGAACTGACCGGCTGCCAGGCCGCCGGCTGCTCGGGCTGCCGAGGCGCCTCGTTGGGCGGCGGCCACGGAATCCGCGGCGGTTGCTGCGGCGGCTCGGGCGGTGGGGTGAACTGCGGCTCAGGCTGCGCAGGACCCTCAGCTCGACGGTGGGAGCGCCGTGGTGGCTGGGGAGGTTCGAATCGTTCGGGTCCGGTTCTCGACGGGCCTGGCGGTGCCCATCCGCCGGGCTGACCCTGCGGCTGCGGCTGCGCCCAGCTGGGGCCTTCCTGCTGACGCTCCACCGGACTTGCGGGCGCGGGTGGGGCTTGCGGCGGACTCCAGCCGGCGGCCGGCGCGGGCTCGTGGCGGGCGGCGGGGGTTTCCTGATCGCTGGAACGCCGGTGCGAACCTCGATCCGGTTCGGGTGTTTCCGGGGCCAGGTTTTGCCTGGGTGGCGGGTACGCCTCGTGCCGCTGCGGCGCATATTCCTGCTGGTAGCTCTCCGCTGCGGGCTGCCGGGGCGGAGTCGGGACCAGCGGCTCCTCGTGCACGTCGATGATCGAGTTGTCGTCGGAGCGTCGGGCAGGCTCTTCGGCCCGCACGGACGCGACCCGATTGACTCGCTCGCGGGCGCTTTCGTTGTCACGATCCCATTCGCTGTAGCCGCGTACCGCCTTGAGTCGGTCGCCCTCCAGGGCTGGGCGGTCACTGAGCTCGGCGTCGAACAGGATCTCCAAGTTGGTACGCAGCGCGGCCAGCTCGGCCCGCAACTCCGACACCTCGTCGTTGGCCTGCGCGCGCAGTTCGGTGGCCAGCTCGCGCCGCAGCTGAGATTCCACGGTGAGTTCGTATTCGCGGCGGGCCGAGATCTCCCGGTCCAGCTGTAGGTCGTAGACCAGCTTCAGGTCCCGCGCCCGGGCCTGATCCACGTCGCTTTGCCGGCGGTAGATCACCGAGACGAAAGCAGCGACCACGGCGGCCCACAACGCGAGGATCACCGCGAGCTTGAGAAGCTCGACCTGGTTGGTGAAGACCAGAGCAGAACTGGCGCCAATCGCCAGAACCAGCAACGCCGTCAGCAGCACCCAACCCGGTCTGCGGCCGGCGCGCCGCGCCCGTGCGCCGCGGGCCAGATCGGTCATGGCCCGACTGTACCGGCCCTAGGTCACTGAGCGTGTCGCGCGCTCCGGCGTTTCTCACCTGGACTAATCGCCTGATTCCGGAGGTCATCGGGGCTGGCTAACTTTCGGCGCCCTCGCCGTTCTCGGTCGGATCTCCGGGTGATCGACAGCAATGCTGCAACCACAACGCGGCGGTCACCAGAGTCAGCGCGCTCAGTGCCGCGACCGCGGTTCCGACGGTGTCCTCGGCAGCCACCCTGAGCCATGACCGCCGCGGCAGCAGATAGACCAGGACGCCGACCCACCGCCCAACGCCAGCGCCCCGACCCAGGCCGACGCCTTGGCGATGACCAGGCTGCGGGCCACCGACAGCGGATGAAGCCAGCCGGGTGCGTCGCCGATCTCGCCGTCGCCGATCTTGGTCCGCACGTGACGCCCCCAGATCGCCTCGGCGACGCCAACGGCGAGCAGCGACAAGCCCGTCCACGCCGTGATCGGCGGGAACCATCGATAAAACAGCACCACCAGCAGGTATCCCACCACCCCAGTGCCGAGCACCGCGGCCGTCAGGTCACGTTTCCGGGTGGGGCCCATCAGCTCTCGGGACGCGAGCTCGAGGACGAGCATCGGTGTGCCGCACGCCCGGCGCGGTCGTTGGGATCCAGCTCGGCGATCAGCTTGGCGACCGACTGCTTGCCGCCCGCGACGGTCAACGCCGCGTCGGGGTCGATCGGCCAGCCAGGGAATCAGCACGAACGCGCGCAGGTGGGCCAGCGGGTGCGGCAGGGTCAGGCCGTCTTCCAGGGAAAACAGCTCGCTGTCGCCCTCCAGCGACGTCAGGTGGCAGCAGATCAAGTCGACGTCGAGGGTGCGTGGGCCCCACTTCTGCCCGCGCACGCGATCCGCGGCAACTCTCCATCTCCTGCGCGCTGCGCAGCCAACCGTGCCCGTCGAGCGTCGGGTCGTCGGCGATCAGCACCGCGTTGAGGAACGGGCCCTGTTCGACACCACCCCAGGCCGCCGTCTCGTAGACCGGCGACACTGCCTGAACGGTGTTACCGAGCCGGTCGAGCACCGACTGGAGCCGGGCCAGCCGGTCACCGACGTTGGATCCGATCGACAACACGACACGAGTCACAACGGCACCACCCGACCGCGGCCGCCGCGCCGGGACCGGCGGGCCACCACAGCGACGTCGTCGAAGGTCTGCGGAATGGGGGCTTGCGGTTTGTGCACAGTCACCTCCACAGCGTGCACACGATGGTCTTTCATGACGTCGTCGGCGATTTCGCCGGCGACCGTCTCGATCAAATTACGGGCCGGGCCCGCGACCACGGCGGCCGCCCGCTGCGCCAGGATGCCGTAGTCGTAGGTGTCCGTCAGGTCGTCGCTTGCCGCGGCGTCCGCCAGATCTATCCACACGATGACATCGACGACGAAGTTCTGACCGTCGGCACGCTCGCGTTCGAACACACCGTGGTTGCCGCGAACTTTCAAGCCGCGCAACTCGATTCGATCAGTCATCTGATCCTGACCGCCCACCCTGCGTCCACGCCTCGACGACTTTGACAGCATCGACCGAGGCTCGCACGTCATGTACCCGAACTCCCCAGGCGCCATGCAACGCGGCCAAAGCCGACACCACCGCGGTGGCCGTCTCGCGGCCATCGGGCGGCCGGGCCTCGCCGTCGGGACCTGCCAGCAGGCTGCCGAGAAAACGCTTGCGCGACGCCCCGACCAGTACCGGGACGCCACCGGCCACCAATTCCGGCAGGGCATGCAGCAGCGCCCAGTTGTCACGACCGGTCTTGGCGAAACCCAATCCGGGGTCGATGACCAGCTTGGCCGGATTGACCCCCGCGGCAACGGCGTCGTCGACGCATGCCATCAACTCGGCGCGCACCTCGGCTACCACATCGCGATAGGACGGCACCTGATGCGGCTGCTCGGCCGACACCGAGCGCCAGTGCATCAGCACCCACGGCACGTCGGCCTCGACCAGCAAGGCCGCCATGGCCGCGTCGGCGCGACCGCCGGAGACGTCGTTGACCATCGAGGCGCCGTTTTCCAGCGCGGCCCGGGCCACACCGGCGTGCATGGTGTCGATGCTGACGGTAATACCCTGGGCGGCAAGCTCTTTGACGACGGGCACGATGCGGGCAATCTCCACCCGCGGATCGATCCGGGTCGCGCCGGGGCGGGTCGACTCGCCTCCGACATCGACGATCGACGCGCCGTCCGCGACCAGAGCCAAGCCCTGCTCGACGGCGCGGTCGGCAGTCGAGATAGCGACCGCCATCTGAGAACGAGTCGTCGGTGACGTTCACAACCCCCATGACTTGGAGGCGCGTCGTGCTCACCTGCGCAGGATCAGTTCGAGCGCCTCGGCTCGAAGTGCGTTGTCGGACTTGAACTGTCCACGCACGGCCGAGGTGGTGGTGACCGCACCGGGTTTGCGAACCCCGCGCATGGACATGCACAGATGTTCGGCTTCCATCACGACGATGGCGCCACGCGGGTCGAGTTTGCGCATCAGCGCATCGGCGATCTGCGCGGTCAGCCGCTCCTGGATCTGTGGCCGCTTGGCGTAGAGGTCGACCAGGCGGGCGATCTTGGACAAGCCCGTCACCCGGCCGTCGACGCCGGGGATGTAGCCGACATGAGCAACACCGTGAAACGCCACCAGATGGTGCTCGCAGGTGGAGTACAGCGGGATCTCCTTGACCAACACCAACTCGTCGTGCTGCTCGTCGAAGGTGGTGTCCAGCACCGTATCCGGATCGGTGTAGAGGCCCGCGAACATCTCCCGATAACTACGGGCGACGCGGGACGGGGTGTCCAGCAACCCGTGCCGGTCCGGGTCTTCGCCGATCGCGTAGAGCAACTCGCGGACAGCCGCTTCGGCGCGCGGTTGATCGAAGACTCGACCGTTGAGGGTCGCAGCTTGAGAATCCGGCGGCACCATCGCGGAACTCCGTTCGTCTCAGCCGTGTGTCGACGGGTTGGACGGGCCTGGGCCCCCAGGGGTCGGTGGCCTGGCCTGGATCCGGTGCGGGTGTGCCGGGTGGTGGATACGGCGGATACGGCGGGTAGGGCTGACCCGCGTGCTGATGTGGTGGCGCCGGCCAGTGCTGCGGCGGCTGCGATGGGGGGTACCAGTAACCCGGCTGCTGCGGTGGTGGCCAACCCGGGGCGTGCCAGCCGGCCGGCGCACCGTAGTCGGGCTGCGTCGAATTCTGTTGACCGTTTCCGGGACCGTTATGAGAACCGTTGGTGCCGTTGGTCGTTCGCTCGGCGTTGGCCTGCTCCGCATCGCGCGCAGCGGCCGCGATGGCCGCCTTGAAGGCCGGCTCGGGCACTGGCTTGGGCCACGGCTCGCCACGCTCGATGGCCAACTCGCCGGGAGTCTTGATCGGCGGCTTGTCCGACGGAATGCGGCCACCGAAGTCGTCGAAAAGGGTTAGCCGCGGCCGCTTTTCGACATCGGCGAAGATCGCCTCCAAGTCGGCGCGGTGCAGGGTTTCCTTTTCCAGCAGCTCGCCGGCCACTGTGTCGAGTATGTCGCGGTATTCGGTGAGAATCTCCCAGGCCTCGGTGTGCGCGGCCTCGATGAGCTTGCGCACCTCGTCGTCGATGTCCCGGGCGACCTCGTGCGAGTAGTCGGCTTGGTTGCCCATGGTCCGGCCGAGGAAGGGATCGCCGTGTTCGGTGCCGTACTTGACCGCACCGAGTTTGGAACTCATGCCGAATTCGGTGACCATCGCCCGCGCGATTTTCGTCGCCTGCTCGATGTCGGACGACGCGCCGGTGGTGGGCTCATGGAACACCAGTTCCTCGGCGGCGCGCCCGCCAAGCGCCATCACCAGTCGGGCGATCAGTTCCGAGCGGGTGTGCAGTCCCTTGTCGTCCTCGGGAACCGCGAGCGCATGCCCGCCGGTGTTGCCGCGGGCCAGGATGGTCACTTTGTAGACGGGGTCGACGCCCGGCATCGCCCAACCCGCCAGCGTGTGCCCGGCTTCGTGGTAGGCAGTGGTCTTCTTCTCTTGCTCGCTGATGATCCGGCTCTTGCGTCGAGGTCCGCCGACCACCCGGTCGACCGCCTCTTCCAGGGCTGCGCCGGTGATCACCGTGCCGTTTTCACGGGCCGTCAGCAGCGCCGCCTCGTTGATGACGTTCTCCAAGTCGGCGCCGGTCATGCCGACGGTGCGCTTGGCCAGGCCATCGAACTCGACGTCGGGACCGAACGGCTTGCCCTTGCAGTGCACCCGCAGCACTGCGCGCCGGCCGGCCAGGTCGGGGCTGGACACCGGAATCTGGCGGTCGAAGCGACCGGGCCGAAGAAGCGCAGGGTCGAGGATGTCGGGACGGTTGGTGGCGGCGATCAGGATGACGCCGGCGCGCTCGCCGAAGCCGTCCATCTCCACCAGCAACTGGTTCAGCGTCTGCTCGCGCTCGTCGTGCCCGCCGCCCAGCCCGGCGCCGCGCTGGCGACCGACGGCGTCGATCTCGTCGACGAAGATGATGCAGGGGCTGTTCTGCTTGGCCTGCTCGAACAGGTCACGCACCCGGGAGGCGCCGACGCCGACGAACATCTCGACGAAGTCGGAGCCGGAGATGGTGAAGAACGGCACCCCGGCTTCACCGGCGACGGCCCGCGCCAGCAAGGTCTTACCGGTTCCCGGCGGCCCGTAGAGCAGGACACCCTTGGGGATCTTGGCGCCCAGCGCCTGATACCGCGATGGGTTCTGCAGGAAGTCCTTGATCTCGTAGAGCTCCTCGACCGCTTCGTCGGCGCCGGCGACGTCGGCGAAGGTGGTCTTGGGCATGTCCTTGTTCAGCAACTTGGCCTTGGACTTGCCGAAGCCGAAGCCCATCCGGGCGCCGCCCTGCATGCGGGAGAACATCATGAACAGGCCGACCAGCAACAGCAGCGGCAGCACGTACACCACAATCGAGCCGATGATGCTGCCCTGGTTGACGGTGGTGCTGACCTGGGTGTCCTTGCTGCGTTCAACTGATCGAACAGCGGGACCGCGTAGCCGGTCGGGAAGTGAGTGATGATCTTGTCGGAGCCCTCGGTGCCGGTCGCCGCGCTCTTCAGCGTCAGCCGGACCTGCTGCTCACGGTCGTCGATCTGGGCACTCTTGACGTTGCCGCTCTTGATCTGCGACATCACCACCGACGTGTCGACCGGCTTGAAGCCACGGGTGTCGTCGCTGAAATAGAAGAAAGACCAGCCAAGCAGCAGCACGACTGCGATGGCCGTGAGCGTGCGGATCACGTTTTTTCGGTTCATCAATCATCGGCCGACGTCGGCCAGGTCCTTCCCGATACACGCAGCTGGAATAGTCCAGGCTACCGCCCCTCGGCGACTGGCAACCCGGCGCGGCCGGGTGCAGGCCGTCGGGCCATAAATCGCCTCGCTGATGAACAACGAATGGAAGTTCCCGACGCCCGACGAGCCGGGGCAGGCGTGTGCTTTGGTGAACCTGTGTCTGACAGCCAGCCCATCACCGAACGGACCATCGAAACCAACGGCGTGCGGTTGCACACCCTCGAGGCGGGTGAGCCCGGTGCACCGCTGGTGGTGCTGGCTCACGGCTTCCCCGAGCTTGCCTATTCCTGGCGTCACCAGATACCGGCGCTGGCGGCTGCCGGCTATCACGTGCTGGCGCCCGATCAGCGCGGTTACGGACGCACCACCAGCCCGGCTGAGATCGCCGACTACAACGTCGCGGCCCTGTCCGGGGACCTGATCGGCCTGCTCGACGACGTCGGCGCCGAAAAAGCGGTACTCGTCGGCCACGATTGGGGCGCACCGGTGGTGTGGGGCTCGGCGCAACTGCATCCAGACCGGGTCGAGGCCGTCGTCGGCATGAGCGTTCCGCCGGTGCCGCGCGCGAAAGTGGCGCCGACGACGGCGTTCCGCTCGATCTTCGGCGACAACTTCTTCTACATGCTCTATTTCCAGGAACCCGGGACGGCGGACGCCGAGCTGGGCGCCGACCCGCGCCGCACCATCACGCGGATGCTGGGCGGGCTGACGAGGTCCGAGGATCCGGCGGCCGCGCTGCGCATGATCGCACCGGGCCCCGCAGGCTTCATCGAGCGCCTGCCGGAGACCGATGGCCTGCCGGCCTGGATCACGCAGGAGGAGGTCGACCACTACGTCGACGAGTTCACCCGCACCGGCTTCACCGGCGGGCTCAACTGGTACCGCAATATGGACCGCAACTGGGAGCTGATGGCCGAGCCGCCGGCCGCCACCATCGACGTGCCGACCATGTTCATCGGTGGCACCGCCGACCCGGTGCTGAGCTTCATGCGTCCCGACCGCGCGCCCGAATTGGTGACCGGCCGCTACCGCGAGGTGCTGATCGACGGCGCCGGACACTGGCTACAACAGGAGAAGCCGGACCAGGTCAACGAACTACTGCTCGACTTCTTGTCGAGTCTGAAGACCGGGGCCGAACGGTCATGAACCGTCCGCTGAACTTCGGGGTCTTCGTCACCCCGTTTCATCCGACCGGCCAATCCCCCACGGCCGCACTCGAATACGACATGGACCGCGTCGTCGCGCTGGACCGCCTCGGATTCGACGAAGCCTGGTTCGGCGAACACCACTCCGGCGGCTACGAGCTGATCGCCTGCCCGGAGGTGTTCATCGCAGCCGCCGCCGAGCGCACCAAGCACATCCGGCTGGGCACCGGCGTGGTGTCGCTGCCCTACCACCACCCGCTGATGGTGGCCGACCGCTGGGTGCTGCTGGACCATCTGACCCGCGGGCGGGTGATGTTCGGTACCGGGCCGGGCGCGCTGCCGTCGGACGCCTACATGATGGGGATCGATCCGATCGAGCAGCGCCGGATGATGCAGGAATCGCTGGAGGCGATCCTGGCCCTGTTCCGCGCCGGGCCCAGCGAGCGAATCAGTCGCGATACGGACTGGTTCACCCTGCGCGACGCGCAATTGCACATCCGGCCCTACACCTGGCCCTACCCGGAAATCTCCACGGCAGCAATGATTTCGCCGTCCGGACCGCGGCTCGCCGGAGCAATGGGCACGTCGCTGCTTTCGCTGTCGATGTCGGTACCCGGCGGTTACGCGGCGCTGGACAACACCTGGCAGGTAGTCGAAGAACAGGCCGCCAAAGTCGGCCGGGACTCACCGAACCGCGCCGACTGGCGAGTCCTGTCGATCATGCACATCGCCGACACCCGCGAAAAAGCCATCGACGACTGCACCTACGGCCTGCAGGATTTCGCCAACTATTTCGGCGCCGCCGGGTTCGTCCCGTTGGCCAACACCGTCGAGGGAGCGCAGACGCCGCACGAGTTCGTCGAAGACTATGCAGCCAAGGGTAATTGCTGTATCGGCAGCCCCGAAGACGCGATCGCCCACATCGAAGACCTGCTGGAGCGGTCCGGCGGATTCGGCACGCTTTTGCTGCTCGGGCACGACTGGGCTTCCCCCGAGGCGACGTATCACTGCTACGAGCTGATGGCCCGCAAAGTCATTCCGCACTTCAAGGGTCAGCTCGAAGCGGCCCGGTCTTCGCACGAATGGGCAAAGGACAAACGCGAGGAGTTGATCGGTCGCGCAGGCCAAGCCGTCGTGCAGGCGATCACCCAGCACGTTGGTGAACAGTCGGAAAGCCGTGGCAGCTGATGCGCGCCTCAGTGCTGCGGGACGGCCGCATGGTGTATCGCGATGACCTTCCCGACCCCGTACCGGGGCCCGGCCAGGTGCTGGTGGCGGTGCGGTCCTGCGGAATCTGCGGCTCAGACCTGCATTTTGCCTCGCACGGCGCCGAGGTGCTGTCACTGAGTAGTGAAATGTCAAGTGCGGCGGGCGGTATGGACGTCGACTTGACCCGCGACGTCTTCATGGGCCACGAGTTCAGCGCGGAGATACTCGAACCAGGCCCCGGCACCGACACGCATCCGGAGGGAACACTCGTCACGTCGATCCCGGTGTTGTTGTCGGGCGCCGGAGTCGAAGCGATCGTCTACAGCAACACGACGGTGGGCGGTTATGCCGAGCGAATGCTACTTTCGGCGCCGCTGCTACTGCCGATTCCAAACGGCCTTGACCCGCAAGGTGCATCGCTCGCCGAGCCGATGGCGGTCGGGCTGCATGCCGTGAACAAGTCCGGGATCCAGCCCGGTGAGTCCGCTTTGGTGCTGGGCTGCGGGCCGATCGGTATCGCGGTCGTCGCCGCGTTGACCATCCGCGGAGTCGAGGCCATTGCGGCAGCGGACTTTTCACCGAAGCGCCGCGAGCTCGCCGCGACGATGGGCGCACACCAGACCATAGATCCCGCGCAGGGGTCGCCGTTCGACACCGCGAAGCCGGCGGTGGTGTTCGATGCGGTCGGTGTTCCCGGAATCATCGACGATGTGATGCGCCGCGCCCGGCACGGCACACGGTTGGTCGTGGTGGGGGTCTGCATGCAGGCCGACACCGTGCACCCGTTCTTCGCGATCGCCAAAGAGATCAGCGTCCAGTTCGTGCTCGCGTACGACGCAAAGGAATTCGGCGATTCACTGCGGGCGATCGCCGAGGGCGACATCGACGTCACCCCGATGATCACCGGCACCGTCGGCCTCGAGGAGGTCGGGGCCGCCTTCGATGACCTCGCCGACCCCGAACGTCACTGCAAGATACTGGTCACACCCTAGGCATACCTCATCCCCCGACCGTAGGTCGAGGAACCACGGTCGGTTTGAAACCATAACGGGGAGCGGCAAACTGCATGCCTCGCCCACCGTTTCCACCTACCACCGGCAACCCGCCCATGCTGTTGGCGACCGGCTGTGCGGTCAGAGGCTGCGAGGAGACCGGTGTGCCGAGGTTTCCGACCGAGGTCACAGCAGGGCTGACCGACGGAGCCACACCGCCCCAGCCGGGCGGCACCGACAGCCGGCCCACCATTTCCGCCTTGGCAAGTCCTCCGACTGCGGCGCCGGGGATTCCGGTAGGAAGGCCGGGCGGAATCACCTCGGCGACACTGCCGGCCTTGCTCACCGCCGGCAGGATGCTGTGGGCGAGGCCGTCGACGTCTTTGAACGCGGTCGTGAAAAGCCGCGTGGGGGAGATCAATCGGATGAATGCGTCGAACCCGGTGCTGGCATCCAGGGTCTGTGATCCAGTCAGGCCTTCCAGAAGGTCACCCATGACCCCACCGACGACGATGCCGTCGCCGTTGGAATTCCAGACGTGCCCACTCAGCCCCAGCGCTGTCAGGAAGTTGTCGAGATTGCCCGTCCACGGTGGTGCCGGCAGCTCGCCGGCCAGCGCGGCCAACGTGTTGGTCACCGCCGACTGCCCGCTGCTGGACCCGACCGCTTGAGCGACGGCCGAGGCCTGCGTTCCCAGCCCGGCGGGATTGGCCGACTCCGCCGCCGCGGCGAAGGGCGCCAGCATCGACGCCGCCGATGACGCGCCGGCATAGCCGTACATCGCCGCGGCATCCTGTGCCCACATCTCGACGTACCGAGCCTCGGTCGCCATGATCGCGGCCGTGTTCTGACCCAGGAGGTTCGTCGCCGCCAACTCCATCAGCAGCGCGCGGTTGACCGCGATCTCCGGTGGCGGCACCGTCGCGATGAACGCCGCCTCGTAGGCGCTGACCGCGGCGAGCGCTTGAGCTGCTACCCGCTCGGCCTGAGCGGCGGTGCCGACCAGCCACCCAACCTGCGCTTGGGATGAAGCGGCCATCGACGCCGCCGCCGGCCCCAGCCATGATCCGTCGGTGAGGGCAGCGATCACCGATTCGTAGGCGGACGCCATAGTGTGCAACTCGGCGGAGAGGCCTCCCCAGGCCGAGGAAGCCGTCAGCATCGGCCCGGAGCCGGCCCCCGAGTACATCAACCCCGAGTTGATCTCGGGCGGTAGCGATGCGAAATCAATCATGGCGTTGGGTGACCTATCCGAGCGCTGCGGCGTTGGCGGCCTCGGTGGCCGCATACGAACCGGAGCAGGCGCCCAGCATGGTCGCCATGAATTCCTGCACTGTCGCGGCGTGAGCACTGACCGTCTGATAAAGCTGCGCGTGCGATGCGAACTGGGCAGCGGTGAGCGCTGACACCAGATCACCTGCGGCGGGAACAACCCCGACCGTCGGTGCGGCGGCGGCCGCATTTCCGGCCTTGAGTGCCTCGTTGATGGCGTGAAGTCTCCCTGCCGCAGCGGCAAGGACTTCGGGGTTTGTGATGACGTTTGACATGATTCCTCCGAAAAATGCTGATGTTCAACAGCTTCAGCCAGCATCGTCGCGACTGAAGCGGATCATCCGGCACGTTAAGCCAGCCACGTCGGCCAAATGAAGCCTCCGCAAACCCTGTTCACCCTCGAGTCGGTGATTATTCATTTAGCTGACGGACTAAACTGGGATTTATGAAGGTGGCGTGAATATTGTTGGCGTTCAATATGATTAGAAGTCAATATGAACTTCTCGATGGTTGCCAGACTACTCGGTAGGCTTTGCTCGCGCCATATGAACTCGTCTTCAGGACGCTACATCGACGCCGTCTGCATTAAATGCACTCGAATAGTGTTGCGCCACAACCAGAATGATTTCTGACATTCGAATAGATTTCTGCAGCAGTCGATTTAGATCAGTCGAATGACGTCTGGCCGCGTGCCAACCCGTCAGCACATCCGCGGCCCCGGCCCGTCCACCCATGTCGCACGGGCCGATGAGCCTTGCACTGGTATATCTTGGTGCGACCTGACCGACTCATCACGAACGAGCACGACGTGAAGCGGCTGTCAGCCAACGCAGTCGACCGTCCCGGCGTGGCGACCACCGATGCCCTTGAGGAGGCGCCATGCCTACGTCGGCGCTGAGCCTGCCGCAGCAGATGCTGCGGCGGCGCCCGATCAGGGGCGCCCCGGTCGCCGTGGGCGCCTCGGATGAATTGCAACGCACTCTCGGCGTCTTCCTGCTGACGATGTTCGGTGTCGGCGAGACGGTCGGGTCCGGCATCTTCATCGTGCTCTCCCAATCGGTGCCACAAGCCGGGCCGGCGGTCGTCATCTCGTTCATCATCGCCGGCCTCGCGGCGGGCCTGGCGGCGATCTGCTACGCCGAACTGGCCTCGGCGGTACCCGTCTCGGGATCGGCGTACTCATATGCGTACGCCACACTCGGCGAATTCGCGGCGATGGGAGTTGCGGCCTGCCTGTTGCTCGAGTACGGGGTGTCGACCGCTGCGGTGGCCGTCGGCTGGAGTCAGTACCTCAACAAGCTGCTCGACAACGTCTTCGGATTTGTTCTGCCACAATCTATTTCATCAGCCCCGTGGGACGCTCAGCATGGCCTGCTCAACGTGCCGGCGATTGCTCTGGTGGCGATGTGCGCGCTGCTGTTGATCCGCGGCGCCAGCACATCCGCCAAAGCCAACGCCGTGATGGTGATCATCAAAATCAGTGTGCTGGTGCTTTTCTCGGCCGTTGCGTTCACCGCGTTCAATGCGGGCAACTTCCGGGATCTGGCGCCGTTTGGCGTCTCCGGCATCAGCCTGGCTTCGGGCACGATCTTCTTCGCCTACATCGGTCTTGACGCGGTTTCCACGGCCGGCGACGAGGTCAAGGATCCGCAACGCACGATGCCGCGCGCGATCATCGCCGCGCTGCTGATCGTGACCGCAATCCATGTGCTCGTCTCCGTCGCCGCCCTCGGTGCGCAGCGGTGGCAGGACTTCAAGGGCGAGGAGGCGGTGCTGGCGGTGATCCTGGATCACATCACCGGCAACACCGCGGGCGGCACAATTGTCGCTGCGGGCGCGGTTATTTCGATCTTCTCCGTCACCTTGGTGACGCTGTACGGCCAGACCCGCATCCTGTTCACGATGGGCCGGGACGGGCTGCTGCCAACGACTTTCGCGAAGGTGAACCACCGCACCATGACTCCGGTGCGCAACACCCTGATCGTGGCATTGGCGGTGGCTGTGCTGGCCGCGCTCGTCCCATTGGACAGGCTGGCCGAAATCGTGTCGATCGGCACGTTGACCGCGTTCATCGTGGTCTCGGGCGGCGTGATCGTGCTGCGAATTCAGGAGCCCGACCTGCCTCGCGGTTTCAAGGTGCCCGGCTATCCGGTCACGCCCATCCTGTCCATCGCGGCGTGCGCCTACATCCTGTTCAGCCTGCATTGGTACACCTGGGTGGCGTTCAGCGCGTGGGTCGCGGTGGCGCTGGTCTTCTATCTGATGTGGGGCCGTCGGCACAGCGCCCTCAACTAGGGTGCGAGCCATGCCCGCCAGACGCGCCGGGCTAACAACGTCGAGATATGACGAGTTTCAAGAGCCTCGATATTTGTACTGTTATCTGCGCGCTACCGGTGGCCGTGTGACATCCTGTGCGAGTGTCCACGGGGGCCCCGCCTTCGGGGGTCGTGACGTTCCTGTTCACCGATATTGAGGGTTCGACCCGTCGGTGGGAGGCCGACGCGGACACGATGCGGGCGGCCCTCGTCGGGCACGATCAGGTTCTGCGCTCCGAGATCGAGGCCCATGCTGGCTTTCTATTCAGCCACACTGGTGATGGTGTGGTGGCCGCTTTCGCATCGCCGAAAGCGGCCGTCGACGCGGCGGTCGCTGCCCAGCGGAGGCTGGAATTGCCGGTGCGGATGGGTTTGGCGACCGGCGAAGCGGAGCTTCGGAATTCGGACTATTTCGGCATGGTGCTTAATCGCGCCGCACGGGTGATGGCCGCCGGCCATGGCGGTCAAATCCTGGTGGCGGACTCGACGGCAACACTGGTCAGCGGAGTAGATCTGGTGGCCCTGGGACCGCGTCGGCTGCGAGACCTCCCGATGCCGATCACAGTGTTTCAGCTGCGCGCGCCGGGGCTGCGGGAAGACTTCCCGCCGCTTCGGACACTCGATGCGAAGCCGGGCAACCTGCGGCCTGCGGCCACCCACTTAGTCGGCCGCGACTCTGAGGTCGCCGATATCGAGGCAGAGTTGCGGAATCATCGGCTGGTGACATTGACCGGGGTGGGCGGGGTCGGCAAAACGCGGCTTGCCATAGAGGTGGCCGCGCAGCTGGTCGATGAATTTCCAGACGGTGTATGGGTTTTCGAGTTAGCCGCGGTCGCCGACCCGGCAGCGGTGCCCGATGCGGTGGCGGCCGTGCTGGGCATCATCCAGCAGCCGAGCAAGACTGTGAGCGAATCGGTGGCTGCCACGTTAGAGGGGAGGGTGCGGTTGTTGGTGTTCGACAACTGCGAGCATGTGCTCGACGCCACAGCGAATCTAGTGGAGGCCATCCTCGCGCACTCTTCGAAGGTGAAGATTCTGGCCACCAGCCGCGAGGGATTAGCTGTTGCACAAGAGCAGCTGTGGCCGGTGAAGTCGCTGCGGGTTGATGCAGCGGTGAAATTGTTTGTCGAACGCGCACACAGTGTGGCACCGGGCTTTGCGGCCGACGACGCGGTCGAGGAGATCTGCCGCCGCCTGGATGGCATTCCGTTGGCTATCGAATTGGCCGCCTCGCGGATGGCGTCGATGACCGCAGGCGAGGTCCGCGACCGTCTCGATCACCGGTTCAAGCTGCTGGTCGGGTCCCGGCGCGGCTTAGAACGCCATCAAACGTTGCGACACGCGGTGCAATGGTCCTATGACCTCCTCGAGGATGCCGAACAGGGGCTGCTCGATCGGTGTTCGGTCTTCGCCGGTGGATTCAATGTCGAAAGTGCTTGCGCGGTCGACGAATCCGACAGTGACGACTACGTCACCCTCGATCGGCTCGACGCGCTGGTGCGCAAGTCGCTATTGGTCGCCGACCGGTCATCGGGGCGGACCCGGTTTTCGATGCTAGAAACGATCCGCCAGTTCGCCGAGGATCAACTCGCCGCGCGCGGAGAGGCAGAAGCGGTGCGTTCCGCGCATGCGCGCTATTTCACCGACTGTGTAGCCGACATCCTCACGCTGTGGGACAGTCCTCGACAACACGAGGCCTACACCTGGTTTGGCGTAGAGCTAGCCAATCTCCGCGCGGCGTTTCGGTGGGCCGCCGACCGGGACGAACTCGATACCGCCGCCATCATTGCCACACACGCCGGATGGGTTGGGGCTCTCGCCGAGAACTATGAGCCGAGTTCTTGGGCCGAGGAATTGATCGAAGCCGCCCGCGCCGCTGATCATCCGCAGCTGGCGTTCCTGTGTCAGGTGGCGTCCGTGTGCTACATGGCCGGACGTTTGGAGCCGGCTATCGGTTACGTCGAGGAGTTGTCAGCGGCGATACGCGATGGTCGCGATGGGGCGCCCTTTGGTCTAGCCGGCATGGCCGGCGGTGTCTACCTGTACGCCGGCCAGCCCGAGCGCTGCGTCGACTGGTGCCGCAACTACCTCGCACGCGGACGCAACCCAGGTGCGTTAACCCAGGCATCTCTGGTTAACGCGTTGACGATCGCCGGCTCGCCTGAGGAGGCGCTCATTGCCGCCGACGGCCTTATCGACGCCGCCGAAGCCACGGATAATCCCTATGTGCTCTCGTATGCGCTTCTGTGCTACGGCATGGCCTACCGCGACACCGACCCTGTCGGTGCGCTCGACGCCCTGCGCCGGGGTGTTTCGGTCACCCGCGAAAGCGGCAATCGGTTCAACGAATCACATCTGGCGCACATCGTGTCTGCTTTGGAGGCCAAGTACGGCGACCCACTGGCCGCACTGGATTACGTCACTCTCGCGATCCGCAACTACTACGACGCAGGCAGCTTCGCCTTCATTTATCCCGCCCTCGCTAACCTCGCCGCGATTCTCCGCGGGCTCGGTCGCTGCGAGCCCGCGGCTATCGTCGCGAGCGCAGCGCTCAGCCCCATCACTGCCGCGGCTTTCCCTGAGATCAACGCTGTGATCGCCCACCTCCGCGATCAACTCAGCGATGAGTCCTACGAGTCCCTCGCTCGCAAGGGTGAAAGCATGACCACCGCCGCGATCGTGAGGTACGCATACGACCAGATCGACCAGGCTCGAACGGCCCTAGTCGACGTCTCGAAATAGACCAATTCCGGGCTTGCCAGAATTCGCATCGACGTCGGCGCAGTTATCCACAACCAGCGACGGGTAGTCGGTGGAACGTAGTATATTCGAACACATGTTCGATACTTCCGTGGATCCGCTGACTGCCGCCGGAGTCGACACCCCCGGGGCGATCGCCGACCTGGCGCCGACCGCCCTGGTAGCTGCGGTGGAGTCGTCGTATCGGCTGGAGTCGGTGCTGGTTGCGCGGCGACTCGCGGCGGTGGCGGGCCTGCTGCGCCACCGTGCCGGAGCAGCCGAACAGGCGGAGGGTGAGCACGGGTATGCGGTGATCGACGGGTTCGAACAGACTACCGCCGAGGTGGCCGCGGCGATGAACCTGTCCCCTACGGCAGCAAGCTACCTGGTATCCCACGCTGAGGCGCTGGATGTTCGGCTGCCAAAGATGGCGGCGTTGTTGGCTAGCGGCCAAACCGACTGGCGCACAGTGCGATTGATAATCACCCGTACTGACCTGGTAAATGACGACAAAGTGATGGCCAAGTTGGACGACTCATTGGCCGCGCGCATCGCGAATTGGCATGGCTGGTCAAAGCAGCGCATCGTCAATGCGGTCGACGCCGCGGTGCGGGTAGCGGATCCCGACGCTGCCCGTGAGCGCCGCATCACTGCGGAAGGGGACCGCTACATCGGAATTACCGCGCATGACAACGGTATGGCCGAGGTTTACGGGAAGGTCGCCGCCGCGGCGGCTGCGGCGTTCGACCGGAGGCTCTCGCAGCTAGCCAAGCAGGTGTGCCGGGCCGATCCGCGGACATTCGAGCATCGCCGTGCCGACGCGCTGGCCGCGTTGACCGAGGGCCGCCGACTTGCGTGCGCTTGCGGACTAGCGGAGTGTCCCAGCCGGGTCGACGTTGTCGGGTCCGAGGACGTTCCGGCCGCGACGCAGGTCGTTGTCACCGTCGTCGCCAGCGAGCAAACCATCGCGGGCCGAAGCGATTTGCCCGGTTACCTGGAGGGCTACGGCGTCATCGATGCCGAGCAGGTACGCGAGTTGGCCGCGACGGCTTCGCTGCGGCTGGCGGATCCGCGAACGAGTGCCGCGGCCGCATTGCGGTATCAGCCTTCAGCGGCGCTCGAGCGTGCCATCCGGTGTCGAGACTTGACGTGCCGGTTCCCCGGCTGCAGCCGTCCGGCAACTCATTGCGACCTCGATCATACGATCCCGTTCAACCATGACAACCCTGCTCTCGGCGGAGCGACGGTGGCAAGCAATCTCAAATGTCTTTGCCGCCAACATCATCGACTGAAGACTTTCGGCGGTTGGCAAGACAGACAGATCACCGATGGCACAGTCATCTGGGTTTCGCCGACGGGACAGACGTACCGCACCGCACCTGCCGGAGTCGACCTCTTCCCGCAGGCGGGCGCACCGGCATGCGCGGCGCCCTCGTTGAGCAGACGGGCTCGAGCCAAGCAGAGAAGCGCTCGAATAGCGCAGGCTCGCAACCACAATCGCAAACAACGGCCCGTCAACGAAGCCCAACGCGCGTACGTAGAAGCACGCAAAGCGGAAATCGCCGACCGCAAGTTTCGGAATCACATGCGGGACATGCTCCTCCTGTTCAAGGGAAGGCCAAGCAACAGCCCTTTCTGTACATGGGTGAACGACCCGCGCGAACCTGAAGAACTGCCACCGGACTGGCAACCACAGAATTCCCGAGTCGAACCGCAGCCCGACGATCCACCCTTCTGAGGACAACTAGGGTGCCAAGCATGCCCATCGCTCAACGCGCCGCCATGCCGCTTCGTCTCATGCTCGCCCTTGGCCTCGCCGCGACAGCAGCCGCGTGCGATCACGCCGCCCCGGAAAAGGTGGGCGAGAATCCACGTCAGGTGACCGTCGTCGGCTCCGGTCACGTGCAGGGCGTCCCCGACACGCTCACCGCCGACGTCGGCATCGAGTTCACCGCCCGCGACGTCACCTCGGCGATGGATCAGACCAACGCCCGCCAGCAGGCGGTCATCGACGCCCTGGCCAACGCCGGCGCCGACCGCAAGGACATCAGCACCACCGACGTCAGCCTGCAGCCGCAGTACGACAACGCCGGCGCGGGCATCACCGGGTACCGCGCCGCCAACGCGATCCGGGTCAAGATCCACCCGGCCGGCACGGCGTCGCGGCTGCTGGCCGTCATCGTCGGGACGGGCGGCGACGCAACCAGGATCAACTCGGTCAGCTACTCGATCGCCGACGACTCGCAGCTGGTGAAAGATGCCCGGGCACGCGCGTTTCAAGACGCCAAGGACCGCGCCTCGCAATACGCACAGCTGTCCGGCCTCGGGCTGGGAAAAATCATCTCGATTTCGGAGGCGTCCGGGGGCGCAGGCCCTCCTACGATGCCCGCGCCGCGGATGATGCCGTCAAGTGTTCCGCTGGAGCCCGGCCAGCAGACGGTGAGCTTCTCGATCACCGCGGTATGGGAACTCCGGTAGCTCGCCGCCGGGGGCGGGTTCAGTCCTGGTAGACCCGCGGGTCCAGGGTGCCGATGTAGGGCAGATCGCGGTAGCGCTCGTCGTAGTCCAGGCCGTAGCCCACCACGAACTCGTTGGGGATGTCGAAGCCGACGTAGGCGATCTCGGCGTTGGCGCGCAGCGCGTCGGGTTTACGCAGCAGCGTGCACACCCGCAGGGAGTGCGGACGGCGGGTGGCCAGGTTGCGCAGCAGCCACGACAGCGTCAGCCCGGAGTCGACCACGTCCTCGACGATCAGCACGTCACGTTCGTTGATGTCGCGGTCGAGGTCCTTGAGGATCCGCACCACGCCTGACGAGGACGTCGACGATCCGTAGGAGCTGACCGCCATGAACTCGAACTGGTTGGGCAGCGGAATCGCGCGGGCCAGGTCGGTGACGAACATGACCGCGCCCTTGAGCACGGTGACCAGCAGCAGGTCGCGACCGTCGACGCCGGCGCGTTCGCGGTAGTCCGCGCCGATCTGAGCTCCGAGCTCGGCGATGCGGGTCTGGATCTGATCTTCGCGCAGCAGGACCGATTTGATGTCCCCTGCGTACAGCTCCGGTGAGTCCGCCGCCACGAGCACAGCGTGCCATGCCTGCGGGCTGGAGACCAATGCTGGCCCAGTTAGACGGGCTCCCGGTGCAACGTCAGCAGCCCGCCGCTTCGGCCGGCGACCAACCGCTGCCTGCGCAACGCGGACCCGACCGCGACCCCGCCCTGGCCGCGCCAGGCGGTGACCAGAGCGTCCACTCCGCGAATCTGCTTGTCGGTCAACCCGATCGCGCCGCCGGCAATCAGCCAGCTGCGAATGACGCCGCGGCGAACCGGATCGGGCAGCGCCGTCAGCGCTCGGGCGTCGAGCCCGTCGTCGGTCGCGGCGGTGCGTCATCGCCTGCTCGATCAGCGAGTCGATCAGCTCGGTGTCTTCACGCAGCGCGGTCGCGGTGCGTGCCAGCGCCTCGGCCACTCCGCCGCCGAGCACCTCCTCCAGCAGCGGCAGCACCTCGTGGCGCAGCCGGCTGCGGGTGAAACGCCGATCGACGTTGTGCGGGTCCTGCCAGGCGCTCAGGCCCAGCTCCGCGCACGCGGCGTGGGTCACGCTCGCGACGCACCCCCAGCAGCGGCCGGCACCAGGGCGGGTCGTAGGGGCGCATGCCGGCGATCGACCGCGCACCCGAGCCGCGGCCCAATCCGAGCAGCACGGTTTCGGCCTGGTCGTCGAGGGTGTGCGCCAGCAGCACCGGCCGGTCGTGACGGGCGTCGGCCAGTGCGCGGTAGCGGGCGTTGCGCGCCGCCGCCTCCGGGCCGCCGTCACCGCTCGACCTGCGACGCAAAGCACTTGCGCCTCAACGCATCCCAGTTGCTCGGCCTGCCGTTGGGCGGTGGCGGACACCGCCGCCGAGCCGGGCTGCAATCCGTGGTCGACGATCAGCGCGGTGGTCGGCCGCATCGACGCGGCAATACCGGTGAGCGCCAACGAGTCCGGGCCGCCGGACAGCGCCACACACCAGCGATCGGCGGTGCCGAGATGTTCCGTTGCGAACGCCGCCACCGCTGCGCGGAGTTCGGCTACAGCACCCGGTCGATCCATCGTTGCGGGTATTCGATCTCGATCGGCCGGGGCAGGGTGTCCGGACTGGTCCAGACGGTGTTGAACCGGGCCATTCCGACGCGGTCCACCACGTGGTCGACGAACGCCTTGCCCCGGGTGTACTGGCTCAGTTTGGCGTCGATACCCAGCAGCGCACGCAGCAGCCGTTGCAGCGGTGGCTGTTTGCGGTTTCGTCGCTCGTCGAAGCGGGCGCGGATGGTGGCTACCGACGGAACCACAACGGGCCCAACGGCATCCATCACATGATCGGCGTGGCCCTCCAACAGGGTGCCGAGCACCAGCAGCTGATCCAGCGCCTCGCGCTGCGGCTCGGACTGCACGGCGCGCAGCAATCCGAGGATGCCCGCCGAGTTCGGGTCGGACTGCGACGAGTCCGCCGCGGCCGCGGGCGAATTCGGCCAGTCGGCCCACCACCTGCGTGATGTCCTCGCTGCCATCGGCGGTCAGCACGCCGAGCGCCTGCGACATGTACCCCGACAGCCACGGGTTGGCGGTGAACTGCACCCGGTGGGTGACCTCGTGCAGGCAGACCCACAAGCCGGAAATCGGCAGGCTCCAAACGTAATTGGCGCTCGACCGCGATGACGTTGGGGTAGACCAGCAGCAGCGTGCCGGCGTCGGTGAACGGGTCGTACTGGCCGAGGATGCCGGTGGCGACGAAGGCCAGCACCGCACCGGTCTGCGCGCCGGTGAGGCGCCCGCTGATCGCGCCGCGCGGCTTGTCGGTTCCGCCGGTCATCACCCGCATCGACTCTGCCGCCGCCCGGATCCAGCCGGGCCGGTCGATGATGCGCGCCTCCGGTACCACCGCGTCGGTGTGCAGACCGGTGACGTCACGCACCGGCGGCTCGGCCGCTTTTGCTGCGGCGGAGAGGTTTTCGATCGCCTGGCGGCGGGTGTAGTCGGTGGACGGCGGACCCGGACGGGCCAGCCACTGGCCGACCGTCGCCGCGAATCCCCAGTCGACAGCGCGCCCGACAGTGAGGTCAGCCGAGGCGGTCATGTGACGCATCCGCACGACCACAACGCGACGGCAACGGCGTCGATCGCGGTGCGGCCGGATTGCCCGGCGTCGTTGGAGATCAGCGCGAAGCTCAGTACCCGTCCACTGCGGTCGGTCACCACCCCGGCTAACGCGTTGATGGCGGTCAGCGAACCGGTTTTGGCGCGCAACCAGCCCGGCAGGACCGGAACCCGCCGGAGTGCCGTCGACGAAGCGATCCGACAGCGTGCCGCTGCCACCGGCGATCGGCAGCAGATCCAGCAGCGGCCGCAGCGCGGGCTCGTCCGGGCCGGCCGCCGCCTGCACCACGGCATCGAGGGTCTTGGCGGTCAGGCGATCCTCGACGGACAACCCGCTGGAGTCGCGCAATATCGCGCTACCGGTGTCGATGTGCGAGGTGCTGAGCCGGTTGGTCACCGCGGCGACGGCTCCGGTGAAGCTCAGCGGCCGCTGCATGGACGCGGCCACTTCGCGGGCGATGCATTCCGCCATCACGTTGTCGGAGGCGTTCATCATCTCGTTGAGCCGGTCGATCAGCGGAGCCGACTGGACCGCGGCCAGTTGTCGTGCGCCGGAGTCCACTGGCTGGCTGGTGACGGTCACGCGCTGCGGGTCGACGCCCAGCGCGGCGGCCAGCGCGTGGCCCGCGTCCAGGGCGGGCGTCACCGATCGGCGTGACTCGTCGGTCGCCGGCTGAAGCCGTCCGGCGTCGAGCATCACCGACTCGATCGGCGCGATGTCGCCGCCCTCGATGTCGGCCGGGTCCCAGCCGGGGGCGAACGTGGGGCCGCTGAACAGCGAGGTGTTGACCTGGACGGCGCTCGGCGTCACACCGCTGCGACGGACCTGGTCGGCGAGATCGCTGAGCCGGGCCGCGCCGTGGTACCAGGTGTCCTGCCCGGGCGCCGCGCCTGACAGCGTCGGGTCGCCGCCACCGACCAGCACGATGACCCCGGCGGCCTCCGGCCTATCGGCGGCTACGACGCGAGTCGTCACCCTCGCGTTGCGGTCCAGCGCCAGCAGCGCGGCGGCGCTGGTCAGTGTCTTGTTCGTGGACGCCGGCTGCAGCAGCACATCGTCGGACTGCTGCCAGAGCTCTTCGCCGGTCAGCGCGTCGGTGACTCGCGCGCCCAGCCTGCCCAGGTTGGGATCGGCCGCCGCCAGCGCCAACGCCGCGGCCAGCGCCGTGTGGCTGGGTATCGGCGCGTTGGCCGCGACCGGGACGACGCCTGGCTTGGCCGTGACGGCCGGCGGCGGTGGCGGAACGTGCGCGCTGACGCCGCCACCGTTGCTGGTGAGCAGCGCTGCGGCAGCCACCAGGGCAGCCACGATCGCCAGCACGCCCAGTCCCACGATCAGGTGGGTAGACGTACGCCACTGAGTGGGACGCATGGCTCTCCTGACTTCTCTGCGCCCATTGTGCTTCAAGCCCCGGCGGACCGACGTGGTGCGGGAGCCCTACGATCAACGCCAAGCAACATTTCTCAGGCGAAGGAGCCGGACCGGTGCAATTCGACGTGACCGTCGAGATCCCCAAGGGGCAGCGCAACAAGTACGAAGTCGACCACGAGACGGGCCGGGTGTTTCTCGACCGCTACCTCTACACATCGATGGTCTATCCGACGGACTACGGCTTCTTCGACGACACCCTGGGCGAAGACGGCGATCCGCTGGACGCTCTGGTGCTGCTTCCGCAGTCCGTCTTTCCGGGCGTGGTGGTCAAGGCCCGTCCAGTAGCCATGTTCCGGATGACCGACGAGGCCGGCGGCGACGACAAGGTGCTGTGCGTGCCGGCCAAGGATCACCGCTGGGACCACATCCAGGACATCGGCGACGTCCCGCAGCACGAGTTGGACGAGATCAAGCACTTCTTCACGCAGTACAAGGCCCTCGAGCCGGGCAAGTTCGTCAAGGCCGCCGACTGGGTGGGCCGCGAGGAAGCCGAGGCCGAGGTGCAGCGGTCGATCGAGCGGTTCAAAAAAGAGGGTCACTGACGGGCGACGATGCGGGCCGTGTGAACGGCCCGAGGAGGAGCCCGTCGAATCAGGACTGACGGGCGACGATCGAGCCGTTGAACGGCCCGAGGAGGAGCCGTCAATCGGACTAACGGCTGATTTTTCGTGTTCGGCTCTGAGCGAACGCTCTGAGGGTCGAAGCCGCAGCGCCGCGGTGGCATCCTGGCTAGGTGGGCCCGCTTCATTTCGCTGCGAACTTCTGGTGGCTGATCTTTCCGCTCGGCGGCGCGATCGGCGGCGGAGTGCGGGCAGTCGCCGCAGCCAACGAACGCCGGGCCGAACGGCGACTCGAACGGTATCGAATCAAGCACCAGGCCAAGGTCGCGATCGCTGAGGCGTCCGGACGTGGGCGGGGCAACGAGGACAGCCAGCGACGAGAGATCGTCAAACTCCTTGCCGCGCATGACCGGATCGACACCCGATGGCTGGACTACGAGGTCGACGTCGCCCGACTGCTTGACTTCCCTCTGATGACCGACATGCGCAATCCGCTGACCGTCGCATTTCACAAGGCCAAGCAGCGGGCCGAACTGCTGCGCCCGGAACGGCCCGACGATGTGCTCAGCGATCGGGCCGCGCAACTCGAATACCGCGACGCCGTACACGAGTACGTCAGCGCGTTCGAAGTTGCTGAAACCGAAGCGATTCGCCGGCGGCGCAGTGATTTTTCCGAGGACGAGCAACAACGGCTGGCCCGAGCCCAGAACCTGCTGCGGCTGGCCCAGGACGAGGCCGCCTCCCCCCAGGAGCGCCAGAGCGCCTACACCCGTGCGGGCCGCGAACTCGACGGGCTGATCGCGTTGCCGGCCTCCGCCCGAGCGGCCATCGAGCAACGCATCGCCGCCCAGATCGAGGCCTAGTCCGGCAATGAGACGTCAGTCGCCCTCGCGGGTGACAACGATGCTGGCGGCCGCGGCGACGACAAGGGTTGCCGCGATCACCGCCAGGCTGACCAGAGTCGGTATCTCTGGGACGTCAATGTGCTTGCCGCCGTTGATGAATGGCAGATCGTTCTCGCGCAACGCGTGCAGGATCAGCTTGACGCCGATGAACACCAAGATCACGGCGAGCCCTTTGGACAGGTAGACCAGACGCTGCAGCAGACCCTCGACGATGAAGTACAGCTGCCGCAGGCCCATCAGCGCAAAAACGTTGGCGGCCAACACCAAATAAGCCTCTGTGGTCAGCCCGTAGATCGCCGGGATGGAATCGAGAGCGAAAATCAGGTCGGTGGCGCCGAGGGCGAGGACGACCAGAGCCATCGGCGTGATCGACCGCCGCGAACCCTCCTTGACGACGAGCTTGCGGCCTTGCCAGCTGTCGGTGACGCTCAGGTGGTTGCGCGCAAAACGGACCAACCCGTTCTCGCCGTCGGCGTCGTGCGTCGCCCCGCGCGCCAATCGCACCGCCGTGTACACCAGGAACGCGCCGAAAATGTAGAACACCCAAGTGAATCGCTGAATGGCCGCGGCGCCGAGCGCGATGAAGACGCCGCGGAAGATCAACGCGATCACGATGCCGATGAAGAGGGCTTCGCGTTGGTAGACCCTGGGCACACCGAAGCTCGCCATGATGATGACGAAGATGAACAGGTTGTCGACCGACAGGCTGTACTCGGTGAGCCAGCCGGCGAAGAACTGGATCGCGAACTGCCGGCCATGAAAGAACCACGTCCAGATTCCGAAAAGTCCCGCCAGCCCGATGTAAGCCGACAATCCGAACGCGGACCGGCGCATCGTCGGCTCCCCCGACCGGCGCGCCATCACCAGCACGTCGAACAGCAGCACCCCGATGGTCACGCCCAGGGTGACGAACCACTCCAGCAGGGAGACATGCATGGGGATACCTCCGGTCGTTGACAACCAGAGGTCTCTTCCACCGCCGCGATCACGACCGCGACGGCCCGCGGGCCGGCCACCCGATGATGGGCGACGTGATGACGACTCCGCGGCCGAGGAATACTCCCCTCCTCGAGCAGTCTGTCAGGTGGGTGGCATCGCGGCATGCGGAGGGCGGCGAGCGCTGTGAGTATTTTCAAACAGTGACCGAAGTGGGCGGCAGCCCTGGCGTCGGAGCGTTCGCCGGCCCGATCGCCCGCAGCAGCATGGCCCGCGTGGGCATCGCGACCGCCGTGACCGCGGTGTGCGGCTACGCCGTGGTCTACCTGGCCGCCCGCGACCTGGCGCCGGCCGGATTCTCGGTATTCGCGGTGTTCTGGGGCGCGTTCGGGCTGGTCACCGGTGCGGCCAACGGTCTGCTGCAGGAGACCACCCGCGAAGTTCGCTCCGCCGGCTACGTCGAGGTGCTGCCGGACGCACGCACGCATCCGCTGCGGGTGGCGGCCATGGTCGGGCTCGGCGCCGCCGTCGTGATCGCCGGCAGCTCGCCGCTGTGGAGCGGCCGGGTGTTCGCGCAGGCCCACTGGCTTTCGGTGGGTCTGCTCAGCGTCGGGCTGGCGGGGTTCTGTCTGCATGCCACGTTGCTGGGCATGCTGGCCGGCACCAACCGCTGGACGCAGTACGGGGCGCTGATGGTCACCGACGCCGTCATCCGGGTGGCCGTCGCCGCGGCCACCGTGCTGATCGGCTGGGGCCTGGTCGGATTCCTGTGGGCCACCGTCGGGGGCGCGCTGGCCTGGCTGATCATGATCGGCGCTTCTCCGTCGACGCGGGCGGCGGCCCGGCTGCTGACACCGGGCGGCACCGCGACCTTTTTACGCGGTGCGGCGCATTCGATCACCGCCGCCGGAGCCAGCGCGATTCTGGTGATGGGCTTCCCGGTGCTGCTGAAGGTCACGTCCAACCAGCTCGGCGCCGAGGGTGGGGTGGTCATCCTGGCGGTCACATTGACCCGCGCGCCGCTGCTGGTACCGCTGACCGCGATGCAGGGCAATCTGATCGCGCACTTCGTCGACCAGCGAACGGCCCGGCTCCGGGCGCTGCTCGCACCCGCCGCTCTGGTCGGCGGGATCGGCGTGGTCGGGGTGCTGGCCGCGGGCCTGCTCGGGCCGTGGCTGCTGCGGGTGGGCTTCGGGCCGGACTATCACGCGGCGGGCCCGCTGCTGGCGTGGCTGACCGCGGCGGCGGTGGCGATCGCGATGCTGACGCTCACCGGCGCCGCCACGGTCGCGGCCGCGCTGCACCGGTCCTATGCGCTGGGCTGGGTGTGCGCGACGGTCGCGGCGACGCTGCTGCTGTTGTTGCCGCTGCCGCTGCAGACCCGCACCGTGGTCGCACTGCTGTGCGGTCCGCTGGTCGGCATCGGCGTCCACCTGGTCGCGCTTGCGCGTCTGGGCCGCTGATCTGCGTGTACCTTGTGGGCTTGATATGCCCAGTGAAACGCGCGACGTCTGGATCGTGGTGCCCGCCTTCAACGAAGCGGGCGTCATCGGCGACGTGATCGGTGAGCTGCGGTCGGTTTTCCCGAACGTGGTGTGTGTGGACGACGGCAGCGCCGACGACACCGGCGACATCGCCTTGCGGGCCGGGGCGCATCTGGTCCGCCACCCGGTGAACCTCGGCCAGGGAGCCGCCATCCAGACCGGCGTCGAGTACGCCCGCGGCCGGCCCGGGGCCCAGGTCTTCGCCACCTTCGACGCCGACGGTCAGCACCGCGTCACCGATGTTCTCGCCATGATCGACCGGTTGACCTCCGATGCCGCCGACATCGTCATCGGCACCCGATTCGGACCGGGTGTCAGCCGGCCACCGCTGCTGAAACGTGTTGTGCTGCAGACGGCCGCGCGGCTGAGCCCGCGTGGCCGCCGGCTGGGACTGACCGACAGCAACAACGGCTTGCGGGTGTTCAACAAGACCGTCGCCGATCGGCTCGACATCACCATGAACGGGATGAGCCACGCCGCCGAGTTCATCATGTTGATCGACGAAAACCGTTGGCGGGTGGCCGAACAACCCGTCGAGGTGCTCTACACCGAATACTCCTCGGCCAAGGGGCAGCCGCTGCTCAACGGGGTCAACATCATCGTCGACGGATTTCTGCGAGGAAGGATGTCGCGGTGAACTGGATTCAAGGTCTGCTGATTGCCTCGATCGTCGCGCTGGTGGTCTACCTGTTGCGCTCCCGGCGCAGCGCCCAATCGCAGGCCTGGGTCAAGGTCGGCTTTGTGCTGTTCGTGCTGGCCGGCGTGTACGCCGTGCTGCGGCCCAACGACACCACGGTGGTGGCACATTGGCTCGGGGTGGCCCGCGGCACCGACCTGATGCTGTACGCGTTGATCGTCGGTTTCAGCTTCAGCACGCTGAGCACCTACCTGCGTTTCAAAGACCTCGAATTGCGTTACGCCCAACTGGCCCGTGCGATCGCGCTCGGGCGCGCTCAGCCGCCAGAGTGATCAGGCGTCGGCCTCGATCGCCGAACCGGCGCCGAATCTTTACGAAATACTGACAGCCAAAGCCACCCGCGCGGCACATCTGCTGAGTTCGGATTGGGAATGGCCAGGCACCCGCAGGTCCGCGCGTCCATGACGATTCCGACGTGCACGATCGTGAACCCGTAACCGTGCCATTTGCGGGTTGGTGGTCGCCCTCGGCAATGCCGGACTTCGGCCGCTGTTTACGACGAGAGCGCAACCGTGAACGGCTCATCGATGCCACGTTGGAATTGTGCGCAGCGTTCGGGTACGAGGCGACGACCGTCGACCAGATCGCCGCCGCCGCCGATATTGCGCCAGATCATTTCGTGGACTACTTCGACGACAAAGACGCGGTGCTCATGGCCGTACTCGATGACGCCCAAGAGGCCGTGGCCGCAGCATTTGTGCATGTCGGAGGCGGCATCAATCCGGAGCAAGCACTGCTGACCGCCATCATTGAAGACCTGGCCGTGATCACCGAAGGATGTGGCGTGGACACTGCGCAACGACTGGCTGTCATCGCTGCGACCGTGCGAGCGCACCCAGATCTGGAAAAGCCCGCGTGGGCGCGCGTCGCCGCCAACAACGGCAACGTGAACTAACCGTGGGTGGTCCTGAAGTAGTCCACCGTCCGCGCCACGCCGTCGTCGAGCGATACCTGTGGCCGCCAACCCAAAACCTTTTCGGCTGAACCGATGTCGAGGCACGACCGTTTCAGGTCACCGAGACGCGGCGGTTGAAATTCCGGGTCGTCGGGAGCGCCGACGGCGGCGGCTACCGCCGAATGTAGTTGGCGGTCCGAGGTTTCCAGTCCGGTGCCTACATTGAATCGTTGCCCGCCGCCGTCCGGTCCGGAGGCTTTGACGAACGCGTCCACCACGTCGTCGACGTATACGTAGTCGCGGGTGTTGGAACCGTCGCCGAACACTTTGGTGGGCTTACCGGATAGCAGCGCCTGAGCGAAGATCGCCACCACGCCCGCCTCGCCGTGTGGATCTTGGCGGGGCCCATAGACATTGGCCGGTGCGATGTGCGAGCACTCCAGGCCGTAGAGATGCCGGAACGTGTTGAGGTAGATCTCGCCGGCAACCTTGCCCGCGGCATACGGCGAGGCCGGGTCGGTGGGCACTGCTTCGCTGGTCGGGTAGGCCGGCGGCGTCCCGTAGATCGACCCGCCCGACGACGTGTGCACCACCTTGCGCACACCGGTCTGCCGCGCTGCATCGGCCAGCCGCACGGTCCCGATCACGTTGACCGATGCGTCGAATTGCGGGTCGGCAACCGAGTGCCGGACGTCGATCTGCGCGGCCAGGTGGAACACCACCTCCGGACGATGCTCGCCGAAGATCGCGTGCAGATCGGCGGTGACGATGTCGGCCTCGACAAAGGTGAACTCGGCGGTATCGGCCAAGTGCTCGATGTTGGTCGCGCGCCCGGAGGCGTAGTTATCCAGGCCGGCGACGGTGTGCCCGTCGCTCAGCAACCGGTCGACTAGCGTCGACCCGATGAACCCGGCAGCCCCGGTGACCAGTGCGCGCACCGGCTCACCATACCGACGGGCCCGCCGGCTACCGAAGGTGGCGCTGGCCGCCGGGCTGCTCATCGCCATCCAGCTGGTGGTCCGCGGGTTGCTGGCGTTTCGCGGCTACTTCTACTGGGACGACTTCATTCTGGTCAGCCGGGCCGGCACGCACGGCCTGCTGTCGCCGTCATTTCTGTTCGACGACCACGACGGCCACGTCATGCCGGCCGCGTTCCTGGTCGCCGGGGCCATCACCCGAGTGGCGCCGCTGAACTGGGTCGGCCCGGCGATCAGCCTGGTGGTGCTGCAACTGCTGGCCTCGCTGGCACTGCTGCGCGCGCTGCACGTGATCCTGGGCTGGCGCCCGGTGCTGCTCGTGCCGTTGACCTTCGCGCTGTTCACCCCGCTGGGCGTGCCGGGGTTCGCCTGGTGGGCGGCGGCGTTGAACTCGCTGCCGATGCTGGCCGCGCTGGCCTGGGTGTGTGCCGACGCGATCCTGTTGGTTCGCACCGGCAATCAGCGTTATGCGCTCACCGGCGCGCTGGCCTACCTCGGCGGGCTGCTGTTCTTCGAAAAGGCCGCGGTGATCCCGTTCGTCGCGTTCGCGGTCACCGCGCTGCTGAGCCACGTGCAGGGCGATCGCGCACCGCTGGCGAAAGCGTGGCGGGACGGCATCCGATTGTGGACGCCTGTCGCTGGCGCTGACCGGCGCCTGGATCGCCGTCTACCTCGCCGTGGTCAACCAGCGCCGGTGGAGCACTGATCTGACGATGACATGGGATCTGTTGCGCCGCTCCATCACTCACGGCATCGTCCCGGGTCTGGTCGGCGGGCCGTGGCAATGGGGCAGGTGGGCGCCGGCCTCGCCGTGGGCGACTCCGCCGACATCGGTCATGGCGTTGGGCTGGCTGGTGCTGGCCGCCGTGCTGGCGCTGTCACTGGTTCGCAAGCAGCGCATCGTGCCGGTGTGGCTGACCGCCGCCGGCTACGTGGTCGCCTGCCAGGTGCCGATCTACTTGATGCGCTCGTCGCGCTTCACCGCGCTGGAGTTGGCCCAAACCTTGCGCTATTTACCCGATCTCGTGGTGGTGCTGGCCTTGCTGGCCGCGGTCGGCTTCTGCGCGCCCAACCGTCCGTCGTCACGCCGACTGGACGCGTCTGTGCCGCGCACGGCGGTCACGACGGCGCGTGGCGGCGGCCTTCGTGGCGAGCAGTTGCTACTCGACGGCGACGTTCCTGACGTCCTGGCGAGACAATCCCGCCGAGCCCTACCTGCAGAACGCCCGGCGAGATCTGGCGGCCGCGCACGCGACCTCGAGTGCGCCGCTGCTCGACCAGGAGGTCGATCCGCTGGTACTCGGACGGGTGGCCTGGCCGGAGAACCTGGCCAGCCACCTGTTCGCACTCATCCGTGACCGACCCGAATTCGGCTCGACGACAACACAATTGAGAATGCTGGATACTCAGGGCCGGCTGGTCGATGCGCAGGTGACCTGGGTCCGCGCGATGACACCCGGGCCGGTCCCGCAATGCGGCTATCTGGTGCAGCCCGACCACCCGATCGAGATCGGTCTCGATGGCCCCCTGCTGCCGACGGATTGGGCCGCCGAGGTCAACTATCTGGCCAACAGCGACGGTTCGATGACGCTGGCGCTGTCCGACGGGACCGACACCCGGGTTCCGGTGCATCCCGGGCTCAACCGGGTGTTCGTGCGACTGCCCGGCGCGGGCAACGCCATCCGGGTGCGGGCCAACACCGCTGCACTGAGCGTGTGTATCGCGGCCGGGCCGGTGGGGTACGTGCTGCCGCGCTGACGCATGGCGGCCCATGACATGGTCCGGGATCGCTACCGGCGCCGCCAGCAGCAGCGGACACGGCGTGGCCACCACCAACACCGCGACCGCCCGCACCGCAGACCCGCTCGTCCACCACGCCGCACCGGCAAGCAGCAGCGTAAACGGCAAAAACCACGCCGCGTAGCGGTCGGCCAGTCGCACGATCGGCGCGTTGTCCGCCCCGGCCTGCGCGGCCAATCGCACGATGCCTGCATAGGTGCTGTTCTCCGCGGTCGCGGTCGCGGTCAGCTCGAACACATTGCCCGCGTTGACTACACCGCTGCGTACCAGCTCGCCGACCCCCCGTTCCACCTGCAGCGGTTCCCCGGTAAGCGCCGACTCGTCCAGCACGGCGACGGTGTCGACGATGCGCCCATCCACCGGCACCACCTCGCCGGGACCGACCACCAGCCGATCATCGATGACCACCTCGGCCAGCGGTATCAGGCTCACCTCTGAGCCGGCGCGTCGGCGCGCGAATCGCGGCGCACGCTCGAGCAGAGCCCGCAAGTCATGGGACGCGCGGCGCGTGGCCCCCGCGTCCAGTGCCCGCCCACCGGCCAGCATCACCGCGATCAACGCCCCCGCCAGGTACTCGCGCACCTGCAATGTGCCGATCAGTGACAGCACCGCGATCAGATCCACCCCGAGCCGGCCCCCGCGCAACGCCGCCAGCATCCACACCACCGCAGGCACCACCGCGACCGTGGTGCCCGCGATCCAGCACCAGTCGGCCGCGACGCGCGATCCGGTGAGCCATGCGATCCCGCCGGCTGCCAACGCACTCATCGTCACCACCACCAAGGCTGGCTCGACCAGTCGCCGCAACTGCATCATCCATCCACGGGGTGCTGATCTCATACCGTTCCCCACCGCAGACTCCTCGGGCTTGTGACTCACCGGGTGCGCAGCCCGGTCAGATGTACCCAGTCGAACAGGCCGTGGTCCTGCAAACCTAGGGGCGCAATGCTCTGAAACGGAGGTCCGTATACCTATCCCGCGTTGCTCGTCACATTTGGAACGACGTCAAGCATCAGCCGAGGTACTACGGCAAAAGATGGAGCCACCTAGGAGAATCGAACTCCTGACCTGCTCATTACGAGTGAGCTGCTCTACCGACTGAGCTAAGGTGGCGTGCCCTGCGGGCGGGACGAGTCTACGGCAGGCCCAATTGAGCCCCAAACGCGCTCGCGCGACTCCGCTCAGTCGCGCAGCGCCTGACCGATGGTGGCGACCATCGCGTCGACGGCGAACTTGGGTTTGACGTTGATCGCCAGCGCCTCGCGGCACTCCAGCACCGCTTCGATGCAGCGCAGCAGGCGATCGGCCGGCACGTGTGCGGCCATCGCCGCGATCTGCTCGGCCATGTCGGGATGGTTGGCGCGCGGGCCCGGTGCGTTCGCCGCGACCAGCAGCGCGTCGCGAAAGTAGGTCGCCAGGTCGATCAGCGCACGATCCAGCGCGTCACGCGACGCCCGGGTCTGACGCGACTTCTGCCGTCGCTCAAGGTCTTTGATCGCGCCGGCGGATCCGCGCAACGCGCCGGCGGTGCCCTTACCGGTGCCGCCGGCGCCCAGCGCCGTGCGCAGCTCCTCGGTCTCGGCCTCGTCGCGATCGGCGGTCAGCACCGCCGCCTCGGCCTCGGCGGCCGACACCAGCGCCTCGGCCGCGGCAAACGCCTTCGACCGGGTCGCGGCATCGCGGGCCAGCCCCAGCGCCTGCAGGCGCCGCTCGCGCGCCTCCGGATCGGTGGCCAGCCGCCGGGCCCGGCCGACGTGCCCGCCGCTGACCGACGCCGCCCAGCTCGCGGTCTCGGCGGACAGCCCGTCGCTGTCGATCAGGACCTGCGCGATGGCATCCGGCGGCGGCGTCACCAACGCGATGTGCCGGCAGCGGGACCGCAGTGTGATCGCGATGTCTTCGGGGTCCACCGACGGCGCGCACAGCAGGAACACCGTCGACGGCGGCGGCTCCTCGACCACCTTCAGCAACGCGTTCGCCGCGCCCTCGGTCAGCCGGTCGGCGTCCTCGATCAGCACGATCTGCCAGCGACCGGTGCTGGGCCGCCGCGACGCGACCTGGACGATCGCGCGCATCTCGTCGACGCCGATGGACAGCCCCTCCGGGATGACGCGGCGCACGTCGCCGTGCGTGCCGGCCATCGTCGTCGTGCAGGAACGGCATTCGCCGCAGCCGGGCAAGCCGTCGGAGGTGCACTGCAGGGCCGCCGCAAAGCACAGCGCGGCCACCGAGCGACCCGAGCCGGGTGGGCCGGTGATCAGCCAGGCATGCGTCATCGCGCGCGCTGTGAGTCGAATCACCGCGGGCGGCCGTTGCGGCAGCCACCAGGTCGGCCTCGACCGACTCCTGGCCTACTAGCCGCGCGAATACCCGTGACATCACCGGCAAGAGTAGTGGTCGCCGCTGACCTTCCCGCACGATCAGCCACCGCATACTGCCGTTTTGGCTACTTTTTGGTCCCCGCCGACCGATACGGTGGGCAGGTGAGCATGGCAGGGGCGCTTCCGGGACGAATCCAGGGATTCGTCCAATGGTTCGTGCGCACGCCGTGGCCGGTGTTCACGCTGAGCCAATTGCAGGCCGACATCATCGGCGCGCTGCTGGTGCTGGGCTTCCTGCGCTACGGGCTGCCACCGGAAGACCGCATCGAGCTGCAAAAGCTGCCCGCCGTCAACCTGGCCACCTTCGTCGGGTCGATCGTGGTGCTGTTCCTCCTCGGAACCGCGATCAGCGCGCGACTGCTGGTGCCGGTGTTCCGGTGGCAGCGCCGCGACTCTCTGCTCGCCGACACCGACCCGGCCGCGACCGAGTTGGCCCGCAGCCGAGCGCTGCGAACGCCGTTCTACCGCACGGTGATCAACCTGGCGTCCTGGTTGGTCGGCGGCGTGGTGTTCATCGTCGCCAGCTGGCCGGTGGCCCATCACGCGGCGCCGGTGGTGGCCGTCGCGACCGCGCTGGGCGCCACCGCCACCGCGATCATCGGCTACCTGCAGTCCGAACGGGTGCTGCGACCGGTGGCGGTCGCCGCCCTGCGTGGCGGACTGCCGGAGAACATCCGGGCTTCCGGCGTGATCGGGCGCCAGATGCTGGCCTGGGCGCTGTCCACCGGCGTGCCACTACTGGCCATCGTGCTGGCCGTGGTCGGCGACAAGGCCGCGTACCTGCACGGGCCGCCGGAGAAGCTGCTGAACCCGATCCTGCTGATGGCGTTGCTGGCGCTGGGCATCGGGTTGGCCAGCACGCTGCTGGTGGCGATGTCGATCGCCGACCCGCTGCGCCAGTTGCGCTGGGCGCTCGGCGAGGTGCAGCGCGGTAACTACAACGCGCACATGCAGATCTACGACGCCAGCGAGCTGGGCTTGCTGCAGGCCGGCTTCAACGACATGGTCCGCGACCTGTCCGAGCGGCAGCGGCTGCGCGACCTGTTCGGCCGCTACGTGGGCGAAGACGTCGCCCGTCGCGCCCTGGAGCGCGGCACCGAGTTGGGCGGCCAGGAGCGCGATGTCGCGGTGCTGTTCGTCGACCTGGTCGGCTCTACCAAGCTGGCGTCGACGCGACCACCGGCCGAGGTGGTCAGCCTGCTCAACGAGTTCTTCCGCGTGGTGGTCGACACCGTCGGGCGGCACGGCGGATTCGTCAACAAATTCCAGGGTGACGCCGCGCTGGCCATCTTCGGCGCGCCGATCGAGCACCCGGACGCCTCCGGCGGTGCGCTGGCCGCGGCCCGCGAATTGCACGACGAACTGCTGCCGGTGATCGGCTCGGCGGAATTCGGCATCGGGGTGTCGTCGGGGCGTGCCATCGCCGGGCATATCGGCGCGCTGGCCCGTTTCGAGTACACCGTGATCGGCGACCCGGTCAACGAGGCAGCCCGGCTCACCGAGTTGGCCAAGCTCGAGGACGGCCACGTGCTGGCCTCGGCGGTCGCGGTCAGCGGCGCCCTGGATGCCGAAGCGCTGTGCTGGGATGTGGCCGAGGTGGTGGCGTTGCGCGGACGGACCGCGCCCACTCAGTTGGCCCGGCCGCTCAATCTGGCCGCGCCAGAAGAGTGATCCAGCGAAGAAGCCAGCGGTTAGCGGCCGGTAGGGGCGTGAGCGTGAGATCGCCGGGCAGCAGCGGCCCGATGTCGATGAAGGATTTACCCTGCGGGCCCGGGGTGCCGAACGGGTCGTTACCAAGGTTCAGCAGGTCGCTCAGGCCCGGCATGCTCGACGGCTGACCGCCCTGCAGCACCCCGGCATCGGATTCGGTGATGTTCTGCACCACGACCGGGCTTTCCGGTCCACCCATGGTCTGCAGCAAGTCGGCGATGGACGGGCTGTTGGCATCGGGGTTTTCGTGCGAGTTGTTCGAGAGCTGCATCGCGGGCACCTCGACGTCGCGCAGCGGCGGCGACGACGGGGCGGCGATCAGGACGCTGACGCCACCGAGCGCAACACCAGCGGTGATGCAGTATCGGATGGCGGGTCGCATGATTCTCCCTAGCGGACGCGTGACGGTTGCACGACGTGTATAGGGATACTGTACCTGAGAAGTGGCTGAGAATCACCACTTAATTTTCGCAGGAATGTCGCTGAGGATCCTGCCCGCGACATGCGAAATGCCGCTAGCTGCGCTTGGCCGCCTTCTTGGCGGGCGCTTTCTTGGCCGGTTTTCTTCGTGCCGGCTTCTTGGCGCGTCTTCTTGGCCGTTTTCTTCACCGGACCGCGGGCGCGCCGGTCGGCCAGCAGTTCGGCCGCGCGCTCATCGGTGATCGACAGCACGTCGTCGCCCTTGCGCAGGCTGGCGTTGGTCTCGCCGTCGGTGACGTACGGGCCGAATCGGCCGTCCTTGATCACCATCGGCTTGCCCGACGCCGGGTCGTTGCCCAGTTCGCGCAGCGGCGGCGCCGCAGCGCCCTGCCGGCCGCGCCGTTTCGGCTCGGCGTAGATCTTCAACGCCTCGTCGAGAGTGACGTCGAAGATCTGGTCCTCGGTGGCCAGTGAGCGAGAGTCGGTGCCGCGCTTGAGGTATGGGCCGTATCGGCCGTTCTGCGCGGTGATCTCCTCGCCGGATTCGGGGTCGATGCCGACCACCCGCGGCAGCGACAGCAGTTTCAGCGCGTCCTCGAGCGTCACGGTCTGCAGATCCATGCTGCGCAGCAGCGATCCGGTCCGCGGCTTGGGTCCGGTGGGCTTCTTGCCCTTCTTGGCCGGCTGACCGGCGGTGCCGTCGTCGTCGTCCGGCTTGGGCAGCACCTCGGTGACGTAGGGGCCGTAACGGCCGTCCTTGGCGACGATTTCGTGCCCGGACTCCGGGTCGACGCCGAGCGAGCGGCCTTCTTGCGGCGTCGAGAACAGTTCCTCGGCGACATCGAGGGTCAGCTCGTCGGGGGTCAGCGAGTCGTGCAGGTTGGCCCGCTGCGGCGTCGGTTCGCCGTCGTCGCCGACCACCATCCGCTCGAGGTACGGCCCGTTCTTGCCGACCCGCACATTGACCGCGCGCCCCTCGGCGTCGTCAAAAAGCTTGATGGAGTTGACTTCTCGGGCGTCGATGCCTTCGAGGTTGACGCCGACCAGCTTTTTCAGCCCACCGGAGCGGGCGATCGAGTCGGCCACACCGTGCTCGCCGCCGAAGTAGAAGTTGTTCAGCCAGTTGGTCCGACGCTCCTGGCCGGAGGCGATCGCGTCGAGCTCGTCTTCCATCGCCGCGGTGAACCCGTAGTCGACCAGCCGACCGAAATGCTGCTCCAGCAAACCCGTGACGGCGAACGCGACCCACGACGGGACCAGCGCGCTGCCCTTTTTGTGGACGTAGCCGCGGTCCTGGATGGTCTTGATGATCGACGAGTACGTCGACGGCCGACCGATGCCGAGCTCTTCGAGCGCCTTGATCAGCGACGCCTCGGTGTAGCGGGCCGGCGGGTTCGTGGAGTGGCCGTCCGGGGTCAGCTCGGTGGCGTCCACCCGCTGTCCCTGGGTCAGCTGCGGCAGCCGGCTCTCGGCGTCGTCGGCCTCGCCGCCGGCCTGCTCGTCGACGGTCTCCACGTAGGCCTTCAGGAACCCGGCGAAGGTCAGGGTGCGACCGCTGGCGGTGAACTGCACTTCCCTCTGGCGACCGGCCTGGATTCGCCGTTGATCCGCAGGCTCAGCGTGGTCCCGCGGGCGTCGGCCATCTGCGAGGCGACCGTGCGCTGCCAGATCAGCTCGTAGAGCCGGAACTCGTCGCCGTCGAGCTCGCGGCGCACCGCGTCGGGGGTGGCGAAGGTTTCCCCCGCCGGCCGGATCGCCTCGTGAGCTTCCTGCGCGTTCTTCACCTTGCGGGTGTACTGGCGCGCCGACGGGTAGACGTACTCCTCGCCGTAGAGCTGGCGGGCCTGGGTGCGGGCCGCGTTGATCGCCGACTGCGACAGCGTCGTCGAGTCGGTACGCATGTAGGTGATGTAGCCGTTCTCGTAGAGCCGCTGGGCGATGCTCATCGTGCGCTCGGCGGAGAACCGCAGCTTGCGGCCGGCCTCCTGCTGCAGCGTCGACGTCATGAACGGCGGATACGGGCGACGGGTGTAAGGCTTTTCCTCCACCGACCCGACGGTCAGCTGCGATCCGCGCAGACCGGTGGCCAGCGAACCGGCGCTGGACTCGTCGAGCACCGTCACCTCGTCGGGCTTGCGCACCGTGCCCAGCGAGTCGAAGTCGCGGCCGGTCGCGACCCGCAGGCCGTCGACGGTGGTCAGCCGGGCGGTGAACGTCGGCGGCTGCGCCTTGGGGTCGGACACGCTGGCGTCGAGCTCGGCGACCACGTCCCAGTAGGCGGCACTGCGGAACGCCATCCGGTCGCGTTCGCGCTGCACGATGATGCGGGTGGCCACCGACTGGACCCGGCCCGCGGACAGCTTGGGCGCCACCTTCTTCCACAGCACCGGGCTGACCTCGTAGCCGTACAGCCGGTCCAGGATGCGGCGGGTTTCCTGGGCGTCGACCAGGTCGATGTCCAGGTCGCGCGGGTTGGCGGCGGCTTCCAGGATCGCCTGCTCGGTGATCTCGTGGAACACCATCCGCTTGATCGGAATGCGCGGCTTGAGGGTCTCCAGCAGGTGCCAGGCGATCGCTTCGCCCTCGCGGTCACCATCCGTGGCCAGATAGAGCTCGTCGACGTCTTTGAGCAGGCCTTTGAGCTCGGTGACCGTGCTCTTCTTGTCCGGGCTGATGATGTAGAGCGGCTCGAAGTCGTCGTCGACGTTGACCCCGAGGCGGGCCCAGGGCTGCGACTTGTATTTCGCGGGCACGTCGGCCGCCGCCCGCGGCAGGTCACGGATGTGGCCCCGGGAGGACTCGACGATGTAGTTGGAGCCCAGGTAGCCGGCTAATTTGCGCGCTTTGGTCGGCGACTCGACAATGACGAGTCGCCGCGTGGCGCCATTCCCGCCGCCATCAGCCACCTGTATTTACGCTCACTTTCTACTTCGTCTTCCCTTGCCGGCCCCGCGGACGGATGTCTCCGCGATCAGCCAGCGCCAATCTACGGTGCCTTCGGCCTGTAGACACCTGACAATGTGGCACCCGAGATGGGCCGACGCAAACCGACCCCCCGTTCGCGGGCCGTCTGATTGCCGCTAGACGTGCGGCCAGAATGGCAACGCCTCCGCGACATCAGGCGGTTCCCCAACGTTTTCTACCAGGCGCGATAGCCTTCGCCGGCCGCTGATTCGCAGCGCGGGCCGGGCCCCGCGGGTGCCGATCAGGGTCGGCGCGATCCCGACGCGCATCAACGCCGACGCCAGCGGCGAATGGGTGTCCGGCGCGTGCGGGTCCAGTCCTAATAGATAGCGGTCGGCTTCCGGGCTGCCGGCCGCCAATGTCCAGGCGCGCAATTCCCGCGGCCCGGGCAACCACAGCGGCGGCACGGTCTTCACCGCGCCGCGGGTCCATTCGCCGGCGATCGGGCGCAGCCGGGCGTCCACCGCGGTGCGCACCAGCGGGGTGTGTTCGTCGGTCTGGGTGATCTCGGCGGTCAAACCGGCCTCGTCGATCATCTGGCCCAGCGCCCGGCCCGCCAGGCCTGATCGACGACCACCGACAGCCGGGCCCCGCTGCCGACCGTCACGATCTGGCCGGCGGCCGCGAGCACCCCGGTGAGGTCGGTGACCGCAGGCGGCACCGACTCAGCCGAGAAGAACGACAGCTGGCTCACGTCAACGACAGTAAGCGTCCGACCGACGACGATGCGCGCCGCAACGCGGCGGGAGGAGGAGTCGGTCCATCAACCCGACCGACGACGATGCGCGCCGCAACGAGGCGGGAGGAGGAGTCGGTCCATCAATCCGGGCGCGACGCAGGCACGGCGTCGGAGGTGCCACAACGAAAACCCCCCGTCCGAACCCGGTGATCCGGACCGTGCGGGGGGTCGTCGTTGCTAATTGCTCAGACGGAGCGGACGCCGGTGGCCTGGGGACCCTTGGGGCTCTGGCCGACCTCGAACTCGACGCGCTGGTTCTCCTCGAGGGTGCGGAAGCCGCTTCCCTGGATCTCCGTGTAGTGGACGAACACGTCGGCCGAACCGTCTTCGGGGGCGATGAAGCCGAATCCCTTTTCCGCGTTGAACCACTTCACAGTTCCCTGTGGCATTTCTCGATGTTTCCTTTACTACTCGGGTGCGGAGCATCACCTCGATGCTCCGGGCCCGTTCCGACCGCTAAACCTTGCTGAGTCGCCGGAACTTCACCCGACCTACAACCTCGCAGGAACCGCGACCGCAACGTCGATCCTGCGAAAGTTTGACACGAACACAGAAGCTGCGACCGCAAACAGTCAATCACGTTCATCGCCTCAGCGACAGCCTCAGCGGACCAATTGAGCTACCACGAGGTAAACAATTCGGATGCGGAGCCGAAACGCCTGGTCGCAACGGGGTTATCGGTCGCGGATTCAGGCGATCAGTTCGGATCAGGAGGCACTTAATCGTGGTGACGTTCGGCAGCGAGTTGCTCGCCGCCGCGGTCGCCGGCACCGAGGCGGGCGAACATCCGCTGCGTCATGTCGCCGAGCTGCCGGCACGGCATGGCCGCCAACAGCCTTGGCCGACATGGGTCGAGCCCGACGTGCTGCGCGCATTCACCGACCGCGGCGTCAGTTCGCCGTGGGCACACCAGGTTCAGGCCGCCGAATCTGGCGCACGCCGGTCGTCACGTCGTCATCAGCACCGGCACGGCATCCGGGAAATCGCTGGCCTACCAACTGCCCATCCTCAATGCGCTGGCGACCGATCCGCGCGCCCGCGCGCTGTACATCTCGCCGACGAAAGCCCTTGGCCACGACCAACTGCGGGCCGCCCACTCGCTGACCGCGGCCGTCCCGCGGCTGGCCGACGTCGCGCCGACGGCCTACGACGGCGACAGCCCCACCGAGATACGCCGGTTCGCCCGAGAGCGTTCCCGTTGGGTGTTCTCCAACCCCGACATGGTCCACCTGGCGCTGCTGCGCAACCACGCCCGCTGGGCGATGTTCCTGCGCAACCTTCGATTCGTCGTGGTCGACGAATGTCATTACTACCGAGGCGTTTTCGGATCGAACGTGGCGATGGTGCTGCGGCGTCTGCTGCGATTGTGCGCGCGATACTCCGCTGACCCGGCCGCGATGCCGACGGTGATCTTCGCCAGCGCGACGACGTCGGCGCCGGGTGCGACCGCCGCCGAACTCATCGGCCAACCGGTCGAGGAGGTCACCGAAGACGGCTCACCGCAAGGTGCCCGGACGGTGGCGCTGTGGGAGCCGGCGCTGCGCACCGACCTGACGGGCGAAAACGGCGCTCCGGTAAGGCGGTCCGCCGGTAGCGAGGCGGCACGGGTGATGGCCGACTTGATCGCCGAAGGGGCGCGCACCCTGACCTTCGTCCGATCGCGCCGCGGCGCCGAACTGACCGCGCTGGCAACCCGCGCGCGACTGGAGGACATCGCTCCGCAACTGACCGAGACGGTGGCGTCGTATCGGGCGGGTTATCTGCCCGAGGACCGCAACGCGCTCGAGCAGGCGCTGCTCGACGGGCGGCTGCGCGGTCTGGCCACCACCAACGCGCTGGAACTCGGCATCGACATCGCCGGCCTGGATGCGGTGGTGCTGGCCGGTTTTCCCGGTACGGTCACATCGTTCTGGCAGCAGGCCGGCCGATCCGGCCGGCGCGGGCAGGGCGCGCTGGTGGTGCTGGTCGCCCGCGACGATCCGCTGGACACCTATCTGGTGCACAATCCCGCCGCCCTGCTGGACAAGCCGATCGAGCGGGTGGTGATCGACCCGGCCAACCCCTACATTCTCGGCCCGCAGTTACTCTGTGCTGCAACCGAATTACCGATCGATGACGCCGAGGTGCGCACACTGGGCGCCGAGGACGTCGCCGAATGCGTTGGTCGACGACGGGCTGCTGCGACGGCGATCCGGCAAGTACTACCCGGCGCCGGGCGTGGATCCCCATCCGGCAGTGGATATTCGGGGCCCGACGGGCGGTCAGATCGTCATCGTCGAGGGCGACACCGGACGGCTACTGGGGACGGCCGGCGCGGGCCAGGCGGCCGCCTCGGTGCACCCGGGCGCGGTGTATCTGCACCAGGGCGAGAGTTATGTGGTCGACTCGCTGGACTTCGACGAGGGCATGGCTTTCGTTCACGCCGAAGATCCCGGATACGCCACGTTCGCACGCGAACTCACCGACATCGCGGTGACCGGACCCGGCGAACGCCGTACGTTCGGGTCGGTCACCCTGGGCCTGGTGCCGGTCAGCGTGACCAACCAGATCGTGGGCTATCTGCGCCGTCGACTGAACGGTGAGGTCATCGACTTCGTCGAACTGGATATGCCGCCGCACACCCTGGACACCATCGCGGTGATGTACACCATCACGCCAGAAGCATTGCACCACAACGGAATCGATCCGCTTCAGATACCCGGATCGCTGCACGCCGCAGAGCACGCCGCAATCGGTCTGCTACCGCTGGTGGCCAGTTGCGACCGCGGCGACATCGGCGGGCTGTCCACCGCCGTCGGCCCCGAATCCGAGGGTCTGCCAAGCGTCTTCGTCTACGACGGCTATCCGGGCGGAGCGGGTTTCGCCGAACAGGGCTTCCGCCAGGCGAACACCTGGCTGGGCGCCACGCTCGCGGCGATCGAGGCGTGCGAATGCCCCTCAGGATGCCCGTCGTGCGTGCAATCGCCGAAATGCGGCAACGGCAACGATCCGCTGGACAAGGCCGGGGCGGTGCGGGTGTTGCGCTTGGTACTCACCGCGCTGGCGAACGGGACTACGGATGACGACCGACCCCTCGAACGGTCGACTTCCATGTTGCAGCAGCACCGCGCTCTGGCGCAGCCGCAAAATACCTGCGGCGACTTCGCGGGCTGTCGCAACTCGCGCACGCGTACAGCGCACGTCAAGACCCTCAGGATGGTCACAGTGAAAGACACACGGATTCGACAGTGAGGCAACGGGTTATCTGGCTCCACGCCGCTAAACTGCTGAGCTATGACCCACGACTGGCTGCTGGTGGAAACGCTGGGCAGAGAACCGGCCGTGGTAGCCATGGGCCGTCAATTGCAGGACCTGATTCCGATAACCACGTTTTTGAGGCGCACCCCTGGTCGCGCCGCCATCCAGTCCGCGATCGCCGAGTCGATGCAAACCAGCAAAAGTCTGGTCAGCATCACACCCAAAAAAGCCCGGGTGATCCGCACCGAGCCGGTGGTGATGTCCGACGGCCGCATCCACGGTGTGCACGTCTGGAGCGGGCCGCCAGAGGCGAGCCGCCCGAGCGACCGATTCCGGGCCCGCTGAAATGGGACATGACCCTCGGGGTGGCCACCGATACCGCGGAGTCGCTGGCCAACATGGGCCGCAACGTCGAGATGGAGGAGCCCGAGGAGCGCGCGTTCGCGGAGTGCTGGCCGTCGGGTGAGCTCAAGCCCAACGAAGGCCGAGCGCTGGCGGCGGCGGTCAGGTTCGAACCGGGCCACACCATGTGCGACACCTGGGACGGCCGGGATTGGCAGGGCAACCCCATCCGGGTGAGCTTCGTCGCGCGCAACGGGCTCGAAGAGGGCGCGGACGGCCGCGAGCACATGGTCGCGCGGGGGATGAACTGGCGGGCCGAACCCGCCGACCGGCCGGCACAGTCGGACCGGCTCGCCCAGCAGATCCTGCGCGGACTGGCCCAGCCCGGGGTGCACCGGGCGTTGTTCGATCCGCACAGCTGGACGCTGCTGAAATGGCTCGACGCGCCGTGCCCGTTCTACGACTGGCGCCGCATCACGGCCGACAGCCCACGGATGCATCCCGACGACGAGGCGAAGAGGGCCGCGATGAGCACCGAGTTCGCCGCCGGGGCCACCTGCGTGGTGCTGCGGATGCCGGCTCACGACGGCGGGTGGGTGCCGGTCCACGTGACCGTCAACCGGGTGGAGATCGACGAGGACACGTTCGCCGGGCTGGTCTCGTTGCGGCTGCCGACCGCGGCCGAGCTCGCCGAGGCCGGCCTGACCGACTAGGCCGGGCCGGCGCGGGCGGCTGCCCGCGCAGTGCCCCATCGGCCGGTGGGCACCTCGATCGTGATCACGACATCCAGGTCGTCGAGTAGCGCAGCCGGCGGTGTGGGCCCGCATCGCGCGGGCTACCGCGTCGGCCTGCGCGCAGGCCGCCTCGGCTCCGGCGGGCACTCGCGCCGCGGCGGCCAGCGCGGCCAGATCGGCCGCGGCCTGGGCCCGGTGCCGGGCCACCACGGCGGCACCCAGGTATGCGCATGCCGCCGGTGACGGTCAGCAGCACGACGACCATCGCGGCCGCGACGACGGTGACCGACCCTTGCTCGTCACCGGGGTTCGACTCCGCCACGCCGGTCGCGGTGAGATGCAGCGCGAGAAGCAGATTCGACCTGGCGGTAACCGTCGCGACGACGAAGCCACCGTCCCGGCGCAGTTGCACGCCGGCGCCCGCCGGAGCGACGCCGCGGGCGGCGGCGACCGCCGAGCGCTCGTCACCCCGCGCCGCCAACCGGGCGGCCTCGCGCGCGGCGTCGATGCAGCGGACCTGCATCGACATCGCGGTGATGCCGGCCAGACACAGCACCAGCACCGTGACCAGAGTGGCCACACCTAGCGCCGCTTCCACGGTGGCCGCTCCGGCATCGTCGGCTAGGCCTTGGTGTTGAGCGCGCGGGCGATGATGTTCGTCAACGCGGAGACGATCGAGTCGCCGGTCACGACCGAGTAGAGGATCGCGGCGAAGGCCGCCGCCGCGATCGTGCCGATGGCGTACTCGACCGTCGACATCCCCGACTCGTCCACCACCAACAGCGTCAGGCGCGACTTCAATTCGTGAAACATGTTGCTCCTCTTCTCTTTTCCGAGCTCACCGTCATAACAAGCCTGACTGCAAGAAGTCGCCGGCCAGCCCGGCGATGACCGGGACGATGCCCAGGCAGACGAACGCCGGAAGGAAGCACAGTCCGAGCGGGCCGGCGATCAGCACGCCCGCACGCTCGGCCGTCGCCGCGGCCGCATGCGTGGCGTCCTGCCGGCACTGCGTGGCGAGCCCGGACACCGCATCGGCCAGCGCCACACCCGACGCCGAGGACCGGCGAGCCAGCCGTAACAAGGCGTCGATCTGCGGGTCCACGGGTGTCGGACACCGCCGACCACGCGACGGCCGGGTCGGCGCCCAGCGCCAGCAGATCGGCTGCGCGGCGCAGTATCTGCGCCAGTAGCGGCGGCGCGGATCGGGCCGTCGCTGCCGCGGCGGTCGACACCGCCATCCCCGCTGCCAGGCAGACTGCCAGCACGTCCAGACTCGACGCGACGGCCAGTGGATCCGGCCCACCGGGCCTCTGCGCCGGCGCCGGCCGCCGGCGCGCTGGCGTCGCGGCGCGGAGCCGAACGGCCGAAGGCCGCGCGCCGCATCAGCAAGGCGGCTGCCAAAAGCATTGCCGCGGCAGTGATCATCTGCGCCGCTCCTCCTCATCGCTTCGCTCTGCATCGTCACTGGCGCGGATCACGCCATCGCCCGATCGGTGATGCGGTCCGCCCACAGCAGCCCACCGCAGACCAGCGTCAGGCCGACGACCAGCAGCCAGCCGCCCAACTGTCCGCCGAGTAGGAACGCCATCGGCCGCGCTCCGATCAGCTGACCCATCACCACCGAGAACAACGGAAGGCCTGCCAAGATCACCGCGGTTGCGCGAGCACCCGCCATCGCCGATCGCACCTGGCCCGAGAATCGCTGCCGCTCAGCGATATCGCGCTGCGCGGCTTGCATCAACGCCGACATGGCCAGTCCGTGATCGGCGGCCAATTGCCAGCACACCGCGAGTCGTTCCCAATGTGGTTGCAACACTGAGGTTTCGCCGACGCCACGCAAACCCGCGGCGACATCGGCGCCCAGTCGGGCACGTGCCGCCACCGCTCGGCACGCGCCGGCAACCGGTCCGGCCGTCTCGTGCGCCGCCACAGCGAATGCGGCCGCCGGGTGGGCCCCAACCCGCAGTTCACCCACCAGCACATCGATCGCGGTCTCCAACTCACGGCTCTCACCTGATCCGCGATCGCTACGCCGTCGACGCCGAAAGCGCACCGCCCACGTCGCGACGAGCACACTTGCCGCCAAGACCGTTGTCAGCGGCAGTAATACGACGCCCACGGCCAGAGCGCACAGCGTCAGCCAGCCCGCTGCCCGCGGTGTCAGCCCCTTACGGTTGCGGTCAGCGCGGGCCAGTCGCTGCCGAGGCGACGATGGACGCACCAACACCGAAGCGGCTAACGCGAGCGCGGCGAGCACCGGTCCGTTCACGACGGCCGCCGGCCCCGCAGCAGCCCGCGGAATCCGGCGATCTCGTCGGTGAGTCCGCAGTCGTTGTGCCACACGGTGACTGCTCGCACCCGTTCACCGGTACGGCGAAGGACGGCGATTTCAGCGAGACGCCGTCGCCCATCACGATCGCGGGCCACATGCAGCAGCACTTGTACCGCCGCGGCCAATTGGCTGTGCAGCGCAGCACCATCCAGGCCGCCGAGAGCGCCCAGCGCCTCCAACCGGGCCGGGACCTCGCCGGGGTTGTTGGCGTGGACCGTGCCGGCGCCGCCGTCGTGTCCGGTGTTCAGCGCGGCCAGGAGGTCGACCACCTCGGCGCCCCGGACCTCGCCGACCACGATGCGGTCCGGACGCATCCGCAAGGCCTGGCGGACGAGTTGGCGCACGGTGACCTCGCCGATGCCTTCGACGTTGGCGCACCGGGCCACGAGTCGCACCAGGTGCGGATGCGGTGGCGCCAATTCGGCGGCATCCTCGACGCACACGATCCGTTCGTCAGGCGCCACCGCGTTCAGCATCGCCGACAGCAGCGTCGTCTTGCCCGCACCGGTTCCGCCTGACACCAGGAACGCCAACCTCGCCGCGATGATGTCGTCGATCAACTCCGCCGCCGTGGGCGCGATGGCGCCGGCCGCGATCAACGCGGCGAGATCCTGGGTGGCCGGCCGCAGTACCCGCAACGACAGGCAGGTCCCGCCCACAGCGACCGGCGGTAGGACGGCGTGCAGCCGAACGGCTGACCCGGTGGTGCCCGCCCCGGTCAACTGGCCGTCCACCCATGGCTGCGCGTCGTCGAGGCGCCGGCCGGCTGTCAACGCCAGCCGCTGCGCCAATCGCCGCACCGCGGCTTCGTCGACGAAACGAATATCGGTGCGCCGCAAACCTTTCCCGTCGTCGATCCACACCGCGTCGGGAGCGGTGACCAGCACGTCGGTGGTGTCGTCGGCGCACAACAGCGGTTCCAGGATGCCGGCGCCGGTCAGCTCGGTCTGCAGTATCCGGAGATTGCTCAGCAGCTCGGTGTCACCGAGCACTCCGCCGGACTCGGCCCTGATCGCATCGGCCACCACCTGGGGGCGAAGCGGAGCGGATTCGGTTGCCAGCCGCTCGCGCACCCGATCGATCAGCGAACCGCTCATGCCGCCCGGCTATCGGGCTGTGCCGCCGGGTGCGCCGTCAGCAAGGCGAGCAATTCGCGGGCCGCCGCGGCCAGCGCCGAGCGCCGGCCCAACCGCAGGCCGCCGTGCTCGAGCTGCTCGGCCAGGCGTGGCTGCGGCTTCATCGACGCCAGCAGCGGCACTCCCGCGATCGCGGCCAGTTCCCCGGCCCGCAGTCCGCCGGGCGCCGGACCCCGCACCACCAGGCCCGATGTTGGGGTTGATTGCGGCCAGCACCGGAACGAGCGTCGCGGTCGCCGCACAGGCCCGCACATCGCACGGGCTGACCACGACAACGAGATCAGCTGCTTCCAAGGCAGTTTCAACCGCGTCAGTCATCCGGCGGCGCCAGGTCGCACAACCACTGTCGCTCCGCCGCGACGGCCGGCGTCGAGCACGGCTTGCACTGCGCCGCCATCCAATTCGTAACCGCGCCGGGTACCCGACAGCAGGCTGATGCCGCGGTGCCGGGGTAACGCATCGCGGACCGCCGACCAGGTCAGCCGGCCCCCTTGCAACGCCAGGTCAGGCCAGCGCACTCCGGGCGTGGTCTCCGCGCCGAGCAGCAGATCGATCCCGCCGGCCCAGGGATCGAGGTCGACCAGCATCGCATCGTTCGCCGACTGCGCCAGCGCGGCCGCGAAGAGCGACGCACCCGCACCGCCGCATCCGCCGATCACCGCCACCACCGCGCCGCGAGCACCGTCGTCGCGGGCTGATTCGGCGGCCTCGGCGAGCGCGCGGACCAGATCATGTTCCTGCGCAGGCAATCTCAGCACCTGGCCGGCACCTACATCGATGGCCGCGGCCCAGGTTGCCGGCGGTAGATCGTCACCGCTCGCCACGATCACGTGATCGCGGCGGGGCAGACCGGTGAGTGCACAGCCCAGTGCGGCCGCCTCGTCGAGCACCACCCCCGCCGCCGCTGACCACGCCTTCCTGCTCACCGGTAAGGCACTGGCGGCGTGGACAACCCGCACACCGGCCGCTGCCGCAACCCGGTCCAATTCGTCGCGCAATGTGGGATCGGCCAGCACGGCCAGTACTCCGCGCGCATCGGTGATCGGCATCGGCTCACCGTGCCGCGACGGGTTTCGCACCGCCAGTCACGAAACAGTATTTGTGGACAACGTCCGACCTGTGGACGAACCGCAGCGGACGATCGGGCTAAGAATTTACCCGAGAAAAGGGACGACCCCCGCCAGGGGGGGAGGAGGCGAGGGTCGTCGTGAATCAGCCCCGGGGGGTCGGGCTGATACACCCTCGGCTAAGCCGAGTGATGCTTACTATACACATGACAGCGTTACGCAGCGCAAGGGTTGCCGGCCAGAAATAAGTAACGCCTTTAAGTAGCTGAACCATCGGTCTGTAAAACCGTCGTGATCGACAAAACAACGTCTGACCGGCACTTTTGCCGACAGCGTCGCGATTTGCCGGCGCATCGCCCTATGCTGGGGCGGTGACCGTCTCCGACTCGGCCGCTGACCAGCAAACTTCGTCGACGCCCACCGGTCCTACTGCGCGCACGGCCGCCTTCTTCGATCTCGACAAGACGATCATCGCCAAATCCAGCACGCTGGCGTTCAGCAAACCCTTTTTCGCGCAGGGACTGATCAATCGCCGGGCCGTCCTCAAGTCGAGCTACGCCCAGTTCTTGTTCCTGCTCTCCGGCGCCGACCATGACCAGATGGATCGGATGCGCATTCATCTGACCAATATGTGCACCGGGTGGGACGTCGAGCAGATCAGGACGATCGTCAACGAGACCTTGCACGACATCGTCACGCCGCTGGTGTTCGCCGAGGCCGCCGACCTGATCGCCAGCCACAAGCTGTGCGGCCGCGACGTCGTGGTGGTGTCGGCATCCGGTGAGGAACTGGTGGCGCCGATCGCGCGCGCGCTGGGAGCCACCCACGCGATGGCGACCCGGATGGTCGTCGAGGACGGTAAGTACACCGGCGAGATCGGGTTCTACTGTTTCGGCGAAGGCAAGGTGCAGGCCATTCGCGAGTTGGCCGCGCGCGAGGGCTACCCGCTCGAGCACTGCTACGCCTACTCCGACTCGATCACCGACATGCCGATGCTCGAGATCGTCGGTCATCCGAGCGTGGTCAATCCCGACCGCGCGCTGCGCCGCGAAGCCACCGCCCGCGACTGGCCGGTGCTGGCGTTTTCCCGGCCGGTGTCGCTGCGTGACCGCATTCCGGCGCCCTCGGGAGCCGCCGTCGCCACCACCGCCGCGGTGGGAATCAGCGCCCTGGCCGCCGGCGCGCTGACCTACTCGCTGCTGCGCCGGCTGTCGCTGTAGCACGGCTCAGCAAACTTTCGATGTCACGGGCCGGCATCGCTTTGGCGATTTCATGACATTTGGCTCTTGATGTGACCGGGGTCACGTAGTACAAAGGATCTACGGAAGTCCGGTACGGCCAAGATCGATCCGGAAGAGAAGGGCCGATCTCCCGAACGGGGCGACCGAGCACGGTTCCCGGCACCCACGCGGAGTCATAGCCGCGATAATGGCAGAAGTGTTGCGGGCCTGCGTAATTGCGAAGAGTGAACGGCGTCGACGGCCCTTTGGGTGGGGCCGCAACCGGAAGCGTCGCAAGATCGCCGAGGCCATCCCACGCAGCCCACAGATGCACGCTTGGTAACCGAGATCCGTGCTAGCGGGCGGCGAGCCGAAATCCTTCGGTACGCCGCCCGCTTTATCAATTCTGGTGCCCGCGATCGCCCTGCTCGGTCAGCGTTTCAGCAATCGCCAACGCCTCCTGCGCGCCGGTGCGCATGGCGCCGGCAGGACAGCACCAACCAGGCGGCCATGCCCTCGGGCGTCCCGGCCGCGAACCCGCGCCATCGCGTCGCGGTAGTCGGCCGCGCGACGCATCCAGCCGACCTCCGGCACTCCCAGCCCGTGCGGGTCGAGCCCGGTGGCGATGGTGACCAACCGCGACACCGCGCGTGCCACCACTCCATCCGCGGTGCCGAACGGCGCCAGGGTCAGCAGCTCACCGTGCGCGACGGCGGCGATCACCGGGGCCGGCGCCGTGGTACCGCCGGAGACGATCTGGGCGAGCAACTCCAGACGCGGTCCGACGTCGGCGTCGGGGCGCGGCCGGCCCAGCCGACTCTCGTCGACGCGGTCGGCCGCGGCCAGCATGTGCAACCGGGCCAGCGCCTGCAACGGCGCGCGCTGCCACACCCCGACCAGGTTGGTCTCGCCGCCCTCCAGCGCCTGCGCGACGCGCAGTGCCCCGGCGAAGACCGGGTCGCTGATGGCGGATGCGTCGAGCTGATCGTCGAGTTTGCGACCGCCGCCGTCCAGCACCGCCGACGCTCTGGCCGACCGCAGTGCGGCCTCGGCGGCGGTCACCGGCCAGCGCCGCAGGTTGGCGCGGTGGCGGTGCGCCCGGCCGAGCGCCTCACGCGCTTGTTCGCTGGCGGCAGCGACACCGGGCAGCTCCATCAGCGGAGCAAGCGGATCAGGACCAGCCGTCAGGCGCCAGCTGCCTCACGGATCATGGCGCCGCTCCTCCTCATCGCTGCGCTCTGCACGTCGCCGGCACCGGGAACCGCAGCCAGGAGCTGCCGGGTGTACTCGTGCTGCGGCCGGGTGAACACATCCTCGCTGACCGCGTGCTCGACCACCCGGCCCGCCTGCATCACCATCACCTCGTCGGCGATCTGCCGGATCACCGCCAGGTCGTGGCTGATGAACAGATACGTCAGGCCCAGCGCCTCCTGCAGCTCGGCAAGCAGTTCCAGGATCTGCGCCTGCACCACGACGTCGAGTGCGGAGACGGCCTCGTCGCAGACCACCACCTCGGGCCGCAGCGCCAGCGCCCGCGCGATCGCCACCCGCTGGCGCTGTCCCCCGGACAACTCGCGCGGGCGCCGGTTCAGCAGCGACAACGGAAGTGCGACCTGCTCGGCCAGTTCACGCACGCTCTGCCGGCGTTGACGGCGATCACCGATCCGATGGATCCGCAGTGGCTCCTCGATGATCTGCGGACACCGAGTACATCGGATCCAAACTGCCGTAAGGGTTCTGGAACACCGGCTGGATTTTGCGGCGAAACGCCAGCGTCTCCCGCCGGCTCAGCGACGCGGCACCGGACACCTCGCTACCGTCGAAAACCACTGTGCCCGAGCTTGGTTGCAGCAGGCCGAGCACCATTCGGGCCAAGGTGGATTTCCCGGATCCGGATTCGCCGGCGACCGCCAACGTGGTACCGCGGCGCAGCCGGAACGAGACATCGTCGACGGCGCGCACCTCGGACGTGCGCCACGGCACACCCCGCGTACGACCGGTAGATCTTGGTCAGCCCGGAGGCGACGATCACGTCCGTCGAGTCCTCGGGTGCCGCCCGGCGTGCGGTGGGAGCAGCACGCAGCGAGGGCGCCGCCGCCACCAGACGTTGCGTATAGGGATGCTGTGGTTCGTGCAGAATCGATTGCGCCGCACCGGTTTCCACGACCTGGCCCTGGTGCATCACGATCAGCTGTGCGGCCCGTTCGGCGGCCAGCGCCAGGTCGTGGGTGATCAGCAGCACCGCGGTACCCAGTTCACCGGCAAGCTGCTGCAGATGGTCGAGCACGCGACGCTGCACGGTGACGTCCAGGGCCGACGTCGGCTCGTCGGCGATCAGTAGCCGCGGGCGGCCGGCCAGCCCGATGGCGATCAGCGCGCGTTGACACATTCCGCCGGACAGCTGATGCGGATACTGCCGGGCCCGCAGGCCCGGCTCCGGCAGGCCGGCGTCGGCCAGCAACTGGACCGCCCGGCGATCGACATTGTTCGCGCGCAACGCCTCTCGTACTTGAAACCCGATCCGCCACACCGGGTTCAGGTTGGTCATCGGATCCTGCGGCACGTAGCCGATCCCGCTGCCCCGGATGGCCCGGAATTGTCGCCGGGTGGCAACGGTGAGGTCGACACCGTCGAACTCGATGCGGCCTGCGGTGATTCGCCCACCGGGCGGAAGCAGCCCGAGAATCGCCGCGGCGGTGGTGGACTTCCCCGAACCCGATTCGCCGACGATCGCCACGGTCTGCCCCGCGCGCACCACGAGGTCCACGCCCCGCACGGCCGGATCGCCGTCGCCGAACCGGACTTCGAGTCCGGTGACGCGCAGCAGCGGCGCATCGTGGTGCTCATAGGCGCCACGCCCGCGACGACGGATCCAGGGCGTCGCGCAGCACGTCGCCCATGATCATGAACGCCAGCACGGTAATCGCCAGCGCGCCAGCGGGATAGAACAAGATCGGCGAGCCGGCACGCAGTCGAATCTGGTCGACATTGATGTCGCCGCCCCACGACACGACCGACGGCGGCAACCCGACCCCGAGGTACGACAGCGTGGCCTCGGTGACGATGAACAATCCGAGCGCGATGGTGGACACCGCGATCACCGGGCCGATCGCATTGGGCAGCACATGCCGTAGCAGGATGCCGAACCTGTTCAGCCCGAGAGCTTTCGCCGCCAGCACGTAATCGCTGCCGCGGACCGCGAGCACAGCGCCGCGGGTGATCCGGGCGATCTGCGGCCAACCGAACAGCGCCAGGATCGCGATCACCGTCCACACCGTGCGGTGATGCATGACCTGCATCAGCACGATTGCGGCCAGCAGCAACGGGATGCGCGAAGAACACGTCGGCGACACGGGAGACGACCGCGTCGAGCCAGCCGCCGTAGAAGCCGGCCAGCGCCCCCAGCGCACCCCCGACGACGAACACCAGCAGGGTGGCGCCGAGGCCGACGGTGATCGAGGCACGCGCCCCGTAGATGGTGCGGGCGTAGATGTCGTGGCCCTGCAGGTCGGTGCCGAACCAATGCGCCGCCGACGGCCCGAGCAGGCTCTGGTCCGGGTTGGCGTAGCCGGGATCGGCCGCGGTGAACAACGACGGGAACACGGCCACAACGACGACGAGGCCGATCAGCACCGCGCTGACGACGAACTGCGGACGGCGGCGCAGCGCGCGCCAGGTGTCACGCCAAAACCCGCTGTCACCAAGCATTTCAGCCATAGCGAATCCTCGGGTCCAGCGCCGCGTACAGCAGGTCCACGGCCAGGTTGGTGACGAGGTAGACGACGACAAGCACCGTCACGATCGACACCACCGTCGGCGCCTCTTGACGGGTGACGGCCTGATAGAGCACGCCGCCGACACCGTGGATGTTGAAGATGCCTTCGGTGACGATCGCTCCGCCCATCAGCGCGCCGAGGTCAGCGCCGAGGAAGGTCACCACCGGGATCAGCGAATTGCGCAGGATGTGCACGACGACCACGCGCGGCCGCGACAACCCTTTCGCGGTGGCGGTTCGCACATAGTCGGCATGCGCGTTGTCGGCGACCGCGGACCGGGTCAGCCGCACCACGTAGGCGAATGACACCGCGCCCAAAACGATTCCGGGCAGCAGCAACCGGGCGAAGGTCGGCTGGTCGCCCACCGTCACCGCGGCCAGACCCAGCCGAACTCCGAACACGAATTGCGCCAGAAAGCCCAGCACGAAGATCGGCACCGCGATGATGACCAGGCTGACGATCAGCACGCCGCCGTCGAAAACCCCGCCCTGGCGCAGCCCGGCGATCACCCCGAATCCGACGCCGAACACCGCCTCCACCGCCAGCGCCACCAACGCCAACTTGAAAGTCACCGGAAATGCCTGCGCCAGAACGGTACTGACCGGTAGTCCGGAGTAGGCGTGACCGAGGTCGCCGTGCAGGACGCCGCCGAGGTAGTGCAGGTACTGCAACCAGAACGGGTCGTCGAGGTGATATTGCGCGCGCAGCTGGGCGGCCACCGCCGGGCTCAGCGGGCGATCGCCGCCCAGCGCCGCGATCGGGTCGCCGGGCAGCAGGAACACCATGCCGTAGATCAGCAACGTCGCACCCAGAAAGACCGGGACCATGGCCGCGACGCGTCGGGCGATGTACCACCCCATGTCAGGCCTTCACGATGCGTTCGTAGTCGGGCAGCCCGTTCCAGGTCAGCGCGACATGGCTGACCGCGGCAGACCGCCCTGCGACCGCGACGGTGTACCACAGCGGCACGACAGGCATGTCCTGCAACAGGATTCGCTGCGCATCATTGGCCAGCGTGAACGACTGCGGCAAGTCGGGGGCGGCCTCGGCGGCGGCGATCGCGGCGTCGAACCGCGGGTTGGAGTAGCCGACGTCGTTGGCGCCCGCACGGTGACGAACAGCGGTTCCAGGAATTCCAGCATCGACGGGAAGTCGCCCTGCCACCCGGCGCGGAACGCGGTGCCGATCGTGCGGCTGGTGATCTGGGTCCGGAAGCCGGCGAAGGTGGGCTGCGGCGCGCCGACGGCGTCGATGCCCAGCGTGTTCTTGATGCTGTTGGCCACCGCGTCCACCCACTCCTGATGCGAGCCGTCGGCGTTGTAGGCAATCGCATACCGGCCAGACCATTTCGAGATGGCATCGGCCTGCGACCACAGCTCGCCGCGCCCGGTCCGGGTTGAAGTTCAGCGCATCGTTGCCGTCGATGTCGGGGTCGAATCCGGGCAGCGAACTCGCGGTGAAATCGCGGGCCGGTGTGCGCGCGCCGGAGAAGATCTTGCGGCAGATCTGGTCCCGGTTGACCGCCGCGGAGAGGGCGAGGCGGCGCAGCCGGCCCTCCTCGCCGGCGAAGTGCGGCAGTCGCAGCGGAGTGTCCAGGCGTCTGGTTGACCGCGGCAGGGGCGGTGACCGCCCGGTCGCCGAGGTCTCGGCGGTAGACGGCAGCACGCTGGGCGGAATCGTGTCCAGCACATCGAGATTGCTCGACAGCAGGTCGGCGTAGGCGGTGTCGAGATTGGCGTAGAAGACGAACCGCAGGCCCTTGTTCTGCGGCATCCGGTTGCCGTGGTAGCCGGGGTTGGTCACCAGGTCGAGCTTGACGTTGTGCTGCCAGGCCGGGTTGCCCGGCTGGTCGGCGAGTCGGTACGGGCCGTTGCCGATCGGATGCTGGCCGAACGCCGCCATGTCTTTCAACGCCGCGTCGGGCAGCGGGTAGAACGGCGAAAACCCAAGCCGCAGCGTGAAATCGATGGTCGGCCCTTTGAGCCGCACGGTGAATTCGTGGTCGTTGACCACCTGCAGCCCGGACATCGCTGGTCGCGGTCGGCTTCGGCGCGGCTACCTCGTCGAAACCGGCGATCGGGGTGAAGAAGCTCTGCTGCAGTTGAGCATTGGTGGCCAGCGCGCCGTAGTTCCAGGCGTCGACGAACGAGTGCGCGGTGACCGGCGAGCCGTCGCTGAACGTCCAGCCCGGTTTCAGGGTGATCCGGTAGTTGACGTCGTCGGTGGTCTCGATCGACTGGGCGACCTCCAGCGACGGGTGCGCCCTTGGCGTCATAGGACATCAGGCCGGCGAACAGCCGGTCGACGATCCGGCCGCCGTTGGTGTCGTTGGTGTTGGTCGGGATCAGCGGGTTCTGCGGCTCGCCCGCATTGACGATCACCACGTCGGTGCGGACGTTGCCCGCGCCGCAGCCGACGAGGCGGTGCCATGGCGAGCAGAGCCACGGCCAGCGCCGCGATACGCATCCGCCGCAAGCCGTCCTCCTCCGATCGCAACACGATCACCTGGTCCCGTGGCGACTGTATTGCCTACGGCAACCCAAAGAATTAACCCAGCCTGGTTACGCTCGTGCGCGTGACCGAGACGCACGACGCAAGCACCGTCGTCGTATCCGCCGTCCGCAGAGTTCGCCGCGCAGGCCAACGCCGCGCGATGACCTGTACCGACGAGGCCGAGCAGGACCGGTTGGCGTTCTGGGCCGAGCAGGCCAACCGGCTGTCCTGGGCGACACCGTTTTCCGAGGTGCTGGACTGGTCGGACGCGCCGTTCGCCAAATGGTTCGCCGACGGCAAGCTCAACGTCGCCTACAACTGCGTCGACCGCCACGTCGAAGCCGGCAACGGCGATCGGGTGGCGATCCACTGGGAGGGCGAGCAGGTCGGCGACGCCCGCAGCCTCACCTACAGCGACCTGCAGGACGAGGTCTGCAAGGCCGCCAACGCGCTGACCGGTCTGGGCCTGGTCGCCGGCGACCGCGTCGCGATCTACCTGCCGATGATCCCGGAGGCCATCGTCGCGATGCTGGCCTGCGCGCGGCTGGGCTGATGCACAGCGTGGTGTTCGCCGGCTTCACCGCCAACGCGCTGCGCGCCCGGATCGACGACGCCGAGGCCAAGCTGCTGATCACCGCCGACGGGCAGTTCCGGCGCGGCAAGCCGGCGCCGCTGAAGGACGCAGCCGACGAAGCGGTCGCCGAGCGCCGACACGATCGAGCACGTCCTGGTGGTCCGGCGCACCGGCATCGACGTCGACTGGACGCAGGACCGCGACGTCTGGTGGCACGACGTCGTCGACTCGGCGTCGCCCGAGCACGACGCCCGAGGCGTTCGACGCCGAGCACCCGCTGTTCCTGCTGTACACCTCGGGCACCACCGGCAAGCCCAAGGGCATCGTGCACACCAGCGGCGGCTATCTCACCCAGGCGTCCTACACCCACCACAACGTCTTCGACATCAAGCCCGAGACCGACGTGTTCTGGTGCACCGCCGACATCGGCTGGGTCACCGGGCACACCTACGGCGTCTACGGCCCGCTGTCCAACGGCGTGACGCAGATCATCTTCGAGGGCACCCCGGACACGCCCAGCCAGCACCGCCATTTCCAGATCATCGAAAAGTACGGCGTGACAATCTATTACACCGCGCCGACGATGGTCCGGACTTTCATGAAGTGGGGCCGCGAGATCCCGGACGCGCACGACCTGTCCAGCCTGCGACTGCTGGGCACGGTCGGCGAGCCGATCAACCCGGAGGCCTGGCGCTGGTACCGCACGGTCATCGGCGGCGACAGCACTCCGATCGTGGACACCTGGTGGCAGACCGAGACCGGCGCCGCGATGATCTCCCCGCTGCCCGGCGTCGCCGCGACCAAACCGGGTTCGGCGATGACGCCGCTGCCGGGCATCTCGGCGAAGGTCGTCGACGACCACGGCGACGAACTCGCTCCGCCGTCCACCGACGAGGGCGAGCACACGGCGGATACCTGGTGCTGGATCAGCCCTGGCCGTCGATGCTGCGCGGCATCTGGGGCGATCCGGACCGCTTCCGTGAGACCTACTGGTCGAGGTACGCCGAGCACGGCTACTACTTCGCCGGCGACGGCGCGCGCTACGACGCCGACGGCGCCATCTGGGTGATGGGTCGCATCGACGACGTGATGAACGTGTCGGGGCATCGCATCTCCACCGCCGAGGTGGAGTCGGCGCTGGTCGGGCATGCCGGGGTGGCCGAGGCCGCAGTCGTGGGCGCCACCGACGACACCACCGGGCAGGCGATCTGCGCGTTCGTCGTGCTGCAGGCCGACCACGCCGACACCGCGGGCGCAGAGATCATCGACGAGTTGCGCGCCGAAGTGGCCAAGGAGATCTCGCCCATCGCCAGGCCGCGCGAACTGCACGTGGTGCCCGAGCTGCCGAAGACCCGCAGCGGCAAGATCATGCGCCGCCTGCTGCGCGACATCGCCGAGAACCGGGACCTCGGCGACACCTCGACGCTGCTCGACCCCGGCGTCTTCGACGCGATCCGGGCAGCGCCCCGTGACGATGCGGGCCGGAACGACCGGGAGACGGGGCCGTTAGCCAAGTAATTCAGGCGGGAATCGGGACGAACCCGGCGCCGGGACGGTTCTTGGCCGCAAGGTCGGCCAGGTCGGCGTTGATCGACTGCACCACGGCGGGCGTGTGCAGCGGAATGTACTTGGTGACGCAGACCGGCAGGTTGTCGCTGAACGCGCCGTGGATCATCCCGACCAGCTGATCGTTGACGGTCACCGGGGCGCCGGAGTCGCCCGGTTGTCCGCACACCTGCATGAGGATCGTGCCCGGATCCTGACCCGGGCCCCACGTGACACCGCACGAGTTGCCGGTGGTCCGGCCCTGCTTGCACGCGACCTGACCGAACGCCGGATCCGGCCCGATGCCGTTGATCGCGAAGCCGCCGAAGTTGGCTTGCGGCACCACCTTGGCCTTGTCGAATTGGATGACCGCGTAGTCGAGACCGTCGTTGCCGGACACCATGGTTCCCACGTTGCCCCGGTTCTTGGCCGCCTCGACGGCGACCACCGCGCCCGGGCCGCCGCAGTGCGCCGAGGTGAAGCCGATCAGGTCGCCCTTGGGATCGGTGCCGATGGTGGTCAGCGTGCACAGGGCGTCGCCGTTGACGATGATGCCCGCTCCGCCGCCGAGCGGAATCCGATCGTCGGCTCGCGCCGGGGCGTCGTGCAGACCGAGCAGGCTGCCCGCCAGGATCAGGGCCGCCGTCCCCCTGAGCAGCTGACGGCTCGAGATCTGCAACGCGGTTCTCCCGTCGGCAAAAAGCACGCACGCCAGAATTGGCGGCGCCAGTCTAGCGTGGTCAGTGCCCACCGGCGCCCATCCTCAAACTGCCCAGCCTGAAACGGCCTTGTCTCGTCTGGCGCCGGACTGCATGGCAACATGAACCGCGACGACCGCGCGTCCTACGACGATGCGCCGGACCATCAGAGCCAGCTCGGGAGGACCGTCTGTGAGCAAGTCAGACCGAAAGAACGGAAACCAGCGCGCTGATGGCGTTCCCAGCACGCTGACCAGCATCCCACTGACCGATCCCCACGCGCTGTCCGCCGAGCCGTCGATCGGCGAGCTGGTCAAGGATGCCACCTCGCAGATGTCGACGCTGGTGCGCGCGGAGGTCGAACTGGCCCGCGCCGAGATCACCCGCGATGTCAAGAAGGGTCTGACCGGCAGCGTCTTCTTCATCGCCGCCCTGGTGGTGCTGTTCTACTCGACGTTCTTCTTCTTCTTCTTTCTGGCCGAGTTGCTCGACACCTGGTTGTGGCGCTGGGCGGCGTTCCTGATCGTTTTCGGGATCATGGTGGTGGTGACCGGCGCCCTGGCGCTGTTCGGTTTCCTGAAGGTCCGGCGCATCCGCGGTCCGCAGCAGACCATCGAATCGGTCAAGGAGACGCGCTCGGCTCTCACGCCGGGTCATGACAAGCCCTCGGCGCCGGCGCTGAATTCGGGCGGGACGCCCACCGATCCCTCGGGTTGGTAGATGGCCCCACCAGATCCGTCGGTAACCCGCATCGACGGTCCATGGCGCCATCTCGACGTGCACGCCAACGGCATCCGGTTCCATGTCGTCGAGGCGACGCCGGGCGGTCAGGACCACCCCGGCGACCTCGCTGCCGCTGGTCATCATGCTGCACGGCTTCGGCTCGTTCTGGTGGTCGTGGCGTCACCAGCTGCGCGGCCTGACCGGCGCCCGCGTGGTCGCGGTGGATTTGCGCGGCTACGGCGGCAGCGACAAACCACCACGCGGGTATGACGGCTGGACGTTGGCCGGCGACACCGCCGGACTGATCCGCGCGCTGGGGCACACATCGGCGACACTGGTCGGTCACGCCGACGGCGGCCTGGTCTGCTGGGCCACCTCGGTGCTGCACTCGCGGCAGGTGCGCGCCATCGCGGTGGTCAGCTCGCCGCACCCGGCCGCATTGCGCCGCTCGGCGCTGACCCGCCGCGACCAGGGCCGGGCGCTGCTGCCGTCACTGCTGCGTTACCAGGTGCCGATCTGGCCGGAACGCGCGTTGACCCGGCATCACGGCAGCGGACTCGAACATCTGATCCGTAGCCGCGCCGGCGCTAAATGGATTGCCTCCGAAGACTTTTCCGAGACGATCGGCCACCTGCGTCAGGCCATCCAGATTCGGTCGGCCGCGCATTGCGCACTGGAATACCAGCGCTGGGCGGTACGCAGTCAGCTGCGCGAAGAGGGTCGACGCTTCATGCGATCGATGAGCCGGCCGTTCGGCATACCGATGCTGCACATCCACGGCGACGACGATCCCTACGTGCTGGACGATCCGGTCGCACGAACGCAGCGCTACGCGCCGCACGGCCGCTACGTATCAATCGCCGGCGCAGGGCATTACAGCCACGAGGAGAAACCGGACGAAGTCAACGCCCACCTGTCGCGATTTCTCGACCGGGTTTACCGCTCGCCGCTCAACTGACGCATTCGCCGGTGGGCACCGGTGTGGTGTCGCCGATGTGCGCGAGCTGCGCCGGCGACCTCTTTGGCCGTCAGCACGAAACCGGTGTCGTTGTCGTCGACCGCCGCACCGAACACCACACCGATCACCTGCCCGTCCAGGTCGATCAGCGGTCCACCCGAATTACCTTGTTCCACATTGGCTCTGACGGTGTAGACCTCGCGGTTGATCGTCGCCTTGCGGTAGATGTCCGGCCCGTTCAGCTCGATGAGTTCGCGGATCCTGGCCGGCGTCGCCATGAATCCGCCGCCACCCGGATAACCCATCACGATGCCTTCGGTGCCCGATGTCACCGGAGAGTTGGCGAACGCCAACGGCCCGGCCGGCAGGTGCGGAACCGACAGGATCGCGATGTCGACGGTCGGGTCGTAGGACACCACGGTGGCGTCGTAGGGATTGCCGCTGGCCTCGACGGTGACGTTGTTGGAGCCGGCGACCACGTGCGCATTGGTCATCACGCGATCCGGCGAGAGCACAAATCCGCTGCCCTCCAACACTTTCGAGCAGCTCGGTGCGATCGCGCGGATCTTCACCACGCTTGGTTCGGTGTTCGCGACAACGGGATTCTTGGCCAGCGCGGAGTCCGGGGCCGCGACCGCCACGACCGGGGTGCGGCTGAACGGCTCCAGCACCTGCGGCAGACCCGAGGTGTCCAGTAGCGCCGACAGCCGCTTGGGCACCGTCTTGAGCCATTCCGGCGCATAGTCGTTGACCTCGCCGAGCACGCGCGAACCTCGCACTGCCGCAGCCAAACTGGGCTGACCCGCCGATGACGTCAACGGGGTCGCCAGCAGCCAGGCCGCCACCAGCACCACCACCAACTGCACGGCCACACCGATCAGCGAGTCGAAGAACCGGACCGAGTTGCTGTGGATCGCGCCGCGGACCGCGCGGCCCAACACCACACCGGCGACCTCGCCGACGACGACCAGCGCCAGGATCAAGAACAGCGCGGCGAACAGCTTGGCCCGCGGCGCGGCGACATGCGCGACGAGGTGCGGGGCCAGCAGCACACCGGCGATCGCGCCGAGCAGCACGCCGACGAACGACAGTAGCGAGCCGAGCGCACCCGAACGCCAACCCGAGACCGCCGCAATGAACGCGACTGCCAGCACCGCGATGTCCAACCACTGTGAGGAGCTCATCAGGCATCTTCCTCGTCGCCGACCAGTGCCATCGCTTCGTCCAGCTCGCGAATATCGCTGGCGTCCCAGGGCTTTGCCCAACCAGCGACATCCAGCATCGCGGAAATCACCTGACCGGTGAAACCCCAGACCAGCATCTCGTTCAACAGGAATGCCGGCCCGGCGAAGCGGCGGCTGAGGGTGCGGCGGTACACCATCAGCCGGTTGGCGGGATTGATGAAAGCCCGGACCGGAACCCGGGCCACTATTGCTGTTTCCGCCTGATCCACCACGGCCACCGGCCCTGGATCCGGCGAATACGCCAGCACCGGGACGACGTGAAAACCCGACGGCGCGATGAACGTTCGCTCCATCGTGACCAGTGGATGCAGTCTGCCGGTGTCGATGCCGGTCTCCTCGCGCGCCTCGCGCAGCGCGGTGGCCACCGGACCGTCGTCTCCGGGATCGGATGCGCCGCCGGGGAATGCGGCCTGGCCGGCGTGGTGGCGCAGCGTGGCGGCCCGCACGATCAGCAGCAGGTCGGCGTCGTCGGGCGGCGAATCCGGTGCGGCGTCATGAGACTCGTCTGCCGACGGGCCGGAGAACAGCACCAGCACCGCCGCGTCGCGGCCTTTGTTGCCCGCCACTTCTTCGACGCGGTCACCATGGCCAGCACGTCGGCGGGCAGTCGTCGCTTGTACGCATCGGGAATTTCGGCGACGTTGTCGATCAGGGTCGCAGCCAGGACGGGCCGAGTTCGGGCGTCAACAGATCCGTTCCACCCGAGCGATCGAGACGCCTGGGCGTGCCGCCTCCGCTCACCGGCGCCCCCTTCGTGCATCCAGCCGCCCGACCGCATCCGTAATCTCGTCCGCAGTCGCGAAAGCGCGGGGCAGCGTCTTCGCAACGCTACCGTCCGAGTCCAGCACGACCGTCGCGGGCATCACGTTGGGCACCCGCAACGCCGCCGCCACCCGACGTCCGCCGTCCTGCAGCGTCGGCAGCCGGACTCCGAGTTCGGCCAGCCGCAGCAGAGCCGCGGTCTCGTTCTCGTCCTGGTGCACGGTCACCACGATCACGTCGGAGCCGACCCGTCGCTGATACTCCGCCATCGCGGGGAGTTCGGCCGCACACGGCGCACACCAATACGCCCACAGGTTGAGCACGACGCGATGCCCGGCCAGTGCCGGCCCGACGTCGACGACCGAGCCGTCGGCCGCGCATTCGACTGTCACACCACGCAGCGACGCCGGGCCCGGTTGCCCGCTCGGACGTGGGCACGGGGCCAGGTCGGCCCGCTGTCGCGGCCCGGCCAACGCGGCCGCGGTGTCGGCGTCGCGGTGTTCGCGGGCCGATCGGCGCGGACGTCGGCGAGTCGGTCGCCGACGGATGGGACGCGTCGCGCAGCGCCACCACCAGGGCCGCGATCAACGCCGCGACCACGACCAGCACCGCAAGGGTCCAGCGGGCGGTTCGAGTGTTGAGCGTGATCAATGCAGCCAGCGCCGTTGCTAGAGCCCGGCCATCGCCAGGAGGTGCTCGGTCTCCGGGCCGGTGACCAGCGCGGCGGCGATCTCCGGCTCGGTGGGTCCGGTGCCATACGACGGACAGTCTTTGGCCAGCACGCACACCCCACAGGCCGGCTTGCGGGCATGGCAGACCCGGCGACCGTGAAAGATCACCCGGTGGCTGAGCAGCGTCCACTCCTTGCGTTCGATGAGTTCGCCGATCGCGCGCTCGACCTTGACCGGGTCTTCCTCGGCCGTCCAGCGCCACCGCCGCACCAGGCGGCCGAAATGGGTGTCGACGGTAATTCCGGGGACGTCGAACGCGTTGCCCAGGATGACGTTGGCGGTCTTGCGGCCCACGCCGGGCAGCGTCACGAGCTCCTCCATGGTGCTCGGGAGTTCGCCGTCGAAGCGCTCGACCAACGCTTGACCGAGGCCGATCAACGACGTCGCTTTATTGTGAAAAAAACCGGTCGGGCGAATAAGTGCTTCGAGTTCGTCGCGGTCGGCCTGCGCATAGTCCACCGCGGTGCGGTAACGGACGAACAGCGCCGGGGTGGTGAGGTTCACCCGCTTGTCCGTGCTCTGCGCCGACAAGATCGTTGCCACCGCCAGCTCCAGCGGCGTGGTGAAATCCAGCTCGCAGTGCGCGTGCGGGAAATGCTTGCGCCAGTTGACGATTCATCCGTGCGAGCCCGACGCACCAACCCGGTTCGGGTCTCCGATGCGAAGCGGCGGGCCACCGCCGCGACGGGGCCGCGTGGAGCCCTTGGCGCCGGCACGCGGAAGGTTTGCCCATTGTCACCTCGACAGAGTACTAATTCGTGATCCCGCTGAGACCTTAGCCGTGTTTACTTGCTGCTTGTGTCCTGGTTGCTAGTTGCATTCACCCCGGGGTTGCTAATGCTGGCAACTTTCGGGCTTGCACGCCTCGAGGCGGGCTTGGAGAAAGACACAGTCACCGCAACCGATGTCGCTGAATTTCTCAAGCAGGCCGAGCCGGTAGATGTGCGCACATTGGCCCGGGAAGGAATGCCCGAGGCGCTGGACGGTATGCACCGGCGGATCGGCCACGGCGCCGATGAGGCGCCCTACCTGCCCAAACGCGACGAGCCGCCCACCGATCCGTTGCTGGTTGCCGCCATTGTCTCGGCCGCACAATCAGACCGGCCTTTCCGGACCGAGGCATCAGCATTCGTCATCGAATCGGCAATTTGGGCCGCGTCAGCATGCCAATCGTGTGTAGCGTTGGCACGTCGAGTCGAAGACGTACCTCCTAGACTCATCACGCCAGACTCTTAGAGACTGGCGTGCAGCTGTGCCTACCGGAGTCATTTGAATAGCAAAAGGGGCAACGTGGACGAGATCCTGGCGAGGGCCGGAATCTTCCAGGGGGTAGAACCGAGCGCCGTCGCCGCGCTGACCAAGCAACTGCAGCCCGTCGACTTCCCGCGCGGACACACAGTTTTCGCGGAGGGCGAGCCGGGTGATCGGCTGTACATCATCATCTCCGGCAAGGTGAAGATCGGCCGCCGTTCACCGGACGGCCGGGAAAATCTGCTGACCATCATGGGCCCGTCCGACATGTTCGGTGAGTTGTCGATATTCGACCCCGGGCCGCGGACCTCGAGCGCGACGACGATCACCGAGGTGCGGGCGGTGTCGATGGACCGCGACGCGCTGCGGGCCTGGATCGCCGATCGCCCCGAAATCGCCGAGCAGTTGCTGCGCGTGCTCGCCCGCCGGCTGCGCCGCACCAACAACAACCTCGCCGACCTCATCTTCACCGACGTGCCCGGCCGGGTCGCCAAGCAGCTGCTGCAGCTCGCGCAGCGCTTCGGTACCCAGGAGGGCGGCGCGATGCGGGTGACCCACGACCTGACTCAGGAAGAGATCGCCCAGCTGGTCGGCGCCTCCCGCGAGACGGTGAACAAGGCGCTGGCCGACTTCGCCCACCGCGGCTGGATTCGCCTGGAGGGCAAGAGCGTGCTGATCTCGGACTCCGAACGGCTGGCCCGCCGAGCGAGGTAAGCGCGCGCGAAGCGCGGGCGCAACCGAGCGAGCAGCAACCCGAGCGAGTAAGCTGCGCGAAGCGCGGGCGCGACCGAGCGAGCATCCAACCCAGCGTGCGCGCGCTAGCGACGCAGATAGTCCAGCTGGGCCTGCACCGACCATTCGGCGACGTCCCACAGCTCTTCGTCGACGTCGACATAGACGTGCTCGACGACCTGACGCGTGGTGGCGTCGTCGCCGAGTGCGCGCAGCGCCGAGCGGATCTGATCGAGCCGCTGCTCGCGGTGCGCCAGGTATCCCTGCGCGACCGCTTCGATGTTGGCCAGGTCGGGGCCGTGGCCGGGCAGCACGGTTCGCCCGCCGAGCCCGCGCAGCCGCTGCAGCGAATCCAGATAGTCGGCCAGGCTGCCGTCTTCGTTGTCGATGACGGTCGTTCCGCGGCCCAGCACGGTGTCGGCGGTCAGCACCGCGTCGTCGAGAACGAAGGACAGCGAATCGGCGGTGTGGCCGGGCGTCGCCCAGACCGTGATCCGCACGCCCGCAGCGTCGATCACCTCGCCGTCGGTGAGTTCGCCGGACAGGCCGCGCAGAAATCCGCTGCCCGCCGAGCGCACCGGCGCACCGGTCAGATCGACCAGCTTGTCGATGGCGTCGGTGTGGTCGCCGTGCCGGTGGCTGATCAGCACCAGGGCGATGCGGCCCACGCCGGCGACGGCCGCGATGTGCTCGTCGTCATCGGGTCCGGGATCGACGATGACGACCTCGTCGCTGCCGGGGCCGCGCAGCACCCAGGTGTTGGTGCCCTCCAGCGTCATCTTGCCCGGGTTGTTGGCGAGCAGCACCGATGCGGTGTCGGTGACCGGGCGCAGCCGGCCGTAAGCCGGATGGACGTGGCCGGTAGACGTCGGTGACGCGGCGGACTCGGTCATGGCCGCTAACCGACCTCGACCACCAGCTCAACCTCGACCGGGGCGTCCAGCGGCAGTTCGGCGACGCCGACCGCCGAGCGGGCGTGCACGCCGGCGTCGCCGAAGACCTCGGCGAGCAGATCCGATGCGCCGTTGACCACGCCCGGCTGGCCGTTGAATCCGGCTGCGGAGGCGACGAATCCGACCACCTTGACCACCTTGGTCACCGAGTCGATGCCGACCAGCGAGTCGATGGCGGCCAGCGCGTTGAGCGCGCAGATCCGGGCGAGTTCCTTGCCATGCTCGGGCGCGACCTCGACGCCGACCTTGCCGGACTGCACCAACTTGCCGTCCTGCATCGGCAGCTGGCCCGAGGTGTAGACCAGGTTGCCGCTGCGCACAACCGGGACGTAGGAGCCCAACGGCTGCACGACGACCGGCAACTCGATGCCGAGCTCTTTCAGCCGCGCCTTGGCAGATCCGCGGTCACTTCGGGCGTTTCAGATATGCGACGTGCTGCTCACCGGTCGGGCCGGGAAGCACGGAGACCAGCTCCCAGCCGTCGGCGCCCCACTGGTCGAGGATCTGCTTGGTGGCGTGGGTCAACAGCGGGACTGTTGCGTATTCCCAGGTTGTGGGTTGGCTCATATCCCGAGCTTATCGGCAGCGCGTTGCAAGGCCCGGCTGGCTAGCATGCAGGGGTGGGGACCACATCGAGCGGCGGCAGCAACGTCGGCTGGCCATCGCGATTGTCGAAGGCCCGTCTGCATTTCGTCACCGGCAAAGGCGGCACCGGCAAATCGACGGTTGCTGCGGCGCTGGCGCTGACTCTGGCCTCCGGTGGGCGCAAGGTGTTGCTCGTCGAAGTCGAAGGGCGCCAAGGCATTGCGCAACTCTTCGATGTGCCGCCGCTGCCGTACAAGGAGCTCAAGATCGCCAGCGCCGAGCGCGGCGGTCAGGTCAACGCGCTGGCGATCGACATCGAGGCCGCGTTCCTGGAATACCTCGACATGTTCTACAACCTCGGGCATCGCCGGTAAGGCGATGCGTCGGGTCGGAGCGATCGAGTTCGCGACGACGATCGCGCCCGGCCTGCGCGACGTCTTGCTCACCGGCAAGATCAAGGAGGCCGTGATCCGCGTGGACAAAGGGGCCAAGACCCCGGTCTACGACGCGATCGTCGTCGATGCGCCACCGACCGGTCGCATCGCCCGCTTCCTGGACGTCACCCGGGCGGTGTCCGATCTCGCCAAGGGCGGGCCGGTGTACTCGCAGGCCGAAGGTGTGGTGAAGATCCTGCACTCCGACCAGACGGCCATCCACCTGGTCACCCTGCTGGAGGCGCTGCCGATGCAGGAGACCAAGGAAGCGATCGACGAGTTGCAGGAGCTGGGCTTGCCGATCGGCATCGGTCATCGTCAACCAGCAACATCCCGGTTTACCTGCAGCCCGGACGATCTCGCCAAAGCCGCCGACGGCGACGTCGACGCCGACGCGGTGCGAGCGGGCCTGGCGGCCGCCGGGATCAAGCTGAGCGATGCCGACTTCGCCGGCTTGCTGACCGAGACCATCCAGCACGCCACCCGGATCACCGCGCGAGCGGCGACCGCGGAGCAGCTCGACGAGCTGAAGGTGCCGCGCCTGGAGCTGCCGACCATCGCCGACGGCGTCGACCTCGGCAGCCTTTACGAGCTGTCGGAATCGCTTGCCCAGCAGGGAGTTCGATGAGTACCACGCCGCCGGTTCTGGATATCGCCGGCATCCTCTCCGACACCGCCAACCGCGTCGTGGTGTGCTGCGGCGCGGGTGGGGTCGGTAAGACCACCACCGCCGCGGCCATGGCGCTGCGCGCCGCGGAGTACGGCCGAACCGTGGTGGTCCTGACGATCGACCCGGCCAAGCGATTGGCGCAGGCGCTGGGAATCAGCGATCTCGGCAACACACCGCAGCGCGTGCCGCTCGCTGCCGAGGTGCCCGGCGAGCTCTACGCGATGATGCTCGACATGCGCCGCACCTTCGACGAGATGGTGGTGCAGTACTCCGGACCCGATCGCGCACAGGCGATTTTGGACAACCAGTTCTACCAAACGGTCGCCACCTCGCTGGCCGGCACTCAGGAGTACATGGCGATGGAAAAACTCGGCCAGTTGCTGGCCGAGGACCGCTGGGATCTGGTGGTGGTGGACACGCCGCCGTCGCGCAACGCACTGGACTTCCTCGACGCACCCAAGCGGCTCGGCAGCTTCATGGACAGCCGGCTGTGGAAGCTGCTACTGGGACCGGGCCGCGGGATCGGCCGATTGGTCACCGGGCGCGGTCGGCCTGGCGATGAAGGCGCTGTCGACCGTCCTCGGCTCGCAGATGCTCTCCGACGCCGCGAGTTTCGTGCAATCGCTGGACGCGACCTTCGGCGGCTTCCGGGAAAAGGCCGACCGCACCTACTCGTTGCTCAAGCGGCGCGGCACCCAGTTCGTCGTGGTGTCGGCTGCGGCACCGGATGCGCTGCGGGAGGCGTCGTTCTTCGTGGACCGGCTGTCGGAGGAAAAGATGCCGCTGGCCGGGCTGATCCTGAACCGGACGCACCCGATGCTGTGTTCGCTGCCGGTCGAGCGCGCCATCGACGGCGCCGAGACCTTAGAGAGCGACGGCGCCAACGCGTTGACCAAGGCCGTCCTGCAGATTCACGCCGATCGCGCGGCGACGTCCAAGCGGGAGATCCGGCTGCTGTCGCGGTTCACCGGTGCGAACCCGCACGTCGCTATCGTCGGGGTCCCGTCGCTGCCGTTCGACGTCTCCGATCTGGAGGCGCTGCGGGCGATCGCCGATCAGTTGACCGCGGCCGGTTAGCTTGTCGGTCTAGCCGACGCTGCGGTGCTTGCGCTGGGTGCTGAAGAACTCAGCCCAGGACACCACCTCGGGGTGCTGCTTGAGCAGCGCACGCCGCTGACGCTCGGTCATCCCACCCCAGACGCCGAACTCGACACGGTTGTCCAATGCGTCAGCGCCGCACTCCAGCATCACCGGGCAGTGCCGGCAGATGACCGCCGCTTTACGTTGCGCGGCCCCCCGCACAAACAGCTCGTCGGGATCAGCAGCCCGGCACAGCGCCTTGGAAACCCAGGTGATTCTCGACTCCGCTTCCGCACCTTGAAGAGCGGCGTTCGTCGGTGCTGCGCTTGTCTTATGCGGCGCGGTCCGTATAGCTGACACCAGCGATTTCCCTTCGCTCTTGCCACGGCGTGGCGCTCACTGCGTGATCCAGAACTCCGATGCGATCTATGCCACACTGCGCTGCTCGGTGTTACCTGTATCTCATTGTGTGGATAAGCTACGTGGTCAGGTACCAATTACGCAACATTCTGGAGACCCTTTTTTGGGACGACCGTGCAGTCCGATCATGAAGGGACGCCGGGAACCGGCAATCGAGGCGACTAACAGCGGCCTGAGCTGCGGCTGAGAGAAACCTGAGGCGTAGGAGCCGGAGAAAAAATTTCTCAGCGACCACTCGCGAAGACGTCTGCCGTAGCGCCGCTAGTGTAGTAGCCATGTCGGAGCGCCCCGCGACCGCGGTCACCATCGCCAAGCTCGCCGGTTGTTGCCTGCTCGCCAGCGTCATCGTCGCCGCCCTGCTGTTTCCGGTGGCCGGGGGAATCGGGTTGGTGTCCAACCGCGCTTCCGAGGTCGTCGGCAACGCGTCGGCGCAGCTGCTCGAGGGCGATGTCCCGGCGGTGACCACGATGGTGGACGCGAAGGGCAACACCATCGCGTGGCTCTACTCTCAGCGCCGATTCGAGGTGCCCAGCGACAAGATCGCCAACACCATGAAGCTGGCCATCGTCTCGATCGAGGACAAGCGCTTCGCCGAGCACAACGGCGTGGACTGGAAGGGCACCCTGACCGGGCTGGCCGGCTACGCCTCCGGCGACGCCGACACCCGCGGTGGCTCGACGCTGGAGCAGCAGTACGTGAAGAACTACCAACTGCTGGTGATCGCACAGACCGACGCCGAGAAGCGCGCGGCCATCGAGACCACACCGGCGCGCAAGCTGCGCGAGATCCGGATGGCGCTCACCCTGGACAAGACCTTCACCAAGCCGGAAATCCTGACCCGCTACCTGAACCTGGTGTCGTTCGGTAACAACGCATTCGGCGTTCAGGACGCGGCGCAGACGTACTTCGGCATCAACGCCTCGGACCTGAACTGGCAGCAGGCCGCGTTGCTGGCCGGCATGGTCCAGTCGACCAGCACGCTCAACCCTTACATCAACCCGGACGGGGCGCTGGCCCGACGAAACCTGGTGCTGGACACCATGATCGCAGAACGTCCCCAACGAGGCCGATGCGATCCGCGCCGCCAAGGCCGAGCCGCTGGGGATCTTGCCGCAGCCCAAGGAGTTACCGCGCGGCTGCATCGCAGCCGGCGACCGCGCCTTCTACTGCGACTACGTGCAGGCCTACTTGTCACGCGCCGGGATCAACAAGGAGCAGCTCGCTCGCGGCGGCTACCTGATCCGCACCAACCTCGACCCCGATGTGCAGGAGCCGGTCAAGCACGCGATCGACACCTATCGCCAGCCCGACCCTCGAGGGCATCGCCAGCGTGATGAGCGTGATCAGGCCGGGCAAGAACTCGCACAAGGTCGTCGCGATGGCCAGCAACCGCACCTACGGGCTGAACACCGAGGCCGGCGAAACCATGCGGTCGCAACCGTTCTCGCTCGTCGGCGACGGCGCCGGGTCGATCTTCAAGATCTTCACCACGGCCGCCGCGATGCAGATGGGCATGGGGATCAACACCAACCTCGATGTGCCGGGCCAGATTCCAGGCCAAGGGCATGGGCAACGGCGGCGCCAAGGGCTGCCCCAAGGAACAGTGGTGCGTGATCAACGCCGGCAACTATCGCGGGTCGATGAACGTCACCGACGCGCTGGCCACCTCACCCAACACCGCGTTCGCCCGGCTGATCCAACTCGTGGGTGTCCAGCGCACGGTCGACATGGCGGTCAAGCTCGGACTGCGGTCCTACGCCGAACCCGGCAGCGCCCGCAACTACGACCCGGAGAGCAACGAGAGCCTGGCCGACTTCATCAAGCGGCAGAACATCGGCTCGTTCACACTGGGCCCGTTCGAACTCAACGCGCTCGAATTGTCCAACGTCGCGGCGACATTGGCATCCGGCGGCATGTGGTGTCCACCCAACCCGATCGACAAGCTGATCGACCGCAACGGCAATCGGGTCGCCGTCACCACCGAGGCATGCGACCAGGTGGTCCCGGAAGGGCTGGCCAACACACTGGCCAACGCGATGAGCAAGGACGCACTCGGCGGCGGCACCGCGGCCGGATCCGCCGGAGCGGCCGGCTGGAATCTGCCGGTGTCGGGAAAGACCGGCACCACCGAGGCGCACCGGTCGTCGGGCTTCGTCGGCTTCACCAACCAGTACGGCGGCGGCCAACTACATCTACGACGACTCCACATCGCCCTCGGACCTGTGCTCGTCGCCGCTTGCGGCGTTGCGGCGACGGCAACCTCTACGGCGGTAACGAGCCGGCCCGCACCTGGTTCACCGCGATGAAGCCGATCGCCACTCTTTTCGGCGACGTGAAGATGCCGCCAACCGATCGGGAGTACGTCGAAGGTGGCCCCGGATCCCGGGTGCCCAGCGTCGCCGGTCTCGACGTCGACGCCGCCCGTCAGCGATTGAAGGAGTCAGGCTTCCAGGTCTCCGAGCAACCCGCGTCGATCAACAGCAGCGCGCGGTACGGCGAGGTGGTCGGGACCTCTCCCAACGGGCAGACGATCCCGGGCGCGGTCATCACCATTCAGACCAGCAACGGCATCCCGCCGGCGCCGCCCCCACCACCCGAAGGCCTGCCTCCCGCGCCGGTGGGCTCCCAGGTGATCGAGATTCCTGGCCTTCCGCCGATCACCATCCCGATCCTGGCGCCGCCGCCTCCCTAGCGGTTCCGCTGGTGTCTGACGCGCCGGCACCCGGCAACCGGCAGTAGGCTGGCCTGCATGCCATCGGCTATCACGCGACTATCCGACGTCTCCTCGGGCCGTTCCGGCCCGCATCGTCGGACCCTCTCCGCTCTGAAAAGTACCGGCGCCCTCGCGCTCGGATCGGCTGTTGCCGGGGTCGGCTACGCCTCACTCATCGAGCGCAATGCGTTCGCGCTGCGCGAGCTGACCATCCCCGTCCTGGACCCGGGGTCGTTTCCGTTGCGGGTACTGCACATCAGCGACCTGCATATGCGCCCGGGCCAGCGCCGCAAACAGGCATGGCTGCGCGAGCTCGCCAGCCTGGAGCCCGACCTGGTCGTCAACACCGGCGACAATTTGGCACACCCCCGGGCGGTGCCGTCGGTCGTGCAGAGCCTCGGTGACTTGCTCTCGGTGCCGGGCGTCTTCGTTTTCGGTAGCAACGACTACTTCGGTCCGCGCCCGAAGAATCCGCTGAATTACCTGACCAACCCAGGTCACCGGGTGCAGGGGCAACCGCTGCCCTGGCAGGACCTCCGAGCCGCGTTCACCGAGCGCGGCTGGCTGGACCTGACTCACAATCGCCGCGAGTTCGAGGTGGCGGGTCTGCACATTGCGGCCGCCGGGGTCGACGATCCGCACATTGCGCGCGACCGCTACGACGCGATCGCGGGCCCGGCCAGCCCAGCCGCCAACCTGCGGCTGGGGCTGACTCATTCTCCGGAGCCTCGCGTACTGGATCGGTTCGCCGCGGACGGCTATCAGCTGGTGATGGCCGGCCACACGCACGGCGGGCAACTGTGCCTGCCGTTCTACGGAGCGCTGGTGACCAATTCGGGCCTGGACCGCTCGCGCGCCAAGGGGCCGTCGCGCTGGGGTGCCGATATGCGGTTGCACGTGTCCGCCGGGATCGGGACGTCGCCCTACGCGCCGGTGCGGTTCTGCTGCCGGCCGGAGGCAACCTTGCTGACGTTGATTGCGGCACCCACCGGAGGGCGGGACGCGCAACACGACCGGCACCGGTCCGCAGCCCACATATTCGGTGGGCTGATTCTCGCCTTTAGCTGGTCAAAACCCCGGATACCGCTGGGGCCGCGCTGACCGCGTCAGCGCGCTCGGCCCACTGCGATTCGCCCCACGCCTGATCGACGTCGCTTTCGGGAGCGGTAAACAGCAGCCACAGCACCCCGAGGGCCAGGATTCCGCCGAACACCACGGCGCCTAACACCGTCATGATTTACCTGCTTCCGTTGCACATCGTGCGGGACAAGTCTATTTAGCGATGCCCAGTCCCGAGTTATTCCACGCCGGGTGGCGCAGATCGCTGCCACTAACGGCGCCGGTCCGCTTTAGGAGGCTGCCAGGTCGGTGCGATAGGCTGTCGAAGCTTCAATCGGGGTGTGGCGCAGCTTGGTAGCGCGCTTCGTTCGGGACGAAGAGGGCGTGGGTTCGAATCCCGCCACCCCGACTCGCGGCAGTGCAGGCAGCGGCCTTGACTCGGTCTAACCGATCAGGGCCGTTTGCGTACTCGGTGTCTTTTTCCCTTGCGAGTCAACGCCATTGACGATCGCGCTGCCGACGTTGGTTATCGCCGATTACCGGAGCGCCGCAGTGCGCGCTTGGGCAAGCACCTCGCCAAGGTATCCAGGTCCGAGTCGAACAGATCGGCGTACGTCTCCAATGTCTCCTTTGGCGAACCGTGTCCGAGCACGCGAGCGAAGGGCTGCACGTTCCCTCCGCCCGAAAAACATGATGGTTGAACCCGGCTGGCGGGCGGTCGCCGAAAGGATTGACGGTTGGCTCACTGACCGAGGGCCGTGAGAGCGGACGGTATCCATCGGTGCAGTCTCGAAACTAAAGCGCTGTTACAAACCGACCGACGTAACCAGATCGGCGAATGCCGAGGGGTCGATCAATCCGGCCGCGAATTCGATCGGCAGGGCGTTGGCCATGTCGCCCAGGAGCATGAAGTCGGCGCCGAACACGCCCAGCACGGCTGCGTCCACACTTGACCCGGCGCTGAACGCGTTTTCCGCGGCGGTATCCGCACTGAGCAGAGCTGCGGTGGCACCGTCCCATCCCTGATCAACCGCGTTGAACCACGGGGTGAGCACGTCCGCGAAAGCTCCGTTGTCGAAGGAGTCGAGTGAGGTCTCAGCGCCGATCAAACCGGTAAGCACGTTGAGCGCATGGCCTTGGGCGTCAGTCTGCAGGAGCAAGCCCGGAATGTCGGAGGGGCTTGGGCCCAGCAGCGCGCTGGCGTCGGTGAGGTTCTTCGACGCGTCCGCCAGCAACTCCAGTGGGTACGTCGTGACGATGGGTGGCACTGTGAGATCAGCTACCGCGCCTGCGGTGCCGTCGGCGCGAGCAGCAGGTGTTCCGCCCGCCCCAATCATCGCGACGATGCCGGCCAGGCCGACACCGGCAGTCCATCTACCAACGTTGCCGCCCATATCGACCCCCCTGACTACTCACATGTGGTTCACACCCTAACGGGCAATTGTCGTGGCTTCGGCTGGAATACAAGGGAAATCCCTGTGTCTGCGGCGCAATGGTGCCACTATCTTCATCACCAGGACATTCACTGGGGATGGGGAATAGGTCATGGGGGCTGCGAGAGGATTGGCTGCGGGCACAGCATTTGTCGCCGTTGCCGTCGGATTGGCTTTTAACGCGGCGGCCGAAGCGCCCATGGGGCGATACACCGCCACAGTGATCGACGACTCGGCCGGGCTGACGCCGTCGCACACTACGGAAACGTTGAGGTTCGATCCCTGCGGACGGGGCTGCACGCACGTCGTCTCTACGGGTGGCGAGTTCGAGCTGCATCAGCAAGACAACGGCTGGAGCGGAACCGCCCAATCACTGGACGGCGAGACGTGCACGCACACCGTGGACGCCCACCTGGTCTGGACGCACACCTGCACCGGACCAACCGTCCGCGCGCAGCTCACCAAAAGCAGCTAGGGGACGACGAGGCTGCTCGTCGATAGCGGCGCCCCGAAGTAGGTGGCCTGCGGATCGACCACGACCGTCTTGTTCTCGCCCCGCCGGGCCAGCACGTCGCGCGCCATCTGCTCGAACGTGATCTTGGCGGGCCCGCCGACATTCTCGATACCGCCGATCGGCGCAGCCTCGGCTACCCGGGCTACCGCCTCGGCCAGATCTGCCGTGGCGATCGGCTGGATCAGTGCATCCGGGACACGCACCTCGTCGCCGACGGTCAACGAGGCCGTGATGGCATCGGTGAACTCGACGAACTGGGTAGCCCGCACGATCGAGTAGGGAATTTCCGCCCGCTCGACGAGTTTCTCCTGGGCGGCCTTCGCGCGCATGTAGCCACTTTCGGGCATCTGGTCGCAGCCGACGATCGACACCGCGACGTAGTGCCCGACTCCTGTGTTCTTGGCCGCGGCAAGCAGATTCGTGGTCGACGTGGTGAAGAACTCCATCACCGGGTCGTCATCGAAACTGGGCGCATTGGCGACGTCGACGACCACGCCGGCGTCGGTCAAGGCTTCTGCGAGTCCCTCACCTGTGAGGGCATTGACACCGGTCCGCGGAGACGCGGCGACCGCATCGTGGCCCCGGTCCCGCAAGGCCGCAACCACTTTCGACCCGAGAGCGCCCGTGCCGCCGATGACCACAATCTTCATCGCTATATCAGCCCACGCGACGGCGGCCCAGGTCAACCCTGGCCGGCAAATCGCCTGCGCGGCTGGCCGAAACACTGGATGATCGCCGGGTGAAAATCATCGTCACCGGCGGCAACAGTGGCGTCGGCGCGGCAACCGCGGCCACCCTCGCAGCCGACGGGCACAGCGTCGTCATCGCCTGCCGCTCGATCGCGAAGGCAGAGCGGGCCGCCGCCGTCAATGAGCGGCGACGTGACGATCGCCCACCTGGACCTGGCCGATCTGGCCAGCGTGCGAAAGTTCGCCGACTCGGTGGACGGCGTCGACGTGCTGATCAACAACGCCGGCGTGCTGGGCTTGCCGCTGACGCGCACCGCCGACGGATTCGAGGCCCACATGGGCACCAACTACCTCGGCCATTTCGCGTTGACGTGTCTGCTCGGCGACCGGATCCAGGATCGGGTCATCTCGGTGGTCAGTTCGGCCTACGCGCTGAGCCGCCTGCACCTCGACGACTTGAACTGGGAGAACCGCAGCTACTCCACGTGGTCGGCCTACGGGGAATCCAAGCTGGCCGTGATGCTGTTCAACCACGAGCTGACCCGCCGCGGCGTGCGGACCTACATGACCGATCCGGGTGCGACGGACACCGACATCACCCGGGACGCCACCGGCGTGGTGCCGTGGATTCGCGATCACACCTTTCGCCGGTTTCCGGCGCACAGCGCGGCGACCGGTGCGCGGTCGACCATTCAGGCGGTCACCACCGATCTGCCCAGCGGGACTTATCTTGCGCCGCGGTTCAATCAATGGGGCAGGCCGAAAGTCGACCAAGCCGCGCAGGCAAGGCGCGCGACGCCGCGATGGCCCGCCGGCTCTGGGACGTCTCTGTCGAGCTGACCGGCTGCGACTGGCCCGTTTGACGAGGTGCGGACGCGCGGGTACACACCCGCGTGACTCATGCAGAAACGATCGTCGAACCTCGGCTGCCCGCCGCGCACGGGCCGCTGTCGGCGGCCGTCCGGCGTAGCCTCACCGGGCCGGCCCCGCGCGACCAGCTGACGCGCATCGACGCGTCGGTCGGCGACTCCGACCCATACGGTCTGGATCTGCAGCTTGCGCTGTACATGTGCTACGAACTGCACTATCGCGGCTTCGCCGGTGTCGACCCGGCCTGGGAATGGAATCCCGGATTGCTCGCATCTGCGAGCACAATTGGAGCGCATCTTTTTTGCCGGAGTGCGCCGCGATGTCGGCCCCATCGATTCCGGCCGAACCGCCAAGGCCGAAATGGACGACCTGTCGATCGAGTCCGCCGACGGGATCGGGACCGTCATATTGGTTGCGCGACAACGGAACCTGGGCGCAGATGCGCGAGTACTTCGTGCACCGTTCGCTGTATCACCTCAAAGAAGGCGACCCGCACGCCTTCGCGATCCCCCGTCTCAGCGGTCAGGCCAAGGCATCGTTCGTCGCAGTCGAATTCGACGAGTACGGGGCGGGACACGGCGACAAAGTTCATCAGCAACTGTTCGCCGACCTGTTGACCGCCGCCGGGCTCGATGCGACCTATCTGGCCTATCTCGACGTTGTTCCCGCCGAGGCGCTGGCAGTGGTGAACCTGATGTCGCTGTTCGGATTACACCGGCAGTTCCGCGGAGCCGCGGTCGGACATTTCGCTTCGACTGAGATCACCTCGTCGCCGGGCTCACGCCGGTTGGTCGAGGCGCTGCGGCGGCTGGACGCGCCGCCGGAATGTGTTGCCTTCTACAGCGAACACGTCGAGGCCGACGCGGTGCACGAGCAGGTGGTGCGCCACGACGTGGTCGGGTTCGTTGGTCGCGCGAGAGCCGCACCTGGACCGCGACGTGGTGTTCGGTATTCGCGCACACGCCGTCGTCGAAGACCGGCTCGCCGATGTGATCATGGCGTCCTGGAAGGCCGACAAGACGTCGCTTACGACGGCCGCTTGGCTGAATTCGACTGTGCTGCAGGCCGACACCGTCGGTGGCTGGTGTCACACATCGGGTAGATCTTGCTGCGCCGGCATGTGCAGATCGCCACCATGAAGCGGTCGGATTCGACGACCTCACCGTTCGGGAGTCTCGATGCTCACCGGCCCGGGTATCAGCACCGGGCCATTCGGCACCACCTGCACCCGAGTCGGGTCGGTCACGGCTTGTCCGCCCGGATCACCACCAGTTCCTCGGTCCGGCAGCCGCGCTTGATCTGGCCGGTGACCTCCAGCCAACCGGCCCGGGCCGACAAGACTGGTCCGAAGGGGATCATTTGCGAGGCAACGACTTCGGCGTCCAGATCCGGTCGCCCGCAAGGATTCCAGCGACTTGTCGACACCGGACAAGCGCCGACTGCACCATCAGCAACGAGCCGCCGACGTCCAGCAGTCCGGCCGCGGACTCGCACAGCGGGTCCAGCACCATCCGGCCGTCGACGCCCGCGTTCCAGGCGCGCGCCGGACCCGCGGTCAGCGGGATGACATCGGTGTCGCCCGCCGGCGGAGTGGGCACATAGGGCGGGTTGGACACGATGAGGTCGAAAGGCGCGTAATCCAGCGCGCCCGACCACGATCCCTCGACGGACGTCGACGTTGACGCCGGCGTAGACGGCATTGCCGCGCGAGCAGCGCACCGCGCGAGGGCAGATGTCGAACGCGACCACGCTGGCCGCGCCGCATTCGGCCGCCGCGATCGCGACAACGCCGCTACCGGTGCACAGGTCCAATACCCGCCGTCCCCGGGCCAACCCGGTCGCTTGCAACGTGTCGATCAACAGATGCGAATCATGTTGCGGCGGATAAACACCGTCGATATCGAGCGAATTGCGACGGTGCAGAGTAAGCGATAGTCACTTCGGCCTTCCGAGATGCTGATTGCCGTGGTGCTAACGGCGCCTTGGAGTGACTGATGCCCACAATTAACAGACTCGAAACAGCGATTCGCCAGCGAAAGGCTTCAGCTGCGCACCGGAGCTTGCTCGAGTTGCTCGATGAGCGCCGCGCAGAACGCCGGAAGATCGTCCGGTGAGCGGCTGGTGATCACGTTCCGGTCCACGACGACTTCTTCGTCGACGACGTTGGCGCCGGCGTTTCGCAGGTCGGTGCGGATGCTCGGATACGACGTCACCGTGCGGCCCGCGACCACGCCCGCCTCGACCAGGGTCCACGGCCCGTGGCAGATGGCGGCAACCGGCTTACCGGAGTTCACGAAGTCACGCACAAACGCGACGGCGGAGCTGTCCAGTCGCAGCTTGTCCGGGATTGACCGTGCCGCCGGGCAATACCAGCGCGTCAAAATCGTCGACTGATGCCTCGGACACCGCCCGATCGACGCGAATCGTTCCGGCCGGCTCCAGATCATGGTTGCGCGCTTGGATGTCACCGGTTTTCAGCGACAGCAGCTGAACGTGCGCGCCGTTCTCGATCAGCTGCGCGCGCGGCGTCTCGAGTTCGACCTTCTCGACACCGTCGGCAGCCAAGATCGCTATCTTCTTGCCTTGCAACGAGTTTGACATCGATTTCCTTCTCTCTCTAGGCGGCTGACCGCAGCGCCGCCAGCAGCGGCTCGGCGGCCTCCTTCAGGAATTGCTGTTGGGTGTCGCCACCGACTTGCACCAAGCGCGATGTCGGTGAATCCCGCTTCCCAGTAGGGGCGCACGGCGTCGACGATCGCGTCGAGGTCCGGACCGCAGGGAATGCTGTCGGCGACATCCTCGGGCCGGACGAACTGCGTGGCGCCGGCGAAGCCGGCAGGCGTGGGCAGGTCGGCGTTGACTTTCCAGCCGCCGCCGAACCAGCGGAATTGATCGTGCGCGCGCTCGACCGCCGCATCCCGATCGGGGTCCCAGCAGATCGGGATCTGCCCGACGATCCGACCGCCGCCGGCGATCGCCGTTGGCCTGCCGCGCGGTATGCCAGTCGCGCACGAGGTCGCCGTCGGGTTCCACCGCGATCAGATGGTCGGCGAGCAGGCCGAACTTGTCGATCGCCTTCTTGCCGCCCACGGCCACACCGATGCTCGACCGGGACATCGGGCAGGTCCCACAGTCGCGCGGAGTCCACCTGGTAGTAGTCGCCCCGCCAATCGACCAGGTCGCCGCCGAACAGGCGGCGAATGATCTCGATCGCCTCGCGCAGCATGTCCTGCCGCTGCGTGACCGCCGGCCAGCCCTTGCCGACCACGTGCTCGTTGAGGTTCTCGCCGCTGCCCAGGCCCAGGGTGAACCGCCCGTCGGCGAGGATCTGCACCGTCGCCGCCTGCTGCGCGACGATCGCCGGGTGATAGCGCATGGTCGGGCAGGTCACGTAGGTGATAGAGGTCGACGCGATCGGTGACCTGCGCGACCGCGCCCAGCACCGCCCACGCGTTGGGCGCGTGACCCTGCGATGTCAGCCACGGCGAGAAGTGGTCGCTGGCGACCTCGAAGTCGAAACCCCGTCGCTCAGCCGAAATCGCATTCTGGACAAGGTCTTTGGGGCCGTTCTGCTCTGTCATCAGGGTATAGCCGAACCGTGTCATACCGACTCGGGATACCCGTGACCTGCCGCGGCAAACGGCCCCGGCGCGAACCGGAACGGACCCCGTCAGAGCCGGTCCTTGACCGCCTTCGACAGCCGCGACCCGTCGGCCTTACCGGCCGCCAGCGCGGTGGCCGCCTTCATCACCTGGCCCATCTGCTTGATGCCCGGGCGCTCGCCCAACTCCTCGGCCACCTGCGCGATCGCGGTGTCGGCGACATCGGCGACCTCCGCGTCGGTGAGCGGGGTCGGCAGATACTCGTCGATGACCCGCGCTTCGGCGTGCTCGTTGGCCGCGAGCTCACCGCGGCCGTTCTGGGTGTAGATCTCCGCGGCCTCGCCGCGCTTGCGGGACTCCTTGGCCAGCACTTTGAGCACCTCGTCGTCGGAGAGCTCGCGCGCCTCCTTGCCGGAGACCTCCTCGGTCTGGATCGCGGCCAGCAGCATCCGCAGCGTCGCGGTGCGCAGCTTGTCCTTCGCCTTCATCGCATCGGTGAGATCCGCCCGCAGCCGGGACTTGAGTTCAGCCATGGCGGAGACGCTACGCGCTGACGCGCCAGCCGACCGCGGCACGTTGAGAAATGCCCGCGGTGCTCGACAGTATGGAGCCATGCGTGCCAGCGACAATGCCGGGCTCGACGACGGCGGCTCCACCTGGTGAGCGCGCCGCCGCCCGACTACCCGGATACAGCGGCTACCCGCCGACTCGGTTACGGTCCACCCGCCTACCCACCGCCGGCTTATCCGCCGTACCCGGCCTATCCCGCCGCTTATCCGCCGCCGGGCTATCCGCTCCGGGTACGCCCCTACCCGCCGCCGGTTTACCGGCTGGCAGCCCCAGCTACCCGCCGCACCGCCGGCTACGGCGCTCCGCCGCCACCGGTCCGCCGGAGCTTGGGCGCCGGGAATCATCCCGTTGCGACCGTTGAGCCTCAGCGACATCTTCAACGGCGCGGCCGTCTACATTCGGGCCAACCCCAGAGCCACGCTGGGATTGACCGCCATCGTCGTGGTCACCACGCAGATCATCACGCTGGCCGCCGCCGTCGGACCACTGGCCGCGGCCAGCCGGCTGAGAACAGCGCCGTCCGACGAACTCACCGGAGCGATGTCGGGGCCTGGATGCTGTCGGGCGGGCTCGCCGGGTTGGTCGGCTGGCTGGCCGGCATCCTGCTGACCGGCATGCTGACGGTCGTGGTCGGCCGCGCGGTGTTCGGCTCGGCAGATCGGCGCAGGCGAAGCGTGGGCCCGGATTCGCGGGCGGCTGCCCGCATTGATCGGTCTGGTGGCGCTCGAGTGCCGCCGGGCTGATCCTGCTCAGCCGGCGTGGTGGGGCTGATCATCGGGGCCACCGCCGCCGCGGGCAACGCGGCGGCGGCGGTGCTCCTCGGCTTTCCGCTGGTGCTGGCGTCGGTCGCGGCGGTGGTCTACCTCTACATGGCGCTGTCGTTCGCACCGGTGCTGATCGTGCTGGAGCGGCTGCCGGTGATCGACTGCGATGACGCGGTCATTTGCTCTGGTACGCAACAGCTTCTGGCGGGTACTCGGCATCCGGATGTTGACGTGGTTGGTGGTGATGCTGATCGCCGGTGCCATCGCCGTCCCGTTCGACTTCCTCGGTCACCTGGTCGGCGGGTCCGGCCCCGTGCTGGCCGCCGCGACGGTGGGGGCCGTCGGAGCGGCGATCGGCCGGATCATCACCGCCCCGTTCAGCGCCGGCGTGGTGGTCCTGCTCTACACCGACCGCCGAATCCGTTGCGAGGCATTCGATCTGGTGCTGCAAACCGGCGCCGCCCGGGGCCCTGCAGCCACCGCGATCGACCGACTACCTGTGGCTGACGCGGCCGGTGTAGGGACACGACAGAGGATGCCCGCTATCGACATCGACCGCGACACCGCGCACGAGGCCGCCCAGCGCGAACTCGACAAGCCGATCTATCCCAAAGGCTCGGTATCCCAACGCATTCAACGAGTGGATCCACGAGCTGCTCTACCGCATCATCGAGAAGGGCTCGTCGGTTCCGGGCGGTTGGTTCACCATCAGCTGTGCTGTTCATCTTGCTGATTGTCGCGGTCGTGGTCGCCGTTCGCATCGCCCGCCGCACCATCCGCACCCGCGCGGCGCCGACTATCAGCTGTTCGATGCCGGTCAGCTCACCGCCGCCCAGCATCGCGCCATCGCGGAACGCTTTGCCGCCGAGGGGAATTGGACCGCCGCGATTCGCCATCGGCTGCGCGCGGTGGCCCGCGGCCTCGAGGAGAACGGCACCCTGGATCCGGCGCCCGGCCGCACCGCCAACGAGCTGGCCCGCGACGCCGCCGAACGACTGCCCGCGCTGGCCGCCGAATTATCCCGAGCGGCGACCGCGTTCAACGACGTCACCTACGGCGAAAGACCGGGCACCCAGGCCGCCTACCAGCTGATCGTCGATCTCGACGACCACCTGCATTCCGCTCTGCCGCAGGCCAATTCGGACCATCCGAGCAGCTGATCCGCCGACTCATGGGCCCCGGTCCGGTGACGGTCGCCCAGGCACCTCGCCGGTGCGGCGACGACCATGGCGGTGGATGCTGGCCGCGCTGGTCGCCATCTGCGCCGTCGCCGCGGTCAGCCACCTATCTGACCGCGACCGCGGCCGGGCGGGCAGATGGATCCCGAAGTCGACCGGCCCCGACGGCGCGCACGCGTTGGTCGCGCTGCTGCGTGACCGCGGCGTCACCGTCGTCGTCGCGAACAGCGTCGACGAGGCGGTGAACGCGGCGCGCCCGGGATCGCTGCTGTTGTTCGCCCAGACCCAGCGCGTCACCACCGAGTCGCTGCTGAAGCGCCTGGCCGACGCGCCCGGCGATCTGCTGCTGGTCGAGCCGACCTCGCGCGCCCGCGCCGCGCTCGCCCCGGGTATCCGCAGCGCCGGCACCGAGTCATGCCGACGATTCGACCCGGATTGCGCGCTGCGAGAAGCGAATCAGGCGGGATCGGTGGACTTCGGGCCGTCGAACACCTTTCGCGCCGTCGGCGATCGCAACCGTGACGAGCTGCTACGGCGGCGCGCTGGTCCGCTACCGGGACGGCGAACGCACTGTGACCGTGGTCGGCAGTACCGAGTTCATGACCAACGGGGCTCTGTTGCGGGCCGGCAATGCCGCGCTGGCGATGAACCTGGCCGGTCAGCATTCCCGTCTGGTGTGGTACGCACCGCAACACATCGAAGGTGGATCGTCGGCCAAGGGAAAGATTTTCGACCTGATCCCGGAGAACGTGACCTGGATGGTCGTGCAGCTGTGGCTGACCGTGCGCTGATCGCGTTGTGGAAGGGCCGTCGGATCGGGCCGCTGGTCGCCGAGGACCTGCCCGTGGTGGTCCGCGCGTCGGAGACGGTCGAAGGTCGCGGTCGGCTGTATCGGTCGCGGCGAGCCCGCGATCGCGCCGCGCAGGCATTGCGCGCCGCGACACTGCAGCGGCTGGTACCCCGACTCGGCCTGGGCGCGGATGCCCAGCCCGCAGCGGTGGTGCAGGCGATCGCGGCTCGCAACAGGTCCGACCCGGAGATGCTGCGGCACATCCTGTTTGGCCCGCCCCCGGCCACCGACTCCGACTTGGTACAGCTCGCTCGTGCACTCGATGACGTCGAAAGGCAGGTCACACACCCATGACTCAACCGCACCCCAGCTCGGCTCAGCCGCCGGCGGCCCAATCGGCGCGGCACGCACTGCTCGCGCTGCGCGGCGAGATCGGCAAGGCCGTCGTGGGGCAGGAGGCGGTGATCACCGGGCTGGTGATCGCGCTGCTGTGCCGCGGACACGTGCTGCTCGAAGGCGTTCCGGGCGTGGCGAAGACGCTGCTGGTTCGGTCCCTGTCGGCCGCACTGCAACTGGATTTCAAGCGCGTCCAGTTCACGCCGGACCTGATGCCCGGCGACATCACCGGATCGCTGGTCTACGACAACCGCACCGCCGCGTTCGCTTTCCGCAGCGGCCCGGTTTTCACCAACCTGCTGCTGGCCGACGAGATCAACCGGACCCCGCCGAAGACCCAGGCGGCGCTGCTGGAGGCGATGGAGGAGCGTCAGGTCAGCGTCGACGGCGAAGCCCAGGGCGCTGCCCGACCCGTTCATCGTTGCGGCGACGCAGAACCCGATCGAATACGAGGGCACCTATCAGTTGCCGGAAGCACAGCTCGACCGGTTCCTGCTGAAGCTCGAGGTGCCGCTGCCGCCGCGCGACGCCGAGATCGCCATCCTCGGCCGGCACGCGCATGGATTCGATCCGCGCGACCTGTCGGCGATTCGTCCGGTTGCCGGCCCGGCGGAGTTGGCCGCTGGCCGCGACGCGGTGCGCCGGGTGCTGGTGGCCGACGAGGTGCTCGGCTACATCGTCGACATCGTCGGCGCGACCCGGCATTCGCCCGCGTTGCAGCTGGGCGTATCACCGCGTGGCGCAACCGCTTTGCTGGCCACCGCGCGGTCGTGGGCGTGGCTGTCCGGGCGTAACTACGTCACTCCCGACGACGTGAAGGCGATGGCCCGTCCGACGCTGCGGCACCGGGTGATGCTCCGGCCGGAAGCGGAGCTGGAGGGGGCCACCACCGATGGCGTGCTCGACGGCATCCTGGCCTCGGTTCCGGTGCCGCGCTAGTGGTGCTGACCGGGCGTACCGGCCTGATCGCACTGCTGTGCGTGCTGCCGATCGTGGTATCACCCTGGCCGGCAGCGACTTTCGTCAGTGCTTGCTGGCGTCTGCTGGCGGTCGCGGTGCTCGCTGATGTCGCGTTGGCGGCCAACCCGCTTCAGCTGCAGTACACCCGGCTGCCGAACGGCTCGGTTCGGCTCGGCGAGCCGGTCGACTCTCGGCCTGCTGATCCACAACAGCGGTCGACGCCGCTTTCGCGGACACGTTCGCGATGCCTGGCCACCCAGTACCCAGGCCGAACCGCCGAGCCACGCCGTCGATATCGCTGCCGGGCAGGTCCAACGGGTCGACACCTGTCTGCGGCCGATCCGTCGCGGCGATCAGCGCTCGGCAGCCGATCACCGCGCGCTCGATCGGTCCGCTGGGGTTGGCGGGCCGGCAGCGATCGCGCCCGGTGCCCGGCGAGGTGCGGGTGCTGCCGCCGTTCCTGTCCCGCAAGCACCTGCCGTCGCGGCTGGCCAGACTCCGCGAGATCGACGGGCTGCTGCCCACCTTGACCCGTGGCCAGGGCACCGAATTCGACTCGCTGCGTGAGTATGTGGTCGGTGACGACGTCCGCTCGATCGACTGGCGGGCGACCGCCCGTCGGTCCGACGTCGTGGTCCGCACCTGGCGGCCGGAACGCGACCGGCGGGTCGTCATCGTGCTCGACACCGGACGCACCGCCGCCGGACGCGTCGGGGTCGACCCGACGGCCGGCGACCCCAGCGGCTGGCCGCGGCTGGACTGGTCGATGGACGCCGCGCTGCTGCTGGCGGCGCTCGCCTCGCGGGCCGGTGACACCGTCGACTTCCTCGCCCACGACCGAGTCACCCGGGCCGGCGTGTTCGGCGCGTCACGCACCGAGCTGCTGGGCCGCGTGGTCGAGGCGATGGCGCCGCTGACAGCCCGCGCTCATCGAATCCGACTCCACAGCAATGGTTTCCGCGGTGATGCGGCGAACCCGGCGGCGCGCTCTGGTGGTGCTGATGACCGACCTCAACGCCAGCGCCCTCGACGAGGGCCTACTGCCGGTGCTTCCCCTGCTCTCGAGCCAAGCACCAGGTGATCGTCGCCGCGGTTGCCGACCCGCGCGTCGACCAATTGGCCGCCGGCCGCTCCGATGCGGCCGCGGTGTACGACGCGGCGGCCGCCGAACGATCCCGCAGCGAGCGGTCGGCGATCGCTTCCCGGCTGCGCCACAGCGGCGTGGAGGTCATCGACGCGCCGCCCACCGAACTCGCGCCGGCACTGGCCGACCGCTACCTGGCGATGAAAGCCCGGGCGGCTCTAGCTCAAGCCGGGTCGGCACGACGTCGGGCGCGTCGGCGATGTCACCGGTGTCGCCTGCCCGGACCGCACGACGGCCGAAATGCACGACGTAGGCCAAAAAGCCTGCCTCGGCGAGAACTCCGATGCCGATCCGCACGAACGTCGGCAGCGGAGACGGCGTGACGAAAGCCTCGATGGCACCCGAAACCAGCAGCACCACAACCAGACCCACGGCGACCGAGACCACGGCGCGACCCTGCTCGGCGAGCACCTGCCCGCGGGGGCGGTCACCCGGTGCGATCACCGACCAGCCCAGCCGCATCCCGACGGCGCCCGCCAGGAACACCGCCGTCAGCTCCAGCAGGCCGTGCGGAATCAGCAAGCCCGAACAGGACGTCGCGCTTTGCCGGCCTGAAGCATCAGACCGGCCACCACGCCGAGGTTGGCGGCGTTGGCGAACAGCACGAACGGGATCGGCACACCCAGCAAGACCGAGAACGCGATGCACTTGGCGGCCACCCAGGAGTTGTTCACCCACACGTGCAGCCCGAACGCGGCCGCCGCATGCTCGCTGTAGTAGGAGGCGAAGTCGTGGTTGACCAATTCGTCTGATCTCGCTTGGTGTTCCGATCGTCGACTGCACTTCCGGGCTGCCGATGACCCACATGCGCGATCACCGCCGTGACGGCGAAGAACACGACCGCCGTCGCCAGCCACCACCGCCAGGCGCGGTAGGCCACCACCGGGAACGACACCGTCCAGAACCGGGTGAACTCGCTGGACAGCGGCGCGTGCGCACCGGTGACCGCGGCTCGGGCCCGCGCGACCAGACTCGAAAGCCTGCCGACCAGAGCGGAATCGGACGACCCGGAGCGCAGCATCGACAGGTGCGTCGACGCCCGCTGGTAGAGCTCGACGAGTTCGTCGATCTCGGCACCGTCGAGCCGGCTGCGGCTTTTCACCAGTTGCTCGAGGCGATCCCAGGTGTCGCGGTGGGCGAGCACGAACGCGTCGACATCCACCCCCGCAAGGCTAGCCGGGTAGCGTTCGCAGTATGTCGGAGGTGGTGACCGGGGACGCCGTGGTGCTCGACGTGCGGGTCGCCCAGCTGCCGGTGCGCGCGGTCAGTGCGCTGATCGACATCGCCGTCATCCTCATCGGCTACCTGATGTCGTTGATGTTGTGGGCGGGCACGCTCGAGCCAGTTCGACGACGCCGTGAGCCGGGGCGATCATGATCATCTTCACGGTGCTGGTGTTCGTCGGATACCCACTGGTCTTCGAGACCGCGACGCGGGGCCGGACGGTCGGCAAAATGGTGATGGGCCTGCGCGTGGTGTCGGACGACGGCGGCCCGGAGCGCTTCCGCCAGGCCCTGTTTCGCGCGCTGGCGTCGATCGTCGAGATCTGGATGTTGTTGGGCAGCCCCGCGGTGATCTGCAGCATGCTCTCGCCGAGAGCCAAACGGATCGGCGACATCTTCGCCGGCACGATGGTGATCAGCGAACGCGGGCCGAAGCTGGGGCCACCGCCGATGATGCCGCCACACCTGGCCTGGTGGGCGGCGTCGCTGCAGCTGTCCGGACTCAGCGCCGAGCAAGCCGATGTCGCGCGCCAATTCCTTTCGCGCGCAACGCAACTCGATCCGCAGCTGCGCGATCAGATGGCGTATCGGATCGCCGGTGATGTGCTGAGCCGGGTGGCTCCTCCACCGCCGCCCGGTACCCCGCCGCAACTCGCGCTGGCCGCGGTGCTCGCCGAACGACACCGCCGGGAACTCGCCCGTCTACGGCCGTACCCTGAGCGCCGTTTCGATGCGCCGTGCCGCTAGCGCGTTACTGCGCGACGGTGACGGCGAGGATGGCGATGTCGGCGATCAGCAGCGCCAAGCGCCGACACCGGGATCACGAAACCCCATCGGCGCCGCGCGGTGAAGAACGAGAGCGACGACCGTCACCGCCGCGACGCGCCGGTGCGCCGTAGAACAGCACGTCGAAGCTGATTCCGTGCGGGCCCAGGTTCGGGCATGCCTTGTCGCTGCAGGCCGCGGTGCTCATCACCGCGCCCAGCGCCACCGCCATCGCGATGCCCGCGCCGACGACCGTGAGCAGGGCCAGCGCCCAGTTCACCCACAGCCGCCGACGATCGGCTGCTGCGTCGGCGGTCGACTGGGCCGGCGGCTGTGCCGCGGTCACTGATCCGCGTCGCCTTTCACGTCGCCGTTTTCCTGGCTCATCAGTGGAGTGCTACCCCGCTGCCGGAGCCGCAAACCGTCACGACTGCCGCCAGCCGAAATCGAACCTTGCGTAACGATAGCTTCCGATATATCGTCGTCGTATCGGTAGCGCACCCGGCGCTGCCTTTCCAGAAACGAGATCAACCAATGAACAACCCATTTTTTGAAGCAGGCGGGCCCCATGTGGGCGGGCCGTTCGCCGGTGGACCGGGGCCTTCGGGCTTCGGCTTCGCTCCCCAGGACCGCCGCGCACTGCACGAACAGCGCAGGCAGGCCCGCCGCGAGTTCCGCGACTACGTCCGCGGCCACGACGCCGGCCATGACGGGCCGTTCGGACCCGGTTTCGGCCGGGGCTTCGGACGCGGCTTCGGCCCCGGTGGCTTCGGTCCCTGGCCCGGCTTCGGGCCCGGGGCTTCGGGCCCGGCCCGCGCGGTGGACGCCGCGGCGGTCACGGCCGGCGCGGTCGGCGAGGCGATGTCCGTGCCGCCATCCTGGTGCTGCTCGCCGAGCGACCGATGCACGGCTACGAGATCATCCAGGAGGTTGCCGAGCGCAGCCAGGACCTGTGGAAGCCCAGCCCCGGCTCGGTCTACCCGACCCTGCAGCTGCTGGTCGACGAGGGCCTGATCGTCGGCACGGAAAGCGAAGGCAGCAAGAAGCTCTTCGAGTTGACCGACGCCGGCAAGGAAGCCGCGGAGAAGGTCGCGACCCCGCCGTGGGACGAGATCGCCGACGGCGTCGACCCCGCCCATCTGAACCTGCGGGCAGCTGTCGGCCAATTGTTCGGCGCCGTGGCGCAATCCGCGCACGCCGCCAGCACCGAGCAACAGCAGCGCATCCTCGAGATCGTCAACAACGCTCGCCGCGAGATCTACACGATCCTCGGCGAAGACGACTGATCGAACCCGCCAGCGGTGGGGGCCGGCATCTGCCGGTCCCCATCGTCTCGCGTCAGGACACCTCGACCCAATCCAGCGTGCGCTGCACGGCTTTTCGCCATCCCGCATATCCCGCCGAGCGCTGCGTCCTCGCTCCACGCCGGCGTCCACCGCTTGCCTTCGCGCCAGTTGGCCCGTAGGTCGTCCGGACCCGACCAGAAGCCGACCGCCAGGCCCGCCGCATAGGCCGCGCCCAACGCCGTCGTCTCGGCGATCACCGGACGCACCACGTCGACACCGAGCACGTCCGCCTGGATCTGCATGCACAGGTCGTTGGCGGTGATCCCGCCGTCGACCTTCAGCACCTCAAGGCGCACACCGGAATCGGCCTGCATCGCGTCGACCACATCGCGGCTCTGATAGCAGATCGACTCCAATGTCGCGCGGGCCAGGTGCGCGTTGGTGTTGAACCGCGACAGCCCCACGATCGCGCCGCGGGCATCCGAGCGCCAGTACGGCGCGAACAAGCCCGAGAACGCCGGCACGAAGTACACCCCGCCGTTGTCGTCGACCTGGCGGGCCAGCGCCTCGCTCTGCGCCGCCCCGCTGATGATGCCGAGCTGGTCCCGCAGCCATTGCACCGCCGAGCCGGTGACGGCGATCGAACCTTCAAGGGCGTAAACAGGTTTGGCGTCGCCGAATTGGTAGCACACGGTGGTCAGCAGGCCGTTGCGCGATCGGACGATGTTCTCGCCGGTGTTCAGCAGCAGGAAATTGCCGGTGCCGTAGGTGTTTTTGGCCTCGCCGGGCTGCAGGCAGACCTGCCCGACCATGGCCGCATGCTGGTCACCGAGAATCCCGGTGATCGGCACCTCGCCGCCGAGCGGGCCGTCCGTGCGACGTGACGCCGTAGGGCTCGCAGCGGCGACGACGCCGCGATCGCCGGCAGCATCGCGCGCGGGATGTCGAAGAACGACAGCAGTTCGTCGTCCCAGTCCAACGTCTCGAGATTCATCAGCATGGTCCGGCTGGCGTTGGTGACATCGGTGACGTGCACCCCACCGCGCGGGCCGCCGGTCAGATTCCACAACAGCCAGGTGTCGATGGTGCCGAACACGCGCGTCGCCACGCTCGGCGGCCGCGCGCACACCGTCGACGTTCTCCAGAATCCATTGCAATTTGCCGCCGGAGAAATACGTCGCCGGCGGCAGGCCCGCTTTGTGCCGGATGACGTCGCCGCGGCCGTCGCGGTCCAGTGCCGACGCGATGCGGTCGGTGCGGGTGTCCTGCCAGACGATCGCGTTGTAGTACGGCCGGCCGGTGCGCCGGTTCCACACCAGCGTCGTCTCACGCTGGTTCGTGATTCCCAGTGCGACAAGTCTTTCGATGACAGGTTGGTCGCGTTCAGCGCCGACATCAGCACCGACGTGGTGCGCTCCCAGATCTCGATCGGGTTGTGCTCGACCCACCCGGCTCGCGGCAGGAGCTGCTCATGCTCGAGCTGATGCCGGCCCACCTCGCTGCCGTCGTGGTCCGAAGATGATGCAGCGAGTGCTGGTGGTGCCCTGGTCGATCGAAGCGACGAACTCGGCCAACTGCTTTCCTCCCGCGCTCGACGTCCATCATGGACTACGCGGCGAAGCGGTTGGTCAGATGCCGCCGATCGAGCGCACAGGCCGAGGTCGGGGCTGACGCAGTCGCACCGGGTTCGAAGGAAAACAGCGGCGTGATCGCCCCGGCGACATCGTCGATGCCGACTTGGAACAGCGAGGGGACGGTGAACAGGCGTCATACGAGTGTCCGATCCGGGGCGCCGTTGGAGATGTCGAAGTCGAAAGGCACCGCGTCGAAGTACCCGGTCATGTAGTTGTCGATCGCGAAGTCGTGCTGGTGTTGATGCTGAAGGTGTCCTTGTATCCGCCAAGATCGACGGCAGATCGATGTATCGACCCCCAGACTGGTGGGTCGGTGTACCGCCGAGGTCTATCAGGCCGATGTCGGGATTGACGAAGTCGGCCGGATCGAGTGAGGAGATCGGCGTGAAGGTCCCGTCGACGTCCTTGAAGCCACCTGGAACAGCAAGGGAATCGTGAACAGAAGTCCGCAAGTTGCCCGAGCCTGGGGCGCCGAAGTAGATGTCGAGGTCGAACGGGACCGGTCGGAGGATCCCGTCAGGTAGTTGTCGAACGCCGTCGGTGCTCGTGTTGTAGGCCAACGTCTCGGTGTACCCGTCGAGTCGCGATCGGCCCGATGGTACGCCAAATCCGTCGGCGCTCGCGACGCGGTGCCGGTCAGCAGCGCCGATCAACGGCGAGCGCGAGCAGCGTGCCAACAGCGATACCGGCGACAGCGTCGACATGCGACCAGGTGTTGGTATTCATTCTGGGCCCCGATCTCCCTGTGAGTCACGTAAGACGAGGCTGAGATCATTTCAAGATCACCTGGTCGGCGTCAATCCCCATTTCGTCGTGCGGCCAGGGTTCAGCTGATTGCACACGTCAATTCGGCGCCGCGGCGGTTGATTTGTGCCGATCTGTTGCGCGACTCCGGGTAAACCGGTTGCATCGGCGTGGTGGGCGAAGACGTCAAGCGGACCACCTACACACGGGTGGACCGCCAGGAGTACCGGCGCAAGGTGCAACTGTGCCTCGACGTCTTCGAGACGATGCTCGCGCAGTCCAGTTTCGAGTTCGACCACCCGCTCACCGGGATGGAAATCGAATGCAACCTGGTCGACGACGCCTACCAGCCGGCGATGACGAACTCAGACGTCCTGGCCGCCATCGCCGACCCGGCGTACCAGACCGAATTAGGTGCTTACAACATCGAATTCAACGTTCCGCCCCGACCACTGGCCGGCGACACCAGTGTGCAGTTGGAAGACGAAGTGCGGGCCAGTTTGAACGCCGCCGAGACCAAGGCCAGCGCCGGCGGCGCCCACATCGTGATGATCGGGATACTGCCGACGCTGATGCCCGAACATCTCGCCAGCGGATGGATGAGTGAGTCGGCGCGCTATGCGGCGCTCAACGACTCGATCTTCAACGCCCGCGGTGAAGACCTCCAGATCGACATCGACGGACCCGAACCACTCAGCATCAAGTCGACGTCGATCGCACCCGAATCCGCTTGCACCAGCATGCAATTGCACGTGCAGGTGTCGCCGGACGATTTCGCCGCCAACTGGAATGCCGCCCAGGTGCTGGCCGGACCGCAGCTCGCGCTGGGCGCCAACTCGCCCGTATCTTCTTCGGCCATCAACTGTGGTCGGAAACCCGCATCGAACTATTCGCGCAGTCCACCGATACGCGGCCCGACGAGCTGAAAACCCAAGGGGTGCGGCCACGGGTGTGGTTCGGCGAACGCTGGATCACCTCGATCTTCGACCTGTTCGAGGAGAACGTCCGCTACTTTCCCTCGCTGCTGCCGGAGGTGTCCGACGAGGATCCCGTCGCCGAACTCGACGCCGGACGCACTCCGCATCTGGCGGAGCTGCGGCTGCACAACGGCACGGTCTACCGGTGGAATCGGCCGGTGTACGACGTCGTCGCGGGCCGGCCGCATCTGCGGGTGGAGAACCGGGTGCTGCCCGCCGGGCCGACCGTCATCGACATGCTGGCCAACTCGGCCTTCTACTACGGCATGCTGCGCACGCTGTCCGAAGAGGACCGCCAGGTCTGGACCAAGATGGATTTCGCTGCAGCGCAACGCAATTTCATCGAAGGCTGCCCGCCATGGCATGCGGGCAGCAACTGTACTGGCCGGGTTTGGACACGGTCAGCACCGAAGAATTGGTGCTCGACGAACTGCTGCCGATGGCGTACGACGGGCTGGACCGCTGGGGTGTTGCCGCCGAGGTCCGCGACCGGTTGCTCGGCGTGATCGAGGGCCGGGCCCGCGCCGGCCGCAACGGCGCGAGCTGGCAGGTCGTCGACCGTGCGGGCGTTGGAGCAACGCGGGCCTGGACCGGCCCGCCGCGCTGGCCGAAATGTTGCGGCTGTACTGCGAGCACATGCACAGCAACGAGCCGGTCCACACCTGGGAAGTGCCGGAGTAGGTTGGAGCACATGGCAAATGAAGTGATGGACTGGGAAGGCGCCTACCGCCAGGAGGGCGAGTTCGAGGGCCCGCCGCCGTGGAACATCGGCGAGCCGCAACCCGAATTGGCCGCGCTGGCCGCGGCCGGAAAGTTCCGCAGCGACGTGCTCGACGCCGGATGCGGTTACGCCGAGTTGTCGCTGACCCTGGCCGCCGACGGCTACACCGTGCACGGCGTCGACCTCACCTCCACCGCTGTCGCCGCCGCCACCAAGGCCGCCGAGGAGCGCGGGCTGAGCAACGCCACCTACGAGCAGGCCGACATCACCGCGTTCAGCGGACACGACGGCCGCTTCAACACCGTCGTCGACAGCACGTTGTTCCACTCGCTGCCGGTCGAGGGCCGCGACGGTTACCTGCAGGCCGTGCACCGGGCGGCGGCCGATGGTGCCGGCTACTTCGTGCTGGTGTTCGCCAAGGGCGCGTTCCCCGCCGAATGGGAGCAGAAGCCCAACGAGGTCGACGAGGACGAGTTACGTTCGGCGGTAAGCAAGTACTGGGAGGTCGACGAGATCCGGCCGGCCTTCATCCACGCCTTCATCCCGCCGGCGCCGCCGGATTCGGACGTTCCGATGCCCGAGCACGAGCGCGACGAGAAGGGCCGGATGAAATTGCCGGCCTATCTACTCAGCGCGCATAAGGCCCGCTGACAGTTACCCGGCGGCGGTTGCCAGGTCGGCAAAGGCCGTCCCGAAAAGCGGGAAGTCCCCGAACGGCGTGATGAACAGGTCGGATACACCCGGGTCAGTACCACTAGCGGGAATGTCTATCCATTCGTTTTCGAAACCGAGGCCGAAGTTGGCAAGGTCGATCTGTGTACCGCTCGGCAAATCAAAGGTCTCGGAGGAACTGATAACGATAAGACCAGTATTTGTCAGATAGTCGTCGTTGGTGAAGGACCCGATCGTGGTCTCAGTGTCTGTGCCAATGATGACACTGGGGGCAAGCGACGCGTTGCTCGTAAGGTCGAAGATCCCCCACTTCTCGGTCCCGGTCACTTCATTGATGAGCGGCGGGTATCCCTCCACCTGAGTGACGTCCAACGACGCGATGTTCGGGGTGAAGTCGTAGTCATCGGCGAAGGCGACCGCCATCGGCAGAAATGCCGCTGCGAGCAAGCCACCGGCACCGAGGGCGAGGGTGGCGCGGCGCTGATTGTTGTTCATTTCTTCCCCTGATCTATCTGCAAGCGGATAGGAATCGGGACAGTGTGAGCGTGCTAGGTCGAGATTGCGGTGGAGCTGCCCAACTTTGCTGTGAAAAAGCTGAGGGTATTAACGTTAAGCACCCCCGCAGAGCTTGTCAATACCGGTTTACCAGCGAAAACAGGCGGTATCTAGGCTTAGATCTTATTGAGACCGTGGGGCGCTCGGGGCCGCCGTTCACGTTGGCTACGGGATACGGGCTTTGCTACACGTGCGCAGTTGCGTCGACGAGCGCCGCAACGAAAGTCTCTAGATCGTCGGCGCTGGTGTCCACGTGCGGCGAAATCCGCAGCACCGGCGCGTCAACTCCAGCGGCGCGCGCTCGACTGTCACCGCCGTCGTCACGATCCGGTGTTCGGCGATCAGCCACGCGCGAACCCTGCGCGGGTCGGCCCCGTCGAGAGGCGCCAACGTCGTGATGGCGCTCGGCTCGTCGACCGCCTCGACCACCCGCCACCCCGGCACCTCTGCGAGGACGGTCCGACTGGCCCGGCCCACCTCCGCCAGTCGGGCGTGCACCGCGGCTGGATCCGCGGCCAAGTGCTCTCCGATCGCCACCGAAAATCCAACTCGCGCGGCAATGTTGGCTTCACCCAGCTCGAGTCGGTCGGCGTTGGACAACGACCCCACCCACTCCTTCGGTGGTAACCGCGGTTGCAGCCGCTGCATCAGCGTCGGGCGGACGGCCAGCACCCCGACCCCGCGCGGTCCGGCAAGCCATTTGCGCGACGATGCATAGACCGCGTCGGCGCCACCTACCGCGCAATCGATCTGACCGAGCGCCTGCGCGGCGTCGACGATGAGCGGCAGCCCCAATTCGCGGCACACGCTTGCCATTTCGGCCAGTGGCTGCACCACGCCGCGGTGGCTGGCGACGGCCGTCAGGTGGACCAGATCCGGCGGCTCGGCGGCCAGGCTGGTCGCCGCCTCTTCGACCACGACCCGGCCGTCGGCATCCGTCGGCAGCGTCTGACGATCGAAGCCGTGCACGCTCATCAGCGCCAGGTTGGGTCCGTACTCGCCGGGAAGGCAGGCCAGCGTGCGGCCGCCCGGCGGCCAGCTGGACAGCAACAAATCCAGTGCGTGCTGCGACCCGGTGGTGAACACGACCTGCGCATCGGGCATGCCCGTGAGCACGCCGACCGCGGCACGGCCGGCGTCGAGAACGGGCGTGGCCGCCTCGGCCGCGACGTACCCGCCGACCTCGGCTTCGTGTCGTGCATGCCGGGCGGCCGCGTCGATGGCGGCCACAGCTCTGCCGCGAACACGCGGCACTGTCCAGGTGCAGCCCGGCGACCGGCGGACGGGCGGCCCGCCAGGCCTCGGCCAGGCCGACGCTCACTTGACCGACAACGACAACCCGAAATCACCGGCAGCGTCGGTCCACCACTGGGTGAGCCGCAGACCAGCGTGCGCCAGTTCGTCGGCGACGCCCTCGGCCCGGAATTTGCAGGACACTTCGGTGAGGATCTGTTCGCCGGCATCGAAGTCGACCGTCATGTTCAGGGCCGCGATACGAACCCGCTGCGCCCGGTCGGACCGCAGCCACATTTCCATCCGCTCGTCGACCGCGTTCCAGGTGGCGAGGTGGTGGAAGGCGTCGACGTCGAAGTCCGCGTCGAGTTCCCGGTTGATCACCGCCAACACGTTGCGGTTGAACTGCGCCGTGACTCCGGCCGCGTCGTCGTAGGCCGCAACCAGCCGGCCGGCGTCCTTGACCAGGTCGGTGCCCAGCAGCAGGCTGTCGCCGGGCTGCAGCGCCGCCGCCAACCCGGCCAGGAACTCCGCGCGTGCACCGGGTTTCAGGTTGCCGATCGTCGACCCCAGGAACACGAACAGCCGACGGCCGCCGGTCGGGATCTTGGCCAGGTGCTCCTCGAAATCGCCACAGACAGCCGCGATTTCAATACCCGGATACTCGTTCTGGATGGCCTTCGCGGCTAACGACAACATGCTCGCGTCGACGTCGAACGGGACGAACCGGCGCAGTGCTCCCCCGTCTCGCAGGGCATCCAACAGCACCCGAGTCTTCTCCGACGTCCCGCTGCCCAGCTCTACCAGCGTGTCGGCGCCGGTGACGGATGCGATCTCCGCGGCGCGGGCACGCAGGATCTCCGCCTCGGCCCGGGTGGGATAGTACTCCGGTAGCCGGGTGATCTGATCGAAAAGGTCGCTGCCTACCGAGTCGTAGAACCACTTGGGTGGCAACGACTTCGGTGAGTTCTGCAGTCCGGCACGTACGTCGAGACACAGCGCCTCGTACGCCGAGTCCGCGGCCAGGTGATTGGACAACGTCAGCGTCATCACTATCCCTTCGTTGGGTTCAAAGCGGTCATGGTCACCCGATCCGCGGTGACCTCGACGAGGTGGCGGTCGGGCACGTCCTCCCAGCCGGGCTGGTCGTCGTATGGCTCGCTGGCCAGCACCAGCCCATCGTCGCGACGCAGGATCGACAGGGTGTCGCCCCAGGTCGTGGCCAAAAGACGAGAACCGTTGGCCGCCAAGATGTTCAGCCGCGCATTCGGATCAGCGGCGCCCACTTCGGCGATCGTCTGGCCCAATACGTCGAGACCGCGCGCGAAGATCAGGGCCGCGAGAACAGCGCTGTCGCAGGTGGATTCGGCCGCCGCACTGGCAGGCAGCACATCGCGGTCGACGACTCCGTTGTGCGACAGCAGCCATTGCCCGTCGGTGAACGGCGCCGTCGCACTGGCTTCGATCGGCATACCGACAGTAGCTGAACGCACCGCGGCGACCACGCAATGACTGCGCAGCGCCGGTGCGATGGAATCGAAAGAAACATCTCCCCACAACGGCGCGGGGTTACGCCAGCGTCGCGGCGTCGCGGCGTCGAAAAGACCCACGCCCCAACCGTCGGCGTTCAGTAAGCCGTGCTTCTGCCGACGCGGAGCGTACGACTGCACGCGAAGGCCGTGCGGCGGGTCGAGCACCAGCGAGGACACCGATATTTCGCGTCCCAGCCAGCCGAGGTGGCGGCACATCAGGGGCAGCCCCCCGGGTCGGCGCCGACGGACCAGGCCAGCCGGACACCGGAGAAGATCTGTCGACGGTACGGGTGATCCCAGTTGCGGAAGCTGGGCCGCACGATGCCTGACTCCACCGCCCACGATCCGCCTCGCAGCACTCGGTAGTCGCCGAAGAAGAACGGCTCCGAATACCGTTGATAGATCATGGGTGTGAAGCCCGGCCATGGCTCGAGTTCGGAGCTGGTCCACTCCCACACGTCGCCGAGCATCTGCTCGACCCCGTAGGCCGACGCGCCGCCCGGGTAGGCGCCGGCCGGCGCAGGGCGCAGCGCGTCGCCGCCGAGGTTGGCGTGCGCCGGTGTCGGCTCCTCGGCTCCCCAGGGATAGCGACGGCGCACGTTCAGCTGCGGGTCCCAGGCGCACGCCTTCTCCCACTCGCGTTCGGTGGGCAGCCGCGCCCCGGCCCACGCCGCGTAGGCCTCCGCCTCGAAGTAGCTGATGTGCTGAACGGGTTCGTCGACAGGGATGTCCTCGACATGACCGAACCGGGTGCGGGTCTGCCCGTCGCCGTGCCAGAACTGCGGTGCGGTCAGCTGTGCGTTTTCGCGGTGCTCCCAGCCACGCGGCGACCACCAACGAGGCTGCGCATAACCGCCGTCGTCGATGAACTGCTGCCATTCGCCGTTGGTGACCGGAACCCGGCCGATGCGGAATGCCGGTACGTCGACCACGTGCGCCGGCCGTTCGTTGTCCAGCGAGAACGGCTCGTCGGCAGCGTCGACGCCGAGCACGAACGGTCCCCCGGGCACCAGGACCGATGTTCCGGCGAGCCCGGCCCGACCCGGCGGCGGGGTGCGGGTCTCCAGCAACAGTGCCGGGCCGCTGCGCAGGTTCAGTGCTTGCAGCATGGTCTCGTCGTGCTGGTTCTCGTGGCTGACCACCATGCCGTAGACGAAGTTGTGCTCCGGTTCGTCGGGGAGCCGATCAAGTGCATCGAGCGACGCCGCCCGCACAGTCCGGCAGTAGCTGCGGGCCTGTTCCGGGGACAACAGCGGCAGCTCGACGCGGCTGGCGCGGGAGTGCACGAAGGCGTCGTAGAGGTCTTCCACCGCGCTGGACAGGATGCCCGGCCGGTCCGGGTTGCCGCCGCGCAGCAGCCACAGCTCCTCCTGCTGGCCGATATGCGCCAGGTCCCAGACCAGCGGGCTCATCAGCGGGTCGAACTGGCGATGCAGTTCCGCGTCGTCGAAATCGACCAGCCGCAGCGTTCTCGTCCGGGCCCGGCGCATATCGCGGACCAGTGCTTCGCGTGACGTCACTGCTCCCCTAGCGCCAGGGCGGTCACGGTCGCTGCGATGCCGTTTTCGATCACCCGGTCGGAGAAATCGTCGGCCGGGCAGCGACCCTGTTCGACCGCGGCGGCGAGACGCTGCATCCCCTCGTTCAGCCCGGCGGGTGCGCGCTGCGCGGCGATCGCCACACATCGGTTGGCGGCCGTATAGATCCGCCGGTCATCGAGGCCGATCCGCGCGGCGGTGTCCCAGGCGGTGGCCGACGGGTTCGACCGCTTCCGCCGCCAGGTCTGCGGCGACCGGGTCGTCGAGCAGGGTCACGATGGTGAACACCACCGCCGGCCAGATGTCAGCGGGGAGGCTGTCGAGGTAGCGGATTTCCAGCCACTGCCGCGGCCGCACCGGCGGAAACAGCGTGGTCAGGTGATACTCCAGGTCGTAGCGGGTGGGCCGGCGACCGCCGAGGAGCTCGCGGCCGTCGGCCCAGTCGGCAAACGGCACGCGGTGGGTGACCGGCACTGCTTCCGGAGAGTGCACCAGCATCACCGGCGCCTTGAGCGCGTAACGCGCCCAGTCGGTGCCGGGATCGTCGCCGCTCGCGGTCAGGATCGGCCCGCAGCGCGCCGAGTCGAGTTGGCTCCAGACCCGCTGGCGGGAAGAACGCCATCCGCAGAACTGACCGCTGAGCAGCGGCGAGTTGGCCGAGATCGCCACCATCACCGGCCCGAGCGCGTGCGCCAGCTTGACCCGGTCGGCCCAGCCATCCGCGCGGCCCGGCGTCGAGGTTGACCTGTACCGACGCGGTCGACGTCATCATCGCCGCGCCGGCGGCGCCGGTGTCGCTGGCCGTGAAGAACTCTTCCATCGCGCGATAGCGCGGGCCCGGGTTGACGCGCTTGGCCGGCCGCAACGGATCCGCCCCCAGCGACACCAGACCCAGTCCGGCGGCGTCGAAAGCCTTTCGCAGTACGGCCTGATCGGCGGCCATCGCCTCGATCGCGGCCATCACTCCCAGCGCGGGCGGTCCGGAGAGCTCCACAGCGCCGCCGGGTTCGACGGTGACGAGACTTTCGCCGGGCATGGCCGGTAGCGACTCCAGGACGCCGGTGATCTCATCCCAGCTCGGACGGCGGCGCAGGATCTGCCGGGTCGTAACAGTGCGCTTCGATCTCCAGGCCGACGCGTGCCACAGGTCCGTCCGCCAGGCAGCCGTCGGAGATGAATTGCGCCGCGGCCGAGGCGCTGGCAAATTCGTCGTCCGCCAGACGCGCGGAATCCACCTGCGACGCGACGGCAAACGCCATGATCGGAATCCCTTCGGGCCCGGAGCCGCTGGTTGCGCGTGGCTACCCAACGATTGTTACAAAGACTCATCTACCAGATGGCACAGACATATTCCCGAGGGTTCTCGCCGGCTACTGCCCGAGCGCGTTCTGGATAGCGCCGGCCAGCACATTCACCGCCGGACCACCGTTGCCGGACTGACAGACTTTGGCTTGCAGCAGCACGTTTTCCCTCAGACGGGTCTGGATGAAACATCGGCGGTCCGTCCCGGCCTCCTGCTTGCTCCACGCGGCGTCGGCGGCGGCCGCCGGACCACCGTCGAATGACCACACCTGCGTCGTGCCGTTGTCCAGATGCATGGGAGTGGTCTGGCCCGAGCAACCGACCGTGCGGTCCACCACGCGGTGGAATGCGGCACCGGCCGCCGCGCCGGTGGCGAACACCCCGACCGCCTGCTTGACGAAGTGCGTCTGGTCGGTCGGTGAGGTCTGCGTGCTTGCGCCATTGAACGACGCCAGATCGGGATCGTTGTAGACCTCCGGCAACCCGATATCGGCCCAGTTGTTGCACACCGGGTTGTCGACGAAGAACCCCTGGAACGGCTGATTGAACAGCGACTCGTCCCGCATCGGTCCCCCGACGATGTTGCCCACCGAACCCTTACTCAAGACGGCGTAGCTCACCACGCCGGGATCCGATGGCACGCGCCGATGCGACCGGGACAACCAGGGCGGCCACGAAACAGCCGACTGACACGGCAAATGCCGGTGCGACTGTGCAGATCTGCCTCTTCATCGCCGACGCGACGCCGCTACGGCGTGTAGGTCGGCGGCGGAGGAGGGGGCTCTTCGGGGCCGCCATGGCCACCATGACCGCCAGGCCCGCCCGGACCCATACCCGGGCCCCAGGGACCCCACGCGGACCCGAACCCGGCGGGAACGGGCCGCCCGGGAATACCACCCACGGCGGCGGACCGTCAGGGCCGGTCGGCGAATCCGGGCCAAACACCCCATGGTGGTCATGGCGGTATTGCCGACCATGTCCGGAGAGCTCGGCGCCGGCGAAGAAGACGACCCCCAGCACGAAGACGGTGCCGGCCACAATCACCACCCACGCCGCCGCCTGATACAGCCGGGCGTTCCTCGCTACCAGCGGAGGCGCGGCTGCCGGCACCGCGACGGGTGGGCCAGGAGGCGGCTGGGTCGGGGGTTCGGGTGCTTGGGCCATCACTAGATCATGCCCAGGCGCGGTCCGGCCATCAACCAGCCGCGCGCGGGAGAGTCCTTAATATCCGAGCACCCACACGAATTTCAGGATGACCACGGCAATCAGCGTGACTCCGGCAACGATCGCCACCCAGGCCGCCACTTGGTAGAGCCGCTCGGATTGCGGAGCCGGGATCGGCGCCGACGCAGCCGGTGGCGGCGGGCCAGACGGGTCGGGAGTCTCGCTCATACCCGCATAATGCCTCAGCGCCGGGGTGTCCGCGAGTGCTCCGTTACCGGGTGGGGTACCGAAAATGAAGAGCCCGGCGCCCCTGGAGGCGCCGGGCTGGTGGAAAGTCGGGCTACGAGTGGGCCGGAGCCAACGACGGAGCGACCGATTCCGGCATGTGCGACGGTCCCGGACCGACGAGGCCGTGCTGGAAGCCGGCGCCCTGGTCGTGGCGGCGCGGACCGTCCGGTGCCGCCCTGGGTGCTGGTGGTGCCAACCGTGGTGATGGCATCTGTGATGTCCCAGGTGGGCGATCTTGAAGCCGGTAAAGAAGATGCTGAGGACGATGAACGTGATGCCGGCGACGATCACGACCCACGCCGCGAATCGGTAGAGCCAGTAGGGTTTGACCGCCGCAGTCGCCGGCTCCGTGGCGACTGTGGTCGGTGTGGTTGGGGTGTCAGGTGTTTCGCTCATACCTGAAATGATGCGATGGCTACAGCTAGGCCCCGCTGGGTACAACTTATGAAACAGCTATGAGCCGCGGCCCGGGTGATTTGCTGGACCTGCTTATTCAACGATCGCCGATGTGCGGATCGGCAACCTGCGAAACCCGTTGGCGCTTTTGGTCGGTGTATTGGACCGTCTCGGACACCACGAACAGGCCGCCACCATCAGCGGGTTCGCCGCGAGTGCCTTTGCGCTTGTGAGCTACCCACAACTCAACACAACAATCACCCACCTCCGCGATGGTGACCTACTCCTACGACCAAATCGAGCGGGCCAGGTCAGGGGCACCCCGCACCCCCTTCACGAAGGTCACCCGATAGCCCGGCACAATTTCCCGCTTCGCAAGTACCTTTTCGAAGTTATGCTCATGGCTGGGCCGTCCCGTCTGGCCGACCGGAAGATTCGTCGGTGCTTCTCAGCGCCGAATGTGAGACCGCAGTGCGTTGACATAACAGCGCATGAGCATTGAGGTTCCGCGATGCTGGCGGGCGAGCCGCTGAGGCGGCTAGGCACTTCCCTTAGCGACGAACCACCTCGAATGACTCCACTTCGGGCGCTTACGCAACACCCGGTTCCCGTCATAGCCGCAGCGGACGACGGTGCCATCGTATTTGCGAACACAGCTTTCGCGGATGTACTCAGTTGCTCATGTGACGCTGTCAGGTCGATGAGCTACGAGGACATCCGCTCTTTCCTGCCGCGTGACGAAACACTTGTGGCGGTCACCCGGCTAGGCACCAACAGCATTGGGCGCGTGCTGCAATTGGGCGAGGCGACATTATTCGTCAAGATGCGCAGGTCGGCGATACCCAGCGCCGCTGACTCGGGTCCAATCACGCTGTTCGAAGGGCTGATGAAACGCCTGTCGCGGCTGGCGGAGGGACACCACCCATGAGCCACGGGCCAGACGAAGTCGGTAGCACTGCGAATCCCCGTTTAGGCGGTGCCGGAGCTACCCCGCGCTGACTAGGGTTTGAGCGGATTCACTGCGAACTGGATCACCCGGTACGGCGAGCGTGCCCGTGCGTCGGTGTTGTGCCACTGGCTGACGAACACCCGCACCTCGTCCAGCGTCGAGCCCGGCGAGATGTATCCGCCGTACGGCTGGGCCAGCCGGTTGTCGTGCGGCGGCGGCAGGCTCTCGGCGGGTTCGGGCCAATCGTCGTGCTGGACGACGGTGGTCACCGGTGCGCTGCCCAGCGAGATCGGGTCATCGGCCACCCGCACTTCCATGTTTCCGGTGCTCGAGTTGAAATACGACAGCACCGACTTGCCGTCGATCTGCCTGAAGCTGATCTCACCGACCATGTCGCCCCACAACGGTGTTGGCGGTCTACCCCAGCCGCCGTCCGGACCGGGAGCCCAGCCCTGCCAGCGGGATCGGTCGCCGAAGTTCTCCGGGGCGACGCGGTAGAGCACCATCGGTTGGCTGCGGTCGAAGTTGTCGGCGACGATGTACACCCAGCCGGTCTGCGACTCGGGCGCCGGTATCGGGTCGTAGTAGCCGCTGATTTGCGACTGCCGGCCGCCGGCGTAGTCGGCATTGCGGACCGAGCCGGGAACTGTCTGCCAAAGACCTTGCGCGGCTTCGGCTTTCACTAGTCGCGAACTCTGCGGAACCAGGTCTTTAGTGGTGGTGATCAACACGTAGTTCTGCCGGTTGATCTGCACGACGCCGGCCGGCAACTGGGACGCGCCCGACGGTGTCGGCTCGGCCAGCAGCGGTTCGGTGACGCCGGTGACCCCGGTGTATTTCACCCCGTCCGGATCGTCGACCGACGACGTATCCACCCGCAACGCGATCGGCGAGTAGTAGCCGCCGAACCCGACACCCTCGCCGGCGAAGCTGTCACCGCACACCTGGACCACCTGGGTGGGGAATTCCAAGAACACGCACAGGTCGGTCGCGCCGATGCCGTAGTCGCGAGTCGGTGTCCCGGTGCCCGCGGCCGGGCCGATGCGGATCACCTCACCGGGCGCCAGCGGCTGCAGCACCGGCTGCGGCATCGGGGCCGGCGGATCGGCCTGCGCGGGCGAAAAACCTTGGCAGACAGATGTACACGTCACAACCGCGACCATCAGTGAGCAACGGGCGAGGCTCACCCGCGAATCACAGCTGCGCGGCGAGCAGCTCGGCAATCTGAATAGTGTTCAATGCCGCGCCTTTACGCAGATTGTCGCCCGAGACGAAAAGCGCCAGCCCGCGTCCGTCGGGCACACCGGGGTCGCGACGGATCCGGCCGACGAGGGACTCGTCGACGCCGGCGGCGGCCAGCGGTGTCGGCACGTCGACCACCGTGACGCCCGGTGCATGGGAGAGGATTTCCCGCGCCCGCTGCGGCGAAAGTGGTTGGGCGAACTCGGCATTGATCGACAGCGAGTGACCGGTGAACACCGGCACCCGTACACAGGTGCCGCTGACCAGCAGATCGGGAATGCCCAGGATCTTGCGGCTCTCGAAACGTAGCTTCTGGTCTTCGTCGGTTTCGCCGGAGTCGTCGTCGACCAGCTTGCCGGCCAGCGGAACGACGTTGAACGCGATCGGTGCGACGTATGCCTTCGGCTCGGGAAATTGCAGTGCGCTGCCGTCGTGCACCAACTGTTCGGCGTCGTCGATCACGGCGCGGGCCTGGTCGGCCAGTTCGGCCACCCCGGCCAAACCGGTGCCGGACACGGCCTGATAGCTCGACACGATCAGACGGACCAACTGGGCCTCGTCGTGCAGCACCTTGAGCACCGGCATCGCGGCCATCGTCGTGCAGTTGGGGTTGGCGATGATGCCCTTCGGCCGGTTCTTCGCGTCAGCGAAGTTGACCTCGGAGACGACCAACGGCACCTCGTCGTCCTTGCGGAAGGCCGACGAGTTGTCGATCACGGTCACCCCGGCCTGCGCGAACCGCGGCGCCTGGACCCGCGACATCGTCGCGCCCGCGGAGAACAACGCGATGTCCAGGCCGCTCGGGTCGGCCGTCTCGGCGTCCTCGACCTCGATCTCCTGGCCGCGAAACGGCAGTTTGCGGCCCTGCGAGCGGGACGACGCGAAGAACCGCACGCTGGTCGCCGGGAATTCACGCTCCTCGAGCAGGCGGCGCATCACCTGGCCCACCTGCCCGGTGGCACCTACTACTCCGATCATGGCAACCATCTATCGTCCTGTCCCCGCATACACCGTGGCCTCCTCGGCACCGCCGAGGCCGAATGCTTCGTGTAACGCGACAACAGCCTTGTCTAGTTCAGTGTCGCGGCACAGCACCGAGATCCGGATCTCCGAGGTGGAGATCAAGTCGATGTTGACGCCGACTTGGGCCAGCGCCTCGCAGAACGTGGCGGTGACCCCGGGATGGCTCCGCATGCCCGCGCCGATCAGCGACACCTTGCCGATGTGATCGTCGTAAAGCACTTGGCTGAACCCGATTTCGTCCTTGAGCGCGTCCAGCTTCTCCACCGCGGCCGGTCCGCTGTCGCGCGGGCAGGTGAAGGTGATGTCGGTCTTGCCGTTCTCGATCTTGGAGACGTTCTGCAACACCATGTCGATGTTCACGTCGACATCGGCGACCGCGCGGAACACCTTGGCGGCGTAGCCCGGGTAGTCGGGGATGCCGACGACGGTCACCTTGGCCTCGCTGCGGTCGTGTGCGACGCCGGTCAGGATGGGCTCTTCCATGGGTATGTCCTCGATCGATCCGGTGACGATGGTGCCGGGCTTGTCCGAATACGACGAGCGCACATGCACCGGGATGTTGTAGCGGCGGGCGTATTCCACGCAGCGAAGCATCAGGACCTTCGCTCCGCAGGCGGCCATTTCGAGCATCTCCTCGAAGGTGACGGTGTCCAGCCGGCGGGCATTGGGGACGATTCGCGGGTCGGCACTGAAGATCCCGTCCACGTCGGTGTAGATCTCGCAGACATCGGCGTGCAACGCCGCGGCCAGCGCGACCGCGGTGGTGTCCGAGCCGCCGCGGCCCAGCGTGGTGACATCGCGGGTGTCCTGGCTGACCCCCTGGAACCCGGCCACCAGAACGATCCGGCCCTCGTCCAGAGCTGCCTGCAGCCGGGTCGGGGTGACGTCGATGATCTTGGCCTTGCCGTGGGCGCCGGTGGTGATCACGCCGGCCTGCGAGCCGGTGAACGAGCGGGCCTGCGCGCCGAGCGACTCGATGGCCATCGCGACCAGCGCGTTGGAGATCCGCTCGCCGGCGGTCAGCAACATGTCCAGCTCGCGCGCCGGCGGAGCCGGGCACACCTGCTGGGCCAGATCCAGCAGGTTGTCGGTGGTGTCACCCATCGCGGACACCACCACGACGACGTCGTTGCCCTGCTTTTTGGTCTCGACGATGCGTTCGGCGACGCGACGGATCCGGTCGGCGTCGGCCACCGAGGATCCGCCGTATTTCTGCACGACGAGCGCCACTGTTGCTCTCTCAGGTTTTCCGGTACTGGCAGGTAATTTAGGTCGGAACACAGAATACGTGGACTGAGACTGTGACCTGCACCCGCCGGTGAGCGGCGTTTGGTATGCAGAAGGCCGACGAAAGGTGCAGCGATGACGAATGGTCCCGCGGTGCTGTGGGGAGACGAACCCGACGAGCACGACTACCCGGCAGCTGCGGACTACCTCGCTCTGCTGGCCCCGGCAGCGCAGATCAGCGAGATCGTGGCGGCGCTGAAACAGTCCCCGGTGGTACACAAAAAGGCCAAGGACCTGCTGCGTGCCTCCCGGCTGACGCTGTTGCCGAAAGACAACCCGCATGTGCAGCTGGACCTGACGAAGATCAAGAAGGGCAAGCGCCTCTCGCCGATCCTGGCCGTGCGCGGCGACCTCAACACCGGGGTCGCCATGCAGATCGCCGACGGCTACCACCGCGTCTGCGCGAGCTACTACACCGACGAGAACACCGACATCCCGGTCCGGATCGCCCCGCCGAGGAAGTAGCCGCCAGGGGTTATGGGCAACCATGCCGGCGCGGTAAGGTACGAGGCGTGCAGCGGGTGCTCCTCCTCGGACGCCGCGGCGGGGCCTGATCCAGACCGGCTTCCCGTCGCGGGTATTCGCGATGCGCCGGTCTAAGAATCTCGAGGCAAGCCAGCCTCACCCCATTCTTCGGAGCAACCACCGTGACCACCTTTTCTAAGCCGTCGAACGAATCCCCCGACGCATTCAGTTCCAGTCGAACCATCACCCAACCCGCGGGCCCGCCCAATGCCGGACAACCCGCATGGAACACCCAGCGCGGATCGTCGATGCCGGTCAGCCGGTACCGACCGTTCGCCGACGAGGTCGAGCCCGTCCGGCTGGCCGACCGCACCTGGCCCGACCGGGTCATCGACACGGCACCGCTGTGGTGCGCAGTAGACCTGCGGGACGGAAATCAGGCGCTGATCGACCCGATGAGCCCGGCCCGCAAGCGCCGCATGTTCGATCTGCTGGTGCGCATGGGCTACAAGGAGATCGAGGTCGGGTTTCCCTCGGCCAGCCAGACCGACTTCGACTTCGTTCGCGACATCATCACCGAGGGTGCGATTCCCGAGGATGTGACCATCCAGGTGCTGACCCAGTGCCGGCCCGAGCTGATCGAGCGAACCTTCCTGGCCTGCGAGGGAGTGCACCGCGCGATCGTCCACTTCTACAACTCGACGTCAATCCTGCAGCGCCGCGTGGTGTTTCGGGCCGACCGCGCCGCGGTGCAGGCGATCGCCACCGACGGCGCTCGCATGTGCGTCGAGGAGGCCGCCAAATACCCTGGCACACAATGGCGTTTCGAGTACTCGCCGGAGTCCTACACGGGCACCGAACTCGACTACGCCAAGCAGGTGTGCGACGCGGTCGGCGACATCATCAAGCCCACGCCGGACAATCCGATCATCTTCAACCTGCCGGCCACCGTCGAGATGGCCACCCCGAACGTCTATGCCGACTCGATCGAGTGGATGAGCCGGAACTTGAACCGCCGCGACTCGGTCATTTTGAGTCTGCACCCCCACAACGATCGCGGAACTGCCGTCGCCGCAGCCGAATTGGGCTACCAGGCCGGGGCCGACCGGATCGAGGGATGCCTGTTCGGCAACGGCGAACGGACCGGAAACGTCTGTCTGGTGACGCTGGGGCTCAACCAGTTCTCCCGCGGCGTCGACCCGCAGATCGACTTCTCCAACATCGACGAGATCCGTCGCACCGTCGAGTACTGCAACCAGCTGCCGGTGCCCGAGCGCCATCCCTATGGCGGCGATCTGGTGTACACCGCGTTCTCCGGCAGCCACCAGGACGCGATCAACAAGGGCCTGGACAGCATGAAGGTCGCCGCCGACGAGGCCGACTCCGATGTCGACGACATGCTGTGGCAGGTGCCCTATCTGCCGATCGATCCGCGCGACGTCGGGCGCACCTACGAAGCGGTGATCCGGGTCAACTCGCAGTCCGGTAAGGGCGGGGTGGCCTACATCATGAAGGCCGACCACGGGCTGGCGCTGCCGCGACGGCTGCAGATCGAGTTCTCCAAGGTGATCCAAAAGATCGCAGAGGGCTCAGCCGGGGACGGCGGCGAGGTCACCCCCAAGGAGATGTGGGATGCCTTCAACGACGAGTACATCGCGCCGATCCGGCCGCTGGAGCGGATGAAGCAGCGCGTCGACGCCTCCGAAGAGGACCACGGCGTCACCCGGATCGCTGCGACGGTGAAGGTCGACGGCGCCGAGACCGAGATCACCGGCTCGGGCAACGGACCGCTTGCCGCGTTCGTCGACGCGCTGGCCACCATCGACTTCGACGTGGCAGTGCTGGACTACTCCGAGCACGCGATGAGCGGCGGCGAGGACGCTCAGGCCGCGGCATACGTCGAGGCGCAGGTGACGATCGGGAGCGCGGCGCAGCCGGGCGAAGCGGGTCGTCGCCCATCAAGCCCTGTCGGTGGTCAGACGGTGTGGGGCGTCGGTATCGCGCCGTCGATCACCACGGCGTCGCTGCGTGCCGTCGTGTCGGCGGTCAACCGGGCCGCACGGAGCTGAGGCGTCAGGCCGAGACCTTGGCCAGCAGCATCCCGGCCAGGGTCTGGGCCTGCACGCAGCTGTCGGCGCCAACGATCAGGTAGATCCAGCCCTTGAGCACGTCGACGGTCGCGGGCGGAGCCACGAAACAGAACGCCTGATCGCCCAGCCCCGGGACGCTCTGGACATTGCCGGCGCTCTGCTTGTTGACGGCAAACCCCTTGGCCTGCGAATCCAGGCATTTCTTGTCGACGGGCTTGCCGTCGATGCAGTACTCGTTGTTCCAATACAGCTTGAAGCTGACATCGTTGCCCGCCGTCGGGATCGAGGTGCATTGCGCTTCGCTCGGCGACTGGCTGCCCTCGGCGGCGGGGAAGGCGCTGCCCATCACCCGGCTGATGTCGGCCGCGCTGAGCAGGCCGCAGAAGTTTTCAGGAACCTGCACGCCGGCCGATTTCGACGCCGGGCCGGCGTCGTGAGCGCACGCGCCGGTCAGAAGCACTGCCGCCGCCGCGAGCCACCTCTTCCTCATGCCCCGATCCTCGCAGCAGCAGGCGGCTCGATAGGTCGGCGCCGCGGCGCCGACTGGCGCGCACCTGTCCGATTACCCGGCCAGAAATCCAGTGAACGGATTTAGCGGACCGCCGCATACGCGGTCTCGAAGCAGCGCGAATGTTCGTCGGCAGTTGCCAGCTCGGCGCCTCCCGCCACCGCGCCGACGTCATCCATGAACTTCGCGTCGGACACGAGTGGCACACCCAGTTCGTGGGCCTGGTAGCCCTTGCCGCGAGCCGGGCGGTGTTCGTTGCAGATCACCAGCGAGGTTTCCTGGTCGACCGCGTCGGCGTAGGCCAGACCGGCGTGCAGAATCCGCTCGACCAGCTCCTCGTGGGTCCGCTCGACCTCGGCGGCCAGCGCGACCCGCATGCCCTGCACCAGCGGGCCGCCGCGGACGTAGGGACCTGGATTCGGGTACGGGCAGGGCATCCGCGACGCCAGCACCTTCAACGGCCGCAGCTCGTCGTGGGTGACCCTGCCGCTCGGCCAGTGCCGGCGGGTGACCGGGCGGACCGGCAGCCAGACGTCGCGCTCGCGGGCCCGCTGCAGCGAGGCGGCCAGCACATCGGTCAGCACCACAGCGTCGTCGAACGCATCGTGCGCGCGCCGCTGCGTCACGCCCCAGTGCGCGGCCAGTGTCTCCAACCGCAGGTTGTCGGTGCCCAGTTCCAGGCGGCGGGCCAACTCGACCGTGCACATGACGCTGTCGATCGGTAGCTCGACGTCGGCCAGTTCAGCCTCCGCGGTCAGGAAGCCGTAGTCGAACGCGACGTTGTGCGCGACCAGCGTTCGCCCGCGGACGAGTTCGACGACGTCGCCGACGATCTCGCTGAACTGCGGCTGGTCCTCGAGCATCTCGGCGGTCAACCCGTGGATGTGGGTGGGGCCGGGATCGACGCCCAGGATTGAGCAGGCTGACCACGGACTGCTCGACGCGGCCGTCGGCGTCGAGCGCGAGCACCGCGAGGCTGATGACACGGGCGCTGCCGGGTTTGAAGCCGGAGGTCTCGACGTCGATCACGGCCCAGCCCGCGCCCGGCTCGGTAACCGGCCGGCCCCAGGGCGTCGCCGTCCGCACTGTCCCGCATGATCCGAGGATTTCACGCCCGGCCGACATCGCACCGGGTCGACTCGCAGGCCGACCCGCTGCACTCGCGCGAGCTCGATAACCTTTTTTCGTGATCAACGCCCGGGGACGTGCCGCCCTTGCCGCCGGAGCCGGCGCGCGCTGGGCGTCCCGGGTGACCGGCCGGGGAGCCGGGGCGATGATCGGCGGCCTGGTCGCGATGACCCTGGACTCCTCGATCCTGCGGCAGCTCGGCACCGGCCGGCGCACCGTCGTCGTCACCGGCACCAACGGCAAGTCCACCACCACCCGGATGACTGCGGCCGCCCTGCGAACCCTTGGAGCCGTCGCCACCAACGCCGAGGGCGCCAACATGGACGCCGGCCTGGTCGCCGCGTTGGCCGCTGACCGGGCCGCTGCGCTGGCGGTGCTCGAGGTCGACGAGATGCACGTGCCGCACGTCGCAGACGCCGTCGAGCCGGCCGTCGTCATCCTGCTGAACCTGTCCCGCGACCAGTTGGACCGCGTCGGCGAGATCAACGTGATCGAGCGCCGGCTACGGGCCGGGCTGGCCGCGCACCCGCATGCGGTGGTCGTCGCCAACTGTGACGACGTGCTGATGACCTCGGCCGCCTACGACCACACCAACGTGGTCTGGGTCGCTGCGGGCGGGAGCTGGGCGGCCGACTCGGTCAGCTGCCCGCGCAGCGGCGAGGTGATCGTGCGCGACCAGGGGCACTGGTATTCCACCGGCGCCGACTTCAAACGGCCCAGCCCGCAGTGGTGGTTCGACGACGAAACCCTTTACGGCCCAGACGGATTGGCGGTGCCGATGCGACTTGCGCTACCCGGCGCAGTGAACCGCGGCAACGCCGCGCAGGCGGTCGCCGCCGCCTGCGCGCTGGGTGCCGACCCGGTCGCCGCGGTGGCCGCAGTGGCCGGCGTGGACGAGGTCGCCGGCAGGTACCGGACCATCCAGGTCGGCGCGCATTCCGTGCGAATGTTGCTGGCCAAGAATCCGGCCGGCTGGCAGGAAGCGCTGTCGATGGTGAACAAGGACGCGGCCGGGGTGGTGATCGCGGTCAATGGACAGGTGCCGGACGGCGAAGACCTGTCGTGGCTGTGGGATGTGCGCTTCGAGCACTTCGAGACAGACTTCGGTGGTGGCCGCCGGCGAACGCGGCACCGACCTGGCGGTGCGCCTGGGATACGCCGACGTGGAACACACGCTGGTGCACGACACCGTGGCCGCGATCGCGTCGTGTCCGCCCGGGCCCGTCGAGGTGGTCGCCAACTACACCGCGTTTCTGCAGTTGCAACGTCGATTGGCGCGCCATGGCTAGCGACGCTTCGATCTCAGCGGTGCGGATCGGCCTGGTGCTGCCCGACGTGATGGGCACCTACGGCGACGGCGGCAATGCGGCGGTACTGCGACAGCGACTTCGACTGCGGGGCATCCCCGCAGAGATCGTCGAGATCACGCTGGCCGATGCGGTGCCCGACAGCCTCGACCTGTACACACTGGGCGGTGCCGAGGACTACGCACAACGACTGGCCACCAAGCACTTGATCCGGCATCCGGGACTGCAGCGCGCCGCGGGCCGCGGCGCGCCGGTGCTGGCGATCTGCGCGGCCATCCAGGTGCTCGGCCACTGGTACGAAACATCGGCGGGTGAGCGGGTCGACGGTGTGGGCCTGCTCGACCTGACCACGTCTCCACAGCCCGCGCGCACGATCGGCGAGCTGGTCACCGCGCCGCTGCTGGCCGGGTTGACCGCGCCGTTGACCGGCTTCGAAAATCACCGCGGCGGAACGCTTCTCGGCGATGCCGCGTCGCCTCTCGGCGCGGTGAAGAAGGGCGCGGGCAACCGCGTCGGCGACGGGATCGACGGCGCGGTGCAGGGCAGCGTGTTCGCCACATACATGCACGGGCCGTGCCTGGCCCGCAATCCCGAGTTCGCCGACCTGCTGCTCGGCAAGGTGGTCGGTGACCTGACGCCGCTGGATCTACCCGAAGTGGAGTTGCTTCGCCGCGAGCGGCTGCGGGCGTAGCCGCCTGGAGGCCGTGCCGCCTCGGCGGTGACACTCTTTTTTCGTTTTGGGACCACATGCGATATCACCAGCACTGGTGATATCGCGGGTAGTCACGTTTCGCAGCAGTGGGTATTGGTCGGACGCAGGTATCAGAGTTGCCGGTGTGACTAGGCGCTGATTCAGACCATCGCGCGGCGGCCGGTCAACGCGCGGCCCAGGGTCAGCTCGTCGGCGAATTCCAGGTCGCCACCCATCGGCAACCCGGACGCGATCCGGCTCACGGTCAGGCCGGGAATGTCGCGCAGCATCCGGACCAGGTAGGTGGCGGTCGCCTCGCCCTCGGTGTTCGGGTCGGTCGCGATGATCACCTCGGTGATGTCCACCCCGTCGACCTGCTCGCCGATCCGGTTCAACAGCTCGCGAATCCGCAACTGCTCCGGCCCGACACCGGACAGCGGGTCCAGGGCGCCGCCCAGAACGTGGTAGCGCCCGCGGAATTCGCGGGTGCGCTCGACGGCCTGTACGTCCTTGGGCTCCTCGACGACGCAGACCTGCGTACCGTCGCGGCGCGGATCCGCGCAGATGCGGCAGCGCTCGCCGTCGGAGACGTTGCCGCACACCGCGCAGAACCGCACGCCGTTGCGAACCTTGGCCAGCACCGCGGTGAGCCGATCGATGTCCGGCGGCTCAACCGACAGCAAGTGAAAAGCGATGCGCTGGGCGCTCTTTGGCCCGATACCCGGCAGCTTGCCGAGCTCGTCGATCAGATCCTGGACCGGTCCTTCGAACATCAGCCCTGCGGAGCGCCCAGTGAACCCATCCCGCCGGCCAGCGGTCCGAGCTGTTGCTGCGCCAGGGTGGCGACCTGTTGGGCGGCGTCTCCGAGCGCGCCGACGAGCAGGTCCTGCAGCGTCTCGACATCGTCGGGGTCGACGACCTTGGGGTCGATCTTCACCGCGACGACCTCGCCGCTGCCCTTGACGGTGACTTCCACCAGCCCGCCACCGGCCTTCCCCAGCACCTCGGAGCTGATCAGCCGCTGCTGGGCCTCCATCAGCTGTGCCTGCATCTGCTGAGCCTGGGCTAGCAACGCCGACATGTCGGGTTGGCCTCCGGGTTGCATGACAGTCCCCTTGCGTCTTGGTATCGACTTGGTTTCGCCTGCGCGGTGCGGGCGGTTCAGAGTTCCAAGCGTAGACGGCGCAGGGCTAACCTGGCGGCGTGCGCATACCTCATCGACTGCGTGTCCCCTTTCGCCCGCGCGGCGCAGCCCCTGCGGCGCTGGCCGCGGTGGGCATGATCGCGATCGCTACCGTGGCACCGGCCCCGCCGAGCGCGACCGCGGCACCCGGGAGCATCGCCGGCATGATCGTGTTCCTCGACCCCGGCCACAACGGCGCCAACGACGCGTCGATCAGCCGTCAGGTACCCACCGGTCGCGGCGGCACCAAGGACTGCCAGGCCAGCGGAACCACGACCAACGACGGCTACCCGGAGCACACCTTCACCTGGGACACCACCCTGCGTCTTCGCGCCGCGCTCAACGCGCTGGGAGCGCGGACAGCGATGTCACGCGGCGACGACTCCACCGTCGGCCCGTGCGTCGACCAGCGCGCCGAGATGGCCAACGGGCTGCACCCGAACGCGGTCGTCAGCATCCACGCCGACGGCGGTCCGTCGAGCGGACGGGGTTTTCACGTCAACTATTCGGCGCCGCCGCTCAACCAGGCTCAGGCCGGGCCCGCGGTGCAGTTGGCCCGGGTCATGCGCGACCAGATGCAGGCCTCGGGCATTCCGCCGGCCAGCTATATCGGGCAGGACGGCCTGTACGGGCGTTCGGACCTGGCCGGGCTGAACCTGGCGCAGTACCCATCAGTCCTGGTGGAATGCGGCAACATGAAGAACCCGGTCGACTCGGCGTTGATGGAAAGCCCCGAGGGACGGCAGAAATACGCCGACGCGGTGGCCCGCGGTGTCGCAGCATTCCTCGGCGGCCAGGCCGCGGCGCACTGAGGCTGTAGCAGCGGCAGGTGTGATCTGCCCTAGCGCGCCCTGCGCGCTGGATGATCATTGCGACGCGCTCTGCTCCACCCCATGCTTCATGGCGTTTTCGACCCGTTGTGCCGCCTGGTTCAGTCGGGCAGTTTCGGTGCTGTCGAAGTCGGATTGTGCGACAGTGGCCCGCAGTCGATCCCGTTGCGCGCGTACGGGCGTCGCGTCGTCCACCTGGTAGGCCAATTCCTCGAGCAACCGGAACAGACGCATCATCACCTGGGGATCCGATGACCCGTAACGGCGCGGTTGAGTGATCGCCAGGTCGAGCAAGTCCGCGAGGTCGGGCCGGTTGAGCACCACTCGCACCCGGTCGTCGTCGTCCAGCAGTATCGGGCCGAGATCGCGGCCAGCAAGCTCGCACAGGAGGGCGGAGATGTGACCGAGGGCGTGGATCGCAGTGGTGGGGTCGTTGATGCCCGGTGAGAGTGCCTTGTTCGCGACGTCGGTCAGCTGTCGTAAGCCGTAACCGACGTCTTGGGCTGCGGTGCGTTCATAGCCGATCCTGATGGCACGGCCGATAGCGCGGCGGAGCTGTTCGACGGCATCGTCGTCCAGTTGGGCGTGTTCACACCATGCCCGCCCGATTGGTACTCCTTCGACAAGAGCGCTACCGGGATGGCAGTCGATGACCAGGTAGGCGTCCGCCTTGATTGCGGCGGAGCTTAGCTCAGTCTTGTCGATGCTGGTCAGGAAACCTGAGGACGGCGCCGTCAGGGTAATCGCGTCATCCGGCGGTGTCGGGATCGGTGGGCGGATGTGGGCGTCGCCGCGGGGGGCCGTCGAAATCCGCACGGTCGCACTGGCGTCCTGATGAACGTTGCGCAGCATCGTCTCGACGCGGATCTCGCGGGCGAGGTGGGCCAGAAACAGCACCAAGCCCAGCACGCTGGCGATGCTGAGCACGAAAGCCACAGTCACCGAGATCCTCGGCACGAACACCGCGCCGCTGTCGCCTCCGCTGCGTACTGCGCGCAGGACGGTCAGCGCGAAGGTGAACGTGGAGAGGAACACCGCGAGCGTTGCCTGCACGAAGGTGTCGCTGGTGAACGTTCGCAGCAGTCGTGGCGAGAACTGGCTGCTGGCCAACTGCAGCGTCACCACAGTGAGCGAAAACGTCAACGATGTGACGGTGATCAGCGAGCTGGAGATCGCGTCGAGCAGGGTGCGCGCGGCTTCGGCATCACCACCGAACAACACATCGCTCAACCAAGACGGCACCCGGCGATCCCAGTCAAAATCCAGCCGGGGAAGTAACACTCCCGCCACAACTGACAGCACGACGCCCAAGCTCGGCAACGGCCAAAGCTGGGTGCGCACGGTGTCACGGGCGGACGCGAATACCTGTTTCACCGCAGACCGTGCGGCGTAGTGCCCGACGTCAGGCCCAGCAAGCCGGTACCAGGGACCAATGCGTCCGGCTCGGGGTGGGTCGGCCGGCGAGCAATGACGCTGACCCTTCCTGAGACATTGTGAGGACGGTCGATACGTGACTACACCGTCGACAAACGGGTATGCACCACGTGAGTTTGAGACCCACCACCACACTGTAGAGGTGTTTCGAGATGCTCGTCATCATTGGCTTGATTGTGTTGCTCGCAGCCGTAGTCGTCGCAGTCGCCGGGGTGATGACCAATGCGGGGTCGGCACATTTGTTGACCGATCACTTCGACGTGTTGGGCTACCACGTCACAGGATCGACTGGCACCGTGTTCCTGAACGGAATCGTGGTCGGTGCGGTGGCCGGGATCGGGCTCGCGGTGCTGCTGGCCGGCACCCGCCGGGCCGCGACTCGTGGGCGCGCCGCTCGACGTGACCTTAAACGGAATCACCACGACACGGTGGCCGCGACCCGGGACCCGGAGGGCCCCGCGCGCCGCCGGTTTGGCTTCCTGGGGCGTCGACCGGCACGAGAGCGAACCGGCACGGTCCACGACACCGTCAAGCATTGATTACGGGTCGTCTAAATGCAGTGATGGCGTTGGTTGACGGGGAACTTAACTCTCGATTTCCTTCTTCAGGTTGGCCAGCACTTCAGCCTGAATCTTCTTCAGGCCCAGCGGCGCGAACGTCTTCTCGAAGAACCCCTTCACTCCGCCGGCGCCCGTCCACGTGGTGGTGACGGTGACGCTCGAGCCCGGTCCGGCGGGAGCCACCGTCCAGTTGGTGACCAGGGTCGAGTTGGCGTCTTTCTCGATGACGGCGTGGCCGGCGACATCGACGCTGGCCTTGATGTCGCGCACGCGTGACTTGGTGGCCTGCAGCTTCCAGCTGGCGACGGTTCCCTGCCCCTGCCCGCCTTCGAGCACCCGGTAGTCGTGGTAATGCGAGGACAGGATCTTGGGCCGGACTTCCCGGTAATCACCAACTGCGGTCAGCACGGCGGCGGGCTCAGCGTTGATCAGGATCGTGCTGGCTGCACTGACGTGTCCCATTAGGCGTAACTCCTCTGCGCGGGCTGGTATCGCCGACCAGCGTATAGGTGGCCGCTCGAGACCTAGGCGCTGAGGCGGCTCACCTGCGCGCTCACCGGCTGCACTCGCGACGACGCGGCCCGCTTCTTGAGGCCAAGCCGAAATCCTCTGGGCTTCAGCGTGATTGACTCGGAGATCTTTAGCCGGTAGCCGTTCTCGGCGGCCAGGTCGTAGCGGTGAAGAATCAGGGCGAGCGTTAAAACGGCCTCGTGCAGGGCGAACTGCCGGCCGATGCAGGCCCGCTGACCCGTCCCGAACGGCTTGTAGGCGTGCGCGCGGCTCTTCATCTGGCCGGGCGCGAAACGGTCGGGATCGAACTTCTCGGGGTCCGGCCAGACCCGTGGGTCGCGCTGTACGAGCGGCAACACCACCAGCACCCACTGCCCCTTCTTGATCCGGTAGCGGCCGCCGAGCACGGTGTCCTTACGCGCGACCCGCAGGTAGCCGGGCGCGGTGGGCCACAGTCGCAACGCCTCGTCGAGCACCGCCCGCACGTAGCGCAGCTTCGCGACGTCGCCGTAGGCCGGTTCGGGGTCGTCCGACGTGCCCCACAGCGCGTCGACTTCCGCCTTGGCCCGGGCCAGGACGTCAGGGTTCTGAGTGAGGTAGTACAGCGCGAAAGACAATGCACCCGAGGTGGTCTCGTGGCCGGCGACGATGAAAGTGATGACCTGCTGACGGATGTTGACCGGGTCCAGCGCTGCGTCCGGTGATGGGGTCGGTGCGAATTCAGCATCAGGTCAAGCAGGTCGCGGGACTCGGAGCCGGCGCCGTCGCGACGGGCCTGGATCACATCGTCGACGATGCGTCCCATCACCGCGCCGGACCGCCGGATGGCCGGCCGGAGCAATCTGGTCAGCAGAGGGAACGTCGACCAGCTGGCGTACTTCAGCATCCGGTTCATGGCAGAGATGAACGCATGCGGCCGGCGCCGGTCGAAGGAGCCGAACGGGTAGCCGAAACCCGCCCGCCCGATGGATTCCAGGGCCAACCGCGTCGCGTCCGCGGTGACGTCGACCCGGTGCCCGGTGTCGGCGGCGCCGTCCCAGTGATCCAGCATCTCCCGGATCGCCTGCAGCATGATCGCGTGGTAGCCCTGCATGGCCTCGCGACTGAACGCCGGCATGAGAATGTCGTGCGCCAGTTTCCAGTTCGGGTTGTCGGTCTCGACGGTGAAGAGCGCGTCACCGATCACCTCGCGCAGCGGCGTCAGGTGGTGCCCCACGTATTTGCCGAAACGGGTTTCGTCGTGCACCTCGGCAACCAGGTCGAGTCCGCTGACCGCAACCATCTCGGTGCCCAGCAACTTGCGCGCCGAGATCGGGCCCAATTTTTTCGTCTGGGGCAGCGAGGACTGGAACGGGGTGCGGGGGTTCAGACCCAGAACATCACCCAGGAACGGCACCCGGTACGGCGGGTGGGGCAGCTCGCCGGTGTCCACGACCGTTCGGCTGGGCACCACCAATACGTCCGACGTTGCAAGCGTGGCCGCCGAGGTCCGCATACTCGACATGGTCATTTCCGGAGTATTACATACTTTTTGACTGATTAATAGCAATCTAGGTTATGGTCTAATCACGTTCAAATACTGTGACTTATGCCGTCTATTTCGACGTCTGCGAACGACGGACTAGGCGTTGTCGATGCGGCGCGCGCCCAACTCGTTCTGCAGCAGCTCCAGCGCGGCTTCTTCGGGATCGCGGCGCGGGGCCGACGCGTCGTCCTGATCGGCCTCGGCGAGCATGCTTTCTTCCTCGGCCCGCTGCGCCGATTCGTCATCGGCGGCGGCTTCGGCCGGCGGGGGTGGCGGCGGGACCACCCGGCGAGACGGGCGCTCGACGGGCCGCGACGGCGAGCGGGTGCTTCGGGCGCCGCCGCCATGGTCGAGGCGCCGGCTTCGCAGCGCACCCGCCAGTTCACACCCAGCGCATCTTTGAGTGCTTCGGCGATGACGTCGGCGTTGCGCTGTTCGCTCAGCCGCTTGGCCAGCGGCGCCGATTCGTGGCTCAACACCAGGGTGTTGCCCTCGACCGCGCGGACGGTGGCGCCGGCCAGCATCACCTCGGTGGTTCTGCTGCGCTGACGGACCTTGTCTCGCACCGTCGGCCACAGGGTGCGGACCGCGGCGGCGTTAGGTTCGGCCGAGCCGACCGCCGGCCGGGCCCTCCTCGACCGGCGCGGGCTCGGGCGGGCTCGGCTACCGGAGCCGGCTCGGGCGCGGCAGTCGGCTCCGGTTCGGCGGCGACGACCGGCGGTGGCGGCTGGTCGGGCGCAGCGGACGGTCGCACGAACGCGGGTTGTTGCACCGGCTGGTCAACGTGCGGGATGGACATGTCCAGCCTGGTCTCGATCCGCTCGACACGTTGCAGCAGAGCCGCTTCGGTGTCGCTGGCCGACGGCAGCAGCAGCCGCGCGCAGATCACCTCGAGCAGCAGGCGCGGCGCCGTCGCGCCGCGCATCTCCGTCAGGCCGGCGTGGACGACTTCGGCGTAGCGGGTGAGCGTCGCCGGGCCCATCCTGGCCGCCTGCTCGCGCATCCGATCCAGCACGTCCTCGGGCGCGTCGACCACACCGCGGGTGGTGGCATCCGGAACAGCTTGCAGCACAAGCAGATCGCGGAACCGCTCGAGCAGGTCGGTGGCAAAACGACGAGGGTCGTGACCGGCGTCGATCACCGATTCCACCGCGCCGAACATCGCCGCAGCATCTCCGGCGCCCAGCGCGTCGACGGCCTCGTCGATCAGGGCCACGTCGGTGGCGCCCAGCAGCCCCAGCGCCCGCTGGTAGTGCACTCGATTGCCTTCGGCACCGGCCAGCAGCTGGTCGAGCACCGACAGCGTGTCGCGCGGCGAACCGCCGCCGGCCCGGATCACCAGCGGGTAGACGGCATCGTCGACGACCACGTCCTCCTGGGCGCAGATCCGCTCGATCAGCCCGCGCATGGTCTTCGGCGCGCAGCAGCCGGAAGGGGTAGTGGTGGGTGCGCGAGCGGATGGTGGCAGCACCTTCTCCGGCTCGGTGGTGGCGAACATGAAGATCAGGTGCTCGGGCGGCTCCTCGACGATCTTGAGCAGCGCATTGAAACCCTGCCGTGGTCACCATGTGCGCCTCGTCGACGATGAAGACCCGATAGCGCGACTGGGCCGGCGCGTAGAACGCGCGGTCGCGCAGTTCACGGGTGTCGTCGACGCCGCCGTGGCTGGCCGCGTCGAGTTCGACGACGTCGATGGCTGCCGGACCCGTTCGGAGCCAGCCCGACGCAGGAGTCGCAGACCCCGCAGGGCGTGGCCGTCGGCCCCTGCTCGCAGTTCAGCGAGCGGGCCAGGATGCGCGCCGAGGACGTCTTGCCGCAGCCGCGCGGGCCGGAGAACAGGTAAGCGTGGTTGATTCGGCCGGCGGTCAGCGCGGTCGACAGTGGCTCGGTGACGTGCTCCTGCCCCACCACTTCGGCGAAGGTCGCGGGGCGGTATTTGCGGTAGAGAGCCACGGACAGCAAGGCTACCGACGGTGACCGACGCCGCCTAGTTGTGATGCCACCTAGTCGCGGTTCAGCAGCGACTCGCTGGCAGCCAGCAGAGTGCAGGTCGCCAGCCCGTCGATCGCGTCACGCAGGTCGGACTCGGGCGGGAACGTCGGTGCGATGCGGATGTTCTTGTCGTCCGGGTCTTTCCGGTACGGGAACGACGCACCCGCCTCGGTGACCGCGATGCCGGCGTCCTTGGCCAGCGCGACCGTGCGCCGGGCCGTGCCGGGCAGCACGTCGAGGCTGATGAAGTACCCGCCCTCGGGTTCGTTCCAGGAGGCGATCTTGGACTCGCTCAGTCGCTTGTCGAGAATCTCCAGTGCCAACGCGAATTTCGGGCGCCAGCAGCTGCTGGTGGCGCAGCATCTGCAGGCGCACACCATCGGCGTCGCCGAAGAAGCGCAGGTGCCGAAGCTGGTTGACCTTGTCGGGCCCGATCGACTTCTTGCCGGCGTACTGCAGATACCAGGCGATGTTGCCCAGCGATCCGCCGAAGAAGCTGACGCCGGCACCGGCGAAGGTGATCTTCGACGTCGACGCGAAGACATACGGCCGGTTTGGGTTGCCCGCTGCGGCGGCCAGGCCGAGCACATCGATCGGACGGGGGAAATCCAGCGTCAGCGTGTGCACCGCGTAGGCGTTGTCCCAGAAAAGCCGGAAATCGTTTGCGGCCGTTTGCATTTGGACGAGCCGACGGACCGTCTCCCACGAGTAGCTCAGGCCGGTGGGGTTGGCGAACACCGGGACCGCCCACAACCCTCTGATCGCCGGGTCGACAGCGACCAGCTCTTCGATCAGGTCGACGTCCGGGCCGTCCTCGTGCATCGGGATCGGGATCATCTCGATGCCGAGGGTCTCGGTGATGGCGAAGTGCCGGTCATAGCCCGGCACCGGGCACAGGAACTTGACTCCTGCCTCGTCCTTCCAGGGGCGCGGCGAATCCACGCCGCCGTAGAGCATCGAGAACACGATCACGTCATGCATCAGCTCGAGGCTGGCGTTGTTGCCGGCGATCAGGTTCTGCACCGGAATGCCGAGCAGCTCGCCGAAGATGGCCCGCAGCTCGGGCAGACCGTGTTGTCCGCCGTAGTTGCGGGTGTCGGTGCCATCGCCGTCGCGGTAGTCCGTGCCGGGCAGGCTGAGCAGAGCGTTGGACAGATCGAGTTGCTCGCTGCAGGGCTTTCCCCGGGTGAGATCGAGAGCCAGCTTCTTGGATTGCAGCTCGCCGTAATCCTGTTGGTGGCGGGCGTGCAATGCCTCGAGGTCGGTACGGCCTAGGGAACTGAACGAGCCGTACGACACCATCCGCCTTTCACCGTGAAGTGTGATTGGGGACCCCGCGCACCCGCCAGAGCCCATTGACCCTTGCTGCCTTCCGGCCCTGGGGGAGTTCACAGGATGGACGCCGCGCGGGGTCCACCGAGAGTCTAGTACCCGAGCCGAACGCGATCGCTCGAAGACCCTGACCTCGGTTTGACTGCCCGACTCTCCCCCGCAAGCGGGAGGTGCCCCCACCGCACGCCGTTCCGGCCTGCATCGTCGCCGAGCGGGTTTGGCGGCCCAGCTCTCGGCTACCATGGCCGACGGAGGATTCGCCTAGTGGCCTATGGCGCTCGCCTGGAACGCGGGTTGGGTTAACGCCCTCGCGGGTTCAAATCCCGCATCCTCCGCACTGAGTCCGGGACGTGACCAGGCCCAATTGATAGGGTCTGGTCGCTTCCGGATTACCAGCTCGAGGAGGAGCATGCGACGCAGGGCCGCTATCTTCTGGCACGCGACGCTCTCGGTCGCCGCCGGCGTCCTCTACTTCTTCTTCGTGCTACCGCGCTGGCCCGAGTTGATGGGCGACACCTCTCACGGCCTGGGCACCGTCGCCCGGATCGCCGCCGGTGTGCTCATCGCGCTGGCCGCTCTGCCCGTGGTGTTCACGCTGCTGGAGTTACGCAAGCCGGAGTTCGGCACGCCCGCCTTGGCGCTGACGCTGCGGACCTGGTCGGTGGTGGCCCACGTGGCTGGCCGGTGTGCTGATCGTCGGTACGGCGATCAGCGAGATCTGGTTGAGCCTGGACAGCGTGGGCCAGTGGCTGTTCGGCGTCTACGGCGCCGCGGCCGCGATCGCGCTGCTCGGCATCGCCGGGTTCTATCTGTCGTTTGTTGCCGAGTTGCCGCCGCCACCGCCGAAGCCGCTGAAGCCCAAGAAAGAAAAGAAGCAGCGCCGACGTCGAGGCAAGCGGGACGAAGCCGACGATGCCGACGACACCGATGCCGCAGCGGACGACTCGGAGACCGACGTCGTCGCCGACGGCAGACGATGACGGCGCCGAAGCCTCGGACGACAAGACTGAAGCCGAGACCGACAGCGGTGGAAACCGAGTCGACGAACGAAGACCCAGCGGCTGCCGAAGACGCTGCGAGACGCCGAGGGCGCTGACAGCGACGCCGACGAGTCCGGCGGACTCCGCAATCGGCGCCCGTCCGGCAAAGGATCGGGAACACATCGACGCCGGCGTTCGCGCCGCGGCGTCGCCGTCGAGGAATGAGCCCTCCAGCCAGGTATCGATCAGTCGGCTGACCGCGGCGATATCGCCGAGCGGACGGTAGTTACTCGCCGCGGCACATAGTGGTCGTCGGCCCGACAAGTAGCAGCACGTCGGCGCGGAGAACATCGTTTCCGATTCCGCGAATCCCGTTTTCGCTACCTGACACTTCCCTATGCTGAGCGGGTGCCAAACACTTATCGAGTAGTTCAGTGGAACACCGGAAACGTCGGCAAGAGCTCCCTCAAATCGATCGCGGACAACCCGCTGCTGGAACTGGTGGGCTGCTTCGCCTGGTCGCCGGAGAAGGCGGGCCGTGACGCCGGCGAGCTGGTCGGCATCGAACCGCTGGGGGTCGCCGCCACCAACGACGTCGACGCCCTGCTCGCACTGAAGCCGGATTGCGTTGTCTACAACCCGATGTGGATCAACGTCGACGAGTTGGTCCGCATCCTGTCCGCGGGCGTCAACGTCGTGACGACCGCGTCCTTCATCACCGGCAAAAACCTCGGCGCCGGCCGCGACCGGCTCATCGAGGCCTGCGAGAAGGGCGGCTCGACGATCTTCGGATCCGGCGTGAGCCCCGGCTTCGCCGAGTTGCTGGCCATCGTCTCGGCGATGGTGTGCAACCGAGTCGACAAGGTGACCGTCAACGAAGCCGCCGACACCACGTTCTACGACTCGCCGGAGACCGAGAAGCCCGTCGGCTTCGGCCAGCCGATCGACAACCCGGATCTGCAGGCGATGGCCGCCAAGGGCACCGCGATCTTCGGCGAGGCCGTCGCGCTGGTGGGCGACGCACTCGGCATCGAACTCGACGACATCCGGTGTGAGGCCGAATTCGCCCAGACCACAGCCGATCTCGAGATGGCGTCGTGGACCATCCCCGCGGGATGCGTGGCGGGCGTCTACATCAGCTGGCAGGGAATCCTCGACGGCAAGACCGTCATCGACCTCAACGTCCGGTGGCGCAAAGGCCAGACGCTCGAACCCGACTGGAAGATCGACGGCGACGGCTGGGTCATCCAGGTCGACGGCCAGCCCACGGTGACCACCAAGGTCGGCTTCCTGCCGCCACCCTATTTCGAGGCCACCACGATCGAGGAATTCATGGACCTGGGCCACATCATGACGGCGGTGCCCGCGATCAACGCGATTCCCGCTGTCGTTGCCGCGGCGCCGGGGATCGCGACCTACGCGGATCTACCGCTGACGCTGCCGCGCGGGTTCGTCAAAACCTAACGCGCAGGGATGTTCTGCAGCTTGCCTTGGAGGTCGGGGCAGTACTGGGCGATGGCGCTACCGAGGAACTGGTACGTCTGTACCTGCGTCGTGCCGCGTGGAAGGTTTTTGGACGAGAAAGCTGTGCGGACGCGGCGGCGTCGGGATCGACGCCGGCAGCCAGCCGGTGGCAGGACGATCTTGGCCAGGTACGGGTTGTAGTCGTGCGGCCCGTAGATGCCGAAGTGCTGGATCTGGTTGTCGAAGTCGGTGTCCGGGTCGGCGTATGCCGGCGCGGACAAACTGATCGCCGCGGCCGACGGCCGCGACCGCGAACCCTATGAGCTTCATGGGCTGGATCCTACCTTTGTTGAGTCTGCGTCCGCTCATCGTTATTGCTCCCCTTCGGCCCGCCGAGCCACCGGTCCGGGCTCGCGCTGCGGTCTATCAACAGCCGCCCTGCCCGGTTTCTTTCTAGTCGCCTATTCCGATTAGAGTAGCTAAGGTTACACACAGGCTAATTAGTTGAGCAGCCTTCGCCTCTGGTTAAGGAATTGAAGCGCCCATGACGACGACTGAGCCAAGGACCGAGCCACTGAAGACCCAGGGCTCCGCCGGCAGCGACGGCAAGCAAGCCGCCCATAAGCCGGCCAAACGGAAAGGCCTGACGGGTCTGTTCGCCCGCTTCTGGCTGGTGATCACGCTCGCCGTTGTCATCGCGCTCTCCGGATTCGTCGTGCACCGGTTGCACGGCATCTTCGGCATTCACAAGGGTACGTTCGGCGGCGGCACGTCGGGCGAAGTCCTCGACTCGTTCAACGCCAAGACGATCACACTCGAGGTCACTGGGGCCACCGGGCAGCACGGCGACGATCAACTACCTCGACGAGAACTCCCATCCGCAGCAGGCCCTCAACGTGCCCTTGCCCTGGAGCAAAGTATTGAGTTCAACGAAACCCGGTATCCCGGCCAACCTGGTGGCGCAAGGAGACGGCAGTTGGATCGCCTGCCAGTTCGTCGTGAACAAGCACGACGGGAGCGGTGACGTCGATCAAGGCTCCGAATCACTCGCCCCCCAACGAGAACGTGAATCGCCTTCGTGTACTGCCTGGACAAGTCCGCATGAGCGAGACCACCGAGGCTGCGCCGCGCGTCGACCAGCCGCTGATCCCGCCGTTCCTGCCGAAGTGGATCCATCGGCTTGCGGTGCCGATCGTCCTGGTGTGGCTGGCCATCGTCTTCGTCACCAACACGATTTCCCCGCAGCTGGAAGTCGTCTCCAAGAACCACTCGGTGTCGCAGAGCCCGAAAGACGCGCCGTCGTTCGTGTCGCAGATGCGCGTCGGAAAAACATTCGACGAGTACAAGTCCGACAGCTCGGCGATGGTCCTGCTGGAGGGCGACAAGCCGCTGGGGGCGGAGGCGCACCACTACTACGACGAGATCGTCAGGCGACTCGAGCAGGACAAAAAGCACGTCCAGCACATCCAGGATTTCTGGAGCGACCCGCTGACCGCGGCGGGCTCGCAGAGCCACGACCAAAAGGCCGCGTACGTCCAGGTCTACCTCGCCGGCAACATGGGCAGCGGCCTGTCCACCGAGTCGAGCGAGGCCGTCCGCAAGATCGTGGACTCAGTGCCCGCGCCGCCGGGGATCAAGGCCTACGTCACCGGTGCGGGTCCGCTGATCGCCGATCAGTCCCACGCGGGTGAGAAGGGCGTCGCGAAGGTCACCCTCGTCACCCTCTTGGTGATTCTGGTGATGCTGCTGTTCGTCTACCGGTCGGTGAGCACCGTTTTCATCATGCTGTTCATGGTCTTCGTCGAGTTGCTGGCGGCCCGCGGTGTCGTCGCGTCGCTCGGAAACTACGGAATCATGGGCCTTTCCACATTCGCCAACAACATGCTGGTGCTGCTGGCCATCGCCGCCGGAACGGACTACGCGATCTTCATCGTCGGCCGGTACCACGAGGCCCGCGGCCTGGGCGAGACGCGAGAAGAAGCGTTCTACACGATGTTCCACAGCACGGCACATGTCGTGCTGGGGTCGGGGCTGACCATCGCCGGCGCGATGTACTGCCTGAGCTTCTGCCGGTTGCCGTATTTCGAGTCGCTGGGCGTGCCCTGTGCGGTCGGCATGCTGGTCGCGGTCATCGCGGCGTTGACCTTGGGCCCGGCGGTGCTGACGGTGGCGTCGTTCTTCAAGCTGCTGGACCCGAAGCGCAAGTTGCAGACCCGCGGCTGGCGTCGCATCGGCACCGCGATCGTCCGCTGGCCCGCACCGGTTCTGGCGGTCACGATCGCGATCGCGCTGGTCGGTCTGCTCGCGCTGCCCGGGCTACGAGACGGACTACGACACCCGTCACTTCCTGCCGCCCGAGACCCCGGCCAACGTCGGCTATGCGGCCGCCGACCGGCATTTCGACCAGGCCCGGCTGAACCCCGAACTGTTGATGATCGAGACCGATCACGACCTGCGTAATCCGGCCGACTTCATCATGCTGGACAAGGTCGCGAAAGCGGTCTTCCACATCCCCGGTATCGGTCGCGTGCAGACGATCACCCGGCCGCTGGGCACGCCGCTCGACCACAGCACCCTCGGTTTCCAGATGGGCGCGCAGGCCGCGGGCCGGATCCAGACCCAGCACTACCAAGAGGAGCAGGCGAAGAACCTGCTGAAGCAGGCGGACGAGCTCCAGAAAACAATGGCGACTCTGCACGAGCAGATGCAGGTCACGCAGGACCTCAGCAACACCACGCACGAAACCACCAAGCTCACAAAAGAAACCGTGAAGATCACCGAGGCGTTGCGCGACGACATCGCCAACTTCGATGATTTCTTCCGGCCGATTCGTAGCTACTTCTACTGGGAGAAGCACTGCTTCGACATCCCGGCCTGCTGGACGCTGCGGTCCATCTTCAACGCGCTCGACGGCATCGACCGGTGAGCGAGAACATCGAGAATCTCAGCGCGAATCTGGACAAGCTGGACAAGATTCAGCCGAAGCTGGTGGCGCTGATACCGCCGCAAATCGCCAGCCAGCAAGCAAACCTCGACACCATCATGTCGAACTATGCGACGACCAGTGGCCTCAACGACCAGGCGAAAGCGCAGTCCGACAACGCCACCGCCCAGGGCGACGCGTTCGACAAGGCGAAGAACGACGACACGTTCTATCTTCCGCCGGAGGCGTTCAAGAGCCCGGATTTCGCGCGTGGCCTCAAGCAGTTCATCTCACCCGACGGCCACGCCGTCCGGTTGATCATCTCGCACGAAGGCGACCCGGCGACCCCAGAGGGCGTCAGCCACATCATCCCGATCAAGCAGGCCGTGCACGAGGCGATCAAGGGCACGCCGTGGGAGGGCTCCAAGGTCTACCTCGGCGGCACCGCCGCGACCTACAAGGACATGCACGACGGCTCCAACATCGACCTGTTGATCGCCGGGATTGCCGCGGCCACTTTGATTTTCGTCATCATGCTGGTCATCACCCGAAGCGTTGTGGCGGCCTTCGTGATCGTCGGCACCGTGCTGCTCTCGCTGGGCGCCTCGTTCGGGCTCTCCGTGCTGCTCTGGCAGTACATCCTCGGGATCAAGCTGCACTGGATGGTGCTGGCGATGGCGATCATCCTGCTGCTGGCGGTCGGCTCGGACTACAACCTGCTGCTGATATCCCGGTTCAAGGAAGAGATCCACGCCGGGCTCAAGACGGGCACGATCCGCGCGATGGCCGGCTCGGGTTCGGTGGTGACCTCTGCCGGTCTGGTGTTCGCCGCCACCATGGCCACGTTCGCCTTCAGCCCGCTGAAGGTGATGGCCCAGGTGGGTACCACGATCGCGCTGGGTCTGTTGTTCGACACCCTGATCGTGCGGTCGTTCATGACGCCGTCGCTGGCCACGTTGCTCGGACGCTGGTTCTGGTGGCCGCAGCACGTGCGTCCGCGCCCGGCCAGCGTCATGCTCCGGCCGTACGGATCGCGTCCGGCGGTGCGTGAGCTGATTCATCGCGACATCGAAGATGAGACCGAAGCCGGAGTGGTGGAGAAGGTCTAGTTGCCCTGCGTAGCTTGCTGATTCGCTAGCGTAGCTGCGCGGGCTCTTCGTCTGGCAGCAGACCGACGAGGCGCTTCGAATCGTTCCACAAGGCCAGCGCACGCTGCTCGTCGTAGGAGGTCTGCGACGACCGCGTCTCCGAGAGTTTGCCTTCCTGCGCCTGGAAGTACTTGCCCGACGCCGACGCGTACTGCGCGCCGACCGAAAGGTCGGCCAGCGCGGCACCGGAGAACGCCAGGGTGGACGTGGTGATGCCGATGCGCTTGGACACCCAGTACATCAGCGACGTCTTCGCCAGGTACTGAACCACTTTCGGCAATCCCCGCGACAAGCCTGTCTCGGGAACAGAGCCCGGATCGTAGGCGATCGACGTGATCGAACGGCCGGCGCGGTCGAGCCGCCGCGCGAGCTCATAGGCATACATGACGGTGCAGAGCTTCGACGTCGAATACCGCTTGCCCACCGACAACGGCTTGGTCCCTGCTTTGCCGTCGTTGGCGAGCGCGGTGGCGTTCGGCTCGACGGCAGCTCCGATCAGCTTGCCGTCCATGGTGTTCGGATCGTGCGTGCCGCTTGCCGTGAACACGATGCGGCCGTCGGCGGACATCAGTGGAAGGAGCAGGTGCAACAGCAGGAAGTGGCCGAGGCAGTTCGTCGCGAACGTCAGCTCGTATCCTTCCGGGCTGTATCTCGGGGCTCCGTCAAAACGGCCACCGGCGTTGCAGATCAGCGCCTCGAGTGATTCGATCTCGCCGCGCTCGACCATCGTCTTACACGCGGCAGCCGCACTGCGCACCGACTCCAGCGACGAGAGGTCGAGTTCGACTGTGGCGACGTCGATATCGCTGACCGCACGCAGCTCGTCGGCGACTGACTGCATCGTCACCGGGCTGCGGCCGGCCAGAATGAGATTGACGCCTCGGGCGGCGAGTTGCCTCGCGCACTCGAGTCCGATGCCGGCATGACCGCCGGTGATGAATACCGTTGCCATACCGCTCCTTCGCGCGCAACGACTTGTCAGGCAGTCGATTTCGGCAACGGCGCAGTGTGATCGTCTTCGGCGGGCTCGCCGAAACTCGTGCCGAGCAGCGACCGCACCGCGGGACGAGGTCCGCTGGACCGCAGCATGGTGCTGGCCGGCCGCGGCCGCACCTTGATCGGCCACCAGAACCAGCGCCCGAGTAGCGCGGCGATGGACGGCGTCATGAACGAACGGACCACCAACGTGTCGAACAGCAGTCCCAGACCGATGGTGGTACCGACCTGGCCGATGATGCGCAGGTCGCTGACCACCATCGAGGCCATCGTGAACGCGAACACCAGACCGGCGGACGTCACCACTTTGCCGGTGCTACCCATCGCGCGGATGATGCCCGTCTTCAACCCGGCGGGGATCTCCTCTTTCAACCGGGACACCAGCAGCAGGTTGTAGTCGGATCCCACGGCGAGCAGCACGATCACCGACATCGCCAGCACCATCCAGTGCAGTTTGATGCCAAGCAGGTACTGCCAGACGAGCACCGACATGCCGAACGACGCACCCAGCGATATCGCCACCGTGCCCACGATCACCATCGCCGCGATCAAGCTTCGGGTGATGATCAGCATGATGATGAAAATCAGGCAGAGCGAACCGATTCCGGCGATCATCAGGTCGTACTTGGAGCCGTCCTTCCAGTCCTTGAAGGTGGCCGCGGTGCCGGCGAGGTAGATCTTGGCGTCTTCGAGCGGGGTGCCCTTGAGCGACTCCTCGGCGGCCTCCCTGATCGAGGCGACGCGCGCGATGCCCTCCGGCGATGCCGGGTCTCCCCGGTGCGAGATGATCAACCGCACCGCTTTGCCGTCCGGCGAGAAGAAGTTGTTCAGCGCTCGCTTGAAGTCCTTGTTCTGGAACACTTCCGGCGGCAGGTAGAACGAGTCGTCGTTCTTCGCTTGGTCGAACGCGTGGCCCATCGCGTTCGCGTTGGTGCTCATGTCATCCATCTGATTGAAGATCCCGGACATGGTGCTGTGCATCGTCAGCATCATCGTCCGCATGTTCTCCATGCTGTCGATCATCGGCGGGAACTCCGTGATCAGTTGCGGCATCAGCGAATCGAGCTGACTGAAGTCCTTGACGAGTACTTGGAACTTGTCGTCGATCTCGTCGATACCGTCGACGGCATCGAAGATGGACCGCAGCGAATAGCACACCGGGATGTCGTAGCAGTGCTTCTCCCAGTAGAAGTAGCTGCGGATCGGCCGGTAGAAGTCTTCGAAGTTGGCGACGTCATCGCGCAATTCCTCGGTGACCGCCTGCATTTCCCGTGTCTCACCGATCATCTTGTGCGTGATGCTGGTGAGCTGGGTCATGAGGCCGTACATGTGCCTCATCCGGTTCATGGTGTCTTCGAGCTCGTCGGCCTGCTTGAGCATGTCGTCCATGCGAGCCTTCTGGAACTTCATCGTCTGCACTTGCCCGGCGTTCTGCATGCTCAGCTGGAACGGGATCGACGTGTGCTCCATCGCCGTGCCCTCCGGGCGCGTAATCGCTTGCACGCGTGAGACTCCGGGAACGCGAAAGATGCCCTTGGCCAGTTTGTCGAGCACCAGGAAGTCCGCCGGATCGCGCAGATCGTGGTCGGCCTCGACCATCATGACTTCCGGCATCAACCGGGCCTGGGAGAAGTGTCGCTCCGCGGCGTCGTATCCCTTGTTGGCGGCGATGTTGTGCGGGATGTACAGCCGGTCGTTGTAGCTGGTCTGGTACCCCGGCAGGGTCAACAGACCGACCAGCGCGACCCCGCACGCCGCGGCGAGAATCGGCGCAGGCCAGCGGACGATGGCGGTGCCGACCCGCCGCCAGCCACGCGTGCTGATCCGGCGCTGAGGATCGAACAATCCGAAGCGACCGCCGACCACGATGACGGCCGGCACCAGGGTCAGCGCGACAGCGACGGCGACGAGCATGCCCACCGCGCAAGGGACACCGATGGTTTGGAAGTACGGCATCCGGCAGAAGCTCAGGCAGAAGGTGGCGCCCGCGATCGTCAGACCAGACGCCAGCACCACATGGGCCACGCCGTGATACGTCGTATAGAACGCGGCTTCACGGGTCTCGCCGTGCTGGCGCGCCTCCTGATAGCGGCCGAAGAAGAAGATCGCGTAGTCGGTACCCGCCGCGATTCCCAGCGACACCAACAGGTTGACGGCGAACGTCGAGAGCCCGATGAGCTGGTGGTAGCCGAGAAACGCGACTATCCCTCTGGCCGCGGTCAATTCGATGAAGACCGTGATCAGCAGGCAGCACCACCGTCACCACGGAGCGGTAGACCAGCAGCAGCATGGTGAAGATCACCAGCATCGTCACCATCGTGATCTTGACCAGCGTGCTGTCGCCACTATGGTGCATGTCCGACACCAGCGCCGAGGGACCGGTCACATACGTCGTGACACCCTTGGGCGGGGGCGTCCGGTCGACAATCTGGCGGACCGCGGCGATCGACTGCTCCGCCAGCGTCGTGCCCTGGTTGCCGGCAAGGTTGAGCTGAACATAAACCGCTTTGCCGTCCGGACTTTGGGCGCCCGGCGCCGTGAGCGGATCGCCCCAGAAGTCCTGCACGTGCTGAATGTGCGCCGGGTCGGCACGCAGTTGCTTGATGATGCTGTCGTAGTAATGGTGGGCATCGTCACCGAGCTTGCTGTCGCTTTCCAGAACGAGCATCGCGAAGTTGTCGGAGTCGGACTCCTTGAACTTCTTGCCCGTGACCTCCATCGCCCGCACCGACGGTGCGTCTTTGGGGCTCAAGGAAACCTGGCGTTGCTTCGGCGACCTTCTCCAGCGGCGGAACGGCCACGGTCATCAGGACGATGATCCCCAGCCACGCGAAGATGATCGAGCACCGCAAACCGGCGGATCAGCCTCGGGCCCCGTGGCCGCGTGGTGTCTTCGCGCGCTCGGCCTGTTGGCTGCTCACGCGCCCTTGAGAACGCAATAGGTAAAGGCGTTCACCTCGTGCGACACGTGCTCGGCTTTGACCACGTCATCGATGATGATGCGGCAGCCCAAGCGTGTTGCTGTTGCCTTGCGCCACAACGTTTCCCACGACTGACGCCGCCTTCGTCGTCATGTTGAGCGTCCAGGGCAGCTTGGCGCCGTCGACGTGCTGCGGATCGGCGTTGGTGTCGAAGTAGCTGATGTCCGCCGTGGTGCCGGGCGGCCCGTACACCTCGTAGGTGATCCGCTTGGGATTGAACGGCTTGCTGTCGTCGGTCGCGCTGTCGGAGTACTGGCGGACGCCTTTCAGAGCCGAAGATGCCGTGGATCCGGGCCACGGTGAAACCCCCGAGTCCGACCACGATCGCAATGACGAGCGGAATCCACACCCGCTCCAGCACCCTGATAATCGAAAACCCCTTCACCCGTTGCCGCTTCCTGGTCGGCGGCGTCCCGACTACTCGACGATATTCGCCCGCCGGCCGGCGGCGGCGTCTCAGGGCGCTTGCGTGGGCCTCGCGGCACCGCCGGATCATGACGAGTAAACCACGCGCGCACCCCGGACTGTCGACTCCTCACCCCGCCGGAACAGCGATTCAGCTATAACGCATGTTACGTGCGTAAGCGGACGGTACCGGGTTCTACAGCGGCCCGCAATGCGTCCGTGTGCGCTATTCTCGCGCGGTGCCGCAGCTTACGTTCCAGCGTGCCCGCACCGACGACAAGAAGCGTCAGCGGGCGGCAGCGCTTGTCGAAGCCGCCCGCTCACTGGCTCTGGAATCCGGTGTCGCGTCGGTGACCCTGACCGACGTCGCCAGCCGCGCGGGCGTGCACTACTCCGCGGTGCGCCGCTACTTCACCTCACATAAAGAGGTGTTGCTGAATCTGGCCGCCGAAGGTTGGGCACGTTTCTCGGACACCGTGTGCGCGAGCCTGGCCGAGCCGGGTGCCATGTCGCCGGGCCGGGTCGCCGAGGCACTGGCCCAGGGTTTGGCGGACGACCCGCTGTTCTGTGACCTGCTCGCCAATCTGCATCTGCACCTCGAGCACGAGGTCGAGCTGGAGCGGGTTCTCGAGTTCAAGCAGGTCAGCAACGCTGCCGTGCTGTCGCTCACCGACGCGATCGAGAACTCGCTGCCGGGGCTGGGACGTTCGGGCGCCTTCGACGTCTTGCTCGCCTCGTACTCGCTGGCCGCGCCGATGTGGCAGATGGCGAATCCGCCGAAAAGACTTGCCGACGAGTACGCGAAGCGCACGGACGTCCCGCCCGACTGGAAGATCGATTTCACCACCGCGCTGACGCGGCTGATCACCGCGACTGCGTGGGTCTACTGGCCGAGGCCCCGGGATCAGACGGTTCCGACGAGGACCGCCTAGACCCTCAAGACCAGTTCCACAGCGACATGTCGCCCTTGGGATAGTTCATGCAGTTCTCGGTTTCGTGGGCGACGACGCCCTTGTTGTTGAAGAAGATCTTCATGTGGTTGGGCCAGGCCAGATTCAGGGGATTGATCTGGGGAGCATAGAAGTTAGCCGAATAAGCCCGGCGGTCCGCTGGCGACAGCCAGTAGAACCAGTGCACCTTGTTTTGGACGTCCTGCGCGACGTTCTGGTGGTTGTTGTAGTCGATCATGTACCGCTGGTAGTACACCGGTGCGTAATCGCGCGCGGCGGCGAGAATCTGCTCGGCGTCGCAGGTCGTCGAGATCATCCGCCGCGGGATCGGGAAATCATCGGTGGAGTCGTTGGACGAGCAGCCATCGCAGGGCGCGAACCCGGGGTCCGCCGAGGCAACCCGCGGGAACGCGGCGGGCAGGGCGGAGACGGCGGCAGTGAGCGCGAGCGCTGCGAGTCCGGCGCGAACGGCGAGGCTCAGACGGTAAAGACGCATCCGGCTACTATAACGCTCCGATTACGGCAGCGCGCAACGCCTGGGAAGCCTGGCTAACCAACGGGCTGGGGATCGTGATCTCTAAGCCCACGTGAACCTTGTCGATTCCACCCCGCACGACGGAGTGCACGTAGAACCACGGGGCGTGGTACCAGTACCGCTTCAGGACCGCGTTGTAGACCCGACGGGTCTCCGATTTCGGCAACACCCGGGCGATGCCCTCGACGTCGTCGCTCTTGGGTTTACCCAACGATCCGCTCTTGGCGAGCGTGACCCGCGGGGTGTTTTTGATCCGCTTGGTTTTCCACGACCCGTCGTCGGTGATCACCAGCAGCTTGCCGTCCTCGGGCACACCCCAGATCGCCGTCGGCTTCGGCCGGCCGTCCTTGGTGAAGGTGGTCAGCAGCAGGTACTTGGACTTGATGACGTCAGCAAAGGTGGTGGCCACGCTCATATTTATAGCCAAAGACTGAACGATCCGCGCAATGCGTGACCTCGTTGCCCTCTCGGCTTACTGTGTGCTTCATAGCCGAAGGACTGGTGCAGATGAACCCACGACGACGAATCCGCCACCACGCTGGAAGACCTGCGCGGCGATCTGGCGCTCCGCTACAAATGGACGCCCAGCGGCGGCACCGCGGTCGACCCGGCAGTCGTCGAGGCCGACGCGGCGGCGCTGAACCGCGACGGCTACGTCATCTGGGAAAACCTGCTCACCCCCGAGCAGTGCAGCGAAATTCGCGACGAGGTGGCGCCCTGGCTCGGGCACACCGGCCGCAACTCCTTCGAAGGACGGCGGACCCAGCGCATCTACAGCGTGTTGAGCCGGACGCGGGTCTGCGACCCGGTGGTCGACCATCCGCGGGTGCTGGCCGCGCTGGATCGGCTGCTGATGCCCAACTACCTGCTCTCGGCATTGCAGGCGATCAACATCCAGCCCGGCGAGGCCGCGCAGCTGGCGCACCACGACGACGGCTTCTACCCGATCCCCCGTCCGCGGGAGCCGTTGGCCGCCGCGACGATCTGGGCGATCGACGACTTCACCGCCGACAACGGCGCGACCGTGCTCTATCCCGGCAGCCACCGCTGGGGTAAGCGGCGGCCGGGCCCGGACGACGAGGCGGTGCCCGTGGTGATGCCGGCCGGCTCGTGCGTGTTCTTCGTCGGCACGCTCTGGCACGGCGGCGGGGCCAACACCACCACCGCCGACCGGCTGGCCGTCACCGCGCAGTACTGCCAGCCGTGGCTGCGGCCGATGGAGGCGTTCACGCTGTCGGTATCGCGCGACATCGCCCGCACGGTGTCCGGCGACATCCGCCGCATGCTGGGCTACAGCATCCACCCGCCGTTCGTCGGCGCGGTCGACGGTTTGCACCCGCTGCGACTGCTGGAAGACCGGTAGCGCGCACGCCGCTCACCCAGGGATGGCAACATTCCCTCCATGACTACGTCGCAGCGTCGCTCGCATCGTTGCCGGTGCGCCACTGATGGTTCTGGCCTTTCTGACCGCTCCGGCTTCGGGCCCGCTGGGCCCGACAGCCTCAGCCGACGAATGCCCGAACGCCGAAGTGGTGTTCGCCCGCGGGACCGGTGAGCCCGTCGGCCCCGGCGGACCCGGCCAGGCTTTCTACGACGCGCTGACATCGCAGCTTCCCGGCAAGACGATCAATCTGTACCCGGTCAACTACCCGTCGACCACCGACTACGTGAACAGTGCCCACGCGGGTGCCGACGACGAGGTGGCTCACGTCCAGGCCACCGCCGCGAGCTGCCCGAACACCAAGATCGTGCTGGGTGGATATTCACAGGGCGCCGGTGTCGCGGACATGACCAGCCACCGACTGTCCCCGCAGGTCGCCAATCACGTTGCCGCCGTTGCCCTTTTCGGCAACCCGCAGAGCAGTTACGCAAAGAGCTTGTCGGACAGCCAGATTCCGGCGATCGACCCGAGCTACAGCCCGAAGACCATCGACATCTGCCTTCCCAACGACAACATCTGCGCCGAGGGCGGCAGCATCATCGCGCACCTGGGCTATGTCCCGGATGCGACGAACCAGGCGGCGACGTTCGTGGCCGGCAAGCTCTAGGGTTACTTGCCGAGCGGTATGTGAGCGATGAGCGCACGCAGTGTCGCCCTCGTCCTCGGGGTGGGGGCGGCCGTGGCGGCGGCGATGACGTGGGCGCTCGTCGAAAAGCGTCACCCCCCGGCCGGCCCGTGCCCCGACGTCGAGGTGGTGTCCGCCCGCGGCACCGATCAACCTCCTGGCGTCGGCGCCAACGGCCAGGCATTTATCGATTCGCTCAAGTCGAAACTTCCTGGCCGGAACATCGGGGTCTACGCGGTCAACTATCCCGCCTCGGACGATCTCGTCAACAGTCCGCCGGTCGGAGCCGACGATGCGCGTGCTCACGTCCAAGCCACAGTTGCGCAGTGCCCCAAGACCAGAATTGTGCTCAGCGGATATTCGCAAGGTGCGAACGTGATCGACAGGATCACCGGGGAACTGCGGCCAGAGGTGGCTGACCATGTTGCCGCCGTCGCCGTATTCGGCAATCCGAGAAGTACATTCGCGAGCACGACGGTAGGCAGCACGCTCCCTACCATCAGCCCGCTTTACCTCCCCAAGACAATCGACCTGTGTATGCCCGACGACCCGGTCTGTTCGGAAGGCACGAACTGGAGCGCACATGCGCTCTACATCCAGTCCGGGATGACAGCGCAGGCCGCGACGTTCGTGGCCGGCAAGCTCTAGGGCTACTTCTTGCGGTCCGTATCTTTGCTCGGCTGAACGCGTTTCGGCTCGCCCGGCATCTTCGGATAGTTGGGCGGGTACGGCAGATCGCCGAGCCCACGCTCCTCGTCGGCGGCGACCATCTCCAGTAGCGGCTCGATCGACTGGTCGACCGAGTCGATCTCGGCCCACGGGTCGTCGCGGTTGGCCACCAGTTCGGCCGCGGTCGCGATCGTGTAGTCGTCGGGATCAGCACCCGCCAGCTCGTCCCACGTCAGCGGCATGGACACCGTCGCGATCTGGGTGCGCCGCACCGAATAGGCCGACGCGAAGGTGCGGTCGCGGGCGTTCTGGTTGAAGTCGATGAAGATCCGCTGACCCCGTTCTTCCTTCCACCACGACGTCGTCACCGCATCCGGGGCGCGGCGTTCGACCTCGCGCGCGAGCGCGATGCCGGCGCGGCGCACCTGCAATGAAATCCCAATCGGTTTTGATCCGCAGAAAGACGTGGATGCCGCGACCGCCGGAGGTTTTGGGATAGCCCACCAGCCCGAGTTCGTCGAGCAGCGGCCGCAGCACGTCGACGGCTACGCTGCGCGCTTCGTCGAAACCGGTACCCGGCTGCGGGTCCAGGTCGACGCGCAACTCGTCGGGATGCTCGGCGTCCGGGCAGCGGACTTGCCACGGATGCAGCGTGATCGTTCCCATCTGCGCCGCCCAGACGATCGCGGCCGGGTGGGTCACCCGCAGCGCGTCGGCGGTCCGGCCGGACGGGAAGGTGATCCGGCAGGTTTCCAGGTAGTCGGGATGATGCTGCGGGATGCGCTTCTGATAGATCTCCTCGCCGTCGATGCCGTCGGGGAAGCGCTGCAGGTGCGTCGGGCGGTCCTTCAGCGACGCCAGCATGGGACCGGCGGCGACGGCGCGGTAGTACTCGACGAGCCGTCGCTTGGTGCCGTCGGAGCCCAGCTTCGGGAAGTAGATCTTGTCCGGGTTGGTCAGCCGGACCGCGATCCCGTCGACGTCGATTTCTTCCGCTGGCGCTGCCATCTTCCGATTCCAGCACAGGGTTCCAGCACAATGTGCAAATGGACTTGCCTGTGATGCCGCCGGTTTCGCCGATGCTGGCCAAATCGGTGAAATCGATCCCGCCGGATGCCTCCTATGAGCCCAAGTGGGACGGGTTCAGGTCGATCCTTTTCCGCGACGGCGATCAGGTGGAGGTCGGCAGCCGCAACGAGAAGCCGATGACCCGGTACTTCCCCGAATTGGTCGCGGCGGCCACCGCCGAGTTGCCGAAGCGCTGCGTGATCGACGGCGAGATCGTCATCGCCACCGATCACGGCCTGGATTTCGAAGCGCTGCAGCAGCGCATCCACCCGGCCGATTCGCGGGTCCGGATGCTGGCCGACAAGACGCCGGCGTCGTTCATCGCGTTCGACCTGCTGGCCCTCGGCGACGACGACTACACCGGCCGGCCGTTCTCCGAGCGGCGCGCGGCATTGGTCGACGCGCTCGATGGCTCGGGCCCGTCGATTCACGTCACACCGGCGACCACTGACATGGCGACGCGCGCAGCGCTGGTTCGACGAGTTCGAGGGAGCCGGCCTCGACGGGGTGATCGCCAAGCCGCTGACGATCACCTATCAGCCGGACAAGCGCATCATGTTCAAGATCAAGCACGAGCGCACCGCGGACTGCGTGGTCGCCGGTTATCGGGTGCACAAATCCGGCGCCGACGCGATCGGCTCGCTGTTGCTCGGGCTGTACAAGGACGACGGGACGTTGGCGTCGGTCGGCGTGATCGGGGCGTTTCCGATGGCCAAGCGCCGCGAGCTGTTCACCGAATTGCAGCCGCTGGTAACACGGTTTCGATGATCACCCGTGGAACTGGGCCGCGCACGAGGCCGGCGAACGCACACCCCGCAAGAACGAGTTCTCCCGCTGGAACGCGGGCAAGGACCTGTCGTTCGTGCCGCTGCGGCCCGAGCGGGTGGTCGAAGTCCGCTACGACCACATGGAAGGTGAGCGGTTCCGCCACACCGCGCAGTTCAACCGGTGGCGGCCGGACCGGGAGCCGGCGTCATGCACCTACGCGCAACTCGACAGCCCGGTCACGTTCAGCCTCGGCGATATCGTTCCGGGCCTCGGCGCGACCGGGGAGACTGGTGCACATGACTGACGACTTCAACGAACGCAACATCGCCGAGTTCCGGGCGAATCACGGACGGGTCGGCGGCAACTTCGAGGGTGCCCCGCTGGTCATCCTGCACTCCGTCGGCGCACGCAGCGGGCAGCCGCGGACCAACATCATGATGTATCTAGGCCGACGGCGAGCGGTATCTGATCTTCGCGTCGAAGGCCGGTGCCGACGACAATCCGGCGTGGTACTGGAATCTCAAAGCCAACCCCGACGCCCGCATCGAGGTCGGCGACGAGATCGTCGACGTGCACGCCACCGAATTGGAAGGCGAAGAGCGCGACGAGAAGTACGCGCTGCAGGCCGACCGCTACCCGGGATTCGCTGACTACGAACGCAAGACGTCGCGGGTCATCCCGGTCGTCGCGCTCACCCCGACCGGTCCGGCCCGGGCGCGCGACTGAGCGTTCAGACGGTGACGTCCAGCGAAGCCAGCCCGCGCAGCGTGACGTTCGGTTTGTAGACCGGTTCACCGGCCAGCCGCGCATCGGGGAAGCGCGCCGTCACCGCCGACAAGGCGAGGGCGGCCTCCAGCCGGGCCAGCGGCGCGCCCAGGCAGTAATGCAGTCCGCGTCCGAAGGACAAGTGCCGGAACGCTTTTCGGTCGGGGTCGAATGTTGCCGGTTGGTCGAACTCGCTCGCGTCATGCTGGGCCGCGGCCAGCAGCAGCACCATCGTGTCGCCCTTGACGACGTCGGTTGTCGCCAATTGTCATGTCGTCAGCGGCAATTCGGGCCACCAATTGCACTGGCGGGTCGTAGCGCAGCGTTTCCTCGACGACCGCCGGCGCCCGTTCAGCGTCGGCCGCCAGGGCCGTCCACTGCGACCGGTCGCGCAGCATCGCCAGCATTCCGTTGGAGATCAGGTTCACGGTGGTCTCGTGACCGGCGATCAGCAACAGGCTGCAGGTCGACACGATCTCGTCTTCAGCCAGCTGGTCGCCGGACTCCTCGACCGCGATCAACCGCGACATCAGATCGTCGCCGGGTTGTGCGCGGTGCTGTGCGATCAGGTCGTGCAGATATCCCCGCAGCCACTGCCCGGCTCGGATGCGCTCGTCCATGCCGCCGGCAGGTTGGCCGGTGACCATGAAGAACGGATCGAGCGCCTGCGCCAGCAACGCCGAGGCGCGGCTGAACTCCGCCTCGTCCTGCAGCGGAACCCCGAGCAGCCGGCAGATGACCGTCACCGGAAGCGGGTAGGCCAGACCACTGACCGCATCGAAGCGGCCTTGCTCGGCGGCGCGGTCCAGTAATCCGTCGACCAGTTCGGTGATGTGTGGCGTCAACTCGTTGACCACCTTGGGCACGAATGCCTTGCTGACCAGTTTGCGCAGCCGGGTGTGATCGGGCGGATCCAGAAACAGGAACATCGGCGGTCCCTGCGGTCGCGCCGTCGCGCCCTCGGCGAAGAAGCGTTTGGCCATCGTCGACTTGAGCCGGTCGACCGACGACGAAGGATGCCGCAACGCCTCGTCGCAGTCGCGGTACGACGAGAAGACGGTGAGGTTGCCGTCCGGCACCTGCATGGGCCCGAGGTCCCGAAACTGCTGATACACCGCATACGGGTTGGCCCGGTTTGCCGGGTCCAGCAGTTGCAGCAGGAGTTCCTGCGGCCCGGCGACACTCGATGTGGCAGACATATTTGCATTGTGCAGGTGTGAAAGAAATTGCAGGTAGCTACGGTCGCTCGAAGACGGCAACGCAATTCGCGCTGGCGCGGTTAGGTTGCTTCTGTGAAGAAGGGCGTTTGTGCCGTCGCCGCCGCGACGCTGATGATCAGCGGCTGCTCCGACAAGGCCGCCACACCGCCGCCCGGCGTAGCTGCCGCCCGGCGCCGCACTGGGTTTCAACACAGGCCGAGCCCACCCGGCTGAAGCCGAGACGTTCACCATCAGGGTGTCGTGCTGAGGCCTAGCCCCAGGAAGTCGACGATGTAGCCGGCGAGTTCTTCGCCGGCGTCCTCTTGAAGGAAGTGCCCCGCATTGCCCACGACAGGGTGATCGATGCCCTGCGCGCCCGTCATCTCGCGCTGCAGGATCGGCGCCATCCCGCCGGTGATCGGGTCGCCGTCGCTGAAGGCGACCAGCATCGGCGTCGAACTCGCGCACAGCGTCGCCCAGGCGGATCGGTTGGCCGGCGCCGCCGGATCCTCGGGTGACGTCGGCACCAGCCCCGGCATGGCGCGCGGCCCCGCGCAATAGGTGTCGTCGGGAAATGGCGCGTCGTAGGCCGCGCGGACCTCGTCGCTCATCGGCCGGCGGCAGCCGCCCTGCACGAACCGGCCGACGTCGATCGACGGCGCGGTCTGGATCGCCTGGCGGAACTGCCACCAGATTTCCGGCATCGGAATGTCGCCGGTGGGCAAGCCCGGTGTTGGCGACGACCAGTTGGGTGAACCGTTCGGGATGCTCGGCGGCCAGCCGCAGCCCGATCAAGCCCGCCCCAGTCCTGTCCGACCAGGGTCACCCGCTGCAGGTCCAGCTTGTCGAACACCAGCTCGCGCACCCACTCGACGTGACGCGCGTAGCTGTGGTCCTCGATGCGGGTCGGCTTGTCCGAGCGACCGAAGCCGACCAGGTCCGGGCAGATGACGCGGTGTCCGGCCGCGGCCAGCACCGGGATCATCTTGCGGTACAGGAAGGACCACGACGGCTCGCCGTGCAACATCAGCACCGGGTCGGCGTCGGCCGGGCCGTCTTGCACCCAGGCCATCCGCAGCGTGCCGCCTTCGCCGTCGGAAACATCGGAATAATGTGCGGGATAAGGGAATTCGGGTAGTCCGGTGAACCGGTCGTCAGGTGTGCGCAGCCGTCTGCATGAGTGTGAACATACGCCAGGCCGGTCAGCCCTCCCGCAGACCGGCCAAGCCCGGGTCGGCCATCAGTTGATCGAGCAGGGCGACGCTGACCTTTCAGCAGCTTGGCCCTGGCCTGCGCCACCGGGAACCATTCGACCCGGTCGACCTCGGGAAAGGATCGCATTTGCCCTGAGCCCCTTGGCCATTCGAGCTCGAAGGTGTTGCTGTGCGCGTCGGCGGGTCGAGGTCGCCCGGCACCGCGAACGCGGTGACGACCTTGCCGCCGGATTGCTTGACCGGAGCCAGATCGATGCGCGGGCCGGCCGGCGGCGCCGACCCGACTTCTTCTTCGAATTCGCGCTGCGCGGCCGCCCAGGGGTCTTCGCCTTGGGTGTACTCACCCTTCGGGATCGACCAGGCGCCGTCGTCCTTGCGCGCCCAGAACGGCCCGCCCGGATGCGCGATCAGGACTTCGACGACGCCGTCGCGCACCCGGTACAGCAGCAGGCCCGCGCTGAGCTTGGGCACCGGGAGTCAGAGCCACATCGACCGACTCCTCCTCATCGCGCTGCGCGCTCTGCATCGTCGCCGGTCAGACTCCGACCGCGCGTTCCAGATCCTTGAGCGAGGTTTCCAGGTGACCGAGCAGCCGCTGCAGGTGCGGCACACTTCTCCGGCATCCGACCAGGCCGAAATCGATGTTGTCGGCGTTGTTGACCATCGTGATGTTCAGCGCCTGCCCGTCCAGCGCGATCGACAGCGGGTAGTTGCCGTCGAGCCGGGCGCCATTCCAGTACATCGGCTGGGTCGGCCCCGGCACGTTGGAGATGACGATGTTGAACGGCGGCGGTGCCGTCGAGGCCGAACCCGGCACCGCGGACAGTCCCAGCGGCGCGATGAGAGCCGCGGACAGCGCATAGGCCTGCAGCCGAGGCAATTCGGAGAACACCTTCTTGTTGCCGCGCATCGATGCGTTGATCGTCTCCAGCCGCTTCGCCGGGTCGTCCACGTCGGTGGCCAGGTTGCACAACAGCGCGCCGACCTGATTGCCGCCGCTGTCGGCATCAGCCTCGCGAACGCATGCTCACCGGCACCATCGCGATCAGCGGGGTGTCGGGCAACGCCTGCTCGTCCTGCAGGTAATAGCGCAGCGCACCGGAGCACATTGCCGAGGATGACGTCGTTGAAGCTCACCCCGGCGGCGGGCTTGATGCTCTTGAGCCGGTCGATGCTCCACGACTGGGCGGCTACCCGTCGCGCACCGCCGATCGGCACGTTGAACATGGTGCGCGGCGCCGCGAACGGCAACGTCAGCTGCTGCTCCAGCAGCGCGGCGCGGGCCAGCGACCACGTCGAAGGACCATATGCCGCAACAGATCCCGCCAGCTGTGACAGCCTCGGCCGCTTCGACTTCTCGGCTTTCCGGGTGACGCCGCGGCAGATCCCAAATCGCCTGCATGTCGGTGTTATCGGGGTCGGTCGACAGCGTCCGCTGCATGAGCCGCAACGCGGAGACACCGTCGATCAACGAGTGGTGGAACTTGCTGTAGACGGCGAACCGGCCGTCGCTCAAGCCCCTCGACGAAGTGGGCTTCCCACAGCGGGCGGTGCCGGTCGAGCAGGCCGCTGTGCCACCGCGAGGTCAGCTCGAGCAGCTCGCGGACCCGTCCCGGCGTGGGCAGCGCCGAGCGCCGCACGTGGTAGTCGATGTCGACGTCATCCGGGTCGTCGTAGGTCCACGCGACGTTGGGGATGCCGCCGAACGTCCAGGCCGGGTGCTTCCGGAAGGTGGGCTGGAAGTCACGGTTGGCGACCAGCGCGTCGCGGATGTCACGGGCGAACTCCGGCCCGGCGCCCTCTGGCGGCTGGAAAAGCTGCAATCCGCCGACGTGCATGGGGTGCTCGCGCGATTCGATCGACAAAAAAACCGAGTCGAGCGGACTCATTAATTCCATCAGTTCATCTAAGGCGCTGCCGGCAACCGCGGCGGACGAATTCCGAGAATCAACTGGTGAACAATCCGCCGAGCGAGCCGACGAGTCCGAGAACCGGATCGAGCAGATCCTGTTGGATGCCGGTGAGATCCAACAGGTTCTGAATGCCGGTGCCGATCGGTGCTTCCACGATCGATGAACGCAGTGAACGGGTTGAAGTCGGTGTTGAGCTCGGTGACGATCTGGTCGTAGGGCACCCCGATGGTCTCGCTGCGACCAGCCCTCCGCCGAGGCGAAGAAGCTTTCCAGTTGGTCGAAACCGGGCAGCTGCGCGCCGAAGAGTTCGAAGGCGTTGTTGGCGCCCTGGACGACGCCGTTGGTGAATTCGAGGGTGAACGTCGCCGGGTCCAGGGTGGGGATCAGCTCGGCCGGTGTCGGGTCGCCGAATGGGATGGATCGGTCGTAGCCGGCTTCGACGACGACCTGCAGGGCCGGCTGGAAGATGTTGAGCACGGGTTCGGGCACGCCCAGGCTGCGCAGCGGGTCCAGCAGCGGCAGGTCGGTGGTCGGGATGAAGTAGAACGTGGTGTCGCCGTCGACCTGCTTGACGACATCCGTTGAGCCGAGCACGTATTCGTCGGCGATATGGCCCTGACAGCGGAGGTAGCGGGTCGGACGGTGGCCAGATCGCCGGAACGGGATAGGGCAGCGGGCCGATCCCGTAGCCGGCGTGCTGGTAAATGAACCCCAGCAGGGCGTTGAGGTCGGCCACCACATTGACCGGGTATTGCGGGAAGTCGGCGTTGCCGTCGTACTGGTTGGCGATGTCGATGGTGGTGATGCCGGCGTCGGTCGGCTCGGCACCGTTGAAGTCGAAGCCCGTCGCGCCCGGGATGACGAGTCCGGCGAAGCGCTCCAGGAAACCGCCGTCGGGCCGGTTGCCGGAGCCGAGTAGCAGAAAGGTGACGTCAGGTGGCGGGTTGCCCGATGCGATGAGTTCGAGCTTTTCGTCGATCGCGATCTGCGCGCTCTGCGAAAAGCCCTCGATGAGGTAGGGCTGGCCGGCAGGCTGCTGGTCCATGATGGCCTGCAGATTCGCCAGGCCCGACCGGAATCGAGGTGCTCGCAGCCGATTCCGGCGTCGGGACCAGCACCGGCGTGTAGTTCTGGCCGGTCGCGGGATCGATGTAGTCGGTGACGATGGTGTCTTGCCAGAATTCGCTGGGCGTCGGCATCGTGGTGCCGCCCATCATCAACGCGTTCAACGGGTCGTCAACGCTGCTGTCCGCCCGCGCAGTCGCGGCGGAAGACATCAACACGATCGAGACGCCCGCGAAAAGCGCGCCGATCTGCCGTTGAGGGCTCACGCGACTCCCATGCTGAGTAGAGGCTCCACTGTGCCCCAGCGGCGGCGAATATGGGGAGCATTCCCCACGCTGTGCGCCCGGCTGCCGTCACAAATTCCTACCATGAATCGAATCCCGCGGTTCGCCACGCCGGTCGCAGCGGCGGGTGGCCCTGCTCTCGGCGGCCTGCGCTCGATTTACAACGAGATAACGCAATCACGATAAACCGGTACGCCACTTGGACCTAAGCTCATGGGATGCGCGATCGGGAGACGATCGACTCCGAATTACGCCGCGTGGCAGCCGAGCTCCGCTCGATCCGCGAGCGTGGTGGGCGGCCGTCCAGCCAACAGGTCGACGCGCTGCTCGACGAACGCCTCGGGCACCCCGTCGACGTGCTGTCCGACACCGCGGTTCTCGACGAGATCCTGGCACCGTTCGACCGAAACCGTCGAACGTCCGCGTCGACACCGTCGGGGCCGGCTGCTGCGTTTCGCGTTGCGCGCGGCGGTCCCGCTGTCGGTACTGGCGATCGCCGCGGTGCTGGCGGTGATGTTCACCCTGCACCGGCATCACCCGCCTGCCGAGCCGACGGTGAGCCCGGCCGCGGACGAGCAGCCCAGCCCAGCGGCTGCTTCACCTTTTGTCCCGCCGGCCGCTCCCCCGTCGCCGACCGACATCGCCGAGAAAGCGATGGTCGACACCTTGCAGCATGAGGGCGTGCCGGTGCCCAGCCGCGATTACGCCACCACGCAGGGCCACGCGGTATGCGATTTCCTCGGCCGGGAACCCAACTTCGCCGAAGCCACGCAATTCGTGCAGCGGTCGACGATCTGGGACGACCAGCAGAGCGCCGACTTCGCTGCGGCGGCCGTCATCACCTACTGCCCACAGTTCGAATCGACCACCAGCGCCCAGATGCAGCAGACGATGCAGAAGTCGGCGACCAACCTGCAGACCATCGAGGGCGATCTGCAGGGGATCAACCACGATCTGCAGGGCATCAGCGACGGCCTGCACGGCGGAGCCTGATCCGGCGCCACATTGGCGGGTATCGACACCGCCGACCCAGACTCACGGCACTTCGTTCGGCGGAAGTTTCACACGCGTGCGGTCTTTGCTAGACGATTTCTAGACAGAAGTTGAGCCCGCGACGGACTTCCTTTCAGCGAGCACCAGCTTGAGGAGGTGATGTCGTGAACTGTCTCGAGATGGCCACGGCCGAGCGGACAGACCTGGCCGATTTTCTGGCGACTCTCACGCCCGGGCAGTGGGAGGCGCCGTCGCTGTGTGCGGGCTGGCGTGTTCGGGACGTGGTCGCTCATGTGATGAGCTTCGACGGCGTCAGTCTGCTGGGCATGTTTCGCCGAGCCATCCGCGGTCGGATCGTACACATCAACCAAGTGAGCGTTGACGATCTCGCATCGCTCACTACCGAACAACTCCTCGACCGGCTACGGTCTCGGCTGCGGCCACAGGGGCTGGCCACCACCTTTGGGGGCCGGCTCGCCCTGCTCGACGTCACGATCCATCATCAGGACATCCGCCGCCCGCTTGGTCTACTACGCCAGATCCCGGCTGAGCGCTTGCGATGCGTCCTGGCCGACAGCGTGCGTAGTCCAGAGCTCCCGGGGTGGCGCCTTGCCCGCGGTGTACGACTGATGCCGACCGATCTGGACTGGAGCCACGGGTCGGGACCAGAGGTGACCGGACCGGCGGAAGCCGTGCTGATGGCGATCACCGGTCGGGCGAGTGCCATCGGCGAGCTGGCCGGTCCAGGACAGCCGGTGGTGGCCAGGCGGCTCGCCCGCTGAGGGCGCCGGCATCGGCCCCGTGTCGTGCTAGCGGTGTGGGTCACCCATGCACGCCCATGGCTCATGTTGCCGCCACACTTACAGCGACCTGTTCGACGACGACCTCGATGCCGTCGCGGTCACACTCCATAGCCGCTGCTCGCACACAAGTGTGAGCACAGGTTGAGCGCGCAGGCGCAACAGTCATAAAAATAGCCCCTTAGCTGCGCTAACAGGGTCAAAACGTTGGCGGTGGCGGAGGGATTTGAACCCTCGGACGGGGGTTACCCGTCACACGCTTTCGAGGCGTGCTCCTTAGGCCGCTCGGACACGCCACCGCGGGTGAGCTTACCCAACGCCGGCTCGGCTATCCCAATCGCTGGCGGGTGAAGAAGGTCTCCAGCACCTCGGCGCACTCCTGCGCCAGCACGCCGCCCCGCACACCGGGCCGGTGATTGAGCCGACGATCGCGCACCACGTCCCACAGCGAGCCCACCGCGCCGGTCTTGGGCTCCCACGCCCCGAACACCACCCGGCCGACCCGCGCCATCACCAGCGCCCCCGCGCACATCGTGCAGGGCTCCAGGGTCACGGCCAGCGTCGCGCCCTCCAGCCGCCACCCGTCGCCCAGCACGCGGGCGGCCTCGCGGATGGCCAGGATCTCGGCGTGCGCGGTCGGATCGCCCAGCGCCTCACGGGCGTTGACCGCGCGGGCCAGCTCGGTTCCGTCGGCCGCGACCACGACAGCGCCCACCGGCACGTCACGGGGATCCGCCGTCGCGGCAACCGCCAGCGCCGCGCGGATCAGGTCTTCGTCGGAACTCACCGAACGAGCCTATGGCGGCGACCCGACCGCGCTAGCAGTTAACGACCGAGCTTGTCGAGCACGGCCGACAATTCATCGGCGAAGCCCATCTCGCGGGCGATGCGGCCCAGCTGCTCGTCGGCGTAGAGATCGGTCTCGTCCAGGATCACGCTGAGCACAGCCTCGGGCAGCCCCACATCGGACAGCAACCCGAGATCACCCTCGGCGAACGGGTCGGCGTCTTCAAGATCATCGGCTTCGATGTCTGCGTCCAGGTTGTCCAGCACTTCTTCGGCGATGTCGTAGTCCAGCGCCGCGGTCGCATCCGAAAGCAGCAGCCGGGTTCCCGACGGCGCCGGCCGCACAATCACGAAAAAATCGTCGTCGACATCGAGTAGCCCGAAAACCGCTCCAGCACTGCGTAACTCGCGCAGTTCGGTCTCGGCCGCGGACAAACTGACCAAGACCTTCGGCCCCATCGCTGAGCAACGCCATTTGCCGTCTTCGCGCACGACAGCTACACCGAATCCGTCCGGAGTACCGGCCTGCGCGGACGCCCGCTGTGCTCCCATGGGCGCCTACGCTAGTCGCGCGGAAGCCGGTTGACCAGCAAATGGGTGCCACGTCCGGTGCCATAGCACGGTGGTATTTCGCCCGGATATGCCAACCTTGGTGGGTGGCTCACCCTGTTTCGAAGACACCGGTATGCGTGCTGGGCCTGGGACTGATCGGCGGCTCGCTGCTGCGCGCCGCCACCGAAGCCGGTCGCGAAGCCTTCGGCTACAACCGCTCGGTCGAAGGCGCCCAGGCCGCCCGCTTCGACGGCTTCGACGCCACCACCGATCTGAACACCGCGCTCAGCCGGGCCGCCGACGTCGGCGCGCTGATCGTGCTGGCCGTGCCGATGCCGGCGTTGCCGATCCTGCTCAACCACATCAACCAGTCGGCGCCGGAATGCCCGCTCACCGACGTCACCAGCGTCAAGGGCGCGGTGCTCGACGCGGTCACCGCCGCGGGCCTGCAGGCGCGCTTCGTCGGCGGACACCCGATGACCGGCACCGCGCACTCCGGCTGGGAGGCCGGGCATGCCCGACTGTTCGCCGGCGCCCCCTGGGTGATCAGCGTGGACGACCACGTGGACCCCGCCGTGTGGTCGACGGTGCTGCAGTTGGCGCTCGATTGCGGTTCGGTCGTAGTGCCGGCCAGATCCGATGAACACGACGCCGCGGCGGCGGCAATCTCGCATCTGCCGCACCTGCTCGCCGAGGCGTTGGCGGTCACCGCCGGGGAGGTGCCGCTGGCGTTCGCGCTGGCCGCAGGCTCGTTCCGGGACGGCACCCGGGTCGCCGGGAGCGCGCCGGACCTGGTGCGGGCCATGTGCGAGGCGAACGCGAGTCAGTTGCTGCCGCGGGTGGACCGGGCCATCGAGTTGCTCAGCGAGGCACGAAAGTCACTGGCACACAACGATTCTGTGGCCAGCCTTATCGAAAGCGGGCATGCCGCCCGCGCTCGCTACGACAGCTTCTCCCGGCCGGAGATCGTCGGCGTGTTCGTCGGCGCCGAGAATTGGCGGGCCGAGCTGGCGGCCGCCGGACGCGCCGGCGGGGTGATCAGATCCGCTCTGCCAAGCCTGGGTAGTCCACGATGAACCCGTCGGCGTCGACGGTCAACGTGGTTTCCGACGTCGGCGAGTGCACCTTGACTCCGTCGCCGACGCTGCTGTAGCTGATCGCCGCCGAGACGACGCTCATATCCGGCAGATTCACGTAGACCGTGGGCACCGTGATCGACTCGGCGTGCTCGTAGAGTCCGACGCGGCGAATCGGCAGCGTGTTGAAGAAGGGGCTGTACACCACGTCGACATCCAGTGCACCCTCGTAGGCCGCTCGCGAGTCGCCCTGGTGGTCGGTGACCAGCCACATGTTCTCGTCATCGCGGGCGACGACGAGCTGCCGTTCCCGCTCGGCCAGCGTGACGGTCATGCCGAGTCGCTTGGTCGCGCCGGTTTCATCGGTCAGCAGGTCGTAGTAGGCGGCGAAAGCCGGATTGGTGTCGGTCTCGGCGGCCACGATGCGCCCGTTGGCTTTGATTCGCTTGCCGGACAATTGCACCCGCACCGACTCCATCCGCCGGGAATCCTGCGATCGCCAGGTCAGCATCGTTGACCGCGCAGTGCTCGTCGGGGCTGAGGGGGCTTGGCTCACGCGTCCACGTTAGGCGACGGCTGGACATATATCGACGCCTGGCGGTGTGGCCTTCGGCGCAGTCGCCCGGTACCGGGCACCGACGCCCACACCGCAAAGGCGAGCGCGCCGTCGAGGACGAGCGCCAGTGCCGCCACCATCAGCGCGCCGACCAGTGCGATGTGAAACTGGCGCACCTTGATTCCGTCGATCAGGTAACGACCCAGCCCACCCAGGCTGGCGTAGGCCGCCACCGTCGCGGTGGCGACCACTTGCAACGTCGCGGTCCGCAGCCCACCCACGATCAGCGGCAGCGCGTTGGGCACCTCGACCCGCAGGAGCACCCGCAGCTCGCTCATGCCCATGGCGCGGGCCGCGTCGACCACCGTGCGGTCCACCGCCGACACTCCGGCGTATGTTCCCGCCAGCAGCGGCGGAATTCCGAGCAGCATCAGTGCGACGATCGGCGGTATCAGGCCCAGGCCCCACAGCAGCACGGCCAGCAGCAGCACGCCCGAGCGTCGGCAGTGCGCGCAACGCGTTCACCAGGCCGACCACCACCAGGGTGCCGCGCCGGGTATGCCCGACGACCAATCCGATCGGGATGGCCACCAGCGCCGACATCGCCACCGCGGCCGCGGTGTATTCCAGATGCTCCAGCGTCCGGGCTCCCAGGCCGACCGGACCGAACCAGTTGTCGCTGGTGAGCAGGTAGGACAGCGCCTGGCTGAGGAAATTCATCGCGAGCCACCCACCACTGGGGCCGTCAACAATCGTCGGCCGGGACGCGACACCCGGTCCCAGGGTGTGGCGAGCCGGCCGGCCAGCATCAGCGCGACGTCGATCACGACGGCCAGCGCGAAGATGGCGATGATCCCGGCGACGATCTGGTCGCTCTTGTCGGCCTGATACCCCTCGGTGAACCAGGTGCCCAGGCCGCCGATGCCGATCACCGCGCCCACCGACACCATCGAGATGTTGGTGACCACGACCACCCGCAGACCCGCCACCAGCACCGGAAGAGACAGCGGCAGTTCGACTTTGATCAGCCGAGTGATCGGGCGGTAGCCGAGTGCGCTGGCCGCGTCGCGCACCTGCGCCGGCACCGCATCGAGCGCCTCGAACACCGCCCGCACCAACAGCGCTGAGGTGTAAAGCGTCAGCGCGACAACGACATTGGCTTCGTCCAGGATTCGGGTCGGAATGATCAGCGGCAGGACGACGAACAGCGCCAGCGACGGAATGGTGAACACCACGCTGGCGGCCACCGTGGTCAGCCGTCGCAGCACCGGGTTGCGCCACGTCAGCACCCCCCAGGGCAACGCCAGCAGCAGACCCGCCAGCACCGGGACCAGCGACAGCCGCAGATGGATCACGGTCAGCGCGCAGGCCGTGGGGAGGTGATTGAGCAGATAGTGCACGGCTAATCCCGACGGTGAGAGTCCAAGGCGGCCAGCACATCGCCGGCACGCACTCCGCCGGTGACCTTGCCCGCACTGTCGACGGCCACGCCCATTGCCGCCGGTGACGACAACGCGGCGTCCAACGCCTGGCTGAGGCTGGCGCTGGGGCGGAAGACCGCGCCCACCGACGTCACGCTGTCGCGCAACGATGCGCCGCCGCGATGCTTGCGAACACCGTTCGCGTCGATCCAGCCCAACGGCACGCCGTCGGGTTTGACCACCAGCGCCCAGCCGTCGCGTAGCTGCTCATCGCCGACGGCGGCCGTGTCGTTGATCGTGGGGAGGTCGTGGATCGGCAGGTTCGTCGCATCGAGGAACTGCAGCCAGCGGTAGCCACGGCCGGCGCCGATCATCCTGGCCACGAAGTCGTTGGCCGGGCGCGACAGCAACGTGGCCGGCTCGTCGTACTGCTGTAGGACACCGCCCCGGGCGAATACCGCGACGCGGTCGGCAAGCCGGATCGCCTCGTCGATGTCATGCGTGACGAACACGATGGTCTTGTGCAATTCGGCTTGCAGGTGCAGGATTTCGCGCTGCAACTCGTAGCGCACGATCGGGTCCACCGCCGAAAACGGCTCGTCCATCAACAGGATCGGCGGATCCGCCGCCAACGCCCGCGCCACGCCGACGCGCTGCTGTTCGCCGCCGGACAGCTGCGCCGGGTAGCGCTCGGCCAGCTTGGCGTCCAGGCCAACCCGCTCCAGCACGGTGTAGGCGGCCTTGCGGGCCGCCCGGCGCGACTGGCCCTTGAGCACCGGAACGGTCGCGACGTTGTCGATCACCCGCTGATGCGGCATCAGGCCCGCACCCTGGATCACGTAGCCGATGCCGAGGCGCAGCCGGACCGGATCGACCTCCGCGACATCGGCGCCGTCGACTACCACGGTCCCCGACGACGGCTCTGCCATCCGGTTGATCATCCGCATCGATGTCGTCTTGCCGCACCCGGACGGTCCGACGAACACTGTCAGCGTCCCCCGGGGCACTTCCAAGTTCAGCCGGTCGATGGCCACGGTGCCGTCGTCGTACACCTTGTGTACGTCATGGAAACCGATCACCCTCAGCTTCCGATCGGGTGGTCGAAGTTGTTGGTATGCAGCCATCTTCGGGCCGCCTCGTCGGGATCGACGCCGGAGTTGCCGGACACCGAAGCATTGAGATTGGCCATCTCGCGGCTGGTCAGCTTGGCCGACACCGCGTCCAGCACTTTGGTGAGCCGGTCTGACTTCTTCTGCGAATTCACCAGCGGGACAATGTTTCCGGCCAGAAAGTTGTGCTGTGGATCGTCAAGCACCACCAGATTTCCCTGCAGGATCGCCGGCGACGTGCTGAAGATGTTGGCTGCGTTGACCTTTCCCTCAACCAACGTGCGAACAGTGACGGCACCCCCGTCGTCGCTGATCGCGATGAAGTTGACTGGGCGCGATGTCGAGGCCGTACCGCTGCTGCAGTCCCTTCAACCCGGATGGCCGGACTTGAAAGTCCGAGGGCGCGGCGAACTTCACCTGGGCTGAATGCGGGGCGAGGTCGGCGATCGTCTTGAGGTTCCATTGGGTAGCGGTATCGGTGGTGACCGTGACGGTGTCGGTGTCACACGCGGGCGACGGTGTCAGGATCGACAGGTCGGGCGGCAGCCTTTTGCTCAGCTCACGCTCGACGTCGTCCAGGATCGTCGCGGTGGCATCGGGTTCCAAGTAGAGCAGCAGGTTGCCGACGTACTCGGGCACCAGATCGATCGAATGATCTTTCAGCGCAGGGACATACGTCTCCCGGCTGCCGATTCCCATCTGGCGGCCGACGCTGAACCCGTTGGTCTGCAACGTTTGTGCATAGATCTCGGCGACGATCTTGGACTCCGGAAAACTCGGCCGATCCGACCACGATCGAGTTCGGCCCACTCGAGGCGCCGCCGAGCGGATTTGCGCTCCCGCACGCCGTCGCGGCAAGGCATGCGGTAGCCAACCACGCCGCGACGCGGTGCCCGCGCCATCGCAGCATGTTCATAGCAACCGACACTAGCGTTGAACGCCTTTCCCGGTGGTTCGGTTCACTTCGGGCGGTAAAAGGGTAAAGATGACACCATGAGCAGCGATGCGTCGGTGTCCCCCGAAGACCCGCCAGTAACACCCGCGCCGACCCCGGACCGGCTCCCGCCGCCTGAATCGGCGGTGAAATTCACCCGCGCGGCCGGGCTGTGGTCATTCCTGGCAGCGGGCTTCCTGATCCTGATCGTGTTGCTGATCTTCATCACGCAGAACACGGACTCCGGGGGATTTCGCCTTCCTCGGCTGGCATTGGACGCTGCCGCTCGGGGTGGCGATTCTGCTGGCTGCGGTGTGCGGTGGCCTGATCACGTTTCTGGCCGGCACCGCCCGGATTTACCAGTTGCGGCGGGCCGCAAAGAAGAACCTCGATCGCTGGCCGGTCGCTCGAGTCAAGCCTTCAGTTCGGTCAGCCCGCGGGCGATCAGCGGCGCCACGGTGTCGCCGACCCGGTCGGATGCGTCGTCAGCGTCGCTCGCGCCTCCGGACATCCGCCTTCGGAAGTCGATGCCCGCGGCGATGATCGCCAGCTTGAAGTACGCCAGCGCCATGTAGAAGTTCCAGTGCGCCAACGCACTCCCGGACACCTGCGAATACTTTTGCGCCAGTTCGTCGGCGGCCGGCAGCTGCGGTGAAGTCCAGGCGGCGTGCGCGTTGATGATCAGGTCGAGCGACGGATCGCGGTACACGCACATCAGCGCCGCGTCGCTGAGCGGGTCGCCCAGCGTGGATAGTTCCCAGTCGACGACGGCGCGGACCTGCGACGGGTCATCGGCGTCGAGGATGGTGTTGTCGATCCGGTAGTCGCCGTGCACGATCGACGTCCGGCTCTGCCGGGGGACCGCGTCCTGCAACGCCGCACGCAACCGCGCGACGTCGGCGTCGCGGTCATCGTCGGGCAGACGGACGTGTTCCCACTGCGAACCCCAGCGCCGCACCTGGCGTTCCAGATATCCGCCCGGCTTACCGAAGTCGGCGAGCCCGACTGCGGCCGGGTCGACGGCGTGCAGGTCGGCCAGCACCTTGATCAGCTCGTCGACGCAGGCGTCGATGACGTGCTGGTCGCCCATGGCCTCGAGCTCGGCCCGGCTGCGCACCACCTGCCCCGCAACGTATTCGACCATTTGGAACGGGGCGCCGAGCACCGATTCGTCGTTGCACAGCGTGACAGCGCGGGCCACCGGAACGTCGGTGTCGGCCAGCCCGGCGACCACGGTGTACTCCCGCGCCATGTCGTGAGCGGACGGCGTCAGCCCATGCAGTGGCGGACGGCGCAGCACCCATTTCGACGAATCATCGGCGACCAGAAAGGTCAGGTTGGAGCGGCCGCCGGAGATCAGCTGTCCCGTCAACGCCCCATCGCGGGCCACCCCGACCGATCGCAGGTGCTTGTCCAGCGCAGGGAGATCGAGCCCGTCAAGAGTCACGGCTTCTGTTTATCACCGGAGGTATCACGCCGATTGCGCGGCAGCAGGTCCCACACATGCTCGGTCCCGTTCACCGTCACCACGCTGGCCTGACCGGACCGGGAGAACAGCAACCGGGTCACCGACACGTAGTCGATCGGAAACGACAGGATCCGCCTCGTCCCCAGAATCTCGTGCAGCACCACGTTGATCACCCCGCCGTGGCTGAACACCACGACCGTGTCCTCGTGCTCCGCGGTCGCGGCGACGTTGTCGACGGCGGCCTGCACCCGTGCCCGGAAAGCATCCTCGTCGACCGCGCTCGGCAGGTGCCCGTTGGCCATCCGGGCCCACTCCTGCGGGTTCTCCGCGCGGATCTGTTCGATCGGGATGTAGACCGGCAACTCCCGGTCGTACTCGGCGAAACGGTCGTCGATCTCGATGTCCAGCCCACGTGCCGCGGCCACCGGTTCCGCGGTCTGGACGGCGCGACGCTGCGGGCTGCTGATCACCCGGGAGATCGGAAACCGGGCCAGCGCGTCCGGCAGACGCGCGACCTGCGCCCGCCCCTCGTCGGAGAGGTCTGGGTCGGCTCCCTGGCCGGGTTCGCTGCGCAGCGGCAACGCGTGCCGGATCAGAAGCAACTGCATCCGCTCAGCCTCGCATGGGCCAAAACCGAGCACGAGCCGGAATGCCCTCGCAACACCAGCGGAGAATGTTATTCTCCGTCCGGAGATTGGGGTGTGCAGATGCTGGACGCAGAGATTCTCGGACGCTGGCTGGACACGAACGGCGCTCCCGGCGACGGCGAGTTGCCACGGCTCGAGCAATTGTCCGGAGGTTCGCAGAACACGCTGTATCTGATCCACCGGGGCGACGAACGCATGGTGCTGCGCATGCCCGGCGAGCGCGCCGACGCCGCCCGCATCGACGGGTTGCTCCGCGAGATCCGGCTGGTCCGCGCGCTGCGCGGCACCGACGTACCCCATGCCGAGTTGATCGCGGACGACGGCGGCGATCTCTTCGGCAAGCCGTTCTACGTGATGGCTGCGATCGACGGCTGGAGCCCGATGGACGGCGGCTGGGAGGCGCCGTTCGACAGCGACCTGACCGCACGGCGCGACTTGGCGTTCGAGCTCGTCGAGGGCGCGGCCAAGCTGGGACGGGTCGATTGGCGAGCCCAGGGTTTGGACGGCTTCGGCCGGCCGGACGGATTCCACGACCGGCAGGTCGATCGCTGGCGGGCCTTCCTCGACAGCTACCAGGTGCGCGAGCTACCGGGTCTTGACGAAGCCGCGGACTGGCTGACCCGCAACCGGCCCACGCACTACACGCCGGGGATCATGCACGGCGATTACCAGTTCGCCAACGTCATGTTCGCGCACGGCGGGCCGGCCCGGCTGGCGGCGATCGTTGACTGGGAGATGACGACGGTCGGCGATCCATTGCTGGACCTGGCGTGGTGCCTGCTGGGTTACGACGGCGAAAATCCCAAGGAAGACGGGTTTTATCTCGACATGTCGGGAATGCCGACGCGCAGCGAGTTGCTCGAGCGCTACGAGAAGGTCAGCGGCCTGTGGATGCGACAACATCGACTACTACCTGGTGCTGGCCAACTGGAAGCTCGGCATCGTGCTGGAGAAGACCTACGCTGCGGGAGTGCGCAGCGGCAAGGTCGACCCGAAGATCCAGGACGCGTTCGGAGCGATGGTCCCGCAACTGATCGCCACCGCGGCCATGATGGCAGGATCGCTCAAATGAGTTATGCCGGAACGCTGTTCGACCTCACCGGCCAGACGATACTGATCACCGGCGGCAGCCGAGGGCTGGGCCGGGAGATGGCGTTCGGCGTCGCGCGCTGCGGTGCGGACGTGGTGATCGCCAGCCGCAAAATGGAGAACTGCGTAGCCGTCGCCGAACAGATCGAAAGCGAGACCGGTCGCACGGCGATGCCGTATCAGGTGCACGTCGGTCGTTGGGATCAACTCGACGGGCTCGTCGACGCGGTGTACGAGCGGTTCGGCAAGGTCGACACGTTGATCAACAACGCCGGCATGTCACCGCTGTACGACAAGCTGACCGACGTCACCGAGAAACTGTTCGACGCCGTGGTGAATCTGAACCTCAAGGGCCCGTTCCGGCTGTCCGCGTTGGTCGGCGAGCGGATGGTGGCGGCCGGCCGCGGGTCGATCATCAACGTCAGCACCGCGGGCTCGCTGCGCCCGACGCCCGACATCATCCCCTACGCGTCGTCCAAGGCCGGGCTCAACGCGATGACCGAGGGCTTCGCGCGAGCCCTGGGGCCGAAGGTCCGGGTCAACACGCTGATGGCCGGCCCCTTTCTCACCGACGTCAGCAAGTCGTGGAATATCGAACAGGCCGCGCACAGTCCGTTCGCCGGCCTGACGCTGCAGCGGGCCGGCGACCCAGCCGAAATCGTCGGTGGCGCATTGTTTTTGGCCTCCGACGCATCCAGCTTCACCACCGGCTCGATTCTGCGGGCCGACGGTGGCTTTTCCTGATCTAACTAGCACTTAGGAGTATTCGATATGGCATGGGACTTCTCCACCGAACCGGAATTCGCGAAGAAGCTCGACTGGGTCCGTGAGTTCGTCCGCGAGGAGGTCGAGCCGCTGGAGGTGCTGTTCCCCGGCTGCGAATTCCTGCCCCTCAACGACGAGCGGCGCAGAATCGTCGACCCACTCAAACAGCAGGTCCGCGACCACGGTCTGTGGGCGCCGCACCTCGGCCCGGAACTCGGCGGCCAGGGATTCGGCGCGGTCAAGCTCACGCTGATCAACGAGATCCTGGGCCGTAGCCCGTGGGCACCAATCGTGTTCGGAACCCAGGCGCCCGACACCGGCAACGCCGAGATCATCGCCCGCTTCGGCACTGCAGGACCAGAAGGACCGCTACCTGTCCGGGCTGCTGTCCGGCGAGATCTTCTCCTGTTTCTCGATGACCGAACCGCAGGGCGGTGCCGACCCCAGGGTCTTCACCACCCGAGCGGTCCGCGATGGTGACGACTGGGTGATCACCGGACGAAAGTACTTCTCCAGCAATGCATCCGTCGCCTCGTTCTTCATCGTCGTCGCCATCACCAATCCCGACGTCGCCGTGCACCACGGCGCTTCGACGTTCCTGATCCCGGCGGACACGCCAGGACTCAAGATCGAAGCGAACCACCATCTGGTCGGCGCCGACCCACACGAGCCGGGCCATTCGCTGGTTCACTACGACGACGTGCGGGTGCCGTCGACCGCGTTGCTGGGCGAACCCGGACAGGGCTTCCTGATCCTGCAGACCCGGCTGGCCGGGGGCCGGCTGCACCACGCGATGCGCTGCGATCGGAATGGCCCAGCGCACTGTCGAGATGATGGCGCGGCGCGCGAAAAGCCGATTCACACAAGGCACTTTGCTGGCCGACAAGCAGTTGGTGCAGGAGTTCGTCGCCGACTCCTACACCGAGCTGACGCCGTTCCGGCTGACCGTGCTGCACGCCGCCTGGCTGATCGACAGCGGTGACGAGCACGGCGCGCGCGCCGAAATCGCGACGTGCAAGATCCTTGCCTCGCAGGTGCTGAAATCGATTGCACTGCGGGCTATTCAGGTGCACGGCGCGCTCGGCCTGACCGATCAGCTGCCGCTGGTCAACGTCCTGATCGGCGGTATCGCGCTGGGCCTGGCCGATGGGCCGACCGAGGCGCACAAAGTCAACCTGGCCCGCATGCTGCTCAAAAACGTCGAGGCCGAGGGTGCCGAGTGGCCCAGCGAGATGCTCGACGTACGCCGCGAGGCTGTTCGCGCCAAATACGGTGCCGCCCTTGTCTGACAGAGCGCTGGCCAGTAGCCGCGTCACCGCAGCCGTCGAACGTGCGCTCGACGATCGTCATCGGGAGGCGACCGAGGAGGTCGAGCGCATCCTTGCCGCCGCCGTTCGGGTGATGGAACGCGTGGCACCGGAACCGCCGCGGGTCAGCGACATCGTCGCCGAGGCCGGCTCGTCGAACAAGGCGTTCTACCGCTACTTCGCCGGCAAAGACGACGTGATCCTCGCGGTGATGGAACGCGGCGTCGGGATTGTCGTCTCCTACCTGCAGCACCAGATGACCAAGGAAGGCACACCGGCGGGTCAGGTGCGACGCTGGATCGAGGGTGCGCTGGCGCAGGTCGCCGACCCGCACCTGATCAGTATGAGTCGGGCTGCTGCCGGCCAGGTTTCGGCCACCACCGACTGGCGGGCCGCCGACGATGCGATCATGCGGCCAATGCGTGAACTGCTGGTCGAGCCGATTGCGGCGTTGGGCAGCAACGACATTCAGCGCGATGCCGATGTCGTGTTCCACTGCACGGTATCGGCGATGCGCCGCTATCTGGATTCCGCGCAGCGGCCCGCGTCGGCCGACGTCGACCATCTGGTGCAATTCTGCCTACGCGGGCTGGGGGTCAGCTGATGCGTGCCGTGCTCTGCCAGTCGTACGGACCGCCGGAGGACCTCGTCATCGACGAGGTGGCCGATCCGGTGCCGGGACCGGGCCAGCTGGTGGTGCGGGTACACGCGGCGGCGGTCAACTTCCCCGACGTGCTCATGATCGAAGGTAAGTATCAGGTCAAGGCCCCGGTGCCGTTCACCCCGGGCAGCGAGCTCGCCGGGGAGGTCATCGCGGTCGGCGAGGGCGTGTCTTTCCGCCCGGGCCAACGTGTTTCGGCCGCCACGTTCGTCGGGGCTTTCGCCGAGCAAGCGCTCCTGCACGCGGCGGGGGTCGCCGAGATACCCGGCGACATCGACTATGCGTCCGCGGCGGCGTTCGGCGTCACCTACCGGACGGCGTATCACGCGCTGCGATCTGTCGCCGCCGTCGCTGCGGGTGATTGGGTCGTCGTCCTCGGCGCGGCAGGCGGCGTGGGCTTGGCCGCAGTGGATCTGGCGGTGGCGATGGGCGCGCGGGTGCTGGCCGCCGCGTCGAGCCCGGAAAAGCTCGAGCTGTGCCGGCAGCGCGGAGCGGAGGCGACGGTCGATTACGACCGGGAAGACCTGAAAACCCGGATCCGCGAGCTCACCGGCGACGGCGCCCGCGCAGTGCTCGACCCGGTCGGAGGACGCTATGCGGAGCCGTCGCTGCGGGCGCTCGCCCGGGGCGGCACCTTCATCACCCTCGGTTACGCCGCGGGCGCGATCCCTTCCATCCCGCTGAACCTCGTTCTGCTCAAGGGAATATCCGTCCGTGGCATGGAGATTCGCTCATTTGTCGGCGACAGGCCAGACGATTCTGAGCGCGACGTGCGGGAGTTGACCGAGATGTTCGCCACGGGGGTCATCCGGCCCTATATCGGTGCGCGGTTCCCGCTTGCCGACACCGCAGCGGCGTTACGGCTCGTTGCCGATCGCAAGGCGATCGGCAAGGTGGTCATCGACGTGGCCTGACTCGCAGATAGCGTCCAGGGCCGTGCAATTCACGGCGATCACAGCCCTCGGTGCAGTTTCGGACGTCGAACACCTGATCACGGCGTGACGATGTTGAACGCAGGGTCGGCTGGGTCGAGCACACCCAGCAGTTGCTGCAGGGCGCTCTGGTCGCCGGATATCTCCAGCCCCGGTGAGCCGAGTGTCGCCCATCGCCAGCCATGAGCAGGCGAAAAGCATTGTCCAGCTTGATGGTCACGTTCGCTGTTGCCGAATCGGCGACACTTGGCGGTGCACCAGCACGCCATTGCGCAGCGTCGAGCCGGTAATTGCTGTCCACGATCGCTCAACGTGACGTCGAGCGCCAAGTCCAGGTCCCACGCCCGGGGTCCGTTGACGCGTGATGGCCAGCCCGTCGAAGATCTGCTCCGGCGTCAGCTGAGATAACAGCGTCGGCGAGTTGGTCTGAGTCGCGGTGCCGAAGTTCCCGTCGCGCAACTCGGTGGCTCCGGAGAGGAAGAAGTTGCGCCACGTCGCGTTCTCCGCCCCGTACGCCAACTGTTCCAACGTGGCCGCCAGCAGGGTGCGGGCACCGGGATGCGCCTCGTCGGCGAAGACCGCGTGATCGAGTAAGGTTGCAGCCCAACGTAAGTCGCCAGAGTCGAACGCCTGCTGGGCAAGTTCGACGACGCGGTCGATGCCGCCGATCGCCTCGACATACCGGCCGGCCAGTGCTTCCGGCGGGTGCGGCCACAGCCGGGCCGGGTTGCCGTCGAACCAGCCCATATAACGCTGATAGATCGCCTTGACGTTGTGGCTGACCGACCCGTAGTAGCCGTGGGTGTGCCAGGCCCGCTCCAACGCCGGGGGCATCTGCATCGTCTCGGCTATCTCGGCCCCGGTGTGACCCTGGTTGAGCATCCGCAGCGTCTGGTCGTGTAGATACGCGTACAGATCGCGTTGCAGCGAAAGGAATTCGACCAGTCGCTCACGTCCCCACGTCGGCCAATGATGTGAGGCGAAGACGACGTCGGAGCGGTCAGCGAACGAGTCGATCGCCTCGGTCAGGTACCCGGACCAGGCGTGCGGATCGCGGACCAGCGCGCCGCGCAGCGTCAGCAGGTTGTGCAGGTTGTGGGTGGCATTCTCGGCCATGCACAACGCGCGGAATCGCGGGAAGTAGAAGTGCATTTCGGCCGGCGCCTCGGTGCCCGGCGCCATCTGAAACTCGATCTCGACCCCGTCGATGGTGTGGGTTTCACCGGTGCTCGCAACGTCGACGGTCGGCACTATCAGCGCTACCTCACCCTGCGACGGCACTTGGCCCAGGCCGCAACCGACATGTCCTTCCGGACCGCGCGCCAGCAGGCTGCCATACATGTACGTGGCGCGACGCGTCATCGCGGGCCCGGCATAGACGTTCTCCTGCACGACGTGCTCGGTGAACCCCTCGGGCGCCAGTACCGCCACCTTGCCGGCGTCGACGTCGGCCTGCGAGGTCACGCCCAGCACGCCGCCGAAATGGTCGACGTGGCTATGGGTGTAAATCACCGCGACGACGGGTCGCTCGCCCCGGTGGGTGCGGTAAAGCTGTAGCGCCGCGGCCGCCACCTCGGTGGAGATCAGCGGGTCGATCACGATCAGCCCGGTGTCGCCCTCGACGAAGCTGATGTTGGAAAGGTCCAGGCCGCGGACCTGGTAGATGCCCGGTACCACTTCGTAGAGGCCTTGTTTGGCGGTCAGCTGGCACTGCCGCCACAGGCTCGGGTGCACGGACGGCGGCGCATCGCCGGCGAGGAACGCGTAGGCGTCGTTGTCCCAGACCACGCGTCCGTCGGCGGCCTTGACGACGCACGGCGTCAGCGCGCCGATGAATCCCCGGTCGGCGTCGTCGAAATCGGCGGTGTCATCGAGCGGCAGCGGGTCCACCGGCTCATCCTTCCAGTCTGCACGAGCCCGGACAGGCCAATCGAGAAGCCGGCCGGCAAACGTCGGGTGAAGCGGGCGCATGCCCTCTCAACAGGCAGCTCAATTTTGCTCAAAGTGCTATCCGTGCTTTCAGCAAAGCTGCATACTGCCGAAACGGCCGTCATTGCCGACGTGCCGCTACATACAACAAAGGAGTACCGGGTGAAGCGTTCAGTAACGGTCGCTGCAGCAGCGACGGCGATCGTCGTAGTGGGCCTGTCTGGCTGTTCGAGTGACAAGAAGTCGTCGGGCGGTTCCAGTAGCGCGTCGAACTCAAGCAGCGGCGCCACCGCCTCGAGTGGCTCGTCGACAGCGAAGGTCACCATCGACGGCAAAGACCAGAACGTACAGGGCACCGTCGCCTGCACGTCGGCCGCCGGCACCGAGAACATCGCTATCGGTGGAGCACAAACCGGCATCGGAGTCGTGCTCACCGATGCAAACCCGCCAGTGGTGAAGTCCGTCGGTTTGGGCAACGTCGGCGGGGTGACGCTTGGCTACACACCGGGCGTTCCCGGCGCGGGCAAGGCCGAAGCAACCAAAGACGGCAGCAAGTACACGATCAGCGGAACCGCGACCGGGGTGGACATGGCCAACCCGATGCAGCCCGTGAACAAGTCCTTCGAAATCGATGTGACCTGCCCCTAGGGTTCATCTCGAGGTAGTCAGACCGAGCGACAGCGACGACCCGGCGTCGCTCTCGCCCGGCTGTACCCTCAAGCGTCGTCGGCGAGTGGCAATCGGACCGTAAAGTCCGTGTGGCCCGGCGCGCTCTCCAACGTGATCGTGCCGTGGTGTGCCTTCACCACCGCCGAGACGATGGCCAGGCCCAATCCCGTGCTGCCGCCTTTGCGGGATCGCGACGTGTCACCGCGGGCGAACCGCTCGAACACTTCTGACTGCAGCTGCTCCGGAATGCCGGGGCCGTTGTCGCACACGCTCAGCACGGCATGCGTGCCATCCGCGCCCAATCGCGTGGTCACGACGGTGCCCGCGCCGGTGTGGACGCGCGCGTTGGCCAGCAGGTTGGTCATCACCTGATGCAGCCGAGCCGCGTCGCCGGACACCATCACCGGCTCTTCGGGCAGGTCGAGCTCCCACTCATGATCCGGACCGGCGACATGCGCATCGCTGACCGCGTCCACAGCGACCCGCGAAAGATCGACCGCCCCGCGTTCCAGCGGCCGGCCGGAGTCCAGGCGCGCGAGCAGCAGCAGGTCCTCGACAAGATGCGTCATCCGTTCGGTTTCGGACTGCACGCGGCTCATCGCATGCGTGACGGCCTCGGCGTCACCCGGGTATTGGCCCACCCGCTGCGCCAACTCGGTGTAGCCACGGATGGCGGCCAGCGGGGTGCGCAGCTCGTGGCTGGCGTCGGCGACGAACTGCCGCACCCGCGTCTCGCTGGCCTGCCGCGCCGACAGCGCGGCACTGACGTGGTCGAGCATCTGGTTGAGCGCAGACCCGAGCTGGCCAACTTCGGTGCGCGGGTTGGCATCTGACTCGAGTACCCGCACCGGCAATGCCACCTCGCCGCGGTCCAGTGGCAGGTCGACGACCTCGCCGGCGGTTTGGGCGACGCGGCGTAGTGGCGCCAGCGCCCGCCGGATGATCACGATGCCGGCGGTGGTGGCCGCGGCGACGGCGATCGCGGTGACGACACCGAAGATCAGCAGCACGCGGATCATGGTGGCGTCCACATCGGCCATCGACAGGCCGGTGATGACGATGTCACCACTGCGGCGGGCGTAGGCGGCAACCACGCGGTACCGGCCCAAGCCGTCGATGTCCCGGGTCACCGGAGGCCGGTCGACCGCCACCTTGCCGAGCTCCCCCCGGGCCGCATCGGTCACGGCGGCACGTCCGCCGGCCGCGGTCAGGTAGCCGGCCTCGATCTCCCCGCCGTTTCTGATCACCGCCGCGACGATGCCGACCGGCTGAGCCGGCGCGTCCAAAAAGACCGGGCCAGGCCCGGGCCGGGGGAACGGCCGCGGATGATGCCGCCACGGCGCGGTGGGCGGCTCGGCGAAGATCCGTACCGAGCGTTGCGAGGCATCGTGGAGCTGGGTATCGAGCTGCGCCAACAGGTACTTGTAGAGAGCGAGTTCGGTTGCCGCGCCGATGCCGATACAGACGATGACGAGAACGACCAGCTGACCGACCAACAGGCGAAGCCGAAGGGACCAGCCCCCGCCCATGGCTAGCGAGCCGGCTTGAGGACGTAGCCGGCGCCGCGCAGCGTGTGAATCATGGGCTCGTGCCCGCTGTCGATCTTCTTGCGTAGGTAGGAGATGTAGAGCTCGACGATGTTGGACCTACCACCGAAGTCGTAACTCCACACCCGGTCGAGGATCTGGGCCTTGCTCAGGACTCGCTTGGAGTTACGCATCATGAAGCGCAGCAACTCGAATTCGGTGGACGTCAATGAGATCGGCTCGCCGGCACGGGTCACGTCGTGGCTGTCTTCGTTGAGCACCAGATCGCCGACCACAAGCTGTGCGCCGCTGTCCTCGGTCGTCACGCCCGTCCGGCGCAGCAGTGCGCGCAGCCGCAGCACCACTTCTTCCAGGCTGAACGGTTTGGTGACGTAATCATCACCACCGGCGGTGAGGCCCGCGATGCGGTCCTCGAGAGCATCCTTCGCCGTCAGCAACAACACCGGCAGCTGCGGGGTCTCCTCGCGAAGTTTGCGTAGGACGTCGAGCCCGCTCATGTCGGGCAGCATCACATCGAGAACGACGACGTCCGGACGCTGCGAGCGGGCGGACTCCAAGGCCCCCGCACCGTCACCGGCGGTCGCGATGTTCCAGCCTTCGTAGCGCAATGCCATCGAAACCATCTCAGCGAGAACGGGTTCGTCGTCGACCACCAAAACGTTGATCGGATTTCCGTCGGCGCGACGCATGACGACCCGCTCTACGGGGGCTTGCCCGACGGGGGCTTGGGGTTGGCTCACAACTACCCAGTATGCGCAACGCGATGAGGCGTTGCTATGGCGCTACTGTGTGTCAGCTGTGAGCCAACCCAGCCGCAGGTCAGCGGTTAGAACCAGACTTTTCGACCGCCCACCGGACGTCCGACTGCCCCAAGGATCCACAGAATCACACCGATGACGACGAGAATGCCGCCGATCGTGTACAAGATGCTGAGACTTGGAACAAAATATCCGATGACGATCAAAACGATTCCGAGCACAATCATGATGCCTCCATGTTTTCCAGTTGTTCAGGCAGTTATTCAGATGGGTGTCGCATTAGTAGGCGTCAGTACCAATAACGCCTGCCGCCCACTGGTCGTCCAACAGAACCGAGAACCCACAACACGGCACCGATCACCAGGAGCACGACGCCGATTGTCTGCAGCACAGCCACTTTCAGGACGTACCCCAAAATCAACAAGATGACTCCGAGGCCGATCATGACGCCTCCATTCCAATCAGTTGGTCGACGTCCAGAGCAGGCATCGAACTGGGTTGCGGTAAATGGCAATCGGCCACCTTCGGGTTGACCCCCGCATAATTCAAGGGACCTACCAACACGGTGACCGCGATAGTGCTTAAAGTGGCACAATTCTGATCGGTATTTTTCAGATAGTCCCGCTGGAATGCGGCGATCACGCCGATCACCAACCAGACCACCACGATCGCACTGATCAAACCTCCACCACGCATCCTGACCTCCATCAATGTCGGGCAAAATCGTAGAGCTTGGCTAAGGTACCCAACGCGGATAGCGTCCAAACATTTGGACACAGCATCTGAAATACCGGCACGGGGGTAATCCCGCCGGGATGGCGCCTAACAGCGGATTTGTCGAAATGGCAGGCCCCAATGAGGTACCCACGTACCAAAAGGCCGCAGCCGATGAATTGACCGGCGTCGCGGCTTCAGCAAATCTAGGGACGCCGGGCTTCAGGGATGCTGGGCCGAGGTGAAGACGACGGGCGGCATCACGTCGTCCGCCGGCACGCTCCGACCGTGCCGGGCCAGCAAATCAGCCATGCCGATCGCCGACGCTTCCCAGCCGTGCGCGCCCAACCAGTCGACGATCTCGGTGCGCTCCTCCGGGTACCAGAGTTCTTCGACGTTAGGGATCTCGGTGCCGAGCACCTGAGCCGCCGCGGCCCGCAGGCGCTTCGACTGCTCGTGCTGGCTGGCCAACAGATCCGGATTCACCGCGTTCTTCGAAGGCCCGTTCGTCGCCAACCTGCTGCCGGGCGCGCTGAGCGAATCGATCCGTTCGAACAAGAGATCCTGCGCCGCCGCAGGCAAATAGCGCAGTAACCCCTCGGCCGACCACATCGTCGGCGCAGATGCGTCAAAGCCGGCTTGCTGCAACGCAGTTGGCCAGTCCTGGCGCAGGTCCACCGCGACGTTCACCAGATTGGCGGCCGGCTGCGCACCATGGTTGTGCAGCGTGCTCGACTTGAACTCCAGCACTTTCGCCTGGTCCAGCTCGTACACCGTGGTCCCGTCGGGCCACGACAGCCGCCAGGAGCGCGAGTCCAGGCCAGACGCCAGGATCACCACCTGCCGGATACCGGAGGCCACCGCGTCGAGGAACAACTCGTCGAACCACTTGGTGCGCACGGCCATGAAGTCGACCATCGCCTGCGTGTGGACGCCGAGGTCCGGAACCAGCTCGGTCAGCGCGGCCGACAGCTCGGGATCCGACGTCAAGCTCCACATGCCCGGACCGGCGGCATCCAGGAAAGCGCGGGCGAACGGATCCTGGATCAGCGGGTTTTCGCTGGCGGTCTCGGCGGCCCGGGCCGCGGCGACACCGAGCGCGGTCGACCCCACACTCTCGGTGATGTCCCAGGAATCGTTGTCGGTCCGCGCCATCGTCGCTCCTGCCGTTAGTAGCCAGCATCGGACATTACGTGGGCCGGCTGTGAGGACGCTGCGGTAGCTTCACTTCCGTGGAGGAGCTCAAAGCCCCGGACGGCCTCGCGGAGTGGATGTCGGACCAGGGGTTGGGAGATGGCCCGCTGGAGCACGTCTCCACAATCACCGGCGGAACGCAGAACATCATGCTCCGCTTCATCCGCTCGGGCCGACCGTATGTGCTGCGCCGCGGGCCGAAGCATCTGCGGCCACGCAGCAACGTCGTGATCATGCGGGAGACCGAAGTACTGGCGGCGCTGGCCGGCACCGACGTGCCGCATCCCCACCTGATCGCCAGCTGCGCCGACACCGACGTGCTCGGCGACGCGGTTTTTTATCTGATGGAGCCGATCGACGGGTTCAACGCCGGCCAGGAACTGCCGGAGCTGCACGCCGCCGATCCGGCAGTACGTTTCGCGATGGGGTTGTCGATGGCCGAGTCCTTGGCCAAGCTCGGCGCGGTCGACTACGCCGCGGTGGGCTTGAACGACTACGGCAAGCCGGACGGTTTCCTGGAACGTCAAGTGCCGCGCTGGCTTTCGGAGCTGGAGTCATACCAGGAGTTCGACAACTACCCCGGCCCGGACATCCCCGGCGTCGACGATGTCGCCGGCTGGCTCGATCAAGGCCGGCCGGCGCAGTGGACGCCGGGCATCATGCACGGCGACTATCACGCCGCCAACGTGATGTTCTCCCGCACCGGCCCCGAGGTCGTCGCGATCGTCGACTGGGAGATGTCCACGATCGGCGATCCGTTGCTCGACCTCGGCTGGCTGCTGGCCACCTGGGGACAGTCCGCGGCATTCGGCGGCGCGCTGTTCGAGAAGGGTGGGTCGGCCGCCCCCAGCGATCTGGTCGAGCAGTACGCCCGCAACACCACTCGCGACCTGTCACACATCACCTGGTACACCGTTCTGGCGTGCTTCAAGCTCGGCATCGTGCTGGAAGGCACCCATGCGCGGGCCTACGCCGGCAAGGCCCCGAAGGAGGTCGGCGACTTGCTCCACGAGGCCACCGTGCGATTGTTCGAGCAGGCCCTGACCCTGATGGAAACTCGATGATCGACTTCGACATACCCGCCGACACCGCCGCGCTGCGCGACCAGATCCGCGCGTTCGTCAGCGACAAGATCGTGCCGTACGAAACCGACCCCCGGCTCACCCGGCACGGTCCCGACGACGGCCTGCGCACCGAGTTGGTGGAGCTGGCCCGCGACGCCGGTCTGCTGACTTTCCAGGCGCCCAAGCGTTTTGGCGGGCGCGAGCCGTCGCACCGCGAGCAGGCGGTGCTGTTCGAGGCGGCGGGCTGGTCGACGCTGGGCCCGATTGCGCTCAACTGCGCTGCGCCCGACGAGGGCAACATGTTTCTGCTAGGGCGGGTCGCCAGTCAAGAACAAGTCGAGCAGTTCCTCATCCCGGTGATCGACGGACGGCAGCGGTCGGTGTTCGCCATGACCGAGCCCGGCGGCGCCGGTTCGGATCCCAACCAGCTCAACACCAGCGCGGAATTCGACGGCAGCCATTACGTCATCAACGGCCGCAAGTGGCTGATCACCGGCGCGAACGGCGCGCGGACCTGGATCATCATGGCCCGCGTCGCCCCGAATCCCGCATGGCCCGGACGGCCCGACGCTGTTCCTCTGCGAAGGCGGGCCGCACGGCCCGGAAGGTCTGGTGATCGAGCGGGTGATGAACACGATGGACCGCAACTACGTCGAAGGCCACGGCGTCGTGCAGTTCAACGATCTGCGACTGCCCGCGTCGGCGGTCCTGGGTGAGGTCGGCCAGGCGCTGCGCTACGCGCAGTTGCGGCTGGCGCCGGCGCGGCTGACGCACTGCATGCGCTGGCTGGGTGCTGCGTCACGCGCGCAGTCGATCGCGATCCGCCATGCTCGCGAGCGCACCGCGTTCGGTAAGACCCTCGGTGAGCATCAAGGCGTCAGCTTCATGATCGCCGACAATGAGATCGCCTTGCAGCAATGCCGACTTGCCATCTGGTGGGCGTGCTGGACGCTGGACATGGGCGATCGGGGCACCGGCCGGCACGAAAGCTCGATGGTCAAGGCCTACGTGTCCGAGGAGCTGTTCAAGGTCGCCGACCGCTGTGTCCAAATCCTCGGCGGCATAGGCATTTCCGACGAGACACCGGTCGGGATGATCTTCTCCGACATTCGGGCATTCCGGCTCTACGACGGGCCGACCGAGGTACACAAATACGCGATCGCCCGACAGGTGCTGCGCCCCTAGGCGTTGTCACTCAACCCGGCGAGAGCCTCATCGAGTGACGGGTACAGCGCGACGATCGTGTCGAGGCCGGTCAACTTGATCGGTCTGGCGGCCGCCTGATTGTCCGCTATCACGGCGATCCGGGTCGATGCGCCGATTTTTTCATTGGTGGCCGCCAAGATCCTCAAACCCACCGACGCCATGAACGTCACGTCCGACAGCTCGATCGCGAGGACGGGCGGATGGGCTTCGAGAGCTTCCGTGATCGCCTCTTCGAAAGCGGGCGCGGTGCTCAGATCGATCTCGCCGCCAACGCTCACCACCGCAGCGCCATCCCGATGGGCGACGGAGGTGGTGAGCGTATCCGCAGCTGACAACGGCCATCCTTCGTCTGACGTCGGGTAGCACCCGGCGGATCCGGTGCCGACCCGAGCCGCCTGGCAAATTCGCAGAAATCGTACTGCACGCCTGCCCGCTATGCGCCTCGGTTAATGTGAAGCCCCAGACTTTTGTCTGCCGCGGAGAACCGGGAGGTTCAATGTCGACGTCGCCGCGCCGGCCCTGATGATCGTCGCGCCGGTGCTTTCCGCATGACATCCGACGATTTCAGCACCCTGTACGCAGCCGCGTTGCGCGCCTACCTGCAGACGCCGCCCAGCGAGAAAGACCTCACGGTCGGCAACGAGCTCGGGCGCCAGGCGCTGAACGACGACGTCGGCATGCTGGGGATCGTCGAGCAACACTCTGAGCTTGTCCGCGAACTGGTGCAAGACATTCCGGACTTCGACGGCGCGGAGGCGCTGGCTTTCCTGCTGCACACGCTTGCCCCGCTCGACGCCGCGACCCGGCGATCCGAGGAACAGCGGGCCCGCGCCGACGACCTCGCCGATCGCGACGTGTTCCGCAATGCGGTGGTGAACTCACTGCAGGAGGGGTTCTTCGTCTCCGACCGCGCCGGCTCGATCATCGAACTCAACGATGCCTTCGCCAAACTCACCGGCTACCCGGCACACGGCCTGCCCTACCGATGGCCGTACCCCTGGCTGGTCGACGAAAAGGCCGCGCGGCTACAACAATCCAGGCTGCGCGATGACACCCAGGTTCAGTACGAAACTCCGATCCGTCATCGCGACGGCCGACTGGTGTGGGTCGCCGCCAACGTCAACCGGGTCAAACCTGACAACACCGACGACGACGTGTACGTGGGCACACTTCGCGACATCACCGCCGAACGCGCGTTCGCCGCGCGGGAAAGCGCAGTACTACGCCTGGCCACGGCGGTCAGCGTGGCCAAGAGCATGTCAGAGGTTTTGACGATCACCCTCGACGAGTGCCGTCTCGCACTCGATGTGCATCGGGTGGTGGCCGCGGTGTGGCCCACCAGCGGAGCAGACCCCACGATTCAGGTTGCCGGGGAGCGGCTTTCACCAAAGTGGAAGCTTCTCGATCCGACGCTCCAGGAGATCTTCCAGCAGGCCCGCCGCCAGTTGCCGCTCACTGTCCAGCCGATCGAAAGTCCCGATGCGCCAGGACAATCGAGCGGCATCGTCGCCGTCCTCACCGGCGGGGGCGGTGTCGCCTTGTGGCTCGAGCTTCGGGTGCCCCGGCGGATCAGCGGGGAGGACCGCCTGCTGGTCACCGTGCTGGTCGGCCACCTCGGGCTGGCGATCCAGCACGTGCGCCAATTCGAAGCCGCCCGGGAAACCTCGCTCACCCTGCAGCACGCCATGCTGGCGCCCACCGAACTTCCTCCCGGCTTCGCGGTTCGCTACGAGCCCGCGGTGACGCCGCTCGAAATCGGCGGCGACTGGTATGACGTGCTGCCCGTCGGTGACAACCGGATCGGCATCATCGTCGGCGACTGCGTAGGACGCGGCCTCTCGGCCGCGGCGGTGATGGGGCAGCTTCGCGCCTCCGCACGGGCGCTGCTACTCACCGGCGCCGAGCCCGCGATGTTGCTCGAAGAGCTCGACGCGGTCGCCGAACTGATCCCAGATGCGTTTTGCACGACCGTTTTTCTGGCCGTCCTCGACACCGAATCCGGCGAATTCTCCTACAGCTGTGCCGGCCATCTGCCTGCCGTGCTGGCCGCGCCGGGGGTGGCGCACACCCTGATCTCGGACGCTCGCTCGGTGCCATTAGCCGTGCAGCGCAAGGCTTCTCGTCCGCAGGCGTCGGTGACGCTGCCGCCCGGCTCGACGCTGATGCTCTACACCGACGGGCTGGTCGAGCGGCGCGACGTGGCGCTCGACGACGGTATCGCGCGCCTTGGCGCGACGGTGGCACGCGGGCTGAACCTGACCGTCGACGAGGTGGCGGACGCGGTGCTCAGCGAGCTGGCGCCGCCGGCCGGATACGACGACGACATCGCGATCGTCGTCTATCGACGGCCGTTCCCGCCGCTGGCTATCCACCGGACTGTCAACGCCGACCAGCTGGGCGAACTACGCCACCAACTCTCGGGATGGCTTCGCGGCGCCGGTGTGGCCGAGGAGCGGGTTGCCGACATCGTGCTGGCGGTCAACGAGGCCGTCGCCAACAGCATCGAACACGGTTACCAGGGCCGAAAGCTGGGCAAGGTTCGGATCAACGGCGAAAACGACGGCGCGCGTGTGGATCTCAAGATCATCGACAAAGGTAAGTGGAGGCCGGCCGCGGCTGACCCCGGCGTACGCGGACGCGGCTTGCTGTTGATCCGTGCAGTGAGCGACTGGCTGGAACTGGATTGCACGCCAAAAGGAACGACGGTATCCATGAGCTTCAGCCTGACTGCCTGACTACGGCAGCACGGTGTGCATCAGCATCACGTCGTAGGCCGACCACAGCGACAGATTGAAGTACAGGTCTTTGCCGCTCGACCAGGGGTGAATCATCGGCGCGTAGATACCGCCGGGCATCTGGAACGACGACACGAGCGGCTGCTCGGGACTCCACGGCCCCTCCGGTGCCGGCGCGGTTCGCGCGATGACGTCGTTGTTGCCACCGTTGGTGTAGAGCACCAGATACTGCTTCAGGTAGTCGTTGTACTGCGCCGACATCTCGCCGACCGGCCCGGGGAAGATCGGCGTCGCGGCGCCCGGGTCGCCCGGCACCCATCCGTGTCCCTCACCATTCCAGTACTGATACTTGCCGACATCCGGCAAGGCGTTCGGTTGCACGCGGGACAGGAACGCCGCACCGCTGCGGCCGGCGGGGGTTCCGAACGAGTACAGGTAGCCGTCCTTGCCGCGCATGAACGCGGCCATCTGGAAGTTCTCGTTACCAGGAACGAACCGCCCGCCGGGCACGGTGTCCGCCCCTGCCAGACGGACGCTGCTGGGGTAGACACCCCACGTCTGACCGTTGTCCAACGAGCGCGCGATCCCCGAGTAGTTCGTCGACCACTCCCCGTCGCGACCCCAGTTCTTGATCGACATGAAGCTCATGTACTGGGTTCGCCCGAGCGAGAGCGCGGACGTCGGGATGATTCCGGTCTCGTGCCCCGCCTTGTGGATGCTGTTGAGCACCTGCTTGGACAGGCCCGGTGCCCACACCGGCGAGCCGGAGTAGGGGCTGTTGGGCACGCCGTCGGCCACGTGAATGCCGTGCGACAGATCGTGGTCCTGGCTGCGGAACAGCACGTTGTAACGCCACTGCTGACCATGCACGGCGCAGTAACCGAACGTGTCACCAAACGCCATCAACACCTGACGGTTGGCGGGATCGCCATTGTCCCAAGGGATCCCGAGGTCGGTGCCGGAGATGCCGAACCTTTCCAGGGTCCGGTTCGGGCTGTTGGGTCCGGTCACGTATTCGACGAGTGACGTCGGCGCACCCGCGATCCCGGCGGGAGGCGGCGACGGCGGCACCGGAACAGCTTCCGGGACAGCCTGATTGACGTTCGGTGACTGCGGGAGGCCCGCGCCTGGAACCGGGGGAACAGGCGTCACCGCCGCCTGTAGCTGCGCCGGCCGTTGCGGGATGGCCTTGAGCAGCCCCGAAATCAGCGGGCCCAGTTTAGGCAACGGCGCGTTGTCGTTGGTGCCGCGCGGCCTGCGCCCGGTCGGTGGCGCGGCCGGCCCGGGCGAGGGAATGGTCGGCATCCCGGCAGGTGGCGGCACATTGGCCTCCGGGGCTGAGCACGGCACCGCTCCCGCCGGAGGGGCATAGCCGACCGGCACGATGACTCCGACAACGGTGGCCGCCGCCACCGATACCGAAAGGATGCGACGAATCGTCGACATGTCCCACCTCTCCAGGGAAGAGCCGTCGCCGTTAGCCCGCCTTGGATTACGTTGACGTCCGAAGTTGCTCATGTGACGATAGAGGCGGATGTGGCGAGTGAAACCGATCAGGTTTCAAAAGGTATGAGTCCGTGACCGTGTCGCAACCAGGGCAGACAGAGTCGCATTGTCAGGGCAAACTGCTTGCACCGACCGGGCCGTTGACGCCCGGCTAGCCCGAAGCGCCGCCGGGGGCTTGGCCCACGCCGCTGGTGCCGCCGGCTCCGCCCATACCTCCGGCGCCGCCATTACCACCGGCACCGCCAGCACCGCCGGTGCCGCCGTATCCGATCAACGCCGAACCATCACCCCCGGCGCCGCCGTTGCCGCCCGCATAGCCGCCGGCACCGCTCGCATAGCCGCCCCCGCCCACACCGCCGTCGCCGCCGTTGCCGAGCGCACTGACATCAGTGGGGTTTTGGCCGATGCTCCCGCCGTCACCGCCATAACCGGCGGCCAAAGTGGCAGTGCCATCACCGCCGGCGCCGCCGATGCCGCCGTTGCCCATGATTTCGCCACCGGCGCCGCCGTTACCACCGTCGGCGCCGAGTCCGCCGCCACCGCCGGCGCCACCATCACCGAAGAGCCCGGCACTGCCGCCGTCACCACCGGTCATGCCGGGATCCGCGGTGGCGTCATAGCCTGCGCCGCCGTCGCCGAGCAACAGTCCGCCGATACCCCCGGTGGGGTCCGTTTGCGTTCCAGGCACGCCGTCGCAAATCACGCCACAGACGTTGCTTGGCGTCTGGAACAGGCTATTGATGTCGCCGTCGACGAACTGGCCGACTGGGCTGTTGATCCAGTCCTCAACGATCGTGTGCACGGGCTGGTAGAGGCCCGCCTGGAAGGAGTCGGCGAAGGCGATGCTGTCGGGTTGCCCAGTGCCGACGAAGCCAAAGAAGGCCAGCAGACCGCTCAAATCGAAAGTGGGGTCGGCGGCAGGCGCGGCCGAGGCGGGTTCCGCAGCAGCCGCGATTGAGGCGACGACCGAGCTTGGGTCGCGGCAGGGCGAGGTCAGTCGATCGCGAGAGCGGGGGTATCGGTTACTCCCGTGCTGTTCACAAGATCAGCCAGCAGAGTGCTCAAGTCCAAAGTCGCGGCGGGCTCGGCGGCAGCGGCGAGGACGCCGGGGTCGAGCAAGTTCATGATCAGATCGTCGATGCCGAAGTCGGCTTTGGCCTGCGGGGCGGGGGCAATCGAGCCCACTGCGGCCGCCAGAAACGCCGCCGCGGTCGTGGGTAAACCCACCACCGCGCAAACCCGGAGCTTGGCGCTACGTGACCGAGGTTTCTGCTTTGCGTGCCGACCTGCCAACGTCCAGCCTTTGACTCGAACCCAACGCCGATTCGGCGTTCTGCAGCCCCGCCTTCGCAAGTTACTGGACGCGTGTGGAATAAAACCCAGGTATGCGAGATCTTTCGCTACTTCTCAGGTTCTGCCCGTCATGTGCGCCGCCGGTACGCGACGGTAAATCGATCAGGCATCAGGACTTGCCGGCGATGGCCGTGTCCCGCGAGGCTGAGCGGCTGCGTGTCGGACTCGTCGGCGATGGGTCGTCGCGGCTCAGTCCCCTCCTGCCCCGGAAATCCATTGCTCGCTTTTGCTTCTGGCTGTCTCAGCAAGACGCGAACCGACGCACGGGTGCCGAATGGTTCCAGGAGGGAACTGGCGGGGCGCGGGCGCACTATCTGCGGCCACCAGAACCAGCGTCCCAGCAACGCGGCGATAGACGGCGTCATGAACGAACGCACGATCAAGGTGTCGAACATCAGACCAAGGCCGATGGTGGTGCCGATCTGGCCAATAACCCGCAGTTCACTGACCGCCATCGACGCCATGGTGAAGGCGAACACCAGCCCCGCCGTGGTGACGACCTTCCCGGTTCCGCCCATTGCGCGGATGATGCCCGTATTTATCCCGGCGGCGATTTCTTCTTTGAACCGGGATACCAACAGCAGGTTGTAGTCAGACCCCACCGCCAAAAGGATGATCACTGACATCGGAAGTACCATCCAGAACAATTGCATGCCCAGAATATACTGCCAAACCAGCACCGACAACCCAAACGATGCGCCCAACGAAAGCGCCACCGTGCCCACGATAACGAGCGCGGCGACAAAGCTTCGCGTGATGATCAGCATGATGGCGAAAATAAGGCAGAGCGCACCAACTCCCGCGATCAAAAGATCGTATTTGGAGCCGTCTCGCCAATCCTTATAGGTCGACGCGGCGCCGGCGATATAGATCTTGGCGTTCGCCAGCGGGTGTTCCCTTGAGCGCCTCCTCCGGCCGCTGTCTTTATCCGGTCGACACGCGCAATTGCCGCGGGCGACGCGGGATCGCCCCGCTGCGAAATGATGAATCGAGCGGCTTTCCCGTCCGGAGACAGGAACGAATTCATCGCGCGCTGGAAGTCTGGGTTCTTGAAAACTTCCGGAGGCAGATAGAAGGAATCGTCATTCTTGGCAGCGTCGAACGCCTGCCCCATGGCCGTTCGCGTTCTGGCTCGATGTCGTCCATCTCTCCGAAGATCCCGGCCATGGTGCTGTGCATTGTCAGCATCATCGTTCGCATGCCCTCATGATCGCGATCATCTGCGGGAACTGGGCGATCAGTTGCGGCATGAGCTTATCCATGTGATCGAGGTCTTTGATGAGATCGTGCATCTTGTCGCTGAGCTCGTCGACACCATCGAGCTACGTCGAATACGGACCTCAGCGAGAAGCAGATCGGAATATCGTAGCAATGCTTTTCCCAGTAAAAGTAGCTGCGAATCGGCCTGCCAGAAATCCTCGAAATCCGCAAGCGTGGTCCCGCAATTCATCGATAGTACGCCGTCAGTTCTTTCGTAATGATCAATCGTGTCATGAGTCGTGTCGTAGAGCTGTTGCGTCGAAGCTCATACATGTGCTGCATCAGTATCGATCATTCTCGCCAAGTCGTCGGCCTGCTTGAGCAAGTCGTTCATGCGGGCTTTCATATAATGTCATATTTTGTAGCTGGCCGGCATTTTGCATGCTGATCAGAAACGGTATCGACGTGTGCTCGATCGGATGTGCCCTCGGGCCGGGTGATGCCTTGCACGCGAGAAATCCCGGGAATCCTGAAAACTCCCTTGGCCAGCTTGTTCAGCACCAGAAAATCCGCCGGATTACGCATATCGTGATCGGACTCGATCATCAGAACTCTCCGGCATCATTCGCGCCTGCGGAGAAATGGCGATCGGCGGCCGCAAACCCCAAATTGGCTGGAACGTCTTTAGGGATGTAGAGCCGGCCGTTGTAGCTCGTTTTATAGCCCGGCAGCGTCAGCAGGCCGAGCAGCGCGATCGCGCAAGCGTGCAACCAGGATGGGCACGGGCCAGCGGACAATCGCCGTGCCGACCCGGCGCCATCCGATGGACCCCGATCTTGCGCTTGGGGTCGAAGAGCGCCGAAGCGGCTGCCCACGGCAATAACTGCCGGAACCAGCGTGAGGGCGACCGCGACCGTGACGAGCATGCCCAACGCGCACAGGGATGCCCATGGTCTGGAAATAGGGCATCCGGGTAAAGCTCAGGCAGAAGATCGCACCGGCGATCGTCAACCCGGAGGCCAAGACGACGGGAGCGACCCCGCGGTACGTGGTGTAGTAGGCCGTTTCCGGATCCTCGCCGGCCTGACGCGCCTCCTGATACCGACCGAAGAAAGAATATCCCGTAATCGGTTCCGGCCGCCATCGCAAGGGACATCAGCAGATTAATGGCAAACATCGACAGTACGAGCATGTTGTTATGGCCGAGAAACGCGACGACTCCCCGGGCCATCTCGAATTCGATCCCGACCGTCAGCAACAGCAGAACGACGGTGATGATCGAACGGTAGACAACGAGCAGAATCGCGAAGATGATCACGGCGGCTGACCGCGGTGATCTTCAGAATGGAGTCGTTGCCGCTGTGCTGCATATCCGAGATCAGCGGTGCCGCGCCGGTGACGTAGACCTTGACCCCGGGAGGCGGCGGCGTCCGCTGCACGATATTCCGGACCGCCGCCACGGATTCGTCACCCAGAGGTCGTGCCTTGGTTGCCGGCCAGATTCAATTGCACATATGCGGCCTTTCCGATCGGGGCTTTGCGCGCCCGCCGCCGTGAGCCGGTCTCCCCAATAAATCCTGCACATGCTGCACATGCTTCGGATCGTCTCGTAACTCACGAACCAAGCCGGCGTAGTACGTTGTGAGCGTCGTCCCCGAGCGGCTGCTGCCCCTCCAGCACGATCATCGCGGAACTGTCCGAATCGGATTCTTTGAAGTCCTTGCCCATGCGCATCATGGCTTGCACCGACGGCGCTTCCTTCGGGACTCAGTGATACCGAATGCTCTTGGCCGACGTGCTCCAGCGATGGAACTGCAAAAGTCACGAGCAGAGTCAGCGCCACCCAGGCCAGGATGACGAGCAGCCGAAAACCTGCGGATCGTCCGCGCTATCAACGGGCGGCTGGGAGCGCTCGGTGCTCATGCGGCCTGGGCCGGGCATCGTGCCCTACAACGATCTGCCGCTGAGAGCTTGCCCGCGGCGTGGCTCCCGTCGTGAACCGGAGATCCGTCACTCTCCGGCTGCGGTTCAGCAATAAGGCGCGAACCAGCGGACGGGGGCCGACTGACCGAAGTAGGGCGCTGGCGGGGCGGGGGCGCACCCTGCTGCGGCCACCAGAACCAGCGTCCCAGCAGCGCGGCGATCGACGGCGTCATGAACGCACGCACGACCAACGTGTCGAACAGCAGACCGAGACCGATGGTGGTACCCATCTGAGCGATGGTGCGCAGGTCGCTGACCACCATGGACGCCATGGTGAAGGCAAAGACCAGGCCCGCGTTCGTCACGACCTTGCCGGTACCGCCCATCGCACGAATGATGCCCGTGTTTATCCCGGCGCCTATTTCCTCTTTCATCCGGGAGACCAGCAGCAAATTGTAGTCAGACCCGACTGCCAAAAGGACGATCACCGACATCGCCAGCACCAGCAAGTGTATTTGTATGCCGAGAAGATACTGCCAGACGAGCACGGACAGCCCGAAGGACGCGCCCAGCGAAAGCGCGACCGTGCCCACGATAACCAGGGCGGCAATAAAACTTCGCGTCATGATCAGCATGATGATGAAAATAAGGGAGAGCGCGGCGACTCCTGCGATCAAGAGATCGTATTTGGAGCCGTCCACCAGGTCTTTCACCATCGCCGCGGTGCCGGTGAGATAGACCTTGGCGTTTTCCAGCGGAGTTCCCTTGAGCGCCTCCTCGGCCGCGGTTTTTATCGGGTCGACCCGCGAGATACCCTCGGGTCGTCGCGGGATCGCCACTTTGCGAAATGAGCATACGGGCGGCCTTCCCGTCCGGTGACGATGAACACTTTCATGACCCGCTGGAAGTCCTTGTTCTTGAAGACATCTCGGCGGTAAGTAGAAGGAGTCGTCGTTTTTGGCGGTGTCGAACGCCTTCCCCATGGCGGTCGTGTCACCGGACAATGCGTCCATCTGGCCCGATACCCTGGGGCGTGGCGGGATCGCCCTTTGGGTAATGAGCATCCGGACGGCTTTCCCGTCCGGCGACAAGAACATTTTCATCACTCGTTTGAAGTCCGAGTTCTCGAAAACCGCCGGAGGCACATAAAAAGAGTCATCGTTTTTGGCGGTGTCGAAAGCCTGTCCCATGGCTGTCGGATCGTTGCTCGATGTCGTCCATCTGGCCGAAGATCCCGGACATGGTGCTGTGCATGGTCAGCATCATGGTCCGCAGCTCTGCATCATCTGCGATCATCTGCGGAAACTGGGTGAGCAGCTGCGGCATGAGCATGTCTATGCTGGTCGAGGTCTGCGACCAGATCGCTGCAGCTTATCGCTAACCTCGTCGACACCGTCGATCGAATCGAATATCGATCTCAGCGAAAAGCAGATGGGAATGTCATGAGCAGTGCTTTTCCCAGTAAAAATAACTGCGGATCGGCCGCCAAAAATCCTCGAAATCCGAAATGTGGTCCCGCAACTCCTCCGTGATCGCCTCCATGTCATGCGTTTCGCCGACCATGTGATGAGTCGTCGCTGCGACATCTGTTGCATCAGGCCATACATGCGCTGCATGATCGCGATCATTTCGCCAGCTCGTCGGCCTGCTTGAGCAAGTCCTTCATGCGGTCTTTCTGAAACTGCATATTTTGCAGCATGCCGGCCTTTTGCATGCTGAGCATGAACGGTATCGACGTGTGCTGAGATCGGGGCTCCCGTGGGCCGGGTTATCGGCCTGCACATTGGAAATCCCCGGAACGGCGAAGACGGCTTTGGCCAGTTTTTCCAGAACCAGAAAATCTGCCGGATTGCGCAAATCGTGATCGGCCTCGACCAACAGGATCTCCGGCGCCATCATTCGCGATGCGGAAAATGTCGCGCTGCGGCCGCATAGCCCAAATTGGCAGGGATATTTTTGGGGATATACTTTTGGTCGTTGTAGCTGGGTTTGTATCCCGGCAGCACCAACAACCCGATAAGCGCGACCGCTAATGTCGCGGCGAGAATGGGCGCGGGCCACCGAACGATCGCCGTGCCTATCCGCCGCCATCCATGGACCTTGATCATGCGCTTGGGGTCGAATAGCCCAAAGCGGCTGCCGACGGCAATAACTGCCGGAACCAGCGTGAGGGCCACCGCGACCGCGACGAATATGCCCACCGCGCAAGGGACGCCCAGGGCCTGGAAATAGGGCAGCCGGGTAAAGCTCAGGCAGAACATCGCCCCGGCGATCGTCGAACCGGAAGCCAAGACAACTTTGGCGACCCCGCGGTATGTGGTGTAGTAGGCCGTTTCCCGATCCTCGCCGGCCTGACGTGCCTCTTGATACCGCCCGATGAAGAATATTCCGTAGTCCGTTCCGGCCGCGATCCCGATGGATACCAGCAGATTAACGACGAAGGTAGTAAGACCAATAAGCTGGTGCTGGCCGAGAAACGCGACGATTCCCCGGGCCACCTGCAATTCTATCCCGACCATCAGCAACAAAAGAATTACGGTGATAATCGAACGGTAGACGAGGAGCAACATCACGAAGATCACCGCGAGGCTTACCGCCGTGATTAAGATGACCGTCCTTTCGCCGCTGCGGCCCATATCCGCAGCGATCGCCGCCGGGCCGGTGACATAGGCCTTGACCCCCGGCGGCGGTGGCGTCCGCGCCACGATGTCCCGGACGGCCTCGACCGATTCGTTCCCTAAGGCCGCGCCCAGGTGGCCGGCGAGGTCCAATTGAACATATGCGGCCTTACCGTCGGCGCTTTGCGCGGCGCCCGCCGTGAGTGGATCCCCCCAGAAATCCTGAACGTGCTGCACATGCTTCGGATCGTCTTCCAACTGACGAATCAAGCGGTCGTAGTACTGGTGAGCATCGTCGCCCAGGGGTTGCTGACCCTCCAAGACGACCATCGCCGCAGCTCCGGAATCGAGTTTCCTTGAAGTCCTCACCATGCGATTCATCGCCTTGAACGACGGCGCATCGTCGGGATTCAGCGATACCGAATGCTCTGCTCTCGACCTGCTCCAGCGAGGGGACGCCGATAGTCACGATGACGGTGATCGCCAACCACGCCAAGATGATGGGCACCGACAAGCCGACGGATCGTCCGCGCGACGAATGGCCGACTGTTGCGCAGCTGATGGTTGCTCATGCGTCCTTCAGCTGTGCAGAAGATGAACGCGCTCACTTCGTGCGTGATCTTCTCCGCTTTGACCACGCCGTCCACCACGATGCGGCAGCCGATGCTGTCGCTATTGCCCTGCGCCACGACGCTCCCCACGGCCGTCGCCTCGGTGGTCGCGAACGTCAACGACCACGGCAAGCGCGCCCCCTCGACTCGCTGCGGGTCGGCATTGACGTCGAAATAGCTGATGTTCGCGACAGTCCCCGGGGGTCCGAAGACCTCGTACGTCAGGTGCTTGGGGTCGAAAGGCTTGGTGTCGTTGATTTGGGTGTCGGCATACGAGGGGCGTTTTTCGGAGCCGAAAATGCCGTGCAGCCGCGACACAGTCAATCCTCCAGCACCGATCACCACCACGATGACCAACGGAATCCACAGCCGCCGCAGAACTCTCGAAAATCGCGGATCGCCGATTCCGATGACTCTTTCGATGCGCTCGAGGCGCGGGTGAGGGTTGCCGGCACGTCGCGGAAGACGGTCCGCGGCCAGACGTTGGCCGAGCGTCTCGGAGGTCCGCTGATGGCGACATCGGACCGGGCCTCCGCAACGCGACGTCGCGCACACCGGGTTCGACCACCGCACCCAACCTTCCACCCGTTGACCAAGACGAAAATCGTCGTCGAACGGATTGATGCTCATCGGTTCTGCAGACCGCCTAGTTCGACATGAGTCGAACAGCTCCAAACCATACTCAAGGCCGACACGGTCAATCCAGAGTTTCGGAAAAATCAGTCCGGCTCACCGGTCGATCAGTCCGGACTTCCGACACAGCTCGGTCGGCGAGCGGGCATTCCAGCACGACCTTACTGTGCACGCGTGTTGTAGGGTGATCCGCTATGGCGGCTCTTGACGACGCAGAGCGGGCACTACCTCACTGGACGAGACACCGCCGACCCGTCGGGCCGACTACGAAGCGACGACGGCAGTACCCGACTCGGCTGCCGTCTCGCCAGTTCGTCACCGTCGTCAGTCGCGATCGGCGGCATGCAGCTGATGGCGGCGATGGATGGCCCCGTCGCGGTCTTCGCGCTTCCCAAGATCCAGAACGAGCTGGGCCTGTCGGATGCCGGGCGCAGCTGGGTGATCACCGCTTACGTGCTGACCTTTGGTGGCCTGATCCTGCTGGGCGGCCGCCTCGGTGACACCATCGGTCGCAAGCGCACCTTGATCGTCGGGGTCGCGCTGTTCACCTTCGCCTCGGCCATCTGCGGCATCGCCTGGGACGGGGGTGTGCTCGTTCTGGCCCGGCTGCTGCACGGCGCGGCCGCCGCGATCGTTGCGCCGACCTGTATGGCGCTGGTGGCGACCACGTTCCCGAAGGGGCCGGCACGCAATGCGGCGACGGCGGTGTTCGGCGCGATGGGCGCTGTCGGCGCGGTGCTGGGCCTGGTGGTGGGCGGGGCGCTCACCGGGGTGTCGTGGCGGCTGGCGTTTTTGGTGAACGTGCCGATCGGGCTGCTGGTGATCTACCTGGCCCGCACCATGCTGCCCGAAACCCAGAAGGAGCGGATGAGGCTCGACGCCACCGGGGCTGTGCTGGCCACGTTGATCTGTACCGCGGCGGTTTTCGGCTTGTCGATGGGGCCGGAGAAGGGCTGGCTGTCGGCCACCACGATCGGTTCAGGTCTGGTGGCCGTGGCCGCTTTCGTGGCGTTCGTCGTGGTGGAGCGCACGGCCGAGAACCCCATCGTGCCGTTCAGCCTGTTCTTCGACCGCAACCGGTTGGCCACGTTCGCGGCCATGTTCCTGGTCCGTGGGATCGGCTTCACCCTGACCGTGCTGATCGCCATGTATGTGCAGAACATCATGGGCTACAGTCCGCTGCGCGCAGCTGTCGGCTTCATCCCGTTCGCCATCGCGATGGCCATCGGGACGGCCGCGTCGTCGCGGCTGGTGACGCGGTTCTCGCCGCGGGTGATGGTGATCGCCGGCGGCATCCTGGTGCTGGGCGCGATGCTGTACGGCTCGACGCTCAACCGCGGCATCCCGTACTTCCCGAACCTGGTGCTGCCGATGGTCATCGGCGCTATCGGTCTCGGCATGATCGGCGTCCCGCTCGGCGCTATCGTTGATCGCCAGCGTCGGCGTCGACCGCATCGGGCCCGCCTCGGCGATCGCAGTGATGCTGCAGAGCCTCGGCGGGCCGTTGGTGCTGGTCGTCATCCAGGTCGTCATCACGTCGCGCACGCTGCACCTGGGCGGCACCACCGGGCCGGTGAAGGCCATGAACGCCGCCCAGTTGCATGCGCTGGACCACGGCTACACCTACGGCCTGCTGTGGCTGGCCGGGGTGGTCATCCTGCTCTGCGGGGTGGCGCTGCTCATCGGCTACACCGCACAGCAGGTGGCGCACGCGCAGAAAGTCAAGAAAGCCATCGACGCCGAGGAACTGTAGCTCAGGCCGACGGGGACGATTCGTCAGTCGATCTGCCCGGTCAGGTCGAACTCAGCCAGCGTGCGGCAGCCAGCTCACGCAAAGCGGGCTTTGTGTTCTCGGCGCCCGGTTGGTAGGCGAGGACGTGGATGACAATCTTGCGCGCCGGAGTGCGGAAAGACAGCAGCTGCATTTGCCCGCCTATTCGCTCAAGCCACTGTCGCGTTACGTGTTGCCTAGTCCCTCGTGCGAAGGCGTAATCGCAGTGGGTGCCATCGAGACGGCTCACCACCGAGCCGACGTCGCCGAGGTTAGAACAAACCACCGGGCGATCGGGGTCGGCGAGCGCCGCATCGACCAGCCGTTTCCACGTCCGTTTCGGCGTGAACGGGGTCAGCGAAGCGAGCTGCAATGACTCATCTGGCGTTTCCCGCAGAGTCTTCAGCGCCTGCTTGATGGCGGCGCGGGCGTCACGCAGATCCGTCGTTACCCGCGTCGGGTCGACGCTGACGCGGGCAAACGACACTGCGACCGCACGCGTATCGCCCTCGGTGCGGTCGCTCATAACGAGTTGCACGGTGACGGCGCCGTCACCGGCACGTCGGCGCCCCATGCGCTCCGCCGAGTTTCGCGGTCAACCCGGCGGCCAGCGTGTTACTCGTTCCGCCAAGAGCCTTCGCACGGGCATCCCAATCATCCAGGTCGACGTAGATCGTGATACCCGGCACGACGACAGGCGTCATCGCCGTCGCCTCCACGGAGGGTGGCGGGTCGCGGTGCCGGTGATCGGGCAGCATCGTGCCGGCGACGGCGGGCCAGTTTTGCCGCCGCGACAAGCGCCCGGGCAACCTCAGGTGCGTCCCGGGCTGTTTGGCGGGCATCCTGAACCACCGCGCGCAGTCGAGTGCGTGAACGCGGCGGTGGGTAGCCAAGATCGCGCGTGTTGCCCAGGATCGCATCAACTATCGCGACGACAAGCCCGATGCCGTCGAGCAGGTAGTGGGAAGCCACCAGGCTGACCGCGGTCGAGCCGTCCGTAAGGGGAAGGACGCCGAGATGCCAGCCGGGCCCCCATTCCGGATCAGCAGGCAGTTGTGAGCGTTCATCAGCCCAGTCGCTGAGTTCAGCGCGTGGACGGGCGCACTCAGCGATATCGATGTCCGACGGCCCCCGATCTGAGACCCACCGATGCCGGGCGAACGGCAGCGGCGAACGCTCGATGCGCCGTCCCAACAACCCGTGACCGAGATTGTGGTGAAAACGCCTCAGCCCATCGAAGTCGATAGCGTGCTCATAAACCCACACGACCTGCATGACTTCCTTCTGGCCGGTGGCGCGATGCCCCGCAAAGAAGGCTTGGTCCACCAACGCGAGCCGATTGTCCGGCCGCGCATCACCGTTGGATGCGCGGCCGTTAAAGGATGCACGTGCACGGACGTATCCGGACTGGCACTGATCAGCCTCCGAGGACTCGATCGATTCGCCGGTGCCGCCCGAGACGGCGCGGCCATTGATAGGGTCAGACCAATTCATCACATGTAGAGTAGCCGACGCCATGACACCCAGCGGACGCATTGCAGCGAAGCCCGTCGCTCTGTTCGTGCTGGGCTTTGGCCGGTCCGGAACGTCGGCGCTGACGCGGGTTCTCTCGCTGTGCGGTGCTGCGCTCCCGGCCGGGCTGTTGGGCGCCACCGCGGAGAATCCGCGTGGCTTTTGGGAGCCGCGCGCAGCCATCCATCTCAACGAAGCAATCCTGCGCCGCCACGGCAGCTCCGGGTACGACCTGACGCTGCGCATGCAGGAGGAAGGTGCGTTCGACGCCGAAGAGAACGCCGCCTGCATCGCCAAGATCAGGGCGTATCTGACCACGTTGCCGGCCGCGCCGCTCGTGGTCATCAAGGAACCGAAGATCACGGCGGTGTCTGGCATCTGGTTCGAGGCGGCGCGTCTGGCCGGATTCGACATCGCGGCCGTGGTTGCGGTGCGCCACCCGCAGGAGGTCATCGGGTCGCTTGAAAGACGCGCCGCCAGTCAGAATTACGTTCAAACCTCGCCGGAGCTCGCGAGTGCCTGGTGGCTGAAATACACTCTGCTGGCCGAGAAGACACCCGCGGCGTGCCGCGGGTGTTCGTCGAATACGCCAACCTCCTCGAGGACTGGCGCCGGGAAGTCAAAGCGGATTTCCGCGGCGCTCGCGATCGATCTCAACACCCGGGATGAGGGCGCAATCGAGGAGTTTCTCACACCGGATCTTCGGCACCACCGACACTGCGGCCCGGTGGCAGAGCCCTTCGGCACCGACTGGATTTCCGCGGTCTACGAAGCGCTGGGCGCGGCCGCGCGGGACGAGCCCTGGGATGAGTCTGCGCTGGATCGCGTCTTCGAGGCGTATCGGGCGAGCGAACATGGTTTCCGGAAGGCGTTCGAGGATTCCCACCGCTACCGCAAGCTCAACCGGCTCATGCCGCCGTCCCTCGTGAAGCTGGCCCTCGAGGTCCTCGCAATGGCTCACCGGCGCACGGGGACGTGGGCCTGAGGGCCAGGATCACGCGATGAAATTTGTGCTGGCGTTCTATGGAACTCGCGGCGATGTCGAGCCCGGCGTCGCTGTCGGTCGTGAGCTGCTGCGCCGAGGGCACGACGTGTGCATGGCCGTCCCGCCCGACCTGGTCGGCTTCGCCGAGGCGGCTGGGCTTGCGGCGGTCGCCTACGGGCCGGATATGCAGGCATGGCTGGAAGCGACGCGCAACTTCTGGGCGTATTTCTTCCGCAACTTCTGGAGGATCCGGGATGTGAAGCAGGTTGTTGCGCGAATCTCGGGAGCCCGGTACCCAGTGCTGGGCGGAGATGAGCACGATGCTGACCGTCGCTGGCGGACGGGGCCGACCTGCTGCTCACCGGCATGAGTTACCAGGAACTCGCTGCCAACGTCGCGGAGTATCGCGACATTCCGTTGGCCACGCTGCTCTGGTTCCCGATACGGGTCAACGGCCACGTCGTTCCGATCCTGCCGGCGCCGTTGATCCGCTCGGCGATGACGGTGTACGAGTGGCTGGTTTGGCGCGGGGTGAAAAAGGTCGAGGACGCACAGCGCCGTGAACTGGGCCTACCGAAGGCCACCGGGCCCGCGCCGCGACGGATCGCCGAACGCGGATCGCTGGAAATCCAGGCCTACGACGAGGTGTGCTTTCCCGGGCTGGCAGCCGAATGGGCGAAATGGGAGGGCCAGCGGCCCTTCGTCGGCACGCTGACGATGGAGTCGCCGACGGATGCCGATGAGGAGGTCGCGTCGTGGATTGCCGCGGGAACACCGCCGATTTGCTTCGGGTTCGGCAGCATCCCGGTCGAATCTCCGGCCGACACGATCGCCATGATCGGCGCGGCCTGCGCGCAGTTGGGCGAGCGGGCGTTGGTTTGCGCCGGCTGGACCGACTTCAGCAACGTCCCCCATTTCGAGCACGTCAAGGTGGTGGGCGCGATGAATTACGCGGCCATTTTTCCCGCCTGCCGCGCGGTCGTGCACCACGGTGGCGCGGGCACCACGGCCGCGGGCCTGCGCGCCGGAGTCCCCACGTTGATCCTCTGGATGGCCGACGTTCAGGTGGTCTGGGGAGCTGCGGTCAAACGGCTGAAGGTGGGCACCGCCCGGCGCTTTTCGACCACTACCGAGAAATCGCTGGTCGCGGACCTGCGCACCATCCTGGCCCCGCGAATACGTCGCCCGGGCCCGCGAGGTCGCCAGCCCGGATGACCAAACCCGCCGAAAGCGTTGCGGCCGCCGCCGATCGTGTGGAAGATTTCGCCCGCCTCCGGCGTGTTGGCTGATCGGCGACGGCGGGCTGCCGGGTTCTGTTCAACACCCGTCTAACTGACCGTATCATCTGTATTCGTGATCGAGCTAGATGGCGTAGCCAAGACGTTCGACGGGACAATACACGCATTGCAGGACGTGAGCTTTTCAGTTCCCACGGGGTCGATCTGCGCTCTGCTCGGTCATAACGGCGCCGGTAAGACGACCACGATCAAGATCCTGTCCACGTTGCTGCGGCCCACCTCCGGCCAGCAATTGTGGCCGGGTACGACGTCGTCCGACACCCCGCCCAGGTACGCGCAAGCATCGGGACCACCGGACAGCTCGCCGCGCTCGATTGGCAGCTCACCGGGCGGGAGAACCTGGTGCTGTTCGGCCGGCTGCGGGGAATGCGGCGCAAACATGCGCGACTGCGAGCCGACGCTCTGATCCATCAGTTCGACATGTCGCACGCCGCCGATCGGCGGGTGGGCACGTATTCGGTTGGCATGCGGCGCCGCATCGATATCGCCGCCGCACTGGTGGTTCCGCCGAAAGTGCTTTTCCTCGACGAGCCGACAACCGGGTTGGACCCGCGTAGCCGCCGCGACGTGTGGGATCTGGTGTCCTCGTTGTCGGCCCAGGGCGTCACGGTCCTGCTCACGACGCAGTATCTCGAAGAAGCCGACGTGCTCAGCGATTCGATCGTCGTCATCGATCAAGGTCGTGTTATCGCCAGCGGGACCGCCGAAGACCTCAAGCGCCGGGTGGGATTCAGCTACTGCACGGTGAGTCCGGCCAATCCGGCCGACCTGGCAGGATCTTCGCCGTGGTCGCCGATCTCGACGAGCGCCCAAGCCGATCACGAGGCGAACACTGTGTCGGTGCTGGCGCCCGACGGCGTCGCGACGCTCAGTGAGGTGTTTCGCCGGGTCGACCAGCTTGGCGTTGAGCTAGCTCGACATATCGCTGCGCAAGCCGTCCCTGGACGAGGCATTTCTGCACCTCACCGGGAGTGTCACCGCGTGACCGCGCTTGCCGCTCTGACCGAGCGCATGGTGCTCGGCACGCTGCGCGACGATCTGCCGTTCGCGATTCTGGCGCCCGCCGGTAACTTCCTCGTCTTCAACTTCGCGCTGCGCAATGTGATCGACACCGGTCGGATGAGCTACCCCCAGTACGTCCTACCGGTCATCATCGTCCAGGTGATGTTTCTCGGCGCGCTGACAACCGTTGACCGGGCTGCCCGAGACCAGCGGGTCCGACTTCGGGGTTCGGCTCCGCACACTTCCCATATCCGCGGTGGTACCGCTGATGGCTCGCATGTTGTACTGCCTCTTCCGCGGTGCCCTCGCCCTGCTCGCCGCGATCGCCGTCGGGTACGTGTTCGGCTTCCGGATGGTCGGCGGGTTCTTCTACGCGGTGGCTTTCGCCGTTCTCGTCCTGACGTTGACGCTGGCACTGTCGCTCGGTGCCGATGCGGCAGGGATCTCGGGCGTCGCCGGGGCTGAGATCGGCAGCAGCGGGAGGGCCAGTCAGTTGCTACTGGTTCCCCAAATGCTGCTGGTCATGCTGTCCACCGGGATGGCGCCGGTCGATCGTTCCCCGACTGGCTGCATCCGTTCGTGCGCTACCAGCCTGTCTCACAGGTGACGGAAACCCTGCGCGGGTTCGCCACCGGCCATGTCGTGGTCAGCAATCTGGCGACCAGCTTGGCATGGTGCCTTGGGCTGCTGGTGGTGTTCGGTGTGATCGCGGTGCGGATGCAGAGGCGGACGCAATGACCGCGAACGCACCGCCGCGGAGCTCACTGGCCGTCGAAAGTCTGCTGTTCGCCGGCCGGCTACTCACCCACTGGCGGCGCGCGCCGACGGTGCCGATCCAGGCTCTGCTGTTCCCGACCTTTCTGCTGATCACCTACAAACTGCTGGTCGGCAAGTCGATAATGAGAATCACCGGCACGGACAGTCTCTACGGCTTGGTGCCGATGTGCGCGGTGGCCGGTGCGATGTTCGGGGCGCTCGGAGCCGGCCTCACCATTCGCGTCGAACGCGAGAGCGGTCTGCTCAGCCAGATTGTGGGTGTTGCCCGTGAACCGGGCCAGCGCCCTGACCGGCAGGCTGCTCGCCGAGGCTGCGCGCACGCTGGTCGGGTACCGCACTGATCACAGCGGTCGGCGTTGGGCTCGGACTTCGATTCGAAGGCGGCTGGCTCGCTGTGATCCCGTTCCTACTGGTCCCGGTGCTGGTAGTTGTCGTCTTCTCGACGGCAGTAATAGCGATCGCGGTGCGTTCGAAGAGCAGTACCCTGTTCATCTGGCTCGGGGTGCCGTCCATCGCCTTGGTGTTCGCCAGCTCTGGCGTTCCTCCCGTTGAATTGTTGCCATCGTGGATGCGGCCACTGATCCGCTCCAGCCGATGGCGCCGACGATTGAGTCCATGCGGGCGCTTGCCCAAGGCGGTCCCGCGCTGTGGCCGCTCCTGCTGAGCTTTGGGTGGGCTCTTGGTCTGGCCGCAGTGGTCGGGCCGCTGGCCGTCCGCGGTTACCGTGCCGCAGCCGAATCCGGGCGCTGACAAGTACCGCAGGTTACGGCGGGCCAATCTTGGAATACTTCGAAACACGCCGTCTGAATGGCAGTTTAGACTCAGCGCCGGAAGTGCCGGCATGCGAGACAGGGGCAATTTTGACCATTAACCGACGACGACGTCCGATCTCTGTATCTTGACCTGCTCCGGCGCAACCTCACCAGGTACGGGATGCACGAGCGAATGCCCGTCGCAGTGGCCTCTGCGGCGACGTCTTCTCTTCAAAGCCGTCAACACCATCACCTCCATGCCGCAGCGGGTACGGGCCGGTTCAATCAGCGTAACGCGCGAGTTGGGCCTGGACTGGCCTGCGGAAGCCGAGACGATGATCGGAATGCAGAGGCTGACGAGTCTGCAGCATTGCGTCGAGACGGTACTGGCTGAGGACATCCCCGGTGATCTGGTCGAATGTGGAGTGTGGCGCGGAGGGGCTTGCATCCTGATGCGCGCGGTTCTGGCGGCGTACGGGGATGAGAAGCGATGTGTGTGGCTCGCCGATTCGTTCCAGGGCGTGCCGCGCTCGGATCCCGCAAATTACAAAGCAGACAAAGGGATTAGGGCGGAACTCGCTGCGGGAATATTGGGCGTGTCGGAAGCGGAGGTCAGGGCGAATTTCGAGCGCTACGGACTGCTAGATGACCAGGTTCGCTTTCTACCCGGCTGGTTCAAAGACACGCTGCATGATGCCCCGATTGATCGCATCGCCGTATTGAGGCTGGACGGCGACCTCTACGAGTCGACGATACAAGCGCTCGAAGCGCTGTACCCGCGGCTATCCCCCGGGGGTTTCTGCATCGTCGATGACTACCAGGCGGTGAAGGCGTGTGAGCAAGCTGTGACCGACTACCGGGCGAAACACGGCATATCCGCGGAGATCGTCGACATCGATGGGACTGGTGTGCTGTGGCGCAAGTAGCCGGCGCCCCGGTGCGGATCGGTATCCTCGGCGCTTCAAACTGCGCACCGACGACGCTCATCAACCCGGCAGGGAAAATGCCGAGGTCGTGGTGGCGGCGGTCGCATCACGCGATGTGCCCCGTGCTCATGCCTTTGCCGCCAAGCACGGCATCGCCCGGGTGCATGACAGCTATGAAGCGCTGATCGCCGATCCGGACCTGGATGCTGTCTACATCCTGGTGCCGACCAGCTTGCACGGCAGGTGGACCCGGGCTGCGCTTGCCGCGGGCAAGCACGTGCTGTGCGAAAAGCCGTTCACCGCCAATGCCGCCGAGGCCTGCGAGATCGCCGAACTGGCCGCGAAGTCCGACCGGGTCGTGATGGAGGCGTTCCAATACCGCTTCCATCCGTTGACTTTGCGCGTCCAGGAAATCATTGCTTCGGGTGAGCTCGGCAAGTTGGAGCGGGTCGAGGCCACCGTGTGCGTACTATTGCCGAAGGGCTCCGGCAACGGGTACGACTACTCCCTTGCCGGTGGCGCGCTAATGGATGCCGGAAGTTACACCGTCGACATGGCCCGTACGTTCGGCGGTTCGACCCCGGAAGTCGTTTCGGCAACGGCGAAACTGGACGGTCCTGAGGTGGACCGGGCTATGACGGCCGAGTTGCGGTTCGCAAGCGGGCACACGGGCCGGGTGCACTGCGCGCTGTGGTCGTCGGATCTGTTTCGGGCGAGCGCCAAGGTGGTTGGCGACCGCGGCCAGCTGCGCTACCTCAGTCCAGCGGCGCCGCACATGTTTCCTCGGCTCTGGGTCCGCGCAACCGACGGAAAGCGGGTTGAGCGCTTCCCGCGGCGCACCACCTACGCTTATCAGGTGGACGCGTTCGCCGCGGCGGTGCTGCGCGGCGAACCGGTGAAGACGACACCAGAGGACGCGGTCGAGAACATGACCGTGATCGATGCGATCTATCGTGCCGCCGGCCTCCGCTGCGCGAGCCGGCCTGAACGCATCTCGAGAGGCGAGCGTCGTATCGTCGAGCCAGACGTCGACAGTGCGGCAGAAGAGGTCCGGATCGCGCAGCGCCCAGTCGTGGTGCATACCGCGGGAGACTCGGTCGACTCCGGTGGGCATTTGCTCCGCCAGCGCGGTGATGATCTACGAGAAAAGGCGCGCTTCCTTGGCACCGGTGAGAAACAACGTGGGCGAAGCCGATTTGTCGAGGTCCCATGGGAAGAGTGAACCCCGCGGAGGCCACCACGACGTCAGCAAGCTGTCCGCGAAGAGTGGTATTGACGATGTCGCGATATTCATCGATCTTGGTCGAGGGAATTGGCACATGACGGGCATTGCAGCGGCGAACAGCCAACGAAAATTGTGTTGCGATAGACGTCCCCAGCGAGGAGCTGCGTCAACCGAACACACGGAAGCGTGTTGATGATGGTCCCGCACAGCACCGCTCGATCGACGAGTTTTGGATTGGTCGCCAGCAGTTGCACCCCCACCTGCGCCCCAGCGACAGACCCACGACGTGCACCCGGTCGGTGCCACCCGGGAGCGGATGAGGTCAGCTACCGCATCGGCGGCTCGAACGCATGTCAAATGGTCCCTGCTGGCAGCTCTTTCCGAACCGGAGGAGATCGGGGACTAGACAGTGGTATTGCTGCATTCGTTGGACGACGGGCTCCCAAAGGCCAGCCGACTCATCGGAATCCGCGAACCGAGCTGAACGCCGAATTACGTTTCTCCGGGTAGGCACTTCGGCCGAACCGGTGAATGCCAGGCCTGCCAGGCACGGGATCGACGTCGACACGATCGGGTCAGGTGGCGAAATGCGCCTGGTTCACGTGCGCGGCCACCCGCAAGGCGTTGGCCGCGACCGTCAAACTCGGGATTCAAACCGGCGCTGGACGGGAAGAACGAGGTGTCCACCACGTAGAGGTTGTCCACTTCGTGCGCCCGGTTTTGCGGGTCGAGCACGCTGGTTTTGGGATCGGTACCGAAGCGGCACGTGCCGCAGACGTGGCCCAGGTTCGCGTTGTCTTTGCCGCTCCCCAGGGGGATTTTGCGAAACGGCTTCAGCACCTCTTTCAATTGCCGCAAAAACACCGCGCGGCGTTCGATCTCGCTGGCGTGCAAACGATACTGAATTCGCAGCCGCTGGCGGCCGTCCGACGCTGGGCCGATCGCAGGGCAGGACGCGGTTGTCCAGATAGGGCAGGTCTTCCATCATCGCGGCCAGCACCAGTCCGCCGGTGAAGAACCGCTCGTAGATCCGGCGCACCGCCGGGCTCATCAGGCGCAGCGCCTTCGCCCCGCCGGCCGGGGCGGTTGGTCAGCCACTCCATGGGCGGTATCGCGCCGAATGACTGCACGGTGCCGTATTTCTGCCCCTCCCAGAAATAGAAGTCGTTGAGCCCGATCTCCTTGTTCGCCGCCGTGATCTTGCAGTCGGGTTGCGGCCAGATCTCGATCGGGTCGAGCAGATGACGCATCAGGTTGCGCCCCACCCAGTCTGAGCCGTTGGCCAGTCCGCGCGGCCAATCGCCCGAACGGGAATTGAGCAACAGCACCGGGGTGGCCAGCGCGCCGGCGGCCAGCACCACCACCTTGGCCTTCAGGGCCAGCATGCCGGAGCGATGCTCGCAGATCACTTGCCGCACCTGGGTGCGGTCCGCGTCCAGGCGCACGACCCGACATTCCGCCAGCAGGTGGGCGCCGTGCTCGGCAACGGCGGGCAGCACGCCATTGCGGGCGGCGTCGTTTTTGCACGACTGGGGGCAGAGATAGGTCTGACAGGTGGTGCAACCGTCGGTGTAATCACAGGCCATCGGCAGGTGATAGGGATGCAATCCGCGACCTGCCAGATAGTCGACCAGCGGCTGGTTGTCGGCCGAAAACGGCGGCGCCGCAGGCAGACCGACCTCGGCCGCCTCCGGGCGCAGCGGATCGGGCTGGCCGCGAACCCCCAGCAGCTTCTCGGCCTCCGCGTACCAGGGCCGCATCTGGTCATAGCTGACCGGCCAGGCCTCCGGCACGGTGGAATCGCCGGGGTCGCGGAAGTTCTGCCGGGGAGTGAAATCGCGAACGAAAAATCGCTCGCAGACCATGCCGTACAGCGCCGACGATCCGCCCGTCCCACTGCCGATGAACGGCACAAACCGCTTCGAGAAGCGCCCGCTGATGTCTTCGATCTCGTCGGTGGAGCGGCCGGCCCGCGCCAAGGCGTCGTAGTAGGTCTCTGCGGAACGGGCCGCCAGCGGCTCGGCCAGTTCCGGCATCGCCGAGCGAATCGTTCCCGGCGTCCCGGGCAGTGTCGAGCGCCCCTTCTCGACGAACAGCACCCTGCGGCCCGACCGGGCCAGCCGGTAGCCCAGCATCCCGCCGCCCATGCCGGTGCCCACGACGATCACGTCCCACACAACGCGTTCGGCCTCGCGCGCGGTCAGTTCGCCGTCAGCCAATCGAACTCCTCAGCGTGATGGCCCAAGCCAATTGCCGAACGCACCAGCCTGTAGTCAAAGAACCGGCCATAACGTTGCCGACGCCACAGATATTATGCGTGCGTCGAATTGAAAGGCCAGAATCCGCGATGAAATTTGTGCTGGCGAGCTACGGAGGTCGCGGCGATATCGAGCCCGCCGTCGTTGTCGGGCGTGAGCTGCTGCGCCGAGGGCATGACGTGCGCATGGCCGTCCCGCCCAACCTGGTTGGCTTCGCCGAGGCGGCCGGGCTTGCGGCGGTCGCCTACGGGCTGGATTCGCAGGCCATGCTGGACGCGCAGCGCAAGTACTGGACGTGTTACTTCCGCACCCCCTGGAAGATCAAGGAGCTGAACAGGATGGGGCGCGAAACCGAGGAGTTCGCCACCCAGTGCTGGGCGGAAATGACCACGACGCTGACGTCGGTGGCGGACGGGGCCGACCTGCTACTCACCGGCCTGATTTTCGAGCAGCCCGCTGCCAACGTCGCGGAGTATTACGACATTCCGTTGGCCACGCTGCATTTCTTCCCGGTGCGGGTCCACGGCCAGCTCCTGCCGTTCCTGCCGTCGCCGCTGATCCGCACCGCGATGACGGTGAACGACTGGCTGGCTTGGCGCGGGACGAAGAAGGGCGAGGACGCGCAGCGCCGTGAACTGGGCCTACCGAAGGCAACAGGCCCCGCGCCGCGGCGGATCGCCGAACGCGGATCGCTGGAAATCCAGGCCTACGACGAGGTGTGTTTTCCCGGGCTGGCAGCCGAATGGGCGAAGTGGGATGGCCGGCGGCCCTTTGTCGGCGCGCTGGCGATGGAGTCGCCGACGGATGCCGATGAGGAGGTCGCGTCGTGGATCGCCGCGGGAACACCGCCGATTTGCTTCGGGTTCGGCAGCATACCGGTCGGATCTCCGGCCGACACGATCGCGATGATCGGCGCGGCCTGCGCGCAGTTGGGCGAGCGGGCGTTGGTTTGCTCCGGCGGGACTGACTTCAGCAACGTCCCCCATTTCGAGCACGTCAAGGTGGTGGGCCAGGTGAATTACGCGACGATCTTTCCGGCCTGCCGCGCGGTCGTGCACCACGGTGGCGCGGGCACCCTGGCCGCGGGCCTGCGCGCCGGAGTCCCCCAGTTGATCCTCTGGACATTGCCCGATCAGCCGTTCTTCGCGGCTCAGCTCAAACGGTGAAGGTGGGCGCCGCGCGGCGCTTTTCGACCACTACCGAGAAATCGCTGGTCGCGGACCTGCGCCGGATTCTCGCCCCGCAATACGTCGCCCGGGCCCGCGAGATCGCCACCCAGATGACCAAACCCGCCGAAAGCGTCGCGGCCGCTGCTGACCTCGTGGAAGATTTCGCCCGCCTCAGGCGTGCTGGCTGATCGGCGCCTGACGGCCGTCGGGTCGCGGGGCATCGGCCTGAACTATCTGGATTTCTGGTCTTGATTCGTCACGGTGTTGGATTAGACTGCCGCGCGGTTAGCCGGGGACGGTGAGGCCCCGTTTATTCCAAACGCACACGGGGGACTGAAGGGCTGAGGTTCCGCGATGGCTGAAGGCGTGTTCGGACGTAGCGACGCTGAGATCGACCTCTTGGTGCGCGGCATGCGGTCGGGGATCGCGGTTGTGGGCTTCGGCTACATCGGCACCGTGATCGGTGCCGTGCTGGCTGACCGCGGTTGGCCCGTGACGGGGATCGACGTGAGACAGAACGTCGTCGACGAGATCAACCTGGGCAAGACCACCGTGCCGAGCCGGGGCTCGACGAACTCGTATCCAACAACGTGCGAGTCGGCCGGCTTCGCGCCACCACCGATTTCGGCGCCGTCGCCGACAACGACTTCGTCATTGTCACCGTCGGTACGCCGCTGGGTCCGGACTACGAGCCCATCGTCGACGACATCAAGGCAGCGGCGCGGGCCGTGGGGGAGCACCTGCATCCCGGCCATCTCGTCATCCTCAAGAGCACGGTCCCACCCGACACCACCGAAAAGCTCGTTCTGCCGATCCTCGAAGAGACCTCAGGGCTGCGGGCCGGGGTCGACTTCGGGTTGGCGTTTTGCCCCGAGCGGCTCGCCGAAGGCCAGGCCATCCACGAGCTGACGTCGATCCCCGTCGTGGTCGGTGCCGTCGAGGAGCGCAGCGCTCGCGCCTGCTCCACGCTGTGGCGACACGCCCTGGGGGTGGACTCCGTCGTCGTCGACGATCCGCGGACCGCCGAGATGGTCAAGCTTGCCGACAACCTCTGGGTCGACCTCAACGTCGCGCTGGCGAACGAGCTGGCCAAGGTGTGCGACCGGCTCGGAATGGACGCCCTTCAAGTCATCGAGGCGGCCAACACGATGCCCAAGGGCGGCCGCGATGCAACATCTTGCGGCCGAGTATGGGCGTCGGCGGCTACTGCCTGACGAAGGATCCGTGGTTCGTCAACCACCTGGGCGAGTCCCTCGGGTTGGACCTGGCGATTCCGCGGACGTCGAGGACCGTCAACGACACGATGCCCGCCTACACCTACGGGCTGCTCACGCAGCTCCTCGCCGATCAGGGCAAGGCGATCGAGACCAGCAGGATCGCGGTGCTGGGCATCGCGTTCAAGAACAACACCGGTGACTGCCGGCTCACGCCCACCAAGTACGTCGTCGCGCTGCTCGAGGAGTCCGGCTGCCAGCTTTCGGTCCATGATCCGTGGGTGCCGGGCGAGGAGGCCGTCACGGTGACGAAAATCCCGCTGACCGCGGACATCGAGTCGGCGGTCGAGGATGCCGATGCCTTGGTGGTCCTCGCGGGCCACCGACAGTTCCACCAGATCCCGCTGGCCCGGCTCGCGGAGCTGGCGGCAGCCGGGTGTGTGTTCCTCGATGGACGGAACAGCTTCGACCCGGCGGCGGTGCGCGCCGCCGGCTTCGTCTACAAGGGCATCGGCCGATAGCGGCCGATAGGTGAACGTAAACCCACTAGAAACGAAAGAGCTAAACATGTCCAATGTCGTCGTGACGGGTGGCTACGGCTTCATCGGATCACACTTGGTCTCCGCACTGCTGGATCGCGGAGACTCGGTCACGGTCTTCGACTTCGCAAAGAACACCCGCGACAGCAGCATCGACTTCGACCGGCATGCCAACTTCCGGTTCGTGCAAGGCGACGTCACTGATCTGAGCGCGCTCGAAGAAGCCTTGACTCCCGGGGTCGACACGGTTTTCCACCTGGCCGCAGTCGTCGGTGTCAAGAACTATCTCAACGATCCGCTTCGGGTTCTCGATGTCAACGTGACCGGCACTCGCAACGTCCTCGAGCTGAGCCATCGGCACGGAACACGCGTGGTGTTCGCCAGCACGTCTGAGGTGTTCGGCAAGAACCCCAACCCGCCGTTCGCCGAGGACGATGATCGCGTCCTCGGTTCCACGAAGACCGCGCGGTGGAGTTACAGCACCAGCAAGGCCATGGCCGAACATCTGGTCTTCGCGATGCACACGCGCCACGGATTGCCGGTGACGGTAGTTCGCTATTTCAACGTCTATGGCCCGCGGCAGAATCCGATATTCGTGATCTCGCAGAGCATTCACCGGATTCTCAATGGCCGCCAGCCGTTGCTCTATGACTCCGGTGACCAGTCGCGGTGCTTCACCTACGTCGACGACGCCATCGCCGGCACCTTGCTCGCGTCCGAGAGCAGCCTGGCGATCGGTGAGGCCTTCAATATCGGGAGCATGACCGAGACGACGATGCGTGATGCTGTCGAGCTGGCGATCAAGATCGCCGATGTCGAGTCGGTGACTGGCGCCGAAATCGTCGACACTGCAGCGCTTTACGGGGGTCGCTACGAGGACATCCCTCGTCGTATCCCGGACTCGACCAAGGCGCAGCGGGAGCTGGGATGGCGCCTGCAGGTCGACGTCGAGGAAGGGATCCGCCGCACCATCGAGTGGGCGCGGGCCAACCCGTGGTACCTCAAAGGGCCGAAGGAATGAGCACCGCGATGAAATTTGTGCTGGCAGCCTACGGAACTCGTGGCGATGTCGAGCCCTCCGTCGTTGTCGGCCGCGAGCTAATGCGCCGAGGGCATGACGTGCGCATTGCCGTCCCGCCCGATCACATTGGCTTCGCCGAGGCGCTGGGCTTGCGGCCGTCGCCTACGGACCGGATTCGCAGGCAGTGCTGGAAAAGGAGCTCGGCACGAACCTCTTCAAGGATTTCCCGCGCCACGTCAAGGATCTGCCCAGGTTGTGGCGCGAAAACTGGGAGCTGTCGACCCAGTGCTGGTCGGAAATGAGCACGACGCTGATGTCGGAGGCGGATGGGGCCGACCTGCTATTCACCGGCCTGGTTTTCGAGGACGGCGCTGCCAACGTTGCGGAGTATTACGGCATTCCTTTGGCCACACTGCATTACTTCCCGATCCGGCCCAACGGCCAGCTCCTGCCGTATCTGCCGGCGCCGTTGAGCCGCTCGGTAATGACGGTGTATCGGGTGGCTGGCTTTGGGCCTGCTCGGGAGCTTCGAGGAGCACAGCGCCGCGAACTGGGCCTGCCGAAGGCCACCGGCCCCGCGTCGCGACGGGTCACCGAACGCGGAGCGCTCGAAATCCAGGCTTACGACGAGGTGTGCTTTCCCGGGCTGGCAGCCGAATGGGCGAAATGGGGTGGCCAGCGGCCATTTGTCGGCACGCTGACGATGGAGTTGCCGACGGAGGCCGACGAGGAGGTCGCGTCGTGGATTGCCGCGGGGACACCGCCGATTTGCTTCGGGTTTGGCAGCATGCAGATCGAATCTGCGGCCGACACGATCGCGATGATCAGCGCGGCTTGCGCGCAGTTGGGTGAGCGGGCGTTGATTTGCGCCGGCTTGAGCGACTTCAGCAATATCCCCCACGGCGATCACATCAAGGTGGTGGGCACGATGAATTACGCGGCGATCTTTCCAGCCTGCCGCGCGGTCGTGCACCACGGTGGCGCGGGCACCACGGCTGCGGGCCTGCGCGCCGGGGTCCCCACATTGGTCCTCTGGGCTACGCCCGATCGGCAGATGCGGGGAGCTTTCATCAAAAGAATGAAAGTGGGCACCATGCGGCGGTTTTCGAGCACCACCCGGGAATCACTGGTCACCGACCTGCGCCAGATCTTGGCCCCACCATACGTCGCCCGGGCCCGCGAGGTCGCCACCCAGATGACCAAACCCGCCGAAAGTGTCTCGGCCACCGCTGATCTGATAGAAGATTTCGCCCGCCTCAAGCGCTTTGGCTCGATCAGGGACAGCGCGTCATGACTAGCACCACTGCCCAAACGTCGAATCAATTGAGGCCTTCAGAGATAACCGTCCATGATTGTCGGTTGGTCGACCTGCCCAAGATTCACGATCCTCGAGGAAACCTGACCTTCATCGAATCGGGCAGCCACGTACCGTTTGAGATTGAAAGGGCCTTTTGGATCTACGATGTTCCCGGAGGTTCCGTTCGAGGAGGCCACGCATACCGAACGGGTCAAGAGTTCATCGTGGCGCTGTCCGGAAGTTTCGATGTCATCGTGGACGATGGTTCGCATCGAGTTCGCTACACGTTGAATCGTTCCTATCATGCCCTGTTCGTTCCCAACCTCATCTGGCGGGAGATGGTCAACTTCTCCACCAATGCGGTGGCGCTCGTCCTCGCTTCTAGCCCATACTCGCCTGACGACTACGTGCGTGACTACACAGACTTTCTGCGGCTCAGGAACATCCAATGAGCCGCGTCGACGAATGCAGACTGATGAATCTCGAAAAGATCGAGAGGCCAGAAGGCAACCTGTCTCCGGTCTACGGCGGAATCCACGTTCCTTTTGCAATCAAGCGCGTCTACTACCTCTACGACGTACCCGGTGGAGCCGAGCGCGGCGGACACGCACATCGGCCTCGCAACAAATGATAGTGGCGGCCTCGGGGTCTTTCGAGGTCACGCTCGACGATGGGCAGAATCGGCGAACCGTTTCGCTCGACCGCTCCTACTACGGCCTATACGTGCCGAATATGGTCTGGACGGGAGGTCAAGGGTTTCTGCACCGGGGCCGTATACTCTAGTATTCGCCTCGCTCGTTACGACGAATCCGATTACATCCGCGACTATCAGGAGTTCTTGGCGACAGTCCAGCCTCGCCGAAGTGCGGCCCGAGCGGACTGCCCATCTAGGTCCAGATCACCGCGTGAAACAGGACTCGCTTTGTAGCTCGATGTCGGGCTATCTCAGACCGGTGCTAATCGGCTGGCCGCCAGTCGGTAACGGGAGGCGCAGCCGGGGCTCTATGAGACTGAATCGCCGGCCTGACCGCAATCCGGGCAGTAGATGAGGCTGGGCCCGGAGTGCCAGCAATGACCGAACCTGCCGTCATGGTGCCCTTTTTAGATGTGCGGCGCGGCGACACAGGAACTCCAAGCGCCGGTGCTCGAAGCCATCGAACGAGTCGTGCGCAGCGGCTGGTACGTACTGGGCGAAGAAACAGCAGCGTTTGAACAGGAGTTCGCTGCGTTCACCGGCGCGAAGCATGCGGTGGGCGTCGGCAATGGCTTGGACGCGATCGCTCTGGCGCTGCAGGCGCTCGGGATTGGCCCAGGCGACGAGGTCATCGTCCCATCGAATACCTTCATTGCAACCTGGATCGCGGTAGCCCGGACTGGTGCCCGCCCGGTAGGGGTGGAGCCGGTCGTCGGTCAGTGGAACCTCGATCCCGCTCGGGTGGAGGAGGCAATCACTCCGCGCACGCGAGCCCTCGTTCCCGTACACCTCTTCGGCCAACCTGCCGATCTCGACGAGCTTTTGGCGGTAGCGAGAAAACACGGGCTGGTGGTGGTGGAGGATGCCGCGCAGGCGCATGGCGCACGTTACGACGGTCGGCGCATCGGCGCTCACGGCGACGCTGTGGCTTGGAGTTTCTATCCGGGAAAAACCTGGGGGCTCTCGGTGACGGGGGCGCCGTGACCACCGATGACCCCGATATTGCTGCCCGTGTTCGATCACTCGGCAATTACGGAAGCAGCCAGAAATACGTGCATGACCTCCTCGGGGCGAACTCGCGACTGGATGAGATTCAGTCGGCGGTGCTGCGAGTCAAATTGCAGCATCTCGATAGTTGGAACGCTCGGCGCCGAGCCATCGCAAGGCGCTACACCGAAGAACTCGTCGATATCCCAGGGACTGCGCCTGCCCAGTGTCGCACCCGGCCGCGAACACGTGTGGCACTTGTACGTCGTTGACCACGCTTCGCGCGATGAACTGCAGAAACATCTGGCTAGCAGAGGAATTCAGACACTGGTGCACTACCCAATTCCCCCGCACTTGTCGGGTGCGTTTGCTCCACTCGGACTCACCGAGGGAACATTCCCTATCGCGGAACAAGCGGCGCGGACGCACCTCAGCCTGCCGATCGGTCCTCATCTGTCGGAGGAAGACGTCACCCGAGTGATTGATGCCTGCCGATCGTTTCGCCCATGAGATGAGCACGACACCTGCAATCGGTTCTTCTGCCGTACTACTCCACGTTTCCTGCACCTCAGCCTGGATGAGCTCGATCAACGACCGGTTGCGGAGCATGAGGAAGGACACGGGACGCCCGCCGAACGCTGGGGCAGGCATCGGTGCACGAAGTACGTGTGCCCGCAAGTCTTTCCGGGCCGAACCAGCGATGCGTCGAGGTCGTCGACTTCGTAGGCCTGGTGGTATAGGCGACTGCCCGCCCGAAGCCACGGCTCGAGCGTGGTGCTGCCCTCGAGGGCTCCAGCAACTCAAGGCGGGGACCCGGACCTACGAGGAACACGCCGCGGACCCCTTGGCCCGGATCGAAAAACTCCTCGCCGTCGCGTTCGTAGCCTAGCTGCGCGTAGACAGCCTCGTCCCGGGCGATCGACTCCGTCGCGACCCCAATGTGATGGAAGCGACCGATCGGGATCATGAGCGTACACTCCGGCGGGCGACCCGCTCGGCCGTCGGGGCCAGCGCGTCGCGAAACGCCGGCCAATCCGCAGAAGAAGACAGTGCTCGACAAAGACCCGGCCGTCTGGATCGATGCTTCGAACGGTTCGTGTACGCGCAGGAGTCATGGAAGCTGATGACTCCGGCGTTCGCCGCGACCGTGCGGCAGTAGATTCGTCGGAGTCCGAGTTCGTCGAAACCGAAGCCTAGGAGCAGCAGCACGGAGGCGCAGGCAGCAAGGGATCCGCGTCGGAGAATCCAGCGTCCCCACTCCCCGCTCCCATCTTCGATCCCATAGAGACCGACGACCCCATCCCAGCGACCATCAAGCGTCTCAACCACGAAGTAGTGGTCACCGGCGCGAGCCCGTTGCGCCTCGATCCAGCGTTCCTGGTCTTCCACCCAGCCAGCAGTCGGGTTAACGAACCGCGCGAGCTCCGGATCGGTGCGCAGCTCCAAGATGCTGGCGGCATCCCGCCGCTCGACAGGCCGGAGGCGGTGGCCGAACTCTTCCGGCCCCGCCTTAACGGCCACGGACCCGGTCGACCGCCGCGACGATTGACTCAACGTCGAATAAGTCGGCGATGTCGTCCTCCTCGAACTGCACCTCGAACTCCTCCTCGATCTGAAAGACGATCTCGATGTGCTTCAGCGAGTTCCAGTCCTATTGTCGCCGCGGCGAGCAACGGAGGTGTCCTCAGGAGAGATACGCAGGACCCGTGCGACGATCGCGGCGACGATGCCGCGGTCCTCCGATGACGGCATGCCGATGAGCCTAACTGGGGGGTGGGAGGCCCGAGCACGGACCGCCACCGCAGCGGGAAGCGGAATCTCATCGAATCGGGCCCGATCGACGACGATCTCGCCAGCGCGAAGCGCCTTTATCCCCCAGGCCAACCATGTCCGCAAGCCATCGGCGTGCCGGGAGGTTTCGCTCCGTCTCCCGCACCAGGAAGCACACCTCGCGCACGCCCGCCCAGCAGGGGAGCGCGCGTAACGCCTGGCTGACCAGCAGCGATTCGAGTCCGCGCCCCATCGCCCGGCAGCTCATCGCAAGCTCATCGACGCGAAGCCGCGCTTTGGCATTCCTGACGGCGAGCAGGGCGATGATGCCGCTATCGGACAGGCGGTCCGAAAGTGCCACCGAAACCACGTGGCTACCCTCGTCCCGCATCGCCCGTTGGAGGTCGGCCTCACCCAGTCGGGCAACCGTGAGGTTGAACTGGTTCGTCTTGGCGCTCAGGTCGGCGAGCCGGGTCAGTTGCTCCTCGCGATCGACGCCGATCTCGACCCGGACACCGAGTTCCTCGAGGTACCGATCGAAGTCCGCGGCATCTTGAAGCAGCCGCTCCCGGGCGGCGTTCGCGGCGAGGTCGCCGGCGCGAACCGCAGCGGCGTCGTCGCTCGTCCACCGCCAGAGCCCCGGCTGCCAACGCAGCGCATCGACTGTCCTGTCCGCGTCGGCTTGCGCGTGGACGAGCGCCACGCCAGAGAGGTCGAGTCCGACGGTCAGGAGCTCGCCGGGGTTGTCGTCGACGAAGACTACGGCGTCTTCACCGATCCTCGCTGTGGCAGCGGCGCAACGTACGGCGTCGGCCTTCGAGCCCCACGAGACTTGGACGGCAACGAAGTCGTCGAGAGCTAGGCCGTAGTCCTCCGCCGCGCGGCGAAGAGCCGTTCGACGTCCTCGGGCTCGTTACGAGACACGAGGGCCAGCAACACACCACCGGCCGCGAGCTCCTTCAGATGGGCGTGCAACCTGGCGTGCGCGGGCGTAATCTCGACGCCCTCGATGCCGTCCTCGCCGAACACGCCCCGGTGCAACGTCTCGTCCAGGTCGACCGCCACCATCTTGCGCGGCGGGAGCAAAGCTGCCGGCAACCAACGTGCGCCGAGCGCACGGGCGAGTTGGACCTGCGCGTCCCGGGAGATGCGACTGCCAGTCAGGGCCGCGGTGCGCTCGTCGATGAGGGCGACGCCAGCCTCGTCGCAGATCGTCCAGGGATCGGCACAGAGGACTCCTGGCAACCCCTCGAGCCGCTTTACCGCGGCGGCCGTGCGGGCCGGGCGATCCGATACCGGAACCACCACCACGGGCCGACAGCGGACGCCTGCAATCAGGCGACCCGGCCTACGAACCAGTCGAGCGCCTCGTCGTCTTCTAGCGCCAGCCGGTCTAGGTCGAACCAGACGAGGTCGAGATCCGCGCCGCCGTGCGGCGAGAGGGCCAGCGTGTCGTCATAACCTCCGAGCACCAGCTCGAGCTCGAGGCCAGCCGACTGCAGGAATGGACCGAGCAGCGGTCGGAGCGGCTCGATGGCATGGTTACGCCACACCGCCACCGTGCCGGTCAGCTTCACGGGCTCGTCGACGGTGAGCGCGGCGATCTCCGCCCGACGAGGGCGGGGAGCTGTGAGGATCTCCTGGCGGTGGAACCGCTCGAGGAGATACCGGCCCTCGGTAACGCTCATGGGCGCCTCAACCTTCCATAGCGGGCTGCGATCGAGGCACCGGTGTTCGAGGAGGCGAGATTGAAAGACGCTTCCTCAAAAAGACCCGCGCGGGTCTTTCGAATGACACATGCAATCCCCAACTCAGAGCGATGAGGAATACCAAGCAAAGTGTTAAGACCATGCCGCTCACCAAGGTGAAGCCAGTCGAAGAAACACCCCACCTCTGGAATTTCCCCCACGGGTACGTGAATCAAGTAGAAGGCATAGGACGACTCTCCCAGAGCAACAAGCGTAACGGAACCCAAAAAATCTGGCGATGCCTCGATGCGGAGATAGCGCCAGTCAAAGAATCAGAACAGCACCAGGAACGGCGTAGGCGAGGTCATAGCTGGGGGAAGAGTCCAGTAGCTGTGGAACCATCATAAGCCCCAGTATCAGCAGCGACATAGCGGCGGCTACGAATGGCGCGGGGTTGATCAGACTTGCACGACCGCGTTCGCGGGCATAGATCAAAGCACCACAGATGCCGAGGGTGAAGTCGCCGAGACGCATGAGCGGGGATCGATAAATCCAGCGATGAGCTGAGGCAGGATCAGACAGAGAAAGTCTATCGTTCCCTGTCAGATGAAAGAGAATGACGAGCGTCGCCATAGCTGCCATCAGGAAGATAGCAGGAATTACCGCTCTCCTCGTTGATGTCAACACTCGCGCCATGACAATCAGAATCGGGAACATCGCGTAGAGAAATAATTCGACTCCGACAGACCAGCCGGGGCCATTCCAGGCATATGCCAATTTCAGATCGCCAGTCCATGCCTGGATTGCTAGAAAGTGCCACCAGAGTCCGTTGGTTGTGTGTGGTGGGCCAAACGAATTCCAAACAACAACGACCAACACGAGGATAAGCCAGTACAAGGGCATGACCCTTGCTATGCGCGCCACGGCATAATTCCAGGTGCTGGCGATTCGGGGTTCAGCCATCACGTTGCCGTATGTGACGGTCAGGACAAATCCTCAAAGAACAAAGAAGAGCGCGACGCCCATATACCCGCTGGAGAAAAACGTCGAGATAATTGGTGTCCTGCCCCCGGGGACGTTGTGAGACAGAAATACGGCAAGTGCGGCGCACCATCGCAAGCCAGTTAGAGATTCGATGCGAGGACGTCCCGCAGTAGTGTGGTGATACAGCTCACCGGTAGCAGGAATGCGTTGATCCATATGCGCAGCTTTCTTGTGAGTCAGCGAACAGACGCAGCGTGTATCTGGCTTGACGCGACAAGGCCCTGGCGTAGCCGCCGAGCGCGAGCGAAGTCGCGAAAGGGCTCGAGGGCCAAGCCTTCAAATAACATCACTCAATCACCAGGAACCACGGCAGCCCGGGGTTGCCGTGGCCCGTACGTTGCAGGCGGATCCGGTCGAGTCCAACACCTCGCGCACGGCGAGCGTCTCGCCGGGATGCTCGGGGGAATCCGAGCTGTCGAAGCCGATCACGCTGCCCTTGGTCAAATGCGGCTGCAAGAGTTCCAGGCAACTGCTTGGTCGGCTCATAGATGTCCATGTCGAAATAGGCGAACGCGACGATTGTCTGTGGGCGTTCGTCGAGGTATGCGGCCAACTGCTCGGGTGCGTCGCCCGTGCGGATGTCGAACTTGCGGATGTGCGAGAACGGGCTCATCTGCTCGCGGGCGGCTAGCACGTCGGTGAGAAAGTCCTGGTAGCCTTCGCCGGTCGCCAGGCCGCCCACCTGCACCATCGCATGGTCGCCGTCACGCTCGTCGATCGACGGAAAGCCTGTGAACGTGTCGAACCCGATGACCGTGCGGCTGTAGTTCAGCGGTTCGTGCAGCGTCCGCAGACCGTCCAGGATCGCTAGGTCGCGACCGAACCGGACGCCGAATTCCATCACGACGCCGGGGACGTTCAGGATGCGGCGATACAGGTCGTCAAGAATGCGATCCGTCGCAGGATGTGCGGCGGCAGGAACAGCGGCAGCTGATGCAGACGTTCCCGCTCCAGCCAGGAAACCGTTCCGACAGGATTGCGAGCGAATCCTCGGCCTGTACGGTCGCGCCCGTAGCGCGCAGGTCCTTCATGTTTATGCTGCCAATCTGGTGTGTCATGCGGTAGGCCCTATCAATGTGGAAGTAACATTCGTCAAGCAAAGTTATCGATCACGAGGAACGACTGCAGCGCATACACGGGGGCGGTAGCCCAAAACATTAAGCGGCGACTACCTGAGCCCATTCCGAACACTTTCCGATGTTCTCTAGCGAGCCATTTCCTGTCAGATAACGTCAGTCGAAGGGTGAGGGACAAAGGCGCCTGTGGCGATTTGGAGGCCCGCCAAATTGCTTCTAGCCCCGGGTTCGGCAGATCTTTAGTTGATCAGGCGGCGGGTCAAGAAGTCGGTTCTCTGCCAGGCTCTGATCCAGTTTTGCCGACCGCGACCGGTTCATGGTATTCGATGCACCGTTCGCGGACGCTTTGCTGACGCTGAATCGCTACCGAGTTACCGGACACAAGCTCGGCGCAATTTTGGATGAATGTATCCGTGTTAGCGGAGAGTAACTCATCCGCGAAACTGCAACCCCAGATCGCTCCGCGGATGCCGGCAACGTTGCATCCAGACATCAACGCCTCGGGCAAGGCGGTACCACCAGTCGTTGGGTAGCTGTCGATATACACGCTGCAGCTATTAAGCAATACTCGATACGTGTCTTTCGGTAGGAACCGGAGTACTGGCACTCGACGAAAACGCCTCACTGCCAACCGTAGCCACCACCAATCCGGGGGCCAGGGTCCCCTATGACAGTTAATCGGGATCGAGGCTGCTCATCAAGTAGGCGGTCCAACACGGGGGGCAGGGCCATGCCCAGACGAGGGCGGAACTCTGGACGCCGCGGCGCCGGTCAGAAACGTGGCGGGTGCTGCAAATTGGGCATGGTCTTCGTGCTGCGGCCTCTTGATGGGCAGGCCGATGAATGACGCTGCGCTCTTCCGTCCGTCGCGCCGGGCGGAGCCCCCAGCCGCGTAGGCGCTGACACTCCTCAAATACGCGGTCCGCTGCCCCAATGCCTACAGAGAACGCGTGGTCGGCATGGTTGACAAAGCACACTTGACAATCGCCGGACGTAGGCGTTTGGCAAATCGGACAGCTACTGCACAGGCAACGTCATTGAGGGTGGATGTGTAGAATTACGCGGTGGTCGTATCGGATCATCATGTCCACCATTGCTTTTACGCGTAGCGGTATCTCTTGGATGTCGCCGACACTGTGAATACGGCCTGGTGACACTCGTAGTACTACTGCCGCCATCTGAACGTTCGTCATGCGAGTGAGAAAAACGTCCACAGCCGTAGGTGCCAACTCGATCAAGTTCGCCGCAAGAGGGGTGTGGCCGCCCGCGCGATATAACTCTGTCGCGACATGCAACTCTCCAGGCCGAGGTATCGTTGTCAGTGTCCAGTGATTGAATTCATCTTCTAACTTGGTAGCCAAGATTTCTTCGAGTTGGTCGAGCCGGTAAACTCCGCTGATATTTTCCCAAAGGTAGGTGGCCAGCCAATCAGCTAAGGCAAACGCCTCGTTGATTTCGTCCTTGGCACTAAAATACGCCACCGAAGCATCGACGAAATCCAGAAAACGTACGCCGAAGGGCGGCTTGGAAATCTTGTTGCGATGCCTATCTTGCTTCATACGGAAGGCGTCTTTCCATCAATATCCCGGTAACGGTGGTGCCCTCGCAGGATAATCACTAGCCATGACGTCAACTGAGGATCGCCAAAGTGTTGCATGAAGAACCAGGTCCCTACTCTGAACGCTTTCACCAATTAAAGGGCCTGCACGTTCGTTTTGCACGGCTTCAGACTCTTCCAGGAGATCGCCGGCGTTGGCACTGCTCTCAGCCGGCACCGACGTCCTGATCGAGGGGTTCAGGGATCCGGCTGCCCGCCGATCCAATCAAGCAGAGCACGCAGGCCTTCCTCGAGCGCCCACTTTGGGCGCCAGTCGAGTTCCTTCGTTGCCGGCTCGATGTCGCATCTTGCGGCGCGTACGTCACCGTCGCGGAATTTCGCCACGACGATCGGTTCCGGGGCATCGCAGATGGTGGCGATCTGTTGAGCCAGCTCATGGATGGTGGTCGGGATACCCGACCCGATGTCGAGGCAGCGTGGTTAGCTGCAGGTCTCTCTATCGCAGCGAACAGCGCCTCGACGACATCGTCGATATAGACGAAATCGCGCACGATCCGTCCGTCTTCGTAGACTTCCAACGGGCGCTGCTCGCGTGCCAATCGTGCGAAAAGAGCGACTATTCCGGTGTAGGAATTCGTCAGCGACTGGCCCGGCCCGTAGACATTCTGCAGACGCAGCACACTGAGATTGGTGTCGTGGGCGGCCGTCCAGGCGGCCAAGATGTGCTCTTGGGCGAGTTTGGTCGCGGCGTAAATGTTGGTGGGCCGGGGCTCCGTTCGGCTGGCACAGCTCGGAAGCGGGACTGCCGGATCGTCCGTGGGCCCTTGCGGATCCCAGATACCGGCCAGGAGCTGAGCGTGGCTGCGAGGCTGCGGATAGAAGATCTGAGAGCCGCACTGCCAAGCGCCCTCGCCGTAGACGGCTCTCGACGACGCCAGGACGAGCTGGTCGGGCACGTGTGCTGAGCGGCTCAGGGCATCAAGAAGTTGAGTCGTTCCCACCACGTTCACCGAACCATGGCGCGTCGCCTCGGAAAGCGACTGCGCCGTTCCGGTCTCGGCCGCCAAATGGACGATCTGGGAAGGTCGGAACAACCGAAACACAGCATCCAAGTCGGGCGCATGGGTGACATCGCCGGTGAACAACCGCACGGATGGCGGCAGGTCGATCGCCGGCACGATCGCCATGTACTTGCGGGTGCAGGACGTCCATCACAGCGACGTCGAGCCGGCATTGACGAGACGGCGCGCGAGTGCGGACCCAATGAACCCTGCCCCGCCAGTGATGAGCACGGATGTTGACAAGAGCTGATCCTCCAGCTCGTCAGTGCCGCTGGGCGTCTTCAGCAATCCGCATGTCAACCTGGGCGAGCGCGCGGTCGGCCAGCGCCCCGATCACCGGTGCCAACAGCCGGGAGTATTCGAGCGTCAGGTGATTCTCGTCGAGGTAGACCAGGGTGTTGCCGACGATGACCGGGCAGCGGTCAGCGGTGCAGAACAGCTCGGTGAGGTCGGCGTATTGTCCGCCGCCGGCTTTGGTGGCGGCGGACTCAGCCGCGATGCCGGGTTCGTTCACCGCCGTCGACCTTGGCGGCGAGCAGGCCGTCGCGTCATCGAGGTGGCCGGACAGGCAGATCGGCACCACTGAGTGCGGATCCGGGATCGGCCCGAGCACCAGCACCTTGGCGCCGGTGCCGCGCAGCTGCTGCACCAGGCGGGTCAGGCTGTCGATCCACGCCGGGTCGTATGACGTGAAACCTGACGGCCAACCGTAGCCGGCACCGTAGCGCCGCCACATGCTCACCACGACCAGCCGCGGGTGCTCGGCGCGTAACCGGGCGATGATCTGACCGCGCCACTGCTCGCACTCGGTGTACTCCCGGTGAAGGAGGGGGTTGGTGATGGGCAGGTCCATCAATGGGCAGCCCGCCTTGGTCAGCAGTCTCCAGCCGCCAGTGCCGCTGCTCGGCGACCTGCTGGAACGCCGGACTCCACATCGCGGCATGCGAGTCGCCGACCAGGGCCACCGTCGTCGTCGAGGCGGTATCGCCCGTCGCGCACTCAGGCTGTCCGACTTCGAGAACATTGCGCAGGCAGCCGTTGCGGAACACGGCCTTGAGTTCGGCTGCCGCGTCGGCAAGCGGCGGGTTCAGGTTCGACGGGACGGCTTTCAGGTCGGCGGATGCCGCGACCGCGGCCTGCACCTGCGCGAACGCGTGCTGCACCGCCGCGTCGTAGGCGTCGATGTTGGGGCCGGCGGGGGGAGGCGCCGCGGTGACGGTCAGCGGCGTAGCCGCCGGCGCCGCGGCCGACCGGGGTAGGCACCACGACCAGCAGCGCCACGCCCACACAGACCGCGACCGCGGTGGCGGCACCGCCGAGCGCGAGACTGCGCAGCGGCAGAGCGGCGCACGGGAGCGGCGAATCGCAACGGGTTCTCGATGAAACGCAGGGTGAGCACCGCCAGCCCGCCGGAGACCAGGGCCGCTGCCAGCCTGCCGGCCAGCCCCAGCGGGTGGCCCAGCAACAGGCGGTGCGAGCACCAGCACCGGCCAGTGCCACAGATACCACGAGTAGGACACCCGGCCGATCGCCCGCATCGGCGGCAATGCCAGGACGCGGCCGCATCCCTGAGCAGGTGCGGCACAGCCGGCGCCGATCACCAGCGCCGCGCCCAGCACGGGCAACAGCGCGGCGGTACCCGGATAGAGCGTGGTCGGGCTCAACCGGGTGCAGGCCAGCAGGATCAGGGCCAGCCCTGCCCATCCCGCGATCGCGGCAGGCTCGTGGCGGGAGTCGGCGCCACTGGCCGGCCGTGAGGGCCACCAGGCCGCCGACGGCCAACTGCCAGGCCCGGGTGGGCAGCGAAAAGAACGCCACAGGAGGCGCCCAGTACGTGACCACCAGCGACAGCGCGAACGACACGGCCGCGACCAGCGCAAGGACCACCAGATACGGGCGTTGCGAGGAGGTGGCATGCGGCCCTGGTGCGCCGACGCGCACGCCGGATCAGCCACGCCGTACCGATGATCAAGGCCGGCCACACCAGGTAGAACTGCTCCTCGACGCCCAACGACCAGTAGTGCTGGAACGGCGACGGCGGCATGGTGGCGGCGAAGTAGTCGACGCCTTGCAGAACGAACCGGTAGTTGCTGACATACAACGCGCTGGCGATGCCGTCATCGATGACGGTCCGGGCCTGCAACGGGGGTAACAGGACAGCCGAGGCGATCATGGTGATGACGCCGACCGTGGCCGACGCCGGCAGCAGTCGGCGGGCCCGCGCCCCGTAGAAGCGGCGCAGCCGGACGGTGCCGGTGGTGCTCACCTCGCGCCAGAGCAGCCCGGTGATCAGGAAGCCCGAGATGACGAAGAACACGTCCACGCCGACGAACCCACCACCCACACCGGGCACCTCAGCGTGAAACAGGACAACGGCCAACACCGCGACGGCGCGCAAGCCCTCGATGTCCGGGCGAAATCCCGACTGTGCCGAGCGCCGACCCTGCACCCCTTCGGTAGGGCTAACGCTGTCGGCCTGGCGCAAGGTCACCTACTTGGGATAAGGACGGCGTCGGCTCGAGTCGAGGCATTATCACACGCCTGTTCGAACAGACTGGTCGATTCCGCTATGTGAACCATGTCAACCGTGGGCGAGCGCGCGGTCGGCCAGCGCCCCGATGACCGGTGCCAACAGCCGGGAGTATTCGAACGTCAGGTGACTCGCGTCGACGTAGACCAGGGTGTTGCCGACGATGACCGGGCAGCGGTCGGTGGTGCAGAACAGCTCGGTGAGGTCGGCGTATTGTCCGCCGCCGGCTTTGGTGGCGGCGGACTCAGCCGCGATGCCGGGTTCGTTCACCGCGGCCGACCTGGGCGGCGAGCAGGCCGTCACGTCATCGAGGTGCGCGGACAGGCAGATCGGCACCACGAGTGCGGATCCGGGATCGGCCCGAGCACCAGCACCTTGGCGCCGATGCCGCGCAGCTGCTGCACCAGGCGGGTCAGGCTGTCGATCCACGCCGGGTCGTATGACGTGAAACCTGTCAGCCGACTCGTGCCGGCACCGTACCCCCGCAACATGCTCACCACGACCAGCCGCGGGTGCTCGGCGCGTAACCGGGCGATGATCTGACCGCGCCACTGCTCGCACTCGGTGTACTACCGGCGACGGAAGGGGTTGGTGATGGGCAAGTCCATCAGTGGGCAGGCCGCCTTGGCCAGGGTCTCCAGCCGCCAGTGCCGCTGCGCGGCGATCTGCTGGAACGCCGGATTCCACATCGCGGCATGCGAGTCGCCGACCAGGGCCACCGTCGTCGTCGAGGCGGTATCGCCCGTCGCGCACTCAGGCTGCCCGACTTGCGAAAGCATGCGCATGCAGCCGTTGCGGAATAGGCCTTCTGTTCGGCTGCCGCGTCGGCAAGCGGCGGGTTGAGGTTCGACGGGACGGCTTTGAGGTCGGCGGATGCCGCGACCGCGGCCTGCACTTGGGCGAACGCGTGCTGCACCGCCGCGTCGTAGGCGGTCGATGTCGGAGCCCGCGGGGGCAGGCGCCGCGGTGACGGTCAGCGCCGCAGCCGGCGCGCCGCGGCCGACCGGGGTGGGCACCACGTACCAGCAGCGCCACGCCCACACAGACCGCGACCGCGGTGGCGGCGCCGCCCAGCGCGAGACTGCGCCGGGCAGAGCGGCGATCGGGAGCGGCGAATCGCAGCGGGTTCTCGATGAAACGCAGGGTGAGCACCGCCAGCCCGCCGGAGACCAGGGCCGCCGCCAACCTGGCGGCCAGCCCCAGCGGGTGGCCGAGCAAGAGCGGCGCGAGCACCAGCACCGGCCAGTGCCACAGATACCACGAGTAGGAGATCCGGCCGATCGCGCGCATCGGCGCGCAATGCCAGGACGCGGCCGCATCCCTGCGGCGGGTGCGGCGCAGCCGGCGCCGATCACCAGCGCCGCGCCCAGCGTGGGCAACAGCGCGGCGATACCCGGATACAGCGTGGCCGCGCTCAATCGGGTGCAGGCCAGCAGGATCAGGGCCAGCCCGGCCCATCCGGCGATCGCGGCAGGCCGTGGCGGGAGCCGGCGCCACTGGCCGGCCGTGAGGGCCACCAGGCCGCCGACGGCCAACTGCCAGGCCCGGGTGGGCAGCGAAAAGAACGCCACCGGAGGCGCCCAGTAGGTGGCCGCCAGCGACAGCGCGAACGACACGGCCGCGACCAGCGCAAGGACCACCAGATACGGGCGTTGCGAGGAGGTGGCCTCGGCCCTGGTGCGCCGACGCACACGCCGGATGAGCCACGCCGTCCCGATGATCAAGGCCGGCCACACCAGGTAGAACTGCTCCTCGACGCCCAACGACCAGTAGTGCTGGAACGGCGATGGCGGCATGGTGGCGGCGAAGTAGTCGACGCCTTGCAGAATGAACCAGTAGTTGCTGACATACAGCGCGCTGGCGATGCCGTCACCGATGACGGTCCGGGCCTGCAACGGGGGTAACAGGACAGCCGAGCCGATCATGGTGATGACGCCGACGGTGGCCGATGCCGGCAGCAGTCGGCGGGCCCGCGCCCCGTAGAAGCGGCGCAGCCGGACGGTGCCGGTGGTGTTCGCTTCGCGCCAGAGCAGCCCGGTGATCAGGAAGCCCGAGATGACGAAGAACACGTCCACGCCGACGAACCCGCCACCCACACCGGGCACCTCGGCGTGAAACAGGACAACGGCCAACACCGCGACAGCGCGCAAGCCCTCGATGTCCGGGCGAAATCCCGACTGTGCCGAGCGCCGACCCTGCGCCCCTTCGGTCGGGCTGACGCTGTCGGCCTGGTGCAAGGTCACCTACCTAATAAGAGGACGCGTTCTCGAATCGAGGCATTATCACACACCTGTTCAACAGGCTGGATCGATTCCGCATGCGACGGTGTCAACCGTGGGCGAGCGCGCGGTCGGCCAGCGCCCCGATGACCGGTGCCAACAGCCGGGAGTATTCGAACGTCAGGTGACTCGCGTCGAGGTAGACCAGGGTGTTGCCGACGATGACCGGGCAGCGGTCGGTGGTGCAGAACAGGTCGGTGAGGTCGGCGTATTGTCCGCCGCCGGCTTTGGTGGCGGCGGACTCGGCCGCGATGCCGGGTTGGTTCACCGCGGTCGACCGTGGCGGCGAGCAGGCCGTCACGTCATCGAGGTGCCCGGACAGGCAGATCGGCACCACAAAGTGCGGATCCGGGACCGGCCCGAGCACCAGCACCTTGGCGCCGGTGCCGCGCAGCTGCTGCACGAGGCGGGTCAGGCTGTCGATCCACGCCGGGTCGTAGGACTTGAAACCTGGCAGCGATTCGTCGGCGCCGTACCCCCGCCACATGCTCACCACGACCAGCCGCGGGTGCTCGGCGCGCAACCGGGCCATGATCTGAGCGCGCCACTGCTCGCAGTGTTCAAAGTGTTCAACCAGGCGACGGAAGGGGTTGGTGACGGGCAAGTCCATCAATGGGCAGGCCGCCTTGGCCAGCGTCTCCAGCCGCCAGTGCCGCTGCGTGGCGATCTGCTGGAACGCCGGATTCCACATCGCGGCATGCGAGTCGCCGACCAGGGCCACCGTCGTCGTCGAGGCGGTATCGCCGGTCGCGCACTCGGGCTGTCCGCCTTGGAAAGGAGTGCGCAGGCAGCCGTTGAACAACAGGCCTTCTTTTCGGCTGCCGCGTCGGCAAGCGGCGGGTTCAGGTTCGACGGGACGGCTTTGAGGTCGGCGGATGCCGCGACCGCGGCCTGCACCTGGGCGAACGCGTGCTGCACCGCCGCGTCGTAGGCGTCCATGTCGGAGCCCGCGGGGGCAGGCGCCGCGGTGATGGTCAGCGCCGCGGCCGGCGCGCCGCGCCCGACCGGGGTGGGCACCACTACCAGCAGCGCCACGCCCACGCAGACCGCGACCGCGGTGGCGGCACCGCCCAGCGCGAGACTGCGCCAGGGCAGAGCGGCGCACCGGAGCGGCGAAGCGCAGCGGGTTCTCGATGAAACGCAGGGTGAGCACCGCCAGCCCGCCGGAGACCAGCGCCGCCGCCAACCTGGCGGCCAGCCCCAGCGGGTGGCCCAGCAATGCCGGTGCGAGCACCAGCACCGGCCAGTGCCACAGATACCACGAGTAGGAGATCCGGCCGATCGCCCGCATCGGCGACAACGCCCAGGACGCGGCCGCATCCCTGCGACGGTGCGGCGCAGCCGGCGCCGATCACCAGCGCCGCGCCCAGCATGGGCAACAGCGCGGCGATACCCGGATACAGCGTGGTCGCGCTCAATCGGGTGCAGGCCAGCAGGATCAGCGCCAGCCCGGCCCATCCGGTGATCGCGGCAGCGCGTGGCGGTAGCCGGCGCCACTGGCCGGCGGTGAGGGCCACCAGGCCGCCGACGGCCAACTGCCAGGCCCGGGTGGGCAGCGAAAAGAACGCCGCAGCCGGCGCCACGTAGGTGACCACCAACGACAGCGCGAACGACACGGCCGCGACCAGCGCAAGGACCACCAGATACGGGCGTTGCGAGGAGGTGGCCTCGGCCCTGGTGCGCCGGCGCACACGCCGGATCAGCCACGCCGTGCCGATGATCAAGGCCGGCCACACCAGGTAGAACTGCTCCTCGACGCCCAACGACCAGTAGTGCTGGAACGGCGACGGCGGCACGTGGCTGGCGAAGTAGTTGACGCCTCGCAGAATGAACCAGTAGTTGCTGACATACAGCGCGCTGGCGATGCCGTCATCGATGACCGCCGGGCCTGCAACGGGGGTAACAGGACGGCCGAGGCGATCATGGTGATGACGCCGACCGTGGCCGATGCCGGCAGCAGTCGGCGGGCCCGCGCCCCGTAGAAGCGGCGCAGCCCGACGGTGCCGGTGGTGTTCGCTTCGCGCCAGAGCAGCCCGGTGATCAGGAAGCCCGAGATGACGAAGAACACGTCCACGCCGACGAACCCACCACCCACACCCGGCACGTCAGCGTGAAACAGGACAACGGCCAACACCGCGACGGCGCGCAAGCCCTCGATGTCCGGGCGAAATCCCGTCTGTGCCGAGCGCTGACCCTGCACTCCTTCGGTGGGGCTGACGCTGTCGGCCTGGCGCACGGTCACCTACCTCAGTAAGAGGACGCGTTCTTCGAGTCGAGGAATTATCACACACGCGTTCAACAAACCTCTTGTGAGAGACCCCGTTAATGGGGAGGATCGTCGCGTGAACTTCAACGACGGGCTGGTGATGTTGGCTGACGCCCTGCCGGGTGTGAATCGGATCAGGGCTGTGCAGCGGGCACTTGAGGGCGGGTGAACCCCGTTTATCTGGAGATCGGTGTTTCAAAGGGACAGGCGTTCCGGCGAATCAGCGCCGACGAGAAGATCGCCGTCGACCCGGCCTTCAAGCTGTCGGAGCGCACTCGCGCCTCGCCGACTCCAAGGCGCGCGTCACCCATTACTTCGAGACGACCAGCGACGCCTTCTTCGCGAACAGGCGGCCTTCCTCGAGGAGCGCCCGATCGACGTCGCCCTGATCGACGGGCTGCATACCTACGAGCAGGTGGTGCGCGACGTCGAGAACACCGTGCGCTACCTGCGGGACGACGGCGTCATTTTCCTGCACGACTGCAACCCCGCCGTTCGAATTGGTCGGCCGCCGGGCGGAGTCGTGGGAAGACTTTGTTGCGCAGCAGCGGGGCCGTTGGTGATCGGCATCTGGAGCGGCGATGTCTGGAAGTCGATCGTCCATCTGCGTAGCACCCGCGACGACCTGCGAGTCGCGGTGCTGAAGTGCGACACGGGCGTCGGGGTCGTGCGAAAAGGAACTCCGGACTCGCAACTGGCCTACTCGCCCGAGCAGATCGAGGCGCTCAGTTATTCGGATCTCGCCGCCGACCGCAAGCGCTTGCTCAACCTCAGGCCGCCCCGGTATCTAGCCGAATTTCTCGCCGAGAGCGCCGCATCTCCCTCAGCTTAAAGAAGTGCACTAGAATCGAAAGGCCACGATCCGCGATGAAATTTGTGCTGGCCAGCTGGGGCAGTCGCGGCGATGTCGAGCCCAACCTCGCTGTCGGCCGCGAGCTGGTGCGCCGCGGGCACGACGTGTGCATGGCCGTCCCGCCCGACCTGGTCGGCTTCACCGAGGCGGCGGGGGTTGCTGCGGTCGGCTTCGGACCGGAGGCGCAGTCGATTCTGGACTCGCATCGCGTCTTCTGGACGTGCTTCTTCAGCCACCCCTGGCGGATCCGGGAGCTGATCAGGTCCCGGATCGACATCGCGGGTCCGCTGCTGCGGGGTTGGCAGGAGATGAGCACGACGCTGATGTCGCTGGCGGACGGGGCCGACCTGCTTTTCACCGGCATCAATTTCGAGGACGCCGCCGCCAACGTCGCGGAGCATTACGACATTCCGTTGGCCACGTTGCATTACTTCCCGCTGCGGCCCAACGGCCAGACCCTGCGATTCCTGCCGGCGCCGTTGGCCCGCTCGGCGGTGGCGGCGTTCTGGTGGGTGTCGTGGCGTGGGATGAAGAAGGCCGAGGACGCCCAGCGCCGTGAACTCGGCCTACCGAAGGCCACCGGCTCCGCGCCGCGACGGATTACCGAACGCGGATCGCTGGAAATCCAGGCCTACGACGAGGCGTGCTTTCCCGGGCTGGCAACCGAATGGTCGAAGCAGAACGGCCAACGACCGTTTGTCGGCACGCTGACACTCGGTCTGGCGACGGATGACCGATGACGAGGTCTCGTCGTGGATTGCCGACGGAACACCGCCGATTTACTTCGGGTTCGGCAGCATTCCGGTCGAATCTCCGGCCGACACGATCGCGATGATCGCCGCGGCCTGCGCGCGGTTAGGCGAGCGTGCATTGGTTGGCGCCGCCGGGACCGACTTCAGCAACGTCCCCCATTTCGAGCACGTCAAGGTGGTGGGCGCGGTGAATTTCGCGACCGTCTTCCCCGCCTGCCGCGCGCTCGTCCACCACGGCGGCTCGAGCACCACGCCTATCGCCATGCGCGCCGGAGTCCCCCAGCTGATCCTCTATTGGGACATGGTTCACGCGGTCTACGGGGCTGCGGTCAAACGGCTGAAGGTGGGCACTGCCCGGCGCTTTTCCACCGCGACCGAGGAATCGCTGGTCGCGGATCTGCGCACCATCCTCGCCCCGGAATACGTCGCCCGGGCCCGCGAGCTCGCCACCCGGATCACCGAGCCCGCCACAAGCGCCGCGACCGCCGCCGACGCGCTGGAAGACTTCGCCCGCTTCGGCGGGTTGGCTGACCGCGCGACTGAACGCCGATCGGGTCGCCTGGGATTTTGTGAGCTGGGTCACATCCGGAATCTCGATCGTTTTTACCAAAACTCCGGATCGCTGCTCCGGCCTTCAGTATGGTTTGGAACTTGTTCTACTCATGTCAACTAAGCAGCCTTTGGAGACTTGGTGAGCATCAATCCGCACGACGACGCCGCCGGTAGCTCCGTCGTCTCAGGCAATGACGAGTAGCAGCACAACCTGCGGTCGGGCTTCGCTGAGGGGTACAGCGAAGCGGATCGCGCACCCACCGCACCGGTCGCTCGACCTGCGCATTTACCCATTGCAACGCCGCGCCTAGCGGCTCCCGGCCATTCGGGCCGCGGCGCCCGAAAGGCTGATCGAAAACCCCAACCGCCGAGAGGACTACCCCTTGACAATCGAGACACCCACGCGGGGGCGTGAAGCACAGGGGGTCGGGGAGAGTTTTGCGATTGTCGGCTATGCACTGCGCGTTCCGGGTGCTGCCGATGCGGACGAGTTCTGGGAGGTGCTGCGAGAAGGCCGCGATGCGACATCGGAGGTGCCACCGGATCGGTGGGACGTCGACGAGTACTACGACCCGGATCCCGATGCGCCCGGGAAGATCGTCAGCCGCCGGGCAGGCTTCATCGATGACGTAACGGGTTTCGACGCGTCGTTCTTCGGGCTGTCGAAGCGCGAGACGATGCTGATCGATCCGCAGCACCGGCTGTTGCTGGAGACGGCGTGGCGAGCGGTCGAGCATTCAGGCACCGCGCCATCGGCTTTGGCGAACACCCAGACCGGTGTGTTCATGGGCCTGGGCACCCATGACTACCTGGGCTTGATATCGGAGGAGCTGAGTCCCGCCGAGATTGAGGCCTACGTGGCGATCGGGACATCGTCCGCGGCGGGAGCCGGCCGGATCAGCTATGGGCTGGGGCTGCAAGGCCCGGCGGTCTCCGTCGATACGGCGTGCAGTTCGTCGCTGGTGGCAGTCCATCAGGCGTGCCAGGCGCTCCGCTTCGGAGAATGCGACCTCGCGCTGGCCGGCGGCGTGAATGTCATGCTCAGCGCGAAGACCGCGATGACCTTCTCGCACGCGCACATGCTCGCCCCGGACGGCCGGTGCAAGACCTTCGACGCGGCCGCCGACGGCTACGTGCGTGGCGAGGGCTGCGGCGTCGTTGTCGTGAAGCGCCTCGACGACGCGATCCGCGACGGTGACCACATTCGGGCGGTGATCCGGGGCAGCTCGATCAACCAGGACGGCGCATCGGGTGGTTTGACGGTGCCGAACGGCGTGGCCCAGCAGCGCGTCATCAACGAGGCGCTGGAGCGCGCCGGTGTCGCGGCCGCCGACGTCGATTACCTGGAGGCGCACGGAACCGGGACATCGCTGGGCGATCCCATCGAAGTCCAAGCCGCCGGCGCGGCACTGGGCAACGGCCGCGACGCCAGCCAGCCGCTGCTGATCGGGTCGGTGAAAACGAATATCGGACATCTGGAGGCAGCCGCCGGGATAGCGGGTCTGATCAAGGTCATCCTGTCCCTCGAGCACGAAGTACTGCCGCAGCACCTGCACTTCCAGAACCCATCACCGCACATCCCCTGGGACCGGCTCGCGGTTCGGGTGGTGGACAAGGCCATGCCCTGGGAGCGCAACGGACGGCCCCGGATCGCCGGGGTCAGCTCGTTCGGGTTCTCCGGGACCAACGCGCACGTCATCGTCGAGGAAGCACCTGCTGAGGTGAGCCCGGCTGCGTCGACGCCGGTGGCGCCGTCCGACGAGAGATGCTTCAGCCTGTTGCCGCTATCGGCACGCAGTCCCGCTGCCCTGGCGGAGCTCGCCGCCGGCTACGGCGGCTGGCTTGCCGCCCACCCAGAGGCCTCGTTGGCCGATCTGTGCTTGACCGCCGGGGTCGCGCGATCGCACTTCGAGCACCGCGCCGCGTTGGTGGTGAATTCGACAGAATCCGCGCGCGAGCTACTCGGCGCGTTGGCCGACGATCGTCCGGCACCGGGCTTGGTGCGGGGAGAGTGCGCCGACAAGCCCAGGACAGCGTGGTTGTTCCCGGGTCAAGGCAGCCAGTTCGCCGGCATGGCCCGGGAATTGTTCGAGACCGAGCCGGTGTTCGCCGGGACAGTGGCCCGGTGCGCGGCGGCGATCGCGGGCGTGCTCGAAAGACCGCTACTGGACGTCATTTTCGATTCGGACAGCCCGGAAAGCCAAGCGACCTTACGGCAAACCGGCTACGCCCAGCCCGCCCTGTTCGCGGTGGAGATGGGCCTGGCCCGGCTCTGGCAGTCATGGGGCTTCGAACCCGACGTGGTGATCGGCCACAGCGTCGGCCAATACACCGCCGCCTGCGTCGCCGGGGTGTTCGGTCTCGAGGACGGCGCCTTGCTGCTGGCTGAACGCGGCCGGCTGTTCGGCAGCTTGCCGGCCGGTGGCCGGATGGCCGCGGTCTTCGCGCCCGCCGAGCGGGTGGAAAGCCTGACCGACGAGTATCCCGAGTCTGTCGGTGGCCGCCTACAACGGCGCCAACACCGTGCTGTCGGGACCCGCGCAAGACCTGGACCGGGCGGTGGAGGTGCTGACGCCGACGGCGTGCGTTGCGACGTGCTGGACACCAGTCACGCCTTCCACTCGGCGCTGCTGGACCCAGTCCTCGACGAATTCGAGTCGTATGCGAACCGGTTCGAGTTCGCGTGCGCCGCGAAGGACATTGGTGTGCAACCGGACCGGTGCGGCGCTGGGCAAGAGTGCGAAACTTGACGGCGCCTACTGGCGTCGCCATGCGCGGCAGCCGGTCGAGTTCGCCAAGAGCGTGCGCACACTGGCCGATCTCAAATGCACGATGTTGCTGGAGGTCGGGCCGCAACCGGTGCTCACCGCCTCGGCCCTGCGGGCATGGCCCGACCCGGCCACCGCACCGCGGGCGATCCCGTCGTTGCGCCGAAACATCGCCGACCACCGCCAGATCACCGAGGCCCTCGCCAACGCTTACATCGTCGGCCACCTGCCCCACTTCGATGCTCTCCAGCAGGGGCCGGCACGCAAGCTCGACCTGCCCACATATCCGTTCCAGCATCGGCAGTTCTGGTTCCGTGAACAGCGGGTCCGGCCCACCCAGACCTTTGACGAGACGCAAGCCATGCGTACCGACACCGTCCGGCTTCTCGAGGACGGCCGGATCGCGGAACTCGCCGCGCTACTCGGCGGCGCGGGCGGCAATCAACAAGCCGTCGACGCGCTGGAACAGCTTGCTGCACAACATAACCAGCAGCGTAACGCGCAGTCCATCACCGACTCCCGCTACGAGATTCGCTGGGAGAAATCCGCTGGCGGTTTCACCGGCCGCGGACGCGCAGGCCGGCGAGGGACATGCCTGGCTTCTCATCGGCGATGACGCCGAGGCCATTCAGCCATTGCTCGACGTGCTCACCGCGCGTGGCCACCGGCATCAGCTTCTCGGTTTGCCGGCGACCGACGCGGACGAGGAGAAACTCGAAGTCGCGTTGCGCGCCGCGGTCGCAGACGAACCGGCGTTACGAATCCTGCATCTCGCGGCTTTCAAGCCCGGCAGTACACCATCGACAAAGTCGCTGGAGCGGATGCAAATCCGCGTGCTGAGCGGGACACGGCGACTCTTCCGCGCCGCGGCAGCCGCTGAACTCCGCACGCCGATCTGGCTGTTGACCAACGGTGCACAACGAGTCACCAGCGCCGACAGCGTGGCACCGGACCAAAGTTGCCTGTGGGGCTTCGGTCGCGCCGCCGCGCTGGAACACCCACGACTGTGGGGCGGCTTGGCAGACTTGTCCGAAGGCGGTGCCGACGAATTCTCCCGGTTGATCGACCAACTGCTGGCAGCACCGGCAGGCGAAGACCAAATCGCGCTGCGTGACCAAGCGGTCTATGTTCCCCGGCTGACTCGACGCACAGGGCAGCCGATCGCGACGCCGCTGGAATTACGCTCTGACGCAACATATCTGGTGACCGGCGGTCTGGGTGCGATCGGGATGGAAATCGCCGGATACCTGGCCGCGCACGGCGCCCGGCATCTGGTGCTGACCAGCCGGCGCTCACCGAACGATGCCGCTCAACAGCGCATCGATGCGTTGCGCGAAGAGTACGACTGCGATGTCCGCGCCATCGCTGCCGATGTCGCCAACCCGCACCACGTCGCGCGCCTCTTGGCCACGATGCAGGCCGAACTACCGCCGCTGGCCGGCATCGTGCACGCCGCAGGCGAGATCGGTACCACCCCGCTGCAAACCTTGGACGACGCCGAGGTGGATCGGGTATTCGCCGGAAAAGTCTGGGGTGCTTGGCATTTGAGCGAAGCCACCGCGGACATGCGGGTTGGACTTCTTCCTCAGCACCTCCTCGATCGCCGGGGTATGGGGCAGCTTCGGCCAGACGGCTTACAGCGCGGCCAACGCCTTCCTCGACGGGCTGGCCTGGCGGCAACGTAAGCAGGGCGTTCCCGGGATCAGCGTCAACTTCGGTCCGTGGTCGGCCCCGGGCATGGCCGACGAAGACGCCCGAGCGCAATTGAACAAGCGCGGGGTCCGGCCGCTGTCACCCGCTGACGCGCTGGCCGGCCTGGCCGACCTGATGGCGGCTTCTCACCGCACAAGGAATCGTTGCCCGAATCGACTGGGCCAGCTTCCTACCGCTCTACCAATTGGCGGGCAAGCGGGCATTCCTGGCGCAGTTGCAGCGTGAGGTGCCGGACTCGGCGCCGGCGCCGACAGCGTCCGGGACCACCCAACTGGTCGAGCGGCTCACCGTCGCTCCGGTGCAGCAGCGGAAGAAACTCATCGTCGATTATCTGCGCGACGCCGTCGCGGAGGTGACCAAACTCGATCCGGCGGAGATCCGCGACGAGGCCGGATTCTTCGCCCTCGGCATGGATTCGCTGATGGCCGTCGAACTGCGGCAGCGGCTCGAGCAGTCCGTGGGCAAGGAGTTGCCGGCGACACTCGCGATGGACTATCCACGCCTGGTCGACGTGGCAGATTACTTGCTCGACGACGTCCTCAGCATCAGCGCACCGGCGCGCAGCGCACAGGCATCTGCCACGTCCGCGGCCCCGCCGGCTTCGGTAGTGACGGCGCGCTCGGATGAGCCGATCGCGATCGTCGCGGTGGCCTGCCGTTTTCCGGGCGCGCCCGATCCCGAGGCGTACTGGGAGTTGCTGTCCGGCGGTGTCGATGCGATCCGGGAGATCCCGGACGACCGCTTCGATGTCGACGAGTATTACGACCCGGATCCCGAGGCGCCGGGCAAGATCTACACCCGCTACGGCGGATACCTCGACAGCATCGACGGATTCGATCCGGAGTTCTTCGATATTTCTCCGCGCGAGGCCGTGTGGATGGATCCCCAGCAGCGGTTGATGCTGGAAATCGCGTGGGAAGGGCCTGGAACGTGCCGGGTATTCTCCGGCATCGTTGCGCGGCAGCCGAAGCGGCGTGTTCGTCGGGGTGGCGGCCAACGAGTATTCGCAGCTGCTGAACGCCAACTCGGTCGAGACCATCGAGGCCCACTTCATCACCGGCAATGCGCTCAATGTCATCGCGGGCCGGGTAGCGTTCGCCCTCGGACTGGAAGGGCCGGCGATGGCGGTGGACACCGCCTGCAGCGCTTCGCTGGTGGCCGTCCATCAGGCCTGCCAGGCATTGCATTCCGGTGACTGCGATATGGCGCTGGCCGGTGGGGTGAACGTCTTGGTGAGCCCGGCATCCATCGTCGCCACCTCGCGGGCCAGAATGCTTTCCGCCGACGGCCGATGCAAGACCTTCGACGCCGCCGCAAACGGCTACGCGCGCAGTGAAGGATGCGGGATTCTGGTGCTCAAGAGGCTCAGCGATGCGGAGCGCGACGGCGATCCGATTTGCGCGGTCATCACGGGCAGCTCGGTCAATCAGGACGGTGCTTCCAGTGGGTTGACGGTGCCCAATGGCGGTGCACAGCAACGGCTTATCGCCGCAACGCTGGCTCGTGCCGGTGTCGAGGGTCGGGATGTCGATTACCTCGAGGCGCACGGCACCGGCACCTCGCTGGGCGACCCGATCGAGGTCCAGGCCGCCGCGGCCGCCTATGGCATCGGCCGTGACCCGAACCATCCGCTGCTGATCGGATCGGCGAAGACCAACATCGGGCACCTCGAATCGGCGGCGGGGATCGCCGGTCTGATCAAGGTCGTGTTGTCGTTGCAGCACGAAGTTCTGCCGCAGAACCTGCACTTCGAGAACCCGTCGCCGCACATTCCGTGGGACTCCTTACCGGTCCGCGTCGTGGACAAGGCGATTCCATGGCACGCCAACGGCAGGCCGCGCCGCGCCGGAACAAGTTCCTTCGGGTTCTCCGGCACCAACGCGCACGTCCTCATCGAGGAGGCGCCACCGAAATCTGCTGTCGCAGAAGACTGTCTCGCCATCCGATGACGCGCCGGAGCAGGTCTACGAGGAAAAGTCGGTCAGCGTGCTGCCGCTGTCGGGCCGATCAGCCGGAGGCGCTGGCGGCGTTGGCCCAGCGATACGGAGCCTGGCTGGAGGCGCACCCAGAGGTCGACATCGCCGATGTGTGCTTCACCGCCGGAGTCGGGCGTTCGCACTTCGAACACCGGGCCGCGCTCGTCGTGGATTCGGTTCAGGGCGCCCGCGAACTCCTGGCCGGATTGGCCGAGAACCGGCTGGGACCGGGTGCGGTGCGTGGCGTGTGCGGTGACCCGCCGAAGACGGCGTGGTTGTTCACCGGGCAGGGCAGTCAGTACCCGGGCATGGCGCGCGAGTTGTTCGACACCGAGCCGGTATTCGCCGACACCGTGCGGCAATGCGCAGAGGCTGTCGATGGCCTGTTGCCGCGTCCGCTACTGGAGGTCATGTTCGACACCGACAGCGACGACAGCGATGACGCCGGAAAAACGCTGCGGCACACGTCGTTTGCCCAGCCGGCGCTCTTCGCCGTCGAAATGGGCCTGGCCCGGCTGTGGCAGTCGTGGGGCATCGAGCCCGATGTGGTGCTCGGGCACAGCGTGGGCCAGTACGCCGCGGCGTGCGTGGCCGGAGTGTTCAGCCTCGAGGACGGCGCCCGACTGATGGCCGAACGCGGCCGGCTGTTCGGCAATCTGCCCGAGGGCGGCCGGATGGTGGCGGTGTTCGCCGACGCCCAACGAGTGGAGCGCGTCGCCGACGAATTCCCGCAGATCTCGGTCGCCGCCTACAACGGCCCCAACACGGTGCTGTCGGGTCCGGCCGCGGATCTGGAACAGATCGTCGCCAAGCTGACCGATGACGAAATCCGCTGCACGTGGCTGGACACCAGTCATGCCTTCCATTCCGAGCTGCTGGAGCCCGCGCTCGACGAATTCGAGTCGTACGCACAGAGGTTTCGAATTCGCCGTTCCGAGCCTGCCCCTGGTGTGCAACCGCACCGGCGCAGTCCTCACCGCGGAAACCCCGCTGGACGCCCAATATTGGCGACGGCACTCCCGGCAGCCGGTGCAGTTCGCCGAAAGCGTCCAAACCGTGGCGCAGCTGGGCTGCACGGTGTTGATGGAGATCGGTCCGCAACCGGTCCTGACCGGCGCTGCGCTGCAGGCCTGGCCGGACTCCTCGGCCGCTCCGAAGGCGATCGTGTCCCTGCGCAAGGGTACCGATGCCCAGCATCAGATCGCCGAAGCGCTGGCCGCGACCTATGTCGTCCGGGCATCGGCCCGAGTTCACCGCGCTGCACCATCAGCCACGGCGCAGGTTCGAACTGCCCACCTATCCGTTCCAGCGCCGTCGCTTCTGGCCCAAGACTTCCGACATGCGCACCGACGGCGCGCCCGCATCCGGAATCCTGGGTAGCGCCAAGGATCTCGCTTCCGGCGATGCCGTCTACACCAGCCGGTGGTCCACCAAAACTCAGCCGTGGCTGGAGCACCACGTCATCTACGGCACCGTCGTCGTTCCGGGCGCGACATACGCGGCGATGGCCCTTGCCGCGGTCGGGACGCCGGCACAGGTGCGCGAGGTCTTCTTCTACGAGCCAATCATCCTGCCCAACAAGAGCTTCCCGTGAGGTGCAGCTGACCGTGCATCCGGTCGAGGACGGTGGATGGACCTTCCAGGTACACAGCCGCCCGTACGGTGAGCGCGAGGCCGAGTGGTCGTTGAACGCCGACGGGCGGATCGCCTCCGGTGTCGACGACGAGCCGGCAACGGAGCCGACAGACTCCATCGACGCCGCGTGCGAGCGGTTGGGCCGCACACGTCCGCAGCAGCTGTTCGACACCTTCGCCGACATGGAGCTGACCTGGGGTCCCACCTGGTCCACGTCCCTCAAATCGCTGTGGGCCGGTGACGGTGAGGCGGTCGGCGATGTCGCCATCGGCGACGAGCTCGCCGAACAACTCGGCAGCGAGCCGATCCACCCGGTGCTGCTTGACCTGTGCACCGGAGTCGCCTTCCCGGCCTTCCCGGCGGTGCTCGCGGCGACTGAGAGCGGCGGAGCCGTGGCCGATCTCTTCTTGCCGCTGCGGTACGGGCGGGTGGTGCTGCGTGAGCAGATGCCCAAGCGGTTCTATTGCCGCGCGCGGTGGCAGTCCGGCGGTGTCGACAGCGAAACCCAGGTCTTCGACCTCGATTTCGTGGATCGGGACGGTCGACAGCTGGGCGAAATTCGCGACTTCACGGTGAAACGCGCGCCCCGAGAGGCGTTGTTGCGCGGGCTCGGCGGCGATGCCACCCGCAACCTGTACACCCTCGGCTGGCAGGAGATGCCGGCGCCGGAGTCGGGCAACGCGCCGAGACGGGACGGCACCTGGCTGATTGCCGGATTCGACGAGCTGGCCGCCGGCCTGCCCGGTGGTATTTCGTTGGACCGCACGGCGGATCCGGGGCGCTGGAAGCAGGCTGTTCGCGCAGGCCCAGGAGCGCGGTGCGCCGGTCTCCGGCATCGTCTGGCGCAGCGCCGGGCGGCCCAGCGCAGAAGAGTCGGCCGCCGAATTCGCCGCGCCGGGTGGAGACCGAGATCGACCAGTTGCTCACCGCCGTGCACACGCTGCAGGCGCGGCGAGACGTGAAACTTCCCGGCGGACTGTGGATCATCACCGAACGGGCCGTGGCGACCGAACCCGGCGAGCCGGTCGACCCGGTGCAGTCGGCGCTGTGGGGGTTCGGACGCACCATCATCACCGAGCAGCCGGCCCTGCGTTGCCGGCTGGTCGACTGCGACAGACGTCGATGACGCCGTGCACTCGCTGGCGGGCCTGCTCGGTGCGCCCGTCGAGGAGCCCGAACTCGCACTGCGCCAAGGAAAGTACCTGGTGCCGCGGCTACTGCCATGGGCGCGCAGCGGCCATCTCCCGGTACCCCGCGCGGCCGATTACATCCTGGACGCCGACCGAACGCGGCGCGATCGACAACCTTCATCTGGTCGAGACGACGTGCCGCCGCCCGAGCGCGGGCCAGGTGCAGATCCGGGTGGAGGCCGCCGGCCTCAACTTCCGGGATGTGCTCAACGTGCTCGGCCTGTATCCGGGCGATCCGGGGCGGATCGGCGGCGGTGACCTCTCCGGCATCGTCACCGAGTTGGGTGCCGGCGTTACCGGATTCGAGGTTGGCCAGCGCGTCTTCGGCTTCATGCCGGGGTCGTTCTGCCACCCGGGTCAATGTGCCTGCCCAGTTCCTGTCGCCGGTGCCGAACGGGGTCAGCGCGGTAGGGGCGGCGACCATACCCGCCGGCGCACTGACGACCCGGCTTGCGTTCGACTGGGCGAAGGTGGGGCCCGGTGACCGGGTGCTCATCCACGCCGCCAGTGGTGGCGTCGGTCTGGCCGCGATCCAGATGGCCCAGCAGCGCGGTGCGACCGTCTTCGCCACCGCCAGCACCTACAAGCGTGCGGCGCTGCGCAAGATGGGTGTGGAACACGTCTACGACTCGCGCAGTACGGACTTCGCGGATCAGATCCTCGCCGACACCGGGGGTGCCGGCGTCGACGTCGTGCTCAACAGCCTGACCAATGAAGGGTTCATCGAAGCGACCGTGCGGGCGACCGCACAGGGCGGCCGGTTCGCCGAAATCGCCAAGCGGGACATCTGGACCCGCGAGCAGATGGCGGCGGCCCGTCCCGATATCGACTACGAGATCATCGCGCTGGACGTGACCATCGAGCGAAGAACCCGAGCGGACGGGGAGCTTGCTGGCCGAGTTGGCGGACAGCATGGCCAGCGGCGAGCTGGCGCCACTGGCTGCCGAGGTCTACCCGCTGACGGAGGCGAAGACCGCGTTCCGCCGCATGCAGCAGGCGCGACACATCGGCAAGATCGTGCTGCAGATGCCGAAACCGCTTCAGCCGCGCGGCGATCGGAGCTATCTGATCACCGGCGGCCTCGGTGCACTGGGCCTGTACACGGCGGCCCACCTGGCCCAACTCGGGGCCGGTGACATCGTGTTGACCAGTCGGCGCGAGCCCGATGCGGACGCGCAACGGGCGATCGACGAGATCACCGAGCGCTACCGGTGCCGCATCCACACCTTCGCGGCCGACGTCGGCGACGAGGCGCAGGCCGAGGATCCTGGTGGAGCGGATCCGGGCGGAGTTGCCGCCGCTCGCGGGCGTGGCGCACCTGGCAGGCGTGCTCGACGACGCGCTGATTTCACAGCAGAGCGTGGAGCGTTTTCGGACGACGTTGGCGCCCAAAGCTTTCGGCGCCTGCTACCTCGATCGGTTGACCAGGAACGACGATCTTGAGTTCTTCATCGTGTACTCGTCGGCGTCCAGCGTGATCGGTTCACCCGGCCAGGCGAACTACGCGACTGCCAATGCGCTGCTCGACGGGCTGGTTGCGGATCGCAGAGCGCAAGGCCTGCCCGCGACCGGCATCAACTGGGGTCCGTGGGCCCAGGGCGGCATGGCCACGTCGCACGCCGCACGCGCCAATCTCAGTGCGCAAGGCCTGATTCCGCTGGATCCCTCGGCAGCCTTGAATGCGCTCGACGAGATGCTCGCCCACGGAACCGGGCAGGCAACCGTCATCAAAGCCAACTGGCAGCGTGCCGCGAAGGGGCTGGGTGGCTCTCGCCCATGCGATTCTCGACCACGTGCTGCCGAGCGCCGTCGCGGCGTCACGGGGCGACAGCGAGTTGCTCCGGCAACTGCACGAGGTGCCCGAGGTGGAGCGCGGCAGTTTCCTCACCGAATACCTCCGCCACGAAGTACAGAATTTCCTGAGGCTCGCGCAACCGCCGGCCGCAACCAGCCGGTTCCTGGAGCTGGGCACGGATTCGCTGATGGCGGTCGAATTCAGCAACCGGTTACTCCCCCAGTTCGGCGGTGCGTTCACGATCAGCGCCACCGCGGTATTCGACTACCCGACGATCGGGTCGCTCGCCGAGTACCTGGCCGGTCAGGTGCCGGAGTTACAGGTTGAATCCGGCGGCGGAACCGAATCTGCCGGATAGATCCCGAACACCATGGACACAAGACACAGCAGATTTCGTAGAGGCGACATGAATCAGCAGAGCGAAGTTGCAATGTCGGCACACCTGGCTGACGACCTACTGTCCACGACGGCTGGTGGATGGCGCAGTTTTTACGATCTACTGAGCCGCCGCTTGGAAGCCATCGGAGTGGCCGACTCATCGTTTTTCCTCAATTACGGATACGTTCCGACGACTTCTGACAACGAGTCGGCGTTCGCCATTCGCGAAGGCACGTTCAATGCCACACTCGGTCCGGCTGGTGTTCGAGGTTATCGGATCGATCGACCTCGAATGACCGCACGGTTGTCGAAATAGGCTGTGGGCGCGGTGGCAACTCCAGACTTGTCGCGGAGAAATTCAGCGCGCACGTCATCGGCATAGACATGTCCTCCGAAGCGATCGACTTCTGCCGCAAAACACATGTCGACAATTCAACGGATTTCAGGGTTGGCGATGCACTGAATATTCCCCTGGACGACGGCTCCTGTGATGCCGTCCTCAATGTGGAGTCGTCACACTCATACGGGAATCTGCCAAAATTCCTGGGCGAAGTTCGCCGGATTTGCCGGCCCGGCGCATGGTTTTTGCACACCGACTTCCTGAGCCCGGATGACTGGGATTACGTGCGGATGCGTCTGCAAGCGCTCGGCTTTGTCACCGAAGCCGACCGCGATATCACTGCCAACGTATTGGCCTCGCGCGATCAAGCGAGCAATAACTGGGCAGCAGGTTTATGGCGACGGAAATGCCCGGGTGGCTAACTTTCTCGCGCTGCCTGGGTCGGCGATCTACGAGCAGATGCGGGCCGGTTTGCTGGAGTACAGAATACTCCGATCTCAACTGCGCCCCGAAGCGACACCGGGTGCTTCCGGTTAGGCGGCGAGGGTGGATGGGGCCGTATGAGCGCCCGCCGGCAGCAGTCATGCGAGCGCCCACGGTGCCCTACCAGGAGGTCTAATCCGTTTCACCGGCCTCTTTGTCCGAAGCTTTAGACAACCTGTATGGGCTCAAGTATCGTCTAGAACTTGTTATACCCATGTCGAGTAGACGGTCTGGAGAAGCGGTGAGCATCAACCCGTTCGACGACGGCGACGGCAGCTTTTTCGTCTTGGTCAACGACGAGGAGCAACACAGCCTGTGGCCGGCGTTCGCGGATGTTCCAGCCGGCTGGCGGGTGGCGTATGGCGAAGGGGATCGCGCAGCGTGCCTGGACTATATCGAGCAGAACTGGACTGATATTCGGCCGAAGAGCCTGCGCGAGAGGTTGGCAACGAGACAAGGGGTGTCGATAGGTAAACCGGATGGAACTTGATGACCGTGCACTTCCGCTGACGCGGGGACAACTAGATATTTGGCTCGCGCAGGAATCCGGTCACTCCGGTACTGAGTGGCAACTGGGCGTGCTGGTGCGATTCGACGGCGCGGTGCAGCGACATCTGCTCGAGCAGGCGATCCGTCACGTGGTGCGGGAGGCCGAACCGGCCAGGGCCGCCATCTTCGAGGTGGATGGCCAGGTTTTCCAAACGGCCGGCGATCCGGAGGTCGAGCTGGCCTTCTATGACCTGAGCGACTCGCGCCATCCGGTCCAGGAAGCCCGCGAGATAGCAGCATCGATCCAAAACACGCCAATGCCGTCGGGCGGCCCGCTGTTCAGATTTGCGCTTTTTCAAACGTGGGCCGACGAATTCTACTTGTTCGGATGTTTCCACCATATCGTCATCGACGGATCCGGAATTACGCTGCTCGCCCATCGGATTGCAACCGTCTACGCCGCCATTGTTTCTGACGCACCCATTCCGCCGACCTTCTTTGGCTCATTGCAGGAGTTGGTTCGCTGCGAGTCGGAATACGAAGCGTCCACCGATTATCTGGACGATGAGGCCTATTGGACCGAGAACCTTCCGCCGGAAAGCGGACAGCGTTATCGGTTGACCAAAGCCGCGAACGAAGGCGGCGCGCATCCGCCGTCCGCGCCGGTTCGATTGGACCCCGCAGTTCTTCGCCAGGTTCAAGAATTATCCGACGCGTGGAGCATGCCTCGATCGTCGATCCTCACCGCGGCATCCGCCCTTCTGGTGCGCGGGTGGTGCGCGGAGGGCTCAGAGGTGGTGCTCGACTTCCCCGTCAGCCGGCGAGTGCGTCCGGAATCAAAAACGCTTCCCGGGATGATTTCCGGGGCGGTGCCGCTGGTGCTCAAGGTTTCGCCGGCATCGACGGTTGCCGATTTCTGCCAGCATGCTGACGCACGAATACGAGAAGCGCTGCAGCATCAGCGGTATCCCGTGCACGCGCTAGAACGTAAAGCCCATTCCCGCGGCTCAGAGCAGCCCTCCAACAGGGTGAGCATCAACTTCATGCCGTCCAAAATGACGATGGACTTCGCCGGTGTAGAGGCATCCGCGTCATTCACCAACCCCGGTCAGGTCGGCGAATTCGGATTGATTTTCTCTGGCGCCGGTGACCAGCTTTTTCTCAGCACGGCGGGCGATGAAGGGCCATTTGCGAATTTCGACGTCACTGATTTAGCGAGACGGTTGGAGCGGCTGTTGGTGGCGATGACCGCTGACCCGGGCCGACGGCTCTCGTCGATGGCTCTGCTCGACGACGCTGAGCATGCCGGGCTGGATGGCTGGGGTAACCGGGCGGTGCTGACCCAGCCGCAGCCCGCATCGGTGTCGATTCCGGCGTTGTTCGCCGCGCAGGTCGCCCGCGTTCCGGAGGCGGTGGCGATCAGCGCCGGGGAGCGTTCGTGGACCTACCGCGAGGTCGATGACGCCGCAAACCGGTTGGGGCACATGCTGACCGGTCACGGTGTGGGCCCGGGTGAGCGGGTGGCGCTGCTGCTGCCCCGCACGGCTGAGGCCATCGTGGCAATGCTGGCGGTGCTGAAAACCGGGGCTGCGTATGTGCCGATCGATCCGGTGGTGCCGGCGGCCCGGAGTGAGTTTGTGCTCACCGATGCCGCGCCGATCGCCGCGATCACCACCGCCGAGTTGCGTCCGCGGCTGGACGGGCATGACCTGCTGGTCATCGATATCGCACGACCCCGCTATCGACACCCAACCGAGCGCGGCGCTACCGGCGCCGGCTCCCGACGACATCGCTTACCTGATCTACACCTCGGGCACCACGGGAACGCCCAAGGGGGTGGCGATCCCGCACCGCAACGTGACGCGGCTGCTGGAGACTCTGGATGCCGACCTGGAGCTGGCCGGGCAGGTGTGGTCGCAATGCCATTCCTTGGCGTTCGACTTTTCGGTGTGGGAGATCTGGGGCGCGCTGCTTTACGGCGGGCGCGTGGTGGTGGTGCCCGACTCCGTGGCGCGCTCGGCGGAAGATTTCCACGCCTTGCTGGTCGCTGAACAGGTCACCGTCCTGAGCCAGACTCCGTCGGCGTTCTACGCCTTGCAAGCCGCCGATGCTCTGAAGCCCGAGCTGGGACGCCAGCTGAAGCTTCAGACGGTGGTGTTCGGCGGTGAGGCGCTGGAACCCCAGCGCCTTGCCTCCTGGTTAGAGGCTCATCCGGGTTTCCCGCGGCTGATCAACATGTACGGCATCACCGAGACGACGGTGCACGCGTCGTTCCGGGAGATCCTCGGCGGCGATGTCGGCAGCACCACCAGCCCCATCGGGGTGCCGTTGGCCCATCTTGGCTTCTTCGTTCTCGACGCGTGGCTGCAGCCGGTGCCGGCAGGTGTGGTCGGCGAGCTGTATGTGGCCGGCGCCGGCGCCGCGTACGGGTACGTGGGCCGAACCGGTCTGACCGGAACGCGGTTTGTGGCGTGCCCGTTCGTGGGTGCGGGATCGCCCCCAACGCGTATGTATCGCACCGGAGACCTGATGTGGTGGGGCGCTGACGGGCAACTGCGCTATGTCGGACGCGCCGATGAGCAGGTCAAGATCCGCGGGTATCGCATCGAACTCGGCGATGTCCAGGCCGCACTCAGTGCGCTGGACGGGGTGGAGCAGGCGGTGGTGATCGCCCGCGAGGACCGCCCCGGCGACAAGCGGCTGGTGGGGTACGTCACCGGCACCGCCGACCTGGCCACCGCGCGTGCGGTGCTGGCCGAGCGGCTCCCGTCGTACATGGTTCCCGCCGCGCTGGTGGTGCTGGATGCGCTGCCGCTGACGGTCAACGGCAAGCTCGACACCCGAGCCCTGCCCGCCCCCGAATACCAGGATGCGGATCACTATCGCGCCCCGGCTCACGCGGTGGAGGAGATCCTGTCCGGCATCTATGCCCAAGTACTCGGGCTGGAGCGGGTCGGAGTCGATGACTCCTTCTTCGAACTCGGCGGCGACAGCATTTTGGCGATGCAAGTGGTGGCGCGGGCACGTGCCGCCGGCCTGGTGTGCCGCCCGCGCGACATTTTCGTCGAGCAGACCGTCGCCCGGCTGGCCGGCGTGGTCCAAGAGGTCGGCCGGACCGTCCGACGAGGGCATCGGAACGGTGGTCGCCACCCCGATCATGCGCTGGCTGGCACAGCGTTGACGGGCCCGGTCGAGCACTTCAACCAGACGACGGTGGTGCAGGCCCCCGCCGGGGTGACCGAGGCCGACGTGGTGGTGCTGTTGCAGGCGCTTGCTGGATCGGCATGCCATGTTGCGGCTGCGGGTCGAAGACGACGGCGCCGGGGGTTGGTCGTTACAGGTGCCCGAGGCCGGTTCGGTGGATGCGCGGGAGTGCCTGCACACCGTCGACGTGTTGTCCGATGAGGCAGTCATCGCGGCCCGCGTCGCGATTGAACCCGGCGGCCGGGGTGATGCTCAGCGCGCTGTGGGTGGCCTCCACGCGGCCAGCTGGTCGTCGATCGTGCACCATCTGGCCGTCGACGGGGTGTCGTGGCGAATTCTGTTGGAAGACCTGAACATTGCCTGGACGCAGCACCGCAGCGGCCAGCAGGTGGAGTTGCCGGCGACGGGGACCTCGTTTGCCCGGTGGGCGGAGCTGCTGGTCGAGCATGCCCGCCGCCCGGAAGTCACCGAGCACGCGTACGTCTGGCGGCGGATCGCGGCTGCCCCACCCGCGCTGCCGGCGGTGCAGCCCGAGGTGGATACCTATGCCAGCGCCGGGAACTTGTCGGTGACGCTGGATACCGAGACCACGCAGATGCTGCTCGGTGAAGTGCCGACGGCGTTTCACGCCGGGATCCACGACGTCCTGTTGATTGCATTTGCCTTGGCGTGGGCGGAGTTTCTGGACAACGGCGGCCCGCTGATCGGCATCGACGTTGAGGGCCACGGACGCCACGATGAGCTCGGCCCCGACGTCGACCTGTCGCGCACCGTGGGCTGGTTCACCACCAAATTCCCGGTGACGTTGGCAGTCGGCGGACTGACCTGGGAGCAAGTGGTGGCCGGCGGCGCGGCGTTGGGGGCCGTGATCAAGGACGCCAAAGAGCAGCTCCGGGCCGTGCCGGATCCGGTGACCTACGGTCTGCTCCGCTACCTGAACCCCGATGTCGACATGGACGTCGCCGACCCGTCGATCGGATTCAACTATCTGGGGCGGGCAGGCGCGGCAACCGAGCGTGTCCGGCGATGGGTGGGCGATCTGCCACGACGGATTGGCGCGCCTCAGCGTCACCTCGCGGCTGCCAATGCCGTTGGCGCACACCGTTGAACTCGACGCCGGCACCGTCGACACCGAGGCCGGCCCGTTTCTGCACGCCGCCTGGAAGTGGGCGCCTTCGGCGCTGGACGATGCGCAGGTCAGCCGGCTGAGCCAGTTGTGGTTTGAGGCCCTTTCCGGGATCTGCGCGAATGTGCGCCGCGGTGGGGGCGGGTTGACGCCGTCGGATCTTGCGGTTGGCGGTTGAGCCAGCAGCAGATCGACGAGCTCGAGCGGTTGTATGCGGATCGCTGACGTTTTGCCGCTGACGCCGTTGCAGCAGGGGCTTGTTGTTTCATGCCAGTGCTGTGCGGGGTAGTGGTGACGATGTGTATGCGGTGCAGCTCGATATCGGGTTGAGCTGGTCGGCTTGATCAGCATCGGTTGCGTGATGCGTTGTATGCGGTGGTGCGCCGGCATCCGCATCTGGTGGCCCGGTTCTCCGAGCAAGTTCGACGAGCCGGTGCAGATCATTCCGGCTGATCCCGTGGGTGCCGTGGCGGTATGTCGAATCGACGACGAGCGGTGTCGATGTCGGGGTGGATGAGCAGGTGCAGCGGGTGTGTGCCGACGAGCGCGCCGCGGTGTGTGAGCTCGGTGATCAGCCGGTGTTTCGGGCGGCGTTGATCCGCGCCGGCGAGGACCGGTACCGGTTTGTGTTGACCAATCATCACATCGTGATGGATGGCTGGTCGTTGCCGATCCTGGTGCGGGAGATGTTCGCCAGTTACGACGGGCAGCGGCTGCCCGCGGCCGGCCCCTATCGCCGGTTTGTGACCTGGCTGGCCGGTCGGGATCGTGACAGCGCCCGCGCGGCCTGGGGTGAGGTGTTGGCCGGTGTGGACACCCCCACCTTGGTCGGCCCGCCGGGCCGGTTGGGGCCGGGGCGGCGCGCGGTGGCCTCGTTTCGGGTGCCCGCGCAGACTCACCGCGCGCGGTCGGCGAGCTGGCACGCGCCCGTCACACCACCGTCAACATCGTGCTGCAGGCCGCCTACGCCCAGCTGCTGTGCGGGTTGACCGGTCGCAGTGATGTCATCTTCGGCACCACGGTCTCAGGGCGCCCGGCCGAGGTGCCCGGCGCCGAGACCGATGGTGGGGCTGTTGATCAACACGGTGCCGGTGCGGGCCACCATCACCGCGGCCACCACCACCGCCGATCTGCTCGACCAGCTGCACCGCGCCCACAACCAGACCCTGGACCATCAGCACCTGGCGCTCAGCGAGATCCACCGCATCACCGGCCACGAGCAGCTGTTCGACACCTTGTTCGTCTACGAGAACTATCCGCTGGACACCACCGCGCCGTTGGGCGTCGACGGGCTGGCCATCACCGAGTTCAGCACCCGCGAATACAACCACTACCCGCTGGCGATCCAGGCCCTGCCCGGCACCGAACTGGGCCTGCGCGCCGAATACGACACCGACGTGTTCGACACCGCCGACATCGAGGCCCTGTTCGCAGCGTTTGACCGCGGTGCTGGCGGCCATGACCGCCGACCCCACCGCCGCGCTGTGCGGCATCGATGTCCTCGACGACGCCGAACACGCCCGCCTCGATGCGTGGGGTAACCGGGCGGTGCTGACCGCAGCCCGCACCCGCACCGGCCTCGATTCCGGCGGTGTTCGCCACCCAGGTCGCCGCCACCCCGGACGCGGTCGCGCTGACCTGCGGCCCGCTGAACCTGACCTACCGCGAACTCGACACCGCCGCCAACCGGTTGGCCCACCTACTCACCGGCCACGGCGCACGCCCCGGGCACCCGGGTCGCGCTGCTGATGCCACGCTCAGCGGACGCGATCGTGGCGATCCTGGCCGTGCTGAAAACCGGGGCCGCCTACGTGCCGATCGACCCCGCACTTCCCGCGGCAGCGGATCGCGTTCATCCTCGACTGACGCCGCCCCGATCGCCGCGATCACCACCACCGAACTACGCTCCCGCCTGGACGGACGCAACCTGACCGTCATCGACATCAACGACCCCACCCTGGCACGACCAACCCCACACCGCACCACCGGCACCAGCACCCCCACGACATCGCCTACCTGATCTACACCTCCGGCACCACCGGCACCCCCAAAGGCGTCGCCATCACCCACCACAACGTCACCCAACTGCATGGAACTCACTGCATGCACCCCTGCCCCCGAAAGCAGTGTGGTCGCAATGGCATTCGCTGGCCTTCGATGCCTCGGTCCAGGAGATCTTCGGCGCGTTGTTGGATGGTGGGCGCCTCGTGGTGGTGCCCGAGTCGGTGACCCGCTCACCACAAGACCTCCACGCCCTGCTCATCGCAGAACAGGTCACCGTCCTCAGCCACACCGCTTCTGCTGCGGCGGCACTGTCGCCGGAGGGGTTGGATTCGGTGGCGTTGGTGGTGGGCGCTGAGCCCTGTCCGGCCGAGGTGGTGGATCGGTGGGCGCCCGAGCACGTGATCGTCAATGTCTACGGCCCGACCGAGACCACGGTGGATGTCGGCGATCAGCTGCGCCGTTGACGGGCAGGTTCGGGCGCGGTGCCCATCGGTGCGCCGGTGTCGGGGGCGGCGTTTTTTGTGCTGGATGGGTGGTTGCGGCCGGTGCCGGCGGGTGTGGTCGGTGAGTTGTATGTGGCCGGTCGATGGTGTGGGCGCTGGGGTATGTGGGCCGGGCGGGGTTGACCGGGTCGCGGTTTGTGGCGTGCCCGTTCGGTGGCGCCGGGGTCACGGATGTATCGCACCGGGGATCTGGTGCGCTGGGGCGCCGACGGGCAGCTGCAGTATCTGGGGCGCGCCGATGAGCAGGTCAAGATCCGCGGCTATCGCATCGAGCTCGGCGAGGTCCAGGCAGCACTGGGCGCGCTGGACGGGGTGGCGCAGGCGGCGGTGATCGCCCGCGAGGACCGCCCCGGCGACAAGCGGCTGGTCGGCTACATCACCGGGACCGCGGATCCGGCCGCAGCGCGCGCCGCGCTGGCCGAGCGGCTGCCGGCCTACATGGTCCCGGCCGCGGTGGTGGGGCTGGAGGCGCTGCCGTTGACGGTCAACGGCAAACTCGACAAACGGGCCCTGCCGGCACCGGAATACCAGGACGGCGATCATTACCGCGCCCCGGCCGACGCGGTCGAGGAGATCCTGGCCGGCATCTACGCCCAGGTGCTCGGTGTAGAGCGCGTCGGGGTCGACGACTCGTTCTTCGACCTGGGTGGCCATTCGCTGTCAGCGATGCGACTGGTCGCGCGCGATCACAGCCGGACTGGGTGCCGAGGCTGCCGTGCAAGCACGTGTTCGACGCACCCACCGTGGCCCGGCTGGCCAAACGGATCGACCGGACGACGGCGCACCAGCTGGAGCCGCTCTGACCGCCGCGTCAGCGGCCGGCGGTGGTTCCGTTGTCGTTCGCCCAGAACCGGTTGTGGTTTATCGACCAATTGCAAGGTCCCTCACCGGTTTACAACATGGCGGTGGCGTTGCGGCTGCGCGGGCGGCTGGATGCCGAGGCGCTGGGTGCGGCGCTGGCCGATGTGGTGGGCCGCCACGAAAGCCTGCGGACGCTGTTCCCCGCGGTCGAGGGGATAGCCCGGCAGCTGGTGGTGCCCGCCGAGCAGGCCGAATTCGGCTGGGCCGTCATTGATGCCACCGGCTGGCCGGAAAGCCGGCTGGGTGAGGCCATCGAGGCAGCGGCGCGGCACACGTTTGACCTGGCGGCCGAGATCCCGATGCAGGCAAGGCTTTTCCGCGTCGGCGACGATGAACACGTGCTGGTGGGCGTGGTGCACCATATCGCCGCCGACGGCTTGTCGGTCGCCCCGCTGGTGACGGACCTGGGGGCGGCCTACGTCAGCCGGTCGCGCGCGGGCAAGCGCCGGGCTGGGCGCCGATTGGCGGTGCAGTACGCGGATTACACGCTGTGGCAGCGCGAGCAACTCGGCGATATCGGCGACAGCGACAGTCCGCATCGCCGCCCAGTTGGCCTACTGGCAGAACGCCCTGGCCGGCATGCCCGAGCAGCTGGCGCTGCCCACCGATCGGCCCTATCCGCCGGTGGCGGATCAACGCGGCGCCACCGTGGCGGTGGACTGGCCGGCCGAGTTGCAGCAGCAGGTCGCCCGGGTGGCCCGGGAGAACAACGCGACCAGCTTCATGGTGATGCAGGCCGCGCTGGCGGTGCTGATGGCCAAGCTCAGCGCGAGTTCCGATGTGGCAGTGGGGTTCCCGATCGCCGGACGGCGCGACCCGGCGCTGGATGAGTTGGTGGGCTTCTTCGTCAACACCTTGGTGCTGCGAGTCGATCTGGCCGGTGATCCCACCGTCGTCGACGTGCTGGATCAGGTACGGGCGCGCAGCCTGGCCGCCTATGAGCACCAAGACGTGCCCTTCGAAGTCATCGTCGAGCGGCTCAACCCCACCCGATCCCTGAGCCATCACCCACTGGTGCAGGTGATGCTGGACTGGCAACACTGCCCGGCAGACACCGGCGATCCCACGCCCGGGTTGACGCTCGGTGACCTGCAGGTCACCCCGCTGCCGGTGCACACCCGTACCGCCCGGGTGGATCTGTCGTTTTCGTTGGCCGAACGCTGGACCGAGGCCGGCGAGCCCGCCGGGATCGGCGGCGCGGTGGAATTTCGCACCGACGTGTTCGACGCGGCCAGCATCCAGACGATGATCGACCGGTTACGGCGGGTGGTGGCGGCAATGACCGCCGACCCGACCCGGCGGCTGTCGTCGGTCGAATGTGCTCGACGAGGTCGAGCAGGCCCGACCTGGACGAGGTGGGCAACCGCGCGGTGTTGACTCAGCCCGCACCGGTTGCGGTGTCGGTTCCGGCGTTGTTGGCCGCGCAGGTGGCCCGCGCCCCGGAGGCGGTGGCGCTGACCTTCGGGGACCTGTCGATGACCTACCGGGAACTCGATGAGGCAGCTAACCGGTTGGCGCACTTGCTGTCTGGGTATGGTGTCGGCCCCGGCGGGTGTGCGGCGTTGCTGTTGGAGCGTTCAGCCCAGGCCGTCGTGGCCATGCTGGCGGTGCTGAAGACCGGGGCGGCTTACCTGGCGATCGATCCGGCCCTTCCGGAAGCGCGGATCCGGTTCATGCTCGACGACGCCGCTCCGATCGCCGCGATCACCACGGCCGGGTTGGCTCGATCGGCTCCACGGGTGCGACCTGCTGGTCATCGATGTCGATGACCCCGCTGTCGACAGCCGAGCCCAGCACCGCATTGCCGCTGCCGGACCCCGATGACGTCGCGTATCTGATCTACACCTCCGGCACCACCGGAACGCCCAAAGGGGTTGCCGTCACCCACCACAACCTGAACCATTTGGCGGCGTCGTCGCATCCAGGCCTGCCGGCGGCGCAGGTGTGGACGCAATGTCACTCGTATGCTTTCGACTTCTCGGTGTGGGAGATCTGGGCCGCGCTGTTAGGTGGTGGGCGGCTGGTGGTGGTCCCCGATTCGGTGGTCCGCTCACCGGACGAGTTCCACGCGTTGCTGGTCAGCGAACAGGTCAATGTGCTTACCCAAACCCCCTCTGCTGCAGCCGCACTCAGCCCGCAGGGGTTGGAGTCGGTGGCGTTGCTGCTCGGCGGTGAGGCCTGCTCGGCGGAGCTGGTGGATCGGTGGGCGCCCGGCCGGGTGGTGATCAACGCTTACGGGCCTACCGAGGCCACCGTGTATGCCTCGATGAGCGCGCCGCTGAAAGTCGGCGTCGACGTGGTGCCGATCGGCGCGCCGGTATCGACGGCGGCGCTGTTCGTCCTGGACGAGTGGTTACGGCCGGTGCCACCCGGCGTGGTCGGGGAGTTGTATGTGGCCGGCCGCGGCGTAGGCGTCGGCTACGTGGGCCAGGCGGGCTTGACCGGATCGCGGTTCGTGGCGTGTCCGTTCGGGCCGCCGGGCATGCGCATGTATCGCACCGGCGATCTGGTGCGGTGGCGCACTGACGGGCAGTTGCACTACCTCGGGCGCGCCGACGAGCAGGTCAAAATCCGCGGGTACCGCATCGAGCCGGGCGAAGTCGAGGCCGCGCTGGCCGCGCTGCGACGGCGTCGAGCAGGCGGTGGTGATCGCCCGCCGAGGACCGCCCCGGCGACCCGCAGCTGGTGGGGTATGTCACCGGGACCGTCGAGCCGGCCGCGGTTCGCGCCGCGTTGGCCGAGCGGCTACCGGCGTACATGGTTCCGACCGCCGTGGTGGCGTTGGCGGCGCTTCCGTTGACGGTCAACGGCAAACTCGACAAACAGGCCCTGCCGGCACCGCAATACCAAGACACCGACCGTTACCGCGCTCCGAGCACGCCCACCGAGGAGATCCTGGCCGGTCATCTTCGCCCAGGTGCTCGGCCTGGAGCGGGTCGGCGTTGACGACTCGTTCTTCGATCTGGGTGGGGATTCGCTGTTGGCGATGCGCCTGATCGCCGCGGTCAATAGCGGCATGGACGGCTCCCTCGGCGTGCGCGCCCTGTTCGAGGCGCCCACGGTGGCCCAGTTGGCGCTCCGTGTCGGTGCGGATGAGGATCGGCTCGAGCCGCTGGTGCCCGTCGAGCGGCCTGCGGTGGTGCCGTTGTCGTTTGCTCAGAGTCGGTTGTGGTTCATCGACCAATTGCAGGGTCCGTCACCGGTTTACAACTTGGCGGTGGCGTTGCGGCTGCGCGGGCAGCTCGATGCCGACGCGTTGGCCGCCGCGCTTTCCGATGTCGTGGGCCGTCACGAGAGCCTGCGCACGCTGTTCGTCGCCCCCGACGGGATACCCGAGCAGCGGGTGATCGAGCGCGAGCGAGCCGACTTCGGCTGGCAGGTTGTCGACGCGACCGCATGGCCGGCCAGCCGGCTGGACGAGGCTGTCGGGGAGGCGACGCGGCACAACTTCGATCTGGCCGCCGAGATCCCATTGCGCGCAAAGCTTTTCCGCGTCGCCGACGATGAACACGTGCTGGTGGCCGTCGCGCACCACATCGCCGCGGACGGCTGGTCGGTCGCTCCGCTGGTGAATGATTTGGGGGCGGCGTACGCCAGCCGGTGTGCGGGCCACGCCCCGGACTGGGCCGAATTGCCGGTGCAGTACGTCGATTACACGCTGTGGCAGCGCGACGCAGTTCGGCGATCTCGACGACAGCCAGAGCCGCATCGCCGCGCAGCTCGACTATTGGAAGCACGCGCTGGCCGGGATGCCCGAGCGTCTGGCGCTACCCACCGATCGGCCCTATCCGCTGGTCGCCGACCAGCGCGGTGCGGCACTGGCAGTGGACTGGCCCGTCGAGCTGCAGCAGCAGGTTGCCAAGGTGGCTCGCGAGCACAACGCCACCAGCTTCATGGTGATCCAAGCCGCGTTGGCGGTGCTGCTGTCCAGGCTCAGCACGAGTTCTGATGTGGCAGTGGGGTTCCCGATCGCGGGGCGGCGTGATCCCGCGCTGGACGGCCTGGTGGGATTTTTCGTCAACACTTTGGTGCTGCGGCTCGACATGGCCGGTGACCCCACCGTCGCCGAGTTGCTGGCGCAGGTGCGAGGGCGCAGCCTGGCCGCCTACGAGCACCAGGACGTGCCCTTCGAAGTGATCGTCGAGCGGCTCAACCCGACCCGATCGCTGACCCATCACCCGTTGGTCCAGGTGATGTTGGCCTGGCAGAACCTTCCCGGCGACGCCAGCGACCCCTCCGCCGGGTTGACGCTCGGCGACCTGCAGGTCACCCCGATGCCGGTGGACGTCCGCGCCGCGCGGGTGGACCTGTCGTTCTCGCTGGCCGAACGGTGGAGCGAGTCCGGGGAGCCCGCCGGGATCGGCGGGGCGGTGGAATTTCGCACCGACGTTTTCGATGCGGCCAGCATCGAGGCGCTGATCGAGCGGTTGCGGCGCGTGCTGGCAGCCATGACCGCTGACCCGGCGCGACGGTTGTCGTCGGTGGACGTACTGGACGAGGTCGAGCACGCACGGTTGGCGAAGTGGGGTAATCGGGCGGCCCTGACCGCGCCGGTGAGCGCGCCGACGACGATTCCGGCGCTGTTCGCCGCGCAGGCGGCGCGGACTCCAGAGGCGGTAGCGGTCAGCTCGGGCGATGATTCATGGACGTATCGCGAGCTTGATGAAGCAGCTAATCGTTTGGCGCACTTACTGATTGACCGAGGCGTGGGTCCCGGGCAGCGCGTCGCACTGTTGTTACCTCGGTCGGTTGAGGCGATCGTCGCGATCTTTGCGGTGCTGAAAACCGGGGCAGCCTATGTACCGATCGATCCGGCGGTGCCGGCGGCGCGGGTTGAGTTCGTGCTCGACGATGCCGCACCGATCGCCGCGATCACCACGGCCGAGTTGACTGATCGGATCCATCGGCGCGACCTGTTGGTCGTTGACGTCGAAGATCCCGCCGTCGGCAGCCAACCGACCACCGCATTGCCGGCGCCGGATCCTGACGACATCGCTTACCTCATCTACACCTCGGGCACTACCGGCACCCCGAAGGGGGTTGCGATCCCGCACCGCAACGTGACCCGGCTGCTGGAGGTCTTGGACGCCGGGTTGGGGCTGTCGGCGGCCCAGGTGTGGACACAGTGCCACTCGTTGGCGTTCGACTTTTCGGTGTGGGAGATCTTCGGTGCGCTGCTGTCTGGCGGGCGGGTGGTAGTAGTGCCCGACGCGGTGGTCCGCTCGCCGGAAGATCTGCACGCCTTGCTGGTCGCTGAACAGGTCACCGTTCTGAGCCAGACCCCGTCGGCGTTCTACGCGCTGCAAACCGCCGACGGGTTGTCCCCTGAGCTGGGCCGTCAACTCAAGCTCGAGGCGGTGGTATTCGGCGGTGAAGCGCTTGAGCCGCAACGCCTTGCGGCGTGGCTGGATAGTCATCCGGATTCACCGCGGCTGATCAACATGTACGGCATCACCGAGACGACGGTGCATGCCTCCTTCCGGGAGATCCTCGGCGGTGACGTCGACATCGCGGGCAGCCCGATCGGGGTGCCGTTGGCCCATCTTGGATTTTTCGTGCTGGATAACTCGTTGCAGCCGGTGCCGGCGGGGGTGGCCGGCGAGTTGTATGTGGCCGGCGCTGGAGCTGGCCTACGGGTATGTGGGCCGGGCCGGGTTGACCGGATCCCGTTTTGTGGCATGCCCGTTCGGCGGACCCGGCGCCCGCATGTACCGCACCGGGGATCTGGTGTGCTGGGGCGCTGACGGGCAGCTGCAGTATCTGGGCCGAGCTGATGAGCAGGTCAAGATCCGCGGCTATCGCATCGAGCTCGGCGAAGTCCAGGCAGCACTCAGCGCGCTGGACGGGGTGGAGCAGGCGGCGGTGATCGCCCGCGAGGACCATCCCGGCGACAAGCGTCTGGTCGGGTATGTCACCGGGACAGCGGATCTCGCCGAGATACGCGCCGCGCTGGCGGAGCGGCTGCCCGCGTATATGGTGCCGGCCGCGGTGGTGGCGATCGATGCGCTGCCGTTGACGGTCAACGGCAAGCTCGACGCCCGCGCCCTGCCTGCCCCCGAATACCAACATGTCGAGCGTTACCGCGCCCCGGGCGACGCGGTGGAGGAGATCCTGGCCGGCATCTTCGCCCAGGTGCTCGGCCTGGAACAGGTCGGCGTCGACGAGTCGTTCTTCGAGCTGGGTGGGGACAGCATTTTGTCGATGCAGGTGGTGGCGCGGTCGCGTGCCGCCGGGGTGGTGTGCCGGCCGCGTGACGTCTTCGTCGAGCAAACCGTGGCCCGGCTGGCCCGGGTGGCCGGGGTGGCCGGCCGGGAAGACGGCGCAGTCGATGAAGGCATCGGACCCGTGGTGGCCACCCCAATCATGTGCTGGCTGGCCAATGTTCACGGCCCGGTGGATCAGTTCAACCAGACGGTCCTGATGCAGGCGCCCGCGGCGGTGACCGAGGCCGATGTGGTGGTGCTGTTGCAGGCCCTGCTGGATCGGCATGCCACGCTGCGGCTGCGCGTCGACGAGCGGCGCCGGGAGTTGGTCACTACGGGTGCCCGAGGCCGGGTCCGGTGGACGCCCGTGGGTGCCTGGTCACCGTCGACGTGTTGTCCGATGAGGCAGTCATGGCGGCCCGGTCGCGGTTGAACCCGACCGCCGGGGTGATGCTCAGCGCGCTGTGGGTGGCCTCGACGAGCCAGCTGCTGGTGATCGCGCACCACCTGGCCGTCGACGGGGTGTCCTGGCGAATTCTGTTGGAAGACATCAACATCGCCTGGGCCCAGCACGGTGCCGGCCAGCAGGTGGCGTTGCCGACCAACGGCACATCGTTCCAGCGGTGGGCGTCGTTGCTGGCGCAGCACGCGCGCCGGCCGGAAGTCGTTGAGCAGGAGCAGGTTTGGCGGCAGATCGCGGCGACCCCGGGCGCGCTGCCGGCGGTGCGTCCCGAGGTGGATACCTATTCGAGCGCCGGGCAGTTGTCGGTGTCGCTGGATGCCGAGACGACTCAGATGCTGCTCGGTCGAAGTGCCGACGGCGTTTCATACCGGGATCCACGACATTTTGTTGATTGCGTTCGCGTTGGCGTGCACGGAGTTTCTCGGCACCGGCGCGGCGCCGATCGGCATCGATGTGGAGGGCCACGGGCGTCACGAAGAGCTGCGCGCCGATATCGACCTGTCGCGCACCGTGGGCTGGTTCACCACCAAATATCCAGTGGCCCTGGGAGTAGGTGGGCTGTCCTGGGTGCAGGTCGTTACCGGCGATGCAGGGTTGGCGACGGTGATCAAAGCCGCCAAAGAGCAGCTTCGGGCTCTACCGGATCCGTTGAGCTACGGGCTGCTGCGCTATCTGAACCCCGACGTCGACCTGACCGGGCCCGACCCGACGATCGGGTTCAACTATCTGGGCCGGCTGGGTGGGGCGGCTGAAGCATCCGGCAATGGATGGCGGCTCAGCCAAGAAGGCGGGCCGGTCGCCGGCGTCGCCGCGGCCATACCCATGCCGCTGATGCACACCCTCGAGCTCAACGCCGGCACCGTCGACACCGACACCGGTCCGCAACTGCAAGCCGGCTGGATGTGGGCGCCCTGCGCCCTGGATCACGCACGGGTCGGCCGGCTGAGCCGGCTGTGGTTTGACGCCCTGGCCGGTATCTGCGCGTATGTCAGGCGGGGCGGGGGCGGGTTGACGCCGTCGGATATCGCGCCGGCCCGGCTGGGTCAGCAGCAGATCGAAGAGCTGTGCCGGCAATACGAGGTCGCCGACATTCTGCCGTTGACTCCTTTGCAGCAAGGGCTCCTATTTCATGCAAGAAAGGCCACGCATGCCAGCACCGCGCAGGCCAGTGACGACGATGTGTATGCGGTGCAGCTGGATATCACGTTGAACGGTCGGCTCGATGCGCACCGCCTGCGCGATGCCGTCCGCACGGTAGTGACCCGGCATCCCCATTTGGCGGCCCGCTTCTGCCCGCATTTTGACGAGCCGGTGCAGATCATCCCCGCTGATCCCGTGACACCCTGGCGGCATGTCGACCTGACCGTCGGCGACCTGGACCTCGACGAGCAGATCCAGCGGGTGTGTGCCGCCGAACGCGCCGCGGTTTTCGATCTTGCCGACCAGCCGGCCTTCCGGGCGGCGTTGATCCGTACCGGCAACGACCAGCACCGTTTCGTGCTGACCAATCACCACATCGTGCTGGATGGCTGGTCGATGCCGAACCTGCTGCGGGAATTATTCGCCAGCTACTACGGACAACGGCTGCCCGCGGCACCGCCGTACCGCAGGTTTATCGACGTGGCTGGCCAACCGGGATCGCGACGCAGCCCGGGCGGCCTGGCGTGAGGTGCTCGCCGGTTTCGACACTCCCACCTTGGTGGGCCCGCCGGACCGGTTAGGGCTGGGACGGCGAAGCGTTGCCTCGTTCCGGATGCCCGAGGAAACCACCCGGGCCGTTCGCGAGCTGGCGCGCTCATCCCACACCACCGTCAACACCGTGCTGCAGGGCGCCTTCGCGCAGCTGCTGATGTGGCTGACCGGCCGTCACGACGTCGCTTTCGGCACCGTGGTTTCGGGCCGGCCGGCCGACGTGGTCGGCGCGGACTCGATGATCGGCCTGTTGATCAACACCGTGCCGGTCCGCGCCACCATCACGGCGACGACCAACACCACCGAACTGCTCGATCAACTGCAAAGCGCCCACAACCACACACTCGAACACCAGCACCTGGCGCTCAGCGAGATCCACCGCGTCACGGGTCAGGAAAGCCTGTTCGACACCGTTTTCGTCTACGAGAACTACCCGACGGACGTTGCCGCACTGTCCGGCGCGGACGGGTTGACCGTCACCGGGCTCACCAACCGCGACTACTACCACTACCCGCTGGCGATTCAAGCCGTGCCGGGCCGCGAACTGGAATTTCACGTCCAATATCGCGCAGATATTTTCGACGCAACCGCCATCGACGCGATGATCGAGCGCTTACAGCGGGTGTTGGTGGCGATGACCGTCGACCAGACACAGCCGTTGTCGTCGATGGACCTGCCCGACGGCGGTAAGCATCGGGCGCCGTTGACCCAGCCGGCATCGGCACCCGAACACCACGGCAACGGCAGTGACTATCGCGCCCCGACAACGCTGGTCGAGCAGATCCTGGCCGGCATCTGCGCCGGGGTGCTGGGCGTAGACCGCGTCGGTGTCGACGAGTCGTTTTTCCATCTGGGTGGAGATTCGCTGTCCGCCATGCGGGCGGTCGCCGCGATCAACACCGCCTTTGATACCAACCTCGCGGTGACCACCATGTTCGACGCGCCATCCGTCAGGAGCTTGAGCGAGCAGCTGAGCAGACGTACCCGTTCGGGAAACGAACTCCCCGCCGTGAGCCCGGCCAGCGAGCTGTAGCGCCGTGCAATCCGATACAAGCTGTTGTGTGCGCGCCGCCAGGAGGTGGGCGCGCTCAGCTGTGGATCTTGCGGTTGGTGAGTTGAGCCAGTGTCAGATTGATGGGGGGAAGCGGTTGTATGCGGATCGCTGATGTTTTGCCGCTGACGCCGTTGCAGCAGGGGTTGTTGTTTCATGCCAGTGCTGCGCGGGGCGGTGGTGATGATGTGTATGCGGTGCAGCTCAATATGGGGTTGAGCGGCGCCCTTGATCAGCATCGGTTGCGTGATGCGGTGTATGCGGTGGCTAACCGGCATCCGCATCTGGTGGCCCGGTTTTCCGGGCAGTTCGACGAGCCGGTTCAGATCGTGCCGGCCGATCCGTGGGTGCCGTGGCGATATGTCGACATCGACGCCGAGGGTGGCGATGTCGACGAGCAGGTTGAGCGGGTGTGTGCTGCCGAGCGTGCCGCGGTGTGTGATCTGGGTGATCAGCCGGTGTTTCGGGTGGTGCTGATCCGTATCGCTGATGATGCGTACCGGTTTGTGGTGACCAATCACCACATCGTGATGGACGGCTGGTCGCTGCCGATCGTGCTGCGGGAATTATTCGCCAGTTATGGCGGGCAGCGCCTGCCCCCCGCTGGGTCCTATCGCCAGTTTGTATCCTGGCTCGCCGATCGAGATCAAGACGGCGCCCGCACGGCCTGGGGGCAGGTGTTGGCCGGGTTTGACACCCCCACCTTGGTGGGCCCGCCCAACCGGTTAGAGCTGGCAGCGCGCGCCAGGGCGTCGTTTCAGGTGCCCGCCCAGCTCACCGCCGCGGTCAGCGAGCTGGCCCGCGCACAGCACACCACCGTCAACATCGTGCTCCAGGGCGCCTACGCCCAACTGCTTTGCGCGATGAGCGGTCGCCCTGATGTCGCCTTCGGGACCACAGTCTCGGGCCGCCCGGCCGAGCTGTCCGGCGCCGAGGCGATGGTGGGGCTGTTGATCAACACCGTGCCGGTGCGGGCGGCCATCACCGCGGCCACCACCACCACCGATCTCCTCGAGCCAGTTGCACCGCGCCCACGACCGCACGCTTGATCATCAGCACCTGGCGCTGAGCGAGATTCACCGCATCATCGGCCACGCGCAGCTGTTCGACACCTTATTCGTCTACGAGAACTACCCGATCGACACCGCCCTGGGCTCCGGCGTCGACGGGTTGGCGGTCACGGAATTCACCCACCGCGAATACAACCACTACCCGCTGGCGATCCAAGCGCTACCCGGCACCGAGCTATGCCTGCGCGTCGAATACGACACCGCCGTGTTCGACGAAGCCGAGATCGACACACTCTTCAAGCGCTTCACCCAACTGCTGGCCGCCATGACCACCGACCCCCAATCGACCACTGTCGTCGATCGATGTGCTTGACCCCGCCGAACACGCCCGGCTGGATGAGATCGGCAACCGGCCGGCGTTGACCCGGCCCGCTCCGGCGCCGGTATCTATTCCGGAGTTGTTCGCCGCGCAGGTTGTCCGCGCGCCTGAGGCGGTGGCAATCAGCTTCGGGGAGCTGTCTCTGACATACCGCCAACTCGACCAAGCCGCGAATCAACTGGCACACCTACTGACCGCCCACGGGGCGGGCCCGGGTGAGCGGGTAGCCATGCTGTTGTCCCGCTCAGCCCAGGCGGTCGTGGCGATCCTGGCAGTGTTGAAAACCGGGGCCGCCTACGTGCCCATCGACCCCGCGCAACCCGACAAGCGGGTGAGATTCATGCTCGATGATGCCGCGCCGATCATCGCGATTACCACCGCCGAATTACGCCCACGCTTAGACGGGTGCGCCCTCACGCTCATCGAGTTGACGAGCCTGCGATCGACACCGAACCCGACACGGCACCACCACTCCCAGACCCCCACGACATCGCCTACATGATCTACACCTCGGGCACCACCGGTGTGCCCAAGGGAGTCGCCATCACCCACCACAACGTCGCGCGACTGCTCGAAGCGTTGGATGTCGAACTAGCCGCCCCGGCAGGTGTGGTCGCAATGGCATTCCTTGGCTTTCGACGTCTCGGTCTGCGAGATCTGGGGAGCCCTCTTGCGCGGTGGGCGACTGGTGGTGGTGCCCGAATCGATGGCGCGCACGCCAACCGACTTTCACGCCCTGCTCGTCGCAGAACACGTCACCGTCTTGAGTCAAACCCCGTCCGCGTTTTACGAGTTGCAAACGGCTGATGCGCTCCAGCCCGAGCTGGGACGTCAGCTCAAGCTTGAGGCTGTGGTGCTCGCCGGTGAAGCGCTGGAGCCAAAGCGCCTTGAGACGTGGCGGGACAATCACCCGGGTTTGCCGCGCCTGCTCAATCTGTATGGCACAACCGAGACGACGGTGCATGCCTCGTTCCGAGAAATCATCGGGGACGACATCGACAGCGCTGTCAGCCCGATCGGGGTGCCACTGGCCCATCTCGGATTTTTCGTGCTCGATACGTGGTTGCGACCGGTGCCCGTTGGCGTTGTCGGGGACCTGTATGTAGCGGGTCATACTGTGGGGCTTGGGTATTGGCGGCGGGCGGGGTTGACCGGGTCGCGGTTTGTGGCATGCCCGTTCGGGGCGCCGGGGTCGCGGATGTATCGCACCGGGGACCTGGTGTCCTGGGGTGCCGACGGCCAACTGCACTACCTCGGTCGCGCCGATGAGCAGGTCAAGATCCGCGGATATCGCGTCGAACTCGGGGAAGTCCAGACAGCACTGGATGCGCTGGACGGGGTGGCCCAGGCGGTGGTGATCGCCCGCGAAGACCACCCCGGCGACAAGCGGCTGGTCGGCTACATCACCGGGACAGCGGATCCGGCCGAAAGCACGCGCCGCGCTGGCCGAACGGCTCCCGGCCTACATGGTCCCGGCCGCGGTGGTGGCGCTGGACGCGCTGCCGTTGACGGTCAACGGCAAGCTCGACAAACGGGCCCTGCCGGCACCGGAATACCGGGATGTCGATCGCTACCGCGCACCATCCGACCCGATCGAGCAGACCCTGGCCGGCCTCTACGCCCAGATCCTGGGCGTAGAACGGGTCGGAGTCGACGACTCGTTTTTCGACCTGGGTGGGCATTCACTACTCGCGATGCGACTGGTCGCACGCGTTCGCGCCGAACTGGGCGTCGAGGTCCCCGTCGAAACAATCTTCGACGAACCCACCGTGGCCAGGCTGGCCCAAAAAATCAGACCGCAAGCCGAACAACCGGCGCAGAGGGGGCTGACGTCGCGCCAATCGCCGTACAGCCTTGGCAGCGACCTCGCGGTACCAACCTTGATCAACGCGCCCTCCAGTGGAAGCTTGGGCCAACAGATGGGCAGACATGCCAGCCCAAGACAAGCCCCGGCCAAGGTACGGACCGCTAGCTAGCGATGGTCTGCGGCTGCTACCACGTACCTGGCAGAAGGCGATAGCGAACCTTCTGGCGTGTACTCGCGGTATCCCGTCAATTCGTCCTGGAGCAGCTTCTCCTCGTCCCGGATGCGCAACGCGAGCACGATCAGGCCAGGTACGACGAAGACGAGTCCCCAGTAGGAACCGAGCGCAAGGGGGATGCCGACCATCATGATCACATTGCCGGTGTACATGGGATGCCGCACCAGCCCATACAGACCGGTGGAGACGACGTTTTGGCCTGCCTGCACCTGGACGGTTGCGGACGCATAGCTGTTCTGAACGATCACCAACGCCACCACACCCAGTCCCGACGGCGACCAGAACATCACCGACCAAGCAGATTGCCGTGGGCACCGACGACCAGCCGAAGCGATGGTCGAGGACGCTGACAACGACCATCGCTGCCAGCGACAAGTACAAGCCGGCAATGACGGCCTGCTGCGCCACCCGGGTCTCGGCTGTCGGACCGCCCCGCATCCGACCCTGAAGCGCAACGGGATTCGTGCGCAGCAGATAGAAGGGGGAATCCACACCGAAATGGCAACCACCACAAGAAAAACCCATGCTTGCCAGTAATCGAACGTGCCGGCCGGGAAAAACAGCATCAGCCCGAACACCGCAAACTCAGCAAGACCGAAGACCAACAACTTGGGAATGGTTTTCACCGATCCTCCTTCGTCGCCGTTCGGTACCGCGCGCGAACAGTGCACAAACGATAGTTCAACTTGTGTCAAACACGCGTGCGCGGGTCATGCGGGGAGTACATTTCGCGTCATCGGGGGCCCGTGTAGGAGCGGCGACTGTGGCCACCCGCTGGGTGCGCCCACGGGAAAGGAAGGCCGATGAGCCACCCGATTCGTTGCGGTCGAATGGGCATGCTGGCGGTTGGACTGGGCATCGGGGCGGCACTGGCCTCCACCCCGCAGATCGCCTCGGCCGACCCGGCTGCCGATCCGTTTTCGTGGGCCGACCAAGTGCTGAGTGGTCTTCCAGTTCCCGCCGCCGACGCGGCCGCGCCGTTGGACATGCAGATCTCCATCAGCGGGATGGACTTGTTCTCCACCGTCGGCAACACCGCCACCGCCACCTCGGGGGCGGGGAGCATCGCGATCGCCATCGGCGACGGCGCCAATGCCAACGCCAGCGGCGGTATCGACGGTTCCGAACTTGGGTGCGTTGGACTTCGCTCTCGCCGACGGCACCGATAGCTCCGCCAACGTCGGGTTGGGCGCCGTACCTTGACTCCGCAATCGCCAACGGCGACGGCAGCCAGTGCCAACGTCGGGTTAGGCGCCATCCTTGACAATGCGACCGCTGTCGGCACCAGCAGCCACGCCCAAGTCGGAATCGGCGGCAGCCTTGACACCGCATTCGCCGACGGCACCGGCAGCCTACGCCGATGCCGGCATCGGCAACGACGACCACGCCATCGCGATCGGCGCCGATAGCAGCGCGACCGCCGGCGTGGGCAACAATGACTTGGCCACCGCGTTCGGCGGTGGCGACGCCACCGCCGGCCTCTTCCACTCAACCGCATTCGCCGACGGCACCAACAGCAACGCCTTCGCCAAGGCATCGAAGCCACCGCGATTGCCTCCGGCGGCAACGCCGAGGCTCAAGCCAACTACATCGGCGACATCGCCGCCATCTTCAACACTGGCAGCGCTTTCGACCAGGCCATTGCCGGCGGCGGTGGCCGTCAGCACAATGACATCGCCGAGATTTTCGGCACTGGCAGCACCGCCATGGCCGGGTTTGGCGGCAGATTGGGATCTCGCCGCGGTCTTCGGCGACTTTCTCCACGCCAGCGCCACCGGCGCCAACTTCCTGTTCGACATCCAGCCGTAGCTGTAGTGCCGACTGGGCCGCCGCCGGGCTAGATTTATCGCCATGGCGCGCAAAGCCTTTGCCCACGACGCTGTGGTCTCGATGCAGCACGACAACAGTCCCGACGCCCTTGGCGGCGCAATCACCAAGGCGTTGTGCGGCGGCTGGGACCATCGGCCGCCGTGCCCACTCGCGCCGCATTACGTGACCAATGTCGCCGAGGGTGAAACCGTCACGCTGCGTGTGCTTTTCGCGACCGAACCGGCCAACGAGCAGCGGGTGCGTTCACTGATCGGCGAGGCGCTGGCCGCCGGGGAGTTGACTGTTCCGGACGGCGGCGTAGCGCACTGGCAGCTGCGGTCGGGTTCCCCGGGCAGCATCCGCGCTGACGAAGAAGACCTCGCCGCCGCCCTGATTGCGCACTGAGGCGACAGCACCCGGCAACACCGCATTGCGGATCTCCGCCAAGATCGCGGGGTGGTGCCCGGAATGATCGCCGGTGGGCGTGGCGATCAGGCGCGGCGGGCGCGCCGAGCCCTGCAGTCGGTCCAGGGCTGCCCGACCGCCTTTAGCGGTGAACTGCTCCGCATCCTCGGGCGAGGCGATCAGCGTCACGCCGACGCCGCGGCGGGCCAGCGCCGTGAGAACAACCTCCGGCCGCCACACGAGACCGACCCAGCTCAACACCCGCAGGACGGATCGCGGGAAGTGGTTGTGCAGGTAGGTCTTCGCCGACCCCCGGCCCGGGTTGAGAAGTGTTTTGAGGCGCTGCGCCGTGGAATCGCCAGAGCCGATGATCGGATCACCTGGTGCGCTGGCGTCCAGCGCATCTCTTCCGGTTGAACCACTGCGACGGCACGGTAGAGGTGGTGTGCCAATTCCACACCATGACGTTGACCAGGATCGCGGCCCGCGCGCCGACAGTGCGGGCAGTCTGGGCGGCATACCATGAGCCGGAACAGATTCCGACAACCTCGAGTTCGCCGGCATCACGGCACGCATGTCTGGCGGCCGCTATCGCATCGGTGACGTCGGCCTTGAAATACACGTTGCGCCAGGGGTCTCGGCTGATCTGGCCCGACAGGCCCAGTCCGGCCGGGTCCCAGCGGACGGCCTGTGATCCGGCCGCCGCGATGCGACGTGACAGTTCGACCCACTCCCGGGCGGGTCCGACGTGCAAGTCCTTGGCCGTGACAAAGAACAACACGGTCTTTGCCGGCGCGGGGCTGGGGGACCGGGGCAGCGTGCGGATGGCGAACAAGCCGCTCGGTTCGATTCGTTCGATGCGCTCGACAACGTCGACGCCGTCGGGCCCTTCGGCCGGCATCGTCACCGTCGTCAGGTAGTGCGGCGCGGCGCTGCGGACGCGGGTCGGCGCTTTTCCGTCGATCCACTCGACGATGGACTCGACCGCGTTGACCGGAACCGGTAAGTAGATCTCCTGCGGCCGGGCGCATTCCGGCAGACCGCTCGACGTGACCGCATCAACTCCCCCGGCCGACGCCAGGGCGGTCAGGTGCTTGTCGGTCTCGGCCGGCCGCCCCACCAGAAGCACGTCGTCGACGCCATGAGCGCTGAGCGGATCGGCGGCCATCCGCAACGCGGCGAATTCTGTTGCGGCGCAGTCGCTGAACCGGCCGCCGATGACCGAGACATCGCCGGGCGGCGTCGCGTCATCACCCACCCCCAGCCGGAACAGCGCGATGTGTTCGCGGAGGTAACGCCTACCCGAGCCGGCGGGATCGAGGTAGGCCACCCGCTTGATCGGGTGTGACCGGGTCAGGTAGTCCTGCAGGATCAGGCAGCCGGCACGGATGCCGATGGCCGTCGTTGGCTCCGCGCCGATCAGCGTGAGGTAATCCAGTGCGTGGCCCACGCTCGCCACCCAGTCGGCCACCGCGTCGTCTCGTCCCTGAGCGTGTGCGGAGTCGCCCGTACCCAGGTAGTCGAAACGCAGCACACCGAACCCACGGCGGGCGAGGCCATCGGCGAGAGTGCGAATGTAGCCGAGCACTGTCCATCCCCTCTTTGCCGAGCGAGCCACAGATCAGCACCCCGCCCCTGATCTGGTTGTCGGCGGGCAGGTGAACGACGCCGAACAATGGCGAATCAGGCGGTCCGAAAAATGTCGGTACCTCGGTCGTCGTCAACGGCATTGCACCACCGGCTCCCGGTCGATTTCGGCCGTTACCGGGGCGGAACGCAGATTGCCCCGCTGTCGACGCAGCGCGGCCAGGCGCAGGGGGATAGCGACGAGGCTCAACAGCGCAAACGGCAGATATTCGGCGGCGTAGACCCAGGACCGTGCCCCCGCATCGAGTGCGCCCAGCACAAAGTCCCGGCCGAAGGCGATCAGGATGTACGTCGTACCCAGCGCAAGCAGCGGTCGCCACAGCCGGCCCAGGCGGTGTCTTCCGATTCCGAAGGACAGCAGCGCGAGCAGATAAGCGAAGAACAGCGCGAACAGGAAGAACCACAGCAGGCCGCCCTGCAGCGGTATCCGGCGGGTGACGACGCCCAGCCAGACGACTAATCCGATGTGGACCTGAAGAGCGGTGGCGAAAGCCAGACCCGAGGATCGGGTCACGCGGGCCAGCCCGGCGAGGGCCGGGCCGGACAGGGTGGCCACCGCACCGCCCGCATAGGAGAGCCAGAAATACAGGAACGACCAGCGCGCCGTGATGCGCACCGCGAGCCCGAGGCCTTCGGGACCGGCGCCGTCAGCGGCCAGGATGGCGACGGCAAGCGCGAGCGCGCCGGCGAGCGCGCCAACCACCCACGCCCAAGCCGGATCACGGCGGCGGATCATGGCCTATTCCCGTTTGGCCCAGCCCCTTTGGGCCCAGCCTCTTCGGCGTCGCTGCAGACCACGACAACGACGGCCATTGCGTGGCATCCGGCGTGCGAGAGCGACAACGACGAGCTGAGCCAGCCTTGGAGTCGTGCCTGCTCGGCGACCGATCCGCTCAACCGAAGCCGCGGCAGCGGACCCTCGCGCGTTACCTCGATCTCGCGCAACGGAAATGGCATGTCGGGTTCGGCGAATGCCTTGATCACCGCTTCTTTGGCCGCAAACCGGGCCGCAAGTCCGTGCGCCCGATTGAGGCCCCGGCAGTCGTCGATCTCGCCCGTCGTGAAGACCTTGCGCAAGTAACGGTCACCGAACGACGCCAGCGAGTCCTGAACTTCGCGGACGGCGAGAACATCGCATCCGGCGCGGACGCGGTGCCCGTCGACGTCGTCCGGCAAGGTGATCATGCAGCTGTCTTGACCAGCCCTGTTATCACCTGCGAGATGTTGTGGACGGACTCGAAGGTGGACTTCTTGAGCACTTCTTCGGGGAACTCGATGTCGAATGCATCCTCGAGCGCGAGCATCACATCGACCGACGCGTGCGACGTGAGGCCGAGCTTGTAGAGGTCTGCATGATCGTCCACTTCGTGCGGATCGACCGCCATCCGGCCATGCGCAGCTAAGACGTCACGAACCTGGTTCTCTATCACGCTTTCCTCGTATTTCTGCCGTGGCTCAATGTGGTTGAGCCAGTGTGGGTTCCATCAACTGTGGTGGGCTCAGCCGGGCAACAACTCTGCCGCCGGGACGTAGCTCCCGGTCTCCCTGAGCCGCTTACGCGCGGCGCGGCGATAGCCGTAGTAGTCCGATACGTGCGCCGTGCTGCCGTACAGCCAGTCCAGGGGCTCGCGCATGTTGTCGACATAGCCGATCGAGTAGGCCCCGCGCTGGTAGCCCATCAGCCTGAGCAGTCCCTCCGGGAGGGTGCGAGCGATCTCGGGAGGACAGGCGAGGTACTGGTTTTCCTCCTGACGCAACCACCCGAGCGAGTAGCCCACGTTCATCCCGATCCGGCTGGCCTGCGTGGTGTTGGCGCCACCGCCGTGGAAGACCGAGCCGGTATACAGCAAGGCCGAACCCTTGGTCATGACCGCTGGGGCTGACAGCGCCGGGTCCACGTCGTCGGGATCGTCCTCCCACAGGTGACTGCCCACCACCACCCGGGTCGCACCCGACTCTTCGGTGAAGTCGGTGACGGCCCACATGGTGGCGACTTCGGCTTCAAAACCCCTCGGGAACTGGAAGCGATCGAATGACCACTGATCGCGGTGGATCATCTGCGCCGGCTCACCGGGTCCGATGGTCACCAACTGGGTGAGGTCGATCTGGAAGGTGCTGGCGTGGTCGCCCAGCACCAGGTCGAGCGCGTCGATGATCGTCGGGTTGGTGATCAGTGAGCGTGCGGTCGGTGAACGGGCGATCAGGGCGCCCGTACGACGGGTGGTCGCGCCCAGGAATTCGGTGTTACCCCCGCCAGTGGCCGCGAGGTGCGGCTCGACCTCGGCCCGTATCTGGTCCATCGTCTCGGCCGGTGCGAGGTCAGCGATGACGACGCATCCGTCTTGCTTGAGCACGTCCGCGATCTCCGCGGGCGGGGTTCCCGAACCGACCGAACGTACAGCTATTGGCATTCGGCGTACTATACGGGATGATATTGAGACATTTCAATGACTACCGGTTTGTAGCTCGCTTTCATGACCGGTAGCGGAAGGCGGCAACAGATGCTCCCGTTTCGGTTCGGCGTTCACGCCTCAGTCGCGCCCACCATGTCGGCCTGGCGGGATCAGGCCCGGACGGCCGAGGATCTCGGCTATTCGAGCCTGTACGTCGCCGACCACTTCGGCGACCAGTTCGGGCCCCTGGTAGCCACGACGGTGGCCGCCGAAGCGACCTCCACCCTGCACGTGGGGACCGTCGTGCTGAACAACGACCTTCGCAATCCGGTTGTCCTGGCCAAGGAAATCGCGACGCTCGGGCTGGCGGCCGAAGGCCGGGTCGAGGTGGGTTTTGGCGCGGGCTGGCTCGAGAGCGACTACGCGCAGGCGGGCATCGAGTTCGACAAGCCGGCCGTCCGGGTGGATCGCCTGGCCGAGAGCCTCACCGTGATGAAGGGTTTGTGGAGCGAGGGAAAAGCGACGTTCACCGGGAAGTATCACGTGGTGCGCGACGCCCGCTGCGATCCTCGACCCGAGTCGCTCCCTCGCGTCATCGTCGGGGGCGGAAGTCGGCGAATCCTCACGGTCGCCGCCCAACAAGCGGACATCGTCGGCGTGAATACCAGTCTGGCTGCGGGCCTTAACGTCGGCGACCTGGCGAGCCAAGCCACCTTCGATCACTACGACCGCTGTCTGACCTGGATACGCGACGCGGCGCCGGACCGCTTCGACTCGATCGAGCTGCAACTCATGACCTTCGCGACCAGAATCGTCAGCAGCCGCCGCGCTGCCGCGCGCACCGCATCCATGCTCGGCCTTCCGGGTGAGGACGCCCTGGAGCTGCCGATCGTCCTGATCGGCAGCGTGGACGAGTTGTGCGAGCGGCTACTGGAGTACCGCACAAGGTGGGGCTTCACCAACATCGTGGTGCCGGGCGACGCGATGGAATCCTTCGCACCCGTCGTCGCCCAACTCGCCGGCACCTAGCTCCCCCGACGCTCCCCCGACTGCCGCAGTCCCTCACGCTGACGGCTGTCGTCAGAAAACTGAAAGTTGTCTATCAGCTTGTTTTACCTTCTATTCGTATGTATTCTCTGCTTTCAGTAGAACATCGGTATTTAATCGGGCGTCGGCGCAACCCAAGGTCGGGGTGCTTCTAGCAGGAGGAGCGCATGTCAGTGGTGGCCATCGAGAGCCGGAGCCGCCCTGCCGAAGCCTGACACCATGTGGCTGACCCGGCGCCGACGTCGGACATCGGCGGCCATCGGACACGTCCAGTGATCGAGATGGCCATCGTGGGGCTCGGCTCGTGGGGTCTGTGCGTCGTGGAGCGGACGGTGCGGCGGGCCCGGCAGGTAGGGACGCCGGTGCGGCTGCACCTGGTCGAGCCCGCTCAGCTCGGAGGCGGGGTTTACTCCGCCGAGCAGCCCGACTTCCTGGTGCTCAACAACGCCTGCGGTCAGCTCTCCCTCTACGTCGCCCCCGACGGGGACGCCCTTCCGCCCTACGCCGTCGGTCTGCACCCGTGGGCGGTGGTCCGCGGCTACCGCTGGGTGGGTTACGAATGCCGCATCGGCGCCGGGGGTGACCCCATCCTGCCCACCGATTACCTGCCCCGGCGGTTGATGGGCGAGTACCTGGCCTGGTTCTACGACACGCTGGTGGCCTACGCCCCGCCCAACCTCGAGATCGTCCGGCACTACGCAGCCGCCGTCGACATCTCGCCGGCGCTGGCGGGGCGCGAGGCGGTGCTGCTCGACGACGGCACCACCCTCACCGTCGACCACGTGGTGCTGACCTCGGGGCACACCTGGAACCAGGAGCGCGGGGCCGACGGCGGCGTGCGCTACCTGCAGCCCTACCCCATCGAGTGCCTCGATCAGAGCGCTCCGGCCGGATCCTCGGTGGCGGTGGCCGGCATGGGCCTGGTCGGCTTCGACGTCCTCACCGCCCTCACCATCGGACGGGGCGGGACCTTCGCGGACCGGTCCGACCGGGCCGACCGCATGCGCTACGTGCCCTCGGGCCGGGAGCCGACCATCACCCTCTACTCACGCTCGGGGGCGCCGTACTGCGCCAAGTCGGCCACCGGCGTCGACCCCTACGGCCAGTACCAGCCCGTGGTGTGCACCACCGAAGAGTTCGCGGCGCTGACCAATCCGGGCGGGTCGCCGGTGCGGCGCCACGTGGACTTCCGCGCCGAGCTTCTCCCGCTCATCTTCGCCGAGATGCAGGCGCGCTACTACATCCAGGCCGCCTCGCTGGCCGGGGGCGACGTCGAGTCGACCGAGGTCCGCACCGCCCTGCGCCAAGGCTGGGTCAACGGGCACTACGAGAAGGTCGTCGACGGACTCGAGCCGCGCTACGGGCGCTTCGACCCGGCCAGCCACCTCTTCGCCGGGGCAGACCGCCACTACACGTCGGCCGCCGACTACCAGGGCCAGGCCTACGACATGATCGAGGACGACCTCACCGAGGCCCTGCGACCCGGGGGGAGCCCGGTCAAGGCGGCCCAGGAGGTGCTGCGCATCCTCCGGGACCAGCTGCGTTCGGTCATCGAGTTCGGCGGTCTGTCGCTGGACTCCTACGTCGAGTTCCAGTCCAACGTCCGCGGCCGCATCAACCGGCTGGAGGCGGGCGTGCCACCCATGCGCTCCCAGCAGCTGCTGGGGCTGCTCGACGCCGGAGTGGTGCGCATCCCGCTCGGACCCGACCCGGAGTTGACCCCCTGCCCCGACGGCGTCCGCCTGAGCTCCACGGCCCTCGACGAGCCGACGGCGGTGACGGTGGACGGCGTGGTGCGGGGCTATCTCGACATGCCCTCCCTGGCCCGGTCGGGCTCGCCCCTACTCAACCGCCTTTACGCCAAGGGACGGCTGACCCAGCTCAGCTACGGCGATACGCCGGTGGGCAGCGTCGCCATCAACGAACAATTCCATCCCTACGACACCGAGGGCCGGCTCCAGCCCAACCTCTCGGTGCTGGGCGTGCTCACCGAGGGAGTGCGCTACTTCACCCACTACCTGCCCTCGCCCCGCAGCCGCCTCCGGGCCGTCTATGACGCCCAGGACTGCGTCGAGTCCGTGATCGGCTGAGCGCATGACGGATACAGATTCAGTGACCGGACGGGCTCGGCCATTGGTGGCGGTGGGCTACGGGCCGCGCTGCGTTCCCGTGATGCAGCTGGCCGAGGCGGCCGCCGGCGTCTGCGATCTGATCTGGCTGATCGACACGTCCGTGCCGGGGATGGGCGAGATGACCGATCTCCTCAACCGGTTCGGCGCCGTGGTCGACTTGGACGGCCTGAGCGTCGAGCAGGCAGTCAAGGTCGTGGGCGACTGGGAGCCCGACGGCCTGACCACCTTCCTCGACGCCGGGATGGTCGAATTAGCTTGTGTCGCAGAACAATTGGGCTTGCCCTTCCACAGCCCGGCGACCGCCGCCGCCCTCACCGACAAGGCCCGCCAGCGCCAGGCCCTGGCCGACGGCGGCCTCGACATGCCGCGCTGCCGCCTCGTCCGCCCCGACCACTCCGAGGCCGGGCTGTCGGCAGTCGAAGCCGAGGTGGGTTGGCCCGCCGTCCTCAAGCCCCGCTCGGCCCAGGGCAGCCGCTACACCTTCCTGGCCCGCGACGGCGCCGAATTCCACCGACTGCTCGACACCCTCGGCCCGGACCGCCCGGAGATGGTGCTCGAGGGCTACCTTCCCGACGATCCGGCCCGGGCCGGCGGCCCCTACGGCGGCTACGTGTCGGTCGAGAGCCTGGTGGCCGACGGCGCGGTCAGCCATCTGGCCCTCACCGGCCGCTTCCCGCCGGCCAAAAACTTCCGCGAGACCGGGTTCTTCATCCCCGCCTCCCTCGACGCCGACAGCCGCTCGGCCGTCCTGGATCTGGCCACCCGGGCCATCGCCGCGCTCGGGGTACGCACCGGATGCCTGCACACCGAGATCAAGTTCACCCCCGACGGGCCCCGCATCATCGAGGTCAACGGGCGGTTGGGCGGTGGTGTGCCCGAGATGCTGGAGCGGGCCGCCGGCGTCAGCCTGCTCGACCTCACCCTGCGAGTGGCCCTGGGCGAATCGGTCTCCGTCGACAGCCCGGTGGCCACCCACCGGATCGGTTACCGCTTCTTCCTGCAGCCGCCGACCGTCTCGGCCACGGTGACTGCCGTCGAGGGCATCAACGACTTCAGCGACCGCGCCGAGGTGGACACGGTGAGCCTGCACCAGGCACCGGGCGCCGCCCTCGACTGGCGCGACGGCTCCGGCAACCACATCGTGGCGGTGGTCGGCTCGACCGACGACGAGGAGCAGTTGCAAACGGCCTACCGGCTGCTGCACCAAGAGGTCACGGTCTCCTACTCCGACGTGAGGTATTGAGGTGGGCGTCCGACTGGTCGATGCCCTCGATGCGAGGGTCGAATGACGCCGAGGGATCGGCACGGTGGACATGCGCCCTGGTCAACAACATGCCCGATACGGCCTTCTGCGCCACCGAGCGGCAGTTCGTGGGTCTTCTGGACGCCGGCTCAGGGGTGACACGATCGCCCTGACCCGCCACACCATGGCCGGGGTGCCCCGGGGCGAGCGGATCCAGGCCCAGATCGCCGCCGAGTACCGACCCCTCGAGAAGATCTTCACCGACCCCCCGGACCTGCTGGTGGTGACCGGCTCCAACCCGATCGAGTCCCGCATCGAGGACGAGCCCTACTGGTCCGATCTGCACGGCCTGCTGAAGTGGGGCGAGCGAGAACGTGCCGGCGATGGTGCTGTCCTGCCTGTCGGCCCACGCCGCCCTGGCCGTCTTCGACGGCCTCGAGCGGACCACCCTGCCGGCCAAGTGCACGGGCGTCTTCGCCCAGCAGGCCGATCCGGCCCACCCGCTGGCCGCCGGGTTCCGCGGCCCCGTGTTCCTGCCCCACTCGCGGCTCAACACCGTGCCCGTCGAGGCGGTGGCTCGCCGCCGGCTACTCGGTGGCGCTGCAGTCGGAAGAGGTGGGGTGGAGCGTGGTCACCAAGACGGTGGGCGAGTGCGAGGTCGTGCTGGTGCAGGCCCATCCCGAGTACGACCCGTCGAGCCTCGTCCGCGAATACGTCCGCGATGTGCGGCGCTACGCCGGCCACTTGCACGACGAGTTGCCCTGTTTACCAATAGATTGCGCGACCGGCCCAGACTGGGACGCGCTCTGCCGGCTGCAGGCGCGGGTGGTCGGCGGCGAGCGGAACGCAGACCTGATAGCCGATTTCCCGTTCGACGACATCTGCGTCCGCGCGCCCTGGCCGTGGCGCGGCGCGGCGCAGCGTCTGTACGCCAATCTGTTGGCCACCATTCCGACAGAGGAGCGCCTGAGCCCATGCACGACGAGACCATCGCCATCCACGGCGGCTACACATCCGACGGGACGCGGGCCGTGGCCGTGCCCATCTACCAGACCGTGGCCCACGACTTCGTCAGCGCCGAACACGCCGGTGCCGTGCTCGACATGGAGACGCCGGGCTTTCACTACAACCGGCTGAACAACCCGACCCTGGACGTCCTCGAGCAGCGCATCTGCGCCCTCGAAGGCGGGACAGCGGCCCTGGTGGTGGCCTCGGGCATGGCTGCCGTCAGCTACGCCATCCTGACGGTGGCCACTGCCGGCTCGAACATCGTGGTGGCCCCCCAGCTCTACGGGGCGACCTTCACCTACTTCGCCCACGTGCTGCCCACCCTGGGCATCGAGGCCCGCTTCGCCGACGACGATCGAGCCGAGTCGATCGGCCCCCTCATCGACGAGAACACCCGCGCCGTGTTCTGCGAGACCATCGGCAACCCGGCCGGCAACATCGTCGACCTCGAGGCCGTGGCCGAGGTGGCCCACGCGGCCGGGGTGCCCCTCATCGTCGACAACACCGTGGCGACGCCGCTCATGCTCAAGCCCTTCGAGCACGGGGCCGATGTGGTCGTCCACTCGCTGACCAAATTCGTCGGCGGCCACGGCACCACCCTCGGTGGGGCCATCGTGGACGGCGGCCGGTTCCCATGGGCCGACCATCCCGACCGCTTTCCGATGTTCAACCAGCCCGAGCCCGCGTTCCACGGCGTCGTCTTCGCCCGCGACTTCCCCGAGCGGCCGTTCACCGTGCGGGCGCGTTCCACCCAGTTGCGCAACAGCGGCGCGACCCTCTCTCCCTTCAACGCCTTCCTGCTGCTCCAGGGCCTCGAGACGATGGCCATTCGGCTCGAACGCCACGAGGCCAACGCCCGGGCCGTGGCCGACTTACCTGGCCGCCGACCCCCGGGTGGCCTGGGTGAGCTTCGCCGGCTTCCCCGACCACCCCTACCACCACCTGGTCGGCCGCTACCTCAACGGGCGCGTGCCGTCGATCGTCACTTTCGGGGTCGAGGGGGCGTCCGGGGGGCTACGACGCGGGCCTGGCCTTCTTCGACGCGCTCCAGCTCATCAAGCGGCTGCTCAATCTGGGAGACGCCAAGACCCTGGCCATCCACCCGGCCTCCACCACCCACCGGCAACTGTCCGACGAGGAGCTGGTGAAGGCCGGCATCCGGCCGGAGACGATCCGGCTGTCCATCGGGATCGAGCACATCGACGACATCATCGACGACATCGACCAGGCCCTGGCCAAGGCCACGACCGGCTAGATCGGTGCCCGCACCTGCTGAAGAAGGTCGACGGTAACGCGCGTGCTCGGTGCGGTGCTGGACCACGCCGATCACGCCCCGGATCAGCCCGCCGTCAAGGACCTTGATCGCGCGCTGACCCGGGGCGAGTTGCGCGCCGAAGCGGGCCGAGTGGCCGCCGGCTTACATGCAGAAAGGCGTGCCACCCGGGGCGCGGGTCGCCCTGCTGATCGGCAATTCGGTGGACTTCGTGGCGGCGGCGCTGGGCTGCCTGTGGGCCGGAGTCACCTTCGTTCCGTTGGCGATCACCGATCCCGACGTCCGCCGCACGCAGATCGTGGCGGACTGCCGGCCCGCATTGGTGATCACCGCGGGCTCCTCGGCGCCATCGGGACTCCCCGTCGGCACAGCGTGGAGCTCGCTCTCGGCGTTGAGCGCGACGGCTGGGCCGACGCCACCGCCGGTAGCGGGCCCCATCTCGTACATCATCTACACGTCCGGGACGACCGGTGTCCCCAAGGGCGTGCAGATCCCCGCGGAGGCCTTCTTCACCGCGGCCGAGGCGTGCGCGGACGCCGTGGGACTCGCTGCGGACGACCGCGCACTGTGCGTGTCGCCCGTGCACTTCGACGGGTCTTTCTCGGCGATCTTTCCCCCGCTCGTGCGCGGCGTGCCCCTCGTCATCCCCGACCGGGAAGCCCTGCTGTTCCCACGCAGGTTCTTCTCGATCGTCGCCGGCGAGGGGATCACGGTGACCAGCTTCTCCCCGAGCTACCTTCGGTTGCTTCGGTCCGGCGGCCGCCTGGACCGGTTGGCTGACACGCCACTGCGAGTGATGGCCCTGGGCGGCGAAGCCCCGTCCACCGCGGACATCAAAGCGGTGTGGGCCGGCAGTCCGGGACTACAGGTCGTGAACCGGTACGGGCCGACCGAGACGACGATCGCCGTCGCTCATCTGGACCTGACGCCGGAGTTGCTCGACGCGGGGCTGGTACCGATCGGCCAGCCGCATCCCGGCAGCTCGTTCCATCTGGTCGATGAGCACGGAAGTCTGGTGGACGAACCCGGCGTGGTCGGCGAGCTGTACATCGGCGGACGGCAGCTGATGGCCGGATACCTGAACGACCCGGGTCACAGCGCAGCTGTGTTGCGGACCGACGTCGTCGAGGGAACCACCGTCTACCGCACCGGCGACCTCGTCTACCGCGACGACCGCGGCAACTACGTCTACGTCGGGCGTTCGGACCGCGTCATCAAGCGACACGGCGTGCGGATGTCGCTGGTCGAGGTGACCGAGGCGCTCGGCGGTATCGACGAGGTCGCATCCGCGGCATGCACAACCTTCGATCTGGACGGCGATCTCGGGGTCGTCGCATTCGTCGTGCCCGACGGCGAGCTGACCCCACTTGCGGTCCGGCAGGCCGCCGGCGAACGGCTCCCCGAGACGATGCTGCCCGATCAATTCGTCTTGGTGACCGAGTTGCCGTTGACGTCGTCCAGCAAGGTCGACGAGCGACGGCTGCTCGAAGATGCCGGCCTGTCGCCGCCGCACTCACTCGATGATCGACTCTCTCACGAAAGGAACCAGACGTTGACGATCGCAACTGACGTGACGCCGGACAGTCACTACAAGGAGCTGGTCCGGCGCCAGCGCGCCGAATTGCAGGACGCGTACCTCAAGGGGGTGCGCCGGCTGCGATGGGACGCAGGGCGTCTCGCCGCGGAACGTGAACGGCGCCTTCGGGAACTGCTGCTGCACGCCGCCGATCGCTCGCCGTTCTGGAAGGAACGACTGGCCGGCCACGATCTGGCGAACTTCACCGAGGCCGACCTTCCGTCCCTGCCGATTCTGAGCAAGGCCGAGATGACGTCGGAGTTCGACCGGATCGTCACGGTTCCCGGGCTGACCCTTGCCCGCGTCCGCCAGCACCTCGACCAGTTGACCGCAGACGGCTATCTGGACGACGAGTATCGGGCGATCGTCACGTCGGGATATACCGAAAACCCGTCGTACCACGTCTACGGCTGGGACTCCTTCGTCACCTTCGTCATGCAGGGCTCGCGCTGGACCGGGCGGCGTGGCGAAGACCCGGATGCGGTACTGGCGCAGTGCTTCAGCGGCAGTCCCAAGCATGAGTCGGGGATCTTCTACGCCTTCAGCACGTTCGAGAGCGGCGGGCCGACATCGCATTGCTTCGATGCCACGCTCCCCCTGGACGAGATTGTCGACGGTCTGAACAACGCCCGTCCCGCGGTGACCGCTCTTCAGGGGTGGCCGAGCCTCATCTGGGAGCTCGCGAGAGAGGCGATGCAAGGACGGCTCACCATCACACCGACCTGGGTCAGCATCGCGGGAGAGGTGTCCACTCCGCCTGTGCGAGAGGCGGTTCGGACCGCGTGGGGGATCGAGCTATCGGAGTTCTGGGGTTGTTCGGAGGGCACCTACGCCTTCCCATGCGGCGTCGGGGAAGGCATGCACGTCGCCGACGATCTGGTGATCCTCGAGCCGGCGGACGCCGATGGCAACGTCGTGCCGTACGGGCAACCTGCGGATCGCATGCTGCTGACCAACCTGTTCAACCTGGAGCAGCCACTGATCCGCTACGACATGGCCGACGCGGTGACGATGTCCGACGAGCCGTGTGAGTGTGGTTGCGCGCATCGCCGCATCACCTCGGTTCACGGTCGGATCAACGGCGCCTTCCACTACGACAGCGGTGCTGTGGTGCCGCGCGCGGACCTCGAGCAGGCCGTCCTTGCCACCCCCGGCGTCGCCAACTTCCTGGTGGGCAAGATCCCGGGCGGCGTCGACGTGTCCGTGGTGACCGACGGTTCGAGTAACCGCGAGAAGCTGCAGACCGAACTGATCGACGTGCTGCGTCGACACGGCGGTCCGGAGTCGGACGTCATTGTGCGGGAGGTTGATTCCATCGAGCGGCTGTCGCGGGGCAAGTGCCGACAGTTCGACGCGAGGTGATCGTGTTGCGAGTGCGCCCGAGAGGATTCGAACCGCGGGTGGCGCTGAACGAGCCGGAGAAGTTACCGAACAGGCGAGACGATGTCGTACAGCAAAGGGGCTGTCGCAGCGATGGTATTGCCGTGGGAACAACACTTCGGCCAGGTCGATGCTATAGCCAAGACCGGAGATCGCGCTGTCGGGCACACCCACGGCGCCGAAGGGGTCATTGATGTAGGCGATGTCGGAGTCGCCATAAGCGGCGAACGCCTCGCTGTTGGCGGGGGCGTCGACGTGCGTAATCGCCGTTGCCGCCGACGCCGTAGGAGCCGTCGCCCTCGAGGTTGTTGTTGCTGACGTCGATGGCGGTGTCGTTGTTCCCGTCGCCGGACCTCCGGCCAAGCCGCCGGCGCCGGCGAACGCGCCGTTGTCTGCGCCATCGCCGGTGTTGTTGCCGATGTCGATGGCGGTGTGGTGGACGCCGCTCTCGCCGTCGGTGCCTCCGCCGCGGTTGGATCACCCGGCGTTGGCGCCGACGTGGAGCCGTAGGCAGCGGGGACGTCGTTGTTGCCGATGTCGATGGCGGTGTCGTAATCCGCGCCACTGGTAATCATGTCGGCCGCGCCGGCCCAGGCGTTGGCGTTGGTGCCCACAGCCTCGGCGACATTGCCGGTGCCCCCGACGGCCCATGCGAGAGCACCGCTGCCGTCGGCGATGGCCACGTCGCCGGTGCCGCCGGTGGCGGCTTAGGCGTCGGCACCGTAAGCGATCGCCAGGCTGTAATCCCCGGTGCTGGTGATGCCACGGCGCTGCAGCCGCCTTGTAGATGTCGTAGCCGTCAACGAGATGTCCAGATCTATCGGTGTCGCCGCGGCAGGGGACGCCCCACCAGGAGACTATCGACGCTCGACAACCAGTTCGCCGGACGAGTCAGCCGACGCCACCGGCGTCTGCGCCATCCCACCCCGATACCCAACCCCACCGTCAGCACGCCCAACCGAGCCACACCATGAACGTTCACCATTGGGTCTTCTCCTGCTGGACGGGCGCCTGCCGACGGCGCTCCAGTGTGCGCGCTCACACAGCTCCGCACACAGAGAACTTAGCTATTTTGTCAGAATTTCTGATGCAGCAGCCTATGTGTTTCTCAGCATGCTGCCTGGGCTTGTGACCTGCCGTGAAAGAGAGAAGGAGCGCGCTCGGCAGCGGCGATTCTGGATTGGTCCAGTCGCAGGCGAAGCTTGTATGTCTGGTGCGCCCGAAGGGATTCGAACCCCTAACCTTCTGATCCGTAGTCAGATGCTCTATCCGTTGAGCTACGGGCGCCTGTATTCAGTTATCGTTGCTGCCGGGTGGCGGAGGCGAGAGGATTTGAACCTCCGGTCCCCTTTAAGGGGGACAACTCATTAGCAGTGAGTCCCATTCGGCCGCTCTGGCACGCCTCCTTGGACCGTCGAGGGTACCGGAACCCGCTCAGTCGAGCGACGGACTCCCGGGACCGCCGCGGAGGATAGCGTACACAGGCCAGACATATGCTGTCGAAATGACCGCACGCCTTCGCCCCGAAATGGCGGAGCTGCCTGCCTACGTTCCCGGCAAGACCGTCCCGGGCGCGATCAAACTGGCCAGCAACGAGACCGTGTTCGGGCCGCTGCCCAGCGTCCGCGCCGCCATCGAGCGGGCAGCCGATGCCATCAACCGCTACCCGGACAACGGCTGCGTCGACCTCAAATCGGCGCTGGCCAAGCACCTGAACTCCGGCCGGGTCGGCAGTGCCGGCGGCTGGGGGCCCGAGCACATCGCCATCGGTTGCGGATCGGTGAGCCTGTGCCAGCAGCTCATCCAGATCACCGCGACGGCGGGCGACGAGGTGCTGTTCGGCTGGCGCAGCTTCGAGATCTACCCGCTGCAGGTCCGCCTGGCCGGCGCCACCGCCGTCCAGGTGCCGCTCACCGACCACACCTTCGATCTGGACGCGATGCTGGCCGCGGTCACCGAGCGGACCCGGCTGATCTTCGTCTGCAATCCCAACAACCCGACCTCGACGGTGGTGGATCCCGGACGCGCTGACCCGGTTCGTCGAGGCGGTGCCGTCGCACATCCTGATCGCGATCGACGAGGCCTACGTCGAATACATCCGCGACGGCCTGCTGCCGGACAGCCTGGCCCTGGTGCGCGACCACAGCAATGTCGTTGTGCTGCGCACGTTTTCGAAGGCGTACGGCCTGGCCGGCCTGCGGGTGGGGTATGCGGCCGGACATCCGGACCTGATCACCGCGCTGGACAAGGCCTACGTGCCGTTCACCGCGACCAGCATCTCGCAGGCCGCGGCGATCGCGTCGCTGGACGCCGCCGACGAGTTGCTGGCCCGGACCGATGCGGTTGTCGCCGAGCGGGCACGGGTCAGCGACGCGCTGCGCGGTGCCGGATTCACCCTCCCGTCGTCCCAGACGAATTTCGTGTGGCTGCCGCTCGGGCCGCGCACACTGGACTTCGTTGAGCAGGCGGCCGTCGCCCGCATCGTGGTCCGGCCGTACGGCAGCGACGGTGTCCGGGTGACCATCGGTGCGCCGGAGGAAAACGACGCACTGCTGACATTCGCCGAGAACTGGATCTGAGGAGAAGCGCATGACTGAGACGTTGGCGCGCAAGAAGTTCACCGAGTTCAAGGAGCGCACCGCGGCGATCGAGGACGCCGAACTGGACGACTACTGGGCCAGCCTGCCACCGGCCACCGTCGACGGCATGCTCGGCGAGTGGAAGGGCGGCGAGTTCGTCACCGGCCACCGGATGAACGGTCAACTGGAGAAGTCGCGCTGGTTCGGCAAGACGTTCAACTCACCCGCCGACGTCCAGCCGCTGGTCTGTCTCGACGACGACGGCAACCGCTTCTCCAACGTCAAGATGGGCAAGGGCGAAGCCAGCCTGTGGCTCGAGGAGTTCCGCGGCGAAGTCACCGCCACGATGGTCTACGACGGCCAGCCGGTGCACGACCACTTCAAGCAGGTCGACGACCGCACGGTGATGGGAATCATGAACGGCAAGGGCGTGATCGATAACGGCCGCTACTTCTACTTCTACCTCGAGCGCGTCTAGATCTTCGTCGCCGGATCGCGGCCGGTGAAGGCAACGAGCCGATCGATGGCCGGTGCGTGCTCGTCGACCTCGACGGGATCGCCGAACTCCCCGTTCGCGCGGCGTTCCGGAGTGATGATCTTCTTGGCGATTTCCAGGACGTAGTTCGCCAGCGAGTCCGGCACGTCGGGGTCGTGCCCGATGGCTGCGGCGTAATCCCATCCGTGCACGAGCAAGCCGAACGCCAGGACACTCGCCAAGATCCTGCACCGGCGTCTCGTTGTCGCGCCAGGTGACGGCGCCGTCCAATCCGTGACGGCGATGAAAAGCGTCCAGGGTGGGCCGGCCGACGGCGATGATCTGACGCTCGACGGAGTCGTCGGCGTCGCGCGGCGGAAGTTCGGCGCCCAGCGCCGCGCCGATCGACGTGATCGTTTCGACCAGGTGATCGGTCAATTGGGCCACGTCGAAGTCGCCGCTAGTCGTCGGCTTGGACAGGTCGTCGCGCGAGATCGGATGCACGATGTGCTGCAGCACCCCCAGCGCAGCTTCGGCGGCGCGAAGCTCGTCAGCGGGTGGTGAGTCAGGTCCGGGGCGTAGGTCGGAAGGCATGCAGTCCACGGTACGGTTCCGCCATGGGTGAGCCATACGAGTCAGTCACCGTTGAGCACAAGGACCACGTCGCGCAGGTGACGTTGATCGGGCCTGGCAAGGGCAACGCGATGGGGCCGGCGTTCTGGTCGGAACTGCCGGAACTCTTCGCCGAACTCGATGCCGACCGCGATGTGCGGGCAATCGTTCTCACCGGCTCCGGCCGCAACTTCAGCTACGGCCTCGACCTGCCCGCGATGGGTGGGACGCTGGCTCCGGTGCTCGCCGACGGCGCAATGGCCGGGCCGCGCAGCGAGTTTCATCGCGAAGTGATGCGCATGCAGGCCAGCATCAGCGCGGTCGCCGACTGCCGCACCCCGACTGTCGCGGCGATCCACGGCTGGTGCATCGGCGGTGGCGTCGACCTGATCTCCGCGGTCGACATCCGCTATGCCAGCGCCGACGCGAAGTTCTCCGTGCGCGAGGTCAAGCTCGCGATCGTCGCCGACGTCGGCAGCCTGGCTCGGCTGCCGTTGATCCTGTCCGACGGGCACCTGCGCGAACTCGCGCTGACCGGCAAGGACATCGACGCGGCTCGCGCCGAGAAGATCGGACTGGTCAACGACGTGTTCGCCGATCCCGACGCCACCCTGCGGGCTGCGCACGCGACCGCCGCCGAGATCGCGGACAATCCGCCGCTGACAGTGCGCGGCGTCAAGGATGTCCTTGACCAGCAACGGATTTCGCAGGTGTCCGCGAGCCTGCGCTATGTGGCGGCGTGGAATGCCGCGTTCCTGCCGTCGAAGGACCTGTCCGAGGGGATCACGGCGACCTTCGCCAAGCGCCCGCCGAAGTTCACCGGCGAGTAGCGCGATTCGGCACGCCCGCAGCGGGTAACCCCTGTGGATGGCTACTTATCGAGTACTCGACCCGCACGGCGACGTCGTTGACACCAAAGACATCTCCAGCGCCGAAGACGCGCACGCCTGGTTCGTCGACGCCAAGGCCGACAACTCCGAGCTCGGCTGGCGGATGGAAGTCGAAGCCGACGGCGACTGGAAGTTCTTCGACGACACCGAGGGCGATCGGTCCTAACCGCACGGCACTACGGCGCTTCATCGTCGTCCTGTAGCAGCAGTTTTTCGGGGTGGTGGAAGGTGTTGATGCGGGGTTGTCCTCGGTCGAGGTGTGGGGGTGGGATCCATTCGGTGTCGCCGCGGCTGTTTTTGCGGGTGGTCCAGCCTTGTTCGGCGAGTGTCGTGGTTGGGGCCGCAACCGAAGGCCAGGTTGTTGACGTCGGTGACGGGTTGGTGGCGTAGGGGTCGCAGTGGTGGACCTCGCACAGGTAGCCCGGGATGGTGCAGCCGGGGAAGGTGCAGCCACGATCCCTGGCGTACAACACAATTCGCTGCGCCGGTGAGGCGAGGCGTTTGGTGTGATAGAGCGCCAGGGCTTTGCCGTTGTCGAAGATGGCCAGGTAGTGGTGGGCGTGGGAGCCCAGCCGGATCACATCCGACATCGGCAGCAGGGTGCCGCCGCCGGTCAGGCCGCGGCCGGCGCCTTTCTCCAGCTCCTGCAGTGTGGTGGTGACGATGATGGAGGCGGGTAGGCCGTTGTGTTGGCCGAGGTCGCCGGAGGCCAGCAGCGCGCGGGCGGCGGCGAGCAGGGCGTCGTGGTTGCGCTGCCCGGCGCTGCGGGTGTCGCCCTGGATGGCGGCTTGCGACGGGGTGCCGCTGATGCAGGGCGTCTCGTCGTCGGAGTTGCACATGCCCGGGTGCGGCCAGCTTGGCGAACACGGCGTCGAGGGTGGCCCGGGCTTCGGGGGTCAGCTAGCCGCTGATCGGGCTCATGCCGTCGATGTCCTGTTTGCCGATGGCAAGGCCGCGGCGTTTGGCGCGGTCGACGTCGGTGAAGTCGCCGTCGGGGTTGAGGCAGTCGGTGAGCTTGTCGGCCAGCTTGGCCAGCTCGTCGGGGCGGTACTCGCCGGCCAGGCCGGGCCAACTGGGCTTCGGCCTTGGCGCGGGTCTCGATATCGACGAAGTCCGGCAGCCGATGGAAGAAGCTGCGGATCACCGCGACATGCCCGGCGCCGAGCTCGCCGTTGCGCTGCGCGGCGGCGGTCGCCGGCAACACCGGCTCCAACGGTTCGCCGTTCAACGCGCGGCGCTCACCCAGATCGGCAGCCTCATGGATACGGCGTGACGGCTTCGGCGCGGCTGATCCGCAACCGGTTGGCCAACGCCGGGGCCAGCTTGCCACCCAACTCGGTCGCATCGGCCTGGGCGGCGAGTTGGTTGATCAGCGACGTGTTCGATGGCCGGCTGCTGGCGGCGGAAACCCTCGAACCGCTCCAACACGCTCAGCCGCTCCGGGGTGGTCAGCACGTCGAACATCAAATCCAGGGCGCGCTTGTAGCCGGCCTCGAGCGCGTCGAGAACCTCGACGATCTCCTCACGACTACTAGAACGCATGTTCGAATAATAACGACCAAAGCCGACGTAAACCCACCACCAAACCCCCGCCTGTGGATAACCGTCCAACTGTGGATAACTCGGCCGTGGGCCACCCACGTACCCTCACGGCATGGACGACTTGCAGGGCAGAATCCGGGTCCCGGCCGACCTCGACGCGGTCACCGCGATCGGCGACGAGGACCACTCCGGAATCGACCCGAAGGCCGTCGAGCGGATCTGGGAAGCCGCCCGGCACTGGTATCAGGCCGGCATGCATCCGGCGATCCAGGTGTGCCTGCGGCACAACGGCAGGGTCGTGTTGAACCGCGCGATCGGCCACGGCTGGGGCAACGCCCCCACCGACGAACCGGACGCCGAGAAGATCCCGGTCAGGACCGATACACCGTTCTGCGTCTACTCATCCGCCAAGGCGATCACCGCGACCGTCGTCCACATGCTCGTCGAACGCGGCCACTTCTCACTCGACGACCGGGTCTGTGAGTACATCCCGACCTACACCAGCCACGGCAAAGACCGCACCACCATCCGGCACGTGATCACCCACAGTGCGGGCGTCCCGTTCCCGACCGGACCGCGGCCCGACCTCAAGCGCGCGGACGACCACGAATACGCGCAGGAGCAACTCGGCAACCTGCGACCGCATCTACCGCCCGGGCCTGGTGCACATCTACCACGCGCTGACCTGGGGGCCGCTGATGCGCGAGATCGTCTACGCCGCAACCGGAAAGGACATCCGCGAGATCCTGGCCACCGAGATCCTCGATCCGCTGAACTTCCGCTGGACGAATTTCGGTGTGGCAGAAGAGGATATCCCGCTGGTCGCACCCAGCCATCCCACCGGTGCCGCAACTGCCGGCCCCGATCGCGGCGGCGTTCCGCAAGGCGATCGGCGGTACGCTCTACCAGACGATCCCGATCACCAACACGCCGCTGTTCCTCAAGACCGTCATCCCGTCGTCCAACACGATCTCGAACGCCGACGAGATGTCACGCTTCGCCGAAATATGGCGCCGCGGAGGCGAACTCGACGGTGTCCGGGTGATGAGCCCGGAGACGCTGCGCGGCGCGGCCAAGCAGGCCCGTCGCCTGCGGCCGGATGTCGCGACGGGCCTGCTGCCGGCCCGCTGGGGCACCGGCTTCCAGCTCGGCACAAAGAGATTCGGCCCGTTCGGTCGCGACGCGCCGGCGGCGTTCGGCCACCTGGGGCTGGTCAACTGCGCGATCTGGAACGACCCGGAGCGCCAGCTGGCCGCCGGCGTGGTGAGCAGCGGCAAGCCCGGCAGAGACCCCGAGGTCAAGCGGTACACCGCTCTGATGGACCGCATCGCCGCGGAGATACCCCGAGTTTCGTGATCCTGCGCCATAGTTAAGCGGTGGAGCCGCAATACCCGTATCCGTACTACCCGGGATACCAGCCGGGCTATCCGCCGCCTGCGCCGCCGCGGCGGCATTCGGGCGTCGACATCGCCCTCACCGTGATCCTGTCGGTGCTGGCCGGGGCGTTCGCGCTGGGCGCGGTGTCGTTCTCGTTCTTCTTCGTGATGGCCACCGATTCGTGCGGGTCGCGGCACTGCGACTACGACGCGCTCGGAGCCGCGTATCTGGTGACCTGGGGCGGGATCGGGCTGGCAATCCTGGTCGGCGTCGTGGGGATCATCGTCGCCGCGGTCCGCAAATTGACGATGTGGTACTGGCCGGCGGGGTCGTTGCTGATCATCATCGCCTCGACCGGAGCCGGCACTGTCGCTGGCCAACTCGGTGATGCACCAAGCTTGATGGCGGTGGCGGAGGGATTTGAACCCCCGGACGGTTTTAGCCGTCTCTCGCTTTCAAGGCGAGTGCATTAGGCCGCTCTGCCACGCCACCGCGGACAAGGGTAGCGGGACCCGCCGGCGTCCGCGGTCAGCCTCGAAGCCTTTCAGCGCGGCGCTGATCCGACGGCAGTTCTCCCCGACCGCGACGACCTGCGAGCGCGACAACGGACCGAGGAAGTGGGCGCGGATCCCGTCGGCGTAGGTCGCCATGGCCTCGCTCGCCAGCTCGCCCGGCCGTCGTCGGTGATCGCGGCGACCACCCCGCGCCGGTCGTCCTGGCTGGCCTCGCGGCGCACCAGCCCCTGCCCCTCGAGGCGACGGACCTGGCGGGTGAGCCGACTGGGCAGCGACGCCAGCGCCTCGGCGAGATCACCCATCCGGGCAAAGCCGGTCGGCGCGTGGTCCAAGCATGTCGAGAACCCTGCACGTCGAACAGCGACAGCTGGTGCGCATCGGTGAGTCGACGGTTGAGCGTCGCATACAACCGCAGGGTGGAATCCAGGAAGTTCTGCCACGACTTCTGCTCAGCGATATCCAGCCCGGGCATCTCACTGGCTGTCCGGCCGGCAATCAGGGCGGCCATCACGTCATGCTATGCGACACATCGCCTTTGGAACAGCCGATAATCCGCTGGTAGTAGCGTGGCGAGCATGTATGCCATCGTCGCCGAATCCGCCGATCGACTCCTGTGGCAGCAAGTTCCCGATGTCGCTGCCGGCCGCGGCGAGGTGCTGGTCAAGGTCAGCGCCGCCGGCGTCAACCGGGCCGACCTGCTGCAGGCCGCCGGGCTGTATCCGCCGCCGCCGGGCGCCAGCGAATTGCTGGGCATGGAGGTGTCCGGGGTCATCGAAGCGGTGGGCGACGACGTCAGCGGACTGGTCGCCCGGGCAAGAAGTCTGCGCTTTGCTGGCGGGCGGCGGCTACGCCGAATACGTCGCGGTTCCGGCCGGTCAGCTGCTGCCGCATCCCGTCGGCCTCGACCTGGTGGACTCCGCGGGCGTACCGGAGGTGGCGTGCACGGTCTGGTCGAACCTGGTGATGACGGCGCACCTACACGAGGGCCAGCTGATGCTGATGCACGGCGGCGCCAGCGGCATCGGCACCCACGCCATCCAGGTCGCCCGCGCGTTGGGCGCCCGGGTCGCCGTCACCGCGGGCTCGCCGGCCAAGCTGGATTTCTGTCGCGAACTCGGCGCCGAGATCTTGATCAACTATCACGACGAGGATTTCGTCGCGCGGGTGCAAAGAGGCGACCGACGGCGCGCGGCGCCGACGTCATCTTCGACATCATGGGTGCGTCGTACCTGGACCGGAACATCGACGCGCTGGCCACCGACGGCCGGCTGATCATCATCGGCATGCAGGGCGGCGTCAAGGGCGAACTCAACATCGCCAAGCTGCTCGGCAAACGGGCCCACGTCATCGGCACCACGCTGCGCGGCCGGCCGACGAACGGTCCGAACAGCAAGAGCGAGGTCGTCGCGGCGGTGACGGAATCGGTCTGGCCGATGATTGCCGACGGCCGGGTCCGCCCGATCATCGGGGCGCGCCTGCCGATCCAGGACGCCGGCTGAGGCGCACCGCCTGCTGTCGGCGGGGGAGGTGACCGGAAAGGATCGTGCTGACGCCGTTTAGCCCAGCGACGCCAGCGCGCGCACCAACTGGTCGACCTCGGCCATCGTCGAATAATGCGCGAGACCGACGGTGACCGCGCCGCCGACGTCGTTGACGCCGATCACGTCGAGCACTCGCGAGCTGGCGTTGGAGATCGCCAGAATCCCGTTGTCCGCCAGCCGCTGGACCACCCGCTCGGCCGGCACTTCGTTGCACGGCGAAGCTGACCACCGGTATCCGGGACTCGGGCCGGGCGATCACGACCACCAGCGGCAGCGATCGCAGCGAGCTCATCAGGTAGTCGAAGATGCCGTCCATGTAGGACGTCGCGGATTGCATTGAGATGGCGAGCCTTTCGCGCCGAGTGCCGCGTGCCGACTCGTCGAGCGAGGCCAGGTATTCGATGCTGGCGACGAAGCCGCCGAGCAGGCCGTACTGGTGCACGCCGACCTCGAGGCGGGCCGGGCCGGTGGCGTACGGGTTGGTCGACACCGATGTGAAGGTGTTGATCATCGCCGGGTCGCGGAACACCAGACGCGCCCACCGGCGGACCGCCCCACCCGACGGCGTTGATCGCCACCACGTCGGCGTCGATGTCGTCGATGTCGATCAGCCGGTAGGGAGCGGCGGCGGAATGGTCGACGATGACGAACCCGCCGACGTCGTGGACCAGCTTGGTCACCGGCCGCAATCGGTGACCGTGCCGAGAGTGCCCGACGCCGAGGTCACCGCGACCAGTCGCGTCGCCTGCCCGATCAGGCCCTTCCCACTGCCAGGACGGCAGGTCGCCGGTTTCGATGTCGACCTCGGCCCATTTCACCTTGGCGCCGAACCGGTTGGCAGCGCGCAGCCAGGGCGCGATGTTCGCTTCGTCGTCGAGCCGGGTGACGACCATCTCGTAGCCCAGACCGGCGCGCGTCGACGACGCGTCGGCCAGCGAAGCCAGCAGCACCGCGCGGTCGGCGCCCAGCACCACGCCGCGGGGGTCGGCGTTCACCAGATCGGCCGCCGCCTGCCGCGCCGCTTCCAGCACGGCCGCGCTGCGCTTGGCCGAGGGATGCGGACCGGCGGTGCTGGGGAACGATCCCCGGAAGGCGGTCGAAACGGTGGTCGCCACCGAGTCGGGGATGAGCATCCCGGACGGGGCATCGAAGTGCACCCAACCGTCCCCGAGCGACGGGTGCAACCCGCGCACTCGGGCGACGTCGTATGCCATACCAGCCACCTTAGAGCCCCGCACAATAAGACGAACCGCGACGGTAGCGGGCGCCCGGATACGTCCCCACCGTCCCGAGCCGGGCCACCCGGCCAGCCATACTAGTCGCGTGGGGCTGTGCTTCGGAATGCTGATCGCATTGTTTTTGCTGATCGTGCCGGGGGCAATCATCGGGCGGATCACGCAGCTGACGTGGCCGATCGCCGATCGCAGTTGGCCCTGCGCTGACCTACGGCGTGGTCGCCCTGGCGATAATCCCGTTGGGCGCCATCGGAATCCCTTGGAACGGTTGGACTGCGCTCGCCGCGCTGGCCGCGGTGTGCGTCGTGATGATCTGTCTGCAGCCGTTGCTCGCCGGCTACCGCGACGCAACGAAGCAGGCACGAGACCGAAGCGATCGACCGCCGGCAGGCGCTGACCGTCGCGGCCGGGGTGCTGCTCGGCGGGCTGCTGATCATGTGGGCGGCCTACCGCGGCGTCGTGCATTGGCAGTCCATCCCCAGCACCTGGGACGCGGTCTGGCATGCCAACACGGTCCGCTTCATCCTCGACACCGGCCAGGCGTCGTCGACCCACATGGGCGAGCTCCGCAATGTCGAGACCCATCAGCCGCTGTACTACCCGTCGGTGTTTCACGCGCTGACCGCGGTCTACTGCCAGCTGACCGGCGCGGCGCCGACGACCGGCTACACGGTGAGCTCGCTGGCGGCCTCGGTGTGGCTGTTCCCGTCCAGCGCCGCGATGCTGACCTGGCATCTGCTTCGGCCCTCGCACCGAGCACGCCGCCGGCGTGGCCGCCACGGCCGCAGCGCTGTCGGCGTCGTTCACGTCGGTGCCCTACGTCGAGTTCGGGACCGCGGCGATGCCGAACCTGGCGGCCTACGGGGTGGCGATTCCGACGTACGTCCTGGTCACCTCGACGCTGGCGCATCGCGACCGCGTCCCGGCGGCGGTGCTCGCCCTGGTCGGCGTCTTCTCGGTGCATCTCACCGGTGGATTCGTGGTGATCCTGTTCGCGGCGGCCTGGTGGTTGATGGATGCGTGGTGGCATCCGGTGCGCGGCCGGGTCGCCGACGTGCTGACGCTGGCGGCGGCGGCGGTGCCGGCGCTGTTGATCCTGGCGCCGCAGTTCATACGGGGTGGCCCAGCAGGCCGACATCATCGCCGGGCACGCCTTCCCCAGCTTCAAGACCGTCAAGCAGGGCGTGATCGACGCGCTGCTGCTGCACACCCGTCACCTCAACGACTTCCCGATTCAGTACGGCCTGGTGGCGTTGAGCGCTATCGGCATGGCGATCCTGCTGTACAAGAAGATCTGGTGGCCGCCGGTGATCTGGCTGGTGCTCACGGTGGCGACGATCTACTCGGGGGCGCCGTTCCACAATCCGCTGGGCAGCGCCATTCGAGCAGTACAGCCAGTTCTTCTACAACGATCCGCGCCGGCTGTCGGCGGTGGTGACGATGCTGGTGACGCCGATGGCAGCGGTCGCGGTGTTCGCCTTGGTGGTCGGCGCCGTGGCCGTTGCCAGGCGAGTCTTCACCGGGACATTCGCCAGAGGGCCTGACGCCGTGTGGGTTTCGGCTGTAGTCGCATTGCTGGCGATGACCACGACGCTCACCGCGCGGCACTACCTGTACCGGCACCTGGTGTTGTTCGGCGACAAGTACGACTCGGTGATCATCAACCAGAAAGACCTGGACGCGTTCGCCCACCTGGCCACGCTGCCCGGCGCGCGGACCACCCTGATCGGCGACTCGAACGTCGACGGCACCGCGTGGATGTACGCGGTCGCCGACCTGCACCCGCTGTGGACCCACTACGACTTCCCGCAGCAGATCGGTCCGGGCTACAACCGCTTCATTTTCTGGGCCTACGCCGACGCCGACGCGCTGCCAGGGGTTCCCGACGAGACGCGGGCGTTGGTGCCGGAGGCGATCCGGGCGCTCAACATCCGCTACGTCCTGACCAGCGCGCCCACGGTCCGCGGGATTCAAGGTGCCCGACGGACTAGTGTCGATAGACCGATCGAAGTGGTGGACGAAGATCTACGACAACGGTGAGGCCTGGATCTACGAATGGCTGGGTCCTCAGCGCACTCCGACGATTCCCAGAGGTGACAAGCATTGAGTAACGACGACGACATCGAGGTCATCGGCGGCGTAGATCCCCAACTCCTGGCTGCGGCGCACGACCCCGGCGATGACGACCGGTCGATCACCGACCTGGTCGAGCAGCCGGCCAAGGTGATGCGGATCGGCACCATGATCAAGCAACTGCTCGAAGAGGTGCGCGCGGCTCCGCTGGACGAGGCCAGCCGCAGCCGGTTACGCGAGATCCACGCCACCAGCATTCGGGAACTCGAAGAGGGGCTGGCGCCGGAACTGCGCGACGAACTCGACCGACTCACGCTGCCGTTCACCGAAGGTACGGTGCCGTCGGACGGCGAACTTCGCATCGCCCAGGCCCAGCTCGTCGGATGGCTGGAGGGACTGTTCCACGGGATTCAGACCGCGTTGTTCGCCCAGCAGATGGCCGCCCGCGCACAGATCGAGCAGATGCGCGAGCAGCGTGGCCTGCCGCCGGGTACCGGCAGGTCGGGCGGAAACGGTGGCTCGGGTTCCGGCCAATCGGGTTCCGGCACTGGGCAATACCTGTAGGCAACCGGTGACGCCAACTGGTCCACACATCGAAACCCACGACGCGTGGGTCGAGTTTCCGATCTTCGACGCCAAATCGCGCTCGCTGAAGAAGACCTTCCTGGGCGGATCGATCGGCCGCAACGCATCCAACGTGGTGGTCATCGAGGCGCTGCGGGACATCACCCTGTCGCTGGAACTGGGCGACCGGGTCGGGCCTGGTCGGCCACAACGGCGCCGGGAAATCGACTCTGCTGCGGCTACTTTCGGGTATCTACGAGCCGACCCGCGGCTCGGCGATCATCCGCGGCCGGGTGGCGCCGGTGTTCGACCTCGGCGTCGGGATGGACCCCGAGATCTCCGGCTACGAGAACATCATCATCCGCGGACTCTTCCTCGGGCAGACCCGCAAGCAGATGCTGGCCAAGGTCGACGAGATCGCCGACTTCACCGAACTCGGCGACTATCTGTCGATGCCACTGCGGACCTACTCCACCGGTATGCGGGTGCGATTGGCGATGGGCGTGGTCACCAGCATCGACCCGGAGATCCTGCTGCTCGACGAGGGTATCGGCGCCGTCGACGCCGACTTCCTGAAGAAGGCGCAGACGCGGCTGCAGAAGCTGGTCGAACGCTCCGGAATCCTGGTGTTCGCAAGCCATTCCAACGAATTCCTGGCCCGGCTGTGCAAGACCGCGATGTGGATCGAACACGGCGTCATCAAGCAGACCGGCGGCATCGAGGACGTCGTGCGCGCCTACGAGGGTGAAGACGCCGCCCGGCATGTGCGCGAGGTGCTCGCCGAAACGGACCGCGCGTGAGTGATCCGTCAGCGACGATGGTGTGCGCCGTCGTGGTGACCCACCGGCGACCCGACCAACTCGCCAAGTCGCTCGGCGTGCTGAGCACCCAGAGCCGGCTGCCCGACCAGTTGATCGTGGTCGATAACGACGCCGATGAGCAGGTCCGCGACCTGGTCGCCGGTCAGCCCATCCCCACGACGTATCTGCCGTCACGCCGAAACCTGGGCGGCGCAGGCGGTTTCGCGCTCGGAATCCTGCATGCGCTGGCACTCGGTGCGCAGTGGGTGTGGCTGGCCGACGACGACGGCCACCCGCAGGACGCTCAGGTGCTGGCCACGCTGCTGGCCTGCGCCGACAAGCACCGGCTGGCCGAGGTCTCGCCGATGGTGTGCAACGCCGACGACCCGGAGAAGCTCGCCTTCCCGTTGCGCCGCGGCCTGGTCTGGCGCCGACTCGTCAGCGAGCTGCGCACCGAGGCCGGCCAGGAACTGCTGCCCGGAATCGCGTCGCTGTTCAACGGCGCACTGTTTCGCGCGTCGGCGTTCGAGGCGATCGGGGTGCCCGACCTGCAGGCTGTTCGTCCGCGGCGACGAGGTGGAGATGCATCGTCGGCTGGTGCGGTCCGGGCTGGCGTTCGGGACCTGCCTGGACGCGGCGTACCTCCATCCGTGCGGCTCGGCCGAGTTCAAGCCGATCCTCGGCGGGCGGATGCACACGCAGTACCCCGACGACGCCACCAAGCGGTACTTCACCTATCGCAACCGCGGCTACCTGATGGCGCAGCCGGGTCTGCGCAAACTGCTCGTCCAGGAATGGCTGCGGTTCGGCTGGTTCTTCCTGATTTCCCGTCGCGACCCGAAAGGTCTGGCGGAGTGGCTGCGGCTGCGCCGGCTGGGCCGCCGCGAACAGTTCGAAAGGCCCACCACGTGACACGCGCCGGTGACGATGCAGAGCGCAGCGATGAGGAGGAACGGCGCCTATGACCACGGTTGACATCGCGGCGCAGTCCAAGACGATGACCCGGGCCTGGGGCGACCTGGTCGACGGGTACCGCCGCCGCGAGCTGTGGCTGCACCTCGGCTGGCAGGACATCAAGCAGCGCTACCGCCGCTCGGTGCTGGGCCCGTTCTGGATCACCATCGCCACCGGGACCACCGCCGTCGCGATGGGCGGCCTGTACTCCAAGCTGTTCCACCTGCAGCTCTCGGTGCACCTGCCCTACGTCACCCTCGGCCTGATCATCTGGAACCTGATCAACGCGTCCATCCTGGAAGGCGCGGACGTGTTCGTCGCCAACGAGGGATTGATCAAACAGCTGCCGACGCCGCTCAGCGTGCACGTCTACCGGCTGGTGTGGCGGCAGATGATCCTGTTCGCGCACAACATCGTCATCTACCTCGTCATCGCGATCATCTATCCCAAGCAGTGGTCGTGGGCCGACCTCGCAGTGATCCCGGCGCTGGGACTGATCGTGCTGAACTGCGTCTGGGTGTCCCTCTGTTTCGGCATCCTGTCGACGCGCTTCCGCGATATCGGCCCGCTGCTGTTCTCCATCGTCCAGCTGCTGTTCTTCATGACGCCGATCATCTGGAACGACGACACGTTGCGCCAGCAGGGCGCCGGACAGTGGTCGAAGATCGTGGAGCTCAACCCGCTGCTGCACTACCTGGACATCGTGCGCGCCCCGCTACTGGGTGCTCACCAGGAGCTGCGGCACTGGGAGGTGGTGATCGGGCTGACCATCGTGGGCTGGGTGGTGGCGGCTTTCGCGATGCGTCAGTACCGCGCTCGAGTGGCCTACTGGGTGTAGCGCCGGGCTTTTGAGTCGCGCGGAAACAGCCGCTGCGGCTGTGGTTGACGGCGGCGGCACGACCATGACGGCTGTCTCGCGCAGACGCCCTTGAACGCGAACCGCGGCCCAGGTTTCCCTGGGCCGCGGTCCGTTCCCCCCTGGTATTACGGGTGGTTGACGCCAGGCGTACCGATAATCTCAGTTCCGTCGAGGTTTTCGGTGTTTTGCGCCAACACATCGGCCTCGCCGCCGGTGCCGCCGGTGTTGCCAGCGCCGGTGCCGGTGCCGCCCGTGCCACCGGTGGCGGTGGCCCCATCCGCGGACGGATGGTCAGCGGCCGTGCCACTGCTGTTGAGCCCCGCCTCGACGTTGCCCTGGCCACCCGCGCCGCCGGTGCCGCCGTTTGCACCGACGCCGCCATCACCGCCGGTTGCGGTGCTGTCGGTGGCGCTGGCGTTCGCACCCAGTGCCGCGACCCGGCTGGATGCCCCGGCCCCGCCCTGGCCACCGTTGCCGGAGGCCGCACCGCCGGCGCCGCCATCAGACGTTCCGCTGGCCTCGGCATTGGTTCCACCGGCAGCGATACTGGCCTTGCCGCCATCACCACCGTGGGCACCGCCGGTGGCGTTACCGCCGTCACCACCGTGCGACGTACCGGAGGCCGTCCCGCCAGGACCGCCCGCGTTCTGGTTGTCGAAGAACTGAGTCGTCTTCGCGCTCTCGATGTCAGAGCTGCCACCGTTACCGCCGACACTGCCTGTACCGGTACCGCTACCGCCGTCACCGCCCGTGGAGGTGCCGTAGGAGACCCCGCCCGCCCTGTCGGCTTCGAGCTCACCGAACGACCCGTTACCGCCCGTGCCACCGTCGATGCCGGCGCCACCGGTGCCGCCGACAGCCGTGGCGGCGTTGTCGGCCGTACCGACCGTGCCACCCGCCGAGTCGACCACCAGGTAGCCGCCACCACCGTTACCGCCGACACTGCCGGCACCGGTTCCGGCACCTCCGTCACCGCCGGTCGCGGTGGCGTTGGTAATGGTGCTGCCGGGTCCGGTCGCTCCGGCATAGCCGGCGCCACCGAGGCCACCCTTGCCACCTTCGGAGCCGAAGCCACCTGCGCCACCCTTGACGGTGGTGTCGCTGATGCCGGCGCCATTGCCCGCGCTGATCGTGGCGCTACCGCCGCCGCCAGCCGTTGAGCCGGCGACGTCGCCCGCCGCCCCGGCCCCGCCGGTTGCGCTGCTGTCACTGATGCTGGAACCGCCGCTCGAGTCGAGCGTGGCCACGCCTCCAACGCCACCAGCCGAGCCGGCCGCAGTGTCAGAGCCGGCACCGCCGGCACCGCCCGCGCCGCCGGTGGCGTCGCTGTTGGTGATCAGAGTGGCCGGACCATAATCGGCGCCGGTACCAGCACTGGCGTTACCGCCAGCACCACCGGCGCCGCCGTCGTGGCCGGTGGCGGCGCCGCCGGCACCGCCAGCACCACCCTCGCCTCCGGTGGCGGTGTTGTCGGTGCCCGCCCAGACGTGCGAGTTGCCACCTGCTCCGCCGACTCCACCGTGAGCACCGTCGGTGCCACCGTTTCCGCCGACTCCACCGTCGCCGCCGTTGGCGCTACCGCCCGCGACCTGGTTGGCCGACAGCACGTAGCCGTAGCCACCACGGCCGCCGTTAGCGGCGCCGACGCCGGTGCCACTCGCGCCACCGTCACCGCCGACAGCGGAGCTGCCCGTGGTCACGCTGCCGTACTCGCCGAACACGCCGCCCGTGCCGCCGTGGCCACCGGTGGCGCCGTCGAAGCCGGCGCCACCCGCACCGCCGGTGCCATTGCCGCCAGTGGCAGTACCGCCGCTGAACGCGCCGCCGTCGCCGGCGTTGACCTCACCGGTTCCACCGGCGCCGCCGGTACCGCCGGTGCTACCCGCGCCGCCGATACCGCCGTGGGCGACACCGCTGGCGACCGCCGGGAGGCTGCCGTACTGCGGGAGTCCGCTGGTGGCAACGACGTACGCATTGCCACCGTCGCCGCCCGTGCTGCCTACGCCGGTGCCGGTTCCGCCGGCGCCCCCGACAGCGGTCCCGCTGGCCGAACCGCTGGCGGTGCCGTAAGTGCCGGTGTAGCCGCCCCAGATGTTGCCGTTGCCGCCGTCGCCACCCAGGCCGCCGTTGATGCCGGCGCCGCCGGCCCCGCCGGTGGCCGTGCCGGTCGCGGTGCTGGTTGCCCCGTAGGCCTCGACTATGCCGGCGCCACCGTTGCCGCCCACGCCGCCATCCGCGCCGCCCGCGCCGCCGATACCGCCGTGAGCGGTGGCGTTGGTGACTGCGCCGTGCCCGGTCGCGGAGACTTCGGCGTAACCGCCCGTGCCCCCGGCTCCGCCTTCGGCGGTGGTGCTGCCGGCCCCGCCGACCCCGCCGTCGCCGCCGACCGCGGTGTTGGTGCCATTCAGCACTCCGCCGGTGTTGCTGACGATTTCGGCGTAGCCGCCGCCACCGCCGCCGCCGCCGCCTTCGCCAGCCGCGGTCCCAGTGCCCATACCGCCCGCACCACCGTCGCCGCCGCTGCCGGCGGTCGCGCCTACGCCGCTCGCAGCGCCGTTGCCGCCGTCACCGCCCGCGCCGCCGTTGCCGTCGAAGCCGCTCTGGCCGCTCAAGCCGAAGATGCCGGCATGGCCGGCGGCGCCCGCGTCGCCACCGGTTCCACCCGTACCCCCGGTGCCGCCGTTGGCGAGTTCGGCGTTGAGCCCGGTGCCGAATGCCCCGTTGCCACCAGTGCCGCCCTCGCCACCGGCGCCGCCGTTACCTGCCGCGCCGCCCGCGCCGAACAGGCCGCCAGTGCCACCGTCACCACCGTTGCCACCAGTGCCGCCGTCACCGCCATTGAGTGATGCAAGAGTCGCACCAGTCGCGTTTCCGTTTTCACCGGCCGTGCCGGCCAGGCCTGTTCCGCCGTCTCCACCCGCACCGCCGGCAGCGAAGAAGGCATACGTCCCGGCGTTGCCGCCGTCGCCGCCCATGCCGGCCGCGTTCAGGGCGGTAGCTGCGCCACCGTCGCCGCCCGCGCCGCCGAAGCCGTAGTACAGGCCGCCGTCGCCACCGTTACCGCCGTCGCCGCCCGCGAAGCCGTCACCGCCCGCGCCGCCGTTGCCGAACAGGAACGCGCTACCGCCGTCGCCGCCGTCCAGCGGACCGGTACCCGAGGTGAAGGTGAAGCCGTCACCGCCGTTGCCGAACCACAGACCGCCGTCTTGCCCATTTGGATCGAGCGCGGTGCCGTCGACGCCGTTGCAGATCAATCCGCAGGAGTCACCGGCGCTAAATGCGGCCGGGCTGGCCTGCTCAGCCCATGTGTTGAGCGAGGTGTCGAACTGACTACCGAACGGCGAGTTGATCCATTCCTGCTCGAGGCCCTGCCAGAAGGTGCTCAGCGAGTCCGCGGTCGAGGCCGAAGCGCCGGCGTCGGCCGCCGCGGTGCTGGCTTCCGGAAGCGCCAAGCTGGCGCTGGAGACCGAAGACAGGTCACCGAACAGCGCCTCCGACCCGTTGGGGCTGAACAGGTCGGTCAGCGCGCCAGACAGCACCGACGGGTCGAAGAATTCCGCCGGGTTCACCGTCCCGGCCATGCCGTTGACGGCGGGGTCGATGATCAAGTCGACCCAGTCGGTCAAGATGTCGGCTTTCGCGGCAGGCGCACCCGCCAGCGGACCTAAGCCGAGCGCCAGAAAGGCCCCCGCCCCTGCTCCTAATCCCACGGCCCGCGCGCGACGGCGCGCCTTAGCCTTCTCTGCCTGATGATTGCGCTTGCTGTGCCTGCCTGACGACATGAAGGAGCCTTCCCCCTCGGAAGAATAGATTGCTGAGGCGACTGAACGGCTGCCGATTGCTCTCTCAGTCGGACTTAAGGTAACCGTTAAGTTTCCCGCCGTGGCGGTATTGAGACAATTTCTTCAAGATCTTTTTTCGGAATTGCTCGGATAATGCTTCGAGCGACGCCCTATTACCTCAAATATCCGTTGTGAGCAGCTGTTATTGGCTTCAAATCATTCTCACAGCCACAGCAAAGGTTAGAACAAAGTCGTTTTATACGTGCGTTGAACAATGTCATCCGTTTGACTGAGACGAGGCTGAGCCTTCTTAAAGTTTCGTTTAGGACACAAGGTTTCCAATACGGATCTAGCAGCATGCATCTGTTCGCTGCAACCTGTCCGACGCGGTCGATCGTGACCGCCGACGAGGGATCCGCCTGCGGTCACGTCAAGCCGGTGCTGACCACCCGTAGACTCTCCGCCGATGGCTGAGATCGCGGCGAATGCGCCACTGCCGCTGAAGACGCAGGTGTGGCGATTCATCGTCACCGGCGGACTGTCGGCGATCGTCGACTTCGGCCTCTACGAGTTGCTGCTGCATGCGGGTCTGCAGGTCAACATCGCCAAATCGCTCAGCTTCATCGCCGGCACCACCACGGCATACCTGATCAACCGGCGCTGGACATTCCAGGCGCCGCCCAGCCGGGCCCGGTTCATCGCCGTCTGCGTGCTGTATGCGCTCACCTTCTGCGTGCAGGTCGGCATCAACTACGTCTTCTACCTGCAGTTCGCCCACGAGCCATGGCGGGTGCCGGCCGCGTTCGTGATCGCCCAGGGCACCGCGACGGTGATCAACTTCGTCGTGCAGCGTTCGGTGATCTTCCGGCTGCGCTAACCAGTGCGTGCGGGCGGGTACCCTTTCTGACGATGTTGAGCAGCGACATTCCGACCACTAAAACCCCGCTGATGGGCTTTGGCCGCACCGCGCCGTCGGTGGCGGAGGTGTTGTCGACCCCGGACGCCGACCTGATCGCCAAGGCGGTCGGTCAGGTCGCTGACGCGGGCGGGCAGCCGAACAGCAGAGGCGTGATCGCCCGCGGGCTGGGCCGTTCCTACGGCGACAACGCCCAGAACGGCGGCGGCCTGGTGATCGACATGACGCCGATGAACAAGATCCACTCGATCGACTCCGACACCCGCCTGGCCGAAGTGGACGCGGGCGTCAGCCTCGACCAGTTGATGAAGGCGGCGCTGCCGTTCGGACTGTGGGTTCCGGTGCTGCCGGGCACCCGGCAGGTCACGGTCGGCGGCGCGATCGCCTGCGACATCCACGGCAAGAACCACCACAGCGCCGGCAGCTTCGGCAACCACGTCGTGTCGATGGATCTGCTGACGGCCGACGGGCAGATCCGCCACCTCACCCCGGACGGTGAGGAGGCCGAGCTGTTCTGGGCCACCGTCGGCGGCAACGGGCTGACCGGCATCGTGCTGCGGGCCGTCATCGCGATGACGCCGACCGAGACGGCGTACTTCATCGCCGACGGCGTGGCCACCAAGGACCTCGACGAGACCGTGGCCGTCCACCTCGACGGCAGCGAGGACAACTACACCTACTCCAGCGCCTGGTTCGACCTGATCAGCCCGCCCCCGAAACTCGGCCGGGCTTCGATCAGCCGGGGCAGCCTGGCCAAGCTGGATCAGCTACCGGCGAAGCTGGCCAAGAATCCGCTGAAATTCGATGCGCCGCAACTGCTTTCGGTGCCCAACATCTTCCCGGTCAGCGCGATGAACAAGCTGTCGTTCATGGCGATCGGCGAGGTGTACTACCGGCTGGGCGGAACCTACACCGGCAAGATCCAGAATTTGTCGCAGTTCTACCACATGCTCGACCTGGTCAGTGGCTGGAACAATGCCTATGGCCCAACGGGTTTCGCGCAGCATCAGTTCCTGGTGCCGCCGGATGCGCTCGACGAGTTCAAGGCCATCATCCGGTGGATCCAGACCCAGGGCCACTATTCGGCGCTGAACGTCTTCAAGCTATTCGGTCCGGGGAACCGGGCTCCGCTGAGCTTCCCGATGGCCGGCTGGAACGTGGCGATGGACTTCCCCAACAAGCCCGGCGTCAACGCGTTCCTCAACGAACTCGACAGCCGGGTGATGGAATTCGGCGGCCGGGTCTACACGGCCAAAGACTCGCGGGTCAGTGCCGACAACTTCCACGCCATGTATCCCCGCATCGACGAATGGATTGCGGTGCGCCGCAAGGTCGATCCGACCGGGGTGTTCGTCTCTGACATGGCCCGACGTTTGGAGCTGCTCTAAATGGTGCTTGACGCCGTAGGAAACCCCCAGGCCATCCTGCTGCTGGGCGGCACATCCGAGATCGGGCTGGCGATCTGCGAGCGCTACCTGCGCAACGCGAACGCCCGGATCGTGCTGGCCGACCTGCCCGACCATCCGGGCAAGGACAAGGCCATCGCGCAGTTGAAGGCGGCGGGTGCCAAGTCGGTCGAGTGGATCGACTTCGACGGCGTCGACACCGACCAGCCACCCGCGGTGATCGACGCCGCGTTCGCGGGCGGGGATATCGACGTCGCGATCGTCGCGTTCGGCCTGCTCGGCAACGCCGAGGAGCTGTGGCAGAACCAGCGCAAGGCGGTGCAGATCGCCCAGATCAACTACACCGCAGCGGTTTCCGTCGGTGTGCTGCTCGGCGAGAAGATGCGCGCGCAGGGCTTCGGGCAGATCATCGCGATGAGCTCGGCGGCCGGCGAGCGGGTCCGGCGGTCCAACTTCGTCTACGGCTCCACCAAAGCCGGCCTGGACGGCTTCTATCTCGGACTCGGAGAAGCGTTGCGGCCCAGCGGAGTTCGCGTGCTGGTGATCCGGCCCGGCCAGGTGCGCACCACGACGACGATCGAGCACTGGAAGTCGACCGGCGCCAAGGAGGCGCCGTTCACCGTCGACAAGGAAGCCGTCGCCGAACTGGCCGTCACCTCGGCCGCCAAGGGCAAGGAACTCGTCTGGGCGCCAGGCACTTTCCGCTACCTGATGATGGTGCTGCGACACATCCCGCGGCCGATCTTCCGCAAGCTGCCCATCTAGATGCGCAACGCGCTGGCCACCGTCGGCCACATGGCGATCGCGGTCGCGATCGCAGCGGCGGTCTCGGTGATCTCGCTGACCGCCATCGCCCGGGTGCAGTGGCCGGCCTTCCCGTCGTCGAATCAACTGCACGCGCTGACCACCGTCGGCCAGGTCGGCTGCATCCTCGGATTGCTGCTGCGCCGGTTGGGTTTCGCGGCGCGGCCGACGGACGGTGGCGCAGCTGCTGGCGCTGGTGTTCGTCTCCGCGTTCTCGGTGGTGACGCTCGGCATGCCGCTGGGCGCCACCAAGCTCTACCTGTTCGGCATCTCCGTCGACCAGCAGTTCCGCACCGAATACCTGACCCGGCTCACCGACAGCTCGGCCCTGCACGACATGACCTACGCCGGCCTGCCGCCGTTCTACCCGCCGGGCTGGTTCTGGGTCGGCGGGCGCATTGCCGCGCTGACCGGCACGCCGGGCTGGGAGACGTTCAAGCCGTGGGCGATCACCTCGATCACGATCGCGATCGCCCTGGCGTTGGTGTTGTGGTCGCGGATGATCCGCTTCGAGTACGCGTTGCTCGTCACGACCGCGACCGCCGCGGTGACGCTGGCCTACAGCTCGCCGGAGCCGTACTCGGCGATGATCACCGTGCTGCTGCCGCCGGTGCTGATCCTGACCTGGTCGGGTCTGCGCGGCGCGGCCCGAGGCGGCGGTTGGGCCGCGGTGATCGGCGCCGGGATGTTCCTCGGCGTCGCCGCGACCTGTTACACCCTGCTGCCGGCCTACAGCGCGTTCACCGTGGCGCTGATGGCGCTGGTGCTGACGGCGTCGCGCCGGCGCGACGGGCTCAAGGCCGCGCTGGATCCGCTGCTGCGACTGGTCGTCATCGGTGCGATCGCGGCGGCCATCGCGGCGACCACCTGGCTGCCTTTCCTGTTGCGCGCGGCCCGCGACCCGGTCAGCAACACCGGCAGCGCCTTTCACTACCTGCCGGCCGACGGCGCCGAGCTGACCTTCCCGATGCTGAAGTTCACCCTGCTCGGCGCGCTGTGCCTGCTCGGCACGCTGTGGCTGGTCGTGCGGGCGCGCGACGTCGGTGCGGGCGGCCGGCCTGGCGATCGGCGTGCTCGCCGTCTACCTGTGGTCGCTGCTGTCGATGCTCACCACTCTGGCCCGCACCACGCTGCTGTCCTTCCGGCTGCAGCCGACCCTGACGGTGTTGCTGACCGCCGCCGGCGTCTTCGGCTTCATCGAGGTGACGACCGTAGCTGGCCGGCCGCGGGCCGCGAGCATGCCTGGGGCCGGGCCGTGCTTCCGGTGGCGGCGTCGATCGGGCTGGCCGGCGCGATCGCGTTCAGCCAGGACATCCCCGACGTGCTGCGGCCCGACCTGACCATCGCCTACACCGACACCGACGGGCACGGCCAGCGCGGCGACCGGCGTCCGCCCAGCTCGGAGAAGTTCTACGCCGAGATCGACGCCGCGATCACCCAAGCGACCGGCAAACCCCGCGACGAGACCGTCGTGCTGACCGCCGACTACAGCTTCCTGTCCTATTACCCCTACTACGGCTTCCAGGGCCTGACGTCGCACTACGCCAACCCGCTGGCCCAGTTCGACAAGCGCGCGGCCGCGATCAAGGACTGGGCCAAGCTCAAGACCGCCGACCCGTTCATCCACGCGCTGGACACGCTGCCGTGGGCGCCGCCGACGGTGTTCCTGATGCGGCACGGCGGCTCGGCGGGCGCTCATCGGTCGGGCAGCACCTACACCCTGCGGCTGGCCGAAGACGTCTACCCCAACCAGCCCAACGTGCGCCGCTACACAGTGGAGCTCAACGCCGCGATATTCGCCGACCCCCGATTCACCGTCACCAAGATCGGCCCCTTCGTCCTGGCCGTCCGCAAACCCTGATGGCTACCGAGGCGACCGAGGGGGAGCAATTAGCATCTAGCTCCGTGGGCAGCCAGGCGGATCAGGAGCTATCGGGCCGCCCGTCTCGTTGCCGTCGTCGCCGGTCTGCTGGGCACCCTGCTGGCCATCGCGACACCGCTGCTGCCGGTCAAACAGACCACCGCCCAACTGAACTGGCCGCAAAACGGCGTGCTCGGCAGCGTCGAAGCCCCGCTGATCGGCTACGTCGCCACCGACCTCAGCATCAGCATTCCCTGCCAGGCCGCCGCCGGCCTGTCCGGCACCGGCAAGACGGTGCTGCTGTCGACCGTGCCCAAGCAGGCGCCCAAGGCCGTCGACCGCGGCCTGCTGATCGAACGCGCCAACGACGACCTGGTGCTGGTGATACGCAACGTTCCGCTGGTGGTCGCGCCGCTGAGCCAGGTGCTCAGCGACGCCTGCCAGAAGCTGGTCTTCACCGCGCACGCCGACCGGGTGGTCGGCGAATTCGTCGGGCTCACCCAGGGACCCAACGCCGAGCATCCCGGCGCGGCGTTGCGCGGCGAGCGCAGCGGCTACGACTTCCGGCCGCAGATCGTCGGGGTCTTCACCGATCTGAGCGGACCTGCCCCGCCGGGCCTGACGTTCTCCGCCACCGTCGACACCCGCTACAGCAGCTCGCCGACGCCGCTGAAGATGGCCGCGATGGTGCTCGGGGTGGCGCTCACCCTCGCCGCGCTGATCGCGCTGCACGTCCTGGACACCTCCGACGGCACCCGGCACCGCCGCTTCCTGCCGCCCCGCTGGTGGTCGCTGAGCGGGCTGGACGGCCTGGTCACGCTGGTGCTGGTGTGGTGGCACTTCGTCGGCGCCAACACCGCCGACGACGGCTACATCCTGACCATGGCCCGGGTGTCCGAGCATGCCGGATACATGGCCAACTACTACCGCTGGCTCGGCACGCCGGAGGCGCCGTTCGGCTGGTACTACGACCTGCTGGCGCTGTGGGCGCACGTCACCACCGCGAGCATCTGGATGCGGTTGCCCACCCTGCTGATGGCGCTGGCCTGCTGGTGGGTGATCAGCCGGGAGGTCATCCCGCGGCTGGGTCACGCCGTCAAGATCTCCCGCGCCGCGGCATGGACGGCGGCGGGCACGTTCCTGGCGGTGTGGCTGCCGCTGGACAACGGTCTGCGGCCGGAGCCGATCATCGCCGTGGGCATCCTGCTGACCTGGTGTTCGGTCGAGCGCGCGGTGGCCACCAGTCGGCTGCTGCCGGTGGCGGCGGCGTGCATCATCGGTGCGCTGACGCTGTTCTCCGGCCCGACGGGTATCGCCTCGATCGGCGCGCTGCTGGTGGCAATCGGCCCGCTGCGCACCATCATTCACCGCCGCTCGCGGCAATTCGGCGTGCTGCCACTGCTGGCGCCGATCATCGCCGCGGTGACCGTCAACGCGATCCTGATCTTCCGCGACCAGACGCTGGCCGGGGAACTGCAGGCGACCTCGCTCAAGCGTGCGCTCGGGCCGAGCCTGAGCTGGTTCGACGAGCACATCCGCTACGAGCGGCTGTTCATGGCCAGCCCCGACGGGTCGGTCGCCCGACGTTTCGCGCTGCTGGCGTTGCTGGTCGCACTCGCCGTATCGGTGGCAATGACGTTGCGCAAGGGCCGAATTCCGGGCACCGCGGCCGGACCCAGCCGTCGCATCATCGGCATCACGGTGATCTCGTTCATCGCGATGATGTTCACGCCCACCAAGTGGACGCACCACTTCGGGGTGTTCGCCGGGCTGGCCGGCTCGCTGGGGGCGTTGGCCGCGGTCGCGGTGACCGCGGCGGCGATGCGCTCGCGACGCAACCGGACGCTGTTCGCCGCGGTGGTGTTGTTCATCGTGGCGCTGTCGTTTGCCAGCGTCAACGGCTGGTGGTACGTCTCCAATTTCGGTGTGCCGTGGTCAAATGCGTTCCCGCAGTGGCACTTCGGGTTCACCACCGGATTCCTGGCGCTGACCTTGTTGGTCGCGCTGCTGGCGGCCTGGTTCCACTTCGTCAAGAGCGGCAACGACGCCGATCCGCCCAGCGACTCGCGGCTCGGTCGAATCATTCGGTCCCCGTTGGGGATTGCCGCGTGGGCGCTGGTCTTCTTCGAGGTGCTGTCGCTGACGCTGGGCATGACCGACCAATACCCGGCCTGGTCGGTGGGCCGCTCCAACCTGCAGGCGCTGACCGGTAAGACGTGCGGACTGGCCACCGACGTCCTGGTCGAGCAGGACCCCAATGCCGGCATGCTCAAACCGGTATCGGCGGCCGAGAATGACGCGCTGGCAGACGGTTTCGCCGAAGGCTTCGACCCCAACGGCATCCCCTCCACGGTGTCGGCCGACCCGGTGATGGAACGCCCCGGCGACCGGAGTTTCGTCAGCGACGACGGCAACGTCACCAACGGCGAAGCCGGCAACGAGGGCGGCACCACCGCCGCGCCCGGCATCAACGGCTCACGCGCGCGGCTGCCCTACGGTCTCGATCCGGCCCACACCCCGGTGCTGGGCAGCTGGCGATCCGGCGTCCAGGTGCCGGCCCGGCTGCGGTCGGCCTGGTACCGGCTGCCCGACCAACGGCAGCGCAGCGAATCCGGGCCGCTGCTGGTGGTTTCCGCCGCAGGCCGGTTCAACTACGGCGAAGTCGAAATCCAGTGGGCCACCGACCAGCAGGCCGCGGACAACAAGCCCGGCGGCTCGACCGGACTCGACGACGTCGGCGCGGCGCCGGCGTGGCGCAACCTGCGGGCGCCGCTGTCCGCGCTGCCGCGAGACGCCACCCAGGTTCGGGTGGTGGTCAGCGACGAGGACCTGGCGCCGCAGCACTGGATCGCCGTCACCCCGCCGCGGATCCCGCGGCTGCGACACGCTGCAGGACGTGGTCGGCTCGTCGGAGCCGGTGCTGCTGGACTGGCTGGTCGGCCTGGCCTTCCCGTGCCAGCGGCCGTTCGGCCACCAGAACGGCGTGGACGAGGTGCCGCAGTGGCGGATACTGCCCGACCGGTTCGGCGCCGAAGCCAACTCGCCGGTGATGGACAAGAACGGCGGCGGCCCGCTGGGCGTCACCGAATTGCTGGCGCGCCCGAGCACGGTCTCCACGTATCTGAAGGACGACTGGTCTCGCGACTGGGGTGCGCTGCAGCAGTTGACGCCGTACTACCCGAGCGCCGGACCCGCTGAACTCGACCTCGGTTCGGCCACCCGCAGCGGCTTGTGGAGTCCGGCGCCGCTGCGGCGTGGCGATGATCGGACGAGCGGCTAGAACGCGATCTGGCGACGGCCGGCGCGGAAGGCGGTGACGCAGGCGGTGGCCGCAAGAAGCGCGAAGACGGCGAACGCCCACCGTGCCGCTGAAGCTCCGCCGCCGTCGACAAGGTTCACCACGACACCGGCCAGACCCGGCGCCGAAGGCGCCGAAAATCAGCTGCACCGAGTTGATCGCGGTGGCGGCAGCGCCGCCTTCGGCGGGATCGTCGACGTCACTCATCGCCCACGCCGACAGGTGCGGCCAGGCGGCGCCGATACCGACCCCGACGGCCAGCAGTCCGAACGCGCAGACGATGACGATGCCTGCCGTCGCGTCTTGCACATGGGTGATCCCGGCCAGCGCCAGACCGCCCGCCATCACCAGCGGCGCCGCGATCACCACGCCCACGATCGTCCGGGCCTTTGTTCAGCGAGCCGCTGCCGAGTCCACTGATCGTCCAGCCCAGCGACAACGCCGCGCCGAGCAGCCCGGCGACGATCGGCCCGAGGTGCGCCAGCCGCTGACCGAACAACGGCACGTACAGGTCGACCTTGGTCGCGGCGACCAACAGCCCCAGTGTCAGGTAGACCCACTTCAGCGGCCCGAAGCCGTAGACGCTGGCGGGCAGCACCGCGGTATCCATCCGCCGGTCGACCACCAGAAACACGCCGATCAGTAGCGCGCTGAGGATCAGCAGCCCGTCGTCGCGAGGGTGTTGTGCGGCAGCGACGCCGAACTGACCGTCAGCGCGGCCGCGCCCAGCAGAATGACCGACGGAATCGGAATCCGGGCCGAATCGCGGTCGGTGGGCTGCTCGGCGCCGTCCGTCGTCAGCAAGCCAGGTGCGAGCACGGCCATCCCCATGCTCAGCATCGCCAGCAGGCCGAACGCCCAGCGCCACGCGCCGAACTGTGCGAAGAAGCCGCCCAGCGCGGGACCGAGCAAGGCGCCGACGCCCCACGTCGAGGCGGTCAGCGCCGAACCTCGGCTCCAGAGTCTGCGCGGCAGCACCGCGTTGATCACCGCGAAGCTCAGGCCGCACAGCAGCCCGCCCGCGAGTCCCTGGAAGAGAGCGCCCCACCAGCAAGATCCCCATGTTCGGGGCGACCGCGCAGACCAGGCTGCCGGCGGCCAGCACGGCGAAACCCGCGACGAATGCGATAGCAGCGCCGATGCGGTGCAGCACGGCATTTACCGTCGCCGCGGCGACCACCGACCCGACGAGGTAGAGCGTCGTCACCCACGCATAGATCCGCTCGCCGCCGATTTCGTTGATCGTGCTCGGCAGCATGCTGATCGTCAGGAACTCGTTGGTGGAATACAGCACCACGCCCCCGGCGACCAGGGCGGTCGTTCGCGAATAGGGCGAACTCCACAATTCACGCCAATGGCCGGTGGTGGATTGTTTCTGTTCCGTTAAATTCACCACCGCTGAGCCACTAAACCATGTTTGGTGCGGGGAGTCGAACCGCCCTCAGAGGTGTATCGGGCCTCGTCGGACGGGTGAAGCCGGCGGCGATCGACGCACTGACCTGCACCGTCGTCGGCATGATTTCTATGAATTCAGTTTGGATCGCGGGCAGAGTTATTTTTCGCGGCGAGCATCGTCAGCGCGCTGGCCGACGTCGCATACGATCGTGCCTCGTGCCCCCCGACGACAGTGAGCGATCGCCGCATCGGCTCGCCCGGCTGATCGCCGATCGTCGCGGGGATCGCCGGTGCGCTGCTGTGCGCTGGTCGTCCCGCTGCTTCCGGTCAGACAGACGACGTCGACCATCCTGTGGCCGCAGGGCCTCAACGCCGACGGCCACGTCACCGACATCACCGCGCCCCTGGTGTCCGGGGCACCGCGAGCGCTGGACATCTCCATCCCGTGCGCCGCGATCGCCACCCTGCCCGCCGACGGCGGCCTGGTGGTGTCGACGCTGCCGGTCAACGGGTTCGAGACGGGTAAGAACGGGCTGTTCGTCCGGGCCAACAAGGACACCGTCGTCGTCGCGTTCCGGGACTCGGTTGCCGCGGCCGCGCCTCGCTCCGCGGTGGCCGCCGGCGCCTGCAGCGTGCTGCACATCTGGGCCGACGCCGGCGGCGCCGGCGCGGACTTCGTCGGGATCCCCGGCGCGACCGGCACGCTGGCCCCGGAGAAGAAGCCCGCGGTCGGCGGGATCTTCACCGACCTGACGGTGGCCGCCCAGCCGGGGCTGTCGGCGCGCATCGACGTCGACACCCGGTTCATCGTCGCTCCCACGCTGCTGAAGATCGGCGGTGATGGCGCTGGGCGGGCTGGCCGTGCTGGCCTCGATCGTCGCGCTGGCCGTCCTGGACCGCCGATCGGGACGCCGGACGCCACGAAACTGGCGGCACCTTCTTCGGCGCGGCACGCGAAGTTACAGGCAGGTTTCGCAACTTGGCTGGCCGACGCCGGGGTGATCGCGACGCTGCTGCTCTGGCACGTCATCGGCGCGACCTCGTCGGACGACGGCTACAACCTGACCATGGCCCGGGTCGCCGGGCACGCCGGCTACGTGGCCAACTACTACCGCTACTTCGGGACCAGCGAGGCGCCCTTCGACTGGTATCAATCGGTGCTGGCCCAGCTCGCGATCGGTGAGCACCGCCGGCGTGTGGATGCGACTGCCCGCCACGCTGGCCGCGATCGGCACCTGGTTGATCATCAGCCGCTACATGCTGCGACGGCTGGGCCCCGGCCGTGGCGGCCTGGCCGGCAACCGCGTGGCGGTGTGGACGGCCGGCGCGGTGTTCCTGGCGGCCTGGCTGCCGTTCAACAACGGCCTGCGGCCCGAGCCGCTGATCGCGCTGGGCGTGGTCGGTCACCTGGGTGCTGGCCGAGACCGCGATCGCCACCCGCCGTCTGGTACCCGCCGCGGTGGCGATCATCGTCGCGATGCTGACGGCGACCTTGGCGCCGCAGGGTTTGATCGCCGTCGCCGCGCTGCTGGCCGCCGCGCGGCCGATCGCGCGGATCATCGTGCGGCGCAGGGCAACCGACGGGCTGCTGGCGCCGCTGGCGGTGCTGGCGGCGTCGCTGTCGCTGATCACGATCGTGGTGTTCCGGTCGCAGACGCTGGCGACCGTCGCCGAGGCGGCGCGGATCAAGTACAAGGTCGGCCCGACGATCGCCTGGTACCAGGAGTTTCTGCGCTACTACTTCCTCACGGTGGAAAGCAACGCCGAGGGTTCGATGACGCGGCGCTTCGCGGTGCTGATCATGATGCTGTGCCTGTTCGGGATGCTGGTCGTGCTGTTGCGGCGCGGCCGGGTGCCCGGCGTGGCCAGCGGACCGGCGTGGCGATTGATCGGCACGACCGCGATCGGCCTGCTGCTGCTGCACTTCACGCCGACCAAGTGGGCGATTCAGTTCGGCGCGTTCGCCGGGCTGGCCGGCGCACTCGGTGCGGTTACCGCGTTCGCGTTGGCCCGGATCGGGCTGCACAACCGCCGGAACCTGACGCTGTATGTCACCGCGCTGCTGTTCATGCTGGCGTGGGCGACCTCGGGTATCAACGGCTGGTTCTACGTCAACAACTACGGCGTCCCGTGGTTCGACATCCAGCCGGTGATCGCGAGCCACCCGGTCACGTCGATGTTCCTGGCGCTGTCGATCGCGACCGGATTGCTCGGCGCGTGGCAACACTTCCGGATGGACTACGCCGGGCACACCGAGGTCACCGACAGCCGGCGCAACCGCGTGCTGGCGTCCACGCCGTTGCTGGTGGTCGCGGTGATCATGGTCTTCGGCGAGGTCGCATCGTTGGGCAAGGGCGCCGTGCTGCGCTACCCGATGTACACCACCGGTAAGGCGAACTTCGGCGCGATCACCTCTCGGCGCGCTCGTCGCACCAGTTGCGCGATGGCCGACGACGTGCTGGCCGAGCCCGACCCCAATGAGGGTGTGCTGCAACCGGTTCCGGGACAGCAGTTCGGCCCCGACGGCCCGCTCGGGTGGCGATCAACCCGGTCGGCTTCACGCCGCAGGGAGTCGGCGACAACCTGCAGTCCGACCCGGTGGTGACCAAGCCGGGCGTGGTCAACTCCGACGCGTCGCCGAACAAGCCGAACGCCTCGATCACCGACTCGGCCGGCACCGCCGGCGGCAAGGGGCCGACCGGCGTCAACGGCTCGCAGGCCGCGCTCCCGTTCGGCCTCGACCCGGCGCGCACGCCGGTGATGGGGAGCTACGGCGAGAACGCCCGCGCCGCCACCGCCACCTCTGCGTGGTACCAGATACCGCCGCGCACACCGGACCGGCCGCTGGTCGTCGTCGCCGCCTCGGGGGCCATCTGGTCCTACAAAGAGGACGGCGACTTCATGTACGGCCAGTCGCTGCGGTTGCAGTGGGGCGCGGCCAAACCCGACGGCAGCGTCGCGCCGCTCGGGCTGATGTTCCCGATCGACATCGGGCCGCAACCGGCCTGGCGCAACCTGCGCTTTCCGATGAGCTGGGCGCCCCCGGAGGCCAACGTCGCCCGCATCGTCGCCTACGACCCCAACCTCAGCGAGGACCAGTGGTTCGCGTTCACCCCGCCGCGCGTGCCGGTGACCAAGACCCTGCAGCAGCTGATCGGATCGCAGCAGCCGGTGCTGATGGACATCGCCACCGCCGCGAATTTCCCTTGCCAGCGGCCGTTTTCCGAGCACCTCGGCGTCGCCGAACTTCCCGACTACCGCATCCAGCCCGATCACAAGCAGACCTCGGCGTCGTCGAACCTGTGGCAGGCGTCTAAGTCCGGCGGGCCGTTCCTGTTCACCCAGGCGCTGATGTGGACGTCGACCGTCCCCACCTATCTCAACGGCGACTGGTACCGCGACTGGGGTCAGGTGGAGCGGTACCACCGCTGGATCCCCGATGACGTGGCACCGATCGCCGCCATCCAGCAGGGCGTCACAGTCGTGAACGGCTGGAGCCGACAAGGACCGATTCGAGCACTCCCGTGAGCACACAGATCGAACACCCGCAGACCCACGGTAGCGGCGACGCCGCGGACACAGTGAAGGCGACCCGCTGGGTTGCCACCATCGCCGGGTTGATCGGCTTCCTGCTCTCGGTGGCGACCCCGCTGCTGCCCGTCGTGCAGACTACGGCCAACCTGAACTGGCCGCAGAATGGTCAGCTGAAAAGCGTTACGGCGCCCCTGATTTCGCTGACGCCCGTCGACTTCCACGCAGAAGTGCCATGCGAGGTGGTGCGGGACCTGCCGCCGGACGGCGGCGTCGTGTTGGGCACCGCGCCGCGGAAAGGCAAGGACGCCAACCTTCAGGCGCTGTTCATCGTCGTCAACAAGCAGCGGGTGGACGTCACCGACCGCAACGTGGTGATCCTGTCGGTACCGCGCGACCAGGTGGAGTCGCCACAATGTCAGCGCATCGACGTCACCTCGACGCTGGCCGGGACCTACGCCACCTTCGTCGGGCTCAAGGATCCGGGCGGCAAGGAGTTGCGCAGCGGCTACCCCGATCCCAACCTGCGCCCGCAGATCGTCGGGGTGTTCACCGATCTGATCGGGCCCGCCCCGCCGGGGCTGAAGATGTCGGCGACCATCGACACCCGGTTCTCCACCACCCCAACCACATTGAAGCTGCTCGCGATGGTCGGCGCGATCCTGGCGACGATCGTCGCACTGGTCGCGCTGTGGCGCCTGGACCAGTTGGACGGCCACCGGATGCGCCGGTGGATACCGGCGAACTGGCGGACCTTCACCCTCGCCGACGTGACGGTGACGTTCGGGTTCGTGCTCTGGTGGGTGATCGGGGCGAACTCGTCGGACGACGGCTACATCCTGGGCATGGCCCGCGTCGCCGACCGGGCCGGCTACATGTCCAACTACTTCCGTTGGTTCGGCAGCCCGGAAGACCCGTTCGGCTGGTATTACAACCTGCTGGCGTTGATGACCCACGTCAGCGACTCGAGCCTGTGGATTCGGTTGCCCGACTTGGTCGCCGGGATCGCGTGCTGGTTGCTGCTGTCCAAAGAGGTGCTGCCCCGACTCGGGCCGGCGGTGACCAAGAGCAAGGCCGCCAACTGGGCGGCCGGCCTGGTGCTGCTGACCGCGTGGATGCCGTTCGACAACGGCCTTCGGCCAGAACCCATCATCGCGGTCGGCTCGCTGATCACCTATGTGCTGATCGAACGGTCGATGCGCTACAGCCGGCTGACGCCGGCGGCGCTGGCGGTGGTGACCGCGGCGTTCACCCTGGGCGTGCAGCCCACCGGGCTGATCGCGGTGGCCGCGTTGGTGGCCGGTGGCCGCCCGATCCTGCGAATCCTGGTGCGACGTCATCGCGTGGTCGGCACCTGGCCGTTGGTGGCGCCGATGCTGGCGGCGGGCACAGTGATCCTGACCGTGGTGTTCGCCGACCAGACGTTGTCAACGGTGTTGGAGGCCACCAGGATTCGCACGGCGATCGGTCCCAGCCAGGCCTGGTACACCGAGAACCTGCGCTATTACTACCTGATCCTGCCTACCGTCGACGGTTCACTGTCGCGCCGGTTCGGCTTCCTGGTCACCGCGCTCTGCCTGTTCACCGCCGTGTTCATCATGTTGCGGCGCAAGCGAGTTCGCGGCGTGGCCCGCGGCCCGGCGTGGCGGCTGATGGGTGTCATCTTCGGCACCATGTTCTTCCTGATGTTCACCCCGACCAAGTGGGTGCACCACTTCGGCCTGTTCGCCGCCGTGGGCGCGGCGATGGCCGCCTTGACCACGGCCTTGGTGTCGCCGGCGGTTTTGCGCTGGTCGCGCAACCGGATGGCGTTCCTGGCCGCGCTGCTGTTCCTGCTGGCGCTGTGCTTCGCCACCACGAACGGCTGGTGGTACGTGTCCAGCTACGGCGTCCCGTTCAACGCCGCGATGCCGAAGATCGCCGGAATCAGCATCAGCACAATGTTTTTCGCCCTGTTCGTCGCGGTAGCGCTCGTACGCCGCCTGGCTGCACTTCGCTGCCCGGGACCGGGGTGAGGGTCGACTGGCGCGTGCACTGACCGCGGCGCCCATACCGCTCGCCGCCGGCTTCATGGCGCTGGTGTTCGTCGCATCGATGACGATCGGCATCGTCCGGCAGTACCCCACGTTCTCCAACGGCTCGTCGAACATCCGGGCCTTCGCCGGTGGCTGCGGGTTGGCCGACGACGTTCTGGTCGAGCCGGACACCAACGCCGGCTTCATGCAGCCGAAGCCCGGCGGCCCAGACTCAGGCCCATGCGGCCCCCTCGGCCCGCTCGGCGGAGTCAACCCGGTCGGCTTCACCCCGAACGGCGTGCCGGACCACACCGTCGCCGAGGCGGTGGTGATGCACCCGAATCAGCCCGGCACCGACTACGACTGGGACGCGCCGGCCAAGTTGAAGGCCGCCGGCGTCAATGGCTCGACCGTGCCGCTGCCATACGGCCTTGACCCGCAACGGGTTCCGGTTCTCGGCAGCTATACCACCGAAGCGCAGCAGCAGAGCAAGCTGGCCTCGGCGTGGTATCAGCTACCGCCCGCCGACGACGGCCATCCGCTGGTTGTGGTGACGGCCGCGGGCAAGATCGCCGGCAACAGCGTGCTGCACCACCACACCGACGGCCAGACTGTGGTGCTGGAATACGGCAGGCCCGGGCCGAACGGTGACGTGGTGCCGGCGGGGCGGTTGGTGCCCGACGATCTCTACGGCGAGCAGCCGAAGGCGTGGCGCAACCTGCGGTACCCCCGATCGGAGATTCCCGCGGACGCTGTCGCTGTGCGGGTGGTGGCCGAAGACCTGTCGCTGACACCGGAAGACTGGATCGCGCTGACCCCACCGCGGGTGCCCGAATTGCGCTCGGTGCAGGAGTACGTCGGGTCGACGCAGCCGGTGCTGCTGGACTGGGCGGTCGGACTGGCGTTCCCGTGCCAGCAGCCGATGTTGCACTCGAACGGCGTCACCGATATCCCGAAGTTCCGCATCACGCCGGACTACACGGCCAAGAAGATGGACACCGACACCTGGGAAGACGGCATCAACGGCGGACTGCTCGGCATCACCGACCTGCTGCTGCGCGCCCACGTGATGGCGACCTATCTGTCTCACGACTGGGCGCGTGACTGGGGTTCGCTGCGTAAGTTCGACACGCTCGTCGACGCTCCGCCGGCCCAGCTGGATCTCGGCACTGCCACCCACTTCGGTTGGTGGTCGCCGGGCAAGATCCGGATCAAGCCCTAGCTGGCAGATCAGCACCGCGCGTGTGACCGCGGTCAGCACGCGGCCGTAACGCTTTGCGACACCGCCATAATTTACGTTCGGTGTCCGATGTCGCGGGGTATCGGACACTGCATCCCCCGATCGAAAGGAAAACAATGGGCAACAGTGGACCCGAAGAACTATCAGAGGCATCGTCGAGGACGTCGTGGGCAAGGCCAAGGAGATCATTGGGATCGTCGCCAACCGCGATGGTCTGCGTAAGGAAGGTCGCGCTCAGCAGGACAAGGCCAAGGCCGCGCGCGACGTAGCCAAGAAAGAGGCTGAGGCTGAGTCCTCCCGCGCCGCCGAGAAGGCCGCCGAGGCTCGCCAGAAGGCAGCTAGCAAGTAGCTGAACTTGACTGGGCGGCAATGACATTCGTCATTGCCGCCCAGTTTGGCGTTTCTGGGAACACGGTGGCCCGTTCCGCGCTGAGCTAGGACGGCGGCCCATCGCTTCTGATTCAGCGCCGCCGATGCCGGGTAGTCCAAGCCGAGGAGGCGAGACTATGCGCGCTGAAGAAGGCGACGAATCAATCGGCGAGTTGGCCGACGAGGCTGCCAAGACGAAGAAGGAACTCCGGGAGTCCACTGAGACCGGCGAAAAGGTGCAAAAGCAGGAAAAGAACGCCGGTGAATAGCACCTAACGGTGTCTCCCGTCACATCGGTGCATCCTGTGTAAGGGATGTCTCCCCGTTCGACCATGGCTTATTTAGCTTGTCGAACGGAATAATTGACAAAATGTCATTAACGATTTCCACCCTGGCCCGCTGCGTCGTGCCCGTCACCATCGCGCTGGCCGGATCCGCTGTTCCCGGCTCCAATCCTGCTGCTTGGGCGGAGGGTGGAACGGTGGTGCCGATGCGTGGCATTCTGCGCGCCTGCGACTTCAGCCCGATCCCCGACTTCGCGTCGACGAACAACGCGACGGTGTCGGCAACCATTCGCAACAGCGGTGGCGCGGTGACGGCAGACATCCATTTCGCGGAGCCCGGCAATCCCAACGCCCATTACGACGTCAGCCTGATCCAAGTGCCGCGACCCTCGACTGCACCTTGTGAGGGACCGGGGCCGGGCGTGGCGGTTGGCGCACTGAACACCGACGGCGTCGGGGTGGGGAATGCCACAGTTCGGGACACGCTCCGATCCGGCACGACCGGTGTCTGGGTGTTCATCCGGCAGCCGAGCCCACGTTCGCAGAGCCCGGCCGAGTTTTACACGTCCGACTTTCCCGTACCGGTCTAGATCGGCGTCAAGCCGTGCTTGCGCTGGGTGCGCCAGTGAATCTGCTTCTCCCGCAACAGGTGTAGCGATTTACGGAGCAGCAGCCGGGTCTCGTGCGGTTCGATGACACCATCGATGTAGCCACGCTCGGCCGCGATCCACGGGATCGCGATGTTGAGGTTGTAGCCGTCGATGAAGTCTTTCTTGATCTGCTGCGCCTCGGGCGTGGTCGGGTCGGGGAACCGCTTCATCAGCAGCTGCGCGGCACCGTCGGCCCCGATCACCGCGATGCGCGCGGTGGGCCAGGCGAAGTTCAGGTCGGCGGACAACTGCTTGGATCCCATCACCGCGTAACCGCCGCCGTATGCCTTACGGACGATGATGGTCACCTTCGGCACCTCGGCTTCCACGATCGCGTTGAAGAACCGGCCGCCGCGCTTGATGATGCCGCCCTTCTCCTGCTCGACGCCCGGCATCGCGCCAGGGGTGTCCACCACGAAAACCAGTGGCAGATTGTAGGAGTCGCAGAATCGGATGAAGCTGGACGCCTTGTCCGATGCCTCGTTGTCGACCGCGCCGGACATGAACATCGGCTGGTTGGCGATCACGCCGACCGATCTGCCGTCGACCCGCGCGAACGCGGTGATGATCGCCGGGCCGCGCTGGTCGGCGATCTCGAAGACGTCACCGTCGTCGAAGATGCGCAGCAGGATCTCGTGCATGTCGTACGCGGTGTTGTCCGCATCCGGGACGATGGTGTCCAGTTCGAGGTCGCTCGGGGTGATCTCGGGCTCCAGACCCGGGTTGACGATCGGTCCGTCGTCGAACGTGTTGGCGGGCAGGAACGACAGGTAGTCGCGCACGTATTGGAACGCCGCGGCCTCGTCCTCGACGACCTTGTGGATGTTGCCGCGCTGCGCCTGAACGTCGGCGCCGCCCAACTCGTCGAACGTCACGTCCTCGCCGGTGACGTCCTTGATGACGTCCGGACCGGTGATGAACATGTAGCCCTGATCGCGCACCGCCACCAGCAGGTCGGTCTGGATAGGCGAATAGACCGCTCCCCCAGCACATTTGCCCAAGATGATGGAGACCTCTGGCACGAAGCCGCGCAGCATCTCGTGGCGGCGGCCCAACTCGGCGTACCAGGCCAGCGAGGTGACCGCGTCCTGGATCCGGGCGCCGGCGGAGTCGTTGATGCCGATGATCGGGCATCCGACCATCGCCACCCACTCCATCAGCTTGGCCACCTTGCGGCCGAACATCTCACCGACCGAGCCCTGAAAGACCGTCTGGTCGTGGCTGAACACCGCCACCGGCCGGCCGTTGATCCGGCCGTGCCCGGTGACCACACCGTCGCCGTAGAGCGCGTTCGGGTCACCCGGCGTGCGCGCTAACGCGCCGATCTCCAGGAAGCTGCCCGGGTCGAGCAGGGCGTGGATGCGGGCGCGGGCGCTCGGGATTCCCTTTTTGTCGCGCCGTGCAATCGCCTTCGGATCACCGGGCTCCTTCGCCAGCTCCAGCTTTTCCCGCAGTTCGGTCAGCAGCTCGGCGGTGGTTTTGGTGGTCACTTAGGCTTCTTTCTGCTCGGCGTGAATCTTGTTGAGCGCCTGCGTCATATGCGCACCGACCTTGGCGATGATCGGCTCGTCGATGGCCTGGATGTGCTCGCCACCGATCGGCACGACCTCGAGGTCGGCGACGTACTCGCCCCAGCCGCCGTCGGGCTTGCGGGTCGCATACGCGGCTCGAACGTGATCGCGTCGTCGTGATAGCGATCGGCCATGTACAACGTGACGTGGCCGTCGTAGGGCTGGAATCTCGGACGGTGTCGATCGCCCGGTGGTCCAGGTACGACGTGCGCTGGTGCTCGATGATCCCGCCGGGGATCTGCACACCGGCCTGCTGCACCGCTTCCAGCACGAACTTGACCTGGCCCTCGTCGTCGAGCGTTTCGAGATGCTCGTAGGGGATCTCCGGGACCTCGACGTTGAAGGTCCGCTCGGCGAAGCGCGCGTAGCGATCCCAGCGCTTGCGGGTCTCCTCCTTGGTCTGCGGGACCTCCTCGCCGGCGCGCACCGCGTCGATCAGACCGACGAACGGCACATCGCAGCCCTGCTGCTTCAGCCCGATCGCGCAGGCGTAGGCCAGCACACCACCCAGCGACCAGCCGGCCAGGATGAACGGCCCGTCGCCGCCGAGCTCACGCAGCTTCGGAAGGTATTGCGCGGCACGCTCTTCGACGGTTCCCTCGACCCGCTCGAAGCCGTACATCGGGGTGTCCGCCGGCAACCGCTTGAGCAACGGCTCGTAGACCACCGTCGATCCGCCCGCGGCGTGGAACACAAAAACCGGTGGCTTGAAGGGCCGTGGAACCTTCGGGCCTGGCCCGGATGGTGCGCACGAAGCCGTCGATCTCGCCGGCCTCCAGGAATTCGCGCACCGTGGTCGCGAGATCCTCGATGGTGGCGGCGGACTTGACGTCATCGACGGTGATGGTGGCTTCCGCGCGCTCGGAGAGCCGCTCGGCCATCTTGGTGGCGGCGGCGTCGTCCAGCTTCGGCAATGCGTTGAAGATGCCGCCCGGGGACTTGCCGGTGACGATCGCCCAGGTCGCGAACGCGACTCGCTCGGCCGCGTCGCGCGGCGGAATGTCCGAATTGAGCGCCGCGGCAAGGGCTTCCTGGTTGAGTGCCTGTGCGGCGCCCGCCAGGTTGGGTGCGCGCGGCCGACGGGCCCGGCCGGATTTGTCGGCGGTGGCGGGATCGACGATTCCGGCTGCGGTTCAGTCTCTTGAGTCTCGGGCTGGGCCGCCGGGGCGGCGCCAGGCAACGGCGCCTTGCCGGCCAGCATGGCGGCCTGCTCGGCGGCGATCTCCTCCGCAGTCTGCGTCTTCTGGCGCTCGTGCAGCTCCTGCACCTCGTCGCGGTTCTCGATCGCGTACTCGATCAGCTTCTCGACGTTGTAGAGGTTGGCGTCGCGGACGGCCTGCAGCTGAATCGGCGGCATGTCGAAGTCGTACTCGACGCGGTTCTTGATCCGCACGGCCATCATCGAGTCGAGGCCGAGCTCGACCAGCGGGACCTCCCAGGGCAGGTCCTCGGGCTCGTAGCCCATCGCCATCGACACGATGGAGGCCAGCCGATCACGCACGGTCTCACCGGAATCCGGTGACCACCGGCCCAATCCACCGAGCTGACGTGCGGCGAGGCTGTCGGTCACGATGTCGGCCACGTCGGTGTCGTCGGCTGCCGGCTCGGCGACCGGTGCGGCCACCGCGGTCGTCGCTCCGGTAACGGCCGGGGCGATCGCCGCACCCGCACCGACGGCCGTCGGCAACACCGAGGCCTGGCCGGCCCGCGACACCAGCGCGTCGTAGACCAGCGTGAAGGACTCGTCGATCCGCGCGTGGATCTGCACTGCCGCGCCGCCGGGATGGCGGGTCAGCGTGGTCACCAGCCGAGCGTTGTCGGCCGGCACCGCGCGCTGCTCGGAGGCGGTCAGCACGGCATCCGGAAGTACATGTGTCGCAGCGGCTTTCACCAGCGCGGCGAGATCGGTCTCGCCACGCGGCGCGTACTCCCACACGTGCCGGCCGTCCGGCATCGCGACGTGCGTGCCGGGCATCATCACCGAGCCGTCGCCGGAGAAATGCGCGTCCAGCCAGTGCTCCTTGCGCTTGAACCGGGTCGGCGGGACGTTCGCATAATCCTCGGGACCGGCCGCGCGGCTGAACAGCGTGCGGATGTCGATGTCGTGGCCGAACACGAACAACTGCGCCATCGCCGAGATCATCGACTCGACGTCGTCCTGCTTGCGGGCCAGCGTCGGGATCAGCTGGGCGTCAGGCAATCCCGCGGCCGCGGTGGTCAAGCCGATCTGCATCAGCGCGACCGGGTTGGGCGCGAGCTCCAGGAACGTGGTGTACCCACTGTCGACGGCGTTGCGGACGCCGTGGGTGAAGTACACCGAGTGCCGCATGCCCTTGATCCAGTACGCGACGTCGTGAATCGGCTCGCCACCGGGCCGGACGTAGGTTCCCTCGTGCACGGTCGAGAAGATCCCGACCTTCGGGCTCATCGGCGAAATACCTTGCAGCTCAGCGGAGAACTCGCCCAGCAGCGGATCCATCTGCGACGTGTGGCCGGCGCCCTTGGTCTGCAGTTTGCGCGCGAAGCGGCCCTCGGACTCGGCCGCGGGCGACGATCGCATCGATCTGGTCGGGCGGCCCGCCGATGACGGTCTGGCTGGGCGCGGCGTAGACGCACACCTCCAGGCCGGGGAAGTCGGCGAACACCGTCTTGAGCTCGTCGGCGGAGTACTCGACGAGCGCCATGAACCGGATGTACTCGCCGAACAGCATCGCCTCGCCCTCACCCATCAGGTGCGAGCGCGAGCAGATCACCCGGGTGGCGTCGGCCAGCGAGAGTCCGCCCGCGAAGTAGGCCGATGCGGGCTCGCCCAGCGACTGGCCAATCACCGCAGCGGGTTTCGCGCCGTGGTGCTTGAGCACCTCACCCAGCGCGATCTGGATCGCGAAGATGACGACGTTGCTGGTTTCGATGCCGTAGTCCACCGAGTCGTCGAGGATCAGCTCGAGAATCGAGTAGCCCCGCTCGTCCTGGATCAGCGCGTCGACCTTCTCGATCCACTCGGCGAAGATCTCGTTGCGCAGGTAGAGGTTCTTGCCCATCTTGCGGTGCTGCGCGCCGAAACCGGCCATCGCCCACACCGCGCCGTTGGTGGCCGGCCCGTCGGTGCTGAACACGTAGGGCTTCTGCTTGCCGTCGGCGATCGCGCGCAGACCCTTGATGGCCTCCTCGTGGTCGTGGGCCAGCACCACCGCGCGGGAACGGCCGTGGTTGCGGCGCGACAGCGCCCGGCCGATCGATTCCAGCGACGACGCTTGGCCTTCAGGCGATTCCAGCCAGTCGGCCAGCTCGGCCGCAGCGGCCCGCTTGCGCGACGTCAGGAACGCCGAGACCGGCAGCGGCACCACCGGGGTCGGAAGCTCTTCGCGCCGCAAGCTCTTCCAGCGCGATCTCTTTGAGCCGCAGGGCTTCGTCGGTGATGCCGGGCAGTTCGTATTCGTCGTCGGACGGCGTGGTGCCGCCTTCGGCAGAGTCCACGAACTCGCCGTACTCGTCGAATTGCAGGCCGCCAACCATCTCGACGTGCTCTTCGGCGGTGGGCGCAGCGGGAGCGGCAGCGACCTCGTGCAGCTGCGGCTCAACTTCACGCTCGACGACATCGCGGGGCAGCACCTCACGCAGCACCACGTGTGCGTTGGCGCCGCCGAACCCGAAGCTCGACACGCCCGCGACGGCGTAACCGCCGTAGCGCGGCCAGTCGGCGACGGTGGTCAGAACCTTCAGATGCGATGCGTCGAAGTCGATGTAGGGGTTGGGTCCGGCGTAGTTGATCGACGGCGGCAGCTTGCCGTGCTGCAGCGACAGCACCATCTTGCTCAGGCTGGCCGCACCGGCCGCCGACTCCATATGTCCGACATTGGTTTTGATGGCGCCGAGCAGTAGCGGCTTGTCGTCGGGACGACCGCGGCCGACCACCCGGCCCAGTGCCTGAGCCTCGATCGGGTCGCCCAGCACGGTGCCGGTGCCGTGCGCCTCGACGAAGTCGATGGTGCGCGGGTTGATGCCGGCGTCCTTGTAGGCCCGGCGCAGTACGTCGGCCTGCGCGTCGGGGTTGGGCGCGATCAGGCCGTTGGAGCGTCCGTCGTGGTTGACCGCGCTACCGGCGATCACGGCGAGGATCTGGTCGCCGTCGCGGCGCGCGTCGTCGACCCGCTTGAGCACCAGCATCGCGCCACCCTCGGAGCGGGTGTAGCCATCGGCGTCCGACGAGAACGACTTGATCCGGCCGTCGGGCGACAGCACCTGGCCGATCTCGTCGAAGCCCAGCGTCACCGCGGGGGTGATCAATGCGTTGACCCCGCCGGCCATTGCCACGTCGCATTCACCGCTGCGCAGCGCCTGCACCGCCTGGTGGGTCGCGACCAGCGAACTCGAGCAGGCGGTGTCCACCGCGACGGACGGGCCATGGAAGTCGAAGAAGTACGAAACACGGTTGGCCACAATCGAACTCGCGGTACCGGTGATGGCATACGGGTGGGCGATGGTCGGGTCCGACATCGCCAGGTAGCTGTAGTCCATCACCGAGGTGCCGACGAACACGCCGACGGATTCGCCGCGCAGGCTGGACGCCGGGATACGGGCGTGCTCGAGCGCCTCCCAGGTCAGCTCCAGCGTCATCCGCTGCTGCGGGTCGATGTTGTCGGCTTCGGTCTTGGACAACGCGAAGAACTCCGAGTCGAAGCCCTTGATGTCACTGAGGTAGCCGCCGCGGGTGCGGGCCTTCTTGATGGCCTCGGCCAGCCGCGGTTCGTCCATGAACTCCGACCAGCGGCCCTCGGGCAGGTCGGTGATTGCGTCGCGACCCTCCAGCAGCGCCTGCCAGGTCTCGTCGGGAGTGTTCATATCGCCGGGCAACCGGGTGGCCAGGCCCACCACGGCGATGTCGACGCGCTCGACCGGTCCGCTGCGGGTCCAGTCGGTGTCGTCATCGGCGGCGGAGTCGAATTCGGGGTCGCCCTCGACGATCCAGGTGGCCAGCGATTCGATCGTCGGATGCTCGAACGCGGCCGCGATCGACACGGTGATCCCGGTGTGGTCTTCGATGTCGGCGGCCATCGCCACCGCATCGCGCGAGGACAGCCCCAGTTCGACCATGGGCGTCGCCTCGTCGATGGCGTCGGGCGAACGCCCGGTGGCGCTGCCCACCCATTGACGCAGCCACAGTCGCACCTCGGCGATGGTCATGTCGGTGCGAGCCGGAGCGGCTCCGGTCGAGGTCAGCTGGGGGTCGAGGTCTGAGTCAGTCATATTTGCGTTCAGTCAATTGCGTCGGGGAAGGAGTTCGGGCGCAGCGGTACCACTGCGCAGCGTGCCGTCGATGTAGGCGGAGCGGGTGGCGCGGCGGCCGATCTTGCCGCTGGACGTACGTGGCACCGATCCGGCCGTGACCAACAGCACGTCCCGCACGGTGACTCCGTGCCGGACGGCGATGGCCGCCCGGATGTCGTCGACGATGGGCTGGTGGTCGAGCTTGTGCGCACCGGCGGCACGCTCAGCGACGATCACCAACTGCTCGGAGCTGTCGTCCGCGTCGTATTTCAGCCCGGCGTGCGGGTCGTCGAAAACGGTGGCGGGCAGTTGGTTGGCGGGCACCGAGAAGGCGGCCACGTAGCCCGTGCGCAGGGCCCGGCTGGCTTCTTGCGCCGAGTACTCGAGATCCTGCGGGTAGTGGTTACGTCCGTCGACGATGACCAGATCCTTGACCCGGCCGGTGATATAGAGGTGATCGTGGTGGTAGGTGCCGTAGTCACCGGTGCGCACCCACGCCGCATCGTCGGCGGCCCCTTCGGCGCGTGACGGGTTGGTGCGCGACTTGAGGATGTTCTCGAACGTCTCGTGACTCTCGTCTTTCCGGTTCCAGTACCCGGCACCCATGTTGTTGCCGTGCAGCCAGACCTCGCCGATCTGCCCGTCGGGCAGTTCGGTCGCGGTCTCGGGGTCCACGATGATCGCCCATTCGCTGACACCGATCTTGCCGGCGGAGGCCTGCGCGACGCCGTTCTGCGCATCGGCGGCCACTTCGACGAACCGTCCGGTGTTCAGCGCCTCCCGGTCGACGTTGATGATCGTCGGCGGCTCCTCCATCGGGGTCGTCGACACGAACAGGGTGGCCTCGGCCAGGCCGTAAGACGGCTTGATCGCCTTCTCCTGGAAGCCGTACGGCCCGAACGCGTCGTTGAACTTGCGGATCGATGCCGCCGATACCGGCTCGCTGCCGTTGAGGATCGCCTTGACGTTGCTCAGATCCAGCGGCGGCTCACCGTCTTTGGGCAGGCCGCGCAGCGCCGCGTGTTCGAAGGCGAAGTTCGGAGCGGCCGAGAAGACCCCGCCGGTTTCGCCCTCCTTGCGCGCGAGCTCGCGGATCCATCTGCTGGGCCGGCGCACGAAGGCGGCGGGCGTCATGAAGGTGAACCGGTAGCCGACCAGCGTCGACAGCAAGGTGGTGATCAGGCCCATGTCGTGGAAGAACGGCAGCCAGCTCACACCGCGGTCGCCGTCCTGACCCTCGAGGGCGTGGATCACCTGGACACAGTTCGTCGGCAGGTTCAGATGCGTGATCTCGACGCCGGTCGGGGTGCGGGTGGAGCCGGAGGTGTACTGCAGATAGGCGACGGTCTCAGGGCCTGCCGGGATGGGCTCCCAGGTGCTGGCGACGTCATCGGGCACCGCGTCGACGGCGATCACACGCGGCCGCTCCTTGGCCGGGCGGCTGCGGAAGAACTTGCGGACTCCCTCGGCGGAGTCGCTGGTGGTCAGGATCGCCGACGGGCTGCAATCGTCGAGCACCGCGTGCAGCCGGCCGACGTGTCCCGGCTCGGCGGGGTCGAACAGCGGCACCGCGATCCGGCCGGCGTACAGGGTGCCGAAGAACGCGATCAGGTAGTCCAGGTTCTGCGGGCACAGGATCGCGACGCGGTCACCCGGCTGGGTCACCTGCTGGAGCCGGGCGCCGACCGCGCGGTTGCGGGCACCGAACTCGGACCATGAAATGTCCTTCGCGACACCATCACGTTCGGTGGAGAAGTCCAGGAAGCGGTAGGCCAATTGGTCGCCGCGCACCCTCGCCCACTTCTCGACGTGACGAACCAGGTCGGTGTTGTCCGGGAACTTGATCTGGCCGGTCTTGTCAATGAACGGGTTGTGGTACGCCATTCCGGTAACTCTCCTTCATCGCCCTGCCGCGGGCTAGGTCTGCATGAGCCTTAGCGACGTGGTCGTCGGGCTCGGTTCGGCCTGCGGATACACCACAATTTCGCCTGCGTAGGGCTGTCGCGAACGGCAAACCTCCCAGAGGCTACCGAAGTACGCTGAGCGTTCCGCCACGCATGGATGCGCTGGGCCGACCATAGCTGCTCTTAAATTTCTCTTAATGTTAGTGGGCGGTGCGCCGCCGACCAAATCTGAACGTACCGCTTATCACAACTGTGACCTGTGATGCCGGGCCGCTGTGTTGAATAGCCCTCGTCGGGGCTTATCCGTGTTTGGGGTGGGGCGCGTTATCGATCGTGCCGTGCGCCCAATTCAACGCCCACTCCGTCGCCGGCTGGCCGTCCAGGCTCCAGAACTGGGTGGTGGCGTACAGCGCGTGCACCGGTGCGCCGGCCCCGCCCGCCAGGATGTCCAGCGTCCTGGGCAGATTCGCCAGACTGAACGCCTCCGGCGGGCGCGGCGCAGATCAGGTCGCCGGGGCCGCAGATCTCGTTGGTCCTGGCGTTGAGCGTGCCGAAACCGCCCGGCCGTGGGCCCGTCATCGTCAAGCCGAGATTGGACAGCACCGGCACCTCATGCAGGATGATCTCGGCGCCCTCGCCCGGCGGATTGGGGCCGATTTCCTGGCCCACGCCCTGCTGGCGGCGGCCGTCGGCGATCAACGTCACACCGAGCACCAGGTCGTCATCGACCGGGCCGCGCCCGTTGCCGACGTCGCTGGCGATATCGCCGGCGATCATCGCGCCCTGGGAGAACCCCACCAGCACGTAGCCGGTCAGCGGGCACTTGACGTTCATGTCCGTCATCGCCTTGACCGCCGCGCGGGTGCCCTCGGCCCGGCTCTCGTCGTAGGAGATCTGCGTGTCGCCGCTCAGCGGGTTATGGAACTGCGCGGTGTAGGGGACGGTGTAGGTCTCGACCCGGCTGGAATTGAACTGCTCGCGGATCGGCCGGGTGACGTTGAGCAACAACGCCTTCGGGAACTGGACCGGGTTGAGCGGGTCGTCCTGCAGCGACGACTCCCAGGTGCCGGGAATCGCGATCAGCTGCACGTCGGGGCAGCTGGAATCCTGCGAGGCCGGCCGCGGCTTGTGCGGGTAAGCCGAACCGCTGCTGGTCGGCGGCACGATGCTGGGCGGCACCGCACTCGGCGCGGTCTGGCGTTGCCGCAGCACACCGACCACAGCCAGAATGACCAGCCCCACCACCAATGCCACTGCGGCGGCGGCGATCAACGCCAGGATTCGACGGCGGCGTTTCCGCCGTGAGTTCACAGCCATGGTCTCCTGCTAGCAGAGTCGGTCGATTGCGCAGCCGAGCTGCCGTATGAGGTTCGACGCGAAGGTTCCTCGTACGGGGCTCCCGTGCTTTCGTTCACGGTACCGGTTCGCGGCACCGTGCCCGGCAGACGACGAGTTAGCGGATCGCCCCGACGATGTCGCCGGACATCGCGCCCAGCTGCCCGCTCCACGAGCCCCAGTCGTTGCTACCGCCGCCGGGGAAGTCGAAGTGGCCGTTGTGCCCGCCGACGTTGCGGTACTCCTGGTAGAAGAATCGGGCGTTGCCCATCGCTTCGCCGGCCTGACCGATCATCGCCGCGGCATCGCCGCCCGTGTTCGTCGGACTCCAGACCCAGATCCGGGAGTTGTTCTGCGCCAGCAACATCGCGTGCACATCCGGGTCGTGCCACTTCCACCGGCCCAGCTGCGCGGCGCCCCACATGCCGTTGCTGTCGACGCCACCGAACTGGGCCATGCCTGCGGTGATCGCGCCGTTGGTGGTGGTGTTCGACGGGTACAGGAATCCGGACAGCGAGCCGGCGAAGCCAAACCGGTCCGGGTGAAAGCAGGCCAGTGCCATCGCGGCGTACCCGCCCTGGGAGGCGCCGACGACACCGTGGCCGCCCGGGGCCAGGCCCTTGTTGGCAGCCAGCCAGTCCGGCAGCTCCTGCGACAAGAACGTGTCCCACTGCTTGCTGCCGTCGCGCTCCCAGTTGGTGTACATGCTGAAGGCGCCACCGGCCGGTGCGGCCACCGAGATTCCCTTGCCGGCCAGCGTATTCATCGCGTTGCCCGCGGTCACCCAGTTGCTGACGTCCGGCGCGGCGTTGAAGGCGTCCAGCAGGTACACCGCGTGCGGACCACCGGCCAGGAATGCCACCGGGATGTCGCGGCCCATCGCCGCGGAGGGAACCATCAGCGTCTCGTAGCCGGCCGCGCGGGCTGGGCTCATGCTGCGTCCCGATCAGGCCTCCGACCGTCAACACGGCGGCACACACGAGCCGTAGCAGCATCGACAGACTTTTCATCACTGACCTCGCTTGTCGCTCGACCGCCAATTAGGGGACCGCAGACCGCCCCCGGTTCCGCAAGGTAGCTAATCACACCCGGTCGGACGCCCACGCCGGAAACGGCGAACGGCGACGACCTCGCAAGGTCGTCGCCGTCAGCCGTGCTGTTCTCAGCTCAGGTGTGCTGTCCGGTCGCCGCGGCAGCCGGAGCAGCCGGAGCACCCGGGCCGGGGCCTGCACCCGGAGTCGCACCGAGGTGCGACTGCAGGTCGGGCAGCATGGCGTGCAACTGCGCGCCCCAGTACGGCCAGTCGTGCGTGCCGTTGGCGTCGAAGTTGAACTGCGCGTTGTGGCCACCGGCGGCGTTGTAGGCGTCCTGGAACTTCAGGTTGCTGGTCCGCACGAAGCCCTCGAGGAACTTGGCCGGCAGGTTGTCGCCACCGAGGTCCGACGGCTTGCCGTTACCGCAGTACATCCAGAGCGCGCGTGTTGTTGGCCACGGTCTTGCTGACATTCAGCAGCGGGTCGTTGCGCTGCCAGGCCGGGTCCTCCTTGGGACCCCACATGTCGGCGGGCTTGTAACCGCCGGCGTCACCCATCGCGAAGCCGATCAGTGTCGGTCCCATGCCCTGCGAGGGGTCCATCAGACCGGAGAACGAGCCGACCTCGATGAACTGCGCGGGGTGGTAGTTGGCCAGGTTCAGCGCCGAAGCGCCGGCCATCGACAGACCGACGGCCGCGCCGCCGGTGCTCTTCACACCTTTGGAGGCCAGGAATGCGGGCAGCTCGCTGGTGAGGAAGGTCTCCCACTTGTAGGTCTGGCAGCCTGCCTTGCCACAAGCCGGCTTGTACCAGTCGGTGTACCAGCTGGACTGGCCACCCACCGGCATGACCAGCGACAGACCGGACTGCAGGTACCACTCGAAGGCGGGGGTGTTGATGTCCCAGCCGTTGAAGTCGTCCTGCGCGCGAAGACCGTCGAGCAGGTACACGGCGGGCGAGTTGGCGCCACCGCTCTGGAACTGGACCTTGATGTCGCGACCCATGGCTGCCGACGGCACCTGCAGGTACTCAACGGGCAGACCCGGCCGGGAGAACGCACCGGCGTCGGCGGTCTGGCCCACGACACCGATCAGGCCCGGCAACAGAGCCGCAGCGGCGGCTCCGATCGCGAGCCGACGTGGCAACTTACCTGCCACACCGCGAAACCTGTCAACAAGCCTCATTCTTGCTTCCTCATTCTTTGTCGGGCCCAACATTGTGGGTCGGACTGCATGCCCTATTGCTCAGCTTCTCAGGGAGCCGCTGCTTGGCTCGCTTCGTTGCTGAGCTCGCCGGCCTCGGTGCCCAGCTCTCAGCAAGTCATTCGGACCCGCATCGATGCCGGACGGCGCAGCTGTGCTTCCGTAGTCAACCACATCTTGCGGTGTGGACACTCATCGGCGTAAGCCCGAAACCGGGCCTCGCGCTGCGGCCGAACCCGCTCAACTCGGCGGCGGATCACCACGCTGTGAATGTGCCGATGAGCGACTGTTCGCCGGTAAGAATACATATTCGTCGTTGCTGGATGCCAGTCGGGGCGGCGGGCGCCGCGCCGGGCGAACGCCGGCCGAATGGCTGATAAAAATCTTCTACCGGCGGCCGGCAATCCCCTGGGCGCTACGGCCCGGTGGCCGGCATACCCGTGTACGGAGGGCCGCCCGACTCCGGTATGGCCAGGCCGCACCTGATCAGCTCGTAGCGCGGGACGCGGTCGATGCGATAGCGGGTGTACTGCACGGCGTGCAGCACATTCGACAGGAACCGGTGCAGGCCCATCGGGGCCCGCACGGAATTCAGCACCTGCTGAGTGCCGTCGCATTTCAGTGCCGCCTCGGCCTGCTGCACGAACTTCTGGTCGAGGTAGCCCGGCACCCCCGGGTACCACTTCACCCACGGCCCGTCGGCGATCACCCAGTCCGGGAAGAGGTTCTTGTCGTGACCGATGCGGCCGTGCTGCAACCGGGCGGTGTGTGCCGCCAACGGATTGGCCAGCCCGATCTGGTCGATCACCCGGACATCCAGTGCGACGTTCATGCCCACCATGCCGAGGTTGGTGAAAAAAACGGTGTGCGGCCCTTTCTGCGGCGCCGGAGGCGCATGTCCGTCCGGAGGCGAGATGGGCGGGACGAGATCCCACTGGTCGTAGTTGCCGGACGGCAGCAGCAGTGCCCCTTCCGGGGTGTTGTTGAGCGCCACCAGGACTGCACGCATCCGGGGATAGTCGAGATAGTCGGCGGCCGTCAGCGGATGCGCGTGACCCGTTGCCTGCGCGTAGAACCGGCGTTCGTCGACGATGCCGGTGTAGGTGACGCGGGTGGCGTCATCGCCCAGGCCGGACGAATTGGCCGCCCACAGCGCCCATCCCGCCACCGACATCCACAGCGCGCTGACCCCGCCGGCCAACCAGTACCCGGCCTCGCGGGACAGCCTGGTCCCCTCGGGGACCACCACCGGAACCACCGCAACCGGTGCGAGCAGACACAGCAGCGGCGCCAGCAGCACCCGGCCATGCATGAAGTCGCCGCCCTGGCGGATCCAATACAGCGCCTGCAGGAGCCCACTGACCAGAATGAACATCACCACGGCGGCCGGGCTCTGCACCGTTCGGGTCAGCGTCCCGCCGCTCGTCGATGGCGCGACGGTTCCCTTGTACCGCCGCGCCGAGGGCCACAAGACCAGGCCCAGCGCGGCCAGTAGCAGCAGCGGTACCCACAGCACATAGGGTCCGTTGAAGTTCGACAGATAGATCAAGCCCTGCGACCACTTGTCGCCGCCGGCGTCCTTGGCCAGCGCGGTGCCCGGAAACAGCAAGCCGTAGTAGCCCATTCGGAATATCTGGTAACCCACCGGCAGCAGGCCGCCGGCCACCACGATCTCCAGCCGGCGCCGGCCGTCCTGCGCGGCGATCAGCATCATGACCAGCGCTCCACCGCCGATCAGAGCCAACTCCGGGCGAACCAGGACGCTGAGTCCGGCCACGAAGGCCAGCGAAATGATGAACTTACCCGCCCGGGTCGGTGCGCGCCCCGTTTGACCTGCGACCAGCAGACCATCATCCACCAGAGCAGCCCGAGATAGGCCATCACCAAACCACTTTCGAGGCCGGAGGTGGCAAAGTCGCGCGCCGGCGGCACCGCGATGTACACCAGCGCGCCGGCCGGCAGCATGATCGCGCGCCGGCCCACCAGGCTGGGGGCGAACAACCGGCCGGTCCCCAGCATCAGCATCGCGAGGCCGAGCAGGCTCAGTCCCAGGGCCAATGCCAGGGCCACGTATTCCAACTGAAGCGGCCGGGTCACCGCGCTGGCGAGGTACACCAGATACGTCCACACCACTGAGGTGTTGGCCTCGACCCGCTCGCCCTGGTTGAACACCGGCCCGTTGCCCGCCAACAGGTTTCGGACAGTGCGCAACACGATCAGTCCGTCGTCGGCGATCCAGCGGCGCTGCCAGGCGCCCCAGCCGAACAGCACCGCAACCACGGCGACGCTCACCCACAGGCTGGCCCGGACCGTGATGTCGTACGGGAACGAGGCACTGCCGACCGCCTTGAGCGCCGGCCAGCGCGGGGTCGGGGCTGGGGCCTCGCCGGCCGCGTCAGCCGAGGAAGACGGCGACACCAACGGTTCCGATCAAGGCCAGGAACAGCACCTGCAGCACCCGGTCGCGCAGCGCGATGTCCTCGGGCTCGCCGGCCAGGCCGCCGTCGACGTCGACCGCGTAGCGCAAGATCGCGATCGTGAACGGAACCATCGACACCGCGAACCAGCCGGCCTTGCCGTGGTCGCGCTCGAACGCCCAGAGCCCGTAGCAGACCACTACCGCGGTGGCCGACATCGTCCACACGAACCGCAGGTAGGTGCTGGTGTAGCTCTCCAGCGACTTCCGGATGTTGGCCCCGGTGCGCTCGGCCAGTTGCAGCTCGGCGTAGCGCTTGCCGGCGGCCATGAACAGCGAGCCGAACGCCATCGTCAGCAAAAACCATTGCGACAGATGGGTATTGGTGGCGGCACCGCCGGCGATCGCGCGGATCAGATACGCCGACGAGACGATGCTGATATCGATCACCGCTTGGTGTTTGAGGCCGAAGCAGTAGCCCAGCTGCATCACGATGTAGACGGCCATCACCAGCGCCAGGTTGGGGGTGAGCCACCACGCGATGCCCAGCGACGCGGCGGCCAGCACGCGCCGCCAGTCGTGTAGGCCAGCCACTCGGGCACGACGCCGGCGGCGATCGGACGGAATCGCTTGGTCGGGTGCTGGCGGTCGGCCTCGACGTCGCGGACGTCGTTGATCAGGTAGATCGACGAGGCGCCCAGGCTGAACACCACGAAGGCGACCGCGATCTGGATGCAGTACGTCGCGGTAGTCGTAGTGAGCGTCGGTGCCCCAGGCGGCCAGCGGCGCCGCCAGCACCAGGACGTTCTTCACCCACTGGCGCGGGCGCATCGCCTTGACCACGCCGAGGATCAGGTTCGGCCGGGCGGTGCCGGCCCCGGTCCCCGGTCACCTTCGCCGTCGATGTCGTCAACGTGCTCACTCATGTTCGTGCTCCACTTGTCGTCCGGGCGTCTGCCCATTCGGGCGGCCGCCGCGACGGCTGCGCCGACCGCCACGCCGGTGGCCACGTCGCTGGGATAGTGCACGCCGAGCAGCACCCGAGAGAGCGCCATCGGCGGCACCAGCATGACAGGCAGCGGCAAGCCGGTGGCCCGGGCCAGCAGCACGGCCGCCGCGGTGGTCGAGGTGGCGTGCGCCGACGGGAAGCTCAGGCTGCTGGGTGTGCCGACGTTGACGGCAACCGCGGGATGATGCGGACGCGGACGCCGCACGATCCGCTTGATCACCACGGCGGCGGCGTGCGCGGCGAACGCCCCGGCGCCGGCCAGCAGCCAGCTGCGGCGCCTGGCCGGCTGCGCGATCGCGCCGATGGCCGACACCGCCAGCCAGCCCAGGCTGTGCTCGCCGAAATAGGACAGCGCCCGAGCGACTGCCAGCGCGCCCGGGCGATCCGCCAGCGCCGACTGCACGGCGACCAGTACGGCGACTTCGCCGCTCGGCGAAGCCGACTCAGCCGCGATGTCGGCCATTGCCAGCCGCGTTGTTCTGGGTCGGGCAGCAGCACCGTCTCCCACTTCTCCTTGCTGGACAGCACCGGCACCGCGTCGCGGTAGACGCGGCGCATCTCGTCGAAGCGGCTCAGCAGTTGGCGCTGGCGTCGCAGCGACTGCCACAGCAGCGCGAACATCTTGTCCCGGTCGCGCTGCCGGTAGACCGCACCGCGGCCGTCGGCCGTCGTGACGGTGGCGCCGTCCAGCGTGGACAGCCGGAACCAGCGGGCGTCCTGGGTCGGCACGTTGAGCTGCGGGCGCTGATGATGCTGCGGCTCAGTCTTTTTCAGCTGGTGCAGCGTTCCGCGGATCAGCCGGTAGCCGATCGACAGTGGGTGCACCGGCGGCTTCATCTCGTAGTTGCGCTGCGACGGCTCCGGCAGCTGGTCCGACGACGGCAGCACCACCGCATCCGGGTATTCCTTGCGCATCCGATGCACCTCGGGCAGACCGGATTCCAGGATCGAGAAGATGTGCTCCGGGCCGGCGAGGAAGTCGTCGATCGCCTTGTTCTGGATGGCGACAGTCGAATACTCAAGGCAGGAAAGGTGTTTGAGCGTCGCCTTGAAGTGGCTACGGACCAGACCCTTGACGTCGCCGTCCCAGTGCATGGCCGCCACCACCAGCCGGTTGCGCAGGTGGAAGTAGGCCTGCCAGTCGATGGCGTCGTCCTTGTCGCTCCAGGCCATGTGCCAGATCGCCGCGCCGGGCAGCGTCGCGGTCGGGTAGCCGTGTTCGGCGGCGCGCAGGCCGTAGTCGGCGTCGTCCCATTTGATGAACAGCGGCAACGGCTGGCCCAGTTCTTCGGCGACGTGGCGCGGGATCATGCACGTCCACCAGCCGTTGTAGTCGACGTCGATCCGCCGGTGCAGCAGCTTGCTGCGAGGGTTGTTGTCGCTCAACGGGAACTCGGCGAAGTCGTGGTCGTATTCGGTGTACGGAGCCGCGGTCCACATGAAGTTCGCGCGGTCGACCATCTCGCCCATGATGTGCAGGTGCGAGGGCTCCTGCAGGTTGAGCATCTGGCCGCCGACCAGCATCGGCGACTTGGCGAAACGGTGCATCGCCAGGATGCGCAGGATGGTGTCCGACTGCAGCTCGATGTCGTCGTCCATGAACAGGATCTGTTGGCAGTCGGTGTTTTTCAGCGCCTCGTACATCACCCGGCTGTATCCGCCGGAGCCGCCGAGGTTGGGCTGGTCGTGGATGGCGAGCCGGTCGCCCAGCGGCGCGGCGGCGGCGGCGAAGTCGGGGTGGTCGCGGACTTTCGACGTGCCTTGGTCGGGCACGATCACTGCGCCGATCACCTCGTCCACCAACGGGTCCGCGGTGAGTTCGCGCAGCGCGTTGACACAGTCGTTCGGCCGGTTGAAGGTCGGGATGCCGATGGCGACGTTCGCGACGCCCGGCGCGGGCTGGTCGGAGTACCAGCCGGCGCTGCGCAGCGTCACGTCGGAGTCGGTGGTGATGTCGAACCAGATCCAGCCGCCGTCCTCGAACGGCTGCAGGCCGACCTGGAATTCGAGGACCGCCGGGTCGCTGCCCGTCGACGGCGAAGTTCAGGCCCTCCACGAAGATCCGGGCGCCGGTGGCCTTGGTGCGGTAGACGTCGACGCGGCCTTTACCGGTGAGCTCGGCGCGCAGCACCACCGACGTGCACGTCGTCCACCGCCGCCAGTAGCTGGCCGGGAAGGCGTTGAAGTAGGTCGCGAAGGACACCTCGGATTCGGAGGGAATCTGCAGTGAGGTGCGGTTGCTGGCATGCGCGCGACGGGAATTCGTCGTCGACTCCTCCAGGTAGAGCTTGCGCACATCGAGCGGCTCGCCCGGGCGCGGCAGGATGACGCGGGCCAGCAGGCTCACCGCCTTGCTGGACTGTTGGGTCGCAGCGTCGGGCTGCGTCGTCGACCGTGGTCTTACTCATCCCCGGGTGCTTCCTCTGCTGTTTTCGTCCAGTCCGGCACCGTCACGCAGGTGCGGCGCCAAGGACGTTGTCGTACATGTTCAGTGCGCTGGCGATCGCCATGTGCATGTCGAGATACTGATAGGTGCCCAGGCGCCCGCCGAAAAGCACCTTCGCCGAAGCGGTTTCGTCTCGCGGCCCGGGCCCGGTAGGCGGCCAGCACCGCGCGGTCGGCTTCGGTGTTGATCGGGTAGTAGGGCTCGTCGTCGTGCTCGGCGAAGCGGGAGTACTCCCGCATGATCACCGTCTTGTCGGCCGGGTAATCGCGCTCCGGGTGGAAATGCCGGAACTCGTGGATGCGGGTGTAGGGCACGTCGGCGTCGTTGTAGTTCATCACCGGTGTGCCTTGGAAATCGCCGGTCGGCAACACGTCGATCTCGAAATCCAGTGTGCGCCAGCCCAAGTGGCCCTCTGCATAGTCGAAGTAGCGGTCCAGCGGACCGGTATAGACAACCGGCGCGTCCGGGCTCGCGCGCGCGCAGCTCGTCGCGGACGTCGAACCAGTCGGTGTCGAGCCTGACCTCGATGCGCTCGTCGGCGGCCATCTTCTGCAACCAGGCCGTGTAGCCGTCGACCGGCAGACCCTCGTAGGTGTCGTTGAAGTAGCGATTGTCGAAGGTGTAGCGCACCGGCAGCCGGGTGATGTTGGCCGCCGGCAACTCCTTGGGGTCGGTCTGCCACTGCTTGGCGGTGTAGTGCTTCACGAACGCCTCGTACAGCGGTCGGCCGATCAGCGAGATCGCCTTCTCTTCGAGGTTCTGCGCGTCGTCGGTGTTGATCTCGGCGGCCTGCTCGGCGATCAGCGCCCGGGCCTCGTCGGGGGTGAAGTACCGGCCGAAGAACTGCGACACCAGGCCCAGGCCCATCGGGAACTGGTAGGCCTGGCCGTCGTGCATGGCGAAGACCCGGTGCTGGTAGCCGGTGAAGTCGGTGAACTGCCGCACGTAGTCCCACACCCGCTTGTTGGAGGTGTGGAAGAGGTGGGCGCCGTACTTGTGCACCTCGATGCCGGTCTGCGGCTCAGCCTCGGAGTAGGCGTTCCCGCCGATGTGCGGGCGCCGGTCGACGACGAGCACCCGCTTGCCGAGCTGGGTAGCCACGCGCTCGGCAATCGTCAGACCGAAAAAGCCGGAGCCGACGACATAGAGGTCAAAGCGACCAGAAGGAGAAGTCATCGGTTGCCTAGGGTATCGGACTGCGAGACCGCAGCCCGTTTGGCGGCGGCGTTGCGCCGGGGTCTTACTGCCTCGAGGCCTCCGGCAAGCCCATATACCGGCGTGGCGGGTAACGATTGGGCGAATTTTGGTGACGAAGGTCGCGATTGGTTCACGATTCGGTCTCGTCACTCCAGTAACAACATTCACGTAAGTAACATCGGCCATGTGTCCGAATAAGCACTACTCAGACACCGTGCACGCCCCCGGCGCGCATGAACAGACCGCAGTCCAGATTGAGGAGACTTCCGTGCCGAACCGACGTCGACGCAGGCTCTCGACAGCCACGAGCGCGTTCGCCGCTCTGGCGGTCGCGAGTCCTTTTGCTTACATCGCTGTTTGCGACTTGACCGCCAAGCCCGCACCCCAGCACCACGAGTTCGTCCGGGCCGCATCCATGACCGACCTGCCCGGCGAACTGATGGGCGCTCTGACGCAGGGGCTGTCCCAGTTCGGGGTCACCCTTCCGCCGATCCCGAGCCTGACCGGTGCGACCAGCCCCCGACAGCACGGGTCCTGCCTGGCCTCGGCAGCCCCGGCCTGACCTCGCCCGGCCTGACCAGCCCTGGTCTGACCTCGCCGGGTCTGACCTCGCCGGGTCTGACCTCGCCGGGTCTGACCACCCGGCCTGACGCCTGGCCTGACCCCCCGGGTCTGGCGACTCCGGGCCTGACCACCCGGGCCTGACCCCGGCGTCACCACGCCGGGGCTGACCACGCCCGGCCTGACCAGCCCGGGGCTCACCCCGGGGCTGACCAGCCCCGACGCCTTCGACCCGACAACCGGCGCCGGCGGCCTGGCCGAGCCCGAGCGAACTTCCGATCAGCGACCCGGTCGGACTGGATCCCGTCGCGAGCGGCACCTACCCGATCCTGGGCGACCCGTCGCTCGGCGCGGCGCCGGCGCCCGAGCGGCGGGCTGGTCAGCGACATGATGAGCGCGGCCAACCAGCTGGGCGCGGGCCAGGCCATCGACCTGCTCAAGGGCATGATCATGCCGGGTCTCACCCAGGCGGCACATGGCGCGGCCGCCCCGGTTCCCCCGCCACGCCGGCGCCGATTCCCTGATCGGACGCTCGGCTTCGGATTTCCCCCGAAACGGCACCGCAGAAGTGGGACCCCGGTCCGACCGGGGCCACCCAAACTCTGCGGTGCCGTGCCGTGGCCGAATCACTTTGTTCACTTAAGTAGCGTGTCGAATCATTTGCACCACTAGACACATACGTAACATCGGTTCGTGCCGTCCCGCCGTCCCGCGCCGACGATGTTGTTCACCGCCATCGCGGCGACCGTCGTCATCCTGCCGTGGGCGGTCGGCTCGCCGGCGCCGGGCATCGCGAGCATCCGCCCCGGCCCGGCGACACGCACCTCGCCCAGCAGCCGCTGATCGGCCTCGGCGGCGGCGTCACCGTCCGCGAAATCAGCCAAGCCACACCGTTTTCCATGGTCGCGCTGACCGGCGGCGACCTGACCGGCACCTCGGCCCGGATCCGCGCCCGGCACGCCGACGGCTCGTGGGGCCCGTGGTACGAGACCGAGACGCTGCACGGCGCCACGGCGCGACGACGGGCCCGCGCGGCACCGACCCGGTGTTCGTCGGCAAGACCACGACCGTCCAGATCGCGATCAGCCGCCCGTCCGGCGCGCCCCGCACGTCCGCGCCGAAGCACCAAGCCGGCCAGCCGGCCTGGGCTACATCCCGGCCACCGACGGAACAGCCGCTGGCGCAGAACATCTCGGCCATTCTCATCTCCCCGCCGCAGGCACCGGCCGACACCCAGTGGAACCCGCCGACCGCCGTCATCGCGCGCGGGTCAGGCGCCCAACATCATCGCCCGCGCGCAGTGGGGCGCCGACGAAGCGGTGCACTGCGGCAACCGGCCGTTCGACCAGCCCATCCGCGCCGCGGTGGTCCACCACACCGCCGAGAGCAACGACTACCAGCCGCAGGACTCCGCGGCGATCATGCGGTCGATCTACGCCTACCACACCCAGATCCTGGGCTGGTGCGACATCGCCTACAACGCCGCTCGTCGACAAGTACGGCCAGGTGTTCGAGGGCCGGGCCGGCGCGCTGCTCGGTCCGGTGCAGGGCGACCACACCGGCGGCTTCAACCGCGACAGCTGGGGTGTGGCGATGATCGGCAACTTCGACGACATCGCGCCGACGCCGATCCAGCTGCATACGCTCGGCCGGCTGCTCGGCTGGCGGCTCGGGCTGGACCACATCGACCCGAAGGGCACCGTCGCCCTGCCGTCGGCCGGCGGGGAGAACACCAACTTCCCGCTCAACGCCGTCGCGACGCTGCCGACCATCTTCGCCCACCGCGATGTCGGCGCCACCGACTGCCCCGGCAACGTCGCCTACGGCCTGCTCGACGAGATCCGCGATACCGCAGCGCATTTCAGCGGCCCACCCCGGCCGGAGGACCTGGCCCTGTCACTGCAGGGCGGCGCCATCTACGACCGCTGGCAGACGATCGGCGGCCTCGAGCAGCGTCCTGGGCGCACCCACCTCACCCGAAGCGACCGGCGACGGAGACGCGCGCTACGCCAACTTCGAGAAGGGCGCGATGTACTGGTCGCCGGAGACCGGCCCGCAAACGGTCACCGGCGCCATCTACGACGCGTGGGCCTCGCTCGGCTACGAGCGTGGGGCGCTGGGCCTGCCGACCAGCGTCGGAAATCCAAGAGCCGCAATGGGTCAAGCAGAACTTCCAGCACGGCACGCTGAACTTCGACCGGCTCAGCGGACGGGTCAGCCGGGTGATCGACGGCGTGGTCGAGGAACTGCCGCCGCCGCCCGCGACCGGACCGCCGGTTCAGCTCGAGCGGTTCTCCCCGGTGGCCCCGGCCGCCTGACGGCCACGGCGTCGGTCGTAGCTCTAGAGCCACCAGCGTTCGAGCACTCGCGCCACCCCGTCGTCGGTGTTGGGCGTGGTGACCTCGTCGGCGGCGGCGATCGCGTCGGGGTGGGCATTGCCCATCGCCACCCCGAGGCCGGCGCGCAGCAGCATCGGCACGTCGTTGGGCATGTCCCCGAACGCGACCCAGTCGGCGTCGGTAATGCCTAGCGGCTCGGCGATTTCGGCGATACCGGCCGCCTTGTCGACGCCGATCGGCACGATCTCGACCAGCCCGTTGTTGGTGGAGTAGGTGATGTCTCCCTCGATGCCGACGTGCTTGGCCAGTTCGGCGGCCATATCGGCGCTGCGCGCGCCGGCCTTGCGGACCAGGAGCTTGACGGCCGGCGCGCTGAGCAGGTCATCGACAGAGACCTCGGTGTTGTCGGGGTTGAGCCACGCGTGCTCGTAGCCCGGCGAGCTGACGAATTGCGGTGTCGCGGTGTCGTGCGCGCTGGCCCCGACCCGCTCGACGGCCAGGCCGGCGCCGGGGATCACCCGGGTGGCGATCTCCGCGAGCTCGCCCAGCGCGTCGACGGACAGCGTTTCGGCGGACACCACCCGGTCGGTCTCCGGGTCGTAGATCACGGCGCCGTTGGCGCACACCGCCATCGGCGCAAACCCGAGCCCGTCGACCACCGGCGGAATCCAGCGCGGTGGGCGACCGGTAGCGAGCACGAACAGCACACCGGCATCGATGGCCGCCCGCACCGCGTCGCGGGTGCGCGGCGTGACCTTCTCGTCTTCGCCGAGCAGGGTGCCGTCGACATCGCTGGCGATCAGCGCGGGCAGAGTCACAATGACAGTCTGCCTTCGCGGCCGACGATCAATGCCTTCCGCTTTGGTTCTGCCCCGGGCGGGTCACGCCGTCGGTGCCGTACTTCTGCGCAGCGCTCTTGCAGCTCGTGCAACCGGATCTTCTGCGAATCGTCGCGCGTCGGCGCGCTGCCGCCGAGCCGGCGCGGTACCCAGTACTCGCCCTTCGGGATGCGGATACTCCTCTTGCACCTGATACAGCAACTCGTTCATCGCCCGGCGCAGGGTGACGTTGAGCTCTTCGGCGCGTCCCGTGCGGGGGCAGCGGGCGGCCGGCGGCGACGGTGATCGGAATCCTGTTGCGGAACAACTTCTTTTCGTGGTCTTTGGGCCAGATCCGGTGCGCGCCCCAGACGATCACCGGGACGATCGGCACCTGCGCCTGCACAGCCATCCTGGCCGCGCCGGTCTTGAACTCGCGCAACTCGTAGCTGCGGCTGATGGTCGCCTCGGGGTGCATCCCGATCAGTTCGCCCTCGCGCAACCGCTGCACCGCGGTGTCGAAAGCGTCGTGCCCGTCGCGGCGGTCCACCGGGATCAGCCGGGCGTGCTTGATGACGAAGTTGACCGCCTTCACGTCGGCCATCTCGGCCTTGATCATGAAGTACATCCGGCGGCCGCGTTCGCGGGCGGCGAACAGCGGCGGAAGCCAGTCCAGGTAGCTGGTGTGGTTCTGGGCGAGCAATGCGCCACCGCGCTCGGGGATGTTCTCCAGGCCGCGGAAGGTGAACTTCGTTCCGTTCATCGCGACAACCGGCGGCACGACCCACTCTCCGAACCGGTAAAACGGCTCTGGCATGGCGGTCGCTCCTTCCCGTCTATCTGCTGCCAGCCGCGTCAGGGGCTGTGCTCTGCCCGCCTGCGTGCGCGCTCGGCTTTCTCAGTGTCCTCAATAATTTTTGCCTCCGCTACCGTAGGTGCGCTGCCGCCGAGTCGCCGCGGCACCCAAAAAGCACCTTCGGGGTGCGGATACTCCTCCTGAACGCGATGCAGCAGGGCGGTCATTCCCTCGCGCAGCGCCGCGTCCAGATGCTCGGCATCACCGTACGGCGACAGCGGCCGGCCCGCCGCCACGATCACCGGGATCTTGCGTCGGCCGATATTGCGCGGGTGATCTTTGGTCCAGATCCGCTGGGCGCCCCACACGATCAGCGGCACGATCGGGACGTCGGCCTCCAGTGCCATCCGGGCCGCGCCGGTCTTGAACTCCTTGAGCTCGAAGCTGCGGCTGATGGTCGCTTCCGGCATGACGCCGACCACCTCGCCGGCCCGCAGCAGCCGGACGGCTTCGGCGTAGGCCCGCGCCCCGGATCCGCGGTCGACCGGAATGGTCCTGGTGTGCTTGATCAAGAAGTTGACGACCTTCACCTGCTGCATCTCCGCCTTGATCATGTAGCGGATGCGCCGCCCGCGGGCGTGCGGCGGCGAGCGCGGCAGGCAGCCAGTCCACGTAGCTGGTGTGGTTGATCGCGATCACCGCGCCGCCGGTGCGCGGGATGTTTTCGAGGCCCTGGTAGGTGATCGTGGTGCCGGTCGCCGCGACCAGGGCCTTGGCCGTGATCTCGAGCGCGCGGAAAACCGGCTCCATGAGCCGCTATTCGGCGGGGCCCGCTTCACGCGCCGCCTTGGCGGCCGCGCGGCGACTGGCCTCCTCAGCGTCGAGCTGGGCGGCCTCGGCCAGGGTCGGGGCGCTGCCACCGAGGCGGCGGGGAACCCACCACTCGCCGGGCGGATGCGAACCGTAAGCATCTTGCGCCCGCTCCAGCAGATGCTGCATCCGTGAGTGCAGCAACGCGGTCAGCTCGGGCGCGGGCAGCGTCGGCTGAATCGGTTCACCGACCAGCACCACGATCGGCACCTTGGGGCGGAACATCTTCTTGGGATGGCCCTTGGTCCAGATCCGCTGGGCGCCCCAGACGATGTGCGGAATGATCGGCACATCGGCCTCGATCGCCATGCGGGCAGCGCCGGATTTGAATTCCTTGATCTCGAAGCTGCGGCTGATGGTCGCTTCGGGGTAGACGCCGATGAGTTCGCCGGCCTTGAGCCGCTCGACGGCGACCTCATACGACGCGGCGCCACTGGATCGGTCGACCGGGATGTGCCGGCAGCCCCGCATGATCGGCCCGGTGATCTTGCTGTCGAAGACTTCCTGCTTGGCCATGAACCGGACTTTGCGTGCGCGGTGCTCCCGGAAGGCCGGTAGCCCGGCCAGGGTGAAGTCCATGTAGCCGGTGTGGTTGATGGCGATGACGGCGCCGCCGGTGGCAGGGATGTTCTCCTGCCCGATGACCGTGAAACGCAGACCCTGCACCCGCCACACCGTCCGCACGAGCGCTATGACCGTTCCGTATACCGGTTCCACGGTGTTCAAGCCTAGTGTTCGCGGCTGGGCGGCTCTAGCGGGTCGGGCGTTTGCCCGCTCTCCCGCTAAGCTCGCAGCGGCAGACGAACGTCGCGAAACCAGTCCTCGAAGGGTGTCAGTGCAGGTCACAAGCATCGGCCACGCCGGCTTTCGGATCGATACTCCGGCCGGCAGCATTCTGTGCGACCCGTGGGTCAACCCGGCCTACTTCGCGTCGTGGTTTCCGTTCCCGGACAACAGCGGCCTGGACTGGGACGCGCTGGGCGACTGCGACTACCTGTACGTCTCGCACCTGCACAAGGACCACTTCGACGCCAGGCTGCTGACCGAGCACGTCAACAAGGACGCCGTCGTGCTGCTGCCGGACTATCCGGTGCCGGACCTGAAAAATGCGTTGCAGATGCTGGGGTTTCACCGGTTCTTCGAGACCACCGACTCGGTGAAGCACCGGCTCAGCGGCCCGAAGGGCGAGCTGGACATCATGATCATCGCGCTGCGCGCGCCCGCCGACGGCCCGATCGGCGATTCGGGGCTGGTGGTCAGCGACGGCGTCACGACGGCGTTCAACATGAACGACGCGCGGCCGGTCGATCTCGACGTGCTGACCGACGCGTTCGGTCACGTCGACGTGCACATGCTGCAGTACTCCGGCGCCATCTGGTACCCGATGGTCTACGACATGCCGGAGCGCGCCAAGGAGACGTTCGGCATCCAGAAGCGTCAACGCCAGATGGACCGGTCCCGTCAGTACATCGCTCAGGTCGGGGCGACCTGGGTGATCCCGTCCGCCGGCCCGCCGTGTTTCCTGGACCCCGAGCTGCGTGACCTCAACGACGACCACGGCGACCCGGCCAACATCTTCCCCGACCAGATGGTGTTCCTCGACCAGATGCGCCGCAACGGCCACGACCACGGCCTGCTGATGATGCCCGGGTCGACGGCCGAATTCGCTGGTGCGCAACTGAACTCGCATCGAGCATCCGCTGCCCACCGAGCAGGTCGAAGCCATCTTCACCACCGGCAAGGCGGACTACATCGCCGACTACGCCGCCCGGATGGAACCGGTGCTGGCGGCGGAGAAAGCCCGCTGGGCACCAGCCGCCGGCGACTCGCTGCTCGAGCCGCTGCGCGCGGTGTTCGAGCCGATCATGCTGGCCGGCGACGAGATCTGCGACGGCATCGGCTACCCCGTCGAGCTGGTGCTCGGGCTCGGAACAGGTGGTGCTCGACTTTCCGAAACGTACTGTGCGAGAAGCGATTCCCGACGAGAAATTCCGCTACGGTTTCGCCATTCCGGCCGAGCTGGTGCGCACCGTGCTGCGCGACAACGAGCCGGACTGGGTCAACACCATCTTCTTGTCCACCCGGTTCCGGGCGTGGCGGGTCGGCGGCTACAACGAATACCTCTACACGTTCTTCAAATGCCTGACCGGTGAGCGGATCGCCTACGCCGACGGCTGGTTCGCCGAAACCCACGACGACTCCGCGTCGATCACCATGGACGGCTGGGAGATTCAGCGGCGCTGCCCGCACCTGAAAGCCGACCTGTCCAAGTTCGGCGTGATCGAGGGCAACACGCTGACCTGCAACCTGCACGGCTGGCAGTGGAACCTGGAAAACGGCCGCTGCCTGACCGCGCGCGGTCACCAGCTCCGGAGCGCGCGGCAATGAGCGCAGACGCCTACGACGACGGCCTGGTCCAGCTGGATCGCGAGGCGATCACGTTGCGCCGCTATCACTTTCCGTCCGGCACATCGAAGATCATCGCGCTGCAGCACGTCCGCGGATACCAGGCCGAATCGCTGGGGCTGTTCCTGCACCGGTTCCGCATCTGGGGCAGCTCGGACCTGCGCCGCTGGCTGCCGCTGGATGTCGGACGGCCGTTCCGGTCGACGCTGATCACGCTGGACGTGCCGGGCACCCGGCCCAGCCCTGCGTTCACGCCGGCCAACGCCGACGAGTTCACCGCGCTGCTGGACCGGTTACTCGACGAGCGCGGTTAGCGCCCGGCGTCGGCACTCGCGTCGAGTGTGCGCCTTATACGTGGAATTTCACGCCGTCTGGCACTCACTAGCTACACAGTCAGCGCCGGAACGAGCGCGGTCAGCGCCCGGCGTCGGCCAGTGCCTGATGGGCCGCGTTGTAGCCCGGAATGAACGTGATACCCGGTCCGCCGTGACATCCGGTGCTGGCCAGGTACAGCCCGTCCACCGGAATCGGCTGTCCGAGAAAGCCTTTCGGTCCAGGCCGGTTGGGTCCGACCTGGTTTGCGTGGAACAGGCCGTGGCAGTAGTCGCCGCCCGGGGCGCCGAACATCACGCCCATGTGCTTGGGCGTGAAGGTGGTGTGCCTGGCTGATGCTGCGTTCGAAGTTCGGCGCCAACCGGGTGATCTTGTCGATCACCCGCTGGCCCATCTCGAGTTTCGCCGCGCCGTAGTCGACGTCGCCTTCGATCGGGAACCACAGCGCGAAAGCCGACGCGGCGTGCTTGCCGGCGGGCGCGAGGTCGGGATCGTTCTGCGAGGGAACCTGGAAGACGACGGTCGGGTCGGCGGGCACGATTCCGCGACGGCAGTCCTCCCACTGCTGCTGCACTTCTTCGGGCGTGCTGAAGATGCCGATCGATGCCTGCATGCTCGGGTCGTTCAGCGCGGTGTAGGGCTCGACGAACTCGGGAGCCTCATCCAGCGCGAAGTGCATCTGGATGTAGCTGCCGCGGTGGTCGATTCGCGCGTAGCGCTCGCGGATATCGGCGGACAGCGCCGCAGGATCGATCAGGTCGTTGACGGTCAGGTCGGGTGCGACCGCGGAGATGACGATCGGCGCGGTGACGGTCTCGCCCCCCTCGGTTCGCACCCCGCCCACATGGGCATCGCTGACCAGGATCTCGGTCACCTTCGTGCGCAGCCGGACCTCGCCGCCGTCGCGCTCGAGCATGTCGACCAGATGTGAGGTGAGCGCCCCGATTCCGCCGCGCAGCTTCTTCATCTGCATGGTGTCGCCGTCGGGTATGCCCAGCCCGAACGCCAGCGCCGCCGCGCTGCCCGGAGTGGCCGGCCCGCGGTAGAGCGTGTTGACCGCCAGCACGGTCATCGAGCCGCGCAGCGCGCCGTGCTTCTCGCGGTCGGGCAGGTAGCGGTCCAGCACGTCGGTGACCGAGCCGAACAGCATCTCGTCGATCGCTGATCGCTCGAATTCGTTTGTGGCACAGGCATACATCTCGTCGATGGTCTTGGGCGGCGCGCCGGCGTCGAACCTGCCGAGCGCGCGCGTCGGCGCCTGCGCCCAGGCCATCAGGCCCGGCCATGCCGTTGACGGCGTCGGCCCCGTGGACTTCGTTGAGGTGGGTGAACAGCTTGATCGGATCGCTGTACTGGATCATCGGGTCGTCGCCGACACCGCGCAGCGCCACCGACATCACATCCAGGTCGATGGTCGGAATCGTGTCCAGGCCGAGTTGCTCGCGGACCACCGGCGCGGTCGGGAACTGCACCGAACCGGCGATCTCGAAGTGGTAGCCGTCGAAAAGCTCGACGGTCGAGGCCATTCCGCCTGCGTAGAGCTTGGATTCCAGGCACAGCGTGCGCAGACCGGCCTTCTGCAGCAGCACCGCGGCGGCCAGCCCGTTGTGTCCGGCGCCAATCACTATCGCGTCGTACCTTGTTCAGTCCAGTCATGCTCCTGCCCTCCACCAATGGAGGCTGGCACGCAGCCAAAGTTTTGTCAATTATGACGAAACTTGGTCCGCCCAGGTATCGGTGATGCCGGCCCGCAGCGACTCCAACGCGACATGGCAGACCCGCGCCAGCTCGCCCAGCGAACGGTCCGCGCCGAGCATCCAGACCTCCATCGCGCCGAATACCGCGGCCGCGATGCAGCGGGCGGTGACCGCGAAGTGCACCCGGTCGTCCGGCGTGGGATCGGCCGCGCAGCTACGGCGTTGCAGCAGGGCCTGAATGGCGTCGGCGAAATCGGCCTGCACATCTCGGATGTGCCGGACGATGCGGCCGGGGTCGATCTCGTCGTCGCGCAGCGCGGCGATTTTCGCAACGGCGTCAACGTCATACGGGAACGCGAAGATCGCCGCCTGCACCGAGTCGATGATCGGTTCGGTGACCGGCCGGTCGTTCAGCGCCGTACGGAACCAGTGCAGTCCGGTGTAGTCGGCGAACAGCAGATCGTGCTTGGAGGAGAAGTGCCGATAGAACGTCCGCAGCGACACCCCGGCGTCCGCCGCGATCTGCTCGGCCGAGGTGTCCTCGACGCCCTGGGCCAGGAACCGCACCAGCGCCGCCTGCCGCAGCGCCTCGCGGGTGCGCTCGCTGCGCGCCGTCTGGGCGGGCCGGATCATGGCTGTAAATTACCCCAGAACCTGTTATGTCAATATTGACAAAACTTCAGCGCGCGGGTGAGACTGCGGCGATGGTCTCGCTTCTCACCCACGCAATTCTCGGCCTCGCGGTGATCGCCTGGATCGTCACCTCCAACCGCCAGGTCTTCTCCCGTCCCGTCGGCGGCGCGCTGTTCTCGCCGCTGGAGGGGCTGTATTACGTCATCGGTATCGCCTCGGTCGTGCTTGGGCTGGTACTTCAATATCCGCTTCGTGCAGGAGTATTCGCAGGGCTCGACCAACCCGCTCTGGGGAGAGCACGGCAGTTGGGCCGAATACATCCGGCTGATGTTCACCAACCCGGCTGCCAGTTCGGCGAGCCAGGACTACACGATCGCCAATGTGGTTCTGCTGCCGCTGTTTACGATCGTCGACGGATACCGGCGCGGGCTGCGGCGGCCATGGCTGTACTTCGTCTCCAGCCTGTTCACCAGCTTCGCGTTCGCGTTCGCGTTCTACTTCGCCACCATCGAGCGCCAGCACCGGCACGCGCACGAGTCCGCGCGGGTAAACGCTTAGGCGCTGATGCCGTCGCGGTAGTCGGTTTCGTCGTCGGCGACGCTGGCCAGCGGCGGCGGCAGGGGCCATTCGTGGTGGCCGGCCTGGTTGCCGCCGCGCCGTTTGGCGGCATACATCGCGGCGTCGGCGGCCGCGATCAGCTCGATGAGCAGGTCGCTGCGGTTACCGGTCCGGTAGGCGGGGTGGATGCCGGCCGTGCCGATGCTGGCGGTGATGCCGAACGGCAGAGCGGCGATCTCGTCGCAGAGTTGCTGGCTCTGCGGCTGACCTCGTCGGGATGCCAGATGTCGGCGATGACGAATTCTTCGCCGCCCGAGCGGCCGATCACCGCGATGTCGTCGGTGGTGTCGCGCAGCGCCCGTGACACCGAGACCAGCGCGTCGTCGCCGGTGCTGTGCCCGTAGCTGTCGTTGAGCTGTTTGAAGCGGTCCAGGTCGATCACCGAGACGACGACGTAGGCCTGCTGCCGGCCGGCCTGCTCCAGGCAGGCTTTGGCCCGCCGGTGGAAGGCCCGCCGGGTGAACAGTCCGGTCAGCTGGTCGTGCTCGGCCTGCACGGCGTCGGCGCCGAGGACATGCACAACGACTTGGATGCCGAAAGGCACGGCCAGGTTGAGCAGCAACAACAGCGGGCAGCAGCAGAGCGCGGTCAAGCCGTTGTACCGCTCGGCAACCCGAAAACCTTCGAAGCCGCTGATCGTGGCGGCGACGGTGAAGTTGTAGGCCATCAGCCACGCCCGGTGGAACAACGCGATGTAGCTGGCCATGGTCGCGAAGGTGGCGCAGCTGAGCATGGCGAACAACGGGTCGCTTTGCGCCACCGTGACCAGCGCGATGCATGCGGTGGACAGCAGCGCAAACCGGATTGCGGTGATGCGGGTGGGCCAGCGCAGCGCCCAGAGCAAAGCGCCGGCCAGCGCACCGACGGCCGAAAGCACCGCGCAGGTCAACGCGCCACCGGGCCTTTCGGTCCGGTGGGGGTCCAGATCGTCCCGAGCGCGACCAGCGCCAAGCCGCCCGCGACGATCGAGATGGTGATCCGGGTCAGGGTGTCCATGCCGCGGGCAGCCAGGTGTGCGCTCAGCCGGTCATAGTGATCGGACTGGCGCCACCATTGTGCAAGCCAACCCATCGCGTTCTCACCCTCCGACGCGATTGTCGCCGCCACCCTCTGGACGACAGTCAGCAAATGATAGAGCAGCGAAGGAACCGCCAGATGAACTTTGCCGCCCACGAGGAGCGCTGGGGCGCTGCTTCGGCTCAGATTTCGCGCGGCCTGACCCGCCTCGCCGCCTCGACCGCGTTCTGCCGCGCGGTGTCCAGGTTGTCGTCGTAGGCCAGTGCGACACCCATGCGCCGTTTGACGAAGCTTTCTGGCTTTCCGAACAGACGCAGGTCGGTGCGCGGCACGCGCAGCGCTTCATCCACACCGTCGAAGACCACGCCCTCGGCGTCCACGCCACCGTAGATCACCGCGCTGGCGCCCGGGGTCTTACACGTGGTGTCAACCGGAAGCCCGAGAATGGCCCGGGCATGCAGCTCGAATTCGTTCTGCCACTGGGTGATCATCGTGACCATACCGGTGTCGTGCGGCCGCGGGCTGACCTCGCTGAACCACACCTGATCACCCTTGACGAAGAGCTCCACCCCGAAAATGCCCTGTCCGCCAAGCTTTTCGGTGACGGTGCGGGCGATTCGCTGCGCGTTGTCGAGCGCGGCGGCCGACATCGGGTGTGGTTGCCAGCTCTCGACGTAGTCGCCGCTGACCTGCTTGTGGCCGATCGGTGCGCAGAACTGTGTGGCCACCTCGCCGTCCTCGCCGCGCGCCCGGACCGTCAATAGCGTTATCTCGTAATCGAAGTCGATAAAACCTTCGATAATGACGCGATCGTGGCTGACTCGGCCACCGGCCATCGCATAGGCCCAGGCCGCCTCGACATCGTCGGGTCCGTCGAGCTTGCTCTGACCCTTGCCCGAGCTGCTCATCACCGGTTTGACGACGCAGGGATAACCGATGGCGTCGGCGGCCGCCTGCACTTCGACCTGCGAGTCGCAGAATCGGTACGGGCTGGTGGGCAGGCCGAGGGTTTCGGCGGCCAGCCGTCGAATCCCCTCGCGGTCCATGGTCAGCCGGGCCGCCAATGCGGTGGGAATCACCTGCACGAGCCGGCCGCTTCCAGCTCCTGCAGCGCCTCGGTGGCGATGGCCTCGATCTCGGGAACGACGATGTCCGGTCGTTCGGCCTCGATCAGCGCCTTGAGCTGGTCTGGATCCGACATCGTGATGGTCCGCGCGTGGTGGGCGACCTGCTGCCCCGGCGCGTTGTCGTAGCGGTCGACGGCGATGGTCTCCACGCCCAGGCGCTGCAGCGCGATCACTACCTCGCGGCCGAGTTCGCCAGAACCGAGCAGCATGACCTTGGTCGCGGTTGGCGACAGTGGGGTTCCGATGGTGGTCATCGGTTAAGCGGTTCCAGCACCTCGGTGCCGACGAAGGGCACCAGCGCCGCGGGAACCCGCACACTGCCGTCGGGCTGCTGGTGGTTCTCCAGGATGGCGACCAGCCAGCGGGTGGTGGCCAGCGTGCCGTTGAGCGTGGCCGCGATCTGCGGTTTGCCGGCCGCATCGCGGTAGCGGGTGGCCAGCCGGCGGGCCTGGAACGTGGTGCAGTTCGACGTCGAGGTCAGCTCGCGGTAGGCCTGCTGGGTGGGCACCCACGCCTCGCAGTCGAACTTGCGGGCCGCCGACGAGCCGAGATCGCCGGCCGCGACGTCGATGACCCGGTAGGGCACCTCGATGCGGGCCAGCATCTCGCGCTGCCAGCCCAGCAGCCGCTCGTGCTCGGCCTCGGCGTCGGCGGGGTTGCAGTAGACGAAGGCCTCGACCTTGTCGAACTGGTGCACGCGGATGATGCCGCGGGTGTCTTTGCCGTAGCTGCCGGCTTCGCGGCGAAAGCACGACGACCAGCCGGCGTAGCGCAGCGGCCCGTCGGACAGGTCGAGGATCTCGCTCGAGTGATAGCCGGCCAGCGGCACCTCGGAGGTGCCGACCAGGTAGAGGTCGTCGGCCTCCACCCGGTAGATCTCGTCGGCGTGGGCACCGAGGAAGCCGGTCCCGGACATCACCTCCGGACGCACCAGCACCGGCGGGATGATCGGCGTGAAGCCGTTGTCGGCGGCCAGCCGGATCGCCATCTGCAGCAGGCCCAGCTGCAGCAGCGCGCCCTGGCCGGTCAGGAAGTAGAACCGCGAGCCGGACACCTTGGCGCCGCGTTCCATGTCGATCAGGCCGAGCTTCTCGCCGAGTTCGAGGTGGTCCTTGGGGTCGGCGATCGCGGGCAGGTTCGCCGACGACGTCGAGGACGGCGTAGTCGTCCTCGCCGCCGGCGGGGACGCCGTCGATGATCACGTTGGAGATCGCCATGTGCGCGGCGGTGAACGTCGTTTCGGCCTCGGCCTGCTGCGTCTCGGCGGCTTTGACCTGCTCGGCCAGTTCGCTTGGCGCTGCTGCAGCAGCGCGGGGCGCTCGTCGGGCGACGCCTTGCCGACCTCCTTGCTGGCGGCCTTCTGATCGGCGCGCAGCGAGTCGGCGCGTCGAGATCGCGGACCGGCGCGCGGTGTCGGCCGCCAGCAGCGCGTCGACCAGCGCCGGGTCTTCGCCCCGCTTGCGCTGCGACTCGCGCACGGCGTCGGGATTGTCCCGGAGCAACTTCAGGTCGATCACGGGCTAGAACCCTACGCGGTGGGCATCCGTCACCGGCAACACGATTTCACTTCTGTAACAGCCGTCACGTTCCTGAGTTCGCCTGTCAGAATGGAGTGCGATGTGGCATGAATCCGAGCGCGACGAGCACGACGCCGCCGGCGCCTCAGTGGCGTCGGGGCGCCTGGCGCCCGGGCGTCGGCTGCCACGCGTCGTGTGGATGAGCGCGCTGAACGGGACGCTGCAAGCCTCGGCGACCCGGCGGGCGCTGCTGCTGACCGCGCTGGGCGGTCTGCTGATCGCCGGGCTGGTCACCGCGCTGCCGATCGGCGGCGGTCCCGGACGGCTGGCCGGCTACATCGACCCGGTGCCTCCCACCGGCTCCAAGGGCAATGACGCGTTCAACCGTGCGGCCAGCGGCAACTGCCTGATGTGGCCGGACCGGATGCCCGAAGCCGCCAACATCGTCGACTGCAAGGACGAGCACCGCTTCGAGGTCTCCGAGTCCATCGACATGCGCACCTTCCCCGGCTCGGAGTACGGCCCGTCGGCCCCGCCGCCGACGGCCACCCGCATCGAGCAGATCAGCCAGGAGCAGTGCGAATCGGCGGTGCGCCGCTACCTCGGCGCCAAGTTCGACCCGAACAGCAAGTTCGTCATCAGCATGCTGTGGTCGGGCGACAAGGCGTGGCGGCAGTTCGGCGAGCGACGGATGCTGTGCGGGCTGCAGCTGCCCGGCGCGGGCAACCAGCAGGTCGCCTACAAGGGCAAGGTCGCCGACGTCGACCAGTCCAAGGTCTGGCCGGACGGCACCTGCCTGGGCATCGACCCGGCCACCAACCAGCCCACCGACATCCCGGTCGACTGCGCCGCGCCGCACGCGATGGAGGTCACCGGCACGGTCAACCTGCTCGCCCGGTTCCCCGAGGGATTGCCCCCGGAACCCGAACAGGACGGCTTCATCAAGGACTCCTGCACCAAGCTGACGGATGCCTACCTGGCGCCGGTGCAGTTGCGCAGCACCACGCTGACGCTGATCTACAGCACGCTGTCGTTGCCGAGCTGGTCGTCCGGCAGCCGGCAGGTGGCCTGCAGCATCGGGGCGACCTTGGGCAACGGTGGCTGGGCGACGCTGCATCAACAGCGCCAAGGGGCCGCTGAAGATCAACGGCCAAGCTCCGGTCCCGCCGCCGGACATCCCGCAGGAGCGGCTCAACCTGCCGCCGATTCCGACCGGAGCCCGGACACCGGCGGCGGCGCCTCGTCGACCGGATCCAACGGCTCGTCCAGCTCCAGCGGGTCGTCGGGATCGAGCGGTTCGTCGGGGTCGTCGGGCGGATCCAGCAGCCAGCGGCAGGGCAACCAGCATCTGCCGGGCCAACCCGCCCCCGCGCCCGCAAGCGCCCAAGCCCGGCTCCGCCAGCGCCGGCCCCGGCACCCGAGCCGCCGCCGAACCCGTTCGCGCCACCGCCTCCCGCGCGCGGAACCTCCTCCGCCGCCGGGCCAATAGCCGGGTGGCCGTTCGGATGGATCCGCAACGGTTCGACGAACTGGTCTCCGACGCGCTCGACCTGATCCCGCCGAAGCTGGCGGCGGTGATGGACAACGTGGTGGTGCTGGTCGCCGACCGTCATCCCGACGACGACGAGCTGCTCGGGCTGTACGAGGGCGTGGCGCTGACCGAGCGCGACTCGCACTACGCCGGCTCGCTGCCGGACACCATCACGATCTACCGCGACGCGCTGCTGGAGATCTGCGACGACGACGAGCAGGTGGTCGAGGAGGTCAAGATCACCGTGATCCACGAGATCGCCCACCATTTCGGCATCGACGACGAGCGGCTGCACGAACTGGGTTGGGCCTAGCCCGGTGACATCGGCGTCGGCCTGGCGCGGCATCACGGATCTGTCGTCCGTCGGTGCTATGACTGCGAGATGAACACGCGCTGCCGCGAATGCCGGGCAGGGTTGGAGCACTGTCACGGCGCGCTCATTCGCCATCGGCTGCACCGGTCGGAGTGCACCGACGAGAACTGCACCGGCCCGGAGCTGACACCTCACGCGTTTGTGCTGGACTGCGACGCGGTCGGGTGCGACTGCGCCAACAGCGACGCGCCGGCATCGATCGGCGATCTGAGCTCAGCCCATCGGGTCGGAGACCGATTCGGCCGCGACGTCTGTCCGGCGCCAACTCGAACGGCGGCGTCTGGGTGCCCCACTGCGCGCAGCTCCACCGCCCGCCGGCCGCGGGCAGTCAGCACCACCGCCTCGGTGTTGGCGAGGTGGTGTTCGAGCGCGAAGCTGCTGTCGACGTCGCCCAGCACGGCGCCGGTCAGCCGGATCGCCGCCCCGTGGCTGACGACGACGATGTCGCTGGTCCAGTTCTCGTCGTCGAGGTAGCGGACCCTCAGTTCGTCCAGCACCGGCAGGTAGCGCTCGAGCACATCGTTGGCGCTTTCCCCGCCGGGCATCGACACATCCCGCTCGCCGTGGAGCCAGCGCCGGTAGGTGGCGTCGAACTCGTCGACCGCCTCCTGGTCGTTGCGGTTCTCCAGGTCGCCGACCTGCACCTCGTGGATGCCGATCACTTCTCTGGCGGGCACGTCGAATTCGGCGCTGATCTCCGCCGCCGTCTGCGCCGCGCGGGTGGCCACCGAATGCAGCAGCAGGCCCGGCACCGACGTCGGCGGCGCGGGCGAAGGCGCGCGCCTGCTCGCGGCCCAACTCCGTCAGATCCGCACCCGGCGGCCGGGTGTCGAGTCGTTTGTCGACGTTGGCGACCGACTGCCCGTGCCGCACCAACACCAGCCGACCGCTCATGCGGGCGGACCCTCCGCGCAGGCCGGACAGCCAGCGCGCCGCCTCGTCCGATTGCGGCGGCGGCGCGCCGGCGATGTCTCCCGTCGGCCAGGAACCCAGATAACGCACATCGGTACAACGCCGGTGCAGCGCCTTGAGTGCCTCGGCGACGGCATCGTCGTCGATATGGCCGACGCAGTCCAGGAAGAACACGTAGGTGCCCAATTCGGTTCGGGTAGGCCGGGATTCGATGCGGGTCAGATCGATACCGCGGATCCCGAACTCGGTGAGCGTCGACACCAGCGCGCTCGGCGCGTTGACGATCCGCAACACCACCGACGTGCGGTCGGCGCCGGTTCGGGCCGGCGGCGGGCCCGGCCGGCCGACCAGCACGAAGCGGGTGCGCGCATTGGCTTCGTCGACCACGCCCTCGGCCAGCGTCGACAGGCTTCGGTGGGCGACGGCCAGCGGGGAGCTCACCGCGGCGTCGACCAGTCCGTCGGCGACCTGTTGCGCCGCGTCGGCGTTGGAGATGGCCGGGCGCAGCTCCGCGGCGGGCAGATTGGCGGCCAGCCACTGCCGCACCTGGGCGGCGGCCACCGGAAAGGCGGCCAGCGTGCGGATGTCGGCGGCCGTGCGACCGGGCTGGACGGCGATGCTGAACGCCACGTCCAGCGTCAGCTCCGCGAAGATCTGCAGCGGCGTCCCGATCGCCAGGCTGTCCAGCGTCGGCATGATCGAACCGTCGATCGAGTTCTCGATCGGCACGCAGGCGAAGTCGGCTTTGCCGTCGCGCACCGCGTCGAGCGCGGCGATCGTGCTGTCGACCGGCAGCGGCTGCCAGGCACCCGCCGCAGCCGGCGGAACCAGGCCGGCTTCGGTCATCTGCAACAGCGCCGCTTCGGTGAAGGTCCCCGCCGGACCGAGATACGCGATGCTGGCCACGACTAAAACCCTATCGGGTCGTAGGTCTTGCGCCGCTCGATCGTCTTTAGTTAAGTAAGGCTTACCTCACTTGATTAGGACGGTCAACGATGACACTCGCTCACTGCCCGGCGCCGACGACGGCCGAGCGGATCCGCAGCACCTGCGTCCGCGCCGGCGGTGCGCTGCTCGCGGTCGACAGCGCCGAGCCGCTCACCACTCCGCTGCATCATCTGCTCGCCGACGGTTCCTTCGCCGTCGGCGTCCCAGCCGGCGGCGCCGTCGCCGAACAGCTCAGCGACCGCGGCGCCTCGGGCGCTCAGACCGTGCTGGAGCTGGCCGATTACGCGCCGTTGCCGCTGCGCGAACCGGTCCGCTCGCTGGTGTGGATCCGCGGCCGGCTGCACCGGGTGCCGCCGTCGGAAGTGCGCGAGATGCTCGACCTGATCGCCGCCGAGCACCCCCACCCCGCGCTGCTGCAGGTGCAGACTCCGGCATCCAAGACCGACGGCCGGTGAAGGCAGGCGATACCCAGTACCTGCTGGCCCGGTTGGAGATCGAGTCGGTGGTGGTCACCGACGCCACCGGCGCCGAGGCCGTCGACTCGGCGGCGCTGCTGGCCGCCCGGCCGGATCCATTCTGCGCGTTCGAATCATGCTGGATCCGCCACCTCGACACCGCCCACCGCGACGTGGTCGCACGGCTGGCCTCCCGGCTGCCGGCGCGGTTGCGGCGCGGGGATGTCCGCCCGCTCGGCATCGACCGCTACGGCATGCGGCTGCGGGTGGAGAGCGCCGAGGGCGACCGCGACGTCCGGCTGCCGTTCCGTACGCCGGTCGACGACGTCATCGGGCTGGGCAAGGCCATCCGGATCCTGCTGGGCTGCCCGTTCGTCAACGGTCTGCGAGCGCGGCAGGACTGAGCACCGGCCGCTGCCGGTTACCGTGTCGGGGTGGTTGCGCCCCGCAGTGAATCCGACGATGGGACGATCGACCGCCGGCCGCTGCGCATCGAGCTCGTGATCGTGCTCAGCGTGACGTTCGGCCTCAGCGCCGTCACCGCGGCGCTGCAGCTCGCGGATTCGGTGCTGCGGGGACTGAGCGGCCAACGGATCCCGCTCAACCCGCAAGCGGTCCTACTTCGACGTGATCGACCTCGGGCTCAACGCGATCCGTCGTCGTGCAGCTGTTGGCCTGGGGCGCGCTTGGCCTATACCTGTTGTGGCGCACCGGGTTACCGCCCGCCGGTGTCGGGCTGGGCCGTTTCCGACTGCGTCCCGACCTGCTCGGTGGCGTCGGGCTGGCCGCCCTGATCGGCCTGCCCGGGCTGGCGCTGTACCTCGCGGCCCGGGCCCTGCACATCAACGCCTCGGTCATTCCGTCCGGCCTGGGCGACACCTGGTGGCGGGTTCCGATGCTGATCCTCACCGCCTTTGCCGACGGCTGGGCCGAAGAGGTCATCGTGGTCGGCTATCTGCTCACCCGGTTGGGGCAGTTGGGGGTCGGTCCGCGTGCGGCGCTGGTGTGGTCGAGCCTGCTGCGCGGCGGGTATCACCTCTATCAGGGCTTCGGCGCCGGGCTGGGCAACCTGGTGATGGGGCTGGTGTTCGGCTACGCCTGGCAGCGCACCGGCCGGCTGTGGCCGTTGGTGATCGCACACGGGCTGATCGACACCGTGGCCTTCGTCGGCTACGCCCTGCTGGCCGGCCACCTGCGGTGGCTGCACTGACATGCGACGACATCCGCCGCGCCGCCGGCCACCGCCGCCGGGCACACCACCGCCGCGGCCGGTGGCACCGAATCGTCGCGGCGCCCGTCAGCGTCAAGCCGCCGCGACGTAAAAGGGCCCGGCTGCAGGTCATTGCGCTGAGCCTGGTGATCGCCGTGCTGCTGGGCTGCGCCGCGATACTGGGCGGCGCGCTGTGGCTGGAGACGGCGCTGCACCGCCAAACGGTCCTGACGGATTACCCGGACCGGCCGGCGGCCGGACACGGCAGCACCTGGTTGCTGGTCGGCTCCGACAGCCGCCAGGGCCTGACCACCGAACAGCAGGAAGCACTGGCCACCGGCGGCGACACCGGCAACGGCCGGACCGACACCATCCTGGTGGTGCACGTGCCCGCGCTTCGCGTCGAGCGCCCCGACGACGATGGTGTCCATTCCCCGCGACTCCTACGTGCCGATCCCCGGCTACGGCCGCGACAAGATCAACGCGGCGTTCGCGATGGGTGGCGCGCGTCTGTTGGCGGAGACGGTCGAGCAGGCGACCGGCCTTCGGGTCGACCACTACGCCGAGATCGGCTTCAGCGGGTTCGCCGGCCTGGTCGACGGACTGGGCGGGGTCACCGTCTGCCCGAAGTCCCCGATCGACGACCCGCTGGCCGGCATCAACCTGCCCGCCGGATGCCAGACAACTGGGTGGCCGCGACGCTCTCGGCTACGTCCGCAGCCGGGCCACCCCGCGGGCTGACCTGGACCGGATGATCGACCAGCGGCAGTTCATGTCGGCGCTGCTGCATCGGGCAGTGAGCCCGGCCGTCTGGCTCAACCCCTGGCGCTGGTACTCGGTGCCGCACGCGGCGGTCGGCGCACTGACCGTCGACCACGGCGATCACGTCTGGGACCTGGCCCGGCTGGCCTGGTCGCTGCAGGGCTCGACCATCGCGTTGACCGTGCCGATCGGCGAATTCAGCAGCAACGAGCTCCGGTTCGGTGGTGGTGTGGGATCACGAGAAGGCCGCCGCGTTGTTCGACGCGCTATCCGCCGACCGGCCGGTGCCGACGACCTTGCTCGGCGAACAACCCTGAGCCGATCACCGCGCCGCATTTACCGTTGCCGAAAATGGCGGTCGGCAGGTGGTGAATATAGCCTTTGCTTTACTTAGGGGAAGCTGGCCTCAGTAAGTATCACCTTGGGTGACAAGGCTTTTGGCCAGCGATACGTTGGTCGTCATGAACGATCACGATACCCACAAAACAAAATTTCACGCGTTATTGCAAGAGCAGGTCCGCCACGAATTCACCAATTCCCAGCAATACATCGCGATGGCCGTCTATTTCGACGGCGCCGACCTTCGTCAGCTCGCGAAGCACTTCTACGCCCAGGCCGTCGAGGAGCGCAACCACGCGATGATGCTGGTGCAGTATCTGCTCGATCGCGATGTGCGAGTGGAGATCCCGGGTGTCGACGGGGTACGCAATGCGTTCGACACCCCGCGCGACGCGCTGGCCTGGCGTTGGATCAGGAGCGGGTGGTCACCGAGCAGGTCAGCAGGCTCGCCGCGGTTGCCCGCGACGAGGGCGACTACCTCGGCGAGCAGTTCATGCAGTGGTTCCTCAAGGAACAGGTCGAGGAGATGGCGCTGATGACCTCGCTGGTGCGGGTCGCCGACCGGGCCGGGGCCAACATGTTCGACCTGGAGAACTTCGTCGCCCGCGAAATCGGCTCGCAGCGCAGCTCCGACGAGGCGCCGGCTGCCGCCGGGGGCCGGCTCTGAGGCCGATGTCCGGGCGCTAGTGCGGGTCGGCGCCGGTCAGCCCGTCTTCCAGCCAGGCTTTGACCCGGCCGGGGTAGTTGGTGGCCAGCCACGCCACTCCCACGTCGCGGCAGAAGCGGACGTCGTCGTAGTCGTCGGGTGTCCAGCAGTACAGCGCCCGGCCCTGTGCGGCCGCCTGGTCGACGAGCTCGGGGTGTTCGCGCAGGGTGGCGATCGACGGCCCGACGGCGGTGGCCCCGATCGTGCTGGCCGCTCTGCTGGCCAGGTACCGATGGCTGCGGCCGAGCAGCACCGTCGGCAGCAGCGGTGCCGCCCGCCGGACTCGCCACAGCGCCGCCGCGGAGAACGACATCACCACCGCGCGGGATCGGTCGGCGGACGCCGGCGAGGCGATGCCGAAGCGGTGCAGCAGCGCCAGCACCTTGCTTTCGACGAGCGCGCCGTAGCGGACCGGGTGCTTGGTCTCGATGAAGATCTTCACCGGCCGCTTCCAGTCCAGCACCAGCGAGACCAGAGCGTCCAGGGTCAGCAGACCGGTGTCGCCGTGGGTGCCGTCGGGGCGCCAACTGCCATGCCAGGAACCGAATTCCAACTCGCGAAGCTGCGCCAGCGTCATCATGCTGACCAGGCCGGCGCCGGTGGACGTCCGGTCGAGCCTGCGGTCGTGCACGCAGACCAGGTGCCCGTCGCGGGTGAGCCGGACGTCGCATTCCACGCCGTCGGCGCCTTCGCGCAGCGCCAGATCGTAGGCGGCCAGGGTGTGTTCCGGGCGGGACGCCGAGGCCCCGCGGTGGGCCACTACGAACGGATGCCGAGAGACCACTTCCTCGGCGTACGTCATGTCCCTATGCTGCCGGTTCTTCACCCGGCAACTCAACCGCTGCAGCAGATTCCGTCGTAAGCGACTTCGTCGTCGGCGACCACCACCCAGCGGTGGGCGGGCCGCTCGACCGGTTTGCGCTCGAAACCCTCGAAAAGCTTCGCCGTCGCCAGCACCGCGGCCAGCGCCATCAGGTAGGCGACGATCATCGCCACCGTGTTGTTGGCGATGCCCTGGGACGTCCTGCGCCCCGCTGGTGATCGACGCGAAGACCGACGTCACGCTGCTGATCAGCCACATCAGCCACCAGCCCCAGATGACCGGCCGCAGCTGGCCGTAGTGGTCCTCGGTCTTGGCCAGCTCGATCGACGTAGACCAGCGCCCAGACGGACGCCAGCAGCGGCAGACAGCTGAACGTCACGCAGGCCGCCATCAACGCCCAGCTGGCCGAGTGCTCCGTAGTCGCCGCGACCACGGCAAAGGCGATGGCCAGCACCATCGCGGCCGACGGCGGCAGCAGCGTGCCGATCCACAACGCCCGCCGCGTTCGGGAATCCGACCGCCCGGCATGCTCGAACGCCGCGGCGCGACGGGCGATCAACCAACGGGTCAGCAGATACGCGAGTGGTCATCACCGCCGCGATCGCGGCCAGGCTGGCCAACACGCTCAGCAGCGCCGCCGCGTCGGCCACCAGCCAGTTCAGCAAGGTGTTGCGGTTGATCACCAGCAGTAGGTAGCGCAGCAGGTGCACCAGCGCGGCCGCACCCAGCGCCACCGCGGACACGAAGAAGGAGGTGCGCACCCGATCGGCAGGCGGCGCCTGCCGTGGGTCACGTCCGGACCCGCTGTCCTGGTCGACGCGGTCCTGCAGTCCCCAGCGCGGAATCGACGGCATACCGCGGGGTCGGCCCGAGCGGGCGGCGGCGGCGACGCGGCGGTGGGGGCGGGCCGGGCCGCACGGCGATCCATCGGTAGCCCGGTGGCAGCCGCGGCGCGTTGCGCGGGCCGGCGCTCCAGCCGGCGTTGGGACTCGTCGGCGGGGACGGCGCGGTTGCCGCCGGCGCCAACAGCGTGCCGTTGCAACGCGGGCACCACGAACGCTGCTTGTCGCGGACATTCCAGCGTGTGCCGCACTGGGAGCACACTTGAATCATCGGCGCCGCTCCTCCTCAGTACGCGCACTGCATCGTCGCCGGCGCGGATCATTAGATAAGCCTAGCGGGATCGAGGACTTCGGCCAGCAGCGTCAGCGCGGCCTGGTCAGATGCTTCCGGGGCTGCCGTCGTCGGTGACCACCGGACGCCCGGCCGCCGCCCAGGCCAGCATGCCGCCGTCGACGTTGATCGGCTCGAAGCCGTCGCGGGCCAGGAACTGGGCCACCTTCGCCGAACGGCCGCCCACCTTGCAGATGACGTACAGCGTCGCCGACCGGTCGATCTCGTCGAGGCGGGCCGGCACCTCACCCATCGGGATGTGCTGCGCGGCCGCGGCGTGGCCGCGCTGCCACTCGTCGTCCTCGCGCACATCCAGCAACACTGCCGATCGGTCCGAATTCGGCGGGCAGATCGGCAACGGTGGTCTGCGCGATCAACGGTTCTGAACTCACGGTGTCGATCTTGGCACGCGCACTGAAACGGCGCGTCGCTGCCGGCGTCCAGCTAAAACCGGGTATCCACAGTTTCCACAGGTTTATCCACAAGGCGCGGCGGGCGCTGGTGACGCATTGCCGCACGTGCTCGATGCCCGAGTCGGTCCGTTCGGCTGTGGATAACCGGCGGCCGTAACCGGTTCGTGATCGACAGGCCGCCGGGCGCTCAGCGAATTCTTAGCCGGGCTCACGGTGTCAGTCCGCGTCGCCCGTATGGGAGATGTCACAGTGAACGCGCGCGTGTCGCTGACACGCCGCGGCCTCGGGCCGCTCTTATTCGGCACGCGGAAAACAATATCGTCCAGCAACAATGCTGCTGGTCAGCGCGCCGACATCGGCTCAATTTTTCAGGCGGTACATAAGAGGTTATGATCGCGATCACCGAGATGATTTGTGACTCATCTCACTGGGGGAGCAGTTGGACAAGCAGGCCGGAGCCACCCGATGACGACGCAACCGTTAGGACCGCAGTCGGCGAGCATCGTCGTCGCACTGGTACACGACGTCGGCGACGTGCAATCGCTCCTACTTGCTTGCCGGTTTGCGCGCCGGACTCATCGCCCTGGTTTTGCTGGCGGTCCTCGCCCTCATCGTCTGGTTCTGAAGTCACACGCTGGCGGGTATCCCGCTCCACGCACTCGTTCTTGCGGCGCGCGCGGTGATGGAGCAGGGTTACTTGCGACAAAGCCGCCGCGTCGCTAACAGCCTGCGAGTGGAGCGTCAGAGTAGATCGGAAACGATCATCACCAGGAAGGAACTTCGTGTCTGATTACACCTTGCCCGATTTGGACTGGGACTACGGAGCGCTGGAACCCCATATCTCGGGTGCGATCAACGAGCTTCACCACGACAAGCACCACGCCACCTACGTCAAGGGCGCCAACGACGCGGTTGCGAAATTGGAAGAGGCGCGCAGCCAAGGACGACCACTCGGCGATCCTGCTGAACGAGAAGAACCTGGCCTTCAACCTGGCCGGCCACGTCAACCACGTCGTGTGGTGGAAGAACTTGTCCCCCAACGGCGGTGACAAGCCGACCGGTGATCTCGCCGCTGCCATCGACGACGCGTTCGGATCGTTCGACAAGTTCCGCGCGCAGTTCACGCGCCGTCGACCAACGGTATGCAGGGTTCCGGCTGGGCGGTGCTGGCCTACGACAGCCTCGGCGACAAGCTGCTGACATTCCAGGTGTACGACCACCAGACCAATTTCCCGCTCGGCGTCGTTCCGATCTTGTTGCTCGACATGTGGGAGCACGCGTTCTACCTGCAGTACAAGAACGTCAAAGCCGACTACACCAAGGCGTTCTGGAACGTGATGAACTGGGCGGAGGTGCAGTCCCGTTACGCGGCGGCGACCTCGCAGGCCAAGGGGTTGATCTCGGCCTGATCGCCAGCTGAATTCATCGCCGTTCGGGGCGTCGCGCATCTTGCGCGGCGCCCCGAACGCTATTTCGGCGCGTGTTTCATTTTCGACTTCATCGCCGCGTCATCAGCTCGTGTCCGCTTGCGGGCATTGCCAGGCTGCCGCATGCTGAGCGGATCGACCCACCGGCGTATCGCGGATACCCGAATCGAGTGTGGCGGAGGGCGAAATGGAAACTGGTTCAGGCCGGGCCATCGAGGTGGCCCCCTTCCATTCTCGTGGTGCCCTGAAAGGGTTCGTGATTTCCGGGCCGGTGGCCCGACTCGACCAAAGAGTGGGCCCAATTGCTGATGGTCGCGGTCCGGGTGGCATCGCTACCCGGATTGCTGAGCACCACAACGGTATTCGGTGTTCGCGAGGAACTGCCCGGACGCCCCTGCGCCGGGCACGGTCGGCCTGGTGCTGGCCGAAGGTCCGGTAGTCGGCGAATCCGCGATCACAGCCAGGCTATTTCGCCGACCACCAGCCACCCGCGCTGTTGATGCTGCATCCGCCGTCGGAGACGACACCGTCGCTGCCGGAGTGCAATGGCGCGGCATCGGGATGCGTGTTGCTGCCTGGCCTGCCGTATCTGGGGCTCGAACACCGGGCAGCCTGGGTCGAGGCAGAAGCCGACGGCACGATCACCTCGATGGTCAGCCGAGTTGGCGTCGACCCGATCAGCCATCCCGACACAGCAATCTTGGCGATGCTGCTTGCCGCGTAGGCATTCCGACGTCCGGAAGCCGTGCGACCGGCTACTACGGCCGGGTCTTCTGAAGCACTGATCGCACCGACCGGCGTTCCGGACGCGCTGTCCACAGGTGCTTAATAATCAGTTCGTGCATACCGCATAAACCGGGCTGCACGGCCGACTCTGTGGCGATCTACAGCAAATCGGCTTCTGTACCGCGGCCAGCCATCAGCGCAGATCGCCATGGGCGCGCCAGTTCGCGGCTGGCGACCGGCCATTAGTCCCCGAAGCGATGAAACTTCACACAATTTCCTTAGAATATCATGTGTATACGCTGGATAAAGCCTTCGAGCTTGCTGCTGGCGACAGCGATCCAGCTCACAAATACCGTCGGCGTCAATTATCCCCAGGTTTCGCACTTGGTTGCGGCGATAACTCTGGCTACGATAATCAGCAAATACTTTGAAGCAGTCTTTCGATCTACCAACCCGGTGGAGGTCATATCGATGAGCACGACGTTTTCCGCCCGCCTGAACCGCCTGTTCGACACGGTTTACCCGCCCGGACGGGGGCCGCACACCTCGGCCGAAGTCATCGCGGCGCTCAAGGCGGAGGGAGTGACGATGTCGGCTCCGTATTTATCGCAGCTACGTTCTGGCAACCGCACCAACCCGTCGTCCACCACCATGGCGGCGCTGGCGAACTTCTTCCGGATCAAACCCGCCTACTTCACCGACGACGAGTACTACGAGAAGCTCGACAAAGAGCTGTCGTGGTTGCTGGTCATGCGCGACGAGGGAGTTCGACGCATCGCGATGGGCGCCAGTGAGCTGTCCGCGGAGGCGAAGGAGGACGTCGTCCACCGCGTCGACGAGCTTCGCCGCAAGGAACACCTGGACGCCTGACGGCGGTCGGCCCGACCGGCACGGTTAGGGTTGGCCCAGCGATGCCGCACAGGCACCGCGATAGTCGACGAGATTCCGGGGAGGTGGTCGCGAATGGGCCTGTTCGGCAAGCGAAAGACCCGCGCGACCCGTCGCGCCGAAGCTCGCGCGATCAAGGCCAAGGCCAAGCTCGAGGCCAAGTTGTCGGCCAAGAACGAGGTTCGCCGGTTCAAGGCCGCGCAGCGGGCCGAGACGAAGGCGCTCCGCGAGAAGTTGAAGGCGCAGCGCAGCAGCGACCAGACCGCGTTGAAGGTCGCCGAAGCGAACCTGAAGGCCGTGCGCGAGGGCAAGCTCTGCTGTCGCCGACGCGGATTCGCCGGCTGCTGACGGTGTCTCGGCTGCTGGCTCCGATCATGGTGCCGGTGGCCTATCGCGTCGCGATCGCGGCGCGCGGACTGATCGACCAGCGGCGCGCCGACCAACTCGGGGTCCCTTGGCCCAGATCGGTCAGTTCTCCGGCAGCGGCGGCCGGTTGTCGGCCCGCGTCGCCGGCGCAGAGCAGTCGCTGCGGACAGTGCAGGACAACAAGCCCAAGGACGCCGAGACCAAGCAGTTCGTCGCGGCCATCTCCGAACGGCTCGCAGACCTGGCGGCCGCCGTCACCGCCGCGGAGAACATGCCCTCCGCGCGGCGTCGCGGCGCCCACGCCGCGATCTCCACGCCAGCTCGACGAGATCGACGCCGACCTGATGGCTCGGCTCGGATTGACCTGACACCCGGCCCTTTCCAGACAGGAACTGCTATCCCGATGCTCTCTTCGCGCAGGATCATTCGACGCAGCCTGATCGGAGCGGCCGCCGCGGCGATGCTCTATCTCGGTCCGGCCGCCGCGATCACCACGGCGTCGGCGCACGTTCAGGCCAGCAGCGACGACGCCACCCGTGGCGGCTACGCGACGGTCAGCTTCCAGGTGCCCAACGAGTCCACGACGGGCGCGGCCACCACCGCGCTGACCGTCGACCTGGCCAATGTCTCGGCGGTGCGGACCGAAACCAAGCCCGGGTGGGCCGCCAAGATCGACCGCGACGGCGACAAGGTCCGCGTCGGTGACATGGACTGCTGCGCCCAACGGCGGGATTCCGGTCGACCAGTTCGATGTGTTCCGGATCGCCGTGAAGCTTCCCGACGCCGACACGGTCAGCTTTCCGGCGACCCAGACCTACGCCGACGGCGTGGTGGTGAAGTGGGATCAGCCGTCTGGTGCCGGGCGAGCGCCGAGCCGGAGCATCCCGCGCCGACGCTGGTCCTGCCGCGCAGACTCGACTCCGAAGCCCGCCCATCACCCGGCGCCGACCGCCTCGGCCGCGCCCACCGGCACCCCGGCTGCACTGCAGCCGCGCAAGGTGGTGGACAACACGAGCCGAATCCTGGCCGGCGCCGCCCTGCTGGTCGGCGCCGCTCGGTGTCGGTCTCGCGCTGATCGTGCGGCGACCATGACCCGTCGGGCACGCCTCTGCGTCGTGGCGCTGCTGCTGGCAGCGGTCGCATTCGCGACGACGCTGACGGCCGGCGCGGCCAGCGCGCACGCGGCCCGGGTGTCGGCCGACCCGGCCGACCACGCCGCAGTCAGCACCGGTCCGGTCCGGGTCAGCGCGACCTTCAACGAGGACCTGCAGACCACGTTCGCGGCGATGACGGTGGTCGGCCCGGACGGCAATCTGTGGTCGGCCGACGAGCCGCGAGTGCACGGCACGATCGTCAGCGTCGGCGTGCGTCCGCTGGGACCGGTCGGCGACTACACCGTCAACTACCGGGTGACGTCGGCGGACGGGCACGTGGTTGCCGGGTCATGGTCGTTTCGGCTGACGGCACAGGGCACCGGAACACCCGGCCCGGCGGCACAGGCTTCCCACGATTCACCCGACGACCTGCCGATCTGGCCTTTCATTCTGGGCACCGTCGTTCTGGTCGGCGGCGGGGCACTGTGGGCCATGCGAAACAAACCCTGACCGGCCGGAACCGACGACCGCCAAACCACAGACCCGGCCCTGGCATGATGGATTCGACTCCACCGCGCCGGTGTACGCGACGAGAAACGGCAAAGGAGCAGCCGGATGGCAGACCCGCAGGATCGACCGCACGAAACGCCCGACCCCGCGACCTGTGCCACCCCCGAACACACCACCACCGCTCGAGCCGCCGCGCCCACCGGCGGACACCACGCCCGCGGCGCCGGCCGCCGAAGCGCTGGATCGGCCGGAAGAACACAGTCCGGCCAAAAAGGTTCCCGCCAAGAAGGCCGCGAAGAAAGCCGCGCCGGCGAAGGCAGCGAAAAAGCAGGCCGCAGCCAAGAAGGCGGTGGCGAAAAAGGCGCCCGCCAAGAAGGCGCCCGCCGCAAAGAAGGCACCGGCGAAGAAAGCACCCGCCAAGAAGACCGCCCCCGCAGCACCGGAGTCCAATGGACATCTCGCTGCGGCCGCCAAAGATGCTGCGGCACATGCGAAGTCAACTGTCGAGGCGGCCCGCAACCCGCTGCCCGCTCAGCCCGCCCCTGCGTCGGCCGGCCGGTCCCCGGTGCCGTTCGTGGTGGCCATCGCGATCAGCGTGCTGGCAGTGCTACTGGTGCGCCGCCTCCGCCAGCAGGACGAGTGACGTGACTAGTCTGGCCCGGTGACTCTGATATTCCGGCCGACGGCCGACCTGGTCGACGACATCGGGCCCGAGGTCCGCAGCTGCGACGTCCAATTCCGCCAGTTCGGCGCGCACACCGAATTCGCCGGCCCGATCAGCACCGTGCGCTGTCACCAGGACAACGCGCTGCTGAAGTCGGTGCTGTCGGAGCCCGGCGACGGCGGCGTGCTGGTGATCGACGGCGGCGGCTCGCTGCACACCGCGCTGGTCGGCGATCTGATCGCCGACCTGGCTCGCTCCAACGGCTGGGCCGGGCTGATCGTCAACGGCGCGGTGCGCGACTCCGCTGCCCTGCGCGACATCGAACTCGGCATCAAGGCGCTGGGCACCAACCCGCGCAAGAGCAGCAAGACCGGCGCCGGCAAGCGCGACGTCACGGTCAGCCTCGGCGGGGTGGAATTCGTCCCAGGCGACATCGCCTACAGCGACGATGACGGGATCGTCATCGTCGCTGCGGCTGAATCGAGCCCTTAGCTCGATCGCCGAGCTAAACCGCCAGGGCAGCAGGCTTTTTCGCGAAGTGCAGCGCTTCGTCGTCGACCTTGCCGCGCCGGATCAGCTGCAGGTCCACGAAGTAGTTCTGCTTGAGCCGCCACGGCGAGACCGACCCGGCCTTCGGGCAGATAATCCAGGGCGCGCAGCACGTACCCGGGCGTGAAGTCCATCAGCGGACGCTCGTCGACCGAGTTGCCCGGGTGCTGCGGCACCACGGTCGCGTAGCTGATGCTCGTCCATGTGATTGATGACGCGGCAGACGAATTCGGACACCAGGTCGGCCTTCAGCGTCCAGGACGCGTTGGTGTAGCCGATGGTGAACGCCATGTTCGGCATGCCGGTCAGCATCATGCCCTTGTAGGCCATCGTGTCGTTGAGTTCGACCGTTTTCGCCGTTGCGCCGGATCTCGGCGCCACCGAACAGCTGCAGGTTCAAACCCGTTGCGGTGATGATGATGTCGGCGTCGCAGCTCCGCACCGGAGCCGAGCTTGATGCCGGTCTTGGTGAAGCGGTCGATGGTGTCGGTGACGACGTCGGCCTGGCCCTTGCGGATGGTCTTGAACAGATCACCGTTGGGCGCCAGGCACAGTCGCTGGTCCCACGGGTTGTAGCTCGGGCCGAAGTGCTTCTCGACGTCGTAGCCCTTCGGCAGCCGCCGCTTGGCCATGGTCAACAGGGTCTTGCGCATCTGGCGCGGGAACTTCCGGGAGAACTGGTACTGGAAGGTGCTGAACGCGATCCACTTCCACCGGTTCGCGGCGTGCGCGGCCTTGGTCGGCAGCCACTTGTTGGCCTGCTCGGCGAACGGGTCGCTCAGGGGCAGCGATCCGATGTAGGACGGTGTGCGCTGCAGCATCGTCACGTGACCGGCGCCCGACTTCACCAGCGACGGAATCAGCGTGATCGCGGTGGCGCCCGAGCCGATCACCACGATCTTCTTGCCGGCGTAGTCCAGATCCTCCGGCCAGTGCTGCGGATGAATGATGGTGCCGCCGAAGTCGTCGTAGCCCTCGAACTTCGGCAGGTAACCCTCGTCGTAGTTGTAGTAACCACTGCAGGCGAACAGGAACGAGCAGGTGAGCTCTTGCTGCTGGCCGTCGTTGTCGACGGTCAGCGTCCATCGGTTCTCCGCGTCCGACCATTCGGCGGCGACCACCTTGTGGCGGTAGCGGATGTGCTTGTCGATGCCGTTCTCCGTCGCGGCTTCCTTGATGTAGGCCTTGATCGAGGCGCCGTCGGCGATGGACGTCGACGACTCCCACGGCTTGAACCGGAATCCCAGGGTGAACATGTCCGAGTCGGAGCGAATGCCGGGGTATTTGAACAGGTCCCAGGTGCCGCCGAGGTCGTCGCGGCGCTCGAGCACCGCGTAGCTCTTGGACGGGCAGCGGTCCTGCAGATGCCAGGCCGCGCTGATGCCGGAGATGCCGGCGCCGACGATCACTACGTCGAGATGTTCAGTCATGGCGGACACGCTATCAACGCCGTGTCGATTGAGTCAACACCCTGTCGAGTCTCTCAACACCATGTAAAGTAGCGCGGGTGGCGACCGTCAGCTCCAACCGCACCTCCCGGGGGCGGCGATCGGCGCGCCCGTCGGGCGACGACCGCGAGCTCGCCATTCTGACCACCGCCGAACGGCTGCTCGAGCAGCGCCCGCTTGCCGACATCTCGGTCGATGACCTGGCCAAAGGCGCCGGGATCTCTCGCCCGACGTTCTACTTCTACTACCCGTCGAAGGACGCGGTGCTGCTGACGCTGTTCGAGCGGGTGATCGTCGAAGCGGACTCCGCGCTGGAAAGTATGGTCGCCAATCCTCCAGCCGACTTGAAAGCGTTGTGGCGCATCGGCATCAACGTATTCGTCGAGACGTTCGGATCGCACCGCTCCGTCTCGCTGGCCGCCGATTCCGCGCGCACCAACGCCGACATTCGCAAGCTGTGGTCACGGTTCATGGAGAAGTGGGTCGGCCATATCGCCGTGGTGATCGAGACCGAGCGCTCCCGCGGCGCGGCGCCGGTGACGCTGCCGGCCGACGAACTCTCGGCGGCGCTGAACCTGCTCAACGAGAAGATGATGCTGAGCTCGTTCGCCGGCGACAGTCCGTCGGTGCCCAAGGAGCGGCTGCTCGAGACGCTGGTCCACATCTGGGTGACCAGCATCTACGGCGAACAGGTCTAGATCGCCCGTCTGTCACCGGTTGATGCGAACATATGTTCGTGCGTGTCTCCGGCGGTGACGCCACCATCCTGCACGCGGACCTCGACTCGTTCTATGCATCCGTCGAGCAACGCGACGACCCGGGGCTGCGCGGCCGGCCGGTGATCGTCGGCGGCGGGGTGGTGCTGGCGGCCAGCTACGAGGCCAAGGCCTACGGCGTGCGTACCGCGATGGGCGGCGCCCAAGCGCGGCGGCTGTGCCCACAGGCCGTGGTGGTTCCGCCGCGGATGTCGGCCTACAGCCAGGCCAGCGACGGCGGTGTTCGAGGTTTTCCGCGACACCTCCCCGCTGGTGGAGGCGATCTCGGTGGACGAGGCGTTCCTGGACGTCGGCGGGCTGCGGCGAGTCTCCGGGACGCCGGTGCAGATCGCGGCCCGGCTGCGCACCGAGGTCCGCGACCGGGTCGGGCTGCCGATCACCGTCGGCATCGCGCGGACCAAGTTCCTCGCCAAGGTGGCCAGCCAAGAGGCCAAGCCGGACGGCCTGTTGCTGGTTCCGCCCGGGCGTGAGCTCGCTTTCCTGCATCCGCTGCCGGTGCGGCGGTTGTGGGGCGTCGGGGCGGTGACGGCCGACAAGCTGCGGGTGCATGGCATCGAAACGGTCGCCGACGTCGCCGAGCTCAGCGAGTCCATGCTGGCGTCGATGGTCGGCGGCGCGATGGGCCGGCAGCTGTACGCGTTGTCGCGCAACATCGATCGCCGTCGGGTGACGACGGGAGTTCGCCGGCGGTCGGTGGGGGCACAGCGGGCGCTGGGCCGCGCGGGCAACAGCATGTCGGCGGCCGAGGTCGACGCGGTGGTGATCGGCTTGATCGATCGGATCTCCGGCCGGATGCGTGCGGCCGGGCGGACCGGCCGGACCGTCACATTGCGGTTGCGGTTCAACGACTTTGGCCGGGCCACCCGCTCGCACACCCTGCCGTGGGCGACCTGCTCGACGCAGGCCCTGCTCGGCGCGGCCCGGCAGTTGGTCGCGGCCGCAGCGCCGTTGATCGCCGAACGGGGGCTGACCCTGGTGGGGTTCGCGGTCTCCGGAGATCGACCGCGACGGCGCCGAGCAACTGGTGCTGCCCTTCACGACGGGAGCCGAACCCGCCACCGTCGACGCGGCGGTCGACAGCGTGCGACGCCGCTACGGCCGGTCGGCGCTGACCCGCGGCGTGCTCGTCGGGCGTGACGCCGGTTTGGAGATGCCCCACCTGCCGGACTGACGCCGCTTAAAACGCTTGACTCCCATCCGGTTTCAACACAAAGCCATGCTCGCCCAACAGGCAGACGGTCATCGCGTCGGCGACCGCGCAGGTCGCCGAGTCCCGGTAGGTCACCTTGCTGCCCACAGGAAGAGGCTTATAGGCGTCCGGGCTGATCGTCACCGGCGCAGAGTCACCCGGCGGCTTCCGGTACTTTTCCAGTTCGGCCACATCTCCGTTGGAGAACTTTGCCGGGCCGGATTCCAACGCTGCCGATACGCCCACATAGTTGGACGACGTTCCCGGTAACGAGCCCCAGCACATCGCCGCCTTGAATGCGGGGTTGGCGCGCCCCGTATAGGTGATCCGGCACCGGTATCCACCCGGGGTGACGAACTGCGCGCCACCGGTTGTCGGGTAGTCGTAGTACGTCGAGTAGCCGTCGGGTTCAGTCGTGGTGTACCCGCTCAGGTCCGGCAGCGAGCCCGGGTCCGCCGCTACGGTCGGCACGGCACAGGCGCCGAGCGCCACCGCCGTCACCGCCACCGGCCACCACATCATTGCTCAACCTTAAGGCGGTGAAAGTACGCCGCCGGGCGTTAATTCTGGTGGGTCCGGGCCAGCAGCTTGTCGACCGGCCAGGTGTTGACGATGCGCTCGACGGGGACACCGGCGTCCAGCGCGCGCTGCGCGCCATAGCCGAGGAAATCGAGTTGGCCCGGCGCATGCGCGTCGGTGTCGATGCTGAAATCGCAGCCGATCTCCAGCGCCAGGTTCAGCAGCCGGGTCGGCGGATCGCGGCGCTCGGGACGCGAATTGATCTCGACGGCGGTGCCGTGCTCGAGGCACGCGGTGAACACCGCTTCGGCGTCGAACGTCGACTCCTTGCCGGATGCCACGGTTTCCGGCGACCAGCCGGCCGGTGCAGTGGCCGAGCACATCGGCGTGGGGGTTGCTGACGGCGCGAACCATCCGGCGGGTCATCGCCGCGGAATCCATCGACAGCTTGGAGTGCACGCTGGCCACCACGATGTCGAGGCGCTCCAACAACTCCGGCTCCTGGTCGAGGCTGCCGTCGTCGAGGATGTCGACTTCGATGCCGGTCAGAATTCGCATGGGCGAGAACCGATCTCGTAAGCTCGTCGATGACATCGAGTTGCTTGCGCAGGCGCTCCGGCGGAGAGTCCGTTGGCGATCGTCAGGCGCGGCGAATGGTCGGTCAGCGCACAGTATTCATGGCCCAACGACGCTGCGGTGGCCATCATCTCCTCGATGTCCGCCGAGCCGTCCGACCAGTTCGAATGCAGATGCAGATCGCCGCGCAGCGCGGCGCGCACCTCGCCACCACCGAGATCGGCTGCCGTCGAACGCAATTCGGCCAGTGCGTCCGGTTCGCGGCCGGACCAGGCCTGGGCGATCACCTTGGCGGTTTTCGGGCCGATGCCCGGCAGCGACTGCCAGCTGTTGGCCTGCCCGTGCCGTTCGCGCTCGGCGTCGTCGAGACGCTCGACGATGTCGGCGGCGTTGCGGTACGCCATCACCCGCCGCGAATCCTCGCGCGCGCGGTCCTTGAAGTAGGCGATCTGTCGCAGAGCGGCTACCGGGTCCATCGCTCCAGTGTGCCCCGCCGGCTAGAACTGCCCGGCGATGAATCCGGCCAGCAGGACCCCGAAGCCACCGACCTCGCCGACGACGAGCGCGATCATGCCCACCCGCAGCGCCCGGTCGGGATTGGCGAACTGGTTGTCGGTGTCCTGCTTCAGACCGTGGACGATGTAGCTGAGGATCGCGAAGACGAAGAAGAACACCAGGACCATCGCCGCGGTCAGGTTTACCCACGCCGGCCAGACGCTCAGCTGGACGAACACCGCGACCAGCAGGGCGGCGAAGGAGTACAGCAGCGCGGCGCGGTGGGCGATGTCGACATAGGGATGCGCGCGGTGTTCCGGCGAGATCAGCACTTGTCGGTACTTCCAGACGCCGAGCACCAGCGCGAGCAGGAAGATCAGGCCGGCGGACAGCAGGGTGATCTTGACGTCGATGGGCAGCGCACTGCCCACCGTCGGGTCCGCATACTCGCGGGCGTCGCGCCATGGTTGCAGGGCCTGGACTACCGTCGGGCTCATGCGATTTGCGTTCAAAACCTCACCCCAAAACACCACCTGGGCACAGATGTTGGCCGTTTGGCAGGCCGCCGACGATATCGACGTCTTCGAGTCCGGATGGACCTTCGACCACTTCTATCCGATCTTCAGCGACAGTACCGGGCCGTGTCTAGAGGGCTGGACCACGCTGACCGCGCTGGCCCAGGCGACTACCCGATTGCGGCTGGGCACCCTGGTCACCGGCATTCATTACCGCCATCCCGCGGTGCTCGCCAATATGGCTGCGGCCCTTGACGTCATCTCCAACGGCCGGCTGGAACTGGGCATCGGCGCCGGCTGGAACGAGGAGGAGTCCGGCGCGTACGGCATCGAGCTGGGCAGCATCAAGGAGCGCTTCGACCGGTTCGAAGAGGCCTGCGAGGTGTTGACCAGCCTGCTCAGCAAGGAGACCACCAACTTCGACGGGAAGTTCTATCAGTTCAAGGACGCCCGCAACGAGCCGAAAGGCCCGCAACGTCCGCATCCGCCGATCTGCATCGGCGGCAGTGGCGAAAAGCGCACGCTACGGATCACCGCCCAGTACGCCCAGCATTGGAACTTCGTCGGCGGACCACCGGATGTCTTCAGACACAAGCGCGAGGTGCTGGCGTCGCACTGCGCCGATATCGGGCGCGACCCGAAGGAGATCATGACGTCGGCGCACCTGCGGCTGGAGGCTGACCTCGACTACGCGAAGGTCATCGAGGACGCCGCCGGACTGGCCGCCGAAGGCCTCGATCTGGGCATCGTCTACATCCCGACGCCGCACGACCCGGCCGTCCTGGAACCGCTGGCCGAGGCGATCCGGGACTCGGGACTGATCACCTAACAACGCCCAGTTGGAATCCGATTGGACGCTTTCCGCACCGCGATCCGACGTCGACGCAGGTCGCAGCGCCGCTGGAGACGCCCAGCCGTGTCGAGGGGGGTCAGATCGGCGTCATCACGGGTGGTGGCCGACCTCATCGGCAGTCGGCGAGATGGTTCGAAAGCGTCGACTGCATCTCACGAACGTCACGAACGAGCAACGACGAGCAAACGCCCGCGGTTCACGCCGAGCTGCCGGAAAGGCAGTTATACGCCGAAGCGAACCAGATCGTCGGCGGTTACCAGGCGCTCGAGCCTGGCCGGGAATTCGCGGCTCTTGACTGGGTGACGGAACCATGACCAGGCGATACGTCCGACCCGGGAGCGGGTCATCGGGTTCATAGTACACAGCGCTTACTCCTGCGGTCGATCAGTTCAACCGGGCGTCACACCCCGCGGCGCCCGTATCGAACTATTAGACAGCCTTTAGCTGGCAAACAGTGTAAGACTCGCCGCAGCATTTATCAAATGTTTCTGCTGTGACGAATGTGACTAGCGTTGCGGCGCGGCGGTCGGGACGATCGGCGCCGGCAGGGCGGTTTCGCCCATCAGGAAACGATCCACCCCCGCAGCCGCGGCGCGGCCCTCGGCGATCGCCCAGACGATCAGCGACTGGCCCCGACCTGCATCACCGGCCACGAACACACCCGGGACCGACGTCTCGAAGTTGGTGGCACGCGATACGTTGCCGCGATCGGTGAGGTCGACACCGAGGTCGGTCAGCAGTCCCTTCTGCTCCGGACCGACAAAGCCCATCGCCAGCAACACCAGGTCGGCCTCGAGTCTCGAAGTCGCTGCCCTCGGTCTTGACGAACTTGCCGTCCTGCATCGTCACCTCGTGCACCTTCAGCGCAGCGACGTGACCGTCGCGGCCGACGAATTCTTCGGTGTTGACCGAGAACACCCGCTCGCCGCCTTCTTCGTGCGCCGAGGACACCCGGAACATCATCGCGTAGGTCGGCCACGGTGTGGACGACGCGCGGGTCTCCGGCGGCCGCGGCATGATCTCGAACTGGTGGATGCTCGCCGCGCCTTGACGGTGTGCGGTGCCCAAGCAGTCGGCGCCGGTGTCGCCGCCGCCGATGATGACGACCTTCTTGCCCTTGGCGGTGATCGGCGGCTCGCCGTCCGCGCCGAGAACGTCGTCGCCCTCCTGAACGCGATTGCCCCACGGCAGGTATTCCATCGCCTGGTGGATGCCGTCCAGCTCGCGGCCGGGGATCGGCAGGTCACGCCAGGCGGTCGCCCCGCCGGCCAGCACCACCGCGTCGAAGTCGGACTGCAACTCGCTCGGCGGTGATGTCGACGCCGACGTCGACGCCGGCGCGGAATTCGGTGCCCTCGGCCCGCATCTGGTCGAGCCGACGTTCCAGGTGGCGCTTTTCCATCTTGAACTCGGGGATGCCGTAGCGCAGCAGGCCGCCGATGCGGTCGGCGCGCTCGAACACCGTCACCGCGTGACCGGCCCGGGTCAGCTGCTGCGCGGCGGCCAGACCGGCCGGCCCGGAGCCGACCACCGCCACCTTCTTGCCGGTGTGCTGGTCCGGCTCGGGCGGCAGCGGAACCACCCAGCCTTCGTCGAAGGCGTTGTCGATGATCTCGACTTCGATCTGCTTGATCGTCACCGCATCCTGGTTGATGCCCAGCACGCAGGACGATTCGCACGGCGCCGGGCAGAGCCGGCCGGTGAATTCAGGGAAGTTGTTGGTCGCGTGCAGTCGTTCGATGGCGTCCCGCCACCGGTCGGTGCGGACCAGGTCGTTCCATTCCGGAATCAGGTTGCCCAGCGGACAACCGTTGTGGCAGAACGGAATTCCGCAGTCCATGCAGCGGCTCGCCTGGTGCTGCAGGTTCGAGTGCGGGAAGTCTTCGTAGACCTCGTTCCAGTCTTTGAGCCGCAGGTCCACCGGCCGCCGCTGGGGCGTCTCGCGGTGGGTGTACTTGAGGAAACCCCTGGGATCAGGCATTGGCGGCCGCCATGATCGCTTCGTCGGGATCGGTGCCGGTGCGCTCAGCCTCGGCGATCGCCTCCAGCACCCGCTTGTAGTCGCGGGGCATCACCTTGGCGAAGCGTTGCTGCTCGGTGCCCCAGTCGCCCAGGATGCGCTGGCCGACAGCGGAGTCGGTGGCGTCGACGTGCGCCTGCAGCATTCCCTGCAGCCACTCGAGATCGTCCTCGTCGAGAGCCTCGAGGCCGACCATCTCGGAGTTGAGGTTGGCTTCCAATGCGTCCTCGGGGTCATAGACGTAGGCGATTCCGCCGGACATGCCCGCCGCGAAGTTGCGGCCGGTGCTGCCCAGGATCGCCACCTTGCCGCCGGTCATGTATTCGCAGCCGTGATCGCCGACGCCCTCGACCACCGCATGTGCGCCGGAGTTACGCACGGCGAACCGCTCGCCGACCGCCCCGCGCAGGAACGCCTGGCCGCTGGTGGCGCCGAACAGGATGACGTTGCCGCCGATGATGTTGTCTTCGGCGACGTAGTCCGGCGGCGCGTTGTCCGGCGGCCGAACCACGACGCGTCCACCGGACAGGCCCTTGCCGACGTAGTCGTTGGCGTCGCCGTAGACCCGCAGCGTGATGCCGTTCGGCAGGAACGCGCCGAAGCTGTTGCCGGCCGAGCCTTCGAAGGTGATGTCGATGGTGCCGTCCGGCAAGCCTTGGCCGCCATAGGCTTTGGTCACCTCGTGGCCGAGCATGGTGCCGACGGTGCGGTTGACGTTGGCGATGGTGGTGGAGAAGCTCACCGGTTTCTTGGAGTCCAGCGCCTCGCGGCTCATCACGATCAGCTGCTGGTCCAGCGCCTTGTCCAGGCCGTGGTCCTGCTTGGAGCTGTTGTACAGGTCCTGGTTCATGAAGGCCGATTCCGGCTCGTGCAACACCGGCGACAGGTCGAGCTTGTGCGCCTTCCAGTGCGCCCGGGCCAGCGTGGTGTCCAGCGAGCCGACCTGACCGACCGCCTCGTTGACGGTGCGGAAACCCAACTGCGCCATGTATTCGCGGACCTCTTCGGCGATGAACAGGAAGAAGTTCTCCACGAATTCAGGCTTGCCGGCGAACCGCTCGCGCAGCACCGGGTTCTGCGTGGCCACGCCGACCGGGCAGGTGTCCAGGTGGCACACCCGCATCATCACGCAGCCCGACACCACCAAAGGTGCTGTGGCGAAACCGAACTCCTCGGCACCGAGCAACGCCGCGACCATCACGTCACGCCCGGTCTTGAGCTGCCCGTCGACCTGGACGACGATCCGGTCGCGTAATCCGTTGAGCAGCAACGTCTGCTGAGTCTCGGCCAGGCCGAGTTCCCACGGCGCGCCGGCGTGCTTCATCGACGTCAGCGGGGTGGCGCCGGTGCCGCCGTCGTGGCCGGAGATCAACACCACGTCCGCGTGCGCCTTGGACACACCGGCCGCAACGGTGCCGACACCGTTCTCCGAGACCAGCTTCACGTGGATCCGGGCGGACGGGTTGGCGTTCTTGAGGTCGTGGATCAGCTGGGCCAGATCCTCGATCGAGTAGATGTCGTGGTGCGGCGGCGGGGAGATCAGGCCCACACCGGGCGTGGAGTGCCGCACCTCGGCGATCCACGGGTAGACCTTGTTGGCCGGAAGCTGGCCGCCCTCACCGGGTTTGGCGCCCTGGGCCATCTTGATCTGGATGTCGGAGCAGTTGCTCAGGTAATGCGAGGTGACACCGAAGCGGGCCGACGCGACCTGCTTGATCGCGCTGCGGCGCCAGTCGCCGTTGGCCTCGCGGTCGAAGCGGGTGACGCTCTCGCCGCCTTCGCCGGAGTTCGACCGGCCGCCGAGCCGGTTCATCGCGATGGCCAGCGTCTCGTGCGCCTCGGCGGAGATCGAGCCGTAGCTCATCGCACCGGTCGAGAAGCGCTTGACGATCTCGCTGGCCGGCTCCACTTCGTCGAGCGGCACCGGCGGGCGCAGCCCGTCGCGGAACTTCAGCAGGCCGCGCAGCGACGCCATCCGCTCGCTCTGGTCGTCGACCAGCCGGCTGTACTCCTTGAAGACCTGGTACTGGCCGGTGCGGGTGGAGTGCTGCAGCTTGAACACGGTGTCGGGGTTGAACAGGTGGTACTCGCCTTCGCGGCGCCACTGGTATTCCCCGCCCACCTCGAGTTCGCGGTGGGCACGCTCGTCGGGCCGGTCCAGGAAGGCCAGCGCGTGACGGGACGCGACGTCGGCGGCGATGTCGGCCAGGTTGACCCCGCCGGTGGGACAGGCCAGGCCGGTGAAGTATTCGCCGAGCACGCCCTCGTCGACGCCGACGGCCTGGAACAGTTGCGCGCCGGTGTAGGAGGCCAGCGTCGAGATGCCCATCTTGGACATCACTTTGAGCACACCCTTGCCGGCGGCCTTGATGTAGTTTTTCAGCGCCGTCTCGCGGTCGAGGTCTTTGAGGTCACCGCGGTCGAGCATGACCTCGATCGACTCGAACGCCATGTACGGGTTGATCGCCGCCGCGCCGAAGCCGATCAGCGCGGCCATGTGGTGCACCTCGCGGGCGTCGCCGGTCTCCACGACCAGGCCGACCTTGGTGCGGCTGCGTTCCCGGACCAGGTGGTGGTGCACCGCCGAGACGGCCAGCAGGGACGGGATCGGCGCCAGCTTCTCGTCGGACTCCCGGTCGGACAGAATGATGATCCGCGCCCCGTCGGCGATCGCCGCCGACGTCTGCTCCCGAACGTCGTCGAGCGCAGCTTTGAGCCCGGCGCCATTCTCGGCGACCGGGTATAGACAGCGAATCACCTTGGACCGCAAGCCATGCCGACGACCGTTGACTTCCACGTCGGGGTCGAGGTTGATCAGCTTGGCCAGTTCGTGGTTACGCAGGATCGGCTGCGGAAGGATGATCTGGCGGCAGGAATCCGCGTTCGGGTTGAGCAGATCGCCCTCCGGCCCGACCGTGCCCTGCACGCTGGTCACCACCTCTTCGCGGATGGCGTCCAGCGGCGGGTTGGTCACCTGGGCGAACAACTGCTGGAAATAGTCGTAGAGCATCCGCGGCCGCTGCGAGAGCACGGCGACCGGCGTATCGGTTCCCATCGAGCCGATCGGCTCGGCGCCGGTGCGCGCCATCGGCGCGACCAGCAGGTTGAGTTCTTCGTAGGTGTAGCCGAACACCAACTGCCGCAACACAACCCGGTGCTCCAGCATCCGCTCGTAGTTGCCCTGAGGCAGCTCGGCCAGCGGGATCAGGCCCTTGTCGAGCCACTCCTGATAGGGCTGCTCGGCGGCCAGCTCGGCCTTGATCTCCTCGTCGGAGACGATGCGGCCCTCGGTCATGTCGACCAGGAACATCCGGCCGGGCTGCAGCCGCATCCGGCGCACCACCTTCGACGGGTCCAGGTCGAGCACGCCGGCCTCGGAGGCCATCACGACCAGGCCGTCCTCGGTGACCCAGATGCGGGACGGGCGCAGGCCGTTACGGTCCAGCACCGCGCCGACGACCGTGCCGTCGGTGAACGTCATCGACGCCGGGCCGTCCCACGGCTCCATCAGCGACGCGTGGTACTCGTAAAACGCCCGGCGCGCGGGATCCATCGACGGGTGCCGCTCCCAGGCCTCCGGGATCATCATCAGCACCGCGTGCGGCAGGCTGCGACCGCCCAGATGCAGCAGCTCGAGCGCCTCGTCGAAGCGTGCGGTGTCCGAAGCGCCCGGCGTGCAGATCGGGAACAGCTTGTCGATTTTCGGCGTCGCCGTGGACACCGAACACGTCGGTGTCGATCAACGCCTCGCGGGCGCGCATCCAGTTCTCGTTGCCGGTGACGGTGTTGATCTCACCGTTGTGCGCGATGCGCCGGAACGGGTGCGCCAGCGGCCAGGACGGGAAGGTGTTGGTGGAGAACCGCGAGTGCACGATGCCCAGCGCGCTGGTCAGCCGCTGGTCTTGCAGGTCGAGGTAGAACGCCTTGAGCTGCGGCGTGGTCAGCATGCCCTTGTAGACGAAGGTCTGGCCGGAAAGGCTTGGGAAGTAGACGGTTTCTCGTCCGGGGCCGTCCTGGCCCGGGCCCTTGGTGCCCAGCTCGTGCTCGGCGCGCTTGCGGATGACGTAGGCGCGCCGCTCCAGCTGCATGCCCTCGGCGCCGGCGATGAAGATCTGCCGGAACGTGGGCATCGCGTCGCGGGCCAGCGCGCCCAGGGAGGAGTCGTCGGTCGGAACGTTGCGCCAGCCCAGTACCTGCAGGCCCTCGGCCTCGACGATCTTCTCGACCGAGGCGACGGCCGCTGCCGCGTCTTTGGACGACTGCGGCAGGAACGCGATGCCGGTGGCGTAGCTACCCGCCTCGGGCAGGTCGAAGTCGACCACCTGACGGAAGAAGTCGTCGGGAATCTGGATCAGGATGCCGGCGCCGTCACCGCTGTGCGGCTCGGCACCTTGGGCGCCGCGATGTTCGAGGTTGACCAGCGCGGTGATCGCCTTGTCCACGATGTCGCGGCTGCGACGGCCGTGCATGTCGACGACCATGGCCACCCCGCACGAGTCGTGCTCGAATGCGGGGTTGTAGAGCCCTTGAGACCGCGAGCGGTTGGGCGCCATTCGCACCTGCTCCTTCACCAGAATTTCTGTCGCAGCATTCGCAAAGCTGTCCGTTGGAGGCCGCGCCCTGGAGGCTGCGGGCTGGGCCCCCTCGGTCTTGTCGATGTGCTGCTCGCCGGATAACGACGATCCCGGCTGGGGAGTATCCGTACGGCGCTGAACGGTGGCCCGGTAACCGGTTCTCGACAAGTCGTAAAACGATATGACAAAACCCGCCTGACATGCCAACTTGGCCCATGATAACCCGACGGCGCCCGGCGCCGCGCGGTTGTGACGTCATCTGCCTCCGGGAGGCACAGATCCTTCTGTGCCGCAGACCAATTGGGCCCGGCGGAGGCCGCTGCGCTGCGCACGACCGGCGGCCCCTTTTCGCCCGTTCCGGACGGCTAGTTTGCTGTGATTATCTCCCGCCGCAACGCCGAAAACCCGCCTGGCTCACACCGCTGGTACCCGGCGGGTGACCCAGCTCACCAAAAGGCGTGGCAGCAAGGGTTAAACGGCCCGCGGCGGAGGCCGGGGGCGGCCCGGATCACCGGCGTCGCGGCGCTTCGGTTCGTCGCGGGCAAAAGTTGCCGAGATTTTTTCGGCCCCCGTGCGGCGGCGGAAGCTCGTGACCAGCGCAATCACCGATCGCGGCGCCGGCAGCTCTACGATGCTTGCATGAGCTTGGGCAAGCAAGACGTGCGCAATCTCATCGACATCTACCTTCGGGCCTGGACCACTCAGGATCCCGACCTGATCCTCACCGTCTTCACCCCAACCGCGACGTATCACGAGCGGGTTTTAGGCGAGCCCATCTGTGACCATGCCGGGATCCGCGAGTACTGGCAGAGCAAGGTCGTCGAAGCGCAGGCCAACATTCAGACGGAATTGCTCAATCTTTACCTCGACGGCACCACAGCCATCGCGGAGTGGGAAGCCCGCTTCGACGACGTCGTCCAAGGCCACCGCAAAAGGATGCGCGAAGTCGCCATTCTCGAACTGGACGGCAACCGGGTGACCAGCTTGCGGGAGTACTGGACCTCCGAACGCGTCAGCACGGGCTCATGACCGAGCCGGACGACTTCCTGCGGGACCGGCAACGGTCTGTTCCACAAGGCGGCCCGGCAGGACCACCTCCGCCGGCCCACCCGCACACCGGCGATCCTCGTCCAGCTCCGCCCCAGCGGCCCGCGCCCCCTTCACCGCCCCCGCCGCCGGAACGCACCGCGCCTCCGTCTCCGCCGGAGCGCACCCCGTGGAGCAACATCGACTTCACACCGGGCGTTGATCGGGCCCGCCCACCCGGACCCGGCTACGGCTGGCGGCGTGCCGTCTTCAAGGCCACGTTCGGGCTGGTCAACCTCGGCCCGTCGGCCGGCGAAAAGCAGGACGCCGCCTACGAGGCCACCATCGGGTCGGCGCTTCGGGGCAATTACAAGGTCGGCGTGCTGGGCAAAGGCGGTGTCGGCAAGACGACCGTCGCCGCCAGCGTCGGGTCGATCTTCGCCGAGCTTCGCCGGCAGGACCGCGTGGTCGCGATCGACGCCGACACCGCGTTCGGCCGGCTCGGCAGCAGGATCGACCCGCGCACCAACGGCTCGTACTGGGAGATCGCCTCCGACCAGAACCTTCGATCGTTCGCCGACGTGAGCAGCCGCGTCGGCAGCAACTCGGCGGGCCTCTACGTGCTGGCCGGGGAACCGACCGCCGGCCCGCGGCGGGTGCTCGACCCGGCGCTGTATCGCGAAGCCACCTCGCGGCTCGACCGCCATTTCACGATCGCGATCATCGACTGCGGTTCGACGATGGACGCGCCGGTGACCCAGGAGGCGCTGAGCGACCTCGACGCGTTGATCGTGGTCTCCTCGCCCTGGGCCGATGGTGCCGGTGCCGCGGCGCAGACGATGGAGTGGCTGGCGGCGCACGGCCGCACCGGTCTGCTGCAGCGCACCGTGGTGGTGCTCAACGATTCGGACGGTCACTCGGACAAGCGTCACCGATCTGCGCTGGCAAACCAGTTCCTCGAGCGCGGTCAGACGGTGGTCCAGGTGCCCTTCGACCCGCATCTGCGACCCGGCGGCGTCATCGACGTCCGCAGCGAGCTGGCTCGCAGGACGCGCCGCACGTTCCTGGAGATCTCCGCCGCGGTCGCCGGGTTCTTCGCGGCCCGGGACGAAGGCGCGGGAGACCCGCTAGACACGGCGCCGACGGGTCGGCGGTGGCTTCGATCTTGGTCACCAGGTGTTCGCCGATGGTCAGCACGACGACGGCGAAGAGGCGTCGCTCGGCGAAGGCCAGCAGCACGGGCTGGCCGGCCGGACCGCTGACCACCGTCGCACCCGGGCCCAGGTAGCGCAGCAGGTTGACCGCGACATCGTGGGGACCGTGGTTGATCTGCGGGGGCGGCGCCGGATCGGCGAGGACCGTGCCGACGCCCCACACGGTCGGGTCCAGCACCTCGACCAGCGCCTGCAGATCGCCGTTCGCGCAGGCGGTGATGAACTTCTCGGTGACCAGCTGGTGCTCGGCCATCGACACTGGGCCGTCGACACCTCGCCCGGCTTCGGTTGCGCGAGAGCGAATTTCGCCCGCGCCCGCCGGGCGAGCTGCCGGCAGGTGCCGACCGGGCGGCCGACCGTCTCCGCGATCGCGTCGAAGGGCACCCCGAACACGTCGTGCAAGACGAACGACACCCGCTCGCCGGGGCTCAGCCGGCGCAGCACCTCCAGCAGCGCCGTGCGCACCTCGTCGTCGAGGGTGACCCGGTCGGCCGGGTTCAGCCGGCCGGGCTGGTTGAGCGTGACGGCCTCTGCGCCGATGTCGTCGGGCCGCTCGTAGCGGGCACGCGCCGAGCGCACCTGATCCAGACACAGCCGGCCCGCCACGACGGTCAGCCAGGCGCGAACGTCCTCGATCGTGCCGGCGTCGGCGCTCGAGAGCCGCAGAAACGCTTCCTGCGCAACGTCTTCGGCGTCGCCGACATCGCCCAGCATCTGGTAGGCCAGGTTCACCAGGTAGGGGCGATGGTGTCGCCAGGCCTCGGCGATCTGTGCTGAAGCGGTGTTGGTCATGTGTTCACGACGATCTGGGTCGACGAAAAGTTACACGGTGCAGCCGGTAACTTTCCCACCTCGCGGCCCGTCCTTGATGAAAAGCAACCCTGACAAGGAGGCCACCATGACCATCGTTGTGACCGGCGCGACCGGCAATGTCGGACGCCCGCTGGTATCGCTGCTCGTCGCCGCGGGCGCACAGGTGCGCGCCGTCACCCGTACACCGCACACCGCGGGGTTTCCCGACGGCGTGCAGGCGCTGGGCTCGGCCGTCGACGCGCTGCCCGGGGCATCGGCGGTGTTCCTGAACTCCCGCGCGCTCGGTGACGATCTTGCCGACGTGGTGGCAGCGGCACGACACACCGGAGTCGCCAGACTGGTGGCGCTGTCGGCCATCAACGCCGACGACGATTTCGCGCGACAGCCGTCGCGGGTTCGCGGCGACCGCAACAAGGAAGTCGAGCAACTCTGCGTCGACTCCGGCCTGGCGTGGGTGAGTCTGCGGCCGTCGGTGTTCGCGACGAACTTCGCCGGCATGTGGTCGGCGCAGATCCGGGCGGGCGACGTCGTCGGCGGGCCGTATCGCCGACGCTTCCAGCGCGCCGATCGTCGAGGCCGACATCGCCGCGGTCGCCGCCCGCGCTCTGCTGACCGATGAGCTTGTCGGACAGCGGATTCCGTTGACCGGGCCGCAGGCGTTCACCAACGCCGAGCTGGTCGGTGTCATCGGCACCGTCACTGGGCCGGCCGCTGCGTTACGTCGAAGCCCCGCTCGAGGCTGTGCGGCAGCGCTTCATCAGCATCGGCCTGGGCGCCGAATTCGCCGACGCGTACCTGGCTGATGCTGGCCGACGCGGTCGACAAGCCGGCACTGGTCACCCACGACGTCGAGAAGATCACCGCGCAACCGGCGACGCCTTTCGCGCAGTGGGTCTCCGATCACCGTCAGCTCTTCACCAAATAGTCACCGGAGACAACACATGTCCGATCCGCGTCCGCCGCGATACCTCAAACCGATGAACAAGCTGATGATGGCGGTGCAGAAGCTCGGCATACCGACCGGACCCGCCATGGTGCTGACCGTGCCCGGCCGCAAGTCGGGTAAGCCGCGCAGCACCCCGATGACACCGTTCCGATTCGACGGCGGCCTCTACGTGGTCGCCGGGTACCCCGGCGCGGACTGGGCCGCCAACGCCCGGGCCGCCGGCACCGGCACCCTCAGCCGGGGCCGACGGTCGCGGGCGGTCAAGATCGTGGAACTGACTGCGGCACAGGCCCGCCCGATACTTCGGCTTTACCCGGCCGAGGTGCCGGTCGGGTGTCAGTTCGCGAAGAGCTCCGGCATGGTGGTCGACGGAACGCCCGACGAGTTCGAGGCGCTGGCGGGCCGCATCGCGGTCTTCCGGTTCGATCCGATAGCCTCGCTAGTCGACTCAAAGCTGCAGCGGCACATGCTTTTCCGCGCAGGCGTCGGTGACCGCGGCGACGATGTCCTGGGTACGCAGCGTCTCGAGGTCTTCGACGGTCACCGAGCCTTTGTCGGTGCGGTGCTGGGCGGCGACCCGGGAGTCACGCAGCCGCTCGGCGCGCTCGACGACGTTGCGGGCGAAACGGCCGTTCTGCATCACGTCGATACCGTGCAGTCCGTCGGGCGCCAGGTAGGCCCGCAGCGTCTTGCAGGCCATGTTCAGCGCCTCGCGGGCGGCGGGCTCGATCACCGTCGCCCGCGGTTGGCCGTAGCGCACGGCGATCTCCACCAGCTCGTCGGGCGCGTAGGACGCGAACCGCAGCTTGCGGTTGAACCGGCCCGCCAAACCCGGGTTGACGGTGAGGAATTCGTCGACTTCCTTCTCGTATCCCGCGCCGATGAAGCAGAAGTCGAACCGGTGCACCTCCAGCGCCACCAGCAGCTGGTTGACCGCCTCCATGCCGATCATGTCCGGTCGCCCGTCGTGGTGACGCTCCACCAGGCTGTAGAACTCGTCCATGAACAGGATGCGGCCGAGCGAACGGGCAATCAGCTCATTGGTTTTCGGGCCGGAGGCGCCGATGTGCTCACCGCAGAAATCGGCGCGCTTGACTTCGATGATCTCGGGATGCCGCACGATGCCCAGCCCGGCGTAGATCTTGCCCAGCGCCTCGGCGGTCGTCGTCTTACCGGTACCGGGCGGTCCGACCAGGAGCATGTGGTTGGTCTGATTGGTCACCGGCAGCCCGGCCGCCAGCCGCAGGGCCCGGACCTCGATCTGATCCTCGATCTCGGCCACCGCCCGTTTGACTTCGCTCAAGCCGACCTGGTTGTTCAGCAGCGCGCGACCCTCGGTCAGCAGCTCCTCGCGCCGCTCCTCGTTCTGCTCTTCGCGGCGATCCTGGCGCGGAGCGCTCGGTGCTGACGTCCCACCTGTTGCTGCGGGTGTTGATGGTGTCCTCGTCGGTGACCACCAACTGCAGCTGCGGGTCGGCCAGCGCGTCCTTGGCCGGCTCGATCAGCGCGCCGTTGATCGTCGCCTTCGACAGCCAGATCTGGGCCTTGTCCTCCTCGTCGAGCTGGCGATGTGCCATGCCCCGCACGTAGGCGAGATCGGCTGCGATCAAAGGGAATTCGTTAGGGTCGATCGCCGTCACCGCGGTGTCGGTCAATTGGTGGCGACGCGCCTCGGACCGAACCGCCGGCCCGCAGATCGACCCGGTCGGCCCAGTCCAGCGCGACGCGGGCCTGCCCGAGATGGGCCGCCGCGTGGGCGGCCAGCGCGTTGGTGGCCGCGGTCACCGCCGACATGATGATCGCCTGCGGCGGCAGGATGGTCGCCGCCACCGAGATCACGTCCGGCCAGCGTTGGGTGGCGAACATCAGGTATGCCCGCACATACTGCTGCCACTGGTGGTTCTCCCAGGTGTCCAGCAGCGCCGAATCCTTCAGCAGCGCTTCGGCTTTCTCGAACTGGCCATCGTCGATCAGCGCGCTCGCCAGCGCCAGACCTGCATGCGAGGACTCGGTCACCGAGATCGCCAGGTACGGCCCGGCTTTGATCGACGCCGACAACCGGACACCGAGCCGGTTGGTCTCGCGGTGCAGCCGCGCGCCGTAGGCGTACAGCTGCTGCAGCGACGTCAGCTCCTCGTCGCCGGCCGCGATCCGGCCCAGCCAGGCGTCGGCCATCGACGGATCGATCTCGGTGGCCTCGCGAAACCGCGCCTGGGCGGCGCGCTGGTCGCGGTCGAACAGACGCCATCGCCTGATCGAACCGCTTGCGTGCGGCGGCCGTATTGGTCGTGCTGCTCGTCACGCGCCGCTCCTTCTGCCTCTACCGGCTCGCTCTGCTCCGCCTATCGTCGCCGGCGGAAGGTCATCGTCTAGTCCACCGGTTCGAGCTCGGATGTCCTCAGGTTCGTCGGCTCCGACGAGATGTAACGATTCTCGGCGCGGAACAACTCGACCTCAACCGTATGCAGTTGTCCGGCTGCCGTCACATCGACGGTCGCCGGGCCGATCTGGGTGATGAGCACATCGGCCGATCCCCGATACGGCGTCCCGGGCTCGCCGATGGAGATCAGGGTGTTCGGCCGCGGCGCCGGAGTGATCGTGCCGTCGACCACGCTGACCGTGGTGCCGGCCATCGGCCTGACCTGAGTGCCCACCGCGATGTCGGGCATCCGCACGCTGGCCCAACGCTGCTGGTCGCGGGTGTGCACGGTGATCCGTTCGCCGGCACCGGCCAGCCGCACCACGATTCGTTTGGCCAATGCGTCCTGGGCGGCGATGTGCACGCGACTGAACTCCCCCGGGTCGTCGAGCGGCATCGTCAACCGGTTACCGGCGTCGACCTTGCCCAGCAGCACCCCGGATGGCCCGATCGGAATGACCAGCGGGGCCGCCAGCACGCCCCGGCGCAGGCCGTGCAGCGCCGGCATCGGCCCGCAGAGGTTGGCCGCGATCGCCCGGGCCTGCTCCCCCGGCAGCGTCTTGAGCATCACACTCGGCGGGGCGGTCGGCGGCTGGGCGGTGCGCACGGTGACCGTGGCGGTCATGCTGCCGTCGCCGAAAACGGTGATGTTCTGGATGACTCCGTCGGCCCGCAGCGCCCACGCATGCTCGAGGTTTTCCGCGGTGATGTCGCTGGGCCGATACCAGTACGACGTCAGCCAGCCGCCTTCGCCGCGCGCGGTACGCCAGCGCTGGTGATGCGCGTTCAGCGCCGAGGAGCCCAACCGGCGCTCCAATTCGACGATGTCGATCGCGGTGGCGACCTTCGCGCGAATCCCGTGCTGCCGCAACGCCGCTGCGATCCGCTGGGCCGCGGCCAACGTGGCGGTGCCCGCCGAGGTACGCCATTGCAGCGCGTTCGGCATTCGGCATCGCCAGGATCCGCACGATCAGCCAGGTCTCGCGCTGACCCGGCGTACGGTGGCGTGCCGATCAAGGTGTCGTAGACCCGCGGGTAGTCGCCGCTGCTGCGACGCCGCGCGCCGACGCTGACCACGCTGAGCGAGTCGATCGACAGGCCCAGGCTCTGGTGCAGCAACGGCAGCAGCTCGGCGACGTCGACGGTGTTCTCGGTGTAGGTCGCTGTCGAGCCGGTGAACAGCGTCGGTCGATGCGCCTTGCCGCAGCAACTGCACGGCCACCACCGCGACGCCGTCCTGGTAGCGGACACCACCGCCGGCCCGGTCGTTGGCCACGGTGATGGGTTCGCTCAACGTGATCGCCCGTTTGCGCTGACGCCACAGCATCAGCCACGACCACGCCGGCTGGCGCCACCAGCGCACCACGCCGGCCGCAACGCCCAGGACCAAACCGACTGCGGCGCCGGGGTATCCGGCCACTGCCCAGCCGAAGAGGCCGGCGGCGAAGATACCGACGATGATCGCCAGCCGGATCGTGGCCGTCATCGCTCTCGCCGAGCCCGCGCGACAAGCGATGCGATCAGCACGGCCGCGACCACCAGGCCGGCGAACACCAGCGCCACGGTGCGGGCACGGTGATCCGGCGGTGGCGGCGGCGCGGCCGGCACGATCACGCCGGCTCTGCGCACCGGGCGCCAGGCGGTCACCGGGCGGCACGTTGAACGTCAACGCCGCCACGGCGATCCACCACGCCGTAACCGACTTGGTTGTCCACGCCGCGCGGCGGGTTGTGCGCCGTCTGCAGAATCCGGTTGACGATCTGGTGCGCGGTCAACGCCGGATACTTGGCCCGCACCAGCGCGGCCACCCCACTGACGTAGGCCGCCGAAAAGCTGGTGCCCCAGAACGGATGTTCTTTTCGCCCGGGTCGCAGCGGCGGGTAGGCGTTCACCGGTCCCCCGGTCTGCGGCGACAGCCCCATGATCCCGACGCCGGGCGCCGCGGCGGCCACCCACGGACCGGACAGGCTCTTGCTGACCGGAGCGCCGGTGTTGTCGACGGCGCCAACCGACAGCACGTAGTCGGAGAACCAGGACGGCGACGACACCGTCTTGACCTGGTGCCAGTCCCGCGGATCCGCCGTGTCCAACGGGTCGAAGCCGGGATTCTGCGCGCACTCGTCTTCGCCCTCATTACCGGCAGCCGCGACGATCACCGCGTCCTTCACCGTCGCGGCATACCAGACTGCGGCTCCGATGGCGCTCTGGTCCAACGGATCTGCCGCCGACACACAGGCGGTGACGCTGATGTTGATCACCTTGGCGCCCATGTTCGCCGCATGCACGATCGCGCTGGCCAGCGTGGCGATCGAGCCGGCTTTCTTGCGGGCCTCGTTGTCGCCGCCGACCATGTGTTCCAGCTCGTAGGCCCGTGAGGACTGGCGGATGGAGATGATCCTCGCGTGCGGGGCCACCCCGGCGACGCCGTCCGGTGCACCGGGCGGAGGCGGCGGGACCTCGGGATCATCCGGCGCGGCGGGCGTCGGATCGCCCGGTCCGTTCGACGGCTCGTCCGCCGGGGGCGGCGGTGGCGGTGGCGGCAGCTGGTTTGGTCTCGGTGATCGTCACCGGCGACGGGGGCGGCGGGGGGGCGATCGGTGGCGGAGGTCCGCCGGGCGGCGGGGGTGCCGCAATGGCGGGCGGTGGACCAGCCGGTGGCGGGAACGCCGGGGCGGCCGGCATCGCGGCGGGCATCGGAATACCTTGTGGCGCAGCGGCAATCAACGACGCGACGACGGTTCCGTGTGAGTCGCAGTCCATCAGGCCGTCGCCGCTCATGATGTAGTCGCCACCGGGAATCACCGGTAGCCGCGGAGTGGGGTTGACTCCGGTGTCGATGACCGCGACGGGCACACCGTTACCGGTCGAGTACTGCCACGCCTTGGCGACATTGAGCAACGTGAAGCCGGGCGCGGTCACCGCGACGTTCGGTTCGGCGACGGTGATGGTGCGTGCGCAGATGTTGCTCTGCCGCATCGGCTGCCTCCGGCCCGGGCTTGCCGTCCGGCGGAACCCGGCCCGGGTCGACGATCGGTGGCGGGATCGCCTGTGCCGCAGGAAGAGTAGTCGGGCAGCCGACCAGCAGGCCGACCATCGTCAGGGCGGAGATCCGCCGCGGCATCCAGCGCGGGCCTCATCGCATCCGCACCCAGTTGAACAAACCGCCGATCCAGGCGGCCAGCGGCAGCGCCGCGATGATCGCCGCGATCTCCAGCCACTCGGCGATCATTCGCACCAGCGGGGTGAACCGGGTGATCGGCACCAACAGCGCCGCGACCAAACCGGCCGCACCGAAGCCGGCCAGGATCAACGCGCCCCACAGCACCGAGTCCGACGATGCCGCCGGTGCGTGCCAGGCGTATTTGATCACGCCGACGCATGTCGCAGCGGCAGCCCCGGATACCAGCGCGACGGCCTGTCGCTTGTCGGCGAACGCACGGCCACGGCTGATGAAGATCAGGACGAACAACCCGGCCAGCGCCACCGCGTAGCCACTGCGGTGATGGCCCGGCATCAGCGTGGCCCATACCGCGACCGGCAACGCGATGCTCGCGCCGACGCAGATTCCGGTCAGCACATTGTTGGCGCGGACAGCCGCCGCGGCGATCTGCGCGCCGCGCGGGGTGGTGTCCGGGCTCAACTCTTCCTCGGCAGCCTCATCCACCGGCGTCACGGCGTCGACCGGCAGGCCGGCGCTGCGCCGGAAGAGGTCTCGTCCCGTCACCGAGCCGAAGTACGGCGGCCTGATCCGCGCCGACCAGAGCGCGATGGTCGGCGCCAGGGTCAGCAAGAACAGCAGCACGACCAACGTGCACATGCCCAGCCATTGGGCGGGCACCGGTCGCCACATCCGGGCCGCAGCGATCACTCCCCCAAGCCCACACAGCGTCACCGTCGTCGCGGCCACATTGACGAACCGGCCGGTGAACACCGCGACCGCGCAGGTCAGCATCGCCGCGGCGAGCGCCGCGATGAAGACGTGGGCCGCCCCGACGGGTCCGGGCGCGCCCGCGCCAAGGCTGACCGCCAGTAGCGGCACCGACAGCCAGGCGAACCCGCCGATCAGATCTGCCCGGTGCGGCCACCACCGCGCCCACGGCCCCGGCGCCACCGACGATCAGCAGGCCGAGCACACCGGTCACGATGCTGGGCAGCATCGAGTCGCTGGCGGTGCGATCACGCAGCGCCAGGGCCAGCACCGCGGCCGAGATCATGGCCAGGATGGCCAGCGAGGTGTGGGCCGCGGTGGCCGCAGTGACCGGCTCGAACAGACGCCGACCGACACGGGCCAACCCGGTGGACAGCGATTCGTATTGCGGCTCGAAGGAATCGCCCTCTTCGGCAGGCATCAACACGAGCGTGGCGCCGTCCTCGACGCCGAGCTCGTCGAGAGTTTTGGTGACGTCGAGTCGCACGCCGTTGGCTTTGTGCAATTCGTAGCCGACACCGGATTCCAGTCCGGTCAGACCTCGCCTTTTGAGCTCATCGTTGAGCAGTTCGACGATGTTGTCGATGAAGACCTCGACCGGCACGGACGCCGGGTACACCTGCGAGACAAGGTGTTCGCCACATACCACTGCAACTGCGCAACGCGCGGGGAATGCGACCTTCGCCATTAGCGTGGCCTGTCGGCGTCCGGAACGTATTTATCCGCCAACGCCGCAGTGATCTCAAATAGCCGAAGCCGCGTTTTCTTTTGCAATTCGTGGCGGGTATCGATAATTCCGCCTTTAGCCAGATGCGGATCGAACGGCATGAATTCGACCGTCGCACCTGATTGACTGAATCGCTCCGTGAGATACGCGCGTGCGTCGGCGTCGTATTTGTCGCGGCTGTCATTCAAAATGACCATGCTGCGGGACACCAATTCGTGATAGCCCATCGACCGCAACAAGTCGATGGCGCGGGTCACCGGCAGCGAGGTGTCGGCAGTCAGACCCGAGACGAACACCAGCGTGTCGCACGCGTCGAACACCGCTTTCATCACCGGATGCTCGAGATCGTCGGAGGTGTCGACCACGATCACGTTGTGCGTGCGGCGGAGCCGCGACAGCACGCCGGCGAACATGGACGGAACCAGCGGCCGGGGCTGATCCGACGCACGGTTACCGGCCAGCACGTCCAACCCTAAGCTGTTCTGCCCCAAGTGTTCCCGAATATCGGCATAGCCCTGTACATCGGTGTCGTTCAACACGGCCGAGTAGTCGCCCGGCGGGGATTCGTCGATCCGGCCGGCCAGTGTCCCGAATCCGGGTGCCGCATCGATGGCCACCACGTTCTCCGGCCGGCACTCGCGGAACACCGCGCCGATGCAGGCGGTCAGCGTGGTCTTACCGACGCCGCCCTTACCCGATACCACGCCGACGACGTACTGCTTGCGGATGTGACGGCGAATGCGTCCCTGCAATTCACGGTAATGCCGTTCGGCCGGTGACTCGCCGAGATTAATGGTTTGAAAAGTTGCGGAATATATGAATTTACGCCAACCCGAACCCGGTGGAATTTTGCGCGCTCTGACCATATCCGAGATACGCAATGTTTCCGAAACGGAGTCGGGGTGCTGAGGACGCGAACCCGCAGATGATCTGGGCGTTTGCCGGCCTTGCTCCGGTGAATTCGGTGCCGGGTTCCACGGATTTGTCACGATGCCGATGCTAACACGCGTGTGGAACCCCTCACTTACACAACCTTTCGGTAGGAAAACCATTCATCATTTGCGGGGAGCCGACGCATCATCCGATTAACTGCGGCGGTGATGTTGCTCGATGTTCCCGGCGCCAGGATCATCCACCTTTTCCCGGCGGACAACTCGTGCTCCGCGACGATCCGCCCCTCGGGGGTGTCGATGATGGTGACCGCGTTCGGTTCGACCTGGGTGCGTGTCGGTCCGGCAAGCGCCACCCCCGATTGCAGCGCGACGATCCCCGCCTGCGCGGACCGCTCCGCGTCGGAGGCCATTCTCAGGATCTGGAGTTGGTCGGCGTCCAGACGCTGAGCGGCCAGGAACGACTCCAGTGCCTGTCGGCTGGTCGCTTTTTCTTGCAACGCGTCGACGTCCAACGTCACCGGCCGTAACGATGCAGGTTTGTTGGTCCCGCACAGACGCTCGATCTGCGCGCGAATCACGGCATTCGCCGCACCCTCGGCAGTCGACGTCCCGGCCCCGGAGAGGCGGATCATCTCTTCGGATCGCTCGAGGACCACCCACCATTCGGCGAACCGCGCCAGCAACGCGCCGGTGAGGGCCCGCCCGTTGTTCGGGGTGCGCACGTTGATCATCAACGCGACGTCGCGCCGCGACAACACCGTCAGCCATTCGACGACATTGTGGTCGACCGTGCCGGCCTCATCGATCACACCGGCAGCGCGCAAGTCCGCGGCCACCGGGTCGGCCAGCGCCGCGTCCCGCGTCTCGGCTCTCGGCCGAATGGCGCGCAGCCCCAATTCCGGGGCGAGAGTTTCGATTCCGGTGAGTATCTGTAGTACCCACAAGCCATCGACAGTTGTGGTTAGCACCAAACATCCCTATTGAAAGCGACTGGGGCGCAAGCTTTCGCGTGCGCCCCAGCTTGGCTTTCGAAGTCAGCCCGCGGCGAGCGAGGCGTCCAGCATCGTTGCGTCGTGGGTGATGGAATTCAGCACCGAGCCGTGCATACCGACCGTCTCGGCCAGGTGAAGCAGCGGGTTCTCGATCTGGAGCATAAGTTCCTGATACGAGTGGTGGAACTGGCCCTTCATATAGCCGGCCAGGAGATTGTTGATGTTCACCAGGTCGGTCTGAGCTTCCTGCAAGGATGCCGACGCGGACGCGAGGGTCGCTGTGCCCTCGCCGATGACCGGCGCGTTGTAGGTGATCATTTCTTCGCTCATAGCTTTGTTTCCTATCCCTTCGAGGTGTCAGTGAGTTCTGCGGATCTGCCGTCCGATTACGTCGTTTGGATCGCAGCGACCTGGTGGTACGCGTCGAGGTCGTGCTGAGCGAACTGCGCCACCGACACGCCCAGCTTGTTCGCGAGCTCGCTGCAGGCAGTGATCACCCGGGTGAGGTCGGTGTTGATCTCGATCGCCTTCATCTGCGACATCTGGGCGGCCTGCCCGCTGTGCGCACCCATACTCACCATTTCTTCGATGGCGTGCAGGCCCTGGGTCGCGGCCTGGGTGGCGTGCTCCATGAGCGACTCGATCTTTTGCTTGACCTGCATGGCCAAGGCCGTCGGGATTTGCGGGAAAGATCCGGTTGCTTCGGCCATCTACTTCTCCTCTGATATCGCCTGCCCGAGCCCCAGGGGCGGGGCATGGGGAAAGTCTAAGCGCATTTCGCGGTCTGTCACTTCAGCAATTTCCACACTGTTTATGTATGGCAATTTCCCCATCAGTCTCAGACGTACCAACGATTAAAGGTCTGTGCGCTGCGGATCTGGCTGATCGGAATTCACCACGATCCGCGCATGCGTGACATCGTCCTTTTTGTCGCCGGAGGCGCCTTCACCCCGGCCCAGCATTCCGGCCGGCGACATCGGCATCGCAGAACCACCCGCGCGTGCGGTCGGGCTACGCAGATCGGCGGCGTTGAGCACACCGGCCCGTCCGGTCGGTCGACCAGCGGTCTCGGGCTCGAAGGTGCTGGCGGGCTGCGTGAAGCTGGTCAGGCTGGCCGCGCTGGAACTCAGGCCGCCCATGCCCGCGCCGCCGGCCCCCATACCACCGGCGGCAGCGCCCCCGGCGCCGCCGATCGGCGCGGCCATCGCCTCCAGACCCGCCCCGCTCCCGGCCCCGGCGTTGGCCCCGGTGAACATGCCCATCAGGCTTTGCATGGGGCTCATCGCGCCCTGCATCGCCTGCATCGGCGCCTGCGTCATCTGACTGATGGGCTGCAGCGCGCCGGAGAAAAGCTGCGGCGCCTCCGACATCATCGAGGTCATCTGGCTGGCGGCCCCGCCCGTCCCCGACCCGGTGGAACCGGCGAGCTGCGAACCGGCCATCGGCGCCTGCGCGGCGTCCGACCCGGCCGTCTGCCCGACCTGCGCCGCGAGGCTGGCGGCGGAGCCCAAACCCGCCGGCGCCACTTCGCCCGCCACAGCGGGCGGCGGGACGGCTGCAGCGGCCGCTATCGCGCCCAATGTCGTGGCGTACAGCAGGCCGACGCTGGAGTTGTGCGGCCAGAAGTCGCCGAAGTACTCCAGGTCCTGCGAGGTGATGCCGGGGAAATTCTGGCCGAACCAGTTGGTGGCGCACAACGTGCCCCACAGGTCCCGGTTCGCGTTGCACGCCACCGCCGGAATGACCGACGGGGCGGCCATCGTGTAGGCATCCACCGCGCTTTGGGCCAACAACACGTGCTTGGCGCAGTGGCCGGCGAGCGGTTCGAGGGCGCCCATGTTGAGCGCCGTGCCGCGCGCGACGTTGGCCGTACCGGCCAAGCCCTCCCAGGACGCACTGGTGCCTGCGATGTTGGCGGCAGACGCCGCCATTCCCATCTGGTGGCTGGCCGCCTCGGTGGCCATCACGGCCGCGTACGCGACGATCGATTCTGGGCCGGGGCCAGCCTCGAAAATCAGCGCGACAACTTCGGGCGGCGCCGCGACCCACCTCGGGTCGATTGGCATATCGGGTGGCTAAAAGGAGAACTGAGCGGCGCTGATCAGCTCTTGAAGCACATAGCTGACCGACGACAGGCTCTGCCCCGCGGAATACATGCCCCGCTGCCCGAAGTGGGCCCCCGCGACGCCGAGGTAGGTGCCGCCGGCGCCGGCCATTGCCGAAGCAAAGGCCACATCATCGGCAGAGCCCGCCATCGGCACCACACCGGTCAGAGCCGCGGAGCCTGCGGCGGTGGTGGCCGCCATCTCGCCGGTGATCGCAGATTCCGTCAAGGACGACAGGTTGACGGCCGCCGGGCTGACATCGAACATCGACATGTTGTCTCCCCTGTTCTGATCCGCAGAACCTCCCTGCGGAATTACCTGAGTCTAAGGTCTATTTTCATCGCGCGTATACGCGAATTATCCAGCACCCCTCACATGGCTATTCGCCACTATCGGGGGTCCCTACCAGCACTCCTTCGATTTCGCCCTCCGTTGTGACGAGCAGGCCGCGACCGGGCGGCAACTGCTGGGCGCTGACCCTCGCGAAGACCTTGACGGTTGCGGGGTCGTTGTCCATGAACAAGGTGGGCGATCGTGACCCGGTCATTTTCTGCAGGAACGGATTCATCACGACCTGACCCGCCCAGTTGCCGGGCAGACGCGCGGCGATGACGTGCAGGCCGATCTGCCGACTGCGCTCGATCAGCGCCAGCAACGGCGCCGTCGCCGCCGGTTTCAGCACCTGGTTGTGCGGCCTGAGCTCGTGTTCGTCGTCGATCAAGACGAACTGGCGCGGGCCCTCCCATGTCTTCAGGTTCATCAGCTCCTCCTGCGTCAGACCCGACGGTGGGAGACGAGTGCGCAGCTCGGTGACCAACTCGGCGATCACGGCGTCGATGTCGTCGGCGGTATAGGCGTACGCGCGCACATGCGGCCCCCGGATTTTTCCGATCAGTGAGGTCTTGGGGTCGATCACGGTGATCTGCGCCTGCTCGGGGGTGAACCGCTGGGTGATCGCCTGGCCGATAGCCGCCAGCGCCGTGGTCTTGCCGCAGAGCTGCCGGCCCATCACGAGCATGTTGGGAACCGCTCGGGCCGGCAGGGCAACCGGTTGCAGTCCACTCTCGCCGATGGCGAACGGGATGTTGAGTGGGTCGGACGCCTCCGCGGTGCGGTCGTACGCCTCGATGATCTGGGCCATCGCCACCCGCTCGGGCAGCCGGGACAGTCGGTCCACCTTGTCGGCGCCGGTGACCTGGGCGATGACCGCCCCGATGCCCCGGGCGGTGACCCGTTCGCTCTCGGTTCCGGTGACCTCCGGGACCCCGACCAGCATCTCGTGGCCGTCCCGGGTGAGCCCGAAACCAGGCCGGTCCAAGGTGTTTCGCGCGGCTCTACGGCGTTCGGTCGACGTACCCATCTGCGTCTCATCGGGGTTGCTCAGCTTCAGCTGAATCCGCGCATTCGAGACGTTCAGCAGGCCCTGCTTCTGTCCGACGAACCACCCGTTGGCACTCGTCATGACATGGATGCCGTACGACAACCCTTGGCGGGCAATCGCCATCGCACGATCACCCATGGTGAAGTCCTTGTCGTAGAGGTCCCCGTAGTTGTCGACGATGAGGAACACGTCGCCGAACTTGTCCTCCGGGTCGGTCCCGCCGCCGCCGGCCGCGCCGAACCGTCGCTCCCGGAACTCGGAGATGTCGATCTGATAGTGCTTGAACGACGCCTCACGCGACCGGATCAAACCCTCGATGGTGGCGATCGTCCGCGATACCCCTTCGGTGTCGTTCATGCTGACGACTCCGGCCACGTGCGGCAGCTCTTCCATCGGATACAGCGCCGCCCCGATGCAGAAGAATGTCACCCGTTCCGGTCGATACATCAATGCCGCCGACGTCATCAATGTCATCAACGTGGTGCTCTTGCCGCGCTGCGCGGTGCCGACCACCATGATGTTGTCCATCTCGGCGTCGATGACGTGCACCTGCTGGGTGTGATCCTCGGGGATGTCGACGATCCCGATCGGGAAGATGAGACCGGGGTTCTGGCCGTAGTCGACATGCCACGGCTTGCCCCGCCAGTAGCCGACCAGTGCGTCGACCGGTTCACTGATTTCCAGTGGGGGAAGCCAGATTTGGTGTGGAAGCCGGGCCTGGGTCGAGACCAGCGAATCGCGGATGACGTCGAGCAGTTTCTTCTTGCGGAAGCCGTCGGAGTGGAACAGGAACTCGTCGGGTTCCTCAGGCTCGTCGGCGACGGCCAGCGCCGCGGTGTCTTCGACGCTGAGCGGCTGGTACTCCCAGGTGAGCGGGCGGGGTTGGGAGAAGCTCACGTCGATGGTCCGGTTGAGATTGGCGACCTTCTTCGGCAACACGAACGGCGCCGAGAGATAGAAGCACCGGAACGGCTCCAGGTCACGCGGCCCGACTTTCATCAGGGCGTAGCCGTTCTCCTTCGACGGCAGATGCAACGCGGCGTCGCTGCCGATGACGTCCCGCGAGTCCTCCGCCGTCTCCGCGCGCAGCGCGACGCGGAATGCGATGTTGCTCTTGGCTTTGCTCAGCGACGACAAATCCAGTCGCTGGCCGCCCAGGGTGAAGAAGACGTTACAGCCTCGGCCTTCCTGGCCGATGTGGATGACAAGCTGGATCCACTCCTGGTGGTGGTGGAACAGCTCGAGGTACTCGTCGATGACCACCAGCAGGATCGGCACCGGCTCTAGATCGCGCCCGGCCAGCCGCATCTCCTCGTACTCGTTGGCATCGCGCGCCCCAGCCTCCTTGAAAAGCCGGTAACGGCGGTGGATTTCGCCGTCGATCGCTTTGCGCATCCGTTCGGCCAGGTGTCGCTCGTCCTTGCCGAGGTTGGACAGCGAACCCGCGACGTGCGGCAGGCCCGCCAGGTCTTGAGCGGCGGACTCGAACTTCATGTCGACGAAGATCAGGGCGAACGTCTCGGGCGAGTGAGTCAGCGCAATGCCGTTGGCCAGCGACAGGAAGTACTCGGATTTACCCGATCCCGATGTTCCGATCACCACCGAGTGGAAACCGAAGCCGCCGAAGTCTTTTGCCCGGAAGATGACGTACTGCAATTCGCCGCCGGGCTTTACCCCGACCGGCACCATCGCCCATTTCGCATCGCCGCGGCCGCGGCTCTCGGCCCACAACCGGTCGACATCGAGTTGGCGTGGATCGCTGATCCCCAACGCCCGCAGCAATTCTCCTGCCTGGCTGTCGGTTTCGGACAACTCCCCCGCGCTCATCGGCGACCACCGCGCCAGGGCCCGGGCATAGCGGTAGGCGGTGCTCTCGGCGAGCATGTCGGCGACCGCGTAGAACGAATCGCGGTGATATAGGTGCCTGTCCCGCAGATCGAAGCGCTGGTCTTCCTCGGCGAAGCCGACACCGAGACCGGGCCGAGTTGCCAACCGCAGCACCGTGATTCCAGCCATGCCCTTCTGCCCGGTCACGCCCTCCCACTGCTCGGGTGTACCGATGTTGTCGTCGACGATCACCCAGTGCGGGCCGAGCCGGGTTGCCGACGACTCCATCGCCGAAGGCATCGACGTCGGGCTGGTGCCGACGGGTGGCGTCCACGGCCCCCGGCCCTTGCGGTGCAGCTCGGCGTCGAGCGCCTCCTCCAACTCGGTCGGCGACGCGAACAGCAGGCGCCGCAGGCCACACGCGTCGAACATCTCGTCGTGCTGGTTGTGCGGCAGCCACACCAACCACGACCACAGCTCCGGGTGGCGGGTCACCACCATCAGCTTGAGGTCGTTCGGACTGTGATAAACCGCCAGCGAACACAGGATCGACCGAGCCAGGTTGTGCAACTCGGTGGGCTCGGGCCCGATGAAGCTGAAGCCGGGCTTGGACCGCAGGCTCAACACCTTGCCGATGCCGCGAATCTTGCTCTGCTCCAGGATGAAATCGCGCAGGGCGCCACCGGTGACCGGCTCCAGTTCCTCGCCGATCGGCACCTCCGGCCACTGCAGCGAGACCGCGGAGTCGCTGGCCTGCTGAATGCCGACACCGAGACGGACGTCGAGGAAGTCTGGGTCATCGGCGCGGCGCTCCCACATCCGCGGCCCGCCGATGACGGTGTCCAGCTGTTGCGGATCGCCGTGGACGAACAGCTGGCTGCGTCGCTGGTCCTGGGCCGCGCGCTGAACTTCTTCGCGGTCTTCGTCGAGCTGGCGCAGATAGATGCGCCGCTGCTTTTCCTGCTCGCCCCACGAGATTCGCCGGCCGCGGCCGAAGCGCCCGCTGAACATCAAGGCGCCGAAGCCCGCGAGCCCCATCATCGGAAAGAAGCCGGACTGCAGCGAACGAACCCCGGAGGTGTACATCACCACCAAGGTGCCGATGATGCCGACCAGCAGGGCGGGCAGCGCGATCATCAGCAGGATGTTGCGCGGCTCGCGTTCCGGCAGCGCCAATGGTGGTGCGACCGCCACCCTTACCGGAGGGACCATCGGCGCGGGTTTGCGTGCGCCCCTGACGAATCCGCGTTTGGACATGCCTAACCTCCGGCCTGTTGGTTGGCTTCCGGGACGGGTGCGACGGCGCCGCCGCCGGTGATGGTGTCGCGCGCCAGCAGGGCGCTGTCGTGACTGATGGCCGGGCCTGCCGCGAACGTGCGGACGATCGGCCACGGCGCCTGAACGGCGCTGCCTACATCCAGCCCGAGGGGTTCCAACGTCTTGCGGTCCCACTGCACGCCGAACCGAACACCTTGCGGCGAAACCCAATACAAGCTTTCCCGGCTGCCCGAACTGGCGACGCCACTGGTGGTCGCGACGAAATTCGCCGCACCCGGCAACACCAACGCCTGGTCGGCCTCGACGGATTCGGGTGCGCGGTCGTCGCGAACCAGCCGAACCAGGCGCTGGTCCATGCCGATCGGGACAGGCAGGCCGCGCCCGCTGATGATGGTGATCGAGGCCTGCGGGTCGGTGGACTGCTTCTGCCATGCCACGCAGGTCACCGGATTAGCCGCGGTGTCAACGAAATTCAGCTTTCCCGAGGGGTAGAAACCGACGTTGAGGACGTCGACCGCCGGGATGTGGATCAGCTTGTCCGGTGAGATCAGCGTCGGCGTGGCGGAGGCCTGCGTCAGCGCGGTGCGCAGCAGGTCGGCGACGAAGCTGGTGATCTTCTGCACCCCGTTGGACAGCAGCGTGTAGAAGCCGGTGACGGTTCCGTTGGAGTCACGCGTCTCCAACACGCTGCCGACAGTCGATCCCGGTAGAAAGGTCGACGGCGCACCCAGCTCCGGAATCGCCGGTATCACAAGGGGTTCGGTAGCAGGCATGGCGTCGAACAGCGCGTTGGAGATCTCGATCGGATAGGTGACGCCCGGATCCAGGCCCAGGTTGAAGGTCACCGAACGGTCTGTGGGGTCGATCTGCGACCGCTGTCCGTCCCAGACCACGTAGGTCGCGCCCTTATGGTTGACCAGCACGGCCTGACTCGGCTGCATCGGCGCGCCCCGGCCCGCCTTTGTCGAGCTCGCCGGCGATCGACGTCACCAGCGGCACCGTCCCGGTACCCCGGGTGGGCGCGGTGTCACACACCGACCAGGCCGACACCGAGCTCTGCGTGACGGTGAGACTGTCGGGCACACCGGGAATCCCCACGATCGGGCCGGTCGGGTACTTGGCGATCTCGGACGCCTTCACCCAGGTGGGGGCGGCGGCGTTACCGACGACCAACCGAGCGGAGGTCAGATTCAGCGCCGGGTACAGCCGGCCGTTGATCTTCGCGTAGACGGCGCCGGTGTCGCGGTTTCCGATGATCGCGGACTGACCGACCAGGCCGGCCGGCTTCATCACGTGCAGCAACGCCATCCAGCCGACGCCGATCAAGACGAACACCATCGACAGCGCCACCGCTGCTTGCTGTTTACGGTCGTCGTGCTTCATCCGCACCGAGAACCGGGTGATCGCGGCTTTCAGCCTGCGGTTGTAGAACAGGTGCCCCGAGTTCTGGTCGCGGTTGGAGAGATTGAGTGGCACGGTCAATGTCCTTTCGGCGGCTGATACGAGCCCGCCTGATGCCTCAAAGATGTCGCGCGACAACTCTTTTTCCGTCACTGCAAAGCTCCGCCGTAGCGCGCCTGGTTCTCTGCTTCGGCCTCTTCCCGCAGCGCGGTGATCGCGAGGTTCAATCGATCGGCCAGCTCTCCGTGGTTGTAGCCGGACATCACGCTCGGGTGCAATGCCAATTCGACCAGCCGGCCGTCGCCATTCGCGACCGCATGAATATCGCCGAGATCCACGCTGTACGTGACGGTCTCGGCCTGACCCACGAGAGCTTCCCACTTGTCGGCGGCCTCGTTCAATTCACGAAGAACCGACTCGACGAGATCCTTGTCGCTCAGCTGCGCGCGACTGCTCGGCCCAGGCATCATGGCAGTATCTCGACCGCTGGCGACCAGCGTCAATTCATCGTCTGCAGGCTTACGCACAGCGGTCCGTCACGGGCCGGCCTTCCAGCCGCTGGCCGGTGGCGAGCTGAGCAATTGGAACCAGGCAAAGTGGTAGTTGGCGCTGACCAGGTTCTTGGTGGCGATGGCTTCGGTGGCGGCCAGCAGCAGGCAGTTCAGCAGTAGACCTGGGTCGACGTCCGGGTACTGCGCCAGGATTTGGTACCGCGAGGTGTCGAGGTAGACGCGCAATATGTCGATCTCGGCATCGACGATGCCGGTGCCCGCGGCGCCTGCTCTGGCCAGCGTGTTGACCATCCGCGGCAGGCCGTCGCGCCAGTGCGTCGCCTCGCCCAGCACCCATCCGAGGTCGTCGACCGCCGGCAGTTCACGGGGTTGGGACGAGATGTCGGCGACCTCGTAATCGGTTGCCCAGCCCAGCGGATCGCCCGGCGCGTAGGTGCCCATCAGCGTGGTTCGGCCGAGCAGGGTCGCCGCGGTGCCGCTGCGCCGGCCGGGTTCCAGAAGTTGGATGTCGGCGGGCAACTTCAGCCCGGGCGGTATCCAGCCGTGTGCCAGGTCGGTCACCAGCAGCGTGCTGCCATCTTCGCGGATGCCGACGGCCCAACGCAGGCCAGGTTCTTGGCGTGCAACGAATTTGAGCACGCGTTCCAGCCGCTCGCGTTCCGACTCGGCGGGCTCTGGGGGCGTCGCAGGTCAGCCGGCACGGGGGGCTCTGGGACCGCTGCCGCCGGCAGAAGCCGCGTGACCTCGGTGTCGTCGGTCTTCGGCTGCTGAACCGCGGGTGGCGGTGGCGGCGGCTCGACTGGCGGCTGCGCCAACGGCGCAATCTCCTGCAGCAGCGTCGCAAGCTCCTCGAGCACCTCGGTGTCGTCGGAATCGAACGCGTGCTTCGGTGCCGACCGCTCCCGCTCCACGACCTCGGGACCTACCGCTTCGGGCTCGACCGCGGGCGGCTCCGGCTCCGGCTCCGCCGACCGGTTCCCACCGGTCCGTCTCCTCGGTGGGCTCCGGCAGGTCGAAAGGCTCCCATGGCTCGAAAGGCTTCCATGGCTCGAAAGGCTTTTCGGGCTGTTCTTGCCGCGCCTGCGAAGTGTCCGGGCTTGCCGGCACCGGCACGTCCACGACAGGTATCTCGGTGGTCGGCTCCGGCTCCGGTCGCGGTGGGGTGATTTTGAATCGCGCTGTTTTTTCGATCTCGTCGGCGCCATTCACGGGCCGGTGTTCGGTCCGCAATTTCGAATTCATGTTGTGAAGGTGACGAACCGTCGACTCGACCCGGCGTGCCGCGAAGGCACGTGCTTCGTTGATAACTCGGGCTTCTTCTGCCTGTCGCGTCGAATCGACCAAACCCGCACACCGAATGTTCTTGAGTTCTTCGTTGGCCGAATTGGCGATCCGCTGCAAGTCGGCTTTCAGATATTTGACAAGTGGAGCCGTCTCGGCGGTGACCATTGACAGCTCCGCAGGCCAGAGGCCGCCTGTCACCCACGGGGTGCAGTCGACGGGTGCCTTGAATGCCGGGATCTTCAGCGATTCCTGGGCAGCTCTCCGGAGGCGCTGGCGCGCCGTATTCCGTCCGAAGATTGCCACCGGCCAAGCCTACCGTCATCGTCGGCACCACATCGGCGCTGATTGACGGTCAAGAAAGGGGGGTGAATTGTGCGAATAGGTCCGTCTGGGTAGCGTGAGCGCGTGGCTGATTCAGGGCTTCAGCAGCAGTTGAATGAAGTGCGTGCGTTGCTGGGACGGGCGCGAGAGTTGTTCGGCGCCAACCCGGTCGAGCCACCCACCAATATCGCTCCGGAGCGCGACGCGGTCCAGACCTGGATTCGCTAGCTATCGGTCCGCGTCGTCGCGACGCGGTAGTTCGTGTGCGACCAGTCTTTCGATCGCCTCATCGAGTTCCTCTGCGGTGGGCACCTCGGCCGACGGCGTGTAGCCGGCCGCCACGATCTCGCCCCGAACCTCCATCACCGCTTTGAGATACGAGACATCGGCGGTCAGCAGGATGCCCTCGGTCAGGCTTTCCGCGTCGGTGTTCATCGCCGCCTCGGTCAGCGTGACGCTGTGCAGGTAGCCACCGCGGCAAGAGCGGACCAGGATATGTCCGCTCGGGTGGACGCTGTCGAACGCCGGATCGGCCGCTGTCATCGACCGTCGTCGGAGATGCGCTCAATTTTCCCGGCGGCTTCGGCGTCGTGTTGCTCCCACATGCCCGCCGATTTTGTCAGGTTGTCCGCGATCTCCGCGTGGTTGTCGGCTTGTTGCTCGTAGCACAGCCGTCGCTGCTCGAGCAGTTCCCGGCCGGCCTCCCTCAGGTCGCCGAAGATCGGGCCCAGCGAATCCAGGCTCTGCTGGATCGCCTCATGCGACGACGGGAGGGCGCGCAGGTACTCCGACGTCTCTTGGTGATGGCCGGCGGCTTCCCGCAAGTTGGCCGGCACCACATGGATTCGGTCTGCCATCCGATCTCCTTCTGACGTTCCGGCGTGAGCCGGACTACTTCTACGCTGTCTCGGTTCGCTCGGCGTTCGCCGGCCTGGTCGGCACCGGCGGTTCGCTCGCGTTCGGCGCGGGTGCCTTGACCGGCGCCGGAGGGTGCTCCCAGCCTAGGAAGCCGGGCCCGTTCACGGTGGAGATGTGCTGGATCTGTCCGTTCACCAGCGCCCGGCTCTCGCCGAGGGCAAGCGCGTGCCGGTCAGTGAACATCCCGATATCTCCGGGCGTGAGCTGCGCCGGGTCCACCGGATCGCTGACCGCGGTGCCCGGCGGCGGGATCGTCATGCCCTCCTGCCGGAAGGCCTCCGCGATCGGAGTGCCGCCCGCCGCGGCTTGGATCGCGGCGGCGAGCTGCGGGCTCGCCGCGGTCAGGGTCTCGCCGTTGGGCAACGTCACCGTCGTCGGACCGGACGCGGGCTCACCGGACTCGTGGCCGGCCCGGTCGTGATTGTCGTCGTCGGACACCAGCCGGTCCTCGGGATCGTCGGACTCCGGCCGCGGGTCGTCGAGGTCGGCCGGCGACAGCTCCTCCGGCGAGGAACCCGCGAGCGGGGATCCCCCGGGCATGCCGAACCCGCCGCCGCTTGGCAGGCCTGCACCACCGAAGGAGGGAATGCTCGGCATCCCGGCCGCGGCGGGTGTGGGCGCGACCTGACCCGGCGCCGCCTCGGGTGCCGGCCCGAGATCGTCGTCCGGGAAAGAATCGGCGTATGGGTCGAGGTCGGATTCCGTCGCCGGAGGCTGAGTTTGGACGGCAGCCGGTTGCGGCGCAGACGTGGCGGCGGGCGGATGCCCGTCATCAGAGCTGGCGGACTCATCGGAGCCGGCCCGCGATGAGTTGTACAGCGACGTCCACGCGGCCATCAGCGCCGAGTTCGACGTGTCGTCGAGGCTCGCGCCGGCGACCACGGCCTGGATGTCGCGCAGCTTGCCGATCAGATACCGCTGGAAGTCACGCGCCCCGGCGGGAGTGTCCAGATCTGACCGCGTTGCGACCGCGCCTTCGATGTCGCGTTGCAGGGTGTTCAAGGCGTCCCTACTGACGGCGGCCTTCTGGTGCGCATTCAGTACCGCGGTGACGACCTGGAGGTCGACCTGAGCGGTCGCCGAGTTCTGATGTGCCAGGGCAACTTCCGCGCTTCTGATGGCATCTGCCGCATCGCCCTCCTGGTGGTCGGGCGCGGGCGCGTCGTCAGGCATCGTCATCGCCCTGCTGCCCGAACATGGTGGGGACAGTAACCAGGGGCGCCGGTGCCGACAATTCACTCGTGTGCACAGCCGCGACTGTGCGCAGCGACTAACCCGCAGGCGCTGTGTAGTGCTCACGCAACTTGTCCAATGCCACCCTGGTCGCCTCGTCGAACCCACGGGCCTGCGACACCACCGCCGAGATCTCCTGCTGCTTGGCGATCAGGAACTTCTGGAACTCACGCGCACCCATCGCCGTATCGAGTGCGAGCGCCGCCTGATTCGCTACCGCGCCGTCGATCTCGGCCGCGATCGCGTCGAGGCGCCGGATGCCCTCGACGGTGGCCGCGTGCGCGCCGGCGAGCGCTTCGACCAGGGCCCGGTCGGCTTCGGCGGAGGCCGCGTGCCGTGCCGACAACGCCGCCTGCCGTGCCCCGATGGCCTCGAGCGCGCCGCCAGCCTGCCGGCCATTGCCCTGTCCCTGCTCGCCAGCCATCGTCATTATCCCGTCGGACGCCGGATCTGAACGCCGTTGCCCAGCGGACTGATCCGCACGGTCGCGCCGGAGTGCGGCGCCTCGACAACCAGGTTGTTGCCAATCGCCAACTGCACGTGACCCGCCGTCGGGAAAACCAGATCGCCCGGACGGACCTGCGCGCGTGGGACCGGGACGCCGTCGTAGATCTGCTGATATGTGGTGCGGTCCAGGTGAATTCCGGCACGCGCATAGGACCACTGAGTCAGCCCGGAGCAATCGAACTGATCCGGTCCGGTCGCGCCCCAGACATACGGCCGGCCCAACCGCGACAGCGCCGCCCGCACCGCGATACCCGCGCGAGTGTTCGGCGGAGGCAACCTCAGCCCGGCCGGGTGGCCACCGTGGTGCAGCATCCGATAGCGCGCCGCGCGCCAACTCGACCGGTGCTTGCGGGACTTTCGGCGGGCGGCCAGCACGTGCGCCTGCTGGGCACGCAAGCGCGCGACCCGACGCCGAATAGCCTCGCGCTGGGCGATTGGACCGTCCGGCACCGCGGTGTCGGCGCGGGCCTCGTCGAGCACGCCCTTCGTCAGGGCCCGCGCGTGGGCATGATCGTTGTGGGCTTCGCGCGCGGTGGCCGTCACTGCGGCGTCGACGGCCGCAGCCGAGCGCAGATCGTCGCGGCTCCGGTCTACTGCTGCGCGGTAGAGGTCATGTCCCCCAACGGTATTCAGCGCGGAGGCGCGCGCCAACAGCTCGTCGTAGCGCGCCAGTCGGGCGTCCAGCGACGCTTCCCGGGTGGCGGCGGCGAACAGTTCGTGCGCGCGGCGCAATGCGGCCAACTCGTTTCCGGTCACTGCTGGACCCCCTCGGCGTCGTCGGCAAGGTCGGCGAAGGCCCGCACCCGGGGCTGCGCCCCGGGCGGGATGACTCCCCTGTTCCGGATATCCCACAGCTCGGCCACGGTGACTCCGAGCAGTGCCGCGATCACGGCCTCGGGCAATGATGACCGCGAGCAGGCCCGGTCCAGCCGCGCGCTCAGGCTCATCGGCATCCGCTCGAGGAGAGCGCCGCGGGTGGCTTCCAACGCCTCGAGATGCTGCATGAGCCGGCTCGCGGAATCCCCGTCGGCGTTGATCGCCACCCGCCAGGAGTTGGCGGCCAGCATCTCAGCCTTCACGCACTGTTCGATCACAGAGAGAATATACGACTCATATTCGTTTGATGTCTCCGCAGGTAGCCGACCGATCACCGATTTGATCGCCTCGAGTTGCGCCTCGGCGTATCCCTCGAGGACGTCGGTGTCGGTGTGGCGGTCCACCACGACCGGTCCCGCGGTTCGTACGGGGGTGGGTTCGGCTGGCGGAGCGGCGGTCAGGCGCACGAGTTCGGCGACGGAATCGGCCGCGACAACGAGCCGCGAATACGTACCGGGCGGCAGGCCAAGACCGTTTTCGACCTTCTGAACTGTACCTTTGTGCGGTTTTCGGGCACCGCGTTCCAGATAGCTCAGTCCCATGATGCTGACGCCCGTCACCGAGGCGAAGTCAGCCAGCGACCAGTTGCGCGATTCACGTAGCTCCCGGATCGCTGCACCCGCGGATTCGCGGCTCATCGCAGCGCTCCGGCCATATCCGGATACTACATAGGCGTCCCGCTTCTCCTGGGCATATACGTTTTTGTCTCGCTTCTCTTGCGCACTCTCGTTGGTTGTGTATACGCTTCCATATACGTTTTGATACGAAGGAGGCGGCCAGATGGGACACCCGTGCTCGATCAACCCGGAGATGTGGTTCGGCTACGCCGATGACGACGGCGGCGACGGCGCCGCCAAGGCGCGCGCCTACGAACAGTCCGCCACCGAGGCGCGGCTGCAGTGCCTGCGGCGGTGCCCACTTGCGCAGCAGCGGCTGTGCGCGCGGTATGCGGTCGAGAATCGCGAAGAGTACGGGGTGTGGGCCGGCGTGAAACTGCCCGGCGGCCAATATCGCAAACGCCAGCAACTGGCCGACGCGCACGCCACCCTGCGCCGGATTGCCGCGGGAGAGATCAGCTCCCGGCAGCTCGCCGAAAACGCCGCGTTGCTGACGCGCCGCGAGAACGACGCCGCGCCGGTCACCGCCACGGTGTTTCACCTGCCCGTCTGCCAGCCGCGATCGGCGGCCTGACTCGATCTGACTCATGAGTAGGGTTGAATCGGCGGGCACGGGGTAACCGACGATCAATCGACCCCGGAGGACCGCGTTCCCATGAGTTTCGACTTGACGCCGACCGGTGCCCAGCACGACCTGGCCCGGCGGGCCCACGAGTTCGCCGAGGACGTCATCCGTCCCGTTGCGCTGGATTACGACCAGAGGCAGGAGTTCCCGTGGCCCGTGCTGGAAGAGGCCGCCCAACGCGGCTTCTACAGTCCGCTGTTCTACCGCGATCTCATCGGCGATCCCAGCGGGCTGTCGCTGCCGATGTTCATGGAAGAGCTGTTCTGGGGTTGCGCCGGAATCGGTTTGGCCATCGTCATGCCCGCGCTGGCGCTGTCGGCGATCGGGCAGGCCGCCTCTCCCGAGCAGATGCTGGAGTGGGCGCCCCGATGTTTTGGCACACCCGGCGACCTCAAGCTGGCGGCACTGGCGATCTCCGAACCAGAAGGTGGCAGCGACGTCCGCAATCTGCGGACCACGGCCCGTCGTGACGGCAGCGACTGGATCCTCGACGGCCACAAGATGTGGATCGGCAACGGCGGAATCGCCGACGTCCATGTCGTCAACGCGGTCGTCGACGAAGAACTCGGCCACCGCGGCCAGGCGTTGTTCATCGTCCCGGGTGGCACCCCGGGCCTGGAGCTGGTGCGCAAGCTCGACAAGCTCGGCTGCCGGGCCTCGCACACCGCCGAACTGAAATTTCACGGCGTCCGGATTCCGGCCGAGAACCTGCTGGGTGGGGAAGAGAAGCTCGAGCACAAGCTGGCCAAGGCGCGCGAAGTGGTGGCAGGTGGAAAGCGCTCTGGCTCAGCCACATTGGGTACCTTCGAGCAGACCCGCCCGATGGTCGCCGCGCAGGCGATCGGCATCGCACGGGCAGCGCTGGAATATGCGACCACCTATGCCACCCAGCGTGAGGCGTTCGGCGGCCCGATCATGGACAACCAGGGCATCGCTTTTCCGCTCGCCGAGATCGCGACCCAGATCGATGCGGCGCGGCTGCTGACCTGGCGGGCATCGTGGATGGCCGCCCAGGGGATTGCGTTCGAGCGCGGCGAGGGGTCGATGTCGAAGATGGCGGCCAGCGAGGTCGCGGTGCGGGCCACCGAGCGGGCTATTCAGACGCTCGGCGGCTGGGGCTACATCAACGACCATCCTGTCGAGAAGTGGTATCGAGATGCGAAGCTGTACACCATCTTCGAGGGCACCAGCGAGATCCAGCGCATCGTCATCTCCACCGCGCTGGGCCACAATGAAGGTGCGCCGCCCCTGCACGTCGATCTCGAGCCGTCCGGTGGCCCGCTAAATCGGGTGTTCGGTCGCGGCACTCAGTTGCGGGGGCGCGTCGCCGACGCGGCGCTCGCCGCCAAGGACCAGGTTCCCGGGCCGCTCATGCGCCTGGCCATGCAGGTCATCCGGCCGCCGCGAAAATAGCAGCTATGCCTACCGACAAGACCGGCGCCGAGGCCACCGTCAGTGCCGCCGAGGGGAAGTACACCATCGCGGTCGACGGCGAGACCGTCGGCCTGGCCGCCGTTGCTGACCGAGGTGAGCAGCGAGTTTTCTACCACACCGAGGTCGACGAACGGTTCGGCGGACGCGGCCTGGCGACGATTCTGGTCGAGGCGGCATTGCTGGCCACCCGGGCCGACGGAATGCGTGTGGTCGCGACCTGCCCGATGGTCGCCGCATTCATCAAAAAGCATCCGGAGTTCACCGATATCACCGATCCGGTGACGCCGAGCATTCTGCAGTGGGTCTCGACGCTCTAGTTCTCCCGGCCGCCGAGTTCGGCGGCGAAGCGATCGATGAACGCCTCGACGGGACCGTTATCCGCCTGCCGGATAACGAATTTCGTCAAACCCGCATCCACGTAACGGTCGAGTTGGCGGTGCAACTGGTCCCAGTCGCCGGCGACCAGGTCGGCGGGGTCGACGTCCGGGCGGCGATGGCGCACCGCCGCGGCCAACTCGGGCGGCAGCTCTCCGCCGGCGACCGCCAGCGAGATGCCGTAGTGGTCGGGCTCGATCTGCCGACCCGCCTCCGCGGCAGAACGTTCGATGGCCTCGCGTCCGGCTCTCACCTCGTCCGGGGTGAGGAAGCTGCCCAGCCAGCCATCGGCCAGCGTGCCGATCCGCCGGAAGGCGGCCGGCGCCGAGCCGCCCAACCAGATGTCCAGCGGGGGATCGGGGCGGGGCGCGACGGCCGCCGCGGTCACCGAGAAGTAGCGACCGTCGTAGCTGGCCGACTCCTCGACCAGCGCCGCGCGCAGGATGCGCAGCGATTCGTCGAACACCGCGCCACGCTTACCGTCGGGCACGGTGAACACCTCGCGCTCGGCGGGAATGGCCGATTGCAGGCCGAACACCGGCAGCACCCGCTTCGGCGCGAGCGCGGCCAGCGACGCCAGCTGCTTGGCCACCAGCACCGGGTGCCGCCCCGGTAGCACCGCCACCGACGTGCCTACCTTCAGCCGCTTGGTCCGCGCCACGGCGTATGCCATGCCGATCATCGGGTCGACCGCCGGTGAATAGACCAGTTCGGAGAACCACAGCGAGTCCACCCCGCTGCTCTCCAGGTGGTCGACGATCGGCCCCAGCTGATCAGTCGGCGTATTGGCACCGAGGCTGATTCCAAACCGAACCTTCACTCGCGTCTCCCTCTGTGTTGTCGCACGCGTTCACATAGCAACACGGGGCAGACGCCGCACATGCCCGTCACTGAGTGGCGACGTCGGCTGCTCCTCTGACCGATATTGTTCGCGTCAGCGGTGCCGGGTGGATGGCGCCAGTAGTCGGTGCGGGAGCACGGAGCGTCAGCCGGGAGTGGCGGGTTCGAGTTCCCAGGTTGCTCGCCAGTCGCGTTCCTCGTGTTGCTTGTCGTGGTGCAGCGCTTCTGAGGGTGGGCTCAGGTGGATAGCGGGGTGGGGCATGGTGAAGAAGTCACCTCGTCCGAGGGCGGAGTGCCCCCGTCCGGTGTCGACGTAGCAGTAGCCCTGTCCAGAGAGCGCGATGTTGCTATCGGTCAGGCCGAGGTAGTGCAAGGCATTCAGGACGGCGGCCTTCGCACCGTTTTTGGCGAAGATCGCCGCTTTCGGCAGCGGGCGCCCCGAGGGTGAGGTAATGGCGGTGGTGTCGCCGATCGCGAAGATCCCGGGATGGCGGGTTTGCATGCTGGTGGCGTCGACGCTGATCCAACCCGGCTCATCCAAAGTGACAGCGGGTTCGTGCGGCGGGATGAACACCAGCAGGTCATAGCTGATGGTGCCGCCGTGCTTAAAGTGGATCTCTTGACGTTCGGGCTCGACTCGAGCTACCGCGTAGTCGCCGAAGAACGCGATGCCATTGTCGCTGAGCAGTTCCACCAGTTCTGGCCCCGCGAATGGACCAGCCGATGGCATCGGGTGTTTCTCGGGGCTGTACACCGATATTGCTGTTTGAGAGCGAATTCCGTTGTCGCGGAGCAGATCTGCGGCCAGAAGCGCTCCTTCGTACGGAGCCACCGGGCAGCGGAAAGGTTGCGATGTCACCAGGAAGACCAGGTCGCCGCCGGCGAATGAGCACAGCGCCTCATGAGCGTGGGCGGCCGCGTCGGCGCTGTAGTAGTGCACCGCCGTGCCGGCGTCCATCGCGTCGCGCAGACCAGGGATGTTATCGACGGCGTTACGTGCCCCGGTCGCGATGATGAGCGCGTCGAAGCCTAGCTCGATTCCCTCGGCCAGTGCGACGGTGCGCAGCTCTGGGTCGATCGCGCGCACTGTTCCGGTGACTCTGCGAATCCCGGACAGGGCGGCGGCACTGGGTCGGATGGGCACGCTGTCGCGGTCGCGCCAGCCGCGCATGACCCACGGCAAGGTGAAGCCGAGAAAGTGGGAGAAGTCTTCGTCTACCACGGTGATATCAACGTCATCGAGGCTTACCCCTGAGTCTGAGAGTTCTTCGATGACGGTCAATCCGCCGACGCCGGCGCCGAGGATTAACAGTTTCTTGCTCATTTGTGCTCCTCTGTCCTGTTCGTAGGTTCTCTAATCTGTTGCGTACCTGCCGATTCGGTGCGCTGTACCGAAGACGTCTCACCGCTGCCCACATGGGGGATGCCGCCTTCACGGGTGGATTCGCGGCCGTTCCAGCTGGTTGAATTGCGGTGTGAGCACCAGCGCCGTGACGGCGTCCAACACGGTCACTGTGCGGTCGGGATCGGGTACTGCATTGAAGACCGGCCCGAACACGGTGCGCCCGCCGATCGTGATGAGCGGGCTACCACCGGCGTCTCCGAGCGCCTTTTGGCTCGCTTCATGGGACTGCCGAACCGCGGCATCCCATGTGGCATCAGCCAGGACCGCCGTCGTGATGCGGGGTGCGCCCGCGGCACGCACCACCAGAGCGACAAGCTGGTCATCGAGTGACGCGGAATGGTCAAAGTACTGTTGGCCGAATGCGAAATAGGCGGCGGCCAATGCGCCGGCCCCGACGTCGTCACGCACCGCGGCCATAAGACGCCCAACCACTCGCGAATCGTGCATGCGCGACTGCTGAGGCGGAGGCAGCTGGCGCCCCTCGTTGAGAAGCGCCAGATTCATCATCCGCAACTCGAGGCCGAATCCGACCTTGTCCGCGGCGGCCCTCAACCAACGAGCGGTGTTCCAGGAAAACGGGCACACCGGGTCCAGCCACAACGTCACCGCATCGTGAACGCCTCTCGGCGAATCTCTTTCAGTCATTATTGCTCCTCACTGGTCAGACATCGGACGTTAGAGAAGACCTCGCCCCGCGTCGCCGCCACGTCAAGTCCCCGATCGGCGCCGGAGGTACATACCCTACCCCCTAGCGTATAGAGGACCTGCGAGAGCGGTAATGCAGAGCAATCCGGCGACGGTGTCTGGGTTCATGGCCGACGGCCGCCGAGGCGGACTTTTCGGCACGCGTGAGAGATCCCGATTGTCACCGGGTGGCTTCAGCCTCGTCAGCCCCGGCCGCGTCGGCGAACTCACAGAAAGCGGTGTAGGCGCGTGCACCGTAGATGGTGGCGGGACCACCGTGCATGAGAATGCTGACGCCGATAGCTTCGGCGGCTTCCTGCTTGGAGGCGCCGGCACGAGCCGCGCCTCTGGCATGTGAAGCGATGCAACCGTCACATCCAGCGACCACGCCGATGACCATCGCAATGAGCTCTTTGTAGCTCTTGTCCAATGCGCCCGACGCCAGTGCGGCGTTACCCATCTCGCCGAATCCTCGGTACACCTCGGGGATCATCTGCCGCAAGTCGCGGTGCTGTGGATTGAGGTCGCTCAGGACGTCGTGGTAGTGGCCGTGTGTCGTCATGCCCTATACAATAGCAATACCCCCCCGGGTATTCCCGGCGGGCCCTAGTCGACATAGGAGAAGCGATGACCACCGGTCTGTCCACCCAGCTCGAAGTCACATTTGAGGAAGCGGTCGAACGAACAACTCAGGCACTGGCCGAGCAGGGTTTCGGCATTCTGACCACGATCGATGTCGCAGCCACCTTGAGGAAGAAGCTCGGAAAGGACATGGAGCAGTACGTGATCCTCGGTGCGTGCAACCCGGGACTTGCGCATCGGGCCCTGGATATCGACCGGCAGTTGGGCCAGCTGTTGCCGTGCAATGTTGTGGTCCGGGCCGACCCGACCGACCCGGACGGGGCCGTGCTCGTCGAGGCGATGGACCCCCAGGTGATGGTCCAGGTCGCGGGCCAGGCGCATGCACTGCAGGGCGTCGCTGATGAAGCTTCGGCCAAATTGCGTGCTGCGATCGAGGAGCTCCGGCAAACCGCGAAGACGTAGCGGCTCACGAGCTGCCCGACGATGCGGCAAAGGTGACTATCGGCCCTAGATTCGGCTGGCTCGGCGTAGGCATGCTGGTGCTGGCGCATAGAGTCGTTATCGGTTGGAGGGTCAATGGCACGAGTGGTCATTCTGGGCGCTGGCATCGCCGGTCACACCGCGGCGCTGCATCTACGCCGCTGGCTCCGCCGTAAGCATGAGGTCGTCGTCATTTCTCCTGCCGCAGAGTGGAACTGGATCCCGTCGAACATCTGGGTCGGCGTCGGACGAATGGATGCCTCCAAGGTGTTGATTCCCTTGCGTCCCATCTACCGACGTAAGGGCATTGTGTTCTACCAGGGACTCGCCACCGCGATCCGTCCCGAGGGAAACGGCGAAAACGGTTCGCCGTCGGTTGATTTCGCCTACACCGACGACGCACACCGCGGCGAGACCGACAGCGTCAGCTACGACTACCTCATCAACGCGACTGGCCCGCAATTGAATTTCGCTGCCACCCCAGGACTTGGTCCTGACGGTCACTCCCACTCGGTGTGCACTGCCCGCCACGCCGTTGAGGCTGCGAAGGCGCTCGAAGGTGTCGCCGCCAAACTGAAAACAGGTGAGCGACAACGCCTGGTTATCGGCGTCGGGCACGGCACCTGCACCTGTGAGGGCGCGGCATTTGAGTACGCCTTCAATGTCGAACACAAGCTGCGGGAGGCCGGTGTGCGTGACCTCGCCGACATCGTCTACCTCACTAACGAATATGAGCTGGGCGACTTCGGCGTCGGCGGCATGAGCTTTCGTCGACAAAGGCTTCGTCCAATCCAGCCGACTATGGACGGAGTCGCTGTTCCGGGAGCGCGGAGTCAGGGCCATCACACAGGCCGCCGTCCACGAGGTGATGGACGGCAAGCTTCGCTACGAGCAACTCGACGGCAAAGAGCACGATCTCGACTTCGACTTCGCGATGCTGCTGCCGCCGTTCAAGGGCGCCAGCCTCGCCGCCTACGACAAGGACGGCAACGACATCGCCTCGGAACTGTTCGCCCCATCGGGGTTCCTCAAGGTCGATGCGGACTACTCCGGCAAACCCTACGACGAATGGTCGGCCGAGGACTGGCCGCACACCTATGAGTCTCCGAAGTACCCGAACATCTTCGCCCCCGGCATCGCCTTCGCGCCGCCGCACCCGATTTCGCAGCCCCGCAAGAGTTCTCGCGGCACGGTCATCACACCGAGCCCGCCGCGCACCGGCATGCCATCGGGCATCATGGCCAAAACGGTCGCCGAGACCGTCCGCGACCGCATCACGAACCCCCGTGCCAGCGCCCATCGCGCTTCCATGGCGACGATGGGTGCCGCCTGCGTCGCCTCGGCCGGCACGGGACTGCGCAGGGGGTCCGCCGCGGCGATGACGATGTACCCGGTGGTCCCCGACCCGGTGCGGTACCCGGCGACCGGTCGTGACATCGCCGGGACGTCCGGCGAAATCGGCCTGGCCGGGCACTGGATCAAATTGATGCTGCACTACATGTTCATCTACAAGGCGAAGGCTCGGCCGCTCTGGTGGCTGATACCTGAGTGAAAGGCGTTCTCGTGCAACAGTCTGACAATAACTCGGAGGTTGATCTCAGGACCGCCGAACGCATCGCCGATGCCCCGCTGCCCACGGCGTCGACACTGCGGAAGCGCCAGAACCCCGCCGTCCAACTCTGGCGTTTTGCTCGAATCAATCTCAAGATGATGCGGATCGTCACCGGCGGCCACGAGTAGGCTGCGGTCGTCTAACGCTTCGATCCATTGCCGGCTGGTGTGTCCGCGTGCCGAGACTCGCCATTGGCAGCGTGCGCGTTTTCTCCCAGTGGTGACTTGACCGGACGGCGCGGTCCGGCGGGCCGCAGAGTGTCACTCGCCGGGCGCGGGCGCACACGCTGGGGCCACCAAAACCAGCGACCGAGGAGCGCTGCGATCGACGGTGTCATCAACGACCGCACGATGAGGGTGTCGAAAAGCAGGCCGAGGCCGATGGTGCTGCCGGCTTGGCCGATAGAGCGTAGGTCACTGGCGACCATGGACATCATAGTGAAGGCGAACACCAGGCCCGCCGACGTCACCACTCCACCGGTCTCGCCCATGGAGCGGATGATGCCCGTCTTGAGACCGGCGCTTATCTCCTCCTGGAACCGCGAGACCAATAGCAGGTTGTAGTCAGAGCCGACCGCTAGCAGAATGATCAACCCGAACACCGGTGCGATCCAGTTCAGATCGAGGCCGAGAATGTGCTGCCACACCAGCACTGACAGCCCGAAGGCGGCACCCAGTGAGAGCAACACGGTTCCGACGATCACCAGGGAAGCGACGAGAGCGCGAGTGATGATCACCATGACGGCGAAAATCAGTGTCAGGGCAGCGATTCCCACGATCAGCAGGTCGTAGTGGGCGCCCGACTGGATGTCTCGGTAGATCGCGGCCGTTCCTGCGAGGTAGAACTTGGCGTCGGTGAGGGCTGTTCCTTTGACCGCTTGGTGCGCGGCGGCCAGTTCCGGCTCGACGGCGGAGATGCCCTCCGCTGTCGCCGGGTCGGCGTCGTGGGTGATGATGAAGCGCGCGGCTTTGCCGTCGGTTGACAGGAAAAGTTTCAGACCGCGCTGAAAGTCTGGGTTTTGGAATGCTTCCGGCGGCAGGTAAAAGTAATCGCCGCTCCTGGAGGCATCGAAGGCCTGGCCCATCGCGCTTGCGGTATCGGTCATCTGGTCCATCTGTGTGACCAGACCCGAGAAGCTGCTGTGCATCGTGAGCAGGGTGCCCTGCATGGACTGTGCGACGGCGATGATCGGTGGGAACTGGGCGAGCATTTGCGGCAATATCGCGTCGACGTTGTGCATGTCGTTGATCAGTGTGCCCATGTTCTCGCTGAACTTGTCCACACCGTCCATCGCCTCGAACACCGACTTGGCAGCAGAACAGACGGGGATGTCGAAGCAGTGCTGTTCCCAGTACAGATAGCTGCGGAACGGTCTCGCGAAGTCGTCGAAATCCGCCAGGTGGTCACGCATCTCGTCCAGCGTGGATTGCATATCGTGCATATCGCCGACCATATGATGAGTTGTAGTGCCCATCTGACCCACCAAGCCCTGCATGCGCTGCATCGACCCGATCATGGCACCGAGGTCGTCGCTCATCGTGAGCATGTCAGCTGTCCGGTCTTTCATGAATTGAAGGTTCTCCCGGATGGGGATCGATTGGGCGCTGATCTGGAAAGGTATCGACGTGTGCTCGATCGGGCCGCCCAATGGCCGGGTGATGCTTTGCACCATGGCGATTCCCGGCGACCGGAAGATGTCTTTGGCGAGCCTGTCAAGGATGATCATGTCGCCGCTATTCCGCATGTCGTGATCACTTTCGATCATGAGGATATCGGGATTCATCGTGGCGGCGGTGAAATGGCGCTCCGCGGCGGCATATCCGACATTCGACGGTAGGTTGCGGGGTACGTAGAAGCGGTCGTTGTAGCTGACCTTCATGCTCGGCATGATGAGGATGCCGACGATGGCGACGGCCAGTGAGGCCGCAAGTATCAGACCGGGCCAGCGCACGGTCGCGGTGCCGATGCGTCGCCACCCACGCGTCTTGATCATCCGTCTCGGGTCGAGCAGGCCGAACCGAGTGCCGACCACGACGACCGCCGGCGCCGCGGTCAGTGCTCCCGCGACGACGACAAGTAGCCCCAACGCCGACGGAATGCCGAGCGCTTTGAAATACGACAGCCGCGCCAAGTGCAGACAGAAGGTGGCTCCGGCGATGGTCAGCCCCGAGCCCAAGATGATATGGAAGGTTCCGCGAAACATGCTGTAGTAAGCTGTTTCTCGGTCCTCTCCGGCCTGTCGGGCCTCTTGATAGCGGCCGATCAGGAATATCGCGTAATCGGTCCCTGCCGCGATCGCCAACGAGGACAGCATCGCGACGACGAAGGTCGAAAAACCCAACAACTCGTAGTTCCCGAGCAGGGCGACAAGCCCTCTGGCCGTGCCCATCTCGAAACCGACCATGACGAGGATCAGTAGCACTGTGCTGATGGAACGGTAGGCGATGAAGAGCATGATCATGATGACCACGCCCGTCACGCCCATCATTGTGAACATGCTTTTGTCGGCGGCCTCGTTCATATCCGTGTTCAGCGCCGCCGGGCCGGTGAGGTATGCCGTGAGGCCGGTGGGCGGCGCTGACCTGTCAATGATCGCACGTACCGCTTTCACCGACTCGTTTCCCAGTGTGCTGCCCTGGTTGCCGGCCAGATTGAGTTCCACATACGCTGCTTTGCCGTCACGGCTCTGTACACCGGCGGCAGTGAGCGGATCTCCCCACACGTTCTGCACGTGCTGCACGTGCTTGGGGTCGGCCTGCAGTGTGTGCACCAGGCCGTCGTAGTAGCGGTGTGCTTGCTCGCCGAGGGGTTCTTCGCTTTCCAAGATGATCATCGCGATGCTGTCGGAGTCCGACTCGTGGTACTTCGCACCGATACGTTTCGCGGCGATCATCGCCGGCGCATCTTGCGGTGACATCGTCACCGCGTGGTTTCGCGCGACCGACTCGATCGGCGGCACAAGCACATTCAGGGCAACGGTCAGCAGCAGCCAGGCAATGAGTATCGGCACGGCGAATGTGCGGACAAACCGCATATACCTCGGGCGGGCTTCATTGTCGGTACTCATGCGGCCTTCACGAGACAGGACGTCTGGGCGTGGTGCCCGGCCGAGGATTGCTCGTCTTTGACGACGCCGTTGACAGTGATGCGGCACCCAATGCTGTCGCTGTTGCCCTGTGCAACAACGTTGGCCATCACGGCAGGCACCGTCGTCGTGATCGTGAAGGTCCACGGCAGACTGGTGAAGCTCGTCTGTTCCGGCTGGGCGTTCTTACCCAGATAGCTCACGCTTCCGGTTGCCGTACTCGGCCCGTAAACCTCGTAGGTCACCTGCTTGACATGGGACGGCTCGAGCGGCTCCGCGCCGCTACCGCTCGCGCGGAAGATCGCATCAGAGCCAAAAACGCCCCGGAGCCGACTGACGGCGACTCCACCGAGCGCAACCGCCACCACGACGACGAGCGGTACCCAAGCCCGCTTGAGAAAGGTCATCGCAGTTTCCTCGAATTCGTGGTGTCGTTCGCGCTGCTAGTAGCTTCACGGCAAACCGCGGAGTGGCACAGTGCCGTTGGGCCCTGCGTCAAGTGACCTTTGGTCGCCGTCTAGTGGTTCTGGATACCCTACAGGGTATCGTACATGTGCCTCGACCGGCCGCAGGTCGAGTGGGCTTCGGGCGGAACGCACCATCGGGCGTTCGAGTCGTATTGCCGTCGCCTCGTGCTGCGATCACCGGTCCGAATACCACACTGGCGCAGGCTGTTTTGTGGTTCTTCATTCCAGTTCACGGCACCCTGCGCGCCGCACAAAGCGACCGCCTGGTCGGTGGGGTTGCGACGGTCATTTACACCAGTAAGACGACGGAGGAACTCTTCCCCCGGCAGATACCCCGGCGGGTATCTGATATCGTGGTGCCAACCGCCAACAGCGAAGGGCTTGTCATGACCATCAGCGCCGAAACGCCCACAGCGATATCACCCATGCCCCGGATCGGCGACCCGGCCCCGGCGTTCACTGCTGTCACAACGCAGGGACCGATCACGTTTCCCGCTGACTACAAGGGCAAATGGGTAATCTTTTTTTCGCATCCGGCCGACTTCACCCCGGTATGCACAAGTGAATTCATGACGTTCGCATCAATGGAACAGCAGTTCGCCGCATACAACACCGCGTTGGTCGGGCTGTCCGTAGACGGGCTGTACAGCCACATAGCCTGGTTACGAACGATCAAGGACAAGATCACCTTTCGTGACATGCACGACGTCGAGGTCACCTTTCCGCTAATCGAGGATGTTTCGATGGTGATCGCGCAAAAGTACGGGATGATCATGCCGGGCGAAGACTCGACCAAGGCCGTTCGTGCGGTTTTCGTCGTCGATCCCAAAGGCGTGATTCGGGCCATCATTTACTACCCGCTGAGCCTCGGTCGCAACTTTGACGAGCTGCTACGCGTCGTGCAGGCGCTGCAGACGGCCGACCACTTCGACGTCGCGACGCCGGCGGACTGGCGTCCCGGTGACCCCGTAATCGTGCCCCCGGCGGGCTCGTGCGGCACGGCCAAGGAGCGGATGGACGGCGGCGTCGACGGAGTCGAATGTGAGGACTGGTTCTTCTGCACCAAAAGACTTCCCGCCGACGAAGTTGAATCCGCCATCCGGGTCAAGTAAATCCGGGCGGATGAGTGACCCAGGCATCCATCTGAGCAGCAGAAAGTCCGCGAGACGACAGTGCCGACAGCGCGTAGCCTCCCGGATGCATACCCCCCGGGGTAAGATGTTCTATGCAGACCGAAAACTACGGAGGACACGTGATTGACGACGCCGACCGCATGAACGAGGTGCTCAGCAGACTGCGACGCGCCCAAGGCCAACTAACCGGCGTGATCGCTATGATCGAACAGGGCCGCGACTGCAAAGACGTCGTCACCCAACTGGCTGCAGTATCACGCGCCCTCGACCGGGCCGGATTCAAAATCGTGGCGTCGGGCATGCGGCACTGCATCACCAGCGACCAAGCCGGAACTCAACCAGCCCTCAGTGAAGACGAGTTAGAGAAACTTTTTCTGTCGCTGGCATAAATTAGCGCGTCGGCGGGCAGGCTACGGCCGACGCTGCCCCAACATGATGAGCCGCCCGCCGATAGGGGGCTAGCTAAACATGCAGCCCATAACGGCAGCTGCTCGAGTGAACAGCTTGGTCCGCCAGATAACTCGGAGTGGCGCCGTCGCGGGCGTGATTCGCTGGCGTCTGAGCCTCGACGATGCCCGCCGGTGTTCCCGGCGGCCTATTCTGAAGGCCGTCGCGCGCAGACCCATCAGAAACGGCGGATCACAAGCCCTTTGGCCGCATTCAGGTACCGCTGGCAGATTGGCACTGCGCAAGTCGTCGACGGCGCCGACATCTCATCTAGTGTTGCGCCGGTGTCCAGCCCAGCGGAAGCGTGGTGAGCGCGAAATACGTGGACGGAAACTTGACCTCGGGGACGTGCGATTAGGCATGCGCACGAGTGCCGTTGAGTACCTGCGGGTGTCGAGGCCGTAGCGCTAAGGAGAGTGGCTCTGCCCTGGCGCGCTCAGACCTTGGCCCAACGATACGAGAGCCGTTCGGCCGACCTCAGCAGCGAATGATGCAGAACAGGGATGACTTGTGTCGGTTGACAGCATCTGCCGTCGAGGTACCCCACGGTGTGCCGCGCGGCTTAAATTGTGCCGCAGTAAAGGTTTTCGGCAAGACTGACCAGTCGGTTCGCGGCGACAGCGGATCCCAGTTGGAGGGTAAGTCGTGCGTCATCCACACGTTGCGAAACGGCTTCCGCGAAGTGGGGGTCGAATGCACCCGGCTGGCGGATTTCAGGTACGTCGACGTTGGTGTAGCGCTCAGCGGGTGCGGGTGGCCGATATCGGGCTGAATATCCTCAACGGGCCGACGCTGCCGGCTCTGGAAGGCTGTTCGCGGTGTAGTGCGGCCGCAACGCGGACCCAGCGACCAGCGCGAGAAACAAGCTCAACGCACAAACAACCGCCGCGGCATGTTGTCGCCGCCGAGTCTTTGCACTACAGGGCCCGCCCATCGTGGAGAGAGCGTACAAACCCGACATAGGCGCCCTGTGGCCGGACGCTGTGATTTTCCTGCATGTTTGCTGGAGTATTACTTCAGTACCCACGCGCTCGCCCCGGCGCCTGCGGGGACATCGATGACTTCGGCGGCGGCTATTCGGTGCTGAGTTACCGCCATGATCTCCCCAGCGGTGACGTGAAGCTCGTCCGCCGAGTCATCGCCGGGCTCCGCGTGTGTGAGTTCACGACATAGGTGACAGATGAGTCGCGTCATAGGTGACACCTGCAACGTCTCGTGATGAGTCGCGTCATAGGTGACAGTCATGGCTCATGTCGAAAGCGCGTGTGGTCGTGTTAGAGGTCGTCAGTGGTCACCTGTCAGTAAGCGCTGCAGCCCGGGCCTATGGGATGTCGCGGCAACACATTTATCGACTGATCGACCGCTACCGGCAGGGCGGTTTGGAGGCTGTCGACCCGCGGTCGCGGCGTCCTGCCAGCAATCCTCGCGCAGTGCCTGATGAGGTCATCGCCGCGATCGTGGTGCTACGCGAAACGCTTACCGCTGAGGGGCTCGACGCGGGCCCCATCACCGTGCAATGGCACCTGGCCCGACAGGGACTGCCGGTGCCCTCGACGTCGACGATCCGCCGCATCTTGGGCCATCACGGCCTGATCAACCCGCAGCCACGCAAACGCCCGAAAAGCTCCTACATCCGTTTTGCCGCCGACCAACCCAACGAGTGCTGGCAATCCGATTTCACGCATTGGACTCTGGCCGATGGCACGGATGCCGAGATCCTCAACTGGCTCGACGACCACTCCCGATACCTGTTGTATTGCACCGCCTATCACCGCGTGGCCGGCCCTGACGTCGTCGCCAGCTTCACCGCCACCGCCACCACCTACGGCCTGCCGGCCTCCACCTTGACCGACAACGGATCGGTCTACACCTCACGATTCACCCATGGCCACAACACCTTTGAACTCCTACTGGCCGGCCTGGGCGTCAGGCAGAAAAACGGCCACCCCAACCATCCTCAAACCCAAGGCAAGATCGAACGTTTCCACCAGACCCTCAAACGCTGGCTCATCGTGCGACCCAGACCCGCCAGCATCGCCGAACTACAGACCCTGCTCGACACCTTCACAGCCCTCTACAACACCCAGCGAACACACCGCGCCCTGCCAGCAGGCACTACCCCCGCCCAGGCCTACCTCGCCCGACCCAAAGCCCACCCGGCCGGCCAACCCAGCACGCACTTTCGCATCCGCCACGACACCGTCGACCAATTCGGCAAACTCACCCTGCGCCACGGCAGCCGACTGCATCACCTCGGCATCGGCCGCGCCCACGCCGGCACCCCGGTGCTGATCCTGGTGACCACCACCACCGTCACTGTCATCAGCAAAACCGGACACCAGGTACTCAGCAGCCACCACATCGACCCCGACGAAAACTACTGGCGCAACCAAAACAAAACCCCGGCCGATGGCCGGGGAATCTGTCACCCATGACGCGACTCATCTGTCACCTATGACTCGACTCATCACATCGGTGGGCGAAGGGGGACTTGAACCCCCACGTCCCGAAGGACACTGGCACCTGAAGCCAGCGCGTCTGCCATTCCGCCACTCGCCCTAAACAACCGGTGGAGCCTATCACTGTAGGGGCCGGCCCTCCCAAATCGGATGGACCCCCCGGTAGCGCGGTTTGACCTGGCCCATTGGGATTCTCAGAGTTCTGAAGGTGCCGCTGGGCCGTTGTGGACCGATAGCATTCTCGGATACGACACGCGTATTGCGACGCGCCGGAGATCCGTCCGGTGGGCAACGGGCAAACTGAAGGATCGGGCGTTTGAGCATGAGCAGCCAGCGGGGGCTAGTTCAACGCATCGAGCGCAAACTCGAGGTCTCCGTCGGTGATGCTTTCGCCCGTGTGTTCGGCGGCTCGATCGTTCCGCAAGAGGTCGAGGCAATGCTGCGGCGGGAGGCGGCCGAAGGAATTCGCCCGGTTGCCGGCAATCGCTTTTTGGCTCCCAACGAATACATCATTACCCTCGGTATGCACGACTACCAGAAAGTGGGCGCCGATCCGGACCTCACTTCGGACGCTTTCGCTAAGCATTTGGCGAGATACATCGGCGAACAGGGGTGGCAAACATATGGTGACGTGGTCGTCCGGTTCGAACAGTCCTCGAACCTGCACACCGGCCAGTTCCGCACCCGCGGTGCTGTCAACCCCGATGTCGAGCCCCGGCCAAGCGCCGGCGAGCTCGCCCCGCCACAATCAGACCGTGCGTTCAACGCAGAACCAGGAGTACCAGCGATGACCGAGAATTCGAGCCACGGCGGTGGCCACGGGCAGGGTCGGCCCGGCGACGACTACTACGACGACCCGTACGCGCAGCCGCATGAGGACCCGCATGCCGCGCCGGACCCGCGCGGCGGCTACCCCGAAACGGTGGCTACGACCAGCGCGGCGGCTACCCCGAACAGGGCGGCTACGGCGCACCCGACCCGCGCGGCGGCTACCCCGAACACGGTGGCTACGACCAGCGCGGCGGCTACCCGGAACATGGTGGCTACGGCGCACCCGACCCGCGCGGCGGCTACCCCGAACACGGTGGCTACGGCGCACCCGACCCGCGCGGCGGCTACCCCGAGCAGCGCGGCGGCTACCCCGAGCAGGGCGGCTACGGCCAGCAGCGGGGCGGCTACCCCGAGCAGGGCGGCTACGGCGGCGGTCCGGCCCAGGACGCGGGCTACCGTCAGGGCGGCTACGGCCAGCCGCCCGCCGGCGGCGGTCAGGGCTACGACGAGTACGGCCGGGGGCCGGCTCGCCAGGAAGACGGCGGCGGGTACGGCGCACCCGAGCAGCACGGCGGTTACCCCGACCAGGGTGGCGGCTACGACCCGGGCTATGGCGGCGCACCCGGATACGGTCGGCAGGACTACGGCCAGCCCGACTACGGCCAGCCCGACTACGGACAGTCACATGCCGCGCCGAGCGCCGGCGGATATGGCGAGCCCCAACGCGACTACGACTACGGCCAGCCCGCGGAATCCGGCGGCTACGGCCAAGCCGGCTATGGCCAGGGCGGCTATTCGGCCTCGGGTTCGGCTGTCACGTTGCAGCTCGACGACGGCAGCGGGCGCACCTATCAGTTGCGTGAGGGCCCCAACGTCATCGGCCGCGGTCAAGACGCGCAGTTCCGGCTGCCGGACACCGGTGTGTCGCGCCGCCACCTGGAGATTCGGTGGGACGGCCACGTTGCGCTGCTGTCCGACCTCAATTCCACGAATGGCACCACCGTCAACAACGCGCCCGTGCAGGAATGGCAGTTGGCCGACGGCGACGTGATCCGGCTGGGACACTCGGAGATCGTCGTCCACATCCACTGAGCCCGCAGGTCGCGCAGCCATCCAGCTTCAGCCCGCGTCGACCACCGTCCAAGTATCGTGACGTTGCGATAGCCGGGCAGATGAGGCACGCGGCACCAGGACGGAGAGGACGCCGGATGCAGGGACTTGTACTGCAACTGACGCGCGCCGGTTTCCTGATGTTGCTGTGGCTGTTCATCTGGTCGGTCTTGCGGATCCTTCGCACCGACATCTATGCGCCGACGGGCGCGGTCATGGTGCGCCGAGGTCTGACGTTGCGCGGAACGCTGTTGCCGGCGCGGCAGCGGGGTGGCGCGGCACGCTATCTCGTCGTCACCGAAGGGGCGTTGTCCGGCGCGCGAATCACGTTGAGCGGCCAGCCGGTGCTGATCGGCCGGGCCGACGACTCTACGTTGGTACTCAACGACGACTACGCCTCGACGCGGCACGCGCGACTTTCCCAGCGAGGCTCGGAATGGTACGTCGAAGATCTAGGATCGACCAACGGTACATACCTTGACAGGGCGAAAGTGACGACGGCGGTACGGGTTCCCATTGGCACGCCGGTGAGTGTCGGCAAAACGGTGATTGAGTTGCGTCCGTGACTTTGGTCTTGCGCTACGCAGCGCGCAGTGATGTCGGCTTGGTCCGATCCAACAACGAAGACTCGGTGTATGCGGGTGCGCGCTTGCTGGCACTGGCCGACGGCATGGGCGGCCACGCCGCCGGTGAAGTCGCCTCGCAGTTGGTGATTGCCGCACTGGCCCATCTCGACGACGATGAACCGGGCGGCGATCTGCTGGCCAAACTCGATTCCGCGATTCACTCCGGTAATTCGGCGATCGCCGCGCAGGTCGAAATGGAGCCCGACCTCGAGGGAATGGGCACCACACTCACCGCAATCCTATTCGCCGGCAACCGGATTGGGATGGCGCACATCGGTGACTCGCGCGGCTACCTGATGCGCGACGGCGAGCTGACCCAGATCACCAAAGACGACACGTTCGTCCAGACGCTGGTCGACGACGGCCGCATCACCAAGGAAGAGGCGCACAGCCACCCGCAGCGGTCCTTGATCATGCGCGCACTGACCGGCCATGAGGTCGAGCCGACCCTGACCATGCGTGAGGTCCGCCTCGGCGACCGTTATCTGCTTTGCTCCGACGGGCTTTCCGACCCGGTGAGCGACGAGACCATCCAGGATGCCCTCAAGATTCCCGACGTCACCGACAGCGCCGACCGGCTGATCGAGCTGGCGTTGCGCGGCGGCGGGCCCGACAACGTGACCGTGGTGGTGGCCGACGTCGTCGACAACGACTACGGCCCCACGCAGCCGATCATCGCGGGCGCGGTGTCCGGCGACTCCGGCGTTCACGATCAACTGACCCGGCCGAACACCTCCGCGGGACGGGCCTCGGCGTTTACTCCGCGGAAAGAAGTCGCCAAACGTGTTCCGCCGCAGATAGATACGGCTCCGCCCGCGCCGCGGTCACGGCGTCGGTTGCTGATCGGCGTCGCGCTGGGCATCTTGCTGGTGCTCGCGGGGCTGGCCGTCGGGCGCCAAGTGATCCGCAGCTACTACTACGTCACCGCCTACAGCGGTGCCGTGTCGATCATGCAGGGCATCCAGGTGTCCATCCTGGGTGTGCCACTGCACCAACCGTATTACCAAGGCTGCCTGGACAGCCGCGACCAGTTGTCGGTGATCCGCTACGGCACCGCCGCCGCCAATCACAACTGCCGGCTGCTGAAGCCGTCCGATCTGGCCGAGTCGGCGCGCGCGCAAGTCGCCGCCGGGCTTCCGGTCGGAACGCTGGATCAAGCCAACGACCAACTCAAGCACCTGGCCACCGAATCGCTGCTGCCGCTCTGCCCGCTGGCGCGCACCCAGTCGCCGACCCCGACACCCGCGCCGTCTGCCTCGCCTACGCCGGGCGCGGAAACCTCCGTCCCGCAGGAACCTCCGACGAACCCGTCACCCGGGGTGTCGGCATCACCCACCGTGACTGCGCTCTCCCCGCCGCCACCCCAGCCGGGCACCACCTGCCGGACTCCGGAATGACGACGCAGCCGCAGGCGCCCGTCACTGTCACACCTTCGCTGCCGAACCGGCGCAATGCCGAGCTGGCGCTGCTGTGTTTCGCGACAGTGATCACCGCCGCGGCGTTCGCCATCGTGCAGGCCAACCAGGAACGCGGGGTCAGCTGGCAGCTGTTCAATTACACCGCGGGCTTCCTGGCGGTATTCGCCGTCGCGCATCTGGCGATCAGACGCTATGCGCCGTACGCGGATCCGCTGCTGTTGCCGATCGTGGCGTTGCTCAACGGGCTGGGTCTGGTGATGATTCACCGGCTCGATCTCGACGAGCGGCTGGCCGAGGGGAGTGGCCGCGCCGTCACCAACCCGCAGATCCTCTGGACGCTGGTCGGCGTCGGCGCTTTCGCCGCCGTGGTGATCTTGCTCAAGGACCACCGCCAACTCGCGCGCTACGGCTACGTGTGCGGTCTGACCGGTCTGATCATCCTGGCCATACCGGGGCTGCTGCCGAAATCGTTGTCCGAGCAGAACGGCGCGAAGATCTGGATTCGGTTGCCGGGCTTCTCGATTCAGCCCGCGGAATTCTCGAAGATCCTGTTGTTGATCTTCTTTTCCGCCGTCCTGGTCGCCAAACGCGGACTGTTCACCAGCGCGGGCAAGCATGTGCTGGGGATGGACCTGCCGCGTCCCCGCGACCTCGCCCCGCTGCTGGGCGCGTGGGTGACGTCGATAGCCGTGATGGTCTTCGAAAAGGACTTGGGCACTTCGCTTTTGCTGTATGCGTCATTCCTCGTGGTGGTCTACCTGGCCACTCAACGGTTCAGCTGGGTGGTACTCGGGCTGGCGTTGTTCGCGCTGGGGAGCGTGGCGGCGTACTTCGCGTTCGGTCACGTCCGGGTTCGGGTGCAGACCTGGCTGGATCCGTTCGCCGATCCCGACGGCGCCGGCTACCAGATCGTGCAGTCGTTGTTCAGCTTCGCCACCGGGGGAGTCTTCGGCACCGGGCTGGGCAACGGCCAGCCGGACACTGTGCCCGCTGCCGCAACCGATTTCATCGCCGCCGCCTTCGGCGAAGAGCTTGGATTGGTGGGTCTGGCGGGCATTCTCATGCTCTACACGATCGTGATCGTCCGCGGGATGCGCACCGCGATCGCCGTGCGGGACAGCTTCGGCAAATTGCTCGCCGCGGGGCTGGCCTCCACGCTGGCGATCCAGCTGTTCATCGTCGTCGGCGGCGTCACCAACCTCATTCCGCTGACCGGGCTGACCACACCGTGGATGTCCTACGGCGGCTCGTCGTTGCTGGCCAACTATGTGCTGCTGGCGATTCTGGTGCGCATCTCGCATGCCGCCCGCCGTCCGTTCCGCTCGACGGCGCGTAACACGTCGCCGATCGCGGGCGCCAACACCGAGGTGATCGAGCGGGTATGAACACCTCCCTACGCCGGATCTCGGTGACCGTGATGGCGCTGATCGTGCTGTTGCTGTTCAACGCCACCCTCACCCAGGTGTTCACCGCCGACGGGCTGCGATCAGACCCGCGCAATCAGCGTGTGCTGTTCGACGAGTACTCCCGGCAGCGGGGTCAGATCACCGCCGGCGGCCAGCTGCTGGCGTATTCGGTGGCCACCGACAGCCGCTTCCGTTTCCTGCGGGTGTATCCCAACGCCGCGGTGTACGCGCCGGTGACCGGCTTCTATTCGCTGCGCTACTCCAGCTCCGGCCTGGAGCGGGCCGAGGATCCGTTGCTCAACGGGTCCGACCAGCGGCTGTTCGGCCGGCGGCTGGCCGACTTCTTCACCGGCCGCGATCCGCGCGGCGGCACCGTCGACACCACCATCAGCCCGCGTATCCAGCAGGCCGGCTGGGACGCCATGCAGCAAGGCTGCAGCGGGCCGTGCCGCGGCGCGGTTGTGGCGCTGGAGCCGTCGACCGGCAAGATCCTGGCGATGGTGTCCTCGCCGTCGTTCGATGCCAATCTGCTGGCCTCGCACGACCCGGAGCAGCAGGCCAAGACGTGGCAGCAACTTCGCGACGACCCGCACTCGCCGTTGGTCAATCGCGCGATCTCCCAGACCTACCCACCGGGCTCGACGTTCAAAGTGATCACCACCGCGGCCGCGTTGCAGAATGGCATGACCGAGGATGACGAGCTCACCGCGGCAGCGTCGATTCCGCTGCCGGACAGCACCGCCAGCCTGGAGAACTACGGCGGGGCGGCGTGCGTCGACGCCGAAACCGTCTCGCTCCGTGAGGCATTTGCCCGGTCGTGCAACACCGCGTTCGTCCAGCTGGGCCTGCTGACCGGAACCGACGCACTGCGCGCCATGGCCGAGTCGTTCGGCCTGGACGCCGTGCCCGACCCGACGCCGCTGCAGGTCGCCGAGTCCACTATCGGCCCGATTCCGGACGCTGCGGCGCTGGGCATGTCGAGCATCGGCCAGAAGGATGTCGCCTTGACGCCTCTGGAGAACGCGGTCGTTGCGGCTACCATCGCCAATGCCGGCGTCAGCATGCAGCCCTACCTGGTCGACGGCCTGCAGGGACCCGACCTGGCCAACATCAGCACGACCGCGCCCCACCAACAGCGCCGTGCGGTGTCCCCGCAGGTCGCGGCTAAGCTGACTGAGTTGATGGTCGGCGCCGAAAATGTGACACAGCAGAAAGGGGCGATCCCCGGCGTGCAGATCGCATCCAAGACTGGTACGGCAGAGCACGGCCCTGACCCGCGCCACACGCCACCGCATGCGTGGTACATCGCATTTGCGCCAGCGAAGGCTCCGAAGGTCGCCGTTGCGGTGCTCGTAGAGGACGGCGCCGACCGGTTATCGGCGACCGGAGGCGCGCTTGCCGCACCGATCGGGCGCGCCGTAATCGAGGCCGCGCTGCAGGGAGGACCATGAGCCCGCGAGTAGGTGTGACGCTGTCTGGCCGCTACCGGCTGCAGCGACTGATTGCCACCGGCGGCATGGGTCAGGTGTGGGAGGCTGTCGACAGTCGGCTGGGCCGACGGGTCGCGGTCAAGGTACTCAAGGCTGAATTCTCGCAAGACTCGGAGTTCATCGAGCGTTTCCGGGTCGAGGCGCGCACGACCGCCATGCTCAACCACCCCGGCATCGCCAGCGTGCACGACTACGGCGAGACGCAGATGGAGGGCGAGGGCCGCACCGCCTATCTGGTGATGGAGCTGGTCAACGGCGAGCCGCTGAACTCGGTGCTCAAGCGAACCGGACGGCTCTCGCTGCGGCACACGCTGGACATGCTCGAGCAGACCGGCCGCGCGCTGCAGGTCGCGCACGCCGCCGGTTTGGTACACCGTGACGTGAAGCCGGGAAACATCCTGATCACCCCGACCGGTCAGGTGAAGATCACCGACTTCGGTATCGCCAAGGCCGTCGACGCCGCGCCGGTGACCCAGACCGGCATGGTGATGGGCACCGCGCAGTACATCGCACCCGAGCAGGCACTGGGCCACGACGCGACCCCCTCGAGCGATGTCTACGCGCTGGGAGTGGTTGGCTACGAAGCGGTTTCGGGCAAACGGCCGTTCACCGGCGACGGTGCCCTGACCGTGGCGATGAAGCACATCAAGGAAGCGCCGCCCCCGCTGCCGGCTGACTTGCCGCCCAATGTGCGCGAGCTGATCGAGATCACCCTGGTCAAGAACCCGGGCATGCGCTACCGCAGCGGGGGACCGTTCGCCGACGCGGTGGCCGCCGTTCGCGCCGGCCGCCGTCCGCCGCGGCCGAACCAGGCCGCCGGAGGAGCCCGCGCGACCCCGGCCGCCATCCCGTCGGGGTCGCAGACCCGGGCCGCGGCGGCGGTCACGACTCGAGCGCCCGCCGCCCGTCGCGCACGGCCCACGACAGGCGGTCACCGCACCCCGCAGCCGCGGCGAACCTTCTCCTCGGGTCAGCGCGCGCTGCTGTGGGCCGCCGGGGTGCTGGGCGCGCTGGCGATCATCATCGCGATCCTCATCGTGATGAACTCGCACGGCAATAATTCGCAGCAGCAACCATCCGCACCGACCGTGACCGACACCGGAGCACCACCCAGCAAGTCCGAATCGGCTCCGGCGCATCCAACTAATTGGACGTATCGGGGGACCGCGGGTCATTCTGGAGGGCAATGCATCCTGCCCACACCCCGGCGGGCGTCCGCGCTGACCCTCTCTTGCGCGATGGCGTCCCAACACGAGAAACCGCGATGACGACCCCGCAGCACCTGTCCGACCGCTACGAACTTGGTGAGATCCTCGGCTTCGGTGGCATGTCCGAGGTCCACCTGGCTCGAGATGTCCGGTTACACCGAGACGTGGCGGTCAAGGTGCTGCGCGCCGATCTGGCCCGCGACCCCAGCTTCTACCTACGTTTCCGCCGGGAGGCGCAGAACGCCGCCGCGCTCAACCATCCGGCGATCGTCGCGGTGTACGACACCGGCGAGGCCGAGACGGCCAGCGGCCCGCTGCCGTACATCGTGATGGAGTACGTCAACGGCGTGACCCTGCGCGACATCGTCCACACCGACGGACCGATGACGCCGACCCGCGCCATCGAGGTCATCGCCGATGCCTGCCAGGCGCTGAACTTCTCGCACCAGCACGGCATCATCCACCGCGACGTCAAGCCGGCCAACATCATGATCAGCAGCACCAACGCGGTCAAGGTGATGGACTTCGGTATCGCGCGGGCGCTGTCCGACAGTGGTAACAGCGTCACCCAGACCGCCGCGGTGATCGGTACCGCGCAATACCTTTCGCCCGAGCAGGCCCGCGGCGACAGCGTCGACGCCCGCTCCGACGTTTACTCGCTGGGCTGTGTACTCTACGAAATGCTCACTGGCGAACCACCTTTCGTCGGTGATTCACCGGTGGCGGTGGCCTACCAGCATGTCCGCGAAGACCCGGTTCCGCCGTCGCGGCGCTACGAGGGCATCTCCGCCGATCTGGACGCCGTCGTGCTCAAGGCGCTGGCGAAAAACCCGGAGAACCGCTACCAGACCGCCGCCGAGATGCGCACCGACCTGGTGCGGGTGCACAACGGGGAGCCGCCGGAGGCGCCCAAGGTCTTCACCGAGGCCGAGCGCTCGTCGCTGATGACCGCCCCGCATTCGTCGGATTCGACGGGGTCGCAGACCAATCCGTTGCCCCGTCAGCAACTCGACTTCACCCGCCCACGCAATCCCGGCTCGGTGAGCCGCTGGGTGATCGCCGTCGCGGTGCTGGCCGTGCTGACCGTAGCCGTCACGGTGTTGATCAACACCCTCGGCGGCGGCATGCGCAACGTGCAGGTGCCCGACGTCCGCAATCAGGCGTCCGCCGACGCGATCGCCGCGCTGCAGAACCACGGCTTCAAAACCCGCACGCAGCAGAAGCCCGACTCGACGGTTCCGCCGGATCACGTCATCGGCACCGACCCAGGCGCCGACACCAAAGTCGGTGCGGGCGAGTTGATCACGGTCAACGTTTCCACTGGGCCCGAGCAGCGCGAGGTGCCCGACGTCTCCTCGTTGAGCTATTCAGCGGCGATCAAGAAACTCAAGTCCGCCGGATTCAATCGCTTCAAGCAGGTGAACTCGCCGTCGACGCCGGAGACCAAGGACAAGGTCATCGGCACCAACCCGCCGGCCAATCAGACGTCGGCGGTCACCAACGAAATCTCGGTGATCGTCGGGTCCGGTCCGTCGAGCAAGCAGGTTCCTGATGTCGCCGGGCAGAACGCCGACTCGGCGCAGAAGAACCTCGCGGTTTACGGCTTCAGCCAGTTCAGCCAGGCGCCGGTCGACAGCCCGCGGCCGGCCGGTGATGTCGTTGGCACCAATCCGCCTGCGGGAGCCAATGTTCCGGTCGACACGATCGTCGAGTTGCAGGTCTCCAAGGGCAACCAGTTCATCATGCCGGACCTGTCGGGCCTGGTGTGGACCGAGGCCGAGCCGCAATTACGCGCGCTGGGCTGGACCGGGATCCTGGTGAAGGGCTCCGACGTCGACGCGGGCGGCTCGCAGCACAACCGGGTGGTGTTCCAGAGCCCCAGCGCGGGTCAGGGTTGCAACCGGGACGGCAGCATCACGCTGAAGTTCGGTCAATAGCCCACGAGTTCTAGGCGGAGCTCCGCACCGAGGCCAGGCTGTCCACCAGTTCGCTTTCCAGCTTGCGCACCAGCCCGTCGTCACGGACCTGTCCGCAGTCGACCAGCCAGTTGGCCAGCATCCGGTGCCCGCCCTCGGTGAGGATCGACTCCGGGTGGAACTGGACACCGTGGATCGGCAACTCCGCGTGCCGCACGCCCATGATCACGCCGCTCTCGGTGTGGGCGGTCACCTCTAACTCGGCGGGCAACGTCTCGGGCATGATCGTCAGCGAGTGATACCGGGTCGCGGTGAAAGGATCCGGAAGTCCTTGCAGCACACCGCTATTCGTGTGATAGACGCTGCTGGTTTTACCGTGCAGGAGTTCGGGTGCCCGGTCGACGGTGGCGCCGAATGCCACACCGATGGCCTGGTGTCCGAGGCAGACACCCAGCAGCGGGGTGCGCGCCGCGGCGCAGGCCCGCACCAGGTCGATCGATGCGCCCGCGCGCTCCGGGGTTCCCGGGCCGGGGCTCAGCAGAATCCCGTCCACCTCGGCGGCGGTTGCTTTCGCGTCGGACAGCCGCGGGTCGTCGTTGCGCCAGACGGTTGCCTCGACACCCAACTGGCCGAGGTATTGCACCAGGTTGAAGACGAAGCTGTCGTAGTTGTCGACGACCAGGATCTGCATCGTCTCAGGCTACCGGGGCGCTGATTGCCAGTCCGGCTCAGTAGCTGACCGGGCCGGCAGGCTCCGCGAAGTGCATCCGCAGCGGCTCGCTGTGGCCCGCGACGTGGGCGTCGGCGACGGCGTGCTCGGCGTAGCCGAGACCGAAGCGCACCACGTACTGCTTGTAGAGGATCACCAGGGGAGCCCCGGCCAGTGCGGACTGCATGGCCGTGGCGTCGCCGATCGCGGTGATCGTGTACGGCGGGCTGTAGGTTCGCCCGTTGAGCAGCAACGTATTGCCGACGCAGCGGGCCACCGAGGTGCCGATGATCCGCTGGTCCTGCATCTGGATGGCCTCCGCGCCGGCGCTCCACAATGCGTTGAGGACGGCCTGGATGTCCTGCTGGTGCACGACCAGGTCGTCGGGGGAGGCGTCGCGGGGGAAGCGGCCGTTGGCGTCGCGTTGTGCGTCGTTGAGCGTGACGGTCAGGCCCGGTCCGTGCTCGGGGTCCAGCCCGGCTTCACCGGCCAGCTCCGCCGACCGTCGCAGCATCGCCGCCAGCGCCGCGTCGGCGGACCGGCCGTGGGTGGAGTCGATGGTGTTGGCCAGCCGGTCCCGGTCGCCGGCCAGTCGGTCGACGGCGGATTGTTCGCTGCGCACCAGGTCGACGAGCCGGGGTGCGTCGCTGCGCCGGATCTCCCCGCCGCGGGACACCCCGTGCGTCGCGCCGATCATCAGACCGGCCAGCAGACACACCGCCGGGACACAGACGCTCCACAGCGACCGTCTCTGGCGCTTGTTGTCGCGGACGGGGGACAGCCACGGGATCCGTCTGGCCATCGGCTCTCCGTCCGGTGCTGGTGAGTGCGTTACGCTCGTCGTTGCCCTGCTCTGCCTACCGTAGCTCCGAGTTATACCCGAGGTAGAAATGCCCAAGTCCAAAGTTCGCAAGAAGACCGACTTCACCGCCCATTCGGTGAGCCGCACCCCGGTCAAGGTCAAGGCCGGCCCGTCGAGCGTGTGGTTCGTGGTGCTGTTCTGCGGTTTGATGCTGATCGGCCTGGTCTGGCTGATGGTGTTCCAGTTGGCGGCCACCGGCCCCGACGCGCCCTCGGTGCTGAACTGGATGGCGGAGCTGGGGCCGTGGAACTACGCCGTCGCGTTTGCTTTCATGATCAGCGGTTTGTTGCTCACAATGCGGTGGCGCTAGATCGAGACACCGGGCTCTCGCGCCGCCCCGATCTGCCGGGGTTGCCGAGCCAGCAACCGGTGAGTGACCGGATCACACGCGTGTGATTCATCCCCATTGTGCATAGCGCCTGTGGATAACCGCATCGTCGGTGGTAGAGCGCTTAGGAGCCTCATGCAGCAAACACAATGGGCGCCGTCCGTCGTCGGCAATGCAGCGTGCGGACTCGCGGGTGTTGTGATGGCTACCACATGTGTGACCGTTGTCACAGATGCCCCGGGGCGGATTCTGTTCGGGATTTCCGCGGCTGGACTGATCGTGTTTGCGGGCGGGACCTGGCGTGCGCGACCGAAGCTGGCAATCACCGACGACGGCCTACAGATCGGTGGCTGGCTGCGGCCTCAACACCTGCGGCGACCCGACATCAAGATCATCCGGATCACCGAGTTTCGCCGGATCGGGCGCAAGACGCGGCTGCTCGAGATCGACGCCAACGACGGCCGGCTGTTCGTCTTCTCCCGCTGGGATCTCGGCACCGACCCGCTGGACGTACTCGACGCGCTGACCGCGCGCGGTTACGCGGGTACCTGAGTTACCGCCGCAGCGTCAGGAGATGGTGATCGACTCGATGACGACCGGCTCGGAGGGACGGTCGCCCGGGCCGGTGGCGGTGTTGGCGATGGCCTCCACAACACCTTGGGAGTCCGCGTCGACGACCTCGCCGAAGATGGTGTGCTTGCGGTTCAGGTGCGGCGTCTTGCCCACGGTGATGAAGAACTGCGAGCCATTGGTGCCCGGTCCCGCGTTCGCCATCGCCAGCAGGTAGGGCTTGTCGAACTGCAACTCGGGGTGGAACTCGTCGGCGAACTTGTAGCCCGCGTCGCCGCGGCCGGTCCCGGTCGGGTCGCCGCCCTGGATCATGAAGCCGCTGATCACCCGGTGGAAGATCACTCCGTCGTAGAACGGGCCGGAGCTTCCGCCGGAGGCGTTCTCGGTCGAGTATTCCTTGGTGCCTTGAGCCAGGCCCACGAAGTTGGCAACGGTCTTGGGAGCGTGGTTTCCGAACAACGCGATCTTGATGTCGCCGCGGTTGGTGTGCAGCGTGGCAGTGGCGGTCTGAATCGGGCTGGTAGTCACGGGAGCACAGTCTGCCATCACGGTCCGCCCCGCCGGACATCCGGTGTCGCTAGCCCGTGTGGCAGTCTGAACGTGTTCCCGGGGCGGTGTTGCGGAAGGGCGAGAAATGGGCGCTAAGAACCACATCCGGTTGACCCCGCGGGAGCGGCTGAGCCGCGGCCTGACTTACACGGCGGTCGGGCCGGTCGACGTGACCCGCGGCGTGGTCGGTCTCAGCGTCCACTCCGCGCAGGCCGGCGCCTCGAGTCTGCGTCGGCGGTATCAGGAGGGCCGGCTGGCCCGCGACATCCAGAGCGCCCAAGAGGCGTTGGTCCACGAGCTGGCCGCCGCGCAGGAAGTGGTGACGGGTCTGCCCGAGGCGCTCGCGCAGGCCCGTCGATCGCGGCGACGCAGGCCGCGGCCCTGGGTGCTGGCCGGAGCCGCCGTCGTGGTGCTGGCCGCCGGCGGGGCCGCTTTCTCGATCATCCGCCGCTCGTCGCAGCCGGAGCCATCGCCGCTGCCGCCCAGCGTGGACGTCGACCACCGGCCCTGACGAACCCGTGGGCTGGCGACGGTACGAAGGCAGGGCACTCGCCGACGGCACGCTGACCGGCGAGGCACGCGACACCGAGTTGGAAGGCTTCATCCGGCTGGATAACTCGCACCTGTGCGACGTGCGATTGGAAAGTGCCACCGAAACCGAGAGCTATGAGCGCTCGCGGCGGTGGTACGAGGTGACTTACTGGGCCGATAACGGCGAAGGCGGCGAGGTGTGGAGCCTAGGAGATTCGAACTCCTGACATCTGCCTTGCAAAGGCAGCGCTCTACCAACTGAGCTAAGGCCCCTGATGTTGATCAGCGGGGTGCCGACCATCGATCTGGTCGGCGGCCACATGCCACACCTCGACGCCTTCTCGAGACCGGATGACCACCGCCAGCACCGCGATTGCTGCCAGCGGCAACACCAGTCTCACGAAACGTCTTGGCGAACACATGGTTGTGGGCCTAGGAGGACTCGAACCTCCGACCTCTTCGTTATCAGCGAAGCGCTCTAACCACCTGAGCTATAGGCCCGCACGCGCACACGGACGAGCGCCGAGATTACCGCACCCGAGCGTCTGCGCCCAAAACGCTAGTCTCGGTCGGCCAGCGTCACCTCGACGCCGCCGATCAAGTCGGTCGTCAAGTTGTAGATGAACGCGCCGATGGTGGCCGCGGCGGTGAGCAGAACGATGTTCACCAGTCCAACCAGGATGGCGCCGCCGAAGATCGTCCCGCTGGACACCAACTCCGCGCTGCCGCCGCTGTTGTTCAGCAGATCGCCGACGTTGCTGTTGAGCTTGCTCCACACGCCCATGCCGCCGAGCACCAGATACAGGAATGCGACGGCGATCATCCAGACGAAGAACAGCGCCACCGACAGCACCAGCGACACCTTCAACGTGCTCCACGGATCGACGCGCCGGATCTGCATGCTGGCGCGCACCGGACCCTGGGTTCGCGACGACACCTGGATGCGGCCCTCCGAGCGGGCCGGCGCGGTCATCGGAGCATCCGTCCGATCGCCAGCCGACTTCCGTTGTGCGCCACGGGGAATCGGGCCGGACAAGTCGGGTAGTTCGCTGGCGTAAGCATCGTTGTCTCGAATCTCGTTCGGCACCGGCTCGGCCTCGGGCGATGGGGTCTTGGCTGCGCCCGGCGCGGCGGAGCCGGAGATGAATCGGTTCAGCCGTGCCTCGGCGTTGGGTGCGGGACCGCGGCCGGGCTGACGCTGTTGCGCCGGCGACGGGCGGGCGGCGGGCCGCTGCCGTGGCGTCGCAGCCGTGTTCGCGCCAGTCCCGTTCGGGCTGTCGCCCGGTCCGGAATGGCCCGGCTCGTTCGGTGACGTCACACCCACAGCTCCTAACTGTGCAACCAGCCGCCGGGGCGGCCGGCGATCGCTTACGCCTCGACCCAGGCTAATTGCCCGGCTCCTCCTCGCGCCGCCTAACGGCGCGCATCGTCACTCGGACTCGGCGCCCGACTCCTCGTCGACGACGTCAGCCTCTTCGGCGTTACGCGCAATGGCTAACAGTGTGTCGCCCTCGCCCAAGTTCATCAACCGAACACCCTTGGTCTGCCGCCCGGCCTTACGCACCTGCTTGGCCTTCGTCCGGATCACCCCACCGCCGGAGGTGATCGCGAACACCTCGCTGTCGTCGTCGACGATCAGCGCTCCTACGAGCTTGCCACGGCGGGTGTCGTACTGGATCGTCAAGATGCCTTTACCGCCGCGGCCCTGGGCCGTGTACTCCTCGATCGCGGTGCGCTTGGCATAGCCGCCGGCGGTGGCGACCAGCAGATACGTGCCTTCGCTGACCACATTCAGCGACAGCAGGTAGTCGTCGGCGTTGAACCGCATGCCCTGCACACCCGAGGTCGCCCGGCCCATCGGCCGCAGCGCGTCGTCGGTCGCCGAGAACCGGATCGACTGTCCGTTGGCCGACACCAGCAGCAGGTCTTCCTCCGACGAGCACAGCACCGCCCCGACCAGCTCGTCGCCGTCGCGCAGATTGACCGCGACGATCCCGCCGGACCGGTTCGAGTCGAAGTCGGTCAGCTTGGTCTTCTTGACCAGCCCGTTGCGGGTGGCCAGCACCAGGTAGGGCGCGTCTTCGTAGCTCTTGATCTGGATGACCTGGGCGATGCGCTCCTCCGGCTGGAAGGCCAGCAGGTTCGCGACGTGCTGTCCGCGCGCGATGCGGGAGGCCTCCGGCAAGTCGTAGGCCTTGGCCCGATACACCCGGCCCTGGGTGGTGAAGAACAGGATCCAGTCGTGCGTGGAGCACACGAAGAAGTGCCGCACGATGTCGTCCTGCTTCAGCCCCGCGCCCTGGACGCCCTTGCCGCCGCGTTTCTGGCTGCGGTACAGGTCGGTCTTGGTGCGCTTGGCGTAGCCGGTCTCGGTGATGGTGACGACGACGTCCTCGCGGGTGATCAGATCCTCGTCGCTGACGTCGCCGTCGGCGGCAATGATCCGGGTGCGGCGGTCGTCGCCGTACTTCTCGACGAGCTCGGAGAGCTCGTCGTGCACGATCGCGCGCTGCCGTTCCGGCTTGGCCAGGATGTCTTCCAGATCGGCGATCTCGGCCTCGATCTTGGCCAGGTCGTCGATGATGCGCTGACGCTCCAGGGCAGCCAGCCGGCGCAACTGCATGTCCAAGATCGCCTGCGACTGGATTTCGTCGATGTCGAGCAGCTCGATCAGGCCGGCCCGGGCGATGTCGACGGTCTGCGACGCGCGGATCAACGCGATCACTTCGTCAAGTGCGTCAAGGGCTTTCACCAAACCGCGCAAGATGTGCGCGCGCTCGTTGGCCTTACGCAACCGGTAGGTGGTGCGGCGGATGATCACGTCGAGTTGGTGTTCGACGTAGTAGCGGATCATCTGGTCGATGCGCAGCGTGCGGGGTACGCCGTCGACGATCGACAGCATGTTGGCGCCGAAGCTGGTCTGCAGCTGGGTGTGCTTGTAGAGGTTGTTCAGCACCACCTTGGCGACGGCGTCGCGCTTGATCTCCACGACGATGCGCAGGCCGACGCGGTCGCTGCTCTGGTCCTCGATGTTGGAGATGCCGGCCAGCTTGCCGTCGCGGACCTGATCGGCGATCGAGGTGATGAAGTTGTCGTGGTTGACCTGGTACGGCAACTCGGTGATGACGATCGAGGTGCGCCCGCGCGAATCTTCTTCTACCTCAACGACTCCGCGCATCCGGATGGAACCGCGGCCGGTGGTGTAGGCGTCGTGGATCCCGTGGGATCCGACGATCAGACCGTGCGTCGGGAAGTCCGGGCCCTTGACCCGCTCGCAGACCGCGGCCAGCGTGGCTTCCTCGTCGGCCTCGTGGTTTTCCAGGCACCAGTAGACGGCCTCGGCGAGTTCCCGGAGGTTGTGCGGCGGGATGTTGGTCGCCATGCCGACGGCGATGCCGCCGGATCCGTTGGCCAACAGGTTCGGGAACCGGCTCGGCAGAACCGTCGGCTCCTGCACGCGACCGTCGTAGTTCGGGATGAAATCGACTGTCTCCTCGTCGATTTCACGCAGCATCTCCATCGCGAGCGGGGTGAGCCGCGCCTCGGTGTACCGCATGGCGGCCGGCGGGTCGTTGCCCGGCGAACCGAAGTTGCCCTGCCCGTCGACGAGCGGGTACCGCAGCGACCACGGCTGCGCCATCCGCACCAGGGTGTCGTAGATCGACGAGTCGCCGTGCGGGTGGTAGTTGCCCATCGTCTCGGCAACGGAGCGTGCGGATTTCGCGTGTCCGCGGTCCGGCCGGAACCCGGAGTCGAACATCGCGTACAGCACCCGGCGGTGTACCGGCTTGAGGCCGTCACGCACTTCGGGCAGCGCGCGGCCGACGATCACGCTCATGGCGTAGTCGATGTAGCTGCGCTGCATCTCGTGCTGAATGTCCACCGGTTCGATGCGGTCGCCGGCTTCGTCGCTCGGCGGCAAAGTGGTGTCAGTCATGTGTTCCTTCGGTCGCTGAGAGCTAGCCGTCTCGACTTCTTAAACATCCAGGAAGCGGACGTCTTTGGCGTTACGGGTGATGAAGCTGCGCCGGGCTTCGACGTCCTCGCCCATCAGGATGGAGAACAACTCGTCGGCCGCGGCGGCGTCGTCGAGGGTGATCCGTCGCAGCACCCGCACGGACGGGTCCATGGTGGTCTCCCACAGCTCCTTGGCGTCCATCTCGCCGAGACCCTTGTATCGCTGAATACCGTCCTCGGCGTTGATCTTTCGGCCCGCTGCCCGGCCGGCCTCCAGCAGCCCGTCGCGCTCGCGGTCGGAGTAGGCGAACTCGGGTTCGCTGCGCTGCCACTTCAGTTTGTACAGCGGCGGCTGGGCCAGGAATACGTGGCCGTTTTCGATCAGTGGCCGCATGAACCGGAACAACAGCGTCAGCAGCAGGGTCGAGATGTGCTGGCCGTCGACGTCCGCGTCGGCCATCAGCACGATCTTGTGATACCGCAGCTTGGTGATGTCGAACTCGTCATGGATTCCGGTGCCCAGCGCGGTGATGATCGCCTGCACTTCGGTGTTTTTCAGCACGCGATCGATGCGGGCCTTCTCGACGTTGATGATCTTGCCGCGCAACGGGAGAATGGCCTGGAACATCGAGTCGCGGCCACTCTTCGCCGAGCCGCCGGCCGAATCACCCTCCACCACATACACTTCCGACTTGCGCGGGTCGGTGGAACGGCAGTCGGCCAGCTTGCCGGGCAGCCCGCCGATGTCGGTGGCGCTCTTGCGCCGCACCAACTCTCGGGCCTTGCGGGCGGCCAACCGGGCCTGCGCCGACGATACCGCCTTGTTCACCACCGTCTTGGCGTCGGCGGGGTTGGCCTCGAACCAGTGCGACAGTTTGTCGTTGCAGGCCTTCTGCACAAACGATTTGACCTCGGTGTTGCCCAGTTTCGTCTTGGTCTGGCCCTCGAACTGCGGCTCACTGACCTTGACCGAGATCACCGCGGCCAGGCCCTCGCGAATGTCATCGCCGGTGAGGTTGGCGTCCTTTTCTTTCAGCAGCTTCTTGTCTTTGGCGTATTTGTTCACCACCGTCGTCAGCGCTGCGCGGAAACCCTCCTCGTGGGTACCGCCCTCGTGCGTGTTGATGGTGTTGGCGAAGGTGTGCACCGACTCCGAGTAGCCCGCGTTCCACTGCATCGCGATCTCGACCTCGTGGCCGGGACCCTTGTCGGAGAAGTCCACGATGCTGGTGTGGATCGGGTTCTTGGTCCGGTTGATGTGCTTGACGTAGTCGACCAGACCGCCCGGATAGTGGAAGGTGCGGTGCTTGACCTTGTGCGGCGCAACGGATTCCGCGACCTTTTCCTCCGCAGACTTCGGCGCCTCGGCGGTGTCGCTGACGACTTCGTCGACGACTTCGTCAGCGGCGACCCGCTCGTCGATCAAATCGATGGTCAACCCTTTGTTGAGGAAGGCCATCTCCTGAAGACGGCGGGCCACTGTCTCGAAGTCGTAGTTCGTCGTCTCGAAAATGCCCGGGTCCGCCCAGAATCGGATCGTCGTACCGGTCTTCTTGGTCTTGTCACCCTGCTTGAGGGTGCCCGGCACGGAATGGTCGTAGGACTGATACCACTCAAAGCCGTCCCGGGAGATCTCTGCCTCGAGCCGGGTGGACAACGCGTTGACCACCGAGACGCCCACCCCGTGCAGACCACCCGATACCGCGTAGGCGCCGTCGTCGCCGCCGAACTTTCCGCCGGCGTGCAATTGGGTCATCACGACGTCGACGGTGGGAACGCCGGTGGCGTGCATGGCCACCGGGATGCCGCGGCCGTTGTCGGTGACTTCGACGCCGCCGTTCTCCAGGATCTTCACGTCGACGGTGTCGGCGTAGCCCGCCATCGCCTCGTCGACCGCGTTGTCGACGACCTCCCAAATCAGGTGGTGCAATCCGCGCTCCCCGGTGGAGCCGATATACATGCCGGGGCGTTTACGGACCGCTTCCAGACCCTCCAGAATGGTGATGGAGTCGGCGCCGTACTCTTTCGGATTCTTCTTCGGGGCAGCCACGATCGGAAGGCTCTCCTTGGGGTGCACGCGCGGCCAGTCTGATGACTGTGCGCTGGTTCTCGGTCAGTCTACCGTCCAGACGGCTCCGCACCGATTCTGCGCGGGCGTTTCTACACAGCTATCTGCGCCGTATACGGAATTTCTCGCTCTCGTCTTCGTCCTGACGCTTGACGCGGCCGTTTGCAGCCTTCTGACGGCCCTGAGCGGACCGCCGGCAGGGTCAGCCGTAGGTGTCGCGCGGCCCCCGCCCGGAGATGTGCCGCGGACCTTTACGCCAGGACGGCGCCGTCGGGCCGGTGATCCGCAGGCTGGTCACCACGCCGTCGCCGACCTCCGCCGCGATCTTGGCCAGCACCTGCTTCTGGATGAGCCGCAGCTGGGTGGCCCAGGCCGTCGACTCGGCCGTCACACTGAGCACCCCGTCGCGCAATCCGGTCGGCGACGCGTGCTCGGAAATCTCCGACCCGACCACGGTCGCCCACCGGCCGAACACCGCACCCTCGGCGACGCGCGGCGTCCATCCTTGTTTCTTCGCGAGGTCGTTGGTGGCGCGGGACAGCGGCTGCGGGTCGCGCCCATCCGGACCCGGGCCGGACCAGCGGCGCCGGCTCGCGGCGCCGGCCACCCGGCGACTCGGCGGCAGCCGGCGACCGCGCCCGACATCTTTGCCTTGGGTTCGGGCGGCCCCGCGGGCTTCTTCCAGTACCCGCCGGACCAGATCCATTCCCTTCGCTTCGCTTCGATGCGCGGGTGGTCCGGCGTCGGTGTCCGGTGCTTGGTCGTCGTCGTTCACTGCGTCACTCCTCTTCAGGCCCGGGCGTCAGCACCGCTGAGACCGGGCCGCTGTCGTCGTCGTTCAGGGTGATGTAGACGCGGTCGGCGTCCCAGTCGCGCGGAATGTCGTCGACGACCGCGGCGGTCACCAGCACCTGCTCCGCGGAAGCGGCGGCGGCGGCCAGCGCCTCGCGACGCGCGGTGTCCAGTTCGGCGAAGACATCATCGAGCAGCAGCACCGGATCGCTGCCGTCGGCACGCAGCAATTCGTACGCCGACAGTCGCAGCGCCAATGCCATCGACCACGATTCCCCGTGGCTGGCAAAGCCTTTCGCGGGTTGATCGCCGAGCCGGAGCTCTAGGTCGTCGCGGTGCGGACCGACGAGACACACTCCGCGCTCGAGTTCCGCATCGCGGCGCGCGGCCATTTTTTCCAGCAGGGCCGTCCGCAGAATATCGGCGTCGGGCCGGTCGGGTTCGATCTCGATGCTCGCGTGGTAGGCGATCGACGCCGGCCGCGACGCCGGCGCCAGCCGCTGGTAACTCTTCTGCACCTCGGGCGCCAGCTCGTTCACCAGCGTCATCCGGGCGGCCATCAACTCCGCGCCGTGCGTCGCCAGGTGTCCGTCCCACACATCGAGGGTGTCCAGCGCGCCGCGATCGCCGCGGAATCGAGCGCCGGACGCAGATTTCAGCAAGGCCGTGCGCTGGCGCAGAACCTTGTCGTAGTCGGCCCGGATCCCGGCCACCCGCGGGCGACGTAGGGTGGCCAGATCGTCGAGGTATCGCCGGCGGTCACCGGGATCTCCTCGGACCAGTGCCAGGTCTTCGGGCGCGAACAGCACCGCACGCAACACCCCGACTATTTCGCGCGGGCTACGTACCGGCGAGCGGTTGAGTCGCGCTTTGTTAGCCCGGCCTGCGGTGATCTCCAAATCGACGGCGCATTCGCGGCCTTCGTTGACCACGATGGTCGACACCACGGCGCGCTGCGCGCCGACCCGGACCAACGGCGCATCGGTGGCAACCCGGTGAGACCCCAAGGTCGACGAATACCACAGGGCCTCAACAAGATTCGTTTTACCGAAGCCGTTCGGCGCGACGAAGACCGTCCTCCCCGGCGTCAGTTCGAGTTCGACGTTCGCCCAGGACCGAAAGTCGCGTAAGCCAAGATGACGGACGTACACCTAATCGCTAACCGGGCAGACGAACCGGCATCAGCAAGTACACGTAATCCGTCTGGATCGCCGGGAAAGGGCCGCTGTCGGTGGGCTGCGCGTCGTCGCCGGCCGGGCGCAACACTGCCGGACGGCTCGGGGTGGTGAACCCGAACGACACCCGGTCGGAATGCAGGGAGCCCAGGCCATCCGTGAGATACGTCGGGTTGAAGGCGATAGTCAGCGGTTCACCGGCGAATTCCACCGGCACATCTTCTTCGGCCCGACCGACATCGTCGGCGCCGGCCGAGAGCCGCAACGTGTCGGCAGAGAATTCCATCCGCACCTGGGCACCGCGGTCGGCGACCAGGGCAACGCGCTTGATCGCCTCGGTCAACTCCGCGACCCCGACGGTGGCGACCGCCGTGTGTTCGCTGGGCAGAAGTTGGCGGAACTTCGGGAACTCCGCATCGAGTAGCCGGGTGGTGCTCCGCTTTCCATTCCCGCTGATGCCGAGCAATCCGTCTTTGCCCAGCGAGGGCCCGGCGCCGAGCGACAAATGTACTTCGGCGCCGTCGGTTCCGCTCTTCGCCGCTTCGGACAAGGTCTTGGCCGGTACCAGGATGGCGGCCTCCACATCGGGTGCAGCAGCCGACCAGGTCAGCTCGCGAACCGCCAACCGGAATCGGTCGGTAGCGGCCAAAACCACTGACTGACCGGAGATTTCCACTCTGATCCCAGTCAGCATCGGCAGCGTGTCGTCGCGGCCGGCGGCGATGGCGACCTGACTGATGGCCTCGGCGAACACGTCGACCGACAGGGCACCGGTTTCGTCGGGCAGGGTCGGCAGCGTCGGGTAATCCTCAACCGCCATCGTCGGCAGGGAGAACTTCGCGCTTCCACAGGCCAACGAAACTCTGGTGCCCTCGACCTGGACGTCCACCGGCTTGTTCGGCAATGCCCGGGTAATGTCGGAAAGTAGTCGCCCTGACACCAAAGCCGTTCCCGGAGAAGCGATTTCGGCGGCCAAATGAACCTCGGCGGAAACTTCGTAGTCGAATCCGGAAATCGTCAGGCCGTCGTCGGAGCCGGTCAGCAACACGCCGGCCAGCACCGGCACGGTCGGGCGCGACGGTAGCGTCCGGGCCACCCACGCCACTGCATCGGCGAAGTCATCCCGCACCAGGCGGAACTTCAAGTCGGTCAGGCCGACGGTGGTCGTCGCCACGTCCATTGCGTCCCTTCGTCACCTCGAACAGCAAGGCTAACTTCAGCGGCTCCACCCCGTGTGAGGCGCGGTCCCCGCCGACGGACGCCTGTGCCCGTAATCCGTTCCGACGGCCGATACGGCTGTCGAACCACAACCGTAGAGCGTCGGGGGCCATCTTGAAAGCTAATCGGAGTCAGTGACACTCAGGTCTTTCGAGCCTCGATTCCGGGGTGTGGATCGGCTGGTCCCCAACAGCTTTTTCTGAATAACAAACTAGGTAGGGATTTCAATATTAGTAATAGGGCCTGTGCACGTTGGGGACAGGATGCTGTCTGCGCTGCTGGCAGCGCCAACCGGGTTGTGCATGACACGCAGGCGGACTGTGTGGTTTATGTGCAACGGGTTGGGGATCGGTTGCGCCTGTGTACCGGCCCGGCGTTTGCGCGACGAGTGTCAGCAGTTTGCGCACAGCGGTATCCACAGCCGGTGTTGTGACACGAGGTACCGGCGGGGTAGAAGTTTTTTGAAATTTAAGCCGCGTCGAAGTGAGCGAGTGGCCAGTTGTGGCGCCACTCATCCCAAATGTCATTCAGTGGCCGGCCACTCGATTCAGCGCGCCGGCGACGGTCAGCGCTTGGAGCGCTGGCGAATCCGGGTCGTGAGCTCCTTGACGTGATCGAAGACCTCACGACGCTGGGCCATCTCGGAGAGGATTTTCTTCTGCGCGTACATCACCGTGGTGTGGTCGCGACCGAATGCCTGGCCGATCTTGGGCAGGGATAAATCGGTCAGTTCACGGCACAGATACATGGCGATCTGTCGGGATTGGGCCAGGGCCCGGGTCTTGCCCGGACCACGTAGTTCTTCGACGGTGGTGTCGAAGTACTCCGCGGTGGCGGCCATGATCGTCGCGGCGCTGATCTGCATGGTGCTGGCGTCGGCGATGAGGTCGCGCAACACGATCTCGGCCAAGGACTTGTCGATAGGCGCCTTGTTCAGCGAGGCGAACGCCGTGACACGAATCAGCGCGCCCTCTAGTTCACGGATGTTGCGCTCGATGCTGCTGGCAATCAGCTCGAGCACATCGTCGGGCACGTTCAGCCGCTCCATCTGCGCTTTCTTGCGCAAAATGGCGATGCGGGTTTCCAGTTCAGGCGGCTGAACGTCGGTGATCAGACCCCACTCGAACCGGGTCCGAAGCCTATCTTCAAGTGTCGCAAGCTGTTTCGGCGGTCGGTCGGAGGAAATGACGATCTGTTTGTTGGCGTTGTGCAGCGTATTGAAGGTGTGGAAGAACTCTTCCTGGATACCTTCTTTGCCTTCGATGAACTGGATGTCATCCACCAGCAACACATCGACGTCGCGGTAGCTGCGCTTGAACGCCACCTTGCGATCGTCACGCAGCGAGTTGATGAAGTCGTTGGTGAACTCTTCGGTGGAGACGTACTTCACCCGCATCCCGGGGAAGAGCCGCTGGGCGTAGTTGCCGGCGGCGTGCAATAGATGAGTCTTACCCAGACCGGACTCACCCCAGATGAAGAGTGGGTTGTAGGCCCGCGCGGGCGCCTCGGCGATGGCCAATGCTGCGGCGTGGGCGAAGCGGTTCGATGCGCCGATCACGAACGTGTCGAAGGTGTAGCGCCGGTTCAGGCTGAGGCCGGCGGCTGCGTCGGCGGCCTGGCTGTGCGGCCGCTCGGAAAAGTAAGACGGCCAACTTTGGTGTGCGCTGGCGAGGGCCTCGCCGTCTTCGTCGATCTCGTCGAGGTCGTCGAGCGCCTCGTCGAATGCCGCGTTGGAGCGATCGCCGTCTTCGTCGGACGTCAATGGTGAGATACGGACGCCAAGCTCGATCTGCTGTCCGAGCCGGCGACTGAGCGCGTCGGTGATCTGGGTGCGCAGATGACGTTCGATCTCGTTCTGAACGAAGCTGCTCGGCACCGAGAGGAGAGCGAACCCTTCGACGATCGTCAGCGGCTGCACCAGGTTCAGCCACGCACGCTGCTGAGGTGTCAGAGGCAGAACATTCGGTTCACCGTTGAGGGCGGGGCTGTCTGTAGCGAGCTCGCCGTTGAGTTCCGAAACGACCGCGCTCCAGACCGTCGCGAAACTTGATCCGGGGTCATCGATCAACGACGTTTCCCCCTGATGTGACATAAAAGCTCAACTGATAGTTCGGATGACAAACTGTCCACACGGTTATCCACAGGTGTGGAAAGGACAGCGGCCATCGTGCCGCAGCTTACCCCTGACGGCCCGCGGGATCGGCGCTCGAGACGGCCAGTGGACACAGCTGGCTCGGAGGCCGATCTGCCATCCTCGCTTCGTTTTCCGGCGCCGTTTCGGTGTGAAACAGCACCGCCCGAAGCTAACAGTTTTCCCGGCTCGCGCCAACCGTTCTGCAACATTGAGAACGCGTAGCAGAAGATTGCTCCGCGCACCGGTGGCGGGTGGGACGACAGTTAAAGATTCGGTCTCGATCGGACCGCCGTCCGGGTGTGGTTTGACCGGGGGAACACCGGTCAGTACCCTCATACAGTCGCCCGAAAGTAGGCGATACGGCTGCGATCCGAGCATTGAGCGCGGAGGCCGCGCCGGTTACCAGCGAGATACAAAGCCTATCGAGGCGTCGTGGGGGAGAGCGTGACCCACCGGCATGGGAAACCGTGTCGAGCACGATGCCAGATGCAGCAAGGAGAGAGTCGTGGCAAAGGGCAAGCGGACGTTCCAGCCGAATAACCGGCGCCGTGCCCGCGTGCACGGTTTCCGGCTGCGGATGCGGACCAGGGCCGGCCGGGCGATCGTGTCGAACCGGCGCGGCAAGGGCCGTCGCTCACTGACTGCCTGACCCCTCAACTCCGGTGTGACGGCGGTGCTTTCCGCGCGTAACCGCATGACGCGGTCGACCGATTTTGATGCGACGGTCAAGCACGGAAAGCGGACGGTCCAACCGGACATGGTCATCTATATGCGGCATGCCACCGGCGATCCCAAACTCGGACTGATTGTCTCGCGATCAGTCGGGTCGGCCGTGCAGCGGCACGGACTCTCGCGCCGGCTGCGCCATGTCGCCCGCGGTGTGATGGCAGACTTGAATCGCTCAGAGCACGTGGTGATTCGCGCCCTACCCAGTAGTCGCGGCGTCGCCTCGTCCCGTCTGGGTGAGGAACTGCGCGCCGGCTTGCGGCGCATCGAGGCAGCGGGATCGAAGCGGTGAGCGCTGTGACGTCGAGGCTGCGGGCCGCCGAGTTCCGCGCCGCGCGCGGTGTGATTTTCGTGATCCAGCTCTACCGCCACATGGTGTCGCCCCTGCGATTGCCGACGTGCCGGTTCACCCCGACCTGCAGTCAGTACGCGGTGGACGCGCTCGCTGAATTCGGGCTGGTGCGGGGGAGTTGGTTGGCAGCAGTCCGGCTGGCGAAGTGCGGTCCGTGGCATCGGGGAGGATGGGACCCGGTACCGGAGCGCCGAGGAGCCCGGGCCCAAGACTGGGAAACCCCAGCAACGCTAGGGGAGAGTGATTCTGTTGTCGTTTGATCCGTTCAGCCTTGACTATTTCTATTACCCGGTCTCGGCGATCATGTGGCTTTGGTACAAGGCGTTCTCGGCTGTCCCTGGGCTGGGTCCGAAGAACTTCGTCACCTGGACGCTGGCGGTGATGTTCTTGGTCTTCACCCTGCGGGCGATCTTGTACAGCCCGTTCGTTCGCCAGATCCGCACCACCCGGCAGATGCAAGAGCTGCAACCACAGATCAAGGCGCTGCAGAAGAAGTACGGCAAGGACCGCCAGCGGATGGCGTTGGAGATGCAGAAACTGCAGAAGGAGCACGGGTTCAACCCGATCCTCGGCTGCCTGCCGATGCTGGTTCAGGTGCCGGTGTTCCTGGGGCTGTATCACGTGTTGCGCTGCTTCAACCGGACCTCGAGTGGGATCGGGCAGTTGGGTCTTTCGCCCGAGCGCAACCGTTCGTTGGGCAACTACGTGTTCAGCGCGACCGACGTCGGCCACTTCCTGGACGCCAACTTGTTCGGTGCCCCATTGGGAGCCAGCATGACGCAGCGGGGCGCGAGCCTCCAGGCGTTCCAGGGTTTCGAATTCAGCCGGCCGGCCGTCGCGGCTGTCGGTGTGCCCGTGATGATCCTGGCCGGCATCGCCACCTACTTCAACAGCCGCGCGTCGGTCGCCCGCCAGAGTGTGGAGGCCGCGGCGAACCCGCAGACCGCGATGATGAACAAGCTGGCGCTCTACGTCTTTCCGCTCGGCGTGGTGGTCGGTGGGCCGTTCCTGCCGCTGGCGATCATCTTCTACTGGTTCGCGAACAACATCTGGACGTTCGGCCAGCAGCACTACGTGTTCGGGATGATCGAGCGCGAAGAAGAGGAAAAGAAGCGCGAGGCGATCGAGCGCCGGGCGGCGAACGCGCCGGCGCCGGGTGCCAAACCAAAACGTTCAGCGGCCAAGACGACGGTCGCCGGCAACGGCACCGGCGATGTCACGGAACCCGAGACTCCGAAGCCCGTCACCGACGCGGGCAACCGCGCTCCGCGGCCGGGAGCCAAGCCGAAGAAGCGCGGACGCTGACACACCACCGTCCGGTCGTCGCATCGGACACCACACTTCGCCGGGCGAAGCCCGGGCACGGTTAAGGAAGGCAGGCGAGACATGACAGACATCGACCAAGCAACCAACGGACCAGAAGCTCCGACGGAGGACGCGTTGGAAGGTGCCGTAGATGACACCGCTTCAACCGAGGGCGACGAGCGACGGCGAGGGCGATCAGGAAGAGCGGTTGGTCGCCGAGGGGGAGATCGCCGGCGACTACTTGGAGGAACTGCTTGACCTCCTGGACTTCGACGGCGACATCGACCTGGACGTCGAAGGCAGCCGCGCGATCGTCAGCATCGACGGCAGCGACGACCTTTCCAAGTTGGTCGGCCGTAAGGGTGAGGTGCTCGACGCGCTGCAGGAGTTGACCCGGTTGGCCGTGCACCAGAAGACCGGTGTGCGCAGCCGGCTGATGCTGGACATCGCGAGCTGGCGCCGTCGTCGCCGCGAGGAGTTGGCCGCATTGGGCGACAAGGTCGCCAAGCGGGTGCTGGAAAGCGGCGAACGTGAAGAACTCGCACCGATGACGCCGTTCGAGCGCAAGATCGTGCACGACGCCGTAGCTGCGGTCAGCGGAGTTCACAGCGAGAGCGAAGGCGTCGAGCCGGGCCGCCGCGTCGTCGTCCTGGTGGACTGAAACGGCCAGCGAGTTACAGCGATGTAGTTCGAGCGCGCGTCGCCGGCGAGAGCGGACGGGAGGGATGTTTCACGTGAAACATGTCGACTCCCACGACCGCGCGGCGCCGCTCGTGCCGCCCGCACCGGACGCGGCCGCGCTGATCTTCGGCGAGCGGATCGGTCTGGCCGAGCGGTACGCGGAATTGCTAGCGACCGCCGGTGTGGAGTGGGGACTACTCGGTCCGCGCGAAGTCGAGCGCATCTGGGACCGGCACTTGTTGAACTGCGCGGTGGTCGCCGAACTTGTCGACGACGGCGACCGGATCGCCGACATCGGCAGCGGAGCAGGGCTCCCGGGGCTGCCGATGCTTATCGCCAAACCGGATCTGCGGATAGTCCTGGTCGAGTCGCTGCTGCGCCGCACCGAATTTCTCCAGATGGTCGTTGACGAGCTCGGGCTCGACGCCGAGGTCGTCCGCGGCCGCGCCGAGGACGCAGAGGTGCGCCACGTGGCCGGCGGTTCCGATGCGGTCACGTCGAGGGCGGTGGCGTCACTGGACAAGCTCACCCGCTGGGGCCTGCCGCTGCTGCGCCCGGGCGGGCGACTCCTCGCGATCAAGGGGGAGCGCGCCCCCGACGAGGTGCTCGAGCACCGGCGTGTGATGACCAAGTTAGGCGCCACCGATGCCAGGGTGGTGGAATGTGGCGTGAGCTTTGTGTCCCCACCGACAACGGTGGTGGTGGCTCGACGGGACAAGCCGGAAAGCGTCCGGAATTCGTCACGCCGACGATCGAGCAGGAAGAGCCTATGAGCGCGCCACACGACTCGTTCGGTCCCGGTAGCGGGGCGCATGTTTCACGTGAAACATCGGAATTCGATACCCCGATCGGTGCCGCGGCCGAGCGCGCGATGCAGGTGCTCTCCAAGGCGTATGTGCCATTGAGCCGTCCCAGCCACCGTCGGCTGTTCACCATCGCCAATCAGAAGGGCGGCGTCGGCAAGACCACCACCGCGGTGAATCTGGCGGCCGCACTGGCCGTCCAGGGACTGAAGACACTCGTGATCGATTTGGATCCGCAGGGCAATGCGAGCACCGCGCTGGGCATCACCGACCGGCACTCCGGGACGCCGTCGTCGTACGAGGTACTCCTCGGCGAGATCCCGCTGAAGGAAGCGATGCGGCAGAGTCCGCACAACGACCGACTTTTCTGCGTGCCGTCCACGATCGACTTGGCGGGTGCCGAGATCGAGTTGGTCAGCATGGTGGCCCGCGAGAATCGGTTGCGCACCGCGCTGGCCGAACTCGATGAGCTCGATCCCGAAGCCCCATTCGACTACGTCTTCATCGACTGCCCGCCGTCGCTGGGGCTGCTGACCATCAACGCGTTGGTCGCGGCGCCGGAGGTATTGATCCCGATCCAGTGCGAGTACTACGCGCTGGAGGGGGTGTCGCAATTAATGAACAACATCGAGATGGTGAAGGCGCATCTGAACCCCGGACTCGACGTCAGCACCGTCATCCTCACCATGTATGACGGCCGGACCAAGTTGGCCGACCAGGTCGCCGACGAAGTCCGTCGCTTCTTCGGGCCCAAGGTCTTGAAGACGGTCATTCCGCGCAGCGTCAAGGTCTCCGAAGCGCCCGGCTACAGCATGACGATCATCGAATACGATCCCGGTTCACGCGGGGCGATGAGCTACCTCGACGCCAGCCGCGAACTTGCCGAGGGCGGCCGACCAGCACCCGATAGAGGGGAATCACGATGAGCCAACCGACGCGCAGAAAGGGTGGGCTCGGGCGAGGCCTCGCCTCCCTGATCCCCACCGGGCCGGCCGAAGGGGAGACCGACTCGGCCCCTCTCGGCGGCCCGCGGATCGGCGCAGCCGCCGCCGACGTTCTGATGGGCGGTCCGCCGGCGCCGACGTCGGACATCGGCGCGGTATACCGCGAAATCGACCCGACCCAGATCGAGCCAAACCCACGGCAGCCCCGGCAGGTTTTCGATGACGAGGCGCTCGCAGAACTCGTGCATTCGATCCGCGAGTTCGGGCTCATGCAGCCGATCGTGGTCCGTGCGCTCGACCGGACAAGCGGCCCCCGTTATCAACTCGTCATGGGGGAGCGGCGCTGGCGCGCGGCCCAGACGGCCGGCCTGACCGCCATCCCCGCGATCGTGCGGGAGACGGCCGAAGACAACCTGCTGCGCGACGCCCTCTTGGAAAACATCCACCGGGCCCAGTTGAACCCGTTGGAAGAGGCGGCGGCGTACCAGCAACTGCTCGAGGAATTCGACGTCACCCACGACGAACTCGCCATCCGGATCGGTCGGTCGCGACCGTTGATCTCCAACATGATCCGGCTGCTGCGCCTGCCGATTCCCGTGCAGCGACGCGTCGCGGCCGGCGTGCTGTCGGCCGGTCACGCTCGGGCGCTGCTGTCGCTTGAGGCCGGAGCGGAAGCGCAGGAGACGCTCGCGGCACGGATCGTCGCGGAAGGGTTGTCGGTCCGCGCGACCGAAGAGGCGGTGACACTGGCCAACCGCGCCGGACCGAGCCAGCCAACGGCACCGCGGCGCAAGCCGATCCAGATGCCCGGCCTTCAGGATGTGGCCGAGCAACTCTCCGCCGCCTTCGATACCCGCGTCACGGTCAGCCTGGGCAAGCGGAAAGGCAAGATCGTGGTCGAGTTCGGCTCCGTGGAGGATTTGCAGCGCATTGTCGAGTTGATGAACTCGTCGAAACGCTGACCGGCCATACCGACCCGTTACGTCACTGTGACATTCTGCCCGATCACGCCGGACTGACATGCCGAGAAAAACCGAAACTCGCTGCACGACAGGCGATTTGAGCAGAGCAGGCCCACAGGGCAGCCTCGGTGTCGCGCGGGGCCCCGAAATCGTCGGTCAGCCGCCGGGGCGGGGCGGGCAGACGTGCGCGGGTGGGTGTCGCGGACGTTGGCATCGGGGTACGCTCGGCTGCGAGGTCGGGGCGCCACCCGCTCGCGGGGAAGCAGGGTCGACAACAGTTTCGGCGGCCCTACCGCTTGGAGGCCCAGGAGTCTAGTGTCTGCTCGAATCACACCGTTGCGCCTCGAAGCCTTTGATCAGCTTCCGAAGCACGCCCGCCGTTGCGTCTTCTGGGAAGTCGACCCGGCGACCCTCGGTGAAAGCGATCATCTCGCCGACCCTGAATTCGAGAAAGAAGCATGGCTGTCGATGGTCATGTTGGAGTGGGGATCGTGCGGCCAGGTGGCCACGGCTGCGCCGGCCGATTGCGGCGAGGGGGAGTCGGCGTGCTTGGGCTACGCGTTCTACGCGCCGCCGCGCACGGTGCCGCGAGCGCACCGATTCCCGACCGCGCCGGTGTCGGCCGATGCGGTGCTGCTGACGTCGATGCGCGTGGAACCCGGTCCGGCCGCCGACGAGTTGCGGTACAGCCTCATCGAGCGGGTCGTTGAAGAATTGGTCCGTCGCGGTGTGCGGGCGCTGGAAGCATTCGGCCGTACCGAGGCCGTCGCGGAGGTGGCCGGCCTTCCGAGCACCGACCCCGAATTGCTGCCGGTGCTCGAAGTGCTGGGGGACTGCTCGGCTGAGCAATGCGTGATCGATGCCGAATTCTTGCTCGGCGCGGGATTCATCGTGGTGGCCCCGCATCCGTACTTCCCGCGGCTGAGGCTCGAGTTGGACAAGGGCCTGGGCTGGAAGGCCGAAGTCGAGGCAGCGTTGGAGCGGCTGCTGGAAAGTGCGTCCCTGCAAGAGCCTGTCGCCGCGGGGGTGTCGGCCTCGTCGTCGGCTAGGAGCCGCTGACCCGGCCGGCCTGCTCGACGGCCAGTTCATGGGCGAGCAGCTCGGCGAAGGTGAACGTGCCGGTGGGCCGGTCGTTCTTCCCGAGCAAGTAGAGCCGCTTCACCGCGGCGAGGATTCCCTCGGCGACCGCGTCGCGGGTCTGCGGAGTGATCAGCAGCGCGCGATCGCGTGGGTTGGTGATGTAGCCGACGTCGACCTGTACGGTGGGCATCCGGGTCAGCCGGAGCAGGTCCCACGTCCGACCGTGCGTGCGGCAGTCCCGTAAACCGGTGCGCGCCACCACTTCTCGCTGAATGAAGTCAGCCAGATTACGGCCGATCGTCGACACCGAACCGTGCGAGTTGCCGAAGTGGAACGACGCGACTCCGCTGGCGGACGGGCTGGCCTGGGTTTCGCAACGCAGGCTGATCATCAGGTCGGCGCCGACGGCGTTGGCCGTCGCCGCGCGTTCGTGATCCGACGGGCTGCGATTGGTAGGCCGGGACAGGAAGGTCTCCATGCCGATCGCGGTCATCCGGCCTTCGAGCCGACTTGCCAAGTCCCACAAGATGTCTGACTCGCTGATCGGCCCATCCGAACCGTGCGTGATCAGACCGTGGTCATTGCCGCCGCGACCCGGGTCGATGATGATCCGCTTGCCCGACAGCTTCGGGCCCGATCGGCGGACCTGTTCCTCTTCACGGATCGCGTGCAACGACCCGCCGGTCACCCGTGAACTGAGAAAGTACAAGGAGCGCAACGTTTCCGGGCCGCAGATGCCGTCGGCGTACATTCCGTACTCGCGCTGGTAGGACATCAGACCGTTGTGCGTCTGCAGGCCGAAGTATCCGTCGACCAGGCCGGTGTAGAAGCCGAGATCTTGTAGGCGGTTCTGCAGCGTTGCGACGTCATCGCCGTACATCGGCGCACCGAACTGGTGATGCAGCGTGCGGGCACCCAACCGGTACGACGCTTCGCGCAACGCGCGGTTGGTGGCTTCGCCGACGACGCCGTCGACCAGCAGCCCGCGATGCTGCTGAAAGGCCCGGACCGCATGGTCGAGCTCGTCATCGAAGGCGTCGACGGCGATGTGCCGTCCGGTGCCGAGGTCGGTGTCCGCGCTGTCGAGGTGGCCGAGCGCGGTCAGCGCAACCCGGATCTCGGCGACCGCCGCAGTACGGTCACCACGGCGCAATTGATCGCCGTCACCGCTGTGCGGTCTCGACATGCAAAGCCTCCGGTGAGCCGTGTGAGCAGCCCTGCCGCTTTATTGACAGGCTTGGCGGTATTGTCTCAGACGCCCGCCGGTTTAGGGAAAACGCCAGGCGAAGTGCCGCGATCTTTGGCGACCTAACCGACGCCGGGAACGGCGTCGGAGAGCTCTCGTAACAGCGCCGCCTTGCCCTTGGCTCCGACGATGCGCTTCACCGGCTCGCCGTCCTTGAACAAGATCAACGTCGGGATCGAAACTACGTCGAAGTTGCGGGCGGTCTCAGGATTGGCGTCGACGTCGAGTTTGGCGACGGTCAGTTGGCCGACGGATTCCTTGGCGATCTCGGCGAGCACGGGTGCGACCATCTTGCACGGACCGCACCAGGTAGCCCAAAAGTCAACCAGCACAGGCGTACTGCTGGCCAAGACATCAGTCTTAAAGGAAGCGTCAGAGACGTCCACGGGCGCGCCGTCGGACTCAGTCTGTGTCATCGCACGTACTCCATTCAGAGGGTCGCTGCTGCCGGTTCTCCGGCGGGTTGGGTCTGGGTTCGTTCGCCTGGCTCCGCGTGCTCGGCCAGCCAGCGCTCGGCATCGATAGCCGCCGAACAACCGGTACCCGCAGCGGTGACCGCCTGCCGGTAGGTGTGGTCGACCAGGTCGCCGGCGGCAAACACGCCGTCGAGCGAGGTGTAGGTCGTGTGGTCGCGGACCAGCACGTAGCCGTCCTCATCGAGGTCGATCTGGCCGCGGACCAGTTCCGAGCGGGGGTCGTGGCCGATCGCGACGAACACTCCGGTCACCGGCAGGGTGGATTCGTCGCCCGATACGGTGTCGCGCAGTGTGAGGCCGGTGACGGTGTTCTCGCCTTCGACGGAGACCACGGCGCTGTTGGTGAGGAATTTGATCTTGTCGTTCGCGCGGGCCCGGTCGAGCATGATCTTGGAGGCGCGGAACTCTTCGCGGCGGTGCACCAGGGTGACGCTGCGGGCGAACTTCGTCAGGAAGGTCGCCTCTTCCATCGCCGAGTCGCCACCGCCGATCACGGCGATGTCCTGATCCCTGAAGAAGAAGCCGTCACACGTGGCACACGAGCTCACGCCGCGGCCGAGCAGCTCCTGCTCACCCGGTACGTGCAGGTAACGTGCGGCGGCACCCATCGCCAGGACCACGGCGCGGGCCTGCAACGTCTCGCCTTCGGATGTCGTGACGGACTTCACCGGGCCGTCCAACGACACCGATTCGACGTCTTCCATCCGCAGGTCGGCGCCGAAGCGCAGCGCCTGCTCACGCATCTGGTCCATCAGCTCGGGGCCCTGGATTCCTTCGCGGAATCCGGGGAAGTTCTCCACCTCGGTCGTGGTCATCAGCGCTCCGCCAAAGGCGATGCCTTCGAAGACCACCGGCGCCAGCTGTGCCCGGGCGGCGTACAGCGCCGCGGTGTAACCGGCGGGTCCGGAGCCGATGACGATCACGTCGTGAACGGTGCTGGTCGAGGAACTCATACCAACCTTTCTACAATGCTTGAAGCCGCTGTAATGCACTGGAACGCCAGGGTATGCGGTGCTGTTCCCGCGACCTTACGGCCGGTGGACAATCCTGTCAGCCGACAGGCCGGTGTTCACCGAACTGCAGGTCGGCGCCACCGCGAGCGCCGCCAACGCCTCCGGCGCGTCGCCGGGCAACACCAGCAGAACGGCCGGATGGCCGGCGATGTCGACCGCGCGTGCGCCGAGCACCCGGGTGTCGGCCGGATAACCCAGACCGGCCAGGCAGGAGGCGCGTCGGCGCGGATCGGTCAGCGGTCCGAGATCCGGCGCGCGGTCCAACAGCGCGATGATCTCCCGGTCTGACAGCGGGATCGTTGCCGGCGGTCGCGAGACGGTGATGTGTTCGACCGTGGTGGGCCTACTCGGCATCTGCACCGGCGGGGTGATCAGCGCGCTGACGCCCAGCCACGCCGCTGCGGCGGCTGCCGTCAGCCCTGCGGCCGCGAAGGCCGTTCGCGTCGGGCGCGGGAATCGCCCACGTCGCACCGAATGCGCGGGGCCGGTGGGTTCGCCGTGCAGACCGGCGGCGATGCGGTCGACAACCTCGGGAGCAACCGGCGGCGCCGACGAGGGGTCGGAGCCCAGTGCGGCGACCTCGCGACGGACCCGGTTCAACGCCTCCAGCGTTTGCCGAGCGTCAGGATCGGTGCGGATTTGCCTGCGCAGCCGCGCGGCGGCGGCGTCGTCGAGCAGGCCCGCCTGTAGGTCGGCTAGTGCGTCCGCGGTCGGCGGCGGACCGCCCTCGTCGTCCATCCGCCCCAGTGTCCGTCATCGGGCCACCGCGCGGCTAGCCGGCCGGATGATGGGGAGCCGAATCGGCCTGCAGGTAACCCAGGATCGCGGCCAACCGCGCCCGGGCCCGGGCGCAGCGACTCTTGACGGTGCCCTCAGCCACGCCGAGCAGCCGGGCGGTGTCGGCGACCGAATAGCCGTGCATGTCGACGGCGACCACCGCGGCTCGCTGCTCGACGGGAAGCCGCATCAGCGCCCGCTGCACCGTGATCGCCGTCTCGACCTGCGCGGTCCGATCCGGCACCGGGTAGACATCGTCGAGCACGGTAGTCAGGTGGGTCTTGTTGCGACGCAAGCGATCCAAGCACGCATTGACGACGATGCGGTGCAGCCAGCTGCTGACCGCGGCGTCGTGCCGGAATGCGCCGGCAGCGCGGTGCGCGGACACCATCGCCTCCTGCAGCGCGTCCTCGGCATCCTCGGTGCAGCGGCTGCTCAGGCGGGCGACGCGGTGCAATTGCCGGTGATGCCGGTGGAAGAGTTCGGCGAAGGCAAAGCGGTCTCCGGCGACGTGTGCCGCCAGCAGTTCGGCATCGCTGCGTTGCTCAGGCGGTTCCTGCCGAATCCGTTGCGCGAAGCCCACTCGCCGGACAGTAACCAATCGGCCGAAACCCGGCACTTCACTCGGTCGGGCCTGTCAGGACTTGGCTTGTACGGTGACTTCGGAGAGGCTGGTCCGGCTTTGCCCGTTTGTCGTTCCGAGCGTCGGAATCCACACCAACACGTAGGTGGTGGGCGAGGACGCGTTGACCGGAATTGTGTTGTGCCCCGGGTGCATTGAGGTCGGCTGGCTGAGTACGGTGGTGTCTTCGAGCTTGCCCGGTGTCGCCGTCGCCGACGAGCGGATCTGGATCTTTGTTCCGTTGCTGGGCAGGTCGACGTTGACGGCGCCGACCACGGTGGAGTGCGGCAGTTGCAGCATCAGGCCGACCCCACTCTTGAAGGCGGGGAACGGCACCGGGTCGTGGTAGACGTCGGTCTCCCACGCCGTGCCCGGGCTGCCGTCGATCGCGAGCGCGGCCGACGCCGGGTTGTCGGCTTCACCGCCGGGGGAGAACACTGTGACGCCCACCGGTTTGACCAGGCTGCCCGCTGCGGCGCCGTCGCCGGAACTCGAGGTCGACGGGCCGTTGAGGCCGAGCTGGTCCTTGTCGAGGCCACCGACGTCGCTGAACATCCGGCTCAGTACCGACGCCAAGACCAGCAGCGCCACCAGGATGATCGCGGCTCCGGCGCTGACCCCGATCGTGATGGCCCGGCGCCGGCGGAGGCGGGACTGCGCCTCGTCGACAACGGGGGCTGTTTCACGGCTGGGCCGCGCCGGTTCCGGTGGCGGCGTATTCTCGTTGATCGGAGCGAGCAACTCGGTGCGGTCGGCTACCACGGTGGCTTGCTGGAGCAGGTTCAAAAGAGTTGCAGCACTGCGTATTCCGCCATCCAGTTGAATCGAGTGGGTGGCCGCCGCGGAGATCTGGAAGGGGATGTCGCCATCGATCGAACTGGGGTCGAGCGCCTGGCCCGACGAATCGCGCGGCGCCGGCGCCAGCCCGCTCGGATCGCCGGATTCGGGCAGCGGCCACTTGTTGACCAGCAGCGCATACAGGACGGCGCCGATGCCGCGAATGTCGTCTTCCGGGCTGATGTCCGGCAGGGTGGCCGGGAATGCGAGCACGACATCGCCCTCGATGCTGACCCGCACCCGGCCCGGGTGGTCGATCGACAGCGCGACACCGGCGTGGTGGGCGGCTTCGGCGGCCGCGGCCAGAGTTTGCATCGCGCGCGACGCGCCGGCGGCCGACGGTGAGGTGTCAGCCACCTCCTGCAGCGAACCACCACGGACCCATTCGGTGACGACCAGGCCGCCGGTGCCGGTGTGCACCACATCGAGAATGCGGGCGATCCCGAGCTTGTCGATGCGGCTCAGCTTCATGGTGCGACCCAAGATCTCGCGGATCTGCTTGTCGGGCAGACTCCCGTCGGGATCGACGAAGGTCAGCGCCACCTGCCGGTTCAGTGCAGTGTCCAGCGCCTGCCAGAACTGCAGGTGCGGCGCCCCGCCGTGGAACACGAGCAGCCGGTAGCGACCGCGGGCGATGCTGGCGCCGGGCACCAGATGCTGTTCGTCCGATTGCGCCGACGCCTCGGACTCCGCCGGGCTCGGCGCAGCGAACTCGATCGGATCGCCGGCGGCGAAAGCGGTGGTCTCGAGGTCGGACTCGGACGATCCGCCGTTGGTGGGCACCGAGGATTCGGGCGCGGCGACGGTGTCGATCTGGAGATCGGTGGGCACATCGGGATGGAAGTCGTCGGCCGCCGGGCCACTGGAGCGCGCCGGGCCATCAGGTCCGGCGGGCGACGAGGGTGCGTCGAAGACAGCTTTGGCCGCGGTGCTGTCGGGTGAGCCGTCAGTCATCGCCGTTTCCCTTCCTGTCCCCTCCCCGGATGGTTGCTCCGGACGCCCCCGCCGAATGGGTTCTCGTGCCGGATGGTCCGCCCGACCGGACGGATTGCTGTGCTCAGGGTACGTGACGATGCCGGAGCGCAACAGTTGATCGCCGCCACCGAATGCAGGGGCGGCGACGTTGGCTGACCTGCCAGAAGGGGGCGCGACGGCAGCCGGCGGAGGCGCGGGAGCGGAGGGGTTCCCGCGGGCCGGGGCCACGCCGATCCAGCGGCGCAGCACGGCCAGCGCCGCGACCGCCTCGGGAACCTGCGCGCGGACCATGACCACGGCCACGATCGGCACCATGATCACCGCGAGCACGACCAGCCGCAGCAGCGAGCCGGCGCCGCCCCCGTAGGCGGTGAGCCGCTGCATGCCGGTCAGCACGTCGACCAGGTAGGCCACCAAACCGGCTAGCAGCGATGCGGTGGCCGTGACCAGAATGGTACGCACCTCGACTACCCCGAGCAGGTGACCTCCGTTGGGCCGCAACGTATTACGCAGCAGGACGTAGCCGGCGACCGCGCCGGCCACGAAGCCCAGGCCGTTGGCCAGCCCGAGGTAGCCCGCGACAAGGTCGGGGCTGTCGGTCAGATGCGGCGCGACCAGCGAAGCGGCGATCTTGACGATCGTGATGACGACGATGATCGCGATCGGGATCCACGGCTGCTGCCGGGCGTAGAAGACCCGCAACTGCAGTAACACCACGGAGTACGGCAGCAGCGTGAACGCCGACATCGCGATCGCCGCACCCAGATGGCCGGCGTCGACATCGCCGAAATGGCCATAGGCGAACAGCGCGCTGCCCATCGCGGAGCCGCCGACGGTCATGAACGCCACCGTCGGGATCAGCGTGACCATGGTCAACCGGGTGGCCAGCGACAGGTCGGCGAGCACCCCGCCGGTGTCGTCGGCGGCGGCGTTGCGGCTCAGCCGTGGCATCACCACCGTCAGCACGGTCACGCCGATCATGCCGTAGGGCAGCATCAGCACCAGCCAGGTGTAGTTGTAGATCGCCGGGCCGGAAGCGGCTGCGGTGCTGGCGATCTGGTTGGTGACGACCAGGCCGATCTGGCTGATCAGCACGTAGCAGACCATCGCGACGGCCATCGTCCCGAAACGCTTGAGCCGGTCGTCGATTCCCCACAGCGGGCGAAGGCTGATCTTGTGGCGCCGGATGGCGACCACCAGCACCGCCGTCTGCGCGAACACGCCCAGGGTGGTGCCGATGCCGAGCACCAGCAGCTTGGCGTTGCCCATTTCGACCGGATCCACCGACAGCTGTCCCGGCGCCGCCAGATAGGCCCCCAGGGTGGCGATCGCGACGACGTTGTTGAGCACCGGTGCCCAGGCCGGCGGTCCGAATACGTTGCGGGTGTTGAGGATTGCCATGAACACCGAGGACAGGCCGTAGAAGATCACCTGGGGAAGGAGCAGGTAGGCGAACGCGACGGTCAGCGGCGCGTTCACCTGCGGATTGCGGCCCAGCATCAGCTGCACCAGCAGGGGCGCGGCTGCGACCGACAGCAGTGTCGCGCCCAGCAGCACGGTGGTGGCCAGCGTCACCAGGCGGCGCACGAAGGCGGTGCCGTGGTCGGCATCGTCGCGCTCGGCGCGGGCCAGCACCGGTACGAAGATCGCGGTGAACGTCGCCTCCAGCACCAGCGCGGCGACCAGGTTCGGCAGCTGGTTGGCCACCGTGAACGCGCTGGACAGCGCGGCACCCAGGATTGCGGCCAGCAGGACGATCCGGGCGAAGCCGGTGACCCGGCTGACCAGGGTTGCCAGCGCCATGCCCCACGACCGGGACACCAGCGCGGCGTCCGAGAGTTCCGGGCGGGGCTGCGGCGAGGCGCCATGCGCCGGCACATGGCCGGTCGGCGGCAGCGGCCCGGTCGGCGGCCCAGGACTGCGCTGGACGCCGCTGCGGCGGCATGGCGCGGCTCATGTGTTCGGCTCGTCTTCCGGTGGGGGTCCGGACGATCGAGGTCGGCGGGGTCGGGCTGCCCGCGGAAGCGATGCCACAGCCGTCGTCCCGCCAGCGCCACCAGCACGGCGGCGGCGCTCATCGTGATCGCGAACAGCACCTTGCCGTAGGCGTTGGAATGCACCGAGAGCCGCACCGGCTCACCCAGCGGCACACCGTCGGGAGTATGCAAAGCGGCATCGATCGCGACGCGCTGGGTGAAATTGACCTCGATCGGCACCCGCATCGGCAGATATCCCGGCGGTAGCTCGATCTCGCCCGAGGTCGGTCACGGTCATCCCGGGCGGCACGTCGAGGTGCAGCCGCACCCGGATCGGCACCGCCAGCCCGTTGTGCAGGACCAGCGGCAGCGGACTGTGCTCGGTGGCCAGCGTGTACGCCCCGGCCGGGGTGACGATGGTGACGGCACCGAACTGGTCGTCGAGCGCGTGACCGAGCACGTCCAGACGTTGCTGGGCCAGCCCGTTGCGGGTGTCGGGCCGGTCGGCCTGACTGACCGCGCGCAGCATGTCTTCGCGCAGCGGCGCGGTGTAGCTGACACCGTTCAGCCCGCTGCGCGGGTCGGCGGCCAAGGCCGAGGTCAGGCCCGCCAGCCGGCCCATTTCCGCGGTGATCTTGCCGATGACAGCGTCGCTGAACCGGCCGCGTCCAGCGGCCTCGGCATCCGGCTGCGGCGTCCCGTTGACCGGTTGCACGGCCGACGCCTCTCCGATCAGCGCAGGCAGCGGTCGCGGCACCGCCAGGCCGGACCGGATCGCGGTCGCCAGCGTGGTCATGATCGCGCTCGCGTCCTCGGGCCGCAGATTCCAATTGGTCGGCGGCAGGAGAACCTGGGTGCGCGGGTTGACCTTTGGCTGCAGCGCGCGCCACAGCATCGAGCCCAGCGCGTCCTGCCGACGAGCGACGTCAGAGTCGTGCCGAAGCCGAACCTGCAGGGCCGAGTCGAGGTAGCTCGGTGCGACGGGATCGGCGCCGGCCGCCGCGAATGCCGCGCCGACGGCGGGGTCGAACGGCGCGATCACCACTTGCGGCGACAGCCGCCGCGGGGCGGTGTCCGGGGTGGGCGACGGCGGGGCATTGGAGTCACCGACGGAGGAGTCCGCGGGCGCGACCACCACCGTGTTGCCGTTGGCGCTCAGCAGGTCGACGCCGCGGCGGGTCAGCGCGCCGTCGGGGATCAGGGTGGCGCCGCGGACCGCGACGACACCGAGGATCTGGTCGACGATGTCGCCGGCGGCGCTGGTCGCGGTCGCGCTGAGGCCGGGTTCCCCGATCCGCTGCACGGCGTCCAGGTCGGCCTGGGCGTAGGGCAGCGGTGCGACGCACGTCCGGTGCGCCAGCCCGCGCAGTCGGTTCAACCAGTTGGTCGCCGCGGCCTGCCCGGTCCCGGGGTGTGTCGGGGTACCCGGCTCCTGGGCGGGGCCGGCGGGGTTGTCGGAGACGACGTAACCGGCGGTCATCGCGTTGACGGTCACCAGCAGGTCCGGGTCGACGGCCAGGCACACCGAGCGGCCGACGGCGCCGTCCGGGTCGACGTCGTGGCTGGTGGCGAACTCGGCGGCGGACAGCAGCACGTCCAGCCGGCCACCGCCGGCCAGCGACGTGGCCAGCTCGTCGTCCATCAGGCGCACCGGAATCGTGCCGCCGGGAACGCCGGGTGCCAGCCGGGGCCGGTCGGCCAGCGGCCACAGCATGGTGACCGGCACGGGTTTGGACGTGTCGGGGGCGATCACCGTGTCCAGCGCGCCCGCCGCGCCGCCGGCGGTGTCCAGCGGATCGGGGGGCACGCCGAGGACGGGCAGCAGGAAGCGGGCGTTGTCCAGCCGCGCCGGTGCCCCGTAGTCGGGTGTGCCGTTGACGTTGACCAGCAGCGGGTAGACGCCGGGCGCCGCGATGTTCAGCGAATGATTGGTCACCGACCGCATCGGGGCCGACAACGAGAACTTCACCTTCTGGCCGCGCTGAAGCGCGGGGGACACCGTCGCGAACTCCATCGCGGCCTCGTACTGGTCGGTGTCGCCATCGAGGTTGGTGCGCAATCCGGTCGAGGCCGGCACCGGCGCGGCATGTTCCAGGCGGAGCATCACGTCGTGGACCGGTCGGTCGCCGATGTTGGTCACGGTTCCGGCGACGGTCACCACCGGCTCGCTGGTGGTGGTGACGACCTGCGGCGTGACCTGCTCGATGCGGACCTGGACGAACGGTGGGGCGCCGGGCTCACCCGCGGCCGCGGTCGGCAGCACGCCGACGCTCAGGCCGGCCAGCATGCCGACGACTGCCAGCAGACGCGACAGGACGCCCCGCCGCGGTCGCGGTGCCGTCGAACCGCGGCTGGTCCCCGCCGGCGAGTATTGCCCCCACCTCGAATTGCTCTGCATCGTTGTCGGCGGCTACGGCCCGGGACCGCGACCGTTCTTCGGGCCTCGGACGGGCTCGTCGGCCCGGCGGATGCGGGTGCGCGAGTGGGTTTGCGGCCGTCGCCGCGGTGTGCTGGGCGGTAGCGGCGGAAGCGCGGCCGGGCCGTCGCTCTGCAGCTTGTCGATCAGCTCATCGGCCACTTCGGCGAGCTTGCGTTCGTCGGCGTAGGCCAGCCGGGACGGCAGCTCGGGAATCGGCACCCACGCCACCTCGGCGACCTCGACGTCCTCGTCGGACAGCTCGCCGCCGGAGAAACTCATCAGATAGTGATGGACGGTCTTGTGTACGCGCCGGCCGTCGGTGACGAACCAGTAGTCGATGCGGCCCAGTGCCGCCAGGACGCTGCCTTGAATCCCGGTCTCCTCAGCTACTTCCCGGATCGCGGTCTGCTCGGCCGTCTCGCCGAGTTCGATGTGCCCTTTGGGTAACGACCACAGCATGCGGCCGCGCCGGTCCACCCGGCCGATCAGCGCGGCGAGCTGTTCTTCGCGCGGGCGATCGATGTTGTCGATGACCAATCCGCCGGCCGATGTCTCGTGCACGGTGCGCAGCCGTTCGGGCCCGCGGCGCCCCGGGCGACGCTGCCCGGACTTTGCGGTGTCGGAAGGCGTGGCGGCGGTCGTCGGCTCGTTGCCGGATTTGGCTTCGCCTGACCCTGCCGAGCGCCGACCCCGGCGCCTCCCCCGGCGCCGACGTGGTTGCGGATTTTCGCCGTCGGACACCCAAGCGATAGTAGCTGGCGTGCTCAGACGCTCTGGGCACACTCGCCGGTAGTGAGCTGCGGGATCGGGCTACTACTCTCTGTCCCGTGCCCGAAGACCCCCAGGATGCCGAGCTGTTGGCCGCCGCCGCGGTCGCATTGAACAGCCATGCCGACGTCCTGCGCGGGCTCGGCGCGCTGTTCGCCGACGCGGGGCACGAGCTGTATCTGGTCGGGGGTTCGGTGCGCGACGCCGTGCTGCAGCGGCTGAGCACCGATCTCGACTTCGCCACCGATGCACGCCCCGAACAGCTGCAGACGTTGCTGAGGCCGTGGGCCGACGCGCTGTGGGATACCGGCATCGACTTCGGCACCATCGGCGCCGAGAAGAGTGGGAAGCGTCTGGAGATCACCACGTTTCGGGCGGACCGCTACGACGGGGTGTCGCGCAACCCGGAGGTCCGCTTCGGCGACTCCCTCGACGACGATCTGATCCGCCGCGATTTCACCGTGAACGCGATGGCGGTGCGCGTCACCGCGGCCGGCGCAGCCGAATTCGTCGATCCCCTCGATGGACTGGCCGCATTGCGGGCCCGCGTGCTGGACACCCCGGCGCAGCCGTCGGTGTCGTTCGGCGACGACCCGCTGCGGATGCTGCGCGCCGCCAGGTTCGTCTCGCAGCTTGGTTTCAGCGTCGCGCCGCGGGTGCTGGAGGCGATCCTCGACATGGCCCCGCAGCTCGCCCGGATCACCGTCGAGCGGGTGGCGGCCGAACTGGACAAGCTGTTGCTCGGCGCCGACCCGGTCGCCGGCATCGACCTGATGGTGCAAACCGGGATGGGTGACGTGGTGCTGCCCGACGTCGGGGGCATGCGGATGGCCATCGACGAGCACCACCAGCACAAGGACGTCTACGAGCATTCGCTGACCGTGCTGCGGCAGGCCATCGCGCTCGAAGACGACGGACCGGATCTGGTTCTGCGCTGGGCGGCGCTGCTGCACGACATCGGCAAGCCCGAGACGCGCAGGCATGAATCCGACGGGGGGGTCAGCTTCCACCACCACGAGGTCGTCGGTGCCAAGATGACCCGAAAACGCCTTCGCGCCTTGAAGTATTCGAAGCAGATCATCGACGACGTCTCGCAGCTGGTGTACCTGCATCTGCGGTTCCACGGCTATGGCGGCGGCAAGTGGACCGACTCGGCGGTGCGGCGTTACGTCACCGATGCGGGTCCACTGCTGCCACGGCTGCACAAGCTGGTGCGCGCCGACTGCACCACCCGCAACAAGCGACGCGCGGCCCGGCTGCAGGCCAACTACGACGACCTGGAGACGCGGATCGCCGAATTGGCGGCCAAGGAAGACCTGCAACGGGTGCGCCCCGATCTCGACGGCAACGAGATCATGGAGTTGCTCGGCATCCCGGCGGGCCCGCAGGTGGGGGAGGCGTGGCGCCACCTCAAGGAGGTGCGGTTGGACCGCGGCCCGCTGACCCACGACGAGGCGACGGCCGAGCTGAAGACGTGGTGGGAAACGCGCGGGAACTCCTAGCCGCGACGCTGCGTCCCATTGACATGGAGTACTGCCTGAGCGCTGGTGACGGCGCAGCGACCATGTGGGAGCGCGGCCCGGATCTCGACCTCGACGGCGACGGTCGGCTCGACGCGGTCGGCCTGGATTTCGACGGCGACGGCCTGGCCGACGACGCGCTGGCCGACCTGGACGGTGACGGCGTCGCCGAGCACGCCGTCCTCGATGTCGGCGGCACCGGCGAACGTTATTTCACCGACGACGGAACCGGGACCTGGGCGATCGCCGCCGACCGGCCACCGCGGCCGCCGACCGGGCTGCGCTGGTTCGGCCTCGACGGCGTCGAGCACACCGGCAGGCCGCTCGCGGAGTTCGGCCGGACGTCGGCACCGAGGGCCCCGGCCAGGTGCGGCTGCTGGACAGTGACGGCAACGGCCTGGCCGATCGCGCGATCACCTCCGGCACCGGCGGCGTGACCGGCTACGTCGACACCGACGGCGACGGCCGGTGGGACGTCAGGCTCACCGACACCGACGGTGACGGCACCGCCGATGCGGCGAGCGCGTTGGCGCCCAAAACGTAGATCCCTGCCCGCCGCGGCAGGCCGGTACTGTGACGGCGCATGACCTCCGATTTGTCACGCCCGGACTCGGTAGGCGCTGCTCTGACCGAGATTTTGCGCGAGGACCTGAACATCGACGTCAGCCGCGTGACCACGGAGTCCCGGCTGGTCGACGACGTCGGCCTGGACTCGGTGGCGTTCGCGGTGGGGATGGTCGCGATCGAAGACAAACTCGGCGTCGCGGTGTCCGAGCAGGAGCTGCTGGGCTGCGACACCGTCGGCGACCTCGAGAACGTGATCCGGGCAAAGGTCCCGGTCGGCCGGTGAGCGTGCTGGCCACCGCCCTGTCCAGGGCGATGCGCACCTCAGCTCACGACCTGGTGGTCTTCGACAAGGCGGCCGACGCGTGGATGCGGCGACCCTGGTCGCAGGTCCACGCCCGCGCCGAAGGCATCGCCACGCGGATCCTCGACCAGCCACAGTCCGGCGCCGTCGGCCTGGTCGGCGAGCCGACCGCCGACTTCGTCGCGGCCGTCCACGCCACCTGGCTGGCCGGCCGGAGCCTGTCGATCCTGCCCGGCCCGGTCCGCGGCGCCGACCCGCAGCAGTGGGCGCAGGCGACGCTGACCCGGTTCACCGGGCTGGGCGTGCGGACGGTGTTCAGCCACGGCGACGAGCTGGCGCTGCTGAGCGGCCACAGTGCGGTGCCGACGGTGCTTGACCTGACGACCGTCGCGCATGAGCTGTCGACCAGCTTCACGCCGGTCGAGCCGGCGGCCGGAACACCGGCGATCTTGCAGGGCACCGCGGGCTCCACCGGAACTCCACGCACGGCGCAGCTGTCCGCCGAGGCGGTGCTGAACAACGTCAATGCGCTGTTGACGTGCATCGGTGTCGACCCGGCCGTCGACGGTGGGTGCACCTGGCTGCCGCTCTACCACGACATGGGGCTGACGTTTCTGCTGAGCGGCGCCCTGGGAGGGACTCCGGTTTGGCTGGCCCCCACCTCGGCATTCACCGCGTCGCCGTTCCGCTGGCTGCGCTGGCTCAGCGAAAGCGGGGCCTCGCTGACCGCCGCGCCGAATATGGCCTACAGCATGATCGGCAAGTACGCCCGGCTGGTGTCCGACGTCGACCTCGCGCGGGTGCGGTTCACCATCAACGGCGGCGAGCCCGTCGACTGCGCCGGAATGGAGCGGTTCGCGAATGCGTTGCGCCCCTTCGGTTTCGATGCCGGCGCGTTGGCGCCGTCCTACGGGCTGGCCGAATCCACCTGCGCCGTGACGATCCCCGCGCCGGGCAGGGGACTCGTTTACGACGAGATATCCTCGGGCACTGCTGATTCCGAACCGCAGCGGCATGCGATGTTGGGCGACGCGATTCCCGGCATGGAGATCCGGGTCAACCCGGCGTCCGAGCATTCGGCCGAGGTGCCGGGCCGCGACGTCGGCGAGATCGAGATCCGCGGCACCTCGATGATGTCCGGTTATCTCGGCGACGCCCCTTTCCCGCCTGGTTCGTGGTTCCCGACGGGTGATCTGGGCTACCTGACCGACGACGGACTGGTGGTCTGCGGGCGGGCCAAGGAGATCATCACCGTCGCCGGCCGCAACGTCTTTCCCGCCGAGATCGAGCGGGTCGCCGCCGAGATCCGCGGTGTACGTGAGGGCGCGGTGGTGGCCGTCGGCACCCACGACGACGCGACCCGTCCCGGTCTGGTGATCACCGCCGAGTTCCGCGGCGCCGACGAAGCCGGCGCCCGCAGCCAGCTGGTCGCCAAGGTGGCATCCGAGTGCGGCATCGTGCCGGCCAACGTGGTGTTCGTCCGGCCCGGTTCGTTGCCGCGCACCTCGTCGGGCAAGCTGCGGCGCCTGGAAGTCAAACGCAAACTGGCGGCGGCGACCACATGAGCGATGCCCTGAGCATCGACGAGTACCGGGCGCTGCTCGTCGACGTCTTCGACGACGATGTCACCAAGTGGACCGCGGAAGCCGAAGCCAGCGAACGATTTCCACGCAAGCTGATCGAGCACCTGGGTGAGCGCGGGGTGTTCGCGCAGAAGTGGCTGGGCGGCCAGCACCCCGACGTGCCCAAGCTCGTCGCCTTGGCGTTCGCACTGGGGAGGCTGGGTTCGGCGGGCATCGGCGTCGGTGTCAGCCTGCACGACTCTGCCGTCGCCATCCTGCGACGCTTCGCCCGCTCGGACTACCTCAAAGACATCTGCGAGCAGGCGATCCGGGGTGAGGCGGTGCTGTGTATCGGCGCATCCGAAGAGTCGGGCGGCTCCGACCTGCAGATCGTCGAGACCGAAGTCCGTTCTGTGCGAGACGGATTCGAAGTTCGCGGCATCAAGAAATACGTGTCGCTCTCACCAGTGGCGGACTACATCATGGTGGTCGGCCGCGGTGTGGATGACGACAACACGAGTCGGCACGGCAACGTACTGGTGATCGCCGTGCCGACCGCGCAGACCGACGTCCAGGTTCCCTATCGCAAAGTCGGCGCGGGACCGCTGGACACCGCCGCGGTGCACATCGACACATGGGTGCCCGCTGACGCGTTGATCGCCCGCCCCGGAACGGGTTTGGCGGCGATCTCCTGGGGGCTGGCGCACGAGCGGATGTCGATCGCCGGCCAGGTCGCCGGAGGCTGCCAGCGGGTGCTCGGCATCACGCACGCCAGGATGGTCGAGCGCAGGCAGTTCGGCGCGACGCTGTTCGAACATCAGGCACTGCGGTTGCGGCTGGCCGACCTGCAGGCCCGTGTCGATCTACTTCGCCACGGGCTCAACGGAATCGCCGCCGAAGGGCCGACTCGACCTACGGGCCGCGGCGGCCGTGAAGGTCACCGCCGCGCGACTCGGCGAAGAGGTGCTGTCGGAATGCATGCACATCTTCGGCGGGTCCGGCTATCTGGTCGACGAGACGCCTTTGGGCCGGTGGTGGCGAGATATGAAGCTGGCCAGGGTCGGCGGCGGCACCGACGAGGTGCTGTGGGAATTGGTCGCTGCGGCAATGAAACCCGACTACGACGGCTATCACGAGCTCTCGGGCGACTAGTGTCGTGAGTCGCTAATAACGTTGTAGCTGTGCGACCGGGCCGCGGTGATCGACGACCTAGTTGTTTGTTGGTGGTGGTTGTGGTTGGAAGGGTTCGTACCACCACCAGTCGGCGCGTTCGCCGGTGGGCCCCGGGTACGGCGGGACGGCGGGCGGGGGAAGGTTCGGAGGACGTGCCAGCGATCCTGGGCTCAGTTCTCGGCCGGTGCTGTCGGTGACACAGAGGTTGGGTGGGGGTCCGGTGATGGTGATGACGCCCCGGTGGTGCAACCGATGGTGATACGGGCATACCAACACCAGGTTGAACAACTCGGTCAGACCGCCGTCTTCCCAGTGCCGGATGTGGTGTGCGTGCAAACCTCGGGTGGCCCCACAGCCGGGAACCGCGCAGGTGGGATGGCGGTGCTCGAGGGCCGGCGAAGCCGCCGGTTGATCACGCGGCTCGCTCGGCCGGCGCCGATGACCTCGCCGGCACGTTCAAACCAGACTTCACACGTGGCGTCACAGGTCAGGTATCGGCGTTCGGCGTCGGTGAGCAGCGGGCCCAGATGCAGCGCGGCGGCGCGCTGCTCAACATCGACGTGCACCACCACCGTGGTGTGCTGCCCGTGTGGCCGCCGCGCCGCCTCATCGTCCCATCCAGCCTGGACTAAGCGCATAAACGCCTCGACGGTGGTCGGCAACGGCGGACAATTCTGTGACGTGCGGTCGCTGTTGCCGTGATCCTGCTTCCACTCGGCGAACAGCGCATCGCGATGAGACGCCAGTGCCGCGTCGAACGTCGCCGCGTCGTCGTGGGGGAGTTTGATCCGCCAACAGCTGAACTCCTCGCCGGAGGTCTTGGTGATCACGGGCTGCGGCTGCGGCCGCGAATCGGGTTCGGGTCGCGGTTCTAGCTTGACCGCGGTGCGCAGCTGGTTGACCGTGGCGCAGCGCGCCAGCTGCGCGTAATGCTCATCGGAACCTTCGCCCGCCCGTGCGGCCACGACGCCGACCTGATCCAGCGACAGCCGACCCTCCCGCATGCCTGCCGCGCAGCGGGGAAACTCCGCCAGCCGGCTCGCCACGGTCGTGATCGTGTGGGCATTTCCCGATGACCAACCCAGCTTCCAAGCCACCAGCGCCGCCACCGACCGCGCACCCGTGGCCCCGCAGAGCTCGTCGCGATCCAGCTCGGCGACGATCTCCACGATGCGCCCATCAATGGCATTGCGCTGCCCGGCCAACTCCGCCAACTCCTCGAACAACACCTCAACACGCTCAGCAGGGCTCACCGCCGCGGGAGGTGATGCGGTCAAGGACATGTGGTCATCATTACAGCCGGGTACGACAAGTTACGGCCAAGTTCTGGCGCGCCGCTTCGAAAATCAATGCTGGCGCGAAGAAGTGCGAGTGATCAGCGCGCCGGCGCAGATCTCGGTGGCGACTAGCGGGCCTCGGGGACATCATCGGGCGTGCGCGGCAGCGCGTACAGCGCCATCCGGCGGTTACTCATGTCGTGCTCGCCGAGGAACGTGCAGCCGGCGTATTCACACAGTCGGCGCGCCGAGGTGTTGCGGTGATCAGGGTCGAACATGATTCGGCGGCAACGGGGTTCGACCTCGAAGACGCTGGCGACAATGCGTGGCAGCAGAAACGGCCCGAGCCCTTTGTTGACGATCGAGAGCTCGGCGATGGCCGCGTGCAGCCCGACGTCGTAGGGGTCGGCGGCATAGCGGGTGGCGATGGAATCCTTTGCGGCGCGGTACACCTCGACATATCCGCCGTCCTCGCCGTTCATGGCGCCGACGAACGGTCGCGAGTAGTCGCCCGCGCACTGGGCCCGCAGGTAGTCCCGCCAACGCGCCACCGGCCAGGCCGACTCCCATGCCTCGACCAGGTGCGGCATGTTCATCCACCGCGAGATCAGCTCCGCGTCGGTATCGGGGTCCACCGGCCGCAGCGCGTAAGGATCGGTCAGCACCGGCGTCGGCGGCGCGGGAGCGGCGCGGACTTCATCGCTGAGCTCGGTCAGCTCCCGCGGCAGGATCACCAGTGCGTCAGACATCGAACGGTGAGCCTACCGGAAATAAGGTTAGGGTTACCTGCCTCCGCCGGGAGGACCGGCGAAGGCCTGCGCGATCGGCAGCCAGCGCGCGGCGTCGTCGCCGTCGGCGTCGATGTCCAACTCGCGCAGCGGGCGCCGCTGGGTGACCAGAAAGCAGAAGTCCTCGGCCGACCCGGTGACCCGCTGTGCGGCAGCCTCTGGTCCCCACGTCCAGAGGCTGCCATCAGGTGCACGAAGCTCGACCCGGAACGGTTCACCCGGCGGCTGCAGCTCGTTGATGACGAACGCGAAATCGCGGGTGCGCACGCCGATGTGGGCGATCGAGCGCAGCCGGGCGGTCGCCGGGCGGGTGACGCCCAGCGCGTCGGCGACGTCGAGGCCGTGCGCCCAGGTCTCCATCAGGCGGGCGGTCGCCATCGACGAGCCGCTCATCGGCGGGCCGAACCACGGCAGCTTGCGGCCGTCCTCCACGGTCAGCAGCGCGTCGTGTAATTGCGAGCGGGTGGCCCGCCAGTCGGCGAGCAACTCGGTGGGCGGAACGGCGGCCAACTCGTCGGCCGCGGTGTTGACGAAGCCGATCGGATCGTCGAGAGCGGACTTGACCACGTCGGCGAAGCCGTCCTCGTCGGTGACCGACACCAGCGCACCGCGGTCGGTCCACAGCAGGTGCCCGATCTGGTGCGCGATCGTCCACCCGGCGGCCGGCGTCGGCGCCGTCCAGCCATCGTCGGGCAGCGCCGCGACCAGAGCGTCCAGTTCGTCGCTTTCGGCGCGCAGGTCGTCGACAATCTGCGAAAGGTCGGCCATCTGCGTACCTTAACGATTCGTCGCGCGCCCGACGACACTGTGTGCGGCCAGCCCCAGCAGGTAGACGACGCTGCCGGCCACGACCAGCAAAGGCGAGTGGCCGTCGGCGGGGATGACGGCGGCGGCGCCGGTTATCGCGGCGAGGAAGGCCACCCAGAACAGTGAGTCCTGGACCGCGAACACGTGTCCGCGCAGCGCGTCGTCGACGTCGATCTGGATGGCGGTGTCGGCGCACAGCTTGAGCACCTGACCGATCCCGCCGAGCAGGAAGCCACCCGCCACCAGGACCCACAGCTGCAAACCGGCCCCGGCGATCTCGATGACGACGGCGACCGCCAGCGCCCCGTTGGCCGTGGCGTAGCGGCCCCAGCGGCGCACAGCGGGCGGCGTGACCAGGTTGGCCAGGAAGGATCCGGCGCCGGCCGCGGCGACGAACAGCATTGCGCTGCCCAGCGGCGAGACCGCGGCCGTGTGCCCGTTGCGCACCAGCAGCAGCACCAGCAGGGTGTTGATGCCGAACACCATCCGATGAGCGGCCAGCCCGGACAGCGTGGCCGCGACGGTGGGGCGGTCCAGCACGGTCCGTACGCCGTGCAGCCAACCGGTGACGACGGCATAGACGGCCGACCCGTGGATCGCCCGCCGGGTGTGATCGGGGCCCAGCAGGTGGTCGGAGAAGCGCACCGAAAGCAGCAGCGCGATCAGCAACGGGACGAGGACCAGAAAGATCACCGACGCGGCCCCGGCGTCGCCGGAGCCGAACAGCGCGCGCGGCACCAGCATGAAGTTGGCGCCGAGAAACGCCGCGACCGCGCCGACCGCCGACGCGATCGAGTTCATCGTGACGACCTGCTCCCGGGGCACCACGTGGGGCAGCGCGGCCGACAGTCCCGACATGACGAATCGGGCCAGTCCGTTGACCACCAATGCGCCGCACAGCACGAATAAGTCGCGGGCACCCAGCGCCAGACTGATGCCGACGACGGCCACCGACGCCACCCGGCCCACGTTGGCGGCGATCAGCACCAGACGGCGGTCCCAACGATCCATCAGTGCGCCGGCGAAGGGGCCGAGCAGCGAATACGGCAAAAACAGCACCGCGAATGCGCCGGCGATGGCCAGCGGGCTCGAGGCACGCTCGGGATTGAACAGCAGGGCGCCGGCCAGGCCCGCCTGGAAGAGGCCGTCGCCGAACTGGCTTGCCAGCCGCAGTTCCAGCAGCCGCCAAAAGTCGGGCAGCGCGCGCACCGAGCGCCAGACAGCCACCGGCGCGCTCGGAGGAGTCACGGAACCTGCTTCCCAATTGGCTGGCGGTGATCGGACCCGGCGGTGATCGGACCGGGTAACGGGGCGCCGGTTACAACACTACAAATTCTCGCTCAGCGCGGTTCTTGTTGACCACAGCCGTCGGGCCCGGATGCCATGATGGACAGGTGGCACCGTCCGAAGACCCAGAGGATTTCATCGCTCCTGCCGCACACCGGGTGCGAGCGGGCACCTTGCTTCTGGCGAATACGGATCTGCTCGAGCCCACGTTCCGTCGCAGCGTGATCTACATCGTCGAGCACAACGACGGAGGCACGCTGGGCGTGGTGCTCAACCGGCCCAGCGAGACCGCGGTGTACAACGTGCTGCCGCAGTGGGCCAAGCTCTCGCAGAAGCCGAAGACGATGTTCATCGGCGGACCGGTCAAGCGAGATGCGGCGTTGTGCCTGGCGGTGTTGCGGGTCGGCGCCGTTGCCGACGACGTGCCCGGACTGCGGCACGTTGCCGGCCGGATGGCGATGGTCGACCTGGACGCCGACCCCGACGTGATCGCCCCGGCGGTGGAGGGTGTCCGTATTTTTGCCGGCTACTCCGGCTGGACGATCGGCCAACTGGAAGGCGAGATCGAGCGCGACGACTGGATTGTGTTGTCGGCGTTGCCTTCTGACGTCCTGGTCGAGCCGCGGGTGGATCTGTGGGGCCGGGTGCTGCGACGTCAGCCGCAGCCGCTGTCGATGCTGGCCACCCACCCGATCGACGTCAGCCGCAACTAGGCGGGCGTCGCGGCGGCAGGCTCGTCGTCGAGGGAGTCGCGGGACAGCCGGCTCGCGATCACCGAGCACACGATCAGTTGGGTCTGGTGAAAGATCATCAGCGGCAACATGATCACGCCGACGGTCGCGGCGGGAAAGAACACCAGCGCCATCGGAAGCCCGGATGCCAGGCTCTTCTTCGAGCCGCAGAACAGCAGCACGATGCGGTCGCCGCGGTCCAGGCCGATCGTGCGGCCGACAAACCAGGTGAACGCGAGCACCAGTGCCAGCAGCACGGCGTTGACGACTGCGACGATCGCCAGCTGCCACGGGTCGACGCTGGCCCAGATGTGTTCCACCATGCCCATCGAGAACGCGGTGTAGACGACCAGCAGGATCGACCCGCGGTCGACGACTTTGGTCAACACCGCGTGCCGGAGCACCCAGTCGGCGACCCACGGGCGCATCAGTTGGCCAGCCACGAATGGAAGCAGCAGCTGCACCAGCACGTCGCGGACGGCGGTGGCGTCCATCCGGGCGCCGCCGCTGGTGTTCATCAGCAGCACAACCAGCAGCGGGGTCAGTGCGATCCCGACGATGTTGGACAGGGATGCGCTGACCAGCGCGGCCGAGACGTTGCCCCGCGCAATCGAGGTGAACGCGATCGACGACTGCACGGTCGAGGGGACCAGGCACAAGAACAGCAGCCCGTTGTACAGGTCGAGGTTCACCAGCCAGGGCACCAGGCCGCGGCAGGCCAGCCCGAGCAGCGGAAAGAGCACGAAGGTAGTGGCCAGCACCAGCAGGTGCAGCTGCCAGCGCTTGACGCCCTGCCACGCCTGCTGCGGGGACAGCCGGGCACCGTAGAGCCAAAACAGCAGGGCGATAACGACTTTGGCGGCCACCGACATGACATCGGCGAATGCGCCGCGGGCCGGGAACAGAGCGGCCAACGCGACGGTGGCGGCCATGGCCAGCAGGAAGGAGTCAATCGGCAGCGCCGAGAGTTTCTTCAGCATGGGGCGTACCGGTCAGTGGCAGGCAAGCGTGCAGCCCGCGCAGGCCCCGCCGCAGCTGCCCTCGGCAGCCTCTTCCTGGCGCAGCGCGAATCGCGCGGTCTGGTACGACCCGGCGGCGACCGTCCCGATGGCACCGACGATGCAGACACAGACGACCGTGAGCGCGGTGGCGGGCGGCGCGGCCAAGGCCACAGCGCCGGCGGCGGCCAGCATGGTTGCGGCGGCCAGTTGCGGTGGCGCGACGGACCGCAGCACGATCCCAGCGGTGCTGGTGGAAGCGGGACGGGTCAGCGACCGCAAACCGAGAACGGCCAGGACCCCCGCCGCGCACACGCACAGCACTCCCGCGATGAGCATGGGGACACCATACGAGGCCCCCGGTCGCGATGCAGCGCCCGGTTGTTAGTGCGCCAGCGCCTGGGGCGGCACAGGTAGGGCGGCCGGCTGCGGCGGCGCGGGCGCCGGGGCTGGTGCCGGCGGCTGGTTGGAACCGGGCGCTCCGGCCCGGAATCCGTTGATGATGCCGTCGGTGGCCTGCGCTTCGCCGACTCCTGCGCCCGCTTCGGTGGTCACGGCCAGCGACACCAGGTACTTGTCCGGCCCGGACGCGACGATGACGTTGCGCTTCGAGGTGTTGAGCGTCATCTCGTTCTGCCGGTAGGTGCCCTCGATGATCGACGAAGCGGAACCGTTGTAGTCGGCCAGCGAGGCGTTGGTGGTGCGCCAGGCGGGCAGCTGCTGGCTGTCGATGTAACCGTGGGAGATGGCCTCATGCGGATCGAAATCCCCGACCAGGCGGTAAACCACGAGCTGGGCGTTCGGGCTGTAGAGGCTGGCGCTGCGGCGGTTGGCGGTGACGACGAATGCGTCCGGGACGTTGGGGTCGGGAACCTGCGTCCAGCCTTGCGGCATCGGCAGGACGATGTCGAGCGCATTGAACCCCGGAGCCTTCTGCGGCTCCATCTTGACACCCTTGCTGTTGAAGAAGTCGCGCATCGTCCCGGCGGCGGCAGGCATCAGCGCCGGTGGGGCGGCGGCGGCCGGCGGGGGAGCCGGGGCGGGCGCGACCGGGCCGGGTACCACCGGGGCCGCGACGGGCACGGGCGCGGCCTGCGGCGCGAGGCCCGGCATGGCGTTACCGAGCGCCCCGGGGGCGGCAGCGACCGCCTGCGGCGCGGGGGCGGGAATCGGTGCGGGGACGGGCCGAGGCGGGAATACCGGATCAGCCGACGCGGTGGGGCTGGCGAGGATCAGCACGCCGGCGGCACCGACGGCCAGACCTGCGACCGTCACTCGCCAGCTACGGGCTGTCTGCTTCATGTGCGTTCGGTCCTTCGGGTCGTTACTGGAGTCGCAGAAAGCGACTGTAACCAGCGGTAAGCGGCGGCATCTAGCGCTGGGATCGACCTGCAACAGAGCTGGGATAAACCCCTGACCGCTCTGCAATCCAACCGAGACCGTCGGTGGTCGGCGGGTCGCTCGACGTCGCCCTTATAACCTGTTGGGCGTGACCGACTCCGATCCCGACGCGCCGCGGTACCGCTACACCGCGGACCTGGCCGGCCGCATCGAACAGACCTGGCAGGACAACTGGACCCGGCTGGGGACCTTCAACGTGCCCAACCCGGTCGGCTCGCTGGCGCCGACGGACGGCTCACCAGTCCCCGACGACAAGATGTTCGTCCAGGACATGTTCCCGTACCCGTCCGGCGAGGGGCTGCACGTCGGCCACCCGCTCGGCTACATCGCCACCGACGTCTACGCCCGCTACTTCCGGATGCTGGGCCGTAACGTGCTGCACGCGTTGGGCTTCGACGCATTTGGCCTGCCCGCCGAGCAGTACGCGATGCAGACCGGCACGCACCCCCGCACCCGCACCGAGGCCAACATCGTCAACTTCCGGCGTCAGCTGGGCCGGCTGGGGTTCGGTCACGACGACCGTCGCAGCTTTTCCACCACCGACGTGGACTTCTACAAGTGGACGCAGTGGATCTTCCTGCAGATCTACAACGCATGGTTCGACGCCGCGGCCGGCAAGGCGCGCCCGATCGCCGAGCTGGTCGACGAATTCGATTCCGGAGCACGCCAATTGGACGACGGCAGAGTGTGGTCGACGCTGTCGGCGGGTGAACGCGCCGACGTGATCGACGGGCTCCGGCTGGTGTACCAGTCCGATTCGATGGTCAACTGGTGCCCGGGTCTGGGCACCGTGCTGGCCAACGAAGAGGTCACCGCCGACGGGCGCAGTGAGCGCGGCAACTTTCCGGTGTTCCGAAAGCGGCTGCGGCAGTGGATGATGCGGATCACTGCCTACTCCGATCGGCTGCTCGACGACCTCGACCTGCTGGACTGGCCGGAGAAGGTCAAGACCATGCAGCGCAACTGGATCGGCCGGTCCACCGGCGCGGCCGTGTTGTTCTCGGCGGCGGCGGGCGATATCGAGGTGTTCACCACCCGCCCCGACACGCTGTTCGGCGCAACCTATGTGGTGCTGGCTCCGGAGCATGATCTGGTCGATCCCCTGGTCGCGTCGAGCTGGCCGGACGGGACGGATCCGCGCTGGACCTACGGCGCCGACACCCCCGGGCAGGCCGTCGCCGCCTACCGGCAGGCTATCGCCACGAAGTCCGACCTGGAACGTCAGGAGAACAAGACAAAGACCGGTGTCTTCCTGGGCGCTTACGCGACCAACCCGGCCAACGGCGAGCAGGTGCCGGTCTTCATCGCCGACTACGTGCTGGCCGGCTACGGCACCGGCGCGATCATGGCCGTCCCGGGCCACGACCAGCGCGACTGGGAATTCGCCGGCGAGTTCGGCCTACCGATCGTCGAAGTCATTGCCGGAGGCGATGTTTCGCTGGCGGCCTACGCCGGCGACGGCGTTCTGGTGAACTCGGACTACCTCAACGGTTTCGAGGTGGCGGCCGCCAAGGAGGCCATCACCGCGCGGTTGGAAGCCGAGGGCCGCGGCCAGGGGCGCATCGAATACAAGTTGCGCGACTGGCTTTTCGCGCGGCAACGCTACTGGGGCGAACCGTTTCCGATCGTCTACGACAGCGACGGGCGCGCGCACCCGTTGGACAACGCGATGCTGCCGGTCGAACTACCGGACGTCCCGGACTATTCGCCGGTGCTGTTCGATCCCGATGACGCCGGCAGCGAGCCGTCGCCGCCGCTGGGCAAGGCAACGGAATGGGTCAACGTCGAGCTGGATCTCGGCGACGGGCTGAAGCCTTACACCCGCGACACCAACGTCATGCCGCAGTGGGCCGGCAGCTCCTGGTACGAGCTGCGCTACACCGACCCGCACAACCCGGATCGGTTCTGCGGCAAGGAGAACGAGGCCTACTGGATGGGGCCCCGGCCTGCCGAGCACGGCCCGGACGACCCCGGTGGTGTCGACCTTTACGTCGGCGGCGCCGAGCACGCCGTGCTGCACCTGCTGTATTCGCGGTTCTGGCACAAGGTGCTCTACGACCTCGGCCACGTCAGCTCCCGCGAGCCTTACCGGCGGCTGATCAACCAGGGCTACATTCAGGCCTTCGCCTACACCGATGCCCGCGGGGCCTACGTGTCGGCCGCCGAGGTCATCGAGCGGGATGGCACGTTCTTCTACCCGGGCCCCGACGGGGAGATCGAGGTCTTCCAGGAATTCGGCAAAATCGGTAAGAGCCTGAAGAACTCGATCTCACCGGACGAGATGTGCGACGACTACGGTGCCGACACCCTGCGGGTGTACGAGATGGCGATGGGCCCGATCGAGGCATCCCGGCCGTGGGCCACCAAAGACGTCGTCGGGGCGCATCGGTTTCTGCAGCGAGCATGGCGACTCGTCGTCGACGAGAACTCGGGCGATGTCAGGGTGACCGATGACGACCCGGACACCGACACGCTCCGGCTGCTGCACCGCACCATCGCCGGGGTCTCCGAAGACTATGCGGCACTGCGCAACAACACCGCGGTGGCGAAGCTGATCGAATACACGAACCACCTGACCAAGCAGCACCGCGACTCGGTGCCGCGGGCGGCGGCCGAGCCGCTGGTGCTGCTGTTGGCACCGCTGGCGCCGCATCTGGCCGAGGAGCTGTGGGAGCGGCTCGGCCACCCGAATTCGCTTGCTCACGGACCGTTCCCGGTGGCCGATCCCGTGTATCTGGTCGAGGACACCCTGGAGTACCCCGTGCAGGTCAACGGCAAGGTGCGTGGCCGAATCACGGTGTCGGCGAGCGCGGCCGCCGACGCGGTGGAGGCGGCGGCGCTGGCCGACGAGAAGGTGCAGGCATTCCTGGCCGGCGGCACCCCGAAGAAGGTGATCGTCGTTCCCGGGAAGATGGTCAACCTGGTGGTCTAGCCCGATCTGATGTCGACTGTGCGGGTTGTGTGCGCGAATGTGTCTAAATCTCGTTCATAACGTGCACAGTCGGCACGCGCTAGCCACGTGGTCGGAGGATGACCTCGTTCAGGTGGCCGTCGGCCGGGGTGTTGATCGCCTGGGCGACCGCCGCGGCGACGGTGTCCGCGCGCAGGAACCGGCCGGCCTCGTAGTCGCCGCCCTCGAAAGACACCAGCTCGCGTTGCATGTCGGTGTCGGTGCGTCCGGGGTACACGGTGGTCACGCGCAGCGCGGGCTCACTCAGGCGCAGCGAGTCGGCGAAGGCGCGTAGCGCGAACTTGCTCGCCGAGTACGACGCCATGTTCTCCGACGGAGTCCGGCCCGCTCCGGAGTTGATGAACACCACTTGGCCGTCGCCGCGTCGCAGCGCGGGCAGCAGGGCCAGCGTAACTGCCACTGCGCCAAACACATTCACATCAAACGTGGTGCGCCACTGCTCGATGGCGGATTCGCCGACCCGTCCGGGCAGTGATACCCCGGCGTTGTGCACCAGCACGTTGAGCTCGCCGACGGCGGCGGCAGCAGCCTGGATGGACTCCGCGTCTGTCACATCCAACGGAAGGGGTGTGGCGCCGAGCCGCTCCGCGGTGGATTGCAGCGCGGGCGATGAGCGGCCGGCCAGAAACAGGGTGTGTGTCGGTGCCAGCGCGTCGGCGATGGCGGCGCCGATCCCGCGGCTGGCACCGGTGATGAGTGCTGTCCGCATGCTTGCCAGCTTAGGCGGTCGCCCAGGCAGCTAAGCGCAGCAAGGGTTTACGCGGTCACGTCCCCGTTGGCCGCGGCGGCGGGGCTGGCCACCGGCTCGCTGGCCGCCAGGTGTTCCAGCGGCCCCAGCGCCTGGGTCAGCGATTCCAGGTCGGCTCCGCTGAGCTGGCTCAGCAACGTGACCAGGGCGCCGATCCGGTTGGCCAGCGACTCCCGGTGCACGGCAAGGCCGCGCGGGGTGATGTCGACGAGCACGGCACGTAGGTCCGACGGGTCACGCGAACGCTTCACCAGACCGACCTTTTCCAGCCGGCGGATCGCCACCGTCGTCGTGGGTGTGCGAACGCGTTCGTGCGCGGCCAGATCGGTCATCCGGATCGGTCCTCGATCGAGCAAGGTGACCAAGATCGACAGCTGTGCCAGTGTGAGGTCGCTGGCCTGCGCCGCGCCGGCACTGGGATCGCCGCGGCGCAGGATGGAGAACAGCTTGGAAAGCGTACGGTGAAGCCCCTCAGCCAGCTCGGTGAGCTCGGGCACGGTGGCTTCGGTTTCCGCCATAGTTCGCTAGTCTAACCTGTCGGTAGTTCAGCGGCCCGAAATCGGGTTTTGCTGTCACAGGACCTGCGACAAGAAGCGCTGCAGACGCTCGGTTGCTGCGGCCTCGAAAATCTGCGCCGGCGGCCCGGTCTCCACCACCCGACCATGATCCATGAACACGACGGTGTCGGATGTCGACCTGGCGAAGGCCATTTCGTGCGTGACCACCAGCATCGTCATGCCGTCTGAACCCAGATCAGCGATCAACGCCAGGATGCCTTTGACCAGTTCGGGATCCAGCGCCGAGGTCACCTCGTCGAACAGCATCACCTGAGGTTGCATGGCCAATGCCCGAGCGATCGCGACGCGTTGCTGCTGGCCGCCGGACAGGGCGCCGGGCCGGCACTCGGCCTTGTGTTTCATGCCGACCCGGTCCAGTTGGGCGAGCGCCAGTTCACGGGCCGCATCGCCGGAGAGCCGTTTCAGCCTTCGCGGCGCGAGCATCACGTTGGCGAGCACGCTGAGATGAGGGAAGAGGTTGAAATGCTGGAACACCATGCCGATCCGCTGCCGCACCGAGGCTGGATCATCGGCCAGGACGGACTGGCCGTCGAGCAGGATGTCGCCGCGGTCGGGTTCGTACAGCCGGTTCAGGGTGCGCAGCAAGGTGGACTTCCCGGATCCCGACGGCCCGATCACCGCGACAGTGCTCCCGGCAGGCGCGGTGATGTCGACGCCGCACAACACCTCGTTGCGACCGAACGACAAGTGAATTCCTTTGCCCTCCAACGCTACTGACTCGGTCATAGCATTTCCTGGCTAGCGGTCAACGCAAGCGGATCGTCCGGTTCGGTCACCGGCCTGCCGTCCCGAAGCCGGCGATCGATGACGTTGACCAGGTGGGTCAGCGGAATAGTCAGCAGCAGATAAAACAAGCCGGCGGCCACCAGAGGCGAGAGGCTGCCGGTCTGGGCGTTGAGGTCTCGGCCAACCTGGAACAGCTCGCGCTGGCCGGCGATCAGTCCCAGGAAGTACACCAGCGCGGACCCCTTCAGCAGCGCGATGAACTGATTGACCAGCGCGGGCAGTACTCGGCGGACGCCCTGCGGGATCACCACCAGGCGCATCGCGGTCCGGTGCCTCAGCCCCAACGCCCGAGCCGCGTCCAGCTGGCCAGGCTCGACACTCTGGATTCCGGAGCGGAAGATCTCGCCGATGTAGGCCGCTGCGGTCAGCCCCAGCGCCGCGATGCCCAGCGGAAAGGGATTGTTGTTCGTCAATCCGCCCACGATCGGCCCGATTCCGAGCCCGATCAGCAGAATGATCACCACCTCGGGCAAGCCGCGGAAGATGTCGGTGTAGATCCGGGACGGCCAGCGCAGCCAGCGGGCCCGCGAAATCCCGGCCACCGCAAGCGCCATGCCCACCACCACTCCGATGACTGCGGAGCTGACGGTGAGGATCAGCGTGTTGGGCAGGCCAATGGTCAGCATGGCCGGGATGGCTTGCTTGTAGAGGTCCCAGTCGAAGAACTGATCCCGCAGTTGGGCCAGGGTGGATTTCTCCGGTCCGGTCTCGGTCGCCTCGCGGTGGTTGTGTGCGGCGATGGCCGCGAAATCCGGCAGGTGCGGCGTCGGCGCCGCTTTCGATCCGGGCTTCCACCCTTGCGGCAAGGGCCGCGGGACCCAGTCGGTGTACAGCTGCGACCAGGTGCCGTCGGCGATCACGGCGTCCAGGCCGGCGTTCAGCGCATCGATCAGCGGCTGGTTGTCTTTGGCGACCGGGAACGCGATGAAACTTCCCGGGCTGTAGGTGTAGGCGGCGACGGTGGCCCGGTCGCCGGGCCGCATGACCTTGCCCGCCTCCATTGCCGGGGCCACCCAGGCGTCGATCTGATGGTTCTTCAGGCAGGTGTACAGGGTGGTGAAGTCGGGGAACTTCACCGGCTGCACATGCACGGTGTCGACGACGTAGGCCTCTTCGACGGTGCCCTGGATGACGCCGATCCGCTGCCCGGCACCCAGCTTCTCGAAGCTGTCGATCGGCGAGCCGGTCGGCACGATCAGCGACAGGTAACCGAAGTCGTAGCCGTTGGTGAATCCGACTGTGCGGCGGCGTGCTTCGGTGGCGACGATCGACGACGAGGCGACGTCGAAACGACCCGTCGCCACCTGAGCGAGCAGGCCGGCGAATTCGGTGCCGGCGAAGACGACGTTCAGGCCCAGCTTTGCCGCGACGCGCGCAGCAGCTCGTTGTCATAGCCGGTAAAGCGGCCGGACGAATTCAGGCAGCTGCTCGGGGGACCGCCTGGCTGGGTGCCGACGGTCAGGGTCCGCGGTGTGCGCAAACCGAGCGCGTCGATGTTCACCGAGCTCAACGGTTCGACGTCGGGGGTCGTGTAGTCGCGTTCCTGCGGCGGGCTGGCGTTGACCAGCTTGTTGGGCAGGGCCATTGCGCCCTCTTTGCCCGACGGTGTGCACATGTGGTTGTCGGCGGCGGCCGGTGCGATCGGAGCCAGGCTGTAGGTCAGCAGGATGCTGGCCAATAGCGCACCCAGCTTCGATGTGCATTCTCATGCCCGATCACGCCACCGGCACAGCGCCTCGGCGTCGCGCAGGTCGTAGTCCGGGCCGTTGACGCCGACGGTCAGCAGCGTCACGCCGAGAGCCACCAGGCCTTCCGCGTCGGCGAGCAGATTTTCGACGTTGACGCCGGCCGAGCGCTCGATGGTGGCCGGGTCGCGGCCCACCGCTTTGCAGTGCTCGGCGAGCACCTCGGCGGCCTGTGGGTAGCTGTCGACGGTGGTGAACCCGTGCCAGATGTCGCCGTGTTCGGCGACCAGTCGCAGCGTCTTCTTCGGGCCCTTACCGCCGATCAGCAACGGGATGTCGCGGGTGGGCGCCGGGTTCAGCTTGGCCAGCCGGGCGTTGATCCGGGGCAGCGCGTTGCCCAGATCGTCCAGCCGGCTGCCGACGGTACCGAACTCGTAGCCGTACTCGTCGTAATCCTTTTCCTTCCAACCTGATCCGATGCCCAGGATCAGCCGGCCATCCGAAATGTGGTCGACGGTGCGGGCCATGTCGGCCAGCAGCTCGGGGTTGCGGTAGGAGTTACACGTCACCAGCGCGCCGATCTCGATGCGCGAGGTCTGCTCGGCCCAGGCGCCCAGCATCGTCCAGCATTCGTAGTGCGCGCCGTCCGGATCACCGTAGAGCGGGAAGAAGTGGTCCCAGTTGAAGGCGACGTCGACGCCGATGTCCTCACATCGGCGCACCGCATCGCGCAGGTTCGCATAGTCCGTGGTGTGCTGCGGCTGCAGCTGGACGCCGATGCGGATCGGCCGGTCGGAGGAAGTCATGGCTTCTACCGTATGCGCGGCGATACGCTCGTCAACAAATGTCCGAAAGCATCGCTGGTATCGATATCCCCGACACGCCGCTGGTCAGGGCCATCACCGCGCACATCCGGGACGCCGAAGACGACCTACTGTTCAACCACTCCCGCCGAGTGTTCATCTTCGGGGCCTTGCAGGGCCGGCGCCGCGGGCTGCGGCCGAACCTGGACTTGCTGTACGCCGGGGCGATGTTTCACGACATCGGGCTGACCGAGCGCTACCGGGGATCGACGCTGCGCTTCGAGGTCGACGGCGCCAACGCGGCGCGCGACTTCCTGCTCGAGCACGACGTCGCAGCAGCCGACGCGGAGAAGGTGTGGCTGGGCATCGCGCTGCACACCACGCCCGGAGTGCCGGAGTTCCTGGCACCCGAGACCGCACTGGTGACGGCGGGCGTCGAGACCGACGTGCTCGGTATCGGCCGTGAGGACCTGTCGCCCGAAGCCCTCGAGGCCGTCACCGCCGCGCACCCGCGACCCGATTTCAAGCGGCAGATCCTGGCTGCCTTCAACGACGGCATGAAGCACCGCCCTGAAACCACATTCGGCACCTGCAACGCCGACGTCCTCGAACGCTTCGACCCGGGGTTTGTCCGCGACAACTTCGTCGACACCATCCTCGCCAACAGCTGGCCTGAGTAGCAGGTCAGCCGCCGTCGAGCACGGCGCGCAGGATCTCGGTCAGCACCAGCGGCTGGTCGCTCTGCACGGAGTGACCGGAGTTCTCCACGACCTGCAGGCCACGAAATTGTTGTGCGCGCCGGGCAAGTTCGTCGGCGTCCTCGGCGGTGACGAAACCCGACGTGCCACCGCGCACCAGCCTGACCGGCACCGACAGGCCGTCGACGTCGCCCCAGAGGCCATCGAAGTCGGGAAATTCCCGGATGGTGTCCCAGCGCCAGGTCCAGGCACCGTTGTCGAGCTGCTTGGTATTGTGAAAAACACCGCGGCGCAACGATTTCCGATCGCGATGAGGTGCTGCGGCGGTGGTGATCTCGAGGATCGCGTCGAAGCTGGCGAATTCCCGGTCGCCCTGCATCAACGCGACGGTGCCCTGCTGTTCTTTGGTCATCTCGGTGACCCGCTTCATCGCCGACGGGGTGACGTCGACCAGCACGAGTTCGCGCACCAGCTGTGGTGCGACGGCGCCGAGCGCGATCGCGGTCAGCCCACCCAGCGACATGCCGACCACCAGTTCGGCGTCCGGGGCCAGCTTGCTGATCGCCGGCGCCACGGCTGCCGCATTGTGCTGCGGTGAGTAGTCGCCGTCTTCGCGCCACGCCGAATGCCCATGGCCGGGCAGGTCGACCGCCAGCGCGGGCACACCCAGGCCGACGATGACGGTGTCCCAGGTGTGCGCGTTCTGCCCGCCGCCGTGGAAGAACACCACCTGCGGTGATGAGTCGCCCCACTGGATGGCGCTGACGCCGTCGGCCTCGACCCGCCGTACCGAGGGCAGCGGACCGGTGACGCCCGCCTGCTCCGCGTTCTCGGGCAGCAACCCGAATTCGGACAGTCCAACCAGGTCGTCGTCGGAAATATCGGTCATGACTCTCGACACTAAAGGACGTACCGGCGCCGAATGCCGCGGAACCGCTCCCACATCGCGGCGGCCCGCTCGGCTTCGGTGACCTTCGTGGTGTCGGCCGGAAGGTTGTCGGGCAGCTCCTGGTAGGAGACAACCCGGGTGTTGAGCACGGCAGGTTGACCGTCGAGCATGTGGCGGTAGGTCAGGTTCCCGCGCTCGAATCCCTGAGTGTCCAGCCAGTTCCGCACGCCTGGATCACGGTGCGCCATAACCAGCCGGATCCGGCCGTCAGCGTCGACGGCGGCCCGGCTCGGCGTATAGCTCACCGGCCGGTAGAGGTAGTCCATGCTGTTGAAGAAGACACCCATGTTGGTCAGCATCCAGAGTCCGTCGTGGGCGTCGAACTCGACAATCAGCGCCTCGTCGCGACCCAACTCCCAGTACATGTTGGCCGCGGCCCGTCCGCGTTTGGCGTCGGCGCCCGTCGCCTCCACGTGCGGGAAGGTGTTCGGCCGGTCGGCGTCCACGCCGCCGTAGCTGAACGGAAACTCCGGCCAGTCCGACATCAGGCCGGTGACGAAGTCCCCCGCCCAGCCCATCGCGTCGGCCATCACCTCTGCCGTCGGCAGCGGCTTGGGTGTGGACATGTCGATCCGCTCGATCCGGATCTGCGCCGGTACTTCGTCCCAGCGGTCGAATCCCTGGCGGATGAACAGCTTTCGTGAATCGGGGGTGGTGGGTAGCCAGTTGCCGGAACGCTCGGGGCCACCGATGTACAACTCGAACCGCCCGTCGTCACCGACCTCGAGCTGGGTGATGTTGGCTTCCGGGGTGTCGCCGAACGGCTCGTGCAGCACCCCGGGCCCGGGTGTGCGACGGCCCTGGACGGTGACGTTGAAGAAGCGGGCGGTGCCGCGGCTGCCGGTCAGCCGATACGTCGACCGACCGTCGATCCAGGCCTGTTGGTAGGTGAAGTCGCCGCAGTCGCCGCCGAGCTTGCGGGTCGGGCCGCAGAAAGCGTGCAGTGCCGGGTAGCGGGTGTCGCGGGTCTCCAGCGCCAAATCGAAAGCCTGGCCGAGGTTTTGGGTGAGGAACCGGAATGCGTCGACGCGTTGCGCGCCCGATGCGGCGTTGGCGTCTTTGAAGACGTGATCGCCCGCGGCGCGCAGCTGCTCGCAGAACGCTGTCCACGCCTGCTGTAGCGCGGCGTCGTCGGGACCGTCGCCGAAGGCCATCTCTCACGCACCCAACTTGTCGAGCATCGTCCCTACGACAGCACATGCGCGGCGGGCCGCTTCGATCCGGCCCTCCTCCGCGATGCGGGGGCCGATCAGCTCCAGGTCGAATCCGTGGGCGTAGCCGCCGGCAAGCGCCTGCGTGACGAACTTTTCGATCGGGATCGTGCCGTCGCCGGGCACCGCGCGGCCGGGCAGCGACCGGTCGCCGAGCACGTAGTCGCTGAGCTGGATCAGCCGGGTGCGCGGCAGTGCCCGCTGCAGCAGGTCCTCGACGTCTCCCTCGGCCCAGCAGTGGAACACGTCGATGCAGATGTCCAGGCCGCTCATCTCGGCCAGCGTGATGGTGTCGCGCAGCGAATGCGCGAGATGAAGGTCGGCGTACAGGCTCGACGCGTTCTCGATCGCCAATGCCACACCGGTTCGCTCGGCGTGCTCCGCGCACGGGGCGACCATCTCGCAAAACCGTTGTGCCGCTTGCGCCCAGCCCAACGCGCCCCGGCCGCCGGTGAGCAGGTAGACCGTGCGTGCGCCGACTGCGGCGGCCGCATCGATCACCCGGTCCAGCGCGTCGCGGGCGGCCTGCGGATCGTTGCCGATGGCTCCGCCGGCGAACAGGTGATAGACGGCTTCGATGGTGTAGTCATTGTGCTGCAGCAGCTTTGGAAGCATGGGGTCGAGCAGTTGACTGTCCAGAACGCTCAGCCGGGCGACCTCGAGATCCGTCCAGTGCTGCTGCAGCTCGGTCAACGTGGCGCCGTAGAACGTGACGTTGTGCACGGACAGTCGCTCGTGCGTCACGTCACCCTCGGTTCTCGATCTCGACGCCGAATCGCTCACGGAACGGCCGGAATTCCTCGTGCAAGGCGTCGAGGTTCTCGCCGATGTCGACCAGCAACTGGGTCGAGTAGCGGAATTTGCCATGCCGGTCGCCGCGGTTGTCGACCAGGTAGGACCGCATCGCCGATTCGGCGGCCGGTGTCAACTCCCGGCCGCTGAACTCGTAGTAGCGCCGAACCGTCTCGATCTGGTCGGCGATGAAATCGCTGTAGCGGGCGTGCAGGATCCGCGGATCGTCGACCATCGGGTTGCTCATCGTGTTGGCGATACCGGCGCGGGTCAGGTCCAGGTGCATTTTGGCCAGAGCGTGCAGGTCGACCGGCCCGAGCATGCCTTCGGCGATGTCGGCCATCATCATCGTCCGCGACGCGGCCACCTGCACCGGGTCGCGATGCAGCCAGACCAGCGTCGCGTCGGGGTAGGTCTCGAACATCTCGGCGAGCCGGAAGCCGTGAAAGCCTTTGAGTACCCAGTACTTTCGCGGGCGGGCGTACTGCAGCTGCTGCAACATCGCCTTGTGTAGCCGATACTGCGCAGTCGCGTCGGTGGCCAGGCCGCCGACCAGCGACTGCATCGGCACCCGCCACCACGCGGTGGGTGTCATCACCCGGAAATCGAATGCCCAGGTGCGCTCGTCCTCGGGCAGCCCGTCGCCGAGCATGTCGTTGTAGGGATGGCTGTGCAGCCACTTGGGCATCTTGGCGTTGATTTCCCGCCAGTCGTCGTCGGCTCGTGCGCGCCGCACATCGTCCGCGCCGGCCAGGCCGGGCGGCGGCGACGGGTACATCACCTCCCAGAAACGCAGCGCCCGCGCGTCGGGATCGACCGACATCAGCGCGTGCATCAACGTTGTGCCCGAACGCGGTTCGCCGGTGACGAACATCGGCGCCGCGACCACCTCGGCGGCGATCGGGTAGCGGTTGCGGTCTTCGAGGAACTCCAATCGGGAGGTCAGCAGCCACCGGCAGACCTCGGCCGCCGCGGCGACACCAGCGTCGTCCATCCCGAGTGCATTGAGGTGCTCGACGGCCACCGTGAAGCGTTGCCGCAGCGTGGGGTCGCCGTAGTCGCTCAGACCCGTCTCGGCGCTGGCTGAGGCCAGCAACTCGCCGGCGTTCAGAGTCACCGGACATCTCCGGACAGCGCCAGCAACTCATCCTCGGCCGCAACAACATTCGCCGCCGAGGCCGCGGCGTAGTCGAGGCCGGCCATCGCGCCGTAGTCAAGGATCTTGGGTACGCGCAGACCCGCATCGACAAACGTCTTGATGATCGTGGCCACCTCCTTCGGCGTGCCGTGCGGTACCACGGCAAGCAGCATCTCGGGCTGCACTTTGGCCATGAACTCGACGATCCGCTCGCGGGTCAGCACGGCGGGGTCGATGTCCTGGAAGCCACGCCAGTCCGGGCCCATCGGATGCTCGAAACCGAAGCCGCGCAACGTCTCCGCGGACACCTGCAGCAGAAAGGCCTTCACCAGCGGTGCCTGCAGGATTTCCGAGAGCGCGGCTTCGTTCTCGCCGATCAAGCAGACCTGGATGAAGCATGGTGTGATCGCCGTCGGATCACGCCCGGCGCGCTCGGCGGATATCCTTACGCTGGAGAGCATTTCGGCGTAATGCTCCGGGGTCCAGGCGCCGGCCGGCCACCAGCCGTCGGCGTAGCGACCGGCGATGTCGAGCATCCGCGGGCCGCTGGCACCGATCCAGATCGGCGGCAGCCGACCTTCGTACGGCTCGGTGTCGAGCCGGGCATGGCGCAGGGTGTAGAACTGCCCGTCGAAATCGACGGGACCGTCGCTCTCCCAGAGCAGCCGGATCACGCGCAGCGCCTCGTCGAATCGTGCGACCGGCCGGGCGAAGTCGAACCCGTACGGCAGGGTGTTCTCGCTTTCGCCGCTGCCGAGGCCGAGGATGAACCGCCCCCGGGCCACGTGGTCGATGGTCAGCGCGGTCTGGGCCAGCATCGCGGGATGGCGGCGGACGGTGTCGACGACAGCGGAGACCAGCGGGACGTTCTTGGTCAGGGCCGCTGCCGCCGCGGCCACTGCCAGCCCGTCGAGATGACGGTGCGGGGACGGCGAAACGGTTGCCAGATCGGTGAATTCAGGCGTCCAGATCGAGTCCGGCCAGAAGCTGACCATGTGGTCGGGCAGCCAGATCGAGTGGTAGCGACCGCTGTCCAGGTCGTCGAGCCGCGACAGATCCAGTGGCAGGGTGGTGCGCAGGAATGCGGCGGGCTGAACCTTCATCGAGACATGATGCTAAGCATGTGCACAGCACCGTGTCGGTGAAAAGCGAAAGTGCGGTGAAGCCGCCACCCAGGCGACCTCACCGCACTATCGGCAAAGCGAAACTCAGCCTTCGATAATGAACTCTTCGAGCTGGGTCCGGGCGATGTCGTCGGCCATCTGCTTGGGCGGGCTCTTCATCAGGTAAGCCGACGCCGCGACGACCGGTCCACCGATGCCGCGGTCCTTGGCGATCTTCGCCGCCCGCACCGCGTCGATGATGACGCCGGCCGAGTTCGGCGAGTCCCACACCTCGAGCTTGTACTCCAGGTTCAGCGGCACGTCACCAAAGGCGCGGCCCTCGAGACGGACGTAGGCCCACTTGCGGTCGTCGAGCCAGCCGACGTGATCGGACGGGCCGATGTGCACGTCTTTGGTCTTGAACTCGCGCTGCACGTTCGACGTGACGGCCTGAGTCTTGGAGATCTTCTTGGACTCCAGGCGCTCGCGCTCGAGCATGTTGAGGAAGTCCATGTTGCCGCCGACGTTGAGCTGCATGGTGCGGTCGAGCTGCACGCCGCGGTCCTCGAACAGCTTGGCCATCACCCGGTGGGTGATCGTGGCACCGACCTGGCTCTTGATGTCGTCGCCGACGATCGGCACACCGGCGTCGGTGAACTTCTTGGCCCACACCGGGTCCGACGCGATGAACACCGGCAGCGCGTTGACGAAGGCCACGCCCGCGTCGATCGCGCACTGTGCGTAGAACTTGTCAGCCTGTTCCGAACCCACCGGCAGGTAGGACACCATGACGTCGACGTTCGCGTCCTTGAGCGTCTTCACCACGTCGACGGCCTCGGCGTCGGAGATCTCGATCGTCTCCGCGTAGTACTTGCCGATGCCGTCGAGGGTCGGGCCGCGCTGCACCGTCACGTTGGTCGGCGGCACGTCGGAGATCTTGATGGTGTTGTTCTCCGACGCGAAGATCGCCTCGGACAGGTCGAAGCCGACCTTCTTCGCGTCCACGTCGAACGCGGCGACGAACTTCACGTCGCGGACGTGGTACTGGCCGAACTTGACGTGCATCAAGCCGGGCACGGCGCTGTTCTCGTCGGCGTCGTAGTAATACTGGACGCCCTGAACCAGTGAGGACGCGCAGTTGCCGACGCCAACGATGGCGACTCGTACCTCGGTGGACGCCTGCGGCGCGGTCTGCTCACTCATTGGGCGTTCTCCTTAACTCTCTTCGTGGGGGATTGCTTGGTTCTAGGCCTGCTCAGCGCTGCTCTGCGCTAAGCGTTCGGCCGCGATCAGCTCGTTGAGCCAGTTGACTTCACGCTCGCTGGACTCCAGCCCGAGTTGATGCAGCTGGCGGGTGTAGCGATCCAGCGAGTTACTGGCCCGCGCAATTGCTTCACGCAAGCCTTCTCGTCGTTCTTCGACCTGGCGGCGACGGCCTTCCAGGATGCGCATCCGCGCTTCGGCCGGAGTGCGGTTGAAAAATGCCAGGTGCACGCCGAAGCCGTCGTCCGTGTAGTTGCTCGGGCCGGTATCAGCCACCAGCTCGCTGAAGCGCGACCGGCCCGCGTCGGTCATTTCGTACACCCGCCGGGCCCGACGCACCGGCGTTCCGGCCGGCGCGGCGTTCTCGGCGATCATCCCGTCGGCCTGCATCCGCCGCAGCGCGGGATAGAGCGACCCATACGAGAAGGCCCGAAACGCCCCAAGTAGACCGGTCAAGCGTTTGCGCAGCTCGTAGCCATGCATGGGTGACTCGAGCAAGAGTCCCAGGATGGCGAGCTCCAGCATCAAGTCACCACCTTTGCCCGATTGAATACGACGTTGCTATGTCGAGAAACTGTCTCGCGTCATAGTATCGGCCCGATATATTCGCCGCTACCTCGGGCGGACAACTGGTGTTCTCACACCGTTCAACCACTGGTCTGCCACGGGGTCGGCGAGGTCTAGCTCCGAAACGTGACCGACCTACCTCTGCGCACCGGCCGCGCAGACGTACTCTGGTCATCGTGCGATTGCAGCGACAGGTGGTGGACTACGCGCTCAAGCGGCGCTCGCTGCTCGCTGAGGTCTACTCGGGCCGCACCGGTGTCACCGAGGTCTGCGACGCCAATCCCTACCTGCTGCGCGCCGCCAAGTACCACGGCAAGGTCAGCTCGGTCATGTGCCCGATCTGCCGCAAAGAGCAGCTGACGCTGGTCTCGTGGGTATTCGGCGAGCACCTCGGCGCGGTGTCGGGGTCCGCGCGGACCGCCGAGGAGTTGGTCTTGCTAGCGTCGCGGTTCGAAGAGTTCGCGGTACATGTGGTGGAGGTATGTCGAACCTGCAGCTGGAATCACCTGGTCAAGTCGTATGTGCTCGGCGCGACCCGCACGGCGCGTCCGCCGCGGAAGTCACGCAGCACTCGGACGGCGCGCGACGGCGCCCGCACGGCCAGTGAATAACGAAGGGCAGCAAGACCGATCAGCCGCTGACAACCCGAAAGGGTCAGGGGCCGATGGTGGGTCGAAGCAGCCGCGGCAGAGTTCGGGACGCCCCATCGTTCCACCCGACGACCGGCTGACCACGATCCTGCCCCCGGTCAAGGACGACACCCCGAACCGTTTCAAGGACCCCATCGACGCGGTGAAGGCTGCGCTGGACGGCCGGCCGACGTCAGGGTCGTCGGACCGGCGCGACCCGCTGGAGATGGCCTCGTCCGCGTTGGACGCCAAAACGCCGCGGCGTCGGCAAGAACCCTCCGGCAGCCCGCCGCCGAGCGGCCCCGAGAAGGGACCGCCGCGCCGCAAGCCGCCGCAACCGGGCTGGGCTCAGCGCCTCGATTGGGAGTGGCTGAACCACGTCAACTGGAAGTGGGTCCGTCGCGGGCTGCTCGTCAGCGCCGTGGTGATCCTGCTGCTGCCGATCGTCACCTTCGCGATGGCCTACACCATCGTCGACATACCCAAGCCCGGCGACATCCGTACCAACCAGGTATCGACGATCCTGGCCAGCGACGGCTCGGAGCTGGCGAAAATCGTTCCACCCGAAGGCAACCGGGTCGACGTCAACATCGACCAGGTGCCGGTGCATGTCCGCCAGGCGGTGATCGCCGCCGAGGACCGCAACTTCTACTCCAACCCGGGCTTCTCGTTCACCGGGTTCGCCCGGGCGTTCAAGAACAACATCTTCGGCGGCGACACCCAGGGTGGCTCGACGATCACCCAGCAGTACGTCAAGAACGCGTTGGTCGGAGCGCAGCGCGCCGGAGTCGGCGGCCTGGTCCGCAAGGCCAAGGAACTCGTCATCGCCACGAAGATGACGGGGGAGTGGTCCAAAGACGATGTGCTGCAGGCCTATCTGAACATCATCTACTTCGGCCGCGGCGCCTACGGAATCTCGGCGGCCTCGCAGGCCTACTTCGGCAAGCCCGTCGAACAGCTCACCGTCGCCGACGGGGCGCTGCTGGCCGCGTTGATCCAGCGGCCGTCGACCCTGGACCCGGCGGTGAACCTGGTGGGCGCTCAGGGCCGGTGGAACTGGGTGCTCGACGGGATGGTGGACGACAAAGCCCTGGCACCGAAAGACCGGGCCGCGCAGCAGTTCCCGCCGACGGTGCCGCCCGAGCAGGCCCGTCAGCAGAACCAGACCACCGGACCCAACGGGCTGATCCAGCGGCAGGTGACCAAAGAACTGCTCGAGCTGTTCAACATCGACGAGCAGACGCTGAACACGCAGGGATTGCAGATCACCACGACGATCGACCCGACGGCGCAGAAGGCCGCCGAGGACGCGGTGGCGAAATACCTGGCCGGCCAGAACGCCGACATGCGGACCGCGGTCGTGTCGATCGACCCGCACAACGGCGCGGTGAAGGCGTACTACGGTGGCGCGGACGCCAACGGATTCGACTTCGCCCAGGCCGGGTTGCAGACCGGGTCGTCGTTCAAGGTGTTCGCGTTGATCGCCGCGCTCGAACAGGGCATCGGCCTGGGCTACCAGGTGGACAGCTCGCCGCTGACGGTCAACGGCATCAAGATCACCAACGTCGAGGGCGAAGGTTGCGGGGTCTGCAATATCGCCGAGGCGCTCAAGCGCTCGTTGAACACCTCCTACTACCGGCTGATGCTGAAGCTGAAGAACGGTCCGGAAGACGTGGCCAACGCCGCGCACCAGGCCGGCATCGCGGGCAGTTTCCCAGGGGTGCCGCACACGTTGTCCGAGGACGGCAAGGGCGGCCCGCCCAACAACGGAATTGTGTTGGGCCAGTACCAAACCCGCGCGATCGACATGGCCTCGGCCTACGCCACGCTGGCCGACTCCGGGATCTACCACCGCCCGCACTTCGTGCAAAAGGTGGTCAACGCCGACGGCAAGGTGCTGTTCGACGCGACCGGCTCCGACAACTCCGGCGAACAGCGGATCCCCAAGGACGTCGCCGACAACGTCACGTCGGCGATGCAGCCGATCGCGTCGTACTCGCGCGGACACGCGCTGGCCGGTGGCCGGCCGTCGGCAGCCAAGACCGGCACCACCCAGTTCGGTGACACCGACGCCGACAAGGACGCCTGGATGGTGGGATACACGCCCTCGCTGTCGACGGCGGTCTGGATCGGCACCGTGCGCGGCGACGTGCCGCTGGTGACCAAGGGTGGCGCCGCGGTCTACGGGTCCGGTCTGCCGTCGGACATCTGGAAGTCGACGATGGACGGCGCGCTCAAGGGCACCACCAACGAAACCTTCCCCAAGCCGACGGAGATCGGCGGCTCGGCCGGGGTGCCCGCTGCGCCGCCACCGCCACCGCAGCCGCCACAGATGACGGTCATCCAGCCGACGATGGAGATAGCGCCGGGCATCACGATTCCGATCGGGCCGCCGACGACTGTCCCTGTCGGGCCGCCGCCTGCGCCGCCGGCAGCGGTCGAGCCGGGACCGCCCGCCCGCCGGGACCGCCGCCCCCGCCGTGACCGTCGCCGAGACGGATCACCCCGACATCTCACCGCGGCGGTTGGCCCCTGATCTGCGCTCCACCGATGACCGGGATTGCCCGAGCCGCAGCGACTTTCTGGGCGCGGCGCTGTCGAACGTGGTGGGCGGTCCGGTGGGCCGGCACGCGCTCATCGGGCGTACCCGGATCCTGACGCCGCTGCGGGTGATGTTTCTGATCGCGCTGGTGTTCCTGGCGCTGGGCTGGTCGACGAAGGCGCCGTGCCTGCAGACCGTCGGGACCGGGCCGGGTGATCAGCGGGTCGCCAACTGGCAGAACCAGCGGGCCTACTACGAATTGTGCTACTCCGACACCGTGCCGTTGTACGGCGCAGAGTTGTTGAGCCAGGGCCGTTTTCCGTACAAGTCGAGCTGGATCGAGAAGGACGGCAGCGGCAAACCGCAAACCCGCTACGACGGCAAACCGGCGGTGCGCTACATGGAATATCCGGTGCTCACCGGGGTGTACCAGTACGTGTCGATGTCGTTGGCCAAGACCTACACCGCCGTCACCCGGATGGTCCCGCTGCCGGTGGTCGCCGAGGTCGTGGTGTTCTTCGACGTCGCCGCGCTCGGGCTGGCGCTGGCTTGGTTGGCGACGCTGTGGGCCACGGCAGGGCTGGCCGGACGACGGGTATGGGACGCCGCCCTGGTGGGTGCGTCCCCGCTGGTGATCTTCCAGATCTTCACCAATTTCGATGCGCTGGCAACGGCTTTCGCGGTCGGCGGCCTGCTGGCCTGGGCGCGACGGCGGCCGGTGCTCGCCGGAGTGCTGATCGGTCTGGGCGGTGCGGCCAAGCTGTATCCACTGTTGCTGCTGGGTCCGTTGCTGGTGCTGGGCATCCGGACCGGGCGCCTGCGCGAGGTGGCCCGTACCGCGGGGGTCGCGGCGGTGACGTGGCTGCTGGTGAATCTGCCGGTGCTGCTGCTCTTTCCGCGGGGCTGGTCGGAGTTCTTCCGGCTGAACGCTCGTCGCGGCGACGACATGGATTCGCTCTACAACGTCGTCAAGTCCTTCACCGGCTGGCCGGGTTTCGATCCCGAACCTCGGTTTCTGGCAGCCGCCGCAGATCCTGAACACCGTCGTGCTGGTGCTGTTCGTGTTGTGTTGCGCCGCAATCGGTTACATCGCGCTGACGGCGCCGCGGCGGCCGCGGTTGGCGCAGTTGGCCTTTCTGGTGGTCGCGGCGTTCCTGTTCACCAACAAGGTGTGGAGCCCGCAGTTCTCGCTGTGGCTGGTGCCGCTGGCGGTCCTGGCGCTGCCGCACCGGCGGATTCTGTTGGCGTGGATGACCATTGACGCGCTGGTGTGGGTGCCACGGATGTACTACCTCTACAGCGTGCCCGATCGTGGGCTGCCCCAGCAGTGGTTCACCACCACGGTGCTGCTGCGCGACGTCGCGGTGCTGGTCTTGTGCGCGCTGGTGATCCGCCAGGTCTATCGGCCCGAGGAGGATCTGGTCCGCTGGGGCGGACGGGTGGACGATCCGGCCGGCGGAGTGTTCGACCGCGCCCCCGACGCACCACCTGAGTGGCTTCCGGCGTGGTTGCGCCCGCCCGGGGTGCGGCGGCCGGTCACGCGGCGTCCCACGCAGATTTCGCAGGTCCGGCCACCGTCCGGTAGCCTGTGACGGTTGCCGACGCAGGCGACCCTCCTGCCGCGGAGAAATGAGCCACGGCCGCACACGACCATAGGAGGTGATGAGGTTCCCATGCGTCCATACGAATTAATGGTCATCCTCGACCCCACTCTCGACGAGCGCACCGTAGCTCCGTCGCTGGAGACCTTCCTGAACGTTGTCCGCAAGGACGGTGGATCGGTGGAGAAGGTCGACATCTGGGGCAAGCGCCGGCTGGCCTACGAGATCCTCAAGCACGCCGAGGGCATTTATGCCGTCATTGATCTCAAAGCCGAACCCGCCACGGTGTCCGAGCTCGACCGTCAGCTCAGCCTGAACGAGTCGGTGCTGCGCACCAAGGTGATGCGCACCGACAAGCACTGAGTCCGCTTTCCTCGGGCCGTACGGCCCATCGTCGCGGCGAACTGTCGGCGAACGACCGCGTCGTCCGAGCCTTTGCGTAGGCTCTCCTGTGACTGCATGACTCATTCGCCGATTCTGAGCTGACCCAAACGGACTCAGGAGGTCACTGTGGCTGGTGACACTGTCATCACGGTTATCGGAAACCTGACCGCTGACCCCGAATTGCGTTTCACGCCGTCGGGCGCGGCCGTCGCGAACTTCACGGTCGCGTCGACGCCGCGCACGTTCGACCGTCAGACCAACGAGTGGAAGGACGGCGAAGCGCTGTTCCTCCGCTGCAACATCTGGCGGGAGGCCGCCGAGAACGTGGCCGAGAGCCTGACCCGCGGCGCGCGGGTGATCGTGAGCGGACGGCTCAAGCAGCGTTCGTTCGAGACCCGCGAGGGCGAGAAGCGCACCGTGGTCGAGCTCGAGGTCGACGAGATCGGCCCGAGCTTGAAGTACGCCACCGCCAAGGTGAACAAGGCCAGCCGCAGCGGCGGCGGCGGTGGCGGTTTCGGTGGTGGCGGCGGCGGGGTCCCGTCAGCCGGCGGCCGCCCAGAGCGGCGGCAGCAGCGGCGGCTCGGCCGGTGACAGACCCGTGGGGCAGCGCCCCGGCGTCGGGTTCGTTCGCCGGCGGCGACGACGAGCCCCCCTTCTAACAACTTTTAACGACAGAACGAAAGAGACAAACCATGGCGAAGTCCACCAAGCGGCGTCCGGCGCCGGAAAAGCCGATCAAGGCGCGCAAGTGCGTGTTCTGCTCCAAGAAGGGCCAGGACATCGACTACAAGGACACCCAGCTGCTGCGCACCTACATCAGCGAGCGCGGCAAGATCCGTGCCCGCCGGGTGACCGGTAACTGCGTCCAGCACCAGCGCGACGTCGCAATCGCGGTCAAGAACGCCCGCGAGGTGGCGTTGCTGCCCTTCACCTCTTCGACGCGGTAAGCGCGGATAACGCAGAACGGAATCAGCGAAACAATGAAGCTCATTTTGACCGCCGACGTCGACCACCTCGGTGCCGTCGGCGAGACCGTCGAGGTCAAGGACGGCTACGGCCGCAACTTCCTGCTGCCGCGAGGCCTGGCGATCGTCGCATCGCGCGGTGCGCAGAAGCAGGCGGACGACATTCGTCGCGCCCGCGACACCAAGCAGGTGCGCGACCTCGAGCACGCCAACGAGATCAAGACCGCCCTCGAGGGCCTGGGCTCTGTCCCGCTGCCGGTGCGGACCTCCGGCGACTCGGGCAAGCTGTTCGGCTCGGTGACCGCCGGTGCCGTCGTGACGGCGATCCGCAAGGCCGGCGGGCCCAACCTCGACAAGCGCGTGGTGCGTTTGCCCAAGGGCCACATCAAGGCCGTTGGCAGCCATCCGATCACTTTGCACGTGCACCCCGACGTGGACGTCAAAGTCGCGCTCGACGTCGTCGCCGAGGCCTGAGCCTCCTAGACCGCTAACCCCCGGTGGCAGCCCCAATCGGCTGCCCCGGGGGTTTTTGCTGTTTGCATAGCGAACTCATAGTCGGCAGCAACCGATAGCGAACGTTACCGTCCGTTAACGCTGGTAATCATTGGGTGAAACACAACACGCCCGAAGTGGCAACCGCGCCCGACACGCCGAAGAGATTCCCATCCACACAAAATACGCAGGTGTGTGGTGCGCTTATCTGCAGTGATGCTCGCAATGGCGCATATTGCTCCACAAGTTCTCCACAACCCCTCAACACGGGCGCAGATGGATATGCACACACGATGCACAGGTCTATGAACAACCTCGTTTGGTGTCCTCGCCAGCAACCTTTAACGTCGACCCGTCGTGAGGTGATGCTGGCGTTCGAAGACCGACTACACGGCCCGCGGTGGGAGTCCCGCCGATCGTGAGTCGAGTCGGTCACGAGGGCGGAGGCCGGGGTCGTCGCAACACTGCTGGTTAGTGGGCTTGTAGTAGATCACGCAGACGCTCGGCTGGGGTTTCCCAGTCGAGCGTTTTGCGTGGGCGGCCGTTGAGTAGCTGGGCGACGTGTTCGAGGTCTTCGGGGCTGTGCATGCTGAGGTCGGTGCCTTTGGGGAAGTACTGGCGCAGCAGGCCGTTGGTGTTCTCGTTGGTGCCGCGCTGCAGGGGCTGGCGAGGTCGCAGAAGTAGACCGCCATGTCAGTGGCCATCGAGAACTGTTTGTGCCGGGCCATTTCCGCGCTCTGGTCCCAGGTCAACGAGCCCCGCAGATGGGCCGGCAGAGTCGAGATTGTTGGAATTAGCCCGTCGCGTACGACTTCGGCGTCGTGCCGTGGGTAGGTGGACCAGCAGGGTGTAGCGGGTGGCACGCTCGACCAAAGTGGCGATCGCGGTCTTGTTGGCTTCGCCATGATCAGGTCGCCTTCCCAATGCCGGGCACGCGCGGTCGGCGACCTCGGCGGGCCGCTCGCTGATCATGATCATCGGGTCGATGAACCGGTGGGTGCGTTGATCGGGGCGCCGATGTGGTTTACGGCGGGTGCGTCGGTTTGAAGTGCTTGGGCGACTTCGCGTTTGAGCCCGCCGCGGGCTGGAATCAGAGCCTGGTAAATCGTTTCGTGACTCGCCCGCATACTTTCGTCGTCCGGAAAATCCTTGACCAGACGGTGTGAGATTTCCTCGGGCGATACTGCTGCGTCAGCCCGTCGGCGACGCTTGGCGCTAGGTCTGGTTGGTGACCAGTTTGGACTGCTTGGGCGGGCCCGGGCCGCGGCGGCAGCGGTGTCGGCCTGATACGGCAGATAGAGCTCTTCGATGCTGCCCCGGCGGACCTGCCGCGACGCGTCGAGAGATGCTTGCCAATATCGACAGCGATCCGGTCAGGGTGAGCCGGCGTGTAGGCCATCAGCGACAGCGAGCCGGTCAGGCAACGACGGTACCGCCCACCTGTCACTGCGGCATTCGGTGGCGCGCGGCTGGGTTTCACTGCCTGTGTGTACCGCGTGCCGGTCGTGTAATCGATGACCGTGCCATCGGAATAGACCGCGTGTTGGCGATCTTGCGGACACCGGCTCGCCAGTCATGGGCGGTCCGCACATTGACCCCCACCTCACGAGCCGCACGCGCCGCCGACCAGCCTGAGGCGATGAGCTCGAAAAATCGGGTTTGGCCTCGGCTTTGCGCGGGGCCGGCGCTCCGTGCTGACCGATCCCGCTGCCATGAGTAGCTTCCGGGCAGACAATGCGAAATACCCGCCGATTTCGCTGCCTGATTGCCGAGCCCGACGCGGCGAACACCGCCGCCACCACAGCCTCGTCAACCCCTTCGAGGTTCCGACGCGGCGCCGCAGGCCCCGGCCTGTGGCTCGCAGGATCGCTAACAGCGCTGAGGTGAACACGACGATTGCGCTGATCTTATCATATACCCGCATCGACCAGCGTTGCTAACCATTACCAAACCGAACACAGTCCTCGAAAACACACGGCCGCCGCAACCTCTCAAATCGAAAGTGTTGCGACGACCGGCCGCCTGCCCCGGGGGTTTTCGCGTTTACATAGCGAACTCATTGTCGGCGGCAACCGATAGCGAACGTTACCGTCCGTTAACGCTGGTAATCATTCGGTGAAACACAACACGCCCGAAGCGGCAACCGCGCCCGACACGCCGTAGAGATTCCCATCCACACAAAAGGCGCAGGTGTGTGGTGCGCTTATCTGCAGTGATGCTGCAATGGCGCATATTGCTCCACAAGTTCTCCACAGGCCCTCAACACGGGTGCGGATGGATATGCACACACCATGCACAGGTCTATGAACAACCCCGTTTGTTGTCCTCGCCAGCAACCTTTAACGTCGACCCGTCGTAAGGCGATGCTGGCGTTCGGCGATCGACTACACGGCTCGCGGTGGATGTCCCGCCGCCTGCGAGCCGAGTCGATCACGAGGGCGAAGGCCGTGGATTCACCCAGGGTGGGGGCTCCCCGATTTTCGGGGGTGTTGGGCGGTCCGGCTGAGTCGAGCGGTGTCGGTGGCGTGACTTAACGTCTAGTCGTCGGCGTCGAATGTGCGTTCGAGCGTCGTGGGTAGGAGGCGGGATTCAGTGGCAGTCGTTGATGATTTAGGACGCCCTGGCGCGGAGGCACCGAGCGAGGACTACGGCCGTCAGCCGCCCCAGGATCTCGCTGCCGAGCAGTCGGTGTTGGGCGGCATGCTGCTGAGCAAGGACGCCATCGCCGACGTGCTGGAGCGGCTGCGGCCCAGCGACTTCTACCGCCCGGCGCACCAGAACGTCTATGACGCGATTCTCGATCTCTACGGCCGGGGGGAGCCGGCCGACGCGGTGACGGTGGCCGCGGAGTTGGACCGCCGTGGACTGCTGCGCCGGATCGGCGGGGCGCCCTATCTGCACACCCTGATCTCGACCGTGCCGACCGCCGCCAACGCCGGCTACTACGCCGGCATCGTCGCGGAGAAGGCGTTGCTGCGCCGACTGGTCGAGGCCGGCACCCGGGTCGTGCAATACGGGCTATGCCGGCGCCGAGGGGGCTGATGTCGCCGAGGTGGTCGACCGCGCGCAGGCCGAGATGTACGAGGTCACCGAGCGGCGGATGTCCGAGGACTTCGTCCCGCTGGAAGACCTGCTGCAGCCGACGATGGACGAGATCGACGCCATCGCCTCCAACGGCGGGCTGTCGCGCGGGGTGCCGACCGGGTTCACCGAACTCGACGAGTTGACCAACGGCCTGCACCCCGGGCAGATGATCATCGTCGCGGCCAGGCCTGGTGTCGGGAAGGCACTGGCCCTGGACACGCCGCTGCCGACGCCGGACGGCTGGACGACGATGGGCGACGTCGCCGTCGGCGATGAGCTGCTGGGTGCGGACGGGCAACCGACGCGGGTGGTGGCCGCGACGGAGATCATGCTGGGCCGGCCCTGCTACGAGGTGGAGTTCTCCGATGGCACGGTGATCGTCGCCGACGCCGAGCATCAGTGGCCGACGGACACCCGGGCATCGCGGAAGTCGGCGCAGGCTGCGGCGGCCGGCTACAACCGCTACAAGAACCAGCGCACGTTCGCGGCGGTGCGGACGACGGACGACATCGCCGGAAGTGTTCGTTGCGGCCCGCCGACCAGCGGCTCAACCAGGCGTGGCGTAACGCGGCCGCGATCGAATTGCCGGACCGCGAATATGCTGGTTGCGCCGTACACCATTCGGGGCCTGGCTCGGTGACGGGACCAGTGCCGCAGCGCAAATCACGTCAGCAGATCCCGAGATCGTTATGCGGGTCGAGGCCGATGGTTACGTGGCCGTTCCGTCCGCATCCTCCCCGTATCGCTACCAATTGCGTTTGCGAACGGGCCGAGGAAGTCGCATCCCGCGCGTGCGCGGTCTGCGGAAACGAGTTCGTCCCGCAGACAAGTCAGGTGCGGACCTGCGGCCGATCGTGCGGCGGACGTGCCCGGTTCGTCTCGGCGCCCGTTGCGAGCCCCACGTGCGTCCGCTGCGGGGGCCCGTCGGCAGGGCTTCGGCTGTGCCAGCATTGCCACTCGTCGGTGGGAACGTGCAGGCGCGGTTGCGGACAATCGGCGTGCTCGGCAACAAGCACATCCCTATCGATTACCTACGTGGCTCTGATCGCGCAGCGGCGTGCGTTGCTCGCCGGGCTGCTCGATACCGACGGAACCGTGACCGCCGGTGGCAGCGTGCAATTTCGGTCACGAAGCGCCGGCTGGCTCAAGATGCCGCCGAGCTGATCGTCAGCCTCGGCTATCGCTGCAAACGTCGACCAAGCGGGTCCATGGCCGCAGTGAATCGTCGACGTCGCGTACATCCTGACGTTCGCGACAGCCGACGAGGTGTTCGGTTTGCACCGAAAGGCGTTGCTGCACAAGGAACGCCGGGCAGGTATCAATACTGTGCGCTCGGGTTCGCGATTCATTGTCGGCGTTCGTCCGATCGATAGTGTTCCCGTGCGCTGCGTTGAGGTGGACAACGCCGACCACATGTACCTGGCCAGCGAATCAATGGTTCCGACGCACAACTCCACGCTGGGCCTGGATTTCATGCGGTCGTGCTCCATCAAGCACCGTATTGCCAGCGTCATCTTCTCGCTGGAAATGAGTAAGTCCGAAATCGTGATGCGGCTGCTGTCCGCCGAGGCAAAAATCAAGCTCGGCGATATGCGGTCGGGTCGGATGAGCGACGACGACTGGACGCGGCTGGCCCGGCGGATGAGCGAAATCAGCGAGGCGCCACTGTATATCGACGATTCGCCGAACCTGACGATGATGGAGATCCGCGCCAAGGCCCGGCGCTGAAGCAGAAAGCCGATCTGCGGCTGGTCGTGGTCGACTACCTGCAGCTGATGTCGTCGGGCAAGAAGGTCGAGTCGCGGCAGCTCGAGGTGTCCGAATTCTCCAGGCACTCAAGCTTTTGGCCAAGGAGCTCGAAGTTCCGGTGATCGCCATCAGCCAGCTGAACCGTGGTCCTGAGCAACGCACCGACAAGAAGCCGATGCTGTCCGACCTTCGTGAGTCGGGATCGCTGGAGCAGGATGCGGACATGGTCATCTTGCTGAACCGGCCCGACGCTTTCGAGCGGGACGACCCGCGCGGCGGTGAGGCGGATTTGATTGTGGCCAAGCACCGTAACGGCCCGACCAAGACGGTGACCGTTGCTCACCAGCTGCATCTGTCGCGCTTCACCAATATGGCGCGGTAGTAGTAGTTGTAGGTTCTTGTCGAGATGCAGCGAAGATTGACAAAGTGAGCAGTCTTGTTTAACAAGCCCCACTCGACCCATGGCTTTGCTCAACGAACTTCAGGGCTTTGACGGAGACATCGAATTCCAGCCATGCTTCCAGTCAGAGTTGCACCGGTAGCGGGGAGCTGTTGTTTTGGACGCGAAATGATCTCCGCTCGACTCAGATCGAAACGGTCCCGAAGCAATGCATCAAGTTCGTCAGCCGACATGGTTTTCCAGCGCTCGAGGGCAACACTTGCAAGCCTAGCCCGACCCTGCACACCGAGCAGCTTGCCCGGTTTGGTGCGCGAAATAACTCCGTCTACCGTCGGATCGGTCGGAGCCAGCGTGCACGAGCTGCATTTGAGCGGGCAGAGTTCATCACCGACACCATCCGGGTCCATCTCGGTCAGCAAGCGTGCGCCCTCCACCACAACGATCTGTCCGCGATCCGCGCCGTGATCGGCACAGCGGTCCGCTGGTGGCTCCGCCTGCCGGCTCTTTAACACATGTAAACGCTCACCAGCGGGATCGTAGTGCTTATCGGTGTTCCACCGTGCTTCGCTATGAAGCCGTTGCATTCGGGTAAGCGCTTGACGGATATCCGCACTCATACATGAGTAAGTCCGCCATTTTGATCAGATGAGTCGCAG
>CAWCNE010000003.1:0-1054411 GCA_963796825.1 uncultured Actinomycetota bacterium
CCGTGAAACTGGGGGAGTACGAGCTTGCGGCGCTCGAGGAGTTCATCTCCGGCGAGGGCGAACGTCGACCCCGCGCCGAAGCCGTCGCCCAGGCTGGCAGTTCCGGTCGTCGCGCGTTCCAGCAGATCGGTGCTGGTGTTCAACACCTCCTTGACCAGGGCCGCGTCACTGATCACGACAGCACGGCCCAGCCGCGGCATGTTGACCCGGAAAACCGGGCCATGCCGTCGACTGAGAGCGCCGTACATGTGGTGGTAGTCGCGCAAGAACCACAGGCCCTGAACTGGCTTCGGTAGCCGCGTCCCCGGCGGTAGCCGCACCGGCTCGGTTGTCACCGTCAGCATGTCGCCCACTCCCCGTTTTGGTGCTGTCATGGTCTCGGCGCCGCACATCACAGTACCGGCCGCAATCGCCTGAGAACTCTTTCAGCCCTGAGGTCCGACTAATTGGACGCAATGATATCGCCGGTCGCGCGCGGCGCCGCGCCGAGGCTTGCCCGCGGAGGACGCGGTGGGGGGCTTCAGTCCTTGATGAAGTGATGCAGCCGGTAGGACATCCGACCACGCTGCAACTCCTTGTACAGCAATGTGTCCGGCGCGCCCGCGAACAACTTTCCGAACGGGCGCAAAAACAGGGGCAACCGTCTGTCGACCAGCTCGAGGTAGCGCTCCGCGTTGTTGTCGAGCCCGCGTAGGACGTCCGGGGTGATCTCACGCTTGGATTCCATCCGCAGCGGCAGCGCGGCCAGGGCCGCGTCCCACTCGTCGTACTCGAGGAAACCGCGGAAGTCGACGTAAAGGAAGTGCCCTCCGGGCCGCAGCACCCGCACCACTTCGGGAAGGAAGCGGTCGAAGTGCGGATAGGCGTGCGACGCTTCGACATTGAGCACCACATCGAACGACTGGTCGGGGAACGGTAGATTTTCGGCGTCGCCGTGCACGAAGTCCAGGCCCGGCAGGGGATGGCGGCGTTTGGCGAATTCCACTCCGCGGGGGTTGAAGTCGAGGCCGGTGTATGACGCGGGGCGCAGCGTCTTCATCAGGTAGGCGGCGCCGCCGCCGTGGCCGCAGCTGGGTTCGAGCACCTTCTTGCCGCCGAGGTCGATCTGCGTTGCCGTGCGGTGGTAGAGCTGGATGCCGTAACGGTTCTTCTCGTCGTCGGGAGACAGCGGCAGGCCCATCGGCGGGTCTTCCTCGTAGCCCCAGTTGAGGAAGACGACGTCGTCCTGATCCCACCTACGCGTGACAAACGGGTACCAGTATTTGTTGATCGCCTTCTTGAACCACGAGTAACTGCCCAGGGGTTTCATGTGTCGCCGGAGGCCGCTTGTCGCGACAGGACGCACGCCAGCGCCGTGACTCGTCATCGGTGGCCCGCCACGGACAGCGAACCAACGCCTCTCGGCAGCTTGGTATTTCGCCGGTAAACCATCGCTCTCGCTCCCCGCGACGGCACCGTCGCCACGCCGCGCCACCTGGCTTTCTCGCCCGGTGCATCGGTTGTGACGAAGCGGAATTCACGCAGGAGCATCCTCAGCACGACGTCTAGCTCCATGTTGGCGAACGCCGCGCCGACACAGCGATTGACACCGCCGCCAAAGGGGATCCAGGCGGCTGGCTTACTTGCCCCGCCCAGGTACCGGTATGGGTTGAACGATGCCGCGTCGGTGAAGTCGTTTTCGGATTCGTGAGCAAGCTTGATGCTGATGATGATGTTTGTACCTTTCGGAAGAACCCACTCTCCCAACCGGATTCGAGCCTTGGTTCGCCTCGTGGTGCCGTCGAGCACAGGCCGGGTGCGCTGCACTTCCCAAATCGTGGCTTGCCGCAACTCCGATCCACCCGCGTCGGCTTCTTCAGCCAACTCGGCGAGAAGTTCCGGGTGGCGGCTCAGCCGCTCCAAAGCCCAGGCCAGTGACGCGGCGGTGGTTTCGTGACCGGACCCCAGCAGCGTGAGCAGCTCGTCGGCGACGTGATGGTCCGAAATCCGCTCTCCGTTTTCGTAGCGGGCCTGCAGCAGTAGCGCGAGGACGTCGGCTCGTTGGTCAAGGGCGGGATCGGCTCGGGCTTCGGCGATCAACGAGGCGATGATCGCGTCGAACCGACGGCGCTCTCGCAGGAACCGGCCCCATGGACTCCAGGGGCCAAGGTCTCGTCGCACCATGGGTGGGCAGACTGCGAGCATGGAGCCCAGCGTGATTATCGGCGGCACCGTCTCGCGCAGTTCTTCCAGCGCGGGGCCATCGGCGCCGAACACGGCGCGCAGGATCGCGCCGAGCGTGATCCGCAGCATCGGCTCTACCGTTGCGAACTCGCAGCCCTGCTTCCAGTTTGCGATTTCGCGCATCACTTCTTCTTCGATGATGCCCTCATAGCCGCGCATACGTCTGCCACGAAACGGCGGGGTCAACAGTTTGCGGCGCTCGCGATGTTCGTCGCCAGCCAGACTGAACGTCGAGCCAGGGCCGAATACTGCACCGAGCGCCCCAGCGCCCGACGGCGCTCGTTCGACAAGGTCACTACTGGTGGTGAACAGGTCTTTTGCCAGTAGTGGGTCGCAGATGACAACCGCATCGTTGTTGTGCGGCAGGTTCACTCGGACAACATCGCTGCCGTACCGTCTAGCCAGAGTGGCAAACATTGCGTGGTTAGAGATCAAGAAGGCCGTGGTCTGGATCAGCTTCGGAATTCGCGGACCCGGCGGCAGCCGCACCGAGTCAGTCGTTGCCGTCGCCATGTCGCCCCTTCCGGAAGTTTGTCTGAGAGATATTTACATTCATATAGAATCATATTGTGGCTAAAACAAACCATGCAACGCCTATTCCTGTCAAGATGATCCAGAGGCCTGTAAGAGGTGGAAAGCGAACCATGGAGCCGATGCCAGAAGCGCCGTTCGACAAAGAGTTAGGACTGGCGTTCACCGAGATCAATCCCGACCGGACGCGCGCGCAACTAGACGTCGTACCCAAGCTGCTGCAACCCATGGGCATCGTGCATGGCGGCGTCTACTGCGCGATGGTGGAGAGCCTGGCCAGCGTGGCCGCTTACACCTGGATGGCCACCAAGGGCGGGCAGGGCTCGGTAGTCGGCGTCAACAACAACACCGACTTCTTGCGTGCGATCGGCAGCGGGATGATCTACGGGACTGCGACTCCCATACATCGCGGGCGGCGTCAGCAACTGTGGCAGGTAACCATCGTCGATTCCGACGAGCGACTGGTCGCCCGCGGCCAGGTGCGGTTACAGAATCTCGAAACCGATTCCGGCTAACTGGCTTTCGCCGCTTCGCCTTCATGCGCCTCGGCCGCCAACACCGCCAGCTGTTCGAGTCGGGTGCGGGCGAAGGCTTGCTGCTCGGTGATCGTCAACTGGCCGCGCCGAGTGCTCAGGAACGTCACCATCCACGACAACAGCGTGCTCACCTTGGTTTTGAAACCGACCAGGTAGACCAGGTGCAGCACCAGCCACGCCAACCACGCGATGAAACCGCTGAACTCCAGCGGACCGATCTGGGCGACCGCGGAGAACCGCGACACCGTGGCCATCGAGCCCTTGTCGAAATACTGGAACGGCTCGCGATCCGCTGGATTGGCGCCGGCGAGTTCAGCTTTGATCGCTGTGGCGACGTACTTGGCTCCCTGGATGGCGCCCTGCGCAACCCCGGGAACGCCGTCGAACGCGGCCATGTCACCTACGACAAACACGTTGGGGTGGCCGGGAATTGACAGGTCGGGCAAAACCTTCACCCGGCCTGCGCGGTCGAGCTCGACGGCCGACTGCCGGGCCAGGTCCCGGCCCAAGGAGCTGGCAGCGACCCCGGCCGACCACACCTTGCACGCCGATTCGATGCGCCGGATGGTGCCGTCGGAGTCCTTGACGGTGATGCCGTCGCGGTCGACGTCGGTCACCATTGCCCCGAGTTGGATCTCGACGCCCATCTTTTCCAGCCGCGCGGCGGCTCGCTTGCCGAGCTTGTCGCCGAACGGCGGCAGCACCGCGGGGGCGGCGTCGAGCAGGATGACCCGTGCCCTGGTCGAGTCGATGTGGCGGAAGGCGCCCTTCAGGGTGTAGTCAGCCAATTCCGCGATCTGGCCGGCCATCTCGACGCCGGTCGGTCCGGCGCCGACGACGGTGAACGTGAGCAGCTTTTTCCGCCGCTCCGGGTCGTTGGACCGTTCGGCCGCCTCGAATGCGCTCAGGATGCGTCCGCGCAGTTCCAGCGCGTCGTCGATGGACTTCATGCCAGGCGCGAATTCGGCGAACTGGTCGTTGCCGAAGTAGGACTGCCCGGCCCCAGCCGCGACGATCAGGCTGTCGTAGGGGGTTTCGTAGCTATGACCCAAGAGATCCGACACAACGACTTTGCGGCTCAGGTCGATATGGGTCACGTCGCCGAGTAGGACCTGGACGTTGCGCTGCCTGCGCAAGATGACGCGGGTGGTCGGGGCGATCTCGCCCTCGGAGATGATGCCGGTCGCCACCTGATACAAGAGCGGCTGAAACAGGTGATGGGTCGTGCGAGCGATCAACTTGATGTCGACGTCGGCCCGCTTGAGCTTCTTGACCGCGTTCAAGCCACCGAATCCGGATCCGATGACTACCACCCGGTGTCGACGGTTCAGTGCGGTGTCCTCGGGCAGGGCGTTCATGGCGTGGTCGCTCCTCAGCGGTACTGGGTTCCCCTATACGTTAGTCGCCCGGACCTGCAATTATCGACGTACACAGCTGTGATCACCCACACCCGCGCTGTTGTAGGTGACGCACCTCGCTGTGCGGTCAGAGACCGACCAGTGGGCGCAGTGCATCGCCGACGGCGGTGATCACACCGGGTTTGTAGGCCGGCATGTTCATGATGACGCCGTCGATGCCGACATCAAGCACTTTTGCTTGGACCTGTTCGGCGATGTAGTCAACGCTGCCCGCCAGCATGCGTCCCCTGTCGTCGGGTTTGGCGCTGTCGTCCGCGAGGACCGTCAACAAGACGCTGGTCTCCAGCGTCTTGGGGTCACGACCAATCTCGTCACACCTCTTGGCCAGCGCGTCGAGTTTGCCGGGCAGCGCGTCGAGGCCGGCGATGATGTTGAGATGCTCGGCGTAGCGCGCCGCGATGGCGAAGGTCTTCTTCTCGCCGCTGCCACCGATCATGATCGGGATTCGGTCGCGGTAGCGCGGTTCGGCCAGGGCCGATTCGGTGTGGTACCACTCGCCGGAGAACGACGATCGTTCGCCTTTGAGCATCGGGTCGAGGATCTGCAGCGCTTCCTCCAGCCGATTGAACCGCTCGGTGAAGGTGCCGAACTCAAAGCCGAGTTGCTGGTGTTCGAGCTCGAACCAGCCGGCTCCGACGCCGAGGATCGCGCGACCGGCACTCACCACGTCTAGGGTGGTGATCGCCTTGGCCAGCAGCGTGGGATTCCGGTAGGTGTTGCCAGTCACCAACGTGCCCAACTGGACTCGCTCGGTCGCCGTCGCAAGTGCCCCAAGGGCCGTGTAGGCCTCGAGCATCGGCTGGTCGGGGGAGCCGAGCATCGGCAGTTGGTAGAAGTGGTCCATCACGAAAACCGAGTCAAAGCCCGCCGATTCGGCCTCACGCGCTTGCGCGATGACGGTTGGAAAAAGTTGTTCGACGCCGGTGCCGTAGGAAAAGTTGGGGATTTGGAAGCCAAGTCGAATGCTCACGGAATCCAGGCTAACGACCGACGCGCGGGGACGAAGGTAGCGGACGAGAATTACGCGCTGGGCGAAGTGCGGCTAGACGAACTGCGTCAGTGCGCCGTGGCTGACATGCAGCGTCTGCCCGGTGATGTGACGGGCAGCGGGGCTGGTCAAGAACAGCGACATCCGGGCGACCGCGGCAGCAACCGACGGCGGCGCGCTCGTCAGGCCCTCGTAACCGGGCTGAGCACTGCGCCCGGCCGCGACGGCGTTCACGGTGATACCGCGGGTGCCGAACACTGTCGCCTGGCCGGCAACCCAGCTGGCGAGAGCGGCCTTGACAGCAGCCTCGGCACTCCCTGGGCGGGGGTTTTCCGGCACGACACTGATGATCGAGCCGCCGGAGCGCAAGTGATCGCCCACCGTTTCGAGGGTCAGCACCGCCGACAGCACGGTGTCGTCCAACGATGTGCGCCAGGCGGCCGCCAGGTCGGACAGCGAGTAGGCGCGCGGGTCACCGGACTCCCAGCGGGGCGCCGGAACGTTGACGATGGTGTCGAGGTGGCGGGGAAACAGGTGGCGAACCTCTGCCAGAGCAGCGGGGTCCGTGTTGTCGCAGACGATCGCGTCCGCTTCGATCTCCTTGGCGGCTACCTCGAGGTCGTCTCGGCGTACGCCGAGCAGAGTGACCGTGTGGCCGTCGTTATGGAATCCTTCAGCAACGGCGCGACCCAGTTCGGTGTCGCCTCCGGTGACCAGTACCTCCACCGCCATGACCTCCTTGTATTCAGCATTGAATCCAGGTGCCGGCTCGTTGAGAGCAGCCGCGGCTTCCGCCTAGAGCAACGGTCTTCCGATGCTTCGATGGTGGCACACCGCAACGCCGGTCCCTGGGATTTCAGGGCGTGTATGGCATTAACGTTTCCTTATGTTACTGGACGGTAGCTAGATATGAAACTCCGAATCCGGCACGAGGCGGTCACCATTTGGACAACGCTGAGCACTGTGACATCCCGCTTGGGCGCCGCCCGTATCTCCGCGGTGTCGGGGCTGCTGGCGCTGGCGTTGGCGTTGGCGATGAATCTGAGCGGGTGCGGGCACAAGTCGCAGCCATCGACGACGGCGGACTCGTCGTCGGGTCGCGCGCCGGTTACCTCGATCATGGTCTTCGCCGCCGTTGCGCTCAAACCGGCGTTTACGTTGCTTGCCGGGAAGTTTCAAACCGACAATCCTGGCGCCACAGTCGAATTCGACTTCGCGACCTCTGCGGAACTCGCCAACAAGTTGGCCCAGGGCGCGAAGGCCGACGTCTTCGCCTCGGCCGACAGCGCTCAGATGGACACGGTGGTCAAAGCGGACCTGACGAGCGGCGAGCCGGTCAACTTCGCGTCCAACACCTTGGTGATCGTCACCGCCCCGGGCGACCCTAAGCAGATTCGGTCCTTCGCCGACCTCGCCAAGCCCGACGTACGGGTCGCGGTGTGTCAGGCGTCGGCGCCGTGCGGAGCGGGGGTTCAGCACATCGAAGACGACACCGGCGTGCATTTCGATCCGGTCAGCGAAGAGTCGATCGGGGCCGCGGTGCTGGCCAGAGTCACTGACGGATCGGCCGACGCCGGGCTGGTCTACATGAATGATGCGCACAAGGCGGGCGACAAGGTCGACACCGTCAGGTTTCCGGAGTCGGCCGACGCGGTGAACGTCTATCCGATCGTCGCCCTCAAGAAGGCGGCGCAATCAGCGCTGGCGCAAAAATTCGTCGACGTGGTGACCGGTGCGACGGGCCAACGGGTGCTGAGCCAGGCCGGCTTCGCCAGCCCCTGAGCGTGACGCGCCCGGCGACGCCGGCGTTAGCGAATCGTCACCAAAACCGCCCGGGACGGACGGAGGAAGCGGTGATCAGCAAGTTTGCGGCGGCTCGCTTAGTCTCCGCCAATGAAAAAGCGGTCGCAACGTCTGCTATTCACCCTTGCGGCACGGGTGTAACACGGTAGTTTTTTGGTCATGGACCAGGTGGACCGCTATTCGACACGGCCCGAAAACCGCTGGGTGACGCGCGTTATCGCGGCAGTCGGCGGTGCCGCAGCGATCACATTCGCAATGCCGGCGGCAGCCGGTGCCGATCCGGTGCCAGGGCCGCCCCCAAGCCCTGCCGCGCCCGCTCCGGGCGCGCCCGCTCCGATCCCGCCTCCTGGGCCGGTCAACCCTCCGGCGGCCCCGGATGCGGCACCCGGCCCCGGCGGGCCCGTCGCAGCCCCGCCGCCCGCCGACCCGGGCGCGGTGCCACCGGCCACCGACCCCAACGCCCCGGTTCCGCCTCCGGTCGACCCGAATGCAGGTCGGATCGACAACCCGGTCGGCGGATTCAGCTACGTCCTTCCCGCCGGCTGGGTGGAATCCGACGCGACGCATCTCGACTATGGTTCGGCGCTGCTCAGCAAGATTTCCGGCGCACCGACGCCCGGTCAGCCACCGCCGGTCGCCAACGACACCCGCGTCGTGCTCGGCAAGTTGGACCAGAAGCTGTACGCCAGCGCCGAAGCCGACAACGCAAAAGCGGCGGCCCGGCTGGCGTCGGACATGGGTGAGTTCTTCATGCCCTACCCCGGTACCCGGCTGAACCAGGAGACCATTCCGCTCGGCGCCAACGGCGAGGCCGGCGGAGCCTCGTACTACGAGGTGAAGTTCAGCGACGCCACCAAGCCGAACGGCCAGATCTGGGCCGGCGTGGTCAGCACGCCAGGCCCGGCGGGCGCGCCGAGCCAACGGTTTTTCGTGGTCTGGCTGGGCACCGGTAACAACCCGGTCGACAAGGCGGGCGCGAAGGCGCTGGCCGAATCGGTCCGGCCGCTAGGCGCGGTACCCGGCCCGGCACCAGCGCCTGGAGCGCCTGCTCCGGCGCCTGCGCGGCACCGGCCCCCGCGCCTGGCGCACCGGCACCTGCGCCGGCCCCGGGGGCTCCGGCTCCCGCTCCGGGCGCGCCCGCGCCCGCCCCCGTGCCCGCGTCACCGGCGCCGCCACCGCCCGGCCAGCCCGCCGGTGGCAACGGTCCGGCACCGGCTCCCGGCACGGTGTCGACCTAGCCTGGATCTGCCTACCATTCCCTACCGGGCGCTCGGCTCGTTAGGCTGACGGGGGATACCGAAACAGTCCGGCAGTGGGCTACATACAAATCAATACGCTAGGAGCCGGTCGTGATTCTGCACATCATCTGGATGCTCATCCTTGGCCTCATCGTCGGCCTCGTTGCACGACTGGTCGTTCCCGGTAGTCAGCCGCTGGGCTTGATCGCAACATCTCTGCTCGGCATCGTGGGCGCCTACGTCGGTGGCACGCTCGGCAGCGTGGTCTTCCCGCCGCACCAATTCACTGTCACCCCGCCGATCAACCACTCGTTCCTGGGTGCGCTTGTCGGCTCCGTGCTGCTGTTGTTCATCTACAAGGTGGTCAAATCGCGCAGCTGACCTCCGCCGCGATTCCCCACCTCCGCACCGGAATATCCGCTGAGCCAAGCGAATCGGACGCGCGGTCGGATCTCAGCTGGACAGCTGCCAGACCACGGCGGCGGCCAGAGCCCCCAGTCCGTTGAGCGACCAATGCAGCGCGATCGGTGCGAGCAGACTGCCGCTACGCCGTCGCAGCCAGCTGAAGACAAAACCGGCCGCTGCGGTCGCGACCACCGCTGACACCACCCCGGCCAACATGCCGACGACTCCGCCCCCGAAGATCCGGGTGAAGCCGACGTTGCTGCTCGTCAGCCCGAGCGACGTCGCGATGTGCCACAGTCCGAACAGCAGCGAGCCGGCCAGCGCCACACCACGAAAACCCCACGCCCGGTTCAGGGCACCGTGCAGCACGCCGCGGAACGCCAACTCCTCAGGAATGACGGTTTGCAGCGGGATGATGATCATCGACGCCATCAACGCGCCGGAGATCGTCGCGTAGTGCTGGTTCATGAACATCGGCCGGGTCAGCGGCAACAGTGCGCCGACCGCGATCACCGCCAGCACCGACGCGACGGCGCCCACGGCGTACGCGGCGCCTGACTTCCAATGCTCGCGGCCTAGCCCGAGTTCAGCCCAGCCCAGACCGTTGACCCGCAACCAGGCGACCAAGCCGATCGCGGCACCCGGAACTGTCACGATGCTCGCCCACGGCGTGGTGAAGTGCGCGATCAGATTGGTCAACGTCAGCACGACCACCACGATCGCGACGTCGACCTGGATCCGGAAGTGGTGCAGCGCCGAGAGTTGCGCGAGCAGCGGGTGCGGTTCCGCAGCGACACTCTCGTAGCCAGACATCTCACCAGGCTACCGATGACAACGAGGCAGGTGACTCGAGTTGACACCTGCCAACTACGCTGGCTTGATGCTCGAGAACGCTGTGGCGCCCGCAGATGGGCTCGACGGCGGCGACCCGCTGCACTCGGCAGCGCCCAGTTTGCGATCGCCGCAGGGGCTGTTGGCGTCGCTGCGGGTGCTCGACCTGTGCGAGGCCGACGGCGATGCCGTCACCCGGATACTGGCCGATCTGGGTGCCGACGTCCTGAAGGTGGAGCCGCCCGGCGGCAGCCCGTCTCGAACGAGTCGGCCCACGCTGCGCGGCACCGGCCTGCGCTTCGCTCTGCACAACGCGAACAAGCGCAGCGCGGTGCTCGACCCGGCCGATCCGAACGACCGCGAGCGGCTGATCGAACTCGCCGGGAGTGCCGATATCGTCGTCGACAGTGGATTCCCCGGCCGGGCCGCTGCGTACGGAACCTCCTGCGAAGAGCTCGCCGATCGGTTCCCGCAACTGGTGGGGTTGTCAGTCACCGACTTCGGCAGGACGGGACCCCGCGCGACGTGGCGGGCGACCGACCCGGTGCTTTATGCGCTGTCGGGCGCGTTGGCGCGGTCCGGTCCCACCACCGGCACACCGGTGTCACCGCCCGACGGTATCGCCTCGGCCACCGCCGCCGTCCAGGCCGCCTGGTCGGCGCTGGTCGCGTACTACAACAAATTACGTTGTGGCACAGGTGATTACATTGACTTCGCCCGTTTCGATGCTGTGGTGATGGCGCTCGACCCGGCATTCGGAGCACACGGTCAGGCCGCAGCGGGCATCCGCCGACCCGACCGGTGGCGCGGACGGCCCAAGAACCAGGACGCCTACCCGATCTATGCCTGCCGGGACGGCCACGTCCGGCTGTGCGTGATGTCGCCACGCCAGTGGCACGGGCTCCGGCGCTGGCTAGGGGAACCTGAAGAGTTCCAAGACCCGAAGTACGACGTGATCGCGGCGCGGTTCGCTGCCTGGCCGCAGATCGGCGCACTGGTCGAGCGACTGTTCAGCGGACAGACGATGAAAGCACTTGTGGCAGAAGGACAATCGCATGGCGTGCCGATATCCGCCGTGCTGGATCCCACGCAGATCCTGGCTTCCGAGCACTTCCGGGCCGTCGGCGCGGTCGCCGACGCCGAGCTTGTCCCCGGCGCGCACAGCACCATCCCGACGGGCTACTACTCGGTCGACGGTCAGCACATCGGTTTTCGCACACCCGCTCCGCCGGCGGGCGCCCACGATGCGCAATGGGATGCCCCAGCGCCGACGATCGTGGCGCCCGCAAAATCTGGGCCGCGCCCGTTCGACGGACTGCGCATCATCGATCTCGGCATCATCGTCGCCGGCGGCGAACTCAGCCGCCTGTTCGGCGATCTGGGCGCCGAAGTGATCAAGGTCGAGAGCACGGCCTACCCGGACGGGTTGAGACAGGCCCGCATCGGCGAGGCCATGAGCGAGTCCTTCGCGTGGACGCATCGCAACAATCTGGCGTTCGGCGTCGACCTGCGCAGCACCGAGGGCAAACAGGTGTTCAGCCGATTGGTCGCCGACGCCGACGCGGTTTTCGCCAACTTCAAGCCGGGAACGCTTGCTGCACTGGGCTTTCCATTCGAAACCCTGCAGTCTCTGAATGCGCGCGTGGTCCTCGCCGAGAGCAGTGCCTTCGGCGACCGCGGGCCGTGGAGCAACCGGCTGGGCTACGGCCCGCTGGTGCGCGCCACCGCGGGCGTCAGCAAGCTCTGGACAGACCCACAACCGCAGCCGGGCGACTCCGGCGCCCGACACCGGTTCTACGACGCCACCACCGTCTTTCCCGATCACGTGGTCGGTCGGATCACCGCGATCGGCGCGCTGGCCGCGCTGATCCACCGTGACCGCACCGGCACCGGGGCTCGCGTGCACGTCTCGCAGGCGGAGGCCGTCGTCAACCAGCTCGACACGCACTACGTCACGGACGCGGTACGCACCGACGACGACGCCGACCTGGAAGACGACACCAGCCTCCACGAGGTTGTGCCGTGTGCGGGCGACGATGAGTGGTGTGCGATCTCGATCCGCTCCGACGACGACTGGCATTCGGCCAGTGCGGTTCTCGGGCTCGCCGAGCTGGCCGACGACCCACGGTTCGCCACCGGCGAGGCGCGACTGGCGCATCGGAGCGAGTTGATTGCGCGGGTGTCGACGTGGACGCGTGACCGCGTGCCGCAAGAGGTCGCCCAGGCACTCTGCAATCGGCTGGTGTACCGGCCGGGCAGATGAACCGCCCGCCAGACATCCTGGAAGATCCGCAGCTGGGCGAGCGAAAGTTGTTCAGCGACATGCGTCATCCGCTGTTCGACCATCCGCTGGCTGCCGAGACCGGCCCAGCGCCGTACCGGCACATCCCGCCGGCGCCCCAGCGTCCGGCGCCGCTGCCCGGGCAAGACACCCGTGAAATCTGCCACAAAGTCCTCGGCATGAGCAGCGCGGAAACCGACCAACTCATCCATGACGGGGTGCTGTTCGCATCCATCGACACCGCGGAAGGCCATGCTTGATGCCCGTCAACCCCAGGACGCCGGTGCTGGTCGCCCATGGTCAGGTGAACCATCGCGAACCGGCTCAAGAGAACACCCTCGAACCGGTCGATCTGATGGCCGCCGCGGCGCGCGAAGCCGCCGACGCTCGCGTGCTGGAGGCGATCGACTCGATCCGGGTGGTCAACCTACTGTCGGTGTACTACCGCGACCCGGCGCTGCTGCTCGGGCAACGCATCGGCGCCGGCCAATTCACCACTCGCTACAGCGGTATCGGCGGCAACGTCCCGCAGACGCTGGTGAACCGGGCGTGCGCCGACATCCAGCAGACACGCGCCGACGTAGTGCTGGTGGCAGGCGCGGAGATGTGGCGAACGCGATCGCAACTGCGCGCCGCCGGGCAGCGGCTGACCTGCACCGAGCAGGACAACTCGATTCCGCAACCCGAGGGCAGCGACGAGAACGTGCCGATGGCCGGGGATGCGGAGATCCGCATCAAACTGGACCGCCCCGCGTACATCTACCCGATGTTCGAGCAGGCGCTGCGGGTCAGCACAGGAGAGTCTGTCGACGATCACCGCCGACGCATCGCGGAATTGTGGGCGCGATTCAACGAGGTCGCGGTGCAGAATCCGCATGCCTGGATTCGCAAACCGGTTACTGCTGAGGAGATTTCACAACCGAGCCCGTCGAACCGGATGATCAGCTGGCCGTACACCAAGCTGATGAACTCCAACAACATGGTCGACCAGGGTGCCGCGCTGATCCTGATGTCGGTGGAGGCCGCCACCCGGTTGGGCATCCCGACCGATCAATGGGTCTACCCGTATGCGGGCACCGACGCGCACGACACGTATTCGATCAGCGAGCGGGCCGAACTCCACCAGTCGCCGGCGATCCGGATCGGCGGCGGGCGGGCGCTGGAACTGTCCGGCTTGGGCATCGACGACATGGACTACGTCGACCTGTATTCGTGCTTCCCCTCCGCGGTGCAGGTCGCGGCCGCCGAACTCGGGCTCCCGGTTGACGATCCGGCCCGACCCCTGACGGTCACCGGCGGGCTGACTTTTGCCGGCGGTCCGTGGAACAACTACGTCGCGCACTCCATCGCGACGATGGCCGAACTGCTGACCGCCAATCCCGGACGTCGCGGGTCTGATCACCGCCAACGGCGGTTACCTCACCAAGCACAGTTTCGGCGTGTACGGCACCGAGCCGCCGAAGTCCGAATTCCGTTGGGAAGACGTCCAATCCGCGGTAGACCGGGAGCCGACCAGGACGGCCGCGGTGGAGTGGGAAGGCGTTGGCACCGTCGAAGCCTGGACGACACCGTTCGACCGAGATGGTCGGCCCGAGAAGGCTTTCCTGTCGGTTCGGACCCCAGACGAACGGCGCACGCTGGCGTTGATCACCGAGCCGTCAGCGGCAGCGGCCACGGTGCACGAAGACATCGGCGGCGCCAAGGTCACCGTCCACGCCGACGGCTCCGCCACGTTGCAATGAGTTAACAGGGTTAGCTGAAACCTACCTGTGACCGCCTCGCGCGACTATTGTCTTCCAATCGACTAGACGCCGTGGAGGTGCTCGGGCGTGCGGATCCTCTTGACCGACGTCACCGGCCTGCTCGGGCGTGCCATGGCCCGGCAACTGATTGCTGCCGGGCATACGGTCACCGGCGTGGCCGCCTACCCGCACCAGAACCTGCATCCCGACGTCGATTTCGTCGGTGCATCACTTGGCGACCCGGTCTTGCAGCGGCTGGCCGACGCCGCGGATGTGGTCCTGCATCTCGCCCCCATCGAGCCCGGCGTGCCCGGCAGCGCCGGGATCGACGGGCTGGTCCTGGTGGCCCATGCGGCCGCACGCGCCGGCGCCCGTTTGATCTACGTATCCGCCGCGGCCGGGGAGCCGGCGCTCTACGCGCAGGCCGAGACGCTGGTGGACAGCGGTTGGGCGCCGAGCCTGGTCGTGCGGATCGCGCCGCCGGTCGGCCGCCAGCTCGACTGGATGGTCTGCCGCACCGTCGCCAGCCTGCTGTACAGCACGTCCGCGGCTGACCCGGTGCGGGTCCTGCATGTCGACGACCTGATTCGGTTTCTTGTGCACGCCGTGGCCACCGATGGCACCGGCGTCGTCGACCTGGCGAGCCCGGACACCGATCGATGTCGCCGCCGCGCGCAGCGTGCTGCGGTCTGCCGGGCAGCGCCCGCGGCGCGCGCGCGTGCCGAGCTGGGCCCAGCTGACACCCGACCTCGACCTCGCGGCGCTGCAGGAATCATGGCAGTTCGAATTCGCTTGGCCGACAAACGATGCCATCGTCGACACCGCGCGCGGGTTGGCAGGCCGCAAGTTCGACGCCACGGGCGCGGCGGACTTTGCCGGGACATCTGCCATTGCCCGCCGAAGTCGGACTGCCGATCGAGCCGTTGGACGGGACGCCGTTGCGGTCGGCTTCGCCGGACGAGCAGGAGGGAGAATTCGACGACCGGGTCGACCCCCGCTTTGCCGTGTTCAGCGCCCTCCCATTGGCCGAGACGCTGCCCGGGTCCGCTGACCCCCATGACGCTCGACGTCCAGATCCCCGGCTTGCGTGCCGCGGCGCGGATGATCGGCCCGGTGATGGCGTGCGGCGATGTCATTGCCGCCGAGTGGGGAAGCCGGGCGATCGCGGTATTCGGTCACCGCCCCTACGTCGGCGTTTCTGCAAGCGCGATCGCGGCAGAACAGTTGCCCGGCTGGGACCTCGGCGAGGTTGTGCGGGCGTCGCTGGGCGATTCACCGGTTGACGCGCTGTTTCCACTGGGCCGCCCGCCGCAGGGCGGGCTGATCGGATCCGCCACTGCGAAGGCGGTCGTGGTCAAACGCGCGTTGGCGTTGCTGCGGCACCTCAAGGCAGACACCCAGGCATACCTCGCGGCGGCGGCGACGGAGCATCTTGCTGCGGCGCAACTGAATTCGTTATCCGATGCCCAGTTGCAGGCGCGCGCCCGGCTACTGCGCGACAGAATTCATCAGGGCTGGGCACTGACCGGGTTGTGGCTGATCGACAGCGGCGTCACCGCGGCGACGGTGGAGCGCCTCGGCGTGCACGTTGCCATCACCGGGATGGGCGCCCTGGTGGACAGCGATGCCGTCACCGCCAAGAGCTCGTCGCTGGCAGCGCTGATCCGCGGCGATCTGCAGTTGTGTGCGCTGGCCCTCGACGGCGACCTCGCCGGAATCAATGCCCAGTCGCAGACCATCGGCGCAGCCTTCGCCGCCGCGGTCAGCGGCATCGGGCATCGTGGGCCGGGCGAGGTGGAGCTGGCCAATCTGATGATCGATGACGATCCGGCGATCCTGCTTGCCGCTGCGGGCCGGGCCGCGACCGAACTTCCACAGCGGATGCCGCCGACCGCGGCGGGGGAGAAGCTGTCCGAACGGTTGGCGGCCAGCGCCCGCGCTTCTCGGGAATCGGCGTACGACACCACCATTCGATTCACGCATGAGCTTCGAATGACGTTGCGCGAGTTAGGTTCTCGATTCGTTTCGCGCGAACTCATCGATGTGGCCGGCGAGATTTTCTATCTGACCTGCGACGAGGCAGTCACGCTGCCGTCCGATGCCCGGCTGCGAATCAAACGTCGGCGCGCCGAGCGCGAGCGGTTTCAGGGGCTGCGACTGCCCGACGTCATCACGGTCAGCTGAGCACGTCGCCCAGTGACACCTGCGGATCGGCCAACTTGTCCGGATCCACCGGGGCCTTCTTCCGGATCAGGTTCTTGATGTCGTCGAGGACATCCCAGACGTTGACGTTCATTCCGGCCAGCACATGGTTGTCGGCATCGAGCCAGAACGCCACGAATTCCCGGCTTTTGACGTCCCCGCGGAACACCACCCGCTGAAACTCAGGCGCGTGGCCGACGTACTCCATGCCCAGGTCGTACTGGTCGGTGAAAAAGTACGGGAGCTCTTTGTATTCACCCGATTCGCCCAGCATGCCCGCCACGGCGACCTCGGGCTGCTTGAGCGCGGTGGCCCAGTGTTCGATGCGGATCCGATCCTCGAACAGCGGGTGTTCGGCGGCGGCGATGTCACCGATGGCGTAGATGTCGGGGGAGCTGGTGCGCAGCGATGCGTCGACGAGCACACCGCCGTCTTCGGTCGCCAGACCGGCCCGCTCGGCCAACTCGATGTTGGGCTGCGCACCCACGGCTATCAGGACTCGGTCGGCGGTGATCGTCGATCCGTCGCCCAGCTTCAGGCCGGTGGCTTTGCCGTCCTCGGTGGTGACCTCTTTGACCTCGGCATCCAGGCGAAGATCCACCCCGTGATCGCGATGCAGCTGGGCGAAGACCTTGCCGACGTCCTCGCCGACCGCGCTGCTCAGCGGCACCTTGGCGGTTTCGACCACGGTGACGTCGACGCCGCGCTGGCGGGCGCTGGCGGCGACCTCCAACCCGATCCACCCGGCGCCGATCACGGCCAGCGAGGTTCCGTCTTTGAGGGTGGTGTCCAGGTTCGAGGCGTCGTCGATCGTGCGCAGGTAGTGGACTCCGGTGGATTCGGCACCCGGGATCGACAACCATCGCGAACGCGATCCGGTGGCCAGCAATAGCTTGTCGTAGTGAAGGCTGGTGCTCGTCCGAGAGCGTGACGGTGTGCTCAGTCGGATCTATCGCCACCGCCTCGGTGCTGGTGCGCAGTTCGATCTTGTTCTGCCGGTACCAGTCCGAGTCGTGCACGGTGAAATCGCTGAGCGTTCTTCTTGCCCGCCAGAAAGTCCTTGGACAGCGGTGGCCGCTCGTAGGGGAGATGGTCTTCGTCCGCGATCAGCACGACTTTCCCGTCGAAGCCTTTCTCGCGCAACGCTTCGGCCGCCTTGGCCCCGCCGAGCCCACCGCCGATGATGACAAATGTCTTCGAATCAGCCACGATTCGTTCCTATCTACTCGCTACTTGCTGGCGTCAGGTCGTCGTCAAGCGATGCCCGTACCAGACGCTGCCGCCAAGCGAGCGTTAGCCCGCGGGGCAAGCGCGCCAAGCTTTTCCGGGTCGCCGGGTAGTCCGAGGGATTTCGCGGTCCGCGTGGCCCGCTGGTCGAAGTACGGGCGCACCCACGTCCAGACATCCTGAACTTCGCGCAAATAGATATCGGCACCGGTGTCACCGATTCCCTTGAATTTCTTCAACATCCGCTTGGCGGCGGACACATCCTCCGAACTGCGGCCGGCAATCTCACGCAAATCGCCGGAGTATTCGTCGGCGACGCGCTTGGCCATCTCGGTGAGCCGCGTCGCCGAACTCTCGTCGTAGCGCACATAGTGCGCGCGGCCGAACGCGTCAATCATCGCTGTGCCGGTCGGCGGCCAACACAGCCTTCGGTGTCTTGAGCCCGTCGCTGAACAATTCGCGGCCGGCACACATCGCTACCGTCGCGTCAATCGGCTTACTAGCCAGCATGCACAGCATCAACAACTGAAACAGCGGCATGGGCTTGTCGCGGATCCGAACTCCTGCCTCCCCGGCGTACGTCGTTCCGGCGGCATCCAGCAGTCGTCGAACCACCCGCTTGTGCTCAGCCATGAGCGACGGCTTACCCGTACTTCGGGTTCGCAAACGTTGCACCTACTTCGCTGGCAGCTTTCGCGCGTAGTCGGCGCCGCGGGTCACCCAGTCCGTTAGCTGCCGTTTGGTTTTCACGCCGTCGGGCTCGACGCGGATCCATCCGCGGACTTCGCGGCCGGCCATCACCATCGGGTTGACATGCGCTCGCGCCAGCAGTTTTTCAGTGTCGTCCGGTGGTATCCGCACCATGAGGCCGCCCTGCTTGCTGACGGCTACGGACATGTTGCCGTTGATCAGGAACGCCAGGCCGCCGAACATCCGCTTCTCGTCGACGCCGCGGATCGGACCCAGTAGCTCGCGAATGCGATCGGCGAGGTCCGCGTCGTAGCTCATGCTCAGTCCAAGTCGACCCGGATGGTCAGCAAATCGCTGCCCATCAGCCGCACCAGCGCGCTGTTGACACCGGGCAGACCGCGCAGCCGCTCGTTCACATCGTCGTCGGGTAACAGGTGAGCCGTGCCGGTGCGCCACTGCCCGTGCAGACGCAGCCGCACCGAGGGATTGGCCTTGATGTTCAGCACGTAATGCGAATGCTCGCCGTGCTCGGAGACCATCCAGAACTCGTTGCCGATCACCCGGCCGCCGATCGCGGTGCGACGCGGCTGCCCTGACTTTCGCCCGGTGGTCTCCAGCATGGTCATCGGTGACCGACGACCGACTGGATTGACCACCAGGCGTTGAGCCGTGTGCACGATGCGCCGTTTGAGAAGCTGCAGATCAGGCATCACCGCAGGCTATCGGATCACGCCGCGGCGGTCACCGTCTCCGGACGCGGTTCGAGTGCCAGCGCCACGATCTCGGCGACGTCGGTCATCGGCTTGACGTCCAACGCATCGAGCACCTCGGCGGGCACATCGTCCAGGTCGGGCTCGTTGCGCTGCGGGATGAACACCGTCGACAGTCCGGCGCGCTGCGCCGCCAGCAGCTTCTGCTTGACGCCGCCGATCGGCAGCACCCGGCCGTTCAGCGTCACCTCGCCGGTCATCCCGACATCGGCACGAACCTGTCGACCGGTAGCCATCGACACCAGCGCGGTGACCATCGTGACGCCGGCCGACGGCCCGTCCTTGGGGACTGCGCCGGCAGGCACGTGCACGTGGATCCGCCGGTTCAGCGTTTCCGGGTCGACGCCCAACTCCTCGGCATGCGCACGCACGTAGGAGAGCGCGATCTGCGCGGACTCCTTCATCACGTCGCCCAGCTGACCGGTCAACTGCAATCCCGGCTCGCCGTCGTTCGCACCGGCCTCGATGTAGAGCACGTCGCCGCCCAGGCCGGTCACGGCCAGGCCGGTAGCCACGCCCGGCACCGCGGTGCGTTCCGCCGACTCCGGGGTGAAACGCGGCCGGCCTAGGTAGTCCACCAGGTCCGGCTCGTCGATCGTCACCGGTTCGTCGGCGATCTTGGTCGTGACCTTGCGCAGCGCCTTGGCCAGTAGCCGCTCGAACTGCCGCATGCCGGGCTCACGGGTGTAGTCGGCAGCAATCTTGCGCAGCGCGGCCTCGGTGATCGCGACTTCCTCGTCGGTCAGGCCGGCCCGGTCGCGTTGCCGGGGAAGGAGGAAGTCGCGCGCGATGGCGACCTTGTCGTCCTCGGTGTATCCGTCGATCTGCACCAGCTCCATCCGGTCCAGTAGCGCCGAGGGGATGTTCTCGATGACGTTGGCCGTCGCCAGGAAGACCACGTCGGACAGGTCCAGGTCCAGATCCAGGTAGTGATCCCGGAAGGTGTGGTTCTGTGCGGGGTCCAACACCTCGAGCAACGCGGCACTCGGATCGCCACGGAAGTCCGAGCCGACCTTGTCGATCTCGTCAAGCAGGACAACGGGATTCATCGAGCCGGCTTCGCCGATAGCGCGGACGAGCCGACCGGGCAGCGCGCCGACGTAGGTCCGCCGGTGGCCGCGGATCTCGGCCTCGTCGCGCACACCGCCGAGGGCGACGCGGACGAACTTGCGGCCCAGCGCGCGGGCGACGCTCTCACCCAGCGACGTCTTACCGACCCCGGGAGGGCCGGCCAGCACCATCACCGCGCCGGAGCCGCGGCCGCCGACGACCTGCAACCCACGCTGGGCGCGACGGGCGCGCACCGCCAGGTACTCGACGATGCGGTCCTTGACGTCGTCCAAGCCGTGGTGATCGGCGTCGAGGATCTCTCGAGCCGCCTTGAGGTCGGTCGAGTCCTCGGTCGTCGTGTTCCACGGCAGGTCGAGCACGGTGTCCAGCCAAGTGCGGATCCAGCCGCCTTCCGGGCTTTGCTCGCTGGAGCGTTCCAGCTTGTCGACCTCACGCAGCGCCGCCTGACGAACCTTGTCCGGCAGGTCGGCCGCCTCGACGCGGGCCCGGTAATCGTCAGATCCTTCGGGCTCGCCCTCACCCAGTTCCTTGCGAATCGCGGCCAACTGCTGGCGCAACAGGAATTCCTTCTGCTGCTTTTCCATCCCGTCCCGGACATCTCCGGCGATCTTGTCGTTGACCTCTACTTCGGCCAGGTGATCGCCGGTCCATTCGATCAGCGCACGTAGCCGCTCGGCGACGTTCTCGGTCTCCAGCAACTGGCGTTTCTGCACGCCGGTCAGATACGACGCGTAGCCGGCCATGTCCGCCAGGGCCGCTGGGTCGGTCAGCTTGTTGACCACGTCGACCAGTTCCCACGCTTCCCGGCGCTGCAGCATCGCCAGCAGCAATTTCTTGTATTCACCCGCGAGCGTGCGGGTCTCGTCGTCGGGCTCGGGGTCGCTGACCGCGCTCACCTCGACCCACAGCGCGGCGCCCGGCCCGCTGGTCCCGGTGCCGATGTGGGCCCGGCGCTCGCCGCGGACCACCGCGGCGGTACCGCCACCGGGAATCCGGCCGACCTGCACGATCGTCGCGAGCACGCCGTAGGACGGGTAGCGGTCGTCGAGCCGGGGCGCGATCAGCAACGTGCCCGACTCGGTGGCACGGGCAGCGTCGACGGCCGCGCGGGCGGCGTCGTCCAATGCAATAGGCACCACCATGCCGGGCAGCACGATCGGGTCACTGACGAACAACACCGGCACTGACTTGGTTTCAGTCATCAATCCTCCAAAGTTAAGCCTGATGCGCTCAACCTGGACTTGATCCAATTTGTTCCCGGCTCTCGTCGGCAACCATGCCGCGGTGCATCACGCGGTCGCCGAGGACGCCGGCGTGATCGGCACGGTGCAAAACGCAACGGTTGTCCCACATCACGACGTCCCCGGGCGACCAGACATGCCGGTACACGTTGTCGGCTCGGGTCGAGTGCGTGAACAGGAAGTCGACGGTGCCGGCGGCCTGCTCGGGCGAGATGCCACTGACCCGTGCGCAGCGCTTCGGCGTCGAGAGATAGAGATAGGTGCGCCCCGATACCGGATGAACGTTGAAGACCGGATGCGAGGCCGACGTCTCCTCATCCGGCCCGGGTTGTAGGCCGGTCACCACGTGGGTGATCGCGCGCCCCTCCAACTGCTGTCGGACGTCAACGGGCAACGTGTCGTAGGCGGCGTATTGATTGGTAAACAGCGTCTGTCCGCCACGCTCTGGCACGGCGACCGCCCGTAAGGCGGTAAAGGCCGGGGGTTTTCGCACGTAACTGGTATCGGTGTGGAACGTAGATTGCGGGCGCTTTCCCCTGCGGACATTGCTGACGACGTTGAGTTCGGGATATCCGGGAACCGGCGTTTCCCCGGCGGTGAACATGGTGGGCCCGAAACTCCGCAGGAAACGCACGAAGCCGGCGTCGTCGGCATGCTGGTCGGGCAGCACGACCACGCCGTGGTCGGCGAGCACGTGCCGTACTTTCGCGACGGTAGCCGCATCGAGCGTGTCGACCCGCAGCCCGGTCAGCCGGGCACCGATCGGGGTCAGCGGGGTGACGTCAAGCATGGCGTTCCTTCGCGTTTCATCTCGGAGAGCCCGATCTCCAACAGTTCGGGCACAGTGACACCGATGGCGGAGGCCATGACGGCGATGACGCTTCCGGGCGCATACGAGCAGTAGAGGCCGGCCTCCAGGAACCAGGGTCGGCCGTCCTGGTCGATGCGAAAGTCGAACAGGCTGTAGTGCCGGCATCCCAGAGCCAGGTGGCACCGTCGCGCCGCGGCCCACACCCGGTGCGTGAGCACGTCATCGTCGGCGACGAGCCAGGCTTTGGCGCGGTCTTTCGCGACGAGGTACAGGTCGCCGCCATCGGAGCGCGCGAGTTTGTCCTCAGCTGTTCGAATCGGTCTGCGGTGCGGGTCCATCGCGTACTCTTCGAGCGGCAGGCAGACCAGTTCGCCGTCGCGAACGATGATGCCGCAGCGCACTTCTCGGCCGAGCTCGACATAAGCCTCGACCAATACTGCGCTGCTGTGCGCCAGCGCCAGCGCGGCAGCGGCGTCGAATTCTCCCGGGTCACGCGCCAGGGACACCGCGACGGAGTTGTCGGCGTCGACGGGTTTGACGACGACCGGAAACGGCAGCGAGGGTCGCTCCCCGGGACCCAGCACCTCCGCTGCGGGCACCGCCACGCCGGCGGCCGCGACAACGGACCGAGCCTTGACCTTGTCGAGGCCGACAGCCATCACGTCGGCCCGGTTGCCCAGGTAGGGGATACCGAGTTCGTCGAACAACGCCCGGTAGGTGGTCATGCCCGGCGGGCAGAACATCTGCGGGATCATCGCGTCCACGCCGACGGCCTGAATGTGGCTGACGGCTTCGGCGAGCGTCAGGGCCGGTGTCCGCTCGATGGCGAGCGTGCTGACTGCGGTGGGAAACCGCCATGATCCGTCCGGCGAGACGTAGGCGATGACCGCGACGTGGGTTGTCGACCCGCCCAGCGCGTCCAGGCAGGCCCCGGCGTAGAGGCGGGAGAGGTCGGCATGGAAGTCGTCCACCGCGGACCCGATCAGATGGAGCAGCCGTAACGGCCCGGCAGGCGTGAACATTCAGTCGCCGTCCGGTTCGACCAACTTGCCGATATTGAAGTCGATCTTCAGCCACCCGCGCCGACGGCGCAGATTGTCGATCAGCAGTGCCGGGATCTGCACATGGTGAACCATGAAGTACGGCAAGGGATCCCATGCGGCAAAGATGGCATCCTTGCCGCGCAGAATGCCGTTCAGCCGTGCGCGCCGGCCCTGCTGCGTGAGCAGACGCCACAGCTCGTGATAGATCCAGTACGTCGGCCGGGCGCCGGTGACCGGCGTGATTGCCGGATGGCCCTCCTCGAGATAGGCCGACGCCAACTGCCGGTGATCGTGGAAGGTCGTGATCGCCGAATGGGTGCGGGGATTGCATTCGATGGCATAGACATTCCCATTCGGCGCCTCGATGAAATCGAACGAGAACTGTCCCGTGATGCCCAGGGCGCCGACGAACTGCTCGACCCAGGACCGGATCTCCGGTTTGTCGACCATCGCGTAGTTGAGTTGGGATGCGGAAGATTCGCAGCAGACGTGTACCTGGAGCCGGCCGTTGATCGCCGTGCCGTGGGTGCAGTACTCACGACCTGCAATGAATTCCTGCAGTATCCAAGGGTTCTCCTCCGATATCGGCAGCCAGTGGGCCAGTGCCGCGTTACGCTGCGGCGTCCGTCTCGAGAGCCGCGGTGCATCCAATCGGCCGACGGGGTTATAGGCGATCTGCTTCAGCACATAGCTGCGGCCCGCGGGGAACGGGAAGTTCAGAATCTGCCGCGGATCGGTGATGCGCACCCAGTGCGGAACCCGAAGACCCAGCGCGACTGCGACTTTCGAGAACTCCGCCTTGTCGTCGAGCATGCGTACGACGTCCTCGGTGGCGTGCATGACCTCGCAGATGCTGTCCAGTGTGTAGCGTGCCCGCGCGTCGTAGATGCTGGCGACGGGACTTGATACCGGAATGACGTTGTCCACCGCTTCATAGCGGACGATTTCATAAAGCGCGGCGTCGTAGCGGGGATCGGCCGGGTCGGGAACGCAATAGAAGGCGTCGACTGCCCGCGAGAACCGGTGACCGGTGAATCGATATTTCGCGGTCTCGGTCAGGATCACCCGGTGGCCGGCGCGGTGGAAGGACCGGGCGAGTTGAAGTGCCTTGGTCATCTTGCCGCCGGTGATCAGCACGGTGCGGGAGGATCTGTTGGGCGGGGGCGCCGCCGGAGTCCTCGCGTGGCAGATGAGCGCGAGGCCGACGACGAGTGCGTCGATCGGCAACGTGATCAGCAGGCCGAGAAACGTGGCCAGGGTCCGAACCACGGTGGCGGGCCGTCGCTCGCTCGACTTCAGGACCGTGGCGCCAAGTCCCGCGACGACCGTTCGCGGCGGCGAGGTCCCCGGCGTAGGCCGCAGCGGCACAACATCATGCATGACAGCTGCCGTACGTCGTCGAGGTGAACATGTCGATTCCAGCTCCGCCACGCGGATAGCCCAGGCAGACCTTTCGATGCAGTACCAGGGTTTCGGCAAGTTCTTCCACGGTCACGTCGTTGAGGAATAGACAATCGCCGATCGGCGCCGGCACGGCCGCCCGCAACATGCCATCGCGAGTCTTCAAGATGGCGGTGGTGGCTTCGCTGAGCAATTCCGGTGTCAGGTGCTCGCTGTCCAGCGCAAGGCCGAGGTCGCTCATCAATCCGAGCACTCGGTCGCGCTCGTCGACCGACAGGATGCCTCGCTGTTCGGCCAGCGTCGTCGACAACGCCATGTCGATGTTGATGGCGTGTCCGTGGAAGAACGGGTCAGGCGGAGTGAGCTCGAGAGTGGGACTCCAGGTGTGCCCGAAGGCGATCACCCGGTCGAGGTTGATCTCGTGCAGATTGGGCGCCTCGAGTTCGAGCATCCTGGCGATGGCTTGGTGGGTGAGACGTTCACCGGCGGAACGCAACTCCGGTGTCCCGTTCAGATGCCCGAACCTGGTGTGCAACAGGTCGACGCCGTGTTGCTCGAGCAGCTGGAAGATTTCTGCGTTGCCGACAACCGAGATCTTGATCAGCTCGGCCATGCCGTTGCGGACCTGGTCCTCCGGGAGTGTCCGGAGAAACGAGAAGTCCAAGAGAACCTTCAGCGACGCGTGGTAGGCGCCCAGTCGATTCTTGTGCTTACCGTGATTGACGGCGACCTTGATGGACACGCTGGCGTCGATGAGCCCGATCAGCGTGGTCGGGATCCGGATGTAGGGCGTGTTGCGGCGATAGCTGGCACAGGCGAATCCCGCGACGTCGGTGATCAATCCGCCGCCGACGACCAGCACGGGCTCAGTGCGCACCAGTCCGTAGTCGTTGAACCTGGTGACAATGCTTTCGAAGGTTTCCAGCGATTTGGCGGTCTCCCGAATCTGAACCGGCATCACCGTGAGCTCGATGGCGTGCCGCTCGAAGTAGGCGTGAATGTCGTCGCCGTACAGGTCGTACACCGTCTCGTCGACGACCATCAGGGCTCGGCCGTACGGGCGATACGTTTCGGCCAATTCAAGGCTGTCGGGCCCGAAGACGCCGTCGACGTACACCAGGTCGTATTCGATCTTCTCGTAGCCCTCGACGTGAAAAGCTCGGGGACTGTTGATGACTCGCGCTTGCAGATCACTCATGATGATGTCCTTGCTGCGGGGAAGGGTGGGGGATCGGCGCTGCCACCGCGGTTATCCGACGAGACCGACCAGTTGCCCGGCGTCCAGGGACTCGACGGTTTTTGCCGCGGCGGCGAAGTCACCGTCGACCGTGTTCTCGTTGGGGAAGGCGACACATGTGACCCCGGCGGCGGAGGCGGCGGCGACCCCGCCGACGTTGTCTTCGATTGCCACAGCGCTCTCGGCGTCCTCGCCGAGCTGCTCCAACGCGTACAGGTACGACGCGGCGTCCGGTTTCGGGCTGTCCACCGAATCGCGGTCCACGATCACGTCGAATGTGTCGGCGTCGATGTCCGGGCTCAACGCCTCCAGCAGCGCGGAGATGTTCTCCGGCGAGGTCGTGGTGACGAATCCGAGCTTGACGTCGCGCTGCTTGGCCTCTTCGACCGTCGCGAGCACGCCGGGTCGCGGCTTGAGACCAGCCGTTGCCAATAACTCCTGAAAAATCTCTGATTTCGTCGCGTGCACCGCGTCGGCGTCGACGTCGTCGCCGCGGGACTCGGCATAGTCGGCGATTCGCTGTGCGCCGCCGTTGGACTCGAGCATCGCCACGTAGTCGGGCTGCGACCACTGCCAGTCGAGACCGTGGGCTTCGAATGCCTCGTTGAACGCGCGGCGCTGCAGCTCAGAGGTGTCGGCGAGCGTGCTGATCGAACCAAAAAGGATGGCAGACATGGCATTCCCTTTCATGGAATGGAAAAATCGGCCAGGTCAGCCATCTGGCCAACCCGTACGGTAACCATTTCCCAGTACACTACTGGTCTAAACGTACACTAGTGACGGGATCTTCCATTACAAAAATCAGGTCATTATCGGCTAACTTCTCTGGGGCGGCTCAACTCAGGCAAGGCCAGCGCAAAGGTGGAGTGCACAGATGACACCTGGCTCGGGCGACAAAGCGCCCGGCACCGGTGAAGACGCGCGGGTGGCTCGCACCCGTGCCGATGTCGCGCGCGCAGCCCTCGAAGTGCTGACCGATGAAGGTTCCGATGCCGTGACCCACGCGCGGGTCGCTGAACTGGCCGGCTACTCCAAAACGACGCTGTATACGCACTGGGCGTCGCGGGTGGATCTGATCGTGCTCGCCGTGGATGCCTTGGGCGAATTACCGCACCACGAACGAAGTGGAGACCTGCGGGACGACATCATCGGCGAGCTGACGGCCTTCCGCAGGGGTATCACCGAGATGCGTCTGGACCTCATCCTGACCGGGATGGCCCAGTGGGCGTCGGTCGACGAAATGCGCAAGATCCGCGACAAGATCAACAACTCCGGCCAGGGACAGATGCGTGCCATGCTCGGGGAATTCCTCGACGGTGCCGAACTCGAGGCGGCCCTATCGATGCTCACCGGTGTGGTGGCATGTCCGTCGATCATGTTCGGCACCTTGCCGGACGACGAGGTGATCGCCGCCGCAGTCGACATCGTGCTGCGCAGCGCGACGCACCGAAAATCGTCGAGGCGGTAGCGTCCTCGAGTTCGAGGACCGCGCTGGGTTGCACACCGGCGAGTGCGAGATTCGTGGTGATGACATCGGCGGCATAGCTGTGCACATCGGTGCGCGGGTGAGCGCGTTGGCGGGGCCGAACGACGTGCTGGTGTGCAGCACGCTGCGCGATCTGGTGATCGGGTCAGGGCTCGAGTTCGAGGACCGCGGGGGCGACGCGATTGGACCGGTCTTGGGCGCGGGTGCGGCGGCGGGTGGACATCATCGCGGTGCGCTCACCGCAGTAGTCCACCGGAGCAGTGGGGTCAGGTGGCCGCAGGTCGCCGGTCGGTAGGCACAGGTTTGGAAACAGCAGCACGCTCCCCGGTGTGGTGACGTAGGTCTTCCCCGCGGGCGAGTCGAGAATCACTGTGCCGTCGGGCAACTGCCGATCGCGCCAACCCCAGAAAGTTTTCACGAGGTGATGGCACCGATTGCGCGAACAACACTTTAAGTCGTGAGAGTTCGACTGAGAACCGCAACCTGCAGTTTCAAGAGGCCGTGAAAATGAACGGAGTTCTACTGTCAAACCCGGTCGGCGCGTCCGGGGGGTCGAGAAGCTAGGACTGTGAACGGCCGGTGGGTAAGCAGATGGGCAAGCGACCGATCAGAACGTGACGGTGTCGTCGAAAAGACCGGGCTTCGCGAACTGATTCGGCGGATCGTAGGTGCAGCCGATGTGGACCCGCCAAAGAGTGCCGGTGGCGATGCCCGGGATCTCCCAGGACGTCGTGCCGTTCAACCCCAGGACGAAGTCCTTGTGAAACGGAATCCCCAACCCGTTTTCTGCCTTGGAATCGTACGAGCAGTTCTGCTTGCCCGCACCCACGGTGTCCTGTACCTGCACGTTTATTCCGCCGGGGACCGGGCCGAAGTTGACGTTCAGGCCCCGGACCGTGGCCTGTGCACTGCCGGCATTCGCCAGGATGATGACGGGCACTGCCACGGCCATTGCTGCGGCTGAGGTTGGCAGGGCGGTTCGAAGCTTTCGAGTGGGTACATCCATGACATCGTTCCTCCCTTGACGGCTTAGTCCGCGAGGCCGAACGAGAGTTCGTCGCTAGGGGCTTGTCACGACCGAAACCATCGCAGTCGTTCAATGAGATCACAGCAACCGTTCAGCTGTCTTCCAGTTTGGAATGGCCGATGCAGAATGCGTGAGCGCGAAAGCCGCCGAATTGCGACGATTTCTGGTGTGCGTGGCAACGCCCTGGCGCCTCGGCGCAGAGTCATTGGATTTCGGCGCTACTGAGTTGCCCCGCCGTAAGCGCTCGTGCACTTTCGTGTGCCAACGCTCGTCCTGCAACACGCCGACTCGTTGTTTCGTAGGTAAGTCTGCCGACCGGCCGTCAGAACGGCGGCGGCTCGTCGTCGCTGCCGGGTGGGGCGGGGCCCAGATCGAAGTAGCTGAGGCGGCCGGCCCGGCGTTTGGTGCGGGCGCTGTGGTTTTGTCGTCGTTCGGTGCTGATGCGCTGGGCGCGGTCTTGGGCTCGGGTGCGGCGCCGTCGGGGCATCATCGCGGTCCGGTCCCCGCAGTAGTCAGTGGGCCGGTTGGGTTCGGGGTCCGGCAGGTCGCCGGTTGGGTGGCACAGGCTGGGGAACAGCAGGTCGCTGCCCGGTGTGGTGACATAGGTCTGACCCGACGGTGAGGTGAGAATGATTGTGCCGTCGGGCAATTGCCGGTCCCGCCAGCCCCAGAAGGTTTTGACCAAGTGGTGAGTACGGCAGTAGCACTTCAGGTTCGAGGCATGGGTGGGCCCGCCGTCGGCATGGGCGATGGTGTGGTCGATGTCGCAGTCGAATGCCGGGTGGTCGCAACCTGGCCAGCGACACGTCAGGTCCCGGCATCGCACGAAATCTGCGAGCGCCTTCGACGGCACATATCCCGGCTCGGGTGCGGCATCGAGCGGATGAACCAGAGCCACCAACTTGGCGTGAGCGGCCAACTCGGCGATAAGCTCGGGTCCGACCAGCCCGTCGGCGCGGACCTCAGATGCCAGCGTGTAGCCCGCGTCGCCGGTCGATGCTTGTTCGGCAATCACGTGAATCACCACCGATGTTGCGGCGGAGCGCTTTCCGGCAGCACAGTCAGCGCGCCCGCATTGACAGCCCAGATGATCAGCGCCCACCGCAAGAGCGCCTAGCGCGTCGGCGCGGCGTTGCTCGCGACTGCGCGGATCGTGCTCACACGCCGTGGCGGCCAGTGCGGTGAGCCGTTTGTCCACGGCGTGCGCTTGGGGACTCAGCAGGCTGCCGTGGATTTCTGATAGTCCGTCGCCGAGGTCGGCGAACCAGACCTCACGTTCGGTACGTCGCTCGGTGCGCCGCCGCACCGCATCACCGTCGGCCTTGGCGACGATCTTGTCGATGTATCCGGCCAACCGGCCGCGCGTCATCGATGGCCAGCGCACCACGGCAAGTGCCAGCTGCCCATCGACGGTCGCGAGCACCTCGCTGTCGACGATCAGGTCGGTGCGATACACGATCGTGGCGAAAGTCCGTTGGTCGATGTCACCGGCTCTGAAGACGTCGGCCACGTTCGGCAGCCGCTCGCGCATCGCGCGCGCGTAACGCAACTGGCTCGCCGCCAGGGCTTGGCTCATGCGCAAAGCTGCGGCCACCTCGGCGCTCACCGCCGCCTCGGTGTCGACGGCCCAGTCCTCGGTGTCCGAGCAACGCGTCAACCGATACGCGAACAATTCACCGATCGCCGTCAACGCCGCGGCGGCAGCGCGATTCTGCTCACGCCAGGACGTACCGATCCGATCGAGCAACGCGGCCGACTCCGTCGTGCGCGTCGGGTAACGACGCTCGAACAGCTCATCGAACCGGGCGATCACCTCCGGCGATGACACCAAGCCTGACCTCTGTTCGAACATACATTCGATTATGGCAGGAGGGTCCGACATTGATTCTGTTCAACCGGTTCGGGTGAGGATGGTCTTGCCCGTTCGCCGCTGGTGATGACCCTCGGTCCGACTGACGCCCTATTGGGTTGTCTTCCAATTGATTTGTCTCACCAGCGACGTGCGGGCAAGCGACACCAACGCCTGGTAGGGCGGACATGACTTAATCAGGAGCCTGGCCGTTCCTCATCAATGTCTTGTCTGCCCGCCCTACCGGGTTGTCACCCAACCGCCACTGATTCAACGGAGAGGACTTCACCATCGTGACATCTGCACGCCGCATCGTCATCGGCGTCGACACCCACCTCGACACCATCCACGTCGCAGCCATCACCGACACCGGACAGGTTCTCGGCGATGCCGAGTTCGGCACCGACCCGACCGGCTACTACGTCGCCCTGCGGTGGGCCCAAAGCTTCGGGGACGTGCTGACGGCCGGCGTCGAAGGCACCAGCTCCTACGGATCTGGATTCACTCAAGCGTTGCAAGACAACGACATTCACGTGGTCGAGGTGACCCGCCCCGACCGGGCAGCGAGGCGCCGCCAAGGCAAATCCGACCCCCTGGACGCCTACAGCGCCGCTCGCGCGGTGTTGGCCGGCCACGGCGTGGCCGTGCCCAAAGATCCCAACACCAAAGCTCTCAAAGCCCTGCTGGTCGCGCGTCGCGGCGCAGTCAAAGCCCGCAGCGCCGCTATCCAGCAGATCAAAGACCTCCTGGTCACCGCACCGGCTGACCTCCGCGAGCGCTACCGCCGCTACACCACCACCCTGAAGTTGGTGCAGGCACTAACCCGGTGCCGGCCCTGCGCTCATACCGATCCCACCACCATCGCGGTTCTGCTCGCCTGCAAGGCCTTGGCTCAGCGCATTGAGTTCCTCGAACGCCAAACCGACGATCTGACCGCCGAACTCGACACCCTTAGCACCGCCCTCAATCCCGCACTGCGGGCCGCCTACGGGGTCGGGCCCGACACCGCCGCCCAACTGCTCATCACCGCCGGCACCAACACCGATCGACTGCGCAGCGAAGCCGCATTCGCAAAGCTCAGCGGTGTCGCCCCTATCCCGGCCTCATCCGGGAAAACCACCAGACACCGGCTCTGCCGGAGCGGCGACCGTGCCGCCAACAACGCGCTGCACCGCATCGCCCTGGTCCGCTGGTCCCACGACCCACGCACCCGCGACTACGCCATCCGCCAACTGGCCGCCGGTCGTTCCAAAAAAGACATCCTGCGTCTGCTCAAACGCGCCATCGCCCGCGAGATGTTCAAACACCTCACCGCGCCCTGCCCGATCGACGACTACAGCGACCTACGCCCCACCCGACAAGCCAAAAACATCACCCTGACCAGCGCCGCAGCCCACTTCGGCGTCTGGCCCAACGACATCTCCCGACTCGAACGCGGACTCAAACGCCACGACACCCTCGCAACGAACTACCGAAGGTGGCTAAACACCCAGGTCATCAATGCCGCTTGACCCCGTAACAGAGATAGGAGCATCAAGGTCCCTCAGCCTGCTGGCGGCATAGGGACCAGCCGCCGCAGTTGAGTGACGTGTCGGGGCGTGAGCTCTTCGAGGCAGGTGACCCCCAACAGCTTCATCGTGCGAACCAACTGCGCGGACAGGATGTCGACGGCGCGGCGGACACCCGCTTGGCCGCCGGCCATCAGCCCGTACAGGTAGGCGCGGCCGATCAGGGTGGTGCGCGCGCCGAGTGCGACCGCAGCGACGATGTCCGCGCCGGACATGATGCCGGTGTCGACCAGGATTTCGGTGTCGGCTCCGAGTTCGCGCGCCACCGTGGGCAGTAGGTGGAACGGCACCGGTGCCCGATCTAGTTGGCGGCCACCGTGATTGGACAGTATGACGCCGTCGACACCGAGATCCACCGCGGCGCGCGCATCGTCGAGTGTCTGAACACCCTTGACGACGAGCTTGCCCGGCCACTGGGATTTGATCCACGCCAGGTCGTCGAAGGTCAGGCTGGGGTCGAACATCGTGTCCAGATACTGGCCGACGGTGCCCGACCAGCGATCCAGCGACGCGAACGACAGCGGTTCGGTGGTCAACAGGTCGATCCACCAGCGCGGCCGCAGCGCGGCGTCGAACGCGGTTCGCAGCGTCAACGCCGGAGGAATCGACATCCCGTTGCGGACATCGCGCAGCCGCGAGCCCGCGACCGGGACGTCCACTGTGGCGAGCAAGGTATCGAAACCCGCGTCCGCGGCCCGCTTGACCAGCGCCATCGACCGCTCCCGGTCACGCCACATGTACAGCTGAAACCACTTACGGCCCTGCGGCGCAGCGGCTGCCACGTCCTCGATCGACGCGGTCCCCAGCGTCGACAGCGAGAACGGGATGCCGGCCTCGGCGGCGACCCGGGCCCCGGCGAGTTCACCTTCGGTGTGCATCAGCCGGGTGAAGCCCGTCGGAGCGATCGCGAACGGCAGGGCCACGGGTGCGCCCAGCACCTGCCAATCGGTTCGGACATGACTGACGTCGCGCAGGATGCTCGGGTGAAACTCGATGTCGCGAAACGCTTGCCGGGCCCGCTCGAGCGATATCTCTTCCTCGGCCGCACCGTCGGTGTAATCGAAAGCAGCCCGCGGGGTCCGGCGCTTCGCCAGGCGCCGAAGATCATCGATGGTCTGCGCATCGTCGAGCCGACGCTGAACGCGGTCCAGCCGCGGCTTGCGAAAACCGATCAGCGGCGCGAGGTCACGCGCTTTCGGCATCCGCCGTTTGACCACTGTGCCACCGTAGGGCATATGGAATTGGCAAGCGACCCGTTCGATCTGCAGCGTTTCCTCGATGCGCAGGCGCGGGTCTACGCGGGCGTCGTCGACGAGCTGCGGGCCGGCCGCAAGCGCAGCCACTGGATCTGGTTCATCTTCCCGCAGATCGCCGGGCTGGGCAGCAGCGCCACCGCGGCACGGTATGCGATCTCGTCACTCGACGAGGCGCGGGCCTATCTTCGGCACGACGTGCTGGGTCCGCGGCTGCGTGAATGCACCCAACTGGTCAACGCCGTGCAGAACCGCTCGCTTGGCGAGATCTTCGGATCGCCCGACGACATGAAAGTCCGTTCCTCGATGACGTTGTTCGCCCACGCCACCCTCGAAAACCGAGATTTCGTCGAATTGCTGGCCCACTACTGCGGCGGTCAGGAAGACCCGTTGACGCTGCAGCGTCTGGGCTAGACCGGGCGGAGAATCCGCCAGCCGAGCGGCTCGACCGCCACCCTGTCGACCACCTCGGGCGGCGGCGCACCGCTGCCCGCAATCACCTCCGCCCGGCCGGCATCCAGCCGCATGCGCAGTGGTTTCTCGCCGATGTTGAGCGCCACGATCAACGCCTCATCGCCGTGACGGGTCTCGTAGACGTACTGCTCGTTTTCCAGTCGCAGTGGCGTCGTGGACGCCGCGTGCAGCCACGGATGCCGTCGGCGCAGACCGATCAGATATTGGTGCAGCGACCATACCTCGACACCGTGTGCATCCAATTGAGCTGGGGGAGAACCGAATTCCGGCCGCACCGCGTCGTCGCCGCCGAACCGGTCCTCCTTGACGCCGCGGTAGCCGAGCTCATCGCCGGCATAGATGCTGGGAATGCCGCCCACCGTCATCAGGATGACCAAGGCGTGCGCGAGATGTTCAGGGCGTTCGAGTTGGCTGGCGATGCGGGTGACGTCGTGGTTGCCGATGAAGGTCAGCGGCGCAAAGGTTTCGACGAACCCGGCGTGACGTTGCAGCGCATGGTCCAACTCGAAGAAGTTGCCGTCGTTGAGCCCGCTCCAGATCGCTTTCCACAGCTCGTACTGGGTGGCCGAGTCGAACCCGGTTTCGCGAACCACCGCGGCGTAGTCGCCGTGAATCAGCTCACCGACAAACCACGCATCCGGATGCGCCTGACGGACCTTCGGCAGAACGGACGTCCAGAAACGTTGCGGCACCGCGTAAGCAGCGTCTAACCGCCAGCCGTCAGCGCCGCGCTGCAGCCAGTGCGCCATCACCTCGGCGGTGTAATCGACAACCTCGGGGTTGTCGTGGTTCAGCGTGAGCAGGCCGTCATGGCCTTCGAAGGTGTGGAACCTGCCTGGCCGGCCACGGAACCAGCGCGCGGCCGCCTCGTTGTGTGCGGCCTCGCGGTAGCGCGGGAAGTCGGTGCCGACATGGTTGAAGACCCCGTCGAGCAGCACGCGCAAACCCCGCTGACGCGCCTCGCCGACCAGATAGTCGAAATCGTCGTTGTCACCGAGTCGCGGATCGATGCGGTAGTGATCGGTGGTGTCGTATCCGTGGGTGCGTGACGCAAAGATCGGCCCGAGTGCGATTCCGGAGGCACCGAGGGCGATTGCGTGGTCGAACCACTCGGCGATGCGCCGTAGCCGGTGCTCGTGTGCCTGCGGCGCTGTGTCTGACGGAAAAGCGCCCACGAAGCCCAACGGGTAGACATGCCACCAGATAACGTGCTCGACCCAAGCTGGTTCGCTCACCGCCGGTACCTGACCACGTACAGCGCTTTCATCTCATCCTCGCGTTCGGGCCGGCAGTGACGACCACAAGCCCGAAGTGTACGGGCGAGCGGCTATCCGGCTGTCGCCAGCGTTTGGGCGGTCGTGATCGCCTGGGCCACCCCGGTGACGATCGCTGCCGCCTTGAGCGCCTCCAGGATGACTTCGCGATCGACGCCGGCCTCCCGTAGGGCGTGCTCGTGAGCGGTCACGCAATGCCCGCAGCCGTTGATCGAGGACACCGCGAACGACCACAACTCGAAGTTGGCTTTGTCCACGCCCGGGTTGCCGATGATGTTCATCCGCAAGCCCGGACGCAGATCATCGTACTTGCCGTCCAGAAAGCCACGACCGCGGTAGAACACGTTGTTCATGCCCATGATCGACGCGGCGCCCAGTGCTGCCTGGTACGCCTCGGCGGACAGCTCATCGGCCGCCTCGGCACCAATCTCGGCCAGCACCTGGGTGTTTCGCGTGGCGGCGGCGCTGGCCAGCAGCGTGCCCCACAGTTGTTCCGCATTGAGCACAGTGCTTCGGCTGATCGAGCCGAGGTTGAGCTTGAGGTCCTTGGCGTACTCGGGCAGCGCGTCCTTCAGGTTTTCGACACTCATCAGATCCTCCGATCAGGCCGAGGCTTTGAGCAGTTCGCCCGCGTCCAGCGTGGGGTCGCCCTTTTTCCAGTTGCATGCGCACAGCTCGTCGGACTGCAGTGCGTCGAGCACACGCAGCACCTCGTCGACGTTGCGCCCCACCGAACCGGCGGTCACCGAGACGAATTGGATCTCGTTGTTGGGGTCGACGATGTAGGTGACGCGGTCGGCAACACCGTCGGCGTTGAGCGCGCCGGTGGCCTCGACCAGTTCGCGCTTGAGGTCCGAAAGCATCGGGAACGGCAGCTTTTTGAGGTCCTCGTGCTGGGCACGCCACTGGAAGTGCACGAACTCGCTGTCCACCGAGACGCCGAGCACCTGGGTGTCGCGGTCGATGAACTCGTCATTCAGCTTGCCGAAGGCGGCGATTTCGGTCGGGCAGACGAAGGTGAAGTCCTTCGGCCAGAAGAAGACCACCCGCCACTTGCCGGCGAAGTCACCGCTGGAGATGGTGGTGAAGTAGTCCTCGGGCTGTTGCGCGTCGACCTTGGACAGGTCTCCGCCGATCAGCGCCGTCAGCCGGTAGGTCGGAAACTGGTCGCCGATGGTCAGCAATGCCATGTCGCTCCTCCACTCAAATTGGATTTAGTCAAATATTCCGCTGTCACCATCCTGCCGGAACCACACTTTAAATGAAAGGTGATCTTTCCCACTACACTGATAGGCATGACCGATAAGAGTTATCAGCCGACGATCGCCGGGCTCCGGGCTTTTGTCGCGGTGGCCGAGAAGCAGCACTTCGGCAGTGCCGCAACAACTCTCGGCGTCAGCCAGTCGACGCTCTCCCAGGCGCTCTCAGCCCTGGAGACCGGCCTCGGCGTGCAGCTGGTGGAGCGTTCCACTCGTCGCGTCTTCCTGACGACCGAGGGCAGCGCGCTACTGCCACAGGCCCAGGCGGTGATCGAGGCGGCGACGGCGTTCACCGCCGCGGCGGCAGGGTCAGCCGATCCACTGCAGGGCACCATCCGGCTGGGCCTGATCCCGACGGTGGCGCCCTACGTCCTACCAACGCTGCTCGCCGGGCTGGCCGATCGGCTGCCCGGGCTGACGCTGCGGGTGATCGAGGATCAGACCGAACGACTGCTGACCGGGCTGCGCGAGGGGTCGGTGGACGCGGCGCTGATCGCGCTGCCGGCCGAGCCCAGCGGCATCACCGAAATCCCGATCTACGACGAGGACTTCGTGCTGGCGTTGCCACTGGGTCATCCGCTGTCGGGGAAGCGGCGGGTGTCGCCGGCCGCGTTGGCCGAACTGCCGCTGCTGCTGCTCGACGAGGGACACTGCCTGCGCGATCAAGCGCTCGACGTCTGCCGCAAGGCCGGAGTGCACGCCGAGCTGGCCAACACGCGGGCCGCGTCGCTGGCCACCGCGGTGCAGTGCGTCGCCGGCGGACTGGGCGTGACACTGATTCCGCAGAGCGCGGTGGAGGTCGAGAGCGTGCGCAGCCGCCTGGCCCTGGCACACTTCGCCACACCCCGACCCGGCCGTCGAATCGGACTGGTGTTCCGGTCGTCCAGCGGACGTGAAGGACCGTATCGGCAGCTTGCCGGTTTGATCGGCGAGCTGCTCGCCGACAACCAGCAGGTACGCCCGGTGAAGTAGCCACACCCACCCCACCACGCCGCCCGATGTGAACGTGTTCTAGTTTCGCCTCATGCTGGACTTCACCCTGGAGAACATCAGCGCCGAGGAGGTCGAGCGGCTGCGGGCGGTCTACCAGCCGTTGGCCGAGTCGGTGCGGGAGTTGATCGACGCGACGGTCCGAACCGAGGTGGACGCCGCTGCGGTCGCGGCGGCCAAGGCCGAGATTGATTCGGCCACAGCATGTTTGCGGCAAAAGCAGACCGAGGGGAGCTTCGGCGTGCGCTACCTCGCCACGGGCGAGCGGATGGCCTGGGGCAACGCCGTCGTCGGGATCCGCAATCCGATCGCGCCGCCGGTGCAGATCCAGCGCGACGCGGACGGGAAGTCGGTGTGCGATTTCCGTCTGGGCGCCGCATACGAGGGACCACCCGGTCACGTCCACGGCGGCGTCGCCGCGCTGCTGCTCGACCACCTGCTGGGGGAGGCGGCCAGCGACGGCATCAATCCCCGTCTGACCGGCACGATCAGCTTTCGCTATGTCCGCGCGACCCGGCTCGGCGACCTGCACGCCGAGGCCATGATCACCCGCACCGAGGGAGTGAAGACCTACGCCGTCGGCCACCTGGCCGACGCCGAGGGAGTCACCGTCGAGGCGGAGGGCGTTTTCATCCAACCGCGCTGGGCGCGCGATCCCTCGGAATAGGTGTCGACTGTGGAAAAAGTAGTTGCGGTCCTGCTGGCCGCCGACCATGACGAGAACTGGTGTGAACGGCAGCGAGGACCGGTCGCCCGGGCGCTGCTGGATCTCGGAGTCGCCGGGCTGACCGTCAATGTCCGCGACCTCGCGGTCAGCAAGTCGCTGATGACCCTGACGACACTGGACCCACCCGCGGTCGCCGTGGTGAGCATCTGGACACAGCAGAGCTACGGGGAGCAGATCGCCCAAGCCCTGCGACTGCTGGCGGCCGAGTGCGATCGCGTCGCGGCCTATCTGGTCACAGAATCGACTCCGCTGCTGGCGCCGCTTGAACTAGGCAGCCGGACAACGGGTTTGGCGAACGTCGCGCTGCTGCGCCAACCGGCCGGGCTGGACTACGCAAGTTGGCTGCAGCGTTGGCAGGGCGATCACACACCGGTGGCGATCGAGACGCAGTCCACGTTCGGCTACACCCAGAACGCGGTCGTCCGCGCGCTGACGCCGGACGCGCCGCAACTGGCGGGCATCGTCGAGGAACTGTTCCCGATCGAGGCGGTCACCGACCTGAAGGCGTTCTTCGGCGCAGCCGACGACGCCGACCTGCAGCAGCGACTCTCCCGGATGGTCGCCAGCACATCGGCCTTCGGCGCCAACGAGAACATCGACACCGTGCCGACCAGCCGCTACGTGCTCAAGACACCCTTCGACCGTTGAGGAGACGCCGGTGATTCTTCAGATCGACGACCAGAACCGGGTCCGCACTCTCACGCTGAACCGGCCCGACGTGCTCAACGCCTTCAACGAGGCGCTCTATGAAGCGACCGCCGAGGCTGTGCAGCAGGCCGCCGAGGATCCCGACATCGCCGTCGTGCTGCTGACCGGGACGGGCCGCGCATTCAGCGCCGGCAACGATCTCAAGGAGATGCAGGCGCGCATCACCGACCCCGAAATGGCCAACCAGGGCTCACATTTCACCACGATGATCGACGCCCTGACCCGATTCCCCAAGCCGCTGATCTGTGCGGTGAACGGCGTAGCCGTCGGTATCGGCACCACCATCCTGGGCTACGCAGACCTGGCGTTCATGTCCTCGACGGCTCGGTTGAAGTGCCCGTTCACCAGCCTGGGCGTCGCGCCCGAGGCGGCATCGTCATATCTGCTGCCCCAGCTGATCGGCCGGCAGAACGCGGCCTGGCTGCTGATGTCCTCGGAGTGGGTGAGCGCGGAGGAGGCGCTGGCCATGGGCATGGTCTGGAAGGTGTGCGAACCCGACGACTTGCTGGACGAGGCCCGTAGGCACGCCGAAATTCTGGCCGCCCGGTCGATTCCGAGCCTGATCGCGGTCAAGCAGTCCATCGTCGAACCCATACGGCCGGATATCGCGGCGGCTACCGTACGCGAAAATGCACATTTCGCAGAGCTTTTGGGTGGTCAGGCAAATGCGGCGGCGCTGGCGGATTTCACCGCCAAGCGGGACAGCTGATCGCTACGAGCCGGTGGGCTGCAATTGTGCGGCCGCCTCGATGATCGCCCGGACGGTGCGCCGGCAGCGACCACAGTCGAGACCCGCTCCGCATCGCGCGGCGACCTCTTTGGACGTGCACGCGCCGCTGGCGACCACGTCGGAGACGGTCTGGCTGGTGACGCCTTCACAGAGGCAGACGTACATCAGCGGACCCCCCATTTCTGGGTCTCCGACGACCGAACGGCGCGCATGTAGGCAAGTCTAACCTAACTCGCTTCGCGAAGGCTATCCTTAGTTAGGTAAGGCTTTGACCAGCACTTTTAGTGAAATTGGTCCGCCCACACCGGGTGAATCAGCACGCCGCCCGTCGTAGACTCGACTAGATTCATGGTCGGCGTGCGGTGACGTTGCAGCCCAACTTCACCGTTGATCGCCGCGACTCGAAACCGTCTCAGGGGATATAAAGGAGCGATCGTGCAAGGTGATCCTGATGTTTTGCGCCTTCTCAACGAACAGCTGACCAGCGAACTCACCGCGATCAATCAGTACTTTTTGCACTCCAAGATGCAAGAGAACTGGGGTTTCACCGAGCTGGCGGGCCACACCCGCGCCGAATCGTTCGACGAGATGCGGCATGCCGAGGCGATCACCGACCGCATCCTGCTGCTCGACGGGCTGCCGAACTACCAGCGGCTCTTCTCATTGCGCATCGGTCAGACGCTGCGCGAGCAGTTCGAAGCCGACTTGGCGATCGAATACGACGTGCTGAACCGCCTCAAGCCGGGCGTCATCATGTGCCGCGAGAAGCAGGACTCGACCAGCGCCTTCCTGCTGGAAAGCATCATCGCCGACGAGGAAAGCCACGTCGACTACCTGGAGACGCAGCTTCAGCTGATGGACAAGCTCGGTGAAGAACTGTATTCGGCTCAGTGCGTGTCGCGGCCGCCGACGACAGGGATAGCCAACAACTGAGCGGGTATAGCTGCTGCGTATGACGAGAGCGCAGACGACAACCCCGCCAGACCCGGAGATCAGCGGCGCACTGGTCAGCCCGCAGCGGCGCAATTTCGTCTTTCTGGCGATCGTGCTGGGCATGCTGCTGGCGGCGCTGGACCAGACCATCGTCGCTACCGCGCTGCCCACGATCGTCGCCGACCTGGGCGGGGCGGGCCACCAGTCCTGGGTGGTCACCAGCTATCTGTTGGCCTCCACGATCATCACCGCGCTGGCCGGCCGCCTCGGTGATGTGTTGGGCCGCAAGCGGATATTCCAGGCCGCGGTGATGTTCTTCGCCGCCGGATCGGTGCTGTGCGGGCTGTCGCAATCGATGGCGATGCTGGTCGGCGCCCGCGCGCTGCAGGGCATCGGTGGCGGTGCCATCGCGGTCACCGCTACCGCGCTGATCGGCGAGGTCATCCCGCTGCGGGATCGCGGCCGCTACCAGGGCGCGTTGGGCGCGGTGTTCGGTGTGACCACCGTGATCGGCCCGCTGCTGGGCGGGTATTTCACCGACCACCTGACCTGGCGATGGGCGTTCTGGATCAACGTGCCGGTCTCGATCATCGTCTTTTTCGTTGCGGCGGCGGCGATCCCGTCGCTGGCCGCCCGCGCCAAGCCGGTGATCGACTACGCCGGCATTCTGTTCGTCGGCCTCGGAGCCACCGGTCTGACCCTGGCCACCAGCTGGGGTGGCACCACCTATCCGTGGAGTTCGGCGACGATCGTCGGGCTGTTCGCCGCCTCGGTGGTGGCACTGGGCATCTTCGTCTGGGTCGAAAGCCGCGCGTCTGGACCAGAATCCGCACCGATCCTGCCGACCCGGCTGTTCGCCGATCCGGTCTTCACGGTCTGCTGTGTGCTCTCGTTCGTGGTCGGATTCGCCATGCTGGGTGCGCTCACGTTTCTTCCGACCTACATGCAGTTCGTCGACGGGGTTTCGGCGACCACCTCGGGTCTGCGCACGCTGCCGATGGTCGCGGGCATGCTGTCGACGTCGATGGGCAGCGGTGTCCTCGTCGGCCGGAGCGGCCGCTACAAATTCTTTCCCGTCGCTGGAACGGCGGTGATGGCACTCGCCTTTCTGCTGATGTCCCGGATGGGGCCATCCACATCGATGCTGCTGCAATCGGTGTACCTGTTCATCCTCGGCGCCGGCATCGGGTCGTGCATGCAGGTGCTGGTGCTGATCGTGCAGAACACCTCGAAATTCGAGGACCTCGGCGTCGCCACATCGGGGGTGACCTTCTTCCGGACAATCGGAAGCTCGTTCGGCGCGGCCATTTTCGGCTCCCTGTTCACCAACTTCCTGCGAGGGCGAATCGGCCCTGCGTTGGCGGCCTCGGGCGCGTCCCCGGCGGCAGCCAATTCACCGGAGGCGTTGCACCGACTGCCGCACGCGCAGGCCGCACCGATCGTCGCCGCCTACGCGGCGTCACTCACGCAGGTCTTCTTGTGGGCAACACCGGTGGCGCTCGTCGGCTTCGCGCTGGCGTTGTTCCTGCGCGAGGTGCCGCTGCGCGACATCGGCAACAGCGCCGCGGACCTTGGTGACGGGTTCGCCATGCCGAGCTCGCAGACGCCGGAGGAGATGCTGGAGACCGCGATCGCTCGCCTGACGCGCGGCGAACCGGGGATGCGGCTGCGCAGCATCGCCATGCGACCCGACTGCCGACTCGATGTCGCGGAGTTGTGGGCGCTGCTTCGCATCAACCGTTATCAGCAGGCCCTGGGCATTGCCCGGCTGACCGACATCGGCGAGCAGTTGGGGATTCCCTACGAAGTTCTCGAGCCCACCTTCGATCGGCTGGTCCGCGGTGGCTACGCGCAACGTGACGTCGACCGGCTGTGGCTCACCCCGGCCGGCGCACGCGAGGTCGACTTCCTCTCGTCCCTACTTCAGGGATGGATCATCGACAAGCTGAGCCGATCAGCGAATTTCGAAGGCCGACTCGACCGATCTCAGGTCGAGGCCGCGCTCAACCGGATCACTCACCGGATCGTCGCGCAACCGGACTGGGACGACGATCGGCCCAAGCTGTCCGAACTCGCCACGCAACGGATACCGAGGTCACGTTCCTAGCCGCGTACACCTAGCCGTTGTCTGGCGGTGGGACCCATCGGACCCCACCAGCCAGATAACGTCTCGATCAAGGCATGACAGCGCCGAGATCAGAAGAGCGTGACCGAATTCAGCAAGCCGTCAATGACCGGGTTCGCATCGACACTCGCTGCGGCGGCAGCGGGCAGCGAACTAATGAATTCTTCAATGGACGGGTAGATCAGGCCATCGATGCCGCTGGGCTCCAAGAGGTATGTGTCAAGGTCGAAGGCCAGGATGCCAAACTCGTCAGTCGGTGTGGCAGAAAGACCCCCGGTGAACGCCTCCGGGTCGAGCGCCGCGACCAGGTCGCTGATCGCCGCCGGTTCATTCGGAGGCCCGGATCCCCCCGTGATCGTCCCCACCAGATCCACGACGTACGGGGTGAGCGCGGTATCAATGCCGCTGGGGACCAACAGGTACGTGTCAAGGCCGTAGCCGAGAAGGCCAAGCGCGTCCGTCGGTGCGCCCGCGGCGTTGAACGAGTTCGGGTCGAATGCCTCGATCAAGTAGCTGATCGCTTGCGTATCGGGAACAGCCGCGGCGCTCACCGCTTGCGGATCGAATGCTCCTGTCAGGTCGCTGACCGCATTCGAGCCGATGACGTCGGCGTGGGCCGCGGGTGCGGTGCCCATGCTGATCGACGCGGCAATAGCGGCGGCGCCGACGGCCATGCCAGAAACTAACGCTATCCGGCGGCCACGCGGCAGTGGGATGAGAGCGTTGCGACTCACGTGCGAGCCTCCAGTCCGGGTATGTGTCGATATGGATGTAGGAACGGTTGCAGCCCCCTTGCCGGCGTCACGCTCACGAGTTTTAAATGCCTAACCCCCGACGGGTCGCCGACCGCGCAAGCCTATCTCAGAAGAGGTTGAATACATATATGAATTCTGAGCGAGCCTGAGTTTCTATTAGCGAGCGCTTTAGGTGAAACTCAGGAAAAAAGCTTGTCTTGGGAAGCCCTCGACGGTAGCGGGACCGACACGGTTCGTCGCCGGAGCATCCCAGGGTCACGTTGCCACGCAATAGGTTTCGGTCGAAGAGACCTCTGGACCCGCAATTGACGATGCGCTGCGCGGGTCTGCGTCACGAGCCGTGAGGGCGAGCATATCAATTACATGTCTAGAAATCAAATAACGTTCGACGTATATCTAAAGTTAAGGTGTCGGAAAAGGGGCGCCATTGTTTGGTGGACGTGACCCGAATCATCGATAACGGTACGGCCCGACCAGTGCCTCGAGGCATTTCGGGGTTTCGGGATACGACAGCCGGAGGCGTACTATCTCGCCATGAGCCGCATCGGAACCTTCCCTGACGACGACCTCGCCGGCTGGATCCAGAAGTCGCCAGAGCTGGGTGGCGCGATCGCGGGATTCAGCCAACGCGGTCTACAGCCGCAGCCGGTTGCCGATGCGCACCCGGGAACTCGCCCGGACCGTCATCGCGCACAGCAACGAATGCGAAGTGTGCGTCAACACCCGCGACGCCGACGGGCTCGCCAACGGCGTCGACGAAGAGCTTTACGATCATGCTGACCAGTGGCGCACCTGGCCCGGCTATAGCGACCAGGAGCGCATCGCCGCGGAATTCGCCTACCGCTTCGCCACCGATCACACGGCGCTGCGCGACGACGAGGACTTCTGGACCCGCTGCAACGAACACTTCTCCGAGGAGCTGCTCGCCGACCTCGCGCTGTCGTGCGCGCTGTGGGTGGGCATGGGACGCGTGCTGCGCACCCTGGACATCGCGCAGTCCTGCAAGCTCACCTTGCCAAGCCGGGTGTGACGCACCGAGTTCGTTAGCCCGGGGCCAACTTCCGCTTTCCGGCAGATGACGACCACACCCCTCGCCGCCGCGGCCATCGCCAATCTCGAGGCCGAAGGGGTGGACGCCGTCATCGGCACCGTGATAAACCCCGCCGGGCTCACCCTGGCCAAAACCGTGCCGATTCGCCGCACCAATGCCTTTGCCGATCCCGGGTTGGGCGCCAGCCTGGTGTGGCACGCCTTCGCGATCGACCAAACGGGTATTGCGTTCACCGATCACAACGGGGTCGTCGGCGATCAGCGGGTCCGAATTGACTTGTCCGCGTTACGGATTCTCGGCGACGGGCTGGCGTGGGCCCCGGGATCGTTTTTCGAGCAGGACGGCACCAGAGTTCCGGAGTGCAGCCGCGGAACGCTGCAGCGAATCGAGGCCGCACTCGGCGAAGCCGGGATCGAGGCGATGGTCGGCCACGAGATCGAGTTCCTGCTCGTCCAACCGGACGGGCACCGGTTGCCGTCGACGGCATGGGCGCAGTACGGCCTGGCGGGTGTGCTCGAACACGAAACGTTCGTCCGCGATGTCATCGCTGGAACGTCGTTGTCCGGCATCGCGATCGAACAGTTACATCCCGAATACGGGATCAATCAGTTCGAGATATCCCTGGCGCCGCAATCACCGGTCGCCTCTGTCGATCAGCTGGTCGCTACCAAGATCATCGTCAGCCGGATCGCCCGGCGCTACGGCATGCGGGTCAGTTTCTCGCCCGCGCCGTTCGTCGGCGACGCCGGATGCGGTGCACATCAACACTTCTCATTGACCAATGCGGCCGGACCACTGTTCTCCGACGGCGCGGGCGTCCACGGGATGACAAGTAAGGGTGAAAGCGCGATCGCCGGAATGCTGCGCGGACTGCCCGAAGCCCAGGGGATACTCTGCGGCTCGATCGTGTCCGGATTGCGATTGCAGCCCGGCAACTGGGCGGGCACCTACGTCTGCTGGGGCACCGAGAACAGAGAAGCGGCAGTGCGCTTCGTGGTCAGCGGGCCCGGTAAGCCGTACGGCGGCAATGTTGAGGTCAAGCCCGTCGATCCGTCAGCCAACCCGTACTTCGCGACGGCCGCAATCCTGGGCTTGGCGTTGGACGGCATCACCGACAACGCGGTGCTGCCCACCGAGATCAAGGTCGACCCGGCGGCACTGAGCGATGCCGATCGCAGCCGAGCCGGCATCGCGCCGCTGTCAACGTTACAAGCGCAAACAATTGCAGCACTGGATAATTCGCAACGAATGCGACGCATACTCGGCGATCCCGCTGTCGACGCCACGGTCGCGGTCCGCCGATTCGAACAGGAGCACTACGCCCACCTCAACCGCGAACAACTGGCCGATAAGTTCCGGATGGCATGGAGCGTGTAACGTGACTCGGCGCTGGCGGAGCACATCGCCAGGGTGCCGCTGATCGATCAGCACATGCACGGCTGCTGGCTGGCGGCGGGGGACCGGCGTCGGTTCGAGAATGCCCTCAACGAGGCCAACACCGAGCCCCTCGCCGACTTCGACTCCGGATTCGACACCCACGTCGGCTTCGCCGTCCGCACTCATTGCGCGCCGCTGCTCGGTCTGCCTGAACATGCCGAGCCACAGGACTACTGGCAACACCGAAGTCAGCACAGCGAAACCGAGCTTGCGCGGATCTTCCTCGGAGCGGCGGGCGTCAGCGACTGGCTGATCGACACCGGCTTCGCGGAGGGCGTTGCCGACCTCGCGCAGCTAGCCGAGTTATCTGGTAGCCGTGCCCACGAAGTCGTTCGCCTCGAACAGGTGGCCGAACAGGCGGCGGCTTCACCAGGCGATTACGCATCGGCATTCGAACAAATCCTGAGACTGCGCACCACCACCGCGGTCGGCACCAAATCCATCCTGGCCTACCGCGGCGGGTTCGACGGCGACCTGAGCGAGCCGTCGGCGGCCGAGGTCGCGGCAGCGGCCGCGAGGTGGCGCGACGGCGGCGGCATCCGGCTCACGGATCGGGTGTTGCTGCGCTTCGGACTGCATCAGGCGCTGCGGGTGGGCAAACCGCTGCAATTCCACGTGGGCTTCGGCGACCGGGACTGCGACCTGCGCAGCGCCAACCCCCTGTACCTGAGGGACTTTCTCCTGCGGTCGGGCGCGACCCCGATCGTGTTGCTGCATTGCTATCCCTACGAGCGCGAGGCCGGGTATCTGGCTCAGGCGTTCAACAACGTGTACGTGGACGGCGGCCTGAGCATCAACAACCTTGGCGCGCGGGCACCGGCATTCATCGCGCGACTGCTCGAGCTGGCGCCGTTCCGCAAGATCGTCTACTCATCGGACGGCTTCGGCCCGGCCGAGTTGCACTACCTCGGCACGGCGTTGTGGCGCAGTGGTATTCGCCGCGTGCTGGGCGGTTTCGTCGACGACGGCGACTGGAGTCTGGCCGACGCCATCCGGGTCGTCGACCTGATCGCGCACGACACCTCGGCCCGCATCTACCGGCTCGGGTAGGTGTGACGCAGATCAAATCCGGGTACAGACCGCGCTATGGCAACGACGCTGGGCGGCCTCAAGGATTGGGTGCGGGAGCAGGTCGCATCGCGCGTCCCGAAGGCTGACCTGGACCAACGGGACCCCGACTACATTCGCGATCAACTGCCCAGAACCTGGCTGCTGGCATCGCTGTATTTCCGTGCCGACGTGCAGCACCTGGACCGCATTCCGGCCGAGGGTCCGGTCCTTCTCGTCGGTAACCACAGCGGCGGCAACGTCCCGCCCGACACGTTCGTGTTCACGCTGGCGTTCTGCTCGTACTTCGGCGTCGAGCGGCCGTTCTATCAGCTGGCCCACAACCTCGTCGTTTCGGCGCCGCCGCTGGGCTGGCTACGCAAGTTCGGCACCGTCGCCGCCAACCCCGACAATGCGCGACTGGCACTGGAATCCGGCGCCGCACTGCTGGTCTATCCCGGCGGGGACTACGAGGTCTTTCGTCCGTCGTGGGAACGGCACAAGGTCGATTTCGACGGCCGGATGGGTTACGTGAAGCTGGCGCGTGAAGCGGGCGTCCCGATCGTGCCGGTGGCCAGCGTCGGCGGTCAGGAGGCCGCGCTGTTCCTGTCCCGCGGGCAGTGGCTGGCCAAGTTGCTGATGGCAGATAAATTGCTGCGGCTCAAGAGCATTCCGATTTCGCTGGCACTTCCCTGGGGCCTGAATGTCAGCGACCTCGCCGGCCACATCCCATTGCCGACCAAGATCGCGATCGAAGTCCAGCATCCGATCGAGGTCGACGGCGACGACCAGGCCGTGCACGACAAGGTGATGGCCAGCTTGCAGGGCGGTGTCGACCGCCTCGCTTCACGACGCCGATTCCCGGTGATCGGCTGATGCGCGTCGATCGCAGCAACGTCATCGACGCCGACCGCGACACGGTCTGGAAGATCGTCAGCGATCCGGACAGATATCCGTCGTTCATGACCCGGCTGGAGCGCTGGGAGAGCGCCAACGACGAGGCGCTCGGTGTCGGCGCCCGCTACTTCGTGCATTGGAAAGTCGGCTCGGTGCCGGTGGGCGGATTGATGGAAGTCGTCGAGTTCGACGACCGGCGCGACCTGGCCTGGGTCGGTATCACCGGGATGACACTGCGCGGCCGGATCCGGCTGCGCGACGCGGGCGATGGCCAGACGAAGGTGACGTTCCGGCTCTCGTATCAGGCGCCGGGCGGTATCTGGGGTTACATCGCCGACCGCGTTGCGGTGGGTCAGGTGAGCCGTATCGCGACCGACACCCTCAAGCGCCTCAAGCAAATCGCCGAACTCGGCGGCTGATCGAGTCGGCGCGACGGACGGCCTCGGAATCGACGGCATGTCCGTTCTGTTGCAACCCTGTGGTCGCATCGATCGTCGGTGCGTTTCTTTCATCGGCCGACTCTTAGTCGAAGGACAAAGATGACTCAACAGGTTGTTCTCATCACCGGCGCCCTCACCGGAATCGGGCGGGCCACCGCCGTGGCATTCGCCCGCAAAGGCGCCAAGGTCGTGGTGTCCGGCCGCCACGACGACAAGGGACACGACCTCGTCGAGGAGCTCCGGACGCTCGGCGCCGAGGCAGAGTTCGTGAACGCGGACGTCACGAGGGAAGGCGAGGTCAGCAACCTCGTCGACACAGCGGTCGCAAAATTCGGCCGTCTCGATGTTGCGGTGAACAACGCCGGCTTCGAAGGCAAGCTCAGCCCCATCCAGGACGCCACCGCCGAGAACTTCAAAGCCGTCCACGACACGAATGTCCTCGGGGTGTTCCTGAGCATGAAGCACGAAGTACGCGCGATGGCGGGCCAAGGCAGTGGCAGCATCGTCAACATCTCCTCGACCTACGGACATAAGGCAGCGGCGGGCGGAAGTGCTTATGTCAGCAGCAAGTTCGCGGTGGAGGGCATGACGAAAACCGTCGCGCTCGAGCAGGGGAATTCAGGAATCCGGGTGAACGCCGTTGCCCCGGGTCTGACCGACACCGATATGGCCGACCGCTTCACGGGCACCGCGGAAGTCAACGATGCGCTGGTATCCACGATCCCGTTTCTTCGACGCGGAAGCACCGAGGAACTGGCCAACGCGATCGTGTTCATCTCGTCCCCGGAAGCGTCCTACATCTCGGGCACGGTGTTCGACGTGGACGGAGGCATGTCGGCGACCTAGCGCCACAACACTTTTCGTTGCGAATAGCCTGATCGAGCTATCGCCGTCGCGGTATCGTGGGGCCGCGAAGCGCAGCGTGTGGGGAAGCTTCGTGGCACACTCGCGGAGTTGCTCTCGGACCGGCGTGCGCTGACGTAGGGCCGCGCGCCGCACATGCCGCGAAAGGAAGGGCCGGGGGAGCTTCCAGGGCTAAAGTTTCTTTACCTGAGAAGACCATCGCACGAGGGAACTCGCAACCGGCCCTTCCGAAAAATAGTGTACGCCACAGCCCGCGACTGCCGCCAGGCGCGAGAAGCCCTCCCGCCACACCAAACTGACCTCAACGTGGCGCTAAAGTGCCGGAGAACCAATTCTGAAATTCACATTTCACTGATCCAAAACCGGCCGCCGAACACCTGCCGGCCACAGTTGGGGGTGGACCTGTTGTTATCCGCTCGGCGTGTTCCAGCGAGCACCGTTGGCCGTTGGCGCACTGTTCCGGTGGCCGGGGACCAGGCCACCAACGCTATGCATGCGGTTCGGGATACCCGGCATCGGTGACGACCTCAGTCGTGTGGTCCTTCACCGAGGTGCGCCGCGATTCTTGGGAGCGTCAAATCTCACGCACCGGCACAAAGCCGAGGCGGTCAGATCAATCCCGTCGCGTCAAAGATCCAGCTGGTATCCGCTGTCGCCAGATCCTCCAGCCACGTCGGTGGCGCTTGCGCGGTCATGCCGCCCATGTCCCAATAGTCCTTCCACAGCGTCACCTTGCCGTTTTCGACGCGGTGCACCGAAACAAATTGCAGCACAGCGGTTTCCCCGCTTGTCCAGTTCCAGGTTTCGGAATGCTCGTACATCACGTCGGAGCCGTTGGACACCAGCACTCCGTCGTGGTTCTCGTAGCCGGCCAGCGGCTCGAGCCCGACCTTGAGTCGCTTCACGATGTCGTCGGGTCCCCGTGCGGCCAGCGTCGGCCCGACGGGCATGTCGACGTAGACGCAGTCCGAAGACAGGAAGATTTTGACGGCCTCCCAATCCCGGGCCGACAACGCCTTCCACAGACCGATCACTGCTTCGTCAACCGACATGGAATAAGGCTTACAGGCAACCCCGGCGCCGGGCAAGGATCAGGGCATCTTTACAGTCTGCGCAGGCAACGACGCTCGCAGGAGGTGGGGATGCCAACGCTGCGATCACGACGCAGACGCGTCCGCGAAACCAGTTCATCGCCGTTTGCGCCACCCTGGACGCCCAGGGCGGCGCAGTACGGGGTCGGCATTGACCACAACGTCGCCATATCGATGAGCGACGGGGTTCGGCTACGGGCCGACATCCATTACCCCACGGACCGCGACACCGGCGAGCCCGCCGCCGGACCATTCCCCGTGCTGATGTCGCTGACGCCGTACGGCAAGAAAGCCCCGCCGCCGGCCGCCCAGATCGGCGGCGGACCTACGCCGTATCTGATCAAGCGCGGCTACATCGAGGTGATGGTCGACGTCCGGGGGTGCGGCGTCTCCGACGGAACCTTTCGGATGTTCGGTGCACGGCAAGCGCAGGACGGGGTCGAGCTGGTCGACTGGGCGTCCAAGCTGCCCAACGCCAACGGGCGGGTCGGCATGTTCGGCGTGTCCTACCTGGCGATCAACCAGCTGTTCACCGCTGCCGCGGTCGGGCCGAACTCAGCCACTGAAAGCGATCTTCCCGGTGATGGCCGCGCGCGACTTCTACCGCGATGCGGCGGCGATGGGCGGGGCGCCGCACCTGCGCACGGTGCGTGCCTACGGCGGGGTCTACAACCTGCTCAACGTCGTCAACCCGGTGCTGGAGGTGATCCATCGCGGCAAGCATCCGCGGCCACGCGCCGGCGGCATCGCCGGGGTACGCCAGCGCGGACGTGCTCAGCGCGGCTTCTTCCGGCCGCTGGTCGCCGATGCGGTCGCCGGCGGCGAGACGGCGTTCGACGAAGAATTCTGGGAGGACCTGCGGCCTGCGACGGTGCTGCCGGAGATCGTCGCGAACAAGGTGGCGGTCTTCCTCGTCGGCGGCTGGCATGACGCGTTCCAGCGCGGTGCTCCATTGAATTACGCGGCGCTGCAGAACGCGTTCGCCGGACGGCCCGACGAGCAGCCGATGCAACCCGGTCAGCCGGTGTCCGATCAGCTGCGGCTGATGATGGGCCCCTGGTACCACGTCTCCAATTACGGCGGGCTGCACCTGCACGCACTGCAGCTGCGCTGGTTCGACTACTGGCTGAACGACGACGCCGGGGCGAAGATCTCCGGGGCGCCACTGACCTTCCAGGCCATCGGTAGCCCGCGCTGGTTCCACGCCAGCGAGTATCCGCTTCCCGCGGCGACGCCGACCCGGTTCTATCTATCGGATCACGGCCGGCTTACCGCCGAACCTGCCCCTGAAACCTCCACGGCCACAGTCAAATACGTGGGCCGCGGTCCGGTTGCCGGCCGAAGTGTCGAGCAGTGGACGCTCGGGATGACCAGCTTCATCCGCGACTCAGCGCGGCGGACGTACCCGCTACGACCAGGACAATCGGCGAGTGCAGCGGGGCGCGCTGCACTACACCACCGAAGTGTTCGACACCCCGACCCTGATCGCTGGGCCGATCACCCTGACCCTGCAGGCGACTGCCGACACCACCGAATCACTGTGGGTCGCCCACATCGACGACGTCGCACCCGACGGCTCGTCCCGACCGTTGACCCAGGGCGCGCTGCTGGGCTCGCACCGCGCGTTGGACCCCGAGCGCACCTGGTACCTGCCCGACGGCACAGTGCTCAAGCCGCACCACATCAGCTCCCAGGCGGCCGTTAAACCCGTCGTTCCAGGGGAGCTCACCCGCTACGACATCGAGATCTTTCCGACCGCCGCACTGCTGGATTCCGGTCACCAGCTACGTCTGACGGTGACCACGTTCGATTTCCCGCACCTCGTCCCGACCGTGCCCGCGCGCCGCGCCCTGGCCGGGGGGAGTTATCAGCTGCACCAAGGTGGGCCCACGCCGTCACATCTGTTGATCCCGGTGGCCGATCCGGACAGTCTCGACTGACGCAGTGCGGCAGCGTCATCCGGGCGCGACCAGCATTTGTGGCGCATACTCGCCTTGATGAGTTCGCTACAGCAATACATAGCCGAAGAGATCGCGACCGACCACGTCGAAGGATTGCTGACCCGACGCGAAGCCATGCGTCGGCTGGCGCTGCTGGGGTTGGGCAGCGGTGCTGCGGCGGCGTTGATCGCGGCATGCGGTGACGACGAAAGCCGACCAGCTTCACTCCAGTTCGGGCGAGGGAGTCGAGGCGCCGGGGGCGAAGCAGGCGTTGCCGACCGAGCCGATCACCTGGGCCGGCCCGCGCGGAGAGCTTCAGGGTGCGTGGGCCCAGGCCCACAACGCCCGTCGTGGGGTGCTGGTCATCCACGAGAACAAGGGCCTCACCGATTGGGTTCAGTCGGTGGCCGAACGATTCGCCGGAGCCGGCTACTCGGCGCTGGCCATCGACTTGCTGTCCGAAGAAGGCGGCACCGGTCAGTTCACCGACCCCGCCAAAGCCACCGCCGCCCTCGCCGCCGCACCCCAGGACCGATTCCTCGCCGACCTGAATTCCGGTATCCAGGAACTCCAGAACCGCGTCCCGGGCGGCAAGATCGCGGTCGTCGGTTTCTGCTTCGGCGGGGGGCTGGTGTGGCAGCTGCTGGCCTCCCACAATGCCCGCTTGTCGGCCGCGGTGCCGTTCTACGGTCCGCTCCCCGACAATCCCGACTTCAGCGGTGACAAAGCGACCGCGGTGCTGGCGTTCTACGGGGCTCTGGACAAGCGCGTCACGGCGTCGGAGCCGGCGGCCAGGGCCGCCCTCGAGCGCGCCGGACTGATCCACGACATCGTCGTCGAACCCGACGCCGACCACGCATTCTTCAATGACGGCGGGCCGCGCTACAACGCGGCCGCCGCCGAGGACTCCTGGCGGCGGGTGCTGGAATGGTTTGGCCGCTACCTGTCTTGACGGCATGATGCGTGCGTGACCTCTCCGCCACCCGCCATCACGCTGCGCCAAGTTCTCGACACGCTCGACCTCGAACAGGTCAACGCGGAGTTCTTCGTCGGAAACCAGATCGACGAAATCGCGCATCACATCTCCGGCGGCCACATCGCAGCCCAGGCTTTGATGGCGGCCAGCCGCACCGTGACCGACCGCTTGCCGCACAGCATGCACATGTATTTCCTCCGGGCCGGCGACGCCCGGCGGCCCGTCGACTTCGAGGTCACCGCACTGCACGACGGCGGTACGTTCTCGGCCCGGCGCGTGACGGCTCGCCAGTTCGGCTCTGTACTGCTGGAGGGCGTCGCGTCGTTCAGTAAACCCGTCGAAGGCACTGTCTACCAGCAGCTTCCACCGGATCTCCCGGATCCCGAATCCGTGCCGGACTTCGCCGAGCAACACCGCGCTCACGCGGATGAACTCGGAGGCTGGTGGGTGCGCGAGCAGCCCATCGACTACCGGTACGCGGACCCGTCGGCCAGGCTCGCGGCCGACCTTGCCGAGGCGCCGCCCGCAGGTATCCGAATGTGGTGGCGTCCCAACGGCATTGCGCCGGCCGACCCGGTGATAGCTGACTGTCTGGCCACGTTTGTCGCGGGTCGCACGCTGCTCGAGTCGGCCATGATCGCCCGCCGCACAACCCCGTTGGGACCGGGCTTCTCAGCCCTGATGGATCTGGCGATGTGGTTCCATCACCCGCCGGATCTGTCGGATTGGCTACTCTACGAACAGCATTCACCGAGCGGCATCGGTGGTCGCGGGTTGGCCCAGGGCACCATGTTCAACCGCTCCGGCCAGCTGGTCTGCACCACGACGCTGGAGTGCTACTTCGGCGGGAACCAGGGCGGCTAGCGCGCGGCCATCGATCTGGCCTGGCCCAACGCCACCGGCAGCGTGGACCAGCCATGTAGCACCCGGGTGTCGCGGCGGCTGCCCGCGCCCGCGGAGCGAACGTCGGGAAAGCGATCGAAGAACGCCCGCAGCCCCACTTCGCCTTCGGCGCGCGCCAGAGCCGCGCCCAGGCAGAAGTGCCGACCGCCGGAGAACGCCAGGTGTTTGCCGGCATTGTCGCGTTCGATGTCGAACGAGTCGGGATCGGCAAAGACGGCCGGGTCGCGGTTGGCCGCGGCGACGTAGATGATGACCAGCTCGCCCTGACCCACCGGGTGGCCCGCAACCTCGGTGTCGCTCAGCGCTATTCGCGCTGTGAGTTGGACTGGGGACTCCAGCCGCAGGATCTCCTCGACGGCGTTCGGCCACAGCTCGGGCCGCCGGCGGAGGGTGCCGAGGTGCTCAGGTTTGTCCAGCAACATCCGAATCCCGTTGCCCAGCAGATTCACCGTGGTCTCGAAACCCGCTGCCAACACCAGACCGGCGACCGCCCGAAGCTCGTCGTGATCGAGGTACGTTTCCGGCGAGCCGCTTTCGGCCTTGCGGATGAGCTGGCTCATCAGGTCGTCGCCGGGATTGCGGCGCAGCTTGTCCAGATGGGTGTCCAGCCACAGGTTGAATCCGGCGAGCCCGCGTTGCACGCGGCGGTACTGCGGCCACGGGAGCCCGAAATCCAAACTGGGCGCGGCGAGTTCACCGAACTCGAGGATGCGCTGGCGATCGCCCTCCGGCACCCCCAGGATGTCGCTGATGATCGCCACCGGAAGCTGTGAGCAGTACCGGTCGACGATGTCGATGACACCCGGTTCGTGAGAGAGCTCGTTCAGCAACGACTCCGCGGTCTTTTCGACCCCGTCCCGTAGAGCGCCCACGGCGCGGTGGGTGAACACCGACGACACCGTCTTGCGATAGCGGGTGTGGTCCGGTGGCTCGACGGCCAGCAGTGCCGGCGGGCGCAGCGGATGCAACAGTTCGTCGCGGGACCAGCGCTCGAGCCAGCGCAGCGGCGCGGGCAGGTTCGATCCGATCGACAGCACCCGGAAGTCCTCGGATCGCAGCAGTTCGTTCGCGATCGCATGGTCTGCGGTGATGTGGGCGATCCTGGATCGCACCAGCGGACCGCGGGCCCGCACCTCCTCGTAGAACGGCACCGGGTTCGCCTTGACACTCGGGTCGGCGATCAGCCGGGCCTGCAGATCACCCCGTCGGGCACCGATCGAGGAACCGCCGCGGACGAAGCCGTGCAGCGCCAGCCAGTGCAACCTCTGTTTCAGATCGATCGCCACCAGTCAGGCCCTCCGCATCGTCGGGCAGTGCTGTCGCCCAGCCTACGACCCGGTGCCGCAGTCGGTCGTCAGCCCAACTCCCAGTTCATGTTTGTCGCGAACGTGATGGCATCGTCGGTCACGGTGCCCATGGCGTGGCTCCGCTCGACGTATGACCGCACCATCGGCAGGAAGTTCATCGGGTTGTAGGCGTCTTCCTCGTAACTCCACAAGTTGTCGCCGCCGTACTTCATCACCGACAGATTGGCCGCTTGGTGAACGCTTCCGTCGCCGGGATCGCGCATCCGGTTCTGGAACTCGCAGAACACCCAGCCGCGGTCAACGTCGATGGAGTGCCAGGACGTCGGATAGAACGGCATCTCGCTGCCGGGGAAGACGTTCATCGTCGAGACGATCCAGTCGCGGATCTGCTCGCGGCCGTGCATCGTCCCGTACGTGTGCTCGACATAGGTTGCGTCCTCGGTGAACTGGTCGGCAAACCGCGACCAATCCCAACTGGATCCGATCTCGACCACCACCTGCTTGTGGTGTTCGAAGGCCGATTCGATCTCGTCGCGCGACCACTGTCCGCTCATGCCTCTGCGACGTCCTTGATCCGGTGCAGCGTCTTGGTCATGTCCCGGATGTTGCGTCGTTGCCGCAGGAAACCACCGAACAGCCAGAAGTAGAGGCCGACGAATGGCGAGGAGGCCATCCGGAATGACTCGGTGACGTCGGTGCCGCCGCCCGACGGCGCCAGGCGATAGTGCCAGTTGTTGACGGCCCGGTCACCGACGAGCACCTCGAAGCCGAATTCGCGGCCCGGTTCGCATGCCGTCACGCGGCAGACGGTCCAGTACACCGGGCCGATTTCGTTGCGTTTGACGTGGCCGCGGAACCGCGCGCCCAGTGCCGGCCTGGTGGCGCCGTCCAGCCACTCCGCTTCGAATACCTCGGGGGAGTACCGGCCGATGCTGTGGACGTCGGTGATCAGGCCCCAGATCTGGTCTGCCGGTGCCGCCATGTGAACTGTCGCAGATCCCTGCATGGGCTGATCCAAGCATGCCCGCGGGTGGCCGGTCCGCCAGTTGGGCCAAACCTTGTCCAGACGATGGATCCACGCTAGCGTTTTTCGACGTCTCAAAATCACAATCCCGACGGAGTGATCATCATCGACGATTACCAAAGCACAAAGCGGTCCAAGAACGACAGCGGACCGGATGACGGGGAAGCGCCAGTCATCGTCAGCTTGGTCGAGGCGGCGATGCAGATGTTCTCCGCAGCCATCGACGCCCTGCCTGACACCAGCGACCCGGAGTTCTCCGGCCGCGCCAACGTGATCCTGTCTGGTCTGCGCAAGCTGCAGACGGCGCTGACCAAAGCGGCGACCCGCGGTCGTGCGACACCGTCAGTCATCGTGTCGCTCAGCGGTGTTCGCACCCGATACGACGACCTGATGGCGCTGGCGTCGGAGGCGCCCGGCGCGACCTTGGGCCAGCAGCTCTATGTCATCCGGCGGCGCGCGAAGCTGTCGGCACAGGAGACCGCCAACGGTGTCGGGCTCACGCCCGAACTCCTCGACGCCATCGAGGCCGAGGAAATTCCGACCGACGACGAAGCGGCGCGGATCAAAGAGCTCATCGCGGCGCTCGGGGGCTGACACCACTCCGGCAGCCTGCCCGCGTGATGACCCGTGAATGACGCCGACGACTCACCCAGGGATGGGCGCTCACCGGCGACCCGCGCGCTGATCGCCGCCACATCGATGACGGCCCTGATCATCGCCGGGGCATACCTGGCGATCGATCGGCTGCATGCCTCCGCGAACAATGCTGTGGAGCACCCCGGCCCGGCCGCTACTGATGCGCAAGCCCAGACCGAGGTCGTGGAGCACACTCGCGACATCGTCTCGATCACCGGGTTCCGTCAGCCGACGGCGGGTTACCTCTTGATGTCATGCAAAAACCGGGACGATCCGCCCTACCAGGGCGCGGTCTACATGGACTTCGAACTGCCACCCGATATCGACGCCGACCACTATTTCCGCGGCGTCTCCGAAGCCATGGTGGCTCGCGGCTGGCGGGAGGGGCCGGCGCCCAACCAGCACATGTTCGGCCGAAATCTGTCGAAGGACGGTGTCAACGCGATTCTCTATCCGGACCGCGACACCCTGACGCGCGGCGTTGCACGCATCTACGGCCAGTGCCACGACATGAGCGATCACCGTGGCGCCAAAGCGGAATGGGCCGACATCACCGACCGCCTGCACTGACCGCGTCCACAACTGAAAACTGCGCTTGACGGATCACCGTCAAGCGCAGTTCTGCTCGGAGGTCTAGCCGGCGTGAGCGCCCAACGAGCCCTGCAGATCACCCTTCATCGCGTTCAACTGGGCTCCCCAGTACTCCCAACTGTGGGTGCCGTATGCCGGGAAGTTGAACACGGCGTTGTGACCGCCCGCAGCGTTGTACGCGTCCTGGAACTTCCTGTTGCCGCCGATCATGAAATTGCTCTCGAGGAACGTGGCCGGCAAGTTACCGCCGCCCAGTTCGTTCGGAGTTCCGTTGCCGCAGTAGACCCAGAGCCGGGTGTTGTTGGCAACCAGTTGGCCGACGTTGACCGTGGGGTCGTTGCGTTGCCACGCCGGGTCATTGTCGGGCCCCCACATGTCTTCCTTCTTGTAGCCACCGGCGTCACCCATCGCCAGGCCTATCGCGCCCTGCCCGGTTGACGGGCTCAGGTAGCCGGACAGCGAACCGGCGTAGATGAACTGCCCCGGGTGGTAGATCGCCAGGTTCATCGCGGATGAGCCCGCCATCGAGATGCCCACTGCGGCGCTGCCGTTGGCCTTGACGCTCTTCTGCGAGGACAGGTAACCCGGCAGCTCGCTGGTCAGGAAAGTCTCCCACTTGTAGGTCGAACAGCCGGCCTTGCCGCAGGCGGGGTGGTACCAGTCGGTGTAGAAGCTGGACTGCCCACCTACCGGCATCACGATCGACAACCCTGACTGGTAGTACCACTCGAAGGCGGGGGTGTTGATGTCCCAGCCGTTGTAGTCATCCTGCGCGCGGAGCCCGTCCAGTAAGTAGACCGCCGGTGAGCCGTTGCCGCCGCTCTGGAACTGGACTTTGATGCTGCGGCCCATCGACGCCGACGGCACCTGGAGGTACTCGACGGGGAGGCCGGGTCGGGAGAATGCGTTCGCTGTCGGGGCCCCACCGATGAGGCCGATCAGACCCGGCAGAGCCGCGGCAGACACTGCGGCGACCGACAGTCGCCGCGCCCACCCACGGATCTTGTCGCTTACGTATGCCATATCAGGCCCCTTGTCGACGGCGTCACGCATTACCGCAAAACTTACCGTGCCGGTGTCCATATGTCGATGAAGACGCACTGGTGTCGCGTTTCCCAGCAACGACGTTCACCTGCACGGAGCCTGTGCTAGAGCGGCTAATCGGCCGTTTCTGGCAACACCGCGCCACCCTGCGCGCTTGCGTAGGCGTCGATCCCCGGGTCGCATTTCCGCGCGATGAACGCGTAGGGTGACCCGGGGTAGACCGACGAGATCACGCTGTCCCGGTCCTTGCGCCGCCCGCGAACCAGTACGTCAACTGTCATGTTCGCCGGGTGCGGCGTCAGGGCATTGGGCCGCGATTGAGGTGCAGATTTGGACACGGTAGTTGGACTGTCGCTGACATCGACGTCGGTCGGCTGGGTCTTGGTTGAAGGCCGCGATGCCGACGGCGCCATCCTCGATCACGACGACTTCGACGTCGACCCCACCGCCGGAGTGCAGGCGGTTTACACCTCGGAACAGGCCAACGCAGCCGTGCTGGAAGCGCAGGCGGCAGCAGCCGGGTTCGATCAGCGACTTCACGTCGTCGGCGTCACCTGGAGCGACGAATCGGCCGCCGAAGCGGCGCTGCTGGTGGAATCGCTGACCGACGCCGGATTCGACAACATCGTCCCGGTTCGGCTGCACGATGCGTGCGACGTGCTGGCCCGCGCCATCGCCCCGGTCGTCGGCTACGACCAGGCTGCGGTGTGCGTACTGGACGGCGACTCGACGATCGTCGTCATGGTCGACGCCGAGGACGGCGAACCGCAGACGGCCATCAAGCAGTTGTCCGGCGGGCCAGGGCATCTGGTGCACTGGCTCACCGCGCTGTTCGACCGCAGCACCTGGCGACCCGGCGGCATCGTGATCGTCGGCGCGCAAGACGACGTGGACGCCTTGTCGCCCCGGCTGACGACGCTGCCGGTCCCCGTCATCAAGCAGATCGGCGCCGAGCTGGCGTTGGCGCGGGGAGCCGCGCTCGTATCAGCTCAAAGCACCGAATTCACCGACGCCGAGATGCTCGAGACGGTCAACAGTTGGCGCCGCGACCACGACGTCGCGAGGAAACGCTCGTACGCCGGAGCGGTGACGATGCTGGCCGCCGGAGCGGTCACGTTCGTGGCTTCGCTGTCACTGGCGCTGGGTCCGCACCTGGTGCCCAACCACGCACCCAACCCGGCCAGGCCGGTGGCCCACCGCGCGGCAGCCGCACCGATCGCCGAAGCACCGGCGCCGCCGGCCGCGGTCAAGACACCGGCCGCCCGCCCGGCGCCGCAGCCCGTACCGTCGGAAGAACCGGTTGTCCGGCAGCCGGTCGTCACGCAGGCGCCGGTCGAGGTCCACGCGGTCGCGCCGGTTGCGCCACCCGCGCCGCCACCTCCGGCAGCACCTCCGCCGCCGGAGGAGCCGCCCAACCCGCACCCGCTGCTCACCAAGCTGCTGCAACGGCTCCATGGGCAAGACCCAGACCAGCCGCCGCCCCCTCCGCCGCCCGGGGCACCGACACCGTAATCGGGCTTGCGGGCAGCGTTAATCCGCGAATTGCCTGGCTATTTCGGCCGCGGTGGTCAACACACGGAGATGCTGGTCGACTGACTCCAGCCCGGCGTTCATGGTATTGACCGATGCATGCGAGGCGCCCGCGTCCGCCCAAAGCCGGAGACCTTCGGCAAGGTCTTCGGCCTTCCCGTTCCAGGAAACCTGGCCCTGCATGCCGATTCGAGCCGGATCCCGGCCGGCATCTGTTGCGGCTTGCGCCACCTCTTGACGCGCCCGCTCGAGTTTGGGTCCCGGTCCCACCATCGGAAACCAGCCGTCGCCGAGGCGGCCGGCCCGCCGGAATGCACGCGGTGACGATGCCCCGAACCACACCGGAATCGGTCGCTGGATCGGCAGCGGCGCCAGCCCCGCGCCGGTCACCCGGTGATAGTCGCCGTCGTAGGAGACGCTCGCCTCGGTCCACAGCTTGCGCATCAAGGCGACCTGCTCCTCGCAGCGCTTACCTCGCGTCGAGAAGTCTTCTCCCAGCGCCTCGTACTCGACCGCGTTCCAGCCGAGACCGACGCCGAGGCGCAGCCGGCCGCCGCTGAGTAAGTCAACCTCGGCCGCCTGTTTGGCGACCAGCACGGTCTGTCGTTGCGGCAGGATCAGCACGCCGGTGACCAACTCCAGAGTGGTCGTCACCGCCGCGAGGTAGCCGAATGTCACCAGTGGCTCGTGGAAGGTGTTGTGCATGTCGTAGGGACCGTTCCAGCCAGTGTGAACCGTGGTGTCGGCACCGACGACGTGGTCGTAGCAGAGCAGGTGCGCGTAGCCCAGCCCCTCGACATGCTCGGCGTAGGCCCGAACAGCACCCGCGTCGGCCCCAATCTCGGTCTGCGGGAACACCACTCCGATCCGCATCGCGCTTCCTCCGTCAGATTTACTTGGCGCGCTTCGCGGTGAACGACACCACGACGTCAGTCGGCGACTTTCAACGCGCCCAGCAGCTGCGAGTACGGCTTGATACCGAAGTCGGATTGCCGGACGGCGGTCTCGCTGGACAACCACCAGTTCGTTCCCTGGTCGTCGGTGCGCACGTCGACAACCTGCTCCCGGGACGTCGCCTGGATCGTCAGAGTCCCGGTCAACCGGTAGCCTTCGTCAGTCTTGTCAATAGCGTTGGCCTCGAACGTGATTCGCGGATAGCGCTTGGCTTCGAGCGATCGCGACGCATTGCTGCGCACCAGGATCTTCTCCGGCCCGGACAACGGAGTGACGCCCCCTTCGCCGCGGACGACCTCCAGCGAATCAACCTCGACGATCAACTCCGCGCCCACCGGCTCGCCGCCATCCCACCGGACCGTCGCTCGCCACTGCCGCATCGCGAGGGTCAGCCGGTGTCCCATCGCGGCGGCCGGGCCGGCGACACCGGTCCGGATCGAGCAGGTCACCGTCGGAGCCGTCGAGGCTCCACTCCGCGACGCGTGCGTCTCGTGTCAAACCGTCAACACAGTGCGATAGTGCGCCCGGCCCTGTTCCAGCGCGGCATAGCCTTCCGCGGCTTTCGACAGCGGCAGTTCCTCGATCCACGCCCGCACACCGGTCTGCACCGCGAACTGCATCGTGTCTTCGATCTCGCTTGCAGTTCCGGACGGGATGACCAATGATGCTGAGCCCCGGCGTAATCAGTTGCAACGGGCTGATCGGCAGCGGCTCGGGCGTGACACCGATGGTGATGAGCTCTCCGAACGGGAGTAACCCACCGACGGTGGCGGCCATCGCCTTCGAGGCTCCGGCGGTGCCCAGTACCACCGCGACCCCGCCGAGGTCGTTCAAAGCTTCGGCGACGTCGCCGTCGGTGGCGTCAACATAGTGATGCGCGCCCAGCTCGAGAGCATCCGCTTTCTTCGCGGTACCGCGGTTGATCGCGATGGTCTCGAAACCCATTGCCCGCGCAAACTGGATCCCGAGATGGCCGAGGCCGCCGACGCCGAGGATGGCCACCCGGTCGCCGGGCAGTGCCTTGGTGTGCCGCAGCGCGTTGTAGGTCGTCACTCCCGCACAGCCCATCGGCGCAGCTTCGGCATCGGTGAGCTCCGAGGGGATTCGAGCCAACGCGGTGGCCGGAACGGTCGCCGACTCGGCGTAGCCGCCGGGGTAGTGCCAGCTCGGCACTTTGCCGTTCAGACAGGTGATGAACTGGCCTTTGCGGCATTGTGCGCAGTGGTTGCAGTTACCGCCGAACCAGCCGACGGCGACGCGATCGCCGACCGCGAATTCCTCTACGCCCGAGCCGATTTCGGCGATCGTGCCCGCGATCTCGTGTCCCAGGGTCAGCGGCCACGACAGGCCGGGGAAGTCTCCGGCGACGAAGTGGGCGTCGGTGCCGCAGATGCCGCAGGCCTTGACGCTGATGCGCACTTCGCCGCGGTCCGGTGACCTCGTCTCGACGTCGGCGAGCTCCAGCGGCGCGCCCGCGGACTTGACCTGAACTGCTTTATGTGAAGGCATAGCCGTAGCCTAATGCGCGACAGGGCATTTGGCTGAGGCATCACTGTGGTAGTCGACCTGCCAGTGTTTGATGCCGTTGAGCCAACCCGAACGAAGACGTTCGGGTGTCCCGACCGACTCCACGTCGGGCATGGCGTCGGCGATCGCGTTGAACATCAGGTCGATCGTCATCCGCGCCAGGTTGGCCCCGATGCAGTAGTGCGCGCCGGTCCCGCCGAAGCCGACGTGCGGGTTGGGGTCGCGCAGGATGTTGAAGGCGAACGGGTCGTCGAACACTTCCTCATCGAAATTGGCTGAGCGGTAGACCATTACGACGCGCTGACCTTTCTTGATCTGCACGCCGGACAGCTCGTAGTCCTCGAGGGCGGTCCGCTGGAACGACGTGACCGGGGTGGCCCATCGAACGATCTCGTCTGCGGCGGTGGCGGGACGCTCCTTCTTGTAGAGCTCCCACTGGTCGGGAAAGTCGGTGAAGGCCATCATGCCCTGGGTGATCGAGTTACGGGTCGTCTCGTTACCCGCGACCGCAAGCAGGATGACGAAGAAGCCGAACTCGTCGTCGGAGAGCTTGTGGCCGTCGACGTCGGCCTCGATCAACTTGGTGACGATGTCAGGGCCGGGGTTCGCGGCCCGGTCGGCGGCCATCTGCATGGCGTACATGATCAGTTCGACCGACGCGGCGATGGCGTCGTTGTTTTCGAACTCCGGGTCCTGGTCGCCGACCATCTGGTTGGACCAGTGGAACAGCTTCATCCGGTCTTCCTGCGGCACGCCCAGCAGCCCGGCGATGGCCTGCAGCGGAAGCTCGCACGACACCTGTTCGACGAAGTCGCCGGAACCCTGCGCCGCCGCAGTTCTCCACGATCTGGCGGGCCCGCTCGCGGAGGTCGTCACGCAGTTGCTCGACGGCCCGGGGCGTGAACCCGCGGGAGATGATCTTGCGCAGATGAGTGTGCTGCGGCGCGTCCATGTTGAGCAGGACGAACTTGCCCCGTTCGATCTGCTCGCCGACCGTGCCGTCCTTATAGCGGGGCAGCGCGGTCTTCTGCAGGCTGGAGAAGACGTCGCTGCGACGCGAAATCTCTTTGACGTCCTTGTGTTTGGACACCACCCAGAACCCGCCGTCGTCGAATCCGCCCGCGCCCAGCGGCTGCTCGTTCCACCAGATCGGCGCTGTCCGCCTCAGCTCGGCCAGCTCTTCGACCGGTAGGCGTTCGGCGTGGACGTCAGGATCGGTGAAATCGAATCCGGAAGGAAGATTCGGAGTCGGCATCGGTGGCACTCCTAGGATGAATACGACTTGGGCATGACGCGTTCTGGCCCAGTAAAGCACCGCAACAGCCGAGATGGAACGGCTTCTCGACGGATTGCCGGCTGATCGATTGGAACGTGTTCTCGCGGTCGGCCGCGATGAGTTTCGACTCGGCGCCTGGTCTGGATCTAGTGCCGGGAATGGAACCACGAAGGGATTGCGCCATGCGCGTCGTTGTCAGCGACTTCATCAGCCTCGACGGTGTCGTACAGGCGCCCGGGGCGCCGGGGGAGGACACCGACGGCGCATTCGCCCATGGTGGTTGGTCGATGCCGTATTTCGATCCGGACAGCATGGGTTCCGCGATCGGCGACATCATGGCCGCCACCGACGCACTGCTGTTCGGACGTCGAACCTGGCAGGCGATGGCCGCCGCCTGGCCGGAGCGGGCCGGCGACCCGTTCGCCGATCGAATGAACACGATTCCGAAATATGTGGCGTCGCGGACGCTGAGCCAACCTGATCTCAGCTGGGCCGGCTCGATGCTGCTGCCGGCCGACGACGCGATCGGTGCCGTGCGCGAGCTGCGGGCCCGCGACGGCGAGGGGTTGCAGGTGATGGGGAGCGCGTCGTTGGCCGCTCAGTTGATCACGCACGGGCTGGTCGATGAATACCGGCTGATGATCGAACCGATCCTGCTGGGCGGCGGTAAGCGATTGTTCCCCGACGACGGCGCGGCCCGCGCACTCGCAGCTCGTTTCGGCGACGACGACCGCCACCGGCGTTCTGATCTGCACTTACCGGCCCACCGACCGCTGACGACGGTTCACACGCTGCCACGCGAAACGGCCTTGTGGCACCGGCGGTACTGACTATGCTTGCCTCCAGGTCACGGGCTCAAGGAATGGCCCGGTGACGCAACACCGAAGGTGGATCATGATTCGCGAACTGTTCGTCGCCGCTGCGATCACCGGTGCCGCTGTCGGCCTGGCCCCGGCTGCCCTCGCCGATCCCGGGAATTACGACGGCGACGTGCCGGGCATGAACTACGACGCGTCGCTCGGTGCGCCGTGCGACAACTACGAGCGGTTCATCTTCGGTCGCGGCCCCGGCGGTCAGGCCGAGGCGTGCCACTTCATCATCAACCAGTTCCCGGCAGCGCAGTCGGGGTACTGGGTGATCACCTACCCGCTCTACGGAGTGCAGCAGGTCGGCGCCAAGTGCGACAACCCGCGCGGATCATCGGCCCAGTCACCCGACGGGCAGCCGATGCTGTGCACCGAACACGGCTGGCAGATCGGACAACTGACCGGCGGCGGGGCCCCGAACGGCCAGGGCGGCGGATTCCCGTCCGACACGAGCATCACGCACTTCCCCTAAACACTCAGGAGACAGCCATGGCCTTCAAGCCGAAAGACGCCATCGACGCCGCCCGCGACATCGTGACGAACGCCGTCGAGCGGTCGTCGGACATCGTCGAGAACGCCGGCCACATCATCAAGGGCGACATCGCCGGCGGCACCGGCGACATCGTGCATAACTCCATCGACATCGCCACCTACGCGGTCGAGCGGACCAAAGAGGTCTTCACCGGCGGCCACGCCGACGACGAGTAACTCAGACCGCAGCGGCTTCGTTGAGCTCGTCGAGCCGGTTCGTCGCCTCCAGGTACTCCTGCACCCAGCGCTCGATGACCGTCGACGGTCTTCTCGACCTTGGCGAACTGCCCGACGACCTGACCGACCGGGTTGAACGCCACGTCGACCGATTCGTTGGGGTAACGGTTGGTCGCCCGCACCGCCATGCCGGAAACCATGTACTGCAACGGCATACCGAGCGGCTTCGGGTTGTCCGGCGCCTCCCAGGCCTCGGTCCAGTCATTGCGCAGCATCCGGGCCGGCTTGCCGGTGAACGAACGGCTGCGGACGGTGTCGCGACTACCGGCCTTGACGTAGGCGGCCTGCTGAACCGGGGTGTTCGAGGATTCCTCGACCATCAACCACTGCGAGCCGGACCACGCACCCTGGCAGCCCAACGCCAGGGCCGCGGCGATCTGCTGACCGCTGCCGATACCACCTGCGCCGAGAACGGGAACCGGCGCGACCTCCTTGACGACCTGCGGCCACAACACAATTGAGCCCACCTCGCCGCAGTGGCCGCCGGCCTCACCGCCCTGGGCGATGATGATGTCGACGCCGGCGTCGGCGTGCTTGCGGGCCTGCGAGGGGGAGCCGCACAGCGCGGCGACCTTCAGCCCGGCGTCATGGATGTGCTTGATCATGTCCGGCGGCGGGGTGCCGAGCGCATTGGCGATCATCTTCACCTTGGGGTGCGTGAGCGCCACCTCGACCTGGGGCGTGGCCGTCGCCTCGGTCCAGCCCAGCAACTGCAGGCTGTCGCCGTCGCTGTCCTCGATCGGCACGCCGTGGTCGGCGAGGATCTTCTTGCCGAAGTCGAGGTGATCCTGCGGCACCATCTTGCGCAGCGACTCGGCGAGATCCTCGGCGGACAGGTGCGAGTCCATGCCCTCGTATTTGTTCGGGATGACGATGTCGACGCCGTACGGGTGGTCGCCGATGTTCTCGTCGATCCACTTCAGCTCGATCTCGAGCTGCTCGGGCGTGAATCCGACCGCCCCCAGCACGCCGAAACCACCGGCCTTGCTCACCGCGACGACGACATCGCGACAGTGCGTGAACGCGAAGATCGGAAACTCGATGCCGAGTTCGTCGCAGATGGGAGTGTGCATGGGAGATCCTTACTGGTTGCTTACCGCGGCGTAGCGAACTGGAACGTGTTCTAGTTTAGTACGAATTCTCGGCTGTGACCACCCGGTAACCTGCGCGACCCCGACGGCGTCGTGGACCACCCACAGCACCAGAAAGCCAGCATGCAGGCCGCGCAACCACATGATCACGCCAGATGGACCGCGCCAGGCGGTTTGGGGTCGGCTGCCGAACGGCTGCCGAGTCGAACGGCATTGGGCACCGTATGCGTCGCGGCCAGCAGAATCGGCGCGCCCGCGAGCAGAGCCGACACCGCCACCAGCCAGCCCGGGTCATGCCCTCGGACCGCCGGAACCCACGCCCCAGAGCACCACCATGCCACAGCGATGAGCGGCTCATCGGCCGGATCCGGTGACCGCGCGCCGGTAGTAGCCGCGATGGAGCCAGCACGATCAGGCAATCGCGCCGGGATGCCGGTCGGCGAGGACCTGCGCATCGAACATGAGGTCCATCCACAGCACAGCGAACAGGAACCCGCTGCACGCGGTGAGAACGAGGTCGCGACGCTCATCGTCGATTGTTTCCCATTCCGGTGGTAGTGCGGGTGGAACAAGTTCTAATTCGCCCGGCTGCGGTAGCGTGACGCGTCATGGGACGCGTGGACGGAAAAGTTGCACTGATCAGCGGCGGCGCTCGGGGGATGGGCGCTGCGCACGCCCGGGCCCTGGTCGCCGAGGGCGCCAAGGTCGTCGATCGGCGACATTCTCGACGATGAGGGCAAGAAACTTGCCGACGAGCTCGGCGACGCCGCGCGCTACGTCCACCTCGATGTCACCCAGCCCGACGAGTGGGACGCCGCGGTGTCCACCGCGGTCAACGACTTCGGCAAGCTCAACGTGTTGGTCAACAACGCCGGCATCGTCGCGCTCGGCCAGCTGGGCCAGTTCAATGTGGACAAGTGGAACAAGGTCATCGACGTCAACCTGAACGGCACCTTCCACGGCATCCAGGCCGTGGTCGAGCCGATGAAGGCCGCCGGCGGCGGCTCGATCATCAACGTCTCGTCGATCGAGGGCCTGCGCGGCGCGGTCATGGTGCACCCGTACGTCGCCTCCAAGTGGGCGGTGCGCGGGCTGACCAAATCGGCGGCTCTGGAGTTGGCGTCGCAGAACATCCGGGTCAACTCCATCCACCCGGGCTTCATCCGCACCCCGATGACCAAGCACTTCCCCGACGACATGGTCACCGTCCCGCTCGGCCGCCCCGGTGTCTCCGAGGAGGTCGCCACCTTCGTGCTGTTCCTGGCCAGCGACGAATCGTCGTATGCGACCGGCGCCGAGTTCGTCATGGACGGCGGACTGGTCAACGACGTCCCGCACAAGTTCTAACCGCTAGCGGCCCTTGAGCCGCTATCGACACCGGCGATCACGGTCTCGGCGAACCGTTCGATCGCGGCGCGGCAGCCCTCGCGATCGCTCGGCCCGACGCCCTCGCCCATCCACGGCGCGCACATCACCGCGGTGATGCCGAGGTCTTCGGCGCGTCGGTAAAGATCGGCCGACGGCATCTCGAGCAAGCGCCAGCATGATCTCGAAAGGTTCGCCGTCGCGGCCGTATTCGCGCCGCAACGCCGTCAGCTTCTGCACGTATCGGACCGCGTCGTCCCAGACGTAGGCGGTGCCGACCCAGCCATCGCACAGCCGCGCCGCCCGGCGCAGCGCCACCTCCGATTCGCCGCCGCACAGGATCGGCACCGGCGTCGGCGGGTGCGGCTCGAGCATCAACTCGGGCACCTGGTAGTAACGACCACTCCACGACACCCAGCCGCCCTGCCACAACGCACGCAACGCCGGGATCATCTCGTCGAGCCGCTTTCCACGGGTGCTGAAATCCTGTCCCAGCAAGTCGAATTCCTCGCGCATCCAGCCGGCGCCGACGGCCAGCGACACCCGGCCGCCGGAAATCACCGACGCGGTCGCCACCTGTTTCGCGACTTCCACCAGCGGTCGGGAGGGGGCGACGTAGATGGCGTTGGAGAACCGCAACTGCCGGGTGGTCGACGCCATCGCGCCGATCATGATCCACGAATCGGGCCAGGCCGTCTCGGGTGGCCACGGCGGCACTCCCGCCGGCTGACGGGTATGGCGACGCAGATTGCGCGGATAGATCAGGTGATCGGCGCAGATGACGCCGTCATAGCCGGCATTCGTCGAGCATGCGGGCGATCGCCAGCGCGTCGGCTCGTCTCCATAAACGGTGTGCCAGACCAGAACTGCATCAGGCACCCTCTCCGCTCGATGTTCGTCCGGCATCCGATGCACGTCGTAAGACTTTAAGTTCCTTTTCGTCAATCCCGCGCGCGGTTTCATACGAACCCGCTAGGAAAAGGATGGTGGATTTCGAACTCGACGCGGCGCAGACGGCCTGGCTGGCCGAGGTACGTGCATTCCTCACCGAGAACGTCACGCCGGCGCTGCGATCTGAACTGGCCGAGCACGGCCAGGAATTGCCGGACGGGGAAGTCGCGGCTTTTCGGCGCAGGATCGGCGAGCGGGGCTGGTTCGGGCTGAACTGGCCGCCGGAATACGGCGGGCTTGGGACTGGGCGCGGTCTATCAGCACCTGTTGATGCGCGAGTTCGAGTACTGGGGTGTCCCGGGTCCTGACCTCACCGTGACCTCGGTGGCGCCGATGATCATGCGGCACGGCACCGAGCAGAACAAGCTCGAGTTCCTCCCGCCGATCGCCCGCGGCGAATTGATCTGCGCGGTCGGTTACTCCGAACCCGAGGCGGGCACCGACCTGGCCAGTCTGCGCACCCGGGCGGTACCGCGACGGCGACGAGTGGGTGATCACCGGATCCAAGATCTGGAACAGTGTCGCCAACCGCGCGACGCATGAATGGCTCTGCGTGCGTACCGATCCCAGTGCGCCACGGCACCGGGGCATCTCGGTGATCATGGTTCCCGACCGATCTGCCCGGCATCGAGATCCGTCCGCTGTACGCCTGGTCGGGGTATCGCACCAACGAGGTGTTCTTCGACGAGGTACGGGTGCCCGTCGGCAACCTGATCGGCGAACTCAATCGGGGCTGGACCTACATCACCGGCGCGCTGGATCTCGAGCGGGGCGCGCTGACCAATGCGGGAGATCTACGCCGCGCACTCGACGAACTGACCGCGCTGGCCGGCCGGCCGCGACGCGACGGCTCGGCGCCGTTGCAGACACCGGGCTTTCGCCGCCGCCTCGCCCAGGCCGAAGCCGATGTCGAAGCGGCCAGCTGATGGGATATCAGGCGGCGTCGCTGCTGGACAGCGGCGTGATTCCGACCGTCGAGGTCAGCGTCGAGAAGATCTTCAGCAGCGAATTACGCCAGCGGATCGCCGATTTGGCCATCGACCTGCTCGGCCCCGACGGCCTGCTGGCCTATCGCAGCCCGGGTGCGCCCGAGGACGGCAAGTTCGAACGGCTGTACCGGGTGTCGCCGCTGATGCGGTTCGGTGGCGGCACCAACGAGGTGCTGCGCGACGTGATCGCCCAACGTGGCCACGGCATGCCGTCGTACGGACGCTGATCGCATGATGAAACTGATACCCGAGTCAGGACGAGCGAGATCTGGCGTCGATGCTGTCTGCGCTGTTCGTCGCCGAGTGTCCGATGAGCCTGGTGCGTGAACTGCGCGACGCCGACGTCCGGCCGATGCCCGAGCGATTGTGGAAGTCGTTGGCCGACGCCGGCGTATTCGGGCTCGTTGCTTCCGCAGGAGTACGGCGGCGCCGGCGGCACGCTGACCGACCTCGGTGTCTTCTGCGTGGAGGCGGGCCGCGGCCTGTGCCCGACGATCGTGCACGACACCCTGCAGGCCGCCCTGGCCATCCAACTGCTCGGCGGGCCCGATCAGCATGCGGCGTGGCTTCCGCTGCTGGCCGCCGGAAACGTCAGCGCCACAACGTGTTTGTGGAGCGCCCGCGATGCCGCCAGTGATCGCCCCGACGCTGCGCGCCCGCATCGGAGGCCAGCGGCATACTTGGCGACTCAGCGGCGTCGTCGATTTCGTCGCGGACGCCGACCTCGCCGATCTACCTCGTGGTGTCGGCGACCGATGGCGGGCGGACGCGTGGGCTTCGTCGTGCCGCTGGCCGCGGCGGGGCTGCGGATCGAGCCGCAGCCGCTGATGGGCGGCCACCGCGCCTTCCGGATCGCGATTCGACGACGTCGAGGTGGGCGATCCGGCATGCGGTGCTGGCCGGGGCCGACGGCGCGGGCCTGGCCGACCAGGACCTGCGCCGGATCGCCAACGCCGCGGTGGCGTTGCTGTCGTTGGACCTGGTCGGCGTCGGCGAGGCGGTGCTGCAGCGCACGGTCGATTACACGATGGCGCGCAAGCAGTTCGGCCGGCCGATCGCGTCGTTTCAGGCCGCGCAGCATCTGGTGGCGAATATGCATATCGCGCTGGCCGCGGCGCGGCTGGCCGCCCATTCGGCGGTGTTCTGGATCGGGCGGGGCCACACCGCAACCCGTCAGACCGCGATTGCCCGGATGCATGCCGCGACCGCGGCGAAACTCGATCACGCTCGACGCGCACCAATTGCACGGCGGCATGGGCTACGTGGTCGAGACCGACCTGCATCTGTTCTCCGAGCGGGCCCGGGTGCTGTCGACGCTGGGCGGCGGCGCGGACATCGCGGCGACGTGGCTGGAGGCGAGGCGCGAGCGTGAGCGAGCAGAGCCTGATCGACGCGCGAGATCGGCGGCGCGGGTGGGAACGGTGGCCGCCACCGCGACGGGTGAAGTCAACCGGCGCGACTGGCAGCGGTGGGCCGCCGCCGTCGGTGACCACAATCCGCTCTGGTTCGACCCCGAATACGCTCGTGCACAAGGCTACCGCGACATCATCTGCCCGCCGCTGTACCTGCAGTACGCCATCTTGGGCGTCACACCGCTGGACGAGGTTGCGGCCAGACGGGTCGTCGGGCGCGGTGTCGGGCAGCCTCGCGTTTCCGCTGCGCACCCAGGCGGATGGCCGGCGGCGAGAGCACGACGTTTCACCGGCCGGCATACCACCGCGACGAGATCGAGATGGTCCGCACGATCGAGTCGATCGTCGAGAAGCAGGGCCGCTCCGGCACATTCGTCTTGGTCACCTGGCGAACGGTGTATCGCAACCAGCGGCGCGAACTGGTCGCCGAAGCCACGACATCGATGATCGCCCGACCCTAGGGAGCGCCGTGACCCACGAGCAGATCTTCTACGAGGACGTCCACCCGGGCGACACCTTGCCGACACTGACCGTGACGGCCGACGAGCGGCAGTTGTTCTTCTTCAGCGCCGCAACCTACAACGGTCACCGCATCCACTACGACAAAGACTGGGCGCGCACCGTCGAGGGTTACGACGACGTCATCGTGCAGGGCCCACTGCAGGCCGCGCTGCTGGCCCGCGCCGTCACCGACTGGATCGGCGGGCGCGGCCGGCTGGTCGAGTACTCCGTGCAGAACCGGGCGATCGCCCTCGCCGGCGAACGAGCTGACCTTCGGCGGGGCGGTCACCGGAAAACGGTTGGCCGACAACATCGGTCTGGTCGACCTGGAAATCGCCGGGCGACGCGACGACACCGTGCTGATGCCGGGGACCGCCACGGTCGCACTGCCGCTGCGCGGTGACCAGTCGTGACGGGCCTGCGCGGGCGAGGCGGCGATCATCGGTATCGCCGAGTTGCCCGCCGAGCGCAAACAGACCCGGCCACCGTCGTTCACCCTCGACCAGTACGCGCTGTTGGCCAAGATGGTCGTCGACGACGCCGGGGTGGACGCCGCAGTGGTCAACGGCCTGGTGTGCCACGGCCTGGCGGAATCCGACATGTTCGCCCCGGCCACGCTGTCCGAATATCTCGGCCTGCCGGTCAATTTCGGTGAACGCGTCGACCTGGGCGGCGCCACGTCGGCGGGAATGGTGTGGCGGGCCGCGGTCGCTGTCGAACTCGGGCTGTGCGACGCGGTGCTCGCGGTCGTGCCCGGATCCGCGGTGCTGCCGACCTCCACCCGCCATCCGCCGTCGCCGCCCGGTTGGCACGGCGCGTCGAGCAACAAGTACGGTTCGCCGCAGGCCGAGTTCGAAATCCCGTACGGCAACGTCGGGCAGAACGGGCCCTACGCGCAGATCGCTCAGCGGTACGCGGCTCTTTTCGGTTACGACGCAACAGCTCTGGCGAAGATCGCGGTGGACCAGCGAACGAATGCGTGCGCGCATCCCGGGGCGGTGTTCCACGGCAAGCCCCTCACCGTCGATGACGTTGCTGGCCAGCCCGATGATCGCCGACCCCATCCACATGCTGGAGACGGTGATGCGGGTGCAGGGCGGAACCGGCGTCCTGATCGCCAACGCCGACATCGCCCGCCGGGCGCGCCACCGCCCGGTGTGGATCAAGGGATTCGGCGAACACATCGCCTTCAAGACGGCGACCTACGCCGAGGACCTGATGACGACGCCGGTGTCGCGCGCCGCCGAACGCGCCTTCGCGATGGCAGGCCTGACCCCGTCGGACATCGACATGGCGTCGCTGTACGACTGCTACACCATCACCGTCCTGATGACGCTCGAGGATGCCGGGTTCTGCGGCAAAGGCGAAGGCATGGCGTGGGTCAACCAGCGTGACCTCACCTTTGCCGGCGACTTTCCGCTCAACACCGCAGGCGGGCAACTCTCCTTCGGTCAGGCGGGCATGGCCGGCGGCATGCATCACGTGGTCGACGCCGCGCGCCAGGTGATGGGCCGGGCCGCGGCCGCGCAGGTCGCCGAACTGCCACCGCGCATTCGTCAGCGGCACCGGCGGCATCATGAGCGAACAGGTCGCTCTGGTGCTGGGCGGTGACTGACATGACCGAAGCGACACCACTTCCCGAGGCCACACCGGTATCGGCGCCGTTCTGGCAGGCGCTCACCGAGCACCGGATCCTGGTGCAGTTCTCGCCGTCGCTGGGACGCTACGTGTTCTATCCGCGCACGCTGGCGCCGGGCACGCTGGCCGACGACCTGCAGTGGCGCGAAATCGACGGCGCCGGAACGCTGTACACGTTCACCGTGGCGCGCCGACCCACCGGTCCGCCGTGGGCGGATGCGGTGCCGCAGATCCTCGCCGTCGTCGAGTGGGACGCCGGACCGCGGTTCAGCACCGAACTGGTCGACGTGGATCCCGCCGACGTCCGGATCGGAATGCGGGTGAGCCCGGTGTTCTGCGACATCCCCGACACCGGGGTCACGCTGCTGAAGTATCGGCCGGACCGATGTTTGAGACCGTGCAGCAGCTGCTGCGGTCCCGCATGCACGACGACACCCCGGCGGTCGCGCACGGCGAACGGACCTGGACCTGGCGTGAGCATCTCGCCGAGGCCGCCGCCGAGGCGTCGGCGCTGATCGGGCTCGCCGACACCGGCTCGTCCACTGCACGTCGGCGCGCTGCTCGGCAATTCGCCGGCCATGCTGCGCTCGATGGCGGCGGCCGGGTTGGGCGGCTACGTGTTGTGCGGGATCAACACCACCCGGCGCGGCACCGGGCTGCTGTCGGACATCCGGCGATCGGATTGTCAACTGCTGCTTGTCGATTCCGATCATCGACCACTGCTGGACGGCTTGGACCTGCACGGCGTCATCGTGCTCGACGTGGCGTCGCGCGGTATACCTCGACGCGGTCGCGGACGCACCGCCACTCGTCCCGCACCGCGAGGTCGGCTTCGATCGACACCCTGATGATGATCTTCACGTCGGGAACCAGCGGCGATCCGAAGGCGGTGCGGTTCTCCCACGTGATGGCGATTATGTGCGGCGCAAGCCTGATCGGGCAGTACGAGGTCACCGCGGACGACGTGTGCTACCTGGCGATGCCGCTGTTTCATTCCAACGGCGTGGCTGCCGGCTGGGCGGTGGCCATCGGCGAGTGGCGCGACGATGGTTCCGGCCCGATTCTCGACGTCGAGATTCCTGGCCGATGTCCGCCGCTACGGCGTCACGTACCTCAACTACGTCGGCAAGCCGCTGGCCCTGCTGCTGGCCACCCCGGAGCAACCCGACGACGCGGACAACACCCTGCGCATCGCCTTCGGCAACGAGGCGTCCGATCGCGACATCGACGAGTTCGCCCGGCGATTCGGCTGCCGGGTGGTCGACAGCTTCGGCTCCAGCGAGTTCGCGGTGATCATCACCCGCGAAGACGGCACCCCGACCGGGTCCATCGGCAAGGGCTATCCCGGCGTCGCCATTTACGATTCGCAGACCTTGACCGAATGTGCGCCAGCGGTTTTCGACGAGCACGGTGCGCTGGCCAACTTCGACGAGGCGGTCGGGGAACTGGTGAACACCGAGGGCTCCGGTCCGTTCGCGGGCTACTACAACGACCCGGCGGCCACCAGCGAGCGGATGCGCCACGGCATGTACTGGTCCGGCGACCTGGCCTATCGCGACGCCGACGGCTGGATCTACCTGGCCGGCCGTACCTCCGACTGGCTGCGCGTCGACGGCGAGAACCTCGCGGCCGCGCCCATCGAGCGAATTCTGCAGCGACTGGCCCCGATCAATCAGGTTGCGGTCTACGGGGTTCCCGATGACGAAGTGGGCGACCAGGTGATGGCCGCCATCGTCCTCAACGACGGCCAGTCACTGACGCCGGACGAATTCGAGAAATTCCTGGCCACCCAACCGGACTTGTCGCCGAAAGCCTGGCCCCGGTTCGTCCGGATCAACGATGCGCTTCCGCAGACGGCGACCACCAAGATCCTCAAGCGCGACCTGATCCGGGCGGGAGTGACCGCCGCCGGCGGCGTCCTGTGGGAGCGCATGGACGGGGAGCGCCTACACCGTGGTGTCCTAGACGCCCACACCGCCGACTGTGCAGTGTATCGATGGAATAATCGCGGAATCGCCTTCATAACCGGCACACTCGGCCCTGTCACAACTCCAGCAGCACCGTCACCGGCCCGTCGTTCACCAGTTCGACCTGCATGTCGGCGCCGAAGATCCCGGTTTCCACGTCGGCACCCAAGGTGCGCAGCGCCTGCACGAACTCGGCGACCAGCGGCTCGGCGACCGCGCCCGGCGCGGCGGCGTTCCACGACGGCCGCCGGCCCTTGGCGGTGTCGGCGTACAGGGTGAACTGGCTGACCACCATGATCGGCGCGTTGATGTCGGAAGCGGACCGCTGATCGTCGAGAATCCTTAGCTGCCAGAGCTTTTCGGCGAGCCGTCGGGCTTTGTCGACATCGTCGTCATGCGTCACCCCGACAAACGCCAGCAGGCCCTGGCCGACGGGCCGGATCGCGCCGACGACCCGGCCGTCCACCGACACCGTTGCCGACGCGACTCGTTGCACCAGAACCCGCATGGCCCGATGCTGCCACGCGTGAGAGCCCGCGTCGTAGGTAGGCTCGCCAGATGTCAGTGCTGGTCGCGTTCTCGGTCACGCCGCTCGGGGTCGGCGAGGGCGTCGGCGAGATCGTCGCCGAAGCGGTCCGGGTGGTCCGGGAGTCCGGGTTACCGAACAAGACCGACTCGATGTTCACCGTCATCGAAGGGGACAGCTGGAGTCAGGTGATGGCCGTCGTCGAACGCGCCGTCGAAGCGGTGGCGGCCCGCGCCACCCGAGTCAGCGTGGTGATCAAGGCCGACTGGCGATCCGGCGTCACCGACGCGATGACCAGCAAGACCGAGTCGGTCGAGCGGCACCTGTCCACGCGGCCCGATCCGCCCGCCTAATGTCATAGCGGTGAGTGCACGCGCGGGCATTGTCGTCACCGGAACCGAAGTTCTGACCGGCCGGGTCGCCGACCGCAACGGCCCATGGCTCGCCGACCGCCTTCTCGAGCTGGGCGTCGAACTCGCCCACATCACCATCTGCGGCGACCGCGCCGCCGACATCGAGGCGCAGCTGCGCTTCATGGCCGACGAGGGTGTGGACCTGATCGTCACCAGCGGCGGCCTCGGGCCGACCGCCGACGACATGACCGTCGCCACCGTCGCCCGGTTCTGCGGCCGCGAGCTGGCGCTGGACGCCGAGCTGGAGAACAAGATCGCCGAGATCTTGAAGAAGCTGATGGCCCGCATCGGCACCGGCGATTTCGAGGCAGTGCGCGCCGCCAACCGCAAGCAGGCCATGGTTCCGGTCGGAGCGGTGGTGATGGATCCGGTCGGAACCGCGCCCGGCGTCGTCGTTCCCGGCAAGCCGACCGTCGTCGTGCTGCCCGGTCCGCCGCGCGAACTGCAGCCGATGTGGAAGACCGCGGTGCAGCTACCGGACGTCCAGGAAGCCATCGCCGGGCCGGACCATCTACCGCCAGGACACCATCAGGATGTTCGGGCTGCCGGAGTCCGGTCTGGCCGAGACCCTGCGCGAGGCCGAGCACGACGTACCCGAATTCGGCGCGCTGGAGATCACCACCTGCCTGCGCCGCGGCGAGATCGAGATGGTCACCCGCTACGAGCCCGACGCCGCCGACACCTACCGCCGACTGACCGAACTGCTCCGGGACCGGCACGGGCAGCAGATCTTCTCCGAAGACGGCTCCCAGGTCGACGATCAGGTCGCGCAGCTGTTGACCGGGCGCCGGATCGCGACGGCGGAGTCGTGCACCGGCGGACTGCTGGCGGCACGGCTCACCGAACGGCCGGGTTCGTCGGCGTACCTGGCCGGGGGACTGGTGGCCTACGCCAACGATGCGAAAACCGAGTTGCTCGGCGTCGATCCGGCGCTGATCGACGCGCACGGCGCGGTGTCCGAGCCGGTGGCCGAGGCGATGGCCGCCGGTGCGCTGCGCCGCTTCGGCGCCGACACCGCGGTGGCGATCACCGGGATCGCCGGGCCCGGCGGCGGAACCGACGACAAGCCGGTCGGGCACCGTCTGCTTCACCGTGGCGCTGGCCGGCGGCGCGCCGTCGACCCGGACGCTTCGGCTGCCCGGCAACCGCACCGACATCCGGGAGCGATCGACGACGGTGGCGATGCATCTGCTGCGTCAAGCGCTCAGTGGCGCCTCCGAACACCGTTAACATGTCCGGGTGTCCTACCTGCTTCGGCCATTTGCGCTGGCATGGCGGTATTGGCCGCAGATAGTCGCGTGTTATCTGGTGGGAGTGCTGGCTCGTCGAGGTGCCGTCGAATGGGCCGCCTATGTCGGGCACGACAACGCTTTCTGGGCGGCGATGATCATGCCCTTCGCCGGTTTGGCCACGCTGGGCTCCTACGTGGCGATGTTTTTGGTGGTCCGTCGCGGTATCCCGGTTTTGGCGGAATTGCCGCGGCCATCGTTGCGCGGCGCGGACTTGTTCACCGCGATCGTCGCGCCGTTCTTCGCGATCTACTTGGCTTGGCAACTGTTCAAAGAGGATTGGCTGGCTTACCTGGGACGCGCCCTCGACTACCAGATGGGCGAAGCGTTCAGTGGAGTCGATGCCCATGCACTGCCGGTGCCCAAAACCACCTGGATCGTCATCATCGCGGCACTGATCATCCGTTACCCGCTGCGCTACTTCGCCGGCCGGCTCCCGAGATGGCTGACGGCCGTGCGCATCTACATCGACTCGCTTTGGGTCTTTCTGGTGCTGAGCTACTCGCTGTCGGCCGGATTCACGTTTCTGGTCAATCCGGCCGGCTGGCTCGCCAAACGCCGAATCGTGGTGTGGTTCACCAGCACTCGCGCTGAGCTTTTCGCCCACGTCAAACCGCTCCAGATCGGGTGGAATGGCTTGACCTGGGCGGTGAAGACGGTGTTCGGCGGTGCGGGGGTGCCACTGATGTGGCTCGCCGTGATCGGCATCGTCTACGGCGTGTCGACGCAGGCGAACTGGCGCACCGCGGCACGCCGAACCGTAGGCGAGCGCAGCGCGGCATTCATCGAAAAAGTGTTGCCGGCGGGCCGTTTTCAGCGCGGATGGACGGTGGTGCCCACCCCGCTGCGCGACAAGGTTTCCGACTATGCGATGTCCAAGACCGGGCAATACAAGCCGGTCGTCGACTCGGCCAAGTTGATTCTGCACGGCGGTCCCGTCGCGCTCGCTTGCTATGTGCTCGCCTACCTGGCGCTGGCGTGGCTCGACGCGACGGGCAGTTTCTACGGGCCGTCCAACGACCACGGCTACCTGTTTCGCGGCATGGCGTGGCTTGTCGGCCCCCATGACTGGGGGTTCTGGACATCGTTCATGCCGACCCTCGGTGTGATCTCGCAGCTGATCGTGGTGCCGTTACGAATCGCGCTGATTGCCACCGCTTTCGGATACTGCTGGTTGCACGCGACCCGCGCTCAGCTGGTCGAGCAGGACGCCGGCTCAGAGCTTGATGCGCAGCAGGATGGCGTTACTGCCGTCGATGATGTCGACGGCAGTAGGCGTGATGTTGCTGGGCAGCAGGAAGTTGAACTGCAAGGAACCGGGCTTGCTACAGAACTCGGTGGCACCGGGGCTGAGCGGATAGACCACACCGGAGCTCGACTGATCCAGCCATCGTCGCCGCCCGTCGGTGAGGACGCCGACGCACCGCCCGGTGATCGGGGCACCCGACCGTTCGATGGTGACGACCGCTAGCGTCGCGCCCTTCGGTATCGACGGCCCCAGAGGACGATCCGGCAACTTGGTGATGCGACTCATTGATCCCAGCCGCCAGCTCTGCCCGAACATCGATGCGCTGGCTGCGCGGGAGATGACGTGTTGCGGAACCACGGTCGAGCGATAGGACGACCACTGCGGGTACAGCTCGACGACGCACAGGGTCGCCAGCGCGGCAGCCACGACCGCCGCCCCGATCAGGTTTCGCACCCACAGCCTGCTCATTCCGCCGGGCCGATCTCATACGGTTTGACCATGACCACGTCGGTGCGCTCCAGCGGCTGGTTGTCGAGGTCGATCACCAGACGGCTGCTGAGTCGGTTCTCGCCGCCGGCCCACACCCGCAGTTGCAACGGTCGGGTGATCGACGCCTGGATCAACTCGGGCGCCACATCGAAAATCCAGTAACCGTGTTGTGGCAGACCCGGGTCGACGTGGACGCCGAAGCCGCGGGTCGGACTGCGGGCGGACACCAGATACGTGTTGCCACCCACCACCAGATCGGCCGACGGTAGCTCGGACGACTCGATCGCCGACACCGTCGCATCGACGACAAGCCACACGCCGATGGCCGAGACGGTGTGCGTGGTGAATCGGCTCAGCGCGAATTTCCCCTTGGGCGCCACCCGAACTTTGGTGGCGGTGACCGCCAATGAACGGCCACGCACCGGGCTGCCCGCGCTACCGTGCACGTCGAACGGCGCGTATATCTGTGTCGGAACCGGCAAGTGGTGCCACAACAATGCGGCGGCGATGACCAGTACCGCTGTCAACGGCAGGACGGCTCGCCGGGCGAGCCCAGCATGCGCATCACTCATGCTTTCACCACGGGCACGACGACTTGGGCGAAGCTGGTTTCACTTGCGAGCCAGCCCTTCCCGTAGGTGACCACCATTTCACGCAGCTGCTTCTGCCAAACCCGCAGTGTGACATTGGAACCGACGCTGATCGCGTCGCGCGGCAGCTTCCAGAGGAAGACCACCTTCTCGGACAGCTTGGGCCCCAGAGCGGGAACCATCGACGCGTCGGCGATACGGAATGCTCCCATGAACTCTTTGCTGGGTTGCTGCAGATCGAATTCGGCATCCTTGGTACCCATACTCAGTCCACCTTGGATCGGGCCGTCGTTGCGGATCGTGCTCACCAGGCCGAGGTAGACGCGTCCGGGCTCTGCCGGCATCACCACGCGCTTGCCCGCGCGAACGTCGTCGAGGGCGAGCGCCTTGACGACGTTTACCGTGAATTCACCGTCGCTGTAGGCCTGGCCGGTTTTGAACACCGTCGGTCTGGCATCCACACTGTCCAAGCCACCGAACAAAGCGGCAACCGCGACGACCGCCCCGGCGATCAGATGCCACATCTGTGGAAGCTTCAACCCGGCCAGCTCGCCGCGGATGAACCGCTTGAGGCCGCCCCACATACCGCTGAGCTTATCCGCCATCGTCGGCGATCGCGGTCGCGCTGCTTTCACTGCTGCCGAAGCGGATTCCGGTGGCGTCCTTGCCGATCGCCGTCAAGACCGCGACGGCGATCAGGACCGGCCCGATCGTCACGGCCAGGGCGAACGGGTAGCCGTGGGTCTCGGCCAGCCGTTCCTGGATCGGCAAGTTGAACGCCGCCAGCAGATTTCCCAGCTGATAGGTGACACCCGGATAGAAGCCGCGGATGGCATCCGGCGACATCTCGGTCAGGTGCGCGGGTATCACGCCCCAAGCGCCCTGCACCGCGAACTGCATCAGAAACGAGCCGAGGCACAGCATCGCGGCGGTGTGGGAATAGGCGAACAGCGGCACGATCGGCAGTCCCAGCACCGCGCAGAACACCACGGTGTGGCGGCGGCCGTACCGCTGGGACAGCGAGCCGAAAATCAGCCCACCGGCGATCGCGCCGATGTTGTACAGCACCACAATCCATTTGGCGGTCGCGTGAGAGAGCCCAGCGCCGCCGTTGTGGGTGGCCGACAGAAACGTCGGGTACACGTCCTGGGTGCCGTGACTCATCCAGTTGAACGCCGCCATCAGCAGCACCAGGTAGATGAACCGGCGGATGACGGCGGCGTCGCGCAGCACGTCGCGAATCCTGGTGCGGGTCAGTTTCATTCGGTCTTGCTCGGCTTCCCAGACTTCGGACTCCTGCACCCGGTAGCGAATGATCAAGCTGATCAGCGCCGGGATGATGCTCAGCCCGAACAGCCAGCGCCAGGACAGCCCCAGGTGATCGATCACCAGTAGCGACGCCAACGTGGCGAGCAGATAGCCGAACGCGTAGCCCTCCTGGAGCAGACCGGAGAAGAAGCCGCGCCGTTCGACCGGAACCTTCTCCATCGCAAGCGCGGCGCCCAGGCCCCATTCGCCGCCCATACCGATGCCATACAGCAGTCGCAGAATCAACCAGCACAGTGAAATTCGGCGCGAACGCGCACAGAAAGCCGACCACCGAATAGAACACCACGTCCACCATCAGCGGCAGCGCGCCGGCCGACCCGGTCGGCCCAGAGCCCGAAAAGCAGCGCACCCACCGGCCGCATGAGCAAGGTTGCCGTGGTCAGGAACGCGACTTCGGCCTTGGTGTGGTGGAAGGTCTTCGCGATGTCGGCATAGACCAGCACCACGAGGAAGTAGTCGAAGGCGTCCATCGTCCAGCCCAACAGCGCGGCGATGAACGAGTTGCGTTGGTCCTTGGTCAGCGGCGGGTTCGCGGGCACTCGCACCATCTATCACACAGCGTGCGACGGTGTGGCAGGCCTGACGAGAATTCACTTCTTTTCGATGCTGTCCCAAAGCTCGATCATGGTGCGCAGAATCTCCTCGGCAAAACCCAGGCCGGCGAGGTGGCTTTCACCCGGCAACGTGGTGAGCACCGCGTCGGGCAATCTGCTGACGACGTGTTGCCCATGGGCGAACGGCACGATGTGGTCGCGGTCGCCATGCCACCAGCGCACCGGAATCTTCACCTGGTCCAGCCGGAATCCCCAGTCCCTGGCGAAGACGACGACGTCGGCGAACGGGGCCGCCAGTTGCTTGCGGGAACCATTGAGCAGATCGTCGAGGAACATCGCCTTGAACTCCGGCCGCACCAGCAGCCGCCGGTCGCCTTCGGGGGAGACCCGCGCGTAGAGGTACAGCGCGGGCTCGGCGACCGGCTTGAGCAGCCGGATGAAGGCGGCTGCCGCCAAACGGATCGGGAGTCCGGCCACCGCAAGCAGCGGCGCTGCCAGCGTCCCGAGTGACATCAGACCGCCGCTGATCGCCTCCGCGCCGACCGTGGGCGCCACGCCGCCCAGCACCCCGACCGCGACGATCCGGTCCGGCATCGCCGCCGCACATCCCAGCGTGTACGGGCCGCCGCCGGAAAGTCCGATGACGGCCATCTTGTCGATGCCCAGGGTGTCCGCGACGGTACGCAGGTCGTCGGCGAACGCGAGAACGTTCTCGTATTGATGCGGGGTGGACGACCCGATGCCGGGTCGGTCAATTCCGATCAACCGAATGTGATTCTCCTCGGCGTAGACGCGGGCCTCGGCCGGGATCTGCCGTCGCGCGCCGGGAGTGCCGTGCAGCCAGAAGATCGCGCGTCCGTGCGGATCGCCGAATTCGGCAAACCCCAACTGGCGATCGTCGCCGACCGCGATGTTGCCCTCTAGCTTGGGGCGAGCAATCGAATAAGCCATTACGGCAGTGTTACACGGACCGGTTGCGCTAACTCTGGATACCCATGTTCTGGCAGTCGAAGAGGTAACACTGCCAACCAATGGTGGGCGCATTACTGTTGTCGAGTCGACGCTGTTGCCAATACCCTCTTCCCTGCAGCTGTCGGGACGGAAGTCGGCGGCAGCCCGTCACGACCTGAGCTGACCACCATCAAAGAGTTGAGGGACTATGGGCGAATTCGATCAGCACGAGGGTGAAGCGCAGACCATTGTGAATCTCGCCGACGCGGCGATGCACATGTACCGGGCGGCTATCGATTCGCTGCCTTTTCCCGAAGACAAGAAATTCCAGAAGCGCGCCGAGGTGGTGCTGACCGGTTTGCGGAAACTGCGCGCCGCACTGACCGAGGCGGCAAGCCACAGCCGGCCCACTCCGACGGTGATGATTGCGCTCAGCGATGTCCGGCGGCGCTACGACGACCTGATGGAACGCGTGACTGATGCGCCCGGATCCAGTCTGGGACAACAGCTTTACAACGCCCGCGTGCACGCCAAGCTGTCGGCGCACGAGGCTGCCAACGGGTTCGGGCTCCGGCGCGAGCTGCCCGATGAGCTGGAAGAAGGCGGCACGCCTACCGCGCAGGAGAAGCCGCTGGTGGAGCAACTGATCGCCGCGATCCGGGTCGTGGCAGGGCTGGACGAAGGCGAATACGAAGCTGAGCCGCCAGCCGTCGAGGAGCACGTAAACGGCACCGACTGGGATGAAGCGCTCGCGCTCAACGGCGCCGGCGAGGAGGCGCACGCCGCTCACTAGCGGCATGCGTCACCGGATGGGCAGACCGGTCAGCGCCCGGCCGATCACCAATCGCTGAATTTCGCTGGTGCCCTCAAAGATGGTGAAGATCTTCGCATCTCGGTGCATCCGCTCGACCGGGTAATCGCGGGTGTAACCGTTGCCACCGAGGATCTGGATGGCTTCGTCGGTGACGTACACCGCGGTCTCGCTGGCGTACAGCTTTGCCATCGATCCCTCAGCCGAGTTGAACGCCTTGTTGTTTCGCTGCATCCAACTGGCCCGCCAGACCAGCATCCGGGACGCGTCGATACGGCTCTTCATGTCGGCCAATTTGAAAGCGATGGCCTGGAACTCGGCGATCTTGCGGCCGAACTGCTCGCGCTGCAGCGAGTAGTCCAGCGCGTATTCATAAGCGGCGCGGGCGATGCCGAGGGCCATCGCACCGACAGTGGGACGTGTCCGCTCGAATGTCATCATCGCGGCCTGGCTCGAGGTGCGGTGCCCTTCCCGGATCCTGGCGATCCGGCTCTCGAACTTCTCCCGGCCGCCGAGGATCAGCTCGCCGGGGATGTGGACGTCGTCGAGCACCACCTCGGCGGTGTGTGACGCCCGGATGCCGTGCTTTTTGAATTTCTGTCCCTGGTAGAGGCCTTTGGTGTCAGGCGGGATGATGAACGTCGCCTGCCCGCGGGTGCCCAGCTCGGGTTCCACCGACGCCACCACCACGTGGACGTTGGCGATCCCGCCGTTGGTCGCCCACGTCTTGGTGCCGTTGAGCACCCACTCGTCGGTGGCTTCGTCGTACCTGGCTCTGGTGCGGACAGCTCCGACGTCAGAGCCGGCGCCGGGTTCCGACGAACAGAACGCGGCGAGCTGCGGGTCGCCCGGGCTGCCGAACATCTGCGGCAGCCACTCGCCGATCTGCTGCGGGGTGCCGTTGCCGGCCAGAGCGGCCGCAGCCAGCCCGGTGGCCATGATGGACAACGCGATGCCGGCGTCGCCCCAGAACATCTCCTCGAACACCGTCGGCATGCCCAGGCCGGTGGATTCGCCCGCCATCTGGGCGAACAAGTCCGGCGTATAGAGCCCGACCTTGGCGGCCTCTTGAATGATCGGCCAGGGCGTCTCTTCGCGCTCATCCCATTCGGCCGCCGCCGGCCGGATCACCGTGTCGGCGAATTCGTGTACCCAGTCGCGTACCTGCACCACTTCATCGGATAACTCCAACGAGAAGGCGGCGTCCATCAGGGCTCCTAGTGCTCGGTCGTGCCTGGTCGAGTCCACAAACTGAGACCTACAGTAAACGTTTGTATACTGAGTGAACAAACCGGCCGCTCAGAACCGGCTTCGTCGCGCGGATTTGAGCAGCTAGACGACGTGTCGACTCAGTTTGACACGCGTTCACCCACAGGGGGGCGACATGCAGCGAAGCGATATTCGTGCCGTCGGCGATCTGGCGGGGGAGGCATCCTCGGTACTGACCACCTTGGTGCGCGGCATGCCGCCGGGATTGCCGGTCGGGTCTTCGGATCCATCGGGGCGGCTGCGACACCGACCCGGATGATCCACGACGGGCTGACGCAGGCGATCTACGGCGGCGTGGACCGCGGACTTCGCGGTGTCACCCGCGCCGCAGGGATCGTCGCCGCCGAGATCTGGGGCAATGAGGCCGACGAAGCTCTGGAGACGCGCACGGATTCCGTCGCAGCAGCGATCGCCGCGGTCAACGGCATCTACGGCGACGAGTTGACCGACCGCGCGAACCCCCTTGCCGGGGCGATGGTGGTTCGGCGCGGGGGCAACTCGGTGGCACTGACGACCGACGACCTGGCCGCGGCGTATCCAGCGGCGACCGGTCGGGTCATCGTCTTTGTACACGGCTGGTGCCTCACCGAGCGGTCCTGGTCCCGCCCGCCGCGCGAGACCGACGACCGCCGCAGCTATGGCGAGCGGCTGCACCAAGACCTGGGCTACAGCCCCAATCCTGTTGCGCTACAACACCGGACTGCACATCTCGGTCAACGGCCGCACGCTGGCCGGAATCCTCGACCTGCTACACGATCAGTGGCCGGTACCCATCACCGAACTCGTGCTGGTCGGCCACTCGATGGGCGGACTGGTGGCGCGCAGCGCGTGCCACTACGGGCACCGAGCTGGCCGACGCGCACGGTTGCCTGGCGCCGCATGGCCGTCAGGGGACGCGTCGTGGGCCTGGGGCTCGAAACCGCATGCAGTTTTTGAAGCGCGCAGCGATCTGGATCTTCGCTACGGCGCCTGTCTCGATGACGATTGGCGCGACGCCGATCCCGACGAGTTTCTGCGCGATCGTTGCCGCGAGGCGCCGTTCTTACCGCACGCCACGTATCACTTCGTGTCTTCCACGGTGGCGCCACCGCTGCTCGGGATGCTGGCCGGCGACCATCTGGTGCGCCCGAAAAGCGCTGCGGGCCTGGGTCGGTCGCGACGTATTCCGTTTGCGCAGGAGCATGGTCTGATCCTGACCGGCCTGAATCACTTTGACTTGCTCAACCATCCGCTGATTTACGCAAAGCTGCACCACTGGCTGTCCCAGTCAGCGATCTGCTCGGCCGGCATCGACGATGTGGGCCGCGACGTCAGCGGCGACCGCTAGCGACCGCGCGTCGGTCGCACAGTGATACCGCCCGGCGACCGGGTCATACGTTGCGCCGGCGATCGACCCGTGGTCGGCGGGTAACTCGACCACCTGCACCGGCCAAGCGGCATGCCGCAGCGCCGCGGCGAAGTCGTGGGCCACCGATACCGGGATGACCCGGTCGGCCACCCCGCTCAGCAGAGTGAACGGCGTCGAAGGCGCGGCGTGACGGAGTTGCGCTGCCGGCAACTCATTGAAGATCGGATCGGGGATCATGAATGCACCGGCCAGAGCCACGGTATGCGCGAAGGCCATACCCAGCTGCTCAGCCTGGATCGTCAGCGCCGCGGCCGCGAGGCCTCCCATCGACCAGCCGGCGAGCACAACACCATCGGGGTCGTCGGCCCGCTCGCGGGTGAAGTGCACCGAGCCCAGTAGATCGGCGCGACCGCCGTCTGCGGCATAGGAATTCCAGTCGGGCGCTATGACGCCCAGGCCATGTCCGGCAATGAGCTCAGCGAGCGACCGGACCGAGGAACGTGCGTCTGCTTGCTGGCCGTGCCACAGCAGAACCGTGGGCTGAGAGGGTTCGCCGAAGACGTCCGCCAGACGACCGGCGGCGTATTCGACGGTCTGCATACGTGTGTGGCGGCGACTACTTGGGTGGCGCGGGGGCTGGTGCGGGAGGTGCCGGTGCAGGTGCGCCGCCGCCGCCGATCAGCGAGTTGAGAATGCCCAGCCCCAGACTCGCCTGTTCCGGGGATTTGCCCGGATCGGGGACCGCGGCGTCGTTCTTCTGCCACGCCTGGCAGCCGTCCGTTTTGAAGGTCTTGTCGGTCGGGTCGATCCTCACGATCTGAGGCTTCTTGCTCATCGCGTTGTCGAGCGGCTGCTTGGCGTCATCGCCGAGCCGCTTCCAGTAGCAGACGCCATTACCAACGGGGCCCGCCGACGTGTAGACGCCCGGAACGATGTCGGTGCCGACGTTGTACACGCCGTCGTGGTCGATCGTGGTTTTTGCCGGAGCAGGCGCCGGTCCGTGTCCGGGGGCCGGCGCCGGGCCGGGGGATGGCGCAGGGGTCGGTGGAGGCGGCGCGGGGGCGGGATCTGCAACGGCCATGCCGGCCGAGGTGCCCCAGGCCAGCGCCATCAGAACCGCGGCGGCAATGGTTGGCTTAGACGACACAAATAGCAGCATACGGACTTTGCAAAACGCGCGTCAGAGCCGAGATGCGCGACTACGCGGTTTTGGTGAAAAGAGGCAGCAATAGACGGCGCCTGGCACTGGTGGCATCGGCGAAGTACTGCAGTGCCTCGTGGACCGTGGTCGCAGTGGGGAAGATGGTGTCCTCGTGAGTTACCAGCAATGTCAGGCTCACGGCTTGGCTGGGGATCAGGGCCCATTCCAGGCCGGCGGCGGTGCAGGCGTCGTCGACGGCGTACAGCAGTCGCACCGCCTGCGCGCTGAAGGTGTCCAGGCCTGTCAGATCGAGAACAAACGGGTTGTCCGGAAGGTTGAAGCGCCGGGCGTACTCGATGACCTGAGTGACGTTGCTCGCGTCGATCGCGCCGGTGATGGTCACCACCGTCGCGAGGTGGCGGCACTGGGCGCGCACCGCGGCGCCATTGCAGTCGACGGGGAGGTGGGCGTGTCGCGGCGCCAAGTACGAAGCTGCCGTGTTAATCGAGTCATTCATTTGACGCGTCCCCGTTTCCAAACACTGTTACTGCGATATCCGGGTCAGCCATGACCCCGACCTGTTTGAGACGCTAATTGCCTACTCTAAGGTCACCTGTTCCAGCGTTTAATACTTTGCTAAGAAACAATTTCACCTACCCGCAACATCGTTCGGGTTTAACCCCAGCCATCCCAGAAAGTCACGGTCTCGGCCGGTGGCCGGGACGCCGGGCGGAAGTCGGTTCCGATCGTGTAGGCCACCGGAAACAACGCGGCCTGGGTGACGGTGTCCGGGATGCCCAGCAGCTCTGCCACCTCTCGCTCCTTGGCCAAATGCATTGTTGTCCAGACTGATCCGAGCCCGCGGGATCGCAGCGCGAGCAGAAAGCTCCAGCCGGCCGGGATGATCGACGCCCACGCCGACGAGGCCACGACGAGATCGTTGCCGTCGAATCGGCGCTGCAGGCAGGGGATCACATGCACCGGCACGTCCGCGAGCGTTTCGGTGAGGCTCATCGCGCTGCCCAGCACCCGCCGGGTCTGCGGGTCCGACTCGGATGCCGCGAGCCGAGGCAAATAGTGCTCACCGATGCTTCGGTAAATCTCCGCGATCGCGGCACGCTTGTCGGCGTCGGTGATCACCAACCACCGCCAGTCCTGCGCGTTACTCGCCGTAGGCGCCTGCATCGCGATCTGCAGGCACTCGAGGATGACGTCACGGCCGACCGGCCGCGTCAGGTCGAGGCGCTTGCGAACCGATCGGGTGGTGGTGAGCAACTCGTCAACCGATGCGATGTCCACTCGTCTCCTAGCATCACGTCACACGTCGATCGCGCAGGATTGATCGACGCCGAGGACACTCAATGTGCGCCCCAAGCCGAGGAAGACTGCGACACACAGCGTCAGGTCGAGAATCTCCGGGTCCGAAAAAACTTCACGTAGCCGTCCGAAGAACGCGTCGTCGATTGTGCCGTGGTTGGTCGCGAAACGTTCGGCGTACTCGATTGCCAGGCGCTGTCGGGGTGTGTAGCCCGGGAACGTGGCGTATGCCGCGACATTGGCATACAGCTCGGGTCCGACGGCCGCCTCGATGACTGAGGGCGCGCGGAAGTCGGCACAGGCGATGCAGTCGTTGATCTGCGCGATCCGCATTCTGGCCAGTTCGCGTTCCTCCGGCGGCAGCACACTCTGCTGATAGGCGCCGTGGATCATCCGCTCGACCATGTCGCCGAGTTGCGGTCGCAGCGTCCAGATCATCGCCGCTTCGCCGCCGGGCCCGTCGGGCACATCAAGTCTTGCCACAAGTCGAGCCAACCAGATCGTTGTCGTTTATGTCAGGTTATGCGGGCGCGCCGGCCCGTCGGATCTGTTAGCCGTTTGCCCGCTTGAGGATTCGCTCGGCCTCCGATGTCATATCGGCGATGATGTGGGCGGCGGGACGAACGGCGTCGACGAGCCCGATCGACTCACCGATGAGGATGGCGGCGGTCCCGAAATCCTCTGCGGCGACGGCGGCTTCATAAGTTTTCACCGCATCGGGCAGCGACGCCAATAACCCGGCTTCGTTGCCGTGCCAGCCGTCGACGAACGGATTGCTCAACGCCCGCTCGTTGTACTCGGGCGGCCAATCCAGCCGTCGCACATGGTCATAGACCCGCGTGCGATACGTGCTGTCACCGCTGGCGCCGAGCGCGCGCTCGTGGGCGCGCGGCGACACCAGCGCCTCCGAGGACGCCCAGAACCGGGTGCCCACCACGACGCCGTCGGCGCCGAACACCAGTGCGGCCGCAAGCCCGCGCCCGTCGGCCACGCCGCCCGCCGCCAGCACAAGCGTCTCCGGCGCTCGATCCGCGGCCAGGTCGACGACGTCAGGTACCAACGTGAACGTCGAACGCACCGTCATGCCGTGCCCGCCCGCCTCACCACCCTGGGCAACCAGGATCTCCGCGCCGGAGTCGAGGGCCCGGCGCGCATGCTCCAGTGTCTGAACCTGGGCGAGAACCGGAATCCCGGCGGCGTGGACGCGCTCGGCGAACGGCTGCAGATCGCCGAATGACAGCATGACCGCTGCCGGTTGCCACGCCAATGTCTCGTCGAGCAGCTCGGGCGCGCGGGCCAAACTCCACGTGATGAACCCGCACCCGACCCTCGCCCCGTCAGCCAAACCGAACTCGCGCTGCAGCCACGCCGAATCGCCGTAGCCGCCGCCGATCAGGCCCAGGCCGCCGCTCGATGACACGGCGGCAGCGAGCTCGCCGCCCGAGATCTGCGCCATCGGCGCGGAGACAATCGGGTGCTCGATGCCGAAGAACTCGGTGAGGCGGGTCTTCATGAGTTCTCCCTGCGCTGTGGCTGTTGTATCGATGCTGACGCTAGACGCGCCAACACGCGCTGGGACCGATGTCTTCCGCTTTCCTGCCTGCGCATTCGCCCTCGAGGCACACCGGGCGACGACTCGCTATCGCTCTGGCGCGCTGATACCCTGCCAACGCCGTCGTCATAGTGACGCAGTGATGAACGAAGCACCTGTGGTCTCACGGAAAGATTGTTGTGCGCAGCGGAGAAATCAAGGCCCTCACGGGACTTCGCATCATTGCCGCCGTTTGGGTCGTGCTCTTTCACTTCCGTCCGCTGCTGCGCGACGCGACCCCCGATTTTCTCGACGCACTCACCCCGGTGCTCAACTGCGGGGCCCAAGGAGTGGATCTGTTCTTCATCCTCAGTGGGTTCGTCCTGACCTGGAACTACCTCGACCGGATGGGCCCATACTGGTCGACCCGTGCCACCCTGCATTTCCTCTGGCTGCGGTTGGCCAGAGTGTGGCCGGTATATCTGGTCACCTTGCACCTGGCCGCGCTGTGGATCATTTTCACGCTGCACGTCGGTCACATACCGTCCCAGGAGATTTACCAGTTCACCGCAATCAGCTATGTCCGTCAGGTCCTTTTGGCGCAGCTGTGGTTCCAGCCGTTCTTCGACAACTCGAGTTGGGATGGTCCGGCGTGGTCCATCAGCGCCGAGTGGTTGGCCTACCTGCTGTTCGGGATGCTGGTGCTGGTGATTTTCCGGATGGCGCGTGTGACCCGGGCTCGCAACCTGGTCTGGCTGGCGGTCGGCGCCTCGCTCCCTCCTGTGGTGTCACTGCTGGTGACCGGCCAGTTCTACACACCGTGGAGTTGGCTGCCCCGAATCGTCATGCAGTTCACCGCGGGGGCACTCGTCGCCGCAGCGGTCAGTCGTTTGCAGCTCACCGACCGAGGTCGACGTGCTGCGGGGTATGCGTCCATATTTCTGATCGCCGGGGTGGTGGGCTTCCTTTACTGGTCCGACGCGCACCCGCTGCACGGTGTCTCCGACACCGGCGGTCTGGTCGACATCTTGTTCGTGCCGCTGGTGCTGACGCTGGCGATCGGCACCGGCAGCTTGCCGGCGCTGCTGTCCACCCGACCGCTGGTCTATGGCGGGCAAATCTCGTTCTGTCTCTACATGGTTCACGAGTTGGTGCACACCGCGTGGATCTGGACGGCCCAGCAGTTCGAGCTCACCTTGTTCGGCAACGATGGAAAGCTGCTGCTGGCCGCGGTGCTCGTGGCGACCTTCGTCGGCGCGGCCGTGCTTTATCACCTCGTTGAGGAACCGGCTCGCCTCTGGATGCGCAGGATGGTCGGCGATGGGCGGCCAGTGGTCGACGCGGCCGATCCTGAGACAACTGCCGAGGGCGGCAAGCTGCAGTCGATCGACGGGTCCCAGGAGGGACGCCCGAAATCCATTTCGGCGCGCGCAGGCTAGCTCCCACCGTGTGACGCGAGCGATACTGCGCCGCATACTGATCAAGTACGATCCTCCTTGGCGCGAGGCCTCGAGCTCCCACGTCGGTAGCCCATCGGATGCCAGCGCGTCGACGCCAAAAAATCAGCTTTTGAGCTCTTACGATTCCGCTTGTAGGGATGAGACAAGCGGCCGAGGTGGTGGACAGTGCAGGTAACGGTGGGTCATCTGGCCACAGTTGTCGTCGCGGCCGTGACCGCCGGAGTGGTCACGCACGGTGCCGCCGCGCCGGAACCCTTTCATACCGTCGCCCGGGGGACGCCGATCGACCACGTCGCGGTGGTCGGGGATTCCTACACCACCGGCACCGATCAAGGCGGCTGGGGACCGAACACCTGGACCAGCCGCACCTGGCTGACGCTTGCACGCCAAGGAGTCCAGGTCGCCCCCGCGGTTGCCTCCGAAGGCAGGGCCGGCTACGTGGTGCGCGGCGATCACGGCAGCGTCTTCGAAGACCTGACGAACCGCGCCGTCCACCCCGACGATGCGCTGGTGGTGTTCTTCGGCTCGCGCAACGACCATGGCGTCGATCCGATGCAGATGACGGCGATGGCGCATGACACCCTGGATCTGGCTCGCCGAATCGCGCCCGCGGCGAAGCTGCTGGTGATCGGCCCACCGTGGACGGATTCCGATCCGCCGCCCGATGTCCTTTATATCCGCGACATTCTCAGCGGCCAGGCCCACGACCTCGGCGCGACGTTCATCGACCCGATCAGTGAGGGCTGGTTCGTCGGCAGGCCCGAATTGATCGGCTCCGACGGTGTGCACCCCAACGACGCCGGACACGCCTACATGGCGGAGAAGATCGCTCCTTTGATCCATGCTCAGCTTTCCCGGCGAGGTTGATCTCCGCTCGTAGTCAACGCGTTTCGGTCCCGGTCGTCCCGGGTACCTCGGGGAGCACGAGACGAGAGTGGGGATTACAGATGAAGTCCGTTCGCATGGCTATGACACTGTTCTTCGGGGCGGCGCATGCTTCTGTTGGCGGTCGGCTGCGGCGGCGGTGACAAAGGCGGTCCCACCACCACCACGACCACGACCACCACGACCCCGTCGTCGAGCGTGGCACCGGCACCTGCGCCGACGGGAACTCCCGGCGGCGGCGGCCCGGGCGGCGCGACGGGCGGTGGCGGACCCAACGGCGGCAGCGGCAGCATCCCCGGCGGCCCGACCGGTGGTGGCGGACCCGGCGGCGGCAGCGGCAGCATCCCCGGCGGCCCGACGGTGGCGGCGGACCCGGCGGCGGCAGCGGCTGCATTCCCGGCGTGGGCTGCGGTGGCGGCGGACCGGGCGGTGGCGGCGGTTGCATCCGGGCGTGGGTTGCGGCGGGGGCTGAGCCCCGTCGGGCCCTGACCCGGAATTCTCTGCAGATTCGGGGCGCCAACTCCTGAGTCCCGACGTGCGGACCGGATTAAAGTTCGGTGCAACTCGACTGCTAGGGGACCGCACATGGCCAAGCTCAGGTTTGGGTATTTCATCGCACCGTTTCACCGCGCAGGCACCAACCCGACGCTGGCCATTCAGCGCGATCTCGAGCTTGTCGAGCATCTCGATGCGCTGGGCTTCGACGAGGCGTGGATCGGTGAGCACCACTCGGCCGGCAGCGAGATCATCGCCTCGCCCGAGATCTTTATCGCCGCCGCCGCGGAACGGACAAAGTGGATCAAGCTGTGCACCGGGGTTATTTCGCTGGCGTATCACAACCCGCTCTGGGTCGCCGACAGGCTGATGATGCTGGACCACCTCACCCACGGCCGGGTGATCGGTGGGGTTGGGCCCGGGTCGCTGCCCAGCGATTCAGCGATGATCGGCCTGAACCCGACGGACACCCGCGAGCTACTGGACACCAACCTCGACATCCTGGTGCGGCTACTGCGGGGCGAGACGGTGTCGGCGAAAACGCCCACGCATGAACTGCACGACGCCCGCCTGCAACTCGCCCCGTACTCCGAGGGTGGTGTCCCGCTGGCGGTGGCCGCGGTCGCCTCGCCGACCGGGGCGCGACTGGCCGGCAAGCACGGCATCGGCCTGCTGTCGATCGGGGCGACGCTGACCATCGATGGCTTCAACGCCCTGCAGTACCACTGGGACATCGTCGAAGAGCGCGCCGCGGTGTTCGGCACCACCGTCGACCGCAAGAACTGGAGCCTGGTCAGCCCGTTCCACATCGCCGAGACCGAGAAGCAGGCCCGCGAGGACGTGAAATTCGGTCTCGCGCCCTGGTTCAACTACTTCCAGAAGGTCGCGGCGTTCCCGCAGATGACCATGCCCGGCGAACAGATCGACGAGATGATCGACGTCATCAACGATAACGGCGCCGGCGTGATCGGCACCCCCGAGCGGGCGCGCGAACAGGTGCAGCGGATGTGGGATCAATCGGGCGGGTTCGGCTGCATGCTGCAGATGGGCCACGAGTGGGCCAACCCGGCGGCGACCAAACGGTCGGCCGAATTGTTTGCCGCCGAAGTGATGCCGCATTTCCAGGGCCAGGCGCAGCCGACCTTGGATGCCGCAGCGCGCGCCAGCGAGGTGCGGGAAGGCCTGGCGCAGTCGCAGAATCGACGCCGTCGCGCATATGACCAAGAAGTACCAGGACGAAATCGGCTCGAAATAACCAGCTTTCGGCTGTCGCAGTCCGCCGCCGGCGATGACAACCTAGCTTGATTCAGCCCGCTGAAGGATGGCCGTCGCGACGGCCAGGCCCAGACCGATCACCGCAGGAGCCGTGTCGGCGGCGCTATCGGACGCTCGAGCATGAAAACCGATGGCGCCCAACAGCAAGCAGCGCTGCGCCGACCGCGGCCGCCACGCCGATCGGCGGCCACGCCAGGCCCGCCAACACGCCTGCGACAGCGGCGAGTTCGAGCGACCCGATCATCCGCCACTGCACCGGGTTGACGCCGAGGTGGTCGCGGATCGTCAGCGACTGCGCAACGCCGAACAACCTTGATCAACCCGGCGAATCCCAGCAGTGCGGCCAGCAGCGCCGTCACGACCACTTTGGCGATCATGGCCACACGGTAATACTCAGCCCGCGATGCCGGTGGCAGATGCGAAGGCGCGCAACTCGCGCTCGATGTCGGATCCGGCGGGCTGATAGGCGACTTCGGTGACCCCGGCGGCGGCGAGCCCGCCGCACCCACTCCGCCACCTGTTCGGCGGTCCCGGTCAGCGACGCCGCGCTGGCCATCGGGATGAGGTCGGCGACGTACGGCTCGTCGCGCGCGTTGGCCTTGACCAGGTGCCCTTCGTGGATCGCGAGATGCCGTTCGTTGTCGGGGTGGGCCTCGACCGCCTCGCGCCACCCGCGCCCGCCCGGCAGTCCGTCGACTGCCGCGGCCCCGCCACGCTCGTATATCGGCGTGATACATCACCACCGCTCCGGGACCCAGCGGCGTCGACGACCCGTGCCGAGGTCAGCTCTTCACCCTCGTCGAGCACCGTGCCGAAGGACAGCAGGGCCCGCCAGTCGGCCGCTTTGACAGCATCGGGTTGAGGAACGGCGGCCGAGAACACGCCGTCGCCGAGTTCGGCCGCCACCGCCAGCCCCTTCGGCCCGTCGGCGCCGATCAGGATCGGCACGTCGATCGGTCGCTCGGCCCCGTACCCGGACGGATGCATCATCCGGATCCTGGCGCCGTCCCATTCGACGGTCTCGCCGGCCAGCAGCGCCTTCAGGCAGCGGACGTAGTCGGCGACCTGCCGCCACGGCAGGGGCCGCTTGCCCAACGTGAACCGTCCGGTGAAGCCGGACCCGATGGCCACCGCGACGCGACCCGGCGCCTGGTCGACAAGTTCGGCGATGGCGGCCGCGTTGACCATCGGATGTCGCAGGCTGGGCACGAGCACACCCGGACCGAGGCCGATGCGCGAGGTGCGTTCGGCACACCGGGTCAGGATCATCCAGACATCGGGATACAGGGCAGGGGAGTCGTAGAGCCACGCTCGCCGGTAGCCGAGCGACTCCGCCAGTTCGACATGCGCCGGGGTGTCCGATGAGGTGGCGAACGCGCACGAAATGTCCATAGCCGGACACTAACCGAGGCGACGCCCTCAGGGTGCGTCGTCGGCGACCAAACCCTTGACCTGCTGGTAATAGATGACCTTGCCGCCGCCGGCCCAATTCCCTTCGGGGATTTCATGAATCAGAGTCCAGATGTGAAACGCCCGGTCGCCCTCCGGCTCGATTCCCGCTGCGGCACACACCGCGGCGTGTACGTCGGCCGCGAGCTGCTCCTTGCGGTCCTGTGTCAGCGCACCCTCGAAGATCGTCATCTCGACACGGAATCGGGGTGCAGCCGCGCCGCGGCCGGATCCAGCTCGTGCAGATACACAGGGTGTTGTCGCGCAGGAACGGGGTGTCCGGGGCGCGCTCGGCCCGCAGCAGTGCGGTGACGAGTTCGTCGGTCAGGCGTTGCAGCGCCTGAGGTTCCACGGAGCCTCGCACGTAGGTCAGGTCGATCATCGGCATGGTTCGGCTCCACTCAAACGGGTCATCGCTATTTCACTCCTCGGTAGGGTTTTCGCGATACAGACGCGTGACGACAGGGGCGACAGATGGCGGGGATGGCTGAGCTGGTGCCGGTGCTGCCTGCGCATCGCTTCGACGAGGCTGCGCTGGCGCGCTATCTCCGCGGGCGGCTGCCCGGATTCGACGGTCAACTGGAGGTTCGACAGTTCCAGGGCGGCCAGAGCAACCCCACCTTTCATCTGCAAACCGCGGGCGGCGAGTACGTGCTGCGCAAGAAGCCGCCGGGCAAGCTGTTGCCGCGGGCGCACGAGGTGGAGCGCGAGCACCGCGTGATGGCCGCGCTGGCCGACACGGACGTGCCCGTGCCGCGTATGCGGCTGCTGTGCGACGACGAATCCGTGCTCGGTACAACATTTTTCGTGATGGATCACGTTGCGGGGCGGGTCTTCCCGGACCGTGTCATGCGCGAGGAGACTCCCGCGCACCGCGCCGCGGTCTACGAAGACCTGGCCCGAGTGCTTGCGGCGCTGCACCGGGTGGATTGGCGCGCGGTCGGACTCGAGGGATTCGGCCGCCCGGAAGGCTATATGCAGCGCCAGGTAGCGCTGTGGACCCGCCAGTGGGAGGCCGCGCGCATGGAGGACATGCCGGCGATGGATCTGCTGGCGACGTGGCTGCCCGAGCACCTGCCGCCCGATGACGCGCCGGCGTGCATCGCCCACGGCGACTATCGGCTGGGCAACGTCTTGCTTCATCCGACCGAGCCGCGGGTGGTGGCGGTGCTGGACTGGGAGCTGTCGACGATCGGCAACCCGTTGGCCGACCTCGGGTATTTCTGCGTGACGTATCACGTGCCGGGTGGACCTGGCGGCAGAAGCGGCGTCCTCGATGAAGATCTCACTGGCACTGGGCTTCCCGACCAGCAGGCCTTCCTGGACAGCTACCGCGCGCATGCCGGCAGGGAGCTTCCGGACTCGCTCGACGTGTTCGTGGTGTTTTCGATGTTCCGGCTGGCCTCGATCACCGCGGGGGTGTGGCGGCGGGGCGTGGACGGCAACGCGGCCGATTCGCGGGCCGGCACCGATGAATATCGCGAGCGCTATCGCGGCATGGCTGAGACTGCCTGGGAATTGGCGCAAAAGCTAACCGCCTGAGCAGCTTTCAGTCATCGGCGGATCACAGGCTGGCGAAGTAGAAGCCCAGCAGCAGCGCGAAAAGCGCGAGCACCCATCCGCCGGTGGTCACCTTCAGCCAAACGGGTGCGCGGCGGACCTCCATGAAATGCCAGATCACCAAGTACGCCTTGACCGCCGCGATCAGCAACACGACGGTCGTGACCGTCGTGTTGATCTGATGCGCATGCGCCGCCGTCGAGGGCGATCAACGACGACGCGATGGTGACCGTCGTGAGCAACGCCCACACGATCGTCAGTGGATTGCGGATCAGTGACGTCATGGATCTACCTCATCAGGTAGAGCAAGGCGAACAGGACCAGCCATAAGACGTCGACCATGTGCCAGTAGGTGGCGCCGGTCTCGACGAACGAGATCTTCGGTGCCTGCCGATGCTTTCAGGTTGCGGATGACGAAGCACATGATGACCAGGCCGAGGGCGACATGGCACAGGTGCATGCCGGTCATCACGTAGTAGTACATGAAGAACAGGTTCGTGTCCCGGCGTCAGACCCGCGCTGATTTCGGGGATCCACTCGAACATCTTGAGCAGCGGGAACGCGGCGCCGAAGGCCAGCGCGATCCACGAACCGTCGCAGAGCATCCGCCGTGTTTCCGGCGCGCGCCGCCGCCGTGCCGAGTGCGACAAAGAGCGAACTCGTCAGCAGCACAACGGTGTTGATGGCGCCGATGTCCAGATTCAGCCGAGCCTGGCTCTGCAGGAACAGATCGTGATTCTGGCCCCGGAAGTACATGTAGCCGACGAAATAGACGCCGAAGATCAGCAGGTCGCCGATGACGAAGAACCACATGCTCGAGTCGCCGGGGACATGGCCGCGCGCGTCGGCGAGTCGTGGAGACTGGTCGACGCCGGTGGCGAGCCTTCAGCGACGTCGGTCATGCGCGAGTCTCCGCCGGGGCTCAAGGGCGCGGATCGTGGTTCAGCCGAGGCATTGTCGAGTTCGGCCTCCGGTTGGTTCTTGATCGCCCGGTAGATGCACGAGTACACGATGAACTGCCACGAGACATAGAGCACCATCGCGAACCAGAAGGTCATCAGGCCGTTCCAGGCGAACGGGCCCGATTTGGCGATCCAGACCGGCGCGGCCATCAGCTCGGTCACGTATTGCCAAATGGTGTAGTAGCCCAACCACTTTGGCAGAATGTTGTTCTCGTCGAGAATGATGGCCAGACCAAACGCCATCCACATGACGCAGAAGCAGCCCAGCGAGCCGATGAACGCCAGGTAGCCGAAGTCGTAGAGCATCGTCAGGATCGCCGAGCTGTACCCGGGGCGAAATGCGCCCAGGCCGAAGCAGAACATCGGGAACAGCATGCCGACGATCGCGCCGGTGATCGCGCCGATCATCATCGAATAGCGGAACGCTGGGCTGACCGACATCCGCTTGACCTGCATCAGGTAGCAGGCGTTCGACACCGGCGCCAGACCGTAAGCCAGCGTCAGGATCACGCACGCGATCAGCAGATTGTGCGAGTGCATGAAATCGACGATGTGCGGCGTGGAGACTGCTGGGTGACCGCGGCGGCATCATCCAACTCAGCGGCACGAACACCAGCCCGAACAGGTTGAAGAAGAACGGCACGCTCCAAAACGCGATCCACTGATCGAGCTTGCGGTTCGTGCGCCACGACGTCGGCTCGGCCGGGCCGGGGGCGCCGGCGTCTCCGCCACGCTGCCGCTCACGCGAGAACCACCCGCTCGTCGCCCTGGTGATTGACGGCGCGCAGCAGGGCCCAGAACATCACCGCGATGTAGACGGCGAATGTCGTCAGCCGCAACGTGAATGACAGTGGACCGTTCCAGGCGAGCGGGCCCGATTTGTAAAGAATCGAGAACGCGCTGGGGGCCAGCAACGCGACGGTCGCGACGTTGAAGTGCGCCACCCAGCGCGGAAAGATCGGATCTGGGCGGTCATCGAGATAGACGCTCAACGCGAAGCACAGGTTCTGCACCATGATCGTGCCGACCGGTGCGACGAAGAAGAACCACGCCATGTCGTTGAGCAGACTGATCAGCTGCGGGTCGCGGTCGGGCCTGAAAGCGGCCATGCCCCAGCAATAGTCGGCGAGGATGAACGCCGTCGTGCCGACGCCGACGCAGATGACGTAGGCATAGGTCAGGACTGGGCTCGACGTGCGGCTCCGGGAGATCTGCACGGCGGTCACCGCGAACAGCGGAACCAGCGAGCACGCGATGAGGTTGCAGAGGATCGCCACGCCGAGGATGCCGGTGACGTTGCCCCGGAAGAACGCCGCCACCTGATCGGGCGTCAACGTCGGCGACAGCGGCGGTGAAAACACCGGAAACGCCAGGTAGGCCAGCGCGAACAGCGCCACCGCCGGCGGCGCCGTCCACAACAGGATGCGTTGACCTCTGGTGTTCATCGATGCCGTCCCTGCCTCACCTGACGCGAATGCGCCGCTGAATACCGTCGCGGTTCTTAGATCTAGCACGTTCGCTGACAAATGACAACGAAATCGCTCCATCGGCGTCCGGATCGACGGGTTCATGTCGCGATGAAATAGGTGTGCCGCACTCGAGGCTGTGCGTCGACGGCTTTCGAGTGATATCTGTCAGCGAAAGCGCCGTATGCGGCAGAATGGAGGCGTGCCAGACACCGCGACGGGTCGCGAAGCCCAGCGCCGCAAGACGCGCGCGCGGGTGCTCGATGCCGCCATCGTGGAGTTCCAGCGTGCCGGTGCGACACTCGGCGGATATCAACGCGATCGTCGAGGCGGCGGGGGTTGCCCGCAGCACCTTCTACTTTCACTTTCCCACCAAGGAACACGTCCTGCTCGAGTTGATCCGCCGCGACGAGGATTATCTCGCCGAGGAGCTCAGTCGATTCCTCGACACCCGCCACGATCTGCCGGCGGTGCTGGACGAAATCATCAGGCTCGTCGTCGCGCTCGAGACCCGCTGGGGCGCAGCGCTATTCCGCGACGTCATCAGCCTCTACTTCTCACCGGCGGCGCCCAAAGACGAGAATTGGACCAAACACCCGACGTTCGTGCTGCTTGCCGCCGAAATCGAGCGGGCACGCATCCGCGGCGAACTCTACGACGACGTCGACGCATATGACAGCGCCGCTTTCTTTCTGATCGGCCTCCACGCCCAACTCATCAGTGCCAGGGAATCAGGGTCCGGGCGTGACGAGGTGTTGAAGAAATTCGTCAAGAGCACCCTGCGCAGCCTGCAGCGCTGAGCCGGCCCGATCCAATCGCGCTTGGCTACCCGAGGCTCCCCTCGGTGTGGCGGCGCTCATACACTGACCAACCGTGGGCATTCTGTTTGGCTTCGCACCGTGGATCGTCTATTGGGTCCTGGTCGGCAACGCACCATTCCTTGTCGCGGCTTCGGTCGCCTTCGCGATCGCCGTCGCCGGATTGGCCGCCGGCTATCTCACCCGGACACCCCGACGATCACTCGAAATCGGTTCTGTTGCAACATTTCTGGTCGATCACGTTGTTGACCGTGCTGGCGGGCCAGTCGGTGGTGCAGCGCTGGGCGCTGCCGCTGAGTTTCGCAGGGATCTTGCTGGTCACCGTGCTCGGCCGGCAATTCGGCACGTCGTTCGTGCACGAGTACGCCGCGGCGAATCAACCGCCCGCGGTGGTCAACAGCGATGTCTTCGGCCAGATCACCACGCGGCTGACCTGGATCTGGGTCGCCGTGTTCGGCGCTATGACGGTGTCGTCCTCGATCCCAGCGATCACGGCCGCCGACGCATCGGTCCTCGATGCCCACTCACCCGCGGCCTACGTCGGCTACTGGGTAGTGCCGTTCACGCTGCTGGGACTGGGGGCGCTCGCCACCCGGTTCGTGCCGGACCGGATGACCGCCGCGGCGGGTGACATCGTCCGCAAGACCACGTTCGTCGCCTATCACGAAGCCACCATCGACGAGCTGTACTACCTGGCCACCGAGCATGCCAACCGGGAGGTCGGCGCCGGAGAGGAGGCGTACGCCGTGAAAGTAGGTAGTAAAGGCACGGCGCTGGTCGGCGACGACAGTCGACACTCCTGGCCGTCGACGTACAGGGTGCGCCAGACGCGACGCTGACCGGGATAGCCGATCGCACAGCGTCGGCGCGTTTCTGGCAACATGGCGGCGAGCCCAGATGACTGATCGCAGCGCACAACCCAGCACGGTCGACGGTCCGGTTGAGAGCGGCGACGATCACTCCCGGCCGAGGACTTGGCTCGACCCCTGCCTGGTCGGCGTGCTGGCCGCGGTGATCAGTCTGGCCGGCGCCGGCCGTCCGTCTTTCTGGTACGACGAGGCCGCGACCATGTCGGCCTCATACAGTCGTTCCCTACCGCAGTTGTGGCAGATGTTGGGCAACGTCGACGCCGTCGAGGGTGCCTATTACCTGCTCATGCACGGCTGGTTCGACGTCTTCCCGCCCACGGAGTTCTGGTCGCGGGCGCCCAGCGGTCTTGCGGTGGGCGGCGCCGCGGCGGGCGTGGTGGTGCTCAGCAAGTTGTTCGTGTCGCGCAACGCCGCGATCGCCTCCGGAATTGTGTGCGCGATCTTGCCGCGGACGACCTGGGCGGGCATCGAAGCTCGCCCGTATGCCCTGTCGATGATGGCCGCCGTGTGGCTGACGGTGCTGCTGGTATACGCCGCCCAGCGTGAAAACGCTTGGGCCTGGGCGTGTTACGGGATCGGCCTGGCACTTGCGGGTCTGCTGGACGTGTATGTGTTGCTGTTGGTTTTGCCTTACGCTTTATTTATCTGCGCCTTCCGGCGCAGGCGGACGGTCCTGGCAGGCTTTGCCGTGACGTCGGGTCTGGCTGGTTGCGCTGCAACGCCGTTGCTGATTGCGGCCGTTGGCCAGGCGCATCAGATCGGCTGGATCTCGCCGATTGGCTACCGGACGGTCGAAGACGTGGCGATCCAACAGTATTTCGAGAGAAGCCCGCCATTCGCGCTGTTGTCGGTAGTCGTCGTGGTGACGGCCGTTGCACTGGCGGTTAATGGATCCGTGCACGTCACGCGGGCCGCTCGACAGCTGCTGACGTTGGCGGTGGCGTGGCTCTGTAATACCGACCGCACTCATCGTCGGCTGGTCGGCGTTGGTCCACCCCATCTACACGCCGCGTTACTTGGCCTTCACCGCGCCGGCGTTGGCGCTGGTCCTCGGCACCTGCGTTGCCGCAGTGGCCTCCAGACGCTGGGCAGTCGCAGCTCTACTCGGCCTGTTCACCATTGCTGCGGCACCGAATTATGTTCTGGCGCAACGAAGTCCGTACGCAAAGTACGGGATGGACTACAGCCAGGTCGCCGATCTGATCAGCGCGAACGCCGCGCCCGGGGACTGCTTGCTCGTCAACGACACTGTCACCTTCATGCCGGCCCCGATGCGGCCGCTGCTGGCGGCGCGCCCCGACGCCTACCGGAAACTCATCGATCTCACCTTGTGGCAACGCGCCATCGACCGCAACGACGTCTTCGACACCAACCTGATCCCCGAGGTTGTCGCCAAGCCGCTGACCCGGTGCGGCGTCGTGTGGATCATCACCCAGGCCGACGCATCCATCCCGGCTCACCAGCAAGGTACGGCGCTCGCACCCGGCCCGCTCTTTGGGGCGACGCCGGCGTTCGCAGTTCCACACGACCTGGGTTTCCGACTGGTCGAGCGGTGGCAGTTCAACCTGGCTCAGGTGATCGAGGCGGTCAGGTGATCGCTACCAGACCCGGATGTAGTCGACGAGCATCTGGCACGGGAATGTGCCCCCGGCAGGGTCGCCTGCTCCGACCCCACCGACCGCGAGCGTGAACATCGGCGACAGCCAGTAGCCGGGGTTGCCGAACGGCCACCGCTTGTCTTCGGGAGGGGCCCCGAACACATGGATCGGCTTCGGCGGCACGCTGAAATACGGCTTTGCGCCGTCCACATAATCCCGCCAGAATTTGAAACCGTCCTCATCCCAGCGCATCCGCCAGGTGTGCCATGCATCGTCCACCATCCCGGGAATCGATTTTCCTTCCCAGGTTTTCCCATTGGATGCCGCGTGGACCGTGGTGCCCGGAGCCCATTCGCCGTTGCCGTACCACTCGAAAAGGTCGACCTCGCCGTCCGGCTGCGGATCCTCGTTGACAGTCCAGAACGACGGCCACAGCCCGGGGTATAGACAGTCGAGTTTGATCCGCGCTTCCCAGGTGGTGTTGATCGGACCCCGCCAGTTGCCGCGCAGCTTGCCCGTGAAGTATTGATCACCTTGGCGGGTGGCCTGCAGGACCAGGTTGGAATTTCCGTCGAGAAAGACGTTCCCAGCGCTGTAGATCCCGTCTACCGGCGGGTAGACGTCGTCCTGCCAGGTCTGGGGCGTCCATTTCGCGAGGTCGGGGCCTTGACCGGCCGGTCCCTCGAATTCGTCGTGGAAGATGTAAGCACCGGGCGACCCGGCGGGCGCGGCCGGTGCGGCCGGCGGAGACGGGTGAGCCCAAGCCTCCGGTAGCCGCATCGCGGCTGCCAGCGCGCCCAGCCCCATCGTCGTCATGACGTTTCGTCGATTCATCTCAGGCACACGTAGACCTTATATAGGGCGTCGTTGTGTTCGCATGACAGCCCGCGGCGCGTCCGGTCAGTGGCTGGTCAACAGCCCCGGCCCTACGCCGATCCGCCGAACTTGGCAGACTGTGCGCATGGCACAGATAACTTTGCGCGGAAACACGATCAACACCGTCGGCGACCTGCCGGCTGTCGGAGCCAAGGCGCCTGCATTCAACTTGACCGGATCGGATCTGGGCGCGGTGAACAGCGAGCAGTTTCAGGGCAAACCGGTGCTGCTGAACATCTTTCCGTCGGTGGACACCCCGGTCTGCGCGACCAGCGTGCGCAACTTCAACGAAAGTGCCGCCGCGGGCGGCCTATCGGTGGTGAACGTGTCCAACGACCTGCCGTTCGCGCAGGCGCGCTTCTGCGGCGCCGAGGGCATCGAGAACGTGCAGACCGCCTCGGCGTTCCGTGACAGCTTCGGTCAGGACTACGGCGTCACCATCGCCGAAGGTCCCTTCGCCGGCCTGCTCGCCCGGGCCGTCGTGGTGATCGGCGCCGACGGCAATGTCGCCTACGAGGAACTGGTGCCTGAGATCGCCCAGGAGCCGAATTACGACGCGGCGCTGGCCGCGCTGAGCGCATCGTCCTGACGCGTTCGACGTCACTCCCGCAGGGGAATTGCGGTAGCGCGCACGCGATCCGGCGAACGCAGCGCTACCAAGAGCACCCCGACGGCGAAAATCACCGCGGTCAGCCACGGGAAATGCCCGTCCGGCGCAAAGCCTTCGGCGGCGAGGAACGAACAACCCGTACGACGCCATCAGAGCCCCGGCCAGCATCACGGGTTCGGCCCAGCGGCCCCTTGAGCACATTGATGCCCGGAAGCGGGGCGCGCGAACAAGCGCCGGCCCCACCACAGCAATGCCAGCTCGACGGCCGTCACCACGCTGAGGATCGCCACCCATTCCAACCGAACGAGCCACCATTGACGCTCCGCCCTCCTCCGGTTGCGGCAACAGCCCAGCCGGGTAGGCAATGATCGCCACGATCACCACGGGAATCATGTGCCACAGGTACAGGGCCATCACGTTGGTGTTGGCTCGCGACAGCATCCGCTGAGCCGCCCCGCCGCGCAGCGCGCTGTTGACCGCGGGCGCGAAGGCAGATCACCAGTCCGGCCTGCGCGCAGCCGAACGCCAGCATCGCCACCGAGGGCGGCTCGGTGTTCTGCACGGCTTGGCCGGGCACGCCGATCATGCTGATCGGATAGGGTCCGAGCCAGATCAGCAGCCACAGCGCACCCGCCGAACCGGCGGCGAGCACCACGGGCCTGATCCCGGCTAGATGGCCTCTCTGCCAGGCGATTCCGATTTGATAAAGCAGCCCCCAGCAGAGCAGATAATTCAGCCAATGCAGATACGGGACGTGGCCGGCCAGTGCGGCGATGTCGACGGCGACAAGGCCCGCAGCCAAGCGCGGCCGGCACGAGAAGTCCCCAACGATGCTGTGCCGCAATCGCTATCGGCGTGAGCGAGACCACGATCACGTACACGGCGAGAAACCACAGGTGCATGGCCACCGCCCAGCCCGCGTATTCCAGGAGCGAGCCCGCCGCTCCCGCGACGTCCGGACGCCAGGACGATTGCCGACACCACCGCGACGTACACGGCCGACGGGCCCAGCACGCGAGCGAGTCGGTGCCGCACCCAGGTCTGGCGCGACATCTCGTCGTCGGCGCGCCAGTGGCCCCACGAGACCGCGGCGGCATAGCCCGCGACCAGAAAGAAAGTCGGCACGGCCTGGAAGATCCACGTCAGCCAATGCGTCCACGGCTGATCCATCAGCGGGTTCTGCCGACCGAAGGATCCGTCGCGGTAGGTCACCGATCCGGCCAGCCAATGGCCCAGCACGATCAGGATCACCCCGGTCACCCGGTAAAAATCCACTGCCAGGTTGCGAACCGGGCCCTCGGACATACCCAGAAACTACCCGCGCGTATGAATGGCTAGGTGTGACCTGTGAGGTTTATGTGTCCAATCCTCGACAAGGTCGACCTTGCGAATCCTTCCGGTAAACTCTGCTTATCGACGCCGAAGTTCGGCGGTTCGTAATCCGGAAGGTGTTCCTCATATGGTCACGCGTTCAATGAGCAAGCTGGCTGCTGCAGCCGGGGGTCTGGCGTTGGTGGCGCTCGCTGGCGCGGGGATCGCGTCCGCGGACGGGCTGTCGGAGCAGGCGATCAACACCACCTGCAATTACAACCAGGTGCACGCAGGCGCTGCTGCAGCAGAACCCGACCTATGCAAACCTGCTGGACAGCCACCCGGACGCACAGAGTTTTCTGCAGGATTACCTCGCTTCGGGACCCGATGCCCGCCGTGTGAAGGCTCAGCAGCAGGCGCAGAAACACCCGGGCCAGGCCTCGATGTTCTACCCGGTGATCAACAACGTCGCGGCCACCTGCAACGGCTTCTGACATTTCGCCAGTGACGGGGTGGACCTGCGGGTTCACCCCGTCATTTGCGTTCAGCCCTACCAGACCCTGAATCCAGTCGACCAGCATCTGCGATGGGTAGGTGCCCGGGCCGGGATCGCCGCCACCTGACCCCGCCACCGCGAGATTGAACACCGGATAGACGGTGTAGCCGGGGCCGTTGAACGGCCAATCCGGCAGCGAGTCCGCCGAAACGGAGAAGTACGGCTGGGCGCCGTCGACGTAGTCCTTCCAGAACCGGATCCCGCTCGCATCCCACTGGCATCGCCAGGTATGCCAGGCGCTGTCGACGGCGATGTTGTGGGTTTTCCACTCCCCGCCGTTCGCTTTGGCGTGCACGGTGGTGGCCGAGGGCCAACTGCCGTTGCCGTACCACTCGACGATGTCGATTTCGCCCTGATCGTCGTTGCCCAGCCAATAGGCGGGCCAACTGCCCGGGGTCAGGCAGTCGAGCTTGATCCGCGCTTCCCAGGTGTGACCCACACCGCCTCTCCAGTGGCTCTGAATTTTGCCGCTGTAGAAGGTGGGACCGTCTTTGGCGGCCTTGAGGACCAGGTTGGACTTGCCGTCGACGAAGACGTTGCGACGATCGTCGCGGTACTGCCCGATGTTCTCGGGCAGCTCCCAGTGCGTCGGGTCTTTGATGTGTTCACGCGCGGTGGCCACCGCCCACTTCGACGAATCCGGCGCCGAACCCGCAGCGCCGTCGAAATCGTCGGAGAAGATGTAGCCGCCCGCCGGCGCGGCAGGCGGGCGTGGGTTGGCCCGGGCTTGCGGGACGGGGACGGCGGCTGCCAGGACGCCGAAGCCCGTCATCAGAACAGGGTGCGACGATCCATATCCGGCATAGGCACTGCACGATAGCAGCCGCGTGTCACAGATGTGTCAGCAGTCGCTCCGCGAATGCGTCGGGGTGCTCGCGGTGCATGAAGTGGCCACCATCAACCTCTTCGACGATGTAGTCACCGGTGAACATGCGGGCGGCGTGCCGATAGTCCGCGGGTTCGGCGACGGGATCACCGAGTCCGGCAAACACGACCGTGGGCACCGAAATTCGCTTCTTCAACGAAGCGCTGGGGATCGGCGAAAGCTTCCGGTAGTAGCCGAACGCTGCGTTCAGACTCGCGCGGTCCGAAAAGCTCGCCCGCACGGCGTCGAACTCACTCGGGTCCGGGCTCCAGCTCGGCGACCATCGCCGGCAGATCGCGGGCAGCGCCGCGAAGTCGTTGCGCGCGAAGCGTTTCGGCGCCCCGGGCAGCTTGTAGGCCGCGAAATGACGGACACCCCAGAGCTTTTTCAGCGTCGGCTTGAGCGCGGCCGGGTGGGGGATGGCGAGAACGAACAGCTTCGTCACCCGTTCAGGAGCCAGGGCCGCGGCGCCGTAGGCGGCCGACGCTCCCCAGTCGTGGCCGATGACGACGGCTTCGCCGGCGCCCAGCGCATCGATCAACGCAATGGCGTCGTGCGCCAACGTCTCTTGATCGGCGTCGCGGGCCGGGATCGCGGTGGGGCGGTATCCGCGCATGAACGGGCTGACCGCGCGGTACCCCTTGGCGGCGATGCGGGAGCGAAGACCGTCCCAGGTGTGCGCGGTATCGGGAAACCCATGCAGCATCAGAACCAATGGCCCCGAGCCTTCCTCCAGGTAGGCGAAGTTCAGTCCGTTCGCGTCAACGAAATGGATCGCATCGTCCATAACTGTCGAACCTCACGCTTTCCGGTAGACGAGCCAGCGCAAATCGATTGGGGAGTCTTCACGCTCGACGTCGAACACGTCGAGGCCGTTGGCCCACCCCTCGAACCAACTCGTTGGTGGCCACGCGCCGTCGGGCAGATGAATTTTCTCGTACTCGTAAGCCGAATCGTCGCTGACGAGATCGAACGGCAATTCGCTTGCCGCGATTCTCAATTCGTCCCGGGTGAAGATCATCGTGTTGCATTGCTGCCCGAGTTCGCGCGCCGCGATCGTCGGGGGTGTAGCCCTCGCGCGCCAGGAAAGTGTTGAACACCAGGCGTCCGCCCGGCGCCAGGCAGTCGGCGGCGAGTTCGAAGATCCCACGCAGCTCGCCCGTCGTGCGGAAATCGGGGACCACCTCGGCAAGGATGATCATCGCGATAGTCGCGGCGGACCCCGTCCATGGTCTCGAAGACGTCGCCGGCCAGAACGCGCACCGGAAGGGATTCGCGCTCGGCCTCGACCCGGATGATGTCGGCGAACTTCGGGCTCATCTCGACCGCATCGACCGGGTGCCCGCGCCGCGCCAGAGCCAGAGCATTGCGACCGGTTCCCGCGCCGACGTCGAGTACCGGATGGCTTGCCGGCATCGGCCGTCTCGGCGGCCAGCGCCCACACCCGGGCATCCGGCTCGGTGCCGAACAGCGGCCCCTCCCGGGTGTCGAGCCAGCCGTCGTAGGCGCCGCCGAGCGTCACGGATTCCGTTGTGACGCGGTAGTTCATCCCGATGCCGAACGGAGCATGGAACGAGATCACGATGTTCGAACGCGATGACGCTGAGTACGCCTTGAGCAACTCGGCGGCAAGCACCGACTTGAGCTGAGCGGATTGCTCGGCGGTGTAGTGGACGCCTGAGGCGGCAAAGACGTTGTCGCACATCTTGACGTACTCGTCAATCATGCTGGGCACGGCGGGAACCGTGATCTGCGCGGTCATCACCGCTCGGCGATACAACCGCCGGGCCATCGCCTCGCGCAGCATGGGCGGGCTGGCGGACCTGACGGCCGGATCGTCCATCAAACCCTTGTACACGACCCAACCCCGGTTCCACCAGCGGCCGAGTGCTATAACGCAACGTATGTCAGACGCCGGCCATTTGGTCACCCACGTTTCAGATACGGCCAGATGGACAGCGCTGTACCGAGCCACCGAATCGGCGCGGGCGGACGCGTTGTTCCGTGATCCGCTCGCCGAGCGCCTTGCGGGGGAGCAGGGCCGCGCGATCGTCGCCAAGACTCCGGTGACGAGCCGCAGTGGCTGGTGGCTCGTCGCGCGTACCAAGATCATCGACGACGCCATCGCCGTGGCGATCGCCAACGGGTGCGACCGGGTGCTGAATCTCGCGGCCGGTCTGGATACCCGGCCGTATCGATTGGACCTTCCCTCCGATCTTCAGTGGATCGAGGCGGACCTGGCACCGTTACTCGCGGAGAAGACAGAGCTGCTTGCCGACCAGACACCCCGGTGCCGGTTGACCCGGTCAGCGGTTGACCTGGCCGACCCGGTGGCCCGCAAGGCGTTCTTCGACACCGCCCTGGATGGCGCCGGCAAGGCGCTGGTGTTGACCGAGGGTCTGCTGATGTATCTGGAAGACCATGACGTCCAAGCACTTTCGGAGGCGCTCAATCGGCCTGAGGTCGGCGTGGTGGATGTTCGACTTCGGCGGGCCGGGTCTGAAGAGGCTGATGAACAAGAACGGCATGCTGCAGAACGCGCCGTTCGTCTTCGCGCCGGAAAACGGGTTGGCCTATTTCGAAGATCTGGGCTGGCGAGTCCTCGAATCCGAACATCTGATGGCGGCTGCCAGACGGTTTCGCCGATTGCCGATGTTCATGTGGCCGGCCCTGTGGGGCCCACAGCCGAATCCCCGTCATCCGGGCAGACGACCCTGGAGTGCGACCGCGCTCCTGTCTCGCTGAGGCCGGATCGATGATTTCACGACGCGAGCTTGCCAAATACGGTGCTGCAGCAGCACTGCTGGGCCTGGCGCCGTTGGGCGCCACTCTCGACGGGCGCACCGCGTCGGCCGACAACCCCAGGCTGATCGATTTCGCCGAGCGCCGGATCGCGCCGAATGACATCACCGCGGCCGGCTACGCCGGGGTGGTGAATTACGTGTCCGAGTCGCGGCCGGGCGCGAACTTCGAGGCGAAGCCCCTCACCCGGGGGTACGCAGACGCGTTGCGCGCAGCAGGTTTACACATCGTCAGCAACTTCCAGTACGGGAAACCGGGCTGGCCGAACGCGCCGTCTGATTTCACCCGCGGCTTCGACGGTGGCGTGGCTGATGCGCACACCGCGTTAGGGCTCCATACGGCGGCCGGGGGCAGCGATTCCGCGCCGATCTTCTTCAGTGTGGACGACGACATCAATGTCGACACCTGGAACAATCTGGCCGTCAATTGGTTTCGCGGAATCAACTCGGTACTGGGTGCGCAGCGAACCGGGATCTACGGGCACGCGCAGGCTTGCCGCTGGGCAATCAACGACGGAGTGATCGGTCATTCGAGCACAGCGGGGCACCTGTGGGCGTGGCAGACCAAAGCGTGGTCCCACGGCCAGCGTGAGCCCGCCGCGGTGCTGTATCAAGAAGTGGTCAACAGTGCGTCGAATCCTGGTCCGCTTCTTGGCGGCATACACATCGATGTCGACGAAGTGTTGGCAACGGATTACGGGCAATGGGACTTCAATCGGTGATCTGGGCGGCCTGAGCGGCGTTCTCCACAAGATCAGCCGCACGGGAAGCGCTTTCCTGGGGCGAAATCATCTGGGCGGCAATATTGCGAGCCCGAGTCTGGTAGTCCGGCATGAGAATCAACCTCAGCTGGTCGATCAGTGACTGTTGAGTGACGTCCGAGAAGCGTTGCGCCGAACCGATCTTGAGCTGCGCGATGCCGGCCCCCCAGACTGGCTGATCGAGCCAGAGACACAGAACCAGCGATGGCACACCTGCGCGCATGGCCGCCGCGGTGGTGCCTGCGCCTCCGTGGTGGACCGCCGCCCGGCAGCCGGGGAGGACCGCCGCGTGATTTACCGCGCCGACGAACTTCACGTGGTCGAAATGATCGAATTCCGACAGGTCATTGGGCCCAGTGCACATCAGCAACCGCTCGTTCAACTGGGCGCACGCTGCGATCACCATGCCGACAATCTCGGCGGGTGGGGAAATCGGTGTGCTGCCCAAGCCGAAGTAGATCGGAGCGGTGCCCTCGGCAATCCACGCCAGGACTGCGTCGTCGGTATCCGTCGGTGATTCCAGGGTGAGCGCGCCGACGAACGGCTTGCCCGGCTCCGCCCACTGGTCAGGCTGCCCTGGGAGGCAACGCTCGTCGTAAGCCTGGATTTCCAGCGCGGGTGGCGCCGGCTCGGACGCGTCCGGCATGCCCAGAGCCTGGCGCAGGGGCTGTTCGGACAGCTTGACAAGCATTGAATCGAATGCGCCGGATTGCTGGATCTGCGAGGGAAAGAAGTGCAACGCGACCAGCGGAATGTCCTGATGTTCCGCAATATTCGCGGCGAGCCGCTGTTCGTTCATACCCGTGACGATCAGGTCGGCGCCGTCTGCGAGCGATGCCAGTGTCGTCCCCTTGTCCACCCAAACCCGGGCGACACGTTCGACAACCTCAGGCAGAGCGCCGTACGGATTGTTCATGTTGCCGACGAGGAAGTCCGCCGCCGTGTTCAACTGCGCGTGCGAGTCAGGTCCGTAGGCCACCGCGTCGAGTCCGACCGATTCGACGAGCGCCACCATGTTCGGCGGTACCGCAATCCGCACGTCATGACCCCGACGCTGCAACTCTCGACCGACAACGGCGCATGGCTCGACGTCGCCTCGACTCCCGTAGGCGGCCAGCACAAATTTCATCGCGGAGGTACCCCCAGCGCCAACACGGCGACATCATCCTCCAGACCTGAACCGAAGCCGTCCAATAGCGATTGAATCGCCACGACAATCGCCGACGCGGTGGCCGGCGCGTGCTCGGCGGCGAATTCAGCAGTGCGCCATGGAAGTCATAGCGCTCTGTGCCGCTACCGACCCGCGCCTCAGTCAACCCATCGGTGTAGAGGACCAACGTGTCGCCCGGTCCGAGACGAAATCGCGTGGCAACGAATCTCGGCTCCATGGGTATTCCGACGGGATGACCACCGACGGTGTCGGCGTAGCGCGCCTCACCGTCCGCGCCAAGCACCAGCGGAGGCAGGTGCCCACCGCTGGCGAGCTGAACGTCGAACCCACCATCGCTCGGGGTGAGAATGCCGAAAATCACTGTGGCAAATTGATTTACGGTGTCCCGGAACTCCTGGCTCAGCACTGTGTGCACGTTCTGCAACACCTCGATCGGGTCGGCGTCGAAGGCCGCCGCGGCCCGCAGCGTATAGCGGGTCAGCGAGGTCACCGCGGCAGCGCCCGCGCCTTTGCCACTCACGTCACCGATGAAGAAGGCCCACTTGTCATGTGCCAGCGGGAACAAGTCGTAGAAATCCCCGCCGACATCGTCGGCGGAAGCGGCGTGGTAGTGGGCAGACGCCTCCAAACCCTCCGGAGGCGAGAGCAAGGGCGGCAACAACGAGCGTTGCAGAGTTCGCGCGAACACCTGGACGCGCGAACGTTCGCGCTCGACCCGCTGCCGCTCATCGAGGAGTTCTCGCTCGTAGGAGCGTCGCACGCCCGCGTCGTGAAACGTGATGCGCATCAGGACTGGTCGGCCGTCGCTATCAGACTTGATGTTGGCGGTGACGAACACCGGAAGCCGGCCACCATCTGCGGTCACCAGATCGACGGTGACGCCCGCAAGCTGGCCGTGCAGCTGCAACAGCGGCGCGAAATGGGTTTCGTAGTGGATGAGGCTGCCGACGGCCAACAGATCGGTGAAGGGCTTGCCGGTCAACGTATTTCGCTCGTAGCCCAGCCACGCTAGCAGCGTGGCGTTCACGCTGACGATGCTCCGGTCAGGCCCTACGACAACGTAGCCGCACGGGGCATTCTCGTAGAGGTCCCAGCCGTTTTCGCTGACGACCGACTCCGGTGTCACGTCGCGCCGGCGAATACGGCGATCGCCTCCGCGGTGCTGTCCGGAGCGCTGAGCTGAGGGCAATGGCCGACGGCGTCGAGCGTGACCAACTCGCTGCCTTCGATTCGCCGTTGGACGTAAGCGCCGACCTCGCGGGGAGCCAACGTGTCCTGTGCACACTCAATCACCAGGGTAGGCAACGATACTCGAGCAAGATCGGCACGGTTGTCGGACAGGAAAGTGGTGCGCGCGAATACCCGGGCGCACGCCGGGTCGGTGCGACAGAAGCTGTCAGTGAGCTCGTCGGCAAGTTCAGGCCGGTCCGGTGTACCCATGATCACCGGTGCCATCGATCGCGACCACCCGAGGTAGTTGCTCTCGAGTGAGTCCAGGAGTTCGTCGATGTCGCTGCGGGAGAAGCCACCGCGATAGTCGCCCTGGTCGAGGTAGCACGGTGAGGGAGTGAGGAGGACCAGCCGGGCGAAGCGGCTCGGATCGGTCGCGACGGCGAGCACTCCCATCATGGCGGCCACCGAGTGGCCCACGAATGTCACGTCGCGCAAGTCCAAGTCGTCAACGATCCCGAGAATATCGTCGGCATATCCCTGCAGCGACTCGTACCGCCTCGGATCCCAGGCCGACGGGTCCGATGCACCGCAACCGACGTGGTCGAACAGAACCAACCGGAAACTCGACTCAAGCCGTGCTTCAACGAGTCGCCACAGATGCTGATCGCACCCGAAGCCGTGAGCGAGCATGATCGTGGGACCGTCGTCGACTCCGGCGAACCTCACGTTGTTGCGCGCCTGCAAGCTCACGTCCTCATACTGTCACCGCGGTACCTCGGTACCGTCGGCAGCGTGCGGTGGATCGTCGGCGCCATGACCGTCATCGGGAGTCGACCGGATGGCTGGTGGAAGGACCCGTGCCCTCAGCTGCCACGCTGGCCAAGCGGGTCCGACAGGCGGGCGCGACGGACTATCCCGCGGCAACGTGTTTGACGTCGGGGCAGTGATTGCAGATGAAGGTCACGAGCAGCGCAGGACCGGCAAGATCGTCGAGACTGGCCATCGCGTCGGTTGCCGGCTCAGGCAGCGAGAAGTGCGGTGCCGGAGTTCCGAACGCACGCGAAGTGGACTCGGTGGCCATGTCCGCCAGACTAGCTTTCGTCGACTCAGACGCCGGGCGGTCGGCCCGGTCAACACTGCTTGTCAACACTCCGTTAAGACGGTCGACACTATTCACGCCGAGAATGGCGATCTTGTGCGAGAGCTGTGGACAGTGTCGTCGAATGAGCGTCGAAGACGCCTACGGTAGATCAGCTCGCCCATCGCACGCGCTGCTGTAGACCTGTTGCTTCACGAGTCAACTCACGCCTCTCACTGGCCCGGAATTTGGAGGAGATTGAATGCTTCACTCGTTCCTCGAGAACTTCCTGCACAATCTCTTCAAGCCGCTGCTGCTTTTCTTCTACTTCGGGTTTCTGCTCCGAATCTTGAAGGTGGACTTCGAGTTCCCGTACGTGATTTACCAAGGCTTGACGTTGTACCTGCTGATAGCCATCGGTTGGCACGGTGGCGAGGAGCTCGCCGAGATCAAGGCGTCAAGCATCGCTCAGATCGTGGGTTTTCTGGCCACGGGCTTTCTGGTGAACTCCGTGATCGGCGTGCTCGCATATTTCCTGTTGAGCCGACTCACCAAGCTGAGGGACGTGGACCGGGCAACGGTCGCGGGATACTACGGCTCGGACTCGGCGGGCACCTTCGCCACGTGCGTTGCTGTTTTGGTCACCGCCGGGCTGGCTTTCGACGCGTACATGCCGGTCATGTTGGCAGTGATGGAGATCCCCGGGTGCTTGGTCGCGCTGTATCTGGTGGCGCGGCTGCGTCATCGGGGAATGGACGCCAACGGCAACATGCCGGACGAGCTCGGCTTCATTGCGCCGATAGCGGCGAAGCCTGGACCCGGCGCGGCGACAAAGCCCGGCCTCGGAGAAGACCTAGAAGCGGAAACCGAGGAGCGGGTGCAGTTCGCGCTGACCAAGCGCCGACGTCATCGCGAACACGACGTCACGGGCACCGGCCACAAGTCGAGTGTCTTCTCGCGCCAACTGCTGCGGGAGGTCTTCCTCAATCCGGGGCTGTGTCTGCTCTTCGGCGGCATCATCATCGGTTTCATAAGTCGGTTGCAGGGACACAAAGTCACTCACGACGCCGATTCCCTGTTCATCACAGCGTTCCAGGGGGCGTTGTGCCTGTTCTTGCTCGAGATGGGCATGACCGCGGCAAGTAAGTTGCGTGATTTGAGAGCCGCCGGCCGCGGATTCATCTTCTTCGGCCTGCTGGCACCCAACGTGTTTGCGCCGCTTGGGATCATCGTCGCGCACGCCTACGCCTACCTCACCCATACCGACCTCGAACCGGGAACGTATGTCCTGTTCGCGGTGCTTTGCGGCGCGGCTTCGTACATCGCGGTACCGGCGGTTCAGCGTCTCGCGATCCCCGAAGCCAGTCCTACCCTGCCGCTGGCCGCATCGTTGGGTCTGACCTTCTCCTACAACGTCACGATCGGGATCCCGCTCTACATCGAAATCTCTCGCCTCGTCGGCCAATGGTTCGGGGTTACCTGAAGCGCGAGTGTGGGAAATCCCTTGTGAAGCACTGCACCCCGCGAACATTTGCTCGCGGGGTGCAGTGCTTTTCGAACGTTACTTGAGGTCGAACCGATCGTTGTTCATCACCTTTACCCACGCGGCGACGAAGTCCTCCACGAACTTCCCCTGCGCGTCGTCCTGCGCGTACACCTCGGCCAACGCACGCAGCACCGAGTTCGATCCGAACACAAGGTCATTCGCGGTCGCGGTCCACTTGAGCGCACCCGAGGACCGGTCGTGGCCCTCGTAGACGTTCTCCGCGGTCTCCGACGCCTTCCACTCCGTGCTCATGTCGAGCAGGTTGACGAAGAAGTCGTTGGTCAGCACGCCCGTCTTATCCGAGAACACGCCGTGCTTGCTGCCACCATGGTTGGCGCCCAGAGCCCGCAGCCCACCGACGAGCACCGTCAGCTCCGGAGCGCTCACGCCGAGGAGGTACGCCCGCTCGATGAGCAGTTGCTCCAACGGGGCCTTCTCGCCCGCGCGCGTGTAGTTGCGGAAGCCGTCGGCCCGCGGTTCGAGCACCGCGAACGACTCCACATCGGTGCTGTCCTGCGAGGCGTCGGTGCGACCGGGGGAGAACTGCACGTCGATCTCATACCCGGCGTCCTTGGCCGCCTTCTCGACTCCCGCGGACCCGGCCAACACGATCAGGTCAGCCAACGAGATCTTCTTTCCACCGGAGGCGGAGTCGTTGAAGTCGTGCTGAATCTTCTCCAGCGCGGCCAACGTCTTCTCCAACTCGGTTGGCTCATTGACCTCCCAATGCTTCTGCGGCTCAAGCCGGAGCCGTGCGCCGTTGGCGCCGCCGCGCTTGTCGGTGTTGCGGTAGCTGCCCGCTGCCGACCACGCCGTCTTGACCAGCTGCGGCACCGACAGCCCGGAGTCGAGCACCTTCTTCTTCAGGGCAGCGACGTCCTTGTCATCGACCAGCTTGTGGTCGACCGCCGGTACCGGGTCCTGCCAGAGTTGCGGCTCGGGAATCCACGGTCCGAGATAGCGGGACAGCGGTCCCATGTCGCGGTGCAGCAGTTTGTACCACGCTTTGGCGAAGGCCTCGGACAGCTCCTCGGGGTGATCCAGCCAGCGCTTGGTGATCTCGCGGTAGATCGGGTCCTCTCGCAGCGAGATGTCGGTGACCAGCATCGTCGGGGCGCGGCCGGGCCCACCGAACGGATCGGGAATGGTGCCCGCACCCGCGCCGTCCTTCGCGGTGAACTGCCATGCTCCGGCGGGGCTTTTGGTCAGCTCCCACTCGTAGCCGTACAGGTTCTCCAGATACCCGTTGCCCCACTTGGTCGGGGTGGTGGTCCAGACCACCTCCAGGCCGCTGGTGATGGCGTCCTTGCCGCTTCCGGTGCCATAGGTGCTCTTCCAGCCCAGCCCCTGCTGTTCGATCGGGGCGGCCTCCGGCTCGGGTCCGACCGCGTCCCCGCTGGCGCCGTGGGTCTTGCCGAAGCTGTGGCCGCCGACGATCAGTGCGGCGGTCTCCTCGTCGTTCATCGCCATCCGGCCGAACGTCTCGCGGATGTCGATCGCGGCCGCCACCGGGTCCGGCTTGCCTTCCGGCCCTTCGGGATTGACGTAAATCAGACCCATCGTGGTCGCGCCGTACGGCTCCGCGAGGTCGCGCGTGCCGGGCTTGCCGGAGTAGCGCTTGTCGGTGCCCAGCCATTCGCCCTCTTCACCGAAGAGGATTTCTTCGGGCTCCCAGATGTCTTCGCGCCCGAAAGCAAACCCGAAGGTTTGAAAGCCCATGGACTCCAAGGCGACGTTGCCGGCGAGCACCAGCAGGTCCGCCCAGGAGAGCTTGCTGCCGTACTTCTTCTTGACTGGCCACAGCAGCCGGCGTGCCTTGTCCAGGCTGGCGTTGTCCGGCCAGCTATTGAGCGGGGCGAAGCGCTGCATGCCCTGACCGCCGCCGCCGCGGCCGTCATAGATGCGGTACGTACCGGCGGCGTGCCAGCTCATCCGGATGAAAAAGCCGCCGTAGTGGCCATAGTCGGCGGGCCACCAGTCCTGTGAGGTGGTCAACACCGATATCAGGTCGGCCTTGAGCGCATTGACGTCGAGCTTGGCGAACTCTTTGGCGTAGTCGAAGTGCTCACCAAGGGGATTGGCCTCTGCCACTTGGGGATGCAGCCTCGAGACGTCGGGCTGATTGGGCCACCAGTCCTGGTTGGTCCGGGGGGCTTCGCCTTTGGGTTCAGGCGTGTCGATGACCGGATTTTCGCTCTCGCTGCCTTTGTGGGCTGTATCGGATGACACTGCGTTCCTTTCAGGGGTGAGGGGTCGGGCTGTGATCACGGGAGTGATCGGGGACTGCACTCGAACAGTTGGGACACACGCCCCAGTAGATGACTTCGGCCTCGTCGAGAACGAAGCCGTCGAGCACGTTGTCGTTGTCGGACGGGGTCAGACACGGCGCATCACCCACCGCGCAATCGATGTCGGCGATCACGCCGCACGATCGACACACGACGTGGTGGTGGTTGTCGCCAACCCGCGACTCGTAACGGGCAACCATGCCCAGCGGCTGAATCCGGCGAACCAGACCTACGGCGGTGAGAGCGTTGAGGACGTCATACACCGCTTGGCGGGAGACATCGGGAAGTCCACTGCGGACCGCCGACAGGATCGTCTCGGTATCAGCATGCGGATGAGCGTGGACCGCTTCCAACACAGCCACCCTGGGCCGGGTCACACGAAGATCGGCCATCCGAAGCTGTGCCGAGTAATCCGTCGACGTTGACGACACGAACCCAATATGCCGCTGTCGTCTGGAGTGAGTCAAGACGTAATTTGGATTTGATCAAGAATTAAGCGACCCGATTAGCCGAAGAAGTGGAGGATTTTCGTCCTCACCTTCAATTTATAGCGCACCCCGGGGCTTGCCGCAAGACCGGGGGTGTACCCCAAAATCGGCTGGCCGGAAATAAAATTCAGCGATTTGGGGGACCGCTCAGTGAGCACTGACGCAACGCCAGAACATACGGTCGTCGTCGCCGGGGGAGGCCCGACAGGGCTGATGCTGGCTGGCGAATTGGCTATGGCGGGAATCGACGTCGCCATTGTCGAGCGGCGCGCGAACCAGGATTTAGTCGGCTCACGTGCCGGCGGTCTGCATTCACGCACCATCGAAGTACTGGATCAACGGGGGATCGCGGATCGCTTTCTGGCAAGCGGCCGAGTGGCGCAGGTTGCGGGGTTCGCTCAGATCCGATTGGACATCAGCGACTTTCCCACTCGCCACCCGTACGGACTTGCGCTGTGGCAGAACCACATCGAGCGTATCCTGGCCGGCTGGGTCGACGAACTGAGCGTTCCGATCTATCGCGAACGCGAGGTCGCCGGCGTCACGCACAACAGCACCGGGGTCGACGTGCATTTGTCCGACGACCAGCAACTGCGGGCGAGCTACCTGGTCGGCTGCGACGGCGGACGCAGCGCGGTCCGGAAATCAGCGGGCATCGAGTTCCCGGGGTGGGACGCGACGATGAGCTACCTGCTCGCCGAGGTCGAAATGGCTGTCGCATCAGGCGCAGAGCCTGAGTGGGGCATGCGGCACGATGCCCTCGGCGTGCACGCGCTCAGCGAGCCGACCGACGGGGGACCCGTCCGGGTGATGGTGACCGAACAGCACATCGGTCCGGGCGGCGATCCAACCCTGGACGACCTCCGTCAGGCGCTGGTGGCCGTATACGGGTCGGACTATGGAATCCACAGCCCCACGTGGATTTCCAGGTCCACCGACATGGCCCGTCAGGCCGCGACGTATCGCGACGGCCGAGTCCTGCTCGCGGGCGATGCCGCTCACGTGCATCATCCGATCGGCGGCCAAGGCCTCAACACGGGAGTCCAGGATGCGGTGAATCTGGGGTGGAAGCTGGCCCTGGTGGCCCACGGGTCGGCCCCGGACAGCCTGCTCGACAGCTACCACCACGAACGGCATCCGGTCGCGGCGCGGGTGCTGCGCAACACTATGGCCCAGATGCAGCTGCTGCGCCAGCGACGATCGGCTCGATAGCGCTGCGCGACATCATGACTGAGCTACTGGCCATGGACGAGCCGCGTCGACGGTTCGCCGCGATGATGTCCGGGCTGGACATTCATTACGACCTCGGCTCGGAACATCCGCTGATCGGGCGACGCATGCCGGATCTGGACGTGGTCACCGCGCACGGTCCGCTGCGGGTGTTCTCGCTGCTGCATCGCGGCCGCGCGGCGCTGATCAATTTCGGCGAGCAGGGAGGTATCGAGGTATCCGGTTGGGCGGATCGCGTCCGCCTGGTCGACGCGAAATACGTCGGCACGTGGGAAGATCCGGCCCTCGGCGTGGTTACCTGCCCAGCCGCGGTGCTGGTCCGGCCCGACGGCTATGTGGCCTGGGCAGGGGAAGGCGCCGACGCCGGTTTGACCGACGCACTCACCTCCTGGCTCGGACCGCCTACTTAGCGCTCTTGAGTTTCAGAACTCGCTTCCGCAAGCCGTCGGTGGCCGTCTCCATCAGACCCTTGGCTCCCCTTTTGATCAGGAACCCAGGGATGGGAATGGTCGGATCGACCGTCAACTCAAAGTGGACCTTGGTGGCATCCCCGTCGGGAGTCAACGTGTAGCGGCCTTCCTGCGCACGCTGCTGCTTGGAGCTGACCAACGTCCAACTGACGCCGTCGTCGTGGACGGCATAGTCCAACACCTGCTCATCGGTGATTCCGACGATCTTGACGACCTGACGAGACTTGGTCGGGTGTCCGTCCTTGTCGCGCTCGAGCACCTCGACCCGCTGATGAGTCGAGGACCACTCGGTCAACGATTCGAGGTCGAACAGCACATCCATGATGTCGTCGGCCGACGCCTCGATGACGACCTCGCGAGATTCCGTAACAGCCATGCCGCCGATACTGCCAGCGGCTGGTCGCTCACAGGCCGTCAGCCCTCGGTCTGACGCTTTCGGGCGAACCACTACGTTCGGAGGTAGGCGTCAGGGCCGCGACGCGGGCCTGAGTACCCGGCAACGGTGCTGGTTGGATGTAATTCTGAAGAACAAGCACGAGGGAGACAACGTGGGCGAAACCGCGGCCATGCCCGAGTCCGACCGCGCGTGGATGATCGACACGCTGCTGGCTCTGCTGCAGACCCCCAGCCCGTCTGGGCGCACGGACGCCGTGATGCAACTGATTGGCGACATCTTCAACGACTTCGGCGTGCCGTTCTCGTTGACCCGTCGCGGCGCACTCATCGCCCATCTTCCGGGTGAGTCGGAGAACACCGACCGTGCACTGGTGGTTCACGCCGACACCATCGGTTGCATGGTGCGCAGGCTCAAGGACAACGGCCGCCTCGAGCTGATTCCGGTCGGAACTTTCTCGGCCCGGTTCGCGACGGGCGCGCGAGTTCGCATCTTCAGCGACGACCCTGAAGCCTTCATCACCGGCACGGTGATGCCGCTCAAGGCCAGCGGCCACGCCTTCGGCGACGAGATCGACACCCAACCCACAGACTGGGAGCACGTCGAGGTCCGCATCGACCGCAAAGTCTCGTCGAGGGAAGACCTGGTCGAGCTCGGCCTCGCGGTGGGGGACTTCGTCGGGCTGATCACCAGCCCCGAGCTGGCCGCAGACGGCTTCATCGTCTCGCGTCATCTCGACGGAAAGGCCGGCGTCGCGGTTGCACTCGCGCTGGCACGGAACTTCTCCGAACAGAAAGTCGTGCTGCCGCACCGCACCACGATCATGGTCACGATCACCGAGGAAGTCGGCCACGGCGCAAGCGACGGCCTGCCTTCCGATGTCGCCGAGCTTGTCTCGGTCGACAATGCGGTGTGCGCTCCGGGCCAGCACTCGATCGAGGATGGCGTCACGATTCCGATGGCCGATATGCACGGCCCGTTCGACTATCACCTGACCCGCAAGCTGTGCCGCCTCGCCGAGGAACACAAGATTCCCTATGCGCGAGATGTGTTCCGCTACTACCGATCTGACGCCGCCGCCGCCATCGAAGCCGGCGCGGGAACGCGCGCCGCACTGGTCGGCTTCGGGCTGGACGGCAGCCATGGCTGGGAGCGCACCCACATCGAGTCGCTCGAAGCGACATACAACCTGCTGCACGCCTGGCTGCAGACGCCGCTGACATTCGCGAAGTGGGATGCACAGCCGTCCGGCAAGCTGCGGGACTTTCCGTCGTCGGAGCAACCCGCTCCCTCCGAGCAATGGGTGCCGTTGGCTCGTGGCGAGCATGCCGAGCCCGGGCACGCGTCCCCGGGATCGCACTGGCCGCCCTCGGACGTGCGCTAGTCCTGCGACGGGCCGGCGGCGCGGCCGGTCACGGGCAGCTGAGGCGTCACCCTAGATATAGTAGACTATACTCAGCAGATCGGCACGACGAGCCGGAGCGCGGCGGCGGTGTGAGAAACCCGTTATGCGCCAACGCATCACGGCGCACGTAATGTCCTGTCAAGCCGATGTTCTTGAAAAAGTCCACGTGTGGTCCGGTCTGGATTATGACGGTGGTTTCCATAAGGATGAAGTCATGCGGATTCGCGTGGCGCTCGTATGCGCAGCTGTGTCGATCGCGGTCGCCGCGCCGGCGCATGCCGACCCGGACCCCGATGCAAGATTCCTGCGCGGGCTCACCAACGCCGGAATCACTTACCACAGCGCGACCGACGCCATGTCGATCGGTCGGCGGGTGTGCGAATTGATGGACCAGGGCGCCAAGGAAGCTGACGTGATCAACGCCATGACACAGCAGAATTCCGGGTTCAGTCCCGATGCCGCGTCGAAGTTCGCCAAAGTCGCGGAGGCCGTTTACTGCCCGGTGCACATCGGGGGGGCACCAACACCGACGCAGCCGTGGTCCCCGCCAATCGATTTTCCGTGGTTCCCACTACCCGCAGCTCTATAGTCAGGCGGCAACTGTGGATGGAAGTTCAACGATGAGCCGTAAAAGCGCAATCGCGTTGCCGGTGCTCGGCGCCGTCATGCTGGTGCTGGCCGGCTGTTCGCACCCGGCCGGACCGCAGGTGCCGACGGCAGCAGCAGACCCGAACCCACCGACGACCATCACGGTGGCCGCAGAGCCCAAAATTCCCGACGGTGCGCAGCCCCGGCTCGCGCCGAATCCCGCGCAGGTAGCCGACGACCTTGTCGCCGACGAACACGCGTTGCGCGACCCGTCGACAGGGGAGTCGGCGCTCGTGGCGGCGGCACATCGGCAGCAGGCCGCATATCGCGCCATCGGGCAACATCCCGACTGGGATGCCACCACGCGACCGCGCATCCCCGCGGAACTGCTCGACATCTACGACCGCAATGTCGACGCCCGCCGCACCCTCAACGCGATCACCCCGGCCCGGACAACGTTGCCCGCCTGGCGCATCGTCCCGCCCGCGCCAGCCGACCAGTTATTGGGCCTCTATCACCAGGCGGAGTCGGAGACCGGCGTCGCGTGGAACTATTTGGCCGCGATCAACCTCGTCGAGACCCGTCTGGGCAGCATCGACGGCGTGAGCACGGCTGACGCGCAAGGCCCGATGCAGTTCTTACCGTCGACTTTCGCGGCTTACGGTCAGGGCGGCGATATCCACTCGCCGCACGACAGCATCATCGCGGCCGGCCGCTATCTGGCCGCGAACAACTTCGCCAACGACCACGATCACGCCATCTACCGCTACAACCACGCCAGCGACTACGTTCGCGCGGTCAACCAGTACGCGGCGCTGATCGGCGGCGACCCGGCGGCGTTCGCCGGCTACTACCGATGGGACGTCTACTGCCGAACGACAGCAGGAGATGTGTTGCTGCCCATCGGTTATGCCGCGACGTCACCGATCCCGGCCGCGGACTACGTCGCCACCCACCCGCAGTGAGCCAGACGCTTGCGGGTCCAAGCGGGCGGCCGATCGCCGTCAGGTACGGCGTTTGCGGTCCGTAGCGTCGGCACGGCGACTTTTGGCGGGGTAGTGTGCCGCCGTGTCCGTCTACGCGTTGAACCTTTTCGATGTTGCTGATCGCGCCGAGTATCTGGAATACGCCCGACGTTCTCCCGCCGCGGTGTCCGCTCATGGTGGACGTGTGGTGGCGCTGGGGGAGTTCAGCGAGGCGATAGTCGGTGACATCGCGCCGCGCCGGGTCTTGATCCTCGTCGAGTGGGAGTCGAGGGACGCATTCGACTCATACTGCAACGACCCGCTGCTGGCGGATTTGCATCCACACCGCGAAGACGGTTCTTCGGCTTACATCTGGCACCTGTTCGACCGACTGGATGACCTGCGGCCAATCCTCAAACAGAGTGGGTAGCCCGGCTCAGCTTCCGGCGCTGAGGATTTTGATCGCGAAGATCAGGCTGTCGCCCTTCTGAATCCCAGCTTGGGGTTGACCTTCTGGATAGCCATCAGCCGAACTCATCGCAACCCCGACGGTGGAGCCGACCTTTTGTCCGGCGATCGCCTTCTGGAAGCCCGGCACGACTCCGTCGAGCGGGAATTGGGCAGGGGTGCCGCGTTCGTAAGAGCTGTCGAACACCTTGCCGTCGCGTCCGTCGACGCCCATATAGCAGACCGAGACGGTAGCGGTGGGTGCCACGACCGGGCCGTCTCCGGCGCGCAGCGTGTGCACCGCAGTCTCGGTCACGCTGAACGGTTGCGTCACGGTGATGAGCGGTGCAGCCGTGTCCGTCGAACCCGTCACAGCGACGCTGCCGGTCGCCCCGCTCAGCGTCCACTCCGGCGTGCCGCCGCTGCCGGGCGCCTGGGTGGGGCAGCCGCTGTCTGCGGTGGCGGGCGGTGACTCGGCTGCGGTCATCGCCGGAGCGGCCGCAACGGACGTCGTACTTGGCGACGAAGAGGGCTTGTCGGAGCTGCACGCGGCGATAGCCGCGACGGCTGATGCGGCACACACTGCCAGCCCAACCGAGGACCGGGTACGGGAGAAATTCACGGTCGTCACGTTACATCTGAGCTCGTGACCGGCGGTGTCGGAGGGCCGCCCATGCCCCGGTGCACCACAACGCCCACATCACGAGTAGCGGCTGAAACATCAGGCGGATCCCGCGAGAAAGGTCGGAGTCCAGACCGAAAGCATTTGCGTGCGTGACGAATTGAGAGACATTCCCGGGAAAGATCAGAACAAAGAAGAGTGCGACAACCCATCCGACCGGCACCCGCCACCGGGTCAGTACCACCAAGCCGACTGCCAGCAGGATCTCCACAACGCCTGAGGCCATGATGACGAAGTCGGCGTTCAGCGGCAGCCAGGGCGGCACTTGAGCGCGGAAGGCACTCCGAGCGAAGGTGAGATGGCTGAACCCGGTGTAAGCCAGGAAGGCACCGAGAACAATGCGCGCGATGTCGCGCGCCGGGGAGGACGCGGGCCGATCAGGGGCAGGCTGGCTCATCAGCACATCCTCTCGCGTTTGCGTCATAGGACGTCCGCGCGCCCGTGATCGTCGCGGACCCGTCGCGAAAATTGCATGTTTCGAACGCATGTGCGATGGCTATTCCGACGCCGGAGGTGATCGCACATGAGCGAGAACGCGAAACAGGCGCCGAACGAAACGGCGGAGAAGGACCCGGCAGATTGGGTCACCGGCGACGAACCCATGACCGGACCGCAGCGGAGCTATCTGCACACGCTGGGGCAGGAAGCCGGTAGTGACATTCCCGATGACCTGAACAAAGCTCAAGCATCCGAGCTCATCGAGGAACTTCAGCAGAGTACTGGCCGCGGAGGCGACTGAGCTATGAGCGGACAGGCGACCACCGAGGACGGGCACTACGTCGTCATCGACGGTCGCAGGTGGCGTGCCACCGACCCGGCGATTCCCGAGAAGCGTCGAAACGAACTCGTCCACATATTGATGGCATGGCGCCGGGAAGTGCGTACTACCAAGGGAACACCCAAGGAGTCCGACGCGCGAACTGGTGTGCAGGCCGCGAAAGTTGCCTTGGGGGAGCGCGGTTCGCCACCGTGGTGGGAGCAGACCGACGAGCAACGCCGCCGTCGGTGGCAGGCCCAGGTAGCAGAGCCGAGTGAGGTATGAGATCAGCGCGCCGGCGCGCAGGAGATTTCGGATAGTTCCGATCCCGTGCTCAGCGCCGTAGGGTCGTAGCAATGGCCCTAAAAACCGACATTCGAGGCATGGTGTGGCCTTATCCCGACCCCTTCGTTGTTGGACGGGAGGATGTGCGCGTCTTCGCCCAGGCGGTGAAAGCGACCGATCCCGCCACCCTTGATGACAAAGCTGCTGCCGACTTGGGTTACTCGGCGGTCGTTGCCTCACCCACGTTCCCGGCCATTTTCGCCGCCCTGATCCAGCGGCACTTTTTGGGCAACGTCGACCTGGGCATGGACCAGATTCAGATGATCCAGGTGGAGCAACGCTTTCGCTACCATCGACCGATCGTTGCCGGCGACGTACTGCGCGGAACGATGTATGTCGAGTCGGTCGACGAACGTTTCGGCGCTGACATCGTCACGACCCGAAGCGTCTGCACCGACCAGCACGGCGACGTGGTCCTCGAAGCGTCGACAACCATGATGGGTCGCCACGAGGACATGTCCGATTATTTGACGTGGGATCCCCAGAGCGCCCGACACATGCGTACGCCGGGCTGGCACGGGCCTGACTCGCCGTAGATGACCTCACCGCGACGCCGAGGGACGCCGTCCTGCAGTGGGTAACAAAGAGAACGACGGAGGTTCCGTTGTTGATTTTCAATGAGCCGTATGAGGCTGGCGACGGCACCGTGATCGTTACGGTCTCCCGGATGGGCTGGTGGGATCGTCCGGGGCATCCGGTCGGTGTCTACACGATTCATGCGGGCACCACTACCTGGACGCCGGCGGTCGATGTCAGTCGGCACAGGTTGATCGGCGCCTGCACCGGCTTGCTGGCAGCGGTCATTGGTGTGCTCGCTGTACTTCTGAGACCGCCTTGGCCGGAGATGACCGAGAGGGTGATGGTCTCGCTGGCGAACAGCCGGGCCGCCAACGGGCGGCCGCAGCCCGGCGAGTGAAGTTCGCCCAAGTTTTGCTTGCGGAATCGAGTTGCGTTGACGTGAAAAAGTTTTGAAGATCAGCCTATGGCGCGATCAGTGGGTGAGTCGAGGGCACGGCTTCGCCGTGACCGCATCGACGTGGTGAGCCGGTACATCATCATCCCTGGTGGGACTCCTTCGACCCGCCCTGAAATAGATTCTCCGCGAAGGGATTCTGCCGAAACGCCCAACTCCGTCAGGTGATCTTTAGAGATACGGCCCAGTGTGGCATCGGAGATTGCCAATCCGCCGTCGGTCGCTTGCTCCATTACCCTGGCGGCGATGTTGACATCGACTCCGAGCAGATCCGCACCGAGTCGTCTCGGTCGGCCGGTGTGGATACCGACACGCATCCTCGGTGTGTAGCCGTTGACCTGCACCGATCGCAGCGCCTCGTCGGCGGCCACGACGGCCGCCAGAGCGACGGTCGGGCTGTCGAACTCTGCCATGATCCCGTCACCCAGGCGCTTCACGATGCGCCCTCCGCGATCCATCAGCGGCGGCTCGACGGCCCGTGCAACGCGTCGCAGCAGCGTCACCGTCGCCGTGTCACCGGCGTCCAGAGACCAGGCGGAAAAGCCGACCAAATCAGTGAAGACGAGGGTGACCTCGCGATCGCCCGACCGTCTTTCGACGCGGTCGGCCAGCGCCTGCCATACCTGAAGTCCCGCCAAACTCATCTGCTGCGAGGCGGACTCGTGGCCGCCCATCATGCGTGCGGTCGCCCGGGCGGCCGCCCGCGCACCGCCGTCACCGGCGGTGGACAGCGAGTCACCGAACCCTGGGTCACCGGGCAGCACGCGGCGCGCGCGCCTGACCATGTCGATGACATTGGGACTGCGGTTCGCGCTGCGCATTTTGTCTGCAGCCCGGGCAATCACCTGTCGCGACCGCAGGCCCGCCTGTTGCCATTCGCGACCGCGTTCGTCCCTCGCTCGCTTCGTGGAGTTCGCGTCAGCCGGCCGTCGTGGTTCCACGAAGACAGACTATGCGGTACCGGCGGTATCGGCCAGTTGCGTGAGAGGACGCTCCGCGGGCTGCGCGTACATCAGGCTGGCGCGAAATTCGGCGATGTCCGTCTCGTCTGAGGCTTAGGATCGCCGGGAGACCACGGCCGAAGCGCCCAGGATGGCTGCACGCACCACTCACGGAGGGCAACGTGAAGAACCGATTGCGCAACCTGTTGCTAGGCGCGGCGGTCCTGATCGCCGGCCTTGTCGGACTCCTTCTACCGGTGTCGGTCTGGAACGGTGGCAGTTCGACCGTTGGCTGCGGCAATGCCATTGTCGCCGAAAAGCCCGCTCCATCAACGACGAACCTGGGCCAGGTCAGCGTCGATGTCCCCGAGCAAGCAGTCAGCCATCCCGACTACGTGGCTCAATGCGACTCGGCGATCTCATCACGGCGCCACTGGGGAATTCCTCTGGTGATCGTCGGAACAGTCGGACTCCTGCTTGGAATTTTCTACCGGCCTCGACGCAAGACAGCCTGAGCCGGCGGCTGACCGACTCCGCGCCCTCCAAGGCAGAAATTTCACGACGGTTGCAGTTGAGCAAAGGTATTGCAGCGTACCCGCGATGCGAGGGGCGATATCGCCTCTTAGGTTTTAGTGTTGGGCGCTATGGCTGGACTGGGCAGTTGCGTGAAGCGCTGGCGCACAGCATTTCACGTGAGCGTGTCGGTAATGATTGTTGCCCTCCTCGGACTTGCCATCACCCCCGAAGCTCATGCGGCTGCGGCCACGGCGACATTATCGGTGGAGCACACGTGGCAGACCGGTTTCATCGCCCGCTTCACCATCACCAACTCGAGCGCGGTGCCGCTGACCGACTGGAAGCTTGAATTCGACTTGCCGGCGGGAGAGTCCGTCTCGCACACGTGGAATAGCACCCTGACACAATCTGGAACACACTATGTTCTCACCCCCGCGAATTGGAATCGCATCATCGCACCCGGTGGTTCGGCCACCGGGGGTCTAAGAGGCGTGCTGACCGGTTCCTACACCCCACCGTCGAATTGTCTGCTCAACCGGCAATACTTTTGCACCTGATACTCAGTAGTGAATATGTCTGCATCACAACGTATTCCGACTCAGACCCGCGAGCGGCATCACCGGGGAAAATGTGATATTCCGAGCGTGGCTACCGGGGCATCGTCACGTAAAGCCGGTCGCTGAGCGTTTGGCGACCGGGGCCGGCCAATTGGGCCAGTGCGACACGCCGGCCTGCTGCTGCGAGAAGCAGTGGCACCGCTGGTCCTTCGACGAGGGCTCCGTCTCCGATGTCGATGTTCGTGTCGGTCGCGCGTAGGCGCAGGCCCGCGAGGCGTGCTTTGCCACCCGAACTACGTTGTCGCCTCAGGTAGTTCAGCGCCTCTGCGATATGGGTGGTCGAGTAGTGGTGGGCGATCTGCAGCGGGCGTCGGATGTCTTCGCTGTGAACGACGATCTCGATGATCCGGGTGATGGTTGGCTGGGGAGGGGATGCGGTTGAGGGTATCGCAGCGCGAAAGGCAGCAAGAGTTGTCGACGGTTCCTGTAGCCGTCCCGCCGCGATTTGTTTGTCGACGATTCGCTCGGCGCTGAAGCGGGCCAGGAGAAATTCTTTGGCGAATCTGGGCAGTGACAGCGTCGACGTGGCCGCCAGGTGGGCGACGATATCGTGCACGTCCCATCCGTCGCACAACGACGGTGTCGACCAATGCGCAGGCCCCAAACCGAGCAGATCGTCCGCTAGCGCGGCCCGCTCCGCGTGGACCGCCTGCCATAGATCTTTTCGCACACGAACAGTCTGGCCCAGTAGGTAACCCTGGCTACTGAGGGCTACGAAGGCTCGTCTGCGACGGGGGAGTCGTAGTTTGTGGCCAGGTGGTGCAGGACTCGTTCGTTGAGGGTGGCGAGCATGTCGAGCTCGGCCGGGGTGAACAGGTCGATGAAGTTCCGGCGGACGTCCGCCACGTGCCCGGGGGCCGCCTTCTCGATGGCGGCGCGGCCAGCCGGCAGCAGGCAGACCATTGTGCTGCGGGCGTCGGCGGGGTTGGGCTCGCGGCTGATCAGCCCGTCCTTCTGCATGCGCCGCACCTGGTGGGAGAGACGGCTCTTCTCCCAGCCAAGTGCGTTGCACAGGGCGTGGGCGGGCATGCGGCCCTCATCGAGAGCCGAGAGCGACGCCAGGACCGAGTAGTCCGCTCCGGACAGGCCCGATTCCTGCAGGCGACGATTCAGGTGGACCTCGATCTGATGATTCGCGTGCATGAAGGCCCGCCAGGCGCGGTCTTCACGAGCGTTCAGCCAGTTCGGTTCCATCGCCCTCCATGCTACCCCGTTTGGTTGACGCCTCACCAATCTATGCTATGGTTGAGTAGTCAACCTTTTTGATCGTCAACCAAGACAGGACACCTCATGAGCAGCATCAGCATCATCGGCTCGGGGAACATGGCCAGCGCCATCGGCGCCCTGGCCGTCAAGGGCGGCAACGCCGTCGAAGTCATATCTCGCGATGCGGCCAAAGCCGCAGCCCTGGCCAGGGAGCTCGGTGACGGCGCCACGGCCGGAACATGGGGCGCCGCCCCGGCCGGCGACATCGTCATCCTCGCCGTGCTGTTCGACAGCGCCGTGCCGGTCGTCAGCCAGTACGGAGACGCGCTGGCCGGCAAGATCATCGTCGACATCACCAACACCTTCACCCCTGATGCCAAGGGCCTTGTCACCCCCGACGGCAGTTCCGGCGCGCAGGAGATCGCCAAGGCCGCCACCAAAAGCGCCCATGTCGTCAAGGCGTTCAACACGCTCTTCCGCGACGTCCTGGCTGCGGGCGGCCCGCTGGACGTGTTCATGGCCGGCGATGACGCGCAGGCCAAAGCGAGCGTGTCAGCGTTCATCACGAGCCTCGGACTGCGCCCGCAGGACACCGGCGACCTGAGCATGGCGCACTGGCTGGAGGGCGCGGGCCTGCTGGAGATGGGCCTCATGACCCATTCCCTCAAGCACACCAACTTCTCCCTCAGCGTCAGCATTCTCAGCTGAGCGCACCCACACCACCGACTTCAGGAGGACAGTCACATGCACGTTTTCGTCGCTGGCGGGACCGGCCATGCCGGTTCGTACATCATCCCCGAGCTCATCGCCGCCGGGCACGAGGTCACCGGACTAGCCCGGTCGGACACGTCCGCGGCGGCCCTGTCCGCGCTCGGCGCCAAGGTGCGTCGGGGCGACATCGAGGATCTCGACGGGCTCAAGGACGCGGCCGCGGACTCCGACGGCGTCATCCACGTCGCGCACCGGCAAGACCTGCTTCCATCCGGCGGGATCGACGCCGTGGCCGCCGCGGAGCTCCCAATCATGGTCGCGTACGGCGAGGCACTCGCGGGAACCGGAAAGCCGCTGGTCGCTGCCGGCAGCATAGGTTCGCGCCGGGGATCTGGGCCGGCCGGCCACCGAGGAGGACCCGGCCCTGCCCAGCGGCGATGAGTACAAGGGCACCCTGCGTGTTCGCAACGTCGTGGAACGCGCCGTAATCGGCCTCGCCGAAAGGGGAGTGCGGTCCTCGATCGTGCGGCTTCCCCTCATCGCGCACAGCACGACCGATAGTGCCGGGTTCCTTCCAGGGCTGATCGCGCTCGCGCAGGAGAAGGGTTTCGCCGGTTACCCCGGAGACGGCGCGAACCCGTGGTGCGCCGTGCACATCCGCGATGTCGCCTCCGTGTTCCGCTTGGCGTTGGAGAAGGGTCCGGCCGGCAGTTATTGGCACGCGATTGCGGACGGAGGCTTCCCGTTCCGCGAGATCGCCGAGGCCATTGGCGGCCGTCTGGGTCTGCCCACCGTGAGCGTTCCCGAGGACGTCATGATGCTGCCGGGATACTTCGGGCTCTACACGAATCTGGTCACGGGGTCCTTCCCGGCGACCAACCTCATCACTCGCCAGACCCTCGACTGGGAACCCGCGCAGCCCGGTCTGTTCGCCGATTTGGACAACGGCCATTACTTTCCCGCCAGCTGACGGCCCAGGAGCCACTTCAAAAGGAGTCACCATGACCACGTTCGCCCCGCACCGCGACACCTTGGAGTCCTTCGTCGACTGCATCAACGGCGGCGCAGACAAAGAAACCCTTACCCGTTTGCTCGCGGTGGACGTGGTGCTGTACGGCCCCTTCGGCGATGAGCCAATCACCGGCCGCGAGGTCGCCGTGGAAACCATCAAGACCGTCAACGGACTGTCGTCCGACGACACCTATATGGAAGTCCTCAGCGGCGAGACACACCACGCCGCACATTTCCGGCTGCAAGTCGCAGACGCCGCGGTCCACGGCATATTTTTCGTCTTGCTCGATGCGGACGGCAAGATCGCCGAGGTGAGCATCTTTTACCGCACGCTGCCGGGCGGCGTCGCCCTGCAGCGCAACCTTGCGGACGCGATTGGCATGCGGCCCTGGGAACTGCGGACGAACGGGGAGTAGAGGCGAACCGTCCGTGACAGCCCCGTAAGTTGGTCGGGAAGACGAAGACGCGAGAGGAAGTCGATGAGAACGATCGCAGACCGCCGCACGGCAGTCGTCGGCCTGACCGCTGTCGCGCTGATCACTGTGGGCTGCAGCACCGGCAAGAGTGTCGACACGTTGGCGCCGCCTCAGGTTGGAGCAAGCGCCACCACCTCAAAAATTTCGGCGCAGCCCACGGAGGTGAAGCTCGTCGGGGAGGACAACGTCGAGCTGACTCTGACCGGTCCGATCGCTGCCAAGTATTCGTCAGCGACCGAGAATCAGAAGGAGGCTCTCGGCAAGCCATTAACGGGTGACCACAACGCGGGAGCGAGGGAGAGCGGTCTGGTTTTCCAACAGTTCCAGGGCGGCGTGATCACCGCCAAGAACGACGAGGCGGGCACGCCCGGTTACATCACCTTGGGCAAGATCCGGGAGGCCTGGAATGTCCAACGCGGGCCGGACGGCACGCCAGCGATCACCGGCACCAATGGTTCGGCAGGTCCGCTGGGCTTCCCGATCAGCGACGAGAATGCCGTCGGCGATCTGGTCGTGTCGAACTTCGAGCACGGCAAGATCGAGTACAACCCGAAGACCGGCCAGGTCGAGGTGACGGTAAACGGCAAGGCCGTACCGTCCGGGCTGTAGCGCAAATCGGCAACGAAACTCATTGCTGCACGAGGACCCCCGGTATTTGATTCCGCCGTATTCCTCCCGATGCGGAATATCCAATCGATTGAGAGATAGCGCGGGAGAGGTGCCGGTTTCCGGCATGGCTGCGGCCGGACCGGCTGGGAGCCCGTTGTCTGGGCTCCGCGGCGTATTTGTTTGCTGGGCCTCGGTGAGTGCCGAGCAATCCTCGGAAAATCGCATGAGCCCGGCGATGTCTGCCCACGGCTTGTGTACTGCTAAAACGCCGGAACTTGACTGTGACGTTACGTCACATGTCCAGGATGGACGTATGAGGGTCAAGGAACTCGCGGATCTGGCGGGGACGACTGTCCGTACTGTCCGGCACTACCACCATGTCGGGTTGCTCCCGGTTCCGGCGCTGATTGGGGCGACTCGTGACTACGGGCTGGACCACCTCGCGCGGGTGCTGCGCGTCCGTTGGCTGGCCGGGTCCGGGATGTCGTTGGGCGCGATCGTTGAGGCGCTCGGTGAGATGGGCCCCACGCCCGGAGCGCCGGGGCTCGATGACCTCGCTGCCACCCTGGCTGACATCGATTTGCGTATGGCCGAGCTGACCCGGCAACGTGAACGGGTGGCTGCGCTGATCGATCGGGCCACCGTTAACGGCGAGGTCAATCCGCTGCCCCCAGCCATTGCGCGGTTGTACGACCGGTTGATCCCGCGGCTGCCGACAGAGCTGGTGCGCCGTGCCGCGGAGAACGAACGCAAGGTCGTGACGATCCTTGCGCTGCGCGGCATGATTCCCGAGGGCCTGGAGCGACTCGCAGACGAGTTCACCGACGAGGATGATCGCGACATCGAGGAGATGTTTGTCGCGTTCAGTGATCTCGGCACGGCGTCGAGGTCCGACGAAGAGGCGACGGCGGCAAAGGTGCGAGCGGCGACGCTGCGATTGACCGACCGGCACAAGGAGGCGGTCGCAGCGATCCTGCGGTCGTTGCCGCGCGGGCCGGTTGGCGTTGCGATGTGGGGATTGGTGCGGCGGCTCGCGATGCTCGGATATCCGGCTCCCGCGCAGCGGCGGTTCCTCGACGCGGTACCTGAACTGCTGGACGAGCGTCCAGGCCTGCGGGCTGTGTTTACTGGTCGCGATGCGCGGGCGCTGCGATGAACCCCGTCGAGATCTGCGGCCTGGTCAAGCGATTCGGCGGGTTCACCGCGGTCGACGGGCTGGACCTGGAGGTGCGGCCCGGTAGCGTGCATGGCTTCCTCGGTCCCAACGGCGCCGGGAAGACCACGGCCATCCGTGCCCTGTTGGGCCTGTATCGGCGTGACGCCGGCACAGTCAGGGTCCTGGGGCGCGATCCCGCCGACGACGCGTCCGCCGTCACCCGCCGGGTGTCCTATGTCCCAGGCGATGTCGCGTTGTGGCCGAACCTGACCGGCACCGAGGTGCTCGACGCGCTAGGCGGGCTGCGGCGGCTCCGGGATGAACCTGCCGAGCGCGAGCTGATCGAGCGGTTCGCCCTCGACCCGACCCGGCGAGTGCGCACCTACTCGAAGGGCAACCGTCAGAAACTTGCCCTGGTCGCTGCCTTCGCGGCGCCGACAGAATTGTTGGTACTCGACGAGCCGACGAGTGGTCTGGATCCGTTGATGGAGCGGGTGTTTGGTGACTGCGTGGTCGAGGCCGCTGCTGAGGGCCGGGCCGTGCTGCTGTCCAGCCACATCTTGGGCGAGGTCGAGCAGCTGTGCAGCGACGTCACCATCATCAAGGATGGCCGCCGGGTCGAGTCAGGCTCGCTTGCGGACTTGCGGCACCTCGCGGCTTCGACGGTTACCGCCCGCGCCGACGGCCTGCTCACGCCCGATCTGCGGTCGGCTCTGATGGCGTTGGGTCTTGAACCACAGATCGATGACCAGCGATGCACGTGTGCGGTGCCGCGCGAACTGGTGCCCGATGTCCTTGGCCTGCTGTCCGGCCTGCAGTTCACCGACGTGACATGCACACCCGCGAGCCTGGAAGATCTGTTTCTGCGACATTATGCGGTCGGCGCGCGATGACGGGCACGCTGACCGTCGCCAGGTTGTTGCTGCGCTGCAATCGCTTTCGCTTGGCGGCGTGGCTCGTGCCGCTGGTTGTGCTGGTCGCAGTGACGGTGCCGGGATACGCCCCCATCTACCCGTCGCTGGCCGAGCGCGGCCCGTTGGTACGGCAGCTGCGAGACACGCTCGCGACTAAGGTGCTGTACGGACAGCTGCCGCTGCCCGGCACTCTTGGCCAGCTCGCGCAGTGGGAGACGGGAACCTACGTCGTGCTACTGGTCTCGGTTATGGCGGTGCTCCTCGCGGTCGCACTCACCCGGCGTGACGAAGACCTCGGGTTCACCGAGCTCGTCGGCTGCTGCCGGTGTCGGCCGGTGGGCACAGCCGTGCGCCGCCGCAGTGGTGCTAGCCGGCACGTTCATTGCGCTCGGTGCAGCGGTTACCACGGTGTTGGCTATCGAGTCCGTCGGGCACGCCGGCGATCTGACCGTCTCCGGCGCAGCATGCTTCGGTGGGGTAGTGGCTCTCGTCGGTATGGGGACGGCGGCCCAAACGATGCTGCTAGCGCAGGTACTGTGGGATGCGCATTCGGCAGCGCGGGCCGCGTGGACGCTTGTCGTGATTGGTTTCGGTGCAAGGGTTCTCGCTGATTTCACCCCCGCGACCTGCTTGCGCTGGGGCACCTGGTTTGGGCTACGGGATCTCGTGCGGCCATACACTGATGACCGCATGGGCCCACTGGCGGCGGCAGTCGCAGGAGTGCTGATGCTGGGGGTGCTAGCTGCGATCACGTACGCGCACAGGGAGTTCGGCGCCGGCCTGCTGCGACCGCGGTCGGGCAGCAACCGCCGCCTCCGGGTCCGTTCGGCGGCGGGCCTGACGTGGCGGCTCGATCGCGGGCCGCTGCTGCTGTGGGCGTGGCCGACCATCGCGGTCGCAGCGCTGTTCGGTGGCATGAGTCACGGGCTCATCGGGCTGCTACGCGAGGATGCCGGAACCGCCGGTCTGTTGCGGACGATGACTGCAGCGATAGACCCTGTGCGCCAGTACTTCTCGTTCAGCTACGTGTTCGTCGCCTTGCTGCCGATGATCTATGGTGTCGCGACAGTCCTGCGCACACGCACCGACGAACGCGCGGGCCTCCTTGATGCCCAGCTGACGGTCGGCGTCGCCCGGTGGCGCCCACTGTCGGCCCGCACCGCCCAGGCCGCCGCTGGTGCGCTGGGCCTCCTAGTCCTGGGATCGACGGTGCAGGCCGCGACAGCTCTCGCCGCGTTGAGCGGCGCACCGTCTAACGGAGCCACGACGTGGGCGCTCTGGCCCCCACTGGCTCAAGCACCCGGGGTGTTCGCGGCCGTTGGCCTCGCCAGCCTTGCGGTTGGCGCAGCACCTGGGATGACAAATATCGTGTGGGCTGTAGTCGCGTGGAGCGGGTTCGCGGTGCTGTTGGGTGCGCTGGCCCGGGTGCCCGACAGTGTGCGGCGCATCGCGTTGCTGGGAAATCTGCCCGTTGACCCGCCGGCTGTCACCGCGCCCGCCTTATTGCTGGCGGTGATGTGTGCCGTCGCGGTTGCCGTGGGATGTACGTCGATGCGCATTCGCGACGTCGTGGTTGGCTGACCGCGAGCATGTGATCACCGAGGAATTGGGCTACCACCCACGAATGCGCACGCCGCGAGAGTTCCGCGGGCGGGCGTTACGGACTAAATGGTATTTCGGACTAGTCACGTACGGCCCAGCGCCGGTAGGCAGATTGCGGCGAGATACCCAATGTCTCAGCGATTTTCGCCCATGTGAGGACCGCGTCGCGTGCTTGCAGCACTACCGGCGTGAGCTGTTGTTTCGCCGATTGCACTATCTCGCGTGCGTCATCGAGGGCGGTCGCCGCCACGCCGAGGGCATCAATATGGAGGTCGTACAGCCGAACTGGGGGATCGAGGTCGAACGGCGTTGGTTCAGAACTTAAGTTGACATAATGTCGCTTATCGGCACAATGCTGACCTGGAAGGTTTCACAAACCACCCCGACCAGCGGCATTCCCGCCTGCTCCCTCGACAACCGAAGCGCAATCCACGACGCACCGACGAGTGTCGCCGATCCGACTCGCTGTCCCGACAAGCAAACGCGACGACATTAGGCCGCCGGCTCCAGATCAGCGTTCGGCATGTTTCGCCACCGGCACCCCCGCCCCACGGCTGCGACTGCCAATACGTCACTGTGACGAATTGCCCTGCGGCGCAGTGCGATACACCAGCCTCCGCGCCCGAAATTTCCGTGCCGACCGGTGCCGTGTTCCGGTAAATGTCAGGTGCTTCGGGGCACGCCGCCATGACAGAGAAACGCGGACGGCCAATGGCCACGGTGATCAGCCGGCAACCTCTGCACGCCAGCGCCGGGCTGAAAGCACTTCCCCATCACGGCCGCGGTGAGCGATAGCAATACATCACAGCGCCGAAATCCCCTCTCCCCCTGCTGTTTTCCGCCAGCCGCCTGCACACGTTACATTTGTCACTGTGACGTATTGGCGGTTGTCAGCCTCGCTTACTTCCCAGCGTTAGAACCGGAGAACACCAATTCGACCTTGCGGCCAACCAGCGCGGCATCGACTTGGTAGGTGTTGCTGTGCAACGACACCGTCGCGACCTTTGTGACCGTGCGGTAATCCGACCACAGGAACGCCCCGGTCAGATCGGGTGCGGTCGGCATCGCCGGGGCGATTCGAGCGGTCGTTGGCAATCGCTCACGCACTACTACGACATTTCGCGCCGGATTGGGCTACACGTCAAAATCCGAGTAATTGGACGCAGGCGAAGGCGCAGGAGGATCATGTGGTTTTTAACCGGCTGCTCGCCGAGGTACCTGGTGAATGGCCCAACCTGGAGAGTGCCCAGTGAACAAGAAACTGATCGCCGTGATAGCCGCGATATCGATCTTCGCTTCACTGCCCGTGGCTGTACCCACAGCGAGTGCGTCTCCCGCGTGCGATAGTGCGCCCGCAGGCGGGAAGGGGCTGTGTGAGACGGACTGCAAGTTGATGGGAACATGCGGAACTACCGCGGCGGCAGCCCCGTCGGCGGTACCGAATCCACCGGCCCAAATTCCGGCCTATTGCTCGTATGGTGCATGCCAGGATGCACTACCGCCCAACACGAACGTGCCGGCACCGCAACCGGCACAGGCATCCGACAGCACCCCGATCTTCGTACAAGGTGATCCCACGCCGCGGTCGCAGCCATTTCTCCAGCAGGTTGCGACTGCAGTTGTGAGCGTTGTCGACTATTTGTGTGGCGGCTGCACATCGATCCCGGAAGACGGTCAGTTCGCACCGCCCCACCAGTGACCTGTCGAAAGGACTAAACATGACGAAGACCTTTCTCGTAGGGGGCGCGGTGTGGATGGCCGTCATGGCCTGTTCGTCCCCGGCACCGGCCTGGCCCTGCGCTACTGCGTCAAATCCCACTGATAATCACGAGTTGGTGTCATAAGGAACACGCCGAGTTCCCGGCTTTTGTTTCGTGATTGTCAATAGGCGGGCCCGAAGTCGGCGTACCCTTCCGACCAGTCTCATCGGAAGAAGTGAGGATCGTGCGAAAGCTATCACCGCTGTTGACCGCCCCCGGGGCGCGAAAAGTGGGGCAATGGCACATCAACTTGGAGTTCTGTTATTGAATGCCGCGACGCGCAACCGTCGGCTGCGGGTTTGGACCCAGGCCGGGAAAAGGAAACCACCGAGGGAGACGGTATGAGCCTATTAAAGGCAGCCTTGGCCGGAGGTTTTGCGTTCTTTTTCTTTGTCGTGGCTGCGCAGCCCAGCGCGGGCACCGGCGGTCGCGTTGTGGCGCTCATCCCCGCCGTCATCTGCCTCTTGCTTTTCCTCGGGCAACTAAGGACTATTGGGTTTTCCAGACAGGACAGGGCCTCGGGGGTGATCGCCTCGTTCGAGGCCTTTCGTTTGACCCCCACGGAACTGATTGCGGGCTACAAGCGCGCCGCCCGACGGTATTCGGTGGCTGGTCTGACGGCGCGGGTGGAGACCACCGGCAACGTGACCACCAACACCTCCGGCTTCATCGGCCCCCATGGGGGAAGCGTCGGAACGACCGAGAAGGATAGCCGGGTCGTCCATGTGATCATCGAAGGACCCGACACCGCGTTGAGGTGTAGCTCCAAGCTCGAAAACAACCGCAAAGCGGACACCCAGGCACAATGGTTTGCCACGCAGCTCAACCTGGCGAGCCGCCGGCTTGGAGCGCAACGGAACGACACGCAAGCGCCAGGACGGGATCGGCGCGACGCGACCATAATTCCTCCACCACCGCCGCCCGGGTGGTACCCGGACCCGAGCGGCGCGCCCGGGAGTCGGTATTGGGATGGCCAAGTCTGGCATACAGCCGCCCTGAGGCATGACCGTTATTGACCGTCACTGACTGAGTGCTGGTCAGCGAACCAGGAACGCCGGGTATGGCTTCAAAGCGTCAGCCGTTGATGGCTCACTGTGAGTGGCCGGCCAGCGTTACATGACGACTCGACCGCCAATCGAGCTTCCGAACGTTCCCGGGACGGGCGAGATTGGCCGAGACGGACACTTGACAACGTCAGTGAGACTCACAGCGACGAAACCGCTCTCCCGCACAAGCGATTTGGGATATTGCGTTAATAGCCCGCCACTGTGGGGGTACCAACGTTTCTCGACAGCCAGGGCTAGGCCTGCCACCACGGGCGCAGTGGCAGGCTGTCGGTGCCGTGAGGAGCAAGGTTGAGTGCCAAGACATGGTGCAGCTGAATGTTGTTCTGCTCGAAGGCCACCCGGGACGCCGCCATGTACAAGCCCCAGACCTTCGCGGTGGCGATGCCAACCTCGGCGACGGCCTCGTCCCAGTGCTCGACGAGGTTGTGGGACCAGTCACGCAGCGTCATGGCGTAGTGGCGACGAAAATTCTCCGCGTGGATCACTTCGAATCCCACGTCTTGGATCTGGGACAAGATGCGGCCCGAACCGGTCAACTCGCCGTCCGGAAAGACGTAGCGATCGGTGAAGCTGCTCGCGCGGAAGTTCGATTTGTTGTTGTTCCGGGTGATGCAGTGGTTCAGCAACAAACCGTCGGTGCGCAACTTGGACTTGAGAAACGTGAAATACGCCGGATAGTTCTTGACGCCGATGTGCTCGGTCAATCCGATCGAAGAGACTGCGTCGAAACCGGTTTCGCCGACGTCGCGATAGTCGCAGTGACGCACCTCGGCCAATTCGCCGAGCCCTTCTGCCTCGACCGCTGCTTGAGCCCAGGCCGCCTGCTCTGCGGACAATGTCGCGCCGATCGCGTGGACGCCGCGCCGGGCCGCGTAGCGCACCATGCCACCCCAGCCGCAGCCCACGTCGAGTAGCCGGTCCCCCGGCTTCAGCCGCAGCTTCTCGAAGATCAGCCGGTACTTGTTGTCTTGAGCCGCCTCCAGCGTTGCTTCGGAGTCTGGATAGACCGCACACGTGTAGGTCATCGATGGCCCCAACACCCATTCGTAAAAGGAGTTGGAGACGTCGTAGTGGTATTGGATCGCCCCGGCATTACGAGTCTTGCTGTGCCGCATGCCCTCGGCGATCCGGCGCCAGCGAGGTAGCACCTCCTGCGGCGGTGGCGCTGCCGGCAGCAGACGCTGGATGCCGATTGAGCGGATGATCGCTGGCCAGCAGCCGCGGTGAGGGCTTGGCGAAATCGACCTTGTCGGCCAGCAATGCGAGCAACTCGTAGGGATCGCCCGGGTGCACACCACGCGCCTCGATGTCACCGGCGACGTATGCCCGGGCCAGACCCAGCTCACCCGGGGCGGTGGCCAGATAGGTCGTGCCGCGAGGAGTCAGCAGGTCCATCCCCAGCAGTGCGTCGTCGACTCCGGCGCTGCTGCCGTCGTAGGCGGTGAAACGTAACGACTCCGTGCCGCCGAAGAATACCGCCAGGACCTCGGCGAGGCTCAACTTGCCTGTCGCGGTCGATGCCGGCTCCTTGGTGGTCGTCATCGTCGTTGCACTGCCTTTGCGTAAAGGTCAAGAAAGCGGGAATCAGGATCATGGATCTTCTTCGCGGTCTTGTAGATCTCGCCGCCGTAGAGTTCGTCGAACTCTTCTCTGCCGTAGTAGGAGTCGGAGTACAGCGATTTGTGCCCGTCCAGCGAACCGACCTTCGCCTCGATCAATCGATTCGTCGCGCCATCGGTCGCGCCCACCGGAACCGACGACCAGAAGCCGACATTGACGTAGGTATGCCCCGGCCGGATCGGGTACAGCGACCAGCCGTCATTATCACGTAACCGCAACGGGCACAACCAGATCGGAGCGATCGGTATCGCCTCGAGGAACCATTCCAGGAACTCCGTCGTGCGTTGGAGCGGGAGCTCGACGTCTTGAACCACCCGCTCGCGAGGCGGACGGCCGTTGCGCTTTTCGATGCGGTCGGCGATACCAAACCGCCGGTCGAGCGCTACCAGCTTCCAGTACACGCTGCTGCGGCGGTAGCGCCGCGGCCACCAGCGCCGCAGACGCGGATTCTGCGCGCCGAAAGCACCGGAGCACCAGAACCAGTCGGTGTCCCATCGCCAGAAGTAGTCGTGGATTGTCAACCGGTCTTCTGTGGTGCCGGCGTCGTGCTGGATGGAGCGGTAGTAGATGCGTTGTCCGGTGTAATCACTGGCCGGGCCGGGGACCTCAGTGCGTACGCCGAGAGATAGGTAGCTCTCGGTGGCGTTGAACACCACGCCGTCGAGGTAGTCGACAGAGACACCATCGAACTCACCGGTGTCGATGATGCGCTCCATCGCCGCCATCAGATGGCTCAGCGAATGGAACCGCACGTGCCGCAGCGCGACGAACGGTTTGACGGGTTCTAACTCGATGCGTAACCGTGTCGAATATCCCAGTGTGCCATACGAATTCGGATACGCGCGGAAGAGGTCCGGGTGCTGCTGGGGTGAAACGGTGAGCAATTCCCCTGTGCCGGTGAGGATGTCCAACTCCAGCACCGACTCATGAGGCAGGCCGTTGCGGAACGACGCCGACTCGATGCCCAATCCGGCGACTGCCCCGCCCAGTGTGATGGTCTTCAATTGCGGGACGACCAGCGGCGACAGGCCGTACGGGAGGGTAGCTGCGACTAGATCTTCGTAGGTGCACATGCCGGCCACATCGGCGGTGCGTGCGTCCGGGTCAACCGAAATGACGCTCGTCAGTCCTGAAACGTCCAGTCCAGGAGTGCTGAGTTTCGCGCGGTCGCGGAACAAATTCGAGGTGGGCTTGGCCAGTCGAACAGCCGCCGTCGAGGGAATCGAACGGTAGCTTGCCAAAAACCGTTCGACGCCCTCCAGCATGAGCCGCAGGTGCGGATGCTGGGACAGGCATCGATTACACGATAGTCCCCGACAACCGCCAGCGCAGACACACCGAGCTCGCGTCCCGTCGCGAATTCGTCGGGTATGTCTTCAGAGGTGCAGCGCACAGGCGTAGGTATCGTGTCGAGGTGGTGCAAACGGAAAGCGGCTCGCCGTCCTTGGGATCGTCGGCGGCTCGCCGTTGTCAGCTCGCTCGAACAGGCTTGCGAGCGACGCGTACAACATGACACCTCGCCGGGCCAACCCGAAGACAGCTCCCCCGGTGGCCGATCTGGTGACCCCGGCCGTCGACGACCTGCCCCAGGGTCTCGCCGACACCTTCGCCGAGCTCATCGGGCGGCCACGCGCACGCGGCTGGATCCACCTCTGCTGCGCCGCGATCGCCACCGTGGGCGGATTGGCACTGGTATCGGTGGCGGGACTCACGTCTTCTCAGAAAGCCGTCGTTGCGACCCTGATCTACACCGTGACCATCGTCGCGATGTTCAGCGTCAGCGCCATCTATCACCGCAAGCACTGGCACAATCCGGTGGCCTTGAAGTGGATGAAGCGCCTGGACCATTCAGCGATCTTCATCTTCATCGCCGGCAGTTACACCCCGTTCGCGCTGTTGGCGATGCCGCAGCGCACGGGAGCCGAAGTGCTGGCCATCGTGTGGACGGGCGCAGCGGCCGGCGTGGCACTGAAGATGTGGTGGCCGTCCTCGCCGCGATGGGTTGGAATACCGCTCTACCTCGTGCTCGGTTATGTGGCGCTCTGGTTCGCCGGCACCCTGCTCGACGGTGGAGGTCCGATCGTCGTCGGCCTGCTCGTCGCGGGCGGGGTCCTCTACAACATCGGCGTTATCTTCTTCGCCATTCGTTGGCCGAACCCGTGGCCACGCACCTTCGGCTATCACGAGTTTTTTCACGCCTTTACCGCAGCTGCGGCGGTGAGTCACTACGTCGCCGTGTGGTTCGTCGTCCTGTAATGTCAGTCACGGCGATCACTTCGGCAAAGCCATTGCCTCGCAACAGTTTTAACGTACTCGGCTAAAAGCCGGCATGAGGACCGCCGAAGTCGTATGCCACGGCATCGAATGCGCGCAGCGTGTCCAACAATATGTGCGGGTCGTCCGAGTGCTGGGTGGATAACTTGGCTGCGACCACCTCGGCGGCGCGGTTGACGTAGATCGCCTGACCACACATGCCCTGGCACAACACGACATTGTTGCCCGGGTAGGGAAACCACACTTGGTTGCGGTACATCCCGCCAGGCATTCGGGTGTCGTCCGGGCTGGCGGCGAACGCCCGACGCGAGTCGGCCCCGCCGTGGAGAGTGTCGGCGATCCACGCCTCCGGCACCACCTGCTGGCCGGTCAACGAAACACCGTCGCGCAAGAACAGTGACCCGAAGCGGATCATGTCGCGGAGGCAGGCGCTGATGCCGCCGTCGAATAGTCCGGTGCCTGTCGTGTCCACGCCGATGGTGGCATCGCTTTGGGCGCCGATGCGGCTCCACAGCAGTTCCGACATCAGTTCGGGCATCCGCTTGCCACCTGCGACCTCGCAGATCCAGCCGAGTACATCGGTTTCACACGAGCGATATTCGAACGGGCCGCCGTGAGCCGATTTCGCGCGCAAGGTCAGCAGGAAGTCACACAACGAGGCGGGGCCGTCCGGACTGCTCCTGGGTGCCCAGCCGATTGACTCGTCGAGACGGTGTATCTCCGCGGTCGGGTGAAGGTAATTGTCCGAGAAGGCGATACCTGACCTCATGTCCAGCAGGTGACGCACCGTCGCACCGGCGTAGCCGCTGTTCCCCAACGCCGGAACGTACGTGGTGACCGGCGCCTCGAGCTCGATCGCACCGGCGCCGTGCAGCGCGCCGACAACGGCTGCCACCAGCGACTTGCTCACCGAGAACAGCAGGTGCCGGGTCTGCGCCACCATTCCGTCGAGGTACTCCTCGGCCACCAGCGACCCGCGGTAGGCGACGGCCCACCCGTCGGTCGCGGTGGTGGCCATCACCGCGCCGACGGTGGTCGCCCCCCCATCGGTTCTGGTCACAGGAATATCAGCCACCGGAGCGCCGGCGGCGGGCAATGCCACGGCCGGCGCGGATCCGCGCGAGATCACCGCGGTCGGCACAAAGTCTTCGACGTGCTGAAATGACCATTGCGAATAGGGCTCCGACAGCCAGTTGTCCAGTGAGATGCCGGCCGGGAGGGTCACGCTCGTGCGACGAGCCGCGAGACGATCGGCGTGGCCGGCGCCAGCGGCGTTGATGCGAACTTCGCCTTGAAGCCATCGACCCAGCGCCGGCAGCGCTCGGTCAGCTGGTAGTCGCCGGTCTGCAGGTGCCCGCGCGTGATGAGAACGCCGAGTTGGGCGCCCTCGCAACGCAAGTCGCCAGGCGCCGCGACACGCATGTAGAAGGCCTCGCACTCGTCATTCACCGTTGCCGAGTCGTTGGCGGGGCGCGCGAAGGAGACGCGGCCATCCTCGTCGAGGCGCCACACACCGGTACGCGGGGTCGCGGTGAAAAGCTCGACGTCCGGCGAGGTTTCGCTGATTATCACCTGACCCCAGACTTCGTCGTCGCCATAGCCCCGCTCCCAGCGCGAGTTGATCTCCTCGATGTCGAGCTGGTAGTCCACGTCCAGGTATTCGAGCAGGTGGAAGAGGAACAGCGGCATGTCGGCGTAAGCCTCGGTGGTCAGATTCGTCATCGGGCTGGCGCCGCTGAGGCGCGGGTTCACCTCACCGAGGTAGAGCTCGTTGGAGTCCAGGTCACGCAGAAGGTCCACCTCGAAGTAGCCGCGGTACCCCTCGCGGCTCAAGACATCGCCCAGCTTTCGCACCATCTCCCGGGCGGCACGCGTCTGAGCGGGTGGCAGCGCCTCACGCCAGATGTCATTGCCGCACCAGCTGCCTTTGCCTGGAGTCAGCTCCGGGTAACCGACGAGACTCGTCATCGCCGGGCCGATCACGGTGCCGTGGCGGGTCACAGTGCCCTCGATGCACACCTCGACGTTGCGGATGCGCTTCATGACTTTGACGTCCTGCGCGACAGGTCGCCGGCGCAGTGATTCCAGTCGCGCTCACCGCGCACAAAGAACGTCGCGCTGCCGGCGTTGCCATACGCGGCTTCGATGACCAGGTCATCCCCGAGCCCGGCGCTTTGCGCGAGCGCCCGCAGTTCGTCGTAAGAGCCGGCCCGCCCGATCGCATGCGGCACGCTCGGCACTCCCGCCTCATCGGCCAGCCGTGTCATGACGATTTTGGAACCCAGGCGACGGCTCAGCTCCGCCGGGGGGTGCATCACGTTAAGGCCCGCCTGGCGCGCAAGGGCCTGGGTCTGCTCATCAAGCATTACAAAGCAGGCCTTACCTCCGACACCTCGTTGCGCGATGAACTCGAGTGTCTCGGGATCACCCAGCAGGTGGTTGCAGACATCGCCCATGCAATCGAACTCGATGCGGTCGCGTCGCCGGGGCACGAACACGCGCGAATGCGCGCCTTCGAAGGAGTCAAAATAGTTCAGGTAGAAGAAGTTCCGCACCCAGCGGTCGATGCCGAGCAGGTTGAAAGGAGTCGGTGAGATGAAGTACAGCGGCACGGTGTTGGTGTGAAAGAACGCGCGTATGTCAGAAAGGCCGTTCAGCGCGCGGCGCGGCCCGGGCGCAGGCCCGCTGGCGAGCACGATTACGCCCGCCCCGACGACGTCGATACCTGACTCCGGCGCCAGAACCGCGCTGCGGACAGCGCGACGGCATTGTGACGACATGCATCCATTTCGCCAGTCTGCGCCCTGCCCAAGGCCGTGTCGACGTATGAAATACCTCAGCGATGCTCGAATTTCGGCGGATCTGGGTGGTCTCAGTCGCTATTGCGTAGATCGAGTACTCTGAGATTGGCTGAACAACCAAGCTGGTCCGGGTATGGGTTTCGCCGCCGCTGCATAGCCGCGAATTCAAAGGCCGCATTGACCGCCACTCGACATGCACGGTGCTCGTTGACGCGGCGGTACCACTATCAGCACCTCACCTGTTTTTTCCCACCTGGGCGCGAACGTGCGCACCGAACGGCACCTCCATGCGCTGCCGGCGCCGATACTGCTCGACCGGCTGTCTATCCCGATGCTCGCCGCCGGACTCGACGGCGTCGTCGTTTACACCAACCCCGCGTTCGCCACTATGCTTGGCCACCATCGCGACACCATCACGCTGACCGGCAAACGACTCCCCGAGTTGTTGGCCGGACATTGCGCAACCTCGCCGCGTGACTGTGTCACCGATTTGCGCAGCGCCCACAACGTGGTCGTCGACTGGCTGCACGCCGAAGGGTTCCCGGTACGCACCGTGATATCCGAGACGCTATTTTTACGCGGCGCCGACCAGATCCTGCTGATCGGCATCACCGACATCACCGAACTTGTCTGGTCGCACCTACCCGAATCGCATTGAGCCAGATTGCCCGCGGCTCATGGCGACGCAATCGAAGCGGCCGCAACCGGCCCGGTGCCACCTGTTGCACGACCCATCGGTTTCGGGCGGCGGATCCCACCGTGGCTGAAGCGCGCGGCGCGACGCTGGATGCGGTGCTGGCGTCCGCGCCAGCGGCGCGACTCGGCGGCGAGCCGGCCTGGGTCGGCGTAAAACATCTTCTTGGTGATTTCGACGAGGATGAGATATCCGATGGTGAGCAAGATCAGGGCACCGTAGAACTCCCAGGGCACGGTGGTGAACCCTAAAGCCCGCGCAATCGGGGACACCGTCAGCAGAACTCCGAGCACGATCACGGTCAGCGTCGTCACTATCAGCGCCACGCTCGGTCTGCTGCGGAAAAACGGCACCCTTCGGGTTCGGATCGAGAAAATGATAAGCGTCTGCGTCGCAAGCGATTCCACGAACCAACCGGTGCGGAACTCGACCGGCCCGGCATGTAGTGCCCCGAGCATCAGGCCGAACGTCAAGAAGTCGAACAGCGAACTGATCGGTCCGAAGATCAGCATGAACCTCCGGATGAACGCGATATCCCAATGCGAGGGCGCACGCAGCTGTTCCTCGTCCACACGGTCAGTGGGGATCGCAAGTTGCGAGCTGTCGTAGAGCAGATTGTTCAGCAGGATCTGGCTCGGCAACATCGGCAGAAACGACAGAACTGCTGAGGCGGCGGCGGCACTGAACATATTGCCGAAATTGCTCGACGTACCCATCAGCACGTATTTGATGGTGTTGGCGAATATCCGCCGCCCCTCGGCCACGCCATCGGCGAGAACCCCGAGGTCCTTCTCCAAGAGCACAACATCCGCGGCGTCCTTTGCTACGTCGGCGGCGGTGTCTACCGAAATCCCCACATCGGCCGCGTGCAGGGCGAGGGCGTCGTTGACGCCGTCGCCCAGGAATCCGACCGAGCGTCCAGTGCGTCGCGCTGCGGTAATGAGACGGGCCTTCTGCTCCGGGGATATCCGGGCGAAAATTGTGTTGTCGCGCGTCGCGGTCTCGAAATCGGCGTCATCGAGCGACTCGAGGTCAGTCCCGACGATCGTGCCCTTCGATTCCAATCCCAAATCACCACAAACCTTTTCGGCGACCTTCGCATTGTCGCCGGTGGCGACTTTTACCTCGATACCCATCGCCATCAACCGGGCCAGCGATCCTCGGGCTGCGGCCTTCGGTTCGTCGGCGAAGACCAGAAACCCCAGCAACGTTAGGCCGGTTTCGTCGGCGGCGGTGATCACCGTGAGACGCGGTGCCGACCTGTTGGCGACCGCCACCACCCGTCGACCTTGGGCGAACAGCGCGTCCAGGACCGCCTCCGCGCCGATTGGCACCGACACACACCGGGCAATCACTTGCTCGGGGGCACCCTTGACCACCAGGATCCGCTCGCCGTCGTCCTCGATCAGCGCGGACGTCGCGCGGCGTTCGTGATCGAAGGGAAGGGTCGCGATCCGATGAAACCCGTTGGCAGTCAGTCGTTGCGAATCGGGGTATTCCGTCAGCGCCGCATCCATCGGGTTGGCGCTGACGCCCGAATCTCCGCACTCGGTGTCAGTGGCGAGCAAGCCCGCGCGGATCACGGCGTCGGAGTGCGCACCATCGACACCGATCCCGTCCACCAGATGGATACGCCCCCGAGTCAGCGTTCCTGTCTTGTCGGTGAACAGCACATCGACGTCACCGAGGTCTTCGATGCAGACCAATCGCTTGACGAGGACCTTCAGCTTGGCCAGCCGCCGCGATCCGGCGGCCAAGCTGGTGCTGACCACCGCGGGTAACAGCTGAGGCGTGATGCCGACTGCGATCGCCAGCGCGAACAACATCGACTGGATCAGTGGTCTGCCCAACAGGACGTTGATGACGAGGATGCACGCAGTCAATGTGAGCGCCACCCACAGCAGCAGGTAGGAGAATCGGCGCAAGCCCACTTGGAAACCCGTCTCGGGGTGGCGCTCTCCCAGACCGGCGGCGATCCGGCCGAACTCCGCATGTACCCCGGTGGCGTACACGACGCCGACGCCGCCGCCGGCGCTGACGACGGTCCCCATGAAGGCCAGATCGGTCGAATCTGTCAGCGCACCAGCGTGAATCACCTCAGTCGGCCACTTCTCTGCGGACGTCGATTCCCCTGAGAGAATGCTCTCGTCGCATTCCAAACCCGTGACGCCGATCAGCCGGACGTCTGCGGGTACGGTCTCCCCGAGCGCCAGCCTGATGACGTCACCGATCACCAGACCGACGACGTCGATGTTGATGAACGCTCCGTCGCGACGTACCAGAGCCGTGTAGTGGACGCTGGAATGCAGTGCAGCGGTGGCGCGTTCGGCGCGGTACTCATTGACGAAGCCGAGCGCGATGCTGGCGATGAGGATAACGCCGATGATGCCTGCCTGGGTGCTGTCGCCGAGGAAGAACGACAGCGCCGCGGTCGAGGCCAGCAATAGCAGGAGTGCGCTGCGCAATTGACGTGCGAGGACGGCGATCGCGCTCACCTGATGGGCACGCAGAGCGTTAGGTCCGTCGCGGAGTAGGCGGAACGCAGCCTGCGAGCTGGTCAATCCGTCCGACGAGGCGTCGAGCCACTCCAGTACCTCGGGCACCGTCGCCGCTGATACCGAGGCGGCCGTAAGCGGTGTCGTCACACTTCTGGATTCCAGGACCAGTTGCGAACTTCGTCTAGGTCTTGGCCGTGGATATCGATGTAGCGGGTGTGCGCGACGAGTTTGTCGGCCATGGCCTGCTTGACGTAGTCGCCGGTCGCGCCCAGCGACGGTAGTCGGTCGACTACGTCGCCAGCGAGGTGAAATCGGTCGAGATCATTCTGCACGGTCATATCGAATGGAGTGGTCGTGGTTCCTTCTTCTTTGTATCCGCGAACGTGGAGGTTGTGATTAGTCCGACGATACGTCAGGCGGTGAATCAGCCAGGGATAACCGTGATAAGCGAAGATGACAGGCTTATCCGTCGTGAATATTGAATCAAATTCACGGTCTGAAAGTCCGTGAGGGTGTTCGCTTCGGCGAATGGAGTCATCAGATCGACCACGTTGACGACGCGGATTTTGATGTCGGCAAAATGTCGCCGCAGAAGGTCCACGGCGGCAAGAGTTTCCAGTGTGGGAACGTCTCCGGCACAGGCCATCACCACATCCGGTTCGCTGCCATTGTCGTTCGAGGCCCACTCCCAAATGCCGATTCCGTTCGTGCAGTGAGCGATCGCGGAATCGATGTCGAGCCATTGGGGTCCGGTTGCTTGCCAGCGACAATCACATTCACATAGTTCCGGCTGCGAAGGCAGTGGTCAGCGACGGAGAGCAGGCAATTGGCGTCCGGCGGCAGGTAGACGCGCACAATATCGGCCTTCTTGTTTACAACGTGATCGATGAAGCCGGGGTCTTGATGCGTGAAGCCATTGTGGTCTTGGCGCCAGACGTGCGACGTTAGCAAGTAATTTAGCGAAGCGATCGGACGCCGCCAGGCAATCTTTCGCGTGACTTTGAGCCACTTAGCATGCTGGTTGAACATTGAGTCCACAATGTGAATGAAAGCCTCGTAACAGGAAAAAAATCCGTGCCGTCCGGTCAGCAAATAGCCTTCGAGCCATCCCTGGCACATATGTTCGCTGAGCACTTCCATCACGCGACCGGTCGTAGGCAAGTATTCGTCTGTGGGCAGAATTGACTCCATGACGATTTTGTCAGTAGTTTCGTAGATCGCCTCGAGCAGGTTAGAAGCGGTTTCATCTGGTCCAAAGACGCGGAAATTCTGCGCTGCTCGTCGTTGAACTTCATGACATCGCGCAAGAAAACTCCCAAGAACTCGAGTCGCCTCCGCGCTTTCCGTGCCCCGGTTTCGATACTTTCACCGCATAATTCCGGAAATCCGGCATGGCCAGGTCCCTGCGCAACAGGCCGCCGTTGGCGTGCGGATTGGCGCCCATTCTGCGATCGCCTCGTGGCGCCAGCTCGCGCAGCTCCGCAATCGCCTGCCGGATTCTATCAAACAATTCCTCCGGGTGATAGCTCTTCATCCATTCTTCTAAAATTTTGGGTGACATGCGCGGGATGGGCAGCGAAGATCGAGTCAGCTGGGACTTGATGCGCGCGCCACGTGCCTTCCACCGGTTTGCCGTCCACCGTTTTTGGCCCGGTCCAGCCTTTCGGTGTGCGAAGGACGATCATCGGCCACACGGGGACCGCGGTCGTTCGTCCGGCGCGTGCGTCGTTGTTGGATCGCGCGAATGGTCCTCGATGATCACGTCCAACGTGTCGCCATGTGCTCGATGCATGATCTGCGGATCATGGCCCTCCACGAAGTGCGGATTCTATCCGTATCCCGTAAAAAGCTGGTCGATTCCGCGTCTCGATCCGGCCCAGCACCGTGGGGTTGGCGATTTTGTACCCGTTCAGATGCAAAATGGGCAGCACCGCTCCATCCCGCGCCGGGTTGAGGAATTTATTGGAGTGCCAACGCGTGGCCAGCGCGCCCGTTTCGGCTTCTCCGTCGCCAACTGACGCAGGCAACCAGCAGCTCAGGATTGTCGAAGGCCGCGCCGAACGCATGGGCAGCGAGTAACCCAGTTCGCCGCCTTCGTGGATCGATCCCGGCGTGCTTGGGTGCCACATGGCTGGAAATACCTCCAGGAAAGGAGAATTGGTTGAAGAGCTTTTCATCCCGGCCTCATCTTGGCTGACGATCGGGGTAGATCTCGGAGTACGTGCCCTCGAGGTAGGTGTTGGCAACCAGGGCTGGGCCGCCATGGCCAGGGCCGGCGATGTAAAACATATCGAGGTCGTACTTCGTGATCGCCCGATTGAGGTGTACGTAGATGAAGTTTTGCCCCGGGGTGGTCCCCCAGTGTCCGACCACGAGCGGTTTGACGTCCGAGAGCGTTAGTGGCCGTTTCAGCAGTGGGTTGTCGTAGAGGTAAAGCTGGCCTACCGAAAGATAGTTCGCCGCTCGCCAGTACGCGTGCATCCGTTGCCGCAGTTCGGGTTCCAGCGTGCGGGCAGCCGGTACAGTGGCGTTGCCCGTCACGGTGTGTCCTTGAGCGCGGCGATCATGGGCGGCGCCCGGACTCCGAGCCACCGTTGGCCAGTGGCGGCGGGACGGAGATCGGTGGCTGTGCTTGCGGCTGCGCGGCGGAGGCACCCTCGCGAGCCAAGAACGCTCCGAGTTCGGCGATGGTCGACATCAACGGAGCCGGGAAAACCACCGTGGTGTTCTTGTCGACACCGAGTTCGACCAGGGTCTGCAAATTGCGAAGTTGTAATGCCAACGGATGGGCCATCATGGTGTCCGAGGCATCACCCAGGGCGGCCGCGGCGAGCGACTCACCCTCGGCGGCGATGATCTTGGCGCGCTTTTCCCGCTCCGCCTCGGCCTGACGGGCCATGGCCCGCTTCATGGTGTCCGGCAGCTGAATGTCCTTGAGCTCCACCAGAGTGACCTGCACGCCCCACTCGATGGTGGTGACGTCCAGAATCGCGCGGATGTCGAGATTGATCTTGTCGGTTTCGGAGAGTGTTTCGTCCAACGTGTGCTGACCGACGACCTTGCGCAGGGTGGTCTGAGCGATCTGATTGATTGCGGCACCGACGTTTTCAATCGCGACCACGGACTTCGCCGCATCGATGACTTTGAAGTAGGCGACGGCTGACACATCGACGCTGACGTTGTCGCGGGTGATGATCCCTTGGGACTGGATCGGCATTGTCACGACACGCAGCGAGATCCGGTGCAGCACATCGACTAATGGGATGATGAATCGCAAGCCGGGCTGACGTTCGCCGAGCAAACGGCCCAACCTGAACAGCACGCCGCTTTCGTACTGTTTGACCACCCGCACCGACATCGCCGCCACCAGCAGGCCCGCGATGAGCAGCGCGAGGGCCGCGGGGCCTAGCATCCTCATCGCTCGGAACCTGTCGGGATGAGGTACGCGAGGACGACAGCTGTGAGAGCCGGCCGAATCAACGCTCTGGGTGAAATAGTCATGGCGTTCCTGAGTTCAGGTAGACACCGGAAATGTCGGGAGTCGGAGCCATTGCTCCTCGAGTTCGGCGGCGTCCGGCCGAATTCGTCCCGAGCCAGCTGAGGGTTTCAACACCTGCGACGTTACACCTGCTGGCGGCGGTCTGGCGTCCAGCGCGGTAGGTACCTCGTCTTCGTCCGTGCTCATCGATGATGAGGTCTAGCTCATCGGCCCGACTCAGCGGGCCTTTATTTTCGGCTCGGATTCCAGCGCCCATATCCGTTTGTGCAACCCCGGCGCTTACAACGCAGTTCACCATCGATCCTCTCTGAATCAGGGATACTCGACAACATGGCAGCGGCAAAGAAGGCCGGCGACAGCACCTCGCCCGCGCAGTTGATCGACGCCCGCATCGCCGAGCTCGGTGACTGGCGAGGCGCGACGCTGGCTCACATCAGAAAGCTCATCAAAGAGGCCGACCCGGATGTGACCGAGGATTGGAAGTGGCGGGGAGTACCGGTGTGGTATCACGCCGGAATGATCTGCACCGGTGAGACTTACAAGAGCGTCGTCAAGATGACGTTCGCAAAGGGGGCCTCACTGAAAGATCCGGCCGGCCTCTTCAACTCCAGCCTCGACGGAAACACCCGCCGCGCCATCGACATTCATGAAGGCGACAAGATCAACGACACGGCATTGAAGGCGCTGATCCGCGCTGCCGTAGCGCTGAATATGTCCTGAAATCACTGGGTGACGATCGCTGAGTGAAAGTTCGGAGCCCACGCCTGCTCGAAGGTCGCGATGGAGACCTGCTCGTCGCGCCCGGTGTTGATGGCGCTGTCGTTGAGATGGACAACACCGGACCTGGTGTCGATACCGGTCACCACCGCGAAGTGATTTCCAGAATTTCGCTTCCCGGGCCGGTTCCAGATTGTTTCGGCGTTGAGGATGGCGATGATCTTGTGGCCATCTCTCAGCTTTTGCTTAAGGGCGTTGATGTCGGTCTGCACATTGTCGGCTTTAATTCCATAGTGCTGGAGTAGAATCGGAAGGTCTCGGATATCGGTGAAGCCCGTCGGCTTCCAGATTGGTCCGGAACCGGCTGTGCTGGAGGTATTTTCGGCCAAGGCGGTGATCTGCTGCTCGGTCGGCTGGTTTCCGGTCAGCTGGCCAATTACATCGGCTACCGCCATCTCCCCGCAATCAGAGGCGTGTTGCTCGCGCCAATACGCCGCGGCGACAGCGGGCTCGCCGTACATCCCTGCATCACGGACAACACGCGGGACGGGAGCGCCGGGATTGGCGTGCACCGCAGCGGGCGATATAACCGGCGCGGCGGCGGTGATGGCGTACAACAATGCGACCAGACCGAGCAGGCGCGCGGTAGCGCCGACCGTGTTAGTCCCGAAGGTGCTCAGCGAGTTATTCACCCTCACCCCAAGACACGACGTGTACGGATCATCGCTTCTTCCTTTGTCTATCGGAGCCGCCGCCACGCGTTGGACGCCGACTCCAAAGCGCCCAAGTGTTGCCTTCGCCCAGAGACTAAGTCCACTCGTTGGCTGCGCGATACAGGGTTTTCCCTGGTAATCGAGCAGCCAGGCGAGTCCATTCGCCAGGCCTATTGTTTCTCAACTTCTGGGCGCCAGCCCGCAACGCGGCCGTTTGGACTACCAGGGAAATCCCTGTATCGCCGGATCGGCCGGCGGCATACCTTCAGAACAGTTTCGCCGTCAAGGGCATCGCACAGGGAAGAATCAGGGTCCCCATTTCGGTCCCGGACCCCACCAAGTACGGCTGTCCCCCACGCGATTTCGACTGCATGTTCAGTCACGTGCTGCTTCCGAAATAAAGCGTCAGGCAGCTTGTTCGATGTCGGCTTCATCCTCGAAATGCTGGACATACGCCGCGGCGCGCACGGCCACGTCCGGTTCCAGCGCCGCGCCCAGCGCACCACCGATCATGGCCAACAACGAAGTAAGCCAGGCCAATTCGAAATAGTCGCGCAGTGCGGCCGGATGCCCTATCTGGTCGCGCCAGATCTCGGCGCCGATGATGAGGGTCGCCACCGTCGCGCCGATCGACACGAGTGCCGTACCGGCCAGCCGGTCCCATCCGTACGCGTCCGAGAGACGCCAGATGTCGGCGGTCACCAACCCGAACACTCCCGCGGCCACCGCGCCGGTCAACGCGCGTCAGAGTCGCAGCGACAGCCGCCAGGGCTGATTGGCGGCGACCATCCCGGTGATCAACGTCAGATCGCCGGTCAGTACCCGGGCGGTATAGAAGAAAGCCGCATCGGAGGGACTGCTGCCGAGCTCGCGCACCCGCTGCACGGTCACCCGCCGTGACCGCCGGCCGCCGCGTTGTGCATCGGCACCCCGCTCTTCAGCCGACCCGAGCAGCCGCCCCAACAATCGCCCGATCACCTCGCGAGCCCGGTTGCGGGCCCCCATCGCCCCAGCGCGGGCACCGATACGATCGCCACGTTGCTGACCGGATTGGCACGAGCCACGACCGGACGCTGCTCCACGTGCAACGGCATATCCGTCAACACGACGATGACGTCCCACTGCTTCTCGAGCAGTGTTTTCCGGGCTGCTTTGACGATTTCAGCATCAGTAGCAGGTGGCTGTACGAGTCGTCGTTCCATCACCTCGACACACCAGCCAGCGCCGGGCAACCGTTTCTCCAGCTCGGCGCGCAACTCGCCGTCAGCGAGTTCGCGAGCCAACGACGTAGCCACACCGGGATCACCGACCAGCCCGAGCACGATGTGTGGATCCGAGTCGCCGTGCACGGGTTCGGGTGCGGACGTCATGCGTCGATCGTTGCATCCGGCAACTAGTTCGGGCGCGGCGGCAAGACGGCCAGCCACGAATCCGAGAGTAGCTCCAGCAGTTGCCCGTCCGGATCGCGAATCATCGCCGACTGATCGGAGACGCTCCCGTCAACGACCGAGCCGCCGAATTCTTCCACTCGCGCCAGCGCCGCAGCGAGGTCGGATACTGACAGCGACAGGTGGGTGAGTCCAACCTGATCCATCACGCGATCCGGCCCGGCACGCAGGACGCGGTGGGAATACGCAAGCAGTTCGAGCACTAGGCCGTCACGCACGAGGTATGTCGCGTGCAGGCCGATCGGCGCGTTCAGCTGTAGCAGTTGGCCGGTGCCCTCGTCCGGCGGCGCGAGTTCCCACCAGAACGTGAAACCCAGCAGGCCCTCGTAGAAACGGCGCGACCGGGCGGTGTCGGCGACACACAGTCCGACATGATTGAAAACCGTTCGCTGACCGGCCATTGCAACCTCCTGCGGGTAAGCGCCGCCGCTCTACGGGATCTTCAGCGGTCCCGACCGCCAATCCGTCTGCCGCCCAATGCGAATCGGCTTGCACATCAATCCATTCCCCGCCTGCGCCGCCAGGCCCACCACAGCCGGCCCGTTGAGATGATCGTCGCCCCCCGCGAACGGATTCGGCTCGAATTCGCCGCTCTCGGCCAGCGTGAAGTGCGCGGGTTTCACAGCCAATCCACCGTCATTTCCGCTAGGCCGCGCGGATGACGTCCACGGCCTTGACCAGCATGCCACTCAGGAGATCTTCCGCGTCGGGATTTCCGGGAAGAACACCCTCGGCGGTGACGGCCACAGTATCGCTGAGGAAGGCCGCGAAGACGTAGGACTTGGTGGCCCCTTGGGCGGCCTCCGCGATGGATTCGGTGGTGACGACCCCATCGATGGGCGGCCCGGGCCGGCGGGTGACCGTCGCGACGACCACCCGACCGGCAACTCGCTGGGTGACCGCGACTTGCTCACAACCTCTGGGAACGATCGGCTTCCCAAGCGGCGTGGGAGAACTCACCGCGCCAACCAGGATCGCTCCCTTTCCGAGCCCACCGATCATGGTGTACTGCGCATCCTGGGGCGGTCGCACCGGTTGGAGCACCGACCGGCACAGCGGAGGGTCGACCTTCACGATGTCGCCGACACCGACGGCGAAAAACTTCTCCGCGTCGGGTCCCAGGGGCGCCAGGGCCGTGTTCTGTACACGGTCGAAGCCCGGCGGAAACTGGCTTTCCAGCTGGCTGAGCCGACTGATGTCGTAATACTTGGCAGGTTGCGGGGGAACACTTTTCGACTTCGGCAACGTTGGCGGCAAGGCGGCAGCGCCGGGCGGGCTCACCGCGGTTCCGTCGACGGAGCGTGCACATCCCGGCAGCACCCCGAACGCCGCCACCATCACGGCGCACACGATGGATCGGCGACGGTAACGACTCACTGGCCAGCCGGCTTGTTCCAGGTGAAGCTGTTGACCGAGTTGCCCATCAGCTGGGCGATCATCATGTTGACGGCAGACGGATGCCCAGAGGTGCGAGGCGTGAACCTGATCATGGGGCCCTCGGCCACCGCAACGAGCGCCAGACCGTTCTTGACCGCGGTCATGACGAGCAACCGCCCGCGCTTGGAGGCCGCGTTGGGGTTCTCCAGCGAGAAGTCGTCCACCTCGCCGTAACCCGGTTCGTAGCCAACCATGGCGTTCGGGATCTGGTATGCCGTCTGTGCTGTGCGGTAATTCTTCTGAATGTACTGCTCGACGATCTGGCGCGGCGTCCGATTGTTCGCCGGCGTTCCGAACAGCCGGATCTCGCCGTCCATCTGCTCGAAGGTCATGGTGATGCCGGCGTCGCTCCTTGTCACATCGGCAGCCGGGAGATACGCGACGGAAAACGCGCCATCCTTCGAGGTGAATCGCGGATACGTCTTGACCGCAACCGGTGGCTCGTTCGGCGGGGTCGCGACCGGTGGCTCCGCCGCGGGAGTCTGTCCGGGTTCGTCGCCGACCGGCGGGCCGATCGGTGGCCTTCCACAGTCAGGAGGGCATGCGTAGTGCACCGCGGCCGGAGTCGCCTTCACCGAGATGGCCGAAACCGCTGCCACCGCCATCGCTAACACCGCGGCGACGGCCGCGATCAGCCCAGCCGTCGATGTCGAGCGCGGCAGCGGCGCGCTGTACGAACCGGGGGGCACGCCATAGCCGGGAAACAGCCCGACCGGCGTCACACCTGTAGACGCCTCGGCGACAGCACGTCTGGCGTTGCGGGCGGTGCGACTGGAGGCACGCGCTGCCGCACCGCAGTTCGGGCAGTACGGCATATCGGGAACCGCGTGGCGGCAATGGAAACACAGTGCGGCCTCGCCCTGAGCCGCGTCAGGCTGCTCGTGCAGCAGCGCTAGATGCACGCCAATTCGCAAGGCCACCAACGCAATCGCGGCGACGATCAGATGCAGGCCGAGCTGTAGCGCCGGTGCGACACTGCGCGACGTCGACAATGCCCAGCACGCCGTAGATGACGACGACAACCGCCAACGCCCCGACGACGGCAGGCCGCAGCGGGCCGCGTGGAGATTGCCCGCGCCGGTTGAACCAGAGGGCCAGACCGGTCAGACCTCCGGCCGCAGCGGCGGTCAGTGGCATCGCGAGACCTTGTACGCCGGCCTGCATGAGCAATACCGCCACCGGTTTATGGTGCGCGACAAGCCCATTGGATAAGCTGAGGGATAGCGCGAACCGCGATCGCGGCCGCGGTGAAGTACAACGCGGCCTGCGCACCGATGACATACCCGTCGAGCGCTTCCCGGCTGGTTGGCCGGAAGAGACGCGCAACCACCGGAGGAACGACCATCACGATCGTCCCCAGCACCGGGATGCTCAGGCCCTGTGCAAGCAGTCGGACGCCGCTGTGGCCCGGGCCGAGCACGTTGAGGTACGAATCGGCCAGCAGCGGACCGGTCAGGTACGCCCAGCCCGCCCCGAGGGCCAACCCGGTCAGCGATGTCAGCGCGACGGTCGGCAGCCCGAGACCACGGCGAACCCCGGTCTGGCGGACGTAGGCGACGAAGAGCACCGGTACACCGAACACGCTGATTGCGATCAGCGCCGCCTGCCATCGCAGCAGAGCCGTGACGACCAGCGCCACCATCAGCAGCCCGAGTGCGACCCGAAACGCGGTCCGTGAACGCGGCAGCAGGTGCGGGAACAGCGTGCTGACCAACGACAGTCGGACCAGCTGCTCGTTCGGTTCGGCGACGTACGCGTCTGAGCGCAGCCGGTCGGGTCCGTTGCCGGGGAGTTGGTAGAGGTGTGCCCCGCAGTATCCGCAGAATGCCCCGCTGGGAACGTCGCTGTGGCATACCCGGCACTGCACGATTGCCGAATCCTGTTGGGCGGCGACACTACTCGTCGTCATTGCCTGGCCCCTTTTTGGATGTCGAGAATGTCGTGCGCCAGGTTGTCGGTGTCGGGCGTACCCAACCCGGTGACCAGGTCGTAGCCGGGCACCGCGATATGCACCGCGTTGCCGCCCATCACCACATCGTGGAAGGCCGGTCTGGCTGCGCCGGCAGCGACTTGGTAGAGCACCGGGTTGATGTTGCCCACTGGCTGGCCGCCGTTGGCCGACAGGAACTGGTTGACCAACACGGTCAGCGCCGCCCAGATCGGGGCGGACTGCGACGTGCCGCCGCCGGCCATCCAATGCCCGTCGACGAGGATGCTGACACCGCTGTACGGGTCGGCGTCAGCCGCGACGTCCGGGGTCAGTCGATGGCTGGAATCCCACGCCGAGGACACGCTGCTCTGCCACGGCGGTCGGGAGAACAACCGCGAAACTCCCCCGCCGGTGCCTTGCGACATGGGCGAGTCGAACCAACTGGCTTCGGAGACCCAGACACCGTTGGGATCGGTGCTCAGGGTCGTTCCACCGACGTCGGTCATCGCCGGCACTGAGCCGACGGCGTTCACGCCCTGATCCTTTTCCCCGGGCGGTGTGGACCAATCACCGTTGAAATCCGCGCATTCCAGGCCTGCGGAGTCCCCGCTCGACATGAAGGCCGACGTGCCGTGTGCCTCCGCGATCTGGACCGCAGACTCCACCGGCGCGAGGTCGGCGGCGGAGGCCATCCGGTCACAGCCGATGCCGAGCGAGGTGCTCCATATCGCGCCCGGGAACTGCCGGTCGGCGAGTTGGTACATCTGCCCCGCCTGCGCATAGCTGGTCGAGCCACCGAAGGCCAACGCGTTGACGACGACCAGCTTGGCGTCAGGAACGATGGCGTGGACGACTTCGAGGTCCATCTCGGTTTCGCCGAGGACCTTGCCCGGCTGGCCGCCGATGAGTAACGGGGTGAAGCGTGGCGAGCCCAGTTTGTCGGCCCACTGGTCGAGGTCGTTCTGCTTGAATCCGTCGATCTCGAAGAACACGACGGTTTGCCCCTTGCCGGTGAAGCCGTCACGGGCCAGCGGCTCGGCGTTGTAGGTGCGCAGCAGGGCCGGCGGCCTGAGCCCGCCGCGGGGGACGTCGAGCGGGATGTTCGGCGGCTGAGCGCGATGCATCAGCTGGTAGCCCAGGATGGTCCCGAGTTCGTTGACCTCGCCCGTCAGCGCGGCCGGAATCGACGGTTGCTGCGCGGCGGCGTAGAAGACCTGGCCGCTTCGGCTGCGGTAGTCGTGGATCGCCACCTCGAACGCTGAGCCGAGGTTGGCCGGCGTGCCCTCGATGTAGGCCCACTCGGCGCCCGGCTGCCACTGCACACCGAGGTGGTGGTGCTGCGTCCAGCCGATCAACGCGTCCGGGCGCGCGGAGTGATGCAGCGAGGCCGCCAGCGAGATGCGCTCCTGGTGCGCCGGGCCCAAGTCCTTGGAGGCGGTGAGTAGCCACGCCATCGGACCGGCGATCGCTCTCGGATAGCCGGTTCTGATCGGCCCGGCGCCCATGGCCAGGGCCAGGTACACCGCGGCCAACAGGGCCCCCAGACGCAGGGCCGCCCGGCCTGCGACACGATTGACAAGGGCGCCCTCTGAGCGCCACAGTCGAATCACCGCTACTCCTTCGACGATTGATTCAGCATGCGTGCCGGCCATCGGCAAAAGTACTTCACATCCAAACCGCGCCTGCGCCGATTCGGTGAATTTTGCTCACGCCCTGCCGTTTACGCTACCGCGAGCCAACTCATATGAATCACACAAAATTGGACAGCAGGCTAGCATCAGCGTGGCCTACGGGCCGCCGGTGCCAGAAAGACGAGAGGACCGCACTGATGATGCATGGACTACGGCGTCGTTTTCTGGTGGTGGGCAGCGCCGCCGCTATTGCGTTGACACTCGCAGCCTGTGGCACTCACACGACAGCCGGAATTCCGGTGCAGGCAAAGAAGACCACGGCGGGGCAGTCCCCGGACGGGGCGCCCGCCAACCCGGTGCCACCGCCAAAACCGTTGCCCGCCAGCAGTATCAAGAACCTCGGGCTTTCCACCGAAGACGTCGATGAGATCGTCGGGATGCCGCTGGACGAAAGAACCGAGCTCGCTTCACCCGGTGTCTCGTCGAGCGACTACGACCATCCCAGTTGCGCTCTGGCCATGGGGCTTACCAAAGAAGCCCTTGGCGATGGCGAGTTCACCGCCTATCGCGGAATTTCGAACCGGGCGACCAAAGGCGACAGCCTCATCGGAGTGTTCAAGCAAATCGTCGCCACCTTCGAAACAGCCGCGAAAGCCAGCGAGCTTTTCCATAACGCCTACAGCACTCTCGGCAAGTGCAATGCAACCACCATCTCGGCGACCTCGGAAACGACTGTCTGGAAGATTTTGGCACCCGGGCCATTCAGCGGCGACGTCGCTAATTTTTCGTCGCTTCAGCAGACCGATAAACAGCAGAATCTGGGCTGGCGCTGCAGCCACGAGGTCCGGGTGAAGAACAACGTGCTCATCGAGGCGCTGTATTGCGGATGGGCCAACGGGGGCCCGGCAACCGCGGCCGCGGTGGACCAGATCAGCGCCCGGATACCGCCGCCGGACAAGCCCAGCCCGCGGGCGCCTTCGGATTTCCTCGCGCCCGACAAGATCAAATCTGTCATCTTGGGCATCCCGCAGGTCGGCAAGATCCTCGGGTTCAACCTGGGGGTCAGCGAGAAGAACTACTACCCGGTAGATCCGCGTGATCTCGGTGCTCAGTCGAACTGCAGTCCCCTGTTGGGACCCGATACCAACTCATACGGCGTCAACGTCGACTACACGGCATTCCGCGAGGTTGATTCTCGCGAAGACAAGGACACTTACCAGCACATCGTCAACCAACAGGTCGCCACGTACGCCGACACCGATACCGCGTCGCGGACTTTCCAGAGCGCGTTGAAGAATCTCGGTGGTTGCGATGGCGCTCGGGTGCCCGCGGGCTCCAACCCGGACGAGCAGTTTCAGTTGCAGGCCCCCGCCATCAATGACAACAGCGCCCAATGGACGTTGATCGACTTGACCAAAGGGCAGCCGAACACCTGGCGCTGCGTCTTCAATTTCCGCACCCAGAGCAACGTCGTGTTCACTGCCAAGGTTTGTCAGTACGGCAACCCAGCCGACATCGTCGGTCAGATAGCCGACCAGATGGCGAATTCCATTCCTAAATAACGCTTGCCGATTAGGCTCCCCTCGCGCGCCGAGCTGATGAGTTGCACGCGTTCGGCGCTCGCGGACGCTAAGGGTTCAGATCAGAGGAGGCAAGAATCTCGATGAAACGTGAACTTCTAACACTCACCTGCGCGGGACTCACGGCGCTGATGGCGGCGACACCGACGGCGGTGGCCGATTCGTCAGCTGCTCAGGTGACGGGTTCCAACATCGACTCGGTGCTGTTGTCGGCCGAGACCGTCGGAGACATTCTCGGCACCAACCTGCCCGTTCAGATGAAAGGCAAGAGGCCGGCGCCTGAGGCGCAACTCGACCAGCATCCAGAGTGCGCACCACTTCTGGCTCCCGGGACCAAGTTTTACGGTTCGGACCTGAATCTGTTTCGCATCACGCTGTTCAAGGACGACAAAGACGACCCGGATTACATCGTGCTTCAGACGGTGGCGACCTTCCCCGACGCTCAAACCGCTCAGAACGTATTCAGCAAGGGCCTCCAGCCGACCGGGGCCTGCAACACGACCGTGCAGATCACCGACCTCGATAGCAAGCCGACCTGGGAGCTCTCGGCGCCCAAGGTCACCGGCAACGATGCGAAGTGGCACCAAGCCCAGCTCTACCAGGGCGACCCGGTCGGCTGGAACTGCTACGTCGACCTGCACTCCGCCGAGAACTCGATCTTGAGGGCCCAGATCTGCCAGATGGGCAATGCGGGTCCGTCAGTCAGTCAAATGATGGATCAGATGGTGGGCGGGCTCCCGTCCTGAGTTGAGCAAAAGCCACTGCCGTACGCCGGATCTGAATGACATGGAAGGGCGAATTCAATGAAGCGGGTAAAACTTATCTCTGCATGCGCGGGCCTGATTGTGCTGACCGCGGTCGGCTGCTCGCACGCCAAGAACGACGAAGAAACCATCAACCCGTCGGTCAACAAGCCGGCGCCGACGGCCACCTCGCAACAGGTCGCCGCGGGTGACCCCACTGCCCCACCGGCGGCCGCACCGACATCCTCGTCGGCACCGGCCACGCCTGCGCCACCACCGGTGGTCGCACCCGGGAAGGTGGACGGGTTGCTGCTGTCGCTCGACGACATCGGCGGAATCATCAACGGCACTTTGAATTACGAGCAGAAGTTCAAGACCCCGCTGCAGCCCTATGCTTTGGGCAATCAATCGGCGTGCGCGGTGCTGTTCGGACTCAACACGGCCGCCGTCGGCAACGACTTCACCACGTTCCGTGCGCTGCGCCAACAGGAGAGCAAAGACAACTACGCACACGTCGTCGAACAAGAGATTGCCGCGTATGCCGACGCGGCGACCGCGACCGCAGCTTTCCAGAGCGCGTTCAAGTCCGTGGATCAGTGCAACAACGTCTCGGTGCACAGGGCCACCGACAACGCCGGGACCACCTGGCAGTTCCAGGTCCAGAACGGCGGCCCGACCAGCGCTAACTGGCACAACACGGAGTTGACCAACAACAACGCCGACGGCTGGGGATGTTCACACGGTGCGCGGGTCAAGAACAACGTGATATTCGCGGTTCGGGTGTGCCAGCGCGGTGACACCGGCGCCGACGTGCCAACCATCCTCGACCGACTCGGAAATTCGATTCCGGCCTAGACCCTGACGTCATTCGCCGGAGTTACGGCAGCCGGCGACCGTCGATGCCGAAAAAATGCAGGCGCGCCGGCTGTGGACGCACCCGCACCCGGGAGCCCCGCGGCGGAGGATCCTGGCCGTCAGTGCGGGCGACGATCGAGTGGGTTAATGCGTTGTCGGCATTGGTGATTCGCCCGTACAGATAGGTGTCTGCGCCCAGTTCCTCGACGACGTCGATCTGCATTTCGATCCCGGTTCCACCGATCTCCAAGTGTTCCGGCCGGACACCGACGACGATTTCCTTCGCCGCAGAACCGATCTCGCGCGGCAGCGCGATCGACCAGTCCCCCAGAGCAACATGGTGATCGACGACCGGGACGGTCAACAGGTTCATGGCCGGCGATCCGATGAACTCTGCCACGAACATGTTGGCCGGATTCCGGTACAGCTCTCGGGGTGCCGCGCACTGCTGCAGGATGCCGTCACGCAGCACCGCGACGCGATCGCCCATGGTCATCGCCTCGACCTGGTCATGGGTGACGTAGACAGCGGTGGTGCCCAGCCTGCGTTGCAGCCCGGCAATCTGATTGCGGGTCTGCACGCGCAGTTTCGCATCCAGGTTGGACAGCGGCTCGTCCATCAGGAAGACCTGCGGCCGGCGAACGATCGCGCGTCCCATGGCAACTCGCTGGCGTTGCCCTCCCGACAGATCTTTCGGTTTGCGGTCCAGGTACGGCTCGAGGTCGAGCAACTTCGCCGCATCCACGACCCGTTCCCGGATTTCACTTTTCGGCATCCCGGCGATCTTGAGGGCGAAGCCCATGTTCTGCGCGACCGTCATGTGCGGGTAGAGCGCGTAGTTCTGGAACACCATCGCGACGTCGCGGTCCTTCGGATCGTCGTCGGTGACGTCGCGGGCACCGATCAGGATGCGCCCGGAGTCGACCGGCTCGAGTCCGGCGATCATCCGCAACGACGTGGTCTTGCCGCATCCGGAGGGTCCGACGAGCACCACGAACTCGCCGTCGCCGACGCTCAGGTCGAAGTGGTCGACCGCGGGAGATCGCCGCACCCGGATAGCGCCGCGTCGCTTGATCGAAAGTCACTGTAGCCACGAGCTACCCGCCCAGCCCGGTGACGGCGATGCCGCGAATGAAGGCGCGCTGCGCAATCGCGTACACGAACAGCAGCGGCAGCAGAATGAGGATGGATGCGGCCATCAACACCGGCCACCGCGACACAGTATTCACCCTGCATTCGGACCAGTCCCAGAGTGAGTGTCGAGATGCTGTTGCGCTGAATCATCAACAGCGGCCAGAGAAAATCATTCCAGACATTGACCCAGGTGAGCACCGCCAGCACCATCACCGCCGGCTTCGCATGCGGAAGCAGTATCCGCCAATAGATCTGCCACGGGGTACAGCCGTCAAGGATTGCCGCCTCTTCGAGTTCGTCGGGCAGGGTGCGGAAGAACTGGCGCATCAGGTAGGTACCGAACGCGCTGCCGAACAGCCCGGGCACGATCATTGCCCATGGCGTGTCGGTCAGTCCGGCGATCCGCATCAGGATGAATTGCGGGATTACCGTAACCGTCAGTGGAACCATCAAAGTGCCCAGATACAAGACGAATAACGTATCGCGCCCCCGAAATCGCAACCGCGCGAACGCGTAACCGGCGAGCGAGCAGAAGAAAACCTGCCCGGCGCTGATACACCCGGCATACAAGACCGAGTTGAGAAACATCCGCCAGAATGGCATCACAGCGAATACTTCGCGATAGTTCGACCACTGCGGCTGCGCGGGAAACAGCGTCGGTGTGGTCACTTCGCCCGCACGCTTCAGCGAACCCGACACCGCCCACAGGATCGGGAAAAGCGCACAGGTAGCGATCGCCGTCAGCGCGGTGTACACCGCGACGCCACGAAGAACCTTGGGTTGAACACCCGAGCAGTCACGCCCACGATCTTTCCTCCTGCGCCGCCCGGCGACGCCCCAGCCGCAGCTGCACCACGGTCAGCACCAGCAAGATGGCGAACATCACCCATGCCAACGCCGAGGCGTAGCCGAATTCCAGGAAGGCGAACGCGTGCTGGAACAGCATGATGCCGAGAACATAGGTCGCCGTTTCCGGTCCCCCGTTACGACCGGTGAGCACGTAGACGAGGTCGAACGCCTGGAAAGCGTGGATGATCGAGATGACGACGACGAACGAGACGGCTGCTGCGGATCAACGGCACCGTGATCGACACAAATTGGCGCACCTCCCCCGCACCGTCGAGTCGGGCGGCCTCGTAGAGGTTTTCCGGCACACCTTGCATCGCGGCCAACAAAATGACGGTTGCGAACGGGACACTGCGCCAGATGCTGACCATGCACAGCGACGTCATCGCCCACTTCGGATCGACCAGCCACGGTATCGGATTGATTCCGACCCAACCGAGCACAATGTTGAGCAGAGCCGTTGTTGGTGTTGAAGACGAACTGCCAGACGACGGCCATCACCACCGATGACACCGCCAATGGCAAAAAGATGATCGTTCGGAAAATGCGCGATTCCCTTGATCTTCCGGTTGAGCACGCCGGCCACCGCGAGACTGATCAGGACGGTCGGCACGACCGTGCCCACGACGTAGACCACCGTGTTGCGCATTGCGATGCTGAACAGCGGATCTTCGGTGAACAGATCGCGGTAATTCGACAAGCCGGCGAACTTGGCAGGGGTGAACAGGTCCCAGTGGTGCAGGCTCATGTACAGCGAAAACCCGAGCGGGAACAGCATGAACACGACGACCGCAGCCAAGTTCGGTGCGACGAACAAGCGTCCGGCCCGCGCGCGTCGCTTCGAAGGCCGGCGCCGCCGGGCCACGGGTGGCGTTAGACGTATCGGCAGAGGTCATGGGGTTCGGAGCACCTCGTCGATGTCGGTGCGACAACGCGCCGGTCAACGTCGTCGCGGGACGCACACCGCGCAGGACAGGGCTGATATTGCGATCTATCAGCGCAGCGATCTTCGGCCAGTCCGGAGTGACCGGCAAACCCTCGGCGTGTGCCGGCCCGCCTGTGAGCACGGCGAGATTTCCGATTCTGCTGTGCGCCTTGGCGAAACCTTCCGAGTGGATCGCCGACTTCAATACGGGCACGAACAGGCCGGATTCGGCGATCACGGCCTGTCCCACCGGGCCGGCAGCAAACTTCACGAACTCCCACGCCTGCTTCTTGCGCGGACTGCTGGCTGCGATTGCCAGCCCGGTGGTGCCGATATTCGATTGAGCGCCATGCCCTTTCGGTCCGGCCGGCAGGACGGTGATATCGAAATTCAGACCGGGGGCGCGGTCGAGTGTCTGGTATCGCCAGTGCCCGCCGAGCGCCATCGCCGCGTGACCCGAGGTGAACAGGTCCGTCGTGGCCATCGATTGGGCCTCCGATGCGGTGGGCGCGACGTTGTGCCGGTTGGCCAGATCGGCGTAGAACTGGATACCCTCGATGAACGCGGCGTCGTCGAAGTTGAGGTGCGTCGGGTTGATCCGCGGATCCGACCACGGCACACCGTTGTTCATGCCGAACAACAGGGCCGAATAGTACGGGGCCCAGGTGTCGACGAATCCCCACTGCGTGACCCGACCCGAGCTGTCTCGCTTGGTGAGCGCCTTGGCTGCGTCGAGGAATTCGCCGAAACTCCACGGCTCATCCCACCGTCCGGGTGGCGGTGGCACGCCGGCATCGGCGAACAGCTGTCTTGTTGTAGAACAAGAAATTTCCCGACCACTGCTCCGGGAATGCGTACTGCCCGCCGTTATAGGCGAACGTCTCGTAGAGCGCGTGCCACGCTGTCCGACTTGATCTCCGCGGCAAACTTGTTGTCCTGCGCCAACATTGTGTTGAGATCGAGCAGCACTCCCCGCTCGGCCAGTCCGGAGTAGGTGAATTCCCACGCCATCAGCACATCCGGACACTTGCCTCCCGCACAATAGATCGACTCATGCAGCAGCGCGTCCGCTCCGGATAGCAGCGTCCGTACTTTGATGTCGGGATGCCTGCGCTGAAACGCATCGATGACACGCAACCGGGCATCCGCCTCTTCGGGGTTGGCCGCGAAGAAGAACGTCAGTGCGTCGTCGTCCGAGCTGCAAGCGGTGGGCCACAGCGCCGTCGACGCCGCACCGATCGCGCCGGCACCGCGTAGCAAGGTCCGCCGATCGAAGCGTCTACCGCGATCAAGGCTGGTGTTCGTGGTGTCTCTCCGGCTCGCAGTGATGGAAACGTAGTTCTTTCGTGGTAGGTCCGGCTGTGGTGTTGTTGGGTGCGCCGCAACGGGCGTCACTGCGCGAAATAGCGCACCCGCTGGATTCCGGTGCCTCTCCGGGCCACATCGGCGAACAGGACGCCGCGCCGCTGCCCCGACGAGACCGAGGCCGCGACGGTGGCACCCGCGGCGATCAGCTTCGTCGTCGTCGCACCCGAACATCGCCCGATGAGCTCGGCGACGTCGGCGACGTCGTCGTCACCGAAAGTGATTGTCGCACCGGATGACAATGCCTGGAGCGCGGCAAATCTGTCACCTCGTCCCACGGCGTTCACGAACGTGTCGACCAATGTTTTCTGCCGTGAACCCACACGACGGAAGCCGGCCGCGAAACCAGCGGTGCCACGTAGGCGCTGATTGCGAATCAGCCCCCGCGAGAGCCGGAAGCCGGCCGGTAGTGCCGATACGCCATTGCCCAGGAATTGCAGGACCATCGCGGGCAGCTCCCAATACGCGCGCAGCTTCGCGATCTTCCAGTCGCCGTCGACCTGGCGCAGGTCATAGCGGAGGATAGCCGGAATCGTCATGGTGACAGCGGAACCCATCACCACCTCGAGTTCCAGATCGCGGATTACCGACGAGCCGCGGACGATATCGAGATCGCGGTGGAAGCCGATTTCACGCGGGCCGATGAACGTGTCGTAGAACCGCCCGATCTCGGACGGACCCGCGTGCGGCCGCGAACCCACCGGGTCTTCGACGCTTCCATCGTGGGTGAACAGACCCACCCATCCCTGGCGATCGTGGGCGGCCGCGGCTGCCGGCGAGCGCTCCGCCGCCGCCAGCAGCGCCGACTCCGTTGGGCCCGTCATCGGCTTGTCACGATCGCGACACCCGCCGCGCGTAGGGCGTCAAGAGCCGCGGCCGTGGACTCCTCCCCTACGCCGACGGTCAAATCCACCAACACCCGGGTGGTCAAGCCCTCCCTCGCCGCGTCGGCCGCGGTCCATCGCACGCAGTGATCGGTGGCGATGCCCACCACGTCGACCTCGTCGACGTGGCGCTGCCGCAGCCAGTCGGCGAGCGGCGTGCCGTGGTCGTCGTGGCCGCTGAACCCGCTGTACCCGGCGTCGTACGCGCCCTTACGAAAGACTGCATCGAACCGCCCGGCGTCCAGATCGGGGTGAAAATCCGCACCGACGCTGTCGACACGGCAGTGCGGCGGCCACGACGAGATGTAATCCGGATGATCGGAGAAATGGTCACCGGGATCGACGTGCAGATCCCGGGTGGCCACCACGTGGCGGTAGTCGGCGCCGTCGGCCAGGTAGTCGCGGATCGCGCCCGCCAGGTCTGCCCCGCCGGCCACGGCCAGCGAGCCGCCCTCGCAAAAGTCTTTCTGAACGTCGACGACGACCAGCGCGCGCATGACACCACGTTATCGCCGAGCGGGCCGGTGCTCGAGTCACTGCAACCATTGCGCTGGGTAGGATCGGCAAAGTTAAGGCCGCTAGCTGCGCGTTGCATCAGGTAGTTTGTCAAACTATAGTCCAGACACGTGTCCAGAAAGCCCGTCGAGGCCTCGCCCGAACCTTTCACCGTGCTGATTCTCGGCACCTCCACTTCAGATCGGGCGTGAGTATGCGGATTGCGCTGTTGTCGTATCGCAGCAAACCGCACTGCGGCGGCCAGGGAGTTTACGTCCGCCACCTGAGCCGGAGCCTGGTCGAACTGGGACACCACGTCGAGGTGTTCTCCGGCCAGCCCTACCCCGAAGAACTCGACCCGCGGGTGGTGCTGACCGAGGTACCCAGCCTGGACATGTATCGCGAGCCCGACCCCTTCCGCATTCCGCATCCCCGGGAAATCCGGGACCGCATCGACCTCCTCGAGTTGGCCGGGGTGTGGACCGCGGGCTTTCCCGAGCCGCGCACTTTCAGCCTGCGCGCCGCGCGACTGCTGGCCGATCGGCGGGACGACTTCGACGTGGTGCACGACAACCAGAGCCTGGGCGTCGGCCTGCTGAGGATCGCGGCGACCGGCCTGCCCGTCGTCGCGACCGTGCACCATCCGATCACCCGCGACCGGCTGGTGGATCTCGCCGCGGCACGCTGGTGGCGCAAGCCGTCGGTGCGCAGGTGGTATGGCTTTTTGGGGATGCAGGAGCGGGTAGCCCGCAGCATCCCCGAGTTGCTGACCGTTTCGTCGTCCTCGGCGACCGACATCACCACCGACTTCGGCGTACACCCGGACCAGCTCCATGTGGTGCCGCTGGGCGTCGACACCGACATGTTCGCGCCGTCGTCGGAACCACGAGTTCCGGGCCGCATCATGGCGATTGCCAGCGCGGACCGTGCCGCTCAAGGGCGTCGGGCATCTGCTGCAGGCGGTCGCCAAGCTCCGCCACCACTACGACCTGGAGCTGCAGCTGGTCGCCAAGCTCGAGCCCAACGGCCCGACCGAGAAGCTGATCGCCGAGCTCGGCATCTCCGACATCGTCCACATCTCCAGCGGACTGTCCGACGACGAATTGGCCCGGCTGTTCGCGTCTGCTGAAATCGCTTGTATCCCTTCGCTTTACGAAGGTTTTTCGCTGCCGGCCGTGGAGGCGATGGCGAGCGGGACACCGATCGTGGCCAGCCGCGCCGGCGCGTTGCCCGAGGTGCTGGGACCCGACGGCGGCTGCGCCAGGCTGGTTCCGCCCGGTGACGCCGCCGAGCTGACCCGGGTCATGGGCGAGCTGCTGGACTCCCCCGAACGAACTCAAACGGCTGGGCGCGGCCGGTCGACGTCGTGCCGTCGAGGTGTTCAGCTGGGAATCGGTGGCCGCACAGACGGTGCGCGTCTACGAGCAGGCCATCGCCCGCACCGCGGCGGCCGGTGATCCGAGCGAAGCGGTGGGCGAGCTGTGCTGACAGTCGATTTCGACCGTCTCGGCATCGGCCCGGGCAGCAAGGTCATCGACGTCGGCTGCGGTGCGGGCCGGCACAGCTTCGAGGCGTACCGGCGTGGCGCCGACGTGGTGGCGTTCGATCAGAGCGCCACCGAGACTCGCCGACGTCGACACGATGTTCCGCGCCATGGCAGATGCTCGGCGAGGTGCCGGCATCGGGCCACGCCGAAGCCGTCGTCGGCGACGCACGGGCATTGCCCTATCCCGACCAGACCTTCGACTGCGTCATCGCCTCGGAGATCCTCGAACACATTCCGGCCGACGACGCCGTCATCGCCGAGTTGATTCGGGTGCTCAAGGTCGGCGGCAAGCTGGCGGTCACGGTGCCGCGGTGGCTTCCCGAACAAGTCTGCTGGTTGCTCTCCGACGACTACCACAGCAACGAGGGCGGCCACATCCGCATCTACCGGGCGAACCAGCTGCGCGGCAAGATCACCGACCGCGGCATGACGTTCACCCACACCCATCACTCGCACGCGTTGCACTCACCATTCTGGTGGCTGAAATGTGCTGTGGGCGTTGATAAGTCGGACCATCCCGCGGTCACCGCCTACCACAAGATGCTGGTGTGGGACATGATGCGGCGACCCCTGGCTGACCCGGCTGGCCGAATCGACGCTGAACCCGCTGATCGGCAAGAGCGTCGCGTTGTATTTCGAGAAACCGGTGCCCGCCGTTGAGCTGGTCTAAAGTTCCGGGCGTCGCCGGCGTCCTGTCCCCCGAGCAATGCCGCCAGACGGCGGAATCGATTGCAGCGCTGCAGAGTCATCGGGTGAGATCCCATGGTCCGACGGCGGCCACACCGACCCGTGGGACCACGTGGAATGCGCGATGGCGCTCACCGCGGCCGGGCTGATCGAATCCGGCGCGACGCGCCTTCGACTGGTGTCGCCGTCAACAGCGCGCGGACGGGTCCTGGCCGATCCAGCTGCGCGCGGGCGTGGTCGAAGACGCCAACAGCGACAGCAACTTCTGCGCGTACGTCGCGGTCGGCGTCTGGCACCACGTGCTGGTCACCGGCGATCGAGGCTTTGCGACGACGATGTGGCCGACGGTGCGCGCCGCCATCGACTTCGTCTTGGATCTGCAGCTCGAGGGTGGCGAAATCTGTTGGGCACGTAGCCCTTCCGGACCGCTGGCCGAGGCGCTGCTGACCGGCTGCGCGAGTATTTTCCACAGCATCCGGTGTGCGCTGGCGTTGGCGAATATGCTCGACGAGCCGCAACCCGAGTGGGAGCTCGCACTGGGCCGGCTGGGCCACGCGATCGCCGTCCATCCCTCGGCGTTCACCGAGAAGCCGCATCACTCGATGGACTGGTACTACCCGATCCTCGGCGGCGCGCTGCGCGGTCAGCGCCGCGACGGCCCGGATCGCCGACCGGTGGGGCGATTTCGTCGTCGACGGTCTGGGCATCAGGTGTGTCGACGACCGGCCGTGGGTGACCGGCGCCGAAACCTGCGAACTGGTGCTGGCCCTCGATGCGATGGGCGACCGGCAGGCGGCGCTGACGCAGTTCGCCGCCATGCAGCATCTGCGCGAAAAGGACGGCTCGTACTGGACCGGGCTGGTGTTCAGCGACGGAAAGCGTTGGCCCGTCGAGCGCACCACCTGGACCGGGCGCCGCGGTGATCCTCGCCGCCGACGCACTGTCGTCGCACCACCGCCGGCAACGGCATCTTCCGTGGCACCGAGCTGCCGCGCGGCCTGGAAAGCGACTACGACTGCGAGTGCGCGGCCAGCCAGTCGGATCGCTAAACCGCCACCCCGGCGTCACCGGCGGTCCGCTCCAGCACCCGCATCGACCCGGTCGCGGACTTCTCCGTGAACGCGCCGCTTTCCAGTGCGCGGCAATAGATCTCGTAAGGCGGCCGTCCGCCGTCGCGCGGGTCCGGGAAGACGTCGTGAATGATCAGCGCGCCTCCGGCACTGACCCACTTCGCCCAGCCGTCGTAGTCCTTGCGCGCGGCCTCCTCGCTGTGGCCGCCGTCGATGAACAGCAGTTGCAGCGGCGTGCGCCAGCCCTGAGCCACCACCGTCGACTTGCCGACCACCGCCACCACGTTGTCGTCCAGCGCCGGCTTCGTCGAGCGTGTGGCGCAACGCGGGCAAGCGTGTCGAAACGCCCGGTGACGGGGTCGACCAGCGACGTGTCGTGGTACTCCCACCCGGGCTGATGTTCCTCGGAGCCGTGGTGGTGATCGACGGTGTAGAGCACGCTGCCACGCGCTCGCGCCGCCGCGCCCAGCAGCACCGTCGACTTGCCGCAGTACGTCCCGATCTCGACGCCGACGCCGTGGTCGAGGTAGCTCATCGCCGCGTCGTAGAGCGTGCGGCCCTCGTCAGCGGGCATGAAGCCGGTCACCCGATCCGCCAGTGCGAATAACCGGCTGGTCAGCTCGTCGTAGGCAGTGCGATCTGCGGAGGACGTCATCCCCTGAACGTAGTGCACGGAGCCCGTCATTCGGTTGCCGCACCTGGGTCGGTGTAGTAGTGTCCGGACACGTGTCCAACCCGGTAGCTCGGGAATCGACCAGACGGCGCCTGACCGCCAAGCAAGCCGACACCGTTGACCGGCTGGGCAACGCCGCGATCGGTGTGCTGAGCCGAGAAGGCTTCTCCGGGTTGACGATTCGTATGGTCGCCGCGGAGGCGGGCGTTGGCACGGCCACGGCCTACACATACTTCTCGTCGAAAGAGCACCTCGTCGCGGAGGTTTTCTGGCGGCGGCTGGCGTCGAGCCCTGTGCCGCCGACCGATTCGCCGGATCCGAACGTCCGCGTGATCGCCGTGCTGCGTCAGATCGCGTTGCTGGTTGCCGACGAACCGGCGCTGGCCGGTGCGGTCACCAACGCGTTGCTCAGCACAGGATCCCGAGGTCGAGCATCTGCGGCTTCGTATCGGCCGCGAAATACATCAACGCCTGGTCACCGCTTTGGGCGACGGACACGCGCCTGACCTGGTCGAATCGCTCGAGCTGCTCTACGCGGGCGCTCTGGTGCGGGCCGGCATGGGTTACGCGTCCTACACCGAGATCGCCGACCGGCTGGAGACCTCGGCGCGACTCCTGTTGGCCGAGAAGCCATAGCAGCGACGGTCGCGGGCTGGCATGATCAACGCCCATGAACGCCGTCGACCATCCTGAACGCGATCAGGCCTGGGACACCGCGGCGCGATCGGAGACTGAAACCCAACGATTAGACCGCAATTGGCTCAGCCTGCTGCAGGAATTGCGGGTCGTCCAGACCGGGGTCCAGTTGCTCACCGGCTTCTTGTTGACGTTGCCGTTCCAGCCCCGCTTCGACGGGCTGAGCACGACGATGCGGATCGTCTATCTGGCGACGGTGGGATGCTCGGTCGGCGCCACGGTGTTGTTGGAGGCTCCGGTCGGGATGCATCGCATGTTGTTTCGCCGGCACCGAACCCTGTCTGTGGTGTCCGCGGCGCACCGACTCGCCTACGGCGGTTTGCTGCTGATGGGCTTGGCGCTGACCGGCGTCACCGTGATCATTTTCGGCGCGGTGGCCGGTACGCCTGCGGGTGCCATCGCCGGGGCGTGCGCAGCCGTCGCTCAACTCGGTTTCTGGGTGGTGTTGCCGCTGTGGGTGCGCCATCGAGCACCCCCACCAGCGACTCTAGGTCGTCTGCCGGCCCGGTTTGCATGGGGCACAAGCTGGGTAACACATCCGCCATGTTGATTCGCAGAATCGCGCGTCCCTTGCTGTCCGCGGTGTTCATCGGCCAAGGCATCGAGACGTTACGCAACCCCTCGGTCACCCTCGAAGCCACTGAGCCCACCGTCGCGGCGCTGCGCGACAGCCTGCCGGAGCCGTACGGAGACAAGGTTCCGTCGAATCCCGAGACGGTCGCGCGGATCAACGCCGCCGTTCAGGTCAGCGGCGGTCTGTTACTCGCAACCGGCAAACTGCCGCGGATCGCCTCGGCGGCACTGGCGTTCACGGTGATACCGGGCAGCCTTGGCGGGCATCTGTTTTGGACCGAAAAGCGACCCGCAACGCAAAGCGGAGCAACGCCGCGCCCTGCTGACCGATCTGAGCCTGCTGGGCGGGCTGATCATCGCCGCGGCCGACACCGCGGGCAAGCCGTCACTGGGATGGCGTGGCAGGCGGGCGGCCGGCCGCCTTTCCGAGGCGGTGACATCGGCACTTCCGCTGGCGGGATCCGACGACTCGGTGTTCGATTCCGAGTTGGCCGAACGCATCGCGCACGGCCTGCACGCCGGCGCCGAGCGCAGTCGCGAACTGGCCAGCGCGGCGGCCGAACGAAGCGCGCCGCGTGGTTGAGGCTGCCCGCAAACGCGGCGAGGAGTTGGCCAGCACCGCCGCCGAGCGCAGCGCACCCGTCGTCAAGAAAGCGCGCAAGCGCGCGCGAAAGCGTGGCGCCGAACTGGCCGATACCGTGCGCGAGCGCGGCAGCGAACTCGGCCGAGAAGGCTCTCGAGCGCGGCAGCGAATGGGCTGAGATTGCGCGCGACCGAGGCAGCGAATGGGCGGACATCGCGCGCGATCGCGGCAGCGATTGGGCTGAAGTCGCTCGGGACCGCGGTGTCGAGTGGGCCGACATCGCCCGCGAACGCGGCGCCGAACTGGGCGAACGAGCCTACGAACGAGGCAGCGAGCTGGCCGACACGGCGCGCGAACGCGGCGGCGAACTGGCCCACCGCGGCAGGGTCAAAGCCCGCCGCTGGCACTGAGATCAGGTCCGTCGGCGCCGCCCGGCGTTGTCATTTCGGCTTTCACGGTCTCCCAGCAGCGGTAGATTGAGATCCACCGCTGCTAGGAGCCCGTGCCATGACATCAGCTGACTTCGACCCCGACTCGCCCTCGTACCGCTTTCCGGCGGGTTCACCGCAGCGGCCATACGTTCATCCCGGTGACTTGGCGCCGCGATTCTTCGCCCGGCTGATCGACGGCATCCTGGTGAACATCGTGGTGTTCGTGCTGTCGATGTTCTTCTTGCGCGACTACTGGTGGTTGGTCACCGGCCTGTTCTCCGGCGTCCTGATGTTCGGCTACTTCGTGCTGCTCGAAGTGACCCAGGGCGCGAGCTTGGGTAAGCGACTGCTCGGCTTGAGCGTCCTCGGCCCGGGCGGGCGGCCGAGGCCCGACGTCTCGCAATCGGCGATCCGCAATTCGTTCACGCTGCTGGCGGTGGTGCCTTACCTCGGTCCCCTGCTGGCGTTCGCCGCCTACGTCATCATCGCCGTGACGATCAACGCCAGCCCGTGCAAGCAGGGCAAGCACGACGAGTTGGCCGGCGGCACCCAGGTGATCAAGGTCTAGCCGCGAGATACCGGACGAATGCCGTCGACGATGGCGTCGACGCTCTGCCCGACGTCGATCGCCATCCCGCGCTCGTCGGAATCGAGCGGCTCCAGCGCGTCGAATTGCGACTCCATCAGCGACGGCGGCATGAAGTGGCCCGGTGCGTTCGGCCTGCCTGCGGTCGATCAGGTCCGGTGAACCGGTCAAATGCAGGAACTCGATAGTCGCTCAATGCGAACGCAATTGGTCGCGATATCGGCGTTTGAGCGCCGAGCAACTCATCACGCCGCCGCTCGTGGTCGGCCAGCCACTGCCCCACGGCGTCCAGCCACGGGTAGCGGTCGTCGTCATCGAGGGGCGTGCCCGCCGACATCTTCGCGATGTTGGCTGCCGGGTGAAAGGTATCGGCATCGGCGAACGGGATGTCGAGACGACGGGCCAGCGCCGCGCCCACCGTCGACTTGCCGGAGCCGGAGACGCCCATCACCACGATCGATGTGTCTGGTGGACAAGCATTTTCAGCAGACACTGTGCTCGCTACTGCGATGGCAGATTGCGGTTCCACTCCAGCCAGCCCACACCGGCCCGCCCGTCTGCGGTGCTCACGGTGGCCCAGACCCGCGGAAATTGGCTGACCCGGCCGTCTTTGGCGACCAGGCGTAGTGGTGCGTGTCCGCGCACGTCGACCGTCGCGGTGATTCCACCGGGATCGACCGCCAGCGTCGCGGTGAGCGGCAGGCCGTCCGCATCGAATGTCTGTACCGGAGAGATGGTTTGCAACTCGGTGACCGTTCCGCTGCGGTCTTGGACGTAGCCGACACTCATCGGCGGAACCCCGGGGATCTTTGATGTCCACCGCGTGCACGTGCGTCCCGTCATCGAGGTGCAGCGCGCTCCAGAGCCAGTCCATGCTCCACCAGTCCCGCACTCCCCACGAGTGGTCCCGCTGGCCGGGTACCGCGTCGAGGGTGTAGCGATGCCCATCGACGGTGACGGATCCTGTTACCGTGCAGGGTATTTCGTACCGAGTTGCCACCCGGTACTGGTACGGCGTGCCGTCGGTGGTCCATTCCAGTTCGATCTCCACCTCGGCCGGTGCGCCGGGTTCGTCTCGCAGCAACGCGGCCGGGTCGACATAGGACTGGCCGTGGCCGCGTAGCGCGACCCGGTAGGTTCGCAGCGGGTCGACGGCCGAATGCGTGAAATCGAACGCGCCGGTGCGCACCGCCCACGCGTCGGCGGGCAGCGGAACCTCGAAGTCGACGATGGCGACGGTGGGCAGGCCCGGGCCACACAGCAGGGCATGCAGCCAGGCCGTCTGCTGATTGGGGATCAGCCCGAGACGGATCCAACCGCCGAATCCTTGTGCAGCATCGGCGAAGTCGGCATACCAGCTTTCGTTCCACAGCGGCTCGTCGGTCGCGAGTGTGGGCCGACTCGTCATCGGTCGACGGGCAGAGCGGTTCGATTGCGGCCGGCGCGGGCAGGATGGCAAGGGCATCGGTATCGAGCACGTGCTCGCAATGCCGTTGCAGCATCGTCATGAACATCGCGTCGCCACGCTCGGTGCGCTCCACCAGCATCGACGACACGATGGCCATCATCACCCCGAAGAAGCTCTGCCTGCGCACTCCTTCGCGCACATCGGCCAGGCTGATCGGCGCCTCCGAGCCCGAGCGCGCGGTGGTAGCCGTCCAGCAGCGCGTCGTAGTGCTCACGGCGATCGGCGACCGGCAGTGCGCAACCCAGGAAGTAGGCCAGATCGGTCATCGCGGGACCCCAGGTGACCGTCTGCCAATCAACCACGGTCAGTGGGCGTTCCGCACCATCAGCGCCGAACAGCATGTTGTCCAAGCGGTAGTCGCCGTGAATCAGACCATGGACGCGGTCTTCGGCCGCCTCCGTCGGCCAGGTAGCCGTCGAACCCGCCGACCAGTCGCTCGCATACCAGCCGATGCTGCGGGGAGATCTGGTCGCCGTAGCGATCGACGAAGCCGGCGAAAAGCGCGGTGATCAACGCCTGGTTGATCGGTGCGTCGCGGTTGAGCCACGCCGCATCGGCGAGCGTGGAGTCACCCAGCAGCGGACCCTGCAGGCGGGCCAATTCGGTGACGGCGATGTGAGCTTGCTCCGTTGTGGCGCCGCGGATTTCATCGCCGACGACGGCCGGGGTCGCATCGCCGAGCAGCACGTCGAAAATTCCCGACGACGCGTCGAACGCAGCGTGGTAGCACGGCGCGACCGGACCGTGCAGGCGCGGCGCGATGTCGCGGTAGAAGCGCACTTCACGCTCATAGAGGCCCAGCGTCATCCCGGTCTGACGACTCATCGGGTCGGTGGCCGCGACCTTCAACACCACCGAGTCCGGTCGGTCGGCCTCCGCCACGGTGCCGGCGTAGGTCAGCTGAACCCGATAGCACTCGCTCATCTGGCCGGTGCCGATCCGCTCGGCGGTGAAATCGGTTACGGTTCCGCCGCCGATGGCTGCCGTCAGCCAGGCAGCGGTGAGGTCGGCCGGCCGTTCGACGACATTGTCGGTGTGCGGTGTCATGGCTCATCCACGAAACCACATCCACCGTCATCGCGCCAGGGAAAACCCTTCCCAGGCCAGCCGCCGCTCGGGGTGCGGGTCGAACTCGAGACGGGACTTGCGGTCGAAGACCATCACCGCGCGGTCGGTGTCGGTGTAGGCCGGCCAATCATCGCCCGGGTTACCGGTGCGGCTGAATGATCGCCAGCACCTTTGCACTTCGACGGGTGACCCGCAACGCCGACCGGCGATCGACGGGCGCGGTCAGCAGCGCGCCGAGCTTGGTGCGGTAGAACCCGAAGACCGCGAGCAGTTCGGTGGCGTGCGTGGCTCCCAGCCCCGACCAGTGCAGTACCCGGGGCGCGTAGTCGTACCGGTAGAGATACGTGGGCGCATGCCTGCCGTGGGCTTCGGCCATCGCCCACGCCGCCGAGCCGAAGGCGAAATCGCCGCCCAGCCGGATGCACGCCGATCGCTCGGGGTAGTCGGGGTAGGCGCCGGTAATGCGTTCCCGTGCAACCGGATCGACTTCGGCAAGCAGAGCTTCGATCATCGGCTCGTTCGTCGGCAACAGTTGCAGGAAGCGGGTGAACAGCCGGCCCTCGTCGGCGTTGGTTCCGACGATGAGGGGAACACGATGCGCTTTGCCCTGCTGCATCGCGTCGACCGGGTCCAATGGCAACACATCGTCGCCGAATACGGGTCCGATGGGGAACGCGCCCAACATGTCTCGCACACCGTCGTTGATCAGTCGGTTCTGCGCCGCCACCAATTCTGCCGGCGTCGCTTTCATCAGCGCGTCGACGGCATCCCGCTCACCGGCCCCCAGCAAGGTGGCGAACCGCGCCGCGAACTCGGCGGCGACATCGGTGGGCCGTGTCATGCCGCTGGCCGGGCTCTCTGAAATCACTTGAGCGAATAAGGCCTTCGGCGTCCGGCGCGGTCATCAACGCCGCGACGGCATGCGCACCGGCGCTTTCGCCGAAAATTGTCACGTTGGCCGGGTCCCCGCCGAACACCGCGATGTTGTCTCTGATCCAGCGCAGCGCCAGGATCAGATCGCGGAGAAACAGGTTGCTGTCGGATAGTGACGTCCGACGTCGACAGCGACGACAGATCCAGGCAGCCCAGAGCGCCGAGCCGATAGTTGACCGAGACATAGATGCAGCCGCGCTTGGCCAGTGCCACCCCGTCGTAGATCGGTGTGGCCGAGCTGCCCATGATGTATCCGCCACCGTGCACGAAGACCATGACCGGCAGCGGCTCAGGTCGACGACGCCTCCGGCGTCGATGACGTTGAGGGTGAGGCAGTCCTCCCCCATCGCCTGAAATTTGCCGAGACCGAGGATGGCGTAGCGATGCTCTTGCGGGGCGCATTTGGTGAAGCCGTGGCAATAACGCACACCCCGCCAGGGTTGGGCCGGCTCGGGCGCCCGGAACCGCAGCGCACCCACCGGCGGCCTGGGCATACGGGATGGATCGCCAGCGGTGGACGCCGTCGCGGGTGAAGCCTTCGACGGTGCCGGCGGTGGTCGTCACGCGGACCGGTGTGTTCGTGCATCACCTGACGGTAGCGAACGTCAGGGGGTGGCGCTCGGCAGGTCTGGTTCGAGCACCTGGATCGTTCCGCTGGTGCCGTCGACCTCGATCAGCGCTCCGGGCGGGAGGCGCCGTGTCGCGTCGTGCACATCGACCACGCAGGGAATGCCGAATTCGCGGGCCACCACGGCTGCGTGTGACATCGGTCCGCCGAGTTCGGTGACGACGGCGCCCGCGTAGGAGAACGCGGCGGTGTATCCGACGTCGGTGACTTCGGCGACGAGGATCTCCCCGGCCTGCAGGTCGTCGATGGTGTCCGGCCGGACGATCCGGACCCGGCCGCGGACGCGGCCGCCGCTGACGCCGGCCCCGGTCAAGCCCTGGCCGGCCGAAAGCACGGATGTCGCGGCGGTTGTGGGCCGCCAGTCGCCGCTGAAGACGGCGGGTGGTACCACGTCGGCGAGCCGGCGCTGTTCGGCGCGGCGGCGCGCGACCAGGCCGGCGGTGTCGGCGGGTAGCGCGTCGAGTTCGTCGACCAGCAGGTAGAACACGTCGTCGACGGTCTCGAGCTTTCCGGTTTTCACCAGCCTGCGTCCGAGCTCACGAAGTAGGTTGCGCAGCAGCCAGTTCGCGCGCACCATCCGGTCGCGACGGACTTCGCGGTCGCGAATCTGGTGGGCGGCCAGCAGCGCCACCGGCCGAGCGCGAAGCGGGATCGACGGGCGAGAAGTCTCCGAACGGATCGGTGACGTCAAGTGATTTCGACGCCATCCGGAGCATCAGCTCCGGGTCGTCGGCGTAGCTGGACGATCGCATCTCCAGCTCCGCGGGACCGCGGTGGCCGAACGCCTTCAGTTCGGCGAGCAGGGTCGCGTGGAACTCCGGGGCCTGCGCGGCCAGCTCGTCGAGGTGGTCACCGGCGCCGGCCAGAATCCGGAGCACGTTGGGATCACGACGCGCGGCATCCGCGATTCGATAGACGGCACTCAGCGGACCCGCGCTGGCCAGCTCCTGGCCGACCGGCAGCACCATGTCGCGCCCGTTCAGGCCGCGCAGGATCACGCTGAGCGCGGCGAACGCCATGAATGACCCGGATGCCAGGACCCAGCCGTCGACGACGTGGTCGCGGGCCAACAGGATCAAGCTCTGCAGTCGCGGTTCGGCGAAGCTGCGAAAGATCAACCGCCGCAATCTTTTCCAGTCGTGCGATGTCGTCGACGAAGTCACCGGTGTCGCGGTCCGCGCCGACGATCAGCCCGGCCAGGTTGACCCCGAACACACCCAGGTTGCGGATGGTGCGCAGCGGACCCGCGGCGGTGCGTGATTCGGGCGGTAGCTGCTGCTCACCGTGTATCGGCAGGGCGGCCACGCTCGGGCCGAAGAACTGGCTCTGCCGAACCACTGTCCCGGGCTTGACGAAGGGTACGACTTCGGCCATGTAATGCGCGGTCGTGATGGCGCCGTACAGCCGGTGGGCGAACACTCCGACAGTGCGCGTGGCCATTTCGCGCTGGATCAGTCCGCCCGGACGCAGGCGTCCGGCGATGACCGCACCTGACGCGCGTAATCCTTTGACCGTCACCGACGCCGAGGACGGCGAGAAGGGCCCGGGCAGCGCCTCGGACAGGTTGGTGGCCAGATACGTCGGGAAGCGGCGGTCGATCGGTGTGTCGAACTCACCGTTGGCGCCGTCTGGGCCGGCCATCTCCGTCGCGACCCCGTCGGCGGCCGGTACATCGACCGCCGGGATGTCCTGCACGTGCGTCAATCGCCACGGCAGCGATGCCGACCAGGGGCCGATGGTCACGCGGCCACGCACCGCCAAGGCGACGTCATCCAGACAGTCCTGGGCGGTCCAGGCCGGATCGACATTCCATTTATCCTGCAGCAGCGCAGTATTCAACGATGGCGCATTCAGCAGGAGATCGAGTTCGGCGCCCCGCGCTCAGCTTTCGAAGCAGCCGGGGCGTCATCGGCCGCCCGAGCTTCGCGGCTATCTCACCGAGGGTGAGCACCCCGGGTGCGGCGAGGTTCACCGCTCCGCTGCCGACGTCCGGGTCGACGGCGGCGCGGACGAAAGTCCGGTGCGCGTCGTCGCTGTGCACAACTTGCACGGTGCGGTTCGTGGCACCGGGGAAGAACGCGGAAGCCAATGCTCGTCGCACCCAGTTGTCGACGCCGCGGCCGAGGATTGCCGCGGCCCGAATCGCCACCCACTCGGCGCCGGACGCGGCGATCAACTCTTCGGCGCTGAGCCTTGTCCAGCCCGAACGTCGACACCGGTTGCAGCGGATCATTTTCCGACAGCAGCGCGCCGCCTGTGCCGATGCCATAGACGTGGGCCGACGAGGCGAAGACGATGCGACGGGTCCCGCTGTGAGCCTGCCGCGTCGAGCACGTTGACGGTGCCGCCGATATTGACCTCGTGGTCGCCGGGTTGACTCGAAGCCGGGTTGAGCGCCCATGCGCAGTGCACGACGACCTCCGCGCCCGCAACCGCCCGCCGCACCGCGGCGGCGTCGCGAATGTCGCCCTGCACGAAGGTCGCTTCGCTCGGCCAGCTTTCGGGTTGACGGCGAGCCAGGCCCACGACGTCGTGGCCCGCACTGAGCAGGCGTAGCACGACGCCGCGGCCGATCACTCCGCCGGCCCCGGTGACAGCGATCCTCATGGGTTAGTCGTCGTCGTCGAGAAACGCGGCATTGACCAGGTCGTCGAGATCCATCGTCGCGAGGTCTTTTTCCTTGTCCTGATCTGCTTCTGCGCCATTGGCCTCGTTGGCCAGGCCAAGCAACAGGTCCAGCACTCCGGCTTGCCGCAGCCGCTTGACCGGGTATGGACGCCACCACCCGCTGGATCTCCGCTTCACCGGGTGCAGCTTTGGGGACCACCTCGGCCGAGGCGCCGACCAGCTCCTGACGGAAGTATCCCGCCAGGGCTGCGGAGTTCGGGTAGTCGAAGATCAGCGTCGGCGAAAGCGGCAGCCCGGTGGCGGCTTTTGAGCCGGTTACGCATCTCGACAGCGGTCAGCGAGTCGAAGCCCAATTCCTGGAACGCCTTGTCCGGGTCGATGGCCTCCGGGGTGCTGTTACCCAGCACGGTCGCGATATGCGAGCGCACCAGATCCAGCAGCACCGACTGCTGCTCGTCCTCGGGCAGACCGTCGAGCCGTTGCAGCAGTGCGGACTTCGACTTGGCGGCGGCCAGCGAGTCGTCGACCTGACGCCGCGCCGGCGCGTTGATGAGGTCGACGAACATCGGCGGCAGGGTGCCCCCGTCGAACTTCACCCGCAGGGCGGCGGTGTCGATGTGCGCGGGCAGCAGGAACGGCTCGTCGATCACCATCGCGGTGTCGAGCAGTTGCAGCGCCTGCGTCGAGGACATCGCCACGATGCCGTCGCGGGCGAACCGTGCGAAGTCGACCGCCTCGAGGGCGCCGGTCATGCTGCTGGTCTGATCCCACAGACCCCAGCCCAGCGATATCGCCGGCAGACCGCGCGTCCGGCGATGCACCGCCAAGCCGTCCAGGAAGCTGTTGGCCGCTGCGTAATTCGCCTGGCCCGACGATCCCACCAGACCGGCCATCGACGAGAACATCACGAACGCCGACAGGTTCGAATCCTTGGTCAGCTCATGCAGATTCCAGGCCGTGTCCACTTTGGCCCGCAGCACCGCGTCCATCCGCTCCGGCGTCAGCGACGTCACCACCGCGTCGTCGAGCACACCGGCGGCGTGAATCACCGCGGACAACGGATGCTGGACCGGAATGTCGGCCAGCACCTTGGCCAGCGCCACCCGATCGGCGGCGTCACAGGCGACGATCGACACCTCGGCACCGCCGGCGGACAACTCCGCAGCCAGTTCCGCGGCACCCGGCGCGTCCGGGCCGCGCCGACCGATCAGCACCAGGTTGCGCACACCGTGATTGGCCACGACGTGACGCGCCAGCGCCGAACCGGCCATGCCGGTACCACCGGTGATCACCACGGTGCCCAACGCCCAGGCATCCGGCATCGTCAAAACCACCTTGCCGGTGTGCCGGGCCTGGCTCAGGTACCGCAGCGCCGCGGGCGCACGCCGCACATCGAAAGTGGTTACCGGCAGCGGACGCAGCGTCGCGTCCTCGAACAGCGCAGCGAGGTCGGAGAGCATTCGCTCGATGTGATCGGCCCCCGCCTCGAACAAGTCGAAGGCGCGGTAATGCACACCGCCGTGTTCCGCGGCGACCTCACCGGCGTCACGGATGTCGGTCTTGCCCATCTCGAGGAAGACCCCGCCGGGGGCGACCAGTCGCAGTGAGGCGTCGACGAAATCGCCGGCCAGTGAGTCCAGCACCACATCCACGCCACGACCACCCGTCGCCGCACGGAACTTGTCCTCGAACTCCAGCGAGCGGGAGTCACCGATGTGGTCGTCGTCAAAGCCCATCGACCGCAACGTGTCCCACTTGCCCTGGCTGGCGGTGGCATAGACGTCCAGCCCGAAGTGCCGCGCCAACTGCACCGCGGCCATCCCGACGCCACCGGCGGCGGCATGTATCAGGATCCGCTGGCCCGCCTTGACATCGGCCAACGCGGTCAGCGCGTAGTAGGCCGTCGCGAACACCACCGGTGCGGTCGCAGCCTCGGTGTAGGACCACCCCGACGGGATGTCCATCAGCAGGCGCGCATCGGTGATCGCCATCGTGCCGGTGCCCTCGGGGAACAACCCGGTCACCCGGTCACCGACCGCGAAACGGCGGACATCAGGCGCGGTTTCGATCACGACACCAGACGCCTCCACGCCCATGACGGCGTCTTCGTCGGGATACAGACCGAGCGCGATCATGACGTCGCGGAAGTTGGCCGGCATGGTGCGAACCGCGACCCGTACCTGGCCGGCGTCCAGAGCTGCGTCAGCGTCCGGGATCGGTTCGAGCACCAGGTTCTCGAACGTGCCCCTGCTGGACATGCCCAGTCGCCACGCGTCGCCACCCGGTGGCACCAACAGCGCGTCCACCGCCCGGCTGCCGTGCACCCGGCCCGTGTACACCGTGTCATTGCGCACCAGAACCTGGGGCTCACCGGCCGCCAGTATCGCGGCTATCGTCGTATCACTCAGTGGCACATCGGAATCGGCCAACACGATCCGGCCCGGATGCTCGGTCTGCGCCGAGCGCACCAACCCCCAGACCGCGGCACCGGCCAGATCGGTGACGTCCTCCCCCGGCCGTCCGACCGCACCTCGCGTCGACACCACCAGCGTTCCGGAATCGTGCTCGTCGAGCCACGTCTGCAACGCGGCCAGTGCTTCGTGGGTGCGACGGTAGGTGGAGCCCAGCGCATCGTCGTCGGCGGGCTGAGATTCGAACACGTCGTAGGACGGTGTCTCGGCGTGTGATCCAAGCACCGCAGGCGACCAGACCACTTCGAAGATCCGGTCGGGACCAGACCCCGACACCGCGGCCATCAACTGTTGCCGCGACACCGGACGCGCCACCATGGAGGCCACCGACAACACCGGAAGCCCCAGTGCGTCAGACAGTTCCACCGACACCGACGACGGGCCTGAACGGCACGATGCGCGCCCGCACCGACGATGCGCCCGCCGCATGCAGCGACACGCCCTGCCACGAGAACGGCACCAGGACACCGTCTTTGCCGTCGTGGTCGGCCTCGGTCGCGACGATCACCGCGTGCAGCGTGGCGTCGAGAACCGCCGGGTGCACCCCGAATCCGGCCGGCGACACCCCGGCGTCGGTCGGGCAGTGACACGTCGGCGAAAATCTCGTCGCCGCGGCGCCACATCGCGGTCAGCCCTTGGAACGCCGGGCCATAGCCGTAGCCGCGCGCCGCCAACCGCTCATAGAGCCCGTCGATGTCGACCGGCGTCGCGCCTTGCGGTGGCCACGCGGCAAGCTCGGTGCCGGGCTCGACGGCGCCGGGTCGCACGATGCCTTCGGCGTGCAGGGTCCACCCCGAGTGCGCGTCGGCGCGTGACAAGACCGACACCGCACGGTGGCCCGATTCGTCGGCGCCGTTCGACGAACAGCCTGCACCGCGACCGAACCTGTTGCCGGGATCACCAGCGGCGCCGCCAGCGTCAACTCGTCGACGACCGAGCAGCCGACCTCGTCACCGGCGCGGATCGCCATCTCGACAAAGCCGGCACCCGGGAAGATGACCACTCCGCCGACCGCGTGATCGGCCAGCCAGCCTTGCGACCCCGCTGAGAGCCGGCCGGTCAGCACGACCCCGCCCGAGGTCGGCAGGTCGACCACCGCACCCAACAGCGCGTGCTCGCTGGCCGCCAGCCCGAGGCCCTCGGCGTCGACCGCGGTGTCGTCGGCGGACAGCCAGAAACGGCGTCGCTCAAACGCATAGGTCGGCAGCTCGACGAATCCGGCGCCGGGCAAGCGTGGCACGCCAATCTACTGCCGACGCCCGACACGAACGCCCGGGCCACCCCGGCCATCAGGCTGTCGGCTTCGGGACGGTCTTTGCGCAGCAACGGCACCGACGCGATGTCGGCCTCGGCCAGCGACTCCTCGATCGAGGAGGTGAGGCCGCCGCCGGGGCCCACTTCCAGGAATCGGCTGGCGCCGGTCGAATTCGCGAAGCGGATGCTGTCGGCAAACCGGACCGCCGCCCGGATGTGCTGCGTCCAGTAGTCGGCCGATGCGAAGTCGTCGCCGGCCAGTTCTCCGGTGACATTGGAGATCACCGGGATGGTGACCGGGTTGACCGTGAGTTCCCTTGCCGCCGCTTTGAATTCGCCGATCATCGGTTCCATCAGCGGCGAGTGGAACGCGTGCGACACCGCGAGCTGGTGTACTCGCCGGTCCTGCGCGCGCAATTGCTCGGCGATGGCGGTGACCGCGTGCTCGTCGCCTGACACCACGACCGACGACGGGCCCGTTCACCGCGGCGATCCCGACATCGTCGGTAAGCAGCGCGCGCACCTCGTCTTCTCGCTGCCTGCACCGCGACCATGGCGCCGCCGGCGGGCAGTGCCTGCATGAAGCGGCCGCGTGCGACCACCAGCAACGCGGCGTTCTCCAGCGACAGGGCACCGGCAACATGCGCCGCGGTCAACTCGCCGACCGAGTGGCCCATCACGAAGTCGGGCCGCACGCCCCAGGACTGCAGCAGTCGGTACAGCGCAACCTCGACGGCGAACAGTGCCGGCTGGGCGAATTCGGTTGTGTTCAAGAGGTCTTCGTCGTGACCCCACATCACCTCGCGCAGCGGGCGCAGCAGGTGGCGGTCCAGCTCGCCGACCGCAGTGTTGAACGCCTCGGCGAAGACCGGGTAGGTGGCGTGCAGCCCCATGCCCATACCGAGCCATTGCGAACCCTGGCCGGGGAACACGAAGACGGTCTTGCCGGGCAGACCGGTGCCGGTGATCACCGACGCACCCGGCTGGCCCTCGGCCAACTCAGCCAGGCCGGCCAGCAGTTGGTCGCGGTCGGCGCCGAGCGCCACCGCGCGATGCTCGAATGCGGCGCGACCCGCCAGTGACCATCCCACGTCAGTGGCCGCCAATTCGCCGCGTGCGCCGACGAACTCGGCCAACCGCGAGGCCTGAGACTGCAGCGCCGCGGTCGACTTGGCGGTCACCACCCACGGAACGACGGCCGGCGGCGAGGCCGGGCTTGTCTCAGCGGTCTGCTCGACCGGCGGGGCGGATTCGATGATCACGTGCGCGTTGGTCCCGCTGATGCCGAACGACGACACCCCGGCTCGACGCGGCCGTCCGTTGGCCGACTCGACCTTCCATGGCTGCGGTTCGGTGAGCAGTTGCACCGAGCCCATCGACCAATCCACATGCGGGCTGGGCGCATCCACGTGCAATGTCGCCGGCAGCACCTCGTGGCGCATGGCCAGGATCATCTTGATCATCCCGGCGACACCTGCGGCCGCCTGGGTGTGGCCCATGTTCGACTTGATCGACCCCAACCACAGCGGCCGGTGCCGGTCCTGCCCGTAGGTCGCCAGAATCGCTTGCGCTTCAATCGGATCGCCCAGCGTGGTGCCGGTGCCGTGGCCTTCGACCACGTCGACATCGGCCCCGCTGAGGCCGGCGCTGGCCAATGCCGAGCGAACCACCCGCTGCTGTGAGGGTCCGTTGGGCGCGGTCAGCCCGTTGGAGGCGCCGTCCTGGTTGATCGCCGAACCGCTGACCAGGGCCAGGATGGGGTGGCCGAGACGCCGGGCGTCGGAGAGTCGCTCCAGCACCAGCATCCCGCCGCCCTCGGAGAATCCGGTGCCGTCGGCGGCGCCGGCGAACGCTTTGCAGCGGCCGTCGGTGGAAAGTCCACGCCAGCGGCTGAATTCGACGAAGATGTCGGGTGTGGCGTTGATCGTGACACCACCGGCCAGCGCGAGGTCGGACTCCCCGGTCCGCAGCGACTGCGCGGCCATGTGCAGGGTCACCAGCGATGTCGAGCACGCGGTGTCCACCGAGACCGCAGGGCCTTCCAGGCCGAGCACGTAGGAGATCCGGCCGGACGCGACGCTGGACAGTTGGCCGGTCAGCCGGAAGCCCTCCACCGGCTTGGCGGAGAACATGCCGTAGCCCTGGGTCATCAGGCCGGCGAAGACGCCGGTGGCGCTGCCCCGCAACGTGGTCGGGTCTATTCCGGCCCGCTCCAACGCCTCCCAGGTCAGCTCGAGGAACATCCGCTGCTGCGGATCCATCGCCAGCGCTTCGGAGGGTCCGATGCCGAAGAACGCCGGATCGAAATCGCCGACGTCTTCGACGAATCCGCCGACGCGGGTGTAGCAGGTCTCGGCGACGTCGGGGTCGGGGTTGTATAGGTTGGCCAGGTCCCAGCCGCGGTCGCCGGGGAATTCGGTGATGACGTCACGGCCTTGGATGACCATGTCCCACAGGTCTTCCGGCGAGTTGACTCCGCCTGGGTAACGGCACGACATGCCGACGATCGCGATCTGCTCGTCGCCGGTGATCCGCACCGCCGGGACGTTCTTGACTTCCTGCGGTACACCGGCGAGTTCGGTGCGGAAGTAGGACGCCAACCGGCTCGGTGTCGGGTAGTCGAAGATCAACGTCGGCGAAAGCGCCAGCCCGGTGGCGGTTTTGAGGCGGTTACGCATCTCGACGGCGGTGAGCGAGTCGAAGCCCAACTCCTGGAACGCCTTGTCGGGATCGATGGCCTCCGGTGTGGTGTTGCCCAGCACGGTGGCGATGTGCGAGCGCACCAGGTCCAGCAGCACCGCGTGCTGCTCGTTCTCGGGCAGTCCGTGAATGCGTTGCGCCAGTGCGGACTTGGACTTGCTGGCGGCCAGTGAGTCGTCGACCCGCCGGCGGGTCGGCGCGTTGATCAGGTCGAGGAACATCGGCGGCACCACGGCGGCGTTGGCGCGCAGCGCGGCGGCATCGATATGCGCCGGCAGCAGGAACGGCTCGTCGATCACCATCGCGGTGTCGAAAAGCTGCAGCGCGTCGGCCGACGACAGCGCCTTGACACCGGTGCGGGCCAGTCGGGCCCGGCCCGCCTCGTCGAGTCCGCCGGTCATCTCGCTGGCCTGATCCCACAGGCCCCAGCCCAGCGAGATCGCCGGCAGGCCGTGCGCCCGGCGGTGCGCGGCCAAACCATCGAGGAAGCTGTTGGCCGCCGCATAGTTTGCCTGGCCCGACGATCCGACCAGACCGGCCATCGAGGAGAACACCACGAACGCCGAGACGTTCGAATCCTGGCTCAGCTCATGCAAATTCCAGGCTGCGTCGACTTTGGCGCGCAGCACCGCATCGACCCGCTCCGGGGTCAACGAGGTGAGCACCGCGTCGTCGAGCACACCCGCGGCATGGATCACCGCCGACAGCGGATGCTGCACCGGAATGTCGGCGATCACCTTCGCCAGCGCAGCGCGATCCGCGGCGTCACACGCCACCACCGACACATCGGCACCGGCGGCAGACAACTCTGCCGCTCAGCTCGGCGGCACCCGGCGCATCCGGACCGCGGCGGCCGAGCAACAACAGCTGCCGCACACCATGATTGGCCACCAGATGACGGGCCAGAGCCGAACCGGCCATGCCGGTACCACCGGTGATGAGCACCGTGCCCCGCGTCCACGCGTCCGGCATGTTCAATACGACCTTGCCGGTATGACGGGCCTGGCTGAGGTACCGCAGAGCCGCGGGCGCACGGCGCACGTCGAAGGTCGTCACCGGCAACGGCCGCAGCACACCGGCGTCGAAGAGTTCGGCGAGGTCCAGCATGTACTGGTGCATCCGGTTGCGGCCGGGCTCGAACAGATCGAACGCGCGGTATCGGACGCCGGGATACTCCTCGGCGATCTTTCCCGGGTCGCGAATGTCGGTCTTCCCCATCTCGAGGAACACCCCGCCGGGCTTGACCAGTCGCAGTGAGGCGTCGACGAATTCACCGGCCAACGAGTCCAGCACGATGTCGAAGCCACGGTCGCCGACGATGGCTCGGAACTTGTCCTCGAATTCCAGCGTTCGGGAATCGCCGATGTGGTCGTCGTCGAAACCCATCGCCCGCAACGTGTCCCATTTGGGGCGGCTGGCGGTTGCGAAGACTTCCAGCCCGAAGTGCCGCGCCAACTGCGCGGCCGCCATACCCACGCCACCGGTTCCGGCGTGCAGCAGCAACCGTTGGCCCGGCTTGACGTCGGCAAGGTGGACGAACGCGTAGTAGGCGGTGGTGAAAACGGCCGATATCGCGGCGCCTTCGGCGTAGGACCAGTCCGACGGCATCGGAAGCAGCAGCCGGGTGTCGCCGGGGACCAAGGTGCCGCTGCCGTCCGGGAAGAAGCCGTACACGTCATCCCCGACCGCGAATTCGGTGACGCCAGGGCCGACCTCGACGACGACGCCCGCGCCTTCGCCACCGATCAGCGCGTCGTGGGTGAACATGCCCAGCGTGATCATGATGTCGCGGAAGTTGGTGGAGATCGACCGCAAGGCGACGCGCACGTGGCCGGGCTCCAGCGGCGCATCGGCGTTGGGCACCGGCTCCAGCTGCAGGTTCTCGAACGTGCCGGCGCTGGATAGGCCGAGGCGCCACGGTCCCTCGGCGGGCGGCACCAGCACGCCGTCGACGGCGCGGCTGCCGCGCACCCGCGCGGTGTAGATCGGTCTCGTCGCGGACCAGTAGCTGTGGCTCTCCGACCGCCAGCACTTCCTCGATCGTTGAATCACTCAGTGGCGCATCGGAATCCACCAGAACGATGCGGCCCGGATGCTCGGTCTGTGCCGAGCGCACCAACCCCCAGACGGCGGCACCGGCAAGATCGGTGACGTCCTCGCGCGGCAGCCCCACCGCGCCGCGGGTCGACACCACCAAGACGCCCGACTCGTGTTCGGCGAGCCAGGATTGCAGCGCCGCCAGCGCCGTATGCACCCGTTCGTAGCTCGCCGTGACCGGATCGCCCGCAGCCAAAGCAGATTCGAACACCTCGTAGGCCGGCGTCTCGGCGCTGCGACGCTGCCGACTGCCGGCGACCACGCCAGCTCGAAAAGCCGATCGCCGACGGCACCGGAAATCGCCGCCGCCAACTGCTGCTGCGAAATCGGGCGCGCAACCATCGACGACACCGTCAGCACCGGCAACCCCAGCCCGTCGGCCAGTTCCACCGACACCGCCGATGGGCCCGACGGCGCAATCCGCGCCCGCACCGCTGCCGCTCCGGCCGCATGCAGCGACACACCCTGCCACGAGAACGGTAGCGCTACACCGGCACCGTCGTGCGTCACCGCGGCCGCGTGCAGCGCCGCGTCGAGAAGCACCGGGTGCACACCGAATCCGGTCACGCCGCCCGCCGCCTGAGGCAGCGTCACCTCGGCGAAGAACTCTTCGCCGCGACGCCACAACGCGGTCAGGCCTTGGAACGCCGGGCCGTACTGGTAGCCACGCTCCGCCAGCCGCTGGTAGCCGTCGGTCACGTCGACGGCGATCGCACCCTCGGGCGGCCATACCGAGAGATCCGCCGCCGGCTCGACCGGACCAGACGACAGGATGCCCGTCGCATGGCAGTTCCAGGCGGAATCCGCTGTCTCCCTGGCGAACACGGACAGACTCCGCTGGCCGGATTCGCCGGCGGCACCGACCACAACCTGCACCGCCACCGAGCCCGATGCGGGCAGCAGCAACGGCGACTGCAGATTCAGCTCATCGACTGTCGCGCAACCGACTTCGTCGCCGGCACGGATCGCCAACTCGACGAAGCCCGCACCCGGGAACACCGCCACTCCCTCGACGGCATGGTCGGTCAGCCAGCTCTGGGTGGCCGTCGACAGCCGACCCGTCAGCACCACTCCGCCGGAGTCCGGCAGTTCGACCACCGCGCCCAGCAGGGCGTGCTCGCTGGCGCCGAGACCCAACCCGGCCGCGTCAACCGCGGCCCCATCGCCGGAAAGCCAGAAGCGCTTTCGCTCAAAGGCATACGTCGGCAACTCGACGAAGCCGGCCGTCGGTAGCGACGCCCGCCAGTCCACCTTGACGCCCCGCCACGAAGGCCAGGGCAGCCGAACTGAGGAAGCGCCGCAGGCCGCCATCTTCGCGGCCGAGAGTCGGCACGACCGTGACGTTGTCGGCGTCGCCGACACAGCCGCTCGCGGTGTCCTCGATACCGGCGATCAGCGCCGGGTGCGGGCTTGACTCGATGAATGTCCGATAGCCGCTCTGGGATGCGGTGCGCACCGCCTGGTCGAATTCGACCGTCTGCCGGATGTTCCGGAACCAGTAGTCGGCGTTCAGGTCGGCGGTGTCCAGGACGGCGCCGGTGACGGTGGAGAAGAAGACCGTGCGGGCCGATTGCGGCTCGATGCCTGCCAGCGCCTCGGCGAGCTCGTCGTGGATCTCGTCGACGGCCACCGAATGCGACGCGTAGTCGACGTCGATGCGACGGGCGCGGATTTCGCGCTCGGTGCAGAGCGCGACGATCTCGTCGAGTGCGACTTCCTCACCGGAGAGCACGACGGCGGCTCGCCCGTTGACCGCGGCGATACTGACTCGATCCCCGTAGGGCGCCAACAGTTCTCGCGCCTGCTCGGGTCCGCACGCCAGCGACGCCATCCCACCGCGGCCGGACAGCGCCAGCAGTAGTTTGCTGCGCAGCGTCACCACCCGTGCGGCATCGCGCAACGACAGCGCGCCGGCGACGTAGGCTGCGGCGATCTCGCCCTGGGAGTGTCCGATGACCGCGTCGGGGCGTACGCCGATCGATCGCCACAGTTCGGCCAGCGAGACCATGACCGCGAACAGCGCCGGCTGGACCACATCGACGCGGTCCAGACCCGGCGCACCCGGTGCGCCGCGCAGCACGTCGATCAACGACCAGTCGACGAATTCGGCGAAGGCATCCGCGCACGCGTTCATCTGCTCGAGCGAAAACCGGTGCAGTGTCGAGTAATTCGACACCCATGCCGATCCATTGCGAACCTTGGCCGGGGAAAACGAAGACGGTCTTGCCCGCGGGAGTGGCGTGGCCGGTGATCACGGACGTGCCCGGCGACCCCTGCGCCAGTTCGCTCAGCCCGGCAAGCAACTGGCCGCGGTCTTCACCGAGCACCACTGCCCGGTGCTCGAAGGTCGATCGCCCCGCCAATGACCAGCCAACGTCTGCTGCATCCAATTGCTCACGGGCGTGGGCGAAGTCAGCCAGGCGTAGCGCTTGCGCCTCCAGCGCCGCGGCGCTCTTGGCCGACAGCACCCACGGCACCACCGACGGTTGCGCGGCAACGCTTTCGGTCGACACGACCGCTGGGGACTCCTCGATGATCACGTGTGCGTTGGTGCCGCTGATCCCGAACGACGACACCGCGGCGCGGCGGGCGTGACCGTTGGGCTCCCATGGCTGCGCTTCGGTGAGCAGCGACACCGAGCCCGCCGTCCAATCCACATGCGGGCTGGGCACATCCACGTGCAATGTCGCCGGCAACACCTCGTGGCGCATCGCCTGGACCATCTTGATCACGCCCGCCACGCCTGCGGCGGCCTGGGTGTGACCCATGTTCGACTTGATCGAGCCCAGCCACAGAGGTTTTCCGGGCTTACCGGCCTCGGCCCGGTCTTGGCCATAGGTGGCCAGCAGCGCCTGGGCTTCGATCGGGTCACCCAAAGTCGTTCCGGTGCCGTGGCCCTCGACGACGTCGACCTCGGCGGCGCTCAATCCGGCATTGGCCAGCGCCGTGCGCACCACCCGCTGCTGGGAAGGGCCGTTGGGAGCGGTCAATCCGTTGGAGGCGCCGTCCTGGTTGACCGCCGTGCCTCGCACCACCGCGAGTACCCGGTGGCCCAACCGCTGCGCGTCGGAAAGGCGCTCCACCACCAGCATTCCGCCGCCCTCGGACCAACCGACGCCGTCGGCCGCGCCGGAGAAGGGCTTGCAGCGGCCGTCCGGCGACAGACCGCGGTGCCTGCTGAATTCGACGAAGACCGTCGGGGTGGCGTTGACGGTCGCACCGCCGGCCAGCGCCAGGTCGCACTCCCCGGACCGCAGCGACTGCACCGCCATGTGCAGGGCCACCAGCGATGACGAGCATGCGGTGTCCACCGACACCGCCGGGCCCTCCAGCCCCAGCACGTAGGCCACCCGCCCGGTGGCCACGCTCGATGTCATACCGGTCAGCCGGTAGCCCTCGATCTCTTCGGCGAGCATGCCGTAGCCCTGGGTGATGATCCCGGCGAAGACTCCGGTGGCGCTGCCGCGCAGCGATGTCGGGTCAATTCCGCCCCGCTCCAAGGCTTCCCACGACAACTCCAACAGCATCCGGTGCTGCGGGTCGGTGGCCAGCGCCTCGCTGGGAGCCACGCCGAAGAATTTGGCGTCGAAATTCGCCACATCTTCGACGAACCCGCCCGAGCGGGCGTAGCACTTGTGCGGCGCATCGGGGTCATCGTCGAACAGTCCGGCCAGGTCCCAGCCACGGTCGGTGGGAAAGTCCGACATCACGTCGCGCTTGTCAGCGACCATGTCCCACAAGCTGTCCGGCGAATCCACCCCGCCGGGGAATCGGCACGACATACCGACGATGGCGATCGGCTCACCGGAGCGCTCCAGCAACGCGCGGTTCTTGTTCTTCAGCCGTTCGACCTGTACCAGCGCCTTACGCAACGCCTCGGTTGCATGCTGAAGTTGGTCAGCCATGTCGTTACCCCTCGCCTAACGTCGGTCGTCGCTCAATGAAGAATTGCGGCCCTGGATGAGGAGCAGAGTCATTCGCCGCGCAGACGGCGGCTTACCTGCTCTTCGGCCCGAGAACATCGTTGGCGGGCGCCGACTCGCCCACCCCGCCCATGACCTGGCTCCGCGACTGTTTCCGGTGCCCAGCGATCCATGGCGAGACTGTACCCGCCACAAGTCAGCCGAGCCCAAGCCCGGTCAGCGCCACCCGTCGGCGGCCTTGGCGGCTTGCATCAGGGCAGCGCACAGCTCGCGTAATTCGGGGGTGCCGGCACCTTCGTCCAGCGCGGTGGCCACGTCCTCGGCGGCGCATCTCACCTGGTAGACCCGGTCGGAAAGGTCAGCAGCCTCATCGGCGGACAGCACCACCGCATCCGCGGGCAATGACACGCCCTTGACCCCGTTGATCGACGCCCGCTGCTCGTAAGCGCGCTGTCGGCACGATTGCCGGCAGTATTGGCGGCGGCGACCCAACCCGCTGTCGGCGACGTCACGGCCGCACCAGCGGCACGGCTGCGGGCGGGCGCGGCGTGGCACGGGGCCGACTTTAGTCGGGGGGTCGGCCGAATCCCGGTATCATGGACAGTCGGGTCGCCGGCGGCCCCGGGAACTACGCCGATCCCTGTGACGTTGATCAAAGCGCTAGCAGCATAAGAAGACATTAAGAGGAGTGGGTACCAATGGCTGATCGTGTCCTACGAGGCAGTCGCCTTGGAGCCGTAAGCTACGAGACCGACCGCAACCACGACTTGGCGCCGCGTCAGATCGCGCGCTACCGCACCGAGAACGGTGAAGAATTCGACGTACCGTTCGCCGACGATGCCGAGATCCCCGGCAACTGGCAGTGCCGCAACGGCATGGAGGGCACCCTGATCGAGGGTGACCTGCCCGAGCCGAAAAAGGTCAAGCCGCCCCGCACCCACTGGGACATGCTGCTGGAGCGCCGTTCGGTGGAAGAACTCGACGAGCTGCTCAAAGAGCGTCTCGACCTGATCAAGACCCGCCGTCGAGGCAGCGGAGCCTAGGTCAGAACAAGAAGTCGAACGTCGGCGGAATGAGCCCGTCCGCTGGGAAGTTCCCGATGTCGAAGTAGTTCGGGTCGAACACCTGGGCCACGAGGCTCGCTAACGAAGAGACGTCGTAGTCGCCGTACGGGGTCACCAGCCAGGCCCCGATGGCGTCCGGGGTGGACCCGCTCACGTTGAAGTCGATGGAGTCGTAGCTGAAGCCATCGCCGAGGTTCTGCAGCGTGATCACGCCGTTGTCTACGTTGGTTCCGTCGATTGCGGGCAGGAAGAGCTGCTGCGTCGCGAACCCGTTGTCGATACCTGTGTAGTTGAGGCTGTCGATGATGTTGGCCTGGGATACGTCCAAGGTGCTGTTCGGGCCGAAGGCCTGATCGCCGATTGTCACGTTGTCTTCGAAGAACTTCTGCGCGAACGGCGCCAGTGTGTCCGACTCGAATTTGACGTCCTGAGTGCCGTACGCGGTGTTGCCGAACACGCCCGCGGTTTGATAGCCGAAATCGGGGTTGCCGGTCAGCTCGATGCCGAATGGGTCCGACAACGGCTTGGAGAAGTCGAACAGCTGGCTCTCCAGGTAGGCCAGCCCGAAGTAGTCACCACCGTTCTCCACATGCGACACGTCGTAGGTGCCGTTCGGCGTCACCAGGAAGGCGCCGATCGCATTGTCGACGGTGCTGTTCACCGAGGTGGTACCGGGGCCGACCAGGTCGATGTAGGCGTAGCCGTAGCCGTCGCCGAAGTCGTGGATGCCGACGACGCCGCTCTGGATATTGGTGTCGGCGATCTGGCCGAACACAATCTGCTGTTGGCTGCCGAGGCCGTCCTGCAGCTTGTTGATGATGTCGCCTTGCACGCTCGCGGTGAAGTCAGCACCGAGCGGCTGGTCTCCCGTCGTTGTCACGTACTGCTGAAAGAACTGTTCCACAGGTGCCGCGAGCTTGCCCGAATCGAAGTCGATGGTCTGGTGGCTGGCGTAGGCGATGCTTTGGAGTGTGTTGCCTGCCGTGTATCCGAAATTCGGATCGGTGAAGCTGAAACCGAACGGGTCGGGCACGGTGACCGTCTCTGCGCCGACATCCGCTGCGGCGATGCCGGCAGCCAATGACGTTGCTGCCGCAGCGCCCCCGAGCACAACGGACGTGATGATGCGCTTCATACTCAAACCCTCCCATTTGCGGGCCGCAAGTATGAAACCCGACGCAAACAGAGATTACGGTATGATCTTACGATTTTCTACGCGGAATCTCAGATATCAGCCGACTGGCGTACTTCGCCTGCGGTGTAGACGCCCGTCGATCCCCCACTGGGCAACCTTCACCACCGCTTCGCGGATGTTGGAACCGCTCATCTTCGAGACGCCGAGTCTCGCGCTCGGTGAAGGTGATCGGCACCTCGGCGACGACGAACCCGTTGGTGATGGTGCGCCAGGTCAGATCGATCTGGAAGCAGTAGCCCTTCGAGTCGACGTGGTCGAGGTCGATCTTTTCCAGCACGTCGCGGCGGTAGGCGCGGTAGCCGGCGGTGATGTCGTGGATGCCGATGCCCAGCGCCAGCCGGGCGTAGGTGTTGGCCGTCCAGGACAGCGCCCAGCGCCGCCACGGCCAGTTCTGCACGTTGCCGCCCTCGACGTAGCGCGAGCCGATCACCAGGTCGGCGCCGCTATCGACGGCCTCGAGCAACAGGTGCAGCTGCTCGGGCGCGTGGCTGCCGTCGGCATCCATCTCGACAAGCGTGGTGTAGCCGCGGCTGAGGCCCCAGGCGAAACCGGCCAGGTAGGCCGCGCCCAAACCATCTTTGACGGTGCGGTGCATGACGTGAATGAGGTCGGGGTTCTGCCGACGCCAGATCATCGGCCAGCTGCCCGGTGCCGTCCGGGCTGTTGTCGTCGACGACCAGCACGTGCACCTCGGGCAGCGCCGTGCGAAGTCGCTGCACGATGAGCGGAAGATTCTCCCGCTCATTGAAGGTGGGGATGATCACCAGGGTGCGCAGGCTCGGGCGCTCGCCCGCACCCCGAGACACCGAATCGCCGGTGGTCATAGGTCTCCTTTTTCTGGCCGCTGGCAGCAGGTGCGCGGGCGATCATCGTCGGCGGCTCGGCGTCGTCGAGCTCGTCGTCGGCCACAACGTCGTCACCGGACGAGTCGTCGTCGGAGTCTTCCGGCGCGGGGGCACCCCTATTTGCCAACTCGGACAGCCGACGGTGGATATCCGCGAACCAACCATTGTGCAGTATCGCGGCGAACAGGACCGCCAGAGCGGCCACGACCAGAGCGCCCTGCACGATCGGACCCCATTTGGCGGCCGGGGTCATCGACGTCTTGAGACGTACCTGGTTGTCCAGGTAGGCGGGCGTGAAGAACCGCGTCCGCTGCAGCTCACGGCCATCCGGGGTGACAAGGGCGGAGATCCCGACGTTGCTGGCGACGACGGCGTAGCGGTCCAGCTCCACGGCGCGAAGCTTGGAGAACGCCAGCTGTTGCTCGCTCATCGTCTGGTTGAAGTTGGCGTTGTTGGCGGGCACCGCGAGCAGTTGGGCGCCGTTGCGGACGGAGTGCCGCAACGCCCGGTCGAAGCTGACTTCCCAGCAGGTGGCGATCCCGATCGGGGTGCCGCCGGCCCGCACGACCCCGGAGCCCTTGCCCGGGACGATGTAGCCGGCCATGTCGGCCATCCCGGACAGATGCCGGAAGAATCCGCGCCAGGGCAGGTATTCCCCGAACGGCTGCACGATCCGCTTGTCGTGGCGGTCGCCGGGCCCGGACTTCGGATTCCAGACGATCACCGTGTTCGTCTGGGCCGGCTCATGCGCCGGCCGATCCGCGAGGTCGAGCACCGTGCCGACCAGGATCGGCGCCCCGATCGCTTCGACGGCCACGGCGATCTCTTGCGCTGCGTCGGGATTGTCGATCGGATCGATTTCCGACGCGTCTTCGGGCCAGACCACGAAGTCGGGTTGTGGCGCGCGACCGGCACGCACGTCGTCGGCCAGCCGGCGGGTTTCGCGGACGTCGTTGCCCAGCACCGCAAGTCGCTGCGCATTGAATTCCAGTCCGAGCCGGGGCACGTTGCCCTGGACCACGGCCGCGGTGACGGTGGGTTCGTTGCCCGATCCGGTGCCGGAGTGGCGGACCTGTGGCCAGACCGCGGCGGCGAGGAAGAACATCAGGCAGATGCAGAACGCGGGCAGCAGGACAGCGGGCGGCGCGTCGGCGATCCGCGCATCGTCGGCGGTGGGCCGGTCGGCGTTCCGGTGGCGCTGCGATGCCAGCCACCAGGACACGGTCTCCATCACCAAAGCGGCGGCGCCGCAGCCGGTGAGCACGATCGCCAGCGAGAGCAGCGGGACGCCGCCCAGTCGGACCAGCGGCAGAAACGGCCCCGATGTCTGACCGGCGGCCACCACGCCCCACGGGAACCCGCCGAACGGAATGGTGCACTTCAGCCATTCCTGCGCCGCCCACAACAGCGCGAACCAGATCGGCCAGCCGGGAAGCCGCCGGACGGCGACCGCCGCCAGCCCGAAGAGTCCCGGGAACAGCGCGCACAGCACCACCAGCGCCAGCAGCGGGACGGCTCCGACCAGAATGCTGATCCAATGGATCAGCGGCAGGTAGAACGCCAGGCCGAACAGGAACCCGTAGCCGAAGCCACCGACAGGCGTGGTTGCCGGCCGGGTCAGCACCCAGGCCAGCACGCCGAAGGCGAGGATCGCGGCCCACCACCAGTTGAACCGCGGATAGCTCGCACACAGCAACAGACCGGCGACGATCGCGGCGCCCAGGCGCGTCAGCCGCGGCCGCAGCCATCGGGCCGCCTGTGGCACCCGGATCCGCGTCTCGCGGACCAGCCAGGCCGCCAGAACTGCGGTCAGCTCTACCAACCGGTGCCACAGATACGTGCCGATCCGGGCGGCCTGCTCGCGCACCTGCGCCAGCCGGTCAGCGCCGACAGCGGGCGACTCACCGGCGACGTCCGCCGACTCGATATCGGTGGCGTCGTCGTCGACGCCGTCATCGTGGTCTGGCTCGGCGTCGGGGACCGGCGGGATCTCCCCCGTGACCTCGGCGTCCGCGGCGGCCGCTGGGACGGGGATTTCGCCGGTAACGGCTTCGTCGTCCTTGATCGGGTCCTTGATCGCCGGGAAAACGTCGGTGTTTTCCGCCGGCCGGATCCGCCTGATGCCCCTAGGCATGGATCACCGCGCCCCGATGCACCGTCTGACGGCAACGCGGCAGCGGGTCGGTCGGGCCCAGCCGCGGCAGCGCCGGCGCGCGCTCGGCTCGAATTCGTCGACGTCCCAGACCGCGTACGACGCGGGTGCGCCCGGGACCAGGCTGCCCGCCAGTCGTCTCCGGTGCCGGCCGCCCGCCATCCACCGCGGGTCGCTGCCGCCAAAGCCGCCCGCGCGGAGATCGCACTGTCAGGTGTGTGGTGGTGGACGGCGGCGCGGATCGTCGCCCACGGATCGAGGCCGGTCACCGGGGCGTCGGATCCGAACGCGAGGGCCACGCCTTGGGATGCTAGCAGCGCAAACGGGTTGAGACGCCCGGCTCGATCGATACCGAGACGACGGGCATACATGCCGTCACGTCCACCCCAGAGCGCGTCGAAATTGGGCTGCATGCTGGCCAGCACTCCCCACGCGCCCAGCTTGGCCGCCTGCTCGGCGGTGACCATCTCCAGGTGCTCCAGGCGGTGGCCGCATCGGGCGACCGCGGGCACGCCGAGGTCGTCGACCACCCGCTCCAGGGCGGCAACCACGCTGGCGACCGCGGCATCGCCGATGACGTGGAATCCGGCCGTCACACCGGCTCCGGTGCACGCCCGCAGATGTGCCGCGACGGCCTCGGCGTCCAGGTAGCAGGTTCCACAGTGGTCGGCGTCGCGGTAAGGGTCGTGCAGCCAGGCGGTACGCGACCCCAGCGCACCGTCGACGAACAGGTCGCCGGCCAGCCCGGCCGCACCGGTGTCGTCGAGCAGCGCGCGGGCCTGCGCCGGGGTGCTCACCGCCTCGCCCCAATAGCCGATCACCTCGACGCCGTGGTCGAGTGCCCGCACTTCGTTCCAATCGTCCAGACCGCCGATCTGCGGGCCGGCGCATTCGTGCACCGCGACAATGCCATTCGCCGCCGCGGCGTCGCAGCACAGCCAGTCGGGCTTCGATGCGCTGACCCTCGGTCAGCAGGCCCCGCGCGGCGGCGCGGACCCGGTGATGGGCGTCGGCGACCAGCGGGCGCTGTTCGTCGAATCCGGTCGCCGAGGTCAATCCGTCGACACGCTGCCGCAGACCGGTGGATGCCAGCGCCGAGTGCACGTCGACCCGGGTCAGGTAGGCGGGTCGATCGCCGAGCACGGCGTCGAGGTCCGCGGTGCTGGGCGCGGCGTTCTCCGGCCACGACGATTCGTCCCACCCGTGGCCCCAGATCGGCTCACCGGGATTGGCCGCCGCAAAGTCTGCGACCAACCGCAGGCAGTGCGGCAGCGATGTCGCGGCGCGCAGGTCGAGACCGGTGAGCGTCAGCCCGGTAGCGGTGAGGTGGACATGACTGTCGACGAATGCGGGGGCGACGAAGCCGCCGGCCAGATCGACGATGTCGGCATCTGCGAACTGGTCTCGGCCGACGTCGTCGCTGCCCAGCCAGACCACGAGGCCGCCGCGCACCGCCATTGCGGTGGCGTCGGGATGGCTTGGGCTGTGCACCCTGCCATTGAGCAGCAGGGTGGCCGGGACCTCAGTCACGCCGATACAACCTACGGGGTGCGGCGGGCGCTTATTCAGGACGCAAGCGTGGCAGGGACGGCGGATCGGGTTCCTCAGTGACGTCGATGACCTCACCGTCGATGTAGTCCGGTCGCGGCGCGCGCTGGTACGGGCCGACTCCGGTGACCGTGATCAGCGGGATGCGCCGACCGAGGCCGCGGACGGCCATCGCGCTGAGCAGCGGGCGGGCGGCGGCCCGGGTCGGCGGCAGCAACAGCAGCAATCCCGCGACGCTGGTCAACAGGCCCGGCATCACCACGAGCAAGGGTTCCGAGTGCGACCGCCATCCCGTCGGCGGCCAGCTTCGACTGGCCGGCGTTCGACCCGGACCGCAGCCGGTTGAGCTGCACCTTGAGTTGCGAGCCCGCGAGCGCCAATCCACCGGCGAACCCAGCCAACAGCAGCAACAGGGTCCATCCGAGCCCAATCGTCGACGCCAGCCCCACCACGACGGCGAGCTCGGCGACGACGTAGAGCAGAAACAAGTCGCGACACCATGGGATGGCAACGTCGCAGACGGTCGCGGGAGTTCCGCAGGCCCGTGCCACGCGGTTAGATGTCTGACGTGACGACAATCGAGATCGACACCCCGTCCGGCCCCATCGACGCGCTGCTCGACGTCCCCGAGGGTTCGGGACCCTGGCCCGGCGTGGTGATCATTCACGACGCGATCGGGTACGGACCGGACAAAGAGTCGATCAACCGCCGCGTCGCCGCGGCGGGATATGTCGCGCTGACCCCGAACCTGTTCGCCCGGGGCGGCTGGGCGCGGTGCGTGCCCAAGGTCATCCGCGAGGTGATCACCCAGCGCGGGCGCTCGCTCGACGACGTGCTGGCTGCCCGCGACCACCTGAAGGCCCTGCCGGAAACCACCGACCGCGTCGGCATCGCGGGATTCTGCATGGGCGGACAGTTTGCACTTGTCATGTCGCCCAAGGGTTTTGACGCCTCAGCACCGTTCTACGGCGCGCCGCTGCCGCGGGAGCTCAGCGAAACGCTGGACGGGGCCTGCCCGGTGGTGGCCAGCTTCGGCCGACGGGATCCGATCGGCCGCGGGGCATCCGAGAAGCTGCAGCGGGTGCTCGACGACAAGGGCATCACCAACGACGTCAAGTCCTATCCGAAGGTGGGGCACAGCTTCGCCAACAAGCTTCCCGCCCAACCGCTGCTGCGCATCACCGGGTTCGGCTACAACCAGGCCGCCACCGACGATGCCTGGTCGCGCGTCTTCGCGTTCTTCGGCGAACACTTACGAAGCGGCGCGTAACTCCAGGCCGACATTGTTCGCCATGCCGCCGCGCAGCTTGCTGAACAGGTTGAACACCTTGCCGAAGATGCCGTACTCGCTTCCGATGGCGTCGTAGACGAGGCCGGTCTGCGACGCGTCCAGGATCGTCGCGGTCGCCTCGATGGCCTCGCTTTTCGGGTGTCCGGCCCGATCGCAGATCGCCAGCGTGACCCGCGGGGTGTTGCGAATTCGCTTGACCTTCCACGACTTTGCCTGCGTGATGACCAGCAGGCGGTCGCCGTCGTTGGCGGCCCAGATTGCCGTGGGCTTGGGCCGGCCGTCCTTGGTAAAGGTGGTCAGCAGAACGTATTGCGCCTTGGCGATGTCTGCGAAGGTCGGTGGCCATCGCGTCAGTCTAGGGCCTTCAGAGGCCTAGGCTTTAACCCCGAACAAGAAGGAGCAACCCACGATGAAACGTTCCTCTGTTGCCGACAAGGTCGTTGCCATCACCGGCGGTGCGCGCGGCATCGGTCTGGCTACCGCGACCGTGCTGCACGATCTGGGTGCCAAGGTCGCGATCGGCGATATCGACCGATCGGCCGTCAAGGAGGCGGCCAACCAGCTGGGCCTCGAGTTTGGCCGCCGACTGGACGTGACGGATCGGCGGTCCTTCACCGAGTTTCTCGACAACGTTGAAGAGCGCCTCGGGCCCGTGGACGTCTTGGTGAACAACGCCGGGGTCATCGCGGTCGGCAGCGCGGTCGACGAGGCCGATGCCGTCACGCAACGACTGCTTGATGTCAACGTCTACGGCGTGATCCTCGGAACCAAGCTGGCGGCACAGCGGATGCTGCCGCGCGGCCACGGTCACATCATCAACATCGCGTCACTGGGCAGCCTGCTACCGACCGAGGGCATCGCAACCTATTGCGCGACAAAGCATGCCGTGCTCGGCTACACCGACACCGTTCGCATGGAAAACCGCGGCAGCGGCGTCCACTTCTCGGCGATCATGCCGACTCTGACCAATACCGAGATGGTTGACGGCATCGGGCACGCAAAGGGATTCAAGAATGCCGAGCCGAATGAGGTCGCCCGGGCGATCGCCGGAGTGATCGCCAGACCGAAACCGCGTGTGTTCGTTCCCCGCTCGATCGGCGCGACCGTGACGGGTCAGCGTTTGATGCCGCTGCGGGTAGCCGAGGCGTTGGGACGCGCGTTGGGGACCGGACGCGTTTTCACCAGCGACGTCGAGGTCGACAAGCGCAAAGCCTATGCGCGGCGAGCTGGGACGTCCTGAACCACACCGCCCATGGCTCGCTGGCGCGAATCAGGTTGCCTGCCGGCAGGTTGACTGCCGGCCAGTTGGTAGCTCTGGCACATGCGTCAGCAGCTTTCGGCTCGGCGGCGCTGGAACTGACTGGCCGCGGCAATCTGCAGATTTCCGGAGTCACCGATGCCGAGGCAATGGCTGTGGCGGTGGCAGAGGCGGGCCTGCTGCCGTTATCGAACTGCACGATCGTCGCCTCGCCGCTGTCCGGCCGGGTGGGCGGTGTCGCCGATGTGCGGGCATGGGTCACCGAACTTGACGCCGCAATCCAGGCTGAGCCGGCGTTGGCGCAGCTGCCGGACCGCTTCCTGTTCAGTGTCGACGACGGGCGCGACGACGTGTCCGGCCTGGGCGCCGACGTCGGTGTGCGCGCCATCAACGACCACGCCGCCCTGGTGCTGGCCGGGCGTGACACCGGTGTCCGGCTGACCGCCCGCGAGGTGGTCGATACCTTGGTCGCCGTTGCTGCGCGATTTGTCGACGTCCGCGGGAACGCTTTGCGGGTAAGCGAATTGGCAGATCCTTCGCAACTCCTGCCTGGTGTCGAGCTCGGTGAGGGCTTTCCGAAGGTCACCCGCCCGCCGGTGGGCTGGATCGAGCAGGACGACGGCCGCGTGGCGCTGGGCGCCGCGGTGCCCCTGGGCGTGCTGCCGGCGCGGGTCGCGGAGTACCTCGCCGCGATCGAGGCGCCGCTGGTCGTCACACCATGGCGCTCGATGCTCGTCTGCGACCTCGACGAACCCGTCGCCGACACGGTTCTACGGGTGCTGGCGCCGATGGGACTGGTTTTCGACGCGAACTCGCCCAGAGCAGCCGTTGGCGGGGATGACAACGATGAAGAGTTCTAGCGCCGGGGTCGCGTCCGCCGCCGGAGTCAGTGATTAGCGCGGCATCCGGCGCCCGGTGGCCCTAAACCAGCGGGTGAGAAGCTCCTTGGCGCGTGACGACCCGAGCGGCTCCGGTGCTGAGAGTGCCGGATTGCGTAATCACCAACTTCCCTTCACCGTCGTCAGAGATATGAGCAACCACCAGAGCACCACCGATCTCGCGGTAGAACACGAGATCGTCTTCTGTCGCGGCCAGGTGGAGATACTGAGCGTCAGGAAGCGTGCCGCTGTCAGTCTGTGTCCAAATATCCCCGAAAACATTGCCGGCCACGTAGGAGCGATTGTGGTAGCTGTAGAACACGACGCCATTGGATACCGCAGCGACGTGACTACAGTTTGCCAACTTGCTGTCGGTGAATGCCTGTGTCTCGACCAGGTTGCCGTCGGTGTCGATTGCCCCGATCAAAACCAGTCCGTCGCGACGGTAGAACAGATATCGGCTGCCGCCGATGTCAACGATGTGGTTCCAATGCTCAGCGGTGACGGTGTCCATGCGGACCTCAAGCTCACAGTCTGCAGTCGTTTTAGCGATGGTGGTACGTCCAGTTGACTTCTCGTAGAACAGGACCGAGTCGTAGCTCGCCACCATATCGCTGTAGCCGGCGTCGATGATCCCAGTGACCTTGGGGCGGCCACGGTAATGCAATGATCCGGAGTCGACGATCCCGATCGCCAAACCACCGTCCATCTGGTTGTAGAACACCGTGGCCAGGTTTTGATAATCGTAGACCACATTGACCGGATCGGGGATCCAACCGGTGTGGGCGATATCTTCCTGGCCGAGCTGCAGCTGTCCGTCCGGCTGAATTGATCTGATCTCGAATAGACCGTCGTAAGCCCGATAAAATATCACCACATAATCATCAACAAACACGATACAACTCAGGTTATTTTCAAGCTGATTTACACCCACCTGATGCAACTGCCGGTCATTGCTGTCGATATAGGAAACCATTATCTGTCCCGACTGCGCGCAAAATAGCACTACGGGATCGTCTCGCGGGTTCATCGGGAGGGTCATCAATTCTCCTTCGGGATAAGTAAAGCTCCGCGTCGTCGAGGCTGTTGCCCGACGTCATGCTGGTCAGCGGTCAATAGGTTCCGATGGGCGGGCGACAGCTTGGTTGCTAGTTGATCCCTGATCCCCGCCGTTGCGGAGGATCGCCAGGTGTTTCACACGGCTCGAAAATGCACGGTGGCTTGGGTTTAGCTGGGGGACAGCATTTTTCGATCCTTGCTTCGAGCGCCTCGAGGCGGCCCTGCTCGACCGCGGCGGCCGGGTTGGCCAGTGCATAGAGTTGCTTGAGGCCGCTGACATCCGCCTGGATGGCCTGCTGCGCCGCGGTCTGCAGCGTCGCTTCGTTCAGCAAAGCGCAGGTCTGCTGGGCGATCTTCGCCAGGTAACACATGATCGTGTTGTTCTGTTCGATCTGGTAATTCAGCAGCTGATCGGTGTAGTCCACGAGGACGTAGAGCTCACCGAATCCCATTTGCAAGGCCGACGTGGTCGCCTGCACATCGCTGCCGACAGCCTGCACCGACGCATCGACCGCTTTCATGTCGGCGTCGATGGCCGACAAATGACCGTTCGCCGCGTCGAGTTTCTTGAGTGCATCGTCAAGGCTCGTCATGCCGTTTCTCCTGTCAGGTTGAGTTTCCTCGGTTCACAAAGACCCCTGCGCTTCAGTGGTGCGGCACGGCGTAGCCGGTGTCAAAACACCAGAAGTGCTTCACGATGTCGTCGAAGCCGACCGGGGCGTCGTACACTGCCACGTTTTGGATCACACCTTCAAAAAAATTACCCGGCTGCGCTCCGAGATTGTCTGCGCCGATCCACAGATCGCTTTTCGTCTGCGGCTTGTAACAGTTGGGAGAAACTAAAGACATATAGGACTTGTGCGCAGTGTCGCCATCCTTGAAAGCTTGCGGATCGAATGTGTGGGTGCCGCGCACGAGGTCGAATGCCTCCGGATTGACGTAAAGCTCAGCCTTACCTTTTCCGTCGTATGTGAGCGCAACGTAGTACCGCTCGTCGGGTTGCACCTGCGCGTCTACCACGACGGGCCGGAGAGTGGTGCCGTCCCCGACGGTAGCGACGCAGGCGGAATTGGAGATTTGCAACATGTAGCCAGTGTTGCTGGGCAAATCCAAAGAAGAGACGATGGTCATTGTCTTCGACGCCACGTTGCTTGTTGGTAGGACGAGCGCCTCGACGGTGAACGCCGCCGGGTTGAGGTCTGTGTTGAACTGGACGCTGACGTAGGCTGAGCCGCCGTCGAAGCCGGTGGCAGTGTTGCCATCGTCGTCGCCGCCGAGCAGATCGATCGCGGGTTGAGACACCGCGCCGTGATAGGTGCCCTGGTTCGGGCCTTTGCTATCGCTGGCGGGAGGGCCGCCCGGACTGCTGCCCGACGGAAGTTCATTCAGTCGCCAGAAGCTGACGATGTTCGCGGTGTCCGACACCAGGGCGCTGTATTTAGTCTTCGCGATAGGCGGAGGTGGGTCCTCGATGCCGGCGATGCCCGCGCAGCCGACGAATCGAACCGCCAGCACGACGGCCGCGATCAGCAGTGGCGCGGCCAATAGAACGGGGTCGATCATGACTCCCCTTCTCTTCGCGTCGCGACACGCCCTTCGGCTACGGCCAAGCGGCGCGATGGTTATCGTCCGACTCGCGAGATGTCCATCGCCGGCTCTCTCGCCGATCATTGCGGACTCCGCGCCTCACTTCTTAAGTAGTCGAGTACTGCTCTTTGACCAATCGACCACCCATCGGGTTGGCGCCTTGCGCCGCGCGGCCTATGTCGCCGCCCGACCTCGACAGTGCGGGACGGCGACGTTCATCGCGGCATCCGGCGCCAGACGAACTGCGGAAGCAGCTGGAAACCGAAGAACACCGGCCGCAGCGCCCAGGGAATCCACACGGTCCGTCGGCCCTTGGCCAGCGCCCGCGCCGTCGCGGTGGCCACCTGCGCCGGGGTGCTGGACAGCGGGGCCGGCGTCATGCCCTCGGTCATCCGCCCGATCACGAAACCGGGCCGCACCAGCAACAGTCGTACTCCGGTCGCCGTGCAACGCGTCGGCCAGGCCGCTGGCAAAACCGTCCAGGCCTGCCTTCGCCGACCCGTACACGTAGTTGGCGCGACGTACCCGGATGCCGGCCACCGACGAGAACACCACCAGCGCTCCCCGACCGGCCTGCCGCATCGCCGCGGCCAGATGGGTGAGCAAGCTGACCTGCGCGACGTAATCGGTGTGCACGACGGCGACGGCGTGCGCGGCGTCGGTCTCGGCGCGATTCTGGTCGCCGAGGATGCCGAACGCCAGCACCGCGGTGTCGATCGGGCCGTACTCGGCAATGATCGAATCGATCAGCGGGCCGTGCGATTCCACGTCGTCCGCGTCGAATTCGACGCATGCCACCTGCGCGGCCCCGGCCGCGCGGACCGCCGCGATCTGTTCGTCGAGCCGGTCGGCGTTGCGGGCCGCCAATACGATCGACGCGCCGGGGGCGAGCCGCACCGCGAGTTCGATGCCGATTTCGCTGCGGCCGCCGAGAATCAGCACCGTCGGTGTGCCCGTGTCATCCACGGCTGCGATTATGTCCTGCGCTAGCGTGAGCGGTGATGGCGAACTCCACAGCCCGGCTGACCAACGACGCGCTGGCATTTCTGACCGAGCGTCACCTCGCCATGCTGACTACGCTGCGCGCCGACAATTCGCCGCACGTCGTGGCGGTCGGCTTCACCTTCGATCCGAAGACCCACATCGCCCGCGTGATCACCACCGGCGGCTCGCAGAAGGCGGTCAACGCCGATCGCGGCGAGGTCGCGGTGCTCAGTCAGGTCGACGGCGCGCGCTGGCTGTCGTTGGAGGGTCGGGCGAGCGTCAACCGCGAGACCGACGCCGTGCGCGACGCGGAGTTGCGTTACGCGCAGCGCTACCGCACGCCTCGGGTGAATCCGCGACGGGTGGTCATCGAAGTTCAGGTCGAGCGGGTGCTCGGGTCCTCGGATCTGTTGACCCGCAAATCCGACTAGCCCGCTAGACGAGCGTGGCGCCGGGCGCCCGGATCACCAGAGGCACCGCGGGGAAATACGCCGCCAGCTCCGGCCGTGACTTGGACAGCGCAGCGGTGCCGTAGCCACGGTGCCGGTAGTCCGGGTGGATCCAGATCCGGACGTGCACCTCGTGGCCCTCGAGCTCGCCGAACACCATGCCGACCTTCTCGTCGCCGTCGATCGCGACGAACCAGGCCGCTTCTTCTGCGTCGAATCGCTCTTCTGCGGAACGGATTTCGTCTTCGATGTCAGCGGCGGGAGCGCCCGAGCCGTCACCCTTGGCGCCGATGTCCTTGGTGCGTGCGGCGAAAATGTCGTGATCGGACCTGCCGGAGAACGCCCGCAGCGCCATGGTGTCGCCCGAGCTGGCCGGCCGGTCCTTGAACGTGAAGCTCAAGATGTTGTTCAGGTCCTCGAGCTCGGCGGCGATGATCTTGCGCGAGTCCTTGGTCAGTTGATCGAACGACATGCCGATCACCGCTTCAGCGCCCAGCCGTGAGGTGCCGAGCAACTCGACGATGCCGTCGACCGCGGACGGTCTGTCGTCGGCATCCACGATCAGGTCCAGCACTTCGTGCCGTCGTTCCAGCGCATTCATGAAAGCGTTGGTGATTTCTCGGCGGGCCGCGGCGCGGTCGTGATCGGTCATCATGTGAGCCTAATACTCGGGGCGGTCGCAGTGCTTGACTTGTCCCGGCTAGACGGGCACCACGATCAGTTCGTGCGGACGGTGATTCACCGATTGGGCGCCGTCTTCGGCCACCACCACGATGTCTTCGATGCGGGCTCCCCACTGGCCCGGGAAGTAGATCCCCGGTTCGACGGAAAACGCCATGCCCGCCTGTAGCGGGAGATCGTTGCCCGCGACGATGTAGGGCTCCTCGTGCACCGACAGCCCGATGCCGTGACCGGTGCGGTGCACGAAGTATTCGGCGAGCCCCGCCTCGGCCAGCACGTCGCGGGCCGCGGCGTCCACCTGCTCGGCGGTCACTCCGGGACGCACCGCCTCGACGGCCGCCTGCTGCGCCCGCTGCAGACACTGAATAGTGCTGCGCCACTTCGGGACTCGGCTCACCGATGCTGTAGGTGCGCGTCGAGTCGGAGTTGTATCCCGGCGCGTACGGGCCACCGATGTCGACGACGACGATGTCGCCGACCTGGATCTCGCGATCGGAGTATTCGTGATGCGGGTCGGCACCATGCGGGCCGGAGCCGACGATGACGAATGCCACCTCCGTATGTCCTTCGGCGACAATGGCTTCGGCGATGTCGGCGGCGACGTCGGCCTCGGTCCGTCCGGGCACCAGAAAGTCCGGAACCCGGGCGTGCACCCGGTCGATGGCCGCGCCCGCCTTGCGCAGCGCGTCGATCTCGGCGGCGTCCTTGACCATCCGCAGCTCGCGCAACACGTCGGTGGCCAGCACCGGCAGCGTGCCGAGGACATCGGCCAGCGGCAACAGGTGCAGCGCGGGCATCGAGTCGGTGACCGCCGTCGCCGCCGGAGCGCCGCCCAAGGCGGCGGCGACCAGCTGGTAGGGATCGTCGCCGTCGACCCAATCCCGCACCGTCACGCCAAGATCGGCGACGGCGGACTGCTTCAGCGACGCCAATTCCAGTCGCGGTACCACGATCGTCGGGTCACCGGAGACCGGCAGCACCAGCGCAGTGAGGCGTTCGAAGGTCTGCGCGCGCGAGCCGATCAGATAGCGCAGGTCATATCCCGGGGTGATCACCAGTCCGGCCAGGCCGGCCTTCGCGGTGGCGGCCGTCGCGGCCGCCACCCGGCGGCGGTAGACCTCTGCGTCGAAGCGGTCAGAACCCATGCGCCGTCAGGCTACTGGCAGGATGACGGACATGTCCGCACCGCTGTTGCTGCTCGACGGCGCCAGCATGTGGTTTCGCTCGTTCTTCGGCGTCCCGTCCTCGATCACCTCCCCCGACGGCCGGCCGGTCAACGCGGTCCGCGGCTTCCTGGACTCGGTGGCCACGGTGATCACCCGACACCAACCCGGCCGGCTGGTGGTCTGCCTGGATCTGGACTGGCGTCCGCAGTTCCGGGTCGATCGCATCCCGTCGTACAAAGCTCATCGGGTCGAAGAGGAAAACCCAAGCGGGCAAACCGATGTCGAGGAAGTACCGGACGAGCTGTCACCGCAAGTCGAGATGATCGCCGAGATTCTCGACGCGTTCGGCATCTGCACCGGCGGTGCCGCGGGCTACGAGGCCGACGACGTGATCGGCACGCTGGCCGCCCAGGAGCGACGCGACCCGGTGGTCGTGGTGAGCGGCGACCGCGACCTGCTGCAGGTCGTCCGCGACGACGCCGGTCGCCATCCGGGTGCTCTACCTCGGTCGCGGTCTGAGCAACGCGACGCTGCTGGGGCCCGTCGAGGTGGCCGAGCGCTACGGCGTTCCCGCCGATCGGGCCGGCGAGGGCTACGCCGAGTTGGCGCTACTGCGTGGCGACCCGTCCGACGGGCTGCCCGGCGTACCCGGCGTCGGCGAGAAGACCGCCGCGACGCTGCTGGCGCAGCACGGCTCGCTGGCGGCCATCCTGGCAGCGGTCGACGACCCGAAATCCGTCACTGGCCAAAGGTGTCAGGGCCAAGCTGCGGGCGGCTGCCGACTACATCGAGGCGGCCGGGCCGGTGGTGCAGGTGGCGACCGACGCGCCGGTCACGTTCTCGACGGCCACCGACGCGCTGCCGCTGGTCGCTGCCGACCCGCCACGGGTCGCTGACCTCGCGACCCGACTCGGGGTCGGGTCCTCGGTCGCTCGGCTGCAGAAGGCGCTCGACGCGCTGCCCGCGTCGTGAACCGGCGCTACTTGGGCCGGCCCACCTCGTAGGTGCCTTTGTTGTCCTGGAACGTCACCGTCACCGACCGCTTGGTGCCGTCGATGCTGACGTCGCAGTCGAAGCTGGCGCCCTTCTTGACGGTCGGGTTCTGACCGTTATTGCACTTGACGTCCTTGACGTTCTTCGCGCCGTAGCCGTTGGTGTTGTCGGTGAGGATCTGCTGCACGCCGGCCTCGGCTTTGCCGACGTCCAGCTTGGTGGTCACGAAGAATCCCGGCGCCCAGAAACCCAGCACCAGGATCACCGCGACGACGACGGCGGCCAACAGACCGAGGACGGTGCCGATCGTCTTCTTTGAACGCTTCGGACCGGCGAGCGGCTGCCCGTACGGCCCCGCGTACTGGACCGGGCTGCGGGTATTGGCCAGGCTGACCGTACTGGCCCGGTTGACCGTATTGACCCGGCTGGGCGGGCTGGCCGTACTGGCCCGGCTGGCCGTATTGGCCCGGCTGCTGGCCGTAGGGAGCGGTCTGGCCGGGGTACTGGCCCTGCTGCGGGTAACCCTGCGGGTACGTCTGCGACGGCGGGTAGTACTGGGCGGCCGGTTGCTGGTACTGCCCATACTCGGTGGGCGTGTACGCGGGTGCCTGCCACGTCTGCTGCTCGCCGCCGGAGGCCTGCCAAGCCTGGTCACTGCCCGGCTGGTGCTGCCAGGGTGACGCCTGCTGGGTCTGGTCCTCGCCGGATTGCTGACCTTCACCCTGAGGCGGCTGCCACGGCTGCGTCGGGTCGGTTCCCTGCGGTCCGCTCATCGTGTCTCGGTCCTCTCAGTGCTGATTGCAGTCTCGCGTCGGTCGCCGTAGGCCACCGTAACCTCGGCTCAGCCTACCCGGCGTCAACTGCCACGACGCCGCGCCGAATCGCGTCGATCGCGCGTTTGGCGGTCGCCCGCAGCTCTGGTTGGGGGGCGGCGTTGCGGACCTGGTCCAGCAGGTCAAGCACCTGCCGGCACCAGCGGACGAAATCCCCCGGCGACAGCGCCGATCCGGTGCCCTCGGTGTCGGCGGCGGCCAGCGCGGTGACCAGGTCGCCGTTGCTGGCCCAGCGGTAGATGGCCGCGACGAATCCGTCGTCGGGCTCGCGGCTCGGCGTGATGCGATGCCGATGCTCATCGGCGCGCAATTCGGCCGACAGGCGCCGCGTCTGCGGTCAGCGCCTGCCGCAACCGCGGCGTCGGGACCTGCTCGTTTCGCGGCGCCCCGGGTCCGTCGCCGCCGCGCGTCTCGTAGAGCACCGACGAAAGCACGGCCGGCCAACTCGGCATCCTGCAGTCCGGTCCAGGCGTCGGTGCGCAGGCATTCGGCGACCAGCAGGTCGCTCTCGCTGTAAATCCGGGCCAGCAGCCGGCCGTCGTCGGTCACCGTGGGACTGCCGTCGGTCGAGCGCGATGAAGCCGCGCTCGGTGAGCAGTCCCACGATCCGGTCGAAGGTGCGGGCCAGCGAGTTGGTGGCGGCGGCGACCTTCTTCTGCAGCGCGGCGTTCTCGCGTTCGATCCGCAGGTAGCGCTCGGCGACCCGCGTCTGGGTCTCCCGATCGGATTCGCGGTGGGCCGGGTGACGACGCATCTTCTCGCGCAGCGCCGCCAGTTCGGGGTCGGCGTCGCGGCTCTCGGTGCGCTTGCCGCGGCGACCGCCGGGAGCCGACAGACCGGCCGCCGCCGAACGCAGCGCCGACGCCAGGTCGCGGCGAACCCGGGGTTGCCGGTGTTCGACGCGCTTGGGCAACGTCATCGACCCGACCGGCGCCGACTCGCCGGAATAGTCGGCCGAGGAAATCCGGCCCGCCCAACGGTTTTCGGTCAGCACCAACGGCCGCGGGTCGGTGCTGTCACGGGCCGGCTCCAGCACGACGGCCAGCCCGCCTCGTCGTCCGTGCGTGATCGTGATGATGTCGCCGCGGCGCAGCGCCGACAGCGCGTCGTTGACCGCTTGCCGGCGTTGCAGCCGCGACGCCCGGGCCTGCGCGCGCTCGCGCTGGCTGATCTGCTCGCGCAGCCGGGCGTATTCGAGGATCGGCGCATCGTTGCCACCGAGCTCGGCCGCGACCTCGTCGAGCATCTGTTGTCCGCGCTCGACGCCGCGGACCAGGCTCACCACCGAACGGTCGGCCTGGTACTGCGCGAACGACTTCTCCAGCAGCCGGTGCGCCTGCTCGGTGCCCACCCGGTTCACCAGGTTGATCGTCATGTTGTACGACGGCGCGAACGAGCTGCGCAGCGGGAAGGTTCGGGTGGAGGCCAGACCCGGCGACCTCGTGCCGGTTCGGTGGTCTCCTCGCCGGGCTGCCAGAGCACCACGGCGTGGCCCTCGACGTCGATGCCGCGCCGGCCGGCCCGGCCGGTCAGCTGGGTGTACTCGCCGGGCGTCAGCGGGAGGTGCTGTTCGCCGTTGTACTTCACCAGCCGCTCCAACACCACGGTGCGGGCCGGCATGTTGATGCCCAATGCCAGTGTCTCGGTGGCGAAGACGGCCCGGATCAGCCCGGCGGTGAACAACTCCTCGACGGTGTGCCGGAATACCGGCAGCAGGCCGGCGTGGTGCGGCGGCGATGCCGCGCAGCAGCGCCTCCCGCCACTCGTAGTAGCCGAGCACGGCCAGGTCGGAATCCTCGAGATCGCCGCAGCGGTGGTCGATCACCTCGGCGATCTGCGCCCGCTCCTCCTCGGTGGTCAGCCGCAGCGACGAGCGCAGACACTGCGATACCGCGGCGTCGCAGCCGACCCGGGAGAAAACGAAGGTGATCGCCGGCAGCAGACCGTCCGCGTCGAGCATGCTGATCACGTCCGGCCGCGACGGCGGACGGTAGAAACCCGAGCGGTCCGGAAGTCCCGTCCTCCCTGCCGCCTCCGTGGCGGGGACCGCGCCAGTCGGATAGCCGATCGGCTTCACGGCGATGGGCGATGTGGCGCAACAGGTTTGGGTCGACGATCGCATGCCGCCGATCTGGGGCGCCCGGGCGCCGTCAGCGGTGTAGTCGAACAGGTCGAAGAGTCGCTTGCCGACCAGCATGTGCTGCCACAGCGGGACCGGTCGGTGGTCGTCGACCACCACCGAGGTGTCGCCGCGCACGGTCTGAATCCAGCCGCCGAACTCTTCGGCGTTGCTCACCGTCGCCGACAGGCTGACCAGCCGCACGTCGTCGGGCAGGTGCAGGATCACCTCCTCCCACACCGCCCCGCGCATCCGGTCGGCAAGGAAGTGCACCTCGTCCATCACCACATACGAAAGTCCGCGCAGCGCAGGCGAATCCGCGTACAGCATGTTGCGCAGCACTTCGGTGGTCATCACCACCACCGGGGCGTCGGCATTCACCGACATGTCGCCGGTGAGCAGCCCGATCTGCTCTTTGCCGTAGCGCGCCACGAAGTCGTTGTGCTTCTGGTTGCTCAGCGCCTTGATCGGCGTGGTGTAGAAACACTTGCCGCCGGACGCCAGCGCCAGGTGCACCGCGAACTCGCCGACGATGGTCTTGCCGGCTCCGGTCGGCGCGCACACCAGCACGCCGTGGCCGCTCTCCAACGCCGCGCAGGCCCGACGCTGGAAGGGGTCGAGCTCGAATGCCAATTCCGCAGCGAAACGGGCCAATTCGCCCGCGAGGGGCGTCAGGTGATGTCGTCATGAGGTCCGGCGATGCTCGACGGCGCCCCGACCGCAGATGGCGTTTCGACCGCGGACGGCGGGTCGAGGACCGAGGCTTCGTCGTCGTCGAGGGTGGTCAGCGCTTCGCGCTTGGCTTTACGTCTGTCGTGCACGCGGGCGATCTGGATGGCCAGTTCGAGCAGCAACGTCAGCGTCAGTCCCAGCGCCGTCATGGAGAACGGGTCGGAGCCCGGCGTGAAAACCGCAGCGAATACGAACATCGCGAAGATCAGTCCGCGGCGCCACGACTTCAGCCGCGCGTAGGTCAAGATGCCGACGAAGTTGAGCATCACCACCAGCAGCGGGAATTCGAAGCTCACCCCGAACACCAGCAGAAGGTTGATCAGGAAACCGAAATACCGGTCGCCGGACAAGCGCCGTCACCTGCACGTCGCTGCCGACGGTCAACAGGAATTGCAACGCTTTGGCCACCACCACATAAGCCAGCACCGCGCCGGTGACGAAGAGCAACGCCGCCGGCACCACGAACGCGACCGCGAAACGTTTTTCCTTCTTGTACAACCCCGGGGTGATGAACGCCCAGAGTTGGTATAGCCACATCGGGCAGGCCAGCACGATGCCCGGCGGTCAGCGCGACTTTCAGCCGCAGCATGAACTGGTCGAAGGGTGCGGTGGCCAGCAACCTGCACTGGCCGTTGGCGATGTCCGCCCGTGCGGACGGCGGCAGCGCGCAGTACGGGTGGCGGAGCCACTCGCCGAGGCTTTCCAGCCCGAACATCGAGTGCGAATACCAGACGAAGCCGAACGCGGTGGTGACAGCGATCACCGCCAGCGAGATCAGCAGCCGCGACGCGCAGCTCGGTGAGATGGGCGACGAGCGACATGGTCGCGTCGGGATTGGTGCGGCTGCGACGGGATCGCGGATCTAGCCGCCTGAATAAACCGGTGGTGCGCACAGTGAATAGGCGCTCGGGCGCCGTGGCGGCGATGCCAGGCTAGGCCGAGCGACCGTCAGCCGCCGGCGGCTCGACCCGCTCGGAATGCACCGGCTGAGCCGGCGCGGCTTGGGTGGCGGACGTTTCGGGCTTGCTGTCGCTTTGCAGTTCGCGGACCTCGGACTTGAAGATCCGCAGCGACTTGCCCAGTGAACGTGCCGCGTCGGGAAGCCGCTTGGCGCCGAACAGAACAATCACCAGGACCGCGATGATAGCCAGGTGACCCGGGCCAAGAGCGTTCACTTTTGTTTACCTCCAGATGTCTCCACGATGCTACCGCAGCCGCGGTTCGATCAGCCGGACCGCGCCGCGGCCTGGTAGGCCTCCAGCGCGGCCGCGGCGTCGCGGGCCACCCGCGCGGCCAGCGAATCCGGACCCAGCACCCGCACCGCCGACCCCAGGCCCAGCACCTGGCGGGCCATCCAGTCTTCGGAGGCGTAGGTCATCGCCGCCTCGCAGTAGCCGTCGGGCAGTTCGTGCAGCAGGCGCATCGGGTAGTACTCGAACATCCACGAGGCCGCGGGCGACAGCCGCAGCGTCGCCGACGGCAACGACGGGTCGGCGTCGAACAGCGACGTGTCCGGCGGCGCCTGGATCGCGGGTTCCGGTGGTGCAGAAGGCTCGTCGAGCACCGAGGCGTCGACGATGCGGTCGAACCGGAACAGCCGCACACCTTCGGCTTCCCGCGACCACGCCTCCAGGTAGCTTTGGCCGCCGACGAGCACGATCCGGATGGGGTCGACGATCCGGGTGGACAGCGTGTCGTGCGAGGCGGCGTAGTAGTCGATGCTCAGCGCCCGGCTGTCGCGGACCGCGGCGCGCACCGCGGCGGCGGCCTGGCTCTCGACCGGCGCCGGCTCGTCGACCGCGGCGACGTCGTGGCCGTGTCCGGCCGCTCCGGCGGCCGCTTCGATCTTGGCGATCGCGCTGCGCGCCGCCTCCGGGTCGACCACGCCCGGGATGTCGGCGAGCGCGCGCAACGCCACCAGCAGGCCGGTGGCCTCCGGCGAGGTGAGCTGCAGCGGGGTGTCCATCCCCGCGGAGAACGTCACCTCGACGGTGTCGCCGGTGAATTCGAAGTCGATCAGGTCGCCCGGGCCGTAGCCAGGCAGGCCGCACAGCCACAGCTGGTCGAGGTCCTCCCCCAGCTGCTTGACCGAAACACCCAGGTCAGAGGCGGCTTGAGCGCGGGTGACCCGCGGATTGGCCTGGAAATACGGCACCATGTTCAGCAGCCGTACCAGCCGCGTCGACACGGGAGTCATACCCGCTCCTCCTCGTACGTGGGCGCGCAACAGGCCCAGCACCTCGTCGCGCAGCGTTGCGGGTTCCAGTACGACGGCGTCGGCGGCGTATCCGGCGATATCGCGCGCCAGCCGGCCGGTGGTCCCGATGTCGAGTTCGATGACGTCGCCGTCGCGGCCGTCGACCTGCCGGGAGCCCAGCGATGTCCCGGCGCGCCGCAGCGCGGTGGCCCGGCCGTCGGCGACCCAGACCTGAGCCCGCACGCCAGTTGGCGTGTCGCCGACGGCTTTGGCGACGATCTCGCGCAGGTCGACGTCCTTGGGCCTGGTGACGGCCCCGGCGGAGCCGATCGGGGTCACCTCGGCGCCGATGCGGGACAGCCGGAACGTGCGGGTGGCGCCGCGGTCGCGGTCGTGCCCGACCAGATACCAGCGGCCTTTCTCGGTCATCACGCCCCACGGCTCGACGGTGCGCACGGTGTACGGCTCGGCGCGTGACGGCCGGTGCGGAAATTGCACGGCCTGCCCGGCGGTGACCGCCGACAGCAGCGCGTTCAGCACGTCTTCCGATCCGCGCAGTCCGACGCGTGCCGGCCGGCGACGCGATGGCGACCGGCGCATCCGGGTCGACGTCGACGCCGGCGGCCCGCAGCTTCAGCAGCGCGCCCTGGGTGGCGGTGATCAGCTCGGGCGACTCCCACAGCTGGGTGGCCACGGCGACGGCCGCGGCCTCGTCGGCGGTCAGCTCGACAGCGGGCAGCGCGTAGGCGTCGCGGTTGATCCGGTAGCCCTCCACCGGGTCGTAGGACGACACCCGGCCGGTTTCCAGCGGGATGCCCAGATCGCGCAGTTCGTTCTTGTCGCGCTCGAACATTCGCGAGAACGCTTCATCGCTGGCGCTGTCCGCGTATCCGGCCACGCTGGACCGGATTTTCTCGGCGGTGATGTAGCTGCGGGTGGACAGCAACGCGATGACGAGGTTCATCAACCGCTCGACTTTGGAGACCGCCACGCGTACGAGGTTAGGGCAAAGGTTGCGCAACAACGTCACCGGACCACAGACCGATCGATATGAGCTCCGCGTCGCGCAGCGGCCTATCGGGCAGTTACACGCGACGGCGGACGCGATCACGCTGTCATCCGGTCCTCGTAATGAGCTGCCAGGGAGCGCAGCTGGCGCATTGCGAAAGCGCGACCGCGCCCTCGTTCCGGGATGTGCACACCCGACCACATGCCTTGGGCATTGGGGGTCCTCAGCGCGTCCTCGGCGCACAGCCACCGCCGCGGGCAGGCGCGGCATAACGCCTTCAGCTGCGGGTCGTCGCCCCCGTCGACCCACCGGTCGGCGTCGTCGAGACAAGGCGGGGCTGACAGGGTGCGTGGCATGTCGGACGTCGGGAACAAACGTCGCTCCTTCCCAGCGGACGATATCGGCGACGACAATATGCTCGTACCGTTTCGCAATACAACCATATTGTGGCACGGTACTGCTAAATTGCGTCTATTGCTGACTTAGCGCAGACGCGCATTCTCGATCCCGCGTCAACCTGCCCCGACCGAGCCGTCAAGCTAGGACCGGATCCGCGATGCCGCCTTGAAAAGCTGTGCGGCCAGCGGCATTGCCGCCACCTCGCTGACGGACGATCGCCGAAGCCGCCGGGTACATCGGTCGGGTTGGTCCAGCATTACTTACGGCACCAAAGCCGCGCTGATCGCCGCCGTCGACGACTACGTCATGCGACGTCATCAGCGAAGCCGTGGGCAAGGCCCCACTACCGTCGCCGCCAGACGATCGCACTGGCGGAGATGGGACGACCGGCTCACCGACAGTCATGGCCGATCAACCCGACGTCTCCGACTACCTTGGCCGCGCGTTGGTTGAGGGCGGACTCGGTCGGATCGGCGATCTTCGACGGTCTTGCTGCGCCTCAGCGATGGCTCAATCGCGACACGATTCGCCGAACGAGAGCAGATACGGCAGGACCTGGATCCCACTCTGGGGCGTGCTGAATCCGCTCCTGCTGCGCTTCGGCGCAATAATCCTGCGCGGCCACATCGAGCGGCACTTGCCCGAACCGCTCACCAGCCCGACCCAACTCAGACGGTGGGACGCCGCAGTCAGCGCTCTGCTGCGGCACGGCCAACTGAAAACCGACACAGCCGGCTGACGATCGCCGCCAATCATCGGCAAAGCTACATGCTGGCGATCAGCCTCTTGACCCGCTCGTCGACCGACCGGAACGGATCCTTGCACAGGACCGTGCGCTGGGCCTGATCGTTGAGCTTGAGGTGCACCCAGTCCACGGTGAAGTCGCGTCCGGCCGCCTGGGCGGCGCTGATGAACTCACCCCGCAGCCGTGCCCGGGTGGTCTGGGGCGGCTGGTCGACGGCCGCGTCGATTTCCTCGTCGGTGGTGATGCGCGCCGCCAGCCCCTTGCGCTGCAGCAGATCGAAGACGCCGCGGCCGCGCTTGATGTCGTGGTAGGCCAGGTCAAGCTGGGCGATCTTCGCGTCGGACAGCTCCATGTCGTAGCGGTCCTGGTAGCGCTGGAACAACTTGCGCTTGATCACCCAGTCGATTTCGGTGTCGACCTTCGCGAAGTCCTGGCTTTCCACCGCGTCCAGCTGGCGACCCCACAGGTCGACGACCTGCTCGATCTGAGCATTGGGCTCGCGCGTCTGCAGGTGCTCGACGGCGCGGGAGTAGTACTCCCGCTGGATGTCCAGCGCGCTGGCCTGGCGTCCACCGGCCAAGCGCACCGGGCGCCGGCCGCTGGTGTCGTGGCTGACCTCGCGGATAGCGCGGATCGGGTTGTCCAGGGAGAAGTCCCGGAACGCCACGCCGGCCTCGATCATCTCCAGCACCAGTGACGCGGTGCCCACCTTGAGCATGGTCGTGGATTCGCACATGTTGGAGTCGCCGACGATGACGTGCAGGCGCCGGTACTTCTCGGCGTCTGCGTGCGGCTCGTCGCGGGTATTGATAATGGGGCGTGATCGGGTGGTTGCGCTGGAGACACCCTCCCAGATGTGCTCGGCGCGCTGCGACAGGCAGAAAGTGGCGGCCTTCGGGGTTTGCAGCACTTTGCCAGCGCCGCAGATGAGCTGGCGGGTGACCAGGAACGGCAGCAGCACGTCGGAGATCCGTGAGAATTCACCGGCCCGCACGATCAGGTAGTTCTCGTGGCAGCCGTAGGAGTTGCCCGCTGAGTCGGTGTTGTTCTTGAACAGGTAGATGTCGCCGCCGATGCCCTCGTCAGCCAGCCGCTGCTCGGCGTCGATCAGCAGGTCTTCGAGCACGCGTTCGCCCGCGCGGTCATGGGTGACCAGCTGCACCAGGCTGTCGCACTCGGCGGTGGCGTATTCGGGGTGGCTGCCCACGTCCAGGTACAGCCGCGCCCCGTTACGCAGGAAAACGTTGGAGCTGCGGCCCCACGAGACGACCCGTCGGAACAGGTAGCGGGCCACTTCGTCCGGCGAGAGTCGGCGATGACCGTGGAAAGTGCAGGTGACACCGAATTCGGTTTCGATGCCCATGATTCGCCGCTGCACAATTCGAGCGTACTTGCTGAATGCGGAACTGGTGTGGAGCCCCCGCCGATGGGTCGGAGGCAGCCCCATTGAGCACTTCGCCGATTCCGGCCGCTAGCTCGTCAACAGCGCGAAAGCGATTGCCGGTGCGCCACGTTCACGACTCGGCCGGCTCGGGCGCCTCGCCGAACCGGCTCAGCGCGAGCGCTGCAAAAACGGCGACCGCGAACCCGGCCTCCACCATCCAGCCCAGGCCCGGGCGGGTGCGATCGCCCAGCCAGGCCACTCCGACCAGGGCCGGGCCGACCGTTTCGCCGACCACCATCCCGGCAACGGCCGTGGTCACCGATCCACGGCTCAAAGCGGTGGTGAGCAGCATAAAGCCGGCGGCGCCCCCGGCTGCCAGGGCATAGACGGCTGGATTGGTATAGAACGAAGCCTGCGTCAGGTCGATCGAATCGATCAGCCGGACGGCGATCTCGACGACTCCGAAGCCCGCACCAGCCCCGAACCCCAACACGAGTGCGCGGGTCCGGTCGCTCAAGCGCCCCGCAGCCGCACCCGCGGCGAGCACCAGGGCGGCGATCACGAGCAGCGCCCAGCCCAGCCCCGGTGGGCCGTGGCCCGTGCCCTCCGGCCCGGCGGCGACGCCGAGCATCGCCAGGCTTGCGCACACCACCGCCACGGCGGCCCATTCCATCGCCGATAACCGCGTGGACAACACCCATGCGGCCACGATCGCGGTGACGGCGAGCGACGCAGCGATCGCCGCGGCGACAACGTAAATCGGCACCAGCCGAAGCGCGGCGACCTGCAGCACGAAGCCCAGGCCGTCCAGCGCGATACCCACCAGGTAGCGCCATTGCCGCAGCGCCCGTAGGAACAGAGCGGCGTCGACTCCGGAATCACTGTCGCCGGCGTCCACCGAGCGGGTCGCCGCGGCCTGCAGCACCGTCGCGGTGCCGTAACACACCGAACATCCCAGCGCGAGCAGCAAGCCGATCAGCATGGTACGGAGCCTATTTCGACGATTCCTCCGCCGAGTCGTCCTTCGACTCGGAAGCATCGCGTTCAGGCAACAGCCGTTCCAGCGCGGCACCGGTGATCCGGCGGAACGCTCGCCGCGGCCGGCTGGTGTCGAGAATGGCGACCTCCAGCGTCGAGACGCTCAACGTGTCATCGTCGCTGCCGTTGCCGGCGCCCGCCTTCAAGGCGTTGACGGCGATGTGCACAGCATCGGCAAGGTCGGCATTCTCGGCGTAGGAGTCCTTGAGCGCGGTGGCGATCGGCTCGATCGTCCCGCCCATCACCACAAAGTGCGGCTCGTCGGCGATCGACCCATCGTAGGTGATCCGGTACAGCTCAGGCGGTTTGGTCTCGCCGTAGTGAGCGACTTCAGCCACGCACAGCTCGACCTCGTACGGCTTGGCCTGTTCGGTGAAGATGGTGCCCAGCGTCTGCGCGTACACATTGGCCAACTGCCGGCCGGTCACGTCACGACGGTCGTAGGCATAGCCGCGGGTGTCGGCGAATTGGATGCCGCCGCGGCGAAGATTGTCGAACTCGTTGAACTTCCCAGCGGCGGCGAAGCCGACGCGATCGTAGAGCTCACTGATCTTCTGCAATGACCGCGAAGGGTTTTCGGCAACGAACAGCACACCGCCGGAGTAGACGAGTGCCACCACGCTGCGGCCGCGTGCGATGCCCTTGCGCGCGAGCTCGCTGCGCTCGCGCATCGCCTGCTCAGGCGAAATAAAATACGGAAAACTCATGAATCACTTCCCGCGCGATCGGCATCGGGTCCGAAAGTATCCGTGCGCGAACGCGTTTGGATGACTTCGCGGGCCAGCTCGGCGATGCGCTGCTCGCCGACGTTGATTGCGCCGTCGACGCCGATGGTGACGGCGGTCGGGAAGATCCCGCGGACCAGGTCCGGCCCGCCGGTGGCGGAATCGTCATCGGCGGCGTCGTAAAGGGCCTCGACAGCAACTCGCAGCGCCGAATCCGCATCCGTCACTTGCGAATACAGCTTCTTGATCGACGACTTGGCAAAGATCGAGCCCGAGCCGACCGACTGGTAGCCCTCTTCTTCCAGGTTCCATCCACCGGCAGCGTCGAACGAGACGATGCGGCCCGCCTTCTCCGAATCCGGGTCGCCGATGTCGAATCCGACGAGCAGCGGCAGCGCCACCAGACCCTGCATCGCGGCGGCGAGGTTGCCGCGCACCATGATCGCCAGCCGGTTCACCTTGCCCGCGAAGGTCAGCGGCACGCCTTCCAGCTTCTCGTAGTGTTCGAGTTCGACGGCGTAAAGGCGGGCGAATTCGACCGCGATCGCCGCGGTGCCGGCGATCCCGGTCGCGGTGTAGTCGTCGGTGATGTAGACCTTCTGCACGTCCCGCCCGGCGATCATGTTGCCCTGCGTCGAGCGCCGGTCGCCGGCGAGCAGGACCCCGCCCGGGTATTTCAGCGCGACGATCGTGGTGCCGTGTGGCAGCGCAGAGGTGGGCGTAATGGCGTCGGCGTTAGTCATGCGCGCAGGCAACAGCTCCGGCGCCGCATGGCGCAAATGATCAGTGAAGGAGGAAAGGCCGCCACTGGCGATTCCGGGAAGTGCAGAGTTGCTGGCCGGGCGATTGTGGAAGGGCCAGGTCACTGGCCGCCCTTTTGGACGTATGCACGGACGAAGTCTTCGGCGTTCTCTTCCAGAACATCATCGATCTCGTCGAGCAGATCGTCGGTTTCCTCGGTCAGCTTTTCGCGACGCTCCTGGCCCGCGGCCGTGCTGGTCGTGGGGTCGTCGTCATCGCCGCCGCCACCACCGCGCTTGGTCTGCTCCTGGGCCATGCTGCCTCCTGCGTCATCATCGGCCGTGAGACACGTCCGTCTGTTTCTTCACACTACCGGTGAATGGCGGCAATGCCCTGGCATAACCGCCATGTCCGCACCACTCAGGTGGTCAGTTGCTCCACCAGCTCGACCGCGCTGTTCACCGAGTCCAGCAGCGCTCCGACGTGCGCTTTGCTGCCGCGCAGCGGCTCCAACGTCGGGATCCGGACCAGGGAATCACCACCCAGATCGAAAATCACCGAGTCCCAACTTGCCGCGGCGATGTCGGCGCCGAAACGGCGCAGGCATTCCCCACGGAAGTAGGCGCGGGTGTCGGTCGGAGGATTGTCGACGGCGTCTATCACCTGCTGCTCGGTGACCAGCCGCTTCATCGAACCGCGGGCCACCAGCCGGTTGTACAACCCCTTGTCCAGCCGGACATCGGAGTACTGCAGATCGACCAGATGCAGTCGTGGTGCCGACCAGGCCAGGTTCTCCCGCTGCCGGAAACCTTCCAGCAGGCGCAGTTTGGCGGGCCAGTCCAGCAGCTCGGCGCACTCCATCGGATCGCGCTCCAGCAGGTCGAGCACATGAGCCCAGGTCTCCACGACCTTCGACGCGCTCGGGTCGGGGTCGCGACTGTCGACCAGCTTTGCCACCCTGTCCAGGTAAATCCGTTGCAGCGCAAGGGCAGTCAATTCACGACCGTCGGCCAGCGCAACGGTGGCACGCAGCGAAGGGTCGCGGCTGACCGCGTGCACGGCGTGCACCGGCCGGGCCAGTGCCAGATCACTCAGATCGATGCCGTGCGACGGGCCGTCCTCGATCAGGTCGAGGGCCAATGCCGTGGTGCCCAGCTTGAGATAGGTCGACGTCTCGGAGAGGTTGGCGTCGCCGATGATGACGTGTAATCGCCGGTAACGGTCGGCGTCGGCATGCGGCTCGTCGCGGGTGTTGATGATGCCGCGCTTCAGCGTGGTCTCCAGCCCCACCTCGACCTCGATGTAGTCCGAGCGCTGCGAGAGCTGGAAGCCGGGCTCGTCGCCGGACGGCCCGATCCCGACTCGGCCTGAGCCGGTGACGACCTGGCGGGATACCAAGAACGGCGTCAGCCCGGCGATGACGGCAGAGAACGGAGTTTGGCGGCTCATCAGGTAGTTCTCGTGCGATCCGTAGGACGCACCTTTGCCGTCGACGTTGTTCTTGTACAGCTGGAGCTTGGCGGCGCCGGGGACGCTCGCGACATGACGGGCAGCGGCCTCCATCACCCGCTCGCCGGCCTTGTCCCAGATCACCGCGTCCAACGGGTCGGTGCATTCTGGCGCGGCGTACTCCGGGTGGGCATGGTCGACGTAGAGCCGCGCACCGTTGGTCAGGATCATGTTGGCGGCACCGACCTCGTCGGCGTCGACGACCGGCGGCGGTCCGGCCGAGCGGCTCAGGTCGAAACCGCGGGCATCCCGCAGCGGTGACTCCACCTCGTAATCCCAACGGGTCCGCTTGGCGCGCTGGATCCCGGCGGCGGCGGCGTAGGCCAGCACCGCCTGCGTCGAAGTCAGGATCGGGTTGGCGGTCGGGTCTGATGGCGACGAGATGCCGTATTCGACCTCCGTGCCGATGATCCGTTGCATCCCTCGAGCTTAGGCGTGGCGACGATGCGGCCCGCGCAGCGGGGCGAGGAGGAGCCGCGCAATCAAACTAGGCGTGGCGACGATGCGGCCTGCGCAGCGGGGCGAGGAGGAGCCGCGCCATCAAACCCGGCGTGGCGACGATGCGGCCCGCGCAGCGGGGCGAGGAGGAGCCGCGCCATCAAACCCGGCGTGGCGACTACGGACTCCGCGCCGCGGGGGCGGCCATGAGGGGACCAGCCAATACCTCTTCACTCAGTCATCGCCTCTTGGTGCCCGCGTGGGTTATCGTCGGCCGGTCGGGGCGGCGTGGAGGACGAATTGATCAAGCCTGTGCGACATGGGCCGGAACCGGTTCCCGCGCGCAGTCGCGACGGTGCTCCCGCAGCGGCGCGGCGGGGGTTGTCGCTGCTGCTGATCGAGGACGACCGTGCTGATGCGGTGCTGGTGGAAGAACTGATCGCAGACTCCGCTGCCGATATTCGGGTGGTGTGGGCGCCGTCGATGGCGCGCGCCGAGGAATTCCTTGCGGACGAACGCCCGGACTGCGTGCTCCTGGACCTGCATCTGCCGGACGCAATCGAGTTCGATGGCATCAGCCGCATCGCGCGAGTGGGATGGCACCCTTCCGGTTGTCGTGCTGACGGGATTGAGCGACGAAGCATTCGGGGTGTCAGCGGTCGCCGGTGGCGCGCAGGACTACTTGATCAAGGGGCGCGTGGAACCCGAAATGCTGCGGCGGAGCGTGTTGTACGCAATCGAACGCAAACGTGCCGAACTGATTGCGGTGGACCTACATGCGAGTGATCTTCGCGCCCAGGAAAATTCGCGGCTGGAACGTGGCCTGTTGCCCTCCCCGCTGCTACTCGACGGCTGTGACGTCGACGTGGTGACGCGCTACCGGCCCAGCCGCGCGAGCGCGTTGCTGGGCGGAGATTTTTACGATGTCGTGCAGACGCCGGACCGGACCGTGCACATCGTTATCGGTGATGTCGCTGGGCACGGGCCCGATGAGGCGGCGGTTGGGGTGGCCTTGCGGATCGCCTGGCGCACTTTGACGCTGGGTGGCGTGCACGGTGAAGCTGCGATGCTGCAGCTGGAACGAATCCTGCACGCCGAAGGCGGCGGCCGCGGAATATTCGCGACGATGCTGAGCCTGGCGATCGCCCCCGACAGTCGGCGGGTGATCTCGGTCCGCGCCGGCCACCCCGCGATGCTGGTGCACGGCCTTGGCGCCGTGGAATGGGTGGAGACGCCGGGCGGCCCCGCGCTGGGGTTCGGCGGTGAAAGCTGGCCGGAACACCCGACGGAACTCCCTGCGAGCGGTGGTTTGGTGCTGTTGACCGACGGCTTGTTCGAGGGGCATTCGGGCCGTGGAGAGCAACGCCTCGGCGAGGACGGTTTGCTCGAACTGGCCCGACCGCTGGCAGCTTTGCCGGGCGCGGCGTTTGTCGACGCGCTCATCGACCAGGTCGAGGCTCGGACCCAGTCTCATGGCGGCTTCAGCGACGACGTCGCGGTGGTGCGAGTAGGGCGCAGCGCCACATGAAGATCGGATCGAGGAACCGGCCAACTACCCGCACGGCAGGCCCGCCGCTCAGATCTGGACTGACGGTGGCGGGGTGGCAGACCTTGGTGTTGTCAGTCATCGGGATAACGGCGCTGGCCGGCGCGGCAACCGGTGCGGTCTTGTTGCACCGCACGGATGCGGTGACTCGTCAGTTGACTGATGAAATTCAGCCCGCGCGGGTCGCGGCCTATCGATTGCAGGGCGGGCTGATTGATCAGGAGACATCCCTGCGCGGTTATCTGATTTCGGCGGACCGGCAATTCCTCGCGCCTTACGTCGACGGACAACTCGCGGAACAGCAGGCGGCCGCGGACATCACCGCTCGACTCGGCGATCGCGCCGATTTACTCGCCGATTTGACCGCGATCCGGCGTGCAGGATCGGCGTGGCGTGACTTTGATGCGCGGCCGCTGATCGACACCGTGATCCCGGGCGCACCGACCGTGGTCGACATCGAGACCGCCGACCGCGGGAAGGCCGATTTCGACCGGATCCGAGCGCTGTGCGACACCCAGAATGCCCATTTGGCGGCGGCAAAGACCGCGGCAGTGAACGAGCTGACCGCGATGCGCAGTTGGCGTGACCGGCTCCTGCTTGCGATGGCGGCAATGTTCGTGGCCGGGGCGTTCCTGCTGGCGTTACTGATGCGCCGCACGGTGACTCTCCCCTTGCAGGCGCTGGCAACGTCGTGTCGGCGCATTGTGGGGGGCAACTTTGCCGACAGTATTGCCGTGCACGGGCCCAAAGACATCCGCGCCATCGCCGAAGACGTCGACAACATGCGGCAGCGCATCGTGGCTGAACTGGACGCCTCCGTGTCAGACCGGGCTCGTCTGGAGATGCAAACGGAGGAACTCGACACTCAGGCGGTCGAGCTACGCCGATCCAACGCCGAACTCGAGCAGTTCGCCTATGTGGCGTCCCATGATCTTCAAGAACCGTTGCGCAAAGTGGCCTCGTTTTGCCAACTACTCGAGAAGCGTTACGGTCACGAGCTCGATGAACGCGGTGTCGAATACATCGCATTCGCCGTTGATGGCGCCAAACGCATGCAGGTGCTCATCAACGATCTACTCACCTTTTCCCGAGTCGGTCGCGTCAGGGCCGCCCACGAGATGGTCGACCTTGACACCACATTGGACGCCGCGCTGGGCAATTTGGCCGTCGCGATGGAGGAATCCGGGGCACAGCTGGTTCGCGGGGACCGCCCGCTTCCGCACGTGCTCGGTGACGCGACCCTGTTCACGATGTTGTGGCAGAACCTGATTGGGAACGCCGTCAAGTTCCGGCGCCCGGATCATGCGCCGCAGATTGACATCGAATACGAACGCGGCGACGGTGATCATGACGGCGACTGGGTCTTCAGCGTGACCGACAACGGCATCGGCATCGCGCCCGAGTTCGTCGACAAGGTGTTTGTCATCTTCCAGCGTCTGCACGGCCGAGACGCATACGCCGGAACGGGCATCGGGCTGGCCGTGTGCAAGAAAATCGTTGAGCTGCACGGCGGTACGATCGGTGTCGACGCCACCACCAGCATTGGTACTCGACTCTGGTTCACTTTGCCGATCAGCGTCGCCAGCGATGAAAGGCCCGCCGACGCAGCCCAAGGAGCTCAGCGATGACATCGAAGGGCGGCCCCATCGACGTCCTACTGATCGAAGACGACCCCGGCGACATTCTCATCACCCGGGAAGCTTTCGAGCACCACAAGATTCACAACACGTTGCATGTTGCACGCGACGGACAGGAAGGCCTCGACTACCTCCACCAACGCGGGGCACATGAGGGCGCACAACGGCCGGATCTGATCCTGATGGACTTGAATTTGCCGAAATACGACGGCCGCCAACTGCTCGAACAGATCAAATCCGATCCGGACCTGTGTCATATCCCGCTCGTCGTCCTCACCACCTCGGCCGCCGAGGAAGACATTCTGCGCAGCTATCGACTGCACGCGAACGCTTACGTCACCAAACCCGTCGGCTTTGAAGAATTCATGAACGTCATTCGCCAGATTGACGAGTTCTTCGTCCAAGTCGTGCGACTTCCGGGGCGTTAATCTTCCTGGTGTTGGTTGACGCTGGTCACTGAAGTGATTACCTTCACTTGGTGCCTGCCCATGCTGCGCCTGAGTCCACCAAGAACCTGTCCGGAAAGCGCTACGGCGAAGTCCTTCTGGTGACGCCGGGCGAGGTGGGACCGCAGGCCGCGGTCTACAACACCTTCGGCCTCAACGACTGTCCCGCCGAGCTGTGGTCGGCGCTCGACGCGCAGGCCATCGCGACCGAAAACGGTGCTGCCACAGCCTTACTCGACGGCCCGCGGTACTGGCTGATGAACGCGATCGAGAAGCCGACCCAGGGTCCGCGGATCATCAAGAACTTCGGCGGGATCGACATGCTGCTGGAATCCCAGACCCTGCTGTCGGCGATGAACCCGGCGCCCTATACCGCGAACCAGGTGCACCGGCACAGCGTCTCCACCTTCGACGCCGGCGAAGAGGTCTACGAACTGTGTGACCCCGCACTGCGGCGCTGGCTGATGCAGACCTGGAGCCAGATCGTCGATCCCAACCTGTCGCGGTCCGATCTGCCCGGGCTCGGCGAGCGGCTCGACCTGCCGGGCGGATGGACCTACCAAGCCCGAACTTTGACCACCCCGTTGAGCATCGACACGACGACGCACGCCGCCCAGGTACTTCGGGACGACCTGACCAACAGCTATTCGCTACTGGCCGGCTGAGTTCTGCCGCTACCTCATGGCGTCGGCCCGCGGCGCCCGGCTTCGCCGCGCTTGCGACCGCCGCTAGAGGTACTGGCCGAGGTTGGACTCGGTGTCGATCGCCCGTGAGGCACTCGAACTCTTGCCGGTGACCAGCGTGCGGATGTAGACGATCCGCTCGCCCTTCTTGCCCGAAATCCGCGCCCAGTCGTCGGGGTTGGTGGTGTTGGGCAGGTCCTCGTTCTCGGCGAACTCGTCGACAATCGAGTCGAGCAGGTGCTGGATCCGCAAACCTGGCTGGCCGCTTTCCAACACCGACTTGATGGCGTTCTTCTTCGCCCGGTCGACGACGTTCTGAATCATCGCGCCGGAGTTGAAGTCCTTGAAGTACATGACTTCTTTGTCGCCGTTGGCGTAGGTGACTTCCAAGAACCGGTTGTCGTCGATCTCGGCGTACATCCGGTCGACGACCTTCTCGATCATCGCCTTGATGCAGGCTCCACGGTCACCGCCGAATTCGGCGATGTCATCGGCGTGCACCGGCAGCGTCTCGACAAGGTACTTCGAGAAGATGTCCTGCGCCGATTCGGCGTCCGGGCGCTCGATCTTGATCTTCACGTCGAGGCGGCCGGGCCGCAGGATCGCGGGGTCGATCATGTCCTCACGGTTGGAGGCACCGATCACGATGACGTTCTCCAGGCCTTCGACACCGTCGATCTCGCTGAGCAACTGCGGGACGACCGTCGTCTCCACGTCGGAGGAAACTCCCGGTCCCGCGGGTGCGGAAGATCGAGTCCATCTCGTCGAAGAACACGATCACCGGTGTGCCCTCGGACGCCTTCTCGCGGGCCCGCTGGAAGATCAGCCGGATGTGACGCTCCGTCTCGCCGACGAACTTGTTCAGCAGCTCGGGGCCCTTGATGTTGAGGAAGTAGGACTTGGCCTCACGCGCGTCGTCACCACGAACCTCGGCCATCTTCTTGGCCAGCGAGTTGGCAACCGCCTTGGCGATCAACGTCTTTCCGCAACCGGGCGGGCCGTAGAGCAGCACACCTTTGGGCGGACGCAGCGCGTATTCGCGGTAGAGGTCCTTGTGCAGGAACGGCAGCTCGACGGCGTCGCGGATCTGCTCGATTTGCCGGCCCAGTCCACCGATGTCGTTGTAGGTGACGTTGGGGACCTCTTCGAGCACCAGGTCCTCGACCTCGGCCTTGGGGATGCGCTCGAAGGCGTAACCGGCCTTGGTGTCCACCAGCAGCGAGTCACCGGGACGCAGCTTGCGGGGACGCAGGTCGTCGTCGCTCGAGTCGTACACACCCTCGGGCAAATCCGCGGCGACCAACGGCTCGGCCAGCCACACGATGCGCTCCTCGTCGGCGTGGCCGACCACCAGAGCGCGGTGACCGTCAGCCAGGACCTCGCGCAAAGTTGAAATCTCGCCGACTGATTCGTACGTGCCGGCCTCGACGACAGTTAAAGCCTCATTGAGGCGAACCGTCTGTCCCTTCCGCAACGAGCTCACGTCGATGTTGGGCGAGCACGTCAGGCGCATCTTGCGCCCGGAGGTGAACACGTCGAGGGTGTCGTCCTCGTGAGTGGCCAACAGCACGCCGTAGCCGCTGGGCGGCTGCCCGAGCCGGTCGACCTCCTCGCGCAGCGCCAGCAGTTGCTGGCGGGCTTCTTTGAGGGTCTCCATCAGCTTGGAGTTGCGCGACGCCAGCGAGTCGATTCGCGCCTCTAGCTGGTGGACGTCGCGCGGAGCTGTGTCCGGCACCCGTGCGATCCGGCGGCGTTGTCCAGCTGCTCACGCAGGATCGAGGCCTCGCGCCGAAGCTCTTCCAACTCGGCGGCGTCCTCGGCGGAGAGGTCCGGTTCGCGGGGGCTACCGAACGGTTCACGCTCAAACTCACCCATGGTGCGCTCCTTTCCCGCTCCGGGACGGTGGTGCGGTGGATACCTCAACGCTACCGGCGATTTCCGATTCATGCGGGAACTCGAAATGGGGCACACTGGCATCAGCGTTAACATCATGTTTAGTCGGCTTTACCGAGAGGACCTCTAGTGACCGTGAAATCCCTAGCCACAGGCATGGCGGCGTTGGCTGCCATCGGCGCGGCCGCCGCGGGTGTGACCTGTATTGCATCGGTTACCGCTGTGTCGCCTGACGTTCAGCCCGTCGTCTTCGGCGCGCCGCTGCCGCTGGACCCCGTGGCACCGGTCGGGGTGGACCTGCCCACCGCCGACCAGCTGTCGACCGTTCTCAACACCTTGCAGGACCCGAGCGTGTCATTCGCCAGCAAGGGCTACCTCGTCGAGGGCGGCATCCCGGTTCCGGCCGGCCTTGCCGACCACGAACTGCAGAAGGCCGCTGCCAAGGGCAGCCTGCCGCTGACGTTCAACATCACCAACATCGTGCCCGCCGGGCCCCGGCGCCGCGACGGCCACGATCACCGCGTCCGGTCCGCGCCTCGCCCCGACGCCGGAGTACCTCACGGTTCGTCGACCAGGGCGGCTGGAAGCTGTCCCACGACTCGGCGATGACGCTGATTTCGGCTGTGCGTTCGCGCTGACGGCCGCTGAATGGGCCGACGCCTGACCGCAGTCTTGAGCACCGCCGCGATTGCGGCGGTGCTCGGACTTCCGGGGTGTTCCAAGGACGAGGACGACGCTTCGCCGGAGACCGCGGCGCCGCCGACGTCGGCGTCGCTGAGTGCGGCGGCGGCCCCGCAGGCCGCTCCGCTGCCGGCACCCGATGCGTTGGCAGGCGTGCTGTACCGGCTGGCTGACGCCGCGGTGCCGGGTCCGCAGAAGCTGAACCTGGTCGAGGGCGCCACACCGGAAAGCGCCGCTGTGTTCGACCAGTTCGCCAACGCGTTGATCAACGGCGGCTACGCGCCGGTGAAATTCGATGTGCGCGATGTCAATTGGTCGGACCGGGATCCGGCCGACGTGGTGGCCAACGTCGACGTCAGCTCAACCGAATTCGCACGGTCCCCGATTCGCGTTTCCGATGGAATTCAAGCCGTACCAAGGTGGTTGGCAGCTCTCGGCGCGGACCGCCGACGTCCTGCTGGCGTTCCGGACCGACACCGCCGAGCCGCCGACGACGCCGGGTCGCTGACCCGGCGATGTGGATCGGCTGGCTCGAGTTCGATCTACTGCTCGGTGACGTGCGCTCGCTCAAGCAGAAGCGATCGGTGGTTCGGCCGGTAATCGCGGAACTGCAGCGCAAATTCAACGTATCGGCCGCCGAGACAGGGTCGCACGATCTTCATCGCCGAGCCGGGATCGGCGTGGCGATGGCCTCGGCCGATCGGGCACACGCCGTCGATGTGCTCGACGCTGCCGAACGCCTGGTCGCCGCGCACCCGGAATTCGAATTGCTCTCGGCGCGCAGGGATCTGCGCCGCAGCGACGACTAGCTCGGCGACGACGGCTGGGTCGGGCGCTGCTTTCGGTTCAGCGGCGTCGGCGGGACGGCGCCCGGAGCCAGCTTGCGCGCGAACACCAAAAATGCTGTGTGCCCGCGCATGTTGTGTTGAGGCCGCACCGCCAACCCGACGACGTTCCAGCCGCGCTGCATCGTCTCCCAGGCGCGAGGCTCGGTCCAGCACTGCTGCTCGCGCAGCGCCTCGACCGCCTTCGACAGCTGCGTCACGGTCGCCACGTAGATCATCAGCACGCCGCCGGCGACCAGCGCCCGCGACGACGCGGTCGAGCACATCCCACGGCGCGAGCATGTCGAGCACCACCCGGTCGATCGAGCCGTCGGGCAGATCGGCGTCGACGACGTCGCTGACCACCAGTCGCCAGTTATCGGGGATACGACCGAAGAACGTCTCCACGTTGCGGCGCGCGTGCTCGGCGTGGTCAGCCCGCACGTCGTAGGAGATCACCTGCCCGTCGGGTCCGACCGCGCGCAGCAGCGAGCAGGTCAGCGCCCCGGACCCGGCGCCGGCCTCCAATACCCGTGCGCCCGGGAAGATGTCGCCCTCGTGCACGATCTGGGCGGCGTCCTTCGGGTAGACCACCTGCGCGCCGCGCGGCATCGAGAGCACGTAATCCACCAGCAACGGACGCAGCACCAGGAACTGGTCGCCGTTGGCCGACTTGACCACGCTGCCCTCCGGCTGCCCGATCACCGCGTCGTGCGCGATCGCGCCGCGGTGGGTGTGGAACTCGCCGCCGGGACTGAGCACCATCGTGTAGTGCCGGCCTTTGGCATCGGTGAGCTGCACTCGATCACCGATGACGAACGGGCCGGTTGCAGACACAGCGGACAAGCCTGCCAGCAGACGCGCCGCCGGAAGTGCGCGGGGTTGTCGGACCTGCCTTCTAGGCTGCGGATATGAGTGGCACCTCGGGCGAACCGACCAGACGGCGCCCCGCCCTGTCGCCGTCGCGGGCGGCCGACTTCAAGCAGTGCCCGCTGCTCTATCGCTTCCGGGCGATCGACCGGCTCCCCGAACCGCCGTCGACCGCGCAGGTGCGCGGCTCTGTGGTGCACGCCGCGCTGGAACAGCTCTACGGTCTGCCTGCCGCAGAACGCGGCCCGCAGACCGTAGACGCGCTGGTCGGTCCGGCGTGGGAGCAGGTGCTGGCCGGCGACCCCGAACTGGCCGAGCAATTGGACGCCGAGCAGCAGGCCCATCTGCTCGGCGAGGCCCGCAAGCTGCTGTCCGGCTATTACCGCTTGGAGGATCCCACCCGGTTCGACCCGCAGAGTTGCGAGCAGCGCATCGAGGTCGAACTCGCCGACGGCACCCTGCTGCGCGGGATCATCGACCGCATCGACGTCGCGCCCACCGGCGAATTGCGGGTGGTCGACTACAAGACCGGCAAGGCCCCACCGGAGGCGCGCGCGCTCGCCGAGTTCAAAGCCATGTTCCAGATGAAGTTCTACGCGGTCGCGCTGTTGCGTTCGCGGGGCGTGCTGCCGACGCGGTTGCGGCTGATCTATCTGTCCGACGGTCAGCTGTTGGACTACTCCCCCGACGAAGCCGAGCTGGTGCGTTTCGAGAAGACGCTGATGGCGATGTGGCAGGCAATTCAGTCTGCCGGCGCCACAGGCGATTTCAGGCCGCGACCGTCACGGCTGTGCGACTGGTGCGCCCACCATTCGCACTGCCCCGCCTTCGGCGGCACCCCGCCGCCGTACCCGGGCTGGCCGGATGCTCTCGACGAAGGCAACGCCGACACCGTCCTGCAGCACGGAGCCGAGCCGGCCGCCTGACGCTCCTTCCGGCATGCGACGTAGCCGCGAGTCAAAGCTGCACGGCGCCACCGTCGACGAATAGTTCGCTGCCCGTCATGAAGCTGCTCTCATCAGATGCCAGAAACAGCACCGCGGCAGCGATCTCGTCGGGCCTGCCGAGGCGGCCCATCGGGACCTTCGACGCTTCGCCGTCGAGCAGTTCCTGCACCCGACCTGCCGGCGCCAGGCCTTTGAGTCCCGGCGTTGCGACCGGTCCCGGAACCACGGTATTCACCCGGATCTCGCGGTCGACGAGCTCTGCGGCCCAGGTCCGGCCAAAAGACCGGATCGCCGCCTTGGTCGCCGCATAGACGCTGAAGGCCGGTGTGCCGCTGTACGCGGCCGTGGAACCAGTCAGCACGATCGATGCGCCGCGGTTGAGCAACGGCAGCATCGTTTGCACTGTAAAGAGCGTGCCGCCGACGTTGGTGAGAAATGTATCGGTGAAATGGGCGACAGTAATGTCGCCCAGCGGGGCAAATTCGCCACCGCCGGCATTGGCGAAGATGATGTCAAGTCCGTTTCCGCGAGCCTCGATCGCGGCTCCAAGGGCAGTCAGGTCATCGATGCGCGACACGTCGGCGCGGATGCCAGTTGCGCTCGGGCCGATGGACGACACCGCTGCTTCGATCGTGTCCTGATTACGGCCGGTCAGGAAAACGTGGGCGCCGTTGGCCGCCAACCGCTGAGCAGTGGCCAGCCCGATGCCCGAGTTGCCACCAGTGACGAGTGCAGTCTTGCCGTTCAGTTGTGCCACGATCTTCCCCTGGCCTCAGCATTATCGACGTTCTTGACCGTGTCCCGGCGAGTCAATCATGCGCTACACGCGATGGGTCCAGGTGCTGTTCGATGCCGCCAAGACTTCATGCACCGAGCGTACGGCGCTGGCCCCTTCGCCCACAGCCGCCGCGACGCGCTTCATCGATCCCGCTCGCACATCGCCGACGGCGAAGATTCCCGGTACCGAGGTTTCGAAAGGCAGCGGGCGTCGGCCGAGGTGTGGCCAGCTGACGGCCAACGCGTGGTCGGGTAGCCAGGCATCGGTCAAGGCAAAGCCATATCGGTCGAGTTGAATCCCGTGCAGCCAGTCCGTGGCCGGGTCGGCGCCGATGAAGCAGAAGAGGGCGCGGCAGGGCGTCCGCTGAGTAGTTCGGTCGGCGTTGTCGGCGACGGTGATCTCCGCGAGGTGGGGCTCGCCGTGCAGGGCAACGACTTTCGTGCCTAGGTGCACCGTCACGAGCGGGTCGGCATTGATGCGGTCTGCGAGGTAGGCCGACATACCCTTACGCAAATCAGTACCGCGCACCACGAGGTCGACTGGGCAGCCCGCGCCAGCCAGGTATAGCGCGGCCTGACCGGCCGAATTGGCGCCGCCGACGACGGCGACTCGGTTTGGCGCAACTAGTTTTACTTCTAAATCCGTTGCAGCATAATAAATTCCGGCACCTTCAAATTCGCTCCACCTTTGGATCGGCAGCTTACGATAGCGAGCACCCGTGGCAATGATTACCGAGCGGGTGCCGAGCACGCTGCCATCAGCGAGCCCTACGCTGAGCTCGGCGGAGTCGGTGGCGATCGCCGTCACTGTGCACGGGCTGTCTAATCGAGCGCCGAACTTTTGCGCCTGCACCATCGCACGTCCGGTCAACTCAGCGCCGCTGATGCCTGAGGTGAAGCCAAGGTAATTCTCGATGCGTGAACTGGCGGCAGCCTGACCGCCGATTGCGACCCCCTCTAGCAGCAGCGTGTCCAAACCCTCCGAGGCCCCGTACACCGCCGCGGCCAGGCCGGCCGGGCCGCCGCCGACTACGACCAAGTCACGAATCCGACTTTTGCCCTCTGCCCGTGGGCGATGGATCAAGCCCAGCTCCGCGGAGGCTGTGGCCGGCGTAGCACGATGCAAAATCTGGTTAGGCAGTAGGAGAACTGGGAATTCGTACGCGCCGAGGCCCAGCGCCTCGGCAAGCTCCGCGCCCGCGGCGGTGTCAGTATCGGCGAAGGTATGTGGAATCTGCAGCCGTGCCAACCAGGTACGCAGTGCCATCGCTTCTGGGGACCAGGCGCTGCCGATCAGCTCGATGCTGTTCGCGGCCTCACCGGCACGCAGCCGTTTCCGGCGGGCCAACAGAGCGCGCAGGATGAAATCTGACAGCTCTGTATCGTGATCCATCAGTTCGCGAAATCTCGACGGTCTGATTCGGATGACGCTGCCCGCGGCTGTCACTCGACTACTCAGGTAGGTGGCTTGACCCGTCAGGAGATTCAGCTCGCCCAAGAACTGGCCTGGACCGAGTCGCACCAGCACGGCCTCACTGTGGCCGACGCCGGCTTCACGAAAGGTTTCCACCGTTGCGCTCTCCAGCACGATGAAGTCGTAGCCGGACTGCCCGGCGCGGACCAGCAGCTCACCCGCCTCAACCTCGGCCCGCCCGCCGTAGTCGCGTAATCGCGTTAGATGGTGACCGTCCAGCACCGGGAACGCCGCGTTGTCGATCGCATCGTTCATCTTGTCGCCTGTTCATCGTCGGGGCCCGCGCGCACATGTAGCCCTACTGCAGCGGCGAGAGTTCGTGCAGCATTGTCGGTATCAGTTCGCTGACCGTCGGGTGAATGTGCATGGTGCGGGCCAGGGTGGTGTACGGCGCCTTGGCAGACATCACATCCAAGATCGCGTGAATAGCCTCGTCGCCACCGACGCCCAATATGGCCGCCCCCAGAATCTGCTTCGTTTCGGCATCGACGATGATCCTCATAAAGCCTTGCGTCTCACCCTTTTCCACCGCGCGACCAACCATGGTCATCGGCCTAGTACAGATCAACGCCCGGCGAGCCGGTTGCGCGCACCTGCTCGACGGTCATCCCGGCGCGGCCCAGCGGTGGGTCGATGTACAGCGCGTAGGTGGTGATCCGGTCACTCACCCGCCGCGGATCATCGTCGAGCAAGTTGGCCGCGACGATCTCGAAATCGTTGTAAGAGGTGTGGGTGAAGGCGCCTTTGCCGTTGCAGTCGCCCATGGCCCAGATGTGGTCGACGCTGGTTCGCAGTTGATCGTCGACGACGATGTATCCGCGGTCGTCGGTACGAACTCCGGCCAGCTCGAGGCCGAGGTCATCGGTGTTGGGGCGCCGACCCACTGCCAGCAACAGGTGGCTGCCCGCCATCGGTGCGGCGCCGGCCCGCGGTGTCAACTCGAATCCATTGTCGCGCTTGGCTATCCGGATATCACTGGCGTCGAGTATGACCCGAACGCCTTCGTTCTCCAGGATCGCCCGGATCGTGTCGGAGACATCCTCGTCTTCGCGGGCAGTCAGTCGCGGGCCCTTTTCGACGACGGTCACCTGCGCGCCGAAGCGACGGTACATCTGGGCGAATTCGAGCGCGATGTAGCTGCCGCCGACGATGACGAGATGTTCGGGCACAGTGCCGAGTTCGAGGATCGACACGTTGGTGAGGTAGTCGACGTCGGCCAGCCCGGGAATGTCCGGCACGACCGCGCGGCCACCGACGTTGAGGAAGATGCGGTCAGCCTGCAGCGTGTCGTCGCCGACGCGCAGCGTGTGCGGGTCTTCGAACCGGGCGTGCCCGCGAAAGACGGTGCAGCCGTCCATGCCGTCCAGCCAGTCTTCGACACCCTTGCGGTCATCGAGAACGATGCCGTCCTTGCGCGCCTTGACTTTTGCCATGTCGACGCTGACCGGGCCGGTGTTGACGCCGTAGTCGGCGCCGCGGCGGGCCAGGTGCGCGGCCTGCGCGCTGGCCACCAGCGTCTTGGTCGGGATGCAGCCGGTGTTGACGCAGGTGCCGCCGATGAGTTTGCGCTCCACCATGGCCACGGTGTGGCCGGCCGCGGTCAACCGGCCTACCAGCGGGGGCCCGGCCTGGCCGGCGCCCACCACGATCGCGTCGAAACGCTGTGTCACAGAGCAGCGCTAGAGCGGCGATCGCGAACCCGCCCAACACCGCGACAGCGTCTTCGAGCAATGCGGCCGGCAGGTCGCGGCCGAACGAGCCGGCCAGGCGGGCGCGAACGTGGTAGCCGCCCAACGTGCCGAGAACCGCACCGATGGCACCCGCACCCAGCGCGGTCCACAGATGCCCGAAACCAGTGCCGATGACGGCGCCCGCGAATGCGCCCGAGCCGATGCGGGCGATGAACGACGGCGGGGCGGTGCGGCTGCGGCGTCTTGGGCTGCTTGTCGAGACCCAGCTCGCCCAGCGCCAGGACGGTAAAGATGATCACGGCGACCAGACTGCCCACCCAGGCCGACCAGTGACCACTCAGATTGATCCAGTGCGAAAAACGCGGCCCACGCAACGACTGCGGGCGCGGTAAAGGAACGCAAACCGGCGACGATACCGATCAGCAGCGCCAGCCCCAACGCTGACAGCAGCAATCGGTGTGAGACAAGATTGCGTGCGATGCGGCCAAATGCGTCACAGCGACCCCTCCTCAGGGCTCGACAAACCAACGCGGCTTTAGCGGGACGCTAACACAGCGTGCGCCGACCGCACGGGCATACAAGATCAGAACCGGAAGAACCGGACGTCTGACGCCAGGATCGCTTTCGCGCCAATCGCCGCGAGGTCGTCCATGATCGCGTTGACGCCCCGGCGCGGCACCAGCGCCCGCACGGCAACCCAATCCGGGTCGGCCAGCGGAGCGATCGTGGGCGACTCCAGTCCCGGGGTGATCGCCGTGGCGTCGTCGAGAACCGAACGCGGGCAGTCGTAATCCAGCATCAGATACTGCTGGCCGAACACCACGCCCTGCACCCGGGCGACCAGTTGATCGCGGGCAGCGGCGTCCGGCCGGTCGGCAGCATTCGGATCGATCTGCTCGATGAGGACCGCCTCGGAGTCGCACAGTGTCTCACCGAAGGCCACCAGGTTGTGCAAGTTCAAGGTGCGACCCGAGCCCACCACGTCGGCGATCGCGTCGGCCACGCCGAGCTGTATCGAGATCTCCACCGCGCCGTCCAGCCGGATCACCGTCGCCTCAATACCGCGGGCCGCCAAGTCTTGTCGCACCATGTTGGGGTACGCGGTGGCGATTCGTCGGCCGGCCAGGTCGTCGATGGTCCAGTTCCGTCCGGCCGGCGCGGCGTACCGAAACGTGGAGGACCCGAAGCCGAGCGCGAGTCGCTCGTGCACCGGCGCGCGGGACTCCCGCGCCAAATCCCGCCCGGTGATGCCGAAGTCGAGCTCACCCGAGCCGACGTAGATGGCGATGTCCTTGGGCCGCAGGAAAAAGAACTCGACATGGTTGTGCGGGTCGATGACGGTCAGATCTTTGGGATCGGTGCGTCGCCGGTAGCCGGCCTCGGACAGGATCTCGACGGCCGACTCGCTCAGCGCTCCCTTGTTGGGGACCGCGACGCGCAGATTGGTGGACCCGTTGCGCTGCTGCGACGTCATCAGAGTTTCCGGTACACGTCGTCGAGCGTGAGCCCGCGGGCGATCATCAGCACCTGAGCCCAGTACAGCAACTGGCTGATTTCTTCGGCCAGCGCCTCGTCGGATTCGTGCTCGGCCGCCAGCCACACCTCGCCGGCCTCTTCGAGGATCTTCTTGCCCACGCGTATGCACGCCCGCGTCCAGCGCCGCGACGGTGCCGCTGCCCGCTGGACGGGTGCGGGCACGTTCACCGAGTTCGGCAAACAAATCCTCGAAGGTCTTCACGGCCAGCGATTGTTTCATGCGCAGCTGAGCAAAGTCACGGCGGTTTCAGCTCGCGGCTGGTGCGCCGCCGACGTGAGCCGCCTCGTCGGGCATGTCTTCCAGCGAAACGCCGTTGGTTTCGCGGACCCACCGCCAGACGAAAACAAACGACAGCACCGCGCACAGCGCGTAGAAGCAGTAGGCCACGCCCAGGGCGTGCCGCAGCGCCGGGAACGTCACCGCAATGGTCCAGTTGGCCATCCACTGCACGCCTGATGCCAGTCCCAGCGCCGCCGACCGGATGCGGTTGGGGAACATCTCGCCCAGCAGCACCCACAGCACCGGTCCCCAGGACACGGCGAACGCGACCACGAACAAGTCGGCAGCGACCAGCGCGACGATCCCGGAAGCCCCGTCGAGTTGCGGCTGACCGTTGCTGAAGGACGCGCCGGCGAACACGACCGTCATCGTGATCAGCATCAGCGACATGCCCGCAGATCCCGCCAGCAGCAGCGGTCTGCGACCGACCCGGTCGATCAGTGCGATCGCCACCAAGGTGATCAGCACGTTGACCCCGGTGGTCACCAACGCAATGGTGAACGACGATTTTTCGCCGAATCCCACTGCCTCCCAGAGCAGATCGGAGTAGTTGAAGATCACGTTGATGCCGACGAACTGCTGAAAGACGGCCAGCCCCAGACCGACCCAGACGATGCCGTAAAGGCCGCCCGTCGGTTTGCGCAGATCGCGCCACGACGGTTGCTTTTCCTGCTCCAAGGAGCCCGCGATACGAGCGATCGTCGGCTCCACGTCGCGGGAGCTCAGCAGTTGGCCCAGCACCTGACGGGCTTGCGAAACCTGTTGCTTGGCAACCAGGTAACGCGGCGACTCGGAGATCGTGAAGAGCAGCGCGAAGTACAGCAGCGCCAGAATCAACTCGCCGAGAAAGGTCCAGCGCCACGCTGCCAGGCCCAACCAGAGCGGCTTATCGGGACCGCCGGCGAGGTGGAACGGCACCCAGGTCAGTGCCAGCGACCCGAACAGGCCGCAGACGATGGCGAGTTGCTGCAGTGAGCCGAGCCGGCCGCGGAACCGCGGCGGTGAGACCTCGGCGATGTAGGCCGGAGCCGCAACCGACGCGAAGCCGATGCCGATACCGCCGATGAGGTGGAAGGCGATGAACATCCAGATGGTGGTTGCCAACCCGGCGCCGAGCCCGCACACGAAAAACAATGCGGCCGAAAGCTTCATCATCGCCAGGCGACCCATCCGGTCGCCGATCCGGCCGGCCCACACCGCTCCGATCGCCGCACCCAGCACCCCCGATGCCGCGGCGAAACCCAGCAGGCCGTTGCCGATGTGAAAGGTCGCCTGCAGCGCCTTGACCGCGCGGTTGGTCACCGAGATGTCGAAGCCGAACAGCAGTCCACCGATCGCGGCCACCGACGCGAACCGAACAGCGGACCGGAATGCGGCGCGCGCGGCGTGCGGGTCGACGGGCAGATCTTCGTGCGGAGCCGTCGGCGATTCGCCGCCGGCGTCGTCAGCGGCCATGGCGGTCAGGTTCAGTCCTCCGGGTTGTAGCCGAGGTTGGGGCCGAGCCAGCGCTCGGCTTCCTGCAGGGTCCAGCCCTTGCGCTTCGCGTAGTCGGCGACCTGGTCCTGGGCCATCCGGCCGACCACGAAGTACTGCGACTGCGGGTGCGAGAAGTACCAGCCGCTGACGGCGGCACCGGGCCACATCGCCATCGACTCGGTCAGCTCGATGCCGGTCCGCTCCTTGACGTCCATCAACTCCCAGAGCGTCGCCTTCTCGGTGTGCTCCGGGCAGGCCGGGTAGCCGGGGGCAGGGCGGATTCCCCGGTACTTCTCACCGATGAGCGACTCGTTGTCCAGCTGCTCGTCGGGCTGGAATCCCCAGAACTCCTTGCGGACCCGTTGGTGCATCCGTTCGGCGAACGCCTCTGCCAGCCGGTCGGCGAGCGACTCCAGCAGGATCCCGTTGTAGTCGTCGTTGGCTGCCTTGAACTCGACGATCTTGTCTTGGCTGCCGAGCCCCGTGGTGACGGCGAAGGCGCCGACGTAGTCGGCCAGACCGGTGTCCTTGGGCGCGATGTAGTCGCCGAGGCTACCGGTTCGGGATGCCGGCCCGATGCTCGCCCTGCTGGCGCAGGTTGTACAACGTGGTCAGCACCTCGGTACGGGTGTCGTCGGTGTAGACCTCGATGTCGTCGCCGACCGCGTTCGCCGGGAAGAATCCGATCACCCCGTTGGCGGTCAGCCACTTCTCCTTGATCAGGGTGTCGAGCATCTCCTGGGCGTCGTCGTACAGCTTGCGGGCCGTCTCGCCCGACACCGGGTTGTTGAGGATGTCGGGGAACCTGCCCTTCATCTCCCAGGCGTTGAAGAACGGCTGCCAGTCGATGTACTCGCGCAGCTCGGCGATGTCGTAGTCGAGAAACTCCCGCACGCCCAGACCCTGGGCGGGCACCGGCGGCGTGTAGCCGTCCCACTCGATCGGCGTCCGGTTCGCGCGGGCCTTCTCCAGCGTCAGCATCGGCCGCTCGTTCTTCTGGGCGTGCCGTTCGCGCAGGGCTGCGTAGTCGGTTTCGGTGGCCTCCAGCAGGGCTGGACGCTGCTTGTCGTCGAGGAGCGCTGCAGCGACCGGCACCGAGCGGGACGCGTCCTTGACCCAGACCACCGGACCGCTGCGACGCGGCGACACCTTCACGGCCGTGTGCGCGCGCGAGGTGGTCGCGCCACCGATCAGCAGCGGGATCTCCAGCCCCTCGCGTTCCATCTCGACGGCGAAGTTGACCATCTCGTCCAGGGACGGGGTGATCAGGCCGGACAGGCCGATGATGTCGGCGTTGTGCTCCTTCGCCGCGTCCAGGATCTTCTGGGCGGGCACCATCACGCCGAGGTCGATCACCTCGTAGTTGTTGCACTGCAGGACGACCCCGACGATGTTCTTGCCGATGTCGTGGACGTCGCCCTTCACCGTCGCCATGATGATCGTGCCGTTGGTGTCCTTGTTCGCGGTGGTCCCGGACTGTTCCTTCTCCGCCTCGATGTAGGGCAGCAGGTAGGCCACGGCCTTCTTCATCACCCGGGCCGACTTCACGACCTGCGGCAGGAACATCTTGCCCGCGCCGAAGAGGTCACCGACGACGTTCATGCCGTCCATCAGCGGGCCCTCGATCACCTCGATCGGCCGACCACCTGCCGCGGCGATCTCGGCCCGCAATTCCTCGGTGTCGGCATCGACGTTGGCGTCGATGCCCTTGACCAGGGCGTGGGTGATCCGCTCGCGGACCGGGAGAGATGCGCCACTCCGCCGCCTTCGGGTCCTCCGGCCTTCTCCGATTTGTTGAACCGTTCCGCGATTTCCAGAAGCCTTTCGGCCGCATCCTCGCGACGATTCAGGACGACGTCCTCGATCCGGTCCCGCAGCTCGGGGTCGATCGAGTCGTAGGGCACCAGCGCGCCGGCGTTGACGATGCCCATGTCCAGGCCGGCCTTGATGGCGTGGAACAGGAACACCGCGTGGATCGCCTCGCGGACGGGGTTGTTGCCCCGGAACGAGAACGACACGTTCGAGATGCCGCCGGAGATGTGCACCCCGGGAAGGTTCTCCTTGATCCAGGCGCAGGCCTCGATGAAGTCGATCCCGTAGGTCGCGTGCTCCTCGATACCGGTCGCCAGCGCGAAGCAGTTCGGGTCGAAGATGATGTCCTCGGCCGGGAAGCCGACCTCTTCGGTCAGGATCCGGTAGGCGCGCCCGCAGATCTCCTTGCGGCGCTCCAGGTTGTCGGCCTGACCCTGCTCGTCGAAGGCCATCACGACGACGGCGGCGCCGTACTTGCGGCACAGCCGTGCCTCGCGGATGAACTTCTCCTCGCCCTCCTTCATGGAGATCGAGTTGACGATCGGCTTGCCCTGCACGTTCTTCAGGCCCGCCTCGATGACATCCCACTTGGAGGAGTCGATCATCACCGGGACGCGGCTGATGTCCGGCTCGGCCGCGATCAGCTTGGTGAACCGGTCCATCGCGGCGATGCCGTCGATCATGCCCTCGTCCATGTTGATGTCGATGACCTGCGCACCGACCTCGACCTGCTGCAGGGCGACCGACAGCGCGGTGTCGTAGTCCTCGGCCTTGATCAGGTTGCGGAACCGGGCGGAGCCGGTGATGTTGGTGCGCTCACCGATGTTCACGAACAGGGAGTCCTCGGTGATGTTGAGCGGCTCCAGGCCCGAGAGCCGGGTGGCCTCCGAGATCTGCGGCAGCTCGCGCGGCGTCTTGCCCTCGACGACCTTGGCGATCTCGGCGATGTGCGGCGGCGCCGTTCCGCAGCAACCACCGACCAGGTTGACCAGTCCGGCCTCGGCGAACTCGGCGATGTAGCCGGCCTGCCGCTCCGGGGACTCGTCGTACTCGCCAAAGGCGTTGGGCAGACCGGCGTTCGGGTAGCAGGAGACGAAGGTGTCGGCGATCCGCGCCACCTCGGCGATGTAGGGCCTCATCTCCGGCGCGCCCAGGGCGCAGTTGAGGCCCACCGCGATCGGCTTCGCGTGCCTGATCGCGTTCCAGAACGCTTCGGTGACCTGACCGGACAGCGTCCGCCCGGAGGCATCGGTGATGGTGCCCGAGATGATCACCGGCCAGCGGCGGCCGCGGTCCTCGAACAGCGTCTCGACGGCGAACACCGCCGCCTTGGCGTTCAGCGAGTCGAAGATCGTCTCGATGATGAGGAGGTCGGCACCACCGTCGACCAGGCCGTTGGCAGCTTCGAGGTATGCGGCGACCAGCTGGTCGTAGGAGACGTTGCGGGCCCCGGGGTCGTTGACGTCCGGCGAGATCGACGCGGTCCGCGTCGTGGGCCCGATGGCGCCGGCGACGTAGCGGGGCTTCTCCGGGGTGCTGAACTCGTCGGCGGCCTTGCGGGCCAGGGCGGCGCCGGCGTAGTTCAGCTCGTAGGCCAGGTCCGCCATGTCGTAGTCGGAGAGCGAGACCGCGTTCGCGTTGAACGTGTTGGTCTCCAGGATGTCGGCGCCCGCTTCGAGGTACTCCCGGTGGATCCCCTCGATGATCTGCGGCTGCGTCAGGGTGAGCAGATCGTTGTTGCCCTGAAGAGCGGTCGGCCACTCCGTGAACCGGTCGCCGCGGTAGCCGTCCTCGTCCGGCCGGTCCCGCTGGATCGCCGTGCCCATCGCGCCGTCGATCACCATGATCCGCTGGCGCAGCGCAGCCGTCAGTTCGTCGGTGCAGTCGGGGCGGATGTTCGGCGCGAAGGTGTCCGACTGAATGGCGTTCACGCATGTTCCTTCCGTAACGGAAGGCGTCCTTAACTCTGCCGAGCGTGGCGGATACCGGCAGGCCCCCGGAACCGTTGCAACGCCTCTCGACCAGAAAAGTCTACGTCGTCACCTGACCGACGTCTGGACGCCCAGCTCTGACCCGATCCGCTTGGCGATCGCGGTGCCCTCGAGCGCCGGCTCGCGGATCTTGTCGGCAATGTTAAGTTCCAGGCGCGCATTCATCGGGACAAGCATCGGCCGGACTATGGAAATCGCCGCTGCTCTGCGCGCCGCGGCTCTGATCACGCCGTACCCTAATTGCGTGACCTCGCCGGATGTCAGCGCCTCGTTCCCCGAACTGCACAACACGATCGTCGTGGCTGCGTTCGAGGGCTGGAATGACGCGGGTGACGCGGCCAGCGATGCGCTCGAGCATCTGGACGCCATCTGGGAGGCCGATCCGATCGTCGAGATCGACGACGAGGCCTACTACGACTATCAGGTGAACCGCCCGGTCATCCGGCAGGTTGACGGCGTCACGCGGGAACTGGTGTGGCCGTCGATGCGGATCTCGCACTGCCGGCCACCGGGCGCCGACCGCGACATCGTGCTGATGCACGGCGTGGAGCCGAACATGCGGTGGCGCACCTTCTGCGCCGAGTTGCTGGCCGTCGCCGACAAGCTCAACGTCGACACCGTGGTGATCCTGGGCGCTCTGCTGGCCGATACACCGCATACCCGTCCGGTGCCGGTGTCCGGCGCGGCCTACTCCCCCGAGTCGGCGCAACGCTTCGGGCTGCAGGAGACCCGCTACGAGGGGCCGACCGGTATTGCCGGGGTGTTTCAGGACGCCTGCGTCGCGGCCGGGATACCCGCGGTCACGTTCTGGGCGGCGGTACCGCACTACGTGTCACAGCCGCCCAGCCCGAAAGCGACTGTCGCCCTGCTACGCCGGGTCGAGGAAGTGCTCGACATCGAGGTTCCGCTGGCCGATCTGCCCGCGCAGGCCGAGGAGTGGGAGCTGGCGGTTACCGAGATGACGACCGACGACGACGAGATCGCCGAGTACGTGCAGTCTCTGGAGCAGCGGGGCGACGCCGAGGTCGACATGACCGAGGCGCTGGGCAAGATCGACGGCGACGCGCTGGCCGCCGAGTTCGAGCGCTACCTGCGCCGACGCCGACCAGGCTTCGGCCGCTAGCGGCGATCGCAGACTAGGGCTTGTCCAGCACCTGGTTGTAGGCGCTGGTGGATCGGCCCAGTGCCCTGACTTCCTCGTCCATCCGGGGCAGCAGCTCCGTCGCCGTCTTGGCCACGGCGTTCTCGCCGATGTGGGTCGACAGCACCGGCTTGAGCCAGCGGAGCAAGCCCACCCAGCCTGGGCAGTAGACCCGCTTCTTGCGGTGCTCGATGCCCTTGACGAACGCTTCCGCGCAGTCGTCCACCGACGTGGTTTTGTTCAGCGGCCACGGGCAGCTTGGACAGCAGCTCGGTGAAGGACGGCAGGTCAGCCTTGCTGTCGCGGACCAGCGCGGTGTCGATCCAGGACATGTGCGCCGAGCCGACGGTGACGCCATGGCCGGCGACCTCCAATCGCAGCGCGTTGGCCAGGTGTTCGACGCCGGCCTTGGAAGCGTCGTACGGGCTCATGCCGGGCGCCGCCGCGAACGCGGCCAACGACGAGACGATCAGCACGTAGCCCTTGCGCCCGATCACTGCGGGCAGCGTGGCACGCACGGTGTGGAATACGCCGACCAGATTGATATCGATGACCCGCTGGAACGCCAGCGGGTCAACCTGCAGCACCGATCCGTAGCTCGCGATGCCGGCGTTGGCCACCACCACGTCGATACCGCCGAATTTCGTGACCGCCTGCTCGGCGGCCGAGTTCATGGCGGCCAGATCGCGAACATCCGCGACCACGGTGAGGACCCGCTCGTCGCCGCCGAGTTCGCCGGAGATCGCCGCCAGTGCCGCGACATCCACGTCGGTCAGCACCAGCTTGGCGCCCTTGGCGTGCAGGCGCCGGGCCACCTCGGCGCCGATCCCGTGGGCACCGCCGGTGATGAATACGACTTGCGAGTTAACTGACGTCATGGCCGCAACCTACCTGCTACTGCTGCGCGGAGGACAGTTCCACTCCCAGTAGGGCATCCGCCAGCGCGGCCACCGTCCGCGGCGCCTGGGCGTCATGACCGCCGTATTCCAGCGCATCGGTCGTCCAACCATCAAGTGCAGCAATGGCTTTGGGCGTATCAAGGTCGTCGGCCAGATACTGGCGAACCCGGGCGATCACGTCGGCGGCGTCCGGCCCGGCGGGCAACGCGGTCGCGGACCGCCACCGCTGCAGCCGAGCGTCGGCATCGTCGAGCACCCGCCGCGACCACTCGCGATCGGCCCGATAATGCCCGGCCAGCAATCCCAGTCGGATGGCGGCGGGTTCGACGCCCTCGGCGCGCAACCCCGACACCAGAACCAGGTTGCCGCGGCTCTTGGACATCTTGTGGCCGTCCCAGCCGATCATGCCGGCGTGCACGTAGTGCCCGGCGAATCGCCTTTCGCCGCTGACGGATTCGGCGTGCGCGGCGGTGAATTCGTGATGCGGGAAGATCAGGTCGCTGCCACCGCCCTGGATGTCCAGGCCGCTGCCGATGCGGCTGAGCGCGATCGCCGCGCATTCGACGTGCCAACCGGGCCGGCCGGCGCCGAAGGGTGAGGGCCAACTCGGCTCGCCGGGGCGCGCGGCACGCCACAACAGCGCGTCGAGCGGATCGGTCTTGCCCGCCCGGTCCGGGTCGCCTCCGCGTTCGGCGAACAGCGTCAGCATGGTGTCGCGGTCATAACCCGATTCGTAGCCGAACTGCGGGGTCGCGTCGGCGCGAAAGTAGACATCGGGATATTCGGCGTCCTCGACGATGTAGGCGGCCCCGGAGGCCAGCATCTTCTCCACCAGTTCGATGACCTCGGCCACCGCGTCGGTTGCGGCGACGTATTCCCGAGGCGGCAGCACCCGCAGCGCGGCCATGTCCTCGCGGTACAGCTGGACCTCGCGGGCGGCCAGCTCGCGCCAGTCGACGCCGTCGCGGTTGGCCCGCTCGAACAGTGGGTCGTCGACGTCGGTGACGTTCTGCACGTAGTGCACGTCGTGGCCGAGGTCGCGCCAGATCCGGTGGATCAGATCGAATGCCAGATAGGTCGCGGCGTGGCCCAGGTGGGTGGCGTCGTAGGGCGTGATGCCGCAGACGTACATGGTGGCCGTCGGCCCGGCCGACACCGGGCGCACCTGCCGATCGGAGCTGTCGTACAGCCGCAGTTCCGGGCCGCGTCCAGGCAGCGCCGGTAAGGGTGCCGAGGGCCAGGACTGCATACCGTCGACTTTAAGCCCGGCGACGACACCGACCGTACGACGGTCCGAGAGAATCGCGGGCCCAGGAGCAGAAGACATGCCACCGGCAACCGTCGGTGGCTGGCTGGAAATTCCTGTGCCACACCTACCGCGCACCTCCCCGAGTCTCAGCGGCTCGGGAATAGTTGATTTCAGCTCGCCAACCGGATCGCGCCCAGCAGCAGGTCCGCCAACTCGGCGCGACACATCAGGAAGTCGGGCAGATACGGGTCGGGGCGGTTGTAGATCATCTCCGAGCCGTCCAGCCGCGAGGCGTGCATGCCCGCCGCCAGGATCACGCCCGCCGGGGCGGCCGAGTCCCACTCCCACTGCCCGCCCGCGTGGATGTAGGCGTCGGCGTCGCCGCGAACCACCGACATCGCTTTGGCTCCGGCCGAACCGATCCGGACGAATTCCACGTCGAGCTGCCGGGCCAGGTAATACAGCACGGCCGGCGGACGGTTGGAGCTGGCGGTGATCCGAATCGGGCCGGAAAGCTCTGCGGTGGGCGCGGTTACGGTGTCGCTGCGGTGCACCTCCCCCATCGCGGGCAAGGCGACCGCGGCGTCGGTGATCGCCCCGTTCGGGCCGCCGTGGCGCTGCCACAGCGCGACGTGCACGGCCCAGTCGTCGCGGCCCTCCCAGGAGAATTCGCGGGTTCCGTCCAGCGGGATCGACGATCCAGACCCGGTCGGATTGCAGCCGGTTCAGGTCGTCGTAGGCCTCTTCGCTGAGCACCGCGTCGCCCGGACGCTCGGCGTGCAGTCGCCTGAGCAATAACGCATTGGCCTGGCTGTCGCCCTCGTCTCCGAGCAGCCACGGGTGGTCGAACCCCACCCGGTCGCGCACGGCCAGCAACAGCTTTCCCGCCTCTTCGGCAAGGTCAGCGGCCAGCGCGGCATCGCTCACTGGGCTCAGGGGTCACGGGTCCAGTATCTCCGACGGGCTCAGCGGTTCGTCACGATCCAGTTGTTGGTGAAGCGTTGAACTGCGCTGATCTCGTCGCCGAGCCGGCCGACGATGAAGTTTTCCACCTGGCCGCCCACCAGCGGGATGTTCACCCGCACGGTGGTGCTGAAGTCCAGCCGCGCACCGGCGCCCACGGGCACCAACGACACCGTCCCGACCGCGGACACGGGCGCGCCGGGAACCGACACGTCGATCCTGCCGCGCGCGTGACCGTCGGAGACCGGGTGCCAGCTTTCGGTGCGTGCCATTTCCAGATCGCCGGGCGCCAGCGCGGTGACCACCTTCGGCAGCCGGTTCGACGAACAAGCTGACCGTGAGCGCGGCCGTCACGCTGCCGTCAGGATCGACGGTCAGGCCGTCCAGCGTCGCGGTGCCGCTGTCGAAGGCGGCCAGCCTGGCCCGCCAGTAGTCCTCGTCGGCGAAGGCCGCCAGGATCTCGTCGACGGCGACCGGCGCGTCGAGCGAGAGCGCGAACGAGCGGGGCATCCGAAAGCTACGGGCCGCGTCGAATTGGCAGCCCGGCTAGAACGCCGGCCAGGGAATCGGGCGGTGCCGGTCCGGCCCCGGCATCACCGGGTGGGCGAGCAACACGCGGGCCCGCAGCCGCAGTGCGGCGATCTCCGCGCTCGGTGATGTGCTCGGCCAGCGCCTCCCCGAGCGAGTCGTCCAGCCCGTCGACCAGGCAGGACACCTTCTCCAACGTGTTGTCGTCGACGGTCTTGCCGGCCCAGCCCCACAACACCGTGCGGAGCTTGTCCTCGACGTGCAGGCACACCCCGTGGTCGACGCCGTACACGTCGCCGTTGACGCCGCGCAGCACGTGGCCGCCCTTGCGGTCGGCGTTGTTGATCAGCACGTCGAACACCGCCATCCGCCACAGCCGGACGTCGTCGGCGTGCACCAGCTCGACCGGGTCGCCGGCGTAGTCGTAGGCGCGCAGCACCGGCAGGTAGCCGCGCGGACAGCGGTCCGCCGGAACCAGGTCGACGAGATCGAGCTCCGGCCCGGGCTGCGACTCCGGCGTGTCACCGGGCTGGTCCACCCACAACTGCAGCATCCCCGGGCCGGCGGGTCCGTGCCGAATGATGGTGTAGGGCACGATATTCCAGCCGAGATGCGCCGATACCAGGTACGCGCTGAGTTCGCGGCCGGCCAGGGTGCCGTCGGGAAAGTCCCACAGCGGCTGCTCCCCGGACACCGGTTTGTACACGCAGTGCACGGTGTGCTCGTCCAGCGTTGCCTCGCACAGAAAGGTGGCGTTGCTCGCCGAGCGAATGCGTCCCAGGACCGTCAGCTCACCGGTGCGCAGGACCTCGCGATCGTCAGGCCTCTGCGTCATCGTCCGGCCCGAGCAGCGCGCTGCGCCGGTAGCCGTTCGTCCGCGCACAAATGTGCCCGTCAGAGTCCAGCGGCTCCTCACACAGCGGGCACGGCGGCCGGCCGGCGGAGATCACGGCGTTGGACCGGGTGGCGAACTCGCGGGCCGACTGCGGCGTCAGGAACACCCGCACGGCGTCGGGACCCTCGTCGGTGTCGTCGAGCACTACCGACGCGTCGAACTCGGTGTCGCTGACGGCCAGCAATTCGACGACCACCGTCTGCGCCTCGGAATCCCAGCCCAAACCCATGGTGCCGACCCGAAATTCCGCGTCAACGGGGGTGACCAGCGGGCTGAGGTCTTCCACCGTGTCGGTCTCGGGCGGAACGGGTGTGCCGAACCGCCGGTTGACCTCGACCAGCAGCGCATCGATGCGTTCGGCGAGCACCGCCACTTGCTGCTTTTCCAGCACCACCGACACCACCCGGGCGTCGTGAACGGCCTGAAGGTAGAAGGTGCGGTTTCCGGGCTGCCCAACGGTCCCGGCGACGAATCGGTCGGGTGAGCGGAAGACGTGGATCGCACGAGACATGGCACTTCCAAAATACCGGCAGTTGCAGCGGAGTCGTAAATCCAGGCGTCGGGTGACGGTTCAGTCGGTCGAGCCGCCGACGACCGCGTCGTCGGCAGGTGTGTCGCCCTCCGGAGCCGGGGGCGGGCGTCAACGCGGACGTCAGGCTCGCGCCGGTGTGGTTGGAGTGCAGCACGAACGGACGCAGCCGCGTGTAACGGATCACACTCACCGATGCCGGGTCGGCGGAAATGCGCTGGAAGCCATCCAGATGCAGGCCCAGCGCGTCGGCGACGACCGCCTTGATGACATCGCCGTGAGTGCAGGCCAGCCACAGCACGTCGCCGTCGTGCTGCTCGGCCAGCCGCGCGTCATGCTCACGCACCGCGGCGACGGCGCGGGTCTGCACCTCGGCCAGCCCTTCGCCGCCGGGAAACACCGCCGCGCTGGGATGCGCCTGGACCACCGCCCACAGCGGCTCCTTGAACAGCTCGCCGAGCTTGCGGCCCGTCCATTCGCCGTAGTCGACCTCGGCGAGTCGGTCGTCGACGTTCACCTCGACAGCCGAGTGCGGCTGCGAGCGGCTCGACGGTCTGCCGGCACCGCAGCAGCGGCGAGCTCACGACCGCGCGGATCGGCAGCTCACCGATCCGGTCGACCAGGTCCGGCGGCTTGCTCGCGCCCCTTGTCGTCGAGTTCGACGCCCTCGGAACGGCCGGCCAGCACGTGCGCGGTGTTGGACGTGGACCGGCCGTGCCGCAACAGGATGACGGTCATCGCGCTCCACACTGGCGCCGCTCATGCGCACGGTCGTCCGGCGGTCACGGCGCTCACCGCCCCGGTGGCCAGCAGAATCAGCACGGCCGACGCCGGCCACCACCCGGTAGCCGACGAACCAATACATGCTTGTGGCGCAACAGAGAATCGCAGAAACCACGCCACCGCGGCCAACCCGACGACGAACGCGATCGCCGTCGCCACCAGCAGTTGCGGGCCGGTCGCGCTCATGCCCTCCAGCACCGGGTGAAACGCGTCCGGCAGCGAGAACAATCCGGACGCGAACACCGCCGGAATCGCCAGCAGGAACCCGAAGCGGGCGGCCAATTCGCGCTGCTGAGACCGAGGAACAGGCCCGCGCTGATCGTCGACCCCGGACCGGGAGACCCCGGGCACCAGCGCCAGCGTCTGGGCGATGCCGACCACGACGGCGTCGCGCCAGGTCAGTTGCTCGACGTCGCGGCTCTGCCGGCCGACGCGCTCGGCCAGGGCGATCACCGCGGAGAACACCACCAGCGCTGTTGCGATCACCCACAGGTTGCGCACGCCCGAGCGGATCTCGTCCTTGAACAGCAGGCCGAGCACGCAGATCGGGATCGTGCCGATGATGACGTACCAGCCCAGCCGGTAATCGGCCGTGCGATGTGCGGCGTTACGCAGTCCGCTGAACCACGCGGTGACGATCCGCGCGATGTCGCGGGCGAAGTACACCAGAACCGCTGCCTCGGTGCCCAATTGGGTTACGGCGGTGAACGACGCGCCGGCGTCGTCGGCGAAGAAGACCCGGGACACGATCGCCAGGTGGCCCGAGGACGAGACCGGCAGAAACTCGGTCAGACCCTGCACAACGGCCAATACGACAACTTGCCACCACGACATCGCCTGCACCGCATGCACGACGACGACCGTACCGGGTGCCCGCGGTCGCGACGGCAGACAGCCCCGCGGCCGGATCTAGCTGGATGCTTCGGCGACGGCAACTGCGTCGCGGACGGCGGCGCCCAGGCTGCGCTCGTCGGTGATGTCGACGTCGACCACATTGCGTTGCGCCGTGGCGACAACGTCTTCGGGCTGCGGGACCGGACCGTTGAGTCCGGGGCGGTACACCTCGACCAGCAACTTCTGACCTTCGATGCTGAATGCGAAACTTCGGCCGTCGCCGACCTGTCCGAAGCCGCTGGCTAGGATCTTGGTGGAGAAAACTCCGACCCACATGTCCTCGATAGCAAACTCTCCGTCTGAGAATTGGCCACGTTCGGCAACGCTCATAGGGCGACCATACCTCGCCGTCCAGCCCGGGCAACTACGCCAGACCCGAGCCGCATCGGCCAAAGTTCCCTAGGATCGACTTCCAATCGGACCACCTCTGTCAGACCGGTGCGCCCCCGAATAGCTGAGAGTTACCCTGTGCCAGCAAAGCCGTAAACACGCCGCATGCGTGCGTCGGATCGCCGCTATTGGCCTGCTGTTTTCGCTGGTGCTCCCGACGGCGTGCTCGACGAAGGCGTTCGACGACATCCCGGCGACGATCGCGCCGGCGCAGGCGGCGGAATCTCCCCCGCTGACGCGGGCTCCGGCGGGATCGGTCCGCCCGCTGGACGGCCGGCCGCAGACCGCGCTGTTCGACGGCCGCACCGGGCTGCTGGCCATCCTGTCTCCCGGGACCGACCCGGCGGCGCCGGCGACCCTCACCGCAATGGGCACGCAGCAAACATCGCCACGGGTGATCGGGCTGCCCGGGCCGGCGACCGGGTTGGCCGGCGACAACGCCGGCACCGCCTATCTGTCCACCCGCGGCGGGTATTTCGTGGTCGACCTGTCCGGCCGGGCATGTCACAACGCTGAGCGTTCATGACGCAGAACACGTCGACTTCAGCGCGATCACCCGTCGCTCCGACGGCACCGTGGTGCTGGGCACCACTGACGGGCTGCTGTACGCACTTGCGCCCGGGCCGACCGACGCCACTCGGATACAGGTTCACGCTCACGTCGATTCGCTTGCCGCTCAGGGCAATACCGTCGCGGTGCTGGATCGCGGGCAGACCACCGTCACCACGGTCGGCGCCGACGGCAGAATCGGCCAGTCGCTGCGCGCCGGCGAGGGGGCGACCACGATGGTGGCCGATCCGGCGGGCCGACTGCTGGTGAGCCGACACCCGGGGCGGTCAACTGCTGGTGTTCGGGGTCGACCCGCTGATTCTTCGTCAGGCCTATCCGATCGCGGATTCGCCATACGGCGTCGCCGGATCTCGTGGGTTGGCGTGGGTGTCGCAGACTTCGGCGAATAGTGTTGTTGGTTACGATCTGTCAACCGGAATACCACTGGAAAAGGTACGGTACCCATCCGTGCGGCAACCCAACGCGCTGGCCTTCGACGATGCCGCGGGCACGTTATATGTCGTCTCGGGCGCCGGCGACGGTGTCCAGATCATCGAGCACGCGGCTGCGGGGCCCCGTTGACGGCGGCGCGACACGGCAAGATGCCGGTGGGCTGGGACACCGAGTTGTCAGACGAATACGAGTGGGCGCCTTTGCGTTTGCCGCCTGACGTCACCCGGATCAGCGCCTCGACCCGGCTCTCCATCGAAGCGGAGTACCGCGGCTGGGAACTGACCCGGGTGCGGCTGTACACCGACGGCAGCCGACGAGTACTTTTGCGCCGCAAGAAGTCTCGTGCCGAGAATGCTGCCGCCCACCCCGATCAGCCGGATCTGTGACGGTGGGCCGGCCCGGCAACGACGGTCCCGCGACGTATGCAGCGCTGCGCCGTCTGCTGTTCCTGGTGCCCGCCGAACGCATCCACGGCGTGGTGTTCGCCGGGTTGCGCGGCGTCACCGCGGCAGCACCGGTCCGCCGGCAGCTGCGCCGTCGGCTGGCGCCGACCGACCCGGTGCTGGCCAGCACGGTATTCGGGGCGCACTTCCCCGGGCCGCTGGGTTTGGCCGCCGGCTTCGACAAAGACGGCACCGGCCTGGATGCTTGGGGCGCACTGGGTTTCGGCTACGCCGAAGTCGGTACCGTCACCGCGCACGCGCAGCCCGGCAATCCGCCGCCACGGCTGTTCCGGCTGCCCGACGACCGAGCCTTGCTCAACCGGATGGGGTTCAACAATCACGGCGCCGCCGCACTGGCGGCGAGGCTGGCCGCCCACCGGCCCGACATTCCGATCGGCGTCAACATCGGCAAGACCAAGGCCGCAGCGCCGCAGGACGCCGCTGAGGACTACCGGGCCAGCGCCCGATTGGTCGGGCCGCACGCCGCGTATCTGGTGGTCAATGTGAGCTCGCCGAACACTCCAGGACTGCGTGATCTGCAGACCGTCGAGTCGCTGCGGCCGATTCTGTCCGCCGTGCTGGCCGAGACGTCCACGCCGGTTTTGGTGAAGATCGCACCCGACCTGGCCGACACCGACGTCGACGACATCGCCGACCTGGCAGTCGAACTCGGCTTGGCCGGCATCGTGGCCACCAATACCACGGTGTCGCGCGACGGGCTGCGCACGCCCGGTGTGGACCAACTCGGCAGCGGCGGCATCTCCGGTCCACCGGTAGGCGCCCGCGCCGGCGAGGTGCTGCGACGACTCTACGGCCGGGTCGGCGACCGGCTGACGCTGATCAGCGTCGGTGGCATCGAGACCGTCGACGACGCCTGGGACCGGATCACCGCCGGAGCGTCGCTGCTGCAGGGCTATACCGGCTTCGTCTACGGCGGCGGCCTGTGGGCCAAGCACATTCACGACGGCCTGGCTGTTCGGCTGCGCGAAGGCGGATTTGGCTCGCTGAGCGATGCGGTGGGGTCGGGCTACAGCTAAATCAGAGCGACAGCTGCTCAGTCACGAAATCCGTGGTGAGGCGATGCCATTCATGCCATCGACGCACCATGTGATGACCGACTCCCTCGATGCCCACCCATTGCGCATCGAGTCCGCGTTGGCAAGCACGCTCGACTTGTGCACGCGACTTATCCGGGTCGGTGATGCTGTCCGCGGTGCCATGAACGGCCAGCAGTCTGGTGCGGGCCGGGATCAGATCGCCGTCGCCGTGCTCCCACCAAGGCGCAAGCGCGACCACCGCACCGACGCCACCGCCGGCGGCCAGGTGCGCGGCGACGCGGCCACCCATCGAATGGCCCACGACCGCAATGTCGTCCGGTTGGCATCGGCGCTGGATGTCCTCGAGAACCCGTTCGGCGTCGCGCAGCGGATCCAAGCGCGGGCTGTTCCATCCACGGAGCCGGTACTGCACCTGCCGCACGTCCACCTCGGGACCCAGGCGGCGCCGCAACGCGCGCGCAATGAATTCCATTCGAACGTTCGCCAACTGCCACCACCGGGATGATCGTTGGCTACGCACTCTGCCGCCGGGCAGCACCAGCACGCACCCACGCGGTGCGGTGCAGGGCATCGGCTACTTCTGCTCGTACGTGGCGTGAATCACGGCTCGTGCGATCGCATGCTGAAAAAGGTTGAAGCCCAGGAACGCCGGGCTGGCATCTTCCGGCAGATCGAGCTTGTCGACGTCGACCGCGTGCACGGCGACGAAGTAGTGATGCGGCCCGTGGCCCGCGGGCGGCGCTGCGCCGATGTAGCGGCGTGCGCCGGCGTCGTTGACCAGCGTCAAAGCGTCGCCGGGCAGGTCGCTGCCCTCGCCGGCGCCGGCCGGCAGTTCCGTGACCGATGCGGGCAGGTTGGCCACCGCCCAGTGCCAGAAGCCGGACGCGGTCGGGGCATCCGGGTCGTACACGGTCACCGCGAAACTCTTTGTGCCGTCAGGGAATCCCGACCAGGACAGCTGCGGGCTGACATCCTCGCCTCCGGCCCCCATGATCCCGCTGACTTGCGGGTTGGCCAGCGCCTGACCGTCGGCGAATGACGACGACTCCAGATGGAACGACGGCAACTTCGGTAGCGCGGCGTACGGGTCGGGCGTGGTGGTCATGATCGATCCCCTCTCGTGTTTTTCGGCTAGCAGTGCGTCAGGAAATGTGCCAGCACCTCGGTGCCGAACCTCAACGCGTCAACGGGTACCCGTTCGTCGATGCCGTGGAACAGGGCCGCGAAATCCAGATCGGGCGGCAGCCGCAGCGGCGCAAAGCCGAAACAACGAATACCCAAGCGTTCGAAGGCTTTTGCGTCCGTCCCGCCGGACAGCATGTACGGCACCGTCCGGGCGTCGGGATCGACGGAAAGCAGCGCCGCGTTCATGGCCTCGACCAGGTCACCGTCGAACGTCGTCTCATACGACGGCAGGGTGGTGATCCATTCGCGTGTGACGTCGGGCCCGATCAGCTCGTCGACCTCGGCCTCGAATGCCGCCAGGCGGCCGGGAAGCACCCGGCAGTCCACCACCGCCTCGGCGGTCGCCGGCACGACGTTGGTTTTGTAGCCGGCCTTGAGCATCGTGGGATTGGCGGTGTCGCGCAGGATCGCCGCGAGCATGCGGGCCATCGGACCGAGCTTCTCGATCGTCCCCTCCAGGTCGGAGGACTCGGTGTCGAACGTCAACCCCGTCTCCTCGCTGATGGCGTTCAAGAACTGCACGACGGTGTCGGTCAGCACCACCGGGAAGCGGTGACGCCCCAGCCGCGCGACCGCCTCGGCGAGCGTGGTGACCGCGTTGTGGTCATGGACCATCGAGCCGTGACCCGGTCGGCCGTGCGCGGTCAACCGCATCCAATGCATGCTCTTCTCCGCGGTCTCGATCAGATAGAGCCGCCGCTCGCCACCGTCGCGGCGCGGCACCGTCAGCGAGAACCCACCGACCTCTCCGACCGCCTCGGTGATGCCCTCGAACAGGTCGGGCCGATTGTCGACCAGCCACTGCGAGCCGTACTTGCCGCCGTTTTCCTCGTCGGCCACGAACGCGAACACCAGGTCGCGCGGCGGGACGACGCCGGCCCGTCGGAAATGGCGGGCCAAGACGAGCATCATGCCGACCATGTCCTTCATGTCGACCGCACCGCGGCCCCAGACGTAGCCATCCTCGACCGCACCGGAAAACGGGTGCACGCTCCACTCGGCCGGCTCCGCGGGCACCACGTCGAGATGCCCGTGGATCAGCAGCGCACCGCGTGAGCGGTCCGCGCCCGCGAGGCGGGCGAACACATTGCCCCGCCCGGCTGCACCGGACTCCAGGTATTCGACCTCGTAGCCGACGTCCTCGAGCTGCGCGGCCACCCAGCGGGCGCATTCAGCCTCGCCCTTGGTGGTTTCGAGCTCGCCGGTGTTGGTGGTGTCGAATTGGATCAGCCGGCTGACCACGTCGACGACCTCGTCGACGGGACTCTTCGCGGGCATAGTCACAGTCACCTTTCCTACCATTGACGCCGACATGGCGGCGCGGCGCGCAAGGCGGCGGGCAGGTTTGGGCATGGACCGACCCATCCGATAGCCTTAGCTGCCAATTCATTGGCGTCGGTCCGAGTGGCGGAATGGCAGACGCGCTAGCTTGAGGTGCTAGTGCCCTATTAATGGGCGTGGGGGTTCAAGTCCCCCCTCGGACACCCAATATCTCGTCGCGAAAGTGCAACTGGCGACGTAATTCCCGAGTAGACGCATCGGTAGTCGCACTTTCGCAACGGCTCGGGTATGGCCGGGTCCACACTCGACACATGGCACGCACCTTCCGCGACCGCCGGGACGCCGGCCGGGTGCTGGCGGAGGAATTGGCTTCCTATCGCGGCAGAGACGGGCTGCTCGTGCTGGGGCTGGCCCGCGGCGGCGTGCCGGTCGGCTGGGAGGTCGCCGCGGCGCTGGAAGCGGAGTTTGACGTCTTCCTGGTGCGCAAGCTGGGCGTGCCGCAGTGGCCCGAGCTGGCGATGGGGGCGCTGGCCAGCGGCGGCGGTGTGGTGATGAACGACCGCGTGCTGTCGAGCCTGCAGATCAGCGACGAGCAGGTGCGCGATGTCATCGATCGGGAAACCGCCGAACTGCATCGCCGCGAAGCATGCGTATCGGAATGGGCGCTCGATGGCCGACCCGCGCGGCCGGACCGTCATCGTCGTGGACGACGGAATCGCCACGGGCGCAAGCATCCTGGCCGCGGTGCGCGCCCTGCGAACCGCCGGTCCAGAGGCGATCGTCGTCGCGGTGCCGGTCGGGCCGCGGTCGGTCTGCCAGTCACTGGCTCAAGAAGCCGACGACGTGGTGTGCGCGACGATGCCAGACGATCTCGAGGCGGTCGGCCAGGTGTTCGTCGACTTCCATCAGGTCAGCGACGACGAGGTCCGCGACCTGCTGGCGACGCCGGGCGCGGGCAGCTACTGACGGGTTGTGTGGTCGTCGCTGACGCTGTCGCTGTCGGCAGCCTCGGAATCTGGATGCGTCGAAGTTGCATCGGCCTCGTCGACGGCGTCCGGGTACTCGGCGGCATCTTCTTCGTCGTCGTGGGCGGCTTCAGCGTCGTTCGGCGGCCGGACCCGCCTCACGGCGCTGCCGTTCCTGCAATGCGTCGATGATCAGCAGCACCACACCCAACACGCTGGCGCCGATGCAGACCCAGGCGACCAACTCGTTGCTGGTGATGACCGCGAAAACGAGCGCGGCAAGACCGATCACCGCTAGTACCAGCGAGATAATCAGCACCGGTTAACCTCCAGCCGAATGGGCGACACTGCCAACTGTGCAGGATAGTGCCCGCTGTTGCCAGTATCGCCGACCGGTCTAGTTATTACCCCGATTGAACTGGTTGAATCCGGCCGCCTCGTTGGTGGCGCTGGAATCCACCGGCGCCGCCGAGCCGCGCTGGCCCAACTCCTCGAGCTGAGACTCCAGATAGGTCTTGAGCCGAGTGCGGTACTCGCGCTCGAAGGTGCGCAGTTGCTCGAGCCGGCCTTCCAGCACCGTGCGTTGCTGGTTGATCGTGCCCATGATCTCGGAGTGCTTGCGCTCGGCGTCAGCCTGCAGCGCGTCCGCCTTCTCCTGCGCCTGACGCAGCTGGGTCTCCGACCGGGTCTGCGCGTCGGACAGCAGTGCGTCGGCACGCTGACGAGCTTCGGAAACCGTGGTCTCCGCCTCGCGACGGGCGTCGCCGAGGATCTGGTCGGCGTTGGCGCGGGCGTCGGACAGCAGCTTGTCGGACTCAGCCTGAGCTTGGCCGGTCAGACGGTCGGCGGTGTCCTGCGCCAGGGCGAGCACGCGAGCGGCCTTGATGGCCTGCTCCTCGCCCAGCTGCGAGGAGGCTGACCGGGGCTGCAACCGCAGCGGGCTGCGGCGGCGGCTTGACGGGCTCGGGTTCGGGCTCGTACACCGGAATCGTTTGGGTGGCTTGAGCACTGGCGCTGCCACCGGCGCGCGCGCCGGCCAGTTCCTGGTCCAGCTCGGCGACTCGCTGACGCAGATCCGAGTTCTCCTCGATCAGGCGGGTCAGCTCGTTCTCGACCAGATCGAGGAAGGCGTCGACCTCGTCCTCGTTGTAACCACGCTTGCCGATCGGCGGCTTGCTGAACGCCACATTGTGGACGTCTGCGGGTGTCAGCGGCATTCTTAGCCCCCTTGAGTGTGGACGGTCTAACCGACCAGGAAAGTGTAGTTCGGGATGAACGGTGTCGTAGCCATACTGCAACTGCGGCCCATCCTGTCACACCAGACCCGCCGGTTGCCGAAACGGTCAATAAATAAGACCGAATTTCAAAGATTAAGAGGTAACAAATCGGCCCCTTATGTGACCTATATCCGGACCCCAGCAAACTGCCTCGACTCGGCATTCAGCGCTAGGCGGCGCCGGGTCGGGCCGATTCAGACGTGATAGTCCAGTGCCATGGTCATGCCGATGAACGCCACCAGCAGCAGCACCATGATGGACAGGTCGAAGCGAACGGCACCGACGGTGAGCTGGGGTATCAGCCGTCTCAACAGATTCACCGGCGGATCGGTGACCGAAAGGATGATTTCGAGGATCACCACGGTCAAACCGCGCGGGTGCCAATCCCGGCTGAACGATCGGATGAATTCAACGACGACGCGCGCGATCAGCAGTAGCCAAAAGATGAACAGCGCAAAACCAATGATGTGCACGAACAGCGTCAACGAGAGCCCGACCTTAGTGATGAAGATGTGACCTTGGCGACAGCCCACGCTGCATTCCAGCAGGGCAAAGTCAGCCTACCGGCTCGGACGCGGAGCCGCCGGATGGCTACTGGTAGGCGTAAAACCCGGTCTCGGCGATCCGTCGGCGCTCTTCGGGTGAGACGTCGACGTCGGCAGGTGAGAGCAGGAACACCTTGGTCGCCACTTTGTCGAACGAGCCACGTAGCGCGAACGCCAGGCCTGCGGCGAAGTCGACCAGCCGTTTGGCGTCGGCGTTGTCCATCGAGACCAGGTCCATGATCACCGGAGTGCCGTCGCGGAACCGCTCACCGATGGTGCGGGCCTCGCTGTAGTCCTTGGGCCGCAGCGTGGTGATCTTCGACAGCGGGCTGCTCTCGTCGAACAACATCGCCATCCGGCGCGGGTCCATCGCGAGCGCGCCGCGGGTGGAGCCGCGCAGCGACCCGAAACGCGGCCGGGCCATCTCGGGCGGTCGTAGTCAGGTCCGCGGAACCGCGGTTCGTCGGCGTAGCCGCCGCGGTAGCCGGCCGAGCCGTACTCGGCGGTCTCGCTGCGCGGGTCGTCGTACTCACGACCTTCGTAGCGGGGCCGTACCCCTCATCGCCGAAGCGCTGACGCGCGTAGCCGCCGGTCCGCGCCGGACGCGTGGTCGTCGTAGTACTCGTCGTCGTAGTCCTCCATCGGAGCCATACCGAAGTAGGCCTTGACCTTGTGCAGTGTGCTCATCGCTTGACCCTTCTACAGCTCTGGGGATTCCGGTGTCTGTGATGAAGATGTGACTGGAGTGACTATTGACGGTGACGGTATCGGGCGTTGGCCCAACAATGCGGTACCGACACGCACACACGTCGAACCATGTTTGACCGCGGTTTCGAGGTCGTTCGACATCCCGGCCGACAATCCCGCCGCGTCCGGGTGCGCCCGGCGCACTCGCTGGTGTTCTGACTGCAGGCGCGCGAACGCCCGGTCGGGCTCCCAGTCCAGCGGCGGGATGCCCATCAGCCCAACCAGTTCGAGGGATTCGCGGCGTCGACCTGCGCACAGATGTCGTCGACCGCCGCGGTGTCGGAGACGTCGACGCCGCCGCGGGACACGTCACCGTCGAGGCTGATCTGGACGTACACCCGCAGCGGATTCGCTCGGTGTCCCTCGCCGAGTGCGCCTGCGACGGCGCGGTCGAGCGCGGCGACCACACGGGTACTGCTGACCGAGTGGGCGGTGTGCGCCCAGCCGGCCAGCGACCGGGCCTTGTTGCGCTGAATCGTGCCCACCATGTGCCAGTGCCGGCGACCGGTCGCGGGATCGCCCTGCGCCGGGCCGTCCAGCAACCTATCGACTTCGGCGACCTTTGCCGCCGCTTCCTGGTCGCGGGATTCGCCGAAGGCGGCGCATCCCAATCGCGACAAAATCGCTACATCGGTAGCCGGAAAGAATTTGGTAATAGGCAGGAGTTGAATTTCGTCGAGTTTGCGGCCGGCCGCTTCGGCGGCCGCGGCAAGCCGCGATCGTAACGCCGACAAAGAATCGGCCAATTCCATTTCCCGCTCCGGTCGGGCTGAAAGGTTTACCGCCACACTCATTCCATCCACACCACCGAGGCCAGTCGCCCGGTCGGGGCGCCGCGCCGGTGGCTGAACAGATTGGTGTCGTCCACCGTGCACCGCGGGTCGACCTCGACGGCGCTTACCCCCAAAGCCTGCAGCTGACAAGCGATTCCGGCGCGAAGGTCCAGCCCCGGCGTACCGGCAGAGGTGGTGGTGCGACTGCCCGGCAACGCAGCCTCTACCTCGTCGGCCATGGCCGCGGGCACCTCGTAGTTGCGGCCGCTGACCGCCGGGCCCAGCAGCACCGAGATGTCCGGTTCGCGCGCACCCAGACCCACCATCGCCTCGACCGCGCGTGCCACCACTCCGTTTTGCGCGCCGACCCGACCGGCGTGCACGGCGGCGATCACGCCTGCCGTCGCATCGGCCAACAGCACCGGAACGCAGTCGGCGGTCACCACCGCCAATGCCAATCGCGGTGTGCGCGTGACCAATCCGTCGGTGTTGTCGAACGCGGTCTGGCGTGGACCGTCGACCACCTCGACATGATCGCCGTGCACCTGATTCATCCACACCAACCGGTCGGGGCCCAGGCCGATGGCTTTGGCCAGCCGCGCCCGATTGGCCGCGACCGCAGCCGGCTCGTCACCGACATGGTCGCCGAGGTTGAAGCTGTCGAACGGCGGCGCCGAAACACCGCCCGCCCGTGTCGTGCTGACCCGCCGGATGCGAACGCTCACCTGTCCAGTATCCGGCCGGAGCAAGGCCGCCATGTCGTCGCGCGGCTAGCGCCGCATGAATGGCGGCACATCGACGTCGTCGTCCTCGCCGCCGATGTCGAACGTCGCGCCGTTGGTCGGCACCGACACGCTGACCGCGTCGGCCGGCTCGAACAAGCTGGAGCTGACTTTGCCGTGCTTGCCCGAGGCGACCGTGGTCGCGGCGGCATTGGCGGTGCTGACGACCGGCTTTCGACCGGGCCCGCTCGCGTCGAATCCCGCCGCGATCACCGTGACCCGCACCTCGTCGCCGAGCGAGTCGTCGATCACCGTTCCGAAAATGATGTTGGCGTCCTGATGAGCGGCGTCCTGCACCAGCGATGCCGCCTCGTTGATCTCGAACAAACCCAGGTCGCTGCCGCCGGCGACCGACATCAGCACGCCCTGGGCGCCCTCCATCGAAGCCTCCAGCAGCGGCGAGTTGATCGCGATCTCCGCGGCCTTCAGCGCGCGGCCGTCACCGCGGGCCGAGCCGATGCCCATCAGCGCGGTGCCCGCCCCGCTCATGACGCCCTTGACGTCGGCGAAGTCGACGTTGATCAGGCCCGGGGTGGTGATCAGGTCGGTGATGCCCTGCACACCGTTGAGCAGCACCTCGTCGGCGCTGCGGAAGGCGTCCATCAGCGACACCGCGGCATCGCCCATCTGCAGCAGGCGGTCGTTGGGGATCACGATCAGGGTGTCGCAGCTTTCGCGCAGCAACCGCGATGCCGTTTTCGGCCTGGGTGCTGCGGCGCTTGCCCTCGAAGGAGAACGGCCGGGTGACCACTCCGACGGTCAGCGCGCCCAGCTTGCGGGCGATGCTGGCGACCACAGGCGCTCCACCGGTACCGGTTCCACCGCCTTCACCCGCGGTGACGAAGACCATGTCGGCCCCGCGGAGCAGTTCCTCGATCTCGTCCTTGGCGTCTTCGGCGGCCTTGCGGCCGACCTCGGGGTCGGCACCGGCGCCCAGCCCTCGGGTGGAGTCACGACCGACGTCGAGCTTGACGTCGGCATCGCTCATCAACAGCGCCTGGGCGTCGGTGTTGATGGCGATGAACTCCACGCCCTTGAGCCCTTGCTCGATCATGCGGTTGACGGCGTTCACACCGCCGCCGCCTATCCCCACGACTTTGATGACGGCCAAGTAGTTGTGCGGCGGGGTCATCATTCTGTCTTCCTCCCTGGTGGGACTGCTCTATTGCGGATCGGCTCGGCAAACCTAAACCTCAGGTAAAGAGTTAGAGTTATGTCAAGTTGATTCGCGCAAACAGAACGGTATGGCCGTCGCGTACCTGATCGATGCAGGCGCGCCGACGAGCCGCGGGCGAATTTCGGCCGAATTTGGCACCGCGTCGGCTACAGACCTTGCGTCGGGCCGGCCGCGCAGCTGGGCGCGGATTCTGCGGTCGCGCTGCAACCCAACCGATTAGCGGCTCTGGGCGCTATCCGAAATAGGCGAAGCTGCAGGTGGGCCGCGGTTCGGTCTGGTAGGAAACCAATTTGTCGCCCATCGTGATGGTGCAGGTAACGGCGGAGTCGCCGCCGTCGGCGCTGACCGACGTCGAAATCTCGTCGTACACCGGATACTGCTTCTCCCACGGCAGCGTGACATCGGTCTCGGTGTGTTCTGGACCGCCGTTGATCTGATACCGGAGAGTCACCGGCCCGGCGGCGCCGATCACCCGCATTGTCGCGGTGCCGATCGGATTTCCGGGGTCAGCCTTTGCCTGCGGCGTGGATGCGACGGCGACGACAGCGAGGCTGAATGCGGCGGTGAAGGCTACGTAGGTTCTCACGTCTCGAATTTACGACGACACGGCTCGATCCCCCCAGGGAATCACCAGTCAGGGCGAATGCTCATCTGACGGTCGGCAGATCCGGACTGGAGACGTCGTAGGTCCGCCCCGGCCGGGTCAGCAGGGCCGCCAGTTTCTGGGCCTTTTCCTCCGTCCGCTCATTGGTCCCCCAGATCACCGTGCGCCCGTCGGCCAATGTCAGCGTGATCGACGCGACCGACGGCGCGGCGATTCGGCTCACCTGCGCGACCACTTCGGGTCGCAGCGCGGTCAGCACCGCGAGCGCGGCCTTGGTCGCCGGGTCGGCCGGGCCCGGATTGTCGACGTCGATGTAGGGCAGCGCCGGCGGCGGCGGTGCGGTCGCGAAGTCGACGCCGTCCCGGTCGAACAGATGCGGCCCGTCGGGAAAGTCCTTGACCACCACTGGAATTCGTTCAACGACGGTGATCATCAGCGCCGACGGGTAGTCGCGTTGCACGTGCGCGCTGGCCACCCGGCGGATCGCCGCCACCCGGTCGGCGATGCCGTCGGTGTCGATCTGCAGTAGCGGCGTTCCGGGCTCGACGTGCGCTGCGCCGAGCACCTCGTCGCGACTGACCGCGCCGATGCCGTTGATGATGATGCTGCGGGCCGACATCACCGGGGTGAAGTACAGGATCAGGCCGATCCCGGTGATGACGACGATCAGCAGCAACGACAACAGGAACAGCTTCAAGCCCCGAACTGACCCGCGCGCAACAGGTTTGGGAGTTGTGGCGCGTCCGCGCGCCGCACGTTTGGCTTCGCGGCGGGCCTGCTCGATGGCCACCGCCCGGGCTTGCGCTTCGCGGCGCTCGGCGCGTTCCCGGCGCTCTCGACGCCGCGGCCCCTCGACGACGCCGGGTTCTTCGGGTTCTTCGGCCCGGGCCGGCTCGGCAGCGCTGCCGTCTTCGTCATCAGCGTCCGCGACCGGCTCCGCTGCGGTCAGATCCTCGACGGGTTCGCCCGGCGTCACATCGTCGTCCGGCTCGGTCATCACGACGCCCCCGGCCGACCCGGCGCGCTGCGGTTGGCCCGCATCCGCAGCGCGGTGAGAATTTCGGGCGCAAGCATCGTGACGTCGCCCGCACCCATGGTGACGACGACATCGCCGGGTGCAGCGGCGGCGGCCACCGCTTCTGCGACCGCGGAGAAATCGGGCAGGTACTGCACTGGGACGCCGACGTGCTCGGCGATGCTGGCTCCGCTCACCCCGGCGATGGGCTGTTCGCGGGCACCGTAGACGTCGAGCACGAACACCTGGTCGGCCCCGTCGAGCGCCGCACCGAATTCAGTGGCGAAAGCCTTTGTCCGCGAATACAAGTGCGGCTGAAACACCACCAGCGAACGGCCGGTACCAGATCTGCTCCAGTAACGTCCGCACCGCCTCCAGCGTGGCGCCGACCTCCGTCGGATGATGCGCGTAGTCATCGAAAACCTTTACCGCAGAAGCAGTCCCGATCAGTTCGAAACGACGGCGTACGCCTTCGAAGCCGGCCAGCCCGTCCAGCACGCAGTCGGCCGAGGCGCCGATTTCGATGGCAGCCAGTAGCGCACCCAGCGCGTTGAGTGCCATGTGCCGACCCGGCACCGCGAGTCGCATCACCAACGGATGGATTTCGCCGTCGAGCTTGACGTGCGCGACCGCCTCGGTCCCCTGCTGCTCCCACGACAGCAACGTCCCGGCCAGCGCTTGGCCGGACCCATGATCGGAGGAGCCGTACCGCAACACCCGGATGCCCAGCGCTGCAACGCGTTCCGCCAGCGCCGCCGCGCCAGGATCGTCGATGCAGACCACTAGCGCACCGCCCGGAGCGATGCGCTCCGCAAACGCGTCGAACACCGCGATGTAGGCGTCGGAGCTGCCGAAGAAGTCGAGGTGGTCGGCCTCGATGTTGGTGACCACGGCGACATTCGGGGTGTATTCCAGCAGCGAGCCGTCGCTCTCGTCGGCCTCGGCGACGAAGCAGTCACCGCTACCGTGATGAGCGTTGGTGCCGGCCTCACCCAGTTCACCACCGACCGCGAAGGACGGGTCCCGGCCGCAATGTTGCAGGGCCACAATCAACATCGACGTCGTGGTCGTCTTGCCGTGCGTCCCGGTCACCATCAGCGTGGTCCGCCCGGCCATCAGCTTGGCCAGAACGGCCGGGCGTAACACCACCGGAATGCCGCGCCGGCGGGCTTCGACGAGTTCGGGGTTGGTCTTCGGTATGGCGGCGTGAGTGGTGATCACCGCGGTGGGCCCACCCGGCAGCAGATCCAGCGAAGACGCGTCGTGGCCGATCCGAATCCGCGCGCCACGCGCCTCCAGCGCACGCACACCGCGCGACTCCTTGGCATCGGACCCCGACACCTGCCCGCCCCGGTCCAGCAGGATGCGGGCGATTCCCGACATGCCTGCTCCCCCGATTCCGACCATGTGCACTCGCTGCAGTTCGGGGGGCAGCGGCTTGTTCATCGGCGCAATCTCCCCGTCGTTCGCGGTTTTCGCGCATCCCGCCCCGCGCGTGCGATGTCCAACGCGATGCGGGCCACCTGTCGCGCGGCATCCGGATGCCCGACCAGCGCCGCGGCCGTCGTCATCGCCGCCAGCCGCGACTCGTCGGTGAGCAGCGCGCACACCTGGTCGGCGATGAAGGCCGGCGTCAGGTCGGCGTCGGCGATCAGCAAGCCGCCGCCGGCATTGACCACTGGTAACGCATTGAGCCGCTGCTCGCCGTTGCCGATCGGCAGCGGCACGTAGACGGCGGGCAGGCCCACGGCGGTAACCTCCGCCACCGTCATCGCGCCGGAGCGGCAGATCGCCAGGTCGGCCGCGGCGTAAGCCAGATCCATCCGGCTCAGATACGGGACCGCGACGTACGGCGGGTCGCCGGGTTCCGGGTCGCGCAGGTCGATGGTGTTCTTGGCGCCGTGAGCGTGCAGCACCGAAATCCCGGCGGCCGCCAAATCCCCGGCGGCCGCCGCGACCGCGCGGTTGAGGGAGGCGGCACCCTGCGAGCCGCCGAACACCAGTAGCACCCTGGCGTCGTCGGCGAAACCGAAGTGCGCCCGCGCCGTCGAACGCAGCGCGGCGCGGTCCAGCGAGGTGATCGCCTCTCGGACCGGCACACCGACCACTTCTGCACGCCTCAGACCGGGATCGGGCACCGCCGAGAGGACCCGTTGCGCGCTGCGGGCCCCGACCCGGTTGGCCAGGCCGGCGCTGGCATTCGCTTCGTGAATCACTACCGGCACCCGGCGGCTTCGCCGCGTCGTGCCACGGGCAGCCAGGTAGGCCGGCAGCGCCACGTAGCCGCCGAATCCGATCACCACGTCGGCATCCACTTTGTCCAGGACAGCGCGGGTCTGACGGACCGCACGCAGTACCCGGGGCGGCAGGCGGGCCAGGTCACCGGTGGGCTTGCGCGGCAGCGGCACCGGGGTGATCAGCTCGAGGTGATAACCACGCTCGGGAACCAGCCTGGTCTCCAGGCCACGTGCGGTGCCGAGTGCGGTGATGCGGACGCTGGGATCGAGTGCGACCAGGGCATCGGCCACGGCCATCGCGGGCTCAACATGGCCGGCCGTGCCGCCGCCCGCGAGCACCACCGACAACGACGAACGCCCGGTTGGCCCTGTGGCCGATAACCCCGTGACCGAGTCGCTCACCCGTAGCGCTGACCTTCCAGTGCTCGACGGCCATGCGCGTGACGCTGGCCGGTGGACCGCTTTCCGCCTACATGATGCCCTGCGGGGTTCGCCCGCCGATCCACGGCAGGCGGTCTCGCGGGCCGCCCGGCGGATTTCTTGCGCGGCGGCTTGCTCGGCTTCGGCTTGCTGCGCAACCGGTCGCGCAGCGCTTCGACCCGGGTCGGCGAATAGGGCTCCGGAAGCGGCAGCCGCAGGATTCGGTTCATCCGGTCGTCGCGTCCGGCCCGCAGCGCAGCGACCGCCTCGGGTTCGTGCCGGGCCGCGTTTGCCATCATGCCGATCATCAAAAGCGTTGTAGCCGTTGATGTTCCACCGGCAGAGATCAGCGGCAGCTGGATTCCGGTGACGGGCAGCAGTCCGATCACATAGCCGACGTTGATGAACGACTGACCGATCACCCACAACGTGGTGGTGGCCGTCAGCAGCCGCAGGAACGGGTCGGCCGAGCGCCGCGCGATACGCATCCCGGTGTAGGCGAACAACCCGAACAATGCGAGCAGGCCGAGCGCACCGACCAGGCCGAGTTCCTCGCCGATGATCGCGAAGATGAAGTCGTTGTGGGCGTTGGGCAGGTAGTTCCACTTTGCGGTGCCCTGACCGAGGCCGTCGCCGAAAATACCGCCGTTGGCCAGCGCAAACTTGGCCTGACGCGCCTGATACCCGGAGTCCTGAGGATCCTGACCCGGGTCCAGCCACGACCGCACCCGGTCAGAGCGGTAACCGGCCGACACCGCCAGCACGCCCGCCGCGACGATCGCGGCGGCCAGCGAGCTCAGAAAAACCCGCAGCGGCAGACCGACGTACCAGAACAGGCCCAGCAGGATGATGCTCATCGACACCGTCTGGCCAAGGTCGGGCTGCGCGAGGATGAGAGCCAGCGCGATGACCGCCGCCGGCACCAGCGGGATCAGCATCTCCCGCAGCGAAGCCCGCTCCATGCGTCGCGCCGCCAGCAAGTGCGCACCCCAGATCGCGAAGGCGATCTTGGTCAGCTCGGAGGGCTGCATCGAGAAGCCGGCGATCACGAACCACCCACGGGATCCGTTGGCTTCCTTGCCGATTCCCGGGATCAGCACCAGGACCAGCATGACGATGGTCGCGGCGAAGCCGGTGAACGCCATCCGCCGCATGAACCGCACCGGCAACCGCAGTGCCAGGTAGCAGGCGAACAACCCGACGATCGTCCAGAGCACCTGGCGGCCGAAGATCGTCCACGCCGATCCGTCGTCGTCGTAAGAACGGACCCCCGACGCCGACAGCACCATGATCAGGCCCAGCGTGGTCAACAGCGCCGCCACCGCGATGATCAGGTGGAACGACGTCATCGGCCGGCCCAGCCACGCCCCGAACGGGTGTGCGGGGCTCGCCGGCGATCACGGCCGTCGCCTTGGCGGGCTTCGGGTCGTCGGCCTCCGTCGGCGTCAGCGTCCGTCGACTGGTCGCGCCTTGGTTCCCCGGCGCAGCAGCCGGGTCAGCGTGATTTTCACCCGGCCGCTACCGGCGGGTGGCGCGGACCGCGGCCGCGAACGCGTCGCCGCGGTCCGCGTAGCCGGTGAACTGGTCAAATGACGCACCGGCCGGTGCCAGCAGCACCGTGTCGCCGGGGCCGGCAAGGTCTCGGGCGGCGGTCACAGCGGCGTTCATGACGCGGGTGCCGACAGTCTCATCGGACGAACGGAACCACATGTGTCACATACGTAACAGGAGACTCAGCAGTCGCATGCATAGCAATATCCTCGCCTGCCACAACCTGTACGACGGGCACATCCGGTGCGTGTCGCGATAACGCCTCGGCAACCATTGCCCGATCCCGGCCGATCAGCACCGCTCCAACCAGCCGCGACGCCACCCTTTGCACGGTCTCGTGCACCGATGCGCCCTTGAGCAGCCCGCCGGCGATCCACACCACCCGCGGGTAGGCCAGCAGCGACGCCTCGGCGGCATGCGGGTTGGTCGCCTTGGAGTCGTCGACGTAGCTGATCTGGTCGACCACGGCGACGAGCTCGGCGCGGTGCCGGCCCACCCGAAACGACGACAGCGCCGAAGCGATCGCCTCGCCCGGCACCCCGATGCTGCGGGCCAGCGCCGCGGCCGCCAAGGCGTCGAGCACGCCCACCGGGCCCGGCACCGGGATCGACGACACCGGGGCCAGCGCCTCGCCGCCGGAGCCGGCCGAGACAAAGGCTCGATCGATCAGCTCACCGTCGCGCACACCGAGTTCGCCGGCCGCGGGTTCACCGAGCCGAAAACCCACCCGGACCGGCGCCGGGGCCGCCGCGAGCAGCTCGGCTGCCCGCGGGTCGTCCAGGCCGGCCACCGCCACCCGGCCACGCAGCACGCCGGCCTTCGCGGCGGCGTAGTCAGCCAGGGTGCCGTGCCAGTCGAGGTGATCTTCGGCGATGTTGAGCACGACCCCGGCCTCGGGTCGCACCGACGGAGCCCAGTGCAGCTGGAAGCTCGACAGCTCGACGGCCAGCACGTCGGCGGGCTCATGCAACTCGTCAAGCACCGGGCTGCCGATGTTGCCGCATAGCCGGCTGTTGACGCCACCGGCGACGAGCATCGCGTGCAGCATCGACGTGGTGGTGGTCTTGCCGTTGGTGCCGGTGACCGCCAGCCAGCGCCGCGGCGGCCCGTAGTGGCCGGCCTGGTCGAGTCGCCAGGCCAGCTCGACGTCGCCCCAGACCGGAATCTCTGCGGATGCGGCTGCGGCAGGCACCGGCGCGGTCGGCGGGAAGCCGGGGCTGACGACCACCAGCGCGTAGTCGGCGATGCGATCGACGGCGGTCTTCGAATCCACAGTCGGCGTGCCGGCCTCGGCAAACTGCCGCCGGGTGGCCGCGTCGTCGTCGCACAGTGTCGCCCGGACGCCGAGCTCCGCGAGCGCCGCCAGCACCGCACGGCCGGTCACGCCGCCACCCGCGACCAGCACTTGCGCCCCTGCCGACAACGGCTCGAGCGCGGGAGCCAAGGTCACCCGCCGCCGGTCGCCGCGAGCCACTCGCTGTAGAACAGCGCCACCCCCAGGCCGCAGCTGATCGCGGTGAGCAGCCAGAACCGGATGATCACGGTGGTCTCGGCCCAGCCCGCCAGCTCGAAGTGATGATGGAACGGCGCCATCCGGAACACCCGTCGACCGGTGGTGCGAAACGCCAGGATCTGCATCACCACCGACACGATCTCGGCGACGAACAGCGAGCCGAGCACCACCGCGAGGATCTCGGTGCGGCTGGTCACCGAGATACCGGCGATGATGCCGCCCAGCGCCAGCGACCCGGTGTCGCCCATGAAGATCTTGGCCGGTGCGGCGTTCCACCACAGGAACCCGATGCATGCGCCCGCCGTCGCCGCCGCGATGATCGCCAGGTCCAGCGGGTCGCGCACGTTGTAGCAACCCAGCCCGGGCGCGGTCGCGCACGCGTTGCGGTACTGCCAGAACGTGATCAGCACGTAGGCGGCGGTCACCATGGCCATCGAGCCGGCGGCCAGGCCGTCCAGGCCGTCGGTGAAGTTGACCGCGTTGGACCAGGCACTGACGACGACCACGCAGAACAACACGAAGAGCGCGGGAGCCAGTGTGACGGTGGCGATTTCGCGCACATACGACAGGTCCGAGGTGCCCGGGGTCAGCCCGGCGTCGTTGCGGAATTGCAGGACCAGGATGCCGACCAGCACGGCGGCGGTGATCTGGCCGACGGTCTTGGCGGTCTTGTTGAGCCCCAGGTTGCGTGCGCGGCGGATCTTGATCAGGTCGTCGACGAATCCGACGGCACCGAGCGTGGTGGCCAGGAACAGCACCAGCAGACCCGAGGCCGACGGGCCGTTGCCGTTGAACGCCAGGCCGGCCAGGTGGGTGCCGAGGTAGCCCGCCCAGATGCCGGCCAGGATCGCGACGCCACCCATCGACGGCGTGCCGCGCTTGGTCTTGTGGCTCGGCGGGCCGTCCTCGCGGATCTCGTGGCCGAAGCCCTGCCGGTTGAACAGCCGGATCAGCATCGGGGTCAGCAGGATCGACACCGTCAGCGAGATCGCGACGGCGAGCAGGATGTCGATCATCGGGTGTCGCCTCGGCTGTCTGCGGCCAGCGAATCGGCCAGCGCACCAAGTCCCGCGGCGTTGGAGGCCTTGACCAGCACCACGTCGCCAGGCTGCAGTTCAGCCCGCAGCATGGCCAGGGCGGCGTCAGCGTCGGCGACGAGGACGGCTCCTCGTTCGCCCTCAGAACCCCACGCCCCTTCCATGACCGCGCCGTGGTGCATGGCGCTCATAGACCTCCCCGTTCCGACGACAATGAGTCGAGACACATCTAATCGCACCGCCAACCGGCCGATGCGGTCATGCTCGGATATCGCGTCGCCGCCGAGTTCGCCCATCTCGCCCAGCACCGCCCAACTGCGGCGCCTTCCGGCGGGGCCCGCCCCGCCCGAGACCGAAATCCAGGCCAGCGCCTGCAGACCGGCGCGCATGGAATCCGGGTTGGCGTTGTAGGCGTCGTCGATGATCGTCACCCCGTCGGCGCGGGTGCTCACCCGCATCCGGTGACCCGACACGGGGCCGGCGCCGGCCAGCGCCTGGGCAACCTGCGCGGTGGTGGCGCCGCATTCGAGCGCGACAGCGGCCGCGCACAGCGCGTTGCTGACGTGGTGATCGCCGTGCACGGCCAGGCTGACGTCGACGGCGTCGTCGCCCGCGTGCAGGGTGAACTGCGGCCTGGCCAATTCGTCGAGCGTCACCGGGCCGGCCCACACATCGGTCTGGCTGTGCCGGCTGATCCGTACCACCCGGGCCGCGGTCACCTCGGCCATCGCCGCCACCGCCGGGTCGTCGACGTTGAGCACAACGACGCCTGAGGGCGGAACAGCTTGTGGCAGTTCGCTTTTAGTTCTGGCGATGGCTTCCCGCGAACCGAATTCGCCGAGGTGTGCGGTGCCGACATTGAGCACCACGCCGATGGCGGGCGGCGCGATCGCGGCCAGCGCGGCGATGTTGCCCGAGTGTCGGGCTGACAGTTCGAGGATCAGATAGTCGGTGCTGGGTGTGGCGCGCAGCACCGTCCACGGGTGGCCGAGTTCGTTGTTGAAAGATCCGGGTGGCGCAATCACTTCGCCGAGCGGGCGCGAGCACCGCGGCCAGCAGGTCTTTGGTCGACGTCTTGCCCGACGAGCCGGTGATGCCGACGATCGTCAGACCGCCGGCCACCAACTCGGCGGCCACCGCGGCGGCGAGCTTGGCCAGCGCGGCCAGCACCGCCGCACCCGCGCCGTCGCTGTCGTGCTCGAGGACACCGGCCAGTCCCCCGTCGGTGCGTGTCGGGGCGGCCGGAACGACGATCGCGGGCACGCCGACCGGCCGGGCGGCGAGCACGGCGACGGCGCCCGCCGCAACCGCGGCGGCGGCATGGTCGTGTCCGTCGACGCGAGCACCCGGCAACGCCAGGAACAGCCCGCCGGAAGTGACTTTGCGCGAATCGAATTCGACGGTCCCGGTGATGTGCAGGCCGGCCGCATCCTCGGCGGAGACGTCGGCCAGCTCCCCTCCGACGATCGAGGCGACCTGCGCCACGGTGAGATCGATCATGTGCGCCGCTCCTCCTCATCGCTGCGCTCTGCATCGTCGCCGGCGGTCATCCGAGAGCCTCCAGCGCCGCCGCCAGCTCGATCCGGTCGTCGAAGGGCTGCGTCTGACCGTTGCGGGTCTGGCCGGTTTCGTGGCCCTTACCGGCGATCAGCACCACATCCCCGGCCGCCGCCCAGGCCACGGCGTGATCGATCGCCGCACGCCGGTCCCCGATCTCGACCACATCGGTGTCGACGGCGACTTCGGCTGTGCCGGCCAGGATTTCACGGCGGATCGCGGCCGGGTCCTCGCTGCGAGGATTGTCGTCGGTCACCACCACCAGATCGGCCAACTCCGCGGCGACGCGGCCCATCTGGGCCCGTTTGCCCGGGTCGCGGTCGCCGCCGGCGCCGAATACGACGGCCAGTCGGCCACCCGGGCGGCGTAGCGTCCGCAGCACCTCGTGCAGCGCGCCCGGCTTGTGCGCGTAGTCGACCAGCGCGAGGAAGTCCTGCCCACGGTCGATCCGCTCGAGCCGCCCGGGAACCTGGGTGTGCCGCAGGCCCGCTGACGCCTGCTCCGGGGAAACCCCGACAGCGTCGAGAACCGCCAGTGCGACAAGACAATTGGCGATGTTGTAGTCGCCGGGGAGCGCGATGCCCGTCCGGTGATGGACGCCGGCCGGGTCGACCGCAGTGAACTCCTGCACACCGGCCCGTGCCGTAGTCGCCTCGGCGCGCCAGTCGGCCGGGCGGCCCTTGGTGCTGACCGTGACCGCCTTGGCGGCGCGACGCGCCATCGCGTGGCCGGCATCGTCGTCCACGCACACCACCGCGCGCCGGGCATGCAGCGGCGATGCCGGGTCGAACAGTCGCGCCTTGGCCTCGAAGTAGTCCTCCATGGTCAGGTGGAAGTCGAGATGGTCGCGGGACAGGTTGGTGAATCCGCCGACCGCGAACCGGATGCCGTCCACCCGCCCCAGGGTCAGGGCGTGACTGGACACTTCCATCACCACCGTGTCGACGCCACGCTCGGCCATCACCGCCAGCAGCGCCTGCAAGGCAGGCGCCTCGGGGGTGGTCAGGGCGCTGGGAATGTCTTCGCCGTTGATCCGCAGGCCGACGGTGCCGATCAGACCGACCGCGCGTCCAGCCGACCGCAGACCGGCTTCGATCAGATATGTCGTCGTGGTCTTGCCCGACGTCCCGGTGACGCCGACGACGGTGAGGTGCTCGGACGGGCGTCCGTACACCGTGGCGGCGACGTCGCCCAGAACGCTGCGGGGTCGAGGGTGGACGAGCACGGCCACCGAGCCGGCATCACGGTTCAGCTGCGCCAGCCCGTCCGCATCGGTGAGCACCGCGACGGCCCCGCGTTCGACCGCGTCTGGAACGAAGCGCGCGCCGTGTGTCGTCGCGCCCGGTAGGGCGGCAAACAGGTCGCCGGGCTGGACATCTTGCGCTCGCAGGGTCACGCCGGTGATCTGCAGCTCCGACGCGGTGCCGCCCTCGGCGGGTACCGCGCCCACCTGGGCGGCCAGTTGCGACAGCGGGACACCCGCGACGGAGGTGGGACGCAGCGCAGCGGGCACCGCCATCACCTCCGTCTGTCGATTGGTTCTCCACGCCCGGTTCAGCGCCACGATCAGCCCTGACACCTTATCGAGCGGCAGATTTTCGACGGCAAGCCGTTACGGCCTGAACGACAGGTAGAGGACGACGACGTCGATGCTGAACAGCGCCAACACCGCCAACGGGATCGCGAAGCCCCAGCCCCGCCGCGCGGTCCTGATGGAGGCGATGATCGTCGCCAGCGAAAGCAGGGGGGCACCGAAAACCAACAGGGTCAGTATGGGAACTGGCGGGCCCATCCGCGGGCAATCTTCGTAGGCGCATCGATCGGTGCCCATCGCCGCCGCGAAGCCGAACAGCAGGACGAACAACGCGCCCGGCACGGTCAGGACCGCCAGGATCCAATTCACCACCAAACGACCCCGGTGCTCGGTTCGGCCTGTCATCTCATGGTTTTGGCGTCGGCGTCGCAGTGTCGGTTTCGCGCATGCGGCAGTCGGAGGAAGCGTCCAGCACCGTCTGCACCTTGGTACCGAGTTGGAACTGGGCCCCCGCGCCGGCGATGGCAAGGTCTCTGTTACCCGGCTGGTCCATGAAAACGCTCACCGTCGTGGCACCGAAACGCGCGGCGCCGTCCTTGACAATCTGCAGCGCCGTCGGCCACTGCGCATCAGGTATCGGGCGGTCCAGCACGATGCGGTAATTCACGTGCACGGCGCGCGTCCAGACGTAGTCGCCTCCGCAACCACTCCAACTGTTTTCGTCGACCTTCCACGTCATGCCCGGCACCAGCGCGGCGATGTCGGTCGCCATCTGATTTGCTGCCTTCTCATATTCAGCACGGGCGGCTTCGAAGCTCGGCTTGGACCGAAGCCCATTCTCCAGTTCCGCGACGCGCTCTGGACCAGGATTGCCGTGAGATCCCGGATCCCCTGCGCCGCAACCGAATACCGACATAGCCAACACCACCGTCCATCCGGCCCATGCCACGGCCCGCACCATCATCACCGACCTGGGTGCGGGTGCGGGTTCAACAGCGTGGGCGCCATCATCAATTGCTCTCCACCATCCGGTAAATCGGCGATCCCGGCGGCGACGACCGCCAGGTTGTAGCCAGACATTCTCAGCATCTGCTCGCCTCCGGGCCCGGTGACCGCGCGCGGATAGTCGGCGTGGCTGTGCACACCCTCTCGCAGTACGCCGTCGGGACTCGTCCCGGCTTGCGAAGACAGCTCGGGCAGCATCCCGCCGTACGGGTCCGAGCCCCAGCCATGCAGCGGCGCGAGCGGTGCCAGTTCCGGAATCCAGTCGTCTCCCGGTGGGGCTTTCATGACGAACGCGTGCCCGTCGGCCAGGCCCAGCTGACTGGGGTTGTCGAGCTCCAGTCCGGGCGAGCCGTAAAACACCGCGTCGTTGACCGGATGCAAGCCCTGCGCATTGAGCTGCTGCAGCGCCAGCGAGGACGTCAGCGACCCGTAGCTGTGACCGAACAGGCTGAGGTGGGCACTGGGGTTATTGGTATGAAGCTGCTGAAGATACGGCGCCAACGCCGAGGCTCCGGCCTGCGCCCGTTCGTCGTTGATCGTGCGCCAGAAATCACGCGGGCTGGTCGTGTTGAGCGTGTTCGCCGGTGGGTCGTAGCCCATCCACGCGATGGTAACCACCGAACCCGAACGTCCGAGCCTTCTCAGCTCGTTCTCTGCGGTCCGCTGAAGGTTGCGAGCCTCACCGACCATGCTGGGTAAGGAATCCTTCGTGGTCGATCCGATGCCGGGCACCGTCACCGAAATGTCGGTCGCGGTGTCGGGGTTGCCCACCGCCACTGCCGCCCGGACCTTCTGGCCCGGGTCGGTCGGAATGTCGAGCTGGGTCAGGTAGGTCTCCGGCGCGCGTGTGAGCGCATCGTCGATGGCGTCGTATTCGCCCATCCGGTTCTGCGCGGCATTCAACTGATTGTTGAGGTCCTGCAGTCGGTTCGGGTCACCGCCCGCCCGGGCGATGGCCTGCTTGAGGTCGTTGATGTGCGCCTGGAGTTTGGCGCGCTCTTCGCGTACCCGCTCCTGGTTGGCGTCGCTTTCGCGCTGCGTCGGGGTCAACCCCTGCGGACCGACCGGCGGGCCGGCGTCGGGTGGGATGGCGACGTCGCCGTCGGCCATGTTGATCGCCGCGGCCAGCTCCTCGTCGACGGCGTTGGCCTCGGCGAGAATCGCATCGAGCCGCGGCTGCAGCTGTGCCTCAGCCAGAATCGCTTCCACCGGAAGGCAATTGGTCGTCGGGACCAAGGCGTTGGTCGTCGCGTCGATCGCCATGTGCATTTCGGCGGCATCGTGGCGCAACGTCCGCAGCTCGGACTGCACATGCTCAATACCGTCGGCGGCCTGATCGGCTGCCCGCGCCACCGCGAGCGCCTCGTTGCCGTGGGCATCGAGGTCTTGGCGGATGCCGGCGTTGACGTGCTTTCGGGCCTCGGCGGTGGCGCCTTCCCAGGTGTCGAACACCGACAGGGTGCTGAGCTGACGCGACGCCTCCAAGGTGGCCTGCCCACGTGCATTCGCGGCCTGGAACACCGCGCGCACCGCACCGGCATTCCACCGTTCGATGTCGGCCACCGTCAACACGACTCAGGCCGGATCGGCCGACCCCTCGGCGCCGGGGTGCACTGCGCGCAGCTTCTCGACGTTCTCACGCTCGAGCGCCGCGATGCTGATGCCGTCGTTGTTCAAATTCAGCGCATGATCGCCGACACTGGTCAGCAGTCGGCGCGACGTTTCCAGCCACGCTGCCGTCCGGGTCTGTAACGCAGCCGCCGAACTGCCAACCCAGCCTGACTGCGCCGAAGCGATGCGATTGTCCGACGACAAATGGGCTGTCGCCAGATCGTCGCCCTGGCCGGCTACGTGCGCCGCCGAGCCCGCCAATGCTTCGAGGTCCACCCGAAAATTCTTGCCTGCCGCCATGCCCGTTACCTCCCGGTTTGCTGTGTCATTCTCCCATAGCAGGAACGGGTGACCCGCCGCAATTCACTTCCGGCTACATGGCCTGCAGCAGCAGTGGCGGACCGGGGTCGGGTGACAGCGGGACGTTTCCGCGCTGTAGCAACCAGCCGGCGATGTTGTGGAACAGCGGGGCCGCCGAGTGACCGGGCGTCCCGTCGGCATTGCGCGCCGGGTTGTCCATCATGATGCCGATGACATAGCGCGGGTCGTCGGTGGTGGCCATTCCCGCAAAGGTGATCCAGTAGACGTTGTCGTAGTAGCAGCCGCACGCCGGGTTGATCTGCTGCGCAGTGCCGGTCTTGCCGGCGATCTGGTAGCCCTCGACCGCGGCGGCCGGTCCGGTGCCCTGCTGAACGCCTGTCGGGTCACGTTGCACGACCGCGCGCAACATGTTGCGCACGGTGCGGGCCGTCTCCGGCGACACCACCCGAACCCCGTCCGGGCGTGGCTCTTCGGTACGCGCTCCGTCCGCGCTGACGGTGGACTTGATGATCCGCGGCGGCATCCGAACGCCGTCGTTGGCGATCGCCTGGTACATGCCGGCCATCTGGACCAGGGTCATCGAAAGGCCCTGCCCGATAGGCAAGTTGGAGAACGAGCTGCCCGACCACTGCCCGATGGGCGGCACCAGGCCCGCGCTCTCGCCGGGCAGGCCGATCCCGGTGCGCTGGCCCAGACCGAACTTCTCGAGCATGTCGAAGTAGCGTTGCGGCCCAACGCGTTGCGCCAGCATCAGCGTTCCGACGTTCGACGACTTTCCGAACACACCGGTGGTCGTGTAGGGCGCGACGCCGTGCACCCAGGCGTCGTGAATGGTCACCCCACCCATGTTGATCGAGCCCGGAACCTGCAGCACCTCATCGGGATTGGACAGTCCGTACTCGATCACCGACGAGGCGGTGATGATCTTGTTCACCGAACCGGGCTCGAACGGCGAGGACACCGCCGGGTTGCCCAGCTGCTTGTCGCCCTGACGACCGATGTCCTGGGAGGGGTCGAAGGTGTTGTCGTTGGACATGGCCAGCACTTCGCCGGTCTTGGAATCCATCACGACCGCTGAGACGTTGCGTGCACCGGAGAGGTTCTTGGCCTGCTGCACCTGCTGCTGAACGTAGAACTGGATATCGTCGTCGATGGTCAGCTGGATCGTCGCGCCGTTGGCCGCGTGATGCTGGTTGCGGTAGCTGCCCGGAATCACCACGCCGTCGGACCCGCGGTCGTAGGTGACCGATCCGTCGGTGCCGGCCAACTCGGCGTCCATGGAGTCTTCCAAACCGAGCAAACCGTGTCCGTCCCAGTCGATTCCGCCGACGACATTGGCCGCCAGCGATCCGCCCGGATACTGACGCAGGTCTTGGCGCTCGGCACCGACCTCGGGGAATTTCCGGGTGATGCGTGGTGGCGATGGCGGGGTCGACGGCGCGTGCCAGATAAACGAACGACTCGTCGCTGCGCAGCTTCTTCAGGATGGTGGCTTTGTCCGGCTTGTTGTTCAGCCGGACCGCCACCTCCTTGGCGATCTCGTTCAACCGCCGTTGCGGGTCAGGCGCTTTCGCGTTCTTCTGCTTGGCGTCGGTCAGTTGCTTGAGAATGCGCTTGGGCTGGAAGGTCAGTGCGCGGGCCTCGATGGTGAAGGCCAGTTGGTTGTTGTTGCGGTCGACGATGCTGCCGCGGACCGCTTTTTAGACGTCGGTGACCTTGAGCTGACCCGCGGCCTCGGCGCGCAGGCCGGCGGCCTTGGGCACCTGCAGGTAGAACAGCTGAGCGCCGGCTATCACCAGCGCGAGGAAGATGACCCCGTTGCCGACGCGATGCCGGAAGACGAACGACGCTCCGCGGTTCCCGACCTCCACCGCTTGGCGGGTACGACGCTCGCGCGCCCGCGCGGTCCGGCGCGCTGGCCTTGGCCCGACGTGGCTTGCGGGACTGCTGTCGGCCGGTTCATCGCGGAATTCCGGGCGTGGTGACCGTCAGGGGGCCGAACTGCTCGCCGACGAGCGGTCCGGAGGGAGCGAGGTGATGCGGCATGCCCGGCAGGTCGGCCGGCGACCGCGCAGGAGGTGGCAGCACCACCGGGCCGGCCGGCGGCGCGGGCATGACGGCGGGCGGGGGCATCACCGGGGCAGCCGGCGCGACCAGCGGCGCAGGCGCGACGGGGATCACGGGTGCAGGCCCGGCGGCGGGCGGCGATCCCGGCACGATGGGCATACCCGGTACCGCACCCGGCCCCGCGCCCGGCATCGGAAGTGGGCCGTCGGGCGAGGGAAGGTGCTCGGGACCCAGCGTGGTGGCGCCATCGGGCGTGCGGACCATCGCGTCGGGTCCAGGTGCCAGCGGGACGGCCGGTGCGCCGTTGCCGGGCAGCACGAGTGCGGGCACTTCAACCGCGTTGGCCGGCGGAGCCTTTGGGGGCATCGGCTTTTCTTCCGGCAGCTTGGTGTTCAGCGGTGGGGGCGGAACACCCTGGGCGGGCTTGGGGGTGCCCACCACCACCCAGTTTCCGGCGGGGTCCTGGACCAGATGCGCGGTGTCGCGGGTCGGGATCATGCCCAGACCGCGAGCCGCCTCGGCCAACGCCGGAGCGGATTGCGCCTCTTGCACGTCGCGCTCGAGCGCTTCCTTTTCCTGCTGCAGCAATTCGGTGCGCTGACGGGCGCTGCCGAGCTGATAGGAACGCTCGGCGGCGTCGGTGGACAGCCACAGCGTGAGAGCGAGTCCGGCGCCCAGCGAGCCGATCACCAGCACGACGAACGGGACCTTGGCCGCCAGGGTGCGCGGCCGCAGATCGATCGACGTCAGCTTGCTGAGCAGGCGCTCGCGCAGCGGCAGCCGAACAACTTTCGGCGCCTTGGCTTTCCGCGCCTTGGCCCGGGCCTTGGCCTGGGTGGCGCTCTTCGCGCGGGCTGGTCGCTCGACCGGCCGGGCGACCGGCGTGGTCTGTGGCGCGGATCGCGACTCGTGGTCGCGGGCCGGCGCGGTGGGCTTTCCGGCGCGGGCACGGTTGCGACGCGCGGGCGTCGGGTCGGCGGCTCGCTGACCCGACTTCCGGGAAGCACTCGCCTGGCCGCCGACGCCGTTCACCGGCGCGGGGCGGTTGCGCTTGGCGCTTGGCTTTCATGAGCCTCCCTTACTGGATCCGTCTGATTTCGATTGCACGCGTTGGACGGCGCGTAATCGCACCGCGGCACTGCGCGGGTTCTCGCTGGACTTCGGCGTCGTCGGCGCGTTCGGCACCGCGGGTCAACAGCGTGAATTGCGCTGCGTGTCCCGGCAATTCGACCGGTAGGTCCGGACGGGCTGCTCGAGGTCGTCGCATCGGCGAACGCTCGCTTGACGATGCGGTCTTCCAGCGACTGGTATGCCATCACCACGATGCGCCCGTCGACAGCCAGCGCGTCCAGCGCGGCAGGCAGCAGTCGCTCAACGCATCCAGTTCGCTGTTGACCGCGATGCGCAACGCCTGGAACGTCCGCTTGGCCGGGATGTCCGCCGGTCCGACGGGCCGGAGCCGGAACCGCTTGGTAGATCAACCTCTACCAGCTCGGCGGTCGAGGTGAACGGTGAGCGGGCGCGGCGCCGGACGATGTGCGTCGCGATGCGGCGGGCCAGCTTCTCCTCGCCGTAGCGGCGCAGGATGTCGCTCAGCGCGGCCTCGTCGTAGGTGTTGAGGATCTCGGCGGCGGTCAGCGGCGACGGTGGGGTCCATCCGCATGTCCAGCGGCGCGTCCTGCGCGTAGGAGAAGCCTCGCTCGGCACGGTCGAGTTGCATGGACGAGACACCGAGATCGAAAAGCATGCCGTCGACGGATTCGGTTGATCCGTAGCCCGATTCGGCCAGAGCCGTGCTCGATGCCGTCGTAGCGGGTTTGCACCAGGGTGAGCCGGTCGGCGAAACGCGCAGAGCCGGGCGCGGACGATGTCCAGTGCGGTCGGGTCGCGGTCGACACCGATCAGCCGCAGGCCGGGCAGTTCGGTGAGGAATCGCTCGGCGTGCCCGCCGGCACCGACGGTTCCGTCGACGAGCACCGCGCCCGATCCGTCGGCGTGGTGGCGGGTCAAGGCGGGGTGCAGCAGCTCGAAGCAGCGGTCGAGCAACACGGGCACATGGCCGAAACCACCGGTGGCGTCAGGCATGAGAACACCTTCTCGACGTGAGATGTGCTGGGCGGCCGGGCAAGTCGGCCGGTGCGACCCGGCTCGCCGGCTTGCGGTCGCCCGGCCGTTGCATCGAGGTCCCTGTCCGATTGCACGAACCTGGCGTCGGGGAAGTACGTCAGGGTCGGTTCGGACAGAGGCCACGTTGCACGGGCACGCGCCTCAGATAATGTCGCCGAGTGCTTCATCGCTGGCTGCGGAGAAGTTCTCTTCGTGGGTTTCTTGGTACTGCTGCCAGGCCGCCGCGTCCCAAATCTCCAGGTACTCAATCGATCCGATGACGACGCAGTCCTTGGAGAGGTTCGCGTAGCGGCGGTGGTCGGCCGACAAGGTGATCCGGCCTTGCGCGTCGGGGTGTTGTTCGTCGGTGCCGGCGGCCAGGTTGCGCAGGAACGCCCGCGCCTCGGGGTTGCTGCGCGACGTCTTGCTGGCTTTGCGGGCAAGTTCCTCGAATTGCGTTCGCGGATAGACGGCGAGGCTGTGGTCTTGACTCTTGGTGACCATCAACCCCCCTGCCAGCGCGTCGCGGAACTTGGCGGGCAATGTGAGCCGCCCTTTGTCGTCGAGCTTTGGCGTGTAGGTGCCGAGAAACATCTGGCTACCTCCATGCCTTTCGACTTCCGCCACGATACCCCACAATCCCCCACTTCGCTCCATTTAACGACACGAACGTCACCAGTTGGTGTCGTTTCTGCAGGTTCTCGGCCACTATGACGCCCGCGCGGATCTACGGCGGCATCGGAAAGGCCATCCGAAAACTGGCTTGAACTGCGGCTATCGCCGAAAGTGGGGCGTAGTGGGTCGCCTGCGCGTGATCTGGGCCGTGACGCGGCCTTCCGTGGGGCACAAAAAAGGGCAGCCGACTGGCTGCCCTTAGTGCGTCCCGCGCGCTACTCCTCGAAGCGGCGGCGGAACCGGTCTTCCATCCGGCTGGTGAACGACCCGGCGTTCTTGCTGCGGCGCTGACGTGCTGCAGACGCGGATCCCGGGCGCTCACCCCGTCCGGCGAGGCGCGGACCGGTGATGGCAAACACCACGCCGCGCGAACATCACGACAAAGCCGACCACCGACAGGACCGGGAACGTTCCGATCATGGTGGCCTTAAACGCCACCCCGGAGACCAACATCGCAAGTCCGAGCACAAAAAGCGCCGCGCCCTGCAACCGTCGCCGCGCCGTCGGCGCCCGTAATCCGCCGCCGCGAACGCTCGAGGCGAACTTGGGGTCCTCGGCATAGAGAGCGCTCTCGATCTGGTCGAGCATCCGCTGCTCATGATCGGAGAGTGGCATCAGTCCCTCCTTGCCGAGAACCTGTCACGTAGATACCGATAGCACGCCAGCGCGCGCTCCGGGGATAACTAATAAGAATGATACGAGGTCAATCTGCGCGTTACCACCGCTTCGCCCGCTGATTGTACTTGCGGCCGGTCGGTGATCGACGCTGCGCCACCGCGCCCGATAATGGGATGGCGCACCACACTGCACGACTGATGACGACGAGGAGGCCGCACGTTGGTGACATTCCTCATCAACCTGCCGCCGCAGGACATGCAGCGACGGCTTTCCGATGCGCTGGGCGTGTATGTCGACGCCATGCGCTATCCGCCCGGCACCGAGAATCAGCGCGCGGCGATGTGGCTCGAACACACCCGGCGACGCGGCTGGCAGGCCGTGGCAGCGGTCGAAGTCGACGCGCCGGCCGGGGCGGAGCCGTCGTCCGCCGAGCTGAGCGACGCGCCGCTGCTGGGCGTGGCCTACGGGTATTGCGGCGCACCTGACCAGTGGTGGCAGCAGCAGGTGGTGGCGGGTCTGCAGCGCAGCGGTTTCCCTGACCCCGAGATCAACAAGCTTGATGAGCAGCTATTTCGAGCTGACCGAGCTGCACATTCACCCTCGGGCGCAAGGCCGCGGCCTTGGCGAAGCGCTGGCCCGGCGGCTACTTTCGGAACGCAGCGAAGCCAATGTGTTGCTGTCGACGCCGGAGACCAACGGCGAGGCCAATCGAGCCTGGCGGCTCTACCGGCGCCTGGGGTTCATCGACGTCATCCGCGGCTACCACTTCACCGGCGACCCACGGGCATTCGCAATTCTGGGGCGCACGCTGCCGCTGTAGTGGCACCGGCGCCGTCGCGGTCTGGCACGATGACCTGGTGCGCGCCAGCGGTATACAGCTCTCATCCCAGGGTTTCGACGGCGCGGCCGGGAATCCGCCGCATCACGGCGTTGGCGTTGCTGCTGCTGGTGATCCCCATGCTCGCCGGATGCGTGCGGATCAAGGCATCGATCACCATCTCCCCCGACGACCTGGTGTCCGGCGACATCATCGCCGCGGCCAAACCGCGCAACGACAAGGACAACGGTCCACAGCTGGATCCCAATCTGGCGTTCGGCCAGAAAGTCGCGGTCTCCAAATACGACCGCGACGGCTATGTGGGCTCGCAGGCCACGTTCTCCGACCTGACGTTCGCTGAACTGCCGGAGCTAGCGCGGATGAACTCCGACGCCCAAGGGGTGAACCTGTCGCTGCGCCGAGCCGGCGACCTGGTGATCCTGGAAGGACGCGCGGATCTGACGTCGCTCAACGATCCCGACGCCGACGTGGAGTTGTCCGTCGCGTTCCCGGGGTCGGTGACCTCCACCAACGGCGATCGCGTCGATGAGCAGACCGTGCAGTGGAAATTGAAGCCCGGCGTGGTGAGCATGCTCAGCGCTCAGGCCCGCTACACCGATCCGAGCACCCGCTCATTTCAGGGGGCGGCGTTGTGGCTGGCCTTGGCGTCGCTCGCGGTGGCCGGTGCCGTGGTCGGCCTGGCCTGGTACACCCGCGACCGCTCACCTCGGATCGCCGAGCCGAGCGACCCGCCGTCCAGCTGACCAACGTCAGCCACCGCCGTCAGCCCGTGGGCGACCAGTAATCCAGCATCTCGCGCGAACGTCTCGAACGCGGGCGCGGAATTGCCGTAGGTGGCTTCGAGATGGATGCTCAGCGGATAACCCAGGTCGGCGACACCGTCGATCACCCGCTTGTACAGGTCAAGCATCAGCGTGCGCCGTTGCTCCGGTTCGGTGTTCGCCAAAGTCGTGACGAACGCCTGCTCCTCGGCGACGGCGGCGTTGCCCGGGTCCTGGATCAGCCAGTTGATGAAGCCGATCTTCTCCTCGAGCTTCGGCACGAATCCGAAGCCCAACAGGATCTCCGGCCGGTGGTCGGTCTCTTTTGCGAAGTCGGTCAAAAAACCCACGATCGCATCGGAATACAGCAGCTGCGTCTGCGCGAAAGTGGCTCCTTGATTGCACTTGAAGTTGAGCCGGCCCGTCTCACCCTCGCGGGTCGGGAATCAGGATCACGCCCCGGTTGTCCACCAGCTCTTGGTAAATCGACAAGGCGTCAGTCGGTGCGACGCCGGAGCCCTCGCCGTCGGCCATCGTGCGCGGAACACCGACGAACACGATGCCGTCGATCCCGGCTTCGACAAGGTTGCCGAGTCGCCGCCGCAGCGCCGGTTCATCCATGAAAGCCGTGACTTGACTGCATAATCCGCGCACGCCGGGCAGCTCGGGCCTGATGGTCGACCAGAAGTCCAGCACGTCCAGCTTGGGCTTCATCTCGATCGGCCGGTCGTCGTCTTCTTCGATCAACCCGGGCATCATCACGTGCCCGATCCGGCCTTCGATGCCGGATTTCGCCGCCAGCTGCACCACTTTGTGGGCGTCTTCGAGGGCTTGCTCCGCACCGCGATCAACGTTCGGCGGCACCAACTCAAGCGCGATGGTGTTCAAAGTCAACGAGCTGCTCCTCATTCAACGACTAGTTCCCCGCCGCAGCAGTCAGGTGCCGCGAACCCGCGTCGGCCCGGGAGCGGTGCTGGCCAGGCGGCCCGCGGCACGCATCTCCGACAGCATAGTGAGGTCTTCGGCGCGGCCGTCCGGCGACGGTCGATCGCGCCGCGGGGCCGACCCGGGCTGGCAAAACCCGGTGGACAACGCCGCGCCGAATAGACTTACCGGGCCATGATCTCCGCCGAACCGGAAAGAGGTGTCGCGCTGAGCGCAGGAGCAGCGGCAACCGTCGAGCTGGCCGACGCCGCCATCGACCAGTTACGCAGGTATCTGCGCGACCGGCGAGGCGAGGCCGCCCACATCGGAAGCGACTATGACGCGCTGACCGCCGGCCTGGAGGATTTCGTCCTCGGCGGCGGCAAGCGGCTGCGCCCGGCCTTCGCCTACTGGGGTTGGCGGGCCGTGTCGAACGAGGACGCCGATGAGCAGGCGCTGCTGTTGTTCGCTGCGCTGGAACTGCTGCACGCCTCGGCGTTGGTGCACGACGACGTGATCGACGGTTCGGCGACTCGACGCGGCCGGCCCACCACGCATATCCGGTTCGCCGCCCTGCACCGCGAGCGCGGCTGGCGCGGTCGCGCCGATCAGTTCGGGATTTCGGCGGCGATCCTGCTTGGGGACCTGGCGCTGGCCTGGGCCGACGACATCGTCGCCGACGTCGACCTGCCGCGCGATGCCGGCAGGCGGGTGCGACGGGTCTGGGCCGACATTCGCACCGAGGTGCTCGGCGGCCAGTATCTCGACATCGTGGCGGAGGCCAGCGCCGCCGAGTCGATCGCCTCGGCGATGGCCGTCAACACCTACAAGACCGCCTCCTATACGGTCTCGCGCCCGTTGCAGCTGGGGGCCGCCGCGGCGGCCGATCGACCCGACGTGCAGGCGCTTTTCCACGAGGTCGGCAATCAGCTTGGGCGTCGCCTTTCAGTTACGCGACGACGTGCTGGGCGTGTTCGGCGATCCGGCCGTGACCGGTAAACCGTCCGGAGACGATCTGCGATCCGGCAAGCGCACCGTGCTGCTGGCGACCGCAATGGAGTTGGCCGACGCGTCAGATGCCGCCGCTGCCAAGCTGTTACGCACGTCGGTCGGCACGGACTTGAGCGACTCGCAGGCTGACGCGAACTGTGCGAGGTGATCGAACGGGTCGGAGCGCTGGCCGCGGTCGAGAACCAGATCGCGACGTTGACCCGGCAAGCTCTGGACTTGGTGGCCGACGCACCCATCTATGACGTGGCCAAGACCGGCCTATCCGATCTCGCCACGCTGGCCGCGAACCGGTCCGCCTGACGCCCATGCCCATTCCCGACTGCCCCGGCGTCGGCTACCGCTGCGCCACGGCCACTTTCACGACTACGGGAATTCGCCGCCACCGCCGATGGCCGGCCGGCGCTGCTGGGCTGCCTTGGTGCGGTGCTGATCACCGTGGGCGGGCTCGGCGGCGGCAGCACCAAGCAGCACGATCCGCTGCTGGAGACGTTGCACCTGTCCTGGCTGCGCTACGGCCACGGGCTGGTGCTGTCCTCGATCGTGTTGTGGATCGGCGTCACGTTGATGCTGAGCGCGTGGCTGTGGCTGGGCCGGCGCGCATTGGCCGGCGATGCGAGTGAATACGCCATGATCGCCAGCGCCGCGTTCTGGCTGGCGCCGCTACTGCTGTCGGTGCCCCTCTTCAGCCGCGACACCTACTCGTATCTGGCTCAGGGGGCGCTGCTGCGCGACGGACTGGATCCCTACGCAGTCGGGCCGATCGATAATCCGAATGCCTTGCTGGACAACGTCAGTCCGATCTGGACTATCACCACCGCTCCCTACGGTCCGGCATTCATCATGATCGCCCGGCTGGTGACGATGCTGGTCGGCAACCATGTAATCGTCGGGACGATGTTGCTGCGGCTGTGCATGCTGCCCGGCTTGGCAATGCTGATTTGGGCGACGCCGCGTATCGCCACGGCATGTCGGCGCGAATGTGCCTATCGCGCTGTGGATCTGCGTACTCAACCCGCTGGTGATCATCCATCTGATGGGTGGCGTACACAACGAGATGTTGATGGTGGGCCTGATGTCCGCCGGCATCGCATTGACCTTCGATCGGCGCCACCTCGCCGGCATCGCCGTGATCGCCGTCGGGACGGCAGTCAAGGCCACCGCCGGACTGGCCCTGCCATTCATGGTCTGGGTGTGGATGCGTCACCTGCGTGACCGGCGCGGATACCGGCCGCTGCAGGCCTTTTCGGTGGCCGCGGGCGCGTCGGTACTGATTTTCATCGCGGTGTTCGCAGTGCTTTCCGGGGTGGCCGGGGTGGGACTGGGCTGGCTGACCGCGCTGGCCGGCTCGGTGAAGATCATCAACTGGCTGAGCATTCCGACGGCGACCGCGAATCTGGTCCACGCCGTCGGCGGATTGTTCTTCTCGGTGAATTTCTATGGGGTGCTGCAGGTTACCCGTGCCGTGGGGATCGTGATCATCGCGATCGCACTGCCGCTGTTGTGGTGGCGGTTCCGCCACGACGACCGCCAGGCGCTCGCCGGGATCGCATGGGTGATGCTCGTCGTGGTGCTGTTCGCGCCGGCCGCTCTGCCGTGGTACTACTCCTGGCCGTTGGCGGTCATCGCCCCGCTCGCCCAGTCACGCCGCGCGGTGGCCGCGATCGCGGCGTTCTCTACGTGGATCATGATCATCTTCAAACCCGATGGCGCCCATGGCATGTACTCCTGGCCGCACGTGCTGTTGGCCACCGCGGTGGCAGTATTCGCCTGGCGCACGATCAACCGGTCCGAATCCCCGGCCCAACCCGCCGGCCAGGCTGTCAGTACCCCATAGCCTGCGCGCGCCGCAGCACTTCGCGCGCCTGATGCGCGTGTAGCGCGTCGATCGGGCGGGCGTTGCTGAGCGCGTCGCGTGAACCGTCCCTGCGTCACCGTCAGCGACGGATCGGGGGTGAACAGCCAGCGCACGATCTCGGTGTCGCGGTAGCCGCCGTCGCGCAGAACCACCAGCAGGCCCGGCAGGCTTTTGACCACTTCGCCCGTGCTGGTGAAGAAAATCTGCGGCACCACGACGTCACCGTTGCGGCGCACCGCGACGAGGTGGCCTTCCTTGAGATGCTGCTGCACTTTGGTCACCGCCACGCCGAGCAAGTCAGCGACATCGCGAAGATCGTAGGTCGGTTCGTCGGGGTCGAGAACATCGTCCCCGGTCGGAATCCTGCTCACCGAAACAGTGTAAGGCCGCCGGCGAACGGTGTTCGGGCTCACGCAGGGTTGGTTTCGGTATCGGCCGCATATCGCCGCCTACGATGGGCGCGTGGCTGCTGCGGTGAGCGAAGACCCCCTCGAGGGCGCATTACTGGACGGGCGCTATCGCGTCGCGACCAAGATCGCCACCGGTGGAACCTCGACGGTCTACCGCGGCCTCGACACCCGGTTGGACCGACCGGTCGCGCTCAAGGTGATGGACTCTCGTTACTCCGGCGATCAGCAGTTCCTGACCCGCTTTCAGCTCGAGGCCCGCAGCGTGGCCCGGCTCAAGGATCCCGGGCTCGTCGCGGTTTACGACCAAGGCCTGGACGCCCGACATCCGTTTCTGGTGATGGAGCTTGTCGAGGGCGGCACGCTGCGCGAACTACTCGCCGAGCGCGGACCGATGCCGCCGCACGCGGTTGCCGCGGTGCTGCGGCCGGTGCTGGGCGGGCTGGCCGCCGCGCATCGCGCCGGCCTGGTGCACCGCGATGTCAAACCCGAGAACGTGCTGATCTCCGACGAGGGCGAGGTCAAAATCGTCGACTTCGGGCTGGTGCGCGCCGTCGCGGAGGCCGGAATCACCTCCACCAGTGTCATTCTCGGCACCGCGGCCTACCTGTCCCCCGAACAGGTCAAAGACGGACATGCCAGCCCGCGCAGCGATGTCTACGCCGCGGGGATCGTCGCCTACGAGCTGCTGACCGGACAGACGCCGTTCTCCGGTGACACCGCATTGTCGGTCGCCTATCAGCGTCTGGACACCGACGTTCCGCTGCCGAGCAGCGTGATCAGCGGCGTGCCTTCACAGTTCGATGATCTGGTCGAGCGTGCGACCGCTCGCGATCCCGCCAACCGTTATGCCGACGCGCAGGAGATGGGCGCGGAATTGGACGCGATCGTCGCGGAGTTGCACCTTCCGGAATTTCGGGTGCCCTCGCCGCGCAATTCGGCGCAACATCGCTCAGCCGCCGCGCACCTCAGTCAGCTCGACGAGAATCGGACCACCGACCACAACCGCACGGCAGATCTGCGCCAGCCACCCGCCGCACGTCCGCCGCTCCATCAGCCGACTCGTCAGCTGACCCGCGACCCGCAGGAATTCCAGGAGGTACCAAGGCAATTCGCCGGGATCGACATGATCGAGTTCACCCTCGAACGCCAGCACGCCCGCCGCATGATGCTGATCTGGATCGCGATCGTGTTGTCGGTCACCGGGATGGTTGCCGCCGCGGCGTGGACCGTCGGCAGCAACGTCAGCGGATTGCTCTAGTCGCCGTGGCGATCGCGAGCGCGGCGGAGCCGGGCGAAGCGGGTCGCCACTCAGTCGCCGTGGCGATCGCGAGCGCGGCGGAGCCGGGCGAAGCGGGTCGCCACTCAGTCGCCGTGGCGATCGCGAGCGCGGCGGAGCCGGGCGAAGCGGGTCGCCACTCAGTCGCGCAGCATCTCGGCGACCAGGAATGCCAGCTCCAGTGACTGCTGGGTGTTCAGCCTGGGGTCGCACGCTGTTTCGTAGCGTCCGCTCAGATCGGTGTCCGAAATGTCTTGGGCGCCACCGAGACACTCGGTGACGTTCTCGCCGGTGATCTCGACATGGATGCCGCCGGGGTAGGTGCCCAGCGCGCGGTGCACCTCGAAGAAGCCCTGCACCTCATCGACGATCCGGTCGAAGTGCCGCGTCTTGTAGCCGGTGGACGACTCGTGGGTGTTGCCGTGCATGGGGTCGCACTGCCAGATCACCTGATGACCTGTGGCCTGGACCTTTTCGATGATCGGCGGCAACAGCTCGCGCACCTTGTTGTTGCCCATCCGGCTCACCAACGTCAGGCGGCCCGGCTTGTTGTGCGGGTCGAGGCGCTCGACGTATTCGACGACCTGATCCGGTGTCGTCGACGGCCCGATCTTGACGCCGATCGGGTTGGCGATCACCTCCGCGAACGCGATATGCGCTCCGTCGAGTTGACGGGTGCGGTCGCCGATCCACAGGTAGTGCGCCGACAGGTCGTACAGTTGCGGTTCGCCGTCCTCTTTCGAAGACAGCCGCAGCATGGCCCGCTCGTAGTCGAGCACCAAAGCCTCATGGCTGGCGTAGATTTCGGCGGTTTGCAGGTTGCGGTCGGCCACCCCGCAGGCGCTCATGAACTTGAGGCCCCGGTCGATCTCGGATGCCAGCGCCTCGTAGCGGGCGCCGGCCGGCGAGGTCCGGACGAATTCCCGGTTCCAGTCGTGCACCAGGTGCAGCGACGCCAGACCCGACGAGGTCAGCGCGCGCACCAGGTTCATCGCCGCGCCGGCGTTGGCGTAGGCGCGCACCAGCCGCGACGGGTCATGCTCGCGCACGGCCGGCGTCGGGGGCGAACCCGTTGACCATGTCACCGCGGTAGGAGCGCAGACCCAGTGCGTCGGTGTCAGCCGACCGCGGCTTGGCGTACTGCCCGGCGATGCGGGCCACCTTGAGCACCGGCACGCTGGCGCCGTAGGTCAACACCACCGCCATCTGCAGCAGGGTGCGGATGTTGGCCTTGATATGCGGCTCGGTGTTGTCGACGAAGGTCTCCGCACAGTCGCCGCCCTGCAGCATGAACGCCTCGCCGCGGGCGACCTGGGCCAGCATGTCCTGCAGCCGCACGATCTCCGACGGCACCGTCACCGGCGGCACGCTCTCCAGAACCTTCGCGCACGGCTCGACCTGCTCGCGCGTCCAACTCGGCTGCTGGGCGGCGGGCTTGGCCAGCGCGGCGTCCAGGCGGGCCCGTAGCTCCTCCGGCAGTGGAGGCAGCGACGGCAGCTGCTCGATGGGTACGTCGACGGTCCAGTTCACCTGTCTATGGTAACCGGGCTGCGCACGCCCCCAATCCGGCCGCTATCAGGGCCGATGCGAATAGCCGAGCTACCGCCCGTCGTTCGTCGAGGTGATCACCTGATATCGCGTCAGCTGGTCACGAGCGTCGACCAGGGCGTCGTGCACATTCGCCGACCGTCGCGGCATCCGGGGGCTGCCATGCTCCTCCCAGAGCTGGCGCAGCTCGTGGGTGAAACGCGGAATCGGCGGGCGGGAGGTGGGTCATCGGACCCCACAGTTGGCACAGCGCCACATGGTCGTAGGCGCCGACCCAGGCCCACAGCTCGATCGGCTCGTCGCCGTCGACATCGAAGAAGCTCTCCAGGTCGGCGCGGATCTGCGCGCGCGATCGCCACAGCTTCGATGCCGGTGGCGGCAGCTTCGGCAGCACATTGGCGCGGACCCAGCTTCCGGCTCGATCCGGATTGAATTCGGTTGATATGGCGTAATATTCGCGCCCGTCTTCGGCGACCACGCCGATCGAGATCAACTCGATGTTGTAGCCGTCGTCGATGAATTCGGTGTCGTAGAAATAGCGCACCGCCGGCTACCCCACACCGAACCCGGCGGCGAGCACGCTCGGCACGTGCTCCGGCGGTGGCGCTGGATGCACTTCGCGGTCCAGCTGCGCATCGACCATGCGATGCGACGGTACCCGTGGCGTACCGGCGATGGCGTACTGCAGCCACAGCTTGGCCCGCACCACCGGGCGCCGCAGCGTCCGCTCGCGTTGCAGCGCGCGGCTCATCTTGCTCAGCCGGGTCATATAGAGATAGCGGGCCCACGGGGCCTGCGGGCGGGACAGCCGGATCGCCCCGACGACCAGCAGCGGGACGAAGAACATGCCGATCAGGCCCGTCCAGACCTTGCCCTTGAGTACGACCAGCACCGCTAGCGGCAGCGTCAACGCCATCGCGAACACCACACCGGCGCGCAGCACGCATCGAATGGGTGGTGTCCTGCCACAGGCTGATGAAGAACATCAACGGATGCAGTCCCAGAACCAGCAGCCCGCCCACCGCGACGGCCGCGAAGACCGCATCCACCGAAGTCCGCCCGTCTTCCTCCCAATAGACGTCGGACAGGTGCAGGATCAGCGCGTACTCGTCGAGCACCAGCGCGGCGCCGATACCGAAAATGATTGCCGTGGCCGTGAATTCGGGCTCGTTTCCGGTGACCGATAACGTCACCAGCGTGATGCCGGAGACCATCACCAGCACGACGCCGACCACCACGTGGTGGATGTGCTTGGACCCGATGTGGATGTTGCGCGGCTCCCACCATCGAGGCGTCCTGCCGGTGCCCTTGCGACGGCGGATCAGGCGCACGAAGGTACGCGTCACGAAAAAGGTGAGGATGAAGGCGATCAGACAACACAGCAACGGTAGTCGGCCGCGACCGATGATGTCGTGTTCGAACCATTGCAGCACGTTAAAAAGCTACGCGTACTTGGCGCCGATGGCCGTCCACGACACCGACTGGCGCGCTGGCACCGATAGGCTGGTCAACGACATGACTAGATGGCGCTCGCCCGACGCGGGCAGTTCGCGCGGGCAGGTGGCCACAGCGCGGCCGAACAGCTGGCGAAACGCCTGCTGGTTGCTGCTTCAGCTGCCGGCACTGGCGGCGCTGGGCTATGCCGGGTGGCGGCTGATCGGGACCACGCCCTACCGGATCGACATCGACGTCTACCGGATGGGCGGCCAGGCCTGGCTGGACGGCCATCCGCTGTACAGCCACGACGCCAAGTTCCACACCCCGATCGGCTTGAACCTGCCGTTCACCTATCCCCCGCTGGCCGCGGTCTTCTTCGCTCCGTTCGCCTGGTTGGGCATGCCGGCCGCCAGCGTCACCATCACGCTGATCACGCTGGCGCTGCTGCTGGTCTCCACGATGATCGTGCTGACCGGGCTCGACGTCTGGACCTCCACCCGTGTGGTGCCCGGACCTGCGTGGTTGCGCCGGTGGTGGTTGACCGCACTGATCGTGGCCTGGGCAACGCTCTACCTCGAGCCGATCCAGGCCAACTTCGCCTTCGGGCAGATCAACGTCGTGCTGATGACGCTGGTGATCGCCGAGTGCGTGCCGCGTCGCACGCCGTGGCCGCGCGGACTGCTGCTGGGGCTGGGCATCGCGCTCAAGCTCACGCCGGCGGTGTTCCTGCTGTACTTCCTGCTGCGCCGGGACCGCCGCGCCGTCCTCACCTCGCTGGCCTCCGTCGTGGCCGCGATCGCGGCCGGATTCGCGCTGGCCTGGCAGGACTCGTGGGAGTACTGGACGCACACCGTGCGCAACACCGACCGGATCGGATCGGCGAGCCTGAACACCAACCAGAACATCGCCGGCACGCTGGCCCGGTTGGGACTCGACGAGCATCAACGATTCCTGCCGTGGGTACTGGCCTGCTTCCTGGTACTGGCGCTGACGGTGTGGGCGGCGCGTCGGGCGTTGCGCGCCGGCGAGCCGGTCCTGGCGGTGATCTGCATCGCCCTGTTCGGACTTGGCGGTATCGCCGGTGTCCTGGTCGCACCACTGGGTGTGGATGCTGCCGGCGGTACTGGTCACATCGGTGCTGGCCTGGCGGCGGCGCAACGTCGCACTGGCTTTCGTCAGTGCGGCCGGGGTGGCCGTGATGGTCTGGACGCCGATCGACCTGATGCCCAAGCATCACGAGGTCACCGCTTCGTGGTGGCGTCAACTGGTCGGCGCGTCGTACCTCTGGTGGGCGCTGGCGACCATCGTCGCCGCCGGCGCCACCGTCGCCGTCCGCGGCGCCGCCGCGACCGCGACCCACGCGTCGAAGACGCCGGCGCCGGTGTCAGCCGTCGGCTGATCACTGCGTAGAAGCGCTACCCGGCCGCCGTCTCAGGAATCCGAGACGGCAGTTCTTTTCCCGAGGGCTCCTCGCCGCTGCCGTTTTTCAATGTTGCGGCATATATGTCGACATATTCCTGATCGGAAAGACCCATCAGTTCGTAGATCACCTCGTCGATGACGGCGCGTTCGATGAAACGGTTGCCCGCCAGCCCTTCGAACCGGGAGAAGTCCATCGGCTTACCGAAGCGAACGGTGACCTTGCTGAACCGAAGCATCGAGGTTCCGGGCGGGTTCACCTTGTTGGTGCCGATCATCGCGACGGGGATCACCGGGACGCCGGTCTCCAGCGCCAGGCGGGCCAGCCCGGTCTTGCCTTTGTAGAGCCGGCCGTCCGGCGAGCGCGTGCCTTCGGGATACATGCCGAGCAACTTGCCTTCATCCAGGACTCGCTTGGCGGTGTCCAGCGCGGCCTGAGCTGCGTCGGCGCTACTGCGGTCGATCGGCACCTGGCCGACTGCGGTGAAGAACCACCGGCTCCACCAGCCCTTGAAACCGGTTCCGGTGAAATACTCCGACTTGGCCAGGAACGTGATCCGGCGGCGCACCACCAGCGGCAGATAGAAGCTATCCATCACCGCCAGATGGTTGCTGGCCAGAATGGCCGGGCCGGACTGTGGGACATTTTCCAGTCCTTCGAATTTTCGGCCGACCAAGGATGGCGAGCAACGGGCCGAGGAAGATGTACTTCAGAAGCCAGTACGCCATTGAGCCTCCTACTCAGCCGCGCCAACAGTGTTCAGCGCCAAGAGTACCCATGGAGTGTGTGTGCGACCACATGACGCTTGCGACTGGCGAACACCCCGCCGCCGGTCGACCGATGTGGTAGGAATTCGCCGCCGCTAGTCCTCAACGGTGACGGTGATGGGCTGGTACCGACTCGTCGGCACCGGCTCGTCCGTCGCCTCTTCGGCGCCGCCACCCCCCGGCGGGCCGGCGGGTGGTTGCGGCGTCGGCCGGTCGACTTGGTCGACGATCGCCCGGATCACCGCCAGCAGGGTGACGCTGTGCTCGGCGATCACAGTCAGCAGGGGATGCTCGTCTCCCCTGACGATCGCGGCCAGCGCGCACACCGGACACCACAGCTGTTGGCATTTGCCGGTGCCGGGCCCGTCGCCGACCATGGCTGCCGCCGCCAGGCGGACCGCCGGGTCGATCTGGTCGAGGATTTTCTGCGCGAGCTTGCGTAGCTCCGGCCCGATGTCGGAGTGCGCTTCATCCATCAGCGCCGCTCCTCAGCATCGCTGCGCTCTGCATCGTCACCGGCGGGTCATTTTGGCCACACCTCCGGGTCGGGTCGAAATCGCACCGTCAATTCGCCACCGCGAAGATGCGCGTCCAATACTGTGCATCGCCGCAGGACGGACGCCAGTCGAACTCTGCGTCGCATCCCGCCGGCACCGACGATCAGATCGTCGCCGACCCGGCCCAGGCTAAGCGCGCCGGAATCGATTTGGGGCAACTCTAGCCGCAAACGGTAGACGGACTGCAGTCCAGAGCCAGATTCCAGATCTACTACCGGGCGCAGCGGCCCCGGGGGCGCCGATCCGTCCCGTCGGCGCGCACTGTCCAGCAGTTCGGCGAGTGCCTTGGCCCCGATCGGCTCGCCGGCCAGATGCGGGGTGAGGACCAGCGCCACATCACCGATCGCGGCATCGAGTTCGTCGAGCACGGTCCGCTGCTCGCTGATTCGCTCCGAATACCAGTCGAAAGCCGGATGGGCCGGCAGGTTGCGGTATTCGTACGAATCGTCTTGCATCAGGATCTGGTTGACGATTAATTCCTCGACCCGCACACCCATCAGTGCCAGCGAACCCAGCGTCCGGATTGCTTCGGCCGCCACCACCCGCTCCGCGGTGAGCACCAGATGCGCTCCCACTCGTGTCCCGTCGGTCAGCAGTGCGCTGAGCTTTTCGACGCTGCCACTCATGCGTTCCAACAACTCCACCACCGCGGTGGAACGCACGTCGTCGGCGCCGGCGGAAAGCCGGCGGTGGCGCGGCCATGCCCGCTCGACGTACAGGGCGAACGTGGCCGGCAGGGTCAGCATCCGCAACGCGTCGGCGGTCGACGCGCAGTCGACCACCAGGTGATCCCACTGTCCGCACCTGGCCAGCTCCCCGACCTCATGCAGGCCGAGCACTTCCTGGACACCGGGCAGCGCCGAAAGTTCTTCCGGCGCAATATCTTCCAGATCTGACTCAGGGAAGCGACGGCCGAGTGTCGTCGACCACGGCGCGCCAGCGAGCCTCGAGCAGCGCCAGGGTGTCCATCGCCAACGCGTCGAGGGAACCGGTTTCAAGATCGGCCATCACCCGCACGGCGTCGCGGTGACCGTTCGGCGCGACCGTCACACCCAGTACGTCGCCCAGCGAGTGCGCCTGGTCGGTGGAGACCAGCAGCACCCGCTGACCGGCGCGCGCTTCATGCACGGCCGTCGCGGCCGCCAATGTGGACTTGCCTACCCCACCCTTGCCGACGAAAAGACTGATTCGAGAGGAGGGGGCGGGCGCTACTGGTTCACCCAGACTCACTCAGCCTCGACTCGTTTCTTCAGATCCTTCAATGCGGTGTCGGTCAACCTGCGCTCGGCTTTGCGCTTGAGCAGGCCGATCATCGGGATCGCCAGATCGACCGTGAGTTCGTAGGTCACTTCGGTTCCAGATCCCTTGGACGCCAACCGATATACGCCGTCCAGGGACTTGAGCAGCGAACTGGAAACCAGCGACCAGCTCACCGATTTACGGTCTTTGGGCCACTTGTAGGACAGCACCAGGGTGTCTTTGAGGACGCTGGTGTCCAGCACCAGCCGCGCCACCTTCGGGTTGCCGGCGGTGTCGGATTCCAGCACCTCGGCCTCCTTGTACTCCGACACCCAATTCGGGATAGGAGCCGATGTCGGCGATCACGTCCATCACCGTGCCGGGGTCCGCGTCGATGTAGATCGTCTGGGCCGTCTTCTCCGCCACCTGATCGCTTCCTTCTCCGCGCTGCGCGGGTTGGGCTCCCCTGCCCGCCGCTATACCTGCGTCATCTGCGGCCGTAACCTCCGCCCACGGCAGAAACGGTACTCCCCGACGGAACTCAGGCCTGGTCAAGCACCGGAGAAACCCCGACCGGACGGGAGCTCTCCAGTGTCGTCTTCACTTCAAAGGCCATCTTCTTGCCCGCGACCCGACGCCGATGCGTCATTTTCGCGAGGTTCAGCTTGGCCAGCTGCGACGGCTGTCGCCCCGGCCGGCTCGGCGTGCAGAAAGTAGTGCAGCAGCGCACCACCCAGCATCGGTTCGAGCCAGATTTCCATCGTGCCGGTGAGTGGCCCGGCCACTGCCCATCGAACGCCCTGCGGCCCGCGATCTTCGGTGACCTCCAGCCGCAGATCGGGCCACCACCGCCGCCAGTTGGACGGATCGCCCACGGCGGCGCCGATGCGCGCAGGGTCGGCGGCGACATACGTCTCGTCGGCAATTTGAACGCTGTGCACGGCCAATAGCTTCACATACAACGATCCCGGATGCGTATCTCCGCCCGGGAGTCGCCCGCTCGTCGACGGGTCCGGCAAGCTCATCTCGTCAACCGGATAGGCTGACTCTCGCTTGTTCGCCTGGAATCACTGAAGCGAGGTCTGAAAAGAGTGCGCGAATTAACTGTTCCCGCCGGGTTCACGGTTGGCGAGCACGACAACATCGTGTCCACGGTGTTCGAGCACGAGCGCAACGACCCCGACGCGGTGATCTTCCAGCGCCTGGTCGACGGAACCTGGACCGACGTGACGTGCGCGCAGGCGGCGGCCCAAATCCGCTCGACCGCATTGGGTTTGATCGCGGAAGGGGTGCGCGCCGGCGACCGGGTGGCCATCTTCTCGGCCACCCGCTACGAGTGGGCGATCCTCGACCAGGCCATCCTCGCGACCGGTGCGGTCACCGTCCCGATCTACGAGACGTCGTCGGCCGAGCAGGTGCGCTGGGTGCTCAGCGACTCCGGCGGCCGTGATCGCGTTCGCCGAGACCGACGCCCACGCGACGATAATCTCCGAGCTGGCCGGCGAGCTGCCCGAACTGCGGCGGGTGCTGCACATCGACGGCTCGGGCCCCAAGGCGCTCGACCAACTCGAGCAGGCAGGCGCGTCGGTCGACCCGGCCGAGCTCACCGCTCGCGTCGAGGCGCTACGCAGCGACGACCCGGCGACGTTGATCTACACCTCGGGCACCACCGGTCGCCCGAAGGGCTGCCAGCTGACGCATGCGAACTTGGTCTACGAGACCCGCGGCACCAAGGCAGGTGCTGCCGACGCTGCTGAAAAAGGGTGAGCGGCTGCTGGTGTTCCTGCCGCTGGCCCATGTGCTGGCCCGCGCGCTGACGTTGTGCGCGTTCCACAACAAGGTCATCGTCGGATTCACCAGTGACATCAAGAATCTGGTGCCGATGTTCGGCGGTCTTCAAGCCGACGGTCGTGGTGTCGGTGCCGCGGGTGTTCGAGAAGGTCTACAACACCGCCGCGCAGAATGCCGCCAACGACGGCAAGGGCCGCATCTTCGAGATGGCCGCCCAGACCGCCGTCGACTGGAGCGAAGCATCCGATCACGGCGGTCCGGGCCTGCTGCTGCGGGCCAAGCACGCGCTGTTCGACCGGCTGGTGTACCACAAGCTGCGCGCCGCGCTGGGCGGCGACTGCCATGCATCCGTCTCCGGCGGCGCTCCGCTGGGCGCCCGGCTGGGCCACTTCTACCGCGGCGTCGGCCTGACCGTCTACGAGGGCTACGGGCTGACCGAGACGAGCGCGGCGATCACCGTCAACCAGGTCGGCGCACTGAAGATCGGCACAGTTGGAAAGTTGGTGCCGGGCAACAGCATCCGCATCGCCGACGATGGCGAGTTGCTGCTGCGCGGCGGCGTGGTGTTTCACGGCTACTGGCACAACGACCAGGCCACCAGCGAGTCCTTCGAGGACGGCTGGTTCAAGACCGGCGACCTGGGCGCCGTCGACGAAGACGGGTTCTTGACGATCACCGGCCGCAAGAAGGAAATCATCGTCACCGCGGGCGGAAAGAATGTCGCCCCAGCCGTTTTGGAAGACCAGTTGCGGTCTCACCCGCTGATCAGCCAGGCGATGGTGGTCGGGGACGCGAAGCCGTTCATCGGCGCGCTGATCACCATCGACCCCGAGGCGATCGAAGGATGGAAGCAGCGCAACGGCAAGCCCGCCGGATCCTCGGTGGCCGATCTGGCCAACGACCCTGATCTGCTCGCCGAGGTGGACGCGGCCGTCAAGCAGGCCAATCTGTCTGTGTCGCATGCGGAGTCGATTCGCAAGTTCCGCATCCTGCCCGGTCGACTTCACCGAGGACACCGGGGAGCTGACCCCGACGATGAAGGTGAAGCGCAAGGTGGTTGCCGAGAAGTTCGCCGACGATATCGACGGCGATCTACGACAAGGGCTAGCCGCGGATCAGCTCGGACAGTCGCCCGGCCAGATCATCCCATCGCCACTGCGCGGTGATCCACTCCCGGCCGGCGGCGCCCATCGCGGCGGCCCGATCCGGGTCGGCCAGCAACTCGCTGACGGCGTCGGCGATCTGCTGCACCGAACGGCCGTCGACCACCATCCCAGTCTTGTTGTGCCGCACCGTTTCTGGTGCGCCGCCCGAGGATCCGGCAATCACCGGCACGCCGGTGGCCGATGCTTCCAGGAACACGATGCCGAGCCCCTCGACGTCCAGTCCGGCGCCGCGGGTGCGGCACGGCATGGCGAACACGTCGGCCATCGCGTGATAGGCGGGCAGATCGGCGGACGGAACGCCGCCGGTGAAGGTGACGTGATCGGTGACGCCGACACTGCTCGGCCAGCCCGCGCAGGGTGTCGAGATATGGGCCGCCGCCGGCGATGACCAGCGCGGCGCCGTCAACCCGCTGCCTGATCGCGGGCAGCGCCCGGATCAGCATGTCCTGGCCCTTGCGCGGCACCAACCGGGACAGGCACACCACCGTGGGACGCTGGCCCAGACCGTAACGGGCACGCATCTCGGCGCGGCTGGCCGGATCCGGCCGGAATCGGTCGGTGTCGACGCCGGGCGGCAGGTGCTCCAGTGCGGCTTTCGGTCCGAACGCCGAGGCGAAACGCCCTCGCGTGTAACGGCTGACATAGGTGACGACGTCGCTGTCGTCGCCGATGCGGCGCAGCACCGACCGGGCGCCCGGCAGCATCGACCACCCCACCTCGTGGCCGTGGGTGCTCGCCAGCACCCGCCTCGCGCCGGCGTGGCGGGCGCGCCGCGGCCAGCAGGGCCAAGCGGCGCGGCGGCACCGAACCAGACGGTGTCGATGCCGTGCTCGGCGATCAGCCGTCGCATCCGGGCGTCGACGGTGGGTACGGGCAGCATCAGCGTCCCGGGATGGCGCACGACCTGATAGCCGGCCGGTCGGGCGTCGAAGGCGTCGGCGTCCTTCCACTGCGGCGCGTACACCGTCAGCGTGTGCTCTCCGGTGGCGGCCAGCCGGGTCACCAGATCGACCAGATACGACTGGATGCCGCCGCGCCGGGGCGGAAAGTCGTTGGTTACCAGCAGGACCCGGGACACCTAGGAAGGCTAGCCTGACGCTGCGGCGCTCAGCGCGTGGGCTGGCGGGCTCAGCCACTGCTGCCAGTCGGCGAGTATCCCTGCATCGTCGGTGCCGAGCACGTCGTGGACGGCGGTGGGCAGATCGGTGTGCCGGTCGCCGCACGCGGCCTGGTAGAGCGCGCGCAGCGTCGGCGGCTCCGCGGGTGTCGGCGATGAACAGCGCGAACAGCCAGGCCCGGTCGTAGGCCTGCGACCGCTGCGGCCCCGGATCGGCCAGGTCGGCGTCGGACGGCAACGCGGTCGGAGGGCGCGACTTCCGGGCAGCGGAGCGTGCGGCCGGGCGACGTAGTCGGCGACGCCTTCGGTGAGCCATCTGAGGCGCATCCAGCGCGGTGTCTGCGCGGGCCGCATAGTGAAATAGCTCGTGGGTCAACACGATTCGCAGTGCGCGCTCAGCTCATGCCCGCCGCGCCGGGCGCGAAGACGATCCGCTGACCGAGCGCGACCCGCCGGGCCGGATCGACGTGGTCGGCGACGGCGATCGCGGCGATGTCGGCCCACTGCGCAGCCGGAGCCGCCACCGGCTTTGGCCTCGAATTGCTGCTGGGAGCCGGTGGCGACCACGTCGATGTCGCGCGGGCCAGTCGGTGCCCCAGAACGCCTCGACGGCGTCGATGGCCTGGCCGATGTCCGCGGCGACGCGAGTCCAGCAGGGCCTGCTGCGCGCGGGCCGCCGAGGTTGGTCAGTCCGCAGGATGCGATCGCCGACCTCGAGACCCTGCGCGCTGACCGACGGCGGCCTGGCGGTTGCGGCGCGGGTGGAGTCGCCGGCCCGGACGATCAGGTACCGCCGAGGACCAGCTCGGCGAGCAAAACGCAGGCCAGCAGCCGCCGCGCCCGGCGTCAGTAGCGGCGGGCGTCGTAGATCGGGCCGGAGGAGTTCATCGGCACCACCCGCACCGGCACGCCGTAGGTGGACGAGTGGACCATCAGGCCGTCGCCGATGTAGAGACCGGCGTGCGAGGCGTCGGAGTAGAAGGTCAGCACGTCGCCGGGCTGCAGGTCGGACAGCGAAACCGGCTGTCCGCCGTGGGCCAGCGCCTGGCTGGAGTGCGGCAGCGCGATGCCGGCCTGCTGGAAGGCCCACATCACCAGGCCCGAGCAGTCGAAACCGCCGGGCGCGGCGCCACCCCAGGAGTAGGGCGTCACCGACCTGGGTCAGCGCGGCCTGAACGGCGATCGCGCCCTGACCGCTGCCGGGTCCGGCGCCCGGTCCGGGACCGCCCGGTCCCATGCCCGGCGCCAGCGCCTCGGGCGCGGGGGCCGCGGCAGCGGCCATCGCGGCCGGCGGCGGAGGCGGCCCGGGTGCGGCCAAGGCGGTGCGCTCGTGCGGGCTCAAGCGCGAGGTACTGCGACTTGACGATGCGCGATCTGCAGCTGCAACTGGCTCTGCTTGGACTGCAGACTCGCGCGCACGGAGGCGGCCTGCTCGGCTGCGGTCTTGGCGTCGGCGGCCGACTTCGCGGACTCCTTCTCGGCCTTGGCGGCCTCTTCGCGGGTGGCGCGGTAGGTGGCCATCTGCGCGCAGCATCGCGGTGGAGATCACCCGCGAGACGGCCAGCTTGCCGATCAGCTGCTGCGGGGACTCGGCGGTCATGATCGCGTTCATGCCGTCGGTGCGGCCGCCCATGTACATCGCGGCGGCAAACTTGTCGACGCCGGTCTGGAAGGTTGCCAGCCGCGACTTCGCGGCGTCCGCGGCGGCCATGTCGTCGGTGTGCTTCTTCTCGGCGGCCTGCTGCGCGGCCAGCTTGTTGTTCAGGTCGAGCTGCGCGCTGTGCATCGCTTCGGTGGTCTGCTCGGCCTGCCGTGACAGCTCGTTGAGCTTTGCCATCGCGTCGTTGGCCGGGTCGGCCAGCACATTGCTGGCAGCCATTCCGGAGAGGACGACGAATCCGGCTAGCGCTCCGACGGCCAAGCGCTGAGCGACGCGCAAAGAAACGCGTTCACCTTTGAGCCATTTTCGCAAAACGTTGCATCCTTAAAACCCAGTCGGCTGGACAGCCGATTCTGCCTTAGGTCTCAGATAGGTTACGAAACGGCTTCGAGCGTTGTCCAACTCTGAGTTGTTAAGAAAACAGCAAGATTTCAGGCTAACGCCGTTAGGCTACACCGGGCCGCTGCCGATGGATGGGAACCAGACGTAGCCGTGGTGCCATCCCCGCGTCGGCAAGCACGTCGAGCGCCGACCCGCTCGTCCTCCAGCAAAGTTTCCGGTACCCCGAGTATCACGCTGACGACGCAATCGCGACATCCCGGACCGCGTACCGCGCAGTCGTCACAGTCGATGACCACGGGTTCTGTCGATTCGGGCGGACGCGAGGCCGCCTGTTCAGGCTCGCTGCTGAGCGCCATCTGGCTGCCCCTTTCCGTCGTGTTGATCGGTCTTGTCCGTGACGCTAGCCGCGGGCACCGACAAGTTTTTGCGCTGGTGGGCCGCAGGACGCGTTACCGTCCGGGTCCTCCGGCGCGACGCGCCGCCGCAGAGTCGCGGTCATGTCGGTGTGACTGGTTAACGTCGCCGCCATGGGCGCGCCCGCGGTGCGGAGCAGCTGAGCCTCCCCGATCTCGACGGGGCCACCGAAATGTCGCTGCGCGAAACCACTTTCGTCGTTGTCGACCTGGAGACCACCGGCGGGCGGATGAACGGCAGCGACGGAAAAGTCGCCGACGCCATCACCGAGATCGGCGCGGTGAAAGTCCGCGGCGGCGTGGTGCTGGGCGAGTTCGCCACCCTGGTCGACCCGCAGCGCAGCATTCCGCCGCAGATCGTTCAGCTGACCGGCATCACCACGGCCATGGTGTGCGATGCGCCGACGATCGCCGCGGTGCTGCCGATGTTTCTGGAGTTCGCCCGCGGCGCGGTGCTGGTCGCCCACAACGCCAGGTTCGACATGGGATTCCTGCGGGCCGCCGCCGATCAGTGCGGCATCCGGTGGTCGCGGCCGCAGACGCTGTGCACCGTCCAGTTGGCCCGTCGCGTGCTCAGCCGCGAAGAGGCGCCCAGCGTGCGACTGGCGGCGCTGGCGCAGCTGTTCGCGGTCGCCAGCGAGCCGACCCACCGGGCGCTCGACGACGCCCGGGCCACCGTCGAGGTGCTGCACGCGCTGATCGAACGAGTCGGCAACCAGGGCGTGCACAGCTACGCCGAGCTGCGGTCCTATCTGCCCAACGTGCCGCCGGCGCAGCGCCGCAAACGGGTGCTCGCCGAAGGCCTGCCGCGCCGGCCCGGGTGTCTACCTGTTCCACGGACCAGCCGACGAAGTGCTCTACGTCGGTACCGCAATTAACCTGCGGCGCAGGGTAAATCAGTATTTCAACGGCTCAGATCAGCGCACCCGGATGAAAGAGATGGTCGCGCTGGCCACCAGGGTCGAGCACGTCGAATGCGCGCACGCTCTCGAGGCCGGCGTCCGGGAACTGCGGATGCTGAGCGCGCACGCCCCGCCCTACAACCGCCGGTCGAAATTCCCGCAGCGCTGGTGGTGGCTGGTGCTGAGCGACGAAGCATTTCCCCGATTCTCGGTGGTGCGGACCCCGCGCCACGACCGGGCGGTCGGCCCGTTCCGGTCCCGCGCCGACGCCGTCGACACCGCTGACCTGCTGGCCCGCTTCACCGGCGTGCGCACCTGCACCAAGCGGCTGGCCCGTTCGGCGCTGCACGGCCCGGCCTGCCCGCTGCACGAGGTGTCGCCGTGTCCCGGCCGACCGCGATGTCACGGCGGCGCAGTACGGCCCGGCGGCCGTAAGCGCCGCGGCGCTGATCGACGGCCTGGAGAACTCGGCGCTGGCGGCGGCCGCTCGGCGGATCGCCGAGCTCGCCGGGCGTCAGCGCTACGAGAGCGCGGCCCGGTTGCGCGATCACACCGTCGCCGCCGTGGAGGTGCTGTGGCGCGGACAGCGCCTGCGGGCGCTGGCCGCGCTGCCCGAGCTGGTGGCCGCCGCCCCCGACGGTGACGGGCGGCTGGCAGCTCGCCGTCGTCCGGCACGGTCAGCTGGCGGCGGCCGGCACCGCCCGCCGCGGCGTTCCGCCGATGCCCGTGATCGACGCCATCGAGGCCGGGGCGCAGGTGATCCTGCCGCAGCCCGCGCCGCTGGGTGGCGCGCTGGTCGAGGAGACGGCGCTGATCGCGCGCTGGCTGGCGGCCCCGGGCGTGCGCATCGTCAGGACCAGCGGCGAGCAGGGTTGGTGCTCGCCGCTGCGGTCGGCGGGCCCGTGGGCCGAGTGGGCCGCGGCGGCGCGATCGGCGCGGGTGGCGGCCGAACAGGCCGTCACCAGCCGCGACTCAGAGCTGCTGACCGAACCGCACCCAACGCGCGAGCAGTTTTTCGGCCGCTCCGCTGTCGATCGCCTCGACGGCACGGCCCAGCCCGTCTTCCCACGCCGGCAGCCACTCGGCGCGGCTGGATAGCCCGGCATGCGCCACGATCGCGCCCGCGGCGTTGAGCACGACGGCGTCGCGCACCGGGCCCTTGGCGCCGGCCAGCACCGAGCGGGCCTCCTCGGCATTGGCCGTCGCGTCGCCGCCCAACAACTCGTCGAGGTCGGCGCGCGCGAACCCGAACCCGGCCGGGATCGAATTTCAGCTTGTCCACCGTTCCGGCCTGCACCCGCCAGATGGTGCTCGTCGTGGTGGTGGTCAGCTCGTCGAGACCGTCGTCGCCGTGTACCACCAGCACGCTGGACTGGCGCGCGGCGAAGACCCCCGCCATCACCTCGGCCAGATCGGCGAACGCACAGCCGATCAGTCCGGCGCGCGGCTGACCCGGATTAGTAAGTGGCCCAAGCAGATTGAAGACGGTCGGCACCCCGATCTCCCGGCGTACCGCCGAGGCGTGCCGATACGACGGATGAAACTGCGGCGCGAAGCAGAATCCGATTCCGACCTCGGCGACGCTGCGCGCGACGTCATCGGGGTCCAGGTCGATGCGCACGCCGAGCGCTTCCAGCGTGTCGGCCCCGCCGGCCAGCGACGACGCCGCCCGGTTGCCATGCTTGACCACCGGGACGCCGCTGGCGGCCACCACGATCGCCGCCATCGTGGACAGGTTGACCGTGCTGACGCCGTCGCCGCCGGTACCGACCACGTCGACGGTGTCGGTACCGATCGTCTCGGTGGGCAGCCGGCGGCCGTGCTGCAGCATCACGTCGGCCAGCTCGGCCACCTCTGCTGAGGTCGGCGCCTTCATCTTCATCGCGACGGCGAATGCCGCGAGCTGCGCCGGCGTCGCGGAGCCGGTCATGATCTGCTCCATCGCCCAGCCGGCCTGCCCGCGCGGCAGGTCCTGTCCCGCGGTCAGAGATCTCCAGGACCTGCGGCCACGACAGCGACCCTTCCGAGGGCCGCTCAGCAGGGCCCGGACGATGACGCCGCCACACCGCGGATGGTCCCATGGTCGGCTGGCACAACTGCGCCAAAGCCGGGCATGGAAGCCCGGCGATCGTGAATTTCGTGCTCCAAATTGCCGCCCCGGGTAGAGGTCGACAACTACAAAGCGTCATACTTGCGGATGTGACGAGTGCGGTAGGGACCTCGGGTACAGCAATCACGGCGCGCGTACATTCGCTCAACCGCCCCAATATGGTCAGTGTTGGCACCATAGTGTGGCTTTCCAGCGAGTTGATGTTCTTTGCTGGATTGTTCGCGTTCTACTTCACCGCGCGGGCGCAGGCGGCCGGTAACTGGCCGCCCCCGCCGACCGAGCTGAACCTGTACCAGGCGGTGCCGGTGACGCTGGTGCTGATCGCGTCGTCGTTCACCTGCCAGATGGGTGTGTTCGCGGCCGAGCGCGGCGACGTGTTCGGGCTACGCCGCTGGTACCTGCTCACCTTCGCGATGGGGCTGTTCTTCGTCCTCGGGCAGGCCTACGAGTACAACCACCTGATGAGCCACGGGACCACCATCCCCGGCAGCGCGTACGGCAGCGTGTTCTACCTGGCCACCGGCTTCCACGGGTTGCACGTCATCGGCGGTCTGATCGCCTTCATCTTCCTGCTGGCCCGCACCACGATGAGCAAGTTCACCCCGGCGCAGGCCACCGCGTCGATCGTCGTCTCCTACTACTGGCACTTCGTCGACATCGTCTGGATCGCGCTGTTCGCCACGATCTATTTCATCCGATGACCAGCAAGCGTAAAGAACAGGAGTGCTCGGTTGAAGAAACTGGGGTTGAACCGATCGCTGAGCGACCGGGCACGCCGCCGCCTACGTCGCCGGTTGTCGGCTGGACTGCTGCTGGTGTTGGCTCTCGTGGTCGCCGGCGGACTTGCCGCCGTCTTGACCCCCAGCCCGCAGGTGGCCGTCGCCGACGAGTCGTCCTCGGCGCTATTGCGAACGGGCAAGCAGCTTTTCGACACCTCGTGCATTACCTGCCACGGCGCCAACCTGCAGGGCGTGCCGGACCGCGGGCCCAGCCTGATCGGCGTAGGCGAGGCCGCGGTCTACTTCCAGGTGGGCTCAGCGGCCGGATGCCCGCGATGCGTGGCGAGGCCCAGGCGCAGGCGCAAGGACCCGATCTTCGACGAATCGCAGGTCGACGCGCTCGGCGCCTACGTGCAGGCCAACGGCGGCGGGCCGATCGTCGAGCGCAATGCCGACGGCAGCATCGAGATGAAGTCGCTGCGCGGCGACGACCTGGGCCGCGGTGGCGACCTGTTCCGGCTCAACTGCTCCTCGTGCCACAACTTCACCGGTAAGGGCGGCGCGCTGTCCTCGGGCAAGTTCGCGCCCGATCTGGAGCCGGCCAACGAGCAGCAGATTCTCGCCGCGATGCGCACCGGACCGCAGAACATGCCCAAGTTCTCCGACCGTCAGCTCTCGTTCGACGCCAAGAAGGACATCATCGCGTACGTGAAGAACGCGACCGAGGTGCGCAGTCAGGGCGGCAACGGCCTGGGCGGCTTCGGACCCGCACCCGAGGGCATGGCGGCGTGGATCGTCGGGATGGTCGCGGTCATCGCCGGGGCGCTGTGGATTGGGGCACGATCGTGACGCGCGCCGCGACGATGCAGAGCGAAGCGACGAGAAGGAGCGGCGCCTGATGACGAACGACAGCGGACAGCCCACCGAGGCCGAACTCAACGCCATGTCGCGCGAGGAGCTCGTCGAACTCGGCGGCCGGCTCGATGGCGTCGACGACCGTTTTCAAGGAACCGCGCTGGCCGGTCGCAGGCACCAAAGCCGAGAAGCGCGCCGAGCGTTCGGTGGCGGCGTGGCTTTTGCTGGGCGGGCTGTTGGGGTTGGCTCTGCTGCTGGTCTTCTTGTTCTGGCCGTGGGAGTACCAGCCGGAGGGTTCGGCCGGGAACCTGGCGTACTCGTTGGCCACCCCGCTCTACGGCCTGACGTTCGGCGGGTCCGTTCTGTGCATCGCCGATCGGGGCGGTGCTTTTCCAGAAAAAGTTCATCCCCGAAGAGATTTCGATCCAGGACCGCCATTTCGGTGAGGGCGGGTCGGATGAGATCGACCGTAAGACGGTGACGGCCAATCTGACCGACGCCTTGGAAGGCTCGACGATTCGGCGGCGCAAACTGATCGGCCTGTCGCTGGGCGCCGGCCTCGGCGCATTCGGGCTTGGCACCTTGGTGGCGTTTGCCGGCGGCCTGATCAAGAATCCGTGGAAGCCGGTCGTGGAGACCGCCGACGGCAAGAAAGCCGTGCTGTGGACTTCGGGTTGGACCCCGCGTTTTCACGGCGAAACCATCTACCTGGCCCGGGCCACCGGCGAGGGCAAGGGCGCGCCTTTCATCAAGATGCGCCCCGAGGACCTCGACGCCGGCGGCATGGAGACCGTGTTCCCGTGGCGCGAGTCCGACGGTGACGGCACCACGGTGGAGTCGCACGAAAAGTTGACCCTGATCTTGTCCGCCGTCCGCAACCCGGTGATGTTGATCCGCATCAAGGCCGCCGACCTGTCCAAGGTGGTCAAGCGCAAGGGCCAGGAAAGCTTCAACTTCGGTGAGTTGTTCGCCTACACGAAGGTGTGCTCGCACCTGGGTTGCCCCGCATCGCTGTATGAGCAGCAGGACTACCGCATCCTCTGCCCGTGCCACCAGTCGCAGTTCGACGCCTTGCATTACGCCAAGCCGATTTTCGGCCCGGCTGCGCGCGCATTGGCCCAACTGCCGATAACTATTGACGCCGATGGGTACTTAGTTGCCAACGGTGACTTCATCGAACCTGTAGGACCGGCGTTTTGGGAGCGCACAACATGAGTCCAAAATTGAGTCCCCCCAGCATCGGCGACGTACTGGCGGGTCAGGGCAACGCCGTCGACTCGCGTTACCACCTGTCGGCTGCGACGCGCCGACAACTGAACAAGGTCTTCCCGACGCACTGGTCGTTCCTGCTCGGCGAGATCGCGATGTACAGCTTCATCGTGCTGCTGCTCACGGGCGTGTACCTGACGCTGTTCTTCGACCCCTCCATGCAGGACGTCACCTACAACGGCGTCTACCAGCCTCTGCGTGGTGTGGAGATGTCCAAGGCGTTCGCGTCGGCTCTCGACATCAGCTTCGAGGTGCGCGGCGGGCTGTTCGTCCGCCAGGTCCACCACTGGGCCGCCCTGCTCTTCGCGGCGTCGATCATGGTGCACCTGGCCCGCATCTTCTTCACCGGCGCTTTCCGCCGGCCTCGCGAAGCGAACTGGGTGATCGGTTCGCTGCTGCTGATTCTGTCCATGTTCGAGGGCTACTTCGGCTACTCGTTGCCCGACGACCTGCTGTCCGGCATCGGCCTGCGCGCCGCGCTCTCGTCGATCACCATGGGAATGCCGGTGGTCGGGACCTGGCTGCACTGGGCGCTGTTCGGCGGCGACTTCCCATGCGGCGGTGCAGGAAACGACTGCACCGCGGCGGGCTACATCGTCCCGCGGATGTACGGCCTGCACATCCTGCTGCTGCCGGGCATCATCCTGGCGTTGATCGGCGCACACCTGGCGTTCGTCTGGTTCCAGAAGCACACCCAGTTCCCCGGCCCCGGCCGCACCGAGACCAATGTCGTCGGCGTGCGCGTGATGCCGGTGTTCGCCGTCAAATCCGGCGCGTTCTTCGCGCTCACCACCGGTGTGCTCGGCCTGATGGGTGGCTTGCTGCAGATCAACCCGATCTGGAACTTGGGGCCCTACAAGCCATCTCAGGTCTCGGCGGGTTCGCAGCCGGACTTCTACATGATGTGGCCCGACGGCCTGGCCCGGCTCTGGCCGGCCTGGGAGTTCTATTTCTTTCACCACACCATTCCCGCGACGGTCGCGGTCGGGACCCTCATGCTGGGCATCTTCGCCCTGTTGATCGTCTATCCGTTCCTGGAGAAGCGGTTCAGCGGCGACCGGGCCCACCACAACCTGCTGCAACGTCCGCGTGACGTCCCGGTACGGACGTCGATCGGCGCCATGGCGATCGCGTTCTACATGGTGCTGACGCTGTCGTCGATCAACGACATCATCGCGTACAAGTTCAACATCTCGCTGAACGCGACGACCTGGATGGGGCGCATCGGCATGATCGTGGTGCCGCCGCTCGTCTACTTCATCACCTATCGATGGTGTGTCGCACTGCAGCGCAGCGACCGGGCCGTCCTCGAGCACGGTGTGGAAACCGGCATCATCAAGCGTCTGCCGCACGGCGCCTACATCGAGCTGCACCAGCCGCTGGGTCCTGTCGACGAGCACGGCCACCCGGTCCCGCTCGAGTACCAGGGCGCTCCGGTGCCGGTGAAGATGAACAAGCTCGGCTCCGGCGGCTCCCCCGGCTCCGGCAGCTTCCTTTACGCCGACCCGGCCTCCGAGGCCGACGCTCTCGCCGAAGCCCACCACGCCGCCGAGTCGCGCTCGCTCACCGCACTGCGGGAGCACCAAGGCGGTAGCAACGGCAACGGCAACGGCAACGGCTCAACGAACGGCCACCACTGAAACAGCTGACCTGACAACGGCTTTGGCGACAAAGCCGGTCGGGCAGTTGTGGCTGTGTCTGACGACTGGCGGATTCAGGCGGCGAGCCGGCCGCGCAGTTGGCGCACCTGGCGCCACGGCACCAGCGGCATGACCAAGGTGATGGCACCGGCGATCGCGTAGGCAGTCAACGAGAAGCCATCGTGGCCGATGGCCATCGCGTACGTCGCGGTAGCGACCGCAAGCAGCGCGCCGCCCATGGCACCCATCAGGGCGGCAGTACCGCGCAGCCAGAAACGATCCACCTCCGCGTCCGCCAGCGCCGGCCGTTGCGCGGTGATCCGCTCGGTGGCGCCGGGCGTCACCCCGGCCGCCAACCCAGTCCTGATCGAGCGTGCACTCACCGTCCGGGCCGGGGAACCCGCCGACCGGGCCACCGGTGCGTCCCGGGTGATCCGGCGGGCACGCAGCAGCATCGGGATCGCCGCCAGGATGATCAGCGCCGAGATGATGATGATCGCGTAGAGCACCGATGAGGTGTGCGGGTTGCCCTTGGCGGCATGAAATCCCCGGCCCAAATCCATCAGCGCGACGAGCGCCGCGACGCTCATCCCCACTAATGCCAGCCAGATGGCGGCGCACGAGCCGACCAGGATGCGGTCGGTGGTGGCTGGGGTGACCCTGCCGCGCCCGCCCCCTCGCGAATACCTGTTGATCATCAGCAGTTGACCTGAGGTTGGTTGTTCTCGTTGGCTGACAACACCGTTCCGTCGCTGGCAGTGACCTTGCAGTTGAGCTTGCTCAATCGCAGCAGGCTGGAAGCTTCGATTGAGCCGACGTCCGACGCCGAAATCGGCGTGAGCGTAATCGTCCACGGGATGTAGACGTTGGACAACGTCCGGCGCATGCCCGATGCGTCAGTGTAGGTGATGGTGATCTGGTCGAATGGCGCCTTGGTGCCGGTCACCGAGTAGGTGTACTGCTTGGGGCCGACCGGAGCCGGCGGCGGGGCAGGCGCCGGCGGCGCGGGAGCCGGAGCGGGTGCTGGGGGTGGCGCGGGAGCCGGAGCGGGCGCAGGGGCGGGCGGCGGCTCGGGGGAAGGCGCAGGCGGAGGCGGAGGCGGCGATGCCTCGCTGGACGACGGTGGCGGCGGCGCATGAGTCGTCGTCGTGACGATGATCTCGTCCTGCAGCGGCGGCGTCGACGTCGTCGGCGGCGCGGTGTTGGGCGTAGCCAGCTTGGTGGTATCGGTCCGGGCGAACAGCAGCGACACCGAGACGACCAGGGCTATTGCCGCGACGATCGCGGCGACACCGACGATCCACGGCCAGCGCGCAGTCTTCTCCTCCTGGTCGTGAGGAGCTGCCTCGTCGTAGCTGTCGTAGTCGTACAGATCAAGATTCGCGGGTACATACGGTCCGCTGCTGATGTGTTCGGACTCGGGAGCCGAGTAGGCCCGCGAGTAGACATCGGTCTGGCCGGTCTGGTTCTCAGCGTCAGATTCCGCCGCTTCCCCGCCGAAATCACCCTCACCACCGCCGAATCCGCCGTCGCCCTGGCCGGCCTCGACGCCCGGTTCCAGCTCTTCGGACTCCGGTCCTGGTGGATTCGGCCCGCTCATGATCGTCTGTCCTGTTCGACTACTTCATCGGAGTACGCAGCACCGCCCTTGCGCCGCCGGGCGCGCGCTCCGATGTTGCTCAATGTGCCTCGGAAAACCCTACCCAACCGGATCTCGCAGGACATTCTGGGCGACCCGCTCACAGATCAACTGACGCCCGGATTGTGACCTTGAGCGACGACGGCTAGTGCTTCTCTGGACCCACGTAGTACTCGAAGACCAACCCGGCCGCCGAACTCAGGATGAAGACAACACCGGCGCCGATCAACCATGGCAACCACAAGGCGATACCGACGGCCGCCACCGAACCGGATAGCGCGATCAGGATCGGCCACCAGCTGTGCGGACTGAAGAAACCCAATTCCCCTGCCCCGTCGCTGATCTCAGCACCCTCGTAGTCCTCGGGACGGGTGTCGAGCCGACGAGCGACGAACCGGAAGAAGGTGGCAATGATCACCGCGAGCCCGCTGGTCAGCGCCAACGCGGTGGTGCCGGCCCACTCGATCCCGCCGGTGGCGAACTGGCTGGTCAGCACGCCGTAGAGGACCGTGCAGAAGATGAAGAACGCCGCGATGAACTCGAACAACCTGGCTTCGATGTGCATGGGGTATCCCTACTTACTCGCCTGAGGCGCCATCTCGCCGCGGCGGGTGTCGAACGGGTGGGTGGTGACCGCGAGGGGAGATTGAGCGATGGCCTGCAGCGCCTGGGCGTTGGTCTTCCCGGCGATCCGCTGCTGCAGGTAGGCCTTGAAATCGTTGGGCTGAACCACCCGGACCTCGAAGTTCATCATCGAGTGGTACGTGCCGCACATTTCCGTGCAGCGACCCACGAACGCCCCGGTCCGCTCGATCTTGGCGATCTGGAAGACGTTGACGGAATGGTTGGCCGCCGGGTCGGGCATCACGTCGCGCTTGAACAGGAACTCCGGCACCCAGAAGCCGTGGATCACGTCGGCGGATGCCAGCGTGAACTCGATCCGCTTGCCGACGGGCAGGACCAGCACCGGAATCTCGGTGCTGGTGCCGACGGTCTCGACCTTGTCGAAGTTGAGGTAGGTGCGGTCCTCGGTGTTGAGGCCGCGGACGGGGCCGACCCGCTCTTCGCCGCGGGAGTCTTTGCCCTCGGGCTTGGAGACCATCGCGGCCTTCTTCGCCGCGTCGGCGCCGTCATATTTGAAGCGTGCCGTCCTTGAACTGGACCTTCTGGTAGCCGAACTTCCAGTTCCACTGGAACGAGGTGACGTCGACGACAACTTCCGGGTCAGCCTCGAGGTGCAGCATCTTTTCCTGCACCACGACGGTGAAGTAGAACAGCACCGAAATGATCAGGAACGGCGTCACGGTGAGCACCAGCTCCAGCGGCATGTTGTAGCCGAACTGACGGGGGAATTCGGTGTCGGTGGCCTTCTTGCGGTGGAACACCGCCGACCAGAACAACAGCGCGTAGACGATGGCGCCGACCACCAGGGCGGCGATCACGGATCCGATCCACAGCTGCCGGTTCCAGGCACCTTCCTCAGTGATGCCTCCTGGCCAGCCCAAGCCCAGGGCGTGCGACCAGCTGCAGCCGCTCATGCTCACCGCCAGCAGGCCGAGCATGCCGGCCAGCGCCGGCCGTCGAAGCCGACGGAAACCTGAAAAACGGCTCTTCAACAAGCCCTGCGAACAGCCTGGCCCGCGAGATGTCACGGTCGCGCCTCCCTGAATCACAAGCTGGGCCGACCTCGCGCATCCCCCGCTCAAGAGGGACTGTCGGCTGACTCGCACGTCGAATACTACGCAGCGTAGACCACGCACGCAGCGCAGCCGTGTGCAGGCCCGCCGCTTTTTGCGTCACCGCTCTGCGGCATCGATGAGCAGTGCGGCGTTGCGGCATACTTGTCGGCGATGTGTGGACTGCTGGCCTTCGTGGCTGCCCCGGCCGGCGCCGAGCCGACCGAGAGCACGCACGCCGCGGCCGAGGCCATCGCACAGGCATCGCACCTGATGCGCCACCGCGGACCCGACGAGCCAGGCACCTGGGTCAACCCCGCCGGGACCGTCGTGTTCGGCTTCAACCGGCTGTCGATCATCGACATCGCGCATTCGCACCAGCCGCTGCGCTGGGGCCCGCCGGAAAGCCCGGACCGCTACGAGTTGGTGTTCAACGGCGAGATCTACAACTACCTGGAGTTGCGCGCCGAGCTCGCCGAGCGACACGGCGCGGTGTTCGCCACGGACGGCGACGGCGAGGCCATCGTCGCCGCTTACCACTATTGGGGCGCCGACGCGTTGCCGCGACTGCGGGGCATGTTCGCCTTCGCGTTATGGGACACCGCAACCGGCGAATTGTTCTGCGCCCGAGATCCTTTCGGCATCAAGCCGCTGTTCATGGCGACCGGAACCGGCGGCACCGCGGTGGCCAGCGAGAAGAAATGCCTGCTGGAGTTGGCCGATCTGGTGGGATTCGACACCGCGATCGACGAGCGCGCCGTGCAGCACTACACGGTGCTGCAGTACGTGCCCGAACCCGAGACCCTGCACCGCGGCGTCCGTCGGCTGGAATCGGGCTGCTACGCCCGTATCCGCCCTGGCCGCCCTCCGGAGACCACCCGCTATTTCGTGCCGCGCTTCGGATCCGTGCCGATGTCGCGCGGCACCGAACAGGCCCGCTACGACGAGATCACCGCGGTTCTGGAGGACTCGGTGGCCAAGCACATGCGGGCCGACGTCACCGTCGGCGCGTTTCTGTCCGGGGGCATCGACTCGACGGCGATCGCGGCGCTGGCGATCAGGCACAACCCGCGGCTGATCACCTTCACCACCGGCTTCGAGCGCGAGGGATTCTCCGAAATCGACGTCGCGGTGGCATCCGCCGAGGCCATCGGCGCCCGCCACATCGCCAAGGTGGTCGCTCCGGACGAGTTCGTCGAGGCGTTGCCCGAGATCGTCTGGTACCTCGACGAGCCGGTGGCAGACCCGGCGCTGGTTCCGCTGTTCTTCGTGGCCCGCGAGGCGCGCAAGCACGTCAAGGTGGTGCTGTCCGGTGAGGGCGCCGACGAGCTGTTCGGCGGCTACACCATCTACCGGGAACCGTTGTCGCTGAAGCCCTTTGACTACCTCCCCCGACCGCTGCGCCGCTCGATGGGCAAGGTGTCCAAGCCGCTTCCGGAGGGCATGCGCGGCAAGAGCCTGCTGCATCGCGGATCGCTGACGCTCGAAGAGCGCTACTACGGCAATGCCCGCAGCTTCTCCGACGCACAGTTGCAAGATGTGCTGGCCGCATTCCGTCCGGAGTGGGCGCACACCGACATCACGGCGCCGGTCTACGCCGATTCCACCGACTGGGACCCGGTCGCGCGGATGCAGCACATCGACCTGTTCACCTGGCTGCGCGGCGACATCCTGGTCAAGGCCGACAAGATGACCATGGCCAACTCACTGGAACTGCGGGTCCCGTTCCTGGATGCCGAGGTGTTCGCCGTCGCGTCCCGGCTGCCGGTTGACGCCAAGATCACCCGGACCACCACCAAGTACGCGCTGCGTCGCGCGCTGGAGCCCATCGTCCCGCCGCATGTGCTCAACCGCCCGAAACTCGGCTTCCCGGTACCCATCCGGCATTGGCTGCGAGCCGGTCCACTGCTGGAGTGGGCGCATCGAGACGGTCGAACGCCTCGGCGACCGACTACCTGATCGACCGCGTCGGCTGTTCGGCGGATGCTCGACGAACACCGTTGCGGCACAGCCGATCACAGCCGCCGACTGTGGACGGTACTGATCTTCATGCTGTGGCACGCGATCTTCGTCGAGCACAGCGTGGTGCCGCGGATCAGCGAGCCGCAGTATCCCGTCGAGCTCTGAGGTCTGCTGCAGACCGCTAGGCCAGGACGGTGGCGATTTCGGCGGCAGCTTCGTCGCCGTAGGCGTCGGCCAGCCGGGTCTTGGCGGCCGCGGCGTCCCACGTCCATTCCTGGGTGCCGGTCGACTCCAGCACCAGCACCGCGACCAGTGAACCCAGCTGCGCGGAGCGCTCCAGGCTCAGGCCGCCGCTGCGTCCGGTGAGGAATCCGGCCCGGAAAGCGTCGCCGACGCCGGTGGGGTCGGTCTGGCTGGTTTCCGGCACCACGCCGACGTGGAGGGTGGTGCCGTCGCGGTCGACGATGTCGACGCCCTTGGCTCCGAGCGTGGTGACCCGCAGGCCGACCTTCTGCTGCACGTCGGCTTCCGACCAGCCGGTCTTCGACTGCATCAACTCCCACTCGTAATCGTTGGTGAACAGGTAGTCCGCGCCGTCGACGAGCTTGTCGATCTCTTCGCCGGACAGCCGGGGCAGCTGCTGGGACGGGTCGGCGGCGAATGCCAGGCCGAGCTTGCGGCACTCCTCGGTGTGCACCACCATCGCGCTCGGGATCGTTGGCGCCGATGATCACCAGGTCCGGCTTGCCCACCGAAGCGACGAGGTCGGCGAGCTTGATGTTGCGGGCCTCCGACATCGCACCCGGGTAGAACGAGGCGATCTGGGCCATGTCTTCGTCGGTCGTGCAGACAAACCGCGCAGTGTGCGCGGATTTCGAGATCAGCACGTGGTCGGTGTTGACGCCGTGCGACTGCAGCCACTTGCCGTAGTCGCCGACGAAGTCGTCACCAGCGGCTCCGACCAGAGCCACGTCGCCGCCGAGCACGCCGATGGCGAAGGCGATGTTTCCGGCGACGCCGCCGCGGTGGATCACCAGGTCGTCGACCAGGAAGCTCAGCGACACCTTCTCCAGATGCTCGGCCAGCAGGTGTTCGGAGAATCGACCCGGAAACCGCATCAAATTGTCAGTGGCAATAGAACCGGTTACCGCGATCGTCACGAAATTCCACCCCTTCAAGTCCAAAATTCGGCTAGCAAGCCTACCTGTGACTATGGTCGGCCTCTGCAGCGCGGGCCGACGGCCGCTAGCCTCCGAAGAAGAACATGGCCAAGCTGCCTTGCGATCCGAGGAGACCCGTTTATGCCCGGTCCGTACTCGTCGGACCACCATTTGGGCTCCGACGGACCGCCGTTCACCGACACTCATCCCAGTGAGCCCCTGCCGGCCCCGCCGGGGTTCCCGCCGTCACCTCCGGGAGCGGTCTATCCGGGGCCGTTGCCGCCGCCACTGCCCTACCCGAAACGCCGGCGCCGAGGGCTGCTGACCGGCGGCGCTGGTGGCGCTGCTGGTGATCGCCGCGGTAGCAGCGGCGATCCTGCGCGTCTCGCACCGCGCTCCGGTGGCCGCCACCGGAGCGTTCTCCGATGCGACCGCCACGTTGGCGATCCAGAGCTATCTGGACGCGCTGGAGGACCGCGATACCGAAGCCATCGCCCGCCACGCGTTGTGCGGCATCTACGACGCTGTGCGAGACCGCCGATCCGATCAGGCGGTGGCCAAACTCAGCAGCGACGCGTTCCGCAAGCAGTATCTCCGAGGCGCGGGTGACGTCGATCGACAAGATCGTCTACTGGTCGGACTACCAGGCCCAGGTGTTGTTCACCATGCGCGTTCAGCCGGCTACCGGCAGTGGCACGCGAACCGAAGTGCAGGGCGTCGCGCAGCTACTGAGCCAGCACAACCAGATTCTGGTGTGCTCCTACGTGCTGCACAGCGCCGCAATGTACTGAAACGTCAGTTGAACGAGTCGCCGCAGGCGCAAGAACCGGTGGCGTTCGGGTTGTCGATGGTGAAGCCCTGCTTCTCGATGGTGTCGACGAAGTCGATCGAAGCGCCCTGGATGTACGGCGCGCTCATCCGGTCGACGGTCAACGTCACGCCGCCGAAGTCGGCGGTGAGGTCACCGTCGAGGGCGCGGTCGTCGAAGAACAGGTTGTAGCGCAGGCCGGCGCATCCCCCGGGCTGGACCGCGATACGCAGCGACAGGTCGTCGCGACCCTCCTGGTCCAGCAGCGCCTTAGCCTTGGCTGCCGCGGCGTCGGTCAAGATCGCGCCGTGGGTCGTGGTGGCGGTTGACTCGTCCTGAACAGTCATTGCTTCTCCCTGTAAGTACTGGTGTCCGGCTGGGTCCGCTGTGAGCGAATTAACCCACCTCCTCAAAGGTACCTTGTCGTGCCGCTATTCCCGAGTCGTGCCGCGACGTGCGGCGGCCAATCCCATCAGCTGGTTGGCGGCATCGGCCATGGCCAGCCGCACCGAACCGGCGTAATCGGCGAACGCGAAGCGGCCGCCAGAATGCCCGCCGCTTGGAACGTCTGCTCGTCCAGCATCACCTGTCCGGCCAGCACCACCACCGGCACCTGCGCCGGTCGCGCCGCCGCGGCCAGCGCGCCGACCACCTTGCCGCGCAGCGATTGCTCGTCGAACTTTCCCTCCCCGGTGATCACCAGATCGACGGCGGCAAGGTCGGCGGCCAAGCCGGTGTGCTCGGCGATGATCGACGCTCCCGATTCGCACCGGCCGCCCAGTGCGAGCAGCGCCGCGCCGATCCCGCCGGCGGCCCCGGCGCCCGATTCCGCGCTGACCGGTCGTCCGGCGGCGGCGTCGAGCTCGCCGGCCCACTCGGCGAGGCGCTCTTCGAGCGCCGCCACGGTGGCCGGATCCGCGCCCTTCTGCGGGCCGAACACCCGGGCCGCGCCCCACGGCCCCACCAGCGGGTACTCCACGTCACAGGCCGCGATCAGCTCCACGCCGGCAAGACGTGCCGCCCGGCGGTGTGCAGGCCGCCGAGTTCGTCGATCAGCCCGCGGCCGCCGTCGGTGCTGGCCGAGCCGCCCAAGCCGACCACGATGCGGGTCGCACCCGCATCCAGCGCCGCGGCGATGAGCTGGCCGACTCCCCTGCTGTGCGCCGCGAGCGCGGTCTGCGGCGTCGGCGGGCCGCCCAGCACGGGCCAGCCCACACGCCTGCGCGCATTCCAGGTAGGCGGTCGCCGGATGCGGATCCAGCACCCACTCGGCGGCACGTCCTCGCTCAGCGGGCCGCTGAACCTGCAGGCGCCGCCGCTCCCCGATCCGGCTGGCCAGCACGTCGACAAACCCCGGGCCGCCGTCGGATTGCGGCGCGACGATGATGCGATCGCCGGGACGCACCCGGTTCCAGCCCGCCGCGATGGCGGCAGCCGCCTCGACCGCGGTCAGGCTGTCGCCGAAGCTGTCGGGGGCAATCGAGCAATCGCAGAGCGGTGCACCGGGTCGCTGCCGACCCACTCATCTGAGCAACAGTAGGACTGGTCGTCGGCATCACCCGAACCCGGCCATTTTCCGGACCGATCGACCGCGAAGTAACCTGGCGGGCGTGAAACTGCTGGGCCGTAAGAAAGACGAGGGCGTGACCGGCGACCGGGGCGATGCCCTGCCACCGCGGCGAGCGCCGTGGACGCGACCGCGTCCCGTGCGCCGCAGGCCACCGCCCCCAAGGGACGGCCCACACCGCGACGCGACGCCGGGCGCAAGGGCCCGGTCGCGCCGGCGCCGATGACCTCCTCCGAGGCCCGGGCCCGGCGAAAGTCGATCGGCGGGCCCAAGCTCAGTCGTGAGGAACGCAGGCAGCAGAGCTCCGCGCGACGCGCCCAGATGGCCGAACGGCGCGAGCGCATGATGGCCGGCGACGAGCGATATCTGCTGACACGCGATCAGGGACCGGTGCGCCGGTACGTGCGCGACATCGTGGACGCCCGGCGCAATGTCCTCGGACTGTTCATGCCGTCGGCGCTGGGGCTGATGTTCTTCATGTTCGCCGTGCCGCAACTTCAGCTCTACGTGTCTCCGGCGATGCTGGTGCTGATGGCCGTGATGGCGCTCGACGGGCTGCATCCTTGGCCGCAAGGTCGTCCGACGGGTCGACGAGAAGTTTCCCGAGGACACCGAAAGCCGTTGGAAGCTAGGACTTTACGCGGCCAGCCGGGCCTCGCAGATGCGCCGGATGCGGGCGCCGCGACCCCAAGTCAAGCATGGCGCAAGTGTCGATTAGGCGCCACTTGATCCACGGTGCGAACCCTGGTGCTCGGCGGAGTCAGGTCAGGAAAGTCGCGGTGGGCGGAGTCAGCCATCGCCGAATCACTGGAGACGGGCCAGCCGGTGCACTACCTGGCGACCGGGCGGGTGGCCGACTCCGATCCGGCTTGGTGGCAGCGCGTCGACGACGCATCGCGATCGCCGGCCACCGCACTGGTCCACCGTCGAAACCGATGACGTCGCAGAGCAATTGCTGCGATCTCCGAACATGCCGACGCTGGTTGACGACATCGGCGGCTGGCTGACGGCCGCACTGGATCGGCACCGGGCCTGGGAAGGCGGATCGCATATCGGCAGACATCGACGAGCTGACCACCGCCGTAGCGGAATTCAGCGCGCCGCTGGTGCTGGTCAGCCCTGAGGTCGGGCTGACCGTCGTGGCCGCCACCGCGTCGGCGCGGCGGTTCACCGACGAGCTGGGCGCCCTCAACCAGCGACTGGGCGCGCTGTGCGAGCGAGTGGTGCTGGTGGTGGCCGGCCATCCGCTGCCGATCAAGCAGCCGGGAACATGACGATGTTCGCGCCGGTGACTCCACCCGACACGAATGCGGCGGCCGCCGCCCGTGCCCGACAGGACACCCTGACCAAACCGCGCGGCGCGCTGGGCCGCCTGGAAGACCTGTCGGTCTGGGTGTCATCGTGCCAAGGACAATGTCCACCAACGCAATTCGAGCGCGCCAGGATCGTGGTGTTCGCCGGCGACCACGGCGTCGCCCAATCCGGGCGTATCGGCCTATCCGCCCGAGGTCACCGCACAGATGGTCGCGAACATCGCTGCCGGCGGCGCAGCGATCAACGCGCTGGCCGACATCGCCGGGGCGAGTGTGCGCGTCGTCGACCTCGCCGTGGACGCCGAGTCGCTGTCCCCACAGATCGGCGCACACAAGGTACGACGAAGCAGCGGCGACATCGCGGTGGAGGATGCACTCACCGAGCAGGAAGCCCGCGACGCGATCGACGCCGGCCGCCAGATCGCCGACCAGGAGGTCGACGCGGGCGCCGATCTGCTGATCGCCGGCGACATGGGTATCGGAAACACCACTGCGGCAACAGTTCTGGTGGCGGCGCTGACGGGCGTCGAGCCTGTCGCCGCGGTCGGCTACGGGACCGGGATCGACGACGCCGGGTGGGCCCGCAAAACCGCGGCGGTGCGCGACGCGTTGTTCCGGGCCGAGCATGTGTTGGCCAATCCGGTTGCCACGCTGCAGTGCTGCGGCGGAGCCGATTTGGCGGGTATCGCCGGCTTTTGCGCGCAGGCCGCGGTGCGACGCACCCCCGTGCTGCTGGACGGCATGGTCGTGACGGCCGCCGCGTTGATCGCCGAGCAACTGGCGCCCGGCGCCCGGCTGTGGTGGCAGGCCGGCCATAAGTCGACCGAGCCCGCACATGCGCTCGCGCTCGCCCGACTCGGCCTGGATCCGATCGTCGACCTGCGGATGCGACTCGGCGAGGGCAGCGGAGCCGCGGTGGCTTTGCCCGTACTACGGGCCGCGGTGGCCACGTGCGCGTCGATGGCGACATTCGCCGACGCCAACGTCACCGACCGCCCTTCACCGTCGTGATCAGCTCGCTGGCAGCGGCTTTCGCGTTCGAAACCATCGTCCCGATGCCGCTCAGGCCGGACCGGTCGTTCGGCCGTGGTGCGATGACCGCGCTACCGGTTGTGGGCGCAGCACTCGGTGCGCTGGTCGCCGCGGTGACGTGGGCAGGGTGTTGGGCCTTCGGTCCGGCCAGCCCGCTGGCCGGGCTGGCCGGAGTGGCCACCCTGCTGGCGTTGACCCGCGGTTTGCACATCGACGGCGTGGCGGACACCGCCGACGGGCTGGGCTGCTACGGACCGCCTGAACGCGCATGTGAGGTGATGCGCGATGGGTCGACCGGGCCGTTCGGTGTGGCCGCCATCGTCGTGGTCATTGTCGTTCAGGGACTGGCGTTTTCGACACTGCGCCCGGCCGAGATCGTGGTTTCCGTGTGCGTCGGCCGGGTGGCGGCGGTACTGGCCTGTCGCCGTGGCTTGCCGGCCGCGCCCGGCAGCAGGCTGGGCGCTGCGGTCGTCGGCAGCCAGCCTGCGCTGATCGCCGCAGCCTGGATCGTCGCGCTGCTGGCGGCTTCCTCGGTGGCGGGCGGCCACCCGTGGCACGGCCCGGTCGCAGTGCTGGTTGCGTTGGCCCTGTCCATGCTGCTGGTCCGGCACTGCGTGCGCAGGTTCGGCGGCGTCAGCGGCGACGTGCTCGGCGCCACAATCGAATTGGCGACGACGGTAAGCGCTGTCGTGCTGGCAGTGCGGGCCTGACTCAGCCCAGTCGTGACATCCAGCCGTGGGTGTCGGCGAACGTGCCGCGCTGGATCCCGGTGAGCGTGTCCCGCAGCGCCATCGTCACCTCGCCGGACTCGCCGTCACCGATGGTGAATTCGCTCGTCCCGTACTTCACCTGGGATACGGGTGTGATCACCGCAGCGGTGCCGCAGGCGAACACCTCGGTGATCTCGCCGGCGGCGGCTTTCTTCTCCCACTCGTCCATATCGATCTTACGTTCCTCGATGGCGAATCCCGCGTCAGTCGCCAACTGCAGCAACGAGTCTCGAGTGATGCCTGGCAGCAGCGAACCGGACAGTTCCGGGGTCACCAGGCGGGCCGACCCGCCACTTCCGAACACGAAGAACAGGTTCATCCCACCCATCTCTTCGATGTAGCGGCGCTCGACGGCATCCAGCCACACCACCTGTTCGCATCCTTGTTCGGCAGCTTCGGCCTGAGCGACGAGTGACGCGGCGTAGTTGCCACCGAACTTCGCCGCACCGGTGCCACCCGGGCTGGCCCGCACGTAATCCGTTGACACCCAAACGGTTACCGGCTTGATGCCGTTCTTGAAGTACGCCCCCGCCGGGGAGCCGATCACCATGTAGCGGTACTGCTTGGCCGGGCGGACACCCAAGCCGGGCTCGGTGGCAAAAACGAACGGGCGTAGGTACAGCGACTCCTCGCCGCCGGCCCGCGGCACCCAGTGACTGTCAACGGCGATGAGTTGCCGCAGCGATTCCAGGAACAGCTCGTCGGGTAGTTCGGGAATCGCGATCCGCTGCGCCGAGGTCCGCAGCCGCGCGGCGTTGGCTTCGGCGCGAAACGACACGATCGACCCGTCGGCCCAGCGATAAGCCTTGAGTCCCTCGAAGATCTCCTGCGCGTAGTGCAGCACGATCGCCGACGGGTCCAATTCGATCGGCCCGTACGCGGCGACCCGCGCGTCGTGCCAACCCTGGCCTTCGGTGTAGTCGATCGACACCATGTGGTCGGTGTGGTACTTGCCGAATCCGGGGTCGGCGAGGATCGCATGCCGCGCGTCGTCGGTGATCGGGTTTGCGGCGGGTGACACCGTGAACTCGAGCACGTCACTAGTCATGTGCGCGATTGTATAACCGGGCGCTAGCGGGTTTTTGCGTCGACAAACGGAGGCTTCACCACTTCGCACTCGATGCCGCGGCCGCGAACGTCGACGGTCACGTGCTGGCCGTCCTCGATTCCCGCGTCAACGTCGATGAGCGCCAGCGCGATACCGATTTTCAGAGTCGGGGAGAACGTGCCCGACGTGGTGACGCCGACGCCGGCATCGCCGTCGAGAACATTCAGGTCGGGCCGAAGCACCCCCCGACCCACCGCCCGCAGGCCTCGCAGCAGCCGTGGCGGACCCGCTTCCTTCTCGGCCAGCAGAGCATCACGACCGAAGAACGCGTCCTTTTTCCAGCCGATCGCCCAGCCGCAGCGGGCCTGCAGCGGAGAGATGTCGGCCGAGAGTTCATGACCATGCAGCGGATAACCCATCTCGGTGCGCAACGTGTCGCGCGCCCCGAGGCCCGCCAATTGCCCATCGGCCCGCGTCACCCCAGAAAGCAGCGCGTCGAACACCACCCCGGAAGAATCCCAGGGCGGCAGCAGCTCGTAGCCGTGCTCACCGGTGTATCCCGTGCGGCACACCCGCACGGCTACACCCTCGAGGGTGGCGTCGGCGTAGCCCATGTAGTCCATGTCGGTGGGCAGGCCCAGTTCGGTGAGCACGTCCGTCGAGCGCGGGCCCTGCACGGCCAGCACCGCATAGGACCGGTGCTCGTCGGTGATGCTCAGCTCTGCGGGTGCGGCGTCTTTCAGAGCGGCGACCACAGCGGCGGTGTTGGCGGCGTTGGGTACCAGGAAGACCTCGTCCGGCCCGACGTAGTACGCGATCAGGTCGTCGATGACGCCGCCAGACTCGTTGCAGCACATAGTGTATTGCGCCTTGCCCGGCGCAATACGATCGAGGTCGTTGGTGAGCGCGGAGTTGACGAACCGCGCGGCGCCGGGACCGCGGACCAACGCCTTGCCCAGGTGACTGACGTCGAACAGGCCCACGGCGTTGCGGGTAGCCGTGTGCTCTGCGACGGTGCCGGCGTACGAGACGGGCATCAGCCAACCGCCGAACTCGGCGAACGTCGCCCCCAGTTCGCGATGACGGTCCGCCAGGGGTCCCTGCAGCAAGTCACTCATAGACATTTCACCCTAATGCGAGCCTCCGCTGGCTGCCCGCCACCTCCCTCTCCGCCAGGCGGAGGGCATCGTCGCCGGGCGGACTGGCACACTTGGCCGGTGGTCGATTCCCTGGACTTCGAGGCCATGCAGGCCGCTGGGATCGCAGATCCACGCGCGCGGTCCGGCCTGCTCGAATACCTGGCGGGCCTCGGCTTCACCGTGGACGACATGGCCGCGGCTGAGCGCCGCGGCAGGCTGTTCGGTCTGGGCGGTGACGTCCTTCTGCAGTCCGGTCCGCAGACCTTCAGCCTGCGAACGGCGGCGGACTCCATCGGCGTGACGGTGCAGGACGTCGAATACGCCTGGTCGATGCTCGGACTCACCATTGCGGGCCCGGATACCGAGACGTTGAGCCAAGCCGACGTCGACGGCCTCGCCACCTGGGTGGACATGCGGAGACAGCTGGGCGTCGACGCCGCCGACGGATTCCTCCGGGTCCTTGGATCGACCGTCGCACGGCTGGCTGAAGCCATCTCGTCGATGATCCGGACCAGTTCACCCAAGATGTGGCTTGGCCACAGCGGCGACGAACTCGCTACGGCGATGGCATACCGGGAAGCCGCAGATTTCATTCCCCGAATCGGGTCGATGATCGACGCCGTCCACCGCCACCACCTGGTCGGCACCCGCACCTTCATCGAGGGGGTCGTCCGCGGCCCGTCGGCGGGTCTACTGTGCGGCGTCGGGTTCGTCGATTTGTCCGGCTTCACGGCACTGACCCAGACGTTGACCCCCGCCGAACTGTCGGCGACGCTCAACGAGTTCGGCAACACCGCCAGCGATGTCGTGCACGCTCACGGCGGGCGGGTGGTGAAATTCCTTGGCGACGCAGTGATGTGGGTGAGCTCAGATCCCGCACGGCTGGCGCAGATCGCGCTCGACCTGGTCCACCATCCCCGCGCGAGCGAGGAGGGAATCCAGGTCCGCGCCGGACTCGGCTACGGCGAGATCCTTGCCATGAGCGGTGACTACTTCGGCAACGCGGTCAACCTGGCCGCCCGGCTGGTGGCCGCTGCCGCGCCGGGACAGGTCCTGGCCGCGACCGAGCTATACGAACAGCTGTCGGATTGGCCGGCCGTCGCTCAAGAGCCGTTGCAGCTCAAGGGTTTCGACGCCCCAGTGATCGCCTACGAGCTCGGCCGCGCCGAGGGCTGAGTGGCCGGAGCGAGATGCGCGGCGGGGTTTCGTACCGGCAGCGCCGTAACGGCCCGCACCACCACGGAGACCACCACGACCACGGTGACATATGGCAGAAACAGTAGCCGCCCCAGCCGCTTGAACAGGGCTAAGAAACGGGCCGCGGCGAGGCCCTTCGCGTCACCGGCAGGCAACCTGATCCATCGATCGTTAGGGTTGACATTTGTGAGCACCCAACCCGGTTACCTTGCCCCCGCTGTGTCCGTCGCATCGTCGCTGCCACGTCGCGGCGTCAAGTCGGCGGTGTTGATCGTCCCGGTGGTGTCGTCTGGTCCCGAGGACGTCAACGACGAGCCGGGTGCCGTCGTCGTCGCCGACCCGTTCCTGCCGAAAGAGGCGGTTACCGAAATCGAGGACGGCTTGCGGGCTCTGAAAGCCACTGGTGCCGGCGAGCAGGTGCACCGTTTGGTGGTGAAGTCGCTGCCGGTGGCGAGCGTGCTCACGGTCGGTGTGGGCAAGCAGCGCGACGAGTTTCCGGCAGATCTGGTCCGATGTGCGGCCGGCACGGCGGCGCGTTCGCTGGGTGGGGCCGAAGCCGCGATCACCACGCTGGGCGCGCTGCCTGGCGCCGAGGTGCTGGAGGCGGCGGTTGAAGGATTGATTCTGGGCGGCTACCGCTTCACCGCGTTCCGCACCGACAAGACGGCACCGAAGGATCCGGGTCTGCGCACGATCACGGTGCTGTCCACCGACAAGGCCGCCAAGGCGCAGGCCATTCACGCCACCGCGGTCGCCACCGCCGTCGCCACCGCACGCGACCTCATCAACACCCCGCCGAGTCACCTCTTTCCCGCTGAATTCGCCAGCCGCGCTAAGGCTTTGGGCGAGTCGGTCGGACTCGAGGTCGAAATTCTCGACGACAAGGCCCTGCAGAAGCACGGCTACGGCGGCATCGTCGGCGTCGGCCAGGGATCGTCGCGGCTGCCACGGTTGGTGCGGCTGTCCCATCGCGGATCGCGGCTGGCCAAGAAGCCCAAGCAGGCCAAGAAGGTCGCGCTGGTCGGCAAGGGCATCACCTTCGACACCGGCGGCATCTCGATCAAACCCGCGGCGTCGATGCACCACATGACCTCCGACATGGGCGGGGCCGCCGCGGTGATCGCGACCGTGACACTGGCCGCGCAGCTGGAACTCCCGATTGACGTGATCGCCACGGTGCCGATGGCGGAGAACATGCCTTCGGCAACGGCTCAGCGCCCCGGGGACGTGTTGACTCAATACGGCGGAACGACCGTCGAGGTACTCAACACCGACGCGGAGGGGCGCTTGATCCTGGCCGACGCGATCGTGCGGGCATGCGAGGACAACCCGGACTATCTGATCGAGACATCGACGTTGACCGGCGCGCAGACGGTGGCGCTCGGCGCACGCACGCCCGGGGTGATGGGCAGCGACGAGTTCCGCGATCGGGTGGCCGCGATCTCGCAGCGAATCGGCGAGAACGGCTGGCCGATGCCACTACCGGATGAGTTGAAGGATGATCTGAAGTCGACGGTGGCCGATCTGGCCAACATCAGCGGACAGCGGTTTGCCGGGATGCTGGTTGCCGGCGTGTTCTTGCGTGAGTTCGTCGCCGACGGAGTCGGCTGGGCTCACATCGACGTCGCTGCACCGGCCTACAACACCAGTGGCCCTTGGGGTTACACGCCCAAGGGCGGCACGGGTGTGCCCACTCGCACCATGTTCGCGGTGCTGGAGGACATCGCCGCCAACGGCTAGACGGTATGGAGGCTGACTCGAGGCCGAAGGCCTCGGGCTGCAATCGGACGTGGGTTGCCGGTAGCGAGTGAACACTCGCATCGGTAGAGCCACAGTTGCAGATCAGGAGGCCTCCGGTGAGTTTCAACGGTACGAGTGTCGGGTTGGACGTGCATGCGCTTTCGGTAGTTGCGCATGCATTCGATGAAGAAACAGGTCGAGTCGAGCGGGCACGATTGTGCCCCAATCACGGCGAGATTCTGGATTGGCTGCATCAGCTGCGCGGGCCGGTACGGGTGGCCTACGAAGCCGGGCCGACGGGTTTCGGGCTCGCGCGGGCGTTGGCTGATGCCCAGATCGACTGCGTGGTCGCCGCGCCGTCGAAGTTGATCCGCCCCAGCGGGGACCGGGTCAAGACCGACGCCCGCGATGCCGCGCATCTGACCCGGCTGCTACGCCTGGGTGAGATCACCGCGGTCACCGTGCCCGACGCCGACGTCGAGGCAGTGCGCGACCTTGTGCGGGCTCGCGAAGATGCCCGCGCCGATCTGATGCGGGTCCGGCACCGGTTGTCGAAATTGCTGCTGCGCCAAGGCCGTTTCTACTCGGGAGGCAGTGCCTGGACCGGAGTGCACGAGGTCTGGCTGCGTCGGCAACGCTTCGATGATGTTCACACCAGAGCGGCCTTCGATCACCACTTTGACGCGGTCCTATCGGCAACCGCGGCCAGGGATCGTCTCGATGAGCAGATCGTGACGGTCGCGGCCTCACCGCGGTGGGCTGATCCGGTCAACCGACTGGGCTGTCTGCGCGGCATCTCGGCACTGACCGGGCTGGCGTTGAGCGTGGAGATCGGTGACTGGACCCGGTTTACTGGATCCTCGATCGGCGCCTACGTCGGCTTGGTCCCCACCGAGTACTCCTCGGGGGCATCTCGGGTGCAAGGCTCGATCACCAAGGCCGGCAACGCCCACGTACGGCGGCTGTTGATCGAAGCGGCCTGGCATCACCGTCAGTCCTACCGCAATCCGGGTCCCACGATGCGAGGTCGTTGGGCCAAGGTCGAGCCGGCGTTCAAAGATCGCGGGCATGCCGGCAATCGACGGCTGCACCAGCAGTGGTGTCAGTTCAACGAACGCAAGAAGCCCCATGTGGTGGCCAACGTCGCGGTCGCTCGTCAGCTGGCAGGCTGGTGCTGGTCACTTGCCACGCTGACCTAAAGGGCCGCCACCGAACTTGATCGGAGTCAGCCGGTCGGCGGCGAGGTAGGCGAACTGGATCTGCGTTACAGCTATGAGCAGCAACAGCATTCACCGAATGCCGATGCGATGCCCGTCCCTAGAGAGCAGCCACCGTTCGCGCCGAACCATCGTCTTGCGGTAACCAACCCGCGTATATCAGTCTGACACCAACCGTCGTTGACCAACGACCGCCGCGGAACCGACTGACACCGATCAAACGAAAGCCGCCCCGGCACCAAAAAACCGGGGCGGCTTTCACCTGCCTATTGACAAGAAGTACCTACATATCAGCTGTACTCGGCTAGGACTGCAGCGCCGACCCCTGGAACCATCTGACCTTCTGCAGCCAGGATCGCGCAGAGGTCAGGGCGAAAGCGGCGCCGCACGAGCAACACAGGAACCAGACCAGCCCGGCGCTGATCGTGCCCTGCAGCGGAGGGACCAGCGCGGTGATCATCCGCACCGCGCAGGCCGCGATGCCGCTGCCTGAGGCGAACAGATAGAGGTTGGCGATGTTGCGCGACCGCGGGTCCTTGCGCAGCACCAACAGCGCGCGCGAGCCGAAAACCAGCAGGTAGCCCAGCGTTCCCGTGAGCAACACCCAGTACACGGACAGCCAGAAGTCGGTGGGTAGCGCGAAGAAATCGCGTGCATAGGTCTTGCTGCCGCGCGCTCATGTTGAAGGCTGCCAGCAATAGCGGAATGCACAACGTCGCCGGTCGTTCTACCTATTGTTTGAACGACTTCTGCAGCGCGTCGTCATCTTCAAGCCGACCGACCACGTTGTAGACGATCGCCGAGGCCGCGACGATGTAGCAGTCGTGCCCGATGTAGTTCTGCAGATTCCACACGCCGGTGAGGTTGTGTAGTGCGACGCCGACCGTGTTGGCGGCCAACGGCGACATCAGCGCGACCGCGGCCCCCTGCAGTGCGATGTTGAGCGTCGCGGCGACTTCCCACCGGCAGTGCCAGGTGACTCGCCGGATCCAGAGGCTCCAGCCGATGGATGCGAGGGTGATGATGATGAGTGCGCTGAGTGCCACAGCAATACCCCGTAGAGAGCTAAATATTTACAGCGGAGGGGCGTCCGATCGCGGGCGCCACTCCGCGATCTTCGTCGGTTGCTGAAGTGTCTTGACGCCGCCGCCGGCCATGGCGTGCATCTGGATGCCGCCACGAATCTCTTCGGCCAGCGCGGTGACCTCTTCAGGCTCGATGAACCGGTAGCGCGTCAGCAGCTCGGCGCGATTGATGCCGAGGTTGGCTGCGGCGACCCGCAAGTTGTCGGCGGTGATCAGGGTTCCCTTGTCCAACTGGTCGTAGTAGGTGGAACGTGGGAGCTCCATCGCCGTCCAGATCTCTTCCCTGCTCAGGGAACGACCCGCCAGGTAGGAGAGCACGGTCGCAAGTTCTTTGCCGCTGTCATCTGGATACACGCGGAACAAGATATCCAAGTTTTCGGCTTTTCGGAATGCCAAATCGCGTTAAATGCCGATTATTTCGGCGTTTCTGATACAAAACGTATCCGCGTCAATGGATATTGGAGTCCAATATGATTGGACATTCTGTCGGTGGCGCACCTGCGTGAATTGCAGCGCGGCCGGGAACGAAAGAGACGTGGCTCACACCGGAGGTGCGAGGTCATTTCACGCGTCGCCTACAACCGCCGTCAGAGGCCGAATTCAGACGTCACCAGCTTGCCCTGGTTGTGTGCCGACCTCGCCACAGTGACAGGATGGTTTCGGTAATCCACGGGTGCAGCTTCGGTACACCGCGCTGTGGTAAGCCAGAGGTCGACCCGCGCCCACCGACCGATCAATCGAGGAGTCGACTTCAGATGGCCTTCTCAGTGCAGATGCCGGCACTCGGTGAGAGCGTGACCGAGGGAACCGTCACCCGCTGGCTGAAGCAAGAAGGCGACACCGTCGAGCTCGACGAGCCGCTGCTGGAAGTGTCCACCGACAAGGTCGACACCGAGATCCCTTCGCCCGCAGCGGGAGTGCTGACCAAGATCGTCGCCCACGAGGACGACACCGTCGAAGTCGGCGGCGAGCTGGCCGTGATCGGCGACGCGGCGGAGGGCACCGCGGGCGGCGACGGGCAGCCCAGCGAACAACCCACCGCGCAGGCGGCACCGGAACCGCAGCCCGAGCCCCAGGCCGAGCCGGAACCGCAGCCCGCGGCCGAGCCGGCGGCCCCAGCCGCGCCGGCAGCCAGCGACCAAGGCGCAGACGGAGACTCCCAGCCGGTGCTGATGCCCGAACTCGGCGAGTCCGTTACCGAAGGCACGGTCACCCGCTGGCTGAAGAAGGTCGGCGACACGGTCGATGTCGACGAGCCGCTGGTCGAGGTCTCCACCGACAAGGTCGACACCGAAATTCCGTCGCCGGTGGCGGGCACGCTGATCAGCATCACCGCCGAAGAAGACGTCACCGTCTCGGTCGGCGGCGAACTGGCGCGGATCGGCACCGGCGCCACCACCGCGGCGCCCGCACCCGCAGCTCCCAGCTCCGCCGCACCTGCCGCCCCGGCGCCGCCGGCCGCACCTGCTCCACCGCAGCCTCCCGCCCCGCCTGCGGCGCCCGCACCCGCAGCCGGCGCCCGCGCCGCCGCCGCCCCCGCACCCGCAGCACAGCCGGCCGCCGCGCCCGCGCCATCGGGCGACGGCACGCCTTACGTCACTCCCCTGGTGCGAAAACTGGCCAGCCGAGAACAACATTGACCTCAGCTCGCTGAACGGAACCGGAGTCGGCGGACGCATCCGCAAGCAGGATGTGCTGGCCGCCGCCGAACAGAAGGGCCCAGAAAGAACAACCCGCGACAGCGCCGGCTGCCGGCGCCCGCACCGGCCGCGCAACCCGCCGCCAAGCCGAGCGCACCCCCGCGCCCGCACCCGCGCTGGCACATCTGCGCGGAACCACCCAGAAGGCCAGCCGGATCCGCCAGATCACGGCCAAAAAGACCCGGGAGTCGCTGCAGGCGACCGCGCAGCTCACCCAGACCCACGAGGTCGACATGACCCGGATCGTGGCGATTGCGAGCAAAGACCAAGGCCGCGTTCGCCGAACGCGAGGGCGTGAACCTGACCTTCCTGCCGTTCATCGCCCGCGCCGCGATCGACGCGCTGAAAATTCACCCGAACATCAACGCCAGCTACAACGAAGACATCCAAGGAGATCACCTACTACGACGCCGAGCATCTCGGCTTCGCCGTCGACACCGAGCAGGGCCTGCTGTCCCCCGTCATCCACAACGCCGGCGACCTGTCGCTGGCCGGATTGGCGCGCGCCATCGCCGACATCGCCGCCCGCGCCCGCTCGGGTGACCTGCGGCCCGACGAACTGTCCGGTGGCACCTTCACGATCACCAACATCGGCAGCCAGGGCGCGCTGTTCGACACGCCGATCCTGGTGCCGCCGCAGGCCGCGATGCTGGGCACCGGGGCGATCGTCAAACGGCCCCGGGTCGTCGTCGACGAAACCGGCAACGAATCGATCGGCGTGCGGTCGATCTGCTACCTGCCGCTGACCTATGACCACCGGCTCGATCGACGGCGCGGACGCCGGACGGTTCCTGACCACCATCAAACATCGGCTCGAAGAAGGCGCGTTCGAGGCCGATCTCGGGCCTCTAGGAGGGTTTGAGTCGTGACCGCCACCGTCGCGATCGCAGGCTCGTCCGGCCTGATCGGATCGGCTCTGGTGACGGCGCTGCGCATCGGCCGACTACCAGGTCCTGCGCATTGTGCGCCGGGCACCGGCCAATGCCGGTGAACTGCATTGGGATCCCGACAGCGGTGAACTCGACACCGGCGCCCTGAGCGGCGTCGACGCCGTCGTCAACATGTGCGGCATCAACATCGGCCGGCGTCGCTGGTCGGGGGCCTTCAAGCAGACCCTGCGCGACAGCCGCATCACCCCGACCGAGGTGTTGTCCACCGCCGTCGCCGACGCCGGCGTCGGCGTGCTGGTCAACGCCAGCGCGGTCGGCTATTACGGCAACACCAAGGACCACGCGGTCGACGAAACCGCCTCGGCGGGAAAGGGTTTCCTGGCGCAACTATGCACGGACTGGGAAGCTGTCACCGCGCCCGCGCGGGATGCCGGCGCGCGGGTGGTGCTGGCCCGAACCGGCATCGTGCTGGCCGCCGCGGGCGGCGCGATGCGCCAGTTGCGGCCGCTGTTCTCGGCGGGCCTCGGCGTCCGACTGGGCAGCGGACGCCAGTACATGTCCTGGATCAGCCTGGAGGACACCGTCCGGGCGCTGCAGTTCGCGATCTCCGACGAGCGGTCTGTCCGGACCGGTGAACCTGACCGGTCCGGCGCCGGTCACCAACGCCGAATTCACCGCGGCACTGGGCCGGGCGGTCAACCGGCCCACCCCGCTGATGGTGCCCGGCTTCGCGATCCGCGCCGCGCTCGGCGAGTTCGCCGACGAGACACTGCTGAGCGGCCAGCGCGCCATCCCGGCCGCCTTGGAGCGGGCCGGTTTTGAGTTCCACCACAACACCGTCGGTGAGGCGCTGCGCTACGCCACCGCGACGCGCGACGTCGCCTAGCGTCTGCCAGAGTCGTCGCCAGGTTCGAGTTGTAGCGTCGGCACTGTGAGTTCCATCCGCTCGAGCAGGTGCCCATCGATGTCCGTCAGATGGACATCGTCGACTATCGCGTCGGCTGGCAGCTGCAGCGGGAACTGGCCGACGCCCGGGCGGCCGGCGGCACCGACACGTTGCTGCTACTCGAGCACCCGTCGGTCTACACCGCGGGACGGCGCACCGCCGCCGACGAGCGGCCGACCGACGACATCCCGGTCGTCGACACCGACCGCGGCGGCAAGATCACCTGGCATGGGCCGGGCCAGCTCGTCGGCTATCCGATCATCGGGCTGGCCGAGCCGCTCGACGTGGTCAATTACGTCCGGCGCATCGAAGAGGCCTTGATCAAAGTCTGCACCGACCTGGGCCTGCAGGTCGGACGCATCGACGGCCGCTCCGGCGTGTGGTTGCCGGCCGGCAACGGGCGACCGGCGCGCAAAGTCGCCGCCATCGGCGTGCGGGTAGCGCGGGCAACCACGCTGCACGGCTTCGCGCTCAATTGCGACTGCGACCTCGACGCGTTCGCGACGATCATTCCGTGCGGCATCAGCGACGCCGGCGTGACCTCGCTGTCGGCCGAGCTGGGCTACCGGGTCGGGGTCGACGACGTCCGCGCGGCGGTCGCCGACGCGGTGTGCGACGCCCTGGACGGCCGGCTGGCAGTCCATCTGACGATGGTGAGGCGCCTCAGGCCGCCGTTGCGCGGGCATCCTCGCCGGAGGGCTAGCACCCCGCCGCCCGCGTAGCATCGTCTTCGTGACCGTTGCCCCCGAAGGTCGGAAACTTCTGCGCCTGGAAGTGCGCAACGCGGAAACCCCGATCGAGCGAAAGCCGCCGTGGATCAAGACGCGGCTGCGGATGGGGCCGGAGTACACCGAGCTGAAGAAGCTGGTCCGCCGCGAGGGCCTGCACACAGTGTGCGAGGAAGCCGGCTGCCCCAACATCTACGAATGCTGGGAGGACCGCGAGGCCACCTTCCTGATCGGCGGTGAGGTGTGCAGCCGCCGGTGCGACTTCTGCCAGATCGACACCGGCAAGCCCGCGCCGCTGGACCGCGACGAACCGCGACGGGTCGCCGAGAGCGTGCAGGCGATGAGCCTGCGGTACTCCACGGTCACCGGTGTGGCCCGCGACGACCTGCCCGACGGCGGCGCCTGGCTGTACGCCGAAACCGTGCGCGCCATCAAGCAGCTCAACCCGTCCACCGGGGTGGAGTTGTTGATCCCTGACTTCAACGGTGATGCCGATCAGCTACGGGAGGTCTTCGAAGCTCGGCCAGAAGTGTTGGCCCACAACCTCGAAACCGTTCCGCGCATCTTCAAGCGCATTCGTCCGGCATTCTCCTACCAGCGCAGCCTCGGCGTGCTCACCGCGGCACGCGACTTCGGGCTGGTCACCAAGAGCAACCTCATCCTCGGCATGGGCGAGACACCCGACGAGGTGCGTGCGGCGCTGGTCGATCTGCACGAGGCCGGCTGCGACATCGTCACCATCACCCAGTACCTGCGCCCGACGGCGCGGCATCATCCGGTCGACCGCTGGGTGACACCCCGAGGAGTTCGTCGAGTATGCGGAGTACGCCGAGCAGCTAGGGTTCGCCGGGGTGCTGGCCGGTCCGCTGGTGCGATCGTCGTATCGCGCCGGCCGGCTCTACCAACAGGCCAACCAGCGCCGGCACGAGACGCCCACCGCACAGCCGGGCTGACGCCGGCTTTAAGTATTCTTGGCGATTATGGCCAAATCCAGCGGCGCCAAGCCGAGCAAGGCCGCCCGAGCCGAGGCGAAAGCCGCTCGCAAGGCCGCCGCAAAGAACGCCGCAGCCAACTCTGGCAGGCATTCAACGTTCAGCGCCAGGAGGACAAGCGGCTGCTGCCCTACATGATCGGCGCGTTCGTTCTGATCGTCGGGCATCGCCGTGGCGGTCGGCGTGTTGGTCCGGCGGATTGTCGATGGTCTCGCTGCCCGCGCTGGGTGTCGTGCTTGGGCGCGCTGGTGGCGTTCATCATCTTCGGCCGGCGCGCGCAAAAGTCGGTCTACGGCAAGGCCGAAGGGCAAGCCGGGGCCGCGGCCTGGGCGCTGGATAACCTGCGCGGCAAGTGGCGCGTCACCCCCGGCGTGGCCGCCACCGGGCATTTCGACGCCGTGCACCGGGTGCTCGGCCGGCCCGGCGTGATCCTGGTCGGCGAAGGTTCGGCGAGCCGGGTCAAACCGCTACTCGCCCAGGAGAAGAAGCGCACCGCGCGCCTGGTCGGCGATGTCCCGATCTACGACATCATCGTCGGCAACGGCGACGGCGAGGTTCCGCTCGCCAAGCTGGAGCGCCACCTCACCAAGCTGCCGTCCAACATCACCGTCAAGCAGATGGACTCGCTGGAGTCGCGGCTGAGCGCCTTGGGTTCGCGGGCCGGCACCGCCGCGATGCCCAAGGGCCCGATGCCCGCCAGCGCCAAGATGCGCGGCGTCCAGCGGACCGTCCGCCGCCGGTAGCGCCGACCGATCGTCAGCGCCGCACGACGGCGGTGCCGGTCACCCGGTCCTGGATGCCTCGCCCGTCGACGTCGACGAACAGCGGCGGGTACGACGAACGCGATCAGCGCGCCGCGGGCGGCGGCCCGGCCCAACCCGACCAGCTGCCGCTCGTCGACGGACGCGACACCGCAGGCCCAGCGCGAATTGCCCGGGGGTGAACTGGAACAACCGCACGGCAAGCACGCCGAGCACCAGCCAGATCACCAGCACAAGCGCGGCTCCGGCCTTGCCGTAAAGGAACTGCTGGCTCGTCATCAGACCAAAGGTGACCGTCAGACGTGCCAAGCCGTACGCAATGGACCAGTCGACGAGCAACGCCACCAACCGGCGGCCCAAGCCCGGCCAACGACCCGGGCCCCTGCTCGGGCAGGCCGAGCGACTCGGCCCGGATACCCCTGGCGACTTTTCCGAATCGCCCGACTCATGGCCTGATCGCGGGGGGACGGTTGCTGCGGGTCATCACCCCACAATAAGGTCAGGTCCGGCCAGGCTCATGAGCAGAACGTGGCGCCGCGTAACGTCGACGTAACACGATGGTTTGACTCAAGCGGCACCGCGTCCATAGCGTCTGACCGGGCAGTCCGTTACGGCCACGTAACGGACCGCTCATCATCGACCACAGTTGTTCGAAGCTCGCAGCAAAGGAGGGCGCTTCGGTGTCCGAAAAAACGGCCGACGACATCATCAAACTGGCCAAGGATGAGCACGTCGAATTCGTCGACGTCCGGTTTTGTGACCTGCCAGGCATCATGCAGCACTTCACAATTCCGATTTCGTTCTTCGACGAGAGCGTGTTCGAGGAGGGCCTGGCGTTCGACGGCTCCTCGATCCGCGGGTTCCAGTCCATCCACGAATCCGACATGCTGCTGCTCCCCGATACCGGCACAGCGCATATCGACTTGTTCACTCAGGCCAAGACGCTGAACCTGAACTTCTTCGTGCACGACCCGTTCACACTCGAGCCGTACTCGCGCGACCCGCGCAACATCGCTCGCAAGGCGGAGAACTACCTGAAGAGCACCGGCATCGCCGACACCGCCTACTTCGGCGCCGAGGCCGAGTTCTACATCTTCGACTCGGTCACCTTCGACTCGCGCACCAACGGCTCCTTCTACGAAGTCGACGCGATCTCCGGCTGGTGGAACACCGGCGAGCCGACCGAGCTCGACGGCAGCCCGAACCGCGGCTACAAGGTTCGCCCCAAGGGTGGCTACTTCCCGGTCGCCCCGGTCGACCACTACGTCGACCTGCGCGCCAAGATGCTGCAGAACCTGATCAAGGCCGGCTTCAGCCTGGAGAAGGGCCACCACGAAGTGGGCACCGGTGGCCAGGCCGAGATCAACTACAAGTTCAACACGCTGCTGCACGCGGCCGACGACATGCAGCTGTACAAGTACATCGTCAAGCAGACCGCGTGGCAGGAGGGCAAGACCGTCACGTTCATGCCCAAGCCGCTGTTCGGTGACAACGGCTCGGGTATGCACACCCACCAGTCACTGTGGAAAGACGGCAACCCGTTGATGTACGACGAGACCGGCTACGCCGGGCTGTCGGACACCGCACGGCATTACATCGGCGGCCTGCTGCACCACGCACCGTCGCTGCTGGCGTTCACCAACCCCACGACGAACTCCTACAAGCGTCTGGTCCCCGGCTTCGAGGCCCCGATCAACCTGGTTTACAGCCAGCGCAACCGGTCGGCGTGTGTGCGTATCCCGATCACCGGCAACAACCCCAAGGCCAAGCGCCTGGAGTTCCGTTGCCCGGACTCGTCGGGTAACCCGTACCTGGCGTTCGCGGCGATGCTGATGGCCGGCCTGGACGGCATCAAGAACAAGATCGAGCCCCAGACGCCGGTCGACAAGGACCTCTACGAACTGCCGCCGGAGGAGGCTGCGAACATCCCGCAGGCTCCGACCCAGCTGTCGGCAGTGATCGACCGTTTGGAAGGGGACCACGAATACCTCACCGAGGGAGGCGTTTTCACGCCCGACTTGATCGAGACGTGGATCAACTTCAAGCGCGAGAACGAGATCCTGCCGGTTCAGATCCGGCCGCACCCGTACGAGTTCGCGCTCTACTACGACGTGTGATCCGCTAAGTCTCTAGCACTGTCTTCGGACCGCAGGAATATCCGCGCGGCGGTCGGCGATCAACGTGCCGGCCGTCGCGCGGATTGCTTTCATTTCAGCTGGTGCTGTACGCCCAATAGTCGTACGCACCGGGTACCGGGCACAGGTCGTGGTAGGCGGCCAGCACGAAATTACCCGCTTGAGCGGTGCTCAGCCGATAGTCGCGCACCAGACTCGCGGCCACCTGCGTGCCCGGGGCGTGTTGATTCCAAAGATTCCAGCAGACGTTGTAGCCGTCGGCCAGCATCGCCGGGTCCGTTCCGGTGACGCCTGCCGCCCGGACGGTACCCAAGAAGTCCTGAGGCGTGCCGGATTGCGATGGCTGGCTGGCGCCGGCCGTCGTGGCCGGGTCGGCAACGGCCGGTGCGGCCAGATTTACGGATATGACGGCTCCAAAGGCTCCGACGAGCACTTTTCCGATCACGATCAACCCCTGTTCACTCTGCGTTCACCTGATTAACCACTGTAGTTCATATCAGGTACACGTGAACTTAAGACTCGCTGAGAGCTCGGTGAGGTGCTTCTGTCCGCAGTGCGACGGAGGTTCCCCACGACTCAACGGCTGGTCACGACCAGATTTGCGGCGCACGAATGAGACTTCAGACGCAGGCGGCCTGGACATGCATGTCGGCCGCTCCAGGGCGTGCTAACGCGCGAAGGAGCGCGGCAGGAAGCGCTGAGCTGGACAGCAGGGCTTGATACCTCGAGCGCAAGAAGCGTCGAACGCCGAGCTATCTCAAAGCTTTGAGGTACACCGCTTTGCTAGGGCGTATTTGGTCGAGTTCCGCGGTTGCTTCTACTCAGTCGCGGTCCGGCTGCAAAAGATTCGAGTGACCCTCAGCAGTGGGGTGCCCAGCACCGCTGGTTGGGGCAATAGACCGCACGCGCGATGTTCACCATGGATCCGACATCATGCACGTGGATTTGGTCAGGGTCCAGGTTGGCGTGGACGCTATCGGCAATCTGTTGCGGCGTCCAACCCCACCCGAGATCGTTACAGATGAGGTAGCGCCTGCCCGATGAGCGCCTCCTCGTGGCCCTGCGGCCACGTGAGGCCGGCGCCACGCAGTTGGTCGAGGTATCCGTCGTCCCTGGGATCGGCGGCCGCAATCGCGGGGCTGGCAATCAGCGCAGCGCCGGCGATCATCGGGATGGCAAGGCTGGCCAGCCAGCGAGATGAGGTCATGTGATGCGCGTCCTTCGTTGTCGGCAGAGACGATCTCCTCAGTCTGCGAGCCCAGGCCCGTAAACACATGTACAACAGTGAAACCTTGGAGAAAGCTTTGTTGCAGCGTTTGGAGCAAAGACTTATTGCCGAGCGACTGAACAACGTTGACCAGAAGCGACTCACAGCGTCGCTAACCCAAGCGCTCGAAGCCTGACCCGGTAGTGACCGACTTACCTTGACCGAGTATCGTCTGCGATGCTAAGCAGGTGCTCAGCATTCGGTGTGCACGGTATGGAAGGGATCAGATGGCGCTGCAGACAGTTTTGGACGACATCCGTAAGCGACCCGGCTCGGGTGACGTCATCACCGTCATCGATCCCGCGACCGAAGAGACGATCACCGAATTCACCGACTGCGGCGCGGACGCGGTCGACGAGGCGGTCGTGCAGGCGAAGAGCGTCCTTCGAGTCCGGCGTCTGGTCGGAACTGCCCGGTCGCGAGCGGGCCAAGGTGATGTGGCGGATCGCGGATCTGATCGACGAACACGCCCAGGAATTCGCCGAACTCGACTCGCTCAACACCGGCATGCCACTGCTGCAGGCAACGCTGCAGATGTCGACGTGTTCGGAGTTCTTCCGCTACTACGCCGGCTGGTGTTCGAAAATCAACGGCGTCGCCTACGACGTGAAGACCGACGGCATCGCGAGCGACGCCTACGTCAACATGCACGCCTACACGCTGAAAGAGCCCTACGGCGTCGTCGGCCTGATTTTCCCGTGGAACGGCCCGATCTTCAACGCCAGCGCCAAGCTGGCCCCCGCGCTGGCCGCCGGCGGCAGCCTGCTTGGTCAAACCCGCTGAGGAGACACCACTTTCGGCTCTGCTACTCGACCGGCTGATCCACCAGGCCGGCGTGCCCGAGGGTGTTGTCAACCTGCTGACCGGCTACGGCCACACCGCCGGCGCGGCGATCACCGCCCATCCCGACGTCGAGAAGGTCGCGTTCACCGGCTCGACCGAGGTCGGCAAGGAGATCGTGCGGGCGTCGGCGGACAACCTGAAGAAGGTCACGCTCGAACTCGGCGGCAAGTCGCCGGTGCTGATCTTCGACGACGCCGACCTGGACAAGGCGATTCTGATGGCGTCGCTGGGCATCTTCGTGCACTCCGGCCAGGGCTGCGTCTGCGGGTCACGGATCTTCGTGCAGCGCGGCGTGTTCGACCGTGTCGTGGAAGGCATTTCGATGATGGCCAATACGTTCAAGTACGGCGCGCCCAGCGAGGAAGGCTGCGTCAGCGGCCCGCTGATCAGCCAGAAACAACTCACCCGCGTTATGGGCTTCATCGACGAGGGCAAGAGCGATGGCGTCGACGTGGTCACCGGCGGCCACCGCCTCGACCGCAAGGGCTACTTCGTCCACCCGACCGTGCTGACCAACGTCGATCCGGGCATGCGGCTCTACCAGCAGGAGATCTTCGGGCCGGTGGTCAGCATCCTGCCGTTCGACGACGAGGACGAGGCCGTCGCGATGGCCAACGACACCACCTACGGACTGGCGGCGACCGCCTATACCGAGAACCTCGGCCGTGCCCATCGGGTCGTCAAGCGTCTGCAGGCGGGCAGCGTGCAGATCAACTGCCAGTTGGTCTTTGACCCCGATGTGCCGTTCGGTGGCTTCAAGCAGTCCGGCTGGGGACACGAGTTCGGCAAAGAGGGCCTCGACATCTACTTGAAGACGAAGTCGGTCTGGGCTCAGCTGTAACCAGTATCGTCTGCGCATGGCGCAAAATCTCGAGGCCCGGCTGAACTCGTACTGGCCGACTGCTTTGTCAGTGTTTCGGGTGGTGTTCGGGCTGCTGTTCCTCAGCCACGGCTTGTCCTCGGTGATCGGCTGGCCGGCGGCGGGTCATGTTGCGCCCGTTGGACAGTGGCCCGATTTCTACGCCGGCTGGATCGAACTGATCACCGGCGCGCTGATCACCCTGGGCCTGTTCACCCGGCCCGCCGCGTTCGTGGCCTCGGGCGAGATGGCGTTCGCCTACTTCACCGCCCATCTGCCGAACGGCTTCTTCCCGATCAACAATCACGGCGAGGCGTCGGTGATGTACTGCTTCGCCTTCCTGTTACTGGTCTTCGCCGGTCCCGGTCTGTACGCCCTGGATAGCCGGCGCGGCCGGTGGCCCAAGCGCCGAAGTCGGTTGCGGCGCTGAGGCTCTACCGCACCGTCGCGAAGAACGTGCGGACGTCGTCGACGAACAACTCCGGCTGCTCGAATGCGGCGAAGTGTCCGCCGCGCGGCATCGTCGTCCAGTGCGTGATGTTGTAGGCCGCCTCGCACCAGCTTCGCGGCGTACGCAGGATTTCCTTCGGAAACGAGGCGACCCCGGTGGGCAGCTCCACCCGGCCATCGCTGACGAACGTGTTGAAGCTCTCCCAGTACAGCCGCGCTGACGAGGCGCCGCTTCCAGTGACCCAGTACATCATCACGTTGTCGAGCAATTCGTCGCGGCTGAAGACCTTTTCGGGGTGACCGTCGCAGTCGGCCCATGCCCAGAACTTTTCGACGACCCACGCCAGCTGACCCACCGGGGAGTCGACCAGGCCGTAACCCAGCGTCTGCGGCCGGGTGGATTGTTGCTTGGAGTAGCCGGTACCCCACTTCCGGTGTTCCACGTACGCGGCCAACGCCAGTTGGTCGTCCTCGGTGATTTCGCCGGAGTCGGCTGCGGGCTTCGCGATCGGCATGTTCAGGTGGATGCCCACGCAATGTCCGCCGTTGCGACCGATCTGGGTCGTCACCGCGGCACCCCAGTCGCCGCCCTGGGCGCCGTAACGGTCGTAGCCGAGCCGGCCCGCCAGCGTCTCCCATGCCTCGGCGATCTTCTCCACGCCCCAGCCGGTCCCGGTCGGCTTACCGGAGAAACCGTAGCCGGGCAGCGACGGGCAGATCACGTGGAAGGCGTCTTCGGCCCGGCCCGAAGGCGGGTTGACCAGCGGCTCGATCACCTTGTGAAACTCCACCACCGAGCCCGGCCAGCCGTGCGTCAACACCAGAGGCAGCGCGTCGTCGTGCGGCGACCGCTGATGGATGAAATGAAAGTCCAGCCCGTCGATTTCGGTCTGGTACTGATCGAATTCGTTCAATGCGGCTTCCCGCGAGCGCCAGTCGTAGCCGTCGGCCCAGTACGCGGCCAGCTCTTTGGTGTAGGACAACGGAATGCCCTGGGTCCAGTCGTCGACGGTCTCGGACTCCGGCCACCGGGTGCGCGTCAAGCGCTCCTGCAGATCGTCGAGAACAGCGGCGGGGACGTCGATGCGATACGGCCTGATTTCCGGCATAGCCTTCATCATGCAGGCAGCCGCTCAGGTGTCGAGGGCGAGGTCCTTGCGGAACCTCTTCATGCCATCGACCTTCTGCGACAGCGTCGCGTCCGGCCCGGAGTAGAACATCCACGGCATGGTCAGAATCCCGGTGATGCCGGCGTCCTGCGCGCGCTGATAATGAGCGGCCGTGAAGGCGTCGGTCAGCGGCGTGAGGATGGTGAAATCGTCCATTTTCAAACCTTGTTCGGCCCGCAGCTGACGAATCCGGTCCGCGGCCGCGATCGCCTGCTCGGTGTTGATCAGGTCGCCGATCCAGCCGTCGTATCGGGCCGCGCGGCGCAACGCGATCTCGCTGAGCCCTCCGACATAGATCGGTATCCGCGGCGGCGTGGGCTGCATCTCCAGCCGCGGTGTCTGATAGAACTCGCCGCTCGAACTCCGTCCAGTCGGGCGACCAGAGCGTCCGCATCAGATCGAGCATTTCGTCAGTGCGTCTGCCCCGTTTGGCGAAGGGCTGCTCCATCAGGTCGAATTCCTCTTCACACCAGCCGACGCCGATGCCCAGCTCGACGCGGCCGTCGGCCAGATATGCCGCGGTGCCAATGGCTTTCGCCGCCGAGTACGGATTGCGCATCGCCGGAATGTAGACCGTGGTGACGAACCGCAGCCGGGTCGTCACTTGCGCCAGCGCGCCGACCAGAACCCACGGGTCGGGCCATTCGGTGAACGGCTGCCAGCGCCGCTCGGCCGTCCTTGGTGTAGGGGTACGGGGTGCTCAGCGTTTCCAGGTTGACGATGTGATCGGGGATCGCCATGCCGTCGTAGCCGAGATCGTCGGCCGCCTTGGCGACCTCGACGATCTCTCGGGTGTCCAGGAACGCACTGCTGACGTAGAACTTCATTCGGCGGCCCGCGCCCACGACGGGGTGATGAAGATTCCCTCGGCTTCGACCGTGACGCCATCGGCATCGGAAAGATGGCCGGAGACAAACGATTTGACGCCTTCGGTGCGCTCGACGGCGGCTTCGGCGCGCAGCCTGCCCAGCGGAGTACCGCGGACGAACCGCAGCGTGAGGGTGCCGGTGAACAGCGGTTTGGTCAGGCCCGCGCTGGCGGCCTCGCCGAGCACATGATCGAGCACCAGCGCGCACACGCCACCGTGCACCCAGCCCGGCGGACCTTCGTAGGCGCCGTTGAGCGTGAACTCACTCCAGCAGCGCGAGCCGTCGTCGTCGTGCTGGATGGTCAGCGGCGGGGCGATCGCGTTGCGCAGCCCGATCACCGCGTTGCTCCACACCACCGGCCGGCCCCCGACCGAGTAACGCACGACCTGCGTCTCGTCGCGTTCCTTGCTGCGCAGAACGTCGGTTGCGGTGCGGATCGCAGTCCGGGCAGCGTCGATGGAGTCGTGATCGGCGTCGGTGCGCAGGGTCGCCTGGATCAGCTCGCGCACGTCGTCGGTCAGCGGGCCGTAGATCGCCGCGAGCCGATCATGTTCATCGGCGCTCATCACCTCGTAGGGGATCTTCGCGTCCAACCCCGCCTCCTGGCGCTAGTGGCGGGCCTTTGTCAGCGGCCGTCCGTTACCTCTTTACTAACACCGAGGCATACGGCATACCGCGGCCGGGGCCGACTCATTCGTCGAAAATCTTGTGCACCACCGCTTTTGCGCGCCGGGTGATCCGAAGGTAGTTGTCCAGGAATTCGCCGCCGTCGCCGTTCTTCGCCCAGCCGGCGGCCACCGCGACGGTGTTGAGCAGGCGTCCGGGTCCGGGTAGCTGGTCGGTGGGCTTGCCCCGAACGAGCACCAGGGCGTTGCGGGCCCGGGTCGCGGTCAGCCACGCCTCTCGCAGCAGGTCCGCATCCTCGGTCGTGATCAGTCCGGCCTCGGCGGCGGCGTCCAGGCTCTCCAGCGTCGTGGTGTTGTGCAGCGCCTCGATCTCGCTGGCGAAGCGCAGCTGCAGCAGCTGCACGGTCCATTCGATGTCGGCCAGTCCCCCGCGCCCCAGCTTGGTGTGGGTGGTGGGGTCGGCGCCGCGCGGAAGTCGCTCGGAGTCGATGCGGGCCTTCATCCGCCGGATCTCGAGGACCGCCTGGGCGGACACCCCGCCGGAGGGGTAGCGGGTCTTGTCGGCCATGTGCAGGAATCGCCGGCCCAGCTCCGCGTCGCCGGCGACCGCGTCGGCCCGCAGCAGCGCCTGGATCTCCCACGGCTGCGCCCACTGCTCGTAGTACGCCGCATAGGACGCGAGCGTGCGGACCAGCGGGCCGCTGCGGCCCTCGGGGCGCAGATTGGCGTCGACCTCCAACGGCGGGTCCGCGCTGGGCGTGCCCAGCAGCGCGCGCATCTGCTCGGCCACGGTCACCGCCCAGCGCACCGCGTCCGAGTCCTGCACACCTTCAGTCGGCTCGCAGACGAACAGCACGTCGGCGTCGGAGCCGTAGCCAAGCTCGCGGCCGCCGAGCCGGCCCATCCCGATGACCGCGATCGCGGCCGGGGCATCGCCGCTCGTCGGGCAGGTTGGCCCGGATCACCGCATCCAGCGCCGCCTGCAGCACCGCGACCCACACCTCGGTCAGCGCCGCGCACACGTCGGTGACATCGAGCATGCCCAGCAGATCGGCCGATGCGACGCGGGCCAGCTCACGGCGTCGCAGTGAGCGCGCGATCGCAATCGCGCGAACCGGGTCGCTCTGCCGGCCGGCCGAAGCCACCAATGCACCGGCCACCGCCTCAGGCTCGGCCTCGAGCAGCTTGGGCCCCGACGGCCCGTCGCTGTAGTTCTGGACCACCTCCGGTGCGCGCATCAGCAACTCCGGCACATACGCCGAGGTGCCCAGCACATGCATCAATCGCTTGGCCACCGAAGGCTTGTCGCGCAGCGTGGACAGATACCAGCGCTGCGAGACCATCACCTCGCTGATCCGGCGGTAGGCCAGCAGCCCGCCATCAGGATCAGGAGTGTCGGAAAGCCAGTCCAGCAGCCGGGGCAGCAGAACCGACTGGACGCGGCCGCGCCGTCCGCTCTGGTTGATCAACGCGGCGAGGTGGGTCAGCGCGCTGTGCGGAGCTTCGTAGCCCAGGGCGGACAGCTGCCGCTCCGCGGCAGCCGGCGTCATCCCCTGCGAGAACTCCAGGCCTTCTGGCGCAAGCGATTCCAGCAGCGGTTGATAGAACAACTTCGCGTGCAACCGCGACACCCTCATGTGGTGGCGCTTCAGTTCGTCGCGCAGCACCCCCAGCCTGTCGCGGCTGCCGTCGGGCCGGACATGAGCCGCCCGCGCCAGCCAGCGCAGCGCCTCGTCGTCGTCCGGCGCCGGCAGCATGTGGGTGCGTTTGAGGCGCTGCAACTGAAGTCGATGCTCCAGCAGCCGAAGGAACTCGTAGGAGGCGGTCAGATTCGCCGTGTCGTCGCGGCCGACGTAACCGCCGGCACCCAGCGCGGCCAGCGCGTCAACCGTCGAAGCGACATGCAGCGCCTCGTCGGTGCGACCGTGCACGAGCTGCAGGAGCTGCACCGCGAACTCGACGTCACGCAGTCCGCCACTGCCGAGCTTGAGCTCGCGGCTTCGGACGTCGGCGGGCACCAGCTGCTCCACCCGCCGCCGCATCGCCTGTACTTCCGGCACGAAATCCTCACGCTCGCAGGCGTTCCACACCATCGGCATCAACGTGTCGATGTACTGCTTGCCCAGTTCCGCGTCTCCGGCTGCCGGTCGCGCCTTCAGCAGGGCCTGAAACTCCCAGGTCTTGGCCCACTGCTGGTAGTAGGCGACGTGCGAGTCCAGGGTGCGGACCAGTTCGCCGTGGCGGCCCTCCGGACGCAGGCCGGCATCCACCTGGAAGAAGGCGTCCGAAGCCAGCCGCATCAACTCGCCGGCGATCCGCGCGGACACCGGATCGGCCGACTCGGCGACGAAGATCACGTCGACGTCGCTGACGTAATTCAGTTCGCGCGCACCGCATTTGCCCATCGCGATGATCGCCAGCCGCGGCGGTGTGGCGTCTCCGCAGACGGTGGCCTCGGCGACCGACAGCGCGGCCCCAACGCGGCGTCGGCCAGGTCGGCCAGGTGCGCGCCCACTTGCGCGAAAGTCCAGCACCGGCTCGTTCTCGACGATCGGCGCCAGATCCATCGCGGCCAGCACCAGCAGCCGGTTGCGGTAGAGCGCACGCAGCCGCCACACCACCGAACCTGCGGCAGTCGGGGGTTCGGCGACGCACTCGGCGAAGACGGCCCGCAGCTGTTCGGCCGACGGCAGCCTCACGTTGCCTTGCAACAGATGCCACGCCTGCGGATTGGCGACCAGATGATCGCCCAGCGCCAGCGACGACCCGAGCACGCCGAACAGCCGCCCGCGTAGGCAGCGGTCGGCGACCAGCGCCGCGTTGAGCTCACCCCACTCGTCGCCAAGCGCCTCGGCCAGGCGGACCGTCGCGCACAGGGCGGCGTCGGCGTCGGGTGCCCGCGACAGCGACCACAGCACCTCGATGTGCGCTTCGTTGTTCCACCCAAGCTGCGCCAAGTTGGCGCTGGCGCGATCGTCGACCAATCCGAGGCGACCGAGGCTGGGGACCTTCGGCCGTTCCGTCACTGGTTGGTTCACGCCCACGACGGTAGCGCAGATGTCGTTCGATCTGGCCGCGTCCTAAACACCGGCGTCAATCAAAGCGAGATATAGGTCTTCAGCTCGAAAGGCGTGACGTGACGGCGGTAGTTCGCCCACTCAGTGCGCTTGTTGCGCAGGAAGAAGTCGAAGACATGCTCGCCCAGCGCTTCCGCGACGAGCTCAGAACTCTCCATCGCCCGCAGCGCTTCGTCGAGGCTGGACGGCAATTCGCGGTAACCCATGGCGCGGCGTTCGGTGGGGGTGAGATCCCAGACGTTGTCCTCGGCCTGCGGGCCCAGCACGTAACCCTTCTCCACTCCGCGCAGCCCGGCCGCCAGCAGCACGGCGAACGCCAGATACGGGTTGCAGGCCGAGTCTGGGCTGCGCACTTCGATGCGCCGCGACGAGGTCTTGTTCGGGCTGTACATCGGGATGCGGACCAGCGCCGAGCGGTTGGCCGCACCCCACGACGCCGCGGTGGGCGCTTCGCCGCCGAGCACCAGCCGCTTGTAGGAGTTGACCCACTGGTTGGTGACGGCACTGATCTCGCTGGCGTGCTCGAGGATCCCGGCGATGAACGACTTGGCGACGTCGGAGAGTTGCAGCGGATCGTCCGGGCTGTGGAAAGCGTTGACCTCGCCCTCGAACAGGCTCATGTGGGTGTGCATGGCCGAGCCGGGGTGTTGGCCGAATGGCTTGGGCATGAACGTCGCCCGCGATCCCTCGTTCAGCGCGACCTCTTTGATGAGGTAGCGGAACGTCATCACGTTGTCGGCCATCGACAGCGCGTCGGCGAAGCGCAGATCGATCTCCTGCTGGCCGGGCGCGCCTTCGTGGTGGCTGAACTCCACCGAGATGCCCATGGATTCCAGGGCGTCGATAGCGTGCCGGCGGAAGTTGGAGGCGGTGTGCACGGCCTGGTCGAAGTAGCCGGCGTTGTCGGCCGGAATGGGCACCGATCCGTCTTCGGGGCCGGATTCCAGCAGGAAGAACTCGATTTCGGGGTGGACGTAGCACGAGAAACCCAGGTCGTTCGCCTTGCCTAGCTGACGACGCAGCACGTGGCGGGGGTCGGCCCACGACGGCGAGCCGTCGGGCATCTTGATGTCGCAGAACATCCGTGCCGAGTGGTGGTGGCCGGTGCGGGTGGTCCAGGGCAGCACCTGGAACGTCGACGGGTCGGGATGGGCGACAGTGTCGGATTCCGAGACCCGAGCGAAGCCCTCGATCGACGACCCGTCGAAGCCGATGCCTTCTTCGAAGGCGCCCTCAAGCTCGGCGGGTGCGATCGCGACAGACTTGAGGAAACCGAGCACGTCGGTAAACCACAGCCGAACGAATCGGATGTCCCGTTCCTCCAGCGTGCGGAGCACGAATTCCTTTTGTCGATCCATACCTGGAAGACTATGCATCGTACCGTTAAATTTGTGTTACCGGCGTCGCTTAGCACCGTAAGTTTCCAGGTGCGACGCCGTCGACCAAGTAACGGGTCACAGCGCCGTCGACACAATCGTTTCCGTTGAAGGTCACGGTGTGCTGGGTCCCCTCGAAGGTGATCAGGTCGGCACCGAGTTGGCGGGCCAGATCGACGCCGGCTTGATACGGGGTCGCCGGGTCGTGAGTGGTGGACACGACGACGACCTTGCCCGGGGCCACCGCCGCCGCGGGATGCGGGGACGACGTCGCGGGGACCGGCCACAGCGCACACAGGTCACGCGGCGCATGACCGGTGAATTGCCCGTACGACGTGAACGGTGCGACCTGGCGAATGCGTCGATCGGCCTCCGCCCACGCCGCCGGGTCCGTCGGCTCGGGGGCATCGACGCAGCGGATCGCGTTGAACGCGTCCTGGGAGCTGTTGTAGTGCCCCTTGGCGTCCCGTCCGTAATACTCGTCGGCCAATGTCAACAAGTCACCGGGATCGGCGCCGCGCCGCAAACCCAGCAGGCCGCTGGTGAGGAATTTCCAGAACTGCGGGGTGTAGAGCGCGTTGATGGTGCCCGTGGTCGCGTCGGCGTAGCCGAGACTGCGCCCTTCCGAGGTCGGCGCGGGCTTGGTCACCAGCGGATCGATCAACTGGTGGTAGCGAGCGACCCACTGATTCGGGTCGGTGCCCAGCGGGCAGTCGGTCGAGCGTGGCGCAGTCCGCGGCGTAGTCGTTGAACGCGGTCTGGAACCCGGCCTCCTGGTTGACCAACTCGTCGATCGGGCCGACGCTCGGGTCAATCGCACCGTCGAGCACCATCGCCCGGACGTGGTCGCCGAACCGCTCGACGTAGGCGGTCCCCAGTTCGGTGCCGTAGCTGTAGCCCAGGTAGTTGATCTGGTCATCGCCGAGCGCCTGGCGCACCGCGTCCATGTCGCGCGCGGCCGACGCGGTCCCGACGTTCTCCAGAAACGCCGACCCGTTCCGGGCGACACAACGCTGAGCGATCTGACGGTAAATCTGCTCGATGTGCGCCACGCCCGCCGGGCTGTAGTCGACCATCGGCTCGCGACGATAGGCGTCGAACTCTGCGTCGGTCTGGCAGTGCACGCCAGGCGTGGAGTAACCGACGCCGCGGGGGTCGAAGCCGACCAGATCGAAGCGACGGCTGACTTCGGAGCCCGCGAGTTCGGGAGCCATCGCGGCGACCATGTCGACCGCCGACGCCCCGGGGCCGCCCGGGTTGATCAGCAACGCCCCGATCCGAGGGCCAGTCGCCGGAACACGGATCACCGCGAGTTGTACTTGCGCGCCAGCCGGATTCGCGTAATCGACCGGCACCGACACGACACCGCATTGCGCACTGGGAACGTCGCCGGGAGTCTTGATGACCTGGCTGCAGCTCCCCCAGTTCACCGGCGCCGAAGCACCCGGTGTCGGCCCGGTGTCGTAGCCCGGGGCCGCGTTCGTCACCGGTGTCCAAGCGACGGCTGCCGTCGCCGACAGCGACAAAGACAGCAGCGCAGACAACATCCCCCTCATGCGCCACATGAGGGCTAATCGTTGCATGCGTCGGCCACAGGCCGTGATCCCATTGGTCACACCTTGGTCTCGTTATTTACTGCGCGGATTGACGATTCGCCGCCGGACCTAACCGGACCTAGCACTTGGCCCCTTTGGACGGCACCGTCCCGGCGAGCAGGTAGGCCGTCGCATAGTCGTCGATGCAGCTGTTGCCCTGGAAGACCACCGTGTGCTGGGTGCCGTCGAATGTGAGCAGCCCACCCTTGAGCTGATTCGCCAAGTCGACGCCGGCTTGATACGGCGTCGCCGGGTCGTGGGTGGTGGACACCACGAGCGTCGGCGTCAGCTCGGACGCGGAGATCGCGTGCGGCTTGCTCGTCGCCGGCACCGGCCAGAACGCGCACGTGCCCAGCGGGGCGTCACCGGTGAACTTGCCGTAGTTCATGAACGGCGCGACCTCACGCGAGCGGCGGTCCTCGTCGACGACCTTGGCCCGGTCCTTGACCGGCGGCTGGTCGACACAGTTGACCGCGACGCGGGCGTCGGTGGAGTTGGTGTAGTGACCGTGCTTGTCGCGACGCATGTACAGGTCGGCCAACTCGAGCATCACGTCGCCCCGATGGTGGGACAGCTCGGTCAGCCCGCTGGTCAAGTGGTGCCAGAAGGTCGGCGAATACAGCGCCATGATGGTGCCGATGATCGCGTCGCTGTAGCTCAGTCCGCGAGGATCTCGGGTGGGCGCCGGTTTACTGCGCGTCGGGTTGTTCTTGTCGACGAGCGGATAGACCAGATTGTGGTACACGTCAACGGCTTTGGCCGGGTCGGTGCCCAGCGGGCAGGTGGGCGACTTGGCGCAGTCCTTCGCGTAGTCATTGAACGCGTCCTGAAAACCCTTGGCCTGCCTCAGGTCTGATTCGACCGGATCAGCGTTGGGGTCGATCGCACCATCGAGGATCATCGCCCGGATGTTCCGCGGGAAGGCCTCGGCATAGGCGGCGCCGATCCGAGTGCCGTAGGAGTAGCCCAGGAACGTCAGCTTGCTGTCGCCCAACGCTTCCCGGATGGTGTCCAGATCGCGTGCCACGTTGTCGGTTCCGACGTTCGCCAGGAATTTCTTGCCCATCTTGGCGACACAGCGGGCGACGTACTCCTTGGTCTCGTCTTCGATGTGCGCCACGCCGGCCGGGCTGTAGTCGACCTGCGTCTCGGTGCGCAGCCGATCGTTGTCCGCGTCGGAGTTGCACCAGATCGCCGGCCGCGACGTCGCCACCCCGCGCGGGTCGAACCCGACCAGGTCGAATCGTTCCCGGATCTGCGGCGGCAACGACTGCACCAGCCCCACGGCCGCCTCGATACCCGACTCCCCCGGGCCGCCGGGGTTGATGACCAACGAGCCGATCTTGTCCCGGGTCGCGGGGAATCGAACGAGCCCCAGCGTTGTCGCGTCGCCGCTGCGGTGCCGGTAGTCGACAGGCACGGCGAGCTTGCCGCACTGCACGCCACTGGGCAGCTTCGCCGGTGCGCCGCCGCCTCCGGCGACACGGCATGGCCCCCACTCCACCGGCTGGCCGACTTTGGGTCCGGCCAGCACCGCACGCCCCTTGACGACCTGAGTGCAGCTGGCCACTGTCACCGCGATAACCGCCATGACGGTCCAGAGCAGCATCGTGCGCGCGAACTTGCCGCGGCGAGGGGTCCCCATGCCACACATGCTGCCATGCGTCGGCGGGGTGCCCGGGCCGCCGGGGCGTCTACCGTGTCGCGAGCAGCAGTTCTTCCATTCCGACCGCGAAGTCGTCGGCCAGTTCCCATACGTCCGGCAACAGCTCCGGGCAGGCGATGATCCCGACGTCGAGTTTGCCGGTCAGCGACATCACGGTGATATTGAGCCCCGAGCCCTGGAAGATCGGCCCCAGCGGATACATGGCCTTGACCTCACTGCCCAGGAAATACAGCGACTGCTGGGGACCCGGAACGTTCGAGACCACCAGATTGTGCACCGGCATGGTTTTGGTAAGACTGGTCCGGGCGTAAGCCCGCATCGCCATACCGAACACCGCGGGCGCCGCGAACTGTGACCAGTCCTGTAGCAGCGTGGCCTTGATAGCCGAACTGTGTTGTTTGGCAACCGAATTCGCGTCAGCGATGGCCTTGATCCGCTCTACCGGGTCGGCGATGTCGGTATGCAGGCTGGAGAACATGCCCGAAACCTGGTTGCGCCCAGGCCGATCCGACTTTTCGTGCACGGACACCGGCACCATCGCGATCAGCGGCGAGTCCGGCAGTTCGCCACGGTCGAGCAGGAAGTGCCTCAGCACGCCGGATACCAGCGCCATCACCACATCGTTGACCTTGACGCCGAAGTGATCCTTGACCTTCTTGATGTCCTCGAGGTCCAACTGCGCGAAGGAGACGTTGCGGTGCGAGGTGATGGTGTCATTGAACGCGGTCCGCGGGGCCGCGAACGGCGGCGCCATCGTCTGGCCGCTGCGCGCCCGCAATACCGTCTTGACCACCGACGATGCGGTGTCGGTCAGCGCATTGGCAAAGCGCATCGGCCGCGCGGCGAACTTGAGCGCCCCCGTAATCGCGATCTCGAAGTCGTTGGCGCCGCCGACGCCGTCGACCGGGTCCGGGGCGGGTGCGTCTGCCTCGGTGCTGCAGAGCTGGGACATCAGGTTGGCGCCGGTGACGCCGTCCACCGCGGCGTGGTGCACCTTGGTCATCACGGCCAGGCGGCCGCCCTGTTGGGCATCGGTGCCGGCGACGCCCTCGATCACCCACATCTCCCACAGCGGACGGGTGCGGTCCAGCGGCAACGAGGCGATGTGCCCGCAGATCTCGGACAGCTCAATGCGCCCACCCGGTGGCGGCAGGCCGATCCGGTGCAGATGCCGGCTCACGTCAAAGTTGTCGTCGTCCACCCATACCGGATGGTCCAGATTGAACGCGCTGTCGGCCAGCTTCTCGCGGAACTGCGGCATTGCCTTGACGCGCAACGCCAATTCGTCGCGGAGCCGGTCAAAGGTGTAGCCGCCGGGCATCGTCGACGTGTCGAGCTCCAGAATCGAGCAGACATGCAACGGCTGCGATGGGGTTTCGAGGTAGAGGAAGCTGGCGTCGAGTCCGCTGAGGCGCTGCATGCGCCGATGGTATGTCCGCCGCCGAGAGGCGGTACCCGAATGGCCCGATGGGCCACCGTGTGAGGAAATCCACTGGGCGTGGGTGTCCACACCGGCGGCCTGAAGTGGCACACTGGTCGGGTCAGACGAACCCGGGGACCCCATTGGGCCTCGAGGATCGAACCGACCACCACTAGGGACAATGATGTCTGAACAGACTGTTTATGGCGCCCCCTCTTCCTCGCAGGCGGCGCCGCGGACCAAGACCCGCATTCACCACCTGCAGAAAATGAAGGCCGAAGGCCAGAAGTGGGCGATGCTCACGGCCTACGACTACTCCACTGCCCGAGTCTTCGACGACGCCGGCATCCCGGTGCTGCTGGTCGGCGATTCGGCCGCCAACGTCGTCTACGGCTACGACACCACCGTGCCGGTCTCGATCGACGAGCTGATTCCCCTGGTGCGTGGCGTGGTGCGCGGCGCACCGCACGCGCTGGTGGTCGCCGACCTGCCGTTCGGAAGCTACGAGGCCGGCCCCGCTGCCGCGCTCGACGCCGCGATCCGCTTCATGAAGGAAGCCGGCGCGCACGCGGTCAAGCTGGAAGGCGGCGAGCGGGTCGCCCCGCAGATCGCCGCTCTCTACCGCCGCCGGCATCCCGGTGATGGCCCACATCGGCTTCACCCCGCAGAGCGTCAACACCCTGGGCGGCTTCCGGGTGCAGGGCCGCGGGGACGCCGCCGAGCAGACCATCCACGATGCGATCGCGGTCGCCGAGGCCGGTGCGTTCTCCGTCGTGATGGAGATGGTGCCGGCCGAGCTGGCCACCCAGATCACCGGCAAGCTGACGATCCCCACAGTCGGCATCGGCGCGGGCCGCAACTGCGACGCCCAGGTGCTGGTCTGGCAGGACATGGCCGGTCTCACCAGCGGCAAGACCGCCAAGTTCGTCAAGCGATTCGGCGACGTCGGCGGCGAATTGCACCGCGCGGCAACGCAGTACGCGGACGAGGTGGCATCGGGAACGTTCCCCGACGACGAGCACAGCTTCTGAACCGCCGGTTTCGCCGGCTGCCCGGCGTGGCACGCTAGGGCAATGTCCGCCAACGGCCCGTCGCGCCATCTCGAAGTCGAGCGCAAGTTCGACGTCGACGCGTCTACGCAGCCGCCGTCATTCGATGGCCTCGAAGGAGTCGCCCGGGTAGAACGCGCCGAGACGCAGTCACTGGACGCCGTGTACTTCGACACGGCCGAGCGCGACCTGGCCGCCCACCGAATCACGTTGCGCCGCCGTACCGGTGGCCTCGACGCGGGCTGGCATCTGAAGTTGCCGGCTGGCTCCGACGCCCGCACCGAGGTGCGGGCCCCCCTGGGTAGCGACGCGTCGCATCAGGTTCCAACCGAGCTGCTGGACGTGGTGCTGGCCATCGTGCGAGATCGCGCGGTGAGCCCGGTGGCGCGTATCAGCACCACCCGGCAGGTAGTGCTGCTGCACGGCGCCGACGACGCCGTAGTCGCCGAGTTCAGCGACGATCAGGTCACCGCGGGCCGGGGTGCCGATGGCACCGTGGCCGAGCAGCGTTGGCGGGAATGGGAACTCGAACTCGTCGGCGACGCCGCGAACACCGAGCTGATGGACCGGGTGTGCGGCCGCCTGCTCGACGCCGGTGCGAGACCGGCGGGCCACGGCTCCAAGCTGGCGCGGGTGCTCGACACCTAGTCGACGGGCGCTTCGACGACGGCCCAGCCTTCAGAGCGCTCGCAGGCCGCGCAGGGTCCTGCTGATCAGTTCACGTCGTTCGTCGATCGTCATCGAGTCACCGAGCGGAGCGCGCACCCGCAGATAACCCTGTGTCACCAGGTCGTCGACCAGGAACCGGGTCGCGCCGAGCGGCAGGGAGAGACGAGAGGCGATCTCTGCGACCGAGGGGCTCTGCACACACGACGTCAGGATCTGGCCCCGGACATCATTTCTCCGCCAGCGCGGCGGCTTCGTGGTGGTGTTGAGCGCTTCGACCGGAGCCTCGGGTGCCAGTTCGACACCGGAACCGGTACGGCCTGCCGCCAGCGTGTACGGCCGAACCAAGCTCGGCTCGTCCGCGGTTTCCGGTTCGGTGAACCAGTCGCCGGTCGACTCGTCCGGGCTTTCCGGCTGGCGATGCGCGTCGGTGCGGCCTCTCCCGGTTCTTCAGCAACCACAACGCCTGGTCGGCGTGCACCGATGCGCGCACCTCGCTGGAGACGACCTTGAGTATGGTGCGGTCGGTGTCGATGACGAATGTGGTCCGTCTGACCGGCAGCAGCCGGGCCAGCAGGCCGCGGCGCCGAGTGTGCCGACCACGCCGGCTCGCCTCACGCGCCCCGACGGATCGACTCAGCTTGACGAGCCTGCCTCGGTGCACCCCGAACAGCTCGGACACCACGCCGTCCGCGTCGGAGAGCAGCGGATAATCGAACGAGCGCTGCTGGGCGAAATGGGCCTGCTTGTCGACGGTGTCGGTGCTGATGCCCACCCGCTGGGCGCCCACCCTGGCGAATTCGTCGCTCAGGTTCCGAAAGTGACAAGCCTGGGCTGTGCAGATCGGCGAGGACGCCAATGGAAAGAAGAACAGCACGACCGGGCCGTCGGAAAGCAGCGTGGACAGCGTCCGAGGCCGACCGGTGTGGTCGTAGAGAGTGAAGTCAGGGGCCTCTCGCCCGCGATCATCGGCAAAGAGTAACGCGGGGACGCTCATGCGCGCGGCGCTGGAGACACATTCACCTACGGGCTGCTCGTTCAGACGGGAGGCCGACGTCGGCTCGAAGCCGCAGCACGCTGGAGCCGGGGACTTGCGCAAGCTCGACGCGGTGCGCAAGCTGTCGCGCCGACGGAGGCGGGCGAGTTGGCCTGTAAGCCGGATTCTGTTCCGCGTTACCAGGTAACGCGGCGGCGACCATCCATCTGGACACACCGTCGCCGGGTGCCTCGAGCGGTCTACCCGCAGGCTCGGGCGAGCAGCCCTCAGACACCTGCGCGACCGCACCGTGGTGCGGTCTTCTTGACCTTGCTTCGGGTGGGGTTTGCCTAGCCACTCCGGTCACCCGGAATGCTGGTGCGCTCTTACCGCACCGTTTCACCCTTACCACCGCGAGGGTGGCGGTTTGTTTTCTGTGGCACTTTCCCGCGAGTCGCCTCGGATTGCCGTTAGCAATCACCCTGCTCTGTGAAGTCCGGACTTTCCTCGACTCGGCGCTACATGAGCCCGAGCCGCGGCCGCCCAGCCAACTCGTCCGCGCTAACACCGTACTCGTTGCGGAATGCGCAGGCCAACGGCCATCTACGCGGCATGCAAGCCGGAGAACGCTATCTCGACGGCGACTTCCATTTCGCTGATCTCCATCCGCACAGTCGATCCCGGCAGCGGAGGCGCTCCCGGACCGATAGTGCGCACCCGGTTGGGGTGGTGAATTCCGCTGTGTGCCGGGCATGTTTCATCGACCTGCGGTTTGACGACCCAGCCGGCGACCTCTTTGACGTAATTGCACCGTTCGCACAGTCCGAGCCCGTTGTCCGCGTTGGTCGGCCCGCCGGCCGCCCGCGGCCGAGCATGGTCGAGATGGCGGATCGGCGCGTCGCAGTAGGGCGTGCGGCAGCGCTGATCCCGGAACCTGATGAAGGTCGCCAACCCGCGAGGAAACAGCCGGGCTCTGGACTCCATCGCCACCAGAGCGCCGGAGGCCGGATGCGCATACAGCCGCCGCAGCGTGGCCCGCGACCGTTCGTCGCCGACTGCGCGCGAAACCAACTCGCGCGCGACCGCCGCCGGGATGGGACCGTAGCCGCTGATGTCGGCAGGCGCATTGGAGCGCACCCAACAGCGTTTCGTCGGACAGCACCAGGTTGACCGCGATCGGCGTCGCCACCGCCGCGCTCCGGCCGGTGACGCGCTCGACCAACGCGTCGGCCATCACCTGGCCCCGCGAGCGTCCGTCGGCACAGGTGTCGGCCTCCCGTCGCAGCGCCGCGTACACCGACACGCCCTGCGCGACCGGCAACAGTGCGGTCAGATACGTCATCGTGTCCGGCGCGGGTCGGATGCTCACCGTGCGCTCGGTCTCGGCCTTGGCGGCTCGGTCGACCACGGCGTGCGGGTCGAGCCGATAGGCGATTGGCTTTGGCCGCCGCCGCCACCCGAGCGTCGCCCATCCCGTCCAAAGTCTGCTGTGTCAGCAGCATAACTCGGCATCCAGCGCCCGCCGATCCTCGACGTCCAGGCATGCGCTCTCGCGCACGATCAAGGTGGCCCGCCACTCCGTCAACACCCCGGCCTCCAAAGCGGCCAGCGTATGCGGCATCTCGTGCACCAAGGCTTTGGCAAAACCCAGATGCCGGTTACCCCGTGCCGGCGAATCCCGTCGGGCGAGCGCGATCTCGCTGGCGAACGCCGCGGCCGCGCCGCGCGGCCGGCATTCCCGCCGCCGCCTCGGCAGCGCGCCGCGCGGCATCCAGCGCAGCCGCCGCTCGGGCCTGACCCGCCGCCGCGGCGCATTTGACCCGCTCCAACTCGGCGATGCGCTCGACCAGCGCCGACTCCGTCAGCAGGCCGGGTCGACCGACGCCAAGTGATTCGAACATACATTCGATTATACAGAGCTCTACTGACTCAAACTAATTGGCAGGGTCGCAGCTTGTGGATAAATGCGGCCGAGGCTGAGAGGTTGAGATAATGGTTCGGTCGCGACGCACGAAGATTCCCGCGGAAGAAAAGACCCGGCTGGTATTGGCGGTGCTGGCCAACGAAATGACCTGTGCCGAAGCAGCTCGCCGCTGTGGGGTGGCCGCGGTGACGATGACCAAATGGAAGCATCAGTTCCTCGAGGCTGGTGCTGGTCGACTCCAAGAGGTTCCCGGCGGGCAAGCGGGCAGGTTGGGAACCCCTGAGCAGCGTCGGCTGCGGATGGAAAACGAGCAACTCAAACTGGCGTTGGCCGAAGCGACGGTCCAGCTGCGGATCTGGCAACGCGGGGCTGCGCTGGTGGATCAGGTCCCTTCACGGACCTCGAAGCCCTAAGGGCGGCAGCGGGGCTGCCGGTTTCGAGGTTCGCTGCCCTGGCCGCTATCTCAGAACGAACCTATTGGCGGCGGCTGGCCAGGCTGCGAACCGGCGATCCGGCCAAGGGTCCATGGCCGGCGCCGGTCGTTGACCGCATCGAAGCCCTGGCCGCCAAGTACGCCCAAGCATGGCCGGCGTGGGGCTACCGCAAGATCGCGGCCATGATGCGTGCTGACGGCCATGACGTGACCAACTCCTCGGTGCAACGTGCCCTGCGACGTCGAGACCTGCTGTTGCCACAAGGTTTCCGAGCCGATCGAAAGTCTTGGGCGGTACTGCGTCGTCGCGTCTTTCGCGACCCGCCGACCGAACGCAACCGAGTCTGGCAGACCGACTTCTCCGAATTCGAAACCGCCTGCGGCGGCATCTGGCGAATCAGTGCGGTCATCGACTACGTGAGCAAGTACTGCCTGGCCATCACCGTTACTCCCACCGGCCGCGGCATCGACGCCGTGCACTGCCTGCAATTAGCCATCGAAGAAGCCCAACGCGTCCTGGGTCTGAACGACCTGCGCGCCGACCGGGGCCTGATGGACATCCTCGACGCCAACGACACTGTCATCGGCCACGCTCCCGCACCGATCGCGCTGGTCTCCGACAACGGCCCGTGCTACCGCGGCAAAACTTTCCACACTCTATTCACCGACGACGACCCCCTGCTGCGACACGTCCGGACCCGGATCAAATCACCACAAACCAACGGCGTCGTCGAACGATTCTTCGGCACCCTCAAATACGAGCACCTTTTCCGCGGCTACATCGGCGACGGCGACGCCCTGGACATGGAAGTACACCGTTTCCGCATCATCTACAACACCATCCGGCCCCACCAGACCCTCAACGACCGCACACCCCGACAGGCATATCTCCAGCAACCCTGACCCAAAACCTGCCAACTTCTTGACTCAAGACACAGGACCTCCGACAAGATCTCACATCCGCAGCAGCCCTATCGTCTACAGAGCATGGAAGCGAGACCTGCGCCGACGACGCAGACTGCGTGGAAAAGGCGCGTGGACACCGGCGACTGGGACGCGATCGCCGCCGCTGTCAACGACTTCGGCGGCGCCCTACTGCCCAGGCTCCTCACGCCCGCCGAGGCGCGGCGGCTGCGCAAGCTATTCGCCGACGACGATTTGTTCCGGTCCACCGTCGACATGGGTCCCCGTCGCTACGGATCCGGCCAGTACCGCTACTTCCACGCTCCCTACCCGGAGCCGATCGAGCAGCTCAAGCAGGCGCTGTATCCGCGGCTGTTGCCGATCGCCCGGGATTGGTGGGCCAAGCTAGGCCGCGACGCGCCGTGGCCCGACACCCTGGACGAGTGGCTGGACATCTGCCATGCCGCCGGCCAGACGAGATCGACCGCCCTGGTGCTCAGGTACGGAACCGACGACTGGAACGCTCTGCATCGAGACCTCTACGGCGACTTGGTCTTTCCGCTTCAGGTGGTGATCAACCTGAGTGACCCCGCCACCGAATTCAGCGGCGGCGAGTTCATGCTCGTCGAACAACGCGCGCGGGCCCAGTCACGTGGCACCGCAACACAATTGCCGCAGGGCCACGGCTACCTGTTCACCACCCGCGACCGGCCGGTGTCATCTGCTCGCGGCTGGTCGGCTGCCGCGGTGCGCCACGGCCTGTCCGTAGTGCGGTCCGGCGAGCGCTACGCGCTCGGGCTGATCTTTCACGACGCCGCCTAGAGCGAATCAGCTGCACCAATCCGGTGATCCCGGCGAAGGTGTCGTCGGGACCGATGCGTGCCCATACCGTTTTGCCCGCGGACGTCGGGGCGCTGCCCCAGCGACGGCAGAGCGCGGAGACGATGTCCAACCCCGCAGGGCAACTCCCGCGCGGGCGCTCCCGCCGGATCGCGGACGCAGTACTGGAATCGGACACCGCGATGACGACCTCTTCGGAAGTGCCCTGGAGGCGCACATCGAACCCGTCATCGGTGTAGCTCAGAGCGTTCTCGGCGAACACGGTCACGACTGTGCTCGCTACCGCGATCTTGTCGCGCATCGACCAGGCCATCAGGTATTCGTGGATGAAGAGCAGCGCGGAATTCACGCTGGATGAGTGCGGGCCGAACTTCTCGCGGGCGCGACGACGGTAGCCGCACCTCTCACCGCCGATGGCGTCGCAGGCGGCGGCCAGGGTGCCGTAGACCGGGACGTAGCGGGCCACCGACCGATCGGTCAAGCGCTTACGCACAGCCGGGTCGCCGGACACCAGCGCTATCGGGACTTCCGGCCATTGCTGGACGTGCCAACGGGCGCTGGTGAACACCGCCCAGCTCTGCTCGTCGTGCACCTCGAGATCATTGATGTCCACGATCACCGCGGTGGCCTCGTCGACCGCAACCGTGATCACCGAATCGCGCACCTGCTGGTAAGTGCTCGCGTTCAGCACCCCAGACAGCCGGATGACGGTGGCGTCAGTGCGGGCATGCTTGGTACTGGTGAACATCCCTCGCCGCTTTCTTGACACAAGGAAGACCTGTGGTTCGAGATCCTAAGCAGCGGTACAGCTCATTTTCGAGCACTCTCCAATTGCCCGACCGTTTCGGCTGCCTGACCGGAAGAAGCCGAGTCGCGCCCCAGCGCGATCGTCGCCGCCGTCATCGCACCGACCGCCACCACCAAGATCACCGTCGCCGGCGCCTCGCACCACCAGATGCTCGCCGAGGATCACGACACCCAACAGCACCGCGACGACCGGCTCGCCGACCAGCATGATCGGTACGGACGCCTGCAAGGCGCCGGCGTGAAATGCCGACTGCTGCAAGACCGTAACCGTTACCGCGAGGGCCACCAGTAGGTACGGCGCCGGCACCGTCAGCAACCCGTGCCAACCATGTGCGGCGAGGCGGTGCGTGCTGACCTTCGTCAAGACCGCGACCATGCCGAGCAGCACCGCGACGGCGGCGGCCAACAGCATAGCGCGGCGTCGACCAGCCGCCCGGCGCGCGGCCAGCACGCAGACGATCACCACCGGCACCGAGGTGCCCAGGGCCACGCTCCATGCGGGCACCGGCGCGCGGTAGTGGCCTTCACGCGGCTGTCCCACCAGAACAAAGACGGTCAGCGCCGCCGTCAGCAACAACGCCCAACCCCAATCACGCGCCCGCACATGCTGATTGGAGAAGCGGGCACCCAGCGGTAGCACGAAAAGCAGCGACGACACCAGCAGCGGCTGTACGAGCAACAGCGAGCCGTGCGCCAACGCAAGCGCCTGGAACACGTATCCGCCGACCGCACCCACCGTGCCCAACCACCACGACGGCTGGCGGATCCAGGACGTCACGATCGCGCCCGCGTCTCGCCGGATCGTTGGCTCCGGCTCTGGATGGCACGTTGCCGCACGACGATGCCCACCGCGGCGAACAACGCCGCCAGCAACGCCGACCCGATGGCCAGGGCGTGCGACGCTAACCACTCCACGGTTGGCCCACTACCCGGATGCCGACGATCTCTAACCCAGATACCCGGTCTGATTGACCAGCCGGACCGACGACGCGCCGTCGGGATAGAACTCCGCGATGCTCAACGACGCCAGATCCAGGTGCAGCCGGTAGAGGATGCCCGGTCCGGCATCGAGGGCCTCGCGCAGCAGCATCTTGATCGGGGTCACATGCGAAACCACCAATACCGTGCTGCCGCCGTGCTCGGCGATGATGCGGTCCCGCGCCCGTGCGACCCGCTGGTTGACATGGTCGAAGCTTTCCCCGTCGGGCGGCTCGGTGCTGGTGTCGCGCAACCAGCGTCGATGAAGTTCAGGATCGCGGTCGGCGGCCTCGGAGAACGTCAGCCCATCCCACGCGCCGAAATCGGTCTCGATCAGGTCGTCGTCGACCGCGACGTCCAGGCCCAGCCGTTTGGCGGCCGCCGCCGCGGTGTCGTGACAGCGCTGCAACGGCGAACTGATCACCGCCGCGACCCCGCCGCGCGCCCCCAGGTAGCTGGCGGCCGCGTCGGCCTGCTGTCGGCCCAGCGCGGTCAGCGGCGGGTTGCCGCGGCCGGAATAGCGCCGCTGGACCGACAATTCGGTCTGGCCGTGCCGCAGCAACAGCAAACGGGTGGCGGCGCCGCGCGCGCCGGTCCACCCTGGCGCCGAGGGTCGTCTCGGTAGCCACGGGCGGTGCGCGGCGTAGTTCGGCCGCGGCGTCCATCGCCTCGTTGGCCAACCGGTCGGCGTGGGAGTTCTCTGCCCGCGGAATCCAGCGTGTAGCTGATGCGATCGAATCGCGATGCCAGCGCACGAGCTTGGGCGTGCAGCTCGGCAAGGTCGGGATGCTTGACCTTCCAGCGTCCGGACATCTGCTCGACGACCAGTTTGGAATCCATCGACACCGCGACTTCGCTGGCGTGCAGTTTCGCCGCCTCCTCCAAACCCGCTATCAGGCCGCGATATTCGGCGACGTTGTTGGTGGCGTGGCCGATTGCCTGCTTGCTCTCGGCCAGCACGATCGACCGGTCGGCACTCCACACCACCGACCCGTAGCCGGCCGGCCCCGGGTTGCCGCGCGATCCCCCGTCGGCCTCGACGATGACCTTCACTGGCTGACGCCCTTGAGCCGCAACAGGATTGCGCTGCATTCCGGACACCGCAGCACCTCGTCTTCGGCGGCCGCGGAGATCCGCGCCAGCTCGCCGCGGTCGATCTCGATCCGGCACGCCCCGCAGCGCCCGCCCTGCATCAGCGCCTGCCCCGGGCCCGCCGCCGGCGCGCTGTCGTTCGTAGAGCGCCAACAGGTCCGGAGCCAGCTCGGCGGTGAGTTCGTCGCGGCGCGACGCGTGAACACGCCGGTGGTGATCGATATCGGCGAGTGTTGTGTCGAGAGCATGCTGAGCGGCGGCCAGATCGGCTTGCAGCGCCTCGATGACCGCCTCCTCCGCGGCCTGCTGGTCTTGCAGCTGCTCGCGATGTTCCATCACCTCCAGCAGCGAATCCTCCAGGCTGGACTGGCGGCGCTGCAGGGTCTCCAATTCGTGCTGCAGCTCCGACAATTGCTTGGAATCTGCCACGGATTGCAGCAGCGAGCGGTCCCGATCCTCGCGCTGGCGCACCCCGTCGATCTCCGACTCGAAACGCGAGACCTGAGTGTCCAAGTCTTCCAGCGCGATCTGCAGAGCCCCCAGCCGGTCGCCGGCGGCGACCTGCTCGGTCTGGATCCGCTCGATCTCGGCACGCTCGGGCAGGTGGCCGGCGCGGTGGTCCATCTTGGCCAGCTCTGCGTCGAGCTCGGCGACTTCGAGCAGCGAGCGCTGCTGTGCGACTTCGGCTTTCATGCGTCCTCTCCCCCGCCGGCGTTGTCGACGTTCCAGGGATCGGTGCGAATCCGGCACACGTCGACCGACAGCGCGGCGCCGAACGCCGACCGCAAGCACGTCGGCAGCCTGCTCGCACCACGGGAATTCGCTGGCCCAATGGGCGACGTCGATCAGCGCGACGTCGGATGCGCGGCGGTGCTCGTCGGCCGGGTGGTGACGCAGATCCGCCGTCACATAGGCCTGCACGTCGGCGGCCGCGACGGCGCCCAGCAGCGAGTCGCCCGCGCCGCCGCACACCGCGACCCGCGACACCGATCGCGTCCGGATCGCCCGCGGCGCGCACTCCCCACGACGTCTGCGGCAGCGCCTGGCCTGACTCGGGAGACGAACGCGCTCAACGGCTCTGGTTGCGGCAGCGAGCCGATTCGGCCCAGCCCGACGTCGCCGGGCAGCGGCGCCAGCGCGATGACGTCGAACGCCGGCTCCTCGTACGGGTGCGCCTCGCGCATCGCCGCCAGCACCTGACGCCGCACTCGCGCGGGCGCGACGACCTCGACCCGGTCCTCGACCACTCGTTCCACCGCGCCGACGCTGCCGATAGCCGGCGTCGCGCCGTCCTCGGGCAGGAATTGGCCGGTGCCGGTGACGCTCCAGCTGCAGTGCGAGTAGTCGCCGATGTGGCCGGCCCCGGCCGCAAAGATCGCCGCCCGCACCGCATCCGCATTCTCCGGCGGCACGAAAATCACCCACTTGTCCAGATTCCTGACGCGCCGGGGCGGGCTCCAGAACCGCCTCGACGGTCAACCCGAGCGCGTCCGCCAGCGCATCGGACACACCTGGCGACGCCGAGTCGGCGTTGGTGTGCGCGGTGAACAGCGAACGCCCAGAACGGATCAGGCGGTGCATCAAGCGCACCCTTGGCGGTGCTCGGCGGCCACCGTGTCGACCCCGCGCAGCAGCAGCGGGTGGTGTGCCAGCAGCAGGCCACCGTCGGGAACCGCGTCGACCACCGCCGCGGTGGCGTCGACCGCGATGGTCACCGAACTCAGCGGCGTCGTCGGGGTCACCGCAGACCAGACCGACCGAATCCCACGACTGCGCGAGCCCGGGCGGGTACGCCTCGTCCAGCGCCTCGATGACCGCGCCCAACCGAACCGTCATCGCACCACCCCGCTGTCGGCGATCGCCTCGACGAGCACCGGCCATTCCGGTCGCACCGCGGCGCGCAGGTACTGCCCGTCCAAGCCGACGAAGGTGTCGCATCGTCGCACCGCAATTCCTCTGGTGTGCAGATGCTTTCGCATCAATGCGGCATCGCCGACGGTGAACAACACGAACGGCGCGACGCCGTCGACGGGTCTCGACGCCGGCCGACCGCAGGCCGGCCACCATCTCGGCCCGCATCGCCGCCAGCCGCCGCGCGCCCGCCTCGGCTTCGGCTACCGCCTCGGGCGCACAGCACGCGGCGACGGCGGTCAACTGCAAGCGTGCCCATCGGCCAGTGCGGCCGGGTGGCGGTCAGCCGCGCCAGCACGCTCCGGAGCACCCAGCGCGTAGCCCACCCGCAGCCCGGCCAGCGACCACGTCTTGGTCAGGCTGCGCAGCACCAGCACGTCGGGCAGCGGATGCGTCGGCCAGCGATTCCGGTTCGCCGGGCACCGCATCGGCGAACGCCTCGTCCACCACGACGATGCGGCCGGGCCGCCGCAACGCCAGGATCTGTTCGCGGGTGTGCAGAACCGAGGTCGGGTTGGTCGGGTTGCCGACCACGACGAGGTCGGCGTCGTCGGGCACCCGCGCGCCGTGCCAGCCCGAACGGCGGATCGAGCACCACGTGCCGCACCGCGACGCCGGCTGACCGCAGTGCGACATCCGGTTCGGTGAACGACGGCGCGATCACCGCCGCCAGTGTCGGGCGCAGGTTGGCCAGCAACGCGAATCCCTCGGCGGCGCCGGCCAGCAGCGCGACCTCGTCGACCGACGCGGCCATGCCGGGCGGCGACGGCCTGTACGCGCCGCGCGCTCGTCGTCGGCGGCGGGGTATCGCCCCAGGTCGGGCAGCCGGGCGGCCAGCCGATCCAGCAGCCAGGCGCGGCGGCTGCGCGTGGCGGACGTTGACGGCGAAATCGAGCATGCCGGGTTCGGCGGCCTGATCGCCGTGATAGCGCGCCGCAGCGAGCGGAATCGACGCGCTCGAATCCAGACTCGCCACATCTGAAACAGTAACGACCGCGCAGCGAGGCCCGGTATCGGGACACGATCACCGGCAGCCGGCGGCATCCGCGACAATGGGCATGTGACAGGCACGGTCTCCGATCCCCATTCGCGCACTCGGCCTCAGCTGGTGATCTTCGACCTCGACGGCACCCTCACCGACTCCGCCGACGGCATCGTGTCCAGCTTCCGCCACGCGCTCGGCGAGATCGGTGCCACCGTGCCCGACGGGCGACCTGGCCAGCCAGATCGTCGGGCCGCCCATGCATCACACCTTCGAGGCGATGGGGCTCGGCGAGCACGCCGATGCGGCGATCGCCGCCTACCGCGCCGACTACACCACCCGGGGCTGGGCCATCAACAGCCTCTTCGACGGGATCGGGCCGTTGCTGGCCGACCTGCGCGCCGCGGGTGTGCGTCTGGCGGTGGCCACCTCCAAGGCGGAGCCCACCGCGCAACGCATCCTGGCCCACTTCGGCCTCGACGAGCACTTCGACGTGGTCGCCGGCGCCAGCGTCGACGGCACCCGCGCCGCCAAGGCCGACGTGCTCGCGCACGCGTTGGCGCAACTGCAGCCGCTGCCCGAACGGGTGCTCATGGTCGGCGACCGCCGCCACGACGTCGAAGGCGCGGCCGCGCACGGCATCGACGCCGTGGTGGTCGGCTGGGGTTACGGCCGGGCCGACTTCGCCGACGCCGACGCGCCAGTCGGCGCCGTGCACGTCGCGACGGTCGACGAGTTGCGGAGGGCGTTGGGTGTCTGATCAAGCCAGACTGCACATCACGTTCGTGTGCACCGGCAACATCTGCCGTTCGCCGATGGCGGAGAAGATGTTCGCCCACCAGATCAGCCGAGCGCGGCCTGGACGACGCGGTGCGGGTGACCAGCGCGGGAACCGCCGGCTGGCACATCGGCAAGTCCGCCGACGAGCGGGCCAACCGGGTGCTGCGCGCGCACGGCTACCCGACCGATCACAGCGCCGCGCAGGTCGACATCGACCACATCAACGCCGACCTGGTGATCGCGCTGGCCCGCAACCACGTGCCGCTGCTTCAGCAGCTGGGCGTCGACGCCGACCGGATCCGGATGCTGCGGTCGTTCGACCCCCGCTCCGGCGCTTACGTTCTCGACGTCGACGACCCGTACTACGGCGACCACCACGACTTCGAGACCACCTTCGCCGCAATCGAGGCGTCGTTGCCCGGGCTGCACACGCTGGGTCGACGAGCAGCTGGCCCAGGACGGGCCCGGCTGATGCGCCGCCTGGCCTTCCTGCTGCGGCCGGGCTGGATTGCGCTGGCCGTGGTGGTGATCGCGTTCACCTACCTGTGCTTCAGCGTGCTCGCGCCGTGGCAGCTGGGAAAGAACACCAAGACGTCGCGGGAGAACGACCAGATTCAGCATTCGCTGACGACCGAGCCGGTTCCCCTGAAAACGCTTTTGCCGCAGCAGGATTCGTCGGCCCCCGATGGGCAGTGGCGCAGGGTGACGGCGACCGGGCATTACCTGCCGGACAAGCAGGTGGTGGCCCGGCTCCGGGTCGCCGAAGGTGACCAGGCGCATGGAGGTGCTGCTGCCGTTCGTCGTCGACGGCGGTCCCACCGTGCTGGTCGACCGCGGCTACGTGCGGCCCCTTCCGGGGTCGCGGGTACCGCCGATCACCGCCCCGCCCAGTGGGGCGGTGACCATCACGGCGTCGTCTGCGCGACTCCGAGGGGCCGGTGCTGGACAAGAAGTCCTTCGTCAGTGACGGTGTGCGACAGGTGTATTCGATCAACACCAGTCAGATCGCGACGTTGATCGGCGTGCCGTTGACCGGCTCGTACCTGCAACTGGTCGACAACCAGCCCGGCGGACTGGGCGTCATCGAGCTGCCCCACCTGGACGCGGGTCCGTTCCTGTCCTACGGCATCCAGTGGATCACGTTCGGCGTCATCGCGCCGATTCTGTTGGGCTACTTCGTGTATGCCGAGGTTCAGGCTCGCCGTGCCGACAAGGCGCGGGCAACCCAGCCGCGCGGGCAAGCCGACGCCCGCGACCGTCGAAGACAAGCTCACCGACCGCTACGGACGGCGACGCTGAGACCGGCAACCACCAACGCGCGCCGCCTGCACCGCCCGGGAAAGCCGCACGGCGCGGCGCATGTCGGGCACCGTCGGCGGCAGGCCTTCGCCGAGGGCCGGTCGGATCTGCAGCTCGTAGTGATACTGGGTGGGCCCGCCGAGTCGCACGCCCAGTGCACCGGCGAACGCCGCTTCGACAACGCCGGCGTTGGGGCTGGGGTGTCGGCCCGCATCGCGGCGCCACGCGGCCACCGCGCGCCGACGGCGAGCCGCCGACGACCGGCGCGCACACCACTGCCAGCGCCGCCGTCACCCGCGCGGCGAACATAGTTCGCCGCGTCGTCCAATCGTGCTGCGGCCCAACCGAATCGGGCGTAGCGCGGCGAGCGGTGCCCGATCATCGCGTCCAGGGTGTTGATGGCGCGATACCCGAGAACGGCGGGCACACCGCCTGCCGCCGCCCACAGCAGCGGCGCCACCTGCGCGTCAGAGGTGTTCTCGGCCAACGATTCCACCGTCGCGCGGGTCAAACCCGCGGCATCCAGCGTCGCCGGATCACGTCCGCACAGCGACGGCAGCAGCCGGCGCGCACCCTCGAGATCGTCGCGGCCCAGCAGCTCGCCCATCGCTGATCCGACGCGCGCCAGCGATGTTCCGCCCAGCGCGACCCAGGTCGCCGACCGCGGTCGCCACGACCGAGCCGCACACGCCGAAGCGGCGGGCCTGCCGGTGCAGCGCAGCGCCGACCAGGCTCACCGCGCCGACCAGGACGGCGACGTGGACCGCGCCCGCCGGCCCGGCTGTCGCGATAGGTGAACCGCTCCAGCGTGCGCTGCCGCAGCGCCGAATCCAGCCACCGGATGACCCGCCCGCGGGTCGGCCAGCACCAGGTCGGCCAGGTATCCCACCAGCACACCCACGACTCGGATACGCCGCGTGGTGCCAAACACTCCGGCAGCGTCTCACACGTGGTCTACTCGGCTGATGGAGCCTCGTGGCGAGGAGCGTCCGCTATGAAGCGACCCGTCACCCGGGTCGCTGACCTGCTGAATCCCGCCGCCGCGCTGTTGCCCGCCGCGAACGTGATCATGCAACTGTCGTTGCCCGGAGTCGGCTACGGCGTACTGGAAAGCCCGGTCGACAGCGGCAACGTCTACAAGCATCCGTTCAAACGGGCACGCACCACCGGAACGTATCTGGCCGTCGCGACCATCGGCACCGAATCTGACCGCGCGCTGATCCGCGCCGCCGTCGACACCGCGCACCGCCAGGTGCGGTCGACTGCGTCGAGTCCGGTGTCCTACAACGCTTTCGATCCCGCGCTGCAGCTGTGGGTGGCCGCCTGCCTGTACCGCTATTTCGTCGACCAGCACGAGTACCTGCACGGCCCGCTCGACGAGGCGACCGCCGACGCGGTGTATCTGGATGCCCGGCGGCTGGGTACCACCTTCAGGTGCGCGAGGCGATGTGGCCACCGGATCGGGTCGCGTTCGACGACTACTGGAAGCGGTCGCTGGAGGATCTGCGAATCGATCCGCCGGTCCGCGAGCATCTGCGCGGGGTCGCGGCGATGGCGTTTCTGCCCTGGCCTTTGCGCGCGCTCGCCGGACCGTTCAATCTGTTCGCGACGACGGGCTTTCTGCCTCCGGAGTTCCGCACGCATGATGCGGTTGGGGTGGTCAGAATCCCAGCAGCGGCGATTCGAGTGGTTGCTTGCCGCCCTGCGGTTGGCCGATCGACTGATTCCGCATCAAGCGTGGATCGTCGGTTACCGGCTCTACCTCTGGGACATGCGCTTTCGCGCCCGCCGGGGCTGGCGGGTCGTGTAAGGCCTAGATGAGGACGGTGAGCACGACCATGCCGATGACGCCGACGATGGCCAACCAGAACCACGGCTGGAGGAAGATCGGTCCGGTGACGGCGTCGAAGTCCTTGGGCAGAACGTCGGAGTCGGTGCGCTCGGGAGTCAGCTGCGAAGTCATGTACCAAGCATGACTAATTAGGCAGACGAAGTAAATGTGGCGCTCGCCACCCTCGAGCTCGAGATGCGACGTAGGTCACACTTAGTTGGCCTGCCTGCCCGTCGGCCGGCGCGCACCGACCAGAAAGGAACGACAGACATGGCTTTTCCGGCACTCAACCACGTCGCATTGACCGTCCGCGACATGGCGGTCAGCGGGCCCTGGTATCGCCGGCTGTTCGACGCCGACCCGGTGATCGACGAACACACCGCCGCCGGATTCCGGCATCTGGTGTGGATGCTCGACGGCGGCACCGTGCTCGGAATTCACCAGCACGAGCATCCGGCACCCGACGAGCGCTTCAGCGAGTTCCGGGTTGGCCTGGACCATGTCGGTTTCGGCTGCGCCAACCGGGCCGAGCTCGAGACCTGGATGGACCGACTCGATGAGCTCCGCATCCAGCACGGCGGAATCATCGACGCGCCCTACGGCTCGGGGTTGAGCTTCCGCGATCCCGATGGCATCGCGCTGGAGTTCTTCGCACCTCCGGGATGACGGGCGAGAGCGCCCCGTCCAGATCGCCGATGTGTCAGCATGAAGCAGTGAGCGCTCGGAACGTCGCCTGCTATCTGGGATCCGCGATCATGGCCACCTGGTCGACGCTGCTGGGCTCGCCGACCACCGTCGCCTCAGCCTCCGCCGATTCCTGCCCTGACGTTGAGGTGACATTCGCCCGCGCCACGTCCGAGGCACCCGGAATCGGCGTGGTAGGCGGGCAATGTGCGCCCGGCGATCCGGTCTGCACTCCGGGCGCCATGTTCACGGTGCCGACGCACGACGAACTATCCTCGCCGGCGCACCTTTCCTACCCGAACTCCGGAATGCCGGCCCAAGCCGCGACCTTCGTCGCAAGTCACCTGTAGCCGTGCGCGCGGTCGTCATCACCAAGCACGGTCCGCCGTCGGTGCTGCAGGTGCAGGACCGTCCCGATCCGCCGCCCCCCGCTTCCGGTCAGGTGCGCATCGTCGGTGCGCGCGGCCGGCGTGAACTTCGCCGACCACCTCGCCCGCGTCGGCCTGTACCCCGATGCACCCAAGGTGCCCAGCGTCGTCGGCTACGAGGTGGCCGGGACCATCGAGGCGGTGGGCGACGGCGTCGATCCGACGCGGGTGGGCCAGCGGGTGCTGGCTGGAACGCGTTTCGGCGGCTACGCCGAGATCGTCAACGCCGGCGCCAACGACACTGTTCCGCTGCCGGACTCGATGAGCTTCGAGCAGGGCGCCGCGGTCCCGGTCAACTACGCGACGGCATGGGCGGCGCTGCACGGTTACGGCTCACTGCGGGCCGGCGAGCGGGTACTGGTGCACGCCGCAGCCGGTGGTGTCGGCATCGCCGCGGTACAGCTCGCCAAGGCGGCAGGCGCGATCGTGCACGGCACCGCGTCGCCGGGCAAGCACACTCAGCTCGCGGCGCTCGGGGTCGACAAGGCCATCGACTATCGCCGCGACGGTTGGTGGAAAGGTTTGGGGCCCTACGACATGGTGCTCGACGCCCTCGGTGGCACGTCACTGCGGCGCTCGATGGACCTGCTGCGCCCGGGCGGACGGCTTGTCGCGTATGGCTTCTCGGCGATGCAGCAGGGCGAGAAGCGGTCGCTGCGCCGCGCGGCGCCGCAGGTGCTGGCGATGTTGCGCGGATTCAGCCTGATCAAACAGATGGAGGCCTCCAAGACCGTGATCGGCCTCAACATGCTGCGGCTGTGGGATGACCGCGGCACCCTCGAGCCGTGGATCGGACCGCTGTCGGCGGCACTGGCCGACGGCACCGCGTCTCCGGTCGTGCACGCTGCGGTGCCGTTCGCCGATGCGCCTGAGGCACACCGGATCCTGGCGGCGCGCGAGAACATCGGGAAGGTCGTGCTAGTTCCCTGACAGCACGGCGACGACCTCTTGCAGAGGGTGTGAGGTTGTCGACACTTCGCCGGCGTAGGGATGCGCGAGCTGGAGGATGACGGAGAGATTGGTGGCGACAATGACGGCGACGATCGCCACCATCGGGTAGTGCAGGATGGGATTCTCGACCCCGTAGATGATCACGATGCCGAGGACCATGGTGCTTGTCAGGAAGATGACCGCCCAGAGCGACCACGGCAGTCCGGCGTCTTCGCGCGCGGTGAGTAGTCGCACGGTGCGTGCCTGGCTGATTTTGTCGAGGTTGGAAAAGGACGTCGAGAGCAGAGTCTTCTGGGCGTCGGTCTTTGCGACTATCCCGTCATAGACCTTGTCTAGGCGGGCCAGGGCGGCGTCGGCATCTGTGGAACGACGATTCTCGGCGTGTGACCACTCGGCAATCGCGGCCTGTTCGTACGTCAGCAGACTCTGCTGAATGTGGTCTCGGTCCCCTACATCGAACACGACTGCATCCCTTGCCATTTGCACCGCCGCTGCGCCTTCGGCGCGTGCGTAGCCGTCTGCGGCGTTGTTCTGGCCCCACAGGGAGTTGACGACGAATCCGATGAAGAACGCATAGAAGAACCCAATGAAGCCATACGTGAACTTGGTTCCGTCGTTGTGCGCGTCACCCTTGAGCGATGGGAAGCGCCGACGAACATACCGCTGAATCGACGCCGCGCCGCCTGCGATGACCACGATCAGGCCGACAAGCAATGCCCCGGAAGGGATCTGGCTCACTATCCACGAACTCATGAGCGGCTCCTCAAACGGTTCGACGGCGAAGCGAATACGCGTCGTTCGACTCTAGGTCGTACTGGTCAGCGGGCGACGGCGAACGCGACTATCCCGTCGGCCAGTCGCGCCGAACCGTCGATGCAGCGCACCTAGACGGAATCGAGACGCTGGGTGACCCGAGCCAGCGCCTCGTCGAAGACCTCGACCTTCTCCCCGCGTCGTTCGTTGGCCGGCCGGGCGGCGCCGCGCGCACCTTCGGCCTCAACCCGGGCCGCGCCTTGGCGCCGCAGCAGGCTGAAGTTCTTCTCTCGCGCGGTCCTCAGCCGGTTCTGTAAATCCCTCAGCTGCTTGGAGTCCAAGCGCTCCAGAACGTCGGGGTGACTCTCGCCGATCAATGAGTTTTCCTGCGGCGTCAGGTTCACATGATGGTTGCTCACCGTAGATTCATAGCCTGCGCCGACCACACCGGCCCGGCGCACGCCGAACCGTCACGCAAGGGCCATCTCAGGTTCACGTCGCCCGACGCGATGACTGCCCAGCACCACCGACAGTGAGGATGCACACGTGACGCTTCGGGATGCCGTCTTGGGCGCATGGGAACTGGTGTCGTTTGTCGCCCGCGACGCGGGTGCCGGCGAAGACCGCCATCCGCTCGGCAACGCACCGCTCGGCCTCATTCTCTACACCGCCGACGGCCACATGTCGGCTCAGCTCGCCGACTCCGACATGGGCGGATATATCTCCTACGGTGGGCGATTTTCGGTCGACGAGGAAACCTCGACACTGCGTCACGACGTCACCATGTCGATGATGCCGGAACTGTTGACGCAGCCGCAGTTTCGGTATGCCTCTGTCGACGGCGATTTCCTGACCCTGTCGGCGAGCAGGACCGACGACGCAGGCGTGACCACGCACAGCCGGCTGCAGTGGAAGCGGTCATCGAGCACCCACTAGCGCCGACGGCGTGAACACGACCGGCATTGTCTCCAGACCGCTGACAAAGTTCGCCGGTCGCAGAGGCAGCGGTTCCTCAGAAGCCAGACGCATGTCGGGTAGCCGCTGCAGCAACCGCTGATTCATCATCGAAAGCTCCAGTCGCGCCAGCTGATTACCGAGGCAGAAATGGGTCCCGAAGCCAAATGCCATGTGGTTGTTGGGATAACGATCAATCCGAAAGTTCTCCGGATCGCCGAACACCGCCTCGTCGAAGTTCGCCGATTCGAACAGCAGGATGATCTTTTCGCCCTGCTTGAGCTGTGTCCCGTGGAACTCGGTATCGACGGTGATCGTGCGGGCCATGTTCTTGACCGGCGCGGTCCATCGCAGCATCTCTTCGATCGCGCTAGGCAGCAGCGCCAAATCGTTCACTAATCGCCGGTGCTGTGACGGGTGACGCAGCAGTTGCGCGGTGCCGCCCGACAGTGTGTGCCGGGTGGTCTCGTCACCGCCGATCAACAGCAACAACACCTCGTTGATGATCTCGTGGTCAGCGAGCTTCTCGCCGTCCACCTCCGCATGCACCAGCACACTGACCAGATCATCGGTGGGCTCCGCCTTGCGCGCGGCGATCATGCTCATCATGTATTCGGCGTAGGCGCCAAACGCGTCTACGGTGACTTGCAAGTCGACCTCGGTCGGTCGTGCTGCTCAGAAAGTTCATCATGTCGTCGGACCACCGGAGGAACATCTCACGTTGCTCCGGGAGTACTCCGAGGATGTCGCCGATGACCGCCATGGGCAGTGGTGCGGCGATGTCCCGGACGAAGTCGCACTGCGCCCCGTTCGCATACCGCATCGATCAGCACGTCGCACAGCACGCCGATCGACTGTTCCCTGTCCTTGACCCGCTTGCGGGTGAAGCCTGAATTGACGAGTTTGCGTCGCAGCAGATGAGTCGGATCATCCATCGCGATCATCATCGGCGGCGCGTCCTGGTCCGGTCGGATACCGCCTGCGTTGGAGAACAATTCGGGTGCCCGCTCGGCGTCGATCACCGCTTGATAGGTCGCCGCGGCGGCCAGGCCGTTGCGATCTCGAAAGACCGGCTCGTTCGCCCGCATCCACTTGTAGACCGACCGCGAGTCATCCGCATAAAAAGCGCCGTCGGTCAGATCGACGTCTGGCCGCCCTGGCCGATCGCTGTTGCACGATGTTCATTCGCGGTTCTATCGATCCGCATCGTCAAAGGTGATGACACCCCGGATATTGCGGCCCTCCAACATGTCCGAGTAACCCTCGTTGATCTGTTCGAGGCGGTAGCGGCGCGTCACCATGTCATCGAGGTTCAGCCTGCCGGATTTGTACATCGACAAGAGTCAGCGGGATGTCGTGTTGGGGGTTGCCGCCTCCGAAGATGGTGCCTTGCAACCTTTTCTGCAGCAGCGCGAACAGTGACAGGTTCAACGTCACATCGGTTTCCACGACGCTGCCCATCGCCGTGATGACACAGGTCCCACCCTTTGACGTGACGGACACGTATTTGTCGAGATCCGCTCCATCGACCCGGCCGACGGTGACGATCACCTTGCGCGCCATTCGGCCGGCGGTGATCTCTGCGATCGCCATGAGCGCGGTGTCGATGTCGGCGTAGGCATGTGTGGCGCCGAATTTCAGCGCTTGATCGCGTTTCCATGCGACCGGATCGACGACAAAGATCCGGTGCGCACCGCAACTCACTGCACCGAGCACAGCGGCGGTGCCCACGCCGCCCAGGCCGACGACGACGACATCGTCACCGGGTCGAACCTCGGCAGCGCGCGTCGCCGACCCGAAACCTGTTGTCACACCGCAGCTGACGAGCGCCGCGATGTCAAAAGGTATGGCGGGGTCGATCTTCACCAGCGAGGTCTGGTGGACCACGACGTACGGCGCGAAGGTGCCCAGCAACGCGTACGGGTAGACATTCTGGCCCTTGGCCTGAACTCGAAATGTCCCGTCGGAGACGGCCGTTCCGGCCATCAGACCCATGCCGAGGTCGCATAAATTGGTTTCGCCCGCGCGGCAGGACGGGCAGGTGCCGCATGACGGAATGAACGACGCTGCGACATGGTCACCCACCGAGAGTCCCTCGACACCGTCGCCGACCTCGACAACGACGCCGGCCCCTTCGTGCCCTCCGAGCATGGGGAACGCTGCCATCGGAATGTCGCCGCTGACCACGTGATGATCGGAATGGCACAGCCCTGCGGCTTCCATTCGCACCTTCACCTCGCCTTTGCGAGGCTCACCGATGACGATCTCCTCAACCGACCACGGCTGATTGAAGTCCCAGACCAGAGCGCCTTTGGTCTTCATTGACCTGCCTCCTGTGCCGCGCTCGGTGAGCCCTTGCGGCCCGTTGACGTGAAGCCGCGCGCATTCGGTTTCACTTGCACCGCAACGGGAAAGCGAGCGGATCAGGGACGATCTCCAACGTATCTGGTTTGATTTACTGTTGCACCGACAGTAAATCAGCTCCGCGTGCATCTCGCCCGCGAATGCCGCGATAGCGCCTACTTCCGGGTCGCAGGCGCTAGCTGCTTGCCCCAAGGAAGTGCGGATTGGCCGCGGCCGTCGTCACGCCGGTACCGATCGGCCCATGGACGTCAAACAGGCTGGCGCTGCCCGTCGCGATCCCCGCGTCGCTGTAGTGGGTCAAGGCCGCCAGGCCGACGAAAGGGCCATCGGGTAGCCGGCACAGCGTCATCGTGTAGTCGGCATTGATGAAGCCCAGTCCTGCCTCGGAGAAGCCAGTCAGCGATGCCGTGACGTCGACCGCCATGGCCGCATACACAAAGGGGGTCGGTTCCTCGTTGTCGACCAACGGGTGGATATGCCGAACCCAGGCAAAGCGCGGGCCTGCCCACTGCCAGGGGTTGTCACCGTCGTCGCCGTCGCGACCGAAAGGTGTGATGAAAAGGGGCGCCGAGTCATCGAACTCCGCGGGCTCCGCAGGTACTGGCGGCATGGCAATGGCGGTCGTCCACGGCAGCTCAGCGGGCTGCGCGCTCCGGCGAAGGAAAAGCGTTGAGGCGCGCGCGACCACTTCTCCGCGCTGTGTCATGGTCGCGTCGATCGATTGGTTGCGCCGGCCGGTGCGGAGCACGTTCGACTGGACCTCGACAGGTTCTGCGGCCACGCGGCGCAGGATGTCGACCGTGAAGCGTGCAGGAATCAAGTCCGAATCGGCTCGCTTGCTCTCGACGCTCCTCGCCAGCAAGCCCCCCACGACATGCCCACCAAGGGTTGGTCCCCACCCACCGTGGGCCACCTGATTGGGAACGAAGGTGTCCCCATCGGACCTGAAGAAGGGCGTGGGCGCGAGAGCAGGCATTGCGACTTCCTTCTCGACGTTCGGTGGGCGCGGACGGTATCGAACCGCCGACCGCTGGTGTGTAAAACCAGAGCTCTACCACTGAGCTACGCGCCCGTGCCGGGCAAAGATACCGCCCCGACCGCCCGGCGCCCAAAACGCCGATCCACGGCTCAGGCGTTCAGCGCCGCCAGCGCGTCGACCCACAGCCGCTGGTCACGGGCCTCGCCGGGCTGTTTCATCTCGGCGAACCGAATCGTTCCGGACCGGTCGATGACGAACGTGCCGCGATTGGAAACGCCGGCGTCATCGTTGAACACGCCGTAGGCCTGGCTGACGGCCCCGTGCGGCCAGAAATCCGAGAGCACCGGGAACAGGAACCCGCTTTGGGTGGCCCACACCTTGTGGGTGGGCGCCGGGCCGACCGAGATGGCCAGCACCGCACGGTCGTCGTTCTCGAAGTCGGGCAGATGGTCACGCACCCCGTCGAGTTCGCCTTGGCAGATGCCGGTGAAGGCCAGCGGGAAGAAGACCAGCAGCACGTCTTTCGTCCCGCGAAAGTCACTGAGGGTGACCGGCTGTCGGTTCTGGTCGTGCAGCGTGAAGTCCGGTGCGGTGCTGCCGACCGCCAGCATCAGCGGCGTCCGGCCGCTCGCGACTTCGGTTGCACCAGCCGGCTGGCGCTCCAGTCGCCGAGATTGACCGACGAGGTCGGCATCAGGCCGGCGGTGGGCGCCGACTCCGCGATCTCGGCGGGCTGCACGTGGCCGGGCTTGCCGGTCTTGGGTGTGAGCACCCAGATCACGCCGTCGTCGGCCAGCGAGGCGATCGCGTCCATCAAGGTGTCCACCAGGTCGCCGTCGTCGTCGCGCCACCACAGCAAGACGACGTCGACGACCTCATCGGTGTCTTCGTCGAGCAATCTCGCCGCCGCACGCATCCTCGACGTCGGCGCGGATGTCGTCGTCGGTGTCCTCGTCCCAGCCCCACTCCTGGACAACCTGCCCTGGTTGGATGCCCAGTTTGCGGGCAAAGCTCGGGGCGTCATCCGCGGCCACCACCGTGCGACCTCCTTGTCAGTTTCAAGCCACTCGAGCGTCAAAGACGCCGTGCGATGCAAATTATCGTCGCATAGCACGAAGCGTTGCACATCAGTCGACTCAAAGGGACGCCCGGCAACGCTTGACGGCTTCGGTCTTGGCGTCGTTGAGCTGATTGACCCGCTGATTGAATTGGTCGATCCCGGCGTGCGCGCGGATCGCGTTCGCCACGTCGCGCGCGGCGTCGTTGTACGCGTTGAGCGCCTCGCGCAGTTGCTGCGACAGCGGACCGTTGTTGTCGCCCTGCGACCGCGTCGGCACTGTGGTTGAGGGCATCGATCGCCGGCTGCTCGGTGCCCGAGGTGTCGCGGCCCTGGTTGTAGGCGGCGACGAAGTCGTTCACTCGGTCGACGGCCTCTTTGCTGCTGACGGCGAACGACTCGCACACCTGGACGACGGCCTGCGTGGTCAGCGACTGCTGGCGCTGCGACTCCTTGATGCTCGAGGTGGCCGACCGACGCCGAGACCGACGCGGACACCGATGCCGATAGGCCGGGGCGATCGCGTCATCGGCGCCCGGTGAGCCGTCCGTGACGGTGGTGCACCCGACGACGGCGATCAGGACGGCCGCGACGCAGCCCGCCGCCCGCGCAGCAGCGGGCCATCCGGGCCAGCCGAGCCATCCGATCCGCACAGGATCATGACGTTACCGGGCCGCGGCGATCGCGGCGTTGCGGACCGGCTTGCCCGGGGCACTGCGCGGCGCGACATCCGGTGCGGCACGATAGGGGCAGCCCCCACAGGGGCCGCAGCACCGAGACACAACCGAAGACGTCAATCCGCGACGGCTCGATCAGCCACAAGCCGGTCAGCCGCCTACAAAGGAGTAGTGCGTTGACCACCGAGTTCGTCCGCCACGATCTGGCGAAAAATCCAACCGGCGCAAGCGAACCCGACCGCGTGCGGGTGATCCGCGAAGGCGTCGCGTCCTACCTGCCCGACATCGATCCGGAGGAAACCGCCGAGTGGCTGGAATCCTTCGACGAGCTGCTGGAGCGTCAAGGGCCGGCGCGGGCGCGCTACCTGATGCTGCGGTTGCTGGAGCGGGCCGGCGAACAGCGGGTGGCGCTGCCGTCGCTGACGTCGACCGACTACGTCAACACGATCCCGACCGAGATGGAGCCGTGGTTCCCCGGCGACGAGGACGTCGAGCGCCGTTACCGGGCCTGGATCAGGTGGAACGCCGCGATCATGGTGCACCGCGCCCAGCGCCCGGGAGTCGGTGTGGGCGGCCATATTTCGACGTACGCCTCGTCGGCGGCGCTCTACGAGGTCGGCTTCAACCACTTCTTCCGCGGCAAGTCGCATCCCGGCGGCGGCGACCAGGTGTTCATCCAGGGCCACGCCTCCCCCGGCATCTACGCCCGGGCGTTCCTCGAGGGCCGGCTGAGCGCCGACCAACTCGACGGCTTCCGCCAGGAGCACAGCCATCCCGGCGGCGGGCTGCCGTCCTACCCGCACCCGCGGCTGATGCCCGACTTCTGGGAGTTCCCGACGGTGTCGATGGGCCTGGGCCCGATGAACGCCATCTATCAGGCCCGGTTCAACCACTACCTGCACGACCGCGGCCTCAAGGACACCTCCGATCAGCACGTGTGGGCGTTTCTGGGCGACGGCGAGATGGACGAGCCGGAGAGCCGCGGCCTGATCCACGTGGCCGCACTGGAGGGTCTGGACAACCTGACCTTCGTCGTCAACTGCAACCTGCAGCGCCTCGACGGCCCGGTACGCGGCAACGGCAAGATCATCCAGGAGCTGGAGTCGTTCTTCCGCGGCGCGGGCTGGAACGTCATCAAGGTGGTGTGGGGCCGCGAGTGGGACGCGCTGCTGCACGCCGACCGCGACGGCGCCCTGGTGAATCTGATGAACACCACGCCCGACGGCGACTACCAGACCTACAAGGCCAACGACGGCGCCTACGTGCGCGACCACTTCTTCGGCCGCGACCCGCGCACCAAGGCGCTCGTCGAGCCGATGACCGACGCCGAGATCTGGAACCTCAAGCGCGGCGGCCACGACTACCGCAAGGTCTACGCCGCCTACCGCGCCGCCGTCGACCACCACGGTCAGCCGACGGTGATCCTGGCCAAGACCATCAAGGGCTACTCGCTGGGCGCACACTTCCAGGGCCGCAACGCCACCCACCAGATGAAAAAGCTTGCGCTGCAAGACCTCAAGGACTTCCGCGACGCCATCCGGATCCCGATCAGCGACGAGCAGCTCGAACAGGATCCCTACCTGCCGCCGTACTACCACCCCGGCGCGGAGGCCCCGGAGATCCGCTACCTGCTCGAGCGGCGCCACGCACTGGGCGGCTTCGTGCCCGAGCGGCGCACCAAGACCAAGACGCTGCGGCTGCCGGGTCGCGACATCTACGCACCGCTGAAGAAGGGGTCCGGGAAACCAGGAGGTCGCCACCACCATGGCGACCGTCCGAACCTTCAAAGAACTGTTGCGCGACAAGGAGATTGGGCCGCGCATCGTGCCGATCATCCCGGACGAGGCGCGCACGTTCGGGATGGACTCGTGGTTCCCGTCGCTGAAGATCTACAACCGCAACGGCCAGCTCTACACCGCGGTCGACGCCGAACTCATGCTGGCCTACAAGGAAAGTGAGATCGGCCAGATCCTGCACGAGGGCATCAACGAGGCCGGATCGGTCGCCTCGTTCACCGCCGTCGGCACGTCGTATTCGACTCACAACGAGCCGATGATCCCGATCTACATCTTCTATTCGATGTTCGGTTTCCAGCGCACCGGCGACGGACTGTGGGCCGCCGCCGACCAGATGGCGCGCGGCTTTCTGCTCGGGGCCACCGCCGGGCGCACCACGCTGACCGGCGAAGGCCTGCAGCACGCCGACGGTCAGTCGCTGCTGCTGGCGGCCACCAACCCGGCGGTGGTCTCCTACGACCCGGCGTTCGCCTTCGAGATCGCCCACATCATCGAAAGCGGGCTGGCCCGCATGTACGGCGAGAACGCCGGAAAACGTCTTCTTCTACCTCACCATCTACAACGAGCCCTACGTGCAGCCGCCCGAGCCGGAGAACTTCGACCCCGAAGGCCTGCTGCGGGGCATCTACCGCTACCGGCCGGCCACCGAACACCGCACCAACACCGCCAACATCCTGGCGTCCGGGGTGGCGATGCCCGCGGCGCTGCGGGCCGCCGAGATGTTGGCCGCCGAATGGGACGTCGCCGCCGACGTGTGGTCGGTGACGAGCTGGAGCGAGCTCAACCGCGACGGCGTCGCCGATCCAGAAGCAGCGGCTGCGCCATCCCGGACCAGCCCGCGGGCGAGCCCTACGTGACGACAGGCGCTGTCCACATGCGACCGGCCCGTTCATCGCCGTCTCGGACTGGATGCGGGCCGTGCCCGAGCAGATCCGGCCGTGGGTGCCGGGCAGCTACGTCACGCTGGGCACCGACGGGTTCGGCTTCTCCGACACCCGCCCGGCCGCCCGCCGCTACTTCAACACCGATGCCGAATCCCAGGTCGTGGCGGTGTTGGAGGCGCTGGCCCGCGACGGCGAGATCGACCCGTCGGTGCCGGTCGCGGCCGCGCGGCAGTACCGCATCGACGACGTGCAGGCCGCGCCCGCGCAGACCTCCGACCCCGGTCCGGGGGCCTGAGGCGCGGGTTGAGGCGACGCGTATAGCAGAAACATCCAGAAAATCGGCGTAGCTTTTAGGGATGCCCGACAAGCAGTTCCCGACGCCCCGGACGACGCTGGATCTGCTGGACAGCGTTCCGGAGTCGCTGCTGCGCGGTTGAAGCAGTACTCCGGGCGGCTCTCCACCGAGGCGGTCAACGCCATGCAGGACCGGTTGCCGTTCTTCGCCGAGCTGGAAGCCTCCCAGCGGGCCAGCGTGGCGCTGGTGGTGCAGACCGCCGTCGTCAACTTCGTGGAGTGGATGGCCGACCCGCGACAGCAACATCAACTACACCGCACGGGCGTTCGAACTGATGCCGCAGGATCTGACCCGGCGGATCGCGCTGCGGCACTCGGTCGACATGCTGCGGGTCACGATGGAGTTCTTCGAAGAAGTCGTTCCGCTGGTGGCCCGCTCGGAGGAGCAGTTGACCGCGATGACGGTCGGGATCCTCAAATACAGCCGAGACCTCGCCTTCAGCGCCGCCACCGCCTACGCCGACGCCGCCGAGGCGCGCGGGAACTGGGACAGCCGGATGGAGGCCAGCGTCGTCGACGCCGTGGTGCGCGGCGACACCGGCCCCGAGCTGCTGTCCCGGGCCGCGGCGCTGAACTGGGACACCACCGCGCCGGCGACGGTGGTGGTGGGAACTCCGCCGCCGGGCCGGGAAACCCATGCCAGCCAAGATCGTTCGGGACATCGCCGCGCCGTCACGGCCGCGCCGCACTCACCGACGTGCACGGCACGTATCTGGTGGCGATCGTGTCCGGCCAGTTGACCCGACCGAGAAGGTGCTTCGGCGCCCTGCTGGACGCCTTCTCCGACGGACCCGGTGGTGATCGGCCCGACAGCGCCGATGCTGACCGCGGCCTACCACAGCGCCAGCGAGGCCATCTCCGGGATGAACGCCGTCGCCGGCTGGCGGGGTGCGCCCCGGCCCGTGCTGGCGCGCGAACTGTTGCCCGAGCGGGCGCTGATGGGCGACGCGTCGGCCGTCGCGGCGTTGCACACCGACGTGATGCGACCGCTCGCCGACGCGGGCCCCACCCTCACCGAGACCCTGGACGCCTATCTCGACTGCGGCGGCGCGATCGAGGCTTGTGCCCGCAAGTTGTTCGTTCATCCAAATACCGTGCGCTACCGACTGCGCCGGATCGCCGACTTCACCGGCCGCGATCCGACCCTGCCGCGCGACGCCTACGTCCTTCGGGTGGCGGCGACCGTCGGCCACCTCGCCTACCAGGCTCAGCAGTCCAGCGCTGCGAGCAACGATCGTGACGCCCGTCACGCCGCCGATGGAAAAGGACCTGGTTGCGCCGTCGGAGACCGCCGAAGCCGGCTGACAGATCGCGGCGCGATATCGAACACGTCGCATCACGTGCCGTTTTTGTGGAGTTTCCACAAAAACATAAGACAAGGTTCATAATCTGTTACACGGCGCAAAGACGTCTTCACAGTGTTCCCTTAATAACGTGATTGCGTTGCTGGCGCCCGGACAAGGGTCGCAGACCGAGGGGATGCTGTCGCCGTGGCTGGAACTGCCCGGCGCCGCAGACCGCCTGGCGTCGTGGTCGGCGGCCAGCGGCCTGGATCTCGCGCGGCTGGGCACCACCGCCTCGACCGAGGAAATCACCGACACCGCGATCGCCCAGCCGCTGATCGTCGCCGCCACGCTGCTCGCGTACCAGGAGCTGACCGACACGCGGTCTGCTCGCCGACAAAGAACGTCGTCGTCGCCGGCCACTCGGTCGGTGAAATCGCCGCCTACGCGATCGCCGGGGTGCTCTCCGCCGACGACGCCGTCGCACTGGCCGCCACCCGCGGTGCGGAGATGGCCAAAGCCTGCGCCAACGAGCCGACCGGAATGTCGGCGGTGCTCGGCGGCGACGAGGCCGAGGTGCTGGCCCGTCTCGAACAACTCGACCTGGTCGCGGCCAACCGCAACGCCGCCGGCCAGATCGTGGCCGCGGGCCGACTGAGCGCGCTGGACAAGCTCGCCGAAGACCCGCCGGAGAAGGCCCGGGTGCGCGCATTGGGCGTCGCCGGCGCCTTCCACACCGAGTTCATGGCCTCGGCCCTGGACGGCTACGCCGCGGCGGCGCAGAACGTCGCGACCTCCGAGCCGACCGCCGCTCTGCTGTCCAACCGCGACGGCCAGCCGGTGAGCTCGGCCGCCGACGCGATGGAAAAGCTTGTCGCACAACTGACCCAGCCGGTGCGCTGGGACCTGTGCTCCGAGACGCTGCGTCAGCGCAGTGTGACGGCGATCGTCGAGTTCCCACCGGCGGGGGCTCTGTCCGGCATCGCCAAACGTGAACTCCGCGGGACACCGACGCATGCCGTCAAGACCCCCGCAGACCTGGACGGTTTGGCAGAGCTGTAAACCCCAAAAAAGTTGGCCACCAGGCCATCTCACCAAACCCGTCCGCTATTACAACCGCATAAAGCACGTCAAATCAGCAGTACACAACACATTACGAAGGGAAACACAACGTGTCCGTCAGCCAGCAGGAAATCATCGCCGGTATCGCCGAGATCATCGAAGAGGTCACCGGTATCGAGCCCTCGGAGATCACCCCGGAGAAGTCGTTCGTCGACGACCTGGACATCGACTCGCTGTCGATGGTGGAGATCGCCGTGCAGACCGAAGACAAGTACGGCGTGAAGATCCCCGACGAGGACCTCGCCGGTCTGCGCACCGTCGGTGACGTCGTCAACTACATCCAGAAGCTCGAAGAAGAGAACCCCGAGGCTGCCCAGGCACTGCGCGCCAAGTTCGAGACGGACAGCCCGAAGCAGGAAGCGACAGCAAGTGACCAAACCTTCCACTGCTAACGGCGGTTACCCCAGTGTTGTGGTAACCGCCGTCGAGGCGACGACTTCGCTCGCGCCGGACATCGAAGGCACGTGGAAGGGTCTGTTGGCCGGAGAATGCGGCATCCGCGTGCTCGAAGACGAGTTCGTCACGAAGTGGGACCTGCCGGTCAGAATCGGCGGGCACCTCAAAGAGGCGGTCGACGACCACATGGGCCGACTGGACCTGCGACGCATGTCGTACGTCCAGCGGCTGGCCAAGCACCTCAGCGGGCAGCTTGTGGGAGTCCGCCGGCAGCCCGGAGGTCGACCCGGACCGGTTCGCGGTCGTGGTCGGCACCGGTCTGGGTGGCGCCGAGAAGATCGTCGAGACCTATGACCTGATGAACGAGGGCGGGCCCCGCAAGGTGTCCCCGCTCGCCGTGCAGATGATCATGCCCAACGGCGCCGCGGCCGTCGTCGGCCTGCAGCTCGGCGCCCGCGCCGGGGTGATGACCCCGGTGTCGGCCTGTTCGTCGGGCTCGGAGGCCATCGCGCACGCGTGGCGACAAATCGTCATGGGTGACGCGGACTTCGCGGTCTGCGGTGGCGTCGAGGGCAACATCGAGGCACTGCCGATCGCGGCGTTCTCGATGATGCGCGCGATGTCGACCCGCAACGACGATCCCGAGGGAGCGTCTCGTCCGTTCGACAAGAACCGCGACGGCTTCGTGTTCGGCGAGGCCGGCGCGATGATGATCATCGAGACCGAAGAGCACGCCAAGGCCCGTGGCGCCAAGCCGCTGGCCCGGTTGATGGGTGCCGGCATCACGTCGGACGCGTTCCACATGGTGGCCCCGGCCGCCGACGGCGTGCGCGCCGGACAGGCGATGGCGCGCTCGCTGGAGTTGGCGGGCTTGTCCCCCAAGGACATCGACCACATCAACGCGCACGCGACCGCCACGCCGATCGGCGACACCGCCGAGGCCAACGCCATCCGGGTCGCCGGCTGTCGAGCAGGCCGCGGTCTACGCGCCCAAGGGGGCGCTGGGTCACTCCATCGGCGCCGTGGGCGCACTGGAGTCGATCCTGACGGTGCTTGCGCTGCGCGATGGCGTCATTCCGCCGACACTTAATTACGCAACGCCCGATCCCGAGATCGACCTCGACGTCGTCGCGGGCGAGCCGCGTTATGGCGACTACCAGTACGCCATCAACAACTCGTTCGGTTTCGGCGGACACAACGTCGCGTTGGCCTTCGGGCGGTACTGAGCACAGACGTCCCGCGACGATGCCGGGACAAGTACACCAAGCAGGGAAGGAAGCGTACGGCAGTTCGCATGACAACATCGTCAAATTTGACTACTGGGAACGGTTTCCCCAACGTGGTCGTCACCGGGCTCGCCATGACGACTGCGCTCGCATCTGACGCCGAGACCACCTGGAAATTGCTGCTGGACGGGCAAAGTGGGATTCGTACGCTCGACGACCCGTTCGTCGAGGATTTCGACCTACCGGTCCGCATCGGCGGGCACCTCGTCGAGGAATTCGAAAGCCAGCTGACGCGGATCGAAAACCGTCGGCTGGGCTACCTGCAGAGGATGGCCACCGTACTCAACCGGCGGGTGTGGGAAAACGCCGGTTCGCCCGAGGTGGATACCAACCGGTTGATGGTGTCGATCGGCACCGGGATGGGCTCGAGCGAGGAGCTGGTTCTCGGGTACGACAAAATGCGCGAACACGGCATGAGAGGGGTCAACCCGCTGGGCGTGCAGATGTACATGCCCAACGGCGCATCCGCGGCGGTGGGGCTGGAACGCCACGCCAAGGCCGGGGTGATGACCCCGGTGTCGGCCTGCGCGTCCGGGTCGGAGGGCATCGCCCGTGCCTGGCAGCAGATCGTGCTCGGTGAGGCCGACATCGCGATCTGCGGCGGCGTCGAGACCAAGATCGAGGCGGTGCCGATCGCGTCTTTCGCCGCGATGCGCATCGTGTTGTCGAAGAACAACGACGACCCGGCCGGCGCCTGCCGCCCGTTCGACAAGGACCGCAACGGGTTCGTCTTCGGCGAGGCCGGCGCGCTGATGGTGATCGAGACCGAGGAGCACGCCAAAGCGCGCGGGGCCAACATCCTGGCCAGGATCATGGGGGCGAGCGTCACCTCCGACGGCTTCCACATGGTGGCGCCTGACCCCAACGGCGAACGCGCCGGGCACGCGATGACGCGGGCAGTCCAGCTCGCCGGCCTCACCCCGGCCGACATCGACCACGTCAACGCCCACGCCACCGGCACCTCGGTCGGCGACCTGGCTGAGAGCAAGGCCATCAACCGGGCCCTGGGTGCACACGGCGGCAACGCCGCGGTCTACGCACCTAAGTCCGCGCTCGGCCACTCCGTCGGGGCGGTCGGCGCCGTGGAGTCGATCCTGACCGTGATGGCGCTGCGCGACCAGGTCGTTCCGCCCACCCTGAACCTGGTGAACCTCGATCCCGAGGTCGACCTGGACGTGGTGGCGGGCAAGCCGCGAGAAGGCAACTACCAGTACGCGATCAACAATTCGTTCGGATTCGGCGGGCACAACGTGGCGCTCGCCTTTGGCCGTTACTGATCCCGGATCCGCGAACGGCAATGAGACGAGGAGACCTGCGATGACGACCCTGGCCCCTGAGGCAATCGACGAGTCGCTCGACCCGCGCGACCCGCTGCTGCGACTGAGCAGGTTCTTCGACAACGGCAGCATCGAACTGCTGCACGAGCGTGACCGCTCCGGTGTGCTCGCCGCGGGCGGAACCGTTAATGGCGTGCGCACCATCGCATTTGCCACCGACGGCACCGTGATGGGCGGCGCCATGGGGCTCGAGGGCTGCACGCACATCGTCAACGCCTACGACACCGCGATCGAGGAGCAGAGCCCGATCGTGGGCATCTGGCACTCCGGCGGGGCGCGACTGGCCGAGGGTGTGAAGGCGCTGCACGCGGTCGGGTTGGTCTTCGAGGCGATGATCCGGGCGTCCGGCTACATCCCGCAGATCTCCGTCGTGGTCGGTTTCGCCGCCGGCGGCGCGGCCTACGGGCCGGCGCTGACCGACGTCGTCATCATGGCGCCGGAGGGCCGGGTGTTCGTCACCGGGCCCGACGTGGTCCGCAGCGTCACCGGTGAAGACGTCGACATGGCGTCCCTCGGCGGCCCGGACACTCACCACAAGAAGTCCGGCGTGTGCCACATCGTCGCCGACGACGAGGACGACGCCTACGAGCGCGGTCGCCGGCTGGTCGGATTGTTCTGCCAGCAGGGCCATTTCGACCGCAGCAAGGCCGAAGCGCACGAGACCGACCTGCACGCGCTGCTGCCCGAGTCGCCGCGGCGCGCCTACGACGTGCACCCGCTGGTCAACGCGCTGCTCGACTCCCTGTCGACGGCGCACCGTCCTTCGATGAGTTCCAGGCCAAGTGGGCACCGTCGATGGTGGTCGGTCTGGGCCGGTTGTCGGGACGCTCGGTGGGCGTGCTGGCCAACAACCCGCTGCGGCTGGGCGGCTGCCTCAACTCCGAAAGCGCCGAGAAGGCAGCACGTTTCGTGCGGCTGTGCGACGCGTTCGGCATCCCGCTGATCGTGATCGTCGACGTGCCCGGCTACCTGCCGGGCGTGGACCAGGAATGGGGCGGCGTCGTGCGCCGCGGCGCCAAGCTACTGCACGCGTTCGGTGAGGCCACCGTCCCGCGCGTCACGCTGGTCACCCGAAAGATCTACGGCGGGGCCTACATCGCGATGAACTCGCGTTCGCTGGGCGCCACCAAGGTGTTCGCCTGGCCGGACGCCGAGGTCGCCGTGATGGGCGCCAAGGCAGCCGTCGGCATTCTGCACAAGAAGAAGCTGGCCGCCGCCGCGGACCACGAGCGTGAGGCGCTGCACGAGGAGCTTGCCGCCGAGCACGAGCGGATCGCCGGCGGTGTGGACAACGCCATCGAGATCGGCGTCGTCGACGAGAAGATCGACCCCGCCCACACCCGCAGCCGGATCACCGCAGCGCTGGCCGAGGCACCGGCCCGGCGCGGACGGCACAAGAACATCCCGCTGTAAATCAGCGGGCCGCTCAGCGCGTCGTCATCGGCTTGGCCGCAGTGACGACGTGGGTGCGGATCAGCGGCAGTCCCCACCAGGCTCGCCAGCCAAGGCTTCGCCGCTCGATTCCTGTCATCCCACACTGCCCGAGCCACGCGGCATATCGACGTGTGAAGCCGATATCGGCGATCACGACGCGGCCGCCGGGTCGGAGCACCCGCACCGCCTCGACAATCGCCGACCGGCGCACCTCGTTGCCGGGAAGATTGTGGATGGCAAGGCTACTCACGATGAGATCGACTGACTCCCCTGGCAATTGCAAGTCGGTCATATCTCGAGTGTGCAATTCGATCCGGTCGGCCACCCCCTCAGTGTCGGCATTCGCCAGCGTCGACTGCATGCAGTTGCCCGTCTGGTCGGGACGCCAGATGTCAACTCCCACAGCATGCCCGCGTGGCACCAGCTTCGCTGCTGCCAGCAATACGGCCCCGCGTCCGCAGCCGAGGTCGAGCACCCCGCTCGTCCCCCCGCAGGCTGAGCCCGGTCAGTAGCTGTGCCCAGACTTCGAACTTTCCTCTCCGGCTGAACCGCCGCACGCCGAGACCGGCGACAATCAACGCAACAGCGACCGCGGCAGCCGCGACGCCCGCCGGTACCCGCCCAGAGGTCAGCCATAATCCGGCGAAAACCATTGCGGCAAGACATAACAACAGATAGCAGAAGAAAAGCACCGGCGCGGGAATCAACGAGAAGTCACCGTCAATCCCGTAGTCCCCACGCGGGCGGGCGAGTTCGGTCGCAACATCACTCATAATCATCGCCTCCGTAGGTGGCCGCCCGGTAGCCGCGAGCAAGTCGCTCGAGAATCGGGACAGCTTTGTCCGCAGTACGTTTCATCGTGGCTCTACTCGGCGGCGCGGCCGGCTCGAAGGCTCGTCGGATCGTGTCCGCAAGCTGGTCGGCCTTCTGTTCTAACGTCAGACCGAGGGTCGGCGACAGAAACGGCTCCGCTGCAAAGAATCCGAACACGATGGTGGGCAGTGCGTAGTCGAGATCGCTCAACCGCAGATCGGACCTCAACATCGATTCCGACGCGAGCACCGCCAGATCGTCACGGGTGACTCCGAGCTTGCTTTCTTCCAGCTGCTGATGATGTGGGGCGGCCAGAAAGCTTCCGAGCGTGTCGGCATCGCGCGTATAGAGCGCGCGAAGCACGGGCCGCTGCATTGCCTCGACGAACAACCGCCGGTGGTGACGGTGCAGCGCTACCTCTGTCGGGTCGGCACGAACCGCGGCCACGATCGCGTCGGCCATCGTCGCGGCCTCGCGGGCGCTCACCGCGTGAAAGATGTCTTCACGAGACCGCCAGTGCAGGTAGATCGTGCCTTTACCGACACCGGCCCGTCGGGATAGTTCGTCGATGGTCACCCGTCGATAACCCCACGACAGCAACAGCTCTCGGGCCGCATCGAGGATGCGATCCGCCCGGTCTTGTCGATCGACGCCGGCACGGTCCGGCATCACCGACCCCTTCGCTGCAGCACAGCAGCCACTTTATGACTAAAAGACGATTTTGGTCAATAGTCACGAGTGTTCGTCAGACCGAGGATCTGACACAGCACCTGGCTGAGGCGATTCTCCGGCGAAGGCGGAGCGGGCCGGTGCGCCAGGCGACGAAGCCGTCGGGACGCACCAACAGCGCTTCATCGGGCGACAAACCCGTCAATTGCGCCCAGCGACCCTCGATGTCACGTATCTCGCCGTCGGCGCCGATGCTGTAGCACGCCGATCGGGACATGCAGCGTGGCGGATACTGCATCGGCTGCAGTCGCCCAGGCCGCGCCGGATGATCCGGTGAAAAGCGTGAAGCCGGGCCCGATCAGGTCGAGCGTGGAGACGCGCCGGCCCGCGCGCTGCACCCAGGCATGAGGCACCCGGGTACCGGGTTGTGCTCGCAGTTCGTCCACCAGCGACACGGCATCGGGATTCGCCGGTGCGCGGTCGATCGGAAATCGACTGCTGCTGAGCGGTATTGGTAGCCGATCAGCAGGGAGAACATCGACGCCTCCTCTTCCGGCGGCAATCTCGGACCTGGTTGTCCAGATCGATCAACGCCACCGTCGGCCCGGTGAGCGACTGACGAGCGGCGAAGCGGCCGACCGGATGCCGCTCGGCGTGGTAGGTGGCGAGTAACGCCGGATCGGCCTGTTCCACTCAGAACGGCGGCCAGCTTCCAGGCCAGGTTGTGCGCGCTCTGGATGGCGGTGTTGGCTCCCCCGGCCTTGAACGGCGGCATGGTGTGGCCGCAGTCGCCGACGAGAAAGACTCGCCCACTTTGGAATTGGTCGGCTACCTGCTCGTAGGGTTGCCATGCCGCGACCTCGATGATCTCGACGTCGATCTGCTCGCCGATGGCGTTGGTGAGCAGTTCGCTGCAGTACTGCGGGGTGAATTGCGCGGCGGTCTCCCCTTTGCCCGGGAAGTACGTGGTGATGAACATGCCGAGGTCGTCCTTGGCCACCAGGAATATGCCGTCCACGTCGGGATTCTTGACCTGAACGCCATCGCCTTCGCTCAGATGCGGGACGAACTTTCGCCAGGGGGCACGGAAGTAGATGAACACGACGAAGATCGGCAACGCCCCGTATCCCGACGTCGTGACGCCGAGCGATTCCCGGATCGTGCTGTGCACACCGTCGGCGGCGATCAGATAGTCGGCGCGGACTGTCTCGGTCCTCGCCGGAATCCACGATCGCGCAGCACCGCGGTGACACCGGTGTCGTCCTGTTCGAACGAACGCAACTCCGTCCCGTAGCGCACTTCGCTGCCGCGCCGCCGGGTGTCGGCGAGCAGCATCGGCTCGAGGCTGCTCTGCGGGCAGTACTGCACGGCGGGCTCGGGGCTCAGCTGATCCAGGCCGGCGAAAATCGCGTCGATGTCGATGGCCAGGTTTTCTTCCGCGCTGTTCAGCGTCGGCTTGACCACCATGTCGGAAACCCGATCGGCGACGGCGTGGACCTGGTCGTCCAGGCCCAGAGCCGCGCAGGATCTCCAGGCTGCGGAAGCTCAGGTTGCGGGCTTTCGGGTAGATGAAGATCTCGTCGCCGCTTTTCCACCAGCAGTGAGCGGACGCCGTGCTTGGCCAGCAGCGCCGAGGTGGCAAGCCCGCCGGCGCCCGCGCCGACGATCAGCACCGGGACATGCGACGGCGCCCATCCTTCCTCCTTTCATAGCGGAACTGATTAGTTCCGTCTTAGGACCAAAGTGGCACTTCGCGATGGACCGCGCAACGGTTAGATGCATCCGATGCGCCGGCGAGCGGCAGGATCACGTCTTCCAGCACGCGCCGGACATAGACCCGGTCGATCGGGCGTCCCGTCATCACCCGCAGCACATTGAGACCCAGGGCCACGTCGGGGATCAGACTCAGATCGCGGCCGGCCGGGTATTTCCCCGCGAGCCACCGCATGGTCCAGTACCGCCCGGACCACCTGCCGCGGAGTGGACAACACAAGGTCATCCAAGGCAGCCGCCAGGACGGGATTGTGCATCGCCGCGGTCGCCACCCCGACAATGACCTGAATTGTGCTGATATCAGCGTCATTCAGGTCAGGAACGGCCGCGATGAGCGCATCGATATCGCCACGAAGGCTGCCGGTGTTCGGCGGCTCGACGGGTCCCAGTCGCCGTCTCCAGTGGGCGATCGCGTCGGCCACCACGACAGCCTTCGACGGCCAGCGACGATATATCGCCGCCTTACCGACGCCGCGCGCGGGACGCGATGTCGTCCATGCTCAACCGGTCGAAACCTTGTTCGGCCACACCGGCCAGCGCGCATCGAGGATGGCGCCATCCAGCGACCGATCGAGGCGCGCTTGTCCCGGGCTGCGCGCCGGGGCGCGGGGTCGCTCGCCGCCTGCTCCATGGTCCACCCTTGCCGATACGGATTAGTTCCGCTTCATGGTATCGCGCTCGCCTCAGCCGAACTGCGACAGCAACTCCTCGGCCACGCCGGTGACTCGTTCCCGGTCGGCGGCCACCAAGCCGATCCGGGTGCGCCGGTCGACGATGTCGTCGACGGTCAGCGCACCCTCGTGGGTGATGGCGTACTCGAATTCCGCACGGGTGACGTCGATCCCGTCGGCCACCGGATCGGCGGGACGCTCGCAGGTGGCCGCGGCGAAGACGTTGGCCGCCTCGGCGCCGTAGCGCAGCACCAGCGACTCGGGCAGCCCGGCCATCGGCGCGGTCGTCGACCCCGGGTTGCTCGGCGCGCCGACCAGCGGCAGGTTTCGGGTCTGGCACGCCCCGGCGTCGAGGTTGCGCAATTCGATGGCGCGGTCGAGGACATCCTCGGCCATGTGCCGGTATTCGGTGAGCTTGCCGCCGATCACGCTGATCACCCCGGACGCCGACTCGACGACGGCATGGTCGCGCGAAACGTCGGCGGTGTGGCCCGCCGCCGGTGTCGATCAGCGGCCGCAGCCCCGCATACGAGCCGATCATGTCGGCGTGGTCCAGCGTGATGCCCAGCGCGGTGTTCACCACGTCCAGCAGGAACGTGATCTCCCCCGAGGTCGGTTGCGGCACATCGGGAATCGGTCCGGGCGCTTCTTCGTCGGTCAGCCCCAGGTAGATCCGTCCGAGTTGTTCGGGCATGGCGAAGACGAAGCGGTTGAGCTCGCCGGGGATCGGAATGGTCAGCGCCGCTGTGGGATTCCCGAACGTCTTGGCGTCGAAGACGAGGTGGGTGCCGCGGCTGGGGCGCAGCTTCAGCGACGAGTCGATCTCCCCCGCCCACACCCCGGTGGCGTTGATGACGGCTCGCGCGGATGATGTCGAACGATTCGCCGGTGCGCTGGTCGGTCAGCGTGACCGAGGTGCCGGTGGCCTCGCGATGCCGCGGTGTAGGTCAGGATCCGGGCGCCGCGCTGCGCCGCGGTCCGCGCGACTGCGGCGACCAGGCGGGCGTCGTCGATCAGTTGTCCGTCGTAGGCCAGCAGGCCACCGTCGAGACCGTCGCGCCGAACGGCCGGGGCCAGGTCGATCGCGCGTTGCGCCGAAATACGTTGCGAGCCAGGCAGAACAGATCCCGGTGTGCCCGCGGTCTTGCGCAACACGTCGCCGGCCAGGAACCCGGCGCGCACCAATGCCCGGTTCGTCCGGCTCATCGACGGCAGCAGCGGAACCAGCTGCGGCATCGCCCGAACCAGATGAGGGGCGTTGCGCGTCATCAGGATTCCGCGTTCGACCGCGCTGCGCCGGGCGATGCCCGACGTTGCCGGTCGCCAGATAGCGCAGCCCGCCGTGCACCAGCTTGGAGCTCCATCGGCTGGTACCGAAGGCAAGGTCGTGCTTCTCCACCAGCGTCACTCGCAGGCCCCGCGAAGCCGCGTCCAGCGCGATGCCGACGCCGGTGATGCCGCCGCCGATCACGACGACGTCGGTCGGCGCGCCGTCGGCCAGCGCGGCGAGGTCGGCGGTGCGGCGCGCGGCGTTCAGTGCGGTCGACGTCACGACGAGATATCCGTTCAGCGAGTGGGCGAGCTCGGCGGCCAGGGCATCGGCGTCGAGGATCGGGCGGACGATCTGGGCCGACTGAATCGTCGACTGGGTGATCAGCAGCACCATCGCGGCCAGTTGGCGCGGGATCGCCGGCGCGAACGCTGCCGGCGCGCTGGGCCGCGCGACAGGTCCTTGGCCAGCGCGTCGATCAGCATCTGCTGGCTGCTGCCCAGCCGCTGGGCGATGTAGACCAGCGCCAACTCCGAGCGCAGCACCGCCATCACCAGCTCGTCGCCCCGCAGCCGCTCGGCCACCGCGACCACCCGCTCGACCAGGGCCGCGCGATCCGCTTCCGCGCACCGGCACTTCGGCCAACGCCTCGGTGATGTGGCTGGTCAGCAGCGCGGCCAGCACTGAGCGGGTGTCCGGCCAGCGGCGATACACGGTCGGACGGCTCACGCCCGCGCGCCGCGCGATCTCGGCCAGCGTCACGCGATCGACGCCGAAATCGACGCACGCAGCTCGCGGCGGCCGCCAGAATGCGGTCCTGCACCGGACGCGTTACTGATTGACAGCATATGTAATACTGTAACGCATGTCTGCCGACTTGCTACCCCCGATGAAGTGGAATGCCTGGGGCGATCCCGATCAAGCCAAGCCGCTCTCCGAGGGCATCCGCGCGCTGCTGACCCAGGCTCTGGGCGTGACGGACTCACCCGAACCTGAACTCGACGCCGACCAGGTGCGGTTGCGGCCGTCGCAGTTGGCGACGGACCACCGCGAGGCGCTGGCCGCGATCGTGGGCCCGGACCATTTCCGCGTCGACGACCGAGATCGCCTGCTGCGCGCCGGCGGCAAGTCCACGCTGGACCTGTTGCGCCGCAAGGACTCCGGCCTCCAAGACGCTCCCGATGCGGTGCTGCTGCCCGGCTCCGACGACGAGGTGGCCGCGATCCTGCGGTACTGCTCGCAGCACGGCATCGCCGTCGTCCCGTTCGGCGGCGGCACCAGTGTGGTCGGCGGACTCGATCCGATCCGCGGCGACTTCGCCGCGGCGGTGTCGCTGGACCTGCGACGCTTCGACCAACTGTTGGACTTCGACGAGGTGTCCGGCGAGGCGGAGTTCGGTGCCGGCGTCACCGGGCCGCGCGCCGAGGAACTGCTTGGCGCACAAGGGTTTTCGCTAGGCCATTTTCCGCAGAGCTTCGAATTCGCCAGCATCGGCGGCTTCGCCGCCACCCGCTCGTCGGGGCAGGACTCGGCGGGCTACGGCCGGTTCGACGACATGATCCGCGGGCTGCGGGTGATCACGCCCGCCGGTGTGCTGGATCTCGGCCGGGCACCGCAGTCGGCGGCCGGCCCGGATCTGCGGCAGCTGGTCATCGGCTCGGAGGGCGTATTCGGCGTCATCACCCGGGTGCGGGTGCGCGGTCCACCCGGCGCCGCAGGCCACCCGCTACGAAGCGTGGTCGTTCCCCGACTTCGCCACCGGCGCCGCGGCATTGCGCGCTGTCACCCAGACCGGCACCGGGCCGACCGTGATCCGGCTTTCCGACGAGGCCGAGACCGGGGTCAACCTGGCCACCACCGAATCCATCGGCGATGGCCAGATCACCGGGGGCTGCCTGGCGATCACGGTGTTCGAAGGCACGCAGGCACACGCGGAGAGCAGGCACGCCGAAACCCGGGCGCTGATGACCGCGCCAGGGCGGCACGTCACTGGGCGAAGACCCCGCCCGAGCCTGGGAGCGTGGACGATTCGGCGCGCCGTACCTGCGCGACGCGCTGCTGGCCAACGGCGCGCTGTGCGAGACGCTCGAGACGGCTACCGACTGGTCGAATGTCCCCGCGCTGAAAGCCGCCGTCACCGAAGCGCTGACGACGGCGCTGGCCGAATCCGGCACGCCGGCGTTGGTGCTGTGCCACATTTCGCATGTGTATGCCACCGGGGCCTGCTTGTACTTCACCGTCGTCGCCGGGCAGCGCGGCAACCCGATCGAGCAGTGGCGCGCCGCCAAAACCGCGGCCTGCGATGCGATCGTGGCTGCCGGCGCGACAATCACCCACCACCACGCCGTCGGCGCCGATCACCGGCCCTGGATGAGCGACGAGGTCGGCGACTTGGGTGTCCAGGTATTGCGGGCGGTCAAGGCGACACTGGACCCGGCGGGAATTCTCAACCCGGGCAAGCTGATCCCGTGACGCGTCGCGACGATGCAGAGCGAAGCGATGAGGAGAAGCGGCGCACAAGCCCCGCCAGATTGGCCGAGTGACCGTACTGACCAATCCGGCATCAGGACATGGCAACGCCCCGCACGCCGCCGAGAAAGGCCATCGCGCGCCTGCAGCAGCGCGGCGTCGACGTGGTGGCCATCGTCGGCAGCGACGCCGACCACGCGCGCCGCCTGCTGCACACCGCGGTCGACAACGGCACCGACGCACTGGTGGTCGTCGGCGGCGACGGCGTGATCGCCGATGCGCTGCAAGCGCTCGCCGGCACCGACATTCCGCTGGGCATCGTCCCCGCCGGCACCGGCAACGACCATGCGCGCGAATTCGGTTTGCCGACAAAGGATCCCGTGGCCGCCGCCGACATCGTCGCCGACGGTTGGGCCGAAACCGTAGACCTGGGACGGATTCGGGACCGCAGCGGCGCCACCAAGTGGTTCGGCACGGTGGCGGCCGCGGGATTCGATTCGCTGGTCACCGACCGGGCCAACCGGATGCGGTGGCCGCGCGGCCGGATGCGCTACAACCTCGCGATGCTCGCCGAACTCTCCCAGTTGCGGCTACTGCCCTTCCGGCTGGTACTCGACGGCCGCGACGAGATCGTCACCGACCTCACGCTCGCGGCCTTCGGCAACACCCGCAGCTACGGCGGCGGAATGCTGGTGTGCCCCAACGCCGATCCGACCGACGGTCAACTCGACATCACCATGGTGCACTCGGCGTCGCGAACCCGGCTGATCCGCCTCTTCCCGACGGTCTACAAAGGCACTCACATCAATCTTGACGAAGTCACCACGGCCCGGGTGACAACCGTCGACGTCGAATCACCGGGCATCAATGCCTACGCCGACGGCGATTTCGCCTGCGCGCTACCCGCTCAGATCTCCGCGGTGCCGGGCGCGCTGCACATCCTGCGGCGACCGACGCAATAGTGGCCTAACCGACTCCGCGGTTGAGCCAGGAAACCTCGGCGCCGTCGCCACCGTCGCGGTAGGCCTCGAGCGCATCGTCCCACGCGGTGCCGAGCGCCGAATCCAGCTCGGCGGCCAGCGCGTCGGCGCCGGCGGCCATCATCGCGCGCAGCCGCATCTCGCCGATCATCACGTCGCCGTTGGCGCTCATCGTCCCGTTCCACAGGCCCAGCTGCGGCGTGTGGCAGAACCGGTGCCCGTCGACGCCGGCGCTGGGGTCCTCGGTGACCTCGAACCGCAACACCGACCAGGACCGCAGGGCATTGGCCAACCGGGCGCCGGTGCCCACCGGCCCGACCCAGTTGGTGACCGCACGCAGCTGTCCCGGCATCGCCGGTTGCGGCGTCCACTTGAGGTTGGCTTTGGATGCCAGCGTCGACGACAACGCCCACTCGACATGCGGGCATACCGCAGCGGGCGAGGCATGGACATAGACCACACCTGTCGTCACGTCGGCGAACTGGTTCGACGCACGCATCTTGTTGCTCCTTCGGCTCCACGAGGGACGTCTTCCCCAACGACCTGGTGTTTCCGACGAGCAGATGATAACGATTGATGTGCCTTGCGTGTCTATTGTGCCTTGTGAGGCCTATGTTGCGCTAGTCCGACTTGTAGGTCGCTCAGCACATCTGTCAGAAAGGGCCGGCCACAGCGGTAGCGCCCAGTCGCCGAAATCGCGGTCGGTGAGCACCACCAGCGCCAGGTTCGCGACCGGGTCTGCCCAGATCAGCGTGCCTGACTGACCGAAATGGCCGTAGCTGCGCCGGCGAGTTGTTCGCGCCCGTCCAGTGCGGTGTTTTCGAATCCCGGATCTCAAATCCCAGTCCCCAATCGTTGGGTCGCTGGACTCCGTAGCCAGGCAAAACCCCGTCGAGGCCGGGAAACTGCACGCTGGTCGCCTCGGCGTGCATCTCTGGCGACACCGTCGCGGGTGACAGCAGATCGATCGCGAACGCCGCGAGATCCGCGACCGTCGACGTCGCCCCGTATCCGGCGGTCTGCGCGCCGCCGTCGAGGCGGGTGGCGGTCATACCGAGCGGCTCGAACACCGCCTCGGCGAGGTAGCGGCCGAACTCGATGCCGGACGCCTCCTGCACGGTCTCGGCCAGCACCGCGAAGCCGTAGTTCGAATATATTCGGCGGGTGCCCGGCCTGGCCAGCGTCTGCCCGGTCGAGCATCGCCAGCCCCGATGCATGGGCAAGCAGATGGCGCACGGTCGATCCGGGCGGGCCGGCCGCGGTGTCCAGCTCTACGGCGCCTTCTTCGATGGCGACCTGCGCGGCCCGCGCCACCAGAGGCTTGGTCACCGACGCCAGCGCGAACTGCCGCGCGGTGTCGCCGTGGGTGGCCAGCACGCCGTGTCGCCCGACCACCGCGGCGGCCGCGTTGCGGCACCGGCCAGTCGTCGAGTACGTCGAGGCGGCCATCGCGCAGAGCAGCGCGATCCGGGCGATCGATGCAGCAGCATACCGACCAAGCGCTAGGTTGGAGCCCATGAGCCAGACAGTGCGCGGGGTGATCTCGCGGAAAAAGGGCGAACCGGTCGAGGTGGTCGACATCGTGATCCCCGACCCCGGACCGGGCGAGGTCGTCGTCGACATCATCGCGTGCGGGGTCTGCCACACCGACCTGACCTACCGCGAGGGCGGCATCAACGACGAGTTCCCCTTCCTGCTCGGCCATGAGGCCGCGGGCACCGTCGAAGCGGTCGGCGACGGGCGTAACCGCGGTCGAGCCAGGCGATTTCGTCGTGCTGAACTGGCGCGCGGTCTGCGGTCAGTGCCGGGCCTGCAAGCGCGGCCGTCCGCAGTCTGTGCTTCGACACCTTCAACGCCGAGCAGAAGATGACGCTCACCGACGGCACCGAACTGACCCCGGCGCTCGGGCATCGGCGCGTTCGCCGACAAGACGCTGGTGGCCGCCGGCCAGTGCACCAAGGTCAACCCCGACGCCGACCCGGCGGTGGCCGGCCTGCTCGGCTGCGGGGTGATGGCCGGGCTGGGTGCGGCGATCAACACCGGCGCGATCACCCGCGACGACACCGTCGCGGTCATCGGCTGCGGCGGCGTCGGCGACGCCGCGATCGCCGGCGCGGCCCTGGTCGGGGCCAGGCGGATCATCGCCGTCGACACCGACAACACCAAACTGGAATGGGCCCGCAAGTTCGGCGCCACCCACACCGTCAACGCCCGCGAACTCGACGTCGTCGAGACCGTCCAGGACCTCACCGACGGGTTCGGCGCCAACGTGGTCATCGACGCGGTGGGCCGCCCGGAAACCTGGAAGCAGGCGTTCTACGCCCGCGACCTGGCCGGAACCGTTGTGCTGGTGGGCGTTCCGACACCCGACATGCAACTCGACATGCCGCTGGTCGACTTCTTCTCCCACGGCGGCTCGCTGAAGTCGTCCTGGTACGGCGACTGCCTGCCCGAACGCGACTTCCCCACCCTGATCGACCTCTACCTGCAGGGCCGGCTGCCGCTGGAGAAGTTCGTCTCCGAACGCATCGGCCTCGACGACGTCGAGGAGGCCTTCCACAAGATGCACGACGGCAAAGTGCTGCGCTCGGTGGTGATCCTGTGATGCCGAACATCGAACGCATCGTCACCTCCGGCACCTTCGAACTCGACGGCGGCAGTTGGGAAGTCGACAACAACATCTGGCTGGTCGGCGACGACTCCGACGTGGTGGTCTTCGACGCCGCACACAGCGCGGAGCCGATCGTCGCTGCCGTCCGCGGACGCAATGTGGTGGCGGTGGTCTGCACGCACGGCCACAACGACCACGTGACCGTCGCTCCCGAACTCGGCGAGACTCTCGACGCGCCAGTGCTGCTGCATCCCGCCGACGATGTGTTGTGGCGGATGACCCACCCGGACAAGAGCTTTCGCACGGTGTCCGACGACGAGACGCTCGAGCGTCGCCGGCCTCGAGCTGCACGCGCTGCACACGCCAGGCCACTCGCCCGGGTTCGGTGTGCTGGTACGCCCCTGACCTGGGCGCCGTATTCAGCGGCGACACCCTGTTCTCCGGCGGGCCCGGCGCGACCGGACGATCGTTCTCCGATTTCCCGACTATCCTGCAATCGATTTCGGGCCGGCTCGGCAGTCTTCCCGGCGACACCGTCGTCTACACCGGCCACGGCGACACCACCAGCATCGGCGACGAGATCGTGCACTACGACGAGTGGGTGGCACGGGGCCACTAGCCGCCGTCGAGCACTCTGCGCTTTTCGGCCTGGAATTCCTTCTCCGTCAGCGCCCCGGAATCCCGCAACGCGGCAAGCGTTTTGAGCTGCTGGATCTTCACTCCTTCATCGGAGGGCATTTCGATCGACCCCTCGGTGTGGGTGGGTGGCGGTGCGCTCACCTGCCACGCCGGCGACTCCGACCTTTTGCTGCGGGACAGCCGCACCGACGTCGTGACCGTGCCGACCAGGCCGATGAAGAACACCCCGGCGAAGACACCCAACCACGCACCCTTCGAGCCGCTGTCGTGGCCGAAAGCCATTCGGGGACTGATGAATCCGTTGATCTCCCCGCTGGTCGTGATGATGTAGTCGCCTTCAGCGGTTATCTCAGCCACCCAGACCCGGCGGTGGATGTCGTTGTTGACCGACGTCGAGCCGCCGATATCTTCGGTGACCTTCGGGTCGGCGACACCGGCAGGCGGGTCGATGTCCAGCATGAGGTGTGGCACCGGCAGCCCGCCGCCGCCGGAGGAACTGCCGACGGTCACGGTGTGAAAGCTGACCGTGATCTGGCCGGCGGGCAGATGCAGCTTGCCGGTTCCCGGGATCGGTAGTTCGCCGTACGCGTCGTATTTGTCCAGTACGAATGCGCCGAGGAAGAGGGTGGCAATGAAGCCGATAGCCGATCCGGCCATCAGCGCGATGGCCGTGGTCCGCGCGACCTTCGCGACTCGCCCGCTGCTCACTCACGCAGTGTGGCAGAGAGCCGCGCAGTTTGGACCTCGCGTCATCGGGTAGGCATCCAAAAGCGCCAAAAGGTCGCTGTTAGGACGGAGGGTCATGAGCGGGGACGAAGATACCAAGACGGAGACGCCGGAGCAGAGCGAGGAAGAAAATACCCAGACCGAGACGCCTGAGCTGAGCGACGAAGGCAAAGAACAAGTCGAGCAGATGCAGGCGGCCTACGACGACGACCGGCAGACAGCGGTGATGCCCGGCACCGACGGGACGATCACCGGGGTAGCAGTCAACGAATGGCTGGATGACGACGGCAACCCGAAGTTCGGCAAGGACGAGCAGAAGAAGAAGGCCGAAGAGCAGGACAAGGACCCGGACGACGAGCACGACAAGCAGCACGAAGACGCTGAGTTAGCGACCGCCCTGCCGCGGGTCGAAGAACCGATCGCCTGGGCGTCTCGGTGAGCCGGGCCGGTCCGGCGGCTGTGGCTCCGTCGTCGTAGCCGACGGTGTGGTGGTGGTGGTCGTCGTCGGAACTTCAGTGGTTGTCGTCGTGGTCGGCGTCTCGCTGCTCGACGGCGCCGCTGTGCTGGTGTCGGACGCCGACGACGATGTCGGGGATGTCGGGTTAGTGCTCGATTCCTGGCTCGAAGTGGTCGCCGATGACGCCGGAGCGGTCGTACTCACGCTGGGCGCCGGCGTGCTGGGAGCGCTGCCGGACGTGTGCCGCAGCGTGATCAGCACACCCGCGCCGATGGCCAGCACCGCCAGCGCGGTGCCGACCGCGACCACCAGTGGACGGCGATACCACCTATCGGCGGACGCGCCGATCACGTCGGGTTGCGCAGCCGGCTCCACTTCTGCGCGTGACGAGGTCAGCCCGCTGGGTGGCACTTTGTCGTACTCACCGCCGTACTCACCGTCGTACTCACCGTCGTACTCACCGGCCCGGATCGGCATGATGCCGGAATCGTCGTCAGCCTCCGACCAGGCCAGCGCCGGCGCGGGCGCCGGTTCCACCGGCATCTCGGAAATGCTCGTCGCGTCGCTCACCGGCCCCAGCGCGGTCGGCGCCAGCGCGGTAGCGGCGTCGCCCGGCCCCCGCGCGGCACGTAGCGCCGCGCCCACCGCGGCGGTCAGGTGTGGCCGCGGCGCGGAGATGACGAGCGCACCCGACTGCTCCGACAAGGTCCTGGTCACGAACGGGATGCTGGCTCCGCCACCCACCGATGCGACCGCAGCCAGGTCCTCCAGTCGAATTCCGTTGAGCTGCAACACGTCGTGGAAGAAGCCGATGAAGCTATCCAACGGCTGCCGGATCGCGTCCTCGAGGTCGTCACGGGTCAGCCGGATCTCACCGCGATAGCCGGGCACATCGGCGGTCAGCGCGGTCGCATTCGCCGACGACAGTCGCTCTTTCGCGTAGCGGCACGCGGTCCGCAACTGCTTCAGCGAACCGATCGCCGACGTGGCCGACGTGTCGAACGAGCCCCCTGTCGAAAGGTCGTCGATCACGTGCGTCAGCAGCGCCTGGTCGATGCGGTCGCCGGAGAACTCCGTGTGCCGGACTGCGGGGGCGACGGCCCGATAGCCGTCCGCGGCGTCCACCAGGCTGAGCGTGGTTCCGGAGCCTCCGAAGTCGCAAACCGCAACGATTCCGCTGTCGGGTATACCGGGGTTGGCGTTCAACGCGAACAGCGCGGCCTCCGAGTCCGGCAGCAGAACCAGCCGGCCACGCGACCATTCCGACACCCGGCTCAACGCCACCCGCATCGAGTTGACCGCGGCCGGGTCCCAGTGCGCGGGATGGGTGACGGCGACCGCGTCCGGGAGCGGGCGTCCGTCGGTGGCCGTGTAGGCCAACGCCCGCAACGCATCGGCGAGCAGGGTCTCGCTGCGGTGCGTCGTGTTGTCGGCCGCCGCGATGCCGGCCGGATCACCGACGCGGTCGACGAAGTCGGTGATCACCAACCCGGGCTCGTTGAGCTTGGGGTTCTCCGACGGCACACCCACCTCGGGCGGGCGCTGCCGGTACAGCGTCAGCACCGGCTTGCGGGTCACCGCCCGATCGGCGGTGACCGCTGCCAGGTTGGTGGCCCCCACCGAAAGGCCTAACGCCGAGCGTTCTCCGTCAGCCATGTCGTCTCATTGTGCGCATTGGGCACCAATTTATCGGCTGTTGCGGTCCGGCCCAGAAGCTACCGTCGTCTAGCGAATCGTGCCGGCCCCCGCGATCAGCGGAAGGTCCAGCGCCGTGACCCAGCCCGGCGGGAGATCGTTGACGGCAGGAACCGCGTTCAGTGCCCGCAATCCGGTGGCCAGGCAACCGGCCGCGGCCGCGTCTCGCCCGGATCCGTCGGTGAACCGGAATGCGGTCTCCTGCGAGATGCTCGGCGTGCCTTCGATATCGACGCGGTAGACGTCGTCCTTGGTGCCGGCCGGCCAGTCCGGCGCCGCATCCAATCCGATGCGGTTGACATGTTCGAGCTGGATCCGGGTCTGGCCCTGGTAGACCCCGTTGATGGTGAAGCGGACCGCGGCGACATGGCCGGCGGGGATGACGCCCTTGGCCGTCTTGCGTTCGTCGGGGGTCACCCACTTGTCCCACGTCGTGGTGATCTCGTCGAGCATGATGCCGGCGGCGTGCGCGATCATCGGGACCGTGCCGCCCCACGCGAAGATCAGCACGTCACGGTTCTCCAGCATCGGCCGGAATTCGGGCTCGCGTCCGATGCCCATCTCGACTTCGTAGTCGCCCTCGTAGTTGGTGTAGTCCAGCAGCTCAGAGGCGCGGACCGTGCGGACCTCCGAACACAGGCCCATCAGCGTCATCGGGAACAGGTCGTTGGCGAATCCCGGGTCGATGCCGGTGGTGAAGCACGACGACTCTCCGAGCTCGCACGCCTCGGTGATCGGCTGGATCCACTGCGGCGGGTTGAGATGCATCGTCGGCCACACCCACGGCGTCATCGCCGTCGAGCACACGTCGATGCCGGCGCGCAGGAAGCGCGTCATCAACGCGATGTTGGCGTCCGCGTGCGCGGCGGTCGGGCCGTAATGCACCAGCGCGTCGGGTTTCAGCGCGATCAGCGCGTCGACGTCGTCGGTGGCGGTCACGCCGATCGGTCCGGAAAGACCGCAGATGTCGCCGACGTCGTGGCCGACTTTCTGCGGGTTGCTGACGCCGACGCCGACAAGGTCGAACTCGGGATGTTTGACGATCTCGGCGATCACCATCTTGCCGACGAAGCCGGTACCCCACACCACAACCCGTTTAGCCATGCGCCACCTTCTTCGTCGACGAACCCCGGTTCACCCTAGGCGCGGCTGCGGTCGGCCTTTGTCCGAAACCGGAAAGTCATCCGTTCGAGCAGTCGGTCGCGCAGCGTCAGGGTGTGTAGCAGCACCGCGGAAATGTGCGCGGCGATCACGGCCATCAACGTGTAGGCGATCACCGAATGAGCTTGTCGCAGAATCCAATACAACTGCTCGTCGAACGGCGCGATGCGCGGCAGCCGCAGCGAGTCGAACACGACTACCGGTCCCCCGGCTGCCGAGACCATCGCCCAGCCGACCAGCGGTTGCAGCAACAGCAGCGCGTACAACAGCTTTTCGGAAAACCCCACGACTTTGCCTTCCAGTGCGCCGATCGTCGGCGGCCATGCGGGCGGGTGGTGGGTTATCCGATTGATGACCCGCACCACCACGACCACCAGGACGAGTGCGCCCAGCGTCTTGTGCACCATGACCAGCACGTCGTGTCGGCCGACCGAATTGACCATGACGAAGCCGACGAACAGCGCGGCGAACACCAGAACGGCTGTCAGCCAGTGCAGGATTCGGCTCACCGTAGTGAACTTGTTGACGTCGGTTGAATCGTTCACAGCGTGTTCTCCCCTGCGCGCCGGCGGTAGGACGCGGCGTAAACGGCCGACCGCGCACTGAGTAGCGGATCGTCGGACGGCTCGATGCCCGGCGGCAGTACCAGCGGATCGAAGTTGATATCGCGGGCGTTGCCTTTGGCTTCGGGTGCAACGGCGTCGAGGATGAGCACTCCCGCGTCGATGGTGCGGCGATCGCCGGGCCACGGCAGCGTTGCGTCATGGGTCGGATCGTCCGGCGTCCCGACCGTCAGCACCAGACGCCAGCGCAGCGGGCCGGCCCGGAGTTGCCGCACGAGTGGATCGAACAGCGCATCGGGCCCCGACGTTGGCGGAAGCGCCTGCTGTTGCGGGGTCAGCTTCCAGCGGACCGGGGTTCGCGCACCGGATTGGCCGACGAAATAGAAGGCGTTCAATCCGCTGAAGACGCTGTCGGCGAATCCCGGTGTCGGCGGATGTTGTTTGAGGATCGTCATGGCCCGCGCCGCCGGCGGGTGGGCGGCGTAGAACCGGGCCATCGCCGCCGGATCAGGCTTGCCGGTGCCCGCGACGATGGCTGTCGCGACCAGCCGGTCGTACATGCTCTGCGGCGAATCGTCCGGGAACACCGGAAGATTGAGCATCGCCGTCCGCCACTGCTGGCTGCCCGGAAATCCGAACGCCAACCCGAGCCCACGACCTGCCGAGGAAGTGTCGGCGGTGTGCGGGTTGCCGCCGGCCGCCGAGAATCGGCCGAGCACCGGGGTGCGTCCCGGCGCAAACACCGCCGCCCTCGACAACTCTGCGCCATTGCCGTTGCTGTCGAACCAGCCGGCGACGACCACGCCTTTGGCGTGGTTGGTGCCGATACCCCGAATACCGACCGAAGGCGTTGTTGAAAGCGTCGAGAAAGGCCCGCGGCGTCAACCGCGGCGGGCCCGATCCAGTTGTTCGCGGCCAGCAACGCGGCGACGTCGACCGCAAGGAACGCGCCCACTGCCGCGGCGCCGCGCAGCACGTCACGGCGCGCGGGACGCCACCGTCCCGATGGTCCGGTTGGTTCAGTCATCGATGTGCTCCTCGCCGCGGAGTTCCTCCCTTGTGACGATCATTGTTGGGCATCGGTTCAACGGCGGCACATCGGAACTCGGCATTTGGAAAAAGACCCCGAAAACCTGCCCGCGCGTCCGGCGCGAGTGAAACGATCCCGGGAGACACGATCCCGGGGGAGATGATCATGACCCGCAAAGCGATCCTGGTTGCGGCCCTGACCGCATTCGCCGCCACGGTGGGCTCGGGCGCAACGGCGCAGGCGGACCCGCCCACCCAGGTGACCTATCGAGCTGAGTGGCAGCGGACCCGTCGCCGACTACGTCTCCTACCAGGTGGAGTACGGCCAATCACAGCAGGCGCAGGTGCCGTTGCCGTGGAAGACGCAGTTCACCGTCATCGGTCCCCATGTGTTCGTGATCAGCGCCCAGGGCCCCGGCTCGATCACCTGCACGATCCTGGTCGACGGCAAAGTCGTCAATCAGGCGACCGCAAACGGGGCGCCTGCCCGCACCGTCTGCTCGACCTGAGCACGGCGCAGAGCACCGTCAGACCGGTCTGCGGGATTTCGGCGGCGGGTACACGAGGCGTCCGATACTCGCCGAGAGCCAGCCGATGGCCCAGCCGCCGAAGAACACCGCAAAGGTGTGCCGGGTGCCGTCGCCCGCCTGGGTATACACCGCGGCGAGGATGATCGCCCACACCACCGCGCACGCGATGCTGTAGCCGACGTAGGTACCAGAGTACTTGCGCAACAAGCGAACTCGTTGAGTCAACCCGGATCGGGCCAGTGACATCCGGGCGCGCCGCGGAATTTCGTCATCACCATGGGTGTCGTCGAGCATTGCGATCAACTCCTCACCGTAGCGGCGACGCCAAGCCGCGGGATACCAGCGAAGGACGCGGCGGGCGTCGCGGGGGTTCATTGCGCCCAGCCAGGATCGGGTAGGTGCACCGCGATCCCGAGGCGACGAGCCCCCTCGGCCGCAATCGCGCCGAGACTGCGTACCGCCGTGGTCAGTTCGGCCCGTCCCGCGGCGGTCAACCGATATGGGCGCCGCCGCTCGTCGTGGCCCGTCGGTTCGATCAGGCCGTTGTCTTCCAGCGTCGTGATCGCCCCGTACAAGGTTCCCGGACCGAGGGTGACGCCGGCGAACCGCTCGATATCACGGGCCAGCGCATACCCGTGCTTGGCACCCGAGGCGAGGCTGGTCAGTATCAGCACCCCCGGATCATTTCGTCTGACCGGCTTCCGAGTCGGGCGAGAACCGCGCGCCATACCAAAGACGTTAGTACGTGCGACGTATTACGCCAAGCGTAATATCTTGATCGGCTGCGACCGGTTTAAGCTCGCGCCTACAGCCAGCTCAGCGAAGAGGACGGCCGATATGGGCATTGCGACGCGGACGAACGGCACGGCGCCGCCTGACATTGCGCTCGCCGACATCAACCTCGGCGAATGGAACTTCTGGGCACTCGACGACGATCGGCGCGACGGCGCCTTCACCACACTTCGACGCGAAGCGCCCATCTCGTTCTGGCCGGAGCCCGTTCAAGAAGGCTTCCAACAGGGCTCCGGGCATTGGGCGCTGACCGCACTCGACGACGTGTTCTTCGCCAGCCGCCACCCGGAGATCTTCAGCTCCAGCCCCAACATCACCATCAACGATCAGACGCCGGAAGTATCCGAGTATTTCGGCTCGATGATCGTGCTCGACGACCCGCGGCATCAGCGCCTGCGATCGATCGTCAGCAGAGCCTTCACCCCAAAAGTGGTGGCGCGCATCGAGACATCGGTCCGCGAGCGGGCGCGTCGGCTCGTCGCCGACATGATCGCCAACCATCCCGACGGCAACGGGGAGGCGGTCACCGAGCTGGCCGGGCCACTGCCGTTGCAGGTCATCTGCGACATGATGGGCATCCCCGAGGAAGACCATCAGAAGATCTTCCACTGGACCAACGTGATCCTCGGCTTCGGCGACCCCGATCTGACGACCGACTTCGACGAATTCCTGCACGTCTCAATGGACATCGGCGCGCTACGCCACCGCGCTGGCCGAGGACCGTCGGGTCACTCACCACGACGACCTGACCACCAGCCTGGTGGAGGCCGAGGTAGACGGCGAGCAACTCACCTCGGCCGAGGTGGCGTCGTTCTTCATCCTGTTGGCGGTGGCCGGTAACGAAACCACGCGCAACGCAATCAGCCATGGCCTGGTCGCGTTGACCCGCTATCCCGAACAGCGGCACACCTGGTGGTCCGACTTCGACGCCTTGTCGCATTCGGCCGTCGAGGAGATCGTGCGATGGGCCTCGCCGGTGGTCTATATGCGGCGCACGCTCACTCGCGACTTCGAGATGCACGGCACCTCGATGGCCGCCGGCGACAAGGCCACGTTGTGGTACTGCTCGGCCAACCGCGACGAGTCGAAGTTCGCCGACCCGTGGAAGTTCGACGTGACCCGCGACCCGAATCCGCACGTCGGCTTCGGCGGCGGCGGCGCGCACTTCTGCCTGGGCGCCAACTTGGCCCGTCGCGAGATCAGGGTGATGTTCGAGGAGTTGTACCGCGAAATACCGGACGTGGTTGCGACCGAAGAACCCTCGCGATTGCTGTCGCCGTTTATCCACGGCATCAAGACACTGCCGATCTCCTGGACCCCGCCTCGCTGATTCCGGATGACACGTGACGCCCCGACCGGGCCTGAACCGCATGTCGCGCTGTCTCTCGACGCGCAGCGGGCGCTCGAAAGCGGGGTGGCGACATTGCAGCGCGAGTTTTGCGACACGTTCGATGCGGAGACCGTCCGGCGGATGATGTACGCGTCGTACGACAAGCTGGCCGCCCACGCAACCGTTCGGGATTTCCTGCCCCTGCTGGCCGAACGTTTCACGCGGCAGCAATTGCATGCCCGAGCGAAAATCAGCAGCAAATCGGATGACGAAAAGCTGGTCGTGTTGTTTCTGTGTAACCACAACGCAGGCCGATCTCAGATGGCCATGGGATTTTTCAACCACTTCGCCGGCGGCGGGGCGGTGGTGTGGTCGGGCGGATCGGAACCTCAAGGCGTGATCAATCCCGCCGCCGTCGCCGTCATGGCCGAGCGTGGCATCGACATCTCCGGGGAATTCCCCAAGCCCTGGACGGGTGAGATCGTCCTGGCAGCCGACGTGATCGTCACCATGGGTTGCGGGGAGGCCAGCCCGGACGTACCGGGCCGTCGATACGAAGACTGGGAATTTGACGACCCGTCCGGCAAAGATTTGCCCGCGGTGCGATTGATCCGCGATGAGATCGAAAGCCGCGTCCGCTGGCTGCTCGACGACCTCCGAATTCCCATCCGGCGCGTGACCGGGCGCTCGGCGCCCGCACGCCTACAAGATGAAAGTTGCCCCCTTCGTACAGCATGATGTGCTGATGTTCGGGCTCGTCGTCATCGTTGCGCTGTTCGCCATCGTCATCGTGGGGACGGTGCTGGGCCGGCGCTACCGGGTAGGCCCGCCGGTGTTGCTGATCGGGCTCGGCGCGCTGCTCGGTTTGGTCCCGCAGTTCGGGCACGTGCGGCTCGATGGCGAAATCGTGCTGCTGCTGTTCTTGCCGGCGATTCTCTACTGGGAGAGCCTGAATACCAGCATTCGCGAGATCCGCGCCAATATGCGCGTCATCGTTCTGCTCAGCATCGGATTGGTGATCGCCAGCGCGGTCGCGGTGTCCTGGACGGCGCGGGCGTTCGGGATGGAATCACACGCCGCGTCGGTGCTCGGCGCCGTGCTCTCCCCCACGGACGCCGCCGCCGTAGCCGGTCTGGCCAAACAGCTGCCGCGCCGCACGCTGACCGTGCTGAAGGCGGAGAGCATCATCAACGACGGGACGGCGCTCGTCTTGTTCGGTGTCGCCGTATCGGTCGCCATGGGAGGCGCGCCCGTCGGCCCGATCGACTTGACCGTCCGGTTCGTTGTTTCCTACCTCGGCGGCATCGCGGCCGGCCTGATCATCGGCGGCGCGGTGACGCTCATCCGGACGCGGCTCGACGCACCACAAGAAGAAGCCGCGCTCAGCCTGCTCACGCCATTCGCCGCGTTCCTGCTTGCCTACGCATTTGGCTGCAGCGGCGTTGTCGCCGTTCTGGTGTCCGCACTGATGCTCGCTTACGCCTCGCCGCGGGTGATCCGGGCGCGGTCCCGGCTGGTGACCTTCGCGTTCTGGGACATCGCGACCTTCCTGATCAACGGCGCGCTGTGGGTGTTCGTCGGCGTGCAGTTGCCCAGCGCGATCCGCGGGGCCGGCCGGATCGACCACGGCATCCACCACGCCGTCGCGCTGGCGGTTGCCGTCACCGTTGTCGTCGTCGGAACCCGGCTGGTGTGGGGTGAAGCCACCACGTGGCTGGTCCGCGCCGTGGACCGGCGCGAGGCGCAGCGTGAGCGTCGGGTCGACTGGCGCCAGCGCATGGTGTCCGGCTGGGCCGGATTCCGCGGGGCCGTGTCGCTTGCCGCGGCCCTGGCGGTCCCGCTGACCACCCACAGCGGCGCACCCTTCCCTGATCGCAACCTGATCATTTTCGTGGTGTCGTTCGTCATCCTCACCACCGTTCTCGTCCAGGGCAGCACCCTGCCCAGCATCGTCCGCTGGGCGAAGATCCCCGAGGACGAGGCCCACGCCGACGAATTGCGGCTGGCGCGCTGCGCGGGCGCGCAGGCCGCGCTGGACGCGCTGCCGCTGGTTGCCGCCGAACTCGGCATCAGCGACGCACTGCAGGACCGGATGAACGCGGAATACCAGAAGCACGCGGCGTTGGTCAGAGCCAGCGACAACGGCTCGACCCGCGACGAGGCCGAAGCGAAGAGCGACCTCATTCGGCAGGTGCGTCTCGGCGTGCTCGAGCACAAACGCCAGGCCATCACCGAGCTGCGCGACCAACGCCGCATCGACGACATCGTCCTGCTCGAATTGCAGGCCTCGATGGACCTCGAAGAAGCACGGCTGCTGGGACCGTCAGGCCCCGATTAGCCACATCCCTTAACGCGAAACAACTTTCGCGATGATCTGGCTGGCGATGTCGACTGCGGAGCTCGCCGGGTTCGGGCTGCAGGTGTTGACGTCGACGACGACATTGTTCTTCACTGCCAGCGCCCGGCCGCAGGCCCACCCGCCGGTTTTTGCTTGTTCCTGCGTCGAAATCGCGCTCAGCACGTCGTTGTCGTCCGATATCTCCCCCACGTCCCACTTCGTCCGGGACTGCGTGTGGATGTACTGATGGCAGGCCGGCCAGCGCAGGGCCGAGGTGACGAAGAAGACGTGGGCCTGCTTGACCGTCGGAAACAGCACCACCGCCTGCTCGGCGTAGTGATTGAAGCTGTCGCCGTCGTTGAGCTCCTGATCGCGCACGCCGGTGAATCCACTGTTGGCGTACACCTGTGCCTGCGCCGAACCGTCGATGGCCAGGCATTCGGCGGGCCGCATCGTGGCGCTGTCGTCGGACATCGCGTCGTGTTTTCTGATCACCGCCATACCCGTCGCACCCATCAGCGGATTGACCTGGGCAGGGGTCAGCAGCAACGGCTCGAGTTCACGCTCGACCACCGGGCGCGGGATCAGCGATGTGAGAGTCGTCGTCGAAGTCTGATGGGCCTGATTGCTGCCGCCACAGCCGGCGACGAACATTCCGACACCGGCCACGACGAGCGTGGCCGCCAAATGGTGCATCTCCTCTTTCCCATCCCGTCGTCGTTCCGACCTGCTCGCGGAGCGACACCCCTCGGCGTTGCCGGTCAGAACCCGCACGACCAACCCTACCGCGCGTTATCGCCGCTAACCCCAAGACACTTCGGCCCGTGATCTTCGGTGTTCACGGCTTGTTCAGCCGATCGTCAGTGTTAGATCGTTGACCGCACACAAGGGCCGGTTGAGCTGAAGAGTATGCGTGTCGTTCAGGTCGCCAACTTCTATGGGCCTCGCTCCGGCGGCCTTCGCACGGCCGTCGATCGACTGGGCGCGGAGTACTGCGCCGCGGGCCACGAGGTGGTGTTGATCGTCCCTGGGCGCGATGCCGAGCACGCGCATCTGCCCACCGGCGTCGAGCGAATCACCGTTGCCGCCAGGCTGATTCCGTTCACCGGCGGATATCGCGCTGTGCTGCCCGGGCCGGTGCGGACGCTACTGGAAGGTTTGCAGCCGGACACCCTGGAGGTATCCGACCGGCTCACGCTGAGATCGCTGGGCCGCTGGGGTCGAGACCACCGCGCGACGACCGTGATGATCTCCCATGAGCGCCTCGATCGCCTTGCCGGCACAAGTACTTCCGCGCCGCACCGCACGCCGGTTTGCCGACTTCGCCAATCGGCGCACCGCGGCCGACTACGACACGGTGGTCTGCACTACCGGGTTTGCGCGCGAGGAGTTCGATCGCATCGGCGCGACAAACACCGTCACCATTCCGCTCGGCGTAGACCTGGAGACCTTTCATCCGTCGCGCCGCTCGGCGTTGGTACGTCAGCGCTGGGCAACGCCTGCCGAGATACTGCTGGTGCACTGCGGGCGGCTATCGGTGGAAAAGCGGGCCGACCGCAGCATCGACGCCGTTGCGGCACTGTGCGACGCCGGCGTGGCGGCCCGCCTGGTCGTGGTGGGTGACGGACCACTGCGGGCCCGATTGCAACGGCAGGCCGCGCGGCTGCCGATCGACTTCACCGGGTTCATTTCCGATCGGCGCAGCGTCGCCGAGTTGCTGGCGTCGGCCGACGTCGCGCTTGCACCCGGGCCACACGAAACCTTCGGGCTGGCTGCGTTGGAGGCGCTGGCCTGCGGGACGCCGGCCGTGGTGTCGCGCACGTCGGCGCTGGGCGAGATCATCACCGCCGACAGCGGGGCGCTGGCCGACAACAACCCGGCGGCCATCGCCGAGGCCGTCACCGCGGTCGTCAGCCGACCCGAAGAGCATCGCCGGGCCTGCGCGCGCCGCCGCGCCGAGATGTTCACCTGGCAACGGGCCGCGGTCGAGATGCTGAGCACACTCGGGGCCGCCGCACTGGACGACGACCCCGGCGACTCTCAACACACCGCCTAGCTACCTATCCGGAGTTGGCCGGACCCACCTGGCCGGTCAGCGGGTTGACCTGCACGGTCATCGGTCCGCCGGGCACCTGCTTACCCTGTGCCGCCGCACGCTGCTGCGCGGCCTGGGCGAGCGCGTTGACCACCGGGTTGTTCTTCACCATCTCGCGGCGATCCTCTTCGGACAGCTCGTAGAAGGACCACAGCCCCCACGCCGCGGGGCGGACGTAGACCGTCACCTTCTGATGCCGACGCTTGTTCGCCGTCAGGACCGCGGGAACGGCCACGACCCGATCCAGGGTCGCCGAACTGACCAGCTCCTGCGCGATCTTGTCCACGTCCACCCCGTCTTGGAGTTCGTAGACCATCGACTGGTGGGGCGTGTGATGTGGGCCCTGCAGGGCCATGAACCACGCCATCCGCGTCTCCTTCGCTCGTGATTGTCAGCGCAACTGTAAAGGACGCGCGATGGCGGCAGTGCCGATTGGCTTTGCGGCTTGGGCTAATTCGTGTCGGGGAAGGCGACCTGGGCAGCGGGGGCACCTCTGGCAACCACCACCGGCATCGAGGTCGAGGCGTTGGTCTGCAGGATCGTCTGCACCACTTCGATGAGATCTTCGACGGGCATCAGTTTGCCGGGCATGCAGCCGCCGGACACCCACAGCGGATAGGCCTTCATCGCCAGGTCCATGTCCCAGCCGGCGTTCATCCCGGTTGCCGCGTCACCTTCGCCGCCCGCGCACTCGCCGACGATGAGGGAGGTGAAGCCGACGTCCGGGTGCTCGGCCCGCCAGGCTTCCACGAGCCTTTCCAGCGCAGCCTTGCTGACGCCGTATGCGCCGAGCCCGGGCCACGGCGGCCCGAAGCTGCCGGCGTCCGAGGACAGGTACACGGCCTTGCCGGCAGATGCCGTCAGATGCGGGATCGCCGCCGCGGTCGCCAGTGATGCGCCGATGACGTTGGTGTCGAAGATGCGCCGCCAGGTGTCGGCACCGGTGTCGACCATCCGGACCAGGGGGCTGATGGCGGGCGTGTAGATGAGGTTGTCGATGCCGCCCATCGACTCGGCCGCCTGATCGAACGCCGACCGGCACGACTGCTCGTCGACGACATCGCATTCGATGGCGATCGCACCCGCGCCGGCCTCCTCGGCCGCCGCCTCGATGCGCGCGCGACGCCGCGCCAGCAGCGCGATCTGTCCGCCGCGTTGAGCAAGACCGATACCGATACAACGCCCGAGCCCACTCGATGCCCCAACGACCACCGTCCGTGACATTTTCGCCCTTTCTTGTAACGCGCCCGCTGCAGGCACAGCGTATCGGCCGTCGCTCGCGGCCATTCCATACTCACGTCGATTTCCGGGCTGCCGGACGTAGCGGTTCGGATAGTCGGCTACCGGCGATTTGTGAGTTTAGACACGTTTTTCCCGGGCTAATCGCTATCCAACTACAGCATTCGGTACGCCGTGCGTACCTCGATGGCGGGAGCGTAATCGCAATGAGCATGACCTCTTTCTCGGTCGCCGAGATCGCCTACGACGAGCGCGACTACGACAACTGGCTCGCCACGCTGACTCAAGCGTCGGAGCGCCTCGATGTCCTTCAGACGGTCGTCAACGAATTGCGCCAGCTGTGCGAACACGAAGACGTGGTCCAGAGCCGCGAGGTCATCGACGTACTCGAGAAGCACGGCGCGATCGGCTAGCCACCACCATCCTGGCGGTCAGTACCGTGAGTCTAGATGAAGTATCTAGAGGTCGACGGCGTCGGCAGCGTCAGTCGGATCGGCCTGGGCACCTGGCAGTTCGGATCCCGCGAGTGGGGCTACGGCGACAGCTACGCCTCCGGACCGGCCCGCGACATCGTCCGTCGTGCACGCGCGCTGGGCGTCACCTTCTTCGACACCGCCGAGGTGTACGGGCTGGGCAAGAGCGAACGGATCCTCGGCGACGCACTCGGCGACGAGCGCGATCAGGTTGCGGTGGCCAGCAAGATCTTTCCGGTCGCACCGTTTCCCGCCGTGGTGAAGCAACGCGAGCGGGCCAGCGCCCGGCGGCTGCAGTTGAACCGCATCCCGCTTTATCAAATCCACCAGCCCAACCCGGTGGTCCCCGACTCGGTGATCATGCCGGGCATGCGTGATCTGCTCGACAGCGGCGCGATCGGCGCGGCCGGCGTGTCGAACTATTCGCTGTCGCGGTGGAAGCAGGCCGATGCGGCGCTCGGACGGCCGGTCATCAGCAACCAGGTGCATTTCTCGCTCGCCCACCCGCAAGCGCTCAAGGGTCTGGTGCCGTTCGCCGAGCAGGAGAACCGCGTGGTGATCGCCTACAGCCCGCTGGCGCAGGGACTGTTGGGCGGCAAGTACGGCGTGGACAACCGGCCCGGCGGGGTCCGCGCGGTCAACTCGCTGTTCGGTACCGAGAACCTACGCCGCATCGAGCCGTTGTTGCAGACGCTGCGCGACGTCGCCAAAGAGCGTGGACGCCAAGCCCGCGCAAGTCGCGCTGGCCTGGCTGATCAACCTTCCCGGCGTGGTCGCCATTCCCGGTGCATCCAGCGTCGAGCAACTCGAATTCAACGTCGCCGCAGCCGATATCGAGCTGAGCGCGGACTCCCATGCGGCGTTGACCGACGCGGCCCGCAACTTCCAGCCGGTGTCCACCAAACGCTTCCTCGCCGACTCACTCCGCGAACGGCTGCACCTGCTGCTAGCTCAAACTCACCAGGTGGTCGATCGAATCGATGGGAAGTTCACCGTCGACGTAGGCGGTGACCATCATGTTGTTCAACGTGATCGAGCCTTTGTGGTTGTCCAGGAACGCGGTGTCGGCGGCGTCGCGTCCGGTCGCAATGCGCACCATCGACTGCCGCGGCGCCAGACACGTCGCGTCGACGACGCGCCATTCGCCTTCGACGAGCGCCTCGGCTACCGCGTGAAAGTCCATCGGGTCGCATCCGGGTGCGTAGACCGCTACAAGTCGAGCCGGCACGTTCACCGCACGCAACAAGGCGATCACCAGGTGCGCATAGTCGCGGCACACCCCGGCTCCCGCGAGCAATGTGTCCGCGGCGCCATCGATCGGGTCACTGGATCCCGGCACGTAATCCAGGCGCGCACCGACCCAGGCCGCAACTTTTTCGAGCAGCGTCGCCGAGTCGGTGTACTGCCCGAACTCGGTGGCCGCGAAGCCGAAGAACTTGTCGGCCTCGGCGTAACGGCTCGGCCGTAGATAGGTGATCACGTCGATATCGCGGACCGGCGCGGGCTCGGCTTCACCGAACACCGTTGCCTGATAGGACAGGCTCACCGCCCCCTCCCCGACGTCGATCGCGTGAATCCGGGTGTCGTGCGGCCCGATGATCTCGCGGGGCTGAAGTGGCTTGCCGTTCAACGTAATTGCCAAAGACTCGCGTATCTCGAGGCCCGGCTGCCGGGCGACGGCAATCTGGAACTCCAGGGTGCGTGGGAGCAGTGACCTCGACGTCGATCTGCGCGCCGACTTCGCGGTTGGGGATCGTCGTCGCCGTCGACTCGCTACCGTCGCTGTGGTCCTGCCATGAGGGCATGCTCATACCGCCCTTTCGTTGTCGCAACAATGGTGCGCCGAGACAATGGGCTGCCGTCGACCGATGTCCCGCGAAACTCTTCGCAATTACGCCATCGGCTGCGGACTCAACCAGGGCACAGACTTCGCGTCCAGACTACAGCGGCGACCAGATTCGTGGCCTCAGAGGATGTACAGCATCTCCTGGTAGGTGGGCAGCGGCCACAGGTCGTCGGCCACAACGGCTTCCAGCGCGTCGGCGGCGGCGCGAACCGCTTCCATCGCCGGCAGCAGCTCATCCTGGGCATGCTTGGCCTCGTCGAGCGCCGACTCCGCCGAGTGGTCGGACAGCGCCGCTTTCAAAGTGGCCAGCCCCGTCTCGAGATCGACGATCGGGGCCGACACCGATTTCAGCGCAGCGGTGCTCGCCTCGACACCGGCCGCCTTCAGCGCGGCGACATTCTGCGCGAGCTCGGTCTGGTAGCGGATCGCGGCCGGCAGGATCACCGTCGTCGCCGATCTCCAGCGCCAGCTTGGCCTCGACCGCCGACAGTCAGCGCGTACTGCTCCAAGCGGACCTCGTAGCGGCTGTGCAGCTCGCGCTCGGTGAACACCGCCGTACTTCTCGAAGAGTTCGACCGCTGTCCGGCTTGATCAGCTCCGGGATGGCGTCCAGCGTGGTCTTGAGGTTCGGCAAGCCTCGCTCGGCCGCCTCGATCTGCCACTTCTCCGAGTAGCCGTCGCCGTTGTACACCACGTCGCCGTGTTCGGTGATGACCTCGGTGAGCAGTGTCTGCACTGCCTTGTCGAAGTCCTCGCCGTCGGCGACAGCCTTCTCCAGCTCGTGGCCATGTAGTCCAACGAGTCCGCCATGATCGTGTTGAGGACGATCAACGGCACGGCGACCGTCTGCCCGGAGCCGGGCGCCCGGAACTCGAATCGGTTGCCGGTGAACGCGAACGGGCTGGTGCGGTTGCGGTCACCCGGGTCGGTCGGCAGCGCGCGGCAGGGTGTCGACACCAATGATCATGGTGCCCTTGCCCTTTGACGACGTGGCCGCACCCTTGGCGATCTGCTCGAACACGTCGGCCAGCTGTTCGCCGAGGAAGATCGAGATGATCGCCGGCGGTGCCTCGTTGGCGCCCAGCCGGTGGTCGTTGGTGGCCGAGGCGACCGACACCCGGAGCAGCCCGGCGAACTTGTGCACGGCGCGGATCACCGCGGCGCAGAACACCAGGAACTGAGCGTTCTCGTGCGGGGTGTCGCCCGGAACCAGCAGCGAACCCAGCTCGGCGTTGCCCATCGAGAAGTTGACGTGCTTGCCGGAGCCGTTGACACCGGCGAACGGCTTCTCGTGGAACAGGCATTCCATGCCGTGCTTTTTGGCGATCGTCTTGAAGATCGTCATGGTCAGCTGCTGGTGGTCGGAGGCGATGTTGGCCCGCTCGAACATCGGCGCCAGCTCGAACTGGCCGGGGGCCACCTCGTTGTGCCGGGTCTTGGCGGGGATACCGAGTTTGAACAGCTCACGCTCGGTGTCCATCATGAAGCCCAGGACGCGCTCGGGAACCGCGCCGAAGTAGTGGTCGTCGAACTCCTGGCCCTTGGGCGGCTTGGCGCCGAACAAGGTGCGGCCGGCGTTGATGAGGTCCGGTCGCGCCAGGAAGAAGTGCCGATCGACCAGGAAGTACTCCTGCTCGGGACCGCAGAACGACACGACGTGGTTGAGGTCCTTGTGGCCGAACAGCTTGAGGACGCGCTCGGCGTGCACGCCCATGGCTTGCTGGCTGCGCAGCAGCGGCGTCTTGTAGTCCAGCGCCTCACCGGTCATCGAGACGAACACCGTTGGGATGCACAGCGTGTTGCCGTTCGGGTTCTCCAGGATGTAGGCCGGGCTGGTGGCGTCCCAGCCGGTGTAGCCGCGTGCCTCGAAGGTGCTGCGCAGGCCGCCGGACGGGAAGCTGGAGGCGTCGGGCTCGCCCTGGATCAGGGTCTTGCCGGCGAACTCGGCGAACGTCTGCCCGTCGGCGACGGGATCCAGGAAGCTGTCGTGCTTCTCGGCGGTCAGGCCGGTCATCGGGTAGAAGACGTGGGCGTAGTGGGTGGCGCCCTTCTCCAGTGCCCAGTCCTTCATCGCCAACGCGACCGCGTCGGCGACCGCGGGGTCGAGCTTGGTGCCTTTGTCGATCGTCGCGACGATGGACTTGTACACCGCCTTGGGCAGCCGCGCCTGCATCTCGGCCTTGGTGAAGACGTTGGAGCCGAAGACCTCGCCCGGTTCTTCACCAGGTTCGAAACTGATCGGTTGGAGGCACATACGCCTCGACGTTGTTGATTGCCTGCAGGCGTATTGAATTTCCGCTCAATTGAGTCCCTATCGCCGCGATGCATCGCATCGGATTTGCCGGTTGTTGCCCGGCTGACATTAAGGACGACTGATGGCGGGAATGTTACGCAGCTGTCAAACTCTGATGGCGTGGACGTTTGCCCCGTCAACATTGAGTTGCGGGCGCCTACCGCACGAAGCGGCCGGCGAACCCGCGCAGCGGAAGGTCAGCGCTGGTCATTAAGCCAGGTGGCGCCGCGACGACGCCCGCGATGGCGGCCAGTGCGGGCATGCCGGTGACCGTCATCCCGATGGACGCGAAGTTCGCCGGATTGGACAGGTCGACTCCGGGCTTCGGGAAGATCATGTGCTTGTTGTAAACACACGGGTCACCCATGATCTGGGTGATGTAGCAGCCTTTGATGTGCCAGCTCGGGTCGGTGTGCGGAGTCATCTGCCACTCCAGATGCGTCTCGACGCGCGGAACACCGTCGACCATGCCCTGGTATTTGATGTAGTTGCCGCCCAACGATCCCTTCGGCAGCGTGTACCAACCCAGATCCACGTCTTTGGTGCAGGCGCCAAGCTCGTAGCTGAATTTCACCTCGTCCAGAGTCAGGTCGAAACAGTCGGCCATCATCAGCACGCTGTCGGCGAATACCCGAGTGTATTTCTCGAGCTTCGCCGGGATTTCGGGATCGTCGACGGGCAGGCCGTAGCCGACCTCGATCCAGGTGTCTTTGGAGTGGTGGCACGACACGTCCACCGACTCGATGGTGGTGACGTTCTCGATCTCGGCGACGTCGGCCGAACACACCACGCCCAGAATCTGATTCAGCCCCGGGTTCATTCCGGTGCCGTAGAAGGTGGCGCCCCCCGACTCGCCGGCCTCCTGCAGGAGCTGGCTTACCGGTTTGCCGGAGGGATGCGGATGGTTGGTGTCGCGGTGCCACCCGGTGATCCAGTCCGCGGTGGTGACGATATTGATGCCCGCCTCAAGCACTTTGACGTAGAGGTCCTCATCGGGGAACACGCCGTGAAAGGTCACCACGTCCGGCTTGGCGGCGATGATCTCGGAGATACTGCCGGTGGCCTTCACTCCGTTCGCTGCGATACCAGCCAGCTCGCCGGTGTCCTTGCCGACCTTGTCCGGTGAATAGCAGTGCACCCCAATCAGTTCCAGGTCGGGCCGCAACGCGATGCGTTTGATCATCTCCGAACCGACGTTGCCGGTGGCCACTTGGAACACGCGCAGCGGTGTATTCAATCGCTTCAGCCTTTCTGGGATGCGGCGTGCACGTCGCGGGTAAAACTGCTTGGCCCACGTGCGGATTGCGGTGAAACCCTCGTGTTCGGCGGTCGCCAACGCGGGAGGATCTGAATAGCGTTGGTGCCGCCAGATTTCGACGTCCTGCTCGAACTGGCGGATCACCTCCAGCCCGAATTCGCGTGCCTTGGTTTCGGCCCGCTCGGAATCCTTGCCCGGGGTGCGGCCGATGTGGACCATGAACCGGACGTCGGAGGTGGACTCGTCGACGGGGGTGATCGCCGAGATGGTGCGGTTGTCGATCATCCCCCAGCTCTTGGTCACCGCGATGCCCAGTCCACCGTTGATGGCTTCGACCCGGCTGTCGATGTCTTCGATCTTCTGGTTGTCGTCACCTTCGAATGTGATGGTGAAGTCGACGAAGGAGACCGGTTCGGCGAAGTCGTGGCGGGTGAATACCGGCACGATCGGCGTCTTGTGCACATACTTGAAATGCGCGAAGTCGACCCCGTTTTCAAGTACGTATTGCGGATGCATCTCCAGGCGCCGGTCGATACAACCGCTGCTGCGGGTAGTAGTCGGCGGCGCTGCTGCCGTCGTGGAAATCGGCGAAGATGTCCGGGGCCTCGAAGTACGGCTCACGGCCGCCCACGTCGTGCCAGATGTAGACCGACTCGTTGCGCTCCACGACCGGATAGGTCTTGATGCGCCGGCCGCGGTTAGGGCGATCCTGATACGGAATGCGCACGTTGCGGCCCTCGTGGCTCCACTGCCATCCGTGAAACGGGCATTGCAGAGCTTCACCCACGACCGTGCCGCCGAAACCCAGGTGCGCGCCGAGGTGTTCGCAGAAGGCGTTCATCACGGTGAGCTCGCCGGACTCGGCGCGCCAGGCAACCATCTCCTCGCTGAAGTAGGTCATCTTGTGGACATCGCCGATACCGATCTCATCGGACCAGGCGACCTGGAACCAGCCGGTCGGCTTCATCGACAGTGGCGGTTTGGCCATGCCACGGATGATAACCAGCTTCGCCGCATATTCATAGTGGGCACTATGAAAAGTTCCCAAACCGGCTACCATCGGTGAGCATGAGCCCCGCAGACATGCAGCAGCGGCGCAGTAACAAGCGCGGCCTGGCCACCCGCGAGGCGATGCTGGACGCGGCGGTGCGCTCGCTGGCCTCCGGCGACCCGGGTGCGGTGTCGGCCAGTCGCATCGCGAAGGAGAGCGGCGCCACCTGGGGTGCGGTGCAGTATCAGTTCGGCGACGTCGACGGGTTCTGGGCCGCCGTCTTGCATCGCACCGCCGAAAAGCGTGACGCAACGATGTCGGCATTCACCAGCGCCGAGCCTGACGCTCCGCTGCGTGAGCGGCTTGCCGCGATCATCGACACCTTGTATCACGGTCTGGCATCACAAGATTCACGCGCAATCGAGAGTCTGCGGGCGGCGCTCCCCCGCGAGCCGCACGAACTCGAGCGGCTCTTTCCCCGCACCGCTGCTGAACTGTTCTCCTGGGGCAAGAGCTGGCAGGAGACCTGTCAGCACGCCTTCGCGGGTCTGGGCGTCGACCCGCACCGGGTCCGGGAAGTGGCCGCGCTGATCCCCGGGGCGATGCGCGGCCTGGTCTCCGAGCGTCAGCTCGGCTCGTACGCCGATCTGGACGAGGCCCGGCGGGGGTTAACCAACGCGCTGGCAACCTATTTGGAGCAGTCGCGGGCTAGGTGACCCACTCGGGCTGCTGCCCGGTGTCGACCGCGGAGAAGTCCTTGTGTCCCAGCCCCGCCGTGCAGCCGCCGTCGACGACGAACTCCGAACCCGTCGAATAGCTCGACTCGTCGCTGGCCAGGTAAATCACCAGACTGGACACCTCGCGGGGCTCGGCCGCCCGACCCAGCGCGGTCTGGAAGATGTCGTCGGGCACCCACTCGGTCATCGGTGTCTTGATCAACCCCGGATGAATCGAATTGACCCGAATTCCACTGGGCCCCAACTCAAGAGCGGTGGACTTCGTCAGCCCGCGCACAGCGAACTTGGAAGCGGTGTAGCCGTGGCACGCGATGGTGCCGGCCAATCCCTCGATGGACGAGATGTTGATGATCGACCCGCGGCCGGCCGCTTTCATCGCCGGCACGACGGCCCGGATGCCAAGGAAGACGCCGGTCAGGTTGATGTCGAGGATCCGGTGCCACTCCGAGAGCTCGTAATCCTCGATGATGCCCACGTTGATGATGCCGGCGTTGTTGACCAAGATGTCGACAGCGCCGAACTCGTCGACCGCGGTGGCGACCACACCGTGCCAGTCATCGGGTTGCGTGACGTCGAGGTGCACGTAACGTGTCGCTCCCCCAACATCTTTGGCGACCGCTTCGCCTTCGGTGTCGAGGATGTCACCGAAGACCACCTTGGCTCCCTCGTCGACCAGTGCCCGAACATGCGACGCGCCCATCCCGCGCGCCCCGCCGCTGACGACGGCGACCTTGCCCGCCAACCGACCTGTCATCGAGACCTCCTGCTTCGGAGACCGAGTTGACGTCTCCCCGTTGGCCCACACGTACCGTGTGGTCAAAGGTAGTTTGCCCTTACGATGGTCGATTTTCTACGGTTGGGACGAGGCCTGTGACGGGCTTGAAGATACGGCTGGCGGCACTGGCGGGCGTGATCGTGGTGACAGCAATGAACGTCGCTGTCGCCAAAGCCGACGGCGTGACCTACACAATCGAGCCGTTTGATTACGACTCTGTCGGTGGTATGTCGATGTCGGTGACCCAGAAGCAATTAGGTGCCAGCCTTTGCCCCTGCGTCAAGGTGCCGTATCCGGCTGACGGCCTTCACAATGACGCGGGGGTGGCGGCGCTGGTCAGTACCGCCATGCATCCCGGTGACACGGTCGTCGGCTTCAGCCTTGGATCCCAAGTGATTTCGCTCTACCTCGCGCAGAACACGCCTCCGCCCGGAGTGCGATTCGTACTGCTGGGTGACACCTTTGCGCGCAACGATGAACTCGTCTCCAAGGGGCAGGGCATCCCTGCGAATATCGCCAACAAAGTGCTCCTGGTGGCCCGGCAGTACGACGGATGGAGCGACTCGCCCACACTCAAAGATTCTCCCGGTTACCAGCTGGCCACCCAAAACGCCCAGATGGGTGCGGCCACTATCCACGACTATGTCAAAGCCCACCTGGACGATCCGGCGAACGTGGTGACGACGCGTGGCAACATCACCGCGATCCTGATTCCGACCCAACACCTACCGCTCAACAGAATGAAGCGAATGTTGGGGTCGGATTCAGCAGCCGACGAACTCGACGCCCAACAACGCCCGCTCATCGACAGCGCCTACGACCGGCCGAGTCCTACTCCCGAGCAACTGGCCGCGTCGACCGGTGAACAACGTTGACAGCGAGATTCGACCGCTAACCCGCTCGGAACTCTTCCTCGACCTTCTTTCCGAGGTCGGGATCAACATTGCGCCAGTACTCGAACACCCTCGACAAGACGGGCTCTTTGACGCCCTTGGAAATGTGTCCAACAATGTTGTGCACCAGCCGGTCTCGCGCGTCGTCATCGAGAACCTCACGCACCAAGGTTCCGGCCTGTCCCCAGTCGTCGTCCTCCGGGCGCAGGGTGTAGGCCGCGCGGACCAGTTCTCCGTCGGCCTGCCAGCGGATCTCGGCGGCGCGCGCCGGATCCGCGTGCGGCCCACCGTAGGAGTTGGGCGCGTACACCGGATCGGTGACGTTCTTCATCCGCATCGCCCCGTCCTTGGAGTAGCTGTTGACCTCCACGTGCGGCGAGTTGACCGGGATCTGCTTGTAGTTGGTACCCAGCCGGGCGCGGTGTGCGTCGGCGTAGGAGAAGCCACGAGCCAGCAGCATCTTGTCCGGGCTCAGGCCGGTGCCGGGCACCATGTTGTTCGGCTCGAACGCGGCTTGCTCGATCTCGGTGTGGTAGTCGGTGACGTTGCGGTCGAGCGTCAGCTTGCCGACCTCGATCAGGGGATAGTCGCTGTGCGGCCACACCTTGGTCAGGTCGAAGGGGTTGTACCGGTAGGTCTTGGCGTCTTCAAACGGCATGATCTGCATCTTCAATGTCCAGCTCGGGAAGTTGCCGCCCTCGATCGCGTCGTAGAGGTCGCGCTGGTGGTAGTCGCCATCCTCGCCGGCCAGCTGGTCGCCTTCGTCTTGCGTCAGGTAGTCGATGCCCTGATCGCTGATGAAGTGATACTTCACCCAGAAGACCTCGTCGGCTGCGTTGATCCAGCTATAGGTGTGGCTGCTGTAGCCGTTCATCTGCCGCCAGCTCTTGGGAATCCCGCGATCTCCCATCAACCAGGTCACTTGGTGCGCCGACTCGGGTGTCAGAGTCCAGAAGTCCCACTGCATGTTGTTGTCGCGCAAGTTGGTTGCCTGCATGCGCTTCTGCGATCGGATGAAGTGCTGGAACTTCATCGGGTCTCGAATGAAGAAGACCGGCGTGTTGTTGCCGACCATGTCGAAGTTGCCCTCGGATGTGTAGAACTTCAGCGAAAATCCGCGCGGGTCCCGCCAGGTGTCTGGGCTGCCGCGCTCGCCGGCAACGGTGGAAAACCTGATCAGCGTGTCGGTTTTGGTGCCCGGCTGGAACACCGCCGCCCTGGTGTATTTGGTGACATCGCCGGTCACTTCGAAGTGCCCGAACGCGCCGCCGCCCTTGGCGTGCGGTTGGCGTTCCGGGATGCGCTCCCGGTTGAACTGCGCCATCTGCTCGATCAGGTAGTGATCCTGCAGCAGGATGGGGCCGTCGGGGCCGACCGTCAGCGATTCCTTGTCGCTGGGGGCCGGGGCACCGCCGTCAGTTGTGGTGTATCGCTCAGTCATGAATGCCTCCTCGTCGTGCAGCGGCGCCGAACGGGCTGGCGGCGTCGCTGTTAGGTAGGTACCCACAACTGGGGAGAAGTAGCCGTCGCAACGCCGATCGTCCGATGTTCCGCCGATCTGGGGCGAAGCTCAGCCAGGTCGGCTTACCGACGAGGCCGCCCAACACGAGTTGTGCCCGGACACGTTGGGGCATTAGTCATCGGGACCGCGCTTGAGGTGGCGAGGGTGTGCACGAGGTTCCAGAGACTGTGAGCGCCGCAGCGGCCGGCGCCGGGCGGTGTAGAAGGCCGCGAAGTAGAGCACTGCGAAGCCACCTGCGGTAACGACCGATGCCAGCGCGAGTTGAAGGTATTGCCGGCGCGCCGGCTGATAGTCCCAGCTGCCGTCGGTGTAGCCGGCGCCGATTGCCAGCAGAGCAGCGAACGCTGCACTCATGACACCCACCCATGCCGTGCCATTGCTGAACAAAGCGGCATAAGCGTTGACTCCCCCGATCGCTGCCATCACGGCGAGCATCCACCACATCTTCGCGGGGGTGAGTTGACCGCTGTAAGCGTCGGCGGCCGGGTCGACGCCCGCGTTCGGGTCGGGTTGGCTGTCAGCCACGGTGAGCGCGTAGATCTTGCCGCCGATTTTGATGTAAGAGGTGGTCACGTAGGCGGCGACGGTCATGGCGCCGAACAACGCTCCTCCTGCAGCGAGGCCAGTTTCTAACTTTGGATATGGAGCAAGGAAGCCGAAAACGGCGGCGAGGCAGGCGCAGAGCCAATAGATACGCCGCTGGGCGCTAAGGGTGAGCCGTAGGGACGAGAGCGAAAAACCCGCGAACATGCAGATAACAGCGGCGGCGAAGCATACGTTTTTCATGTCACTGTCCCAGCATCCAGTCAACGGCTTTGTCGCCGCCGATCGATCCCGCCACGCCCCCGATGAGGCCCACCGCTAGCGTGCCTTCCGGTCCCACAAACGATCCCCATAGGCCGCCGGCCGCGAAGCCCCCGAGGAAACCACCCGCCGTACGACCGCCGAGGTGGGCTAATGCCGGCCCGGCAGGTGCTCCGTTGACGATGTCGTAGGTGGTGATAGCAGTATCTAATCCGATGCCCGCCTTCGTCAGCTTGCGGCCGAACCCTTCGAGGGCTTTGGCATCAGCTTCCGACCAGACTGGCGCGTTGTCTCCCCAGTGCGCGCCATGCGGCACCGCCCCACCGTGACTCTCGGCCCCGCCTCCCAGTCCGCCTCCGTACGTCGAGATATTGCTCGCGGCGTCATGGAGGACCTGGGCAGGCGTTTTGCCGCTTTGGATTTCGTTTAGTGCGCGCTGGATTCCCGGAGCGGACACCCCCGCGGTCTGGAGCTGCCTTCCGAAGTCGTTGAGAATCATCTGCCGGCTGCCGGCTTCCCACTTGTCGATCAGCTGCGTAGCTTGATCGGGCGTCAATGGTGGCCGGTCAGGGTATGCCTTGCCGGATTCCAAGAATTGCTGAAACTGGCGGCGCGCCTGGGCGCGTACTCGCGCGTCGTCGCCAGTTACCGGATCAATTGTCAGAGGCCCGACCAATTTCGAATTTTTTAGGTCATCGAGACGTTCTTTGGCCAGCTGCCGCTCGGCGGGACTTGCGTTGGGGTTGTTGACGGTTGCCTCATCCCGCTGCCGTGCCGCCTGGTCTGCGTCCGCGGGCGGCTTCCCACTGCCGGGCGACCCGGCCTGAGCTGGATCAACGGCTGCGCGGATCGCGGCGGCCAACTCCTGATCGGTGCTGTGCGCCTTGACGTTCAGCGTGTTCAGATCGGTCTGCAGGATCTGTTGTTCCAGCTGAGCTTCCGTGGCACCCATCAAGAGTCCCGCGTTGCCGATGTCGACCCGCCAGTCCGGCGTGATCGTGAAGCCGAATGACTCTGCGGTCGAGTCGATTTGGGCCATCATCGTCTTGCAGGCTTGGACGTCGGCTACCGACGCGCTAGCTGCCGCAGCAACCTTCGCCGATTCGGCGCCGTCGGCGTCGATGTCGAATCGCGCCTTGCCAAGGCTGCTGTGGAATGCGGCTCCGGCGTCGCCCTCCCATTCGGCGAGTTTCTGCCCGACTTGGCCCAGGTTCTCGCCGAACGTGTGCAGGGACTGCGTGCGGGCATTGGCTACCTGGAACACCTGTGTGATGGCGCTGGTGTCCCACCGGCGCACGTCATCAGGAGTCAGGGCAGTCATCGGTTGGCATTATTCGCCATCGCAGCGCTCGGTAGTAGTCAGGTGATGCCCGGCCAGCACTGGACATTCACTCCGAGTACCGGGTGTGCTCAAGTGTCCGGATTCGTCTGGCAAGTCCTCCACACCGACGGAGGTTCCGGCGGCCGCGGAATCTACGACGGTTGCCAGCCGAGGGACCACAACATCAAAACTGCCAGCGTGTTGGAAGGTGTGGCGGGACCACCCGCCACGAGCCCGGTGGGACACTGACGAGTATGCGCATGGCCGATGCCGACGACCTGGTCGCCGTCGACGTGTTCAACGCCGCGCAGGTGACCGGCGAGCCGGTGACCATGACGCTGGTCAGGCAGGTGGTCGACGACTTGCTCAGCCACGCCCCGGACTGCGAATGCGGGCATTGCGAGGCCGCTGCGGTGGCGCGCATCAAAGATGTCTGGGACATCGCGGCTGGTTGGCAAAAAGCGGTTGCCATCGATGCCCGAAGCCGCGCCGCGCGCTAGCGAGATGACTTGCGGCACAAGGTAATTCGGTTAGTATTGATCACTGCGTCGCAGACCATCTGAGCGCTCAGAGCGCTTGTCTCAATGTCGAACATATGTTCTCATGGGTCTCGCCGCCAGCCCGACCACCGCGGGCGATATTCAGGAGGAGAACGCTACACCGATGACTGTAAACACTCTGACAGCAGAAGCCCCGCACGCCGACTCCGATACTCCCGACGCCTGGGTTCCTGCAATGGAGAGCAGCGCCTCGCCCGGGAATACGCCGGAACCCGAAGCGCCCGACGCTCAGGCTTCTGCCGAAAAGACACCGAGGAAAGCCCCGGCCAGGAAGACCGCCGGTAAGAAGACGAAGACTCTTGAGCTGACTCTCACTGTCACCGGCACCGCCGACGGAGAATGGCGGGCAGAACTCAAGCAGGGCAACAGCTATCTGGCCCGCAACGTCGCCGTCCCGGCCGCCGCGGTCTCCCGCGCCGCAAAGGAAATGCATGGGGACCTCGCCAACCCGATCGACAAGGCCATCGAGGAGGCGCGCTCCCAGCAGGCCGCCAGGGTCGCCGCCCTGGAAGCCGAATTAGACGCCGCCCGCAAGGTCCTCGCCGACTTGGACTGAGCACGGTGCGACGCCGCGCCAAATCTCGGTTCGCGGCCGACGATCTATGTCAGCGGACCGAGTCCACCGCGGCCAGGATGTCGGGCACCTCGCTGCGGGTCGTGTAGTTGGGGTGCACGTCGATCCAGCGGATCACTCCGGCGGCATCGACGACCACCGTCGTGGGCATCGGCAGCGTCAGGCCGCCATCAGCGTTGTGCTCAGCAAGATCTATTCCAAGCTTCTCTTGTGCTGCAACGGCTTCAGCGGAGGGCGCGGTCAGAACGCCCAGAGCAGAGGCGAGTTGGTTGCCGGGATCGGACACCACGGTGTAGGTCAACTCGTTGGTTTCAGCGACGGTCAGCGACCGGTCGGGCTTCTGCGGGCTGACCGCGATCATCGCGTAGCCCCGATCCTCGAGGGCGGGCGCCAATTCGGCTTGATAGGTGCGTAACGCGATGTTGCAGTACGGGCACCACGCCCCCCGATAGAACACCACCACTGCGGGCCGCCCCGCCCGCGCCCGTGCTAACGAAGTGGTGGCGCCATGAACATCGAGCAGGTCAGCGTCGGGCATCACTGCACCCAGTGCGCTGACGCCGGTGGGCACACCTGCGGCGTCCAGGCTGACCTGTTCGGCGGCGAAAGTACCCATGACGTCTGTCGGCAATGCGGCGGCGGCACCCCTCGCGAACGCCTGCGTCTGCTCTTCAATGCTGGGTGTCTGAGTCGTCATGGGCCCGCCTTTGCTCACAATTGGATTGATCACTCCACAAAACCATCCGCTTTTTGGAATGTCAATTCCAGAATCGGTAGACTCGACGAATGGTTACCCCTAAAGGGCGAGCCACCCGGGATCGGATCGTGGCGGCCGCCGCCACCCTGATGAACACCCGTGGGGTCGCCGGGACGAGCACCGAAGACGTCCGGGCCGCGGCGAACGTGAGCGCATCGCAGATTTATCACTACTTCACCGACAAACGGTCGCTTACCCGCGCCGTCATCGAGTACCAGACGGACACCATCGTCGGGACCCAAGAAACCCTGCTCACGCAGCTCGACGATGTGGATGCGTTGCGCGCGTGGGCCGAGCTGATCGTCGCGTTTCAGCGAGATGGCGGTTACCGCGGCGGCTGCCCATTGGGCACGCTGGCCAGCGAACTCGCCGAAAGCGACGCCAACGCGCGCAAAGACCTGGCAGCGGGCTACCGGCGCTGGCAAAGAGCGATCCGCACCGGCCTAGACGCCATGGCGAAGCGCGGCGAGTTCCTGCCCGGCACCGACATCGACGGCCTGGCGACAGCACTGCTGACAGCGCTGCAGGGCGGTCTTCTCCTCACCAAGACGCTGCGCGACGCCGAACCGCTAGAAACCGCGCTGACCACCATGATCGATCACATCGAATCGTTCACTTCCTTGTCGCGGGAGTGACTGCCGTTAGCCGGGTTCGCACGACCGCTAAGCTCATCGCGTTCGCGGCAGCAGGCAATTCTGGAACGGGTGAAACGGGCATCGCTATGGTGTGGCAGCGCCTCGCCGGCGTCGTAACCGGTCGGCTGGCTTGGCTAGTGGCCCTCGCGATCGTCATGGCCTCGGGCGCCTTGATGGCGATCGGCGGCGATGAGAGCTCCTCCAGCCAGTCGCCCATTTCGGTGCCTACCGGTTCGGACTCTGCGAAAGCCGCCGTTGCGCTGAGGCAGTTCCCCGGCGGCGACCACGCCTCGGCCATCCTGATCGTCACCCGACGCGACGCATCTCCGTTGACCCCATCCGATTTGAGAGCGGTCGAGGAAGCGCGGACCCGCGTGCAACGCACGCCGCATGCAGACGCCGGCGCCAGCTCACCGGTCATTACGTCCGCCGACGGCAAAGCCGCACTGACCACGGTTTCGGTGAGTACCCGGCTGTCCGGGTTCGAACTCAGCGGGGCCGTTCAGGCTTTACGTGCAGCCGCCGCCTCCGGGTTACCGGCGCAACTGACCATGCACATCACCGGCGGTCCGGCGTTCGGCGCCGATATCGCCAACGCGTTCTCCGGCGCCAACGTCACCCTGCTGGTGGTGACCGCGGCTGTTGTGGCGCTACTGCTCGTCATGACCTACCGCTCGCCGGTGTTGTGGCTGTTGCCGCTGACCGTCATCGCGTTGGCCGATCGGGTCGCCGCCGTGGTGGACACCCTTGTTGCGAGCGCTACTGGGCTGACGCTTGATGGCTCGACCTCCGGCATCACCAGCGTGCTGGTCTTCGGCGCCGGCACGAACTATGCCCTGCTGCTGATTTCCCGATACCGAGAAGACCTACGCGTTCACGTCGACCACCGCACGGCGTTACGCACCGCGGTGCGCGCCGCCGGTCCCGCGATACTGGCCAGCAACGCCACCGTCGTGTTGGCGCTGCTCACGCTGACCATGGCCGTCACCCCGAGCACCCGCAGCCTGGGCACCTTCGGGGCGTGCGGCTTGGTCGTCGCGGCGGTGTTCGTGCTGTCCGTCTTGCCGCCACTGTTGGCTCTGTTCGGCCGAAAAGTGTTCTGGCCGTTCATTCCGCGCTCGGAGGACCCGTCGACCACAACGACCGGCGTTTGGCACCGCGTCGCCGACGCGGTCGGGCGCCGGCCTGCCATAGTCTGCGCAGTCGCAGTCACCGCCTTGGCCGTGGCGGCCGCTGGGCTGTTCACCACGCATGTCGGGCTCTCTCAGACCCAGCAGTTCCGCATCAAAGCCGATTCAGTGGCCGGATTCGACGCGATGGCCGCGCATTTCCCCGGGGGTTCGTCTGGACCGACAGTCGTGATCGCGCCCACCGCTGCAGCTGACGCGGGTCCAGCAGGCGATCATCGCTGCGCCGGGGGTCGTGTCGGCGCGACCCGACGGTCAATCCCCTGACGGGCTGACCCGGTGGACGGTGATAGTCGATGCTGCCCCATCCACCCCGGCGGCGTTCAAAACCGTTGACGCACTGAGGGCGTCGCTCAGCGCGGCCGAACCTGCGGCGTTGGTCGGCGGCGCCGACGCGGAGGCACTCGACGTGCGAGACGCCGCGGTTCGCGACCGGTCGGTCCTGATCCCGGCGATTCTGGTCGTCGTTCTCGTCGTCCTTTTCGCGTTGCTGCGCGCGGTGATCGCACCGCCGCTGCTGGTCGCCGCCACTGTGCTATCGGCGCTGGCCGCGCTGGGTCTGGGTGGCTGGGCCAGCACCCACCTGCTGGGTTTTCCCGCGCTGGACAACAGCACGCCGTTGTTCGCCTTCTTGTTCCTCGTCGCCCTGGGGGTGGACTACACCATCTTCCTGGTGACTCGCGCCATCGAGGAGACGCCCGGGCACGGCACCCGCGACGGCATGGTCCGGGCGGTGTCGGCCACCGGCGGCGTCATCACCAGCGCCGGCATCGTGTTGGCGTCGGTGTTCTGCGTGCTCGGCGTCCTGCCGTTGATCGTGTTGACCCAGCTGGGCATCATCGTGGGGTTGGGCATTCTGCTGGACACTTTCGTCGTCCGCACACTGGTCATTCCGGCGCTCTTCGCGATGATCGGGGATGCGATCTGGTGGCCCAGATTTATCGGACCCCAGACCGGCAACGAGGAACACGAGACCGGAATTCTGACCGGCGTTTCCGAAACGGCGCTGATGACGCTGAACGGCAGGGCCCACCAAGCACGCCTGGCCGACGCGATCATCGATGATCCGATGGCGATCAAGCTCGCAGATTCAATCGACTACGACTTCGAGAAATTCGGCCGTAAAGGTCAGGAAATGGCTTTGCGCTCATTGGCTTTCGACGGGTGCGCGATCCAGTATTTGACAGAGCATCCAAAGGCCACCGTCGTCGCACTCGCCGAAGGCCTACAGACCAGTTTCTGGCGGCTGAGCAGCGCACTGCCTGACGCTCAATTCCGTTGGATCACCATCGATTTGCCCCCGATCATCGAACTGCGCCGGCGACTACTCCCATCGGGGCCCCAAATCACCACCCTTGCGCAGTCTGCCCTGGACTACAGCTGGATGGACCAGGTAAATGCCGACGACGGGGTGTTCATCACCGCCGAGGGACTCTTGATGTACCTGGAGCCCGACGACGCGATGGGACTGATCACTCACTGCGCCAGCCGGTTTCCAGGTGCACAGATGCTCTTCGACGTGCCGCCGGTACTGGTCAAGAAGCTCGCTCCGAAGGGGATGCGGGCAACACGCCGGTATCGCGTTCCGCCGATGCCGTTCAGCCTGTCACCGCGCCAACTCGCGGACCTGGCCAACACCGTGCCCGGCATACGGGCGGTACACGATGTGCCGATACCGAAAGGGCGGGGTCTGTTTTTCGGCACGATATTTCCCACCTTCTGGCGGCTCCCCTTGATCAAGCAGACTCGCGGCGCCTACACACTGTTGGAATTCGGCTGACGTTCGACGCGCCCGACTCCCCCCGCGCGAGCTTCAGTGGAAACAGGCATTAATCACTGTGCTGCAACACATTTGGGAATCTATATATGGCGGTCGAATGTGGCTGTTGACTGGTGGGGCACCCCTCACCTGCCCGTAGAACTGCGCTACGCATCATGCGCCAGTCATGGGTCCCGGGTCGAAGAAGGTGGCGCGAACCTCGCGCGCCGCATAGAAAGCCAGCACGTACCCGGCGACTGGATCAGCCCACCACCAGTGCAGTGCCGCGTTCAGGACTAGGCCCACCAGCACGGAGGCGGCCAGCAGCCCATCGATGAGCGTTACCCGCCCCTCTGTGCGCAACACAGGGTTGCCCAAGGCAGTTCCGGTGCGGGCCTTGCCCGCTGCCAAGAGGAACATCACCAGCGCAGTGACCCCCGTCCACGCGATTCCCAGAGTGCTGGGTCCCGCATGGTGGCCGGTGACGAGCACGACTGTGGACTGGACGGTCAGATAAAGCGCAAGCAACGCGAACGCGGTACCAATCAGTCGCAACGCCCGCCGCTGACGCGGCTCGCCGGTGCCTGACAACTCCCAGACCACGACGGTCGACGCCCCGATCTCGATCAACGAGTCCAAGCCGAATCCGACGAGTGCGACCGAGCGCGCTCCGGTTGCCGCAAAGGTGAGGACCACGATTCCGACGACATTCCACGCCAGCGTGAGGTATTCGAGAAGAAAGCCGCGACGCAGAAGCACCGCACGGTCTTCGCCCGTCGGCGGCGCATTACTCACCCCGTAAGGGTGTCACAGGTCCAGATGGCGGCGGCAGTGGCTGCGACCGTTGCGATGACTAGAAGCAGGAGTGCCAGGCTTCACTGATCACCAGATCAATCGTCGGCCCTTATACGCCCGGGTTTGGAGGACGGATGGGAAGCGCTGCTCCTGATCGCGCAACCACATCGTTTACCGACGTCGGCCATCCATCCGAAAATTCGACTGCTTTCAGAAGTGCCGCGTCTCATCTCCGGATCGCGCCGCGATAAGGACGTCTACCTGAGTTTCTCGCCTCATACCTCACTCGGCGAATTATCGTCACTGCGTGAGGCGTCGAACGGTTCTGAGTCTTCCAGTGCTGCTGGCGGCGGGAGCGACGCTGACTCCAGTCCCCCGCGCTGCCGCGAACCAAACCCCCTGGTCGCCTGATCGGGCCAACCGCTGGTATCAGGCGCAAGGCTGGCGCGTCGGCGCCAATTACATCACCTCGAACGCCATCAACCAGCTCGAGATGTTTCAGGCCGACACTTTCGACCCCCGGCGCATCGATACCGAGCTCGGCTGGGCCCAGTCATACGGACTCAACACTGTGCGCGTCTTCCTCCACGATCAACTCTGGGCCCAAGACCATCGAGGTTTCCAAAGCCGTCTCGCACAGTTTGTCGGCATTGCGGCCCGCCACCGGATCAAACCACTTTTTGTCTTCTTCGACTCTTGTTGGGATCCATTCCCCAAACTGGGGCGCCAGCGTGCTCCGAAGCCCGGGGTCCACAACTCCGGTTGGGTGCAAAGCCCAGGCGCCAAACACCTCGACGACCTCGACTACCGTCGCACTCTGCTCGACTACGTCACGGGCGTGCTGAGCCAATTCCGCACGGACGAACGTGTTTTGGGTTGGGACATCTGGAATGAGCCCGACAATCCCGCCGACGTGTATCGCAAGGTCGAAAGGAAAGACAAGCTGGACCGCGTCGCCGACCTGCTCTCGCTGGCGTTCGGGTGGGCACGTTCGGTCGATCCGAGTCAACCGTTAACAAGCGCCGTGTGGGACGGCGTATGGGGAGATCCCCTGAGGCGTAGCGAAATCACTGACATCCAACTGGACAACTCCGACGTGATCACCTTCCACTGCTATGACAAACCAGCAGGCTTCGAAGCGCGGATCGCCGAACTGACCCCAATGGGACGGCCGATCCTCTGCACCGAATATCTGGCGCGGTCCCTGGGCAGTACCGTCGACGGGGTGCTGCCAGTTGCCAAGCGGCACAACGTTGGTGCGATCAATTGGGGACTGGTCGCTGGAAAGACGCAAACCTATATTCCGTGGGACTCCTGGGATCACCCCTACAAGACAGCTCCGAAGCTCTGGTTTGCCGACCTACTCCTACCCGATGGACGGCCGTACCGCGATACCGAAATTCAAACGGTCAGCAAGTTGAGCCGGCTCTGACGCCACCAACGTTCTGGTCGCAGCCGTCCACAGCTGGCCCATCACCCGACGTCATACGCGCTTGTGGGGCGGGCGGGACTTGAACCCGCGACCTACGGATTATGAGACGACTGAGCTGGGGTTTTGGAATTTGCGGTAGTTAACGGCAGCTAGGAGTTGGTGACGGTAGATACCTGCGGCCCCACGTCTTTTCGTCATTGTTGACAACTAACAAAGATGGTCGCCGAAGAGTGCTCTGCGGACTGGGTGCGGACCAGGGCCGTCAAATATCCATCAGCCGCAGAACAGTCAGTAGAAGGTGATGCCGGGCCGGATATGCGGAGTGACAACGGCGACGCCGCAGGGTATCCACTCAGTCAGTTTTGACCGCGAACGCGCCAAGCTCGCGGCAGAGCGCCGCGATGTCCCTACCCTCAGCCCGCGGCCGAGCTCTCGGCGCCGCTCTCCCGCAGGTAGTTGAGGGTGTAGGCCTGGCAGGTCAACCCGTTGGGGTCGAGCCCAACGAGCGACAGCAAGCGCGCCCACTCGGCGGAGTCGACGAACCAGTCCCAACGAGTGATATGTCCATCCTCGTTGATCCAGAGATAGTCGTACTCGCGGAGTTCGAATCTCGACCCGTCGGGAAACGTCCCGGCGTAGGTATCGCAGGAGGAGAAGCCCCAGTCGCCGGCTACACATTCGAATGGGCTGACGAGGCGGTAGTCCGGCATGTGCTTCCACCACATGCGCCACTCTGGGGTGAGCACGTCGCCATCCGGCGCATACTTGGCCACGGCCTCCGCCACCTCGCCCGAGAACATATCGGTTATCGACTGCGGGACACCGTTGTTGAACAGCGGGCTCATCATCACGAAATCTGGGGCCATGATGTAGTTCTCGCCGAAATTGACGTGGCGACCGCGTTCGATGGGTTTCGCATAGCCTTCCCACTTTTCGAAGGCGATCTTCTCGTGTAACTTGACGCGATCCTGATTCATGTCATTGCCTTTCCACTAGTTCAGCTCGGCGAATCTCTTCAAATACGGCCACGCGATCTCGGGTGGAATCCCGCCGCACAACGGTGAGAGGTTGAACATCTCTCCGCCCGCGAGGCGCTGCTTCGCCTCTTCGACCGAAAGAATCACGTGCGACGACGCCGTGTGGCGGAGTTCATCGATGGTCTTCGCGGTGGTGATGTTGGCCGACACCTGATTGTCGGGGTTCCATTCCGAATAGGCCATCGCGTCGTGAAGGAGGTAGCGGCCGATCTCGTCCCAGGCGGCATCGACATCCTCGGCTACGAAGCAGTTCGCCACGGTGTCTCGTTCGGGTATGAGCGCGAAGCCGGGCTCGAAACCGTTGTCGCGACAGGCCTGCTCGTAGGCCTCCTGCATACCCGGCACCCCGCCGTTGGCGAGCAGGCCGAGTCCGTTGCGTCCCGCACGCCGCGCCGCTGCCAGGCTAGAACCGCCCCAACTCAGCATGGGACCTTCCGGCAGTCGCGGGCGCGGGGTCACCTTCATCCGCCGGCCACCATGTTCGACCTCTTCGCCTGCCAACAGCCGGCGCAGCAGGCCGAGCTTCTCGTCGGCAATGTGGCCGCGCTCGGACATGGACAGTCCGAAGTGAGCGTATTCCTCAGCGCGGTAGCCGATCCCGAAGACGTAGGTGGCCCGGCCCGCACTGATGTGGTCCAGCACGGAGATGTCCTCCGCCAGGCGCGCCACATCGTAGAGCGGGAGGAGGATTACCAGGTTCAGCATCAGCTGCTCGGTGCGTGCGGCGATGGCCGCGCCGAGCAGTAGCGGTGATGGGAGATAACCGTCGTCGGCGCAGTGGTGTTCACACAGGACTGCGGCGACGCAGCCACGGGTCTCGGCAAACGCCGACATCTCACTTGCTGCCGCGTACAAGTCGGTTGGCGGTGCACCTATCGCGGGCGCTCGCATGTCGAATCGAAGAGTGAACATCGTGGTGTCTAGCTCCCCTGGCGCGTGTCGGTGCCCATGACTTCGGTACTGACCTGCATGATCAGCCGAACCACCTCGTTGCGTGATAACGACTTGAAGAGTTCAAGACCCATGCGGACGTCATCGCCGGTGGCGATCGTCGGTCCGTTGCCGAGGTTGGCGAAGGCTTCCTCCACCACACTCGCGGCGGTGACCGCACCCTCGGGGATCTCGTCGAGCGATGCGAGGCGTCCGCGCTCGAATTCCAACTGGCGCAACGCCGGTGTGTCGGTCATTCCGAGTACCAGGCCGAGCACGTCCACGCCCTTGTCCTGCAACTCGACCCACAAACCTTCGGTGAACACCATGTCGAACGCCTTCGTTCCTCCGTACGTCACCATGTTTCGACCACCGGCCAGCGCGGCTCCCGACGTGAAGTTCACGATGCCGCCCCTACCCCGCTTGACCATGGGCCCAGCGAAGTGGTGGCACAGCCTCATCAGTACCAGGCAATTGCGTTGCAGCAACGCTTCCGCTGCCGATATCGGGTTGGCAAGGAAGGGTTGGTAATTCGGATCGCCGCCTGCGCAGTACACCAGCATGCCGACCTCGAGATCCGCGGTGGCATCGATGATGTTCTGCGATGCATCGGCGTCGGTCAGGTCGACGGCAAGCGTCCGCGTCTCGGCGTCGGTGCGTTCTCGAATGCCGGCGGCCACCTCGTCGAGCACGTGTTGGCGACGGGCAACAAGCACGACGTTCACACCCTCGTGTGCGAGTCGTTCGGCGAACTGGGACCCGACGCCGTCGGAAGCGCCGATGACGAGTGCCCACGGGCCGTACTTGGTCACGAAGTCAGCCGTCATTGATCTGACACCGCTACCAGTCGAACCGAGGTGTAGGTGCGGCGCGAGATTCGCCAGCCGTCACTGGTGCGTACGACGTGATCGTCGTAGTAGCCGACGGGGTTCGCCCCTCCGCCTTCGAAAAGGATCAGGGCGTCGACGTAGGTCCGGACCGTCGCTGTGTCTCCGTCGATATCCACTGCCTGGTTGGTCATCCGGTGCATGGTGTGTTTCGCTGCCGCGTGGACTGCCTCCATGAACGTGGCCACCTCCGCGCCGCCGGTCCACTGACCGATTTCGCCGTAATCCACATGGGCGTCGTCGGTGAAGACCTTTGTCAGCAGCGAGTATTGGAGGCTGTCGATGGCGGTCGCATAGCGCACCGTCAGTTCGACGATGTCTTCTCTGTCGCTCATGCGACGTCTCCGTTCGGATGGACTACGACTCGGGGCGGTCCCTCGGCTCGGCGGGCCTGCTCGATCGCATCCGGCACCTCGTCGAGGCCGATGACCCGGCCGACGCTCGGCATCGGGTCGAGCCGGCCCTCGACGACGGCATCGAGCACGCCGTACCAGTCCTGTGGCATCGGGCCGCCACCGAACTGCAGAGTCAATCCGTTGCGCGTTGCTTCCGTGATCCTCAGCGTGTCGCCGGTGTACCAGCCGCCGGCGCAGTAGATCCGAGACATGAACTCCGCCTCGGACACGAGCCGGTCGATGAGCCCCGGAGCGCCGACGCATTCGAACACCACGGCCGAGCCACCGAGCTTGTGTTCGGCACGGACTTCGCGGAAGACGTCGAACACCGATTGATCCGCGGGATCGACCAGCACGTGCGCGCCGAAGCCGTTGCGCGCCAGCTCGCGTCGTTCAGCATGGAAGTCGGACACGATGATCGGCTGGATGCCACGACTGGACAATGCGGCGACAGCGGAAAGGCCGACGGCCCCTGCCCCAATGACGATCGGCACTTCACCGGGCTGCACATTGGCGGCGCGCACATAGAACTCGCCGACCGCGAAGCAATCGACGACGGCGATGGCGTCGCTGGATACGTCGCCCTCCACGACCCTCGCTGCCGCCTCGGGGACGACCAGTAGTTCCCCGAAACTTCCTTGCGCCTCGGGATGTTGTCCGATGATTCGCAAGCCACCGGCGCCACCGTCCACCAATCGGATTGGCATCGATGTCACCCGAGCACCGATCGGGAAGGCGTCGCTGCACCCAGGCCCGTGGCCGATGACCTCGCCGACGAACTCGTGACCCATGACGATGTCGCGATTGGCGTCGTACAACGACCGTCCCGTCGGATCGTCGATTCCGGCTTCAGGGTTGTCCATGAAGTGAACATCCGACGCGCAGATCGCCGTGCTCAACGTTTTGAGCAGCAGATCACCCTGTCCGGCAACCGGATCGGCGGTCTCTCGAACCGTCAGTTCGCCGCCTCGCAAAACGACTGCACGCACCGGATTCACATCCCGCTGGTATTAGTTCTCTAATATTCGAGATATTAATTCTCTAACTACTGAATCGACCGTAGGATGCCGATCGAAGGGAGTCAAGGGTGCGAGGATCTGGTTCGGCGCCGACCGAACGAGTTCTCGACATCGTCGAGTTGCTCAGTCGGCCAGGTAGGGGCGAGATTCGATTCTCGGATGTCGTGCGCGAACTGGACCTGTCCCAAGGCACCGCGCACGCGATCCTCAAGACGCTCTCCGATCGCGGCTGGGTGACTCGCAACCCGGTGACCAAGGCATTCACGCTCGGCCCTGCACTGACGCTCGTCGCGTCCGGCCTCGACATCGGCCGCCCGTTGGCTCATCTCGCACGCACCTCGGTTCGGCGACTGGTCGATACGACGGATATGGCTGCATCCGTCCTGGAGCGGGCGGGTGACAATCTGGTGATCACCGCCTTCGAGTATCCCGCGGACCTGTCCGCGGGTCGTTCAACCCAACGAGCGCATCCCTTACGCGCCGCCATTCGGTATCGCCTTCGCGGCATGGGATGGCGCGACGAGCAAGAAGCCTGGATCCGACGCGGCGCTGCCGACGATGCGGGTCTGCACCAGCGCCTGCGCGCCGTGCTGACCCGCACCCGCGAGCGCGGCTACGACATCGACTGGATGACACCTGCGTTGAGCCAGGCGGCCCAAGCGATTGGCACGCTGTCCGGAGACGCGATCCCCCACAATCTGCGTTCCGTCATCGATCAGTTGCGGGTGGAATTCGCCTCGGCCGACCCGCTGCCGGACGACAACACCCGCGGCGCGCACCCAGTCGCGACGATTTCCGCGCCGGTACTCGACGCCGACGATCGTATTGCGCTCGTTCTTGCCATACATCCTCTGCGCGCCATGACAATTCGGGAGATCCGATGCTGCTGCGAAGCCACTTCTGCGCGAGGTCGACCACGTGCGGAACTCCTAGGATCGGTTCACAAGGGTGGCTGTCCGCTCCCACAACTCGTAGCTGCGGCGCGGGTCGTAAGTGGTCCGATGCGCGCGACCGACGCGGCGTTTCACGAAGTACTCGCCGGCAGGCTCAAAGTCTTCACTCTGTTCCGAGGCCAGCCACACCAGTTGATCGCACGCCGCCTCCGGGGTGATGCCGACGAGCCGTTCGGTGTGCGCTCGTTGCATGACCGCGAGAACCCGCGAACCCGATGCCGGGCCGAAATTGCTGTTGACGAACCCGGGGTGGAACGAGGCGGCAGATACACCGAATCCGCTGTAGCGACGGTGCAATTCGCGAGTGAACATCACGATCGCGATCTTGGAGCGCCCGTAGGCAACCGTCGGGCGCACGGCTTCGTACAAAGCAGGTCGTTCACCGATACACCTGGACGCATCAGACGTTGCGACGAACTCGACGTGCAGATGATCCGGGCCTTCGACGCGATCAACACGTCTATCAGGGAGGTGGTGAGAAGGAACGCCGCAAGGTAGTTCACCTGAAGCACGCTGTCGAACCCATCAACGGTGAGGCCATCGGCCGCGAAGACACTTCCCGCGTTGTTGGCCAGCACGTCGATTCGCGGATAACGCTGCCGCAGCTCCTCGGCCAGGGCACGCACCTGGGCGAGGTCCGAGAAATCCGCACAGAGATGGTCGGTTCCGAGTTCGTCGGCGATCGCCTTCGTCTTGAATACGGAGCGACCGATAACGACGACGTTGTCGCCAGCGGCCGCCAACCGCCGAGCCGCTGCTGCACCGACGCCGTCGCTCGACCCGGTGATGACGATGGTCCGCTTCGCCACGTGCGCCGTACCCCTCGTCCACCGCCGTCTACCGCAACGTCCACTGGTAAGTCATACTAGTTGCGTATACAGTAAGTTGTGACCTGATCGCGTTGGCAACCGCTCCTACCGCCCTGAGAGGCGCACCTGTGACTTCATCTCCTGACGCCGCGAAGCGTCGCGTAGTTCACGTCGGCACCGGCATGACGGGCAGCGTGGCGCTGCGCGCGATCATCGACGACCCCGCACTGGAACTGATCGGGCTCAAGGTGTCCTCACCGACGAAGGTGGGCACCGATGCCGGCGCGTTGTGCGGTCGCCGCGATGTCGGCATCGCGGCGACCGACGACCTCGCGGCAGTCCTGGACGCCAAGCCCGATTGCATCGCCTACTGCGCGACCGCCGTCCGACGTGAAGACGAGGTCATCGCCGACATCGTCGGCTACCTGGAGGCCGGTATCAACGTGGTCACCATCTCCGCCATCCCCATGGTGTATCCGAAGGCGGCACCGGCGAATTGGCGCGAACCGATCGAAAACGCCGCCCGCAAGGCAACGCGACCTTCTACGCGACCGGATGCGAGCCCGGATTCATCAGCCTCAATCTGCCCACCGCCCTGCTGGCCGGTGCCGGGGTGATCGACACCTACCGCATGGACGAGTACGCCCTCGACCTCGACCTGTCCTATCCGATCTGGGAGGTCCTGCACGAGTCGATGGGTTTCGGAAAGCCCAACGGCCACGTTCCCATCCGCATCGCTGTCGGCAAGGTGAACAACGACTGGGAACCCGTCGTGCGCTACATCGCCGACACGCTCGACGTCGAGGTCGACAGAGTGGCGTTGGACTGGGAAACGATCCTGGCCCCGCACGACCTCGACACCGCACTCGGGGTGATCCCGAAGGACACGATCTGCGGCCACCGCTGGCAGCTCGCCGCGATGCACGACGACCGCCCCGTGGTGTCGGTTCAGTACTTCGCCGCGGTGACCTCCACGCCGTGGCCCGACACCTGGCCGCGCCCAGCCCAACCCGGCCAGGGCGGCATGGTGTTCCGCATCGAAGGAAACCCGAACATGACCCTCGACCTTCGACTCGACCCCGCACCGGACGACGCCACCAACCCCGGCGTGGCAGCGACGGCGATGGCGGCCGTCAACGCCATCCCGGCGGTCATCGATGCTCCACCCGGACTCCTTGACGTGCCACTGGCCGGTCCCTCGATCGTCACCCGCCAAACGCGTCGCTGACATGACAGATCCGAAAACCGTTGACCTGTATTACGACCCCTTCGATTTCGCGATCGACGACGACCCGTATCCGGTGTGGCGGCGGCTGCGCGAGGAGGCACCGCTGTACTACAACGAGCCGCACGACTTCTACGCGCTGAGCCGGTGGGATGACGTCGCCCGTGAGCTGCCGAACTGGCAGACCTACCGGTCGGGGCGTGGAACCGTCATGGACGTCATCAAGAGCGGTCTGGAAGTACCACCGGGCGTGATCCTCTTCGAGGACCCACCGCAGCACGACCTGCATCGGCGACTGCTGTCGAAGGTATTCACCCCGCGCCGAATGGCTGCCATCGAACCGTTGACACGCCAGTTCTGTGTGCGGGCTCTCGATTCGCTATTGGGGCAGAACGAATTCGACGTCATCGCCGACCTCGGTGCCCTGGTCCCGATGCGCACCATCGGTTATCTGCTCGGCATCCCCGAGCAGGGCCAGCAGCTGATCCGCGACACCACGAACAACGCCATCGACCTAAAGGAGGGCCAGTTCGCGGTTGCCGACAACGCGTTCGAAGAGTCGTATCTGTTGTTCTCCGAGTACATCGACTGGCGGGCCGACCACCCATCCGACGACCTGATGACACAGCTGCTCAACGCCGAAGTGGAGGACGACGGTGGAACACGCAAGCTAACGCGCACCGAGGTGCTCACGTACACCAGCATGATCGCCGGTGCCGGCAACGAAACCACCACTCGGCTCATCGCTTTCGCGTGCCAGCTGCTGGCCGATCACCCGGATCAGCGCAGCGAGCTGGTTGCCGACCCCGAACTGATCCCGGGTGCCATCGAGGAGGTACTGCGCTTCGAAGCGCCGTCACCGGTGCAGGCGCGATACGTCGCCCACGATACGGAATGTCTCGGCAAGCCGATCGCGGAGGGATCGATCATGTTGCTGCTCAATGGATCGGCCAACCGCGACGAGGCGCGTTTCCCTAACGGCGAGCGGTTCGACATTCACCGCAGGGGCGGCCACCTCAGCTTCGGCCAGGGTCTGCACTTCTGCCTCGGTACCTCGCTGGCACGCATGCAAGCCAGGGTCGTGCTGGAAGAGCTCCTCAAGCGGTGGCCGGAGTGGGACGTCGACTACGCGGGAGCGGCGAAGGCACACACCGCCAGCGTGCGGGGGTGGTCCAAGCTGCCGATCATGACACGATGAATGTCACACGGTGAGTGAGGGGTGAGGGTGCAGGCTTCGAAGCCGCAGCGAAAATCAGTCCGACGAGCGCGAGGCTCGCTGACCGAAGACGCGATCGTCGAGACGGCCTTTGAAATAGCAGCGGACTCCTCAATCGAGGAGGTGAGCATCCCACTGATCGCCAAATCGCTCGACGTCGGCGTAACCAGCATCTACTGGCACATTCGCAATAAGTCGGAACTTCTCGACGCCATGACCGACCGCGCGTTGCGTCGCAGCGGGTTGCCGGCCTATGCCGAGTCGGACGATTGGCGCGATTCGTTGATGGCGCACGCACGCGGCGTGCGCCGGATATTCCTCGGCGATCCGGTGTTGACGGATTTGATCCTCATTCGAGGCGCACTGAGTCCGATGGCTCGACGGCTCGGCGAACAGGAGACGCAGAAAGCGATCGCCAGCATGATCCAAGCCGGTCTCGATGAGCAGACAGCGCACGACACTTACTCCGCGGTGTCGGAACTTGTTCGGGGGTCGGTACTTCTCGCCAGGATGACGCAGAAGCACAGTGCAGCAGGGGCGGCGGCGTCTGCCGATGATGGTGGATTCCCAAATGCGCCGATAGCGCTGGACGATCGAGCGTTTGAACTTCTTCTGCGGGGACTACTGAGACAGCAATCCCAGCACACGAACACCCCGGTGCGCGCCAGCTAGACAAGCAGGTCGTGCCTAACGTCCTCCTGGACACGCCGTGGCGTTTAGGAGGCTTTTGTGATTTCAGAAGCGCCGACCCAGGTGCCCCGAGAATTAGCTCGTGAGCACACACCCGCGCCGGTCGCGGGACGACGCCGGGACGACGCCGGGACGAGGGATCGTCGCCGCGTCGCCTGGGCGATCAAGTAGCTTCTCACCAGGCGTTTGCAGTGGGGCGGGCGGGGCTCGAACCCGCGACCTACGGATTATGAGTCCGCGGCTCTAACCAACTGAGCTACCGCCCCTGAGTCCGATTAGCTGCGAGCATCGCCTCCGGCGTAGTGGTGTCGGCTCCGAATACTGCGGCGTCTGGACGACCATGACATTAGCGTCGCACCGATCCGCCTGCGACCCGTGCCGTGAAGGCGTCTTCGGAAAAAGTTTGGCCGATCGGGATGACTTCGCGGTGATCTATCCGTTCGGGCGGATAGGGCTGTCGTCAGCAGCACGACACGATCACGGAAGGCTCGTCATGAAAATTGTCGTCATCGGAGGAACCGGCCTGATTGGGTCAAACGTCATGCGGGCCTTGACCGAACGCGGTCATGAAGCGGTCGCCGCAGCTCCCTCGACTGGTGTGAACGCCGTGACTGGCGAAGGCCTGTCCGACGTGCTCGTCGGCGCATCGGTGGTCGCCGACGTCTCGAACTCGCCGTCGTTCGACGACGCCCCATCGATGGAATTCTTCACCAAGTCAACAACGAACGTGCTGGCCGCCGAGGCCGAAGCCGGCGTCACACACCATGTCGCGCTGTCCGTGGTGGGCACCGATTTCCTTGCCCCACAAAGCGGTTACTTCCTTGCCAAGCAGACGCAGGAGGATCTCATCAGTGCCGGCCCGATTCCTTACACGATCGTGCATGCGACGCAGTTCTTCGAGTTCCTCAATTTCATCGCCGACTCCGCGACCGAAGGGAACACGGTGCGTCTGCCGTCGGCGCTCTGTCAGCCGATGGCCGCAGTCGACGTCGCCGAAGCCGTTGCCGTCGCAGCGGTCAGTGACCCGGTGAACGGCATCAGCGAAGTAGGCGGACCGCAGGCGTATCCACTTCACGATCTCATCCGCATCGCGCTGACCGCCCACGGGGACCCTCGCGAAGTAGTCGCCGACCCAGCTGCGAAGTATTGGGGCGTCGCAATCGAAGAGCGCACCCTCGTCCCCGGCGACGGCGCGACACGGTCCAAGACCAGGCTCGAGGACTGGATTCTCGAAACGGCGGCCAAGGCGTAGCCGAACCGGTTCGGCGCCAAGCAGATTCAGCAGCGAGGAACCAGCGCGCTATGGACGTCTATGAGGCGGTAACAAGCCGACGAGCAGTTCGCGGGTTCACCGACCAGGCTGTCCCGAACGAAGTGCTGGAGCGTGTGCTGTCGGCCGCGGCGTGGGCGCCGTCGGGATCCAACCTCCAACCCTGGCACATCTACGTTTTGACCGGTGCGCCACTGCTGCAGCTCAAACTGCTCGCCATACACCGGGTGGGAGCAGGTGATCCCTGGGACGAGCGGGAGTTCGAGATGTACCCGCCCGAGCTGAAGTCCCCTTACAGCGAGCGCCGAGCCGCGTTCGCCAAGCAGCGCTACGGCGCACTTGGCATTGCGCGCGAGGACTTGGAGGCCCGTCAGCGAGCGGCCATCGCCAACTGGGACTGCTTCGGCGCGCCCGCCGCGCTGTTTTGCTACATCGACAGCGACATGGGCCTGCCTCAGTGGGCGGACCTCGGCATGTACCTGCAAACCGTGATGCTGTTGCTGCGCGCAGAGGGGTTGCACAGTTGCGCACAGATGGCGTGGTCGCAAACTCGCAAGTCCGTTGCCGAGGTCGTGTCACCCCCAGACGGGCGCATCCTCTTTTGTGGCATGTCGATCGGCTACGAAGACGCCAACGTGGGTTATGCCCGTACCGGCCGGGCACCGCTCGAGGAGACCGTCACGTTCATCCCGCGTTAGGACAGAATTTGCAGCTTGCGGTCGCCGCGGGCGGTCGACTGCGTAGACCTCGCTGAACGAGCTCACTACCATCAGGTTCGGACCAGCCATCATTCCCGATCCCAACCGGCTGAGGTCCACTGGAACCAGACGCGGTGGTGAGTATGTCGAGTCAGGGCCGGGGGCAACGTCTGCGCGGTCGCACCGCCGAATGCGAGTCGCTGCGCGGTGTGGTCGCGACGGTCCAAGCAGGTAGCCATCAGGTTTTGGTTCTGCGCGGCGAAGCGGGCGTCGGAAAAACCGCCCTGTTGGGCTACATGTCAGAGCTGGCGGCCGAGTTTCGCTGTGTCCAGGTGGCGGGCGTGGAGTCGGACATGGAGCTCGCATTTGCCGGCCTGCAGCAGCTGTGCGCACCGTTGATGGATCAATTCGATGAGTTGCCGCCGCCGCAGCGCGAAGCGCTGAACGTCGCCTTTGGCCGCGGAGTCGGGCCGACGCCTGACCGCTTCCTGGTCGGGTTGGCCGTGCTGAGCTTGATGGCCGCCGCTACCAGCACACAGCCCCTGCTCTGCCTTGTCGATGACGCGCAATGGCTCGACCAGGTGTCGGTGCAGACGCTGTCTTTCGTCGCGCGGCGCCTTTTGGCCGAGCCAGTCGCACTTGTCTTCGCGGCCCGCGACGCCGGCGCGGAGGCGCTGGCCGGGCTGCCGGAACTCGCGATCGACGGCCTGTCTGACGATGACGCCCGCGCATTGTTGAGCTCCGCCATAGCTGGGCGGATCGATGAGCGGGTTCGAGACCGCATTGTCGCCGAGACGCGCGGCATTCCGCTGGCGCTGCTCGAGGTACCGCGAAACCACTCCGCGGTGGAACTCGCCGGCGGCTTTGGGAATCTGACTGTGCACCGATCGGCGGGACAGCTGGAGGAAGGCTTCGTGCACCGCATCGAGTCGCTCCCTGCTGACACCCAACGGTTGTTGCTTGTCGCCGCCGCCGAACCGGTGGGCGACGCCGCGTTGTTTCTGCGCGCGGCGGCTAATCTGGGTATCCCAGTCGACGCACTGGCACCGGCAGAAGCCGCCGGCGTGATCGAGTTCGGTCCGCGCATGCGCTTTCACCACCCTTTGCTGCGCTCAGCCGCCTACCGTGCCGCAGATCTGCCGGACCGCAGGGCCATACACCGGGCACTGGCCGACGCGACGGATGCACACGCGGACCCCGACCGTCGGGCATGGCACGCCGCCTATGCCGCAGCGGGACCCGACGACATGGTGGCCGCAGAACTGGAAGCATCAGCCGGCCGTGCTCAAAGCCGGGGCGGGATCGCCGCGGCGGCAGCGTTCTTGGAGCGCGCAACCGCTTTGACATCGGACCCGGTCCGGCGGGTTTCCAGGGCGATCGCCGCGGCACAGGCCAAAGGGGATGCGGCGGCGCCCGAGGCTGCACACGAACTGCTGGCAATCGCCGAACTAGGCTCGCTGTCCAACCTCCAACGCGGCCAAGTGGCCCGATTACGTGCCCAGATGGACTTCGCCCGCAACCGAGGAGGTGGTACCAGTGCGCCCCGACTTGGCGGCCCCGCGTCGAAACTTCTCCACGCCGCCGAGCATCTGGAAACCCTCGACGACGACCTAGCCAGAGAGACCTACCTCGAGGCGCTCGCCGCAGCGATGTACTCCGGTCGGCTCGGTGAGCCAGGTGCCCTGGCGAACGCCGCCAAGGCTGCCCACGCCGCGGTTGGGCAGGTATCGGAACTGGATCAGCCAATGGACTCGCTGTTGAGCGGGCTGGCCAACCGAATCGGCGGCGGTGCGAACGGCGGTCGCGACGTGCTGCGTTCAACGCTTGAGCTGATCTGCGCGCAGACCAACAGCCAGGTTCAGCGCTGGATGTCACTGGCCTTCCCGGTTGTGCAGGAGACCGCCGCGGCCGAACTCTGGGACGACGCGATCTACCGTCAAATAGCGACCGACATCGTCCGGCAGGCTCGTGACGCCGGTGCACTGGCCATCATTCCGCGAGCACTTGCGTACCAGGCGAGAGCTCATGTGCTCGCGGGCGAATTTGCAACGGCAGCAACAATTATCGAAGAGGCAGCTTCGATTACTGCCGCGACGGGCCATGCGCCACTGAAATACGATGCGTTGCTATTGACTGCGTGGCGTGGGATCCCGGCCGACGCGGTCGGCTTGATCGACGCAGCGACCGCAGAGGGAAACACCAGAGGCGAAGGCCGACTGCTCGGCCTGGCCGGGTATGTCACCGCCGTGCTGTACAACGGACTCGGCCGATACGAAGACGCGTTCACCGCCGCTCGCGACGCGTGCGACTACGAGGACCTCGGCTTTTACGGGTGGTGCTTGATCGAACTGATCGAAGCCGCGGTGCACACGGGCGAGCGCGCAGCAGGCGAAGCCGCACTACGTCAGCTCGAGGAACGCGCGGGCGCGAGTGGAACCGACTGGGGCCTCGGTGTTTTGGCGAGTGCGCGAGCCCTGCTGGCCGATGATCAGGTCGCCGAGACTCACTTCGCCGAAGCCATCGAACGCTTGGAGCGCACCAGCATCGTCGTGCATTTGGCGCGGACTCACCTGCGCTATGGGGAGTGGTTGCGCCGGCTGAACCGGCGACTCGATGCGCGTCGACACCTCACCGAGGCGCATGCAATGTTCACCCGGATGGGCGCACATGCCTTCGCGGAGCGGGCCCGCCGGGAACTGGTGGCCATCGGCGAGAAGGTGCGCAGACAACCGGTCGGCGCCGGCGATGAGTTGACCGCGCAGGAGGGACAGATCGCGCGGCTGGCCGCCGAGGGGCTGACGAACCAGGAGATCGGCGCGCAGTTGTTCATCAGCACGCACACCGTCGAATGGCATCTCAGGAAGGTTTTCGTCAAGCTCAACATCACCTCGCGTCGCCAGCTCCGCGCCGTCTCGTGGGCCAGCTAGCCGCAGCCGGCTCCCAACCACGGCCCCGGACTACGGACTTTCAAGGGTTCGATTCCCCTGCGCAACTGTGACTCTGATCTGGACCGCCCTTGTGGGCTTTCCCGCCAGAATCCGGAGATCCACCATGAGCTGCACTTCCCTTCGAAGCGCGTCGACGCCGCACCAAAGTCTCGCCGAACGATTCACCGGTGAAGCCGGACCCTCGCTCGACGTCCTGTCCCGCGCAGCGCGACGGCTGACTCGCTGCGACGCCGACGCTGAGGACCTACTGCAAGATGCACTGCTGGATGCATACGCGGGTTTTCATACGTTCCAAGAAGGCACCAACGCCAAGGCGTGGCTCCTCCGGATTCTTTACAACCGCTGGGTCAGCACGTACCGCAGAAAGCAGCGCCGTCCAGCGGAGGTCTCAGTCGAGGACATCACCGAACGGGATCTGGCCTCCAGCGCTGCACGCGCCCCCGCCGGGCTGCGATCCGCGGAAGCAGAAGTGCTGGAAGCATTGCCCGACAGCCAAATTCAAGCAGCGATGCAAGATTTGCCGGAGGGCTTCCGGGCAGCGCTGTACTACGCCGACGTTCACGGCTACACCTACGCGGAGACCGCGGCGATCCTGAACATCCCGCAGGGCACCGCGATGTCTCGAGCTTCACGGGCACGCCAACGGCTGCGTATCGCGTTGGCTGAACGGCAAATCGCCTAGCCAAGCCGAGAAAGGGCCGATCGATGCCGTTTTGTGGTCAAGCGCCCTTTGCCCACGACCACGCGGTAAGACGCCAGTCGGCGCCAACTTTGCGAAGCGCGACCGTGTACACCGAATCAGCTTGTGTGACCTGAGTACCGCGCAGATCGAACGTCATAGTCGCGGGGGCGACGACATAAGCGGCGTCGCCACTGACATCGACGTGCCGTGGTTCGCCGAGCGCGATGCGATAGCCCGACGCACCAAGGTGATCGCCCTCGGCGCGCACGTCCTTCCACCAGTCTTCGGCGGCTGTCGACCCCTGCCACACATGGGGTGACATTCCGTCAAGAATTTGCATGGGGTCGGCGCAGTTCGCTGCCATCGCCGCTGAGTCGCCGTTGTTGAACGCCTCGACGTACTGCAGCACTGCTTTCATTGGATCACCCGAGTTGGGCATGAATCGAGGCCTCCTTCTGCTGGCGTGCGTGACCCTCGTCTCGTCGGGAAGTCAGCGTCAACCTCAGCTGAAGACCGTCTGGCCGTCGACGTCGAGCAGGTACTCCTCGGTGCCTTGCTCGACGCGCGGCGCGTCACCGGCCAGCGCGACCGCGATTTTGTTGCTGGCGTTGCGCATCACGTCAAGGGTCAGCTCGACGGCTTCGGCGTCGGAGAAGTGGGCACGCACGCCGTCCGCGACGTCCGCTTCCATCAGACCGGGCGACCAGATCAGCGCGTCGGCGTAGCGCAGCGCCGCCTTCTGACGGTCGGTCAACTGCGCCGACTCCTCGAACCGCTCGATGTCCTCGTACAGCGTCTCCGTGCCGCCGGCATTCAGCGCCGTCGTCTCGCGCAGCGACTTGCACAGCCGACAGTTGTGTTGGGTGGCGCCGCGCAACCGCACCACCTCCGCTGTCAGTGCATCCAGCTCACGCAGTCGGGCCACCGTCGGCAGAAAGGTGTTGAACACGAGGTCGGACGGGTCGGTGGCGTGATCCCACACAATCGGCCCGGCAACCCAGCCGAGGTATTCGTCACCGACGCCGAGGGCTTCCAGTCCGGCGCGTACCCGCGGCACGAAATCGGCAATGTACATCTGCACCACGACGCCGAACGTTCTGTCGCCCAAGGCTTTCCACAGCTTCGAGCGTTGCTCGCCGCTGATTGTCGAGACGTCGATGCTGAACTGCTCGGCGAACTCGGCAACGACGTCGTCGGAAGCGGGGTCGGCGTCGGCGGGAAGCGCCTGCAGGCCGAGGGTCTGCCCGCACACCCGCCGAACCAGCGCGGTCAACCGACCGTCGCCGGGCGATAGGGCTACGAGTCGGTTCAGGTCGTCGTGCAACACCACACGCCGATTATGACGCCTGGCTCACCGGTGACGTGTGAAATCAAGGGACGGCGATGCCGAAGCTTCCCAGCGTGGTGTCCCACAGCGCCTCGAGGAGGTTGGCTGGGTCTGCCAGCGAGAAGTAGGTCGTCGCACCGTCGACCACACCGGCGGTGTCAATCGCGGTCAGTATCTCGGATTCAGGCAGACCTCCGAGGTAGACACCGTGTTCGAAGAATCCCACAAAGTCCTGCCACAGGGCACCGAGCGGGTTGGCTGCGAAATCCGCCGGCGTGGCGGTGTCGGCAAAGAAGTCGTTGGCGACGGTGAACACGTCGGTGGGATAAAGGTTCGACGGCGTAGTGACGTCGTCCAGATTCGACCATCCGAGGAAATGGTCAACCGCCTGGCCGAACGGGGTGGCTCCCCAGGTGTCAAGAAGGCCGGTCGGTCCCGAAGGTGGGTCGGCGGCGGCGTCGCCGATCAGGACGAAACGTAAGTCCTCGAGCGGGATCTTGCCTGCGAGTTCCTGTTCCGCCAGCGATGCGACGACGGCCGACTGGCTGTAGCCGAACACCGTGAGTGGGTCGGCTGCCGAGAAGTCGCCCGCGCTGTAGTCGGCTTGAATGGCGTGGACCAAGGTGTCAACGCCGGAGGCGATGGACGGGCCGAAGTTCGGCGACTCTTCAGTCACTAGTGGGGTGATCGTGCCGGTGTCGGAAAATCCAAGTGGCTGCAGGTATTCCGTGACTGCGCCAGGAATGTATCCGGGGAAGATGGTCGGGTCGGGTATGTAGGTGGGCCCCATCACTATTGCTTGAGTCGAACCGTCGAGGAAATCCGCACCGCTGCCGGCGTCGGCATTCGCTTCGAAGGCCGAACTCCAACCACACGCCGCCGCGAAGGCGAAGACGACGCTCACGGCGCGAGAAAAATAACCCTTGGACATCAGAACCCCCCGGATCGATAATGTGACCGAGGTCACGGTATCGCGGATTCGTCCGGCGCACCGGATTATGTCGCTTGACTCACCGATGACATGTGGAAGTCGGGAATTCGCAGCGACGGCATCGCCGCGCGGGTCACCCAATCGCCCCACTCACGCGGCAGGGTCTGCTCGCTGACACCGGCCTGGCTGGCCCGCCGCAGCAGATCCAGCGGACTCTCGTTGAAGCGGAAATTGTTCACCGCCGCGTTCACTTCGCCGTCTTCGACGAGGTAGACCCCGTCGCGGGTCAGCCCGGTCAGCAGCAGCGTGGTGGGGTCGACCTCGCGCATGTACCACAGCGTGGTCAGCAGCAACCCGCGCTCGGTCTCGGCGATCATGTCGGCGAGTTCGGTGCGCCGCCGGTCATCAGTAGGTTGTCGGCGGCGACGGCGACCGGGGCGCTGAACTCGTCGGCCGCGGCCCGCGAATAGGCCAGCGCGTTGATCACCCCGTCCCGAATCCAGTCCACCCGGCCGATATTCATCCCGTTGTCGAAAACCGACAGCGTCTCCGACGAACTCGTCGCGGTCACGAACGGGGTGCAGCCCAGCCCCGGCGCCGCGGGATCGGAGTACAGCGTCAGCGGCAGGTCGGTCAGCTTCTCCCCCCACCCGGGTCCCGCCGAAGGCGCCGAAAGCGCGGTGCGGCCCTCCTGCGCTCCTCGCCCGGTCATCGACCAGCCGAGGTAGATCATCATGTCCGCGACCGCCGAGGGCGGCAGGATCGTCTCGTAGCGTCCAGCGGGCAACTCGACGCGACGCGCGGCCCAGCCCAGCCGCATCGACAGCTCGTCGAGCAGCGAATCCGTCTCCACACCAACGAAATCGGGGGTTCCGACCCCCGCCCACGCGCTGGCGCCGTCTCGCTTGGCGTTGATCTCCACCGAACCGGCGGGCTGGGTGTAGCGCCGCCGCAGCCCGGTCGACGTCGCCAGAAACGTCGTCTCCAGTGTGTGCTGCGCGAAGCCGTAGAGCTGATCGGCGCCGGCGAATCCGCGCGCCAGCGGTTCGGCGATGCCGGAGAACACCTCGGGGCCGGTCGACGGGATCGGGCATCCCAGTCGTCCGGCGCGGTGTTGCCACTCAGCAGTGGTGCGGCATCGCGAGCCTCGGGCGCCGCAACGGCGGCCGACTGCGAGGCGGCGACCAACTCCTCGATCGCCGACGGGCTCGACCTCGGCCGTGGTCAGCGAGCCACCTGCGCGGTATCTCCTTGTCGGACAATCGAAATCACCGTGATCTGCCGGGCGGTCGACACACCGTTGGTGGTCATCGAGTTGTTCGCCCACCGCAGCGACGTCGCCGAGCGGTCGCTGACCAACACGATCGTCTCGGCGGCGCGGCCCAGCTTCGCCGCGGTGTCCAACGCGATGTCGACGACCTGCTGCGCGGCGGATCACAGCCCGCCCTCCGTACGCGTGTTGAGCACGTTGACGCCGCGGAACAACGCCGACGGGCAACCGTGGCTGACGGCGGCGACCTGACCGGGCTGGGCCTTGCCGCAGTTGAACGCGCCGCCGAGCCGCCAGGTAGACGAGCCGCCAACGGCTTCCATCGAATTCCAGAAGTCGGTCGTGGTGGCCTGATAGGCGACGTCGCGCAGTTGACCGTCCAGGCGTCCGTCGCGGATGCGGTAGAACCGTTGCCCGGTGAACTGGAAGTTATAGCGCTGCATGTCGATCGACCACGACCGGTCGCCGACGATGTAGATGCCGTCGTCGACCCGGCCGATCAAGTCGTCGGTGCTGAGGTCCTCGGGGCCGGGCTGCAGCGACACGTTGGCCATCCGCTGGATCGGCACGTGATGCGGCGAGTCGGCATAGGAGCAGCCGTTGGACCGCGCCTGGCCCAGCCGCGGCGCGAACACCCGGTCGAGTTGATAGCCGACGAAGATCCCGTCGCGCACCAGGTCCCAGCTCTGGGCGGCCACCCCGTCGTCGTCGTAACCGACGCTGGCCAAACCGAATTCGACGGTGCGGTCGGCGGTCACGTTCATCATCGGCGAGCCGTAGCGCAGCGTGCCGAGCTTGTCGGGGGTGGCGAACGAGGTGCCCGCGTAGGCCGCTTCGTAGCCGATGGCACGGTCGTATTCGGTTGCGTGGCCGATGGATTCGTGGATGGTCAGCCACAGATTGGTCGGGTCGATCACCAGGTCTGTCGGGCCGGGCGTGACGCTGGGCGCCTTGACCTTCTCGGCCAGCTGCGACGGCAGCTGCGCCAGCTCGTCGGTCCAGTTCCACACGTCGTCGCCGGCCAGCACCTCCCAGCCGCGGCCCATCGGCGGCGCCAGCGTGCGCATCGAATCGAAGCCGCCGCCGCCGCTGTCGACGGTGATCGCTTCGAATCGGGCATGCACCCGCACCCGCTGCTGGGTGATCGACGAGCCGGCGGTGTCGGCGTAGAAGGTCTGCTCCTTGACCGACATCAGGCTGGCCGAGACGTGGTTGATGCCGTCGGCGGCCAGCAGCCGGCCGGAGTATTCGTCGAGCACGGTGATCTTGTCGGCCAGCGGCACGGTGAACGGGTCGATGCGATAGCTCGACACCCAGGTGGCGTCGGTGTACACCGGCTCGGCCGCCAGCTCGACGCGGTCGGTGTTCAGCGCGGCCAGCGTGCGGGCCACCGCGACCGCCCGGCGGGCGGTGTCGGCGGCGACTTCGGGTGACAGTTCGGCGTGCGAGGCGAAGCCCCAGGTGCCGTCGACAACCACGCGGACCGCCAGGCCGATGTCGCGGTTGAGCACCGCGGTCTCGAGCTCGCCGTCGCGCAACTGGATGATCTCGTTGACGAGCCGGTGAATCCGCAGGTCGGCGTGGCTGGCCCCGGCCGCGGTGGCAGCCGCCAGCGCGGCGTCGGCCAGCTCGTGGCGGGGCAGGCTGAGAAAGTCGGCATCGATCCCCCGGTTCGGTGTCACGACTTCCACCGTATCGATTGGCTTTAATACCTTGTATGGCGTGACGCTACCGGACGCCGATCGACGGCGCTGGGGTATGCCTTGCTCGCGCCCAGCCTGTTCGGGGTCGTCACCTTTCTGCTGCTGCCGATCTTGGTGGTGGTGTGGCTGAGCCTGCACCGCTGGGACCTGCTCGGGCCGATCGAGTATGTCGGAGGCCAGAATTGGCGCTCGGTGCTCAACGATCAAGACATTCGGCAATTCGCTGCTGGTGACATGTGCGTTCGTGGCGATCGTGGTCCCGGTCCAGACCGTGCTCGGGTTGGCGGTCGGCGCGCTGCTGGCCCGCGAACTGCCCGGCAGCGGGGTGTTCCGCACGCTTTACGTGTTGCCGTGGATCTGTGTCCCGCTGGCGATCGCGGTGCTGTGGCGCTGGATCCTGGCGCCCACCGACGGCGCGGTCAGCACCCTGCTGGGTCATCGCATCGAATGGCTCACCGATCCCGGCCTGGCGCTGCCGGTGGTGTCGGCGGTGGTCGTGTGGACCAACGTCGGCTACGTCGCGCTGTTCTTTCTGGCCGGCATCCTGGCCATCCCCGACCGAGATCCACTCCGCGGCGCGCACTGACGGCGCCACGTCATGGCAGCGGTTCTGGCGGATCACGCTGCCGATGCTGCGACCGACCATGTTTTTCGTGCTGGTCACCGGAGTCATCAGTGCCGCACAGGTTTTCGACACCGTCTACGCGCTGACCGGCGGCGGGCCCAGGACCGCACCGACCTGGTCGCCCACCGCATCTACGCCGAAGCTTTCGGGGCCGCGGCGATCGGCCGGGCCTCGGTGATGGCGGTGGTGTTGTTCGTCATCCTGGTCGGCATCACCCTCGTCCAACATCTGTACTTCAGTAAACGAAGTACATACGACCTGATCTAGTTTCTAAGTGCTGTACTGGCCGCAGAGCGACGTTTAGGCCGTAGTCGGTGTCGTGGGGCACACCTGACGGATGACGCCCGAGATAGGCGACCTGGTTCTGAATACGAGAACCAGTGGATGGTGTTGCCGCCTGAGAAGTGCTATCGCGGTAACCTTCTCGTAGGCAACTGGTTAGTCAGGCAGTCCCCCCCCCCCCCCCCCCCCCCCCCCCCCCCCCCCCCCCCCCCCCCCCCCCCCCCCCCCCCCCCCCCCCCCCCCCCCCCCCCCCCCCCCCCCCCCCCCCCCCCCCCCCCCCCCCCCCCCCCCCCCCCCCCCCCCCCCCCCCCCCCCCCCCCCCCCCCCCCCCCCCCCCCCCCCCCCCCCCCCCCCCCCCCCCCCCCCCCCCCCCCCCCCCCCCCCCCCCCCCCCCCCCCCCCCCCCCCCCCCCCCCCCCCCCCCCCCCCCCCCCCCCCCCCCCCCCCCCCCCCCCCCCCCCCCCCCCCCCCCCCCCCCCCCCCCCCCCCCCCCCCCCCCCCCCCCCCCCCCCCCCCCCCCCCCCCCCCCCCCCCCCCCCCCCCCCCCCCCCCCCCCCCCCCCCCCCCCCCCCCCCCCCCCCCCCCCCCGGGGGGGGGGGGGGGGGGGGGGGGGGGGGGGGGGGGGGGGGGGGGGGGGGGGGGGGGGGGGGGGGGGGGGGGGGGGGGGGGGGGGGGGGGGGGGGGGGGGGGGGGGGGGGGGGGGGGGGGGGGGGGGGGGGGGGGGGGGGGGGGGGGGGGGGGGGGGGGGGGGGGGGGGGGGGGGGGGGGGGGGGGGGGGGGGGGGGGGGGGGGGGGGGGGGGGGGGGGGGGGGGGGGGGGGGGGGGGGGGGGGGGGGGGGGGGGGGGGGGGGGGGGGGGGGGGGGGGGGGGGGGGGGGGGGGGGGGGGGGGGGGGGGGGGGGGGGGGGGGGGGGGGGGGGGGGGGGGGGGGGGGGGGGGGGGGGGGGGGGGGGGGGGGGGGGGGGGGGGGGGGGGGGGGGGGGGGGGGGGGGGGGGGGGGGGGGGGGCTTCCGTCGGCGGATCAGCTATGACCTCACCTAGAAGGCCTCGGCGGTAATGGTTTACGCCGGCCTGCTGGTGGGCGCGGTGATCACGCTGGCGCCGTTCGCGCTCGGTCTGCTGACCTCGTTCACCTCCGCGCACCAGTTCGCGACGGGCACACCGCTGGCGTGGCCGCGGCCACCGACGCTGGCCAACTACGCCGACCTGGGCGGTGCCGGGTTCGGTCGGGCGCTGGCGGTGACCGCGCTGATGACGGCGATGATCCTGCTCGGCCAACTGACCTTTTCGGTGCTCGCCGCGTATGCGTTCGCCCGGTTGCGGTTTCCCGGCCGGGACGCACTGTTCTGGGTGTACCTCGCGACGCTGATGGTGCCGGGCAGGGTGACGGTGGTGCCGCTGTATCTGATGATGGCGCAGCTGGGACTGCGCAACACGTTCTGGGCGTTGGTGTTGCCGTTCGTCTTCGGCTCCCCGTACGCAATTTTCCTGCTGCGTCAGCACTTCCGCGCGATACCCGACGACTTGATCAACGCCGCGTATCTCGACGGCGCCAACACGCTGGACGTGATCGTGCACGTGGTGGTCCCGCCAGCCGGCCGGTGCTGGTCACGCTGATGCTGATCACCGTGGTGTCGCAATGGCACCACTTCATGTGGCCGCTGGTGATCACCAGCGGCGCCAAGTGGCAGGTGCTGACGGTGGCGACGGCTGCGCTGCAGTCCCGCTACAACGCGCAGTGGACGCTGGTGATGGCCGCGACGGTGGTGGCGATCGTGCCACTGCTGGTGTTGTTCGTGATCTTCCAGCGGCACATCGTCCGCTCGATCGTCGTCACAGGGCTCAAATGACCGGCCTCCGGTTCTCCACACTGTTCGCGCTGGGCTTCGGTTGCTGGTCGCCGCGGTGCTGGTGCGCCGCGGCGGTGCTGCTTGGACGTCACGGCTCGACCGCCCGGCGGCAAGACCGTGGTCACCGTTCGGCTATGGGATCAGCAGGTCGCCGCGGCGTACCGGCAGTCGTTTGCGGCGTTCACCCGAACGCATCCCGACATCGAGGTGCACACCAACGTCGTCTCGTATTCCACCTACTTCAACACGCTGCGCACCGACGTCGCCGGCGGCAGCGCCGACGACATCTTCTGGATGTCCAACGCCTACCTCGCCGGGTACGCCGACAGCGGTCGGCTGATGGACATCGGGAAGACGCTCGGGCCGGGAGCCGCCTCGGCGTGGGAGCCGTCGGTGGTCGCAGCAGTTCACCCGCAACGGGACGCTGTGGGCGGTACCCCAACTCACCGATGCCGGCATCGCGCTGTACTACAACGCGGATCTGCTCGCCGCCGCCGGAGTCGACCCCGCGGAGTTGGCGACCCTGCGGTGGAGCCCGGACGGCGACGACACGCTGCGCCCGCTGCTGGCCCGGCTCACCGTCGACGCCGACGGACACACCGCCGGCACACCGGGTTTCGACCCGGGCGGGTCCGGCGGTGGGCATACAACGCCGCCAACGACCCACAGGGCATCTACCTCAACTACATCGGGTCGGCCGGCGGGGTCTTTCAGGACGGTGACCGGTTCGCGTTCGACAACCCCGGCGCCGTCGAGGCTTTCACCTACCTGGTCAGGCTGATCAACGACGACCACGTCGCGCCGCCCGCTTCGGACACCAACGACAACGGTGACTTCTCCCGCAACCAGTTCCTGGCCGGCAAGATGGCGCTGTTTCAGTCCGGCACCTACAACTTGGCCGCGATCGCCGAGCAGGCCACCTTCCGCTGGGGTGTGGCGATGCTGCCCGCAGGCCCCAAGGGCCGGGTCAGCGTCACCAATGGCATTGCCGCGGCGGGTAATTCGGCGTCCGCGCACCCCGACGCGGTACGCCAGGTGCTGGCCTGGATGGGCAGCACCGAAGGCAACCAGTACGTGGGCCGGCAGGGCAGCGCCATTCCGGCGGTACCGTCGGCCCAGCAGGTGTACTTCGATTACTGGCTGAGCAAGGGCGTCGACGTCAAGCCGTTCTTCGCGGTGCTGAACGGCCCGCGCATCGCCGCGCCCGGCGGCGCCGGCTTCGCCGCCGGAAACCAGGTGATCAAACCCTATTTCGACGAGATGTTCCTGGGCCGCAGCGATGTCGCGACGACGCTGCACGATGCCCAAGAAGCCGCCAACGCGGCCGCACGCCGCTAGCGATACGGCCCGGCGGGACTTCGAGCGCGATCGCCGCGACGCACACCGCCACGGTGATCGACAGTGCCAGCCAGTCGGCCAGCTTTCGGTCGCGACGGCATCGCCGAGATCTGGCCGATGCCGCCCCGCGCGGTGATGGCGTCACCCATCTCGTCGGCCCGCCGCAGGGTCACCGTGAGGGCCGCGGTGATCAGGTCGACAGTTCCCCGAGCAGACGCCGGCGACGAGCCCGGCGGGTTACCGCTACCCGCTTGGGCCGCAACCGGCGCGCGGCGTAGAGCACCCGGAATTCGTCGATCAGCATCGGGAAGGCTCGCAGCGCCAGCGCAATCGTGACGGCCCACTCGTCGACCGGGATCCGCAGCAGTCGCAGCGGCCGACCCAAAGTGGCTACCGCAGGCGCTATTTCGGCGACATTGGTGGTCCACGACACCATCGCCCCCAGACCCAGCAACACGAACGACAACGCGGTGATCCGCAGGAAGTTCAACAGCCCGCCGAGCCCGATCGATGTCCGGCCAATTCGACCACCGGGCTGCCGCCGGCGAACGCCGCGGATACGCCGCCGAGCGCCAGCAGAATCCACAGCCAGCGCGGCACATAGGGCAGCGCACCGCGCGGAATGCGCGCGAGCCGGGCCGCCGTCAGCACCAGCGCTGCCACCAGCCCGATGGCGATCCAGCCCGGATAGAACGTCAGCAACACCGAGATGCCGCAGACCGCCAACAGTTTGGTGCCGGCCCACAGGTCGTGCACCGCGGAGGTGCCGGGCACCGGACGCAGCAGCACCACCGAGCGAGCCGGGCGGCGTTCGGACGTTCCGTCGCGGTGGCGCGGTGTCATGACAGACCTCCCGCCGTCGTGGAGACCGCGTTCGAGCACGCCGTCGCGTAGATCCAGAGTGCGCGGGCACAGCTCTTCCAATCCGGCGAAGTCGTGGGAGATCACCACGACGGTCAGACCCTGCTCGCGGCGAAGTTCTTCGAGCAGGCGCAGCAAACCGCTTTGTGTGGCGGCGTCCAGGCCCGCCAGCGGCTCGTCGAGGATCAGCGCCCGCGGCGAGCGGGCCAGCAGGCCGGCCAGCACTACCCGGCGCATCTGACCGCCGCTGAGCTGGTCGATGCGCCGTCTTCGCCAACGCGCTGTCCAGCCCGACAACGGCCAGCGCGGTCGTCACCCGGTCGTGGTCCTTCGGCGAAAAACCAGCCGCCGAAGCCACTTCCAGGTCGACCCGGCTGCGCATCAGCTGCAGTCGCGCCGCCTGGAACGACAGCGCCACCGCGCCGACCTGTTCGTGGGTGGGTCGGCCGTCGAGCAGGCAGGTGCCGGTGGTCGGCATCGTCAGCCCGGCCATGATCCACGCCAGCGTCGACTTGCCTGAGCCGTTGCCGCCGTGGATCAGCAGGCCATCGCCCTGATGCACCGAGAAGCTGACATCGCGCAGCGCGGTCTTGGCCCACGGGGTCCCGCTGCTGTATTCGTGGCTGACGCCGGCGACTTCGAGCATCGCCGGGCCGGACTCATGTCCCATCAGCGGGTCGTCGCCGGCGCGGCGGTCGTCTCGACCATGCTGGTGTTGTCCCCGGACTCACTGAGATTGATTGTGCTGTCGGCGGATTCGGCCTCGTTGTTGTAGTGCGTGATGTGCACCAGCGCCGTGCGGTGGTGCTGCTTCAGGCCGGACAGCACGCCCAGCAGCGCTTCGCGTCCCTCCTGGTCGACCATGCTGGTGACCTCGTCGGCGATGAGCAGCGCCGGCTCGCGCGCCAGCGCAGCCGCCACCGCCAGCCGCTGCAGTTCGCCGCCGGAGAGGCTTCCGGTGTCACGTTCGGCGTGCTCTTCCAGGCCGACTTCGCTGAGCAACTGGGCCACGTCGGTCGTGGTCCCCGGCGGCAGACCCCACACCACGTCATCGGCGACCCGGGTGCCCAGCACCTGACTTTCCGGATGCTGCATGACCACCGCGGTGCCGCCCATCCGGCCCAGCCCCACCGACCCGGGGCGTTCGATGGTGCCCGACGTCGGTTCCCGGCCGGCCAGCACCAGCATCAGCGTGGTCTTGCCGGAGCCGTTGGCGCCGGTGATCGCCAGATGTTCGCCGGCGTTGACCTCGAGGTTGACCGGTCGCAGCGCGTCGTGGTCGGTGTTGGGGTAGCGGAAGCGAACCTGGTCCAACCGCACCGGGACCGGACCGACCGGCGCGCTGTCGAGCGGCGCGTCCAGTTTGTGCACATCGGGGATGCCGCGCATCCGGTCCAGCACCCGCGACAGCGCCCACCATCCGATCAACGAGACGAACATGATCGAGACGATGCCGTTGGCGAGGATCAGCCACGGCCAGTAGTGCAGCGCCTCGGCGAGGAACCACTGCAGCCTGTCGGCGGTCGCCTCGAGACCGGTCCCGATGCGGTGCTCAGCGGAAACGGGTGCGCGGTCGCGAAGCGCCCGATCGCGGTCAAGACGGCCGCAACCCCGTCGACGTTGGCGGTGATCGCGTCGAAGATCAGGTGCCGCAGCCGCGAGAGCAACGCCAGCGCGGCGACCGCGACGACGTTGAACACCGCTCCGGCGAGCAGCGACACGACGAGCACCGTCGCGGTGCCGCGGCCCCGGCGTTTGACGACGCCGGTCAGGCCACCGACATAGGCGCTGTTGCCGACCGTCATCAAGCCGCCCAGTCCGGCGATCAGGAAGGCGATCAACCCGGCGGCGACCGTCCCGGCGATCAGCACGCGGAAGCGGTAGCGGTAGGCCAGCAATCCCATCGGCACGGTCCCCAGCAACGACAATGCGCCGGCGAACGGAACGACGATGGCGATGATCGCGGTCGCCGCGCACAGCGCGGCCATCACCGATGCCTGCGCGAGCTCGCCGGGACGCAGCGAGCGGGACTCGGCGATCCCGGTCGCAGGGCGAGTCGCGTTCATTTCATCGATTCTGCCAGCTGTCGCGGGGTGTTCCCGCGAGCAAACAATGGCGGGTTCAATCGAGTTAACGAGCACTGAAATTGCCCGGTTCGTGGTCTAGATAGCCTAGCTATGCAACTATATACGCATGACTTCATCCGCAACCACCGAGCGAGGCGCCGCCGAGGAGGCTGTCGCCGGTCTGGGCGCGGATCTGCTCGCCGTCGTCGCCCGGCTCAACCGCTATGCCACCCAACGCATCCAGATGCAGTTGCCGGCCGCGCAGGCCCGACTGCTGTCGACCATCGACGCCCACGGCGAAGCGCGAATCTGCGATCTCGCCGCGGTGGACCACTGCTCGCAGCCGACGATGACCACCCAGGTGCGGCGGCTCGAAGACGCCGGCCTGGTCACCCGGGCCGTCGACCCCGGCGACGCCCGCGCGGTGCGCATCACGATCACCGCCGAGGGCATGCACACGCTGAACCGGGTGCGGGCCGACCGCGCCACGGCGATCGAGCCGCAACTTGCCAAGTTGGACGCCGCCGACCGGCAGACTCTGGTGGAAGCCGTGACGGTGTTGCGCCGCCTGCTCGAAGACTCGGCGCTTGCCCCGCGACCCGGCGCATCTCGCTAACCAGCTGCCCCGGCAGCGTCTGGCCGCGCCGACGACCTACGGTCGACATTCGGCGCATGATGGCGGCTGGATAATGGACTCTCGACTCGAGAAATCGGGCGGGAAAGGGGGTGGCTGTGTCGACGGCAACGTTCGGTCCCCCCTTGATCATCTGGCTCGGCCCGCACAGGTACGCCTTTCCCCCCGGCCGTGACGTCACCGTCGGCCTCGACCGCGGCGCGGACATCCGGCTCGACGGCGTCGGCGGATCGGCGCGCCAGCCCCAGGTGGTGCTGCACTTCAACGGCAGCCAATGGATAGCCGTCGACCGCAGCGAAGCCGGCATCTACGTCGACGGGGTGCGAATGTCGACGGTCTTCATCCACGAAGGCCGGGCGATCACTCTCGGCGACCCCCAACACGGGCCGCGGCTGGTCTTCCAACTCGCCGCCCCGCCCGCTGCCGCGCCCCACGCCCCGCGAGTGCCGCCGCCGATGCGTCCCCACGCGCCACCGCCACCGCCGCCGCCGCGGCCGGTCCCGCACTCCACCGCCGCCGCGTTGCATCCCCGCCACCGCCGCGCCGCACTGCCGTGGCATCCGCCGCCACCGCGCCGCCCCGCACCGCAGCCACCCGTCGCGCCGCCACCACCGCCGCCCGCTGCCTGCCACCGCCACCGCCGCCCGGCGCAGCCGGCAGCACCGCCGCCGACCGTCGCCGGCTCCGCCCGCAGCCGCCGGCCGACCCCTCGCCGTGCGCACCGCCCAGCGCGACCGTCCGGCGCCGACTCACCGGCGCGCTGCAGAAGCTGAAGCCGCGCCGCCTGAAGCGTCAGGCGGAAGCGAGTCGCGCGCGCGGCGCCGCAGCAAACCGACGAGCAGACCGCATCCGCGACGCCGGAACCGACGACCATCGCCGGTCCGCTGGAGGCGCGCCGGGTGCGGCTCAGCGTCGACGGCGAGCAGGCACTGGCGGATCTGTCCTTCACCGCCTCGCCGGGCACGATCACCTCGGTGATCGGGCTCTCCGAAGCGAGCACCTCCGCTCTGGTCGACGTGCTGGCCGGCACGATGCAACCGAGCGTCGGCGAAGTCGACTTCGACGGCCACGACGTCGCGGCCGACGATGTGCGGCCACACGTCGGAGTGGTGCCGCGTCACGACCTGCTGCGTCCCCAGCTGACCGTCGAGCAAGCGTTGCGCTACGCCGCCGAATTGCGTTTTCCGCCAAGCACTTCCGCCGATCAGCGGAGCGAAGCCGTGCGCTCGGTGCTCGACAAGATGGAGCTGACCGCGCTGCGCACCGCCAGGGCGGGCACCCTGACCGCCGAACAGCGCAAGCGCGCATCGCTTGCGGTGGAACTGCTGACCGACCCGTCGCTGCTCGTCTTCGACGAGCCGACCGCCGGACTCGAACCGGAAGCGGCACAAGAGATCACGGCGACGCTGCGGCGACTCGCCGACGACGGACGCGTCGTCCTGGTGGCGACGACGGCACCGACCGAACTCGACGCGTGCGACCAGGTGGTGGTGCTCACCCCGACCGGCATCCCGGTGTTCGCCGGCGCACCCTCGCAGATCGGGCCGCAGTTGGGCACCACCGACTGGGCCGAGATCGTCAAGCGGGCCCGCGCGGATCCGTACGGCGCGCACGACGAATACCTGGCGCGCCAACAGGAGCCGCCGCCACCGGAGCCGCCGGCTGTCTCCGAGGCCCCGACCGCCCCCGCACTGCAACGAAATGTGTTGCGCCAGATCGCCATTTCTGCCCGTCGGCAAGCCTGGCTGATGATCGGCGATCAGCGGTACTTCATCTTCCTGGCGATCCTGCCGGTGCTGTTCGGCGCGATCTCGTTGCTGATACCCGGGGACGCCGGATTCGGGCCCGGCAAGCCGCTACGGCAACAACCCCGACCAGGCCGTCGCGATCCTCACCGTGCTCAGCATCGGCGCCGTCGTCATGGGCACGCGCTCTGGGTATCCGCGATCTCTTCGGCGAGCAGCGCATCTTCCGGCGCGAACAAGCCCACGGATTGTCGGCGTCGGCGTTCCTGGCCGGCAAGGTGATCGTCTACAGCCTCGTCGCTGTCGTCCAGACCGCCGTCATCACCATCGTCGCGACCGTCGGCCACCCGGCGCCCACTCACGGCGCCGTCCTGCTCGGTCATAACAAGCTCGCGGCCAGCGTTGAGCTGTTCATCGTGCTGGCCGTCACCGCCATCGTCTCGGCGATGGTCGCGCTGGCGCTCTCGTCGCTGGCGACGCTACTCCGAGCAGGTCTTGTTGATCGCCGTGCTGATCGTCCTGATCTCACTGGTGTTCGCCGGGGCGTTGTTCCCGATCTCCGGCCGGTTCCCGCTGGAGCAGATCGCCGGGCTGGTGCCGTCCCGATGGGGCTTCGCCGCCGCGGCGTCCACCGTCGACGTGCACGCGGTCAATCCCCTTGCCGAGGCCGATGATTCGTGGAGGCACTCATCCGGTCAGTGGCTGCTCGACATGGGCCTGCTGATCGGCTTCGGCGTCGTTGCGACCGCTGCACTGCGCTGGCGGCTGCGACGGCCGTCGCGCCACCAGCCAGTCAGCGAGTCGCGCGTGATCTCCGCCCACAGCGCCCTGTAGCAGTGCGCCGCGGCGCTGTGCGGCGCGAACGCGGTCACCGGCGCCCGGTGTTCAGCCATCTGCTCGATGATCGACAGCGCCGGAATGGCGCTGGTCAGAATTCCCGGCTCGTTCGGTCGACAGATGTTGCACGAGGTCGCAATGCAGCCGCTTGCGCCGGTCCACCATCGAGAAGAACGCTCGCACCCGCGGCCGGCGGCCCTCGAAATCGCTGACGAAACCGGTCAATTGATCGAACGTGCGCACCGACAGCGTCGCCGGGATCATCGGCACCAACAGCGTGTCGACGGCATGCAGAACGTTCTCCGACAGCAACGAGATGCTCGGCGGGCAGTCGAGAAAGACCACGTCGTACTGGCTTTCCAGCGGTCGCAGCAATTCGCGGATCCGGCGCGTCGGCCGCTTCGTATCGTCGAGCTGCACATCCAGGTTGCGATACCGGAAATCGGCCGGCACCAAGTCGAGCCCGTCGAAATCGGTGGCCTTGATCGCATCGTCCAGCGACCGCGATCCCTCCACCAGCGCTCGCCCGCCGCCTTTGACCTTGGGCCGCACCCGGAACATGTAGGTCGCCGCGCCCTGCGGGTCGAGGTCCCACAGCAGCACGTTGTGCCCGTCGAGCGCCGCGAGATGCGCCAGGTTCACCGCGGCCGACGTCTTACCGACGCCGCCCTTGATGTTGTACGTCGCGTAGACCTTCATCGGCGCACCAGGGCCTTGACGCGGGCGCGATTCTCGTCGGCCAGAAATGGTTGCAACCGGCCGGCCAGCGCCGCCCGCGCGTTCAGCTGATGCGCGTCGAGCTGCGCGGCCATCTCCCCCATCGCCAGCACGGTCTTGGGGCGGCGCCGCGCCCTGCTCCATCATCGCCGCGGCGAATTCGCGGACGGCTTCACGCTGCACTTCGCCGTCCTGAAAGTCGCCGAGGGTGTCCTGCAGCGACTTGAGCTCTTTGAGCAGCGCGCGGTGTGGCGTCGTTGTCGCACACCGGCCGGAACACCTCGAGCAGGTAGCGCAGTTCCTTGCATCGCTTGCGCAGCGCATGGACGTCCTCGCTCGGCGAATCCTCGTCGATCCGCTTACCGCGCCGTACCGCGTTGCGGTAGGCCTGCGTCGATGCGTCTGGCGCGCGAGCATCGCGACCGTCGGCCCGCCTTCGGCGTCGGTCGCCACCTCGGCCAGCTCGGCGCGCCAGTCGCTCATCAGATTGCTCGAACCGCCTCGAGCGCAGCCCGCGCACCAGGCGCCGCCGTTCGGCGCTGCGGTGCTTGACCAGGAAGGACCGGAACGGGTCGAGGTCGCCGGGGTCGGCCGACGTCAGCCGGGCTGCCATGGAGTCGAGTTCGAGCAGGTAGACGTCGAGATCGCGGACCGGGGTGGTCAGATCGCCCAGCCACTTGAATTCCGGGGCGAATCGCTCGGCCAGAGTCGTCGGGCAGCACGTCGCCGACGAGCTTGAGAATCGAGCGGGTGCGACGGACCGCGACCCGCAGGTCGTGCAGGAATTCGGTGTCGATCGCCGCGATGGTGCCCGGCACGTTCTCCTCGATGGCCGCGGCGAATCCGGTCAGCATCTTCGCAATGGCCACGGCCGCAGAGGTTTCCGGCTGCAGCTGCGCATCGGGCGGCTCCCGTTGGCGGGGCTGCGACTGGCATGGGTCAACGCGACGTCGTACGGCGTCGTCGAGACCGCGGTGAACCCGTCGACCCGCGCCAGCAGCCGCGCAATCCGATCGGCCGTCGGCGTCGTAGCCGCGCAGCGGCTGGATCCGCAGCTGGCTGGTGCCGTCGTCGACGCTCTCGGTCAGCAGCCGGGCGACGGTTTTCTCCTCGGCATCGAGCACCCGGGCCTCCTGCGAGGCACGACTGCACGGTGACAACCGGCATCAGCGCCCGCGGCGCAATGAGCGGTGCCAGCGCGTCACGCAGCGGCCCGGCCGGCAGATCGTGCGCCTGCGCGGGCCACTTCAGCCCGGCCAGTGGGGCCTGCAGCCGGACGCCGTCGGGAAACTGCATGATCAGCGGACCGCCGTCGGCGTACTGCAGCGATATCCCGGCCGAATGCAGGCGCCAGTCGAAGGTGTCCAGCCAGGTGTGCGAGACCGTCTGCTCCGCCCCGGCGGCCACGGTGAACGTCGGTCGCAAGGCCGCCGCGACGGCCTCCGCGTCGACCGGGCCCTCCTTGCTGAACGCGCGGGAGACCCCGCTCATGGCCTACCTTTCCTTGACCGCGTGGCCGCGACCGCGCGACGAACTATAAACACCGTTGGTTAACGCGGCGTCCAGTTCGATGCCGCCGCCCTCTCGCGCGTCTCGATTCTGATCGGTTACCGTCGGGTATGACCACCATTGCGGAACATTTGCGCAACTCGCTCGACGGACGTTGGCGCGACGTGAAGAACCAGATGCGGCAGCGACTGTCCGACGAGGTCTTCCGTCCGCACTACACGCCGAACACGGTGATCGCCCGCACCAAGGTGGCCGAGCAGATGAGCATCATGGCCGCCGCCGGCGCGGCCGACGACGGCTTCCGCAAAGAGCACGGCGGCAACGGCAACGTCGGGCGCCGCGATCACGATGATCGAGATGCTCGCGATGTCGGATCTGTCGCTGATGGTCAAGGCGGGCGTGCAGTGGGGCCTGTTCGGCGGCGCCGTCGAGAATCTCGGCACCGAACGCCACCACGAGGCGTACGTGAAGAAGATCATCAACCTCGAGCTGCGCGGCTGTTTCGCGATGACCGAGACCGGACACGGCAGCGACGTCCAGGCGCTGGAGACGACCGCGACCTACGACGCGGACACCGAGGAGTTCGTGATCCACTCCTCGACACCGAACGCGCGCAAGGACTACATCGGCGGTGCTGCCGAAACCGCCACCATCGCAGCGGTTTTCGCCCAGCTCGATCACCACCGAGGACGGCGAGCAGGTCAACCACGGCGTGCACTGCTTCCTGGTGCCGATCCGCGACGACGACGGCAACGACCTGCCGGGCGTGACCACGTCGGACTGCCAGTACAAGGGCGGCCTGCCCGGCGTCGACAACGGTCGCATCGTGTTCGACCACGTTCGCGTTCCGCGGGTGAACCTGCTGAACAAATACGGCGACGTGGAGGCCGACGGCACTTACACCTCGCCGATCGAGAACCCCAACCGCCGGTTCTTCACCATGATCGGCACGCTGATCCGCGGGCGGGTGACCGTCGGCGGCAGCGCGGGCGACGCGGCCCGGGTGGCGCTGGACATCGCGACTCGATATGCCTTGCAGCGCAAGCAGTTCACCGCACCCGACGACGGCGACGAAGTGGTGATCATGGACTACCTGGTGCATCAGCGCCGGCTGTTCCCGCTGATCGCGAAGTCGTACGCGTTGCAGTTCGCGCAGAACGAGCTGGTGTCCAAGATGCCACGACCTGCAGACCTCCGACTCCCCCGATGCCGAGGAGCAGCGCGAGCTGGAGTCGCGGGCCGCCGGGCTGAAGGCTGCCAACACCTGGCACGCGTCCACGGCCATCCAGGAGGCCCGCGAAGCCTGCGGCGGCGCCGGCTATATGGCCGACAACCGGCTGATCGCGCTGCGCGCCGACACCGACGTGTTCACCACCTTCGAGGGCGACAACCACGTGCTGACCCAGCTGGTCGCCAAGGAGTTGCTGACCGCCTACGCCGACGACATCAAGGGCATGAGCCCGGTGGAGTGGGTGCGGTTCGCGGCCAACTTCGCCGGCGAGCGGGTGCTGAAACGCACTGCGGCCGAGACGATCATCCAGACCATCATCGACGCCCGTCAGGACAACGAAGAAGAGGGCAGCCTGTTCAACCGCGGCACCCAGGTCCAGATGTTCGAGGACCGCGAGGAATACATCATCGCCTCGGTGGCGCGCCGGCTGCAGGCCAAGTCGAAAGAGATGTCGGCCTTCGACGCGTTCAACTCGGTGCAGGACCACGTGCTGCACGCGGCGCGCGCGCACATCGACCGGGTGGTGTTGGAGGCGTTCGTCGCCGGCATCGACGCATGCGAAGACGATGAGGCCCGTGAGGTTCTCGGGCTGGTCTGCGACCTCTACGCGCTGACGGTGATCGAGGACGACAAGGCCTGGTACGTCGAGCATCGGTTCCTGTCGACCGAGCGCGCCAAGGCGGTCACCCGCGGCATCAACGACCGCTGCCGACTGCTGCGGCCCGCACGCGCGAACTACTGGTCGACGGGTTCGGCATCCCCGAGTCGCTGCGCTACGCCGACATGCTGCATCCGGAGAAGCTGCCCGAAGCCGGCGCCGATGAAGCCGACGCGACGGGCGCTACCGATTCGGCACTGCTGCAAACGTAACGTCGGCCCGCTGCAAAACTCACGGCGATCAAAACGTTCTCACGGACGCGCCCGCGGGGTATCCACTCGGGCATGACGGCTGCTATCACCTCGAATGAACTGCGTGAACGGATCGCCGCGGACGCACCCCTGCGGATCCTCGACGTGCGGACGCCCGCCGAGTTCGAGACCTCTCACATCGACGGCTCGCTCAACGTGCCGCTCGATGTGCTGAACGAGCACGGCCCGAAGGTCGCCGAACAACTCGATCAAAGCCACGACATCGTGCTGGTGTGCCGCTCGGGTCAACGTGCGACCCAAGCCCACGAGCTGCTGCAACGCGCAGGCGTCGACGGCGGCAGCGTCCTGGAAAACGGGATCAGCGACTGGGAAGGCCGAGGTTATGAGGTCAACCGCGGCGTTGCGCGGTGGGATCTTGAGCGCCAGGTCCGCCTGGTCGCCGGATCGATCGTGCTGTCCTCGGTGCTCGCAAGTATCGCGATCCCACGACTGAAGTGGCTGGCCGCGGCCACCGGCGGCGGGCTCACATGCGCGGCCGTATCGCGATAGGCTCGAACGCATGAATCCCAACCCCGATTACGACGCGAGCGACGAGCTCCAATACGGCATCGCCGCATTCGCGTGGCTGCTGCGGGGCAACTACCCGCCGCCGTCCTACGCACCGGACCTCGGCAACGCCGACAACAACTAGCTACTGAGGCGGCGGCACATACCTGCCCGCTGAATTGCGTAGCTGCCACAGCTGGGCCGGGCAATAGATGTTCACCGCGTTGGAAATCAGATAGTTCGCCGAATACTCGTCGTTGGGCTGAACATCGTTTTTCACGTCACCGATGACCTGGCCGTAGCTGGCCCCGCCGGTGATCTTGTCGCAAATGCCGTGCGCATAGGCGATGGCATCGGCCGTGTTCGCAAAGCTGTACTGCTTGCGCACGGTGGTGTCGTAGATGAACTCGATATCGGGCGCCGGAACGCCGTGCGCTTGTGGTGCCGGCAGAACGCCCGCCAATGACGCGGCAACGATCAACCCGGCCATCCACATCCGCTGCCTCACCGGTCCGGCTGCCCGTAGACGGCCACCAGCACACTGCGGTCGACGCTGTTCTCCGACCACACCCCGATCTGAGTGTTGGCGCAGTTCGACATGATCGCCATGTAATCGGGGCGGTAATACCAATTGCCCATCACATCAAGGTCATTGATCGACAGCGAATTATTGATCGCCACCGTTTCGGCCACCGTGCCACGGTATCCCGCGCCGCGGGCCCGGTCGGCCACCGACGACCCGTCGGAGCCGACGTCAGCGTCGAGACTCCGGTTGTTGAGCACATCGACCGTGTGGCGCTGCGCGGCGGCCTCCAGCTGCGGGTTCTTCAACAGCTTGGTGGTGCAGCCGGCCTGAAATCTTGACGGTGTCGACGTTGGCCACGATGCCGTTGTTGAGCCGGTCGTTGTTGCCGGGAACCCCGGGAGCAGCCGACGCAACGGCCACCGGCGCGACGAGCCCGACCGCCAACGATATCGCGCCGATCCGCGCGAGTTCGCGAATGTGCTTGTCAGTCATGGCGTCTCATTCCTCGAGGCGTCAGCGGATGTTCGCCGCGAGATCGCCCGACATCGCACTCAGCTGCCGTCCCCAGGTCGGCCAATCGTTGCCGCCGCCGCGGCCCAGGTCGAAGTGTCCGTTGGTACCGCCGACGTCGCGGAAGTGGGAGTAGAACGTCGCGTTGGTGCCTTGGGCGATGTCGGCGTTACCGGCCATCGCACCCTGGTCGGTAGGCGCACCACTGCCCGGGCTGTAGACCCAGAGCCGGGTGTTGTTGTCGACGAGCTGCTGGACGTTCTGGTTCGGCGAATGCCATTTCCAGCGACCCAACTGGGGCGCGCCCCACATGGCACCACTGTCGGCGCCGCCTTGCAGAAGGCAATTCCTGATCGCCCCGTCTACGGCGGTCCGCTCGGGGGCAAGATATCCCGATAGCGATCCGGCGTAGCGGAACCGGTCGGGGTGGAAGGTGGCCAGGGCCGCGGCCGCATATCCGCCTTGCGATACGCCGACCACACCGTGGCCTCCCGGCGCCAGGCCCTTGTTGGCGGCAAGCCAGTCCGGCAGCTCCTGCGACAGGAACGTGTCCCACTGCTTGCTGCCGTCCTGCTCCCAGTTGGTGTACATGCTGTAGGCCCCGCCAGCCGGCGCCACCACCGAAATGCCTTTGCCGGCAAGGGCGTTGAACCCGTTGCCCGCCGTCGCCCAGTTGCTCACGTCCGGCGCCGCGTTGAATCCGTCGAGGAGGTAGGCCGCATGCGGGCCGCCTGCCAGGAAGGCCACCGGAATGTCGCGACCCATCGACGGCGACGGCACCAGCAGGCTCTCGAAGCCGGCCGCCTTCGCGGTACCCGTCGACCCCGCAATCGCCGTCGCCGCACACCACCCGACGGTCAGCGCGATCGCGGACAGCAGCCGGAAACCCTTCGACACACTTTTCATATCTGCGTGACTCCCTTACACCGGGTCGAACTGCGAGATGAGCCAGCGACCATCGACCTTGTCGAGGCTGACGCGCACACTGGACGTGCTCTGGGTGGGCGCATCGGTGCCGATGGTGGTGGTCTGGTCGACGAAAACAAGTACCACAGCCTGCTTTCCGGTCGCCCACACCGACGCCGCAGCGGGCACAGTGGCCACCGCCGAAATGTGTTGCTGCTTGGCACCCGGCGCGACGACATCGTTGACGAGCTGCGTGTACTGCTGGCGGAAGGGCTCGGCGAGCCGGTCAGCGGCTGCCTTCAACTCCTGGTCCACCGTTTCGGGCTTGTACGACAGAATCGCGATGGTGCTGTCGCTGGCGGCTCGAATCGACTGCTCCGCGGCCGCGCGGGACTCCCGGGCCGTGCCGTCGAGCCATTTCAAATAACCGACTCCGAGAGCCAGGATCAACGCCACCACGGGAAGAGCCGCAACCAGGAGCCGGCCCCGCGAGCGTCGAGCGCCCCGCTTGTCCGGCGCGTCCGCCGCTTCGTCGTCGGCGTCGGGCAGGTCTGCCTCGTCCGCGGCTTCGGCCTCATCGGCCAGGTCGTCGCGCTCGGCGAGGTCGTCGTTGGACGACTCGTCGGCGACCGGCTCGTTGTCAGCAGACATCTCGGTGTCCTCCTCCACGCTGAGGGCGGTTCGACTGCTCACGGCACGAACTCGACTTTCGAGACCTTGGCGCCGTCGCCGTTCTTGTCGACGGTAAGACGCATCCGCCATCTGCGCGGCTCCTGGTCGGGCGGCGCCCCGGCCATGGACGTCTTGACCGATATCGCGACGAGCACTTGAGCCTGGTCATTGGTGTAGGAAAGCAGCCCCGCCTCGGCGATGGTGCCTTCCGTTTTCGATTGGACCTTCTTGACGACCTCGACGAACGGTTGCGACCGACTCTGGAACTCTTCGTGGAAGCCGCCGATCGCCGAGTCCAGAACCCGCTTGATGTCGGCATCGACCTCGGTGTAGTTGATCGTGGTCAGGTTGATCGCGGTCTGCCGTGCCACCTGCACGTAGAGATTGCGTTGCGCCCGCACCTGATCGTCTTGGTGCAGGCGGAATCCCAGCCAGCCTCCTAAACCGAGCAAAGCCACGATGACGGCGACTCCGACGGTGGTCGGTCTGGGGATGCGGGAAACCCGATCCCGGCACAAGCCTTTTGGTGTCTGACTGCGCTGCATGAGCCTCGACCTCGTCGATGTGCTCGGCGGTGCATTCGACGTCGACTATGGATTCGGCGTCTGCGGATTCGGCGTCTGCGGATTCGGCTTGCGCGGCGGCACTACCATGCTCTGCCATGTCTTGCCTTTCGAAGTAAAAGCCAGGTCGGAATCACTGTAATGACGGCCGTCTGGCCCGACGTAGTTCCCGGTCAGGGGATCGTAGGGAATTGCGAGCACCGGTTTCGGCGCCGCAGGATCAACTGGGGGGTGCCAGTGCTCGCCCGGCGAATACGGTGGCCCGCCCTTCGGAAACTGCGGCACACCCTGCCCGCTCAACGTCGCGTTCGGATCGCCCTTCCAGAACAGGCCGTCGTTCAGCGGGACGTATTGCTCGTCGCTTTCGCACATCTCGACCGTGGGTGCGCGCTTGCCCGGCTTGGTCTCGCAGGGAACGTTACGAACGCCGCGGACATTCATGTCGGAGTCCTGCGGGATACGGCAGTACAGCTCGCCGTTGGTGCGGTCGGGATAGTCCTCCCGCACCGGGATGCGCTGCTGTTGCACCGGCAGGAACCCGGCGTTGCACGGTGGTGGCGAGTTGAGGTTCAAGTTGAAGTCCAGATAGATGCCCTTGTAGTCCATCTTGGCAACCCGGTCCGGCACGATGATCGACGACATCACCGCGGTCCCCTGCGGGAACATGACCAGCAGCTGCTCGAGGTCGTTTCGGTAATTCACCGTGATGGTGCCCAGACTGACCAGGTTCGCCAGCAGCACCGGCAGCGTGGGAGCCAACCGGTCGAACAGCGCGGTGCCTTCGTCGAGCGCCGGGCCGGCAGTGTTGAGCAGGTCCGCCAACCTGTCGTCTTGTGCCTTCACCTGACTGGTGATCGCGTTCACCCGCCGCGCCCACGTCGCGATCGAATCCGACGTTCGCACTTGCGAACTGGCCACCGGCGGGAATTCGTCGATCAGACGGGAAAACGAGTCGGTGGTCTTGCCGGCATCGATCGCCAATGCGGTGCCACCGTCGACAAGCCGGGACAGTTCGGGCCCCAGGCCCGCGACTGCTTTGGAGGCTTCTTCGACGACGGTGTGCAGGTTGTCCTGCGGGATCGCCGCGAGTGCCTTATTGGTCGTGTCCAGCAGGGATCCGATGTCGACCGGGATCTGCGTCTTGCCGACCGCGATCACGTCGCCGTCCCGCAATTTCGGGCCGGTGTCTGCGACGGTGCCGGAATGCGGTGTCAACTCCAGGAATTGCTCCCCGACCGCCGAGCGGCTGTGCACCGCGGCGGTCACGTCGCGAGGGAATCGCGATGTCGGATTTCAGCGAAAGAACGGCTTGAACCCCGTTCCGGGTGACGTCGACCGACTTGACGCTGCCGATCTCGCTGCCGCGATAGTTCACCACCGACGTCGGGTACAAGCCGCCCGATGCGGGCAGGTCGACCTTCACCGTGTATCTGCCAACCCCAAGCATGCGCAGGCACTTTGACGAAGCCGAACGCCATCACGCCGATGGAGAGCAGGGTGACCGACGCCAGGATCGTCAGCTGGGTCCACACGCCTCGCGACAGCCGCAGCTTGCTCGAAGCCGGCATCCTAGTAACCCCCCCAGTGGTAGGCCGCGATCAACGGATTGACCGCGGTGTACGGGCTGGGCATCTGGCCGATCGTTCGGCCCCACTGCATCTCGAGTTCGGTGAGGTTGCCTTCCCACTTCGACCCGGTGAAGAAGCCGCTGTCCAGGCGACTCAAGGTCAGGTCGACGACGAGCGAGATGTTGGCGAAGTCTCCCCGAAACCAGTTGGGGACCGTGCTTTTCACCCACGGCAGCGTGGTCAGGAAGTCCAGGCCCCTGGTCAGCGCGGGTCCGGCGTTGGCCAGTTCGCGCAGCGCAGGTGCGAGGTTGCGGAAGTTGTCGACGAGCGATTTCTTCGTCTGCTGGATCGTCGAGGCGGCGACGGCACTGAACTGGCCGACCTTGTCGATCGCGTCGACCAGTGTCTTGCGCGTATCGGACAGGACTCCCAGCGCCTGCGGGATCGTCGTGAGCGCCTTGTCGACGACTGGGTCTTTGTCCGCGACCTGGCCGACCAAGGAGTTGACACTGTCGATCGCCGTGATGATGTCGTCGGTCTGCTTTTTGGTCTCGGTGACGAAGATGTCGAGTTGGGTCAACAGGCTGCGCATCTCTTTTTCGCGACCCGTCAGCGCCGTTGCGAAAGTCTGTGTGAGTTCCTGAATATGACCCAGTCCGCCGCCGTTGAGCAGAATCGCCACCGACGCGAGGGTCTGCTCGGTGGTCGGGTAGGTCGCGGCTCTGGACAGCGGAATCACCGATCCGTTTGTGAGCTGTCCTTGCGGCGGTTCGTCCTTCGGCGGCGCCAGCTCGATGTGCATGGAGCCCAACAGGCTGGTTTGGCCCACCTTGGCGGTGCTGTTCGCCGGCAGGTGAATATCGCCGTCGATCCGCATGGTCACCAGGGCATGCCAATCCTGGACCTCGATCTTGGTGACGTTGCCGATGTTGACGTCGGCGACCCGCACCCGGGTATTCGGCTGAATGACAACCACATCGGGTAGTTGCGCCTGAATCGTGTACGCGCCCTTGCCCTTTCCTGCGGTTCCCGGCAGCGGCAGCGAGTTGAGGCCCCGCCAGCCGCCACAGCCCGGCAGCGTGAACAGGCACGAAATGACCAGTGCCGCGACCACTGCCCGCCTCATGGTGTCCCTCCCGGCGGCAGGGGTGCGGCCTGAGGCACCATCAAGCCCGGCAATCCACCGTGCGGGTCGGTCGAACGGACCGCGACCGGCCCCGGCGGCACGGCACCACCGGGCAGTGCTTGCGGCGATACCGGCGGTGGGCCCGCTTCGGCAGGGGCCGGGCCGGCCGGCGCTCCCGGCGGCGGTATGTGCGGGTTGAGTTTGTCCTCGCTGTAGGTGATCTCATTCGGACGTGCCGACGCACCCACGAAGGGGTTGAGACCGATCGGCAGGAAGTTGTACTGGCGATTCTTGATGATCGGTGACAAGTACTGCTCGCACAACCGCGCCGACTGTTTCCTCCCGACCAGGCCGTCGGACTCGATTGAACCGCAAATGGATTGGACGGTGTCGGCGAAGTTCGACAGGGCCAGGATGCCGGTGACCGCGCTCTGCGCCGGTTGATAGATGTTCAGGAAGTTCTGGAACACGTTCGGCGCGACGTGCAGGGTCTGCTTGATGTCACGGCGGCTGTCGTTCAACGCCGTGGTGATCTCGTTGAGGTGGTCGAAGGTCGTACCGATGGCCTCGCGGTTCTCGGCGACGAAGGGGCGTAGATCGTTGACGGCGCCGTCCAATCCCGCAATGGCCTGGCCCCACTCGTTGGGAGTGTTGGTCATCACCGTGGTGATGGTGGCCAAGTTCTTGTTGAACGACGCCAGCAGCTCACTGCTCGAGGTCAGCGCGGAAACGAACGTCTCCAGGTTGCGCAGAGTGCTGAAGATGTCGGTGCTGTGGTCACCGAGCGCGGAAACCGCCTGCGAAAGCTTGATGACGGTGTCGCGCGCGGTGTCGCCCTCGCCACGCAGGTTCTCAGCCGAGGTGTTGACGAACTGCCCCAGCGCGCTGGTCCCGCCCTCGGTCGTCGGCTGCAGCGAGTCGGTCAGCTTCTCCAACTGCTTGCGCAGGTCGTCCCACTCCACGGGGACCGCGGTCCGCTCCTGCGGAATGGTCGCGCCGTCAGCCAGTTTCGGGCCGCCGGAGTAGACGGGGACAAGCTGGATCGCTCGCGACGAAACCAGAGACGGCGACAAGATCGCCGCGCGCACATCGGCGGGAACCGGATACTCCGACTCGACGGTGAAGGTGACCTTCGCCGCGTTGGGCTGCGGCTCGATCTTCTCGATCGTTCCGACCGCGACGCCGAGAATGCGGATCTCGTCGCCGATGTAGACACCGTTGGTGTTCGGGAAGTACGCGATGTAGGTGTTGCGGTTCACCTGCTTCCACCACGGCGTGACCATCATGCTGATGCCGACGGCCAGAATCAGCACCAGGCTGATCGCAGTCCCGATCTTGGTGGCGCGTCGATGGTTCTCGATCCACCCGCCGGCGCTGTCGAGCCGGTTGCCGAGCTCGCGTCCGGACATCTGCGAATGCCATCACCGACCCCCGTTCGCAGGCACTTCGTTGGGCGCCGGCTGGTACACCGGCGTCTGCTTGGGCGGCGGCTGGAGATCCGCCGGCGGGCCGGGTGGCGGCCCACCTGGCGGCGGCGCCGGTGGCGGCGGCCGGTACGGGTAGCAACCGGGAGCTCCCGGCCTGCCGGGCACACTGCACGGTGCATCGCCCGGGTTGCCGGTGATGGCATCCGGGATCGTCCGTCGCGGCTCGCCGCCCTGCCCGGTTCGCGGGTACGGCAACGGCAGCAGCGGCAGGCCAGGCTGGCCGGTGCCCGGATCGACAAGTTGCGACGGCAGCAGCACATTGGGGTCGAGCCCCAGATCGGAGAACGCCGCGTCGGTGAACGGCTGCGCAAATTGTCCCAGCGTCAGGTTCGGCAGCGAGGCTTTGAAGAACGGTCCCGAGCCCAGCACTTCACCGAACGACATCGCGTATTTCGGGATGAGGTACAAGGTGCGCTGCAGTTCCTTTTTGCGGTCGTCCAAGACCCCCAGCACAGAGTTGAGCTTGTCCAGGGCGGGCTTGAGCTGCGTCCGGTTGTCGCCGATGACGGCCGAGATCTCGCGCGTCGCGGCGCCGACGTTGGTCATCAGCGCGTCGACCGCATTGCGTTGCGTCAGAAGCTCGGCCAGCAGCGCATTGGCGTTGATGACCAGGTTGGCGATCTGGTCGCTGCGCTTGCCCAGCACTCCCACGACCTTGTTGGCATTGGTCAGCAGGCTGCGCAGTTTCGCGTCGCGGTTGTCCAGCGTGCTGGAGAACTGCGCAACTCCCTCCAGCGCGGCCTTCAAATCGGGTGGCGTGTCTTTGAAGGTGTTCGCCAACGTCGTCAGCGCCGAAGAAAGCTTTGCGGTGTCCAAGGCGCTGATGGTGCTGGTCAAATCGCCCAAGGCGTCCGGTAAGTCGTAAGGCGCGCGAGTGCGCTCGACCGGGATCGGGCCCTGGAGCGTGCCGTCTCCTCGCGGAGTGATCTCGAGCATCTTCGTGCCGAGCACGGTCTCGGTCTTGATCGACGCCTCGGTGCGGTTGCCCAGTGCGACGTCGTCATCGACGGTGAATTTGACCAGCACCTTGGTGCCGTCCAGTTTGACGCTGGACACCCTGCCGACCGACAGTCCCGACACCCGCACGTCACTGTCCGGCTTGATCCCGCCCGCCTCGGTGAAATACGCGGAATAGCCGGACTTTCCGGTGAGGAACGGGATTTTGTCGTAGGAGAAGACAGCGGCGACCAGGGCGACGACGATGCCGATGCCGACCAGGCCGACCGTGACCCGGTTACGGTCGGCGAGCGGCTTGATGTTGCGCCGTTTCTCATTGAGAGCGTCTGAAGCGGTCTTTGATCGAGGTCATTTTTTCGGCAAGCACCGCCCGGTTACCTGGCTCACCAGTTTGACGAACACGGGTTGTCCGTTTCTGCCGTTGAGCTTGAGGATCGCATCGCAGATGTAGAAGCCGAAGTAGTCGCCATACAGACCCTGGCGGGACAGCACCTGATAGACGTCGGGAAGTGTCCGGATGAGGTCGTCGAAGTAATTGTGATCGGACTCGATCTGCCCCGAGACGCGATCCGTCTGCACCACAGTGTCTTTGATCGGTTGCCGCGCCTGCGTCAACAAATCGGCGACCGATCCGGTCGCGGCGTTGATGTAGGCCACGTCCTTGGTGATATCGGTCTTGCGCTCGGACAGCGCCCCAACCAGTAGGGAGAGCTTGTCCAGGCCGTCGGAGAACTGCTTGTCGCGGTCGCCGAAGGTGTGCAGCACGACGTTCAGGTTGGTGATCACATCGCCGATCAGCTTGTCGCGGTTGGCCAGCGTCGTGGTCAGCGCGGACGTCTCGCCGAGCACCGACGAGATGGTGGCGCCCTCACCCTGGAACACCCTGAGCAGTTGGCCGGACAGCGCGTTGACCTGATCGGGATCCAACGCGCGGAACAGCGGCCGGAATCCGCCGATGAGGGCGTCGACATCGAGAGCAGGCGACGTACGAGCCAACGGGATCGTGGCGTTCTGCGGCAATCTCCGGGGCGGACCGGGCCCGTCCTCGAGAGCGAGATAACGGTCTCCGATGAGGTTTTCGTAGCGCACCGACGCTTTGGTGCCTTCGGTGAGCCTGAGCCCTCTGTCGATGGCGAAGTCGACGTGGACCGTGCCGTCCTTCTCGAGCTTGAGGGCACTGACCTTCCCGACCTCGACGCCGGCAATGCGGACGAAGTTCCCGCCTTTGAGCCCAGAGACATTCGAGAACACCGCGCTGTACGACGTCCGGGAGTCAAACCGGAACTGCCCGAAGACCGTCACCAGTATGAAGACGAAAGCAAGAGAGACAACGGTGAACGCCACCACACGCGCGATGGCGCCGGCGTCGGTTCTCATTGCAGCTCCTTACTTTTCGAGGGTCAGTGCGACTCAGGGCGATGGAGGTGGTGCGGGCGGAAGCGGCGGCGTCGCAGCTCCGGCGTAGTCAGGCGCACCGTACGGCGGTTGTCCGGGGTAGGCCGGCGCCAGGCCCGGCGCCGGACCGCCAGGGTAACGAATCAGCGGCGGCTGGGGAGTTCCCTTGGTGACCGGGAAGTAGTTGACGTAACCCGGGAAACCGATCCCGGTGTTAGGCCGAATGTCCAGTCCCGTACCGAATCCGGTGTCGGTCACCAGATACTTCACCGGGAAGTTCGCACTGGCGTCAGGCAACGAACCACAACTCGGCCTGCCGCCGGGACCACCCTTGGCCTGCACCGCGCGGCAAGTTGTCGGGAAAGCGGTACGGGTCGTCGCCGAAGAGCAGCCCACCGTCGATGTTGAGGGATTTCCCGTTGCCCCCCATGGCGGCTCGACCACCGTTTTCGAGGTACCACACCGCGCCTTCGAAGGTGCACTTGTAGGTCGGTGAATATTTGTTCAGCAACTCGAACGTCGGCGCCACCAGATTGATTGCGCTGACCAGGTTCTGCTCATTCCGGCCGATCGTGTTGATCCCGGCGTTCGAGAACCCGATGGCATCCAGCAGCAGGCCGTTGAGCGCCTTCTTGTTCTTGGTGATCGTGACGCTCGTCGTCGTAAAAGAATCAAGCGTCGACAAAATATCCTGCGCTGCAACCGAATAGGCTGCAGCGGTCTTGCCGAACAGCTGCCAGTCCTTGCGGATGGTCGCTTGTTTCGGGTTCACCGCAACCAGAAATTGGTTGCCGCCGCTGATCGCCTCACCGATGCGGTCGCCCTTGCCGCGGAAGCCGTCGGCCAACGCCGACAACACACCGTTCAGCTTCGCCGGGTCGATCGCGTGAACGATCGACTGCAGGTTCTCGAAGACGGTGTTGACCTCGACGGTCGTGTTGCGGCTATGCAGCACAGCACCTTTGGTCAGTTCACGTTGACTGGCACCCGATGCGGGCACGATGAGGTCGACGTATTTGGCGCCGAACGCAGTGCTGGATTTGATCTCCGCCTCGACGTTGCTGGGCAGGTAGCGAAACTCGTCCGGATAGATTTTCAGCTTCAGCTTCGAAAGATTCGTGCCGGCCGAATCGGCGTAGGATTCGACTTTCGCCACTTCGCCGATCTGGACGCCGCGCAACTTGACCTTCGCGTCGTCTTCCATGACCAACCCGGCCCGGTCAGAGATGACGGTGAGCGGAACGGTGGTCTTGAACGTCCCTTCGAACGCCATCGCGGTCAGCGTGCTGATCGTGACGACCACCAGAACGAGCACCGGTGCCCACCAAATAGGGTCAATCCCCCGGCGCCGCCGGGTCTCTTGGCTCATCTGCTCACCCCGACAAGTGGAAGTTGCCGGACTGCCCGTACACGGACAGCGTGATCGTCAAGCAGAATGAAAACCCCCGCAGTGATCGAAGAACGCACGGCGCGACCCACCGCTTCGCCGACTCCGGCCGGCCCGCCGGTCGCGTTGTAACCGTAGTAGGTGTGGATGGCCATCACCGCAGCCGCCATCGACAGCGCCTCGATGAACGACCAGAGCAGGTCGGTCGGGTGCAGGAACGACGAGAAGTAGTGGTCGTATACACCGCGGGATTGCCCGTAGACGATCGTCGTACCGAACCGGGTCGCCAGAAACCCCATCAGCATCGCGGTGGTGTAGATCGGGATGACCGCTACGACGCCGGCCACGATCCGGGTGGACGCCAGGTAGGTGACCGGCCGGATGGCCATCGCCTCCAACGCGTCGATCTCCTCGTTGATGCGCATGGCGCCCAGTTGCGCGGTTGCGCCGGCACCGATGGTGGCGGCCAGTGCCACCCCGGCGGTTGCCGGCACGATGAAGCGGACGTTGAGAAAAGCGCCCAAAAAGCCGGTGAGGGCCTCGATTCCGACATTGGACAGAGTGTTGTAGCCCTGCACGGCGATCAGCGCGCCGGTGGTCAGCGTCAGAAATCCGACGATGACCACCGTGCCGCCGATGACGGCGAGAGCCCCGGTCCCCATCCCCAGGACGGCGATCAGCCGCAGGACTTCACCCGGATACCGCCGCACCGCATCGACGGTGGAGCCGAGCGCGTTACCGATGAACGCCGTCTGCTCGCCCAGAGTCCGGACGGCGTCGACCACGCCATTCAGGAATTCGCGACCCGGGATGTAGGTTTCGTCATCGTCGACGTACCTGCTCGACCGCCGACATACCTGCGCAGAGCTCGCACTCGGTCCGTCACGGCGACACCTTCACGCCGAACGCGGTGGCCAGGATGTTGATCAAGAACAGGGCCATGAAGGCGAACACCACGGTCTCGTTGACCGCGTTCCCGACCCCGGTCGCACCGCCGCCGACGGATAAGCCCTTGTAGCAGGCGATCAGACCTGCCGAAAGCCCGAACAGCAGCGCTTTGATCAGGGACACGATCACCTGCGGAAGGCCGGTCAGAATGGTCATTCCGAAGATGAACGCTCCCGGCGTGACGTGTTGGACGTACACCACGAAAAAGTAGCTGCCGGTCAGCCCGACCACCGCGACCGCCGAATACAGCAGCAGCGCAACGAATGTCGCGGCAATCACCCGGGGCACCACGAGAGCTTGGATCGGGTTGATCCCGATGACCTTCATCGCGTCGATCTCTTCGCGAATCGTGCGGGCGCCCAGATCCGCGCATATCGCGGTGGCACCGGCGCCGGACACCACGATCGCGGTGACCACCGGGCCGACCTGGGTGATCGAAGCCAGCGCCGCACCGGCGCCGGACAGGTCGCCGGCGCCGACCTCGATCAACACGATGTTCAGCGTGAAGACGATGAGGACGGTGTAGGGAATCGACAGCACGAGGGTCGGCACAATCGACACTCTCGCGACGAACCAGATCTGGTCGATCAGTTCACGCAGCGCGAAAGGCCGGCGGAAGGCGGCAGAGAACGTCTCGCCCGCCATGACCACGAAGTCGCCTACGGCACTCGCGGGCTTCGACCACTCGACCCGGGACAGGGCCGACCCCCCCGATTTTTCAGGCACCCGGCTTACCCGATCCGCCGGCGATCATGTGACCAAGACCACGTGCCAGTTTGCTCATGCTGCAGCAACCGGTAGCTCGGCCGACGCGTCCGACTCATCGGAAACATGGGCGTTGATCAGGGTCGATTCGCCGACGTCAACCATTGAACTTGCGGTGATTGCGGCGTTCATCGAGTTTGCTCGCTCTGCCGGCTCTCGATGCGACTCATCGCGCTCCTCTGGCTTGGGGAAGTTTCGGGTCACCCTGCTGTCAGCAGGTGCGCGCGCACACAGAAGCACGACGACGACGCCGTGGGCCGACGGCACGCATAGACCACGACGGAAACTTACGGATGTATCAAGCCGCGCGGGAGGGTTCTACTCAGCAAGAAAATATCTGCGCCGGGTCCGTCGAAGCAACCAGAAATTGGTCCGCTGAGCTGGGTAAACACTCTCAACGCCCACAAGCCCGGCAGGCGGTTGGGTACCCGCGTGCAGGGCTGGTAAGAACAACTCAGCCGACTCCTGCGCCGCCCTCGGCGATGCGCCGCACCGCCGTAAGGAAGACGTCGATCTCCTCGTGGGTGTTGTAGAAGGAGAACGACGGGCGAACCGTCGCCTCCAGCCCCAATCGCCGCAGCGCCGGTTGCGCGCAGTGATGACCGGCGCGGACCGCGATGCCTTCGGCGTTCAGCGCCTTGCCCACCTCGAGCGGCTCGTGACCGGCCAGCACGAACGACAGCACGCTGGCCTTCTCGTCCGCGGTGCCCACCAGACGAACGCCCGGGATGTCAGCCAACCGCGGCGTCGCGTACTCGAGCAGGGTCTGCTCGTAGGCCGCGATGCGTTCGATGCCCAGCCGCTGCACGTAGCGCAGCGCTTCGGTCAGGCCGACCGCATCGGCGATGTTGCCGGTGCCGGCCTCGAACTTGATCGGCGGACCCTGATACAGCGACCGTTCCAGGGTGACGTCGGCGATCATGTGGCCACCGCCCTGCCACGGCGGTGTCTCGGTCAGAGCTTCTTCGGTGCCGTAGAGCGCACCGATCCCGGTCGGCCCGTAGATCTTGTGCCCGGAGAACACGTAGAAGTCCGCACCCAGTTCGGCCACGTTGGTCGGGATGTGCTGGATCGACTGCGCGCCGTCGATCAGCACCCGGGCGCCGTAGCGGTGACCCAGCTCGACGATCTTGTCGACCGGGACCACGGTTCCCAACGCGTTCGAGACCTGGCTGGCCGCAACCAGTTTGGTCCGCGGACCCAGGAGTTGCTCGAACTCGTTCAGCAGCAGATTGCCCGCGTCGTCGATCGGAGCCACCTTGAGGATCGCTCCGGTCTTCTGCGAAATCAGTTGCCACGGAACGATATTCGCGTGATGCTCCAGGTGGGTGATGACGATCTCGTCACCCGGCTGCAGGTGCTTGCCGCCCCACGCGTGCGCGACCAGGTTGATCGCCTCGGTGGTGCCGCGGGTGAACACGATGTTGTCCGAGCTCGGCGCGCCGATGAATTCGGCAACGGTGTCCCGCGCCTCCTCATAGGCGTCGGTGGCCCGGGCCGCCAACTCATGGGCGGCGCGGTGAATGTTCGAGTTCTCGTGCGAGTAGAACTTCACCAGTCGGTCGATCACCACCTGCGGCTTCTGCGTGGTGGCCGCGTTGTCGAACCAGATCAGCGGCTTTCCGTTGATGACCTCTTTGAGGATCGGGAAATCCGCCCGCACCGCGTTGACGTCGAACACCTCGTGGTCGTCGGCCAGTTGCGGCACCGGGTCGTTGGCGGTGAGGAAGTGGTAGTTGCCCTCGTCACCGGCCGGCGCATCCGGCGCGACGACGCACCTTGTCCGTCCATCCCAGCTCGGGAACCGACGGCGCACCTGTCGGCCACGATGGCGCCGAACCGCGGGGAGCAACCGGAACAGACGGCACTCCTCCGGCCAGCACTCCCGGCAGCGTCGGGACGATGCCCTGGGTGGGTACCGCGAACGCGCTGAGGTCAGCCGGCACGAACGGATCCGCGATGCTTCCGGACGTGGCCGCGGTTGACGGTCCTGCCGTCGTATCCGGCACGTTGCCTCGCGGGGCTACCGGAACCGCCTGCGGTGGCGGCTCCGGTTCCGGGGACGTCGGAGCAGGAACGTAGACGTCGGAGACACCGAGCAGCGGAACCGGGACCGGGTACTGATCCGCGGAACCAAATGCCGTATGACCTGCCGACGCGGCCGTTGTCGTATCGGGCGCGTTGCCCCGCGGGGCAACCGGGGCCGACTGCGGTGGACTGTCGAAACCGGGCCGGATGCTGACTGCGTAGAGCTGGGTGGCCAGCGCCGAGAGTTCCGCAGAGCTAAGAGGCAAGTCGCTTTCGGCGTCTACCGCGCGGTGCTCACTTGTACTCATGGAATCGGTCCACGGCAACGCCATCGAGCACGGCGAGGGCGTCGTCGGTGAGCACGGCCAAGGAGTTGTACAGCGTCACCAGGTAGCGGGCGATCGCCGACTCGTTGATGCCGGTGAACCGCACCGACAAGCCCGGCGCCTGCTCGCCGACCAGGCCGGGCTGGAACAGCCCCACCACACCCTGTCGCTCCTCACCGGTGCGGACCAGGATGAACTTGGTCTTGCCCTTTTCCACCGGCACCTTGTCCGACGGGATGATCGGGATCCCACGCCAGGTGATGAACTGCGCGCCGAACAGGCTCACGACCACCGGCGGCACCCCGCGACGGGTGGCTTCGCGACCGAACGCGGCGACACCGAGCGGGTGGGTCAGGAAGAAGCTCGGCGTCTTCCACACCTTGGTGATCAGCGCGTCGAGGTCGTCGGGGGTGGGCGGGCCAGTCAGCGTCTGGATGGTCTGCTCGGGGGTCGCCTGGGCGAGCAGTCCGTACTCCGGGCTGTTGACCAGCTCGGACTCCTGGCGCTCTTTGATCGTCTCGATGGTCAGTCGCAACTGCTGGGCGACCTGGTCATGCGGGCTGGAATACAGGTCGGAGACCCGGGTGTGGACGTCGAGCAGCGTGGCGATCGTCCTCAGCGTGTATTCACGAGGGCTGGTCTCGTAGTCGACGTGAGGTCTCGGGCAGCGGCCCTTCAGCGCCGGCACCGTCTTCGGCCTTGACCGCGACCTGCTCCGGGTTGACCACTCGGTTGACGCGGTAGATGCCCGCCTCCACCGGCACCCAACTGAGCAGGTGCAACAACCAACGCGGCGTGATGGTCGAAAGCTGGGGAACCGTCTTGGTGGCGTTCGCCAGCTGCCTGGCGCCGAGGTCGCCGAGTGCCTGTGACTCGTTTTGAGCCGACGTCATCGTGGTCCTTCCGTCGTCGAGTGCTGATCGGTATCGGGTCGCAGGACAGCCGAAGAAAGTGGCTCCGCGGCAGCCCGCCAAGTATAAAACTCAGCCTGATTTTTATTTCGGCGGGGCTGCGGGTTCGAGCGGTCGAAGGGCCCGCGTCAAATCATGCCCTATAGTTGCGGTATGCAACACGCCGCACAGCCGCGCCTCGCCCCCTCGCGCTGCCTCGCCGTGACTGTTGTTGCTGTTGTTGTCGTTGATTTCCTGACGCCGTTGGCGACGCTGTAGAAATCTTCGCGCTTTCCCGCCTCAGGGCGATTACCTCCGCTTGGCCGGAGGAATCGAATTGCGCACCGCTCCAAAGTCTTTCAGGAAGCTCAAGCAACAATGACGATTCTGTTTTCCAGCCGCAGCACGACCGGACGGATAGCGTCCGACAGCCGCGTTTCGGTCCGTCCGGCCACCGAACTGTCGCGCCTGACCCGCTACCGCGGCGGCACTTATTCGCACACAGTGGAAAAAATCATCTTCACCGACGGCAGCGCGGCACGCACCGACCTGATTCGGCTCAATCCCAACGTGCCGGCGTATTCGCTGGACTTCACCGGAGTCTCGCCCCGGCACCCGTCGCGCTACCAGCCGGGCACCTGGTCGGACCTCCCCCACCTGCGCGCGTCGGGCAACGAAGCCGAAGGTCGACTGGGTCCTACGCCACTCCTATCCGCTGCTGCCCACCGCCGAACTGAGCCAGCGGGTGCGCGACGCCGGCTACCCGATCGGGACGGCCAACATCAGCGAGCACGAAGCGATCGCCGCCACCCAGGCCGCGATCTGGCACCTGACCAACGGGCTGGCCCTGGAAACCAGGCCGCTCAACGTGCCGATCGCCGTGCACCGCACCCGCGGAGCGGTCACCACCTTCGAATTCGACGGCGAGCCGCAGCTGGGCGGCTATTCGGTGTGGTCCCGCTCGAGCGCTGAACTGCGGCTGCAGAAATCATCGAATGGGATTGCCTGGCAAGATGTTTCAGGATCATTGCTGACCACTGGCAGCGATGCGGGCCGCTATCAGCGCACACTGGGCGAGGGCAGCACATTGTCGACCAGTAGCCACGGCCGCGGCGGACGCGGGTACCGCTACTACCGGCTGATCGCCACATCCGAGGCCGGGACGCCGAGAATTGCGCACATCAACTTCTGGCTGACCGGCGCACGGCACTACCGCAACTCCGACAAGGTTGTGCACCTGTACAACTATCTGCTCGCCGGCGCAGCGGCGTCCGCTCCCAGAGCTCAAAAAGGTGTCGCTGAGCCAGCACTCATCGATACCCATGCCGTCGCCGACGCCGAGCTGATCGGTCCTTTCCAGGTCACTGCCCCGTTGACGCTCGCGCCCGCGGACGGACACCGCCTGGTCGACGCGGACGGATTTGCCATCGATGCGGTCACGCCGGGAAACGATTTCTACCTGCGTCGAGCACCGGGCTCATCGGGCGCGACATTGACGGCGAAACGGTCAGCCGATCTGCACGGACGCGTGTTGACCGGTGTGGCGTTGAACCCCGCGGCACAACGGTTTACCCCCGTTGCGCTAGCCATCCCCACCGAGACCGCCATAGAGTTCGACATAAGCTGGGAGGACGACGACCTTTGATCGGCGACCGTGGGAGCGAATCGTAAATGAGCATTGCCGAAGACGTCACACAACTAGTCGGAAACACGCCGCTGGTGCGGCTGCGCCGGGTAACCGAGGGCGCCGTTGCCGATGTGATCGCCAAGCTGGAGTACTTCAATCCCGGGGGCAGCGTCAAAGACCGCATCGGGGTCGCGATGCTCGATGCCGCCGAAGAAGCGGGACTGCTCAAGCCGGACACCATCATCCTCGAGCCCACGAGCGGCAACACCGGTATCGCGCTGGCGATGGTCGCGGCGGCGCGCGGCTACAAGCTCGTCCTGACCATGCCGGACACCATGAGCATCGAGCGCCGAGTGTTGTTGCGCGCGTACGGCGCCGAGCTCGTTCTGACTCCGGGGAAAGATGGCATGCCGGGCGCGATCGCCAAGGCTGAGGAGCTGGCCAAGAGCGACCAGCGATACTTCGTGCCGCAGCAGTTCGAGAACCCGGCCAACCCGGCGATCCACCGCGCCACCACCGCCGAAGAGGTGTGGAAGCAGACCGACGGGAAGATCGACTTCTTCATCGCGGGTGTCGGCACCGGGGGAACGATTACGGGTGTCGGACAGTTGCTGAAGGAACGCAAGCCGGACGTGAAGGTGATCGCGGTCGAGCCGGCCGCGTCGCCGGTGCTGTCCGGTGGGCAGAAGGGGCCCCACCCCATTCAGGGCATCGGCGCCGGGTTCGTCCCGCCGGTCTACGACGAGCACGTTGTCGACGAGATCATCAGCCGTCGGCAACGAGCATGCGCTCGGCCTGGCCCGACGCTTGGCCACTGAAGAGGGCCTGCTGGTCGGGATCTCTTCGGGCGCAGCAGTCGTCGCCGCACTGGAAGTCGCTCGGCGCCCGGAAAACAAGGGCAAGCAGGTGGTCGTGGTCCTGCCCTCGTCCGGTGAACGGTATCTGAGTACCGTGCTGTTCTCCGACTTGGCGGACTAGCCATGCTCGCCGCGTTCCGGGGGGACATCCAGGCGGCCAAGGACCGCGATCCCGCCGTCCCCAGCACGCTGCAGGTCGTGTTCGCCTACCCAGGCGTGCATGCCATTTGGGGTCACCGCGTCAGCCACTGGCTGTGGGTCCGCGGGGCGAAGGTGGCCGCGCGCACGCTCGGTGAGATCACCCGGATCCTCACCGGGGTCGACATCCATCCTGGCGCCACCCTAGGCACCGGCCTGTTCATCGACCACGCCACCGGTGTGGTGATCGGCGAAACTGCCGAAGTGGGCGACGATGTCACGATCTATCACGGCGTCACGCTCGGCGGCAGTGGCAAAGACAGCGGAAAACGTCATCCGACCATCGGCGACCGAGTGACCATTGGGGCCGGGGCAAAGATCCTCGGCGCGATCAAGATCGGCGACGACAGCCGCATCGGCGCGAATGCCGTTGTGGTCAAAGAAGTTCCGTCCAGCGCGGTGGTCGTCGGGGTACCGGGGCAGGCGATCAGCCGTGCCGGGCCGGGTACCAGCGACGACTCGATGATGCCCGACCTGGTGGGCGTCAGCCTGCAGTCGTTGCTCACCCGGGTCGCCAAACTCGAAGATCAGGCCCACACACCGCAAACTGAAGGCATCATCCGGCCGCCGGAAGCCGGCGTGTGGCACGGCGAGGACTTCTCGATCTAGGCTGCGCCCGACTCTTCCCAGGCGCCGTACCCGCCGAGCAGGTCGCCCACATTCTCGAAGCCCGCCGCACGAAGCACACTCGCGGCCACCAGCGAGCGGTAACCGCTCGCGCAGTAGGTGACCACAGGCGCTGTGGGGTCCAGGCTTTCGAAAGAATCGGTCAGCGTCGGCAGTGGAATCTCCTGCGCGCCCGCGACGGTGCCGTCCTGGGTCTCCCCCGGGTTGCGCACGTCGATGACCTGCAGACCGGGTTCCCCGTTGAGCAAATCGGCCAACTGTTCCGGCGTGAAGCGCGCCGCGGTCTCGACCAAGTCTGGGTGCCGCATGAAAACGCTTGCCAGATCATCCAATTGGCCGACCACTCGGTCCAAACCGACTCGGGCCAGCCGGATCTCGATTATCCAGCAGGATCGCCCCCACTGCCGCGTGTCTGCGCACCTGGTCGATGCTCAGCAAGGGCGGCGCGCCGTCGTCGAACAACCGGCGCTTCTCGCGGTTGCGCACCGAGTCGAACTCGAAGTAGCGCAGTCGCGGCGACTGACCCTCGGTGATCGAGGCGACGAACTCATCGACGTCGGAGAATTGCAGGGCTTAGTTGTCGCGACGCTGATCGCCCATCGTCGAACGTGCCTTACCTGAGTTTCCCGGTGACGGCGAAGGCAGCAATTTGAAATCATCCTGAGTTCAAGACATGCCTGTTCGCAGGGACGGTCACTTAACCGGCAGCACGATTTCATCGAACGAACCGATCCAGCGGTGCGGGGCGCGCGGGGTATTCGGTTCGCCGGACCGGGCAACGCCGAGCACCGACCAACCGGCGGCGGTAGCCGCGTCGAGCTCATCGGGATGGTCGGAGAGAAACAGGATCTGTTGTGGCCGATGGCCGATCGCTTCGGCAATGGTGTCGTAGGAGGAGCTGGCCCGCTTGGCACCGGCGTTGGCCAGATCGAACCAGCCGCTGATCAACGAGGCCAGCTCACCGCCGCGAGCATAGGCGAACCAATCCTGTTGATTGCGAACCGAACCCGACGAGTACACGTACAGTCCGACACCGTCAGCATGCCAGGACGCCAGCGCCGCCGGTACGTCGCCGAAAAACTCGCCGTGCAGTTCACCGTTGCGGAAACCCTCGGCGCACACCAGTCCCTGCGCGGCCTTCAACGGCGCCGTCTTCACGTCGGAATCCAGCCAGCCGCAGAGGATTTCGGCCACCTCGGCAGGGCTGGCGTCAGACGCGGCCGGACAATTCGCGGCTGTCGGCGATCACCGGCTTCGCCGCGACCGTCCGGGTGGTCGATCAACCATGGCCCGAGGTGGCGCCGGGTGTAGTCATAGAGCTTTTCGCGGACCGAATCTGGTCGGGCTGGTGGTGCCCTCGATGTCGATGACGATCGCGGCGATCACGTCGTGACGAGTTGGTCGAGGGCCGGAAAGCGCTCCCCGATCGCGTCGCCGGTGAAGTCGCCGATCCAGCCGTCTTCCCGCTCGAAGAAGCGGATCGCCGCGAAGCTCGGATCCGAACCCATGTCGAACCAGTGCCGGGTGCCCGCGGGCACCGTCAGCAGGTCGCCGCTTTCGCACACCACCGCGAAGACTTCTGGCTCCAGATGCAGATAGAAGCAGGCACGCCCGGCCACGAAGAAGCGCACTTCGTCTTCGGCGTGGCGGTGCTCAGCGAGGAATTTCGATCGCGCGCCGGCGGCCGTGGACGCGCCAATCGGGGTCGCTGTGATCGGGTTGCAGCGCGGCCACATCGATGTGCCGGTAGCGACCGTCGGCGTTGACGGCCGCAACCTGGTCGGCGTACTCGGCCAAGATCTGCTCAGCCGGCTGGGTCGCGTCGAGATCGGCGGCGACGGGACGGCGGTCGAAAGCGATTCCCCGCGTGGCGAGTTCGTCGCGGATCAGGGCCGGCGTCGTGGGTGCGCAGCCGCACCTTGTCGGCGTCGGTGTCGGCCATCACCTGCAGCAGTGTCATTCGATCCCTATCTCGCGCCGCCCGGTCAGTGTCACCAACTCGCACATCGCTTCCAGACATTCGACTCGGTCGCGGGCCTGCGCGAGATCGGCGCCCCACGCGGTGATCCCGTGGCCGGCGATGAACAGCACCGGCGGGGCCTCTGGGTGCTCGGTCAGGTGCTGCTCGATGTCGTCGCCGATGCGCGCGACGTCGGCGTGATTGGTGAAGACCGGGATGGTGATGGTCTCGGCCGTGCCGAGCCCTTTGATCAGCTCGTAACCGGTGAACGTCAAAGCTTCTGCACGCGCCGACAGATTGGGCGGTCGCGTGCGGCGCATGCACGTGCACCACCGCGTCGGCGTCGGTGGCGCGGTAGATCGCGGTGTGAATCGCGGTTTCCGCTGAGGGGCGGCGGCGACCCGACACCGGCTGCGAGTCGGCGACGCTCACCGTCACCATGTCGCCGGCGGTCAACTCGCCCTTGGACAGGCCGCTGCCGGTGATCGACCGCCGTCTGACCCGTTGCGGACCGAGATATTGCCTGCGGTACCCGGCATCCAGCCGCGCGCATACAAGCTGCGCGCGATGTCGGCGATCTGTTGGCCCACAGCGGTATTCGGTTCGCCCATCGGACCGTTCTCGGTGACGACCGCGGTGATCAGCTCCGGCGGGGTGACATCGAAGGCGGGGTTGAATGCGTCGGTGCCGGTCCGGGGCGATGGCGACACCGCCGACATGGGTGATTTCGTTCGCGGCGCGCTGTTCGACGACGATCTCGCGTCCCGTCGCGGTCGCCGGGTCGCGGGTCGATTCGGGCGCGACGACGATGAACGGAATGCCGTGCCGGTGCGCGGCGACGGCCAGCGCGTAGGTGCCGATCTTGTTCGCGACCGAGCCGTCGGCGGCGATGCGGTCCGCGCCGACCAGCACGCAGTCGACCTGCCCGGTGGCCATCGCCCACGCCGCTGCGGAGTCGATGGTCAGCCGGTGCGGAATGCCGGCCTCGGCCAGCTCCCACGCGGTCAGCCGGGCGCCCTGCAACAGCGGCCGGGTCTCGTCGACCAGCACCTCGGCGACCCTGCCGCGGGCGTGCAGCACCCGCACCGCCCCCAGCGCGGTACCGAACGCGGTGGTGGCCAACCGGCCGGTATTGCAGTGCGTGAGCACCCGCAGCGGCCGGTCGGGACACAGCCGCAGCACCAGGTCGGCCGCGTGGGTGGCAGCACCCGGTTGACCTCGGCGTCTTCGGCCAGCATCTGCTCGGCTTCTGCGAGCACGGCGTCGGGACCCGCGGACAACCTCGCCAGCGCACGCCGCACGCCCCAGGCCAGATTGACCGCGGTGGGCCGGGCCGACGCGATCCGCTGCGCCTCCGACGTCGCCTTCTCGGTATCGCCGACGTGCGCGTAGGCGGCCAGCGCCACCCCGAACGCGCCGGCCACCCCGAGCGCCGGGGCACCCCGGATGGCCAGGGTCTTGATCGCGTCGATGACGTCGTCGACGCCTGTGAGCCGCAACCAGCGCAGCTCGTGCGGCAGCGCGCGCTGATCGATGGCCAGCAGGGCGCCGTCGGCCCAGGCGATGGAACTCTCCGCAGCTGTCGTCACAGGCTCCATCCAACCCTCACTTCGGCGCCGCTTCCAGCCTTTGATTCGGTCGGACCTGCAGGTACCCGACGTGCGACGACACAGGTTCGACAAGACAATCGCGTCCGATGTGGCCGACAATGATTCGATGCGACTTTTTCTTGGTCTGGTCAGCGCAGCCGCCATAGTCGGCCTGGCGGTGCCGGCGCTTGGCCGACCCGCCGCCCGACCGCCAACCCACCGTCCCGCCGGACCCTGCCGCCGATGCGCACTTCATCGACTCGCTCAGTAAGGCCGGCATGACCTTTCGCAACGGGTCGGATGCCATCAAGGCCGGCAGATACGCCTGCGACATGATGAACAACGGGGCGGCCGGAAACGGATGTCGTCAACAAGTTGAGCATGCTCAATCCCGGATTGAACAACGCCGGTGCGATGAAGTTCGCCGCGCTGGCATCGAGCGCTTACTGCCCGGATTATCTGAGCAAGTCGAGCACGACGACCAAGAATCCCTCACCCTTCGGTGGATTCGGCGGCCGCTAGAAGTACTGGCTCCCCCGGGTGGACTCGAACCACCAACCCTCCGGTTAACAGCCGAATGCTCTGCCAATTGAGCTACAGGGGACTGCTAGGTGTCCGCGAACGCATCGGCGCGGAACGAGTGATGACTCTAGCGTACCGGCGTGCGCGACGCCCAACCAGACCGATGCGCCCGCCGGCGGGCGTTTGGTGGTCGGTATGGGGCAGGATGGACGCACACCACCAAACCTCGAAGAAGGGACCGTTTTGATCCGCTACGTCGTCGTGCTGGGACTGGGCTATGTGTTGGGCAGCAAAGGCCGGTCGGCGTCGTTACGAGCAGATCGTCGGTACCTACCGCGCACTGACCGGCAGCCCCGCCGCCAAGTCGATGATCGACGCCGGCCGGCGCAAGGTCGCCAACCGGGTCTCGCCGGACGCGCGGATGGTGACGCTGACCGAGATCGACGACGCGACCAGCGTCGTCGAGCGCGCAACAGTCCGCGACGTTCAAGCGGTGAGATCGTCGCCGCTGGCCTGCTCGAGCAGGCTGCGCCGGTAGGCCTCCATCGCGACCAGATCGCCGAACAGCGCGTGATACTCGTCGCCCTGCTCCACCGGCGACATCCGCTGCAGCTTCGACTTCACCTCCGCGATCTGCCGGCCGATCCAGACCTCTTGCAGCCGGGCCAGCACGCCGGCGATGTAGCGCGGCAGCTTCTCGTCGTCCTCGACCCGGATCGCCTCGACGCCGAGCTCGTTGACCAGCCCGGCGGCCGCGGGTGACAGCGCCTTCTGGCGTACCGCGTCGAGCCATTCGCCGCCGCCGATGCCGGTCGCGGTGCCACCGGCCGCTTGGATCGCGGTGCGCACCGCGGCGTACCCGGGATGGGTGAAGCTTTCGACGGTGAGCGCGTCGAACACCGGGCCGGCCAGCGCCGGGTACTGCAGCGCCGACTTGAGCGCCTCGCGCTGCGGCCACAGCGTGGGGTCGTTGGGGTTGGGACGGGGCACGGCCGGCTTCGCGCCGGCGTCGGCCTCGGCGCTGGCGGAGCGACGAGGTTTGCTGCGACCTTGCGCCGTCGGGTTTTTCGCCTCTTCGCGCGACCCGGCCGATGACCTGTGCGACATCCGGCCAGCCGACCCAGCCGGCCAGCTGGCGCGCGTACTCGTCGCGCAGCGTCGGGTCCTTGATCTGGGCCACGATCGGCACGCAACGCCGCAGCGCCGACACCCGGCCTTCGGCGTTGTCCAAGTCGATGTCGCTCAGCGTGGTGCGAATCGCGAACTCGAACAACGGAGTTCGTCGCGCCACCAGATCGCGCAGCGCGCCGTCGCCGGATGCCAACCGGAGATCGCACGGGTCCATGCCGTCGGCCGCGACCGCGACGAAGGACTGGCCGGCCAGTTGCTGCTCGCCGGAGAACGCCTTGAGCGCGGCCGCCCGGCCCGCTTCGTCGCCGTCGAACACGTAGATGAGCTCGCCGCGAAAGAAGTTGTCGTCCATCATGAGTCGGCGCAGCATCGACAGGTGCTCGTCGCCGAACGCGGTGCCGCAGGATGCCACCGCGGTGGTCACCCCGGCCAGATGCATCGCCATCACGTCGGTGTAGCCCTCGACGACGACGGCCTGATGGCCCTTGGCGATGTCGCGCTTGGCCAGGTCGATCCCGAACAGCACCGACGACTTCTTGTACAGCAACGTCTCTGGCGTGTTGACGTACTTGGCTTCCATCGGGTCGTCGTCGAACAGCCGGCGCGCGCCGAACCCGATCACCTCGCCGGCCGACGACCGGATCGGCCACAGCAGCCGGCGGTGGAACCGGTCCATCGGACCGCGGCGGCCCTCGCGCGACAGGCCCGCCGCTTCGAGCTCCTTGAATTCAAAACCCTTGCGCAGCAGATGCTTTGTCAGGGTGTCCCAGCCCGAAGGCGCGAAGCCGCAGCCGAAGCGGTGGGCGGCGTCGCCGTCGAAATTGCGCTCGGTCAGGTACGTGCGGGCCGGCTGCGCCTCCGGCGATTCCAGCGCCGCCGCGTAGAACGTCTGCGCCTCGGCGTTGGCGGCGGTCAGCCGGCTGCGACTGCCCCGGTCGCGCTGCACGTTGGTGGTCGCGCGCCCCGGTGTAGCTGATGGTGTGCCCGATCCGGTCGGCCAGCAGCTCGACGGCCTCGACAAAGCTGACGTGTTCGATCTTCTGGAGGAAGGCATACACGTCGCCGCCCTCGCCGCAGCCGAAGCAGTGGAAGTGGCCGTGATTGGGGCGCACGTGAAACGACGGCGACTTCTCGTCGTGGAACGGGCAGAGGCCCTTCATCGAATCCGCGCCGGCCCTGCGCAGTTGGACGTAGTCACCGACGACGTCCTCGATGCGGACCCGTTCGCGGATGGCGGCGATATCGCGATCAGAGATGCGGCCGGCCATCGGCACAGTCTAGAGCCGCCATCAGCGACCGGATGCGGTTAGCCGATGCCGATCACGCCGCAGGCGAATCGCTTCTCGGCGTCGGGGCTGCCTTCGGCGCCGTGCAGCACGGATCGCCGTCTTGCTGCCGGCCAGCAGATCATCCCTGGTGAACGCGTCGGTGGTGGTGACCAGATAGGCCGCGCCGTCTTGGCGCACCTCCAGCGAGGTCAGGTCGCCGCTCATCGGCTCGCCGGTGTGCCCGGGCGCCTGGAAGTGCATGCCGGCCGACAGGAAATCGCCGGGCTGGCCGGCCATCGGGTCGAGCCGAGTTCGGCTCGCATTTGCCGACGCCGTGGATGTGCATGTGCGTGAAGCCGGGCGTCAGGATGTGGTCCGCGGTCGACTTGACGGTGACGGTGGCGTAGCCGTTGGCGAATTCGAAGGTTGCGGTGGCCACCGACCGGCCGTCGGCGGTGTGCAGCTGCGCGCTCAGGGTCTGGGCGCCCGGTGCCGGGGCGCTCGTCGAACTCGCGGTGGACGGCTGCTGATGCGGAGCTACAGCGCGCTCAGTGCGGCGACGATGGACATGGCGGCGACGAGAACGGTGGCTTGACCATGGGCCAGACCCTAGTCGCCAGCCTGGGCTGCGCGGTCGATGCGTTCGAGGCGTCCCTCGGTGTAGGAGGCGATCTGGTCGACGATCACGCGCAGCCGCCCGCCGTCGTCGGCGGCGGCGTTGAAGGCCGGGACGAAGATCGGGTCGAGCGTGTTGGGCGCCCCGGCCAGCAGCGCGCGGCGCTACCCGATGGATGCCCTCCCGTTGCCGGGCCTGGATTTCCTGGTGTCGCGGATCGGACATGATGAACTGCAACGCCAGCGTCTTCAGCAGGGCGACCTCGGCGCGCACCACCTCGGGCACGGACAGCTCGGCCTGGTAGCGGGCCAGCGGTCCGGGACCGGCGTCCGCTCGGGTGGCGGCGATCGCCGCCGAGGCGAACCGGCCGACCAGCTCGCTGGTCATCCGCTTGAGCGAGACCGCGGCCGACAGCGTCGCGTCGTATTTGCCGACGGCGGCAACCGCGGGCAGCCCCGCCAGCCGATGCGCCGCCGCGGTCAGGTCGTCGGCGCGAATTCCGGCGAAGTCACGCTCGCCGAGTTTGGCCAGCGCGGCGGCTTCGTCATCGTCGGCGAGTACGCGAAGGTCGATTCGCCCGGAGACCACGCCGTCCTCGACGTCGTGCACCGAATAGGCGACGTCGTCAGCCCAGTCCATCACCTGAGCCTCCAGGCAGGGCCGACCCGCGGGGGCGCGGTCGCGCATCCACTCGGCCGCCTCGTGGTCGACGTCGTAGAAACCGAACTTGCGCCGATGCCGATCCCGCGCCCACGGATATTTGGTGACCGCGTCCAACGCCGCCCGCGTCAAGTTCAGACCAACGCTATGTCCTTGTTCGTCAAGGACTTTGGGCTCGAGGCTGGTCAGGATCCGGAAGTTCTGCGCGTTCCCCTCGAAGCCACCGTGCGCGGCCGCGAACTCGTCGAGGGCCTGCTCGCCGTTGTGCCCGTAGGGCGGGTGGCCGATGTCGTGGGCCAGGCCGGCCATGTCGACGAGGTCGGGATCGCATCCCAGTCCGATCGCCATCCCCCGTCCGATCTGGGCGACCTCCAGCGAATGGGTCAGTCGCGTCCGAGGGGTGTCGCCTTCTCGCGGTCCGACGACCTGCGTCTTGTCCGCGAGCCGGCGTAGCGCGGCGCTGTGCAGAACCCGCGCGCGGTCCCGGGCGAAATCGGTGCGGAGTCTGACCCTCGGTGCCCGGCAAGCCCGCGGTCTTCGGCGCCTCGGGCACTACCCGCTGGCGGTCGAAATCGTCGTAGGGGTCTTGCTGCGTCATCGACGCACAGTCTGCCAGTCGGATCGATAGCGCTCGGACCCGCTTCGCCGCGGGGCTAGATTGTCTCCCGTGAGCACCCTCCGCCGCTCTTGTGCCATGTTCATGGCGATGCTGATCGCCGCGCTAGTGGTCGCGCCGGCGGCCACCGCCCAGCCGCCGTTTCGGCTGTCGGGCTACATCACCGACAACGTCGGCGCATTGAGTGCCGCCGGCCGCTCAGCGGTTCAGTCGGCCAGCGGCAAGCTGTACTCCGACCGCCGCATCCAGCTGTGGGTGGTGTTCGTCGACAACTTCTCCGGACAGCCGGCCGTCAGCTGGGCGGACAGCACCGCGAGCCGCCAGCGATCTCGGCGACTTCGACGCGGTGCTGGCGGTGGCGACCGTCGACCACTCCTACGCGTTCCGGATTCCGAACCGCGTGAAGTCGATCGGCGCCGGTCAGGTCGACGATCTGCGGCGCAACCAGATCGAGCCCGCGCTGCGCCGCGGCGACTGGAGCCGGCGCAGCGGTCGCCGCGGCCAACGGCCTGGACCGCGGCCCGCAGTCGGCGAGTTCGGCGCCACTGCTGATCGGGCTGGGCGTGATCATCGTCGCGGTGGTGGCGCTGTACGTGTTCACCCGCTGGCGCCGCCGTCGGCGGCGAGCCGCCGAGTTGGCCGCAGCCAAACGGGTCGACGCCACCGATCCCGATGCGTTGGCCAGCCTGTCGCTGGGCGCCCTCGACGATCTGTCGCGGTGGAAGGTCGTCGACGTCGACAACGCCGTACGAACCAGCGCCAACGAGCTCGCGCTGACGATCGAGGAGTTCGGCGAGCAGCGGACCCAGCCGTTCACCGCAGCGGTCGACGCCGCCAAATCCGCGCTATCCCAGGCGTTCAGCGTGCGCCAACAACTCGACGACGCGATCCCCGAGACCCGCCAGCGCCGACGCGAGCTGCTGACCGAGGTGATCGTCGACGCGGCGCGCGCCGATCGCGAGCTGGAGTCGCAGCGGGAGGACTTCGAAGGGATGCGCGACCTGGTGGTCAACGCGCCGTCGCGCCTGGACGCGCTGACCCAGCAGGTTGTCGACCTGACCGCCCGCGTCGAACCGGCAGAACAGCGAATGACCGAGCTGCACAACGAATTCGACTCGGCCGCGCTGGCCTCGGTGGCCACCAACGTCGCGACCGCCAAGGACCGGCTGGCGTTCGCCGAGCAGAATCTGGGCCAGGCCCGCGAGAAGGCGTCCAAGCCGGTCAGCGGCGAACAGAGCGCCCTCGTCGACGCCGTACATGCCGCGGAATCCTCACTGGGACAGGCTCGTTCGTTACTCGACGCGGTCGACAGCGCCGCCAACGACATCCGGCACGCGGTCGCGACACTGCCGTCACTGATCGCCGACATCCAGTCCGGCATCGAGCATGCCGACACCGCACTGCAGGGCGCCCAGAAAACCAAGGCACCCCATCTGCGCGATCTGGCCGGCGCCCGCGATGCGGCGGCCAGGGCTCTCGATGCGGCACACACCGGCGGCTCCGCGGACCCGCTCGCTTCGTTCACCGCGCTGAGCAAGGCCGACGCCGAACTGAATCGGCTGCTGGCCACGGTCGATCGAGGAGCAGGCGGCCGCGCGAACGACTCACCCGGACGCTGGAGCAGGCGCTGTCCACCGCGCAGTCGCGGGTGCACGCCGTGTCGGACTACATCGACAACCGGCGGGGCAGCGTCGGGCCCGAGGCGCGAACCCGGTTGTCCGAGGCGAGCCGACAGATCGACGCCGCGCAGAACCGAAGGCGACCGACCTCAACGAAGCGATCACCTATGCCAACAACGCGGCGTCGCTGGCCGCGCAGGCCCAGTCGCTGGCCGAGTCGGACGTGCAGTCCGCTCAGATGGCGTACACCTCGCGCTACGGCGGCGGCAACCATACCGGCGCCGATGATGGGCGGCATCATCATCGGCGACATGCTCGAGCGACGCGCATGCGCGGCGGCTGGGGTGGCGGTGGCGGTTGGGGCCCGACGTCATTCGGCGGTTCGGGCTCCTCCGACGGCGGCTTCATGGGTGGTGGCGGCCGGTTCTGAGCTGGGATTCTGCCGGAAAATGGTGGACGCGGCAGCTCACCACGCCCTAGTGAGCCGCCGCGTCGACTTACCGATGATATTCAACGAGTGACCAATAGGGTAGAGATTCGGCAAAATCTCGTCTCAGCAGCCCCGCAGGCGCGAGCCCAAGTAGTCGACCACTCCGTCGATCGCCACCCGTTCCTGCGTCATGGCGTCGCGTTCGCGGATCGTGACCGCGTGGTCGTCGAGTGAGTCGAAGTCCAGCGTCACGCAGTAGGGCGTGCCGATCTCGTCCTGGCGCCGGTAACGGCGGCCGATCGCGCCGGCGTCGTCGAAGTCGACATTCCAGTACTTGCGCAACTCGGCGGCCAGATCGCGGGCTTTGGGGCTCAGGTCGGCGTGCCGGGACAGCGGCAGCACCGCGGCCTTCACCGGCGCCAGCCGCGGGTCGAGACGCAACACGGTCCGCTTGTCCACGCCGCCTTTGGCATTGGGCGCTTCGTCCTCGTGGTAGGCGTCGATCAGGAACGCCATGAACGACCGGGTCAACCCGGCCGCCGGCTCGATCACGTACGGCGTGTAACGGGTGTCGTTGGCCTGGTCGTAGTAGGACAGGTCGACACCGGAATGCTTTGCGTGCGTGGACAAGTCGAAGTCGGTGCGGTTGGCCACACCCTCGAGCTCGCCCCACGGGTTGCCGGAGAAACCGAACTTGTACTCGATGTCGACGGTGCGGTCCGAATAATGCGACAGCTTCTCTTGCGGCGTGCTCGTAGAGCCGTAGGTTCTCCGGGTTGATGCCGAGATCGACGTACCACTGGTGGCGGGTGTCGATCCAGTACTGGTGCCATTCCGCGGCGGTCGACGGCTCGACGAAGAACTCCATCTCCATCTGCTCGAACTCGCGGGTGCGGAAGATGAAGTTGCCCGGTGTGATCTCGTTGCGGAAGCTCTTGCCGATCTGGCCGATGCCGAACGGCGGCTTGCGGCGCGACGTCGTCACCACGTTGGCGAAGTTCACGAAGATGCCCTGCGCGGTCTCGGGCCGCAGATAGTGCAGCCCCTCCTCGGTCTCGATCGGGCCGAGGTAGGTCTTGAGCATCATGTTGAATTCGCGCGGCTCGGTCCACTGGCCCTTGGTGCCGCAGTCGGGGCAGACGATCTCGCTCATCGGCACTGAGTCGGGATCTGCCACCCTTCTTGAGCGCGTAGGCCTCCTGCATGTGGTCCTGGCGGTGCCGCTTGTGGCAGTTCAGGCATTCGACCAGCGGGTCGTTGAAGACCTCGACGTGACCGGAGGCCACCCACACCTCACGCGGCAGGATGATCGAGGAGTCCAGGCCGACGACGTCGTCGCGACCGGTCACGACCGAGCGCCACCACTGCCGCTTGATGTTCTCCTTGAGTTCCACGCCCAGCGGCCCGTAGTCCCACGCCGATTTGGTGCCGCCGTAGATCTCGCCGGCGGGATAGACCAGGCCACGCCGCTTGGCGAGGTTGACGACGGTGTCGATGACGGACGCCACGAGGTGAGGACTCCTGTTGTTGTGAAACGCGGACGATCCGTCATCGTAGCGATCCGCCCGCGCGCTCTTTGACATGCGTGGTTGTGCATGTGACAGTGGGGGCAGCATGTCTCTCTCATCCTCCACCGCAGCCGACGGTGATGAACTGGTCGGCGAGCACCGGCACAGCGACTCCGCGGAACTGCCGTCGCCGCCGCCGCGGGAGATCCTCGATGCCGCCGGCGAGCTGCTGCGCGCACTGGCTGCTCCGGTGCGGATCGCAATCGTGCTGCAGCTGCAGGCGTCCCAGCGCTGCGTGCATGAGCTGGTCGACGCGCTCGGCGTGCCGCAGCCCCTGGTCAGCCAGCACCTGAAGATCCTCAAGGCCGCGGGCGTGGTCACCGGGGAGCGGTCCGGCCGCGAAGTGCTCTACCGGCTGGTCGATCATCACCTGGCGCACATCGTGGTCGATGCCGTCGCGCACGCCGGGGAGGACGACAAGTGACGCACCGCAGGCCGGCGTCCGTGCCACCCGGCAGCGAGCGGCGATCGCGGAATCTGCTCGACACGCTGGACGATTTCCGCTCGGCCCAGGAGCTGCACGACGAGCTGCGCCGCCGCGGCGAGAACATCGGTCTGACCACCGTCTACCGGACGCTGCAGTCGATGGCCGGCGCCGGTCTGCTCGACACGCTGCGCAACGACACCGGCGAGTCGGTCTACCGTCGCTGCTCGGAACACCATCACCACCACCTGGTGTGCCGCAGCTGCGGGTCGACTGTCGAGGTGGGCGATCGCGAGGTCGAGGCGTGGGCGGCTGAAGTGGCCACCAAACACGGGTTCTCCGACGTCAGCCACACCATCGAGATCTACGGCACCTGCTCGGACTGCCGCTAAGCTCGTTACCGCACGCCGGATTTCGGCGCCCTTGTCGAGCACCATCAGGATCAGCGTGCGCAGCGCGTCGTCGTTGAGGCCGTTGCCGGGAAAGTTGTAGCGCAACACCACGTCTGCGGTCTTGCCTGCCTTCTCGGTCAGCGTCACCGATCCCAACAGGGTGGTGCGCGACTGCTCGGCGACGCTGTCGCGAATCTTCTTGTTCAGCAACAGATCCCACGCCACCATCTGGGTCAGCGATACCAGGTCGAGGTCTTCGGTGATGGTCACCGCCCGCAACGATGCGATCGTGCCGCCGTGGTGGACGGTCAGTGCGCCGTCGGATTCCGCATCGACGGGCAGCACCTCGGAAAGCACGGCCAGCAGGCGCTCCTGCAACGACGACATCAGTCACACCTGCCAGGTAGGGGTTGAAATCCCATCACGCCGTCCCGAACCGTCGATGCCGCAACGCGTACTCCTCGCAGGCCGCCCACAGGTCGCGGCGGTCGTAGTCGGGCCAGAGCGTGTCCTGAAAGATGTACTCGGCGTACGCCGCCTGCCAGAGCATGAAGTTACTGGTCCGCTGCTCCCCCGAGGTCCGCAGCAGCAGATCCACGTCGGGAATGTCCGGGCGGTGCAGATGCCGGGCGATCGGTCGCCTCGTTGACCCGCTCGGGGTTGAGCTTGCCGGCAGCCGCCTCACGCGCGATATCCCTTGCCGCTTCGGCGATTTCGGTGCGGCCACCGTAGTTGACGCAGTAGTTCACCGTGATCACGTCGTTGTTGAGGGTCATGTTCCTCGGCGACCGCCAACTCGTTGATGACGCTGCGCCACAGGCGTGGCCGCGAACCCACCCAACGGATCTTCACACCCATCTCGTTGAGGTTCACCCGGCGGCGTCGCACCACGTCGCGGTTGAACCCCATCAGGAAACGGACTTCGTCGGCGGAGCGCTTCCAGTTCTCGGTGGAGAACGCATAGAGGCTGAGCCACTTGATGCCGATTTCGATTGCGCCACAGACGATATCGATGACGACCGCCTCGCCCATCTTGTGGCCTTCGACACGCGGCAGGCCGCGCTGGGTGGCCCAGCGGCCGTTGCCGTCCATCACGATCGCGACGTGATTGGGCAGCTGCTCGGCCGGAATCGACGGGGCGGCCGCCTTGGAGATGTGCTGCGGCGGCCGACGGGGGCCGCCGTCCGGCGAGGGCGGCAGCGGCGGGAAAAACCACCGGCCACGTCGACGTGTCGGGGAAGACGGGATAGTCATCGGGCGCCGGGGCGAGCTGCGGGAAGTCGGACTTCCGCTTGCGCTCAGCCCTCCGCTCTGAGCGGCTCACCCGGCTCGTCTCCATGCGCCACATCCTGCCTGACCAGAGCTACCCGACGGTCGAGGAGGCTCTGATCTATGCGATCGATCGGGCCGCCAGGCCGCATCCGCTCGACCAACGGCAAGGTTCGCAGCTGCCGCTCCAAATGCCATTGCAGGTGAGCGGCCACCAATCCGCTGACGTGGCTGCGGGCTGATTGCGGCGTGCCCTCCGCGGCTTCCCAATCGCCGTCGCGCAGCGCCGCCATCAGATCCAGCACACCCAGCGGCGGCGTCGTCGCACCGGCGGGGCGGCAGTAGCTGCACACGCTGCCACCCGCGGCGACGTGAAACGCCCGGTGCGGGCCCGGCGTGGCGCAGCGCGCGCATTCGGTCAGCGCCGGGGCCCACCCGGCGATGCCCATGGCCCGCAGCAGATAAGCATCCAGCACCAGCTCGCGGGGCCGGCGGCCGTCGGCGACCGCCCGCAGCGCACCGACCGTGAGACGGTGCAGTTCCGGCGCCGGTGCCCGCTCCTCGCCGGCGAGACGCTCGGCGGTTTCCAGCATCGCGCACGCGCTGGTGTAGCGGCCGTAGTCGCTGACGATGTCGGTGGCGAACGCGTCAAGCGAAACGACCTGCGTGACGATGTCGAGGTTGCGGCCAGGGTGCAGTTGGACGTCGATATGCGCGAACGGTTCCAGTCGCGCACCGAATTTGCTGCGGGTGCGGCGCACACCCTTGGCCACCGCGCGAACCAGCCCATGGTCGCGGGTGAGCAGGGTGACGATCCGGTCGGCTTCGCCGAGCTTGTGCTGGCGCAGCACCACCGCTCGATCCCGATACAGCCGCATGGGGACCAGTTTGTCACCAGGTTGCGACGGCGCCCCGCGCACGCGCCGATAATGTCGGTACTGATGAGTAACTCCACCGATCGCCGCTTCCCGACGCTGACCGACCAGCTCTACCAGCTGGCCAGCGGTGAGGTGACCTCTGACGAGCTGGTCCGCCGCTCGCTGCACGCCATCGAACTGAGCCAGTCGACGCTGAACGCGTTCCGCGTGGTGCTCACCGAGTCGGCGCTGGCCGACGCCGCCGTGGCCGACCGGCGCCGCGCCGACGGCGACCAGGCGCCGCTGCTCGGTGTGCCGATCGCGGTCAAGGACGACGTCGACGTCGCCGGCCAGCCCACCTCCTTCGGCACGTCCGGCTATGTCCAGCCGGCCACCCAGGACGCCGAGGTGGTGCGCCGCCTCAAGGCCGCCGGCGCGGTGATCGTCGGCAAGACCAACACCTGCGAGCTGGGCCAGTGGCCGTTCACGAGTGGGCCCGCATTCGGCCACACCCGCAACCCGTGGTCGCGCCGGCACACACCGGGCGGATCCTCGGGTGGCAGCGCGGCCGCGGTGGCCGCCGGCCTGGTGACCGCGGCGATCGGCTCCGACGGGGCGGGCAGCGTCCGCATCCCGGCGGCCTGGACCCATCTGGTCGGCATCAAGCCTCAGCGTGGCCGCATCTCGACCTGGCCGCTGCGCGAGGCGTTCAACGGGATCACCGTCAACGGCGTGCTGGCCCGCACCGTCGCCGACGCGGCGCTGGTGCTCGATGCGGCGTCCGGCAACGTCGACGGCGACCTGCACAAGCCACGGCCGGTGACGGTGTCCGATCACGTCGGTATCGCGCCCGGGCTCCCTGCGCATCGCGCTGTCGACCCGGTTCCCCTTCACCGCTTTTCCGGCTCGACTGGATCCGGAGATCGAGGCGGCGCTGGAATCGGTGGGCGATCAGCTTCGACATGTTGGGACACAGCGTGGTCGACGGCAATCCCGATTACGGGTTGCGGCTGTCCTGGAACTTTCTGTCGCGGTCCACATCCGGGCTGCTGGACTGGGCCGAGCGGTTGGGTGACGGTGTCGAGTTCGACCGCCGGACGCTGGCCAATATGCGGATGGGCCGGGTGCTCTCGCAGCAGATCCTGCGCGCCGCCCGGGCGAGCGAAGCCGCCAACCAACGGCGGGTCGGCTCGATCTTCCGCATTGTCGACGTGGTGGTGGCGCCGACGACGGCGCTGCCTCCCCCGCTGGCCGACGCCTTCGACGGGCTCAGCGGCCTGGGCACCGACCGCGAGATGATCGCCGCCTGCCCGGTGACCTGGCCGTGGAATGTGTTGGGGTGGCCGTCGATCAACGTTCCGGCCGGCTTCACCGCCGAAGGCTTGCCGATCGGCGTGCAACTGATGGGACCGGCCAACAGCGAGCCGCTGCTGGTGTCGTTGGCTGCCGAACTCGAGGCGGTGGGCGGCTGGGCGGCCAAGCAGCCGGCGGTCTGGTGGAACGCCGAGACCGGAGGCTGTGCGTTAAGTCAACTGCAGGTCAAAAGCCAAGTCGGCCAAGCTGTTTGGGGTCGCGCTGCCAATTCTTGGCCACCTTGACGCGCAGGTCGAGGTACACCTTGGTGCCCAGCAGCTTCTCGATCTGACCGCGTGCGGCGGTGCCCACTTCGCGCAGCCTCTCCCCGCCCTTGCCGATCACGATGCCTTTCTGGCTGTCGCGTTCGACGAAGAGAATCGCGTGCACGTCGATCAGGTCGTCGCGCCCCTCGCGGGGGTTGACTTCGTCGATCACCACCGCGAGCGAATGCGGCAGCTCGTCGCGCACGCCTTCCAGGGCCGCCTCCCGGATGAACTCGGCCATCAGAGTTTCTTCGGGTTCGTCGGTCAGCTCGCCGTCGGGGTAATACGCCGGCCCGGGCGGCAGCACACCGGCCAGTACCCCGATCAGCACGTCGACTTGCTCACCGCTGACCGCCGAGACCGGGACGACCTCCGCGGAGTCGCCGACCAGTTCGCTCACCGCGACGAGTTGAGCGGCCAACTTGTCCTTGGGCGTCTTGTCGATCTTGGTGACGACGGCGATCAATTGTCGTTCTGGGAGCGGTAGATCGGATCTGCTCCACGATCCACCGGTCCCCCGGTCCGATCGCCTCGTCGGCCGGAATGCACAAGCCGATGGCGTCGACTTCGCTGTAGGTGTCGCGGACCAGGTCGTTGAGCCGCTTACCCAGCAGGGTGCGCGGCCGATGCAGGCCCGGGGTGTCGACCAGGATGATCTGGAAGTCGTCGCGGTGCACGATGCCCCGGATGGTGTGCCGGGTGGTCTGCGGGCGGTTCGACGTAATCGCCACTTTCGAGCCGACCAGCGCATTGGTCAGGGTCGACTTGCCGGTGTTCGGTCGCCCGACGAAACAGACGAAGCCGGAACGGAAGTCAGTCATCGCGGCTGACCAGTACGGTGCCGATCCGCACCCGGCCGCGGTGGTCAGGACCACCCTCGGCGTGCAACCGCAGACCGTGTGACTTCACCTCGGAGCCGGGCAACGGGACCCGGCCCAACTCCAAAGCCAGCAAGCCACCAACCGTGTCCACGTCGAGATCCTCCTCGAATTCCACGCCGTACAGCTCGCCGACGTCTTCGATCGGCAACCGCGCCGACACCCGGAACCGGTTGTCGCCCAAATCTTCCACCGGTGCAACCTCGGCCGCGTCGTACTCGTCGGCGATCTCCCCGACGATCTCCTCCAGCACGTCCTCGATGGTCACCAGGCCCGCGATCGCGCCGTACTCGTCGACCAGCAGCGTCATGTGGTTGCGCGTCCGTTGCATCTCGCGCAGTAACTGATCGAGCGGCTTGGAGTCCGGCACGAACACCGCCGGTCGCATCACCTCCGTCACCGCGGTCTCGCGACCGCTCGCCGACGAGTAATACGCCTGTTGGACACAATCTTTCAGATACACCACGCCGACGATGTCGTCGACGTTCTCGCCGATGACCGGAATGCGGGAGTGCCCGCTGCGCACGGCCACCGATGTAGCCTCGGCGGCGGACTTGTCGTTTTCGATCCAGATCATCTCGGTGCGGGGCACCATCACCTCGCGGGCCGGTGTGTCGCCGAGCTCGAACACCGACTCGATCATCCGCCGTTCGTCGGCGGCGACCACACCGCGCTGCTGCGCCAGGTCGACGACTTCGCGCAACTCGATCTCGGAGGCGAACGGGCCGTTACGGAAGCCGCGACCGGGTGTCAGCATGTTTCCGAGCACCACCAGCACGCGGCTGATCGGGGTCAGCAGTACCGAAATCGCTTGCAGCGGAAGCGCTGACACCAGAGCGATGGAGTAGGCGTTCTGACGGCCGAGCGTCCTCGGACCGACACCGATGACGACGAAGCTGATCACCACCATGACGACCGCGGCGATGAACAGACCCCAGTCGCGGCTCACCTGCCGATAGAAGAACTGGGCCAGCAGAACCGTCGCGCTGATCTCACAGACGATCCGCAGCAGCACCACCAAGTTGATGTATCGGGGCCGATCGGTCATCACCTTGGCCAGGCGCACCGCGCCGGGTCGCTCATCGCGAACCATTTCCTGCACCCGCGCGATCGAGGCCGTGCTGACCGCCGCATCGATGGCCGCGAACACGCTACCCAGAGAGATCAGCAGGATCGCGCCGAGCAGCGAAGCGGAGCTGTTCAATTCTCGAAATACCTTGATTTGTCCAGCAACCGCTGGTCTCGCTCATGCTGGCGCAGCTTGCGGTAGAACTCGACCTGATCGGCAACCCACTCCTCGAGCAGGCGGCGCTGCAGGCCGAACATCTCTTTTTCTTCGTCCGGCTCGCCGTGGTCGTAGCCGAGCAGATGCAGGACGCCGTGAATGGTCAACAGCGCCAACTCATGTCCCAGTGAGTGACCAGCTGCCGCGGCCTGCTCGGCGGCGAACTCGGGGCACAGCACGATGTCGCCGAGCATCGCCGGTCCCGGCTCCGGCGCATCGGGGCGTCCGCCCGGCTCGAGCTCGTCCATCGGGAAGCTCATCACGTCGGTCGGCCCGGGTAGGTCCATCCAGCGCATGTGCAGGTCGGCCATCGCCGCGGTGTCCAACAGCACCATCGACAACTCAGCGGCCGGGTTGACGTCCATCTGGGTGATGACAAACTTTGCGACGCTGATCAATTCGGATTCGGACACGTCGATTCCGGATTCGTTGGCAACCTCGATGGTCACGGGCGCCACTCCTCCTCAGTGGCGCCGCTCTCGCGGCGCACGGTCCGGTCGTCGGCGCGGGTCACGGGGTCACCGACGACCGGGAGCGCGGCGCGCAGCGCGGTTCACGTCAGGCCGGGCTGTTCGTGTCGTGCGTAGGCGTCGACGATTTCGGAAACCAGCCGATGACGGACCACGTCGGCACTGGTCAGTTCCGAGACGTGGATGTCGTCGATTCCGTCGAGAATGTCGACCGCCGCACGCAAACCCGACCGGTGGTTGCCCGGCAGATCGATCTGGGTAACATCGCCGGTGACAACGACTTTGGAGCCGAAACCCAGACGCGTGAGGAACATCTTCATCTGTTCGGCGGTGGTGTTCTGCGCCTCGTCGAGGATGATGAACGCGTCATTGAGCGTGCGGCCGCGCATGTATGCCAGCGGCGCAACCTCGATCACTCCCGCCGACATCAGCTTCGGGATCAGCTCGGGGTCCATCATGTCGTGCAGTGCGTCGTAGAGCGGACGCAGGTACGGGTCGATCTTCTCGCTCAGCGTGCCAGGCAGAAAGCCAAGCCGCTCACCGGCTTCCACCGCCGGCCGGGTCAAGATGATGCGGGTGACCTGCTTGGTCTGCAGGGCGTTGACCGCCTTGGCCATGGCCAGGTAGGTCTTGCCGGTGCCGGCCGGACCGATCCCGAACACGATGGTGTGGTTGTCGATCGCATCGACGTAGCGCTTCTGGTTGAGAGTTTTGGGCCGAATCGTCTTGCCGCGACGCGACAGGATGTCCAGCGTCAGCACTTCGGCCGGTGACTCGTTGCCGGTGCCGACCAGCATCGCGACGCTGTGGCGCACCCCTTCCGGGGTCAGCGGCTGGCCACCGTCGACGATCTCGACCAGTTCGGCGAGGACCCGTTCGGCGAGCGCGACGTCGGCGGGCTCACCGGACAGCGTCACTGCGTTGCCGCGCACATGCAGATCTGCGGCCAGCAGGCGCTCGAGTGCGCGCAGGTTTTCGTCGGCGGAGCCAAGCAGGCCCATGATGAGGTCGGGCGGAACGTCGATGCTGCTGCGAACCGAGATGCGACGAGCAGCAGTGTTGGTCTCGCGGGGCGTCACGGTGGGTTCTAATGCCTGCTTTCTGTGGTTTGTCCAGCGGTTTGGCGTTCCAGTCTACCGCCGTGCGGTTGCGAACCCAGCGGTCAGCCGTTGCGTGAGCGGAAGGCTGTTCGGCGCTGGCCAATGGCGTCGGTGTTCTCATTGCTTTGATAACGGCAGTGCAGGGAATTGCCCGAAAACATGAAAGCGGCAGATATTTGGTCCGATTTAGTACACTAAAAGTGTGACGCGTCGCAGATTTGATTCACTGCGTCATACAGCGCTTGTCGAGGGTGCTATATGGGACCGACGACGGGGACAACACGAGTCGGCCGTCGAGATCCTGAAGTGCGTCACGAGCCGCATCGGAACTCGCTACCTCGTGGAAGGGTTGGAGTCTAAGCGCCAATGGCTCGTCAGCCACTCCACCCTCCTGGACACCTACGAGCCCAGAGCAGCAGTCCCCCCGCTGTAAACGTCGGCTCCCCTTTCAGGCGCCGTCGGGTCAGCCTGCCTCCACCGCGGCGTCAACACGCCCATCGCGCCCAGCGCGACAGCCGCCGCGGTCGAGGTGCGCAGCACGGTCGGGCCCAGGCGCACCGCGTTCGCCCCGGCATCGACGATCGCGGCCAGTTCGTCGGGAGCGATGCCGCCTTCGGGGCCGACCACCAGCATCAGCGACTTGGCCTGCGCCAACCTCAGATCCGTCAGCGGGCCGTCGGCGGCCTCGTGCAGCGCCAGGACGACGCCTCCCGAGGACGTCACCTCGCCGATCCGCGTGACCAGCGCCGCGGTCGACAGCACGCCATCGACCGACGGGATGTAGGCGCGTCGGGACTGTTGGGCCGCGGCGCGTGCGACTGCGCGCCATCGCCGCAGACCCTTCTCGGCGCGGGCACCATCCCAGCGGGCCACGCAGCGCGCGGCCTGCCAGGCCACCAGCGCGTCGGCGCCGGCTTCGGTGGCCAGCTCGACGGCCAGCTCGGAACGCTCGGATTTGGGCAGCGCCTGGACCACGGTCACCGACGGCTGGGCCGGCGCCACCTGCCGGCGGTCCACCACCCGGGCCTGCAGCCCGTCGCGGGCGGTCTCTTCGACGACACAGCGGGCCACACTGCCGGCGCCGTCGCCGAGAATCAGCTCCTCGCCCACTCGGATGCGTCGCACGGTGGCGGCGTGGAAACCTTCGTCGCCGTCGACGACCGCCAGCTCACCGCGGTCGGGCAGCGCGTCGATGTAGAACAGGCCGGGCAATTAGCGCCCGGTGAAGGTTTCGCGCAGACGGCTGAACAACCCGCCGTTGTTGTTGCCGGCTGTGTGGGTCGACTTGACCTCGGTGACGTCGCGGTCGCGGCGGCTCTTGAACTCGCGCAGCAGGTCGGCGTCCTGGTGGTCGAGACGATCGGGCACCACCACCTCGACGTGCACGTGCAGGTCGCCGCGCACACCGGAACGCAGGTGCGGCATCCCGTGGCCGCGACGGGTCGTCACCGAACTGGGCTGGGTCCCCGCCGGGATGGTGATCTCGGTCAGGCCGTCGATGATCGCGTCGACGGTCACCGTCGTGCCCAGGGCCGCGTCGACCATCGGCACCGAAATCGTGCAGTGCAGATCGTCGCCGTCGCGCACGAAGATGTCGTGCGGCTGCTCGTGGATCTCGACGTACAGGTCGCCGGCCGGTCCCCCGCCGGGCCCCACTTCACCCTGGGCGGCGAGCCGGACCCGCATGCCGTCGCCGACGCCGGCGGGGATCTTCACGGCGATCTCCCGACGGGCCTGCACCCGGCCGTCGCCGCCACACTGGTGGCAGGGGTCGGGGATCACCTCGCCGACGCCGCGGCAGGTGGGGCAGGGTCGCGCCGTCATCACCTGGCCGAGCAGCGAGCGCTGCACGGTCTGCACCTCGCCGCGACCGCCACAGGTGTCGCAGGACACCGGCGTCGAGTTGCCGTTGGTGCCGCGGCCCTGGCAGCGGTCGCACAGCACCGCGGTGTCGACGGTGACCTGCTTGCTGACGCCGGTCGCGCATTCGGTCAGATCCAGCCGCATCCGCAGCAGCGAGTCCGAACCCGGCCGGACCCGTCCGGCCGGCCCGCGCGACGTCGAACCGCCGCCGAAGAACGCCTCGAAAACATCGCCCAGCCCACCGAACCCGCCGAAGCCACCGCCGCCGCCGCCGCGGCGTTCTCCAGCGGGTCGCCGCCCATGTCGACGATGCGCCGCTTCTCGGGGTCGGACAGCACCTCGTAGGCGGCGCTGATCTCCTTGAACTTCGCCTGTGCGCCCTCGTCGGGGTTGACGTCGGGGTGCAACTCGCGCGCCAGTTTGCGATACGCGCGCTTGAGCTCCGTATCGCTCGCGTTCTTGCCCACGCCGAGCAGACCGTAATAGTCGCGTGCCACGCTGTGACCTTCCTGAACCTTCCTGGGCTCTCAGGCCCAGATCGGCCGTGCAAATGACGGCCATCAATGAATTGTGCCTGCAATGCGGGCTCATCGCGTACCCAGCACTTCGCCGATGTAGAGAGCAACCGCAGCGACACTAGCGATAGTTCCCGGATAGTCCATCCGGGTGGGGCCGAGCACACCCATGCCGCCGTAGACGGTGTCGAGGGTGCCGTAGGTGGTGGACACCACCGAGGTGCCGATCATCTGCTCGGCCTCGGTCTCCTGCCCGATGCGCACGGTGACCTTGCCGGCTTCTTGCTGGGCGGCGAGCAACTTCAGGACGACGACCTGTTCTTCGAGTGCTTCCAGGATCGAGCGCAGCGAGCCACCGAAGTCGGCGGTGTTGCGGGTCAGGTTGGCGGTGCCGCCCAGCAGCAGCCGCTCCTCGGTGTGCTCGACCAGCGACTCGAGCAGCACCGTGGCCGAGCGGCCGACCGCGTCGCTGAGGCTCTTGGACTGGCCGCCACGACCGTCGAGCTGGGCGGCCAGGTCGGCGACGGCGACGGACGCCGCCGCCAGCTTCTTGCCGTCCAGCGCCTGCCCGAGCATCTCGCGCAGCTGCGAGAGCTGGTGGTCGTCGATGACGTCGCCGAGTTCGACGACGCGCTGGTCCACCCGGCCGGTGTCGGTGATCACCACCATCAGCAGCTTGGCCGGGGTCAGCGCGATGACTTCCAGGTGCCGCACCGTCGACGTCGACAGCGTCGGGTACTGCACGACGGCGACCTGCCGGGTCAGTTGGGCCAGCAGCCGCACGGCGCGACGCAGGACGTCGTCGAGGTCGACGCCGGACTCCAGGAAGCTCTGGATGGCGCGCCGCTCGGCCGCCGACAGCGGCTTGACGTCGTCGAGCCGGTCGACGAACTCGCGGTAGCCCTTTTCGGTCGGTACCCGACCGGAGCTGGTGTGCGGCTGGGTGATGTAGCCCTCGGCCTCGAGCACGGCCATGTCGTTGCGCACCGTCGCCGACGAGACGCCGAGGTTATGCCGGTCTACCAGCGACTTCGAGCCGATCGGCTCCTGGGTGGCGACGAAGTCGGCGACGATCGCGCGCAGCACCTGAAAGCGGCGCTCATCGGCAGTTCCCATCCGGATCGACCCTCCTAACCCGACCAGTTTACGGGGATCACCAGCGACTACCCTGGCCGTCGCACGCGCTAACCTTGCCGGCATGGCCGCATCGGGGGAATCGAGCCGCGGATGATCTTCAAGGGTGTGCGCGACGGCAAGCCGTACCCGGAGCACGGCCTGTCCTACCGGGACTGGTCCCGGATTCCGCCGCGACAGATCCGGCTCGACGAAATGGTCACCACCACGACAGTGCTGGCCCTGGATCGACTGCTGTCCGAGGACTCCACCTTCTACGGCGACCTCTTCCCGCACGCCGTGAAGTGGAAGGGCGTCTGCTACCTCGAAGACGGCCTGCACCGCGCGGTGCGCTCGGCGCTGCGAAATCGCACCGTGCTGCACGCGCGGTTGCTCGACCTCGACGCGGTCACCCAGCACGCTGAGTGCCGCGCGCCCTCCCGTCAGTTGACGGCCGTGGCCGCCTGGATCAGCGCCAGCGCGGCGTCGTGCTGCAGCACCCAGGTGCCGCCCTGATCGATGAACACGAGAGTCTTTTCGACCGGACCGGCGAACTTCGGTCCCGTGATGGCGACGTCGGCTTTGGCGCCGTTGCCCGGAACCGGCTCGATGTTGCGTGACGGCGAACTGCTCCGGGAAGTTTCCGTTGCGGAAGGCCTTGCGCAGGTCGTGGTCGGCAACGTGGCCCTCGCCAGGCGGGATTCCGTTTTCCACCAGGCCGACTTTGGTCTCGTAGCCCACGCCGGGGTCGGTGACGCGGTTGCACAGGTCGGACAGCTGTTCCGGGCTCGGCAGCGGCGGCTGGCCGGGCGCGGGCGGCGGCGGGTCGAGCGGCGCGCTGAGCACGACGGGCACTACCTGCGGTGCGGGTGCGCCGCTGGAGGCCAGTGAGGTCGCGCCGGCTGCGGCGGCTCCGATGGCGGCCACGGCGGCCACCCCGGTGGCAAACATTTCAAGGTCATCGTTGTCCCTTCGATTTAGACGTATCGGTGTCATTCTGCTGGTCATCGCGTGATCCGCGGCGACCCCAGGTACCGGCGTGTCGCATTGCCTGTTGTGCGTACATCAAAACCACCACGAGCAGGGCTGGCAAGAAACTGCGCCTAGCTGACGTGGATTCGCCACTCGGCGGCGTCGCGCTGCTGGCGCCAGAAGTCGTCGAAACGTCCACCCGCGGTCGAGCAACTCGTCGACCGTGCCGTCCTCGACGATCTTGCCCGCATCGAGGAACAGCACCCGGTCGGCATGGCGGATACTGGCCAGCCGGTGGGCGACGATCACCCGGGTGCGTGATTGCGGATCCGCGGTGAGCGCGTCGACCACGGCGGCCTCGTTCTCGGTGTCCAGCGCGCTGGTGGCCTCGTCGACCAGCAGTATCGGCGCCGGTTTGAGCAGAGCGCGCGCGATGCTGACCCGCTGCCGCTCACCACCGGACAGCGCCGAGCCGGCTTCGCCGACGACCGTGTCGGCGCCCGCAGCCAGCCTGCCGGTGAGTTCGTCCACCCGGGCCAGCGCGACGGCGCGGCTGAACTGGGCCTCGGCGGCTGTCGGGTCTCCGGCCGACGATGTTCTCGCGGATGGTCCCGTGAAACAGGTAGGGGTGTTGAAACACCACGCTGGTCGCCGCACGGCGGGCTTCGGCGTCGAGCGTCGCGACATCGACGCCGTCGACCAGCACGCGGCCGCTGGCCGGGCTGGTACAGGCCGGCGATCAGCGCCAGGATCGTGCTCTTGCCCGAACCGGACGGCCCGACGATCGCTGTGGTGGTGCCCGGTCGAAGCGCGAAGCTCACGCCGTCCAGCACCGGCGCGCTTGCGCCGTCGTAGCCGAAGGTGACGTCGGTCGAATTCGATGAGCGGCGCGTCGTGGGGGCCGCGGCGGGTTTCGGTTCCGGCGGTCATGACCGGCGCGCTGAGCACCGCGCGGATCCGGTCCAGGGTCGCGCGGGTGCTCTCCAGCGCCGGCCCCAGCTCACTGATCGAGGTGAACGGCTCCAGGTAGCGGGCGATCACGACGATCAGCGCGACCGCCTCCGGCACGCTCAGCGTGTGGGTGACCGTCAAAGCGGTTGTCGCACCGGCGAACAGGATCAGCGCGAGCTGGCTGGCCAGGCTGAACAGCAGCTGGCCGGGAACCTGCATGGTCAGCAGCCGCATCGTCGCGCCGTGCTGGGCGGCCAGCGCGTCACCGACCATGCTTCGGGCCGGCTCGACGCGCCGCGCGGCGCGCAACGCCTGCTGGGTGCGGGCGAATTCGATGATCCGCTCGGTCAGCGACGTATTCGCCTCGCGCGGCAGCATGATCGGCGCGACGGGCCAGCCGGGCCGAAGCCCACAGTGCTCCGAGCAGCAACGGCACACCGCCCATGGCGGCGGCGCCGAGCTGCCAGGACACCGGCAGCAGGGCCACCGCGATGGCGGCCGGCAGCAGCACCGCGGTGACCAACGGGGTGAGCAGGTTCACGGCGAGCCCGACCAGTTCCGGTCCGGTCGCGGCGATCGCCTGCCGTGCCGTCGCGGTGTTGTCGGCACTGAACCACTCCAGCCGCACATCCGGCAACCGATCCGCCACATCGTGCTGGGTGTGGTCGAGCACCGCGAAGCCGAGATCGAAACCGATTCGCGCAGTGGCGGTGTCGATCGCCCAGCCGGCCGCGGTCGCGGCGGTGAGCCAGCCCAGCCATCCCAGCGCCCGGTGCGGCGCGTCGCTGAACAACGCTCCCACCAACGGGACCAGCAGGACGGTACCGACGGCCCGCACGATCACCGAGATCAACGCGAGCACGGTGTACACCACGAACCCTGCCGCGACGCTCGGCCGGGACCAGGCCGATCCAGGTGCGGATCATCGCGCGGCCTCCTGCGCTGTGGTGGCGGTCACCGGGTCGCGACGGCCGCTGTCCCACAGTCGGCGATAACGTCCGTCGGCGGCCAGCAATTCGTCGTGGGTACCGCTGTTCGGCGATGCGGCCGTGGTCGAGCACGACGATCTGATCGGCGCCGACGATGGTGTGCAGCCGATGCGCGATCACCAGTACTGTGCGGTCTCGGGTCAGCCGGTTGAGCGCTTGCTGCACAAGGTATTCCGACTCAGGGTCGGCGAACGCGGTGGCCTCGTCGAGGATGAGGACACCGGTGTCGGCGAGTATCGCGCGCGCGATCGTCAAGCCGTTGACGTTCCCCGCCGGACAGGCCGCTGGCCGCACCGAGCATGGTGTCGTAGCCGTGCCGGCAGCCGCATGATGCGCTCGTGGATCTGAGCCTCGCGCGCCGCGGCCTCGATCTGAGCGGGGGTGGCATCGGGGACGGCCAGCGCGATGTTCTCGGCGACGGTGCCGTGCACGAGCTGGGTTTCCTGCAGGACGAATCCGACCCGGGTGTAGAGCTCGTCGGCGGTCAACGACCGGATATCTTGTCCGTCAACGGTTATCGCGCCCTGCTGCACGTCGTAGAAGCGGGCCAGCAGCGCGGCCAGCGTCGACTTTCCCGACCCGGACGGGCCGACCAGCGCGGTGACCGTGCCGGGCCGCAGCGTCAGCGAGACGTCGTGGACGACCGGCACACCGGGGCGGTAGCCGAAGGTGACCCGGTCGAATACCACGGTGGCCGACGTGTCGTCGGGTGCTTCGCGCGGCTGGTCGCGCACCGAGAGTTCCGGCTCGTCGAGGGTGATCTGCAGGCGGCGGGCCGCCAGCAACCCGGCGCGGATGCCGCCGAGGCCGTAGGCGATGTTGAGCAGCCGGGCGCCGAACGTGGTGCCCAGCAGCAAGAACGGCAACAGGTTGACCGGATTCATCTGGCCGGCCGACGACCAGCAGGGTGCCGGTCCCGGCGATCAGCCACAGGAAGGTGGTGGGGCGGGTGACCAGATCCATCAGCGTCTTCTTGCCGGCCAGCGGGCGCTGCCAGTCGGTGAGGAAGCCGACGTATTCGTCCAGGCGGCGGCGGAAACTCGATGCGGCCGCGCCGCCGAAAACCCGGATCACCGGCTGGCCTTCGAGGTAGGCGCCGGCCTCACTGCTCATCCGTTCGGCCCAGCGTTGCGACTGCGGGATGCGCGGGCCGGACTGAATCGTCATCGACGACGTCAGCACCAGATAGACCAGCACCGGGATGAACAGCACCAGAGCCACCCGCCAGTCGACGACGAACAGGTAGACCAGCACCGCCAGCGGTGCGACCACCGCCGCGACCGCGTCCGGAATGGCGTGGGTGACCAGATAGTGCAGTGACAGAGTGTCGTCGGCGACCAGTTGCTTGATCGACCCCGAGCCGCGAGCGGTGAACCAGCCCAACGGCAATCGCGAGAGCTTGCTCAACAACCGCGAACGTAGGTCGCTGGCGAACCGGGCGTCGACGACATGCAGCCACAGCGTCAGCGCGGCACCCAGCAGGGTGCCGAACCCGAGCAGCGCCACCGCCGCGAAGCCGATCTCGCGCAGTCGCGGACGGCTCGGCGCCGGACACCAGAAGCCTGGCGAGTTCGACCAACAGCAGGAACGGCGCCAGCTGCACCAGCGTGATGATCGCCTGCAGCACACCGGAGGCGATCAACGCCGAGCGCAGCGGCGCGAGCAACCGGCCGGCGGCCTGAGCACGCCAGCTCCCCTTGGCTATTGGCTGTTCATCGTGGACGACAACGATTTCCGGCTCAGCCGTGACCGGATCAGCACTGAGCGCGACGGTGTCGGGGTCTCCGGCGACCGTCGCCTCTTCGTCGCCGCGCCGGGTGCCCATCGCGCGTCCGGCGCTCCAATAGGCCTGCGCGTGAATCTCGGACTTGGGGAAGCCGAAGTCGTCGCGCAGCCGGGTCCGAACATGCTTGAGCGTGCGTGGCTTCCGGTGTCGCCCAGGCATACCAGTCCGACCAGTCCCGGGTCTCGATGGCCGCTGCAAGCGATTTCTCGTCGCGCCGGGTGACCCAGTGCAGCCGCAATCGCGGATGCTCAGCGATCGGGATCTGCCGGTCGTTGTCGTCGTGCTGTTCGAGATACACCTCGATCGGCACGTCGTCCGGGACGATGCCGATGATGCCGTTGATTCCCGGGATCGACGCCGAGTCACCGATCAACAGGTAGCCGGCCGGCTGCTCGTCAGGTGTGTCGAAACGCGACGAACCCATCAGCGACATCACCGCGATGGTCGCGCCGGGTTCGACGGTGCGGGCCCACAACGACGCCGGGCCGGCCGGGTCGTGCAGCACCACATCGACGGCGAAACGACCAGCGGGCACGTCGGCTTCGGAGATCGTGTACGCGCGCTGAAATTCGGTGGTCGACCCCTCGGGGTCGGGGAACCAGAACCGGAGCCAGGCAGCGGGTTCGGCCTGGGCGTCTTGGAACAGGGTGGGTGATTCCATCCGGATCCGCACGAAATGCGGTGCGATGCTGGATGGTTTCGAGTGACGGTCGCGGTGTGGTCGCGGGCGCCGAAGCCCCGCAGCATCGCACCCTGGAAACCGCGGGCCATCAGTGGTCCATCGACTCGCGGAGGCTCCGGGGCCGCATATCGGTCCAGTTCTCCTCGACGTAGGCCAGGCATTCCGCGCGACCGGCCTCGCCGAAGATCTTGCGCCAGCCCGGCGGGACGTCGGCGAACGTCGGCCACAAGCTGTGCTGGTCTTCGTCGTTGACGAGGACGACGAAGGTGCCGTTCTCGTCATCGAAGGGATTGGTGCTCATCATCTCTCCTGGTCGAGGCCTCGTGGTGGGGCTCTGTTGGTCGGGGCTCTGTTGGTCGCCCGAGGGGGGCTGCGGCCCAGATCGGCGCCCAGCACCCGGTCGGACAGCAGCCCCAGACAACTGAGGTTGGGGAAGCCGGGTCCCTGATTGAGCCCGGCGAGGTTGGGCAAGAACAACTTCGGCGCGACGTCGGTCACGGCGAGGTCGTGCCCGATGGCTTCGGTGACGCGATCACCGGTCAGCGGGCCGCCCAGGCCCAGCTCCAGCAGGTCGAGCGCATCCTGGCTGAACAGCGAGGTGAACCACAACGGGTCGGCGCCCGAACCGTCGATGACCAGGTCGAAACCGTGGACGGTTTCCAGGTTTTCGCTGCCCCGGTTGGTGGACAGCGTCAGCCGGATCTGCTCGTCGCGACCGACCGCGTGGGCCACCCGGCCGCGCAGGTGACGGATGCGGTCGTCGGCCAGCAACGCGTCCTGGACGTTGGATGAGAACACCCCGCGGTCGGTCCGGGCGATCGCGTCGCGCCGCTCGTCCACCGTCAGCGCCGTCCAGTCGCTGGGATCGGAGAACAGCGCGTTCTCGAAGAAGCTCTCGCCGCGGGTGAACAGGGTTACCTGCGGCGAGATGACCGTGATGGTGGAAACCCGGTGCCGGAAAAGCTCGTTGAGCATCGCTGCGGCGGTCTCGCCGCCGCCGATCACCGCCACCCGCTCTGCGTTGATCCGATCCTGCTGACCGGCGCGATGCCAGAACTGAGCGATGGACAACACCCGCGGATTGCCCGGCAGCAGTGATCGCTCGGCTTGTCCGGGGCCGGTGATCATCAGACCGTCGGCGTGCACGCATGCTTCGTCGGTGTGCAACGCCCACTGCTCACCGTCCACCGCGAGGCGTTCGACCTCTCCGTAGACCACTGTCATGCCGATCTCGTCGGCCACCCAGCGCAGATATTGACTCCACCGCCGATGGGTCGGCGCCGGACGGCCGCGGTCGATCCACTGCGCGAACTGACTGGTGGCGATCAGGTACGACTGCCAGCTGTGCCGGGTCATCCGCTCGTCGAGTTCGCCGTTTCGGCGCGGAACCAGCGACGAGCGGTACGGGAAGCCGACGTCCTTCTCCGGGCTGGTACCCAGCCGTTGCGCGCCGTCGGTCCAGCCACCGCTGGCCTGCCAGTTTGCCCCGACTCCGGTCCGCTCGATGGCCACCACGTTCGGCGCCTCGACGCCCATCTCGCTCAGCACGTGCGCCTTGGCGGCAACCGCCACCGCTTTCACGCCGGCGCCCAGCACCGCGAGCGTGGTCATGGCACCATCTCTTCGACCGCCTGCGTCCAAAGCTGTTGTAATGCAGCGATGTCCGATTCACTGAGTATGTCGGGCAGCGCACGCCACTGAGTCACCAATACCTGGTGATCGCCACTGCCGAGCACGGTGGCTACCAGGCTCAGCTCATAGCGCACGGCCAGGCCGGGTTCCGGCAGCGGCGAAACCCCGTTCAGCAGACCACGATCCAGCCACAATCCGCTGGTTCCGCCGACGTCGGCGCGACCGAGATAGTTCAGCAGCAGCTGCGGTTCGCGCAAGCCGGCCAGTCGGCTTGCGGTGTCGTCGCGCAGGTGACGCAGCAGCCCGTAGTCGACACCGTCGCCGGGAATCGACGTCAACAGGTCCCGCACCTGCCGCGGATCTTCGGTGTCGACGCGCAGCGGGTAGATCGCGCTCAGCAGTCCCACCGTTTCGCCGGTGTCTACCGCGTCGTCGAACAGCGCGTCGGCGCGGCCGTGAGTCTCCAGCGCGAGCAGCGGCGCAGGCGTCGGCTGGCCGCGGTGCCGGCGCCACGTGGTGACCATCCGCGACGCGGCGGCAATCAGAACGTCGAACACCGGCAGGCCGGACTTCAACAGGCGCGCAGTGGTTTCCACGTCGAGCATCGCCGTTTGGACGAGCAGTCCGGCGGCGACGTCGCTGTCCGGCGTCAACCGCCGACGGCCGAGCTCGGGATCCTCACCGGCGAGTTGCGCGGTCCAATACGGTTCGCTGTCAAGCGATTTCGCCCGCCCGGTCACCACCTCGACCCAGCGTCGGTAGCTGGTGCGCTCGCGGACGGGCGCCGGAGTGTTGCCGGCCATCAGCGCGTGCAGGGTGGCGTCGAGTTCGCCGAGCACCACCTGCCACGACACCGGGTCCAGGGCCAGTACATGGGCGGCCAGCACCAGCACGCTCTGGCCGGTCGGTGGCCGCAGCCACGCTGCCGCCACGAGCTTTCCGTGTTCGGGGTCGATGCTGTCGATCGCGCGCGCCGGTCTCAGCGGCAACGGCAGCCTGCAGTTCACCGGAAACGCTGATCTCGGTGAGGAAATCGCGCGGCTGATCGGGCTGCAGCGTCATGGTCGCGCGGTCCAGCCGACAGCGCAGCACTTCGTGGCCGTCGACGATGGCTGCCAGCGCCGCTCTCAGCTGTTCACCGGTGACACCGTCGGGCAGCCGAATCGCTTCGGCCTGCGCCAGCCTGCGCGGCTCGCCGAATTCGTAGAGCCAGTGGGCATTGGCCAGCAGCGGTATCGGGCCACGGTGGGCTTCGGCGTCCGCCGTCGGGTGGGCAGCCTCGGCGGCTGCTTCAGCGGCTGCCTCAGAGTCAATGGCCTCGGCTAGTTCACGCACACTGCTGCATTCGAGAACGAGTCGGGCCCGCAGCGCGATACCGCGCCGGCGGGCCGACTGCACGACCGACAGTGCCACGATGCTGTCGAGTCCCAGCTCCAGAAAATCGGCGTTCGGGTCGACGCGGGTGACGTGCAGGATCTCGGTGAGCACTTCGGTCAGCGCGGATTCGGTCGCGGTGTCCGGCCCGGTTCCGGCGGACTCCGTCGAGGCCGCCGAATCCATTGCCGCCAAGGCCATTTCGTCCAGCTTGCCATTGGGAGTCAGCGGGATGTCATCGACGATGACGATGCGTTGCGGAACCATGTAGCGCGGCAACCGGCCAACCAGCATGCGGCGCAGCTCGTTCACCGTCGGTGGCCGGCCCGTCGAATCCCCCAGTGCCACATAGGCGACCAACCGCGGTACGCCATGCCGTTCGTGCACTACGACGCTGGCATGCCGCACGCCCGGATGCGATTCGAGCACCACAGCGATCTCGCCCGGCTCCACCCGGTGGCCGCGAATCTTGACCTGCGCATCGGCTCGCCCCACATACTGCAGCGAACCGCCGGGTTGGCGGCGCACCAGATCGCCGGTGCGATACATCCGTTCGCCCGCTGGCGAAGGGGTCCGCGATGAAGCGCTGCACGGTTTCGGGTGCGCGGTTCAGGTAACCGCGGGCCAGCTGCGCGCCGCCGAGGTACAGCTCCCCCGCGACACCGTCGGGCACCGGTCGCAGCGCGGAGTCCAGCACGTAGCCGCGGGTGTAGCTGGTCGGGCGCCCGATCGACGGCTCCTCGTGGTGGTCGATGGCGGCCACCACCGCCTCGACCGTGGTCTCGGTGGGGCCGTAACAGTTGAAGGCAGTCATGCCGGTGCGGGCGCACTGGTTCCGGATGAACGCCCAGGAGCTGCCGCCCAGTGCTTCACCACCGAGGGCGAGCACGGCCAGCGGCACCCGCGTCAGCAAACCCGCGGACCGCAGCTGAGCAAACATCGACGGGGTGGTGTCGATCATGTCGACGCCGTGCTCGGCGATGGCAGCGACCAGTGCCTCGGCGTCGGTCTGGGTGTGTTCGTCGACGACGTGCACGACGTGACCGTCGAGCAGCGCCACCAGCGGCTGCCAGGCCGCGTCGAACGCGAACGACCATGCGTGCGCAATGCGCAGCGGACGGCCCAACCGGGCCGCCGCCGGTCGCAGCACATGGTCCAGATGATCATCGGCGTAGGCGCCGACCGCGGCGTGAGTTCCGATGACGCCCTTGGGTTCCCCGGTTGTTCCCGAGGTGAACACCACGTAGGCGGCCTGACGGGGATCGACCTCGACGGGCTGGAAATCGCCGGCGCCGTCGGCGCGCGAAGTCGTCGTCGATGACGATGGTGGCACCGCTTTGCCGCAGAATCGAATTCACCCGTTCCGCGGGCATCCCCGGCTCCAACGGCACGTAGGTCGCGCCGGCTTTCAGTGCCGCCAGGATCGCCACGACGTAGCGCGGTCCGCGGCAAAGCTGGATGGCCACCGGGGTTTCGGCGCCCACGCCGCGTGCTGCGAGCGTGCCGGCGAGCAGGTTGGCGGCGTCATCGAGCTCGCGGTAGCTCAGCGTGCCGTTCGCCCACGTCACTGCCGGGCTATCCGGTACACGCGTGGCGACCGCAGCGAATCGGGTGTGAATGCTCTGCGCCGTGACGGGTTTCGGCGAGCCGGCGCCCAGCGGTGCCGCTTCGTCGGTCAGCAGCACGCTGACGTCACGCAGCGGACGGTCCCATTGCCGCAGCAGTTGCTCGGCGGTGGCCAGCAGTCGTTGCCCGAGCACGGCCGCGGTGGTGCTTCCGATCGCGCCATCGATGACTTCGACAATCAGGACCAGTCCTTCGTCGGCCATATGCGCGGCGAGCACGATCGGGAAATGGGTGAGGCTTTCCACCGCTGCGGGCCGGAAGGTGACCCCGGTGCCGGCCAACTGGTCGCCCGCGGACATGCCGCCGGTCGGGAAGTTCTCGTAGACCAGCAGGGTGTCGTACATTTCGCCGACGCCGCCCATCGCGCGCAGCTGCGCATGCCCGAGGTAGCTGTGCTCGCGCAGGATCGCCGAATCACGTTGCACGGCAAGGCACTGCTGACCGACCAGGCGTCGCGGCGTCGAGGCGAACCCGCAGCGGGACGGTGTTGATGAAGAGGCCGACCATGGTCTCGACGCCGGCCAGTTCTGCGGGCCGGCCGGACACGGTGACACCGAACACGACATCGTCGCGATCGGTCAGGCGCGACACGATGGTCGCCCACGCCATCTGGAGCAGCGTGTTGAGCGTGATCCCGCGTGAGCGGGCACCTTTGACCAGTCGATCGGTGGCCTCGGCATCCAGTTGCAGCTCGGTGCTCTGCGGCAGACGCGTCGACGTGCGGGCGGCGTCCTGTCCGCCGAATGCGGCAGTCAACAGCGTCGGGGCCGGTCAGGCCGGCCAGGTGCTGACGCCAGACCCGTTGGCTGGCTTCCTGATCGCGACCGGCAAGCCAACCGATGTAATCGCGGTACGGGCGCGGCGCGGCCGGCAGCGCGCCGAGGTCACCACCGGCGCGGTAGAGGATCATCATCTCGGCGACGAACACCGGCAGCGACCAGCCGTCGATCACGATGTGGTGGGCGGTGATCACCAAACGCCAGCGCGCATCGGGTAATTCGATCAGCAGAAAGCGAAGCGCCGGTAGCCGCTCGAGATCGAAAGGCCGACGCCGCTCATCGCGTTCGATCGCTCCGATGTCGGCTTCGGTCGCGGTGACATCGCGCCACGGCAGATCGACCCGCGACGGCACGATCTGCACCGGGCGGGCGATCCCCCGACTGAAGAAGCTGGCCCGCAGATTCGGATGCCGGATCAGCATTTTCGCCGCGCAATCGCGAAGCAACGCGACATCGAGCGAGCCGTGGATGTCGGCGGCCATGCCGATCACGTACGGGTCGTCGGCGGGCTGTGCCTTCGGAGAACTCCGCCAGCGCGGTCAGCGAATACAGGCCCTCCTGAAGAGGACTCAGCGCCATCACGTCCTCGATGTCGGGCGTCATGTCGGCCTCGGTGTCTTCGACTCCGGTGGCTGTCATGATGTACTGCCTCGCGACGTCGACCACAGCTGCGTCACCGCGGCCAAGTCGGTCGCCGACAATCCCGAGGTCGACATCGGCTCGAACCGGGTTTCGGGCATGTCGTCGGTTGAACCGGTGCCACCGGACGCCCCGAGCGCATCCACCGCGGCGGCCAGTTTCTCGACCGTCGGGTTCTCGAACACCATTCGCGGGTTGACGGACAGTCCGACCGCCCTTGCCCGCGAGGCCAATTGGACCGACAAAATGCTGTCGCCGCCGAGCGCGAAGAAGTCGTCGAATCGCCCGACCTCCGAGGTCGACAGCAAGTCGGCGAACACCGCGGCCAGCGCATGTTCGGTGTCGGTGCGCGTCGGCTCGGTGTGGCCGCTGGTGCTGACGGCGGGCCGCGGCAACCCCGGCCGGTTCAGTTTCCCCGACTCCGTCTTGGGCAGCGCGTCGAGCACCGTCAGCGACGACGGCACCATGTATCCGGGCAGGGTCGTGCTGATCGCGGCGCGCACCGAGGCGGCGAACGCCGCCTTGTCGGCATCATCGGCGATGGGCTGTTGCGGCACAACGTATCCGGCCAGGCTGGTGCCGTCGCGCACCTCCCAGGTCCGCGCGGCGGCGGCCGCGACACCGTCGGCGGCGGCCAGCGCGGCCTCGACCTCGGCCAGCTCGACCCGGAATCCACGAACCTGCACCTGATGGTCGGCGCGGCCGGCGAACTCCAGTCGACCGTCCTCGGTCCACCGGGCCAGATCGCCGCTGCGGTACAACCGGCTACCGGGTTCGGTCGCAAAGGGATTGGCGATGAACCGGGTCGACGGTCAGCGCGGACCGCTTCCAGTAGCCGCGGGCCAACTGGTCACCGGCGTAGTACAACTCGCCCACTACGCCAACCGGCACCGGCCGCAGGCCGTCGTCCAGCAGATAGGCCTGCGCCCCGGCCACCGGCGAGCCGACCAGCGGGCTCGGCGGGCTCAACCGGCCCCGGGACACCGCGCCGGATGTCTCGGTGGAGCCGATGTTGTTCAGCAGTTCCGGGCCATGCTCGCCGGCGTCGGCGCATGCGGCCGTCAATCGCTGCAGCAGCGAACTGCTCACCGGCTCTCCACCGCACACCAGCCGCGCCAACGATCGCACCGAGTCGGGCGCACTGTCCACCAGCGCGGACACCAGGCTGGGCACCGCGGTGATCTGGGCGACGGACTCCCGTTTCATCAGCGCGCCAAGCGCTTCGGCGTCGCGGTGCTCGGCGTCGTCGGCCAGGATCATGGTGGCGCCCGCCGCCAAACCGGCCAGCAGTTCCATGCCACCTTCGAGGAACGTCATCGAGGCCTGCGACAGCCGGATGTCGTCGCCTCGCGGCGGATAGTGCCGCAGCTGCCAATCCAGCCGGGCCGCCATCGCGCGCTGAGTACCGACCGCGCCCTTGGGTTTTCCAGTCGATCCGGAGGTGAAGACCAGATACATCGGGTCGTCGGGATGCGGCAGGCCTAGTGACGTTGCGTGCCGCGACCGACCGCTCGATCGCGGTCCGTACCTCGGCGTCATCGAGCACGACGATGGTGGCCTCGGATTCGGCGGGCATGGTGTCGAGCGCTTCAACGGTCGCAATGACGACCGGAGGTCGGACGTCGTCGAGCATGAACTGCTTGCGCGCCAACGGATAGCCGGGATCGATCGGGAAATAGGCCGCGCCGGCTTTGACGATGGCCACCAGCGCCACCACCATGTCGATGCCCCGCCGGGTCGACAAGCCCGACGAAGCGAGCCCGGCCGCACGCCACGATCGGCGAGCAGCGCCGCCAGATTATCCGAACGATCGATGCAGCGCAGCGTAGTCCAGGTCTTCGCCGGCGCAGCGCACCGCGACCCGCCCGGCGTCGCACTGCCGGCTCGCCTCGAGCAGTTCCGGAACGGTACGCGGCCGGTCAGCCGGCGACTGCTCGCCACGGCTCCACTGGGTCAGGATCCGTTGTTGTGCTCGGCGCGTCGGCCAACACCACATCGCGCAAACTCTGGTCGATGTCGTTGGCGAACTCGGTGACGACGCGCGTCAGCCAGCCGGCCAACCGCTCGATGGTGTTGCGTCGATACAACTCGGTGCGGAAGATCAGGTTGCCGTTATAGCCGCCGAACCGGTGCCGTCGGAGCCGTCGGTACCGAAGAAGTTGACGCTCAGGTCGGCGTGGGCCATGTCGAAGACGGGATCCAGTGACGTGCACACCGTGTCTTGTTCGTCGCTGCCGTGCGGCGCCGATTCGACGACACGGGTGGCCGGAAGGTGTTCGCGGACATGCACGATGACCTGAAACAGCGGATTTCGCGACAGCGACCGCACCGGGCTGACACTGTCGACCACCCGGTCGAACGGCAGGTCCTGGTGGGCGTAGGCGGCCAGCGCGGTCTCGCGTGCCCGGGTCAGCACGTCGCGCAGTGTGGGGTTGCCGCCTAAGTCGTTGCGCAGCACCAGGATGTTGACGAAGAAGCCGATCAGCTGATCCAGCTCGGCCTCGGTGCGCCCGGCGACCGGTGTGCCGAGCGGGATGTCGACGCCGCTTCCCGCCTTGTGCAGCACCACCGCGACGGCAGCTTGCAGCGCCATGAACTCGGTGACACCCAATTCGCGGCAACGCTCGGCAAGCTTGGCCCGGGTGGTCGCGTCGATGCTGAAGGTCACCGATTCGCCGTCGCCGCTGGGCAGCGGCGGGCGCGGAAAGTCGGGTCGCAGGCCGCTGTCCTCCGGCAGTCCGGCCAGCTGGCTGGTCCAGTAGTCGCGCTGCTCGGCGGCGACCGCGGATTCCTGGCCGCCCGGCTCGCCCAGGAAATCACGTTGCCAGGCAGCGTAATCGGCGTACTGGACGCGCAGCGGCGCCCACGATGGAGCTTCGCCGTCGCGGCGGGCCCGGTAGGCGGTCATCACGTCGGCGAACAGCACGCCGGCCGACCAGTGGTCGGAGGCGATGTGGTGAACGACCAGCGACAGCACGTGCTCGCCGATGTCGCCGGTGTCGAGCACGGCGACCCGGATCGGCCATTCGCGGTCCAGTTCGAAGCAGTGCCGGCGCTCGGCCTCGAGTTGTTCTTGCAGCCACGGTTCGCCGTCGCCGGCGGCGCGACGCACCGCCAGCTCGGCGGCCGGACCGACCACCTGGTACGGAACTCCGTCGTCGTCGACGTAGGTGGTGCGCAGGATTTCGTGGCGCGCGACGACGTCGCCGACCGCCGCGATCAGCGCGTCGATGTCCCACGGCCCGGTCAGCCTGGCGGCGAACGGGATGTTGTTGACCGGGCTCGGCCCGTCGACGCGGTAGGCGAACCAGCTCCGCAGTTGCGACGCCGACAGCGGCAGCGGCTCCTCGTGGGTGGTCGCGACGAGCTTGGGCCGCGCCCGGCCGTGCGTACCGGAACGCAGGTCGTCGACCCGCTCGGCCAGCGATCCCACCGTGCCGAGCTCGAAGACATCGCGGATGCCCAACTCGACGCCGCATTCCGAGCGGATCGCGGTGACCAGCTTGGTGGCCACCAGTGAATGACCGCCGAGGTCGAAGAACGAGTCGTCGATTCCTACTCGGTCGTGACCGAGCAGCTCGGAAAACAGTGCGGCGATTCGTCGTTCGGTGACGGTGGACGGGTCGCGGTACTGCGCCTTCGCCATGATCTCCGGCTCCGGCAGCGCCGTGCGGTCGATCTTGCCGTGCGCCGTGATCGGGATCTCGTCGATCACCACGTAGGCGGCCGGGGTCATGTATTCCGGCAGCGCCGCGGCAACTCGCGCGCGAATCCGCTCGAGGTCGACGGCATCGCTGCCGGTGCCGTCGGCCGGAGTCACGTAGCCCACCAGGCTCTTACCCAACCCCGGGAGGTCGCTGGCCACCACGACGGCCTGGCCGACGCTCGGGTCGACCGAGATCGCCGCGCCGACTTCGCCCAACTCGATGCGGAATCCGCGGATCTTCACCTGTTCGTCGGCGCGGCCGACGAACTCGATGTCACCGTCGGCGTTGCGGCGGGCCAAGTCTCCGGAACGGTAGAGCCGGGCCCCGGGCGTGAACGGATCGGCGATGAAGCGTTCAGCGGTCAGACCGGGCCGCCGATGGTAGCCGCGCGCCACATGCGTTCCACCGATGTAGATTTCGCCGATCACACCGACCGGGACCGGCTGCAAAGCATCGTCGAGCAGGTGAATCTGGGTGTTGATCTTGGGCCGGCCGATCGGCACCACGCGAGTGCCCTGCGCGCCTTCGACCGGGTAGCTGGTGGCGTTGACGATGGTCTCGGTGGGTCCGTAGAAGTTGTAGAGCAGCGCGTCGAAGGTGGCGTGAAACTTGTCGGCGATCTCGCCGGGCAACGGCTCGCCGCCGATCGGCACCCGGCGCAGGGTGCGCCACTGGTTGACCCCCGGCAGCGACAGGAACAGTCCGAGCAGGGACGGGACGAAGTGCATCGAGGTGATGCCTTCGCGCCGCAGCAGCTCGGTCAGGTATCCGATGTCGCGGAGACCGTCCGGGCGCGGAATGACCAGTCGTGCACCGCAGATCAGTGTTCCGAAGATCTCGCCGATCGACACGTCGAAGCTGGGTGAGGCCACTTGGAGCAGGCGGTCGGTCTCGTCGACGCGATATTCGTCGCCGAACCAGACGAAGTACTCGGCGATCGGCGCGTGCGGCACCGGCACACCTTTGGGCAGACCGGTCGAACCCGAGGTGTAGATCAGGTACGCGGTGTTGTCCGGCCTCAGTGGCCGAAGCAGTTCGCTCGGCTCGGCGGACGGGTAGCGCTCCAGGTCGGTGACCGGTTCGCGCAGAACGAGTTTCGCTTCGAGCGTCGTCGAGGATGAACGCCAACCGGTCGTCCGGGTAGGTGGGGTCGACGGGCAGGTAGACACCGCCCGGCTTTGAGGACCCCCAGCGCGGTGATCACCAATTCCGGTGACTTGTCGAGCAGCACCGCCACCCGGTCTTCGGTGCCGACGCCTTGCTCGATCAGCCAGTGCGCCAACCGGTTTGCCCGGTCGTCGATCTCGCGGTAGCTGTACTGCCGACCTTCGTAGACGACGGCGACGGCATCCGGGGTTACGGCGGCACGCCGCGCAACCAGGGCCGGTAGCGTGCTGGCGGGACTGCTGAATTCTTCACCGGCCGAGACGTCCCGTAGCCATTCGGCGTCCGCGTCGCTCATCAGTCCGCACGCGGACAGCGTGGTGTCCGGTTGCGCGAGCGCGTGATCCAACAGGACGCCGTAGTGCCGCAGCAATTGGTCCACCAGTGCGCGGTCGAGAACTTCGACCAGGTATTCGGCTTCGACCTCCGCACCGTGGCCCGCGCCGTCCAACTCGATCATCAAGCCGAGCGGCAACTGGCTGAAATGGCCGCGTAATTCGGCGCGCTCGCATTGCACCCCGGGCGGGCAGAAGCCGCCGCCGTCCGCCTCACGTAATCCGAAGCTGACCCGCGTCATTCGTTCGGCCCCGTGCCTGCGGTCGGGGTTGGAGGCGCGTACCAGCCACTCCAGGTCGACGCGGGAGTGCGCCAGCGCGCCGACAGCGCTGTCCCTGGTCTGCGCCAGCAGCTCCCGGAATGTCAGCTGCGGCTCGGGCCGCATCCGCATCACCAGGGTGTTGCCGAAGTAGCCGATGGTGTTCTCGGTTCCGGCGCCGCGGTTGAGCACCGGGGTCGCGACGAGGAAGTCGGAGGCATGGGTGTAGCGATGAACCAGCGCGCCGAACGCCGCCATCAACACCATGTACGGGGTGGCACCGGCCTCCCGGGCGAGCGCGGCGACGCGGTCGATGGTCTCCGCCGACAGCCGCGCGGTTGCACGCTGGGCGCGCCAGGTGCTGGGGACCACCGAGCCGCATCCGCCGGGAAGTTCAAGCGGCTCAGGCAGATCCGACATCAATGAGCGCCAGTACGCCAGGTCGTCGTCGCTGCTGCGAACCTGGTCGCCCGCGACAGCGGTTACCGGCCCGGCCGCAGTGGCCTCACCATCGGTGTAGGCGTGCACGAGGTCGGTGAAGAACGGCGCCCAGGAACCGTCGTCCCAGGCGATGTGGTGCGCGGTGAACAGCAGCATCAGCTCGTCGTCGCTGACTCTTGCGGCCTCGATCCGAAGCGGTGAGTCCTGGGTCAGGTCGAACGGCTGACGAAACTGCCGTTGCGCCAACACTTCCAGCCTGAGCCGGCGGGCCTGCTCGGCGAGGCCGGACAGGTCGTGCTCGGCCCAGCCCGGCCGCAGATCGTCATGGATCACCGGATACGGATCGCCGTCACTGTCGGTCTGATACGTCGTGCGCAGCACCGGGTGGCGTAACGCTACGGCGTCGACCGCCCGGTGCAGCCGTGCGACATCGACGTCGCCGGTGACACGGTAGGAGACACAGATGTTGAGCAGCGCGCCGTCGGGGTCGACAGACTGGACGAACCACATCCGGCGTTGGCCATCGGACATCTCCGGTCGCTGCCGGCCCTCGATCGCGCCGCAGCCGTCCGGTCGGGCCAGGCCACGCTCGGCGATCTTGCGGCGCAACAATTCCAGGCGCTGCGCGTCCAGCGTGTCCAAGCCGGTGGTGTCAGTCACGCGTGGATTCCCACCTTCCCCATGTCCTGGCCGTTGGTCGAGCCTGCGCCCAGGACGTCGATCAGTTCGTTGACGGTGATTCCGCCGAGCATCCGCGCCACCGGAGCCGAGTGGCCCACGGCCCGGCGCAGTCGCCGGCGCAGATCGAGCGCCAGCAGTGAGTCCAACCCGAGGTCGATCAGCGACGCGCTCGCGTCGATCGACACCGAGTCGCCCAAATGCAGCGTTGCCGCCAACTCGGCGCGCACGACGTCGACGAGCGGTCGTGCGTCGAGGTCGTGGTGCGGCGCGGCGTCGTCGATGTCGGCGGGCAGGTGCAGTGGCATCGGGATCCCTTGGCTTTCGAAGAACACCCGGAGCCGGTCGAAGTCGGCGTCGAAGATCAGCGGGTCGTCGGCGAACCGGCCGAGGCTGGCGGTCACCGCCGATTCGGGTCGCATCGCGATGAGCCCCGAGCGCTCGGTCCGGGCGATCTCCGCCGCCGCGACCACTCCGGCGTCCTGCCAGAGTCCCCACCGAATCGCCGTGCAGTCCAACCCCGTTGCCCGCAGCTGGGCGGCCAGTACGTCGAGGATCCGGTTCGACGCCGCATACGCGGCGTGTCCGTGGCCACCCCAGACGCCGAACACCGAAGAGCACGCCAGGATCCGGCAGTCCGGCTGCAGCGGCCACACGTCGACCATCGCGGCCAAGCCCGACACCTTCGCGGCGCACACCGCCGCCACGTCCGCGCCGGCCAGCTCGGCGCGCCGGGATGCCGCAGCGATTCCGGCGGTGTGAATCAGCAATGACGCACCGGCGCCGGCATATTCGGCGGCGACGGCCGCGAGGGTGGCCCGGTCGGTGATATCGCAGTGCGGGGCGTAGACGTCGACGTGATGCCGCCCGGTCAGCTGGTTGAGGACGTCCACCTCGACACCGTTGCGGCTCAACAGGATGACCCTGCGGGCGCCGTGTTCTATGCAGTACTGCGCGTATCGCAGGCCGATGGCTCCGCTTCCGCCGGTGATCACCACGTTCTCCAGCGCGGCCGCGTCGAGCGCCCGCGTGGTCGTCGGTTCGCGGTGCTCGCGCAGGGTCCGGGCGTAGCGGCGCGGTGTCGTGTTGCCGTCCTCGGCGCGCAGCGCCAGCACGCCGGCGTCGCCGAGCAGCACGTCGAGCGCGGCAGCCGTGGTCTGCTCGTTGATCTCGCCCACCGGCAGGTCGAGGCTGCCGAACATCTGGTCACCGAATTCGAAGCCGACACTGCGGTGCATGGCGGCCAGCGCCGCCTGGGCGGGCCGGGTGGCCGGATCACCGGGCCGGACCCGTTCGCCGCCGGTCGTGAGCAGCCACACGGCCCGGCATCGTGAACCGATGATCGCGTCGTAGTCCGGCAGTCCCACATCCGTGCGGGCGGCGATCTGCGCCACCGCTTCTGTCGCGTCGAGCTGATCGAGCGCAGGCGCAACCACCGCAACGATTTCCGCCTCGTGTGGCGGCACCACGTCGTATCCGCGGTGGGTTGACGCGGCGGCGTTCAGCAGCTGCGTCAGCGTGGTGTCGCCGACGATCGCGATGCCGCACCGGGTCGCCGCGGCAGGGGTCGGCACGTCCGTGGGATGCCAGTCCTCGACGGCGATGGTCAGCGAATCGTTCGCTTCGGCGAACTTGGTGGTCACAGGTTCCGGCGCGGCCCAGTAGTGCACGGCCCGCATCGGGGCGTTCGGGAACCCGCGCAGCGGGCGGCGGACCTCCCCGGGTAGCGCATCAGCCCACGGGTAGTGCGGGTCGGCGACCGCGGCCGCAGCGATGTTGGCCGACAGCACATCGGTGATCGACCCGTCGCGGTGGCCCGAGCCGAGGATCACCGCAGCGTCGTCGCCCAGAAGTTCGTCGAGCGGGTACAGCAGCGCGGGATGGGCCGACATTTCGATGAAGGTGTCCGCGCCGCACTTTTGCGCGGTGACCACCGCGCGATCAAATCGCACTGTGCTGCAGAGACTTTCATACCAATACCGCGAGAAGTCCACCTCGCTGCCAACCTCTGCGCCGACGGCCGAGCCGATGAATGCCATCGGCCCGTCGCGAAAGGCCGACCGGGGCTGCAGCGCGACTAATTCGTCGCCCAGCGGTCGCAGCGCGCTGGTGTGACCCGGATAGTCCACGACGAGTTGCTGGGCGAACACGCCGCGCGCCTGAGCCAGCTCAGCTGCCGCGAACACGGCGTCGTGGTCACCCGACACCACGGTGGCCGACGGCCCGTTGACCGCAGAGATTTCCAGCCAGCCCGGTGTTTCGGTGATCAGCGCGCGCGCCTCGTCGAGGCCGACACCGAGCACCACCATGGCGTAGTGGCCGGTCAATCGGTCGACCACGGTGGCGCGCGCACCGACAAGAGCGACGGCGTCGGCCAATGAAATCTTCTCGGCCACATAGGCCGCCGCGACCTCGCCGAGGCTGTGTCCAACCGTGATCGCCGGTAGCACGCCGCAGAACTTCCACTGCGTCGCCAGGCTGACCGCATGGACAAACTGCGCACCCTGGATCTCGGTCCGCGACCAGTCCTGTTCCTGGTCACCCTGCAGATACGGCAGCGGCGACGGCAAGCCGGCCGCGACGAACGCTGCCGCGCAGCGGTCGGCCTCGGCCCGGTAGGCGGCCAGTCGCCGGTAGGCGCCTGACCCCATGGACTGCCATTGGTTGCCCTGGCCGGGAAACACGAATGCAACCGACGGCGCAACACTTTTCGACGATCGGGCTATCAGCGGATGCTCGTCGTCGTGGGCCAGCGCCGACAAGGCGGCCACCAGTTCGGCGCGGTCCGCGGCCCGTACCACGGCGCGGTGCCGCCGTACCCGCCGAAGACGGAGCAACGTCGATGCGACCTCGACTGTCGGATCACGGTCCGCGCCGAGTCGGTTGACGTAGTCGAGAATCGCCCAGGCGTCCTGGCCGATCAACTGTTCGTCGTGCGCCGACAGCAATACCGGTACGCGGCCGTCAGGTAAGGGTTGCGCCAGCATCACGCGACCTCGGGCAGTGACACGATGACGTGAGCGTTGGTGCCGGCTATGCCGAACGCCGAGGTCGCCGCGATCCGATGGCCGTCGACGGCGGGCCACGGCGTCAGTTCACTTGCGAGCCGCAAACCTTGTTTAGCCCAGTCGATCTCGGGGCTGGGCTCGGCTGCGTGCAGCGTCGGCGGTATCGCGCCGTGTTCGGCGGACACCAGAATCTTGGCCAGCCCCAGGGCGCCGCTGGCGGCCAGGGCGTGACCCAGATTGGACTTCACCGAACCCAGCAGGGCTCCGCTTTCGGGTTCGGCGTCGCCGTACGTCTGGGCCAGCGACTGCAATTCGGTGCGGTCACCCAGCCGGGTGCCGGTCCCGTGTCCCTCGACCATGCTGACCTCGTCGGGACGGATGCCGGCCTCGGCGATGGCGCGGCGGAACAAACTGACCTGCGCCGCGCCACTGGGGGCACTGAGGCCCGCGCTGCGACCGTCGTGGTTGATGGCGCTACCGAGGATTTCGGCAAGAATCTGCCGCCCGTCGCGTAGGGCCGCCGACTTTCGTTGCAGCACAAAGACTGCTGCTCCTTCCGCCCAGACGGTCCCACTGGCCTGTGCGCTGTAGGCCCGGCAGTGGCCGTCGTCGGACAACGCGTGTTGTTTGGAGAACTCGACGAAGAAGCCGGGCGAGCCCAGCACGTTCACCCCGCCGGCCAACGCCAGGTCGCAGTCGCCGTTCTGCAGTGCGCGGACCGCCGCGTGAAATGCCACCAGCGCCGACGCGCAGGAAGAGTCGATCGTCACGGCCGGTCCGGTCGATCCGAGCGTGTAAGCGATCCGGCCGGATATCACGCTCAAAGCCGTGCCGGCAAGCAGATGGCCGCTGTATTCGGAGAATTCGGCCATCTGTGGTCCGTAGCCGGTGGCGGATGCACCGAGATAGCAGCCCATGTCATGGCCGGCCATGTCGTCTGGATTGATGCCGCTGTTCTCCAGGGCGCGCCACGACACCCGCAAAGCAACGCGTTGCTGCGGGTCCATCGCGACCGCTTCGCGCGGCGAGATGCCGAAGAATTCCGGATCGAACATCGTTGCACCGCACAGGAACCCGCCGCGGTCGTGAATCTCTTTGAAGCCGCTACGTCGGGAGCCGGCGAACAGCTCGCGGACCGACCAGCCGCGGTCGACGGGGAACGGCGTCAACGCCTCACGACCCTGTTCCAGCAGTTCCCAATATGCCGCGGCGGTATCGATTCCACCGGGCGCCTCCAGCGCCATGCCGACCACCACGACCGGGTCGGAGGCGGCCGCCGACCCGTCCTCAGCCACCGGCATTCACCCGCGCGGCGACGTCGTCGATGTGGTCGTCGAGGTAGAAATGCCCGCCGTCGTACCAGTCCAGCTGGAATGCTCCCGCGGTGTGACCTTCCCACCTTTGCAGTTCGGCGGCGTCGACGCGGAGATCGCCATGGGCTCCCAACACCGAGATATCCGCGGCTATCTGGATGTCGGGGCTGCAGCTGTAGCGGTTGATCGCCGCGTAGTCGGCCCGCATCGCGGTGATCAGCAGTTCGGCGAATTCCGGGTCGGCGAGCAGTTCGGCATCGGTCCCACCGAAGTCGGTCATATCGACGAGCAGATCGTCGTGGCTGGTCGGCAAGTCCGGCTTGGCTTCCACGGCGCACGGGGCGGGAGCCGCCGAGGCCCACAGCCGCTCTACTGCGGCGCCGCGGGACTCCGCGATCCTGGCAAATTCGAAAGCGACGACAGCGCCCATGCTGTGGCCGAAGAGCCGCAACGGCGCCACCTGACGCCACGGACCGGCGACGAACAAACTGCGCGCGAGGTCTTGGACGTTGTGAGCGGCGGGCTCGCTGAGCCGCTCGGCGCGCTGCGGATACTGAACGACGTACACGTCACCACCGCCGGCGGCCAGCGCGGTCGCAAACTTGCGGTAGCCGGTTGCCGCGCCGCCGGCATGGGGGAACACCACGGTGACGCCTCGCGCTCCCCCGCCGCGGCCGGGGATTCGCTTGATCCAGGGCGGGAATTCTTTCTTCTGCACCGAGGTCAGGTTATCGAAAATCATTGCGCTGCTTCACTTTCAGCGATCGCCGCAACCACGTGGCCGGCGTCCATACCGATGACTTCCAGATAGAGTTCGGCGACCTGCTCGAGTCGGCCGGGGTCGGATTCACGGCGGCCGAGTAAGCCGGCCAACGCGGAGACGGTTCGGGTGGCGAAGATGTCAGCGACAAGGGCATCCGGGGTGTCCAGCCAGGCCCGGATGCGTGCGACGGCCTGAGTCGCCAGCACCGAGTCGCCGCCGTGAGCGAAGAAGTCGTCGTCGACACCGACCGAGTCGACACCGAGCACGTCGCCGACGATCGCCGCGATCGCGGATTCGACCGGGGTCGTCGGCGCGCGGTGGTCGGGTGCCGACGAATCGGCCACGGCGGCAGCCAACTGGCCGGTGACGACGCGACGGTCGATTTTGCCGGCGAGCGTGTACGGCACGTGATCCACGAACGACACGTGTTGCGGAATCATGTGCGCGGGAACGAGATCAGCCATCACCGCCCGCACCCTATCGGCGGTGAGCTGTGGATCGTCGGCGTGGATGGCTGCAGCCAGCACCTCACCGCCGCCCGTCGCGGTCACCACGGCAGCGACTGCCGTTGCCACGCCAGGTATCTGACGCAGCGCCACCTCGACCTCACCGATTTCGACGCGGTAGCCGCTGATCTTGACGCGGTGGTCGGCACGTCCGACGAATTCCAGGACGCCGTCGGGCCAGTATCTGACCAGATCGCCGGTGCGGTACCAGGTCCGGCCGTCGTGTTCGACGAAACGCTCGGCGGTGAGGTCCGGGCGACCGCGGTAACCCCGCGCAATGCCGCGCCCGGAAATCCACAGTTCGCCGGCGACCCAGTCGGGGCACTCACCGCCCCGGTCGTTCACCACCCTGCAGACGTTGTTGCTGAGCGGCGTGCCGAACGGTAGCGCGGTCAGCTCCGGCGAGAGTACTTCGAGATCGCCGACCTCGAAAATGGTGTTGTGTGTGGCGGTTTCGGTCGCACCACCCAGCCCGGCGAAGCGCATGGCAGGGGCATCGGCGCGCAGGCGACGGATGACCTCGGGTCGCACCCAGTCGCCGCCGGTCGGGACCACCCGCACCGACGACAGCCGCCCCGCGCCGACCTCGGTCAGCATCTCCAGCCAGCCCGGCATGAAGTGCAACACCGTGACGTCATGGGTTTCGATGAGCCGCGCCCAGGCGTCGGGATCGCGTCGCTGCGCCTCGTCGACCACCACGATCGACCCACCGGTCCGCAAGGTGACGAAGATGTCCATCACCGAGATGTCACCCTCCAGCGTGGACAACGCAAGGCAACGATCCGCGGGCCCGATCTCGAAATGCTGCGCGATGAATTCCACGGTGTTCATCGATGCGTCGTGGGTGACCTCGACGCCCTTGGGCTCACCGGTCGAGCCCGAGGTGAAGAGCACGTAGGCGAGCTCGGCGGGATCGGTTGCCGTGAGATGGAACTCGAGATTGCTGGGCGCGCTGTCCAGCAGGTCGGCGATGGCCAGCGCGGGCACCGGCAACGAAAATGGCTGACCGCCACATACCAGGGCCAGCTTCACTTGACCGGCCCGCAGAATTCGCTCGGCGCGGTCGCGCGGCTGGTCGACACCGATCGGTAGGTAGACGCCACCCACGGCGAGGATTCCCAGCAGGGCGGGCACCTGTTCGGCGGTCTTGGGACCAACCACCGCAACCGTGTCGCCCGCACCGATCCCGTTGTCGCGCAACGCTGCAGCCAGGGCCAGCGCCTGGCGCCGCAGCTGACCGTAGGTCAGATCACCGGAGCTCGACAGGACGGCCGGCGCGTCGGGCTGCCTTTGGGCACACCGAAAGAACCCGTCGTGCAGCGCTTCTCCGCTGGGCGCGCTACGTCGGCTGTTGACCGTATCGCGCACCGCACGCTGTTCCGCCGGTAGTGCCGGTGGGTCCGGCTGAGTCCACGCGCCGCTTGCGGAGGCGAGTCGTCGCAGTTCCCCGACATGATGGGCGAACATCGTATCGATCACGCCGGCCGGGAAAACGTCTTCGCGGACATCCCAATTCACCATGACGCCACCGTCGAATTCGGTGACCTGGGCGTCGAGCGAAACCTGCGGCCCCTGCGAGATGATCCAAATGGGTGTGCCGAAAGCCTCGATGACATCGCTGCCGAACAACTCGCCGAGTCCGAGTGCACTGGTGAACACGACCGGGGCCAGCACCGGCGCACTGCGGTGGCGGGCCAGATCTCGCAGTACCGAAAGGCCCGGATAACTCGCGTGCGCGGCCGCGGTCCGCATGGCGTCCTGCACGGCATGTGTCCGCGATGCCGCGTCGGTCGTGCCGGTCAGATCGACGTCGAGCAGCAGCGACGAGGTGAAATCCCCGACCAGACTGTCCACCTCGGGGTGCAGAGCCTCACGACCGAACAGCGGCACGTTGAGCAGAAAACGCGAGGTGCTCGACCAGCACGCCAATGTGTGCGAGAAGGCCGCGGCGAACATCATCGCGGGTGTCACCCCGCAGGAGCGGGCGTGTGCGAACAGCGCATCCCTGGTCTGCGGATCGAACCACTGCCAGCGGCGAATGCTTCTACGTGACAATGTCTTTCGGTTCGCCGACGGCAGCGCGGGCGGGTCCGGGAACTCGGGAATCCGGTGCGACCACCAGGCCCGGTCGGCGTCGTGAGCCGGCCGCGGCTCAGCTTCCCTGCGGTCGATCTCGTTGCGGTACTCCTGGTAGCTGAAGCCCAGTTCCGGCAATTGCCGTCCCCGGTACAGCGTCGCCAAGTCGGTCATCAGGGTGCGGTAGCTCATCGCGTCGGCTGCCTGCATGTCCAAATCGACGTGCAGGCGCGACGTCCCGCCGGGCAGCAACGAGAGGGTCAGCTCGAATACCTGTCCATCGAGTTGCTGGTGCGACTTGGCTTCCCGGAGACCGAGGAGCCGTTCCCCGGCGGCATCTTCAGCGAGGTCGCGGAAGTCGTGGACGGTAACGGCCAAGTCGGCCTGCGCCGATGTATCGATCTGCTGGGTGCCGTCAGAGAGAAACCGCACCCGCAGCATCGGATGCCGTATCGCCAGCGAGGTCGCGGCCTTCGCCAGACGGTCAGGATCTATTGCACCGCCATCGAATTCGACGTACAGGTGGGCGGCCACACCGCCCAGCGGTTGAGCTGTCGTGGCGCCCCACCCACATGGCGTGCTGCATGGGGGCAAGCGGGAATGTGCTTTCGGCAGCAGGGACCGCCGGCGCGGCAGGGACGTCGGGCTCCGAAGCGCGTACGCCCACCATTCGCGACCACGCCTCGATGGTGGGATCGGCGGACAGCGCGGCGAAGTCGACAGCGATTCCGCGACGCCGCCACTTCCCGGCGAGCGACATCATTCGAATCGAGTCGAGACCCTGGCTGATGAGGTTGCCAGCGGGGTCGACAGTATCGGCGCTGACGCCGAGCAATTCGGCCACTTCAGCGCGCACGTCATTCGGGCTACCAGCAATGGGAGCCCCGACCCCGCCAGTCAATTCTCGAACCTCCTACTAGTTAGTTGAGGCTAGCCTAAATTGCTGGCACTTTAGTAGTCGGGGTACCCGCGACGATACCGGCCTCAGGCCGCACTAAGAATCTCGCAGATGCGAGGCGCGTCGTACGAACGGAGAACCTGACAATCGCTGGTTGAGCACCGGGCTCTACGGCTCCGAGCAGGAAGTATGTGGCACCCGGGACGGTTGATTCGTAGGGCTAAATGAGGTTAGGCAACCCTATTGTGTCTTAGCCGGTTCTCAGGTAGCGTCCGTCGCGCTTCGCAAAGGCAGTTGGTCCCGTTGACGGTTACTCAAGGAGATGCCGTGCATCTAGCGCTTCCCTCCGATTCGAAGGCGGCTTACGCAAGCCGGCTGATGCTTGCCGGCCTCGCGGTCGCAGGCACTGGTCTGCTCGCGATGACCCCCGCCACCGAGACCGGGCGCTGGGCTGACTGGGTGCCGAGTCCGGTGCATCGGTTGCGGCGGAATCCGTCTCGAATGCGCTGCCCGACCTGTTCACTGGGCTGTTCTAACCTCTGAACCAGAGACGCGCTGGGCGGGATGGACGTTTGGAGGCAACCGATGACGTCTACCCAGCTGGAAGGCTTTGTGCCGTTTCCGCCGGACCGCGCTGCGAACTACCGGGCCGCCGGCTACTGGAGCGACCGGACCGTCGACTCGATGCTGACCGACGCGGCAGGCCGTAGGTCGAGCCATGCCGGCGTGATCGACGCCGACGGACCTGGACGGCTGACCTTCGCGCAGTTGGACGAACGCGCTGACCGTGCCGCCGCGGGACTGGCGGAGCTGGGCATCGCTGTCGGCGATCGGGTGCTGCTGCAACTGCCGAACACCTGCGAATTCGCGGTGGCATTGTTTGCGCTGCTACGCGCCGGCGCGATCCCGGTGATGTGCCTGACCGGCCATCGCGCGGCCGAGTTGGGGCATTTCGCCGCGGTCAGCGAGGCGACGGCGTTGCTGATACCGGACAGCGCAAGCGGTTTCGACTATCGCCCGATGGCGCAGCAGCTCTCACGCGACCATCCCGGGCTGCGTCATGTCATCGTCGACGGCGACCCTGGGTCATTCGTCTCGTGGTCGCACGTCTGCGCGAGCGACGCCGAAAAGCCAGAATACCAACCGGATCCTGAGTCCCCCGCGTTGTTATTGGTGTCCGGTGGCACGACCGGCACGCCGAAGCTCATCCCCCGCACCCACAACGACTACGTGTACAACGCCACCGCCAGCGCTGAACTCTGCGGGATCACCGCCGACGACGTCTACATGGCAGCTTTGCCTGCCGCACACAACTTTCCGCTGGCCTGCCCGGGACTTCTCGGCGCCATCACGGCCGGTGCGCCCACGGTCTTTCTCGCCAACCCGAGCCCCGAGTCGGCGTTCGGCGCGATCGCCCGCCACGGTGTCACTGTCACCGCGCTGGTGCCGGCGTTGGCCAACTTGTGGGCACAAGCCACCGAATGGGAACCGGATGCGCCAACCTCGTTGCGGCTGTTGCAGGTTGGTGGCGCCAAGCTGGAAGCCGGCGATGCTCAACGGGTCCGCGAGACGCTGACCCCAGGCCTGCAGCAGGTCTTCGGTATGGCCGAAGGGCTGCTGAATTACACCCGACCGGGCGACCCGCCGGACGTTGTCGACCACACCCAGGGACGGCCCATGTGCGTCGATGACGAACTACGCATCGTTGACGACGCCGGCCAACCCGTCGCGGCCGGCACCGAGGGTGAACTGCTGGTCAGGGGGCCGTACACCTTCAACGGCTATTTCCGCGCCGACGAAGCCAATGCGCTCTCCTTCGACCCGCAGGGTTTCTACCGCAGCGGCGACCTGGTCCGTCAACACCCGGGCGGAAACTTAGAGGTCACCGGCCGGGTGAAAGACGTCATCCATCGTGGCGGCGAGACCGTTCCGGCCGCCGACCTCGAAGAACACCTGCGTACCCACCCGGCGATCTCCTCCGCGGCAGCCGTGGCCCTGCCCGATCCATACCTGGGCGAAAAAATCTGCGCGGCAGTTGTTTTCGCCGGAAGGCCGGTGACTCTGGCGGAGCTGCATACCTACCTCGACCAACGTGGCGTGTCCCGGCACGCCCGGCCTGATGTGCTGAGTGCGATGACCTCGTTGCCGATGACGCCGGTCGGCAAGATCGACAAGAAGGCGATTGCCCGGCAATTACAGTCTTAAGATTCGCTGCCGGATTCACCGAGTACGGACAGAGATCCTTTACCTTTCGCCATTACTGTCAACGACATGAAGGCAACTGTTGACAGCACACCATCCGCGGTAAACGGCCGCTTGGAGGCGAAGCGGTCTGTCATGTCGATCGCCTTCTCGGTACTTGCGACGGGTGCGGCGTTCCTCGGAGCGGGTGCAGCGATGGCTTCGCCGTCCAGCATGATTCCCGGTGACGCCCTGCTGGCGTTCCACGGCAAGTAATTCAGACGTAGCGTCCCAGCGCCGCGATTCGCCGGCGAACAGTTTCGCCTGACGCTCCTTATTTTTGACGACCAAAGCCTGCTCAGACCGGTGCCCGGCATGAGCGCGGGCGTCGGTACGCAGTAGTTGGTTGAGTAGTTGCGATCAGAACACCGCCAGACACACCGCGACGAAATGGCACGTCGCTGCGAGTGCAGTGCATGCGTGAAAGACCTCGTGATAGCCGAACGTCTCTGGCCACGGGTCCGGCCGGCGAAGCGCGTAAGCCACTGCGCCGAGACTGTAGAGAATGCCGCCAATCGCCAGCAGCACAGTCGCTGCGACGCCGGCGTTGTGCAGAATCAGTCCGGTGTACCAGACCCCCACCCAGCCCAGCAGCAAGTAAAGGGCCACGCTCAGCCAGCGGGGCGCGTCGGGCCAAAAGAGCGTCAGCGCAATGCCGATCAGGGCCGCGCCCCAGACGATGGCCAGCACCACATGCCCAGTTGGGCGAGGCATGTCCAACCTTGCGAACGGTGTGTAGGTGCCCGCGATGAAAACGTAAATCATCGAGTGATCGAGACGTCGCATCCAAGACCTTGCCGCGTCCGAGCCCCACTCGACGCGGTGGTAGGTGGCGCTGACGCCGAACATAGCGACGATCGCCAGCGTGTATGCCAGCGTGGCGTGTCCCGCAAGCTTGGAGGCGACCGCCCACGACACTGCCACCAATGCCGAACCGGCTACGAAAGCCGCCACGGCGCAATATACGTGGATCCATCCGCGCAGCCGCGGCTTCACGCCAAGCGTGGTGAGATGTCCTGTCCGGCCAACATTCTGAGAGGCCGTCTCCGCCATGGGCGACTCATCTGCACTGATCCGGTGACTCACTGCCCTCTCCCCCCTGCGCTCGCTAATCGATTGCGCTGAAACGCCTTTGCCCCTGCCGATGGTTGACCCTGCACCAAAGGAATTGTCGGAGCGCCAGAGTAGGAGCAGACCGCTGAGAAGCCGCTGAGAAGCCGACAGACCAGCTGTTCTCAGCCGATTCTCAGTGCTATTCGGTCAGACTGTGTAGATGTCTGCTGGGCGGTCGTTTCGGTATAGCGCACTCGCGCACCGATGGCGGTTGCAAAAGCTCGGCATCGCAGCCCGCTCGGCTACGGTGTCGGCGGTGGCCGTGTTGACGGCGCTCACACTGGCTGGGTCCGTCCTGGACGTCGCGCTTTACCGCTACCTGTTGGCCGGTGTCGACGATGCCACCGCAGGCAGAGTTCGCAGCATTGCCAGCGCGTTGAGCACGACCTCACCCGACGGCCTCGACGTCGCGCTGCTGGCCACCAACCAGCGAGTCATCGCCATTCAGTTGGTCGGCCCGAATGGCGATGTCGTCAAACGGGGCGGCGCGACCCCCACCACGCCGTTGGTACCCGTCAACCGCTTCGACAGCCACTTACTGCGCGGCCTGTCCGACGACGAGGTCGCCAAAGACGATATGCGGGTGAGCGGCCAACGGGTCGACACCCCGCACGGCTCGTACACGATCATCGTCGGAGGGGGCAGTGAAGCAGTGGAGGCGACTGCTCGGACCGTCGCACTGCTATTAGCCTGCGGCGCACCGATTATCGTCGGCGTCGCTGCGGCGGCGACATATCGGCTCGTTCGCCGGTCATTGCAGTCGGTAGATGCGATTCGCAGCAGGGTTTCCGAAATCTCGGCCTCGGACTTGGCTGAGCGGGTGCCCGTACCCGGCAGCAGCGATGAAATTTCCGCGCTCGCTGTCACGATGAACGACATGCTGGCACGACTCGAAGCCAGTCATCGCGCCCAACAACGCTTTGTCGGCGACGCTTCTCACGAACTGCGCAGCCCGCTGACCACAATCATTTCCGGATTGGAAGCAGCCCAAGACCACCCAGAGCTTCTCAACACGGGGCTGGCAAGCACGACCCTGCTCCCCGAGGCGCACCGCATGCAAACCCTGATCGACGACTTGCTGCTGCTGGCTCGAGCCGATGAACAACGGTTGGTGACACGGACGAAAGAGGTGTCCGTCGCTGAAGTGGCCGAAACCGAAGTAGCTCGGGCGCGGCAGCATGCCGGTTGTGCAATCGAGTCCGTGATCACCCCGGTGCGAATCGTCGGTGACTCCGCCGCGATCTCGCGTGTCATACGCAATCTGTTGGATAACGCCGTCCGACACGCAACGTCACGTGTCGAGGTCTGCGTCGGTCACCGGGATCGAGAGGCGATGATCGCCATCAGTGACGATGGCCCGGGTATCGCTGCCAAAGATCGCGTCCGGGTGTTTGAGCGCTTCGTGCGCTTGGACTCAGATCGGTCCCGCAGCAACGGAGGAGCCGGCCTCGGGCTGGCGATCGTCGCCGAGCTGGTGGCCGCGCACGGCGGTACCGTCTCAATCGAAGCTCGACCCGTCCGGGGTACGACGCTGCTGGTGTCGTTGCCTCAGCACACTAATCGGTAACCGACCCCACGTACTGTCTCGATAGTGTTGGTACCAAAGGGCACATCGATTTTGCGCCGCAGGTACCCCACGTAGACCTCGACCACGTTGTCAGGTCCCTGGTAGTGCTCATCCCATACGTTGCGCAATATCTCGGTCTTGGTGATTACCGCATCTTTCTTCCGCATCAGGAACGCGAGCAGCCCGAACTCGCGTGGCGTCAGCGCGATCGGGGTCTGGCCGCGCTGCACCGTGCGTCGAATGGGATCCAGCGACAATGTCCCCGCAGTCAGGACCACCGGCCGCTCCGGGGCGCCGCGTCGCGCCAGCGCTCGCAGCCGGGCTACGAGCACCCGGAAGGAGAATGGTTTCGTCAGATAATCATCGGCCCCGAGATCGAAGGCATCGGTTTCTTCGTACTCGCCGTCCTTCGCGGTCAGCATGAGCACCGGCGTCCATATTCGCGCGGCTCGCACGCGACGCAACACCTCGTAACCGCTCAGGCCAGGCAACATGATGTCCAGAACGAGCACGTCGAAGCTATTAGCCGTCGCCTCCCGCAGCCCTTCGGTACCAGTACCGACGGCCACCACGACAAATCCCTCCGCCTCCAGGCCCGCGGAGAGAGTTGCCGACAGCCGCTCTTCATCCTCGACCAGCAGCACCCTCATGCCCGCACGCTATACCGTTATCAGCCGGTCGGGTTGGCCTCCAGATAGCCGTTCACGCAGATATGGACGTCGGCGAATCCTGATCCATCCGGGTTCAGACCCTCCAATCCGGCACTGAACGTGAGCTTTTCGACAGGTCCGGCCACATACAGCTGGGTCGACGAGTGGAACGCGAACCACCGCTGAGAAATCGGGCTCTGAATATCGCCGCTGTAGAAGCTCTGAACCCAGGAAAAGAACGCCAGGGGGTTCACCGGTCGAGCAAGGATATCCGTTTCGCCAAAGACCACCGGAGACAGCAGCCCGCCCTCCTGCTGCACAAGCCGTCCCGAGACGCTCTCGACGACCAGTCGCATTCCGGTCGGGACGTGACAGGCGATGTCGAGTGACCACACGCCGGTCTTCTGGATCTCAGCCGTCCCGTTCACTTGTACGACGTCCCAGTGGAGGGGCAGGTCAGGAATCAAGACCACTTGGCCGGGGGCCACTTTGTTGGGGTCGGCCAGATTGTTGGCAGTGGCGATGAGACCGAAATACGTTGGCTCGCCGTAGAATCGCTTGGAGACCGCGAACAGCGTGTCGCCCGCCTGGATTTGATATTTCCGGCTCATCTGAGCCTCCTCGGTGGCGCCGGCTTCACCCCAGCGGCTTCGCCGAGTTCGGCCAGTGTATGGCCCATCCGGGTTTCCGGATCTGGAATTCCCCAAAACCAGCCCTCCAGCAGCCATGTTGCCGGCGATGCCCTCGAGCGGTCAGCTATTCCTATCGATCTGAGGGCACCTCAGCGAATCCCGGTTCACCGCCGTCAGCCACGGAATTGAACCGGAACCGCGTCTCGAGCCTCTCGTTGATATCGCGAATGGCTTCCTCGGGAAGCGCGGAGACATCGAAGTTTTCGTGAATACGCGAGGTGGTCACGGACGCCGTCAGTACCGCGCTGCCGCGCTGGATACCCCAGGCCAGAAGCACCTGCGCCGGCGTCTTTCCTACCTGGTCCGCGATCGAGACGATGAGTTCGTCGTCGAGCAGCCGCGGTTCCAGCGCGTGGCCAAGCGATGCGAACGCCAGCAGGATGATTCCGTGCGCCGTGCACAACTCGTGCAACTCCCACTGCGGGTGGTAGGGGTGTGACTCGACCTCGACGACAGACGGTGCGATTCGGGCGGTGTCGATGATCTTGCCGGCACGTTCGGCACCGATGTCCGACAAGCCAATAGCGCGGGAAAGGCCTTGATCGACAAGGCCTTCCATAGCCGACCACGTCTCCTCCAGTGTGATTCCTTCGTCGTAGATGACAGCTCCATCCGGGTGGCGCGGGTCTTGGTCGTCCCCCGGCTGGAAAGCGAACGGCGTATGCACCAGGTACAGATCGACGTGGTCAAGCCCGAGCCGGTCCAGACTCTTCTGCAGAGCAGATTTGACCCGCTCGGGTCGATGATTGTTGTTCCACAACTTTGTGGTGATGAACAGGTCCTCGCGCCGAACGACCTTGTCGGCCAACAACTCTTTGATGGCCGCGCCGACCTCAGCTTCGTTGCGATACCGCTCGGCTGCATCGAGATGGCGGAAGCCCACTTCGACCGCCGTTCTGACAGCACCGCGGGTCTTGGTGTTGTCGGACAGTGATGTTCCAAATCCGAGTGCCGGGATTTCTCCGCTTCCGTTGTTCAAAGGAAAACGGCGCCGACTCAGATCTTCGTTCGATACCATGGCTTTTCGGCCTCCCGGTTCAGGTGTTTGACAGAAGTGGTGCGTAGAAGGCGTCGGCTCTCGTCGTGGCTACCCCGAGTTCTGTTGCCACCGCGTCGATCGACCGCTGCGTCATGTCGGGATCTACCTTGCGATTGGCGAGGAAGTACGGTCCGACATAGCGGTCGAAGTATTGTTGCAGCTCGTCGCGCGTGAGCCTGTCGAGGAACCACGCGAGATAGTCGACACCTCGGCCCGGATGCTCGGCAAGTAGGTGCAGTGCCCGTTGATTGGCCCGCAGCACCCCGAGCAGAGCGGGGCTGTCCAGGGGGATGTGAGTTGGGTCCACGACGACACCGACGGTGGGGATCTGGAAGTGATCGCCCACCCAGGCCAGCACGTGGAATCCTTCCTCTGCGGCAACCTGTTCGGGCGACATCGTGCTGCCGACATACGCTGCGTCGATTGATCCGTCTCGCAGCCGCCGCAGGTCCATTTGGTAGTCGCCGGCGTGCCGCACGACGCATTCCACCTCATGGTCAGGGTCCAAACCGTGCTGGCGCAGCACTATCCGGGCGAAGATGCCGGGCGGTTCAGAGGGAGCATGGACGGTCAGCCGCCGTCCACGAAGGTCCGCCATCGACTTCACCGTGGTGCCGCCGAGGAACCAAAACAGTGGACGATCGGTGCTGACGCTGACGGCCGTCCAATCGATCCCGTCCGTCAGCCGAGATTGCAGGGCCCTACCCAAGCCGATTACCGCGCCGCGGCGTAGACGCTCGGCCGACCAGGCAACCCCGTCACGGATGGCGACATGAACTCCCTCATCCTCGAAGTAGCCTTCTTGGTCGGCGATATGGGCGATGAGTTCTTCATGCATGCCGCGACCGACGTAGGCGAGATCGATATTTTCCAATGCACACACCCTTCTCGGCCGACTGTTGTCAGTTCATGGCAAGTCCGCCGTTGACCTCCACGCAGTGACCGGTGATGAAGCCGGAATCCTCGCCGGCGAGAAATGCAATCGTGTGAGCGACCTCGTCGGGAGTTACGAGACGTCCCATCGGGTTGGTGGCTCCGAGATGATGCAGATCGTCAGCGGCTAGAAGCTTATTGGCCTCGGTGTTGGCCACCGTGGCCGGCGAAACCAGGTTTGCAGTGATGCCCTGCGGAGCCAACTCCAGAGCGACATAGCGGACGAACTGGTCCATCGCCGCCTTTGCCGTGCCGAGGGTGATCATGCCCTCCCGCGGTCGGCGTGACAGAATCGTGGTCATATATATCAGCCGCCCAAAGCCGCCCGAAACCATCTCGGGGACAACCGCTTTAGTGAGCAGGAATGCGGCATGCAGCTCACGTTCCAGCTTGCCGCCGAGCTGCTCCCAAGTCAGATCCGTGAATGACGTGACGTCGTAAGGGATCAGCGCGTTATGCACGAGAACGTCGATGCGACCCCATTTCGCCTTTGACTCGGCCACTATCCGGTCGACGTCGTCAGACGAGGTGACGTCTGCCCGAATCGCAACTGCCTCGCCGCCGGCCGCGTGCGAAGCAGCGACCACCTGTTCCGCTTCGGCGGCACTGGACCGGTAATTGACGACGACGCGAAACCCCCGCTGCGCCAGAAGAAGCGCAGTTGCCGCACCGATGCCCCGACTGGCGCCCGTCACTAACGCAACACGTGACACCGGAGTCAACCTCCGTCTCTGCCTAAGGCGGGGCTACCGTCAAACCGCTGGCCGGTCGGAACAATACCCCGACAGCGGGCCTCGGTAAAGAGTCGGCCTGGTCGTTGATCTACTCTGTGCGCCTCGCGCGAAGCCGCTGAACCTGCCCGTAGGTGTCGATCGGGCTCTGCAGCGCCAGCCCACCATCGGCCAAGACGGTTTGCCCTGTGACCCAACCCATTTCAAGCATTGCAACAATGGCCTCGGCGACATCGTCGGCCTCGCCTACCCGACCCAGGGCCGTTCGATCACTCAGCCCATCCAGCCAGCCCGGAAGCTGCTCGGCCCCGGCAAGCATGGGGGTTCGTGTGACGCCCGGTCCTACTGCGTTGACCCGGATGGCGTGCGGTCCCCATTCGCTTGCCGCAACGCGAACGAGCATGTCGACCCCCGCCTTGGAGACGCAGTACGCACCCATGTCACGATCGGCGACGGTGCCGCTGATGCTCGACACGGCGACGATCGATCCGCCGCTACCGTTGTCGATCATCGCCTGCGCGACCGCCCGCATCGTCAGCCAGGTTCCGGTGAGGTTGACATCGATCACCCGCTTCCAGTCGGCCGGATCCTGCGCGATCAACATGCCGGACGCGCCCACCGCGGCACAGGCGACCAGGCGATCAGGCACGCCGACTTTCGCCATCGTCTGCTCCAGCGCTGCGCCTACCGCGTCGGAATCACTAATGTCACAGTCGATGTCGCCGCCGCGCAGATCCCAGGTGATGACGTCGTGCCCAGCTTTGCGTAGCCGCTCTGCGGCGGCGGCGCCGATACCCGACGCGCCGCCCGTCACGATGGCACTCACCGCGCGGGCCCGATCAGTTCGACGCGGACACCGTCCGGCGCTGAGACCACCGCCATCTCGACCTGCTTTCGGCCCGGTGCCGGGACGACGATCTGCCTGACGCCGTCGGTGAATCCCAAATCGGCCAACCGACGAAGCGTCGGCTCGACGTCGCGATTCAACGAGACCAGAAAGAAGCCAGGCGCCGGGGCCCGCTGCCGGCTCGCGGGCGGGTTCCGGATGGTCGAACATGACCAGCTCGAGGATGCCGGTGTCCGGAGCGTCGGGGTCACCGAGAAAAACCGACCGAAGCTTGTCGGTCTTGGCATCGAACAGCGTTGGCCAGTCACCGATGAAAGCATGATCGAAGAGGGTTGTCAGCCCCAGTCCCTCCTGCCAAAAGCGCAGCGCGCTTTCCACATCGGTTGTCACGATCGCCGTGTGATGAATACCGTTCATGCGCCACCAGCCTTTGTGGTTTCGAAGACATCCAGGTTCACGGCGGCGAGTCGCTCGCGCGAACTTGCTTCCGCTGTAGGGATACTGAGTCACCATTTTCCCGCTGGGATGCCGGAAGTAGTTGCTGCAGTTCGCCGCCCAGACAGTCGTGTCCAACGCCGCCTGGATCTCGGCGTTGAATTCTTCGTGCGGGCCGCGCTTGATCTCGACTGCCGCGATGGCTTCTCGGCTCATCGTGTCGAGCAGTCGTCGCACGAATTCCGCCTGTGCTTCCAGGATGTAGATCATCGAGGTGATCCCATTGGTGTTGGGCCCGTACAGCGTGAACAGATTCGGATAGCCGGGCACCACGGTGCCCAGATACGCCTCGGCACCGTCACGCCATTCGTCGTGCAGTCGCCGGCCACCGCAGCCGTACACCTCGAGACTGCTCAGGTAATCCGCAGCCTTGAAGCCGGTTCCGAAGATCACCGTGTCGGCCCGATGCTCAACGCCGTCCGCGGTGCGCAGACCGTGTTCGGTGAAGGCGACGATCGGAGCGGTCTCCAACGTGACGTTGGGCAGCGCGAACACCGGAAACCATGTCTTGGACTGCAGCGGACGCTTGCAACCAACGGGGTAGTCGGGCAACAACTTCGCGCGCAGTTGCGGGTCCTGCACCTTTTTCATCAGATAGCCGTACGACATGTCGGTCAGCATCTTGGTCATGTCGGATTCGACATCGAAGTCGGCCGCCTCGTACTGCTCGAATGCCGCGTCTCGCAGCTTGAGCGCCTCGGCAGGATCGCTCGCGAACAACTCCTGCTGGTCAGGGGTGAACGGATCGTCGAATCGCGGGGCCACCCAGATCGGGGTGCGCTGGAATACGGTCAGATGCTCGGTCTCCGCGGCGATCGCCGGGACGTACTGCACGGCGCTGGCGCCCGTCCCGATCGAGGCAACCCGTTCCCCCGCAGTCGATTTTGAATGATCCCAACGCGAGGAGTGGAAGACCCTTCCACCAAAGCGCTCCCGGCCCGGGATCGCCGGCATGTTGGGGACGTCGAGCATGCCGACCGCGCTGACGACAACGTCGACCTCGTGCGACTCCCCCTGCTGGGTCTCGATGGTCCATCGCGAGTCGGCGTCCGACCACCGCACCGCGGTCACGGCCGTGTTGGCCCGCAGATGCTTGCCGAGGCCATGGCCGTCGGCCACTCGCTCCAGGTAGGCGAGGATCTCGGGCTGGTTGGCGTAGGTCTTGCTCCAGTACGGATTGAGCGCGAAGGAAAACGAGTAGAAGTGTGACGGCACATCGCAGGCCGCACCCGGATAGGTGTTGTTGCGCCACGTCCCGCCGAACCCGTCGCCGCGCTCGAAAATCGTGAAGTCGTAACCACCCTGGGCCAATTGAATGCCCATCGCGATACCGCCGGGGCCGGCGCCGATGACGCCCACCCGGGGCTTACCTGGCGGCAAGACCGCGCACTCCGACTGTGACGACGACCATACTACGCAATGTTACATACGCGGGATCATATGTAAACACTGCGGCGGCTGGTTCTGTCCATTCGGGCTCGAGGTGCATGCACCAACCGGGAGGAGACAAACCGCTGCCAACATGACAGCGGCAGTCAGCCGCCTATCAGCAGCTCTGCCGCCACTGCAGCCGCGCAAAGCGCGAACGAGATCGAAAGTACAAGCCAGTCGGCATCCTTCGGCCGTGACGGGCTAGCCGAGATCTGACCGGTGCCGCCGCGGGCGGTGATCGCATCTCCCATCTCGTCAGCGCGACGCAGCGTTACCGTGATAACCGCTACGACCAGGTCGACCATGTCGTTGACCACCTGGCCCGGCCGGGCACCGCGGGTCCGCGGTCCCTCCCTGGGTCGCAGTTGGCGGGCGGCAGCCAGCACCCGGAATTCGTCGATCAGCATCGGGAAGGTGCGCAGCGCGAGCGCCAATGCGACCGACCAATCATCGATCGGAATGCGTAGCGGCCGCAGCGGTCGGCCCAAAGTAGCTATTGCAGGGGCGATTTCGGCGACATTGGTGGTCCATGACAGCAGTAATCCCATGCCGAGCAACACGATCGACAGCGCAGTGATGCGCAGGAAGTCCAACAGACCACCGAGACCGAGCGACACCGCGCCCACCCGGATCACCGGACTGCCGCCGGCCGAGGTCGCGATGACACCGCCGATGGCGAGCAGGGTCCACAGCCAACGCGGCACCGACGGCAGCGCGCCTCGGGGGACATGCGCGGCCCGCGCACCCACCAGCGCCAGCGCAGCAACCAGCCCTATCGCAGCCCATCCCGGATACAGCGCCAATAAAGCTGAAACAGCAAAAACGACAAGCATTTTGGTGCCGGCCCACAGGTCGTGAATAGCAGAGTCACCGGGCACCGGGCGCAGCAGTGTAACGGGGCGAGGTGCGCGGCGGATCGGGCGATTCGCCACCGGTACGGCAATCGCCTCGTTACTCGCGGCAGCGGCCGGCGCCGGTTCCAGCCGACCGTCACGCAGATGCAGGGTGCGCGGGCACAGCTCCTCCAGGCCTGCGAAGTCATGTGAGATGACGACCACGGTCAGACCGTCATCACGGCGCCGATCCGCTAGCAGTCGCACAAGTCCGCGCTGGCTGGCCGCGTCCAAACCCGCCAGTGGCTCGTCGAGGATCAATACCCGCGGCGACCGAGCCAGCAACCCGGCCAGGACAAGGCGGCGCATCTGGCCCCCGCTCAGCTGGTCGATGGGGCGCGACGACAGTGCAGAATCCAGTCCGACGAGGGCCAGCGCATCGGCCACGCGGACGCGATCGTCGGGCGAAAAGCCGCCCGCCGAAGCCACTTCCAGGTCGACCCGACTACGCATCAACTGCAGCCTCGCCGCCTGGAACTGCAGCGAGACCGCACCGACTTGTTCAGAGGCGTCGCGTCCGTCAAGCAGACAACTGCCGCTTGTCGGTTGCGTCAACCCTGCCATGATCCAAGCCAGCGTCGACTTACCAGATCCGTTGCCGCCGTGGATGAGGAGCCCGTCACCTTCGTTGACCACGAAGGTGATATCGCGAAGCGCGGTCTGCGACCAGGGGGTGCCACTGCCGTACTCGTAGCCGACGCCGGCAAGTTCGAGCACCGGCGCGTGAGATCGTTGGTCCGCGGGAGCAGTCACCGCTGGAGCGGGTGCGATGTCGACCATGGCGGCGTTATCCAGCGAATCACTGAGATAGATTGTGCGATCGGCAGATTCGGCATCGTTATTGTAGTGGGTGATGTGCACCAAGGCGGTGTGGTGGCGTCTGCTGAGGCCGGACAGCACAGCCAGCAGCGCCTCCCGGCCCGGCTGGTCGACCATGCTGGTGACCTCATCGGCGATCAACAAAGCCGGCTCCCGCGCCAGCGCCGCGGCTACGGCCAAGCGCTGCAGTTCCCCGCCGGACAGACCGCCGGTGTCGCGTTCGGCGAAACCGGCCAACCCGACTTCGTCGAGTAACCGCTCGACATCAACGATCTCGTCAGGTGGCAGCCCCCAAACAACATCGTCGGCAACCCGGGTGCCGAGAACCTGGCTTTCCGGGTGTTGCATGATGACGGCAGTGCCACCGAGTTGACCGAGGCCCACTGCGCCCGGACGTTCGACAATGCCCGACGTCGGTTCTCGGCCGGCGAGGATCAGCATCAGCGTCGTCTTCCCCGAGCCGTTGGCACCGGCGATCGCAACGTGTTCGGCTGGGCGCACATCCAGGCTGACCGAGCGCAACGCGTCGTGGACGCTGAGGGGGTAGCGCAGGCGCACCTCCTCCAGTCGCACCGGAACCGGTTGGATCGGCTCAGTGCTGGGCGGCGCGTCCAGCTGATGCACGTCGGGAATATGGCCTAACCGATCCAGCACATGCGAAAGAACCCACCAACCGATCAGCGACGCGCCCACGATCGCGGCGACGGCACCGCCGAGGACGAGCCACTGCCAGTGAGCCAGTCCTTCGGCGAAGAATCGCGCAAGCTGGTGCGCGATCGCCGACAAGTACGGCACCCGCGCCACGACGGTCGCGACTCCGTTCACGGCGACCGTCAGCGTGTGAAACGCCAACTGCCGAAGCCGTGTCAGGACCGTCAACGCCATGACTACCGCGGCGCCTACGACAACACCCGCGCCAAGCGATACCGCTATCACGGTCGGTGTGCCGCCGCGGCGACGTTTCACGATGCCGGCGAGGCCGCCGACGTACGCGCAGAGCACGACCGCACCGAGACCGCTCACGCCGACCACAAGGAAACCGATCACAGCAGCGGCGACGGTGGCGTCGATCAGAACGCGGATCCGGAATCGATATGCCAACAGCCCCATCGGCACAGCGCCCAACAGTCCCAGCGCTCCCGCGTGCGGAAGGATGACAGCGACGATCGCGACCGCCGCGCACAGGGCGCCCATCACCGACGCCTGTGCCACCTCACTGGGTCGCAACGATCGAGGTCGAGCGGACCTAGTAACCGACGGCGCATCATCCCGCTGATGCGTCCAAAGCATTTGCCGCGTCATCTGATCGAGCTCCCTACTCGGGTGGCCGGTCGACGAATGGACAAGTTCTGAACATGGGAACGCCAGGGTATAAACGGGTCGCTGAGAAGTCGTTGAGAGCGACACACGGTGCGTCGACGACCGTTCGATGCCACTATGGTCTAAACGGGTAGTTCAAGTTTGAACACGGCAGTACGCGTGCCTCCTTCGTGGCGCCCTAAGGCCAAGCCACGTGAAAGATGTTGTTGGACAACGGTACCGCGGTCCGACTCAAGGGTCACCTGAGGCAGTATGTCTGGAGCTGTGTTCTGTCACGCCGAGTGACCGGAGCTAGAAGCTGGGGAGTTCGCCGCCGTCGACGATCAGGCTGGCTCCGGTGATCCACTGCGCCCGGTCCGAGGCGAGGTAGGCGACGGCCTCGGCAATGTCTCGCGGGTCTCCGGGGCGACCAAGAGGGATGCCCGCCGTGGTGTCGGCGAGCGAGACGCCCATCGAATCGGCGAAGTGTCTGGCGGATCGCGTCGGCGCCCGGGGTGAGCACGTTGCCGGGCACGATCGTGGTCACGCGGATTCCGGCCGGTGCGAGCTCGGCAGCGAGCGCTTTGCCGTAGGCGTTGAGCGCGGCCTTGGCAGCAGCGTAGTGGGCCAACGGCGGTGCAGGCGTCAGCGCCGCTCCCGATGAGATGTTGACGATTACGCTGCCCGCTCCGGCCTCGCGCAGCGCCGGTAGCAACGCGTTGTTGACCCGGACGGCGGAGAGATAGTTGAGGTCGAGCGCGTCGAGCCATTCATCGTCGGGGATGGATGAGATGCCATCGGTGTGGGCGCGTGCTGCTGCCGCGTTGTTGACCACGATGCACGGCGATCAACCGCAGGTCACGCCGACTTTCGGGAGAAACGCCGAACGTTGCCATTGACGAATGTCACCATTTTGTGTTGACTCTCTCGAATGACGGAGTCAATGCCGACCCGCGGATCCCTGCGATCCCGTTCTGCAGCGCTGGTGAGCTCGGCGACGTTACGCCAGCTCAGCGCGGTGTTGCCGCCCGAGCAGACGTGGGGCCTGTGGGCGTCACGTCGAATCGTCGCCGGAATCATGGATGCCTTCGGACCTTCACTGGCCGGGACCCGCATCGAGCACATCGACGTGCGACACGGTGGGCGTCGCGTAGTCGGTGAGTGGGTGCGCGGCCCCCGGCGTCTCGACGAGCCGGGGCGCCATCTACTTCGTGCATGGCAGCGGCTTTGCGTTGTGTTCGCCGCGCACGCACCGCCGATTGGCATCGTGGCTGTCCCGGCTGACCGGGCTGCCGGTGTTCACCGTCGATTATCGGCTGGCGCCACGGCACCGCTTCCCCACCGCGGCCGACGATGTGCGCGCCGGCTGGAGCTGGCTCACCGCCCAGGTGCCGGCGGATCGCATTGTGATTGCCGGCGATTCGGCCGGTGGCCATCTGTCAGTGGATCTGTTGCTGCAGCCCGACGTGGCCGCCTATGGTCCGGCTGCGTTGGTGCTGTTCTCACCGCTGATCGACCTCACGCTCGAACTTGCCCGTGCGCGTGAAGATTTGCGCCGCGACCCCGCGATCCGGGCCGCCGATGCCGTCCGCCTGGTGCGGCTGTACAGCACCGGCATCGATCCCGCGCATCCGCGCCTGAAACTCGATGTCGCCGGTGGGCCGTCGCTGCCGCCCACGCTCGTCCAGGCCGGCGGCGCCGAGTTCCTGCTCGCCGATGCGCGCCACCTGGCCGCCGACATCCGCACCGGCGGCGGCCGCTGCACCCTCCAGGTGTGGCCAGACCAGGTGCATGTGTTCCAGGCGTTGCCCCGGCTGACCCCCGAAGCCGCCATGGCGATGGCGCAGGTCGCGACGTTCATCGGTAACACGCTGCGCGACAACAACATTGAGAACATCACAGGAAAGGCGGGCTGATCATGATCGGGCCGTTCGGCAAATCACCCAAGGTCAGCCACAACGCGCGTGCGGTGGTGACCGGTGCGGGCAGCGGGATCGGTGCGGCGTTCGCCATCGAGTTGGCCAACCGCGGCAGCCGCGTCGTCTGCAGCGACATCGACGAAGTCGCGGCAAAACGAACAGTCACCGCGATCACCGACCGCGGCGGGGAGGCCGTCGCGATCGGTTGCGATGTCACCCAACTCGACGATGTTGTCGATCTGGCTGCGCAGTCGCAATCATGGTTCGGCGCCGCGCCCACGCTGGTGATCAACAACGCCGGTGTCGGCTCCGGCGGCGCCCCGATCGGCGAACTCCCGATCGAGGACTGGCAATGGGTGCTGGGCATCAACCTGTGGGGGCCCATCCACGGCTGCCATGTCTTCGCGCCGATCCTGCGGACAGCCGACTCTTCGGATACACCGCGCGGCATCATCAACGTCGCCTCGGCCGCAGCATTCGGCGCCGCACCCAGCATGGCGGCCTACAACGTCAGCAAGGCCGGTGCGCTGTCGCTCTCGGAAACCCTGGCCGCCGAATTAGTCCGCAGCGGAGTCAAAGTCACCGCTTTGTGCCCCACCTTCGTCAAGACCAACATCCTGGAATCCGGTCGCATCTCGAGCGAGACGAATCAGTTCGCCCACAAAATCATGCGCTGGACCGGAGTCTCGGCCCAGAAGGTCGCGCAAACCTGCCTGGACGCCCACGATCGCGGCGACCTGTACTGCATGCCCCAACTCGAAGCCAAGATCGGCTGGGGCATCAAACGCTTCATCCCTGGTACCTACACCCGCGCGGTCGGCCTGGTGTCCAGAATCGCCCCGCTCTGAGAAAGACCAATCCAACGAGGGAGTGGCAACTATGAGTATCGACATGGAAGCAATGCTGGCCAAGATCAAAGATCGCCAATGGGCACTGGCCGACATCGACTGGGACGCACCGGGCGCCGAAATGATCAGCGACGAGCAGCGGCCAAAGCTCAAGGCGTTCATGGCCGATCTGTGCTGGATCGAGAACATCGGTGCCCGAGGCTTCGCAGCGCTGGCGAAGAAGGCACCCACACCGACCATCGGTGAGATCTACCGCTACTTCCACGCCGAAGAACAGCGCCACGCCAATGCCGAACTGGCGCTGATGAAGCGCTGGGGCATGCTCGAGGACGGTGAGGTTCCCGAGCCGAACGTGAACATCCGGCTGGCCATCGACTGGTTGGACCGTTGGGCCGACGACATGCCGCTGTCTCTGCTCGGCACCGTCATCCCGATGCTGGAAGTCGCGCTGGACGGTGCCCTGTTGAAGTTCCTCCTCGACGAGGTGCACGACCCCGTTTGTCACCAGGTGTTCGAGAAGATCAACAATGACGAATCACGCCATCTGGTTGTCGATTTCGAAGTTCTGGACATGATCGGACACGCGAAGATCCGACGGTTGCTGATCGACTTCGTCGGTCACAACGCCACTCCGGGTCTCATCATCGGCGCGATCATGGGCGCACCACTGATCAACCGGATCCGCAACGAGATCACCGCGATGGGTATGGAGCCCGAGCGGCTTTACCGGGCCGTGAAACGATTCAAAGAGCTCGGCGACCGCGGCCAACACACCAGTCGGGTCCCGACTTATCGGTTCCTGAGGCGCTACGCCAGCGTGGTCACAAATCCGCGCCACCCGTACCACCTGCTGGCGAATTCGATGGTGTGGCTTTCCGACCGGTATCCACGGCCCCTGCTGCCGGCGGTACCGACCTGGGTTCGCGAAGTCACTCACGAGCCGGCGGCGTGATCGTGGCGAAGGCACACACCTATGCGACGCTGATCGTCGGAGCCGGGTTCAGCGGCCTTGGCGCGGCAATCAAGCTGGCCCAAGCCGGCATCGACGACGTCGTCGTCATGGAGCGCAGCGACCGCGTCGGCGGAACCTGGCGGGATACCAGCTATCCGGGCGCCAGCTGTGACATCCCGTCGTTGCTCTACTCGTTCTCGTTCGTCAAGAATCCGACCTGGTCGCGGACCTATTCGCCGGCCGAGGAGATCCGCAACCACATCGAGGAAATGGCCGATCGGTTCGACATCCGGCGTCGCATCGAGTTCGGTCAAGAAGTCACCGGGCTGTCTTTCGATGAGGGTGCCGGCGTCTGGACCGCAACCACGGCCGGTCGCAAGCGTTTTCGCGCCCGCACGGTGATCCTGGCGTCCGGACCGCTGCCCGATTCCAGCTTCCCCGACATCCGGGGCATCGATTCCTACGAAGGCCACAAGATTCACAGTGCCCGGTGGGACAAAGACTATGACTTCACCGGAAAACGGGTCGGTGTCATCGGCACCGGCGCCAGCGCAATCCAGATCATTCCCGAACTGGTCAAGCAGGCGGATTTTGTGAAGGTGTTCCAGCGCACCCCGGGCTGGGTACTCCCCCGGTTAGATTTTGCGACGCCCCCCGCCGTCCAGACGGCCTTCAACAAAGCCCCTGCAGTGCAACAGCTTGCGCGCCAAGCGCTGTATTGGGGGCATGAGGCCAGTGCGACAGCGCTGGTGTGGAACACGCCCTTGACGTCCCTGGTGGCCCGGCTGGGCAAGATGCACCTGAACCGTCAGGTCAAAGATCCGTGGCTGCGCCGTCAGCTGACACCCGACTTCACCCCGGGCTGCAAACGGATGCTGGTATCCAGCGACTACTACCCCGCCCTGCAGCGCGACAACTGCAAGCTGATCGACTGGCCGATCGCAACGTTGAGCCCGGTTGGCCTTCGTACCAGCGACGGCATCGAGCACCACCTGGATTGCCTGGTGTTCGCCACCGGCTATGACGTGCACCTGACCGGTCCGCCATTCCCGGTCACCGGACTGGGCGGACGCTCGCTGAGCGCCGAATGGACCGACGGCGCACAGGCTTACAAGAGTGCCAGCGCGCACGGCTATCCGAACCTCTTCTTCATGACCGGCCCGAACTCCGGCCCCGGCCACAACTCGCTGCTGGTCTACGTCGAGGGTCAACTCGACTACGCCGTCCGCGGCATCACCACCATCCTGGACAACGACTTGCGCTACCTCGACGTCCGTGCGGATGTGCAACAGCGCTACAACGAACGCATCCAGAAGCGGCTCACCAAGACGACCTGGATGTCGGGCTGCAGCAGTTGGTATTTGACCAAGGACGGCCACAACGTGTCGATGTACCCGGGGTTCGCCACCCAGTATCTTCGACAGATGCGCGATTTCCAGTACGCCGACTACGACGCGGTCGAACAAGCGGCCGTCCGCGTGAGCTCGTCCGCCTGACACGATGGCGCCCGACCGACCGCCCCGCGCTGAAACCGGCACCATCGCCGGCGTTCTGGCGAACCTGCGCCGTGCCCCCAAACGCGTCCGGCGCCAATCGCGGGAGGTCATCGAGAACGCGGTCTCGCAGTTGTTCGACGCGGCGGTCCGCTATCCCCACGGCGCCTTGGGCTCCGGGGAATACCGCATCGAGGACCTGGCCCGGCTGGCCGGCACCACCACCCGCAACATTCGGGTCTACCGCGACCGTGGGCTGCTGCCGCCTCCGCTGCGGGTCGGACGGATCGCGCTGTTCAACGACACCCATCTGACCCGGTTGCGGCTGATCACCTCGATGCTCGACCGCGGATACAACATCGCGCACGTCCGGGAGATGCTCAGCGCCTGGGAGGAAGGCAAAGATCTCGGCGACGTACTCGGCCTGGAAACGGCCATCGTCGGCACCTGGACCAGTGAGAAATCCCAGACCATGCCGGTGGCCGAAGCACAACGACTCATCAACGACGTCAAGGCTTTCGACCGTCTGGTCGATCTGCAGGTGATCCACGTCGATGACGGGCAGGCCACCATCACCCGCCCGAAGCTGGTCGAGGCGTTCAACGAGGTTCGCGGCTACGGCATGAGCATGGACAAGCTCGTCGACCTGCACGAGCACATCGCCCCGCTGATCGACCAGATCAGCGAGATGCTGGTGCGCGCCGGAGCCGAACACGTCGCCGACCGGATCAAACCCGGGGAGGCTCTCCCGCCGACACCGAAATCGCTGAGCTGATCACGATGCTGGTGCGATTCCGCACCCAGGCCGTGGCGTCGGTGACCGCCACCTTGGCGTCGTCGATCGAAACGACAATCGAATCATTGGTCAGCCAGATCCTGGCCGAATATCTGGAGCGCTCGCCCGAGGCCGACGCCGGCTAGGAAGTCTTGCGGCGCGCAACCAGATACGGCGCCAGCGTGGTCAGCTTCTCGCAGGTCTCCTCGAATTCCCGGTCGGGATCGGACGCGGCGATGATGCCCGCGCCGGCCCGCAGCCAAGTGCGGCCGTCGCGCTCGTAGACGGTCCGAAGCGTCAACGCCGCGTCGAGTCCGCCGTCAGCCGAAAACCTCACCACCGCACCGGAATACAACTCGCGTGGGCAGTCGTCGAGACGCAGGATGGCGTCCACGCTCGCCGCCTTGGGAATGCCCGAAGCGGTGACCGCGGGAAACAGCGTCTCCAACGCGTCCATCCGGTCTCTTGGACGCGTGGAGTCGTCCGGTGACCGTCGAGCCGAGGTGCTGCACGCTGCCGCGTTCGCGCACCGTCATGAAATCCACCACTGCGGAGCTACCAGGTTCGGCGACCTCGTCGATCTCCTGCACCGAGCTGCGCACCGACATGGCATGCTCGACAATCTCTTTGGTGTTGGACTCCAAGTCTTCCCGGGCCTCACGGTCAAGCTCGGCGCCGCGGCCCAATGCCCGGGTGCCCGCCAACGGTTCGGTCACCACCACGCCGTCGCGTTGCACTGCGGCCACCAATTCCGGACTGTAGCCCAGAGCCCGAAATCCGCCGAGGTGCAACAGAAATGAGCGCGCCGGGGTGTTGTGCCGTCGCCCCACCCGGTACGTCGACGGAAAGTCCAGCGCGAAAGGCACATTGACGCAGCGAGACAAGATCACCTTGTGGTAATCGCCGGCGACGATTTCGTCGATAGCGGCGCTTACCCGGGCGCGGTAGTCGGAGGGGTCGGCAGAGACGTCGACGGCCGACGACGTCGGTAGCGCCGGCAGACCGATGCTGAGCAGTCGGCGTCACGGCGTCGACGTGGCGGTCTGTCGGCGCCGAACAACGCGACGGCGTCGGCGGAGACGACGATGCGGGTGCGTGGCCAGAACACCCGCGCCAGCGGAGTTCGCGGCGCCAGGCGCTCCTGCAGCCCGAACCGATATGCCCCGAATTCGAAGGCGATCCAGCCGAAAGCCTCGTCGGTTTCCAGTAACAGGCGATCGACGGCCTCGCCGAGTACCGGCCCCGGCCGGCCCGACCACGTCTGTCGCTGCGTGACGCCGTCCTGGATGATGCGCAGTTCGTCGCTGTCCAGCTCGATCATCGCCAGCGCACCGATGGCCAGCACCCACCGTCCGTCGCGCTCGTAGAGCAGATACTCCTCGCCGTCGGCCTCGGCCGACGCGGCCACCAACTCGGCCGCCAAGTCCGCTGGAGCGATGCCGTCCGGCAGCGTAAACGACAAGGAAGCGGCGCCTGCCGGACTGGTCTCGACACCAACTTGGGTCACGGTTAGTAAATTTAGCCTAACCTATGAACGGACGGGCGACTCCGGTCGGCGAACGGCCGTGCGCGGCGCCGTCTGCGCTGGCCAACGCACTTTTCTGCGGCGTCGTTTCCGCGCCGTTCACACCGCGGCCGCACGATAGGTCCAGCCCTGCGGTAGATCGTCCGAGCCCGCGGCCGACGAGAGGACAGCGCTGTGTTCGTTATCCGACTGCGCGACGGCGAGGAAATCCGCGGGTCCGCCCACGATGCGCTGACCGTCAACGAAAACACCGGCGTCCTGTGCGTGCACCGGGTCGACGGGTTCGAGGAAGTCACCACTCACTACTCGCCATCGGCGTGGGCCTGGGTGACACAACGGGTCAAGGAGCCGGGGGTACGGCGATAACTCGCGGGCGCATGTCGGACCACTCTGTATAATCGAATGTATGTTCGAATCTTTGGTGTCGGTCGACCCTTCCGCCGACGAGTCGACGCTGGTCGAGCGCATTGCCGAGCTGGAACGGATCAAATCCGCCGCCGCGGCGGGTCAAGCGCGCGCAGCGGCAACTCTGGACGCCGCCCGCCGTAGCGCGGAGGCCGCTGCGGGCATGCCGGCCGCACGGCGCGGACGCGGCATCGCCAGCGAGGTCGCCCTGGCACGGCGGGATTCTCCGGCACGGGGTAACCGGCATCTCGGGTTTGCCAAAGCGTTGGTCTACGAGATGCCGCATACCCTGGCCGCTCTGGAGGCCGGGGTGTTGAGCGAATGGCGGGCCACCCTGATCGTGCGCGAAAGCGCTTGCCTGGACGTCGAGGACCGGCGGGCCCTGGATGCCGAGTTATGCTCTGATACAGCAACTTTGGACGGGATGGGCGACGCGCGAGTAGCGGCGGCGGCCAAGGCCATCGCCTACCGGCTCGACCCGCATGCGGTCGTCGACCGGGCGGCCAAAGCCGAAACCGAACGCACGGTCACCATCCGGCCCGCCCCTGACACGATGACCTATCTGACCGCACTTCTGCCTGTCGCGCAGGGCGTCTCGGTGTATGCCGCGCTGCGCCGCGCAGCCGACACCACATTCGACGACAGATCCCGCGGGCAGGTCATGGCCGACACTCTCGTCGAACGAGCCACCGGCCGCAGCGCGGCGGCGCCGACACCGATCGCGGTCAACCTGGTGCTGTCGGACCGCACCCTGCTGGGCGACGACACCATGCCGGCGGGTATCAGTGGCTACGGACCGATCCCCGCCGAAGTGGCTCGTAAGTTGGTGTCAGCCGCCGCTACTGACTCGAAGTCGCGTGCGACGCTGCGGCGGCTGTACACCCATCCTCGGTCCGGCGCGCTGGTGGCTATGGAGTCAAGAGCCCGGAGCTTTCCGACCGGATTGGCCACTTTCATTGGGCTGCGCGACGAACGATGTCGCACGCCGTATTGCGATGCGCCGATCCGGCATCGCGACCATGCCACACCGCGTGCCCGCGGTGGGCCGACCACAGCGGACAACGGATTGGGATTGTGTGAACGCTGCAACTACGTCAAAGAGGCCGCCGGCTGGCAAGTCCACACGCAAGTTGACGAAACTGGTAGACACACAGCGGAATACATCACCCCAACCGGCGGGCACCACCGATCAACAGCGCCGCCGCCCGGCCCGAGATTGGTAATCAGCGAACTCGAGGTCAGCGTTGGCATTGCGCTGGCACGGCACGCCGCCTAGCTCACGCCAATTTTCGCAATTTCATGCCACTGCGGTCGTACGATCTAGCGAACTGCAACGTCAGCGGAGGTTTTCATGCCGGGAAAGCATCTCGACATCTCGCTCGATACCTACCGATATCTCCGGGCCGGCATGGCAGTCATCATCGTCGGACTCGCGGCGGCGGTCCTCTTAGAACGGTCAACGGCCCGATGCTTCGAGACTTCAATCAGCGCTTACTATTTCACGTCGGCCCACAGCATGTTCATCGCCGTGCTGTGTGCCCTCGGAGCGCTGCTGATCATCTACAGAGGTAGTTCCGACACCGAGGACGCGCTGCTGACACTGGCGGGAACACTCGCCTTCATCGTCGCGACGGTGCCCACCAGACGACCGCCCGACGAGCCGGCGAACCTCGTGTGCGGGCGGTTCGATCTACCCCACGACTATCACGTCGAGCACGGCGTGACGAACAATGTGTCGGCGGTCGTCATCGCGCTATTCGTGGCCCAGACGTTGACCTGGTGGCAGTATCGCCGAACCAAGACAGCGCAGCGCCCAAGCTGTGGTGGCGCGGTCGTCCGAGTGATTCTGTGGACGATCATGGGTCTCGGCCTGGTCGCCTTGATCTTCTTCGAGCCGGAATTCATTTCTCGGGGGCACGGCGTTGCCGCGGTGACCATGTTCCTGGCGATCATCGCGACGGTATGGATCAACGCGTTCCTCAGCGGTCGCCAAGACGAAGCCAAGTCCCCGCACAAGCGACTTTATCGGTTCGCGTATCGCCTCATTTTCGTAACGATGTTGGTGACCGTGTTGATCGTTGTTGCTTCACACTTGGTGCTGCGTGAATGGATTCTCGTCGTCGAAGCCCTGCTGATCCTCGAATTCACCATCTACTGGGTGATCCAGACGGTCGAACTGTGGAACACACACAGCCGCATCACGCTCCTCCCCGAGGCCGACCAACAAAAGCTTTCGGAAAGCTGGACTGCGAGTCGTCGCAACGACATCGCACCCGAAGCCCCGCCCGCCGCGGGGCGAAGTGCGGCAGACAAGGCGCTGCGAGCTCTCTAGGCGCCGAAGGCTTTTCGCCCCGCTACCCCAGCAGGTTGCGGACGACGCCGTCGGCCAGCAGCCGTCCCCGGTCGGTGAGCACCAGCCGCTCGCCTTCCCGTAGCAGCAGGCCGTCCTCAATCGCGACGTCGGCGCGCTCGCGCTCGGCCTCGTCCAGCAGGTCGGCTCGCAGACCCTGACGCAGCCGGATCCTCAGCAGCACGTCCTCGGTGTGACGGCTGACGGCGTCCAGCTGCTCGAAGCCGGCGACCGGCAACGTCGCATCGCCCAGAACCTGGGCATAAGCGTTGGGGTGCTTGACATTCCACCAGCGCGTCTGTGCCGACGAAGCTGTGCGCGCCCGGGCCGGCGCCCCACCACTGACCGCCGTCCCAGTAGCCCAGATTGTGTCGGCACTGCCCGCCGGGGCGACTCCAGTTCGACACCTCGTACCAGTCGAGGCCGGCCGCCGACAGCTGCTCGTCCACCAGCTCATAGCGATGAGCGAGCACGTCGTCGTCCGGGGCGGCCAGCTCACCGCTGCGGACACGGCGCGCCAGCGCGGTACCGTCCTCGACGACGAGCGCGTAGGCGGACACGTGGTCGACGCCGGTCTCGATCGCCGTCTCGACCGACCGCAGCAGATCGTCGTCGGACTCCCCTGGCGTTCCGTAGATGAGGTCGAGGCTGACGTGTTCGAATCCTTCGGCCAGCGCCTCGCGGGCCGCCGCCGCCGACCGGTTCGGCGTGTGGATCCGGTCGAGAACGCCCAGCACATGCGGCGCCACCGACTGCATGCCCAGCGACACCCTGGTGCAGCCGGCCGCGCGGGCCGCGGCGAAAAAGTCCGGCCACGCCGACTCCGGGTTGGCCTCGGTCGTCACCTCCGCATCGTCGGCCAGCTCGAAGTTGTCCCGCACCGACTTCAGCACCTGGGCCAGCCGCTCACCACCGAGCAGCGACGGCGTCCCGCCACCGATGAAAACCGTCTGCACGGTCGGTCCGCCCAGCTTGGCGGCGGCCAACTCGAGCTCCGTGGCCAGCGTTCTGCAGCCATGCGTCCGGGTTGACGCCGCCCAACTCGGCCGGCGTGTAGGTGTTGAAGTCGCAGTAGCCGCAGCGGGTGAAGCAGAACGGCACGTGCACGTAGATGCCGAATGGCCCACCTGGGCTGAGCTGCAGATCGGGCAGGCCGACCGGCGCGGAGGATGCCGTCACGCCATCTCAATATTCCGCAGGACCGCCCCGACCTCCACCCGTGACCACCGCACGTCGCGTCTCGGCCACGCTGGCGAGTTTCGCTCACCGTGAGCGAAACTTGACCCTGGTAGCAGTGGCAGGCGATATCCGTGGCACAATGGCCGAGTGACCGTCGCCCGCCACATCCAGATTCCGCATCGCGTTGGTGGCGCGCCGTCATGTCGATTTCAAGCGCGTGTGCAGCTGTCGCTGTCTGGCTTGATTTCGTAGACCCGCCCACCTGCACCTTCAGCTGGCTTCCGGATCTGCGCCGCCGGGACAGCCACCGGTGGTTTGCGCGGCCCCACGCCGGCTACTCCACTTAAGGAGATCGCCGAATGACGTCCCCCCGCCCCACCAAGAGCCAAGGCCAGTGGGCGCTCGGTGAGCGCGAGCCGCTCAACCCCAACGAGCAGTTCAAGAAGGACGACGACGCGCTCAACGTCCGCGACCGGATCCTCAACCAATACTCCAAGACCGGCTTCGACAGCATCGACAAGAACGACCTGCGTGGCCGGATGCGCTGGGCCGGGCTCTACACCCAGCGTGAACAGGGATACGACGGCAGCTTCACCGGCGACGAAAACATCGACCTGCTGGAAGCCAAGTACTTCATGATGCGGGTGCGCTGCGACGGCGGGGCCATCTCCACCGCGGCGCTGCGCACGCTCGGCGAGATTTCCATCGAGTTCGCGCGGGACACCGCCGACATCTCCGACCGGGAAAACGTTCAGTACCACTGGATCCAGATCGAGGACGTTCCCAAGATCTGGGAACGACTTGCCGAAGTGGGGCTGCAGACCACCGAGGCGTGCGGCGACTGCCCACGTGTCGTGCTGGGCTCCCCGCTGGCCGGCCTGTCGGTCGACGAGGTGCTCGATCCCACTCCGGCGATCGACGAGATCGTCCGCCGCTACATCGGCAACCCGGAGTTCTCGAACCTGCCCCGCAAGTACAAGACCGCGATCTCGGGTCTGCAGGACGTCGCGCACGAGATCAACGACATCGCGTTCATCGGCGTCAATCACCCCGAGCACGGTCCCGGACTGGATCTTTGGGTCGGCGGCGGCCTGTCTACCAATCCGATGCTGGCGCAACGGGTTGGCGCATGGGTGCCGCTGGACGAGGTCCCCGACGTCTGGGAGGCGGTCACCTCGCTGTTCCGTGACTACGGTTACCGGCGACTGCGGGCCAAGGCCCGGCTGAAGTTCCTCGTCAAGGACTGGGGCATCGAGAAGTTCCGCGAGGTGCTCGAAACCGAGTACCTCAAGCGCAAACTCATCGACGGCCCGGCGCCTGAGCCGCTCGCCCGCCCGATCGACCACGTCGGCGTGCAGCGACTGAAGAACGGGCTCAACGCCGTCGGTGTCGCGCCGATCGCCGGCCGGGTGTCAGGCACGATCCTGGCCGCGGTCGCCGACCTGGCCGAGCAGGCGGGATCGCAGAAGGTCAGCTTCACCCCGTACCAGAAGCTGATCATCCTCGACGTTGCCGACGACAAGCTCGACGACTTGGTCGCTGGCCTCGATGCGCTGGGGCTGCCGTCGCGGCCATCGCATTGGCGTCGAAACCTGATGGCGTGCACCGGAATCGAATTCTGCAAGTTGTCATTCGCCGAGACCCGGGTGCGTTCGCAGTCGCTGGTGCCCGAGCTGGAACGCCGGCTCGAGGACCTCAACACGCAACTGGATGTGCCGGTCACCGTCAACATCAACGGCTGCCCGAACTCGTGCGCGCGCATTCAGATCGCCGACATCGGCTTCAAGGGTCAGATGGTCGACGACGGCGACGGGAATTCAGTCGAGGGATTTCAGGTTCACCTAGGGGGCAGCCTGGGCCTCGACAGCGGTTTCGGGCGAAAGCTGCGCCAGCACAAGGTCACCAGCGATGAGCTCGGCGACTACATCGACCGCGTGGTGCGCAACTTCGTCAAGCAGCGCGACGGCGACGAGCGGTTCGCAAACTGGGCGCTGCGCGCCGAGGAGGCTGATCTGCGATGACTGCGCCGGCGACGATAGACGGAGCCTTGCGATTTCGATGAGGCAGGAGGAGCGGCGCCGATGACGAGGAGGCGATCGGCTTGAACGAAGCCGAACTACGCGAACTGGCCGACAAAGGCGCCGCCGAGTTGGAGGGCGCCAGCGCCACCGACCTGTTGCGCTGGACTGACGAGAACTTCGGCGGCGTCGGCGGGCCCCGGTCCTCGGCGACCTGCAACTACGTGGTGGCCTCCAACATGCAGGACGCCGTGTTGGTCGATCTGGCCGCCAAGGTCCGCCCCGGGGTGCCGGTCCTGTTCTTGGACACCGGATATCACTTCGTGGAGACCATCGGCACGCGCGACGCGGTCGAGGCGGTCTACGACATACGAGTGCTCAACGTCACGCCCGAGCACACCGTCGCCGAGCAGGACGAGTTGCAGGGCAAAGATCTGTTTGCCCGTAAGCCCACCGAGTGCTGCCGGATGCGCAAAGTCGCCCCGCTGGGCAAGTCGCTGCGCGGCTACTCCGCGTGGGTGACCGGCCTGCGGCGGGTCGAATCGCCGACGCGCGCCAACGCACCGCTGGTCAGCTTCGACGAGGCTTTCGGCCTGGTGAAGATCAACCCATTGGCCACGTGGTCCGACGACGAGATGCAGGCCTACATCGACGAGAACGATGTTCTGGTCAATCCGCTTGTCTACGAAGGGTATCCGTCGATCGGCTGCGCGCCGTGCACGGCCAAGCCGGTCGAGGGTGCTGACCCGCGCAGCGGTCGCTGGCAGGGTCTGTCGAAAACGGAATGCGGGCTGCACGCGTCGTGACTAGCCTCGTGTTGGCGGCGCATGGCAGTCGAGATCCACGATCGGCCGCCAATGCCCGGGCCGTCGCCAATCAGATTCGCTTCATGCGGCCCGGCTTGCGCGTGCGTGTCGCGTTCTGCGACCTGAATACGCCACGCCTGGTTGACGTCCTCGCCCCGGACGCGGTGGTCACACCGTTCCTGCTGGCCGACGCCTACCACGCGCAAATCGACATTCCGCATCAGATCGCGATCTCCGGCCTGCCCGTCCGACAGGCCGCGGTCCTCGGCGAGGACGACCGGTTGGTGGACGTGCTGCACGAGCGGCTGGCTGAGCTGGGCGTCAACAAGATCGACCGGGAACTCGGCGTCATGGTCGTCGCGATCGGCTCGACGCATCCCGCGGCCAACGCCCGCACCGCGCAGGTCGCGGACAAACTCGCTGCGGGAACGCAGTGGGCCGCTACGACAACGGCGTTCGCCACCGGCGGAGGGTCGACACCGGCCGAGGCTGCGAAGCAATTGCGCCGCCTCGGCGCCGGACGCGTAGTTATTGCGCCGTGGTTTCTGGCTCCCGGCCGACTGACCGATCGAGTTGCGAAATTTGCTGCAGCGGAGAATATTCCGATGGCCGCCCCGCTCGGCGGGCATCGGCTGGTGGCCGAGACGGTGCTGGATCGCTTCGATGCGGCAATAGCCCAGCGCGTCGCCGCCTAGCCAGGGTGGTTGCGAATCCGTTGATGGAGCCTTAACAGAGGGTTACGGTAGCCATCACGATGACAACGCCACCAGAACCGGGCCCGGCCACCGCTGATCGACCCGTCAGCAGATGGGCCACCGCTACCTTCCTGCTGGGCTTGGTGAGCCTCATTCCGCTGAGCCTGCTCTCCGGGGTCGTCGCGATGATCAAGACCAGAGGCGGCAAAGAGCCCGGACGTGGCCTCGCCGTCGCCGGAATCGTGATCTGCGCGTTGTGGTCGGCGGTCTGGGCCTACAGCTTGTGGCCCAAATACGGTCTGATCACCGGCACCCTGCAGTCCGACCGCGTCGGCACGTGCTTCCGCGGGGATGTCAATTCGCCGGTCAGCTGCGACCAACCACATTCCGACGAGCTCTTCGCAATGCTGTCGCTGTCCCGCTTCCCCGACAGCGACCCCGAGCAGCGACAGATCGAAAATCGATGTAAGGCCGAGCTTCCCAAGTATGCGGCCAGCGCCGACCGCGACCCGCGTATTCGGGTGGACGCGTGGTCGCCGGGAGCCGAATGGAAACAGCTCGACACGCATGCGGCCGGGTGCGTCGCGCATTCCAGTGCCGACCGAGTTCACTCGATCAAGGTCGGACCAGCCTTCAGCTGGAACTCACCTTGAGTTCGTCAGCGTCGTTGGGCGCCAATGGTTTCTCGGGGAGTGTCGGCACCCGGGTCGCCCTCACGTAGACGGTGTCGCCCCGCTTCAGGCCAAGCGCCTCGGCGTCACCGCGGGTGATCTGGGCAATGAACGATCCCCCGGTGGCGGCGTTGGTCAGTTCGACACGCACCTCGAAGCCCAATGCGACTACCCGGTCGATGGTTGCGCGGACCACGCCGGTGGCTCCGGCGGTGCCGTCGCCGGCCGCGATCGACATATCGGGATTGCGTCCTACGCGGATGTCGTGCGGGCGAACAAGTGTTCCGTTCAGTGACGAGACCGCGCCCAGGAACGACATCACGAATGGGTTGGCCGGGGTGTCGTACACCTCGCTCGGCGATCCAACCTGTTCGATGCGTCCGTTTTTGAGCACGGCAATACGATCCGCCACGTCCAGCGCCTCGGACTGGTCGTGGGTGACCAGCACGGTGGTGACGTGCACGTCGTCGTGCAAGCGCCGCAACCAGGCCCGCAGATCGTCGCGGACTTTCGCGTCGAGGGCGCCGAAGGGTTCGTCGAGCAGCAGCACCTGCGGGTCGACCGCGAGCGCGCGCGCCAATGCCATGCGCTGGCGCTGACCGCCGGAAAGCTGACTCGGGTAACGGGTCTGGAATCCGCTGAGGCCCACCACCTCGAGCAAATGGTCGACCTTCTCGGCGATCTCGGCCTTCGGCTTCCGCCTGATCTTCAGGCCGAAGCCGACGTTGTCACGAACGGTCAGGTGCTTGAAGGCCGCGTAATGCTGGAACACGAACCCGATTCCACGCCGTTGCGGCGCGATGGTGGTCACGTCACGGCCACCGATCGTGATCGTCCCGGAGTCGGGCTGGTCGAGTCCGGCGATGGCGCGCAGCAGGGTCGACTTACCCGACCCGCTGGGCCCGAGCAGTGCCGTCAAAGATCCTGCGGGCACGTCGAAGTCGACGTTGTCCAGCGCGGCGAAGTCGCCGTAACGTTTGTTGGCGCCCCGCACTGTGATTGCGTTGTCGGTCATAATGCGCCACTCCTCCCTGTCATGCCTGCTTGGCTGCCCGGTTGCGGCGAGCATCGAGAATCACCTGAACGATCAGAACCAGTACCGACACCGCCATCAGCAGCGTCGAAAGTGCGTACGCGCCATACTCGGCACCCCGGTTGTAGCGGTCGGACACCAACAGCGTCAGCGTCTGCGATTGCCCCGGCAGGTTGGACGACACCATGAGGACCGCGCCGTATTCACCGAGCGTGCGCGCGATGGTCAGCACGACCCCGTAGGTCAAGCCCCACCGAATCGACGGCAGCGTGATCCGCCAAAACGTCTGCCACCAACTCGAACCCAGCGTCGCCGCCGCCTGCTCCTGATCGTTGCCCAGCTCGTGCAGCACCGGCTCGACCTCGCGCACGACGAACGGCAGCGTCGCGAAAATGCTGGCGAGCACGATGCCGGGCAAGCCGAAGATGATCTTGAAGCCGAAGTCTCTCTCGACGAAGCCGAGCAGCCCCGCCGATCCCCACAGCACGATCAACGCCACGCCGACCACCACCGGCGACACCGCGAACGGCAGGTCGATGATCGCCTGCAGCACGCCCTTGCCGCGGAACCGGTTGCGCGCCAGCATCAATGCGGTCGGGATCCCGAAGACGACGTTCAGCGGCACCACGATCGCCACCACCAGCACCGACAAGTTCAGCGCCGAAATCGCCGCCGGCGTGCTGATCCAGTCAAAGAACTGGCCGACACCGGGCGCGAAGGTCCGCCACAAAATCAGCCCCACCGGGACGACGAGCAGCACCGACACATAGGCCAGGGCCAGGAAGCGAAGCAGGTAGCGGACTTTGGGCGAGAGGGTCATTATGCCAACTCCTCACGCTTGGCCGCGCGCGACCCGAGCGTGCGCAGCACCAAGAGCACCACGAACGAGATCGCGAGCAGCACAATCGATATCGCGGCGGCACCGGTGCGGTCGTCGTTCTCGATCAGGGTACGGATCCACTGCGAGGACACCTCGGTCTTACCGGGCACCGCGCCGCCGATCAGCACCACCGAACCGAATTCGCCGATGGCCCGGGCGAACGTCAACCCGGCACCGGTCAACAGCACCGGGGTCAGCGAGGGCAGCACGACGGTGGTGAAGATCGTCGCGTTGTTGGCACCCAGCGACGCGGCCGCTTCTTCGGTCTCGTGGTCGATCTCGAGCAGCACCGGCTGCACGGCCCGCACCACGAACGGCAGCGTGACGAATGCCAACGCCACTCCCACACCCCACCCGGTGTGCTGCAGGTGCAAGCCGACCGGACTGTGGTTCCCGTAGAGGGCCAGCATCACCAGGCTGGCCACAATCGTGGGCAAGGCGAACGGCAGGTCGATGAAAACGTCGACCACCCGCTTGCCCGGGAAGTCGTCGCGCACCAAGACCCAGGCGATCAAAAGTCCGAAAAACATGTTGAGCACGGTGACGCCTGCGGAGATCGTCAGCGTCACCCGGAACGACTCCAACGCCGCGTTCGAGGTGACCGCGAGCCAGAAGGCCTGCCAACCGCCGCCCACCGATTGCCACAAGATCGCGGCCAGCGGCAGCAGCACGATGACCGAGAGCCAGACGACCGAGACGCCTACCCGCAGCGATGTGCCGTTGTTGGCCAGCTTGTGGCGGCCCCGCGATTTACCGCTGCCGGCGCGGCCGGTTACCTCGCGCGTGATTGCCGTCGTCATCCGGTGGCCTGCGTGTAGATCTTGGTGATGCTGCCCGATTTCTTGTCGAACAGCTCCGTGTCCACCGACGGCCAGCCACCGAGATCGGCGAGCGTCCACAGCTTTTCCGGTGCCGGGAACTGGTCGCGTACCTGGGCCGCGATCGCGGGGTCGACCGGGCGGAATCCAGCTGCCGCCCAGACCTTTTGGGCTTCCGCGGTGTACTGGAAGTTCTTGAACGCCACCGCGGCGTTCACGTGGGGGCTGGTGGTCACCACGGCCACCGGGTTCTCGATCTTGATGGTCTGCGGCGGGTTGACGTGCGTGATCGGCTTTCCTTGTCGCTCGGTGGCGATCGCCTCGTTCTCGTAACTGATCAGCACGTCTCCGCTGCCCTGAACGAACACGTCGGTGGCTTCGCGTCCCGATCCGGGGCGCAGCTTGACGTGCTGGCCGACCAACTTGTGGATGTAGTCGAGGCCCGCCTTCGAGTCGCGGCCCCCACCGCTCTTGACCACGTACGGCGCGAGCAGGTTCCACTTCGCCGAACCGGAACTCAACGGGCTGGGCGTCACGACCTCTACATCTGGACGTAGCAAGTCGTCCCAGTCCTTGATGTTCTTGGGATTGCCCGGTCGCACCACCAGGGTCACGATCGATCCGAACGGGATGCCCTTGGTGGCGTCGTTGTCCCAGTCTTTGGAGACCTTGCCCGCCTTGACCAGTCGGGTGATGTCAGGCTCGACCGAGAAGTTGACGATGTCGGCGGGCTTGCCGTCGACGACACCGCGGGACTGGTCACCCGAAGCTCCGTAGGAGGCGATCACCTGGATGCCCTTGCCTTCCAGCGAGGCGTTGAACGCCGGGATCACCTTGCTCCAGCCGGGCTCAGGTACCGAGTAGGCGACCAGCGTGATGCTCGTGTTCGCACCGGCCGGACCACCACCGCCGACGACATCGCTGGCGCCCCCGTGGCACGCGGCGACCATGCCCGCGGCGAGGGTCAACGCGACAGCGTGCCGCCACCTCACGGGATTTTTGTTGTCGTCGAACAATGGTCGACCTTTCGAAATTGAACGTGGCGTCTGACGGGTCCCGTTGCGAAGGAAAGCGAGTTTCGGCGCGCGGGCAGAAAGTCGTCAGCGACAACAATGCACGTCAGCGACGGCGCAATCGCCCACGGCAATGAGCGCCAAGACGTGGCACTCGGTACTGCCGGACGCTGCGTGCATGGGCGAAAGCGTAACAGAATCGATCCGGGCGCGCAGCAGCAACCGATGCAGGTCAGCGGGTCAGGAACCAGGCGACGATGACCAGTACAACCAGCGCGATCAGTATCAGCGTGACCCGCGATCGCGGCATGCCGGTGTTTCGGCTCATCCGGCCTCTTTGTCGCTGTGCCGGAGCGCGGCGCATCACGCTGGATACCGCGGCCCAGCGCGCCGTCCAGTGCTGCCGCGATCACGTAGGCCAACGCCAGCACGACCGGCATCACCACGATCGTCTGGAAGACGAACCCCAGGCCAGACAGCCACAGCTCGACGCCGTCCCACCAGTTGAGGATCGCGTTCATCGCGCTCACCCTACTAAGCTGATCCGCGCACGTCTCGTGGCAACAGGAATCCGGTGAAAGCCCGGGGCGGTTCCGCCACTGTGAGGGCCTCGGTGTCCAGCCGTCGGCCTGAGCCAGACACTGGTCGCGAGGCACTCCACACCGACGGGGCGAGAACCCCGAGGAGGACCTGAGTGAATACCGTCGACACACCGCAGCGTGTCCACCGCATCGCCTTGCTGTCCACGTCGGACACCGACCTGCTGTCGGCGCGCGCGTCACTCGCGGCGTACAGCTTGGGCAACCCCGCGCGCCAACCCATCGAGGACGTTCTCGGCGACGCGGAGGTGGTGGTACTCCGGGTGCTCGGCTCCTCGGCGGAGGTCGCCACGGAACTCGCCACGCTGCGGGCCACCGGTTTGCCGTTGATCGTGCTCGGCGGCGAACGCGCGCCGAGCGCCGAACTGATGGAGTGTTCGACGGTCCCGATCGGGCTTGCCGCGCAAGCACACTCGTACCTCGCCGAAGGCGGACCGGCCAATCTCGCTCAGCTGCATGCTTTTCTGTGCGACACCGTGCTGCTCACCGGTCATGGATTCGACGAGCCGGTGGTGATCCCCGAGTGGGGATACGCCGAGCGGCCCAGCGGCGCGGGCACCGATCACCATGCGCGGATCGGCGTGCTGTACTACCGGGCCCACGAGGTCAGCGGCAACTCCGGTTTCGCGCATGCGCTTGCCGACGCCATCGACGCCACCGGCAGCGCGGTCGGCGTCCCGATTTTCGCGTCCTCGCTGCGCAGCGCGCCCGACGAACTGTTCTGCGCGCTGGGCGATCTGGATGCCGTCGTGGTCAGCATGCTGGCGGCCGGCGGCTCGAAGGCAGCATCGGCCGGTGCGGGCGAAGACGACTCGTCGTGGGACATCGAACGCATCGCCGCAATGAACATCCCTGTGCTGCAGGGGCTTTGCCTGACATCATCCCGCGAGGAATGGCAGTCGAACGGCGACGGCGTCACCCCGCTCGACTCGGCGACTCAGATCGCGATCCCCGAGTTCGACGGTCGCATCATCACCGCGCCGTATTCGTTCAAGGAAGTCGACAGCGACGGACTCCCCCACTACGTGGCCGACCCGGAGCGCTGCGCGCGGGTCGCCGCCATCGCGGTCAACCACGCGCAGCTGCGTCGGGTACCCAACGCCGACAAAAAGCTGGCGCTGGTGCTCTCGGCCTATCCCACCAAGCATTCTCGCGTCGGCAACGCCGTCGGCCTCGATACACCGGCGTCCGCGGTACGACTCCTGCGGCGTCTTGCCCAGGACGGCTACGACGTCGGCGACGGATTCGGCGTGCTCGGCATCGAAGACGAGACCCAGGCCGGCGACCGGTTGATGCACACGCTGATCGACGCGGGCGGCCAGGACGAGCAATGGCTCACCAGCGAGCAGGTCGCCGGTGCGCAGGTGAAGGTCAGCCCGGCGCAATACGCCCAGTGGACCGCCGCCCTTCCCGCTGAACTGCGCGACGCGATGGCACAGGCGTGGGGCCCGGCGCCGGGACGGCTTTTCGTCAACGGTGACGGCGATCTCGTGATCGCCGCTCTGCGGGCGGGAAACGTCGTGCTGATGATCCAGCCGCCGCGCGGATTCGGTGAGAACCCGGTGGCGATCTACCACGACCCGGACCTGCCGGCCAGCCATCACTACCTGGCGGCATACCGGTGGCTGGAGCACGGCTTCGGCGCCCACGCGGTGGTGCATCTCGGCAAGCACGGGTCGATGGAATGGCTGCCGGGCAAGAACGCCGCGCTGTCAGCGGCGTGTGCCACCGACGCCGTGCTGGGTAACCTGCCGCTGATCTACCCGTTCCTGGTCAACGACCCGGGCGAGGGCGCGCAGGCGAAGCGGCGTGCGCACGCCACCATCATCGACCATCTGATCCCACCGATGGCTCGCGCCGAAAGCTACGGCGACATCGCACGACTCGAACAACTACTCGACGAATACGGGAACATCGCGGCGATGGACCCGGCCAAGCTGCCGGCCATCCGCGGCGAGATCTGGAACCTGATGCGCGCCGCAGAGATGCATCGCGATCTCGGGCTCGATGACCGGCCCGACGACGAAGAGTTCGACGACTTCTTGCTGCACGTCGACGGTTGGCTGTGCGAGATCAAGGACGCCCAGATCCGCGACGGGCTGCATGTACTGGGCGAAGCGCCGACCGGAGCGGCGCGGGTCAACCTGGTGCTGGCGATCCTGCGCGCCGCCCAGGTGTGGGGTGGCCAGGACCATGCCGTCCCGGGATTGCGCGCCGCCCTCGGTTTGAAGGAGGGCGCCGAGCTCACCGCGGTGGACGACATCGAGGACCAGGCGCGCGCACTGGTCGAGGCGATGGAGGCCGGTGGATGGGATGCCGGGGCCGTCGAGGCGCTCCACGACGCACCGGATGTGCAGGCGTCGCTGCGGTTCGCGGCAACCGAAGTGGTACCGCGTCTGTCCGGCACCGCGGGTGAGATCGACGCGGTGATGCGTGCTCTGGACGGCGGTTTCGTGCGGCCCGGGCCGTCCGGTTCGCCGTTGCGGGGTCTGGTGAACGTGTTGCCCACCGGCCGCAACTTCTACACCGTGGACCCGCGCGCGGTGCCGTCGCGGCTGGCCTGGCAGACCGGGCAGGCGATGGCGGAGTCGCTGCTGCAGCGCTACCTCGACGACACCAGCACCTACCCCGAGTCGGTCGGATTGTCGGTGTGGGGCACCAGCGCGATGCGCACGTCGGGCGACGACATCGCGGAAGTGCTGGCGCTGTTGGGCGTTCGGCCGGACTGGGACGAGGCGTCACGGCGGGTCAGCCGGTTGGAGGTGATTCCGCTCGAGGAACTCGGGCGGCCGCGCATCGATGTGACCATCCGCATCTCCGGGTTCTTCCGCGACGCCTTCCCGCACGTCGTGATGATGCTCGACGACGCGGTGCGGATGGTGGCGCTGCTCGACGAGCCGGACGAGGACAACTACGTGGCCGCGCACGCCCGCGCCGACCTCGCCGACCACGGTGACGAACGACGCGCCACCACAAGGGTTTTCGGATCCAAGCCGGGATCCTACGGCGCGGGCATCCTGCAGGTCGTCGAAGCGGGCACCTGGCGCGACGACAAGGACCTGGCCGAGGTCTACACCGCCTGGGGCGGATTCGCCTACGGCCGCGGACTGGACGGCAGCGCCGCCGCGGATGACATGCGCATCAACTACAAGCGGATCAAGGTGGCGGCCAAGAACATCGACACCCGCGAACACGACATCGCCGACAGCGACGACTACTTCCAGTATCACGGCGGCATGATCGCGACGGTGCGGGCGTTGACCGGGTCCGACCCCAAGGCTTACGTGGGCGACTCGACCACACCTGACGCGGTGCGTACCCGAACGCTGGCCGAGGAGACCGCACGGGTGTTCCGCGCCCGGGTGGTCAACCCGCGCTGGATCTCGGCCATGCGCAGGCACGGGTACAAAGGCGCCTTCGAGCTTGCCGCCACCGTCGACTACCTCTTCGGCTTCGACGCGACCGCGGGCGTCGTACACGACTGGATGTATGAAAAGCTGGCCGAGTCTTACGTTCTCGACCCGCAGACCCGAGAGTTTCTCAACCAGTCGAACCCCTGGGCGTTGCACGGCATGGTCGAGCGTCTGCAGGAGGCCGCGGACCGAGGCCTCTGGGCTGATCCGTCGCCGGAGACTTTGGCCGCTCTGCGCCAGGCCTACCTCGAGGTAGAGGGCGACATCGAGGGCCGCGGCCGGTGCCTGATCCGGTCCGGGTCCGCATCCTGGGGGTCGGCATGGGCCCCCAACATGTCACGCCGGAAGTCGCTGACGCGCTGCGGTCGGTCGATTACGTGCTGGCCGCCGACAAGGGTTCTGACGGTGACGACGACGGGCTCCTGGCCCTGCGGCGCGCGATTGTCGAGGCGCATACCGACGGCTCGGTAGACGTTGTGCCGGTGCGTGATCCGCAGCGGGACCGTGCCACGAATCTGGGTACCTCCGGCTACCTCCGTGCGGTGGCCGACTGGCACCGCGCCCGGGCCGCCGCCTACGCCGACGTGCTGAGGACGCGTGGCGGCAGCGCGGCGTTCCTGGTGTTGGGCGACCCTTCGTTCTACGACTCGACCATCCGGGTCGTCGAAAAGATTCAGCAGCTCGGTGTGCCAGTCGAATTCGACGTGTTGCCGGGAATCAGTGCGCTGCAACTGCTCGCCGCGCGGCACCGCATCGTGTTGCACGAGGTTGGCCGATCGGTGCACATCACCACCGCTCGTATGCTGCAGGACGCCGTCGGTGCCGGGCAGGACAACATCGTCACCATGCTCAACCCGCCGCCGGAACGGCTCGACCTCACCGGCCTGGACGACTGGTCGGTGTGGTGGGCCGCCAATCTCGGCGCTGCCGGCGAGCGGCTGATCTCGGGACGACTCGGCGACGTCGCCGGACAGATCGCCGACGCCCGCGAGCGCGCACATGCCGAAACCGGCTGGGTGATGGACATTTATCTGCTGCGGCGGCGCTGATGCGGGTGCTGTTGCTGGGCGGGACATCGGAAGCCCGCGCGCTGGCGTCGCGGCTGGTCGCCGACGGGATCGACGTCACAAGCTCACTGGCCGGCCGGGTCGCCCGGCCCCGAATTCCCGAGGGATCGGTGCGCATCGGCGGATTCGGCGGCGTCGACGGGTTGCGAAAGGCGTTGGCCGACTTCGACACCGTGGTCGACGCCACTCATCCCTTCTCGGCGACGATCTCGGCCAACGCCGTGCGCGCCTGCGCCGACCAAGGAGTGCCGCTGCTGCGCGTGCAACGTCCCGGTTGGGCCGATCGGGCCACGCCGTCCTGGCACTGGGCGAGCTCGCACAGCGAGGCCGCCGATGAGGCGCAACGGCTGGGCACCCGGCCGCTGCTGACCGTCGGCCGCCAGCAGCTGGCGGCATTCGTCGGGGCGCTGGGTGAGCAAGCTGTGCTGGCGCGCGTCGTCGACGACCCGGACTTCGCGTTGCCACCGGCGTGGCAGCTGATCCACGATCGCGGGCCCTACACACTCCCCGGCGAATTGGCCCTGCTGCGCGAGCATCGAGCGGATGTGTTGGTCACCAAGGACTCTGGTGGTGAGTACACCTGGCCGAAGATGAAGGCCGCCGAAGAGTTGGGGATCCCGGTCGTGATCGTGCGCCGGCCGGCGGTGCCATCAGGGATACCGGTCGTGTCCGATGTGGCGGACGCCGTCGATTGGCTGGGCACATAGGCCGTGGACGGCGTGGGCGAATCGTTGGGCCAGAGCGGGGTAGCCCGCCCAGTGCGTGTGCAGGTATGCCGCGTGCAGTGTCGGCGTGGCGAAGCCTTCGGGGCCCGCGGGTAGCTGCCACGCGGCGTGGCCGTCCAGGTCAACAGAAGTGATTGCCGTGCGGTGGAACTCGTGTCCGTGGACCTGCTCTCCCGCTGCGGTGAGCACGGAATCCGCCGGGCTGGTGGCGGTGCGGTAGCCGAGAGTGAGCCGCGGCTTCATGGCCGCGTCGGCGGGCACCGCGCCGACCATCGGTGTGCCGTCAAGCGACCGGCACAGGTAGAGCAGTCCGGCGCACTCGGCGACTGTCGGGACACCCGCGGCGACGGCGGACCGCAATCCGGCTATCAGAGCACGGTTCTCGGCGAGCTCGGCGGCGTGCACCTCGGGGAAGCCACCACCGAGATAGATGCCGGCGGTGCCCGCGGGCAGGGCCGCGTCGACCAGCGGGTCGAATTCGACCACGTCGCAGCCGGCGGCGCGCAGCAGCTCTTCAGTCTCGGCGTAGCGGAAGGTGAACGCCCGCCCACCCGCCATTGCGACGACGGGCCGCGCCGGTGTGGGCGGCGCGATGTCCTGCCTCGGATCCCACGGCGCCTCGTGTAGCGCCTCGGCGCCGCGAGCGATGTGCATCACCGCGTCGGTATCGACGTGCGCGGCAATCACTTCCGCCATCCGCTCGAGCGTCTGCGCGGACTCGGCGCGCTCGGCGGCCGGCACCAGACCCAGGTGACGTGACGGCGTCTCGATGCCGTCGTCACGGGGAAGGACTCCGAGCACCGGAATACCACTCGGGCCCAGTGCGTCTCGAACCTCGTCGGCGTGCCGCGCGCTGGCCGCCTTGTTGAGGATCACGCCCGCGATGCGGACTCCTGCGTCGAACGCCGCCAATCCGGCGATCACCGCCGCATGCGTTCGCGACGCGTGCGAAATGTCGACGACCAGCAGTACCGGCGACCCGGTCAGCGCGGCAACGTGGGCAGTCGATGCTTCCCCGGCGGTACCCAGCCGACCGTCGAAAAGGCCCATCACTCCTTCGATCACCGCGACGTCGGCAGACCGTGCACCGTGTAGCAGCAGCGGGACGACGCGGTGCTCACCGACCAGGAACGGGTCCAGATTGCGACCCGGCCGGCCGGTGGCCAGGGCATGATAGCCGGGGTCGATGAAGTCGGGCCCCACCTTGTGGCCGGATACCGACAGGCCCCGCCTGGCCAAAGCGGCCATCAATCCAGTTGCGACAGTGGTCTTTCCGTGACCGGATGCCGGCGCGGCGACGACGATGCGGGCAAGCTCGGTGGCTACCACTCGATGCCTCGCTGGCCTTTCTGGCCAGCGTCCATCGGGTGCTTCACGTTGGTCATCTCGGTGACCAGGTCGGCGATGTCGATCAACCGCGGATCAGCTCTGCGGCCCGTGATGACGACGTGCTGATGGCCCGGCCTGCCGGCAAGGGTTTCGACGACGTCGTCGATGTCGACCCAGCCCCAGCCGATCGGATAGGTGAATTCGTCGAGCACGTAGAGGTCGTGGGTCTCGGCGGCGAGGCGCCGTTTGATCTCGGCCCAACCGGCCGCGGCCTCCTGCGCGTGGTCGACATCGCTACCGGGCTTGCGACTCCACGACCAGCCCGACCCCATCTTGTGCCATTCGACGGGGCCGCCTTCACCGGTCTCGGTGTGCAACGCGCCCAGGCGCTCGAGCACGGTCTGCTCGCCGATCCGCCACTTGGCCGACTTGACGAACTGGAACACTCCGATCCGGAATCCTTGGTTCCAGCCGCGCAGAGCCAATCCGAACGCGGCGGTCGACTTACCCTTACCGTCGCCGGTATGCACCATCAGCAGTGGCCGGTTGCGGCGTTGGCGCGTGGTGAGCTGGTCATCGGGCACGACCGATACCTGACCCTGCGGCATCAGGCCGCTCCCGGAGTCGTCGCGCCGCGGACGATGTCGGCCAGCGCCGCAGCGTTCACGTGCGCAAGCGGGACATGCTCGGCGTGGAGATGCTCAGCCAAGTTCGCGGCCAGACCCATTCGCATCCGGCCACTTTCGCAGTCGACGACGATGCTGCCGATACCCTCGTTCACCAGATACGCCGCGGCCTGCTGGGCCCGGCCGACGGCATCGGGACCCGCGGTCGCGCGACCGTCGGTGACGACGACGAGCAGCGGCCGCCGACTCGGGTCGCGCAGCCGTTCGCGCCGCACCACCTCGGCCGCCTTCATCAGCCCCTCGGCGAGCGGTGTCCGCCCGCCGGCCGGCAGGTCATCGAGTCGCCTCGCCGCGATGTCGATCGAACCCGTTGGGGGAAGGGCGATCTCCGCCGTCCGGTCGCGAAAGGTGACGACGCCGACCCGGTCACGTCGCCGGTAGGCATCGAGCAACAGCGACAGGATGGCCGTCTTGACCTGCTGCATACGTTCGCGGGCGGCCATGGAGCCAGAGGTGTCGACGACGAATACCACCAAGTTGGCTTCGCGTCCTTCGCGGACCGCCCGCCGCAGGTCGGTGGACCTCAGCAACATTCGACCGCTGTTGCGGCCGCGGGCGGCCTGATGGGGCGCGGCGGCCCGCACGGTCTCCACGAGATGGATCCCCGCGTCGGACAGCGGGGTGGCCCCGGTACGTCGACCCGTCGTCGTCCGGGCGCGGCTGCGACGGCCGGCGCGCCCGTCCCCTACTCCGCGGACCGTGAAAAGCTTTGTCCGGTAGGGCTCACCGGCGCCGACCGGTGGCGTGGACGTCGGATTCTGCCGGCCGCCGGAACCTGGCGGGACGACGTCCGGGATGTCGTGGGTGTCGTGTCCGCCACCAGGGCCGTCGGGATCGGTGTCGGGGTCGGGATCGGGTCCTTGATCCGTGTCGGGCGGCAACAGTTCGTCGAGTTCGCTGTCGTCGAGCCCGGGTGCGTCGAAGGGGTTGCGCCGACGGCGATGTGGCAGTGCAAGTTTGGCGGCCGCCCGCAGATCGTCGATGTTCGGGTGATCGCGGTCGTGCCAGGCGGCGTGGGCGGCGGCGGCCCGCGCCATGACGATGTCGGCTCGCATGCCGTCGACACCGGCCGCCGAGCAGACTTCAGCGATCCTGAGCAGGGCCGCATCGGTGAGTTGGATGCGGGCCAGGATCGACTGGGCGTGCTGGATCCGGTCGCGAAGCCGCTCTTCGGCATTCGCGTACCGGGCGCGGAAAGCCTGCGGGTCGGCATCGAACTGCAGTCGCCGGCGCACGACCTCGGCGCGCTGCGCCGGGTCCCGCGGTGCGGCTACCTCGACAGCGAGGCCGAAGCGGTCGAGTAGTTGCGGACGCAGCTCACCCTCTTCGGGATTCATCGTGCCGACCAGCACGAACCTCGCCGCGTGGGTGACCGATATGCCGTCGCGTTCCACGGTGACAGTCCCCATGGCCGCTGCATCGAGGAGCAGATCGACCAGGTGGTCGTGCAGGAGGTTGACTTCGTCGACGTAGAGGATTCCGCGGTGCGCCTTGGCCAGCAGGCCCGGTTCGAAGTGCACGGCGCCATCGGCCAGCGCCTGTTGAAGATCGATGGATCCTGCGACGCGATCCTCGGTGGCTCCGACGGGAAGCTCCACCAAACTCACGGGTCGGGTCTGCACGGGTGCGTCCGGCCCGAAGGCCCCGTCGGGTGAGGCCGGGTTGTGTTCGGCCGGGTCGGTGGAGAAGCGGTCACCGGCGACGACGTCGATGGGCGGCAGGATCTGGGTGAGCGCGCGCACCAGAGTGGATTTCGCGGTGCCCTTCTCGCCCCGCACGAGCACGCCCCCGATGCCGGGGTCGATGACGCTGAGAACAAGCGCCAGCGCCATGTCGTCGAGCCCACCGGGCGCGTCGGGGTCGCCGCCGAGGACGGCGGGAAACGGGTACAGCTGACCGGTCGAGGTCACAGTGAGGCTCCGCTCGTGGTTGCCAACTCTGGCACGCGAGGCCGGTATTCGGACTGACCGTTCGTGCACCCGTTGACCGGGCGGCGCGACGGATCACCGTAGCGGGCCTGTGCCGGAATCTCACCGGCTTCCCTCGTTGCCCCAACGAACCGATTACGCCTGTTCGCGGGGTGCCTCGCGGGCCTTAGGCTAGCATCGCCGCAGTGTTGACCTCTGACCTGCGGGTAACTGTCGTCGGCGTCGGCGCCGACGGTTGGGACGGGCTGACGCCTGCCGCGCGGGCCATCATCGGTTCGGCGGAAGTCGTGCTGGGCGGTCCGCGCCAGCTGGAGCTGGTGCCCGTCGCGGATGGCCAGGTCCACCAGGCGTGGCCGTCTCCGTTGAGCGCGGCGTTGCCGGAACTGTTGACCCAATTCGCGGGTCGGCACGTGGTCGCGCTGGCCTCCGGCGACCCGATGCTCAGCGGAATCGGGACCACGCTGGTCGACATTCTGGGCGCCGACCGGGTCACGGTCATCCCTCATCTGTCCTCCGTGACGCTCGCGCGGGCGCGGATCGGCTGGTCCGCGGAATCCACCGCGGTTGTCAGCGTCGTGGGCCGCGATGTGCACGCGGCGCTGCGTGAACTGGCCCCCGGGCGCCGAGTCCTGGTGCTGTCGTCCGACGAGAAAACGCCTGCGGCCCTTGCTGATCTGCTCGTCGCGCGCGGATACGGGCCGAGCCGCTTCGTGGTGCTGGGCGGCATCGGCAGCGACCGCGAGACGGTCGAAGACACCACGGCCGGCGGATTCTCGGGAGCAGCGCCGCGACTGAATATTGTCGCGCTGGAGCTGAACGGACCGCTGATCGCCGGGTGGGCGACCGGCTTGCCCGATGAATCCTTCGAACATGACGGCCAACTCACCAAGCGGGATCTGCGCGCCGCCGCGCTGGCCCGGCTGTTGCCTGTGCCGGGTCAGCTGTTGTGGGACGTCGGCGCCGGCGCGGGTTCGGTGGGCATCGAGTGGATGCGCGCTCACCCCCTGTGCCGGGCCGTTGCGGTAGAGGCTGACTCCGTTCGTGCTGAACGAATCGGGCGTAATGCACGGTCGCTGGGTGTGCCCGCGCTCCACGTCGTCTGCGCGTCGGCCCCGGAAGCGCTGAGCGAATTGGCAACTCCTGATGCAATCTTCGTCGGCGGCGGCGCGAGTCGTCCCGGGGTTGTCCAACGATGCCTCGACGCGCTGCGCGGCGGCGGCCGGATCGTCGTGCACGGGGTGACCGTGGAGACAGAGGCCGTGCTCGCCGCGGCGTACGCCGAGCACGGTGGTGAACTCACCCGCATTCATGTCGAGCATGCTGCACCGGTCGGGTCGTTCACCGGTTGGACTCCGGCGCGCGCGGTGACCCAATGGGCGTTCACCAAGCCGCCTGGCTGACCTCACCGGGTGGCCGATCGGTCGCGCCGTGGGTCGTAAAGATGGCTCTGCGCCCGCGCGCTCACCAAGTGCTTCGCCCACCAGAATCACTGCGGCTTGGCGCAATCCGGCCGCCTCGACCTGGTCGGCAATGTCGGCGACGATCCCGCGGAGAACAAGCTCCTCGGGCTGAGAAGCCCGGTACACCACCACAACCGGGCAGTCCCGGCCGTGTGTCGGCACAAGCTCATCCATCAGCGCACGAACGGCGGTGATTGCCAAGTGCAGCACCAGGGTTGCGCGGGTCGCCGCGAAGGCGGCCAACGACTCGGTTTCCGGCATCGCGGTGGAACGCGCCTGGGTTCGCGTCAACACCACGGATTGTGCGACCAGCGGAACGGTGAGCTCGCGACCGACTCGCGCTGCTGCGGCAGCGTAGGACGGCACACCCGGCGTGATCTGCCAGGAGACGCCGGCCGCGTCGAGTCGTCGGGTCTGCTCCGATACGGCGCTGTAGAGCGACGGGTCGCCCGATACCAGACGTACGACCCGTCGGCCGGCGCTGTGCGCCTCGACGATGCCAGCGACTATCTCGTCGAGATCCAGATGCTGGGTGTCGATCAATTCGGCTGCCGGCGAGCAGCTCTCCAGCACATCCGGATCGAGATAGCTTCCGGGGTACAGGACGGCGTCGGCCACTTCGAGCAGCCGGACGGCCCGGACGGTCAGCAGATCGGCGGCGCCCGGCCCGGCGCCGACGAAGTGCACCGCGCCGGCGGCGGCGTTCATCGCACCCACCGCGGCGTCCACACCCGGCCAGACGCGGTCGCGCGGGTGCTCGATGCCCCAACCAAGACAAGGCTTTTCATGTCGATGGCATCGGTGTCGAGGCTGCCGAGCGTCGTCACGGTCAGCGATTCCTCGGCTCGTCCGACGTCACGTCCGATGACGACGACGGTCTCAGCGCGACGGTGTTCGAGCAGGATCTCGCGGGCCAGCTTGATCTGGTCAGGACGGGCACGCGAGGCCGGGTTGTAAATCGCCAGAATGAGATCGGCCTCGGCGACGGCGCGCAGTCTCTTCTCGATCACCGACCACGGCTTGAGCCGGTCCGACAGGCTCATCACCGCGAAGTCCGCTCCCAGCGGCGCACCGGCCAGCGCGGCGACGGCGTGGACGGCCGACACGGCGGGCAGCACCCGGATCGGAACCTCGGCGAATTTCTCGTCGTCGGCGGCCTCGAACACCGCCGACGCCATTCCGAACACCCCCGCGTCGCCGCCGGAGACGACGGCGACGGACTCGCCATTCAGCGCCAGGTCGAGCGCGAATCGAGCCCGGTCGACTTCGACCGTGTTGCCGGATGCGTGCCGCTGCAGGCCTTCTCGCTGCGGTACCCGCGCCACGTACGGTCCATAACCGACCACGTGCTGCACTTCGGCCAGCGCGGCCGCCGCCTCCGGCGTCAGCCAGCCGTCCGGTCCGGGCCCTAACCCGATGACGAGTAGTTCAGCGACACCCGTCCCGGTAGAAACCGTTGCGGGACTGGGCTCTTCGACCATGATGCGGGAACGGGAGCCGTTGATCGAATCGCCATTGACCACGATCAGCGACAGATACGGCACCGTTGACTCGTCGACATCAGCCACCGGCATCCAGCGCTGCTGTGGGTGGCTGGCCCGCTCGACGTACATCGCGTGATCGAGCCGTCCGGCAGCGGTGAGCGCGCGACGCACGGCCGGAAACGTCCGGCCGAGCTTCATGATGATCGCGCCGTCGGTGTCGGCCAGACGCCGGGCGAGTTCGGCTTCCGGCAGGGTTCCGGGCAGCACTGTCAGCACATCGGTCTGGCGGACCAGCGGGGAGGCGATGGCCGCCGTCGCGGCAGCGAACGCCGGTATGCCGGGGATGATCTCGGTGACGAAACGGGTGCTGAGCCGGTCGTGCATGTACATGAAGGAGCCGTAGAACAGCGGATCCCCCTCGGCCAGCAGGGCAACGGTGCGCCCGGCTTCCAGATGTGCGGCGAGTCTGGCGGCCGATTCCTCGTAGAACTCGGCGAGCGCTCCGGCATATCCGCCGGGATGATCTGTCGTCCCGGTGGTGAGCGGGTAGCGCAGCTCCTCCTCGATGGCATCCGCCGGAATCAGTTCCGCCGCGATGGTCCGCGCGTAGGACTGCTTGTTGACGCCCGCGTGGTAGGCGATGACATCGGATTCGCCGATTATCCGTGCCGCTTTGAGGGTGATCAGCTCGGGATCCCCTGGGCCCAAGCCGATTCCGTAGAACAAGCCGGCCGTCACTCTGCCTCCGAGGCCAGCGCGTTGATGGCCGAGGACGTGATGGCCGACCCGCCGCGCCGCCCCCGCACCGTCACGAACGGGATGTCGATGCCGTGGTCGCGGGACAACGAGGCGAGCGCCTCCTTGGATTCCGCGGCCCCGATGAATCCCACCGGACAGCCCACAATGGCGGCGGGTCGAGGTGCTCCGTCGATCAGCATCTCCAACAGGTGAAACAGCGCGGTCGGGGCGTTGCCGATGGCGACGACCGCGCCGTCCAGCAAGGGCTCCCACAACGAGACCGCGGCCGCGGTGCGGGTGGTGTTCCACTGCTTGGCCAACTCCGGCACGCCGGGGTCGTTCAGGAAGCAGTGCACCTCGTTGGCTGCCGGGAGCCGCCCGGCGGTGATGCCGGTGGCGACCATGCGGGCATCACACAGGATCGGCGCGCCGGACTGCAGCGCGGAACGCGCGGCAGACACCAGACGCGGGGTGAATCACCAAGTCGTCGACCAGGTTTGGCTGCCCGGTGCCGTGGATCATCCGGACGGCCAGTTTCTCGGCGTCCGCCGGGATTCCAGACAGGTCGGCTTCGCGGCGGATGGTGGCGAACGAATCCGCGTAGATGGCGGGGCCGTCGGCGATGTAGTCGTAGCGACGGGTCGGCCGTCGGGCATCGCTCGTCTGGGTCACTCGGATACCTCCGGGGCGTTCGGGACGAGGACGCCACGCCAAGGCGTGACGACGACATGTGTCGCATCAGTGGCTCGTTCGAGTATCGACTCAACGAGTTCGGGAGTCAGGGCACCGTCCTCGGCCGGCATGTGGTGCCGCCGGGCACCGGGCCATACGGCAGCGGTGGGGCCGGAAGCAGGGATCCGCGGGTCGGCGGCGACAGGAGGTTGCAGTGGCCGGGCGAGCTCGCGAATGTGCCACGGCGCATCGGTACCCGTTCCCCGGGCGTCGAGGAATTGCGATGCCAGATCGGCCAGCCGGTCGGCGACCTCATCCACACGGGGCGACCGCTCCCCAATGACCGCCGACGCGCAACTGAGCCACGTCGTCGCCGAGCGCCACGCAACCGAGGTCGGTGCCTCGCTTGCCGGCTCCGGTGAGCCGGTCAAGCAGATCGCCACGGCCGTCGTCGAGCGTGAACAGGAAACGCCCCGGCAGCCGGCCAAGCTCAGGATTTGCGCACAGCAGCGAGTCGAGGCGGTCGATCACCGGGCGCAGATCGGCGCGGCCGCCGGCCAGGCCCGTCTGCGGTGAGGCGAGCACATTGCGCACGAGTTCATGTGTGCGCGTGGGGATCAGACCGGTCGACTCGAGTGCCGCCGCCGCGGTCGCGGTCAGCTGCGGTCCGTCGCCAGGCAGCCCGCGCAGTTGCAGATTCGCACGCCGGGTCAGGTAGACGCGACCGTCGGCGTGATGCCGGCTGACCTCGGACAGTCGCTGCAGCGCCGCCGTGGGCAGCAGGCCACCCATCAGCCGGATGCGGATCAGCATCCCGTCGTCGGCCTGCCACGGTCGCCACACACCGGGGCACATGTCGGCGCGTGTGCGAGTGTCCGGGGTCATCAGCGGTTTACTGGGGTCAGCTGAGGTCGCTGACCTTCTCCATCATTGCTTGGGCGACGTCGACGGCGCTGGTGTCCGGGTCCGCCGATCCCGGATCGGTCGGTTGCCGGTCGCCGAAGAAGACGATCTCGACCTCGACAATGCAGTTCATCCGGACACCGATGGCACGGGCCTGGGGTGTGGGCTGCAGGGCCGGCATGTTGGGCAGCGTCGCGGTCGCGGTATTCGTCACTGCGACAACAGAATCCAGGGACTGGACTTCGCCGATCTCCGTCGTCGTGCTGATCGGACCGGTCTCTTCGGTCATCGTGCGGCCTTTGCACCGCTGCCACTGGTCGGGGAACTTCGCGAACAACGCCTGCGCCTGCTCCGCCGACGGCAACGCGACCACGCCCTCCATGACGCTGATCACCTGCGCCGGGTCGCCGTCGTTCCACCACGACACCGATGCCACGTTCTGCACGTCGGCGGAGTCGTACACGCTCTTCTGCAGCATCGCCGAGACGCCCAGGCAGTCCGCCGATTCCGCGGGGACCTCCCGCTCATCGAGCCGGTCGGCCCCACCGAATTTCGCGGGCTGACGCGCGACGAACGGCTGGCCGAGCATCCGCGACAACACCTTGCCGTCGAGCAATACCTGTTCGACGGTCCGGCCGGACAAGGGTCGCGGCTTCAGGTTCGGCGCCGGCTTAACCGTGCCGGCGACCACCGAACTACAGCCCACCGCGAGCGCGGCAACCACCGCGCACGCCGTTGCCGCTGCGAGCCCCCGCATGGCTACTTCTTACTGCCTTTGTCCCCCGCGGCGTCCGCGGACAGCGCGGCGACGAACGCCTCCTGCGGCACCTCGACCCGCCCGATATTCTTCATCCGCTTCTTGCCCTCTTTCTGCTTCTCGAGCAGCTTGCGCTTGCGGGTGATGTCACCGCCGTAGCACTTCGACAACACGTCTTTGCGGATGGCGCGAATGTTCTCCCGCGCAATGATTCTGGATCCGATCGCGGCCTGTATCGGGACCTCGAACTGCTGGCGCGGAATGAGCTCTTTCAGCCGGGTGGTCATTTTGTTGCCGTAGGCCGCGGCACCGTCTTTGTGCACGATCGCACTGAACGCGTCGACGGCCTCACCCTGCAGCAGGATGTCGACCTTGACCAAATCCGCCTCCTGCTCGCCGGATTCTTCGTAATCGAGGCTGGCGTAGCCGCGGGTGCGTGATTTCAGCGAGTCGAAGAAGTCGAAGATGATCTCCCCCAACGGCATCGTGTAGCGGAGCTCGACACGTTCCGGCGACAGGTAGTCCATGCCGCCGAGTTCACCGCGCCGGGTCTGACAGAGTTCCATGATGGTGCCGATGAATTCGCTGGGCGTGATGATGGTGGTCTTGACGACGGGCTCGTAGACCGCGCGGACCTTGCCTTCGGGCCAGTCCGACGGGTTGGTGACCACCAGTTCGGAATTGTCCTCCTTCACAACGCGATACACGACGTTTGGCGACGTCGAGATCAGGTCGAGGTCGAACTCCCGCTCGAGGCGCTCACGGGTGATCTCCATGTGTAGCAGCCCGAGGAACCCGCAACGGAAACCGAAGCCGAGCGCCACCGAGGTCTCGGGTTCGTAGGTGAGCGCGGCGTCGTTGAGTTGCAGCCGCTCCAACGCATCACGCAGGTCGGGGTAGTCGGAACCGTCTACGGGATAAAGCCCGGAGTAGACCATCGGCTTGGGTTCGCGATAGCCGGTCAGCGCCTCGGTTGCGCCGTGTCGCGCGGAGGTGACGGTGTCGCCGACCTTGGATTGGCGGACGTCCTTCACACCGGTGATCAGGTAACCGACCTCGCCCACGCCGAGCCCGACGGTGGCCTTCGGCTCGGGCGAGACGATGCCTACTTCCAGTAGCTCGTGGGTGGAGCCGGTGGACATCATCGTGACCTTCTCGCGCGGCGTGATCTTGCCGTCGATCACTCGGACGTAGGTCACCACGCCACGGTAGATGTCGTAGACGGAGTCGAAAATCATTGCGCGCGTGGGTGCGTTGGCGTCGCCGACCGGCGCCGGCACCTCGCGCACCACGTGGTCGAGCAGTTCGGTGACGCCCTCCCCCGTCTTACCCGACACCCGCAGGACATCGTTGGGCTCGCACCCGATGATGTGGGCGATCTCGCCGGCGTAGCGTTCGGGGTCGGCAGCGGGCAGGTCGATCTTGTTCAGCACCGGAATGATGTGCAAACCCCGGTCGAGTGCCAGGTACAGGTTGGCCAGCGTCTGCGCCTCGATGCCCTGCGCGGCGTCGACCAGCAGCACGGCGCCCTCGCAAGCCTCCAGCGCGCGGGACACCTCGTAGGTGAAGTCGACGTGGCCGGGGGTGTCGATCAGGTGCAGGACATTCGTACGTCGGTGCCATCGACCTTCCACGGCAGCCGCACGTTCTGGGCCTTGATGGTGATGCCGCGCTCGCGCTCGATGTCCATCCGGTCGAGGTACTGGGCGCGCATATCGCCGCTCCGCGACGACACCGGTGAGCTGCAGCATCCGGTCGGCCAGCGTGGACTTGCCGTGGTCGATGTGGGCGATGATGCAGAAGTTCCGAATCTGCGCCGGCGCGGTGAAGGTCTGGTCGGCGAAACTGCTGATGGGAATCTCCTGGTGAAGCCGGGCTTAGGCGCTACCAGCGTATCGAGGGAGAGGTGCTGCGGCACAATCGCGGGACTGGTGGGCCAAAACGAAACCCCCGGAGTAGATGGCGGGTTCACGCGGTCGTCGCAACACTCTCGATTTGAGAGGTTGCGGCGGCCGTGTCGTTTTCGGAGGACTGTGTTCGGTTTGGTGATCGGTTAGCAACGCTGGTCGATGCGGGTGTGTCGGTTAAAGATGCGGCGCGATCACTCGGTGTTTCACTCAGCGCTGTTATGCGATCCTGCGAGCCACAGGCCGGGGCCTGCGGCCGCCGCGTCGGAACTCGAAGGGGTTGACGAGGCTGTGGTGGCGGCGGTGTTCGCCGCGTCGGGCTCGGTCAATCAGGCAGCGAAATCGGCGGGTATTTCGCATTCTTCTGCCCGGAAGCTACTGATGGCAGCGGGATTGGTCAGCACGGAGCGCCGGCCCCGCGGCAAAGCCGAGGCCAAAGCCCGATTTTTCGAGCTCATCGCCTCAGGCTGGTCGGCGGCGCGTGCGGCTCGTGAGGTGGGGGTCAATGTGCGGACCGCCCGTGACTGGCGAGCCGGTGTCCGCAAGGTCGCCAACACGCGGGTCTATTCCGATGGCACGGTCATCGATTACACGACCGGCACGCGGTACACACAGGCAGTGAAACCCAGTCCGTCGCCGCCACCGAATGCCGCAGTGACAGGTGGGCGGTACCTGTCGTTGCCTGACCGGCTCGCTGTCGCTGATGGCCTACACGCCGGGCTCACCCTGACCCGGATCGCTGTCGATATTGGCAAGCATCTCTCGACGGTGTCGCGGGAGGTCCGCCGGGGCAGCATCGAAGGGCTCTATCTGCCGTATCAGGCCGACACCGCTGCCGCCGCGGCCCGGGCCCGGCCCAAGCAGTCCAAACTGGTCACCAACCAGACCTTGCGCCAAGCGGTCGCCGACGGGTTGACCCAGCAGTGGTCGCCCGAGGAGATCTCGCACCGTCTGGTCAAGGATTTCCCGGACGACGAAAGTATGCGGGTGAGTCACGAAACGATTTACCAGGCTCTGTACTTCCAGGCCCGCGGCGGGCTCAAACGCGAAGTCGCCCAAGCACTTCGAACCGGACGCACCCGCCGTAAACCACATCGGCGCCCCGATCAACGCACCCACCGGTTCATCGACCCGATGATCATGATCAGCGAGCGGCCGGCCGAGGTCGACGACCGCGCGGTGCCCGGCCATTGGGAAGGCGACCTGATCATGGGCGAAGCCAACAAGACCGCGATCGCCACTTTGGTCGAGCGTGCAACCCGCTACACGCTGCTGGTGCATCTACCACGGGCACGACGCCGAAGTCGTACGCGACGGGCTGATTCAGACAATCTCGACTCTGCCGGCCCATCTGCGGGGCTCGTTGACCTGGGACCAGGGCGCGGAGATGGCCGGGCACAGACAGTTCTCGATGGCCACTGAGATGGCGGTCTACTTCTGCGACCCGGCCAGCCCCTGGCAGCGCGGCACCAACGAGAACACCAACGGCCTGCTGCGCCAGTACTTCCCCAAAGGCACCGACCTGAGCATGCACGGCCCCGAAGACCTCGAACACGTCGCCCAGCTACTCAACAGCCGCCCACGCAAAACGCTCGACTGGGAAACCCCAGCCGAGCGTCTGCGTGATCTACTACAAGCCACTAACCAGCGGTGTTGCGACGACCCCTGAAATCGCCATGCCCCGGGGGTTCGTGATGAAGCGGGTGCTAGCCGAACCAGACGGCGCCAAAGTAAGCGAAGAGGTCGTTCAAGCCCGTGTTGAAGAAGTCGCCGAAGAGGGCTGGATCGGTGACGGGCCATCATCGAGGGCTGATATCTGCCAGCCCAAGCAGGTCGGTGGCCGGAATCATGGCGTCGTTGCAGATCAAGAAGGACGCCAACGTGTTGTAGGCGTCGCCGAACTCGACCAGCGAGCCGTTGAACACGTCGTACGCACCCGGCGCCGAGTCGAGACCACCAGGAAGGAGGTCCGCGAGTGGCCCGTACAGCTCGTAGTCGAGGGTGGTCAAAGGGGCCACATCCGGCGCGTCCGCCAGCGGGATGGTGTCTAACACTCCAGAGCTAGTGACGACGTCGGCGGAGTCACCCGCGAGGGCGGCTTGGCTCTCGAAGATGGAGTTCAGCGATGCAATCTCGCTGTCGAGGGTCGTGGACAGGTCGTCCGCCGCGGCAAGCGGCGCAAACGCCAGTGCCGCGCCGGCCACGAAGCTGCCGACCACAGCGATTTTGCGAATGTTCATAGGTCTGCCTTTCACGATGCCCCCGGCGGCGGGGCAGTGCACACGTCGAAGTTCGTCAGCGTCGCTGCTGGTGAAACCTGAGCGTATCGATGCAATCAGCTGAGTGCAGGTTAAGTGTGTGCCGAATGCGTTAAATCTCGTGGCGGCCTGACGCCGGCATAAACGAAACCCCCGGAGTTGCCTCCGGGGGTTCGTTGTAGAGCTTGTATCAGACCGAAAGGTTGGCGACTCTTAGAACATGCCGTGCACGTTACCGAACAACGAGATGATGTCGTACATCAGGTTGCCCACCGCACTGGCGTCGCCGTGGGTGAAGAGGACTTCGGCAAGGTCGCTACCGCCGGTAGTAAGACGATGGCCGCCGGCGATGGCGCCGTCGGCCGTGCTGCCGAAGGGGTCATAGACCTCGCCGATGTTGTAGTTCGACAGGTCAGCAGAGCTGCCGCCGACGTCCGCGGTGCTGTTGGCGGGCCCGTCGACGAACGCGTAGTTGCCGTTGCCGAAGGTCGCGGAAACGCCGGAGCCGTCGACTGTGAAGTTGTTGTCGGCGGTGGCGGAGTCGTAGTTGCCGAAGGCTGAGAAGGCACCTTCGTTTTGGCCGGTCTCGGTGCCGGTCGTGTAGGCGGAGTCGCCGGTGCCCCCAACCGCTGCGGAGCCGTCTCCGAAGCCGTTGATGTTGCCAGAGGTGTAGGCGGTGTCACCACTGCCGGCGACGTGGTTATAGCCGATCAGCCCACTGTCACCGGCGAAGGCACCGGAGTTGCCGCCGTTGAAGTCACCCTCATAGTTGGCGGTGAGAGGGTTGAGACCCCCATTGCCGAGGAACTGGGCGGTGTCATTGCTGCTGACAGCGGCGGCGTCGGTGTTGCCGATCAGGCTGCCGCCGCCGGCGTAGGCGCCGTCCGGTGCGCCGGTGTAGGTCGACGGGTCGACGTTGTTGCCGATGTCGGTTGCGGAGTCGAAGTTGAAGCCTGTGGCGCCGGCAGTCTTGGATCCGGCCTCGGCGAGCGCGTAGGTGCCCGATGCGAGGGCATTGTCGCCGAAGCCGCCAGCAGCGTAAGCCGTTGCGTGATCACCGTAGGCAATGGCCAGGCCGAACTGCCCGGCGTCTGTAGTCGCTTTCGCGGTGCCGTCGGAAAGCAGGGAGTATCCGTCGAACGAGATGGCCAAGTTCAATGCCGGCGTCGCCGCGAGTGCCGGTGTCGCACCACTGAGAAGACCGTCGATCGACGACGACAAGTCGCTAGTGGTGTCGGCCGAGGCGAGCGGCGCAAATGCCAGCGCGGCTCCGGTGGCGAAAGTGGCGGCTGCGGCGATTCTACGAATGTTCATGTCAAGCCTTTCAAGATATTCTGCCGACGATTCGGGCGTAACCGCCGGAGGTCTCCCCGGCCCCCCGGGTGAATACCTGAGAGGAACATAACAAGTTCGGACGTGAAACATAGGGGTTGGCTGAGAAAAATTTAAGTTCATCCGTTCGTACTAACGGGCGTATCCCCTTGGCCCGCGGCGGATTCGAATCTTCGCCGGCGCGGTGAAGGTCTGGTCGGCGACGGAGTCTCCTGTGGAAGCCGCGCTTGAGCGCTACCCGGATATCCAGGGACAGCCGCCGCAGCACAATCGCGCGACACGTCGGCTAAAACGAAACCCCCGGAGTTGATTGCGGGTTCACGCGGTCGTCGCAACACTCTCGTTTTGAGAGGTTGCGGCGACCGTGTCGTTTTCGGAGGACTGTGTTCGTTTGGGGATCGGTTAGCAAAGCTTGTTGCTGCTGGTGTTCCTGTGAGGGACATCGAACACGTATCCCAGCAACTCAACGGCCGCCCACGAAACGCTCGACTGGGAAACCCCAGCCGAGCGTTTGCGTGATCTACTACAGACCACTTAACCAGCAGTGTTGCGACGACCCCTAGAAAACGCCTTGCCTCCGGGGGATTCGTTGTAGAGCGTGAACTGCGGGGTCAGAAGTAGCCGGCCAGGTCGGACAAGCCGAGCTGAAGGAAGGCCGCTGACGGCTTCGGAGACCGTACCGTTCAGCAGTGGCGTGGGTTCCGATCACGTCGGCACGGAAGGAGGTCGCCACCGTTCAACAGCGAGTACAGCTCGACGTTGGACGCGTTGAAGAACTCGCCAAGCGCACCGTTCATCAAGTCGTATGAACCCGGGTCACCGACTGGCGCCGGCCGAACCCCGAACACGAGGGATTCCAAGGTGGTGTTCAGGTCTGCGGGCGCGATGGTGTCAAAGCCCACATTGGTACCCGCCTCGTGTGCGGCGCGATGTCGCCGAACACGCGGCGATCTTGCCGTAGAGCTCGAAGACGTTGTTGAGTTGGACAATCTCGTTGGAGAGAGTCGGAACGATGTCGCCGGGTCCGGTCGCCGTCGGCGCGAAGATCGCGTCGTAACCCTTCAGGTCGCCGAGGCCGAAGTTGAAGAGGTACTGGTACGCCTCAGTCGGGGTTACTGGGAGTGGTCAACACGTGATTGATCGCGGAGTTGTAGATGTAGTCATTGATGTTGGTGTCCAGGGCACCGTTGTTCTCCGATGCGTACAGCAAGACGTCGTAAGCATTGTCGAACTGGGACAGCGCGCCATTGAACTCGCTGTAGGGGCCTGTGTCAGAGGAGATGCCTGCCAGGATCGGGTTGGCCCCGTATAGGTAGGTCTCGATCGGCGTGACGTCACCAAAGTCCGTTGCCTGCGGTGCGTCCGTGGCCACGTTACCGAAGGAGTCGAATACGCCGGGGCCGCCCTTGACGACATCGGTGTCGCCGCCCAAGGCGGCGTAGGTCTCGAACAGCGAGTTTTCCCCGAAGCGATCTCAGTGTCGACAACGGTGACGGGGTCGGGTCGGCAGCCGCGAGCGGCGCCAACGCCATCGCCGCTCCGGTCGCGAAGGTGGCGGCAGCCGCGATCCTACGAATGTTCATTGTATTGCCTTTCAAAGATGTCCGCCGACGGTTCGGGCGTAACCGCCGAAGGTCCCCCAAGCTCCCCCGGGTAAGAACCTGAGAAGAACATAACAACTAGATGTGCGAATAAGAAGCGTTTCGGCAAGAAAGGTGGAAATTCACCCGTTCGTACTAATAGTCCGCGACGTTCAGCTGTTTAACCCTTGTGCAGGGCAATACGCTGAAGGCTCACCAGGCCGTCAACGCGGCAGCGCCCCGAACAGGCCGATAATCGAGGGCATATCCCGGTGAAACTGAGAAACTGTGAGTGCCCAGTGGCGTTAGCTGAGAATTGACGTGGCCGAGCCGGTCCTCCACCCAGCGCCTCTCAGCTCCCCGCCCAAGTCCCAGCCGCGAGCGCGGCTAGCAGACCACGGCCGTCCCGATGTCGAAGTAAAACAGCAGCTCGTGCCAACCTTCCGTGAGGAAGGTGCCGACCGCTCCCGAAACGCTGTCAGTGCTCAACGCACCGGTGATATCGCTCGCCGATCCGAACACGTCCGCTGCGTGGGGTCCAATGCCCCGCCGTTCAGGAGCGAGACTGCTCGTGTTGAACGAGGCGTCAATTCGTCAGCGCCCCGTCGAATAGGTAGTTGGACGTGTCGATCACGGGCCTCAACGGATCTGATCCATAAAGGAGATCTTCGAGCGCGGGCAGCTTGGGTATGCGTTGCGTCTCCTGGAGAGACGAAGTCGAAAATGCCGGCCGTGTCGACGGGACGCCTGCGAGAGCGGCCTCGGTGTCGAAAAGAGAGTTCACCGAAGAAATCTCAGCGCCGACGACGGACGAAAGGTCAGTGTCGGCGTTGGCGGCTGGACTGGTTGCCGTCAGCGCGAGCACGCCGGCGGCCGCCGCGCCGGCCAGAGCCAGCCACGGTCTCATCCCGCGGCTGATGGACCGCGGGTGGTCGAGGTTCTGGATGGTGATGAGAATCTCCGGTTGCTGCGTGCTCACAATGTGCTCCGTTGGGGACGAGTGACGGATGTGTTGGCGGTATCGGAAGATGTGCGCGCTTAGGCAATGCTGAGGGATTCCTCTGGGGTTCAATCAATAGGGGCTTCCCTACACTTTTGAACCTGGGGCGTGAGCCGCGTCGCACCGCCGGTCCGTCCTATGCTGCGAAGATGGCGTCAGGGTGGAGGACGTTCCAGCGGCTGGCTGAGAATCTGGTGTTCAGCGAGGCCCCGAAGCTGATCCGGCAGCTGCAGCAGTCGCCGACTGTCCAGCGCAGCATCAAGATCGGTCTGGACGTACTCGCGGGCACCGCGACCGAATCGCCGGCCGAGATCACCGCCGGCCGGCCGGTGACCCGCACCAGCGTGCCGACCGCGCACCGGGCCCGAAAGCTGGTCTACGCACCCGATTTGGACGGTCGCGCGGATCCGGGCGAAGTTGTGTGGACCTGGGTGACCTACGAGGACGACCCGACCCGCGGCAAAGATCGCCCGGTGCTGGTGGTCGGCCGCGACCACGCCACCCTGCTCGGCCTGATGCTGTCGAGCCAGGAACGCCATGCCGCCGACCGGTCCTGGGTGGGCATCGGCATCGGCAGCTGGGACGGCGAGGGCCGGCCTAGCTGGGTGCGACTGGACCGCGTGCTCGACGTCCCCGAAGAGGGCATCCGACGCGAAGGCGCGATTCTGGAGCGCACCATCTTCGATCAGGTCGCCGCGCGGTTGCGCCGCGACTACTCCTGGAGCTGAACTATCCCTGGGTGATGTAGGACTGCAGCTGCTCGTGCTCGCTTTCCAGCTCCTGCATCCGCGTCTTCACGACGTCACCGATACTGACGATGCCGATCAGCTTGCCGTCCTCGAGTACCGGCACGTGCCGAACCCGGTTCTCGGTCATCAGCAGCGTGAGGCTGTCCACCGTGTCTTCCTTGCTACAGGTCGAGACCACCGACGTCATGATCTTCTCGATCGGCTGCGACAGCACCGACGCCCCGTGGGTGTGCAGCTGTCGCACCACGTCACGCTCGGAGACGATGCCTTTGACGCCGTCGGGCCCGGCTACGACCATGGCGCCGATGTTGTGGTCGGCGAGCCCGGCGACCAGCTCAGCAACCGTCGCGTCGGGTTTGATCGTCACCACCGCGCCGCCTTTGCCGCGCAACACATCCGCTATCCGCATGGAGCCTCCCGTCGAGTGTGATCAGGTTCACATCAAGGCTACGGCGATATCGGCGGGCGTGTAAGTACCTCACCAAAGTCGGTGAAACTGCGAGGTCAGGCCGGTGCCGGCGGGTCACTGCGGCGTGTCGGCAGCCGTGCGCCGGCCACCAGCAGCCATGCCAGCGCGGCCACCCGAGCCACCGGCAATATTGGCCCCAGCGCGGTCCAGGCCAGCACCAGCGTGGTCAGCGCACAGAGTGTGGCGATCGCTGCGCCGGTCCGCGGCAATACACCGCTGGCCGCGATTCCTGCGATCAGAGCGCCGAGTGCCACGACGTGTCCAGGGCCGCCGATCAAGAAGGTCAACAGGTACAGGGCCGAAATCAACGCGGTGTCTGCGGAGATCTCCGGTCGCGACAACGCCCAGGCCAGCAGTCCGGTCACAGCCAGGGCGCCGGCCGCCAACGTCCCACCGACCACGGCGACCGTCGGCCCTGCACCGGTAACGCCGAGTCCGCGCAGCCGGGAACTCACGGTCGCGGCATACACCGCCAGCAGCACCGACGACCCGAACACCGCGACCGCAATGATGTGCAGCGCCGGCGGTTGGGATTGGACGTAGTGCTGGATGGGGGCAGCCGGGCCGTACGGCAACGGCATGATGCCGCCGAGGGCGACGCCGGCCGCGAGGCCGCCGAAGAGCAGGCCGATGCACAGCGCCGGCGACGGCGATCAGCGCATCCGCCATGACGACGATAGGACGAAAGGCTATGCCAATCGGGTGATTTCGACGACCACGTCGAGATCGGTGGCGCCTTGCCCGTGGTAGATGCCCTTGAGCGGAGAGACGTCGGAGTAGTCCCTGCCAACCCCGACAGTGATGTACTGCTCGTTGATCTCGGTGTCGTTGGTGGGATCGTGGTCCCACCAACTTCCGGTCCAAGCCTGGATCCAGGCATGGCTCTGTCCGTCGACGGTCTCCCCGATCGTCGCGTCAGCGTCGGGATGGTGGTATCCGGACACATAGCGCGCGGGAATTCCCATGCTGCGCAACACCATCAGCGACAGGTGGACGAAGTCCTGACAGACACCCTTGCCTTCACGTAAGGCGTCCGAACCTGATGTGTGCACGCCGGTGCTGCCCTTGACGTAATCCAGTTCGCTGCGCACCCAGTCCGCCGCCGCGATCACGGCGTCGGCGGGTTCGTGCTCCTTGGCGATCCGCTTGCCCACGGCCGCAACGCGTTTGCTCGCCGGCGTGTAATCGGTCGGACCCAGCAACTCGTCGTACCGATCGATCACGGCCTCTTGCTTCAGGTCAGACCAGGACAACTTCTCGGTCACGGGGTCGGGCCGATCGGTCTCGACTATCGACGCGGATGTCACCGTCAACTCGGTGTGCGGAGCGTGCAGGTCGAACGCCGTCACCGCGGTGCCCCAGTAGTCGATATACCGGTATGACCTTGTGGCAGGCACGTGTTTCGACGCGGTTGAGGACGACGTTTTGCCGCGAATCTGATCGCGGCGTGAGCCGGGCTTCGTTGTACGAGGCCGTGGCCGGCGACGGGTAGGCGTAGCCGGTCGCGTGAAGAACGCGGTTGCGCCACATCAGTTCTTCTCCCTGCCCCGCCGGCAGCGGATCACGATGACCCGCGTCCGACCACGCCACCCACGGCACAGCGTGGAAGTACTGCGAAGCCAGGGCTTCTCCGACGTCGAAGCACGACTTCTGCAAGCCGGCCAAGCCGCATCTCCAGGGATTCGAGCAGAACCCCCGGCCGGACGAATTCGAGCTCGCTGCGCGCCCGTCCCAACAGGCGCTGCGCCTCGGACGTGGCGCCGACGCGACTGCCACGGCTGTGCAGCAGTTCGTCGAGGCTGTGCTCGGCCAACTTCAGCGAGTAAAAGATCGACCGCGGGAAGAGGCGGTCCAGAAGGATGAACTCGACGACCCGATTCGCGTCCAGCACACCACGATACGTACGTAGATAGGTGTCATGCGCGCCCGCGGAGCGCAGCACGGTCACCCACGCCGGTGACACCGCACTGTCGCCGACTCGCGACAGCAACATGCGCACCGTCATGTCCACCCGTTCGATCGCGCGACCCAGCACCATGAAGCGGTAACCGTCATCGCGGGACAGTGTCGAGTCGGCAAGCCCGGCGAACATCGCGGCACGACCTTCGATGAACGATAAAAACTCGTGCGGCCCAAGCCGTTTGGCGGCCCGCTCTCGTTCTCCCAGCGCATTGAAGGTGGTGTTGAGGCACTCCCAGGTCTCGGTGGACGTCACCTCTCGGGCAGACCTGCGCGTTCTCCCGTGCGGCCGTGATGGCGTCGACGATGGAGGAGCCGTCACCCGGGGCGTTGTGACTGAAAGCCACCAGGTCGGTCAACGACCAGACGTCCAGCTCGGTGTCGGGGGCGTTCGATTCCCAACACCTGCAACAGCACTCGTGAGGTGTGGTCGGGGTCGACGCTGGAATCCTCCAGCAGTTGGTGGACCGTGACGTCGAGGATGCGTGCCGTGTCGTCGGCGCGCTCGACGTAGCGACCGATCCAGTACAGCGCTTCGGCATTGCGTGCGAGCATCAGCGAATCACCACCTGCTGTTGTAGCTGCTGCTGTTGACCCGGCTGTTGTTCCATGGCCGGTTGCGACTTCGTCTGCGCGCTGCTGTTGGAATTGCTTCTGCGACTGCGACTTTTCGCCGTCCGCTTCGCCGCTGGACGACGCAGCCGCTTTGGGCAGCTTCTTCACAACCTCGGCGGCACCCAACTCACGGTCGGCGCCCGACGTGCGCGACGCCAGCACCCAGGTGTCCTTGGACCCGCCGCCCTGGCTCGAGTTGACCACCCGCGACCCTTCGACCAGCGCCACCCGGGTCAGCCCGCCGGGCAACACCCACACGTCGTCGCCGTCGTTGACCGCGAACGGCCGCAGGTCGACGTAGCGGGGCGTGAGCGTGTCGCCGATCTGCGTCGGAACGGTCGACAGCTGCATCATCGGCTGGGCGATCCAACCCCGCGGGTCGTCGCGGATGCTCTTGCTGATCGCGTTCAGCTCTTTGGCTGGACGCTTCCGGGCCGAAGACGATGCCGTAGCCGCCCGAGCCCTCGACGGGTTTGATCACCAGCTCGTCGACCCGGTCGAGCACCTCTTCGCGCTCGTCGTCCAGCCAGCACCGGAAGGTGTCCACGTTGGCCAGCAGCGGCTTCTCCCCCAGGTAGTACTCGATGATGGTCGGCATATAGGTGTAGACGAGTTTGTCGTCACCCACCCCGTTGCCGATCGGCGCTGGAGATCACCACGTTGCCCGCGCGGGCCGCGTTGAGCAGGCCCGCGACGCCGAGCACCGAATCGGGGCGGAACTGCATCGGGTCCAGGTAGATGTCGTCGATGCGCCGGTAGATGACGTCGACCTGTACCTCGCCCTCGGTGGTGCGCATGTAGACCTGGTTGTCCCGGCAGAACAGGTCGCGGCCTTCGACCAGCTCGACGCCCATCTGACGGGCCAGCAGCGAGTGCTCGAAATACGCCGAGTTGTAGACGCCGGGGGTCAGCACCACCACCGTCGGGTCGGCCTCGTTGGTGGCCGCGGACTTACGCAGCGCCCGCAGCAGGTGCGCCGCGTAGTCGTCGACGGCGCGCACCCGGTGGCTGGCGAACAGGTTCGGGAAGACCCGCGCCATCGTGCGCCGGTTCTCCATCACGTAGGACACCCCCGACGGCGACCGCAGGTTGTCCTCGAGCACCCGCCAGGTGCCCTTCTCGTCCTTGATCATGTCGATGCCCGCGACGTGGATGCGCACGCCGTTGGGCGGAACGATGCCGACGGCCTGGCGGTGGAAGTGCTCGCAGGAGGTGATCAGCCGACGCGGGATGACGCCGTCGCGCAGGATCTCCTGGTCGCCGTAGATGTCGTCGAGGTACGCCTCGAGGGCCTTGACGCGCTGGGTGATGCCGCGCTCCAGCCGCGTCCACTCGGCGGCCGAGATCACGCGCGGGACCTGGTCCAGCGGAAACGGCCGCTCCTGGCCGGACAGCGAGAACGTGATGCCCTGGTCGACGAACGCCCGGGCTCAGCGCCTCGGCGCGGTCGTCGAGGTCGGAAGCATCCGACGGCGCCAGCTCTTTGTAGATGCCCTTGTACGGTCCGCGGACATTGCCCTGCCCGTCGAACATCTCGTCGAAAGCTTCCAGGTAGCACCCGGTGGCCGTGTTATAGCCGTCGAAGATGGGCTCGTAGGGCGGCGGCGACTGCGGCTTGCTGCGCTGTTGCCGTTTGGTTTCTCCAGGCAAAGTTCGAAGGGCCACGGTGCCATGCTGCATCAAATCGTCCTGCTCCGCAGGTCCGGGGTCTTCGCTTTGGGGGAATGCATCGGCGGACTGATACCCTGGGCAGTCGCCGCTTAAGCGTTGATATCGCTAGGCAAACCGTGACAACACAAGCCGCTCAGATTTACGAAGGAATTACGCGTGGCCAACATCAAGTCGCAGCAAAAGCGCAACCGCACCAACGAGCGCGCCCGACTGCGCAACAAGTCGGTGAAGTCGTCGCTTCGCACGGCTGTCCGCGCACTTCCGTGAGGCCGCCGAGGCCGGCGAGAAGGACAAGGCCGCCGAACTGCTGGTCGCCACCAGCCGCAAGCTGGACAAGGCCGCCAGCAAGGGCGTCATCCACAAGAACCAGGCCGCGAACAAGAAGTCCGCGCTCGCCCACGCGCTGCACAAGCTCGAGCACGCTCAGTCACCGGCGACGAGCTCAGCGACCTTTCGCACCGCCGCTTCCAGGGCATAGTCCGCGTCCGCGGCGGCGCCTTTCACGTCGGCGTTCAGCGCCGCCACCAGCCGCATCGCGGTAGCCACCGAGTCGCGCGACCAGCGCCGGGCCTGCTTCTGCGCTTTCTGCACCCGCCAGGGCGGCATCCCCAACTCCGACGGCCAGCCGGTAAGGGTCGCCGGACAGCGACCCGACCCGCCCGATGCTGTGCACGGCCTCGGCCAGCGCGTCGGCCAACACCACATGCGGCTCGCCGCGCAGCATCGCCCAGCGCAGCGCCTCGACCGCGCCTTCGACGTCACCCACCACGGCCTTGTCGGCGATGTCGAACCCTTTGACCTCGGCCTTGCCGTGGTGATAGCGCCGCACCGCCGCGACGTCGACATGCCCGCCGGTGTCGGCGACCAATTGTGAACAGGCCGAAGCCAATTCGCGCACATCAGAGCCGACCGCATCGAGCAGCACGCTGAGCGTGTCGTCGTCGACCTTGACCTTCAGCGCGCGAAATTCCTTGCGCACGAAGTCGAACCGTTCGCCGGGCTTGGTGATCCGCGCGCAGGGATGCACCTGCGCGCCCAGCGCCTGCAGCTGATTGGCCAGCGCTTTGGCCCGCCCGCCGCCGGAGTGCACGACGACCAGTTCGGTGCCTGCCGGCACATCCGCGGCGGCTTTGGCGATCAACTCGGCGGCTTCTTTGCCGGCCTCACCGGCGGCTTCCAGGACGACGACGCGCTCGTCGGCGAACAGCGACGGGCTCAGCAGTTCGGCCAGTTCATAGACGCCGACATCGCCGGCCCGTACCCAGTCGACCGGAACGTCGTCGGTGCCGGCGCGCTTGCGTGCCGACCGCAGCACGTCCGCGACGGCGCGCTCGACCAGCAGCGCCTCATCCCCCAGTACCAGATGCACTGCCGAATCCTGCTGGCTCACCGGTTGATCGTGTCATGTTCGGCCGACAGGTCCACCGGCCCCTGCCAGCAGACCGGACAGCGACCAGGCCAGCAGCGCGCAGGCAGCCACCGCCATACCTGCCCGGAACCACCGCCACCGCCACAGCAGCACGGCCAGCAGTCCCGCGGCGCCGACGACCAGCACACCGGAAAGCCCCGAGCGGCACCGGCACGCTCGCACCGGGCACGCTCGCCGCCCAATGCGCGATCCGCAACAGCCACCACAGTTCCGGGCCGGTGAACCGGATCAGCAGCTGCGCGCCGGCCGGCCAGAACAGGCACAGTGCTGCCGCCGCGCTGCCGAGCACGGTGATCGGCGCGATCAGCGCCGCCACCGCGAGGTTGGCCGCCGCGGACACCAGGCTGAGCCGGCCGGAGATGCCGGCGATCAGCGGTGCCGTCACCAACTGCGCGGCACACGCCACACAGACGGCGTCCGCGAGCGACTTCGGCCAGCCCGCAGCTACCAGACGTCGCGACCAGATCGGCGCGATGACCACCAGCGCCGCCGTCGCCACCACCGACAAGGCCAGCCCGACATCCACAGCCAACTGCGGCGCGACGACCATCAACACCAGCACAGTGGCCGCAAGCGCCGGAATCGCCTGCCGGCGCCGCGACGACAGCACACCCACCAACGCGATCGCGCCCATCACCGCCGCGCGCAGCACGCTGGCCGAGGGCTGCACCACGATGACGAACAGCGCCAGCGCGATGCCGGCCAGCCCGACCGCTGCCCGCGGGCCGATCAGCCGCGACGAGAACAGCACCGCCCCGCAGACGATCGTGACGTTGGCCCCCGACACCGCGGTCAGGTGCGTCAAGCCCGCGGTGCGGAATTCTTGGCCGGCGACCGGGGTGACGGTCGACATGTCACCGAGCACCAGCGCCGGCAGCATCGCCGCCTGGTCGGCGGGCAGCACACGGCGAGCCGCGTCGGCGAACCCGGCCCGAACCGCATACGCGGCGCGGTTCAGCGGCCCGGCGCGGCCCAGCGTCGGCGCACCGATCGCGGTGATGACAGCCACGCTCAGGTCGTCGGCGCGTGGGTGCGGTGATCCGCGCGCGGAAGCGCATAGGCTGACCGACCATCACCGCGCCGAAATCGCGTGCCGGTGCGAAAACCACCGCGCGGCCGTATGTCTCGTCGCGTCCGAGCTGCCGCAGCCTGGCGCGGAACAACAGCCGACTGTGGCCGACCGACACCGCGCTTTCGGTCGGCGTGACGGCGACCTCCACGCTGGTACCGAATGCCGCAGTGATCGGGTGGTGCGCGACTGCGTTGGCGCGCAACGCGATTGCGAATCCGAAGCCCGCACCGACAACGCCCGCGGCGATCAAGCTGACGCCGATCGCCCGCGATCCGGGGACGCCGGGGCCCGAAGCGCCACAGCAGAGCGCCGGACGCACCGACGACCAGACACACCGACCCGAGCGACCCTGCCGATCGGCCAGACGATTCCGGCGGCGGTCACGATCCAACTCGTCAGCGCCGCCGGCACCAGGCGCGCATCCAACCGCGCTGCGGTGGGATCGGTGGCGGATGGCTGCGCCACCGGCCTCAGACACGGACCAGCGGGCGCAGCTTCTCCAGTCGACCGGGGCCGATGCCGTCGACCTCGCCCAGTTGGTCGACGCTGGTGAACTTGCCGTTGGCCTGCCGCCAGGCCACGATCGCCGCGGCCATCACCGGCCCTACCCCGGGCAGGGTGTCCAACTGCTGCACGGTCGCGGTGTTCAGGTTGATCATCTGCGCCGGCCCGCCTTTGGCCGGGCGGGATGCCGAATTGGTCGGGAACGGGGGCGGTCGATCCGGGGCTCACCGAACTTCCCAACACGGCGGGCTGGCCTTTGACCGGTGTCAGCCCGACCACGATCTGCTCACCGTCGTCCACCTGACGGGCCATGTTGAGCCCGATGGTGTCCGCGCCGTCCGTTGTGCCCCCGGCCGCTTTCAGTGCGTCGGCGATACGCGACCCGGGCGCCAGCGTGACAAGCCCCGGCGTGTGCACCAGACCCACGACGCTGACCACCACCGGCTGGTTCGGGTGCGCGGCGGAACTCGGACTGCGGCTCGCCGTGGCCGCCATGTCGACGGGCGGCAGCTTCGCCGACGCCACCGGTGCGGGCTGTTCACGCATCAGCGTGAAGATGGTGACCAGCACGGCGATCGCCGCGACCGCGGCCAATGCGATAGCCCCGGCGCGGCCGGGGTCCGCGCGCACCTTGGCCAGCCAGCCGTCATCCTGTGCCGAGCTGTCCGGAAGCCAACGCGGCAGAAGCGAGTTCGGGTCGGTATCGGCATGGTCGCTGTCGTCGGCGTCGTCGTCTGCTGGCCCGGTGGCGTTCGGCTGAGCACCGAGTCGTCGGCGCAATCGCTCGGCGGGCAGTTCTGTTCGCATGGTGCCGACGGTAGGGCTGCCCACTGGCAAGGCGGCGCTGTCGCGGGCTCGCCGAGCGCCCGCTGTGGATCGATCGGCAACTGTGGATGAACGACTCAGCGACGAGCCGCCTGACTGGTTGGTTGGGTAGCCGGATAACGTGCAACACAGGACCGTCTGATCCAGCAGAGGAGACTGCCGTGCAACTGGCGCTCACGAAGGACGAAGCCGCCTTCCGCGACGAGCTACGCGACCTTCTATACGACGAAGATCCCCGCGGAGATCCGCGAGCGGACCCGTTCGGGCGAAGGCCTCGACCGCGACGACATCGCGACCAGCCACAAGATCCTCAACGAGCACGGCCTCGCGGTACCTCACTGGCCCGTCGAATGGGGCGGCAAGGACTGGACGCCGGCCCAGCATCAGATCTGGCTGGACGAGATGCAACTGGCCTCCGTGCCGGAGCCGCTGAACTTCAACGCGAAGATGGTCGGCCCGGTCATCGCCGAGTTCGGGTCGCAGGAGATCAAGCAACGCTTCCTCCCGCCAACGGCTGCCCTGGACATCTGGTGGTGCCAAGGCTTCTCCGAGCCCGAAGCCGGTTCCGACTTGGCCTCGCTGCGCACCACCGCGCTGCGCGACGGCGACAGCTACGTCGTCAACGGGCAGAAGACCTGGACCACGCTCGGCCAGTACGCCGACTGGATTTTCTGCCTGGTGCGCACCGACCCGCAGGCACCCAAAAAGCAGGCCGGTATCTCGTTCCTGCTCATCGACCTGGACACCCCCGGGATCACCATGCGCCCGATCAAGTTGATCGACGGCAGCGTCGAGGTCAACGAGGTTTTCTTCGAGGACGTCCGGGTGCCCGCCGATCAGCTTGTCGGAGAAGAGAATCAGGGCTGGAGTTACGCGAAGTTCCTGCTGGGCAACGAGCGGACCGGCATCGCGCAGGTGGGCCGCACCAAGGTCAAGCTCGCTGACGTGAAAAAGCGGGCCGCCGAAAGCGGGCTGCTCGACGATCCGCTGTTCGCCGCCCGGGTCGCCGAAGCCGAAAACGACTTGCTGGCACTGGAACTCACGCAGATGCGGGTCACGTCCGGATCGACGGGCGGCAAGCCCAACCCGGCGTCCTCGGTGCTCAAGCTGCGCGGCAGCCAATTGCAGCAGATCGCCACCGAATTGCTCGTCGAGGTCGCCGGCCCGGATTCGTTGCCATTCGAGGCCGGTGACGAGATCGCTTCCCCGTCGTGGGCACAGGGCAGCGCGCCGCACTACCTGAACTACCGCAAGACCTCGATTTACGGCGGCAGTAACGAAGTTCAGCGCACCATCATCGCGTCGACCATTCTCGGCTTGTAAGACAGGAACTGACATGGACTTTCAACTGAGTGAAGAACAGACGCTGCTGCGCGACACCACCCGCGACCTGCTGTCGCGGAGCTACGACGCCGAAAGCCGCATCAAGGCCGTCGACTCCGAGTTGGGCTGGAGCCGGGAGGTGTGGACGCAGCTGGCCGAAACCGGGATTCTCGGACTGGGATTCGACCCCGACGAGGCCGGGCAGATCGAAGTGATCACCGTCCTCACCGAAGTCGGTCGCCGGCTGGCACCCGAACCCGTCGTGCACGCCGCGCTGGGGCCCGGCGCGATCATCGCCGAGGTCGGCACCGACGCCCAGAAAGAACTGCTCGGCGAGGTCGCCGAAGGTGAGCGGTTGCTGGCGTTCGCACACCTGGAGCCCGGCGCGCGCGGGTCATCTATTGATTCGGTCGCGACAACCGCTGTGCAGCAAGGTGATTCGTGGGTGCTGACCGGACACAAGAACCCGGTACTGGCCGGCGACTCGGCCGACACCCTGGTCGTCAGCGCGAAGCTGCCCGACGGCGGAGTCGGCTTGTTCCTGGTCGACGGAGAAGCGGTCAGCCGTCACCCGTACCGCACGTTCGATGGTCAGCGCGGCGCGCAGATCGACCTGGACAACGCCCCCGGCGAGCCGCTCGGCGACGCGGTGGACGCGTCGACGGCTATCAGCAACGGCATCGTTCGGATCCAGTCCGCGTTGGCCGCCGAGGCGGTTGGCGCGATGGAAGAGGCGCTGCGCCTGACGACCGATTACCTCAAGCAGCGCAAGCAGTTCGGTGTCACGCTGAACACCTTCCAGACGCTGACGCAGCGCTCGGCCGACATGTACGTGTCGCTGGAGTTGGCCCGCAGCATGAACCTCTACGCCGGGCTCTCGGTTGCCGACGGCAACTACGATCCGGTCATCGCGGCACGCGCCAAGCTGCAGATCGGCCGGTCCGGCCGCCACATCAGCCAAGAGGCCATCCAGCTGCACGGCGGCATCGGAATGACCAACGAATACCCGGTCGGCCACTACGCGGCGCGGCTGACCGCGATCGACCACACCTTTGGCTCTGCCCAAGACCAGCTGCATGTGCTGATCGATCAGGTCAACGACTACGAAGTCGTCACGCTCTAGGAGCCGAATTCGGCACTGCAATTTTATTGCGGCGCAGTAGATTTGCGGTTGAACTCGGGGAGACAACGTCATGGAAACTGACGGCACGGCCCGTCCCGATGAGCGACCGTCGTGGGTCGACGGTGATTTGTTTCCGTTCGAAAGCCACTTCATCGACATAAATGGGCACACAGTGCACTACGTCGACGAAGGGTCCGGGCCAATCCTGTTGATGCTGCATGGCAACCCGACATGGTCATTTGTCTACCGCCAGGTGATCACGCTGCTCCGCGACTCGTTCCGATGTATCGCACTTGACTATCCGGGCTTCGGATTATCAACTGCGGCAGACGGATACAGTTACCTACCTGCGGAGCACTCGCATGTCGTTGCCGACTTCATCACCGCGCTCGACTTGCATGACGTCACACTCGTCATGCAGGACTGGGGCGGACCGATCGGAACCGGCGCCGCCCTCGCATTGCCGGGGCGAGTCAGTGCACTGGTGATCGGGAACACCTGGGCTTGGCCGGTGAACGGTGATCCCCACTTCTCAGTGTTCTCTCGCTTCATGGGCGGGTCACTCGGTCGCGTATTAATCCGGCACTTCAATTTCTTCGTGAACACGATGCTCCCGATGGGCCACCGCCGCCGCAAATTGACAGCAGCTGAGATGACCCACTACCGCCGGCCGCTCTCGACGCCCGCGAAACGGAACCCGACCGGCATCTTTCCTCACGAAATACTGTCCTCCCGGCACGACCTACGTCGAGATCGACGTTAGCGTGAGGGCTTCTCGGGCTTTCTCACGCTAACGTCGATCTCGACGCCTAGACCATCAACTGTTCGACGTTGACACTGGCTCCGTCTCCGCCTGCGCCTCAACAGATTCCGGCTCCGCGCTGGACCTCCGCAGACACTTCCGCAGGCGCCGGCTCGCCGTCCGCATCCGGCATCTGCGCCGCCAGGTACTCACCCAGGCCGCCGATCGTCGGGTAGTCGAACACCGCGGTGGCGTTGATGGTGAACTTGCCACCGAACTGGCTGTGCAACCGGTTGCGGAGTTCGACCGCCATCAGCGAGTCGGTGCCCAGGTCCAGGAATCGGCTGGTCGGGGCGGGCGGCTGCGCGAGCCGCAGGAAGCCCTGCACTTCGCGCTGCAGGAATTCGGTGATGAACGTGGCGCGCTCCGACACCGGGAGTTCCTGCAGTTGCTTGAGCAACTCGCTGTCGACAACCTCGGCCATCTCGCTGGGCAACACCAGATCCAGGATCGGTGGCCGCGAGCTGCCCATGACTTTCGCCGCCCGCGCCCAGTTGGCCTTCAGCACCGTCGCCTGCCCGGTGCCGTTGGCGACCACCTCGGCGAGCGCGCCCAGCGCACCCGCTGCGTCCAGCGGAAGCAGCCCCTGCGCACTGATGTTGGAGCTGGCGGCCTCCGAGGAAGCCATACCGGCCCCGCCCCATGGACCGAAGTTGATCCCGGTAGCGGGCAGGCCGTGCGCCTTGCGGTCCGCGATCAGTCCGTCGAGCAGCGCGTTGGCCGTCGAGTAGTTGGCCTGTCCGGGCGGGCCGAGCAGGCTCGACACCGACGAGGACACGATGAAGAAGTCGAGCTTGTCGTCCCTCGTCAGCCTGTCCAGGTAGAACGCGCCGAACGCCTTGGGCGCCAACGTCGTCCGGAACCGATCCAGGTCCTGCTGGTTGAGCAGCGCGTCGTCGAGGACACCGGCGAGATGCGCGACACCGGCGAGCGGAGGCAGCTCATCGCGGATGCGCGCCAACAGCTTCTCGACATCCGACTCCTCGCCGACGTCGGCCGAGAAGGTGTGGATGCGCGTCTTGTAACGCTCGGTGATCTCCTCGATCGTCCTCTGCGCCTCCGCATCCGGCTCACGCCGGCTGGTCAGCACGATGTCACCGGCCCCGCGCTGCGCCAGGTATGACGCCGTGCTCAGACCGATGGCACCGAGGCCACCGGTGATCAGGTAGGTCCGATCCGGCCGCGGAGCAAGCGGATTCGGCATCTGGCAGACGATCTTGCCGATGTGCCGTGCCTGCTGCATCCGGCGGAACGCCGCCCTGGCCTCCGTCAGCGGGTAGACCTCGGCGGGCAGTGGCGTCCACTCCCCCTTGGCCAGCCCGTCCGACACCTCAGTGAGCAAGTCGCGAATGCGGTCGGGTTCGGTGAACATCACCGTGTCCAGCGCGACGATCTCGTAGGCGATGTCGGGTCGGGCCTCAGCCATCTGCTCGGGAGTCCAGATGTCGCGCTTGGCGATCTCGGCGAAACGGCCGTTCTTGGCGGTGGCCCGGACGGTCGCCTCGACGAACCCCTCGCTGGTCAGGCTGTTGAGCACCACATCCACGCCGGCACCGTCGGTGTCCGCGAGGATCTGGTCGGCGAAATCGGTTGTGCGCGAGTCATACACGTGCTTCACGCCGAGCTTGCGCAACGTCGCCCGCTTGAAGGTGCTCGCCGTCGCATACACCTCTGCGCCGTGCTGTTGCGCCATCTGGATGGCGGCCAATCCGACACCGCCACTGGCGGCGTGGATGAGCACCTTGTCGCCGGGATTGAGCCCCGACCAGTCGAACGACAGCCGAACCGTGAGCGCCGCGGCCGGGATGGTCGCAGCCTCAACCGCGCTCACCCCGTCCGGGATCGGCGCCAGGAACTGGGCCGGCACGTTGAATCGGCTGGCGAACGCACCCTGCATGGAGCCGTAGACCCGCTGACCGACCTCCAGTCCGGTCACGCCTTCGCCCAATTGGGTGACGGTGCCGGCGAAGTCGCCGCCGACCGGTCCCGGGTCGCCCGGGTAGAGGCCCAAGACGTTGAGCACGTCGCGGAAGTTCAGGCCCGCGGCTTCGACCCGCACCTGCACATAGCCCTCGTCCGGCGGCAGCACTTCCTTCTCGGTCAGACGCAGGTTGTCGATCGCGCCGCGCTCCGTCGGAAGCAGGGCGTAATCGTCGGAACGCGGGACGTTGAGATGCCCGCTACGCGACCACTGCAGCAACCGGGACGCCAGTGCTTTGCCTTGGCGCACCGCGATTTCCGGCTCGTCGATGGGTGTACTGAGCAAACCGGTCAGCAGCTTCACGGCCTCCGGCGATCCGTCGACATCGATCAGCTTGCTGCGCAGACCGGGCTCCTCGTTTCCGATCGTGCGCCCGAGTCCCCACAGCGCGGCCTGCACCGCGTCGACCGGCTCACCGGACTCGGTCGCCACCGCTCGTTCGGTGACGATCCACAGCCCACCGGGCAGCTTCACCGAGTTGTCGGCCTGCGCGGCGTGCACCGCGCTGAGCAGATTCTCGACCTCGGCCTCCAGTCGGCTGATCTGTCCTGCGTGTCGACTCTTCCGGCTTGGGCCCGGAGCTGCGCCAGACGATGCCGGCGTACGGCATGCCCTTCTCGTGCGCTTGGGCCAGCACCTGACCCAGCAGCTCGGTGTCGGAAGACCGGTCGAACGGGATGCAGCCCGGCAGCACGGCCGCCAGCTCGCTGAACCCGGCGACCAGCCATGTGCCACTGGGCGTTCCGGCCTCCTCGCTCGGTGCCAACGGCACTTCGTGCCAGCCGAGCGTGTACAGCAGCCGGGTGGCGTCGCCGACGAGCCCACGCAGCAACGCCTCTCGCGGCGCCCGCTTGACGGTGAACCCTTTGATCCCGCCCAAAAGTCGGCCGTCTCGATCGATGTAGTCGAGATCGAAGACCTGAGTCTCGCTGTCGAGTTCATTGGTGTGCCATTTCGCGCGGCAGTAGAACCGGCGAGGCATCTTCTCCCGCAACGTGACTCGTTCGTAGCGCAGCGGCAGGAACAAGCCGTTGACGCCCTGTTCGGCTGCGCGCAACGCCGGGAACGCGGGGAAGGCGACGCCGGTGCACAGGTCCATCAGGACCGGGTGCATCGGCTCGGTGCCGAGATTCTCGGACAGTTCTTCGCCGACGGAGATGTCGCCGATCGCCTCGCCCTCACCGAGCCACAGCGACTTCAGCGACCCAGACCAGTTCGGCCCCCACGACAGTTCCATGTCGTCGAAGGTCTCGAACAACTCTTGCGGACGCATGCGCTCCATCCGCTCGATCGCGGTGTCAATCGGCTCCACGGGGTCGGCTGCCGGCTCATCTTCTTCGACGCCCGGCACTGCGGTTCCGTCGGCGTTCAACGACCAGTCGGAGTCTTTGACACCGAACGGGCGGCTGTGCACCTGGAATTTCCAGCCGTTGCCTTCGTCGAGCGGATGCAGCGTCAGCTGAACCTCACGAGAAGCCTTCTCCGGCAGAATGATCGGCTCGTAGAAGAAGACCTCTTTGACGTGTGCCGGCGTGCCGACGGCGGCCAGAGCCATCGCGGCATACGTGGCGCCGGGCACGACGACGGTGCCGTAGATGACGTGGTCGGACAGCCAGGGCTGCGACCTGACCGACAGCCTGCTGGTGTAGACGGAGTCGCCGGAAGCGAGATCCTTTCCGCTGCCCAGCAGTCCGGACATCGCAGGACCGTCGACGGTGATCGCCGAACTCTTCGGCCAGAAGCGACGGCGCTGGAACGGATACGTCGGCAGTTCCAGCCGGCGGCCGTTCTGCTGGTGCAGCGCGGCGAACGTGGGCCGGTGTCCGCTGACGTAGGCATTGGCCAACGCGTCGGCGATCTGGCCACGGTCACCGACACCCTTACGCAGCGACACGATCGCCCGCGGGGCGGCCAGGTGCTCCGGCCACACCTGCACCGCGGCCCCGGTGAGCACCGGCTGCGGGCCGATCTCCATCAGCACCGAGCAGCCCAGCGCCGCAACGGTGCGGACGCTCTCGGCGAACTGCACCGGCTGGCGGGAATGCCGTCGCCAGTACTGGGCATCCAGCGGGGTTTCCGTCGTCAGGATGGCACCGGTGCGGTTGCAGACCAGCGGCAACGTCGGCACCGCGAACTCGAATTGGCCTGCGAACGACTCGAACTCACCGAGCACCGGCTCCAGCAGCTCGGAGTGGAACGCGTGGCTGGTCTCCAGCCACGTGCAGCGCACCCCGTCCTCGCTGAACTTGGCGACGACCTGTTCGAGGTCTTCTCCCGGACCCGACAGCACAGTGTTGGGGCCGTTGTACGCCCCGACCGACACCTTCGGGAATTCGCCGGCAACCTGCTCGACGAGCTTGGGGTCGGCGAATACCGCCACCATCCGGCCGCCCGCGGGCAGGCTGCCGAACAGCCGTCCACGCTCGGCCATCAGCCGGGCGCCGTCCTCGAGGCTGAACACCCCGGCGACGCAGGCTGCCGCATACTGGCCCACGCTGTGCCCGAGGACCACATCGGGCTCGATGCCCCACGACTGCCACAACCGGGCCAGACCCATCTCGATGGCGAACAGCGCCGGCTGCGCAAAGGACGTGTGCTTCAGCGTTTCGCCGGCCTTGCCACCGGTCTCGCGGTCGGTGGCGAAGATCACCTCCAGCAGCGGCTGCGGCAAGATCTCGCTGACCGCGTCCGCGCAGCGTTTCACCGTCTCCGCGAAAACCGGTTCGGCGGCGAACAATTCGCGCGCCATACCGGGGTACTGGCTGCCCTGGCCGGTGAACAGCCACGCCGTCGTCGGCCGGTCGGTGCACTCGCCACGGACCACACCGGGACGCTGCTGACCCGCGGCCAGGTCGGCGAGACCCGCGCTCGCGCTCGTCACGGAATCCACCACGAGCGCGGCGCGATGCTCGAAGTGCGAGCGACCCACTCCGGCCGTGCGGCTCACCTCGGCGATGTCGGCGTCCGGGTTGTTGGTCAGCCAGATCCCATAGCGCTGCGCCAGTTCCACCAGCGCCTCCGGGGAACGCGCCGACAACGGCAGCACGCTGACCGACTCGTCCTTGCCGCTCGACTCCGGCGTTTCCACAGCGTCGTCGGCCGGCTGCTCGTCGAGGATCGCCGGCTGTGCCACCGGAGCTTCTTCGATCAGCACGTGCGCGTTGGTGCCGGTGAATCCGAACGAACTCACACCGGCCCGACGCGGACGGCCATTGGGCTCCCACGGCGTCGACTTGTCGACGACCTTCACCGGCAGTGTGCCCCAAGGGATGTGCGGTGACGGGTTGTCGAAGTGCAGGCTCTGCGGCAGTTCCCGATTCTGCAGGGACAGCACGACCTTGATCAGACCGGCGGCTCCCGAGGCCGATTCGGTGTGACCGATGTTGGTCTTGACCGATCCCATCAGCAGCGGCCGGTTGGCGTCGCGGCCGCCACCGTATGCGGCACCGGCAGCCTGCACCTCGATCGGGTCGCCAAGCGGAGTGCCCGTCCCGTGCGCCTCGAGGTAGTCGACGTCCCCGCCGACCAGGCCGGCCCGAGCCAGTGCGGTGGAGATAAGTCGTTGCTGCGCACCACCATTGGGTACAGTCAGACCGCTGGATGCGCCGTCCTGGTTGACGGCGGTGCCCGGGATCACCGCGGCAATCCGGTCGCCGTCGCGCTCGGCGTCGCTCAGCCGCTTGAGCACCAGGATCCCGCAGCCTTCACTGCGGACATAGCCGTCGGCTGACGCGTCGAAGGTCTTGCATTGCCCGACCGGCGACAGCATCCGCGCGCGTGAGGCAGCAACGACAGTCACCGGGCTCAGCAGGACGTTGACACCGCCGGCCACCGCGAGATCGCAGTCACCGGAGTGCAATGCCTGGACGGCCTGGTGGACGGCCACCAGCGACGAGCTGCACGCGGTGTCGACCGCGACGGCCGGTCCTTCGAATCCGAGCGCGAAGGCAACTCGACCGGAGATCGCATTCAGCGCGTTACCGGTGATGAAATACGGCTCGATCTTGTCGATCGACTCGGCGGACAGCAGATGGGCGTATTCGTTGGCGGCCACGCCGGCGAAGATGCCGGTACGGCTGCCGCGCAGCGACGCCGGCGACAAGCCGGCCCGCTCCAGGCCTTCCCAGACCGTTTCGAGCATCAGCCGCTGCTGCGGCTCGATCCAGACCGCCTCGCGCGGAGAGATGCCGAAGAACTCGGGATCGAATCCGTCGATGCCGTCGAGGAATCCGCCGAAACGGGTGTAGGTCTTACCCGCAACGTCGGGGTCCGGGTCGTAGAACTCGTCGATGTCGAAGCGGTCTTCGGGGACTTCCCGGATCGCGTTGACGCCGCCGGACAACAGATCCCAGAACGCTTCCGGGTTGGGGGCGCCGGGGAAGCGGCAGGACACGGCGATGATCGCGATCGCCTCGTCCGAGCGGGTCGTCACCGCTGTCGCCAAGGCGGCCCCGGACTTTGATGCCTGCTCGCTCAGCGCGAGCACGTCGCTGAGCAGGTAGTCCACCGTGTCAGACAGACGCGGGTGGTCCATCGCCAGCGTCGCCGGGATCTCCTTGCCCACGCCTTGCTCGATGCGCCGCCGCAGTTCGACCGCCATCAGCGAGTCCATGCCGAGGTCGAAGAATCCGGCGTCTTCCCTGATTTCGGCGGGATCGACGCGGGTCACGTCGGCCACCGCGTCGCGCAAGAAGTCCGACATGAGTTTCCGGCGCTGCTGCACCGGGGCGTTGGTGAGCCGCTCGACCAGTTCGGTCTTCCCCGAAGCAGTGGTCACCGGCACCGTGCTGGGCACTTCCCGCTCCAGCTCGGCCAGGAACGCCCGTCGGCCCGCTTGCTGGTACAGCGGAAGGAATTTCGCCCAGTCGATCCTGGCCACCACACCTTGTGCTGCGCCCTGGTCGGCGGAGACGGCGATCAACTCGGCCAGGCCCGCCAGCGCATCGGCCGGTGACAACGTCTTGATGCCGCGCTTGCTCAATTTGGCGCGCGACTCCTCATCGGCCATCCCCGCCGACCACGGACCGAAGTTCGCACTGACACCGGCGATTCCCTGCTCGCGCAGCCGCCAGGTCAGCCCGTCCAGGAAGGCGTTCGCCGCCCCGTAGGCAGTCTGGCCGTATCCGCCCCAGACCGAGGCGATCGACGAGGTGGTGAGGAAGAAGTCCAGCTTCAGGTCCGCGGCGGCCTCACTCAAATGCCAGGCACCCCAGACTTTTCCGGCGAAGACACGATCGACTTCGGCGTCGTCGAGATCGCTCAGCGGCGTGGTGCCGATTTCACCCGCGGCGTGCACGATGCCCGCCAGCGGCGGTAGCTCGGATTTGACGCCTGCCAACAGTCGCGCGACGTCGTCCGCGTCGGCGACATCGGCGGTGACGACCCGGATGTCGGCGCCGTGCTGTTCGCTCAAGGCGTCGATGCGTTGCTGCGCGGCTTCACTCGGGTCGCGTCGGCTCGTCAGCACCAGGTGCTTGGCACCGTTGGCAGCCAGGTATCCGGCGATCTCCAAGCCGATCGAGCCCAGTCCGCCGGTCACCAAATATGTTGCGTCAGCGCGCAATACGAGCGGCTTGGTGCTCGCCTGCCCGGCCCGCCGAACCAGCCTTGGCACGTAGACAGCTTGACCACGCACGGCGAACTGATCCTCACGGCGCGGCTCGGCGGCGACCTGGTTGATCAGCTGCGACCATTCGTCGGCGGTGCCTTCGGATAAGTCGGCCAGGCCGCCCCACAAGTGCGGTAGCTCCAGCGAGGCGGCACGCCCGAATCCCCACAGCGCAGTCTGCTCGGGTGACACCGTGTCGGTGTCGGTAACGCGTTGCGCACCACGGGTTATCACCCAGATCGGCGCACGCAGTTCAGCGGCGGCCGCGGCGCGGAAAAGCCGCCGCGTTCCGCTCAGCACCTGGTGCTGCACCCGCAACAGCGACCGCTGCCGACGGCAGGGTGTCAGCCTCCAGCGCCGCGACGTGCACGATACGCAGCGTCGGCGACTCTTCGGCCGCGGCATGCAATGCGACCGTGAGCTCCTGCTCGTCGGCATCCGACGCCGGCAAGCCCGAGGATCCGGTGCTGTTGGCCCGCGGCCGCCAACGCCTCGATCAACGGGTGGACAGCCTCACCGTTCTCGCCGATCAGCAGCCAGGTGGCCGGCTCGCCGAGGTCGGCGGGAGCTACTGCGTTGATCTTGTCCCAGCGGAATTCGTAGCGCGCGTCGGAGATCGACTTGGTCTTACGCTGCGCGTTGTGTTGCGCCGCAACCTTTGTCAGCACGTTCAGGGTCTGCGGATCATCGCCGGCACCGCCGAGGAGAGCTGCCAGTTCTTCGAACTTGCCGTCTTCGAGAAGCCGAACGGTGTCGCTGGTCGCTGTCACGTGGGATTGCTGCGTGGGCAACTCGCGGTTTTCCCGGAACCAGTACTGGCGGTGCTGGAACGGATAGGTGGGCAGGTCGAGCTTGCGCGCGGGTCCTTGCTGCACCGCGCCGAAGTCGGGCAGATGTCCCAATGCGTAGGCGTCGGCCAGGGCCTCGGTGATCTGGCGGTGGTCGGCGGTGTTCTTACGCAGCGACGCAATGGCCCGCGGCGTGGTGGCCGGGTCCGGCCAGGCCCGCAGCGCCGCAGCGGTGAGAATCGGTTGCGGGCCGATTTCGAGCAGCACCTTGCAACCCAGTTCGGACAGCGTCTGCACACTCTTGGCGAATTCGACGGGCTGACGGGCGTGACGACGCCAGTAGTTGCCGTCGAGCTTCTGGCTTCGGCCGATCACGGCACCGGTCCGGTTGTCGACTAGAATCCGTTGCGGCGATGCGTATTTGAAGCCGTCCGCATACGTCTCGAACTCGTCGAGGATCGGGTCCAGCAGCGCAGAGTGGAACGCGTGGCTGGTTTCCAACCAGTCGCACCGCACGCCGTCGGAAGTCAGCTTGGCCACTGCCTTGTCCAAGTCGCCTGCAGGCCCGGACAATACGGTGTTCGCCCCGTTGTAGGCGGCGACGGACAGGCTCGGGAACTGGTCGGTCAGACTCTCCACGCGCTCTGCGGCGGCGAACACCGCGACCATCCGGCCACCTGCGGGCAGGCTGCCGAAGAGGCGGCCGCGCTCGGCCATCAGCTTCGCGCCGTCCTCCAGGCTGAACACGCCGGCAACACAGGCCGCCGAATACTGACCGACGCTGTGACCCAGCACCACGGCGGGCTCGAAGCCCCACGACTGCCACAGCCGCGCCAGACCCAGCTCCACCGCGAACAATGCGGGCTGGGCGTAGGCGGTCTGCCGCAGCGCCTCTTCGGCTTCCGGGCCATCGACGTCGAAAATCACGTCGAGCAACGGCTTTTCGAGAACATCGGCGATCGCAGCGGCGCACCGGTCCACCGTCTCGGCGAACACCGGCTCGGTGTCATACAGCTCGCGCGCCATGCCGGGGTACTGACTGCCCTGGCCGGTGAACAACCATGCCGTCTTCGGCGTGGCATCGGAAACCCCGCGCACCAACCCGGGTGCCGGGCGATCGTCGGCGAGTGCACCGAGCAGCTCGCTGGCAGATTCCTTGGAGTTGACCACCAATGCGGCCCGGTGCTCGAAATGCGCCCGGCTCACCCCGGTCGTCAGGCAGACGTCGGCCAGCGTGGCCTCCGGGTGTGCACTCAGCCAATTGCGGTACTGCTCGGCGACCTGAACCAGCGCGTCGGGTGTGCGCGCCGAGACCGGCAGGATGCCAAACCGCTTGTCCGAGGCCGGATCGGCCGGTGCCGTCGGCCTCGGCCGGCTTCGACGGGCGCCTCTTCCAGGATGACGTGCGCGTTGGTACCGGCGAACCCGAACGAGCTGATGCCGGCGATACGCGGCTCACCGTTGCGCTCCCACGGCGTGGCCTCCTTGACCACCTGCAGCGCAAGCCGGTCCCACGGAATGTGCGGCGACGGATTCTCGAAGTGCAAATGCGCCGGCAGCAACTCGTTCTCGAGCGACAGGATGACCTTGATCACGCCCGCGATGCCCGCGGCGGCCTCCAGGTGTCCGATGTTCGTCTTCGCCGAGCCGATCAGCAGTGGGTCGCCGTCCTTGCGGCCCTCGCCGAGGACCGCACCGGCGGCCTGCGCCTCGATCGGGTCACCCAGCGAGGTCCCGGTGCCGTGCGCCTCCAGGTAGTCGACGTCGGCGGGAACCAGCCCGGAACGCTTCAGCGCGTCGGCGATAACCCGTTGTTGTGCAACACCATTCGGCACGGTCAGGCCACCCGAAGCGCCGTCCTGGTTGATCGCGCTGCCACGAATGACGGCCCGGATGTGGTCGCCGTCGGAGATCGCGTCTTCGAGTCGCTTGATGACGATGACGCCGCAGCCCTCGCCGCGCACGTAACCGTCCGCGGCCGCGTCGAACGTCTTGCATCGACCATCGGGCGCGAGCATGTGCGCGCTGGAGAAGGTGATCATCGTCGCCGGCGTGAGCAGCACGTTCGCGCCACCGGCCAGTGCCAGGTCGCACTCGCCGAGACGCAGCGCCTGGCAGGCCTGGTGGATGGCCACCAACGACGAACTGCACGCCGTGTCGACGGCGACCGCCGGGCCCTGCAACCCCAATCGGAAACTGATCCGGCCCGCGGCCGCGGCGTTCGACGTCCCGATCGCCATGTAGGCCTCGATCTCGGGGAACGTCAGCTCACCGGAGGCCATGCCCAGGTAGTCGTGGGTGGCCAGACCGACGAACACACCGGTGTTGGTATTCGCCAAAGCCGTTGGCGCAGTGCCGGAATGCTCCACCGCCCGCCATGCCGTCTCCAACAGGAGCCGGTGCTGTGGGTCCAGCATCCTGACCTCACGCGTCGACATGCCGAAGAACGGCGCGTCGAAGCCGGTCACGTCGTCGACGAAACCCGCCCGACGTGTCGCGACCTTGCCCGGCGTGTCCGGGTCAGGGTCGAAGAACTCGTCGACATCCCACCGGTCGGCCGGCACTTCGGAGATCGCGTCCCGGCCTTCTCGCAGCACATCCCAGAACTCGTCGGCGTTCGCTGCTCCCGGGAAACGCGCCGCGTAACCGACGATCGCAAAACTGGGTGTTGACTGCTGTTGGCCTTCGACGGATGCCATGCGTTGTCCTCTCTGCTTGGGGACTGTGAAAGATTCGGTCACCGCGTACGGCCCGGATGCGCAACAGAATTGCTGGCGCGCCCGAGGATTGCAAGTGCCGCTCCGGCGGCGATGCCGGACTTCGCGAACCGTACCCCAGGGTATGGCTAAGGTCACCCTCTGCCACGCCGGGTGGTTCCGTGTCAATAGGCGTACTCGTTGACATTATTGACGCTGATCAGGGTGCCCGTACGGGCCGCTGACGCTGGGCGACACTGACAGCCGCAGGGGGCTATCTTGGTCTCGCCGCAAGCAGCGCGGCCGGCCCGGAGCCGTTCAACCGAGGAGGACACTGATTTGCGCATCGGGCAGATTACGGTCGGCTCACTTAGTGAGTGGACGCTGACCCCGGGCACCGTCACCTCGTGGCACCCGACCGCCGCGGCTGCGGAAAAAGCGCGCCAGGCGCCGGTGAGCTCCGTGCCGGTCAGCTACATGCAGAGCCAGCACCTACGTAACTATTACGAGCGGGACGGCCGCCGGACTGAACTTCTCCCGGCAGATCATCGCCAGCTGTGACGCGAAGGGCGAGTGCGACATCGCCGCCATGGACATCGCACTGAACGCCTACCTACGTCGACACGACACCTTCCGCAGCTGGTTCGAACGCACCGACGACGGCGAGATTCATCAGGCACACGATCACCGATCCGGCTGAGATCGAATTCGAGCCCGTCAACCACGGCCACATGACCGTCGACGAGATTCACGAGCACACCATCGCGATACCCAGTCCACTGGAGTGGGGCTGCTTCACCTTCGGGATCGTGCAACGCGAGGGTCAGTTCACGTTCTTTGTCGCGATGGACCACGTACACGGCGACGCGACGCTGATCGGCACCACGATGATCGAAGCCAACGGCATGTATGCCGCCTTGAGCAGCGGCGGCGAGGCGCTGGAGCTCCCCGACGCCGGCAGCTTCGACGACTTCTGCGTTCGCGAGCGCGAGTCCACCGCGGCGTTGACCGTGGATTCCCCGGGCGTGAGGCGTGGATCGACTTCGCCGAAAACAACAACGGCGGCTTCCCCGAGTTCCCCCTTCCGCTCGGGGACCCGGAGAAGACGACTCAGCAGCGAAATGTCCTCCGAACTGCTGATGGATCCGGCGCAAGCAGAGCGGTTCGATGCGGCGTGCGGGACGGCCGGCGCGCGCTTCGTTGGTGGCATCTATCGCGTGCCTGGCCTTGGTGGAGCACGAATTCACCGGCGCTCTCACCTACTACGGGCTCACACCACGGGACTCCCGCACCGGCGCCGACAACTTCATGACCCAGGGCTGGTTCACCGGCCTGATCCCGATCACCGTGCCGATCGCCGCGACCTCGTTCAACGAGGCGGCATACGCGGCCCAGACGTCGTTCGACTCCGGTCTGGACATGGCGCGGGTGCCGTACTACCGAGTGCTGGAGTTGGCGCCCTGGTTGAAATGGCCGGAACCGAACTTTCCGGTGTCGAACTTCCTGCATGGCGGGGCCGCGCCGCTCAACGCTATCCTCGCGGCAGGCGACCTGGGCCTGGCGGACAACATCGGGATCTACCCCGATGGGCGATTCTCCTACCAGCTGACTATCTACATCTTCCGGTACAAAGAGGGCACGGTGATGGCGATCATGCATCCCGACAACCCGATCGCCCAGAAGTCGGCTACCCGCTACATGGAGGCGATGCGGTCCGTCTGCGTGCGGGTCGCGGACAGCGGACACTGGGGACGCGTCGCCTGACGTGGGCCGTTCGATGGCTGAAGCAGTCAGAATGCGCAATTGCCGGTGGGCACGCCACGACATTGCGCGAGTCACATCGTCGGCGAGCGTCGCCGACGGGCGCGGGCGGCCGCGTCGACTTGGGAGAAGCTATGCGACGGCTAGCTGATTTCGTGGTGCGATGGCCCTGGGTGGTGATCGGGGTCTGGGTCGCGATCGCGGTGGCGCTGCCGCTGTCGTTCCCGTCGCTCAATGAGATGTCCGAAAAGCATCCGCTCTCGATCCTGCCGAGCGATGCGCCATCGAACGTCACCGCACGCAAGATGACCGAGGCGTTCCACGAATCGGGCTCCGAAGACCTCCTTCTGGTCGTCCTGACCGACGAGAAGGGACTCAGCCCCGCCGACGAGGCCACCTACCGCGCCCTGGTCGACACCCTGCGCAAAGACACCGGCAATGTGGTGATGCTGCAGGACTTCATCAGCTACCCCGCCGCTGAAGTCGATCGTGACCAGCAAAGACAACAAGGCCTGGGTGCTGCCGGTCGGCGTGGCGGGCGAGTTGGGCACGCCAAGGTCGTATGAGGCGTTCAACCAGATCTCCGACATCGTCAAACACACCGTCGCGGGAAGCTCGTTGACGGCGAACGTCACCGGCCCGGCCGGAACCGTCGCAGACCTCACCGTCGCAGGCCAGCAGGACCGAATGCCGATCGAGCTGGCCATCGGCGTGCTCGTACTGATCGTGCTGCTGATCGTCTATCGCAGCGCGATCACCATGCTGTTGCCGCTGATCTCGATCGGGTTGTCGCTGGTCATTGCGCAGGCGGTGGTGGCCGCCTACTCCGCACTGACCGGCTCCGGCGTCTCCAATCAGTCCATCGTCTTTCTGAGCGCGATCATGGCCGGCGCCGGAACGGATTATGCCGTCTTCCTGATCAGCCGCTATCACGACTATCTGCGCTTGGGCGAGAACCACGAGACGGCGCTCAAGAAGGCATTGTTCTCGATCGGCAAGGTGATCGCCGCGTCTGCCAGCACCGTCGGCATCACCTTCCTGGTCATCAGCTTCGCCCGAATGGGCATCTTCCAGACGGTCGGTATCGCTTCGGCGATCGGTATTGGCGTGGCATTCCTGGCCGCGATGACCTTGTTGCCCGCCATCATCGCGCTCGCCGGCCGACGCGGGTGGGTCAAGCCGCGACGTGAGCTGACCGCGCGGTTCTGGCGGCGCTCGGGTATCCGCATCGTGCGCCGGCCGCGGCTGCACCTGGTCGCCAGCTTGCTGGTGCTGGCTCTCCTGGCCAGCTGCGCCGGGTTGGTCCGCTACAACTACGACGACCGCAAAGCCCTGAGCGCTTCTGCCCCGAGCTCGATCGGGTATACCGCACTGGATCACCACTTCCCGGTGAACCAGTCGATTCCGGAGTACCTCTTCATCCAGTCGCCGCGCGACCTGCGCAACCCGCAGGCCCTCGCGGACTTGGAGCAGATGGCGGACCGGGTGAGCCAACTGCCGAACGTCGCGGCCATCAGCGGCATCACCCGTCCCACCGGGAACGTGCCGGAGCAGTTCCGGGCCACCTACCAGGCGGGCGCCATCGGCACTTTCCTGGCCGGCGGATCCACCCTGATCAACGACCACACCAACGACCTCAACCAGCTGTCGGAGGGGTCAGTGTCACTGGCCGACAAACTCGACGAGGTCCGCGGCCAGGTCGCCGAGCTGGCGTCCAGCGTCCAGGAGCTGGAGAGCACCTTCACCTCGACGAAAGACCAGTACAGCGGCGAGACGCTGGTCCACGAGGTCGACCTCGCGGCGCAGCTCATCGACCACGTGAACGTGATCGGCAACGACATGGGCTGGAACTACACCGGGGCCAAGAACCTGTTCGGGTGGATCGTCCCGGTGGTGAAGGCCCTGGAGGGCAACCCCACCTGCGATCTCGACGAGTCCTGCAGCAACACGCGTGGGGCGTTCGAGCAGCTGCTCGGCGGCCGCGACCAAGGAGAGCTCGACGCGATCAACGACCTGGCCCGCCAGATGCAGGACTACCCGGACAAAGAGCAGCTCAAGGCGTCGACCGACAAGATGCGGGCGTCGATCAAGAAGCTGACCGGCGTGCTGCAGTCGCTGGGAATGGACCAGCCCGGCGGCCTGATGGGCAATCTGAATCAGCTGCAGGGTGGGGCCGACCAGTTCGCCGGTGGCAGCCGCCAGATCGCCGACGCGGTCAACCTGCTGGTCGACCAGGTCAAGCAGTTGGGTGCCGGACTCAGCGAGTCGGCGACGTTCCTGCTGTCGCTGAAGAAAGACGCGGCGCAACCGTCGATGGGCGGATTCAACATCCCGGCGCAACTGCTGCACCTGCAAGAGTTCCAGGACGCCGCCAAGGTGTTCATCTCCGCCGACGGCCATTCGGTGCGGTACTTGGTGCAAACCAAGCTCAATCCGTTCAGCACCGAGGCCATGGATCAGGTGAATTCGATACTGGCGACCGCGAAGGGCGCGCAACCGAACACCGCGCTGTCGGACGCCAAGATCTCGATGGCGGGCTACACCGTCGGCCTGAAAGACACCCGCGACTACTACCAGCACGACATCCGGTTCATCATCGCGACGACCCTGCTGGTCGTGCTGCTGACGCTGATCGTGCTGCTGCGCGCGATTGTCGCGCCGCTGTATCTGGTCGCGTCCGTGGTCGATCTCGTACCTGTCCGCGGTGGGCATCGGTGCGGTGTTCTTCCAATTCATCCTCGGCCAGCAACTGCACTGGAGCGTGCCCCCATTGGCATTCGTGGTGCTGGTCGCGGTGGGGGCCGACTACAACATGTTGCTTGTCTCGCGAATGCGCGATGAGTCCCCAAACAGCGCGCGTTACGGCATCATCCGCACGCTGAGTTCGACCGGCGGCGTGATCACCGCGGCGGGCCTGATCTTCGCCGCCTCGATGGCCGGCCTGTTGTTCTCCAGCATCGGCACAGTGGTCCAGGGCGGTGTCGTGATCGGTGTCGGCATTCTGCTCGACACGTTCTTGGTCCGCACCATCACCGTTCCCGCCATCGCGGCGTTGATGGGGCAGGCCAACTGGTGGCCGTCGCGGCCGGGCCAACGGAGGCCGGCAACCGGCCTTGCCCAGGCACAAACGAGTTAGCGCGCACCCGTTATGTATGTGAAACTACGACGCGAACCCACGCGGTCAGGGGTAGGGATGAAGAAACTTCTCGCAGGAGTATCAGCGCTGGTAACTGTCGGCGCCACAGGATGTTTCGGCGTCGGAACTGCTGCGGCCGACGGCCCGGAAATCAGCGGACCGCCGTCACCTGGAGCGCCCGGCGACCAGACTGCCTACGCCCTCGGGGGCGCGCACGTGCTCGGTGTCCCGTACGACAACTACATCCGCATGGAGGGCGCGGAGTGGTTCCCCGGCCAGCAGCGGCAAATCGTCCGCTACCCCGCCGGCCAGGTCCAGGGCCACGTGCTCGCGCGACTGTTTCCGGGCCTCCGTAACGAAATCAACGACTTCGACAAGCAGTTCCCGGGCGTTGGCCTGGACGGCGACAGCGTCGGCCAATCGGTCGACGTCGGCGTCGACAACCTCGACGCGGCGATCCGCACCACCGGTCGGCCTGGTACGGCCATCGGCCTGTCCGAGGGCGGATTCGTCGTCGACGGTGAGCAGTCACGGCTGGCTTCGGCACCGGACGCTCCCCCGCCGAACGCGCTGAACTTCGCCACGTTCGGCGATCCCATCGGCAGGCACGCCTTCGGCCAGAGCTTCCTGAGGGCCACATTCCCGGTCGGCAGCGTCGTGCCGGCGCTCGACTACACCATGCCGCCGGAGTACGTGAGCCAATACGACACCAACCGGTTCGTGGCCGCCTACGACTCGATCGCGGACTTCCCGGACCGCCCGGACAACATGTTCGCTTTCGCCAACACGCTGCTGGGCCTGGCCACCGGTCACACGGCGGTGGCATTCACCAACGCGAGCATGGTGCCGCCGGGAAACATCCGGACGACCATCAACTCCCGGGGCGCCAAAGACACCACGATCATGGTCCCGGAGCAGCACCTTCCGCTGGTCATGCCGTTGAAGTACATCGGCATTCCGGAAGACACGCTGAACAAGCTCGACGCGATCCTGATTCCCCGGGTGAATGCGGGCTACATTAGAAACGACGATCCGGCGACGGCGCCGGTTCAGGTGGATCCGGTGCACGGTTTCGACCCGGCGGTGGTCACCGCTCCGACGAATCAAGCCACGTTCGGCGGCGGTGCCGATCCGTTGTCTCAGGCGATTAGCGGTGCCTTATCGGTGCTGTCGCACGGCGCAAGCGAATCGGGAAGCTGACCGTTGAGTCCGAGCCCTTAACTCGACTAGTAGTACGGACGAAATATGTCTCAATCGACGATTCTCTCTATGCTCCACGGGCGAGCCAGCCTGCGGCCCAATGACGTCGCTTTCACGTTCACCGACTACGAAAAGGACTATGCGGGCGTTCCCGAAAGTCTGACCTGGTCGCAGCTGTCGCAGCAGACACTGAATGTTGCACGAGAACTCCGCGCGCACGGGTCGGTCGGAGATCGGGCAGTCATCCTGGCCCCGCAGGGCCTCGACTACATCCGGGCATTCCTGGGAGCCATGCAGGCGGGTTTCATCGCAGTTCCACTTCCCCTGCCCCACCGCGGCTCGAGTTATGACCGGGTCGGCGCGGTCTTCGCAGACACCACCCCCTCGGTTGTTCTCACGACGTCCTCGACGGCAGAAGACGTCGGCGACTATGTCGATCAGTCGCGCATGGACACCGCGCCGAAGATCGTTGCGATCGACACGTTGAACCTGGATGCCCAGGGCGGGCCGAGCCTTCCGCAAATCGACGCGCCGAACATCGCCTATCTGCAGTACAGCTCGGGCTCGACGCGGGTGCCCACCGGCGTCATGATGTCGCACCGCAACGTCACGGTGAACTTCGAGCAGCTCATGGCCAGCTTCTTCGCGAGCGCCAAAGCCCCTCCTGGCGCCACGCTTGTGTCGTGGTTGCCCTTCTACCACGACATGGGTTTGGTGCTGGGCGTCTGCGCACCGATCCTGGGTGGCTACCACGCACAGCTGACCAGCCCGGTCGCATTTCTCGAAAGGCCGGCGCGGTGGGTGCGAGCACTGGCCGAGAACCCGCATGCCTGGTCGTCGGCGCCTAACTTCGCTTTCGACCTGGCCGCCCGCAAAACGACCGACGCCGATCTGGCCGGGCTCGACCTCGGCGGCGTGCTGGGCATCATCAGCGGTGCGGAGCGTGTCGAGCCGACAACCCTGCACCGCTTCGTCGATCGGTTCTCGCACTTCAATTTCAAAGACCACATGATGCGTCCGTCCTACGGCTTGGCGGAAGCAACCGTCTTCGTGGCGACGGGCACCTGGAGTGAATCCGAGCCCGCGGTGCACTTCGATGTCGGCGAGCTCGGCGTCGGCCGCGTCGAACGCTGCGCGCCCGGAGGCGGATCCGAACTGGTCAGCTACCAGATCCCGCGATCGCCCGTGCTGCGGATCGTCGACACCGAGACGCTTCGTGAGTGCCCGCCGGACCTGATCGGCGAGATCTGGGTGCACGGCGAGAACGTCGCCGAGGGCTACTGGCACAAACCTCCGGAAGATCAGGCCTGCTTCGGCGCAACGCTCACCGACCCGTCGCCCGGCACCCCGGATGGCCCGTGGTTGCGCACCGGCGACCTGGGTTTCATCTACGAGGGCAAGCTGTTCATCGTCGGCCGCATCAAAGATCTGCTGATCATCCGTGGGCGCAACCACTACCCGGAGGACATCGAGGCGACGGTCCAGCAGATCGCGCAGGGGCGGGTCGCGGCGATATCGGTTCCGGTGGACAGCACCGAACAACTGGTCACCGTCATCGAGGTGAAGAAGAAGCGCGGCGAGGCCAACGAGGACCTGCGGCACCGGCTCAGCGACGTCAGAAGCCACGTCACGTCGGCGATCTCCAATGCGCACGGGTTGAACGTCGGAGACGTCGTCATGGTCCCGGCCGGCTCAATTCCCATCACCACGAGCGGCAAGATCCGCCGCGCGGCCTGCGTCGAGCAGTACCGCCACGACCAATTCGCCCGCCTGGACGCCTAGCCCCTTCGAGGGTCGCACCACCACAATCAAACTCATGCTGGCGACTGTCCTGATAATGGCTCTTGCCGTCAGCATCGAACCGTTCAGAATCGGCATGACCGTGCTCATGCTGAATAGGCCGAGACCCGCGCGGCAGCTATTCGCGTTTTTGTGCGGTGGTTTCGCCATGGGAACGACGGTGGGCCTGATTGTCATCTTTGTGTTCCGGCGCGTCCTGCTGGGAACGTCCTTCGTCACCGTTCCCCGGGTGCAACTCCTGGTCGGGTTGGTGGTGTTGGTCATCGCCGCGGCCGTCGCCATCGACCTCTTCGGGCGCCTGGGCCCGCGGCCCGCGAAATTGGCGAGGCCGGCCACCGATTTGCTGAAGGGTGATTCGCTTTCGGTCGCCGGGTTCGCCGGCCTCAGCATCGCCCTGCCGTCGGTCGACTATCTGGCCGCGTTGGCCGTCATCCTGGCCTCGGGGGCCGCTGCGCTGACCCAGGTGGCCGTGCTGGTCGCGTTCAACGTGGTGGCCTTCGCGCTCGTCGAGATTCCGCTGCTGGCCTATCTGGTGGCGCCCAAGCCGACCGCCAAGGCGGTGACTGCGCTGCACGAGTGGATCCGATCGCGGCGGCGCCGCGATGTCGCGATCACGCTGGCCGCTCATCGGCTGTGTCATTCATCGCCGTCGGTCTACTCGGAATCTGAGCCGCACTCGAGCACGAAAGCTACTCGGCCGCATAGTATTTCAGCTCTCGTTGACTTCGAACTTCTCCGCGATCTCCTGCCACGCGCGAGCGTTCTTTCGCGCAATCTCGGCGAAGGTGCCCGAACAGTGCGTCGGAACCGCCTCGGCGAACTCGTTGCAGGCACTGATCGCCACCACGACCGTGGACAGCAGCGCAGCAGCGCTCGTCCTCGCTCGGACGACCGGACCGATGGATCGTTCCTCAGTCGCTGGAGCAGATCCCGACCGCGACCCTCCGGGACCACCCGCGTCCCCGTCGGCGATACCGCGGAGCCGTTGCGTGGCAACGACGGTCGGCGCGAAGGATTCAGCCGACTTCTTGGCGAGATTGTCGGGCAGCGGGCTCTCCCCCTTGTCGACGCGCTGGCGGACATCGCGTGCGGTCGTGACCGAGACGCCGGCTTTGCGCGCGATCTCGCGCAACGATGCACGGGGGTTCATCGACAGAAATTCGGCGGCGCGCCGCCGGCCGATGGCCGGACTGACCGGTCGCACTTTTCCGTCACGCCCGAGGCGGGGGTTCAACTGGGAAATTTCCTCGGTTGTACACCCGCGCAATTTTCCGACCGTTTTGTTCGATACGCCTGCGATCAACCCAATAGACCGATCAGACCAATGCGGGTAAGATTTCAGAACCCTTTGGGCCGCGTCCTTCCGTTCAGAAAGCGTCAGCGGTAGACCGTGTGTGACATTCAAATGCACGGCGAGCGCGAAAGCTTCCGCGTCGTTTCCCTCGAAAAGCCGTGCGGCAATCGTGCTCTGGCCGCGTAGTTCGGTTGCGCGAAGGCGGTGCACACCGTCGATAACCCGCATCGAGGCTCGATGAATCACGATCGGCGGCAATGGCAACGGCGATTGCGCCAGTATCCTGGACGTGGTTCTCGTTGGCTTTGTTTTTTCGAGGGGTGTACGAGTTGCGAATCGCGGTCACCGGGATGTGCTCGACCGGTAGCAGGGTCCCCCGCCGCACCCACTCCTCGACCGCACACGCAGACAACGGGTCTAATTGGCCATAGCCGGGCAAGCCGGGCAAGCCGGGCAACGACACGGGTGCCGTCTCTGCCTCGGCGATGAGCCGTGCGCTGCTTTCATGTAATTGCGACATCGTCGGGACGCCCGGGCTATCTTCTCGGACGTCTTTCACCACAAGTTTGCTGAGTGCCCATGCGATCAGACCCCTTTCGGCGACTCAAACAACTTACGCGGGCGTAGGTTACTTTAGAGTAAGGTCAGCGAAGGTGACTTGTCAACTTGCTGAGCAAAATTCAGTGAACAATCGCTCACTGTCGGCCGCTGCACCAAAGCCGCGCGTCCATCGGTTGCGGCAGAGGAGATTTGGGCCAGTATTCAACGCTTGTTTAGGGCATAAAACCACGTCTAGCCAATATTGACAGGTGTCGAATACTGGTTGCTCGCCGAGGCTCGGCATCAGCGAGCCGCCACGCAGCGCGGGCGCGGTCGGCACGCCCCGGCGGCAGACGCCCGGGAAATTATCACGCACGGCAAAATTAACTCTGCGTAGGAGATGCCCGGCTCCGGCCCGCGTCCGCGGGTTGAACATAATGAGTTCAGTCACACCGGCAGAGGAGCCCTAGATGAGCGCGACAACAGCAGGCCATCCGTTTCGCGTGATCCAGTGGACCACCGGCAATATCGGGCGGCGGTCGCTGCACGCCATCATCGGCAGACCTGACATGGAATTGGTCGGGGTGTATGCGCACGGTCAGGACAAGGTCGGGGTGGATGCCGCGGAGCTGTCCGGCTGGCCCCAGCCGACCGGGGTCACGGCCACCGACGACATCGATGCGCTACTGGCACTCAAGCCTGATGCGTGTTGCTACAACCCGCTCTGGCCCAGCGTCGACGAGTTGGTCCGGCTGCTCGAGTCGGGCGTCAACGTGTGCACCAGTGCAGCCTGGATCACCGGCGGCAAGCAGACGCCGCAGGACCGGCAGCGGATCCTCGACGCCTGCGAGCGGGGCACCTCGACCATCTTCGGCAGCGGTGCACACCCGGGGATGACGAACCTGGTCGCGATGGCGCTCAGCGGGTCGTGCGAACGCGTCGACGAGATCCGCATCACCGAATCGGTGGACTGCTCTACCTATGAGTCGGCGGAGACCCAGACCGCCATGGGATTTTCGCAGGACCCCGAGACACCCGGACTGGCCGAGAATGTGCGGCGCGAGAGCGAAGTCTTCGCCGAGTCGGCCGCGATGATGGCCGACGCGATCGGGGCGCAGCTGGACAGGATGACCTTCGACGTCACGTTCACCGCGGCCACCGGCGACTCCGACTTGGGCTTCATGAAGATTCCGGCCGGCACCGTCGGCAGCGTCCTCGGCTACCACCGCGGCTGGGTGGGTGATCACAATGTGGTCAGCGTCGGATTCAACTGGACGATGGGCACCCATGTCACGCCGCCGAAGCCGCTCGAGCACGGCCACGTCATTCAGGTGTTCGGCGTGCCCAACATGCGTACGGTGGTGCACTGCCTGCCGCCGAAGGGCTGGACCGAGCCGGGATTCATGGGCTTGGGGATGATCTACACCGCCATGCCGGTGACCAATGCGGTGCCCGCCGTCGTGGCGGCCAAGCCGGGAATCGTCACGCTGGCCGACCTACCGCCGGTTACCGGGCGCGCCGCCTACTGATGCTGCACGTGCGGATCCATTGTTGGCCCTAGCAGAACGCAGACGTGCTCTATCGTCTAGCATCGTTAGCCGAGCAAAGGTTCTGTTCGGCATCGCGTCGATGACCGGCTCAGACCAGCTCTTTCAGCGAGGTTGCCCCGGACGCGTCCTTGTCGACGGCGGAGAAAATCCACGGTCGGACGCGTTCGCGGACAACATCGCGGAGGCGCGGCGGAAGGAAACCAATGAAGGCGATATCGACCAGCGGTGTGCTCAAACGGGCCTGGATACCGCTGCTGCTCATCGTCGTGCTGTCGGTTTCCACGCTCGCCGTGACGCGGCTGCACAAGGTGTTCGCCTCGCAGGACCTCAACGCGAATTCAGGAGCTGGAATCAAGATCGTGCAGTTCAACCCGAAAGTCGTGAAGTACGAAATTTTCGGCGCACCCGGTAGCACCGCGAACATCAATTACTGGGACGCCGATGCGAACACCCACCAGATCAACGACGCCGCGCTGCCCTGGTCGTTCACGGTGTCGACAACGCTGCCCACGGTGAGCGCCAACATCATGGCGCAGACCGACGGCGGATACATCGGTTGCCGCATCACCGTCGACGGAGAATTGCGCGAGCACCAGAGTTCCGACGGGCACAACGCCCAGACTTTCTGCCTGGTCAAGTCCGCATGAGCAACCACGAGACCGCGACGAACGAGCGCGCCGAGACCAAGCAACAGCATCGCCCGTACCTCCCACACTTGATCCGCATCCTGGCCATCCCGATCATCCTCGGCTGGGTCATCGTGACCGTCATCGTGAATGTCGCGGTCCCGACGCTGGAAGTCGTCGGAGAGGCGCACTCGGCACCGATGGCTCCCCTGGATGCACCGTCGATGAAGGCGATGATGCGGATGGGTCAGAACTTCCACGAGTTCAACTCCAACAGCACGGTGATGGTTGTGGTGGAAGGCCAGCAAGCCGCTCGACGAGGCAGCCCACCACTACTACGACGACATCGTGCGCAAACTGCGCAACGACACCAAGCACGTTCAGCACATCCAAGACTTCTGGGGCGACAGGTTCACCGCTGCAGGCGCGCAGAGCGCCGACGCCAAGGGCTCCTACGTGCAGGTCAACATCGCCGGGAACCAGGGCACCACACGGCCAACAACTCGGTCGAGGCCGTTCGCAAGGTCGTCGACGAAGAAAAAGCACCCCCCGGCGTGAAGGCCTACGTCACCGGTCCGGCGGCACTGTCCGACGACATGCACGTCATCGGCAACGACAGCCTGGCCAAGATCACGTTGTTCACCCTGGGCGCGATCGCGATCATGCTGTTGCTGGTCTACCGCTCGATCGTCACGACGCTGATCCAGCTGTTCATGACCTTTGTCGCGCTGCGTGTGCGCGAGGAGTCGTCGCCGTGCTGGCGTACAACAATGCCTTCGGGCTCACCACGTTCGCGGCCAACATCCTGACGATGCTCGCGATCGCCGCCGGGACCGACTACGGGATCTTCCTGGTCGGCCGTTATCAGGAGGCACGCCGCGAAGGCGAGGACCGGGAAACCGCCTACTACACCACATTCAAGGGCGTGGCCCCGGTCGTGCTGGGGTCCGGCCTGACCATCGCCGGCGCGACGTACTGCCTGAGCTTCTGCCGACTGCCCTGGTTCTCCACCATGGGTGCGCCGGTCGCCATCGGCATGCTGGTCGTTGTCGCGGCCGGCCTGACACTCGGCCCCGCCGTGGTCTTCCTGGGCAGCCGCTTCGGCCTCTTCGAGAAGAAGAATCAGGCCCGCGGCAAGCTGTGGCGCCGGGTCGGCACCGCGGTAGTACGTTGGCCTGCACCGATTTTCGCGGTCAGTCTCGCGGCTGTCCTGGTCGGCATGGTTGCGTTGCCCGGATTCAAGACGAGCTACAACGACCGGCACTACCTGCCCGAGACGGCACCGTCCAACATCGGCTACGCCGCCGCCGATCGGCACTTCTCCGAAGCCCGGATGAACCCGGATCTGCTGATGATCGAGGCCGACCACGACATGCGCAACACCTCCGACATGCTGGTGCTGGACAAGGTCGCCAAGAACGAGATCCGCACTCGTCGGCATCGCGATGATCCAGGACATCACCCGGCCGCTGGGAATTCCCATCCAGCACAGCTCAATTCCGTTCCAGAACAGCATCCAGAGCCAGACGACCATGCAGAACATGAAGTTCCTCAAAGACAGAATGGCCGACATTCTGAAAATGGCCGACCAGATGCAGATCATGATCGACGTGACGACCCGCCAGGCGAAAGTCACCCATGACCTGGCCACCGCCGCCCTCGACAGCGCGAAAACCACGCAGGAGACGTCGGAGATCACCGATACGCTGCGTGACCACATCGCGGATTTCGAGGACTTCTACCGGCCGATCCGCAGCTACTTCTACTGGGAGAAGCACTGCTACGACATCCCGGTCTGCATCTCGTTCCGGTCGTTGTTCGACTCGATCGACGGCTTCGACCAGCTCGCCGAGAAGTTCCACGATCTCTCCGGTGACATCATGCGCACCGCGGCCGGCCTCCCACGAGTTGGAGCAGCTGATCCCGATCATGCTCGACACGTTGAAGACGACGCATGGTCTGACGCTGACCATGTACCAGACGTTCAAGGCGATGATCGACCAGATGGAGGCGATGAGCAACACCTCCATCGTGATGGGGCAGAGCTTCGACAAGTCGCAGAACGACGACTTCTTCTACCTGCCGCCCGAGGCGTTCGCCAACCCGGAATTCATCCGCGGCGTGAAGATGTTCTTCTCCCCCGACGGAAAGTCGGTGCGGTTCTTCATCACTCACCAGGGCGACCCGATGACGCCGGAGGGCATCGATCGGGTGGGCGCCGAGCGGACCGCGGCTCAGGAAGGGCTCAAGCAGTCCTCGCTGTCGGACGCCAAGGTGTATCTCGGCGGCACCGCCGCGACCTTCCGCGACATGGCCGACGGCGAGAAGTACGACCTGATGATCGCCGTGGTGTCGGCGCTGACGCTGATCTTCATGATCATGCTGCTGCTCACCCGCAGCGTGGTGGCGGCGCTGGTGATCGTCGGGACCGCGAGCAGTTCGATCGCCGCGTCGTTCGGGCTGTCGGTGCTGATCTGGCAGGACCTGTTCGGCATGCACATCCACTGGATCGTGATGGCGCTGTCGGTCATCATCCTGTTGGCCGTCGGCTCCGACTACAACCTGCTGCTGGTGTCTCGGTTCAAGGAAGAGATACATGCCGGGCCTCAAGACCGGATACATCCGGTCGATGGCCGGCACCGGCGCGGTGGTGACGTCGGCGGGCCTGGTGTTCGCCTTCACGATGGCGGCGATGCTGGGCAGCGACTTGACGGTGCTGGGCCAGTTCGGCTCGACGGTCTGCATCGGTCTGCTGCTCGACACCCTGGTCGTGCGAACGCTGTTCATGCCGTCGCTGGCCACGCTGCTCGGCCGCTGGTTCTGGTGGCCGCTGGTGATCCATCCTCGCGGCGACCACGCCAAGCCGAAGCCGCCGGCGGCCGCCACCGAGGAGGCCAACACCGCGCCGCTGGCCGTGCAGAAGTCCTAGTCGTTCACCTGAACGCAGACGCCCAACGCGCCGGCGCCGACGTGTAAAGCCAGCACCGGGCCCAGCCCGGTGACAATCGCCGGCTCGCAACCGGGCAACCGCTCGGCCAGCGCGGCGACCAGGTTCTGCGCACCGTCGGGGTTGGCGACATGATGCACCGCGATCGAGGCGGGCCGCTCGCCGACAATCTCGCATACCCGGTCGATCATCGTCGCGACCGCTTTGTTGGCCGTCCGAACTCGTTGCGCGAGAACCAGTTTGCCGTCTTCTATGCGCAGCAGCGGCTTCAACGACAGCTTGGTGCCCAGCCACGCTCCCGCACCGCCGATGCGTCCGCTACGCCGCAGATTGTCCAGCTGATGCACGACGATGAACCCGTGGTTGCGGTCTGTCGCGGCCGCGGCAGCCGCTGCGACGGCGTCCAGGTCGGCGCCATCGGCGGCGGCCCGCGCGGCCGCCATCGCGATGAAGCCGGTGTTCATCCCGGTGAACTTCGAGTCGAGAACTCTTATTTCCGAACCGATCTCGGCAGCGGTGGACTCGGCGGCGGTCAATGTTCCCGACAGCGCCTTGGACAGGTGCACGGCCACCACACCGTCGCCGCCGCTGTCGGCCAACGCCAGCCGATAGACCTCGGCCAGCTCGGCCGGTGTCGCGGCAGCCGTCGTGGCGTGGCCGTGCTCGTGAATATCGTCGGGAATCTCATCTACGCCGTCGCGCAGATCGGTGTCGTCGAGCAGGATGTGCAGCGGGACTTGACGTATCCCCCATTGCCGGCGCAACTCGTCGGGAAGGCGTGCCGACGAATCGGTGACGACAACGACGGGCATGAACTCAGCCGCGCGGTTTCTCGGCGTCGATACCGGCCTGGGCTAGCGCCTTGAGCATCAACTCCGCGACCGCCCGGTGCGCTTCGAAATTCCAGTGAATGCCATCGGGATTGCCGCGACCGTTCATCACCTCCTCGGCGACTGCGGCTTTCAGGTCGACGAGCGGGACATCGTGCTCATTGGCCCACCGGGTGATCGCCGCGACGGTGCCGGCCCGCCCGTGATGGGCCTTTCCGTACGCCTCGGCGATGTGCACCGACGGCAGAGACGCCACCATCGGGATCCCTGGGCGATTGAAATCGATTGCGCCACGGGTTTCTTCGAGATATTCGGCGCTCAGGTGCGGCGGAAGTGCGGGCCTTGCCACCGGCGACAGCCGCGGCTGCAGCCAGCCGTAGCCGTCTCGAACCCAACGGCGCAGCCACGGTGGGCGTACATAGCGGATGAGCTCCCGCAGCTGCGGTGGGCAACGGCGAAGGCAGCGAATCCATCCCGCTCGTCGCGAAGATCACCGCCCCGGCCCGGGGCAGGGCTGCCCAAGCGCGCGGATCCTGGGTGGCCGCCCACCAGACGTCCCGGCAGGTCCACCCGATGCGGCCGATCAGCTCTAAGTCCCAATCAAGTTGTGCGGCAACAATATTAGGCCAAATACGCGGGTCGTCGGACGGTAACCCGCCGGTCGGGCCCGTAGTAGGCCAGCGAGTCGGCGAAGACCAGCAGGGTCGGCCGGGACTCAGAGGACATCGCCCGCAACCTGTGCCGATGCGTTCCACACGTCGAGCCGCCACCGGATGGCGTCGAAGGCGTCGGCGCCGGGGGCCCAGCCCCGTCGGCCCCAGCCCCGGAAACACTGTGCCCGGACAGCTGCGTCCAACTGGCGTTGCCCATGCCGCCCAACGCCGGCCAGTTGCCGACCGGTAGCCGCAGCAGCGCCGCGGTCAGCGCGGCGATCAGGCCGCCGTGGGCGACCAGCACCACCGGCCGTGCCGGCGTCGTCGTCGGCGCCCCACTCGGCTTCACCGGCGACCAGCTCGGCGACCAGCGGCACGCTGCGCGCGGCCACGTCGACCCGGTTCTCCCCGCCGTGCGGCGCCCAACTCGGCGTCGTCGCGCCACGCCAGTCGGGCACCTGGCGCTTTCGCGTCGATCTCGGTGTGGGTCATGCCTTGCCAATCGCCGAGGTGCGTCTCGCGCAATCGGTCGTCGGCCCGCACCCGCAGTCCGGTGCGCTCCTGCAGCGCGACGGCGGTGTCGTAGGCACGGCGCAGATCCGAGGACACGATGAGCAACGGCTGGTGCTTGGCGAGCGCCTCGGCCGCGGCCACCGCCTGCGCCCGGCCCAGCTCTGTCAGCTCGGTGTCGAGCTGGCCCTGCATCCGGCTGCCGAAATTGAACTCGGTCTGGCCGTGCCGCAGCATCACCAGCCGACGGACCGTCATGACAGATCCACCGCTAATCACGGGACAGTCGCGCCAGAGCCGGTCGAGGGCGTAGAAATCGCGTTCGTCCTGATGCTGGATGTGCACCACGATGTCGACGTAGTCCAGCAGGGTCCAGCGGCCTTCGCGGGTGCCCTCGCGGCGGGCGGGCTTGTATCCGGCCTCGCGCATCTTCTCTTCGACCTCGTCGACGATGGCATTGACCTGCCGCTCGTTGGACGCCGATGCGATCACGAAGCAGTCGGTGATGACCAGTTGATCGGACACGTCGATGACGACGACGTCGTCGGCAAGCTTCGACGGCCGCCGCGCGCGCGGCAACTTCCGCCATCTCGATCGCCTCGGTTGCGGCGGTCACGTCTGCTCCCCCGGTTTGCGGTAAAGGTCGCGTTTGGAGACGTACTGCACGACGCCGTCGGGCATCAGGTACCACAGCGGGCGGCCTTGCGCGGCGCGCAGCCGGCAGTCGGTGGAAGAGATTGCCAGAGCCGGGATTTCGACGAGTGACAGCGCGTCCTCGGGCAGTCCGTCGAGGACGCCGGCAAGATGCTCGCTGCCCAGCTCGTAGCCGGGTCGGCTGACGCCGACGAACCGTGCCACCGCGAACAGCTCGTCGAGGTCCTGCCACGACAGGATGGACGCCAGCGCGTCGGCCCCGGTGATGAAGTACAGATCGGAGTCCGGGTTGAGCGCCTGCAGATCCCGCAGGGTGTCCTTGGTGTAGGTGGGACCACCGCGGTCGATGTCGACCCGGCTCACCGAGAAGCGGGGGTTGGCCGCGGTGGCGACCACCGTCATCAGATAGCGGTCTTCGCCGGCGCTGACCTCGCGGCCCTTGAGCCAGGGCTGGCCGGTCGGCACGAACACCACCTCGTCGAGGTCGAACCGGTCAGCGACCTCGCTGGCAGCGACCAGGTGCCCGTTGTGGATGGGATCGAATGTCCCACCCATGACTCCCAGCCGCCGCTTTTGCACGGTTTGCCAGCTTACTTGAGCGTGATGGACAAGGCCGATTCACATCAGCCACAACAGCAACCCGGGGAGCCGATGCCCAATTTGCCTACCTTCGAGCGAAAAGCCGGGAATTTCGCGGTGAGGGGGCACATGGGTATCGCCTTGCCGCCGTAGCCCTTCGGAAGTCCAGTGCCTGTCGGGTGCCGTCGTTAGCATCGCAAGCAAGGGACTTCAGGAAGGCTGCACTGTGCTTTGGGTTGCGCTCGGCGTCATCGGCGTGGTGCTGCTCGTCATTGGCGCGGTGGTCACGGGCTTCGTCGCTCTGGTGTTCGCGCCGCACCGGGAAGCACCGTCGCCGGGGCAACTCGCGGCGCTCATAGTGCTGACGACCGTCGCGCTCGTGGCCCTCCCGTTCGTGGCCGCGAATGTGAACGGCGCGTGGTTCACCGTGCCCATTGTGGGATGGCTGGCGGGTGTATCCATCATTCGAAACTCCGCGCCGGTTCGGGAGACCGAACAGCAACGCAAGGCCCGCCAGTCGGAGGAAAAGAAGCGCGCAGCTGCCCGGCAGAGGATCCATGAACGCGAACGCGCCACACTCTTCGGCAGAGACGGTCTTGCCATGATGGATCGCGCTAAGGCGGCCGTCAATTCAGTAATGGCGACAAAAGCTGCCCACGGGGGCTGGCTCGGTGAGCCTGGCAGCCTGGATTTCTCAGTGGACCTCGCGACGATCGCAGACACCCTGCAGCGAGCCCGCCGCATCGAACGACTGGTCGACGAAACAACCAAAATTCCGCAACCGACGGCCGACGACACCGAGATGCTGCGCGACGCCGAGCGGAAGCTGAAGCAGCTGCGTGGTGAGGTCATGCGGCGAGTGCAGGTGCTCAACGACTGCGCCATAAAGGCGCAGCAGCTCGACCGCGCCTTGATCGAGGAGGAGCGGCAACGACGTCAAGCCGTGCAGCGCGATGACGCGCGGAGTCGGCTCGCTGCGGAGCTGTACGGGGTGGAGGCCACGCCGCCCGTATCTGCGTCGGATGCCACCGATGCCGTCAGCGCGCATGTCGCGGCGTTCCATGAACTGAAAGGAACTATCGAAGATCAGCGACAAGTTGAGATCGGCGCGGTGCCCGTCGTTGCTACGGATGGCAATCCTCCCTCAACAACCCAGAACGCCCTCGCGTGGATACGCAGGCAGCTCCCCTTCGACGAGGTCGCCTAGAGCCAGTGATCGGCCAGGTGCCATCAGACGTAGGCCGGGTTGAAGAGGTCCGCGACGGTGTTCAGCAGGGCGAGAAGCGATCCGCTGTCGGCAAGCCCATGTCCGAAAGCGTCGATCAGCGCCGTCGTATCGTTGATGATGGCGCCCATATCTGACCCATCCGGAATGGTGATGGTCGTGGTCAGGCCGTCGGTCGTTGCGACGCCGCTCGCGATCTCCGTCGGCGTCAGCCCCAGGTACTCCACGTGGGTGGTGAAGAAGTGAAAGAGCCCGTTTCCGAGGGCCAGCAACGGGCTGCCGCCCGGAGCGTCGAGGCCGACGTTCCAATCCTCTTGCCAGTCGGAAACTCCGTCGAAGTGGATGTCGTAGATGGTGGTCGGATACAGGTCGTTCGGCGTGTAGTCGGCGAGCAAGCCGCCGGGGGCGAATTGGTCCTCGTTGATGGCATGCAGAACCTCGTCGGTAATGGTCGTCCCGGTGGTACCGCCGCCGAACAACTGGACCAGGTCCCCGTAGATGTTGGTGGCTATCCCATTTGCGTCGCTCGGATCGCCGATGAACACGAAATGCAGGTCGTCCTGGGGGATGCCGTCTTGGGCGAGCACCTTCTCTGCCGCTGAAGCGGCAATGGCGCTCTGCGAGTACGCGAAAATCGTCAGCGGATGATCGGCGCTTATCGCGCCCGTGTGATACTCGGCCTCCACCGCGTAGACGAGGTCCGTCTCGTCCTGCAGGCTGCTCGGGCCGAATTCGAACACTTCCGGCGTCGTCAGCACCTGCAACGAACCGTCGCACGGCAGATTTCCAACCATGTCGCAGATCGACGCGCCATCCGCAAACCCCAATGGTTGCAGGTACAGCGAGTCGGCGGCCTCTACGTATGCCGTCGACGGCGTGGGCTGGGCCGTGCCGCCGAGGAAGATCGCATTGGTACTGCCCAGCAATGGGTCGGTCGCCTCGACGTCGGCGTGGGCCGGGGCGCACAGGGCGATCGACACTCCGGCCGCCCCGACAATCGGCGCGATGACGCGAAGACTCTTCAGCATTGCGGACCTCACTGGCTGCTAACGCTTATCTGATGAAGCGCCCACAATAACCTGAGATTGCCCTGTGCAAGTGAGGAAATTTTTCGGTCGGTCCCGCCTTATACCGGCAGCAGCTGGTCGATCACCGAAGCCAGCTGCTTGGCGGAGCGGCATTCATGCATGGTGATGACCTCTTGGTAGCGGGGCACCGCCGAGTCGCCGCTGCCCCACAGGTGCTTGGGCTCCGGGTTGAGCCAGTGCGCGTGCCGACTGGCGGTCACCATGTGTGACAGCACGTCGGTGGCCGGATCGCGGTAGTTGGTGCGGCCATCGCCGAGCACCAACAGTGAGCTGCGCGGCGACAGCACGTTCGGGTGGGCCTGGATGAACGAGACGAACGCATTGCCGTAGTCGCTGTGGCCGTCGCGGGTGTAGACGCCGGCCTCGCGGGTGATCCGCTGGATCGCGACGGCGAGATCGGCGTCCGGGCCGAACATGTGCGTGACCTCGTCGGTGGTGTCGATGAACGCGAAGACCCGGACCCGGGAAAACTGCTGGCGCAGGGCGTGCACCAGCAGCAGCGTGAAGTGGCTGAACCCGGCGACCGAGCCGGACACGTCGCACAGCACCACCAGCTCCGGGCGGGCCGGGCGGGGCTTACGCAATACCAGGTCGATCGGAACACCGCCGGTGGACATCGATTTACGCAGCGTCTTGCGCAGGTCGATCGCGCCCGCACGGGCCCGGCGCCGGCGCGCGGCCAGCCGAGTGGCGAGCGTGCGGGCCAGCGGTTGCACGACGCGTCGCATGGACCGCAGCTGTTCGCCCGAAGCGCGCAGGAATTCGACGTTCTCGGATAGCTGCGGGATGCCGTACATCTGGACGTGGTCACGGCCGAGTTGCTCGGCGGTGCGCCGTTTGGTCTCAGCGTCGACCATTTTCCGGAGCTGCGTGATCCGCTGCGCGGCAAGTGCTTTGGCGATCTGCTCCTGGGTCGGCGTGGGCTCGTCGCCGTAGGCGGCGAGCAGACCGGCCAGCAGCTTGCCCTCCAACTCGTCGAGCGCCATCGACTTGAGCGCCTGATACGACGAGTACGACGGTCCGCGGCTGGAGTTGTATTTGCCGTAGGCGTCGACGATTTGGGCGATCATCGCGACCAATCGATCGTCCATGTCGGCGAGTTCGGGGTTGTCGTTGAGCAGATCCAGCAACATCTGCCGCATCGCCTCGACATCGTCGGGCGGCAACTGCACCTCGGGATCGATCGGCATCTTCGTCGGTGACCGCCGCCCGGGTACCCAGTGCGGCCGGCCACCACAGGTCGAACATCGCGTCATAGGTCTCGCGGTGCTCGGGCCGTCGCAGCACCGCACACGCCAGACCTTCGCGCAGGATCTCGCGCTCACCGAGGCCGAGGACTCCCATCACCCGGCCGGCATCGACGGTCTCCGACGGACCCACCGAGATGCCTTGTCCGCGAAGCGCTTCGACGAAGCCGACCAGATGACCCGGCAGGCCATGCGGGGCCAGCGGCTGGCTGGGGCGAACGCGGCGGACGGCCATCGGCGATGCCTCAGTTCAGCCGTAGCTCGGAGGTGGCGCGGTGTTTGGTCGGACTGGTGCTTGAGCACCACACCCATCGTGGCGGCGATAGTCGCGTCGTCGATGGTGTCCAGGCCGAGGGCAAGCACGGTGCGCCCCCAGTCGATGGTCTCGGCCACCGACGGCACCTTCTTGAGTTGCATGCCCCGCAGCACGCCGATGATGCGCACCAGCTCCTCGGCGATGTGCGCCGGCAGTTCCGGTACGCGGGACAACAGGATTCGCCGTTCCAGCTCGGCGTCCGGGGAAGTCGATGTGCAGGAACAGGCAGCGGCGTTTGAGTGCCTCGGACAGCTCGCGGGTGGCGTTGGAGGTCAACACGACGAACGGCTTCCGGTCGGCGGTGATGGTGCCCAACTCGGGGATCGTCACCGCGAAGTCGGACAGCACCTCCAGCAGCAGGCCCTCGATTTCGATGTCGGCCTTGTCGGTTTCGTCGATCAGCAGCACGGTGGGCTCGGTGCGCCGGATCGCGGTGAGCAGCGGCCGCGACAGCAGGAACTCTTCGGTGAAGACGTCGGTCTTGGTCTGGTCCCAGTCGTCGGATCCCGGCTTGAATACGAAGAATCTGCTTGGCGTGGTTCCACTCGTAGAGCGCGCGGGCCTCGTCGACACCCTCGTAGCACTGCAGCCGGACCAGACCGGAACCGGTGGATTGCGCGACGGCGCGGGCGAGTTCGGTCTTGCCGACTCCAGCCGGACCTTCTACGAGCAACGGCTTGCCGAGCCGATCGGCGAGGAAAACGGCTGTGGCAGTGGCGGTGTCGCACAGGTAGCCGGTTTCGGCCAGCTTGCGGCCGACGTCGTCGATGTCGGCGAACAGCGGCGCCGGTCGCGCGGGCACACTCACGTGGTTTGTCTCCTCAGCTATCTCAGACCGGACGGGTCTGGCCGTCGCCCCAGCCGATCCACTTGGTCGAGGTCAGTTCGGCAAGACCCATCGGGCCGCGGGCATGCAGTTTCTGGGTAGAGATGCCGATCTCGGCGCCGAACCCGAACTGCTCGCCGTCGGTGAAACTCGTCGAGGCGTTCACCATTACTGCGGCTGCATCCACGCCCTCGGTAAAGCGTTGCGCCGCAGCCATGTTCGACGTGACGATGGCTTCGGTGTGTCCGGTGCCGTATTCGTTGATGTGGGCGATTGCCGCCTCGACGCCATCGACGACCTCGACCGCGATTTCCATCTCCAGGTATTCGCGGCGCAGATGGTCATCGTCGGGGTCGAGATGAACGGTCACACCGGCGTCCTGCAGCGCGTTGATCAGTCGCGGCAAGGCCTGGTCGGCGATCGCGCTATCGACCAGGAGCGTCTCGGCCGCGTTGCACACGCTCGGGCGACGGGTCTTGGAGTTCAACAGGATTCGCTCGGCCATGTCGAGATCGGTGGCGTCATGCACGTAGACGTGGCAGTTGCCCACACCGGTCTCGATCGTCGGCACCTGCGAGTCACGGACCACCGCGTCGATCAGGCCGGCTCCCCCGCGCGGGATCACCACGTCGACCAGGCCGCGGGCCTGGATCAGATGCGTGACCGACGAGCGGTCGGCCGACGGGAAGCAGCTGGGCGGCGTCGACGGGCAGGTCCTCGCTGCGCAGCGCTTCGCGCAATACCGCAACCAGCGCCTCGTTCGAGCGCACCGCGGATGCGCTGCCGCGCAGCAGCGCGGCGTTACCGGACTTCAGCGTCAAACCGAACGCGTCGACGGTGACGTTGGGCCGGCCTTCGTAGACGATCCCGACGACACCGAGCGGGACACGTTGCTGACGCAGGGCCAGACCGTTGGGCAGGGTGTAGCCGCGGAGTACCTCGCCGACCGGGTCGGGCAGACCGGCAACCTGACGTAGCCCCGCGGCGATCCCCTCGACGCGCTTGGCGTCCAGCGCGAGCCGGTCGATCATGGCGGTCGGCGTGTCGGCGGCCCGGGCCGAGCGCAGGTCGTCGGCGTTGGCCGCCAGAATCCGGTCGGTATTGGCCACCAGCACATCGGCGGCGACGTGCAGCGCTTGATCCTTGGCAACGGTCGGCAGTGAGGCCAGAATCCGAGCGGCCACCCGGGCCCGGCGTGCCGCATCGTGCACCTGCTGGCGCACATCCACCGCCGAGAAGGCATGCACACTCATTGACCCAGGGTAGCGGGCAATCTAGCGACGGGTAGCGACGGCCCCAATCGCCGATGCCTCCTTGCGGCGGTCCTCGATGATCCGGCCCAATTCCTGCAGCAGTAACGGTGTCCGAAGGACCAGATCTTCGATGTACTCGCGATCGATCTCGAGTGCGGTCACTTCTTCCAGTGCATAGGCGCCGTGAACGCTCGGCTGCCGGGTCAGCGTGCTCAACCCGAGGAACGAGCCTTCCTCCAACAGGCTCAGCGGGGTGACCGAACCGTCGTCGGCGGTGAAGGTCCGCCGGACGCTGCCCTTGATCAAAAACGTCATCGCCGTGGGCACTTCGCCGGCGTACTGCACGATTTCGTCGGTGCCGTAGCGCACCATCTTCGCGTGCGGGATCAGTGACTGCTGATCGGTCAGGCTCAGCCGCAGTGCGGGCGCCACCACGTCTCGCATCGCCATCTGAACCCGCGCCGGCGTCGAGAAGTCGTCGCCGGCACCGTCGAGATGCAGGCCCTCGCGTCGGGCCGCGTACCAAATCCACCGTAGGAAGGTCGCTTTCGCGGCGCCGTCATCGGCGGGCGACTTCAGCGCGATGCTGACCTGGTACTCGCCGGAACCGCCGGCCGAGGACGTCGGTGTGACGTCGGCTTTGCGTTGCGGCAACGCGTTGCGCAACCCGGACCAGGAGAAGGCGCACGCGGTCGGGTGGATCGCTCGACCGAGAACGTGGTGCTGATCGACAGCTTGTGCGCGCCCGGCGGGCGACTGAGGTTGGTGAACGACGTGGCGGCCAGCACCGAGTTCGGCGTGATCTGCAGGCCGTGGCCGGTCTGGATGTGCACGGCGCGCCAGTTCGCCTCCACGATGCGTCCGCGCGCGGCCGGCGTGTCCAGCCAGTCCCCGATCCGGAACGGCTGCTCGAACAGCATGAACAATCCCGACACGATCTGACCGACGGAGTTCTGCAGCATCAAGCCGATGACCACCGAGGTCACGCCGAGCGCGGTGAACAGGCCACCGACGCGCACACCCCAGACGTAGGAGAAGATCAGCGCAAGGCCGACAGCGATCAGCAAAAACCTTGTGACGTCCCGGAATATCGCCGGCACCCGCTTGCGCCACGAACCCTGCGGCGCTCCTTCGAACACCGTGGCGTTGAGCCCCGACAGCAGCAGGAGCAGCACCACGAAGCCGAATACCGTCGCCAGCACCCGCACCGAGTCGAAGTGGGCGGGTACCCGCGCCACCTTGACCAGCAGCACCAGCAGCGCCGCCAGTGGCACCAGGTAGCTGCGCAACAGATTGACCGGCCCCGCCAGTGCGCTCTGCCGGCGCGCCAGGAACTGCTGCCACTCGGTGAGGCTGATCAGCAGCAGGGGCAGCCCGATGGCCAGCCCGATGGCCCAGTAAATCCACAGCGGGTCGATGGTTCATTTGCGCTCCGTCAATCGCCAGATCGGCTGCTCCACACCGTCGACGGTGACGGTTCCCGCGTTGGCGAACTGCCGGATGTCGCGCATCACCTCGTACACATCCGAGGTGACGAAGATCCCGGATTCGGTTGCACCGCTGCGCATCTGGTGGGCCAGATTCACCGCGGTACCCCACATGTCGTAGATGACGCTGGATCTGCCGACCAGTCCGCTGATCACGTTGCCGGTGTTGACGCCGGCCCGGATGCTGAGGTGGTGGCCCTTGCCGGTATTGAAGCGCTCGATGATGCGCTGCATCTCCACGGCGAAGTCGATGGTTCGGGGCACGCTGTCCAGCCGCGGCACGTTCAGTCCGCAGCTGGCCAGATAGCCGTTGTGCACGGTGCGAATCGGTTCGACGCCAAAGGTTTCGGCTGCCGAATCGAGTTCGCGCATCAGCTCGTCGATGATTCCCGACCAGCTCGTCACCGGACAGCGAGCTGGAGATCTCGTCGAGGCCGATGATGTCGGCGAAGATGACCGTCACGTCCTGGTGCTCTTGCGCAATGGTCTGCTCGCCGTCGCGGTAACGCTGCACGACCGCTTCGGGCATCAGCGACAGCAGCAGGCGGTCGTTTTCCTTGCGCTGTTCGGTGAGCAGCCCTTCCTTGATCTCCAGATTCCGGCTCATCTCGTTGAAAGCGACAGTGAGATCGCCGATCTCGTCGCGCGAGGTGACCGGTATCGTGACGTCGTAATTTCCGGCGCTGATCTCCTCCGCGCCGGCCCGCAGCCGCCGGATGGGGCCGACGAATCTTCGGGCAATCAGCATCGCGAGCACACACAGCACGAAGACCATCGCCGCGGCCGTCACGACCAGCGTGCGGGTGAAGGCCACGATCCGCGAGTAGGCCTCTTCGCTGTCCCGGGTGGCCAGGATCGACCAGCGCAGATCGGAATTCGGGATGGCCACCGGGGCGTACGCCGCGAGTTCCTGGTCGCCCAGATAGCCGGTATCCATGACTGTTCCGGTCTGCCCGCGCTGCGCGGCGCGGAACGCCTCGGTCTCGACGGGCTGCACCAGCGTGGTGCCGTGCCATCTGCATCGCCTCGGCGACGATGTCGGGCGGGGTGCCCGCCGCGACCGCGTCGCGTTGGTATTTCTCCGGGTCTTGCAGGAACAGCCGCGAGTCAGAGCGCATCAGCCCGTCCGGGCCGGCCAGATACGTCTCGGCCGTCGCTCCCATGCCGGCGGCTTTCCAGTGCTGGTCGGCGGTCATGATCCGGTTGACCTTCGAGATCGGCAGCGGCAGCGCCATCACCCCGCTCGTCTTGCCCGCCGCACCGATCGGAGACACCAGCCAGGCAATGGGCATTCCGCCGGCCGCCTGGAACGGCTGGAAATCGGTGATCCAGACGAAGTCGACCGAGTCGGCGGCCATCGCCTTTTCGTAGGCGCCACGCAAGTTGGATGCGCGATACGGGCCGGTGAGGATGTTGGTGCCCAGAGCGGGGCCTTTGTTCACGTTGTAGACCACGTTGCCGCGGGTGTCGAGCAGCATCGCGTCGCGGTATTCGAAGCGGGTCGCGATCTCGCGAAAGTAGTTGTTGAAGCGCACATTCGCCGCCGACCATGCGCTGCCGTCGCCCGGCGTCCTCGGGCGCGGTCGAGGCGCCCGCCGCCGGAACCGTGTAGTGGACTTGCAGGTATCGCTGCGCGTTGTTGTTGGGCAGCACCGCGGCGAGGTCCAGCTTCTGCGCCGGTCGCCTGCTGGATCGGTTTGATCAGCTTGTCGGTGTAGAAGTTCTCCAGCGCCTGTTGTTGCGCCGGGATCGGTCGGCGCGTCGGCTAATTGGTCGAATCCCGCGGTGAAAGCCTGCACCGCTTCGTCGGCGGTGAATCCGCGACTGTAAATCGCCAGCGAGTTCGACAGGTCGGCGAACAACATCTCAATCGCCCGCTTCTGCCCTTCACGCAGTTGGGTCATGCGTTCGGCGGCGATGGGCATCAGCGTGCGCCGACCGGACACGTAGCTCGACGACACCGATCACCGCCAGCGACGCCAGGCTGGACGACCAGCAGCATCACCATGATCTTGGACTGGATGCTCAATCTGGGCAGCTGCCGCGGGCGACGGCGCCTACCAATTTTCGCCGGAACCGTTTGCTCGAGCGGTGCCGGATCAGCTGAGCCCTGCGGCGTCAATCGGCGTCCTTTCGCTGCCGGGCCAAAAAGCCCAGATCACGCAGCAGAATAACGCCTACTGGTGGAGTGAAATCGGATTTGCCGAAAACCGTTATCAACACGACGTTTGTGTATCCGGGCGCTACTCCATAACGTCGGCGGAATGACGCGGGTTTGCGTGGTGGGCAGCGTGAATATGGACATCGGGTTCGATGTCGAGACACTGCCCCGGCCGGGCGAGACGGCGTTGGCGGCCTCGATGCGCTCGACACCCGGCGGCAAGGGCGCCAATCAGGCGGTGGCGGCGGCGCGCGCGGGCGCGGACGTGCAGTTCGTCGGCGCCGTCGGTGACGACGCCGCGGCAGCCGCAATTGCGCGAGCACCTGGAGGCAAACGGCGTCGGCACCGACGGGTTGATCACCGTGGCCGGGCGCAGCGGCAACGCGGTCGTCATCGTCGACTCCAGCCGGCGAGAACATCATCGTCGTCGCGCCGGAGGCCAACGGCCGGCTGACGCTGGACGAGGCAGCACTGCGCAGCCTCGTCGCGAACAGCGATGTGTTGTTGCTGCAGTTGGAGATTCCGGTCGCCACGGCGACAGCGGCTGCCCGCGCGGCTCACTCGGCCGGGGTGACCGTCATCCTCAACGCGTCACCGTCGGGCGGCGACGAAGCGGAACTGGCCCAGCTGGCCGAGGTGACCGATGTCCTGGTCGTCAACGAAACCGAAGCCGCTCAATGGGTTTGGCCGGTCCCGCATCGGGTGACCACCCTCGGCGCCCGCGGCGCCAGCTATAGCGGCGACGGCGCGGAGTTCACCGTGCCCGCCCCCGCCGTGGATCCGCTCGACACCTCCGGCGCCGGCGATGTGTTCGCCGGCGTCCTGGCGGCCGGTTGGTCCGGCGACCGCGACCGTGCACTGCGCCGGGCCTGCGCCGCCGGGGCGCTCGCAACCTTGGTTTCCGGCGCCGGCGACTGCGCGCCGTATGCCGAGCGCGATCGACGACGCGATGCGCGCGGGCCTGATGACCAGATCGCCGTCCGTTGCCGCCGCCATCGCGCTGCTATTGCTCGCGACATTCGGTGTGCTCGGATTCGGCTGGCGCACTTGGCCGCAACAACGGCGCACTGGCTCGTTCGGATTTCACGGGGTCAGCGGACGGTGCGGAAACGACTCAGCTTGCGCACACCGGACTACTCGGTCGAGGAGCCGTACCTGCTCGCCAAACACGGCGCGCCCTATCGGGACTTCACCGCGCGGGTCGGCCCGTTTGTTCCCGGAGTCGGGTTGATCGACTACGGCAACGCTGCACCAAGGTCGGCAATCAGCGCTTGGTAGCCGTCGTTGCTCAGGGGTGTCGCAGCCGAATCGGCAAGTACCGTCACCACCGTGTCGATGCCCGGCAGGACCGTCAGGAAGTTACCGCCGAAGCCGATCGCAGAATAGGTACCCATCTCCACTCCGGTGCCTGGCAACTCGTCAAACGGTCCCGCTGTCCACCAGCAATAGCCGTACATACCCAGTAGCCCGGCCGGGTGATTGGTCCGCGAGACTAGCGCCGGTGCTGCGCGCAATCCATTCGGGCGACAGCAGCTGTCGGCCATTCCAGGCGCCGTTGTCGAGATAAAGCTGTCCGATTCTGCCGACATCCCGGGCCGACAGATGAAACTTGTAGTTCGGGTATCGGGTCGTGCCGCCGAGAACGTCGGCCCGATACCGGTACGAGCCGTGTCGATAGCAGTCCCAATCGGTCATGCCCAGCGGGCCGGCCAGCTCGTGTTCGAATGCGACGAACACGCTGCGGCCGGTGATGCGTTCGTAGACGTTGTCCGAGAACGTTGAAATCCCAGTTGTTGTAGCACCAGAAAGTACCAGGCGGGTGCGACCCTCTCGACGGGCGTCCGAGCTGCCCGCCGTCATCGACCGGCAGGTGCACGCCGGACCGTGCGGCGAGAAGATCTTCGACCGTCGCGGATTTCTCCTGGTCGGTCAGGGCGGGCGTCTCGTCGATTCCCAACTCGCACAGCGTCGTACGCGAGATCGATGTCGCGCCGGTCGTAGGCCTGGCCGACGAGCGCACTCAGGATCGACTTGCGCATGGAATGAATATCGATCGGCCGGGAGACGTCGCCGCACCTCGAGATCGTCTGTCCCGCGTGACGATATCTGCGCGGCAGCTGATGTTGGATGCCGTCAGTCGTCAGCTCGATGTCGGCCAGCGACGTCACCGTGGACGGCGGTGCTGCAGGCCCGCGACGCACGTCGTGGGCGATCGCCGAGACCGTCGCCGGTGTGGAGCTCGGCGGCGGTCTGGTCGATCAGCACGCGACTGCGGTTGGGCGAGAGCAGGATCGACACGTAGTGATGCGGTGAACCCGCCGCGAACGCGAGGCGGTTGACGCGAAGCAGCGCGGAACCGATCGCCGTGTTGAGCAGGCTCGCGTTGCGCGGGCCCGCGATCTCGGCGGTGATCTCATGCTGCATCCGATCGACGACGATGCCGGCGCCGGAAAGTAACTCGTACAGCGGCTGACGTCGCAGCGCGGCGGCGGTCAACGTGCCGGCGAGATCGGCCGGCAACCAGGCTTCGGTGACCATCAAGGGCTCGCGCGTTCGGCGCTCGCGGCGCACCCGCAGGATGTGCAGCATCTCGCCGGCGCCGCCGAGCGCCGTCGCCGATCGCGATTGGCGGCGTCCGGATGTCGTGCTCGACCACCTCGATGGAGGTCTGGAACTGCGTCTGCCGCAGACCGTCCATATAGGAACCGGCCGGCGGCGCCTCCTCGGAGCGGTCACGTTGACGGACGAACGATCCGACGCCTTGCCGTCGTTCGATGTAGCCCTGCTCGGCAAGGTCGGCCAGGGCCCGGCGCACGGTGATGCGAGACACCCCGAACTGGTCGCACAGCGCCTGCTCGGTCGGCAATGCGTCGCCGGGAGCGAGCGCGCCGCGGGCGATCTCGTCGTGCAGCACCAGAAACAGCTGGCGATGCAGCGGCACTCCGGCGCCGCTGGCACCGGTCCACCTGCGCGGCGGCCTGCTGCATGAGCACCAATGTTTTCACACCGCACTTGCTCGAGTCGATCAGTATTTGTTATGACTATATAACAACAAGACAAGACCGCAACTTTTCGACGGAGGACCTCCGATGACCGCGACCCCGGTCCAGCAGCACGACGCCACCGATCCGGACGGCCCGACCGGACGACTGGCCTCCTGGGTCGCCGGGCTCGACCCTCGGCGACATCCCGGAGGCGGTCGTCGAACGGGCCAAGCACCTCCTGCTCGACGGCCTGGGCTGCGGCCTGATCGGGGCGCAACTGCCCTGGTCACGGGTGGCCACCGACGCCGTCCTCGACGCTGGAGAACGGCGGCGACACCGCGGTCATCGGTACTGGCAAGTCCACCAGCGCGACCCGCCGCGGCCGTGCTGAACGGCACCTTCATCCAAGGATTCGAACTCGACGACTTTCACCCGATCGCGCCCGTGCACAGCTGTTCGCTGGTCATTCCCGGCGCTGCTGTCGACGGTGACCGCGCAGTCACGACCCGACCACGGGCGCCGACTTCCTGCTCGCGGCGATCGTCGGATTCGAGGTCGGGCCGCGGGTCGGTTACACGCTGCACGGCAGCACAGATGCTCGACCGCGGCTGGCACTCGGGTCCGGTGTTCGGCACCCACTCGGCGGCAATGGCTTCCGGCAAACTGCGCGGGCTGTCACCGGCCCAGCTGGAAGATGCGCTGGGCCTGGCCGGCACCCAGTCGGCAGGGTCTGATGGCCGCGCAGTACGAAGCGATGAGCAAGCGGATGCATCACGGGTTCGCCGCCCGCAACGGCTTTACGCCGCCGGGCTGGCGGCAGCGAACTACACCGGCATCAAGCGGGTGTTCGAGCGCGAATACGGCGGATTCCTCAGCGTTTTCGGCGAAGGCCACGAACCCGACGCGTCGCTGCTGACCGACCAACTCGGTGAACGCTGGGAGACGTCGATCATCATGGTCAAGTCCTACGCGGTGATGGGCGGTCTGCACGGAGCCGTCGACGCGGCCCGCCAACTCCGGAAATCGGTTGCCGCCGAGGATATCTCGAAGATCGACATCACCGTCGGCGAGACCGTCTACAAGCACGGCTGGTGGAGCCCGAGCGGCCACTGACCGCCATCGGCGCCCAGATGAACATCGGCTACGCGACCGCGGCCGCGCTGCTCGACGGCAACGCGCTGCCCGAGCAATTCACCGCCCGCGCGGCTGGACGCCGACGACATCTGGTCGCTGATCGACGTCACCGACGTTCACCTGGACGAGTCATTGGCCGATGCGCCCCTGACCGAGCGGTTCCGCACCGACCTCGCGGTCACAACCCGCGACGGCGCCGTGCATCAGGTTCGCGTCGTCGCGCCGCACGGCGCGCCGTGGGATCCGGTGACCAACGACGAACTGATCGCCAAATTCCACGCCCTGACCGACCGCGTCACCAACCGCGACCGCGCCGACCGCCATCGAACGAGCGGTGGTCGGCCTGCGAAGACCTCGACGACATCAGCAATCTGATCGATCTGCTGGCCCCGCCGGTCGCCGGCGCACTCGACTGAAAGGACTCCGGATGACCACCACAACGGCCCGACAGAACTTGCGGACGTTACTCGACCGCGGCGAACTCGTCGTCGCACCAGGTGTTTTCGACGGCATCACAGCGCATCTGGTCAATCGCACGGATCAGCCGGCGGCCTACATGACCGGTGCGGGCGTGGCGGCATCCGGCTTCGGCCTGCCGGACATCGGGCTGGTCACCGCGACCGAGATGGCCGAGCGCGCCCGCATGCTGGTCGGCATACTCGGCGACATCCCGCTGATCGCCGACGCGGACACCGGCTACGGCGCCGCAATGAACGTGGTGCGCACCGTCGCGCTCTACGAGCAGGCCGGCGTCGCGGCAATCCAGTTGGAAGATCAGGTCTTTCCCGAAACGATGCGGCCATCTGGCCGACAAACACGTCGTCGACGCCGCGGAGTTCGAACAGACATTGGCCGCCGCGCTCGACGCCCGCACCGACGACAACCTGCTCGATCGTCGCGCGGACCGACGCGCGGGCTCCGCTCGGGCTTGGACGCCGCGATCGAGCGGGCGAATCGGTACGCCCGGGCCGGTGCGGACGTGATCTTCGTCGAGGCCCCGCAGAGCGATCGAGGAGATCGAGCGCATCGCCCGCGAGGTGCGAGGCACCGCTGCTGATCAACCTGGTGCTCGGGTGGCATGACGCCGCTGGAATCGGCTACGCGGCTGCAGGAGCTGGGCTACGCCATCGCAATTCATCCGAGCAACCCCCTTGCCCGCGCGGTGCTCGGAATGCTGGAAGGCCTGTGCGAACTCAACGGCGGCAACGTGGCCGATCATTTACCCAGTCGGCCTGCCGAATTCTTCAATCTGGTCGGCATGGCGGAGTGGCTGGATCTCGACACCAAATACGCACGCTTGGAGGAAGTCCGATGAGCATGACCATCATCGAGAAGATCTTCGCCCGCAAGGCCGGCCTGGATCAGGTGTCGGCGGGCGACACCGTCGTCGTCGACGTCGACATGACCGTGCTGATCGATCTGCAGTTCGCGACGATGTGGATGCGAACCGCTTCGCATTCATGACCCCGACAAGCTGGCGATCGTGATGGACCACGCGGTGCCCGCGCCGACCATCAAAGACGCCGCCGGCGGGCCGCACGCCCGAAAGTTCGCCGCCGCACTTCGGCATCGAACGCTTCTACGACGTGGGCCGACACGGCATCTGCCATCAGGTCATCGCCGAGAACGGACTGGCCCGCCCCGGAGAAGTACTGGCCTGCACCGACTCTCACACTTGCGCGGCCGGCGCCTACAACACCGCCGCCCGCGGACTCGGGCCCAGCCGAGGTGTATTCGATCATGTGCACCGGCAGCACCTGGTTCCAGGTGGCGCCGACAATCCGCTATCAATTCGAAGGCGTCAAACCCGACACGGTCAGCGGCAAGGACATCTTTTTGCACATCGCCAACGAGTACGGCGACGCCGCCAACCTCAACCTGGAATTCGGCGGACCGGGACTGGCCAGCATCCCGATGCACGACCGGCGCACCATCGCCACCCAGGGCGCCGAGGTGTCGGCCGACTTCAGCACATTCGAGCCCGACGAGGTGCTGACGTCGTACCTCGAGGACCGCGGCATCACCGGATACCATGCTGCGGCAGCCGGATTCCGATGCGGTCTACCGAGGAGGTGCGGCGGGTGGACCTGGCCGCACTCGAACCCTACGTAGCCCGCCCGGGCACCGTGAGCCGCAACGGCCTGCCGGTTTCGCAGATCGAACAGTCAGAAAATCGACCAGGCGTTCATCGGGTCGTGCGCCAACGGACAACTCGAGGATCTCGAAATCGCCGCGAAGATATTGCGCGGCAACACTGTTGCGCCGCGGCGTCCGGCTGCTCGTGACGCCGGCATCCCAAGCCGTGTACCGCGACGCAATGCGGCTGGGCTATCTGCAGGACATCGCCGACGCGGGCGCGGTGATCACCAACTCGACCTGCGGCGCATGCTTCGGCTATCACATGGGCGTGGTCGGACCCGGGGAAGTGTGTCTGACGTCGAGCACCCGGAATTTCACCGGCCGGATGGGCAGCACCGAAGCCGAGATCTTCATGGCCTCACCGGCGACCGTCGCCGCATCGGCGCTCACCGGCTACATCACCGACGCAAGGAGCGTGACCGCATGACACTGGCCATCACCGGAAAGGTGTGGGTGTTCGGCGACGACCTCAACACCGATGCCATGTATCCGGCATTCGCGATGAAGATGGATCCGCCGGAGGCAGCCAAACATGTCTTCTACGAAGTGCGTCCCGGCTGGACCGACGAGGTGTCGCCGGGCGACATCGTGCTGGCCGGCAAGAACTTCGGCGTGGGATCGTCACGTCCGGTCGCCGCGCTGTTCACCGAACTGGGCGTCGCCGGATTGGTCGCCGAGGAGTTCAATTCGCTGTTCTTCCGCAACGCCGTCAACGCGGGCCTGCCCGCGATGACGCTGCCGGAGGCGACCACGTCGTGTTCAGCGAGGGCGACACCGGGACGTTCGATTTGGGTTCAGGCGCAGTGGCGCAACGACACGACGCGGCGCATCGGGATCGGTGCCCAAGCTGCCCGACCTGATCCTCGACATCATCTCCAGCGGCGGCGTGCTGCCGAGGCTGGCGGCGCAGGGTTATCTGCCCGCCGAACTGGGCGAGGTATTGCGGTCCAGCACGGTGGCAATCCGCGGCGCGGGCAGCGGCGCATGATCGGCAAGCTACTGCGCAATGTTCCGCGCCGGTGAGCACCGAAGCCCTTTCGCCGGTTCGGATTTCGCGGCGCCCGATCGACGATCACGGTCACCAGTACGGCATTCGACGATGGCGGCGCCGATGCCGACAAGCAGCGCCGGCAAGGGAGTCGGCGAGAACAGGTCACCGCAGCTGAGCTGGAGCGGCGTACCGCCACAGAACCCGGCAGCTGGTGCTGATCATCGACGACGTCGACGTTCCGCTGCCGCGGCCGCTGCTGCACACCGTCGCGGTGATCGAGCCCGACGTCGCGCAACGTCGACGCCGGGCACTGCAGCCGGGTACCGCCGGAATGCGTTTCATGCCGGGCAGATTTGGGCCACCGCGGCTATGCGGGCCCGCGCCCGATTCCCGGCCACGGTCCGCACCGCTACCGGTTCCAGGTATTCGCCCTCGACGCAACCGATCGCGGAAAACGTGACCAAAGCCAAGGCGCTGCTGAAGCAGATGGCCGGGCACGTGGTGGCCCGCGGTACGCTGACCGGGACGTACGAACGCCCCTGATATCCGCCTAGAGTCCGGCAGCCTGGGTGACCCGAGCGAAACGACTGGCCGGATCGCAGGCATTGCGCACACCGACGACATCGGCGACGACGTCGACGTCAGTCAGAATATCCACCGAAGTCACGTCGATACCGTTGTCGCGCAATGCCGTTGACGTGAGCTCCCCGGTGTCGGGCTGAGACATCGGGACGCTCCGCAGGCATTCGGCCAACCGCCGGTGCCTGCAGGCCGAGCACCCACCAACCGCCGTCGGAGGCCAATCCGAGCACGGCCTGCGCCCGCAGCAGCCGGCGCGCGCAGCGTGTCAGGAGCTCTGCCGTCACCTGGGGGGTATCCATCCCGATCTGCAACACAGGATTCCCCCCGGACACTGAGCTCGCGTCCGCGTGGGCGTTGGCGAGCCGGTCGGCAAAGCCGTTGCCGCGCTGCGCAATAACGGTGAAGGACTCGAGTCGGTGACGGATCTCGGCGGCGCCCGCGGCGGTGTCAAGGTTTCCGGTGAGGGCCACCACCCGCGCCGTCACCGGCGCGGCAGCCACCGCATCCAGCGTGTCCAGCAGCGCCGCAGCGGCGATCTCGGCAGCAATTCGGTCGCCGACGGTCGCCGCAAGCCGTGTCTTGGCGCGGCCGGGCTCCGGGGCCTTGGCGACTACCAGCAGGGTCACCGGGAGGGCACTCATGAAATCACCTTCCAGAAGTCGAGGACCGCGGTGATGCTGCCGCGCAGGGAACCGCTGACCTTTGATTTACCGCCCGTGCGGGGGCCATAGCTGACGTCGAGCTCGACCACGCGCCAGCCGGCGGCGGCGGCGCGAACAAGCAGCTCCAGCGGGTAGCCCGACCGCCGATCCACGACACCCAGATTCAGCAGTGCCTCGCGCCGGGTCACCCGCATCGGGGCGATGTCGTGCACCGGTAAGCCATGACGAGTGCGCAGCCGCCAGCTCATGACCACGGTGCCCACTCTGGCGACCCACGGCCAGTGCAACCCGGGCACCGGCCGTCGCCGGCCGATCACCAGATCCGCACCCTGGTCGAGTGCGGCAACCAACCGGGGCAGTTCATTTGCATCCATCGAGCCGTCGGCGTCGATGACGGCCACGATCGGGGTACTCGCAGCAACCACTCCGGCGTGCACCGCAGCGCCGTACCCGGCCCGCGGTTCGACGACCACCGCAGCACCGTGACGGGCGGCGACTCCCGCGGTGTCATCGGAGCTGTTGTTGTCCACCACCAGCGCCCGGTAGCCGGGCGGAATCGCAGCCAGCACCGCCGGCAACGACTCCTCCTCGTTGAGGCAGGGCAATACCACGGTGACGTCGTCGGGTGCGGACATGTCTTGCGACCCTAGGGCAACATCTAGCGCAGCGGCGCGAACGCGAATTGACGCAGACCCTCGATGGGATCGACGGCCGCACGGAAGCCCAGCACGTCGGCGGCCCCCGCGGGGTCGGCGACGATGTGGCGCACGTCGCCGCTGCGGTACTGCCCGGTGATGACCGGGGACAGTGCGCCATCGCGGGCATCGCACAGCGCAGCGGCCACCTCGAGGATCGAGATAGGGCGCCCCGAGCAGACGTTGACCGCGGTGAAGCCGTCAACCTCAGCCATCCCGGCGAGGTTCGCGGCCGCTACGTCATCGACGTGGACGAAGTCGCGCATTTGACCCCCGTCTTCGAAAACCCTTGGCGGTTCGCCTTTTTCGATCGACGATCGGAAGATCGCCGCCACCCCGGAATACGGGGTGTCGCGTGGCATTCCGGGACCGTAGACGTTGTGGTAGCGCAACGCCACCACCGAACCGCCCGTCGACTCCGACCATGCCAGCGCGTAGTGCTCCTGCGCGGTCTTGCTCGCCGCGTAGAGGCTGCGCGGGCGCAGGGCGGCGTCTTCGTCGACGAGTCGCCATTGCAGCTCCTCCCCGCCGAGCGGGCATCGGTGCTCGAAGATCCCGGCGTCGAGGTCAGCGCGCCGCCGCGGGAGCGGCTCGACCGATCCATGCTCCGGGCAGGCGTACCGGCCCTGCCCGTAGACCACCATCGACGACGCCAGCACCAGCCGCCGGATCCCGGCAGCGAACATCTGCGCCAGCAGCACGGTGGTGGCGAAGTCGTTGTGGCCGCCGTAGGCCGGGGCGTCGGCGGCGTCGACCCCGGCCCCCACCATCGCAGCCTGATGACACACCAGGTCGACACCGGCCAGCAGTGGCGCCAGCGCCTCGCCGTCTCGGAGGTCGATCTGATGGCATCCCGGCGGCAACTCCGATCGGGGTCCGTGCGCGGCGGGCAGTAAAAGGTCGACACCGACCACGTCGTGACCGGCGGCGCGCAGCGCCGCACCCACCCGAGTACCGATGAAACCGGCGGCGCCGGTCAGCAATACCTTCACAACTCCCCTTCGAGTTCTCAGGCCGCCGGTAGCAGATCCGCGGTGATGATCTGCACACCGCTGTCGCCACCGGGGTCGCTGCCGGTCACCAATACGTTGCCTGAACGTGGATCGACGGCGACCGAATTAGGCTGTCGCACAGTAGGAATGTCGCCGAGTGCCCGCGGCTTCGTGGCGTCCGAGACGTCGACCAGCCGCAGTAAATTGGCAGCAGTCAGCGTGACGTACAGGCGATGGCGGGTCGCGTCGTAGGCCAGTCCGTAGGGTTTACCCGGAGCGTCGATCTTGGCGGCTTGGGAGAGCTCCGGGTCGACGCGCTCGACCAGGACCGCGCCGCCGTCGGTGTCCGCGAAAGCGGCCAGATCCCCTGACATTGCCACCGCGTGGGTCAGTTTCATCCCGACCGGTCCCTGCGCCATCTGCCGCTGAGTCGAACCGTCGTACACCCACACCCCGTTTCCCTGCACGTCGGCCACTGCGACGTCGTCGCCTACCGCCGCGACACCGCCCGGCTGCGCCGGGCCGGCGGGAAGTGACCCAACCACCGCGCCGGCGCGCACGAACACCACCCCGCCGCCGCGCTCATTCGTGACGACGATCGTGCCCCCAGCCGCGCGGGCCGCGTCGTGCGGTTGACGACCCACACCCGCGGTGGTGGACGTTACCCGGCCGTCGGCGAGCTCGAGTTCCCACAATTCGTTGGAACCCTCGAGCGGCACCAATACCGGTCCCTCGGGTCCGGCCAGGCTCAGGTGCCGGGCCGCTCCCCTGGTCGGAACTGTCTGACGCAGCGCACCGGTGGCGGCGTCGAACAGCGCGACGCCGTCCGGGTTGCGCACCGCGACGGCCCCGATTCCCGACTGTCCGACGACGATGCCTTCAGGGGCGTTGCCCACCGGGACCACCGTGCCGGCCGGCGGCACAGCCGGGGCTGCAGCGTTCGCGGGTTCGGCCGGGGGTGTGGCGGGGCGGGTAGAGACCGAGGTCGTGCCATGTCCGGGCGACCCCACGTCCCCGCTGCAACCGACGACCAGCAGACCGAGCGCCAGCAAGCACACCGGCCTGCAGTAAGAGTTCACCCTGTCACTGTGCCCGACATGCGGGTGCCGACGTCGACAGCCCTGCGAGCGGGCGGATCATATATCTGCCGTATCGCGAAGCCCAACGACCAGACATCGAGGTCGATCGCCATCGCGATGCCCAGGTTCGAGCCCATTGGCACGTCCGGACGCAAGGCCATGGGTTTTGAAATCCCTCCGCTGGCAATCCTCACCGCAATCAGTGCCGAATAGCGGTTAAATGCCCGATGATGCGAATGGGTGGTGGTGGACGTTGTCGCACTGTTCCAAGGGGCAGGTCGGGCGCGGCGATGACGGCTGACGCCTGCGAGGTATCTGCCGTGAGGTCGGCGGACCTGATCTATCAGTCGGCCGCCGCGGGCAGCTCGTGCTGGGCCCGCAATCATCACGGACACCGCCGCGAGTTGCCGATGGCCCGCTGGATGGGCGGGCCCGCAACGACGCATGAGGATCGGCTCGCCGACGAGCACGTCCTCGCGCACTGTTCGTCACGCCCGACTCTGGATCTGGGCTGCGGTCCCGGGCGCTTCATCGCTTCGTTGCGGGAGCGCGGGCTGCCCGCACTCGGGGTGGACAGTTCGGCCGCCGCGGTCGAGATGACGCGTCGGCGCGGCGGAACCGCGATCCGCGGCGACCTGTTCGCACAGTTGCCTGCCGAGGGTAGCTGGCAACAAATTCTGCTCACCGACGGCAACATCGGTATCGGCGGCAACCCAGTCCGGACCTTGATGCGGGCCGCGGAACTTCTTGCCGAAGGCGGCGTCGTCATCGTCGAGATCGACCCTCCGGCCACTGCATTCTGTTACGAGATGCTGCGCTGGGAAACCGACGAACATCTGGGCCATTGGTTTCCATGGTCGCGGATCGGCGCCGGCGCGCTTGGCGTGATCGCGCGCGCAGCCGGGTTCACCGTGAGTCAGGTCGTCGAGATTCACGACCGGGTGATTGCCGTACTGAAAGCGGCAGATGGCCGCGGCGCCCACCGATAGCCGGCGAGTACACGCCCTTGCACGACCATCGCAGTAAAGTCGGGCTTTGATGACAACTCCGGGCCCGCCACCGAGTTCGTCGGGGGAACCTGCCGAGCCGGTCTACGGCTTTCCCGCACCAATGTGGCGCGCATTGGAGCGACTCCGCCCACCCGGGATCGGGTTGCTGCAGCGGTGGCGAAGTCCGCTGCGGGGCCCCTGGCTTACTTCGGTGTTCGGCTCGGTGCTGTTGATCGGCCTCCCCGTGGTGGCGCTGACAGGGTTGTTGTCCTACATCGCGTACGGTCCTCAGTTCGGTCAAGCGATCCCGCATGACGTCGGCTGGCTCAAACTACCCACGTTCGATTGGCCGAGCCGACCCTCGTGGCTCTACCGCCTCACCCAGGGTGTGCACGTCGGGCTGGGTCTCGTCATCGTCCCAGTGGTGCTGGCCAAACTCTGGTCGGTCATTCCCCGGCTGTTCGCGTGGCCGCCACTGCGATCGATCGCTCAGCTCGTGGAGCGGCTTTCGTTGCTGATGCTGGTCGGCGGCATTCTCTTCGAGCTCGCGACCGGAGTGCTCAACATCCAGTACGACTACATATTCGGATTCAGCTTCTACACCGCGCATTACTTCGGGGCGTGGGTATTCATCGCCGGATTCGTCATCCACGTCCTGATCAAATTGCCGAAGATGGTCGGCGGTCTGCGGTCGCTGTCGTTCCGCGCTGTTCTGCGCACCTCACGCGCCGACACCCATCCCGAACCACCAGACGTCGACGGGCTGGTCGCCACCGATCCTGCGCCGCCGACGGTGAGCCGCCGCGGGGCGCTGGCATTGGTCGGCGGCGGCGCACTGTTCGTCGCGGTGCTCAGCGCCGGGCAAACTCTCGGCGGGTTCAGCCGTCGAGCGGCGCTGCTGCTGCCGCGCGGGCGCAGTCGCGGCGACGGCCCGAACGATTTTCAGGTGAACCGGACCGCTGCGGCCGCTGCGATCTCGGCTGCCGACGTCGGCGACAACTGGCGACTCACCCTGCGGAGCCCTTCGGGACAGCGGCTGCTGGATCGTGCCACCCTCGAAGCGATGCCGCAGCACATCGCCGAACTCCCGATCGCCTGCGTCGAAGGGTGGTCGACGACCCAGATCTGGAGCGGAGTGCGTCTGCGGGATCTGGCCGCCCTGGCCGGGATGCCCAACCCCGGCCGGGCCACCGTGCGCTCCCTGGAGCGGTTCGGTGGCTTCAATCACGCTGTCCTGCAAGCCAATCAAGTGGGCAATCCGGATTCGCTGCTGGCCTTGCGGGTCAACGGCGTCGACCTGTCCGCTGATCACGGCTATCCGGCGCGCATCATCGTGCCCGCGCTGCCCGGTGTGCACAACACCAAATGGGTGCGGTCCATTGAATTCGGAGCGCTCTAGATATGCGCGCACTGCTTGCCCGGTTCACTGCCTTCTACGGAAGTAATCCGTTACATCTGATGGGCACGATCGCCGCGTTGGCGCTGGCGGGATACGTGGTGTCGGTGCTTGGACCGCACGCGTTGTGGAACCACGGGGTGTGGTGGCAGTCGATCGGTGTCTGGTTCGTCGCCGCGGTCATCGCCCACGACCTGATTCTGTTTCCGCTCTACGCACTCGCTGACCGCTCCCTGACGGGAGCGCTTGCCGCAGTGCGGGATCGACGCGCGAGAAACCAATCGAGGGTGTCGCGGGTGTCGCCCCTGAATTACCTGCGCGTCCCCACGCTGGCGACGGCATTATCGCTGCTGCTGTTTTTCCCGGGGATCATCCAGCAGGGGCAATCCAGTTACTTCGCGGCCACCGGGCAGAACCAGCAACCCTTCTACGGCCGCTGGCTGCTGCTGGTCGCTGCTCTGTACGGCCTCAGTGCGCTCATCTACGCCGTCCGGCTTGCCGTCACCGAGCGTCGCGCGGGCCGGAACTAAGACCAGAGGCGGGTTGTTGAAGGTCGAACGTCGCGAAGCCGTCGCGGTGACGCTGGCCGTCGCACTGGTGGCGGCGGCTTTCGTGGTGCCGCATCTGCGCCTGGGCATCGTCACTCCGTTGATTCACAGCACGGCCCAGCAGATCCACGATTACGCCGGCACCGCACCGATTTTCGGCTGGTGGAAACCTCACGTCGGTTGGGGCAGCATCGCGGCCGTTGCCATCGGTACCGCAGTCGTGCGGTGGGGTCCCGGCCTGGCGCAACGATCTGTCGTGGCGGACCCTCACGCTCGTCACCTGGGCCACCTCGTGCGGGTGGGCCTTTGCGCTGTCGATGATCGACGGCTGGCAGCTCGGGTTCGCCGGGCGACTGACGGCGCGCCACGAGTATTTGCGTCAGGTGCCGACGATCACCGATATCCCGGCGATGCTTCGCACCTTCTCCAGCCGAATCGTCGATTTCCAGCCCCATTCGTGGATGACGCACGTGTCAGGGCACCCGCCCGGTGCGTTGCTGACGTTCGTCTGGCTCGACCGCATCGGCCTGAGCGGCGGGGCGTGGGCGGGAGCGTTGTGCCTGCTGGTCGGCTCGAGTGCGGCGACCGCGATCATCGTCGCGGTGCGCGCGGTGTCCGACGAGCCAACCGCACGGCTGGCCGCACCGTTCGTCGCGGTCGCACCGACCGCGATCTGGATCGCCGTCTCTGCGGATGCCTACTTCGCCGGCGTCGCCGCCTGGGGTATCGCGCTGCTCGCGCTCGCGGCGAGTCGCACTGTGCGGCGGCCGATTCTCGTCGCGACCGCCGCCGGGCTGCTGCTTGGCTGGGCGATCTTCTTGAATTACGGGCTGATGCTGATGGGACTCCCCGCGCTGGCGGTGCTCATTGCCGTGCGCAACCGCCGATCGGCGCTCGCCGCGTTCGCCGCCGCGCGTGCCCGGCCGCGGTTGCAGTAGTGGCGGCGTTCGCGGCGGCCGGGTTCTGCTGGTTCGACGGTTATACCCTTGTCCAGCAACGCTATTGGCAGGGCATTGCAGTGAACCGGCCGTTCCAGTACTGGAGCTGGGCGAATCTGGCGTCGGTCGTGTGCGCGATCGGCCTGGGCAGCGTGGCCGGTTTGGCTCGAGTCTTCGATCTCGCGCGCGATCCGCCGGCGCTCCGGGCTGCATCTGCTGGTGCTGGCCGCACTGACGGCAATCCTGTGCGCCGACATGAGCATGCTCAGCAAAGCCGAGACCGAACGCATCTGGCTGCCGTTCATCGGTCTGGCTGACTGCGGCGCCGGCCCTGCTGCCTCCGTCGACCCACCGTTGGTGGCTGGCGGCCAACGTCGTTGGCGCTCTGGCCATCAACCATTTCATCCTCACCAACTGGTAGCCACAGCATTAGAGTGCTGCCATGGTCAGCACCGCGACACCTTCCCTGCAATCGGATGACGGTGCGTTTCGGTTCGATCGCGCGGAATTAGCCGGGGCGGTCGGCGATCTGGGTGTTCTGGTGCCGATCGCGGTGGCATTGATCGTCAAAAACGGCCTGACCCCGACGGCGGTGCTGCTTCCGGCCGGGCTGCTATATGTGGTGGCCGGTTTGGTGTACCGGCTTCCAATACCGGTGCAGCCGTTGAAGGCCTTCGGCGCGATCGCTATCGCGCACGGTTTCGGCTCCGACGACATCGCCGCGGGTGCCATCATGATGGGCGTCATCTTTGTGGCGCTCGGGGCGTCGGGCCTGCTGGATCGGGTCGCCAAGGTGTTCCCGCTTCCGATCATCCGGGGCGTTCAGCTGTCGGTGGGACTGCTGTTTTGTCAGTTGGCGTGGAAGCTGGTGTCCGCAACACCGAAAGCCTTCACCGACCACCGGCACTCGATTTGGTGGCTGGGCGGTGCCACCGCGGTGGTCATCGTTGCGGCGCTGCTGCTGCGGCGCCGCCAGATCACCCTGCTGCTGGTTGTGTTGGCCGGGGTGGCGGTGGCACTGACGTATCGAGGCTCGGTCAGCTTCGGCCCGTCGGCGGTGCACTACCCGCACCTGAGCTGGGCCGCATTCAGTGCCGCCGCGGTTGCGCTGGTGCTGCCGCAGTTGCCGCTGTCGTTCGCCAACTCGTGTCTGGCCACCGCGGATGCGGCCCGCACCTACTTCGGCGATGCCGCCCGACGGGTGCGTCCGGGACACCTGGCAATCACCTTCGGTCTGGCCAACCTCGTGGCCGGTGGGATCAGCGGGATGCCGGTCTGTCACGGCGCCGGTGGAATGACGGCGCACCGCAGCTTCGGCGCCCGCAGCGGCGGCGCACCGATCATGCTGGGCGGCCTCCTGATCGCGCTTGCGCTCGCGGTGGGCGCGAGTCTGGCCACTGCGCTATCCGGGTTTCCGGTGCCGATCCTGGCGGGTCTGCTCACGGTCGCCGGCATCATGCACATTGCGCTGCTCAAAGATCTCCGGGGCCCGGCGCACTGGGCACTGGCCCTCGCGGTCGGGGTGACCGGTCTGCTCAGTAATCTCGCCGTCGCCCTGCTCGGGGCTCTCGTCATTTGGTGGGCGGCCCGCTGGGTTCAGTCCCGGAAGGCGCGCCACAACGGTGCTGACGCCACTCCCCGTCCGCCGACCGATTCGGAACCCGCTCAACCGAATTGAGCATCAGACCGGTCAGCGCGAGTGGTCCTTGCCCGCAATTTGGTCCAGCGCGTGGTCGAGCACTTCAGCGATGACCCCGAGACCGTCGCTGACACCACCCGGGGATCCGGGCAGGTTGACCACCAGAGTCCGCCCGGCTACCCCACACACGCCCCGCGAGAGCACTGAGGTCGGTACCTTCGGTAGGCCGGACCGCCGGATCGCGTCGGCCAGCCCCGGAACCTCGAAATCGAGCACCGCCTGAGTTTGGGCGGGGGTGGCGTCGGTGGGCGCGATGCCAGTACCGCCAGACGTGATGATCAGGTTGACGTCGTCGGCGAGCGCTTCGCGTAACGCCCCGCCTACCGAGTCACCGTCAGCGACGAGCGCCGGCTGTTCCGTCGAGAACCCATGCTGCGCGAGCCATTCCACGATCAGTGGTCCACAACGGTCCTCGTACACTCCGGCCGACGCGCGGGTGGAAGCGATGATGACTCGCGCCGATCTGCCGGCCATCACCTCACCCACGTTCCGCGGCGGCCGCCGTCCTTGCGAAGTACCCGGATGTCGTCGATTCGCGCAGCGGGGTCGACCGCTTTGACCATGTCGTAGAGCGTCAGGGCGGCCACCGCCACCGCGGTCAACGCCTCCATCTCCACTCCGGTGCGGTCGGTGCTGCGCACGGTCGCCCTGATGTCGACATCGGTGTCGCCAACGGCGAATTCGATGTCGACGCCGGTGAGGGCCAGCTGATGGCACAGCGGGATCAGGTCGCTGGTGCGCTTTGCCGCCAAAATGGCCGCCACCCGCGCGGTGGCCAACGCGTCACCTTTCGCCAGCCCGTCCGCCGAGATCAACCGGACCACTTCCGCGGAGGTCCGCAGCGAACCCGCCGCCACGGCCGTGCGGTCGGCAGCCGGCTTCGCGGTGACATCGACCATGTGCGCCGCGCCTCGTTCATCCAGATGCGAAAGCGGGCCTGACGTCACATCGTCAGAGGGGCGGGAGCGTCGTGCCACCCGGTCATCCTACGGAGCCTAGGTCGACTGAGCGGGTCCGGCAGGGATGCGGCATCGCGGATGTCCACCGCGGTTGCCAGCCACCCGGTGTGACGGAGCCGGAGCTCAGCTGAGGATCCGCAGATCTGCGAATGCGCTGCCGGGGCGATCAACGTCGGTGAGCAGCGGATCTCCGCGGCATCGGCAGGGATGCCCCGGGCGAAGCAGTGTCGCCGATGAACACCCGAAGGACACCAACGCACATGACGTGTGACCCGGCGAGACGGCGGCCGGACGGCCCGCGCCCTGCGGCATACCCGGCTGCATGGCTACCTTGACGAACTCCACGCCCTTGTCGCCTGCCCGGCCGAAGGCATCCTTGACCACCTCGTACGCTCCGGCGCTGACGCCGCCGCTGGTGATGATCAGATCCGACTCGGCCGCGTACTGATTCAGCACTGAGACGAACTGTGCGACATCATCATTGGTGATCACCGTGGCGACCACGTCGGCTCCGGCCTCGCGGACGGCGGCGGCAAGCATCATCGAGTTGGACTCGTAGATCTGCCCGGCCTGCAGCGGCCGACCTGGCGACACGAGCTCTGAACCGGTGGAAATCACCAACACCCGCTGCCGCGGGAACACCGTCAGCTCGTGCAGCCCCAGCGCCGCAGCCAGCCCGACGACCGCCGGAGTGACCACCTGCCCGGCGCGCAACACAGTGGTGCCCGCACGGACGTCTTCGCCGGCGCAGCGGATGTAGCGTCCTGCTGCGCTGGGTTCGTTGATCGTGACGACGTCGGCGTGCCCGTCGGTGGCCTCGACGGGCACTACCGCCGTCGCCCCGGCGGGGATCGGCGCGCCGGTCATGATGCGGTGCACCGTGCCCGCCTCGAGCACGGGGATGTCGAGTCGACCGGCCGGAATATCCTCGGCCACAACCAGTTTCACCGGGTTCTCCGCCGTCGCTGATGCGACCTCGTCGGCGCGCACCGCGTAGCCGTCCATCGCGGAGTTGTCGAAGATCGGCAGCGACACCGCTGCAATCACATCGTCGGCCAACACCAGACCGGCTGCATCAGCCACTGCGGCGATAACAGCGGGCCGGGCCGCGATCAGTCCGGCGACGATGCGCTGATGCTCCTCAACCGATCGCATGTCCTCAATCGTCCATCATCAACGCATGGTTCACGGCCGCGCCCCCGGGAGCCCAGTCCCTGTGCAGGTCAACAAAACCGCAACGTCGGGGTCTATGTTTGGGATTCATGAACCTGAGGTCGGTGTCGGTAGCGCGGGCCGCGATTACCGATCAACCGATTCTGCTGGCCGACCTCGAAGAACTGGTGAGCCATCAGGCAGCGGGAGCCGTCGTCGGATTTGCGGGGGTGATTCGCAACCACGACGGCGGCCGTGAGGTAACGAGGCTCGAATATTCTGCGCACCCGTCGGCCGCAGATGTCATCGGGCAGATCGTGACCGAAATCGCCGCACAGTCGCACGGGGTGCGGGCTGTCGCGGCGACCCACCGGGTCGGCGCCTTACAGATCGGCGAACCAGCCTTAGTCGTCGCGGTCGCCGCCGACCACCGCCGCGCGGCATTCGAGACCTGCGCGCACCTGGTGGACGCCATCAAGGCGCGGTTACCGGTGTGGAAACGGCAGTTCTTCGCCGACGGAAGCGACGAGTGGGTCGGCTCGACATAACCGACAACATTCATCCACCGGCAAACGGCGGCAATACGTCGACCGTATTGCCCGCCCGCAGCAATTGGGCCCGGTCCCGGACCGCCACACCATCGCAGAGGAACGAGCAACGGAGCAGCACCCGTTCCAATTTCGGGCTGCGGCGCGCAAGACTGTCGACGAGCTCGTCAACACTGGCGCCGGAGCGGATGGCCAACTGCTCGGCATCGGCCCCGGCGGCGGCCAGCGCGGCACCGAAGTACCGGACGGTGACGTGGACCGAACCGGCCACGTCATCTGCCACCTCAGCCGCCAATCGCGCTCATCGGGCGCGTTCGCATCAGCCGGATGAGCTCGTCGGGCTGGAGCATGTGGTTGGCAGGCAACCACGGGACGCCCTCGGCCGGCATGCAGTAGGTGCACCGAAGATTGCAGCGGTCAGTCAACGACACCCGCAGATCCGTCGCGACACGTCCATAGGTGTCGATCAGGGGGCCGGTGGCCGGGGCCAGCGTGGCCGTGTCACCCGGTCGAGCCGGCACCACGGGAACGCCGAGCGGTGTGCTCATCGTGGCTTCGCCCGGACGCGATCGCGAATTGTGGCCCGTCGCAACGCATACAGCAGCGCGCTGATACCGAACATTGCGGCGGTCAGCAGCAGCCAGCGGAATGCCGTAACCACCCGTATGTGTCGGCAATTCCGATTCTGTCTCCGGTTCGCCGTCGGGCAGGTCAGGACCGTTTACGTCGCCGTCCTCACTGCCGATCCGGTGCAATGTCGACCCCCCGCTCGTGCAACTGCCGCGACAGTACTGATCGCTCGAGTATCCCTTCATCATTCGGAACAAGCCAGCCGCCGGACAGGCTCGATTCGTCCGGCGGATCTAGTCTTCGGGGATCTCGCGTTCGATCGAGTCGAGCCAGGCGCGCGCCGACATGTCCGACGGGGCGCGCCAGTCCCCGCGCGGCGACAGCGCCCCACCGTGGGACACCTTGGGCCCGTTGGGCAGCGCCGACCGTTTGAACTGGCTGAACGAATAGAATCGCTGCACGAAGACTTGCAGCCAGTGCCGAATCTCCTTGAGCGTGTAGGCCGGCCGCTTGTTCTCGGGAAACCCCGGCGGCCAGTTGCCGTTCTCTGCATCGCTCCACGCGTGCCAGGCCAGAAACGCGATCTTGGCCGGCCGGAATCCGTAGCGCAGCACCTGGTACAGCGAGAAGTCCTGTAGCGCAAACGGTCCGACTTTGGCTTCGCTGCTCTGCAGCGCTTCGTTCTCGCCGGCGGGCACCAGCTCGGGGGTGATCTCGGTGTCGAGCACCGACCGCAGCACCTCCCCTACCTCCGGACGGGAACTGGCCGGAGGAGATCACCCAGCGGATCAAGTGCTGGATCAGGGTCTTGGGCACACCGGCGTTGACGTTGTAATGCGACATCTGGTCGCCGACACCGTAAGTCGACCAACCCAGTCCCAGCTCGGACAGGTCGCCGGTGCCCAGCACGATGCCACCGCGCTGATTGGCCAGCCGGAACAGGTAGTCGGTGCGCAGCCCGGCCTGGACGTTCTCGAACGTGACGTCGTAGACCTTCTCGCCGCGGGAGAACGGATGGTCCATCTCCTTGAGCATCAGCGATGCGGTGTCGGTGATGTCGATCTCGGCGAAGGTGACACCGAGCGCGCGGCACAGCTCGACCGCGTTGCGTTTGGTGTGCTCGCCGGTCGCGAAGCCGGGCAGGGTGAAGGCCAGGATGTCGCTGCGCGGCCGGTCTTCTCGATCCATCGCCCGCGCGGCGACGATCAGCGCGTGCGTCGAGTCGAGCCCGCCGGAGACCCCGATGACGACCTTCGGAAAGTTCAAGGCGCGCAACCGTTGTTCGAGCCCGGCGACCTGAATGCTGTACGCCTCGTAGCAGTCGTGCTGCAGCCGATTCGCGTCGGCGGGCACGAACGGGAACCGTTCGACGACGCGGCGCAGCCCGATGTCGCCGGCCGGCGGCTCCAGTCGAAAGTCGATCCGCCGCACCGATTCTGCCGACGCGCGGTGGTGGCGCCGATTGTCGTCGAAGGTGCCCATCCGCAACCGCTCGGCGCGAAGTAACTCGAGGTCGATGTCGGCGACGCTGCGTCGCTCCCCTTTGGGGAAGCGCTCCGACTGCGCGAGCAGACCGACCGTTCTCCCAGATCATGGTTTGGCCGTCCCAGGCCAGGTCGGTGGTCGACTCACCTTCTCCGGCAGCGGCATACACGTAGGCGGCCAGGCAGCGCTGCGACGCCGAGCGCGCGAGCAGCGAGCGGTCGTCGGCGCGACCGATCGTGATCGGGCTGCCGGACAGGTTGGCCAGCACCGTCGCACCCGCCAGCGCCGCTTCGGCACTCGGCGGGATCGGGACGAACATGTCCTCGCAGATCTCGACGTGCAGCACGAAGCCGGCCACGTCGGATGCCTCGAACAACAGATCCGGGCCGAACGGCGCCTCGATCCCGGCGACCCGGATAGTGCCGCGCTCGTCATCACCCGGCGCGATCTGGCGGCGCTCGTAGAACTCGCGGTAGGTGGGCAGATACGACTTGGGTGCCACACCCAGGACGGCGCCGCGGTGGATGACCACGGCGGTGTTGTAGATGCGATGCCGGTAGCGCAGCGGGGCGCCGACCACCAGTATCGGCAGCAGCTCGGTCGATGCGGCGACAATGTCGCGCACGGCGTCCTCGACCGCGTCCAGCAACACGTCCTGCAGCAGGATGTCCTCGATGGAGTAGCCGGACAGCGTCAATTCCGGGAAAACGGCCAGCGCCACACCCTCGTCGTGGCACTGGCGGGCCAGCCGCAGCACCGAGGCGGCGTTGGCCGCGGGGTCGCCGATCGCGGCGTGATGAGTGCACGCGGCGACCCGGGCAAACCCCTGGTTGTAGACGTTGTAGAAGTCCATCGTTCCTCTATTGTCGCCTTGGATGCCCTATTTGGCGACTACCGGGTGCCGCTATCCCTGCTAACCGCCGGGAGCGTGCCTTGGCATGCGGTAGCGACGATCCCTCATCCGGAACACGGTGTTGTCACCGCGACGCGGACCCGGGTTGTTGATCTGCGCCATGGGCGGCAGGCCTGAGTGATCGAGGTGAAACCGGCCTTTCCGCCCACGGCGGCAGCACCCGAAAGCCTGCCTCGGCGGCCGCCTCCGGTTCAACGACCGGGCTTGCTTCCGACGTCGCGGTCGCCCAATTCGGCGGCGCGGACAGACTGCCGATCGGCACCGCCCGACCCGAGCTGGCGAGAATCGGCCCCGAAACACCCTGCGGTGCAACCGCTTCGCGTTGCTGATGCGGCGTTCCCCAGCGGGGCGGCAATCTCTGGCAGAAATTTCGCCTGCGAACTCGACTGCGCGAGGCCCTCAAGGAATTGGCCCATCTGAAAAGTCGCGTAAGTGAGCTGATAGGTCGGAATCAGCGGCCCGCTAAGGGTGTTGATGTCGCTGAACGCGGTGATGATCGACGACGCAGGGGCGTCCGCCGCGACGGCATTCGTGGCCCCACCCGATGCGAGGCTCTGCAACTGTTGCGGCAGTGCCGACATCAGCTGCGACAGGCGCCGTTTGAGATCTGTGTCGGCCGACGTACCGACGGCCTGGGAAACCGCGGCGCCCTGAGCGGATTGCCCCGCCGGACTCGTGGTCTGCGGCGGTTGGCTGAACTGGCGTGAGGCTGGCGGCCGACGAGGCCGAGCCGGCGTAGGTGTACATCGCCGCGGCATCTTGCGCCCACATCTCGGCGTAGGCCGCTTCGGTGGCGGCGATGGCCGGAGTGTTCTGCCCGAATAAATTGGTCGCCACCAGCGTCGTCCAGCAGCGCGCGGTTGGCCGCCACCACGGCCGGTGGCACGGTCGCGGCGAACGCCGCTTCGTAGGCGGCGGCCGCCGCTCGCGCCTGGTTGGCGGCCTGCTCCGCCTGCTGCGCCGTCGTCGGTCACCCACGCCACGTAGGGCGCGCTCGCGGCGGCCATCGCGGCCGACGACGGGCCGGACCAACTCTGGCCCTGCAGTTCCGACGACCAGCGCGGAGTAGCGAGCCGCGAACGTCTCCAGTTGCGCGGTCAGGCCATCCCACGCCGCGGCCGCGGCCATCATCGGACCCGAACCCGGGCCGGCGTACATCCTGGCCGAGTTGATCTCGGGCGGCAGCGCCCCGAAATCAAACATCAGCTCCCCTTCTGGCGCGTGTGAACCATTGGCCGACAGGCCATTACGACGTCTTCAGTCCTGAACAGGCTGAAGGGAAAGCGATTAGCCGCCCGAGAACGGGGCGGGGCATCTTGAAGCGGCCTGCCGGCACGCGCAAGATGTTGCTGACCGTCGGGCGCGACCACATACCGGGCTGCTGGGTCATGCCCACCATCGGCGCGCCCGACATGCCGCCCATCGTCGTCTCCGATGCCGGAACCGCCGCGAGGTCCGCCTCCGACAGCCACTGCGGCTCTTCGACCGCGCTGGCCACCGGGGTCGCCGAAGCCCAGGTCTGCGGGACTGACAGCCCGCCGATCGGTTCGGCCTTGCCGATTCCGGCGAGCACCGGCCGCTCCATGCCTTCGGCAACCCAGGCTTGGGTAGCGGCTTTGAGCGCCGCCCGCAGCTTTGCCGGCCGCGGCCCCTGCGCCTTCCGCCGCAATCTTGGGCAGATCCTGCGCCTGGAGACCGGTCCGGTAGGCCTGGGTGAGAAAGCTTCCTCCGCTGGTGGCCGTGCGACTGAAGGCCGCACCGAGGCTCGTCGGACCCGCAAGGGTGTTGAAGTTGCTGAACGCGGTCAGCAGCGATGCCGACGGATCGGTGGCGGCCGTCGACGATCCAGCGGTCGCGAGACTTTGCAGTTGCTTTGGAACGGACGCCAATAGCTGTGACAGCGTCGACTGAGCTGTCGTCGAGCCGGAACTGCCGGCGGCCTGGGTCACCGCGGCGGCCTGGGCGGATTGCGCGGTGGCCGTAGTGGTTTCGGGCGGTTCGGTGAACGGCGTCAATGCGGTCGCGGCCGACGATGCCGACGCATAGCCGTACATCGCCTGCGCATCCTGCGCCCACATGTCGGCGTACGCCGCCTCGGCGGCTGCGATCTGGGCGGTGTACTGGCCGAAGACGTTGGCCATGACCAGCGCCGCGTATTGCACGCGGTTGGCCGCGACCAGCGCCGGCGGGACCGCCGCGGCGAAGGCGGCCTCGTAGGCCGCGGCCGCCGCCCGCGCCTGACCAGCCGTTTCCTCAGCCTTCGCCGCCGCCGTCGCGATCCACTCGACGTACGGCGTGGCCGCATCGGCCATCGCGGTCGACGCATTGCCCGACCACGTCTCACCCTGCAGACTCGCGATCACCGCGGAGTATTCGCGGACAACCGATTCCAGTTGGCCGGCCATCGCCTGCCAGGCCGATGCGGCGGCCATGATCGGACCCGATCCCGGACCCGCATACAATCTGCCCGAGTTGACCTCGGGCGGCAGTGCACCGAAATCAAGCACTGCGCTTCCCCTTTCGATCGACCGGGTCGGACCAACCCGTCCAGTACTGCTTCTGGCCGAGCAACGACTGACGAAGTCAGGTCGTCGACGCCAATTCCGTGCCGCGTTGCGCCTTCAGATCGATCCCGTCCCCAATTCTGGACGGCTTACTTCCCTTGCCGCCCAGCGTCCTAGCAACATATGCCACAGTCCCGAAAGCTATCCACAGAGCACGCTCACGCTCAAGACGGCTCCCCGCCACCAGCAAACTTTCCGAGCCTGCTTCCCAGCCACTCTCGCGAGTCGGCCACCCAGTGAACCTGGCCTTTAATCAACGTGAATTTTCGGTAACGCAAAGGTTGAGCAACGGGGTCGACAAGCTGCGAAAATTTTCGATCACGGTGATGGAAAGGCGAGTGTTACTGCCGCCATGGCAAATCCGGCACCGAGCGTCCGCTTCGATGGCATCGAATCTGCGTGAGCAACGGAGGAAGCCTGCCCATCCGTACCCTCGAAGGGGTGACGGCTGTGCGCGCGGAAGCTCCGGAGCTGGTCGCTGCGCTGACCGGTTGCCGGGTCGCCGTGCTGACCGGAGCGGGAATGTCGACCGACTCCGGCATTCCCGACTACCGCGGACCCGATTCACCGCCGAGCAATCCGATGACGATTCGTCAGTTCACCTCCGACCCGGTGTTCCGCCAGCGGTACTGGGCCCGCAACCACGTGGGGTGGCGGCACATGGACGACACCCGGCCCAACGCCGGGCACCGCGCGCTGGCCACGCTCGAGCACATCGGCGTCGTCGCGCGGCGTCATCACGCAGAACGTCGATCTGCTGCACACCAAGGCCGGCAGCAGGAACGTGATCAACCTGCACGGCACCTACGCGCGAGTGGTCTGCCTGAGCTGCGGACGGACGATGAGCCGCGCGGCACTGGGCGAGGAACTGGACGCGCTCAACCCGGGCTTCACCGAGCGGGTCGAGGCCGTCGGCGGGTTGGCGGTGGCACCGGACGCTGACGCCGTCGTCGCCGACACCGCATCGTTTCGCTACCTCGATTGCCCGTCGTGCGGCGGCATGCTCAAACCCGACATCGTCTACTTCGGCGAGAGCGTCCCCAAAGACATTGTCCAACAATCATTTTCGCTGGTCGAAGACGCTGAGGCGCTGCTGGTCGCCGGTTCGTCGTTGACGGTGTTCTCCGGTTACCGCTTCGTGCGGCACGCCGCGGCCCTGGGCATGCCGGTCGCCATCATCAACCGCGGCCCGACCCGCGGCGACGAGCTGGCCAGCGTCAAGGTCGACGGCGGCTGCTCGGAGCTGCTGACACTGCTGGCCGAGGAGCTCTCCCCGCCGACCGTGAACTAGAACGTGCAGGGCATGCTGCGGATGCCGTGGATGAAGTTGCCGGCCACGATACGCCGGGTCGCCGGCCTGGATATCCGGCAGCTGATGCAGCAGCTCACCGAAGATCGCCCGCAGCTGCGCCCTGGCCAGGTTCGCGCCCAGGCAGAAGTGCACGCCGCCACCGCCGAAACCGACGTGCGGGTTGGGATTACGGCTCAGGTCGAGGCGCTCGGGATGGGCGAACACATCGGTGTCGAAGTTGCCCGAGGAGTAGAACATCACCACTTTCTCGCCGGCGCTGATGGCTTGGCCGCCGATCTCGACATCCTTTGCGGCCGTGCGGCGGAACGTCATCACCGGCGAAGCCCAGCGGATGAACTCCTCGACCGCGCCGCCGATGCGGTTGTCGAAATCCTCCAGCAGCCAGGCCCGCTGGTCGGGATAGTCGGTGAGGGCCTTCAGCGCGTGACTGGTGGTCTGGCGGGTGGTGTCGTTGCCGGCCACGGTGAGCAACACGAAAAACGCGGCGACATCGGCGTCGGCCAACCTGTCGCCGTCCACCTCGGCGTTGACCAGGCTGGTGAACAGGTCGTCGCCGGGATGCTCGCGGCGCTCCGCGGCGAGCACCCCGGCCACCTGATGCACGTACGTCTGCGCCTCGAACAACACCTCCAGCGGGTGGCGACCATTGAGGTACTCCGGGTCGCCCGACGAGACCATGGCGTCGGCCGCGTGGGCGAGCTGCTGGCGCTCCGATTCGGGGATGCCCACCATGTCCGACAAGCGTGCGGATGGGCAGCTCCTTGGCGCAGAGGTCGACGAAGTCGGCGCCGCTGCCTGCGGCTTTGAGTTCCTCGACGATGGTCTTCGCGTTCGCCTTGATCGAATCTTCGATGCGCCGGACCTGCCGCGGGGTGAACGCGGCGCTGACGAGTTTGCGCAGGAACGTGTGCCGCGGCGGGTCCATGGCCAAGAAGGATTGCGACGCTTCGAGGAGCTCCTCGCGGAAAATTCTCGAACATGACGCCCTTGCCCGACAGGAACGACTCGTTGTCGCGGCTGATCGCGACGATGTCGTCGCGGCGGGTGACCGCCCAGTACCCGGGGTCGTCGGGGTCAGGCAGCATGGCGTCTTCCACTGGCGGATGCCAACTGACCGGGCGAGCGGCCCGCAGCTCCGCGAATGCCTTTTCCCGCTCCTGGGCGCTGGTCGACCAGAACGCGCGTGACGACAGGTCGATGGGGTCGTAGGCGCGAGGGGCGGCGGTCGTCGCAGTCATGGCGAATCCTCCATCGGACTATGACGCGGGTCACAAACTCGGAACACCGACGACCATAAAACTAGACAGTAGTGTCTAGTCAAGGTGTCATACTTGCTCGACCATGCCGTCCGTCACCCGAAAGCCGCAGGCCAAGCGGCAGGAGCGACGCGAGCAGATCGAGCGTCGGCTGCTCGATGCGACCGAACGGCTGATGCGCGACGGCGCGAGCTTCACCGAACTCAGCGTCGACCGACTGGCCACCGAGGCCGGGATGTCGCGCGCCAACTTCTACATCTACTTCGAAGACAAGGGCGACCTGCTGCGGCGGTTGGCCGGTCAGGTGTTCGCGCGAACTCGCCGACAGCGCCGAGCTCTGGTGGGGAGTGGCGTGGCGACACGATCCCGACGACGTCCGGGCCGCCATGGCCGGCATCATCGCCAGCTACCGGCGGCATCAGCCCGTGCTGGTCGCGCTCAACGAGATGGCCGGGTACGACCCATTGGTGGCGGCGACCTATCGCGAGCTGCTCACCGGAATCTCCGGACGGCTGACGCAGGTCATCGAGGACGGCCAGGCCGACGGCTCGATCCGCCGGGAGCTGCCCGCGGCTACCACGGCCAGCGCGCTCAGCTGGATGGTCGAGCGGGCCTGTCAGCAGAACCTGCCCGGCAGGCCGCCCGAATACGATGCCGAGCTGACCACCACGCTGACTGAGATCGCTTGGGGTGCACTGTATCTCGATGCCGATGCCGAAGACCTAGACGGCGACCAGGTCGTCGGCGTGCACCGCGGGCCGGCGTAGCTCCGCGGGCAGATCCGACGTCGACCGGCCGATCATGGTGGCCAGTTCGGCGGCGTCGTAGGCGACCACTCCGCGAGCCACCAGCGCCGCGTCGGGCCCGTTCAGATCGACGACGTCGCCGCCGTGAAAGCGGCCGTCCAGCGCGGTGATTCCTGCGGGCAGCAGCGAACGGCGTTGGCCCAGAACAGCACTCACCGCGCCGTGGTCCAGGGTCAGCACGCCGGCGGACTCGGCGGCGTATCGCACCCAGAACCGGCGCGCCGACATACGGTTGGGCCGCGGGGCGAACACGGTGCCCACCGAGGCGTCCGCCAGCGCCGCTTCGGCATTAGCGGCGGCAGCCAACAGCACCGGAACGCCCGCGTCGGCGGCCAGCAGCGCCGACGACAGCTTGGACGCCATGCCGCCGGTGCCCAGGTGACTGCCCTGCCCCGCCGATCACACCGTCCAGATCGTCCGGCCCGGAAACCTCTGCGATGAAATGTGTTTCGTCGGATTTGCGCGGGTCGGAGTCATAAAGGCCGTCGATGTCGCTGAGCAGGATCAGCGCGTCGGCGCCGACCAGATGTGCCACCAGTGCGGAGAGCCGGTCGTTGTCGCCGAACCGGATTTCGTTGGTGGCCACCGTGTCGTTCTCGTTGACGATCGCCACCGCGTGCAGTGCCCGCAGCCGGTCGAGTGTGCGCTGAGCGTTGTTGTGCTGCACCCGCATCGAGATGTCGTGCGCGGTCAGCAAGTACCTGACCGACACTGCGCTGGTAGCGGGCGAACGCACTGCTCCAGGCATTGACCAGGGCGACCTGCCCGACGCTGGCCGCGGCCTGCTTGGTGGCCAGATCGGTGGGCCGCTTGCTCAGCCCCAGCGGCTCGATGCCCGCGGCGATGGCACCCGAGGACACGATGACGACGTCGGAACCCGCTTTCATCCGCGCCTCGATGGCATCGACGAGCCCGGCCAGCCGGCTGGCGTCGAACATGCCGGTCGGGGTGGTCAGTGCGGTGGTGCCGACCTTGACGACGACGCTGCGCGCGGTCCGAATAGCCTCGCGCGCAGTCATTGGCGCCGCTTCTCAGCATCGCTGACGCTCTGCATCGTCGCCGGCGCAACACTATTCATTGTCGGTGGCGTCAGCGGCGCGGCGTTGCTTGCGGGCCGCCTTACGTTCGTCGGCGCCGATACGGTCGTTGTTTTCCAGGCGCGGATCGGCACCGCGCCTCGTCATCAAGGCGTCGATGCCGGACGGTGTCTGCGGCTCCCAGTCGAACGTGACGTCGCCGATGGTGACCGCGCACCCGGGCCGTGCGCCCAGCCGCACCAGTTCGTCCTCGACGCCCAGTCGGGCCAGCCGGTCCCGAGATAGCCGACCGCTTCGTCGTTGTCGAAGCTGGTCTGGGCGATCCAGCGTTCGGGCCGGCGGCCGCGGACCACGAATCCACCCTCGCCGTCGGACTTCACCGTGAAACCGGACTCGTCGACGGGTACCGGACGGATCACCGGCCGTCGCGGCACGAGCACCGGCTGGGCGGCCTGGTAAGCCTGTGACCATGTCGGCCAGACCGAAGATCAACGGCTGCAGCCCTTCTCGGGCAACCGTCGACACCATGAACACCGGCCAGCCGCGCTCGGCGATCTCGTCGCGGACGAACTCGGCCATCTCGCGGGCTTCCGGCACGTCGATCTTGTTGAGCACCACCGCGCGCGGGCGCTCGATCAGGTCGCCCAGTGTCGAATCCCCTTGCAGGGTCGGCGTGTACGCGGCCAGCTCGGCTTCCAGCGCGTCGATGTCGGAGATCGGGTCGCGGCCCGGTTCGGCAGTCGCACAATCCACCACGTGCACCAGCACCGCACACCGCTCGATGTGGCGCAGGAAGTCCAGCCCCAGACCGCGGCCTTGCGACGCACCCGGGATCAGGCCCGGCACGTCGGCGACGGTGAACGTCCGCTCCCCCGCCGAAACCACCCCGAGATTGGGGGCCAGCGTGGTGAACGGATAGTCGGCGATCTTCGGCTTGGCCGCCGAAATCGTGGACACCAGTGAGGATTTGCCCGCCGACGGAAAACCGATCAGCCCGATGTCGGCGACGGTCTTGAGTTCCAGGGTGAGGTCGCGGGCTTCGCCTTTCTCGCCGAGCAGCGCGAACCCGGGCGCCTTGCGGGCGCGCGACGCCAGCGCGGCGTTACCCAGCCCGCCGCGACCGCCGGCGGCGGCTTCGAAGCGGGTGCCGGCACCGACCAGGTCGGCAAGAATGCGGCCGTCCTCGTCGACCACCATGGTGCCGTCGGGGACCTTGATCTCCAGATCGGGAGCGGCAGCGCCGGCACGGTTACCACCCATGCCCTGCTTGCCCGATGCGGCAACCACGTGCGGGTGGAAGTGAAAGTCGAGCAGGGTGTGCACCTGCGGGTCGACGACCAGCACAATGCTGCCGCCGCGGCCACCATTGCCGCCGTCGGGACCGCCGAGTGGCTTGAATTTCTCGCGGTGCACCGAGGCGCAGCCGTTACCACCGGAGCCGGCGCGCGCGTGGATGACGACGCGGTCGACAAACCGAGGAGCCATCGGAATTCCTCTAACTCGTCGAGTGTGACGCTAGTGCGGCCTCACACTCGATGAGCGGTCACTCGGTCGCGGGAAGATCGGCCGAGGCCGAGACGATGTTGACCGTCTTGCGGCCGCGCTTGACGCCGAACTAGACGGCGCCGGCCGCCTTGGCGAACAACGTGTCGTCGCCGCCACGGCCGACGTTGACGCCGGGGTGGAAGTGCGTGCCGCGCTGGCGGACGATGATCTCGCCGGCCTTGACGACCTGGCCGCCGAATCGCTTCACGCCCAGCCGCTGCGAGTTTGAATCGCGACCGTTACGTGAGCTGGAAGCGCCCTTTTTGTGTGCCATGTCTGCCCGCCTCGCTACTTGATTCCGGTGACCTTCAGGACCGTCAGCTGCTGACGGTGACCCTGACGCTTGTGGTAGCCGGTCTTGTTCTTGAACTTGTGGATGCGGATCTTGGGGCCCTTGGTGTGCTCGAGCACCTCGCCGGTGACCGCGACCTTGGCCAGTGCGGCGGCCTCGGAGGTGACCGTGGCGCCGTCGACGACCAGGGCGACCGGAAGCGACACCTTGGCGCCCGGCTCGGTGTCGAGCTTCTCGACCTTGACGACGTCACCAACGGCAACTTTGTACTGCTTACCGCCGGTCTTGACGATTGCGTAGGTCGCCATGGTTACGTCTACCTCTTCTTCTGGGTCGTCGCGCAGCCACTGGCGTGCGCGGGCTGTCTGGGGGTGTCGGCCGGCTGCTTGTCCCACTTGGCAGGTCAGCGGGCCTGGCGACAACTGGTCAAGGGTACGTGACCAGCGGCTACAGGGTCAAACCGGCCTTTCAGTCCGCGTATCAGTCCTCGTGGGCGGGTGGACCGGCGGGCCGGGCCGCGGCCCGACGCCTTCGGGGCCGCCCGTCGGAGGCGGAAGCGGCGCCGACGTGCGACTCCTGCGCCCGATCGGAGTCCTCGTCCTCGTCGTCGCTGTCCTCGAAGTCGTCGTCGTCATCCTCGTCGTCGTCTTCGTCCTCGTCGTCGAGGTCGTCCTCGTCGTCGAGGTCGTCATCATCGTCGTCGAGATCGACCTGTTCGGTGTCGTCGTCCTCCGAATCGTCGGCGGTGTCGTCGTCGTCGTCGTCGTCGTCGCTGTCGTCGAAGTCGTCGTCCTCGAGGTCTTCTTCTGCCGCTTCCTTCGCGGCCTGCTTCTGCATCTGCTCGTCGGCTTCGGCGTCGCTCTCGTTCTGATCGGCGGCCACGTCTTCGGTGTCGTCGCCGGGCGCCAGCTCGTCGTCGTCGTCATGACCACCGTTGGCCGCGGCCATGGCTTTGAACATCGGATGCTCGCCGGGCAAATGCGCGGGCACGCTGGCGACGGCGGGCTCTTCGGCCTTGCCCTTCTTGGACCGCCGGCCACGCCGACCGCCGGACTCCGGTTTGCGGCCGGTCGACGGGGCCGAGTCGACCGGATCGCCGTGCAGCATGATGCCGCGGCCGCTGCAGTGCGGACACGTCGTGGAGAAGGCTTCGATCAGCCCGGTGCCCAGCTTCTTGCGGGTCAGCTGCACCAGACCCAGCGAGGTCACTTCGGACACCTGGTGACGGGTGCGGTCGCGGGCCAGCGCCTCGGTCAGCCGTCGCAACACCAGATCGCGGTTGGACTCCAGGACCATGTCGATGAAGTCGATGACGATCATGCCGCCGATGTCACGCAGCCGCAGTTGGCGCACGGTCTCCTCGGCCGCCTCGAGGTTGTTCTTGGTGACGGTCTGCTCGAGGTTGCCGCCCGAGCCGGTGAACTTGCCGGTGTTGACGTCGACGATGGTCATCGCCTCGGTCCGGTCGATCACCAAGCGTGCCACCCGAGGGCAACCAGACCTTGCGGTCCATCGCCTTGGCCAGCTGCTCGTCGATGCGGTGCACCGCGAAGACGTCGGGGCCGTCTTCAGCGGACCGGCGCGTATTGGTTCAGCTTCGAGACAAGCTCGGGCGCAACCGAACTCACGTATTCGTTGATAGTGGTCCAGGCGTCCTCGCCGGACACGATCAGCTGCTTGAAATCCTCGTTGAACAGGTCGCGGATGACCTTGACCAGGACGTCGGGCTCTTCGTAGAGCGCAACCGCGGCACCGGCCGCCTTTTTCTTGGTCTCTGCGGCCACCTCGGCGATCTCGGTCCACCGCTCCTGCAGCCGGTTGACGTCTCCGCGGATGTCGTCTTCCTTCACGCCTTCCGAAGCGGTGCGGATGATCACGCCGGCGTCGGACGGCACGACCTCGCGAAGAATCTCCTTGAGCCGTTGGCGTTCGGTGTCGGGAAGTTTGCGGCTGATGCCGGTCGACGAGGCGCCAGGCACGTACACCAGGTAGCGGCCGGCCAGCGAAACCTGCGTGGTCAGTCGGGCGCCCTTGTGACCGACCGGGATCCTTGCTGACCTGCACGACGACGTAGTCGCCGGGCTTGAGCGCCTGCTCGATCTTGCGGTTGGAGCCGCCCAGGCCGGCGGCCTCCCAGTTCACCTCGCCGGCGTAGAGCACGCCGTTGCGGCCGCGGCCGATGTCGACGAACGCCGCCTCCATCGACGGCAGCACGTTCTGCACGATGCCCAGGTAGATGTTGCCGACCAGGGAGGCCGAGGCCGCGCTGGTGACGAAGTGCTCCACGACGATGCCGTCCTCGAGCACGGCGATCTGGGTGTACCGGCTGCCCTGGTGCGGCGGCTCGGTGCGGACCTTGTCGCGGACCACCATCACCCGGTCGACCGCCTCGCGGCGGGCCAGGAATTCAGCTTCGGTCAGGACCGGCGGGCGGCGGCGTCCGGCGTCACGGCCGTCGCGACGGCGCTGCCGTTTGGCCTCGAGCCGGGTCGAGCCGTCGATGCCCTGGATCTCGTTGTTGCTGGAGTCGGGCTTGTTCTTGGCCCGGGGTGCCCGCTCGTGCACCACGGTGTTCGGCGGGTCGTCCGGTGACGGAGTTGTCGTCGGCGTCATCGGCGGAGCCGGACTTGCGGCGACGACGGCGACGGCGACGCTTGGTGGCGCCATCGCCGGAGCCGTTGTCGTCGTCGGAGCCATCGGAGTCGTCCGCGGAGTCGTCGCTGTCGTCGGCGGAGTCATCGTCGTCATCCGAGTTGTCCGATTTGCCGCCCTCGCCCGAGCCGTTCTCGGAGCCGTTCTGCTCGCCACGCCCCCGGCCCCGCCCGCGACGCCCACGGCGACGACGGCGGTTGGCCGGAGCGGTCGGACTGGTCGTCGTCCCCGTCCCCGTCGCCATCGCCATCGAAGTCGTCGTCATCGTCATCGTCGGACTCGGCGACGTCGGGCTCGGCATCTTCCGATTTGCCGGGCTTCTCCGGCGCCTCGACCCGCTTGACAGGTTGGGGTGCCACGAACAGCGGCATGTATTCGGGACGCTCGGCCGGCGCGGTCTCCAGCATCAGCCGCGACTCGGGTTCCTCGGCCTCGCCGGCGGCACCGCCTCGGCCGCGGCGACCGGCGCGCTGACAGCCGCGGGCGCGCTGGCGAGCAGGTCGCGCACGCGGACCGCGTCGACGCGTTCCACCGTCGAGTGAGCGCTGCGGATCCGACCGTCGAGCTCGGTCAGCGCGTCGAGCACCTGCCTGCTGGTCGTTCCCAGCGCCCGCGCCAGGGAATGAACCCTCAGCCGCTCTGGCAGGTCCTCAAGCTGCGACGACTCTTCCGGAACTTCTGAGAATGGGCCACCGTCTGTCACGTATTCTCCTCAAGCCCTCGGGCGCGTCCTTTCGACGCGGCCACGCGAGGGCTTCGCTATGTACCCGGGTCACTTTCTCCCGGGCTTGTGATGGTCTTGCCCCGAGCAGTTCGGGTCGAACACACTCGGTGCCGGTCTGAATGATGGCTGGACAGCCGCGCCGCGAGTCGCGGTGGTCGCGCTTGTCAAAGTCTTCATCCGGGCGCCTGTCGACGTTCCGAAGCCGGTCCGGCGACGTTCACCCGACTACCAGTATCCCATACCGGGGTACCGGGTCGGACCAAGTGCGGCCGACCCGTTATCAAGCCTTGCTGAACCAGAGCGCGATCTCGCGCTCTGCGGACTCCGGCGAATCGGAGCCGTGCACCAGGTTGAACTGCGTTTCGAGGCCGAAATCACCGCGGATGGTGCCGGGCAGGGCCTTCTCGACCGGGTCGGTCCCGCCCGCGAGCTGCCGGATCGCAGCAATCGCCCGAGGGCCTTCGATAATCGCCGCCACCAGCGGGGATGACGTGATGAACTCGACCAGCGAGCCAAAAAACGGTTTGCCGTCATGCTCGGCGTAATGACTGCGGGCCAGCTTCTCGCTGACGGTCCGCAATTCCAGCTCCGCGATGGTCAGGCCCTTGCGCTCGACGCGGCCGAGGATCTCGCCCACCAGGCGACGCTCGACTCCATCAGGCTTGATCAACAGCAGGGTCCGCTCAGTCAGCGCTCGTCACGGCGCACAGCGTACCCGGATCAGGCGGGCGGGCCGTCTTGACCGGGGAGCAACCCCAGCCGCTCCCGCCGCAGGACCTCCGCACGCACGTAGACGATCAGTGCCCACACCGCGGCGAAGATCAGGCCGATAACGCCGACACCCGGATAGACGGCGAATCCGGCGATCGCAACCAATTGCACGCCGAGGTCCGCCCAGATGGCCCATGACCGGCCCTGCAGCCCCGAGAGAAGGATCAGGATCGCCGTCAAACCGAGGAGATACGTCAGAGCAACCGCGTTCAGCCCGCCGCCGATCGTCGCGACCACCGGCAGCGCCAGCAGCACCACGATCGCCTCCAGGATCAGCGTGCCGGCCGTGACACCGCGAAAGCTCTTCCACGGGTCGGGTTTTGGAGCATCGGGCCGCTGGTCGTCGGGCTGCGGGTCGTTGTCGGTCATGCGGGATCACGACCGAACAGCGACCGGGCAGCGCCGGCGGTGACGACCGAGCCGGTGACGACGATGCCCGTTCCGGAGAACGACTCGCCCTCGGCGTCGGCGTCATCGACCAGCGCGGTGGCGGTGTCGATGGCGTCGCGCAGGTTCTCGGCGGTGACCACCCGGTCGGGTCCGAAATACTGCTGCGCGATGAGCGCCAACGATTCGACGTCCAGCGCTCGCGGTGATCCGTTGTGGGTGACCACGATTCGATCGAACACCGGCTCGAGCGCGCTCAGGATGCCACTGACATCCTTGTCCCCCATCACGCTGACCACTCCGACCAGGAATCGGAAGTCGAACTCCTCGGCCAAGGTCTGGGCCAGCGCCGCCGCACCCGCCGGATTGTGCGCGGCGTCGACGAACACCGTGGGCGCGCTGCGCATCCGCTCCAGCCGGCCGGGACTGGTCACGGCCGCGAATCCGGCTCGCACAGCGTCGATGTCGAGTTGACGCTGTGGGCCGGCGCCGAAGAACGCCTCCACCGCCGCCAGCGCGACCACCGCGTTGTGCGCCTGGTGTTCGCCGTGCAGTGGGAGGAACACATCGGTGTACACCCCGCCGAGGCCCTGCAGCTCGCAGCAGCTGGCCACCGATCGCGACCTGGCGACTGAGCACCGCGAACTCCGAATCCTCGCGCGCGACAGCGGCATCGGCACGCACGGTCTGCGCCAGCACCACCTCCATGGCCTCGGGCACCTGACGACCGATGACCGCCACGTTGTCCGGAGCACCCGCTCGATCCTCAGGGGCCTTGCGGATGATGCCGGCTTTCTCACCGGCGATGCCGGCGATGTCCTCGCCGAGGTATTCGACATGGTCGACGCTGATCGGGGTGATCACCGCGACCGGCGCGTCGATCACGTTGGTGGCGTCCCAGCGTCCGCCCAGACCCACCTCGATCACCGCCCACGTCGATCGGCGCATCGGCGAACGCGGCGAACGCCATCGCGGTGAGCACCTCGAACTTGCTCATCGCCGGGCCGCCGGCCGCCTGCGACTGCTCGTCGATCATCTGGATGAACGGCTCGAGCTCGGCGTAGGTCGCCACGTATGTCGCTGGGCTGATCGGCTTTCCGTCGATCGCGATGCGCTCGACCGCCGACTGGAGGTGCGGGCTGGTGGTACGCCCGGTCCGACGCTGCAGCGCGGTCAGCAGCGCGTCGACCATCCGCGCCACCGAGGTTTTGCCGTTGGTGCCGGCGATATGGATCGACGGGTAACTGCGTTGCGGCGAGCCGAGTAGATCCATCAGCGCCGAGATTCGGTCCAGGCTGGGCTCGATCTTCGTTTCCGGCCAGCGTTGATCGAGCAGGTGCTCGACCTGAAGCAGTGCCGCGATCTCGTCCGGGGTTGGTGGAACCTCGGCGAGTTCCACGTCGTCGGGCTCAGGCTCCAGTGTCACTTCAGCCCGGCCAACCTGGCGGTGATCCGGTCCGCTTCCTCACGCGCCACCCGTTGCCGCTCCCGTTGCTTTCGACGACCGCTTCCGGCGCCTTGGCCATGAAGTCCGCGTTACCCAATTTCGCTGTGGTCGAGGACAATTCCTTCTGCGCGGCGGCCAAGTCCTTCTCCAGGCGGCGACGCTCGGCGGCCACGTCGATGGTTCCCGACGTGTCCAGTTCTACGACGACGATGCCGCCCTTGAGCCCGACCTCCAGTGACGCCGAGGGCGTGAAGTCCGCAGCGGGCGCGGTCACCCACGCCAGCGAGGACACGGCGCCGAGCTGGGCGCTCAGGTCGGCGCGTGTCGATGCCGGACAAGCCGCGCCGGCACTTTCTGCCGGTCGGCCAGCCCCTGATCGCTGCGGAACCGGCGAATCTCGGTGACCAGCTTCTGCATGTCGGTGATCCGTTGCGCAGCAACGGTGTCCAGAGCGATACCCGAGGACGCCGGCCAGTCGGCGATGACAACGGACTCACCGCCGGTCAGGTTCTTCCACAGCGTCTCGGTGACGAACGGGAATGACCGGGTGCAGCAGCTTGAGCAGCGTGTCGAGCACGAATGCCAACACGGCGGTGGTGTGCCCGTCGTCTGGGTTCGACAGCTGCACCTTGGCCAACTCGAGGTACCAGTCGCAGAACTCATCCCAGGCGAAGTGGTAGAGGGCCGCGCAGGCGCGACTGAACTCATAGCAGTCGAACGCCGAATCCACCTCGGCGCGAACCTCTTCCAACCGGCCGAGAATCCATCGGTCGGCGTCGGTGAGCTCGTCGAGCCCGGGCAGCGGCGCCGGTGCGGCACCGTTCATCAGCGCGAAGCGGGTGGCGTTGAACAGCTTGTTCGCGAAGTTGCGCGACGCGCGGACATGGTCTTCGCCGACGCTGAGATCGCTGCCGGGGCTGGACGCCGCGGGCCAGGGTGAAGCGCAACGCGTCGGCGCCGTAGAGATCCAGCCAGTCCAGCGGGTCGACCACATTGCCTTTGGACTTGCTCATCTTTCGGCCGGACTCGTCGCGGATCAGCCCGTGCAGAAATACATCGGTGAACGGCACCTGCGGACCCCGCCGACCGTCCAGGGTGATGGCGTCGTCGCCGCCGACGAAGGTACCGAACATCATCATCCGGGCCACCCAGAAGAACAATGATGTCGTAGCCGGTCACCAGAACGCTTGTCGGATAGAACTTTTCCAGGTCCGGCGTCTTCTCCGGCCAGCCCAGGGTGGAGAACGGCCACAGCGCCGACGAGAACCAGGTGTCCAGGACGTCGGGGTCCTGCTCCCAGCCCTCGGGCGGCGTCTCGTCGGCGCCCACGCACATCTTCTCACCGTCCGGCCCGTACCAGATCGGAATGCGGTGGCCCCACCACAGCTGACGCGAGATGCACCAGTCGTGCATGTCGTCGACCCAGGCGAACCAGCGCGGCTCGAGGCTCTTCGGATGAATCACGGTGTCGCCGTTGCGAACCGCGTCACCCGCGGCCTTGGCCAACGACTCGACTTTGACCCACCACTGCAGCGACAGCCGCGGCTCGATCGGTTCGCCACTGCGCTCGGAGTGCCCGACGCTGTGCAGGTACGGACGCTTCTCGGCGACGATGCGCCCCTGCGCGGCCAGCGCCTCGCGGATCGTTCACGCCGCGCCTCGAAGCGGTCCTGGCCGTCGAATTGCGTTCCGGTGCCGGCGATCCGGCCCTTGGTGTCGAGCATCGTCGGCATCGGCAGGTTGTGCCGCAGCCCGATCTCGAAGTCGTTGGGGTCGTGCGCCGGGCGTCACTTTGACTGCGCCCGTGCCGAATTCGGGATCGACGTGCCCGTCGGCGACGATCACGATGTCGCGCTCCACGAACGGGTGCGGCAGCGTCTGGCCGACCAGGTGGCGGTACCGGTCGTCGTCGGGATGCACGGCGATCGCGGTGTCGCCCAGCATCGTCTCCAGCCGGGTGGTGGCGACCACGATGTGCGGCTCGTCGTCGTTCATCGAGCCGTACCGGAACGAGACCAGCTCGCCCTCGACGTCCTCGTAGTTGACCTCGAGGTCGGAGATCGCGGTCTCCAGCACCGGTGACCAGTTGACCAGTCGCTCGGCCTGGTAGATCAGACCGGCGTCATAGAGCCGCTTGAAGATCGTCCGCACCGCTCGCGACAGACCATCGTCCATGGTGAAACGCTCACGGTTCCAGTCGACCCCGTCGCCCAGCCGGCGCATCTGACCACCGATCGCGCCGCCTGATTCGCGCTTCCAGTCCCACACCTTGTCGATGAACAGGGTCGCGGCCGAAGTCTTCTTTGGTTTTGCCGTCGACTGCGAGCTGCTTTTCGACGACGCTCTGGGTGGCGATACCCGCGTGGTCCATGCCCGGCTGCCACAGCACCTCGTAACCCTGCATGCGCTTGCGACGGGTCAGGGCGTCCATCATGGTGTGCTCGAGCGCGTGGCCCATGTGCAGGCTGCCGGTCACGTTCGGCGGCGGCAGCACGATCGAATACCCGGGCTTCGCGCTGGTCGGTTCGGCGGTGAAATAGCCGGCATCCAGCCAGCGCTGATAGATCGCGCTTTCGACCGCGCCCGGATCCCACGCCTTGGGCAGGTCTTCAGCCCGCGTGTCAGCGGCGCGTTCTGGGCTCGTGGTCACCCGTCAAGTCTAGAAAGCACCGACGCGTGCGACGAACACCGCCCGCCGCGGGCGGTCCAGACGGGATGGGCCTACTTCTTGCCGAACAGTCCGCCGAGGATGTCGCCCGCCTTGGCACCCAGCACATTGCCCAACACGGTGCCCAGCGACTTGTTGCCGCCGGCAACCCCGCCGAGGATGCTGCCCAGCACATCGTTGAGCGCGCCACCGGAGGACGCCTCCTGCCGTGGCCGGTGCGCTCTTCTGGCCCAGTCTGCTTTCCGATGTAGGCGAGAACGATCGGGGCCAGGATCGGCAGCAGCTGCTTGAGCAGATCGCTGTTGCCTCCGCCGCCACCGGCGAGCGCGCTGGCGACCTGGGTGGCGTCGTTTCCGCCGAAGATCTTCGCGATAGCCTGCTGACCGTCGGCCTCGTTGACATGGTCGAGGCTCACGCCGCCGTCGAGCAGGCCGCTGGCTGCGTGGCTGTCGGCCGCGGACTCGATGTTGCTGGCGTGATCGGGGTCTTGCGCGTTCTCTTGCAGTCCGCCGACCAGCACCGGCACCAGCAGATGCACCGCTTTGTTGACTTCGCCTTCGTCGACGCCGATCTTGCTGGCGATGTCACTCGTGGGAATCTGAGACAGAAGATCTTCAAGGCCAGCCATGGACCCGTCCACCTAACGTTGCTGGGATGGTGTGGTTCTCGAGACGACACTAGCGCCAGCTGATCTTGTCCGACAGCGGTTCTTCCAGAACAGATCGGTGAGGTCAGCGGTGCATCAGCCGCGCGGTTTCGCAGCGAGACCCCGGCAGCCGGGAACCGCGCCAGTCAGCGCGTCCCCCATCGCCGCCGCCGGTGTCAGCACTCCGCGCAGTTCGGAGAGGGCGTCGCGGTCCAGTCGCCAGCGCCAGACCGCTCTCGCCCAGCAGCACCGCGGTGGCCTTGTAGCCAGGGTCGCCCCGCTGGGCCATGGTGGCGATGTAGCGGGCGCCGGAGGTCGTGGTGGTGTAGGTCTCCGCCTTGTAGAAGCCGCGCTCGCGAGCGGCTTCGCTGGGGCCGGTGCCGGGTTTGGGCAGCACCCGGTCGACCAGCCGGCGTGGCAGCAGCCGGAAGTAGCGGCTGCCCAACGCGGTCATCGCGTTGCCGATGCCGTTGATCACGGCCGATGCCACCGGCGCCACCGCCGACGAGCCCACGCTCATGTGCTCGCTGTACTGGAACCGCCTGCCGTACGCCCAGTCCTGTAATGCGTTGCTGCGTCGGACAATTCGAGTGTTGGCCGGCGCCATCATGAAACCCGGCGGTCCACAGGCCGGTCAGCTCCGGTGCGATCTGGCGGCCGCGGCGACGCCGCAGGTCGGGCTGGGCACCGAGTTCGGGTTCGGCGCCGCGGTCGGGGCTCAGCGTGTAGGGGTCGGCGAATTGGCGGCGCGCGTCGGGATCGCTGGACACGGTGTCCAACACTTCCACGCCCGAAGCGATGGTTCCGCCGGATAACCCGCCGGACATCGCGCGGACCACGAAGTCGGTGCCGACGAGCTCGCCCGCGCCGTCTTCGAGCGCCCTGCGGTAGAGCGCGTAAACGGTGAGATCCGAAGGGATGGAATCGAATCCGCACGCGTGCACGATGCGTGCGCCGGTGTCCTGAGCCTGCTTGTGGTACAGGTCGATGCTGTCGCGGACGAACGGCGGCTCGCCGGTCAGGTCCGCGTAATCGGTGCCTGCGGCCGCGCACGCGGCGACCAGCGGCAGTCCGTATTTGGTGTAGGGACCGACCGTGGTGACCACAACCTGGGTCTGGGCGGCCATCGCATCCAGCGTCTTCGGTGACGAGGCGTCGGCGGTCAGGACCTGCCACGACTGCGCCGACTCGCCCAGCGTCTCCCGGATCGCCAGCAGACGGTCGGTCGAGCGGCCGGCCAGCGCGATCCGCGCCGTGCCGCCGGCCCGGGCCAGGTACTCGGCCGTCAACTTGCCGACGAAGCCGGTCGCCCCGTACAAGACGATGTCGTATTCCCGCGTTGCAGTCACGGGCGCGACGGTACTCCGAGCGCCTCCGGCCATTCGCCGCTTTCCCCCAGCACGTGCTCGGCCAGGAAGGCGATCACCACCTCGTACCAGATCTTGGCGTGCTGCGGCGCGATCACCCAGTGGTCCTCGGACGGGAAGTACAGGAACCGGTGCGGACTGCTGCCGTCGTCGCCGGCCGGCAGCGCCGACGTGGCCAGCAGCTCGTACCAGAGCCGCAGACCCTCACCGATCGGCACCCGATAGTCCTTGTCGCCGTGAATCACCAGCATCGGCGTACTGATGTCGCCGACGAAGTGGTGCGGTGAGTTGGCGGCGGTCATCTCCGGCGTCATCTCCCGGCGCCAGTAATAGGCCGTATCGGTGGTCGGCCCGAACTGGTCGAGCGCCCACAGGCTGGCGTGGGTCACGATCGCGGCGAAACGGTTGGTGTGGCCCGCGATCCAGTTGGCCATGTAGCCGCCGAACGACCCGCCCATCGCGGCGATCCGGGTCGAGTCGACGCGTGGGTGCTCACACGCCGCGTCGGTCGCTGCCATCAGATCGTCGAATGGTGGTCCACCCCAAGCGCCCCAGCCGCGCTGGATGAAGTCCTGCCCGTAGCCGGTCGACAGCGCCGGGTCGGGCAGCAGCACCGCGTAGCCACGGCGATGCCATCAGCCATGGGTTCCATCGCCAGGCCCAGCTGTTCCAGCTGCCCAACGGACCGCCGTGCACCCAGAGCAGCAACGGGGCCGGTGCCGCAGTCGGCGGGCAGCACCAACCACGATCGCACCGTCGTCCCATCGGGCGGTCGTCGTCGCTACTTCGGTCAATGTCCCAGGCAGCGTTGGCAATTCGATGCACGGCAGCGTCGTGACGGCGCCGTCGGGACCGATGCGGACCGGATGTGGCGGTGCCGCATACGAACTCCGCAATGCGTACAGCACGCCGCCCGGTGCGGCAACGACATCGGTGTAGCAGAAATCGTCATCGATGAGCTGCGTGACCGTCGACGTCGTCTAGGTCAACGGTGAACACCGGTGCACGCCCGTTCTGGTCGGCGGTGACGACCAGCGCGGTGCCATCGCTGGACCACGTGATCGAACTCGGCCGGCGATCCCAGCCGTCGGCGACCGGTCGCGGCTGGTCGCCGAATCGCAGATACTGCAACGTCATTCGCGGAGCTCGGTCAGGAGTCGAAATCGTCTCGCGGGCGTAGGCGACACGCCGACCCGTCCGGCGCGATCGCGGGGTGCTCGAGATTGGCGTCGGGATCGTCGGCGATGACCCGTCGCTCTCCGGACGCCAGGTCGACCTGCATCAGCACCGACCGTTGGGTAGGTCCGGGCCCGGTGAGCTGCCATGTCGTCACCAGGAAGCTGCCGTCTGCGCTGATGTCGAAGTCGGCATCGCCAAAACCGGCGGCGCGCAGCGCGTTACCGGGTTGCGGCGTCAGATCACGCGGTCCGTCGGCGTCGAGCAGATGCGGTTCGTCGGGGCCGATGTCGGTGTTCCAGAAACGAACTGGATAGTCGGCGTGCAGGATCGCCGTCACGTGGCCGTCCTTGCGCAAATCGCGCAGCCGGCGATCGTCGTCGATGTCGCGGGCCGCCGGCAGCATCGCCGCCCCGACGACGGCGGCGTCGGCGCCGCGTGCGGTACGCACGGCGATGATTCCGCCCGGCACGCGCACAACCTCGACCGCCTCGCCGCCTCCGGCGGGCAGTCGCCACAGCGAGGCGGGCGGCTTTTTGCCGTCGCCGGAGTTCTCGGCGCTTGGCCGCGACGAGAGGAACAGCAGGTCGCCGTCTGCCGTGAATGTCGGTGACGACTCGCCGTTCGGCGCTGCGGGTGAGCCGGTGCGCGCGGCGTTCGCCGGCCGGATCGAGTTCCCAGACGGCGCTGACGTACTCGGAGCGGTTGTCGTTGAGTGCGGCTACCGTCGTCACCACCCGCGACCCGTCCGCCGACACGGCGAGGCCGGAAACCCGCGGCAGCGCAAGGTAGTCGTCGAGGTTCTCGAATGCCGTCGCGGTCATAAGTCGTTCGTAACACAGCGCGACCGGCGCGTGCCGGACACCCTGCTCATCGTTGACCCCGGGAGAAACGCCAACGGCGGTGGCGGGCATGAGCCCGACCACCGCCGTTGGTCAGTGATTACTTGGTTCAGCCGCGACGGCCGCAGACCGGCCACGCGCCGATGCCCTGCGAGTGCAGCACGTTCTCCGCGACCCGGATCTGCTCCTCACGGCTCGCGCCGTTCGGGGAGCCCGAGCCACCGTTGGAGCGCCAGGTGCTCGGCGTGAACTGCAGACCGCCGGAGTAGCCGTTGCCGGTGCTGATCGCCCAGTTGCCACCGGACTCGCAGCCGGCGATCGCGTCCCAGTTGACGCTGTAGGCCTTCTTGGGGGCCGGCTTTTCCTCTGGCGCCGGAGCGGCGTCGGCGGGCGCCGGGGCTTCCGGCGCAGGAGCCTCAGGTGCGGGCGCAGGTGCCTCCGGTGCGGGCGCAGGGGCTTCCGGTGCGGGCGGCGCATCGGGGGCCGGGGCCGCCGGGGCAGGCGCCGGGGCCTCAGGCGCGGGCGCCGGGGCTTCCGGTGCGGGCGGCGCATCGGGGGCCGGAGCCGGCGGGGCTTCCGGCGCGGGCGCCGGCGCCTCCGGTGCGGGCGCAGGTGCCTCCGGTGCGGGCGCAGGTGCTTCCGGCGCAGGCGGCGCGTCCGGAGCCGGCGGCAGGTCGGCCGGGGCGTCGTCGGCGGGCGGCGCGACCGGAGCCGGCACGAAACCGGCCAGCTCGATCGGCGCGTTCGGGGTCACCCGCTCGAAATCGGCGGAGGCGATCGCGTTGGACAGGCTCAGCGGGGCCGAAGCGAGCACCGCGGTGAGCGCAGCCATGCGAAGCGTCTGGCGGACGTTGTTCAAGATCGTTCCTTTCGCGGGTGCGCACGCCGAAGCAAGCCCAGCGATATGGGCTGAGTGCCGAGTTCTCGGCAGGTTGGATACTTCGAATCGCGCCGTCTCGATCAGGCACGACAGCGGGGGCGTCACCAACCGGGCTTATGCCCGGCGGCCGCACGGGGGCGTCGTCGCCGTCCGTAGCCCCCACTCACACGCGGGTCCGTGGATTCGATTTTTCTCGCGGCTTTGTGGGCCGACACGGACCGTACGAGACATCCGCTGCACTCGTCACCTCGAGACACGCCGGCGGACTGCGCAGACCACAGCCGCTCAAGTCCGACTCAGGCCATGGACTGCGCAGGTCACACGCACCTTTGTCGCACGTGTCAGTTTCCGGAATTTCTACACCGAGCGTGAGTCATATCACGTACATTTTGTGAGCTGCACCACCGATTTTGGCCGATCGAGACGGCGCGAATCAGGACGTTCTGACGTTGGGCGTCGCGGACCAGACGTAGTCAAGATCACACGTTAGTTTGGCGTGTCGCAAGCAATTTCGCCGCTGCAGGCTACCGCGCGAAACAGAGCAACTGATTCGAGTTCCTTAACCGACTGTGCCCCACCAGTATTCGCCTCTAGCCGCGCAAACCGATGCCCAATGCGCTGGCATCACACACGAATTGCACTGATAAAGCTGCGAATTCGCGGTCGGTGGCCGGCGTACAACAGGCTACGCAGACACCGATGTCGGCTTGGCCCCGTCCGGGGCTCCGGCGTCGCCGATCACGACCCGCTGCGAGTCGACCCGAGCGATCAGAGCGGGAATGCCCCGCTCGCCCGCAGCCACGAGATCGTCGACCACAGAAGCCAATTCGGTCCGGTACACCGCGGCCAGGTAATGATTGCGGCCGTCCCACGGCAATACGATGTCGGCGTCGCCCTGGGCCGCACGGGCCACCAGCAGGTCGATCACGTCTGCGCTGAGGATCGTTGCATCAACGGAAGCCAAAAAGGCGTACTTGGCACCGGCGTCTGCGGCGGCGCGCAGCCCACGGCCGATCGCGGACAGCTGTCCACCCCCGCGGAGATCGTCGCGCACCACTTGCGCCGACAGTTGCGGCAGCGACTGCCCGGGCGAGGTCACCACGAAGATAGGTTGGCACCGCTCCCCGAGGATGCTCACGACGTGTTCGACCGCCGTGGCATGCCCACCGGCGAGCCTGCTTGCAGAGCCTTGACGCGGCCCTCCCACGGCGATTCGCCCGCGGCCACCACAACACCGGCAAGCGAAGCAGCCTTGTTGGTGGCCAACTCAGTTCACCGTCCAGGTGTCGCGACCATGCAGCAACGACTGCAAGGCGGCGCGGTCGGACGGCTTGGATTCCTGCGCGGCCTGGATCTGCGACCGCGCGGCGTCATCGTACGTGGGCCGGCTGACCTGCCGGAAAATCCCCATCACCGTGTGCTCGAGGTTCTGCTGCGACAGCCGGGACAGGGCGTAGGCGTACGCGGAGTCGTCGGCGTGCGCGTCGTGCACCACGATCTCGCCGACGCTGACGTCCGCGGTCTTGGCCACTTCGAGGCTGAATCCGGAGCGCACGACGCAGTATTCGCCGTTGGCACCGAAGACGATCGGCTCGCCGTGGTGAACGTTGATCACCCGCTCCTCGGCGCCCTCTTTACGCAGCGCGTCGAACGAGCCGTCGTTGAAGATCGGGCAGTCCTGCAGGATTTCGACGAGCGCGGAACCCCGGTGCTCGGCGGCCGCGCGCAGCACCTCCGAGAGGCCCTTGCGGTCGGAATCCAGCGCGCGCCCAACGAAACTCGCCTCGGCGCCCAGCGCCAGCGACACCGGGTTGAACGGCTGGTCCAGCGAACCCATCGGCGTCGACTTGGTGACCTTTCCGACCTCGGAGGTCGGCGAGTACTGGCCCTTGGTCAGGCCGTAGATCCGGTTGTTGAACAGCAGGATGGTCAGGTTGATGTTGCGCCGCAACGCATGGATCAAGTGATTACCACCGATCGACAACGCGTCGCCGTCGCCGGTGACGACCCACACCGATAGGTCTTCGCGCGACAGCGCCAGGCCGGTCGCGATTGCCGGCGCCCGGCCGTGGATCGAGTGCAGACCGTAGGTTTCCAGGTAATACGGGAACCGGCTCGAGCAGCCGATCCCACTGACGAAGACGATGTTCTCGCGCCGCAATCCCAACTCGGGCAAGAAGTTTCGCATCGTGTTGAGGATGACGTAGTCGCCACATCCGGGGCACCAGCGGACCTCTTGATCGCTGGTGAAGTCCTTGGCCTTCTGCGGTTGGTCCGTAGTGGGCACGCGGCCGTGCCCGGACAGCAAGTCCGTCAGGCCCAGGTCTGCGCCGATCAGGTCAGTCATAAAGCTAGCTCCCTGCTCCAACCGTGGCCGCCGCTAATCTCGCGACCATCGTTTTGTCTTGCTCGATTTCGGCCAGCGTGCCGCCCAGCGCCGCGCGGATAACGCGCCCGACCTCGTCGGCCAGGAACGCCTCGCCCTGAACCTTGGAGACCGATTGCACGTCCACCAGATACTTTCCGCGAAGCAGCAGCGCAAGCTGACCGAGGTTCATCTCCGGGCACACCACCTGCGGGTAGCGCCGCAGCACCTCGCCCAGGTTCGGCGGGAACGGGCGCAGATGGCGCAGGTGCGCGTGGGCGACCTTGATGTCGTTGCGCCGCGCGCGCCGGCAGGCCTCGCCGATCGGGCCGTAGGAGCTGCCCCAACCGATCAGCAGCAGTTCAGCGTCACCCGTCGGATCGTCGACTTCCAGATCGGGAACCGAGATTCCCTCGATCTTGGCTTCCCGCAACCGCACCATGAGGTCGTGGTTGACCGGGTCGTAGGAGATGGCGCCGGTTCCGTTCGCGGATTCCAGCCCGCCGATGCGGTGCTCGAGCCCGGGCGTGCCGGGGATGGCGAACTGGCGGGCGAGCGTCTCCGGGTCCCGGGCGTACGGCATGAACGGCTTCATCGGGATTGGCGAAGGTGTGTTGAATGGGTTGCAGCTCATCAACATTCGGGATCCGCCACGGTTCGGAGCCGTTCGCGATCGCGCCGTCGGACAAGATGAGCACCGGGGTGTGGTACGACACCGCGATGCGCACCGCCTCCAGTGCCACGTCGAAACAGTCCGACGGCGACCGCGGCGCCAGCACGGCCACCGGCGACTCGCCGTTGCGCCCGTAGAGTGCCTGCAGCAGGTCGGCCTGCTCGGTCTTGGTCGGCAGACCGGTCGACGGCCCGCCTCGCTGCACATCGATGACGATCAGCGGCAGCTCGGTCATCACCGCCAGGCCCAGCGCTTCGGACTTTCAGCGACAGGCCGGGACCCGACGTGCTGGTGACGCCGAGCGCACCCCCGTAGGAGGCGCCCAGAGCGGCGCAGATGCCGCTGATTTCGTCTTCCGCCTGGAAGGTCAGGACGTTGAAGTTCTTGTGCTTGGAAAGCTCGTGCAGGATGTCCGACGCCGGCGTGATCGGGTAGCTGCCCAGCACGACCTGGAGGTCGGCCAGCTGGCCGGCGGTGACGATGCCGTAGGACAGCGCGGTGTTGCCGGAGATCTGGCGGTATTCACCGGCCGGCAGCTTGGCCGGCGACACCTCGTAGGTGACGGCGAAGGCTTCGGTGGTCTCGCCGTAGTTCCAGCCGGCCTTCAGCGCCAGCACGTTCGCCTCGGCGATGTCGGGCTTGCGGCCGAACTTCTCGCGGATGAATCGCTCGCTGGTCTCGATCGGCCGCCCGTACATCCAGGACAGCAGGCCCAGGGCGAACATGTTCTTGGCGCGCTGGCCGTCCTTCTTCGTGGCGCCGATGGCCTCGACTGCACCGAGGGTCAGCGTGGTCATCGCGACGGCTTCGACCTTGTAGTCGGACAGCTCGCCGGATTCCAGCGGGTTGTTGTCGTAGCCGACTTTGGCGAGGTTGCGCTTGGTGAACTCGTCGGAGTTGGCGATCACCAGTCCGCCGATCGGCAGGTCGATGATGTTGGCCTTCAGCGCCGCCGGGTTCATCGCGACCAGCACGTCGGGCCGGTCACCGGCGGTCAGGATGTCGTAGTCGGCGATTTGAATCTGGAATGACGAGACGCCGGGCAACGTGCCCTGCGGCGCGCGGATCTCGGCGGGGTAGCTCGGCTGGGTGGCCAGGTCGTTACCGAAAAGCGCTGCCTCAGAAGTGAATCGGTCACCGGTGAGCTGCATGCCGTCGCCGGAGTCTCCGGCGAAACGGATGACGATCTTTTCCAGTTTCTCGGGCTTTCTCCGCCCGGGGCGCGCCGCGTCGGCTCCGTTTCCGTTCGGACCCACGTCGCCGCCTTCCGTAGCTGTTCACCGCCCCTGGCATGTCGCCGAAACCGGAGCGAATCGTCCGGAGCGCCGCGCCGACCGATCTTTATGTCACTGGCGGTACCGATTATTGCACTTCTCTTAGGGATTCAGTGACGCCCGTCCCTACCGCCACGCTACCGCTTCGCCGCTAAAGCGCGAGGTCAGACACACGCGGTCAATGCAAGCAAGGACAAAGTGTGGCGTTGGTCACTTTTGCTCGGCGAAAAAGTCTAAGAACCGAAGTTACGCGTGAGTAACATTTGCCAGCGATCCGCCTCCCCCATTTGGGGGAGGCCGCCAGCCTGCGCTAACCCGCTTTTCCGGCGGCCATGGGCCCGGTTTCCGGCATGGCCACCGCGTAGAGCACCAGACCCGCAGCGGCGATGATGCCCAGCGAAATGAAGGCCGCGTGGTAGCCCGCGACGACCACGATCCAGCCGGCGAGGATGTTCGAGACGGCTGCGCCGACGCCCCACACCGTCGTCAACGCGCCCAGGCTGACATTGAATCGCCCGGTGCCGTGCGTGAGGTCTTGCACGACAAGCGGGAAAAGCGCGCCGAAGATCCCGGCTCCGACGCCGTCGAGGACCTGGACACCAACCAGCCAATAGGGATCGTCGGACAGCGTGTAAAGGAAGCCGCGCGCGGTCAGGAAAGCGAATCCGATCAGAAAGATCCGCTTTCTGCCCCAACTGTCGGCCTTGGCGCCGGCCAGGTAGGCCATCGGCACCATCACGACCTGGGCAGCGACTACGCACGTCGCCATCAACGCGGTGCCGACGTCTTTGTTCTGCAGGGCCAGGACTTGCCCGACCAACGGCAGCATCGCGGCGTTCGCGAGATGAAAGGCAGCCATGGCACCCGCGAAGATCAGCAGCCTGCGGTCGTGGAGCAGCGCCGCGAACCCGGACGGACGTGGATGGGCCTCGCCTGCCGTGTGGTCCATGCCGCGGGCACGGTCATGGTCGATCGCCTCGCCCGGGATCCGCAGCGTGGCCACGACGCTCAGCGCAGCCATGGCTGCCAGCACCCAGAACACGACCACCGGGCCGAAGCCGTAGGCCAGCCCTCCGGTGATGGCGCCGGCGGTCGCGTTGCCGGCGTGGTTGAACGACTCGTTGCGCCCGATCCGCCGGGAGAAACGCCGGGCACCGAACACGCCCAGGGTGATTGCGGCCAGCGTCGGGGCGAAGACCGAACCAGCCATCCCGGTCAGCGCCTGCAGCGCCGAGATCGCGACGAAGTGGGGTAACAGCGGCATGGCCAACGTTCCGGCGGTGACGGTCAACGCCGCGGCAACGATCAGCGCGCGCTTGGCGGAGGTACGGTCCACGAGCGCGCCGACCGGCGTCTGTGCGGCGATCGCAGCGATGCCGCCGATCCCCATCACGAACCCGATCGAGGCCTGATCCCAGTGATGGGTCAGCAGCAGGTAGATCGACAGGTAAGGGCCGAGGCCGTCGCGCACATCGGCCAGAAAGAAGTTCGACAGGTCCAGCGCATGGGCGATTCGACCCGGTACCGCCTCAGCGGCATCGGCACTCAATGTCTATCGGGCGAGCGGCGGAGTTAGGCGCTCTTGTCGCGGCGCTCCGCGCGCGAAGGCTTGCGCGGCACGATCGTCGGCAGCACGTTGTCCTGCACGGTCTCCTTGGTCACCACGACCTTGGCGACGTCGTCGCGGCTGGGGATGTCGTACATCACCGGCAGCAGGACTTCTTCCATGATCGCGCGCAGCCCGCGAGCTCCGGTGCCGCGGTGGATGGCCTGCTCGGCGATCGCCTCCAGGGCGTCCTGGCTGAACTCGAGTTCGACGTTGTCCATCTCGAACAGCCGGGTGTACTGCTTGACCAGAGCGTTCTTGGGCTCGGACAGGATCGTGACCAGCGACTCCATGTCCAGGTTCGTCACCGAGGCGACCACCGGCAGACGCCCGATGAACTCGGGAATCAGGCCGTACTTGATCAGGTCCTCGGGCATGACCTCAGCGAAGTGGTCGGTGGTGTCGATCTCGGCCTTGGAGCGCACCTCGGCTCCAAAGCCCAGACCACGCTTGCCGACGCGGTCGGAGACGATCTTCTCCAGACCGGCGAACGCGCCCGCCACGATGAACAACACGTTGGTGGTGTCGATCTGGATGAACTCCTGGTGCGGGTGCTTGCGACCGCCCTGCGGTGGCACCGAAGCCTGCGTGCCTTCCAGGATCTTCAGCAGCGCCTGCTGCACGCCTTCACCGGAGACGTCACGGGTGATCGACGGGTTCTCGCTCTTGCGGGCGATCTTGTCGACCTCGTCGATGTAGATGATGCCGGTCTCGGCCCGCTTGACGTCATAGTCGGCGGCCTGGATCAGCTTGAGCAGAATGTTCTCGACGTCTTCACCGACGTAGCCGGCCTCGGTCAGCGCGGTGGCATCGGCGATCGCGAACGGGACGTTGAGCATCTTGGCCAGCGTCTGGGCCAGGTAGGTCTTTCCGCAACCGGTCGGCCCCAGCATCAGGATGTTGGACTTGGTCAGCTCGACCGACTCAGCTGGAGCGGGATTCGCGGCCCTTCTCACCGGCCTGAATTCGCTTGTAGTGGTTGTAGACCGCGACGGCCAGCGTCCGCTTGGCGGTGTCCTGGCCGATGACGTAGCCCTCCAGGAATTCCCGGATCTCGGCGGGCTTGGGCAGTTCGTCGAGTTTTACGTCGTCGGCGTCGGCGAGTTCCTCTTCGATGATCTCGTTGCACAGATCTATGCATTCATCGCAGATGTACACGCCAGGCCCCGCAATGAGCTTTTTGACCTGCTTCTGGCTCTTCCCGCAGAACGAGCACTTCAGCAGGTCGCCGCCGTCTCCGATGCGCGCCATGGTGCTGGGGGCCTACTTCCTGTTCACCGTGTTGATGTGCTACGTCCGCGTGTACTTCCCGACGCTACCCGCTTGCTCCACGGCGATGCGACCGATAGAGGTGAATCGCGTCGGTGATATTCGTGTTGTGCGCAAGAACATATCGCTTAGGGCGCCCCTACGCTTGGCGGGCGCGCCGCCGTGTCGCGGACGTTATGCGACTGAGAGGTAGGCGTGCCCGGCGAGTCCTGTCGGGTTCGCCGACCGACGTTACCGGTCGCCATTCACGGCGGTTCGGCGACCGCTGAACAGGCCTGCGCGGACAGCCGGTTAGACGGTCGACGCGGAGAGCTTGCGGTACTCCAGGACGGTGTCGATGATCCCGTAGTCCTTCGCCTCGGCGGCGGTCAGGATCTTGTCCCGGTCGGTGTCCTTGCGGACGACCGCGGCGTCCTTGTTGGTGTGGCGCGCCAGCGTCGTCTCCATCAGCGTGCGCATCCGCTCGATCTCCTCGGCCTGAATCTCCAAGTCGGAGAACTGGCCCTGGATCACGCCGGACAGCGACGGCTGGTGAATCAGTATCCGGGCGTTGGGCAGCGCCATGCGCTTGCCCGGGGTACCCGCGGCCAGCAGCACTGCCGCGGCCGAGGCGGCCTGACCGAGGCACACCGTCTGGATGTCGGCCCGCACGTACTGCATGGTGTCGTAGATCGCCATCAACGAGGTGAAACTGCCGCCGGGTGAGTTGATGTACATCGTGATGTCGCGGTCGGGATCCAGCGACTCCAGCACCAACAGCTGGGCCATGACGTCGTTGGCCGACGCGTCGTCGACCTGGACGCCGAGGAAGATGATGCGTTCCTCGAACAGCTTGTTGTACGGGTTCGACTCTTTGACACCCCAGCTGGAGTGCTCGACGAAGGACGGCAGGATGTAGCGCGCCTGCGGCTGGGTCTCGGGGTTCATTCGGCTTCTCCGGTGATGTGAGCGGCGCGGGTGATGATGTGGTCGACGAAGCCGTATTCCAGCGCTTCGGGTGCGGTGAACCACCGGTCGCGATCGGAATCGGCCTCGATGCGCTCGATGGACTGGCCGGTGAATTCGGCGTTGAGCCGGAACATCTCTTTCTTGATGACCGTGAATTGCTCGGCCTGGATGGCGATGTCGGCCGCGCTACCGGTCACCCCACCCAGCGGCTGGTGCATCAGGATGCGAGCGTGCGGCAGCGCGTAGCGCTTGCCCTTGGTGCCCGCGGCCAACAGGAATTCGCCCATCGACGCCGCCATGCCCATGGCGTAGGTGGCGATGTCGCACGGCGCCAGCACCATCGTGTCGTAGATCGCCATGCCGGCGCTGATCGATCCGCCGGGCGAGTTGATGTACAGGTGGATGTCTTTGGTCGAGTCTTCCGCGGCGAGCAGCAGGATCTGTGCGCACAGCCGGTTGGCGATGTCGTCGTCGACCTGCGACCCCAGGAAGATGATGCGCTCGGAGAGCAATCGCTCGTAGACCGAGTCGGTGAGGTTCAGACCCAGCGCGCTGGCGCGCATTTCAGTCCCACGGCTCACAGTGGGTTACCTGCTTTCTCGAGTTCCATATTCACCGACACTAACCAACCGGGACCGTCGAAGACTCCCCGAAGTCCCTGCTGTTCGCTCACAGCGTCACTTCGTGTCGCCCGATGGCTCCTCCGAGGACGCGTCGGCCTCGTCAGACACGTCGTGTTCTTCGTCCTCTGCGTCCTGCGGGTCGCGGGTGCCGAAGAACTCAGAGGTCTCGATCACGTTTCCGTCGGTGTCGCTGACCGTGGCAGCCTCGACCGCCGCGGCGATGGTCTTGCCCCGGCGCACGTCGGCGAACATCGCCGGCAGCTGGTTCTGCTGCTGCAGGTAACCGAGCAGCTCCTGCGGCTGAATGCCGTACTGCCGCGAGGTCATCACCAAGCCGCTCGGTCAGGTCATCCTGGCCGACCTGGATGTCGAGGTCGTCGCCCAGCGCGTCGAGCAGCAGCTGTGTCTTGATCGCCTTCTCGGCGTCGGCGCGGGCGTCGGCGTCGAACTTCTCGCGCGTGGTGCCCTGCTTTTCGAGCGCCTCGGCGAGCTTGGCGTCGTCGTGGTCCAGGCCGTGCAGCGCGTTGTGAATGGTGTTGTCCACCTGGGCCTGCACGATCGCTTCCGGTAGCGGCATGTCGACGCCCTCGAGCAGGGCCTCCAGCGCGGCGGTGCGGATCTCTTCGGCCTGCTGCACGCGCTTGGTCCGGCTGACCTGCTCGGACAGGTTGGCCTTCAGCTCCTCGATCGTGTCGAATTCGCTTGCCAGTTGGGCGAATTCGTCATCGGGCTCGGGCAGCTCACGTTCTTTGACCGAGCCGACGGTGACGGTGACCTCGGCCTGCTTGCCGGCATGCGCCCCGGCGGCCAACTCCGTGGTGAAGACCTTGGACTCGCCGGCCGACAGGCCGACGATCGCGTCGTCGAGGCCGTCGATGAGCCGGCCGGAGCCGACCTCGTGCGACAGGCCCTGAGTCGCCGCCTCGGGCACGTCCTCGCCGTCGATGGTGGCCGACAGGTCGATCGAGACGAAGTCGCCGGTCGCAACCGGCCGCTCGACCCCGGTCAGGGTGCCGAACCGCGCGCGCAGCGACTGCAGCTCGGTGTCGACGTCCTCGTCGCTGACCTTGATCGGGTCGACGGTGATCTTCAGTGCGCTGAGGTCCGGCAGGGTGAAGTCGGGCCGCACGTCGACCTCGGCGGTGAAGACCAGCTCCTGGCCGTACTCCTTCTTGGTGACCTCGATCTCGGGCTGGCCGAGCGGGCGCACGTCGGAGTCGGTGACGGCCTGGCCGTAGCGGCTGGGCAGCGCCTCGTTGACGACCTGGTCGAGGATCGCTTCCTTGCCGACCCGCGCCTCCAGCAGCTTGGCGGGGGCTTTGCCCGGACGGAATCCAGGCAGCCGGACCTGCTTGGCGAGCTCTTTGTAGGCCCGGTCGAAGTCTGGCTGCAGTTCCTTGAATGGCACCTCTACGTTGATGCGAACCCGGGTGGGGCTCAGCTGCTCGACGGTGCTCTTCACGCGTGTACTCCTTGATTGTGCTGACGGTCGTGTACTGCTCGAGCCGGTTGGGGGTGGCGTGCCAGTCGGGGTGACAGGATTTGAACCTGCGGCCTTCCGCTCCCAAAGCGGATGCGCTACCAAGCTGCGCTACACCCCGCGGTGACCACGCGATCCTACGGCCACGGCCCGCCGGCCCTGTACTGGCCTCACGGCGAGATCACGGGACGGCAACATTTGGATTTGATGACTGCCGCGCCGTAAAGTCGCGCTCGACTAACACACGCGGGCGTAGCTCAATGGTAGAGCCCTAGTCTTCCAAACTAGCTACGCGGGTTCGATTCCCGTCGCCCGCTCCAACTGGCGCTCGGGCAACCGGGGCCGACTAGGCTGAGGAACGCTAAACAGGCCAACGACGGCCGCCAGGTCGACGTACGCAGCCGGAAGCCGAACAGGCCGCCGGCGAGGCTGAGGAGGCCGACCCATTCCGCATCCAGGGCCACGGCCGACATCCACATTCACGGCTCCTGCGCGGCGCCCTTCGAAGGAGTGCGCGACGCGTTCGCGGAAAACTTTCGTGCAGGGCAAGGAAATTGGCGCAGCGGTCGCCGCCTGGGTGGACGGAGAACTGGTCGTCAACCTATGGGCCGGCTCGGCCGATGCAGCCGGCACCCGCCCGTGGCAGGTGGACACCCTGTCCACCGTCTTATCCGGCACGAAGGGCTTGACCAGCACCTGCGTGCATCAACTCGTCGAGCGCGGCGAGCTCGATCTGAACGCGCCGGTGGCCCGGTACTGGCCCGAGTTCGGCAAGCCGGCAAAGCAGGACATCACGCTGGCCATGGTGATGAGCCACCGGTCGGGTGTGATCGGGCCTCGTCAGCGGATGGACTGGAAACACGTCACCGACTGGGATTATCGTGTGCGAACGTCTGGCCGAGGCCGAACCGTGGTGGGAGCCGGGGACCGCGCAGGGCTATCACATGACCACCTTCGGATTCATCCTCGGCGAGGTGTTCCGCCGCGTCACCGGTGGCACCGTAGGTCAGTATCTGCGCACCGAGATCGCCGAACCGCTGGGTGCCGAAATCCACATCGGCACGCCCCGAACCGAACAACACCGTTGCGCCGATCGGGTCGCCAAGCCGCACATCCGCCAGATGCTGGCCGACGTCAACGCCCCCGGCTACCCCACCTCGCTGGCCGAACACCCGAAGGCGGGCCTGGCCGTGTCGATGGGATTCGCCCCGGACGACGAAGTCGGCTCCAACGATCTCGACCTGTGGCGTGAACTCGAGTTCCCGGGCACCAACGGGCAGGTGTCGGCTCTCGGGCTTGGCGACGTTCTACAACGCGCTGGCGCAGGAGAAACTGCTCAGCCGTCCGCACATGGATCTCATCCGGGTGTCACAGGGTGGCCTGGAGACGGATCTGGTCCTCGGCCCACGCGTCGCCGACCACGGCTGGGGCCTGGGGTACATGCTCAACCAGCGCTGCGTCAACGGGCCCAACCCGTCGATCTTCGGCCACGGCGGCCTGGGTGGCTCGTTCGGTTTCGTCGACCTGGAGAACCGGATCGGCTACGCCTACGTGATGAACCACTTCGACCCGACCAAGGCCAACGCCGACCCCCGCAGCGTCGTCATGAGCAACGAGATCTACCGGGTGCTCGGCGCCGAAGTGCAGTAACGCTCGACACTCGAAAAACGAAACGGCATTGCTGCGAGGTGAATTCGCCGCAATGCCGTTTCGCATCTAATTAGCGGTGATCCCAGCCGTCGTGGGCTCCGAAATTGTCGTGTCGGTCGAAGTTGTCGCGCCGATCAAAGTTGTCGCGCCGATCGAAGTTGTCACGCGGGCCAACCAGTTCGGTCCTGGTTGCGTGTGCGCGTCGGCGATCCCGCCCAGTCCAAAAGCTGCGGCCATCGCTGCCGATGCGATGACACGGCTTGCAAACTTGTTCATGGGCTATGCGTACCTGGTCAGGCTATGCGCGCGCCCAGCGGACCCTAGCGGCCGGATGAGAGTCGGCGGCGTCCGACGGTCAGGTCTGACAGGTCGGGCACCAGAAGAGGTTGCGGCCCTCCAATTCGGCTGTGCGGATTGACGTTCCGCACACCCGGCATGGATCGCCGGTGCGACGATAGACATAGGTCCGGGGCCGACCTGGGCCGTACGACGGTCCGCCATGGTCATGTTCGGGCCGCACCGTGATGATCTTGCCGCGTCGCACCCCGACTTTCATCAGGTCCACCAGGTCCGTCCACGACTCGGCGAACTCCGCTTCACCGATCGCCCGGCCGGGACGGTACGGGATCGATGCCATGACGAAACAGCAGCTCGTTGCGGTAGACGTTGCCGACACCGGCGATGATGGTCTGGTCCATCAGCAACGCGCCGATCGGCCTGCGCGACTTGCTGATCCGCTCCCATGGCCATGAGGGATCGGCATCACGACGAAGCGGGTCGGGCCCCAGCCGGGCAACGACGTCGGCGACTTGAGCCTCGTCGATGACTTCGCACACCGTGGGCCCGCGAAGGTCGGTGCCGTACTCGGCGCCGATCATCCGCATGCGGACCTGCTCCGACCGCAGCGGGTAGATCCTCATCGGGCAGCCGCGCCCATTCGGTGAACTTGCCGTAGAGGCCGAGGTGAACATGCACGGTCGCGCCACCGGCGTAGTGATGGAACAGGTGCTTGCCCCAGGCGGTCGCCTGTCGTAGCACCTGACCGTCGACCTTGGATGCCTCCGACGCGAATCGGCCTTGCGGGCTCGAGACCGCGACCGGCGATCCCGCGAAGCGACGCTGGTGCAGCCGGGCCAGTCGATGAAGGGTATGCCCTTCCGGCACGGAAGGCTACTCGCTGCCGGCGCCGGGCACCGGCGGCGGCTGGTGCGTGCGCTCGTATTCGTCGAGAATGTCGATACGCCGTTGGTGGCGTTCGGCTTTCGACCACGGGGTGGTCAGGAACGCATCGACGATCGCCAGCGCTTCCGGCACGGTGTGCATGCGGCCGCCGATACCGATCAGCTGAGCGTTGTTGTGCTGGCGGGCCAGCGACGCGGTCTCCACACTCCATGCCAGCGCGCAGCGTGCTCCCGGAACCTTGTTGGCCGCGATCTGCTCACCGTTGCCGGACCCGCCGAGCACGATGCCAAGGCTGTCCGGATCGGCCACCGTCTTCAGTGCGGCCGCGATGCAGAAGGCCGGGTAGTCGTCCTCGGCGTCATAGGTATAGGCGCCGCAATCGACCGGCTCGTGGCCGGTCTTTTTCAGGTGCTCGATGATCTGCTGTTTGAGTTCGTAACCGGCGTGGTCGGAGCCGAGGTAGACACGCATGACCGAGATCCTGCTCCGCCGGTCGCCGCTAGTCGAATTCGGGGCCCTCGGTGCGGCTTCGCTTGAGCTCAAAGAAGTGCGGGTAGGCCGCGAACGTCACCGATGCGTCCCACAGCTTGCCTGCCTCTTCGCCGCGCGGAATCCGCGACAGCACCGGACCGAAGAACGCGATGCCGTTGATGTGGATGGTGGGCGTGCCGACGTCGTCGCCGACCGCGTCCATTCCGGCGTGGTGGCTCTTGCGCAGCGCCTCGTCGTAGGCCTCACTGGTGGCAGCGTCGGCGAGCTCGGCCGGCAGGTCCAGCGCCTTGAGCGACTGCTTGATGACGTCGTCGAGGTCTTTGTTGCCCTCGTTGTGAATTCGGGTGCCCATCGCCTCGTACAGCGGGGCCAAAATCTCCGAGCCGTGGGCCTGCTCGGCGGCGATCGCCACCCGAACCGGGCCGAACGCCTTGGCCAGCCTTTCCTTGTACTCGGATGGCAGGCCCTCACGGTTCTCGTTGAGCACCGCCAGGCTCATCACCTGAAAGTTCACCGTGATGTCGCGGACCTTCTCCACTTCCAGGATCCAGCGCGAGGTGATCCATGCCCACGGGCACAGCGGGTCGAACCAGAAATCGGCAACTGACTTCTCGGACATGCGGGATCCTCTCGTCAACGGTCGGCTAGCCGTCCAGCACAACCCTAGCCGCGGCGGTCCAATTCCCGCGTGCCGGTATCGTAGCCGCCACTGGGCCGAATTGGCCAGGCTCCCCACCTCAGGCCACTTCGCGGCCCGCATCGTCGCCGCCCTAGATTGGACACGTGGCTCTCCCCAACCTCACCCGTGACCAGGCCGTCGAGCGCGCCGCGCTGGTCACCGTCGACAACTACCAGATCGACTTGGACCTCACCGACGGTGACGGCAGGCCGGGCGAACTCACCTTCCGCTCCACCACCACCGTCACGTTCGACGCGACCCCCGGCGCCGACACCGTCATCGACATCGCTGCCGGGACTGTCCGCAGCGCGACCCTCAACGGCCGCGACCTGGACGTGTCCGCCTATGACGAGTCGACCGGTATCGCGCTGACCGGGCTGGCCGAACACAACGTCCTCGTGGTCGACGCCGACTGCCGCTACTCGAACACCGGTGAGGGGCTACACCGATTCGTCGACCCAGTCGACAGCGAGGTGTATCTGTACTCGCAATTCGAAACCGCCGACGCCAAGCGGATGTTCGCGTGCTTCGACCAGCCCGACCTCAAAGCCACCTTCGACGTGTCGGTGACCGCGCCGCAGCACTGGCAGGTGGTCTCGAACGGGGCCACGGTGAGCGCGAAGGACGGCGTGCACACTTTCGCCACCACCCCGAAAATGAGCACCTATCTGGTCGCGCTGATCGCCGGCCCGTACGCCCGCTGGGACGACGTCTATCGCGACGAGCACGGCGAGATCGCGCTTGGCCTGTTCTGCCGGGCGACGCTGGCGGAGTTCATGGACGCTGAGCGGCTGTTCACCCAGACCAAGCAAGGATTTGGCTTCTACCACAAGAACTTTGGCGTTCCGTACGCGTTCGGCAAATACGACCAGTTGTTCGTGCCGGAGTTCAACGCGGGCGCCATGGAGAACGCCGGCGCGGTGACGTTCTTGGAGGACTACGTTTTTCGCAGCAAAGTCACCCGGGCGTCCTACGAGCGGCGTGCCGAGACGGTTTTGCACGAGATGGCGCACATGTGGTTCGGCGATCTGGTCACCATGCAGTGGTGGGACGACCTGTGGCTCAACGAATCGTTCGCCACGTTCGCCTCTGTGCTGTGCCAAGCCGAAGCGACCGAATTCACCACGGCGTGGACGACTTTCGCCAACTCCGAGAAGTCCTGGGCCTACCGCCAGGACCAGTTGCCGTCGACCCATCCGGTGGCGGCCGACATTCCCGACCTGGCAGCCGTCGAGGTCAACTTCGACGGCATCACCTACGCCAAGGGCGCCAGTGTGCTCAAGCAGTTGGTGGCCTACGTCGGGCTGGAGCACTTCCTGTCCGGGCTGCGCGACTACTTCGAGGCGCATGCGTTCGGCAATGCGACGTTCGGCGACTTGCTGGGCGCGTTGGAAAAGGCCTCCGGCCGTGACCTTTCCGACTGGGGTCGGCAGTGGCTGAAAACGACCGGGCTCAACACTCTTCGCGCGGACTTCGACGTCGACGCTGACGGACGGTTCACCCGGTTCGCGGTGACCCAGAGTGGCGCCGCGCCCGGCGCGGGCGAAACGCGGGTGCACCGGTTGGCGATCGGCATCTACGACGACGACGGCAGCGGAAAGCTGAAGCGATCGCATCGCGAAGAACTCGACGTCTCCGGTGCAAGTACGGAAGTTGCCTGCACTGGTCGGGGTTTCGGCGGGCAGACTGGTTCTGGTCAACGACGACGATCTGACCTACTGCTCGCTGCGGCTGGACCCCGGATCGCTGGACACCGCGCTGGGCCGCATCGCTGACATCGCCGAACCCCTGCCGCGAACATTGGTGTGGTCGGCGGCGTGGGAGATGACCCGCGACGCCGAGTTGCGCGCCCGCGATTTCGTGTCGCTGGTCTCCGGCGGCATTCAGGCCGAATCCGAAGTCGGTGTGGCCCAGCGGCTGCTGCTGCAGGCGCAGACCGCGCTGGGCTCCTACGCCGACCCCGACTGGGCGCAGTCGGAGGGCTGGCCGGCATTCGCTGACCGGCTGCTGGAACTGGCCCGCGGCGCGGCGGCTGGTTCAGACCATCAGCTGGCGTTCGTCAACGCGCTGTGCACATCGGTGCTGTCGACCCAGCAGGTGTCCGTGCTGACCGACCTTCTCGAACGCGATCCCGCCGATTTGGGCCTGGCGGGGCTGACGGTCGACACCGATCTGCGTTGGCGGATCGTCACCGCGCTGGCCGCCGCCGGCGCGATCGACGCCGACGGCCCGCAGACGCCCTTCATCGACGCCGAGGTCCAGCGCGACCCGACGTCTGCAGGCAAACGGCTCGGCGCGCAAGCCGCGGCCGCGCGGCCGCAGTCGGCCGTGAAGGAAGCGGCGTGGACTCAGGTCACCGAAGACGACACGCTGGCCAACATCGTCGCCCGATCGATCATCAGCGGGTTCGTCGAGCCCGGACAGGGCGAGCTGCTGCAAGCCGTTCGGCGCCAGGTACTTTGCCGCGATCACGCGGCATCTGGGAGCGGCGGTCGAGCGAGGTCGCGCAGACGGTGGTGGTCGGCCTGTACCCGTCGTGGGACATCAGCGACGAAGGCATAGCCGCCGCGGACGCGTTCCTTGCCGAACCCGGGTTGCCGCCGGCCTTGCGCCGACTGGTGCTCGAGGGCCGCGCCGGCATCGAGAGGTCGCTACGAGCGCGACGTTTCGACGGTGGCGGCGAGGCCTGACCGGGCGGCACGGCCGCCGAATAGGCCGGCGAGATACCGGCGCTGGTCACCCGGACCGCGCTGACCAGGCCGTCGATCAGGTGGCCGTCCTTGAATGACGCCGCCGCTGCGGCGACACCGAGCGGCGCGGCCGACTCGGCTCCGCGGCCGCGGACCGCTGAGCCGTAGACCACCTCGATCACGTGCTGATCCGGTGAGACGGCGATCAGCACCGCGTCGTTGGGCGTCGGCACCTTCGCCAGGATTTCGCGAGCCCGCGCGCCGGTGTCGCTGCCCAGGTCGCCGATGTAGACCGCAAAGCGTGCGCCCGCGGCCCGCGACCCGTAGGTCAGCGCGTCGTCGAGGGTGACCAGGTCGTTGATCGGGAACGGGTAGTGCACCGAGAGTTCGCCGGGTTCGGTGACACCCGAGATGCGGCCGCTGGTCGTGATCGCCGAGCCGTGCGGCAATTCGGCGGGCAAGCCTGTTGCGACGGTTGCCAGCTCACCACTTGCCACTTGCGCCACCTCCCACGCTGAACTCGTCGTGGCCGTGGTGACCGTGACCGACGGCCTCGTCGGTAGCGGCCCACAGGATCGGCGAATGCGTCCAGGACTCCGACAGTTTGTAGGTCGCCGGGTGTGGACCCTTGCGTGACCAGATCGCCGCGGCGATCAAGACGGTCAGCAGTAACGGGATACCCAGGAAGTATGCGTGAATCTCCATCGTGCTCACGACGCAAACCGTATCTCACCGGCGATCCGTGAGCTACCCACGTCGCGGCTTGGCCCGGGCTACGCCGCGCCTTCGCCGAGGTATCGCACCCACGCCGGGTCAAGGTCTTTGACCGTCGACAGCAGCCGCCAGTGCTGACCCTTGGGCGGGGTCGGCGCCATCCGCAGCGACCAACCCAGCTCGGCCAGCAACTTGTCGCCCTTGCGGTGGTTGCAGGTCGAGCAGCACGCCACGCAGTTCTCCCACGAATGTTCGCCGCCGCGGCTGCGCGGCACCACATGGTCGACGGTGTCGGCCTTGGCTCCGCAGTAGGCGCAGCAGAACCGGTCGCGATGCATCAGAGCCGCGCGGGTCATCGGGACCCTGGCCCGATAGGGCACCCGGACGAACGTGCGCAACCGGATCACCGACGGCACCGCGATCGAACTGGTCGAGGAGTGCACGACCGGACCGGTCGGATCGTCATGCACCACGTCGGCCTTGCCGCAGATCAGCATGACGATCGCCCGCCGGACCGGCAACGCCGTCAACGGCTCGTAGGTGGAGTTCAGCAGCAGCACCCGCCGGCGATTCCAGATGGATCCGGCGTCATGCAAAGCGGGCGGAGGTGAGTCGACGCTCTGGACGCTGTGCAGGGCTGAGCCGGTCGCGGGCCTGTTGAGGCCTGCCGCCGCACCTGAACTGTGGTGGCTGCGGCGTTTTGTGCGCTGCGCCATGCGTCCTCCGCCGACCAGTCCACCACGATTCGTCAGCGAGTGCACGCCAAATTGGCCGGTGTCCGCTGGTCAATCCGGTGAACACCCGGTGGCGAGGTCCTCGCGCAAGGTTCATATGTCGCTCGGCGGCCCGCTCTGGGCATAGCCCACAATGGAGGCGATGGAACAACCACAAGAGACCTTCTACGACGCTGTCGGCGGTGCGGATACGTTCCATGCGATCGTGGCGCGCTTCTACGAGCTGGTCGCCGAGGACGAGATCCTGCGGCCGCTCTACCCCGAGGACGATCTGGCGGGCGCCGAGGAACGACTGCGGATGTTTCTCGAGCAGTACTGGGGTGGCCCGCGCACATACTCCGAGCAGCGCGGCCATCCCCGACTGCGGATGCGGCACGCGCCCTTCCAGATCGGCCCGTTCGAGCGCGACGCGTGGCTGCGCTGTATGCACACCGCGGTCGCATCGATCGACTCGGCAACCCTCGACGACGCGCATCGCAAGGCGCTGCTCGACTACCTGGAAATGGCGGCGCAGTCAATGGTCAACTCGCCGTTCTGATGAGCACACAACAACAACCACAGCGAACGTGGTGGACCGATGCCGTGTTCTACCAGGTGTATCCGCGATCATTCGCCGACAGCAGCGGCGACGGAGTCGGCGACATCGATGGTGTGGCAGCGCAGTTGGACTATCTCGACCGACTCGGCGTCAACTCGATCTGGTTCAGCCCGATCATGGTGTCCCCCATGGCCGATCACGGCTACGACGTGTCGGACCCACGCGACATCGATCCGCTGTTCGGCAGCCTGGCCGCACTGGAACGACTGATCGCCGCCGCGCATCAGCGCGGCATCAAGATCACCATGGACCTGGTGCCCAACCACACCAGCTCGAAGCATCCGTGGTTCCGCGAGGCGCTTGCCGCCGAGCCGGGCAGCGCTGCTCGCGACCGCTACATTTTCCGCGACGGACGCGGACCCGGAGGGGCTGAGCCGCCGAACAATTGGCAGTCCGTTTTCGGCGGGCCGTCGTGGACGCGGGTCGTCGAGCCGAACGGCGAACCGGGCCAGTGGTATCTGCACCTCTTCGATGTCGAACAGCCGGACCTCAATTGGGACAACCCGGAGGTCTTCGACGATCTCGAAAAGACGCTGCGGTTCTGGCTGGAGCGCGGCGTCGACGGCTTCCGCATCGACGTCGCACACGGGATGGCCAAACCGCCGGGCCTTCCGGACACCGATGTCGAAATGCGGCCACGGATGCTCAGCGACGGCGATCCACGGTTCAACCATCCCAATGTGCATGCGATTCACCGCAATATCCGCCGCGTGATGAACGACTACCCGGAGGCGGTGACGATCGGCGAAGTATGGGTGTTCGACAACGCCAGCTGGGCCGAGTACGTCCGCGCCGACGAGCTGCACCTGGGCTTCAATTTCCGCTTGGTGCGAGCCGAATTCGACCCTCGCGGCGATTCACGAAGCGATCGAGAACACCTTGGTTGCGGCGGCGATGGAAAATGCCACTCCCACATGGACGTTGGAGAACCACGATGTCGTTCGGGCGCCCAGCCGCTACGGCGGTGGCGATGTCGGATTGGATCGGGCCCGCGCGATGGCGCTGCTGACCCTGGCCCTGCCCGGCAGCGGTATTTCTCTACAACGGCCAGGAATTGGGCCTGCCCAATGTCGAACTGCCCGACGAGGCGCTGCGTGATCCGACCTGGGAACGCTCCGGGCACACCGTCCGCGGCCGCGACGGGTGCCGCATCCCGATTCCTTGGCGCGGCGACACTCCCCCATTCGGTTTCTCCACGTCGGCCGACACCTGGTTGCCGATACCCCCGGAATGGGAGTCGCTCACCGTCGAGAAGCAGCTGCTCAAGGCCGACTCGACGTTGTCGTTCTTTCAGCGGGCCCTCGAAATACGGCGCAGCCATGCCGAATTCACCGGAGAGGGCATCGAGTGGCTGGAAGCGCCTCGCGGCGATGCGCTGGCGTTCGCCCGCGGCGACGACGGGTTGCGCTGCGTGCTCAACGCCGGCAAGCAGCCGATACCGCTGCCCGATGGCGAGCCGATTCTGACCAGCGCACCACTGGTCGACGGGAAGCTGCCGCCGAACGCGGCGGCGTGGCTGGTGCTGTCGCCCGAGCCGCGCGGGTAGCGCATGGCTGCTCGTATCTCTATACATAACGCATGACGTATGCATGGGCAGTCATCGGGGCCGGACCTGCGGGCATTGCCGCCGTGGGCAAACTTCTCGATCACGGCATTGCCGACAAGGACATCGCCTGGATCGATCCCGCGTTCGCGGCGGGCGATCTCGGTGCAAAGTGGCGATCGGTGTCCAGTAACACAAAGGTCGGTGCATTCCTCGAATATCTGAACGGCGCCAAAGCCTTTCGGTTCTCCGAAGCACCCCCGATGCCGCTGACCGAAACCGATCCCGAGGAGACCTGCGCGCTCGCCCTGGTCGCCGATCCACTGAGGTGGATCACCGAACAGCTTCGCGAGCGGGTGGACACCGTCGAAACCACGGCCACCGGTCTGGTCCTGGAGAACCGGCGGTGGCGGATCGATACAGAACAGCAGGACCTGACCTCGGCCAATGTGATCCTCGCGGTCGGGGCGACCCCGAAGAAGCTCAACTACCCTCAGCTGCAGGAGATTCCGCTAGAAGTTGCTCTCGACCCGGAAAAGCTGGCCGACGAACCGCTGGAGAACGCCACGGTCGCGGTGTTCGGTTCGTCGCACTCCTCGATGATCGTGCTTGCCGCACTCTGCTGCGTCACCCGGTGGCGAAAGTGGTCAACTTCTACCGCAGTCCGCTCAAATACGCCGTCTATCTGGATGATTGGATCCTGTTCGACGATTCCGGCCTCAAAGGCCGGGCGGCGGTCTGGGCTCGGGAGAACATCGACGGTGTGCTGCCGGACCGTCTGGAGCGGTGTCTGGTCGACGGCCCGGAGTTCGATGAGAAGCTCGCCGAGTGCGATCTCGCGGTGTACACGGTCGGCTTCGAACGCCGAACGCTGCCCGAGACCAGACAATGGGGTCAGCTTGATTACAACCCCGACAACGGCATTCTGGCCCCCGGACTGTTCGGCGTCGGGATCGCGTTTCCCGCGCGCGCAGTCGACCGCTACGGCTACGTGGAGTACCGGGTGGGCCTGAAGAAGTTCATGGACCACCTCGATGAGGTCCTGCCGTTGTGGTCGCGATACTCGCACGTAGATCAGCGCAGCACAACCGCCGGGTCGCCGCGCCGCCGATACACCGAGCCGAACCGCGCGTCGATGCGCAGCCAGGCCCGCAGACGCGCGAACCCGCACCATCTCGTCGGCGTCGACGGCATCGGCGTCCTGCGGCAGGAAACCCATTGCGGTCAAGCGCGAATACGCAACGCATCGGCACGCCGACACTGTCGTCGGCGGCGCTGACCCGGATCACTTCCTGGTCCAGCAGCGACACCGGCGGCCCCTGCGCGCTGCCGTGCTCTTTGGCCAGCTGCGACCCGCGCTGGGCCAAGTCCAGCATCAGGCGGGCCGGAACGTCCTCGAGGTGGGTGAATCCGGAGTCCGGCGGCAAAGCGCCACGCCACGCGGAGTCCATCGGGAAGCCCGGATTGACGTAGCCGGAGCTGTCGACGGCTGGCCAGCCCGCGCGCCAATTCGTCTGCACCGACCGATAAGTCGTCGGGACGCACAACGCCGGCTACCACCCTGCTGGCCAGCACGTCCAAACCCGTTGTAGCCCAGGCGGTGAAGCCCCCGGCCGACCGCGCGCGCAACCGGATCACCGCGGCGGCGTCGAGCCGCGCCGCCCGCTCGACGAACGCGGCCAGGTCGGCGCGGTGGGCGGCAACGGATTCAGGGCCCAGCCACACGCCCCGCTCGGCTACCTCAGCCACCGCTGCAGGTATTCCCGATGGTGCGGCGACAGGCGCACCAGTCGTTGCTCATCGATGTTGAATGCGGCCAGCTGCGACTCGCCGATCACCGCAGGCTTCGACTCGGGGTCGGCGTTGACCGAACGCACTTCGTAGCCGAGGGTGAAATCGACCGCCCGCAAGCGCTTGGTCCACATCGTCACCTGCAGCGGCGAATCGATCAGCCGCAGTTGACCTTTGTAGGTGACGCGCACGTCGGCGATCAGCAGGCCGATGTCGAGGATGTCGGACTCGAAAGCCGGTTTGAGGAACGGAACGCGCGCCTCCTCCATGATCGTGACCATGGTCGCGTGGTTGACATGCTGGTACATGTCGATGTCCGACCACCGGACCGGAACCGGCGCAACGAATCCCGGGCTGCTCACCCTGCTGCTCCTCGGCCGCTCGTGCGCGTCATCGAGCGAATCTGACGCGCCGCCACCGACAGTGTGGCCAGATCCCGTTGACCGCTCTCATAGATTTCGATCAGTGTCCGGCGCGCCCGCTCCACCCGCGATGCGCTGGTGTGCTCCCATTCGGCGATCTTCTCCTCGCCGGTCTCGTCCGGCTCGCCGACCGCGAGCACGTCGAAACACAAGCGAGCGCAACGACGAGTAGATGTCGTCACGAATCGCCAACCGCGCCAACGAGTGCCAGCGGTCGCTGCGCGGCAGTTCGGATACCGCGGTCAGCAGGCCGTCGGTGCCCAGCCGATCCATCAGCGCGAAATAGGTGTCGGCAACCTCGGCGGGCTCGCGATCCTCGATGTCGGCGACATCGATGATGTCGAGCAGGCTGTACCGGTACAAGCCGACGGCCACCATGTAGGCCGAGCTCCTCGCGACGCGCCCTGCGTGACGAATTCAGCGGCTTCCTTCTCCACGATCGCCTTGTCGTCACCGCGCAGCCACTCCGACATCCGCGGTGTCAGCGTCGCGACTTTCTTTGCGAATCGGTTGATTTCAGCGCCCACCGCCAGCGGCTGCGGACGGTAGTTGAGCAGCCAACGTCCGGCGCGGTCGATCAGCCGACGGGTGTCCAGCGTCATCTGATCGGACACCGCGATCGGCAGCCCGGCCGCGCGGATGCTGTGCCACAGCTGCTCCACCCCGAAGATGGCGTCGGTCGCCGCGTAGGTGCGCACGGCATCCACCGGGCTCACCCCGGTGTCGTGGGTGATGCGGTAGTCATAGCTGATGCCGGCGGTGTCCACCAGATCGTTGACCAGCATGGTGGTCACGATCTCGCGCCGCAGTTGGTGCGAGCGGATCGCCGGACCGCACCGGTCGCGCAGCTGCGACGGGAAATAGCGGGGCAGTTTGCCGGCGAACACCTCTTGATCCGGCAGATCGGTTTCCAGCAGCTCGTCTTTGAGTGTCAGCTTGACGTGCGCCATCAAGCGTCGCGAGTTCCGGCGAGGTGAGTCCGAGGCCGACCTCGAGCCGACGCGCGATCTCCTTCTCCGAGGGCAGCGCTTCGAGTTCGCGGTTGAGCCCCCGCTCGGCCACCAGGTATTTGATCTGGTCGGCGTGCACCGGCAGCAGGCTCGGGCGCGTTGGCGCGGCTGGTGCCGATCAGGTCGTTCTGGTCGGCGTTGTCGGCGAGCACCAATTCGGCGACCTCGTCGGTCATCGACTCGAGCAGCTCGGTGCGTTCAGCCCGGGTCGATCTTGCCGGCGGTCACCTGCGCGTCGACCAGGATCTTGATGTTGACCTCGTGGTCGGAGCAGTCCACACCGGCCGAATTGTCCATCGCGTCGGTGTTGATCCGCCCGCCGCACAGATCGAACTCGACCCGGCCGAGCGCCGTGACACCCAGATTGCCGCCCTCGCCAACGACTTTCGCGCGCAGTTGGTTCGCGTTGACCCGCAGCGCATCGTTGGCGCGGTCACCGACGTCGGCGTCGGATTCTGCTTCAGCCTTGACGTAGGTGCCGATGCCGCCGTTGAACAACAGATCCACCGGCGCCCGCAGGATCGCGCGTACCAGATTGGGTGGCGTCATCTCGGTGACGTCGTCCTCGATGCCCAGCGCCACGCGGACCTGATCGCTGATCGGGATCGATTTGTGTTCGCGGCTGTACACCCCGCCGCCCTCGCTGATCAGCGACGTGTCGTAGTCGTCCCAGCTGGAGCGGGGCAGGTCGAACATCCGTTGTCGTTCCTGCCATGTCGAGGCGCGGATCAGGGTCGGGGTCGAGGAAGATGTGCCGGTGGTCGAAGGCGGCCAGCAGCCGAATGTGCTTGGACAGCAACATGCCGTTGCCGAACACGTCGCCGCTCATGTCGCCGACGCCGACGACGGTGAAGTCCTCGGTTTGGGTGTCGACGCCCATCTCGCGGAAGTGCCGCTTGACCGCTTCCCAGGCGCCCTTGGCGGTGATGCCCATCGCTTTGTGGTCGTAGCCGACCGACCCGCCGGACGCGAAGGCGTCGCCCAGCCAGAAGCCGTAGGACTCCGCGACCTCGTTGGCGATGTCGGAGAACGTCGCGGTGCCTTTGTCGGCGGCTACCACCAGGTAGGCGTCGTCGCCGTCGCGCCGCACGACTTCCCTTGGGGCGCTTACCTCCCGCGTGACGTGGTCGACGTTGTCGGTGACGTCGAGCAGGCCGGAGATGAACAGCTTGTAGCAGGCGATGCCTTCGTTGCGGTTCGCATCGCGGTCGGCGGCGGCGTCGCCGGTGGGCAGCGGCGGCTGCTTGACGACGAATCCGCCCTTGGCGCCGACCGGCACGATCACCGCGTTCTTGACGGCCTGCGCCTTGACCAGGCCCAGGATCTCGGTGCGGAAGTCCTCCCGGCGGTCCGACCAGCGCAGGCCACCGCGCGCCACGTAGCCGAACCGCAGGTGCACACCTTCGACTCGGGGTGAGTAGACGAAGATCTCGAACTTCGGACGCGGCAGCGGAAGCTCTTCGATCAGCTGGGCGTCCAGTTTCAGCGACAGCACATTCTGACTGCGGGCCGAACCCTTGCTGCGTGACAAAGTAATTGGTGCGCAGCGTGGCCTGAATCAGCTCGGCGAACGCGCGCAGCACGCGATCGGTGTCCATGCTGACCAGCGCGTCGATGTCCGAGGCGACCGCCGCCGCCGCGGCTTGCGCGTCGCGGGTCTTCGATCGGGACGGGTCGGGATCGAAGAGCGCCTCGAACAGCGCCACCAGAGCCCGTGCAGTGGACGGGTTTTCGTTGACCACCGACTTCGATATGCGACTGGCTGTAGGCGAAACCGGCCTGCCGCAGAGTACTTCGCGTAGCTGCGCAGCAGCACCACCTGCTGCCAGGTCAGGTCGGCGCGCATCACCAGCTCGTTGAACCGGTCGATCTCGGCGCGGCCTTCCCAGATCGCGCTCACCGCGTCGGCGAAGCGCTGGGCGGTGGCCTCCCGTTCCGGGCCCGGCCGGGCCAGTGGGACGGTGGGTTGCGGGGTGATCTTGAACTGATAGATCCAGATCGGCAGCCCGTCGGGACGGGTGACGGTGAACGGTCGCTCTTCGAGCACCACGACGCCCATCGACTGCAGCATCGGCAGCAGCTCACTCAACGACGCGGTTCGTCCGCCCAAATACCATGTCAGCCGCACGGTTTCGTCGTAGTCGTGGTCGGAGAGCACCAGCTTGACCGAATCGTCGGTGAGCTCGTCGAAGATCGCGATGTCGTTGATCGCATCCGCCGGGGTGACGCTCTGTTTGTACGCCTCGGTGAACGCGGCCGCGTAGTGCTCGACCTTCAGGGGATCGACGCCCGCAGCAACAGCGTCGGTGATCAGCCGGTCCGACCAGGTACGCGCGGCTTCGGTCAACAGGGATTGAAGCCGAACCCGGTTGGCGTCGGAGGTGTCGATCTTGGTCGCGCTGTCTTCACGCAGCCGGACCATGAAATGCAGCAGCGCCCAGGGTGATTCGGTGACACGCGCGGTGAATTCGAGGCTGGTGCCGCCGAATTCCCGAACCAGGATGTCCTCGATCTGCAGGCGCACTGCCGTCGTGTAGCGGTCGCGCGGCAGGTACACCAGGGACGACACGAAGTACTCGAGGCGGTCGGCGCGTAAGAACAGCAGTGCGCGGCGCCCCGATCCGAGGTCGACCACCGATTTGGCCATCGCCAGTAGCTCGTCGGCGCTGCGCGCGAAAAGCTCTGAACGAGGCACGGTTTGGAGGACGTCGAGCAACAGCTGTCCCGGATGGCCGGGGTCGAGATCGGCCAGCGTGAGAACCTCGTGCACCCGGCGCGAGATGATGGGGATCTCCAGGACGTCGGCGTTCATCGCCGCGACCGTGAACAGGCCGATGAGGCGATGCTCGAAGACGGTGCCGTCGGCGTTCTCACGGACCGCGAACACATACGGGTAGGCACCGAACCGCAGGTAACTGGCAACGTCGGTCTGCGCGAGCGCCAGCAGTTCCTTGTCCAAGGTCAGCCGCGGGCGAGATCCCTTGCGCCGCCGCAACACTCCGAGGCTGGCCGTCGCTGCATCACCCGACACCCGGCCGTCGCGCACCGGGCAGCGTTGATATCCCAGCAGCGTGAAATGTCCTGCGGCCAGCCAGCGCAGCAAGGTCGCGACGTCGGCGTTGTCGTCACCCGGGTAGTGGCCGTTCGCGTTGGACTCGACGTCGTTGGCCAGGTCGTCGAGCACAGCGATCATCGCCGTCGCGTCCGCCGCGACCCTGCGCAGGTCGGCGAGGACGCCCGGCAACAGGCGCTCGGCTTCGTGCAGCGCGTTGCGGTCCACCGACGGTGAGAGCTGGACGTGGAGCCAGGTCTCGTCGATCCCGTCGCCGCCGGATTCCTTCGGGCCTACGGCGAGCAGGTCGCCGGTGTCGTCCCGGCGCACGTGGAAAACCGGGTTCATGATTGCGGCGTAGGACACCCCCAGCCGATGCAGCAGGACCGTCACCGAATCCATCAGCATCGCGCCGTCGTCGGTGACCACCTGGAGCGCGGGCCCGAAGCCACCCGGGTCGTCCGGCGGGTACACGGCGACCCGGCTCTCCCCCGCCGGACGGTGCGAGCCCAGCCGGTAGTGCGACTTCAGTAGTGCCGGCGTCACCGTCGGGATCGACTCCGCTGCCGATTCAGCGTCGGCCTCATCTTCGTGCGGGCCTTGGTAGCTGTCGGAATAGGCGTGCGATATCCACTCGGGAATCTCGTTGCCGTCAGTGAACTTCGTCCAGTCAAGAGCATCAACCGTCATGCCGACCGCTCCTCAGCACGCATACCAACGCTGGCATGCCTGACACTAGTCGCGCGTGAGCCTTCGGTGAGTCACCCGGTGTGGACGCGCCGCATCGGCTCCGAGGCGCTCGATCTTGTTCTCCTCGTAGGCGCCGAAGTTGCCCTCGAACCAGAACCACTTGGCCTCGTGCTCGCCGTCACCCTCCCACGCCAGGATGTGGGTGCAGGTCCGGTCGAGGAACCAGCGGTCGTGGGAGATCACCACCGCGCAGCCGGGGAATTTCTCCAGCGCGTTCTCCAGCGAGCCGAGCGTCTCGACGTCGAGGTCGTTGGTCGGCTCGTCGAGCAGGATCAGGTTGCCGCCCTCTTTGAGGGTGAGCGCCAGGTTGAGCCTGTTGCGTTCACCACCGGAGAGCACGCCGGCCGGCTTCTGCTGGTCGGGGCCCTTGAAACCGAACGCCGACACATAGGCCCGCGACGGGATCTCGTTCTGCCCGACCTGGATGTAGTCCAGCCCGTCGGAGACGGTCTGCCAGACGTTCTTCTTCGGGTCGAGGCCGCCGCGTGACTGGTCGACGTAGCTCAGCTTCACGGTTTCGCCGACCTTGACGACGCCGCTGTCCGGCTGTTCGAGCCCGACGATGGTCTTGAACAGCGTGGTCTTACCGACACCGTTGGGACCGATCACGCCGACGATGCCGTTGCGGGGCAGCGTGAACGACAGATCCTTGATCAGCGTGCGACCGTCGAAGCCCTTGTCGAGATGGTCGACCTCGACCACCAGGTTGCCCAGCCGCGGACCGGTCGGGATCTGGATCTCCTCGAAGTCGAGCTTGCGCGTCTTCTCGGCCTCGGCCGCCATCTCCTCGTAGCGCTGCAGACGGGCCTTGCTCTTGGCCTGGCGGGCCTTGGCGCCGGACCGGACCCAGGCCAGCTCCTCGGTGAGCCGCTTCTGCAATTTGACGTCCTTGCGGCCCTGCACCGAGAGCCGCTCGGCCTTCTTCTCCAGGTAGGTGGAGTAGTTGCCCTCGTACGGGTAGGCCCGGCCGCGGTCGAGCTCCAAGATCCACTGGGCGACGTTGTCGAGGAAGTAGCGGTCGTGGGTGACCGCCAGAACCGCGCCCTCGTAGGCGGCCAGGTGCTGCTCGAGCCACTGCACACTCTCGGCGTCGAGGTGGTTGGTCGGCTCGTCGAGCAGCAGCAGGTCCGGCTTGGACAGCAGCAGCTTGCACAGCGCCACGCGGCGCCGCTCACCGCCGGACAGGTGGGTCACCGGCTCGTCCGGCGGCGGGCAACGCAGCGCGTCCATCGCCTGCTCGAGCTGCGAGTCGAGATCCCATGCGTTGGCGTGGTCGAGCTCTTCCTGCAGCCCGCCCATCTCCTCCATCAGCTCGTCGGAGTAGTCGGTGGCCATCAGCTCAGCGACTTCGTTGAAGCGGTCGAGCTTGACCTTGATGTCGCCGAGTCCTTCCTCGACGTTGCCGCGAACGGTCTTCTCCTCGTTCAGCGGAGGTTCCTGCTGCAGGATGCCGACCGTCGCGCCGGGGGCCAGGAAGGCTTCGCCGTTGTTGGCCTTGTCCAGCCCGGCCATGATCCGCAAGACGCTCGACTTACCCGCCCCGTTGGGGCCGACGACGCCGATCTTGGCGCCCGGATAGAAGCTCAAGGTGACGTCGTCGAGGATGACTTTGTCGCCGTGCGCCTTGCGGACCTTTTTCATCGTGTAGATGAACTCAGCCATGCGGCGGTGTTGCCTTTCTGATTGCGGGGTGATGCTCGCGCCCCATCCTAGGCAACTTGTCCGGCTTCTCGTCACGCCGCTACGCGGCGCGCATCGTCACCGGACGGGCAACGTGTCCGGCTCCGCCGCCGGCGCGCAGCTAAGCCGACATCTGCAGCGGTGCCTCCGCGGCGGAATCGTCGTCCGCGCTGTCCGGCTCTTTCGCCTCCTCGGCCTCGGTCGCCGCAGTCGCCGACCCGGACGAGACGGTCTTCTCCACCCGCGCGATACAGCGGGACAGATCGGGACCGACCGCGATCGCGCGCATCTCCAGAGTCGAGCGCTGATTGCCGTCGCGGTCCTCGTATTCGCTGGTGTAGAGGTGCCCGGACACGATCACCGGCGAGCCCTTGCCCAGCGAAGCGCCGACGCCTGAGACCAGCCGGCCCCAGCAGTTGACGGTGACGAACAGCGAGTTGCCGGGCTCCCAGTTGCCATCGGCGGCGCGGCGCCGGGAATTGCTGGCGACCCGGAACTTCAGCACCTCCTGGTCACCGACTCTGCGGCGCTTGAGGTCGTTGACCACGTTTCCGACCACGGTCACTGGCGTTTCGAACATTTCTTGTTCCTCTTTCTCCTATCGCACCGCAACCGGTGCTGCCTGCCTGCCATTCAGTTACGAGAGGCCGACAGCGAGCCCGCTCCGCGCGGCGGCCTCAGTCGGTGCTGGGGATATAGGTGCGACTGTGGATAAAGCGCGGCGGCCGAGCGCGAATTCGGCAGGAATCACAGCCCTGGCTGCTGTTTCGCGACTCACTAGCGAACGCGAAAACCTAGCGGTCGCCGCGGGCCAGCTCAGCGAGCATCGCGTTGTATGCCACCAGCTCCGCGTCATCATCACGGTCGGCGGCACGATCCAGTCGACGGGCGGTTCGCCGATCGCTGCGCGACCATTGCACCAGCAGCGCGATCATCACGACCGCCAGCGGTATTTCCCCTGCAGCCCAGGCCATTCCACCGCCGAGCCGCTGATCACCCAGCAGATCGGTATGCCAGCTCAGGTGCAGCGATCGGTAGAAGCTCCCGCCGAGCACTGTGTCCATGCTCATCAGGATGATGGCAAAGAATGCGTGCAGAGGCAGCGAGGCAAAGACGACTCCGACCTTCGCCAGCGGCGGTATCGGCCGCGGCGTCGGGTCTACTCCGATGACGACCCAATAGAACAAGTAGCCGCTGGCCAGGAAGTGCACATTCATGACGACGTGGCCGATGTGGCTGCCCACCGCGGCGTCGAAAAGGCCGCCCAGGTAGAGCCCGTAGAACCCGGCAACGAACAATGCCGTCGCGACCACCGGGTTGGTCAGGAACTTCGAGACCCTGCTGTGCAGGGCGGCGAGCACCCATTCCCGCATGCCGGGCGGGTCCCCGCGGCCGGCGGCCGGGAGCGCGCGCAACGCCAGTCCGACCGGCCCACCCAACACCAGCAGGACCGGCACCAGCATCGACAGCATCATGTGGGCCGCCATGTGCATGCTGAACATCGCCGGCATGTAGCGGCCCATCCCGGACGAGGTGACGAACAGCAGCGCCAGGCAGCCCAGCAGCCAGGCCACGGTCCGGCCCATCGGCCATGCGTCACCGCGACGTCGCAGCCGACGCACCCCGGCCACATACAGCGCCGCGAAGATGATCGCCGCCGAACCGAAGATCAGGTCGAACCGCCAGTCGAAGAGCACCCGGACCGGCGTCAGCGGTCCGTCGAAGTCATAACCGATTTTCACGTCGGATATCGAGGGGATGCCGATCGGCAGCGGCGGAGGGGGTGTGCGACCGAGGCCGACAGCGACGCCGAACGTGAGACCGAACAGCACCGCCTCGATCAGTGCCAGCCGGATCAGTCGGGTTCGCGATGTCGGATCCGCCTGCAGCGCAACGACTCCGGTGCGCCGCTGACGCCAGCCGACGAAACCGAGCAGACACAACGCCACGAATTTGGCAACAACCAGCCGCCCGTAATCGCTGGACAGAAGGTCCGATGGGCGGATTCGCACCACAGCATTGACGACGCCGCTGAGCGCCATTGCGCCAAAGCACCACAACGCGATCGTCGAGAATCGTCGCGCGGCCAGATCGGCGTGCTGCGCCGCCGCGGACCACGTGCGTCAGCAGCGCCAGCAGGCCACCGGCCCACAGGCTCCCCGCGACCAGATGGATCAGCAGGCTGTTGGTGGCCAAGTCGTGCGAACCGCCGGCCGACGAGTGACCGGTCAGTCCGAGCGGTATCAGCGTCACCAGCGACCCGGCCAGCAGCAACGGCGTCCACGACCAGCGCAGCACCGGAAGGCTGGCCACCGTCAGCACCGCGGCCAGCAGCGCGGTCCACCGCCACGCCGCCGAGATGTTGATGATGCCGGCCAGCGACCACAGACTCGCGGGGTTCAGGTGAGCGGTAAAAGGCTGACCGGATACGTCCGAGATGGTCAGCGGCACCAGCAGCGCGGCGCACACCGCCCATGCCCCGGCTGCCACCGTCCCGACCCGCAGCGCGCGGTAGCCGTCGGCGTCGAGGACGCCGTTGTCCTGCGGCGGAACGAGGAATGCAGCCGTCAAGAAGGACCCGACAGCGACCACGGCCGCGACCTCGCCGGCGGCCCGCACGAACGGCAGACCAATCGTGGTCACCGGACCCGGATCGGGCAATCCGGTTGCGGTCAGCGCCGCTGCCAGCGACAGCACCCCGATCCCCGCCGCGGTGCAACCGGCCAGCGCCGCCACCCCCACGAGCAGCGGCCACGCCACCGCACGGCGCGTGGCGGCTGGAGGACCCGTCATACCCAAAGAGTACGGCGGCGTTACCTACGACTGCCTCGCACCGCGGGCCTCGGCCTCGCGGGCGACGAACTGGTTGCGCGCGATCTGCGCGACGTGGTCGAAATCCTGCAGGATGGCTTGCAATTCGCGGCGGAACGCGAGCCGCCGCTCGGCCAGATCCGGCGCAGGCTCGAGCAGATCCTGGTCGGCGACGACCTGGCGTGCGGTGTCGAACAGCAACGTCGATACCGGCTCGCTGCTGCGCACGCGACCCTGCGCGACGTACTGCTTGCCGACGCCGAGCGCCAACTGGGTGAGTTCTTTCGCGCCGATGTCCGCCGGCGCATCGCGAAGCACATCGGCGACGATCTCGTAGGCCTCGAAGAACACCCGCAGCATCGCGTCCGACATCAGCGGGCGCTTCGCGTAGAGCATCGCTTCGATCTCGTCGGAACCCGCCGCAACCTTTGCTTCCCAGCCGTCGTGCCACGCCATCTCGTCGGCGATGTTCTGGCGGAATGCGGCGGAATCGGCGAAGTAGAAGTCGAATTTCAGCAGATCCCGCAGGCGCATCGCCTGGGTCCAGAACGCCTCGAGCCGGTCGCCCTCGACCCGTGCCGCGTAGGCCAACGCCAGCTCGACGATCACGGTCTCCAGGAACGCGTGGATGACGGAGTTGCGGTAGAACGCCGCGGTGTGCTCGTTCTCAGGGGCGATGCGCCACACCGGTTCTCGGCCGCTGTCGACCCGGGTCACCGGATGACCATTCGACAGCGAATCCACCGCCGCACGAACACCTTCGGGTGTGCGCAGCCGCAGCGCGCTGGTCGACATCGGAGTGTTCTTGCGCTCGAGATAGTCGAGCGAATCCTGCAGCGTGTGGTGCAGCTGCGTGCAGCGTCAACGCCACCCCGTGGGTGGTCAGCAGCAGCGCGGACACCAGGCCGGTCGCGTTGACCGGGGTGGATTGCAGGATCCGCCACGCGACTTCGAACGACATCTTCTGCAGCGCAAGCCGTTTGGCGGCCTCGTCGTCGACGATCTGGCCGTGTGGGCCGAGATAGTCGCGCATCGAGACCGCTTCGGGGAAGCGGACGTAGATTTTGCCGTAGTTGCGTTCGCCCTGGGCTTTGATGAAGCTGTACATCCAGCTCAAGCCCTCGGCACGCTTCTCGCCGCCGCGGGCGTAGGCGGCATATTCGGCGGTCTCGTGCAGCTGATCGAAGCTGATCGAAACCCCTTGCAGCAGAATGTCATCGCTGCGTCCGTCCAGATAGGCGTCAGCCACGTAACTCATCAGCCCGAGCTTGGGCGGCAACATCTTCCCGGTGCGCGAGCGGGTGCCCTCGATGGACCAGCTCAGGTTGAACCGCTTCTCCACCACATAGCCGACGTACTCCTTGAGCACGTACTTGTAGACCGGATCGTTGCCGATGTTGCGCCGGATGAAAATGGTTCCAGCGCGGCGCATCAGCGGTCCCATCACCCCGAATGCCAGGTTCACACCGGCGAATACGTGCACCGGCGGCAGCCGATTCTCCTGCATCGCCACCGGCATCACCGCGCCGTCGATGTAGGACCGGTGCGAGAACAGCAACACCGCCGGATGAGTTTCCAGCGCAGTCCGAAGCGCCGCGACCTGGTACTCGTCGTAATCGATGTCGCGATCGAACCCCCGGCTGAACAACCTGCCGAGGACGGAGACGAGGTCGACAGACACCCGGCTCCAGCCGGTGGCGAGTTCGTCGAGCATCTTTCCGGCTTGCTCGAGGTTGGCGCCCGGAATCTTCTCCAGGCCGGCGCGAAAACGCGCGGACGCCATGATCTCGGGCCGAACCAGCCGCGGCGACTTGTATTGCGGTCCGAGGATTCGGTATTCGGCGCGTTCCATCGCCAGCAGCGCACGGCGGGTGACGAAATGTGCGAATTCACGGGGATTGTCGCCGACCGTGATGTCGCGCCATTGTTGACGAAGTTCGGATACCTTGGCCGATTCACCGGCTACCACCTGGGCGCGCGAACGGTCGGATCGCAGGATGTGACGCTGTTGACGTTCGCTGGGCTGATAGGGATTTCGGCCCGGGAGCAACGCCGTCACCCGGTTCAGCGCCGTCGCGTCGGCCGCCGGCATCCAGAAGACCCGCACCGGCACGATCGAGCGGTCCTCGTCCAACTCGAGCTGCTCGACGAGTTGCGCCAGCGCTCCGGGCGACGGGTCCTGCTCGGGCAGCGCCAGCACCTCGAGCTTGGTCTCCGGGTGCCGGGCACGTTGCTGATCCAGCCACGTTGCCAGCAGTTCCGACTCGATCGCCGACGATGCCGACGCCAGCACCAAGGTGTCATCGCTGGCGCTGAGCGAGGCGGAGTCGGCGGACGGGGTGGTCACGATCGGCCCTTCGGCCGAGGCGTATTCGGTTGCGCCTTGGTCGCTTTGCGCGGTGCCGCCTTGGGCTGTGCGGCCTTGGCCGTCTTCTTCGCGGCGGTCTTTTTCGCCGCGGCCTTTTTCGCGGGCGCGGCTTTCTTCGCGGGCGCGGCCTTGGCGGCCTTTTTCGCGGCGCGGCCTTGGCGGCCTTGCGTGGCGCCGGCTTCTTTCGGTACACGTCGTGGTCGGGCAGCTCGTCGACCGGCCAGTCGGCCAACGCGTCCACATACAGCTGACGCACTTCGGCGATCCGATCCGACAGCGTCTCCACCGTCCAGTCGGCGACTGAAATCGGCGGGAACACAGCAACATCCACCGTGCCGGGGTTCATCGTGGTGGAGTTGCGCGCGGCGATGATTTCGGCGTTGCGGATCACGATCGGCACGATCGGTATGCCCACTGACATCGCCATCCGGAACGGCCCCTTCTTGAACGGCCCGACGCTGGTGGTGTCCAGCCTGGTGCCCTCGGGCGCGATCATGATCGAAAGCCCTTGCCTCGCACGCTCTTCGACCTGGTGCAGCGACTCCACGGCCGCGGTCGGGTTGTCCCGGTCGATGAAGACGGAGTCGAGCACCTTGCCGAGCGTGCCCATGATCGGGTCGCCCTCGAGTTCCTTCTTGCCCGACCGCCACCCAGTTGTCGCGGATCAGCGCGCCGACGATGACGGGGTCGGCCTGGTTGCGGTGGTTGAAGATGAACACCGCCGGCCGCTCGGCGTTCAGATTCTCCTCGCCGACGATATTCAGCTGAACACCGCTGGCGGTCAACAACATCTGCGACCACGTCGCGGTGAAGAAGTTGACCCCGCGGCGCCTGCTGCGGGTCAGCAACCCGATCCCGAGCGCGCCGGCCGCGACGGGAACCACCGAGCCGACGCCGGCCAGCGTGCGCAGCTGCGCGGTGATGCCCCCGCCGCTGCGACTGGTGAACCGCAGAATCGGCCAGCCGCGCCGCTTGGCGACCGCGGCCATCTTGCCTTCCGGGTTGGTCGGCCGCGGATTGCCGACCAGATACATCAGCGCGACGTCTTCGTCGCCGTCGGCGTAAAAGTAGCTGTCCTTGAGGTCAATGCCGTTCTCGCCGGCGAACTTCTGCACCGCGGCGGCCTTGCCTGGCCCCCACAGAATCGGGGCTGACCACGCCGCCGGTGAGGATGCCGTCGTCGTCCGTCTCGAACTTGTTGGTGAGCGTGTTGAGGATGCCGAGGAAGCTTCGCCACCGGTGCGACCTGGATGGTCAGCGCCGACGAGCTGAGCACCACGGTGTGTCCGCGGGCCAAGTGCGCGCGGACCAGTTCGCGCATCTCCGGGTAGATCCGAGACTCGATGCGCTGGACGAACAGCCGCTCGCCGATCTCCTCCAGGTCGCTCAGCATGCGCCCGCGCAGCGCGCCCGAGGCCTTACCGATCAGCTCTTCGAACTCGATACGCCCGAGTTGATGGTTCAAGCCGGCGGTGACCATGCTGAACAGCTCGCCGACCCCCATGTCGCGGCGCCGCAAGCGTTCCTGGGTGAGGATGATGGCGGTGAAGCCGGCCACCAGGGTCCCGTCCAGGTCGAAGAACGCGCCGATCTCGGGTCCGGGCGGGCTGGCCATGATTTCGGCAACCGAGCCCGGCAGCCGCAGATCACGCGGCGGCTTCTTCGACTCGTCCGCGCTCACGAACCCACCACCGATCGCTTCAAGTGCCTGACGGTTCGGCATCGAACGACGCCGGCACCGCCTGCGGGGCGGGATCACCTGCCAGCGCCAGGATTTCGTTGAACGCGTCCAGCAGACATTGGGCGAACAGTTTCTCGTCGCGGATCGCGGCACGGTCGTAGCGCGCGGTGATGGTGCAGTAGCCACCCCGAGAAATCAGCACGACCATCATCGCCACACCGGGGAGTGGGCCGATACCGTACTGCCGCAACACCTTTGCGCCGGCAAGGAAAGTATCGCCGGGATAGACAGGAACGTTGCTGGCCTGCACGTCGGAGCCGACCACTGAACCCGTCATCGATTCCAGCAGCGGCCCCGGCAGCACGCTCAACACCGGCGCGATCGATCCGATGATGTCCATCGCGGGCTCGTCGCGGCGCTGGGTCATCTGCAAGCGAATCTTCTGCATCCGAGCGACCGGATCGGTGGTGCCGATAGGGGCCGCCAGGTTGACGCCGGTGAAGCGGTTGCCGCCGGCCGCGTCGGACTCGGCCCGCAGGCTGACCGGCACCGCCATCGGCAGCGTCGAGATCGGCACCCCGAGCGCTTCGTGGTAGCGCCCCAATGCGCCGGACAGGCCAGCCAGGTAGGCGTCGTTGATCGAGCCGCCACCCGCTTTCGCCGCCCGGTGCAAATCGGACAGCTTGATGTCGATGGCCTCGCTGCGGGTGGCCAGGCTGCGGCGACGAAGCAGTGGAGACGGCTCAGCGGCGCGGCTGACCACCCGCGCCCCCGAGCGGGCGTAGCTCAGCACACCCGACAGCGCGGCGCTCGGGCGGGACACCGCGCGCCCGACTGCCGACGCCGCACCCCACAGCGCCCCGCCTGCGCCTTTGGCCACATTGAGGGGCAGATGGTTGAGCCCCTCGCGCATCAGGTCGTTGGCCGACAGATCCTGCGGAATCGGCTCGGTCGGGGTCGGTTGCGCCGGCGGATCGCGCTCGAGGTCATAAATGTGGGCGAACATTTCCACGCTGCCCACACCGTCGGTGACGGCGTGAGACAGATGCAGCAGGGTCGCGGCCTTCCCGTCGGGAAGACCCTCGATCAGGGTGGCCGTCCACAGCGGCCGGGCGATATCCAGCGGCGACTGGATCATCAGCTCCGCGATATCGAAGACCTGTCGCAGCGAACCCGGTTCGGAGACGCGCATCCTGCGGACATGGAAATCCAGGTTGAAATCGGGATCGACGACCCAGCGTGGCGAAGCGGTCGGCAACGTCGGCACGACCACCTTTTGCCGGAGCCGTAAGGCCTTTCGTGACGCGTTGTCGAAGCGGGTACGGAACCGCTCCCAATCCGGCGTGCGGTCCAGAATTTCCAGCGCCATGATCCCTGAGCGAGTGCGAGGATTGGCCTCCCCGCGGTGTAAGAGGTAATCGACCGGCCCCAGCGCCGTAGGCATCCCGGCGGCATCGAGCTGCTCAGCCACAGCTCATCCCCCGTCTGGTCGCCGCGCTCGCCGACACCGCTTTCGCCACTCAAGCCTCCCGTTTCGGAACCGTCCCACCGTCACGCCCCCGCGACGTCAGCTGACTGTTTGCCAGGATGATATGCGCTACTCCAACGTAGCCCGGTCGGTACGGCCGGCGGTAGCCAAATGTGCGGATCAGAACGCTGAATTGACCCGCCTGCGATGGTCGATGAAATCCGCTGGCGGATAGTTGAATTAACGGTGAAGGTGCGGTTTTGTCCTTGCTGAATTCAGCTGGCCGGATTGGCGCGGTCGCGCGAAACCGCCGACTGTGAGCGCGCGTAGCGTCCGTAGACCACGCCGAGGAAGTCGGCCACAGCGTTAGCGGCATATCTGGACCGCACCGTGGCGAACAGGTCAAAAGCGTGGTGCGCGTTGCGGAAGCTCGGCGTAGCCCAACGTGTCAGCGCCGGCCTGACGGAGTGCGCCGACGAACGCCCGCGCCTGCATATTCGGGATCACCGCATCGCTTTCACCGTGCAGTACGAAGAACGGCGGCGCATCGCGGTGCACATGCGAGATCGGCGAAGCGAATTCGAACAGTCTCCGGGTTGTCGGCGTACCGCTCTTTCATGACGAACATTTCCAGGAACTGCATCATCATTTCGTGCATTTTCGTGGCGTCGGTCAGGTCGTATACGCCGTAGTACGGCGCCGCCGCCTGCACCGTCGTGTCGACGTCTTCGAAGCCGGGCTGCAGCCGCTCGTCGTTGGCGGTGAGCGCAATCAACGAGGCGAGGTGCCCGCCGGCGGAGCCACCCGTGACGGAGATGAAGTCGGGATCGCCGCCGTAGTCGGCGATGTTCTGCCGAACCCAGGCCAGCGCGCGCTTGACGTCGATGATGTGCGCGGGCCACGCGTTGCGGGGGCTCTTGCGGTAATCGATGGACACGCAGATCCAGCCCTGCTCGACCAGCCGGCTCATCAGCGGATACGCCTGCGGGCGTCGACCGTTGACTGTCCACGCGCCACCCGGGATCTGCAGAACCACCGGCGCGCGACCCCCCGCTTTGACGTCGCGGTGCCGCCAGATGTCCAGCATGTTGTCGCGAGGATCCGGGCCGTAGACGATGTCCGACGTCTGTGCTGCGTAGCGGCGGCGGTGTCCGGCCGCCTGCAGCAGGCCCACGCGTCCAGTACACGCGGCGCGGTCGATCGGCTGGAGGACCTCGTCGCGGTAGTCCGGGCCGAACGCATCCGCCAGAGCCGAGGTCAACACCCGGTCTGCCCGCTGCGCGGCCCAGCTCGTCGCCACCCGGCCCACCGACAGCGGTGCCACGCCGGACAGTGCGTGACCAGTGACGACATGAGGCGGGAATTCGGCGGACAGCCAGCCCGCCAAAAAGCGTGCGACCACCGGCGAGCCGCGTAGCAGCAGTGCACCGGTGCGATACGCCTCGAGCGGCATCGCCGCAAGCTGCAGCACGTCGCTACGTGCCTGGGAGTAACGCGCCCTGACATCAATGGCTACGGTCATGCCCTTGGAGCTCCTCGTCGCTGAGGTCGTAGAACACACGCTGCCCGCGGCGTTGCCGTCCCGGCGGTGCGTGTGGCAGGCCTCACACTAAACCAGATCACTTTCCCTGCCAACGCCATTTCCGGCGGCGTTGCGTCGGCGGGTATACCCATTTGTCCGGTTGGCTACACTGACCTGGGCTTGAATTCCTCGGCCCCCGTAGCTCAGCTGGATAGAGCACATGACTTCTAATCTTGTGGTCGCAGGTTCGAATCCTGCCGGGGGTGCAGCTCAGGTGCCATGTGGCCGATGGGTTCCATGTGGCGCGTGTCCTCGATCGGTGCGACACGCGCCGTCGCCGGCCGATCTACGGAGGTCCCCGATGTCCCTGGTCTTGTTCGATGTCGCCGACCATGTCGCGCTGATCACGGTCAACGACCCGGATCGCCGCAACGCCGTCACCGGCGAGATGTCGACGCAGCTGCGCGCCGCCGTGGAACGCGCCGAGGCTGACTCCGACGTGCATGCGGTCGTCGTCACCGGCGCCGGCAAGGCGTTTTGCGCCGGGGCCGACCTCAGCGCTCTGGGTAACGCCGCCGAGGAGGGATTGCGTCGGCTCTACGACGGCTTCATGGCCGTCGCCAAATGCACGCTGCCGACAATCGCTGCCGTCAACGGCCCCGCCGTCGGTGCGGGACTGAACTTGGCGCTGGCCGCCGATGTGCGCATAGCGGGGCCAAACGCATTGTTCGACGCCCGTTTCCAGAAGCTGGGAATCCATCCGGGCGGTGGCGCGACGTGGATGCTGCACCGCGGGGTCGGACCGCAGGTGGCCCGCGCGGCACTGCTATTCGGCATGCGCTTTGACGCCGAATCCGCTGTGCGGCATGGCCTTGCACTCAGCGTCGCCGAGGACCCGGTTGCCGCCGCATTGGAGTTGGCGGCCGGCCCGGCGGCTGCGCCGCGGGAGGTGGTGCTTGCCACCAAAGCCACCATGCGCGCAACTGCCAGTCCGGGTGCGCTCGATGTCGACCTGCACGAGCAGGCCAAGGACATCGAACTCGGGCCGCAGGCCCACTCGATTCAGTCACCGGAGTTCGCCGCGCGGCTCGCCGCAGCCAAACGCAGGTAGCCGTGGCTACGAGCCGGCATCTCCCGCCAAGTGCACGATTCGCTCGGCTCGCCGCAACACCGGTGCATCGACCATGCCGCCCTCGAACGCGAAGACGCCCCGTTCATCGACCGCTGCGGCGAGAACGTCTCGCGCCCACTGGATTTGATCGGGTGAGGGCGCATATCCGGCCCGAATCACCGACACCTGGCTGGGGTGGATAGCAACCTTCGCGTCGAAGCCCACCGCAACCGCGTCATCGACTTCGGCGCGTAGCCCATCGAGGTCCTTGATGTCGAGATAGACCGAGTCCAGCGCGAGTCGACCGTAGGCCTTGGCCGCCAACAGCGACTGCGAACGGACGTGGCGGGCAACCTCGCGGTATGTCCCGTCCGGGTAGCGGTTTGCCGTGCCGCCGAGTACGGCGAACAGGTCCTCAGCTCCCCACATCACCGCGACGGCGTTGTCCACCTGGACGGTGTCGGTCACGATCAGGGCGCCCTTGGGCGACTCGACAAGCACGATCACGTCCAGCGGGGCGAGTGCGCTGATCTGTTCGACCGCTTCGCATTTCGGCAGCATCACGGTGTCGTACGGGGTTTTCTCGAGTGCCTCGAGATCGAGTTCCTGGTCGTCGTGCCGAACTGGTTGACGCGCACCACGGTTCGGGCCGGATCGAGCTGGACGTCGACCAGCGCCTTACGCGCGGCGGGCCGGTCGGCGGCCGCGCACCCGTCTTCGAGATCGAGGATCACGACATCGGCTGCCGCCGCGGCCTTCTGGTAGCGCTCCGGCCGGTCGGCCGGGCAGAACAGCCATGCCGGCCCGGGGTTGCTCAGGCCCATCAGTCGGTCGCCTCGGCCGGGCGCATCCGCACCATGGTCTTGCGGTTCGCGGTGGCGACCACGTCGTCGTGCTGGTTGCGCCCGGTGTGCGCGAACGTCACGATGCCCTCTCCCGGACGGCTCTTGGAGGCCCGCTTCTCGAGGATGATGGTTTCGGCGTACAGCGTGTCACCGTGGAAAAGTGGCTTGGGGAAAGCAATGTCGGAGAAACCGAGGTTGCCGACGATGGTGCCCTGGGTCAGCTGTGCGACCGACAAACCGACCAGCGTCGACAGAGTGAACATCGAGTTCACCAGCCGCTGATTGAACGGCGGCAGCGCGTCGGAGAACGCGGCATCCAGATGCAGCGCTTGAGTGTTCATCGTCAACGTCGTGAACAACACATTGTCGGCCTCGGTGATGGTCCGACCCGGACGATGCAGATACCGCACGCCGGTTTCGAACTCCTCGAACCACAGGCCGCGCTGGACCACGGTCCTGAAGGGCTGTTCACCGTTCGTGCCGTTTCCGCCACTCACAACCCAACCTCGCGGGCGATCAACATCAGCTGCACCTCTGTGGTCCCCTCACCGATCTCGAGAATCTTGCTGTCCCGGTAATGCCGGGCCACCGTGAATTCATTCATGAACCCGTATCCGCCGTGAACCTGGGTGGCGTCTCGGGCGTTATCCATCGCCGCTTCGCTGGCGACCAGCTTGGCGATCGCCGCCTGTTTCTTGAACGGCTTGCCGGCCAGCATCAGCGCCGCTGCGTCGTAATAGGCGGTGCGGGCGGTGTGCGCGCGGGCCTCCATCCGAGCGATGGTGAACGCGATGGACTGATACCGGCCGATCGCTTGTCCGAATGCTTCGCGTTCCCGCGCGTACTTGACGCTCTCGTCGACACATCCCTGCGCAACGCCGGTAGACAGTGCCGCGATCGCGATGCGGCCCTCGTCGAGGATGCGCAGGAAGTTGGCGTAGCCGCGGCCGCGCTCGCCGAGCAGATTCGCCTCGGGCACCCGCACGTCGTCGAAGCTCAGCGGGTGGGTGTCCGAGGCGTTCCAGCCGACCTTGTCGTAGGCGGGTTCCACGGTGAATCCCGGCGGTGGGCGCCGGAATCAGGATCGACGAGATTTCCTTCTTGCCGTCCCGCTCACCGGTCACTGCGGTGACGGTGACCAGCTTGGTGATGTCGGTGCCGGAGTTGGTGATGAACTGCTTGGAGCCGTTGATCACCCAGTGGCCGTCGTCGAGCTGCGCGGTGGTCTTCGTCGCGCCGGCATCGGTGCCGCCACCCGGCTCGGTCAGACCGAACGCGCCCAGCGCGCGTCCACTGGCCAACTGCGGCAACCATTCCTGCTTCTGCGCCTCGCTGCCGAACCGGTAGACGGGCATGGCGCCCAGCGAAACCCCGGCCTCCAGGGTGATCGCCACGCTCTGGTCGACCTTGCCCAATTCCTCCAACGCCAGACACAGGGCGAAGTAGTCGCCCCCCATGCCGCCCCACTCCTCCGGGAACGGCAGGCCGAACAGGCCCATCTCGGCCATCCCGGCCACCACTTCGTAGGGGAAGGAGTGCTCGGCGTCGTGCTTTGCGGCCACCGGCGCGACCACGCTCTGGGCGAAGTCGCGGACCGTCTTGGCCAGCTGTTGGTATTCGTCCGGGAGCGTCCCGGTCGACAAGAAAGTCATTCATCAGCGTTGTCCCCTACCTGGATTCGGGCCAGCGGCTGGCCCACTTTCACCTGATCGCCAACGGCGACAAGAAGTTCGACGACACCGTCGACGGGCGCCGTCAGCGCGTGTTCCATCTTCATCGCTTCGACCGTGACCACGACCGTGCCTGCCGAGACCTCGGCGCCGTCGTCGACGCCGACCGCGACGACCGCGCCGGGCATCGGGCTGATCAATTCGGCGTCGCCGCTGACCTCTTCGTCTTCACGGACCGGTGCTTCGCGGACCTCCTCGAACACTGCGAAGACGCCGTCGCCGGCCAGCCAGATCTTGCTGTCCTGCGCGGCGACGGTGTAGGTGACACGCAGGCCGTCGAGAGTCACCGTCAGCCGGTCATCCACCAAAGCGGCTTGCAGCAGCCGAGATTCACCATCCTCGATGCGAACCTCGGCAGCGTCTGGGTCGCCGACGATGTGGACGTGGTCGGTGCGATCACCGGACCGCAGCCGGATGCTCACCGGCGCATGGCTGCCGATTCGCCACCCGGACGGCACCTCCCACAGATCGGCACCCGCCTCGGGAAAACGTCGCAGCCATCGGAAGGCCGCTGCGGCGACGAACTGTTCGATCGGAGGGCTCCGCCGCCACGAAGTCGCCGGCACGACGGTCCAGCAGTCCGGTGTCGAGCCGACCCGCGACGACGTCGGGGTCGGCCAGCAGAAAACGGACGAACTCGATGTTGGTGACGACGCCGAGCACCGCGGTGTCGGCCAGAGCCCGATCCAGGGTTCGCAGCGCCGCGGCCCGATCCGGCGCCGTAGGCAATGACTTTCGCCAGCATAGGGTCGTAGTCGCTGCCGACGACCATCCCCGCGGACAGGCCCGAGTCGATCCGCACGCCGGCCGCGTTGGATTCCGTCACCGCCAGTACATCGCCGCCGGTGGGCAGAAAGCCATGTGCGGGATCCTCGGCGTAGACCCGCGCTTCAATCGCGTGCCCTTGCAACGCGATATCGGCCTGGTCGACGGTCAGCTTCTCCCCCGCCGCTATCCGAACCTGCCACTCGACGAGATCCCACCCGGTCACCAATTCGGTGACCGGGTGCTCGACCTGCAAGCCGGGTGTTCATCTCCATGAAGAAGAACTCGTCGGGCCGGTCGGCGGAGACGATGAACTCCACCGTGCCCGCGCCGGTGTACTCCACGCTGCGGGCGGTATCGCAGGCGGCGGCGCCGATCCGGGCGCGGGTCTCGGGGTCGAGCAGCGGAGACGGCGCCTCCTCGATCACCTTCTGATGCCGGCGCTGCAGGCTGCACTCCCGCTCCCCGAAGTGCACCACGTTGCCGTGCGTATCGGCCAGCACCTGCACCTCGATGTGCCTGGGGCGCAGCACAAACCGCTCCAGGAACAGCGTGTCGTCGCCGAATGCGGCGGCGGACTCGCGACGGGCGCTGACCAGGGCGGCGGGCAGGTCGGCCGACTGCTCGACCATGCGCATGCCCTTGCCGCCGCCACCGGCGGATGGCTTGACCAGGACCGGGTAACCGATCTCCTCGGCGGCCGACGATCAATTCCTCGTCGCTAAGGCCGGGCCGCGCGATGCCGGGAACCACCGGCACACCGAAGGCCGACACGGTGCCCTTGGCGGCGATCTTGTCGCCCATGGTCTGGATGGCGCCCACCGGCGGCCCGATGAACGCAATTCCGGCCGCCGCCAGAGCGGCCGCGAAATCAGCGTTCTCCGAGAGGAATCCGTAGCCGGGGTGGACGGCCTGAGCGCCGGTGCGCACCGCCGCGTCGACGATCGCGGCGACATTGAGATAGCTGTCTCGTGCGGCCGCCGGACCGATCGCGATCGCGACGTCCGCCGCGGCGACGTGCCGCGCGTTGGCGTCGGCGTCGCTGTAGACGGCCACCGATCGAATGCCCATCGCTTTGAGTGTGCGGATCACCCGAACGGCGATCTCGCCCCGGTTGGCGACCAGAACAGTATGCAGTCCCATCGCGCTCACATCCGGAAGACGCCGTAGGAGACCGGGTCGACCGGCGCGGTGGATGTCACCGAAAGCGCAAGCCCGACAACCGTTCTGGTGTCGGCGGGGTCGATAACGCCGTCGTCCCAGAGCCGGGCGGTCGAGTAGTACGGGTTGCCCTGATGTTCGTACTGGGCGCGGATCGGAGCCTTCAACGCTTCTTCCTCCTCGGCGGTCATCTCCCCGCGCACCGTCGCGAGCACCGACGCCGCCTGCTCACCGCCCATCACGGAAATCCGCGCGTTGGGCCACATCCACAGGAATCGCGGCGAATATGCCCGCCCGCACATCGAATAGTTGCCCGCGCCGTAGGACCCACCGATCACCACGGTGAGCTTGGGCACCCGCGCGCACGCCACCGCGGTGACCATCTTCGCGCCGTGCTTGGCGATGCCGCCGGCCTCGTATTCACGGCCGACCATGAACCCGGAGATGTTCTGCAGGAACAACAGCGGCACCATCCGCTTGTCGCACAGCTCGATGAAATGCGCGCCCTTGACCGCGGATTCGGAGAACAGCACGCCGTTGTTGGCCACGATGCCGACCGGGTGGCCGTGGATGCGGGCGAACCCGGTGACCAGGGTGGTGCCGTATTCGGCTTTGAACTCGCCGAATTCACCGCCGTCGACGATCCGGGTGATGACAGTCGTGCACGTCGTACGGAATCCTCGGATCGACCGGCACCACGTCGTACAGCTCTGACTGGTCGGCGATCGGGTCCACCGTCGGCAGCACATCCCAGATGGGTCGTTCGCGCGGCCCCAGCGTCGACACGATGCGCCGGACGATGCGTAACGCGTCACGGTCGTCGTGTGCGAGATGATCGGTGACGCCGGAGGTCTTCGAATGCAGTTCTCCGCCACCGAGATCCTCGGCCGAGACCACCTCCCCGGTGGCAGCCTTCACCAGCGGCGGGCCCGCCCAGAAAGATGGTGCCCTGATTGCGAACGATCACCGCTTCGTCGCTCATCGCCGGAACGTATGCGCCGCCGGCGGTGCACGATCCGAGCACCGCGGCGATCTGCGGAATGCCCTGCGCGCTGAGATTGGCCTGGTTGTAGAAGATCCGGCCGAAATGGTCGCGGTCCGGGAAAACCTCGTCCTGACGCGGCAGGAATGCGCCGCCGGAGTCGACCAGATAGATACAGGGCAGCCGGTTCTGCGCCGCGATCTCCTGGGCGCGCAGGTGCTTCTTGACCGTAATCGGGTAGTAGGTGCCGCCTTTGACGGTCGCGTCGTTGGCCACGATCATGCATTCGCGGCCGGAGATCCTGCCGATGCCGGTGATGATGCCGGCCCCGGGGCACTCGTCGTCATACATTCCGTCGGCGGCCAACGGCGCGATCTCGAGCAAGGGACTGCCGGGATCAAGCAGCCCGTCCACGCGGTCGCGCGGCAGCAGCTTGCCGCGGTCGACGTGGCGGGCGCGGGAGCGTTCCGAACCACCCAGCGCGGCCGTCGCGAGCTTGCCGCGCAACTGCTCGACAAGCGCGGTGTGCGCGTTGCGGTTTTCCGCCGGTGAGGTCATCGATTGCACGCCAATTTCGGTTAATGGTCACTAACTCGTGTTATGTTAGTGGTCGATTAACCGAACTGTCTAGGGAGGCCGGATGGCAGCGTCCGCTCCGGCCGAGCGCAGCGGCCAGACCCCGGCGCCGAACCCTCGCAGTCAGCGCAAGTCGGACCGCCGCCTGCAACTGCTGGCCGCCGCGGAGCGACTGTTCGCCGAACGCGGTTTCCTGGCGGTGCGGCTCGAAGACATCGGCGCCGCAGCCGGTGTCAGCGGGCCCGCGATCTACCGGCACTTCCCCAACAAGGAGTCGCTGCTGGTCGAGCTGCTGGTCGGGATCAGCACCCGACTGCTGGCCGGTGCACGAGAGGTCAAGTCGCGGGAGTCGGACGCCGCCGCGGCGCTCGACGGCTTGATCGACTTTCACCTCGACTTCGCGCTGGGTGAACCCGACCTCATCCGGATCCAGGACCGCGACCTGGCCTATCTACCGGCTGCGGCCGAGCGCCAGGTGCGCCGGGCCCAGCGTCAATACGTCGAGGTGTGGGTGGGCGTCCTGCGCCGAGCTCGAGCCCGGGCTTGCCGAGACCGACGCCCGGCTGATGGCGCACGCCGCTTTCGGGTTGCTCAACTCCACCCCGCACAGCCTGAAACCGCGACGGCCGCCGCGCGGTCACGTGCGGTGATGCGGGCGATGACCGTCGCCGCGTTGACCGTCGGCGTAACGTCGGCATGACCAGCATTTTCGCTGTTCATCAAACATTTCGGCACCGACGGTTGCACTGCAGGTACCCTGCAGAAATGAGGTGGGCATGAGCGATCGACGTCATCCCGAAGACACCCGTTCGACCCAAGAGCGGACTGAGCAAACCCAACGGTTGCACCAGGCCTACCGGCCGTATCATCGATCCCGCCTATAGCGGCCAGCCGTCTTACCCACCGCCGTACTACCCCGGCTCGTCGCACGACCCGAACTCGGCAAACCCCACGGACAAGCTGCCGCAGTACTGGCTGCAGGGCCAGCCTCCGCCGGATCAGGCACCGCTAGACCCCGAGCCAGACAAGCCGAAGGCACCGCGCTGGCTGTGGATCGCTGCGGCCGCGGCAGTGCTGCTGGTGACCGCGTTGCTCATCGCGTTGGTGATCGCCAACGGCACGGCCCGGAAGCAGACGGCCGTGCCTGCGCTGCCGTCGACACCGAGTTCGCCCAGGCCCATCCCGGTCGTGCCGCATTCGCCATCGCATTCGGCTCGCGCGCCCGAGCCGGCCACCGACCGAGCCCGGCCAACCCGCCGACCCGAGCTCCATGCAGACCGTGGTCTACAACGTCAGCGGCGACGGCCGCGCCATCAGCATCACCTACGTGGACAACGACGGCATGATGCAGACCGAGTTCAACGTCGGGCTGCCGTGGAGCAAGGAAGTCAGCCTGCCCGAATCCGGCAGCAGGACGCCCAACGTCACCATCGTGAACATCGGGCACGACGTCACGTGCTCGGTGACCGTCGACGGAGTCGAGATCAACCAGCGCAGCGGCGCCGGCCTGACGATCTGCAACGGCAACGGCTAAACCGGCCGGCGCGCGGACGGGCCGCACCATCAGCAGGCCCAGCAGTCCAACCGCCACGACCAGCACAGCCCGCCCATGCCGGCGCGCACGGCACCGAAAGGGTCGACGAAAACCGAGAACAGCCACGGCGCCACGAACGACACCGCCCGCCCGGTCATCGTGTAGAGGCCGAAGGCCACGCCTTCCTTTCCCTCGCTGGAAATCCGCAGCAGCAGCGTTCGCGCGGACGCCTGCGCAGGACCGATGAACAGCGCAGAGCAGCAGTCCGGTGACCCAGAACGCGCGCGGGCCCGACAGCGCCATCATGGCCAGACCGGCCGCGAGGATGCTGGCCAGCGATCCGACGATGACCGGCTTGGAACCGATCCGGTCATCGAGGAATCCGCCGATGACGGCTCCGACCGCGGCCACCACGCTGACGCCACGCCGAAGATCGGCACCATCGGCCGGTGAGATCCCGTACGCCTTCACGCCGAGCACACCGCCGAATGTGAGTCACACCGGCCAGTCCGTCCCGAAAAACCGCAGCGGCCAGCAGGTAGATAGACCAGGTTGCGGTCGCGGTGCCATTCCCCGACCAGGTCCCGCCAAAGTTGGCGGTAGCCGCCCAGCGCGCCCCGCACCGCAGTCGTGGCATCGGTCGATGCCGGTAGGTGATGCGCGGTCAGCAGCAGCGGCAGCGCGAACACCGCGAACCATCCCGCGGCCACCAGCATCGCGATCCGGATGTTCATGCCGTCGTCGGCGGGCAGATGCAGGAATCCGCGGGTGGCGCCGTTGCCGGAGATGCAGCCGAACAGGACGACCAGCAGTAGGCCGACGCTGCCGACGAACGCCGCCGCCAAGCCGAATCCGGAGATCCGGCCGGAGTTCTGCGGCGTCGACAGCTGGCGCAGCATCGCGTTGTACGGGACGCTGGCCAGATCGCCGCATGCCGCGCCGATCCCGAGCAACGCCAGTCCCAGCCACAGGTATCCCGGACGCTCGCGAACCAGACTCATCGCGCTGACCAGAGCCACCACCAGGCCGGTCAGGACGGTCAGGACGAGGCGCCGGCGCCGCGGACTATCGACCCACACGCCGATCATGGGCGCCAGAAGGGCGACGATCACCCCGACGATCGCCAGCGCACGGCCCAGCCAACTCGCCGGCGTGGCTCCCGCCGGCGCGCCCTTGCCGACGGCGGTGGTCAGATACACCGAGAACACGAACGTCACGACGACCGCGCTCACGCCCGCCGAACCGGTGTCCCACAGCGCCCATGCCAGCACCTGGGAGCGCTTGGGGCCGCGCGAGACCTCACTGCCGGATTCAGACATCGTGGGTCTGTCTACCATTGCCGCATGCCGGTACCCGCCCCCAGTCCCGACGCACGTGCAGTTGTAACCGGAGCTTCACAGAACATTGGCGAAGCGCTGGCCACCGAGTTGGCAGCACGCGGCCACAGCCTGATCATCACGGCTCGCCGCGAAGATCTGCTCAATACGCTGGCCGGCAGCCTGACTGAGAAATACGGCGTCACCGTCGACGTGCGCCCCGCCGACCTGGCCGACCCCGCCGACCGCGCCAAGTTGGTCGACGAGCTGGCCACCCGGGAGATCTCGATCCTGTGCGCCAATGCCGGCACCGCGACCTTCGGTTCAGTGGCGACGCTGGACGCTGGGGTCGAGCGGGCTCAGGTGCAGTTGAATGCGGTCGCGGTGCACGACCTGGTGTTGGCGGTGCTGCCGGGCATGATCGAGCGCAAAGCCGGTGGGATCCTGATTTCCGGTTCGGCAGCAGGCAATTCGCCGATCCCCTACAACGCCACCTACGCGGCGACCAAGGCGTTCGCGAATACTTTCAGCGAGTCGCTGCGCGGCGAGCTGCGCAAAACCGGTGTACACGTGACGGTGTTGGCCCCGGGTCCGGTGCGCACCGACCTGCCCGACGCGGCGGAGGCGTCGATCGTCGAGAAGCTGGTGCCGGACTTTTTGTGGATCTCCACCGAGTACACCGCTAAGAAGTCGCTGGATGCGTTGGCGCGCAACAAGATGCGCGTAGTGCCCGGCGTGACGTCCAAAGCGATGTCGGTGGCCAGCCAGTACGCGCCGCGCGCGATCGTCGCGCCGATTGTCGGAAGCTTCTACAAGAAGATGGGCACCTGACCTACCGACGGCGTTTGGTGCCACCGCCGAACATGTTGCGGATGATTTCGGTGCCCAGCGCCTTGAGGAAGGTCTGGAAGCCGCGGCTGTTGACGAATCGACTGAACCAGCCCGGCTTCTTCGCGGCTTCGGGCGCATTCTTCGATCCCGCAGTGGCGGGCTGATCGGCTGGGGCCTTGGCCTTTTCGGCTTCGATTTTCTCGTAGGCGGATTCGCGGTCTTTGGTCTCACCGTAGGTCGCCTGCAAAGGGCTGCCCTTGGCTGCGGCGCTGATCGCGTCGTCACCGATGGCGGCCATCAGCGAACGAGGCGAGCGCAGGCGGGTCCACGCGACTGGAGTCGGGGCACCGCGTTCGGAGAGCACGGTGACCACCGCTTCACCGATGCCCAGCGACGTCAACGCCGAAGCCAGGTCGTAGACATCGGTTTTCGGGTAGGTGCGAACGGTTTTCGTCAGCGCCTTCTGGTCGTCGGGCGTGAACGCTCGCAAGGCATGCTGGATGCGCGCACCCAACTGGGACAGCACCTCGTTCGGCACGTCGGTGGGCAACTGGGTGCAGAAGAACACCCCGACGCCGCGTGAACGAATCAGCTTGACCGTCTGCTCGACCTGTTCCAGGAACGCCTTCGACGCTTCGCTGAACAGCAGGTGGGCCTCGTCGAAAAAGAACACCAGCTTGGGCTTGTCGACGTCACCGATCTCCGGCAGGGTCCGGAAGAGGTCGGATAGCACCCACATCAAGAACGTGGAGAACAGCACCGGCCGAGCCGCTTGGGCGCCGAGTTCGAGCAGAGAGATGACGCCGCGGCCCTTGTCGTCAAAACGCAACAGGTCCTTGGGTTTTAATTCCGGCTCGCCGAAAAAGGTGTCGGCGCCTTCGGCTTCCAGGTTGACCAGTGCACGCAAGATGACGCCGGCCGTCTGCGCGGAAACGCCGCCCAACGACTTCAAGTCCGCCTTGCCCTCGTCGCTGGTGAGCTTGGCGATCACCGCGCGCAGGTCCTTCAGATCCAGCAGTTCGTATTTGTTCTGGTCGGCGTAATGGAAGATCAGGCCGAGCGTCGACTCTTGAGTAGCGTTGAGCCCCAACACTTTTGACAATAAGATCGGGCCGAAGCTTGCGATGGTGGCGCGCACCGGCACACCGATGCCCTTGGTGCCCAGCGACAGAAAGTCCACCGGAAAAGCGGTCGCCTGCCACTCGTCGCCGGACTCCTTGGCCCGGGCAGTGATCTTGTCGCTGCTCTCCCCGGGCTTCGACAAGCCGGACAGGTCGCCCTTGACGTCGGCCATCAGCACGGGCACGCCCGCCGCCGAGAGCTGCTCGGCGATCACCTGCAGCGTCTTGGTCTTGCCGGTGCCGGTGGCGCCGGCCACCAGCCCGTGCCGGTTGATGGTGGCCAGCGGGATGCGGATCTGCGCAGTCGGGTCCGACTTGTCGTCGATGACGACCGCACCCAACTCCAGGGCCTGCCCCTCGACGGCGTAGCCGGCTGCGATCTGCTTCGCGGGGGTCGCTGTCGATTCAGTGCCCATAAGACCTTTGCCTCTCCCCTGATGCCGTGGTCGAAGATCACGCACGACCTTACTGGCTGTCGCGCTCAGGCGGGGGGGCTGTAGGCCCGCCAGCTAACTTTGCCTACTGTGAATGCTGTGCGGGACGAACTGGTGTGGATCGATTGCGAGATGACCGGGCTGGACCTGGGCTCGGACAAGTTGATCGAGATCGCCGTCCTGGTGACCGACAGCGAACTGAACGTTCTCGGCGACGGCCTGGATGTCGTGATTCACGCCGACGATTCGGCGCTGAACTCCATGGTCGATGTGGTGACCGAGATGCACACCCGCTCTGGGCTCATCGAGGAGGTTCGGGCGTCCACCGTCGACCTCGCGACCGCCGAGGCTGCGGCCCTGGATTACATCCGTAAACACGTCAAACAGGCCAAAACGGCGCCGCTGGCCGGAAACTCGATCGCCACGGACCGTGGCTTCATCGCCCGCGACATGCCGGCACTGGACGCGTTCCTGCACTACCGGATGATCGATGTGAGCTCGATCAAAGAGCTGTGCCGCCGCTGGTATCCACGGATCTACTACGGCCAGCCGGCCAAAGGCCTGGCGCACCGCGCCTTGGCTGACATCCATGAGTCCATTCGCGAGTTGCAGTACTACCGGGGCACCGCCTTCGTGCCGCAACCTGGCCCTGCGACCAGCGAGATCGCCGCCGTGGCCGACCAGCTCGGGGTCGAACCACCCACGCCGGAGGGAACTGATTCGGCCGCCGGGGACACAAACGGTTAGTATCAACGACGCCGCTGCTCGTCTGGCGGCAATGGTGGCTGTAGTTCAGTTGGTAGAGCGCCAGGTTGTGATCCTGGATGTCGCGGGTTCAAGTCCCGTCAGTCACCCCGAATGAGCGCCATGCTTGCGGCGCTTGAGTTCGCTGCGCAAAGCGGCCCGGCGCATCTCCAGCTCGAACCCACCCGCCTCGGCCGCGTAACTGATTGCGCCCGCGGCGACGCCGACCACTTGCCACAGCACAATGCCGCCAAATGCGACAAGCCGACTGCGCCCTGCAGGTTCCTCGCGCTGACTCAGAGTTCCACGCATACCTACAAGGCTACGAGCGGGAACTCTCGGCTGCCCGGACGAGCGCGCGAGTCGGCGTGTCAGGCGTCCTAACCCTGAACTGAATGCGAATGGGGTTGCTAGATAACCAATGTGGCATTGCGAATGGGTGTCACGCCTTGGCGTTGCCGGCGTGCCACTGGTCCCACGGGATGTTCCAATCGCCGAGACCCTCGGTGCCAGACAGCGGCGGCCCGATCGTGTTGAGCACCTCGACAACGTCGCCGCGTTTGGTGTTCTCGAAGAACCACTGCGCGTTACTCGGGCTCACGTTGAGGCAGCCGTGGCTGGTGTTGGTGTGACCCTGGGCACCCACCGACCAGGGCGCCGAGTGCACGAAGACACCGCTGTAGGACATCTGGGTGGCGAAGTCCACCTCGGTGCGATATCCGTTGGGCGAGTTCGCCGGTACTCCGTATGTTGAGGAATCCATGATCATGTGCGCGAATCGCACACCGAGGATGTAGGTGCCGCTCGCGGTGGGGGTGCTGTCCTTGCCCATCGACGTCGGCATGGTCTTGACGACGTTGCCGTTCACCCGCACGGTCACCATCTTGGTGTTGTCGTCGGCGGTCGCGATGACCTCGTCACCGATGGTGAACTGCGACCGCGCGTTGTCCTGACCAAACACCCCGTCGCCCAGGTCGACACCGTAGGCGTTGACTGCGACGTTGACTTTGGTCCCCGGCTTCCAGAAATGTTCGGGACGCCAACGCACTTCGCGATTGTTCAGCCAGTAGAACGCACCTTCGACAGGCGGATCGGTGGTCACCACGATCGCCTTCTCGGCGGCCTCGCGGTTGGCAATTTTCTCGTCGAACTGGATCGCAACCGGCTCGCCGACGCCCACCACCTCGCCGTCGTGCGGCATGGCATAGGGCATCGTCAGGTTCTGCGGTGAATGGGTCTGGAAGGACAGCTGGCGAGTGGCCACTCCGCCCAACCCACGCGCTTTGGCGGTCAGCGTGTAGAGCCTGTTGTAGCCCAGCCGCTCGCTGGTCGACCAGTGCACGCCGTCGGGGCTGAGTTGGCCGTCGACCGAGCCGCCGTTCTCGTTGACCATCTCCACGGAGGCCAGCACACCGTTGTCGGCGCTCACCGTCACGGGGCTGTCCACCGCTACGCCGACGGCGCCGTCGGTCACCGATGTGGTGAGTTTGGGCACCAGCAGGTCACCGAACGGCGTGGCCTTGTCCATGATGGCCTTGGGCGCCGGGGCGCCGCCGTTGCCGCCGCAGGCCGCCGCACCGAACACCGCAAGTGGCACCATCAGCACAGCCAGCCACTGCCGGCACGCGTGCTGAGACCTGATCAAGCGACCTGCCACCTGCGCTCTTCCCCCTCGCGAAATGTGATGCGGTGTTACTCCCGAGTATTCTAAGGCGTAGACGACTGGTCACAGTGATCGGCGATCGACGCCCGGCTCGACGATTTCGTCCGTCGGCAGAATGACTGTTATTCTCGCAAACGCGGTCCAGCAGGACGCACGCGCCGTTAGCTCAGTTGGTAGAGCAGCTGACTCTTAATCAGCGGGTCCGGGGTTCGAAACCCTGACGGCGCACCATCAGAACGTCGAGCATGCATGTGGTCGTTGTCGACCTCGCAAATCCTGCCCCACCGGTTGTTGCCGGGAGTAGTTTCTTCCCGGTGCCAGGCTGCTGATTGGCACCCCGCGGGAAGAGCTGCGCCGAAGGAGCCGCCATGGGGTTCGTCCAGCCCAACCTGCCCGTCGTCGACATGGCCGAGTGGAGCAAGAAGCCGCGCGCCGAACGGGTGGTGCCGATGGTGCGCCACATCGCCGAGAACGGCTTCGGCACCCCACTGATCATGCACGTGATGTACGGCATCAAGATCGCCCTCTACATTCTCGGGGCCTGGCTGTTCGCGTGGTCCACCAACGGCATAGACGGGTTCACCAATGTCGCCGCGTGGTGGACCGAGCCGATCGTGTTCGAAAAGGCTGTGCTGTACACGATGCTGTTCGAGGTCGTAGGCCTCGGTTGCTGCTTCGGGCCACTGGCCGGTCGCTACTTCCCGCCGATGGGCTCGATCCTGTACTGGCTGCGTCCCGGCACCATCCGGCTTCCCCCCTGGCCCGACCGGGTCCCGTTGACCAAAGGAAACGACAGAACACCGTTCGACGCACTGCTCTACGGCGTCCTGCTCGGGTTGCTGGTCCTCGGGCTGGTGTCCGACGGATCCGGCCCAATTCCCTTGTTGGGCACGGCAATCGGCGTCCTTCCGCGCTGGCAGACCGTCGCGATTCTGACGGTGCTGGCCGTGATCGGCCTGCGGGACAAGGTCATCTTCCTGGCCGCCCGCGGCGAGGTGTACGCGCCGCTGGCGCTGGTGTTCCTGTTCCCCGGGGCGGACATCGTCGTCGGGGCCAAGGTGGTGTTCATGGTCATCTGGCTGGGCGCGGCGACGTCCAAGCTCAACCGCCACTTCCCTTTCGTGATCTCGACGATGCTGGCGAACAACCCGTTCATCCCCTCGGGCGCGCTCAAGCGCGCGTTGTTCAAGCATTATCCGGATGACTTGCGGCCCAGCGGATTAGCGGGTTTCATCGCCCACTTCTCGACCGCCGTGGAGGGACTCGTGCCGCTGCTGCTGTTCTTCTCGCACGGCGGCTGGCCGACGACCATCGCCGCGTTCGTGATGATCGTGTTCCACCTGAATATCCTGCTGGCCTTCCCGATGGGAGTGCCGCTGGAGTGGAACGTGTTCATGATCTTCGGGGTGCTGTGGTTGTTCGTCGCGCACGCGCGTCTGGGCCTGTCGGATCTCGCCAGCCCGCTGCCGGTCGCCATCCTGTTTACCGTCATCACCGCAACGGTCGTCATCGGAAACCTGTTCCCCCGCAAGGTGTCCTTTCTGCCCGGGATGCGTTACTACGCCGGCAACTGGGACACCACGGTGTGGTGCGTCAAGCCCTCGGCCGACGAGAAGTTCCGCACCGGCTCCCGCGCGCTCGGCCCGATGTACCACTTACAGCTCGAGCGGTTGTACAAGACCAAGGAGGAGGTGCTGGTCCCCATTCATCTCGCGTTTGCCTTCCGGGGGATGAACACGCACGGCCGGGCGCTCTACACCCTGGTGCACCGTGCGTTGGCCGGCTACGACGAGGACGACTACAACCTGTGCGAGGGCGAGAAGCTCTGCGCGATGGTTCTCGGCTGGAACTTCGGCGACGGGCATCATGCACAACGAGTGCCTCATCGACGCGCTACAGCAGCGATGCGGGTTCGAGCCCGGCGACGTGCGGGTGGTGATCCTCGACGCGCAACCCATCCACATCCAGACGCCAGGAGTACCGGCTAGTGGATGCGGCGACCGGCGAATTCGAGCGGGGCTACGTCGACGTCGACGACATGGTCACCACCCAACCCTGGGCGGACGACCTTCCCGTACACGTTCAGCACAGCACGGCGGCCGGCCAGGCGTGAACTCGCCACCGCGATCGATGACAGCGGTCATGGCATCGCCTCGGCCCACTCGACATGCCCCTCGAAGCCAAGCGAAGCCGCCATGTCGCGGTAGCGATCCCGGAAGTGCGCGTAGGACACGGCATCTCCCTGAGCCCGCGCCAGGAGAGCCCGCAGCCGCAATAGCCAGATGTCGCGCACAGCGAAGCCACGGTCGGCCGGCGCGGCTGATCGCTCGATCTCGGCCTCCGCCAGCCGCTCGATCGCGGCCTCCGCTTCGACCAAGTCACCCTCGGCCGCCCGATCGAGCAGCGTTTCCACCAGAACACCTGTTGCCGGGATACTCCACCCCAGCAGCCTTCCCTCGCGGAACTGGCCGTCCGCGGTCACGCGCAGGAGCGGTATCGCACCGTCGCGATCTCCGCGTTGAGCCTTCTCACGAGCCAAGCAGACCTCGACGATTGGTAACTCGGCCAGGAAGAACCCCCGACGCACAAACACGTCACCGACCTCCGCCAGGACCTGCCGTCCCCGGTCGCGCTCCGCGTTGGTCCGGCGGTGCACCAGCGCAATGCCCAGCGTCATCCGGGAGATGGCGACGGCGACATCATCACCGGATTGTTCGGCAATTCGCAGGGCATCCTCGATCTCGCCCATCGCGCGATCGTCGGGCCTCAGCATGCCCGGCGGTATTGCCGCGGAGTAGGCGTAGGTGACAACGGTGGCGTAGGACATCGGGTCGGTGCTGCGGGCCATGGCGAGGCCGTGCCGCAGGTCGTCGCGCCATCCCGGAAGTCCCAGGCAATAACTGGCCGTTGCCCGCGTCGTAAAGGCGAGCGCTAACGGAGAGCCGATGATGAAGTTGCCTTTTGAGGGATCACCGTCGGCCAGGTCGATAACCATCTGTGACCACCGCAGCGCGTCAGGCCACTCGGCGCACTTAGCTCTGGCGTAGATCGACGCGAGGGACAGGCCCACCGTCAAGTTCGGATCATCGAGCGACTCGATGAGGGCCATCGCTTCCGATGCCAGCTGCGACGCCTCGTGCAATCGGGCCTGGTGCAAGTGATCCATCACCTGGCCCGCCATGGCGATGGCCAGCGAAGGCTTGTCCCCGGCAGCGGCGCACAACTCCCGCAATTCCTCAAAACGGGCGCCTGTCGCGTGTTCGTTTACTCGCCAGGCGATCCCGCACAACATGGTGCGAGGAGCGATGCGCATGGCTGCACGGTCGGGGTCATCGGCGGGCAGGGCGTCGGCGATCGTCCGGGCACGCTCCCAACTGCGCCATGCCGCGTCGATGTCGCGGTTGGTCGCCCAGGTTGCCGCGCGCATCTGCCAGCCGTAGGCGGCGTGCCCGTCACCGGCCGCCTCTAGATGCTCGGCAATCAAGACGGCGTTTTCATCGCCCGCTGCCGGGTTGCGTAATTCGATGGCGGCCGCGACGCGCCGATGCAGCTCGGCGCGATCGGATTCGAGCTGGAATTCGTAGGCCACCGCGCGGATCGACGGATGGTGGAATACGTACTCCGGTTGCCGGGCGAATCGGACTTGATCGATGAGCTGCGCAGCCAGCAGATCATCGACGACTGCTTCAACTCCCAACGCGGCCAGCAGGTCTAGGTCAAACCGGGCGCCGAGCACTGCCGCTGCGCTCAGCGTGCGCTTTGCCATCGCGTCGAGTCGGTCGATGCGCGTGGCGATGGCTGCCTGCAGCGTGACCGGAACGCTCACCTCGCCGACCCCTGGCGCCGAAAGGTACGCACCCGGCTCGCCGCGCAGCACGCCACGCTCGGCCAGTTCGCGCACGATCTCCTCGGCGAAGAACGGATTACCCGCGACCCGCTGGGCGATCCTCTGGCGCAGCGCGCCATTCGAGGGATCCGGGCCGAGCAGCTCCGAGACCAGGCCCGCGGTTTCTGAATCACTCAGCGGCGCAACGGCAACAGTCTGGGCACCTGCCACTCGGGTCAACGCGCCTTGATATTCGGGTCGGTAGGTGACCAGCACCAGCGAAGGCGTCTGCAGCATGACCGTGAAGAAATCGGCCAACATCGACTCGCTGACCTCGTCGATCCAATGAGCGTCCTCGATCACGAAGACCGCCGGGGCCCGGCGGGCCAGCGAGGCCGCATTGACCAGCATGGTCAACCGGCGCCGACGGGCATCCGCGTCGATCTTCGGCAGCTCCACATCGGGGTCGGCGATGCCGAGCAGGTCATCAAAGAGCAACAAGTCCTCCGGCGCCGCATCGGGAGCCTGAGCCCGGATCTGCGCCCGGGCGGCAACTGGGTCGAGACTCTCGACGCCGGTGACCGCGCGCAACAGGCGCGTCACGGTATGGAAGGGAACCTGGCTGGTGTGCGACTCGCAGAAGGCGGTGAACACGTCGACATCATGAGCATCTGCCATCGCCGAAACTTCGCGCACCAGACGGCTTTTGCCTATGCCAGGCGAGCCGACCACACCGACCATCGCGCCGTGGCCATCAAGCGCACGATCCAGCAAGCCCGCAATGGCGGACATTTCCCACTGTCGACCGACCAGCCCCGGCTGCGGCCGCGGCGGCCGAATCCGCAAACGGGTCGTATTCGTCGATGCATTTCGTCGAGGTCGAGCAGCGACAGCAGGGCGGGCACGCCGGAAAGCTCGGTTACCCCTTCCCGACATGCCGGGCACTCTCCCAGGTGTGCATCGAATTCGCGCCTGTCCATCTCGGACAATGCCCCAAGGACGTAGGCCGCGTCCCATTGGGCGTACTTGTCGCCGTCTTGGTCGCGCGGTCCGGGGATGGGTGCTCCCTGCCCGGGAAAGGCAGTCATTGCGCCACTCCCATCTCCTGCAGTGTCCGCTGCAGGGCTCGCAGCGCGTGGTGCAGCCGCGATTTCACGGCGTCTTCGGCGATTCCCAGGTCCGCGGCGATTTGTGCGGTTGTCCAGCGATAATGGTACGCGCGTCGAACAATCGCGCGATCCTCGGCGGACAGCCGCGCGAACGCGTCGGCGACCAGTGTCCGGTTGGCTTCCGGAACGTCCATAACCAGCCTTCCGGTGGTTAAAACGAATGCGCCGCTGGTTTGGTTCACGACCAGCGCTCGCCGAAGGTCGAGGTGTCGACCGGTACAGGCAAGGGCATCCTAAGAATAGGGTGCCACAGACGTTTTATTCGGCCATTTGCGCGGTCGTCGCGAATCACCTTGCCGGGGTGACGATCCGACGGGCCGCTTCCACCGCGGCTGCGCGTCGCGCCGCGACGATCGCCGGATCGGCCGCCAACGCATCGGGATGTGGCGATTGAGCCCAGGCCAGCCCGATTCCGAAAAGCAACACCAACAGGTCCATCGGTTCCCATGCCGCATCCACCTGCCCGGCGGCTTGCGCGGCCGTGATCACACCGACGTCTCGCACCGCGACGGATTCGCCGCCCTCGACGGGAGGGGGATCGAGCGCCAGTCCTTCGAGATTGGCCCACGTCATCATGCGTAGGTGCTCAGGACGGCGGCATGCCAGGTCGTAGATGTCGCCGACAAAATCCGGAACCGCATCGCCGCGCAGTGTCACCGCGGCGAAGAACTCCGCCATATCGGCGGCGACCACGCTGCGGAACAGCGCCTCCTTGTCGGTGAAGTGGGCGTAGAGGCGTTCTTTGCTGGCTGCCGCAGACTTCGCGATCCGGTCGATCCTGGCGCCGGCCAGCCCGTACTGGGCGAACTCGGATCGAGCCGCAGCCAAGATCGTGTCCCGCAACTCTGTGGTGGTTCGCACAGCAAGATTGTAACCATACGAACTAGTTCGTTTGGTATGTTGGTGCCATGCCGTCATCGTGTATCCGACATCGTCGTAAATCAGCCGACCGACCCCCAAGCCGCGGCGCATCCATCGCGACGGGTGCAGAGCCTGCGCTCCGCGCTGGACGGGCTACAGGGCCGTATCGCTCCCCTCATCGACCTGACCCGGCCATACGTGAGTGGCCTGGATACGTTGCCGGCCGATGGACGTTTTCTGTTGGTGGGCAACCACACTCAGTTCATCGGCGGCGAGGTTCTGTTGATCCCACACTTTGTGCGACGCGCGATCGGAGCCCGCGTGCGCACCCTGGCGGATCGTCGAATCGGGGAACGTCCGGGCTTCGGCCGCGACCTGATGACCGCCTATGGCGGCGTGGTCGGCGCTCCCGACGCGGCACGCGAACTCATGCGCGACAACGAAACCGTCCTGGTGTTCCCCGGCGGGGGCCGCGAGATAGCGAAATTCAAAGGCGAGGAATACCAACTGAATTGGAGCGGGCGAGCCGGGTTTGCCCGCATCGCGGCGGAGAACGACTACCCGATAGTCCCGGCTGGCCTGGTCGGCGGCGACGATGTCTACAAGAGCCTGTTCACCCGCGACAGTGTGATGGGTCGCCTCAGTCAGACCGTCAGCACCAGGCTGTCCGGGAATTCCGACATGGCGATGCCGGTGATGCGGGGCGTTGGGCCCACCCTGATTCCCCGGCCTCAGCGGATGTATCTGCGATTCGGGCAGCCGATCGAGACGACGCGGCCGAAAGGCACATCGGCCGACCGCTGGGTCGCGTCAGTCAAAGAGCGCACGCAAGCGTCGCTCGAAAAGATCCTTCACGAGCTGCTGGAGATTCGCGCCGGGGATCCGTTCCGCGAACTGAACCCGCTGGCGTGGACGAGTGCTGTCCAGGCCGGCTGAACGGCCGCTACTTGTTGCGAATCCGGCGCACGGTCACGGCGACGGCAAGTGCCGCAATCCCGGCCAGCGACACGACCACCACCGGCTTTTTGACGAACCCGATCGCGCGGGCCTTGGCGTCGTCGGCGAGTCGGCGGGGATTGGCCCGCACAGCCAACGAGTCGACGGTCGATGCGAGCTGGTCGCGGGCCTTGTCAATGTCCTGCTTGATGGTGTCAGGATCCCGCTCCGCCACTCTCGTCCTCCCTGTCGTCGGCGAACCCAGACCAGGCGCGGTCTAGGTTGGTGCCTGCCGACCTACCCTAGATCAGCCGGCACTCATCCCACCTGCCGGTGAACAGAAAGGCAGCTCCGTGACCGACACCGCACGCCTGGAACCGGGCGACAAAGCGCCCGCCTTCAGCCTTCCTGACGCCGACGGCAAGAAAGTTTCGCTCGCCGATTTCAAGGGCCGTCGCGTGATCGTCTACTTCTACCCCGCAGCGTCCACGCCCGGGTGCACCAAGCAGGCCTGCGACTTCCGCGACAGCCTGAGCGAACTCAACGGCGCCGGTCTCGATGTCGTCGGCATCTCCCCCGACAAGCCGGAGAAGCTGGCCAAGTTCCGCGATGCGGAGAGGCCTGACGTTCCCGCTGCTGTCCGATCCCGAGCGCACGGTATTGACGGCCTACGGCGCTTACGGCGAGAAAAAGATGTACGGCAAAACCGTTCAGGGCGTGATTCGTTCGACGTTCGTCGTCGACGAGAAGGGCAAGATCGCCGAGGCGCAGTACAACGTCAAGGCGACTGGGCACGTCGCGAAGTTGCGTCGCGACCTTTCGGTCTAGCTCCAAAGATCATCGCTGAGAGTGGTACGGAAGGTTGACACGCGCGTTACGTCAGCCGGGTCGTGAAATGGGTCAAATGCCCCATGCCTTTAGCGCGCTGACGGCGCACAATTCGCTATGAGGCCGGCAGCGATAAGAAGGGGCATCAGAACATGGACACCGACTGCAGTTTGAGACGGATCATGGCGAGCGCGCTGCTAACGGGCAGCATTTCGGCGGCCGGTATGGGGCTGGCCTCAGGTACAGCCGAGGCTGGCACTGGCTTCCCGCATCACTGGTGCCCCGGCGATCATGATTCGACGGCGCCGACGAGTCTTTATCAATGGGACTGGAATATCTGCCACACCTATTATTGGACTAAAAGTGGGCAAGGGAACGTCCCCTACGAGGGGTCATTGCAGCGAAGCAATCTTTGGGACGGAGACAACCCACCGCCCGACTCAAGCCCTGGGTGCGGCACCGACATGTTTACCGGCATTCCCGGTAGGTGTTAAGGGCTGAAATCTCTGGGTGGCGGTGTTGATCACTGCCAGCGTGTCGCTGCCGGAGTTGGCCACGTAAAGGCGGCTGCTGTCGGGGCTGACCGCCATTGCGGATGGGTTTGCCCCCACCGGGACGGTGGCCGTGATGGTGTTGAGCGGTGCCGTCACATTCGGGCAACCCCGGTCCGCGGAGAATTTAGCAAACTTCAATACGTTGGCGGATAAATGTTGTCGGCTTATCCAGTCCCGATCACCCCAGATTCGCCAGCAGCAACGCCTCGGCGGTCGCGGCCCGCTCCAGCACACCCAAATCCAGGCTCTCGTTGATGCTGTGCGCCTGCGTCGCAGGGTCTTCCACGCCGGTGACCAGGATCGCCGCGTTCGGGAACGCCGCGGCGAACTCGGCGATGAACGGGATCGAGCCGCCCATGCCCATGTCGACCGGCTCGGTCCCCCACGCTTGCCGGAACGCGGCGCGCGCCGCGTCGTAGACCGGCCCGGTCACGTCGATGGCGTACGGCTGACCGATGTCGCCGGGCGTCACGGTCACCTGCGCGCCCCACGGCGCGTGCTGCTCCAGATGTGCGACACAGTGCATCCAGATGCGTGGCCGCGTCGCCGCCGGGGGCGACCCGCATACTGACCTTGGCGCGGGCGCGCGGGATCAACGTATTCGACGATGCCGCAATGGAAGTGGTGTCGATGCCGATCACCGTGATCGCCGGCTTGGCCCACATCCGCTGCGGCACCGAGCCGGAACCGATCTCGCTCACCCCGTCCAGCAATCCCGACTCGGCCCGTACCCGGTCGGCCGGGTAATCGACTGCGGCGGCGGTGCTTTCGTGCAGGCCGGCGACCGCGACGTTGCCGTCGTCGTCGTGCAGGCTGGCCAGCAGGCGCGTCAGCACCATCAGCGCGTCGGGCACTACCCCGCCCCACAGGCCGGAGTGCAGGCCGTGATCGAGGGTGGCCACCTCGACCACGCAGTCGGCCAGCCCGCGCAGCGACACGGTCAACGCCGGCACCTCGGTGCTCCAGTTGTCCGAGTCGGCGATGACGATCACATCGGCGGCCAGCGCGTCACGATGGGCGGCCAGCAGTCGCCCCAGCGACGGCGAACCGGACTCCTCCTCGCCTTCGACGAACACCGTCACCCCGACCGGCGGGTTGCCGCCGTGCGCCCGAAACGCCGCCAAATGCGTTGCGATACCGGCCTTGTCGTCGGCACTGCCGCGCCCGTAGAGTCGGCCGTCGCGTTCGGTCGGCTCGAACGGCGGCGACGCCCACTGGGCAGCGTCGCCTTCGGGCTGCACGTCGTGGTGGGCGTACAGCAGCACGGTCGGCGCACCCGGCGGCGCGGGGTGCCGTGCGATGACGGCCGGCGCGCCACCCTCGCTGACGATCTGCACGTCGGCAAAACCGGCTTGCGACAACAGGTCTGCTGTGGCTTGGGCGCTGCGGTGCACCTGGTCGCGGCGGGCCGGGTCGGCCCACACCGATTGGATGCGGACCAGATTCTCCAAATCGTCGCGCACCGACGGCAACAACTCGCGTACGCGTTCGACCAGATCGCTCATGGTCTCCAGGCTAGTCGGTACTACGGTGCGCGCGAGATCGACGCCAGCGCGTAAGAAGTCCGCCACCTTGGCACGCTGAGCGGTGGTCAACCTCGATGCCAAGTCGGCATGTGCCCGACTCTCGTCGACGGACGAGAAACGCTAGGGCAGCTCCAGGATGGCCACCGCGGCCGCGGTGTCGGCTTCGTGCGTCAGCGACACGTGGATCGTCACGTCCTTCAGATGCTTGGCGATGTCGCCGGTCAGCCGCACCCGCGGCCGGCCCCACATGTCGGTGACCACCTCGATGTCGCGGTGGATGTCCTCGCGCAACACCGGCCGCTGCGAGAACCGCGATCCGGACCAGGCCTTGATCACGGCCTCCTTGGCCGCCCACCGGGCCGCCAGGTGGCGTGCCGCCGACGAACTCTTGTCCGAGGCGTCACGCCGCTCACCTGGCGTAAAGGTTTCGGCGAAGACCGTTCCGGGCTGGTCGACCTGCTCGGCGAATTCAGTAATGGAGACAAGGTCTATCCCCACTCCGACGATGCTCATTGGTGCGAAACCTATCGGATGCTCACTGGAGGTAGATACGTCGTCGTCGCCCAATCGCGCGTTCGCGTCGAGCAACATCGCCGCTTCCTGCCGCTTCTCGGACACCTCGTGGTCGAAGCGACGGTCGGCGGGCCGCTCGTACATCGGGCGACCGCCGGCGATCGCCGATGCCAGGCGGCGCTGTCCGGCCAGCAGGCGGGCGTCTGCCCTGCGCAGGTAATCCGCGCGCTGCTCGGCATCCAGCGTGGCCAGGAAGGCCTCGCGGGTGCACCAGCGCGACCAGGCCGGACACGTGGCCGAACCCGAGGCTGGTCACCAGACCGGCCTTCAGCGGGAACTTCTCGCCGAGCCGCAGCGTGTCGCGTACCCAGACGAAGTGCGCCGAGTCGGCGAGTTCGTCGTCGACGCAGTCCAGGCTGCGGTTCGGCGGGATCACCCCGTCGCGCAGGATCTGGCACAGGCCCATCATCTGGAAGACCGCCGCGCCGCCCTTGGCGTGCCCGGTGAGGCTCTTCTGCGACACGATGAACAGCGGCGCTCCGTCGGAGCGGCCCATCGAATCAGCAAGCCGCTCATGCAGTTCGGTCTCGTTGGGATCGTTGGCCAACGTCGAGGTGTCGTGCTTGGAGATCACCGCGACGTCGTCGGCGCCGACGCCCAGCTTGGCCAGCGATCGGGCCAGCGGCGAATCCTTGCCGCCACGTCCGGCACCCAGCGCGCCCAGGCCCGGGGCCGGGATCGAGGTGTGCACACCGTCGGCGAACGACTGCGCGTAGCCCACCACCGCCAGCACCGGCAGACCCATCTTGACCGCGAGGTCACCGCGGGCCAGCAGGATGGTGCCACCACCCTGGGCTTCCAGGAATCCGAGCCGGCGTCGGTCGTTGGGCCGGGAGAACTTCGCGTCGCTGATGCCCCTGCCGCGCATCATGCCGGTGTCGGCGGTGGCGGCCATGTCACCGAAGCCGATGATGGCCTCCAGCGTCAGGTCGTCGAACCCGCCCGCGACCACCAGTTCGGCCTTGCCGAGACGGATCTTGTCCATGCCCTCCTCGACCGAGACCGCCGCGGTGGCGCACGCGCCGACCGGGTGGATCATGGCGCCGTAGCTGCCGACGTAGGACTGAATCACATGTGCGGCAACGACGTTCGGCAGAACCTCCTGCAAGATGTCGTTCGGCTTGTTCCGGCCGAGCAGGTTGCCGTGATACATCGTCTGCATCGACGTCATACCGCCCATGCCGGTGCCCTGGGTGCTGGCCACCAGACCCGGGTGCACCCACCGCATCAACTCGGTCGGGGTGAAGCCCGACGACAGGAACGCGTCGACGGTCGCCACGATGTTCCACAGCGCCACCCGGTCGACCGAGCTGGCCATGTCTTGGCTGATGCCGAACACCGTCGGGTCGAACCCGGTCGGGATCTGCGCGCCGACGGTCCGCGACAGCTTGGTCTTGCGCGGCACGCGAATCTCGGTGCCCGCCTTACGCGTAACCTGCCAGTCGCTGGAGCCCGGAACCGGCCGGACCACCGTGTGCTCGGCGTCGAACTGGGCGAACCCGCGGGCGTCGGCCTCCGAGGAGACGACGAACGTGAAGTCCTTGTCCAGGAACACGCTCACCATCAACGGCGACGCGTGATCGGGGTCGATCGCGCCGTCGTCGACGAACTCACGAATGCCGACGCGCTCGACCACGACGTCGTGATAGCGCTCGACCAACTCGGCCTCGTCGATCAGGTCACCGGACTCGGTGTCATACCAGCCCGGTGTCGGGTCGTCTTCCCACTTGATCAGCCCAGTGGTCCAGGCCAACTCGAGCACACCGGCGGCCGACAGTTCGTTGTCGACCTCCATCTCGAAGCGGGTCCGCGACGAGCCGTACGGGCCGAGTTCGGCACCACCGACGATGACCACCAACTCCGACGGGTCGAGGTCGAGGTCGGCTCCACGCCGGCGGCGGGGCCGGGTTGAAGCCGCGCGGCGGCGACGGGCAGCGCGGCGATGGTTCCCTCGTCGGCGGCGTCGTCGTCGGCCGCAGATTCCGACGGTCATCTCCTCGCGGGCCTTGGCGGCCAGCTCGGCCATGTCCAGGTCGACATCGCCGAGGCCGCCGGTGAAGTCCACCTTGATCGGCGTGGCCGGCGGCGGCCGCCCTGGACTCGATGTCGCAGAGTCCCAGCAGCATGTCGGCCATCTCGTCGGTGGAATACGTTGTGACACCGGCTTCTTCGACGGCGCTGACGATCGCGTCGTTGTGCCCCATCAGCCCGGTGCCGCGGGTCCACCCGATCAGCGCGTGGGCCAGGCTGACGCGCTGCGCCCACGACGACTCGGCTCCCCAGCGGGTCACCACGGCGTCCAGCGCCGACTTGGCTTCACCGTAGGCGCCGTCGCCGCCGAACATGCCGCGGTTGGGCGAGCCGGGCAGCACCACATGCAGACGCGAGGCGATGTCACGCTCGGCACCGATCTTGGACAGGCCACCGATCAGCCGCTGCACCGCCCACAGCAGCACCTTCATTTCCATCTCCGAGCGCGAACCGGCCTCGGACAGGTCGCCGACCACCCGCGGTGCCGCGAACGGGAACAGCAGCGTCGGGGTTTGCGCGTCCTTGATGTGAATCGACTGCGGCCCAAGGCTTTCGGACTGCTCGTTGCCGATCCATTCGGCCAGCGCATCGATGTCGGAGTAGGACGCCATGTTGGCCGCCACCACCCACAACGAGGCGCCGAAGCGGGCGTGGTCGCGGTAGAGGTTCCGGTAGAACGCCAGCCGCTCGTCGTCGAGCTTCGACGTCGTCGCGATGACAGTGGCACCACCGTCGAGCAGCTTGCCGACCACCGACGCGGCGATCGAGCCCTTCGACGCACCGGTCACCACGGCGACCTCGGCGCTGGAACGGCCGGCGTCCGGGTTCTCCGCGCCGGCCGCGATCCGGCCGTACAGCGACGCGTGGATCTGACGTCCGGCCGCCAATGCCCTGCCCTGCCACCAGGTCGCCTGCGTCGCCACCACGTGGCCGGCGCCCTCGAACCGCTCCGAGAGCCGCGCCCAGTCGGCGTTGGCTTCGTCGTCGTCGACCAGCCACAGCTTGACCAGGTCTTCGCGGGCGCTGGCCCACCGGTCGTCGAACACCACGGCCTTCTTGCCGTCGAACACCGGCGCCACCAACCGCGGCCAGTCGGCGCCGAGTTCGGCGGTGACCAGGTCGATCAGCTCGGCGTCGGTGGCCGCCGGCGGCACGCTGACCTGCTCGTCGAGGCCAAGCTGACCCAGCACCAGGCGGGCCGCCGAGGCGAGCACACCGTCGCGGCCGGTGATCTGCTCGGTGAACTCACCCAGCGCGGCCGCGTCGACGGTCGCACCGCCGCCACCGCCGCTGGACGGCAGCGCCACCGCGATTCCGCGGCGGGCGGCCACCGCCGTGACGGCGGCGTCGATGACGCTGTCGACCGCGGCGGCGTCAGCCAGCGCGCCCTCGTGCAGGTTGCCCAGTCGCACCGCCGCGAACGCTGGTGCCCTCGCGGGTACCGAGCGCGACCTCGACCGTGACGTGCTTGACCCAGCCTTCGCCGAGCTCCCAGGTCTTGGTCACCCGCTCGGCGATCGCGGCGGGCCGCTTGCCGGACGGGCCGAGGATCGTGCGCAGCTGATCGTTGATCGCGTCGGAAAGCACTGGCCCGTAAGGCTTGTAGGTGCGGGCCAGCTTGGTGACCTGCGCCCGCAACCCGGCCAGGTCGGCCTCGGCGGCGCCGTCGATGGCACCCAGGTTCAGCTCGGAACCCAGGTCGACCAGCAACTGGTTTCGCCGCGACGAGGCGCCGTCGGTGATGGACTCGATGGAGTCCAGCTCCTCGATCTGGTCGATGCGCATCTTGGCCGACAGCGCGATCAGCGCCAGCGTCGCGTCGGCGGCGTCGAACCCGATGTCGTCGGGTCTCGGAGCGCCGGACGGAGCTACGGCGGGAGCCGGAGCGACGGCGGGTGCGACATCAGGACTGGGCGCGCCGTCCGACGCGTCGGAGTCGGACCGACGCCTCCTCGACGCACGTCCTCGGGCTCGGGGTCGGTGTCGGTGGCGAACAGCACCGCGGCGTCGCGCTCGGCGTTGAGCACTTCCACTGTGCTGTGGGCATATTCGGGCAGCTTGAGGGTGTTGGTGGCCAGCCCGGCGACGGTCGGCGCCGACTTCACGCCGATCTCGACGAACCGCTCCACACCCAGACCGCCGGCGGCCTCTTCGGTGAACAGCAGGTCCTGGGTTTCGATCCAGCGCACCGGGCTGGCGAACTGCCAGGCCAGCAGCTCGATGATCACCGTGCGCGCCAGGTCGAACGGGCGCTCGTTGCGCCAGTAGTCGTAGTTCTCCAGGATCTCGTCGAGCGGCTCGGCCGGCACCAGATCCCGGATCTCCTGGATGAAGTCGCGGTCCAGGCTGAACGGCCGCGGCACCAGGTTCGGGATGTAGCGCCCGATGATCACCTCGGGGTCCTTGCCCCGCGGCATGGCCCGTTCCAGCGAGCGACGGAATTCGGCGACGCCGACCCGCAGCACCTCGGAGTGGAACGGCACGTCGATGCCCGGCACCAGGATGAAAGACCGCTTACCGCCGGAGATTTCGCGCCGGCGCTCCACCTCGGCCTCGAGCTCTTCCAGGCCGCGGACCGTGCCGGCGATCGCGTACTGCGAGCCGCGCAGGTTGAAGTTGACGATCTGCAGGAACTCCCCGGTGCGCCGCGAGATCTCCTCGACGAACTCCGGCACGTCGGCGTCGTCGAGATCGATCTGCGACGGCCGGATCGCGGCCAGCCGGTAGTTGGACCGGCCCAGCTCGTCGCGCGGCACGATGTCGTGCATGTTGGACCCGCGCTGGAACACCGTCTCCAGCAACGCTTCCAGCCCGTAGACGTCGCTCACGCAGGCCAGCGCGGTGTACTCACCGACGGAGTGACCGCAGGCGATCGCGTCTTCCACGAACGCACCCTGCTCCCGCATCTCGGCGACCTGCGCCGCGGCCACCGTCGCCATCGCGACCTGAGTGAACTGCGTCAGGTACAGCACGCCTTCGGGGTGGTGGTAGTGCACGCCGCTGGCGATCAGGGTGGTCGGGTTGTCCCGCACCACATGCAGAATCGAGAAGCCCAGCGTCTCGCGGGTGTACTTGTCCGCGTCGTCCCACACCTTGCGGGCGGCCTTGGAGCGGGCGCGGACGTCCATGCCCATGCCCTTGTGCTGGATACCCTGGCCGGGGAACGCGTAGACGGTCTTCGGGCGCAGCCAGCCGCGCGGTCGCCGACATCACCAGATCCGAACCGATCCGCGCGGCGACCTCCAAAACCTCTGCGCCCTGGTCGATTCCGACGCGATCGACGCGGAAGTCCACCTCGTCGCCGGGGCGCACCATGCCCAGGAAACGGGCCGTCCAGCCGATCAGCCGGGCCGGCGGCCGGGCCTGGCCGTCGGTGGCGGTCACCACGTGTTGCGCCGCGGCGGACAGCCACATGCCGTGCACGATCGGCGAGTCCAGACCGGCCAGCAAGCGCGGCGGCCCGGTCGGTGTGGATCGGGTTGTGGTCACCGGACACCACCGCGAACGGCCGCATGTCGACCGGCGCGGTGAGCGTGACGTCGCGACGGCGCCGCCGCGGGGTGTCAGTGGCGTTCTCGGAGACCGCGCCACCGGCCCGCAGCGGGTCGGTCAGTTCGGCGGGCCCGGTGCGGCCACGGATCGCGAACCGCTCCTCCATGGTGGCCAGCACCGTGCGATCCGCGTCGGCAACCGTCACCGAGATCGGGACGACCCGGCCGACTTCGGTGTCGGTGGCAACCGAAGCCGTTGCGGTGACGGTCAATTCGGCCGGCACCTTCGGCAGCGCGGCAACCAGGTGAGCGGCGTGGTCCAGGTGCACCAGGCTGAGCAGACCCTCGACGACCGGGACGCCTGCGCCGGTGACGGCGGAGCCGATGGCCGCGAAGACCGCCGGCCAGCAGCGGCCGACCAGCGCGTCGGGCACGGTGGTCAGGGTCGGCGCCAGCAGTTCGCCGAAGATCGCGGTGACCCCGGTGTGATCGGCGACCCGCTCGGGGTCCCACTGCACGGTCACGGTCGCGGTGCCGTTGTGCACCCGCGGCAGCGTCTCGGGGCTGTCGGCGCCGGCGGCGATCGCCAGCACCGAACGCATGGCCTCGATCGCGTCCTTGGTGCGGATCACCGGGATCGCGCCGTCAATCGTGTTGGCGGGCAAGCTGAATCGGATGTCGATCCACACGCCGGCGATCGGCACACTCAGCACCACCTGGTCGGCACCGTCTGTTTTAAAGGCCTGCAGACGTGCGCCGGTGGACGAGTGGGTGGCTCGTGGCTCTTCGGGCCCGCCGAAATCACCGTGCACCTGCCAGTCGGCGGGGTCGGCGATGCGATGCACCGGGTTGATGGCAACGCGGCCGGCCCACAACACATCCGGCGCGTCGAGCACGGTGGCCAGCGGCCCGCGCACATCGATACGGCCCTGGCGGCGCGCGGTGACCGGCGTCGGGGTCGCGCCGGTGGCGATCACGTCGTCGACCGCGGCCTGCTCGAAGCGGTCCAGCAATGCGCCGACGGGCTCGTCGAGCTGGGTGATGCCGGCGACCGCGGCGGTGCCGGGGATGATGCACACCTGGTCGGCGTCGTAGCGGGCGTCGTGGGCCTGCCACAGCGAATCGCTTCGCCACCAACGGCGTACGTCCTTGTCGATGACCGGCACGAAGTTCACCGGCTTGCCCGGCGTCTTGCACTGCGTGACGAAGAACGGCACGTCGGCCGGGTGCAGCTGCACGGTCTGCGCGTCCGGGTAACGCGCGACCAGCGCGGCGATCGCCTCGTCGGGGCGCTCCAGCAGCTCAGGGTCGCTGAACAGCGTCTCGATCGGCCCAGAGTCCTGCGGGTGCAACCGCGCCTCGGCCCGCTGCAGCATCTGCGCGAATCGGTCGCGCCAGGTGTCGGCCAGCCACTGGCTGCCGGGCGCGGCGGTGTCGGCGGTGCTGTCGCCGTCACCGATCGCCAGCTCGACGTAACGCTGCAGCCACTGCAGGTAGGTCATCTCGCCGACGTCACCGAAGTACGGCTTCGCGGTGTTGGCCATCGCGGCGATGATCTCGTCGCGGCGTGCGGCGACCGCGTCGGCGTCTCCGGCGACCTCATCGAGCAGCCGGCCGCAGCGGGACGCGGTGTTATCGATCTCGTGGATGTCGGCGCCGAGCTGGCTGCGGCCAGAAGCCATGCCGCCCTGCGCTTTTCCGGCGCCGACCCAATGGTCGGTGCCCTGGATGTCGACCAGCATCTGCTTGACCGACGGCGACGTGGTGGCCTCCAGCGTGGCCATCGCCGCGGTGCCGACCAGGATGCCGTCGACCGGCATCAGCGGGAAGCCGTAGGACTGGGCCCAGCGCCCGGACAGGTATTCGGCCGCCTGCTCGGGAGTGCCGATGCCGCCGCCGACGCAGACGGTGATGTTGGGTCGTGACCGCAGTTCGGAGTAGGTGGCCAGCAGGAGATCGTCGAGGTCTTCCCACGAGTGGTGGCCGCCGGCGCGCCCACCCTCGATGTGCATGATGACCGGCTTGGTCGGCACTTCGGTGGCGATGCGGATGACCGAGCGGATCTGCTCGATGGTGCCCGGCTTGAACACCACGTGCGAGATGCCGACCTCGTTGAGCTCTTCGATCAGCTCGACGGCCTCTTCCAACTCGGGGATGCCGGCGCTGACCACCACGCCGTCGATCGCCGCACCCGACTGGCGGGCCTTCTGCACCAATCGCTTTCCACCGACCTGCAGCTTCCACAGGTACGGGTCGAGGAACAGCGAGTTGAACTGGTAGGTGCGGCCGGGCTCGAGCAACCCGGCGAGCTCCTCGACGCGGTCGTTGAAGATCGGTTCGGTGACCTGCCCGCCGCCGGCCAGCTCGGACCAGTGCCCCGCGTTGGCCGCGGCGGCGACGATCTTCGCGTCGACGGTGGTCGGGGTCATCCCCGCCAGCAGGATCGGAGACCGGCCGGTCAGCCGGGTGAACTTGGTGGAGAGCTTGACCCGCCCGTCGGGCAGGCTGACGACCGACGGGGCGTAGCTCGACCACGGCCGGGCCACCTCGGGAACGGCGCCGACGGTGAAGAGGTTGCGCTGGCCGCCGCGCGTCGCCGCGGGCACGATGCCGACTCCGAGCCCGCGGATGACCGGCGCGGTCAGCCGGGTCAGGATGTCGCCGGGCCCCAGGTCGAGGATCCAGCGTGCGCCCGCCTCGTGAACCTGGATCACCTCGTCGACCCAGTCGACCGGCTGAACCAAAATGGCTTCCGCCATGGCGCGGGCCAAGTCGACGTCGATGCCGACTTTCTCGGCCCATTCGCCGACGATGTCGATGCTGTCGGCGAGCCTCGGCGTGTGGAAACCAACCTCGACCTGGACCGCATCGAAGACCGGCGCGAACACGTCGCCGCCGCGGATCTTGTTTTTGCGGTCGGCTTCTTCCTTCTCCGAAATCTGCTTGCAGTACAGCTCGAAGCGGGACAGCTGCTCGGGCGTTCCGGTGATGACGACCGAGCGCCGGCCGTTACGGATGGACAGCACCGGCGGCAGTACGGTGCGGACGTCCTGCGAGAAATCCTCGAGCAGTCGGTAGATGCGCTCGGGGTCGGCGTTGCTGACCGACACCATCGGCGAGCGATCGCCGAGCACCGAGATCCCGCGCCGGCGCGCCACCAGCGTGCCCGCCGCGCCGATCAGCTGCGCCATCGCCAGCAGCTCGATATCGCGCGCTCCCGCCGCCTTCAGCGCCTCGACGGCCAGAATGCCCTGCGAGTGCCCGACGACGGCCACCGGCGGGGTGGCCATCAGGTCCATGCCCTGTCGGGCCAGGGTGCGGATCGCGGCGATCTGGGTGAGCAGGACACCGGGCAGCGACACCGCGGCCGAGGTCAGGTGCTTGGCGGACGGAATCGGGTCTTCGGCAGCCAGCGCGCGCACCCAGCGCAGCGGCTCGAAGCCGATCGGCCGCACGACGACCAGCTCGTTGGCCACCGGCTCGAGCAGCAGGTCCACCTCGCCGGCCAGCGTCGCCAGCTCGGATTCGATGCCGGACGACGACACCAGCTCTTCCAGCGTCTCCAGCCACGCGCCGCCCTGGCCGCCGAACGCGACCGCGTAAGCCTCGCCGGCAGTCAGACGATCGACGAGCGCATGAGTATCCGCGTTGCACTCCGTCGCGGTCAGCGGACACTCGATGGTGCTCATAGATCGTCACGTATGTATCTCCCTCATTAGCGCTTGTCCGCTTGGGCGCCGGAGCCGCGCTGCCCCGTAAATACCGTCAATCCCGTACGAGCCCCCGGTCCAAACCGGCCGCGTCGTGGCTGACCCGGCTTTCGCGGGTCGCGCCAAAGGGGCGTCATCGGCTGCACTAAGAGTGTCATAAGAAATTGGGAGGTTTCCGGCGCAAATTGGTTACTGGTGAGTACTACGCACGAGTAATGGTGGGCTGGGTAACACTCCGCTCAAGGGCCACTGAGGGCGTCCGGACCAAACCTGCTGCGTGCGGGTGGTTACGGTCGAGTAGCTACAACTGCGCAGATCAAGGCAGTATTGTTATCGAATCGTTATCTAGAAAATCTGCGCCATATCGCGCTTCGCGATCCGTCGTCGACGAGCCGCCGCGGTGCGACTGTTGAGAATCCGGCCGATTCGGCGGCCCGCCGGAGTTTGCTGGGAACTTACTTCAGAGTCAGCTCAGGCCCACTGACATCAGCATCAGCAGTTGACGGGCGCCGGACTCGCGCTTCTGGCCAGAGCATCCGCGGTCCGCTGATGCCCGAGCCATTCGTAACTCGGCGACCCCCGCGGCCGGCGCCGCGGTGACGACCAGCAGACACACCGGGGTCGAGACTCCCGCCGAAGCGAGGGCGACCGCGGTGCCCAGCACCGACAGCGTGACCAGCACGACAGCTGCATAAAAGCCGTCCCAGGCTCGGGTCAGCAGCAGATAGGTCCCGTAGACGGCGCCGATGTACACCCCGACCGGCACGGCGACCGCGACCACCGTGGCCACCGAGTCGAGCCCGGACCGATGCTCGATGAAGTCCGCGGCCGCGTGCAGGCCGGCGCCGGTGGCGACGATCGACCCGAACACCGCGATGTGGAGGTAGCCATAGCCGATCGAGCGTTCGCGGTGAGCATGCAGCAGGTGCGCCGCCGGAACCACGAAATACATCCACCACATCCCGAAGGTCAGGCCCGTCCCCGCGACTGCCACCAGCACGGCGTCGGTCGTCCACCCGTGCTCGGCGACCATGGCCGACAGCGAGGCGACCGTCCCCACCACGCCTTCACCGAGCGCGATAATCGTCAGCAAGCCGTTGCGCTCGGCGATGTGGTGCGCATGCCAGGGCGTTCCGCCCATCCGCTTCTCGGCGAGCAACGGGCCACTCACCTCGATGCGCGATCATCACCGCGAACAGGACAAAGGTGACACCCACCGAACTGTTGACGACGGCGATGACGATCCAGCCGACCTGCGCGACGGTGATGGTCGCCGCATAGGTCAGACATGCGGCCTTGCGGGCCGGATCTTGCATTGCGGCGCGCAGCCACTGGATCACCATGGCCACCCGCATCACCACGTAGCCGCCGACCAGAACCCGATTGTCCACATGGGCGCCGGCGGCGATCGACGAGAACACCTGCGGAATCCCGAGCGCCAGCACCAGGACGCCCACCATCTGCAGCATCGTCGTCAGCCGGTACACCCAGTCGTCGGTGTCGTAGGCCGAGGCGAACCAGCTGAAGTTGATCCAGGCCCAACAGACGGAGAACGTGGCGAAGGTGAAGCTGATCAACCCGGCCTCGACGTGACCAGACGCCAACGAGTGCGCGAATTGCGAGGCGGCGACCCCGAAGGCGATGACAAAGGTCAGATCGAACAGCAGCTCCAGCGGGGTGGCCACTCGATGCGGCTCGTGAGGATCTCGTCCCGACATTCGACGGAACCGGTGCGTGGGGACCAGTTGGTTGGAGTGGCTTCCAGGTTCGCTCACCCGAATATTTTCCCCCGGTCTCGATTAGGTGACTGCTTTGTACCGCAACCGTGAATGATGTTCGGCAGTCTGTACCATTTCCCCATGCCGCTGGTCATCGGCGCGACGGCCGCCGGATTCAATATTGTTCGGCAGCTCGGATACGAAGAGTTCGGTGAGCTCTACGTGGCCGAGCATCCGAGGCTCCCCCGCCAGCAGGTTCTTCACCTGATTCCTGCCGAGATCTCGGTCGACTTGGATTACCGCGAACGGTTCAACCAGGAGTCCGATCAGGCGGCCACGCTCTGGCATCCGAGCATCGCCGGTCTCACCGACCGCGGTGAGTTCGAGGACCGGCTGTGGATCTCGACCGAATACATCGACGGCTCCGACGCGGCCGAAGTGCTGGACGAAAACCATCCCGACGGCATGCCACCGCGACTGGTGATCGAGATCGTGTCGCAGATCGCCGAGGCCCTGGACTACGCGCACGACGCCGGTGTGCTGCACCGATATGTCAATCCCGGCAACATCCTGGTCAGCAAGTCGCCGCCCGACAGACGACGAATTGCCTTGACCGGCTTCGGAGTAGCGCGCCCGGAGGGCGCCCATAACACGCTTACCCGCGCCGGCATGTTCATCGGTAGCGCCGGCTATACCGCACCCGAGCAGCTGATGGGCGAGGAAATCGACGGCCGAATCGATCAATACGCCTTGGCGGCCAGCGCTTTTCATCTGTTGACCGGTTCGCCGCCGTTCGCACATTTCAATCCGTCGGTGGTGGTCAGCAAGCACCTCAACGAAGCACCACCCCGGCCCAGCGATGTCCGGCCGGACCTCACCGAATTCGACGCCATCTTCGCCCGCGCGCTCTCGAAAGATCCCGTCGACAGATTCCGGCGGTGCCGCGACTTCGCCAAAGCGCTCGAATCGACCAGCGGCAAACGCTCACACGTCCGCGCCAGCTCTGAGGTTCGGGCGGCGTCCATCTTCCGCGAAGCCACCAAAAATGGCGATTCGACAGTCACCGCAATCGACGCGACGCCGAAGACCGACGATCCAACGCCGACCGAAGCCGTGGCCAACGCTACACCCGAAATCACTGCCGTCGCTCCGGCAGTCAAGTCAAATGGTCACTCCCACAACCACATCGACGATGTCACCACGACCGTCGCGCCCCCGGTATCGGAAGAGTTCGACGACGACGAGTTCGACGACGATGAAGCGGCCGCGGCGCGCAAACGGCGACTGCAGCACTCGGCCGCGATCGCCGGGGTGATCGCGGTCGTGTTGCTGGCATGGTTCATGGGCGTCAAGGCTCTGCGCTCGGCCTCCCAACCCGACGACGCTCCAGCCAATGTCGAGACCACATCCGCTGAACCGACCAGCCCGGCACCTGCGGTCATCGCGCCGACGCCGATCGTTGTCGCCCCGCCTCCCCCGCCGCCGATCGCTCCGCCTCCGCCGGTAGCCACCACGGCGGCACCGAGGACGACTGTGCCGACAACCACAACGCATCCGACCACCACGGCGCCCGCTCAGAGCACCGTGCCGCAGACAACCGCGTCGAAACCGCCCAAGCCGGCGACGACAACCCCGTCGGGGCCGAACGTTCTCGACACTCGGCCGGCGGTTGGCATGCCCTGCGGCGCAGAGGGTTCCGCGGCCGTTTCTAATTCCGGCGGTCCGGTGACCTGCGTCGGTACCCCTGGCGGGTTCGCCTGGGAACCCCCCGGAGTACAGCCGGCCGGCTGACCGGACCACCAGAGTTCAGGCCGGCCTGAGATGCTGGAACAGCCGAGCTTTCGACTGGGATCTGCAAAGCACGGATTTATTGCAGCACCCGAGAATTCATCGTTGTCATTGTGCGCGTTAGAGATCGCCGACTGCCAGGTGCTTGCGTCCGCACTGAATCGCGCTATCCACCCGCTGCGCGGTGTCTGCGATCCCGGGCCGAATGCGCAACGGCGCCTTGCCATCAGGCGGCAAAACGTCCTGACCGTCGTGGACTGGACACCCGGCGGAGACGGTGGCAGCGAATCGCGCGACGTACGCCTCCATCCATTTGTCGTTGTCACACAGGAATGGGTAGTCGGTTGCCACCATATGGCGGATGGCGAGTATCGCGTATGGCGCGTCCAACGCCCTGAAGTCCGGGTTACGTAACCCGCCCTGCTGATGGCCGGGGTAAAACTGGCCGACCATGAGACCCTGCTTGACGAAGGCGTTCTTACATTCGTCCTGGACGGCGTCGAACTGCTCGAACTCGGTCACGTCGGGGAACACAACGACGACGGCCTTGTAGATCGACTCCGGCCCGTGCGCCGGAGACAGCAGCGGGAAAGCCGCGGCGATTTCCTCGATCAGGCCGACCATGCTGCTGTGGTCGAGGTTGTTCCCGCGCACGAACGCCACCCGGAACAGTTTCTTCTTGATCGACATACCGGTGAAAGGGCAGACGGCACCCTCACGCCCGAGATCGGGGTGCGACCTACTCAGCCAATTCGTAGCCCAGCGCTTGATCGTCTCGAACTGCCGCAGCGGCACTCCCGGAGGCGCCGGATCGGCCAGTGCCGACAACGTCACCGAGAGGTCGAAGTCAGGCTTAATCCCTTCACTCATGTCGGGACCTTCGAGTTGGCTCCCATCGCAGCGTCGAACCGACCCGCGCCCGTCCACGCGGCACCGACTGCTGGCGTCACAGGCACAGCGGTGACGTACGACATGCGCCCCCTTCTACGCTGACGTCGAACCGCAGCTCGGCAAACGGTAGGACGATTCCCGGAAGTCGGTAGGAAACCATACCGTGCGTATCTATACAGCGTCTATTCATACCATATTACTGCTAAATAGCGTATAACAAACCAGGTGTCGGGCGGTATAGGTCGGCGTCACCCGCTGCTCGCGAGCATCCAGTGTTCGGCCGCAACGGCCAGGGCATCGCCACGTGTCGTGGACGACGCATCAGCTGTCGCCCGACAGCACCTCGATCAGCGCCTCGGCGACATCGCGGCCTCCGGTAGGAAGCGTTGTGAGATTGTCCTGCAGTAGCTTTCGGGCAGCCGCCCGATTGCCGGCCGCGACGAGTGAACGCAGCTGATCGAGCACACCGGTCCGGTCGTCGAGAGTGGACGCCAGCACGTCGATCAGCTCCCAGTCCCGGTAGAGCGCCAGGGAGCGTTCGTAGAACGCGAAGCCGCTCACCGGTTCCCCGCGCATCGTTCCGTGATAGCGATAGGGCCCTTCCATGTATTCGATCGGTAGCCCGTGGGCCGGTGCCGGGACCAGAGGTTCTCCGGTGAGGTCCAATTCCAGTGCGGCGCTGCGCAGCCGATGCAGGTTGGGCATGAACCGGTCGGGCGCCGGCGGCCGCACCAATGGCCGAATCGAATTCGGCCACCGTACGTAGGTGCTCACCGTGACCTCGACGTCTTCGACGCACTCCGGGGCTGTCGACGGGTCCGGGTAGCTCACCGTCGCACCGGAGAACGGCTGCAGCGCATTGCCATCCAACCGGTCGAACTGGTGCCAGATGCTCATGTCGACGCCGTTGTCCAGGTTGATCGTGCGCCATTCGTGGGATCGGGCCCTGGGGTCGCCCTCGGTTCCGCCGCCACCGGCATATTTGGGAAACCACTGCCGGTCGACGTGTCCCGCACTGCCGCTGACCTCTTCGCACTGCTCACCCCAGCGCAGTGTTCCACTCATCGCCAGGCCGGTCTGGAAATACGAGTAGGTGTCGGGCTGGCCGAAGCAGGTGATCTTGCCGTCGTAGGTGTTCGCGCCGACAGGTACCGGAGCGCGCGTCGGCGTCACGTCCAAGTCCAATTCCATTGACTGGCCGGCCTGATCGACGCCGCGCAAGCTCACCTGGTAGCTATAGGGCCGCAGTTCGCCGTCGTCATCGCGACAGGAGGTCCACGCCACCGGCCCCGCACCGCTCTCGTAACGGATGTCGAGGTATCCCGTGGCCATTGTCATCTTCGGTTGCACACCTGGTTGCATGTTCTTGGGCGGCATATCGTAATCGGTGTAGGTGCCGTATTCGCCAGTGTCGCAATCGAATAAGGCCATCGTGTAGAAATCGGCGACCACGGTCCCGCCGGGGCGGTTCTTGTTGAAGATGGTCAGGTACGCGAACGTGCGCCCCGTCGCGCCGGTCAGCTCGCCGGCGATGAACCAGGTGTCGGATTCCTGGTCGGCGTGCAGACCTTCGGCGGCGGGAAAATCCAGCGCGCTGTCGCCTGACACCAGGCGGAACGGGTACATGCGCCAGTCAGTGTTCATCTCACGCCTCGGGGATTGGGATCGCGTCGTACTTGTCGGCTCCCAGGAACTCACGCACCTTCTCGATATGGTCGTCAGCACCCAGTTCGAGCGTCTCGGCCGCCAGCCCGTAGTCGACGATCGCGATCGCCGCCTGGGCCAGGTGTTTGGAAAACGCCCGCTTGGTGGTCTGCAACGCCCGTGCGGGCTGCGCCGCGAGGCGCCCGGCAAGTTGCAGTGCGTCGGCCATCAGCAGTCTCGGGACTGACGATCCGGTTGGCCAAGCCCATCTCCACCGCGAGTGCGGCCGGGATCCGCTCACCGGTGTAGATGTACTCCTTGGCGCGGATGAGGCTTGTCATGTACGGCCACAGCAACGCGCCGCCGTCGCCCGCGGTCAGACCGATCGACACGTGCGGATCGCACAGGTAGCTGCGCTCGGACATCAGCACCAGGTCGCAACACAGCGCCAGCGATGCCCCCAAACCGATGGCCGGGCCGTTGACCGCAGCCACCACCGGCAGCCGGAAGTTGATCATGGCGTGCAGAATGTCCGACGCCTGCGCGGAGATCTCATACCGGTAGGCAAGCGAGCGGTGCTGCGCCTTGAGGAACGCGAAATCGCCTCCGCCGCTGAAGGTTTTCCCGGCACCGGTCAGGACCACGCATCGCGCACCGCTGTCGCGCTCCAGGTCGCGCCAGACGTCGAGCAGCCGGTGATGCAGGGTGGCGTTGACGACATTCAGATCGTCAGGACGGTTGATCGTCACGATGCGGACGGCGCCGTCCGTCGTCACCAGAAGTTCGTCGCTCACGTCGCCTTCACAGTTGTTTCGCGGCAGATGCCAGGCGGCCCGTCTTTTTTGCTATGTTAGCATCAATAGCGAAGTTGCCATCGCCTTTTCAAAGGTCGTGCCCCATGCCGGAAACCCGTGACCACCGTTGCTACGACCAGCTTTTCGTCGGCGGACGATGGCGCAAGCCGTCCACCGATCAGCGCCTGACGGTCATCTCCCCGCACACCGAAAATTCGATCGGCGACGTTCCCGCGGCTACTCCTGCGGACGTCGACGACGCGGTCGCCGCCGCCCGGCACGCCTTCGACCATGGCCCGTGGCCCCGGTTGGACCCGCAGGAACGCATGCGCAAGGTCGAGGAGCTGGCGAACATCTACGGCGGCCACCTCGACGAGATGGCCGACTTGATCACCGACGAGATGGGCTCGCCGCGCAGCTTCAGCCGACTGGGCCAAGCCGCGGCGGCGGTCACGATGATCCACCTCACCCTCGGGGTCGCCCGCGACTTCCCCTGGACCGAGCGGCGCCACGGCGTGCTCGGCGAAGTACACCTGCGCCGCGCCCCGGTCGGCGTGGTCGCGGCCATCGTGCCGTGGAACGTGCCGCAGTTCCTGATCATGCCGAAGCTGATACCCGCGCTGATCGCCGGCTGCCCGGTCATCGTGAAACCCGCGCCCGAAACACCTTTGGACGCTTTGTGGTTGGCCGAGATGATCGAGCAGCTGGACCTGCCCGAAGGGGTGGTGTCCGTGCTTCCCGGCGGCACCGACGTCGGCGAGGCGCTGGTGCGCCATCCCGGTGTGGACAAGGTGTCGTTCACTGGGTCGAGCGCGGTCGGACGCCGCATCGCCACGCTGTGCGGCGAGCAGCTCAAGCGGGTCAGCCTCGAGCTCGGCGGCAAGTCGGCCGCGATCATCCTCGACGACGCCGACATCGGCAAGACAGTCCAGGAATTGAAGTCCGCAAGCCTGATGAACAACGGGCAGGCCTGCGTCGCCCAGACCCGCATCCTGGTCAGCGAGCGGCGCCACGACGAGGTGGTCGACGCGCTGGCCGAGATGATGTCGGGGCTGCAGGTCGGCGATCCGACCGATGAGGCCACCGACGTCGGACCTCTGGTCGCACAACGCCAGCAAGCCCGGGTCCAGGACTACATCCGATCCGGGGTCAAAGAGGGCGCCCGGATGATCCTCGGCGGCGAGGACGCGCCGCACGACCAGGGCTGGTACGTGCGCCCGACGTTGTTCACCGACGTCACCAACGACATGCGGATCGCGCGCGAGGAGATCTTCGGCCCGGTGCTCAGCGTGCTGACCTACCGCGACGAGGCCGACGCCGTCCGGATCGCCAACGACAGCGACTACGGTCTGGCCGGGTCGGTGTGGACTGCCGACATCGCTCACGGCCTCGACGTCGCCGCGAGCGTGCGGGCCGGCACCTACGGCATCAACATGTACACCCTCGACATCGGCAGCCCGTTCGGCGGTTTCAAGCAGTCGGGCATCGGCCGCGAGTTCGGCCCCGAGGGCCTGCACGAGTACGTCGAGCTGCAGTCGGTGATCAGCAAAGGCGCAATGCCGCCGTTGTCCGGTTAAGGCAGCTGCAGGGTGAGCTCGACCGGACTGCACAACTCACCGCGCTGATTGGTGACGTCGATCTGCAGATCGACCAGTCGCGGCGGTCCGGTGTCGCAGGCTTGGCGACCACGCGGCCCCGGCCCACCATCGTGTCGCCGGCGTAGATCGATCCGGCCAGCCTCATCTTTCGGCGCACCACCCGGCTCTGCGGGCCGGCCCAGTCGGTCGCGATGCGGTCGGCGAAACCGGCGATGTGCATGGTGTTGACGAAAATGCCTGGATGGCCTTGCCTTTCGGCGTAGTACGGGTCGAAGTGGCACCGGAGAGTAGTCCCAGGTGGATCCGGAGTTCATCACCACCCGCTGGTAGCTGATCTCGTCGCGCACCTCGGGCAGCTCCAGCGGCACCGTGAACGCTGCTCCCAGTCGCAGGCTCACGTCATGACGCCGCCGCAGGAGTGAAGCGGAACAACGTGTTCCGGTTGGTCGCGACGACCGCGCCGTCCTGACGGGTGAAGGTGTCCAAGGTTTCGATGAAATGGCCGACGCCGAGCCTGGACTGCTTCTCCGGTGACACCGACACCACGTCGTTCGACGATCGGTGAGCCGGTCGCCCTCGAGGATGGGCAGCGGAAATTCCGCTTCGTTGGCGGCGTTGACGAACGTGGTGCCGGGCAGCGGAACCCGGAGCGCGATCGCCGCGACCGGCGGCTCGCCCGCTCGGTTCCCACGGCAGCGGAACCAGCCAGCCCATCAGCAGGGCCGGCGGTGCGAGTAGCCCGCCCCAGGTCTGCGTTGCGAAGTCAGCGTCCCAGTACGACGGGTTGGCGTCTTGTACTGTGGCGGCGAACATTTGGATCCGGGCCGCACTGACCACCGTTCCGGCGATTCTCGGCTCGGATCGTCACCCCGACCATGCGCAGGGCATCCTCGTAGGTGCCGAACGCCAGCTTGTAGCTGATGGGTGTCGACGTCACGCCGAGACCGGCACCGAATCCCATTGCAGTTCGCGGGAAGTGAAGTACCAGCCGCCGCGCTCGTAGATCAGCTGGTCGCGGTAGCTTCCGGTGGCGCGCAGAGTCGATGGCGCCATCACCGTCGCCGCGAAGAGCAACGCCACGCATCGCTGCGTCGCATTGACGCCGTCGACGGTGATTTCGTGGTCGACGGTGACCAGGCGGCCGTTGCCGCCGTCGAAAGCCTCCCGCAGATCGGTGAATTCCGTCACCGTCGCGGGTGAACCGGGCACCCGAGTGGCGGAACGTCGCGATCCAGCCGTTGCGGTCGCCTTCGGAATAGCATCGGTTGTGCCGCGCCGTCAGGTTCAAGATGGCGTCGCGGCCCGCCGAGCCGTCGAGGACGTATTGCTGCTGATAGGTCATGGCCATCTGTTGTTCTCCCTGTCTCACCGGCTGACGATGTATCCGTGGCTTTCGCGGTCCCAGGCCGCGGGTCCGACGCCTCGGGCGCGAAGCATGTCCTTGCGGATCCGCCCGATCACGGTCTTCGGTAGCTCGCTGACGATCTCCACATATCGCGGCACCGAGAAGTACGGCATCCGGGCGCCGCAGAAGTCCAGCAGCTCAACGTAATCCAGCGCGCGGTCCGGGCTGCACGGTGACGAACAGCAGGATGTCGTCCTCACCCAGGTCGCTGGGCACGCCGACCACCGCGGCCTCGAGCACGGCCGGATGCCGCGCCACCACGGTCTCGACTTCGACCGACGAGATGTTCTCCCCGCGCCGGCGCAACGAATCCTTCACCCGGTCGACATAGGTCAGGTTCTGGTCGCTGTCCAGCACGCCGAGATCGCCGGTGCGAAACCATCCGGGTGCGGGTCGACGCCGTCGCCCGAGGCGTTCACGTAGCCCTCGCTCATCACGTGTGGGTAGCGGGGCCGGCAGGCGATCTCGCCGACCGTGCCGTCCGGGAGCGGCGCGCCGTCCGGGTCGACGATCCGCACGTCGAAGTTGGGGTTGGGCCGGCCCGACGTTCCGGGCACGCCGTCGTCGGCAACGCCTTTGACCGCGATCGGGAAGGCTTCGGTCAGCCCGTACATGGTGACGATCCGGCAGCCGTAGCGCTTTTCGATGTCGCGGTACATCCCGGCGGCGATCGGCGCCGCGGAGATGAAGCGCAGCGGCAACTGCGCGTCGCGCGGATCCGGCGGCTGATTCACAGCATCGAGACCATCGCGCCGGCGCCGACGAATCCCACGGCGCCGCAGGCGCGCACCTCGTCCCACACCGAGGCCGGGTGAAACGCCGGACGCCAATACCGTTGTGCCGCCGACCAGCATCGGCGCCAGCACCGCCGGCGCGGCGCTGAGGTGAAACAGCGGCATCGCCGTCCACAGCACCTCGCCGGCGCCGAACTCCCAGGCCGACGGCGGCCGTCGCGGCCGTGGTGAACAGGTAGTGCCAGGTGGTGGCAACGGCTTTCGACGCCCCGGTCGTGCCGGAGGTGAAGAACAACGACCCGATGTCCTCGACGTCGCCGGCGTACTCGGCGACGGTGCCGCAGCGTCGTCGTCGAGCGAATCGTCTTGCACCACAATGCTGGCCAGCCCGGGCAGTTGATCGGCCAACTCGGCAACCCGCTGACTGCCGCTCGGCGTCGGTGACAATCACCTTCGCCCGCGACAACCGAAGCGCGTGCAGGAGGAAGTCGCCCTTGTTGGCGGCGTTCACCGCCGCGGCCACCGCGCCGATGCGACCCGCACCCAACCAGAAGTAGACCCACTCCGGGCAGGTCGCCGGCGAACAACGCGACGCCATCACCCGGTCCGATACCCAAGTCCAACAGGGCATTAGCGGCCGCACAGGACCGTCGGCGCATCTGCTCGAAGGTCACGTCGATGCCGTCGATCGACATCATCACCCGGTCGGGAAACTGCTCGGCGCGACGATCGAGCACCGCCGCGACGCTGAACTGCTCGACACCGAAATCAGCTGGGCTGATGGGCTTTCCGTCGCATGCGGGTGCCGCCCCAACCGGCACGCGGGACATCAGGCTCCTCGCAGCCGCCGGGTCCGGATCACCGTTGGCGGTGTAGCCGAAGTCGTCGGCCGCAGCCTCTTCGCCCGGGTAGAAGCGGTGCGCCCAGCGCCGCAGGGCCGCGTAGTCGTGCGCCTCTTCCGGTGCCAGGTTCGGCTTCTCCAGGTACTTCATGTTCTCCCAGGTGAAGAAGTCCTGCTTGATGACTTCTTGCTGCAGCGCCAGGAATTTCGCGGCGCGCCCAGTGGGCACGTCGCCGGAGTCGCCGGGCTCGCGCACCGACGCCTGGGTGTAGAAGTAGTCGGTGTAGTCCTCGTCGACCGGGGTCTGTCCGGTCACCTCGATGGTGGCCACCAGGTCGCTGGGGAAGCGCACGATGCCCAGGCCCAGCGAGTAGTTGTCGTAGACGATCTTGGCGTCGACCGGGCCGTTCGGGGTCAGCCAGGTCTGCGCCCGGCCGCCACCGAAGTGGGCGCTGACGGTGGCATGCAGGTGGTAACCGGCGACCTCGAACGAGGTGGTGTTGGCCGGGTTCGCCGCCTTGTGCACGTACTGCACGTGATAGGGGTCGGCGGCGTTTTCGATGATCATCTGCGCGTGCACCTTGACCCGGTTCAGCATGCGGCTGTGCGGGTGCAGCGGGTAGTACTCGTCGGTCTCCAGCTCGGGCAGCACCGGCGGCTGCCAGTACGGCGCCCGGCCGTGCCGCTCGTGCCACACCAGGATGAAGCCGTACCACTCCGTGCTGTGGTAGGTCCGGACGCGGACGTTGTTCTTGCAGCCGATCTTGCTGTACGGGATCAGCGCATTCGTGCCGTCGCCGCGCCACTGCCACCCGTGCCACGGGCAGACGATGTTCTCGCCCTCGACGGTGCCGCCGACACCCATGTTGGCGCCCAGGTGCTGGCAGTACGCGTCGAGCACATTCACTTCGCCGGACTCGGTGCGAAACAGCACCATCTCTTCGCCGAAGTAGTGCACCCGCTTGACCTCGCCGGGCGCCAGCTCCGAGGCGAAGCCGACGATGAACCATCCGGTCGGGAATCGGTACGTGCGACAGGCTGATGCCGCTCGGCCCGAATTCCCGTCTCGGACGGATCGATGGAGGAGTCCGAAACCGTGTCGGTCACTGGCTGTCCTTCTGCGTCATTCCCGCGCCAGCCAATCGGCGCACGGCCGCGCTGACGCTCACCGCGCTTGTGAAGACTCCGTCTATTTTTACTATTTTAAGCATTGAACGTCAACGCGCGCCGTCAGCCGACGGTAGGGTCGAGTCAGCCAGCCGTGCCCCTGCGCGGCGTGAGCGTCCGAGTGAATCGAGGTTGCGAGATGACGGCTTCGACAGTCGATCTGTCCGATTTCGCATTGTGGCGCAACGGCTTTCCCGACGAGCTGTTCGCCGAGCTGCGCCGTACCAGACCGCTGTTCCGCCACGGCCTGACGCCCGGCGTCGCAGAAGACCGTCAAGCGGGATTTCTGGATGACCACCAAGCACCGGCACGCCGTGCGGCTGCACCGCGACGCCGATTCGTTCACCGCCGGCGACGGCCCGCTCATCCAGCCGGCCGACCTGTTCGCGTCGTATCCGACCATCATCACGCTGGACCCGCCGGAGCAGAGCAAGCACCGAAAGCTCATCTCGAGTGCGTTCACGCCGCGGGCGATCGCCAAGCTCGAAGACGGCATTCGGGCCCGTGCGCCGCGGATGATCGACGATCTGCTCGCCCGCGGCAGCGGCGACTGGATCGACGACGTCGCCGACGCGCTGCCGATGACGGTCATCGGCGACATCATCGGCATCCCGGAACAGGATCGACCGCGCATCTTCGACGGCTTCGACCGCATCCTGAAAGCTCAATCCGACCGGGGATCAGCTGCGACGCCGACGTCTTCGCGTCGATCTTCGGATACGCCATGGAGCTCACCGCCGAAAAGCGGCGCAACCCCACCGACGACATCTGGAGCACGATTGCGTCCGGCGTCATCACCGGCGACGACGGTGAGCAATTCAGCTTGGCCGCAAACGAACTCGAGTTCTTCTTCTTCGTGCTCGCGTTCGCCGGCAGCGACACCACCAAGAACGCGCTGGCCATCGGACTGCAGACGTTCGTCGCGAATCCCGAACAGATCGAGCGGTACCGCGACGACGAATCCGTGCGATCCAGCGCCGTCGAGGAGGTGCTGCGCTGGTCGTCGCCGGTCGCGTACTGGACTCGCAGCACCAAGGTCGACATCGAGATGGACGGCCAGCACATCCCCAAGGGCGAGCGGGTGGTGTCGATGTTGCGTTCGGCGAATCGCGACGAGGAAGTCTTCGACTCGCCGTTCACATTCGACATCGGACGCCATCCCAACCCACATGTCGCGTTCGGCGGCGGCGGAGCGCACCACTGCCTGGGCGCCATGCTCGCCCGCGCCGAGATCCGCGCCGTGCTCGATGAACTGCTGCTGCGCGTGCGACGGCATCACTCTCGGGCCGGCGCAGGTGACCTACCCGAACCTGACCACCAACATGTCGATCTACGACGCGATGCCGATGACGCTGACCGCGCGCTAGCGGATCAGTCGACGATCCGCAGCGCAGCTTTGGGCACTGGTCGACCGCGGCCGCCACGTCGATCTTCAGATGCTCCGGCACGTCGCCGTCGGCGACATGGACCACGTCGGAGTTTCCGATCTCGAAGATGTCCGGCGCCAACGATTCACAGAACCCGTTGGCCTCACATAACGACTCGTCGACGATTACTCGCATCGCTTATCTCCCTTCCAATAAAGTCACAGTCCCTTGGGCCGCGTGCCGATCACCCCGGCGGTCGCCAGGCGCGCGAGGTCTTCATCGGTGACGCCGCACAGGTCGCGCAGCACCTCGCCGTTGTGCTCACCGAGTGTCGGCGGCGGGCGCGTCAGCCAGTTGCGCTGTCCACCCAGCGGCGCGAACGGCGGACTCGGATAGCGGCCCGGTCCGGTGCGTGGATGGTCGAGCGTTTCCAGGAATCCGCGGTGGTTGAGCTGAACGTTCTCGGTCACCAATGACGGCGACACCACCGGCGCGGCCGGAACAGCCACGGCGGCAAGAGCATTCACCGCATCGTCGAGTTTCTGACCGGCGAACCAGCCTTGCAGCCCGAGGTCGATCTCGTCGGCGTGGGTGCGTCGCCCGTCCACGGTGTCGAACCGGCGATCGTCGGTCCACGACGGCCGGCCCAGCACGTCGGCCAGCGCTTGCCATTGCTCGTCGGTGTTCACGGTGACGGCGATCCAATCGTCGTCACCGTCACAGCGGTAGAGGTTTTGCACGGCCCAGCCGTGTCCGCGGTTGCCCCGGCGGCTCAGCGTGACGCCGAAGACCTCGGCTTCGATGGGCTGAATCGCCGTGACGTTGAGCACCGTCTCGATCATCGGCAGCTCGACCAGCTGACCCACTCCGGTGCGGTCGGCGAAGCACAGCGCGGCCGTCACGGCGAATGCCGCATGCACACCGGCCAACGGGTCGCACGCTCCCCGCGGCGGTATGGGCGGGCCATCCGCCGGTCCGGTGACCCAGGCCAGGCCGGCGATCTGCTCCATGGTCGGCGCAAAGCCGACCCGGTCGCGCCAGGGACCGTCCAGCCCGAAAGCCGGCATCCGGGCGACGACCAGCCGCGGGTTGATCTCCAGCAGCGTGTCGGCCGTCAGGCCGAAGTGATCCATCACCCGCGGAGAGAAGTTCTCGATCACGACGTCGGCGTCGGCGACCAGGTCGCGGAACAGGCGGCGCCCATCGTCGCAGCCCAAATCCAATGTGACAGAACGCTTGTTGGTGTTCATGGCATGGAACACCCAGCCGTATTCCCACCAGTCGTCGCGGTCTTTCCGCATGCCGCCCGAGTACCTGATGCCGTCGGGCCGTTGGATCGATTCCACCTTGACGACGTCGGCGCCGAACGCCGCGAGCAGGTGAGTCGCGGCGGGTCCGGCCCAGAACGCGGTCAGGTCGACGATGCGAACGCCTTGCAACGGTAGCCGCGGATCGGACGGCGGCTCGCGGTATTCGCGGGCGGGCCACGGCGTGGTCTCGTCGGCCTCGCCGAGCGCGGGCGCAGCACGCAGCGCCGCCGGTGCGCATCGTGACATCAGCCAAGGCGTACGCGGCTGGTGAAAGCCCGCCGGGTTGCCCACGAACGCGCCCCGTTCCGTCGCATAGGCGGTGTCGCGGATCGTCGAGCCATTACCGAGCGCCGCGATCGGCAGCCGGAACAATTGGCCGAGCTCGACGACTTCGGCGACGGTGCGTTCGGCCAGCCACGGCCGGATCTGCTCGCGGATGAAGTCGCGGTACTGCCAGCGGCCGATCTGGAAACTCAGCTGCGGATTCTCGGTCAGCTCGGGGCAGTCGACCATCGCGGCGAAATCCAGCCACTGCTGACCGGTGACCATGGTGATCCCGATGTAGCCGTCTTTGGCCGGCTTCGATCGACGGCACCTCGATGGTCCGCGTCACCGGCGGCACCTGCAGCAGCTGCGAGTGCAGCCATTCGCCGCTTTGCATCAACGTGATTGCTTCCAGCATCGAAAGATCCAGGTGTTCACCGGGTCCGCCGTGTTCGACGCGGCGGCGCACGGCCAGTGCACCGAAGGCGGCGAACACCCCGCCCATGTATTCGCCGAGGTCGCCGCCGACCGCGATCGGCGGACCGGCCGGGTCGCCGCGGAAGCCGGTCAAGCCGGACCATGCCTGCAGGGTGAACTCGCTGGCGGCGCGATCGGCATACGGACCGGTCCAGCCGAAGTCGGAGATCGTCACGATGACCGCTCGCGGGAACTCGGCCGAGCAACCGCTGCGGTTCGATGCCCCACTGGGCCGCCCGCGACCGGGTCGCCGTCACCACCAGGATGTCGGCGCCGGCGAGTTCGGCGCCGAGGTCGGCACGCCGGCCAGGTGACGCTGCGCTTGCCGGCGTTGAGATAGCTGAACAAGGGCGAGTCGGTGCCGTCGGGGATGGCCGATCCGCTGGCGCTGAACCGCCGCAGCCAATCCCCTTGCGGCGGCTCGATTTTCCGGACTTCGGCACCGGCGTCGACGAGGAGCTTTCCGCAGTAGCTGCCGGCGATCCGGTCGCTGATCTCGACAACACGGACGTCGTTCAGCGGTGTCGGTCGGCTGCCGTGCCCGTCGCTCAACCTGTATCCGTCATTCGTCGGGTTGTTGTCAATGCCATCTTAGTAAATTTGCCGATCGGCCCGTCGTGAACCGCGCTTGACCAGCGCGGCTATTATGCCATTACTGCTAAGATTGCAGTAAATGGAGTTCGCGGGCGCAGCGGCCGTGGCTCCGGCCGGCCGATCGCTGCTGGAATCAGATGACTGCGCTGGGAATTGGCCCCGAGGCCCGACGTCGACTGTCGGCGCCGCGGATCGCCGAGATCGTCGCTGACGAGTTGCGGCGGCAGATCATCGACGGCGAATTGGCCGACGGCGATTTGCTGCCCCGCCAGGAAGTGCTCGTCGAGCAGTTCAATGTCAGCCTCGTCTCGCTGCGAGAGGCGTTGCGAATTCTGGAGACCGAGGGCCTGGTCTCGGTTCGGCGCGGCAACCGCGGCGGCGCCATCGTGCACGCTCCGGCCAAGACCAGCGCCGCCTACATGCTGGGTCTTCTGCTGCAGAGCGAGTCGGTTGTGGTCGCCGACCTCGGCACCGCCTTGCTGGAGCTCGAGCCCGCGTGCGCGGCACTGGCGGCCCAGCGAGCCGACCGCGCCGACACCATCGTTCCCGAGCTCAAAGAGATCAACGACGCGATGGAAACACATCTGGAGGACGGACCCGAATTCACCGAAATCGGCCGTAGATTCCACGATGCCATCGTGCAGCGGCTGCGGCAACAAAACCATCATCGCCGTCGTCGGCACGCTGGAGACGCTGTGGACCAGCCACGAACAACAGTGGGCTGACGAGAGCGCCGCCAAGGGCACCTACCCGTCGCTGACCAAACGCCGCGCCGTTCTCAACACCCACATCAAGATGGCCGAGATGATCGAGGCCGGCGACGTCGAGCGGGCGCGCCGGGTGGCCGCCCGGCATCTTTCCGACACCCAGAGCCACGTGCTGGCCGCCGGACCCGACCAACGGATCTACGCCTTGTCGCCGCAGGCGTTGTCCCGCCCGCGCGACACCCGCCATCTGTAAATCGTGGACGCGCGAAGCAGCGTGAGAACCGCACTGGTCACCGGCGGCAGCGGCGGTATCGGCAAGGCCTGCGCGGCAAAACTATGCGAACTGGGTTACGACGTAGTACTTTCGGCGCGCCGGGTCGACCCGTTGCGCGCCGCCGCCGACGAGATCGGGGCGCGCTATCTCGTCGCCGATGCCGCTGATGCGAACGAGCTTCGCGCGTGCGATCGGCCCGCTGGAGGCCATCGATCTCGTCGTACACGCAGCGGGCGCCCTCGGCGGGACTTACGCGCGCAAGCAGACATTCGAGCAGTGGCAGGCGATCATCTCGGCCAATTTGGATTCCTGCTTCGTGCTGACCTCGGCCGCGCTACCCAAGATGCGCGCCGGCTCCCGGTTCATCTTCATCTCGTCCTCGGCGGCGCACGAGCCGATGATGGCCCGCACCGCCTACTCGGCGTCCAAGGCCGGAATGAACGCCTTCGCCCGGGCGCTGGCCCTCGAGGTCGACCGTGACGGCATCGCCGTCCACATCGTGACGCCGGGCCCGGTGGAAACCGAGATGCTCCAGGATGTTCCGTTCGAGATGCAGGCTATTCAGGTCTCCGATGTGGCCGACGCCGTTGCGTGGCTCGACACCGTGGACCCATCGGTGGACCTGCCGGAGATCCGGCTGAGCGCGGTGCGGCGCGGGCCTTATGCACGGGTGCCGGTTGTTCCCGACGAGGTTCACCGCCGAGCCGCCCAGCGTCAATAGTGACGCGCTACGGCGAGAAACTCTTGATCACCGTTTCGCCGAATTCCTGCAGCGATTCGCGGGGCGGCGAAATCGGCGAACCAGACATAGAAGCGCTCGACTCCTTGACCGGACAAATGGCTGAAATGTCCGGACAATTCGTCGGCATCACCACAAATCAGGCCTGACCCGAGATTGCCGAAGCGCTTCGCGCTCACCTCACGCACCTTGTTCGGGTCGCTGTCCTTGCGGATGAAGCCGATCATCTGCTGAATCGACACCCGAGCGGAGCCGGCTGCCGGAGCCAACTCGGCGAGCCTGTCGATGTGGTTGGCCGGGATGTTCCACCAATCCGCATGCCTGCGAACAAGTTCCATCATCCGCCGCCCTGTGCCGCCGAGGATCAGCGGTATGTGATGAGTGGGAAGCGGCGAACTGACTGCCGGCCGCCGCCCTCGCCGCGCCCCCAGTACTGGCTCATCAGGTCGAGATGGCTGCTCGAGCTGTTTGACTCGGGCAACCGGATCTTGTTGCCCGACATCGAATCTGGCGAGCTCCGCGGGCCACGACCCCGACCCGAGCCCGAGTTCGAACCTGCCGTCCGATGCCTCCGACAGAGTGACGGCCTGCTTCGCCAGCACCGCCGGGTGACGGAATGCGTCGCAGAGCACCAGGTGGCCGATCCGTAGCCGCTCGGTTTTCGCGGCCACCCAGGTCGCGACGCTCATTGCCTCCCAGATGTTTTCGTCAGGCAACCCCGGCGCCTCGAGATGGTCGATGAACGCGATCCCGGAGAACCCGCTGGCCTCCGCGCGACGAGCCCGCTCCACGATGTCGGCTACCGGCACCCGCACCTGCGGCAGGAACAAGTACCACTCGGCCATAACCCACCACCCATTCCGGTCGCACGAACTGCATCGCGGCAGAAGCGATTGACGTCTGTCGCGCTAGTTTACTATTTTTACTATGTTAGGGGCCTTATGGATGTCGGACTGAATTCCGGACAATTGGCGCTGCGCGACAGCGTGCGTGACGTCCTGCGCACGGAATGCCCGCCGGCCGTCGCGCGACAGGCCATGACGGATCCGGAGCGCTGGCGCACGGTGTGGAAGACGGTCGTCGACCTCGGCTGGACCGAACTCGCCGGGTCCGACCGAGCGACGGTTCCTTCGGCCGGATGGACCTCGAGCGTTGTCCTCGAGGAATGTGGTGCGGCCCTGGCCCCCATCCCGCTGCTGTCCAGCGTCGGTCTGGCCGCGGGTCTGCTGCGTCAGGCCGGTCCCGCCGTCGCTGATGTGCTGACCGAGATCGGTGGTGGCGTCGTCGCCGCGCTGGCCGTTCATCCGCCGGGCTATCGCCTGCCCGGCGTCCCGATGACGATGCAGGGCGGGCGCGTGCAGGGACGCGCCGTCGCGGTGCCCGGTCTCCCCCGCGCCGAACTGGTCGTCACCCTTGCCTCGTCGGCCGACGGGCCGGTCGTCGCCATCGTGCGCGTCGGCGATGGCGTCACCGTGCAGGACGCCGAATGCACCGATCCCGCCCAACCGGTCGCCGATGTCGAGGTCGACGCCGAGCCGGTCGCCGTCGCGCCGGTGGACCTGGAGTCGGCGCTGGCGACCCCACTGCTCGCCGCGGCCGCCGATCTGGTCGGTGTCGCCGGCGCCGCACTGGCCCGCTCCGTCGAGCACGCGAAAACACGCCAGCAATTCGGCAAGCCGATCGGCGCATTCCAGGGCATCAAGCACGCGCTGGCCGACAACTACGTCGCGCTGGAGCGCGCCCGCGGTCTGACCTACGCGGCCGCTGCGCGACTCGACGATCCGGCGACCCCGGCCGCCGCGGGCTGGAACGCCGCGGCGATGGCCAAGGCGGCGGCGGGCGAGGCCGCGGTCGGTTGCGCGCGCACCGGGGTGCAGGTCCACGGCGCGTTGGCGCAGACCTGGGAGCACGACATGCACCTCTACTTACGCCATGCCTGGCAAGGCGCTTCGACGCTGGGAGACAGCCGCGCGCTCTACCACGCCGTCGGGCGCCGCTTCGCCGGGAGCGCCAGCGTGACACGCCGAATTGATCGCCGAGTACGGCGCCTGGCTGACCGACTTCCTGCCGGGCGACTACTACGACCGCTATGACGACTACCGCTGGGACATCGATCTCCGACGCGACCACCAACGGGCGGCTTTCGAGGCCGGTTGGCTGCAGCCGACGTGGACGCGCGAACACGGCGGCCGATCGCTGGGTCTGGCCGAGGCGATGGAAATCCGGCTCGAGGCGGCGATGCGTTCAGCGCCGAAGTTGCCCAACGTCGCCGGGCCGGGTGTCGCCGCGCCGGGGATTCGCCAATTCGGCACCCCCGAGCAGATCGACCGCCTGCTGGTCCCGCTGCTGCGTGGCGACGAGTGGTGGGCGCTGGGCATGTCTGAGCCGGAAGCCGGATCCGATTTCGCCGGCCTGCGCACGCGAGCCGTGCGCGACGGGAACGTGTTCCGGGTCAAGGGCAGAAAGATCTGGACCACCCAGGCACATCTGTCGCGGTGGTGCACCCTGTATGCCCGCACCGATCCGGACGCACCGAAGCACCGTGGAATCTCCTGCTTCATCCTCGATCTCGAGTCGCCTGGCCTGACCATCGAGCCCATCCGGATGGCGTCGATCTCCGACGAGACATTCTGCGAAGTGATTCTCGACGATGTCGAGATACCGGCGGACAGTCTGCTCGGAGAAATCAACGGCGGATGGCAGGTCGCGATGTCGTCGCTCAACCATGAGCGGCAAATGATTTGGATCATGAACTGGGTGGAGATCCAGCGCGGACTCAACGAGGTCCGGGACACCCAGGCCACTGACGACGACTACGCTTCCGGCGAGGTCTTCTCCGAACTCGGCTCGCTGCTCGCCGATGCCGAGGCTCTGCGGGCGACCGGGTACCGCGCGCTCAACAACGAACTCGCCGGCCTGCCGAGTCCGGAATCCGACATTCTCAAACTTCTTGGTTCGATTACCCTGCAACGGGTTTGGGAGCTTGCCGCCGCAGCGGCCGGGCCTGGATCGATCGACGACACCGACCTGCTCTTCGAACGGCAGGATGCGCTGGCGGCGACCATCTACGGCGGGACATCTGAGGTCCAGCGCAACATCATCGCCGAGCGACTGCTCGGATTGCCGAAGGGATGACGATGGACTACGACCTCGGTACCGATGCGAAAGAACTCAGAACGCGCTTGCGCGAGTTGATCTCGTCGCACATCCCCGAAGGCTTCCTGGGTGCCTGCACCAACGATCCCAAGGACCTGGCGACCACCGAGTCGTTCTGCAAGATGCTCGCCTCCGACGGACTGCTCGCTCTGGCCTGGCCGAAAGAGCATGGCGGGGGCGGCGGTTCGGTGTGGCAGCAGACGGTGCTGCGCGAGGAAATGTGGGCACACCACGAACCTCGCGGCGCCCAGTACATGGGCATCAACTGGGTCGGGCCCGCACTCATGCGTTACGGAACCGCCGAACAGAAGGCCCGGCACCTGTCCGCAATCGCGGGCGGGGAGGTGATCTGGTGCCAAGGATTCTCCGAACCCGAGGCCGGAACCGACCTCGCGTCGCTGCGCACCCGCGCGGTTCCCGACGGTGCCGGCTGGCGCGTCACCGGACAGAAAGTCTGGACGTCTTACGCACAGATGGCATCCTGGTGCGTGCTGGCGGCCTGCACCGATCCGAGCGCGCCGAAATCCAAGCGGCTCAGCCTGTTTCTCGTCCCCATGGACCGAGCCGGGATCACGGTGCGGCCGATTCGGTCGATGCTGGGACCCCATCACCTCAACGAGGTGTTCCTCGACGGCGTCGAGGTGTTCCCCGACGAGGTCCTCGGCGAATTGGGCGACGGCTGGCGGGTGATGCGCGAGGCGCTGGCGTTCGAGCGAGTGGGGATCGCCCGGTACGCACGGTGCGAGTCACTGTTGGACCGGATGCAGACCGAACTCGGCGACGACTGGGATCAGTTGCCCGAGTCGATCCGGACGCGCTGGGTGCGGGCGTTGATCGACCTGCGGATCGCCCGGCTGCTTGCGTACCGCGCAGTGTCACTGCAGGACGACCCGTCGGCCGGCGCGGCGGCAAGTGCGGCCCGCATCGCAACCACCACGTGCGATCAGCAGGTCGCCGAGTTGCTGTTCGACGTGCTCGGCCCGTCGGCGTTGGACAGCGGAATGTCAGCGCCGCTGCATGGTGCGGTCGAAGATCATTGGCGGTACGCCCAGGCAGCTACGGTAGCTTCGGGAACAATCGAAGTGCAGCGAATGCTGGTCGCGCGTGAAACACTGGGAGATCACTGATGAAAACCGCTCTGCCAGAAGACATTGCCGACTTCGCCGCAGTCGCCACCAAGCGGCTGTTCCGGTTCGGCGGCGCACAGGCTGCGCTGCGAGCCGAGACCGAGGACCAGCTGCGGCACGACGCCCGGACCGCGCTGTCCGACCTCGGAGCATTCGACCTCGACGTCCGGGACTCTGCCGAGGATCTGCTGGCGGCGGCCGTGCTCTGCCAAGCGGCCGGCGCAACCGCACTGCCCTATCCGCTCGTCGAGGAACTGCTTGCGATCGACGGTGCGCGGCTCGCTCTGGTGAATCCTGACGCGCCACGAATCGACCACGGTGACGTGGCCGGCACGTGGGTCGCCGCCGACCTCGACGGCGCGCGGTATGACGCGCGGCCGTCGTCGCGCACCGCCGCGAAGCTCGGGCCTTTTCTGGTGCCGGCCACGTTGAGCCAACCTGTCGGCACGATCCCGGCCGCCGACGTCGACCTGCACCTCACGCTGGGTTCGTGGCGGATCGTCGGCGCGGTACAGCAGGCGTTGGAGATCACTCGCCAACACGTCAAGGCCCGAATGCAGTTCGGCAAACCTCTCGCGGAATTTCAAAGCGTCCGATTCACCATCGCCGACGCCTCCGTGGCGGCCCGCGGGCTGCACGAACTCGCCAAGTACACCATCAGCCGCCCGGAATCGACTCCGGCGCAGGTCCGTTCGGCGGACGCGCTGGTGCTCAGACTCAAGGCCGCCGAGACCGCACGGCAGGTGTTCCGCACCGCGCACCAGCTACTGGGAGCACTGGGGTTCTGCGACGAGTCCGACATCAGCGTGCTCGACCGGCATACCCAGCCGCTGATCCGGCTGCCGGTCGGCACCGAGGTGCTCGCGATGCGCCTGCTGCCGGAGGTGCGCAGCGGCGGGCTCGAAACGTTGTTCTCCGGCCCGGTACCGGCGTGAGCACGCAGACGACCGTGTCGGGGGGCACCGCCGATCCGCCAGATGCGGGAATCCCATTCGGCGCCAAACTTCGTCAACTCGCCGAACAACGTGGAGACGACACGGCTCTGACCGTCATCGCGCGTGACGGTAATGCGCAGTCGATGACCTTCGCGGAGCTGGATGGCCGGGCCAATCAATGGGGTCGGGCCTTGGCTGCCGCTGGCGCACAGTTCGGTTCGCTTGTTGCACTGGGGATTCCCAACTCCGAACAGCTGGTACTCGGAGCTCTGGGCTGCTGGAAGATCGGCGCCATCCCGGTGCCGATGCGCTGGGACCTGCCCGATTGGGAACGGTCTCGCGTGCTCGAAGTGATCGCCCCCGCGGTCACCGTCGATGACCAAACCCGGTCGGTACTCACCGCAAGCGCCGCCGAGCAGTCGGCGGACCCGCTGCCAGACGTGGTGTCCCCGAAAGCCAACGGGATATGCAGCAGCGGATCCACCGGACTGCCCAAGGTGATTCTCACGTTGGCGCAGGGCATGTGGACGCCCGAGTCGTCGTTCCCGTTCCTGGCCGCCTGGGGTCCGACTGCCACGCCGCAGACCATCCTGGTGCCTGGCCCGATGTATCACACCAACGGATTCTCGCCGATGACTTACCTGTTGGGCGGTGACGAGCTGGTGGTGCTCGAAAAATTCGACGCTGCAACCGTTGTCGACGCCATCGAGCGGTACCGCATCACCAACTTCACCGCCACCCCGACGATGTTGTCCCGCATCGCCGCGTTGCCTGACATCGGCGAGCGGGATCTCTCCAGCATCGCGTTTATCTTGCAGGGCGCCGCCGTGATGCCGCAAACACTGCTGCGCACCTGGTTCGACCTACTCAGCCCGGAACAGGTCTTGATGGCCTACGGGATGACTGAGGGCTTGGGGCTGACCGCATTACGCGGCGACGAATGGCTGGCCCATCCGGGCAGCGTCGGTCGCGGCTTCCGTGACACCGAGGTTCGGATCCTGGATCAGCACGGCCAGCCGGTGGCGGCGGGCGAACTCGGCGAGGTGTATCTGCGCTCACCGATGAGCGCCGGGTACCTGTACCTGGGCGGTGCGCCGCTACTGCCCTCGACGCCAGACGGATTCCGGACCGCCGGTGACATCGGTCACCTCGACGACGACGGTTATCTCTACATCGCCGACCGACGCAGCGACATGATCATCACCGGCGGGGCCAATGTCTTTCCCGCCGAAGTGGAATGCGCGTTGGCCGAACACGACGCCATCGCCGACGTCGTCGTCATCGGGCTCATCGACAGTGAGTGGGGCCGCCGCGTGCACGCGGTGATTCAGCTCGCCGAGAGTTCGGCGCCGCTGACCGAGCGCGACGTGATCGGGTTCGCGAAGACCCGGCTGGCCGCGTACAAGGTCCCAAAGACGGTCGAGTTCGTAAACCAGATCCCCCGCACCGCGGCGACCAAGGTCAACCGCTCAGCGATGGTCGAAGCCCGCGGCGGCTGAACGCAGTGGCCGATCCCGCTCGTATTTTGGTTCTCGGGTCCGGGTTTGCGGGTCTGTGGGCGGCGCTCGCGGCGGCCCGGCGACTCGACGAGCTAGGTGTGACGCCGGGAACCGTCGATGTCATGATGGTGAGTTCCACGCCGTACCACGACATCCGCGTGCGCAACTACGAGGCCGACCTGGGCCCATCGCGTATCCCGCTCAGTGATCTTCTCGAGCCGGTCGGAGTCAAGCACATCGTCGGCGAAGTTACGGCGATCGATGACATGGCGCGCATCGTGGAATCCAGCGCGGGCGCGCAGCATTACGACCGACTGGTACTCGCGTTGGGCAGCCAGGTGCGCAAGCCTGACATTCGTGGCCTGCGGGAGTTCGGTTTTGACATCGACACCCACGACGCAGCGAGCAGACTGCACGCCCACCTGCGCCGGCTCGCGGAGCGCCCCGCTGACCCGGCGGCCGCGACAGCTGTAGTTGTCGGCGCGGGTTTGACGGGAATCGAAGCAGCCACCGCGCTGCCCGCGATGCTCGCTGAAACCTTTGCCGCACAAAAACTCACACCGCGAGTCATCCTGATCGACCGCAGCCCGTTCGTCGGGTCGGACATGGGCGCATCCGCGCGACCGATCATCGAGGCAGCTCTGGATCAATCCGGAGTCGAGACCATGTTGAGCATCGGGGTCGCCGCTATCGACGAACGCGCCGTGACGCTTTCCTCGGGTTCGGTGTTGGCCGCCGCTACCGTCGTCTGGTCTGCCGGTATGCGAGCCAGCGCGCTGACCGCACAGTTCGGCGTCGACCGCGACCGACTGGGTCGACTCCCGGTCGACGATTATCTGCGGGTCGGCGGTGTGCCTGCGGTGTTCGCCGCTGGTGACGTCGCTGTGGCAAAAATGGACGATGAGCATGTGTCGGTGATGTCCTGCCAGCACAGCCGCCCGATGGGCCGCTGGGCGGGATACAACGTCGTCGGCGATCTCCTGGGCGAGCCGATGAAGCCGTTGCGGATACCTTGGTATGTAACGGTTCTCGATCTTGGACAGGCTGGCGCCGTTTACACCGAAGGCTGGGACCGCCGCGTCGTCGCGTCCGGCGATGAGGCGAAGGACATTAAGCACACCATCAACACCCGGCGTATCTATCCTCCGTTGAACCGCGACCGGGACGCGTTGCTAGCCGCCGCCGCAGCCGATCTGCAGGCGGCGCCCTGACATTGGCCCTCGCCCAACGCTTGGCGCAGAGGGGTTCAGCCGATGCTGTTTACCGCGGCGGCGACCCTGGTCTGGAAATCGGACGGCAAGGGAATATAGCCCAGCGGGGTGAGGCCCTGCTGTCCATCGGTCACGGTGGACTGCATGAACGCTTTCACCGCTTTGCCGGCTTCGGCGTCGGGGTACTTGGAGCAGACGAGTTCGTAGCTGGCCAGCAGGATCGGGTAAGCGCCCAGGCGCAGTGGTGGCGTAGACCTTGGACGAGATCGAGGACGAGATCGTTGCCCTGACGCCTTTGATCGTGACGTTCGAGATGGTCTTACCGACCCAGTCGTTGCCGATGTGGACGACGCCGCCGGCGGTCTTGATCCCAGCCACATCGAGATGCTGCTTCATCGCATACGACCACTCGTTGTAGCTGATCGCGCCTTCGGTGTTCTTGACGGCTTCGGACGTGCCCTCATTGCCTTGTGGCGGAGGTTCCCGACGCCGCCATTGAAGGTCTTGCCGGCGCCCTTGGTCCAGGCGCCGCCAGATGCGGCCTGCAGATACTGCTGGAAGTTGTCGCTGGTCCCGGATGCGTCGTTGCGGTAGACGACGTGGATGTCCTCGGCGGGCATGTTCCCGTTCAGCGCGGTGATGGCCGGGTCGTCCCAACGCGTGATGGCGCCGCTGAAGATTTTGGCGAGCGTGGGTGCGTCGAGAGTTGAGGACGTCGGTCGTCTTGACGTTGAAGGTGATCGCGATGGGGCCGAAGACGACAGGCAGGTCCCATGCGTCCGCTCCGCCGCAGCGCTGCTTGGCGGCCGTCTACTCGTCACTGCTCAGCGGTGAGTCCGACCCGCCGAAATCGGTCTTGGCCGCGAGAAAGTCCGCAATGCCGGCACCGGAACCGCTGCCCGTGTAGGTCAGCTGCTTGCCCGAGCAGGATTCTTCGTAACTCGTGATGAAGTGGCTCATCGCATTGGCCTGAGCGGTAGAACCGCTGCCGGTGATGTCCTGCTTGCCGCCGCAGTCGACATGGACGCCCTTGGCGTAGTTCGGCGGCGTGTCCAGATGCGTACAACCCGAGAAAGCGAGCACACCCGCGGCGAGCAAGCTCGACGACGGACAGGGATCTCTTGTGCTGCTTCATGTTTGCCTCCTCGGAAACAACCGGTTAGCCGCACATCGGCGCGTCTCGAGCGCCGCGCGTCGGGTCGAGCACGTCCGCGATCATTAAAAGTCACCGATATCGAAATCGAGTCAATACGGAAGCGAACAACAGATGAAGCAATAGGTCGGGGTCAGCGAGAGGCGCCACCTGTGCCGTGAATTCATCCGGCGCGTTATGCGCAATGTTCGAGTTGATCTGAACTCTAACGACTGACGAGAGTCTGACGCGGTCGAGCGTGAGCACACAGTGGGCGAATTCATCCGATGTTAGCGCACGTTCAGTGTCTGACTTAACGTCTGCGAAGTTGACGCTGGTCGTGGTCTGTGTGCCGCGAATCCGCGCTGATCGCTGCACCGGAGAGGTGACATGACTGACACGCTCGACAAACCACAAGACAAGCCGAAGGTCAACGGAAAGACGGTGCAGGAATACATCGACGAGCTGCCCAGTGGCCCGACGGCACGGTGCTGCAGTCGATGCCGATGACCGCCATGCAGTTCCGGATCTGGGCGCTGGCCTGCGCGGGCAAGTTCTTCGAGGGCATGGTCGTGTTCATGACCGGCGTTGCCCTGCCGCTGATCGCGATCCAATTCCACCTGAACGCGGCCGAGAAAGGCTTCGTTACCGCAGCCTCGCTGGCGGGCATCCTGATCGGTGCGACGGCCCTCGGTGGTTTGGCGGACAGCTACGGGCGCAAGAAGATGTTCATCGTCGAGATGATCATCTTCGCGGTGTTCCTGGTGGCGCTGACGTTCGCCCCCAACTTCATCACGCTGGTCATCTGTCTGTTCGGGGCCGGAATCGCGCTGGGCTGCGACTACCCGACCGCGCACATGGTGATCTCGGAGAGCATCGCCACGTCGATGCGAGGCCGGCTGGTGTTGAGCGCCTTCGCATTCCAGGCCGTCGGGGCGTTCTTCGGCACCGCGTTGGGCTTCGGCATCCTGTATGCGAACCCGGACCTGGGTGCATGGCGGATGATGTACGCGGCGGCGATCGTGCCGGCGATCCTGGTCGTCATCGGGCGTTTGTACGTCACGGAGAGCCCGCACTGGCTGGTGGCGAAGGGCCGGATCGCAGCACGGCGAGAAGGCCACCACCGAACTGCTCAAGCGCACCCCGCAGTACCCCAAGAGCGTGTCGCTGGGGCACTTGGCCGATGAGGCCAAGGCCAAGGCCGCCGAAGGTCACGGGTCCTACCTGTCGCTGTTCAAGAAGAGAAACCGTCGCGCGACGATCCTGGCCTCGGTGCCGTGGTTCCTGCAGGACCTGGGCGTCTACGGCATCGGTATCTTCACACCGACGATTCTGGGCGCCGTCATCGGCAAGGAGTCGAAGTCGCACGGCTGTCGGACACCATCCACAACGACATTCTGGGCGCCAAGGGCTCGGCGATGATGGACGTGCTGTTCGTTCTGGGCGTCATCGTCGCGATCTTCCTGGTGGACAGGGTGGGGCGGATCAAGTTGCAGATCTGGGGCTTCATCGGCTGCGCGGTGGGCCTGCTGTTGTCCGGGCTGTCCGTCCGCCCGGACGGCACCAACAACATGGGGTTGCTCTTCCTCGGCTTCACGTTGTTCTACTTCATGGTCAACTTCGGGCCCAACGCCATGACCTATCTGCTTGCCGGCGAGGTCTTTCCCACCGAGGTGCGGGGCAAGGGCGCCGGCTTCGCCGCGTCTTTCGCCAAGGTCGGCGCGGTCTTGACGGCGTTCCTGTTTCCCATCCTGCTGAAGAGCATCGGGACAACCGCGTTGCTCTGGGGTCTGGTCGTGTGCTTCCTGGCCGGGCGCTGGTGACCTACTTGTTCCGGATCGAGACCACGGGCGTCAACCTCGAAGACGTCGGAAAGGACACCGCCCCGGTCGCATAGGCGCAGTCAGCCTGAATAGGCGCCGCCTTCTGCGATTCCGGTGAGAAAGCCTTCGACGCCTCGAAGTTTGGTCGAGAATCGCGTGATGGACGCTATGCCGCGAGCCCTTGCTGTCGTCGGAGCCGGCTGGATCATCGGAGTCGCCGGCGCGATCGCAATGACAGGTGTTGCGGCAGCCGACGGCCCGGTCGAGATCAGAAGCCGATTGGGTGACGCCTGTCTCGACGCTCCGAGCGACGCCTGGCCCACCCACGTGGTCGTCAACCCGTGTAATGGAGCCAACTTTCAGCGCTGGAACGTGACCGGGGACCAGCGGCTCGAGAGTTCGGCATTCCCCGGGAAATGCCTGAACAGACCGCAGGACATCGAAGCGCTGCGTCTGGTGTCGTGCTGGAACAGCCAGCATTGGAGCATCCAGCCCGACGGCCACATCACGGCGGCGCTCGGCGGCTGTCTCACCGTCCTGGGTGGTCCGGATCCCGGCACCGGGGTCGGCAGCCGAACCTGTGGCGGTGGCCCGGAGCAGGGCTGGGACAGCGTTTCGCCTGACGTCAATTCGAACACTCGTAGTTCCCGGTCTGCTTTCGGCCTCCGGAAGGCGTTCATGGGTGGGGCGTACATGTCGTTGGCAGTGAGCGGGGCCAGAGTTCCTGGCGTAGCACGCAAGGCGTCTTCAATAGTGGCCATCAGGCTGTACTCGTTGTAGTAGGTGTCGGTGGTGAAGGGGCCGGATTGCATCCCCTCAGCCGACACGGCGCCTGGTTCGGGATGACGATCATCGGAACGTTGTTGCCTTCGTTACCGATGCCCAGTGACAGGTTGTTGTTGTCCTCGTCGAACGTGACGATGATCGCATCCTGCTGCGTCGGGTCAGTCCACGTTGGCGAGTTTTCAATGGTGGAGATCTCTTGCTGGACGAACTGGTCGGCGGCCGCGACGTTGTACTGGTGGTTCGTGAGCTGGCTGACAACGAAGTGGGCGAGTGCCACTAGAGACTATCGATAGGGCCTTCCATGTTGTTGGCCTCGTTGGCAGCGATCCACGTGAATTCCGGGAAGGTGATCGGGTTCGGTGCGAGATCGGTGGACAACTGCGTCTGCGGGAGCAGGTGTTCCTGCAGGTAGGCGGGGGTGTTGTCGTAGACGTAGTTGAATTGCGGCAAAGGGTAATTGCGTCGACGGAGTAGTTACCCGATGACATGATGTCACCCGGGGTAGGGCATGCTCTGCGCGTAGCCGGCCCACGATATGCCGCCTGATCCATTTCTTGCATGAGGCTGGGTGCGTCGATGACGTTCGAGGGGGGGTTGTAGTCGATGCCGAAGTCCGATCCGCCCATGATCCGGAAGTAGTTGGGGTCGCTGGGGTGGCCGAGCGCGTAGTAGTTGTCCGTCATATCCGTCGTTGTTGATCAGGCTGTTGATGTACGGAGCGTTGGGGCTGCCGACGATGTCGCCGACGCCCTTGTTCTCCATGTAGATCAGGAACACGTGATCCAGTTGGCCGACGTCGGACGTCGGTGGGGTGAGCGGCGCCGCGGTGAGGCTCGGATCGCCGACGGTGAACGACTCGTTGTCGGCGTAGGCGCCATTGTAGTTGCCGAGGAACGTGTCGTTGTCGGTGAAGGTCGTGGTCACCTGCGCGGAGGTGGTGCCCTCCGGGACCGTCCCGGAGATGTCGCGTTGCCTCAAACCCGGTGATACCCAGGCGATCCCATACCGTGACCGGGTTGAGCGAGCCGGTGCCCAGAACGTCACCATGGGCGTCGAGGAAGGTGACCTGCACTGAGGACGAGGACGGGTCCAAGCCTTGGCCGCCGAGATCTGCACTCAGCGTGAACGGCGTTCCGGCTGCGCCGGTGAGGTCGACGGTCTGGCTGATGGTGGACGTGGCCACGGGTCCGCCGCCGGCGAAATTGTCGCCGCCGCCCGGCGGGCGCGTTCTGTGGAAAGTCGAAGAACTTTGGGAGACGGAGACGAGAATGCGAACGGATAACCGCCCTGGGTGCCGTAGGGGATCACGGTCGGGGTGACCGGTCTCCGTCCAGCCCGGAATGGTCACCCCGCTGTAGCCCGACCAGGAAGGGGCGGCCGTTTCGAAGCAGGGGTTGACCAGCAAGTTCTCACTCATCGGCTGCGCGGCATTGCCGGCGTCAGCGAAGAGCACGCGGCACCTTGGCCGACGGCGCCGTCACAGATCGAACCCACACGCACCGGTGCTGGGATCGGCCAGGTTGAACCAACTGTTGATCAGGGTGTCGAACTTGCTGACCAAAGCTGCTGCTGATCCAATCCTGTTCAAGCGCTTGCAACCAGGCATCAACCGGATTGGCCGCCGTTGCCGAGCCCAGATCAGAAAGCGAACCCAGGCCCAGCCGTCGCTCGGGAACCAGCCGCCGACACCGGCAGCCACATCACGCAACGAACCAGTGATCGAATTGACGACCTGGTCAATGACCGGCTTCAACCGATCTGCCGTGGCTAGTGGCTCATTGGCCAGCGGCCCCAGCCGCAACATCAGAAAATGCGCCGATCGCGACGTCAACCCGACTGCACGCTGACGGCGGTGGGCCATCGCTTTGCGCGAGTGCGGATTGTGCGTGCTGCCGGTTCGATCAGCCATGGCTGGTACTTCCTAGGCAAGGGGCGCGGGTTCTCAGGTGCGCTTAAGGTAAGCCTCGGGGTTTTGTTTCAGCTAGGTTTTGAGCAAAATTTCCTCGGCTCACAGCGCAATACTATTTCCAACCACGGCGCTACGTGAAATTGAATGCAGCTCGACGGCCATCCAACTTCCTTGGTCCGGGGGAAGCGAGTGGTCGGCGGTTACCCGACCACGACCTGCATGTCGATTTCTGGACTCGCTCAGCATTCGCTAAGAAACCCGCAGTTCAGCGGCCCGACCACAATGTTCTTTGTTCTTTCGCAATTCGGTGCCACCTGGACGTCTGCGAATTTCTACAGGGACCCCTACGTATTTCGGCTAGCGCAACCAGCGGCGGCGGAGTGCCGTGGTCTTCCAGAGAAGAGGAATCCCAGCATGAAGACGACAGTATTGAGGGCCACGGTCGGTGGTGCAGCGGCAGCCTTGGCCGCTGGTGTCATGTGGACCGCACCATCGGCTTGGGCCGGTAGCGACTTTTGCAATTCGCTTCCCCCCGCGCAAGTTCACGATTGCAGTTGCGGCGCTGACAACGTCCCAGGTACTCAGGAATATCAGCAGTGCCTGCATCCAAATGCCGTTGCGCCCGCACCGGCCAACTCACCGTCACCCGCGCCCTCCCCCTGATCCCCCGCGCGTACGGGAAACCCGGGCAGGCCGCCACCCAATCCGGCTACTGCGACGCCGCCGGCCAGCAGCGCCGAGGCAAGGATCCGATGGGTATTCATGGTGGTTACCTTCTGTTGGGCAATCTGTCGGGCTATGGGCACATGAATGCGATTGGTGGACAGTGACGTCGCGTGATCGCTTCCGGCGGTGGCGGTGGGTTGTCCCCGTCCCAGACGGAAGCGCGTTCGCCATCGTAAGAATTGATGAGGTTTCCCATCCCATAATTGGTGAAAAAGAAGGTGTGGCAGACGTGCCAATCCCAGACCACCTGGCCCGGACCGGTGGGCGGATCTGTTCGTTGCCCCGGGCACCAATGATGAGGCGCGAACGTGTCGTCCGCGTGAGCGATGGCGCCGGTGTGCCCCAACCCGGTAACCGCCAGACCGCCCGCGAGCAGTGCCCCGGCGGCGATCGTCTTCAGCGTGTGAGTGATGTCCATGGCGGTTCCTTTCGTCCTATTAAGGCCAAAAGCTAATGCCGACCGTTAAATGAATACTTAACGCCGACCGCCTGCGGATTTTTTCGCTCCGACCGGTAGGCACTTCTAGCCGTCACCGCTAACGGCCGCCGCGCGGTAACCTCATTCTCACAGCGCAACGTGCGTGGGATTGAGGAGGCGGCATGGCCGAGCGATCGCGAAGCCGAACCGACGACCCGGGACGCCCGCTTCATCAAGACCGCCGTGGAGATCCTTCGCGAGACCGGGCGCACCGACTTCACCGTGCAAGAAGTCGTGGCCCGCTCCAAGACATCGCTGCGCGCGTTCTATCAACACTTCAGCAGCAAGGACGAACTGCTGATCGCTCTGCTGGAACGGACGATGGCCCAGTCCACGCGGGCCTGGCGCGCCGAGACCGCGGACATGGACAGCACCTCGGCGATCAAGCTGATCATCGACCGCATCAGCGCTGAACCCGAGTCGAGCACACAAGACAGCCTGAACCGGGCGATGAATCTGTACAACCAGCATCTGGCCGAGACCAGGCCCCGTGACTATGCCCGGATCATCCTCCCGCTGCACGAGTTGATGCGCGACGTCGTGCAGCGCGGCATCAGCGAAGGCGTCTTCCGGCCCAACCTCGACGTCGGGCCGGCCGCCGCAATCGTCATGCAGACCATCTTGGGTGCCCTGCGACTGCACTGGCTGGGTGCCGAATTGACCGGTGCGCCAATCGATGCCGCTCACCTCTACGACTTCTGCGTGCGCGCGCTCGGCGCCGACGAAAGCGTCCAACCGGAAGCGCCGACGCTGGCCGAGTTGTTCAACCAGATCGGCATGCGACCGGGTACGCCGCAACGGCGAATTCGCGATGACCATTCCGGTGAGCCCGCAGGTGGTCAACACCTCCGGCGCGCTGCAGGGCGGCCTGATCGCCACGCTGGTCGACGTCGCCGGCGGGCAGTTCGGCCTGGACTACCTGCAGGACGGCACCACGATGACGACGGCCGACTTGAACATCCGCTACCTGCGACCGATCCGGCAGGGCACGGCATACGCGGTCCCGCGGATGCTGCGCGCAAGTCGGCGCGCGATGGTCATGCAGGTCGACGTCCTCAGCGACGACGACGGCGAACAGGCGCTGCTCGCCTCCGCGACGGTGAACTTCGCCGTCATCAACGGGGCGACCCCGAAGCTGCCCGAGTGGCCGCCTGCCTGACCCCGATCGCAAACGATTTCCGAGCCGTGACGCAGAGATGGTAACGTCATTACCACCAAGTGAGAATCTCATCCCTCAAGAATCCAGCCCCGCAGGAGATCGTCATGCCGTCTCGCGAGCTTTCCTTCCCGGTGTTCGACGCCGACAACCACATGTACGAGCCGCAGGAAGCGCTGACCAAGTACCTCCCGGAGAACCGCAAGCGCGTCATCGACTACGTGGAGGTCCGCGGTCGCACCAAAATCGTGGTGCGCGGCCACATCAGCGAGTACATCCCCAACCCGACCTTCTCGGTCGTCGCCAAGCCGGGTGCGCAAGAGGACTACTTCCGCAACGGCGCGCAGGGCAAGACCTACCGCGAGATCCTCGGCGAGCCGATGAAGTCGATCCCGGCGTTCCGTGAGCCGGGCGCGCGGCTGGAGGTCATGGACGAACTCGGCATCGACTACGCGCTGATGTTCCCGACCCTGGCCAGCCTGGTCGAAGAGCGCATGAAGGACGACCCGGAGATGACCCACGACGTCATCCACGCGCTCAACGAGTGGATGTATGAGCAGTGGACGTTCAACTACAAGGACCGCATCTTCGCCACCCCGGTGATCACCCTGCCGATCGTCGACCGTGCGCTCGAAGAGCTCGAATGGTGTCTGGAGCGCGGCGCCCGCACCGTGCTGGTCCGCCCGGCGCCGGTGCCCGGATTCAAGGGCAGCCGCTCCTTCGGTCTCGAGGAGTTCGACCCGTTCTGGCAGGCCTGCGTCAAGGCCGGCATTCCCGGTGTCGATGCACGCCTCGGACAGCGGCTACTCGGAGTTCGCGAACGTCTGGGAGCCCGGCGACGAGTTCCTGCCGTTCAAGCCGACCGCCTTCCGTAGCTTCGCGATGGGCCACCGGCCGATCCTGGACGCCATGGGTGCGCTGGTCTGCCACGGGGCGCTGTCGCGCAACCCGGAGCTGCGGATCCTGTCGATCGAGAACGGCGCCGACTGGGTGCCGGATCTGTTCAAAGGCCTCAAGGGCGTCTACAAGAAGATGCCGCAGGCCTTCCTCGAGGACCCGATGGAGGCGTTCAAGCGCTGCGTCTACATCACCCCGTTCTGGGAGGACCGGTTCACCGAGATCGTCAACATGGTCGGCACCGACCGGGTGCTGTTCGGCTCCGACTGGCCGCACCCCGAGGGCCTGAAGGACCCGATCAGCTTCGTCGACGAGCTCAAGGACTTCGGCGAAGAGGACGTCGCCAAGATCATGGGCGGCAACCTGATGAAACTGATGAAGGTCGGCAAGCCGGTAAACGCCTGATCCGCCGACTCACCGTAATAGGGTCGCCAACATGGAGCGGCGCACCCTGGAAGCGGTTATCTACGAACGCGAACCGCCGATCGCACGGATCATCCTGAACCGGGCCGACAAGGCCAACACCAAGGACGCGACGCTGGTCCAGGAGGTCGACGCCTGCCTGCACGAGGCCGACCGCGACCGCGAGATCAAAGTCGTGATCCTCAAGGCCAACGGCAAAGGCTTCTGCGGTGGGCACGTGGCCCGCTGGGGCCCGGACGAAAACCCCTATCCCGATTTCGGCGACACGTTCGAAGATCTCTACAAGGGCACCGCCGACCTGTTCCTCTGGCCGACGTTGTATCTCTGGGAGTTTCCGAAACCGACGATCTCGCAGATACATGGCTACTGCATGGGCGGCGGAATCTATCTGGGCCTGCTGACCGACTTCTGCGTGGCATCCGAGGATGCGTATTTCCAGATGCCGCTCGCGCAGAGCCTCGGCGAGCCCGGTGGGCACACCATGATCGAGCCGTGGCTGCTGATGAACTGGCATCGCACCATGGACTGGCTGCTGCTGGCGCCGACGCTGTCGGCGGCCGAGGCGTTGGAATGGGGGCTGCTCAACAAGGTGGTGCCCCGCGACGACCTCGAAGACACCGTCGAGGAGATGGCACGCAAGATCGCCCAGAGTCCCGCTGACCACGTCGATGGCGGTCAAGAACAGCGTGAAACGCGCCTACGAGTTGATGGGTATGCGGGTGCACCTGCAGGTCAGCCACATCCTGACCAACATGGTCGGTGCGGCGTCCGACGTTCAGGAGCGCCGAGCCCAGCTCATGCAATCCGGTTTGAAGCCAAGGGATTTCATCGGCCGCGACGAGGCTGAGCCGGCAGCGGATAGCGGCTGCGTCGGGCGAGCGTGAAGCTAGCTTCACGCTCGGCGCCCACGGTGAAAGTAGCTTCACACTCGGCGCAGGAGCCTTAGCGGCTTCGCTCGCCCGGCAGCGCACGCCCTGCCGCATGCCGCGCAGCGACGTACCCGAACACCATCGAGCTGGCGATGCTCGCGCCGGCGCCCGGATAGGTTCGGCCCATCACCGTCGCGGTGTTGTTGCCGGTGGCATACAGGCCGTCGATCACCTGGTCCTTCTCGTCGAGAACCTGCGCGTACTCGTTGGTGATCACACCGCCGCACGTCCCGACGTCGGCCGGCAGCACCCGGGTCGCGTAGAACGGCGCCCTGTCCAGCGGACCGACGGCGGCGTTCGGCCGATACCCCGGATCACCCAGGCAGTCGTTGTAGGCCGACTGCCCCCGGCCGAAGTCGGGATCGAGCCCTTTGGCCGCGAACTCGTTGAAGCGCTGGATCGTTCGCGTCAATTCGTCGGCGGGAAGGTCGATCTGACGGGCCAGGTCCTCGATGGTGTCGGCGCGTTTGACGGCACCGGACTCGATCAGCTCGGCGGGCAGCTGCTGTTTGCGCTTGAGCGGGTTGGCACTGGTGACGTAGCGCCGCACATATCCGTCGTCGAAGATCATCCAGCAGGGCACCGCCTTGTTGGCGTACATCGCCTTGCCGACCTCGACGTAGGAGTTCGACTCGTTGCAGAATCGTCGACCGGTGAAGTCGACGTAGATGGCCCCGGGACGTTGACGTCCCGAACCCAACGAAGCGGCGACAGTCCCACCGTTGGCGATGAAAACCGAAGGCAACCACCATGCTTCGTCGAGCAGGTCGGTCTTGGCGCCCAGTCGCATCGCGGTCTGCAGCACTTCGCCGGTGTCGCCGGCGTTGGCGATCGACCACTTGGCGTCGTTGGGCTGGTCGCCGCTGTACTGCTGCCGCATCTCGGCGTTGTGCCCGAATCCACCGGCGGCCAACAGAACTCCCCTGCGCGCCTCGATGTTCAACGGCGTGCCGTCGTGGACGATGCGCGCACCCACCACCCGGCCGTCTTCGACGATCAGGTCGGCAAGAGCGGCGTTGATCCACAGCGGCGGCCGGCCGTCGCTGAGGTCGATCAGCGACTTGAGCATCTGACCGATCAGCGAGGCGCCGTTGGTCAGAATCTGCCGCCGGCGCGCCCGGCCCGCGGCGGTGCGCAGGAACACCTTGGTGGCAACCGCGAAAGCCTTTGGCGCACGGTTGAAATACTGGACCGAACGAAGCTCGTTGGTCAGCACCGTGTAGCCGTAGTTCTTGGCCAGCGCCGGCTGCACCTTGTCGTGCCAGTCCCCCAACTCGGCGGCGTCGAACGGAATGCCCTCGACGGCGCGGCCGGCGGCGTTGCCGCCCTTGTGATTCGGGTAGTAGTCGCTCCAGCCGGCGCAGCGGATCAGCTTGACCCCCCGGCGGATCAGGAAGTTGATCATCTCGTAGCCGGCGGTCAGAAACATCTCGCGGCGCTCACGGCGACGACGGTGCGCCGACGTCGCCCACCACGTCGGCGAGGTAGGCCAGCCCGTCCTCGTGCGAATCGGCGATGCCGTCGGCCCGCATCAGCGGATTGTTGGGCAGCCACACGATGCCGCCGGACAATCCCGTCGAACCGCCCACCAGCGCTTGCTTTTCCACGATCAGTGGCTCGAGCCCACTGTCGAGTGCGGCCAGGCCGGCGACCATGCCGCCGCCGCCGCTGCCGGCGATGAGCAGGTCGACGGAGCGGTCCCAGTGCGTGGTCATTTCGCCTCCGAGGAGAAACCGAGATCGGCGATCGGTACGTCGATCGTGGTGTTGGTCTTCTGGATCGCTGGGATCAGTGCCGTCATAGGGCAGGCCGGCGAGGAAGCCGTCGATGACCCGTTCGAAGTTCGAAATCAGCCCTTCGATCTGGCCCGACAGCCGCATGTAGTCAAATCCCTTGGAATGCAATCCTTTTTGCTGCCGTGGCAAGTTGGAGAAGTCTTGAGCGGGGATCGGCGGCCAGCGCGGGTCATCAGGCGCCAACGGCTCCGGTGGCGTCGGCTTGCCGGTGGAGCAGGTCGTCGGGCATCCGGGTCAGCGACCAGATCTCGAACAGGGTTTCCTCCGGACCGAGCGGACGGATCCGGTACGAGGAGGCACTGCTGTACGTCGGCAGGATGAAGTGGTGCGGGAAGGCGAAGCCGATCGCGTCGGTGATTCCGCGGCGGATCAGATCGTTCAGGTCGGGCATCGCGCTCCCCCGGGCCCGATGCCACTTCACCACCGCGTCGTTGAGCGCGCTGCGCCAGCCTGCCATCGCCTCCGCCGGATCCGATGGCAGCTGAAGGGTCTGCATGCCTTCTGCGATGCGGATGTCGTTCTCGTGGGTCATGCCACCCATGCCATCGCCCAGCGTGCGCATGAAATAGAGACTGCTGGCAACGACGGGATGCACCGCTTCCGACGAGCTGCCGTTCTGCGCCGACGGCAACAACTGCGGGTGCGTCTGCGGAACGTGGTAGCCCTCCATGAACGCGGCCGTCGCCAACTTCCAGTTCACCGGCAGCCGGCATGATTGCCACCACTCGACGCGTAGCGACTCGACCTTCCAGGCGTCGTAGGTGGAGGCGAAAGGCTCCATCCAGTCGCGCAGCGGCGGGGCGTCGTCGTCGAGGTTGATCCAGGCGCAGCCGCCCCACAGTTCGCACTTCACCGAGACGAGTTGCAGATCGTCGGCGGCCATGTTGTCGGCGGCGAAGGCCTCGGGTCGCAGCACGAAGGTGTTGCGCCCGTCGATACCCCAGCACCAGCCGTGGAACGGGCAGACGAATGTCCGCCGGGCCCCCGGAAGAGAGCCGTTGCCTTCCACCAGCTTCACCCCGCGGTGACGGCAGGCGTTGTGGTAGGCCCGCACGGTGTCGGCATCGACGCGGACGACGATGATCGACTGGTCCAGGATCTCGTATTCGACGAAGTCGCCGGATTTCGGAATCTCCTCGAGGCGGCACGCCATCTGCCACACCCGCGGCCAGAACAGCTCGGCCTCCAACGCGTAGAAGTCGGGATCGTAGTAGCGCTGCTTGGGAATCCGACTCGGATCCTCAACCGCCAACGGCACCGGTAGCGGTGTCCAATTCACGTCAGTTCGCGAGTTCATCTGGTTGTCTCCGTTGTCCTGGTCAGCTCATACGATCCGGGACGCCCGCCCCTGCCAATACCGTTCGCGGATACGCCGCTTGTAGAGCTTCCCGTTCGGATCACGAGGAAGTGTGGCATCGAATTCGATTGTGCGCGGGCATTTGTAGCCCGCGAGGTGGGTTCGGCAATATTCGATGAGCTCGGCTTCGAGCTCAGGGCCGGCCGTGACGCCGTCCGCCGGTTGCACCACGGCCTTGACTTCCTCACCGAACTCGTCGTTGGGCACCCCGAACACCGCGGCATCGACGAGCTTGGGATGCATCACCAGCAGGTTCTCCGCCTCCTGCGGATAGATGTTCACCCCGCCGGAGACGATCATGAACGTCGAGCGGTCGGTGAGGTACAGGTAGCCGTCGTCGTCGACGTAGCCCATGTCCCCCAGCGAACGCCAGCCACGCTCGTTGGAGACCGACGCGGTTTTGGCGGGGTCCTTGAAGTACTCGAACGTCGGCCCGCCTTCGAAGAAGAGCTCGCCGGTCTGCCCGACCGGCACCTCTTCGCCGTCATCGCCGACCACGTGCACCGGCGACATCGGAATTCCCACCGACCCCGGGTGGGCCAGCCACTCCTGAGGCCCGATCGTGGTGCCCGCGAATCCCTCTGTGCCGCCGTAGTATTCGTGGATGATCGGGCCGAACCAGTCCATCATCTGCTGCTTGACGTCCACCGGGCACGGGGCGGCCGCGTGGATGACGCACTGCAGACTCGACACGTCGTACCGTCGGCGCACCGACTCGGGCAACTTCAGCATCCGGACGAACATCGTCGGCACGAACTGGGCGTGGGTGACCCGGTGGGTCTCGATCAGGCGCAGCACGTCTTCGGCGTCGAATTTGCGCATGATGATGGCCGCGGCGCCGACCCGATCGACCGCCATCGTGTAGTTCACCCCGGCCGCGTGGTACATCGGCGCGGGCGACAGGTACACGCTCTGCGCCGTCATCCCGTACTTGTGGATCAGCGCCAACTCCAGCACCGACTGCGCCCACGACCCGTTGCCGTCGGTCGGCAGCGGTCGGCGAACCGCTTTGGGCCGTCCGGTGGTGCCCGACGAGTACAACATCTCCGACCCGTCCGACACCGGCGGCGGTTCACCCGCGGTCGCGACGGCCTCGGCGTAGGACCGCCAACCCGGCAGACTCGCCGCCGACCGTGATGTGCACCGCGACCCCGGCGTTGGCGCTGCGCAGGTGCGCCGCGAGATCGGCCATCGACGCGTCGACGAAGACCGCCTTCGCATCGGAGTCGTCGACCACGTAGGCGACTTCATCGGGGGTGAAGTGGGTGTTCACCGCGGTGTAGTAGAGCCCGGAAAGCTGGCAGCCCCAGGTGATTTCGAAGAACTCCGGCCGGTTCGGCAGCACCAGGGCCACGCCGTCGCCGGGGCGCAGCCCGGCATCGTGCAGCGCCGCGGCGACCCGCTGGCTCCTGGCGAACAGCTCGCCGAAGGAGACCACATCGCCGTCGGACATGATCAGCGCCGGTGACTGACCGGCGCTGATCGCGTGATCGGCGATGTTCACTGCACCGGACCTATGGGGTCGCTGCGCCGTCGCTCGATGCGGCGGCCGCGGCCTGGCGCCGGGCTTGCTCGGACGGCAGCACCTTGTCCTTGAACACGGTCTGAATCAACTGCTGCACGTCCTTGCTGACCGACGCGAGCGCGACGAGGTCGTTGGAGCTCTGCCAGTGCACCCGCATGCCCATCAGCTCCCAGGCTCGCTTCAGGTTGGCCTTGGTGAGCATCAGCGTGGTCAACGGTGCCTGGGCAATATGGCGGGCGATCGAATCCACCCGGGCGTCCAGGTCCTCCCGCTTGACCACCTCGTTGACGAGGCCGACCTCCAGCGCCTTCTTGGCGTCGATCACCTCCGCGGTGAACAGGTAGTAGGCGGCGCGGCGCCAGTTCATGAACACCCAAGGCTCGATGGAACATTCACCGGATGGCATGCCGAACCCCTGCAGGGGCGGGTAGGAGAAGTAGGCGTCCTCGGAGGCGATCACGATGTCGGTGGTCAGGCCCATGTGCGTGCCGCCGCCCACACAGTAGCCGTGGACCTGCGCGATGGTGGGCTTGGAGAACTCCCACAGATTCAGGGTCGGCTTGACGAACAGATCCGACTGCGCCTTCCACGGGTTGCCGGTCACCATGGCGTTCTCCACGAACGCCGGATAATCGGTGGCGTTGTCGCCGATGGCGTGCCCGGAGCAGAATCCCTTGCCGTTGGCCTTGAGCACGAGAACCTTGATGTCGTAGTCGCGGTCGGCATCGAGTAGCGCGGCGTCGACTTCTTCGGCCAGCTTCTGATCCTGGGCGTTGGCCTTCTCCGGCCAGTTGAGGGTGATCTTCGCGATCGGCCCGTCTTTTTGGTAGATGATCCGTTCGCGGGTCTCGTTGAGATCCATCTGGTTTGTACCCTTTCCCTATGAATTGATGACGGTGAAGTGATGACGCCGATTTCTGCGCCGATGTCGTAGGTCGTGCCGATCTCGCCGGTCCATTGCACGGTGCCCGATGCCCCGGCTTCGATTTCCTGTTCCACCTTCTCGGTGGCGATCACAAAGATCGGTGTGCCCTCCTCGACGTGCTCCCCGGCCGCCACCAGCAGCTCGGTCAGCTCGGCCTCGGAGACGGCGACCGATACCCGCGGAATGCGAATAGTGAAGTCAGCCACGCGCTCCCGCCCTCTGCAGGGTTCGCTGAACGGCGGCGACAACCCGCTGCGGAGACGGGTATACCTGCGCCTCCAGCGCTGCCGCCGCGGGATTGGGGACAAACCTGGCGGCCACCCGCTCGATGGGCGCCGCGAGCTCGCCGAACAGTTCAGCCTGCAGGATCGCGGCGACCTCTGCTCCCGGGCCGGCGAATTGCACTGCGTCGTGGACGATGACCGCCCGGCGGGTTCGCCGCACGGATTCGACGATGCGTGTCGACGTCGAGCGGGACCAGGGTCCGCAGGTCGACGACCTCGGCGCTGACGTCCTGGCCCGCCAGGGTTTCCGCCGCGGCCAGCGCGTCGTGCACGGCCCGTCCGTAGCTGATCAGGGTCACATCCTTGCCGGGCCGCTTGATGTCGGCCTGCCCCAGCGGAATCCTGAAGCCCGGATCGACCGGAACCGGCCCCTTCTTGCCCTGCAGCCGAATGGTTTCGACGAACAGACACGGGTCCTCGTCGAAAATCGCCGACGCCAATAGCCCTTTGCCGTCCCGCGGGGTGGACGGCACGATCACCTTCATGCCCGGGATGTGCATGAACCACGCCTCAAGGCTCTGCGAATGCGTTGCACCGGTGGCCAATCCGGCATAGACCTGAGTGCGGATGGTGATCGGCGCGGTGGTCCGGCCGGCAGTCATGAACCGAAGCTTGGCGGCGTTGTTGATCAGCTGATCGGCGGCGATACCGATGAAGTCCATGATCATGATCTCGGCCACCGGTAGCATCCCGTCGATCGCCGCACCGATGGCAGCGCCGACGATCGCGGCTTCCGAGATCGGGGTGTCCAGGACCCGGTCATGGCCATACTTCGTCGACAAGCCCGCCGTCGGCCCGGACGCTCCGGGGTCGGCGATGTCTTCGCCGAGCAGGAACACTCGCTCGTCGGCTTCCAGCGCCTGGTCCAACGCGAGGTTCAGCGCCTCGCGCATCGTCATCTCTTTGTCTGCCATGCCTTTACACCGGGAACTTGATCGGGGTTGCGTACACGTCGCGGTCGAGCTCGTCAGCCGACGGCAGACTCTGCGGCCATCACGGTCTGCAGTGCTGCTTCGACGGTCGCCAGCGCCTCATTGTCGATACCGTCCAACTCGGCCTCGGTGCCGATGCCGGCCTCGGCGAGGTATGCGCGGAACTTCGGTACCGGGTCGGCATCCATCGCCGCGGCCAGCTGTTCCTTGGGGATGTAGGGCATCCGGTCGCCGAAGTAGTGGCCGCGGAAGCGGAACGTCACACACTCGATGAAGGTGGGGCCGCCCCCGCTACGCGCCCGCTGGATCGCCTCGTCGAGAACGGCTTTCACCGCCAGCGGGTCGTTGCCGTCGACCCGCACGCCCGGCATGCCGTAGCCGGCCGCCCGGTCGGCGACGTGCTCGATCTTCATGGTGTCACTGGTGGGGGTCATCTCGGCATAGAGATTGTTCTGGCATACGAAGACGATCGGAAGATCCCACAGCGCAGCCATATTGGCCGCCTCGTGGAATGAGCCGGTGTTGGTCGCGCCGTCGCCGAAGCTGACCACCGTGACCCGGTCCAGTCCTTTGCGTTTGGCCGACATCGCCAGACCGACCGCCACCGGCGGCCCGGCTCCCACGATCCCGGTCGACAGCATCACGCCGTTCTCCGGTTTCGCGATGTGCATGGTGCCGCCCTTGCCGCGGCTCGCACCGACGACGCGTCCCATCATCTCGCCGTAGATCTCTTCCAGCGGTACGCCTTTGCCGATCAAATCGTGCAGTCCGCGATACGTCGTGACGAGCTGGTCGTCGGCTCGCAGTGACACGCCCATCGCGGCAGCGATAGCCTCCTGGCCGCGGGACGGCCAGTACACGCACATGAATTCCCCGGTGCCGATGCCTTTGGAGAGCCGGTCGTCGGCCGCTTTCATCAGCACCATCAGCGCATAGAGGCGCTGGTGGACGTCCGCAGAGACCTCTGCTGCCGCAGTCACTTTGTGTAGGAGCCGATCTCGCGGTAGACCTTGGGAATTGGCGGTGTCTCAAGGTTGAGCAGTTCCAGCGACGACATCTTGCCGCTGGCGCCGAGCTCGCCCAGCTTCTGGACCACGCCGTCGAGGTCGTCGCAGTCGAGTTCGTAGATGGCGATGAACGGGCCGGTACCATCGGAGGGCGCGAAGCGACGAGCCGAGACGATCCCGTCCACCGAGCAGATCTCCGCCAGGTGCGTGTCGTTGTACCACTTGTGGTACTCGGCTTCGCGATCGGCCGTCACCGGCATGGTCTCCAGGTAGATGATCCCTTTAGGCACAGCGCCACTCCTCTATTTCGGTTGCGGTGCAGTCCGATTGGCCGGATCTCACGAACCCGACCACGGCTTGACCTTCAGGAAGCCGCCGCCGTCGACGCGGAGTTGCTGACCGGTGATGTAGCGGGCGGCGTCGGAGGCCAGGAACAACACGGCCTCGCTGATGTCCTCGGGTTCGACGTAGGGAATCGGCATGGCCTGAACCAGCGGGAAGACCGGCTCGGCGTCCTCGCGGGTCGGGTTCGGCAGGTCCGGCCTGAAAGCCCGGTACATCGGTGCGCTGTGCAACATGTCGGTGTTGACGTTGGTGGGGTGCACGGCGTTCATCCGGATGGAGAACGGGGCCAGCGAGCGGGCGAAGTCGTTGACGTAGTGCGCGGCAGCGATTTTCGCGAAGGCGTATCCGGCTCCGCCGGGCCCGCCGTCGATGCCGGTGGTGTTCATCGACGACATGAACGCGGCGTTGGACCCGATCACGATGATCGACGCCCCGGCCTGAAGATGCTTGAGGCTGGCGTGCACCAGGTTGAGCACCCCACCGAGGTCCACGTCGACCGCATCGGCGAACGCCTGCGCCGGCAGACCCGCGGTCAGCGGGCAGATTCCGGCGTTGGCGACCACGATGTCGAGGTGGCCGAGTTCGGCGACGCCCCGGTCGACCGCGGCCGCCAGTGCCGCCCGGTCGCGGACGTCGGCGATCGCGGTGAAGACGCGCTGACCCTCCTTCTCGACAAGACGAGCGGTTTCGTCGAGGTCTTCGGGCCGGGCCAGCGGGTATTCGTTGGTCTCGATGTCCTCGCAGAGATCCACGGCGATGATGTCGGCGCCCTCGGCGGCGAGCATCCGCGCGTGCGAGCGTCCCTGACCACGCGCGGCTCCACTGATTACCGCGACTTTGCCTGTCACCCTGCCCATACCCGGTCCCTTCTCATACGCTCAACAACGCGACCTACATTGGCGCTCAAGCCATTCGGTACGGGAGCCGGCATCTGCGTCGGTCGTCGTGGGCGCGACAGAGGCGCTGACCCGACCCACGATCGGGACCGGACAAGCGTTCAACTCCATCGCTTCTCTTTCACGACGCTGCGTCATTGCAGGACAGGCTGGCAAAAATCTATCGTATCTATTCTACCTAAAATAGGAAAGACACCGAAAAGGCCGGCACGCTGTGACTGCTCGCCGCGGCGATGTGCGTCCCGGTAGATTTACCTGCTATGTCGTGGAGCAAAGTGTCATGAGCGCAGGCGTCGAACAGTTGGAGTTCCAAGCCGAGGCGCGCCAACTTCTGGATTTGATGGTCCATTCGGTCTACTCGGACAAGGACTCGTTCCTGCGGGAGCTGATCTCCAACGCGTCTGACGCGCTGGACAAGCTGCGCATCGAGGCGTTCCAGAACAAGGACCTGGCCGTCGACACGTCGGATCTGCACATCGAGATCGACGTGGACAGCGACGCCCGCACCCTGACCATTCGCGACAACGGCATCGGCATGTCTCGCGCCGAGGTGGTCGACCTGATCGGCACGCTGGCCAAGTCCGGGACGGCCGAACTGCGCCAGCAGTTGAAGGATGCGAAGAACGCCACCGTGTCCGAGGAACTGATCGGTCAGTTCGGTATCGGCTTCTACTCCACCTTCATGGTGGCCGACAAGGTCGAGCTGCTCACCCACAAGGCCGGCGACAGCGAAGCGATCAAGTGGGAGTCCAGCGGCGAGGGCACCTACACCATTCAAACGATCGAGGGTGCCCCGCAGGGAACAGCGGTCACGCTGCATCTCAAGCCGGTGGATGCCGAGGATGCGCTGCACGACTACACCTCGGAGTGGAAGCTGCGGACGCTGGTCAAGAAGTACTCCGACTTCATCGCCTGGCCGATCCGGATGGAGGTCGAGAAGCGCTCGAGAGCACGATGGCGATGAGACCGTCACCTTGGAGGTCGAGACCCTCAACTCGGGCAAGGCGCTGTGGGCCCGGCCCAAAGACGAGGTGTCCGAGGAGGAGTACAAGGAGTTCTACAAGCACGTCGCGCACGCCTGGGACGAGCCGCTCGAGGTGATCTCGATGAAGGCCGAGGGCACGTTCGAATACCAAGCGCTGCTGTTCATCCCGTCACGGGCGCCGCTCGATTTGTACGAACCCGACGCCGGCACGGGTGTTCAGTTGTACGTCAAACGCGTCTTCATCATGGCTGACTTCGACCAGCTCATGCCCCGATACCTGCGCTTCGTCAAGGGTGTCGTGGACGCGCAAGACTTGTCGCTGAACGTCTCTCGGGAGATCCTGCAACAGGACCGCCAGATCAACGCGATCCGGCGCCGGTTGACCAAGAAGGTCCTCTCGACCATCAAGGAACTGCAGTCCGAGCGACCAGACGACTACCGCACCTTCTGGCGCGAGTTCGGCAAGGTCCTCAAAGAGGGCCTGATGCGAGACTTCGACAATCAGGCAACGCTGCTCGAGATCTCCTCGTTCGCCTCGACGCACAGCGAGGACCAGCTCACCACGCTGACCGAGTACGTCGAGCGGATGAAAGAGGGCCAGCGCCAGATCTTCTACGCCACCGGCGAATCGCCGCAGCAGATTCTCAACACCCCGCACCTCGAGGCGTTCAAAGCCAAGGGCTATGAGGTGCTGCTGCTCTCCGACACGGTCGACGAGATCTGGCTGGGATCGGTCACCGAGTTCGACGGCAAACCGCTGCAGTCGATCGCCATGGGCGACGTCGACCTCGACACCGAGGAAGAAAAATCCGAGCACGAAGCCGAACGCAAGGAGCAGGAAGAGAACTTCGCCGACCTCCTGACCTGGCTGTCCGACACCCTGAGTGATCACGTCAAGGAAGTCCGGCTGTCGACTCGCCTGACCGACTCGCCGGCCTGCCTGATCACCGACGCCTTCGGCATCACTCCGTCGCTGGCCCGTATCTACCGGGCCACCGGCCAGGACGTCCCGGTCGGCAAGCGGACGTTGGAGCTCAACCCGAACCACCCGCTGATCACCGGGCTGCAGCAGGCGCACAAAGACCGCGGCGATGATCCGACGAATGGCGAGACCGCCGAATTGCTCTACGGCGCAGCGCTTCTCGCCGAAGGCAACGCGCCGGAGGATCCGGCGCGGTTCGCCGAATTGCTGGCGCACCGACTGGCGCGCACGGTTTAGCGGCTGGTTCTGCCGTGCTTGACCTGATTGAACGGCACGCCACGGTCTGCGGCGTATTCGCGGGGGAAGTTCAACACCCGCTCGCCGATGACGTTGCGGGCCAACTCGCTGGTGCCGCCACCGATGCAGACGGTTTGACGGGACAGATAGCGCAGGCCGGTTTCCAGGCCCTCCCCCTCGGCGCCGATGACCCCGGCTGTTCCGGTGATGGCCAGACCGGCGTCCATCTCCAAGGTGACTGTCTCGGCGTGGAAAAGCCGTAGCAGGGTTCCGGCGGCGGGCGGCAGCGAGCCGTCGTTCACGCTGCGGAAGACGTGCCCACCGAGTTGGTCGCTGACCGCGCGGTGCACCAGTGCCCGCCCGGCGATCTGTCGCACCCGCTCGTTGTCGGATTGGCCGGTCGTCGCGGCCAGCCGCACATAGTTCACCGGTGTCGAGCGGCCACCCTCGCTGCCGCTGCCGCTGGCGAACTCCGAGCCCATCCCCACTGCGCGGCGCTCATGATAGAGCTGACGTGAGGCCACTGACCACCCGTCGTTGACCGCACCGACGACCGCGTCGTCACCGACATCAACGTTGTCGAGGAACTCCTCGCAGAACTCCGTTGAGCCGTTGAGCTGTGTGATGCGCCGCAACGTGATTCCGGGATGCTTGATCGGCACCAGGAACATGGTCAGGCCGTCGTGCTTGGGCACGTCCCAATTGGTACGAGCCAGGCACAGGCCGTAGTCGGCGCCGAATGCGCTGGTGCTCCAGGTCTTTGCGCCGTTGAGCACCCACCGGTCGCCGTCGCGGTCGGCACGGGTGAGCACACCTGCGAGATCCGATCCGCCGCTGGGCTCAGACAACAGCTGTACCAAGATCTCGTCACCCCGCAGGGCCGCGGCGATGTGTTGACGCTTCAGCTCTTCGCTGGCGGTGTCGAGCAACGTCGCACAGCAGATGGTGAACGTCGGGGTGTTGAGGATCAGCGGCATCTCATAGCTGAGGCTCTCGTCGTTGAACGCCTGCTGATACGCGTAGTCCAGTCCGAGTCCGCCGTACTCGCGGGGAAAGCAGATTCCCGCGAATCCACCTTCATAGAGCCGCTTTTGGAGCTCACGGGCGCGCAGCCAACAGCGCTCCTCGTCGCGATGAGCCGCCGGCGGGTGCGCCGGATCGATGGGCGGCATGTGCTCGGCGAGCCAGGCTCGCGCGCGGGCCCGGAAGTCATCAAGGGATTCGGCGTCGGCGGCCGCTGCGGTTCGGCCCGATACGTCTCGGTCATCAGGCGGACCTCGGCGCCTGCTGAGCCGCCTCCTGCAGCGCGTACACCCGAAGGTTGTGTTCCTCCGGTGTGCCGAACATGGAGCGGTACAACGCGGCTCGCCGCAGATAGACGTGCAGGTCGTGTTCCCACGTGACGCCGATTCCGCCGTGCATCTGCACGCACGCCTGGATGATCTCGGTGGCCATCTCCCCGACGTAGGACTTGGCAATGCTGGCCGACAGGGACGCATCGACCGAACGATTCGAGATGGCCGCCACCGCCGCGGCGGTCGTCGCCCGGCACGCCTCCAGCCACATCTTCATGTCGGCGAAACCGTGCTTGAGCACTTGGTAGGACGCGAGCGGGCGCCCGAAGCTGTGCCGATCCAACGCCCACGCCACGGTGAAGTCGAAGACGGTCTGCAGAATGCCGACCACCTCGGCGCACTGCAGCACCTGCGCGATCTGGCTTTGCCGGTCGATCAGGTCGGCGGTGCCGCCGAGCGCCGCGCCACGGTCAACCTCGACACCGTCGAATTGCACTCGGGCGTACTGCTTGACCATGTCGATCGACTGCTGAGACTCGATGTGCACGCCGGGTGCGTCGGTGGGGACCAGGAACTGCCGTACTCCGTCGTCGGTGCGGGCCACCACAAGCAGCAGGCTCGCTTTGCGCGCCGGCCTCGACCCGGTCTTTCACACCGTCGATGCGATAGCCGGAGTCGGTCCCCGTGGCGGTGACCGACGGCTCATGCGGGGACCAGCCGTGGCCGGGCTCGTACACCGCCCACGAGGCGACGGTCTCACCGGCGATGAGCGACTCGATGAGTCTCCGCATGAGCTTGCGGCTCGGCGGAATCCACCAGCGCCGCGAGCACTGTGCTGACGGGAAACAGGGGCCCGGGAGCCACCGTCTTTCCGAGTTGTTCGGCGACCATCGCCAAGTCGGCGAACCCATCGCCGGACACGCTGCCGCCACCGAGTTCCTCGGGAACCAGCAACGCGGTCCACCCCAGTTCGGCGGCTCGCTGCCACCAGGGTTGTTCGAACGAGACACCCCGAGAGTGCAAGTCCCGCACCCGACTCAGCGGAACCTCTTTTTGCAGAAACGACTGGGTGGTGGAGGCGAAGAGTATCTTTTCGGGGGAATCGACGGCAGTCATGATGATGGCTGGGACCTTCCTAGACCTTTTGGGACCTTCCTGGACCGTCCTCCACTGCTGAGGATGAAGGCCCGGCGTGCGTCCCAGTCGGTGGTCGCTGGTCACCCGATGGTAGCAATGAGCAATACCGTAAGAGATACCGGAGTTCAATCGATAATGACGTTTCCAAGCCTCGATAGCCATGGCTGACGCGGGCGACGGGCCGCAGGATTCCGCCAAGGCCAGGGCGGACGCGATCGCGCTGGCCGAACAGGCCGAGGCCGAAGCCGCCGAGGCCGAAGCGCTCGCCGCGGCCGCCCGCGCACGCGCCCGGGCCATCCAACTGCGGCGCGAAGCCCAGGCCCACGCAGACGCGGACGCCGGCGGCACAACCGACTCTGCCGAAGCCGAAGCCGAAGCCGAGGCCGAGGCAGAGGCCACCGACGAGGCGGCCGAGACCCCGGAGACGCCCGAGCCCGCGGAACTCCAGCCCAGCCGGCCGGCGGTTACGTCTGGCGAAGGTGTCGCTGGCACTGAGCATCGCCGCGGTGGTGGCCATCGTCGGATTGCTCGGCGCCAGCGCGCTGGATGGCCTGGCAGCACCACCACGTCGTGCAGGAACGGCAGCGCGCCGCAACCTATATCGCGACCGCCCGGCAAGGTGTCGTCAACCTGACGTCACTGGATTTCAACAAGGCCAAGGAAGACGTTCAGCGCGTACTGGACATCGCCACCGGCGATTTCAAAGACGAGTTCCAAAAGCGCGCGGAGGATTTCGCGTCGGTGGTGAAAGATTCCAAGGCGGTGACCGAGGGATCCGTCGCGTCGGCTGCGGTCGAATCGATGAACAACGATTCCGCCGTGGTTCTGGTGCTGGCCAACGAGCGCGTCACCAACATCGCGGGCGCCAAAGACCAACCGCGGACCTTCCGGTTCCGGGTGTCGGTGGTGCACGACGGCGACGATCTGAAGGTGTCGAAAGTGGAGTTCGTGCTGTGAGCGACGACGACGAGCACGCCCGACGTCGAGCCCACCGAGGGAGTCGAAATCGACACCGAGGTTGACGAAGGTTCGACGGACACCGAGACGACGCCAGACAGCGACCCGAGTCCGGCAGATCCCCGACGGCGTCTCGGCCCGGTCCCCGTCATACCCCTGGCGCTGATACTGAGCCTCTTGGCGGCCGGCGGCCTGGCGGCATGGGTGTACTTCTCGCAGTACCGGCCTGACACGCAGACCGACGCCGCGGTCGAGCAGAGCGCGGTCAAAGCGGCCCGAGACGGCACCGTGGCGTTGCTGTCCTACAAGCCGGACACCCTCAATCAGGACTTCGAGGCGGCCAAGTCTCACCTCAGCGGCGACTTCCGGAACTACTACGACCAGTTCACCAAAGCAGGTCATCACGCCGGCCGCGCAGTCGAAGGGTGTGACGACCGCGGCTCAGGTCGTCGGCGCGGCGACCACAGAGTTGCACCGGGATTCGGCGGTCGTGCTGGTCTTCGTCAACCAGGCGACCACCAGTAAGGAACGGCCCGACCCGTCGATGGCGTCCAGCAGCGTCCTGGTCTCGTTGGCCAAGACAGCACGGGGACTGGCTGATCACCAAGTTCGATCCGATCTGATCAGGCGCTAGACGGCGAACGACCGCCGGAGCGTCTGCGCGTGCAGCGCGGTGCTCTCCTGCGAGACCACCCAGTCCGGCACCGCCGAGTCGAACCCGTGGAACGTGGCCGCGACGACGTGTAGCTCGGTGTGCACGTAGGCGTGCAGCAACCGGTTCGCGTAGTCGATGGCTTCGTCGCGGCACGGGTCGATCTCGGCGCAACTGATGAACGCCGGCGGCAGGCCTTCCAGGTTCGCCCGCTGAGCCGGCACGTGCTGCGCCGTCGCGGCGCCGTGGCCGAGATAGTGGCCCCAGGCCCGGCTCACCGCGGGGCCGTTGAGTCCCGGTGTGCGCTGGAATTCCCGCCGCGACGGCGTCGCGTCGGAGTCCAGCATCGGCTGGTGCAACACCTGCGCAAGGATCGTCGGGCCTTCCCGATCGAAGGTGCGCTGGGCCAGCGCCGCGACCAGCGCAGCACCTGCGTCGCGGCCCATCACCACGACCCGCTCGCCGTCGGCGTCCAGGGCCGCGCTGTTCTCGACGACGTAGCGAAACGCCGCTTCCACATCGTCGAGCGCCGCCGGACCGGGATGCTCGGGCGCCAGCCGGTAATCAACCGACACGACCAGGCAGCTTGCCGCACGGGCCAGCTCGACACAGTGCGCGTGGTCGGTGTCGAGGTTGCCGGTGACGAAGCCACCGCCGTGGGCGTACACCACCAGCGGCGCCGCCGAGGTGGCCGGACCGCGATACAAGCGAAGGCCGAGCTGCTCGCCGTCCGGTCCGGCGATGGCGCGGTCCTCGATCTGGACATCGGTGGTGTCGACGGCGGCAGCGCGATCGGCGGCCAGCAGGTCGGCCCGCGCCCGCTCGGCCGGCAGCGATTCGGTCCGGAATTCAGCGATCTCCGAGCCGGCCGCCGCGTCACGCAGCGCCGGGTCGATACGGCTGATCCCTCTGGGCCGCTTGGCCTCGGCGCGATCGATCTCGGTCGTCATGGCCCTATTTAAGCCGTTGACTCAGAATCGCTCGCCGGGGAGGGCTTTGACGGTCGGGGGCAAGCCGTACAACGCGGTTGCGTTACCGCGCATGATCCGCTCTCGCTGCGCCGCCGGGAACCGGTTGATCGCATAGGTCGGCGCGTCGTAACTCCAATGCGGATAGTCCGTCGAGAACATCAGGTTGTCGCCGAGGTCCATCATCTCGACGTACTCGCGGAACTGTGTGACGTCGGTGTCCTCCAGCGGCTGGGTGGTGAACCGGACGTGTTCGCGGACGTAGTCCGACGGCCGGCGGCGCACGTGCGGCAGATCCGCGCGACGTGCTTCCCAGATCCGGTCCATCCGCGACATCACCGGCATCGCCCAGGTGAAGCCGCCCTCGACGAACACCACCCGGAGATCGGGGTGCCGGTCGAAGGCGCCGTCGAACACCAGGCTCATCAGATGCGAGACGTACAGCAGCGGCCACGACGCGAAGAAGTCATGCCAGTGCGCCGGATTGCCCACCGGATAGATCGGAATCAGCTCGAACGGCGTCTGTCCCATCAGATGGGTGGCCACCGGTAGCCCGTTGGCCGATGCGGCGGCGTAGAGCGGATCGAAATGCGGTTTGCCGAAAGGGATTCCGCGGGTCTGCGGCGTCATCAGCACCTGCGCCATGTAGGGATGACCCGCCCAGCGCTCCACCTCGCGCGCCGCCTGATCGGGCACCTGTGCGCTGACGCTGATCGAGCCGCGCCAGCGGCCATGCGCGTTGTTGCGCTCCAGCCAGACGTCGGCGAGCCAGTCGTTGTATGTCGACTTCAGCACGTGCTCGGCCTGCGGCAGTTGCGCATCGCACATCGGTTCCAGCGTGGCGATGCCGACGCCGGCGTCGACGAGCAGTTGCTTGGCCGCGTAGTCGGGATCGGTTCCGGCGAAGCCGCCGCCGGGTGGTGCGGCGTCCACGCGCATCGACATGGTCTTGTAGGAATCGGGCGTGTCGTAGAAGTGCGGGAGTGGGGTGACAGCGTTGCCGGTCGGCCAGATCTTGTCGACCCATTCGGGTGGCGCGTAGGACTTGAGGACGTCGGTCGAGACCGGCATCGGGTGCACGTCGGTGTCGACGATGGCGACCGCGATCTCGTCGCGCTCGGTATGCGGTTCGGCCCGCTCGACGATGGTCATCAGATGCTCCTCTCGGCCGGCGCCGTGAGCCCGTACAGCTCACTGGCGTTTCGCCACAACACGCTGTCGCGCTGCGCACTGTCCAACCCACCGGCGACGTCCTCGGGTGACGACGTCGACCAATGCGGGTAGCGACGATCCATACATCAGCAGGTCCGTCTTGCCGGAGAACTCCATCCACCGCTGCGTCTGGCTCAGATCGGTGGGCCCGTCGAGCGACGACGAGCAGAACCGGACATGGGCGGGCAGGTAGTCGCTGGGATAGCGGTCGACCCAGGGTGTCTGATCGCGCATCGACAGCCAGAACGTGTCGAGGCGCCATATCAGCGGGGTCAGGATGTCGTAACCGCCGTCGGCGAACACGAACCTCAGATCGGGATGACGTCCGAACACACCCTCGACGATCAGCGTCGCCAGGTGGACGAAGTAGTTCAGCGGCATGAAGGCCGCATAGCCTGGATAGGTGTCGGCATGGCCGGCGAAGGTGGGCGCGTAGTCAACACCGTTGCCGCCGTTGATGTGAACGGCCACTGGAAGCCCGTGGGCGGCGGCGGCCTCCCAGATCGGCTCGAACATCGGCTTGCCGTAGGGCTCCCTGGATTGCATCGGGACGCCGACCTGCACCAGCTTGGGATGTCCGGCAAGACGTTCGATCTCGGCGACCGCGCCCTTTGGGTCTTCCGGGTTGACCCTGATGGTGCCGCGGAAGCGGTTGGTGGTGTCCGGCTCCAGCCAGCGATCCAGCAGCCAGTCGTTGACGGCGGCGCAGATCCGGCTGTTGAGCAGATAGTCGGCAATGTTGCCGCGGGTCAACGGGTTCAGCACGGCGTAGTCGACACCGGCGTCGTCGAAAAGGTGCCGGGCAACGGTCTCGCGGTCGGAGCCGGGATAGTGCTCGCCGTAGAGGTCGTGGCGATAGTTTCCGCCCGGCGCCTGATACCACTGTTGTTCGACGTCGGGGATGGACCGCAGTTTGTGGGCGGCGGGTAGGTAGCGCCTGATTTCGGCGTTGTAGCGGAAATGCGGCTGAACGTTCGTGTCGATGATCATGCGGTCAGGAACACCTTCCCGTCGGCGACGTCGACGTCGTAGGTACGGACCCGCCGCTTGGGGTCGGCAAGGTTGCGGCCCGTAGTGACGTCGAATTCCCAGTTGTGCCAAGGGCATCGGACGATCTGTCCGTCTTTGACCCGACGCAACCCGCCGGGCTCGTCGGGCGCCGAATTCGTTGGTACCGCCAATCAGGCCCTCGCACAGCGGAGCACCCTCGTGGGAGCAGTAGTTGACGATCGCGTGCAGGGAACCGGCGACGTTGTAGACCCCGACGCCGAACTTCCCGACGTCGACCAACTTCATCGCGCCCGGTGGCAGCTCATCGAGGGAGCACACGAATCGACGTTCAAGCACGGTTCAATACTGTCCTCGTTACGGTAACCGTCACAAGCCATTGGGCTTCGTTGCTATTTATATTATGATAGCGACATTCCCAATCACGAAGGAGCGGCAATGACGCTGCGCACCGAACACACCGATGTTGGGGATCAGCCTGTCGTGCTGGATGTCACCGGCGAAACCAGCCCGTACCCGTACTTCGAGTACATGCGGCGCACCGATCCGGTATTCCACGGGACGTTGATGGACAGCGACCTGCTGCCACCGGAGCTGAAGCCGTCGGACGAATGGGTGCTGTTCGACTACAACGGCGTCTTCCAGGCCTTCCGCGACGACAAGATCTTCACCTCCGCCGAGTACGAGAAGACGATCGGCCTGGTGATGGGCCACACCATCCTGGCGATGGGCGGCAAGGAACATCACGACCATCGCAGCTTGGTGGCCAAGGCCTTCCGGGCGACTGCGCTGGAACGCTGGGATTCATCGGTCATCGGGCCGGTCTGCGATCAGCTGGTCGACGAGATCAAAGCTGATGGGCACGCCGATCTGGTGAAGGCGCTGACGTTCGAGTTCCCGACCCGGATCATCTCCGAACTACTCGGGCTGCCGCGTGAGGATCTCGACATGTTCCGGCGACTATCACTCGGCCTCATCTCGATACAGACCGACATCGAGGCGGGTTTGGTCGCGGCCGCCGAGTTGCACACCTACTTCTCCGACCAGGTCGAGCAGCGACGCAAGAAGCCGACCAACGACATCATCGGCGACCTGTGTACCGCGGAAATCGACGGCGAGAAGCTCGACGACGAGGCGATCATCGCGTTCCTGCGGCTGCTGCTGCCCGCCGGTCTGGAGACCACGTACCGCTCGTCGGGAAACCTGCTCTACCTGTTGCTCACCCACCCCGAGCAGTTGGCGATGATCCAGCAGGACCGGTCGTTGATCCCAGCGGCCATGGAAGAGGGACTGCGGGTCGAAACCCCGCTGACGATGGTCATGCGCACGACGACCCAGGAAGTCGAAATCGGCGGCAAGACCATCCCCGCCAACGCCCAGATCGACATGTGCATGGGCTCGGCCAACCGGGACGAGAGTCGCTGGAAGGATGCCAACACCTTTGACATCCTGCGGCCGCGCCAGGCGCACATCGCTTTCGCCGGCGGCATCCACATGTGTCTGGGAATGCACTTGGCGCGGTTGGAAACCCGTGTGATGCTGAACAGCCTGCTGGACCGGGTCGACAATCTCACGCTCGAGCCCGACGACGAGACCCGCATCGTCGGGGTGACGTTCCGCTCGCCCAACAGTCTGCCCGTGACCTTCACCCCGGTGTCGTGAAAAGCCGCGCCGCGATCCTGCACGACGTCGGCGGCCCGTGGTCCGTCGAGGAATTCGAGCTGGATCCACCCGAAGGCCGGCGAGGTTCTCGTGAAGATGGCCGCCGCGGGGTTGTGCCATTCCGACGACCACATCCTCAAAGGCGACATGTCCGCGCCCAACGACGTGATGCGTTCGATGGGGTTGCCCACCATGTTCCCCATGATCGGTGGGCATGAGGGTTCGGGCATCGTGCAGGAAGTCGGTGAGGGCGTCACGGAGTTCGCACCGGGCGATCACGTGGTGATGTCATTCGTCGCGGTCTGCGGTCAATGCCGTTGGTGCGCAACCGGTGCAGAATATATCTGCGATGTCGGTGCTCTCACCATGATCCCGGGCATGCCCACTGACGGCACGTTCCGTCACCACACGGCCGACGGCCGCGACCTCGGCCACATCGCCAAGGTCGGGACGTTCGCCGAACACACGGTGGCATCCACCAAGTCGCTGGTGAAGATCGAGCAACATCTGCCGTTGGCGCCGAGCGCGCTGCTGTCGTGCGCGATCCCGACCGGCTACGGCTCGGTGGCCAACCGCTCGAACATGCGCGCCGGGGATACCGTCGTGGTAATCGGCGTCGGCGGCATCGGCACCGCCGCGATACAAAGTGCGCGGATCAACGGCGCCGCGCAGATCATCGCCGTCGATCCCGTTGAGTTCAAACAGAAGTCGGCATTACGGTTCGGTGCGACGCACAGCGTCGCCTCGGCCGAAGAGGCCATGGACTTGGTGCGGGGTCTGACCTACGGCGTGATGGCCGATGCGGTGGTGGTCTCTCCGTCGTTGATGAGCCGCGAAGACGTCCGCGATGGGGTGGCGCTGACCCGCAAGGGCGGAACCTGCGTGCTCACCGGGATGACGTCGCAGCTGACGCAGTCGGTCAAGATCAACCTGCAGGAATTCATCCTGATGAACAAGACGTTGGCGGGCACCATCTTCGGCTCGTGCAATCCGAAGGCCGACATCGACCGACTGGCCCGGCTCTACCAGACCGGCCAGTTGATGCTCGACGAGATGATCACCCGACGCTACCGCCTCGACGACATCAACGACGCCTACGCCGACCTGCTCAACGGCGAGATCGTCCGCGGCATCATCGATTTCGGGGTGGCATAACCTGAGCTCGCCGGCCCTGGTCCTCGTTCACGGCGGTGAGCACTCGGCGGATTGCTGGGATCTCACCATCGACGAATTGCGCCATCTGGCACCGGAGTTGCCGGTATTGGCCGTCGACATGCCCGGCCACGGCGCGACACCCGGAGATCTGACCACGGTCAGCATCGCCGACTGTGTCAGGTCGGCGGTCGAACAGATCGAGAATGCCGGCCTGGGCGAGGTCGTGATCGTTGGCCATTCACTGGCCGGCCTGACCGTGCCGGGAATTGTTGGGGCATTGGGCCGCTCGCGGGTGCGGGAGATGATTCTGGCGGCGGCCTGCCTGCCCGTGCAGGGCACGGCGATCGTCGATACGCTCGTCGGCCCGCTGGCCTGGTATGTGCGACGGGCTGTCCGGCTACGCAAACCTCCCTCGACGATGCCGAATGCGCTGAGCGCCTTGATCTTCTGCAATGGCATGACTCGCGCGCAGCGCCGCTATACGTTGTCGCGGATTCACAACGAGGCCACGACGCTCATCGCCGAGCCGGTCGATCGCAGCGACCTGCCTGACGATGTTCCACGGACCTGGATCCTGACCTTGCGCGATCACGCGCTCTTTCGGCGCACACAGTTTCGCAGCATCGCCGCGCTGGGCGGCGTGCAGACACTGATCCCCGTCGACACCTGCCACGACCTGATGATCAGCGAACCCCGACTGCTCGCCGAGATCCTGCTCGATCGCTGTAACGCATCCCAAACCACTTGCGTCACTTGAGTTTCACGGTTTAAAACGTGAGTACGGACGGGTGGTGCGGCCGTACTCGGTTCGCGGGTATGCGAACTGCCTCGCGCCGTTCGGCAGAAGTATGACCCGGGTCGTGTGATGTTCTCCGGGTTGCCGGTGTGAGGCTTGGCTTCGCGGTTATCCACAGTTGGACGGTTATCCACAATCGCGCTTGCATCGTGTCGCGATGTCGGTGCCCAGCAATATAATTCGAACATGCGTTCCAGTAGTCGTGAGGAGATCGTCGAGGTCCTCGACGCGCTCGAGGCTGCGCACAAACGGGCGCGGGACCTGACGTTCGACGTGTTGACGACGCCCGAACGGCTGACCGTGCTGGAAAGCCTTGAGCAATTGCGGCGCGGACAGCCGGCCGTCGAACACGCCCTGATCAATCAGCTCGCTGAGCAGGCCGATGCGACCGAGTTGGGTGGCAAGCTGGCCCCGGCGCTGGCGAACCGGTTACGGATCAGCCGCGCCGAGGCCGTCACGCCGTATCCATGAGGCTGCGGATCTGGGTGAGCGCCGCGCGTTGAACGGCGAACCGTTGGAGCCGGTGTTGCCCGCGACCGCCGCAGCCCAGCGCAACGGCGAGCTCGGCGCCGGGCATGTCGCGGTGATCCGCAGCTTCTTCCACCGGCTACCGGAGTTCGTCGACATCGAGGCCCGGGCCAAGGCCGAGGCGCAGCTGGCCAGCCTGAGCCTGCGAGTACCGCCCCGACGAACTGGCCAAGCTGGCCGACAAGCTCACCGACTGCCTCAACCCCGACGGCGACTTCACCGACGTGGACCGCGCCAAACGCCGCGGCCTTGTCATCGGTAAGCAAGACATCGACGGCATGAGCCCGGTCAGCGGCTGGCTGAACCCCGAAGCGCGGGCGACCGTCGATGCGGTGTTCGCCAAGTTGGCCGCACCCGGGCATGTGCAACTCCGACGACGACCAGCCGTGCATCAGCGGCACCCCGTCGCAGGCCGCCATCCAGGGCGACACCCGCAGCGCCGCCCAACGCAACCACGACGCCCTGCTCGCCGCCGGCCCGCGCGCTGCTGGCCTCCGGCGACCTCGGCCAACACAACGGCCTACCCACCTGCATCATCGTCACCACCACACTGCAAGAACTCGAGAAAGGCGCCGGGCGCGGCCTCACCGGCGGCGGCACCCTGCTGCCGATGTCGGATGTGATCCGGCTGGGCTCCCACGCCCATCACTACCTGGCCATCTTCGACAACGGCAAAGCCCTGGCGCTCTATCACACCAAACGCCTGGCCTCACCGGCCCAGCGAATTGTGTTGTACGCCAGGGACCGTGGCTGCACCTTCCCCGGCTGCACCATCCCGGGCTACCTGTGCGAGGTCCACCACTGCGACCCCTACGCCACCAACCCGGTCACCGACGTCAACCAGCTGGCGTTTGGTTGCGGCCCCAACCACGACATGGCCGAACAAGGCTGGACCACCCGCAAAAACAGCCGCAGCGAAACCGAATGGATCCCACCCCCACACCTCGACCGAGGACAACCCCGCACCAACACCTTCCACCACCCCGAAAAACTCCTACGGGCAGACGAAGACGACGAGCCATAACTCTTGCCGCATGGCCAATTATCCATCGTGAGCGATCTGCTCTAAAAGCCATGCGCCCCAGGCGGCGTCGGTTCGCCTACCCGGCAACGCGAGTGCCGTGGAGATCGTAACAGAAGGCCGGTTGCAAGAAGGTTCGCACCTCCAGCTCGTCCGCGCCGGTGAGGTCGGTGACTGCGCGTTGCAGCGCGAGGTGACGGCGGGCGACTGGCTCGCGCACGCCTTCATTTCCAGCAGCGGCGTAGCTCTGCAGCATCATCAGCGCGACAGTTCGATCGCCCTGCAGCAGACGACGATAAGCGTCGCCGAGCCCGATGAGCGGTGTTGCACCGTCGCTGGCGCGTAAGCCGGTGGCCGCCGCTCTGAACGCGGCGGTAATGCGATCGAAAGTCGCGTCGACGACCGCAAGAAAAAGCGCTTGCTTCGAGCCGAACATCTGCACAACGCGCGGATGCGAGATGTCGGCGCGAGCGGCGATCGCCTCCAACCGTGTTCCAGTCAGCCCCGTTTCGGCGAACTCGACTGCCGCCGCATCCAGAATCTCGGTACGCCGCACCGACGCTGGCTTTCGCTCACGTCCAGACGCTGCGGCATCGGCAGTCATAGCGACCGATTCCCCAACCTGCCGCAGCACAAGATCGTTGTCATATAGACAGCGATAGGCACCGATCAGACCATCCTCGCGAAACTCCAAGCGATCGTCGCCGTGAAATTCGACCTTCCGACCAGTCGGGGCATGCGTGCCAATAAATCGCCAGGCAACCAGCACCGCAGGGCGGGCCACGTCGGCGTATAGGCCCTCCAGGAAGAATTTGTGGTCAGGGAACGACACATCAATCATTGTTACAAAGTCTCGGATCGCGTCGCGTCCGTGAACCGTGTCGCCGAGCGCCGGTTCGTCGTACACCAAATCCTCTGAGCACAACGCGGCGACAGCGTTGCCGTCATGGTTGTTCCAGGCCTTCGCCCAGCGTCGACAAACATCTCTGACGGCAGCAGGTTCGGCAATCGCGGTACTAGATATCGGCGGCATGCGTTCTAACTTACTAGTTTGTAAGGAACGGCGCAAGTGTCGGTCCCCCATCGACCGGCCCATCGCGGTCGGTGTGTCGCCGGCGGTTCACCGAATGGATCCCACCCCCACACCTCGACCGAGGCCAACCCCGCATCAACACCTACCACCACCCCGAAAAACTCCTCCGCGCAGACGAAGACGACGAGGCACCGTAAGCGGCTCAGCGCAGGGAGTACCGGACCGGCAAATGCTTGAGCCCGCCGACGAACGTCGTCGCAACATGCTCTGGATCGCCAGTCAGCTCAATCGATTCCAGCCGCGGCACCAGCTCGGAGAAGAAGCTGCTGACCTCCATGCGGGCCAGCGCCGCGCCCAGACAGAAGTGAACGCCGTAACCGAAAGCCAGATGCTTGTTGGGATCGCGGCCGACGTCGAAGCGGAACGGATCGGTGAAGACCTCCTCATCCCGATTGCCCGACACATACGACAGCAGCAGCGACTCTCCCGCCGCGATCGGGACGCCGCGCACCTCGGTGTCCTCGGCGGCCGTCCGCATGAATTCCTTGACCGGAGTGGTCCATCGGATCATTTCCTCGGTCGCCAGCGGCATCAGGTCGGGATGGTCGCGCAGCCGGTGACGTTGGTCGGGGTTCTCGGCCAGAGCCTGCAGACCACCGGAGATCGTCGCGCTGGTGGTGTCGTGCCCGGCGGTGGCGACGATCAGGTAGTAGGACACCGTTTCGATATCCGACAGCGGCTCGCCATCGATGCGGGCGTTGGCGATCGCGGACGCCAGATCTTCGGTCGGATGCTCACGCCGCGCCGCGGTGACGCCATTGAAGTAGCCGAACATGTCCAACAGCGCCGGTAGTTGATCCTCGTTGTTGCTACCGCGCTTGAATTCACTGTCGTCGCTTCCGAACAGCTCTTGGGTGAGCTTGAGCATGCGCGGAGAAGTCGGATTCGGGTATCCCCAGCAGCGACATGATCACGTACAGCGGATAATTCACCGCAACCTCTTGGACGAAATCGCATTCGGGGCCGACCGTCAGCATCTTGTCGACATAGTTCTTGGCCAGCTCGTCGACGCGGACCTTCAGCGCCCGCATCGCCTTGGGCCGGAACCAATCCGCACCGATCGCCCGCACCACCCGATGCTGTGGGTCGTCGAGGTGAATCAGGGTGCGAACCCCTGCGGCGGCCTGCAACTCGTCACCCTCTGTCGTCGTCAGCACCGGGCGCGGCCAGTTGGTGAACAACGCGTTGTTGCGCTCGATGTCCATGATGTCGGCATGTTTGGTGATCGCCCAGAACGGCCGATAGTTCGGCACTTCAACTCGGGAGACTGGGGCGTTGGCCCGCAGATGCGCCAGTGCCGCATGCAATTTCGTCTCGTCGGTGTAGGCCTGCGGGTCAGCAAGCACCTTGCCGGCGTCGTCGATCGTCGGTGTGCTCATCGGGCAGCTACTCCTTGGCGCAACTCGTTCAACACCGCTGTGACGGTGTCGCGGGGCAGGGTTCGGGGAAATGCCGGCATCACCCGGTCGATGACGCCGTCACAGCGGTCCTTGAGCGCGGCGGCGAGCTTATCCGTCGTCGCGACCACCGCGAAGGCGTTCAGGATGTCGTCGTCGATCAGCGTCGCCATCGCATCCCATTCGCCCTGCCGCGAAAGCCGGTGCAGTTCGTCGGCAACGTCGCCCCAGCCGTGCAGTTCAAGGACTTTGCGGTAGGCCGGTGTCGATCCGTAGAAGGCGATCTGCTTGCGGACACCGGCTGCGCCGACGCTCATCTCGGCCTCGTCGCCACCAGTCACCACGAAAACCGGGCACGCCACCTGGAACGAACTGCGCTCGCGACCGGAGCGTTCCAAGCCGCGCTGCACCGCCGGTATCGTGACCTCGTGCAGATACTGCCGTGTCGTGAAGGCGTGCGCCAACAGGCCGTCAGCAACCTCACCGCACATGTCCGTCATCGCCTCACCGACGGCGGCGATGAAGACTTTGGGCGCCGAAAAGGGTTGCGGCTCAGGGGTGAACATCGGCGTCATCAGCTTGTGGGTGTAGAACTCACCCTCGAACCGCAGTCGCGTACCGTCCCTCCACGCCGACCAGATCGCCTGCAGCGCAAGCACAAACTCACGCATCCGGGCGACCGGATGACTCCACGGCATGCTGAAGCGCTTCTCGATGTGTGGCTTGATCTGGGTGCCGAGACCCAGGATGAAGCGGCCCTGCGAGTAGCTCTGCAGATCCCAACCGACGTTCGCGACGGTCATCGGATTGCGTGCGAATGCCACTGCGATACTGGTGCCGAGTTCGAGTCGCGAGGTGTGTTCGGCAGCCAGCAGTAGGGGCAGGAAGGGATCGTGGTTGATCTCGCCTGTCCAGCAGGCGTCGTAGCCCTGCTGCTCGAGTTCGCCGGCCAGTACCGGAACTTGAGCGAGGTCGGTGAAGATGCCCCCGTCGACCTTCAGGCCGACCGCCTGGGTAGCGCGGACCGGCGTCATACTCGTGAAGCTACAGTAAGCAATTCGGTAGGGTCAATGCCGCCGGCGATGCGCACGGCAGACGCTACAGTAAGCACTTCAGTAAATGGCCGCCGACGAGTGAGGACGTGCCGATGACCAAACCCCCCGATTGGGAGGAGACACTCGACGACCTTGCCCGTCGCCGCCGGCACACCTGGGCGATGGGCGGTCCGGAGCGGCTTGCCAAGCACCACGGCAAGGGCAAGCTCGATGCGCGCGGACGCATCGAGCACCTCCTCGACCCGGGGACGTTTCGCGAAATCGGCACCATGGTCGGCGGCGAGACCGCCGCAGACGGCATCATCGTCGGATCCGGCTTGATCAACGGCTCCCCGGTGATGCTCGGCGCCGAAGATTTCACCACGCTGGCCGGCAGCATCGGACCGGGTGGTAACTCCAAGCGCTACCGCATTGCCGAGTTGGCGTTACACGACAAGGTTCCGCTGATCATGCTGCTCGAGGGCGCGGGTTTTCGGCCGACCGGCGGACACTATGGCCGCTCCCCGACCGATCTGCTCGCTCAGGCGAAATGCTCGGGCCGGGTCCCGACCGTTGCCGCGGTGCTGGGCCCGTCGGCCGGACACGGCGCACTGGTGGCGCCGGTGTGCGACTTCCGGATCATGAGCGCACACGGCGCGATTTTTACCGCCGGGCCGCCCGTCGTCAAAGAGTCGACGGGAGAAGACATCTCGAAGGAAGACCTCGGCGGACCCGGTGTCGCTCTGCCCAGCGGGGTGATCCACAACGTCGGCGAGGACGACGAGACCGTACTCGACGACATCCGCCGCTACCTGTCCTATTTCCCCTCCAGCGCATGGTCTTACCCGTCGCCGCAGCCCGACGACGAGACGACGAAGCCGCGGCCGACACCGGAGTTGGTCGAGATCGTCTCGCGCGACAACCGCCGGATCTACGACATGCGTTCGGTGCTCGACGTGGTCTTCGACCAGCCCGACTGGTTCGAGGTCCAACCGCGGTTCGGCAAGGCGATCATCTGCGCGCTGGCACATCTCGGCGGGCATCCGGTCGCGGTCGTGGCCAACCAGCCTCAGGTGCTGGCCGGCTCGATCGACGCCGACGCCGCGGACAAGGCGGCGCATTTCATCACGGTGGCCGACTCGTTCCATCTGCCCATCGTGTTCCTCGCCGACAATCCCGGCATGCTGCCGGGTAGCCGGTCGGAGCGCAGCGGTGTGCTGCGCGCCGGCGGCCGAATGTTCGTCGCCCAGACCGTGGCCACCACGGTCAAGCTGCACGTCACGCTGCGCAAGGCCTACGGCTTCGGCTCGATGGTCATGTCGCTGTTGAGTTTTGACGGTCAAGGCGCGACGTTCGCCTACCCCGGCGCGACGATGGGCGCGATGAGCGCAGCGGCCTTGAGTAAGGCGTCGCACGCCGGTGACGACCTCACCGCCAAGCTGCGCGATGCCGAACTGCAGGCGTCCTACCGCTCAGCCGAGCACATGGGCTTCGACGAGCTGATCGATCCCCGCGAAACCCGTGACGCGTTGCTGGCCGCGTTGCGACGGGGCCTGTCGAGTCGGCAGGTCGTCGCCGAACCGGTGGCCCGGACCGCGATCATGCCCTGAAGACCGAGCGGATGCCTCTTACCCGGTCGCTCGATACGCCGTCACAATCGGTTCGAGTTCGTCGGGGGTCGCGCCGTGCATGATCACCGCATCGGCCCCGTAGTCGAATTCCTTGCGGATTCGGTCTACGCACTGCTGAGCCGATCCGGTCGCCGACGGCTCCAGCCACTCGTCGGGAATCAGCGTCGCGATATGTTCGATCTGCTCGGGCGTCGCCTTGTGGTCGATTCCGCCGGCGATCGACGTCACCACTGAGTCGGCCCGAAACCTCGCCAGCACAGCGGGATTCCAGTTGTTCGTCCGCACCAAGAGATCGCCGTACCCCTGAAGGTAGGTGGCCAGTCGCGCGACAGTCTTCTTCAGCCGCAGCTCTTCGGGCAGATGATCGCCGACCGTGGCGAAACACGACCAGACTCGCACGCTGTCGGGATCGCGGCCGGCTTTTTCCGCGGCGGTCTTCACGGTCTTGACGCAGTCCTGCAACGTCTCCGGCGTGAAATAGGTGTGCAGGATGACGTCATCGAACACCCGGCCGCCCAACGCCAGTGTGTTGGGCCCGAACGCCACCAGGGCAAGCCGGATGTCCTCGTTGAAGTCCGGGTCGAGAAAAAGGATGGGGTACTTGCCCATTGGGCCATCGTGGTCGAAGATCACCTCGCCGTGCCAGAGCCGGCGCATGACCTGGGCCCAATCCTCCATCTGTGCGGTCGTGACCGCCGGAATGCCGAAAGCTCCGTAGATCGCGGCGATCCCGCGGCCGATGCCGAGGGTGAACCGGCCGCCGGACAGCCGGTGCATCGTGGTGGCCAAGGATGCGGTGATCAGCGGGTGTCGGGTGTTGTGATTCGTCGCCGCGGTGGCGATCTGCATTCGACTGGTGACCGCGCATGCCGCGCCGACCAGCGATGCCGCCTCTTTGACGTTCCAGCGCTCCGAGATGAACGCGGTGCCCAAGCCCAACTCCTCGCCGCGGCGGGCCTCGTCCATCAAGCCGGCGGGGCCTTCACCGCCGGCACCTGCCAACAGGTAGTAGCCCAATTCGTCGAGTGTCTTGGTCAACGCCAAACTCCTTGCTTGTAGCCACAATTCCAGACTTCGGTGATCTTCCCCGTGACGACGCGGAAAATCTCCATGCTGCCGATATCAACGCTGGTGCCATCCCTGAGCGTCATCGGCGACTGGTAGACGACGGCAACGTGTTCGCCATCATCACCGGCAACCACCAGGTTCAGATCAAACCTGATGGTCTCGAACATTGCCCAGTGATCGATGATGCGGTCGACTGCCTCCTCGTGCGTGAGCACTAATGCCTCACCCACCTCATGCCGGGTGACCGTGTCGCCGATCAGCTCCTCGGCGAGCGCGAAATCACGCTTGTTCCACACGACCAGGTTGTAGAGCTCGACGACCTCGCGGGCCGTGCGGGGTGAGGTGCTCAACCACCCACCTCGGTCACGTCGCGCAGGAATCGCTCGGTGACCCCGAATACCTTCCGCGAGAATATGTGGCCGACGTGGCTGCCGTCGTACCAATACAGTTGACCGTCCCACCTGTCCTGCAGTGCGATCGTGGGCTCGCGCATCGCCATCCGGTCATGCCACGCGCCGACGATCAGTCGTCGCTGCGGCGGCGGTGCCGGGTCGACGGCGAGCGGATCTATCACCGATGTCAGCTTCGCTACCACCGGGGATTCCAGCAGTTCCCGGAACTCGTCGCGCGACGAGCCCCAGCGACCCAGGTGCCGCGCGATCATCGCGTTGAGTCCGAGGATGGGCGTGTACAAACCCACCGCGTCGATGTCACGCTCCAGGTGCGACACCAGGGCGGCGACGGGTGTGCCCATCGAAATCCCGCACACCACAACGGCACTGGCTTGCGGGCGCACCCACTTGACGACCGCCCGTATTTCCGACACCGCGCGCATCATGCCCGCGACGTTGCCGAGCGGATCCATGTCCGGGTAGGCCGGCCATTCCCGCCGTCGACAGCCGTGGCCGGGCTGCACGGGCATCGCGACGTTGAAACCCAACTGATGATGAATGCGTCCGATTCGAGTCAGCAGCAGGTCCTCCACGCCCCCCTGACCGGCTCCGTGGACCCAGACTAGCCACGGCCTCGGCCCGCCCGGATGTCGGCACACATGGACCACGGCTCTGGCCGGGCCCCCGAACCCTTCGATCGCCAAGCTCTCCGGCAGCGCCGGGTCGTGCTCGAATGCCAGCCGCTCGTAGGCCAGTCCGGCAATGCGTCGGCGTTCGATCGTCTGGACCTGCAACGGTTGTGGGTCAGCGTGCGCGCCGTCGACACCCAATGCTGACAATTCTTCAGCTGCCGCGCTGCACGCGTCCGGCGACCGAACCGCTGTCGGGGGCTCGCCCAGTAGCGAAAACCCAGACAGCACAAGCTCGTCCAGCATGACCTCGCCGAACTGACGGACCCCGCGCGGCGATGCCGGATTCCACCCGGTGGACTCGTTGAGTCCGGCTACCGTGCGCGGCAACACCATGCCCAGCTCGCGTGCGACGTTGACGCCGAGTGTTGCCAATGACATGCCGCTCACCTACCCGAGTTTGAAGCCGGTGTATCCGGCGGCCGCGATTTCGTCGCAGCGGCGCCGGTATTCAGGGATTCCGCCGGTATAACCCATGTACATCCGTTTCTTGCCGGGCACATTGCCACCGTTGTACCAGGAGTTGCACGACGGGTGCACCAATACGGTCGCCGCAACCAGCGAGGTGGCATGGTCGATCCAGTCCTGTTGGGCGCTGGCCTGTGCCTCAATGGTGCGGATGTCGTTGGCACGCAGGTACTCAATGCATTCGCTGATCCACTCGACGTGCTGCTCCAGCGCAGGAACGAAGTTGGTGGCCGGGCTCGGGCCGCCCGGCCCCTGAACCGTGAACAGGTTCGGGAACCCTGCAACCGCCAACCCCAGATACGACAGCGGACCCTCACTGGCCCAGAACTCGCCCAGCGACACCGCGTCTCGACCGCGGACATCGATACGGCTGAGCGCACCGGTCATCGCATCAAATCCGGTGGCGTAGATGATCACATCCAATTCGTGCAACTCGTGCTCGGTGCGGATACCGGCCGTTGTCACCTCGCGAATCGGCGACTTCCGCAGGTCGACGAGGGTGACGTTATCCCGGTTGAACGTCTCGTAATAGCCCTGGTCGATGATCGGCCGCTTGCACGCGAAGGGATGCACGGGTACCAGCGATGCCGCCGTTTCCGGATCTTTGACGATCCGTGCCACCGCCTCGCCGTACAGTGTGGCGGCCATCCGGTTGGCTTCGATGTCGAAGAAGATGTCGCTCCAGTTCAGTGCACCCAATACGCCCTTCTCCTCGATGGCGCGCAATTGTTCCTCGCGCGACGCCGACTTCAGCGGCGGGCTGCCGAGCATCTCGAGCAGCACCGAAAAGGCGCTCAGCCGCGCGGCACCGATCGGGTGTTCGCGCTGGGCCGCCCGGATTTCTGGATAACGAGCCTTCATCTCGTCCAGCTCGCCGGGCTCGAAGTGGCGTACCCGCCACGGCAGGGTGTAGGTGGGTGAGCGCTGAAATACGGAGAGCTGCATAGCTTCTCGGGCCACGACCGGGATCAGCTGAACGCCGCTCGAGCCCGTGCCGATGACGCCGACCCGCTTTCCGGTCAGATCGAAGCCCTCCTTGGGCCAGCGGCTGGTGAACAACGACGTTCCGGCGAAGTCGGCCATCCCGGGAATGTCGGGTTCCAGCGGCACCGACAAGATTCCGGAGGCGGCCACCACAAACGGGGCGGTGAAGGTCTCCCCCGCTTCGGTTTGCACAGTCCAGATCGCGCGCCTGCTCGTCGAAGCTCATGGCGACGACCTTGGTGTTGAACGCGATGTCGCGACGAAGGTCGAGCCGGTCGGCGACGAAATTCAGATAAGCCTCGATCTCGGGCTGGGCCGGCATCGTCTCCGTCCACACCCATTCCTGCTGAATCTCGTCGGAGAAGCTGTAGGAGTACTCGATGCTCTCGATGTCACACCGCGCACCGGGATAGCGGTTGTACAGCCAAGTGCCGCCGACGTTTTCGGCCATCTCCAGCACCCGGACCTGAAGACCGAGCTGACGCAGGCGGTGCAGCGCGTACAGGCCGGAGAAGCCGGCGCCGATCACGAGCACATCGAAGCTTGGATCGCGGACCGCTTCGAGCTCGTCAGCCACTGCGCAACGCCTCCCTCGACCTGGAATCCATACTGTAACGTATTTAGTATCGCCGCCACGAGCGCTTGAGGAGCCGGTGTGAAAGTCCCGTTCACCTGGAAAGTCACCGGCTGGTTCATGGTCGGCTGGTCGCCGGAATTCCCCGTCGGCGAGACGCGGCCGCTGCACTATTTCGGCGAGGATCTGGTCGCCTACCGCGACGACGACGGCGTGCTGCACGTCCTGGAAGGACACTGCAAACACCTCGGCGCCCACATCGGCCACGGCGGCATCGTCGTCGGTGACTGCGTCCAGTGCCCGTTCCACGGATGGCGTTGGGGGCCCGACGGAACCAATCGCTACATCCCCTATCAGCCGGACCGGCCCAACAAAGGGCTGCGGTTGCGGGTGTACCCGGTGAAGGAGCAGTACGACTGCGTGTTCATCTGGCACCAACCCGAAGCCAAGGAGCCGCAGTGGGAGATGCCGGACATCTTCGGTAAGTTTCCGCAATTCGAGACCGACCCGGCCGCCTACTACCGCGCCTACCCGGAGTTCTCCCGGCGGGCCGAGCGTGAGCCGGTGCATCCGCAGATCGTGGCCGAGAACGCGCCCGACAGTGCGCATTTCGAGTATGTCCACCATGCCACCGTGACGCCCCGGGTGCTGGACTGGAAGATCGTCGACCACGAGTGGCAATTCGTCGCGGGCTGGCCGGACGCGCGCAGCGACGATCCCGAGGATCTGGCGCTGCGGTTCCACAGCCACTTGTTCGGCTTGGGCGGCGCGATCAGCGTCTTCGAGGGCGCCCAGAACCATCGGCTGATCTTCACCTGCACTCCGGTCGATGACGAGTGTTCGGACCTCTTCTATTCCATTTGGTGGCCCCGGCTTCCCGGCGACTCGTCTGATGTACCGCACGGCGAGCTGCGCGACACCATCGAAAAGCATTTCCTGTCAACCGTCTTCGATGATCTGCAGATCTGGCGCTACCAGAAGTACGTGGAAAACCCGGCGCTGTCGCGAGAAGACGCGAAAGGGTATATGGCCCTGCGCAAGTGGGCGACTCAGTTTTACGAAGTGCCGGCATGACCGCCGGTGACGATGCAGAGCGAAGCGATGGGGAGGAGCGGCGCATATGACACGCCCCTCGCTCGTCGATCTCGCGGCACCCGCGCACACCGCGATCGTCACCCAGGAGTGCCAGGGCGCCGTGATCGGTCCCGACGCCGGGCTGGCGCAACTCGCCGAGGAAGCACGACGCGTCGCGCTGCCCAACATCACCAGGCTGCTGCCGGTGGCCCGGGCGGCGGGCGTGGCAGTGGTGCACTGCGTGGTGCAGCGACGGCCTGACGGGCTCGGCTCCAACCACAACGCCAAGATCTTCGCCATCGGCCGCGGCGAGGTGAACATTCTTCCAGGCACGCCCGGCGCTGCCGTTCTACCCGAATTAGGCCCCGAGCCAACCGATCTCGTCCTGAGCAGGTGGCATGGTGTCGGCCCAATGGGCGGAACGGACCTCGACGCGGTGCTGCGCAACCTCGGAGTGTCCACCATCGTGGTGGTCGGGGTTTCGCTCAACATCGCGATCCCCAACATCGTCATGGACGCGGTCAACGCCGCCTATCGCGTGATCGTGCCGCGTGACGCCGTCGCCGGAATACCCACCGAATACGGCGATGCGATCATCGACAACACGCTGTCGTTGTTGGCGACCATCACCAGCACCGATGCTCTGCTCCAGGTGTGGAGCACGCCCGATGAGGGGATTTCGTGACCGACGCCAGGGGTGGATTTCCCGACGTCCGGCCTGTCGAAGACGCGCCTCCGGAACTGGGCCGATACACCGCGGCGCTACGCCGTTTGCAGGATCTGACGGTCTCCACCAATCCGGGCGGCGCACTGTGGGCCAACGCGGCCGAGCACCTCGAAAGCGCGTGCGCGATCTTGGACGGCCACCAGGTTCCAGAGACCGACGCCGTGGCGGGCCGGGTGCTGAGCATTCCGGGGCTGGCCCATCCGCTGATGCCGCCGTGGACGGTGACCGGCTCGGGAGCCGACGGCGTCACCATGGCCGGTCACTTCACCGAAGCCCACGTGGGCGGCAACCGGGCCGTGCATGGCGGCATCATCCCGCTGCTGTACGACTGGCTGTTCGGGATGACGGTGACCGCTGCGGACATCCGCCCGACGCGGACCGCGTTTCTGCACGTCGACTACCGCAAGATCACCCCGATCGACGAGCCGCTGGAGGCCCACGGCTCGATCACCGACATCGACGGCAGGAAAGTTTTCATAGAGGCTACTATGACATCGGCCGACGGCGCGGAGCTCAGCGCAGCCAACGGCCTGATGGTTCGCTTGCTTCCGCACCAGCCGTGAGGGTCCAGATGTCCGACACTGCAGTCGAATTCACCGTTCCAGCCGTCACCGCCGCCGTGGCGGCAACGATTCCGGACCGCGAGCTGATCATCCAGGGCGATCGACGCTATACCTACGCCGAGATCATGGAGCGGGCCCAGCGGCTGGCCGCCTACCTGCATTCGCGCGGGTTGGGCTGCCACACCGAACGCTCGACACTCGACGGCCACGAAGTAGGGCAGGATCTCGTCGGGCTGTATGCCTACAACGGCAACGAATTCGTCGAGGCACTGATCGGCGCCTTCGCCGCCCGGGTCGCGCCGTTCAACGTCAACTTCCGCTACGTCAAGAGCGAGTTGCAGTATCTGCTCGCCGACTCGGGCGCCACGGCGCTGATCTACCACGCCGCCTTCGCGCCGCGGGTCGCCGAGGTGCTGCCGGATCTTCCGCAGCTGCGAGTCCTGATTCAAATTGCCGATGATTCGGGCAACGCATTGCTCGACGGCGCCGTGGACTACGAGACTGCTGTCAACTCCGAATCCCCGGCGCCGGCCGTCGAGCACTCCCCCGACGACTTGTACGTCCTCTACACCGGCGGCACGACCGGGATGCCGAAGGGCGTGCTGTGGCGTCAACACGACATCTTCATGACGTCGTTCGGCGGCCGCAACCTGATGACTGGCGAGCCCACCAGCTCGCTCGACGAGCTCGTGGGCAGACTGGCGGGAAGCACCGGCACCAAGCTGATGATTCTGCCGCCGCTGATTCACGGCGCGGCGCAGTGGAGCGTCATGACGGCCATCACGACCGGACAGACCGTCGTCTTCCCTTCTGTCGTGGAACATTTGGATGCCGACGACGTCGTCCGCACGATCGAGCGGGAGAAGGTCATGGCGGTGACGGTGGTCGGCGATGCCATCGCCCGGCCCCTGGTCGCGGCCATCGAGAAGGGCATCGCGGATGTGTCGTCGCTGGCCGTGGTGGCCAACGGCGGCGCGCTGCTGACGCCCTACGTCAAGCAACGCCTGATCGACGTTCTGCCGAACGCGATCATCATCGACGGCGTCGGCTCGTCGGAGACCGGTGGCCAGATGCAGCACATGTCCACGGCGGCCGCGGTGTCGACGGGGATATTCAACGCCGGACCGGATACCTTTGTCGCCGCCGAAGATCGCGGATCGATCCTCGACCCGGGCCACGAGGGCATGGGCTGGCTGGCTCAGCGCGGCTACGTCCCGCTCGGCTACAAGGGCGATGCCGCCAAGACCGCCGCCACCTTCCCGGTGATCGACGGTGTGCGATACGCGGTTCCGGGGGACCGCGCACGACATCGCGACGACGGTCGCATCGAGCTGCTGGGCCGCGACTCGGTGACGATCAACTCCGGCGGCGAGAAGATCTTCGTCGAGGAGGTCGAAACCGCGATCGCATCGCATCCGGCCGTCATCGACGTCGTCGTCACCGGACGACCCAGCGAGCGGTGGGGTCAGGAAGTCGTGGCCGTGGTCGCCCTGGCGGGCGGGGCAAAGGCCGAGGCCGGCGAGTTGATCGACCATGCCGCACAGACATTGGCCCGGTACAAGCTTCCCAAGGCAATCGTGTTCCGGGCTGCGATCGAGCGCAGCCCGGCCGGCAAGGCCGACTACCGGTGGGCCCGCGACCAGGCCGTCAACGAGTCAACGCAATGACCGACGACGACGTGCGGGATGCCCTCAGGCGCCACTGGGCGGCGTCGGACGCCAACGACTTCGCCGCGGAGCACGACATCTACCGGACCGACGCCGTGCTGGAGTATCCGCAATCGGGCGAGCGCATCCGGGGCCGTGCCCACATCGAGGCATCCCGCGCCGCGCAGCCCAACGCGAAACGCTTCACCGTGCGACGCGTACTCGGCGCCGGCGACCTGTGGGTCAGCGAACTCGTGATGACGTACGACGGGCAGCCGAATTATGTTGTCAGCATTATGGAATTCGAGGACGGCGAGGTGGTCCGCGAAGCGCAATATTTCAGCGAGCCGTTCGAGCCGGGTCCGTCGCGCGCACAATGGGTTGAGCCCATTGACTAGACAGGCCCATTGACAAACAGGAGGGGCAGCCCGATGACCTCAGATTTGCCCGAACATGCTCTGGAACTGCGCTCGCTGGTGACGTCGCAAGGCTCGCTCGAACTCTCGCTGCACGACATCCCGGTTCCATCTCCTGCCGCCAACGAGGTCGTGGTCCGCGTGGAGGCCTCGCCGATCAACCCGTCAGACTTGGGTGTCCTCATCCCCGGTGCCGACATGTCCGCCGCGACGGTGGCCGGTACCCCCGAGCACCCGGTGGTCACCGCGCCGCTGCCCGACCGTGCGTTGGCGGGCCTTTCGGCACGCATCGACACATCGCTCCCGGTAGGCAACGAGGGAGCGGGGACCGTTGTCGCCGCCGGGCCCTCACCGGCAGCCCAGGCGCTGCTCGGCAAGACAGTGGGGATTGCCGGCGGCGGCATGTACACCCAGTACCGGGCGGTCGATGCCTCTGCGTGTCTTGTCCTGCCGGACGGGGCAACAGCGAAGGATGGCGCCTCGTCGTTCGTCAACCCGCTGACCGCCCTCGGAATGCTGGAAACCATGCGCCGGGAAGGTCATTCAGCACTCGTGCACACGGCTGCCGCGTCGAATCTCGGCCAGATGCTCGTCAAGCTCTGCATCACCGACGGGGTACCGCTGGTCAACATCGTTCGCAAGCCCGACCAGGAAGAGCTGCTGAGATCGCTTGGCGCCGTGCATGTCTGCGATTCGTCTTCGCCGTCGTTCTCGACCGACCTGGTGGAGGCTCTTACCGCAACATCGGCGACGATCGCCTTCGACGCCACGGGTGGTGGCACACTCGCGAGCCAGATCCTCAACGGCATGGAGCAGGCGGCCAGCGCGACCGCCACGGAGTACTCCCGGTACGGCTCGGCTGTGCACAAGCAGGTCTACATCTACGGCGGGCTGGACACCGGCCCGACCATGCTCACCAGGAATTTCGGGATGGCATGGGGTGTCGGTGGGTGGCTGCTGACGCCATTCCTGCAAAGCGTTGGAGGCGAAGCCTTTGCCAGACTGCGAGCCCGCGTCGCCGCGGAGCTCACCACGACATTCGCCAGCACCTACACCCGGGAGGTGACGCTGGCCGGCATGCTCCAACCCGATGCGTTCCACGCCTATGTCAAGCGGGCAACCGGGGAGAAGTTCCTGGTGACTCCGAACCAGCCAAGTTCCTAACAGCGTCGCTGACATCCAGCCCCGGGTCGAGTTGCGCAGCGCAGCGCAGCGACGTGATGAGAAGTTGGACAACCACTTCGACCATCGCGTCGGGATCGAACGGCCGGTCGTTCTTCAGCCAGTAGGTCGTGGCTTCGTCGAGAGCGCCCGCACACGAGCGCAACATCAGTCGCACCGCCTGCTGCCCGAAATCGAGACCGAGCAATTGACAGGTCCACTCGACGGTGCGCCAACGTGATTGATCGAAAATCTCCCACGCTTCGTGGTCGCCGCCGTTGCCGCCGAGGATCAGACGAAGGGCCACCCGGTCGTGGCCGCTGAAGTACGCGAGGTGGGCGCGCAACATCTGCCGGAACTGCTCGCCGGGTGAGCCATCGCTCGGTGGCGGTGTGGCTGCAGCGTTCAGCTTGTTGGCTGCGTCGCGGAGCGCCTCGAGGTAGATCCCCCGCTTGCTTCCGAAGTAGTGGAACAGCAAGCCTTGCGCCACACCGGCGCTTTCAGTGATGTCACTGGTTGCGACGTCGTCAAAGTGCCGAGCCGAGAAGTGTTCGACAGCGGCATCGAGAAGCTTGCGCCGCGTCACTTCGGCCTGCTCTTGCCGCCGCGTCGCGGGACGCGGCGTCTGTCGAGTCAGCTTGGCATTGCCCGCAACCACCGCTAGATCGTGCGCCTGTTCGGCTGCCGAGCACAACTCAACGAAGCATATTCATCGAGATTGACTCATTGACTTCAACTCAACCAATGCATAGGTTGAACTGCACCGCACCCGCCGAGGAGAACATCCATGCCAGACGAAAAAGCGTTCGTCGTCGTACAGATCGCGATCGACGATCGGGACAAGTACCACGAGTACGAAACCGCCGGCCACCAGGAGATCTTCGACAAATTCGGCGGAAAGGTGGTGGGCATCGACGAAGACGTCGACGTCGTCGAGGGCAGTTGGCCTTTCACGCGGACCGTGCTCATCGAATTCCCGAACAAGCAACAAGCGCGGTCCTGGTACGAGTCCGACGAATACCAAGCGGTAGTCGGGCTGCGCCACGGCTCCACGACATCGAACCTGGTGATCGCGGCCGGCTACCCCGGATGAGCTGAGGCGTAACGCCACGAACCGTCGGCCATACTGCGCCCGACTCGTAGGACTACCCTCGGAAACATGCTCGCAGCGTTCGGATTCGAAACTTTGGGTGTCGTAGTCGGTGACATGTTTTTCGTCGACCCGACACCGAACGAAGGCCAGGAAACTCCGGAACGGGGTGTCAGACTGGAATTGCGCCTGGTCGACCGGGCTGAGCCCCAGGGATCGATTTACGCGGGCGTCCCGATCTCGTTCGCCCGCCCGGTGTGGCGGGTGGACCTGTTCGGATCTACCGAGAGCCCGCCCGGCACGCTGGACCGGGCGCATCACCACCCCCGTTTCAGCGGGTGGGAGCCGGGTCGCCGAAACTTCGTCCCCGAGCTGTCAGCCGACCCGCTTTCCTGGTTGGCCGGTGAGCTGGCTGATCCGGATGCCGTGCTGGCCCGGGCCGGTGTCGACGCGGCAGAAGTCAGCGATGCCGATAAGGCCGGACTCGCCGCGGCGGCCCCGGACATCGTCGCCGCGGTGCAGCGGATGCTCGACGGCGTAAAAAGCGGCGAGCTGGCTCCGGCCCCCGACGAGCCCGTCGCCGCCGCTCGTACCGGTTGGCTCTGATTGGGCTAGTAATGCGAAAGATGCTGCGCGTCTTTCCATTTTCCGTCGGGGGGCATGTCGAGGCGACCGGTGAGTGGTCGGCGCCATTCGGGCGTGTCGGTGGGTTCGCCCCAGTAGTCGGTGACCGTAACGGCCTCGCCGTGGTGGAGTTCGGCGATAGCTGCGCCAGCGGGCACGCCGAGGATGTAGGCCAGGCGGGTTCGTGCCGTTGGACGGTGTCGAGTGCGCGGTCATGGTTCGAGGTCGTTCGTCCCGCCCGTCCTTGCGACGGCGTTGGACAAGACCAGTGACCGAAGCCGCGCATTGGCCGCATATGGCCCGGCGTTAGTTGTTTAATGAGCCGCGTGACGTACCCGCGAGCGCACAGTGCTGCTCTCGCTCCCGCGCTGGCTCAGTCGGTCCTCGCGACCTCGACGGTGATGGCCTACACCACCGGCGTGCTCTTCTTCGTGAGCGGAAGCCTAGGCGTCATCGTTGCCACGACGATGCCGTCCGGGCCAGGCAACGTGTCCGTTGTCTACGCCATTGCCGGGGCCGCGGTGATCATGGGCATCAGCCTGGTGGTGTGGGGACACCACCTCCGTCCCGAACACCATCACGTACTGGCGGCAACGGGCACGGCCATGCTCACGATCGCAATCTACGAGTCGACGAGTGCGATCGCAGCTGTCGCTCTGTCGACCTTGTATGTCTCTGTCGCCATTGATGTTTGCGTGTTCTTCAGCTGGACGCTGGCGGCAGCCCACATGCTGTTCGCGGTTACTTGTTGCATGACGGTGCTGGCGTTGCGCCCCGGGACGCCATGGTGGTCCGGACTGGTTGCATCGGGTGCGACCGTGGGTGTTGGAATCGTCGTGGGACTCCTGAGCCGGTTCGCCTCCGAAGCCAATGTTGACGTGGTCACCGGGCTGCCGAATCGCAGAGGATTCGACCATGCCCTCCAGCAGGAGATCGCTCTTGCGGCACGCAACGGGGCGGGCCCGGCGCTGGTTGTGTTCAACCTCGACCGCTTTCCCGCGATCAACGACCTGGGCGGCTACCGTGCCGGCGATGAGATATTGCAGCAACTCGTCAAATCATGGTCGCCTCTGCTGGGGCGCGATGACACCCTGACGCGGACTGACATCGACCGGTTCGCCGTGCTTCTGCCGGACACGACAGAACAGAGCGCCCTTGCGCTCACCGATCAGCTGAGGGCAACGATTTCGATCGGCTGCTCCGCCGGAGTCACGTCATGGCAGTCGGGAGATTCGGCATCGTTGCTGATTAGTCGTGCCGAAGTCGCGTTGTATCGGGCTCAGCTGGCCGGCGGCAACCGTACGGTGCTCGAATCATCAGGCCGTGGACCGTTGGCAATCGAGTTGGCGGATGCCATCGCCAATAACGCGGTAGAGGTTTTGTATCAGCCGATCGTCACCTTGGCCGAGAGCGCGAAGGTGGTCGGGATCGAAGCCCTCATCCGGTGGGCACCGCCCAGCCGATTGGACGTGACAACCGAAGAAGTAATTCGGGTCGCCGAGGAATCAGGGCTGATCGTTGAACTGGATAGATACGTGCTGCGGCGTGCCTGCTTGGACGCACCCGCCGTGCAAGAGGCGAAAGGCGACGGTCCCCTGACAGTCCACGTCAACGTCTCGGGCATCGAGCTGGCCAAGCCGGGCTACGTTGCGGGCGTCGACAGGGTGCTGGCCGACACAGGGTGGCCGCCGGGCCAACTGGTGCTCGAGGTCACCGAGGGCGTCCTCGATTTGGACGCACCCACAGCAACCGCCGCTCTGCATGAACTTCGTACTCGGGGAATCCGCATTGCCATTGACGATTTCGGCACCGGCTACTCCTCGCTGAGCAGGCTCCAGACCCTGCCGACCGACCTTCTCAAACTCGATCGATCGTTCATCGCAACAATCACCGCCGATTCGCCGACGCCGCCGCTACTGCGGGCCATAGCGTTGCTCAGCATCGCGCTCGGCTTGCCGGTAATCGTCGAAGGGGTCGAGAACGCACAACAGGCCGCAACCGTGAGGTCCCTCGGTTACTCGTTCGCGCAAGGCTTTTACTACGGTCGACCACAATCACGCCGGGCTATCCTTGCCGCCCTGGCAGCTACACCCACCGCCGGAGGAGTAATGGAGCCCTCCGGCTAGGCCTCGCAGGCGTTAGGGTTCCACGCGGATCAGCGTGAATTGACCCTCGGTCCGCCTCGGGTCGTCGCCGACCTCGTTCACAATTCGTTGGATGATATCGACGGGGCCACCGAATTTAGTGGGGCAGCCGCCCGGGCATGTCACGACCCACCAGTCAACTGGACCCCACTGGTCGCGCGGCGGCCACGGCTGTATTCCGCCGTCGCGGGGCCAATATTCGATGGTGGCGTTCGGCTTTCGGCGAAGGTGTCCGATGTGGTGATGCTTTGTTGAGCACCAAAGTGTTACCTCGCCGCCGAGGTGGTGTACGTCGACGCTGACGTCACCCTGCATCTGGGTCATGTGTGCTTACTGCTTCCGTTCAATCGCCGTTCTCGGCTTCGTTGCCAAGGGCATCCTGTCGGACCCTGGCCCGACGCTAAGCCCACATGCCACATAACCCTTCCAAGACATGCCTGGTAACGGTAAAAGACAACCGGGAGTTCAACTCGTAGCGTTTTTGCGTTTTCCTGCATTCGCCCAACCGTTCATCCGCGAACGCCTGGACGCGCCCTGACGCGGCGGGCACGATGCCGGTCGTGTTGGTGTGCGTGAGGTTGAGTTCGCCGCCGTCGACGGTTCTGTGCCAGTTGACCGCACCATCCTGGTACCACCGAGGGCACTCAAGCCTCGCGGGACCATTCGCTCGCGGTCATGCAGCGCCCAAAGTTTCGGACCATATATCCATTTTCGGGACTTTGTGCACAGGAGCGTGGTACGGCTTCATTTAGCCACAACCGATTCCACTCTGAGGAGCAAAATGACCGATCCATCGCCTGACGCTGCCGCGTACATCTTGGCAGCCGCATCTGCACAGACCTACGAGTCATTTGGCAGATCGGTCGCCTCGTCCATCCTTGCGGCGAGTGCCGACCCGACCCACGGGCTCAATGTGACCGCTTCAGCCAAGCCGTCTGACGAGACGCACGGACAACATTGCTACACCGTGTCAATTTCGGTCGACAACTCTTACCACTACATACAGGTTTGCCTGGCAATGTAAGAGCTGCCATCGGCGCCTGCCTGGCGCCCAAAATGCATGGTGATCGCGCTGCAGTTCTCACCACCATCTCGGCCTGCGTCGTGGTGGCGACTACGGTTTGGTATGCGGCGCGCGAGATCGTGCGCGCAGAATTCTCCATGGCGATCCCACCGCCGTTCACGTTCGTCCTGGCAAGATCGGCTCCGGTGTCCTTGGCCCAGGCCGGCACCACCGGCGCGAAGGCCATCATGGCATCGCCTCGGCCCACTGCGTATGCCCTTCGAAGCCAAGCGTTTTCGCCATGTCGCGGTAGCGATCCCGGTATTCGCGATAGCGTGGGATCTTCGCCGAGAGCCCGCGCCAGTAGGGCACGCAAGCGCAACAGCCAGATGTCGCGGATAGCCAGACCCTCATCGGCTGGCGCGGCTGCTAACCGCTCGATTGCGGCCTCGGCTTCGGCCACGTCATCGGCGGCAGCGCGGTCGAGCAGAGTCTGCACCAGAAAACCGGTCGCTGGAATGCACCACCCCAGCAGGTGCCCCGCGCGGACCAGATCGTCGACGGCGGCGAGCATGAGAGGTACAGCGTCGTCGCGATTTCCACGCCGAGCTCTATGACGTGCCAAGCACACGTTGACGATCGGTAACTCGCACAGGTTGTATCCCCGGCGCAGGAACGCGTCGCTCACCTCGGTCAGGAGCTTCTCTCCGCGGTCACGCTCCGCAGCCGTTGGGCGGTCAACCAGCGCAACGCCCAACGTCACCCAGGCGATTCGTCAGCATGAAATCATCCCCGGATCGCTCGGCTCTTCTGTAGCTGCATCCTCGATCTCGCGCATCACGGCGATCGTCCGGCACAAGCACGCCATGCGCTATTGCCGCGAGGTAGACGAATTCGACAACCGTGGGCGTAGGCCCAATCGGGTCGGCGCTGCAGGCTACTGTCAAGGGCATGCCGCTGGTCCTCGCGCCAGCCGGGACGACCCAGGAAATACCGGGCCATAGCCCGCGTCGCAAAGGCGGTAGCCAACGGAGACGGGACGAGGAAGTTGCCTCTCGACGGATCGCCGTCGGCCACGTCGATAACCTTCTGCGACCAACGCAACACGTCGGGCCACTCACCAGCCTCACACTTGACGAGAACCACCGGCATGGACAGCCCCACCGTCAAGGTCGGATCGCCGATCGACTCGATGAGGGCCCACGGCTTCCGATGCGACCTGCGACGCTTCGCGCAGTCGGGTCCTGAAACGCGTAATCCATCGCTTTCCCCGCCATGCCGACAACCAGTGACGCCTTGTCCCCGGCGACCGTGCACAACTCTCGCAATTCCTCGAAGGGGTCACCGGCAGCGTGCGAATCGGCTCGCCAAGCGGTTCCGCACAGCATGGTGCGGGGCGCGATGCGCATTGCCGTTCGGTTGGGGTCGTGGGCGGGTAGGGCGTCGGCGATCTTTACCGCGCGTTCCCAACTCAGTCGCGCTGCGGCGATGTCGCGGTTGGTCGCCCACGTGGCCGCACGCATGTGCCAGCCGTAGCGCGGCCTGCAGATCACCGGCGGCCTCCAGGTGTTCGCCGATCAAGGCGGCATTTTCATCGGCCGCTGCCGGGTCACGTGATTCGATTGCGCCAGCGACGCGCCGGTGCAGCTCGGCGCGGTCCGATTTGAGCTGTGCTTCGTAGGCCACGGTGCGGACCAGTGGATGGTGGAATACATACTCGGGATCTCGGGTGAAGCGGATCTGATCGACGAACTCACCACCCACCAGGCTGTCAAAGACAGGATCAATACCCAGCATTTCTAGTAATTCCCGGCTGAAACGCGAACCGATGACAGCGGCTGCGGCCAAGGTGCGCTTGGCCACCGGATCAAGCCGGTCGATGCGCGCGGCGATGGTCGCCTGCAGGGTGGCCGGCACGCTCACCTCGGCAGCATCGGCGGTCGATTCGTAGGCGCTGCGGTTGCCCCGCAACACGCCGCGCTCGGCAAGGTCGCGCACGATCTCCTCGGCGAAAAACGGGTTTCCGGCGGCCTTCTCGGCGATCATGCTGATCAATCCGCCGACCGAGGGGTCGCGACCCGAGCAGCTCGGTGACCAGTGCCGCAGTCTCCGAATCACTCAGCGGCGCAAGGGCGATGGTCTGCGCACCGGCCACCCGGCTCAACGCGCCCCGGTATTCGGGGCGGTAGGTGACCAGCACCAGCGAGGGCGTCTGTGGGATCACCGTGAAGAAATCGGCGAGCATCGACTCGCTGACCTCATCGATCCAGTGCGCGTCCTCAATGACAAAGACCGCCGGGACTTTGCGGGCCAACGAGGCGGCATTGACCAGCGCGGTCAACCGCCGCCGCCGGGCATCGGGATCGATCTTGGGAAGCTCCACCTCGGGATCGGCGATGCCCAACAAGTCATCGAATAACAGCAAATCTTCGGGGTCTGCCTCCGGCACCCGAGAGCGCACTCGCTCACGAGCGGCCGCGCCATCCAGGCCACGCACACCGAAGGCTGCGCGAAGCAACCGCGCCACCACATGGAAGGCAATCTCGGTGGCGTGCGATTCACAGTAGGCGCTGAACACCTCAACTCCGCGCCCAGCAGCCATCGCCGCCACCTCACGCGCCAGAGCGGCTCTTGCCGATACCCGGTGATCCCACCACGGTGACCACCGCGCCGTGACCGTCGACGGCGCGGTCCAACAAACCCTCGACAGCGGACATCTCCCAGCGCCGACCCACAAGAGCCGACTGAGAAGCGGCAACAGACCGATCCCGGTCCGACACACCCAACAGCCGCCGGGCGGGCACCGGCGCATCGGCACCCTTGATCTGAACCAACTCGGCGTCGCCGAGAGTCGCAGCGCCCTCAACCAGTCGCGCGGTCGACGCGCTGAGCATCACCCCACCCGGCGGGGCCACCGATTCCATCCGTTGCGCCATGCCGACTTGCTCACCGACGGCGGTGTAACCCAATGCACCCGAGCCGATTTCACCGGCGATCACCTCACCGGAGTTAAGTCCCACCCGCAACTGTAGCTCGAAACCGTCGCGCTCTCGGACGTCGACGGCAAGCCGCCTGGCCTCCTCCTGAATGCCCAAGGCCGCCAGACAGGCACGGATAGCGTGGTCCTCCAACGCCACCGGCGCACCGAACACCGCCATGATCCCGTCGCCAGTGAACTTGTCGACCGTGCCGCCGAAACGCTGCACCACCGCTGCGCAGCGGTCGACCAGCTCGGTCATGATCTCGCGGAGCCGCTCCGCGCCCACCGCCGCGGCGATGTCCATCGAATGCACAACGTCGGCGAACAGGACCGTTACCTGCTTGTACTCCGCGCGGGTGTCGCTGCTCCTGACAGGCGCGCCGCAGCCGTCACAAAATCGCGCACCCTCGCGCGGCTCCGTGCCACACGTGCGGCACGCGGTCGCTGCGGTCATCCGACCCTCCGCCGGCTTCCGGCCCCCAATGTCCCGGTTCACCAGCATAGAGTGCCGGTGCGGTTTTTTAAGCGCCATGAGATAACAGAATCCCCGCGACGCATGCCGGGGGTTCTGCTATCTCAACTCGAACGATTAGCCCAGCCGCTCGATGATGGTGGCATTCGCCATGCCGCCGCCCTCGCACATCGTCTGTAGGGCGTAGCGACCGCCGCGTTGCTCGAGAGCGTTGACCATGGTGGTCATGATGCGAGCACCGCTGGCGCCCAACGGATGTCCGATGGCGATCGCACCGCCGTTCACGTTCGTCTTGGCAAGATCGGCTCCGGTGTCCTTGGCCCAGGCCAGCACCACCGGCGCGAAGGCCTCGTTGACCTCGAACAGGTCGATGTCGGACAGCTTCAGTCCGGCGCGGTGCAGCACCTTCTCGGTGGCCGGGATGACACCGGTCAGCATGTAGAGCGGATCCGATCCGACCACGGTCGTGGTGTGAATCCGGGCCAGCGGACGCAGCCCCAGCTTCCTGGCGGCCGCGCCGCTGGTGATCAACAGCGCGGCACTACCGTCTGACAGCGGTGACGAGTTACCGGGCGTGATCTCCCAATTGATCTGCGGGAAGCGCTCTCCCACCGCCTGGTCGTAGAAAGCCGGCTTGAGGCCGGCCAGCGTCTCCACGGTGGTGCCGGGCCGGATGATCTCGTCGGAGCTCAGTCCCGGCGATAGGAGCCAGCTCGTTGGCGAAGAGCCCTTCTTTGGTTGCCCGCGCTGCTTTCTCGTGGCTGCTCGCCGAGAACTCGTCGAGATCGGCCCGCGAGAAGCCCCACCGGGCCGCGATGAGTTCAGCGCTGATGCCCTGCGGCACAAGGCCTTCGGGGTAACGCTCTTTCAGGCCTTGGCCGAACGGATTGCTGCCCGGCAGGACCGACGTGCCCATCGGCACCCGGCTCATGGATTCCACACCCGCGGCCACGACGATGTCGTACGCGCCGGCGAGGACGCCCTGGGCCGCGAAGCTGATCGCCTGCTGGCTGCTGCCGCACTGGCGGTCGATCGTCGTGCCCGGAACCGACTCCGGGAAGCCCGCGCCCAGCAACGCATTGCGGGCAATGTTGACGGCCTGATCACCCACTTGGGTCACGGCTCCGGCGATGACGTCGTCGATCTGGCCCGGGTCGACACCGGTGCGCACGACGAGCTCGCGCAGACTGTGCGCCAGCAAGTCAGCAGGCAGAACGCCGTGCAGCGCGCCACTGGCTTTGCCTTTGCCGACGGGCGTGCGTACCGCACCCACGATGACGGCGTCTCGATCCTGATATGCCATGACTCCTCCTTGAGTCCGAGCTAAGTATTGTTCGCTATACCTAGATCTAACACCTGGGTATACTGTGAGCAACCCAGAAGCGAGGTGATCTATGACACTCCTGCAGGGCGTGCTGGCCGACCGTGACGCCTGGACGGCGGTCGGGCAATGCTCGATCGAGAAGACCATGTCGGCGCTCGGCACCAAGTCCGCGATGCTGATCATGCGCGAGGCGTACTACGGGACCACCCGATTCGACGACTTCGCCCACCGCGTCGGCGTCACCAAGGCCGCCGCTGCCGCGCGCCTGGCCGAGCTGGTCGACCTCGGGCTACTGACGCGGCAGCCCTACCGCGAACCCGGGCAACGAACCCGTGACGAATATGTCCTCACCGAGGCCGGCATCGACTTCATGCCGGTGGTGTGGGCCATGTTCGAGTGGGGGCAACGGCATCTGCCCGGCCGCAACCGGTTACGGCTCACCCATGTCGGCTGCGGCGCCGACGCGACCGTCGAGGTCCGCTGCGCCGAAGGTCATCCGGTACCACCGGAAGAGCTCGGCGTGGAATTGGTCAAACGGAGCCGCGGCCGCGACTCCTGACGTCGGCTTCACACGACTAGCGACTCCGCTGGTGTTGTACGCTACTGTAATATTTACAGTACGATCATGCGGCAAGACGCCGATCTGCTCGACGAAGCTGGAGCGCAGCTGTGGAAGGTCAACTTCAAGACGCCGCCGTCAGCGACGACAAACCGCCCGGCTACATCCGGAACCCGTATCCGTACTTCGCCCAGAAACGCGACGGCGCAGGGGTCTTCTGTGGGACGGTCGTCGACTACTCGAAGACCCCCGAATCGCTGCGCCCCAAGAGATCCTTTGCCGCCGTGTCGTTCGAGGCGGTGAACGCCGCTTTCCGGGACGCCCACACTTTCAGCTCGACCTACTACGACAACACGATCGGCTTGTTCATCGGCCCTTCCATTTTGGCGATGGAGGGCAAGAAGCATCGCGAACACCGCAACCTGGTGTCCGCGGCGTTCAAGTCCAGGGCGCTCGCGCGGTGGGAGCCCGAGGTTGTGCGGCCGATCTGTGACGCGCTGATCGACGAATTCATCGACGCCGGGAATGCCGATCTGGTCAGCGATTTCACCTTCGAGTTCCCGACGCGGGTCATCGCAAAGCTGCTGGGCCTGCCCGCCGAGGATCTGCCGACTTTCCGCCGGCGCGCGGTCGAGTTGATCAACTACACCATCAAGTACGAGCGCGCCTTCGAGGCATCCGCCGCGCTGAAAGACTACTTCCTGGCACAGATCGAACAGCGCAGGGCGAAACCGACCGAAGACATCATCGGCGATCTCGTCACCGCAGAGATCGACGGCGAAAAGCTCAGCGACGAAGGCATTTACTCGTTCCTGCGGTTGCTGCTTCCCGCCGGACTGGAGACCACCTACCGCTCGTCGGGCAACCTGTTGTTCCTGTTGCTCACTCATCCCGAGCAGTTCGCGGCGGTCCAGGCCGATCACGCGCTGATCGCACCGGCGATCGAAGAAGGTCTACGCTTCGAGACACCGCTGACCACGGTGCAGCGATTCACGACTGAAGACACTGTGCTACAGGGGGTTACGATTCCCGCCCGATCAGCAGTCGATCTGTGCATCGGCTCGGCCAATCGCGACCAGCACCGCTGGCCACGTTCGGAGGAATTCGACATCTTTCGCAATCAGGTGCCGCACATCTCCTTCGCCGCCGGCGAGCACACCTGCTTGGGCCTGCACCTCGCACGGATGGAGACGCGGGTCGCCTTGGAATGCCTGCTGAATCGAGTGATCGATATTGAGCTTGTCACCGACGACGATCCACACATCTATGGTCAGCCCTTCCGCTCGCCCACCGCAATTCCGGTGAGGTTTGCACCGTTGCGCCAGAGAGGAGCCATCGCATGAGCCGGAGTACGAACGACGTCGCGATCATCGGTGTCGGCCTGCACCCATTCGGCCGATTCGAGGGCAAGTCCGCCATGCAGATGGCCAGCGACGCCATCGGACTCGCGCTCGCCGACGCGGGTGTCGCCTGGAAGGATGTTCAATTCGCGGTGGGCGGAAGCTGGACGGTGGCCAACCCGGACGCGATCGTCGGCATGGTCGGGCTCACCGGCATTCCGTTCACCGATGTCTTCAACGCTTGTGCCACCGCCGCCAGCGCGACCAAGGCATGTGCCGACGGTATCCGGTTGGGCGACTACGACATCGGCATTGCTGTCGGAATGGACAAGCACCCCCGGGGAGCCTTCACCGAAGATCCCGCGTTGGTGGGCATGCCGAGTTGGTATGCGCAGAACGGCCAGTACCTGACCACTCAGTTCTTCGGCATGAAGGCCAACAGGTACCTCCACGACCATGGCATCTCCACCCACACGCTGGCCAAGGTCGCCGCGAAGAACTTCCGCAACGGCGTCTTGAACCCCAATGCCTTCCGCCGCAAACCGATCTCCGAAGAGGCCATCCTGGCCTCGCCGATCCTGAACTACCCACTGACCCAGTACATGTTCTGCGCGCCCGACGAAGGCGCCGCCGCCGTGGTGATGTGTCGCGCCGACATCGCGCACCGATTCACCACCAAACCCGTCTATGTGCGGGCGGTCGAAGTCCGCACCCGGCGCTACGGCGCCTACGAGGTCAACACCACGTATGCACCGGTCGATGAGGACGTCTCGCCGACCGTCTACGCCGCGAAAGCCGCCTTCGAAAAAGCAGGCATCTCGCCCAGGGATGTCGACGTCATCCAGTTGCAGGACACCGACGCCGGCGCGGAGGTCATTCACATGGCCGAGGCGGGATTCTGCGCCGACGGCGAGCAGGAGAAGCTGTTGGCCGACGGCGTCACCGAGATCAGCGGTGCGATGCCGGTCAACACCGACGGCGGGCTGATCGCCAACGGCGAACCCATTGGGGCGTCAGGTTTGCGGCAGATGCACGAACTGGTGCGGCAGTTGCGTGGCCAGGCGGGCGATCGCCAGGTCCCGGGAACTCCGCGAGTCGGGTTCGCCCAGGTTTACGGCGCGCCCGGAACCGCGGCCGCAACGATACTGACGACCTGAGCGAACCTGCACTACGAAACTGTCTTGGGCGCTGAGTAATTCGGCTTGCCCAATCCGAGTGCGTATTGCGCGATCATGTTGCGGAACACCTCGAGGGTGCCGCCGTAGATCCCGACCAGCGGGGCGAAGCGATACACGTACTCCGACGCCCCGTCATCGGCTGCACCGTCGGTGCCCAGCGGCAGCGTCGACGCCGTACCGAGGAGGTCCATCAGCTCCGGCGAGACGTCACGCATGGTCTGCGCGATCGCTACCCGGCCGAAGATGCTGGGCGCGCTGAGTGCCGCCTCGATTCGGGCGGTGCTGCGGCCCAACCGGTACGCCACCGAATCGTCGTCAATCAACCGGTGCCCGTTCGGGTCTGGCTTGGCCACTGTGGCGGCGGCGTTGTCCAGCGCGTGGGCCATGAACCCGGCCTGGTGCATCATGATCGAGACGTCCTGCAATCCATCGGGTGCGGCGGCGACGGCACCATGCTCGGTGTTCAGCGGCTCACGCAGTACCGTCCAGCCCGCGTTGACCTCGCCGAGCCGATATTTGTCGTCGACGCGCACATCGCTGTAATACACGATGTTCGTGCGGTCGCCGTCGACGGTGCGGATACCTTGGATATCGATGCCCGGCGAATCCAGAGGCACCAGAAACATGGTCAGGCTCTTGTGCTTTGGAGCCTCCGGGTCGGTGTTGGTGATCAGAAAGACATATTGGCACTTGTGTGCGCCGGTGGTGAACATCTTCGAGCCGTTGATGACCCAGACCCCGTCTCCCGTCGCGCACCGCACGGGTCTTGCAGGTCGCGATGTCAGATCCGCCTTCAGGTTCGGTGTAGCCCAGGCACAGCCGTACCTCGCCGCTGAAGACTTTCGGCATGACTTCGGACCGCAACTCCGGTGAGCCGAATCTCGCCACCGAACGCGCGACCATGGCAGTGGTCCCCCAGGTCACCCAGGGCACGTGCGCGCGGCGCTTCTCCAATTCCCAGATGCGACGACGGACCCGAGGAAAGCCGCCGTCGGCCGCACCTTTCCACTCGCCCTCTAAGTAACCCGCGTCGCCCAGAGCCAGATGAACACCTTCGTCGAAGTTGTCACCGGTTTCCCGGTCGCGCCGCCTGACGTCGTCGGTCACGTGAGTCTTCAAAAAGTCGCGGGCCTCGTCGAGGAAGGTCTGGTCACCCTCAGCGAGGGCAACTCGTGAGAAATCCACCTATCTGTCCTTTCCTCAACGGCTTTCGCGGGCCGCGACAAGTTCGCCGACATACCTGGCGCTTGCGCCGGGATCGCCGCCGGCCAGTGCCCAGCCGCGGGCTCGCACCAGATAGGCGGTCGCCGCGGCCTCCGCCGAGACCCCGAGACCACCCTGCACATGCACCGCCATGGTCGCTGCCTTCGACGCTTCTTCGGCCATGAACACAAACGCCGACGGCGCCAACTCCGGCCGCTCGTCGGGTTCGTTGTCCAGGAACCACGCGGCACGGCGCGCCAGATTGCGCCCGCCTTGCACGGTGATCGCGATGTTCGCCAGCGGATGGGAGATGCCTTGCAGCGTCGAGATCGGCACGCCCAGGGTGTAGCGCGTCTTGGCGAACTCCGCCGCGATTGTCATCGTCTCCTCGACCAGCCCAACCAGCGCCGCGGCCATCAGTACTCGCCACTCATCCAGCGCGCGCTGGTATTCCGCCAATGCCGCGGGGCCGCTTGCCAGCACGACGCGGGAGTCGGCGCCAGCTGGGTCGACCCAGGCCATCGGGAGCCGGCCGATGTTGTCGACCTTGGTCGGCCGGGTGTCGAAGCCCAGCCGTACCACGTCCTCGCCGTCGCGAACGATGATGTGGTCGGCGATCGAACCGGTCGGAATGAGCCGCGCGCCTTGAACGTTGTCGTGCCGGGCGTCGAACGCCGCGAGCTGTTGGCCGCTGACGACGGCGGATTCCGCGGAATCCAGTCTGGCGAGCAGCCGCGCCGCGCACACATGATCGATCCACGGCACGGGCGCCAGCGAACGGCCGATCTCCTCGGCAACCAGCGTCAGGTCGACCAGCGTCGCGCCGTCTCCCCCGACGGCTTCGGGCAACGCCATCGTGGTGGCTCCCGTCCCGCAGAGCCGCTCCCAGAGACTCTTGTCGAAGCCGGATTCCTCTGCTGCTCGGACGGTTTCGATCGAGCACTGCGTCTTGAAGAAGTCCCGGTACGCAGCTTGGAGCGCCTGATGATCGTCGGTCAGGCTGTAATCGATTCTGCGGAGTTCGTAACGATCCATGGTCAGCGCTCCTCGTGGCCCTCGAAAAAGAATGTCTGCGCGTTGTTGTAGAGATAGTTGTCCAGCACGTCGGCGGGCAGATCCAGCGCGTGGGCTTCCGGCACGACGCGACGCATCTTCAGCACCGGCCAATCCGAGGCGTAGATCACTTTGTCCTTTCCGCGGGTTCGCATGTAGTGCAGCAGGCTCTCCGGGCAGCCGCTTCGGCGACCACGCCGACGTCATCAGGCGCAGGTTCGCGTATTTGATGAGCAATCGGATTGCGATGTCCCACCAGGGATCCGCGCCGTGGATCATGCACAGCTTCAACTCGGGGAACCGGACGCAGACCCTGTCGAGGTGAATGGGGTTCTGCACTTCGCCGGGAATGGGTGGCCCGGGCAGGCCGGTGTTGATGCACAACGGCAGCCCGATCTCGGCGCATTTCGTGTACAGCGGATAGTAAACGGCGTCGCTCGGTGGGTACATCCCGTCACCCCAGAAGCTCGGTCCTACAACGGCATACGCGACGGGAAGATCGTTGACCACCGCGTTGAGCTCGCGCAGCGACGGCATCGGCCGCAGCAGGTTGACGCCGCCTATCGCCAGTGCAAAACGATCCGGCTTGGCCTCGACGAATTTGCGCGCCGTGACCGACGGCTTGGCGAGGTTGTCCATCAGCACGGCTTTGCGCACGCCGTGGGCGTCCATCTCCTCGAGCAGTGCCGACAGATCCACCGGCGCGAACATCGAGTCCGGGCCCTTGAAATAGTCGTCGCGTACCTTGACCATCCACGTGGGTTGCTTCTCGGTCTCACCGAAGTGCACGTTGACAAGGCAGTCGATGACCGGGCCTGTATTGATGGGGCTTGTATTCATGTCGACATCGGGGCCTTCTCTGTCGCTTGCCTTTTCGCCCAGCGGTAGTCGGCTTTGCCGTTGCCCAGGCGCTGAACCTGCTCGACGATGATGAATTCCTTGGGCACCTTGAAGCCGGCCAGTTCTGCCGCACAGCGGGCCCGCAGCTGATCGTCTGATGCGTGGGCTTCTTCTCGTGGCTGAACAAGGGCGACCACTTCTTCGCCCCAACGTTCGCTGGGACGGCCGACCACCAGGGCATCCGCGATATCGGGGTCCGCCCGCAGTACTTCTTCGACTTCCTCGACGAACACCTTTTCGCCGCCGGTGTTGACCACGAGCGAGTCGCGGCCGTACAGCCGCAGCGTCCCATCCGCCTCCAGTGCCGCGCGGTCCCCCGATATCACTACGCGCTTTCCATCGACGACCGGAAAGGTCTTGCGGGTGGAATCGGGATCGTTGAAGTATCCCAAGGGGATCCGGCCCTCTCTGGCGGCCCAGCCCACCTCGTTTTCGCCCGGGGACAAAAAGTGGCTGTAGTCCTCGGACAGCACCAGGCCGCCCTCGCGCAGCGTGAAGGTGTCGGATCGGGCGTCACCGCGACTGTGTCCGAATCCCATGTTTCCGGTTTCGGATGACCCGTACCCGTTGATGAGAGTGAGCTGCGGCAACAGCTCCAGCAGGGCTTGCTGATGCTTGAGATTCGTTGCGGCGCCGCCGGTGCCGATCGCGGCCAGCGAAGCCAAGTCATAGTTGCCTTGCCGTAACTCGGCGACCAGGGGGGCGGCGTACGCGTCGCCGACCATTGTCATCATGCCCACCTTTTCGCGCTCCGCGGTCTGCCATACCAGTCGCGGATCGAGTTTCTTGCTGGTGTCGTACAGCACGACGGTCAGGCCGGCCATGATCGCCGAGAATGCCGTCCACATGCCCGCGGCGTGCATCAACGGTGACACCGCGAACCAGGGCGGCCCGCGCGTTGCGGCTCACCTTGTCCCGGATGTCCTGGGCGCAAGCATGATCGGCGCCCACCATCGACGAGACGTAGATGTCGGACTGCCGCCAGAGCACGCCCTTGGGCCGACCGGTGGTGCCACCGGTGCAGATCATCAGCAGGTCGTCCGGAGATGCGGTCACGGTCTGGTCGGTATCCCCTTGCGCCAGCGCCTCATCGAGGGCCACCGCACCGGGGAGCTCCGGTAGCGTCACTTCCGTCGTCAACCGACAGCAGCAGATCGACGCTGTCCGGGGGTAACACATCGGCGAATTTGGCGCCGAGCGATTTGTGATAGATGACGACGCGGGGTCGGACGTAGTCGAGCAGCTCCCGAACTTCGCGCGGCGTGTAGTGGTAGTTGACGTTCACCGGAACGGTGCGCGCCTTCAGGCAACCGATGACCATATCGGTGTAGAGGTCGTTGTGCATGAGCAGCGCAACGCGGTCCTGTCCGCACTCCCAATTCTGTAGGGTCGCCCGCTCCTGATGGACTCCGAAGCCCTTGGCCGCAAGATAGTTCGCGAGCCGGCGGGTGAGATCGGCGGTTTCGGCGAATGTCCTGCGCCGATCACCACAGACGGTGATCGCCCGGTCGGGAACGACCTCGGCGATCACATCGAGGACCGCGCCTATGGTCCACTCGCTCATGGGTTCGCGCGGCCTCTGGCGCTCATGCCGCCGAGCCGACTTTGACGCCCAGCAAGTCCAACGCGTTGTCGCGCATCACCTTTCGAACATCGGTGTCACTGAAGCCGGCGAGTTCCTCGGTGAACGAGACCGGATTCTCCAGTCCTTCACCATGCGGCCAGTCCGATCCGAACAGGATCTTGTCGATACCGATGACCGACGCCAAGTCGTGCAGGTCGTCCTCGTAGTAAGGGGCGATCCAGACGTTGTTGCGCAGCTGTTCGACCGGATCCACCGGAAAGAGCTTCGGATGACTGTTGGCCGCTTTCTTCAGCCGCTTGACCAGCCGGTAGACGAAGTACGATCCGTTTTCGATGCTGACCGCTTTCAGCTGCGGGTGACGAGTGAACACACCGTGCGCGATCATCGAAGCCATTGTGTCGTGAATCGCCCGGTCGTCGGTGAGTATCTGCTCTAACGGCTCCGATCCGCCGAAACCCTCGAAAGTCGATCTTCCGCCCCACATTCCGGCGATCTGGAGGTACCCGCTGTCACTGAGGTGAAAGCCCACCGGAACTCCGGCCTCGGCCAACGCCGCCCAGACCGGATCGTGGAGCGGATCGCCCAACGACCGCGGCTTGAGCGCACCCGGCACCGGCGCGGGACGAACCAGTATCAGCTTGGCGCCGCGAGCAAGGACGAACTCGACCTCTTCGAGGGCCCCGGCCGGATCGGCCAGCGAAATGATAGGCGCGGCGATGATCCGGTGGTCGGGTCGGTCGAAACCCCAGTCCTCGTCGAGCCACAGGTTGAACGCGTGGACCGACACCATCGTCGCCTCGACGTCGTGCTTGAGCGCTTCCTCGACGCCGCACGCGAATGTCGGCAGCATGAAAACAGTTTCGATGCCTTGGGTGTCCATCACCGTGATGCGGGCATCACGGTTCCGATACTCGGGGTGTTGCTCGAGCCGCTCGATTTTCATCAGCGACGCTGGATCGACGCCCTCGGGGATCTCACCGCGGAACAACAGGTCAAGGCAGCCGGGCTTGATGATCGGATCGAAGGTCGGATTGGGGACGAAGCGGTTCACCCGATCCCCGATCACCGCCTGGGTGTGCTTACCGTCCTGAAACATTTGCACCCCGCGCCTGCGGAACTTCTTGTCCAGGTGCCGGGTGAAGGCGTCGGTCGGTTCGTAATAGTGATTGTCGACGTCGATGGCCTTATAGCCCAGGTTGCCCATGATCATCCTTTCCGGTACCGGAAGATTCAGCCGAGGCGCTCAGCCCGGGGAAAGTGGGAGCGCGCTTCTCCAGGAAGCTGGTGACCCCTTCGATGACATCGGGACGTTTCAGCGATTGCTGGAGCAAGATGTCGGACTGCGCGCTGGAGTCGGCGACCTCGCGCAGCGCATCGCCGTAGGCCTGGCGCTTGATCACGGCCATCGATGCCGGAGAACAGTTTTGAGCGATGTCCTCCGCGTAGGCCATCGCATGGGCCATCAGCTGCTCGGGTGGGACGACCGCTTTGACCAATCCGAGCTCGGCTGCCTCGTCGGCGAGAAAAGTCCGGCCACTCAACAGGAGATCGAGTGCTACGCCCCAGCCCGTCAGCCGCGGCAGGATCCACGAGACGCCGTATTCCGCGATCAGCCCGCGGCGGGCGAACGACGCCGCGAACTTCGCGCCGGCGGCGGCGAACCGGACGTCGCACATCAACGCCTGCGTGAGACCGATCCCGACACACGATCCGTTGATCGCCGCGACGACCGGTTTGCTCAGCGTCGTCAGATGATACGGGCTGCCGATCGCCGATCAAGCTGGCCAGCTTGTCCCCGTCGGTATCCTCGATCGACTGCGAAACGTTTCCCATCGAACCGAGCTGCGCGCCCGCGCAGAATGCTTTTCCTCGACCGGTGAGCACGATGACCCGAACGGCCGGGTCCTGTTCGGCGCGATCCAATCCGGCATAGAACGCTCGAGCGATGTCCCCGCCCCACGTGTTGAGCCGGTCGGGCCGGTTGAGGGTCAGCACAGCGACGCCGGTCGGGGTGATTTCGTAGATCACCGCCTCGTCCTGAGCCGGTTCGGCAACGCGGTCTTCAGTGGTGCTCAACGACCGTCCTCCCCTGAGCTAAGGCGGCAACTTCACTGCAGCTTGTACCCATACTGTATACCTATCGGTACAGCATTCTGCAACAGTCGGCGCAGGCCGTTCGACGGGGTATGAGCAGCCCGGTTTCGCGCCCGCGTCCGCCCACGGTCCCGGTGATCCACGGGTTGCACCGCGTCGCCAAAACCGCTATCACTGAACTCATTTGGTCCAGTGCGTCCGCTCGGGCCAGATACCCGGGCATTCTTCGCTTACCGCCATGCGTATCAAAAACCCTACGATAGGCATTACAGTAGTTGTCTGGGATGATGCCGCGGTCGCGTAGCCGTGAATCATCCGGCGCAGCGTTGAACGTGAGGAGGTGCCCGCAATGGCCAAGCAAGCAACCGCCGAAAAACGGCAGCGGCGCGAACGCGGGTCCATCAATCCCGACGACATCATCAGCGGCGCGTTCGATCTCGCGGAGCAGGTCTCGATCGACAATTTGAGCATGCCGTTGCTCGGCAAGCACCTCGGTGTCGGCGTGACGAGCATCTATTGGTACTTCCGCAAGAAAGACGACTTGCTCAATGCGATGACGGACCGCGCACTGCGCAAATATGTGTTCGCCACCCCCTACGTGGAAGCCAAAGACTGGCGTGAGACTCTGCGCAATCACGCCCGCTCGATGCGTAAAACCTTCATGGGCAACCCAATTCTGTGCGATCTGATTCTGATCAGGTCAGCGCTGAGCCCGAGGGCCGCCCGGCTGGGCGTACAGGAGATCGAGAAGGCGATCGCGGGACTGGTCGAAGCGGGGCTGTCGCCGGAAGAGGCCTTCGACACCTACTCCGCCGTGTCGGTTCACGTACGGGGGTCGGTCGTGCTGCACCGACTCCAGGAAAAGAACCAGCCAACCGAAAACGGCGGGCGCACCATCGAAGACGCGATGGTCATCGATCCCGAGGTCACGCCGCTGCTCGCCCAGATGACCGCCCAGGGGCATCACATCGGCGCCCCCGATGACAACAACTTCGAGTACGGCTTGGACTGCATTCTCGACAACGCCAGTCGGCTGATCGAACATCGCTCGAAATCGATCTGGCCGACAACGTAAGTCGCACGGCGCGCAAGTCAACCGCCCCGGGGCGGGCCAAAAGTCCGCGTCGCTGAGGCAACTCAGCTGATCGGCGGCTCCGGCACATCGAAGTGCTCATCACGGAGCCGGAAGGCCTCTTTGGTGCCGTGCTGAGCGCGCGTCTTGACGAAGTTGAACTCACCCGGCGCGAACTGCAGATTCGTGCCGTACGCATGGAAGAGATAGCTCGCAACCTCCTCGCCTTGATAAGCCTGGCTCTGCTCGACGAGCCGAAACGCCTCTTTGGCGATGACGACGCCATCGGCCGGCATCTTGGCAGCCTTCTCCGCCCAGTACCGCGCCCGCGCCCCGGCTTGGCCGGCATCGCAAGTCTCCGTGAAGATTCCGAGGTGCTCGACTGCCCCGGCCTCGATGATGTCGCCGGTCAGCAGCAGACGCCGGGCGAGCACCGGACCCAATCGGTGGAAGAACATGTGCAGGCTGCCCAGTGCCGGCCCCAGGAATCGGGTGGCAGGCATTCCGATCTTGGTGTTGCGGGCGATGACGGAAATGTCTGTCATCAACGCGATCTCGAAGCCACCGCCGAGCGCGTAGCCGCTGATCTCACCTACCGTGACCTTCGGAAAGCCCATCAGATTGTGATAGAAGCCGAATGACTTACGGTCTACCGTGAGCCGTCGGCGCTGGCTGGGACGACTCTTTGCCGGTCGGGCTTGGCCCTCGCCCGCCTCCGGACTCCGCTCGCCGTACCAGCCGTATGCGTTGTTCATGTCGGCCCCGGAGCTGAACACTCCGTCTGCGCCGCGCAACAGCACCACGGTGAGATCGTCATCGTCCGCGACGTGGTCAAGACAGCGGGCAACGGCGTCCCGCATCGCCGCGTCGTAGGAGTTGCGCTGCTGCGGATTGTTCAACGTTATTGTGGCGATTCGCTTTTCCGGCTCTACCTGGAAAAGCACCCGGTCGTCCCGGCTGTCTACGGCGGTCATTCAGCCGACCCTTTCCTCACGTCCATGCGTGTGTCGAGATTCGACACCAGCTTCGCCTCGATGGTTTGTTCGGTGCCGAACGCAAGCGTGTTGCGGCGCGCGACGGCGAGGTGGTCCTGCGCCAGCCGGACCGCTTTCGCGGCGTTGCCGTCACGGATGGCCTCGAGCAGTCGCTGATGGTCGCGCAACGCGGCTCGTCTGGTCTTGTCCACCATCGGCGCCGGTTCGCCGTGCCCGTTCCACACCGCCGACTCGTGGGCCGACCAGATCAGCTCCAGCGATCCGATCAGCAGGATCATCGGCTCATTCCCGCACCGGGATACCAACGTCTCGTGAAACCGGCGCGCGTTCGGGACATATTGCGAAAGATCATCGAATTGCGCTGTTTGAATCTCGATTTCGTCCTGCAGGTAGGGCACGACTTCGCTCATCCGATCTTCGCGCGCGGCGCACATCCCGGCGCAGACCGGCTCGAGATGCATCAGCGCCTCGCTGACATCGACCGGTGTTGCGGACCTGGTCTGCAACACCATGCTGATCATGTGCGCCGTCCGCTCGGCCGTCGGGTGATGCACCAGCGCCCCTCCGACGTTCCCGCGGCGCACCGAGATCAGACCGTCGGTCTCCAACAGATGGATTGCTTCCCGCAGCGCCGGCGGACTGACCCCGAACTCAGCGAAGAGGGTCTCCTGCGAAGGCAGATACGTCCCCTTCTTTCAGACGACCGGACAGAATGTCGTCCCGCAATTTCGAGGCGACAAGTTCGGCCACGCGCGGTTGGCGAAAGCGTTGCACAGCCACCTCAGACCTTCGCGGCTCGTCGCTTGCCGAGTCGGTGACCGGTGAGCTTGTCCGGTGGCAACGCCAGCGTGGCGACTTCACCGATGCACAGCACTTCCTCGTCGAGCAGAAGGCGGGCTGTCGAGGTGATACCCCGCTCTACCTGTGAGCGGGAGATGTCGAAACGCAACTCGGACAGCACCGGCGTCGGTCGCCGGAAGGTGACCTGCAGTGATCGGGTCTTGCCCGAGAGCCCGACGACACAGTTCTGATGCTGGATGATGCTGTCGAAGAACACGGCGAGAAACCCACCGTGCACCAACCCGGGCGGGCCTTCGTAGACCAGCGGGAAAGCCACTCGCCCCGTGGCGATTTCGCTGTCGAGACGATCGAAGCGGTACTCGGGGAAGCACGGGTTGAACGCGCCGATGTCGGTCGCGTGATCCAGGTACACCCGTGAAGCGCCGGTCTCGTCGACCCCGATCCGCGGCGTACTGTCCGGCGGAACCGCCGCACTCAACTCGCTTTCCCACTCGCCGATCTGCGCAACGATCGCGTCCACCGTGGGGTGAGCATGCTCCAACGACAACAACAGGCCACCGAGTCGGCGGATTGCGCCCGCGGCGGCGACGGTCTGAGGCAGTGGCGCCTCGCCGAATCGGGCGGCCGGTCCGGGCGCGGAGCCTGCTGTCGCCTGGTGTTCGCCCATCAGACCTCTTCCCGACGCTTGTGTTCCGCAGCGAGGCTTTCCTTGCTAAGTTATACAGCGAAGCAATTGTATTGCCTACTGTAGAGGTATCCATAACGCCAGGGAAGGGCAGACTCGTCGGTGAGCCAGGACGCGGACCCCACAGCGGTCGACGGCTCGCTCAGCGCGAGTCGCGACGGTGCCATCCTGCGGCTCACGCTCGATCGGCCGGCACGCCGTAACTCTTTGACCCGGAGCATGATCGCGGCATTCATCGAGGCGTTGACCGAGGCCGCGACCGATGACTCGCTGCGCGTTATCCACATCACGGGCGCCGGCGACGACTTCTGCTCGGGTGCGGACTGGGTCGCCACCAACAGCGACGACCACAAGCCGCGCACCGGCGACATCCTCCGGCGCATCCCCCACGCCGCGAATCGGGTGATCGAGCTGGTGCACGGCATCCACCTGCCAGTTGTCTGCAGCGTGCGGGGATTCGCCGCCGGCTTGGGCTGCAATCTCGCGCTGGCCGCCGACTTCACCGTGGCCGCCGACGACGCGGTGTTCTGGGAGCCGTTCGCCGCGCGGGGATTCAGCCCGGATTCGGGCGCGACGTGGCTACTTCCCCGGTTGGTCGGTCTCACGCGGGCAAAGCAGATGTTGTTACTCGGCGACAAAGTCAGCGCGACCGATGCCGCCGACTGGGGACTGATCTTATCCGCTGCGGCGCCGGCCGACCTGGACCGAGCGACCGACGAGCTGCTGACGCGGCTGGCCGACGGGCCCACGGTGGCGTTGGGGCTGGCGAAGCAGGCCATCCACTACGGCCAGCACGCATCGCTGGGCGAGTCGATGACGCAGGAACTGTTCGGTGTCGAGCTGTCCTGCAGGACAGCCGATTTCAAAGAGGGACTGGTGGCTTTTCGTGAACAGCGTCCGCCGCGGTTCCAAGGGCGGTGACAGCGTGTCCGAACGAAGGAGTTGTGAGATGTCTTCCCGGTCGTACGACACCATCACCTACGAGGTGGACGGGCACAAGGCCACGATCACCCTGAACCGGCCGGACGCGCTGAACGCGCTCAGCCCGCACATGGTCACCGAACTGCGGCACGCTTACGACGAAGCCGAGAACGACGACAACGTCTGGATTCTCATCGTCACCGGTACCGGCCGGGCGTTTTGCACCGGCGCGGACGTCAAGGCGATTCCCGGCGACGGCAAAGTGATCAACGAACGGCCCTACCTCTCCAGCTATGAGCAGTGGGAGGCGCCGCAGGAGGGCACCCCGCCGTTTCGGACGATGGCCAAGCCGGTGCTCGCCGCGATCAACGGATTGTGTTGCGGCGCCGGGCCTCGACTGGGTGACCACCGGCGACATCGTGATCGCCTCGGACAAGGCGACGTTCTTCGACCCACATGTCAGCATCGGGCTGGTTGCCGCACGCGAGTTGGTCCGGGTCGCCCGAGTGCTCCCCCGCTCGATCGCGCTGCGGATGGCCCTGATGGGCAAGCATGAGCGAATGGGTGCGCAGCGCGCATACGAGCTCGGCATGATCAGCGAGATCGTGGAACACGATCGCTTGCTGGAACGCGCCCACGAGATCGCCGACATCGTCAACTCGAATGCGCCGCTTGCCGTTCGGGGCACCCGGCTGGCCATCCTCAAGGGCCTGGATCTGCCGCTGCACGAAGCCGAGATGCTGGCCGAGTCGTTCCGCGAACGCAATCTGCATACCGAGGACTCGCTCGAAGGGCCCAGAGCGTTCGTCGAAAAGCGACCGCCGGAATGGCAGTGCCGATGAGCTTTCAGACGATCGACCTCGATGTGGACGGCGACGACCGGGTCGCCACCATCACGCTGAACCGGCCCGAGCAGCTCAACGCGTTCAACCGAACGATGTGCGAAGAGATGGCCGAGGCGTGGCGGATCGTCAAAGCGGACGACTCGGTCAACGCCGTCGTGCTGCGGGCCGCCGGAGACCGGGCGTTCAGCGCCGGCCTCGACATCAAGACGCCCTACGGCCAGCCCGAAAACATCTGGAACCACGAGGATCCCGGCGAGGCGCTCAGCCCCAAGTGGCAGAAGATGTGGAAGCCGGTGGTGTGCGCCGTGCAAGGCATGTGCACGGCCGGCGCGTTCTACTTCGTCAACGAATCCGACGTGGTGATCTGCTCGACGCGACGCGACGTTCTTCGACTCCCACGTGTCGGCCGGGCTGGTGTGCGCGCTGGAGCCGATCGGACTGATGCGGCGCGTCGGATTGGGTGAGACCTTGCGAATCGCGTTGATGGGCAACGACGAACGAGTCAGCGCCGACACCGCTCTTCGCATCGGGCTGGTGTCCGAGGTGGTCGCCCGCGACGAGCTGTGGACACGCGCGCACGAGATCGCCGCGACGCATCGCCGCCAAACCGCCGTCGGCGACCCAGGGCACCGTCAAGGCGATCTGGGAGTCGCTGGACAAGCCCTACCGGGCAGCGCTGGACCAAGGACTCATCTACACCCGGCTCGGGAATCCGATCGGCACGGCCGAATTGGCGAAGCGCGGCGACCGTCGGGCGCCGGATCCGAAAATTCGATGACTTCGATGTCAAAGCACCGGCTCAGTCGGCGCATCGACGACGTGTTGCGGCTCGAGCCCGACGACGCCGGCTCTGGAATATGAGCGCCAATGGTTTTCGTGGAAACAGCTCGGCGAACTGGCCGAGAGGGTCGGCTTCGCTCATCGGCGACGAACGACCTCAGGTCGGCATCCTGCTGCGCAATCGACCAGCCCACGTGGCGGCGCTGCTCGGTGTATTGCAGTTGCGGAGCAACCGTCGTGGTGATCAACCCGGCCCGCGGCGATGAGCGCATCAACGCCGACGTCGACCAGCTCGAGCTGCCGCTGATCATCGGCGAGCCCGACGATCTGGCGATGCTGGGCGACCGCCGGCCACCACGGTGGTCTCGATCTCGGATCTGGCAGTCCGAGCCGAATGTGACTGCGGCCGGCCAGGATCGCACGGTCACGATGCCGGCCCGGGGTTGCGGTGCGGATGTTGACCAGCGGAACGACCGGACCGCCCAAACGAGTGGACCTCACCTACGACATGCTGGCGCACAGCGTGATGGGCCCGGAGGCCGATCGGCTGCCGGCACCCACGGAGGTGCGTCGCGGTGTGGCGATCGTCAACTCGCCGCTGGTGCATATCGGCGGTGTCTTCCGGATCCTGCAATGCGTCGCCGAGGCGCGGCCCTTCGTGTTGCTGGAGCGATTCGAGCTCGACCGTTGGGCTGAGGCGGTGCGCGCGTACCGGCCGCGCGCGGTATCGCTGGTACCGACCGCCTTGCGGATGGTGTTGCACTCCGAACCTGCCTCGGGAGGATTTGGCGAGTATCCGGGCGGTGACGTCAGGTACCGCCCCGTTATCGCCGGACGATTCCGACGCGTTCACCGAGAAATATGGAATTCCGGTGCTGACATCCTACGCCGCAACCGAATTCGGCGGTGGTGTCGCGGGCTGGACGCTGGCCGACCACCAGAAGTATTGGCGGGCCAAACGCGGCAGCGTGGGCCGCGCCAACCCCGGCGCACGGCTGCGCGTGGTCGCCGAGGACGGCGTCCCGCTGGGGCCCGACCAGGTCGGCCTGCTGGAGGTGAAACCCGCACAACTCGGACCGTCCGCGGAGTGGATGCGCACCACCGACATGGCCCGCATCGATGCCGACGGGTTTCTGTGGATCGTCGGCCGGGCCGACCAAGCGATCATCCGCGGCGGCTTCAAGGTCATGCCCGACGACGTGCGCCTCGCCGTGGAAAGTCATCCCGCCGTCGCCGGCGCCGCGGTGGTCGGGCGACGCGACGAACGGCTCGGCGAGACGCCCGTGGCCATGGTGGAACTCCGAGAGCCGGATCGGCAGACGCCGCCGAGACTCGTCGACTACCTGCGAACCCGGTTGGCGCGCTACGAAATTCCCGCCGAGATCGCGATCGTCGCAGAACTCCCGCGAACACCATCCGGCAAGCCCGATCTCAGCGCGGTCCGGCGCTACTTCAACGATGCGCTCGCCTCGGCGCAGGGCCACCATGCCGAGTGAATCGGCGACCGTCGGCGACGTACTGCGCGAGCCAAGCCGGCAGCAGGGGCGATCATCCGCTGCTGATCTGCGACGCCGAACGCGTCAGCTACGCCGATGCCGAGCGGCTGTTCCGCGCTGCTGGCTCGCGGGCTCATCGGTCTTGGCGCCGGCAAGGGCACCCATGTCGGACTGCTCTACCCCAACGGCGTCGCGTTTGTCGTCGGCATGCTGGCTGCGGCGCGAATCGGCGCCGTCGTCGTACCGTTTTCCACTTTCGCCACCGCGCGCGAACTGCGCGAACAACTGGTCGACAGCGACACCGAAATCCTGCTTGCGGCATCGTCGTTCCGGTCCCACGACTACGTGCAACGGCTGGCCGAGGTGCTGCCGGGCTCTGCCCTCGACTCCGACGATCGGTTATTCGATGCCGCCGCACCGCAATTGCGTCACGTGATCTTCGACGTCGTCGCGAATCCAGCGGCTCGGCCGAGACGATCGACGAAGCGCTGTTGATGGCGATGGAAGACGATGTCGACGGCTCGTGATCCGCTGACGATCGTCTACACGTCGGGCACGACGCAGCGCGCCCAAGGGCGTGTTGCACACCCATGCCGCGCTGCTCAACCATCAGCGAAATCTCAACGCGATCCGGAAACTCGGCCGCGGCGGACAAGCTGTTCTGCAATTCGCCGTTCTTCTGGATCGGCGGGTTCGGATTCGCGTTGCTGGCCACGCATGATTGCCGGGGCGATCGCTGGTGTGCTCGAACGCCGAGGACGCCGGCCAGACGCTCGATCTGCTCGAGGCCGAAAGGCCAACGATCACCAACGGTTTCGTCGCCGGGATCATGCACATCTGGCCCGGCACCCGAGCTTCGCCAGCCGCGACCTGTCGTCGATGCGCCGCGGCAACCTGTATCCGATCATGGCACCCGCGGTGCGGCCGGCCGACCCCGAGTTGCGGCACAACATGCTCGGGCTGACCGAGGCCGGCAGCGTGGTGCTGATCAGCGGCGACGACACCGATCAGCCCGAACATCGACGCGGCTCGTTCGGCAAGCCGGCACCGGGGCTGGAAACCAAGATCGTCGACCCCGACACCGGATCCCCGGTCGAAGACGGCGCGCGCGGCGAACTGTGCATCCGCGGACCATGCCTGATGCAGCGCTATTACCGGCGCAGCCGCGAAGAATGCTTCGACGCCGACGGCTGGTTGCACACCGGGGACCTGGCTGCCACCGACAGCGACGGGTTCGTCTACTACCTCGGCCGCCGCGGTTCGATGATCAAGACGGCCGGCGCCAACGTCTCTCCCGGCGAGGTCGAGCAGGCGATCGCCAAGGTCACCGGCGGCGCCGCGGCGCATGTGTTCGGCATCCCCGACCCCGATCGAGGCCAGGTCGTCGTCGCCGTCATCGCCGTGGACAACGGCGTCGAACTCGACGAAACCACGCTTGCGTCGCGAGCTCGCCGCGCAACTTTCTGCCTACAAGATTCCCCGAAGCGGTTCGCTGTCATACCGGCGTCCGCAGGTGCCGCTGTTGGCCAGCGGCAAAGCCTGACCTGCAGCAATTGAAGAGGCTGTTCGATGCCTGACACGATCGACGGACTGGTGCGGCATCGCGTCAGCTCAGGACGCGGCCAAACCGATGGTGATCGATCCCGACTGCCGGCTGAGCTACCGCGAACTCGCGATGCAGCACACAGGATCTGGCCGCGGGTTTCATCCGAGGCCGGCGTCGGGAAAGGCACCCGGGTCGGGCTCATCATGCCCAACGGTGTTCGTTGGGTGCAGATCGCGATCGCGCTCACCCGGATCGGAGCCGTGCTGGTTCCGCTGAGCACGTTGCTGCCGGCACGGGAATTGCTCGCGCAGTTGCGAACCGCATCTGTGCAGTTCCTGATCAGCGTCGAGGAGTTCCGCGGGCACCGCTACCTCGACGACCTGGCCTCGGTTGTCGAGTCGCAGCGATCTCTCCGGAACATTGCATTGCCCAGAACTTCCTGCGCTGCGCCAGGTGTGGACGGCCGATGAATTGCCGCGCGGTCGGCTGATCGGCTCTGTCGACGCCGTCACGGCCACGGTGACACCGAGCGACCCGATGGTCGATCATGTTCACCTCCGGCAGCAGCGGCCCACCCAAAGGCGTGGTGCACTCACACGGCAGTGCGCTGGGCGCCGTCCGATCCGGTTTGGCAAGCCGTTGCATCGATTCCGAGACCCGCCTGTATCTGCCGATGCCCTTTTTCTGGGTGGGCGGTTTCGGCAGCGGCGTGCTGTCCGCGCTGGTGGCCGGCGCGACCCTGATCACCGAGAAGATTCCCCAGCCGGAGACGACGCTGCGACTGCTGGAGCGCGAACGGGTGACGCTGTTTCGCGGGCTGGCCCGATCAGGCCGAGGCGCTGGCGCGACACCCCGATCGCGCCCGAGGTCGACTTGTCCGCACTTCGCCCCGGCAGTCTGGAAGCACTGCTTACCGGCCGAGCAGCGCTCCCAACCCGGCTCTCGGGCAACGCTGTTCGGTATGACCGAAGCATTCGGGCCCTACTGCGGCTACCCCGCCGACACCGACATGCCGCCCTCGGCGTGGGGCAGCTGCGGCAAGCCCTTCCCCGGCATGGAGGTCCGGATCGCCGATCCCGAGAGTGGGCAGACCGTCTCCGCGGGAACCATTGGGATGATCCAGATTCGAGGCCCGCATACGTTGCGCGGGATATGCCGGCGCCGCCGCGAGGACCTGTTCACCGCCGACGGCTTCTACTCCACCGGCGATCTCGGCCGACTCGACGACGACGGGTTCCTGTTCTACCACGGTCGATCCGACGACATGTTCAAGGTCAGCGGCGCGACCGTCTATCCCACCGAGGTCGAACAGGCGCTGCGCGACATCGACGGAGTCGACGAATGCCTTCGTCACCAATGTGCCTGGCGCACAGGGAGATCGGGTGGGTGCCGCGGTGGTGTGCGACACCGACCGCCACGACCGTCGAACGACTCCGACGGTCGGCTCGCGAGCTGCTCAGCTCCTTCAAGATCCCGACCGTGTGGCTTCTGCTCGACTCCGACGAGACGATTCCGCGCGGTCCGACCGGCAAGGTCGATGTCCGGCGCCTGCGCGACATGCTGACATGCCGGCGTGCGCAGTTACGGTCTCGAGTCGACGACACCGTGTTCGGCGAGATGGTCGATCAGCGGAGCCGCACCGGCGGCCAGGTGCTCCGACATGGCGTTACGGGCCGACTCGCTGTCGCGTTTGGCCAACGCTGCCACCACCCGGCGGTGGTCTTTGATCGACTGATCGGGCCAGCCGGCGATGATGGGAAACACGGATTCCGGTGCGTAACGGGTGATCTGCGACATCATCTGCGCGAGCTTGGGCGACTCGGCCGCCACGTTGATGGCCCGGTGGAATTCGTGATTGAGACGCACCGTTCGCTCAATGTCGTTGCCGGCGTACGCCTCTTCCAGCTGGGCCTGGATTTCCTTGAGCTCGCGCAGTTGTTCGTCGTCGATGTTGGCCGCGGCCCGCGCGGCCAGCTCGCCACCCACGTGCGCCTGCAGATTGGCGACGTCGGCAAGATCACGTTCGGTCACCGGTAGCACCACGAAGCCGCGGCGCGGCTGCTGAGCCAGCAGCCCCTCGGACCGCAGTTCGAAAAGCGCCTCCCGCACCGGCGTGACGCTGATCCCGAGTTCGGCGGCCAGCTGATCCAAGCGAACGTACTCACCCGCCGAATAGGTGCCGTCGAAGATCCGCTTACGGACATAGCGCGCAACGTCTTCGGAGAGCTGAGGCCGCGCGGCGAAATCCGGGACGCTCACGGTCAAATCCGATACTCGGCAAGCAGCCGCTTGCTGATGATCGACTTCTGGATCTCGCTGGTTCCCTCACCGATGAGCAGGAACGGCGCATCGCGCATCAGCCGCTCGATTTCGTACTCTTTGGAGTAGCCGTAGCCGCCGTGGATGCGGAAGCTCTGCTGGGTGACCTCGGCGCAGAATTCGCTGGCGAGGTACTTCGCCATTCCCGCGGCGACGTCGTTGCGCTCACCGGAGTCTTTGAGCCGCGCCGCGTTGACCATCATCAGATGGGCAGCCTCGACTTTCGTTGCCATTTCGGCGATTTGGAATGCGATCGCCTGGTGTTCGGCGATCGGCTTGCCGAAGGTGTGCCGTTGCTGGGCATATCGCGCGGCGAGCTCGAACGCGCGAAGGGCCACGCCGACGGCCCTGGCCGACACATTGACCCGTCCGACCTCGATGCCGTCCATCATCTGGTAGAAGCCCTGCCCCGGGCTTTCCGCCCAGGATGTCGTCGGCGCTCGGCGGCGTATCCGTCGAAGATCAGCTCGGTGGTGTCGATCCCCTTGTAGCCGAGCTTGTCGATCTTGCCCGGGATCAACAGTCCGGGTTTGACTTCGCCGAAGCCGGTGGGCTTCTCGATGAGGAACGCGGTCAGGTTGCGGTGCGGCGCTTCGGCGCCCTCGTCGGTGCGGACCAGTACCGCAACCAAACTCGAGCTGGCGCCGTTGGTCAGCCACATCTTCTGGCCGTTGATGGTGTAGTCGCCGTCGCTGCCCCGGGTGGCGCGGGTGCGGATCGCGGCGACGTCGGATCCCAACTCCGGCTCGGACATCGAGAACGATCCGCGAATCTCGCCGGTCGCCATGCGCGGCAGGAAGCGTTGCTTCTGCTCGTCGGTGCCGTGCTGGCGCAGCATGTAGGCGACGATGAAGTGGGTGTTGAGCACTCCGGAGATGCTCATCCAGCCGCGACCCAATTCTTCGATGCACAGGGCGTAGGTCAGCAGCGACTCGCCCAGCCCGCCGTATTCCTGCGGGATCATCAGGCCGAACAGGCCCATCTCCCGCATCTGGTCGACGATCGCCTGCGGATAGGTGTCGGTGCGCTCCAGCTCGGGCGCGTTCGGGATGACTTCCTTCTCGACGAATTGCCTGTACGGTGGAGATGATCTCGTTCTGGACATTCGGTCAGGCCGATCGTCTGGGCGAGTTTGGTCATGAGGCGCCTATCTCCTTGTCAGCGGGCGATCGTTTTGGCGTCGGTCAGGCGGCGTGATGTCGGCGGCGCTCAACCCCAGACGCCGCGGTGAGCACGTCGGCGGTGTCGCCGCCGAGCCTGGGCGCCGGCTCGCCGGCGAAGTGGCTGCCGTCGAAGACGGTGGGCAGCCCGGGCGCCAGGTAGTCGCCCAGTCCGTCCTGGTGCAGCCGGGAGAACAACGGATTCGCGGTAACTCGCTCGTCGGCGGCGGTCTCGCGCGAAAGCTCCGGTAGCGCTCGAACAACACGCTGGTCGCCGACAGCGCCCGGGTGATCTCGTCGGCCGAGTGGTCGGCGAACCACGTCGCGAACAGTCCGCTGAGCACCTCGCGGTATCGGTAGCGCACTCCCTCGTCGCCGAAGTCCGCGCCCAGCGAGTCGGCGAGCGCGGAAACGGCTGCACCGGCAACCGCATACCTCGACGAGATCCTGGAAGTGCCGCTTGGTCAGCGTCACCACCATGAACGCGACGCCGTCGCGGCTGGTGAAGTCCTGGCCGTACTGGCCATAGATCGCGTTGCCCAGCCGCTCGCGTTCGGTGCCGTTGACCTGCGGCTCGGTCAGCAGTCCCAGGTTGCCGGCGGTGGCCAGCGCGACGTCTTCCAGCGCGAGGCTGATCTGGGCGCCGACGCCGGACTGGTCGCGTCGCCGCACCGCGGCCACGACGGCGAGCGCGGCGTACAGGCCGCAGCAGACATCCCAGGCCGGCAGCACGTGATTGATCGGGCCGGCGTGGTCCACCGGGCCGGTGACCAACGGAAATCCGGTCGCCGCGTTGACGGTGTAGTCGACGCCGGTGGAGCCGTCGTGGCGGCCGAGCACCTGAAGGTGGATCACGTCGGCACGTTTGGCGACGAGCGTGTCGATACGACAACCAGGACAAGCCCGCGGCGTTGGTCACCACGATGCCGTCGCCCTCGACGATCAACCGCTGAACCAGTTCCTGCCCGTCGGCGGAGCGCAAATCGATGGTGGCCGAACGCTTTCCCTTGTTCAGACCGGTCCAGTAAATCGACGTGCCGTCAGCGGTCACCGGCCACCGGTTGGTGTCGGATGCGCCGCCGATCGGGTCGACGCGAATCACCTCGGCGCCCAGCTGGCTCAACGTCATTCCGCACAACGGCGCCGCGACGAAGCTGGAGACCTCGACGACGGTGAGATCGGCCAGCGGCGTGGTCATTGCGGCCCGACCCGCTCGAAAATCGCTGCGAGGCCTTGCCCCCCGCCGATGCACATGGTTTCCAGCCCGTAGCGCGCGTCGCGCCGGTGTGAGTTCGCGGGCCAGCGTGGCCAGCATCCGGCCGCCGGTCGCGCCGACCGGGTGGCCCAGCGAGATTCCCGAGCCGTGCACGTTCGTCCGCTCGTGGTCGGCGGCGCCGAAGCCCCACTCCCGCATGACGGCCAGCGCCTGCGCGGCGAACGCCTCGTTGAGCTCGATGAGGTCGATATCGCTCAATTGCAGCCCGGCTTTGGCAAGTGCGCGCTCGGTGGCCGGTACCGGGCCGATGCCCATCACGTTGGGCGCCACACCCGCGATGGCCCACGACACCAATCGCACCAGCGGAGTGAGGCCGAGTTCGGCGGCCCGCTCCGGGGTGGTCACCAGACACATGGACGCCGCGTCGTTCTGGCCGCTGGCATTGCCGGCCGTAACCGTTGCGTCTGGATCATCCTTGAGCAGAACGGGTTTGAGCTTGCTCAGCGATTCCACCGTGGTGTCGGCGCGCGGGTGCTCGTCGGTGTCGATCACCTCCTCGCCACGGCGGCTGCGCACGGTGACCGGAATGATCTCCTCGGCCAGAATGCCGTCCTTCTGCGCGGCCACCGCACGCTGGTGCGACGTCACCGCGAGCTCGTCTTGTTCCTGACGCGAGATGTCGTATTGGCGGCGCAGGTTCTCCGCGGTCTCCAGCATGCCGCCGGGCACCGGGTAGTGGCGGCCGCCGGCGGTGGTGCGTCCGCGCGCCAACCCGTCGTGCACCTGCACGCCACCGCGGGCACCGCCCCAGCGCATGTCGGTGGAATAGAAGGCGACGTTGCTCATGCTCTCCGCGCCGCCGGCAACCACGAGATCGTTGTCGCCGGAATGGATCTGCAGGCACGCCTGGATGACCGCCTGCAGGCCCGAGCCGCAGCGGCGGTCGACCTGCATGCCGGGCACCGTCACCGGCAGTCCGGAATCAAGGCCGACGACGCGTCCGATCGCCGGGGCCTCGCTGTTGGGATAGCAGTGGCCGAGAATGACATCCTGCACCGCTTCGGGCGGGACGCCGGTGCGGTCGAGCAGCCCGGTGAGCGCGGCCACGCCGAGCTCAACAGCGCTCTGCGAGGCTTGAACATTCCGCCGTAGCGGCCGATCGGGGTCCGCACCGGCTCGCAGATCACGGCTTCGCGAGCGCTCACAGGTGCCTGCCCGCCGGTCACCTCGAGGACGGTCCCGGTCATGTAGGACGACAGATCGGAGGCCAAGAACAACGCGACGTTGGCGACTTCTTCGGGCTCGCCGGCTCGTCCCATCGGTACCTCGGCGACTTTTGAGTCCCAAATCCGTTGTGGCATAGCCTCGGTCATCGCCGATCTGATCAGCCCGGGCTGGATCGCGTTGACCCGCACGCCGAGGTGGGCGAGTTCCTTGGACGCCGCCTTGGTCATGCCGACGATGCCGGCCTTGGCCGCCGAATAGTTGGTCTGGCCGACCATGCCGACCTTTCCGGAGATCGACGACATGTTGACGATCGTGCCGCGTCTTGTTCTCCCGCATGATCGCCGCGGCCTTGCGCAATCCGTTCCAGGTGCCCTTCAGGTGTACCGCGATCACCTGATCGAACTGCTCCTCGGTCATCTTGCGCATCGTCGCGTCGCGGGTGATGCCGGCGTTGTTGATCATGATGTCCAGCGCACCGAATCCGTCCAGCGCCGCGCCGATGAGCGCGTCGACGTCGTCGCCGGAGGTCACATCGCAGCGCACCGCGATGGCGACGTTGTCGCCGCCGAGTTTGGCCGCCGCGGCCTGTGTCGCCTCGAGATTCACGTCGCCGAGCACCACCCGCGCGCCCTCGTCAACGAAGCGCTCGCGCGATGGCCAACCCCAGACCCTGGGCTCCACCGGTGACGACTGCGATTTTGCCGGCCAACAACGTCACGATCACCGTCCTCCTGTCTGTGCCCCGAACTCGGGGCATCATCGAACATCATATTTCATATATGATCGTGCCGAAACGCCGGTCGGCGGGGTCCGCGCGTTGCGCCTGACGCCGTCGAACCGATCGAACCGCCGAAGAAGGAGCGTTGATCCATGCCCACTGCTGCCGTCGACGACGACGATTTCCAGCAGATCCTCACGCAGACCCGCCAATTCGTCCGCACTGCCGTCGTGCCCCGCGAGCAGGAGATTCTCGCCAACGATCGGGTGCCGGACGATCTTCGGCAGCCAGGCCAAAGACATGGGCCTGTTCGGCTACGCCATCCCGCAGGAGTGGGGCGGGCTCGGGCTCGACATCACCCAGGACGTCGAACTGGCGATGGAGCTCGGCTACACCTCGCTGGCGCTGCGGTCGATGTTCGGCACCAACAACGGCATCGCCGGCCAGGTCCTGGTCGGGTTCGGCACCGACGAGCAGAAGGCCACCTGGCTGGAGGCCCTGGCGTCGGGCAAGGTCGCCTCGTTCGCACTGACCGAGCCGGGCGCCGGATCGAATCCGGCAGGATTGCGCACCAAAGCAATTCGCGACGATGGCGACTGGGTGATCACCGGCGAGAAGCAGTACATCACCAACGCTCCGGTCGCCGATCTGTTCGTGGTCTTCGCGCGGACTCGTCCTGCCGACGACGCCGGGACCGGCATCGCCGTGTTCCTGGTGCCCGCAGAGGCAGCCGGAGTCGAGGTGGGCTCCAAAGACGCCAAGATGGGACAGGAAGGAGCGTGGACCGCGGACGTCCGCTTCACCGATGTCCGCGTGCCGGAAACTGCGCTGGTCGGCGGCAGCGAGGACGTCGGCTACCGCGCGGCGATGACCTCGCTGGCGCGCGGCCGGATCCACATCGCGGCGCTGGCGGTGGGGGCCGCTCAGCGGGCTCTGGACGAATCCGTCGCATATGCGGCCACCGCCACTCAGGGCGGCAATCCGATCGGGAGCTTTCAACTGGTGCAGGCGATGCTGGCCGATCAGCAGACCGGGGTGATGGCCGGTCGCGCCCTCGTGCGTGACGCCGCCCGGCTGTGGCTGACCGACCAGGACCGCCGGATCGCCCCCTCGGCGGCCAAGGTGTTCTGCACCGAAATGGCCGGCAAGGTCGCCGATCTCGCCGTGCAGATCCACGGCGGCAGCGGGTACATGCGCGACGTGCCGGTAGAGCGCATCTACCGCGACGTGCGCCTGCTGCGACTGTACGAGGGCACCAGCGAGATCCAGCGACTGATCATCGGCTCGAACCTGGTCAAGGCGGCCCAGCGCAAGCAGTGACGTAATATCGTCGGAGTTACAGTGACCTTTACGATACGGAGCGCAGATGAGCGGTCGGCTGGCCGGCAAGGTGGCATTCATCACCGGAGCGGCACGCGGCCAAGGCCGCGCGCACGCCGTGCGGATGGCCCGCGAAGGTGCCGACATCATCGCGGTCGACATCGCCGGCAAGCTTCCATCCTGTGTCCGTTATGACTCGGCGACACCGGAGGATCTGGCCGAAACCGTTCGGCTCGTCGAGGCCGCTGGCCGCCAAATCATGGCTTCGGCCAACGATATTCGCGACTTCGACGGTCTGCGCGAGGCGGTGGAGGACGGCGTGGCAGCGCTCGGGCGGCTCGACATCATCGTCGCCAATGCCGGCATCACCGCGCCGCAGGCCTGGAACGAGATCACTCCCGAATCGTTCCGGGACGTTATGGACGTCAACGTGACTGGAACGTGGAACACGGTGATGGCCGGCGCGCAGAAGATCATCGACGGTGGCCGCGGCGGGTCAATCATTTTGATCAGCTCCGCCGCCGGCATGAAGTTGCAGCCGTTCATGGTGCACTACACCGCCAGCAAGCACGCGGTGACCGGGATGGCCCGCGCATTCGCCGCCGAATTGGGTGTGCATTCGATTCGGGTCAACAGTGTGCATCCCGGCCCAGTCAACACTGCAATGGGCGGCGGCGACATGGTCGGCTCCTTGGCGAACTTGACCGAGACCAGTCCGCACTTGGCGAACACCCTCACACCATTTCTGCCGAATTGGGTTGCCGAGCCGGAAGATATCGCCGACGCCGTGTGTTGGCTGGCCAGCGAGGAGTCGCGATACGTCACCGCGGCGGCGATTCCGGTCGATCAGGGTTCCACGCAATATTGATTCGCGTCTATGACGTCGTCGCCTGCTCCGACGCATACTGACCGACGAGATCGATGGTGCCTAGTTCGCGGATCGCCTGGCATCCGCGAGCCAGCATGGTGAGCACCATGTCGTCGCCGCGATCGGTGGCGGACGCGAAGGCGAAACCGAGAGCCGAAATCAGCAGAGCTTGCAACATGCCGAGCCGGTAATCCCGCCAACAGGTTTCGCGGTCGTAGTCGGTGACGCCGTAGCCCAGCAGGGCTCGGTGATACTCGTCGACAAGGTCGTGCTCGATCGCCGCGCGCAGGTCCGGCTTGAGACTGGTCGCGGTGAAGTAGGCCAGATCTCGTGCGGGCAGACCCACGCCGAGGGTCTGCCAATCCACCACCGTCACCCCAGCGGCATCGGGGAAGAACAACAGGTTGTCCAGTCGGTAGTCGCCGTGCAGCAGGGCGAACCGGTCATACTCCGCCAGCAGCCATGGCGTCGTCAAATCCATTGCCGTGGTGAAGGTCTCCCGATCGGCGGCGCTCATCCGATCGCCGAGCTTGTCCAGGGTGATCTCGACACTCATCCGCGCCACTTCGCCCAGCCCGTTGGCCGAGGCAACGTCCGGCCGGGCGAAGGCGACTCCCGGGAAGTCCAACCAGACCGGGTCGCACCAGCTGGGCCCGTGCAGCCCGGCCAACGCGGTCACGACCAACCGCGCCTCGCGCTCGCCGCAGCCCGCGATCTGATCGCCCTGCACCGCCGGCGCCTGGTCGGCGAGAAGCAGCGCGTAGTCCATCGCGTCGTCGCTGATCTCGCAGTAGAAGCACTGCGGGGTGGGCACCTTCACGTGGTCGACGACACCGGTGTAGAAGGCGCATTCGCTGCGGTAGCCGATGACCACCCGGTCCCGCACCGTGTCGTCCTGCGCGGGCAGCTTGATCACGAAGGTGTCGGGCAAGCTGCTTGCGCCGGCATAGGTCACCGACACCCGGTACGTCGCTCCGGTTTGGCCGGTCCCGATGGCGACCACGTGCACGTCGGACAGCGGAACCGGTGTGTCACCGCCGAGCACGGCAGAGAGCCACTCGACGGTGACGTCATCTGGATATCGGGGAATCGGCACCGAGATACTGTAAGCCATTCGGCATGGCCTGCGGCAGAGTTGCCCTGAATGGAAGCGGGCCGGCCGCGGCTATTCCCCGCTCGCCGGCGTCCAGATGTGGGTGGCCTCCGAACGGCCGCGTAGCACCGTCTCGCTGTCCGACGCCCAATGCGCACGCTCGGCGGCATCGGCGCGGTCAATCGCCGCGGCCGACCCCACGATTCGTTGATCCAGCGTCTTGGCGAAATCCGCCAGCCGTGCCGCCTCGTTGACCGCATCGCCGACAACGGTGTATTCGTAACGGTTTTCGGCGCCGATGTTCCCGGCGAATACCGGCCCGGCCGATACACCGATCCCGAAGTCGACCTGTGGCAACTGCTGCAGTTGGCTGCGGAGCAGTCGCGCGGTGGCCAGTGCGGCCGACGCTGAATCGTCGTGGGCCAGCGGTGCGCCGAAGACGGCCAATACGGCATCACCCTGGAATTTGTTGATCAGCCCGCGGTGGTCGTCGACGGCGCTGACCACGATGCGGAAGAAGTCGTTGAGCACCCGGGCCACCTCTTGCGGGGGCCTGCTCGCCGCCAACGTCGTCGAGCCGACCAGGTCGATGAACAAAATTGCCGCCTCGCGTACATCGCCGGACAGTGAGGTGCCCTCGTCGATCGCGCGTCGGGCCACATCGGCGCCGACATGGCGGCCGAACAGATCGCGCAACCGGTCGCGTTCCCCGATGCCCGCGACCATTCGGTTGAATCCGTCTTGCAGACGGCCGATTTCAGACTTTTCGTAGACGCCGACGATGGTGTCGATCTTGCCTCGCTCGACCTGCGCCATCGCGTCGACGACCTCGCGTACCGGATCCGAGATCGATCGGGAGGTCATGATCATCACCGGAAGCCCGATCAGGATCGCGACAAGCGTCACCACCAGAATGGGCATCTCGACCGACCCGGTCTTCTGAATGATCCAGCCGTTCGACCGAGTCAACACCAGGCCGGCGATCGCCAGGCACGGCAGACCGCTTCCCAACAGCCACATGCCGACTAGCCGGGTCAGGACGCTGGGCGCGACCACGAGGCCCTCGTTGCCCTGCGCGGCCGCCAACATGATGGGGCGCAGGGACCGCTGGGTGAGCAACAGGCCGAGGCTCGCGGCCGCGGTCCCACCAAATACCACCGAGAGGAGAGTCGGCGCCCAAAGGGCAGTGACGCCTCCGAGGTTCAGCACGAGGTAGGTCAGGCCGCTAAGCGCCCACACCACTGCCAGGATCATCGACTGCCGCTGCAGTAGGCGCATGGCAGACAGTCGCTGATCGGCGTCCGGTTGCCGCCCGCCGACGAACCAGCGCAGCACCGGAACGAGATTCGCGACACCGCCGCCCGCGACCGCGGCGGTCCCGAGCGCGACGATGACCGCTGCGCTGATCAGGCTGCCCGGCGCGAAGTACGCCCGCGCGTTGTCCGTGAACTGGGCGTGCAGCGGGATGACGATCGCGGCGGCATCCGCGCACCCGATCAGGTGACCGCCCGCGAGACCGGCCGCATAGCGGATCGCCATGTTGCGGCCGGTCGCACGCTGCGCTGCTCCGGCGTCGGTCACGGGACAAACGTAGCCCGCCCCGGATGTTGCAGGTAGGTCAGACCGCGGGGTAACCCACGGTCTTGATCTCGGTGTATTGGTCGAAACCGGCAATACCGTTCTGGCGGCCGACGCCGCTGTCCTTGTATCCGCCGAACGGCGCGTCCGCGGCGTACGGTGCGCCGCCATTGACGCCCATGAAGCCGGCTTTGATGCGCCTGGCGACGGCCAGCGAATGCTCCAGCGAGCCCGACATCACATTGCCGGCCAGACCGTACGGGCTGTCGTTCGCAATGCGGATCGCGTCTTCTTCGTCGTCGAACGGGATGACCGACAGCACCGGGCCGAAGATCTCCTCCTGGGCGATGGTCATTTTATTGTCGACGTCGGTGAAAAGCGTTGGCCGGATGAAGTATCCCTTGTCGAAACCGGTCTCCGCGCCGGGTCCGCCGACCAGCGCGGTCGCACCTTCCTCGACGCCCTTCTTGATGTAGTCCGTCACGCGGTCGTACTGTCGCTGCGAAATCACCGGCCCGCACAGCGTGCCGGGGTCCTGCGGATCGCCGCAGGTGACGTTCTCGTAGATGCTCTTGAGGATCGCGACACCTTCCTCATAGCGGGACCGCGGCAACAGCATCCGGGTGGGGTTGGCACAACCCTGCCCGGCGTGCATACACGGGGCGATGCCGATCGCACAGGCCAACCCGAAGTCGGCGTCCTCCAGCACAATGGTGGCCGACTTGCCGCCGAGTTCGAGGAACAACCGCTTCATGGTGGCCGCGCCTTTTTCCATGATCCGCTTGCCGACCACCGTCGAGCCGGTGAACGAGATCAGGTCGACCTTGGGCGACAGCGTAAGTTCCTCGCCGACAAAGTGATCCGATGCGGTGACGACGTTGACGACGCCGGCCGGGATGTCGGTCTTCTCGGCGATCAACCGACCCAGGCGGGTCGCGTTGAACGGGGTGTTGGGCGCCGGTTTGAGCACGACGGTGTTGCCGGCGCCGAGTGCCTGGCCCAGCTTGTTGATCGTCACCTCGAAGGGAAAGTTCCACGGCACGATGGCACCGACCACGCCGACCGGCTCCCGCCAGACCTTGATGCTGGTGTTCGCGCCGGTGAGGCTGATTACCCGGTCGCCGAGATCGGTTTCCCAGGCATATTCATCGATCAGCCGGGCCGGGTACTTGAGTCCGTCGGCCAGCGGCGCGTCCAACTGTGGGCCGAAAGTGATGGCTCGCGGGGAGCCGACTTCGAGGATGAGTTCCTCGCGCAACTCCTCTTTCTCCGATTCGATCGCCTCGTGTAACTGCAGAAGGCAGCGCTGACGCAACTTGTGGTTGGTCGACCAGTCGGTCTCGTCAAAGGCCCGGCGGGCGGCGTCGATGGCCCGGTGCATGTCCTCTTTCGAGGCGTCCGCCACCTCCCCGAGCGGCTCCTCGGTGGCCGGGTTGATGTTGGTGAAGGTACCTGCCTGGCCGTCGACCAACTTGCCGTCGATCATCATCTTCGGCTCGAAGCGGACCTTTACAGTCTCAGTCATGTGTGTTGCGCTTTCGTAGTCGGGACGCTGAGCAAGCGCCGAGTCGCACGATACTATGGGAAGCCTTACCGGAAGAGAGCCGGTTGGCAACCCTCCGACGGTGACCAGGCCACCATCGATGTTGTTGACCAAATATCTGTTCCACCGTAGAGTTCGCCATTGCCCGTCGTCAATCGCCCCGAGGAAACGTGGATTTCTCATACCCACCCGAGGTGGAACAGGTCCGTAAGGAGTTGCGGGCCTGGCTGGCTGCGAACCTGACCGACGACGTCATCGCCGCCAACCGCGGCCGAGGCAGGGACGAAGCGGCCTTCCAGACCCTCCGGGCGTGGAACGCGACCATGGCCGACGCCGGGTGGGCCGCGGTCTCCTGGCCGCCGGAGTACGGCGGCCGCGGGGCCGGAGTGCTCGAGCAGTTGGTCTGCGCGGAGGAAACCACCCGCGCACGGGTACCCGTTCACCTCAACGTGATCGGGATGAACAACATCGCGCCGGCGATCATGCAGCACGGAACCGAGGCGCAAAAGCGCACGCTGCTCCCCCGGATGATGCGCGCCGACGACATCTGGTGCCAGGGCATGTCGGAACCCGAGGCCGGCTCCGATCTCGCCTCGTTGCGCACCCGCGCGGTGCGTGACGGCGACCATTTCGTCGTCAACGGCCAGAAGATCTGGACCTCGCTGGGGCACCGCGCCCAGTGGTGCCAGTTGTACGTGCGCACCGACCCGGATGCGCCCAAGCACAAAGGTATCTCGTGCCTGATTCTCGATATGTCGTTGCCGGGCATCGAAGTTCGGCCGCTCGTCACGCTGAGCGGCGAAGCTGATTTTGCGGAGGTGTTCTTCAACGATGTACGGGTGCCGGCGGATGCCCTGCTCGGCACGGAGAACGGCGGCTGGGGCATTGCCACCACCACGTTGAGCCACGAGCGGGCCGGCGCCGCACGCCTCTACACCGAGATGCAGACCCGACTCGAGGAACTCGTCACCGATCTCGCCGATGTCCGGATCGGCGACCGGCCTGCGCTCGAGGACCCCACGACGTTGCGACGCTTAGGCGAAATCGCTTTGCGCATCAAGTATCTCGAGCTCCTGTGCAAACGGTCGATCTCGGCGATCATGCACGGCGGCGACGCATTCGGGTCAGCGAGTCTGGCCAAATCGATCTGGGGTGAAGTCGGTCAGGACATCGCCGCGTTGGCCTTCGATCTGATGGGGATGGATCCCGCCGGCCGCCGCTGGGCCGATTACCGCCTGACGTCGCGGTCGCTGACCATCGCCGGCGGGACGACTCAGATCAACAAGAACATCACCGCCCAGCGCGTTTTGGGACTGCCGCGCTCATGAACCTCGAGTTGACCGACGAGCAGATCGCGTTGCGCGACACCGTTCGAGGCTTTCTGGCCGAAAGAGCCTCGCTCGCCGAGCATGTCCGCCCGCTGCTCGACGACGACACCGGCATGACCGAGCCGGTATGGCGAGGGCTGGCCGAGCTCGGCGCCACCGGATTGCTCGTGCCGCCGGAATACGACGGCGCCGGCATGACGATGGTCGAGGCCGGCATCGTCGCCGAGGAGCTCGGCGCCGGTCTGCATCCCGGGCCATGGCTGTCCAGCGCCGTGGCGGCGACCCGTGCACTGACGCGGTTTGAGGTGGACAACGACCTGGCGGCTCCCCTTTTCACCGGAATCGCCGACGGCTCCACGATTGCGACGGTGGGCCCGCTGGAGGGCGGGCGCCCGAGCGTGGTCGAACACGGTGGCGGCGTTGCGCTGCGCGGCGAGGTCGACAACGTGTGGGATGTCGGTGCAGCCGACGTGCTACTCGTGGTGGCCGACGACCGGGACGGCACAGGTCTTTTCGCGGTCCAGACATCAACGTCCGGCGTCGACAGCACACCGCAGGCCGGAATCGACCAGACGCGCAAGCGGTTTCGCGTTCGTCTCGACGACGCCCGCGCCCAACGGCTGGCGATCGCGTCGCCCGAAGTCCTCGAGGCGGTGATCGATGACGTGATCATCGCCTGGGCCGCCGACGCTCTGGGTGCGGCACGAGCCGTGCTGAATCTCGTCGTCGAATACGCCAAGGTGCGGCGCCAATTCGGCCAGCCGATCGGCGCATTCCAGGCGGTGCAGCACCTCTGCGTCGACATGTACGAAACCGTGGAGCTTGCCCGCAGCGGCGTCATCCATGCGCTGTGGGCCGCGGATGCCGGAAGCCGCGCTGAGCGACATGCGGCCGCGCTGCGGACGAAGGCGTTCGCCGGCCGGCTTGCCGCCGTCGGCGACACAGCCATCCAGGTGTTCGGCGGTATCGGCTACACCTGGGAGCACGACGCTCACCTTTATCTCAAGCGCCTGCTGAGCTGGAGCGCATTCCTGGACAGCTCCGACCGCTACCTCGTCCAGCTCGGCGCGCAGTTCGCCGAGTCGGTTCTGCACTGACCGTTGCGGCCTCCCCCTGAAGGCCGCATTCAGGGCGTTCAACCTGCACAATCGGCCCGCGGCAACCTGGTAGCGTTAAACCAAATATTGGGTCAGCGATCTCACGGCACCGGCCGAAATGGTGACGACCGAGAAGGCGACCCGGGTACAGGTGGTAGCTGCGGAGGTGTCGTGGGGCTTCAGCAACCATCCGAGGCTGCACCGCACAGCAGTCTGCACGCCTAGACTTGCCCGATGCCGATTCGCCTGCCCGGCCTGACAGTGCCGGACGTCCTCGCGTGACGCCGCGGGGACGGGGTGCCGCCAAACGCATTCCCGACTTGGCAGCGGCCGCGGCGGCGCGTACGACGACGGCACTCGTCGCACCGAAATCCTGCAAACGGCTGCGTCATTGATCGCCTCGTCGGGCCTGCGCACGTCCCTGCAAGAGATCGCCGACGCGGCGGGCATCTTGCCGGGAAGCCTTTACCACCACTTCGAATCGAAGGAAGCGATCCTCGTCGAGCTGGTCCGGCGGTACTACGCCGACCTGGATCGCATCGGCGAAATCGCCCACGAGAAGTTGGACCAGGCCGACCCGCGCTCTGTCGCGGACAAGATCGTCGAGCTGGGATCCGCGATCGCGCGCTGCGCCGTACAGCATCGCGCGGCGCTGCAGATGTCGTTCTACGAAGCGCCCAGTGCCAACCCCGAACTCGTCGAACTCCTGCAGAATCCGCCGACCGCCGTCCAGCAAGCAATGCTGCAGACGCTGCGCGCGGGTAGGTGGAGCGGCTTCATCAGATCCGATATCGACCTTCCCACCTTGGCCGACCGAATCTGCCAGACCATGATGCACGTCGGACTCGACATCATCAGGCACACCGGCGGGGCCGATCAGACCGCGGTCGTCATGTGCCGGATCATGTTGCACGGACTGGCCAGTCGACCACTACAGCGATGCCGAGAACTGAACGGCTCCAGTGCTTTCGCGGCCGCCGAGGCGGCCATCAAGACGTGGGCCGACGAGAGCGACTCCGACAGCAACGACAAAGGCGCGCATGTGCGTTCGGTGGCGCGAGCCGAGTTCGGCAGAAAAGGCTACGAGGTCACCACGATTCGCGACATCGCCGCCGCGGCGGGGCTGGGCACCGGCACGGTCTATCGGCTGATCGGGTCGAAGGACGAACTCCTTGCCTCGATCATGGAGTCGTTCGGCAAAAAGGCCGGCGGAGGATTCGCCAGCGTTCTGCGCACGGATGCCACACCGGTGGAGAAGCTGGACGCGCTCAGCTGGGTCAACATCAATGCGCTGGACCAGTTTCCCGACGAGTGGAAGATCCAGCTCGCGTGGATGCGTCAGTCGCCGCCCGACACCCCGAACCCCGGCCTGGCGTTCACCATGCGGCTGCGCCAACTCCGGGCGTTGTTGTCCGACGGGATCGAGTCGGGCGACATCCGGATCGAGGATTCGCCGTCGCTGTCGATGCTGGCGCGCTACGTGATGGACGCCTTGTGGGTGCCGGAGAACATCGTGCGCGCTCAGGGCAAGGACGCGGCGCTGGTCAACGCCCGCGACACCCTGGTGCGCGGCGCTGCCGAACGTGACACTTCCACCCAAATCTGACAACCAAAATTTCAGATACTCACCGGTAGGCGCGGTCGTCTGCGCATACTTGCGGGGTGCGTTGCGCCGGAGCCCGTGTCGTGGACTCCGCCTTACCGGCTTGATCGGCTGGTAGACCAAACGTCTGTTCCGGATACGTACTCGCGAGCCTTACTGTTGGCGTCCCGAGAGAGGATTGAAATGACTGGTATCGAGCAGTTCCGTTACGACGGCAAGCGGGCGTTGGTGGTCGGAGGTGCCACCGGCATGGGCGCCGCTGCGGCCAAGATCGTCGGTGACCTCGGAGCCGAGGTCATCAACCTGGACTACGCCCCGGTGGAATCCGGGCTCGGCCGCGGAATCCAGGTCGACCTGCGCGACCCGGCGTCGATCGACAGCGCGCTCGAGCAGGTCGGGGCAGATCGATGCGCTGTTCTCGGCCGCCGGCATCGCCGACGGTCCGGACCTGATGAAGATCAACTTCATCGGCCACCGGCACGTGATCGACCGGCTGATCAACAACGGCCAACTCAACCGCGGCGGAGCCATCTGCTTCATCTCCTCGGTGGCCGGCATCGGCTGGGAAACCGATCTGCCGCGGCTGCAGGAGTTTCTGGCCACACCCGACTTCGAGTCGGCCGACGCCTGGAGCAAGGCGCACGAGGCGGAAAACTTCGGCCACTACGGCACCAGCAAGCAGGCAATCAACGCCTACGTCGCAACGCACGCATTCCCGTTCCTGGCCAAGGGGATTCGGATCAACGCGATCTGCCCGGGCCCGACCGACACGCCGCTGGCCCGGGCCAACGCCGACCTGTGGCTGTCCTTCGCCCAGGACTACCGTGAAGCCACCGGCACCGCGACGCACACACCCGAGCAGATGGGCAACGTGATGGCGTTCCTCAACAGCGACGCCGCCGCCGGTATCAACGGCGTGACGCTGCTGGTCGACTACGGCCACGTCAACTCCTCGAACACCGGGACGTTCGAGGCGGGCAAGCCGATCATCGACATGCTGATGGGCCGAGATCTCGTTCGGCTGACCCTTGGCGCACGTTTGCTCCCCGGGACGCGCGCAGGCTGATAGAAAAAGTGAGCGAACTAATCCTGCGTGCGTCGGGAGGTGCCCGGTGGGGCAACGGCTTATCACTGCGGCGGTGAGCGCGGTGCTCATTGCGGCATCGTGTTCGGGATGCTTCACGGACGACAAGGCGACGCAGAAGACCGCGCGTATCACCGTCGACAACAACACCCGCACCTCGCACGCAGTCAGCTGCAGCCAGGTGAACTGGTTGCTGACCGCAAACATCAGCGCAGCCCCTGCCAACGTGAGGGTGCTGCTTCGGTTGGACCCGGAGAAGCCGAGCTGTGGAATCGGTGCACTTCGACAACTTCGTCGGCTTCACCGGCGTCTCCAACTCAGGGGCCGGTGAGTCGAAGATCCACGTCGCCAACGACACCTACACCATCACCGGCACGGCCGTAGGAACTCAGCTCAACGATCCACGAGTCTCGGTGACGCAACCGTTCACCATCGAAGTGGGCTGCTGAGCAACCCTCGCCGCGATGAGGCGGCTAGTCGATTTCTTCGTCCGGTGGCGGCGCAAGCTCTTGCGCGGGCGGCGACTTTTTCAGCCACGCCCTCATCCTGAGAAGTGGACTGACCACGACACCGGTAGCCAACAAGATCAGCAGCACTATGATCGCGGCGTTCATATCGTCAATGGTGCCAGGTCGGGTGAATTAACTCGCCGCCTGGCTTTCGCAGTTTCACGCGACGATGCAAATTTACGTGGTGCCAATGTTGTTTAAGTTGCTTGATAATTCGTCCGCACAGCAATTCATAGAATCGGCATTGGGCCAGTTCAAGGTGGTTAAATTAGCGCATTCGCAACGACCTGACGTTTGAAAACGTTGCCGGTGGGCTATTGGAAGAGCCTGGGGCGTCACTAACTCAAATCGAGTTCGCGCTCGGACGTAGGGAAAAAGAAGGAGCTCACCGTGAAGTACGCGACAACCATCATGAAGACGGCGATCGGCGCCGCGGGTATTGCAGCCATCAGCTTTGCCACCGCAGGAAGCGCTTCGGCCGCGCCGAACATTCAAGGATTCGGCGCCAGCGAACCGCTGATCGATGGACCGATGATCACCAACTACACGGTGAGCAACTTGGAGCCCAGCACCATCGCGATCCCCGGCTTCACGCCGAAGGGGACGCTGTACCAGGCAGACATCACCGTCCGCTCCGATGGCGGGCTCGTCACTCCGCAGGTGCGAGACTTCAGTGCCCGCGGGCCCAACGGCCAGACCTACAAGCTGGTCGATAACGTCGAGGTGCCGAATGGCCTCAACCCCGCGCCCATCGCGCAGGGCAGCGAGTCGAAGGGCACGCTGTACTTCGACGCGACGGGTGCGCCGCCCAACGCCGTCGCCTACAACGACGGATTGCAGGACATTCTGATGTGGACGTCCAACGCGCCGAGTAACTCGTCGCCGGCCAGCACGGGATGACGGGCCAGCCCGGGATGACACCGACTCAGCCTGGCGCGATGACGCCGAGCCAGTCGGGAACCTCCGGACCCACTGAGCCGGACAACACCGGGCCCGCGCCGGGTGCTCTGCCCGCGCCGGCAACAACCTAAGCCGGATTTGATATCTCCCCTCGCCGCGTTTTGTGGCGAGGGGAGATATTTTCTGCGTGTACGAATTCTGGTGTGGTTTAAGCGGGGTTCGGCTGAAACGCACCCGGAGGTTGCGCGAGCGCCAAGGCGGTCCCGGTACCGATCGGGCCGATGCTGTCAAACAGCGTTGCTGCGCCGGTTCCCACACCGTCATTACCGAAATATGTCTGCGCGGCCAGACCGATGTACTCGCCTTCAGGCAGCCGACTGATCGCCACCGTGTAATCGGCGTTGATGTAGCGCAATCCTGCTGTGCCCCAATGAGTCAGCGAACTGATGATGTCTCCGGCAAAGGCCGCGCGCGCAAACGGCGTGAGCGGGTGGCCCGCCACCATCGGGCGAAATATCCGCGTCCACGCAAACTTCTGCACACCGGGCTGCTCCCACTCGAGCGGAGGCATTCCCGCAGTGCCGTCGTCGGAGTTGGAGCTGTAGGTCCAGATGCCAAAAGGCAGTTCTGATTCGAGTGGCTCGGCGTTGACCGGCATCGGAGGTATCGACACGGCACCCGACCACACCTGACCCTCGGGTTCCGCACCGCGACGCAAGAACAGCGCACTCGCCCTAGCCACCACTCGGCCGTGCTGCGACATCGCGGCGTCGACGAGTTTGATCCGGCGACCCTCGCGTTGGATCGACATCTCGATCCACACCGGTTCGATGGGCACCGGCCGCAGCAGGTCAACTGTCAGTCGAGCGGGCTGCAGGTCGTCGCCGCCCTGGCGATCCAGCGCCCAGCCCAGTAGCCCACCGACGATCTGACCGCCCATTGTTGCGCCCCATGGTCCGCGGGTCATAGGTCCTGGCACATAGGAGCCGCCGTCAGCGGTGAAGAATGCGTCCACCCGCTCATGTTAGGGAGCGCGGAATCTGCACTCGGCATCCGCATCTGTGCGGGCGGAGGGATTCGAACCCTCTTCAGCTACCAGGTCGAGGAACCGATTCCGTCTCGACCTGCAGGAACACATAACGGTGATTCACGTCAGGTATCTGTAACTAACGCTAGAATGTGGGCACCACTTGGGCAACGGCTGGGGCACCCGGCTGTTCTAGCTCCCTCCTAGATGAGCCCGACGCCATCCGCTCGTCAGGGGCTGGCCGCGCGACAGAAAGTACAGAAGTCACAGAACTGCGCACTGCCGCATGCACCTGCAACGGCCGGCATATGGCGTGGCGATGCCACTGCGGCGCCGTCCTGTACGCGCCGCAACCCGGCCAGCATTGCCGAATCCGCGACATCGGCCCGGTGTCGATGCACGAAGACCAGCAACGTCGAGCACCGAACTAGCTTTGTCGGCCTCGTTAACTGCGTACGGCCAGATGTGATCTGTGTCACATTCAAATACGAATTTTAATTGTTGTTTTTGACATGTTTTTACGATCTAACAAGTTTCTTTCTATAGGCATCTACCTCGCCCAGGGGCTCCTGACGCACGAGTAGCTGCAAAAACTCTCGGTTGATGAAGAGCCGATCGCGGCCAATCTTGACCGTTTCTAGGAGGCCGGCGTCGACCAGCGCGTTCAGCCAGGAAGTTGCCGTAGGCCGCGACACATCGCAGCGAGCTATCACCGTGGTGATGCGACAGTAGGGCTGCTCGAACAGCACGGACTGGAACTCGGCGTCCGCAGCACCGCGGGTCGCGGTACGCGCACGCTGATTGAAATCGTCTTGTAGAGCGCGGATCGCAGCAATTTTTCGCAGGGTGTATCGCGACGTTAGCTCGATGCCGGCCAAGACGTACAGCACCCAGTCTTCCCATGCTGATTCGGCAGTGACTGCTAGAAGTAACCGGTAGTAGTCGTTTTTTGTGTCGATGATGTACCGAGACAGATAGAGAACCGGCAGTCTTAGAAGTCCAGCGTCCATCAGCATCAGCACGTTGAGGATTCGGCCTGTGCGTCCGTTGCCATCCGAGAAAGGATGTATTGCCTCGAACTGGTAGTGGGCGGCACTCATCCTTATCAACGGGTCAAGGCCGTCTTCCGCATGGATGAAATGCTCCCAGTCGCTTAGCTTTTCGTTGATCACTTCGCGACCCTCTGGTGGGCTGTAGATCACCTCACCGGTTCCGGGCCGCGCGATCCTAGTGCCAGGTATAGCGCGCACTTTCATCTCGCGCCCCTTGATAGTGCTGCACACAGCAGATGCGGTTGCTGTCGTTAGCCCGCGCTTCTTGGTGTGTTCGAATCCAACGCGCAGGGCTGTCCGGTACCGCAGCGTTTCTCGCGTGGCCGGATCAGCGCCGGCTTCATCCTCAAGATGGCGAAACAACTCGTCGGTAGTAGTCACGATGTTCTCGATCTCTGAGCTAGCTTGCGCCTCGAGGAGCGGAATGGAGTTGATGAGGACCGCGGGATTTGGAATCGAGACGACTGCCTGATCAAGCTGCGCAAGCGCACTTCTGGCGCCGATCGCAGCCTTGAGGACGCGCCGGGTTTCAAGGCTATCCCCGCTAGGTGCGGCCGGTAGATCGTTGTACGGTTGGTCGGGTTGCAAGTTGTTGCTGCTCACAAGCCTAGAGTACCTCAACATGTAAAAATTTCTAGGAATTTTTTACATGTTTTTTGGATGTGTGAACCAACTTTGCATATTGGAAAACAACTGCTTCAAGATCACGCTCTGACAAGTTCGTCCATCTTCGCCGGCGACACGCTTCCCTCGAGGCGCCCGGCCACTGCTTCGCATGCCGCAAGTGAGGCATCAACGAACACTTTGCAGCCGTAGCGTTTGCGGAGGGATGCCCGTAGCTTCGGACGCCAAGCCACCGAGGCAACTATTCAAGCTCGGTCCTGTAGTCGTCCGTTGGGGATAGGTAGAAGATGACAGACCACGACTCCGAGCACGACACCGAGCAAGCTCCGACAGAGCAGGCCAGCGCAGAGACCACCGAGCTAGCTCCAGTCAGCCACGCCGAGCAGGTCCAAGCGTGGTCGGTCGATGACACCGCCGAAGTTGACTCCGACTCACCGCGCCGCTGGCTATCGGTAGGACTCGTCGGCCTGGTCACCCTTGTGACCGGTGCATTAATTTTCCTTGCCGCTACACTTTTCAGCTCGCACAACTCGAAACCTGTTGAGCCGAAAGCGCAACCAAGCACGACTATGCCGGTGCAGCAAACCGGCGATTACAGCGTCGACGATCTCCAGTTCCTAGACATGTACCACAGGCTCATCGGCGGGTGGAAGGCGCAGCCACCCGCTGATGAGCCAGCCTCCGATCCAGTTGCCGTTAATATCGCGCACGGTGCTTGCCAGTTGATACGTCAAAGTGACGATCCCGGCTTGGCGAATCAGCGAGTGTCAATCGACAATGGCTGGAGCATCCAATACGCGTACCAATTCGTATCGCTCGCAATGACGGCGTATCCAGATTGCGTTGGCCCATCGGCATACGAGCACCACTGACCCAGCTGGGCGATTTAAGATGCGGCAAGACCGATTGAAGTGCCTTTCTGCGTAGACTGACGGCATGAAGAACACCAGCGGGAAGCGTCCAATCGCTGTGGTGTCCACTGAGGGCAAGACGGCGGAGCAGATGAAAGCCGATGCACGGTCGGCACTGGCGAACCTGTTTGCCAGTCAGGACCGGGCCAAAGACACCGGCTCCTGACGCTGTGCGGCGTTCGAGTCTCGCCCGAAGCCGTCGCACTGCAGGATGATCGGCGCGTGTCCAATGACGACAAACGATGGTCCGTTGCCCTGGTGTTCGGCCTCATCCTCTACATCGCCGGATTCTGGCTGGCCGACCGTGACGGCACCTTTGCATTGTGGTCGGCTCGCATGGCGTCCGACGACTGGCTACAGCACCGCGCCTTGGCCCGCAGCAACTTCGCCGCCGTGACTCAACTTGTTGGCCAATCCATCGCCGCGTACGGACTGTTTCAAGCCTATGTGCGAACGACGTTTCACCAGTCGGTGCCGCAATGGGCGTCCGCGCATCTGACAGTCCGAGCTCAGCTCAGCGGGACGGCATGGGTGGGATTCCATCTGAACCCGTTATCCACTGCGCGGCAACAGATTAAAAACATTGCGCGATTCATCAACGACCGCAGTCGAGAGAGCGTTCACATGCAGGAGAAGTTGATCCAGATACAGCAGGACATCACCAAGCTGAGCGACGAGATACGCGACGTGGAACATAAATCGTTGGCGGGAATCGCTTCTCAGTTACAGGAGACCGAGATGAAAGCACGCGAGCACGACGCTGTTGACCTGAGAGTAGCGATTGCCGGTCTACTGATCACCGCTGCCGGAATCGCGTTCGGCATCGGTGCCTGATTGGGCTACGGCGTCGGCCGTGAAGATCGACAACGACCCAATAGCGATCTTCGCCACCCCATGCTTGTTCCTGTTAATGCCCAGCGTTTCGGGGCAAAGGTCGTGCTGCGCCAGGTCCGTGACGCCCTCGGGTGAGGAGTTCGACCTTCTCCGGGTCATCGTGGAGTACCCCTGCGCCACACATCCGGCTCAACCCCGCTGCGTCTCTGCCGACACTGACGTGCCAGGCTGCAACGGTTGTGTGCTGCGCGTCAATGCTGTCGATCATCGACGAGCCGCCAGCGGTTTTGAGATGCATACTGGGCAACGCTTTGGCGGTCGGCCCCGTGTGCGCGGCCGGCGCCAGTGATCCCCGCACTCGCTGCAGATGAGGGTTTCGTTGGCAGGGGGTACTTGTTGGGTGCGTTCACCGTGAAGTTGCCGCAGGCTTTTCAGCGGCACCGGTGTGCGGACAGGCTCGACGGTGACCGCACAGGCTCGGCACCCTCTTCGGCCATCCGCACCGCGTGAGCGCGCCCCTGGCCTCGCGCCGCCCCGGTGATGAATGCGACTTTGCCCTCAAGACGATTGTTCATCGGACTTCTTTCTCGTTATTACGCGACTGGTCAAGTACGTGGCTCACCGCTTGATAATTCGCATACTCGATCTTGAGAACGTTGTTTACCATACGGGATGGATCCGAGACTCATTCGTGCCCGACGCCCAGGCCACTAGCCCCATTGCCGATCCCATTGGTCGACGACGGCGACCTCACTCAGCGCCTTTCGCCTGACGAGTCGGTGCCCGCCCCTGGGCCAGCCGACGGTCAACAGCGTTGCGATATGCCAGTCGTCAGGTATACCGATCAGCGCACGCAGTTCGGGTGCGCACTGGTCATGCCACAGCGTGATTGCGGCACCCAGGCCTTGCGCACGGGCAGCAAGCAGAAAATTCTGCACCGCGGGAAAGATCGATCCACCGTTTTGAAGATCGCTTGCGCCAGCCTGCGGCTGGACGCAGAACAGCACACATTCCGGTGCGTTGCCGCCGACATGCATGTGTTCCCACATCGCCCTCAAGACACGGGATTTCGTGTCAATCGCGTCCTCAGGAGGCATCGTGAAGCCGTAGAAGTCAGCCATCGTCTTCCACGTCTTGTTCGCCGCCTCAGTGACGACTTTGCGGGCTTGCTCGGATCGCAACACGACGAATCGCCACGGCTGCTGGTTACCGCCAGACGGTGCCCATGTCGCGGCCTGTAGGCACCGCTCAAGTACGTGATCATCTACCGGCTCATCCCGATATCTACGCACAGCAGAGGCAGTTTGCATGACCTCCCACAGGTCGGCCGAGATCGGCGGCTCCGCATGGCTGGTCATGCTCGCGCCACAGTTGGCAACAGGCCCCGCCAAGTTCCGCCGCGTACCGGCCCGGTAATCAGTGGCAGATCCAGAGTCGACAACAATCCCGGCGGTGCGGCGATCACCGCAGGGATGGCGTTGAGTTCACGCATCACGGTCGCGTACGTCAAACCGCGCATATTGCTTCCGCGGCCGTGCATCTCGATGTCGACTGTGTAGGTCGGTAAACCGTCCACGATCACGCGGTAACCACCCAGTGGCGACGGATGGCGCGGCCAGTCTGGAGCGGAGCCTTCGCCCATACGGGTGATGTGTTCGAGAACGACGCGCTCCTCGCCGTCGACCATGCCCGCGAGTTTGAAACGCATTCCGCCCATCGTGCCCGGCTCCACCCAGCCGGACGCGACCTCGTAACGCTCTGTGGCCAGCCACTTCTCGATCGTCGTCTCGACGTGATCGAGCGGCAGGCCAACCCCGTCGGCAACTAGGTGCACGGTCGGCGCCCATAAGGCGGCGAGGCGCACGGTGTCGAATAGCGGAGCCGGATGATCCGGTGGGTGCGCAAATCCCATGAAGTCAAACATGATGTCGGGCTGATTGATTGGGCCGTAGTCAAGTATCTCGAGCATGGTGATGCTGTCGACACGACTGCTGAAGCCCGTCATTGTCAGCGCGATCACGTCGTTCGCCCAGCCTGGATCGACACCACTGTTGAAGATGCTGGTGCGGCCCTCCGCACACGCCGCTTGGAGTAGGTCAACAGTCTTCTGGTCGGCGGCGGGCGGATAGCACATCGGCACCAGCGAGGTGCACACGACGTTCTTGCCGGCGCGCAGGCAGCGGGCGATGTCCTCCGCCGCCTCGTGATAGCGGTAATCGCCCGAAGCGAAATAGGCCACCACATCGGCCTTCAACGCGAGCGCGGCGTCGATGTCGCGGCTGGCGATAACGCCGGTCGCAGGCATACCGCACAGATCGCCCGCGTCCTTACCGTCCTTGGCTTCTGAGTGCACGACAACGCCGACGAGTTCCAGACCCGGGTGCGCGATGATCGCCCGCAGCGCCGCGACGCCGACCTGCCCCGGCCCCCACAGGATCACCTGCGGCTTGGCTTCACCGGCCATGAACGTCCCGGATCTGCAGCACGGCTGAGCTCATGTCGACGAAGTCCTCTCTTGACCCTGTGAGAATATAGCTTCTCAATAACCGAGAATACTATTGCCGGATTTGTCGAAGGAGAACCGTGAACGACTACCAGTTCCTCAAGTGGGAGACCTACGACGACGGCACGATCGTGCGCATCTCGTTGAATCGGCCCGACCAGCGCAATGCCCAGAACCGCGGGATGCTGGTCGAGCTCGACGAGGCCTTCGGCCGCGCCGAGGCCGACGACACAGTAAGGGTCGTCATCCTTGCCGGCGAGGGCAAGATGTTCTCGTCTGGTCACGACATCGGGTCCAAGCAGGCCATCAAGGAATACCTGCCTGGCCCGGATCAGCACCCAACGGCGTCGATCAACGGCGGCAGCCGCGAGGGCGCGGAGAAGATCATGCTGCAGGAGTGGCACTACTTCTTCCAGAACACATTGCGATGGCGCAACCTGCGCAAGATCACCATCGCCCAGGTCCATGGTGACGTTTTCTCGGCAGGCCTGATGCTGATGTGGGCCTGCGACCTCATTGTCGGCAGTGACGACGTGCGGTTCGCCGACGTCGTCGGTACCCGACTCGGCATGTGCGGCATGGAATACTTCGGGCATCCGTGGGAGTTCGGGCCGCGAAAAGCCAAGGAGCTCATGCTCACCGGCGATGCGATCGACGTCCACGAGGCTCATCGACTCGGCATGGTGAGCAAGATATTCACCCGCGAGGAATTAGCAGACCGCACGCTGGATATGGCCCGCCGCATCGGGCAGGTGCCGACAGTGGCGGCGCTGCTGATCAAGGAATCCGTCAATCAGACAGTCGACAACATGGGCTTCTACAACTCGCTGCAGTCATGCTTCACGCTGCATCAGCTCAATCACTCGCACTGGGCGGGCGTTCGGGACGACAAGCGCGCGACCGCGGGCCCCGAGCAAGGCGTGCCCGATTGGCGTGACGCACCACCCGTGGTGCTGGCCGAAAAAGACAAGGTGCGAGCCGACGGATGACCGACACGTCCTCCGCAGAAGTGCCGGCGCCGCGCCCAATGGACGTGACGTCCGGACATCTTTTTGCTCAGCTGCCGTTTTTCGACGTCGTCGACACGGAGGAAACCGTAATCGTCGATCTGCACAACCGATCTGACCTGATGAACAACCGCGGCGCCCTGCAGGGTGGTCTCGTGGCGACCCTCATCGACGTCGCTGCCGGGCGGCTCGCCGTCAAGCACGCCGGCCCTGGCGACGGAGCAAGCACCGCTGACATGTCCATACATTTCGTGGCGCCGATCATCGACGGCCCCGCGCGGGCGACCGCCACCGTGGTTCGCGCAGGCAAACGAATAATCGTCGTGGGAGTCGACGTGACAGACGTCGGTCGTGACCGGCTGGCCGCCCGCGCGACGTTGAGCTTCGCGGTCATGTCGCCGCGCTGAGCGGTTCGCGACTGTCAAGTCAGATTGCGACTGACCCATAACGCATGTCGGCGACTCGGTCCAAGGCTGTGGCAGGCTCTCCGTACACCATCGCCCAGCCCCTTGCGCGCCGGTAGTAGAGCTGAATGTCCTGTTCCATCCCGAACCCGTAACCGCCGTGGATGTGCAGACTCCGGTGGGTTGCATCGCGTGCCGTCTCGTAGGCGAATGCGAAAGCCATCGCCGCAAGTTCACTGGTGCGCTCGGGCTCGTCGACAAACGAGCACGCCGCCTTGAGTCCGAGTAGCCGTGCTCCGTCGGCTGCGGTTGCGCTGTCCGCCAAGGGATGTGAAACCGCCTGGAAGGTACCAATGGCTGTGCCAAACGCGTGGCGCTGCTTGGCATATTCAACGCCGAGCTCGACCGCCTTCTGCGCTGCACCGACAAGTGCCATAGCGGTCAAGCTGAGCCACAGGTCGAGTGCATCCGTAAAGAGGTTGCGAGCCTCGCTGCCCTCGACAAGGACCACGACTTCATCGCTGATTTCGATGTCCGCCAACGGCATTGAAGCCAGATTCTCGACTCGCGTGCGGTTGCCGTCACTCAGCGGTACCAGCACCAACCGTTCCTCGACCAAAGCGACCACCGCATCCGCGACAGCTGCTGCAGGCACAAGGCTCAGACGCTGACCGTGTCCGGGACGCGGCATGAAAGTGATCAGCGCGTCACCAGCGAGTGCCCTTGTGAAAGATTCAGCGCCTGGCTTTCCGCACTTCGCTAACAGTCGCGTCGCGACCTGCGCCTCGATGACAGGCGCGGACGCAACCGCGCGACCGAATGGCTCAGCGATCAGTGCGAGTTCCAACTCCGATGCGCCCCAACCTCCCGCGTCTTCGTCAACCGCCATCTCCACGACGCCGTTCTCCTGCAGTGCCTTCCACAGTCGAGCGTCGAAGCCCAAGGGTTCAGCCGCTCGAACGCGTTGCGAAGTCGACTCGCGTGCATACAGTCCGGCGAACGAGTCGACCAACTGCCGTTGCTCATCGGAGACGGTCAAGTCCACGTTCGTCGGTCCCATCACATGCGGATATGTCTACTCTCAGATCCGAGAGTAGCATTATCGGCTGCGCTGTCCTCCAGCGAGAAGCGACGACAGATTGGTCTCAGGTCCATGCACTTTTATCTCGACGCCGACACTGAGGACTTCCGCGACGGGGTACACGCCCACCTTCAAGAGGTGATGGGTCCCGAGTTCGAAGAGCGACTCTACCGAAGCGGCGTCGCACACGATGACGGCTTTGCCAAGGGTCTCGTCGAGAAAGGCTACTTCGCCCCCAGTTGGCCAACCGAGTTCGGCGGCCAGAGCCGCGACGCATGGGACGAGCAGGTGCTCAAGGAAGAGCTAATGCGAGCCGATGCACCGGTTTACCTGTCCGAGACCACCCGCATGGTGGCGTCGATCCTCCGCCAGGTCGGCACCCCAGTGTTGAAGGACCGCATCCTTGGTGGGGCGATGAACGGCGACATCACAATCGCGCTGGGCTTTACCGAACCCGAATGCGGGTCTGACGTCGCGGCGGCGGCCACAAAGGCTGTGCGCGACGGCGATGAGTGGGTCATCAACGGCTCGAAGATGTTCACGACGAACGGTCATATTGCCGATTACATCTTCTTGCTCGCGCGAACGAGTCCCGAGAAGCCAAAACATAAAGGTCTCACCATGTTCCTCGTGCCAACCGAGTGTGACGGTTTCGAAGCGCAGGCGGTGTGGACGCTGTCAGGAGAGCGCACGAACATCACGTTCTACAGCGACGTTCGCGTCAGCGATGAGTGGCGCATCGGCGACGTCGATACCGGCTGGCAGGTGCTTGGGTTGTCGTTGCAAGACGAGCACGCCTCAGGTTGGGGCCCGCACCTCGAGCGTTTACTCCACCACGCCGAGGAATGGGCACGAAACACAGCCGGCGAGGACGGGGTCGCCCACATCGCCAACGCCGACGTCCGTCGCCGAATTGCGAGAGTTGCAATGGAAGTCGAGGTGTCGATGCTGCTGCAACGCCGTTGCGTCTGGATGACGGAGAAGGGCCAAATCCCGGTGGCCGAAGGGCCCATGTCCAAAGTCTTCAGCACTGAAGCTCTAGAACGCGCCAGCCAGGACATCGTCGAGCTGGTCGGCCCGGACGCACTGCGGAGTCACTTCGAGCCCACCGCACCCGAACAAGGGCGGCTGGAACACCTCATGCGGTTCTCGCTCGGCACCACAATCTACGCCGGCACCAGTGAGGTGCAACGCACGATCATTGCCCAGCGCGGACTAGGACTACCCCGTTAACTTGCTTGGTCGACGGGCAGCAGTGCTGCGCGTAGTCGCCTTTGCCCGAACAGTTTTGGGTTTGGTATCGGCAGGCGGCATGAGTGCCCCACGGCACCACGCCCACAACTGGTCCTCTGTCATCTCCGCGCCCTTGACGCCCAGGTGAAACACCCCGATCTGGGCGAGCGCCGTCAGCGTGGAGTTCAACAATGTGGTCAATTGCGTTGGTGTCAGATCTTTCCGCACCAAACCAGCGCGTGAACATGCCGTGATGATTTTCGTCAAGAGCTTCTGTTGCGGGTCCCATATCTTGGCGAAGTCGGCAGGCCGCTCGATCTCCAGGCTCAGGTTATAGATGGTCATCACCCGGCCGCCCAGGTTTTGCGATGACTCCGCGCGGGACAGGAACCCGCGACAGAACGCCTCAAGCTGTGCCATCGGTCCGACTGCCGCCGAGACCTCCTGGCGGATACCCTCGGTGAACTGACTGGTGACATTCTCGTACAGCGCCAGCAGAAGTTCTTCTTTGCCCGCAAAGTGCTGATAGAAAGCACGCAGACTGAGGTTCGATCGGTCGATGAGGGTCTGAATGGTGAAGTCGGCCCGTCCGGACTCCTCGACCAACTCGAGCGCGGTGGCAAGGAACCGCGAACTGCGAGCCAGAGCACGAGCTCTCGCCGTGCTCAATCGCCGCTCGATCGTTCGCTCCTGCCACGTAGTCGATAGATCGACCTTGGCATCGACAAGTTCTAAGGCGGCTTCAGGTTCTCGGCCGGGGCTCTTCTTCGCGTTCATAGGCCCTGAATAATACCTGCCGAAAGCGAGAATGTGCGATCTACCGACACGGGTATGTTGATTGCCGATTCCGCACGGGAAGGTTTTCGGGAGCTTGTCGTAGCACTACTCCACCACCAGTTCGGTTCACAGACGATCACTCCGCCTCGGCGCGATCTGCACCGCACTATGGAGGTGCCAGGCACCGGCAGAAGCTAATGCGGTACGCTCGGAAATGACCATTCTCGCTAGTTGGAAACACCGTTTCGCGAGATGAAGCCGCAGTTCATTTCGAAGGAGTGCAGCGTTGAGCGCAGACATCCTGATCGTATCGCCGGACGACCACCTCGTGGAGCCGGCCGATCTGTGGACCAGCCGACTGCCCGAGCGCTACCGGGACATTGGGCCGCGAATCGTTCGACACCGAGGGCGCATGGATCCGACCGTCACTTCCGATGTTGCGTTCATCGACGACGACGAAGGTCGCGACGCAGACATTTGGCATTACGAGGATTCGGTCATCCCTATCCCGCTCATCAGTGCAGCCGCCGGTTACGAACTCGACGAGCTCACCACCGACCCGATCACCTACGACGAGATGCGCCCGGGATGCTACCGTCCGGCGGATCGACTCGCAGACATGGACATTGCCGGCATCGAGGCTTCGGCGTGCTTCCCTAACACTCTCGTTCGCTTCTGCGGCCAACGCTTCCTCTACGGCAAAGACAAGGAACTTGCCAAGCTCTGCGTCGAGGCCTACAACGACTTCCAAATCGACGAATGGGGCGGCAGCTCGAACGGCCGGCTGATCCCACTCGGCATCATCCCGCTCTGGGATGTCGAACTCGCCGCAAAGGAGGTCGAAAGGGTCGCCGCCAAAGGCATGCACGCCGTGTGTTTCTCCGAGTTGCCGTCTCGCCTTGACCTGCCGTCCATCCACAGTGACTACTGGGATCCGTTCTTCGCCGCCTGTGAGCGAAACCAGGTGGGCATCATGCTGCACATCGGATCGAGTTCGTCTCTGACCAAATCCTCCCCCGACTCTCCGCACGTCGTCACCAGCGCGCTGATGGCAGTCAACTGCACGATCGCCATGGTCGACTGGCTGTTCTCCGCCAAGCTCGTCCAATTTCCAAAGCTCAAGCTTGCATTCGCCGAGGCGCAAGCCGGCTGGATCCCCTACTACCTGCAACGTGTCGACGAGGTCTGGCACGATCGTCGGGCTTGGGGCGGCATCCATCCCCTGCTGACCGAACCCCCGAGCAGCCAGGTACCAGGGCGTGTCTACTTCTCCACCTTCGGCGACCCCGTCGCGTTCCGCATCCTCGATCTGGTCGGGCCCGACCAGCTCATGTTCGAGACCGACTATCCGCACAACGACACGAACTGGCCGAGAAGCCTCGAAGTCGCTAATAAGGCAACTGAGGGCCTGGATGAAGAGACGAAGCGAAAGGTGCTGTCCACCAACGCCAAGAAGTTTTTCGGCATGGTCTAGCGCGTGAGCAGTGCCTACTGGGCTTTCCAGTCCGGCTTGCGCTTCTCGAGGAAGGCACGCGGCCCCTCGATGGCGTCCTTCGTCAGGGCGACCTTCATGCGATAGTTCTCGGCGAGCAATTCGGCTTCATAGATCGGCAGCGTCAGCCCCTTGCGCACGGCCATGCGCGAACCCCGCACCGCCAGTGGCGCATTGGAATTCACCACCTCGGCGATCTGCCAGGCGCGCTCCATGAGTGCCTCGTGAGGCACCAGCTCCGTGAAAACGCCCAAGTCGTAGGCACGCTGGGCATCCAGGCGTTCGTGCTTGCCCATCAGTACCAGCCGCATGGCGACCGGAAGCGGCAGGATTCGAGCAAGCCGGACAGCTTCCCGACCCGATGACACCCCAATGCTGACGTGGGGATCCATCAGCGTGGCGTCTTCTGATGCAACCGTGATGTCCGCCGTGGTGACCAGATCCATCCCCGCCCCACACGCGATCCCGTTGACTGCGCAGATGATCGGTTTCGTCATCTGCAGCCATGGCGGGGTGGCCTCCTGCGGGGCATCCCACTGCCGCATTGAGCTCAGGATCGGCTCGCCCTGATTGTCTATCCCCGGCGCATTCTCCATATCGTGGTCGGCGGCCTTGTTGACGTCCGCTCCGACGCACAGCGCCCGGCCGGCCCCGGTAACGATCATCGTCCAGATGTCTTGTGAGCGTTCGATCTCCGCAAAGGCCACCGCGAGTTCGGCGATCATCTCGTCATTGATCGCATTGAGGACCTCCGGTCGGTTCAGGGTCACGCACGCTGTATGACCCCGCACCTCGAACTCGATGGTGTTGTACTCCGTCACCTCGTGCGCCCTTCTCTCCAAATCTTGACTCAAGACGGGTTTTCAATCAGCAGCGGTAGTTTGCTCGGATTGCGCGGTGGGACGGAAACCGAATTCGTCGTGAAACCGTTCACAATAGCGGGGCCACACGTCGGGGTTGAGCAGCCGTGGCGGCATGCGACCGTCGAAGATCACCTGCCACTGCGTTGCCGTCGCGACCGCGATATCGCGGGTGGCCTCCGCCGTGATGCCGGCGGTGTGCGGGGTGGCGACAACGTTATCCAGGTGCAGCAGTGGGTTATCCGGCCGCGGCGGCTCCTCGTGGAACACGTCAAGTCCCGCGCCCGCAATTCCGCCGGACACGAGCGCATCGAGTAGCGCCGCCTCGTCGTGCACCGGCCCACGCGCAGTGGTGATAAAGAATGCGGTGGGCTTCATCGCGGCGAACTGGTCCCTCCCGACCAGGCCCGTGGTCTCGGCGGTCAACGGGCAGGTGACCTGGACAAAATCCGATCGTTCGAGCAATTCGGACAGCGCGACACGCTGCACGCCGCGAGCGTCGCGCAGCAACGTCGTCCAGATAGGGATCGAAGACGATCACGTCCATTCCGAACGGCGCGCACAGTTCCACCAACCTGCTGCCGATCGCGCCGAGCCCGATCACCCCCAGCGTCTTTCCCAGCAGCTGGCTCCCGCGCAACGCCAGCCGGTCGCCGAGCCGGCCGCCCCGCAGTACCCGGTCGGCCACCGTGATCTTCTTCGCCAGGTCGAGCATGAAACCGAGGGCATGCTCGGCGACTGCCTCCGCGCCGGGCCCAGAGTTGTTGCACACGGCGATGCCAGCGCGAGTGCAGGCCTCCACGTCGATCACGTCGTATCCGGCACCCGCCGAGCACACGGCCAGCAGATGCTCGCACCGTTCCACCAATCCGGGCCCGGCCAGCCACTGTGACCCGTCGGCCACAGACGCGACGTCGGTGCGGGTGGCGACCTGGTAGCCGTGGGCGGATTCCATTACATCCCAGCCCTGTTCGGCCGGAGCGCTCAGATCAAGCCGAACCACGTCGATCTCGGCAGCGTCAAGGATGTCGCCGGCGACCGGGTCGGTCCACCGCTCGAAAACCAGTCGCGGCAGGCCGGCTTCGCTCACCGGCCGCCCACTTTTGGCTTCGCTTGGGCTGCCTTGAACATATCCGCCAGCGCGCTGTCCACGTTGGCGTAGTCGTTACGGGCGATCTTGCCGTCCCGGCCCTCGACAACGTCGTAGCCCAGACGTAGGTCCTTGTTCTCCATGAAGTAATACTCGCGGCCGATCGGCAGGCGCCGATCCTCGCGGGGCACCTCCATCCAGGCGCGGAGAAAGCAACGCGCCTTCTTCGGGTCGGTGCTGCTGACGAAGTCTGACCGGGAATGACACATCGCAAAGTTATTGGCGATTGCGGCTTCGCCGGATTCCAGCCGGAACTCGACCTGCTGCTCGACGAGGATGTTCCTGAGCAACTCGATCGCCTCGTTCTGCTCAGGGGTGAATTCACGGCCAAGCGTGTGCATCGCGGGCAGGATGCTGCTGTAGGTGAAGTTGATGCAGATTCTCCCGTCGATCTGGGAAAACACCGGCACGTCGTACGGCGTGACGTCGGGCTGGTCGTCGGGTTGCTCGCTGCGACGGTGGTGCGGGAAACCCTGATAGAGCACGTTGAGCAGGTCGGGCCGCTCGGCCAGGACGCGGTTGTGTGCCGCAGGCCCGCTGGCGAACTGGCTCTCGCCACCCTCAGCCGCCGGATACACACACAACAGCGACAGGATGTCCGCCGCGTCGTTGTGCATCGCCAACTCGGCGCGCGATTTGGTACCCCGCGCCGGCTGAACACCATTCGGCAGGACCTCCTCCTGGACGCGCACCATGCGATGGCCGAAAGAGTTGTTGGCGACCAGATATCCCAGGTGCGTGCAGAATGCCCAGTAGATGCGCTCAAGGTCTTCGATGGAGTGCTGCTCGACGGGGAATCCCCGCACGCACGCCAGACCCTTGCCGAACATCAGGTCCTGGTAGAGCCTGGCGAGATCGTCGTCGAGGTCGGGGTGACGCGCGTCATCCGGGGTGATCTCGTCGCGGTCCTTCTTTGCTGTCGCAGCCAGAATCGACTCCAGCGCAGCCACATTGCGTGCCGAGAGATCGAAGGCGAAGTCTTCCTTACTGGTGAAATCGGCGCCCGTCCAAGTCATCGGGTCGGTCACTCGTTCGGTATAGATCGCGGTGGGCATTCGGACCTCCTGTTGTGATGACGCAGCTTCGGCAATCAGTGCTATGTCCCGGCGCGACCTTCAAGGTCACGGAGTGCTTGCGCGCGGGTCGTCGCCGCCTCGGTCATCATCCCGACGTCGGTCCCTGCCGAGATGAATCGCAGACCTAGGTCTACGAACCGATTCAGCAGTTCAAGGGACTTGATCCCAGCCACTCCCAGCGCCACGCCGTGACTTCGACAGGCCGCCGCGACCGATTCTACTGCACGGTGGAAATGGGCATTCTCATACTGCCCATGGATACCCATTTCGGCGGTCAGATCGCTCGGGCCGAGCAGAACCATGTCGATACCTTGCACCGCAGCGATCTCTTCGCTGGCCTCGACGGCCCACGGTGTCTCGATCATCACCGCTACCACGGTGCGCCGTTCCAGTTCGGCCGTCAGTTCTGCCGCGGGCCTGGCTTGGTATCCGCTGACCGCATTGGGTCCTGCAATCGAACGGTGCCCGATCGGCGGGAACCGTGCCGCATCGACGACAGACTCGGCTTCTTCCTTCGAATTGACATGCGGGACAATGACTCCTACTGCACCACTGTCCAGCACGCGTGCGATTACGCTGGGGTCGTGCGACGGTACCCGCACCAGCGCTGAGATACCCGCGCCGATCGCGCTCGTACACAACATCGCAGCGGTCTCGAGCGACGTGGACGTGTGCTCGAGGTCGACGTAGACGCTGTCGTAGCCGCAGGCAGCCGCGATGGCAGGCACATCGGGTGTGCGGGCGTTCAACAGCGCCAGGCACAGCACCAGGCGGTCTCCCCGCAGCGCGTCCCGCAACGATCCCTGCACACGCCCACGGTAGCCGACCGAGAACGAGGGTTCCGCAAATTCGTGAACGTCGTTATCGGTGTGATAACCATGTCCTATGCCGCTGAACCGCGTCGCCATCGTAGGCGCCGGGCTATCCGACTGCGGGCGGGTGCCCGACAAGACCGCCATGGGGTTGATGGCGCAGTCATCCCGCCGCGCGGTCGCCGATGCCGGCCTGACCAAAGATGACATTGAGGGATTCGGCGCACACGGCACATTGCTGCCTCCAGTGGAGGTGAGCGAATACCTGGGCCTGCGGCCCGCGTGGGTCGATGCGACGAACGTTGGAGGGTCTTCCTGGGAGGTCATGGCGCGGCACGCCGCGGCGGCCATCGCGACCGGTGAGATCGACGTCGCGCTGCTGACCTACGGTTCCACAGCGCGCTCCGACGTGAAGCGCCAAGTGCGCGCATCGGCAGCGGTCATGAACACCGGTGGCGCACTGCAATTCGAATCGCCCTACGGCGCCACGCTGATCGCCAAGTACGCCATGGCCGCCCGAAGGCACATGATCGAGTTCGGAACCACGGTGGAACAACTTGCCGAAGTTGCGGTCGCAGCACATGAGTGGGCGGCCCTGAACGACAATGCCTTTGAACGCGAGCGCATCACCGTTGAGGACGTCGCGGCGGCTCCCATGCTGGCCGATCCTTTCACCGCCAAGCATGTCTGCCTACGTACCGATGGAGGTGGGGCGGTCGTGCTCGCCAGCGAACGGGTGGCGCGTGATTGCGCGAAAGAGCCCGTCTGGATTCTCGGCTCGGCTGATGCGACTTCGCACGTCAGCATGAGCGAGTGGGGCGACTTCACCACGTCGGCAGCGGCGCAGTCGGGACCGCGTGCGTTCGCTCAGGCGGGCGTGAGTCCGGCCGACATCGACGTATGCCAGCTCTACGACTCGTTTACCTCCACCGTGCTGCTGACGGTCGAGGATCTCGGCTTCTGCGCGAAGGGTGAAGGCGGGCCGTTCATCGGCTCAGGCGCGCTGCGCCCCGGGGGTGCGCTTCCGACGAACACCGACGGTGGCGGGCTGGCTTCGTGTCATCCCGGAATGCGCGGGATGTTCCTCTTGGTCGAGGCCGTCAGACAGCTCCGCGGCGAATGCGGACCTCGCCAGGTCAACGACGCGCGTCTGGCGTGTGTGCACGCGATGGGCGGTTTCTTCACCCACAGCGCCACCATGATCCTGGGCAGGCAGTGATGACAGCTCCAGACCGGCCCACGATCGATGCCGACAGCGAATCGTGGTGGGCTGCCGTGCAGAACCGGACGCTGATGGTCAATGCATGCGCGTCCTGCGGGCGAAACTCCCTGTATGTCCGCCCATTCTGCCCGCACTGCTGGAGTGAAGACATTCGGTTGACCGCGTCCAGCGGCCGGGCACGGCTCTACACGTGGAGCGTGGTCTACCAAAACGCCGCACCCTTCGCCGCCCGCACCCCCTACGTGGTGGCGATGGTGGACCTCGTCGAGGGGCCGCGGCTGATGACGATGATCGAAGGCTGCCCCATCGACGAGCTGCGGGCAGACCTCGACCTCTCGCTGGCTTTCCGCGAGGACGAGGACGGCTTTGTGGTCCCCGTGTTCCGTCCTTCCGGCTGAGAGACGTCGTCAGCCGGCGACGACGCGATCGGCCAACACTCTCGGGCGTCCCAACGAACGCTCGTGCAATTTGCTGCGCTCCACCTTGCCGTTGGCGTTGACAGGCAGAGCCTGATCCCAGAACACAAGTTCCTCGGGCAGCTTGTATTTGGGCAGGCCTGCAGACACCAACGTGTTGGCCACTGTCACCAGCGACATCTCGACGTCTGTGTCGAGGACCATCGCGACGGCCAGGCGCTCCCCCGTTGTGGCGTCGGCGACCGAGTACGCGGCGCATTCGCGAACCCCGGCGATCCGTGCGATGGCCTCCTCGACCTCGGCCGCGGGAATTTTCATCCCGTTGCGAATGACGATGTCCTTGATGCGGCCCACGATTCGGACCCGGCCTCCCGCGAGGTCGGCCACATCGCCGGTACGGAACCACTCGCCATCGAATGCCTGTGGGTCGTCTTCAGCGTCGGTGTAGCCGAGAAATGCGTGCGGCCCACGGATACAGCATTCGGTCGGCTCCGCAAGCGAACCGGTCCGTACCTCGACATCGGCCAGTGCAACCCCGTCATCGGCGTGGCGCACCGCCCGGTCCTCAGTGCGCAATCCCGACGTGCTGACGGGTACTTCCGAAGATCCGTAGGCTCGCATCACCACAATGCCGAACTCGTCTTCGATGCGCTCGACGATCCGTCGGTCCAGCATCGTGCCGCCGAGGTAGACGGCACGCAACGGGATGCGCTTATTACGCGCGACCGCCTCGTCGAGCACTCTGTCGAGCAATCGGTCCGGCCCGCCGTACCACGTCGCGCCGGAAGATACCAAGAGGTCGCACGTCGCGGCCGGATCCCAGCGGTCCTCGAGCACCACCGGCGCCGACAACATCGGTCCGATGAACAACGCCTGGACCACGCCGGTGACCGATGCGAGCGGGCTGATCAGGAAGATCCGATCATCGGTGGTCAAACCGGCTGCCGCGATGTAGTTCGCCGACGCCTTGATCAAAGTGCTCAGCGAGTGGATCACGCCCTTCGGCCTGGACGTGGTGCCGGAGGTGTACAGCACGAAGGACGGCTCGTCGGCCGCACGCAGCGGCTCGCGGGGCGTCACCGGGCCGGGTCTGTCGGCAGGCTCCAGCTCGATCCACCTGCAACGGCTCACCAGTTCGACGCCCGTGACCGCTGCCCAGTTGGGCGCCACCCCGTAACCCGCACCCGTACGCGCGAGAATATCCGCGACCTGGGCCGCCCCGGCGCTACGCGGCACCAGCAGCGCCACCGCATCGAGGCGCATCGCGGCATGTACCGCGACCACGCAATCCACATCGTTGCCGACCACCAAGACGATCGGGGTCGACGCCGTGACACCCGCCTCCGCCATCGCATGGCAGGCCAGGTCGATCCGTTCGTCGAGTGCGGCGTAGGTCAGTTCGATGTCCCTGCCCTGCAACGCGACCCGCGACGGATGCCGCTCCGCGGCCAACCGCACGACGTCGACCGCATGCGGCGACCAGAACCCCGCGGTGCGATAGCGGTCCTGCAACGACTCGGCTCGCTGCCGCGCGTGTCGCAGCAGCTCAGTCGGGCCACTCATGGATCCTCCGATGCAAATGATGGTTCTCTGCAGAGGTAAATGTAACCTCTCACGCATGGGTTCAATAACTTTCGACAACCAAGTAGCCATCGTCACCGGCGCGGGGGGCGGACTCGGCCGATGCCACGCGCTGGAGCTCGCGAGGCGGGGTGCCCGCGTCGTGGTCAATGATCTGGGCAGTGCAGTGGACGGCAGTGGCGCCTCGAAGTCGGCAGCCCAGAGCGTGGTCGACGAGATCACCGCAGCGGGGGGCACCGCGGTGGCAAGCGGCGACTCGGTCGCCACTGAGGCCGGCGGCGCTGCAATCGTCGCGACGGCCATGGACGCGTACGGGCAAGTGGACATCCTGGTGAACAACGCGGGCATCCTGCGCGACGCCGCGTTCAAGAACATGACCGCCGATCAGGTCGATGCGGTGATCGCCGTACACCTCGCCGGTGCCTTCAACGTGACCCGCGCGGTGTGGCCGATCATGCGCGAACAGAACTACGGCCGTATCATCCAAACAACCTCGGGTACCGGGCTTTTCGGTAACTTCGGACAGGCCAACTATGGCGCAGCCAAAATGGGGTTGGTCGGAATGATGCACGTGCTCGCTATCGAGGGCGCCCGCAATGGCATCGCCATCAATGCCATCGCACCGATCGCGCGAACCCGTATGACCGAGGACATCATGGGCGAGGCCGGCAAGGCGATGGACCCCGAGCTCGTCACCCCAGTGGTGATCTACCTCGCGCACAACAGCTGTGATCGCACGGCACACATCTACTCGGTCGGCGCCGGGAAGGTGTCGCGAGTGTTCATCGGAGTCACGCAGGGGATCGAGGACACCGAGCTGAGCGCCGAATCGGTAGCCGAGTCCATCGACCGGATCGACGACAGCTCCTCGTTCACCATCCGCGGCGGACCCGCCAAAGGCTGAGCTCAGAACCCCTGGAAATGGGGATTGCGGCGCTCGGCGAACGACAACAGACCCTCCTGCAGGTCTGCGGTGCGCGACACCACTTCCTGCGCCCAGGCCTCCTGCTCGAAGGCCCGATCCCGGCCGGACTCCGACGACACCGACAGCAGTCGTTTCGTGAGGGACAGCATTACGGTCGGCCCTAGGGCCAGCCGTCCCGCTATCCCCTCGGCGACGACGTCTGTCTCATCCGGTGCGACCACGCGATTGACCAGTCCGAGCCGTTCACATGTCGCAGCATCGACTGGTTCGCCGAGCATCAGCAATTCGGTGGCCTTGCGCAGCCCGACGATTCGCGTCAGCAGGTGGATCGCACCGGAATCCGGAAGTATCCCGCGGTGCACAAATGCCTCGACAAGCTTTGCCTCCGTAGACATGACGACGAGATCGCACGCGAGGACCAGGCTGGATCCGGCGCCGGCGGCTGTGCCTTTCACCGCGGCGATCACCGGCTTGTCACAATCCAGCACCGAGGCCACCAAGCGCTGCCATCCGTGCTGCAGCATTCGGGCGATGTCCCCGGGACGTTTTTCCGCCGTCCGTTGCGGTTCGTTCCCCGCAGGTCGCGGAGCCAGGCCCGCGCCAGCGCAGAAGTGCCGCGTGCCCGCGGCGCTCAACAGCACCGCACGGACCGCGGGGTTACTGTCGGCGTGCAGGAAGGCCTCGGTTAGCGCGTCACGCGCCAAGGGCGACAACGAGTTTCCGACTTCGGCCCGATCGATGGTGATGCGTTGGACACCGTCCTCGCCCAGTGCGACAACGATCCCGGATACTTCTTCAGTCATGTCGCTCATCCCCTGCGTTAACGACGTTTCCGCTTTTCGGGTATCTTAATTCTCACTATCGATCCGACGACGCTGCGGGCCGCGAGGAGGGCGCTGGATGGCGGAGACAGGCCAGATCACCGACGAGGGGCTGGCCAGACTGCGCGCCACTATCGGCATCGCGGTTCCACATACCCAGCCTCCGCACTACTTCCGTCCCAACGAAGACGCATTCCGGCAAGTAGCTCAAAGCTACGGTGACGCCAACCCGCTGTGGTCGGATCCGGAATATGCCGCCAAATCGATATGGGGCGAGGCCGTAGGCCCACCCGCATTGGTCGGCGGCGACACCCTCATCGGCGAGGATGAAGTCACCACACTGTCCGACGATGATCGTGCACTGACCAAGGGCGACCCGCTGCGTGGCGTTCATGCGTTCTACGCCTCGTCAGCTCGGGAATGGTGGGCCCCCCTGCGCGCCAACCACCGCGTCTTCCGCCGTAACGCGTTGGTCGCGGCGCTCGACAAGAGCAGCGAATTCGCCGACCGCGCCGTCCACGAGTGGTCGGCCCAGGTGTTCCGCGACGACGAAGGCGTCATCTTGGGCGGCCAGTACCGCAACATGATCCGCACTGAGCGCAGCAAGGCACGCGGGCGCAAAAAGTACGACACCGTCGAACTCAAGACGTGGACCGCCGATGAGATCGCCGACATCGACGAGCGGCTTGCGCGCGAGGCACCGCGAGGCGCCGAGCCCCGATGGTGGGAGGACGTCAACGAGGGTGACGAGGTCGGTCCGTTGACCAAGGGCCCGCTCACGGTGACCGACATGGTCTGTTGGCACGTCGGCATGGGCACCGGAATGTATGGCGTGCGGCCCCTGCGGCTTGCATGGCGCAACCGGCAGCGGATACCCCGGTTCTACACGCCCAACGAGCACGGCGTCCCCGATGTTCAGCAGCGCGTGCACTGGGAACCAGACGCCGCGCGAAATGCGGGCAATCCCACCACGTTCGACTACGGCCGCATGCGCGAAACGTGGCTGATCCACCTGTGCACCGACTGGATGGGCGACGACGCCTGGCTGTGGAAGCTCGACTGCGAATTCCGGCTGTTCAACTATGTGGGCGATCTGCATACCATTTCGGGCACGGTGACGCGAAAGTATCTTGCCGACGGTGACCGCCCCGCCGTCGACCTCGAACTCGCAGCGACGAATCAACGCGGCGAGGTGACCGCGCCGGGACACGCCAGCATCTTGTTGCCGAGCCGGGAACACGGTCCGGTTCGCCTCCCCGATCCACCCGGCGCGTCGACCAACCTGACCGAGCTGCTGACCGCGGTGTCGGCGGAATTCGCCGGGCGTTGACCGCAATGACTTACGACAATGCGGATGGCCTTCGGGCCGAACAACGTGGGCCGGTACTCGAGTTGACCCTCGACCGCGCTGACAAGCGCAACGCCGTCAACGACGTCATGCTCGATGCGATGATCGGTCACCTCGCCGCCGCGGGCATCGACGAATCAGTGCGTGTCGTCCGGATTGACGCCGAGGGCCCCGATTTCTGCGCCGGTTCCGATCTGATCGCCAACAACGCGAAGTCGGAACGCAAGCCGCGCGTCGGCAGCACACAGCGGCGGCTGCCCAACAAAGCAAACAGATTGATTCCCTTGATGCTCGAGACCCAGGTCCCCATCGTCGCCGTGGTCCGCGGGTGGGCGGCGGGTCTCGGGTTCCACATCGCGATGGCATCCGACTTCTGCGTGGCCGCCGATGACGCTCGATTCTGGGAGCCGTTCATGTCACGTGGCTTCACGCCGGACAGCGGCGCGGCCTGGTTGCTGCCGCGGCTGATCGGCATGGTGCGCACTAGGAAACTGCTGATGCTGGGCGAGGAGATCTCCGGCGCCACCGCGGCCGAGTGGGGAATCATCCACAGCGCCCACAATCAGGACCAACTGGGTTCGGCTGCAGAGGTTCTCGTCACTAGCCTCAGCGAGTCGCCGACAGTCGCGCTCGGGCTTACCAAGTGGTTGTTGCAAAGCGGAAACGGCCTCGACCTCGATCGGCACCTACAGAACGAGGCCATGGCTCTGGAGTTGTCAAGCCGCAGCGAAGATTTCCGTGAGGGGCTGGCTGCCTTCCGCGACAAACGCGACGCACGTTTCCAGGGACGATGACACCGCTACCAATCACCGCCGCGACGACGACCGCCGACGCTGTCGCGGCTGTCCAGCGTTGGGTCGAGACAAACGTTCCCGAGTCTTGGCGGGCGGCTGCCGGCGAGAGCCCCGCCGCGCTGCGTTCCGTCCGCAGCCCCGCCCAATACCGGCAGTGGTACCCGACCTTCGCCGAAGCGGGACTTGTCGTGCCGACGTGGCAGCCCGAGCACGGCGGTCTGGGCATCACCAACGACGTCGCCCGAGCCATCGAATCCGCACTGGCCCCGCTGCGACTTTCGAGGCTTAATCCTCTGGGGCTCAACAACGTCGCGGCCGCGCTGTTCAGCCACGGCAGCGAAGAGCAGCGACTCCGATTCCTTCCGCCCATCGTGCGCAACGAGGAGAAGTGGTGTCAGCTGTTCAGTGAACCGGGTGCCGGTTCCGACCTGGCGTCGCTTGCCACTCGGGCCGTGCGCGACAGGCGACGACTGGGTCATCTCCGGTCAGAAGGTCTGGACCACATGGGCCGACGAGGCGGATTTCGCCATCCTGTTGGCCCGCACGGATCCCGAGGAGCCCAAACACAAGGGCATCACGTATTTCTTGCTCGACATGCATCAGCCCGGCGTCGATGGTGCGACCGCTGCGCCAGATCACCGGGGATGCCGAATTCAACGAAGTGTTCCTCGACGGTGCCCGCGTCCCCGACGCCCATCGGGTAGGCGACGTCAACAACGGATGGCGGGTCAGCGCTTCGACATTGTCCAGCGAGCGGCAGATGGTTTCGGGATCGGGATCGGGCGGTATGGGCCGGCTGGGCGGGTCCAGTACCGAGCGACTGATCACCCTGGCGCAGGAACGCGGACGATGGGACGATCCGGTCGTACGACACAAGGTCATGCGCCTCTGGGCCCAGGAACAGATCCGTGGCTGGACCAACGCCCGCGTACGCGCGGCACTTTCGGCCGGACAATCTCCGGGCGCAGCGTCGTCGATCGGCAAAGTCCATCAAGCGACGCTGAATCAGCAAATTCAGGACCTGATGGTCGACCTGCTCGGCACCGAGGCAGTGGCGTGGCCTGCGACCAGCGACGAGGACGCGCTCCCGCGCGAAGTGCAGGGAATGATGCGCAGCCTGGCCAACAGCACCGAGGGCGGAACCACCGACATCAACAAGAACATCCTCGGCGAGCGCGTGCTCGGGTTACCCAAGGAGCCTGACCCGTGGAAAGGCAAACCCTGGAAGGAGATTCCGCGCTCGTGACTGATTACGAACGCCTTATCGTCGAGAAAGCCGATGGCATCGGCTGGCTCATCCTGAACCGGCCTGACGCTGGTAATGCCTTCGACGCTCGGATGCTCGACGAACTCGAGACCGCGTGGACCGAATTGGACGATGACCCTGAGGTGCGCGTCATCGTGAACACGGCCAACGGCAAAGCGTTCTGCACCGGGATGGACGTCGTGCAGGTGGCCCGTGACAAAGATGCGATGCGGCGGCACTCACGGCGCACCCGCGATGCTGAGCTGAAGATCTCGGCATGGCACTGCGGCGTGTGGAAGCCAGTCATCGCGGCGGTCAACGGGGTGTGCGCGGGCGGCGGCCTGCATCTGGTCGCCGACGCCGACATCGTGATCGCCGCCGAAGCGGCCACGTTCGTCGACCCGCACGTCTCGGTCGGCCAGGCGGTCGCCTACGAGGCCATCACATTGCTGCGCAAATCTCCGATGGAGGCAATCACCCGAATGGCGTTGAGCGGCAAAGGCGAACGGATTTCTGCCGATCGGGCCTACCGATTGGGCATAGTATCCGAGGTCGTCGCCGGCGACGGGCTGCGGGCGAGCGGCGGCGAGATTGGCCGCGGCCGTCGCAACCAACTCCCCTACCGCAATGCGAGCGACGAAGCAGGCTCTGTGGCACGCGTTCGAGGTGGGTCTTACGCAGGCACGCGACGATGCCCGCGAGAGATCTGGCAGCTTCGCGATCACCCCGACCACGCCGAGGGTGCTCGCGCGTGGCGCGAGAAACGAGCGCCCCGTTGGCAACCCCTCGACACACGGCTCGACCGAGGAAAATCTCATGAGCACTGAGCGACAGGCGCCTTATCAGCGGCTGATCGTGGAACGCCGAGGGCCGGTCGGGTGGATCATCAACAACCGGCCGGATCGGCTCAACGCCTACGACGCCGTCGATGCGTGCGGAATTCCCGAGGGCCTGGACCGAACTCGACAACGATCCAGATGTGCGGGTGATCGTGCACACCGGCAACGGTCGCGCATTTCAGGTCGGCGCCGACGTCGATGAACTGGACGGCGAGGCGGTGCTGCAGTTCCAGGAGACGATGCGCACGCTGGATCTGCGGCTAACCGGATGGCACATGAACGTCGGCAAGCCCGTCATCACGGCGGTCAACGGCGTGTGCGCCGGCGGTGGACTGCACTGGGTCGCCGACGCCGACATCGTGATCGCCGCGTCCGACGCGACGTTCGTCGACCCGCACGTGTCGATCGGTCAGGTCAGCGCCCTCGAGACCATCGCATTGATGCGCAAGATGCCTGCCGAGGCTGTGCTGCGGATGGCGCTCGTCGGCAGCCACGAACGACTCACCGCGCAGCGGGCGTACGAACTGGGGATGATCAGTCAGATCGTCGATCCGCCCGAGAAGCTGCGCGACGTGGCGCAGGCACTGGCCGAAAAGATCGCCAGAAACTCGCCCGCAGCGATGCGCGCCACCAAACGGGCTCTGTGGGGTGCGCTCGAGCACGGTTTGACCGACGCCTGCCGTGAAGGTGCAGAGCACTTGACGTCCGATGTGGGGCCACCCCGACCAGAACGAGGGACCGCAGCGTTCGCCGAGAAGCGAGCACCCAATTGGCTGCCCGCTGCAGAAGGAGTGATTCATGACCCTGGCCGAACTTCTCGGACGGGCTGCCCGATGTCGCCGTGCACACGCTCGACGCCACCGTAGCCAGCGACCGAACTGGCCGACGCCGCCGAAGAGCTGGGCACGATCCTCGCCGAGGCTCGGCCTGGACGACGGGCCAAGTGGTTGCAGCGATGCTGCCCAACGACGCCACCACCATCGCGGCGCTGTTCGGCACCTGGCGTGCCGGTGGCGTGTACACCCCGCTCAACCCTCGCGCCGCCGACGCAGAGCTTGATCACCCAGTTCGAGACTCTGCGACCCCGTCGCGGTGATCACTACGCCTGATCTCGCGCATCGGTTCGCGGCCTTCGAGGTTGCACGTCGTCACAGGCGCGGAATGCAGTGGTCGAAGCCCGTCGGTCGACCAGCGCTCGGGGATCCACCGACACTACGACGCCGACGTCGCGCTGTTGCAGTTCACCTCCGGCACGACCGGTGCCACCGAAGCCCGTACCCCTTCGCCACGCCACCGTGCTCGATCTCATCGACCGGCTGCTTGCAAAGCTGCGCGGCGCCAAGACCGTCGAAGCAATCGAAGCGGACACCGATGCCCAACCTGGTGCCGCTGTCGCTGTCGCTGTGGGCCGGGATCTACCAGGTGCTGTTCGCGTTCCGCGCCGGCTCCGGCGTGGTGCTGATGGACCGGTTCTCGCCGGCCGACTTCGCGGCCCTCGTCGGCAGGCACCAGCTTGCGGTCTACCGTGCTGCCGCCGGCCGCGCTGACGATGGTTCTGCACGACGAATCGGTGACCGACCTCTCGCCGCTGAAGATCGTGCGGTCCATCACCGCTCCCCTGTCGCCAGTGCAGGCACCCGGTTCCGGGACAAGTTCGGCGTAATCGTGCTGAACTCGTACGGCCAGACCGAACTCGGCGGCGAAGTGGTCGGATGGTCTGCCGCCGATGCGCGCGAGTACGGCGAGTCCAAGCTCGGTTCCGTCGGGCGACCGCTGCCGGGTATCGACGTGACCATCAGCCGATGACGAGGTGATGGTTCGTACCCCGACCACCTCGGCCCGCAAGATCGATCCCGCCTTCCTCGACCGACTCACCGACGACGGCTGGTTTCACACCGGCGACCTCGGCTGGTTCGACGATGACGGTTTCCTGTGGCTCGACGGCCGGGTGTCGGACATGATCAACCGCGGCGGCCTCAAGGTGTTTCCCGGCACCGTCGAAGATGTGTTGTTCGCGGCGGACGGCGTTCGCGAGGCTGCCGTGGTCGGGATGTCGCCGACGAGCGCCTGGGCGAGGTGCCGTGGGCGTTCGTCGCGCGCACGAACGACGCAGTGAGCGAAGACGACCTCGTCGCGTGGTGCCGCGAACGATTGACTCCGTACCGAGTTCCCGCGCGCATCGTTTTCGTCGACGAGCTGCCCCGCAACGACGTCGGCAAAGTGGTCAAGCGTGAGCTTGCCGCACTCGCCGGCATCTGAAGCGGAGCAGTATGCGCATCGAGGAACTACACAGGAGATCAATGCCTGAATCCGCGGGCCGCCCACTTCCATTGCTGGCGTTGGACACCGAGTTCTTCTGGACATCCGGAGAAGACGGAGTGCTGCGTTTTCAGCAGTGTCAAAAGTGCCAAGCGTTGATCCACCCACCCGCGCCTATCTGCCGATATTGTCGCGGCACCGACATGGGCATTCGAGCGGTGTCGGGGACGGCCACGCTGTCCGCCTTCACCGTGAACCACCGCTTCGGTTTTCCCGCCTTGCCCCCGCCGTATGTGGTGGCGCAGGTGGCGATCAACGAGGATCCTCGGGTCCGATTGACCACCAACATCGTTGAGTGTGATCCGGATCAGTTGCGGCTCGGGCAGCAGGTCGCGGTGACGTTCGAACACATCGAAGACGTCTGGATACCCAACTTCCGTCCCACGCCGGGCAAGTCAGATCGGCGTGGTCGTCGAGGACGAGATCGCGCCGCAGGACTTCCCCCGTCACGTCCGCGCGCCGCGGACACTGGAGAAATTTGAGGACAAGTCGGCGATCACCGGCATTGGTGCTTCTCGACTGGGCCGCAGGCTGATGGTTCCCCCGCTGTCGCTGACCATCGAGGCGTGCCGGAATGCTGTCGCCGATGCGGGTTTGACCTTCGACGACATCGACGGGCTGTCAACCTATCCGGGCCTCGACGTAGCCGGCATGGGCGAAGGCGGCGTCTCCGCCCTCGAGGGTGCTCTGGGATTGCATCCGACGTGGATCAACGGCGGCATGGACACCTTCGGTCCCGGGGGCTCGGTGATCGCCGCGATGATGGCGGTCGCCACCGGCATGGCACGCCATGTGCTGTGCTTCCGCACTTTGTGGGAGTCGACGTTCAGTGAGTTGCTCAAGGCGGGCAGGGCAATTTCGCCCGGCGGTGGACGCACGAACAGCTGGCAGATCCCTTTCGGCGCAATATCAGCCGCGCACACGTTGGCGCTCAACGCTCAACGCCACTTCGCCCGGTACGGCACCGACCGGAAGACACTCGGATGGATTGCGCTGAACCAGCGCGCGAACGCAGCGCTGAATCCGACTGCCATCTACCGCGATCCAATGACGATGGACGACTACCTAGCGGCGCGCCCGATCACGACACCTTTCGGCCTGTACGACTGTGACGTGCCGTGCGATGGTGCCGTCGCTGTGATCGTCTCGGCGGTCGATGTCGCCCGCGACATGGCCAAGCCGCCGGTGCGTATCGAGGCGGTCGGCACTCAGATCCTCGAGCGCACCGACTGGGACCAGACCACGTTGACTCACGAGCCCCAGGTGCTCGGCCAAGCCGCTCACCTGTGGACTCGTACATCGTTGCGGCCCAACGATGTCGATGTGGCCGAGCTGTATGACGGGTTCACCTTCAATTGCCTGTCCTGGATCGAGGCGCTGGGTTTCTGCGGAATCGGCGAAGCCAAGGACTTTCTGGACGGCGGCGCCGCAATCGCCCGGGACGGTGTGCTTCCGCTGAACACCCACGGCGGCCAGCTTTCCCATGGCCGCACGCACGGAATGGGCCTGATCCACGAGGCAGTGTCTCAGTTACGCGGTGAGGCAGGTGAGCGTCAGATACCCAGCGCCAAAGTGGCGGTCGTGAGTAGCGGCGGGCTCACCCCCAGCGGCGTGCTGCTGCTCCGCACCGACTCGTGATGCACCGCCCAGGTGAATAGCTTGATAATTCCCGGCCCCGTATGTGAGAGTGATTCTGCTCAACCATGAGAATCATAATTTTCACCGACTTAACGTCCCAGGAGGTCATCTCGTGTGGCAGGAACTCGTACGCATGGCCGTGACCTGGGGGGTAATGGTCGGGTTGGTCGCATTCTTCTACTGGATGCTGGCGAACATCGGCACATTCTGACTTCGGCCCCGGGGCTACCCACAACCCACACCGGCGCGGCAAGCTGCCCGTTCGAATTCCAATACCGGGAAGTTAGGGGTCTACATGGATGACCGAGATCGCAGACTCAGACGCGGGCTGATCGCATTTCAGATCTTCATCTACGGCTTGCTCATCGCGATGTTCCTCATCCAGCTGCAGATGTACCTCACGAGGGACTGGTAGCAATGGCAGACTCCAATTCGCTTACCTTGGATGAGCACGAACTTCGGTCACGAGAGGTTCAACGCCGCGCCGACCGGTGGCTGATTGCGGGCACTGCTGTCATGGGCACACTGGTGCTCGGCGTCGTCGGCCTGCCCATCTTCCTCCGCGGCCTGTATCTCCTACGCAACGCGCAACGCGAGGGGCTGTCCGTACGACCGCTGATGGTCACGTTGATCGGATACGTCATCATCCTCGACGCCGCCCTGAACAGCATCGGGTGGGCCTTGGACCTTTTTGGCAACCACGCCCTCGTCACACGCACGATCTTCACGGCGTGGGGCAATCTGATGGACGCAGGCTACTTTTGGCACTACAACGAACTATGGATCGGCGGAGCAAGTGCCCCCGGCGAGAAGGCGTGGGTGCTGGTCTGCGTCCTCATCGCGTTCCCGATGCGCATGGCGGCAGCCATCGGATTTCTTCAAATGAAACGCTGGGGTCAGCAATGGCTGATCGTCACGTGCTGGTTCGGCGTCGTCGTGTGGACCGGCTACATCTTCAACATGACCCTCTACGCCGACGTCCGTTACGCCGCAGTCGGATTACCGGTATTGGGCTGGTGGGCGTTCAACGTCTTCTACATCACGCCATTTCTGGCAATTCCCTACTTACACACGGTGAATCGGGAAATCTTCTCCGACTAACCGAGCCCAAGGAAGGCTAATCATGTCCAGCTCCACAGTCGCACAAAGTGATTCGGCTGAGCCTTTGCCTGTCGGCACATCAACGACATGGGCGCGGATGCACAAATGGCTCAAACGCGCGCTCTATATATGTCTCTTCGGCCTGGTCATCGAAGGATCGCTGACAGTGCCGATGATCGCGGTCTGGTACGGCTGGCCGACGCTATCGCTGACTGAGATTTGCAGTGAGCTCATGAAGGTTCGCTACTCCGACGACACCCTTGAGTGCAAACAGCCCTACCCGATTGGCGGACCACCCTTTGGGGGCGCCCCCGAAGCGGCCGGACAACATACCGCGCAAGACAAATGGGGGATACAACCCGTTCCTCAATACCGGCACATCGGGTTCAGAGAGCTGATCAGGATCCACGAAGAGCGCCTCGCCAGACAAGCAACCGGCTCTGCGGCCCCAGCCCGTTAACCCGCCAAGAACTATGTCGCGCGTTGTCTTGGGCTCCGGGGAGACTATCTCGCTCGCCCTGGCAACGGGACTCGACGCGACAATCCTCGACCTCGACGGGCCACTGCCCGAGGAAACCGAAGGCGTCGTCATCGTCGTCGGAACAGCTAACGCAACCCAACCGTCGACCACCAGCACCATCAGCGGTACCGAGTGGTGTCGACTCGCTGAGGAACCGATGAGACGCACACTGGGCGCACTACAGCGCTCGCGGCTATCCATGCTCAGCCGCGGGGGCTCAATTGTGCTGGTGGCGCCCACGATCGGCATGGCCGGCGCTGCCGGACTCGTACCGTTCACCACCGCAGCGGAAGGAATTCGCGCGATGACAAAGTCGGCTGCGCGGCAGTGGGCCTTCGAAGGCATCCAGGTCAATACGATCGCTGTGCCGCTGCATGTGTTCGCGCCCGCGCTGCGAACGTCGGCCAGTCACCTGACGGCTGCCGCGGTCGAAGATGACGACGAAACACTCACGGAGAACATGGTCGAGACAGCGAAGTTCCTGCTCCGGCGCGATCTCAAGCACATCGTCGGCGAAACGATCATCGTCGACGGCGGGTCGGTGATGTTGCCGTGAACCTAAGTCGTCACACCGTGCTGGTCACCGGGTCGGGAAGCGGAGTGGGCCGGGGCATTGCGATGGCATTGGCACGCGAAGGCGCGCATGTCATCGTCGCCGCACGTAGCGAGGTGGGACAAACGGTCGCCGACGATATAGCCGCGCGGGGGCAACTAGCTACCTGGGCCTGCTGCGACGTGACAATCAGGGAAAGCGTCGAAGCAGCAGTAGATTTAGCTCTCGCCACCACGGGTCGACTCGATGCCGTAGTACACAACGCGACGAGTAATGCATCCAGTCAGCCACACCGACTCGAAGACGTCGACAGTTCGCTGTGGGGAGACCACTATGCCGTGTCGGTCGGCGGCGCTTACCACTGCGCCGCTGCCGCCTACCAGCCGCTGTCCAGACGAGGTGGAACGCTGCTGGTAATGACCTCGCCCGCGGGTATCGAAGGAAGTGCGACTCTGCCGTTGTACGCCACCATGAAAGGCGCGCTTCGCGGCTTCGCGAAGAGTTTGGCACGCGAATGGGGACCAGATCGGATCAGGGTGAATGTCGTCTCCCCGCTTGCATATTCCCCGGCGATGACCGCCGCGATCGAGGCTGAACCAGCGATGGAAGAGCGGTTGGCGCGGCGAATTCCGCTGGGACGCATCGGTAATCCTGAGTCCGATATCGGAGCTGCAATCGCATTCCTTGTCGGCCCAAATGCGCGTTACATCACCGGCCAGACGTTGGGCGTCGACGGCGGCCACTATATGAATCTGTAGTAGGCCGTGGAAATAGGACTTGTCCTGCCGCATACCGGCGCGGTGGCCTCACCCTCATTCATCCGCGATTTCGCCCAGACGGCAGAGGAAACCGGCATCGACCGACTTTGGGCCGTCGACCACCTCGTTCTGCCGCATCACGTCGACTCCCTCTATGTCTTGGGCCGTAAGCCGGCGCCGGTCGCGGACGGCTGGCTGTCGGAAAATCTTGCTCCGAACTACGAGATGCTCACGACGTTGACGTGGGTCGCAGGGCAAACCGCGACCATCGGCCTGGGCACTTCAGTCGCCGTGCTGCCGATCCGCAACCCAGTGCTCAATGCCCGGCAACTGGCCACCTTGGACACGCTGTCGGGTGGCCGCCTCACCTACGGGGTTGGCATCGGGTGGCTGCGTGAAGAGGCTTCAGCCATGGCGATGCCGTGGGACCATCGCGCCGCCAGGAGCGAGGAACATATCGCGCTGCTCCGAACCCTATGGACAGCGACCGAGCCCTACGTCGAGTTCCACGGAAAGTACTACGACTTCCCACCGATGGACCCGCGACCACAACCAGTCCGACGCTCGATCCCTATCCTCATCGGAGGACACTCCACGGCGGCGCTGGATCGTGCGGCACGCATAGGAGACGGCTGGATCTCCGCACCCATGCCCGCAAAGCGCTTGGCAGAATTACTCGCCGAGCTACGCCGGCACTCCGACGCGCGTGGCAAAGCATACGGAGACCTCTACAAGGTGGCATCGACCGCGTTCGGATCCGCGCCGGCTTTCGTCGAAACGGTTGATACCTATCGAAATCTCGGTGTGGACCACCTGCAGGTGGTGTTGCCCGACAGTGATGAGCGGATGACGATCAACCACGTCAGGAAGGTCGCCGCGGCGAAAGCGACCTGAATTAGCCCGCCGGATTGAGAACGGTTACTCTCATATTGCGATAGTGTCATTACCGCGATCCGCGGCAGACGACGTGCGTCCGCGAATTGCGCTTGAAAGGAGCCAGCGGTGGCCGAAGCGAACCAGTTCGAGGTGTGGGATTCCGATAACCACATGTACGAAACGATCGACGCCTACACGCGGTATCTCCCGGACAAGTACTCCGAGGCGCTGAGGTTCGTCGACATCAACGGTCGGCAGAAACTCGAGATTCTCGGCGTCGTCACCGAGACGATTCCCAATCCGACCTACGAGGTCATCCCCACTCCCGGCGCGTGGGCTGACTACTACCGCGGTGTGAACCCAGAAGGCAAGTCGCTGCGGGAACTCGCCGAGCCGATCCGATGCCCCGATGAGTTCCGGCGACCGGACTTGCGCCTCGCCCTAATGGATCGGCAGGGCATCGATGGCGCAGTTATGTTTCCTACCACGGCAGGGATGCTCGAGGAACGGACAAAGTCCGACACCGAACTGACCCACGCAATAACCCACGCGTTCAACCGGTGGTTGTTGGACGACTGGACGTTCAACTATCAGAATCGGATCTTCGCAGTCCCGGCGATTTCCCTCAACGACCCGGCCGCCGGAGTCGCAGAACTCGAATGGTGTCTCGAGAATGGGGCTCGGACGGTGCTGATCCGCCCCGCGCCGGTGCCACGTGAAGACGGCACATCCAGGTCGCCTGCGCTCCCAGAGTTCGACGACTTCTGGCGGTTGGTCGAGTCCTCGGGTATCTCCGTGCAAATGCATAACTCGGACGCCGGATACGACCGCTATCTCTCCGATTGGGAAGGCGGCGAAGAATTCCAGGGCTTCCAGCTCACGACCTTCCGAGGCTTCATCTACGAAGAGAGCCGGCACATCTTCGATACGCTCGCGGCGTTCATCGCACACGGAGTATTCGAACGCTTCCCGGCGCTGCGTATCGGTGTGGTAGAGAATGGCGGGTCGTGGGCGCCTCGCCTCCTGGATGCTTTCGACCGCGTGTATCGCAAGAAGCCCAACGCTTTCAATGAGCACCCGGCCGAGGTGTTCCGACGGCACGTGTGGGTCAATCCCTTCCATGAAGAAGACATGTCACACCTCATCGAGATTCTCGGGGCCGATCGCGTGATGTTCGGTTCGGATTACCCACACCCAGAGGGTCTGGCCGAGCCTGCCGACTTCATCAAGGAGCTCGAGAATTTACCGGCCGATACCACCACACGCGTGATGGGTGCCAATCTGAAGGACCTCATCGGAATTTGAGTTTGGCGTCAGCCGTACCGCGCCCGCAGCTCTGCCTTGAGCACCTTCCCAGTTAGGTTGCGCGGCAACGCATCCACCACTTCCAGACGTTCCGGTGACTTGTGCCGGCTCAAGCCTTTAACAGCGCAATGGTCTGCCAGCGACGGCAACTCGATCTGTGCGCCTGCAATGGGAACAACCACTGCACAGACGCGCTCTCCGGTGCGTGGGTCAGGCACTCCAATGACCGCGACATCCGCCACCGCAGGATGGGTGACCAATACTTCCTCGATCTCCAGCGCCGAGATGTTCTCCGCATTGCGGATGATTGCGTCCTTGATCCGTCCGGTCACAACCACGTTGCCAGCGACATCCAGACGTCCCCGGTCCCCTGTGCGAAACCACCCTTCCGCGTCGAATGCGTCGGCATCCAACGTCGCATCGACGTAACCGAGGAAGCACTGCGGGCCTTTGAGCCTCAGTTCCCCCTCTTCGCCACGCGGTACTTCTTGCTCATTGTCGTCGACCACTCGCACCGAGACACCCGGCACTGGGCGTCCCACGGTGTGGTCGAGGACATCGGGGTCGCCAGCAGGTGCGGGGGACGTCGCGACGGGAAACTCGGTGAGCCCCCAGGCATTCGCGATGCCGGCAACTGCAAACACATCGCGGATTTGGCGGCCCAACTCGGCGGTGATCGGAGCGCCTCCCCCGAGAACGGCTCGCAGATCGGGAAACAACGGCTCGGCTCCGTGTGCCTCCTGCGCCGCCATGAAGGCCACGAAGAAAGGCGTTGCCGTGCCGAGGAAAGTCGGCCGGTGCGCGGCAATCGCGGCAGGCGTCGTTTTGGGGTCGAACGCGTCGAAGAGCACCAACCGCATCCCCGTGAGCAGGCTGGCTGCAAGCATCGCTGCGCCACCGACGTGCGATACGGGGAACGGAATCGGGTTGACATCGCTGCTCGAGGCACCGACCATTCCGACGACTCCTGCTGATCCAGCTATCACCGACTTGTCGCAGTGCCGAATTCCCTTCGGCGCGGCGGTCGTTCCGGACGAGTAGTACACCCACCGTGACTGCGTTCCCGAATCCGGCGGCGCCGGCAGCGCGGACGTTTCGCCGACGGGTAGGCGGAGGCTGCCTCCTATCGGCGCCTCGTGATCAACGACCAGCACGGTCATCGGACGCTCTTTCGCTAACGTCTCAGCCAGTGAAGTGTGGTCGAAACCACGCCAGACGCCGGGGACCACGATGAACTCGGTGTCGAGTTGAGTTGTCACAAAACGAAGTTCGTGTTCCCGCCAGAGCGGCAATACGGGATTCTGGACAGCACCCAGACGGGCGAGTGCCACCATGACCACCATCGTTTCCAACGTGGTCGGCAGTTGCCAGGTGACCACCGTCCCGTCAGTCACCCCGTACTCGGCGAAGGCCGCCGCGGTTTCCGCCGCTGCGTCGCGCAGCTCTTCACAGGTAAGGCTGCGGCCGAAGTCGTCGGCGAGCACAACCCGTCCTGGATGCTCGCGAGCTGCTGCGTCGACGAGCTCCCAGTACACCTCGGACAAGGCAGGCTCGGTCATTTACTCGGCAAGGACAGTCTGCGCTTGGCGAGGATGTTGCGCATCATCTCCGAGCTGCCTCCAGACACCGTGTACGCGCGAGACCAGAGCCAGCATTCGCGCAGCCGCTGCTTCGCCTGTTGCACGGCCGGATCAGACCCGCTGCTGACGACTGCAGCTCCCAACTCGGCGCCGTAGGCGGACACTTGGTGGTAGGTCTCGGCGAAGCTGAGTTTGGCGATCGATCCGTCCCCAACCGATTCGTGTCCTGAGATCATCCGTTCGACGTGGTCGTCGATGAAGGCCTTGGCCACCTCGACCTCGACCGTCAGCTCCGCTACGGCCTGTCGCACATCTTCCAGGGACAGCGCGGGGACGCCGTCCAAACTGGATCCCCGCGCCAGGGTGATGAGATCGTCGATCATGAGCTCGAGCAAAATGACGTTGCCTCCGATGCCGAAACGTTCGAAGTCCAACCCTGCCATGATGATCGACCAACCCTGGCCGATCTCGCCAATCAGGCTGTTGGAAGGCAATTCGACATCGGAAAGAAAGACCTCGTTGACTTCGATCGCGTCGTTGATCGTTCTGATGTGACGGACCTCGACGCCGGGGGTCGACAGCGGCACCGCAAATACCGACAGGCCGTGGTGCCGCGACGACGCGGGGTCGGTACGAATCAGGGCCAGACCCATGTCGGCCCAGTGCCCGTCGGTGATCCACGTCTTCTGTCCACTGATCACCCACCCGCCGTCATCGCGTTGAACGCCGCGGCTACGTATCGCGGCGATGTCGCTTCCTGCGTCCGGCTCGCTGAGCAATTGACACCACACGTGGTCGCTGCGCCGCATTGCCGGCAGCAGCTCAGATTTCTGCTCTTCAGAACCAAAGTGCAGCAGTACATGTGCCGCCAAGTTGACCTGATCGACAGGACGTGGCGCGCGGGCGCGGAGGATCTCTTCGCTGACGATGCGGTCGTGCAACGGATGGTGGTCGGCGCGGCCGCCATGCTCGACCGGCCAATCGGCACCGGCAAGACCCGCGTCGAACAAGGCGGCGAACCAGGTGCGTAACAGGACTTCTTGCGCAGCGTCCTCGGGTGCACGGTGCCCCTCGCGCGCCACGATAGTTGGGGCGTGATCGGCGACGAAAGTACGTACCCGCTCCCGGAAAGCGTTGAGCTCAGACTCGCTGGGGCGAGCGACAGCGCCTACCACCCCGATACCTCCGCGAGCAGTGCGCGGCTTGATCGCGCCGTGCCGAGCGATTGTGCGTTGGTGAACACCCGCCGCAGTTCGTGGTGCAGCGGGTATTCCCAGGTGAAGCCGATTCCTCCGGACAGCTGCATGCATTCGTCTACCGCGGCGGTGGCTCTCGCCGCAACGAAGGCGTGGGCCACCGCCGTCAGTGCGGCCACGCGCTCGTCATCGGCCGCGACCGCGCGCGCGGCCTTCATCACCGCAGCCCGAGCTTTGACCTCAAACACCAAGAGCTCAACCAGACGGTGCTGCACCGCTTGAAAGCTCGCGATTGGCGCACCAAAAGCGATGCGGTCCTTGAGATATGCCGTGAGGCGCTGCAATGTCATCGAAACGGCACCTACGGAGTCCGCGCTGACGAGCAACTTCCCCACTGCAAGCAGCTGATCGGCCCTTTCGGGGGATCCGATGAGCACACCCTGGATGTCCGCGATGTCCACCAGGCAGACCGCCCTGGCCACGTCCATCGAATCCTCGTCAAGCCGGCGTTGTTGCCCGTTCGACAACTCGAACAGGTGAATTCCTCTGCGCCCAAGAGTTATAACGATGTCGACTTCGGCTCCGCGAAAGACGCGCACAACATCGCCGGTGAGCGCCAGGCCCGCTGTTGCCGTGCCGTTGAGCATGGCCGGCAACCAGCACTCCCGAACTGCGTCCGGTGCATGCATGAGCGCGGCCGCGGCCATGGTCGTACCGAACCATGCCGACCTGTCGCGTGCCCGGCCGAGTTCTTCGGCGATGACGCACGTCTCTACGGGTCGCCACCCGGCACCACCCATTCGCTCGTCGACGAGCAGGCCGGTCCAATCCAGCGCGGCAAGGTCCGCTACAGATTCTTTTTCACCACGCTCCGCGAGGAAATCCCGCGCCGAGTCGCGCAGGTCGAGGTCGAGGTCGACGTCGTCATCGGCCATCGGCTGGCTAGCCCCGGAGAAGAAGCTGATCTGCGTTGTCACGCATAATGCGCTTCTTCGCGGCGTCGTCTAGGGGGTCGAGCAGCTTGACGAAGTCGGCCGGCTCGGCGAGGCCCTCGGCATGTGGGTAATCCGACCCCATCAGCAGGCATTCGTCGTAACCTAGCCGGTCCACGATCGTTGGGATGTCGTCCTCAGGATAAGGAACAACACCCACGTGCCTCCGAAAGACCTGGGACGGACGCTCGGTCAGCTTTCCGCCGATCCACGGACCGTTACGGCCCATCCCGCGGCTCTTGTCCATGTGAATGACGAACTGGGGAACCCATTCCGCTCCGTGCTCGGCGACGAGGACCTTCAGGTCTGGGAAGCGACCGAACAGGTTGTCGAAGATCAGCGCAGACAGGGTGTCCTCGATGGGCCGCTGACCGTAGACATTCATCCATTGCCAGGCGGACATGTGCCAGGCGGCGGGATCTGGGTTGTGCCCCCAGTCCGGTGAGATGGCGTTGAAATACCAGTAGGGCTGGATATGGAACGTCAGCGTGCAGCCGGCTTCCTGCAGTCGCGCGTAGATCGGATCGAAGTACGGGTCCCCCGGCGAGCGACCGTAGGCGGGTCCGGTAGGTAGCAGCACTAGTCGCGCGCCCTGTTCGATGATCGCTTCGGTCTCCGCAATCGACGACTCCAGATCGCGCAGCGAAAGCAGCGCAGTGGCGTAGATCTTGTCCTTGTGGTTGAAGCCCCAGGTTTCGTCGAACCATCGATTGAACGAGCGCAGATTGGCGTAGAGAGCCTCGGTGTCGTCGACGTAATGCTCAGCAGCAAGCGCCATTCCGGCCGGGAAGATGACAGCGCGTTCGACGCTCTGCTGCTCCATCACCTTCAGGCGGGGCTCTCTTTCGAGAAACTCTGGACGCATCGGCTGGGGTTCGTAGGTCTCGTCAGGATTGCCGGACCCCATCTGCTTGAGCATCTCCTTGAGCGAACCCGGCCGGTAGGCGAGGTCGAACCCCAGCCCCGCCTCGCTGTTGAACGTCGCGATTCGGTGCCCGGCGAGGATGACCTCCTTGCCGTCGGCGGCGCGCACTGGTGTGATCGCCCGATCGTGGAATTCCTTGGGCAGGTATCGGGTAAACGCATCCCGAGTCTCGTAGCAATGCGTATCGCAATCAAAGATCCCGTAGTCAAGTTTCGCCGTCACGTGCAGCTCCTTCCGGCGAGAATGGATATTCTCCGATTCTGGAAAACATACTATCCTGTTCCGGAAACGCATATCTCGGGGTCCAGAGACGGGATCGAGAAGATGCCCGTCCGCCGCGACCACACACGTCAGGAAGACATGACCGCGTCAACGCATACGCCCGATGACTGAGCTCGACGACCTTCGAGCAGCCGTACGGCAGTTCCTGGAGGCCGCCTCGCCCAGCGGTACCGTGCGCCGACTCATGGCGACCATGGTCGGTTACGACGAGGGCGTGTGGCGCCAAATGGCCTGCGAGCTCGGCCTTCACGGCATCGCCGTACCCGAAGAGTGGGGCGGAGCCGGCGCAGGCATGTCCGAACTGGCCGTCGTCTTCGAAGAGATGGGCGCCGCTCTACTGTGCGCACCATTCTTCTCAACCGTCGCATTGGCCACTCAAGCCATTCTGACCAGCGGTGACCGCGCGGCGATGGAGGAATTCCTCCCGACGTTCGTCGATGGCACCTCTACCGCGACGCTGATCCTCAACGGGCAACTGGATGGATGGGACGCCGCGGCGGTGACATTGACCGCGGCGCGCGACGGCGATGGCTATCGAGTATCGGGCGACGCACCGCTGGTGCTCGACGGCCACTGTGTCGACGTCATGCTCGTCGCGGCCAACACCCCGGCCGGCCCGTCCCTACTCGCGGTCTCCGCGGGTTCCGAAGGAGTCGAGCGCGAGCCACTCGCGAGCCTGGACCGCACTCGCAAGGTCGCACGCATAAGGTTCGACGGGGCGCCGGGCCGGCTCATCGGAACCGACGGCGACGCGGCGACCGGACTGGCCCGCACATCGGACCTCGCGGTAGTGGCGCTGGCCGCAGAGCAGCTCGGAGCAGCGCAGCGCTGCCTCGACATGGCCGTGGGCTACGCCAAGGAGCGCATCCAGTTCGGCCGGGCCATCGGGAGCTTCCAGGCGATCAAGCACCGGTGTGCGGACATGTTGGTGTCGGTCGAAGGGGCGCGCTCGGCCGTCGTACACGCCGCGGAGGCGGCCGATGGCCCCGACCTGGCAACCGCGGCTGCCGTCGCCAAAATGACCTGCTCGGAAGCATTTTTGCAGGCAGCCTTGGACAACATGCGCATTCACGGCGGCATTGGCTTCACATGGGAGCACGACGCGCACCTATACGTGCGGCGAGCCAAAGCAACCGAGCTGATTTTCGGCAGCCCCGACTACCACGCCCAGCGTCTGGCAGATCTCGTCTCTATCTGAAAGGACCTCCGTGCCAATCTCATACTCCCTGGAACTACCCACCCAACGGATCGAAGCCCCGGCGGAGTTCGTGTCCGCGGCAGCCATCTCGGAGGTCGCACGCGCGGCAGAAACCGCCGGCTACGCCGCGGTTCACGTCACTGACCATCCCGCGCCCGACTCGAAATGGCTCGATCACGGCGGCCACCACGCCCTCGACCCTTTCGTGGCACTGTCTTTCGCGGCGGCTGCCACCACCGACATTAAGCTCTTGACCAACGTCTACATAGCGGCCTACCGCAATCCGTTTTTGGGTGCGAAGTCGATCCAGAGTCTTCACATACTGTCCGGAGAAAGGCTGATCATCGGGACCGCAGCGGGCTACCTCAAGCCCGAATTCCACGCTCTTGGAATCGATTTCGATAACCGTGGCGCGCTCCTCGACGAGGCGCTGGACGTGCTCGACAAGGTGCTTTCAGGCGAAGACATTGCCTATGAGGGCACCTCATTCGCCGCCCGCGGCGTTCGCCTGCGCCCCGTACCCGCCGCCGCACCTCCGATCTGGGTTGGCGGCAACAGCAAGCCTGCAGTGCGCCGGGCGGTGACACGCGGCCAGGGCTGGGCGCCGTTCAACACCTTCGGCTACGCGACCGCCTCGCGGACAGCCGAGATCTCAACACTCGACGAGTTGGAATCCGCGATCTCGTGGGCGAACAACTACGCAACCGAAATCGGCAGAACGGAAGCTCTGGAAATCTGCTTCTCGGCCGGAAACCTATTGGACGACAGCCGATCGACCGACGAACGGCACGCTACCGTCGATCGACTGGCGGCGGCGGGGGTCACCTGGCTTCCCATCGCCCCAGCCGGCAACGACCGCACCGAGGTCATCGAACGCGCGCAGGCATTCGCGAAAGAGTTCATCGCGAACTGATCAGCTTTCATCCCGCCATCAGGCTGTTAGGCGAGAAGGCGTCAACGCTGATCCGGCGATGTGCAAAGAGCCACTGGCCGTCCACGGGGATCAGCTGGTCGCGGTAGCGGCCCCAGTGGTCGAGACCGACGTCGGTGTGGACGGCGAAATAGCTGCTGGCCTCAACGCGATCCTCCGCGACCGAGCCGAACCGGACGCTGGAAACGTGGTGGCGGACGTGTGTCGGCGCCGCCCCCATCCGGTCGGGTCCTCTGGTCATTGCCGCCAAAAGTCCTGCCTCGATTGCGACCGGACCCGTCAACGGTTCGGCGCCACCGGTGAACTCAAGGACACCGTCCGGCGCGAAGCACGCCGCCAGCGCGCGAAGATCAAAGCGATCGGTGGCAGCTGTGTAGTCGGCGAGCGTCTGGCGCACCGATTCACGGATCTCGAGCTCCCACAGCAACATCTGCACTCCTCTGGGTCCACTCCTCTGGAAGACATGACCCCGCACACGATAACGTCTATTCTCATGCCGCAACCCAGCCTGCACGACCTCCTCGATCCGGCGACCACCGCACTGGTCACCCAGGAATGCCAGGGAGGCGTGATCGGTCCTCAGGCCGGATTACCGATGCTCGCCGAAGAGGCACGCCGCGAGGCGATTCCCAACATTGCGAAGCTCCTTGGTGCTGCCCGCACTGCGGGGGTCTCGGTCGTACACTGCCTGATCCAGAAACGACCGGACAACCGCGGGTCGAACACCAACGCCAGGCTGTTCATGGCGGGGAAATCGTTCGCCGCCGACCTGACTCCGGGCAGCCCAGGTGCTTCGGTACTGCCAGAGCTCGGTCAACTGCCCAGCGACATAGTGCTCACCCGAACGCACGGTGTCGGGCCGATGACCGGTACCGATCTCGATTCCGTATTACGCAACCTGAATATCAAGACGATTGTGGGAGTGGGTGTTTCGGTCAATATCGCCATCCAGAACTTCGTCATGGACGCAGTGAACCGCAGTTATCAGTTCGTGTTGCCGCGCGATGCAGTGAGCGGCTACCCCCGCGAATACGCCGAGTCGATCATCGACAACACCTTGGCCCTACTTGCCACGGTGACCACTACCGACGCGGTGCTGAGCGCCTGGAGCGAGCTTTCCGGAAACTGACCCGATCTGGATGTTGCCGCGCCCAAATGATAACGTCATTTCCACATAGCGTAAATGGTCATATTCGCTGCTCCAAGGAAGGGATTCAGCCAGATGTCTCCCCGTTCACTGCCCTACCCCGTCTTCGATATCGACAACCACATGTACGAGACGGAAGAGGCGCTCACGAAGTACCTGCCGAAGGAACACCGCGGAAAGGTGGGTTACGTCGAGGTCAAGGGTCGACCCAAGCTCGTCGTCAAGGACCACATCAGCCACATGATTCCCAACCCCACGTTCGCGCGGGTGGCCAGGCCCGGCAGCGCGGAGGACTACTTTCTCGGCAACAACCCCGAGGGCCTGAACTTCCGCGAGTTCATCGGTGAGGCAATGGATGTCATCCCCGCTTACCAGGCCCCGGCGCCTCGCCTCGCGTTGATGAACGAGTTGGGCATTGACCGCTGCGTGATGTACCCGACGCTGGCCAGCCTCATCGAGGAACGCACCACCGACGATGTGATCCTGACCCACGCCATCATCCACGCCCTCAACGAATGGATGCACGAGCACTGGACGTTCGATTACGAGGGCCGCATCTTCGCCACACCGGTGATCTGCCTACCGCTGGTCGATGAGGCGATCAAGGAATTGCACTGGTGCCTCGAACGCAACATGAAGACCTTTTTGATCCGCCCGGCGCCGGTGCCGAGTCGCTTCGGCGGCTCTCGGTCGATGGGCCTGCCCGAGTTCGACCCGTTCTGGCAAGAAGTGGTGAACGCCGGCATTCCCGTCACCATGCACGCCTCGGACAGCGGGTACCAAAAGCACCTGATGGAGTGGGAGGGCGGCGACGAGTACCTGTCCTTCGCGCCGAGCGCACTGCGCGAGGTCGTCATGGGGCACCGCGCGATCGAGGACACCCTGGCGGCAATGATCTGCCACGGTGCCCTGTCTCGGTTCCCCGACCTCAAAATCCTGTGCGTCGAGAACGGCAGCGGCTGGGTGAGAAACCTGCTCGAGCAACTCAACACGGCCTACAAGATCATGCCGAAGGAATTCGACGAGCATCCGGTCGAGGTGTTCAAACGCAACATCTACATCCACCCGTTCTTGGAAGACGACCTCAAGGGGATCATCGACATCATGGGCGAGGACCACGTGATGTTCGGCTCGGACTTCCCCCATCCCGAGGGCATCGGAGATCCCTTGAGCTTTGTGGACCGCCTCGGAGGCTTCTCCGATACGGCCAAGGCCAAGATCATGGGCGGCAATGCCATGGAGCAGCTCGGTATAAGGGTGCCCGCCTGATGGATCCCGTCGTCTACGAAGGGATCTCGGGTTTTGAGTCCCACGTCGGCGAGCACCTCGGCTACAGTGATTGGCGTCGCGTCACCCAGCAGGAGATCGACCTGTTCGCCGATGCGACGGGTGATCATCAGTGGATCCATGTCGATCCCGAGAGGGCAGCGAACGGGCCATACGGCAAGACCATCGCACACGGCTATCTGACGTTGTCGCTGGTTCCAATTCTGGTGCAGCAGATCTACAAAGTCACCGGGCTCTCGATGCAAGTCAACTACGGATCGGACAAGCTTCGGTTTCCCGCACCGGTGCCGGTGGACTCGCGGATTCGTGCGGGTGCCGAGCTCGTCAAGGTGGAGCGAAACAACAAGGGCGGCCGCGCTATAGTCCGGGTCACGGTCGAAGTCGAGGGTTCCGACCGCCCGGCGTGTGTGGTCGACACTATTGCGGCGATGGTGGACTAGCGCGCGCAACGCTTTACAGCACAGCAGCAATCGTTCGCTATGCGTTCAGGAGCCGATCCCCGATGACTCGCTGCTCACGCAGGGTCGCAATCTCTTCCGCGGTGAGCCCCAGCGATTGCAGTACCTCGGCATTGTGCTGTCCGAGCGTCGGCGACGGCAACCGGTGGTGACGTGCCGGCCCCGGCGCAATACGAAATGGCCAGCCGGGAAATCGATGTCGGCCGGTGATTGGATGCACCAACTCCTCGTAGTAACCGCGAGCATGGAGTTGGTCCACGTCGTACATCCGATCGGAAGTGAGCACTCGATCGGCCGGTACGCCTCGCCGGGCGAGCTCCTCTACGACCTCGTCCGGCCCATGCTTGCCAGTCCAAGCGGCAAGCACCTCGTCGAACGCGTCGTGATCTTCGAGCCGGGCCGCCTGCGATGCGAATCGAGCGTCATCCCGCAGTTCGGTAAGACCGATGGCCTCGACGACGGCGGCCCAATCCGAATCGTGTCGGACGGAGATGGCCACCCACTCGTCGTGACCGCTGGCCGGGTAGACACCCTGCACGTAGGTTCGGTGTCGGTTTCCCTCGCGTGGTCGGACTTTCCCCGTCAGCGAATATTCGATGACGGGCTCAGCGGTGACCGCCGCACCGACCTCGATCTGTGCGACCTCGATGAGCTGGCCTTCGCCCGTACAGCGTTTGTGTTCTAGGGCGGCTAGCAGTGCAACAGCGGCGTGTACTCCCGCGACGGGATCAGCAGGCCCCTGAAGATTGCACGGTGGGCCATCGGCATAACCCGTGCAGGCCGACATCCCGGACAGCTGTTCGATATTGAGCGCCCAACCCACGTAGTCGCGCCACGGGCCGGCCAGCCCAAATCCCGGCATGCGCACCATGACGACGTCAGGGTTGACCTTGACCAGCGAGTCGTAGTCCAAGCCGAATTGCTCCACGACCCGTGGCGAAAAGTTCTCGACCACGACGTCGGCCTGGCTGGCCAGCCTCAGGGCAAGTTCGCGGCCCGCCTCGGAAGTGAGATCCAACGTGATGTCGCGCTTATTGAGATTGGTTCCCTGCCATAGGGGTCCACGTTCGTACCAGTCGTCTCCCTCTCGAAGCAGCGCACCGGAGTAACGATGTCCGTCGGGACGCTGAATCGACTCGATCTTGATCACGTCAGCACCAAATGCACCGAGGTAGCAGGTCAAGTAGGCGCCCGCCCAAAATGTACTCAGGTCGAATACTTTTAGGCCCGCGAAGGGCAGTGCCACATCGACTGCCGCCGCTTCGGTCGTCGCCGCTCGATCCTCGTTCCAGCCGGGGCCGGCATCCGCGCCCAGGGGTGGGGCGGGCAATGGCAACGCCACTGGCGTCTTCGACAGCCGGAAGGGGGCTCCTGGTCTTACAAACCGCCCCCCTTCCCGACCGCCTTCGATGAAGAAGCTACGCTCGGCGTATTGCGGGCACGCCAGAATGGACTCGCCGTCGCTTACCGGCGCAGCTGGTATGCGCATGGCCTGGCTGAGCTCGACGAGTTCGGCCACTGTCATGGCGTCGAGCCACGGCTGCGCTTTTGCGAAGAACTCGTCACGCTCGGGTCCGCCGAGCATGATCGCCAGCTGATGCTCGCCGAACTCCGGCAGGCCCATCATGGCGCACACGTCGAGCCAGTGCTGTCCGGTAAGGCAGTTGATCCCGATCCAGCCATCGGCCGCCCGCACGATTCCCAGCATGGGAGCAGCCTTGGAATTAGTTGGTAGCCCTGCACTTTTCAGGCGTTCGGCCATGAGCATCGGATAAGGCAGAGATGACAGCAGCGCCTCAAAGGTCGAGACATCGACTTCGATAACGCGATTGGCTCCGGCCGCGATCCGCAGCGCAGTCAGCCCGCCTAGTGCGGCAAACGCGCCGGCTACATATTCGGGAACCCGCGCACCCGCCTGCACAGGTGCGCGATCCGGATCGCGCACGCTGATCCAGCCCGCCGCGGCCTGCATGGTCAGCGGGGTCGACTGACATTCGCGAAGTGGACCCTCCTGACCGAAGCCTGAGATGCGAACGATGACGAGGTGGGGGTTGATGCGTTGCAGGCTTTCGGTGTCGAGGCCCAGCTCCCGGCGGTCGAGCAATCCCGGAGGCATGTTTTCCACCAAAATGTCGGCGCCGGCGATCAACTCGTGGGCCAGGATCTGGCCACTCTTGCTCGCTAAATCAATTGTCACACCGCGCTTTCCGGCGTTAATGTAGTTGAACAGCCCGCTGCTTTCAGCGTCCTGTCCGGTGCCGACGAAGGGTGCCCAGCGACGTAGCGGATCCCCCTCAGGTAACTCGACCTTGCACACGTCCGCGCCGAGGTCAACGAGGAGCTTCGTGCAATAAGGGCCCGCGATCTCGGTGCCGAGTTCGACGACCCGCAATCCATCCAGCGGCCCGCTCACGTAGGAACCCCGATTGCCTTGGGTTCCATGTACGCTCGCAGCCCCATCAAACCTCCCTCGCGGCCGATGCCGCTCTGCTTGAATCCGCCGAATGGAGCGTCGCCGGCAATGGTGCCGTTGATAGAAACTTGACCGGTTCTGACTTTGCGCGCGACGGCGAGCGCGCGGCTTACGTCCGCGCCCCACACCGCGCCACCGAGCCCATAGGCAGAGTTGTTCGCGATGGCTACCGCGTCCTCGTCGTCGTGGTAGCGAAGCACCGTCAAGACCGGACCGAAAACTTCGTCCTGCGCGATCGACGACTCGGCGGTGACGTCGGTCAGGATCGTCGGCTCGAAGTAATACCCAGTGGCAAGGTCCTTCGGACGCCGCCCACCGGTAATCACCGTTGCGCCATCACTTTCTGCGCGCTTGACGAAGTTCTCCACGCGATTGAGGTGTTCGGCGCTGATCAGCGGTCCCATCGAAACGGTCGCGTCACTGGGATCCCCGACCGCAACATTGCGGGCCAGTTCGGCGAGTCGACCGACGACGTGGTCGTGAATCGAGTCGGGTAGCAGTAATCGGCTGTTGAGGATGCAGGCCTGACCGGCGTGCATCGTGCAACCCTCGAACAACACTCGCTCAAGAAGTTCGTCGGTGACATCGAGGTCATCGAGGAAGATGCTCGCCGACTTGCCGCCACATTCCAGCAGGATGCGCTTCATGGAGGTAGCGGCGCCCGCCATCACATCGCGGCCTACAGATGAGCTTCCGGTGAAGCTGACCATGTCTACGCGTGGATCGAGTGTCAGGACCTTGCTGGCCTCCACGCTGGTGGGCGTGACCACATTGACGACCCCAGGTGGGATGTCGGTCTCTTCGTGAATGATCCGTGCCAGTGCCAGCCCAGCGATCGGCGTCAGGGGGGAAGGCTTGAGTACCAGCGTGTTCCCTGCGGCCAGTGCCGCACCGAGCTTCATGACGTTGAGGGTGTGGGGGAAGTTCCATGGCGTCATCGCCGCCACAACGCCGAGGGGCTCATAGCGCAGCAGAGTGGTTCCTGCTGCGCCCCAGGCCTCCATCGGCGCCTCAGCGGGTTCGAGCGCGAGCTCCGCGGCCCTCCCAACCATGACGGCAGGCCCCTCGACATGGATCAACCGCTCGTTTGCTGTGCAGCCCCACTCGGCCTGCGCCATGGCGTAGACCTCTTCACCACGGGCCAGCAGTGCGTCGCTGAGTTGCTGCAGGCAGCGTGCCCGCACGGCAGGCTCTGCGGTAGGCCACGGTCCAGAGTCGAAAGCGTGGCGGGCCGCGGCGATTGCTTGCTCGACTTGTGCCACGCTCGCGTCTGGGGCCGTCGCGATGACTTGCTCGCTGGCGGGATTGTTCACGTCGTAACGCCCGCTGCCCGGCTCGACCCACTGGCCGTCGATGTACAGGCCGTACTCCTCAACGAGTGCGCGCGTTTCCGCCATGATTTCTCGCCTTTCTGACTTCAGCAGTTAGCTGGCGACAGCATTCTCGAATTTGAGAGCATACATATCCATACTGTGTGTACACCGAGTGGGAACCCGCCGTCAACGCTCGATGAGCGTCGGATACGTCCTGCTTATTAAGGTTTGACACGTGGACCGACCATACGGTAGACACGACGGAAATGGACATTTCCTTTGTGTATGTCCGATTCAAGCAGGTGTGAGAAAGGCGTGCGGTGCCCACGACTTCAATCCCCCTCCACTCCCCCGACTTCTACGCCGGTGATCCGTATCCGGCGTATCGCGAACTTCGCGCGACCAGTCCGGTGGTGTGGAACGACGTAACCAATTTCTGGGCTTTGGCCAAGTACGAAGACATCCGCTTCGTTTCAAGCAACCCAGCCAAGTTCACGTCAACCAAGGGCATCAGCATCCCCGACCCGGCCCAACCTGAACCCGTTCAGGAGGGCAACCTCATCTTTACCGACCCGCCCCGGCATCGGCAGCTCCGCAAGCTCATCAACTCGGGCTTCACCCGGCGCCAGGTGACGTTGCTGGAGCCGAAGGTGCGCGAAATCGTCAAAGGCATTCTCGATGATGTGGACCCGTCTCGTGAGCTCGAGTTCGCCGACGAGATCGCCTCGCCGCTGCCCACCCGGTTGATCGCCGAGATGCTCGGGGCGCCCGCCGACGACTGGGAGCGCTTCCGCGAGTGGTCCGATGCCGCGGTCGGTACTGCCGATCCCGACATCGAGATGGACCACCTGGTGGCTCTGGGCGAACTGTACGAGTACTTCACGAAGCTGATCGAGGCGCGGCGCACCGGCGTAGTCAGCGGACAGGACGACCTGCTGAGCATTCTTGCCGCGGCGGAGGTCAACGGCGAGATGCTCAGCGATGCGGATCTGCTCAACTTCTCCTTCCTGCTTCTGGTGGCGGGCAACGAGACCACCCGCAACCTCATCGCGCTGGGTACCTTGGCGCTGCTCGACCACCCCGACCAATTCGCGCTGCTGCGCGGTGATCCTTCGCTACTGCCCAGCGCAGTCGAGGAGATGCTGCGGTTCACCAGCCCCGTCACCCACATGGCGCGCCAAGCCACTGAAGACGTGGAGATCCGGGGTCAACTCATCAAAGCGGGCGACACGGTCGTGATGCTCTACGGCTCGGCGAATCGAGACGAGGACATCTTCGGAAAGACTTCCGAGCAGTTCGACATCACCCGGCATCCCAACCCGCACATCGCCTTTGGCGCAGGCGAACACGCTTGCCTCGGCGCGCAACTGGCGCGGCTTGAAGCACGGGTGTTGTTCGAGGTGTTACTGAGCACCTTTCCGTCCATCGAACTCGTCGGCGACGTCACGCGTTTGCGCGCAACGATGACTCCCGGCGTAAAGAAGATGCCCGTCAAATTGGGAGCGAATTAATCCATGGACTTCGACTACACCCCTGAACAAGAGCGACTTCGCAAGGACTATCGGGCGCGTCTCGAAGACGTCATGACGCCCGAGCGACGGGCCTCCGTCGCCATACCCACCGAGGGTGGGGCGGCTGTCGCTGATTGCCGACGCGCCCTTGGCGAGGCCGGCCTGCTCGGCGTCGCGTGGCCGACCGAGTACGGCGGCGGCGGTCTGACCGCGTTGGAGCAGTACATTTTCGGTGAAGAGGCGCGCCGGGTCAACGCACCGCTGCCCATGATCACCCTGAACACGGTCGGGCCCACGCTCATTCAGTTCGGTACCGACGAACAGAAGGACAAGTTCCTTCCGGCCATCCTCAAGGGCACCATCGACTTCGCCATCGGTTACTCCGAGCCCGGTGCGGGTAGCGATCTCGCGTCGCTACGCACGAGCGCGGTGCGCGATGGCGACGATTTCGTCATCAACGGGTCCAAGATGTTTACCAGCGGTGCCGAGTTCGCCGATTACATCTGGCTGGCCGCCCGCACCGATCCAACGGTGAAGAAGCATAAGGGGATCACCCTGTTCATGGTGCCGACTGACGCCGAAGGGCTATTCCTGGAAGCCCCTGCACACGATGCCGGGGGTATCCACTTACTACACCTTCTACGACGACGTCCGCGTCCCCGCGAGCTCGATCGTGTTGGGCGAGAACGAAGGTTGGAAGCTGGTGACCAGCCAGCTCAACCTGGAGCGCGCCGCACTCGGCAACCTCGGCGCCCTCGAGCCACTCTTCCGCAAGACCCTGAAGTGGGCCAAGACCACCCCTCTGGATGGCGGCAAAGTCATCGACAAGCAGTGGGTGCAGCAGGCGTTGGCTCGAGTCGAAGCTCAAGTGGCCGCTTACGAATTGCTGAATTTGCGCGTCAACGCGTCGATGAGCTCCGGGGCCCTGAGCATGGGCGAGGCCTCGGCGGCAAAGGTATTCGGCACTGAGCTCACCCAGCAAGTCGCTCGAGAACTGCTCGAAGTGGTCGGCCAGGACGGTTCACGAGTCGGCTCGGCAGCGCCTCTCAAGGGAGAACTCGAGCACGCCTACCGCCTAGCCGTGATCAACACCTTCGGCGGCGGTGCCAACGAACTCCAGCGCGACATCATCGCGATGGCCGGTCTCGGCATGCCGCGAGCACCGCGCGACATGCGGGCTTCGGCGAGCTAGCAACTATCCAAGAAAGGAACGACCAAGTGTCTGACGACGCGAAAGTCGCACTGCGCCAACGTCTCGATGATCTCATCGGCAAGCCTGTTGGATCGAGCAAGCCGGCGCAGGCACCGGATCCGGTAAATGCGGCGATGATTCGTCACTGGGCGTACGCGCTCAGTGACCTGAATCCGGCCTATCTCGACCCCGAGTTCGCCGAGGGCTCGCGATACGGCGAGATCGTCTCTCCCCCGGTCATGTTGCAGAGCTGGACCATGGCGCCGCCAAAGCTGGAGGGCATTCACGAGCGCGGTGGCGTGCCAGTCGAGCTCCCCAAGAACAACCCACTCGAATTCCTCACCGAAGCGGGTTATACCGGTATCGTCGCCACCAACTCGGAGTTCGAGATGGAGCGCTATCCGAAGCTGGGTGATGAGATTTCGTCCGAGACGGTGTTCGAGTCGATATCCGACGAGAAGCAGACCGCCATGGGCGCCGGCTTCTTCGTGACGTGGACCAGCACGTACCGAGATCAGCACGGCGATGTCATCGGGCGTCAGAAGTTCCGCACCTTGCGCTTCAAGACGGGCGGCTGATGGCCAGCAGACTCGCGCCTTCGGTCAGCCCCGACACCGAATTCTTCTGGTCCGGCCTGAAGGATCACGAGCTTCGCATTCAGCGTTGCACGGATTGCCAGACCCTACGGGTCCCGCCCCGGCCAATGTGCGGCAATTGTCAGTCGCTGCAATGGGATTACCTCGTATCTTCGGGACGCGGCACGGTCTACAGCTTCGTGATGCCCCAGTATCCGCCGCTGCCGTTCATCCAGTATCCATACGTCGTCGCCCTGATCGAACTGGACGAAGGCGTGCGGATCGTGTCGAACCTCTGTGACATCGAACCGGAAGCCGTCGAGAATGGGCTCCCGGTTGAGGTGTTCTACGAAAAGTTCGAAGCCCTCCCCAGCGGTGACGAATTGGTGCTGCACCAATTTCGACCAGCCCACTAACCGACGGGACCACGAACAACATGGACTTCTCCTTCACCGAAGAACAAGAAACCGTCGGCAAGGTCGCGCGGCAACTCTTCGAACGTCGCGCCACCCCCGAACGTCTCACCGAGCTCGAGTCCGCTCAGGACCGCTTCGACGCAGCGCTGTGGAGCGAACTGGCATCCTCGGATCTGCTCGGTATCGCGCTGCCCGAAACTGTCGGGGGAAGCGGCGGGAGCTTTCTCGAACTCGGCGTGCTGCTCGCCGAAGTCGGCCGAAGCGTCGCCCCGGTACCCCTCTACGCCACCCTGGTGCTGGGAGCGGACACCGTTGCCCGCCATGGTGATTCAGCGCTACAAGAGAAGTATCTCCGCGGAGTGGTGGACGGCAGCACGATCCTGACCGCCGGGCTTTGGGAGCCGGGCAATTCCGATCCCACCTCGCCACACACCACCGCGCGTCAGGACGGCGACGTCTGGCGGCTCGAGGGCACCAAGGAGTTGGTACCCGCCGGGCAACTGGCCAACGCCATCGTCGTCTCCGCTCACACAGATGACGGACCCGCCCTGTTCGTTGTCGACACTGACGCCGACGGCGTCGACGTAACGCCGGTCCACACCACCCACGGTGAGCCCCACGCCGACGTCGTCCTTACCGGAGCGGTGGCACAGCGATTGGGGTCCGACATCGGCGTCGAGTCCGTGCAATCGCTGCACACCCGGGCCCTCGTCGGGCTGTGCGCGATTCAGGTCGGCGTCGCGGAGCGCGCACTGCGCATCGCGGCGTCCTACACCAGCGAACGTGAACAGTTCGGCAGACCCATCGGGTCGTTCCAGGCCGTCCAGCAACGCATGGCCGACGCCTTCATCGACGTCGAGGCCATCCGCTGGACCACCTGGCACGCGGCCTGGCTCGTCGCCGAGGGCCGGCCCGCTGACCGTGCAGCCACCATCGCCAAATTCTGGGCCTCAGAAGCCGGCGCAAGGGTGACCGCCACGACGCAGCAAGTCCACGGCGGCATGGGAATCGACGTCACCTACCCGGTCTCACGGTACTTCCTGTGGGCCAAACACATCGAACTCGCACTCGGCTCGGCCCCGCAACAACTGGTCCGGCTCGGCAGCTCCTACGCGGAAGGAAACGAATGACCGCCACAATCGGGCGCACCACGACGCTCTCCTGGAATGCCATCAACGTCGACGACGAAATCACGCCGATGGTCGTCCCTGTCACAACCACGCTGATCGTCGCGGGCGCCATAGCCTCGCGGGACTACATGCCTGTTCACCACGACCGCGACTTCGCCAACTCACAAGGGTCCAAGGACATCTTCCTGAACATCCTCACCACCAACGGGCTGTGCGTGAAGTTCCTGCACGACTGGGGCGGCCCAGAGGCGATGATCAAGAAGCTGGCCGTTCGCCTTGGCGCTCCCGCCTACCCGAACGACCCCCTGCGGTTCACCGGGAGTGTTATCGACAAGTCGACGGTGGACGCCGAGGGCCTGGTTGAGGTTGCGTTCAAGGGCACCAACAGCCTTGGCGACCACGCGACCGGCACCGCGGTCCTCAGCTTCCTCGAAGGGGTGGACGGGTGAGTGGTCTAGCCGGCAAGGCCGCCCTCGTCGGGATCGGTCAGACCGAGTTCTCGAAGGAATCGGGCCGCAGCGAGATGCAACTGGCCTGTGAGGCCGTGAAGGCTGCGATCTCGGACGCCGGGCTTACACCAGCCGATGTGGACGGAATGGTCACTTTCACCGTCGACGAGAACGAGGAGATCGAGGTCGCCCGCAATGTCGGCATCAAGGACCTTTCTTTCTTCACGCGAGTCCCGCATGGCGGCGGAGCCGCCGCGGGCACCGTCATGCAGGCCGCCATGGCCGTCGCGACAGGTGTCGCCGAGGTGGTGGTTTGCTACCGAGCGTTCAACGAGCGCTCCGGATTTCGATTCGGTGGTGCGGGCCGACAGCCCGGCGTGACGCCGCTATGGATGGCGCCCTATGCGCCGTTTGCGTTGATGACGCCGGCCGGCTGGGTAGCCCTGCACGCTCAGCGGTATATGAACGCCTACGGGGTGACCAACGCCGACTTTGGAAAGATCGCCGTGATCGACCGTAAGCACGCGGCCAAGAACCCCGATGCCTGGTTCTACGAGAAGCCGATAACTCTTGAACAGCATCAAAAGTCACGCTGGATCATCGAACCGGTACTGCGCCTGCTCGACTGCTGTCAGGAAAGCGACGGCGGTGTCGCAATGGTCGTCACCAGCGTCGAGCGCGCGCGCGATCTGGCCAAGGCACCCGCCGTTATCACTGCTGCGGCACAGGGTGCGGCCTACGACGGTGAGGTTATGACAAGTTACTACCGGGAGGAGATCACCGGACTACCCGAGATGGGCGTCGTCGGCGAAAAGCTCTGGGGTGACTCCGGACTCAAGCCGTCAGATATCTCGACAGCCTTTCTCTACGACCACTTCACCCCGTTCGTGTTCACCCAACTCGAGGAACTCGGATTCTGCGGGCGGGGCGAGGCGAAGGATTTCGTGTCGGTTGACGAACTCTCGATCGGTGGCCGTATGCCTATCAACACCAACGGCGGATTGCTAGGCGAGGCTTACATTCACGGTATGAACGGCATTACCGAAGGCGTGCGTCAGGTGCGTGGCACGTCGTACAACCAAGTCGAAAATGTCGAGCACGTTCTCGTCACGTCCGGCACCGGGGTTCCGACCAGCGGGCTGATCCTCGCTCCGGACCGATGACATCAGTGCACCGACGCCGGGAGATCCTGGCCGGCATATGACGCAAGCAACTGCGACCGACACCCGGGGTGCCATCATCTCGGCCGCTTTCGCGTGCTTTCGCAACTTTGGCTTGCAAAAAACTACGGTCGTCGACATCGCGCGTGCCGCAGTTGTGTCCAGAAGCACATTCTACGAGTACTTTCGGGACAAGGAGACGATTGTCGAGGCGTGTGCGGAGGCCGCATCGCAGCGGTTCTACCGCAATATGGCCAAGGCTATCGATCGCGATGGCGGCAGCACTTTAGAGGACAAGCTGGTGAGGGCGGCGGTGTTCGTGACGCAGGCCCGCCAAGTCGTTGAACCCGAGGTCTATTTCGATGAGCAAGAAGTGCACCTCATGTTGACCAAGAACGCAGCAACTCTGCTCGAGGAATGCACTGATTTCCTCGCTCCCTACATCTCCGGCGCACGGGTGACGGGGGAAGTGCGAAACGAACTCAACATCACCACGGCGGCTGAGTGGTTCGCACGAATGTTGTTCTCGCTGTTCACCACTCCCTCGCCACGGATCAACATGCGAGATGACGACGCCGTAGCAGACTTCGTACGTCCATACGTGGTTCGGGGTTTTGCCGAAGACCGCGTAACGCGAACGCGCCGAGCCGACGTTGCGGGATGATCGTGCGGTGTCAGTCGCTGGCGGGCAACGGCTTGGCCTCCTTGAGGACCAGCGGCGTCGAGCCCACGGCCAGGGTGCCTGCTCCTGGTTTGGTCACCAACACCTCGGCCCCATGAGCATCGACGTAGCGCTTACCCATCACTGAGTTGGCGGTGAACTTTGGATCCAATGCTGCGGCAGGGTCGATCTGGGCGTCGAGCGGCACCATCGGGACGCCACCGCAGCACAGATCGTCGAACTCGTCAGACGGCTTAACCACGATGACCTGGGTGTCGCACACCTGGCTCCGCAGTCGTGTTCCCGGTTTCACCATTTCGGCTCCGTATCGCTTAATGGACATGACATGCCGCCTTACTGCGGCTATGGACATTCTCTTTTTTGAGAGCAATGATTATCTCATGTTCTCACATAGGGTGGGTCACGCATGACCCTGGCGTCGACCGATTACAACGACGGTTTTGGGCAAGAGCGAAAATCACGGCCAGACCGCGGCCGAGCCACCAGATACAAACTGACGATACTGGCAGCCGATACCATCGATGCCGTAACTGCTGCAGGCGGACTCGTCTTCGACCGGGTGCGCTCGGGCTGGGAAGTGGACGTCTACCTTGCGGAGCTCAGTGACGGACGCCCGATGCAGATCTTGGGCGTCGATGCCCGCGAGTTGCTGCCCGACGCTCTCGCCGCTCCGACCGAGTGGCCGGACGGACTAGTGATTTCCGGTGGACTCTACACAGCGAATAGCAACGTATGCCGGTTCTTCAAAGCCGCATCGCGCAACCGCCCCACCGAGGTCGCGCTGTGGGGAGCTAGATGGCCGACCGAGTTGGCGTCGGGCGTAGGCCGCGTCGAGCACCAGCTCAGTATCGCGGCACGGGCATTCAAAACTCATTCGATGGCCGCAGCAGGTGTTGCTCAACCCTGCGTGGGGGCCGCTGAAACCTTTTATGCGGGAGCATACCGATGCAGCGTCGCTGCACCGCTACGGCCACTGGCGCGCTGACCCTAATTCAGCTTGCGCACAGGCACATTGGACCAACCACTGACGTTGGCCATCGCCACCCGACGCAGTCCGTCGCGGTCAATCTCGTACTCCGGAATCAAATCGAGCAGAGCCTCAAGTGCGATGCGGCCTTCCATTCGCGCCAGAGCGGCACCCAAACAGCTATGGATCCCGTAACCAAGAGCAAGGTTGAAGCCCATCTTGCGCTCACGCTCGATGTTCAGACGGTCTGGATCGGGAAACATCCGCTCATCACGCGTGGCCGAACCGGTGACCAGCAGTACCGCGCTGCCGGCCGGAATCGTTTTGCCGTGCAACGTCACGTCACGGGTGGCCGCGCGCACCTGGTATTGAGAAGGCGCCTCGTAGCGCAACAGTTCCTCGATAGCCGCCGGAATCTTGCTGCGGTCGTCGCGGAGCTTCTGCCACTGATCGGGAAAGTCTGCGAAAGCCACGATCGCGTTGCCGATCAGCTTGGTAACAGTTTCGGCGCCTGCGCCCCCAAGCAAGGTCGCGAACCCGGCAATGTCGACGTCGGTTAGTTTCTCTACCTGGCCGTCGCGTTCGATTTCGGTCTCGATGAGCCGGCTGATCATGTCGTCCTGCGGCTCGGCGCGCCGCTGTTGGATGAGGTTGTAATAGTAGATGCCGGTGTTCATCGAGGCCTCGAACCCCGTTGGCGGCACTGCGATCTCGCCGATGTGACGTTCCAGCAACAGGTCCACCCAGCGCCGGATCTGGTCGCGGTCCTCCTTCGGGACCCCGAGCATCGCGGTGATGACTTCATTGGGGAACAGCGCCGCGAAGTCGGCGACCACATCAAATGAGGCCGGGTCAATACCTTCAATGCGCTCGTAAACCTTCTCGCGAACCATGTCCTCCAAAGATGCGATGGCGCGCGGGGTGAATACGTTGCTGACCAGCTTGCGCATCTTTTGGTGCTCGGGTGGGTCCATCGAGATGATCACCTTGGGCAACGGTATGGCGTCGTCGTGCGCCTTCATCATGTCGAGGGTGGCGCCCTTGGCCGAGGAGTACGTTTCGTGATCCTTGGTTGCCGGCGCCACGTCGTCGTATCGTGTCAACGCCCAAAAGTCCCACTTGGCGTTGTAGTACACAGGCGCCTCGTCGCGCAGCCTCCGATACGTCGCATACGCCCCGTCGAAGAATTCCTGAGAGAAGGGATCGAACTCGACCGAATCCGCCTCCGGTGTAATGGCATTCATAGGATCGCTCCGGCTTCCTTGTACTTCTCGATGACGTCCCACGCAATGCCGGCGTCGATCAAGACCTCTTCGGTGTGCTGGCCATGTTCCGGCGCTCCGGGAGGCACGACGGGCTTTTCGTCGAACTGGACTGGGTTCGTGGGCATCGAATACGAAACGCCGCTCATCGTCGTGGTATGGGCGACATAGCCGTTCGCCGTTACCGCAGGATCCTCACAGAGTTCGCCCGGCGTTTGCACCACGCCCCAGGCACCAGACAGCCCAGCCAAGGTCTCGCGCCATTCGGCGAGGGTGCGCTGCGCGAACACGTTGTCTAACAGGGCGATCAACTCAATGCGATTCGCGTATCGCGAAGCAGGCTCGGCGAAGCGCGGATCATCGATCAACTGGGGTAGGCCGATGGCGCGCATCGCCTCGGGATAGAACTTGTCCAGCTGGAGCATCATCAGCTGGACGTAGCGCTCGTCCTTCGTGCGATAGGTCCCTACCAGAGGGTTGGGAGCATCGGCGTGACCGTACTTCGGAATGGCACTGCCGCCGTGGATTTGGCTCACAGCGACGTCCGGGCTGAGATTCCACGCCGCCAGACCGAGCAGCGACACGTCGACTACCGAACCCTGACCGGTAGTCGCCTTCTTGTATAGCGCCGCGGCGATTCCACCCGCGATGGTCATTCCCCCTAGTAGGTCGCCGAAGGCCGGACGCGACCGAACCAACTCGTCTCCTTCGCTGAGGACCGTGGCAATGCCGCCACGCGCCCAGTAGGACACCCCGTCGTAACCAGGCTTGTCGGAATCGGGTCCCTTCGGGCCATGACCGGACCCGCGGACGTACACGACGTTCGGATTCACGGCCCGAATATCTGCGACGTCGATCCCCATCTTCGTGCGACGGTTCGGCAGGTAGCTGGTTAGGAACACGTCGCACGTCTTGGCGAGCTCGCGAACAATCTCCTGGCCTCCCGGTGTCGTCAGGTCGATGCCGATGGACTTCTTGCCACGATTCGGGATCTCGATCATGTAATTGACCGATCCGCCTCCCTCGTCCACGATGCCCATCGTCACCAGGCCACGCTGGGGGTCGCCCCCGATTCGCGGTTCTACCTTGATGACCTCTGCACCCCACTCCGCAAGAACGGCGCCGGCGGAAGGGACAAACGTCCAGGCAGCGACCTCCAGCACGCGCACACCGCTGAGTACCTTGTCGTCGGAAATGACGTCCTCCATGACCTCTGTGTTTTGCGGCGGCAAACCAGCGCCGCTGCGGTAATGCCAATTTACATCAGGCGATAATGGCAATTCCGACTAGCTGTAGACGCTAGGGCCGAGCCGAAAGCCGGCCGGGCAAGGTCGGATCGCCGACGTCCCAAAAGGACTTCCAGGAGGGCATTCGCTGCGGCATCGCCGCACGTAGCGAAACGTCAGTGGGCCAACGCATGAAATCTGGCCCCGGCCGTTCGGTCACGTCGACCGAATACCACGGGTGCTCCCGCCTGCGGACGAAACCCCACTGGCCGTTGCGGCGTTCGTAAACGTCGTCGTATCGCATCGTGATGACGAACCACCCATCACCATCCTCGTGTTCGGCCCGGCAGTAGATCGAACCGGTCGCGTGATCTGCGTCGACGAAGTCGAACTGGTGCCCACAGATGAGATGAATGCTTCGATAAAACCGCCGCAGCACGCCGTCGTACCAGCGCTTTAGCGCGTCTCGGCCACGCCCTTCGGCGCCTGCGTCGACGTCATCGACGAACAGTGCCACTAGTACATCGAGGTCACGTGCGTCGAGTGCCATCGCGTAGCGGCTTGGCAACTGGGCGATCGCCTGAGCGGATTCGATCCGGTCGAGTCGTGCCACCATCATCGAATCCTCATATGCCGACATATCCGCATCTTACGGTCGCCCACCCATCATGAGAATCTCTGTTCTCGAAATTCGCAAAAGCAACTATCCTTCGGTAATGCCGTTCCCGACCATCTCTCCGACCATCCCGGCGCTGGTGCGGTCAAGTGCAGCGCAGTACGGTGACAAGGCTTTCGTCGTAGCCGACGGACGCGAGTTGACCTACGCCGACCTCGAACGCAAATCGGCGCACCTCGCGAAGAGGCTCCTCGCGGACGGCATCAACAAGGGTGATCATGTCGGCATCCTCATGCCGAACGGCATCGAGTGGGCGCTGGCGTGGTTCGCAGTCACACGCATCGGCGCTGTCGCGGTGCCGCTCAACACCTTCTATAAAGGTTCGGAGTTGTCCTGGACTGCTCGGCACGCCGATCTGCGAGCGATTATCGCTTGGCCGAAGTTTCGGAACCACGATTTCCTGGAGCGCCTCGAAGAGGCGTTACCGGGGCTCGCGCGACAGGCCACCCCCGGGCGCCTCGCCGTACGAGCCGCGCCCTACCTGCGCACCATCGCCGTGGGGGGGCAATGCGATCGGGCGTGGGCCACAGAGCTTCGCGATGGCACGGAACCCGACGCTTCCGACATCGACGAGGATTTCCTAGTTGACGTCGAATCGTGCGTGACACCCGCCGACGACGTCTGCATCATCTACACCTCCGGGAGTACGGGTCCGCCGAAGGCGCCGGTGCACACTCACGGCGCCCTCGTTCGCCACACCTACAACCTCACGTTCCACTACGGCGTGACCAATGACTCGGTGATGTTCACGGCGATGCCATTTTTCTGGGTCGGCGGTCTCATCACGGGCCTGCACGCGGTTATTCACCACGGCGCGACCCTGGTCACTCAGTCGGCGTTCGATGCGGGCGAAGCACTGGAGCTCATCGAGGCCCACCGCGCAACCATCACTCTGGGGTGGCCCCAGCAGGGAAAGACACTGGCCGAGCATCCCGATTTCGCTGGCCGGGACCTGACCTCAGTGCGACGCACCAGCATGCCCGCGATGGTTCCGGATGACCGCCGACCGAAGGGGCCCAACGCGTTGGGCATGACTGAACTCTGCGGAAACCATGTAGGAGTCGACCCCTATGTGCCGCAACCACCGGAACGGTCCGAAACCGGCGGGTTGTCAATCGACGGACTCGACCACCTGCTCGTCGATCCCGAATCGGGACAACCGGTTCCGGTCGGGCAGGCCGGCGAGATCTGGGTCCGGGGGTATTCGCTGATGCAACGTCTGTACAAGCGGGAACGCGAGGACGTGTTCACCCCAGACGGCTATTACCGGACCGGCGACTGCGGGGTCCAGGACGAAGACGGTTGGATCGCTTTCACCGGCCGGTTGGGCGACCTGATCAAGACCGAAGGCGGCACCAATGTCACTCCGGCCGAAGTCGAACTCGCACTGACGAATTGCGACGGCGTACTCGAGGCGTACGTAGTCGGGGCTCAGGACGGCGATCACGGCACGGTGGTCGCCGCCGCGGTGGTGCCACGAGGCGCTTCAGTGCTCAATGGCGACGCCTTGAAGACGCAGATGCGCAGTCAGATCTCGGCATACAAGGTACCGAAGTTCATCTGGATCACCGACAAGTCGCAGCTACCGTTCACCGCGACAGGCAAGATCAAGAAGTCTGACTTGGCCGATCAGTTGAGCGGGCTGCTGGCAGGGCGGTAACTCGGCCCCGTCACGGCAGGTTGGTCGTGAGTAACGTCAGCGGGATACCGTACAACGGCTCCAGTTTTATTTCGTTGACCTCGAAGCCGTCGCCCTCGACGCGCTGGCGGAAGTCGGACTTTGCGCCATAGCGCAATGCGATGTGCTCGGACTCATCGCAATCGGCGGTTCGTACGACCACCGAGAACAAGCCGTCGCCGTTGCGGGCCAGGAAGTCAGCTGCCATCCCCGCGTCCTTCGGTGCATTGTCCGTCGGCGCGATGAGTTCGAAGCCGTGGTCCCAGTCGAGCCTGATCTGGAGACCAAGCTCCTCGTGCTCGAAAGCCACGAAGTGAAAACCCAGCGCGGTGAGGTATTCGGCGGCACGATCGAGACGCTCGATCGTGATGGCGAAGACGACATGGTGCAGCATCGGCAGTGACTCCGTCATGGCCACGACTCTACGAGCGGCCCGAAAGCGAAGTTCTCGATTTGCGTAAATAAGCGTTCTCGAACGGTAAGTTCGGTTATCGCCGGCACATCCCGAGGAGAGACATCCGTGGCACTCGAGCAGTTTCAACTCGACGGACAGGTTGCGATCGTGACGGGCGCCGGGCGCGGCGTCGGCGAAGGTATCGCGAAGGTGCTTGCGGAGGCTGGTGCCACGGTCGTGGGCACCGCCCGCACGTCGTCCGAGGTGAATCAAACGATCAAGGCGATCCAGGAAGCAGGCGGAAAAGGCCTCGCGCTTACAGCTGATGCGCTCGAACGCCCTGACAGCGAACGAGTCGTCAAGACGGCGGTCGAAGAGTTCGGCCGGATCGACATCCTGGTGAACAACGTGGGCTTTGCCACCTATGGCCCATTCCTGAACCTCACCGATGAAAATCTCCGCAACACCTTCGACTACTGCGTCACCTCCGCGTTCATCATGAGCCAGCTCGTCGTACCGCATATGTTGAAAGTGGGCCGAGGCTCCATCGTCAACATCTCCTCCGGGGCAGGACGATTCGGCATCCGCGGCTTACTGCCCTACTCGGTGGCCAAGGGTGGACTCGAAGCGCTGACCCGAGCTATGGCCCAGGAACTCGCGCCCAAGATCCGGGTGAACGCCATCGCCCTTGGTGCGTTCATGACGACCGGGCTGCAGTCGAGCTTCGATCTGATGCCGGGCTCCGAGGAGAAACTGAAGGAGTTGACGCCACTGCATCGCATCGGCGACGTGGCCGATCTCGGGCGGCTGACGCTGTACCTGTCCACCCGCGACTGCTACGCCACCAATTCGACCTTCGTCGTCGACGGTGGCCTGCAGGGGCCAAACTCATCCCTTCCGATACCCGATCTGTGACCGAACGAAGGATGGAAGTACATGGACGACAAAGTCTTACGAGTAGCCGTCATCTCCACCGGTTGGATAAGCAGCCTGTCGATACGCGCCATCGTCCGGCGCCCACATCTAGAGCTGGTCGGGGTGTGGGTGCACAGTGCGGAGAAGACCGGGCGCGACGCCGGTGAAATCGTCGGACTGGGTCCGATCGGCGTGATCACGACCAATAACCTCGACGACATCATCGCCCTGAAACCGGATTGCGTCGTATACGGTGCAGCCAGCGCTGAGATGGACGCTGCCGCGGTGCGTGACTACGTTCGCTTACTTCACGGCGGGCTCAACATCGTCACGACTAACACCCCGGGGATGATGTTCCCCGACAGGTGGATTCCCGACCTCGCCGACCAAGTGCGTTCGGCTGCGCTCGCCGCTGGGGTCACCATCTACACGTCAGGTATCGAGCCTGGCTTTGCCGGTGACCAGTTCGCGATCCTGCTGACCACGTTGTCGAACACCATCCACTCCATTCGCGCGCAGGAAATATTCGATTATTCGGCGTATCCCAATCGGGATCTCATGGTGACCGCCATGGGCTTCGCTAAGCCGCTGGACTTCACACCGCTGCTCGAACTCGAAGGAGCGCAAGCCTTCGCATGGGGTCCACCGATCGGAATGGTCGCGCGAGCCTTGGGCGTCGAACTCGACGAGGTGAGTGAGAAGTACGAACGGGTAGTCACGCCTCGCGACCTACACGTGGCATGCGGCACGATCCCCGCGGGCACCTGCGGGGCGGTCCGCGCCGAGACGACCGGCGTGGTCAACGGACGACCGGTGATCACGATCGAGCACATCAACCGAATGGCTCCAGACTTGGCGCCCGAGTGGGCATCTGCGCCCAATGGGACGTATCGCCTCATCATCGAGGGCCAACCCCACATTCAGTGCGATCTGCGGCTCGGCACAGAGGACACGCCCGCGTCCGCCAACGACAACGCGATGGAGGCCACCGCGATGCGCGTTGTCAACGCGATCCCCTACGTCGTGGACGCGGCACCCGGAATAGCAACATCGCTGGATCTGCCGATCACCGCACCGCGCAACGCACTGGACTTCGGCTAACCACTGCAAGCGGCCTTGGCTGCGGCCGACAGCCGGTCACGACGGCGGCCGGCGTCACTCTCCCTCAGGATGGCTGAAGGTCGCGAGAAGGCGAGTGAGTTTCAGCGACTTGATCTTCCACTCGCCGCGGACCTTTTCATACACCTCGTGGTAATGGCCATGGCCGTCGAGTCGGATCCCGTTGGTCCAGATCACGATGTCGCTCATCGCCCAGATTCCAGTGGCCGTCGTATCGGACGTGATGTCGACTTCCGGGGTGTGGCCCTGGTGCACGGTGGTCGCGCCGCCGAGAGTCTGCTGAAGATAGACCATGAACGGCTCGAGGCCGACGACGCGTGCACCACCGTCGTCGGTGGTGTCGACAATGACATCGTCGGTGAACACCTGTCGAAATCCATTCCAGTCACGGGTGTCCAACGTGCGGAAGTAGCGAGCCTTGAGTCGCCAGATTTCCTCGACACCGTTCATGTCGCGCCTTTTAGCTCACGGTGAACATCGGTCCGCGCGGAGCTCCCCTGACTTCGTTACCGCCATCGATCGCGAAGCTTTGCCCTGTCATCCAACTGGATTCGGGTCCGGCCAGGTAGCGCACACCGGGAGCGATGTCGTCGGAGACGCCGAGGCGGCCCAGGGGCACACGGTCCAAGAAACTCGTCGTCAGCTCCTCGAGATGGATGTAACCCTGCGTCGTCGCTGCCTCCGTCAGGCCCGGCCGCACTGCATTGACGCGAATTCCGCGCGACCCGAGCTCGGAAGCGGCGACGCGGATCATCATTTCGAGCGCTGCCTTGCCCGCCGAGTAGTGGCCCAACCCCTCAAACGGAATCTTCGCCGACGTCGAGGAGACGAACACGATCGAGCCACCCTCCGTCATGAGCGGTGCCGCGTAACGGAGTGCCAGAAAATTCGACCTCAGATTTCCCATCAGGAGGTCCGTGAAGGTCGCCAGGTCCTGCTCGATGAGGGGCCCGGTCCCTCCAGTGGCGACGGTTCCGATGACGATGTTCAGCCGCTGGGCTACGTCGAAGGCCGCACGCGCGGCCTTTTCGACCGTAGGCTCGTCCTCGGGATCACCCTTTTGCAGCACGATTTCGGCGTTTGGCACGACGTCGAGGATGGCGTCCCGCGTGGCCTCCAACCGTGACTTCGATCTGCCCAGCAGATAGAGCGCGGCGCCGTCAGCGGCCAGAAGCGTCGCGCTCGCCTTGGCGATGCCAGCTGACGCTCCGAGAATGAACGCCGTCTTACCGTCGAGCACACCCATTTCGCTGACGGTACCAGCGACTGCAATTGCCGTTCTCATATTACAGAAATGATCATTCTCTACCCGAGCGAGCTGGTGTAACGTACGCACGTGCCAGACATGACGGACAAGGTCGCACTGATCACCGGGGCCGCGCGTGGGCAAGGTCGCGCCCATGCGGCGCGGCTCAGCGCGGACGGCGCCGACGTCATCCTCGTCGACGTCGCCGGGCCCCTGCCGCCGAGCGTTCCCTACGATTCGGCGACTCCAGAAGAACTGGCCGAAACGGCCGCACTGGTCTCCGCCAATGGAAGGCGGGCCGTCACGGCGATCGTCGACACCCGAGACCACGACGGGTTGTGCGCTGCCGTCGATGAGGGCGTCGCCGAACTCGGTAGGCTCGACGTGATCGTGGCCAACGCGGGTATTTGCGTCCCGGCGCCATGGGACCAGGTCTCGGCGCGCGACTTTCAGGACACCATCGACATCAACCTCGTCGGGACGTGGAACACCGTCATGGCCGGCGCCAAGCACGTCATCGCCGGCGGCCGCGGCGGATCGATAATCCTCGTCGGTTCTGCCGCCGGTTTGACCATGGAACCGTTCATGATTGCGTACACGGCAAGCAAGCACGCTGTCACCGGGCTCGCCCGAGCGTTCGCGGCCGAACTCGGAAGGCACGGCATCCGGGTGAACAGCCTGCACCCAGGTTCGGTCGCGACACCGATGGGGAGTGGCCGGATGGTCGAAGCAATGACGGAGGCGGGGAAGACGAATCCCGCTCTGCACCACGGTTTCAGCAAGCAGCTCCTCCCGAATGTCGTCACGATGCCCGAGGACATCGCAGACGCGGTCGCGTGGCTCGCGTCAGATCAGTCGAGATATGTGACCGCCGCTGCCATCCCCGTCGACGTGGGCGTGACGGGCAGCTAACGGTCGGAACTGCCTGCGATGTCGGACAGCACCTCGCTCAACTCGATCGGATGCGCCAGGAACGGTGAGTGGCCGCCGTCCATCTCGATCACGGCTGTTCCCAATCTCTCGATTGCGATACGACGTGCCCAGTCAACGTCGAGCGCGCGATCATCCCTCATCAACACGTACGTTGAGGGCACCTCCGGCCAGTGATCGAGCGGGCATTGCTCAGTGAAAACCGTGAAGGACTGATGTCGCAGAGTGCGGAATGCCTCTCGCGCAAGCGCTTCTGGGCAGTCGTGATAAAAACCCTCACGTACCGATTCCCAGGTCAGGCCAAAGGGCCCTTCGCCCGTCGCCTGCGGCGCCGGAAACGAGACGGCGCCGGGGCTCTTTGCGAACTCGGCCATGAACGCCTCGCCGGGCACCGGAATGAAAGCCGCGACGAACACCATCCGACGCACTGGACGCAACGCCGCGACGACGGGTAGACAAAGGCCCGCGATCGAGTGTCCGACCACGATGACCTCCTCTGCGGCAGCATGATCGGATAGCCGATCGATGGCGGCAACCGCCACGCGGGCCCACTCCATCGCGCCCGCAGCATCGTCGTCAACCGGCAGGTCCGGCGTGACGACTCCGTGCCCACGCGCCACCAACTCGCGAGCCACGAGGTCCCAGCTCGATCCATGGTGCAGGCCGCCGTGCAGCAGCACGAAAAGCGTCACCGACGATCCAGCGCGCGCATGTCAGGCCTAACTGCGGACATCGAATCTCCTACTTGAAGAAGGGCCCCGGCTTACCCGCCTCCTCGAGATGGCCGTACGGGTCGTACACCTTCACGTTCGGGTAGGGATTCTGGTCGTACGCCGGCCTCGAGAACCCGGCCTCGCGCAGTCCCGCCAGCACCATCAAAGGTAGCGCGAAGGACAACAGCGCGATCGAAGTCGACACCAACAGCTGGCGGGTCAACGTCGCCTTCGGTCGCCCCTGCCGGACGGGCAGCCAGCGTGCGATGCGATTGACGAGCACCAGTTCGTCGTTGTCATCGCGGACGCACATAACCGCCACCATGGCGAAGATGAATGAGTCGTACACCGCCATGATCAACGGGAAGTGAACGTGACCAACCTGGAGCACTGGACCGACGGCCTCGGTATAGAAGAAGATGCCTGCCCGCATCCAGGTGAACTGGATGAGCCCGTTGATCGGGATGGCGATGATGAACGCACCGATGAGCACCGCAGTGAGGCGGCGTCGCGCAAGCCAATCGACGCGCCTCATCAATGGATCGACAAAACGGCCGTGCAGTTGGAGGAAACCCAAGCCGTTCAAGAGGTAGTAGGCCGCATACCCGCCTAGGAAGGACAGGGCCGGTTCGAGGTTCGGCGAGATATCGACGTAGGGCCACGTCAGAGGGAAGTGGAGCATACGGGGATCGAAGATGGCGAAGGTAGCCCAATTGGCAAGCGGGTCAAGCGCACCCGTGATCAGGCCAGCGAAGACGATCACCACTGCCCAGTGCATCTTGCGCTGGCGCCACGACAGCCAGGTCAGCGTGCCGATCAGCCCGATTGCCATGGGAATGGAACTCAGTCCGACCGCCAGCGGCCAATTGTCAAAGCCGAGGAACGGAGCATAGGGTGCCGGACCAGGGTGCGGATTGGTAACCCTCGGGTCCCCGTGCAGGCCGGTCTGCATCGTCACGACGGTGGCGACGGCGAACACCAGGTAAGCGACGGCGAAGAGACCCCACCCGACTCGCACCGGCCATGGCGAATGCCCGCCGTCGTCGGTAGCCGACGACTCGGCCCGCCTGTCAACCGTGTTCGTCATCGAACTCGCACCGGAAGGGTGTCGTCATCGGTCTCAAAGTCATTCATACGCATACACTCCGTTCGGTGTCGCATGCACACCCAAGCGAGAATATGCGTTATCAATTTTCGCAAAGCCGTTTCCCGGAACTTCGGACGGTCATGGCGGAACACTGGCCATCATGCGCTTTGGTACTGCGCCACGGCATCGGACACGATCCGGCGCACGTCGCCACGCCGATAGCCGAGGAGTTCCGTCTCCGCGGAGTCAGGCTCGTAGGAGATCACCGACCCGCGCCCACCATAGATCGCCGAGTCCGGTAACAGCGGATGCTCGCGATCCACCACCGGCGGAACCTCCTTACCTAGCGCCTCGAAGAACGCGCCGAAATACTGCTGGTACGTCCAGTTCTCGTCACCCACCAGATAAGCCGTGCCGCCGACGCCACGCAGGATCGCCCCCTCGATTGCGGTCGTCAGCGAGGTGGTGGTGATGTAGTTCGTGGCGCCCGGCGGAGCGAAGACGTCGTCGCCGAATCGCCCCTCGGCGTACTGGACACAAGCGCGAAGTGCAGGCGACGGCGCGCCAGGCAACGGTCCGACAACCACTGGAGCGTTCACGCTGATCGCACGGAAAGCCGGTTCACTCAACGCTCGGACGCCGTCGTCGGCCAGCTTGCGTGACGTGATGTACGGGTCACCGTCGATGAGGTGCGGTGCGGCTTGCGGATAGTAACTGCCAACGTTGACGAACGTCGGAACGCCCGCGCGCTTGACCGCCGCGGCAAATCTTGGAACGCCCTCACTGTTGGCGCGGGCCCAGTATTCGTCGCCGCTGCCCTTGGGCTTGTGCCGCACGTCGTTGCCGGCGGCGAACACCACAGCGTCGTACCCACCCAATACGTCGCCCGGGGTGTCCTCGGCAACGTAGTCGACACGGACGAAGGGAAACTCGGTCATCGGTCCCCTCTCGGGTTGACGCCGACCCGCGATGGTGACGTCATGGCCCGCCTCCCGGAAGTGGATTGCGGCATCACCCCCGATGACCCCTGCGCCACCGACGACGAGGATGCTCATGACCCCGCCGGACGAGCGCTATTACCCTTGATCACGGGCATGTTGGTCCAGCCGCCCTGATCGTCTTGGTACCAGCCTGCAGCGGCCAGTGCACCACCGTCGGCGTGAATCACGGTGCCCGACACCCAACTTGCGAGCGGACTCGCCAGGAACAATACGCAGCCTGCGATATCCGACGGCGTGCCGAACCGTCCCAGTGGTATCCATCGGGGGATGTTGTGGCGTTGCGACTCGTGGACCATTCGGTCAATCGGCACCTGGGCCGTGTCGGTGGTCTCCGGTGCGACGACGTTGACCCGAATACCCTCCGGGCCGAGCTCGAGGGCGAGGCTCTGCGTGAAGCCCGTGATCGCTGCCTTGAACGCACCGTACGCGGCGAACCGCGGGATCCCGCGGAAGCCTTCGATCGACGAGATGTTGACGATGCTGGCACCAGGCCCGGCGCTCCGCAGCAGCGGAAGCATCACGCGTGTGACGAGGAAGACGTGCTTCAGGTTCACGCGATAGATGTCATCGAGCTGTTCGTCGGTCAACTTCTCGAACGGAGTTGGCCTTGTCATGAAATGACCTACGTTGTTGACCAATACGTCCAGCCTGCCGTACTTCTCTGTGATCGAGCTCGCTAGCGCGGTCACGGTCCCGGCGTCGGTCGCATCGCCCTCCACAACGAGAGATTCCGGTCCGAGTTCAGACCTCACCTCGCCGGCTCGCACGGGGTCCACCTCGAGAACCACGACGGTGCCGCCCAGACCCGCGAACGAACGCGCCGTTTCGAGACCTATACCTGCACCGCCACCGGTGATCAGAACGACCTTGCCGCTGAAGTCAATCACGTCTGAAGCTCCCAACGTCCTGTCCACCGGGACGGCAGACGAAACGCAGTGTAGCGAGAATTATCATTCTCATATGCGAGAATCTAAGATACGTCGCGCGTCGACGTCGTCGCGGCGCAAGGGAGGCACCACACATGGCCCGACCCCCGAGCCGAACCTACGTGTTCGCGGTCGAGTTCCGAATCGCCGAGTCCGGCAGAATATGGCCGGTCCTCGAGAAACATCAAGAAAGCTTGGTGGATCTGGGCGCGCGTTACGCCTTCGTGTACGAGTCAATCGTCGAACCAGGCACGGTGCTCGTCATCATTGGCATCCGCGCCGAGCAGCCCTTGTTGAACCTGCTTCGCTCGCGCTACTTCTTCGAGTGGTTCGACGCGTTGGGCGTTGACGACCTTCCCGCCGTCTTCGCGGGCGAGACGGTCGAGCGAATGGACATCGGCGAGCCACCGAAGGAGGGAAGCGAGCTCGTAGTCGCAGCCGTCACCCCGGTCGCAGATGTCGAGGACTTCATGGTTCAGGTGCGGGAGTCGACCGACGAGTTTGCGAAGGCGGGAATCCGAAGAACCTTGGTATACCGCGCATTCGAAAATCCTCGTGAAGTGATGTTCGTCCAACAGCTCGAGAGCGCGAACAACGCGCTCAAGTGGGTCCAGCGCTCGACGATTGCGTCGACGTGGCTCACCGCGGCCGGTGTCGGCGCCTATCCGCCAGTCTTCGTCGGACGCTTTGTCAACGCCATGCGCTTCGCCGAACCGAGCGGAACGAGCCTGCGCTGATGTACGTGTGCCTGTGCCTCGGAGTCACTATCGAGAACGTCTCGGATGCGGTCAACGCGGGCGCGTCGACCTGCAACCAGGTTGCAGAGGCCTGCGGCGCGGGCTCCGAATGCGGTCGTTGCCGCCGCACGGTCCGCTCGATCATCGCCTCGTCGCCTTCTCTAACGTCGAAAACGGTTGGGAGAAAACCAGTATGAAAGATCGCCACTCCAATCTCGACGGCACACGCGTGCTGATCGTCGGGGCATCGTCGGGAATCGGTCATGCACTGGCGATCGCGGCCCATTCGCGGGGCGCAAGGGTAGCGCTCGCCGCCCGACGGATCGAACTCCTAGCCCCCCTAGCGGAGCAGTTGGACGGCTCGGCGCACGAACTCGACGTCTCCGATCCAGAAGCCATCGAGGCGGTCGTCGGCGGTATCGGTACCTCTTTCGGGGGTCTGGACGCGGTCGTCTTCACCAGCGCGGTGGTGCCCTTCGCCCGAGTCGAGGATACGGACGCGACGACCTGGCTGCATGCGTACGCCGTCAACGCCGTAGGCGCCTCCCACGTGCTGAGGGCCGCGCTACCCCACCTCGCCGAGAACGCAGTGGCACTGTTCGCGTCCAGCCACGACGTCGGCCGACCCCGTGCAGGTGTGGCCGCCTACCACGCCAGCAAGGCGGCACTCGACGAAATCCTGCGCTCATGGCGAGCCGAACACCCTGATTTGCCCATCATCCGGGTCAGCATCGGCCCCACAGCCGACACGGAGATCCTGCGCGGCGCCGACTTGGATCTGTTGGCGGACCTATACCGGGAGTGGGCTCGGGAGGGACAGATACCCGCCAGGATGTCTGCCGTCGAAGATGTCGCCAACGCGCTGCTGTCCTTCATCGCCGTGGCACGAGCGAACCCTTCGGTGGTCAGCGACATCGTCCACCTCTCACCGCGAACAAACAGACGCCAGTAATTCGTCGGCAGCACACGGCAGCCGTCAACGAATCGGATGGAGGATGGTCGGATGGATTTGGGCTTCACGGGCGCGAGAACCGTGGTGACCGGCGGGAGCAAGGGCATGGGCCTGGCGATCGCCGAAACGCTTGGTTCAGAGGGCGCCTCCGTGGCCATCATGGCACGCGGCCAGGACGCACTCGAGTCAGCCGCTGAACGCATCCGGCAAGCCGGGGCACCGGAGGTGCTGCCGATCAGTGTGGACATGTCCGAAGCCGAATCCATCATCGCCGCATACGCTTCGGTGCGGGAGAAATGGGGCGCTTTAAACGTCCTCGTGCACACCGTTGGGCCCGATGCCGGCACATTCGACGACCTCGATGACAATGCATGGCGCGCAGCGTTCGACATGGGCACGATGGCGGCGGTGAGATCAGTCCGTGCGGCGTTGCCGATGCTGCGTGCCGCCGACTGGGCCCGCGTCGTCACCCTGTCGGCGCACTCCATTCAACGCCAGAGTCCGCGCCTGGTCGCCTACACCGCGAGCAAGGCTGCACTGTCAAGCTTCACCAAGAACCTCGCAAAAAGCCTTGGCCCAGAGGGCATTCTGGTCAACTGCATCTGTCCCGGCACCATCGTCACCGCCAGTTTCACCGAGAACCTGAAGGACGTCCTTGCCGCCGACGGCCTCGACTCCTCCGATCCGCGTGACGTGATGAAGTGGGTCGAACACACCTTCGGCCACCCGTGTGATCTGGGCCGAGCAGGGCTTCCCGCTGAAATTGCCTCTGCCACTGCCTATCTGGCTTCCAGACTTAACGGCTACGTGACGGGTTCCACCGTGAACGTCGACGGCGGGTCGGATTTCATCTGACGTCGCTAATCGTTCTTCGACATCTCGCCGGCGGCGGTGTCGGCCCACTTGGCCTGGTGGCGCCCCATGGTCATCGCACCATTCCAACCGCCATCGGTCCACAGCACCTCGCCGCCCACGTAGCTGAGTCGCGGACTGCCAAGGCAGACCAACGGCCAGGCCTGCTCCTCGGGCGTCGAGTACCGGCCGACCGGGCCTATCGCCTGGTCCACCGTCTCCTTACCCATCAGATCCTGGAACGCCGGCATCATCGCCGTCTCCGTCGGACCGGGGTTGATGCAATTGATCCGAATCCCCTTGCGCCCGAGCTCGGGATACCACCAGCCGACCCAGGCGTCGATGATGTACTTCGAGTAGGCGTAGCCACTCCACGACCACTTCTTCTCGTTGGCCGTCAACCACTCCACTGCGGCGTCGAAGCCGTCGGTCTCCAACAATCCGGTGATCACCTTGACGTGATCCTGCCAGCCGAGCGCCGCCGACGACGAGATCACGCTTATCGCTGAGCCTTTGGACATCTTGGGGACGAGCTGCTCTGCGAGGTGCCGGGCCCCGACGAAGTTCACCAGGATGGTGTCCCATTCGCTGAACGGCGGGCCCGGCAGGCCCGCGCAGCTGAACAGACCGTCGACCGGTCCGTCGATCGACGCTGCTACCTCTTCGATGCTCGCCCGGTCACGCAGGTCGATGAGGAGCGCGCGGGCGACCGGCACGGTGGTCGGTTTGATGTCGAGCGCGGTGACCTGGGCACCGAGTTCCACCAGAATGCGCGCGGTGGCCTCCCCCATCCCCGACGCCGCACCCGTCACGACGACGGATTTGCCTTCATAGCGCAGCACGTCTTTCATGGCGGCATCCTTCGATCCCGTCGCCCCAGTGAGAGCGGAACTTTCCGAATAATGAGAGGCAACGTTATCACCGTCGGTACAGTTCAGATTCGCCACCGTGATGAGGAGTCGACAATTGGCCGCAACCTCCAGACCGCTCCGGGTGATCCAGTGGGCCACCGGCGCCGTCGGCACCGAAATGGTGACGACGATCCTCGACCACCGACCCGGCATCGAAATCGTTGGTGCCCGGGTCTACTCGGATGCCAAGAACGGCACTGACCTGGGCACCCTGGTGGATCGTCCACCAATCGGGGTGACGGCCACCAACGACATGGCACGGATTCTCGCGCTAGATGCCGATCTGGTCCTGTATGCACCGTCGTTCACCAGTGTCGACGACGTGTGCGCGCTGCTGGAAAGCGGGAAGGACGTGGCAACCGTATCGTTCCTCTTCCATCCGCGGCGCGCTCCTGAAGCCGACCGACTGCGCCTTGCCGAGGCCTGCCGCAAGGGCGGCAGCACACTTCATGCCAGCGGGCTCAATCCGGGCAACCTCTCTGGAGTGCTGCCGCTCGCCCTCTCGGGGATGAGTAGAACCATCGACAGGTTCACCCTGCAGGAGCGAGCCGACTGGTCATTGTGGGAGAGCACCGACATCACGTTCGACGGGATGTGGTTCGGACGTCCACCCGAGGACATCACCCCGACGGCCAACGAATTCCTCTCCTTCAACGCCCGGCTGTTCACCGAGCAGACCTGGTTCATCGCCGACACGCTCAATGCGGCGATCGACGACGTGGCGGTCACCGTCGAAGCCGTTCCAGCAACCAAGGACTTCAAGATCTTCGACCACCCCGTCGCGAAGGGCACGACCGCAGGTCAGCGATGGCGGTTCGTCGGCAGCCGCCGGGGCGAGGCACTCATCGAGTTCGAAACACTCTGGACCATCGGTGGCGAGTACCCGGACCACTGGCCCAAGCCGGACGATGGCTGGACATTGACGCTCGAGGGCGACCCATCGATGCGCGTCCACTTCTTCTGTCTGGCAAGCTATTCGCGACCCGCGTCGGTAGAGGAACACGTGCGAGCAGGATTGATCGCCGTGGCCATGCAGGTCGTCAACGCGATCCCCGCGATCTGTGCCGCGCCGCCGGGATTCGCGACGATGGCAGACTTGCCACTGATCCGGAGCCACACGGGATTCGGCGACGATCTTTCAGCCGGGTCGCCTACCTCCTGACCGTGGCACACGTACCGGACGAGGTGATCGCGTGGCGATATCGGAGGTCGGGACAGGTGCACCATGCGCCGTCCATCCGACCAACGTCAAACCGCAATGCTGCAAAGCGATCCGATGTACCGGGTGTTCCGGCCGGACCTCGAGCACCCCGCTCGCGAAGACGCGATCATCGGTTGGTCCAGTGCGCGACGAACGGCGCAATGGTCGACACGTCGTACAGTCCGGGTTCCGCGGCGATCACCGCGGGTATGGCGTTGACCGCGTGCATCGCCGTAGCGAGACAGCCCTGCGCGGCGTGATCCTCGTCGTGCGAGCCGACCACCATATGCAAGCGCAGGTTTGGCTCTCCTTCGAACACGACTTCATAGCCGATCTCGGTAGGCCAGTCCGGAGCCAGGTCATCTGCCATCCGCGTCAGATGCTCGACCGACATCGTCGTTTCGCCGCAGTCGACCTCGACACCGAACCGCATGGCGCCGACGGTGCCCGCCGGGATCTCGCCGGCGGCCACGGTCAGCGCCCTTGGCGTCGTCGCAACTTCGCGGAAACCCTGCACCGAACGGATCTCCAGCCCGAGCGCCTGCGCCAGCACGGTGGCGCTGCCGATCCAAGCGCTCGCCGCATACTCGGTGTTGCTCAGCAACGGCGTGGTGTCGTCGGGCGCATGGCCGAAGCCCATCGCGTTAAAGACCAGGTCGTGGCTGGCGTACGTCGAGTAGTTCAGGACCTCGCGCACGCTGATGTGGCGGGTCTTCTGGGTCAGCCGGGACAGGACGGGTCCCAACGACTCCCCGAAGAATCCCGGGTACAAACCGAGTCCTAGGAACGAAGAACTTCCTGCGCGACAGGCGCTTTCGATGGCCTCTGCAAGGCCCTCGTGCAGCGAACGGGGATGAATGAACCGGCTGCCGGTAGCCACGACGTTCTTACCCGACGCCAGAAGGTCGCAGACGTCGGCGAAACAGCCCTCGGTGTCGGTCTCCACCTTGCCCATGTAGAGGACGAGGTCCGCCTCGGCGTCGATGAGCGACTGCCGATCGTCGGTCACGATGACGCCGACTTCGTCCATCCCGCAGAGCGTTCCGGCATCGACGCCTGACTTCGCCGGGTCGTAGACCCGCACCCCGACCAGGTCGAGGTCGGGCCGACCAATCACGTGGCGAAGCGACATCATGCCGGTGATGCCGGTGGCCCACTGGATTACGCGCGTCATTTGGCTGTTCCTCAGTCCCAGATCACGTCGAGCCGCGGCGGCGACCGGAACATGGTGCCGGTCACGTATGGGGGTGGGGCATCCGGGTCCAGGCGGAGCCCCGGTAGTTCGTCGAACAGGGCGTTGAAGATCTTGGTGCTCTCAAGCCGGGCCAGGTGCATACCGAGGCACACGTGCGCGCCGTGCGCGAATCCGATGTGCGGCTTCCGTTCCCGGAAGATGTCAAACTTCTCCGGCTCTTCCCAACGTGTTTCGTCGTGATTGGCGCTGCCGAGACTGAGCATCATCGTCGCGCCCTTGGGGATCTGCACCCCGCCGATCTCTGTGTCGCGCGTGACCTCACGCATGAAGTTGAGCAACGGCGTCTCCCACCGAATCCCCTCCTCGATCGCTTGCGGCAGCAGACTGCGATCGTTGCGCACCGCGTCGAGTTGGTCGGGATGAGTCAGTAGAGCCATTGCAAGGCTGGCCGTCGATCGCGACGTCGTCTCCGCGCCAGCTGGCAGGAGGTTGCGCATGAACCCGTAGATCTGCTCGTCCGACATCTTCACACCGTTCACTTCGGACGAGGCGAGGATCGAGACCATATCGTCCCGAGGCGACCGACGCTTCTCCGCCAGTACCCCGACGAAGTAGTCCTTCATCTCCGCCGAGGCTGCCATCGCAGCCTCCATGTCCCCGCGAAATCCCAACAGGTCGATGGCCAGGCGGTGGAACCAGAGCACGTCCGAGTCGGGTAGACCCAGGAGGGCCGCGATCACCCGCACCGGGACCGGCATGAAGACCTTGTCCACCAGATCGACGTGCTTGGCATCCTTGAATCTTGTGATGGCGGCGTCCACCAGAGGGCCCACGAGTTCGGCGTCCCACCGCTTCATGGACGAACGCGCGAAGGCGAATTCGTGCAGCTTGCGATATACGGCGTGCTCGGGCTCCTGCATTTCCAGGATCGTCGGCCCCTGTAACGGTCGCACGACGTCCTCATAGCACCGAGTGCTGAAGGTGACGTTGTCGGTGAATATCCCCTTGACCGCATCGAACGAGTACGCAGTGAACGTCGGTGGACCATCGCCCGAGTTGCCTGCCATGCCCATCTCGGGCCAACCGGCGTGAACGGGCGCTTGCTCGCGCAACTGCTTCAGGAGCGGATACGGGGTCGCGTCGCCGTCGGCGCCCATGCCGACGTTGAACCTCTCCTGAGCGTCCCGAATGCTCTGTTCGAGTTCTTCAACGGTTGCCGGCTTCACCATGTGTCGGCTCCTCACTAGATGTTCGCCGGAGTCAACATACACCCTGGTGGTTGAAAAGATACATGATGTAGGTTGGCTCGTTGCGGGCAAACGCAGACGGCGAAAGCGCAACCAGGAGCATTCGATTGGTAACACGAGTCGTGCAATGGGCAACAGGTGCCGTCGGTCGCGCCGCGCTACGGGAGCTGATTGAGAATCCCGATTTCCAACTTGTCGGAGTGCTGGTCTACGACCCCGCTAAGGCCGGCCTGGACGCAGGCGCCCTCTGTGACTTGCCACCGACGACGGGCGTGCTCGCCACCACGAGCAAGGACGAGATCCTCGCACTGGGGGCCGACGTGGTGATCCATACCGCCAGCAAGGCTCATGCCGTCGAGACCAACGCACAGGACATTTGCCGCCTGCTCGAGGCAGGCACCAACGTGATCAGCACGACGTCCTACAACCACCTCCCTACCTACGGCGCCGCCACTGAGGCGGCGTTCGTCGATGCCTGCCGCTCCGGACAGTCACGGTTCCATGCCGCAGGCGAGAACCCCGGGTTCATGTTCGAAAGACTCGTCGCAACGGTAACGGGGCTGAGCAAGACGATCGATCGCATCGACCTCTACGAGGCCACCGACGTATCCGCCGTGGACAGCAGGCCAATGCTCGTCGACCTCATGGGAATGGGCCGTCCGCCGGAGGACGTCACGGTCGACTCCCCCATCATCAAAAAGCTCGACATGGCATACCGGCAAGCTCTCAACGGTACGGCCGACGTCCTCGGCATCGAATTGACCCACATCGACGTATCGGTCGACGCGACGACGCTCCCGTATGACATCGAGATTCTTGTGGGCACCATCGACGCAGGAACTGTTGTGGGCCAGCGGTTCTCATGGGTCGGACACTGGTCGGGTCGACCGCTGCTGGCCATCCACGAGGAGTGGGTCCTCACCCGCGACCTTCCGCAATGGGGCCTCAAGCCTCTCGCCGATGGCGAAAAGGCGCCACTCATCCGGGCCGTGATCAAGGGCGTGCCCAGCTTCGAGCTTCAACTCGACGTCGGCTGGGACGGCGAAGTCGTCACGGGCACGCACGCCCAGCCCGGCCATTTGATGATCGCGATGGGCGCGGTGCGCGCCGTTCCAGATGTGCTCGCGCAACCGCCGGGCATCGTGACCGCGCCCGTGTTCGGTGCCATCCAATTGGGCTCCACCGCCGTCGCGGAGCCCAATCATGGTTACGAGCGGGACGCCGTCGCGCGCGAGATGTGATCGCTTGGCACCGCGTGGAACACGTGCTCGCTGCCGTCGGGCAGCACCCGCCGGGCGATCAGGTAGTCCGTTCCCATCCAGCCCTGCCGGATGAACCGCCCGAACCGCAGCGAGGTGCCGGGGGCGCCACTGGCCGACGGAATAAGCTTCACCTGCTCTATCCCCTGCTTCACGCCTTCGCCGGTCAGCGGCCGCGCCGCCGCCAGCCCGCGCGTGATCACCGTCGCGGCGTCATGGCACAGCAACGGCATGGAATTCCCCGGCCGGCGTCCATAGCGGGCCTCGAAGCGGTCCAGAAAAGCCTGGCCGATCTCGTTGCGTTCGTCATAGCTGTCCAGTCCGATCCAGCCCGATAGGTGTCGCATCCACTCGGCATTGATGTGGGCCATCTCGAACGCTGTTGTGGTGTAGCGCGGGGGGTCCCAGCCGACCGAACGTAAGGCATCGGTGAAGCCCCAGAGGCCGTGCCCGAAGCCGACGTGTACCAACGCGTCGGGGTCCGCCGCCCGTAACGCAGCTACCGTCTCGGATTTCTCGGCTTCGACTTGGGGAATCGCCACCGTAGCGACGACCTTCAAACCGGCAGCCACGTAGGCCTTTTCAGCGAAGGCAAGGTACTCCTTGCCGATCAGCGACGCTTCGTAGGCGATGGCGATGCGTGAACGCCCGTCACCGATCATCACCGCAGCCAGCATCACGGGTTCCTCGGGCATGGAGCCGTTGTTCAGCGCGAAGCACCACTCACCCAGCGCACCCTCCGACCCCGACAGGATGATGTTCGGCACTTTCGCGACCTTGTCGACATGGGCACCCAGCGGTACGGCATTGTCGGAGACCCACGGCCCGAAGATCACCAGGCAACCCTCCTCGACGAGTTCGTCAAAGGCACGTTCGACGGCATGGTAGGTGCCATTCGGCAACCCGACCACGTGGCGCTGCACCAGCTCGATAGGACGGTCGATGAGTCCGCCTGCCACCGCTTCGGCGAATACCAGCTGAAGCGCATCGACCGTGTTGTTGTCGGTGCCGGTCTTCGTCGGATAGTCATTGAGGAGACCGACTTTCAGCGGTGCCACGGAGCCGAATGCGCGAACCTCGTCGTCTGCCATACCGGCAACATACAGGACGAATGTTGACTTGCCCAAGCAGCCGTGTCCGCCAAGAAATCGAGACGAAAGCCTTATAGCGACGACCGTTTCGCAACCTATTCACACCCGAAGACTGACGGAAACCGACATTTCCGAAAATTGCCTATAGCCCCTCTAACCAAACTGATAGCCTCGTCTCGACTCTCTTGGTGGGAGTCGACAGGCGTCGGCCCAGGCAGAGTCCTGTGCGTTGTCGTGGTGCCGTGGCTGCATACCGATGAGGAGCTCGTAGTGACAAAGACGTTGGCGACCGAGAAGCGGACCAGGCCAATCGAAAAAACCTACCGGGTAATTCAGTGGGGCATGGGCAATGTCGGCACCTTGGCACTCCGTCACTTCGCTCACAACCCGGTCTACCAAGTCGTTGGAGTGCTGTGCAATCGTCCGGAGAAGGTAGGCAAGGACGCCGGCGAGCTCGTCGGCGTAGCGCCGATCGGTGTGCCCGCCACCACGGACAAGGATGCTCTGGAGGCACTCGATGCCGACTGCGTGTTCTATGCACCGCTCTGGTCGGACGTCGATGAGATCTGCCGCCTGCTTCGAGGGGGCAAAAGCGTCGTCGCCTCGGGTGGCGCATGGTGGCATCGAACAGAGACCAACAGTGCCGACATCGACAAGATCGAAGCAGCGTGTCAAGCGGGCGGTACGTCGTTCCACGGAGGTGGCATCCATCCCGGCTATGCGGCGGACCTCCTCGTACTAACGCTCGCGCGGATCGCCGGCAAGACCGACCACATCCACATCTACGAGGCGGTGAACTTCAATAAGGACACGTTGAAGTATCTGGACGAGATGGGATTTGGGAAGACTCCGACCGAGTTCGCCAAGGGCAACCTCTTCCAAGAGGCCTGGTCGTTGTTCGCACAGTCTCTGACGATGGTGGTCGAAGGACTGGGCAAGACGGTCGAAAAGTTCACCACTGACGTCGAGTTGGGCACTGCTAGCCGCGACATCCCCTACGAGGGAACCGAAGACATGGACATGCCGGGCCTCAAAGGGGTGATCAAGAAAGGCACCGTAGCCTCGCAGCATCACATATGGACGGCGTGGGTGGAGGGCAAGCCGTTCATCACGCTGCACGAGCTGTACTCGTTTATCGAACATGACGCCATCGAGCCGCGACCCGATTGGGAGCCGTATTACCACTACCGCGTGGTCATCGAGGGGGATCCGGGCACCGAGCTGATCCTGCGGGGAAGCCAAGATGCCCGAGACAACGCGAAGCCCGGCTACATCGGCTACGCCTGGACGGCGATGGAACCCGTGAACTCGATTCCCGCAATATGCGATGCCCCACCAGGATTCAAGTCGCATAGCGAACTCGGGCTGATGCAGGTGCGCGGCATCGTGCGCTAGTCCATGGGTACATAGCCTCGCGGCTTTCGTCCGCCTACCCGCAACATACAAGTTGAATGTTGCTACGATCATCGCCATGGCCAAACGCGGCGGGACCGACGACGAACGCCGCACGCGCGGCGAGGCGACCCGCCGAGATCTCATCGACGCCGGGCGGAAGCTGTTTGTCGACCAGGGCTACTTCAACACCAGTATCGGCGATCTGGTCGCCCGGTCCGGGGTGGGCACGCGCGGCGCCTTCTATCACCACTTCAAGGACAAGGCGGAGCTGTTTCGCGCCGTGTTCGAAGAGGTGGAGCGGGACCTGACCCTACGGTCTCTTGCCTCCCCGCCCGCCGGGGATGATCCGTGGGAGAAGCTCTCGCGAGGCCTGCACAGCTTTCTCGAGTCGGCGCTCGAGCCCGAGGTCCAACGGATCATGCTCCTCGATGGTCCAGTAGTGCTGGGCTGGCAGACACTGCGCACGATCGAAGAGGCCAACAGCATTGCCCTCATCAATGAAATGGTCCGCGAAGCAATCGCGGAGGGCGTCATCGATGAACAGCCAGTCGGCGAATTGACGCACATGCTTGTCGCCGCCCTGGAAGAGGCCTCGCTGCTGGTCGCCCACGCGGCGAAACCCACCAAGGCCCGTGAGCGCGCAGCCAGAGTGCTCGACCGACTTCTGCTGAGCTTCTCTGTCCAGCCACGAAAAATACTGCAACGGTGATGTTTTCACCACAGCGGTGGATGCTTCATTGCCGATCGGAAATGCGCATTTTCAAAATCGCATATAGTTCCTCTACCGTCTGATAGCGTCGCCTACAACCTCTGCCCAAGGAGCAAGATGAAGCCCGAGAACATGATCTTGGTCAGCGTCGACGACCACCTCGTCGAGCCGCCGACGCTGTTCGAGGGAAAGCTGCCAACCAAGTTCGTCGATGACGCGCCAAGGGTCATCCGGCGGGACGACGGTTCGGAAGTCTGGACCTTCAATGGGGCGATCGTTCCCAACATCGGGCTCAACGCCGTCGCGGGGCGTCCTCGTGAGGAGTACGGAGTCGAGCCCACCGCCTTCGACGAAATGCGCCCGGGATGCTACGACATCCACGAGCGGGTGAAGGACATGAACGCTGGTGGCGTACTTGGCTCGATGTGCTTTCCCTCGTTTCCCGGCTTCGCGGGTCGCCTGTTCGCCACCCACCAGGACAAGGACCTGGCGCTGGCCGTGACACAGGCATACAACGACTGGCACATTGACGACTGGTGCGGAAGCTACCCCGGCCGCTTCATTCCGATGGCTCTCCCGATCCTGTGGGATGCGGAGTTGTGCGCCAAGGAAATCCGGCGCAATGCGGACAAGGGCTGTCACTCACTGACGTTCACGGAAAACCCGGCAACTCTCGGATTCCCGAGCTTTCACGACGAATACTGGGACCCAATGTGGCGGGCTGCGTCGGACTGCGGAACGGTGATCTCAGTTCACCTCGGCTCCAGCGGCAAGATCACCATGACAGCCGACAACGCTCCCATCGACGTGATGATCACCTTGCAGCCGATGAACATCTGCTCCGCTGCTGCCGACCTCCTCTGGTCGCGCGTCATCAAAGAGTTCCCCGACGTGCGCTTCGCCCTGTCCGAGGGCGGCACCGGCTGGATCCCTTACTTCACCGACCGGATCGACCGCACGTACGAAATGCACCACCTGTGGACCGGACAGAACTTCGGCACCAAGCTGCCCAGCGAGGTGTTCCGCGAACGCTTCCTCACGTGCTTCATCTCCGATCCGATTGGCGTCAAACTGCGACACGACATCGGCATCGACAACATCGCCTGGGAATGCGATTACCCCCACTCCGACTCGTCGTGGCCCGCAGCCCCGGAAGAACTCGCCGAGGTGACCGCAGGCGTTCCCGACGACGAGGTCAACAAGATCACTTATGAAAATGCTTGCCGTTGGTATCAATTCGATCCGTTCGAGCACCGCACACGAGAGCAGTGCACCGTGGGCGCGCTGCGCGCCGAGGCGGGTGATCACGATGTCGCGACCCGTAGCTTCGACCACGGCCGCTTCGAACGCACCGTGGGGGTATCTCTCGGAACGATGAGCGCAAAGCTCAATGTCTGACGCGCCCGTGCTTCGCGTTGCTGTCATCGGGGGCTCCTCCGGACTCGGGCGGTGCATCGGAATGGGCCTCGCCGAGAGGGGCGCGCAGGTGGCTTTTGTCGCACGCCGGCAAGACCGTCTGGAGAGCGCCGCAAAGGAGGCGGGGAACGAGGCGGCCGCCGTCGTCTGCGACGTGACCGACGCGCAGTCCTGCCAACGGGCGGTGTCCGAGATTGTCGATGCCTTCGGCGGGCTGGACGCCATCGTCTATACAACCGGAATGGGCGTCCTCGCCCCACTCGCGGAGGTGAGCGCCGATCAGTGGGCACAGTTGTTCGCCACCAACGTGACTGGCGCTTCACTCTTCACCGCTGCGGCGGCGCAACACCTGGCCGCAGCTGGCGGATCGGCGGTGTATTTGTCATCGCTGAGCGCGTCGTACACCGCGCCGTGGCCCCTGCTCGGCGCCTACGCAGTCAGCAAGGCCGCACTGGACAAACTCGTCGAGTCGTGGCGTATCGAGCATCCCGAGATCGGCTTCACCCGGCTGGCCGTCGGGGACTGCTTCGGCGGTCCTGGCGACTCGCAGACCGAGTTCAACAAGACTTGGGACCCTGAGGCGCTGGACAAGGCGATCAGATTTTGGATGGAGCACGGCCAGATGCAGGGCGGTCTGATAGATGCCGAGCATATGGTCGAGGTGGTGTATTCCGTACTCCGCTGCGGCAAAAGCAGTTTCATCCCCTACCTGACCATGGCCGCGCGGCCGTCAGACTCGGTCAAGGAACTCCGACAGTGGTGAAGGACATCAAAGAGTGACGCACGAATCACGCATGCTCATCGACGGCAAGCTCGTCGACTCCGAGACCGGACGCCAGTTCGATAACATCAACCCCGCCACCGAGGAAGTCATCGGCAGTACCGCCGATGGTACCCGCGCGGACATGGAACGTGCGGTCGCTGCGGCACGCAACGCCTTCGACCACACCGACTGGTCCCGCAACGGCGAGGCCAGGGCGGCAGGCCTTCGACAGTTGCAGGCGGCACTGGAGACCGAGCGTGAAGACATACGCAGCGAGCTGGTTGCCGAGGTCGGCTGCCCGGTGCTGAGCACCTATGGCCCGCAGCTGGACGTGCCGCTGAAGGAAGCGTTGGCGTGGCCAACCGACATGATCAGCGAATTCGCTTGGAAGCGTTCGCTTCCCGATAAGGATGCATTCGGGATGGGCACGCCAGCCACTCGTGAGGTGTGGAAGGAACCCGTCGGCGTGGTCGGTGTCGTAACGCCGTGGAACTTCCCGTTCGAGATCATCCTGAACAAGATCGGCCCCATCCTCGCGATGGGCAACACCCTCGTACTCAAGCCTGCGCCGGACACGCCGTGGAACGCGACGCGGATCGGGCGGATCATCGCCGAGCAGACCGACATTCCGCCCGGCGTCATCAACATCGTCACGTCGTCGGATCATCTTGTCGGTGAAGTGCTGTCGACCTCTCCGTTGGTCGACATGGTGGCGTTCACCGGATCCACCGCGACCGGCCGTCGAATCATGAAGGCCGCCGCGGAGACCCTGAAGCCGACGTTCCTCGAACTCGGCGGCAAGTCGGTTTACCTCGTGCTCGAGGACGACGGCGACATCAGCGCCACAGTGGGCGGCAGCGCGTTCATCATGATGCACGCCGGCCAGGGCTGCGCGATGCCGACCCGGCTGCTGGTGCCGAACTCCCGCTACGAGGAGGCCGTCGAGATCGTCAAGGTCGCGATGGAAAAGAACAAATACGGAGATCCCACCGATCCGTCGGTGTTGCAAGGCCCGCAGGTGTCGAAGCGGCAGCAGGAGCGGGTGTTGGGCTACATCGAGAAGGGCAAGCAGGAGGGTGCTCGACTCGTCACCGGTGGCGGTGTGCCGAAGGACCTTCCCAAGGGGTACTTCGTCGAGCCAACGGTCTTCGCGGATGTCGACAACAACATGACCATCGCTCAGGAGGAGATCTTCGGACCTGTCCTCTCCGTGATCGGATTCGACGACGACGACGAGGCGGTGCGCATTGCCAACGACTCCATCTACGGCCTATCCGGTGTCGTGTTCGCCAACGATCTCGATCGCGCGAAGGGCGTCGCGAGCCGAATCCGCACCGGCACACTCGGGATCAACGGTGGCCTCTGGTACGGGGCCGACGCGCCGTTCGGCGGTTACAAGCAATCCGGCATCGGACGGCAGTGCGGCATCGAGGGCCTCGAGATTTTCACCGAAACCAAGACTGTCGGCTGGCCCGCGGGCTGAGCCGCTCCGACTGCTACGAAGGAGACCTCGATGAAATCCAAGGCTGCCGTGTTGCGCGGCGTCGGCGTGGACTGGGAAGTCACCGATGTCGAACTCGACCCGCCACGGGCCGGCGAGGTGCTGGTCAAGATGTCTTACGCTGGCATCTGCCACTCTGATGAGCACTTTTACACCGGGGATAGTGTGCCGAACAAGGACATGGAGGAGATGATGCGCGCCGCCGGTGTCCCGGTGCCCGAATGGTTCCCCATGCTGGGCGGGCACGAAGGCTCCGGCGTCGTCGAAGAGGTCGGTCCAGAGGTCAAGACCCTCAAAGCCGGTGACCACGTGGCGATCTCGTTCTTCCCCGCGTGCGGTAACTGCCGGTGGTGTTCCACTGGACATACCTACCTGTGTGATGTCGGTGCCGACATCTACAGCAAGGACATGACCACCGACGGAACCCGACGGCGCCACCTCGGCGACGAGGATCTGATGGCCATGATGCAGGTAGGCACATTCTCGGAGTATGTCGTCGCCTCCGAGCGCTCGTTGGTCAAGATCAACGACTGGATCTCACTAGAGGCCGCTTCACTCGTATCCTGCGGTGTGACAACAGGTTTTGGCTCGGGAACGGTTGCGGCCGGCACTCGACCCGGTGACACCGTTGTCGTGGTGGGCGTCGGGGGGATCGGCATGAATGCGGTACAGGGCGCGAAAATCGCCGGTGCTAAACATGTGATCGCGGTCGACCCGGTCCAGTTCAAGCGGGATATCGCACCGACGTTCGGTGCCACGCATACCGCCACCGATGCCGGCGCCGCCTTGGATCTCGTCAAGGAACTCACATGGGGCGTCATGGCCGACCGGGTGATCCTGACACCCGGCGTCGTGCCGCCCGACCTCATCATGATCGGGATGATGTTGCTACGCAAGGGCGGTACGTGTGTGCTCACCGGGATGGCGAAAATTACCGACATGATGGTGCCGCTGCTCCTGGGAGACATGGTCAGCTCGTGTAAGACCCTCAAGGGTGTCCTCTACGGCGAGATGAATCCGCGCGACGCGATGCCGATGCTGTTGTCGATGTACGAGGCCGGTACGCTAAAACTCGATGAACTTGTCACACAGAAGTACAAGCTCGACGACATCAACGAGGCGATGAAGGATCTGCGCGCGGGCAAGAACATTCGCGGCGTCATCGCCTTCGAATGATCACGGTGTGCGGCCGCGGGGATGGCCTATCTCGTTCGCGACTGTCTGCTGACGATTGCCGGACCTGCCAACGGATTGGCGATCAATCCTGTTGGCGCATTGACGACTTCGGGTATCGAGTTGACTGCAGCCATCGCCGTGACCGCCACGCCCGGATTGACCCGATCTGAGGTCGACTGCTCGAAGTACACCTCCACGCACATACTGGGCCTGCCCTCGACTCGGATTACCATGCCGCCCTGGTCCTCCCTGGACGGCCGAGGCCATCGCTGCGGCCAGGGTGTGGAACTCACCGTCGCAAAATATTGAACGGCGACCGCCGGCCGCCCGTCGACAACGCCGGCGAGTTGCCAGCGGTGCGCACAGATCGTCCCTTTGGGGATCACGCCGATTGCGGTATCTAGATCCGTTGGTGCGAGCAACGTTTCCCAATCCAGGTCGACCCCGTCGAGTTTCAGCCCGAGAATGTCGGCGATGTATCGCACCACGGTCTCCCAGTCGTGATTGACCTTGCCCGAGGCGATTCGAGCAGGTACGTGGCCGTCCGGTTTTCCGAAACCCATGGATTCGTGCAGCACATCCCAGATCGGATAGGACTTGTCCAAGTCGATCGCGTATTCGTCCATCCGATAGGACTCGACGGTGCCAGCGCCGGCGAGTAGTGCGGTGGGGATGTTGAGACTGATGAAACCCGGCTCAGCACCGGTGGCGTAGAAGGTCGAATTACCCTTCACCGCTGCGGCTTGCACGGCGTCGCGCCACCTCGGCGGCGCTGCCGACGGGTACACCATCGGGATCGTCGAGATCGTCACGACGTTGATCCCCGCTTCGAGATAGGTGACGATGTCCGCGATGGCCTCGGCTTCACGCCGAACGGCAGTGGCACAGTAGAGAACGCAGTCAGGCGCCAAACGCCAGCACCGCGTCGAGGTCATCGGTTGCCGAGATACCGACGTCGGATCCGCCAGATAGCCGGCCCGCGTCCACGCCAGCCTTCTCGGGTGTCGACACCTTGACTCCGACAAGTTCCAATGCAGGGTCGTCGATGACTGCCCGGAGCGCCTCCTTACCGGTCATTCCCGTGCCCACATGAACAACGCCATACGTTCGAGACAACTTGTCATTCAACATTATTCGTCTTCTCCTCTTTCACGGCCCGGAGTGTGCCGAATCTCGGCTGCCCCAAACCAAACCTGATCATGTGGTGCATGGCGATCGTGGGCAGCATTCGCGCGACGGTGCGATAGACCTTGGCGTCTATTCCGGCACCACGGTGCACGATCGGTTGGCGATCGCGTTCCAGCGCCCTCGCCAATGCCCGCGCGAACCGTTCAGGAGGATTCGCCAATCGCACCGCCATCCGGCCGCGCTTCTCCATCCGCGGATGCTGGGGCCCATACGGGCCTGAATCATCGCGGTACACCGCCGCGCCATCGCCGGTCAGTCCAGTGCTGTAGGTGCCAGCAAGCAGAATCGTGACCCCCAATCCATAAGGTGCGACCTCGGCCGCCAACGACTCAGCCCACCGCTCGACGGCTGCCTTGGATGCCGAGTAGATCGACGCCAAGAGGCATCCCTCGGACCGCGCTGGTGCTCGACACCATCACGATGCGCCCTCGCCCTGCATGCCGCATCGACGCCGAATAGCGAATTCGTCAACGCAACAGGACCGAATAGAGTTCGTCGAGAAGACGCGGTGCCACTCGGCCGCAGGAGTTTCTTCCGTGAATCCGGCTACAGCGATGCCAGCATTGTGTACGAGGGCATCCGGAGCACCAACGAGACTCAAGATTGCTTCGCCTGCTGTATGCTACGGACCGCGGGTCGGTGAGATCGAGTGGTATGCCGTGTAGGCGCGGGTCGTCTGCCGACGCACCCGGTAGCCTCGCGGATATCAGCCAGTCCCGCATCCACGTTTCGCATTGCGCCTACCACTCGCCAACCACGCCGGTAGAGCTCACAGGCCGAGGCAAGCCCGAGTCCACGGGATGCGCCGGTGATCACGACGGTGCGGGGATCCGACGTCAGCCCGGTGCTACCGCCATGACTGATCACCGCTGTGCCGCGCGGACAGGCACCCGTCCCCAACCGAAGACGTTTGGCATCTTGACTCGTGAAAGGCCCGCGACATCCACGTCGAACTCCGGGATGAGATCCAACAGAACGTCGATGGCGATCCGACCCTCCATACGCGCCAGTGCGGCTCCGAGGCAGCTATGAATCCCGTATCCGAAGCCGAGGTTGTGGCCGGAGTGCCGCCGAGTGATGTCGAAGCGATCCGGATCGGGGAAGGCTCGCTCGTCCCTCGTGGCCGAACCATTGATCAGCATGACCGGCCTGTGCTTGGGAATCACCTGGCCATGCAATTCGACATCGACGTTGCTCCAGCGGATGTCGTATTGCGACGGCCCCTCGTAGCGCAGTAGCTCTTCGAACGCGGCCGGGATCAGGCTTCTGTCCTTCCTGAGTGCTTGCCACTGATCCTGGTGGCGTGCGAATACGACTGCCGCGCTTCCGATCAGCTTTGTTACGGTCTCGGCACCTGCGCCGCCAAGCAACGACGCAAAGGCGGCTATCTCCACGTCGTCAAGACAGCGTGCTGGTGCCGTTCGTCGCGCTCGACTTCGACTTCGGTCAGTCTCGTCATCATGTCGTCTTGCGGATTGGTGCGTTTATCGACGACGAGGTCGTAGTAGTACTTCCACATGGCCACTGCCGCTTCGCGGCCGGCCGGCGAGGTGCTGATGTTTCCTGGCTCGCGTTCCAGAAGTGCGTCGAGCCAAAGGCGTATCTGCTGCCGCCCATCCGGCGGCACCCCGAGCATCGTGGTGATGATCTCCACCGGAAACAGGGCAGAGAAGTCCTCGACCATGTCGAACGACGTCACCTCGAGTTTCTGTGCCGCCCTTTCGATCACGCTCCGAATCATGGGCTCGAGTTTCGCGATCGCACGTGGGGTGAACACCTTGTTCACCAGCGCCCGCATCCGGGTGTGCTGCGGGGGATCCATCATGATGATCACTCCCTCGGGGGTCAACGCCTCGGGGTCGATGAAGTCTTCGAGCGTGACGCCCTTCGCCGAGGAATACGTCTCGTGATCACGCATTGCGCTCGCGACGTCCTCATAGCGCGAAAGTGCCCAGAAGTCGTACTGCGTGCTGTGGTACACCGGCGCGTAGTCACGCAACTGCCGGTAGGTCTCGAATGGGTCGTTGAAGAATTCGTCCGAGAACGGGTCGAAGTGCACGGATTCCGCGGAATTGCCGGATTGATCGTTCATTTCCCTCGCTACCTATGACAAGTTCGGTGTGGGGCCGCCCGCCGCGGGGACAACCGCGGATAGAACGTCTGAGAACAGCCGTTATCGATGAGGAGAATACAACTTTTCATCGCGGCTTTCCGACGAGTCACACGATCTCGCCGACTGAAGCGTCAGCTCCCGGTACTGCCCTGCCTGTAAGAAGTTGACGGTGTACTCCTGGCCCGTTAATCCGTTCGGATCGAGCCCGATGAGTCCCATCAACTGGACCCACTTATCAGGGTCGACGAACCAGTCCCACCGCGTGATGTGTCCGTCCTCGTTGGTCCAGATGTAGTCCCACTCCCGCAGTTCCAACACCGTCCCGTCGGCGAGCGTCCCCGCGTAGGTGTCACAGGACGTGAAACCCCAATCGCCAGCGACGCATTCGAACGGACTCACGAGGCGGTAGTCCGGCATGTGCTTCCACCACATGCGCCACTCCGCGGTGAGCATGTCGCCGTCCGGCGCGTACTCGGCCATGGCTGCCGCTACCTCGTCCGAGAACATTTCGGCCGCCGTCTGTGGGACACCGTCGTTGAAATGGGGACTCATCATGACGTAGTCGGGCGCCAAGATGAACTTGTCGCCGAAGTTGACATGGCGCCCTCGGTCAATGGGTTTCGCGTAACCCTCCCACTTCTCGAAGGCGATCTGCTCGTTAACGGCCACACGATCGCTGATCATGTCGTGTTCCTTTCCACTAGTTCAGCTCGACGAATCTCGTCAGGTACGGCCACGCGATCTCAGGTGGAATCCCGCCGCACAACGGTGAGAGATTGAACATCTCGCCGCCCGCGAGGCGCTGCCTCGCCTCCTCGACCGACAAGATCACGTGAGACGACGACGTATGGCGAAGTTCGTCAATGGTCTTGGCGGTGCTCATGTTGGCCGACACGTGATTGTCGGGATTCCATTCCGAATAGGCCATCGCATCGTGCAGCAGGTACTGGCCGATCTCGTCCCAGGCGGCATCGACATCCTCTGCCACGAAGAGGTTCGTCACGACATCTCGTTCGGGTATGAGCACGAAGCCGGGCTCGAAACCATTGTCGCGGCAGGCCTTCTCATAGGCCTCCTGCATACCCGGCACCCCACCGTTGGCGAGCAGACCGAGACCGTTACGTCCCGCACGCCGCGCCGCGGCCAGGCTCGAACCGCCCCAATTCAGCATGGGGCCCTCAGGCGTTCGTGGACGCGGAGTCACCTTCATTCGCCTGCCGCGGTGTTCGACCTCTTCCCCCGCCAACAGACGGCGCAGCAGGCCGAGCTTCTCGTCGGCAATGCGCCCGCGATCGGACATAGACAGTCCGAAGTGGTCGTATTCCTCAGCGCGGTAACCGATCCCGAAGACGTAGGCTGCCCTACCCGAGCTGATGTGGTCCAGCACAGAGATGTCCTCAGCCAACCGGGCCACATCATAGAAAGGTAGGAGAATGGTCAGGTTCAGCATCAGCTGTTCGGTGCGTGCGGCGATCGCCGCGGCCAGCAGTAGCGGCGACGGGAGATAGCCGTCGTCGGCGCAATGGTGTTCACACAGGACTACGGCGACGCAACCGCGGGTCTCGGCCCACGCCGACATCTCACTTGCCGCCGCGTATAGCTCTGTCGGCGGTGCGCCGATCGACGGCGCTCGCATGTCGAATCGAAGAGTGAACATCGGGCCGTCTAACTCCCCTGGCGCGCGTCGGTACCCATGACTTCGACACTTGATTTGCATGATCAGCCGAACCACCTCGTTGCGTGATAGGGACTTGAAGAGTTCCAGACCCATGCGGACGTCATCGCCAGTGGCGATCGTCGGTCCATTGCCGAGGTTGGCGAAGGCTTCGTCCACCACGCTCGCGGCGGTGACCGCGCCCTCGGGGATCTCGTCGAGCGATGCGAGACGTCCGCGCTCGAACTCCAACTGGCGCAACGCCGGTGTGTCGGTCATTCCGAGTACCAAGCCGAGCACGTCCACACCCTTGTCGTGCAACTCCACCCACAAGCCTTCGGTGAACACCATGTCGAACGCTTTGGTTCCTCCGTAGGTGACCATGTTTCGGCCGCCGGCCAGCGCGGCTCCCGACGTGAAGTTCACGACGCCGCCCCTGCCTCGCTCGACCATAGGCCCGGCGAAGTGGTGACACAGCCTCATCAGCACGAGACAGTTACGTTGCAGCAGGGCTTCCGCTGCCGATACCGGGTTGGCAAGGAAGGGTTGATAATTCGGGTCACCGCCCGCGCAGTACACCAGCATGCCGACCGCGAGATCCGCGGTGGCATCGATGATGTTCTGCGATGCATCGGCGTCGGTCAGGTCGACGGCAAGCGTCCGGGTCTCGGCGCCGGTGCGGTCTCGAATGCCGGCGGCCACCTCGTCGAGCACGTGTTGGCGACGGGCAACAAGCACGACGTTCACACCCTCATGTGCGAGTCGTTCGGCGAATAGCGACCCGACGCCGTCCGACGCGCCGACGACGAGCGCCCACGGCCCGTACTTGGTCGCGAAGTCTGCCGTCATTGATCTGCTACCGCTACCAGTCGCACCGAGGTGTAGGTGCGGCGCGCGATTCGCCAGCCATCATCGGTGCGTACGACGTGATCGTCGTAGTAACCGATCGGGTTGGCCCCGCCACCTTCGAACAGGATCAGGGCGTCGACGTAAGTCCGGACCGTCGCGGTGTCTCCGTCGATATCCACGGCTTGGTTGGTCATCCGGTGCATGGTGTGCTTCGCCGCCGCGTGGACTGCCTCCATGAACGTCGCCACCTCCGCGCCGCCGGTCCACTGACCGATTTCGCCGTAATCCACTCGAGCGTCGTCGGTGAAGACCGTTGTCAGTAAGGAGTATTGGAGGCTGTCGATGGCGGTCGCGTAGCGGACCGTCAATTCGACGATCTCATCGCGGTCGCTCATACGACGTCTCCATTCGGGTGGACGACAATACGCGGCGGGCCCTCGGATCGGCGGGCCTCCTCGATCGCATCGGGCACCTCGTCGAGCCCGATGATGCGGCCGACACTCGGCATCGGGTCGAGCCGGCCCTCGACGACGGCATCGAGGACGCCATACCAGTCCTGCGGCATCGGACCGCCACCGAACTGGAGAGTCAACCCTTTGCGGGTTGCCTCGGTGACGCTCAGCGTGTCCCCGGTGTACCAGCCGCCCGCGCAGTAGATCCGAGACGAGAACTCCGCCTCGCCCACGATCCGGTCGATGAGACCCGGCGCGCCGACACACTCGAAAACCACGGCCGATCCGCCGAGCTTGTGTTCGGCGCGAACCTGCCGGAACACCTCAAAGACCGATTGCTCTGCGGGATCTACCAATACGTGTGCGCCGAATGCCGCGCGTGCCAGTTCACGACGCGCGGCCTGGAAGTCCGACACGATGATCGGCTCGATGCCGCGACCGGACAGCGCTGCGACCGCAGACAGTCCGACAGCCCCTGCCCCGATGACAATCGGTATCTCGCCCGGCTGGAGGTTTGCAGAGCGCACGTAGAACTCGCCGACGGCAAAACAGTCGACGACGGCAATGGCGTCACTGGATACGGTTCCGTCCACAACCCTTGCCGTGGCTTCGGGGACAACCAGCAGTTCCCCGAAACTCCCTTGCGCCTCAGGATGCTGCCCGATGATCCGCAAACCACCGGCACCACCGTCTACCAACCGAATCGGCATCGACGTCACCCGCGCGCCAATCGGGAAGGCGTCGCTACAGCCCGGACCGTGGCCGACTACCTCGCCGACGAACTCGTGGCCCATGACGATGTCGCGGTCGGCGTCGTACAGCGACCGTCCGGTCGGGTCGTCAATCGCGAGTTCCGGATGGTCCATGAAGTGGACATCGGACGCACAGATCGCTGTGCTCAAAGTTTTGAGGAGCAGATCACTTTGCCCTGGTACCGGATCAGCGGTGTCCCTGACGGTTAGCCTCCCGCCCTGCAATACGACTGCACGCACCAGTTTCACATCCTCGTGGAACTTCTCTATTATTAGAGATATAGTTCTCTAATTACTGACATGACCGTAGGATGTTGTCCGAAGGGAGTCAAGGGTGCGCGGAGCGAGTTCAGCGCCGACCGAACGAGTCCTCGATGTCCTTGAACTGCTCGGCAGGCCAGCCGTTCACGGGATGCGGTTCTCCGACGTTGTGCGGGAGCTCGATTTGTCCCAGTCAACCGCTCACTCCATCCTCAAGACGCTGTCGGACCGTGGCTGGCTGCGGCGTCATCCGGTGACCAAACAGTTCACCCTCGGGCCGGCTGTGACGCGCATGGCCGCCCACCTCGACACCGCTCGTCCGTTGACTGCGCAGGCGCGCGATGCCGTTCGGCGGCTCGCTCACATCGCCGGCGTGCCGGCCTCGGTGTTAGAGCGCAGCGGGGACGAACTCGTCATCACAGCTTTCGAGAACCCCCAGACCGCTTCCGTCACAACGCTTCCCAATGAGCGGATCCCATATGCGCCGCCGTTCGGAATCGCCTTCGCCGCCTGGGATACCGCGGACGAGCAGGAGGCGTGGATAACCCGCGGCGCCGCTGGCGACGCAGATCTGCGTCAGCGCCTGCGCACCCTATTGACCCGCACACGCGAGCGCGGCTACGACATCGACTGGATGACGCCTGCATTAAGCCAGGCAGCCCACGCAATTGGGACGCTCTCCGGAGACGGGATCCCCCACAACCTGCGATCCGTCATCGATCAGTTGCGCGTGGAATTCGCCTCGGCCAACTCAATGCTGGACGACAGAACCCGCGACGCACAACCGATCGCGACGATTGCGGCACCGGTGCTTGATGCCGACGATCGCATTGCCCTCATAATCGCAATACATCCCCTGCGCGCCATGGCGATGAGCGAAATCCGGTCTGCAGCCGAACCGCTTCTCCGCGAGATCGCCCAATTGGGCACCGAATAGAGCCCGAAGGCACGGGACGCTCCCCTAGGTTTGCAGATTCACAAAGCCAGCGTCCGCTACGTAGGGCGATGCGCGCGATTCGTGGCGGCCCTTCAGACCACTGTTCCGTAGACGCTGCTGGTACTGAGACAGGCGACGAGTCTGAAGTTTGAAAATTGGCACCTGACCTGGCTTTTTGTAACTACGTCTAAACAAAAACGCGTTGAGCTGCGGTTATTGTTTACAAAAATTCCGTTGGCGAAAATCTCCAATGCCGAGCATTGAGGAGTCTGTGGGCCCAAAAAAATGAGGTCGAGGAGTCCGTTGGAGCGAGTTCGGGACGGAGGGGACGGAGGGTTTTGCTAAACACACATGAGCGGTAATTCGAGAGGTAATCAGAATGTTCCGTCCCGACCGTCCCAAGGCGGCATCTCCGCAGTTCACGGGCCCTCCGCAGGGTCGGATTCTGTGCGAAATCGGACGCCGACCCACGCCCGGAAACGTTCAGGCAAAAGTTTTTGAGGCAAGAATGGCCTCGAAAAACGCGAAGGAAGCAGATCCGTGGCGGAGAATCGGACGCGGGTGTGGACGATTCCCCGTCCTGCTACCTCGTCGTGTTGGCCGAATCGGTCGGCGAAGGTTTGCGAGGTCCACTTTTGATGGCCGTTGGCATTTAGCCATCCCAAGAAGGCGTCATAAAGATCTAGACCCGGTGTGTAGAAGTCCGAGTCGACGATTAGCACCTCGTCAAACCAACGCAGGATTAGGTCGGAGCCATGGCGCCATACGCGAGTGTCGTCGGTGACGGTCGCGGGGGGCGCGGGCATGACTTGTTCATTTTTATACCAGCGCCGCGCCCCGGCAACCAGCCAGGCGAGCACGGCTTCGTGACGGCCACCGCAGCCGGTTTTAAGCCTATCGCGCAGGGTCGGGTCACCATGCCGGTCATTGGGTCCGTTGAGCTCCGTTCCGGGTTTGCGATAGGTGTATGGGAAGGTCACCAACGCCAGCCGACGCCAAGTGCCATGGTCGGTCTCCTCGACGCGGGGGCGGTAGTTAGTAGACACGAACAGGCTGTGGGTCGCCGTCCAGGCGACCGAATCCCGGCGGATTAATCGTGCGGTCATCTGCGGCGTTCCGAGCACATCTTTGAGCCGTTTCACGTTGAGGTACCGGGCCTCCGGTGTTTCCTCAAGTAGCGCCAGCCGGGCCCCTCGCAGAGTCATCAGCTCCGTCGGATGATCACCCGGGCTGGACAGCAGCACTCGGTCGGGGACGATGGTCGCGTGCTCGCCCAGCGCGCAGGCGATAGCGGTGGTTAGGGTGGTTTTCCCGTTAGCGCCAGCGCCGTGTAGAACGGGCAGCACGTCGTCGGGTGTGGGGTGTCCGGTGATTGCTTGGCCGAGCCGGGTCTGCATCCATTCGTTAACTTCAGCGGGCAGCGCGGATAGCGCATCATGCCAGTCGCGGTGTACGGCGTCGGGTTCGTAATTGGTGGGGGCGCATTTCGTGAGCAACAGGTCGGGGTCATGGTCGCCTAGCTTGCCGGTGCGAAGGTCGATGACCCCGTTGGCGACGTTGAGCAGATCGGGGTGCGCGTCGAATGCCCTGGCGTCGACCAACAGTTGGCCTTTAGCTAGGTCCGCGGCCGCGCGCACAGCGCCGGCGGTCAACCTACGGGTATTCGCGCGGATCGTGTCGAGGTCGGCGCCGCTCCGCACGGCATCGGCCAACAGGAGTTTCGCGAACCGGCGGGACTGCTCGACCACATCCTCTGTCGTGGTGGCTGACCATTTCGAGCCGTCCCACCGCATCCAACCCAAACCGTTTGACCAACAGTAATTTCCGCGCAAGATACGGTCGACCATCAGCTCGGAGATACGCGCGTCGGACAAGTGGCCGGCGGTATTTTCGTGGTCGTGGTCGTGGTCGCCCAGCTCAGCACGAGCCTGGTCTTCGGTTTTGGCCGATGCCCGTTCGATCCCGAGTTTGAAGACGCCGGGAATCTCCAACTGGGGCACGGTTTCGCCGGTGGCCGCACGCAGGTTGCTCAGCCGCTTACCGAGTAGCTTTTGCGCTCTGCCCCAATCACTTTCACTGATGCACCCGAGCATGTGCGCGCATGCGAGGCGCACAGCCTGTTTGCATGCCCATTGGTGGCGGCCCATGTGTCTACTCTTGCCGGGCTTCGGCCCGTCGGTGGATATGCCGTCGATGAGTTCCGTCACGTAGTTGCAGGTCTTAGAGGAGAACCGCCAACCGTCCGGTTCGCTGATCTGCTCGTCGCTGCGGGTGTCGTGGTCTTCCTGGTAGATGCCGTATTCGTTGAAGCGCTCGTCAATTTCTACGACGGTCAGCGGGCCGCCGGTGTCGGCGTAGGTGGTGACCGGTGTCGCAGCGTCGCCTTTGGCCGCAGCTTTATTGTTGAACGTGCCCGGCACCCGCAGCATGCGCGGCAGATCGTAAACGGAATCGACGCGTGCACCATGCGCTTCGGCCACCACGGCCACTAGCCGGCCCCAGCGCCGCACCAGGGCGGCCGCGTTCGTTGCGCTGACGTGCCCGTCGGACACCGGCCAATACGGGTGTAATCCATTGCCGCTGTGTGTGATCGACGATGGGCGGGTGCCCAGCATTTTTGACAGCTCGTCGATGATGGCCTGAGCTACCGAAAGGTCCTTACACGCATCGGCTTTCACGTCGAGGTCTGCCCACAGTGCGGCGAGTCTGGTCACGTCTTCGGTCTTGCCGCGGCCGGCATTGTTACGCGCGGGCCCGCGGATCGGATTCACACCAAAGAACACGTTGGCGTCGGCGGGGATCCTGCCGATAGCCGCGACCGCATCCGCCGGCGCCTTGACGGCGGTCCGAGGTCCGGCGCCATTTTCGTACAGCAGCGACACGAACTCGTCAGGTTGATACCCGAGGGTGTCGAGTAGCAGCGCCGACAGGTCAAGTGCGATAACGCCGGCGCTCATGGGACCGCTGCCGCAGTGAAGTCGTCGGCCAGCTGCGATAAAATAGGTGTATCCGTTTTTGCGGCGGTGTCGAGGGAGCCGGGTTCGCGCCCGGCTCTCTCACTCATAGATCACCAGCTTCGCCTCCGCCCAACACGGCGGACTCCGATGACTTGCGAGACATGCCGCGGCCGGACATCAACGACATCAACGATTTACGGTCGAGTTGCACCGCGTCCCGGAACCAGGCCGTCCATGACGTAACACCCAGGGCCCGATGGATTTGCCCATATGCGGCTTCTTCCAGGAGATCCAGCAACGCGTCGACGTTGGTCCCCACCTTGTCGCTGGCGGCGCGGATGCGCTTGTCCAATGCCTTCGCCTGGGGACTGGATAGTGGTTCGATGATTTCGGCGTCGACGACCGGTTCCGATTCCGTGGCGCTCATGCTCCGGTCCGTTCGCGGGTGTGGCCGTCGAGGTAATCGCTCACGTCGCTCCATCTGTAGAGCACGCGACTCCCTCGCTTAATGAATTTGGGGCCAGTGCCTCGGTAGCGCATTTGCGCGAGACCCATCAAGGATGTGTTGAGCGCTTCGGCGACTTGCGTGGGTGTTGCGATGTTGTTGGGAACAGCGTGTCTAGCGGTCATAGCTCGCAGCCTCTCAAGTAGCGTCGATCCGCGTTACTCACAAAACCATGGGCAGATATTCCTGTCAAGTAACGTAAATTCGCGCTATCATCATTTTCGTGTCGACCACACCGATCGCCGTAGTGCTGGGCGCTAACTGCCGACGGATCCGCACAGACGCGCGGGTAACGCAGGACGAGCTGGCATGGGCAGCAAGGCAAGTGGGGCTGAAATGGACAGCTTCAAAGGTTCGTGACTTCGAAGTCGGACGCAGCGCCCCGACGTTCGCCACGGTGCTGGCTCTGACCGTTGCACTAAACCGTGTCATCACCAGGACGCGTTTCACGGCGCGGACGACGCAAGGGGGCAACGAAATCGCCATACAGCTCGACCCGGTCCGGATGGCTGACTTAGTGAACTATGGTGGCGAGGTATCCGTCACTGAGGACTTTGAGCTGGCCGGTGAGTGGCTGGCCGAGTATTGCAGCGGCGGAATATGGAACACTGAGGACGGCGTCCAGTCGGTGTCGTCGAATTCCAGCGTTTTGGGCTTGACCGAGGAACGGGTAGCGGGTCGACTCGGGATTAGCACCGACCGACTTTACGCTGAGTCGCAGCGTTTGTGGAACAGAACATTCACTGCCGAACGTGATCGGATCGCCGGTCCAGGTGCCAATTCCCAACGCAAGGGTCAGGTTACGCGGCAGCTCAAGGCTGAACTGGAGAAGGCGATCACCGATGGCAACAATTAGTAAGTATCAAACAAGCAGCGGCACATCCCTTTACCGGGTTCGTTATCGTACGCCGGACAACAGGCAGACAGACAAGCGCGGATTCAGGACCAAGCGTGACGCCGAATTATTCTCTGCCACAGTCGAAGTCACGAAGGCCAAAGGCGAGTACGTCGCACCGAAGCTCGGGCGGATCACCGTAAATGAGCTAGCGCCAGACTGGCTGGCCCGAAAGGAACAGGCCACCGCACCAAGCCATTACCGGACGCTGGAAACCGCGTGGCGAGTGCATGTGAGACCACGGTGGGGGAAGGTAAGTGTCGCCGACGTCGAGTCCCTCAGTGTCGAAGCGTGGATTGCGGCTATGAGTGCCAAAGGAGCCGGCACTACAACAGTGCTCCGGGCCCACGGTGTGCTGTCGGGCATTCTCACTGGCGCGGTGAAAGGTAAACGGCTAGCTGCTAATCCGGCCAAGGGTATTGAGGGCCTGCCACGCAAGACGGCCAAACGCCACGTCTATTTAACCGCACAAGATGTTGCGCGGCTGACCGACGAGTCGGGTGAGCACCGTGCCCTGGTGCTGGTACTGGCGTATTGCGGTTTACGTTGGGGTGAGGCGATCGGATTACGGATCCGGGATGTCGAGTTTTTGCGACGCCGTTTGTCGGTGTCGGAGAATGCTGTGCAGATAGGTGCACGCCATGCCGTTGGACCGACTAAGGGCCGCAAAGCGCGCTCGGTGCCGGTGCCGACGTTCGTCCTTGAGGAGCTGTCGGTGCAATGCGCTGGCAAGGCTCCCGGCGATTTGGTGTTCGGTGGCCGCGACGGTGGGTACCTCCCGCGTCCGAAGTCGTCTAATGGGTGGTTCAGGCGGGCGGTAGAGGCTGCAGACACACAGGCAGTCACTCCCCACGACCTGCGCCACACCTGCGCGTCACTGGCGGTGTCGGCAGGGGTGAATGTGCTTGCGCTGCAGCGGATGCTTGGACACCAATCGGCCAAAGTCACGTTGGACACGTACGCGGACTTGTTTGACGACGATCTGGATGCGGTTTCGGCCACCCTGCATGCTCGGTATTCGCCGGAAAGTGTGGGCAAAATGTGGGCACAAAACGAGCACGATGCTTCGCATCAAACCTCAAAATCGCCTTTACCTGCGCAAATTCCCGTGCCGGATCTGTGCGGGCGGAGGGACTCGAACCCTCACGCTCTTTCGAGCACCGGCACCTAAAGCCGGCGTGTATGCCAATTCCACCACGCCCGCGAGCCCCACGAGCGTACCGCTTCGGCTCTGCAGCGAGGCTGGCCACGGGCCCTTACAAACCGCTGCGGGGTACCTTCTAGAGGTGTCCACTACACGTCGTCGGAGACCCGCACTCATCGTGCTGGTGATCATCGCGGCGGGCGGCTGCCTGGCCTTGGGCTGGTGGCAGTGGACGAGGTTTGAGTCGACGTCGGGCAGTTTTCAGAATCTCGGATACGCCTTGCAGTGGCCGGCGTTCGCCGGATTCTGCGTCTACGCCTACCGCAAATTCGTCCGATACGAAGAAGCCCCGCCGGATCCGCGAAAAACTCACGCCGTCAACGAGGTACCGGAAGGACTGCTGCCCGACCGGCCTCAAGCCGCACATCACGACCCCGACGACCCAGAGCTCCGCGAGTACAACGCCTATCTGGCCGAACTTGCCAAGGCGGACAACGAAACCACGAAGCAGAACAGGACAACTGCATGACCGCACCCGGCGAGAACATCCGGACCCCGCTGCTCGCCTACCGCGTGATGGCGTGGACGACGGGTATCTGGCTGATCGCGCTGTGCTACGAGCTGGTGGTCCACTACGTCGTCAAGGTGGCGAATCCCCCAACCTGGATCGGCATCGTGCACGGCTGGGTCTATTTCGCCTATGTACTGGCGGCTTTCAACCTTGCGGTCAAAGTCCGCTGGCCGATCGGGAAGACGATCGGCGTGCTGTTGGCCGGAACCATCCCGCTGGTCGGGGTCATCGTCGAGCACTTCCAGACCCGAAATGTCAAGGCGCAGTTCAACTTATGAGCCAGCGCGCTCAGTGATCCAGCGCGCGCAGCGCCGGCAGCAGTAGACGCCAGCGCGCGACCGCGATGCGAGGCGGCGTCTTTTTCCGCCGACGTCAGCTGCGCGGCGGTGCGATCGTCGCCGTCCGGGATGAACACCGGGTCGTAGCCGAAGCCCGCGTCGCCGCGCGGCTCGTCGGCGATCGCGCCCGGCCACTCGCCACGGACGACCACCTCATCCGAGCCGGATACCAGCGCACAGGCCGAGACGAACGCTGCGCTCCGACGCTCGTCGGGCACGTCGCGCAGCTGCGCAAGCAGCAGCGCGGTGTTGCCGGCATCGTCGCCGTGCGTGCCCGACCACCGCGCCGACAGCACACCGGGCATGCCGTTCAGTGCGGCCACCTCCAGCCCGGAGTCGTCGGCGACGGTCGGCAGTCCCGTCGCGGCGAATCCGTCGCGGGCCTTGGCCAGAGCGTTGTCTTCAAACGTCGCACCGGTTTCCGGCGCCTCGTCGAATGGCGGCACGTCGTTCAGTGACACCAGGGTCCAACCCCGACAACGCGGCCGCATCCAACACCCGGCGCAACTCCGCCAGCTTCTTGGCGTTGCGGCTGGCGACGAGCAGGCGGGTCACCACGTCAGCGTAATCCAGGGCTGCACAACGCAAGCCACACGGCGGCAGATGCACAAAATGGGGCAAACGCCCCATGCTTTTTGCGCCCGCCGGGCGCAGAATCCGCTCAAGGGGGCCGTCCGCGGCCGCCAAGAACAAGGGGCGTCCCGATATGAAGACAAATCGCACTTTCACCCGGATCATCGCCGGCGTGCTGCTGTCCGGCGGCCTCGCGGCAGGTGGGCTCGGGCACGCAGGTATCGCTGCGGCGCACAAACCCCACAATTGGTGCCCGGGGCAACCCATGAATTACCCGACGGGGCCGGGTCCCGGCTACAGCTGGGACATGAATATCTGCCACACCTGGTTCTGGGTACGCAATGGAAAAGGCAATGTTCCCTACAACGGGCGAGCTTCCGAGCACGCTATGGGACGGAGAAGTTCCACCGCCCGACTCCGAGCCTCCCTGCGGCACAGACATGTTCCCGGCATCCCCGGCGGTCAGCTTCCGAACGCCTTCTGCGGCCAGGCACCTTCGGGCAGCACACCCGGATATGGCAACGCCAACGCCTCGTTCTGCGCGACGAACAGCTTCTCGCAGGCTCCCTCGGCGGCATCGAGCAATTTGTTGAGCGTCGAGCGCGGGAAGGTGGCGCCTTCGCCGGTGCCCTGCACCTCGACCAGCGTCCCGGTGTCGGTGGCCACCACGTTCATGTCCACCTCGGCGCGGGAGTCTTCCTCGTAGGGCAGGTCGACCCGCACCCGACCGTCGACGACGCCCACGCTGATCGCGGCGATCGCACAGGACAGCGGCCGCGGATCGGACAGCTTGCCGGCCGCCGACAGGTAGGTCACCGCATCGGCCAACGCGACATAAGCGCCAGTCACCGCCGCGGTGCGGGTACCGCCGTCGGCCTGCAGCACGTCGCAGTCGATGGCAATCGTGTTCTCCCCCAACGCCGCCAGGTCGATGCAGGCCCGCAGCGACCTGCCGACCAGCCGGCTGATCTCTTGCGTGCGCCCGGACGGCCGGCCCTTGACCGACTCCCGGTCGCTGCGAGTGTGGGTGGCCGACGGCAGCATCGCGTACTCGGCGGTGAGCCAGCCCAGGCCGGAGCCTTTGCGCCAGCGGGGCACGCCCTCGGTGACGCTCGCCGTGCACAGGACTTTGGTCTGGCCGAATTCGATCACCACCGAACCTGCCGGGTGGGCGGTGAATCCGCGGGTGATGACGACCGGTCGAAGCTCGTCGTCGAGGCGGCCGTCTTCTCGTTTTGACACGCCGCCAACCCTAGCGTGCAGCGTCAGCCGCTCAGGAGCGCCCGACGTTGAATGTCTCGCCGCACACCACCGCGTGCACGGGGCCGTCGAATTCGGCTTTGGCCTCGCTGATCACGTCCTCGCGCGCGGTCCACGGCGGGATGTGCGTCAGCAGCAACTCCCCCACCCCGGCGGCGGCCGCGATCCGCCCGGCCTCGGTACCGGACAGGTGCAGGTTGGGCGGACGGTCGGGCGAGTGCGTCCAGGACGCCTCACACAGGAAGACGTCGGCGCCGCGGGCCAGGTCGATCACCGCGTCGCAATAGCCGGTGTCACCGCTGTAGACGAACGTGGCGCCGGCGGCGTTGGTGATGCGCATGCCGTAGGACTCGGTCGGGTGGCACACCAGCCTGGGCGTGACGTTGACCGCGCCGATCGTCACGGCTTCACCGTCGACCCAGTGGTGCACGTCGAAAATGTCGGAGCAATCGTCGATCTCGCCGCCGTACGGCGACGACGCCGCGCCGAGCCGAGACCAGGTGTCGCTCGGCCCGTACAGCAACGCCTTGCCGTTGGGCGGCGACGGGTGGTAGCGGCGCCAGACGAACAAGCCCGGCATATCGAGGCAGTGATCGGCATGCAGGTGCGACAGCAGCACCTGGACCGAGCCCGGATCGGCGTGCCGCTGCAGCGCGCCGAGCACGCCTCCGCCGAAGTCGATGACCAGCGGCGGAGTGTCCGTCTGCCCTCAGCAGATAACCCGATGCCGGCGAGTCCGGGCCAACGACGCTCCCGGAGCAGCCCAGCACGGTAATTCGCACGGTCACTACTGTGCCATGCCCAGCGTCATGTTGTTGAAAACATCCCGCGGTTTACTGCTGAGTAACGTCAGCCGGAGGCGGCGATGTGACGGTGGACCGGCTCGACACCGGTAATCGCCGGGCCCAGGAACCGCGCCGCGAGGGCGAGAAACGCCTCCGGGTCGCCGGTGGCCTCGAAAACGCGACAGCGGCGAGCCGGCCGCGGGACGATCCGGGTGCGGATGCAGTAGGTCGCGCTCGGTCAGCACGCGAAGCAGCTCCTTCGCCGTCTCCTCGGCGCTGGAAACCAGCGTGACCGCGTCGCCCATCGCCAGCTGGATCAGCCCGGACAGCAGCGGATAGTGCGTGCAGCCCAGCACCAGCGTGTCGACATCGGCGCGCTGCAGCGGCTCGAGGTAGCCCTCGGCCAGCCCGAGCACCTGCCGACCGCTGGTGATGCCGCGCTCGACGAAGTCGACGAACCGCGGGCAGGCGACCGCGGTGATCTCGGTGTCGCGGGCGGCGGCGAAGGCGTCCTGGTACGCGCCGGAGGCGACGGTGGCCTGGGTTCCGATCACGCCGATGCGACCGTTGCGGGTGGTGGCGACGGCCCGTCGTACCGCGGGCAGGATCACCTCGACGACGGGCACGTCGTAGCGTTCGCGCGCGTCGTGCAGGCAGGCCGACGACGCCGAGTTGCAGGCGATCACCAGCGCCTTGACGCCGCGGTCGACGAGGTCGTCGCCGATGGCCAGGGCATGCGCGCGGATCTCGGGAATGGTGAGCGGCCCGTAGGGGCCATTGCCGGTGTCGCCGACGTAGACGATGTCCTCATCGGGCAGTTGGTCGATGATGGCGCGCGCCACCGTCAACCCGCCGACGCCGGAGTCGAACACCCCGATGGGCGCCAGTGCGTCGGACTCATGTCGTCGACCTTTGCCTGCGGCGCTGCCGGGCCTCGCGTTCCGGGCTGGACAACAGGTATGCGGCCAGCACCCCGGCGATGCCGCCGCAGAGGTGCCCCTGCCAGGACACGCCGCCGCAGACGTTGAGCACCGGCACGGCTCCCCACAGCACGCCGCCGTAGAGGACCAGCACCAGCAGATCCGACGACGATCTGCCAGCCCGAGCGGATGAAGAACCCGAACACCAGCAGGAACGTCAGCCAGCCGAAGATCAGGCCGGAGGCGCCGATGTGGTCGGTCTCCGCCGCAGGACGATCCCAGATTGCCGATCAGCCAGGTGCCGAATCCGCCGACGATCCAGACGATCGCGGTCGCCCAGAGGAATCGCGACAGCCCGGCCAACGTGACCAGGAAGCCCAGCACCAACGCCGGCCCGGTGTTGGCCGCCAGGTGCGCCCAGTTCGCATGCAGCAGCGGGGCGAACAGGATGCCCCACAGGCCGTCGGTCTCCAGCGGCCGGATGCCGTTCTCATCCAGTCGGTGTGCCGTTGAGCTGATCGAACGCCTCGACGACATACAGCAGCGCCACGAAGCTGAGGATGGTGGCCCCGCCGACGACGAACGCCGGACCGCTTCTTCGGCTGCTGCGCCGGGCTGTCGGCATGCGTAGCTGCTCATGCCCGCGCCTGCCCTTCCGCTCGGCCGGAATGCTCCCGGCAACAGTCCACGATAGGTCGGGATTCCGGCCACCGGGTCGGCGGCGATCACCGCGCGACCACCGCGTGGGCCAGGCAGTCGGCCGCCGCGCTGCCCACGGCGGTGGCCAGCGGCGTCTCCGGCGAGAACGCGGCCGGGCACATCGGCCGGCGGCGCCACCTCGATGGCGCCGGTGGCCAGGGCGAACACCGTGTCGCCGTCGACCGGGGTGTGCGCCGGGCGGATGCTGCGGGCAAGCCCGTCGTGAGCGGTGCTCGCAACCTGCCGGCAGGCCGCCGGGCTCAGCGCGGCATCGGTCGCGACCACCGCGATCGTGGTGTTCAGCGAGCTCAGCGGAGATTCCAGGGTCGGCCAGCGCGGCGAGTTGCTCGTCGGGCGGCGGCGTCAGCCCGAACTCGTCGACCAGGTAGCTCAGCCACGGCAAGCCGGTGGCCTGATCGACGACGTTGCCCGCGGAGTTCACCACCACCAGCGCACCGACGGTCACCCCGGACGGCAGCGTCATCGACGCGGTCCCGACGCCGCCCTTGAGCACGCCCGCGCATGCGCCCACCCCGGCGCCGACCGTGCCGACGGCGACCTCGAGTCCGGCCGTACGTCGCACGCGGCGTAACCGAACTCGGCGGTGGGCCGGTTGCTCCAGCCACCGACCTCCAGATCGAAGATCACCGCGCCCGGCACGATCGGCACCACCCCGCCGTCCATCGCCACGCCGCGCTCGTGCTCCTCCAGCCAGCGCATCACGCCGTCGGCGGCGGCCAGCCCGAATGCGCTGCCACCGGCGAGCAACACCGCGTCGACGTAGCGCACGCTGTTGGCCGGATCGAGCAGATCGGTTTCCCGGGTGCCGGGCGCGCCGCCGCGCACGTCGACGGCGCCGACGGTGCCCGGCGGCGTCAGAACGACGGTGACGCCGCTCGCCCACCCCGCGCCCATCGTCGCGTCGGGGTCCAGCCGATGGTGCTGGCCGACCAGGATGCCCGCGACGTCGGTGATCGCGTTCACCGCGAGCCCATCAGCGCCACGACCAGGTACTCCTGCAGCACGGTCAGCCACTGATAGACGTCGAGATGCGCGGCCAGCGGATGATCGTCGGGCAGTCGATCGGGGCCGTCGGGTCGGATATCGAGCATGGTGCCCAGCGCCAGACGCAGGTCGTTGACCGCTGCGGTCCAGGCGTGCGCGGCGTCCTCGGTCAGCTCGAGTTTGCCGCCGTCATCCGGCAAGGTGTCCAGGAGTTGTTGTGCCGCAACCCGTTTGGCGTCGATGATCGCTGGCTCGTGCAGGCTGCGCAGAGCGGCGTTCAGGCTGTCGGCGGCTCTCCGGCACGTCGTCGTCCGGCTTGGCAGAAATCCGGGCAGCAGCCGCTGCAGCGTCGCGTTGTCCGGTGGCTCGGAGTTGCCGGTCTTCATGCCGGTGATCTGCTCGAGTTCATCGTGCGGCGAGGAGGATTCGCGTTCGTCGAGCAGCCCGATCATCGAGGCGACCAGATTCTTCAGCAGCGCCGCTTCATGCGAGTCCAGCGCGGACCGGAAACGGGCACCGTCGGCGGTTTCCACCCGCTTCCACTTACGCACCCGATCTCAGTGGTCCTGCTGCATGGTGGCCCACAGACCCGGCCGCGTGCAGCTTCGTGACGTCGACCTCCATGGATTCCCGGCTGCCCGCCGACACCACCGCCTTGCCTTCGTTGTGCACCTGCAGCATCAGCTTGGTGGCGTGCGGCTCGCTGTAGCCGAACAGCTTCTGGAAGACGTAGGTCACGTAGTTCATCAGGTTGACCGGATCGTCCCAGACGATGGTCACCCAGGGGGCGGCGGTGGCTTCGACCGTGTCTGCTTCCCGCTGCCCGGTGGTTCCCGGCTTGGTCGGGGCTGACGCAACCATGGTCCCAGGATACCGAGCCGCCCCCGCACAACCGATACCGTTGCGGCGTGAACGACTCGGGTTACACCGGGCTGCTGACCGACAGGTACGAGCTGACCATGCTGTCGGCGGCGCTGCGCGACGGCACCGCACACCGCCGGTCGCACGTTCGAGTTGTTCGCCCGCAGGCTGCCCGACGGACGCCGATACGGCGTGGTGGCCGGGACGGGCCGGTTCCTGGAAGCCTTGTCCGACTTCAGGTTCGACGACGCCGCGTGCGCGTCGCTGGCGGAATTCCTCGACCGCGACACGCTGGCGTATCTGCGCGATTTCCGGTTCGGCGGCGACGTCGACGGCTACGCCGAGGGTGAGCTGTATTTCCCTGGCTCCCCGGTGCTTTCGGTGCACGGCAGCTTCGCCGAATGCGTGATCCTCGAGACGCTGGCGCTGTCGATCTTCAACCACGACACCGCCGTCGCCTCGGCCGCCGCGCGGATGGTCAGCGCCGCCGAAGGGCGGCCGCTGATGGACATGGGCTCGCGCCGCACCCACGAGCATGCCGCCGTCGCCGCGGCGCGCGCCGCCTACCTCGCGGGGTTCGCCGCGACGTCCAACCTCGAGGCCCACCGCCGCTACGGCGTGCCGACCGAAGGCACCAGCGCGCACGCCTTCACGCTGCTCTACGACGGCCCAGACGGGCCCGACGAGCCGGCCGCGTTCGCGCGCCCAGGTCGCCGCGCTGGGCGCCGGCACCACGCTGCTGGTCGACACCTACGACGTGACGACCGGCGTGGCCAACGCCGTCGCGGCCGCCGGCACCGGGCTCGGCGCGGTACGCATCGACTCCGGCGACCTGGGCGTGCTGGCCCGGCAGGTCCGCGAACAACTCGACCGGCTCGGGGCCACCGGGACCCGCATCGTGGTCTCCGGTGACCTCGACGAATTCGCCGTCGCGGGCCTGCGCGCCGAACCGGTCGACAGCTACGGGATCGGCACCTCGCTGGTCACCGGGTCGGGCGCGCCCACCGCGAACATGGTCTACAAGCTGGTCGAGGTCGACGGCATGCCGGTCGAGAAGCGCAGCGTCCGCAAGGAATCGCACGGCGGCCGCAAAGAGGCGCTGCGACTGTCCCGCCCGACCGGCACGATCACCGAGGAGATCGTCTATCCGGCGGGCCATCCGCCGCCACACGCCGAGCCGTCGCGGGTGCTGACGGTTCCGCTGGTGCGCAACGGCGAGCCGGTCGCCGACGGACGGAGTCTGGGCGCGGCGCGCGACCTGGTGGCATCGGGCTTGCGAAGCTTGCCGTGGGAGGGTCTGATGTTGTCGCACGGCGACCCGGCGATCCCCACGACGCAGATCCCGGCCCGACGTCCGCCGGCCGACACCCAGGAGTAGCCACGCCCGACGATGCGCCGATCGCCAGTGACGCAGCTGCTGGCCACCGCGGTGGCCGCGCTGGGCGGCAGCGAACGCAGCGGCCAGCTGCGAGATGGCCGACCGCGGTCGCGCACGCCTTCGACTCCGGCGAACATCTGGCCGTGCAGGCGGGCACCGGCACCGGAAAATCGTTGGCGTACCTGGTTCCGGCGATCGAGCGCGCGGTGTCCGACAACGCGCCGGTGGTGGTGTCGACCGCGACGATTGCCCTGCAACGCCAACTGGTCAATCGCGACCTCCCCAGCTGGTCGACGCGCTCGACCGACGCGCTGCCCCGCAAACCGCGCTTCGCGTTGCTGAAGGGCCGGCAGAACTACCTGTGCCTCAACAAGATTCACAACGGCTCGGCCGCCGATTCCGGCGAGGAGCCGCAAGAGCTGTTTCGGCCGCAGGCGGCCACCGCGTTGGGCCGCGAGGTGCAGCGGCTCACCGAGTGGGCGTCGAGCGACGGAGTCCGGCGACCGCGACGACCTCAAACCCGGCGTCGCCGACCGGTCGTGGGGTCAGGTCAGCGTGTCCGCGCGGGAATGCCTCGGCATGGCCCGCTGCCCGTTCGGCACCGACTGCTTCTCCGAGCGAGGCGCGGGCCAAAGCCGGTCAGCGCCGATGTCGTCGTCACCAACCACGCGCTGCTGGCCATCAACGCCGTCGCCGACTCGCCGGTGCTGCCCGAACACGAGCTGCTGGTCGTCGACGAGGCCCACGATCTGGTGGACCGGGTCACCGCGGTGGCCACCGGCGAGCTGACGGCGACCGCGCTCGGCATCGCCTCGCGACGCATCGCCCAGCTGGTCGAACCGGAGCTCATGCAGCGCTGGGAGCGGGCGTCGGCGCAGCTTCATCACGGCGATCCAGAATGCGTCGGCCGGGCGCATGGACCACCTCGACGACGAGCTCGCCACCCACCTCACCGCGCTGCGCGACGCGGCCACCGCGGCGCGGTCGACCATCGACACCTCACCCACCGACCCCAAGGCCGCCGCGGCCCGCTCCGAGGCGGTCGCCAGCCTGGCCGAAATCGCCGACACCGCAACGCGAATCCTGGCGTCGTTCGGGCCGGCGATCCCGGACCGCACCGACGTGGTCTGGCTGGATCACGAGGACAACCGCGGCTCGACGCGAACCGTGCTGCGGGTGGCGCCGCTGTCGGTGGCCGGACTGCTGCGCACCCGGCTGTTCGCCGACTCGACCGCGGTGCTGACCTCGGCGACGCTGACCGTCGGCGGCTCGTTCGACGCGATGGCGCAGGCGTGGGGGCTGGCCGACACCGAAACCGCCCTGGCGCGGAATCGATGTCGGATCGCCGTTCCAGCACGCCAAGGCCGGGATCCTCTACGTCGCAGCCCACCTGCCGCCGCCGGGCCGCGACGGCACCGGCACCGCCGAGCAGCTGACCGAGATCGCCGAACTCATCACCGCGGCGGGCGGGCGGACGCTCGGGCTGTTCTCGTCGATGCGGGCGGCCCGCGCGGCCGCCGAGGCGATGGCCGAGCGGCTGTCGACGCCGGTGTTGTGTCAGGGCGACGACAGCACCGCCACGCTCGTCGAGCAGTTCGCCGCCGACGAGGCGACGTCGCTGTTCGGCACGCTTGTCGCTGTGGCAGGGCGTCGACGTGCCCGGCCCGTCGCTGTCGCTGGTCATCATCGACCGCATCCCGTTTCCGCGTCCCGACGATCCGCTGCTGTCGGCCCGGCAGCGGGCGGTGGCCGCCGCCGGGGGCAACGGCTTCATGGCCGTCGCGGCCAGCCACGCCGCGCTGCTGCTGGCTCAGGGCGCGGGCCGGTTGCTGCGCGGCATCGACGATCGCGGGGTGGTCGCGGTGCTGGACTCGCGGATGGCGACCGCCCGCTACGGCGGCTACCTGCGCGCCTCGCTGCCGCCGTTCTGGCCGACCACCGATGCGGCCGCGGTGCGCGCGGCGTTGGAGCGGCTGCGCGCCGGCGAGCTTTACCAATCGATGAGTGCGCATGCAGCGCAGACGAACGATCACGGCAGACCTCGCCACGATCGGGCACCTACACGATTATTCTATCCTCTCGCCGCGGCCCGCCTCATCGACAGAGACGATCTGCTTACGACCGGACCCGGGCAGCCGTGCTGCGACGACCACCTCGATCGCGTCGCATTGAGTGTTTGTCGAAGATGTTGGTCGACGACCGGTGCTTCACCAGCGCTTTGCCGGATTTCTGAACGACATATCTGAGATATGGAGGATCGTCTTCTCCATAGCACCTACCTAAGGTTTACCTTACGTAAGTCTACAGAAAATATTATCTATCGCTCCGAGTGCCTAGGCTATGGTGGTCCATGAGGTCGGTAACTGCCACTGCCGGGGTATCACGAAAAGGCACATCGTTGTCGGGGTGGTCGCTTGTGGTCAGACATGGCTAGAATCTTCCAAGAACACTACCAGAATGGTCCGAGGTCAACGCGATCCTGATAATAAGGAAAGAGGCTGAGGTATGACCAGTCAGATACGTCGCATGGGGAGTAGTGGGTCGCGCAGCCGCGAGCGTGCTCGCGTCGTTGGTCTGACCAAAAGTCATTTACTGCGGCGGTTTTCAGCGCGGTGGGGATGCTCCCGGAGGCCATGGCGCCGCAGTGCACGCCGACCTCGAGGACATTGTTCAGCCTGTGATTGACGCCATGACCCAAGCCGTCAATGTGATGGATCCGGGTCTTGCGATTTCCTTTGACCCGGGCATCGACGTTGGTGGCCTCGCGAGCCCGCCGCGGCGGCTACCGCTGTGGAGAACGCAACCGTGCCGCTGACGCTGAGAAGTAATGACGCCGCCCCGCTGGTAGACCTCTCGGTAGGCGGGGGGCCGAGACATACCGGTGGAAGTCGACACCGGATCCAATGGTCTTATTTTGCCCTGGAACGACGTCGGACTACAGAACCTCTTTAAGCCTCTTCTCCGACCCCTTGAGCTTTTGGCACCGTCGGCTACGGCGGCGACCCGGCCGACCCGAACATGAAGTTATCTACGTCGAAGATCCAAACACGACGGTGGATTTTGGCAACGGCATAGTCACCTCACCTACCAATGTTGACCTCGCACTCTTCGCATATCCGACATCTCAGTAGCAACTATTTTAATTTGCGACTATTACTCCTTGCAGGGGTATGACAGCGGCAGACAACGCCGACGGCACGATGGGTATCGCCGCGCAGCCTTTCTTTGAACCAGGCGCCGGCAGCCCGATCACCGCATTGCCGGGCGACTCAGCGATGGCGTGCTCATCAACGAGACCGCAGGTTACCTGGAGTTCGGCCCCAATCCGCTCACCGCGCTCGCCTCGGTTGAGGGCGTGCCGCAAGGCGGCCTGGAGGTGTCGCTAGGCGGCGCAGGACACATCGCAGTGCCGGTGAACGCGGAAAGTAGACTCCGGCGGCATTTCCGGGACCTCCCGGGATCGAGCTTCGCACTGCTGCGGTGGCGATCTGGTGGCGGCATGCGTCACAGGTCGAGGTCTACACGAGCGACGGTGCACCGCTCTCTCGTACGCGGTGGAGGGCGGATACCGGCTCAACAGTGTCGGCGGACGGCACGGTGATGAACACCGGGGCTCGATTCTTCTTGGCGAATCCGATATACATCAGCTACGACCCCGCCGGTGTAGGTACCACATTCATCGACTAACTGGTGCGCGGTGCGCACCGCTACTGCCAGAGTAATGCAACATATCCACGAGAAAGGAATGTCAAATGGCCGGATCTCTATCTAGAAAAGTTCGTCTATGCCTTACCTCGCTTGATAAACGCCGTTCTACCGCAAAGGATCATCGAATGTTTCTCAGAATTGTGACTGAACCGACGCACGGCATGGCACGGCACGGCGATCATCGCAGCGCTAACATGCCTTCCGTTATCGGCAGCTGCCGCAAATCAATGGCGATAGCGGCACCGCGGTTGCCAGGCTCACGAAACCTCACCGCGACTGTTCAGCTCGCTGACCGTCAGTTTCCCCTGTCTCCCCTGTCGCCTCTGGGTGATCTGCGCGGCGATTGGACCGGCACAGGCTCCGATGGGGCAAAAATAACACTGACGGTGAGCAGTCCTGACGAACTGAACGGCACCATCGTGTTCAATTATCCCAGCGGAAAGTGTGTGGAAAGCTGGAGCCAAGCCAGAACACCGATTCTGCGGCAGCCTTGGTCAACGAGAAGCCCCTACCTGCCAGCACTTTGGCGTGCATGACCACGCAATACAGAGTGACAGTCGACGGCGCGAGTTTGGCCGCCAAAATGGCGCCAAGTGGGGGATATTCAATGGTTCTGCGGCGCTAGCGCCATACGCTCTGGGTTGGTTTGAATAATTTGCTGGAGTTGCAGGATAGCCAGGCGGCCAAAACCCATTTAAAGCGATGTTTCGAGTGGCCTTTGAGTGGTGTTATTTCGTTCTCGCAACTGACATCTAGCAGGGAGCAAGATGGACTTCGGGACAGCGATTTCGACTGGATTCGCCAAATACTTCAATTTCAGCGACCGAGCCTGTCGGTCCGAATACTGGTACTGGATGGACCAAACCGCTTTGGACCGGATCCGTTAGACACAAATCCATCCCTAATTCAGGCATTCGGCGCTCCGGCTTAAGACATGGCAATTAATGCGTGATCACTGTGGGCTCACTACACGTCCTCGCACAACCATTAGCGACACACAAAGGCACGAGAAGCTAGCGTAGCGAACCGGTTCATCGTCAGCACCGAAAGCAAGTCACGGATAAAGCCGAACCAGAAGTGCGCAGAGTTGATCGCCATGCACAGATTGCCAAAGTCGCTGTCGCATAACGTCTTGAATAACTGCCGTAGTCGTATCCACTCAAGAAGCGGCTCACGCGATGCTCTTCCCGCCAGCTGGCGGTTTGCGGTGGCCATCGTCTGAAGAGGAGTCTGGGAACCTGTGCTTCCCCTACTTCCTTCGACGGCCAAAGGGGGTACCTGCCGACTACCAGTCGGGCTCGAGCTTCACCTTGCACTGCTCGCACACGAATGCCACTTGACCCTGCGGCACCGCTTGGACATGTAAGCAGAAGGGACACTTCACGTTCGAGGTGTTTATGTCGGCCTGCCGGACCAGCGGCTTCGCCTCCCGATTCTGGGCGACCTCTCGGAACCAATTGCCCGGCAACCCTTCCGTGGCCGGATTGAAGTGATTCGTCCAGTCCGGGTGAGCACGAGCGCGACGAGCACCCCGAGTATGAAGCCACCCACGTGGGCGAAAAATGCAACACCGCTACCACTTGTGGCATCCGGGCGGCGCATTCCAAGTACAGCCTCGAATAGCTGAAACACGAACCAAAAGCCAAGAAACAACCATGCCGGACTGACGAAAGGTCTCCAACCGGCCAGCCCTGCGACGCGCGACTTGGGATAGAACACGATGTAGGCACCTAACACTGCCGCAATCGCGCCGCTCGCGCCAAGATTCGCCTCCCGCGCGTCGGCCGACGGGCTGAAGAGAAGTGTCGTCGTGGTCTGCAAAATCGTGGCGGCGAGTCCACCGGCGAGGTAGAAGCACAGATAGCCGATCCGCCCGAGTGCACACTCGACGTTTTTACCGAAGACCAGCAGATACACCATGTTGCCGAAGATGTGATGCCAGTTGCCGTGCAAGAACATTGCCGTGAGCCAGCTGATGCCCCAAGGTAACCCCAGGTGACACCCACGAGTGACATCGCATGGATAGAACGAAGCCTGTGCGATCGCCGCGTCGAGATGCGGCAACTCGTAGATCAAAAATACGACCGCGTTCGCGGCGATCAGGCCGGCGTTGACGACTGGGAACCGACGCGCCGGAATATCGTCGGTAAAAGGAATCATCCAGTCTCCTCAAGGCAAGTCGCGGACATCTCACGTTTCTTCCAACTTCCGTAAGAAAGAAAGCGGAGTACTTGGATGAAGGCCAGCATTTGCCTGACGCCTTGGAACGTTCTTGGAAGGGTTCTGGACCCACGCAGCCTGCCGAGGGTTTTGCGCGACCGGGACCATCTCTGCTTGAAAGCGCTGCACCGTATCGGTCACCGTTTGATCTGAAAGGTGAAGTCGTGTCCGCAGATGCTGATGTGGTCGCCGTCCGCAAGTACCCCGCTTGGGCGCAATGGCAGCCCTTGCAGCAGAACGCCGTTGGCTGATCTCAAGTCAGTGATCATGTAACTGCACCCGGTGTCGACAATGACCGCGTGATGCCTGCTGACCTCGGCGTCGTCGAGCACGATGTCGTTGTCTGCCAGGCGCCCTATTTCGGTGGCGGGCGCTTGTAGCGCATACCAGATCCCGTCGGCATCGAGCAGTCCGGCGACAGCAGGCGTGTGCACGGCGGTGCGGGTCGCGGAAAGAGCGCGTACTGCAGTGGTTTTTGCCATGCGCTTTGCATCAATGGGTTCTTGGCGCAAGATCCTCAGGTGCAAGCTTTCGACCGTGGGCCCAGGATCGATCCCCAGATCTTCGGCGAGTACCGATTTCAATCTCCGGTAGGCGTCTAGTGCGTCGGACTGACGTTCGGAAACGTAGTAGGCGGTGATCAACTGCACCCATAGCGGTTCGTGATACGGCGAGGCCGAGGCGAGTTGTTCGAGTTCGCCGATCACAGAATAAGCACGGCCGCAAGCGATCTCCGCTTCAGCATGCGCGATGCGAGCCCCGATCCTCTCTTCGGTGAGTGCGGTGGCAAACACCTCCACAAACGTGAAACCGCGCAAGTCGGCGAGCACTGGTCCGCGCCATTCGGCCAGAGCAGCCGCGAAATGATTACTGGCTTGCTCAAAACGGCCCGTCGCGGCGGCTTGAATTCCCGCTACCTTGTGGGCGACAAACCGATCCAGATCACAAGCGCCGTCAGAGACACTGAGTCGATAGCCGGGCGCCGCGCTGGCTAAGACCAGATGCGGATCTACCTCCGCGCTCGCCAGGATGCGTCGCAGATTCGACACGTACGAGTGGATGCTCGCGCGCACCACAGGTGCTGGAGACTCATCCCACGCGGCGTCCACCAGCGAATCCGTGCTCACCGCACGGTTCCGGTTGATCAGCAGCACAGCCAGCAGTGCGCGTTGCTTCGGCGTGCCCAGTGAAATCGGCGTGCCCGCCGCTGTCATCAGCAACGGTCCCAAGAGGCCGAATCCGAGGCGACTGCTGTCCATCGCGCTTCCAGCCCTCCAGGTTCTCGGCGACGTCAGCCTATTATTGTGACGTCGCCGGACCATTTGGTCGAGCAATACCAGCGCTTAAGCGCGCATTCCTCTAGTTCACTCCGCTCGGCCACCGAGATGTTTGGCGAGGAACCGGTCGGCCCGGTGGTAGAAGTCGAGGCGGTTTTCGGGCTTCACGAATCCGTGGCCCTCCTCCTCGTACATCACATACTCGTGATCGATTCCTCGCTCCGTCATAGCGGCTACGATCTGCTCCGACTCGGTCCGCCTCACGCGTGGATCATTCTCGCCCTGGGCAATGAGGATCGGGATACTGACGTTGTCCACTCTGGACAGCGGCGACCGCGACCACAGGAAGTCTTTATCTTCTCCAACACGCTTGTGCCACAGCGCGATCATTGGCTTCCAGTATTCGGGGAACGACTCGATGAGGGTGTTCAGGTTGGATGGCCCGACCATCGATATCGCACACCTGAAGACGTCGGGAGTGAACGTCGCAGCGATCAACGCGGCGTACCCACCGTAGGATCCTCCGTAGATGGCCACCCGGGCTGGGTCGACAATGCTTTGCGCGACAAGGTAATCCACGGCGTCCAGCAGATCGTCGTGCATCTTGGCGCCCCATTGACGATTGCCGGCGTTCATGAAGTCCTTGCCATAGCCGCTGGACCCGCGGAAATTCACCTGCACGCATAGGTAACCGCGGTTGGCGAGCCATTGCGCCTCGGGATCGAGTCCCCAGCCGTCCCGGGTCCAGGGGCCGCCGTGGACGACCAGGACGGCCGGCAGGTTGGTGCGGCTAATACCAGCCGGGAACGAGAGATAGCCGTGTATTGGCATCCCGTCTCTGGCCGTAAATGCGAAAGGCTCCATCGGCACCAGCGGGTAGCTGTTGAGCTCCGGCCGGTGGTCGAACAGAAACGTGGCGCTCTTGGCGGTGCGCTTCCATTGATAAAACTTCAGCGGTCCGCGGTCGCGGTCGAAAGCCACGAGCCAGGTAGTGTCGTCATGATCTCGTCCGCTGATGTGCAACTCGCCGGTACTCAACTGTTGGAGCGCGTCGAAGTCGTCGCGGATCGAGTCGTCAAAGATGTTGTATTCCAATTGATCGCGGTACACCATCACGGCTTCGATGTCGCACGTGTCAGGGTTCATCATCACCCCGGCGATGTCGTAGGTCGGATCCTGAGCGATCTCCTCGACCGTCTTTGTCGCGATGTCTATTTTGACCAGGCGGCCGGTGTTCGAGCCGATCGAGGTCTGGATGTACAGACCCTTGCCGTCCTTGGTGAAAGCCACGGGGCCTGTCGATTCCGCATCCTCAGGTGATACCTCCAGTAGCGGCCGCCAATCGGACACCTCGTTATCGCGCACCATGATAAGGGTGCCGCCATCGGGCGTCGGCTGCACCGCGCCGCGAACACTCAGATGCTCGTCGACCACCCAGCCGACAACGCCGGGGTTCTCGACGATTTTCTCGAGATTTCCAGTCGACAGGTCTAGGTGGTACACGTCGTGCAATTGCGGGTTGTCCTTATTCAAAGCGACGAGCACGTCGTTGGGAAATCGTTTCTGATGGGCAATGATTCGACATTGCACCTGATCTAGCGGAGTGAGATCACGCTCGACACCAGTCTCAAGGTCGACGTCGTAGAGGCGGAAGTTCTCGCCACCGTCGCTATCCCGGAGGTACATGATGTGCCGGTTGTCGTGGCACCACGCATAGCCTTGGATCCCACGGCTGGAGTCATGGGTCACCGCGCGCGCATCGCCTGTGCCGGCTTCGCCGACAAACACATTGAGCACGCCGGCATGTGGCGCAAGGTACGACAGCCGGGTGCCGTCAGGCGAGATCTGGTGCGCCGTCCGTTCCGGATGGCCCAGCAACACTTCGAGTGGGATGAGCTTCACATCGGCCACGGTGCCTCCGACGTCACTTTCTTTCACGCACAACGGATTACAAGCAATACGAAATGCCCCAGGACCTCGAGTCGAAATTCGTTATCTGCTCGCGCGGACAGCCACAGCGATCGTCGCCCGGCACTCGGCGAGGGCTTCACCGCACCGAGTCACACGCTCGCGGCTAAGAGGCGAACCCGTGGGCTTGGTTCTGCCGGACAGCCTCCTGGTAGCAGGCCACCACTGACCAGAAGTAAAGGACAGGCATGAAGATGCCCCCGATGAAGAACACCCAGATGAAGAGCCAGAAGCCAACCCACAGACCCATCATCCACAGGCAAGTCGTCCTGCTGCCACCCATGAGAAAGAGGACCAACGGGGGAAAGAACAAGCCGCCCAACGCATAGAGGACGGGAGTCTTGTAGGCGTAGTTACCCGCCGGTTGCTGACCCTGCACCACCAGCGTGTCGGTTCCAGGCAGCGGCGCCAGACTGGCGGCGTAGTCGACGGTCTGATCTTGGAGCCATTGCTGGCCATCCCAATACATTTGGCCGGGCTTGCCAGTTGGGTCGGGGTACCAGCCGGCGGGCGTTGATGGTGCTGTCATCTCTATCGGTCCTTCTGCTGACAACGTCGGGGCTGACGGCCCCGACGGCGATTCGTGGGCTGCGTCCGGTCTCGATGACCGTTTGAGACGACCTTGCAGCCGACGACTTGGAGAATTCTTGGTGCTGGCGGGTAACTCGGCTCTGTGGACCGGGACATCGACGGTCGAGTTGCCGGTACGTCTGACGACGACGTACCCATGAGCGCAGGGATCCCCCGGATACAGCGATGCGACACCCTCCCGTCGGGTGTCACCGGCGAATGCGTTTTCCTGGACTATCTCCTGCCTGTTCAGCGACCAAGTTTGGCAGTCATCATCGCACCAGGTGAGCCAGAAATCTCCCCGAAACGCACAAATCTACGAAGGGACAGGTGTCGTGTCCCTTCGTATCCCGTCCGCCATGGAAGAGAAACGGGGTGCAGACGCACCCATGCCTGCGCCCGCCTTTGCAGCAAATACTCGCTCCGCAGCCCATGCCGCGCAGCCGGCGCCAACGTCGGACTCGTTGCCGGTGAACATTATTCCGCGGCCGGAGGCGCCTCACCAATCCTGGCGCCAACGCGAGATGTCTGGCTGCGCACGTTCGCGAGTTTGATCGCGCGGTGGTCGTCTGCCGCTATGCCATGACAAGCCGCCAAGGATGTTCCAAGGGTTCGGCCCCAAGCTTCGCGCGACAGGTAATTGTCGACTGCGGTGTAACCGCGGACCTGAGAAAGACTGCAGGAAAGGGCCATCGAATGACGATCTGCCGTATCCCATGGATCACCGCCGCCGTGCTCACTGCTGTCGCCGTCGCGGCATGCGGTGGGAACGGTGGCGGCCACACCCAGTCCTACGATCTCGGCTTCAAGGCCGGCAACGGCTTCAACGAAATACAGCTGGCAATGGCGGGGCCGTCGTGCGGTGGTGCCTACATGCTGGCCCCGGGCGGCACCAACGAAAATGAGTTTCTGCAAGGATGTGCGGAGGCCGCCGTCAAGCACGGTGCCACTGTCAGCCCCAGCGATTCGCCCAGCAACTGACGAGATCACCTCGGCGCAATCGTCGGCACCGATCCTTAAAAGCTTTGTGCTCGATAGCTTTTGGTTGTACCGCGTGTAAATTACGATCGGCAGTTTACCTCGAAATTGTGAACTGTATCGCCGAATACTGAGCCTTCGTCATCCCGCTGTCATTCGGATCGCTGGGAGCGTCATCAACCGAGTCTTCCACTCAGCCAGACATTCTGAGACGCGCGGACCGCACCCGATGCTGGGCTCGCGTAACACCCTCAAGTGCCGCCCTTGGCCTTCCTACCTTGCTTCCACTGCTCTGATTGGCCGTTCAGTCCGTCGAGGCATCCCGCCATGTAGTCGCGCTGGACCAGCGTGGACGAACCGGCGCCATTCTCGAGGTTGAACTGATCCATGCAAGCCTGCTCGAACGGTGCCGGCGCGGTGTTTTGGTGACTGAGGATGTTAAACCCGCCGTACGCTTCGATCTCGGCTTGACCTTTCGTGCCAGCCTCGAGGCCCATTTGGTAAGACTGAGAAGACTTGTCGGCACCGGCGTAACTTGATCCGCTGGAGTGGGAGGCGTGCCCTCCGAAGGTGAAGACGACAACGGTCACCGCTAATGCCGCCGCCGCAACCGCCACACCGATCTGGCTGTTACGTGAAAGACCTGACCAAAGCTGCAAACCCTTCGCCGCGGCGGGCCGGACCTTGGCCACAAAGGGACCCAGCTGTTCCTGCGGCGTCGGCCCAGCAACGCGCGGGGGCGGCGGAGGTGGCGGCGGCTGGAGTGCTCCGGGAGGCGCCGGCGGTGGAAGCGTTGGCGGCGGTGGCGGTCCGGGGGGCAGCGGTGGTCTGGGCGGCGGCGGGCCCGCGGGTTTGCGCTGACGATGCGGTGTCCAATTCTGGCCGTCCCAGTAGCGCTGCGCGTTGGAGTTCTGCGGGTCGTCGTACCAACCCGGTTGGCCGGGTGTGGTCATAGCATCTCCTTGGCTTGTGGTCGACTGCGCTGTCGTCTCGCCGATCGAGTTCATTGGCAGGGATGTGGAACGCCTTGTCGGACCGATGAATCGGTCACCCCACCCTGCGGATCACGGCTTGGGAGATTCTTGGCAGAGGTCGCGCATTTCCCGGGTGGCGGAGGCGTTGACGCTCTCGCGGCTAATAAGTCTGGTTCTGCGCCCTGGAATGCGAAAGCCAGAGTCGGACAGTGGCGGCCGCCATCACGATGACCCCGGCCCCGTATAACAACAACCCGAATCCCGGCGTGACGCTCACGAGGCCCTCGCCTTCCTTGTCGCTGGTGGATACGTTCGTGAACCAGATGACCATGAGCACGGCGAGGATGCCGACGATCGCGCTCAGCGCGATGAGCCGCCAGCGCACGACTGCCGAGCCGGACAAGGCCGGCCATGCCGATGCGCCGGCCGCAACGACCAACACTAGGACGACGAACCGCGCGGGTCCGTTGGCTGAAACCTCCTGCAGGACAACGCTTGATCCGAGTGCGTTCAGACCGATCGAGGCATATGGGAAAAAGGTTGCGAGCAAGGTGATCACAAGCCCCGCGACAAGAATCCACGCCGTTATCGAGAAATTTCCGACAACTCCTTTGACGGTGGCGAACCCGTCAGACGCCATCTGCGCGCCCGGCCCTTGGGGCGGCGGAGGTGGCGGATATTCGTACTGGGTCGGCGCACCTGGGGACGGCGGCGGCAGATTCGGCGGAGGGGGTGGCGGAGGTGGCGGATATCCGTACTGGGTCGGCGCAGCCGGGGACGGCGGCGGCAGATTCGGCGGAGGGGGTGGAGGCGGCGGCGGATATGCCTGCTGTGTCGGCGCATCCGCGGACGGCGGCGGCAGATTCGGTGGAGGCGGTGGTGTGGACCCAACGGATGCCCGCGGGGAAGGCGTCGCAGGCTTCCGCTGGCGATGCGGCGTCCAGTCATTGCCGTCCCAGTAGCGCTGTGCGCTCTGGTCCTGAGGATCGTCGTACCAACCGGGCTGGTCGGGTGTCGTCATGGGCAGAGCCTCCAGGTTGACTAAGGTCCCCCGCGCAACGAAACAATAGCGCGGTCCTCCGCAATCGGTGACGTTTGCCGGTCACTTCGGCGACGCGAATTCACGACGGCCACGCGTTGTGCATTTGTTCCCGAGACCGCACGGAGACCGTATTTGCCGATATGTCAACGCAGCCCCAGGACATGACTGGCGCCACAGCCGGCTGGCGCCCTGTGTTCATCGGACCGACACGCGGCGTCCAGCAGCTTTTATAGGTGAAGGCTGTGTGCCGAAAAACAAGTCTACCGGGGAGCGGGCGGTTAGACTCACGCAGGTTTGCGAGTTTGTCGTGACCGGCTCGATCGAGTGGTGAGAGTGGGTGTGCGGTGGTAGAGCCTAAGGGGTCGATCCTGCTGGTCTATTTCGTTGCCGATGAGTCCGGCTCAATGGGCCGCAACATCGATGAGCTCAACGACGGCCTGGCTTCACTGCACGACTCGTTGCAGCGCGAATCGTTCGCCGCCGCCAAAGTGCGCTTGTCGGTGATCGGCTTTTCCGACACCGCATTCACCTACCTCGAACCCGCCGATCTGCGTGTCCTGCAAGGCATGCCCGTACTGACCGCGCAAAGCCTGACCTCCTATGCCGCCGCCTTCGACCAACTCACCTACCGCATCAGAGTCGACATCCCCAGCCTCAAAGCCCAGGGCTACACCGTGCACCGGCCCGCCGTCTTCTTCCTGACCGACGGCCTACCCAACGGCAACGAAGACTGGCGCGCCGTGCGGGCCAACCTGCTCGCCGAACCGGCCGCACCCAACATCTTGGCCTTCGGCATCGGCGACGCCGACGCCTCCACCATCAGCGAAGTCGCCACCAAACCCCACTTCGCGTTCGTCGCCGCACACGGAGTCGACACCGGCGCAGCCATCTCAGAATTCCTCACCTCACTGACCCAATCAGTGATCAGCTCCGGCCAAGCCCTGGCCAGCGGCTCCGCCGAACTGCAATTCGAAAAACCCCAAGGATTCACCCTCGCCGTCGACGTTGTCTAAACCCACCGCAGATGATCGGACGACGGCACCGAAAACCCGGGCCACCCAGCGATGAGGATCCTTACGACCCGCGGCAGTTTCCGCCGACCAACGTTGACATTCCGGACCCACTACCGCGTCGAGTCAGTACCAGCGGAGCGGTCTTCGAGGAGCCAGAAGTTGCCGAGGTCGTGGGACCGACCGCGGTACCCCAGATCATCATCGGTTCCCCCTCCCCCACGGTAGAACCGTCGACGATCGGAAAAACCTACAGCTCGTTGCCCTTTCGCCCCGATGTAGTTATCGACGGATGGTCCACCGACACCATGACCGTCCGCGGCGCGTCGCTTCGCGGACACTTGCACCGTTACAACGGCGCGCCCCGTCAAGACGACTTCGCGGTGCACCACCTTCCCGACGGGCGGATCATTGTTCTTGTTGCAGACGGTGTTTCGGGAGCGCCGCAATCGCATATCGGCGCGAGCACCGTTATCAAGCAGGCTGCCGAATGGTTGCACACCAACCTCGGTCGTGACGTCGCCGGTACCGACTGGTCGGCCCTACTCAAAAGCGCCGCGTGGGCGCTCACTGAGCGAGCCCAAGCCCTTCTGGGCCTTAACGCGCCCGACCCGCGGCGCGCAGAAGAGGAACTTGCCACGACGCTGGTGTGCGGGGTGATTGAGCCCACCGGTCCCAGAACCTTGCGGGCCCATCTGGTGAGCGCGGGCGACTCGGCCGCCTGGCTGCTATCCGCGGGAGAGTTCCTCGAAATCGTTGCGGGAAAATCGGTGCCGGACGGTGGGGTCGCGTCGTCCGCTGTGGTCGGACTGCCCCGTCTCCCGATCGACGTCACGCCCAGGGTCGTCGAATTCGGCTACAACGACGTCTTGTTGGTCGCCACGGACGGAATTGGCGATCCCCTTGGGAACGGGCATGGCGGCGTGGGAAACCTGTTTCGCGAGGTGTTGACCACGCCGTCCCCGCCGTCGCTCATCGAATTTGCGCACGCGGTGGACTTCAGCCGCGAGACATTCGACGACGACCGGACTCTTGTCGCGGTGTGGCCACGTCAGCAGCCGCCCCGGGAGGCCACCAGTCGGAGACGAGGGCCCAGCGAGGTCGAGGGTTTGCGGTGACGCGTCAGGTGATTGGGCGTGAGAAGGTGGGTGTGCTGACCAGGATTGGTGGGAGGGTTTACGTTGACGCGTCAGGTTATTGAGCGTGAGAAGTTGGGCGCGCTGGCCAAGATTGGTCAAGGTGGCCAGGGTGTGGTCTACGGCGCACCGAATGTGAAGACCAAGTTCGCGGCGTCGATGGTCTATAAGGAATACAAGTCCCAGACGTTGGCCGACATTGATTTCACCGCGCTGGCGGCGATGCCCGCTCTCGTCGAGGACTCGCTGTCCTACGCCGAAGCTGAACGGCTGATCTCGATCGCGGCATGGCCGTGCGCTCTCATCGAAGATGCTGGCGCAACAACAGGTTTCGTAATGCCCGCCATTCCCGACGAGTTCTTCATCCCCCTCACTACCGTCAAGGGCGTGTCACGAACCGCTGCGGAGTTCCAGCACCTGCTCAATCACTCCTCAGTGTTGGCCGCGCGTGGCATCACCATCACTGACGCCCAGCGCTATTCGCTGCTGCGCGAAGTCGCGTCGGGGCTGGCGTTTCTGCACAAGCACAATGTCTGCGTCGGTGACATCTCTCCGAAGAACCTGCTGTTCTCCCTCACCCCGCACGAGGCTGCGTATTTCATCGACTGCGACGCCATGCGCATCAACGGCACCTCAGTCCAAACTCAAGTCGAAACACCTGATTGGCAAGCACCAGCGGGCGAGGAACTGGCCACCGTCTACACCGACACCTACAAACTCGGACTGCTCGCTCTCCGACTGATCGCCGGCGACCACGACACCGCCAACCCGGCCCACATCCCATCGAACACGCCCGACATGCTCCGCCAGATCATCACCGACACCCTCACCAGCCAACCCCAACAACGACCGTTACCCGAAGCCTGGACCTACGTCCTGGGCAACGCGATCGAGATAGCCCAACACAATCAAAAGACCGCTGCCGCAACACCAGTCAGCGTCACGCCGGAAGCCCCACCAATACCCGTTGTCCACTCCAGACCCACCGGCCCACCACCACCTCCCCCACGCATCACACCTCCCCCGCCCCCGCCACCGCCACCCCGCTCAACACCACCCCCCCCAACCACTTCAAAAGGCAACGCTCCGTTGCTGATCGGTGGCGGCGTGGCCGTGGTAGCGATCATCGCGTTGATCGTGGCCGTCGTTGCCTTGGCCAACCGAAACAACCCCGCACCAGCGAGCACACCCGCGACGTCAACGTCAACGTATTCTTCGGATACATATGCCAGCGCACCGACGAGCACATGGGCGCCGCCGGCCGTATCGGTACGTCCCCCGTTGGTCGAGACGCCTGATTCCTACGGCGTGAGTTGTCCGAACGGGTACCAGGTGCCGGGCCATTCGGGTTGGGCGACCAGTGCAGGTCGCGGCGCCGACGGAACTTCGTGCCAGTTCGCGAGCAATGTCCTGCTGGCATATTGGAACAGCTTCTCGTCCCCTAGTCGCGACTCACGCCAGGTGATAGCCCCCGGCACGGTCTCCTGCCCGAATGTCAGCTCTAACTGCTCCGGAGACAACTTCATCATGACCTGCGCGGTGAATGGCAACGACCCGTGGATCACATGCACTGGAGGACATGACGCGATCATCTACCTTTTCTAGTCCCCGTAATCCTTTCCAGTGCAATGCATGTGATCCGCAGCATTCGTCGCAGCCGAGGTGCAGCAATGACTTGTCAACGGCGAGTGTCCGATTCGGAACCCACGCTGGGACGCGACTTCAACCGTCGCGCCGTGTCCCCGCCACGGCCAGGTGATGACGAAGCGCCGCGGTCACACCGACGGTGGGGAATCGCACGTTGTTTCGGAGCAGCGGCCCTGCTCGTTGGTTGTGTGTCCGCTTCGACGATCGGGGCGCCGACGGCGCTGGCGTCCAGCCTCGCCGGGACGTTGATCTTCTTGGATCCTGGCCACAACGGCGTCTACGACTCTTCGATCACCCGGCAGGTTCCGAACGGTCGAGGCGGGACCAAGCCGTGCAACACGACCGGCACGGCCACCAACGACGGCTATCCCGAACATGCCTTCACGTGGGATGTGACCCTGCGAATCCGTGACGCCCTTAACCAGCTGGGCGCACGCACAGAACTCTCGCGAGCAGACGACAATTCAGTGGGACCCTGCGTGGACCAGCGCGCCGCATCGGCCAATGCGATGCACCCGGACGCAATCGTGAGCATTCACGCCGACGGCGCACCGCCGACCGGTCACGGATTTCATGTGAACTACTCCGATCCGCCGCTGAATGGCGCGCAGCGCGACCCCACCGTGCAGCTGGCGCGCTTCGTGCGCGATTCGCTGGCCTCGTCAGGCCTCGAACCGTCCACTTACATTGGCTCTCAGGGCTTATACGGCCGCGCCGACCTCGCGGGCTTGAATTTGGCCGAGTATCCCGCGGTTCTCATCGAACTCGGCAACATGAAGAACAGCGACGATGCGGCCCGGATGCACAGCCCGGATGGGCGGGCAAAGTATGCCGCGGCCGTCACCGAGGGGATCGTCGCCTACCTCAGCGGGAAAAGCCCGCACAGCTGAAGATTCGGATGGAGTGCAATGTGACAGAGAATTCTGCGAGGCAACGCTACCTCGGCGGGTCTCGAGTGTTAGACGTCCTTGGCCGTAGTCTCGCGACGGCAGTGGTCGGGATCGTTCTATCCAGTTGTGGTTTGTTCGAGCATCATTCAGTTCCCGCGCCCACCTCGGGGCCGTCGGTGTCGTCGCGCGCGGGCACGGACTCCGCGCCGACACCGACCACAACGGTGACGGGATCCGTTCCGAGCAGTGCATCCGCAGCGCTCGGACGAGAGTTCACGAAGTTGGAGCACACGCTGAACGCCACGATGGGCATCGTCATCAGCCCCGTGGGCACGAATACGACGCAGCTCGTGTTCGGGGACTGGCCAACCGGCCCTGCGTGGTCGACGTCGAAAGTGCCGCTGATGATCACTGCCCTTGGTCAGCGGAACCCGCCAACGGTCACCGACTCGATGACGGCGGCCATCACCAAGTCCGACAACGCTGCCGCTGAGTCCATTTGGGAACAGCTGGGCGACCCAGTCACTGCCGAGCACAAAGTGGAAGCCGTGCTGCGCAGGTACGGCGATCCAACGACCGTGGAGTGGCAAAAGAAGCGACCTGAGTTCACCGCGTTCGGCCAAACCATCTGGTCGCTGAGCAACCAGGCCCGATTCACCGCGGCCGCGGTGTGCGACCAAGCCAACGCACCCATCTTCACGCTGATGGGTCAGGTTGAAGGGGATCAGAGTTGGGGGCTGGGAACCATCCCCGACACCCAGTTCAAAGGCGGGTGGGGACCGTCGACGACGGGCAGCTATCTCGTGCGGCAGTTGGGAGTGTTGAAGTCACCGGCGGGACTGACCACCGTAGCGGTGGCGGCGCAGCCTGCCTCCGGCGCGTTCAGCGACGGCACTCACGAACTTACTGAAGTCGCCAAATGGTTAACGTCCCACCGGGCTGAATTGCCGGTCGGACACTGCGACCACTAGACCGTTACCGGTAGTCACGCGGAGCCGCTCGTGACGGGCTCACCGGCGGCCGCCGGTGAATCCTTCAAGGATTCTCCAAGCGGTCTGCCCCACCCTCGCAGAATCGGCCGTTACAGCCGCCCGACAAGCGAGGACCAATGAATTCAAGTGCTGCATTTCCTGGGGAAAAAAGTCTTCGGCGACCAATAGCGTTGGTGAAAGATGCTGTTTTGCAACGATTGACGGCGCTTGGCGCGGTCGCGGGGGCAGGTTTGCTATACACCGCGGCCTTGGCCGGGGCGCCGCATGCTCACGCAGGTGTGGATCTAGCCGTCGGAATGCCCATCACTATCGGCAGCCATGGCTGCTCGCTCGGATTTTTCGGGGTCGACGCCCGCCAGGATCGACTGGCGGTGACGGCCGGGCACTGCTCTGATGCGGTACCCAACGAGCCGGTCTACGCCCATAGCGGAGTGCAGATAGGCGAGGTAGTCGCCTGGAAGCAAGACCACGAGGCCACGCCCGGCAAGTTGACCGGCGCACGCGGTTACACCGTGATTGTGCTGTATCCACGATTCTCGTTGGAACCGTTCTTCACCGGCGTCGACTCTGCAATCAACGACGGCGACCACGTGACCAAGTTCGGTCAACGCACAGGCAAGACCAGCGGTGTCATCCGAAACGTTCAATTCGACCCCAATCGACCGGATTTGGCACTGTTAGCGTCGAACGTAGTCCAACTCCCCGGCGACTCCGGCTGCCCTTGGTACTCCAATGACGACGCACTCGTTGGGATAGCGTCAAGCAGCGACGAAGAACAAGACGGCGGAGACGCCGGCAGCCAGGCTCAGCCCATTCAAGCTGTGCTCACAATGATCCGCGCGAACGCTGACATCTGGGGTGACGATTTCAAGGTGTGGATCCAGTAAGTCGAAATGCGTTGCTAGTCAGGATATTCGAGTGGTGAGAGTGGGTGTGTGTGGTGGTAGAGCCTAAGGGGTCGATCCTTCTGGTCTATTTCGTTGCCGATGAGTCCGGCTCGATGGCCCGCAACTTGACTCCTTTACTGATCGAAGTCATAGCTGCGTTTGATCCACGCCCGTCGCCGCCTGGTTTCACACCACTGCGCTAATTGCCACCGTCAGAGTAATCCGAAGTTGGCGGAGTGCATTCCTTCCATCGGCCATCCTCGTTCACGAATTGCATGGACATGGCCTTGTTTTGCCCTGGCGCCTTTTCGAACGTCATGGTGACGTCGGCTGTTGCTTTGTCGCCATTGACGTGGATGTTGGCGACCGACGCTGACGCGGTCCCGGTTTGCATACGAACTTCGCGACCCTCTTTCGCGGAGTTGTTGTCTGGGCCCGCGTTCGCCTTGCACTGCCACTGCGCGTCGTGCTCGAAATGGGACGCGTTGTAATCGGCGAGCACATGCTCAACGGTCGCCCTGATCTGATCCTCGGGCGATTTCTTGGTGAAGTGCTTGTAGGCGAAAAACCCGGCGCCTGCCGACAGGGCGACGACCAACGCGATTCCGGCCAGCATCATCGGATTACGCTTCCGCGCTGGCGGCCCTGCCGCCTGATAACCCATGGTTGGCTGATCGAACTGCACGTTGGGCGCCGGCGGTGGCGCACCCGGTGGGGGCTGATACGCCGCAGCCGGCGGCGGCAAATTCGGCGGGGGCGGCGGAGGCGGCGACGGGGCTGAAGCAGGCTTTCGTTGGCGGTGCGGCGTCCAGTCGTGGCCGTCCCAGTAGCGCTGCGCGTTCGGGTCTTCGGGGTCGTCGTACCAGCCCGGCTGCGTGGATATGGTCATAGTGAAGCCTCCAATTTCCTATCCACCGTCGATCAGAAGGTCGTCACGCGGTAATCCGTGGCAATCGACATGCCATGCCGGGTTGCATCATTGGTGAAGGTGGTGCCGTCACCGGCCACGTCTATCGCCCACCCTTGAAAGCGGTAGGCGCTCCCCTCTGCCAGGCTGATATCGGGCTGCCCCGGTGGCGCTACACCAAGATTCGCTGTCCGCCAAGAGAATTGTCCTGACGCGGTGACTATGGCTTGATCCTCATGCAGCACCGCGGGATCGCCGTGCCAGCCCGCGGTGGGCGGAGGGTCGATTGGTGCTTGAGGGAAGCCGGCCGTCTGGCATACGACGTTGGGCCCCACTCGATCGCTGTCATCGGAGCCGATCACGCAACGCATCGGCGGCGATGGGGTCTTGACGGTGACAAAGTGCCCGGGGGTCGGGTCAGCGACCGCTGCTGCCGGTGAAGTGATCGCCACGCACAGGATCCCCATGGCGATCGACGCGACAAACCTCATGTTGACCCACCTCCCTGGTGCGCGCCGGCACCGCGTCATGGGCGACGCTGCGACCGATCGCTCCGACCGCCGTGCCAAGGCTTTGGCAGTGGCCTTGGGAAATCCTTGGGGCGGCGGCATACGGCGCGCGATGTTGGTCATCGCCGGCCTTGACCCGCGTCGTTGCTGCGGACGGCGTGTGCCGGCATCCGGGCTCCGTCGATCACCGTGTTCAGTGCCCACAGTTGCTGAACGCCTTCGCATTTGCCATCCGCCGCACCGAGGCATCGACCGCAGGCGCGCTCAACTCACCGTGGGCGAGTGCGGCTTCCAACCGGTCGAGCACCGCGGGAACCTCGGTGGTGCTCACCCACAGCGCGGTGTCGTTACCGGCCTCGAGTGCCTTCAATACTGCCTCGGGAACCGAATAACGCTCGGTGATCGCTTTCATCGTCGACAGGTCATCGGTGAATACGGGGCCGTTGAAGGGCGGGCCGCCGTAGTCGGATCCCTTGCGCAACAACGCCACCGCGGCTGAACTGAGGCTCGCCGGATCATTTCCGGTCAAGCCCGGAACCTGCATGTGTCCGATCATCACGCCTACCGGCAGCTGCCCCAACAACGTCCGATAGGGGCCGAGGTCCAGGCTTTTGAGTTCCGGCAAAGCCGGGGTGACGACCCATCCCTTGTGCGAATCTCCTGACGCGCGCCCGTGGCCGGGAAAGTGCTTGAGCACGGGCAGCACACCGGCATCTCGGAGCCCTCTGGCGTATGCGCCGGCATACTGCGTCACCACCGCTGGGTTGTCGTTGAACGACCGGTCGCCGATCACCGTGTCGTCAGGTGCATCGGTGACATCGACGACAGGCGCGAAATCGATGGTGATGCCGTCTTCGCGCATCTTGCGGCCGTGGTCCATAGCCAGCTGGTGAACCGCGTCGGGCGATGTGTTCTGAGCCAGCGCCCGGGCCGACGGTGCCGATCCGATCAGCGAGGACAGTCGCTCCACCCTGCCGCCCTCCTCGTCCACACTGACCGCAAGCCCTAACGGGCCGGCGAGACGGGAGATGGCCGTCAGTTCGCCGTCGCTCAGCATCGACAGGTTGGTCCAGCTGGTGATGAAGATTCCCCCGACATGCTGACTGGTGACGGCGCTGCGCGCGTCGGCGGCATCGGTCACCCCCACCATCAGCAGCTGGGCCAGTTTGTCGCGCGGGGACATCGTCGTCAGCAGCGACGCGGGCACACCGCACCCCAGCGACTCCGCTGCGACGGTGGGGCCAGCCATGTGCGGCGATCCGGTCGGCGTGGCCGCCGACGGCGGCGCGGGATTGCGCGGATGGTTCCAGTGGACGACGGCGAATACGCCAGCGGCGATCAGGACCGCGGTCAGCGCGACGCCCGCCAGAAGTGGTGCCCACCGCCCGGGTGTGCGCTGGCCGGGACGTCTGCGTTGCCGGGACCGATCACTTGCCATCAGGGTCGAATATCAGTTGTGCGCGGTAGTTCCGGAGTCAAGCTCCTGGGCGTAGCAATGATCTGAGTCACGACCGTGACCGTTGCACCACGCCAGCACGTCACCAGAGTTGTTGGCATAGACCGGCGCAACCGTGACCCAATATTCTGGCTCCGCGAAATGAGCTGACGGCCAGTCTCCGGCCCATATGAGCTTCGCGTTGTATTGCTGGCGCAGCTGTTGGTGCTCCTGCAAGATCGCCACACTGTCATAGGTTCGACCCTCATCGCTGTCGTGCGTCCATGGTTCTATGGCGTGCTTCGAACTCAGTTGCGGGATCCAATGATCGGCGAGTTGAGTGTCGACGAAATTCTTGTCGCCGTCCGCGAGTTGCCGCAGCTGCTGGTAGGCGAATGCCTCGGGATCGGGCGGCGGTGCGTCGGTGGTAGACGGCGCTGCCTCCACCGAATGTTGGGACGTGGCAGCCGCTTCCGATGCGCTCGAGGATGCGCTCGGTGACGGGGAATCTGAGTGAATGACCAGTGCCACACTGATAACCGCCACCGCGGCGATCACTACGGCAGCCAGGGCGACCCCCGCCCATAACTTGCTCGAGGAGGCCGGTTGTGGTGGTGGCGCCCATGCAGCCGCCGGCGGCCGGGATTGGATGACCGGCGGCGGCGGGGGTGGGGGTGCCGACGGGCGAGTCGAGGGGCGGGAGTGCACGATGGGGGTGGGGGGTGGCAGGGGTGCGGTACTAACCGGTGCCGACACCGTTCCCGCGGTCTTTTTCTGGTGTTGGGCTTGTTCGATTGCGTTGCCCAGCACGTAGTTCCAGGCCTCAGGTAACGGACGCTGGTGTGCTGGTTTGCTCAGGGTGTCGGTGATGATCTGGCGTAACATCCCCGGTGCCGTGGACGGGATGTGCTGAAGGTTTTTGGTGTCGTGGTCACCTGCCAGCAACCGCAACGCCAACAGACCCAGCTTGTAAGAGTCGGAGTAGATGGTGGCCAGTTCCTCACCAGCGGGCACGGTCCACTCCGGTGTCTCCATCTGCGGCAGAGCCGAGACACCCTGGATGCGCCATGCATCGCAGTCGATGAAGTACACCGACTCGTGCGGCGTCAGCGCGAACAGCAGGTTCTTCGGCGAGACATCTCCGATGCAGACCCCGTGCTTGTGCAAAAAGGCCATGCCCGAGGCAACTTCACGCAGCAACGCATAGCGCTGTGCGTCGTCGATAACGATCCCGCGGGCCGCCAGCACCGACGAATGATTCAACAAGTGCTGGAATTCCGCGGCGCTATCGGAGACACCTTTGACCGTCTTGAGCGCAATGAAGAAACCATCAGGAATCGCCGGCATCACGAAACCCGTTGTATTTACCCCGTTTTTCACCAGAGCACACGGCCACGCCGCCACCGAGATCAGCCGCTCAGCCTCGCCATAGGACAGCGACTCCTCCACCAGCGCCGGCATCGCCGCCAGCGCGGTGAAATCGATATCGGCCAACGTCTGCGGCTTGTATTCCTTATAAACCATCGACGCCGCGAACTTCGTCCTCGCATTCGGCGCGCGATACACCACACCCTGGCCGCCCTGACCAATCTTGGCCAAAGCACCCAACTTCTCCCGCTCAATCGTTGGCCGTGTCATCGGTGTCCTTGCACTGTTGTGTGCAGCCTTGGCCGGCTCGGTGATTGTCGTGCTCGAGCGCCAGCAACGGTGCGGCCAGATGTGAGAGCAGTTGCGCAGCGGACCGAAGTCTCTTCGACCCGTCGCGAGCGGGCACGTGACGCGGGCCACTTCTCTTGATGGCCCGCATCAGAGAAATGCAGCCGGACACGGAGGCACTCGGCGGGATGTATCGGGACGGTGTGCGGCTCGCTCAGCTTGGTGGACGGCGCTTCGAGGGCTCCGTCTAGAGCGATGACGGTGAAGCGGGCCTGACCGTGCGTGCCGACGTAGGCCGCGCGGATCGTCGCTAACTGCCGACACCGCCCGAACACCACCTGGTTCACCGTGGCCTCCGTTGCTGAGGTTCCCCGCTGGCAAATGCTAGCGAAGGATCGCGGTGAGCACACGGGATTCGCTGCCTGCGCAATCCGCCAGATAAACGGCCTGATGCCAGCCATCGGTCAGCCGCCGCACCAGGCGGGGTCGGAGCCGCAGAACATGCCGATGTCTCTGCCACCGAGGCTCCACTGGATGGTGTCTCGCGGGCCGAGTGTCGCGGCGACCGCTTCACCGACCGGGTTCTGCGGGTCCGAGCTAGCGGTGACGGTCCCATTTGCTGAGCCACCGGACACCGAGTCCAAGGTGAAGTCCAATGTGTTGTAGGGCATTTCAGCCATGGAACAGCTCGCGCAGGCCATCATGTAGTGAAACTGTCCGTGGCCGGCGAGGTCGATCACGATCTGTTGCCGCATCCCGCGCCATTCGCGTGCGAATGAGGCCAGCCCGGGACCGATGGGCTGTGCCGCGGGCAGTGACGAAGCGACCGGGGGAGGTCTGGAACTGCTGGCCGGTGCGCTGGATGAGCGTGGAGGTGCGCTGACGGGGCTCCGGTGGTTCTGGTTGATGATCACCAGCGCGACTGCGACGGCGGCCACCATGACCGTAGTGGCCACCGCGACGCCTGCCCACACTGTGGCCGCGGAGGCCGGCGGCCTCGCTGGTGGATCGAGACGCTCGCCGAACTGCGGCCCGTCGGTACCGTGAGGCCGCGGCAGCGGCGCAGGATCGTCGTGTCTTTCGGTCATGTCAGAAGAAGTCCCGGTTCTGGGCAGCGACCGCCATGCCGTGACCAGTCACGTCATTGGTAAATCGGACCCAGCGGCTCACCGATATCGTCCAGCCTCTCAGGTGATATGTCTGGCCCTCTGCCAGCGGCTGGCCGCGGACAGATCCGGGGAGGATGACACCGGCGGGCGGCGTCAGCGGTGCCCCCGAAGCGTCGACCACAAGTTCGTTCAGGCTCGGACCTGGACACCCGGAAGCAGTGTCCAACTGCAGTCCAGGTTCGCATGTGTCGCAGACGATTTTGTCGGTGTCCACCTGACAGCGGGTCCCCCACGGCGTCGTGACATACGCCTGCGCCGGAGTTGAGGGCAGCTGCGACGCGGGCACTGGCGGTGCGGTTGGCGGAGGTTGTGGGGCGGGTCGCATGGACTGCGTAGGTTGCGCTGTCGGAGTGGGCGATTGGTGGAAGTGTCGCCACACCACGAGGCCGGCGGCCAGGATCACGACGGTCGAGACGGCCAGCAGCGCGAGGCTAACTTTGAGCGCGGTGCTCGCCCCCGCCGGTCCTGCCTCGATTCGCTCGGGGGACCGGCGTTCGTCGGGTGGTGGCAGCGGCAGCGGCGCTGAGGGTGGTGTCGTCATCTTCGTCGCCTCTCGGGAAGATGTCTTCCGTCGGGCCTTGACGGTCGACGCCACGCCTTGGGGAATTCTTGGCGCGGATCGTAGCCCTCGCATCGGTGCTGACGTGACTGTTTGGCGGATATTGCCGGGCCTCAGCCGCCTCGCGTCCATGCCGCGTTGGGTTGTCGATAACCGGCGCCGGCTCCACTTCTCATCGGTATGATCAACTCGGTCGAATCAGAAGACAATCGAGTGACCGCATGCACGCGGAGATGGCCAGGGCGACATAGTGATGGCGGCTCTCGAGACAGTGTCAGGCGGGTCGGCCGGCGATCCGCCGGCTTACCTGATCGTGAACGACGGCAGCTCGGAACATCGCCTGCCGATTATCGACCAACTATTCATCGGCCGTGAGTGCGCAGGGATCAGCGAAGCCCGGCGACTGGTGCTGCCCGACCCTGAGATCTCGCGCACCCATCTGGAAATCCGGCTCGACCTCCTCGGCGATCAGGCGTTCCTTATCGACACCAGTAGCAATGGGACCTCGCTCAACGGTGTCCGATTGGAACGCGCTGTGTTGGTGCCGATCAAGCCGGATGACGAGATCCAAATCGGGGCCATGTCAATGACATTCCGCTCAGATCGGTTCACCACCGTCGCGGAATTCGATCCCAAACGTACCCAGGCTCGCATCGGCCGAGCGTCGATGGTGATGGTGGTCGGCGATATCGTCAACTATTCGACGATCTCGCAGGTGACCGACGAGCAGGTGATGGCGCACAGCCTGCAGACGCTGTGGAATCAGATCGGCGTGGTGCTGCAGGCGCACAAGGGAACGCTCAACCATTACGCCGGTGACGCAATCTTCGCGGTTTGGGAGGTAGCACGATTTCCCGATGCCGCCGAGCGGGCGATCGACTTTGCGCTGTCCGCCAATAGCGTCGTGGACGGTCTCGGACCAGAACTGCCATTGCGCGGACCGGATGGTCTGCCAATCCACATGGGGTGGGGTGTCGTTCAGGGAATGGCCGCGTTGGCGGCCATGACCCGATCAGTGGATGCGGTGATCGGCGACGCAACCAATGTGGCATTCCGGTTATCCGGGTTGGCCGGGCGTCAGGGGCGTGCTGCGGTTTTGGCGGCCAGCGGGATACATGGTGCCGCGCGGCATCACTTCGCCTGGGGTACAGCCGAATCGGTGGAGATCAAAGGTCGTAGCGGAATGGAGACCGTGTTTCCGGTCATCGCGCGCACGGCTCAGGGCATGGTAGAACCGCCTACTCAAGGAAACATCACCGCACCCTGACGCCGCACCTTCGCGAGGCTGGGGCGCGCGTTGAACCACGTGCCCGCCAAGAATCCTTTACGGCATGCGGGTCAGAATTAGCTTGCAGCCATGGAGATTTCCCACCAAGAGCCGCTACCAATGCCAGCCAGCGTTGATCGGGTGAGGCGAAGTGCACGACCACCAGACGCGGACGCCTGAACCCACCACGCCCGCACCAGACAATGGTCCCAACCCGTGACGTGCCTGGCATCCAACCGTCGATCGACACGACAGGCAGTCCTTTTTGAAGGACGGAGCTCTAACCGTTGACCAGCTGCATGATCTGCGGGAGGGCCGCGCGGGCGGCATCCCGGCCTATCTCACGGGCGCGGTCGATCTGGTGCCACTCGAGAAAACCGATACTGCTCGTGTCGGCGTGAATCGCTAAATCTGCCTGCGCCAACACTTCCGACGACGCCATCGCGCTACCAATGGTCATGGTGCGCATCAGCGTATCAACGAGATTCGGGACACGCGGAGCGCGCTTGGTCTCGGACGCCGCACTTGTCGCGTGCCCGCCGCCCACCGTCACCGCGATCAACGGACCGTCCTGGCGCCCCAAGGCCGCCACCGGCAAGTTGTCGAGCACCCCGCCGTCCACGTGCAACGAGCCGCCAAAGGCGACCGGCGCATACAGACCTGGCACCCGCAGGGAACATCCAACCACATCGGCCATCGGCCCGCGCCGGTGCACGATGGCGCGACGTTCGATGAGATCAACACTGACGCAGCGGAATTCGTGCGGCAGCTCCTCCACGAGCTGCTCCCCGAAGGAGTTTCTCAGGGCGGCCAACGTTCGTCGACCGCGGATCAGACCCTTCGACGGCACGGTGTAGTCGCTGGTGGGGTTGCTGCGGATGAAGTACTCGTAGATCGTGGCGTCCACCGCGGCAGCGTCTCGACCGGTGGCCGCCAGCCCCGCAATGATCGCCCCCATACTGGTCCCGGCGTAACGGTCGACCGTCAGGCCGGCGTCCTCGAGTTCCTGCAGCACGCCGAGGTGCGAGAACGCGCGGGCAGCCCCGCCACTGAGCACCAGCCCGATCGATCGGCCGGCGATGCGCGCGGCGAGTGGACGCAGGTCGGCAGCCGCGTGGTCCGCACGGACAACATGGACCGAGCGGGGCGTGAGCAGTTCCTCCCACGAACAACGGTTTTCGCGGTTGATACGCGATCCGGTGAGCACTAGGTCTGCCCCCGCCGCTCCTGCCGGCAGTCGCTGGGGCGTAGGTGCGGGATCGGAGGCCACCAGCACCACCCGATCAGCCGATCGCAGACAGAACTCGTGCCAGTCTGCATCGTCGACGGTGGCGTGCAGCACCACTTTGTCTGCCACCCGCTCGGCCCGTTCCAAGCCGTCGCGATCGACCCGGCCGGGGTCGAGGACCTCTAACTGCGTGGAAAGGGCGCTTACGACTTCGGTCGCCACCATCGCTACCGGAGCGTGCGCATCGACGCCGACGACCGCGATCACGACCTCAGATATTGGTGTGCCCGCTGCGACGGGCGGCGGATTCTCGTGCAGTCGGGTAGCCAGGACCCGCAGCAGGGACGTGAGCACGCCGCGATCGGTGATCTTGTCGAATTCGGACTTGGTGAGCCGCACCAGAATCGAGTCACGCAGGGCGCGGATGGACGCCGACCGGGAGGCATCAATCAGAAACCCCAACTCGCCTAAGACATCACCGCGCCCCAATTCTCGGAGCACCACATCGTTTTGGAGCACCTGCAAACGTCCGCTACGCACGACATAAAGCGCGTCGGATGGCTCGCCGGCATGGAAGAGATACGAACCAGCCTGCAACTCAACCTGCTCGGCGCGGTCTCGCAGTTCCGACAGAGCGGCCGGCTCCAAACCGGCGAACAGCGGTAGGGCACCCAGCGGATCGATCTCGCCGGTCAACGCGGGCCGGAGCGCGGCGTGCCGCGGCGCCGACCGTGGGGCTGGCGGATCGGTGCGCAGTGAAGGCTCAGCCGACTCATCCACTGCGGCTGACTTTTCGAAACGACCAAGGAAGATCCCGCCGATTGCCACCAATGCGAAGCACACCGCGGCCAGTGTCCAACCGTGCCGCAACACGCCTTCGGCGGCGCCGCGGCCAGGCGTCCCAACGACGATGACCAGTAGGGCGACGCCCACGACCGCGCCCAGTTGACGTGTGCTGCTGACCACCGCCGATGCGGTCGCATAACTTCCACCCGCGGCAAGACCAGCCAACGCGGCGCTGCCGAGAATCGGCAAGGTCGCGCCGACGCCGATGCCCTGCAGCACCTGGCCGGGCAACCACTCGCTAATGAAATGCGGTGTGGGACCGACACGTTCGATGTACCACGCCAGGCTGCCGGTCCAGATCAGAGCACCGGCGACAATGATGGGGCGGTACCCACGCCGGTCGGCGACCCGGCCGAGTATTGCTGCAACGACGGCGGCGACAAATGCGGCAGGCGCGACCGCAAGACCCGCGCGCAAAAGGTTGTAGTGCCACACGTAGTTGAGGTACAGCACGTGCGTCAGCAGGTACGCGTAAAAGCCGGCACTGGCGACCAGCGTCAGTAAGTTGCCCGCTGTGAACGACCGGATACGCAGAAAAGCGGGCTCAATCAGGGGTGTGGCGTGACGCCGCGAGCTCACGACGAACCCGAGCGCACTTGCCACCCCGGCCAGAAATGATCCGACCGTTGCTGGGCTGAGCCAGCCCCAGTCTGTGCCCTTGATTAAGCCGAGCGTCAAGCAGCCCAGCGCGACGGCAAGCAGCAGAGCCCCTTTTATATCCGGCACGCGGCGACGACCGGACGCGCGGCTTTCGACCAATCCGCGCCGAGCCACCACCAGAGCCACCAGACCAAGCGGGACATTCACCAGAAACACCCAGCGCCAACTCGACACTTCCACCAGAGCCCCGCCGATGGGCGGACCAAGTCCGGACGCAATGGCCGCCGCCGCGCCCCACAGACTCACTCCGTGAGCACGGCGCGAGGAGTCGAAGCTTTCGACCACGAGCGCCAGCGATGCCGGGACCAGAATCGCCGCGCCGATGCCTTGCAGCACCCGGAACGCCACCAATTGGCCGACGGTGTCGGCCGCGGCGCACAAACCAGATGCGAGGGTAAACACCACGACGCCGGAAATGAACATCCGCCTGCGCCCCAGCAAGTCGGCGAGCCGGCCGCCGGCCACGAGGAACGCGGCGAAGGCGATGTTGTAGCCGTTGAGCACCCATGACAGGCTGCTGATGTCACTGTGATGGAAATAGCGCTGGATGGCCGGGAACGCGATGTTGACGATCGTGGAATCGAGAAACGCAAGGAATGCGCCGAAAGCTGCCACCAGGAGCACCGCGGTCTGCGACGGCTGGCGCCTTCGGCGCAGCAAAGTGGGTTCACCGATCGGCCGTTGGCGCCGTCTGCTTCCCACAGCCGCGTCGTCGGAGCGGGCGGCATTGCCTGGGTTGGCGGTGTTCGCCATGAGCGCCCCTATTCAGTGCCGCTGTTGCCACCCCGTTGACGCCGTCATTGTCACCTAAGAGTGCGGGCGAGTCAGCGAAATCACCGATGAAAGATCTGCCCGACCTCACGTTTGCTGAGCAGTAACCTCTCGCCCGTTCTATCGTGTTGTCGACCGTAGCTGCCGGGAGGCTGATGTGGACGGAACCCCGTTCGGGCGGTACCGCCTGCTGGCGCTGCTGGGCCGGGGCGGTATGGGCGAGGTGTGGCGAGCACACGACACCGAGACCGACCGGGTTGTCGCCATCAAACTTCTCCCTTCCGCGCTGTCGGCCGATGAGGAATTCCAGCAACGATTCCGCCGGGAGGCTCACGCGGCCGCCCGCTTGAACGACCCCCATGTCATCCCGATCCATCACTACGGCGAAATTGAAGGCCAGCTCTATGTGGATATGCGGCTGATCGAGGGTCGCGATCTCGAGACCGTCCTGGCTGACGGGCCGCTAGATCCGGCACGCGCGGTCCGAATCGTCGAACAGGTCGCCCGGGCGCTGAATGCCGCCCATAAAGTCGGCCTGATCCATCGTGACATCAAGCCGTCCAACATCCTGCTCGACGCCGACGACTTCGCCTATCTGATTGACTTCGGCATCGCCCGAGCGGTCGATGAAACGCGGATGACCAAGTCTGGCAACACAATCGGCACGTTCCAGTACATCGCGCCGGAGCGTCTCGATGACCGGGCAGAAGAAGATGGGCGCGCAGACATCTACTCCTTGGCCTGCGTGCTGTACGAGTCTCTGACGGGACACCCTCCCTTTCCCGGTCACACGATGGCGCAACTTGTCAATGCGCATCTCTACATCTCGCCGCCTCGGCCCTCGACCTCCCAGCCGAATATTCCTGCGCAGATCGACGAGGTCATCGCGACCGGTATGGCCAAGGATCCACAACAGCGCTACGCCACCACGATCGAATTGGCCAACGCCGCGCGTGATGCGATCACCGAGCCGATCGCCCGCCCGACGCCCAGCAGTCCCCCGCTGCCCCCCGGGCTTCGACCCATTCAGGTCCGGCAGGCGGCGGCCACGAAGTTGCGGCAGCCGCAACCTGTGCTCAACACCAGGGCAGCCCCAGTCACCGGGCATCAGGCCGACGCCTTCGCCTCTCCGGTGGTCGATTACCCATCCTCTGGGCAGACCGTCCCGCCGGTCCCGACACCGAAACCGCGGCGCCCGACGGGCATCATCGTCGCGGTCATCGCGACGATCGTCGTCCTAGGCGTCGGGGCTTTCCTTCTCACAAACCGGCGCCCATCCCAAACTCCCGTAGCGCAAACTACCACCACCGCCGAGCCCGACCTCGAGCGCGCTCCGATCGCCTCCGCCAGCGCCTGGCCCGCTGAACGGGCTGCTGCTCAGCGTCGATCAGATCAACACGGCGATGGGCACCACCGGCATGACATCCGTCGGCACCATGACCGAGATGCCCGACAACAGCTTTGCCGTGTCGGACCAGGCGTGCCTACCTTTATCGGCGGCGGCGCAAGCCAAGGCATATGCCGGCAGTGGCTACACTGCCGTGCAGGCTCAGGTCGTGGCAAAACCTCAACAAAACACAGTGGATCAAGCTGTCGTGTCATTTCCCTCCGCGCAACAGTCCGGTGCATTCTTCACGGCTTCCACGCAGAGCTGGGCCGCCTGCTCCGATCGCCAATTCACCCTTTCGGCGAACGGCAATTCGCAGCAACAGACGGTAGGCCCGGTTGCCAATACAGACGGCACACTCAGCGCCACTGTCACGCCAGCCAATAGCCTCGGCGTCTGCGAGCGGGCGCTAACCGTGGCTAACAACATCGCCGTCGACGTCACCTCATGCTTCGGCCCGCGTGGTGCGGCGGTCAGCATCGCGCATCAGATCGCGGCGAAGGTGCACTAAGGCCCTATATGCGAACGACTCGACGCATGCGTCAGCGAAAAGGATGCCGCGAACAGTCGAAAGTCTCGGGCTGCTCATCTCTCTACTCGGCTCAGGCCAGCGTGACCAACCCGAGCTCCGCAGCCGAGGCCAACATCGGGTGATGCGGCAGCACCCGCACGGTGTAGCCGACTGACCCGGCGACCGGCAACGGCGTCGTCGTCGCGAAGACGTGGTCGCCGCCGGAAGCCGTTCCGGTGTAAGGCATGTCGACGGTGACCGGGTCCACCAGCGCATCGCCGGTCTCCACCCGGCCGACCACCGCCTGGACGGTGACCTCGTCGGGCCGCAGGCCCGCCAGCTGGACGGTCGCGGTCAGGGTCAGCTTCGACCCGAGGATCGGAGTGTCGGGCAGCCCGGTGCTGTCGACGTCGGTGATCCGGATGTGCGGCCACTCCTCGAAGGCGCGCCGGCGGTAGGACGCCAGCTCGCGGGCCGGATCGAACGCCACCTGGCCGTCGCCGTCGACGGTGACCGTCCTGCGCAGCGACTCCGCGGCCGGCAGGTAGTAGCCCTCGGTGTAGTCGCGAACCATCCTGGAGGCCAACACTTTCGGGCCGAGCGTCTGCAGGGTGTGGCGGACCATCTCGATCCACCGGCGCGGCACGCCGTGCTCGTCGCGCTCGTAGAACCTCGGCGCGACCGACTTCTGCAGCAGGTCGTAGAGGGCGGCGGCTTCCAGGTCGTCGCGGCGTTCCTCGTCGGTGACACCGGAGGCCGACGGAATCGCCCAGCCGTTCTCGCCGTCGTACCACTCGTCCCACCAGCCGTCGAGGATCGACAGGTTGAGGCCGCCGTTGAGCGCGCTCTTCATCCCCGACGTGCCGCACGCCTCGAGCGGTCGCAGCGGGTTGTTCAGCCAGACGTCGCAGCCCCAATACAGCAGCCGGGCCATCGACATGTCGTAGTCGGGCAGGAACGCGATTCGGTGCCGCACCTCGGGCCGGTCGGCGAATTGGACCACCTGCTGGATCAGCGCCTTGCCACCGTCGTCGGCGGGGTGGGACTTGCCGGCGACGATCAGCTGGATCGGCTTCTTCTCGTCGAGCAGCAGCTGTTCCAGCCGGTCGGGGTCGCGCAGCATCAGCGTCAGGCGCTTGTAGGTCGGCACCCGGCGGGCGAACCCGATGGTCAGCACGTCCGGGTCGAATGCCGTGGAAATCCAACCCAATTCGGCCTCGGGGGCGCCGCGAACCAGCCAACGAGCGGTGCAGCCGCGCCCGGACATCCTCGACCAGCAGCGCGCGCAGCTGCGACCGGATCCACCACAGATGACCGCCGTCGACCTCGTTGACCCGCAGCCAGACGCCGGGGTCGCTGAACGAGTCCGACCCGACCAATTCCTGGCCCAGCTGCAACCATTGCGGCGCCGCCCAGGTGCGGGCATGAACGCCGTTGGTGATCGACCCGATCGGCACCTCGTCGGCGTCGAAACCGGGCCACAGCTCGTTGAACATGTCCCGGCTGACCTCGCCGTGCAGCAGCGAAACACCGTTGGCGCGCTGGGCAAGCCGCAGACCCATGTGGGCCATGTTGAACTTCTCCGGGTCGTCCTCGGCGCCCAGCGCCAGGATCCGCCCGACCGGCACGCCGGGCAGCAGCACCGACCCGGCGGCGATGCCCGCGCCGTCTGCTGCGCTGCCGGCGAAATACCGCTGCACCATCTCCACCGGGAACCGGTCGATACCGGCCGGCACCGGGGTGTGGGTGGTGAACACCGTGCTGGACCGCACCACGGTCAGCGCGGTGTCGAAATCCAGACCCGGCGTCGACGAGTTCGCGGATCCGCTCGGCGCCGAGGAACCCGGCGTGGCCCTCGTTCATGTGGAACACCTCGGGCGCGGGCAGCCCTTCGATCGCGGTGAACGCGCGGATCGCCCGCACGCCGCCGATCCCGGCGAGGATCTCCTGCTGCATGCGATGTTCCTGGTCACCGCCGTAGAGGCGGTCGGTGACCCCGCGCATGTCGTGCTCGTTCTCGGGGATGTCGGAATCCAGCAGCAGCAGCGGCACCCGACCGACCTGGGCGACCCAGATCCGCGCCCGCAGCGAGCCGGATTCCGGCAGCGCCAGCTCGACCAGCGCCGGCGCGCCCGCGGCGTCGGTGAGCAGACGCAGCGGCAGTCCCTGCCGGATCGAGCGACGGGATAGTTCTCGTGCTGCCAGCCGTCCGCGGTCAGCGACTGCCGGAAGTAGCCGGAGCGGTAGTACAGGCCGACCGCGATCAGCGGTAACCCGAGATCCGACGCAGCCTTCAGGTGGTCGCCGGCCAGGATTCCCAGTCCGCCCGAGTAATTCGGCAGCACCTCGGCGACGCCGAACTCCATCGAGAAGTAGGCGATGCCGTTGGGCATCGCGGCGCCGTTGCTCTGTTGCTGCTGGTACCACTGCGGGCGGGTCAGATAGTCGTTGAGTTCGGCGGCCAATCCGTCCAGCCGGTCCAGGAAGCCGCCGTCGAGGGCCAGCTCGTCGAGCCGGGCCGGGCTGACCGCGCCCAGCAGGGCGACCGGATCCCGACCGCACTGGCTCCACAGCGCCGGGTCGATCGCCTCGAAGAGATCCTGCGTCGGTTTGTCCCACGACCATCGCAGGTTGGTCGACAACTGCTCCAGCGCCGCCAGGCGTTCCGGAAGGTGGGCACGGACCGTGAACCGACGCAGGGCTTTCACGCGTCATTACCTTACTGACGCGAAGGCAGGTTTCGCCTACCGAACGGCGCGCGCGACCCGACCGCGAGGTGTGGCTCGACACTACGGTGGGTATTGGGCGCAGAGGGCTTGCCAAGAAAGCCGGCCGAAGACGCGCAGGTAGCGGTTCGACCGCGCCCAGGACGACAACCGACTAGCTCAGAAGGAGTAGCGGTGCCCGGTCGTGTCGAGATCGATGACGTCGCACCCGTCGTGTCGTGCGGCGCCTATCCGGCAAAAGCCGTGGTCGGCGAGGTGATTCCGGTACGCGCGGCGGTATGGCGCGAAGGCCATGACGCGGTGGCGGCCACGCTGGTGGTGCGCTACCTCGGGCCGCGCTACCCGCAGGTGGGTGAAACGCGTCGGCTCAAGGCGGTGCAGGCGCCCGCGAAGGCATCGTCGGTGGCCGAGCCTGCCGCCGACCCGGTCGTGCGGGTCAAGCCGCTGCACGTGCCGATGACCCCCGGCGTCGAGCCCTTCGTCTTCCACGGCAGCCTTCACTCCGGACGCCGTCGGGCTGTGGACCTATCGGGTGGACGGCTGGGGCGATCCGATCCACACCTGGCGGCACGCCGTCGAGGCCAAACTGGACGCCGGCCAGGGCGAGACCGAGCTGTCCAACGATCTGCTGGTCGGGGCGCAGCTGCTGGAGCGTGCGGCGGCCGGAGTGCCCCGCGGCCGGCGCGAGCCGCTGCTGAAGGCCGCGGACGCGCTGCGGACTCCCGGCGATCCGGTTCCACGCGCCGCGCTGGCGTTGACCCCCGAGATCGACGAACTCCTGACGCAGTATCCGCTGCGCGAGCTGGTCACCCGCGGCGAGCAGTACGGGGTGTGGGTCGACCGTCCGCTGGCCCGCTTCGGGTCCTGGTACGAGATGTTCCCGCGCTCGACCGGCGGCTGGGACGCCAAAGGCAACCCGGTGCACGGCACCTTCGCCACCGCGGCGGCGGCGCTGCCACGCATCGCGCAGATGGGCTTCGACGTGGTGTACCTGCCGCCGATCCATCCGATCGGCAAGGTGCACCGCAAGGGCCGCAACAACACCGCCACGGCCGCGCCCGGTGACGTCGGTTCGCCGTGGGCGATCGGCAGCGACGAGGGCGGCCACGACGCGATACATCCGCAACTGGGCACGATCGCCGACTTCGACAAGTTCGTGGCCGCCGCCGAGAGACCTCGGCTTGGAGGTGGCGCTCGATCTCGCGCTGCAGTGCGCACCCGATCACCCGTGGGCCAAGGACCATCGCCAGTGGTTCACCGAGTTGCCGGACGGCACCATCGCCTACGCCGAGAACCCGCCGAAGAAGTACCAGGACATCTACCCGATCAACTTCGACAACGACCCCGCCGGTCTCTACGACGAAGTGCTTCGCGTGGTGCGGTACTGGATGGACCACGGCGTCAAGATCTTTCGCGTCGACAACCCGCACACCAAGCCGCCGAACTTCTGGGCGTGGCTGATCGCTCAGGCCAAGGCGGCCGATCCCGACGTGCTGTTCCTGTCGGAGGCGTTCACCCCGCCGGCTCGCCAATACGGTTTGGCCAAGCTGGGATTCACCCAGTCCTACACCTATTTCACCTGGCGCACCTCGAAGTGGGAGCTCACCGAATTCGGCCAGCAGATCCCCGAGATCGCCGACTACCGGCGGCCCAACCTGTTCGTCAACACCCCCGACATCCTGCACGCCAGCCTGCAGCACGGCGGGCCGGGCATGTTCGCGATACGTGCGGTGCTGGCGTCGACCATGAGCCCCACCTGGGGGGTGTATTCCGGATACGAGCTGTTCGAGGGGCATGCCGTCGCCGAGGGCAGCGAGGAGTACCTCGACTCGGAGAAATACGAGCTACGGCCCCGCGACTTCACCGGCGCGTTGGCGGCCGGGCGATCGCTGGAGCCATTCATCGCGCGGCTGAACAACATTCGTCGCCTGCATCCCGCTCTTCAGCAACTGCGCAACATCACCTTCCATGCCATCGACAACGACGCATTGCTGGCCTACAGCAAGTTCGACCCGATCACCGGCGACTGCGTGCTCGTTGTCGTGACGCTCAATGCTTTCGGCCCGGAGCAAGCCACGCTGTGGTTGGACATGGCCGCATTGGGTATGGAACACCATGAGCGGTTCTGGGTGCGTGACGAGATAACCGGCGAGGAATACCAGTGGGGTGCGGCCAACTACGTACGCATCGATCCTGGCCACGCCGTCGCCCACGTCATCAATATGCCGCTCATACCGTCCGAAGCACGAATCCCGCTGCTGTGCCGGAGGTAACGCCGCAATGAAGTCCAGCGAACAAGTCGCCCGAGCCCGCTTGGCGCCCGAACCCAGTGACCTGGCCCGCCTGGTGGCCGGCGAACATCACAATCCGCACGGCATTCTGGGCGCGCACGAATACGGCGACCACACCGTCATCCGGGCCTTCCGCCCGCACGCCACCGAGGTGGTCGCACTTGTCGGCGACGACCGGTTCCCGTTGCAGCACATCGACTCCGGCCTGTTCGCCGTCGCGCTGCCGTTCGTCAACCTGATCGACTATCGCCTCGAAGTGCGCTACGAACACGGCGAACCGCACACCGTCGCCGACGCCTACCGATTCCTGCCGACGCTGGGCGAAGTCGATCTGCACCTGTTCAACGAAGGCCGCCACGAACGACTGTGGGACGTGCTTGGCGCCCATCCCCGTTCGTTCACCACCGCCGACGGCACGGTGGACGGGGTGTCGTTCGCGGTATGGGCCCCCAACGCCAACGGCGTCAGCCTGATCGGCGAGTTCAACGGCTGGAACGGCAACGAGGCACCGATGCGGGTGCTCGGCTCATCGGGCGTGTGGGAGTTGTTCTGGCCCGAATTCCCCCACGATGGCTTGTACAAGTTCCGGGTGCACGGCGCCGACGGCTCGGTCACCGACCGCGCCGACCCGATGGCGTTCGCAACAGAGGTGCCGCCGCAGACCGCCTCGCGGGTGAATGTCAGCGACTACCGCTGGGGCGACGACTCCTGGATGACGGCCCGCGCTTCAGCGCAATGCCGGTGTTCGAACCGATGAGCACCTACGAAGTGCACCTCGGCTCGTGGCGGCCGGGCCTGTCGTATCGCGACCTCGCCCGCGAACTGACGGACTACGTTCTGGCACAAGGGTTTACCCACGTCGAACTGCTGCCCGTCGCCGAGCACCCGTTCGGCGGATCGTGGGGATACCAGGTCACGTCGTACTACGCGCCGTCGTCGCGATTCGGCACGCCCGACGAGTTGCGCGCCCTGATCGACGCGCTGCACCAAGCCGGCATCGGTGTCATCGTCGACTGGGTGCCCGCCCACTTCCCCAAGGATGCGTGGGCGCTCGGCCGGTTCGACGGCACCCCGCTCTACGAGCATTCCGACCCGCGCCGCGGCGAGCAACTCGACTGGGGCACTTACGTGTTCGACTTCGGCCGGGCCGAGGTACGCAACTTCCTGGTCGCCAACGCGCTGTACTGGCTCGAGCAGTACCACATCGACGGCCTGCGGGTGGACGCCGTCGCGTCGATGCTCTACCTGGACTACTCACGCCCGGCAGGCGGCTGGACGCCGAACATCCACGGCGGCCGGGAGAACCTGGAAGCCGTCCAGTTCCTGCAGGAGATGAACGCCACCGCGCACAAGGCGGCGCCCGGCATCGTCACCATCGCCGAGGAGTCGACGTCGTGGCCGGGTGTCACACGCCCGACCAGCGTTGGTGGCCTTGGCTTTTCGATGAAGTGGAACATGGGCTGGATGCACGACACGCTCGACTACCTCGGCCGTGATCCGATCTACCGCACCTACCACCACCACGCGATCACGTTCTCGATGCTGTACGCGTTCAGCGAGAACTTCGTCCTGCCGATCAGCCACGACGAGGTCGTGCACGGCAAGGGCACGCTGTGGGAGCGGATGCCCGGCGACGATCACACGAAGGCGGCCGGGCTGCGCAGCCTACTGGCCTACCAGTGGGCGCACCCGGGCAAGCAGTTGCTGTTCATGGGCCAGGATTTCGGGCAGCGCGCCGAATGGTCCGAGGAGCGTGGCCTGGACTGGTTCCAGCTCGACGAGAACGGCTTTTCCAACGGAATCTCGCGACTGGTACACGATCTCAACGAGATCTACCGCGCGTCGTCGGCGCTGTGGAGTCAGGACATCAAGCCCGAGGGCTACTCCTGGATCGACGCCAACGACTCCGCCAACAATGTGCTGAGCTTCCTGCGTTACGGCAGCGACGGCTCGGTGATGGCGTGCGTGTTCAACTTCGCCGGCGCCGAGCACAGCGGTTACCGCCTCGGCCTGCCCGGCGCCGGACGGTGGCGCGAGGTGCTCAACACCGACGCCACCGTCTACAACGGCAGCGGGATCGGCAACCTGGGTGGGGTCGACGCGACCGATGACCCGTGGCACGGTCGCCCCGCGTCGGCGGTGCTGGCGTTGCCGCCGACGTCGGCGCTGTGGCTGGAACCCGAATAAGCCTGTCTAGTACAGCGCGTTAGCGAGATTTCGCCGCCCGGCGATGACTTCCGGGTCGGCGGGATCGAACAACTCGAACAGCTCGATCAGCCGCGTGCGCACCGACGTCCGGTCGTCGTCGGACGTCCGACGCACCAACGCGACCAGACGATCGAAGGCGCCGGCCACATCCTGGCTGAGGATCTGCACGTCGGCCGCCGCGAACGCGGCATCGATGTCGTCGGGGGCGGCGTCGGCGGCGGCCACCACTTCCGGTCCGTGTGCGGTTGCCCGCATCAGGAAAGACGATTTGGCGCACCGCCCCTTTGGCTTCGGGATGGTTCGGGTCGGTGTCGAGAATCGCCTGATACGAGTCGAGCGCCGCGCCGAGGTCGTTGTCCTCGAGTTGCTGGCGGGCCTGCGCGAGGGCTGGGTCCACTTCCTCGGGCTCGGCTTCAGCATCGGTTCCACCGCTGAGCTTTCCCGCGGTCGCCGACAGCAGCGAATCGATCCAGCGGCGTAACTGCTCCGGCGGCTGAGCGCCTTGGAAGCTGGACAGCGGCTGCCCGGCGGCCAACGCCACGACGGTGGGAACCACTTCGACGCCGAAGATCTGCGCCACCCGCGGAGACACGTCGACGTTGACGCTGGCCAGCGCCCACTTGCCGTTGTCCGTCGCGGCCAGGTCGGACAGCGCGTCGGCCAGTTGCAGGCAGACCTCACTGCGCGGCGACCACAACAGCACGACCACCGGCACCTGGTTGGAGCGCAGCAGTACTTCTTCTTCGAAGTTGGTCTCGTTGACCTCGACGCCGGCGGCGACGCCGACCCGTCCCCGCGACTTTCGCCGCTGGCGGGAGGGGGTTGCTTGAGGGCGGACAGATCGACCGCGCCGGCCAAAGCGGGCCCGATCGGGGGACGTGGACGGCTCACGTGATCAAGTCTGGCACGGCGCCGTCGACGACGTTTCATCCGGTTCGGGCGGCCGTATGAGCAACATCACATCGACTGCCGATGACCCTCGGCCGTCACGCGCGTCAGCAAACTTCTGGTACGACTGTTCACCGAGCCGGGCGACAAACCGTACTGGCCGGTAACTAGCCAGCGCGCAGGATCAGCGCGTCACCCTGACCGCCCGCGCCGCACAGTGCAGCAACGCCGTAGCCGGAGCCACGGCGGGCCAACTCGAGGGCCACGTGCAGGGCGATCCGTGCGCCTGACATGCCGATCGGGTGCCCGACCGCGATGGCGCCGCCGTTGACGTTGACGATCTCGGGGTCGATGCCGAGCTCTTGGGTGGAGGCCAGCGCGACCGCCGAGAACGCCTCGTTGATCTCGACCACGTCGAGCTGGTCGACGGAGATACCTTCGCGTTCGACCGCCTTCTTGATCGCGTTGGCGGGCTGCGACTGCAGCGTCGAGTCCGGACCGGCCACCACACCGTGCGCGCCGATCTCGACCAGCCAGGTCAGGCCCAGCTCGATCGCCTTGTCCTTGTTCATCACGACGACGGCGGCTGCGCCGTCGGAGATCTGCGAGGCCGAACCCGCGGTGATGGTGCCGTCCTTGCGGAATGCCGGCTTGAGACCGGCCAGCGACTCGGCGGTGGTGTTGGCCCGGATGCCCTCGTCCTCGGTGAACTGCAGCGGATCGCCCTTGCGCTGCGGGATGCTCACCGGCACCACCTCGTCGGCGAACACGCCGTCCTTCCAGGCCGCGGCGGCCTTCTGATGCGAGCGCGCCGCGAACTCGTCCTGCTGGAGGCGGGTGAACTTGTCGACGTCGTTGCGCTGCTCGGTGAGCGCACCCATCGGCTGGTCGGTGAAGACGTCGTGCAGGCCGTCGTAGGCCATGTGGTCACGCACGGTGACGTCGCCGTATTTGTAGCCGGAGCGGCTGTCGATCAGCAGGTGCGGGGCCTTGGTCATGGACTCCTGGCCGCCGGCCACCACCACGTCGAACTCGCCGGCGCGAATGAGCTGGTCAGCCAGTGCGATGGCGTCGATTCCGGACAGACACATCTTGTTGATGGTCAGCGCCGGCACATCCCAGCCGATGCCCGCGTCGACGGCCGATTGCCGAGCCGGCATCTGGCCCGCTCCCGCGGTCAGCACCTGGCCCATGATCACGTACTCGACCAGCGAGGCCGGCACGTTCGCCTTCTCCAGTGCGCCTTTGATCGCGATGGCGCCCAGATCGCTGGCGCTGAAGTCCTTCAGCGAGCCCATCAGCTTGCCGATCGGCGTCCGTGCTCCAGCAACGATCACCGATGTCGTCATGACTACCTCCACAGCGGGGTTCAACGGCCGATCGAAAAGATCGGGAGAAGCGGATTCTTATCCGCCAGGTTACCGTTACGTGATGACCACCGATCAAGTTGACACCCGTCGAGTACTCAGCACCGCCCTGGTGACCGCAGTCGACCATGTCGGCATCGCGGTCCCCGACCTCGATGTGGCGATCGCGTGGTACCACGACCATCTCGGCATGATCGTTCTGCACGAAGAGGTCAACGACGATCAGGGTATTCGCGAGGCGATGCTGTCGGTGCGGGGCGCCGCGGTCGGCAGCGCTCAGGTCCAGCTGATGGCCCCGATCGACGACTCGTCAGCGATCGCGAAGTTCCTCGACAAGCGCGGTCCCGGCATCCAGCAGTTGGCGTACCGGGTCAGCGACCTGGACGTGCTCAGCGAGCGGCTGCGCGAGCAGGGCATCCGGTTGCTCTACGACGCACCCCGTCGCGGCACAGCGAACTCGCGGATCAACTTCATCCACCCCAAGGACGCCGGCGGTGTTCTGATCGAATTGGTCGAGCCCGCCGAAGATTCAGAGCACTAACTCCACTTTCGGGTCGGCCCGCGGGTCGCCCTATTGGCCCAGCAGGGCGTGTGCCAGTGCCGCCGGTCATCGACGGCCACCTCGCCGAAATCGGCCAGCCACACCACCACATGAGCTGTACCCGAGCGTATTTCGTGGTCGCAGCCCGGGCAACGATACGTCTTGAGCGCTCGCGATCCCGCGACCGGCCGAACCTCGTAGTCGTGTCCGTCCGGCCCGGCCTCTACGCGACGGGGCGCGGGCAGCGGCAGAATGCGACTGCTGCCCACGCGGTGAACCGCGGCGTCGAGCCATGCCAGCATTCTAGTGAGACAGCTCAGAACAAGCGGAACTCATCGGAGTCCATGCCCCGCATCTTATCGTAATCCAATGTCAGACAACGGATTCCGCGATCGTTGGCTAAAGTCTTGGCCTGCGGCTTAATCTGCTGCGCCGCAAAAACCCCGCTCACCGGCGCCAGCAGGCTGTCCCGGTTGAGCAGCTCCAGGTAGCGGGTCAGCTGCTCCACCCCGTCGATTTCACCGCGTCGCTTGATCTCGACCGCCACCGAGCGCCCCTGATCGTCGCGGCACAACAGATCGACCGGCCCGATCGGCGTCATGTATTCGCGGCGCACCAACGTGTATCCGGCGCCGAGCAGCTCCACATGCTCGGCGAGCAGCACCTGCAGGTGGGCTTCGACGCCGTCCTTGACCAGCCCCGGATCGACCCCGAGCTCATGGCTGGAGTCGTGCTCGATGTCCTCTACGGTGATGCGCAGCTGCTCGCCGGCCTTGTTCTGCACCACCCACACCGCCGCTTCACCCTGGCTGCCGGCCTCCTCGGAGAACCAGCATGGTGGGCTCATCCAGTTCAGTGGCTTGTAGGCGCGGTCGTCGGCATGCACACTCACCGAGCCGTCGGCTTTGAAGAGCAGGAGCCGGCGCGCTGACGGTAAATGGGCGGTGAGGCGTCCGACGTAATCAACGGTGCAGCGGGCGATGACGAGGCGCACGCAACACACCTTAAGCGCGGGTCCCCGGTGCAATTAGGCTGACGCCACCATGATGGCAACCCGATCGACCGCGCAACGGCTGGGACGAGTGCTGGAGCGGGTGACCAAGCAGAGCGGTCGATTGCCAGAGACTCCTGCCTACGGCTCCTGGCTGCTCGGCAGGGTGTCGGAGAGCCAGGCCCGCCGGCGGGTGCGGATCCAGCTGATCCTGACCGTGTTCATCGTCGGGGCGAATGTCATTGGCATCGGCGTTTCGACGCTGCTGCTGACCGTCGCGTTCCCCAAGCCGAGCATCTTCAGCGACGGGCTGCTGTGGATCACCCTTGGCGTCACGCCGGCATATTGCGTCGTGGCGCTCGGTCTGGGCACCTATTTGATCACCCGCCGGACCATCGGTGCCCTGCGATGGTCGATCGAAGAGCACGAGCCGACTCAGTCCGACGAGCGGGCCACATTCACAGCGCCGTTCTGGCTGGCGCTCGGCGTCCTGGTGCTGTGGGTCCTCGGGACCGCACTGCTGACGACGCTCTACGGGCTGGCCGACAGCACGTTCATTCCGATCGTGGGCTTCTGCGTCAGCGTCTGCGGCATTCTGGTGTCGACCGCGTGCTATCTGTTCACCGAGTTCGCGCTGCGCCCGGTGGCCGCTCAAGCGCTCGAAGCAGGCGGGGCGCCGCGGCGACTGGCCCCCGGGATCATGGGCCGGACGCTGACGGTGTGGCTGCTCGGGTCTGGGGTTCCGATGCTCGGCGTCATCGTCACCGCTCTGCTGGGCGGCGTGATACTGGACAACCTCAGCAAGACGCAACTGGCGGTCGCCATCCTGGTGATATCAACCGCCGCACTGATTTTCGGCTTCGTTTTGATGTGGATTCTGGCCTGGCTGACCGCGACGCCGGTGCGGGTGGTGCGGGCGGCGCTCAAGCGGGTCGAGGATGGCGATCTGCGTGGCGACCTGGTGGTGTTCGACGGCACCGAACTCGGTGAGCTGCAACGCGGATTCAACTCGATGGTGGACGGCTTGCGCGAGCGTGAGCGCGTGCGCGATCTGTTCGGGCGGCATGTGGGCCGCGAGGTCGCCCTTGCCGCCGAGCGGGACAAGCCGGAACTCGGCGGCGAAGAGCGCCATGTCGGAGTGGTGTTCATTGACATCATCGGTTCGACGCAGCTGGTGACCAGCCGTCCCGCCGCTGAGGTCGTGCAGCTGCTCAACCGGTTTTTCGCGGTCATCGTCGAGGAGGTCGATCGGCACCACGGACTGGTCAACAAATTCGAGGGAGACGCGGTGCTGGCGGTTTTCGGCGCGCCCAACCATCTCGACCGACCGGAAGAACAGGCGCTCGGCGCGGCCCGCGCCATTGCCCGTCGCCTCGAGAGCGAGGTCCCCGAGTGTAAAGCCGGCATCGGTGTCACGGCCGGCAACGCCGTCGCCGGAAACGTCGGCGCGAAGGAAAGATTCGAGTACACCGTGATCGGTGAGCCGGTCAACGAGGCAGCCCGGCTGTGCGAGTTGGCGAAGAAAGACCCACATCGGTTACTGGCGTCCTCGGGCACCGTCGACGCGGCGGGCGATGACGAGCAAGCCCGTTGGTCGCTGGGCGAAAGCGTCACGCTTCGCGGCCACGATCAGCCCACCCGGCTGGCGTCACTCGCCTGATCCATCGGGGCCTGGCGCCGACCGAGGCCACCTGGTGATGGACGACCTACTGGTTGCCCGGCTACACGACCTGAACCAAGACACCCTGCGTAGTCGACCCTTCGTCGCCTTCGCCCGTACCCGACCGGGCGCGACGACTAAGGAGCTACCGTGGCCGAGAGAGCCATTCGAAAATCGGCTGAGCTTCCCATTAAATTGTTTGTATTCTTAACAATTCCGAGCGGTGGAATAAAGAATCCGACAATGAAAAATCTGATTCAACAGCTCGCCGCGATACGCACTTTTACGCCATCTGAGGAAGCGTGGACTAACCCCTCGACGGCCTGATTCCGTTGCCGGACGGTCTGGGAGTTTTGCGCATCGACCTGATCACGTCGATCGCGTTTCGGTACGTGTCGTAGCGGTGCCGAAGGTGATCATTGAGGCTCTCGACATCGATATGACCGAAGTCGACCAGCAGGATCGTGTCGTCGACTCCCAAACGCTCGGCAATCTGGCGCAGTTCAGCGTAAGTGGGGAAATCGGGCTTGTCTTTTCGCCGGCTGTACGTGCTCAGGGACAGGCCGAGGCTGGCTGCCATCTCGCTGTCGCGGACGCCCCTAAAGAGCAACCGACTCACGCTCTGGCGAGCGGTACGGCCGTCTCGATCGGTTATCGGCATGCAGGCACGGTAGTCCCTGACCGGTTAACCCCGCAATCGCACGTTCAGACGATTAATTCCCATTTCACAAGTGGCAAGTAAATGCCGTTCCGTCGACTTATGCAATTGTATGCGTCCGAGCCCGGCGCGTCCAATATACTGGGTTATAAATTCGGAATTCCGGACCCGGCGCCACGACTTCTTCTCAGCATCTAATGGCCCTCTACCGACTCATCGGCGACCTCCGACCTGCCTGAGCAGAAGTGGGTCGACGTCAGCGTCATGCCCACGACGATGTCGCATTTCCGCTAGTAATGTCGGTGGCTGGGTGTAACTGTCGAATCGTGCACGAAGACTTCGACCGCTGCTACCGCGCCGTCCAATCGAAGGACGCCCGGTTCGACGGCTGGTTCGTCACCGCCGTGCGCACCACCGGAATCTATTGTCGCCCCAGCTGTCCGGTCCGGCCGCCGTTCGCCCGCAACATGCGGTTCTATCCGACCGCAGCAGCAGCGCAACGCGCTGGTTATCGGGCGTGCAAGCGGTGCCGCCCGGATGCGTCACCGGGCTCACCGGAATGGAACATCCGCGACGACCTCGTCGCCAGGGCCATGAGGCTGATCGCTGACGGCACCGTTGATCGCGAAGGCGTCATAGGTCTGGCCGCCCGCCTCGGCTACACCACCCGGCAACTTCAACGACTCCTGCAAGAGGAAACCGGCGCTGGCCCGCTTGCCCTCGCCCGCGCGCAGCGCACCCAGACCGCACGGATACTCATCGAGACCACAGATCTCCCCTTCGGCGATATCGCTTTTGCCGCAGGCTTTTCCAGTATTCGCCAGTTCAACGAAACCGTGCGCCTGGTGTGCGACAGCACGCCGACCGAATTGCGCCGACGCGCGACCACGCGCCGCATTCACGACTCGACCGATGTGCGCTCGCCGGGGGCAGTGTCGCTGCGCTTGCCGGTGCGGGCTCCGTTCGCCTACGAGGGAGTGTTCGGCCACCTGGCCGCCAGCGTTGTCCCCGGATGCGAAGAAGTGCGCGACGGCACGTATCGACGCACGCTGAGGCTGCCATTCGGCAACGGAACCGCCAGCCTGACGCCGGCGCCCGACCATGTCCGATGCGTCCTGGTGCTCGACGATTTTCGCGACCTGACATCCGCGATCTCCCGCTGCCGTCGATTGCTCGACCTCGACGCGGACCCGGATGCAGTGATCGACGTCTTGAGCTCTGACACGGCGCTGGCCCCCGTGGTGGCCAAGGCACCCGGACAACGGATTCCGCGCACTGTGGATGAGGCCGAACTCGCCGTTCGCGCGGTCCTGGGTCAGCAGGTGTCGATGAAGGCGGCGCGGACCCACGCCAGCAGATTGGTCGTGGCGTATGGCAATCCGATTGACGACGCCAACGGCGGACTGACGCATACGTTTCCATCGGTCGAGCAACTCGCCGATATCGACCCCGCCCACCTGGCTGTTCCAGCCACTCGACGCCGGACGATCACCGCTCTTGTTGCCGCACTGGCCGACGGCAGCGTGGTGCTCAATGCCGGCTGCGACTGGGATGCTGCGCGTGATCAGTTGCTGGCGCTCCCCGGGATCGGGCCGTGGACCGCGGAGGTCATTGCGATGCGCGGTCTCGGTGATCCCGATGCATTTCCCGCCAGCGATCTCGGATTGCGTTTCGCAGCAGAACAATTGGACCTGCCAACTGATCACCGCGAACTGACCGCGCGAAGCCGGCGGTGGCGCCCTTGGCGCTCTTACGCGACGCAGCATCTGTGGACGACGCTGGAGCACTCGGTGAACCACTGGCCAGTTGAGGAGACCGCATGATCCATTACCGAATCATCGACAGCCCGATCGGGTTGCTCACGCTGGCCGGTCGCGGTCAGGTGCTCACCAACCTCAGGATGGTCGACCAGACCTACGAACCGAAGCGCACCGGATGGTCGGGAGACCCCACGGCGTTTCAGGACGCTGTCAGCCAGCTCGACGCGTATTTCGCAGGGGAACTGACCGACTTCGAGCTAGAACTCGACCTGCAAGGCACCGAATTTCAGCGGCGTGTCTGGCAGGCGCTGCTGACCATCCCGTTCGGTGAGACCCGGTCCTACGGTGAAATCGCGGAACAGATCGGCGCTCCGGGTGCGGCCCGCGCGGTTGGACTTGCCAACGGCCACAACCCGATCGCCATCATCGTTCCGTGTCACCGGGTGATCGGTGCCAGCGGCAGTCTCACCGGGTACGGCGGTGGTCTCGATCGGAAACGCTTGCTGCTCGCATTGGAGACGAGCCAGACTTCCGCGACGTTGCCTCTGTTCGACTGACCACCGACCCAGCGAGCGAACCTAGAACCCCGGAAACGGTCGCGGTTGCCCACCAACGGGATTGATCCCAGGCAGCAGCGACTGCGGACCGGGCGCCCCAGGTAGGCCGAGCGGTAGGCCCGGCCCGCCGGCGCCAGGAAGCGGGAACGGCATATTGCCGTTGGCGACCGACGTCATCCATCCCGGGCATTGGGTCTGGATCGCCATGCTGGTCAGGAAGCCGGCCATGGGTGGCATCAGGCCACCCTGACCGCTGATCTCGGCCGCGCTGCTGGCCAAGCTACCGCCGGGTTTGACCAGCATGGGGCAGATCGACTGCCCCATCTGTCCGATGGCACTACTCACCGGGCCGTTGTTACCGATACCGACACCATTGAGTACCGGTGCCATGGCGTCACCGGCCGAGTCCGCATGTGCCGCGGGAATCGACGCAAAGGCCACGCTGAACACGGCCGCGGTCACGATTACCGGCCGCAGAACCGCTGTAGACGACGCCACGACCTCGGCGGCACCCCACGCAAGCCGCCCAGCGTTCGATCTCGTCCGACCCGTCGTTGGCCGGCGCACATGGCCAGCCGTCCTACTCGCGGTCATATAGAGCTCCCCTCCGTTAGCACTCCATGCACATGGAGCACAGATTTCACTTTGATAACGTTAGGGTACTTTTGTCACATTAGTGACACGATCGGATAACCATTTGCAACCGTAGCGTTGCGCTACCGCGACCTACGAGACCGGAATGCAACAATTGCGGATTTTCCTGCCGGGTGTTTGCTGAGCGCCGGCTTGCGGCCCGGTTGCGGTGGTTTTCCGGGGCCGGCGTGGCGCGTGTTGGATTGTGTGTTTTGAAACACAAATGCCCGTGCCCCCCAAGGGTTTTGGGGGGCACGGGGCTTTTGTGTGTGTTCGGCGGTGTCCTACTTTTCCACCCTTGTGGGTAGTATCATCGGCGCTGGCAGGCTTAGCTTCCGGGTTCGGGATGGGTCCGGGCGTTTCCCTGTCGCTGTGACCGCCGTAACTTTATTGAGGTGTTATTGGTGGTGGGGTGTAGTGGTTTGTGTTGCATGGATTGTGGTTGCGTGTGTGTAAGTTTTCGGCCGGTTAGTGCCAGTTCCCTGCGCCCGTTGCCGGGTTTGTAGGTCTGGTCTATCGATCCCGTGGTCTGCGGGGGGCCTTATCCCACTTGATGGGTGAGAAGCCTGGTCTTGGAGAAGGTTTCCCGCTTAGATGCTTTCAGCGGTTATCCTGTCCGAACGTGGCTATCCAGCGGTGCCCCTGGTGGGACAACTGGTGGACCAGAGGTTCGTCCGTCCCGGTCCTCTCGTACTAGGGACAGGTTTCCTCAAGCTTCTGACGCGCGCGGCGGATAGAGACCGAACTGTCTCACGACGTTCTAAACCCAGCTCGCGTGCCGCTTTAATGGGCGAACAGCCCAACCCTTGGGACCTGCTCCAGCCCCAGGATGCGACGAGCCGACATCGAGGTGCCAAACCATCCCGTCGATATGGACTCTTGGGGAAGATCAGCCTGTTATCCCCGGGGTACCTTTTATCCGTTGAGCGACACCCCTTCCACTCGGGGGTGCCGGATCACTAGTCCCGACTTTCGTCCCTGCTTGACGTGTCAGTCTTGCAGTCAAGCTCCCTTGTGCACTTGCACTCAACACCTGATTGCCGTCCAGGTTGAGGGAACCTTTGGGCGCCTCCGTTACATTTTGGGAGGCAACCGCCCCAGTTAAACTACCCACCAGGCACTGTCCCTGAACCGGATATACGGTTCGAGGTTAGAGGTCCAATACGATCAGAGTGGTATTTCAACAACGACTCCGCAATTACTGGCGTAATTGTTTCACAGTCTCCCACCTATCCTACACAAACCGTACCGAACATCAATACCAAGCTATAGTGAAGGTCCCGGGGTCTTTTCGTCCTGCCGCGCGTAACGAGCATCTTTACTCGTAGTGCAATTTCGCCGAGTCTATGGTTGAGACAGTTGAGAAGTCGTTACGCCATTCGTGCAGGTCGGAACTTACCCGACAAGGAATTTCGCTACCTTAGGATGGTTATAGTTACCACCGCCGTTTACTGGGGCTTAAATTCTCCGCTTCACCTTTTAAGGGGTTAACAGGTCCTCTTAACCTTCCAGCACCGGGCAGGCGTCAGTCCGTATACATCGTCTTGCGACTTCGCACGGACCTGTGTTTTTAGTAAACAGTCGCTTCTCACTGGTTTCTGCGACCCACTACCGCTGCCGGCCGCGAGGGCCTTGACGGTGTGTGGGCCCCCCTTCTCCCGAAGTTACGGGGGTATTTTGCCGAGTTCCTTAACCATAGTTCTCTCGTACGCCTTGGTATTCTCTACCTGACCACCTGTGTTGGTTTGGGGTACGGGCCGTGTGTGTGCTCGCTAGAGGCTTTTCTCGGCAGCATAGGATCACCGAATTCACCTCATCCGGTTATGCATCACCTCTCGGACTATATGACATCCGGATTTACCTAAATGTCGTCCTACGGGCTTGCCCCAGTATTACCACTGACTGGTACGGCTACCTTCCTGCGTCACCCCATCGCTTGACTACTACCCACCCGGGTCCCACGCAGCCGGCGACTCTCGCACCCTCGAAAGGGATTGATGGGCCACCTTTTGGGTGGTTAGCAGAATGGATTCATCACGGGCGCGCACACACGGGTACGGGAATATCAACCCGTTGTCCATCGACTACGCCTGTCGGCCTCGCCTTAGGTCCCGACTCACCCTGGGCGGACTGGCCTGGCCCAGGAACCCTTGGTCTTTCGGCGGGCAAGGTTCTCACTTGCCTTATCGCTACTCATGCCTGCATTCTCACTCCCACACCCTCCACCACTCCATCACTAGGTGGCTTCACTGGATGCAGGACGCTCCCCTACCCAATCAACATGCGTTGATTGCCGCGGCTTCGGCGGTGTGCTTGAGCCCCGCTACATTATCGGCGCACAATCACTTGACCAGTGAGCTATTACGCACTCTTTCAAGGGTGGCTGCTTCTAAGCCAACCTCCTGGTTGTCTATGCGACTGCACATCCTTTTCCACTTAGCACACGCTTAGGGGCCTTAGCCGGCGATCTGGGCTGTTTCCCTCTCGACGCACGGAGCTTATCCCCCGCCGTCTCACTGCCACGCTTTGACTTACCGGCATTCGGAGTTTGGCTGACGTCAGTAACCTAGTAGGGCCCATCGGCCATCCAGTAGCTCTACCTCCGGTAAGAAACACGCAACGCTGCACCTAAATGCATTTCGGGGAGAACCAGCTATCACGGAGTTTGATTGGCCTTTCACCCCTACCCACAACTCATCCCCTCAGTCTTCAACCTAAGTGGGTTCGGGCCTCCACGCGGTCTTACCCGCGCTTCACCCTGGCCATGGGTAGATCACTCCGCTTCGGGTCCAGAACACACCACTACACCACCCAAAGGGTGGATACGCCCTATTCAGACTCGCTTTCGCTGCGGCTACCCCACACGGGTTAACCTCGCGACATGTCCCTGACTCGCAGGCTCATTCTTCAAAAGGCACGCCATCACCCCACCCCGAAGGGAAGGCTCTGACGGCTTGTAGGCACACGGTTTCAGGTACTATTTCACTCCCCTCCCGGGGTACTTTTCACCATTCCCTCACGGTACTAATCCGCTATCGGTCATCAGGAAGTATTCAGGCTTACCGGGTGGTCCCGGCAGATTCACAGCAGATTCCACGGGCCCGCTGCTACTCGGGTAACAACACAAAACAGGTGCGCAGTTTTCACCTACCGGGCTCTCACCGTCTACGGCAGACCATCCCAGGCCACTTCGATTAACCACACACTCACTGCTCTCCGGCCAGGTAGAACCAGACG
>CAWCNE010000004.1:0-27460 GCA_963796825.1 uncultured Actinomycetota bacterium
GGATCAGGGAAACCCGAGCGATCATCCAGGTCTGGTCGAGGAACTCACGGAATTGGAAGGGCCGCTGGAAGGTCTTGCGAAAGGTCTCCAGCGACATCTCGACGAAACCGCCCACGGCCCGGGCCGGAACCGCGAGCTGTTCGATCAACCTGGTTCCCTTCTCGCGCGGGTGTCTCCAAGTTCGCCAGCGAAGCCTTGTCCCCGGTTGCGCCGCCTTAGCTTGTTCCTGAGCAGACGGCGTCCGCGTGAGCCGGACCAATCGTAACTAGAACAAGTTCGCAGTGTCAAAGAACGACAAAATTAGACAAAAGTTAGTAGTTTCACCAGGTCAGAGGCCATTGTGACCCAGATCATTCTGTAACGTGTTCTAGTTCGCAGGATTCGACACCGGCGCTCGTGAGCCGGCGATCACTCCATCAATCCGGTCGCCGCAAAGTTGCGTTCCGGGTCGCGGCCAGCAAAGTAATCCTGCAGCGCGTCGCTGAGCTCGCCCGGCGTCCCAGGCCTGCGCGTCGGTGGCGAACGGTGCTCGGCGCTGGGCGCCGCCACCAGCGTCACCTTCGGGCCGTAGACGATGAAGACCTGGCCGTTGACGTCCTCGGCCGCGGGCGAGGCGAGGAAGCGCACCAGCGTGACGACGTGCTCGGGCGACAGCGGGTCGATCTCGCCGTCGGCGAGTCGGGCGCGTCGCCGAAGACGTCGGCGGTCATCGCGGTGCGGGCCCGCGGGGCAGATCGCGTTGGCGCGGACGCCGTAGCGGCCCAGCGCCCGCGCCGCCGTCAGGGTCAGCGCGGTGATGCCCGCCTTGGCCGCGCCGTAGTTGGCCTGCCCGACCGGACCCGCGAGCCCGGCCTCCGACGAGGTGTTGATGATCCGGCCGTAGACCGAGCCGCCGGCCTCTTTGGCCTTCGTGCGCCAGTAGGTGGCGGCGTTGCGGGTCAGCAGGAAATGGCCGCGCAGGTGCACGGCGATCACCGCATCCCAGTCCTCGTCGGACATGTTGAACAGCATCCGGTCGCGGGTGATGCCGGCGTTGTTGACGACGATGCTCAGCCCGCCGAGGCCGTCGGCGGTCGGCGACCAATTCGTCGGCCGTGTCGCGCTGGCTGATGTCGCCGGCGACCGCGACGGCCTTGGCGCCGGCGGCGGTGATCTCGTCGAGCACGTCGGAGGCGTCGAGCGCGGCGGCGATGTCGTTGACGACGACGGTGGCGCCGGCGCGGGCCAAGCCGATGGCCTCGGCGCGGCCCAGCCCCGCGGCCGCACCGGTCACCACCGCGACCGTCCGGACAGATCGGTCGCATTCGTGCTGCTAGTCAATTTATGAATACCTCTAGTCTTCGCGGATCAGGGCTGCGCGCGGGCATTCGGCGATCGCCTGCTCGGCCAGCTGCCTCCTGGTCGGCGGGAACCGGGTCGGTCTTCACGACGGCGTAGTCCTCGTCGTCGAGATCGAACAGATCCGGCGCGATTCCCACGCACACCGCATTGCCTTCACAGCGGTCATGGTCGACTTCACTCGCATGACAACCTCCTTGAACGTGGCTCCCCGAGTTCGGTATGCCCACCATACGACCAGTCCCGGTCGCGTCCGGCCGAACGGTCGCTGGACCCCCAGACTAGAACGTGTTACAACCAGGGAAGCGAATGGGTAGCCGTGATGCAGGCTGCCGCGGAACTCACCGAGACTGGAGGGCGGCCGAATGCGCATCAGTTACACCCCTGAGCAAGAGGAGTTGCGCCGCGAGCTGCGGTCGTACTTCACCAAGCTGATGACCCCGGAGCGCCGCGAGGCGCTGAGCTCGACGTCGGGCGAGGTCGGCAGCGGCAACGTCTACCGCGAGACCGTCGCGCAGATGGGCAAGGACGGGTGGCTCACCCTGAACTGGCCCAAGGAGTACGGCGGCCAGGACCGCTCGCCGATGGACTCGCTGATCTTCACCGACGAGGCCGCGATCGCCGGCGCTCCGGTGCCGTTCCTGACCATCAACAGCGTCGCGCCGACGATCATGGCGTTCGGCACCGAGGAGCAGAAGAAGTTCTACCTGCCCAAGATCGCCGCCGGTGAACTGCACTTCTCGATCGGCTACTCCGAGCCCGGCGCCGGCACCGACCTGGCGAACCTGCGCACCACCGCGGTGCGCGACGGTGACGACTACGTGGTCAACGGCCAGAAGATGTGGACCAGCCTGATCGCCTACGCCGACTACGTCTGGCTGGCGGTCGCGCACCAACACCGAAGCCAAGAAGCACCGCGGCATCTCGATGCTGATCGTGCCGACCAGCGCCGAAGGCTTCTCCTGGACGCCGGTGCACACCATGGCCGGCGTGGACACCAGCGCCACCTACTACCAGGACGTCCGCGTCCCGGTGGCCAACCGGGTCGGCGAGGAGAACGGCGGCTGGAAGCTGGTCACCAACCAGCTCAACCACGAGCGCGTCGCGCTGGTGTCGCCGATGCCGATCATCATGGCGCTCAACCAGGTTCGCGAGTGGGCGCAGAACACCAAGGACGCCGGCGGCGCCCGGCTGATCGACTCGGAATGGGTGCAGCTCAACCTGGCCCGCGTGCACGCCAAGGTCGAGGTCCTCAAGCTGATCAACTGGGAGCTGGCGTCGTCGGAGACGCCGCGCCGTCGCCGGCGGATGCCTCGGCGGCCAAGGTGTTCGGCACCGAGCTGGCCACCGAGGCCTACCGGCTGCTGATGGAGGTGCTGGGCACCGCGGCGACCGCTGCGACAGGATTCGCCCGGCGCGCTGCTGCGCGGCCGCGTCGAGCGGATGCACCGCGCCTGCCTGATCCTGACCTTCGGCGGCGGCACCAACGAGATGCAGCGCGACATCATCGGCATGGTGGCGCTCGGCCTGCCCCGAGCCAACCGCTAACGGACTACTGGAGAACCATGGACTTCACCACAACCGAAGCCGCGCAGGACCTCGGCGGTCTGGTCACGCACGATCGTCGACGCGGTGTGCACGCCCGAGCATCAGCGCAAGCTCGACGGTCTCGACCAGCGGTTCGACCGCGAGCTGTGGAGCAAGCTGATCGACGCCGACATCCTCTCCACCGCGGCACCGGAGTCGTTGGGCGGAGGCGGTTTCGGCGTGCTCGAGCAGACCGCCGTCCTGGTCGGCGCTCGGCCGGCAGCTGGCCGCGGTGCCCTACCTGGAGTCGGTGGTGCTGGCCGCCGGCGCGCTGGCCCGGTTCGGCTCCGACGGAACTGCAGCAGCAGTGGGGCGACCCCGCGGTGAGCGGCGCGAAGATCCTCACCGTCGCCCTGGACGGCGAGATGGGCGACGGGCCCGGTGCAGGCCGACGAGTCCGGCGACGGCTACCGGCTGACCGGAACCCGCACCCAGGTCGCCTACGGCCCGGTGGCCGACGCCTTCCTGGTGCCGGCCGAAACCGATTCCGGCACGTCGGTTTTCCTGGTCGCCGCCGAGCGACCCCGGCGTCACGGTGACCGCGCTGGACACCACCGGGCTGGGCAGCATCGGGCACCTCCGACTGGACGGGGTCGAGGTCGGATGGCCGACGAGTCGTCGGCGGCGACGACGTGGTCGGCTGGATCGACACGCTGGGCACGCTGGGCCACAGCGCGTTTCAGCTCGGCGTGCTGGAGCGCGGGCTGCAGCTGACCGCCGAATACGCCCGCACCCGTGAGCAGTTCGACCGCCCGATCGGCAGCTTCCAGGCGGTCGGGCAGCGGCTGGCGGACGGCTACATCGACGTCAAGGGCCTGCGGCTGACGCTGACCCAGGCGGCGTGGCGGCTCAGCGAGGACCTGCCCGCCGACACCGAGGTCGCCACCGCGGCATTCTGGGCGGCCGATGCCGGGCACCGGGTGGCGCACACCATCGTTCACATCCACGGCGGCGTCGGCATCGACACCGACCATCCGGTGCACCGCTACTTCCTGGCCGCCAAGCAGACCGAGTTCGCGCTGGGCGGCGCTACCGGGCAGCTGCTGCGATCGGCCGCGAGCTGGCCGACACCCCCGCCTAGCTGTGGCTGACCGCGACTCCCGACCGTCGCCGATCTGCTGGCGCCGCTGGTCGACGTCGACGATCGGGGCGTCTACTTCGAGGATTCGTTCGTCAGCTGGCGCGACCATCTTCGGCACGGCGCCGCGGTGGCGGCGGCGCTGCGCGCGCGGCTGGACCCGGCCGAGCCGCCGCACGTCGGGGTGCTGCTGGAGAACACGCCGTTCTTCTCCGCGGTGCTTGGTCGCGGCGGGAATGACGGGAATCGTCCCGGTCGGGCCTCAACCCGGTGCGCCGCGGCGAGGCGCTGGCCCGCGACATCGACCACGCCGACTGCCAACTGGTGCTGGCCGACTCGAATTCGGCTGGCGACGCTGGGCGATATCGACGCACATCAACGTCGACTCCGCCGGCAGTGGGCCGACGAGGTGGCGGCGCACCGCGACGCCGAGATCGCGCTTTCAGCCGACGCCAGCCCGACGATCTGTTCATGCTGATCTTCACCTCGGGCACCAGCGGTGATCCCAAGGCGGTCATGTGCAGCCACGGCAAGGTGGCGATCGCCGGCGTGACGATGGCCGATCGCTTCGGGCTCGGCCCGGCCGACGTCTGCTACGCGTCGATGCCGTTGTTCCATTCCAACGCGGTGCTGGTCGGGCTGGGCGGTGGCGTTGGCCTGCCGCGGCTCAATGGTGTTGCGGCGCAAGTTCTCTGCGTCCGGATTTCTGCCGGACATCCGCCGCTACGGCGCCACCTACGCCAACTACGTCGGCAAGCCGCTGTCGTATGTGCTCGGCCACACCCGAGCGCCCGGACGACGCCGACAATCCGCTGCGGTGCCGTGTACGGCAACGAGGGCGCGCCCGGCGACATCGAGCGTTTCGCCGAGCGGTTCGGCTGCACGGTCGTCGACGGCTTCGGGTCGACCGAGGGCGGGATCGCGATCGGCCGCACACCCGGACACCCCGGCCGGCGCGCTGGGTCCGCTGCCCGACGAGGTCGAGATCGTCGACGTCGACACCGGTCAGCCGTGCCCGGCCGGGCGTGGTCGGCGAGCTGGTGAACGCCACGCGGCCGCAGGGCGTTTCGAGGGCTACTACAACGACGCCGAGGCCGAACGCGCAGCGGATGGCCGGCGGCGTCTACCACAGCGGCGACCTGGCCTACCGCGACGAAGCCGGCTATGCGTACTTCGCCGGCCGGCTCGGCGACTGGCTGCGGGTCGACGGCGAGAACCTGGGCACCGCGCCCGATCGAGCGGGTGCTGCTGCGCCATCCGGACGTGACCGAGGTGGCGGTGTACGCGGTGCCGGATCCGGCCGTCGGCGACCAGGTGATGGCCGCGCTGGTGCTGGCGCCCGGCGCCGAATTCGACGCGGACAAGTTCCGCGCGTTCCTGGCCGAGCAGCCTGACCTCGGCCCCAAGCAGTGGCCGTCGTACGTCCGGGTCAGCGCCGAACCTGCCGCGCACCGCGACGTTCAAGGTGCTCAAGCGCCAACTGTCGGCCGAGGGCCTCGACTGCGCCGATCCGGTGTGGCCGATCCGCCGTTAGCCCTGTCGGTCAGCCGAAGGCCCAATATCAACTACTTGCGATTACGTCTAGAGCATATACGGTCAGCGCTGCGGGCGGGTCGGTCAGTGATCGAAAGGAGTAGGCATGGCTCGTTTTCCCAAGCCGCCCGAAGGCAGCTGGACCGAGCACTACCCGGAGCTCGGCACCGGGCCGGTGTCCTACGAGGATTCGATCATCCCGGAGTTCTACGAGCTTGAGCGGGAGGCGATCTTCAAGCGGGCGTGGCTGAATGTCGGCCGCGCCGAGCAACTTCCGCGCAACGGGCAGCTACTTCACCAAGGAACTCAAGGTCGCCAACACGTCGATCATCGTGGTGCGCAACACGGCCGGGCGAGGTCAAGGCCTTCCACAACATCTGCCGGCACCGCGGCAACAAGCTGGTGTGGAACGACATGCCGCTGGAGGAGACCAGCGGCGTCTGCCGGCAGTTCACCTGCAAGTACCACGCCTGGCGCTACGACCTGGACGGCAACCTGACCTTCGTCCAGCAGGAAGAGCGAGTTCTTCGACCTGGACAAGAGCCGCTACGGGCTGGTGCCGGTGCACTGCGACGTCTGGGAGGGCTTCATCTTCGTCAACTTCGCCGCCGAGCCCGAGCAGTCGCTGCGCGAGTTCCTCGGGCCCATGGTCACCGGCCTGGAGGGCTACCCGTTCGAGCGAGATGACGTCGCGGTGGTCGCTACCGCTCGGAGGTCAAGGCGAACTGGAAGCTCTACATGGACGCGTTCCAGGAGTTCTATCACGCCCGGTGCTGCACGCGAACCAGTCGCCGACGAAGTACTCCAAGGCGGCGCGCCGAGGCCGGCTTCGAGGCGCCGCACTACCGGATCGACGGACCGCACCGGCTGGTCAGCACGTCGGGCGTCCGGGCCTGGGAGATGGACGCCGAGATGCGCAAGCCGATCGAAGAGATCTGCCGCAGTGGGCTTTTCGGGCCATGGGACAGCCCGATCTCGGTCGAGCATGCCGGCCGGCATCAACCCGGCCAAGTGCGACCCGTGGGGGCTGGACTCGTTTCAGCTATTCCCCAATTTCGTGATCCTGATCTGGGGCCAGGGCTGGTACCTGACCTACCACTACTGGCCGACGTCGTATAACACGCCACGTCTTCGAGGGCACTTTGTATTTCCCGCCGCCGCGCACGCCGCGGGAGCGGGTCGCGCAGGAGCTGGCCGCGGTGACATTCAAGGAATTCGGTTTGCAGGACGCCAACACGTTGGAGGCCACCCAGACGATGATCGAATCGCGCGCCGTCGAGTGAGTTCCTGCTCAATGACCAGGAGGTGCTGCTGCGGCATCTGCACAACGAGACGCGCGGACTGGGTCGAGTCGAATACCGGCGCAAGCACGCAGTGGGAGTCTGACACGCGATGACCGCCAAGCTGCCACCGGAATTCGCTGATCTCGAACCGTTTTCGCGATTGGTGTCTGCCGACCGAGACCGCAGCGCTACCACAAGCGACTGGCCAGCTCGATGGCCGACATGCAGGCGTTCTACGACGCCATCACCCCGCGGGCGGAAGACGCCATGGCCTACTGCGACAAGTTCAGCCTCGACGAACTGCCCGAGGACGTGCTGAATCTGATGCACCTGCTGTACTCGATGATCATGGTGTCCTTCCCGGTCGAATGCTGGAAGCAGCCCCGCGTTCCTGATTCGGGCGCCTCGACTTTGGATTGCGTCTGCGAACCCGCGCCGTGACTCGTGCTGCGGGCCGCGCCGCTGGGCAGACGTCGACGCCGGCGCAGGTCCGTTCGCCGGCGGTAGTCGTCGTCGACGACGACCGGATCGCAGCTGTCAATCCCGCTGAGCCACAGCCGGATTCGGCGACCGAGATCGACCTCGGCGATGTGACGCTGCTGCCGGGGCTGATGGACATGGAGCTCAACCTGCTCATCGGCGGCCCCGGTGGGCCGGAGGGTTGCCGACCCCGATGCACGGTGTGCAGGACGACCCCGCCTACCGCACCCTGCGCGGAGCGGTCAACGCGCGCACCACGTTGGAGGCGGGTTTCACCACGGTGCGCAATCTGGGTCTGATGGTCAAGACCGGCGGTTACCTGCTCGACGTGGCGCTGCAGCGGGCAATCGATCAGGGCTGGCACATCGGGCCGCGGATCGTGCCGGCCGGACACGCCGTCACGCCGTACGGCGGGCACCTGGACCCGACGGTGTTCCAACGACTGGCGCCCGGCATCATGCCGTTGTCGGTGGCCGAAGGCATCGCCAACGGCGTTCCCGATGTGCGCGCCTGCGTCCGCTACCAGATCCGGCACGGCGCCAAGGTGATCAAGGTTTCGGCCTCCGGCGGCGTGATGTCGCATAGCACCGCACCCGGATCGCAGCAGTACTCCGATGAGGAATTCGCTGCGATCGCCGACGAGGCGCACCGCGCCGGGGCCCGGGTGGCCGCGCACGCGATCGGCGACAGCGCCGTCCGCGCCTGCATCAGAGCCGGAATCGACTGCATCGAACACGGTTTCCTCGCCACCGATGAGACAATTCAGATGATGGTCGATCACGGCACCTTCCTGGTTTCCACGACCTATCTGACCGAAGCGATGGCCGTCGACCGGGTGGCACCCGAGCTGCGCAAGAAAGCCGCTGAGGTTTTTCCGCAGGCAAAAGCGATGTTGCCCAAAGCGATTGCGGCCGGGGTACGCATCGCCTGCGGCACCGACGCACCCGCGATCCCGCACGGCCAGAACGCCAGGGAACTCGGCGCGCTGGTCGACCGCGGCATGACACCGATGCAGGCGATTCGCGCAGCCACGGTGACCAGCGCCGAGCTCATCGAAGCCGACCATGAACTCGGCCGGCTCGCGCCGGGCTACCTCGCCGACATCATCGCCGTACCCGGAGACCCGTCGCACGACATCGCCACCACCCTTGACGTGCAATTCGTGATGAAAGACGGCCACATCTATAAGGGTCTCCAGCGGCCGGGAAGATGAGCATGGAACTTACCGACAACATTTTGTGGCTGCTCAAGCAGGCCTTCCACTTCTCACTGAAGACCGTCAATGACGCGATCAGCAGCCACGGAGTGACCACCGCCCAGATCGGCCTGATGCGCCAGTTGGCCAACGAACCCGGCCTGTCTGGGGCCGAGTTGGCCCGCCGGCTTCTCATCAGTCCCCAAGGGGTGCAGTTGGCGATCACCGCGCTGGAGCGCCGCGGACTCGTTGAGCGCAAGCAAGATCCCCAGCACGGACGGATCCTGCAGACCTATCTCACCGACCAGGGCCGCGCGGTGGTCGCGGCCGTTCTCGCTGACGCGCTGGCCGCCCATGACCAGGTGTTCGGCGTTCTCGATCCCGACGAGCGACAGCTGCTGCATGATCTGCTGGCCCGCGTGGTCGAACAGGGCACCGGCAACCCGCTGTTCACCGATCACACCGAGACCTGACGTCGCCGCTATCCCAATGAATCAAGTACTTGATACATATCGCAAGTACTTGATATTCTGCCTGGTGATGGAAGGACACAATGTGGATCGTGCGGCCGTCGCAACCGACACTGTCACGGAGGAAGTAACGATTCAGCTGGACCGGCGAACCACCATGGTGCCCTATCGGCCGGGCAACACCATTCTGCAAACTGGCCGCATGGCTGGCCTGACGGTGCCGTCGTCGTGCGAAACCGGCTCGTGCGCAACGTGTATGGCTCGACTGGTGGAGGGAAGCGTGCGGATGATCAACAACGACGCGCTGACCGAGGAGGAAGTCGCCGAGGGTTGGGTGCTGACTTGTCAATCGTTGCCGACCAGTCGATCGGTGCGGGTGGTCTACGAGTGAACAATGTCGAGCGGGTGGCGGTGGTGACCGGCGGCGCGTCCGGTATGGGCGAGGCAACCTGCCACGAGCTCGGCCGACGCGGGCACAAGGTCGCGGTCCTCGACATCGATGGCCAATCCGCTCAGCGGGTCTCCGCAGAACTTCAGGCCGACGGGGTTACCGCACTCGGTGTGGCCACCGATGTGACCGATCGGCAAGCGGTCGAGGAAGCGTTCGCGAAAGTGCGAAGCGAGCTTGGCCCGGTCACCATTTTGGTGACCAGTGCAGGCATGGTGGGCTTCGCGCCGTTCATTGAGATCACCCCCGAATCATGGGCGCGGATTATCGACGTCAACCTCACCGGGACGTTTCACTGCTGCCAGGTGGCACTGCCGGACATGCTGGCCGCGCGGTGGGGCCGCATCGTGATGATCTCGTCGTCCAGCGCACAACGCGGCTCCCCGGCATGGCTCACTACGCCGCCTCGAAAGGTGCGGTGATCACCTTGACGAAATCGCTTGCGCACGAATACGCATCCGTGGGTATCACCGTGAACAACATCCCCCCGTCGGGTATCGAGACCCCGATGCAGCATCAATCCCAAGCCGAGGGGCACCTGCCGTCCAATGAGGCATTAGCTCAGACGAATCCCGATGAGACACCTCGGCACCGGCGCTGACATCGCGGCAGCCGTCGGGTTCCTGTGCTCCGATGAGGCCGGGTTTATCACCGGCCAGGTGCTCGGCGTCAACGGCGGAGCCGTGATGTGACGTTGCTTTTCAATACGTTTCGAAGATCTCCGGGAGGTACGCATGGCACGATGGCCTAAGCCGGCGGAGGGTAGCTGGACCGAACACTACCCGGATCTGGGCACCGGACCGGTGTCGTTTCGCGACTCCACGTCACCGGAGTTCTATGCCGCCGAACGCAAGGCGATATTCAAGCGTGCCTGGCTCAACGTCGGCCGCATCGAGGATGTCCCGCGCGTCGGAAGCTACTTCACCAAAGACATCGCGGCAGTCGGCACGTCGATCATCGTGGTGAAAGGCAAGGACCAGGTGATCCGCGCATTCCACAACGTCTGCCGGCACCGCGGAAACAAGTTGATGTGGAATGACTTTCCGAACGAGGAAACCAAGGGCGTGTGCCGGCAGTTCACCTGCAAATATCACGGCTGGCGGTACGACCTGGATGGCGCGCTGACGTTTGTGCAGCAGGAATCGGAGTTCTTCGACCTCGATCGCGGCTGCCTACGGGCTGCGGCCGGTGCACTGCGATATTTGGAACGGCTTCATCTTCGTCAACTTCGATTCCGAGCCGCGGCAAAGCCTGCGGGAGTTCCTCGGCCCAATGGTCACTGCGCTCGACGGGTATCCGTTCGACCGGCTCACCGAGCGCTACGACTGGGTCGCCGACAACAACAGCAACTGGAAGATCTTCGCGGACGCTTTTCAGGAGTACTACCACGTACCGTCGCTGCACCCGCAGCAGGTTCCACCGAAGGTGCGCGATCCCAACGCCGGATTCGGATGCGCCCATTTCCAAATCGACGGTCCGCACCGCGTAGTGTCCACGGCCGGCACCCGTCGCTGGCTGATGGCACCGGAGTATATGTACCCCATCGAACGCGCCACTCGCAGCGGGCTTGTCGGTCCGTGGCGACACCCCTGATCTAGGCGAATTGCCGGCCGGGCTCAACCCGGGCGGCATCGAGCCTTGGGGGATCAGCAATTTCCAGATCTTCCCGAACCTGGAGATTCTGATCTACGGCGGATGGTATCTGCTCTACCGATATTGGCCGACCTCGCACAACACTCATCGGTTCGAGGCCTACACCGCATTCTCACCCGGCACGCAGTGTGCGTGAACGCATCGAACACGAGGTTGCCGCGGTAGTGCTCAAGGAGTTCGCGCTGCAGGATGCCGGCATGCTTGGCGGCACGCAGGCCGCCCTGGAGACCGGCATCGTCGACGACTTCCCGCTCAATGACCAGGAGATCCTGGTCCGCCACCTGCATAAGGTTGTCGGCGACTGGGTGGCTGATTATCGGCGCGAACTGACACCGGTGGGGCGGACCATGGCTGACGCGTTACTGCCCAGTGCCTTCGCCGAACTCGAGCCGTACGCCGAAACCTGGTGTCTGGGTACAGAAACCGAGCGGTGGGACAAGCGGCTGGCCAGCACCATGGCCGAGATGCGGGACTTCTACGAAGCATTCTTCCCCGGCTTGGAAGACGCGATCGAGTACTGCGACAAGTTTTCCCTCGATGACCTTCCCGAGGATGCGCTGCACCTGCTGCACCTCATCTACTCGCTGATCATGGTCGCGATGGCGGTAGAGATCATGAAACAACCCCGACCTACCGACGCTGCTGATGCCGTCATGATTCGCATCGGCGAGCCGGTGCCATGAGAACGGACGAGCGATGAGCCTACTTACCATCAACAAGCTCACGACTCGGTGGGCGCGGAAGTCATCGGCATCGATGCCGATCGGCTGGTCGCCGACGACATGCTCGCCGGCGCGGTGCTCGACGCGCTGGAGGACAACGGCGTACTGGTGTTTCCGCGGACTGCACCTGAACCCTGAAGCGCAGGTTGCGTTTTGCTGCCGACTCGGTGACGGTGGATCACTCCTCCGACGGCCACCACCCGTTGCGGGCATCTACCCGATCACGCTGAACCCGTCGAAGAACTCGTCGGCGGCATATCTGCGCGCCACCTTCGATTGGCACATCGACGGCTGCACCCCGCTCGGCGACGAGTACCCGCAGAAAGCCACCGTGCTGTCCGCGTTACACGTCGCGGAGCGCGGCGGCGAAACCGAGTTCGCTAGTTCGTATGCTGCCTATGACGCGTTGAGTGACGACGAGAAGCAACGCAACGGCTCGTTTGAAAGTCATTCATTCGCTGGAAGCCTCACAACGACGCGTCACACCCGATCCCACAGCCCGAGCAGCTGGCGCGATGGCGCTCACGCCGCACCCACGAACATCCGCTGGTGTGGACGCATCACAGCGGTCGCAAATCGATGGTCCTCGGTGCGTCGGCAGACCACATCGTCGGCATGGACCTCGAGGAGGGCCGCGCACTGCTGGCCGAATTGCTGGACCGCGCCACCGAACCCGACAAGGTTTACCGGCACCTCTGGTCGGTCGGTGACACGGTGATCTGGGATAACCGTGGCGTCCTGCACCGCGCAGCACCCTACGACCCGGACTCGCCGCGAGAGATGCTGCGCACCACCGTACTCGGTGACGAGCCGATCCAGTAGGTACGCTTGGGCCACTGTGAAGCGAGCGTTTGAAGCCGGCTTTGACGAACTGTCACGAACGGTTCCGGCGACGATCGGCATTGCGATCGCTGCTGTCGACGGAACCTGCCTGGCGTCGTTCGGAACCTGGTCGACCGGGGTGGCGTGGTCGACGATCAAGGTGCCGTTAGCGATTGCCTGCTTGCGTGCAGGTGTGGGTAGCCGCGAGCTGGTGGCCGACGCGATTACGCAATCGGACAACTCCGCCGCCGAGGAGCTGTGGTCCCGACTTGGCAGCCCCGCCGAGGCGGCAGTGCAAGTGCAAGCTGTCGTCCGCGATGCGGGCGATGCAACCACCGCTATCGAGTCACGACGACTTCGCCCCGACTACACACCTTTCGGTCAAACGGAGTGGTCGCTGGTCCGGCAAGCCCAGTTCGCCGCCCGGCTGCCGGGCCTACCCGATGCCTCCGGTGTCGTCAACTTGATGCGTAACCTCTGCGCCGATCACTGCTGGGGACTGGCCGCCAAAGGCTTTGCCGCGAAGGGCGGTTGGGGCCCCGGAATAGGCGGCGGCGACTACCTGGTCCGGCAGCTCGCGATCGTGCCGATCCAAGCCGGCCGTGTCGGCGTCGCGCTGGCGGCCGAAGCCCACGACGGCGTGTTCGAAACCGGAATCGATGTGCTTCGACAGGCTGACCGACTGGCTCGTCGACCACCTTGCCGAACTAACCGAGGATTGACGGCACCACGGCGTCGATCAGGTGCGGTCCCGGTTCGGCGAACGCGCTGCGCAAGGCGTCGGCGAAGTCCTCGGCGGTGGTGACGCGCCGCGCCGGAACGCCCATGCCCTCGGCGATCTTGACGAAATCCATTGTCGGACGCGACAAGTCGAGCAGATCAAGCGCCTTGGGGCCGGGGGCTGAACCGGCTCCGACCCGCTGCAGCTCGATCCGCAGGATGTCGTAGGCGCCGTTGTTGTAGATGACGGTGGTGACGTTCAGGTTTTCCCGCGCCTGGGTCCACAGCCCCGAGATCGTGTACATCGCCGATCCATCGGATTCCAGACACAGCACCGGCCGGTCGGGTGCCGCGACGGCGGCGCCGACGGCGGCCGGGATGCCGTAGCCGATGGCGCCGCCGGTCAGCGTCAGCCAATCGTGCGCGGGCGCACCGGCGGTCGCCGCTGCCAGCGGCACACCGGAGGTGTTGGACTCGTCGACGACGATCGCCCGTTCCGGCAGCAGCGCGCCGACCACGTCGGCCACCGCTACGGCGGTCAACGGACCCGTCGGCAACTGCGGGCGCGACGGCGCGGCGACCGCAGCCGTCGTGCCGGGCGCCACCTCGTCGGCCAGCGCCGTCAAAGCATCTGCGGCACCGGCGTGGTCCGGCGAGCACATGAACGCTGGCAACCCTCCGGCACCAGATCGCTCGGCTTGCCCGGGTAGGCGAAGAAGGACACCGGCGACGCGGCCCCGGCCAAGATCAGATGTTTGGCGCCGTCGAGTTGAGCCGCGACGGCCTCAGCGAAGTAGGCAATCCGTTCGATGGCAGGGACGCCGGCGCCACGTTCCAGCCGCGTCGGGAATGTTTCGCAGTACCAGCGGGCGCCGGTGGCGGTCGGCGACCCGGGCCGCCGCGGTCAACCCAGCGCCGCGGGTGGCGTCGCCGCCGACCAGGATCACCGTGGGATCGCCGGAGCGCAATACTTTCGCGGCGAGCTGGACGGCATCGGTGTCGACGGGCGACCTGGTGCGGCCCGGCGCGCGCGTGGCTGGCCAGTCTGAGCGCCTTCGGTCCACGAAATGTCCGCGGGCAGGATCAGAGTGGCGATCTGTCCCCCGCTCTGGCTGGCGGCGATGGCCTCGGCGGCGTCAGCGGCGACATCGGCCGCTCGGATCGCCGCAGCCAGCCCGACACGCTGCCGGCCACCGCCTCGATGTCGGATTCCAGTGGGGCGTCGTACTTCTTGTGATAGGTGGCGTGGTCGCCGACGACCACCACCATCGGCACCTGGGCACGCCGCGCGTTGTGCAGGTTGGCCAGGCCGTTGCCCAGCCCGGGGCCTAGGTGCAGCAGCACCGCGGCGGGCCGGTCGGCGATGCGGGCATAGCCGTCGGCCGCGCCGGTGGCGACGCCCTCGAAAAGGGTCAGCACCCCGCGCATCCGCGGGACAGCGTCGAGCGCGGCCACGAAGTGCATCTCGGACGTGCCGGGGTTGGCGAAGCACACGTCGACGCCGCCGTCGACCAGGGTGTTGATCAGGGCCTGGGCACCGTTCACGCTTCGACTGTAAACGTTGCTACGACCGCCAGTGCGGCCCGGGCGCAAGCGTCCGTCTGCGGCGCGTAGCCACCGCCGAACAGCACAACATGCGCCAGCAGCGGAAAGAGCTGGTGCAGCCCAATGCGTTTGCGCCAGCCCGGTTTCAGCGATCGCACCCGCTGATAGCCGTCAAGGACGGCATCGTAGTGCGGGCAGCCGAACAGCGCGAGCATCGCCAGGTCGGTTCTCGCGGTGACCGCCGTGCGCGGCCGGATCGATCAGCACCACGCCTTCGGGTGTCCACATCACGTTGCCGCTCCACAGATCGCCGTGCAGCCGGGCCGGCAGGGTCATCGTCGTCGAAGTCACCTGCCCGACACCGTGCCGCGACGGCGTCGACCGCGGCGCGAGCCGCAGCATCCAGACGCGGCAGCCGCCAGCTCGGCCATCGGGGCCAGCCGCTCGTCGGCGTAGAACTCGCCCCAGCGTCGGTGCGCCCGCAGCGACATCGGCAGTGGCTGCGACAACGGCCCGAAGAATCCGGGCCCGTCCCATCCGTCGGGCCCGGCGCCGAACCCCGCTGCTCCTGCGTCGTGCGTGACGGCCAGCCGGCTGCCGAATCGGACGCCGCTTCGGGCTCGGAGTCACCGAATCAAGCCGCCGCAGGGTAAGACTGGTCGCGTCCAACGAAACAACCGGCGCGCAGGGCACACCGCCGTCGACCTCGGAAAGCCATCGCAGCCCCGCGGCTTCCCACCGAAGAACCTGGTCGGCGCGCCGGCGATGCTGCTTGACGAAGTCGGTCACATGGCTTGGCGCGCTCAGGCGGTCACGTGGGCGGCATGCACATCGTCGGCCGGTCGCGCCTCGGTCTGCTCCTTGGCCCAGCGGTAGTCGGGCTTCCCGGCCGGCGAACGCTTGACCTCGTCGACCAGCCAAAGGCTGCGCGGCACTTTGTATCCCGCGATCTCGGCGCGCACGAAACTGTCCAGCTCCGACAGCGTCGGCCGAGACCCCGGCCGGGCCTGCACCACGGCGGCGACATGCTGGCCGTAGCGGGGGTCGGGCACACCGACCACCAAAGCGTCGAAGACGTCGGGGTGACCCTTGAGCGCGGCCTCGACCTCTTCGGGGTAGATCTTCTCGCCGCCGCTGTTGATCGACACCGAGCCGCGGCCCAGCATCGTGACGGTGCCGTCTTCCTCGACCTGCGCGTAGTCACCCGGAATGGCGTAGCGGACACCGTTGATGGTCTTGAACGTCTCGGCGGTCTTCTTCTCGTCCTTGTAGTAGCCGACCGGGATGTTGCCCTTCTTGGCGATGAAGCCACGCACGCCGGAGCCGGGCTTGACCTCGTTGCCGTCCTCGTCGAGCACGACGGTGCGGTGGTCGATCGTCACGCGCGGGCCGCCGCTGTGCGGCGCGTCCTTGGCGACGATGCTGGTGCCGCCAAAACCCGGTCTCCGAGGAGCCAATCGAGTCGGTGATGACCCGGTTGGGCAGCAGCTCGAGCAGCTTCTCCTTGATGCTCGGCGAGAACAGCGCCGCGGTGCTGGCGAGCAGGAACAGCGACGACAGGTCGTACTCGTTGCCCTCGTCCTGGTGCGCCAGCAGAGCGTCGAGCAACGGCCGCGCCATCGCGTCGCCGGTGAAGAACAGCAGGTTCACCTTGTGCTCGTGGATCGTGCGCCAGACCTCGTCGGCGTTGAATTCCGGTGCGAGCACGGTGGTTTGGCCCGAGAAGATCGACATCCAGGTGGCCGACTGGGTGGCGCCGTGGATCATCGGCGGAATCGGGTAGCGGATCATCGGCGGATTGGCCGCCGCAGCCTTGGCCAGGTCGTGTTCGTCTTTGATGAATTCGCCTGTGGCGAAGTCGGTTCCGCCGAACAGCACCCGGTAGATGTCCTCGTGGCGCCACATCACGCCTTTCGGGAAGCCGGTGGTGCCGCCGGTGTAGAGCAGGTAGATGTCGTCGGCGCTGCGCTCGCCGAAATCCCGCTCGGGTGAGCCTGTCGGCGATCGCGGAGTAGAACTCGACGCCGCCGTAGCGCTGGTAGTCGTCATCACTGCCGTCCTCGACGACGAGGACCGTCTTGACGTTCGGGCGTGTCCGGCAGCACGTTGGCGACCCGATCGGAGTACTGGCGCTCGTGCACCAGCGCGACCATGTCGGAGTTGTCGAACAGGTAGCGAAGTTCGCCCTCGACGTAGCGGTAGTTGACGTTGACCAGGATCGCGCCGGCTTTGACGATGCCGAGCATCGCGATGACGATCTCGATGCGGTTGCGGCAGTACAGGCCGACCTTGTCGTCCTTCTTCACGCCCTGGTCCATGAGGTAGTGCGCCAGGCGGTTGGCCTTCTCCTCCAGCTGGGCGTAGGTCAGCTGTTCGTCGCCGCAGATCAGGGCGACACGGTCAGGGACGGCATCGATGGCGTGCTCCGCCAAGTCGGCAATATTCAGGGCCACGGACCCTAAATTAGAACGTGTTACATTTCCTGACAAGTTTCAGGCCGACGCGCAGGAAGGCGATCACCCGTGAGCGAGTCCGAAAAAAAGGCCGACGCCCTCATTGAGCAGCGCGGACACACCCTGATCCTGACGCTGAACCGCCCCGAGGCCCGCAACGCGCTTTCCACCGAGATGCTCTCGATCATGGTCGAGGCCTGGGACCGCGTCGACAACGATCCCGACATCCGCTGCTGCATCCTGACCGGGGCCGGCGGCTACTTCTGCGCGGGCATGGACCTCAAGGCCGCGACCGCGCGCCCGCCGGGCGACTCGTTCAAAGACGGCAGCTACGACCCGTCGCGCATCGACGCTCTGCTCAAGGGCCGTCGGCTGACCAAGCCGCTGATCGCCGCGGTCGAGGGTCCGGCGATCGCGGGCGGCACCGAGATCCTGCAGGGCACCGATATCCGCATCGCCGGCGAGAGCGCCAAGTTCGGCATCTCGGAGGCCAAGTGGAGCCTGTATCCGATGGGCGGCTCGGCGGTGCGACTGGTGCGGCAGATCCCCTACACGATCGCCTGCCGATCTGCTGCTGACCGGACGGCACATCACCGCCGCCGGAAGCCATGGATATCGGCTGATCGGCTACGTCGTTCCCGACGGCGACGCGCTGGCCAAGGCGCTCGAGATCGCCGAAGTGATCGACAACAACGGGCCGCTGGCCGTGCAGGCGATCCTGCGCTCGATCCACGAGACCGAGGGCATGCACGAGAACGACGCGTTCAAGATCGACACCAAGCTCGGCATCAGCGTGTTCCTGTCCGACGACGCCAAGGAAGGCCCGCTGGCCTTCAAGGAGAAGCGCGCGCCGCAGTTCAAGAGACCGCTGATGTCTTCGCCTTATGCGCCGACCGTGCAATACGGCCTGCGAGTTGTTGCGGCTTAGTCGCAACAGCTCGACGCGCGGCGCTACGAAGGAGCGCTCGGCGTGAACACCATCGGCATCGCCTCAAGGCCGCTGACGAAGTTGGCTGGCCGCAATGGCAATACGTCGTCTTCGGCGGCCAGCCGTAGATCGGGCAGCCGCTCGCAGCACCCGCTCGGTCATCAGGCGCAGCTCCAGGCGGGCCAGCTGATTGCCCAGGCAGAAGTGCGTGCCGAAGCCGAAAGCCAAGTGGCTGTTGGGGTCTCGCCGGATATCGAACTGGTCGGGGTTGTCGAACACCGACTCGTCGAAGTTCGCCGACTCGAACAGCAGCATGATCTTCTCGCCCTTACGCAGCTCGGTGCCGTGGAACTCGGTGTCGGCGGTCAGCGTCCGGCACATGTTCTTCACCGGCGACGTCCAGCGCAGCATCTCCTCGATCGCGCCGGGCAACAGCGTCAGGTCGGCCACCAGCGCGTCCCACTGATCGTGGTGCCGCACGCAGCTGCTCGGTGCCGCCGGACAGCGTGTGCCGGGTGGTCTCGTCGCCGCCGATGAGGATCAGCAGCGTCTCCATGACGATCTCGTCGTCGGACATCCGCTGGCCTTCGACCTCGGCGTTGACCAGGATGCGAGAACAGGTCGTCGGTCGGGTTCGGCGCGGCGCTTGGCGATCATGTCCATGGTGAATTCGGTGTAGGCGGCGAAGGCCTCCATCACCGTCTGGAATTCGGCGCTCGTCGGGTCGAGGTGCGAGCTCAGCCCGGTAACCAGATCGTCCGACCATTTCAGCAGCATGCCGCGTTCTTCGGGCAGCACGCCGAGCATGTCGCCGATCACCGCCATCGGCAGCGGGGCGGCGATGTCGCGGACGAAGTCGCACTCGCCCCGCTCGCACACCGCGTCGATCAGGGTGTCGCACAGCCGTGCGATCGACGGCTCCTTCTCCATCACCCGTTTGCGGGTGAACCCGGCGTTGACCAACTTGCGCCGCAACAGATGTGCGGGGTCGTCCATGTCGATCATGTACGGCATGCCGGGCTGATCGGGACGGATGCCGCCGGTGTTGGAGAACAGCTCGGGATTGCGTTCGGCGTCGATGACGGCCTGGTACGTCGTCGCGGCCGGCCAAGCCGTTGCGGTCGCGGAACACCGGCTGGTTGGCCCGCATCCAGCGGTAGGCCTCGCGGGACGCCTGCCGTCGGCGTAGAAATTGCCGTCGGCCAGGTCGACGATCGTGGCCTGGTCTCCCACGAGTTGTCATGAGATCTCCTGAGCATCGCCGAAAGTCATTTCTACGTGGATTACAGAGCTGATCAACATGCGCGATTCGGAAAACCCAGCGCCGGAAGCTCTCCCCGTGCCGGGTGATTCGCCAAGCCGGACGTGCACACCCCGATCTCGGTCGCGCACGCCGCGCAGCGGCTTATCGACACGGCGGTCTCGCGGGTGTACCCCGTCGCGGTGCGAGTAGTCATGCGATGCTGGCACCTGCTGTCGCGGCGACGGTGCAGACCCGAATTCGGCACGGCTGATCGCGCCGGCCGAACTCCATGCCCGACGCACCAGCTGTGCCGTCGACGCTGCAGTCGAATCCGAACTGCCGGCCTTCACGAACCGTGAAGTCCGGCCATCACTTTCGGGTATCCCCAAGATCTGGCCGGACTTCACCGTTCGCGAAGCGGCCTGGTTCGACGGCAGGTGGAGGGCACGAAATCGCCGGCATCGACTTCGGCCCGCGGTCCGCTCGCGTTCGACCCCGGCGGGTTGACCATCACGCTGGTGCTCGAACTCGTAGTACCTGCGCCGAGGTCGCCCGTCGATGTAGTGCCATGAGACATCAGGACCACGATCGCGCGGCCGGGCCGGAGCGGCAGACCTGCAGGCCGCTGTAGGCGATCATCCCTGCGCCGGCGTCGGCGTCGACTGGGAACCTCGCCGAAGCGCTGCGATGGCGTCGCGGATCGGACCGGCAACGTCGAGATGACCGTCGCCGCGCCCATCGGCTGAGCTGACGCCGGTCGGTCATCCGGACAATCTAGAACGTGTTCTAGCCACCGCAAGGACTGGCTCAGATCAGCGACGCCAACTCGCTGGATCTGCTCTGACTGCGCCCGGCCACCACCATCATGGTGACGCCGGCGGCTTCCCAGGCCTTGATCTGCTTACGCACGTAGTCGACGTCGCCGACGATCGCGGCGTCGTCGATCAGCTCGTCGGGGATGATCTCGGCGGCCTTCTTTCCGTTCTTGTGTCCGCTGCGGAACAGCTTGGTGACGTCGTCGACCACCTCGGCGTAGCCCATCCGGCGGTACACGTCGGCGTGGAAGTTGGTGTCCTCGGCGCCCATCCCGCCCATGTAGAGCGCGATGTAGGGCTTCATCACCGCGAATGCCGCGGCGCGGTCGTCGGTGATGACGATGTTGGCCGTCGCGCAGATCTCGAAGTCCTCGCGGCTGCGGCGCGCGCCGGGCCGGGCGAAGCCCTCGTCGAGCCATTCGTTGTAGATGTCGGCCATCCGCGGCGTGTAGAAGATCGGCAGCCAGCCGTCGCAGATCTCGGCGGCCAGCGCGACGTTCTTCGGCCCCTCGGCGCCCAGCATGATCGGGATGTCGGCCCGCAGCGGATGCGTGATCGGCTTGAGCGGCTTGCCCAGACCCGGTGGTGCCCTCGCCCGTCAACGGCAGCGGGTAGTGCGGTCCGTCGCTGGTCACCGGCTTCTCGCGCGCCCAGACCTGCCGGATGATGTCGATGTATTCGCGGGTGCGGGCCAGCGGCTTGGGGAACGACTGGCCGTACCAGCCCTCCACCACCTGCGGCCCGGAGACCCCGAGGCCGAGGATGTGCCGGCCACCGGACAGGTGATCCAGCGTCAGCGCCGCCATCGCGCACGCGGTCGGGGTGCGCGCGGACAGCTGCACCACCGACGTGCCCAGCCGCAGCCGCTGCGTCGACGACCCCACCAGGCCAGCGGCGTGTAGGCGTCCGATCCCCACGCCTCGGCGGTGAACACCGCGTCGAAACCGGCGTCCTCGGCCGCGGCGACGAGTTCCGCGTGGTTGTCGGGCGGCTGCGCGCCCCAATATCCGAGCTGGAGTCCGAGCTTCATGAGAGCCGCCTTTCCTGCAGGTCCGGACCGTATCTTGAATCCATTCTTAGAACCTGTTCTACTCGATGCTGTGACCACCAGCCAAAGCAGCCCGGTGCAGATCGATACCCATCAGCCGCCGCTTTCGGCACCGCTGAAGCTGTCATTCGACTACACCCGTTCAGTCGGACCCATCCTCAGCCAGTTCTTCACCGCCCTGCGTGAGCGACGCATCGTCGGTGTCCGGGGCTCGGATGGCCGGGTCTACGTTCCGCCCGCCGAGTTCGACCCCGTGACCTACGAACGGTTGACCGAGATCGTACCGGTGGCCAGTGTCGGGACCGTGCTGTCCGTGGACCTGGCAGCCCGAGCCCCTGGAGGGCCAGCCGCTGGACCGGCCGTTCGCCTGGGCGCTGATCAAGCTCGACGGTGCCGACATTCCGCTGCTGCACGCCGTTGATGTCGGAGTCGCATCGTCCGACGCGATCAGCACCGGCGCGCGGGTGCATGCGCATTGGGTCGACGAGCCGGCGGGCGCGATCACCGACATCGCCTACTTCGCGCTCGGCGACGAGGCCGAACCGGTGCCCGACGCGACCGACGACCGTGACCCGGTGACGGTCCAGGTGACGCCAAGCAGCATCGAAATCCAGCACACCGCTTCGCTTCCCGAGAGCGCGTTTCTGCGCGGGCTTGAAGAGGGCAAGCTGCTCGGCGCCCGCACCGGCAAGGACGGGAAGGTGTACTTCCCGCCGAAGGAAGCCGACCCGGCGACCGGCCTCGAACTCGACAAGTTCGTCGAACTGCCCGACAAGGGCACGGTGACCACGTTCGCGATCATCAACATCCCGTTCGCCGGCCAGCGCATCAAGCCGCCGTATGTCGCGGCCTACGTGCTGCTCGACGGCGCCGATATCGCGTTCCTGCACCTGGTTCAGGAGATCGACGCCACCGAGGTGCGGATGGGCATGCGGGTGCAGGCGGTGTGGAAGCCCCGCGAGGAATGGGGCCTGGGCATCGACAACATCGAATACTTCAAGCCGACCGGCGAACCTGACGCCGACTACGACACCTACAAGCATCACCTGTAAGCAATACCTGTTAAGAGGGACTGACGTGACTTTTCGCGATGTAGCTGTCGTCGGATTCGCCCATGCGCCGCATGTGCGCCGCACCGACGGCACCACCAACGGCGTCGAAATGCTGATGCCATGTTTCCACGCGCTTTACGAAGACCTCGGCCTCGAGCAGACCGACATCGGCTTCTGGTGCTCAGGATCGTCGGATTACCTTGCCGGCCGGGCATTTTCGTTCATCTCGGCGATCGACTCGATCGGCGCGGTGCCGCCGATCAACGAGTCGCACGTGGAGATGGACGCCGCCTGGGCGCTCTACGAGGCCTACATCAAGCTGCTGACCGGCGAGGTCGACACCGCGCTGGTCTACGGCTTCGGCAAGTCCTCGGCGGGCACGCTGCGCCGGGTACTCGCGCTGCAGACCGATCCGTATACCGTTGCGCCGCTGTGGCCGGACTCGGTGTCGATGGCGGGGCTGCAGGCCCGCTTCGGTCTGGACGCCGGCAAATGGACGGCCGAGCAGATGGCGCAGGTGGCGCTGGATTCGTTCGCCGTTGCCGAGCGCACCGACTCGGAGAAGCCGGCGAAGAGCATCGACGAGCTGCTGGCCCGGCCGTTCTTCGCCGATCCGCTTCGGCGCCATGACATTGCGCCGATCACCGACGGCGCGTCGGCGATCGTGCTGGCTGCCGGCGACAGGGCCCGCGAGCTCCGCGAAGAACCCCGCGTGGATCACCGGCTTCGAGCACCGCATCGAGACTCCGGTCCTCGGTGCCCGGGACCTGACCACGTCCCCGTCGACGGAGGCGTCGGCGAAGGCCGCGACAGGCGGTGACACCGGCTCGATCGAGGTGGCCGAGATCTACGCGCCGTTCACCCATCAGCAGCTGATCCTGACCGAGGCCATCGGCCTGCCGTCGTCGACGAAGGTCAACCCGTCGGGCGGCGCACTGGCGGCCAACCCGATGTTCTCCGCCGGGTTGGAGCGCATCGGCTTTGCGGCACAACACATTTTCGACGGCTCCGCCGGCCGGGTGCTCGCGCACGCGACCAGCGGCCCGGCGTTGCAACAGAATCTCGTCGCCGTGCTGGAAGGGAAATAATCTGATGGCAGCCCAGCTCGCTGCGGTGCTCGGCACCGGCCAGACGAAGTACGTCGCCAAGCGCCAGGACGTCTCGATGAACGGCCTGGTTCGCGAGGCCATCGACAAGGCGTTGGCCGACTCCGGGTCGACGATGGACGACATCGACGCGGTGGTGGTCGGCAAGGCGCCCGACTTCTTCGAGGGCGTGATGATGCCGGAGCTGTTCATGGCCGACGCCGTCGGCGCGACCGGCAAGCCGCTGATTCGCGTGCACACCGCGGGTTCGGTCGGCGGGTCGACCGGTGTGGTCGCCGCCAGCCTGGTGCAGTCGGGCAAGTACCGGCGCGTGCTGGCGATGGCGTGGGAGAAGCAGTCCGAGTCGAATGCCATGTGGGCGTTGAGCATTCCGGTGCCGTTCACCAAGCCGGTGGGCGCCGGCGCGGGCGGCTACTTCGCTCCGCATGTGCGCGCCTACATCCGCCGATCGGGCGCGCCGATGCATATCGGCGCGATGGTCGCGGTCAAGGACCGGCTGCAACGGCGCCAAGAACCCGTTGGCGCATCTGCATCAGCCGGACATCACGCTGGAGAAGGTGATGGCGTCGCAGATGCTGTGGGACCCCATCCGCTTCGACGAGACCTGCCCGTCGTCCGACGGCGCCTGTGCGGTGGTGATCGGCAACGAGGACGTCGCCGACAAGCGAGTCGCCGAAGGCCATCCGGTGGCCTGGATCCACGCCACCGCGCTGCGCACCGAACCGCTGGCGTACTCCGGCCGCGACCAGGTCAACCCGCAGGCCGGGCGGGACGCCGCCAAGGCGCTGTGGAAGGCAGCGGGCATCACCAGCCCGATCGACGAGATCGACTGCGCCGAGGTCTATGTGCCGTTCTCCTGGTTCGAGCCGATGTGGCTGGAGAACCTCGGGTTCGCGCCCGAAGGCGAAGGCTGGAAGCTCACCGAGGCGGGCGAAACCGAGATCGGCGGGCGGATCCCGCTCAACGCCTCCGGCGGCGTGCTGTCGTCGAACCCGATCGGCGCATCCGGTCTGATCCGGTTCGCCGAGGCGGCCATCCAGGTGATGGGCAAGGCGGGCGACCACCAGGTTCCCAACGCGCGCAAGGCACTTGGCCACGCCTACGGCGGCGGCTCGCAGTATTACTCGATGTGGGTGGTCGGGAGCTGACAAGCCGTGAAGTACACCTGCAGCATCGCGATGGGGCCCATCGATCAGCTGGTCGACATCGCCAAGACCGCCGAAGAAGTTGGATTCGACGCGATCGCGCTGCCGGACTCGCTGTTCTACATGGAGAAGGCCGCCGCCGATTACCCGTACACGCCCGACGGCTCACGGATGTGGAACGAGGACACACCGTGGGTCGACCCACTGATCGCCGCCGGCGCGATGGGCGCGGTCACCTCGAAGCTGTTCTTCTACACCAACGTGATGAAACTGGGCTCGCGCAATCCGCTGCTGCTGGCGCGTCAGGTCGGCTCGGTGGCCAACCTGACCAATAACAGGTTCGGCTTCGGCGTGGGAATCGGCTGGGCGCCAGAGGAATTCGAATGGTGCGGAGTGCCATACGCAAGCCGCGGCGCACGTGTCGACGAGATGATCGAGGTCATCAAACTCGTGCTGGGCGGCGGAATGGTCGAATTCCACGGCGAGTTCTACGACTTCGACAAGCTTGCAGATGAGTCCGGCGCCCAGCCAACCGGTGCCGTTCTACGTCGGCGGCCACACCGACGTCGCGCTCAAGCGCGCCGCTCGCGTCAGCGACGGCTGGACCAGCGCGATGATGACCGCCGAGCAGCTCGCCGAAACGATCGGCAAGATCCAGGCGTTACTCGCCGAGTACGACCGAGCCGATACGCCTTTCGAATACCAGGCGGTCTGCATCGACAAGTTCGGGGTGGACGGCCACCGCGAACTGGCCGACATCGGCGTCACCGACAACATCGTCATCCCTTGGGTTTTCGACGGGCTCGGTTTCGATGCGCCGCTGGAGAAGAAGAAGGATTCGCTGAAGCGCTTCGCCGATACCTATATCCACTCGGGATGGCAGGACTCATGACCGAATCAGTGGCGCACCTGGCTGGCAAGCGTTCCCGCGATGCGGTGGGAGCCAGAGACAAAGACGCGTGGCTGGCGGTGTTCGCCGACGACGCCATCGTCGAGGACCCGATCGGGCCGTCGCATTTCGATCCAGAGGGCAAGGGGCATCGTGGCCGAGACGCCATTTCGGCGTTCTGGGACAAGGCGATTGCGCCGACGGACAAGATCGAGTTCCACTTCCACGACACCTACCAGTGCGGCAACGAGGAAGCCAACGTCGGCCACATCCTCATCACGGCAGCCGGACACCAGGTCACCGCGGAAGGGGTGTTCACCTACAAGGCCAACGGCGACGGCCAGTTGGTGGCGTTGCGCGCGTACTGGGAGGTCGACCAAGCCACCGCGAGCGCCCGCAAGGTCTAGCTCGCGCGCGTTGAGGCGCGCGAACTAGGATGGGCAGCGTGGACGAGCCCGTTCTTAGGGACGATCCCGTGCGAGTACGAGGCGATTTAGACGCGCCCTCACGCCGGCTCTGGCTGTTGAAGTGGTGCGTGCTGGCGGTGCCGCACTACCCCATTCTGATACTTCTGTATTTGTTGTATCCGCTGGTGACCGTCGTTGCCGGCATTGCCGTCTTGTTCACCGGACGGTATCCGCGCCCGCTCTTCGACTTCAACATCGGGGTGCTGCGCTGGTCGTGGCGGGTGATGAATTATCGATTTCCGATGAACGGCACCGACAGGTACCCGCCTTTCACGCTCGCGTCCCGGCCGGATTACCCAGCCGACCTCGAGGTCGACTATCCGGAGCGGCTCACGAACTGGGCGGTGCTGGTGAAGTCGTGGCTGCTGGGGCTGCCGCAGATAGTCCTGTGCTGGGCGATGGAGCCGCTGCTGCAAGTGCTTTGCGTTATCAACGCGGTGTGGTTGTTGTGCAAGGGGACGATCAACCAGGGCATGTTCGACCTTCTCCTGGGCATCGTTCGGTGGCGCTACCGAGTGGCCGTATATGTCTCCCTGATGCGCGACGAGTATCCGCCGTTCCGAATGGATCTGGGTAGCGTCTGGGTGGAAAATGACACGCCGTAATCCGTTGTTCCCGTACATCTATCGACTCGGCATGCCGATCTTCGACCGGCTGTTCTACCGCCGGTATCGCCGAGAGGCGATGGACAATGCCACCGGCCGACTACTGATGGTAGGTCTGGGCCCGGGAATCGACTTGAAGTTTCTTCCACCTGCGGTGTCGTCGGTCGCTGCCGTGGAGCCGGAGGCGGCGATGCGCCGGATGGCGTCAGCGCTGGCTCGCCGTCACGGCATTGCCGTCGACATCGCCGACGGGAGGGGCGAGTCGATTCCATTCCCGGACAACAGTTTCGACTCGGTACATGTCGGTCTTGTGTTGTGCTCGGTCGACGATGTGGCCGCTACGCTCGCCGAGATCCGGCGGGTGCTCGCACCGGGCGGCAGGCTGGTCGTCCTCGAGCATGTCCGCGGGGACGGGGTGATGGGCCGGTTTCAGGACCTGATCGCAACGCCGTGGTCATGGCTGGCTTCCGGTTGCGAGCCGAACCGCCGAACCGTCGACGCGATTGCCGCGGCCGGATTCGATACCGGGAGGTTGCGCAGCACCCGACGAACCCTCGTGCCGCCCCCGTGCACTCCTCATCTGCAAGGATTCGCCACCATCATCGAGCGGAATGCGGGAACGTAGAAGTTCACCGCGAGGGCAACCGCTCTCTGTCGTTCACCTGATGTTCAGGTTCTAGCCATGAGTTGTTCATCACTGAATCGTGTACCCATCATGGCGGACATTCGCCGCCGGCGAGTGTCCGACTGTGGGCGACCGTCGCCGCGGGGAGTCCACGACCCTCATCCAACGATGCAAGAAGTGGAGTCTCCCATGAGTCACAAGGTTCTAGCC
>CAWCNE010000005.1:0-40037 GCA_963796825.1 uncultured Actinomycetota bacterium
CATGCCTGATGGAGGCATCAGGCCCATGGGAGGCATCATTACAACCCGGCAGTTGATCTTCTTCTACGGCGGACTTTAGTGGGGATCGAAAGAGGCCTTGCGGCCTCTCCCCTGTGTCGGCCCTATCAGATTTGACCGTTGGAGTTGGTAAGCTTCGTGATAAGCGTTGCCATGTCGGTCGTAGTCAGCCCGTGGCGGCCCAGGAAATCCAAGGGTGAATGGCGGTTGCTGCCGCAGATGATCGCATTCTTCGCCCAATACGACCCGACCACCCGCGCGATGTTGGAGGGCATACTGGCAATGGAGGAAGAACACGCAGTGGAGCTATCGGATCTGCTGGACTGATCCAGTAGGGTTGCCAGCAGTGCTCTGGGGCCGGAAATACAAAGAGCTATCGCGGCGCGTAGTCGTCAGTAGCTTCCTGAAGATCAGTTTTCCACCGGGTAGGATTCACCCGTCAGGAGCGCCTGCTTAACGAAGAAATCGCTTGCTTGAAGCATTCCGCCGTCTACCGCAATCCAAATCTGCTCCCGAAAGCAGCACGAAATTCCCGGGTACCACCTGGGTCGCTGGGACTTCAAGTCGCTTGCTATCGCCGCAGCACCATGGCTCGAACGGATACCGATTGGCGCAACTTTTCCGCGGCCGCGTTGGCGGGGTACTCCTGGACGAAATCCATCGTAACGCTCAGCATTACGATGGAACTGATGATAACGAAGTTGGCGACCTCGCCCGCAGACGCTGAAACGGTGCTGGCGACGAGGAGGATGGTTGCCCAGCGGCGACCGCCCGGCTCATCTCGATCCGGGAGGATCAACTGGGGCGGATCAGGATGGCCAGGTTCGCCGTAACGGGGCACAACTCAAGTTCAACCGGATATTGACGGACAAGTCCATTCAGTTCAGGCTTTTCGGCTACAGCTTGCTCTAAGACCCATGCGACATTCCATTCGACAGAAGATTTTCGGCATCACCACATCCCTTCTGGTGTTGATGATCATCGTCACCTGGCTGTCAGTGCTCAATTTCCGCGAGCTCAACAGTCAAGTACGGGCGCTCTCCGAATACTACCTGCCTCTGCAGCAGCAGGTGGCCAGCGTGGAACTCCTCATCCGCCAGCAGATGGTGCACATGGAGCGGATTTTGGCGGGTATGGAGGCGGCGAAGCCTGATCCGGAATTCCTCGCTCAGGAATCGAATAACTTCGACAACCGGGGCATCAACGCCGACCAGATTATCGATTCTTCGCTACGCCTGCTGACTGAGGCGCAAGCGGCCAAGGGCATTGAGCTGGATCGCACCACCATCGCCGCGCTGGCCCAGGAGCTGCCCGACATTCAGACCACCCGCCAACGTTTCCATGCCGCCTTCCGCCAGTTCCAGATCGAGGCAACGGAAGGCACCCCACGATCAGAACGGATTGTGCGCGCCGCCATGTTGCGGGAGAAGGACAATGTGGACTTGCAAATCGGCAAGGCCTACGACGCACTCAACAAGCTCACCCAGGAGACCGCTGCCCAGGCCAAGACGGAGGAAAGCCGCGCCATTCGGCTCAACTGGATCGTCACCACCATCGCCACCGCCTTGGGCCTGATTTTCGCATGGGCGGTAACCCGTTCCCTGGTGCAACCCATCCTGCGTCTGCTGGGCGGTACCCGTGCGGTGGAACAGGGCGATCTGACGGTGGAGATGCACATCAAGACCACTGACGAACTGGCGGTCCTGGCTGAATCCTTCAATCACATGGTGGCGGGCCTGAGGGAGAAGGAGCGGATCAAGGAGACGTTCGGCAAGTACGTGGATCCCCGGATCGTGCGCGTCCTGCTGGACAACCGCCTGCCGCGCGAGGGCGGCGAGCGCCGGGTGATGACCGTGTTCTTTTCCGACCTGGCCGACTTTACCCAGATGTGCGAGGGGCTCACGCCGGACATCGCAGTGCGATTCCTGAACCGCTATTTCTCCGTCATGTCGGAGGTGATCGGCGAGCGGGAGGGAATCATAGACAAGTACATCGGCGACTCGGTGATGGCATTCTGGGGGCCGCCCTTCACCAGCGAGGCCGAGCACGCCGAGCTATGCTGCCGCGCCGCCCTGGACCAGATGGCCCACCTGGATGAATTCCGCGCCGGCCTGCCGCACTTGCTTGGCATCCGCGATGGGCTGCCCGAGGTGAATGTCCGCATGGGTATCGCCACTGGCGAGGTGACGGTAGGCAATATCGGCTCAGAGACGTCTCGAGGCTACACGGTGATCGGTGACACGGTGAACCTCGCGTCTCGCCTGGAGCAGGCCAACAAGTTCTATGGCACCCGCATCCTGGTGGCCGAGGAGACCCGGCGGCAGGTAGCGGGCGGGCTGGTTTTCCGCGAGATCGACAGCCTGCAGGTCGCGGGCAAGAGCGAGCCCGGTGCGGGTGTTCGAGTTGCTGGGCTACGAACGGGACGTGTCAGACGCCCGGGGCAAACTGTTGGTGGAGTTCGCGCGCGGCCTGGCGGCCTATCGAAAGCGTGACTGGGATGCAGCGCAGGCGGCTTTCCGCGCCTGCCGAGAGACGACACCCGCAGATCGCCCAAGCCAGGTCTTCCTGGAAAGAGTAGAAGAATTCAGGCGCGTACCGCCGGCCGATGGCTGGGACGGCGTGTGGATTGCCGAGAGCAAGTAAGCCTAATCACCCACGCCTGACTCGGAATGGCAGGTGCAGCCGGGGCTGGTGCTCGCGGTATTGTCGCAGCAGATAATCTTGCCGGCCCGGCAACCGCACAGCCCCTTGTGCGTCTTGCAGCAATCCATTTGACCTTGAGCCATGTCCAGGCGCTGCGCAGCCGTCACGCGACAAGCCTCGGGCTCAGGGGGTGTCAACTCGGCGGCGGGCGATGCGCTGTCGATGATTGCGCTTGGTCCCGTGTCCGCCAGGGCCGCTGTTGGCAAGCAGGGTTGGATGAACGCCAGTAGGGAAATCAGGGCGATCGTTATGCGCATGTTCATGATTCCATTCTCCATGTCGATAGGGGCTGATACCACTATATACGATCAGTCGATATGACGACCGTTCAGGCCAGGGGCGGTCGGATCATGGCGCCGTAACGACTTCTGGCGAGTTTGCTCCGAGCGGCCAAAGGGTTTGGCCGCTCTCGCGAACGTTGAGATTGGGGGACATTATTGAGATGCGACGCTTCCGGGCATGATGCAGCCGGCCAGCACGTATGTATAGCGGACAACCCCTTTCCCCACAGGGACTAATGTCCGTTCAGCGATGCATTGCAGCCCCAAATTCGCATATAGGTCCATCGACCACTTTGGCCGAGTTGTGTGAATTGGCCATCCGGCAGGTTCCAAAGTACAGCAGCCGTTCAGATGGCAGCTTTTTCGAATGGGGGACCCGCTGCAACTGGCCGGCGACTGTCAGACGACGCTGCCGACCTAGCGGGGCTGAGCGCCTTTCACGAACTCAATAGAGGCCTGAAACAGATCGAGATCTTTCTCGTACTCAGCCGCATCGGCCCGGTTGATCTGTATCCATTCCCTCGTGCTAACCATACCGCCAGGCTGGAACGGCACGACATTGCCCCATGAGAACTGAAGTTCGGTCGCGGTGGCGGCGGGCAGGCGCAGTCCGACGCCCTCACCGCTGATGCAGGCGAACATCTTGTCGCTGACGAGGTAGGCATCAAGGCCGCCGATTTTCTTTGCGCTGACGCCAGGGAGTTTGAGAAGCAGGGCGTCGATCAGTGCCTTGCGACTGGATTCGGGTGTATCAGTTTTCAAGGGGGTCCTCCGGGGTTGTCATGAACAGAGCGATTGAATCATAAAGGCAAAGTTCCGGCGCGACCGCCCAAGACGCACGCCAGACTCCGGGCATGACGATCCGGTGGTAGGTTTTGGCCAAACTGCGACCAATCAATTTGTTGATACACCGTACCAATATTGATACAATAATCCCATGGAACGGCATCCTATTCTTGATGTTCGATTTTTCAAGACCGAGGCCGGCACGGAACCCGTTCGCGATTGGCTACGGACTCTCTCTGCCATCGATCGGAAATTGATTGGAGAAGACATCAAGACGGTGCAATTTGGCTGGCCTCTCGGTATGCCATTGGTCGATCATCTCGACGGTGACGTGTGGGAAGTACGATCGAGGCTCGGATACCCGAATTGCGAGAACGCTATTCGCAACTGAAGGTGGCGTCATGATTCTGTTGCATGCCTTCATCAAGAAGCAGCAAAAGACGCCCAAGCCTGACCTGGATTTGGCGAAAGATCGATTGAAGCAGTTAAGGAGACGGAAATGAGAAATCCCCATATCGGCAGCCGCTTCGACGATTTTCTCGCTGAGCGATATCGTTATGTTTGTGGCCGGCCTGAACGAGTACGTATTGCTATCGGGTGAGCTTGTCGACGATCCACTCCTGGAGCAGCGTCGAGACGAAGTCGACCTCATGTAGTCCGGGTGGGGTGAGCCACAGCCGGTCGACGTCGCGTTGCGCGTAACCGCGGCGGACCAGCCGATCGAAGGTGGGCTCGAGGACTTCGTACGGAATTCCCAACTGGTCGCCGATGTCGGTGATCCGGGCGATGCCCAAGGCCCGCTGATTGCGGTTGATGCGCAACAGCGCCCATAACTCCGCGACATCGAGTCGGCAATCGGGCCGCATGGCGATGCTGCGCAGCCGCATACCCGGTTCGCCTCGCAACAGCCGGCCGATCGCGGTCTCCAGCATCTCCTCCGGCGTCTGCGTGCTCGGCATCGCGAAGCCGTCGCCGAGGTCGGCGGCGCTGTTGCCGATGTCGCGCAACGGCACTTCGCGCAGAAACAGCGCCAGCGCGAAGCCGACCAGCGCGACCGGAACCGCCCACAAGAACACCTGGGTGAGCGACGCCGGCGTAGGCGGCGACGATCGGCGCGGCCTGCGCGCGAGACAGCCGGTGCAACGCCTCCGGCGAATTCGCGGCCGCCGGGGACGCGCCCGCAGGCCGCCAACGCCGGACCGATGCGCCCTCGCAGGAAGTTGGTGAACAGCGAGCCGAATATCGCCGCGCCGAACGAACTGCCGATCGTCCGGAAGAAGGTCACCCCCGATGTGGCGACGCCGAGGTCTTCGAAGTTCGACGTGTTCTGCACGATCAGAACCAGCACCTGCATGCACAACCCGATGCCGGCGCCGAGGATGAACAGGTACACCGATTGCAGCAGCGCCGATGTGGACGGGTCCATCCGGGACATCAGCAGAAAAGCCAGTGCCATCACCGCTGTTCCGGCGATCGGGAAGATCTTGTAGCGGCCGCGTTCGGCCGACCAGGACGCCGCTGCCCATCGACGTCGACAGCATGCCCGCGACCATCGGCAGCGTGCGCAGACCCGACGTGGTCGCTGAGACCCCGTCGACGAACTGCATGTAGGTCGGCAGGAAGGTGAGCGCGCCCAACATGGCGAATCCGACCACGAACGAGAGCACACAGCACACCGTGAACACCGGATTGGCGAACAGCCGGGTCGGCAGGATCGGCGCGGATTTGGTCCAGCGCACGGCTTTCGACCCAGACGAAGGCCCAGCGCCACCATGGAGGCGACGAACAGCCCGATGATCGTCGCCGAACTCCACGGATAGGTCGTGCCACCCCAGCTGGTGGCCAGGGTCAGACCGGTCGCGCCCAGGCCGACGAACAGGATCCCGGCGTAGTCGATGACCGGTTTCGCGCGCGCGGCCAGCGACGGGATCGCCGCCGCCGCAACGAAGAAGACGACGATCGAGACCGGCACGTTGATCCAGAACGCCCACCGCCAGGTAAGATGGTCGGTGAAATAGCCGCCCAGCAGCGGGCCGATCACGGTCGTCACACCGAACACTGCGCCTAGGGCGCCCTGGTAGCGGCCGCGATCCCGCAGCGGGATGACCTCGCCGATCAGCGCGGTGGCCGTAACCGCGATAGCGCCACCACCCATACCCTGCAGTGCGCGGGCCCCGACCAGCATCGCCATGGACTGCGAAGCCCGCACAACACCGATCCGGCGACAAAGAACATCACGGCGGCCTGGAACACCAGCTTGCGGCCGAACAGATCACCGAGCCTGCCGACCAGCGCGGTGATGATCGTGGAGGCCAGCAGATAGCTGGTGACCACCCAGGACTGATGGCCCGCCCCGCCCAGGTCGGCGACGATCGTCGGCAGCGCGGTGGCGACGATGGTTTGGTCCAGCGCCGCCAGCAGCATGCCCAGCACGATCGCCAGGAAGACGAAATTGCGTCGCTGCGGGCTGACCAGTGCGCCGCTGATCTCCGGGTCTGGCGGGGTTGGCGTCTGCGCTGTCGTCATACGCAGCGCTATACCCGCTCAGTGGCCGGCTTGTCCTGTCGTCGGCGGTCGCGACACACACTGGGCCGAGTAGAGCTCTTCGCCGAGCTTGTCCATCAGCTGAAACTGCGTCTCCAGGTAGTCGACGTGGTTCTCCTCGTCGGCGATGATGCCTTCCAGCAGGGCGGCGCTGGTGGAGTCCTGCTTCTCGCGGCACATGATGATGCCCGGCTTGAGCCGGTTCAGCACGTCGTATTCGATCGCCAAGTCGGCCTCGAACTGCTCGCGCAGCGTCTGACCGATGCGCAACGAGAAGAGCCGCTGGTAGTTCGGCAGCCCGTCGAGCAGCAGGATGCGGTCGGTGATCGCCTCGGCATGCCGCATCTCGTCGAACGACTCGGCGCGGGTGTGGCTCGCCAGTTCGGTGAAACCCCAGTTCTCCTGCATCTTGGAATGCAGAAAGTACTGGTTGATAGCGGTGAGTTCGCTGGTCAATTGTTCGTTGAGAAGGCGCAAAACATCAGGATCACCTTGCACGGTCGCTCCTTTATATCGCCTGAGACGGTTTCGAGTCGCGGCGATCAACGGTGAAGTTGGGCTGCAACGTCACCGCACGCCGACCATGAATCTAGTCGAGCTACGACGGGCGGCGTGCTGATTCACCCGGTGTGGGCGGACCAATGTCACTAAAAGTGCTGGTCAAAGCCTTACCGAAGTAAGGATAGCCTTTGCGAACCTGGTTAGGTTAGACTTGACTACATACGGAGCGCCGTTCGTCGTCGGAGACCCAGATTTTGGGGGTGCGCTGATGTACGTCTGCCTGTGTGAAGGCGTCACCAGCCAGACCGTCTCTGACGCGGTCGCCAGCGGCGCGTGCACCTCCAAAGAGGTCGCCGCGCGATGCGGAGCAGGCATCGACTGCGGCCGTTGCCGGCGCACGGTGCGGGCGATCATCGAGGCGGCCGCGCAGTTGCAGCCCACCGGCTCGTAGCGTCAGCTGTCCCGCCTGGCGGTGAAATCCGCCAGCGCCGCCGCATTTGCCTGACCGCCCAAAAGCTGGGCGAAATGGGCATTTTCGCGTGCGGTAGCCGCCGCGATATCCGGCCGAGTGGGTTCGACGATGGACTGCTTGACCGCGATCAGGCTCGGAATCGACCGGGCGGCCAGGATTTCGGCGTGCCTGCGGGCCTCGGCGAGCAACTCGTCGGGTTCGCACACCTTCCAGACCATGCCCATGGCCAGCGCCTCCTCGCGCGCTCACCCACTCCGACGACATCAACAGCCAGGCGGCGTTCTGCCGGCCGATCAACTGCGGCAGCAGGTACGACGATGCCGCCTCGGGCGCGACGCCCAGGCTGGTGAACGGGCACTTCAGCCGAGCCGTCGACGACATGAACGCCAGGTCTGCGTAGCCGAGGATGGTGGTGCCGATGCCGACGCCGACGCCGTTCACCGCGCAGATCAGCGGCTTGGGGAACCGGGTCAGGGCGTCGATCATCGTGGTGAAATGCGAGCCCTGGTTGGCCATTTCGGGATCGGTGATGCGCGCCTGCATCTCGTTGAGATCGTTGCCGGCGCTGAATGCGCGTCCGGTCCCGGTCAGCAGCACGACGGCGACTTCGGGGTCCTCGGCGGCCTGCTGCAGCAGCCTCGGCGGTGGCTTCATAGAGCGCCTCGTTGAAGGCGTTGAGCACGTCGGGCCGGTTCAGCGTGAGCGTGCGGACCCGGTTCTGGTCGTCGATCTGAAGAATCACCGGCGTCTCCTCAACTGTCGAAGGGTGTCTTGAGCACGTAGCGGCTGGTCGGCACGGTGTCGATGTTCTCGTTGGCGCCGAACGCCGAGGTGCTGGCGACCATCCGGGCCAGCCGCTGCTGCAGGTCGGCATCGTCGGCTGCGCCGAAGAACGCCTTCAGATCGGTGACCGCCTCGATCGGGAACAACTCCTCGACGATGCCCGCCAGCTCGGCGCGTCCGGCGTCAGCGCGCGAACCACCGCGTTCTGGGTGTAGCCGAAGGTGGACTGCGTCTCGATCGCCACCGGCGTGTGATCGTGCTGCCAGCGCTGCAGCCAGCTTGCGTAGTCCAGCTCGGCCGGTTGGCGCAGCAGCGCGACGTTCGCCAAACCTGTTGTGCGGCTGCCTAGTTCAAGCGGCGCCAGCAGCGGAGTCGATTCGGTGACCAGATAGGCCGCGACGCGATCGCACTCGGCCGCCAGCAGTCGCAGGGCTTGGGCGATCTGCTCCCCGTAGCACTGCTGTGTCCAGATGCTCACCACGGCGGCCGCGGGTGGGTCCAGCGTCGTCAGAGTCATCAGCGACTTGCTGACCGCGAGGTCGCGGACGTTGACGGTCAGCCCGGCGACGCCGAGATCCAGCAGCGCCTCGGCGACCGGTCCTCGCTGCCGTTCGCACCAGTCCTCGTCACGGTCGGCGGCCAGCAGGACCGCAACTACTTTTTCCACAGTCGAAACCTATTCCGCGGGATCGCGCGCCCAGCGCGGTTGGATGAAAACGCCTTCTGCCTCGACGGTGACGCCCTCGGCGTCGGCGAGGTGGCCGACGGCGTAGGTCTTCACTCCCTCGGTGCGGGTGATCATGGCCTCGGCGTGCAGGTCCCCGAGCCGGGTCGCGCGGACATAGCGAAAGCTGATCGTGCCGGTCAGACGCGGATTGATGCCGTCGCTGGCGGCCTCCCCCAGCAGGTGGTCGAGCACCAGCGCGGCGACGCCGCCGTGGACGTGGCCGGGTGGGCCCTCGTATGCGGCGCCCAGATGGAAATCGCACACCGACTTCCCGTCCGCGTCGCGCTGGATCTGCACCGGCGGCGCGATCGGATTGCGGATCCCGATGACGGCGTTGCCCCAGGCCATCCGCTCGCCCGTGGCCAGGTAGCGCACGCCGAAGCTTCCCTCGGTCTGCTTTTGCCGCAAACATGCTGTGGCCGAATCGATCTCGGCCTTGGCTGCCGCGACAGCGGCGGCGTCCACCTCGGTCCGGACCGTCGCGTCGATCAACTCCCGAACCGACTCGGCCAACGGCTGGTAGACCGCCCGCAGCCGTTCGACCTCCTCGGCGCTGATGTTCTCCAGGGTGAAGTCCAGCATGAGGCGAAACTAGAACACGTTCACTTCGGGCGGCGTGGTGGGGTGGGTATGGCTACTTCACCGGGCGTACCTGCTGGTCGTCGGCGAGCAGCTCGCCGATCAAACCGGCAAGTTGCCGATACGGTCCTTCGCGTCCGCTGGACGATCGGAACACCAGACCGATCCGGCGGCCGGGTCGGGGTGCGGCGAAGTGTGCCAGGGCCAGGCGGCTGCGCACGCTCTCGACGGCCACCGCGCTCTGCGGAATCAGCGTCACGCCCAGCCCGCCGGCGACGCACTGCACCGCGGTGGCCAGCGACGCTGCCCGGGTGTTGGCCAGCTCGGCGTGCACGCCCGCCTTGCGGCAGACGTCGAGCGCCTGATCGCGCAGGCAATGTCCCTCGTCGAGCAGCAGCAACGGCAGCTCGGCCAACGCGGCCGGCGACACCCGCCGCTTCCCGGACAGCGGATGGCCCGGTGGCAGCGCCAGCACGAAATCCTCGTCGTAGATCGGGATTTCGGTGATGCCACTGGCCTCGGCCGGCAACGCGATCAGCGCCGCGTCCACCGAACCCTCGCGCAGCCCGGTGAGCAGTCGTTCGGTCTGATCCTCGATCACCCGCAGCGTCAGCCCGGGCAGTCGATCGGCCAGCCCGGCGAGCAGCGTCGGCAGGACGTAGGGCGCCACCGTCGGGATCAGGCCCAGCCGGATGGTGCCCTGCAGTGGGTCGGCGGACCCTGCCGCCGCGGCGGTGAACGCCGTCGCCGCCTCGATCACCGCCTGCGCCTGTGGCAGTAGCGCGCTGCCCTCGGTCGTCAGGAACACGCGACGCGTGGAACGCTCCACCAGCTGCACGCCGAGGCCGGTCTCCAGGGCGGAGAGCGCCTGCGACAGCGTCGACTGGCTGACGCCGAGAGTTGTTGCGGCACTGCCGAAGTGCTGCTTTTCGGCCACTGCGACAAAGGCCCGAAGGCCGGCGATCGTCGGCTGATAACTCTTATCGGTCATACCTATCAGTGTAGTGGGAAAGATCACCTTTCATTCAAAGTGTGGTTCCGGCAGGATGGTGACAGCGGAAAACTTGACTAAATCCAATTTGAGTGGAGGAGCGACATGGCATTGCTGACCATCGGCGACCAGTTCCCGACCTACCGGCTGACGGCGCTGATCGGTGGAGACCTGTCCAAGGTCGACGCGCAACAGCCCGAGGACTACTTCACCACGATCTCCAGCGGTGACTTCGACGGCAAGTGGCGGGTGGTCTTCTTCTGGCCGAAGGACTTCACCTTCGTCTGCCCGACCGAGATCGCCGCCTTCGGCAAGCTGAACGACGAGTTCATCGACCGCGACACCCAGGTGCTCGGCGTCTCGGTGGACAGCGAGTTCGTGCACTTCCAGTGGCGTGCCCAGCACGAGGACCTGAAAAAGCTTCCGTTCCCGATGCTTTCGGACCTCAAGCGCGAACTGGTCGAGGCCACCGGCGCGCTCAACGCCGACGGTGTTGCCGACCGCGTCACCTACATCGTCGACCCCAACAACGAAATCCAATTCGTCTCGGTGACCGCCGGTTCGGTGGGTCGCAACGTCGACGAGGTGCTGCGTGTGCTCGACGCCCTGCAGTCCGACGAGCTGTGCGCATGCAACTGGAAAAAGGGCGACCCCACGCTGGACGCCGGCGAACTGCTCAAGGCCTCGGCCTGATCGGAGGATCGATGAGCGTCGAAAACCTGAAAGAGGCGTTGCCCGAGTACGCCAAGGACCTCAAGCTCAACCTCGGCTCGATCAGCCGAAGCACTGTGCTCAACGCGGAACAGCTGTGGGGCACGCTGCTGGCCAGCGCCGCGGCCACGCGAAACACCCAGGTGCTGGCCGAGATTGGCGCCGAAGCGGCCGATGAGCTGTCCGCCGAGGCGTACCAGGCAGCACTGGGCGCCGCGTCGATCATGGGCATGAACAACGTGTTCTACCGCGGTCGTGGCTTCCTGGACGGCAAGTACGACGATCTGCGTCCGGGGTTGCGGATGAACATCATCGGCAACCCGGGCGTGGACAAAGCCAACTTCGAGTTGTGGTCGTTCGCGGTGTCCTCGATCAACGGCTGTGGGCATTGCGTGACCGCTCACGAGCACGCCCTCCGGGAGGCCGGCGTCGATCGCGAAGTGATCCTGGAGGCGCTGAAGGCGGCGGCGATCGTCACCGGGGTCGCCCAGGCGATCACTACCGCCCAAACGCTGGCGACAGCCGGATAGCCACTCGCCCGTACACTTCGGGCTTGTGGTCGTCACTGACGTCGATCTGCAGCATCTGCGACGCTGCGTCGAGCTCGCCCGCACCGCACTGGACGCCGGACACGGCCCGTTCGGTGCGGTGCTGGTAGCTGCCAGCGGACGGAGTCTGCACGAGGACCACAACCGCGTCACCGATGCCGACCAGACGTTGCACGCCGAGACTGGGGTGATCCGGTGGGCAGTGGCGAATCTGGCTCCGGTGCAACGCATTCGGACCACCGTGTATACGTCGTGCGAGCACTGCCCGATGTGTGCGGCCGCGCACGCGTGGGCGGGGTTGGGACGAATCGTCTACGCGACGTCGAATGCTCAGTTGACCGGCTGGCTGACCGAGTGGCACGCGCCGCCTCCGCCGGTGGCCATGCTGCCGATCACGACGGTGGCGCCGCGGTCCGTGGTCGACGGCCCGGCGCCCGAACTCGAGGATGAGATGAAAGCGCTGTACGAGGCCAGGTACCGGCGGTGAGCGAGCCCGCTTGGGTCGAGCATGTGATCTGGTGGCACGTCTACCCGTTGGGTTTCGTGGGCGCTTTTCCGTCGGACACATGCGCCGCAGGCGCACGAGCACCGGTTACGGCGCATCGTCGATTGGTTCGACCACGCAATCGAGCTGGGTGCCTCCGGAATCGCGCTCGGGCCGATCTTCGCCTCACGCACCCACGGTTACGACACCACCGACCACTACCGCATCGATCCGCGACTCGGTGACGACGACGATTTCGACTATCTGATCGCCGAGGCGCGTCAGCGGGGTTTGCGGGTGCTGCTCGACGGGGTGTTCAACCACGTCGGCACCGACTTCCCGCGCTACCGCGAAGCCGCACACGACGAGGCGGCCGCGCGCTGGTTCCGCGGCCGGCCAGGCAGGTTCCACACCTTCGAAGGCCATGACGGCCTGCTCACGCTGAACCACGACAACCCCGAGGTCGCCGATTACACCGCCGACGTGATGTCGCACTGGCTGCAGCGCGGAGCTGACGGCTGGCGGCTGGACGCTGCTTACGCGGTGCCGCAACATTTCTGGGCGTCGGTTCTGCCGAAGGTCCGTCAGGCGCATCCCGACGCGTGGTTTGTCGGTGAGCTGATTCACGGCGACTACGCCGCGGTGGTTCGCGAAACCGGGTTCGACTCGGCCACCCAGTACGAGCTGTGGAAAGCGATCTGGAGCGGGCTCAACGACGGCAACTTCTTCGAGCTGGACCATGCGCTGCAGCGTCACGCCGGGTTCGTCGAAAGCTTTGCGCCGCTGACCTTCATCGGCAACCACGACGTCACCCGCATCGCCAGCCAACTGGAGCGTCCCGAACATCTCGCCCACGCCCTGGTGGTCCTGATGACCGTGGGCGGCATTCCCAGCATCTACGCCGGCGACGAGTTCGGCTACCGCGGCGTCAAGGAGGAGCGATTCGGCGGCGACGACGCGGTGCGGCCCGAATTCGGTTCTCCCCCAGCGCAACTGGATGCCCGTGGGGTCGAGATCTGGTCGCTGCACCAGTACCTGATCGGTCTGCGCCGACGACATCCGTGGCTGTACGCCGCGTCGACGATCGGCGCTGCGACTGGAAAACCGGCAGTACGTGTACCAGACCCGCCACGGCGATGAGGCGTTGATCGTCGCGCTCAACATCGACGAGACTCCGCTGCGAGTGCGGTGGACGCGCGGCCGGGCGGAGGTGATTGCCGGTAGCGGGGCGCCGCCGCCCGAGGTCGTCGACGGGTGTCGGTCGAGCCGCACGGCTGGCGGATTCTGCGGCCGGTTCACGCTAGCCGCTGAAGCGTCAGCGGGTCTTCCTCGCCGTCGTAATAGCGGGCCAGCAGCTCGACGAAATCTCCGTTGTCGTCGGTCGCGCGGGCGAACAACGTCATCGACGACCGCACTTTCATGTCGTCGGGCGATCCGAAGATCTCGCCGATCGAGCGGTTCTGCACGGCGTTGACCAGTTGCGTGCATTCACGCAGCCGCGGCCCGAGCACGTCATGTCGAAGATAGGCCCGCGCTTCGTCGAGCGACGAGATCGCATACCGGGCCGCGGTGGGGCTGCTGCCCAGCCCGGCGATCTGCGGGAAGATGAACCAGATCCAATGGCTGCGCTTGCGGCCGGCCCGCAACTCGTCGACGACGCCCGCGTACACCCGCGCCTGCGCGTCGACGAAACGCTGCAGATCGAAGGGGTCGCTTGCCGATTCCATATGCCCTACGGTGGCACAGTGGTCAAACGGCGGATGCCGAAAGTGCGTGACCTCGCGCCGCTGATCCGTTTTCGCAAGCCGCGGCTCGACCGCGTTCAGCGCCGGCTCGACGATGCGCAGACCATCGACGACCTGCGGCGCATCGCGAAGCGGCGGACGCCGCGGGCGGCTTTCGACTACACCGACGGCGCGGCCGAGGAAGAGATATCGCTCGAGCGGGCCCGACAAGCGTTTCGCGACATCGAGTTTCACCCGACGATCCTGCGCGACGTCAGCAACGTCCGAACCGATTGGCAGGTGCTGGGCGGACCGGTCGCGCTGCCGTTCGCGATCGCGCCGACGGGGTTCACCCGGCTGATGCACACCGAGGGCGAGCTCGCCGGCGCCCGGGCCGCCGCGGCGGCCGGCATCCCGTTCTCGCTGTCGACGCTGGGGACCGCGTCGATCGAGGACGTGGCGGCCGCTGCGCCGCAGGGCCGCAAGTGGTTTCAGCTGTACATGTGGCGCGACCGGGACCGGTCGATGGCGTTGGTGCAGCGGGCCGCCGACGCCGGTTTCGACACCCTGCTGGCCACCGTCGACGTCCCGGTCGCCGGCGCGCGGCTGCGCGACGTCCGCAACGGGATGTCGATTCCGCCGGCGTTGACGCTGCGCACCGCGCTCGACGCCGCGGTGCGGCCGCGCTGGTGGATCGACCTGTTGACCACCGAACCGCTGTCGTTCGCGTCGCTGGATCGCTGGTCGGGCACCGTCGGCCAGTATCTGGACACGATGTTCGACCCCAGCCTGACCTTCGACGACCTGGCGTGGATCAAAGCGCAGTGGCCGGGCAAGCTCGTCGTCAAGGGCGTCCAGACCCTCGACGATGCGCGCGCCGTGGTGGATCTCGGCGTCGACGGCATCGTGTTGTCCAATCACGGTGGCCGCCAACTCGATCGGGCGCCGGTGCCGTTTCACCTGCTGCCCGCGGTGGCGCGCGAGCTCGGAGCCGACACCGAGATCCTGGTCGACACCGGCATCATGTCCGGCGCCGACATCGTCGCCGCGGTCGCACTGGGCGCGCGCAGCACCCTGATCGGCCGGGCCTACCTGTACGGGCTGATGGCCGGCGGCGAAGCCGGCGTCCGCCGCGCCGTCGACATCCTGTCCGCGCAGCTGATCCGCACCATGAAATTGCTCGGCGTCACCTGCCTCGAAGAGCTCACGCCCGCGCACGTGACGCAGCTACGCCGGCTGGTGCCGGTGGACCGGCCGGGCTGATTGCCGCGTTACCGCTTCGACGATTTTCGATGCGCCGCGCTGCGCAGCACGATGTCGACTGCCGCGGCGATCACGTCGTCGTCCGGCAGTGCGCCGAACATGATGGACGGGCACGCCACCACACCGGTGAGCATCGACAGGGCTGCCTCGAGTTCGGCGCCGTCGAAGAGCTTCTCCGAGCATGGCGCGCATCTGGCTCTGGCCGGAATTGTTGATCTTGTCGCGGATCTCGCGCATCTCCTCGACCGACGCCCACTGGGCCATCCCGGTCAGGATGAGGTCCAGACGCATCTCGGTGATGCCCCCGCGGAAGGCCGTCAGCTCGCCGATGATGTCGTTGCGCAGGTTTCCGCTTCGTTCGTGGTGCGGCAATTCGCCCAGCGCATCCACCGCGAGCACGATCAGGTCCACCCGCGACGGCCAGTGCGTATACAGCGTCGTTTTGGAGTAGCCGGCCAGTTCAGCGACCCGCGCGTGCGTCACGGCATCGGAACCTTCGTCAGTCAGCACTTCGAGCGCTGCGCGCGCGACATCGGCACGGGTGCGAGCCACCCGCACGTCTTCACTGGTGCCGGGCGTTTTGTCGCCCGTGCCAGGTGTCATCTGTGCACTCCGCCTTTGCGCTCGCCTTGCCTGAGTTGAGCCGCCTCAGAGAAGTTAGCCGATGAAGGCCCGATTTCTGTAATGGAAGATCCCGTCACTAATGTACGTTTAGACCAGTAGTGTACCGGGAAGTGGTTACCGTACGGGTTGGCCAGATGGCCGACTCGGCCAGATTGCCCATTCCATGAAAAGGAATTCCATGTCTGCCATCCTTTTTGGTTCGATCAGCACGCTCGTCGACACCTCCGAGCTGCAGCGCCGCGCGTTCAACGAGGCATTCGAGGCCCACGGTCTCGACTGGCAGTGGTCGCAGCCCGACTACGTGGCGATGCTCGAGTCCAACGGCGGCGCACAGCGAATCGCCGACTATGCCGAGTCGCGCGGCGACGACGTCGACGCCGACGCGGTGCACGCGACGAAATCGCAGATCTTCCAGGAGCTGTTGGCGACGGCCGGACTCAAGCCGCGACCCGGGGTGCGTCGCGACGGTCAACGAGGCCAAGCGGCGCGACGTCAAACTCGGATTCGTCACCACCACCTCGCCGGAGAACATCTCCGCGCTGCTCGAGGCGTTGAGCCCGGACATCGACGCCGACACATTCGACCTGATCGTCGACCGCGATTCGGTCGGAAGTCCGAAGCCGGACGCCGCGTCGTATCTGTTCGCCCTGGAGCAGCTCGGCGAGAACGCCGACGCCGCCGTGGCCATCGAGGACAACGTCGGCGGAGTCGCCGCCGCCTCGGCCGCCGGCGTCAAATGCGTTGCCTTTCCCAACGAGAACACCGTGGACGGCGACTTCGCCGCCGCCGCGGAGACCGTCGAGTCTCTGGACGCCGAGCAACTCGTCGGCCTCGTCGCATAAGCCGCACTGCAGCGCCGATCCCCCACCCTTCCCCGCAGCAAGGACATCGTCATGAGTGATCTGCAAGCGCGAGTCATCAACAGTCCCCGAGCCTTTCACGTCGAGGGCTACGAGAAGATCGAATACGACCTGGTGTATGTCGACGGCGTCTTCGGGCCGGACAGCCTCGAATTGGCCGACAGCTACCGCCCGTACGGCCGAGTCCTGATGGTCGTCGACGAAACCGTCTACGACCTCTACGGCGACGACATCCACGCCTACTTCGACCGGCACGGCATCGAGCTCACCGTCATGCCGGTACAGATCCGGGAGACCGCGAAGTCACTGGAGACCTTCGAGCGAATCGTCACGAAGTTCAACGACTTCGGACTTGTGCGCACCGAGCCGGTGCTCGTCGTCGGCGGCGGATTGATCACCGACGTCGCGGGATTCGCCTGTGCGAGCTATCGGCGCAACACCCCCTACATCCGGATCCCGACCACGCTGATCGGGCTGATCGACGCCAGCGTGTCCATCAAGGTCGCTGTCAATCACGGCAAGCACAAGAACCGGCTCGGCGCCTACCACGCGTCGCAGAAGGTGCTGCTGGACTTCTCCTTCCTGAAGACACTTCCGGAGGACCAGGTCCGCAACGGCATGGCCGAGCTGATCAAGATCTCGGTCGTCGGCAACGCCGAGATCTTCGAGCTGCTGGAGAAGCACGGCGTCGACCTGCTGCGGACCAGGTTCGGACATCTGGACGGGACCCCCGAGTTGCGTTCCGCCGGCGAACGTCTCACGCACCAGGCCATCGCCACGATGCTCGAGCTCGAGGCGCCCAATCTGCACGAGATCGACCTCGACCGGGTGATCGCCTTCGGCCACACCTGGAGCCCGACGCTCGAGCTCACGCCGACCCGACCCGTTCTTCCACGGACACGCCATCAACATCGACATGGCGTTGTCGACGACGCTCGCCGAACAGCGCGGGCATCCTGTCGGTCGACGAGCGCGACCGGGTGCTCGGATTGATGAGCGACCTGGGCCTTGCGCTGGACAGCGAGCACCTGACGCCGGAATTGCTCAGCGAAGCCACCAACGCCATCTTGAAGACCCGCGATGGCATGCTTCGCGCCGCCGATGCCCGCGCCGATCGGCCGATGTCTCTTCCTCAACGACGTGACCGTCGAAGAACTCGCCGAAACCCTGGTGCTGCACGAAAGGTGTGCCTCGGCTACCCGCGTGGCGGCGACGGAATCGACATGTTCACCTCGACGACGTCCGGCAGCTGCCATGCATGATGTGGTGCCGCTACGGCCTCCACCGAGGACCTCAGCTCCGCGCACTCTCGTTGCAGGAGTCGGTGCCACGGCCGTGAAGTCGAGCGACGGACGGCCCGCCACCACGGTCTCGGACCTTGGTCACGTTGGTCGGCCTGCTGATCACGTTGCCGTTCGACGCGCTTGTTGTCGGCGCCGCGCTTATCGGCCGCGCGCGGACTCCGAGCGCGGCTGCGCCCAGCTGCTTCGCCGGACCGTGCTGATCACCGGCGGCAAGATGACGAAGGCCTTGCAACTCGCGCGGTCGTTTCACCGCGCCGGCCACCGGGTGATCCTGGCCGAGACGGCCAAATATCGGTTCACCGGTCACCGGTTCTCTCGGGCGGTCGATGCCTTCTACTGCATTCCCGAGCCGACCGATCCCGCCTATGACGCCGCGCTGTACGAGATCGTCCGATACGAAGCGGTCGACAACTTCATCCCGGTGTCCAGCCCGGTCGCCAGCGTCCACGACGCGCGGGCGCGCTACGCGCTCGACTAGCATCTGCGAGGTCATGCACGCCACCGAAGACATCGTCCGCATGCTCGACGACAAGGCGGAGTTCTCGAAAGTCGCTGTCGCTACTCGGCCTTCGAGTTCCCGACTGGGTGCGCATCACCGATCCGCAGCAGATCCTGAACTTCGACTTCCCGGCGGGCCGCGGCTATGTGCTCAAGCGGATCGCGTACAACCCCGTCGGCCGACTGGACCTGCACTCGAGGCTCTCGAGGCGAACACCGCAACGCAACGCGGCACTGGCCCGCTGGCTGCCGATATCGGAGGAAAACCCTTGGATACTGCAGGAGTTCATCGCCGGACATGAGTACTGCACCCACGGCACCGCGATCGAACGGCCGACTACAGGTCACGTCTGCTGCGAATCCTCGGCATCCCAACTCAACTACGCGATGGTCGACAAGCCCGAGATTCGTTCCTGGGTCGAGCAGTTCGTCGGCGCGCCTGGGCGTCACCGGGCAGTTCTCGTTCGACTTCATCGAGGCTGCGGACGGAAAGGTCTATGCCATCGAATGCAATCCCCGGACCCACTCGGCGATCACGACGTTTCACAATCATCGGCAGCTGGCGTCGGCGTATCTCGAGGACGGGCATCCGGTGATCACGCCGCTGCGACGGCGCCGCCCGACCTACTGGATCTATCACGAGCTGTGGCGTCTGCTCACGCAACGCGGCCGGCGCGCGCGACTCCATGGCATCCTGCGCGGCAAAGACGCCATCTTCGCGTGGTGGGATCCCGTTGCCGTACCTCATGGTTCACCACCTCCAGATCCCGGCGTTGCTGATCGACAACCTGCGCCGCCGCCGCGGCTGGTCGAAGATCGACTTCAACATCGGCAAGCTGGTCGAACCGGGCGGCGACTGAATGCCTTCCACCGCCGGCCCGCTGCGGCTCCTGCACCTGGTCGGCTCGGCCGTGGACGACTTCCATGCCGACCTCTCCCGGCTGTATGCCGAGCGCGTGTCTGGATGCGCTGCGCCGATCGGCGAACTACGACATGCACATCGCCTACGTCTCGCCCGGACGGATCCTGGCGATTTCCGACAGAACTCAGTACTCCGCGCCATCGACGCAGGCCCCGGCCCTGACGCTCGCCGAGGCTGTCGACCACATCCGGACACTGGACGTGGACGCGATGATTCCGCAGATGTTCTGCATCCCGGGCATGACCACCTACCGGGCGCTGTTCGACGAACTCGGCATTCCCTACCTCGGCAACCCGGCCGAGGTGATGGCGGTCGGCGTCGACAAACACCAGACCCGGTGCGACCGTCGCCGCCGCCGGCGTCCAGTGCCCGCCGCCGAGGTGCTGGGCCCCGGCGAGCGGCCCACGCTGCCGTTTCCCGTCGTGGTCAAGCCGATCGACGCCGACAACTCTGTCGCGGTCTCCCTGGCGCGCAACCCTGCCGAGTTCGACGCCGCCGCCGCACTGGCGCTGGCGCACGGCCGCGCGGCACTGGTCGAGACGTACATCGAGCTCGGCCGAGAAGTGCGCTGCGGCATCATGGTTCGCGACGGCGAACTGGTCTGCCTGCCGCTGGAGGAGTACGCGATGGACTCCGAGCAGCAAACCGATCCGAACCGCTGAGGACAAGCTCGCCCGGACCGACGACGGTGAGCTGTATCTCGTCGCGAAGGACCGCACCAAGGCATGGATCGTGGATCGACGACGACCCGGTCACCAAACCGGTCTGGGAGCTGGCGCGGCGCTGCCACCGCGCCCTGGGATGCCGGCACTACAGCCTGTTCGATTTTCGGATCGACCCGAACGGCCGGCCCTGGTTCCTGGAAGCCGGGCTGTATTGCTCGTAGCTCACCGAGCAGCGTCATCGCCGTGATGGCGTCCGCCGTCGGAATCGCGTTGCGCCGAACTGTTCGAGATCGGGCTCGGCGAAATGAATCGCGAAGTGACACAGTGCTTGACGTCACTGCGCTGACCCCGTCGGCGCCACGCTGACCGGACTACACGTCGACACTCTCGACGCTGACACCGCCGCGGCAGTGCGCCACGTGCTCGCCGAGCACGGCATCGTCGTCCTGCCCGGCCAGCACACCGACGACGCGAGTTTTCTCCGCTTTCTCCGAAGTATCGGGCCGACCATGTTCACTCTCGGAGAAACCCCGGTACCCGGACAGCCCGAACTCAACGTGGTCAGCAACATGTGCCGGACACGATCCGCCGCGATCGAGTTTCCACACCGATACGAGTTACGTGCGACGAACCGCCGGCCTTCACCGCGCTGAAGGGCGGTGGTCGTGCCGGATCGAGGTGGGCAGACGTTGTTCACCAATCAATACGCCGCGTACGACACATTGCCCGCCGACATCCGGCAGGAGATCAGCGGCCGCTGCATCACGCACGTGATGACGGGCCTACAGCTGGGCCAGATGCCGAGACGTCGGCCGCGCATCCGATCATCAATATCCACCCGATGTCCGGCCGCCCCTACCTCTACCTGTCGACTCCGCAGCGCTGCGCCCGCATCAGCGGCATGTCGCCGGAGCAGGCTGCGGACATCGTCGATTCCTGTTCGCGCACTCGACCCGCGCCGACAACGTCTACCGGCACACCTGGGCGCCCGGGGATGTCGTGATCTGGGACAACCGCTGTGTTCTGCATCGCGCCGACCACTGCCGGGCGTCGCTCGGCGACCGCGTGATGCACCGCGGAATGGTCGCCGACGGTCACGCGGGAACAAATTGGATCGAGTCCAGGTTGAGCGCATCAGACTTAACTTTGGAGGATTGATGGCTGAAGCCAAATCAGTGCCGGTGTTGTTCGTCAGCGACCCGATCGTGCTGCCGGGAATGGTCGTGCCGATCGAGCTGGACGACGCCGCCCGCGCCGCGGTCGACGCCGCCCGCGCCACCGAGTCGGGCACGCTGCTGATCGCCCCGCGCCTCGACGACCGCTACCCGTCCTACGGCGTGCTGGCGACGATCGTGCAGGTCGGCCGGATGCCCGGCGGCGGCGCCGCCGCGGTGGTGCGCGGCGAGCGCCGGGCCCAGATCGGCGCCGGCGACCAGCGGGCCCGGTGCCGCGCTGTGGGTCGAGGTGACCGAGGTCGACGACGCCGAGCCCGACCGACGACACCCGTGACGCTGGCCGCCGAGTACAAGAAGCTGCTGCTGGCGATGCTGCAGCGCCGCGAGGCCTGGCAGGTCGTCGACGTGGTCAACAAGCTGACCGACCCGTCGGCCCTGGCCGACATGGCCGGCTACGCGTCGTACCTGACCGACGAGCAGAAGCGCCAGCTGCTGGAGACCGAGGACGTCGCCGAGCGGCTGCAGCGCGCTGATCGACTGGACCGGCGACCACCTGGCCGAGGTCGAGGTCAACGACAAGATCGCCGAGGACGTCCGCGAGGGCATGGAGAAGAGCAGAAGGAGTTCCTGCTGCGCCAGCAGCTCGCCGCGATCCGCAAGGAGCTCGGCGAGGGCGAGCCGGACGGGTCCGACGACTACCGCGCCCGCGTCGAGGCGGCCGACCTGCCGGACAAGGTCCGCGAGGCGGCGCTGCGCGAGGTCGGCAAGCTGGAACGCGCCAGCGACCAGAGCCCCGAGGGCGGCTGGATCCGCACCTGGCTGGACACCGTGCTCGACCTGCCGTGGAACACCCGGACCGAGGACTCGACCGACCTCACGGCCGCGCGCGAGATCCTCGACGCCGACCACCACGGGCTGGACGACGTCAAGGACCGCATCGTCGAGTACCTGGCCGTGCGGGCCCGTCGCGCCCAGCGCGGCCTGCAGGTCGTCGGCGGCCGCGGCTCCGGCGCGGTGATGGTGCTGGCCGGCCCGCCCGGCGTCGGCAAGACGTCGCTGGGCGAGAGCGTCGCCCGCGCGCTGGGCCGCAAGTTCGTCCGCGTCGCCCTCGGCGGCGTGCGCGACGAGGCCGAGATCCGCGGCCACCGGCGCACCTACGTCGGCGCGCTGCCCGGCCGGATCGTCCGGGCGATCGGCGAGGCCGGCTCGATGAATCCCGTCGTGCTGCTCGACGAGATCGACAAGGTCGGCTCGGACTTCCGCGGCGACCCGAGCGCGGCGCTGCTCGAGGTGCTCGACCCGGCGCAGAACCACACGTTCCGCGACCACTACCTGGACCTGGATCTGGACCTGTCCGACGTGGTGTTCCTGGCGACCGCCAACGTGATCGAGAACATCCCGTCGGCGCTGCTGGACCGGATGGAGCTGGTGCAGATCGACGGCTACACCGAGGACGACAAGGTCGCCATCGCCCGCGACTACCTGCTGCCCCGGCAGCGCGACCGGGCCGGCGCTGACCGACGACGAGGTCAGCGTGACCGACGCCGCGCTGCGCAAGATCGCCGCCGACTACACCCGGGAGCCGGGCGTGCGCCAGTTCGAGCGGCTGCTGGCCAAGGCGCTGCGCAAGGTCACCACGAAGCTCGCTGACGACGGCCGGTTGACGATCGACGAGCCCGACCTGGTCGAGCTACCTGGGCCGGCCGCGGTTCACCCCGGAGTCGGCCGAGCGCACGGCGGTGCCGGGCGTCGCGACCGGCCTGGCCGTCACCGGGCTGGGCGGCGACGTGCTCTTCATCGAGGCCGGCGCCAACGACGGCGAGCCCGGGTCTGCAGCTGACCGGTCAGCTGGGTGACGTGATGAAGGAGTCCGCGCAGATCGCGCTGTCCTACGTGCGTGCGCACGCCGAGCGAGCTGGGCGTCGACCCCGCGGCGCTGGACCGGCGGATCCACGTGCACGTGCCCGCCGGCGCGGTGCCCAAGGACGGTCCGTCGGCCGGTGTCACGATGGTGACCGCGCTGGTGTCGATGGCCACCGGGCGGCAGGTCCGCGCCGACGTCGGGATGACCGGCGAGGTGACGCTGAACGGCCGGGTGCTGCCGATCGGCGGCGTCAAGCAGAAGCTGCTGGCCGCGCAGCGGGCCGGGCTGTCAGACGGTGTTCATCCCGCAGCGCAACGAGCCCGACCTGGACGACGTGCCCGCCGAGGTGCTCGAGGCGCTGGACGTCAGGCCGATGACCGACGTCGCCGAGATCGTCGCCCTGGCGCTGGAACCGCGTCGGAGACGGTGACCGCCGCCGCCTGACATCCGCTAACCTGCGGTGGTGCAGTGCCTGATGGTCAACCCGGTTTGTCGTCGAAATCTCTGATGACCAATCGGTTGACGGCGAGTTGGGAAACCTGCCGTCGAGCTGCTTGTCAGACGTCAGGCGACCGCATGGCTACGACGCCGACCTGGCCGATCGCATTCGCGAGCTGCTGGGCCCGCTGCGCGGCGTCGACGAGAAGCGGATGTTCGGCGGCCTGGCGTTCCTGATCAACGGCAACATGTCCGTGGCCGTCAGCGCGCAGGGCGGCCTCATGGTGCGGGTACCGCCGGACGACACCGAAACGCTGTTGGCGCGGGCTCATGTCAACCCGATGGTGATGGCCGGCCGCGAGAGTCCGCGGGTGGATCCGGGTCGACGCCGACGGCGTCAAGACCAAACGGCAGCTGGCCGGCTGGGTGACCCGCGGCGTCGACTACGCGCGGGGCTGCCTCCCAAATAACCCCGACGTTTGCGAAGCCGAGGACGGGTACGCCGAGTCATGGCGAAGAAAGTGGCCATCGTGACTCGAAAACATTCGTCATCATCGGCGGCGGGCTGGGCGGCGCCAAGGCCGCCGAGGCGTTGCGCGAGAGGGGCTTTGACGGGAAAGTCTGTTGCTTGCCGACGAAGAGTACCTACCCTACGAGCGACCGCCACTGTCGAAGGACTTTCTGGCCGGCAAGAAATCGCTCAGCGATTTCACTGTGCACGATTCAGAGTGGTACCGCGAGAACAAGATTGACCTGCGCACCGAGCACCGAGGCGGTGGCGATAGATCCGTCCGCGCACACCGTCACGCTCTCCGACGACACCACCGTTCGACTACGACAAACTGCTGCTCGCAACCGGGTCGCGCCCGCGGTGGCTGTCGATCCCGGGTGCTGACTCCACCGGGGTCCATTACCTGCGCAAATTCGACGACGCGTCCAACCTGAACACCGCGCTCAAAGAGGGATCGTCGTTGGCCATCGTCGGGGCCGGCTGGATCGGGCTCGAGGTGGCGGCCAGCGCACGCGAACGCGGCGTCGACGTCACGGTTGTCGAGACCGCCAAGGTCCCGCTGAGCGCGGCGCTCGGCGAGGAAGTCGGCAAGGTGTTCGCGCAGCTGCATCGTGACCACGGTGTGGACCTGCGCCTGGAGACCGAAGTCAAGGAGATCACCACCGAGGACGGCAAAGCCACCGGCTTGAAATTGGGTGACGGATCGACCGTCTCCGCCGACCGCGTGCTGATCGCCGTCGGCGCCCAGCCCAACATCGAATTAGCCGAGCGCGCCGGCCTTCCGACCGAAGACGGCGGGGTGCTCGTCGACGCCTCGTTGCGTTCCAGCAACCCCGACATCTACGCGGTCGGCGACATTGCCGCTGCCGAACATCCGCTGTTCGAGCAACGCATCCGCACCGAACATTGGGCCAACGCGCTCAAACAGCCCGACGTCGCGGTGGCCGGCATGCTCGGCGAGCCCGGCGAGTACCAGGAGCTGCCGTACTTTTTCACCGACCAGTACGACCTGGGCATGGAATACGCCGGTCACGCGCCGAACTCCAGCGGGTGGTGTTCCGCGGTGACGTAAAGACAGCCGGGAATTCATCGCGTTCTGGCTCGACAGCCGAAAACCGGGTGCTGGCCGGAATGCAGCGTCAACATCTGGGATGCCCTCGACGACATCAAGGGCCTGATCCGGAAGAAGGCCCCCGCGGACCTGGACAAGTTGGCCGATCCGCAGGTGCCGCTGGGCGACGCGCTCAGCTGACCGTCACGAGGTCGGGCAGACGCGATCCCTGAAACCGTTCCCGCTCTGCGCGGCGGCGCTTGATGCGCAGGCGGGCGTCGGAAGGCAATCGTGACGGCCTCGTCGCAGGTGAGATAGAAGATCTCGCCCGCAACATCGATGAGTTCGGCCGCGACGAGCCGAGAACCCAGCTCTCGCAATGTCATTCGCAGTTCGTGCGTGAAGCGGATGGTGGTGTCGTAAGCCGTTTCCCGGGAAGCGCGGGCGCTGGCGGCCAACCGTTCGGGCAGCTTTGCGTCGGGTTCGGTCGACGGCACCCGCCGGGGAAGCGTCCGTAGCGTCGCGCCCGGCCGCCGACAGCAGGATCGCCGGATCGTCGCCGATCATCAGGTTGGCCAGTTCGACCTCACCGGGCCCCCGGTGACCGATCTCGCCGATCGCCGCGGCGAAGGCTGCCCCGACTGGTTGCGACTGGGCGTTGATGCCGTCGAGATCACCGTCGATCGCCCGGCGCGCACAACTGCCAGTCGTCGCGGATCAGTGCCGCGAGCGACGAAGTCCTGGCCGCGACGGCATCGCTGTCCAGCAGTGCACCCAGACCCGCCACACTGACGTGGACGCCACGGCGCTCCACTGTCGCCGCGGTGACGCCGCTGTCGATCAACCACAGACCGGTCAGCGCCCAGCCCTGATGAATCCGGTCGCGCAGCAGGCGGACCCTCGCCTGCAATTGGGCGTCTGGCAGCGAATTCAGTTGCGACGCAGGCAGATGTTCCGCGCCAGCGGCTTCCAGGTACAACTGCGTATCCGTTTTCAGATGTCGCAACAGCGCGAGGGCGCGTTTGACCACCACAGCTTTTGCGGCGGCCGAGCCGAGCCGCCCGCTCTGCGGTGGACGGCCATGCGGAAACAACGGTCGACCGATGCGTCGCCCAACGACTTTCGCATCACTTCGTCGAGATCCCAACCGGGCAGCCGCTCCGCTGCGATCACGCTCGCCGAGACGCCAATGTAGGGGCGGTGACCGAACACCGCGATCGCCCTGCTATCCCATTCCGCGGCAACGATTTCGCCGCATGCGAGCACCGGACTGATCATCCGCGCCGCGGCACGTAAACCGGCCACCTGGACGTCGAGTGTCATCGGGGAGAGCGGGCCGGGCAGGGTCTCGGCCAGCGGGGCCGCGCTGAACACCGGAAAACGCGGGTCGACCCGATCGTCGAATTCACCTTCGTGCTCGTCAGGCGAGGCCGACCGCAGCAACGCCCCGTCGCACGGCTCGAGCGGCGGAATAACTTCGACCGGTAAAGGCCGATGTCCGGGCATATCCGCGGCCCCGGTGACGGTGAGCTTGCGGCCGATCAGCCCGCGCTCGGTGTCGGCGATGGCATCGCTGGTGTGCCAAGCGAATTCGAATCGCCATCCGTCGTTGGGTCCGGCGATGTCGAGTTGGGGTGTCAGCTCTGGCCAGCCGGGCAGGCGTGCCAGCCGGGGGCGCTGCCCGACGACGGAGCGCATCATGCTGCGTGCGGCGGCCATGTCGATGGTGTCCGGACACGCCAGGTCGACCGCTCCGGTGCGATTGGTTGCCACGGCGAGCACCAGAAAGCGAAGGAGGTCGTCGAAATGCAGGACCCGCAATGGGGTGGCCACTGGCTTGCCGTACGCCAGGCTGCCCACCGTACGACAGATCATCCAGTCCAGCTGGCGGCCCACCGGCGGCGCGACGCGCACCACCAGACTCGGCGCCCACCCGCTGGTGACCAGCGTCTCGGCCTGCTCGCGCAGCGTCGACTCCCCTGCCACGGCAGACACGTAGATCACTCGGGCGCCTGACGCGCGGACGCGTGCGTCACCGCGCACCAGGCCGTCGATCCCGGCGCTGCCGGGCACCCCGGCCTCGATCGGAGCGAGGTGTAGCACCACCTCGGCCGCGTCGGCCAGTCGCTGCAGAAGCGGGTCTGCGAGCGGGGCGCTGACAAACTCGACGTCGGGATGCAGCTTCTCGGGTGGACCGGTGGCGATGCCAGTCACCGCGTGGCCCGCGGCAATCAGCTGCCGGGCCAGGGCACGGCCCAGCACGCCGGTGACGCCGGTCAGCAGAATCCGCACGCCCGAGCACCTCCACGGCGTCTAGTCGATTGAGAAACGATAGTCGTGCGCAGCGGCTACGGGTAGCTTTCGAGCTAACCCCGATAACTCATTGCAATGTGGCGGAGCCATCGGCAGCGACCTTGACCTTGGCGCCGCCGATGTCTTCGTGCACGGTCGCCGCGGCCGCCGCCGGGTCGGTGATCAACGCCAGCGTGCGCCGTTCGTCCGGGGTGCGAACCGCGAGGAACGCCTTCTCTGGCTGGCCCTCCCGGTCGAACGGCGTTGTCCAGGCTTCGACGGTGCCCACGCCGTCCCATTCCACCGCAGCGGTACGGGTCGGCTCCCGGTCGACGTCGGCTTGTACGTCCTCCCAACGGAACTCGGCTTTCGGCGGCTCGGTGCCGTATACGCCGAAACTGTGCTTGGTCAGGTAGCCCCCGTTGGCGGTGATCAGCCCGTGCTGGCCTGGGTTGTCGGTCAGCAGCTCGGCCATCGTCGCGATGGAGTGTGCGACGTAGTTGTTCCAGGGACCACCGGCGAACGTCAGCCCGCCCGTCACCGGTCAGCGGCCGGGCCGGGTCGTCGACCGGCAATCCCAGTTCGGCCGCCGCCACCTGCACCGCGGACGGGAAACATGAGTACAGGTCGACGTAGTCCATGTCGTCGATGCCGAAGCCGGCCAACTCCAGCGCCCGCGTGCCGCCGATCCGGATGGCTGGCGATCGGTGCAGTTCGGCGCGCTCGCTGATCGAGTAGGTGTCGTGGGCGTCGGTGCCCGCGTAGGGATACACCCAGCGGTCCGATGGGATCCCCAGCCGGGTGGCGATTCCACCGACGTCAAGATCAAGGCGGCGCCCTGGTCGACCATGTTGTTGGAATTCATCAGCTTGGTGTACGGCCAGCTGATCATCCGGTTCGATCGGTCCCGGCTGCGAGATCTCCTCGGCCGTCACCGGTTTGCGGATCCAGGCGTGTGGATTGCGTACCGCCACCTCATTGAACCGCGCCCACAGCTCACCGATGCGGCGGCGGTGACTCGTCGACCGACTCCCCCGTGCTGACACGCAGCGCCTGCTCGAACATCGGGTAGATGTATGCCGGACGGTCCAAGCTCGATGCGGATCTCGGCATTCGCCGGCCATCGGCACGTTCTCGTCGCCGCCTTCGGGCATGCGGAATCGAGTTGTCCTGCTCGGTGCCGGTGAGCCGTTGCCCCTCTGGTTCGCAATTGTGTGCGGGTCCGCCACATCTCCGCGCCGGCGACCAACACGACGTCGCGCGCGCCCCCGCTGGATGTCCACGCAGGCCCGGTTGACCAGCGTCTGCGGCACGTTGCCGCCGATGCCGCTGTATCGGGTGCTGAAGTGGTCGGCGCCGATGCGTTGACCGAGCAGCAGGGCGGGGTCGCGGTAGTGCACCGACAGCAGGTTGACCACGCGGACCGAGTCGACGGCCTCGAGCACCCGCGCGTCGGCGGCTTCGCGCGCGGCCGCGACCATCAGATCGACCGGCTCCGAGGGTGTTGTCCGGCTGTTCGCTCTCGCGGTGGTTCACCTGGCCGTAGCCGACTAGCACCGGCGTTCTGGGGTTGACGGGCATGACAGAACCTCCGCGGTTGGCGCCGGGCGAATGCCAGGCGGTGTCGGTGGATGCGAACAGCACTCCGTCGTGGATCAGTTGCTCGGTTTCCTCGCTGCTCATCCCGAGGACTTTGTGGCAGATTTCGCGGGTGTCCTGCCCGGGCAGCGGCGCCGGCCGCTGCGGCGCCGGCGGGATGTGCCGGAACGGCGCCGGGCCAGTCTCGGCCGGCAGCGGGTGATCGAACAGCGGATGACGCATGTCGCTGAACAGCTTTCGCTCGCAGCAGCTGCGGGTCTTCCAGGACATCGGGCGGCCGGTTCATCTGACCGGCCGGGACGCCGGCGGCCTGCAGAGCCTCGGCGACTTGCGACGGGGTGCGGCCGCGGGTCCACGCCGACACCTGCTCGAGCAAATCGCCCCGGTGCGCCAGCCTCGCCTCGCCGGTCGCGAACCGCGCATCGTCGCGCAGCTCGGGTAAGCCGAAAACCGCACTGGCCGAACGCCAGTCGGTGTCGGTGCGGATCGAGATGACACACCATTCGTCGTCACCGGCGCACGGAAGAACTTCATGAATGCTGGTGTCGTCGACCAAGCTCGGCATGGCCGCCGGCGCGTGCCGCGTCGGTGACGTAGCGGGCATCGAGTTGGTTGACGACGGCCTCGGCTTGCGAGACGTGCACGCGGGCTCCGGTGCCGGTTCGGTCGCGGTGGATCAGCGCGGCCAACGCGCCGATCGCCGTGATCCGCCCGACCACGTGGTCGGGAAAGACCGTGGTCGCGTCGTAGAACCGGTGCCGCGAGTCTCGGCCTCGTCCGGTTGCGGGTGTCGGGTCTGTCCACAGCTTGCTGACGCCCGCGGTGGCGCGGACCAGCGGTCCGTACCCCATCCGCTTGCTCCACGGCCCGTTGTCGCCGAAGGCGCTGCTTTCGGCGAGCACCACCCGCGGATTCAGCGAACGCAGGGTGTCGTACGGAAAGCCAAGGGCGGCAAGCGTTCCGGGCTTGAAGTTGGCAAACACCGCGTCGGCGTCGGCAACCAGTCGGCTGAAGACCTGCTTGCCGGCCGTCGCTGCGCAGATCCACGCCGAACGCCAGGTTGTTGCGATGCGTCCAGGCGAATGACTCGCTCATCGGCATCGCCGACCCGCGCCTGTCGCAATCCGTCGGGGTAGGCCGCACTTTCGACCTTGATGACCTCGGCGCCCAGATCGCCGAACAGCCGGCTGAGTTCGCCGCCGGCGACGATGACGCCCAGGTCGATGATGCGCAGCCCGTCGAACGGGCGCGGGCCGGAATTGGCGGGCGCCGCGATCGTCGGCCTGCTCGCCGAGCCACCGAGCCTCGGTCGTACGCCGGCGCGCGGCGCGGGAGCGCGGAAGCCGACGTGCCGGCCGTTGACGACGTAATAGCCGGTCGGGATGCGGCTGAGCACGCCGGGGACGAGTTCGGCGTCGGCGACGGCGCCCACCGCGCTGAAAATGGTCGGACGCCAGGATCTGCGTCGGGTCCAGCACGGCGGAGATCGGCACGCCGTGCGACTGGCCCTTCGGCGACAAGGGCTTTCATCGTCTGCTCGGCGAACAGCTGCTGGACCAGCAGGCCGATCTGCGGCCAGGCCGCGAACCGCGCCGCGATCACGTCGTACTTGGGGTCCTGGAAGTCCTCGGGCTCCCCCAGCCAGCGGCTGCAGCCCGTGCCACTGTCGCGGCGACATCACGCACAGCCGGACGTAGCCGTCCTGGCAGGGGTAGATCGGGTAGGCGTCCTGGTTCTTCGGGCGTCCGCGCCACCGGTCCGGTCGGCGGATGCCGGCAGCGGCCTGGCCGTGCGCCCCGAATGCCGGATCGAGCGCCATCACGACAGCCTCGAACCGGGAGAAGTCAATGTAATCGCCTGTGCCACAACGTAATCGGTTGTAGTACGCGACCAGCGCGGCCCAGGCGGCCTGGACGGCGGCGGTGGCCGACGCGATACCGTCCGGCGGCGAGACCGGCGTCCCGGTGGTGGGGCCCGACCGTGCCAACGCGCCCGACAGCGCGTACAGCACCGGATCGGTGGCCCGCCACGACGCCGCGGCCCCGTTCTGCCGAAATCGGTGACCGACATCGCCACCAGTTGCGGGAAGCGATCGGCCAGATCTTCGCAGGAGGTTCCGTATGCGGCGGCCTGGCCGGGAGTCCCGCTGTCGACGACGATGTCGGCGCCGCCGGCGAGTTCGATCAGCCGCTCGCGGTCGTCCGGGTCGGACGGGTCGAGCACGGTGCTGCGCTTGTTCGCGTTGTGCAGCGCGAAGCGCACGCCGGTGCCGCGCAGCGTCGGCCGCCGGGTGCGCGACGGGCTGCCGCCCGGCGGCTCCACCTTCAGGACGTCGGCGCCCAAGTCGGCCAGCAGCCGGGTCACCGCGTCGCCGTCGTCGTCGGACAGGTCGAGTACCCGCAGCGACGCCAACGCCCACCGGCAGGTCGTCAGGCATCAGGCCAGCGTAGTTGCGGGGTCAACTTGAGTCTCGCCTCGATGCACCGGTAGCCTGGTGAGATGTCTGGCTACGAGAGCGTCGCGGCGGAACCCCATCCGGTGTTCGCCCAGCTCTCGGCGCTGCACCAATTCCGTATCCAGGTCGACGTCGCGGTGGTCGTGGTGGTGCTGGCGTGACGAACCTGATCGCGCACTTCACCACGCCGTGGGCGAGCGTCGTGACGGTCCCGGTCGCGGCGTCTGGGCTTGGTCGCCTGGTTGCGGGTCAACGGCCTGGGTTGGGCCGAACTCGGGCTGGGCCGCGAGCACTGGAAATCCGGTGCCGCCTACGCCGTGGGCGCGGTGGCGCTGGTGGTGGCGGTGATCGCGGTCGGCGCGCTGCTTCCGCTGACCCGGCCGATGTTCATGAACCACCACTACGCGACGATCTCCGGCGCGCTGATCGCCTCGATGATCATCATTCCGCTGCAGACCGTCATCCCCGAGGAGCTGGCGTTCCGCGGCGTGCTGCACGGTGCATTGAACCGGGCGTGGGGTTTCCGTGGTGTGGCGTTGGCCGGTTCGCTGCTGTTCGGACTGTGGCACATCGCCACGTCGCTCGGGTCTGACGAGCAGCAACGTCGGCTTTACCCGGCTGTTCGGCGGCGGCGTCGTCGGCATGCTGGCCGGGGTTATGCTGGCGGTGGTCGCGACCGCGGCGGCCGGGTTTGTGTTCAGCTGGCTGCGGCGACGCAGCGGCAGCCTGCTCGCGCCGATCGCGCTGCACTGGTCGCTGAACGGGCTGGGGGCGCTGGCTGCCGCACTGGTCTGGCAGCTGTCCAGCTGACGAGTCGCTACACGAGCAGGACGGCGGCCCCGGAGATGCGGCCGGCGCTGAGATCCGACAACGCCCGATCCGCTTGATTCAGTGGATATTCCGGTGTGGTCACCGTGATGTGGTGTTCGGCGGCGAAGTCGAGGAAGGCCCGCGCGTCGGCGCGGGTGTTGGAGGTCACCGAGCGAATCTGGCGCTCCTGGAACAGGTGGCGCTGGTAGTTCAGCGCCGGGATGTCGCTCAGGTGGATTCCGGCGATCGCCAGCGTGCCGCCGCGGTCCAGCGCCTCCAGCGCCGGCAGCACCAGCTCGCCGACCGGGGCGAACAGGATCGCGGCGTCCAGCGGCACCGGCGGCGGATCGGCGGCGCCTTGCGCCGACGCGGCGCCCAGATCCCGAGCGCCAGTTGCGGGCCGCGTCGCCGCGCGTCATCACGTGCACCTCGGCGCCCTGCGCCAGCGCGACCTGCGCGGTGATGTGCGCGCTGCCGCCGAACCCGTACAGCCCCAACCGGCCGCCGGGCGGCAGCGCGGCGCGCTGCAGCGACCGGTAGCCGATGATGCCGGCGCACAGCAGCGGCGCCAGCTCGCTGTCGCTGTAGCCGCTCGGCAGATGGTGGGCGAAAGCCGCAGGGACCGTGGCGAATTCGGCGTAGCCGCCGTCGGCGTCCCATCCGGTGTAGCGGGAATCCGGGCACAGGTTCTCGTCGCCGCGTCGGCAGTACGTGCACACCCCGCAGGTGTGCCGCAGCCAGGCGATGCCGACCCGGTCGCCGACGCGGAACTCGTCGCCGGCGTCGGCGCCGACCTCGACGACCTCGCCGACCACTTCGTGTCCGGGCGTCACCCGCTCCCGGTGCACGGGCAGGTCGCCCTCGGTGACGTGCAGGTCGGTGCGGCATACTCCGCACGCCCGCACCGCGACCAGAAGCTCCGCCGGTCCGGGCTGCGGCACCTGCGCTGCTGACGTACTCCAGCGGCTCGGTGTCCATCGGACCGGGACGAGCGACCCGCCATGCGTGCATGGTGGACGGGATCGTGTTGGAGCTCAAGCTGATTGGCCGCCTGTCAGCTGCGGGATTTGACCATCTTGTAAATGAACAACAGCAGCACCGCGCCGACGAGCGCTCCGAGGAACGAGTGGTTGATCGGCGGAGTGACGGTGAACTGGTGCGGCGGGAAGACCACGCTGCCCAGCGTGCCGCCGACGTAGGCGCCCACGATGCCGAGCAGAGAGGTTGCGATCAGTCCTAGTGGCTGACTGCCCGGAACGACCAGTCGTGCAACGAGGCCGACGATGAGGCCGAGGATGAGCATCCAGATGATGTGCAAAATCACGACCGGCTCCTTCGCGTATTGATTTGTAAGTAGCCCACTTCCGGACTGTTGTTCGGTGTACCCGTCAGACTAGCAGCCGAGTGCCCGGCCCTTGCTCAGAGGATGCCGCTCAGGTCGACACCGTGCCGGGTGCCGGTGCCGCGCCGTTACCGCCGGCGGGCTGTCCTGGGGGTGCCGGTGCCGGGGGCGGCGGGGCCGCCGGAGCGGGCGGTGGCGGTGCGCCGGAGCGGTGCCGGAGCGGGCGCACCGGGCGCCGGAGCGGCCGGAGCGGGAGTCCCGGTAGCCGCCGGAGCCGGGGCCGGCGCACCCGGCGCAGGTGCCGGACCCGGAGCGGCGCCAGCGGTCGGACCGACTCGGCCAGCGCCTTCGCGCCGGCTTTGTCCACCGGGTCGTTTGCCGGTGCCCAGCCACACCACGAACCAGCGCTGGCTCGCCGCGCCCGGCGGTGCCCGGCGCGGCTGACCACACTCCGGCCCAGATCTGGCCGTTGGGCTTGGTGGCGTCGCTGAATTTCACCTCGTAGTACGACGCTCCGCCGGCCGCGCCGTTGGCGCCCAGCGGGGTGGTCTCCTGATTCAGGCGGGTGCCCGGGTACGGCATGAAGAACTCACCCATGTCCGATGCCAGCCGTGTTGCGGCCTTGGCGTTGTCGGCTTCAGCGCTGGCGTACAGCTTCTGGTCCAGCTTGCCCAGCACGACGCGGGTGTCGTTGGCGACCGGTGGTGGCTGGCCGGGGCGTCGGCGCTCCGGAAATCTTGCTGAGCAGTGCCGATCCGTAGTCCAGGTGGGTCGCGTCGGATTCCACCCATCCCGCGGGAAGGACGTAGCTGAAGCCGCCGACCGGGTTGTCGATCCGCCCGGCGTTGGGGTCGACCGGGGGCGGGGCCGGGACGTTGGGGTCGGTCGCGGGCGGCGCGCCGAGCGGGGCGGCGGGCGGCGGCTGCCCCGGCGGGCCGGCGGCGGCGGTGCCGCGTCGGGCGCGGCCGGCCGGTGCCGCAGGTGCAGGTGCTCCGGGCGCGGGCGCGGGCGCGGGCGCTCCCGGGGCGGGTGCCGCAGGGGTGGGGCGGGGTCGGCACTGGATCGGCGCTGCCGCCGTAGGCCAGCGCGAACGTGATGGCTCCGGCACCGCTGATCGCGGCGATTACGCGCGTCGTCCTGCGGTTTTTGGGCCGTGTGGAATGGCGGTCCACCTGGTCCATGAGGCAAAAAACCTACCGTGTTACCCCCGTGACGCAAGTGTCGAATTGCAGACGTTTCGGGTGATTTTTCGCGATTTCGTGCCGCGATGCCGCCGCATCCCCGCAGCTCATCGCCGATGCCGTGCGCGAGGTGACAATTCGCAACGAGCGCCGGTCGGGCGCGTCAGGACCGCCGAGATTTCGCCTGCTCAGGGGCTCGGCGAAGCCGGCCTGGCTCAGCACCCGCCGGCCCGTCGCGCCGATCACCAGGTCGATGAACTTCTCCGCCAGCGCCGAGTGGGACGCATTTTGAGAACGGCGATGGGATAGATGTTCACCGCGTCGGCTGCTTCGGGGAAACTGACGGCGTCGACCTTGTCGCCTGCGTTGTGTGCGTCGGTGAGGTAGACCAGCCCGGCGTCGGCCTCGCCGCTGGTGACTTTGGCCAGACCGTCGGCCGAGCGGTTCCTCGCTGACCGGGGTGAGAGTGGACGCCGGTGTTGTCCTCGATGCGCTGCGCCGCCGATCCGCAGGGCACGGACGCCTGACACACCACGACCCTCAGGCCGGGCTTGGCGAGGTCGGCGAAGGAGTGGATCTGCTTGGGATTGCCCGGCGCTGTCACGATCACCAGCGTGTTGGACGCGAAATTGACCGGATCGTCGCTCGTCAGGCCCGCTTTGACGACCGTGTCCATCTGCGCGGTGTCGGTCGAGGCGAAGATGTCGGCGCTGGCGCCCTGCGGTCAACTTGTTCGCCAGGTCCGACGGAGTCGGCGAAGTCGAAATCCACCGTGGTACCGGGATTGTCGGCTTGAAACTTGCCAGCGAGCAAGGTGAAGGTCGGCTTGAGCGGCGCGGCGGCGAACACCATGATCGACGTGAGCCGACGCGTGACCCGCCGATGAGGGGTCGTGGCCGGCGGCTGCGGCGGTCCGCCGCGGAAACGTGGATCGCCAGCCAGCGCCAACGCCAGACGGGCCTGCCATCCCCGCGGCGTGAACGCGCTCGGCGCCTAGCCGCGATGTCACGGTGCCAACCGTTGTCCAAACGGTGACCGCGCCGTGCCGGATTCGAAGTTTCATCTCTAGCTACCGTCCAGTAACATAAGGAAACAGTTAATGCCATACACGCCCTGAAATCCCAGGGACCGGCGTTGCGGTGTGCCACCATCGAAGCATCGGATGACCGTTGCTCAAGGCGGAGCCGTGGTGCCTGAAAAGCCGTCACCTGGATTCAACGTTGAATACGAGGAGGTCATGGCGGTGGACGTGCTAGTCACCGGCGGCGACACCGAACTGGGTCGCGCCGTTGCTGAAGGGTTCCGCGACGCCGGCCACACGGTCACGCTGGTCGGCGCCCGCCGAGACGATCTCGAGGTGGCCGCCAAGGAACTCGAAGTGGACGCCATCGTCTGCGACACGACCGACCCCGCCAGCCTGGCCGAGGTCCGCGACCTGTTCCCGCATCACCTGGACACCATCGTCAACGTTCCGGCGCCGCGCTGGGACTCCGGCGACCCGCGCGCGTACTCGCTGTCCGACCTGGCCGCCGCATGGCGCACCTCGCTGGACACCACCCTGCTGTCGGCGGTGCTGACCGTCAGACCGTGGGCGATCACCTGCGATCCGGCGGGTCGATCATCAGCGTCGTGCCGGAAAACCCGCGTGCCGGCAGCGCCGAGGCCGCGATCAAGGCCGCGCTGGCCAACTGGGTCGCCGGCCAGGCGACGATCTTCGGCACCCGCGGAATCACCGTCAACGCCGTCGCTGCCGGGCGCAGCGCCCAGCCGGGCTACGAAGGGCTGTCCAGCACACCGCCGCCGGTCGCCGCCGAGGTCGCGCGGATGTCGCTGTTCTTGACCAGCTCCGCCGCCCGCCACATCACCGGACAGACGCTGCACGTCAGTCACGGCGCGCTGACGCAATTCGCCTAGCCCGGCGCGATTCGCCCAGCGCGAGCAATTCGTCGGCGGACCTCCGCGGTCGGACGACGGTCATTAGGGTGGACCGCGTGACCATCCGACTTGGCTTGCAAATTCCCAACTTTTCCTACGGCACCGGCGTCGAACAGCTCTTCCCCACCGTCATCGCGCAGGCTCGCGAAGCCGAATCGGCGGGATTTGACTCGGTTTTCGTGATGGACCACTTCTACCAACTGCCGATGCTCGGCTCCCCCGACCAGCCGATGCTCGAGGCCTACACCGCCCTCGGCGCGCTGGCGACGGCCACCGAGCGAGTGCAGTTGGGCGCGCTGGTCACCGGCAACACCTACCGCAACCCGACCCTGCTGGCCAAGGCCATCACCACGCTGGACGTCGTCAGCGCGGGCCGCGCAATCCTCAGCGTCGGAACCGGCTGGTTCGAACTCGAACACGACCAGCTCGGTTTCGAGTTCGGCACTTTCACCGAACGGTTCAACAAGCTCGAGGAAGCGCTGCAGATCCTCGACCCGATGATCAAGGGCGAGCGGTCGACCTTCTCCGGCAAGTAGTACACCACCGAATCGGCGTTCGCCGAATCCGCGCTACCGCGAACACATTCCGATCCTGATCGGCGGCAGCGGCGAGAAGAAGACGTTCTCGCTCGCCGCCCGCTACGCCGACCACCTCAACATCATCGCCGGCTTCGACGAGCTGCCGGGCAAACTCGACGCGCTGGCCAAGCGGTGCGACGAGGCCGGACGTGACCGCTCGACGCTGGAGACCAGCATCCTGCTGACGGTGTTGGTCGACGACAACGTCAAGCCGGACCAGGTTCCCGGCGGAGATGGCCAGCGCATGGTGGTCGGCAGCGCCGACGCAGTCGCCGAACAGATCAAGACCAAGGTGCTCGACGCCGGAATCGACGGCGTGATCATCAACATGCCCTTCTACACGCCGGGCGTCGTCACCGCGGTCGCCGAGGCGTTGCGCCCGCTCGTCGGTCTGTGACCTGCGTAGCGATGGGTCACATCCGACGGCCCGGTGTGGGTGATCACACGCCGTAACGTCGATAATGGCAGGCCGGGCGACTACCGTAGTAGGTGAACCCGGTCGCCGTCGAGGAGCAACCAAACCATGAGTGCCCAGCCCGAAGCACACTGCACCTAACCGTCGAGCACCGGGTCGTGGTCATCGGATCCGGGTTCGGCGGGCTGAACGCGGCGAAGAAGCTCAAGCGGGCCGACGTCGACATCAAGCTGATCGCCCGGACCACCCACCACCTGTTCCAGCCGCTGCTGTACCAGGTGGCGACCGGCATCATCTCCGAAGGCGAGATCGCCCCGCCGACCCGCGTGATCCTGCGCCGGCAGCGGAACGTCCAGGTGCTGCTCGGCGAGGTCACCCACATCGACCTGAGCGCGCAGACGGTCGACTCCGACCTGCTCGGCCACACCTACCGCACCCCCTACGACAGCCTGATCGTGGCCGCCGGCGCCGGGCAGTCCTACTTCGGCAACGACCAGTTCGCCGAGTTCGCGCCCGGCATGAAGACCATCGACGACGCGCTGGAGCTGCGCGGGCGCATCCTCGGCGCGTTCGAGCAGGCCGAGCGTCCAGACGACCCGGACGCGGCGCGAGAAGCTGCTCACCTTCGTCGTCGTCGGCGCCGGCCCGACCGGTGTCGAGATGGCCGGCCAGATCGCCGAGCTGGCCGACCACACGCTGAAGGGCGCGTTCCGGCACATCGACTCGACCAAGGCCCGGGTGATCCTGCTCGACGCCGCGCCGCGCCGTGCTGCCGCCGATGGGCGAGAAGCTCGGCAAGCGGCGCGGCGACGCGGCTGGAGAAGATGGGCGTGGAGATCCAGCTGGACGCGATGGTCACCGACGTCGACCGCGACGGCATCACGGTCAAGGACACCGACGGCACCATCCGGCGCATCGAGTCGGCGTGCAAGGTGTGGTCGGCCGGGGTGTCGGCCAGCCCGCTGGGCAAGGATCTGGCCGACCAGTCCGGCGGCCGAGACTCGACCGCGCCGGCCGGGTCAAGGTGCTGCCCGACCTGACGATGCCCGGCCACCCGAACGTGTTCGTCATCGGCGACATGGCGCCGTCGACGGCGTGCCCGGGCGTGGCGCAGGGCGCGATCCAGGGCGCCAAGTACGCGGCCAAGCTGATCAAGGCCGAGCTCGGCGGGCGCCGATCCGGCCGAGCGCGAGCCGTTCCAGTACTTCGACAAGGGCTCGATGGCCACGGTCTCGCGGTTCTCCGCGGTGGCCAAGATCGGCCCGCTGCGAGTTCAGCGGCTTCATCGCCTGGCTGGCGTGGCTGGTCCTGCACCTGATCTACCTGGTCGGGTTCAAGACCAAGGTCACCACGCTGCTGTCGTGGATCGGTGACGTTCCTGGGCAGCCAGCGCGGCCAGCTGACGATCACCGAGCAGCAGGCCTTCGCGCGCACCCGGCTCGAACAACTGGCGGTGCTGGCGGCCGAGGCGCACGAGGGCGAGGCGGCCAAGGCCGCCAGTTAGCTTTCGGCCTCGAGGTTTTGCAGCCGGACCTGGCCGCGAGCAACCAGTCGCTCGTCAGAGTCGACGATGGTGACCTGCCACAATTGCTGTCGCCTGCCGCGATGTATCGGAATCGCGGTCCCGTAGAGCATCCCGCTGCCGACCGCGCGCAGGAAGTCGGTGTTGTTGTTGACGCCGACCACCGATCCTTCCCGCCTTTGGCGGCCATCCAGGTGTAGGCGGCGACGCTGGCCAGGCTCTCGACCATGGCGCAGTACACGCCGCCATGCACGATTCCCATCGGCTGCAGTAGCTTGGGTACGACGTCGAGTCGGGCGCGTGTCCGGTCGGGACTGATTTCGGTGAACTCCAGTCCTAACTCCTTGTCAAAGGGCGCTTCTGGCATCGGCTGCATGCTTGTAGTGTCTACCGGCCGGTGGACTGCGAGGGGCGTTCGGGGGGGCGACATATTTGTGCAGACCAAGCGGTCAACCGATACTGTGGGCCTGATTCGACGCCTCTTTGAGTTTGGCTCCCAGGCGCTCGACACCATCCTCAGCGGAAAGGGAAGACATGGTAGCGGCGACGACCGAGCCGGTGCGGTTGCCGCCCGGTCCCCGGACTCCGAAGCTGGTCCAGATGGTCCAGTTCCTGGTGCAGAACCACGCCATGTTCGACAACCTCTGCCAGCGCTACGGCAGCAACGTCGTGAGCGTTAACCTGCCGCACAACGACCATGCGGTGGTGGTCGAACGACCCCGCTCTGGCCAAGGAGCTGTTCAGCACCGGCACCGACTTGATCCAGCGTCCGCCGTCGGGGAACGGATCGATTGGTGGGGCGTTCGGGCCGGGATCGACCTTCAGCCTGGCCGGCGACGAGCACCGTCAGCGCCGCAAACTGCTGGCGCCGCCGTTCCACG
>CAWCNE010000006.1:0-916365 GCA_963796825.1 uncultured Actinomycetota bacterium
GACACTATGAGCGAGCGTTGAACTTGTCAAGTAACACTCGATAAGCGCTTGCCGTCATTATCGAGTGACACTTGACGACTAGTTTTTCGGCATCTATCGTGCGACAACACGGCTTTCGGACGTGTTAGTCGGCCCCAGGCCGACCGCCGCAGGAGGACCGCGTAGCGAAGCCGCGACACCCGACGATCGTGGTCGAAACGGAACAGAAGGACTACCCCAGTGCCGACCCGCTCAAGGACCATGCCCAGAACTTCGATCTTCGCCACGCGGATTTCAAAGATCCGGACTTTTTGTACGAGCTGTATTCACACATGCGCGACCAGGCACCGATCGCGCATACCGATTTCCCATTTCTGAGCACGCGGGAAGACGGTGCCTGGGTGGCGATGACGTACGACGAGTGCTACGAAATCCTCAGGGACTGGGAGACTTTTTCGAGCAAGCCCCCACCCGGCGATGCGATGGGGCTATCGGGTGACGTCGTCATCTTGTTGGACCCACCACGCCAGCAGGCTCTCCGTAAAGTGCTCAATCCGTACTTCTCCCCCGGCCGCATGAAGCAGCTGCAACCGCAAATCCGCGCCGAAACCGATGCTTTGATCAACGAGTTCATCGAGGACGGTCGCGGCGATTTGGCAGTGGTCGCCTGGCAACAGCCCGGGATCGTATTCTTCAAGTATCTACTCGGCATGCCGGTCGGCGACGTCCCGCTATGCATCGAACTCACGGATTCAGCGCTGAACGGGGAAACCGAAGCGGTCCGCCTGACGGCTTGGGGTGGCCTTTACCAACACATCACCAAAGCCGTCACAACTCGGATGCAAGGTGAACCTCAAGACGACATGATCGACTTCTGCTATCGGCGGAAATCGACGGTGTCAAACTGCAATTCGATGACGTCGTTTCCAATGCAATGCTGTTGGTACAGGCGGGCTTAGAGACGACAGCAAGCGCGATGTCGTGTGCCTTCCACTACCTGGGCAGCCGTCCTGACGAACGGGATCGGCTGATTCACAAACCCGAGCTCATGTCGACCGCGGTCGAGGAGCTAATCCGCTTCGCCGGATCGATTCACGGCATTCCTCGAACAGTTACCAAGGAAGTCGAAATCGGTGGGCAGAACCTGTGCCCGGGCCAACAGGTCATTGTCAACTACGCATCCGCCAATCGCGACGACCACGAGTTTGCCGATGCGCACCGATGCATCCTCGACCGAGAAGCTAACCGCCATATCGGATTCGGCGCCGGTGTTCATCGCTGCCTGGGGTCGAATCTTGCACGACTGGAGTTCCGCATTGGCGTCGAGCAGGCGCTGGCGAGGATGCCCGACTACACCGTAGCGACCAATGCCGAGTCGATCTTCCATGGAAATTCGGTGACTCGAGGGTTCCGTAAGATTCCAGTGGAGTTCACACCCGGACCGCGAATACAGCTGGGCTGACGCGTTCAGTACGAGGCGTCAATGGTCGTGAATGTCACGCCGCGAATGTTTCGGCCCGCGAGCATGTCGTCGTAGGCGTTGTTGATGTCGGCGAGCTTGTATTCGGTGGTGACCGTTTCGTCCAGTAGAAGCTTGCCCTCACGATAGAGGCTGAGCAGTCGTGGAATGTCGGAGCGCGGGTTGGCCTCCCCGTAAAGGCTGCCCAGCAGCCGCTTTTGAAACAACGTCATCATCGCGACCATCGACATCGGCAGGGTCGTCGTCGTGTCGAGCATCGACCCCAGCGCGGTGACCACGACGGCGCCGTTCTTACTGACGATGTTGAGTGCGTCGACAATCATCGGGGCTTCCACAAGTCCGACCGTGACAATGGCGGAGTCGGCCATTACTCCGCGGGTCACGTCCGCAACTAAGGCCGTCGCTTCGGGCATCGACGTCACGAAGTGAGTGGCGCCGAACTGAGAAACCATGTCGCGCTTTGCCTCCGCGATGTCCACAGCGATGATCTTCTCGGCACCTGCCAAGCGCGCACCCTGGATCGCGCCACTGCCAATACCGCCGCATCCGATCACCACCACAGTGTCGCCCGGTTTGACTCCCGCGGTGTTCACCGCCGAGCCCCAGCCAGTGGTCACGCCGCAGCCTACGAGACAGGCCCGGCTCAGCGGGAGGTCCTCGTCGATCTTGACCACCGATGCCTCCGGCACTGTGCCGTATTGCGCAAATGCACCAAGCCAGGCCAGCGCGCCGATGTCGCGGCCCTTGGCATGACGACGGAAGCCGCCGTCCAGTTGCTCGCCGGTCGCCATCTGGGCACCGAGATCACACAGATTCTGGTGGCCGCTGGAACACCAACGGCATCGCCCGCACGCAGGCAGGAACAAACCCACCACGTGATCGCCGACTGTCAGGTTCCGTACCCCTGGGCCAACTTCTTGGACGATGCCGGCACCCTCATGCCCACCGACCAGCGGCAGTGCGAGCGGAAGGTCACCCTCGCGGACGTGGTGATCGGAGTGACACAGCCCGGCCGCCTCGAAGGAAACGAGCAGTTCGCCTTCTTTTGGACCGTCGAGCTCGATCTCTTCGACACTCCACTCCTGGTGGACGTCCCACATCACTGCCGCATTCATCTTCATTGTCGACGCATTTAACGACGTCGCGACGAAGCTGTCAAGTGTCGCTCGATAGTGATTACATGAAGGTGACTGGCTGGGCTAGCTGGGACGACCCTAGGCGAAAGGCTTTGTCGTGGCGTTCGAAAGCACCACCGAACCGATCAAGATCGGTTATCTGATGGACCTCATCCTTCCGGAAGGGCTCCCAGAAACCTACCGTCAAGACCTCTTTGCGCCGTTCGACATGGTTTTCGGAGATGCGCTGAAGGCAAGCGTACTGGATCGACCGGTCACAATCGTCTATCGCGAAGTTGAGGGGCTCCCGAAGGGGACGGTGAAGGCAGTCGTCGACGCCTATGCGGAGTTGGTGGACGAGGGCTGCTTGGCGATTTTCGGGCCGCATATCGGCGACAATGCTGTTGCTATTGGAGACGCCTTAAACGAGCGGTTTCGGGTGCCGGCCATCAGCGTTACTGGATCGGACGACGCCCTGGGCGAGTGGTTCTTCGCGTTGCCGATGGGCTCGCACGACGACGAACCCATTTTCTGGGCCGAGTTGCTTGCCAGTGCCGGACACATGCACGTCGGCGTCCTGACCGAGCAGTCACTAATCGGCGAAGCGTACGCCAAGAGCTTCCGTAAAGCGTGCCGGCGGTACGGAATTCGAATTGTGGCCGAAACACCGATTGCGCAGACGGCGCAGGACGTCGTCGCAGCGGTACGGACGCTTCAGGAAGCGAAGGCCGAGGCAATAGTGCACGCGGGCTTCGGCTTCGGCGTAGTTCATGTGAACTCCGCTTTGGCCGCACTGGGTTGGGATCCTCCTCGGTTCGCTGGAACGGCTTTCGAGAATGCCTGGCTTAATGACGCGCTATGGGACGCGTTCGTGGGGTGGACCGGCGTCGACCAGTACGACGAAGGAAACGAGGTGGGACAACGGTTTCTCGACCAATTCGAGCAGACCTACGGCCGGCGGCCGCAGTGGTGCGTGCCTGTGGTGAACCGCGACGTTGCGGTGACTCTCCTCCACGCTTTGACAGACGCGCATCCGCTCAGTCCACGCGGGGTGAAGGATGCTCTCGAGCGCGTCAAGTCGATTCCCGCCGCGTCCGGCGCTCCTGGAACACGGGTGTCTTTTGGTAAGTGGGTTCGGCGCGGGTGGATGGGTTCGGGATATCTCGTTGCACGCGAGTTGGATCAAGACCGTGTCAGCTCACGGCTTGTGGCTCGATTCGGGCAGTGAGGCCGGTGTGACGCGGCAGTCATGGCGAAAACGCCCGCGTGTGTCGAGTGGACAATGCGGATGGTCATGATCCACCAATCTTCTAATTCGACATCGAATCGTCATGGCTGCCTCTGCCCCCTCCTGTGGATCTGCGCGTGTACTGCGATGTGCTGCGGCCAATCTCGTCTCGCAGGTGCTGGGCGCATCGACAAGTTGAGGAATCAGTCCAAAGCGTTCGGCTCGCGGGACGGTGTTCCGCGTTACTGTGTCCGGATGCGCGGGAGCGGGGTGAAGCGAGTCCGAGATAAGGACGGGAAGCAGCGCGCGTTGATGGAGGCGGCGGCCGAGGTTTTCGCCGAACAGGGATTTGAAGCTGCAGCGACGAAGGAGATAGCTCGACGCGCAGGCTGTTCGGAGTCGATGCTTTTCCACTACTTCGTTGACAAGCAGGGCATCTTCGAGCAGGTCGTATCGCGTCAAATCGCGGAGGCAGTAGCCGAATCAGAAGACAAAGTCATGGAGGCTCTGCCGAACGCGTTCGTCGAATTCGTTGAGCAGCTTTTCGAGACGCGACTCAACCGCGGCCACGGCACTGTGCCGGGTTGGGACATAGCGGGACGCGCCCTGTCGGACCCTTCGTTCTCCATGCGAGTCATGCGGCCGAATCACGAGCACCGTGTGTCGGTGATCACCGAGGGCGTCGCCCACTATCAAGATCTCGGCCAAGTCACGCCCGACGTTGACCCCGGCACAGTGGCCGAACTGCTCGCCAATTTCACGATCTTCACGGCAACTGTCGGGCCCCGCTGGTTCGGTACCGCCGAGGCCGACGTCCGCGCCCAGATAAAACTCGGGGCGCGAATCTTCGCCGAGGGCGTCCGACCGTCTTCGCCCCGCAAAGTTACCAAACGGCCTGGGTCGCGTCGGCCGCGCTCGGGCGCCGTAAGTCGCTGCCGCAGGTTGCCAACAATCGCATTGGGCTGTGGTGTTGGCGTCCTGGAACCTACGGCTTGGGGTCAAGGCGGGTGCGCAGCCGGATGACCGGCAGTTCGCGGTCGGTTTTCTGCTCGTAGCCCGCGAAACGTTTTGCGGTGCTGGTGATCTGGCGCCACGCGTGCTCGCGGGCAGCGCCTTTGAGCTGCTCGGCGCACACCGCGTAGGTCCGCCCGGCGAGCTGGATCTGCACGTCGTCGGGGTGCGCGCGCAAGTTGTAGTACCAGTCGGGGTTCTTGGCGGCCCCGGCCGCGGACGCGACGATCAGCCAGCTGTCGGGGCCGTCGGGGAAGTAGGCGACCGGGGTGTGGCGTGGTGCGCCGCTCTTGGCGCCGACGGTCGTCAACACCAGCGACGGGAAGCCCATCACCTTGGGGGCCTTGCCGCGGATCCGTCTCATGTTAAAGGCGTTGATCCAGTTCATCAGCCTCTTGCTGGGCAGGCGGGCACCGCGGGTGCCATGGGGGGTGTCAAAGCTCATCAACTCTCTCCTTCTACATTCGTTTTTTGCTTGACGGTCAGCGGTCGCTGAGCCCGTCGGAGGGGCCGGTGTTTCACCGGTCCGTGGAACTGGAACCGTGGTCTATCTCAGGGGTGGAGCGGACCTCGCAGACGATGAGGTCGCCGCCCGATTTCGAGGGTGATACCCGCGAGACTGAAGGCGACCACGACGATCTCTGCTCTGACGAGGTGCAGACTCTGCTCGACGGTGGAATCGACGTTCATCCCGAAGATGCGAACCGCGAGAACGACACCGTTGAACAGGGCCGAGAAGATCAGACCGGTGAGCGTGCGTTGATTCGCGCGCAGGCAATACGCGAGGAACGCGGCGCAACCCAGCGGGAAACCCGCGAAGCCGACGCGATAGATCGTCGCGCCCAGGGGACCGGTGAAGGCGATGCCCCGTTCTGCTGCTTGTTCTTTTGGATGGGCCAGGTTGCGGACACCGACCATGGCCAAGATCGCTGCCGGCGGTAGCAAGACGGACTTGCTCATCCAGGGTGAGAACTTCCAGAACACATTCACTCGAGCCTCCTTGGAACGAACCTGCGGTGCTGACATCGCGTCTTCCCGACAAGGAATCGTGAATCGTCGAAAGTTCAGGATTCCCTTGGCGGATAGACGCTTTCGTGCATCTGCGCGGTGGCACGTGCCTACCGCCCATGAGCCATCGGGGTTAGTCGGACGCCGCGCCCCACAGCTTGGCGCTCTCCATGACGAAGTCGTAGTAGGAGCGCGGGCTGCGGCCCAGGCGTTGGCGCAAACGCTCGACTTCGGCGTCGGTCGATGCGGGGCCGTTCTCTTGGAAGTGCTTCATCATGTACTTGAAGTCGTAGACCATCCAGCTGGGGGCGAAGGCCTGCAAGCTCTGGACGTATTGGTCGAGATCGTCTCCGATGTATTCGATTGGGCGGCCAAGCGCTTCGCTCCACAGTTTGACGCAGGCTTCGCCGGTCAGAACGTCCTCCGCGGCCACCTCGTAGACGTCTGGACCGAGTGCTTCCTCGGCCGCCAGCCGGCGTTGAAATTCCAGTACGGCGACCTCGGCGATGTCGCGAATGTCGGTGAACGACACACCCTTTTGCCCGATCGGGAACGGGAACACACCCTGGCCGACGAGAGAATCCTTGACGACCGGGCTCTGCATGTAGGCGTTCGGGCGCAAGATGGTCACCGGCATGTGGAACTTCTCGACCATGCGCTCGGCGGCGAACTTCGCCGCGAAGTGCGGAACGTCAGCGGTCTGCTCGACCCGAAAAACCGACAAGTACACGATGGCCTTGATGTTCGCCTCGCGACACAGATTGAGCGCGGAGATCGTGGCGTTCAACTCATCGGGCACGACCGGACTGAGAAGGAATACCGCGTCGACGCCGTCCATCGCAGCCCGTAGCGCATCCACGTCGAGCAGCTCACCCTTGACCGCAGTGACACCCGGCCCGAACGTCGCCTTTTCCGGGGACCGCGTGAACGCTCGAACGTCCAACCCTGCCGCGACCAGCTGTTCGACCACGACTGAGCCGACGTTGCCGGTCGCGCCCGTGACTAAAACACTCATGATTTCCTCCGATACTGTAAGGACCAGCCGCCGTGGCGCTGTGCGAGATCCATGGCTTCGTAGCCATAATTTAGCTTCACAACCGAAGCTACGGTACAGTAGCTTAGATTGGGAGGAGGGGTCAACCGGAGTGCCTTCAGAATCCTCGACCCCAGCCAGGCCCACGAGGGGCGCTGATCCGCCGCGGCGTTCCAAGGAAGCCGTGAAGTCCGCCAGCTTGGCCGCCGCCTACGAGCTGCTGACCGAGGCCGGCTTCAGCGGCGTCAGTTTCGACGAAGTATCCCGCCGTTCCGGTGTCGCCAAGACCACGATCTATCGCTATTGGCCGACACGCTCAGCCCTATTGTTCGATGCCGTCATGCAATTCGCCCCTCGGCTTCCAACGCCCGCCACCGGCAACCTTCAGGCCGACCTGACCGCATTGGCGCTCGCCTTGGCTCAACGCTTGCAGACAGGCCGGTGGTCGTCCGCGCTGCCCTCGATCATCGACGCCGCCGAACGCGACCAGGAGGTCGCTGATCTTCAATCGCGCACTCACGCGGGAATGATCTCGGGCTTCAACACAATTGCGGCGCGAGCGCAGGAACGCGGCGAACTTGACGCGTCGTTCGACGTCTCCGAGCTCACTGCCAACATTGCCGGCCCCATCTTCTACCGCCGGTGGTTCGCACGCCAAGAGATCGACGATGCCTTCGTCCGCGGGGTCGTAAAGCGGGCGCTTCGCTCTCCTTGATGCCAATGTTGCACTCGGGACTCCGGGCCTTTTCTTGCCTGTAGGTCCATGGATGTCGTCTGTGAACCGTCATGCCTGCGGGAAGGATGGGCTTCGAACTCGGGCCTGATGACTCCCTCAGATCGTGCGCCGTAACGTCAGCGATCCTCTGTCAGGCCTGTCGGTTCCCTGGAACGCTGTAGCGGCTCCGGTCCTTTGGCTGGCGGCCCGCGTTGCGGGACGGTGCGAGGGCAAAGATTGACTCCCGCAAATAGCTACGATAGCGTAGCGTAGCTAGATCGCAGCGGACGATTTCAGAGGCACTCACTATGACTCTCAAGCCAAACGGGACTGCTTACCGCCGACGTGCCGAGGCTGACGCGATTCTACGAAAGCGTCAGCCAAGCGAAGGCCCCTTCCGAGGGTGCACCCACGAAGGCGATTCCCCATAAGCGGCATGGGTGCCTCAGGTCGTCCCGTCGCCGTAGTCGACGCACCGGGCGGCAGGGGGTCGACCACCATCGAGGCTCTGCTGCTTCGTGGCGCTCACGATCGGACACCAGTCGCCTACGACGAAAAATCGGGGGCCTTTCTCGATCCCCACGGCGGCATCAGCGTGTACGCGTCCGGGGCGTCATCGATGCGGCCGGCGGAAAATTGGGTGGACCTCATGCGCGATCCTCGCCCAGAATGAGTTCTCCACGCGTGAGTTACATTGCGGGCCGACGACATTAGAGTCCGGGCCGCGGTGCCGTCTCGAAGGACGGGGTGCTCAGCGGTGTTGATCGATAAGGTCGGCGAGCGCCCGTTGCGCCTCCTCGGTGGCCAGGGGCAGCCTGGCGAACATCTCGGCGATCATCATGGCCACCGGCGTCGTCCACAGCATCAGACCCACCCCCACAGCACCGGTGTCCTCACCCACATTCACCCGTTCTGTCAGGCCCGCCAAGGCAGCGCCGAGGCGATCCATACGAGACTCGTCGAGCGCTGAGCGCATGTCCTTGGTCGAGATGAGAATCTCCAGGCCGGCCATCGCCCTCGGATTGGCCAACGCATCCCACACCGCGCGCACCAGCCCCAGCGTGTCGGAGTGCTCCGGTGCCGCCTCCGACAAGCCGTTCAGCGTCTCAACGAGACGATCCACGGCGTCTTCGATCACCGCGGTCAACAGCCCGTCACGGTCACCGAAATGATGTTGAATGACGCCCCAGCTCACACCCGCGCGTTCGATGATGTGCCGAGTGCTGGCCGCCGAAAAACCTTCCTCCCGAATGCATTGCACCGTCTCGGCGATCAGGAGTTCACGAGTCCGGTCGCCGCGCTCTTGACGCCCGGTGGCCGGACGGCGCGGCTCGGTGCGTCTACGCGCGCTCACCACCGTGCACCGCCCGACGTCATTTTCAGCAGCCTAGGACACGGGTGATCACCACAGCACATCCAGACATGGCCGCTTTCCCGGCGGCATGGACCATATGGCCAAAACCCCGGCAGACAAACATGGCATATGCCATGCTACGGGGCGTGCTGCTACCGGTATCTCGCACGCACACGGTGGCCTCTACCTCGGATGCGTTTGCCGGCGACGGTGACGGCGATTTGGCCTCGGCGGAGCAGTGCCGATCTGGTTGCCATGCCAAACAATTCCGACTGTCGATGGAGGTTCGGTTATGACGGACACGATTAATCGCAAAGACGAACCAACGTCGTCGGCCAGGCGGGGTTTCTCGTCGCTACAAAAGTCGCTCTTTGGCGTTTTGGCGTTTTTCTTCGCCATCCATTTGGTCTTCTGGTACCTCGAGTTTCACGCTGGGGTGTCCCACGCGGTTGCGTCCACCACGTTGGTCGCCTTCGTGGTCGGCGTTTTCGTGGCGGCGCTTGCGTTGCCGTGGCTCCCGCTGCCCGACCAACGTCACCGCACGAAGTGGGAACGGTTGAGCGCGATGGTGATCGTCTGGGTCTTCATCGCCCTGATACCGCGCTTCATCTGGGAACTGCCGTGGCTGTTGTTCTTCAACCAGATCAGAGACGGTGTGCAGCACGGGTCACCGTGGACCTACATGTGGTCTCCCATCCTGCTCGGAGGAGACGCGCGCTACCTCAACGGCGATCCGCTTATCGTCGTCATGGAATGGATCGCCTTCTTCGTAGGATTGTTCGAGGCCTACGCGCTGGTGCAGTTCTTCCGAAACGGTAAGCGGTTCACCAACACCCAGCTTTCGTTCATCATGGGCGGCATGATCGTCGAGGTCACCCTGCCAGCGGTCTACTTCGGGGCTGAAATTGCTAACAACATGCAGAGCATGACGAGTCCGCTGGAGATGTGGATCAAGTTCGTTGTCTTGAATCTGTTGTGGTGCACCATGCCACTGGTCACGTTCGCCTGGGGTGTTCGCAGACTGGCACGCCAGGATCTCGCGGTGACGTTCTAGGCGAATAGCTCGTCGTCGACGGCTACACCGCTGCCGCCTCGGCGGCCCGATGAGATATTCCCTCGGGTGACCGTCCACGAGCTACAGCACACTGCGGCGTCGTTGATGATCGCCAGCGGTGCGAACGTCAAGACGGTGCAGGCACAGTTGGGGCACAAGTCGGCGATGATGACGCTCGATCAGTACGGGCACCTGTTCCCCGATGACCTCGACGACGTGGCCGACAAGATGGACGACCTAGTTTCAAGGTGTGCCCAAAATGGGCCCAAAAAGAAAACTGGCCAGAGCCTATGGCTCTGACCAGCTATCTTCTCAGTGGAGCTGCCGGGAATCGAACCCGGGTCCTACGGCATTCCCTCAAGACTTCTCCGTGCGCAGTTCGCTAAGTCTCTACTCGGATCTCTCGGTCACGCAAACAAGCCGAGATGACGATCCCAGTCGCTGTTTGATGTCCCCACGGGTCCCGCGACCGAACCCGTGGGTTTGTCCCTCTAGCTGATGCCAGGGTCCGGGCCGAGGGCGCTCCCGGTCTGACAGACACGCAGTCGCTTAGGCAGCGAGTGCGTAGTCGCGCTGATGTGAATCGGCGCTTATATGGTTGCAACGACGCTTACGGTGGTCTCTTGCCTGCACCGGCACGCTTCCCTTGATTCGATGCGCGAAGTCGAAACCGTTCAGCCCCTCGCACCCCTGCCGATTTTCGGCAAGACAATTCATAGTACGCGCTTTTCAACAGCAGGTCAGCGACCAATCATCCCGACAGGCCGCTGGTCAGATCACGAAATTGACATGCTCGACGATGCGCGCGCCGACCTCGGTGTCGCCGCCGAGTTCGACGCCGGCCGTGTCGTCGGTGCGTCCGCCGGCCAGCCGGGCAAACAGCAGCCCGTCGAGGCGAATCGTCGCGGTCGGGTCGAGCCCGCCGAAATCGTCGACCACCTGGGCGCGACCGTCGACAGCGACGCGGATGGTCCGGGCCAGCGGGCCGGTCAGCTCGATGGCGACCCGGGACCCTTCGGGCGCTTTGCCGAGTTTGCCGACCACGTAGCCCATCGTCGCGGCGATCTCGTCGAGCGACATGCCGCGCCGCCGGGCCGCTCAGTTCCGCGTCGGACGATGGCGAGCCAACGCCGTCGCGGATGTCCTGCTCATGCATCCAGCAGTCGAAAAGGCGCACCCGCATGAACCGTCCGAAACTCTCCAGTCCGACCGGGGTCGGGGTCGGCGCGTTCCAATCGTCGACCGACATAGCGGACAAGCGCTTCGCGCCGATGCCGCGGTGACGGACCGAAACCGTTGCAGCAGAGCAGCTCCGGACTCTGCGCTGAGGTGACGGACCCAGGCTTCGTTGGCCACGCCCACGTCGTTGCGCACATGGTCCAGCGTCGTCAGATCGATATCGGCGTCGGGCGCGTTGAGGCCTTGCAGCGATCGATTCGGTGCCGATCGATGTGGGCGACCACGTTGTGCACGCACCAGCCGGGCAGCGGCGTCGGCGTCTGCCATTGCTGCTCGGACAGTCCGGTCAGCAAGTCTCGAGGCTGTCCCAGGTGCCGAACAGACCCGACAGCACCTCGGATTTGTCGAGAACGGTGACGCTGCCCATGCCGCCTGATGCTAGACCGAGGTCACGCAGCGGCGATCATGCTTACCGATACCGCGGCCAACACCATGCCGATTGCCTGCCAGCGCGTCAGCCGCTCGCGCAGCACGATGATCGCCAGGACGACCGTGGTCGCCGGGTACAGCGAGATCAGGATGCTGGCCAGCGACAGCATCCATTTCTGGATCGCCAGCAGCATGCTGACGTTGGCGCAGGTGTCGAGCAGCGCCGCAAGGACCGCCAGCCGCAGCGGCGTGCTGGACGGCAGCTCGAGATTCTTGCTCGCCGCCGCGACCCCGATCACCAGGACGGTCGCCGCCGCCCGGGCGAAGAACAGCGGCCACATCCGGCACTCCACCGGAGCCTGGTGCAGCAGTACGAAGTCCAGTCCGAACGCCACGCCCGACCCAATGGTCAGCCAGGCGACCTTGCTGGTGAATCTGTGTGTCCGGACGTCGTCGTCATCCGGAGACTCCCGGCTGACCAGGATCACCGCGAACATCGCCAGCACCACGCCGACCGACGCGCTCGCGCCCGGCCGCTCGCCGAGCGCCACGCCGACCGCGACCGGGACCGCCGCGTTGAGCACCGCGGCCAGCGGTGAGACCACCGAGATCGGTCCGGCGCTGACGGCCAAGTAGAACCAGTAGACCCCGATCGCCTGGCTGATCCCGTAGAGCGAACCCCACAGCACCGCACCCGCGATGGATCGGCCCACCGGCGGTCACGGCGAGCGCCCCCAGCAACAACGTCGCGAGCGGGTACGTCACCAGCATGATGCGCAGCGCGGCCGCCCGCCGGGAAGCTACACCCCCGACAAAATCACTGACGCCGTAGCTGACTGCAGAAAGCTGGGCGTACGCCGCCCCGATCAGCTCATGCCCTTGGATCGCCTGCCCAGCTCGCGAATCACTTCGCGCTGGGCGTCGCGCTTGGCCATGTCCTGCCGCTTGTCGTGGGCTTGCTTACCACGCGCTAATGCAAGCTCCACCTTGACTTTTCCTTCGAAAAAATACAGCGACAACGGAACGAGCGCGAGGTTACCATCCTTGATTTTGCCGATGAGTACATCGATTTGGTGCCTGTGGAGAAGTAGCTTCCGGTTGCGACGCGGCTCGTGGTTGGTCCAGCTGCCGTGGTGATATTCCGGAATGTGCAGGTTACGCAGCCAAACTTCGCCGTCGTCGACGGTCGCGTAGGCGTCGGCCAACGACGCCTTGCCGTCCCGCAAACTTTTAACTTCAGTGCCGAGTAAAACCACCCCGGCCTCGAACACGTCCAGGATCGAGTAGTTGTGGCGAGCCTTGCGGTTGGTCGCCAAGATCTGCCGGGCCGGCCCGGATTTGTTCGACGACTTCTTGGCCACCGCTACCGCCGCACGTACAGGCGCAACGTCGCATACGACGTGACCCCGGCCATCGCGACGCCGACCAACAGCAGCAACGGCGCAGATGTAGAGGATGTCGGCGTAGTCGACCTTGGCGATCAGATGCGCTTGATAGAACTGGCTCAACGCGCTGTCGAGGAACAGCGCTCGCACCACGATCAACCCGACGATCGCGATGAGGACACCGAACGTCGCCGCGACTATCGCCTCGACCAGGAACGGCAACTGGGTGTACCAGCGGGTGGCACCGACCAGTCGCATGATGCCGACCTCGGTACGCCGCGTGTATGCAGCGACCTGAACCATGTTGGCAATCAACAGGATTGCCCCGACCGCCTGTACCAACGCGACGGCGAAGGCGGCGTTGGACAGGCCATCCAGCACGGCGAAGAGCCGGTCGATCAGCTCCTTCTGGTTGAGCAGATGATCGACCCCGGGCTGGCCCTGCATCGCGGCGTCGAATTCGGCGTGCTGCTCAGGGTTTTCCAGCTTGACGACGAACGACGCCGGGAAGGCGTCCTTGCTCGCCAGATCCTTGAACTGCGGGATCTTGCGGATGGCGTCGTTATACGCGTCCTGGCGATTGAGGAACCGCACCGACTTGACGTCGTTGCGCTTTTCGATCTTCTCGCGCAACGCTTTACATTGCGGGCTCTCGCAGGTCATGTCGTTGGCCGAGATGTCGTTGGTCAGAAAGACCTGCGTCTCGACCCGGTCGAGATAGATGCTGCGCGAGTGGTCGGCCAACCGGACCACCAGCAGGCCGCCACCGAACAGTCCGATCGAGATGGCGGTGGTCAGGATCATCGCGACGGTCATCGTCACGTTGCGACGAAAGCCGGTCAGGACCTCGTTGAAAAGAAAGCTGAAGCGCACTTAGCGGTCCATCCCGTAGACACCGCGCTGTTCGTCGCGCACCAACCTGCCCAGCGACAGTTCGACCACGCGTTGCCGCATCGAGTCGACGATGTGGTGGTCATGGGTCGCCATCAGCACCGTGGTCCCGGTGCGGTTGATCCGCTCGAGCAAATCCATGATGTCGTTACTGGTCTCCGGGTCGAGGTTTCCGGTGGGCTCGTCGGCCAGCAAGACCAACGGCCGGTTGACGAAGGCGCGCGCGATGGCCACCCGCTGCTGCTCACCGCCGGACAGCTCATGCGGCAGCCGGCTGGCCTTGCCGGACAGCCCGACCATCTCCAGCACGTCGGGCGTCACCCGGTTGATCACCTCGGGCCGCTTCCCGATCACCTCGAGCGCGAACGCGACGTTCTCGAACACCGTCTTCTGCTGCAGCAGCCGGAAGTCCTGGAAGACGCAGCCGAGGACCTGCCGCAGCTTGGGGATATGCCGTCCGGGCAGCGTGTTGACGTGAAACTTCGAGACCCGAACATCACCTTTGGTCGGCGTCTCGGCCCCCAGCAGCAGCCGCATGAACGTCGACTTGCCCGAGCCGGACGGACCGATCAGGAAGACGAATTCACCCTTGTCGATCTTGAGGTTGACGTTGTCCAGCGCCGGCCGCGCCGACGACTTGTACTGCTTGGTGACATGGTCGAGGGTGATCATCACGGGTCGCCAGTGTAACCGCGAACGTCGGATGTCCGGACGACGCGGCGCGCTGGTGAGCCAGGTTGCGTCATCTGGGCAGCCCCGGCAGACCGGGCAACCCCGGTGCGGGCGCGGGCGCCGGAACCGGGCCGGGCGGTGGCGTCGGGGTCGACGGAGCGGGCGGCGTCGTCCCAGGACCGAAGGGCGGCGGCAGGACGAACGTCGGGATCAGCGGCGGCGGCGTGGTCGTCGTCGGGGGCGTCGTGGTCGGCGGGGGCGTCGTCGTCGGGACCGTGGTGGTCGGCGTGTCGTAGGTGGGCTGCTGCACCCGGGTGCGCGGCACCCAGGTGTAGTTGGGGTCCGGGAACGTATCCCGGCGGCACGACTTGCGGCGCCACCGGTGGAGTCGGGCACAGGTCGGTAGGCGTTGTAGGTCCACCAGGTGGCAAAGAACGCGACGATCAACACCAGCGTCGACGTCCGGACCCGTCCGCCGAACATGTAGCTCGGCCAGTGCTTGTCCGCATCGCGGCTGTGGCGTTCGAGAACGTTGAGTGTGAGCTTCATCAGCGCTTCACCGGTTGGTGGGTCTTTTCGTACTCTTTCTGTTCAGCCTCTGACACCTCGATACCCGGGCCGTCGACTGCACCGACCTTCGCGTCCGCCGCGGTCATGATGCCCGCGCGGGCCAGTGCCCGGATGACCAGGACCCGTAGCTGGCGGCCGGCTTCGAACTGCTTACCGGGCAAGGTGCGGGCCACCATTCGCAAGGTGACGGTGTCGACCTGGATGCTTTCCACACCCATCAAGGTGGGCGCGTCCAACAACAAGTCGCCGAGGATCGGGTTCTCCAGGGCGGCCTCGCACTCTTGGCGCAGCACTTCGCCGACTCGGTTGAGGTCGACGCTCGTCGAGACCGGGATGTCCACCACCGCGCGCGCCCAGTCTTTGGACTCGTTGACCGCCTTGACGATCTGGCCGTTCGGAATGGTCAGCACCTCACCGTTCGGCGAACGCAGCCGGGTCACCCGTAGCGTCACATTCTCGACCGTGCCGCTGCACTCGGTCGTCGACACCACGGTCAACGTGACCAAGTCACCGAAGCCGTACTGCTTCTCGACGATGATGAAGAACCCCGCCAACAGATCCCTGACCACCTGCTGCGCGCCGAAGCCGAGCGCGGCACCGATCACGGTCGCCGGCGCCACGAAGGCCGCGACGGAGAAATTCAGGACGTCGGCGATCTGGACCATGCCCCAGATCGCGATGAGGACGATGGACACCCACTGGACAACCGACGCCAATGCCTGCCGGTGCTTGCTCGCCTCCGACCGCACCAGCGCATCGCTCTCGACGAAGCGTTCGTCGAGTTGCCGGGCGATTTGATCGGCGACCCAGGTGACAAAGCGGATCGCGAGAATCGCGAGGATCAACACCATCATCACCCGCAGGCCGCGGGTGATGATCCATTGACCGATCACGCCGTGCCAGAAGTCGTGCCAGCGCTGGGCGGTGTCGATAGCTAAATACGTCGTTTTAGTCGTCATCTTTTCGATTGCGCCACCGGATTCCTGCTTCCAGGAATCCGTCGATGTCTCCGTCGAGAACGGCCGCCGGGTTACCCACTTCGTACTCGGTACGCAGGTCTTTGACCATCTGATACGGGTGCAGTACATACGACCGCATCTGGTTACCCCAGGAGCTGCCGCCGTCACCCTTCAATGCGTCGAGCTCGGCACGTTCTTCTAAACGCTTGCGTTCCAACAACTTTGCCTGAAGGACCCGCATTGCCGCAACCTTGTTCTGCAGCTGCGACTTTTCGTTCTGACAGGTGACGACGATACCTGTCGGGATGTGCGTGAGTCGAACCGCGGAGTCGGTGGTGTTCACCGACTGTCCGCCAGGACCGCTGGAACGGTACACGTCGACCCGCAGGTCGCCTTCGGGAATTTCGATGTGATCGGTGGTCTCCACCACCGGCAGCACCTCGACTTCGGCGAAGGACGTCTGACGACGGTTCTGGTTGTCGAACGGACTGATCCGCACCAACCGGTGGGTGCCTTGCTCGACGGAAAGCGTCCCGTACCCGTAGGGCGCGTGCACCGCGAAAGTGGCGCTCTTGATCCCGGCCTCTTCGGCGTAGGACGTGTCGAACACCTCGACGGGATATTTGTGTTGCTCGGCCCACCGGATGTACATCCGCATCAGCATCTCGGCCCAGTCGGCAGCGTCGACGCCGCCGGCGCCGGAGCGGATGTTGAGCAGTGCCTCCCGCTCGTCGTATTCGCCGGAGAGCAGGGTGCGCACCTCCATCGCCTCGATGTCGGTGCGAAGAGCCTTCAGGTCCGCGTCGGCCTCGGCCTTGGCGTCTTCGGAGTTCTCTTCGGCGGCCAGCTCGTAGAGCACCGGAAGGTCGTCGAGCCGCTGGCGCAGCCCTTCGACACGCCGCAACTCGCCCTGGGTGTGGGAGAGCTCGCTGGTGACACGCTGCGCGTGGGCCTGGTCGTCCCACAGTTTGGGATCGGCCGCCTCGTGCTCGAGTTTGTCGATGCGGCCGCGCAGACCGTCGACGTCGAGCACTCGCTCCACCGTGGTCAGCGTGGAGTCGAGTGCTGCGATATCGGCCTGACGGTCGGGGTCCACGCCTGCTCACGTTACCGGCCGGGTAATCAGGACAGACGGCGTGACGCCCGATGACGATGCACCCCGCGCAGCGGGGTGAGATGGGGGAAGCGGAAGCGGGCGAATCAGTTTGAGCTACGGATCGGCTGGGCGGGCGTTTAGCATCGTGGCTTATGCGCCCCTTCCACGTTGCGATCGTCGGGTCGGGTCCCTCGGGATTCTTCGCCGCGGCATCGCTGCTCAAAGCCGCCGACGCCGACGATCAACTCGACTTCGCCGTCGACATGCTGGAGATGCTCCCGACGCCGTGGGGTTTGGTCCGCTCCGGGGTCGCGCCCGACCACCCCAAGATCAAGTCGATCAGCAAGCAATTCGAGAAGATCTCCGAAGACCCACGGTTTCGGTTCTTCGGCAACGTCGTGATCGGCAAGCACGTCACCGCCACCGAGTTGTCCGAGCAGTACCACGCGGTGGTTTACGCGATCGGCGCCCAGGCCGACCGGCCGCTTGAACATCCCGGGCGAAGAGCTGCCCGGCAGCGTCGCCGCGGTCGATTTCGTCGGCTGGTACAACGCCCACCCGCACTTCGAGGACATCTCGCCCGACCTGTCCGGCGCCCGGGCTGTCGTGGTCGGCAACGGCAACGTCGCGCTCGACGTCGCGCGCATCCTGGTGACCGAGCCCGATGAGCTCGCCCGCACCGATATCGCCGACCACGCGCTGGAGTCGCTGCGGCCCCGTGGTGTGGAGGAAGTGATCGTCATCGGTCGCCGCGGCCCGCTGCAGGCCGCGTTCACCACGCTGGAGCTGCGCGAACTGGCCGATCTGGAGAACGTCGACGTGGTCGTCGACCCCGCGGACTTCGAGAACATCACCGAGGAGGACGCGGCGGCCGTCGGCAAGGTCTGCAAGCAGAACATCAAGGTGCTCAAGGGCTACGTCGGGCGCGAGCTCCGTCCCGGCCACCGCCGGATCGTGTTCCGCTTCCAGACCTCCCCGATCGAGATCGCCGGCGGGGAACGCGTCGAGAAGATCGTGCTCGGGCACAACGAACTGGTCACCGACGACAGCGGCCGGGTGACCGCCAAGGACACCGGCGAGCGTGAGGAAGTGCCGGTGCAACTGGTGGTCCGCTCGGTGGGCTACCGCGGCGTTCCCACCGAAGGGCTGCCGTTCGACGAGAAGAGCGGGACCATTCCGCACAGCGACGGCCGGATCGACGGCAGTCGCAATGAATACGTCGTCGGCTGGATCAAGCGCGGCCCGTCCGGGGTGATCGGCACCAACAAGAAGGACTCGCAGGACACCGTCGACGCGCTGATCGCCGACCTCACCGCCGCCGCCGACCTGGCCGAGTTCGGCGCCGACCACGCCGACGAACTCGCCGGCTGGCTGATCGAACGGCAGCCCAAACTGGTCACCGATGCGCACTGGAAGCTGATCGACGAGCACGAACGGTCCTCCGGTGAGCCGCACGGGCGGCCCCGGGTCAAGCTGGCGAACCTGACCAAGTTGCTGCACATCGGCCACGGCTGACGCGCGTTACTCGGCCGGCGGGTCAGCGGGTCGGGCAGGTCTGGCAGTTCTGGCGGCGCGAAGGCCCACTTCTCGGGATTGCGCTGCGAGTACACCACCGGCTTCAACTCCCCCACCGCCGGCCAGCGGTCGACGTCGACGGCCATGCGCTGATAGACGGTGTAGTCGCTGATCGTGGGCCCGTCGATGACGCCGGTGATCGTGACGTACTGCTCACCGGTGGCGTCTGGTCGCGGGCTGACGCCGGTGATCAGCAGTGTTCCGCTCAACGAGTCGGCGCCGGGACGCTGGCGGAACAGTCGCGGCGCCACAAAGCTTGCGCCGATCGCGAGGAGCAACAGCACCGAGAGGATTTCCCACACGACGCCATGGTAGGACCGCCGGCGGTCAGCGTTGATGCCGCCCGATAGACCGGGTGCCAGTGCACCTGCGCGATCCGCTCGGCGAGCTCCTCGCTGCTGCGCTTCGGGGCGACGCCTTCTGCCACGGCCTGCACCGCGACGGCCTGCGCGATGCGCACGGCCACATCCGGCGCATCCGCCCACGACGGCAGCAGCGGCTGGTCGGGATCGGTGAGGGCCGGGGATGCGTCTCCCAGGGTCGCCGCGGCGACCCGCATCATCTCGTCGGTCACCCGGGTCGCCTGCGCTGCGGTCACGGCAAGCCCCATCGCCGGGAAGATGTAGACGTTATTACATTGTGCCACAACGTATTCGACGCCGTTGCGGTGCAGTGGCGCGAAGGGAGAGCCGGTAGCGATCAATGCCCGACCGTCGGTCCAGTGGTCCAACTCGGCAGGGTGCGCCTCGGCCCGGCTGGTCGGGTTGGAGAGCGGGAAGATGATCGGCCGCTCGGTCTTGCCCGCCATCTCACGCACGATCGACTCGGTGAAAGCACCAGTGGCAGTGGACAATCCGAGCAGGACCCCAACGTCGACGTGATGCACGACATCGGCGAGCTGGGCGGGGCCCGAAAGTCCCCAGCCGGCTACCCGCTCAGCGGGCTGGGCGAAGTCACGCTGCGCATCGGACAGGTCGGTGCGGTCGTCGGTCAGCAGACCGACCACATCGACCACCCAAATCCGTTCCCGCGGCAGCCTGTTCGGACAGTCCTTCGCTGACCATCTCGCGATGGACCATGTTCAACACGCCGATGCCCGCCGAGCCGGCGCCCAGCATGACGACCTGCTGCTGCGACAACGGGCGGCCGGCGACTTCGGCGGCACCGTGCAGCGCCCCGACGGTGACGGCGGCCGTGCCCTGGATGTCGTCGTTGAAGGTCAGCAACGTATCGCGGTAGCGAGACAGAATCGGCTGCGCGTGCGCGGTGGCGAAGTCTTCCCACTGCAGCAGCACATCGGGAAGCTGCTGGCGCACGGCGCCGACGAACTTGTCGATGAACGCGTAGTACTCGTCGTCGTCGATGCGGCGGTGGCGCCAGCCCAGGTACCGCGGATCTTGCAGGAGTTCGACGTTGTCGGTGCCCACGTCGAGGACGATCGGCAGCGTGCGAGCGGGGTCGATGCCGCCGATCAGGGTGTACAGCGACAGCTTGCCGATCGGGATGCCCATTCCGCCGATGCCTTGGTCACCCAGGCCGAGGATGCGCTGCCCGTCGGTCACCACGATCACGTCGACGTCGCGGTGGGGCCGGTTTTCCAGGACCTCTTCCAGACAGTCGCGATCGGGGTAGGACACGAACAGGCCCCGGGGCCGGCGGTAGATCTCGCTGAAGCGCTGGCAGGCCTCGCCGACGGTCGGGGTGTAGACGATCGGCAGCGACTCGGGGATGTGGTCGTGCAGCACCCGGTAGAACAGCGTCTCGTTGCGATCCTGCAGTGCCCGCAGATAGATGTGCTTGTCCAGATCGTCGCGGCGCGTCGAGAACTCGTGCCAGCAGTGCGCGACCTGCTCGTCCATGGTCTTGACCGCGGTCGGTAGCAGGCCGAGCAGGCCGTACTGACGGCGCTCGGCCTCTGAGAAGGCCGTGCCCTTGGTCGTCAGCGCATCGAAAAGTGCTGCCTGCCCACGCTTTTCGTCAGCCATCGCCCGTGTCACCTCTCGTGTGTCCGCGCGGTCACCGGGACGGGAAACCATCGCGTACATCGCAATCCTCGCCGATCTTCCCCGTCGCGCGCCAGAAATCGTGCGTCGTCCCGCTGAACGGATCAGAAACAGGACACATCGAGCGACCCGGTGCGATGCCGCAGCGGGGTTGCTGGCATACATAGACGTGGCGGTTTCGGTGAAAGGCGGCCCTATGCGAGACGCGCTTGAGCGTGACGACGACCTTGCGGTGGCGTTGGCTCTGGCCGATCAGGCCGACGCGGTGACGCTGGCCCGCTTCGGGGCGGTCGACCTGCAGGTCGACACCAAACCGGACCTGACGCCGGTCAGCGATGCCGATCACGCGGTCGAAACAGGCCTGCGGGAGACACTTGCCCGAGCCCGTCCGGACGACAGCGTCCTCGGCGAGGAGTTCGGCGGGTCAACCACTTTGGCCGGGCGGCAGTGGATCATCGACCCGATCGACGGCACCAAGAATTTCGTGCGCGGCGTGCCGGTGTGGGCAAGCCTGATCGCGCTGCTGGTCGACGGTGTCCCCCAGGTCGGAGTCGTCAGTGCGCCGGCGTTGCATCGGCGTTGGTGGGCGGCCACCGGCGCGGGCGCGTTCGTCGCCGTCGGCGATGCCCCGGCTCGCCGGCTGTCGGTTTCCTCAGTGGCGCAACTCGATTCGGCCAGCCTGTCGTTCTCCAGCCTGTCCGGGTGGGCCCAGCTCGGCGTGCGCGACCGCTTCCTGGAACTCACCGACGAGGTGTGGCGGGTGCGCGCGTTCGGCGACTTCCTGTCCTACTGCTTCGTCGCCGAGGGAGCGGTCGACATCGCGGCCGAGCCGGAAGTGTCGGTGTGGGACCTGGCCCCGCTGGACATCCTGGTCCGCGAGGCGGGCGGGACGTTCACCGGCCTGGACGGCACCGCCGGCCCGCACGGCGGAAACGCGGTGGCCAGCAACGGTCTTTTGCACGATCAGGTCCTCGGAAGGCTGTCCGCTGGTTAGCTCGAGCGTGTGAACTGCGTAACACGCAACTTCTATCTTACTCCGGAGTAAGATACAGTCATCGCACTGCCCCAACGACCGAGGCTGCATTCATGACAAACACTGTCACCCCCACGAACGGCTCCCCGTAACGGCTCGAAGCCGCGTCCCAAGCGCGCAGGCAAAAAGTCCGCCATCGGCGAGCAGAAGCACAAGCGGACCGGCATCGACGTCGCGTTGGGCGTGCTCACGCCCCTCGTCGGCCAGGAATTCCTGGACAAGTACGGGTTGCGCGATCCGCTGAACCGGACGCTGCGTTACGGCGCCCAGACGATCTTCGCCACCGCCGGAGCGACCAGCCGCCAGTTCAAGCGGGTCCAGAACCTGCGCGGCGGACCCGACCCGACTGAAGACCAGCGGCGAAGGACTACTACGACCTGACGCCCGACGACGACCAGAAGCTGATCGTCGAAACCGTCGAGGAATTCGCGGCAGAGGTGCTGCGGCCGGCCGCGCACGACGCCGACGCGGCGATCACCTATCCCCCGGACCTGGTCAAGAAGGCCGCGGAGCTGGGTATCACCGCGATCAACATTCCCGAGGACTTCGACGGCATCGCCGCGGAGCGATCCAGCGTCACCAACGTGCTGGTGGCCGAGGCGCTGGCCTACGGCGACATGGGGCTGGCGCTGCCGATCCTGGCGCCGGCCGGCGTCGCCGCCGCGCTCACCCACTGGGGCAGCGCCGGTCAGCAGGCGACCTACCTGAACGAGTTCGCCGGTGAGAACGTCCCGCAGGCCTGCCTGGCGATCGCCGAGCCGCAGCCGCTGTTCGACCCGACGGCGCTGAAGACCACCGCGGTCCGCACCCCGGGCGGCTACCGGCTCAACGGCGTCAAATCTCTGGTCCCGGCGGCTGCCGACGCCGAATTGTTCATCGTCGCAGCCCAACTCAACGGCAAGCCGGCGCTGTTCATCGTCGAGTCGGCGACTGAAGGCCTGACCGTCAAGGCCGACCCGAGCATGGGTATCCGCGCTGCCGCGCTGGGCCGCGTCGAACTCGACAACGTCTCGGTGCCGCTGAGTGCACGCCTGGGCGAAGACGACGCGACCGATGCCGACTATTCCGAGGCCATCGCGTTGTCGCGGCTGGGCTGGGCCGCGCTCGCGGTCGGCACGTCGCATGCCGTCCTGGATTACGTCGTCCCGTATGTGAAGGAACGGGAAGCCTTCGGTGAGCCCATCGCCAATCGGCAGTCCGTCGCATTCATGTGCGCCAACATCGCCATCGAACTCGATGGGCTGCGCTTGGTCACCTGGCGCGGCGCGGCGCGGGCCGAGCAAGGCTTGTCATTCAGCCGCGAAGCCGCGTTGGCCAAGCGGCTCGGCGCCGACAAGGGCATGCAGATCGGCCTGGACGGCGTGCAGTTGCTCGGTGGCCACGGCTTCACCAAGGAGCACCCCGTGGAGCGCTGGTACCGCGACCTGAGAGTCCTCGGCGTCGCCGAGGGCGTAGTAGTTATCTAGTAGTCATCTAAGTCCGACTTCCCAAGGCAACGAAAGACTAATCATGGCAATCAATTTGGAACTGCCCGGCAAGTTGCGCGCGGTGGTCGACACGGCACACCAGGGTGCCGCGGAGATGATGCGGCCGATCGCCCGAAAGTACGACCAGAGGGAGCACGCCTACCCGGTCGAGCTCGACACGCTGGCCGAGCTGTTCGCCGGAGCCACCGCAGCCAACACGTTGGACATGGCCGGCGCCAACGGGCTTCGCAGCAGCGAAAGCACCGGTGAAAACCGCAACGGCGCCAACATGTCCGCGGCGCTGCAGGCGTTGGAGGCCAGTTGGGGCGACGCGGCGATGCTGCTGTCGATTCCCTTCCAGGGCCTCGGCAACGCGGCGGTGTCCGCCGTCGCCACCGACGAACAGCTCGAGCGACTGGGCCGGGTCTGGGCCGCAATGGCCATCACCGAACCGGGATTCGGCTCCGACTCGGCGGCGGTGTCCACCACCGCCAAGCTGGACGGCGACGACTACGTGATCAACGGCGAGAAGATCTATGTCACCGCCGGTTCGCGAGCCACCCACATCGTGGTCTGGGCGACGCTGGACAAGTCGAAGGGTCGCGCGGCGATCAAGTCGTTCATCGTGCCACGCGAGCACCCCGGCGTCACCGTCGAGCGGCTGGAGAACAAGCTCGGCATCAAGGGCTCCGACACCGCGGCCATCCGGTTCGAGAACGCCCGTATTCCCAAAGAAAACTTGCTCGGTAACCCCGAAATCGAGCCGGGCAAGGGCTTTTCCGGCGTGATGGAGACCTTCGACAACACCCGCCCGGTGGTCGCCGCCATGGCCGTCGGAATTGCCCGCGCCACCCTGGAAGAGCTGCGCAAGATCCTGACCAACGCGGGCGTGGAGATCTCCTACGACAAGCCCGCTCTGGTGCAGAGCGCCGCCGCGGCCGAGTTCCTCCGGATGGAGGCCGAGTGGGAGTCCAGCTACCAGTTGACCCTGCGCGCGGCGTGGCAGGCCGACAACAACATCCCCAACTCCAAAGAAGCGTCGATGTCCAAGGCCAAGGCCGGCCGGGTGGGCAGCGACATCACCCTCAAAGCCGTCGAAATGGTCGGCACCATCGGCTATTCGGAGGAGACGCTGCTGGAGAAGTGGGCCCGCGACTCGAAGATCATGGACATCTTCGAGGGCACCCAGCAGATCCAGCAGCTGGTGGTCGCACGCCGCCTGCTGGGCCTGTCGTCGTCCGAGCTGAAGTAGGCGTGAGCCCGCTCAGGCGGCAATGAGCTTGAGCGGCAGGCGTTCGTGGCGCCGAATGATGTTGTTGATGGCCCACGTCGGTGGTGAGGTCAGCTCGATCCGGTCCACGCGTTCCGCCAGCGCGCGAAGCATCGCCTCGGTTTCCATCCGTGCCAACCCCTGCCCCGCGCAGGCATGGGCGCCGTGGCCGAAACCGAGTTGCCGGGTGGCGTCGCGGCGGACATCGAAGACGTCGGGTTGGTCCCATTCCCGTTCGTCACGGTTGGCCGAGGCGTAGATCACCAGGACACGTGACCCAGCCGGAATCGTGACATCGCCAATTATCGACTCCCGAACCGCTTTTCGTGAGAACGCCCGCAGGGGTGACTCGTAGCGGATGACCTCGTTGACGGCGTTGGGGATGAGATCCCGATTGTCTTTCACGATCTCCCACTGCTCCGGAAAGACCGCAAACAGTTGCAGGGCACTGGAGATCGCGCTGATGGTGGTATCCAGTGACGGAGCGACGTAATCGACCATCAGGGGCGGGCACTCGCGGTGCGGCAGTTTCCCGTCGTCGGCCGCGGCCAGCACGTCATGGCCCAGGCTGCCGTCGATCACACTGCGCTGGCGCACGACGCGGCGCGCGAAGCGCAGCATCTGCACACTCGACGGAGACGATTTCATCCATTGCCGGTTGAGCGGTCCGAGGACGTCGAATGTCGCTCCGGCCCAGGCGAGAAGATCGTCCCGCTGATCGCGTGGCCACCCCACCAAGTCGGGCACCACGGCCAGCGGCAAGGCGGACGCCAGGTCGCTGACACCGTCGATCTCGCCCTTCGCCAAGGCGGCGTCGACAACGCGCGCCGCCTGCTCGTTCACGCTGTCGCTGATGGCACCCAGCGCTCGCGGCAGCATGCGGTGGGCCACCAGTTTGCGCCGCTGGCTGTGCTCGCTGCCGTCGCTGCTCAACGTCGTGCCGCGGGACAATCGATTGCTGATGGCGTTGAGCGCAACACCGTCGCCGGAGACGAACGCACCATCGTCGCGCAGCACGGCCTTGCACTCGCCGAATCGGGGCAACGCGTACACCCGCTGCTTCGGCAGCCACACCACGGGACCCAATTCGCGAAGCCGGGCATAGTGCGGATACGGGTCGACGATGGCCTCGCCTGCGTAGATGTCTGGCCGATAGACCGGTACTCCGGCGGGCGGTCTGCGTATCACGCGTATCTCACGACGTTGCGTTGCGAGCCCAGATCGACCACTCCGTCATCGGTCGCGACCGCGGCTTCCACAATGTCGCCGTCCTGCAAGTACTTCGGGTTCTTGGCCTGGCGGCTGAAGAAGGCCTTCCACTTGACCGCGGGCGGCAACAGCGAGCCGATGATCTCGATCGGCTTGGGCGGCGCACTGAGCGCGGTGCCCACCGGCGTTCCGGTCAAGACGACATCACCCGGGTCCAGGCGCTGGAACCGGGCCAGCCCCTGCAACGCCTCGACAGGCGGATAGATCATGTCGCCGTTGACGATTGCATTCTGGCGCACTTCGCCGTTGACCCGTAATTGGAGTCGTAGGTCGCCGAACCGTTTGAGTTCGTCGGCGTCCACCAGCACCAGCGCCGGGCCGACTGGGGTGAACGTCGGATACGACTTCGACTCGTAGAACTGGGTTTTCGGGAGCTGTACGTCCCGTGCCGACACGTCGTTGGTCACCACCAGACCCGCGATGTAGTCGGCCAGGTTCGCCTCGGAGATCTCGGTGCCGACCGGGATCTCGCGACCGATCACCAGACCGATCTCGACCTCGTAGTCCAGGAACCGAACGTGCGATGGCTTGACGATGTCATCGGACGGCCCGGTGATCGATCCAGATGCCTTGCGGAAGAACGTGAGCGGAATCGACTTGGGGTCCATGCCGGCGTCTTCGACGTGCGAGGTGAAGTTGGTCATCTGCGCCACCACCCGGCACGGCGCGGTGAGCGGCGAGAGCAGCGCGAGGCTGTCGACGGCTACCGCGGCGGAACCGGACGCGGCGGCGTCGACGGCGGCGCGGTCGGCCAGCAGTCCCGCCGTGCTGGTGGCGTCGGTGTCGACCTTGACGGCCCCGGCCGCCGTCGTGACCCACCAGGCGTCGGCGGTGCGCAGGATGGAAACGGTCATGACGTGGCTACTTTCATCAGGCCGATCAGGCGACGGATGTCGAATTCGTTGTCTGCCCGCAGCGCGCTGATCATCGACCGCGCTTCGTGGGGCAGGGATCGCGGGTTGGTCCCGAGGAAGTCTCGGGTGACGGGCGGACCCCACTGGGCCAAGCCGGATCCGGTGAACGGCGCCCAGCCGGGTTCCAGCGTGCAGTCGAACATGTCGCCGTCGATGAAATGCTCGACCATGAAGCCGTCGGGATCGCGCCAGTAGTCGAAGATCTGGCTCCCCTGGATATGTCGGCCAATCCCCCAGCTGCGTTGGTAGCCGGCATCTTTCAAGTACTCCCCACCGGCGGCGAGAGCGTCGAGGTCGCATACCTGATACGCCGAGTGGACGTACCGGTTGGTCGGCCCCAGTGCGAGCGCGAGGGTGTGGTGGTCGGCCGGTGTCTGGCCGCGGTCGCAGCGGATGAAGCTCATCGTCGGTCCGCGGTCGCGCTGACCGGGAAAGAACAGGAAGTCGCTGACGATCATGCCGAGTTGGTCGAGGTACCAGTTGAGCGACTCGCGATACCTGGCTCGTCTGCAACACCACATGGCCGAGTCGCTGAATGCGCGCGGGTTGCCGGGGTGGCCGCCGAACGGCGTTGACGCGCAGCACGTCAGCGCCGACGTTGAAGGTCCCCGCCGACTGGGCCGGCAGCGCGGCAAGCTGACGAGTGCCCGCGACCACGCGAACCGGCATCCCGCTGGGATCGGTCAGATCCACCGCCAGGCCGCCGATCGCATCGGGCAACGCGCGTGGCTGCGCGCCGGTGGCGGTAGCCAGTCGCCGCACATCGGCCTCGTCGGCCGCCAGGAACGCCGTGCCGACGAATCGCGATGTCGCGCCGCGGCGTATCAGCACACACGGCGCGCCCGCGTCGCAGCCGCGCAGATACAACTCGTCCGCGCTGCGTGACACCGTCGTGAATCCGAATGCGTGCGCAAACGCCTCGGCGCGGACCAGGTCCGGCTTCTGGAATTCCAGCCAGGCAAGGTCGTGGACTTTGATCACCGGGTTCAGCGACCGTCCGGGGTGCTCACCGCGCCGGGCGCCGTGCTCGCTGTGCAGATCGGTGTGGGCCGTCATGTTCTCCTCTACCGGCCTTCCGTGATCAGCCGCAGTGCGGTGTCGTACAACGCGCGGGCGTGCAACTCGAAGAGTGCGATCAGATCCACTGCGTCGCCTCCGATCTCCTTGGCAATGAACAATCCGTCGGCGCCGGCCATTGCGTAGGTGACGAGTAGATAGATCTGAGCCTCGGTGAGATCCGGCGCGAATCCGCGCATGGTTTCGGCCAATTGCTCGCAGGTCTGAGCGCGAGTCTGAATGAACATCGCGCGTGCACGCGGCTCGACCGGACGGCGCTCCAGAGCCAACATCAGGCCCAGTCGAATGAAATCGGGCGAGTCGAGCAGCGCTTTCGCGATCTGCATGGCCATGCCCGCCAGGCGATCTCGGGCGGTGCCGTCATCGGGCACCTGCCACGCCGCGAGCCAGTCGGCGAAGCTGCGCTCGATCACCGCCGCAATCAGGTCGTCCTTGTTCGTGAAGTGCCAGTAGATGGAACTCGCCGGCAACCCGCACTTGGCGCTGACCAGCGCGATGCTGGCGCCTTCGTACCCACGCTCGGCGGCGATCTCGGTAGCGGCGTCGAGGATGCGCTCTCGCGACAGCTCACCGTCGGCGCGTTTGCGCCGTACCGGCTGCACCTTCTTCGGCAACTTCGCCCCCTTGACTCTGTAGTGATCGCTACACTACCGTAACGATCACTACAGAACAACCCTCGACGACGAGAGACCACCGTGACCAGTTCAGAGACATACGACGTGGCCGTCATCGGCTATGGTCCGACGGGCGCGACCGCCGCTAATATCCTGGGCCAGCTGGGCCTGAAAGTTCTTGTCGTCGAGCGTGATCCGGATGTCTACAATCGGGCCCGAGCGATCTCCACCGACGAAGAGGTCATGCGGATCTGGCAATCTGTCGGGCTGGACGAACGCCTGCAGCGCGACATGCTGCCCGACCGGCCGCTGACCTTCGTCGACCACCGCGGCGTGCCGTTCATCGACTTGAAGGTCAGACCGCGCGGGACCGGCCACCCGCCGCAGCAGTTCTTGTATCAGCCCGCGGTCGATCAGGTTCTGCGCGACGGCGTCGCGCGATTCGCCAAGGTCGAGGTGCTGCTGGAACACGAATGCCTGCGCGTACATCCCGAGGACGAGCGCGTCGAGCTGATGCTCGCCGATCTGCGGAGCGACACGTTGAAACGGGTGCACGCGAGTTACGTCATCGCCGCCGACGGCGGGTCGTCGCCGACGCGGGGCCAGCTCGGAGTCGGCTACACCGGGCGGACCTACAGCGAGCGCTGGGTCGTCATCGACACCAAGGTGTTGGGCGAGTGGGAAGGCCACGACCGGTTGCGATTTCACTGCAACCCGGACCGGCCGACCGTGGACTGCCCGACGCCCCTGGGCCACCACCGTTGGGAATACCCAGCGCGGACAGCCGAACTCGAACAGGAATTGCTCCGCCACGAGACGATCTGGAAGGTCCTGAACGATCAGGGCATCACCAACGCCAATGTCGAGATCCTGCGGGCGGTGATCTACAGCCACCACGTCCGCGTCGCCGACCGGTGGCGGGTCGGCCGGATATTTCTCGCCGGCGACGCCGCTCACGCAATGCCGCCGTGGATCGGGCAGGGTATGTCGGCCGGCGTCCGCGATGTCGCCAACCTGTGCTGGAAGCTGGCCGCCGTCGCCAAAGGGCAGGCCCCCCAGTCGCTGCTAGACACCTACCAAGCCGAACGCAAACCACACGTCACCGAACTGACGCGGCGGGCCTGTCGTACCGGCCGGATCATCACCGAGCGCAACCGCGGTGTAGCCGTCGTACGAAATCATCTGCTGCGCACTATTTTGCGATTGCCGGGGGCGAACGCCGCACTGGACAAAATCACCTGGCTACCCGCGGCGCGGTACCGGCGGGGCTTGCTCAGTTCCGTACGCCACCGCGCGGTGGGCTGGCAGATTCCGCAACCGTGGGTGACCAACGCCGAGGGAGTCAAGGTCCGCTTCGATGAGGTGCTCCGCGGACAGTGGACCGTCGTGCACGTCGGACCTGCGCCAGACGGCAGCCAGGCCTGGGCGAATCTCGGCGTCCCGACGATCCAGATCGTCGAACCCACGCTAGTTCGCTGGCTACGGCGAAAAAAGGCAGCCGCGGCCGTGTTGCGACCGGACGGATTCATCTATGCCGCCGCCGGATCCGGCCGAGCACTGCCGCCGCCGCCCGCCGGCTACGCGATGTCCACCTCGACCAGAACCGCGGCCAACGCATGACCACGGCGAGCCTGGTCGAGCACACCGTCATCGTGGCCGGCAAACCGATCTTTTTCGCGGAGGCAGGCGACGGGCCATCGGTTGTGATGCTGCACGGCGGCGGGCCCGGCGCCTCGGGCGTCTCCAACTATTCCCGCAACATCGACGCGCTGGCGGAGCATTTTCGGGTGATCGTGCCCGACCTGCCCGGGTACGGCCGCTCGGGCAAAGGCGTCGACCAGTCCGACCCGTTCGGCTACCTCGCCGGGATGATTCGCGGCCTGCTCGACGAACTCGGCCTCGCCACAGCACATCTGGTGGGCAACTCCTACGGCGGTGCGGCGGCACTGCGGCTGGCGCTGGGCACACCCGAGCGTGTCGACAAGCTGGTGCTGATGGGCCCAGGCGGCATCGGTACTACCCGGGGCGCCCCGACCGCCGGGCTCAAGAGCCTGCTGTCCTACTACGGCGGCGCCGGCCCCAGCCGCGACAAATTGGAAGCATTCATCCGCAATTATCTTGTCTACGATGGCACCTCGGTGCCGGACAGCCTGATCGACACCCGCTACAGCGCGTCGGTCGATCCCGCGGTGGTGGCCGACCCGCCACTGCGACGACCGTCCGGCCCGACTGCGCTGCGCACGTTGTGGCGGATGGACCTCACCCGTGACAAGCGCCTCAAGCAACTCCTGACACCGACGCTGGTGTTGTGGGGCCGCGACGACAAGGTCAACCGGCCTGCCGGTGGCCCGATGCTGGCCAACCTGATGCCCAACGCCGACCTGGTGATGACCTCCCGCACCGGCCACTGGATGCAGTGGGAACGAGCCGAGTTCTTCAACCGGATCGCGGTCGACTTCCTCAGCGCACCATCAGTTTTCGATCGATGAACATCTTCGGCCAGTGTCCACCTCGGCTACGTCGTCGTCGACACCGAGAAGTTCGCCGACTGGCGGCGTTTCGGCCGGGACGCCATCGGCATGCACCTCGACGAGGCGATGCCGGATGTGCTGCGATTCCGCCTCGACGATCACGCATGCCGTTTCCTGGTGCAGCGCGGGCCCGCCGAAGACGTCGCCGCGCTCGGTTGGCAGGTCGACGACCATCGCACGTTCGACGAAATCCTCGCCCGGGTCACCCGGCACGGCGTGCCGGTCGCCACTGGCACCATCGAGGAGACCGAGCTCCGCGGCGTCGAGCGCCTGGTGCGGTTTGCCGGCCCAAATGGCCTGACACAGGAGATCTTCACCCGCCCCGGCCTCGACGACACACCGCTGGACATGGCGGTCCGTGGCGGCTTCGTCACCGGCGAAGCCGGGATCGGCCACGTCGCTGTCACATCGACGAAGCCGCATCAGATGCGCGGGTATTACGACAGCGTCTTCGACGCCCGGCTCACCGACTACATCGACGAAACCATCAGTGGCCTGAAGTTCAAGATCCGCTTCCTGCGGGTCAACCAGCGTCACCACTCCATCGCGATCGCCGCGGTCAACCGGCTCCCGATCAACCCGATCCGCACCCGCGTTCAACACGTCAACATCCAGGTCGCCGACCTCGACGATATGACCGCGTCCTACCAGCGGGTCAACGACCTCGGCTTTCAGATGGCGCTGACGGTCGGACAGCACACCAACGACCGTGAGTTGTCCTACTACGCCGTGACTCCCTCGGGCTTCGAATGGGAAGTCGGCTGGAACCCGATCGTCATCGACGAGAAAACCTGGGAACCAACGACATACCAGGGCATCAGCCTCTGGGGCCACACCCGGGAGGGGCAGACCATCGTCGAGAAACTGGCCCAGTTCAAGACCGCGGCCCAGTCGCTGCTGCACCGGGAAGACACCGTGCCCGCACTTGCTTGTGCCGCAATTCCGGACGACTGACGGAGACGATCGTGCTGCGCATCGACACCCACCACCACGCCATTCCGCCCGATTACCGAAAAGCGCTGCAGCACGCCGGACTTGTCGAGGCCGGTGGGCGCGCACTGCCCGACTGGAGTCCTGAGACTTCGCTGCAGGCGATGGCGGACCTCGACGTCGGCACCGCCATCTTGTCGGTGTCCACCCCGGGCACTGCGTTTTTGCCGAACAAGGCTGACGCGGCCGCGCTCGCGCGCGACCTCAACGACTACACCGCCGACGTGTCCGCAGCACATCCCGACCGCTACGGATTTTTCGCCACCGTTCCGCTACCCCACATCGAGGAGGCAAGCGCGGAAGTCGTGCGCTCACTCGACGAGCTCCATGCCGATGGTGTTGTGTTGCTGGCGAACAACGCCGGAATCTATCTGGGCGAGGAAGGCCAGGACCCGCTGTTCGCCGCGCTCAACGACCGCTCAGCGGTGGTGTTCATCCACCCGGCCGAATTGCCGGGACCGTCGGTTCCCGGCGTCCCGCCGTTCGCGGCCGACTTTCTGCTCGACACCACTCGGGCCGCATACTTGCTGGTGCGCAACGGGATTCTGGCCCGCTATCCCAACATCCGGTTCATCCTCAGCCACGCCGGAGGTTTCGTCCCGTATGCGAGCCACCGGATGGCTGTCGCGATCACCGCCGATACCGGCCGCAGCCCCGCCGATGTCCTGGACGACTTCGCCGGCTTCTACTTCGACACCGCGCTGTCGTCCAGCCCGGCCGCCTTGCCGACCCTACTGGCCTTCGCAAAGCCGGGTCACGTCACGTTCGGGTCCGATTGGCCGTTTGCCCCGACCGCCGCCGGAAAGCTGTTCGCGGCCGGGCTGGAGACCTATCCGGGTATCGACGCGGCCACCCGCGCCGCCATTGAGCGCACCAACGCGCTGGCCCTGTTCCCCCGGCTTGGCGCTGCGGCGCAACCGATTTCGCAGATCACCCGCGCAACACATCCGCCACGTCGTCAGCCGATCGGTCATGCGCGGCGTCAGCCGGATGACGAGCACGCGCTAACGGTTGGGCGCACCGAACCGGGGCCGAGCGGGCAGGGCCTAACCGGGCGGGGCTAACGTCAAGCGCTAGCGACGTTCAGCGGAGACAACGGAGGTGGCATGCGCGCAGCACAATTGACTCGGCTCGACGGTCCGGATGGTGTCGAAGTCGGCGAAATCGACGAACCAACTGGCGACGGCGTGATCGTCGATGTGCACGCGGCCGGCGCGGCTTTCCCCGACGCATTGCTGACCCGCGGCCTTTACCAGTACCGCCCGGACCCGCCGTTCGTGCTGGGCGCCGAGATCGCCGGGGTGGTGCGATCGGCTCCCGCGGATGCTCCGGTGAAGGCCGGCGACCGGGTCGTCGGCCTGACCATGCTGACCGGAGGCATGGCCGAGGTCGCGGTGCTGGCGCCCGACCGGGTGTTCAAGCTGCCGGACAACGTGAGCTTCACCGCGGGCGCCGGCCTGCTGTTCAACGACCTGACCGTCTACTTTGCGTTGACCGTCCGGGGTCGGTTGCACGAGGGCGAGACGGTGTTGGTGCATGGCGCCGCCGGCGGGATCGGCACCTCGGCGCTGCGACTGGCGCCGGTGCTCGGCGCGTCGCGGGTGATCGCGGTGGTCAGCACCGAGGACAAGGCCGACATCGCCCGGGCTGCGGGCGCGACCGATGTCGTGTTGGCCGACGGCTTCAAGGACGCGGTCAAGGAACTGACCGGAGGCCGCGGGGTCGACGTGGTGGTCGACCCGGTCGGGGGCGACCGATTCACCGACTCGCTGCGCTCGCTCGCTCCGGGCGGGCGCCTGCTGGTCATCGGCTTCACCGGCGGCGAGATCCCGACGGTCAAAGTAAACCGGCTGCTGCTGAACAACGTTGACGTGGTCGGCGTCGGTTGGGGCGCCTGGGCGGGAAAGCACCCTGGCGCACTGACCGAGCAGTGGGCCGAACTCGAGAAGCTGCTCGCCTCTGGCAAGCTGCCGCCTCCCGAGCCGGTCGTCTATCCGCTGGACGAGGCCGCCGCCGCGATCGCCTCGATGGAGAATCGCACCGCGAAAGGGAAAGTCGTTCTGCGCGTTCGGGATTAAGGCTGTGTAGGGATGCGACACTTAAACGTCTGCGGCGACACGCCGGTTGTTGTCGCAGACGTTTATGTGTCGGAGGAGTTGGGCGCGCTCGCTAATTCCGACAGATTCTTCAGCGAATTCTCCAGGTGCTCGAGGGGGAACGGCGGGAACTGGATGTGCTCGCGGAGTTCATCCGGTACTGCCGACCAGTCGTAGGTGAGCGTGACATGAGCCTCGGACGGCCCCGTGTCGCGGATGTCATAGCGCCAGATCCAGCCGCCGAATGTCAGGTTCCCGTCTCCCGCCATGTCCTGGCCCGGCTCCCAGGCAATGGCATGCGGTCGGTCGAACGCCACCACCTTGTTGGCCATCTCGTAGTCCTTCATGGGGTGGTTGTCGTGGTACATCGCGATCCGGAAAATCTGGCCGGTATGCGACAAAGAATCGCCGTCGAGGGATTCCCGCACCCAGCCGGTCCCATCGATGGCCCCATGAGTCGTGGGGTCGGCCAATATCCCGAAGACGGCTTCGGCCGGCGCGGGAATGGTGATCGTGGCGATGGCGGTGTCGTTGGTCATAGCTATACAGACTGCACCAGGCGCAAGAAATCATCTCGACTTCCTTGTGAGAGTCCATAAGAAAAAGTAATGTCACTTTCAGTTTTGCCGTCACGGATGCCGCCGCAACCCTGGAGCCGCTATGGAATCCTTCATTCACCTGCGCAAAGGTAAAACACCGCGCCGCCTGCACGCCGATCTCGACGGGCTGAAGGACGACGAGTTAGGCCGCGGTGGTTTCACGGGCCGCACCGCGAATCTGTACCGCCGCCACGACCCCACCGCCTACCGGGCGGAGGGTCCGCTGCGCCCGATCGACGTGCTGTCCAGCGAGCTCAAGCCCAGCGACGCAACCGATGCTGACGGCGGCCCGCTGCTGATGTTCGCCAACCCGGACTGCCGAATCTTTTTGTCCCGCCGCGAGCAGCCGATGCCGTACTTCGCCCGACACATCGACGGCGATCTGCTGTGCTTCGTGCACCAGGGTGCCGGTCTACTGGAGACCGAGTTCGGGCCGCTGCGCTACCGCGCGGGTGACTGGGTGTACCTGCCGAAAGCGTGCACGTGGCGCCAGGTGCCCGACTCCTCATCGCACGAGGCGACGACGTTGCTGATGATCGAGGCCAGCGACGAGTTCCGGGTTCCGCCACCGGGCGCGCTGGGCCGCCACTTCCCGTTCGACCCCTCGCAGGCCGTCATCCCCGATCCTGAGCCGATCGACGATGACGATGGCCGCGACGAGTACCGGGTCCGGCTGATCCACGACGGCGGCCCGACAACGCTGTTCTACCAACATAATCCGATCGACGTCGAAGGGTGGCGCGGCGACAACTTCGCGTTCACCTTCAACATCGCCGATTACAACGTGGTGACCTCCGACAGCGTCCACCTGCCCCCGACCGTGCACCTGTTCATGCAGGCCACCGGGGTCTACGTGATGAATTTTCTGCCCAAACCCGCCGAAGGCGTTCCGGGCACCGAGCGCACACCGTGGTATCACCGCAACGTCGACTACGACGAGATCGCCTTCTTCCACGGCGGCTCGCTCTACGGCATTCCGATGCCACCCGGACTCATTTCCCATGCGCCGCAAGGCGTTCACCACGGCGCGCCGGAGAAGGCGCGCGAACGGGCCCGCCGCAAGTTCGACGAGCATTCCCGCGTCGACTGGCAGGTCATCGCCGTCGACACCCGTCGCCGGCTCACCCCGTCAGCCGAGGTGCTGGCGCACGACCTAGGACAGCACTGATGACCACGACCACCGCACCCGTGAAGCACGACTACGAGCGGATCCCCTATCTGGTTGCCTTCCAGAACAATTCCGGGGTCCGCGATGTCTACGGCGGGCTGGCCGAGATCACCGTGCTGGAGAGCTATCTGCTCAAGCCGAAAGACAAGCCGTCGGACACCGTGCTGGTGTTCATGCACCCGATCGGCGGCGGCGCCTATCTGCCGATGATCAACGCGCTGGCGCGGGCCGGTCATCACGTCATCTACTGCAACAGCCGATTCCGCGGCACCGATTCGGCACTGCTGATGGAGAAGGTGATCGAAGATCTCGGCGCCGCCATCAAAGACGCCAAAGACCGTCTCGGCTACCGCAAAGTGGTGCTGGCAGGCTGGAGCGGCGGGGGTTCGCTGTCGGTGTTCTATCAGCAGCAGGCCCAGCATCGCGACCGTCACCTCGAGCCCGTCGGGCGACGGGCCCGACCTCACCAAGCTCGACCTGCCCGCGGCCGACGGAATCATGTTGCTGGCCGCGCACATCAGCCGGCACGGCACGCTGACCGAATGGCTGGACGGCTCGATTCTCGACGAATCCGATCCGACCAAACGTGACCCGGAACTGGACCTCTACAACCCGGACAACCCCAACCAGCCGCCTTACAGCGACGAGTTCCTGGCCCGGTACCGGCAGGCCCAGATCGACCGCAACCGCCGAATCACCGCATGGGTCAAGGACAAACTGGCCGAACTGCGAGCGGCCGACCGGCCCGACGACGAGTTCGGTTTCATCGTGCACGGCACCATGGCCGACCCGCGTTGGCTCGACCCGGCCGTCGATCCCAACGAACGGGTTCCGGGAACCTGCTATTTGGGCGATCCTCAAGTGGTGAACATGAGCCCGGTCGGGCTGGCGCGGTTCTCCACACTGCGCAGTTGGCTCTCGCAATGGAGCTATGACGACGCACACGGCGACGGGGTGGAATGCGGACGCGACATCGCGGTGCCGGCGCTGGTCATCGGCAACCTCGCCGACGATGCCTGCACACCCGAGCACACCCGCCGTCTTTTCGAGGCGATCGGTCATCCCGACAAGGAGATGCACGAAATCCACGGCGCCACGCACTACTACGCCGGCCCCGATCAACGCGACAAACTGCGTGAGGCCGTCACTGTGGTCACCGACTGGCTGGAACGTCACGAGTTCACGGGGACTGCGTGACCGCCGGCGCCCTGGACGGCATCCGGGTGCTGGAGTTGGGCACTCTGATCGCCGGGCCGTTCACCGGGCGGCTGCTCGGCGACATGGGCGCCGACGTCATCAAGGTCGAGCCACCGGGCGCCCCGGACCCGCTGCGCACCTGGGGCCAGGCCGAGGTCGAGGGGCACCACGTGTTCTGGACCGTCCACGCCCGGAACAAGCGGGCGATCACGCTGGATCTGCGTCAGCCGCGCGGCCGCGAGTTGTTCCTCGATCTGGTGGAAAAGTCCGACATCGTGGTGGAGAACTTCCGCCCGGGCACGCTGGAAAAGTGGAAACTCGGTTACGACGTTCTCAGTCAACGTAATTCAGGAATCATCCTGGTTCGGGTGTCGGGCTACGGGCAGACCGGGCCCGACGCCCACAAGGCCGGATACGCCTCGGTAGCCGAGGCGTCCAGCGGTCTGCGACATCTCAACGGATTCCCGGGTGGGCCGCCACCGCGGCTGGCCCTGTCGCTGGGCGACAGCCTGGCCGGGATGTTCGGCGCCCAGGGGGCGCTGGCCGCGCTGTATCGGCGCAGCGTCACCGGGCACGGCCAAGTCGTCGATGTGGCACTCACCGAATCATGCTTGGCGGTACAGGAATCCACCATTCCGGACTACGACGTCGGCGGCGTGGTGCGCGGCCCGTCCGGCACCCGCCTGGAAGGTATTGCGCCGTCGAACATCTACCAGAGCGCCGACGGCTCGTGGGTGGTGATCGCGGCCAACCAGGACACTGTGTTCGCCCGGCTGTGCAAGGCGATGGGACGCGCCGAGTTGGCCACCGATGAGCGCTTCGTCAATCACGGTGCCCGGGGCCGCAACCAAGACGAACTCGACGCCATCATCGGCGCCTGGGCCGCCGAGCGCGAACCCGGTGACATCATCGAAACCCTCAGCGCCGCAGGCGTGATCGCGGGGCCGATCAACACCGTCGCCGACGTGGTGAACGACCCGCAGCTGCGGGCGCGCGGCATGCTGGTCGAGCACCACGACGAGCGGCTCGGCCGGCCGGTGCTCGGGCCGGGCATCACGCCGGTGCTGTCGGAATCCCCGGGCAGTGTCCGCAACGCCGGCTCGGCTAGGCCGGGCCAGCACAACGACGACGTCTACCTCGGGCTGCTCGGCAAGACCGCCGAAGAGCTGGAGCAGTTGCGGGCCGAGGGGGTCGTGATGACACACGTCGACATTCGCGAGGTGTCGCTGCGCGACGGATTGCAGATCGAGAAGCCAATCCCGTTGTCGGCCAAGCTGGAACTGCTGGCGGCCGTAGCCGCCACCGGGGTGCGCGAAGTCGAGGCCACCGCGTTCGTGTCCCCGTCGAAGGTGCCGTCGATGGCCGATGCCGCCGAGCTGGCCGCCGAACTGCATCACTACCCCGACATCGAATTCTCCGCGCTGGTCGCCAGCCCAAACGGCGCCAAGCGGGCCGTCGCCGCGGGCTTGCGATCGATCGAATACGTGGTCGCGGCCAGCGATTCATTCAGTCAGGCCAACGTCGGGCGCAGCAGCGCCCAAGCAGCAGAACAGATCAGCGAGATCATCGCCATCGCGCACGACAGCGATGTCAGCGTCGAGGTCATCGTCGCGGTCGCGTGGGACTGCCCCTTCGACGGACCCACCCCGCCGCAGCGCGTGCTCGACATCGCCGCGGCCGCGCGTGACCGCGGCGCCGACCGGTTCTGCATCGCCGACACCATCGGCACCACCACGCCGGGACGGGTGCGATCGCTGATCGCACAACTGCGGCCGGTGATCGGCGAGCTGCCGCTGGGCGGGCACTTCCACAACACCCGCGGCGCCGGGCTGGCCAGCGCTTACGCCGCGGTCGAGGCGGGCATCACCCGACTGGACGCCTCGGTCGGCGGACTCGGCGGATGTCCGTTCGCGCCGGGCGCCACCGGCAACATCGCCACCGAGGACCTGGTGTACCTGCTGCGCGACAGCGACATCGACGTCGACATCGACCTGCAGGCCGCGATCGCCGCGGCCGGTGTCGCGAAATCGGTTGTCGGCCATGACTTGCCGAGTGCCCTGTTGCGTGCCGGTGACCGGAAGCACCTCGATGCCGACTGACGGTCTTGACCGCGAAGGGCCGCCAGACCCGGGCGGCCATCGAGCAGGCGGCCCGCAAACTGTTCGCGGAGCGCGGCTTTCACGGCACGACCCTGGCCGACATCACTTCTGCTGCCGGCAAGTCCGCCGCGGTGTTTTATCGGTACTTCGACGACAAGGAAGATCTGCTCGCCGCGCTTGCGGAATCGTTTCTGCACGAAGTTCTGACACCGTCGGGGCTGAGCCTGCATCTGCCGGACTCCCCAGACGACGACGCGTTCTTCACCGCGGTGGTCACCGGCTATTGGAACATGTTCAAGCAGAACATCGGCATCATGATCGCGGTCGCACAACTGGCCACCACCCAGCAACGGTTCGCCGCCGTGCAGAACGAGTTCCGGCGATTCGGCATGGACATCGTCGCGGCCTCGGTGCGACACGTCCAGCAACACGGGTATGCATCAGAGCTGAATCCCGAACACATCGCGGCGGCGATCGCCCTGCTATTCGAAAACTTCACCACGGTGTTTGTGGGCCCGGCCGGCTCCGGGCGGCTAGGGCTGACGATCAGCGACGAAGACGCCATCGCGACCCTCGCGACGGTGTGGAAGAAAACCCTGTACGGCACATAAGGAGAAATCAAAGTGGATTTCACGTTGCCCGAACATCTTCCGGGGCTGCTCGCCGACATGGATGCGTTCATCGACAGCGAGATCGCGCCATTGCAGGCCGAGAACATGCAGTACTTCGACCAGCGCCGAGAACATGCCCGTACCGATTGGGACAACGACGGCATCCCCACCCGGGAATGGGAGGACCTGCTCTCCGAGATGCGCCGACGTGCCGACAAGGCCGGCTGGCTGCGCTATGGCCTGCCCGCTTCACTGGGCGGCCGCGACGGCACCAACATCGACATGGCGGTCATTCGCGAACATCTGGCGCACAAAGGTCTTGGCCTGCACAACGATTTGCAGAACGAGTCCTCGATCGTCGGCAACTTCCCGCAGGTCATCATGATGGAGCGGTTCGGCACCGACGAGCAGCGCACCGCGTGGTCCGAGGCGCTGATCACCGGCGAACGCTCGATGGCCTTCGGGCTCACCGAACCACTGCACGGCTCCGACGCCACCTGGCTGGAAACCACCGGCAAGCGCGACGGGGACGACTGGATCATCAACGGCTCCAAGCGATTCAACACCGGCGTACACCGGGCCACCCATGACCTGATCTTCGCCCGTACCTCCGGCGAGCCGGGCCAGGCTCAGGGCATCACCGCTTTCCTGGTTCCCACCGACACGCCAGGCTTCCACGTCCCCTACTACTGGTGGACGTTCAACATGCCCACCGACCATGGCGAGGTCGAGTTGACCGATGTGCGGGTACCCGCCGACGCGGTGCTCGGCGAGGTGGACCGCGGGCTGGAGGTCGCGCAGACCTTCCTGCACGAGAATCGCATCCGTCAGGCGGCCAGCAGCCTCGGCGCGGCACAGTACTGTATCGATCGCGCCGCCGAATACGCGGGCACACGAAAGGTTTTCGGCAAACCACTGTCATCAAACCAGGCGGTGCAGTGGCCCCTGGCCGAGCTGCAGACCGAGGCCCAGATGGTCCGGCTGCTGGTGCAGTACGCGGCGTGGCACCTCGACCGCGACCATCACATGGAAGTGTCGGACAAGGTGTCGATGGCCAACTATCGCGCCAACCGGCTGGTGTGCGACGCCGCCGATCGAGCGATGCAGATCTTCGGCGGTCTGGGCTACAGCCGTCACGAGCCGTTCGAACACATCTACCGCCACCACCGCCGCTACCGGATCACCGAAGGCGCCGAGGAGATTCAGATCCGCCGGGTGGCCCAGCGACTGTTCAAGTTCGGCCGCAAGTGAGCGACGCCGAAGCGCTGGCACCGAAACTCGCCGGCGTGCTGGAACCAGCCCTCGGCTCCGGCACAGTCGTCGAGAATCTGCATACGCTGACCGGCGGTGCCAGCAGAACCACCTGGGCGTTCGACGCCGTCACGGGCGCTCGACGGCGGTCGCTGATCCTTCGCACCGGTCCACCCGACGAGGTGCACGCCGGCATGGAACTCGAAGCTCTCGCCCAACGCGCGGCGGCCGCCGCCGGCGCACCGGTCCCCCACATCGTCGTCGCCGACGATTCTGTTGCCGCACTGGGCAATCCATTCCTGATCTGCGAAGCGATCGGCGGCGAGACCATCGTCCGCCGCATCCAGCGGACGCTCGACAAAGGTGGAGGGGCCGCGGCCAGGGACCGGCTGCTGCGGCCAGTGCGCCGAAGCGCTGGCCGCAATCCACCGAGCCGACACAGACCTGCCCGGGGTGAGTCACGAGGATCAGCTGGCGGAATGGCGCGAGCAGCTGGACATCATGGGCGACACCACGGCCACGTTCGAGTGGGCGTTCCGGTGGCTGGCCGACAACCGGCCGGCGCCGTCGCCGCCGCGCCTGGTGCACGGCGACTTTCGGATGGGCAACCTGATCGTCGACGGATCCGAGCTGGCGGCCGTGCTCGATTGGGAGCTGGTGCACGTCGGTGAGGTCTATGAAGACCTGGCCTGGTTCTGCATCCGCGCCTGGCGGTTCGGCGCGCCGGCGGATCTCGCGGCCGGCGGACTGGGCAGCATCGAGGATTTTCTTCACGGTTACGAAAATGCCGGCGGCGCCACGGTCGATCGGGCGGCGTTTCACTGGTGGCTGGTGCAGGCGACGCTGCGTTGGGGTGTCATCTGCCGCTACCAGGCCGAACGCCACCTGAGCGGCCAGACTCCCTCGGTGGAGCTCGCGACGATCGGCCGCCGGGTCTGCGAGACCGAGTGGGACTTGCTCAACTTGCTCGATAAGGCGGTCGCGCATGCCGGTTGAGAGCCTAGGATTTTGCTGTGGTTACTCCTGATCAGGCAATCGACGCAATTCGCGAAACTGGCGGGGCGCAGCCCGGCAACCGGGCGCTGCACGCCAAGGGCAAGCTCTACCGCGGCACCTTCACCGCGACCCCCGAGGCGGCGGCGCTCTCCCGCGCCGCGCATCTCAGCGGCGCGACGGTGCCCGCGCTGGTCCGGTTCTCCAGCGGCTCAGGCAATCCGCGGCAACCGGACAACGCTCCCGGCGTGCGCGGCTTGGCGGTGAAGTTCACGCTTCCGGACGGGTCGACGACCGACGTGTCCACCCAGACCGCGAAACTGTTCCCGGCCAGCACGCCCGACGGCTTCGTCTCGCTGCTGCGGGCGATGCGTCCCGGGCCCACTGCTCCGCTGCGGCTCATCGGCTACATCGCCACCCATCCGCGGCTTCTGTCAGCGCTGCCGGTCGTCAAGGAAGCGAACAAAGTGCCGGCCAGCTACGGCACCATCGCCTATCACGGCCTGCACGCGTTCCGCTGGGTTGCCGCCGACGGCAGCGCGCGATTCGTGCGCTACCACCTGCAGCCCGCCGCCGGCGAGGAGATTCTGCCGCCGGACGTCGCGAAGAGCCAAGGACGCCGACTTCTTGATCCACGAACTCGACGAACGCCTTGCGTCCCAACCGGTTCGGTTCGACTACCAGGTCCAGATCGGCGCGCACGGCGACTCGACCGTCGACCCGTCCAAGCCCTGGCACAGCGACCAGACCGTCACCGTCGGCACCCTCGAAATCACCGGCGTCGAAACGGAACGCGAGCACGGCGGCGACATCGTCGTGTTCGACCCGATGCGCGTCACCGACGGCATCGAGCCCTCCGACGACCCGGTCCTGCGGTTCCGCACGCTCGCGTACTCCGCTTCGGTGAAGCTGCGCTCCGGCGTCGACCGCGGACCCGAAGCACCCGCGACCTGATGACGTCCGCACACGGTCGCCCGACCGCGGCGGAGCTGATCGCCGCGGTGGCCGAGTTCCTCGAGACCGACGTGCGGGAGTCAACCTCGGGTCAGGTCAATTTCCATTCCCGGGTCGCGGCCAACGCCCTGCGCATGGTCGAACGCGAGTTGCTGGCCGACACCGCAGACGACGGCGTGGCCGATGCGCTGGCCCGCGTCGGATACGACGACGAAGCCTCGCTGGCCGCCGCCATCCGGGCCGGCGAGCTGGACGGCGCCGGCGATCGGGTGCAGTCCGCGTTGCGGGCGCTGGTCGGACGCCGACTGGCGGCCGCCCACCCCGGCTACCAGGACGAATAGGGAGATACGCGATGCCCGCTACCGAGGCCGTCGTCGATCTGGCCGACGAACTGTTCGCGGCCATCGAGCGCGGCGACGAGCCTCGACTCGACGCAGCTGTTCGCCGACGACATCGCGGTGTGGCGGGCCGGCGCTCAGCGGGACGACGACAAAGAACGCGCGATGAAAGTGCTGCGGTGGTTCATCCGCGTCACCGCCGAGCGCCGCTACGAGATCCTCGACCGTCAGCTGTTTCCCGGCGGCTTCGTCCAGCAGCACATCCTGCACGCCACCGGCCGCGACGGCGGATCGATCGCGCTGCGGGTCTGCATCGTGATCAAGGTGGGCGGCAGCGACCTGATCAGCCGCATCGACGAGTACTTCGACCCGGCCGAACTCGCGCCGATTCTGAGCTAGGAATGGTGCAAGGCCATGGTATTATGAGCTGCGCCAACGACGATGCAGAGCGAAGCGATGAGGAGGAGTGGCGCAAATGACCAACGTCGACACACTGCTGAACGATCCGGGCACCGCCGGGGTGTGGAGCCTGGATCCCGACCGTTCAACCGTCGGCTTCAGCATCAAGAACTTCTGGGGCCTGATCAGCGTCAAAGGGCGGTTCACCGACGTCAGCGCCGACGGCCACATCACCGGCAAGGGCGCCATCTTCGGCCGCCTCGACATCCAGGTGGCATCGCTGCGCACCGGCATCGGCAAACGCGACGAGCACCTGCGATCGGCCGACTTCTTCGACGCCGAGCGCTACCCGGCAGATCAGCGTGGAGGTGACCGCCATCGAGCCCGGCGCCGGCGATGCCGCCGATCTGCACGCCACCGTCACGCATCAAAGGGGTCACCGCACCCGTGCCGCTGCCGGTCCAGATCAGCACGCTCGACGACGGCGCCGTGCGGGTGCGGGCGAACACCGAGATCGACCGGACTCAGTTCGGCGTGGACTGGAATCCGCTGGGCATGATCGCGAAGACGGCGACGATCGTCGGCCGACGCGTACTTCGTGCGGACGCCGCAGTAACTGTCGCCGAGCAGTACGATCTGGACCGTGTCTGCCACCAGCCCCCTGCGGATCCTCGTGTACAGCGACAACCCCAATACCCGACAGGCCGTCATGTTGGCGCTGGGCAAACGGGTCCATCCGGACCTGCCCGAGCTGAGCTATGTCGAAGTCGCGACCGGACCGGTAGTGGTCCAGCAGCTGGACGCCGGCGGCATCGATCTGGCCATCCTGGACGGCGAGGCGACTCCCGAAGGCGGCATGGGCACTGGCCAAACAGCTCAAAGACGAAATCGACGACGGCCCGCCGATCGTGGTGCTGACCGGCCGCCGCGACGACGCCTGGCTGGCGGCTGGTCACGCGCCGAGGGTGCGGTGCCCCACCCGATCGACCCGATCCGGCTGAGCCGAACCGTGCTCGAGTTGCTGCGCACCCCGGTCCGGTAGCCGTCTGACCTGCCCCGGAACCGCCCGCGGCCCATCGCTGGGCGGGGTCGAATCGGGTCTCCATTTCCGGCTCACGAATCGAGCCAAATGCTTATCGCTTGCTTGGTAATTCGCGATCTTCGCGCACGCGGCTCGATGCCACCTGTCCCGCGCTGCTCACCGCTCGTCGCGCTGTGGTTGAGGTCACATCTAACCTGCTGAGCGCGGGACCGCACGCGGTCGCTAGGCTGTGGTTGCGCTCACAGTCCAGCCCATAGACCAGAGTGAGGAAGCGTCGTCGCGGGATGAATCTCTACCTACCAATTCTCGTACTCGGAGGGATCGCCGCAGCCTTCGCGCTCGGCTCGGTCGCACTCGCCCAGATCACCGGCCCGAAGCGCTTCAACCGCGCGAAGCTGGAGGCCTACGAATGCGGGATCGAACCCAGCGACCAGCCGGCCAACGCGCCGCACGCCGGCAGCGGACAGCGGTTCCCGGTGAAGTACTACCTGACAGCGATGCTGTTCATCGTCTTCGACATCGAAATCGTGTTCCTGTACCCGTGGGCGGTCAGCTACGACCAGCTGGGGTTGTTCGCGCTGATCGAGATGGTGATCTTCATGCTGACCGTCTTCGTGGCCTACGCGTACGTGTGGCGCCGCGGCGGATTGACTTGGGATTGAGGTAAATCGTGGGCCTGGAAGAAAAACTGCCGAGCGGCTTCTTGCTGACCACCGTCGAACAACTGGCGGGATACTTTCGCAAGAGCTCGCTGTGGCCGGCCACCTTCGGACTGGCCTGCTGCGCGATCGAGATGATGGCCACCGCCGGCCCGCGGTTCGACATCGCACGCTTTGGCATGGAGCGCTTTTCGGCGACGCCACGACAGGCCGACCTGATGATCGTCGCCGGCCGGGTCAGCCAGAAGATGGCGCCGGTGCTGCGCCAGATCTACGACCAGATGGCCGAGCCCAAATGGGTACTGTCGATGGGCGTCTGCGCATCGTCGGGCGGAATGTTCAACAACTACGCGATCGTCCAGGGCGTCGACCACGTCGTGCCGGTGGACATCTACCTGCCCGGCTGCCCGCCGCGTCCGGAGATGCTGCTGTACGCAATCCTCAAGCTGCACGACAAGATTCAAGAGATGCCGCTCGGCGTCAACCGCGAGCAGGCCATCGCCGAGGCCGAACAGGCGGCCCTTGCCGCCCGGCCGACGATCGAGCACCTCGGGCTGCTGCGATGAGTTCACCGGACCACGACCCCAAGCGCGCGGCCAGCGAAGTCGGCGGAACCCCCGTCGGCACCGACAGCTCCGACGCCGAGCTGATCGGCGTGCGCCGCGGCATGTTCGGCGTCCGCGGCAGCGGTGACACCTCGGGCTACGGACGACTGATCCGCCAGGTCACCATCGACGAGGGCAGCCCGCGCCCCTACGGCTGCTATTTCGACGAGGTCGTCGACCGGCTGGCCGAGGCGCTGAAGGCCGACGACGACGTCGAATTCGCCGACGCCATCGAGAAAGTCGTCGTCTACCGCGACGAGCTGACGCTGCACGTGCGCCGCGAACTTCTGCCGCAGGTCGCCCGTCGGCTACGCGACGACCCGCAGCTGCGGTTCGAGCTGTGCCTGGGCGTCAGCGGCGTGCACTACCCGGACGAAACCGGCCGCGAGCTGCACGCGGTATACCCGCTGAGCTCGATCACCCACAACCGTCGGGTCCGGCTGGAAGTGGCTGCGCCAGACGGCGATCCGCACATCCCCTCGCTGTTCGGGATCTACCCGACCAACGACTGGCATGAGCGCGAGACCTACGACTTCTTCGGCATCATCTTCGACGGCCACCCGTCGTTGACCCGCATCGAGATGCCCGACGACTGGGAGGGACATCCGCAGCGCAAGGACTACCCGCTCGGCGGCGTCCCAGTGGAGTACAAGGGCGCGCAGATTCCCCCGCCCGACCAGCGGAGGTCCTACAACTGATGAGCGAAACCATAAGCGCCGCCAACGGTGACGGCTCGGACACCTTGATCGCGCGTCACGGGCCAGGATTGGAACAGAGTCGTCGAGGCCGCGCGCGCAAGGGCGAGCCCGGCGAGCGGATCGTCGTCAACATGGGGCCGCAGCACCCGTCCACCCACGGCGTGCTGCGACTGATCCTGGAGATCGAGGGCGAGACCGTCACCGACGCCCGATGCGGAATCGGCTACCTGCACACCGGAATCGAGAAGAACCTCGAGTACCGGTACTGGACGCAGGGCGTGACGTTCGTGACCCGAATGGATTACCTGGCACCGTTTTTCAACGAGACCGCCTTCTGTCTGGGTGTGGAGAAGCTGCTCGGCATCACCGACGAAATCCCCGAACGGGTCAACGTCATCCGGGTGATGATGATGGAGCTCAACCGGATCTCCTCGCACCTGGTCGCTTTGGCCACCGGCGGCATGGAATTGGGCGCGATGACGCCGATGTTCATCGGCTTCAAGGGCCGCGAGATCATCCTCACGCTGTTCGAGTCGATCACCGGCCTGCGGATGAACAGCGCCTACATCCGGCCCGGCGGCGTGGCGCAGGACCTGCCACCCGACGCGAAGACCGAAATCGCCGCAGCCCTCAAGGAACTGCAAGGTCGTGCTGCACGAGATGGGCAACCTGCTCAACGAGAGCGCCATCTGGAAGGCCCGCACCAAGGACGTCGGCTACCTCGACCTGACCGGCTGCATGGCGCTGGGCATGACCGGGCCGTGCCTGCGGTCCACCGGGTTGCCGCACGACCTGCGTCAGAGCCGAACCCTACTGCGGATACGAGAACTACGAATTCGACGTGATCACCGACGACGGTTGTGATGCCTACGGCCGCTACATCATTCGCGTCAAGGAGATGTCGGAGTCGGTGAAGATCGTCGAGCAGTGCCTGGACAAGTTGCGGCCCGGCCCGACCATGGTCGAGGACCGCAAGATCGCCTGGCCGGCCGACCTGAAGGTCGGTCCCGGACGGGCTGGGCAACTCGCCGGAGCACATCGAGAAGATCATGAGCGGCTCGATGGAGGCGCTGATCCACCACTTCAAGCTGGTCACCGAGGGCATCCGGGTGCCGGCCGGGCAGGTCTACGTCGCCGTCGAATCGCCCCGCGGCGAGCTGGGCGTGCACATGGTCAGCGACGGCGGCACCCGGCCGTACCGGGTGCACTACCGCGACCCGTCGTTCACCAACCTGCAGGCCGTCGCGGCGATGTGCGAGGGCGGCATGGTCGCCGACGTGATCACCGCGGTGGCCAGCATCGACCCGGTGATGGGCGGGGTGGACCGATGACCGCAGCACCCGAAGCCGGCGCCAGCAACGGCGAGCCCGGCGCCAACAACGGCGAGCGGGTGTTCCTCCGACTCGGCCCGCCACCGGAAGAGCCCGGCCAGTTCGTCACCGACGGCGCGCCGCAGGTCGTACCCGGCCGACGTGCAGGCGCGACTGGAGCTCGACGCCAAGGAGATCATCGGCAAGTACCCGAGCCCGCGCTCGGCGCTGCTGCCGCTGCTGCACCTGGTGCAGTCCGAGGACGGCTACATCACGCCGGCCGGCGTGGAGTTCTGCGGCGCACAGCTCGGCCTGACCGGCGCCGAAGTCGCCGCTGTCGCAAGCTTTTACACCATGTACCGCCGCGGGCCCACCGGCGACTACTTCGTCGGCGTGTGCACCAACACGCTCTGCGCGGTGATGGGTGGCGACGCGATCTTCGACTCGCTCAAAGAGCATCTCGGCATCGGCAACGACGAGACCACCGACGACGGATCGGTCACCCTGCAGCACATCGAGTGCAATGCGGCGTGCGACTTCGCGCCGGTGGTGATGGTCAACTGGGAGTTCTACGACAACCAGACCGTCGAGTCGGCGCGCGAGCTCGTCGACGGGCTGCGCGCCGGGCAACCGCCTGCGCCCACGCGCGGCCTCGCTCCGCTGTGCACGTTCAAGGAGACCGAGCGGATCCTGGCCGGCTTCCCCGACCCGCGGCCGGACGACGGCCAGGGCGGTGCCGGCGCGGCCACGCTGGCCGGCCTGCAGGTGGCCAAGGAGCAGAACATGACCGCGCCGTCGCCCGACAGTTCAGGAGAAGGCAAGTAATGGGGTCGCAAACACCATTGGCTCCGGTGCTGAGCCGGTTCTGGGACGACCCCGAGTCGTGGACGCTGGAGACCTATCGCCGCAACGACGGCTACAAGGCGCTGGAGAAGGCCTTGAAGATGGACCCCGACGCGGTGATCTCCGCCGTCAAGGATTCCGGGCTGCGCGGTCGCGGCGGCGCGGGCTTCTCGACCGGCACCAAGTGGTCGTTCATCCCGCAGGGCGACAGCGGCGCCGCCGCCAAGCCGCACTACCTGGTGGTCAACGCCGACGAGTCGGAACCCGGTACGTGCAAAGACATTCCGCTGATGCTGGCCACCCCGCACGTCCTGGTCGAAGGCGTGATCATCGCGTCGTACGCGATCCGGGCCAGCCATGCGTTCATCTACGTCCGCGGCGAAGTGCTGCCGGTGCTGCGGCGCCTGCAGAACGCGGTCGCCGAGGCCTACGCCAACGGCTACCTGGGCCGCAACATCGCCGGGTCGGGCTACGACCTGGAGCTGGTGGTGCACGCCGGTGCCGGCGCCTACATCTGCGGCGAGGAGACCGCGCTGCTGGACTCGTTGGAAGGCCGCCGCGGCCAGCCGCGACTGCGTCCGCCATTCCCCGCCGTCGCCGGTCTGTACGGCTGCCCGACGGTGATCAACAACGTCGAGACCATCGCCAGCGTCCCGTCGATCGTGCTCAACGGCGTGGACTGGTTCCGCTCGATGGGCAGCGAGAAATCGCCTGGCTACACGCTGTATTCGCTGTCGGGGCACGTCACCAAGCCCGGCCAGTACGAGGCGCCGCTGGGCATCACGTTGCGCGAACTGCTCGACTACGCCGGCGGCGTGCGGGCCGGACACCAGCTGAAGTTCTGGACGCCCGGCGGATCGTCGACACCGCTGCTCACCGACGAACACCTCGACGTGCCACTGGATTACGAGGGCGTCGGAGCAGCCGGGTCGATGCTGGGCACCAAGGCGCTGGAGATCTTCGACGAAACCACCTGTGTGGTGCGCGCGGTGGGCCGCTGGATCGACTTCTACAAGCACGAGTCGTGTGGCAAGTGCACGCCGTGCCGCGAGGGCACGTTCTGGCTGAGCCAGATCTACCACCGCCTGGAAGCCGGTCACGGCACCGCCGAAGACCTCGACAAGCTGCTGGACATCTCCGACGCGATTCTCGGAAAGTCGTTCTGCGCGTTGGGCGATGGTGCGGCGAGCCCGGTCGCGTCGTCGATCAAGTTCTTCCGCGACGAATACGTCGCACACATCGAGGGCAACGGCTGCCCGTTCGACCCCAAGCTGTCCATGCTCGCCGCGAACGGAGCCTCATGACACGCGCCAACGACGAGCAGAGCAGTAGCGATGAGAAGGAGTGGCGCCCATGACACAGGTGGCCGACACCGGAAAGAAGGTCGCCGAGCCCGATCCGGAGCTGGTGACGCTGACCATCGACGGCACCGAAGTCAGCGTTCCCAAGGGCACTTTGGTGATTCGGGCCGCCGAGTTGATCGGCGTGCAGATCCCCCGGTTCTGCGACCACCCGCTGCTGGACCCGGTCGGCGCGTGCCGCCAATGCCTGGTCGAGATCGAGGGCCAGCGTAAACCGATGGCGTCGTGCACGATTCCCGTCGCCGACGACATGGTGGTGCGCACGCAGTACAGCTCCGAGGCGGCCGACAAGGCGCAGCACGGCGTGATGGAGCTGCTGCTGATCAACCACCCGCTGGACTGCCCGATGTGCGACAAGGGCGGCGAATGCCCGCTGCAGAACCAGGCAATGTCCAACGGCCGTCCGGACTCTCGGTTCGAAGACGTCAAGCGCACGTTCACCAAGCCGATCAACATCTCCTCGCAGGTGCTGCTGGACCGCGAGCGCTGCATCCTGTGCGCGCGGTGCACCCGGTTCTCCGAGCAGATCGCCGGCGACCCGTTCATCGAGATGCTCGAACGCGGCGCGCTGCAGCAGGTCGGCATCTATGCCAACGAGCCGTTCGAGTCGTACTTCTCCGGCAACGCCGTGCAGATCTGCCCGGTCGGCGCGCTGACCGGCACCGCCTACCGCTTCCGGGCCCGCCCGTTCGACCTGGTTTCCAGCCCGAGCGTGTGCGAGCACTGCGCGTCGGGATGCTCGCAGCGCACCGACCACCGCCGCGGCAAGGTGCTGCGCCGGCTGGCCGGCGACGAGCCCGAGGTCAACGAGGAGTGGAACTGCGACAAGGGCCGCTGGGCGTTCAACTACGCCACCCAGGGTGACCGGATCACCACTCCCCTGGTCCGCGGGGCCGACGGCGCACTGGAGCCCGCGTCGTGGCCGCACGCGGTGGCCGCGGCGATCGAGGGGCTCACGACCGCGGCGGGCGGCGCCGGCGTGCTGCCGGGTGGCCGGCTGACCGTCGAAGACGCGTACGCCTACTCCAAGTTCGCCCGAATTGTGTTGGGCACCAACGACATCGACTTCCGCGCCCGCCCGCACTCCGGCGAGGAGACGCAGTTCCTGGCGGCCCGGGTCGCGGGCAAGCTGCTCACCACCAGCTACTCCGATCTGGAGTCGGCGCCGGTGGTGCTGCTGGCCGGCTTCGAACCCGAAGAAGAGTCGCCGATCGTGTATCTGCGGCTGCGCAAGGCCGCCCGCAAGCACGGGCTGCCGGTCCACGCGGTTGCGCCGTTCGCCAGCAACGGTTTACAGAAGATGGACGGCACGCTGATCGAGACCGCGCCCGGCGGCGAGGCCGCCGCGCTGGACGGACTGGCCGGCGGCGAGCTCGCTGGCCTGCTGTCTAAACCGGGGGCCGTCATCCTGGTCGGCGAGCGGCTGGCCGGCTCGCCCGGCGCCTTGTCTGCCGCGGCCCGGCTCGCCGACAGCACCGGCGCGCAACTGGCGTGGGTGCCGCGCCGCGCCGGCGAACGCGGGGCGATCGAGGCCGGCGCGCTGCCGGGTCTGCTGCCCGGTGGCCGGCCGCTGAGCGACGAGACCGCCCGCGCGCAGGTGGCGCAGGGCTGGAATGTCGCCGAACTGCCTTCGCGCCGAGGGCCGCGACGCCGACGGCATCCTGGCCGCGGCCGCCGACGGCAGCCTGGGCGCACTGCTGGTCGGCGGCATCGACCCCGACGACTTCGCCGACCCCGACGCGGTGCTGGCCGCCCTGGACGCCGCGGGTTTCGTGGTGAGCCTGGAGCTGCGGCACAGCGCGGTGACCGAACGCGCCGACGTGGTCTTCCCGATCGCGCCGGCGGCGGAGAAGGCCGGGACCTACCTCAACTGGGAAGGCCGTCAACGCAGCTTCTCCGGCGCGCTGCCACCCGCCGCCACACCGGACTGCCGGGTGCTCGACACCCTGGCCGACGAGTTGGGCATCGACCTCGGATTCCCCACCGTGGCAGCCGGGCTCGCCGACCTCAACGGGTTGGGCACCTGGGACGGCGCCCCGGTCGCGGCACCGAGTGTCGCCGCGGCGGCGGCACCCAAACCCGCCGCCGGTGAGGCCGTCCTGGCGGGCTGGCGGATGCTGCTCGACGACGGGCAACTGCAGGACGGCGAGCCGCATCTGGCCGGCACCGCACGCACGCCCGTGGTGCGGCTGTCGGCCGAGACTGCGAACGCGATCGGCGCCGCCGATGGCGACAACGTCACGCGTCAGCACCGCACGCGGCGCGATCACCCTGCCGCTGACGATCACCGAGATGCCCGACCACGTGGCGTGGCTGCCGCTGAACTCGCCGGGCTCGGCGGTACACCGGCAACTGGGCGTCACGCCCGGCGCAGTGGTGAAAATTGGAGTGAGCAAATAATGACCGGCTTCGGACACGACACCTGGTGGCTGATCCTGGCCAAAGCGCTTCTGGTCTTTGTGTTCCTGGTGCTGACCGTGCTGGTCGCGATCCTGGCCGAACGCAAGATCCTCGGCCGGATGCAGATGCGCTGGGGCCCCAACCGGGTCGGCCCGCGCGGCTACCTGCAAAGCCTGGCCGACGGCATCAAGCTGGCGCTCAAGGAGCCGATCATCCCGTTCGGCGTCGAGAAGCCGATTTTCCTTCTGGCACCGGCCATCTCGACGATTCCGGCGATCACCGCGTTTGCGTTCATCCCGTTCGGGCCGCAGGTTTCGGTGTTCGGCCACTGGACCCCGCTGCAGGTGACCGACCTGCCGGTGGCGGTGCTGTTCATCCTGGCGCTGTCCGTCGATCGGGGTGTACGGCATCGTGCTGGCCGGGTGGTCGTCGGGATCGACCTATCCGCTGCTGGGCGGCGTGCGCTCGACCGCGCAGGTGATCTCCTACGAGGTCGCGATGGGACTGTCGTTCGCGACGGTGTTCCTCTACGCCGGAACGATGTCCACGTCGCAGATCGTGACGGCGCAGAACCGGGTCTGGTACGTCTTCCTGCTGCTGCCGTCGTTCTGCACGTACCTGGTGTCGATGGTCGGCGAAACCAACCGGGCGCCGTTCGACCTGCCCGAGGCCGAAGGCGAACTGGTCGCCGGTTTCCACACCGAGTACTCGTCGCTGAGCTTCGCGATGTTCTTCCTCGCCGAGTACATCAACATGACCACGGTGTCGGCGCTGGCCGCCACGCTGTTCATGGGCGGCTGGCACGCGCCGTGGCCGCTGAACATGTGGGCCGGCGCCAACAGCGGATTTTGGCCGGTGCTGTGGTTCACCGCCAAGGTGTGGGTGTTCCTGTTCCTCTACATCTGGCTGCGGGGCGTGCTGCCGCGACTGCGCTACGACCAGTTCATGGCGCTCGGGTGGAAGATCCTCATCCCGGTGTCGCTGGTCTGGGCGCTGATCGCCGCCGGGATCCGCACGCTGCGCGACCAGGGTTACGCGCACTGGACGGCGGTGCTGGTCGGCGCCAGCATCGTCGTGCACCGCCGTACTGCTGTATCTGCTGCAAAGACCGTTCAGCAACAGACAGCTCCGCAAGAAGCGTCGTCGCACCGAGTCGGAGGCAAGGTCCGCACAACCGGCGTACTTCGAACCGGCATTTCCCACGCCGGCGCTGCCCGGCAAACCGCCGGCCGCGGTGGCCAAGGAGGCAGCCCATGGCTAAGTTCCTCAGTTCCCTCGCCGGATTCGGCGTCACGTTCGGCGCGATGTTCAAGCGCCCGATCACCGAGAGCTATCCGGAGAACCCCGGCCCGGTGAAGCCGCGCTACCACGGCCGCCACCAGCTCAACCGCTACGCCGACGGCCTGGAGAAGTGCATCGGCTGCGAGCTGTGCGCATGGTCGTGCCCGGCCGACGCGATCTACGTCGAGGGCGCCGACAACACCGAGGAGGCAGCGGTTCTCGCCCGGTGAACGCTACGGCCGGGTCTACCAGATCAACTACCTGCGCTGCATCGGATGCGGGCTGTGCGTCGAGGCCTGCCCGACCCGCGCGTTGACCATGACCAACCACTACGAGATGGCCGACGACAACCGCGCCGACCTGATCTACGAGAAGCACCAACTGCTGGCTCCGATGCTGGAGGGCATGACCCCGGCGCCGCACCCCAGGGCCGAAGGCTCCACCGACGCCGACTACTACCGCGGCAACATCACCGCGGAACGGCCTGCGCCAGCTACCGATCACGGACGTCTCGAAGTGACCACTCAACTGGCCGCCGACGTGATCACCCGCACGTCCACCGGCGAAGCGGTGACCTTCTGGCTGCTGGGCACCCTGGCGCTGATCGGTGCGCTGGGCGTGGTGATGGCCGCCAACGCGGTGTACTGCGCGATGTCGCTGGCGCTGACGATGATCGTGCTGGCGGTGTTCTACATGATCGAAGACGCCCTGTTCCTCGGCGTCGTACAGATCGTGGTCTACACCGGCGCGGTGATGATGCTGTTCCTGTTCGTGCTGATGCTGATCGGCGTCGACTCGGCGGAATCGCTGGTGGAAACCCTGCGCGGACAACGGGTTGCCGCGGTGGTGGCCGGGCTGGGCATTCGGCATCGTGCTGATCGCCGGCATCGGCAACGTGGCCACCAACCGTTTTGCGGCAAACGGCCTGTCGACAGACATCGCTCCCGAAGGCAACGTCCAGGGGCTGGCGGCGCTGATCTTCTCCCAGTACCTGTGGGCGTTCGAGCTGACCAGCGCCCTGCTGATCACCGCCGCGCATCGGCGCGATGATCCTGGCGCACCGCGAGCGCTTCGAGCGCCGCAAGACCCAGCGCGAGATGTCCATCGAACGATTCGGTCCCGGCGGCCACCCGACTCCGCTGCCCGGCCCGGGCGTCTTCGCGCGGCACAACGCCGTCGACACTCCCGCGCGGCTGCCCGACGGCTCGCCCTCCCGGTTGTCGGTGCCCGCGGTCCTGGAATTGCGGCCGGTCGAGGAGCAGGACCTGCCAGTCGTCCAACGGTTCCAACGGTTCTGACGCCATCACCAGAGGGGGTGCGTCATGAATCCGCAGAATTACCTGTACCTCTCCGCGCTGCTGTTCACCATCGGCGCTGCCGGTGTGCTGTTGCGGCGCAACGCGATCGTCATGTTCATGTGCGTCGAGCTGATGCTCAACGCGGTCAACCTCGCCTTCGTCACCTTCGCCCGGCTGCACGGCCATCTCGACGGCCAGATGGTGGCGTTCTTCACGATGGTCGTCGCCGCCTGCGAGGTGGTGATCGGGCTGGCCATCATCATGACGATTTTCCGTGCCCGCAAATCGGCTTCGGTCGACGACGCCAACCTGCTCAAGGGCTGAGGCGGATGACACATTTGACTTGGCTGCTCGTCGCGTCTGCCCGCGGCCGGCGCCGCGATATTGCTGCTCGGCGGCAGGCGCACCGACCCGTGGGGACACTGGCTGGGCTGTCTGACCGCGCTGGCCTCGTTCGGGGTCGGTCTGTCGCTGCTGATCGACATGCTCGGCCGGCACGGCGATGCCCGGACCATCGGCCAGAACCTGTTCACCTGGATCCCGGTCGGCAGCCTGCAGGTCGACTTCGGTCTGCAGATCGACCAGCTGTCGATCTGTTTCGTGCTGCTGATCACCGGGGTCGGATCGCTGATCCACATCTACTCGGTGGCCTACATGGCCGAAGATCCCGATCGCCGAAGGTTTTTCGCCTACCTGAACCTGTTCCTGGCGGCGATGCTGCTGCTGGTGGTGGCCGACAACTACGTGGGCCTCTACGCCGGCTGGGAAGGCGTGGGTCTGGCGTCCTACCTGCTGATCGGGTTCTGGTACCACAAGCCGACCGCGGCCACCGCCGCCAAGAAGGCGTTCGTGATGAACCGGGTCGGCGACGCCGGGCTGGCGCTGGCGATCTTCGTGATCTTCGCCAACTTCGGCACGCTGTCCTACTCCGGCAAGTGTTCGGCCAGGCGGCGGGCGCCAGCCACAGCGCGTTGACCTGGATCGGTCTGCTGCTGCTGGCGGGCGCCTGCGCCAAATCCGCGCAGGTTCCGCTGCAGGCCTGGCTCGGTGACGCGATGGAAGGCCCCACCCCGGTGTCCGCGCTGATCCACGCCGCCACCATGGTGACCGCCGGTGTGTACCTGATCGTGCGCTCCAACCCGCTGTACAGCCTGTCCCCCGACGCCCGGCTCGGCGTGATCATCGTCGGGGCGGTCACGTTGATGTTCGGGGCGATCATCGGCTGCGCCAAGGACGACATCAAGCGCGCGCTGGCCGCGTCCACGATGAGCCAGATCGGCTACATGGTGCTGGCCGCGGGCCTGGGGCCGGCGGGCTACGCGTTCGCGATCCTGCATCTGCTCACCCACGGCTTCTTCAAAGCCGGCCTGTTCCTCGGCTCCGGCTCGATCATCCACGCGATGCACGAAGAGCAGGACATGCGCCACTACGGCGGCCTGCGTAGCGCGCTGCCGATCACCTTCGCCACCTTCGGCCTGGGCTACCTGGCGATCATCGGCGTGCCGCCGTTCGCCGGCTTCTTCTCCAAGGACGCCATCATCGAGGCCGCGTTGGGAGCGGGCGGAGCCGGCGGCTGGATCCTGGGCGGCGCCGCGCTGCTGGGCGCCGGCATCACCGCGTTCTACATGACCCGGGTGATGCTGATGACGTTCTTCGGCGAAAAGCGTTGGGCCGAAGACGCGCATCCGCACGAGGCGCCCGCGCTGATGACCTGGCCGATGATCCTGCTCGCGGTCGGATCGGTGTTCTCCGGCGGGCTGCTGGGCTGGGGCGGCACTCTGCGGCACTGGCTGGAGCCGGTGACCACGTTCGAGGAGAGCACGCCCGTGGCGCCGAGCTGGGTGATCAGCGCCGTGGCCGTCGGCGTCGTCGCCGTCGGCTTCCTGTTCGCGCTGTGGCGCTACCTCGGCAAGCCGGTGCCCGAAACCGCGCCCGCCGACGTGTCGGTGCTGACCGTCGCCGCCCGCCGGGACCTCTACGGCGATGCCTTCAACGAGGAGGTGTTCATGCGACCGGGTGCGCAGCTCACCCACGCGCTGGTCGAGTTCGACGACCAGGGCGTGGACGGCTCGGTCAACGGGCTGGCCAATCTGGTGGGCCGCACGTCGGAGTGGTTGCGCGGCTTCCAGACCGGATTCGCCCGTAACTACGCGTTGTCGATGTTGGCCGGAGCGGCGCTGGTCGCCGCCGCGATCCTGGCGGTGCAACTGTGGTGAGCCGCGCGTTCGACGATGCAGAGCAATGCGATGAGGAGGAGCGGCGCTCATGAATAACGGTCCTTGGCTTTCCGTCCTGTGGCTGCTGCCGCTGGTCGGCGCCGTCGTGATCATCCTGATGCCCGCCGGGCGGCCGGCAGTTCGCCAAGTGGCTCGGCGTGGCCGTGTCGGTGGCAGTGCTGGTGCTGTCGATCGTGCTGGCGGTGGCCTTCAAGGCCGGCGGCCCGACCTACCAGTTCACCGAATCCCACCCGTGGATACCGGCATTCGGCGCGGGCTACACCATCGGCGTCGACGGCATCGCGCTGATGCTGGTGCTGGTCACCACGATCCTGGTGCCGTTCCTGCTGGTGGCCGGCTGGAACGACGGCGGCGAGCGATCCCGCGGCACGCAGGCCTACGTCGCGCTGACGCTGACCATCGAATCGATGGTGCTCATCTCGGTGATCTCGCTGGACGTGCTGCTGTTCTACGTGTTCTTCGAGGCGATGCTGATCCCGATGTACTTCCTCATCGGCGGTTTCGGCGGCGGCGCCCACCGGTCGCGCGCCGCGGTGAAGTTCTTGCTGTACAACCTGTTCGGCGGCCTGATCATGCTGGCCGCGGTGATCGGCCTGTACGTGGTGACCGCCGAGAATGGCTCGGGCACATTCGATTTCCGTCAGATCGTCGCCGCCGTCACGCTCGGGCTCGCTGGGCGCCTCCTCGGCGCGTGCTCAAGGCGCTGTTCCTGGGATTCATGTTCGCGTTCGCCATCAAGGCGCCGCTGTGGCCGTTCCACCGTTGGCTGCCCGACGCCGCGGTGGAGTCGACGCCGGCGACCGCGGTGCTGATCACCGCCGTGATGGACAAGGTCGGCACCTTCGGCATGCTGCGCTACTGCCTGCAGTTGTTCCCTGACGCGTCAACGTATTTCCGGCCCGCCATCGTCGCCCTCGGCGGTGATCGGCGTCATCTACGGCGCGATCGTCGCGATCGGCCAGACCGACATCATGCGCCTGATCGCCTACACATCGATCTCGCACTTCGGCTTCATCATCCTCGGCATCTTCGTGATGACGACGTCAGGGCCAGAGCGGTGCGACGCTGTACATGCTCAACCACGGCATCTCCACCGCCGCGGTGTTCCTGATCGCCGGCTTCTTGATCTCGCGCCGCGGCACCCGCTCGATCGCGGCCTACGGCGGGATCCAGAAAGTAGCACCGGTGCTGGCCGGGACCTTCCTGGTCGCCGGGCCTGGCCACGGTGTCGCTGCCCGGGCTGGCGCCGTTCGTCAGCGAGTTCCTGGTGCTGCTGGGCGCATACAACCGCTACTGGCTGGCGGCGGCGGTGGGCGTTGTCGCGCTGGTGCTTTCGTCGATCTACATCCTGTGGCTGTACCAGCGGGTGATGACCGGCCCCGTCACCGAAGGCAACGAACGGATCCGCGACCTGGTGCCGCGCGAAATCCTGGTCGTCGCACCGCTGATCGCTGCTGCTGCTGGTGCTGGGGATCTACCCGAAGCCGGTGCTCGACATCATCAACCCCGCGGTGGGGAACACCATGGCGACCATCGGTGCGCATGACCCCGCGCCGATCGTGCGGCCCGGCACGGCGCACGTGCCTGGAATGGCGGAAGGACCGCACCGATGACGTCATTCCCATGCCCACACCCAGCGTCGAATATGGGCTGCTCTCACCGATATTCATCGTCTTCGGTGTCGCGGTGGTCGGCGTCCTGGTCGAGGCGTTCCTGCCTCGACGGGCCCGCTACGGCGCCCAGGTTCTGCTCGCGCTCGGCGGCTTGAGCGCGGCGATCGCCGCGGTCATCGTGGTCGCCCGCCAGCTCGATCCCCCGCGGCCGCTACGCGGTGCTGCACGCGCTGGCCATCGACGGGCCCGACCCTGCTGTTGCAGGGCGCCATCCTGCTGGTCGCGTTGCTGGCCGTGTTCTTCTTCGCCGAGCGCCACAAGGGCGACAGCGCGGCCGCCGGTCCGGGCGCCGCCACGGCCACCGCTCATGTGCCCGCCGGGCTGGATGCCTTTACGCCGCAGGCATCGGCGGTCCCGCACAGTGCGGCCGAGCACGAGGCGGAGCGGGCCGGCGCAAGCCAGACCGAGGTGTTCCCGCTGACCATGCTGGCAGTCGGCGGCATGCTGGTGTTCCCGGCAGCCAACGACCTGCTGACGATGTTCGTCGCGCTCGAAGTTCTGTCGCTGCCGCTGTACCTGCTCTGCGGACTGGCGCGGCACCGCCGCCTGATGTCGCAGGAAGCAGCGGTCAAATACTTTCTGCTGGGCGCGTTTTCGTCGGCGTTCTTCCTGTACGGCGTAGCGCTGCTCTACGGCGCCACCGACACCCTTTCGCTGCCCGGAATCGCGAAGGCGCTTGGCCGCGGACCACAGCCATTCGATGGCGCTGATCGGTGTCGCGCTGTTGTCGGTCGGGCTGTTGTTCAAGGTCGGCGCCGTCCCGTTCCACTCCTGGATTCCCGACGTCTATCAAGGTGCGCCGACCCCGATCACCGGGTTCATGGCCGCCGCCACCAAGGTCGCCGCGTTCGGCGCGCTGCTGCGCGTGGTCTATGTCGCGCTGCCGCCGCTGCACGATCAGTGGCGGCCCGGTGCTGTGGGCCATCGCGATTCTGACCATCGCGGTCGGCACGGTCACCGCGGTGACGCAGACCGACGTGAAGCGGATGTTGGCGTACTCGTCGATCGCGCACGTGGGCTTCCTCCTCACCGGCGTGATCGCCGACAACCCGGCGGGTCTGGCGGCGACGATGTTCTACCTGGTCGCCTACAGCTTCAGCACGGTGGGCGCGTTCGCGGTTGTCAGTCTGATTCGCAACGCACACGGCGAAGAAGACGCCACCACCGCGCACTGGGCTGGTCTGGGCCAGCGGTATCCCGTTGTCGGCCTGCTGTTTTCGATGTTCCTGCTGGCCTTCGCCGGCATCCCGCTGACCAGCGGATTCATCAGCAAGTTCGCGGTGTTCTCCGCCGCGGCCAAGGGCGGCGCGGTGCCGTTGGTCATCGTCGGTGTCATCGGCAGCGCGGTCGCCGCGTACTTCTACGTCCGGGTGATCGTGCTGATGTTCTTCACCGAGCCGCACGCCGAGCCGGTCCACGTCGTGATGCCCAGCTTCTGGAGCAAGGCGGCCATCGCGGTGTGCGCCGCGATCACGATCGGCCTGGGCATCTTCCCGCAGCCGTTGCTCGATCTCGCCGGGCAGGCCGCGCAGTTCCTGACATGACGTCGACGCTGGTTGTCAGCGACGACACCGGCGCGGTCCGGGTGCTGACCATGAACCGGCCCGACAGCGCGAAACGCATTGAGCCCCGACCTGATCGGGACGCTGTACGCCGCGCTGCGCGAGGCCGACGACGACCCGTCGGTGCGGGCAGTGGTGCTCACCGGCGCCGACCCGGCGTTCTGCGCCGGCGTCGACCTCAAAGAGGCGCAGCGGCTCGGCTCGGTCTACTTCGAGCAGTTCCAGACCCAGAGCTGCATCCGCCAGACCGGGGAGATGCGCACGCCGATCATCGGCGCGATCAACGGCGCGGTGTTCACCGGCGGACTCGAGATGGCTTTGGGCTGCGACTTTCTCATCGCCTCTGAGCGCGCGGTATTCGCCGACACCCATGCCCGTGTCGGGATCCTGCCCGGCGGCGGGATGACGGCGCGGCTTCCGCATGTCGTCGGCGCCGCGATGGCGCGCCGGCTGTCGATGACCGGCGAAGTGGTCGACGCCGCGCGGGCCGAGCGAATCGGCTTGGTCACCGAGGTCGTGCCGCATGATCGGTTGTTGACCAGGGCGGTCGAGTTGGCCGGTCAGATCGCCGAAGTGCCTGCGCCAATCATGGCTGGGCTCAAGGAGATCTACGTCACCGGCGCTGCGCGCGGTCATCGACCCCGCGCTGGCCGCCGAACGGGCCATCGCCGGTGCGCAAACGCTGGATCGAGACGGCCTGAAAGGTCGCTACGCCGAGGTCAGCGAGCGCAATCGCACGCCAGATTCGGTCTCAGCCTAGTTCGCCAGCAGCGGGCTGTAGTCGGTCGGCGGGTCGACCAGATTCATTGACCGGTAGAGCTTTTCGCTCAGTGGCCGGGCTGGTCTCGGCGGCCGACAGCATCGCCTCGCGGAAGTCCAGCAGTTCCTTGGACGGCGCATGCTCGGGGTTGCCGCTCGTCCATGTAGCGGTCGTTGAACTGATTGGATGCCCACATCGGTCCGATCTGTTCGGCGGCGGCCGCGAAGAATCGCTGCGCGAAATCACCGTTCGCTTCGGCCAGACACGCTCGCAACGCCGTCGCTTCCAGCGCCGCCACCGTCATCCCCTGGCCGTAGATCGGGTTGGTACTGCAGATCGCATCACCGAACACCAAGAGGCCCGACGGAAACCGGTCCATCTGGTCGTAGCGTCGCCAAATGGCACCCGGGTAGCGGAACATGGAGATCTCACTGATCGCCTCGCCGCGCTTGAGCGCCCGCAACAACGCCGGCGGCGCGAACTGGGTGGCCATCCGGATCATCCCGGTAAGGCTGTCGGGTGGTTCGTTGTCCGCCACCCGCGTCAGCGTGAAAATCCAGGTGTCGTGCTCGTACACCGAAAAGGCGCCGCCGGTAGCCTTTTTCGGCTCGGGAACGACGAACGTCATCCGCTCCTTGATGATCCCTTCCGGGATCCGCATCAGCAGACTGGTGTAGTTGGCGGTGGTCGTCGAGCGTTCGGCGACCGGGCGCCCGTAGCCCAGGTCCTCCAGGAACGCCGGCGTGCGCGCAGCGCGTCCCATCGCGTCGACCACCAGATCGGCCTCCAGGGTTCGCTGCTCTTCGGTGTCGCGGTCGACGATCTTGGCGCCGGTGACACGCTGCGGAGTCGGTGCGATCGGCTCGACGAAGTCGTGGCCGTCGAGGATCTCCACGTTGTCGATGGCGCTGACCCGTTGTCTGACATGCGATTCCAGCAGTGGGCGGCTCAGCAGGTGGAGCTTGACTGCCGACGGGTCGCTGAATTTGCCCTCTCGACTCAGCTCGTGGCCCGCTACCCGGATGGACACCCGGGACAGATCGCCGTCATCGCAGACCGCGGCGCCGGCGGCGATCAGGTCATCGTGGATGCCGGGGAACAGTTCAGCCAGCTCGTGGGCACCTCGGCTCCACAGCACGTGAAAGTGGCGGCCCTGCGGAACACCGCGCCGCTGATCGGCCGTGTCGGGCAGCTTGTCCCGCTCGACCACCGTCACTGTGCCGTAGAAGTCGCTGAGCACCCGCGCGGCGAGTAGGCCGCCCATCCCCGCACCACAGACGACAGCCCGCTCCCCCAGCTTGCCCACTGACTTCCCCCTCGGCCCCTAGCGCGTCTGCCGGCTAACGCTACAGAGATCGTTAAGAGATGAGGCCGAAATCATCGAGCTAAAGCCGCCAGTCACACCCGCACGCAAGCGGCTTGCGAAATTACACCCCGGCCGTGGTCATATCGTCGAGCGCGACCGCCGCCAGGTCCGGCCGCAGGACGCTCAACTCTTCGAGTTCCTCGTCGGCACGCCGCTGTACCAGCAACGGAATGAATCCTTGTACCCGGCTGCTCTGCAATTGCGAATACGCATGCCGCACCACCGCAGCGACGTGATCCACCGGAAGAGCCGGATACTTCTCGGCGAGGCGACGCTCCACGTCGTTGATCCACGCCCGCTCTTCCTGAGGCATCTCGATATTGTTGCCGCCAACTGACCACCGGTCAAGATTTTCTGCACCGCTGGGTGTGTAACCAAAATCGCAGCGCAAGACCCCAGTGCTAGCCGTCCTCGTCGGGCAGAAACGGCCGGGTGGCCAGCAGGTAGATCGCGAACACCGCGAGCGGCGCCAGCAACGGCAACCACGGCAGCTGCAGCGGAAAAGCAGTCGCGACCAGGCCGGCAAGCGTGAATCCCAGGGCAGAGACCAGAGTCGCCGCGCTCACCGAGTCAAGCTCCGATACCGCTCGCGGCGCCATGTCGCAGCACCAGGTAGACGGCCGCCGCCAGGCCCGCCACGGCCGCCACCGTGGCGGCCGGGCCGGTCAATGCGATCACCGCCACGGTGAGCAGCACCGCAAGCGTGGCAACGGGGCGAAACAGGATCGCAGCCGTCACGGCGACCAGCGCAGACACCGCCGCGACCCGGGCCGGGCCGTGCGTTCCGACCCCGACGGCCGCCACCATCAGCAGGCCGCAGGCCGTCGACAATAGGTGCGCGACCAGCTGCCGCGCTTCATAAGCGGCGTCCCGCCAGCCGCCGACGGCGATCGGGCACCGCCCGCATCGACTGATCCAGGGTCCGGTCCGCCTCCCAGGCCACCACGTCCACGCCGACGGTCCCCATGTCGCGATACATGGCGGAGCGCTGCAGCGCCCACATCCTTTGCACCAACGGATCTTGGACGGAACCGAAACGGGTCGCCCTGCAACACATCGACCGCCACCACGACGTGACCGCGTCGGCGCAAGTCGATCAGCGCCAGCGCGAATTCGGTGTCGAGCAACGTGGAGAAACCGACGACGATCGCTCCCGAGGGAATCGCCGCCCGTGGCGCCAATGTCCCTGTCGTGCTTTCGAATTCATCACCCGCGTCAAGCACGGCGTCCAGCACCCGGTAGAACTGGCGCTGCCCGATGTCGGCGCCGAGCCAGCGGGGCCTGCGACCGCCGAGCGCGACCAGGCCGGTCCGGTCACCATTGCGCAGCGCGGTCTGCACCACCTGGGCGGCACCACGCACGATGCGCTCGGTGGCGTCGGTCGCCGGGCCGGCAGGCTGCGGATAGCCGTCGATCAGCACCACCACGTCCGCGGAACGATCGGTCAGCCGCTGAGTGACGTGCAGCCGACCGCGGCGAGCACTCACCGGCCAGTTGACCGTGCGCAACTGATCGCCCGGCACGTAGGTCCGGATGTCGGCGTACTCGACGCCGCGTCCGATGTGCCGGGTCAGGTGGGTGCCCAGCCGGTCGAGCAGCTCGGTCGGCGGAAGCGTCGTCGGTGTGGGCGGTGTCAACGGGAAGACGGTCACGTCCGCGGCGTCGACGGTCCCCGCGCCGACCAACAGCCCACCGTGCGCGAGGACCTGGACCGAGGCGCGGACGGGATACCGTCCCCAGCGCTCGGCACTGCCGGTTACGGTCTGCCGCAGACCGGATACCCGCTGGACGAGGTCGAGTTGCATCCCATCAACCGACGACACCGCGAGTTTGATTGCGGTGCCAACTGTTTCGGTGCTGGCCCACAGCGTCAGCGGTATCGGCTCGGATTCGAAGCATCGCTGCGATCCGGGCTCGGCATGGACACTGACCTTCGGCAGCGACCGTTGCCAACTGACCGAACACAACACACCGAGCAACGGAGCCGCGAAGGCGACGAGTTGCCAGCACGATCGGATCAGCCCGACGGCCAGCGCCAGCGCCGCGCAGGTGGCGATCGCTCGCGTCAATGACGATGCGCGCCAACGTAGCTGAACCTCTCGAACCTCAGCCACGCCGACCTACTGTGGGCCGCCGTGCGTTCGCGGGACCGGCAACCGCCGCAACAACTCCTCGATGATGTCCGAACCTTGGATTTTTCGGACCCACATTTCGGGCCGCAGGGTGATCCGGTGCGCCACCACCGGCGGCGCCAGCGCCTTGATGTCTTCGGGGATCACATAATCGCGGCCTAGCAGCAGGGCGCGGGCGCGAGCGAGTTGCACCAGATCGAGTTCGGCACGGGGGCTGGCACCGACCGCCACCTGGGGGTGGTGTCGGGTCGCGGCGGCCAGCGACACGACGTAGTTCAGCACATCCTCGTGCACGCTGACCTGCTCGACAGACTCGCGCATCGCCAGCAGATCATGTTGATCCACAACCTGATTGATCGTCGGCTCCGCCGAGCCTCGGTCCAGGCGGCGGCGCAGCATCGACACCTCGTCGCGCTCCGAGAGGTAGCGCAGTTCGAGTCGTAGCGCGAACCGGTCCAGCTGCGCCTCGGGCAACGGGTAGGTGCCTTCGTACTCGATCGGGTTGTCGGTGGCCAAGACGATGAACGGCTGGGGCAACGGATGCGTCACACCGTCGATGCTGACCTGACCCTCGGCCATCGCCTCCAGCAGCGCCGCCTGAGTCTTGGGCGGGGTGCGGTTGATCTCGTCGGCCAACAACAGGTTGGTGAAGATCGGGCCCCGACGGAACTCGAAGCGACCCGACTGCATGTCGTAGACCGTCGAGCCGAGCAGGTCCGCCGGCAACAGGTCAGGGGTGAATTGCACACGGGTGAAATCCAGTCCGAGGGCGGCGGCGAACGACCGGGCGATCAGCGTTTTCCCGAGGCCGGGCAGATCTTCGATCAGCACGTGCCCGCGCGCGAGCACCGTCGTGAGAATCAGCGTGAGCGCCGAGCGCTTCCCCACCACGACGCGCTCGATCTCGTCGAGCACCGCCATCGCGCGGGTCGACGTCGTCGCTACGGTCTCGGAGGTCATATCTGCCACGTACCCCCTGTCATACCTGCTCAAGCCGTTCCAGGATTTCCTCCAGTTTCGCCCGGCCCGGTCCCGGTTCGCTCGCGCCGGTGCGCGACACGTTGTTGGGGTCCACCCACGCCCACAACTCCGAGCCGAAAAGTGTTCGCCCGGTGGCGTCGAACGCAGCCGGGTCCTTGGCTTGCTTCTGCCCGGTTGCCATCCCGAACCGTCGCGCCAGCATCGGCCGCAGATGCCGGTCCCAGTCGGCTCGCGTCGACTCCGACCGGTGAATCAGCGTCTGCGTTCGGGATAACCAACTGCGCAGCGTCTCCTCGAGGGGATTCGGGACCTCGGGCGGCGGCGGTTCGGTGTTGCGGCCCAGGAGCTGCCGCACGTTGACCAACGCGAAAAGCACTGCGGCACCGGCCACCCACAGCACCAACCGACGATCGTGCAGCGACAGTGCTATCAGCTCCGCGCACAACACGACGGAAACACCCAGTGCGATAAGTCTTTTCATACCGAGTTCCGCATGTCGGCGAGCACCAGCTGCAAGACGTCAACCGCACGGCTTCGATGCGTCTCGGTCATCACATGCGGACTGAACCGTGCCTCTTCGAACAGGTTCACCAGCTCGGCCGCACTGTCGACGTGCAGCGCGTGATGTTGGACGGCACGGGCCAAAACCTCTGTCGGAGTGTCGAAATCCTGCGGTACCGCTCCGGGGTGACGTCGCAGCTCGCGTTCCATCGCCGCGTAGCACGCGATGATCGCCTGCCGTGGTTCGTGATCGGGATCTTCGATCTCGGCCAACCCGCTTTCTGCCGCCCGCAACAGCGACGTGGCCGCAGTGGCCACGGGAGCCGGTTCGCCGAGCGGTCGGGTCGCGCCGACAACCGGATCGGCGATCCGGCGCCGACGGGCGACGACGGCCCCCGCAACGGTCATCACCAGCAGCGCCACCGTGCCGGCGATCAGGTAGCGCAGCACGTCGCGGTCCGAGCCGTTGTCCTGGGATCGCGGTCGTTGCGTGGCGCTGCCCGTCGGTGCGGGCGCCGTGGAGGCCGGCGGCGACTGCGGCTGATCGATCTGGTGCGGGCCGATGAGCTGCGACAACAACCACGCAAAGACCAGCCACCCCAGAAGCACCGTCGCCACGATCAGCATCACCCGCCAAGCCGGCCGGCCGCCGCCGTCGGAAAATCTCTTCGGTAGCGGACTGGCGCTGCTTGCCACGCGTTGCGGGTCGCGCAGCCGGGCGACGATCGCCACGGCCACGATCACCAGCGACACACTGAGCAGGGCCGCAACGTAGATCAGCGACGCGCCGCTCTGCGGGGGTGGCCGGTCGGCCCGCTGCACGCCCGGGAGATATCCGCGCAGCGCCGCGGCGATGGCGATCAACAGCACGATCACGGCGACCACGCGGCCAGTCGCCTTGTCAAAGATCGGCACACCACTCGACAAGTGCCCATCGTGGCACGGAGTCGAGGCCAACGGCCAGCGATCGGCCCAGTTCAGTGACGCCCAGTTCAGTGACGCTCGGTTCAGTGACGCTCGGTTCAGTGACGCTCGGCGAGCTCTGCCAGCCGATCCAAGGATGCGTGCAGCTTGTCACTGGTCGTTCCACGGGCACGGGCGAGTCGGTGCTGATCGGTCAAGCGCGTCCAGTCGTAGGTGTGCGTCACCCGGGTGCGGGCATCGCCCAACGGCTCGAGTTCCCAACGCCATAGGTGCCCGGCGGGCTGCGCACCAGCCGTAGCCGGTTTCCAGGCGATACGCCGGGCTTCGACGAACTCGACCACATGATTCTCCCGAACGCCGCCATTGGTCAGCGTCATGGTGAAGGTGTCGCCGACCGTGCGGACCCGTTGCCCGCCTTCGGCATTCGCGAGGTTGTCGTTGCCGTCCCACCGCGGTTGTTGCGCCGGGTCGGCGATCAGCTCGAAGATCTGATCGGCGGCGGCGGCGATCTCGCGGCTCGCGCTCACCACCCGCGGGCCTCCGATATCGTCGGACATAGCTCGATCCAAGCACTCAGCCCCGGCGGTAGTCCGCGAGGTAAGACGGCAGCGGCACGGCCGGATCGAGGTCGTCGGCGGGAACGGGCGGTCCCGGTTGCAGGGTGAGCGGCAAGGTCCCGGCCCAGTGCGGCAACGTGAGGTCTTCCGGATCGTCGACGGGCCCGCCCGTGCGCACCTTGGCGGAGACCTCCTTGAGGTCGAGCGCGATCACGGCGGTCGCCGCGAGTTCGCGGGCGCTGGGAGGCCTGCTGTCGGTGGATCGACCGGTCGCGACGTGTTCGAGCAGGGCCGCCAAGGCGCGCCGCTTCTCGTCGTCGTCATTTACCAGTCGGGCGTTGCCGACCGCGACGACCGACCGGAATTCCAGTGAATGGTGCATCGCCGAGCGCGCCAGGACCAGACCGTCGACCAGCGTCGCCGTGACACACACGGGCAGGCCGTCGGGAGCTCCGGCGGCAGCGAGCATCGGGCCGCTGCCGGTCGATCCGTGCAGGTAAAGCGTCTCGCCCAGTCGTACGTGCATGGTCGGCAGCACCACCGGGCCCGCGTCACCGACAACGCCGACGTGACAGAACAGTGCCTCATCGAGGATGCCGTGGACGGTGGCGCGGTCGTAGCGGGCGCGTTCGCGATACCGGGTGGGCACCGTCCGCGCCGTGGGCGCATAAGCCTGATCTGCCGTCATGGTTGCCACCTCTTTTGCACTAGTACATACTTACTTATGTGCCAGAACAATACATGATCCGCGGTACGGGCGCCGAGGCGATTGCATCCGACGTCGAAGCCGCCATTTCCGCGGGCGCATTGGCGCCCGGCGCCGAGCTGCCGCCGATCCGCGAGCTGGCCGGTCAGCTCGGCGTCAATGCGAATACGGTGGCCGCCGCGTATCGCCTGCTGCGCCAACGCGGCGCCGTCGAGACCGCGGGCCGGCGCGGCACCAGGGTGCGGGATCGTCCGGCGACCACTCCCCGCTCGCTGCGCGGAATCGCCGTCCCGTCGGGTGCGCGCGACCTGTCCACCGGCAACCCGAATCCCGCGCGGCTGCCCATCGCGCAGCCGCGCCGGAGCGCACCAGTGCTGTACGGAGATCCACCGGTGTCGGCCGAGCTGGCCGAGTTCGCGCGAACATCGCTGACCGCCGACGGCGTTCCGGCCGAGTACATCGCGGTGACCGCCGGTGCCCTCGACGGCATCGAACGCGTTCTCGCCGCCCACCTGCGTCCCGGCGACCGGGTCGCGGTTGAAGACCCCGGCTGGGCCAACCTCTTGGATCTACTTGCCGCGCTGGGTGTTTCAGCTGAACCGGTACGGGTCGACGACGACGGGCCGCTGACGGCGGATGTTGACCGGGCTCTGCGCCGCGGCGCACGCGCGCTTGTCCTGACCACCCGCGCGCAAAATCCGACCGGTGCCGCGGTGTCGAGTGTGCGCGCTGACGAGCTACGGGAGTTGCTCGTCGCGCATGACGACGTGTTGCTCATCGAAGACGACCACTGCGCGGGGATCGCCGGCGCACCGCTGCACACCCTGTCCGGCACTACCCGGCACTGGGCGTTCGTCCGCTCGGCCGCGAAGGCCTATGGTCCCGACCTGCGGTTGGCACTGCTGGCCGGCGACCAACGCACGGTCGAACGGGTGCACGGGCGGCTGCGGCTGGGCCCCGGTTGGATCAGTCATCTCTTGCAGGACCTCGCGGTCAGCCTCTGGAGTGACGAGGCCGCCAGCCAGATGGTCCACGACGCCGAAGTTGCCTACACCCGCAACCGTGAACTGCTCCGCGGCGCGCTGGCCGATCGCGGGGTGACATCGCACGGTAAGTCCGGACTCAACGTCTGGATCCCGGTCGCCGACGAAACCGTCTCGATCACAAGGCTTTTGAGTGCGGGCTGGGCCGCGGCGCCAGGAACGCGGTTCCGGATCGGCAGCCCGCCGGGAATGCGGATCACTATCTCGGGGCTTGCGGCCGGAGACATCGACGCGTTGGCTGACGCGATTGCCGAGGCGGTGCTTGCCGTCGGTCGCGCCAGTATGTAACCGTGGACGGCAATGATCGGCGATCGCTGGAACGTCACGGACGACGAGGTCGCCCGCAGCTATCCCTGCGATGAGGTTGTCGCCACCCCAACGCTGCAGGCATGGCGCGGAGTGACGGTTGACGTCCCGCGAGAGTTGCTGTGGCCCTGGGTCGCTCAGATCAGGCTCGCGCCCTACTCATACGACTGGATCGACAACCTCGGACGACGCTCGCCGCAGAAATTGCTGGGTCTACCCGATCCGGTCGTAGGCGAGTCGTTCTCCACCGCCGCCACCAGGCCTTTCGGCCGCATCCTGGCCGTGCAGCCTCCTGAGCATCTGACCGGCGAGATCATGGGCGCGTGCATCTCTTATGTCCTTGTGCCGCAGAAGCAGTCGACTCGGCTGTTGATGAAGCTCGTCACAAGCGCCGGCAAGTGGGCGGCGCCGTTTCTTTCGGTGGGGGATCTCGTCATGGCCCGCCGGCAACTGCTCAACCTCAAGGCCCTGGCAGAACGGACGTAGTTATCCACAGTTGACGTTTGATCCACAGGTGGTGCCTTGCCTCATGCGCTGACGGCGTATTTGTCGGGCCGATTCATAACCTCGAGGTATGGGTTCAGCGATCGGCGCCGACGAGGCACGGGAACGGATCACGTCCGCTCTCGATGCGATCGACGCCGGCCACGACCTGTTGCGTGATACTCGCTCGGAACTGGTGGGCAACACGTTTCGGCTCGACGTCGCGGAGCGCCTGGAAACCCAGGAGCGCACCAACCGGGGCTTGATGTACCGGATTTTCGGAGAGATTGCCGATCCTCCGGACGAAGCCGGTTCTGTCGCGCAAATGCGTTCGGCGCTGTGGTCGCGTCTCCGCATCACGCCCAACGAAATCACTCGGCGGTTCAAGCTCGCGGCGCGGATTCGGCCGCGCCGGTCGCTGACTGGTCCCACGCTTGTGCCGGAACTGCCGGAGTTGGCCGCCGCCGTCGAAGCCGGCACTGTCGGAGACGATCACATTCGGTCGGTATGCCGCGCGGTCGACGTGCTGCCCGCCTGCGTCTCGCCGGCCGACGTGGAAGCCGCCGAGCGCACATTGGTCCGGCACGCAGCCAGTGTCGACGCCGGTGTCGTCGCGAAACTTGGCCAACGCATCGCCGACTATCTCAATCCCGACGGGCTGTTCAGCGACGAGGACCGTGCTCGCCGCCGCGGGCTGCGCCTCGGCCCGCAAGGCCCCGACGGGATGTCACGGCTGTCCGGATTTCTCGACCCGCAGTGCCGTGCCTACTTCGAGGCGGTCGAGGCCGCGGTGCGACCGGGCCGTCACCAGCCGGACAACGATTCCGATTCGCGCGATGACCGCACGCCTGCCCAGCGCTGCCACGACGCTGTGAAGCTCGGACTGGAGACTGCCATTGCATCCGGCGGCCTGGGCGTGCACCGCGGCCATCCGGTCACCGTGGTCGTCACGACGACGCTGGCCGAACTTACCAACGCAGCCGATGCCGCTCCCGCGATAACCGGCGGCGGCTCCCGACTCCCGATGCGGGATCTGATTGCCATGGCTGGCAAATCAATTCACTACCTGGCCGTGTTCGACGATCACACCAAGCGACCGCTGTACCTCGGCCGCCAGAAGCGCATCGCCACTGCCGATCAGCGGCTGATTTGTTATGCCCGCGACCGCGGCTGCACGCGGCCCAACTGCCTCGAGCCCGGTTATCGCTGCGAGGTGCACCATTCACCCGAATTCGCGCGCGGCGGCCGCACCGATGCGGACAAGCTTTACTTCTTGTGCGGCTGCGACCACGGCATGACAACCCGCGGCGAGTCGCAGACCCGTGTCGTCGACGGCCGGCTGGGCTGGAGCGATGGCACCGGGCCGCCCGAGATCAACCACGCCCACCATCCCGACGAGTTGCTGCGAGGCGATCCGGATCCTCCGGAAGAGGCCGCCTAAGTCCCGAACGCGCGGAAGCTGCCGTCCAGCACCTGCAAGTGCCCGATCGTCCGACCGGTCACCACCGTCGGATCCACCAGCACCAGCTCCGCCGCCGCGCGGGCGAACTCTTGCGCCGTCGACACCTCGGCGAACTCGCGCGCGTAATACGAAAGACCCGGCGTCATAATCGCTTTCGACGGCGACAGCGCGTTGACCGCAATGTTGTGGGGCGCCAGATCGTACGCTGCACAGGACGTCAGGTGCTCCAGCGCGGCCTTGGATCCGCCGTATCCGGGCAGGACACCGCCACTGCGGTCGGCGTAGGGCCCGTCACCGGGCAGCCGTGACGCGACCGAGCTGATGTTGATGATCGAGCCGATGCCCGCCGCGATCATGTCCGGGCAGACCAGCTGGATCAGCTCATAAGCGGCGAACACCGCGATCTCGAAGTGCCGGCGATAGGCGCCCAGCGGCGTGCCGAGCACCGGCGGAAAGTCCGCTTTGACGCCACCCCGTTGCGCTTTCGCCGGCTTGGGGCCTGTGTTGTCGCCAGGCTTCGGCGGACGGCCCGGCGCGGTGAATGCCGCATTGTTGACCAGAATCGTGATCGGGCCCAATGCATCTCGTGCCTCGCCGACCAGCCGGGCGATATCGTCGCGGTCGAGCAGGTCGGCCCGGATCGCCAACGCGCGTCCGCCGGCTGCCTCGATCTCGGCGACGGTCTCGCCGATCGTGCCGGGAAGTCTTTCGTCCCAGACATTCTCGGTCCGGCCGACTACGGCGACAGCCGCCCCGTCGGATGCCAGCGCCAGAGCGATCTCACGGCCCAGTCCGCGGCTGGCACCGGTGACAATCGCGGCCCGCCCCTGCAGACGTCCCGTCACCGGCCCGACCCTACATCTCGGGTGACGCCGTGCACGAGGATCGCCGTGGTCTGGTCCACCCAGGCGTCATCGAGCGGCTCGTCGGGGCTCAACAGCATTCGCAATAACGTCGACCCACCGATCAATTCGATGAGCCGGTCCGGGTCGACATCCGGATGCACCTCACCGCGATCAACCGCCTCGCCGAGCCGAACCTGCACCGTGATGAACAGATCGGCGAACCGCGACATCACCCGGGCGTTGAGCTCGGAGTCGGCGCTCATGTCGGCGACCAGCCCGGGCAGCGCGGCACGAACCACCGGGGTGGTGAAGACATCGCGCGCGGCCGCGATCATCGCCCGCAGGTCAGCGGCCATTCCGCGGGTCGGGCCGACCAGCGCCGTCGGCGCCACCGGGAAGGCCGCCTCGTGTACCAGCTCGGCCTTGCTCGACCACCGCCGATACAGCGCCGTCTTCGTCGTCCCGGCGCGCTCGGCGACCGCAGCCAGCGTCAGATTCGAATATCCAATTTGCACAAGCAGATCCGCCGTCGCCGTCAATATGGCAGCGTCGATACGTGGGTCGCGGGGCCGCCCGGCGCCGGTGGCCTTGTCAACCGCGGATGGGTCTGCTTTCATAACGCTACCCACCGTATCGTAATTGAGCGGTAGGGCTCGCAGAATGGAGGCACCCGGTGCCCAACGAACCTGTGCTCGACCAAGTCGATCGGCTCCAGCGCTCGAGCCGCGACGTCACCACGTTGCCGGCGGTGATGTCGCAGTGGTTGTCGACGGTGCTCCCGGGCGGCGCTACGCCCGAGGTCACCGTGGAGAGCGGCGTCGATTCGACCGGCATGTCGTCGGAGACCATCATCCTGACCGCCCGCTGGGACGAGGACGGCAAGCCGGTCGACCCAGAAGCTGGTGGCCCGGGTGGCGCCCACCGCCGAGGACGTCCAGGTGTTCCCGACATACCGGCTCGACCACCAATTCGACGTGATCCGCAAGGTCGGCGAACTGACCGACGTCCCCGTGCCGCGGGTGCGTTGGCTGGAGGCGACCGGCGAAGTGCTGGGGACGCCGTTCTTCCTGATGGACTACGTCGACGGTGAGGTGCCGCCGGACGTCATGCCCTACACCTTCGGCGGCAACTGGTTCGCCGACGCGCCCGCCGAGCGCCAGCGCGAACTTCAGGATGCGACGGTCTCGGTGCTGGCGTCGCTGCATTCAATTCCGCACGCCGAGAAGACGTTTGGCTTCCTCGCCGACGGGCCAGCAATGGCGATACGGCGTTGCGCAGGCACTTCAACTGGGTGCGGTCCTGGTACGACTTCGCGGTGCCGGACATCGGCCGATCACCGTTGCTCGAGCGGACATTCGCCTGGCTGGAGGACAACTGGCCGCAGGACGCGGCCGCAGCCGAACCAGTGCTGCTGTGGGGCGATGCCCGGGTGGGCAACGTGCTCTACCGCGACTTCCAGCCGGTGGCGGTGCTGGACTGGGAAATGGTGACGCTCGGGCCGCGCGAGCTTGACGTCGCGTGGATGATCTTCGCGCACATGGTCTTTCAGGAGCTCGCCGGCCTGGCGACGCTTGGACGGCCTGCCCGAGGTGATGCGCGAAGAGGATGTCCGCGCCACTTACCAGCGGCTCACCGGCGTCGAATTCGGCGACCTGCACTGGTTCTACGTCTACTCCGGGGTGATGTGGGCCTGCGTGTTCATGCGCACCGGCGCGCGGCGAGTGCACTTCGGGGAAACCGAAAAGCCCGACAGCGTCGAATCGCTGTTCTACCACTCAGGGCTGATGCGAAGGTTAATCGGAGAGGATCAGTAATGCTCGGACCGCTCGACGAGTTCCCGGTTCACCAGGTCCCCCAGCCCATCGCGTGGCCGGGTTCCTCGGACCGCAACTTCTACGATCGCTCCTACTTCAACGCCCACGACCGCACCGGTGACATCTTCGTCATCAGCGGCATCGGCTACTACCCCAACCTCGGGGTGAAGGACGCGTTCCTGCTGATCCGGCGCGGCGACACCCAGACCGCGGTGCACCTGTCCGACGCCATCGACCAGGACCGGCTCAACCAGCACGTCAACGGTTACCGCGTCGAGGTCGATCGAGCCGTTGCACAAGCTGCGGATCGTTCTCGACGAAACCGAAGGCATCGCGGCCGATCTCACCTGGGAAGGCCTGTTCGACGTCGTCCAGGAGCAGCCGCACATCATGCGCGCGGGTAATCGTGTGACGCTGAACGCGCAGCGGTTCGCCCAACTCGGCAGCTGGAGTGGCCGGATCGTCTTGGACGGCAAGGAGATCGCCGTCGACCCAGCCACCTGGATCGGCAGCCGCGACCGGTCCTGGGGCATCCGGCCGATCGGCGAAGCCGAGCCGGCGGGCCGGCCCGCGGACCCGCCGTTCGAGGGCATGTGGTGGCTCTACGTCCCGATGGCGTTCGAGGACTTCGCCGTCGTGCTGATCATCCAGGAGGAGCCCAACGGATTCCGTTCGCTCAACGACTGCACCCGGATCTGGCGCGACGGCCGCGTCGAACAGTTGGGCTGGCCGCGGGTGAAGATCCACTACCGCTCGGGCACCCGCATCCCCACCGGCGCCACGATCGACGCGACCGCTCCCGACGGCACACCCGTTCACTTCGACGTCGAGTCGAAACTGCCGGTGCCGATTCACGTCGGCGGTGGCTACGGCGGCGACTCGGACTGGTTGCACGGCGTGTGGAAGGGCGAGAAGTTCGTCGAACGGCTGACTTACGACATGACCGATCCGGCGATCATCGGCCGTTCGGGTTTCGGCGTCATCGACCACGTCGGGCGCGCGGTGTGCCGCGACGGCGACGGAGATCCGGTCGAGGGTTGGGGTCTCTACGAGCACGGCGCGCTGGGCCGCCACGACCCGTCCGGCTTCAAAGACTGGTTGACGGTTGCGCCTTAACGTAATTCGTCGATGATCGCGGCCAGCGTCTGCAGGCCTATCGGCGCCGCCTGGTAGAGGCAGACGGTGTCGGCGACGCCGTCGACGCGGTCCCGGATGTGGCGGGCTACGTCGGCGGGTGTGCCGCAGGCGGCGATGGTGTGCAGGATCTCGTCGTCGATGAGTCCGCCCATCTCTTCCCAGCGGCCCTGCTTGGACAGCGCGTTCAGCTCGGGCTGCAGGTCCTGCCAGCCGTGTGCGGCCAGCACCGGCCGATACGCCGGCGTCGACCCGTAGAACGCCAGCAGGGCCCGCGTCCGCGCGTGCGCCGCTTCGAGTTCGGCGTCGGTGTCGCCGGCCGAGACGATGATCTCGGGCAGCACGGTGAAGTCGGTCGCGTGCCGACCCGATGCCCGCAGACCCTCGCGCACTATCGGCATGGTGTGCTCGTGCAGGAAACGCTTCGAGCCGAACGGCATCACCAGCAGTCCGTCGGCGTGCTGCGCGACGGCGCGGGTCAGCCGCGGCCCGAGCGCGCCGACGTAGATCGGCGGCGGGCCATGAGGATTCGGCCCCGGGTTGAAGGTCGGCGTCATCAAGGTGTGCCGGTAGTAGTCGCCGCGGAAATCCAACCGCTCCCCGGAGTTCCACGCCGCGAATATCGCCCGTAGTGCCGCGATGAGTTCGGTCATCCGGGCCACCGGTTTGTCGAACTCGGCGCCGAACCGCTTTTCGATCTGCGCGCGGATCTGAGTTCCCAGGCCGAGAATGAACCGGCCCGAGCTCAGCAGCTGATGATCGTTGGCCTGGTGCGCCAGATGAATCGGGTTGCGCGGGAACGCGATCGCGACATTGGTCATCAGGTCCAGGCCGGGGACCGTTGCCGCCAACGTCAACGGCGCGAACACGTCGTGCGGGCCCTCGAAGGTGGCGACGCCGCTGGCGCCGGCATCGCGAAGCTCCCGAGCGCGCTCAGCCGCGTCGGTCAGGCCGTATAGAGCTGTGAAGACTTTCACGAGGGTCCACATTACGCAGCACCGATGGGGTTGACTGAAGGGCATGCCTGATGCGACTTGGACCGCCGACGTCGTCGTGGTGGGAGCCGGTTTCGCCGGACTCGACCGCCGCCCGCGAGCTGACCCGACTCGGCCACGACGTGCTGGTACTGGAGGGCCGCGACCGGGTCGGCGGACGCTCGTACACCGGCCACGTCGCCGGCATCCCGGTGGACATGGGCGGCACGTTCGTCGGCCCGACGCAGGACGCCGTGCTCAAGCTCGCCGCAGATCTCGGCATCACGACCGTCCCGACCTACCACGACGGCGCCAACCTGATCCGGTGGCGCGGCGCGGTGCGGTCGTACAGCGGCACCATCCCGCGGCTGTCGCTGGGTGGCCTGCTCGATCTCGGCCGCGTCCGTTGGCAATTCGAGCGCATCGCCCGGACGGTGTCGCTGACCGAGCCGTGGACCGCCCGGCGCGCCGCCCGACTGGACAGCCAGTCGCTGGGCCAGTGGTTGCGGTCGGTGCGCGCCGGCGCCACCACGCGCGACCTGCTGGCCATCATGGCGCGGGTGACCTGGGGCTGCGAGCCCGACGAGGTGTCGATGCTGCACGCCGCCCGCTACGCCCGCGCGGCCGGCGGCCTGGACCGGATGCTCGACGTCGAAAACGGTGCCCAGCAGGACCGGTTCGCGGCCGGCACCCAACACATCGCCGACACGGCGGCCGCCGAACTCGGCGACCGCGTGGTGTTGGAGGCCGCCGTGCAACGCATCGACTGCCACGACAACGGGGTGACGGTCACCAGCGAAAAAGGCCGGGCCGATGCGCAATTCGTCGTCGTCGCCGTCCCGCCGGAGCACTGGAGCGCCATCGAGTTCAGCCCCGCACTGCCCGCCGAGCACCGAGCAACTGCCCGCGCATTGGCCGCAGGGCCGGCTCAGCAAGGCCTACGTCGCCTATGCCACCCCGTTCTGGCGTGAGCAACGGGATTCTCCGGCGAATCGCTGTCCGACCAGGGTCCGGTGTTCATCACCTTCGACGTCAGCCCGCAGCCCGAGGGGCCCGGGATCCTGTTGGGCTTCGTCGACTCCCGCAGTTCGACGCGCTACCGGCCGATCAGCGTCGGCAGCGCGCGCTGGAGTGCTTCGCGGCGCTGTTCGGCGACGAAGCACTCACGCCGCTCGACTACGTCGATCATCGTTGGGGCGCAGAGGAATTCGCGCCCGGCGGCCCGACCGCCGCGGTGCCGCCGGGATCGTGGACCCGCTTCGGGCCGTTGCTGCGCCGCCCGGTCGGGCCGATTCACTGGGCCGGCACCGAGACCGCCGACGAGTGGACCGGCTTCCTCGACGGCGCGGTGCGTTCCGGGCAGCGGGCCGCCGCCGAAGTGCGCGCTGTCGCGCTCTCATCACGCGCGCTTATGCGCAGCGCGATACGCGCGCGGCTCACTGACTCGGCGAGGCCGCGCAGTTCCCGGTTGACCTCCAGCGGCCGTTCCAGCATCGAGCAGTGACCGCCCGGCAACTCGACCAGACCAACCAAGTTCGGTGCGGCAGCGGCGATTCGCCGAGACTGGACCAGCGGCGTCAGCCGGTCGCGCTGGCTGCCGATGACCAGCGTCGGGCACGGTCAGGCCACTCAGGTCGATGTGCCGGCGACCCATCGCTTCGACGAGCGCCTTGCCGCAGCCGCCGCGGCCCGCCGGCGATGTGGCGCTGAACAATTCGTAGATCAGTGCGCCGACGGCCCGGTCCGCGTCGGCGCCCACCGCAAGCATCGAGATCATTTCGCGGCTGGCCCGCCGCACCGCGGGCGGCACCGTGAACGACCCGAAGATGTTGATCAGCGCGCGTCCGCCCAAAACCCGCACCGCGGCGAACGGCGCCGGCACCGGCAGCAGCCGCACCTCACGCAGCAGATCGCCGGTGGTGGTGTTGATCAGCGCGACAGCGTCGGCGCGCGACGTCGACCTTGTGGCGGTAACGGTCCGACCAGGCGGCGATCGCCATGCCGCCCATCGAATGTCCCGCGATGACGGCGCGCTCGCCCGGCGCAAGCGTGGCGTCGAGCACCGCATCGACATCGGCGGCCAGGTGGCTGAGGCTGTAACCGCCGCGACGCGGAAGTCCGCTGCGCCCGTGACCGCGGTGGTCGAACGCGATCACCCGGTAATTCTCGTGCCAGATCGGCGATCTGGTAGGTCCACACCCGGATGGCGCAGGTGATGCCGTGCGCGAGAACGATCGGATAGCCGTCCTCGGGACCGAATACCTCGGTGTGCAGGCGGGTGCCGTCCGCGGAACGCACGTCCACGGTCCGGCTCGGCGGCAAATCCGCAGGCAGAGCGCGCGGCGCGGGGCCGTTCGCCGAGAACTCATTGCCGCTCCCCTCACATGCGGCAACATCGCCGCGTTCGGAGAGCGTATCCGAGCGGACTACCCAGATGTCCGTCGAAAACTGTCACCGGCGACATTTTCCGGCGCACCCGCACCGGTGCGCTGCGACTCGGGGGTTTAGCCGACGCCACGTCGGCGGTATGCCCGCTGCGGCTGGTGCAGCAGAGATCCGATTTTGAAACGTCGTGGCTCACAGCGGCCATAGACTCACACCATCAGGCCAAATCGGCGATGACGTCGATATCGGAGAGCGGAGCACACATGAGCACCATCGAGGCGGATGCAAAGACGCAGACACCGTCCGAGCAGGACTCGCACGATGCGTTTGAGAGCGACGTAGCCGCGACGCAGGCACTACCTGGACAGCCCACGCTTCGACGGAATCACCCGGCTCTACTCCGCGCGCCAGGTCGTCGAACAGCGCGGCACCATCCCGTCGGACTACATCGTCGCCCGGGAGGCCGCCGAGGCGTTCTACCCGCGGCTGCGCGAGCTCTTCGCCCAGCGCAAGAGCATCACCACGTTCGGCCCGTACTCACCCGGGCAGGCCGTGGCGATGAAGCGGATGGGCATCGAGGGCATCTACCTCGGCGGCTGGGCGACCTCGGCCAAGGGCTCCATCAGCGAGGATCCCGGACCCGACCTGGCCAGCTACCCGCTCAGCCAGGTGCCCGACGAGGCCGCCGGACTGGTCCGTGCGCTGCTGACCGCCGACCGCAACCAGCAATACCTGCGCCTGCGGATGAGCGAGGAGCAACGCGAGAGGACGCCGGCGGTCGACTACCGGCCGTTCATCATCGCCGACGCCGACACCGGCCACGGCGGCGATCCGCACGTGCGCAACCTGGTCAAACGATTCGTCGAAGCGGGCGTGCCGGGATATCACATCGAAGACCAGCGGCCCGGGACCAAGAAGTGTGGTCACCAGGGCGGCAAGGTGCTGGTGCCGTCGGACGAGCAGATCAAGCGCCTCAACACCGCCCGCTTCCAGCTCGACATCATGCGGGTGCCGGGCATCATCGTCGCCCGCACCGACGCTGAGGCCGCCAACCTGCTCGACAGCCGCGGCGGACGAACGTGACCAGCCGTTCCTGCTGGGCACGACGAACCTCAAGATCCCGTCGTACAAGTCCTGTTTCCTGGCGATGGTGCGGCGCTTCTACGACGTCCGGGTTCAAGGAACTCAACGGCCATCTGCTCTACGCCCTGCCCGAGGGCGAATACGCCGCGGCCGATTCCTGGCTGGAGCGTCACGGCATCGCTGAGCTGATCAAGAAGCGCCGCTGCGTCGCCCGATCACGCGCAGGAGTCGATCGACGCCGTCTTCGACGAGATCGAGTCGAAATTCGTCGACGCCTGGCAGCTCGACGCGGGCCTGATGACCTACGGCGAAGCCGTCGCGGAACTTCTCGAATTCGCCGCGAATGACGGCGAATCGCGCGACATGAGCGCCGACGAGTGGCGCAAGTTCGCCCAGCGCGCTCCGCTCTACACCGCCCAGCAGAAAGCGAAAGAGCTGGGCCTCACCGTGGCCTGGGACTGCGAGCTGGCCAAGACGCCGGAGGGCTACTACCAGATCCGCGGCGGCATCCCGTATGCGATCGCCAAATCGCTTGCCGCGGCGCCATTCGCCGACCTGCTCTGGATGGAGACCAAGACGGCGGATCTCGTCGACGCCCGCGAATTCGCCGACGCGATCCACGCGCGAGTTCCCCGACCAGATGCTGGCCTACAACCTCTCGCCGTCGTTCAACTGGGACACCACCGGCATGACCGACGACGAGATGCGGGCGTTCCCTGAGGAACTCGGCAAGATGGGCTTCGTCTTCAACTTCATCACCTACGGCGGGCACCAGATCGACGGTGTGGCCTCCGAGGAGTTCGCGACGTCGTTGCGCCAGGAGGGCATGCTCGCGCTGGCTCGCCTGCAACGCAAGATGCGACTGGTCGAATCGCCTTACCGCACACCGCAAACGCTGGTCGGCGGACCGCGCAGCGACGCCGCACTGGCCGCCTCGTCCGGTCGGACAGCGACCACGAAGTCGATGGGTGAAGGCTCCACGCAGCATCAGCACCTGGTGCAGACCGAGGTGCCCAAGAAGCTGCTCGAGGAGTGGCTGGCGCTGTGGGGCGACCACTACAAGATCGGCGAGACGCTGACTGTTCGGCTACGTCCGCGGCGCGCCGGCTCTGACGTGCTCGACCTCGGCATCTACGGCAACGACGCCGACGAACCACTGGCCAACGTGGTCGTCGACCCGATCAAGGACCGTCACGGACGCAACATCCTCACGGTGCGCGACCAGAACACGTTCGCCGAGAAGATGCGCCAGAAGCGGCTGATGGACGTCATCCACCTGTGGCTGATCCACCGCTTCAAGCCGGAGATCGTGTACTACGTGACGCCGACCGAGGACAACATCTATCAGACCGAGAAGATGAAGTCGCACGGCATCTTCAGCAACGTGTACCAGGAGGTCGGCGAGATCATCGTCGCCGATGTGAACCAGCCGCGCATCGACGAGCTGCTGGCGCCCGATCGCGCAGCGCTGAAGAAGCTGATCGCCAAGCAGGATTAGCCGACGAGTTCAGGATGGAACTTCGCCGCCATCCGGCGAATGTCCGTCCTGCCAGTCGACCTTGCCTGGCGCCGATCAGCTCGTGCATGCGTGACACGTCGGTGGGGTTGCCGCGCAACGCCTGTGGGCTTTCCTCGAACACCGGGTCCTTGCCGACCAGCGAGCCGAGGTAGCGACACCAGTCCTGCAGGCTGACGGTCTGGTCGCCGCACCAGTTGACCGTGGTCGCCGGCACCGACGCGGCCGCGAGCAGCTTCGGGACCGTCGCGATGATGTCGTCTTCGTGAATCGGGTTGTAGCTGGCCGCAACTCCGGCGGGCACCGGGATCGGGATACCCGCCAGCATCATCTCCATGTGATAGAACGGCCATCCCCCGTTGTCGCCGTAGGGGACGTTGAGCCGGGCGATGACGGTCGGCACCTCGAGAGCGCGCGCCATGGTCCGGGCAACGACTTCGCCGGCGATCTTGGAGATGGAGTAGGTCGGGAAACAACGGCTTGTGGTTGTCGCCCAGTGCGGAGTGCTCGGTGCGCGGCTCGTCGTCCGGCGGGTCGTAGACGGCTGCCGATGAGCAGTGCAGGAACGCTTTTGCGCTGCGGCAGTGCGCCATGAGCAGGCCGACGGACTCGGCGTTGGCGCCGAGATCCTTGTCCCAGTCGCCACTCTTGGCCACCGCCAGATTGAGCACGTAGTCGAAATCGGTTGGCAGGCCGTCGAACTCACCGGCGGCGAGGTTGACCGTCTCGCACCGAACCCCCGCCTTCTCCAGAGCTTGGCGAGCCGCCGCGTTGGTGAAGCGGGCGATTCCCCACACTTCGTTGTCGGCCGCCAGGGCCTGCGGCGATGGGACTGGCAACTTGTCCGGTCGGGCCGGTGATCAGAATTTTGGCGTCACGCATCGGCCGATCGTATGCCCGGCGTCACATCGCGTCGGCTTTACCGCCGCAGAAATCTCGGCTAGCTTGGGAACAAGAAGGTACACCGATCGGTTTACTAAGGCGTCACGACGTTCGCGACAGCTCAAGGAGCCAGCGTCATGTCAACTGTCCTCGTCACCGGAGCGGGTCGCGGAATCGGCCGCGCCATCACCGAGGAGTTCATCCGACGCGGTCACCGCGTCATCGGCACCGCCCGCGATCCCCGTTCGCTCGAAGGCCTCGACCTCGCCCAGCGGCTGGCCCTCGACGTCACCGATGACGCCAGCGTGACCGCGGCGTTCGCGGCGGCGGGTGACGTCGACATCGTCGTCATCAACCCCGCCGAAATCTTCTACGCGGCCGTGGAAGCCATCCCGCTGGACAAACTGCAGGGACTGTTCAACCTCAACACCGTCGGCGCACTGCGCGTCGCGCAGGCCGCGCTGCCCGGCATGCGAGCGCGCGGCGACGGCAAGTTGCTGTTCATGTCGAGCGTCGTCGGGCGGATCACGCTGCCGACCGGAGCGGCCTACGCGGCGACGAAGTGGGCGCTGGAAGCGCTCGTCGAAGCCCTGGCGATCGAGGTTGCCCCGTTCGGCGTTCAGGCCACGCTGCTCGAGCCCGGCGCGGTGAGTTCCGGCGCGCTCGACGACGTGACGAGCTACACGCTGCCCGACGACCCCTACGCCGGCCTCGCCGGCGATGACGATCTGCGCGCGGCGATGATCACCCCCGAACAGGTGGCGACCGAGATCGCCGACGCCGCCGAGAAGCCGCAACTGCCACTGCGGCTTCCGATCGGTGACGCCGCCCGCGCGGTGCTGGCAGGCTCGCAGCGCTGCGCCGGACGACGTCCCGTTCGTGCCCGCCGGCTAGGGCTGCGGCTAGGGCCGCATCTCGTAGGCGCCGTCGTAGGCCTCGACCTGCTCGCCACACCCGGTCGAAGCGGTCGGCGTCAGTGACAGGCTTACGCACGGCGGCCAGGGCCCAATCCTGTTGTGCCGAAGTCGAACTCGGCTTGCCGTGCAACGCGACGGCGTAGCCGGAGAAGTCGCGGATCTGGACCTCGAAGATCTGGTCCACCAGGTCGGCATCGAGCCCGATCAGGTCGGCTTGCTCGAGGATCAGCTGGCCGTAGACGACCAGCGTGAACAGGTGACCGACGACGAGCAGGAAGTCGAGGTCTTTCATCTGCTCCGGGCTCGGGCGCGGCGGTGATCAGCAACTCTTTGAGCGCGCGGGCCTGCTCGTAGAACAGCGCGACGTTCGGAATCTTCGAGTGCTGCTCGTAAACCTTTGTCCAGTCGGCGAACTGAACCTTGGATGCGCCCCGAGCCGGACCCTGCGCCCAGAAGAACACGTCGTCGGCCGGGTCGTTGCGGGTGCCGATCTCCGGATACTCCGCGGGGTTGAGCATGTAGTTGGGCATGAACTTCAGGATCTGCGCGACGTTGACGTGCACGGTGCCTTCCAGCCGCGGCAGCGCACCGATCAGCCGGGCCACTTCGCTGAAGTAGGTGTTCTTCTCGAAGCCCTTGGCGGCCAGCACATCCCACAGCAGGGTGACCACGGTCTCGCCTTCGGACGTCACCTTGGCTTTGGTCACCGGGTTGAACAGCAGGTAGCGGCGGTCATCGAGGCTGGCGCTGCGGAAGTAGTCGATCGCGCGGTCGCTGAACAGCTTCATCGCGATCACCCGGGAGTAGGCCTCGACGAAGCTGGCCCGCACGTGCGGGAAGTCGGTGACCGGGTTGCCGTACAGGATGCGGTTGTTGGCGTGGGTGATCGCCTCGTAGAAGGCGTGCTCGCACATACCGATTGAGCCCGAGCACAAGTTGAACTTGCCGACGTTGACGGTGTTGAGCGCGGCCGAGAACGCCTCCGGGCCGGTGCACAGGATGTCCTCCTCGTGCACCGGATAGTCGTTGAGCCGGAAGTTGCTGACGAACATCTGGCCGTGCACCACGTTGCCGATCAGCTCGTAGTTGTCGTGGCCGCTGTCGGCGACGAACCACACGTAGCCGTCGGCGCCGTCGATGTCGGTGCGGCGCGAGAACACCGACACCATGCCCGCGACGTTGCCGTTGCCGATGTAGTACTTCTCCCCCGACGCCCGGAACACGACGCCCTTCGTCGTCGTCGTCCTTGGCGGGCGTGAGCAGCAGGTCGGTGTTGTAGATGTCGGCGCCGTGCTCACGCTCGGACAGCGCGAACGCCATCACGCCGCCGGCCTCGAGCTGCGCGGCCGCGCGCTCCTTGGCCTTGATGTTGTCGCTCTGCCAGATCGGCCCCAGGCCCAGGATCGTCACCTGCTCGGCGTACCAGTACGACAGCCCGTAGAAGCCGAAGATCTCGCTCAGCGCGGCGTTGCGGGAGGTGTCCCACCGCTTGTTCGGGTCGCCGCCGCCGTACTCCGACGGGGTGAGGAAGGTCGCGAAGATCTTCTCCTGCTTGATGAAGTCGAGGAAGTCCGACACCCAGGCCGCCTCGAGGTCGTCGCGCAGCAGCTTGACCTTGCCGCGGCCTTCGAACCAGTCGATCACCGCGCGCAGCTGGCGCCGCGTTTCCGGATCGAAGTGCGACGGGTCGTAAGTATTCGGATCGAAGAGCAGTCCCATGACATGCGAATCTAGCCCTAGGGCTCAGTCGGATCTCGAGAAGCTAACGATTTGGCGATCGCTCCGCGTGGGTGCGGGATGCCACTAATCGTCCATGGTGTCGTGAGACCTTATGTCCTCTTACCTGCCTCGCACCCGACGATCGCGGTCGCTGCGGCTGCGTGTTGGACGTTGTTCGCAGTCGGCACACCATCGGCCGCTGCCGATCCTTCGACCGACGCCCTGGGCTTCGTCGACTCCAGCGCGCGCTGCGCCGCACCCAATACCGCGGTCGCATTCGGCAGCACCGCGGAATCACGGGTGGCGATCTGCAAGAGCCCGGCCGGCCAGTTCGGCTATCACGGTGTGCGCGTCAGCGACGGAGCGAAACTGATCGCGTCCGCAACCGCGGGCTCCGACGGGAGCTTTGTCGCCAAGCAGGACGGCGTCACCTACACCGTGACATCGAGCGCGCTGGTGGTCAGCGACGCCAACGGGGTGATCCGCCGGGAAACAATGGTGACCTACCACGGACCCAAGACGGCACAGAGTCCCAGCGCAGCAGCGCAGACACCGTCCGCGCGCCGTGCGCCCAGACCTCGGCGGCGCCGGCCAAACCGTTGCCACCGCCGCTGCCGGCCGAGGTCGGCGGCAAGCACTAGCTGTCGGGTCAGCTTTGCGCCGCTGCCGAAATCGACTGACTCACCGTGTAGCTGTCGATACCTTCAGCTCCGAGCTCGCGGCCGTAGCCACTGTTCTTGACTCCACCGAACGGCGCCGCGGGATCCATGATGTAGCCCTCGTTGACGCCGAATGTGCCGGACCGAACCCGCGTTGCGACACCGTAACCGCGATCGGTGTCGGCGGTGAACACCGACCCGGCCAGCCCGTACTCGGTGTCGTTGGCGATCCGGATGGCCTCGTCTTCGTCGCTGTAAGCGATGACGGTCAGCACCGGGCCGAAGATCTCCTCGCGCGCAATCCGCATGTCGTTGTTCGCGCCGCTGAACAGCGTGGGCCGCACGTACCAACCGGTGTCCAGCCCGTCGGGCATCTCAGCGCCGCCGACGACCAGTCGCGCGCCTTCGCTCGTGCCCGATTCGATGTAGCCGCGGACGCGATCCTGCTGCCGCTGAGCCACCAACGGCCCAATCGCCGTGTTGGGATCGGACGGGTCGCCGACCGGCATCGACTCCATCGCCGCCGCCAGTGCGTCGACGAACTCCGCCTCGCGGGCCGCCGGCACCAGAATCCGACTGAGCGCGTTACACACCTGGCCGCTGTTGGCCAGGCTGGCCATCTGAATCCCGGTCGCCACGGCTGACGGGTCCGCGTCGTCGAGCACGATCGCCGCCGACTTGCCGCCCAGTTCCAGGCTGACCTGCTTCAATCCCGCCGCGCAGGCAAGCGCGACCTGCCGTCCCGCCGCGGTCGAACCGGTGAACGAGACCTTGTCCACGCCCTCATGGCTCACCAACTGCTCGCCGACGTCGCGACCGCCGGGCACCACATTCAGCACCCCGGGCGGCAAGTCGGCTTCGGCGACCAGATCAGCCAGCAGTTGCGCGTCGAGCACCGACTCGGGTGCGGGCTTGAGCACCACAGAGCATCCGGCCAGCAGCGCCGGCACCACCTTGGCCACCGTCAGGAACTGCGGCATGTTCCACGGCACGATCGCGGCAACGACCCCGACAGGTTGTTTGATGATCCGAATGTCCTTGCCGTACAACCCCGGACGGTCCTGCCGCCACGGGTAGCCACCCGCGATGCCGCAGAACGCCGACATCATCGTCAGAGGCAGTCGGACCTGCGCCATCTTGGCGAAGCTGATCGGGGCCCCGATCTCGGCGGAGATGAGCGTCGCCATATCCGCGCGCCGCTCCTTGTAGACAGCGGCGAGGCGTCCGATCGCCTCGATCCGTTCGCTGGGTTGCATCCGTGGCCACGGCCCGGTGTCGAATGCCGCGCGAGCCGACTGCACGGCGCGGTCGACGTCGGCCGGTCCCGCGCACGCCGCGCGGCCGATCTCGGCCCCGCTGTGCGGCGATATGACGGTGATGACGGAATCACCCTGCGCCGCCGCCCATTTCCCGTCGATGAAGAGTTGGTCCCGGTAGTACATCTGGTCCTCTCAGGTGTTGCGTCCGCCGTTGACGCCGAGTATCTGTCCGGTGATGTAGCTGGCTTCGTCAGAGACGAAAAACGCACAGGCGGCGGCGATGTCCTCGGGTCGGCCCACCCGGCGCACCGGCGTTCGGGCAATGTGGTCTTCGACGGATCCGCCGAGTTGATGCTTACTCTCGGCGCCGCGCAGCATCGGCGTGTCGACGAACCCGGGCGGGACGGCGTTGACGGTGATCCCCGCCGGGCCGTACTCCAGCGCCAGCGATTTGGTCAGGCCGTTCACCGCCGATTTGGCCGCGACGTAGTGCGCCATCAACGGCTGGCCGGAATGCGTGCTGGACGAGGAGATGTTGACGATGCGCCCCCAGCCGGCCTCCACCATGTCCGGTAGCACTGCCTGGATGGCGTGGAAGGTTCCGTTGAGGTTGACGTCGATCACCTTCGACCATTCCGCGAAGCTGATCTTCGAGAACTTCTGGAAACCCGTCATGCCGGCGGAGTTGACCAGTACCAGGATTGGGCCGAGCTGTTCGCGAATGGACGCCACGGCAGAGTCCACCTGATCGCGATCGGTGACATCGACGACGTAGCTGAACTCGTCGTCGGAGGCCGACAGATCGATGACGGCCACCCGGAAGCCGTCGGCGCGCAAGCGTTCGACGATCGCGCGACCAATTCCTGAGGCACCGCCGGTGACGACCGCCGTCTTCAAGCTCTCCACCGCCCTACTCTTTGGCCAACTTCCTGAGCGACTGCCCAAACACTGCATGCCTATCACCCCGCGTCGTTTATGGTCAAGCCCATGGACAGGCCCCCGTTTCGGTTCGCCGTGCAGGCGACCAATGCAGCCGGCGGGCGGGAGTGGCACGAAACCGTCCGCAAGGTCGAAGATCTCGGCTACTCAACGCTTTTCCTCGCCGATCACTATCTGGGCCCCGGGCCCGCCCAGAAAATCGCGCGTACCCCTCGCCAGGATCTCGCCCCGATCGCGGCGATGGCCGCGGCGGCCGCGGTCAGCGAGACACTGCGCATCGGTTGCCGGGTCTTCTGCATCGACTATCACGTGCCCGCGGTGTTGGCCAAGGAAGCAGCGACCCTGGATCTGCTCTCCGACGGCCGGCTGGAGATGGGCATCGGAGCGGGCTGGAGCGAAACCGAATACAACGCAATGGGTTTGACATTCGACCGGCCGGGCAGGCGAATCGCCAAGCTGGCCGAGGTGGTGTCACTCATCAAGGCGCATTGGGAGGGCGAGCAACTGGACTTCGCCGGCCAGGTCGTTCAGGTGCGCGGTTACGCCGGCCGGCCGCTGCCGGTGCAGCGCCCGCACCCGCCGATCATGATCGGCGGCGGCGGTCCGCGAATGCTGGCGTTCGCCGGTCGTGAGGCCGACATCGTCAGCATGTCCAGCGTGCCGTTCGTCGCACGCGATGCCGACGGCCGCGACCCCCAGGCCGTCGCCCGTCGCCGAATCGACGTGGTCCGGGCCGCCGCCGGCGAGCGCTACAGACGGCTGGAAATCGAGAGTTCGCCGTACTTCACGGCGGTCACCGACGATCCCGAAGCCACTCTGGCGCAGGCAGCCTCGACCACCGGAATTCCCGCCGACGTGTTGCGCGAGCATCCCAACGTGATGATCGGCTCCCTGGAAAGCATTGTGGAGATCCTGCTTTCGCGACGGGAGTCGCTCGGCGTCAACTACGTCACCGTGCAGCAGTCACAGATCGAATCGTTCGCACCGGTTGTGGACCGGTTGCGCGGCCGGTAAAACCTTGACCGCTGCGTGCGGAGGGTGTAACCATGGCACGTGACTATTGGGCGATCGCTCAAATAGTTACAGCGCCCATACGACCACCGCGGGAGTGAGACGACTCAATGGCAAAGCGGACCAGATACAGCGAGTACCAGAACAGCTATGCCAACTACAAGTTCGAACTCACTGACGACGGCATCCTGTTCATGCAGTGCCACACCAACGGCGACAGCCTGGTGTGGAGCTGGAAGGCCCACGACGAGATGTCGGACGCGTTCGCTGATATCGCCGGCGACCGCGAGATCAAGGTGCTCATTCATACCGGCACGGGCGAGAACTACAACGCCAATTGGGGTCGCCTGCCCAGCGGTGAACCGCCCGAACACCCCATCTATCAGGCCATGCCCGACGACCGCGGGACGCACAAACTCGACGAGAAGGCCTGGTACGCACGCCATCTCATCTTCAATGTGCTCGACGTCGACGTCCCGATGATCAGCGCGGTCAACGGTCCGTGCAACATGCACTCCGAGGTGCCGATCATGGGCGACATCGTGCTGGCCTCCGAGGACGCCTACTTTCAGGACGCCTCCCACTTCCCGCGCGGACAGGTGCCCGGTGACGGTCAGCACGTGATCTGGAGTGTGCTCGCCGGGCACAACCGCGCGCGCTACTTCCTACTCACGGGTCAGAAGGTCAGCGCGCAGGAGGCCAAGGAGTGGGGCGTGGTCAACGAGGTGCTGCCCAAGGACAAGGTGTTGGACCGGGCCTGGGAGCACGCTCGCGAACTGATCAAGCGGCCACCGCTGACTCTGCGGTACACGCGACAACTGTTCACCAACCCGCTCAAGCGGGCCTTCGTCAACGAACTCGGCCACGGCCTGGCCCGTGAAACCTACGCGCAGCGCGTGTTCTTCCCGTTCGGCGGTGAGATGGCGCCGTTGGATCGGGCGTGGGACGACGAACCTTGGAGTACACCGCCCAACGGGACGCCCGCACAAGAAGGAGCTCACTCGTGACCAGCATCCAGCAACGCCTGTCGACCGGACGCGGAAAGTTCACCACCGACTATCCCGAACTGGGCACGGCGCCGGTCAACTACGAGGATTCCATCTCCCCGGAGTTCTTCGCCGACGAGCGCGAGGCGGTGTTCAAGCGAAACTGGTTGTGCGTGGGGCGAATCAATCGCCTACCGCGCAAAGGGTCGTACTTCACCCGCGACCTGCCGGGCCGGCTGGCCTCGATCGTGATCGCCCGGGACCTCGATGACACCGTGCATGCCTTCCACAACGTGTGTGCCCACCGCGGTAACAAGGTCGTCTGGCAGGAACACCCCGGTGAGGAGTCGTCGGGAAGCTGCCGGGCGTTCTCCTGCAAATATCACGGCTGGCGATATGGCTTGGACGGCAAGGTCAATCACATCACCAACGAGGGCGAGTTCTTCGACCTGGACAAGAGCAAGCTCCGGATGCCACCGGTGCATTGCGAGGTGTGGGCCGGCTTCATCTTCGTCAACTTGGCCGACGACCCCGCTCCCCTGCGCGAATTCCTCGGCGATGGGCTCCTGCCCATCGAGGGCTACCCGTTCGAGAAGATGACCCAGCACTACGGGTTCTCCACCCGGATCAACGGCAACTGGAAGCTCGCTGTCGACTCGGTCTGCGAGTGGTACCACCCGCCGTACGTCCACGGCCGTTTCATCGATCCGGACGTCGCCAAGGCCGAATTGATGGTGCCGCCGGTCGACTCCTACCACTACGACCTGTTCCGCCCGCATATGTTGACGTCGGTCCCCGGGCCGCCGCCGCTGCCGCACCGCGAACACGGTACCGCAGGGCCGGCGCGCCAGGACCAGCGCTGGGTCTACAAGCTTTTCCGCGCAGGCCTTTTCGGACCCGACGATATTCCCGACGTCGGTATCGACGAGTCCGCCGACTTCCTGAACCGCGGCAAGATCGCCTCGTGGGGCAACGACCAGTTCTGGGTCTTCCCGAACATCTCGATCCAACTCTGGGCCCGCAACTACTACATCACCTACACCTACTGGCCCGAGACCGTCGATACCCACATCTATGAGATCGACCTGTACTTCGTGCCGCCGGCGAACGCGTCGGATCGCCTGGCACAGGAGTTGGTGGTGGACAGCACGATCGAGTTCGCCATGCAGGACGTCAACACCATCGAGGCCACGCATTCCGCGCTCAAGACGCGCGCGCAGAACACCTTTCACCTCAGCGACCAGGAACTGTTGATCCGCCAGTTCCACACGGTCATCCGCGACACGGTCGGCGCGTACCAGTCCGCGAAGGAGTCATGATGGCCGCGTTACCTCAAGCGTTTTCCGAGCTCGAGCCGTTCATCGCCGACTGGGCACTGCCGACCCGGGCGCAGCGCTACCAGGCCCGGCTGTCGAAGCCTTTCGACGAGTTGGTCAGGTTCTACGACGCCGTGGCGCCGCGGGCGGAGGAGGCCATCGGCTACCTCAACGGCCTCGACATCGACGATCTCCCTGACGACGCCACGACGCTGCTGCACATGCTCTACTCCTTTATCCTGGTTTCCTACGCCGTCAACGTGTTCAAGCAGAACCGCATCCCGGATTCGGGTGCCGCCTTCTTCGACATGGTCGCCGAACCCGCGGTGTGAGAGGACTCCCGACGTGACCGCTTCCGCACGACCCAAGGCGCGCGACTCCACGACGCGCGAGCTGTTGATCGCGGCGACGAGCCAGATCATGGTCGAGGAAGGTTACGCCGCGGCGACCTCACGCCGGGTCGCCGCGCAGGCCGGTGTCAAACCGGCTCTCGTGCACTACTACTTCCCCACCATGGATGAGCTCTATCTGGCTGTCTTCCGGATCGGCGCGACGATCTACCTTGACCGGCAGCAGAAGGCGCTGGCCTCCGACCGGCCGCTGCACGCGTTCTGGGACACCCTGACCGCACCCAAAGACACCCGACTGCTGTTGGAGTTCATGGGACTTGCCAACCACCGCAAGGAGATCCGCGCCGAGATCGCGGCGTGGTCGGAACGCTGGCGTGAGCAACAGATCACCGCACTGAACTTCATCGTCCGCGAGCACGACCTCGACACCGACGATTTCCCGCCGGCCGCGCTGGCCGTCATCATCGCCGCGATCGGGCGCACGCTGATCCTCGAGCAGGGGCTCGGCACCGCCGGCGGTCACGACGAGGCCGTCGCGCTGGTACACCGATTCCTGGACAAATTCGAGATGCCACAACCGAAGACACGACACAGCCGCGCCGCCCAGAGCGGCTAGGCGCACCCGTCAACGGGACGGCACGATCCGAAGCTTCTCCCAGCCGCGCACGGTCGACGTCGATGCGAGTTGCGCAGTGTCGTAATCGATATCCCACTCGGGCCAGCGGTTGAGGATCTCGTCGAGCGCGATACGGCCCTCCAACCGGGCCAGGTTGGCGCCCAGGCAATAGTGCACACCCTTGCCGAAGGTGATGTGCGAAATGTTGTCGCGGCGGATGTTGAAGCTGTCCGGATCGGTGTAACGACGGGGGTCGCGGTTGGCGGCACCGAACAACAGCAGCATCGCACTACCGGCCGGGATGGTGGTGCCGTAGAGCTCGAAATCCTGTGCCATCCAACGAGCTACGTGTGGGCCCGTCGGCTCGAAGCGCAATGTCTCGTCAATGGTCCGGTTCAGCAGCGACCGGTCCCGGTCGACCTCCCGGCGTTGGTCGGGATGCTCGGCGAGCACTTTGGCCAGCCAGCCGATCAGGCGTCCCGTCGTCTCGTTACCCGCACCCGCGACCACCTGGGTGTAGTGCAGCACTTCCTTGCGCGTCAGCTTCCGGTGCACCCCGTGCTCGTCATCGAATTCGACATTGAGCAGCGTGGTCATCAAGTCGTCGGACGGGTTCTTCGACCGCCACTCGACGTAGTCGGCGTAGATCCGTCCGTCGGCGATGGAATCGGCATTGGCGACCTTGAGCGGCGCACCGGGCTTGGTGCGCAGGTTGGCGTCGTTGGCGTCGCGGACCGAGATCTGTTCGGATTCAGGGATTCCCAGCAACATCCCGATCACCCGCATGGGCATCATCGATGCCAGCTCGGCGATGATGTCGAAGCCGCCCGATCCGACGAGCGGGTCGAGGCATCGCACGCAGTACTGGCGAATCTGTTCCTCGATGGCGGCCATCCGGCGTGGGGTGAACACCCGCGACATCAGGCCGCGCAGCATCGAGTGCTCGGGCGGATCCTGAAACATCATCACGCCGCCGGGCATGTCGAACTTCGACTTCACCAACTCAAGGATGTCGCTGCGACGACTGGAAAAGACCTGCCAGTTCGCCAGCGCCTGTTCGACATCGGAATGCCGTGAGATCGCCCAGAAGTCGTACTGCTCGTTGTAATAGACCGGCGCTTCCTCGCGCAGCCGCGCGAACGTCGGATACGGGTCGGTGTTGATCCCGGTGTCGTAGGGGTCGTAGTAGACGTCGGTGTCAAGTGTCCGACCCATCCGAAGCCTCCGTGCAGAGTTTTGGGCGATCGCCCAATTGTGGGCGCACGCCATGTGTAGCAGCCCTCTACTGGGCCCGTCAAGGCCCCTGGACGCATGGCGGGCAGCGCCATGAACAGCCACGAATAGACCTCTGATAAGCGGGTACACGATTGCGATACGCGGCAGAATGGCTGGAAGATGCGTCAGCCACATTCGACGGGAAGCAGGGGCACGCCATGAAAACCATCCGGAAAGCTTCGGCGATAGGTGCGACGGCGATAGCCGCGCTGATCGCCAGTGCCGGAACGGCGGGAGCCGGGACCGACCCCACGTATTTCTACAACAGCGACAACAGCATGGAAGTCATCTACAGCGGTGGCGGTCGCACCACCTACGCGACCGTTGTCGATCAGCGAAACCCCGAAGGCTCGACGCAGTTCTGCCACTACCACTCGCAGTGGGGTCATGGGGACGGTGGCGTTTCCGTACGACGCGGACGTAGCGGTCACCGGGCCGCACCCGTCGCCGCCGATCACCATCATCTTCCAGCAAATCGGTGGCCGCTACAGCGTCAACGTCAGTGCAACCAAACGGGCAATTCCGCTGCCTTCTCCCCGGTGCATCTACGTGAACTGACGCGTCGGCACAACCTGTCCGAAATTGACACACGACGCCTGACCTGGCGTTAATCTGCTGTTCATGAGCACCAGCCGGTCAGCCAACGGGCGGGGCCGCTGGTTGGCGTTCGGCGCGACCATCGCTGTTTCTGCTGGCATGTTCTATGCGCAGAGCACCGAGTCGCCGTGTTGCGGCAACAAACCGACGGCGAGCGCCCCCAGCGCAAGCCCGGTGGCACATACCCAACCCGCGCCGCCCGTCCCGTCGGCACCACCGCCGGTGGCGCCGCTGCGGATGGCCAGCCCCGCCGAACTGAAGTCGTTGACGGCCGATGCGCCCGCGGCCGCGCAGAGCTTCACGTTTGCGTTGCCGGCCGGCGTCGCGCCCGAGAACGGCCTGCAGGTCAAGACCATCTGGGCGGCCCGCGCCATCAGTCTGCTGTTTCCGCAGGTCACCACCATCGGTGGCTATCGCCAGGACGCGTTGAGGTGGCATCCCGATGGGCTGGCGATCGACGTGATGATCCCCAACCACAACTCCCCCGAAGGCATCGAGCTCGGCGACCAGATCGCCGGATACGCCCTCGCCAACGCCAAGCGGTGGGGAGTCGACCACGTGATCTGGCGGCAGAAGATCTACCCCGGCCTGGGCAAGCCCAGCTGGACGGCCAACCTCGGCAACGAAACCGCCAACCACTACGACCACGTGCACATCGCCACCGATGGCGGCGGCTACCCGACGGGCCACGAAACCTACTCGATCGGGTCGATGACGCCGACGCCGCCGAACTGACCGATCCGCGGTACGCGGCCGATCTGCACGACATCGCCGCGGCGCACTCAGCGGTCCGACTCAGCGGAGTCGGTAAACTGGCGCAAACACCCAGAGCTACGGAGAATCATGAAACTCCCGGTTTTCACCGCCATTCGTCTCGCCGCTTTTGCCGCCCCGGCTGCGGCGATGATCTTGGCCGCACCCTTCGCTCACGCGCAGACCGACGTCGAGGATTCCTGCAAGAACGCGGGCGGTCAGTACACCAAAAGCGAGGTGAGCGCGCATTTCGGGCAAGACCCGAGCCTGTTCGAGGAGTGCTGCACCGGCACCGGGACGACGAAGAAATGCGTGGACTACAAAGACGGGGTCCAAGGGCCTACCTACGGCGGTTGACCAGCTCGCTCGCCTAGCCTCTCCCATCATGGCCGTGACTCCTCGGCCATCTCGATCGTAGAGGGAGATCTTCGGTGGGACGAGTCGATGGAAAAGTTGCGCTGATCACCGGCGGTGCCCGTGGCATGGGCGCCGAACACGCGCGGCTGTTGCTCAGCGAAGGCGCCAAGGTCGTGATCGGCGATGTCCTTGACGACGAAGGTCATTCTGTCGCAAGAGAACTCGGCGACAATGCGCATTACCTGCATCTCGACGTGACGCAACCGGAGCAGTGGGCTGTCGCGGTCGCCGAGGCGGTCCGCAGGTTCGGGCGCCTCGACGTCCTGGTCAACAATGCCGGAGTCGCGGGCCGGAAGACCTTGCGCAAGTTCGAACTCGAACGCTGGCGCCACACCCTTGACGTCAATCTGACCGGCACTTTCCTGGGCACCCAAGCCGTCGTCGATGAAATGATCCGCTCCGGCAAGGGTTCCATCATCAACATCTCATCGATCGAGGGCTTGCGGGGCGCACCGTTCGCGCATGCCTACGTCGCTTCGAAGTGGGCAGTGCGCGGATTGACCAAATCCACCGCCATCGAACTCGGGCGCTACAACATCCGGGTGAACTCGGTGCATCCCGGGCTGGTCCGCACACCCATGACCGCTCATTTCCCCGACGACATCGTCGCCGCGCCGCTCGGTCGCCCCGCTGAGCCGATCGAGGTATCCAATCTCGTCCTCTATCTGGCCAGCGACGAATCCTCGTATTCCACCGGTTCGGAGTTCGTCGTCGACGGCGGCGTCACCGCCGACACCCCCAGGAAAGATCTGGCGACCTAGCAACTGCCGACGGAATGCTCGCCCCGGATGCGGAAAGCGTCGCGACGTGCGTGAATGGTGACACGCCGCGACGGCGCGGTTATGCCAAGCAAAAGGGGTGTTGAAGTGTCCGACAAGACGTCCGACGACATCTTCAAGCTCGCCAAGGACGAACACATCGAGTACGTCGATGTCCGCTTCTGCGATCTGCCGGGCACCATGCAGCACTTCACCATTCCGATCTATGCCTTCGACGAGAGCGTGTTCGAGGAAGGGCTGGCTTTCGACGGCTCCTCGATTCGCGGGTTCCAGTCGATCCACGAGTCCGACATGCTGCTGCTTCCCGATCCGGAAACCGCGACCATCGATCCGTTTCGCGCCGCCAAGACGCTGATCGTGAACTTTTCTGTGCATGACCCGTTCACGCTCGAGTTGTATTCGCGCGACCCGCGCAACGTCGCCCGCAAAGCGGAGAATTACCTGATCAGCTCGGGCATCGCGGACACCGCCTATTTCGGCCCGGAAGCCGAGTTCTACATCTTCGATTCGGTCAGCTTCGACTCGCGCACCAACGAATCGTTCTACAAGGTGGACGCGACCTCTGGGTGGTGGAACACCGGCGCGGCCAGCGAGGCGGACGGCAGCCCCAACCTGGGCCACAAAGTCCGCCCCAAGGGCGGGTATTTCCCGGTCGCACCCGCCGACCACTACGTGGACCTGCGCGACGCGATGCTCACCCACCTGACGAATGCCGGTTTCAGTCTGGAGAAGGGCCACCACGAGGTGGGCAGTGGCGGCCAGGCCGAGATCAACTACAAGTTCAACACGCTGCTGCACGCGGCCGACGACCATCAGATGTTCAAGTACATCGTCAAGCAGACCGCTTGGCAGGCAGGCAAATCCGTCACGTTCATGCCCAAGCCGCTGTTCGGCGACAACGGCTCCGGCATGCATTCGCACCAGTCGCTGTGGAAGGACGGCGTCCCCCTCTTCTACGACGACGCGGGATACGCCGGGCTGTCGGACATGGCGCGGCACTACATCGGCGGGCTGCTGTATCACGCCCCGTCGCTGCTGGCCTTCACCAATCCGACGGTCAATTCCTACAAGCGTCTGGTGCCCGGCTACGAAGCGCCGATCAACCTGGTCTACAGCCAGCGCAACCGGTCGGCCTGCGTGCGCATCCCGATCACCGGCAGCAATCCGAAGGCCAAGCGGCTCGAATTCCGATGTCCGGATGCCTCGGGCAACCCGTATCTGGCGTTCTCGGCGATGCTGATGGCCGGCCTGGACGGCATCAAGAACAAGATCGAGCCCCCTCCCCCGGTCGACAAGGATCTCTACGAGCTTCCCCCGGAAGAGGCTGCGGACATCCCGCAGGCTCCGACCCAGCTGTCCGCGGTGATCGACCGGCTGGAAGAAGACCACCAATACCTCACCGAGGGAGGCGTGTTCACGCCCGACCTGATCGCGACGTGGATCAACTACAAACGCGAATACGAGCTCGCGCCGTACAACCTGCATCCCACCCCGTACGAGTTCGCCCTCTATTACGACGTGTAGGCCGGCTATCGGGCTGCGACTGCAGCGACCGTGCTGACGAAATGCACAGGCGGTTCTTAGCTGTTCAGAGGACGTGTTTGACCGTTTCGGGCTAGCTTTGATGCATCTGAGGACCTGTCAGGAGGCTGACCATGTGCCACTACCTCATCACGGTTGAGTTCGACGACGGTCAGCTCACGACCACGCAGTACTCGTCGCCCTCAGACGTGAGAACCAAGCTCGCGGAAGTCGTTAACGATCTGACGGATGAAGACGGTATCGAGCACTTCCGCAGCGTCACCATCACTCAAGCTGCCTGACGAGGCTCAGCGCACGCGCGCCAGCCCTTGCCGCACTTCGCAATTCGCGTTCAGCACGGGACCTAGATTCGCAGCTTAGGGACAGTTCGTATTTCGAGGGTACCGTCGGCGGCGGACAGCCCGGTCCGCCGGGGCGGATCATGATCGACGTCGACAGAACGTACAGCGGGTTCACAGCTGGCCGACGGGTGCCACCGATGGTTGCGGGTTAGCGTTGGATAACCCCATCGGCATCAGGAGGCTCACCGTGAGCAGCTACCTCGTAACTATCGAGTTCGATGACGGCGCGCGTTCGATCACGCGGTACTCGTCACCGAGTGACGTGAGAACCAAATTGGCCGAAGTCGTCCGGGATTTGACGGACGAAGACGGAATGGAGCACTTCCGTAGTGTGACTGTCACCCAAGCGGCCCACACCCAAGCGGCCTGAGCGTCGGCCCACAATCGTTGTCACTCAACGGGATCGGGCGCCCACCGCGGTCGTCGCACTTCGGGCCGCTGCGGGCCCCGTGCCGCCGCGAGCGCCAACGCGGCCTCACCGTTGATCGCGGTCATCGGTGGCGGTTGGCCCTTGCGTAGCGTCGCGATCAGCTCGCGATACGGGCCGATGAGGTACACCGTGTCGCCGGCTTGCATTTGAGCACCGCGGCGAGGGCGCAACCTCACCGGTCCTTCGGGGCGGATGATCGCGATGACACGCGTCTGAGTGGACAGGTCCGCCATTTGCATCCCGTCGAGCTCGCTGCCCTCCGCGACCAGCATCGCGCCGACCATGAACGAGCGCTGCCCGACCCAGAATGTTCCGAGCACCTGTAACCCCATCGCCGCGCCGATGAACCACGGCGCCGCCAGATCCACGACCGACCGCACGTTCTCGAAGCCGAACTGCTGGCTTACGGCGGCGCTCAGCGCACGACCCTGCACACGCAGCACGATCGGCACCTTGGTGTCGGATCCGAGGAGTTCCAGCAGAACGATGCCGGTCCGGATGTTCTCCATGTCGTCCTGGGTCATCACCGCGACTCCGCGGGCGCGATCAGCGCGTGCCGATTCCAGTGTCTGGCGCATCGTCGAGTCGCCGAAAATCACCGGCACGTCGAGTTTGGCGACCGTCGACAGGAGGCGGCTGTTCTCGTCTTGCTCGATCACAACGACGTCGTATCCGGCGGCGACCAGGTCACTGACCACGCGGATGCCCGTCGATCCCAGGCCCACGACGATGATGTGATCGCGCATGCGGCGGGCCCGCCGCAGACCGGCCGTATGGACGAAGCGGCGCGACAGCAGCAGGTCCGAGATGAGCGCGACGAGGATGGCGGTGATGGTCACGCCACCGAACATCAGTCCGATGGCGAACCACCGCAGCACACCGGACTGGGCCGCAAAGCTGAAGTCGCCGAAGCCAACGCTGGTGATCGTCTCGGAGGTGAAGTACAACGCATCGAGCCAGGACATCTTCGGGTTGACGTAGCTGAAGCGCACCATGGTCGTCGCACCGAAGATCAGCACCAGCGTGAATATCGCCGAAGGAAAGAGCAGCGGGTTGGCGTCCTCACGCATGGCGCGCACGGCGTCGATGGCGCGTCGCGCCCTGGAGTGGCGAGAGCGGGTCGCGGTCGCGGACGGCACCGAGATCCCCCGGGCTTCCATCTCGTCTTTCGGGCCGATCATCGAGGTCCAGTCGCCCTTGAAGATCGTCAAATCCCGACCCGGACACGGCACCACCTCGCCGGGGGTCGGCGAATTCTTGCCATGGACCACCGCGACCGGCGCCAGGTCTTTGTAAAGGTCGCGCAGCGTCCCATCCTTCGGCGCCTCGGACCCCCAGATGACGAATTCGACACCGGCAGTGGCGAACTGGTGCGTGTTACGCGACAGGACCGCCTCGATGATCGATGGCGCCGCGAGGTCGGCGACATTCAAGATGGCGCCGGGTCCGCTGACGGCAGCCACCGCGTCGCGCAGCACATTGTCCGCCAAACGCGCCACTACGCGAACATTCGGGCTGAATCGTCTTGCCAACAAGGCGATTTCGAGGTTCACCGCGTCGTTGGGCCCGGCGCAGACGACGGCCCGTGCCCGATGGACCCCGGCGCCCAGCAGATCGGCGGCCGAGTTGATCCGGATGATCCGGGCGCCGGCGCCCCGCAGTTCATCGATGATGGTGTTCGCCAGCGCGTCGTCACCGCAGACGATGATTTCGCGATGGAATTGAAAGGCCTCACCCTTTTGCGCGGACAGCCGGTTGGCTTTTCAGCTGACCGACGGGGTCGATCACGACAGACATAACCCCTCCGACCTCCGCCGACACCTGCGGTTCACATTTCCTATGACTATCGGCCATAATGCCGGAGCGTGCCACCGGAGGACGGAACCAAGTACGATGTGCCGCAATGGGAGTCGATTCGCAACACGTTCGACTCGGGCCCGTCACGCAGCAGAAACAGAGGACGAGTAACTGGTCAGGCGCCGGAGTAGTCGACCCGCCAGTGCTTGATGCCGTTCAGCCAGCCCGACCGCAACCGCTCTGGAGCGGCCAGCGCAGTCAGGTCGGGCGTGACGTCGGCGAGCGCGTCGAACATCACCCCGACCGTCATTCTGGCAAGGTTGGCCCCTAGGCAGTAGTGGGCGCCGGTGCCGCCGAAACTCAAGTGCGGATTGGGGTCCCGCAGCACATTGAACGAGAAGGGATCGTCGAAGACGTCCTCGTCGAAGTTGGCCGATCGGTAGAACAGCGCAAGGCGCTGGCCCCGCTTGATCGGGACGTCACCGAGCTCGATATCGCATAGCGCGGTGCGCTGGAATGCCGTGATCGGCGTTGCCCAGCGGATGATCTCGTCGACGGCAGTCACCGGACGTCGCGCCTTGAATGTCTCCCATTGTTCGGGATTGTCGACGAACGCCATCATCCCCTGGGTGATCGAGTTGCGGGTCGTCTCATTGCCCGCGACCGTCAGGGTCACCATGAACAAACCGAACTCTTCATCGCTGAGCTTGTGGCCGTCGACATCGGCGGTGATCAGTTGAGTGACGATGTCCTCACCGGGGTGCTCAGCCTTGTGCGCGGCCAGTTGCATGCCGTAGAACATCAATTCACCGGCGGATGCCAGGGCTTCGGACTCGGCGAATTCCGGGTCCTCGTCGCCCACCATCTGGTTGGTCCAATGGAACAAGCTTCGATCGATCCTCGAAGGGCACCCCGAGCAGACCGGCGATCAATTGCAGCGGCAGCTCGCTGGCCACCTGCGCGACGAAATCCCCTGTCCCGGAACTCGATGCGTCTAGCACGATGCGGCGTGCCCGCTGCGCCAGGTCCTCCCGCAAGCGATCTACCGCACGCGGGGTGAACCCACGCGACACGATCTTTCGCATCCGATTGTGCTGCGGCCCATCCATGTTGATGATCGAGAATCGGCCGGCCTCGATCTGCCCACGTGCCGCCTCCTCGTCGACGTAGCGCGGGACGATGCAGTTTTCGGCGCTGGAGAAGACATCGCTGCGCCGCGAAACTTCTCGGACGTCGCGGTGCCTGCTCACCACCCAGTACCCGCCGTCGGTGAAACCGCCGACGCCCGGTGGCTGCTCGTTCCACCACACCGGCGCCGCTTGTCGTAGCTGGCGTAGCTCCTCGGTAGGCAGCCGCGCGGCGTACAGGTCGGGGTTGGTGAAGTCGAACCCCTGCAGCAGTTGCGGTTTCGTCATGACGCCTCCTTACGTGATCCATTGGTCGACGAGATCGGCGCACCGCTGCGAGATGGTCTTTTCCATCTCGCCACGCTGACGGCGGACATTTTCGTTGTCGGGCTCGACCGCGCCGATCGTCAACCGCGCGACTTCGTCGACCTGGTCGCGGTCCAGTCCGAATGCGATCAGGGCGTCGAGATCGCTGTCCAGGTCGAGCTCGTCTGGTAACGCAGAGCGCGACAGCAAGACAGCCGCGTTCTCCTCGCCAACCTCGAGCAGCATGGCGACTACGTTGGACTTGGTGGCCTTCACACCGGGCGACGGACCGAGAGCTGGAGCCCATTGTCGCGCATGACAGTTCGACACTGATCGGGGGTGTAGTCGAAGTTCTCCAAGTCCTTGATGTAGGACGCGGGATCGGCAAGGCCTTCGACGTGGGGGTAATCCGAACCCATGATGATCTGCGTGTCGCCCAACAGTTTCAACAGGCTGGCCAGCTCGTCCTCGTAGAACGGCGACACCCACACATGGCGTTTGAAGCTCTCCCGCGGGTCTTCCTGATAGATCTGCGGAATCTGCCCGAAGGACTTGGTCAGCTTTTCGAACAGGTGGAACACCCAGGTCGATCCACTCTCGATGCACGCCATCCGCAGGTTCGGGAACCGCAGGAAGAGACCTTTGTGCAGGTGGTTGGCGAAGGTGTCCTGTAGGGCGTCGCCGGAAAACAAACTGCGGAAGCCGAGGAGCGCCTGGAACGACATCATGTAGTCCGATTCGCCCCAGGCCGGCATGAACTTCGAGTAGTACGTCTCGCCCGAGTGGTAGCACACGGTGATGCCGGAATCGTTTGCCAGCTGCCAGAAAGCGTCGAACATCGGATCGCCGGGCGCACGCATGCCGACCTCCGTCGTGATCGGACCTGGAATCATGACGACGAAACGTGCGTCGCGCTCCAGCGCCCATTCGAGCTCGCGGACCGCCTCGTCCGGCTTGCACAAGGTGATGTAGGGGGCGCCGAATATCCTTTCCTGGTAGGCGAATCCCCAGTCCTCGTCCATCCAGCGATTGAACGCCCGGAACGTCGCGACCGTTGCGTCCAGGTCGGGCAACAGTGCCTGTTCCATTCCCACTCCGAGAGTGGGCAACAGAATGCAGCCCGCCATGCCTTGTTCGTCCATCAACGCCAGTCGCGCATCGCGGTCTCGATACGCCGGCGGAATCGGCTCCAAGTCGCCGAAAAGTGCATTCAGATCAGCACCTCTGGGATTACGGCCACGGAAGTACTCGTCGAGCGCTCCGGGTTTGCCGACTGGATCGAACGTCGGATTCGGGATGAACCTGTTGACTCTGCCGCCGACCAGCAGGCGTTGCTTGCCGTCCAGTTGCGCCCACTGGATCGCCCGCTTCTTGTATTGCGGATCGATATGGCGGGTGAACGCGTCGAGGGCTTCGTAATAGTGGTTGTCACAATCGAAGAACTGGAACGGGAGCTGTGTCGTCATCGCGGCGGTGTCCTTTCTGTGGCGATGATTCAGTTGCGTGGCAAGCCGAGGACCATCGATGCGATGACCGTCAGCTGGATTTCTGGCGTGCCCCCGCCGATGAGTTCGGCAGGTGCGTCGAAATACGGCTGCACAACTGCCGGCTCGGACTTCTCCAACATCGCGGCGCGGCCGGTCAGGCCGAGCGTTGCGGTCCACGCGCGACGAAGCAAGGTGACCATCGCGTACTTGGCGATGCTGGACGTCGGCCCGGGCCCCTGCCCTTCCACCAGCCGGAGGGTTTCGCGCAGCACCAGGGCTCTGATCGCGGTGCCGTAGGACTCGACGTCGCCCAGCGCCCGCAGTGCCGCATCCTGCTCTGGGCCGGGTATTTCGGCCACCGCGCGAAGTGCGGCGGCCCGGTCGATGGTGACGTAATTTCCGATGGCCGTCCGTTCGACCGCCATGGTCGATACGGCCAGGCTCCATCCCTCGTCCGGCTTGCCGACGAGCATCTCGTCGGGCACGAACACGTCGGTGAGGAACACCTCGTTGAACTCGAAGCGTCCGCTGGCTTGTTTGATCGGCGAGACCTCGATACCGGGTGATGCCATGTCGATGAGGAAGTAGCCGATGCCGCGGTGCTTCTTCGCTTCGGGGTCAGTTCGGGCCAGCAATGCTCCGAACTCGGCCTGATGCGCCATCGATGTCCAGATCTTGTGTCCGTTGACCAGCCATCCGCCGTCGACCTTGGCGGCCCGGGTGGACAGCGACGCCAGATCGGATCCGGCGCCGGGTTCGCTGAAGAGCTGGCACCAGGGCTGCACACCACGCAGGATCGGGACCGCAAACCGCTCGCGTTGCAGGTCGGATCCGCTGTTGAGAATTGTCGGAAGGATCCATTCCGCGATGCCGAGCGACGGTCGAATCAACTCGGGCCGCCTGCCGAACTCGTCAGCGATGATCACCTGCTGAACCGCGGAGGCGCCAACACCCCACGGCGCGGGCAGATTTGGTGCCACCAGCCCGTGCCGCGCCAGCAGGTCACGTTGCGGTCCCGTGGCCAGGCCTGGGGTCCTGACGTCGCCGGAATAGTGATCGTTGGACAGCCTCAGCGCCTCATCCAGGGCGGCTGCCACCCTGGCCCGGAAATCGGATTCGACGTCGCCCAGGTTGACTGTCGTGGAGCGCTTTACGGTGCATGCCAACTCACCGGCCTTCCGGGTCCAGCGGGTCATCGGACCCAATGACGCCGACAAGCTGGTGACACGCCGCCAGTACAGATGGGTGTCGTGCTCCCAGGTGTAGCCGATGGCGCCGAACATCAGCAGCGCGTCGAGCACCAGGTCGGGGGCGGCGCCCACCGCCATCACCGCCGCCGAGGCCGCCGCGAGTTGATGCTGCTCGATGGACTCGCTTTCGGCACGGACCGCGTCCCAGGCCGCCGACGCGGCAAGTTCAGACGCGACCAGCAGGGTCGCCGCTTTGTGTTGCAGCGCCTGGAAAGAACCGACTGGCCTGCCGAACTGCTCGCGCGTGCGGATGTATTCGATGGCGGCATCAGCGCAGCGGCGCACCGCTCCGGCGGCCGCACATGCGGACAGGCCCACCACCAGGCAACGGGCCCGCTCCGTCGGTATGCCGGATATCTCCGCGCTCTCCGGCACGATGTGGTCGGCGATTTCGACGACACCCACGTCGGTGCACAGGTCGGTGCCCTGCTGCGATTCGACCGTCACACCCGGGCCCGGAGCAACCACAAACCATCGCAGGCCGCCGTCTGCGGTACGGGCCGGCAGCAGAATACGTTGCGCTGCACAGATTCCCAGCACCGAGTCTGATGCTCCGTTGAGTCGCCAGGAGCTTCCTTCGGATACGGCGTGGATGTCACAGTGCTCGGGCAGCACGACGACCGCCGTCGCCCCGGCAGCCAGGTCACTCAGCAGCGGCTTGACCGAGGCGTCGCCCAGATTTGCCACCGCACTTGCCGTGACCGTGCTCAGCACCGGACCGGGTAGCAGTGCCGCCGCAGCCGCTTCGACCACACATGCGGTGTCGGCCAGGGTACCGTCCTGGCCGCCGGCATGGCCCGGAAGGTGCACCGCATGAAAACCGTTACCGACGAATTCCGGCCACCACGAGGGTATTTCGCCAGCCGAGATCGAACCGAACGCGGCGCGGGTCTTGTCGATCGGCGCGTAGCGGGCGGCGAAACGGCTCACGGCGTCCACCAGTTGGTCCTGCTCGGCAGTGATCGCCAGCGTCATCGATCGTCAGCCTTCCAGGCCGAGGATGCGGGCGGCGTTGCCGTACAGGAACTTCGGCCACACTTCATCCTTCAGCGGAACATTGGGCATGTCGCTGAAGATCCGCTCCAAGGAGAGGCCCATCGGAAAATAGCCGGCGTAGAGGATTTTGTCGGCGCCACGGGAGTTCGCGTAGTCGATGATGGCCTTCGGGTAGTACTTGGGCGCGAACGCCGACGTCGAGTAGTACAGGTTGGGCCACTTCAACATGAGCTTGACGGCGAGGTCCTCCCACGGTTCGCAACCGTGGCGGGTGACGAACACCAGGTCCGGGAAGTCGAACATCACCACGTCGATGCGTGAGACTTCTTGGCACGCAAAGGGAACTCGTGGCCCGGGGACACCCGCGCAGACGAAGATCGGGATGCCGAGTTCGACGCAGGTGGCATAGATCGGGTACATCTTCGGGTCGTCGATCGGAACTTGCGGAAACGTTCCGGCGGGAAACACCGACGTCGCGCGGATCCCGAACTGTTCGTAATCGCGCCGAATCGCATGCACCGAGCCCATCACGTCGTTGGGGTCGACGAGCGCCCCAGAGGGTACGAAGCGATCCGGGAACATCTTGAGTGCCGACTGCGCGGAGTCTTCGCTCACCCCGATCATCGCCTTCTCGATGCCGAACCGGTCCATCTGCTGTAGCACCAGCGACACCGGGTCGTCGGTCGGCAGGCCCTGCGGGACGTCCTTGAACATGTACTCGACCGGGAACTCGAAATCCTCTTTGGATTCGCGGTCCTTGGTCTGTTTGCGGATGAAGTCGTACTGGGCGGAACCTTCGTGCGGAAATCCGATCATCGTGTCGATCACCGGTAGACCCACCGGTCCGGGCATGAAGTCCTCCGATCGCACTGGCATCCGCGGGCAACGTTGCCGCCGGTCCATACTGAAACACGGTTCTACTAAAGTCAAGATTGAATAGTGACTTGAGCTGCGATAACGTTGCCGAACGCGTCAGCGTTGAGATTGCTGATGAGAAGTGAGTTCTATTCCGTCGTCAGGCCGACCCGGAGGTCGCACCGTCAACACTCCCGTCACTCCCGTCCAAAGGCCTGATACCGCCGTCGTTGCGCTGACGGATATGACTACCCGCCAGCTGATCCGGCGAGCCACGATCATCGAAGCGGTCATCGATCTGATTGCCGAGGTGGGCGCCGATGCGGTGCAGATGCGTGACGTGTCCAAGCGCTCAGGCGTGGCGCTGGGCACGGTGTACCGCTACTTCAACTCCAAGGAGTATCTGCTCGCGGCAGCGCTCGAGGACTGGCAGAACCGACTGACCCGCCGGATCATTGCCTCACGCGCGGGCCGTGCCAACCAGGACCCGCTACCCGGCATCCTCGACTACCTGCGACGCGCCCAGCGGGCATTTCACCGCAATCCGAATATGACCGCGCTGATGTTCCACACGACGACCTCCACCGATCCCCAAGCCAGGGCCACGATCGAGCAGATGAATCGCACGAACACTGAGATGTTCAACCGTCTGCTGGAAGGTGTTGCGCCGGAGGATGTCCCGAACATCACCTTCGGACTCAACGCCGCACTGAGCAGTTCTCTTGCCGGCGTGCTGGCCGGGATGATGACGCTGGAGGAATCCCTTCGTCGTGTCGAATGGCTTGCACGCGTTCTGCTGGCAGATCGATGACGCCGGCGCCGGCCCGCAACCCTGAAATCCGTAGCGATTGCGCGTTACTTGATACCGAGTTGATTGCACTCCAGCACGAACAACTCTTGCGGCGGATCCGTGCCGCGGCTGTGCAACTCCTTGCCTTCACTCGTCGAATAGAAGTGATCCGACTGCGCTTTGACGCAACGCTCGAGCTTGTGTTGGCCGGAGTTGTACCACATCCACAAGAGCGACACGATGACCACAGTTACCACAGCGACCGGTGCGAAGAATCGTTTTCTCATGTCCTACGTGAGGATAGTCGGGGGTTCCAGCGCAGGGGTCGAAAGGGCTTGACGTAGCTCGCCATACGCGTCAACGAGCCGCTCGAGCGAGAAGCCGATGTTCAACCCACTCGGATTGGGCAGCACCCATGCCTGCGTGCCGGCGAAGCCCGGATCGTACCGACCCCAGGCGACGTCTGATACGCCGAGCATGCAGGCTAAAGCCCGCTTTCCCAGAAAGGCGATCGCCCGCGGCGCATAGTGACGGATCTTTGACTCGAATTCCGGCTGTGCGCAACGAAACTCATCCGGTGAAACTTCGCTGGCAGACCTCGTCGGCCGCCGGACGACCGCCGTGACACCGCACCCGTAGTCCAGCAGCCGACATTGATCGGCCGGCTGGAGGCGGACATCGGTGAAACCGGCCAGATGCAGCACCGGCCAAAAGCGGTTGTTGCGGTGGGAGAAGTGGTAGCCGTCCTCGACCGCGCTGGCAGCGAAGTTCAATCCGCAGAAAACGACATCGAGGCCTTCGGTCAAGATGTCCGGTTCAAACTCAGCCACCGAGCCAGTCCCACACTGACGTATCGCCGCGGGGGCTCTTGTCGCGCATATAGCGGACCGTATGCGCCATCGATCCTCCACGGTTCATACACGTAATAATGCTTGGAGGCAGAACGTGCGATTGCGCGGATTTATTTCCCGCACCCGCCGTCGAGCAGTGAATTCAATTCGGAAGTAGGCATTCCCGAGGTCGCCGTCGCGATGTCGCCCTGGGCCAGCGCCGTCGCTGCGTCCTGCAGGTAAGCCGCGACGTGGGTGTAGACGGAGGAGCCGACGCTGATCCGCTTGACTCCCGCTGCAGACAGTTCGGCCACGGTCAACGCCTCGGATCTGATGCCCACGAGGAGATTTACCGGTTTGGGCGCAACAGCTTTCACGATCGCCCTGACTGCCACGAGGTCAGGCAGGTACGGCGCGTAGAGAACGTCCGCGCCGGCCTCTGCGAACGCGGTCAGACGCCTGATCGTGTCGTCGAGATCGTTACGGCCGTGGATAAAATTGTCGGTGCGCCCGGTCAGCACGATGCGGCCCTTGGCCACCTTTGCTGCCGCGGCGACCCGCGCGACGGCTTCGTCGAAGTCGCGGATCGGGTTCGCGGGATCGGCGGAGGTGTCTTCGATCCCGATGCCGGCCAAGCCCGCCTCGATGGCAGCCTGAACCGTCGCCGCCACGTCATCGGGTGTCTGACCGTAGCCGTCTTCGAAGTCGCCGTTCACCGGTAACCCGCCGACCTCGATCAGTAGCTTGGCGTGTGCCAGATGTTCGGCGGCGCTGACCGCGTGCCGACCGTCGCGGCGGCCTAGGGAGGCCGCGAAGGCTCCGGAGGACGTCGCCAACGCGGCGAAGCCGGCCTTCTTGAAGATCAGCGCCGATAATCCGTCCCACGGATTGGGCATGACGAATGCGTCGGGTTGCTGATGCAGGGCCAAGAACCGCTCGTAGTGCTCGACCTGGGTCATCACGCTGTCCTGTCGTTGATTCGCTTACGGATCTGGTCGGCGATGAAGCCGATTGCCGCGGCAACCGCCAGGATCCCAAGCCCAAACAACCACGGCGGCACCGGCGCCCACGGACCCTTGCCGATCGTGACACTGTGGCGTGAATCTCCGTGGTCACCGGGATCGAGCACCGTGACGCGGTAAGCCCCCGTCGCGGGGACATCAAACGTTGCAAAGGTGTTCCACGATTCGTTGCCAGTTGTGGTCACCGCGGCGTGCGTGTTCGAATTCAGGGCCAGCGGCGCCCCGCCCCCGGTCGGCTGCACGCTCACCTCGATACCTCTGGGGATAGTCGAGCCAGGGAAAAACCGTTGCCGGGCCGCCGCGTGACCGTGCTGATGCTATGCAGCCGGCCGCACAAGACCGAGATGGTCGCGCAGTGTCTCACCGGTGTACTCGGTCCGGAATCGACCGCGGCGTTGCAGGATCGGCACGACATGATCGACGAACGCCGTAAGTTCATGCGGCAGAGTCGATCCCATGAAGGTGAATCCGTCGACCGCGCCCGCGTCCTGCCAAGCAACCACGTGGTCGGCGAGCTGCTCGGGGGTGCCGACGAAGTGTGTCGCGCCGGCACCTCCACTCGTCGGCTGGGTGATCTCGCGTAACGATGCGCTCGGTCGTGCACGTGCCGTCGCGTACAGCTGCTCGGCACGGCTGGACGGGACCGACCCGTTTGCCCATAGCTCGGCCGGCAGCGGAACATCCGGATCGAAACCGTCAGGATCGAGGCCCGCTGTGTACAAGGCGTTCTGCCAACGGAATTCAGGGCTCGCCAAGTCTTCGAGCCGCTGCGCTCGGGCTTGCGCCTCGGCCTCGGTGCCGCCCAACGTCACCATCAACGCCGGCAGCACCAGAACGTGATCGGGATTTCGACCTGCGGCCGCGGCCTGTGCATGCAGGTCGGCCCGGAAAGCGACGGCGGCCTCGAGGGACGGCGGCCCGGAGAAGACCAGCTCGGCGTACCGGGCGGCCAGCGCGACGCCGCCAGCCGATTGACCCGCCTGAACGAGTACCGGGTGCCCCTGCGGCGAGCGGGGAAACGGCAGGACCCCTTCGACGTCGTAGTACTGGCCGTGGAAGCGCGGGGCGTGCAGCTTGGCGCGATCTGCCCAGACGCCGTTCGCGCGATCGCCGATGACCGCGTCGTCGGCCCAGCTATCCCACGAGCGTGTGACGGCGTCGACGAATTCGTGGGCGTGCGCGTACCGATCGTCCCGTTCGGGGTGGAACCGTTCACCGAAGTTCGCCGCAGCCAACGGCGTGACCGTGGTGACGATGTTCCAGCCGGCCCGACCGCCACTCAGGTGATCCAGCGTCGCAAACCGGCGAGCGAGCTCCCAGGGCTTGCTATAGGTCGTCGAACCCGTTCCGATCAGACCGATCCGGCTGGTGACCGCGGCGAGGGCCGAGAGCACCGAGATCGGATCGAATTGGGTCTGCGGGAGATAGGTGGCCCGGTATTCCGCGATCGCGATGTTGTCGGCCAGGAACACCGAGTCCATCAGCCCGCGTTCCGCGGTCCGGGCGATGTCGGTGTAGTACGACAGGCCGAGAACGTTGCGGACGTCGTCGTCGACCACGCGCCATGCCGACTCGTGGTAGCCGTTGGGCCAGATGAATGCGTTGAAGTGCAGTTGCCGCGTGCTCATGCTGACGAGCAACACGGCGGTGGAGCGGAATAGTCCGTTGCCCAGATGCCCGGATTTCGGCTGCCGCGGCCGCGACCTCCATTGTCTGTAGCCTTGGCCGTGGGGACGGCGGGGACAACGGGAGGCAATGTCATGAGGATTCGCATTTCACGCTGGGCGACGGGCCTGGCTGTGGCGCTAGCAAGTGTCGCGATGGTCCTCGGGCTGAGCGACACACCGCGGGCCATGGCCGCCGACGAGCGCCTGCAGTTCACCGGTACGACGCTGACGGGCGCACCGTTCAACGGCGCGAGCTTGCAGGGCAAGCCCGTGGTGCTGTGGTTCTGGCGGCCGCAGTGCCCGTTCTGCAACCAGGAGGCCCCGTCGCTGAGCCAGGTCGCGGCGGCCAACCCCAAGGTGACCTTCGTCGGTGTGGCGGCCCGCTCCGATGAAGGGTCCATGCGGGACTTCGTCTCGAAGTACAACCTGAACTTCACCAATCTCAACGATGCCGACGGGTCGATTTGGCAGCGGTTCAACGTGCCGTGGCAGCCGGCGTATGTGTTCGAGAAGGCGGACGGCTCCTCGACGTTCGTGAACAACCCCACCTCGGCGATGTCGCAGCAGGAGTTGTCCGAGCGGGTCGCTGCGCTCACCACCTAGACCGGACGGCGTCATGAACCAAGGCCTGCTGGGTTTGGCCTTCGGCGCCGGACTGGTGGCCGCGCTGAATCCGTGTGGGTTTGCGTTGCTGCCGGCGTATCTGACGCTGGTGGTGCGGACGGAACGGGCCGGCGGTCTCACCGCGGTGGGACGTGCTCTGGCAGCCACCGTGGCGATGACTCTGGGGTTTCTTGCGGCTTTCGGCGCGTTCGGGCTACTCACCGTGACGATCGCGGCGACCGTCGAGCGCTTCTTGCCCTATGTGACGATCGTGATCGGCATTTCTCTTGTCGGGCTCGGCATTTGGCTGCTACTCGGCCGCGATCTGACGGCGCTGACTCCGGGCTCACTGCTCGCCGGACACGGTCGTGCGCCGACCGCCAGGCTCGGATCGATGTTCGGCTACGGGGTGGGATATGCCGTCGCGTCGCTGTCCTGCACGATCGGCCCGTTCCTGGCGGTCACCGGAGCCGTCTTTCGTGGCGGCCCGGTTCTTGACGGCCTCATGGTTTATCTCGCCTACGCCGCCGGCTTCGGGTTGCTCGTCGGCGTCTTGGCGGTCGCCGTCGCATTGGCCCGCTCGGCGCTGATCGACCGGATGCGCCGAATCTTGCCCTACATCAATCGGATCAGCGGTGTGCTGCTGATCGCTGTCGGGCTCTATGTGGGTTACTACGGCTTCTACGAGGTTCGCCTGTTCGTCCTGCAGGGCAGCCCGGCGGATCCGGTGATCGCGGGGGCCGGACGCCTCCAAGGCGCGCTTGCCGGTTGGGTGCATCAGCACGGAGCCTGGCCGTGGGTACTGGGATTGGCCGTCGTCGCGCTCGGCGTGCTGGCCATCGCGGTGCGGCGCCGCGGTCGTGTGCCGCTAAGCGGGGTCGACGAAGACCGGCGGCTCCCCTGACATTCCGGCCACCACGGCGGCCAGCTGATTAGGCTTGCCGATCAGACCGGTCTGCAGGTCGGATTCGCGTTTCAGGGCGGCGGCGGCGTCATTGCTGACCCACGTCTCGTCGTAGAGGCGCTTGGCCGCACGCACGGCATCAGGCGACTTCTGCGCGATCTCCTCGGCAAGTGCCAACGCCGACACCAACGGCTCGTCACTGTTCCGGGTGACCAACCCGAGCGCCAAAGCGTCACTGCCGGAAACGATTCGGCCGCTGAACGTCAACTCCTTCGCGACGTCGATGGGGATCAGTCGCGGCAGCGTCTGCGTGATCGCCATGTCGGGAACGAGGCCCCACTTGATCTCCATGATCGACAGTCTTCGCGTCCGGGGCGGCGATCCTGATGTCGGCGCCCAACGCGATCTGCAGACCGCCGCCGAAGCAATTCCCGTGAATAGCAGCGATCACCGGCGCCGGCACCAGGGACCAGTCGTAGGTCACGCGCTGGGCGAAGTTGGCCAGCCGGTCGCCGTCGCGCTCCAGCAGCACACCGGTGCCGCCCTGACCGGACATGAAGCTGGCGATGTCCAGTCCCGAGCAGAAGCTCTTCCCCTCGCCGTGCAACACGACCGCGCGCACCGAAGCGTCGCCGGCCAGTTGGCCCGCGGCATCCATCAGTCCCTCGAACATGGCCTGGTCGAGCGCGTTGTGTTTGTCGGCGCGCACCATGGTCACCGTCGCCACGCCGCTGGCGCCGATCTTCACCTGAACTCTGTCTTCAGCCATGGTCGGAACTTACTCCAGGCATGAAAACGGCCCCCGAAGTGATCTCCCGGGGCCGTTCCTACTAGTAGCGGGGACAGTGTCTGATTCCAGGACATAGTTGGCAGCTGTCTCGCGACATAGTTGACACCTTCACCGGCGCGGAGGTCAACCATGTCAAAGGCGCAGCTCGTCATCACTGCCGTGTTGTTGGAAGGACGCAGCAAAAGCGAAGTCGCCCGCGACTACGACGTCTCCCGGCAATGGGTCCAACAGCTGTGCAAACGCTACGCAACCGTCGGCGACGCGGCCTACCTTCCCCGCTCACGACGCCCGCACCACAGCCCGCAGGCCACCACCATCGATGTCGAAGACCGCATCATCATGTTGCGCAAGACCTTGACCAGACGAGGCCTCGACGCCGGCGCCGACACCATCGCCGCCCACCTTGCCACCGACCCCAGCATCCCCAATGTTCCTGCCATCTCGACAATCTGGCGGATTCTCAAGCGACGAGGCTTCGTCACACCCCAACCCCACAAACGCCCCCGATCGTCCTGGAAACGCTTTGAAGCCGAGCCGCCCAACCAACGCTGGCAAGCAGATGCCACCCACTGGCACCTCGCTCACGGCGGCGGCGCGGAAATCCTCAACATCATCGACGACCACTCCCGGCTGGCCATCGCCAGCCTGGCCCGACGCACCATCACCGGCCCCGACGTGACCACAACCTTCACCACCGCCTTTTGCACCTGGGGCCCAGCGGCCTCGGTGCTCACCGACAACGGCGCCATCTTCACCGGACAACCTCGCCGCGGTGGTCGCACCGCCCTGGAAATCACCCTGGGCACATTGGGCATCAGATACCTCAACTCCCGGCCCTACCATCCGCAGACCTGCGGCAAAATCGAGCGCTTCCACCAAACCCAAAAGAAATGGCTCACAGCCCATCCCGCCGCCACCTTGGCCCAGCTCCAAATATTGCTCGACGAGTTCACCGACTACTACAACACGGTGCGCCCACATCGGGCCATCGGCAGAACGACACCGATCCAAGCCTTCAACGCCCGGCCCAAGGCCACCCCGACCGGCTACGTGATCCCCGCCCACTGCCGCGAACGCACCGACACCATCGACGCCGCCGGCGTCATCACCATCAGATACAACAGCCGCCTGCATCACATCGGCCTAGGAAAACGCCGCACCGGCACCAAAGTCACCGTCCTCATCGACGACCGCGACATCCGAATCCTCGACCGGGACACCGGCCAACTCATCCGCAAACTGGTCCTCGACCCCACCCGCGACTACCAACCACGCGGCGTCAAATGCGGAAACTCACCCGAAAACAGGCTAAAGGTGTAAACCATGTCCCGGGACACCTGTCAACGATGTCCCGAGACATGACACTGGTGCGGGCGACAGGATTCGAACCTGCGACCTCTGGGTTATGAGCTAGCCGGTCGCGGTCCTACCCGTCGCTTTCGGTCTCATAGGTGCAGGTCGGCGACGTTGCGCCGTCCAACCTGTCTCGGTACGTCGCACGGGTTTGACCGTGTTCTGTGTCCAAATCCGTGGCCAAACGGGAGCTCACGCGGGCGGGCAGGTTCTTCGCTGCTCCGTCGTCGCAGTGACAGCCTTAGTGCGCGCCGTCGCTCCCTGGGGCCACACTAAGTTGACATTGCGAACCCGCGGTTTGGTAATCCGTTGCTAAAGGGTACGACGTACATCGCAAATCAGCGTAGGTGTTGTTTCAGAAAGCCCAGGGCGCGATCGGCGACCTCGTGCCAGCCGCTGTCGAAGACCAGCGAGTGGCCGCGGTTGGGCATCTCAACGAGCTCGGTGGGAGAACTGTTGCGGCGCTGCTTCTTAAACGACGCGGTGGCGATCGCTGAGGGCGCGATATGGTCTCTTTCCCCGCTGATGATCAGCATGGGGCCACGCTTGGGGTTGCGGGTGTCTACCGTGATCTGGGACGCCGGATTGAAGTTGGCGATGGCCGCCTGAAACAGCGGAATGCCCGAGCCTGGTACGGGCAGGGCCGCGTAGTGCTGCTGGCATTCGTCGTCGCTGATCGCGTTGCCGAAGGAATGCCGGAACTGCCGGTAGGTCAGCATGACCGAGCGTCGATAATTAAGCGGGTTGCCGATGACCGGCCACGCGGAGCGCAGGGCCGATAGCGGTAGCGGCAGGACACCTCGAAAGGGTGCCGAGTCGATGGCCACCGATGCCGTCGCCAACCCGCGCCCGGCCAGTTGTTGGGTGATCAGCCCGCCGAAGGAGTGGCCCACGACGGCCGGCTGCTGATTGAGCTGCGCGATGGCCTCGCCCATATGGTCGGTGACTTGGCGAACCGTCTTGCCGGCGAAGACCTCGGGGTGCGCCCGGCCCTGCTCGACCGTCTCGGGGTCGTCGGGCCAGCCCGGGGCCACCGTCGCGTAGCCATGCGATTCAAACAGCTGACGCCACGGCTGCCAGCTTGACGCCAACATCCATAGCCCGTGCACGAAAACGACGGGTCTGCGCCCGGACGCATTCGCCTGATCGATTTCGCGCTGTTCGCGTGCGGTCAACACGTTCATCACCTCATCTCGGAGCTATGTCGGCGGACCTGGCGCGCGGCGGTGCGCGGCGGATCCCTCGCATTGATCGTGGTCGAGTTCATCTCGTTGGTCACTGTTTGCGGCGACAACTCTGTATCGCGGAGAGTTGTCGCTATAAACAAACCATTGGCGAAAATGCGGGCTTGAAGCGGTCAGCTCCTGCCTAGGATCGTTTTGTGGGACAAATCTTCGATCGCGACGTGGCGCGGCAGGTTACCGCGCTCGGCGCGATTCTGCTCAAAGATGCTGACGAGCTGGCCGCCGAAATGGCCGACAGCATCCGGGCTGCCGTCCCGATCTACTGTCGCGCTGACATCGTCACGACTGAGCAGTTGCGCCAGGCCAGTCTGGCCAACATTGAGGTCATCTTCACCGAGCTCGGCGGCGCGCCGGCCACTTCATCGGCGCGGTCGTACGACAACGGGCGTGCCCGCGCCCGCGCGGGGGTACCGCTGACCGCGGTGATGGCCGCCTACCGCGTTGCCGCCGCTTTCCTGTGGGAAAAACTTGCCCAAGCCGCCCGGGACAGCGCTGCCGGCGCCGAGGTCATTGTCGCCGCGGCCACCCAGATGTGGCTGGTGCTCGACACGTTCACCACTGAGATGGCCGACGGCTATCGCGAAGAGATCACCGCCCACGCCATCTTCGGCGAGCAGCAGCGTTCCAGTCTGGTTCAGGCGATCCTGCACGGCCAGCTCACCGACACCAGCCTGTGGGAGGCCGCCGAGACTTTGCGGCTGCCCCCGCAAGGTACCTACACGGTGATCACCGCAGCACTTGCCGAACCCGGACGGCCGACACCCCACGACATCACTGGACGCCTTGCCTTACGCGGCATCCCTTCCGCGTGGGGACTGACCCACGACACTGAAGTGGGCATCGCTCTGACGCGTGACCCGGTCAGCGACATCCAAACACTGATCGCTGTGCTGCGGGAAACCAACCGTAGCCACGTCGGTATTAGCCCCGCCTACCACAGTCTCACCGATAGTCCCGAGGCATTACGGTTGGCGCGCATCGCTCTTCGTGCCTGCACACCGCAAAACCCTGTGACTGTGTTCGATCGCGACCGGATGGCCATCGCCGCGGTCGCTGCACCCGATGTCATGCGACGACTCGCGGACTTGACCCTCGTCGGACTGGCTGACCTGCCGACCGCGGAGCGACATAGGTTGCTGCAAACGTTCGGGGCTTGGCTCGATCATGACGGCTCAGCCACCCGCGCCGCCGAACAGCTCTACTGCCATCCCAACACGGTGCGCTACCGGCTGCGACGGCTCGCCGAATACACCGGTCACACCCTCGACGATCCCCATTGGATCGCCGAGCTCGCGCTCGCCTACCAGATCGACCTGCACAGCGACACCGGCCAAGTCGATCGTCCTACTCCGCTGAAGCGATGAGAAAATCACGGCCCACCAGCCTGGAGCCATTTCGCACCGTCACGCCGGGGCCACTTCAAGTTGACATCGCGACCGTCGGGGCATCGCCGATCACAACGAGCGCGTCAGCAAGGTGAGCCCAAATCCCGAGTTCAACAGCAGTTTTGGGCACCAGAGCAAGGTAGCCGCCCAACCGCAGGCGATGCCGCATTCGTGATTCATCTGATGAAAACGGAGCAATCCGTGAAATGCCCATATTGCCTATCTCGTTGTGCAGCAGAATATTTCGTCGTGCTGTAGGGACGACATTTCGCGTTCGCTTGGATTCCGGCCTCTCCCAACCAGTTTCGGGGTAGTCCGTTCAGCACCTAAACGCAGCCTTGCTGATTCATGGGATGAATCAGTTCCGACCGAAATTCATCGCTCATTCCGGTGCGAACCGGTAGTAGTGCATGCTCGACGATCACCAAGCAACGGTAGACGCGATGCCGCGGGGTCGTGGTTGGTTTCGGAACCTGCGGGTCAGGTCGGAGGCAGAGCCCGCCGCCATTCGTGGTGGACGTCCCAGCCGTCCACCACCTCCACCAATGCCATGATTCCAGTGGGATAAACGAGGGACACCAGCCAACGACGCGAGCTGCCTTCACTAACGGAAAACCCCGCTTTCAGAAATTGCTTGAGCCACTTGATCTTCAGCTGATCACGCCGGAAATCAAACGCCACAACCGCCTCGCCTGCTTGAAGCCGAGACCTGAGATCTGAAATCCCCAAGGCCTTCTCGACCCACTTCGAGTACTCCTTGACTGTGCAGCGCAAATTGTCATCGGTGAGTTCGAGCGCGGCTCGCGTTGAGATCGGGTTGAGGCGGTTCTCCACCAAGTAGACCTCGGCGCGTGGTGGTGGAGACAGGGTCATATCCGGGCTTTGGTTGGTCGTCGACCTTGATGTCGAATTTGACGTTGCGGGCGTCCACACTGGTGACAGCCACATTGACGCCGTAGGTCTGACCGGCATCCGCCAGTTCGTATTGAACCCGAACGCACGAGAAGAGCCGGTGCGGCCTCGGACGCAATGTGTGCCGAACATGAAGCGACCACCAAGACGCAACCAAGAAACGGCATCCGAACCAGATGCCATGACGACGATCTCCGTTTCGAAACGATCATCGCCAGCAAGTCTACGACGCCCGCCATCCAGTCCCGTCCGACGAGCGTGCCAAGCGAGGCCCGCCATGCGGTGACGACACCGACCGCGACGCGGTACGCGAGGCCGTCATCGACTTCATGCGCCGCGTCCTCGGCTACAAGCGGTACCCGACCTCGGTACTTCAGCAGGTGACGAAGATACTGCGCACGTTGGGAGCAGGCGCCTGCTGTTTTCAGATTAGATCCGCGAAGGCGTGCACAGTCGCAAGACACTCTTCAAGTGGCACAACAGGGCCGTACATCAGTCCCGCGACGGCCTCGTAGGCCTCGCGAATCTCCGCAGCAACTGGTGCGCCGCTGTCAAAGGCCGGGCTGGCCGCATAGCCATCTACGGGGCGCGGAACATAGTTCTCAAAGCCACCCGCGACGCTGCGTTCTTCAATATCGATGACGAGGCTCTTGACCTCATCCGCCCCCATGGCGACGAGCTTTGCGCGTACATCCTCAGACTGAAGGAGGTAGTAGATGTCGTGGAAATGTCTGCCCCAACCGGCGGGCGGCTCTTTCGAACCGAGATTCGATGTGATCGAGTGCACCGCCGACAGTTTCTCGAGCAATGTTCGTTCAGCCCCAAGGACATTCACCTCGAACGGGGTGAATTCTTCCCACTCGTCTTCGGAATCTCCGAGTTGACTTATCGCGTAGTCGGCGATGATCGACCGCAGCGAGCGCCGTTCCATCGGTTCAAGGCCGCCGCGTGAACCCATCTCCAATATCACCCCTTCGACTAGGGCGTCATGCGCGGCCGTGCGCAATGGGTAGTGGTACTTGATCTTTCGGGCAACTCCCGTCTTCGACGTCAGCCGTTCAACACTGACAGTCTCTTGACCTAGGTGCGCGTGCACCTCTGCCTGGATCGACTTGAGAAGCCTGTCGCGTCTGTTCACGCCCGGTCCGCCGCCGTCATTGGGAAAGCTAACGAGGAGATCGATGTCCTCAGAAAATCGGTCGATTAAGCCGTATACGCGGCTGAGGCTGGTTCCGCCTTTGAAGACGGTCTGAACTACCCCGGCACCGTCCTGGAGTTCGATCTGATGATCAACCGATGCAACGCGAAGCACCTCCATTGCCCAGAAGTCCTTCTCGAGGAAGGAGACTGGGCGCTGGAGCGCTTCGGCCACTGTCCCCAATAGGGCCTCGAGATCGTCGGGGATGTCACGTAATCGCGGTGGCACGCCGGGCCGTCAGGCTGCTGACTTAAGAGCAGCAGTCAGCCGCTCGTAGTTCGCTTTAACGGCGCCGGTTTCTCCGGCCGATGCCTTGTTGATTGCCCTGAGTCGCAAAGCCCTAGTCGCGGACAGCTCATTGACCTTGAGTGCAAGGCGCGTCATGCCACCTTCTACAAAGTGCTCAGGCGAACGCAGAACTTCGAGAACTGCGATCTCTTGCTTGTTCAGGGCTGCCCTCGCCAGATTGCTTCGCACATGCAGCACGACACCGGGGAGAGATGTGTCGGCCTTCCGCAGCGCGGACGCTTCAAACGTGGCAGGCACTTGGGTCGTCAGGCCGAGGCTTTGCGCCGCGGAGTAGCCGGCGGGCCAAAGCCAGAGTTGGACGCTTTGAAAATCTCCCGGATAACCTCCTCAACACGAGGCTTGACTGGGCCGTAACGGGTGGCACCGGGGAGCTTTGAAATAGAGCCCACGACGCACGTGGACCAACTCGCCGCTCTGCGCGGCACGAGAAGCAGCTTTGCGAGCTGCCTCTTTGGTTCCCGGCAGGTCTGAGACATGCAGAAACGACCGCGGCTCTGCGCGGCGGATGGCCATCGCTGGTGAGTTGGTCATGGTGCCTCTCATGGCTTCAGATTTGTGCTAGCGGAAACGTGACATCTGTACAACAAAGTAACAGTTCAGAGCTATTACTAAGTCACGTTACCGGTCTGGTGCAATCAGTGCCAGAGAGAGCGCCGTCCAACAATCCAGTACGCCGCGGGACGAACGCCTCCACGTACAAGCGGAGCCGATCGACGAGCAGACCACGGCGGGAGGGGTCTGCAGCCGACGTGAGCGTTCGGGTTCGGCTAACCGCGGTGTTAAGGCGCAGCCCGGCTGGAGCGGCGCCGAGTCGGCTACCTCTACGGAGGCGTACGTAACAAGGCCATCGTCGGTGACCTCCCACGCAACGGACTCATCACACAGCAGCGAGTAGGCATCCTCGAGTATGGCGGTGCTTTCGGGACGATGGGGCGCCTCGATGATGCTCTCGACGTCCTGCAGCGCGCCGTGTCGCTTAACGGAGAAGTCGAGGAAAGCCGCGTTTTGGCAAACGATGACTGAGGCGCCACGGAGCAGGCCACCTCAATCACCACTGGCCAAATAGTCGGATCCACGAAGATCACAGACGTATCCAGTTAACTAGCAAGCCTAGCTAATGTGTCCAAATACGTGTCCACCCGGCATGAAAATGACCCCAGAGGTCACACCTCTAGGGTCATTTCCGCTGATGAAAACGGCCCCCGGAGTGATCTCCGGGGGCTGTTCCTACTAGTAGCGGGGACAGGATTCGAACCTGCGACCTCTGGGTTATGAGCCCAGCGAGCTACCGAGCTGCTCCACCCCGCGACGGGTGAATATCAGGTTACCGAACGCACGCGAGGCCACCAAATCGCGCGCGTGACCAGCGCCGGAACCGATCACTTTGCGCTGTTGTACTTGTTGATCGCGTCGTCGAGCCGTTGCAGCGCCGCACCGTAGGCGCCGAAGTCGCCGGATTTCTGCGCGTCGCGCGCCGCACCCATCGCCGTCTCGACGTCCTTGAGCGCGGCGGCCTTCCCCGGCGACAAGCTGACCGCCGCGCTGGGCGGAGGTGCCAGCGGCACCGGCCGGCGGCGGCGGGTCGGCCGGCGGCTCGCCGCCCTGTGGTGCGCTGGCGGGCGCGGCCGGACTCGGTCGGCGCGAGGACCGGCCGCGGTCGCACCGGCACCGGGCCCGAACAGCCCGTTCAGCGCATCGCCGACGGTCGGGCCGTAGCCGATCTTGTCGTTGTACATCATCGCCACCCGGATCAACCGCGGATACGAGGACGCGACATCGCTCGAGCCGGGCGAGGCATACACCGGCTCGACATAGAGCAGCCCGCCGTGGGCCACCGGCAGCGTCAGCAGATTGCCCCACTTGATCCGGTTCTGGTTGTCGCGCCCGATCACGCCGAGGTCCTGCGACACCGCGGTATCGGTGGTGATCGCGTTGTTCGCCAGCTTGGGACCGTTGACCTGTCCCGGGATGGTCAGCACGGTGATCTTGCCGTAGGTCGCCGGATCGGAACTGGCGCTGATGTAGGCCGCCAGATAGTCACGCTTGAACCGGTTCATCGCGCTGGTCAGTTGGAACGACGCCGAATCATCCTCTTTGGCAATGTTTTTCGCGACGATGTAGTACGGCGGCTGGTAACTGCTGGCGGTGGGGTTCGGGTCGAGCGGCACGTCCCAGAAGTCCGAGGTGGAGAAGAACGTCACCGGGTCGTTGACGTGATACTTGGCCAGCAGCATCCGCTGCACCTTGAACAGGTCTTCGGGATAGCGCAGGTGCGCGGCCAATTCGCCGCTGATGTCACTCTTCGGTTTGACCGTTCCGGGAAAGACTTTCATCCACGCCTGCAGCACCGGGTCGTGCTCGTCCTGCTGATACAGCGTGACCGTGCCGTCGTAGGCGTCGACGGTGGCCTTCACCGAGTTGCGGATGTAGGACACCTGCTTGTCGGGCGCCAGCCGGTTGAACGCCACTTCGGTGGAGTCGGCGGTGGCCGACGACAGCGACGTGAGCTCGGAGTACGGGTAGTTGTCCAGCGTGGTGTAGCCGTCGATGATCCACACCAGCCGCTTGTTGACGATCGCCGGGTAGACACTGCTGTCCGTGGTCAACCACGGCGCCACCGCCTCCACCCGCTGCGCCGGGTCGCGGTTGAACAGGATCTTGCTGTTGGACCCAATCACGCTGGAGAACAGGAAGTTTCGCTCGGCGAACTTCGCGGCGAAGACGCTGCGCGACATCCAGCCGCCCAGCGGCACTCCACCGCTTCCGGTGTAGGTGTAGTTCTTGGTCTCGGTGTTGGTCTCGTAGTCGTATTCCCGGTCGACGCCGTTCTTCCCGACGATCGCGTAATCGGCGGGCGTGCTGGCGATGACCGGCCCGTAGTAGACCCGCGGCTGATCCAGCGGGGCCGGGCCGTGGAGACAGCACGCCGCCGTTGGCGCCGACGACGCTGGCCAGGAACTCGGGGTATCCGCCATTCTGGTTGGGGTCGTTGGCGATACCGCGCACGGTGTTGGCCGGCGAGGCGATGAAGCCGTTGCCGTGGGTGAAGACGGTGTGCCGGTTGATCCAGTCCCGCTGGTTGTCGATCAGATGGTCCGGGTTGAGTTCGCGGGCGGCGACCACGTAGTCGTGCAGGTTGCCGTCACGATCGCGGTAGCGGTCGATCGACAGCTGGTCGGGGAAGTAGTAGAAGTTCTTGCCCTGCTGAAACTGGGTGAACGCCGGGCTGATGATGGTGGGGTCGAGCAGCCGGATGTTGGAGGTGGTGGCCCGGTCTGACGCCACCTGCTCGGCCGTTGCCCGCCCGTCGCCGCTGTAGTCCCGGTAGCGTCACCACGTCATCGGTCAGACCGTAGGCCTGCCGGGTCGCGGTGATGCTTCGGCTGATGTATTCGCGTTCCTTCTGCGCCGCATTGGGTTTGACGCTGAACTGCTCGATGACCAGCGGCCAGGCAGCGCCGACGACCATCGACGACAGCAACAGCAACACCAGCCCGATGGATGGAATCCGCAAGTCCCGCAGCACAACCGCCGAGAACACCGCTACCGCGCAGATCAATGCGATCGCCAGCAGGATCAGCTTGGCCGGCAGCACCGCGTTGATATCGGTGTACCCGGCGCCGGTGAACGGCTTGCCGGCCCGGGTGTGCGACAGCAGCTCGTAGCGATCCAGCCAGTAGGCAACCGCCTTGAGTAGCACCAGCGTTCCGACCAGGCTGATCAACTGGATACGCGCCGATCGGCTCAGCGCCCCGGTGCGCCCGGACAACCGGATGCCGCCGAAGATGTAGTGCGCCAGCAGATTCGCGACGAACGCCAGGAACACCGCGACGAAGAAGAAGCTGAGCACCAGCCGGTAGAAAGGCAGCTCGAAGGCGTAGAAGCCGAGATCTTTACCGAACTGCGGATCGCGGACGCCGAAGCTGCCGCCGTGCAGGAAAAGCTGGATACGCACCCAAAAGGTCTGCGCGACAATGCCGGCGAGCAGGCCGATCGTCACCGGGACGCCGATGCCGATCACCCGCAGCCTCGACATCACCACGGCTGCGATAACGCGCCACCGGATCGGCGCCGTTGCTCGGGACGAACACCGGCCGGGTGCGGTAGCGCCAGCGCCAGTCCGGCGAACACGATGCCGCCGACCAGCAGCCCGACCACCACGAACACGATCAGCCGGGTCACCAGCACGGTGGTGAACACCGAGCGATAGCCCAGCTCGCCGAACCAGAGCCAGTCGACGTACGCGTCGATCAAGCGCGGGCCGACCAGCAGCAGCCCGATCACGGTCAACGCGATCGCGATGAGAGTCCGGCTGCGTCGAGTCAGCTTCGGCATTCTGGCGGCGGGCCGCATCCCCACTAGCTACGCTCCCTGCTCGGTCTCGACAGTCGCTGTCGGTGGATGTTCTCGACTCTACGCACTGACGCCCGTGATCCTGCCTCGGGGCTGCGAACTGGCCGGCAGCGTCAGCAACTCGGCGGCTGCCCGCCGGAGGCCACGGCGTGCAGCGCGTCCACTGCCCCACCGAGGGTGTCGACCTTGACCAATTGCAGGCCGGGCACCTTGCCGGAGTTTGCCTCGTCGCAGTTTCCGGCCGGCACCAGAAACACCGTCGCCCCGGCGTCGTGGGCGGCGCTCATCTTGTGCGCGATCCCGCCGATCTTGCCGACCTCGCCGTCCGGCTTGATCGTGCCGGTGCCCGCGACGAACTTCGCGCCGGCAAGGTCGCCGGTGGTGAGTTTGTCGATCACGGCCAGGCTGAACATCAGGCCCGCCGACGGGCCGCCCACGTTGGCGAGGTTGAAATCGACCGCGAACGGCGCCCACGGCGCGTCGGTGACCGAGACGCCGAGCGAAGCCGTAAGTCGCCTTTCGGGTGATGACCCAGGGTGATCTGGGCGACTCCGGGCGGCGCGTTCTTGCGGCGGAAGTCGACGGTGACCTGCTGTCCGGGCTTGGTGGTCTTCAGGAACGACGTGAACTGCTCGACGTCGGCGACCGGCTTGCCGTTCGACCGCCTGCACGGCGTCGCCGGCCTGCAGCTTGCCCACCGACGGCCCGGGATCGGTGAGCGTCACGATCGTCACGGCCTGCGGGTACTTCAGATAGCCCAGGGCCGCGAACTCGGCGTTGTGCTCGGACTCCTTGAAATCGGCGTCGTTGGCCTTGTCGACTTCGTCGCGCGACTGGCCCGGCGGGTAGACCAGGTCGCGCGGCATCAGCTGTTCCTGGCCGGACAGCCACAGCGTCAGCGCCTCGGCCAGGCTGAGCTCGTCGCGCTGGGACACCGTCGTCATGTCCAGGTGGCCCGTCGTCGGGTGCGTCTGGTGCCTTTGATCTCGACGACCTGCTTGCCGTCGACCTCGCCGAGCGTGTCGAACGCCGGAGCCGGGCCCAGCGACACGTACGGCACCGTCACCGCAGCGAGCAGCACACCGAAGACCACGATCGGGACCAGCGCCACCATCAGCGTCAGAATCCGCCTGTTCACGTCGCTAACACTAGACGGCCGCGATGTCAGCGGCGGGTTCACTCAGAGCGTGACGCCGGGCCGCGCGTCATGCGTGACCGATGAGTACCGTTATGGGCATGGCTGACCTGCCTTTCGGGTTCTCCGCCGGAGACGACCCGGACCGCGACAAGCGCCGCGAGAACGACCCCGAGTCCGGCTCGGGATCTGCCGACCCATTCGGTCTGGGCGGCCTCGGCGGCGAATTCAACATGGCCGACCTGGGCCAGATGTTCACCCGCCTCGGGCAGATGTTCAGCGGCGCCGGCTCGGCCATGGGCGGCGCAATCCTCCGGCCCGGTGAACTACGAGCTGGCCCGCCAGCTGGCGTCGAGCTCGATCGGATTCGTGGCACCGATCCCGGCCGCTACCCGCGAGGCGATCGGCGACGCCGTCCACCTCGCCGAGACCTGGCTCGACGGCGTGACCGCACTGCCGGCGGGCACCACCAAGACCGTCGCCTGGACGCCCAACGACTGGGTGGACAACACGCTGGAGACCTGGAAACGGCTGTGCGATCCGATGGCCCAGCAGATCGCCACGGTGTGGGCGTCGGCGCTGCCCGAGGAGGCCAAGGCCATGGCCGGCCCGCTGCTGTCGATGATGTCGCAGATGGGCGGCATGGCATTCGGCTCGCAGCTCGGCCAGGCGCTGGCCCGGTTGTCCAAGGAAGTGCTGACGTCGACCGACATCGGATTGCCGTTGGGGCCCAAGGGAATTGCGGCACTGCTGCCGGACGCCATCGAGTCGTTCGCCGACGGACTCGAGCAGTCCCGCAGCGAGATCGTCACCTTCCTGGCCGCCCGTGAGGCCGCCCATCACCGCCTGTTCAGTCACGTGCCGTGGCTGTCCAGTCAGCTGCTCGGCGCCGTCGAGGCCTACGCCAAGGGCATGAAGATCGACATGCAGGGCATCGAGGAGCTGGCGCGCGACTTCAACCCGGCGTCGCTGAACGATCCGGCCGCCGTCGAGCAGCTGCTGACCCAGGGCGTGTTCGAGCCCAAGGCGACGCCGGAGCAGACCCAGGCGCTGGAACGGCTCGAGACGCTGCTGGCGCTGATCGAGGGCTGGGTGCAGACCGTGGTGAACGCCGCGCTCGGCGAACGCATCCCCGGCGCGGACGCCCTCGGCGAGACGCTGCGCCGCCGCCGGGCCACCGGCGGGCCGGCCGAGCAGACCTTCGCCACGCTGGTCGGCCTCGAACTGCGGCCCCGCAAGCTGCGCGAGGCCGCGGCGCTGTGGGACCGGCTGACCCAGGCCGTCGGCGTCGACGCCCGCGACGCGGTCTGGCAGCACCCCGACCTGCTGCCCGGATCCGAGGACCTCGACGACCCGGCCGGCTTCATCGACCGCGCGATCGGCGGCGACACCAGCGGGATCGACGAGGCCATCGCCGAATTCGAGCGTCGCGCCGAATCCGGCGACGACGACGGCCCTGTGGACAGCTGAGCCTTTTGGAGCTGGCCGACTGCCCAGTCTTTCCCGCCGAGGCGGGAACCGCCATGAGCACGGACCGCGGCTTGGGTTGGCGCCTGGCGCGAGGGGCCGGCCCGGTTCTGCGACACCCAGGGGGAAACTGGTTTGAGAACTGGGTGTTCGTCGTCGGCCGCGACGAGGTGCTGGCGCAATCTGGACGATGCACGGTTGGAAAGCACCCGTGCCCTTCCCGAGCGCGATCTCCAGGTTCACCAGCAGCTGTTCGCGCCGAAATCTGCCCATGACATCGCGGCGGCGTTCCGTCCGACCGCCGCCGCGCTGATCGATCGTTTCGTCGCGGGTGGCGGCGGTGACGCGGTGACTGATGTGACCGCGCCGATCGCCGGCGTCGTTTTCGACATCGTGTCGCGCCTGCAGCTATTGCCTGTTGAGCACCTGAATGGGCAGTCCGGCCAGGTCCTGTCCGAGGCGTGCCGCAACCTGTCCAGACACGCGGGCTCGCACTTGTTCGAGTTGGCACGCCGCCCCGAATTGTGCGACGCGCTTCGAGGTCAGCCTGAGCTGATACGCAGATTTGTTGAAGAGGTCCTGCGGTTGGAGCCGATGGTGCCGAGTTGCCATCGCTTCACCACCCAGCCGACGACGGTCGGTGAGGTGGAGCTGCCGGCCGGCATGGTGCTGATGTTGTGTATCGGTGCGGTGCAGCGGGACGGCAGCGACGCCATGTCCACTGACGATCTCGTGATTGGCGGAAGGGCGCACCGGCATTGGAGTTTGGGTGCGGGGTCTATGCGTTGCCGGGGCGGGCACATCGTCCGGCAGGTGTTGCGCGTGCTGGTTGAGGAGTGGATCGACCGGGCCGGGCACGTTGGGCTGGCTCCCGGTTTCCAACCGGCGGTCGGGTTCCCAGCGACTCAGAGCGTTTCGTGGCTGCCGCGGCTACCGCTTGTGACGAGGGCCCAGTGCTGAGCCACAATGCATGTCGAACATGTGTCGCGGGATTCTCTTGCCCCGCAATAAATCCCGTCTACGTCTGGTGACGTACCCCGGCCACTGGAGCGAGGGTAGAGAAGCCGACGTCGTCGCTTACATACGGATCGGTGAGATGGCTCGGGCAGTAGACTTCCGCTGACACGGCAATGAATCTGACCGCGGTCCGATGAACCCGAGCGGACTCTTGGTGGTAAGCCGGATTTTCCGCGAAGATACCGTTCATCTCTTCGTTTACCACGGTATAGACCGAGGCGCCGCCATTGAGTTCGGCGCAAATCTGATGTGCTCGGGCGACGAGAGCTGGCAAGTTATCCATGGGGGGAATTTGATCTTGTTCGAGCAGCGCCACAAACTGATCCTGCTGGCTTGGGTCGGCGCTTGCCGCGCCAGCGCCAGTAATTGCGGCGGTCAGCACCACCGAGGCGCTAGCTAGAGCGCCTGCAAGGCTGGTAATACCGGTGCGCACGGCAGGATTTCCAATTCGTCGGTGTCATCTGCTCGGTATCTAATTCAACCCGAGTGGCGACAGGACGTCCATAGACATCCGGCGACCCCCGCAAAGATCCCGACGGCCCTGTGGACAGCTGAACCGGCCTGGCCGATCGCCGTGGCACAGTGCCAGGATGGCGCAGCCCACGCCGTCGCTGTACGCGCTGGACCCGGCGCTGCCGGTGCTGCTTCGCCCCGACGGCGCCGTGCAGGTGGGCTGGAGCCCGCGCCGCGCCGTGCTGATCCGGCCGCCGCGCGGCGTGACCGCCGCCGGGCTGGCCACACTGCTGCGGGCGATGCATTCGCCGGTGCCGATCAGCGAGCTGCAACGCCAGCCCAGCGGGCTGAGCGACGGACGAATTGCGCGATCTGGTCGCGGCAATTGGTGACGGCGGGGGTCGCCACCTGCGGCGCCCGGCAGCGGCCGGCGCGGTCGGCGTCGATCCGGGTGCACGGCCGCGGCCCGCTGTCGGAACTGCTGGCCGAGGGGCTGCGGTGCTCGGGCGCCCGGGTCAAACAGAGCAACCAGCCGCACGCCGCGGTGACGTCCGCCGACGCCGACCTGGTGGTGCTGTCCGACAACCTCGTCGCCGACCCGCGGATGCTGCGCGAGCTGCACAGCCACGGCGTCGCGCACCTCGCGGTGCGGGTGCGCGACGGCACCGGCCTGGTCGGCCCGCTGGTCGTGCCCGGCGTCACCAGCTGCCTGGACTGCGCCGACCTGCATCGCAGGGACCGCGACGCGGCGTGGCCCGCAGTCGCCGCGCAGCTGCGCGACACCGTCGGCGTGGCCGACCGCGCGACGCTGCTGGCCACCGCGGCGCTGGCGCTCAGCCAGGTCAACCGGGTGATCGGGGCGGTCCGCGGCACCGACTCCGAGCCACCCGCGGCGCTGAGCGCCACACTGGAATTCGACGTGCACGCCGGCTCGATCGTGGCGCGGCAGTGGCCGAAGCATCCGCTGTGTTCTTGCTGACAGCGGCTTGTTCCCAGATCGATAGGGCACGCACAGGCTCGTCGTGGATGATGGAGGCGTGGCAGACATCAAACGCGGGGGCGCCGCGCGCAACGCGAAGCTGGCCGGCCTGGCCGGTGGCATAGCGGGTCGTACGGCACTCGGGTTCGGCAAGCGGCTGGCCGGCAAATCGCAGGACGAGGTCAACGCCGAGCTGATGGAGAAGGCCGCCAAGCAGCTCTTCACGGTGCTCGGCGAGCTCAAGGGCGGCGCGATGAAGGTCGGCCAGGCCCTGTCGGTGATGGAAGCCGCGATCCCCGAGGAGTTCGGCGAGCCCTACCGCGAAGCGCTGACCAAGCTGCAGAAGGATGCGCCGCCGCTGCCCGCCGACAAGGTGCACCGGGTGCTCGACGCGCAGTTGGGCACCAAATGGCGTCAACGGTTCTCCGAGTTCAACGACACCGCGGTGGCCTCGGCCAGCATCGGCCAGGTGCACAAAGGCGTGTGGGCCGACGGTCGCGAGGTCGCCGTCAAGATCCAGTACCCCGGCGCCGACGAAGCGTTGCGCGCCGATCTGAAGACCCTGCGCCGCATGATCAGCGTGGTCAAGCAGCTCGCCCCGGGCGTGGACGTCGAAGGCGTCGTCGACGAACTGATCGAGCGCACCGAGATGGAACTCGACTACCGGCTGGAAGCCGAACACCAGCGCGCCTTCGCCAAGGCCTACGAGGGCGACCCGCACTACCTGATCCCGCACGTGGTGGCCAGCGCCCCCAAAGTGGTGATCCAGGAGTGGATCGAAGGCATTCCGATGGCGGACATCATCCGCGAGGGCACCGTCGAACAGCGCGACCTGCTGGGAACTCGGCTGGCCGCCTTCATCTTCGACTCGCCGCGCCGGATCGAGATGATTCACGGCGACGCCCACCCGGGCAACTTCATGTTGATGCCCGACGGGAAGATGGGCGTCATCGACTTCGGGGCCGTCGCACCGCTGCCCGGCGGATTCCCGGTCGAGCTCGGAGCGACGATCCGGCTGGCCCGCGACAAGAACTACGACCTGGTGCTGCCGACGATGGAGAAGGTCGGGTTCATCCAGAAGGGCCAGCAGGTGTCGGTGCGCGACATCGACGAGATGCTGCGCCAATACGTCGAACCCGTCGAGGTCGAGGTCTTCCACTACACGCGTAAGTGGTTGCAGCGCATGACTTATCGTCAGCTGAACCAGGGTGTCGCGCAGATCAAGACGGCGCGACAGATGGATCTGCCGCCCAAGCTGGCGATCCCGATGCGGGTGCTCGCCACGTCGATGGCGATCCTGTGTCAGCTGGACGCGCACGTGCCGACCCAGAGGCTGTCCGAAGAGCTGGTTCCCGGCTTCGCCGATCCGGACGAGGCCGCAGTCTAAAGCTCCTCACTGGTAACAGTTTTCGTGTTCTACGCGGCGATCTTGCGGGGGCGCCCACGCGGGCGTTTGCGGCTCACGACCGAGCCGCGGTCGAAGATCTCGCCGCCCCACACTCCCCACGGTTCGGCGCGGTCCAGCGCCTCGGCCAGGCATGCCCGTCGAATCGGGCAGTCGGCGCACAACTTCTTGGCGCGCTCCAGATCGGACGGGCTGTCGGCGAACCACAGGTCGGGATCGCTGACGTGACAAGGCAACTCCGGCTGCTGATCGTCGGGATCTAGTTCCGTCGTCATGTCGGTGCTACCTGCTTCCTGGTCTGGCGGGCGTCTTGCGGGTTCCGGACCAGTGGCGGGTTGCTCAGCGAAAAAAATTGGCCACGGATCCTGGTGACTTCGGGTCCGTGGCCATCTGGCGAGATTGTGGGCTTGCTACGTGGGTAGAGCCCCGATCCACGGACGCTGGGTCTTGGCGGCGGCGATGCGCTTGTGCGCGGCCGCCGAAATGGCGGCATGGGCGGCATGGCGGGAGCCAGCGTCGCCGGCCGGACGTACGTCGAATACGTTGACGGTGATCATGAGGGCTCCCTCCCTTCGTTCAGGCATCCGAGCGCTGCGGCACGCGGAAATTGCGCATTGAGGCTAGATCTTAGCAGCGTAACCGGGCAAGCGATTTTCTGACCTGCGGCTTTGGCTTCGGCTGCGCTGCCTTTAGCTTCGGCTGCGGACGATCTCCAGGACGTCGGGGCCGAATTGCTCGAGCTTGCGGGCACCGATGCCCGGGATGGCGACCAGCGCGGCGTCGTCGGTGGGCAGCAGCTCGGCGATCGCGATCAGCGTGTTGTCGGTGAACACGACGTAAGCCGGGACACTCATCTCCTTGGCGGTGCGCAGCCGCCAGTCCTTGAGCTGAAGCAGCAGCTCGTCGTCGATGTCGGCGGCGCACGTCTCGCAGCGGCGCAACATGATCGCCGCCGGGGTGGTCAGCTGGTTGTTGCAGATCCGGCAGCGCGACGCCGGTCCGCTCTTTGCGTCGCGGCCGGTTCGGCGTCGGCTCGGCCTGCGTCTGCGGCGACAGGCCGTTGAGGAATCGGGACGACTTGCGACTCTGCCGTCCGCCCGGGTTGCGGGACAACGCCCAGCTGATCGCCAAATGTACTCGGGCCCTGGTGATTCCGACGTAGAGCAGTCGACGTTCCTCTTCGACGGCTTCGCTCTCGCCGCCGTGGGCCAGCGCATGCGAGATGGGCAGCGTGCCGTCGGTCAAGCCGACCAGGAACACCGCGTCCCACTCCAGGCCCTTGGCGGCGTGCAGCGATGCCAGCGTGACGCCCTGCACGACCGGTGGGTGGCGTGAGTCGGCGCGGGTCCGCAGCTCGGCCAGCAGCTCGGGCAGGTCCAGCGACGGCCGGTGCGCGACTTCCTCGTCGACCAGTTCGGCCAGTGCCACCAACGCTTCCCAGCGCTCGCGGGCCCGGATCCCGGTCGGGGGTTCGGCGGTCAGGCCCAGCGGCTCGAGCAGCCCGCGACCACATCGCCAGCGGCGATCGCGAGGCGGCGAAGCCGGGCGAAGCGGGTCGCCGTCGTAGGCAGCGGTGCCGTCGCGTCGCTCGCGGTTGGCCGCCCGCTGCAAGGCCAGCAGGGCCTGCCGGATCTCCTGCCGGCTGAAAAAGCCCTCGCCGCCGCGGACCTGGTAGGCGATGCCCGCCTCGGTCAGCGCCTCCTCGTAGACCTCGGACTGCGCGTTGATCCGGTACAGCACGGCGATCTCCGAGGGCGGTGTGCCGGCCTCGACGAGCCGCGAGATCGACGCCGCGACCGCGGCGGCTTCGGCGACCTCGTCGGGGTAGTCGCGAAACGTCGGCTCCGGCCCGGGATCGCGCTGGCCGACCAGGTGCAGCTTGCTGCCGGCCACCCGTCCGCGGGCGGCGGCGATCACCCGGTTGGCCAGCGACACCACCTGCGGCGTGGAGCGGTAGTCGCGCTCCAGGCGGACCACGGTCGCGTCCGGGAAACGACGGGAGAAGTCCAGCAGGTAGCGCGGCGAGGCCCCGGTGAACGAGTAGATGGTCTGGTTGGCGTCGCCGACGACGGTGAGGTCGTCGCGATCGCCCAGCCACGCCGACAGCACCCGCTGCTGCAGCGGCGTGACGTCCTGGTATTCGTCAACGACGAAGCAGCGGTAGCGGTTTCGGAACTCCTCGGCGACCGCGGCGTCGTTCTCGATCGCGGCCGCGGTGTGCAGCAGCAGGTCGTCGAAGTCGAGCAGCGCAACGCCGTCACCGCGGGCCTTCAGCGACTCGTAGGCGGCGTACACCGCGGCGACCCTGGCGGCGTCCAGCGGAACATCGCGAGACGCTGCGGCCACCGCGTCGGGATACTGCTCCGGAGAGATCAGCGACGCCTTGGCCCACTCGATCTCGCCGGCCACGTCGCGGACGTCGTCGGTGCTCAGCTTCAGACCGGCGCTGGTGGCCCCGCGGGCGACGACCGCGAACTTGGTGTCCAGCAGTTGCCAGCCGGTGTCGCCGACAACCCGCGGCCAGAAGTACCGCAGCTGCCGGTGCGCGGCGGCGTGAAACGTCATCGCCTGCACCGCGCCGACGCCGGTCTCGCGCGGCGGCGCCCAGCGCCCGCAGCCGGGTGCGCATCTCACCGGCGGCACGCTGGGTGAACGTCACCGCCAGCACCTGACCCGCGGCCGACGTGTCCGGTCGCGACGAGCTGGGCGATGCGGTGGGTGATCGTGCGGGTCTTGCCTGTTCCCGCGCCGGCCAGCACGCAGACCGGCCCGCGGGGAGCCAGCACGGCCTCGCGCTGCTCGTCGTCGAGGTCGGCAATCAGGGAGTCGCTGTTAGCAGTGATCGCCGGCATGGCGTCCATCTTGGCAGTGATGGCCGACAAACGTCTTGCAGCGCCACGGCGCGGCATACATCGAACGTGCACGTTATGTTGAATCCACTATGACTAACGCTTCCATCACCATGTACAGCACGCAGTGGTGCGGCTACTGCCACCGGCTCAAGACGGTGTTGAAGTCCGAGGGCATCGCGTACGACGAGGTCGACATCGAGCAGGATCCCGCGGCGGCGGAGTTCGTCGGCTCGGTCAACAGCGGCAACCACGTCGTACCGACGGTGAAGTTCGCCGACGGCTCGACGCTGACCAACCCCGCCGCCAACGAGGTCAAGGCGAAGCTGGCCCAGCTGGCCGGCTAATCCGCGCGGCCGATTGCCCGGCTCCTCCTCAGGCCGTTCCGGCCTGGGTCGTCACCGGGCGTCGGCCCAGGACTCGATGATCACCCGGGCGATCGACACCGATCCGGGCAGCAGCAGCCTGGATTCCGCAGTCGCTGCTCCAGTCGCCGAGGGCCAGCGCGGCGCGGATCTCGTCGCGGGTGAACCACTCGGCCTCGGCGATCTCGCCGTCGTTGAACGCGAACGGCTCCGCGGGATCGGCGAGCGCGTGGAAGCCGATCATCAGCGACCGCGGGAAACGGCCACGGCTGGCTGCCCAGGTAGCGGATGTCGCTGACCGTGAGCCCGATCTCCTCGTGGATCTCGCGGGCGACGCAGGTCTCGAACGACTCCCCCGCCTCGACGAAACCGGCCAGCAGCGAAAACATCCGGTCCGGCCACACCGTCTGACGAGCCAGCACCGCGCGGTCGCCGCCGTCGTGCACCAGGCAGATGATCGCCGGGTCGATGCGCGGGAACTCCTCGTGACCGGTGACCGGGTTGACCCGCGCCCAGCCCGCCCGGATCGGTTTGGTCGGCGAGCCGTCGATCGCGCTGAACCGCGAGCTGGCATGCCAGTTCAGCAGTGCCGCAGCCGCCGACACCAACTGCGCGCCGACGTCGTCGAAAAGCTGGCCCGCCCGGCGCAAGTCGGCGACCTCAGCCTTGAGGTCGGGGTCTTCGGGTGATTCCAGCGGACCGCGGACCGCCCACACGTGGCGACCGTCGGCCATCCGGCCCAGGAACACCGCGTCCGGCGGCGGCTTGTCGGCCAGGCCTTTCGCCTTACCCAGCAACACCTTGCCGTCGGCGACCATCACCTGGTTGCGCGAGTCCAGCCGCAGCAGCGCCGCGTCCGGCCATCCGGCGGCAGCGGCGTCGACGTCGGTGCGCACCTGGTCGGCCCGGTCGGCGCCGATGCGCGACAGCAGCGGCACGGCCTTCAATTGGAAATCCACGTTGCGCCTTACATCTCTTCCCTGGTGGCGACCTGCTGCGCCCGGCTTCGCCGCGCTTGCGATCGCCACGTCTCATGGTGGCGACCCGCTGCGCCCGGCTTCGCCGCGCTTGCGATCGCCACGTCACTTACCCGTGTTGCGGACAAGAGCAGCCGGTCACCGGCCTCGATGGCGTCGGCCTCCGGGGCGTCGACGCGAAGCAGCCGGCCGTCACGCACCACACCGAGCACGATGTCGGGCAGGTGCCGCGGTGAGCCGCCGAGCTCGGTCTGCTCGACGTCGCGTTCGGCGATGGCAAATCCATGCGACGGCGTCAGCAGGTCGTCGATCATCTCGACGACGCTGGGCGTGGTGGTGGCCACACCGAGCAGTCGGCCGGCGGTTTCGGACGAGACGACGACCGAGTCGGCGCCGGATTGCTTGAGCAGGTGCTGGTTTTCGGCCTCGCGGATCGACGCCACGATCTTGGCGTTGGGCGCGACCTCCCGGGCGGTGAGGGTGACCAGCGTTGCGGTGTCGTCGCGGCCGGTCGGCCACGATGATCGCGGACGCGTGCTGGGCCGACGGCGAGCCGAAGGACGTCGGATCTGGTGGCGTCGCCGTGCACGGTGACCAGGTCGGCGGCCGACGCGTGGTCAAGTGCCGTCTGGTTGATGTCGACGACGACGAAATCCTTGCCGGCCGCCTCGTCCCCGCAGATCGCGGCGACGGCGGTCTTGCCTTTGGTGCCGTAACCGATGACGACGGTGTGGTTGCGCACTGTGCTCCTCCAACGCTGAATCTTCCAGGCTTGCCGCGACCGCTCGGTGAGCACCTGGAGGGTCGTACCGACCAACACCACGAGGAACAGAATCCGCAGCGGCGTGATGACGATGACGTTGGTCAGCCGGGCGAATTCGGAGTACGGGGTCAGGTCGCCGTAGCCGACTGTGGTCAGCGAGATCGTGGCGAAATACAAGCAGTCGACGAACGACAGCGGAACGCCGCGCACGTCGGTGTAGCCGGCCCGGCCGAGGTAGACGGTGACCACCGCGATCACCAAGGCCAGCAATGCGATCGGCGACTCGTCGCCAAATGGCACGCATCGGGCTGACTTGAACCTCGGGGACCCGCACCACGCCGACGAGTGCGTAGCCGGGCTGGGCGGTCAGCGTCTCGTCGAGATCGCGTTCCCGACGTCTAACTTTGACCACAGCTCATCGGCTCGACCGGACGCACGACACAATGTAACCATGACCGCCATCACACACAGTCCCCAACGGGATGCCAGCCAGACGCCCGCTTACCGAATCGCGGCGCTGTTGCTCGGCGTCGGCACCCTTCACTTCGTTGCGCCGAAGCCGTTCGACGGCATCATCCCCGTCGAGCTGCCCGGCAGTGCGCGGTTCTACACCTATGCATCCGGGGTCGCCGAGGTCGTGATCGGCGCTCTGCTGCTGCCGCTGCAGACCCGTCGGTTGGCGGCGTTGGCGGCGGCTGCGCTGTTCCTGGCGGTGTTCCCGGGCAACGTCAACATGGTCCGGTTGTGGTGGGACAAGCCGTGGCCGATGCGCATCTTCGCGCTGGCCCGGCTGCCCTTGCAGATTCCGATGATCACCACCGCGCTCAAGATCGCCCGCAACTCCTAGGCCGAGCAATAGGCCTAAGCGAGCATTTCGGCCAGCTCGTCGTGGCCCGGCAGCGTCTCCGGGACGACCGTCCGTCCGGTTCGCACGTAGTGAAAAGCCGTGCGCACCAACGACTCCTGGCAGCCACTCAGCGCGGCCCACGCCAGCCGGTAAACGCCGAGCTGGATCGCGGCGTGCCGGGCGGCCTCCGAGCCGCGTGGCTGCTCGCCGGTCTTCCAGTCCACGACCGTCGCGCCGCCGTCAGGCTCGGCGAAGACCGCGTCGATGCGACCGCGGACCACCTTGCCGCCGATGGCCATCTCGAACGGCACCTCGACGGCCACCGGCGTGCGCGCGGCCCACGGCGAGGCCAGGAAGGCATCCTGCAGCGCGGCGAGCTCGTCGGCGTCGCGCTGCGCGATGTCGGAGTCGGCGGCACCGGGCAGGTCGGCGAGGTCGAACAGCCGTTCGGCGCCGTAGAAGCGCTCGACCCAGTCGTGAAAGGCGTTGCCCAGCAAGGCATGTGGGTCCGGTCGCGCGGGTAGCCGGCGGGTGAGCCGCTGCGCCGCGTGCTCGGGATCGCGGGCCAGGTCCACCAAGCTGCTGACCGACAGACCGCTGGGTAGCGTTGGCTCCGGCGCTTGCCCGGCGCGGGCACGCTCCTGCAGCAGCGCGTCGACATCGGCGGCCCAGCCCTCGGCGTCGTCGTCGGCGCCTGCGGTGGGCCCGTCCGCCGACATCGCCGCGGCGACCAGTGCGGCGCCCCGCTGAACATCGGCCCGACGATCGCCCAACGGGTCGACGGGCCAGCTAACCTCGTGAACGCTGTCGCGCAACGGATTTCGGTCGCCACCAGCTGGGGCGGGCGCCCAGTGCTCGACCACACCGCAGGCTTGGCCGGCGTCGGCGGACAGGTCGATGATGTCCTTGAGCTCGCACAGGAAATCCGACGGCCCGCGCGGCTTGATGCCGGTGGCTGCCCAGTGATGACCCGACAGCAGCAGCGTGTCCTCGCAGCGGGTGATGGCGACGTACAGCAGCCGGCGCTCCTCGTCGACGCGGCGCTGCTCGAGCTGAGCGCCGGTGTGCGGAGATCTTGTCCGACAACTGCTTTCGATCGGTCACATCCGAGGTGTCCAGGACCGGTACGCCATGCAGTCCATCGGCGGAACGGTCCCCGCGCAGCAGCGGCGGGAGATCGGCGGCGTCGGTGAGCCAGGTGCGAGCTTGTGCGGTCGACGGGAACAATCCGCCCGACAGGTGCGGCACGGCGACCACCTGCCACTCCAAACCCTTCGCGGCATGCACGGTCAGCACCTGCACCCGGTTCTGCGCGACCACGACCTGGGCCGGCGCCAGGCCGTTCTCGACGACCGCGGCTGCGTCCAGGTAGGCCAGCAGCCCGACGACGGAGGCGAGGGAATCGGTCGCCGACGATCGTTCGGCGTAGCCGTTGACCACGTCGGCGAAGGCGTCGAGCTGCTCGGTGCCGGTCCAGCCGTTGCCGGGCGATGCCGCACGCACCTCGCAGTCGACACCGAGCAGTCGGCGCACCTCGGCGACCAGATCGGGCAGCGGATGGCCGAGGTGACCGCGCAGCATGCTCAGCTCCTCGGCGAGCGCCGCGATACGCCGATACCCCTGCGCTGAATAGGCGCTCGCCGGACCCGGATCGGCGAGCGCGTCGGCCAGGCCCGCGGAATCGGCCTGCAGTGCGGCCGCCTCGGCGATCCGCTCCGCCGTTTCACCGGAGCGTGCCGCCTGCCCGCCGTCCAGACTGTGATCGCCCGCCGCCAGCAGCGCCGCGACATCGCTGGCGCCGAGCCGCCAGCGGGGCCCGGTCAGCACCCGCATCGCAGCCGCGCCGGCAGTGGGGTCGGCGACCAGGCGCAGCATCGCGACCAGATCGGCGACCTCGGGCACTGACAGCAGCCCGGCCAGTCCAACGACTTCCACCGGGACGCCGCGGGCGCGCAGCGCGGCGGCGATCGGTGCGGCATCGGCGTTGCGGCGCACCAGGATTGCGGCGGTCGGCGGCGCGACGTCGTCGGCGGCAGCCTGCTGGTAGCGGCGCTGCAGGTGATCGGCGACCCAATCCCGTTCTGCGACAACGTCCGACAGCAGAGCGCAGCGCACGGTGCCGGGCGCGGCGTCGGGGCGCGAGCGCAGCGCATGCACGGCCACCGACCGTCGTCGCGCGTCGGCGGAGACGGCGTTGGCCACATGCAGGGTGGTCGGCGGATTGCGCCAGCTGGTGCTCAGCTCCAGCACCGGCGCGGGACTGCCGTCGGACATCGGGAAGTCGGTGGTGAACCGTGGCAGGTTGGTCGCCGACGCGCCACGCCAGCCGTAGATGGACTGGATCGGGTCCCCGACGGCGGTCAGCGCCAGTTGTTCGTCGACCCCGCCGCCGAACAGCGACGACAGCAGCATGCGCTGGGCGTATCCGGTGTCTTGGTATTCGTCGAGCAGCACCACCCGGTAGCGGCTACGCAGCTGCTCGCCGACCTGCGGGACCGTCAGCGCCAGTCTGGCGGCACAGGCCATCTGGCTGCCGAAGTCCATCACCTTCTCGGCCCGCATCCGACGATGCAGGGCATCGATCAGGGGCACCAGTTCGGCGCGCTCGGCCTGGGTGGCCAGCATGCGCAGCAGCCACTGGCTGGGGCCGCGGTCGCGCTGGTAGCGACCCGCGGGCAGGGTGTGCACCAGCCGTTCGAGCTCGACGTGGGTGTCGCAGACCTGGCCGGTGTCGACCAGATGCTCGGCGAGCTGACCCGATAGCCGCAGCACCATCGCGGTGACCGAGGCCGGGTTCTGCTCGGTCCGCAGCTCGCCGCCGTATCCGTTGACGACGTCGAAGGCCAGCTGCCAGAGCTCCGTCTCGCTGAGCAACCGGGTGTCGGGTTCGATCGGCTGCGCGTACTCCCCCGCGCCCGGCGACAGCAGACCGTATTCACGCAGCAGTTGACCCGCGAAGGCGTGGTAGGTGCTGACCACCGGCGTCCCGGCGGGCTCATCGTGCGCCGGCTCGACCACTGAGGGCCAGACCGGTGCCGCTGAGCCGGGCCAGCCGGGACCTGACCCGCCGCAGCAGCTGCCCGGCCGCCTTGCGGGTGAACGTCAGACCCAGCACCTGACCGGGATCGGCGTAGCCATTGGCCACCAGCCACACCACCCGAGCCGCCATCGTCTCGGTCTTACCGGCACCGGCTCCCGCGATCACCACCAGCGGCCCCGGCGGAGCGGCGATGACCGCCGCCTGTTCCTCGGTGGGCTCGAAAAGCCCCAGCGCGCCGGCTAATTCGGCCGGGCTGTAGCGCGCCGCCGGTGCTGCCATGACGGTCATACCGCCCCCTTTCCGTCGATCCCGGTCTGAGCCGGGCAGCTCGGCCGCAGCGGGCAATGCGAGCACCCGTCGTTGACCCGGGCGATGAACTGCGGGCCGGCCGTCGCCCCGGCGGCCTCGCGGATCCGGTCACGCCACTGGTCGCGTGCCTCCGGAGTCAGCGGGTCCTGCTCGCGCTCGGTGGCGCCCGCCGACCCCGTCTTGCCCAGGTAGACCAGCCGACCGCCGCCGGGTTCGTCGCCCTGTGCCACCAGGCCCTCGGCGACCGCGAGCTGGTACGCCGCGAGCTGGGCGTGCCGCTGTGCGTCGTCCTTGCTGACCGGTGTCTTGCCGGTCTTGACGTCGATGATCACCAGCCGGCCTTCGGCGTCGCGCTCGATGCGATCGACTCGGCCACGCAGCCGAACGTTGGCGTCGACGACGCCGTCGACGTCCACTTCGACGCCGACCTCGGTCAGCTCGCCACGGGTCTGTGCTCGCCAGGCCAGGAACGTCTCGATCATGGTCCGGTGCCGGGCCAGTTCGTTGTCGGCGTACCAACGTGATTCGAACGGCAGATGCTGCCAGGCCCGCTCGAGCGCGGCGAGCAGTTCGAGCTCGCGCCGGCCGGTTCGGCGATCAGCGCATGCAGCACCGAGCCAACGGTCGAACCGAGGTCGCGCAGGTCGGCCCCGCCGTGGCGTTCGGCCATCCAGCGCAGCGGGCAGTCGGTCAACGTCTGCAAGCTCGACGGCGTCAGCGTGACCACATGGTCTGGGTGATCTTCCGTACTCCACATCGGTTCGGTGGTGCTCACCGGCGACATGCCATACCAGCCGGCCGGGTCGGCACCCGGCACGCCCGCTTCGGCCAGACGAGCCAATTGCGCTGCTGCGCAGTCACGCATCGCGTCGCTGACCGACGCCTGCGGCGCGCAGACCACGCCGCGCAGCCGGCCCACCACCGCGTTGGCCGACAGCACCCGCGGCCCGGCGGCGGGTTCAAGCGCGGCGTCAGGCGGCTCCGGTGGACCAGTGCGCGATCTCGGCGAAGAACGGCGACGGCATGCTGGCCTCGTCACCGCCGCCGGCTTCGCCGTCGACGGCCGTCACCAACAGCCGCTTGCGCGCGCGGCCCATCGCAGCAACCAGCAGTCGCCGCTCTTCGGCGAGCAGCGGCGCGCGCATCGAGGCGTTCTCCGCCACGCCGTCGAGCACGTCCAGCAGACGCTGCGTGCCCAGCACCCCGCCACGCGGAACAGTGTTGGGCCACAACCCTTCCTGTAAGCCGGCGATGACGACCAGATCCCACTCTTGGCCGAGCGCCGCGTGCGCGCTGAGCACCGCGACCTGCTCCCCAGCAGCGGGTTCGGGGCCGGCGGCGCGCAACTGCTCGGTCCGCAGATGATCGATCAGGCCGGGCAGCGACGCACCTGCGGTGCGGGCCAGGTATTGGTCGGTGGCGTCGAACACCGCGGTCACCGCATCGAGGTCCCGGCCGGCCTGAACGCCGGCGGCGCCACCGCGCTCACACGCCGTCAGCCAGCGACGCTGCAAACCGGAACGCTGCCACGCCGCCCACAGCGTGTAACGCGGATCCTCACCGCGCCGGTGAGAGCCCGCTGCGGCCTCCAGCACCGCGCGAACCCGCTGCAGCGGCCTGGCCTGGGCGGCGGGAAGCCGGGCCGAGGAGTCGCCACTCAGCGCCCCGACCAGCAGGTCGCCGAATTCCTTTGCCGGCCCGTCGATGTCGGCTGCGCCGCAGCGTGCGCCGCAACTGGCGAAGCGACACCGGGTCGACGCGGCCGATCGGCCCGGTCAGCAACGACAGCGCCTGTTCGCCGTCCAGCCGGTCGGCGGTCGCGGCCAGCACCGTCAACAACGCCTGCGCTGCGGGCTGTGCAACCAGCGGGCCGGTGAGCGCCGACGGGCGCCACCGGAACACCGGCCCGCGTCAGCGCGTGCGGCAGGCCGGCCGCCGCGCGCGGTACCGACCTGACGACGACCGCCATCTGCGACCACGGCACACCGTCCACCAGGTGGGCGCGCCGCAGATAGTCGGCGATCATCGTCGTCTCCGCGTCGGTCGGAGGCGGCCAGTCTCACCAGCACCGAGCCGGGATCCTCGCCGATGCCGTCGATTTCGCCGCCGCCGCTGAGCCGGCCGGCGATGCCGGAGACGGCCCGCGCCACGGCCGGAGCGCAGCGGTGCGAGGTCCGCAACGTGACCGACGGCGTGCCACCGCCCAGCAAGCGCCGCCGGCTCCGCGCCGCGGAAGCCGAACACCGCCTGATCCGGGTCGCCGGCGAGCAGCGTCACGTCGGCGCCGGCGGCCAGTACCCGAACCAGCAGCGCTGCCTGCGGATCGAGTTGCTGGGCATCGTCGACGAGCAGCACGCCGATCCGGGCGCGCTCGGCGGCCAACAACTCGGCGTCGACAGCGAACGCCTCCAGCGCGGCGCCCACCAGTTCGGCGGCCCCGACCGCCGGCGTGGTCGCCTGCGGAGCTGCCGTGCCCACCGCCGCGCGCAGCAGCATCACCTGCTCGTAGTTGCGCGCAAAGCGGCCCGCGGCAGTCCATTCCGGGCGACCCGACAGCCGGCCCACCCGCTCCAGCTGCGCAGGGTCGACGCCGCGTTCGGCGCACCGGGTCAGCAGCTCACGCAGTTCGGCGGCGAAACCCTCGGTACTCAGGGCGGCCCGCAATTCGGCGGGCCACGCCGTCGGCACCATCGGCGATCTCACCGGCCAGCAACTCGGCGATGATCGCGTCCTGTTCGGCGCTGGTGACCAGCCTGGGCGGTGGGCCGCCGGCACGCTGCGCCGCCAGCCGCAGCACCGCGAACGCGTAGCTGTGCACACTGCGCACCAACGGTTCCCGGATGACCGCGGGTCGGGCGCCGCCGTCCTGTGAGCCCAGCAGTCGCGCCGTCAACGCTGCTACGTGCTTGCGCGCCGATCCGGCCCGAACCCGTCAGCAGCAGAACCGATTCCGGATCGGTGCCCGCGCCGATTCGCGTGGCCGCCACATCGATCAGCAGCGAACTCTTACCGGTGCCCGGCCCGCCGAGCACGCGCAACGTCCCCCGCAGACCGGGATCGAGAACGGCGTGGGCTTCCGGGCCCCAGTGGTAGGACATAGCGGAATGACACCACGGGGGTCTGACAAGTTGAGGCCCGGCCGCGGATGGGTGATCGCCGAACTGGCACGATCTAACGCGTGACCCGCCTGCACGTGCACCGCTTCGGCCCGCCCGGCCCTGCGCGGCTGCTGGCACTGCATGGGCTCACCGGGCACGGCCAGCGCTGGGGGCACCTGGCCAACCGGTACCTGCCCGAGATCGCCGTTGCTGCACCAGATCTGATCGGACACGGCCACTCGTCGTGGGACGCGCCGTGGACGATCGAGGCCAATGTGGCCGCGCTGGCCGCAGCTGCTCGAGCAGCGAGGCCGACGACCCGGTCGTCGTGGTTGCGCACTCGTTCGGCAGCGCGGTCGCCCTGCAGTTGGCCGCGGCCCATCCTGACCGGGTCGCGGGACTGGTGCTGCTTGATCCGGCCGTCGGATTGGACGGCGCGTGGATGCTCGAGATCGCCGACGCCATGCTGGCCTCCCCCGACTACTCCGATGACGCCGAGGCCCGCGCGGCGAAAACCAACGGCTCCTGGGCCGGCGTGGACCCTGCCGTGGTCGATGCCGAACTCGACGAGCACCTCGTCACGCTGCCGGGCGGGCGGTGCACCTGGCGGCTCAGCCTGCCGGCGATGATGTCCTACTGGAGTGAGCTGGCCCGCGACATCGTGTTGCCGCCCAGAGGAATTGGGACGACATTGGTGCGGGCGGCATGGACGTCGCCGTCGTATGTCACCGATCGTCTCGTCAGCGATCTGCGCGAGCAGTCTGGGCGCGGATTTTCGCTACCTGACGTTCGAATGCGACCACATGGTGGCCGAGACCAAGCCGGCCGAAGTCGCCGCGCTGATCCGCGAGCGGATGGCCTGACCGATGGCGCCGGTGACCGACGATCAGGTCGAGCGGGTGCGGACGCTGGTTGCCTCGATCCCGCCGGGCCGGGTGTCGACCTACGGCGACATCGCCGCTGTCGCAGGGCTTTCCAGCCCGCGCATCGTCGGATACATCATGCGCATCGACTCGCTGGACCTACCTTGGCATCGGGTGATCACCGCATCGGGCCGCCCCGCAAAGCATCTGACCACACGGCAGCTGGAATTGCTTCGGGCAGAAGGGGTTCTGTCGAGCGACGGCAAGATCCCGCTCGACGAGGTCCGCTACGCCTTCCCCGACTAGAGGCTGGGCTCCGATTAAAGGATCAGCCGCACCAATGCGGCGGTGCGGGCCAGACCCGGGAAGGCGGCAGCCGTCGAACGCGGGTGCAACGCGTGCACTGCGAGCCGGAACATCAACGCGCGCAACAACATCTGCGGCCATTCCGGTAGCGCGTTCCAGCGGTCGATGAGACCTTCGTCCGCCTCTCCCCACGACAACGCATCGACGACGACCACTCCTGCCGCCCACGACGCGGGCCGCCAGTACGGGCGTGATGTCGGTGATCCCCGGCGCGGCGGCACCGGCGAACAGCACCGTGCCGTACAGATCACCGTCGACCAGCTGGTTGGGGCTCTTGGTCGGACGGCGCAGTGAGGCAAGCTGATTGATCAGCTCGACCGACCGCTGGCCGTCCGCGGTGGGAGAAGCCGCGCGGGCCGCGGCCGGCACCGACTGCAGCGGCCGCTCTTCCCACGCGGCCCGGTCGGCGGCGATGAACACGTCGACATCGGCCCAGGGCGCCGTCGGCCCCTGGGTCAGGAATCGCGGCCGTTCCAGCTTGCCGGTGGCCTCGTGCAGCCGCACCGCGGCCGACACCACCTCGTCATGCCGGGGCTCGGGCTGGCCGGCCACGAAAGTGTCTGCTCGCCAACCCGACACCACATAGCGCCCGTCGGTGGATCGGACCGGCCGGGCCAGCCGAACACCGTCGACGAACAACGTCTCGCGGACCCGCGCCGACCATGCCGCGCGGGCGTTCTCGGCGACCATCGACAGCACCACTTCGCCGCACCGCCAGCCGCCTTCCCAGGCAGCGCCGAGGGGAATCGGCCCGACACCGCTCAAACCGAATGCCGACAGCACGTGCTCCGGCGGCGGGTCGACACTCACGCGGTTAGCCTAATCGGGCCCAGCGAAGCTCTCGGGACTAGACACGAAGTCGCAGTTCGGCGTGGCGGATCAGTACATCACCATGTCGGGCTGCATTTGCTGCGCCCAGGCCACGATGCCGCCCTGCAAGTGCGCCACGTCGGCAAACCCGGCGTCGCGGACCGCGACCAACGCCTGGGCCGAGCGCACACCCGTCTTGCAATAGAGCACCGGCCTGCGGTCCCGGGGCAGCCTGGTCAGGCCCTCGCCGGAGTTGATCGACGAACTCGGGATCAGCTGAGCCCCGTCGATGTGGTTGATGTCCCACTCGGCCGGCTCGCGCACGTCGATCAGCGCAATCTTGGTGCCGGAATCCAGCAGATCACGCAGCTCACGGGGAGTGATCGCGGCGTCATCGGCGCTCTCGGGCACGACCCCGCAGAATTCGTCGTAGTCGATCAACTCGGTGATCGCCGGTGCGGCCGGGTCCTTGCCGATGGCGATGGTGCGATAGCTCATCGCCAGCGCGTCGTACATCAGTAACCGGCCCAGCAGCGGCTCCCCGATGCCGGTGATCAGCTTGATCGCCTCAGTCCCCATCACCGACGCGATCGAGGCGCACAGCACGCCCAGCACTCCGCCTTCGGCGCACGACGGGACCAGGCCCGGCGGCGGCGCGTCGGGGTACAGATCGCGGTAGTTCAGGCCCTGCTTATTGCCGACCTCATCGGCCGGTGCGTCTTCCCAGAACACCGACACCTGGCCTTCGAACCGGTAGATCGACCCCCACACGTATGGCTTGTGCGCCAGCACCGCGGCGTCGTTGACCAGGTAGCGGGTGGCGAAGTTGTCGGTGCCGTCGAGGATCAGGTCGTAATCCTCGAACAAGTCGACGGCGTTGTGCCGATCGAGCCGGACCTCGTGCAGACGGACCCTCACCAGCGGGTTGATCTCGGCGATCGAGTCGCGCGCGGACTGCGCTTTTGGACCGGCCGATATCGCCCACGCCGTGGATGATCTGACGTTGCAGATTCGACTCCTCGACGACGTCGTCGTCCACGATGCCGATCGTTCCGACCCCGGCCGCGGCCAGGTAGAGCAGCGTCGGCGCGCCGAGACCGCCGGCGCCGATCACCAGCACCCGCGCATTCTTGAGCCGCTTCTGGCCGTCGACGCCCAGATCGGGGATGACGAGATGGCGGCTGTAGCGGGCTACCTCATCGGCGGGTCAGCTCGGCGGCCGGCTCGACAAGCGGCGGTAACGACACCGCACCAGGCTAGGTCGATGTGCCCGGCTTCTCCTCACACTGCGATGCGACGTGCATCGTCGCCGAGCAGGTGATGTGCCGTCAGGCGATCGGGTACGGCCAGGGATTGAACCGGCAGGTCTTGCCATCCGGCTTGACGTACTCCGGGTCGAACTTCGAGTTGTCGTCGTCGGAGGTGGAGAAGGTCTGCTGCATCATGATCGGCGCCAGGCCGCCCTGCTTGTCGCACGGTTCGTGGCGCAGGTAGCCGATGGCGTGGCCGACCTCGTGGTTGATCAGGTACTGCCGGTACGAGCCGACGTCGCCCTGGAAGGACAGCGCGCCGCGCACCCAGCGTGCCTCGTTGATGAACACCCGCGGCTCGACCCCGGCCCCGTAAGACGGGTTGTAGCAGGACGTCTCGAGCGGAAACTCGTACCCGCAGCCCTCGCGAACGGTCATCGGCGAGCTCAGCGAGATGCGGATATCGGGTTTGGCTTTGCCATTCACGTCGACCCTGACGAACGCGAACTGCGCGTCATGGGTCCAGCTCTTCGGGTTGGCCAGCGTCTGGTCGACCATGGCGGCGAATGCGTCGTCACCGCCGAACGCGATGGGGTCCATCCCGTTTTCGACCTCGACGGTGTACTTGAAGACTTTCGCCGTACCCTGGCCGACCTGCGGTGTGACTCCCGGGACGACGTGCCAGGACTTGGCGCCCGCTTCGGTGAACGGCCCGCCGTTGGGCAGCATCCCGGTCGGCAGGCTGGCGTCGTACTGGGTCAGGCCGCGGGGCGGAGCGTCGATGATCACGGTGCCCACAGCGCCGATCTTCGGTGGACCCTGCAACGGATGCCCGGACGCGGGCGCGGACGCACTCGTCCCGGTGACGGTCTGATAGAGCACCACCCCGGTGACGGCGACCAGCACCGGCAGCGCGTAGGCGCGCCAGCCGTAAGTGGAGACGAAGCGTCCCAGCCAACTCTGCTTGCGCCAGCGACTGGAGTCCCGATTCGACCGGACCCGCCCGGCACCACCCCACGCGAGCGGATCCCGCTGAGCGCGCAGCGGCTCGCGCCAGTCGTCGCGAAGAACCGGCGTCCGGTTGCCCCCGCGCCGCTCGGGGTCGAAGGTCACTTTCCCAGAATGGCACAACACCTGCTAGCTGGGACTCTCGGCGCGCCAGCGGGCCCAGGTGAGAGGCTGACATGGCGACATTCACGGCCGCGGGTGACGAGTGAAAATCCGTGCGGGTAGTAGTGTCGTTGCGATCAACCGCGCACTCCCTACACCGGCGCGATGACAAGCAGATTGAGGATTGGATGAGCGATCTTGCCAACGCCGCCGGACGGAGTGGGGTGAAGCCCGGCACTCCTGGTCGGCGCGGCAACCGACTGCCTCGCGACGAGCGTCGGGGCCAGTTGCTCATCGCCGCCAGCGATATTTTCGTCGACCGCGGCTACCACGCCGCCGGTATGGACGAGATCGCCGAGCGCGCCGGTGTCAGCAAACCCGTTCTCTACCAACACTTTTCAAGCAAGTTGGAACTGTACTTGGCGGTCTTGGCGCGGCACGTCGAAAATCTGGTGTCCGGTGTGCGCCAGGCGCTGCGAACCACGACCGACAACCGTCAGCGGCTGCGGTCCGCCGTGCGGGCGTTCTTCGATTTCATCGAGCACGACAGCCAGGGCTACCGGTTGATCTTCGAGAACGACTTCATCACCGAGCCTCAGGTCGCCGCGCAGGTGCGGGTGGCCACCGAGTCGTGCATCGACGCGGTCTTCGACCTGATCAGCGCCGACTCCGGTTTGGACCCGCACCGCGCCCGGATGATCGCGGTGGGCTTGGTCGGGCTCAGCGTCGACTGCGCCCGGTACTGGCTGGATGCCGACCGGCCGATCGCCAAGGACGATGCCGTCGACGGCACCGTGCTGTTCGCCTGGGGCGGCCTGTCACACGTGCCGCTTACCCGCTCTTAGCGCCGCCGCTTCCAATACCGAAGCCGACGCGACGCGAATCCGCGGCGCCGATCTCGACGTAGGCGATCTTGGCTGAGTTGACCAGGAAGCGGCGGCCTTTGTCGTCGGTCAGGCCCAGCACGTTCGGAGTCTTTGCCCAGTGCAGCGGAGACCAGCGCCTCGACTTCGCTCGGCGTTTGCGCGCTGCTGAAGACCAACTCGCGCGGGCTGTCCGTGATACCGATCTTGACCTCCACGCCGGTCCCTTCCCAATTCTTCGGTAGATCGTTGCTTGCGCTTTGCAGGCTAGTGGACGCCCGCTGGGCGTGCCGAAAGCCGGTCGGCACCAAGGGTTCGCGAACGCCGCGCGACAGCGGCCGCCGTTGGCAAATCGTGACCTGACACGCACGCTCCACCGCCGGTGGGAGCCCGTCACATCGCTAACATCTGCATCATCAGCACCACAGATTACCTGGGCAATGAGCTCCAGGACTACCCGGATGACACCGTCGACGACCTCTACGCCGACGGCGATTACTCGTCGGCCGATGGGCGGTGGCGTCCGATCGCGGCCATCGCCGGGATCGTCTTCGTGCTCGCCGTGATCGCCAGCGTCGTGATCGTCAACGGCGGCGACAGCGCCTCGACCTCGGCGACCGTCGTGGTTCCGCCGAGTCGAAGCACCACTCCCCGACTGGTACCGGCCCTGCCGCCCGAGACGGTCACCACTCTGACGCCCACGTCGCGACCGCCCAGCCCGACGGCCACCAGTACCGCGCCGACGCAGACCCCGCCACCGGTCGCGGCTCCCCCGGTGCCGCCGGACGTCGCCGCCCGCACCTTCGTCTACCGGGTGACCGGCACCAAGGGGCTGCTCGATCTGGTCACCGTCGTCTACACCGACGCGTCGGGCGCGCCGCAGACCGACTTCAACGTCTCACTGCCGTGGTCGAGGACCGTCGTCCTCAATCCGGGGGTCGGGATGCGATCCGTCGTGGCGACCAGCCTGACCGGTCGCCTGAACTGCTCGATCGCCGACGGCGTGGGTCGAGGCCATCGCGATCTCGACCAGCAGCACGATGATCGCGACCTGTAGCCGCTAGCGACGATTGCCCTGCTCCTCAGCGGGCGCCGCGCATCGTCGCAGGGCTAGGCCAGGCCCAGCTCCCGCATCCGCTCGTCGTGGGTGCGCTGGAGGCGATCGAAGAACCCCGCCAGCTGCGTCAAGCCGTCGGACTTCGACACCACCAGGTCGACCAGCTCGTCGTGCTCGGCCAGCACGTACTGGGCCTGGGTGATCGCCTCGCCGAGCAGTCGGCGCGACCACAACGCCAGCCGGCTGCGTTGCTTGGTGCTCTTGGTCACAGCGGCGCGCACTTCGGCGACGACGAACTGGGAGTGCCCGGTCTGGGCCATCACCGAGCGCACGACGTCGGCGACGTCATCGGGCAGCACATCGGCGATCTCCAAATAGAAGTCAGCCGCCAGCGCGTCACCGATGTACGTCTTGACCAGCGCCTCCAGCCAGGTGCTGGGCGTCGTCAGCCGGTGGTAGCCGTCCAGCGCGGAGGCGTACTTCGAGATCGTCGGCACCACATCGACACCGCGGCTCTCCAGGGCGTCGTGCAGCAGTTCGTAGTGCGTCATCTCGGCGGCGGCCATGCTGGCCATCGAGATCCGTCCACGCAGATCCGGCGCCATCTTCGCTTCTTCGGTGAGCCGGTAGAACGCCACGACCTCGCCGTACGCCAGCAGCGCGAACAACTCGTTGACCCCGGGATGGTCCGCCGGCAGCCGTGGCGGAGGCGGATCGGCCAGCTGGTCGTCCGACGGAAGCGAAGTCATGCACCCACTCTAGGGGTCTGCGTGCGGCGACCCGCTGCGGCCGGCAACGCCGCCCTGGCGATCGCCGACGAGGTGTTGTCGTGGCGATGCGAGTCCGACCCGCCCGCGCGCCAAACGCCGCGAATCGGGCCGGCGGCTGCCCACCAGCTACAATTGGTCCAGGTAACGGTGGTCGATCCGTACCACCTCCGCCTATGCAATGTGCGTGCACGCAGTTGGCCCCGCCTCAGAAGCGCAGGGCCCGCGAATCGGAAACGTATTCGAAAGTCAACTGGTGCGCGCTGGACCGCAACGATTGACCAATCGAATACGAACCCGAAAGGCATACGTGTTTCACGCATGACTCCACTCATCACACCTAACCGAGCCGCAGCCGAAGCCACCTTTGCCGACCTCGGCGTCCGCGACGAAATTGTCCGGGCACTCAGCGAAAAAGGCATCGAGCATCCGTTCGCCATCCAGGAGCTGACCCTGCCGCTCGCCCTCACCGGCGACGACCTGATCGGACAAGCCCGCACCGGGATGGGCAAGACCTTCGCCTTCGGCGTGCCGCTGCTGCAGCGGATCACCACCTCGGGCCCGGATCGCCCGCTCAACGGCATTCCCCGGGCACTGATCGTGGTGCCCACCCGCGAACTCTGCCTGCAGGTCTACGGCGACCTGTCCACTGCGGCCAAATATCTGAGCGCCGACGACGACCGCAAGCTGTCCGTGGTCTCCATCTACGGCGGACGGCCCTACGAGCCGCAGATCGAGGCGCTGCGCGCCGGCGCCGACGTGGTGGTCGGCACGCCCGGCCGGCTGCTCGACCTGGCCCAGCAGGGTCACCTGCAGCTCGGCGGCCTGTCAGTGCTGGTGCTCGACGAGGCCGACGAGATGCTCGACCTGGGCTTCCTGCCCGACATCGAGCGGATTCTGCGCCAGATTCCCGACGAGCGGCAGGCGATGCTGTTCTCGGCAACCATGCCGGACCCGATCATCACGCTGGCCCGCACGTTCATGAACCAGCCCACCCACATCCGGGCAGAAGCACCGCACTCCTCGGCCGTGCACGACTCGACCAAGCAGTACGTCTACCGCGCACACGCCCTGGACAAGGTCGAACTGATCAGCCGGGTACTGCAGGCTCGCGGACGCGGCGCCACCATGATCTTCACCCGCACCAAGCGCACCGCCCAGAAGGTCGCCGACGAGCTCGCCGAGCGCGGTTTCGCCGTCGGCGCCGTGCACGGCGACCTCGGCCAGATCGCGCGCGAGAAGGCCCTCAAGCAGTTCCGCGGTGGTGACATCGACGTGCTGGTCGCCACCGACGTGGCGGCCCGCGGCATCGACATCGACGACATCACCCACGTCATCAACTACCAGATCCCCGAGGACGAGCAGGCCTACGTCCACCGCATCGGCCGCACCGGCCGGGCCGGTAAGACCGGTATCGCCGTCACCCTCGTCGACTGGGACGACCTGCCCCGCTGGACGTTGATCGACAAAGCCCTCGGTCTGGACTGCCCCGATCCCGCCGAGACCTACTCCAACTCGCCGCACATCTACGTCGAGCTGGACATCCCGACCGAGACCCGGGGCTCCGTCGGAGCGCCGAAGAAGTCGCCGGTGAAGCGCACCGCATCGAGTGCCCGCGCCAACGACGAACCCGCTCCGTCGCGCAACAACGACCGCCAGCGCCGCCGCACCCGCGGGGGTCAAGTCGGCGACCGGGCACTCCGGAACCAACGGCAACGCCGACACGAATGGGTCGGCAACGGCCGCAGGCAATTCCGACGCCGCGTCCGGCGACGCGCACCCGTGCCCGGCGCCGCCGCCGTCGCCCCCGCGCGGGCACTAAAGCTCGCCGCAGCCCCCGCCAACTGATCCGTCGACCTAGCTCGATGGTCAAGCCGGAACGTCGCACCAAGGCTGATCTGCTGGCTGCGGCCGCGATCGTGACTGTGGTGGCCATGGCCGCGGCGTTGATCTGGTGGACCAGCGACGCCCGGGCCACCATCAGCCGGCCCGGCGGCCGGCCCGGCGCCCAGCCCGCGGCTGACCCACGAGGTGCCGGCTTCGCTCAAGCAGCTCTGGACCGCGGGCAACGCGCCGACCGACCAGCCGGTCGTCGTCGCCGGAACCGTCGTCACCGCCGACGCGCATGCGGTCCAAGGGCGTGATCCGGTCACCGGCCAGGTGCGCTGGAGCTACTCGCGCAACAGCGACCTGTGCGGGGTCACCGGCGTCTACCGTTTCGCGGTCGCGGTCTACCGCGACGACCGTGGCTGCGGCCAGGTGAGCACGATCGAGGGGCCCACCGGCAGCCGTGGACCCGCCCGAAGCAGCTACGCCGACCGGCAGGTCACCCTGTCTTCCGACGGCACGACGGTCTTGTCAGCCGGCGACACCCGGCTGGAATTGTGGCGCTCCGATATGGTCCGGATGCTCTCCTACGGTGAGATCGACGCCCGGATCAAGCCGTCGTCGAAGGGGCTGCACACCGGCTGCCGACTGACGTCGGCTGCGGCCAGCTCGTCCGCCGTATCGGTGTTCGAGGCATGCGGCCGGCAGGCCGACCTGCGGCTGACGCTGCTGCGTCCGGCCAAGGAGGAAGACGAGCCGGACCAGCACAATGTGGCCGAACCGGGCATCGGCGCGGACTCCGGCGCCAAAGTGCTGGCGGTGTCGGAGACCAGGACGGCTGTGTACCTGCCGGCGCCGCAGCCCAGGGTCGATGTCATCGACGAGACCGGCACCACCGTGGGAAGCACCCTGCTGCCCGAGCCGCCGTTGACATCCAACGTGGTGACTCGGTCCGGCAACCTGATCACCTGGTGGACCGGCCACCGGGTGATGGTGTTCGACGCGGCGAACCTGACCTACCGCTATTCCATTGGGCCTGCCGGTTCTTCGGTCCCGGTGGGTCCGGCGACCTTGATGGCCGGCAAGTTGCTCGTCCCGGTGACCGACGGCATCGCCGTCTGCGATCCGGTCACCGGCGTCGGCGAAGGCTTCCTGCCGGTGCAGCGGCAGCCGACGAACTCGGCGGTGATCCCCGCCGTGGCGGGTTCGCAGCTGCTCGAGCAGCGCGGCGAAACCCTCGTCGCGCTGGGCTAGCTCAGGCGTCGATCGCGAACGTGGGCAGCGCTTTGCCCGACTTCCAGTGTTTGAGCAGCGCCTGCGCCAGCTCCTGATAAGCGGCTGCGCCCTTGTTCTTACGCGCGGCCAGCACCGACGAGCCCGACGCGCTGGCTTCGGCGAACCGCACCGTGCGCGGGATGGGCGGCGCCAGCACCGGCAGGTCGTAGCGGTCGGCGACATCGAGCAGCACGTCGCGGGTGTGCGTGGTGCGCGGGTCGTACAGCGTCGGCAGCGCACCCAGCAACTTCAGGCCCGGGTTGGTGATCTGCTGAACGTCGTCGACGGTCCGCAGGAACTGCCCGACGCCGCGATGCGCCAACGTCTCACATTGCAGCGGCACGATGACCTCGTCGGCGGCGGTCAGCCCGTTCAGGGTGAGCACGCCCAGCGACGGCGGGCAGTCGATGATGACGACGTCGAAGGTGTCGCCGAGTTTGTCCAGCGCCCGTTTGAGCGCGTACTCGCGGCCGGCCCGCATCAGCAGCATCGCCTCGGCGCCGGCCAGGTCGATGTTCGCCGGCAGCAGCGTCATCCCCTCCGCGGTCTCGACCAGGGCGGCGTCGGGCTCCACCTCGCCGAGCAACACCTCATGCACCGACACCGCCAGCTTGTCCGGGTCCTGGCCGAGCGAGAAGGTCAGACAGCCCTGCGGGTCCAGATCGACGAGCAGCACTCGCCGTCCTGCGTCCGCCATCGCCGCACCCAGCGACGCCACCGTCGTCGTTTTGGCCACCCCGCCCTTCTGGTTGGCCACGGCCAGCACCCGAGTCGTCATGAAGCGCCGCTCCTCCTTATTGCCGGCGGGTGATCAATGCCCATCCTGGCATCAAACCCCTGGTGCCCGCGCGCGGATGGCCATGTGTGTCAGGCAGAATCGGTCAGCATGGGCGTCGCAGAGCCACCATTTGGTGTTGTTGCGCCACGGGGAAACCCAGTGGTCCAAGTCCGGCCAGCACACCGGGCGCACCGATCTCGAACTGACCGACACCGGCCGAGTGCAGGCCGAGCTTGCCGGGCGCGTCCTGCGTGAACTGAAACTCACCGACCCGCTCGTGATCAGCAGCCCGCGTATACGTGCCCTGACCACGGCCAAGTTGGCCGGGCTCGCCGTGGACGAGGTGTCGCCCCTGCTCGCCGAATGGGATTACGGCGACTACGAGGGGTTGACGACCCCGCAGATCCACGAATCGGATCCTGATTGGCTGATCTGGACGCACGGTTGCCCCGGCGGCGAAAGCGTGGCTGAAGTCAGCGACCGCGCCGATCAGGCCGTGTCATTGGCGTTGGAAAACATGGCCTCGCGCGACGTGTTGTTCGTGGGCCACAGCCACTTTTCCCGTTCGGTGATCACGCGCTGGGTCGAGCTGCCGCTCGTCGAGGGCAGCCGCTTCTGGATGCTCGCCGGCTCGATGGCCGTGCTGCGGGTTCGAGCATGGCGTGCGACAGCTCGCCGCGCTCGGATTGACCGGTCTCCCGCAGGCCATCACAGCCGGGTGAGCACCACCGAACCGCCGTTCGTGCTGTGCGGGCCGGCCGGCGTGGTGATCGCCGACGGGCGTGCAGGCCAGCTTCGCGACGGTGGCCGGTGCGCAGTCGGCGCTGCGCTCAGGCCGCACACCAATTGTGCTGGGCGCATTGGCTTTTGATGTCGACGGGCCGGCCGCGTTGATGGCGCCGCAAGCCGTTCGGCGCGCCGCTGAGCTGCCCGACTGGCCGACCGGACCGATGCCCGATGTGCGGGTGTCCGGCGCGATTCCGGCGCCCGACGAGCACCGCGCCCGGGTGCGACGCGCCTGCGACGAGCTGACGGCCGCGGGCAGCACGCTGCAGAAGGTGGTGCTGGCCCGCGCGCTGCGGCTGACCGCCGACGCCCCGCTGGACGCCCGAATCATCCTGCGCCGCTTGGTCGACAACGACCCGGCCGCATACGGCTATCTCGTCGACCTGTCGGCGGCGGGCGGCGAGTATGCGGGCATGGCGCTGGTCGGCGCCAGCCCCGAGCTGCTGGTGGCCCGCGACGGCGACCGGGTGACGCTGTCAGCCGTTCGCCGGCTCCGCGCCGCGGGCCGCCGATCCCGAGCTCGACGCCGCCGCCGGCGCCGCGCTCGCCGAGTCGGCCAAGGATCGTCACGAACATCAGTTGGTGATCGACACCATGGCCGACGGCATTGCGCCCGCTGTGCAGCGAGTTGACTTTCCCCCCGACGCCGACGCTGAGCCGCACCACCGCGCTGTGGCACCTCAGCACACCGATCACCGGACGGCTGCGCGATACATCAACCACCGCAATCGATTTGACACTCGCGCTGCACCCCACCCCGGCGGTCGGCGGGGTGCCCACCGATGCCGCCGCGCGTCTGATCGGCGAACTGGAAGGCGATCGCGGGTTCTACGCCGGCGCGGTGGGCTGGTGCGACGCCAGCGGTGACGGACGCTGGGTGGTCACCATCCGCGGCGCGCAACTGTCCGCCGACCGGCGCACCGCGCTGGCCCACGCCGGCGGTGGCATCGTCGCCGAATCCGATCCCGACGGCGAAGTCGCCGAGACGACAACCAAATTCATCACCATCCTGACCGCGCTGGGGGTTCGACCATGACTGTGCGCATCCGTCGAGCCGCGCCAGCCGACGCCGCGGCGATCACCGCGATGATCCACGAGCTGGCCGCACTTCGAACACGCCCCCGAGCAATGCACCGTCGTCGAAACACAAATCAGCTCAGCACTTTTCGGCGATCCGACGACACTGCGAGCACACGTCGCCGAGGTGGACGGCGAAGTCGCGGCGATGGCGCTGTGGTTCCTCAACTTCTCGACGTGGGACGGCGTCGAGGGCATCTACCTGGAAGACCTGTTCGTGCGGCCGCGATTTCGTCGTCTCGGGCTGGCCCGCGGCCTGCTGGCCGCGCTGGCCAAAGAATGCGTGGATCACAACTACACCCGGCTGGCCTGGGCGGTGCTGAACTGGAACACCGATGCGATCGCGCTGTATCGAGCCGTCGGTGCTCAGCCGCAGAGCGAGTGGACCACCTACCGGGTGTCGGGTCCCGAGCTGGCCGAGCTGGCCGGACCCGCCTGATCACCGCCGGAGACCCAGCGCACCGCGGCCGGACTGAACAACAGCGCCAACGCGGTCAACGCCACGGCGGCCACCGGAATCCCGATCTGCGCCCGATGCGAGCCCGCCGTCAGGTAGTACGCCACGCCCAGCAGCAACAGCTCGGCGAACACCGCCAGCCCGCGGCCCCAGCGCCTGTCCGACCAGCAGTGCCCAGCCGGCCGCCAGACCGCGCCGCCGGCCAGCGCGAACCACACCGCGTCCCGAACCCGTTGTTCACCCGCTGACCCGCGCCGCCGATCGCCCTCATCAGCAGAACCGCGGCGACCACCAGACCCGTCGCGCCTTGAGCTGCGACGATCAATCCCGCGCCACGCACGCTGGTCGGAGTAGGCCTGATCACCGCCTCAGCGTAGCCACCGGCACTCACCCCAAAGTCGCGCTCCTCCTCGGCCCGCGTGCGGCCCGCATCGTCGCCGACTCACCCCAAAGTCGCGCTCCTCCTCGGCCCGCGCTGCGGCCCGCATCGTCGCCGCTCCCGTAGGCTTTGCACGTCATGCGCGCCGTGCTGATCGTCAATCCGACCGCGACATCGACCACCACGGCCGGCCGCGATCTGCTGGCGCACGCACTGCAAAGCCGCCTGGAGTTGACCGTCGAGCACACCCGTCACCGCGGCCACGGCGGCGAAATCGCCCAGGCCGCAGTCCAGGACGGGGTGGACCTCGTCGTCGTGCACGGCGGCGACGGCACGGTGAGCAACGTGGTCAACGGCCTGCTCGGCAAGCCCGGGCAGCTGCCGACCGGGCATGTCCCCGCGCTGGCGATCGTCCCCGGCGGATCGGCGAACGTGACGGCGCGCTCGCTGGGCATCCCGGCCGGGCCCGATCGACGCCACCAACCAGCTGATCTGGCTGCTCGACAAGTACGGCCCGGAGAAGCAGTGGCGCCGGATCGGGCTGATCGACTGCGGCGAGCAGTGGGCGGTGCTCAACGCCGGGCATGGGCGTCGACGCCGAGGCGGTGGCCAAAGTGGAGGCGCAGCGGGAAAAGGGCCGCAAGGTCACGCCGACGCGCTACATCCTCGCCGCGACGCGCGCCACGCTCGCCTACGCCCGCAAGCAGCCGCGGCTGACCGTGGAGCTGCCCGGCCGCGAGCCGGTTTCCGGCGTCTACTTCGTCTTCGTGTCCAACTCCAGCCCGTGGACCTACGCCGACGCCCGCCCGATGTGCACCAACCCCGACACCAGCTTCGAATCCGGCCTCGGGGTGTTCGGCGTCACCAGGCTGAAGGTCGTGCCGAGCCTGAGACTGGTCGCACAGATGTTCTCCAAGCAGCCCAAAATCGCCGGTGATCAGGTCGTTCGCGACGACAACGCGGACTGCGTGCGGGTGACGTGCGCCGATCCGCCCATGGCCGAGCCAAATCGACGGCGACTACCTGGGCTTGCGCGAGGGGATGACGTTTCGGTCGGTTCCCGACGCGCTGAACGTCGTCGCCCCGCCGGCAAAAAAGCTGTCCTGACCTGCGGCGATCGCAGCCATGTGGGCAATAAGCACTGGTCAGACCCGCGACAGAGTGTAGTACAACCGATTAAGGGATTTGGTAACAGATCCTCTGAAGTGAGATAGCCCACGGACCAACGAGCGGCTATTGACATCTGTTGAGCCTGTGAAACGATCGAACAATCGCATGCAACGGTACGGAAACATTTCTTGTGCCTGCGTTAACAGCCGAAGAAAATCATTCGTGCGCATTGCTGCGCACATAGTGAGGAGCAACGACTAATGGATTGGCGCCACACAGCGGTCTGTCGCGACGAAGACCCGGAGCTGTTCTTCCCTGTCGGGAACAGCGGACCGGCTCTCGCACAGATCGCCGACGCGAAACTGGTCTGTAACCGCTGTCCGGTGACCACCGAGTGCCTGTCGTGGGCGCTCAACACCGGACAGGACTCCGGCGTGTGGGGCGGAATGAGCGAAGACGAGCGACGCGCACTGAAGCGTCGCAACGCTCGGACGAAGGCCCGTACCGGAGTCTGACCTAAGTCGCTTTCAACGGTGCGGCCCCGACGAATTGTCGGGGCCGCACCGTTGTGTGTGGCGCTACTGCAGCGGTTCGCGGCGCGACGACCGATCGGGACCCGCAGCACCACGTCGGTGCCGCCTTCGGGGGCGTCCTGCATCTGCAGGGAGCCGTCGAGTTCGGCGGATACCAGCGTCCGCACGATCTGCAGACCGAGCCGGTCGGACTGCTCGATGCTGAAACCGTCGGGCAGCCCGCGGCCGTTGTCGTGCACCACCACGTCGAGCCAGCGCGCCGAACGCTCGGCGCGGATCGTCACCGACCCGCCTCCGCGCAGCGGATTCGCAGGTGGCCTGGTCGAAGGCGTGCTCGATGGCGTTCTGGACCAGTTCGGTGATCACCATGATCAGCGCAGTCGCCCGGTCGGAGTCCAGGACACCGAGCATGCCCGCCCGATTGATCCGGATCGGGGTATCGACCGTCGCCACGTCGTTCATGATCGGCAGAATCCGGTCGATCACCTCGTCGAGGTTGACCTCCTCGTCGACCGACATCGACAGCGCGTCGTGCACCAACGCGATCGACGACACCCGTCGCACCGACTCGATCAGCGCTTCGCGGCCTTCGGCGTTGGTGGTCCGGCGTGCCTGCAGACGCAGCAGCGCCGCGACGGTCTGCAGGTTGTTCTTCACCCGGTGGTGGATCTCCCGGATGGTGGCGTCCTTGGACATCAGCGCGCGGTCTCGACGCTTGATCTCGGTGACGTCGCGGACCAGCACCGCGGCACCGGCGGCCGACCCGTTGAGCACCAGCGGCAGCGTCCGCAGCAGCACCGTGGCGCCGCCGGCGTCGACCTCGATGCGCATGCTGGCGCCGCCGCTCAGCGAGTCGCGCACATGCTCGGCGAGTTCCTGCGCCTCGAACGGGTCGGAGATCAGCGGGCGGGTGACCTCGATCAGGTTGTGCCCCTCCAACTCCAGATGTCAGGCCCATCCGGTGGTAGGCCGACAGCGCGTTGGGGCTGGCGTAGGACACGACGCCGTCGACATCGAGGCGGATGAAGCCGTCACCCACCCGCGGGCTCGACCGCGACATCGCCAGATCGCCCACGTTGGGAAACGTGCCCTCGGAGAGCATGTGCACGAGGTCGGCGGCGCAGTCGAGGTAGGCGGTCTCCAACTGGCTCGATTTCGGGGTGTCCGCGACGGCGGTCTGATGCGTCAACACCGCAACCACGGCGTCGCCGTAACGCACCGGCACCGCTTCGATGTTCACTCCGGTCTGTTGCCACGAAAACTGTTGGCCTGCAGCGCTTTCCAGGCGGATAGCGCCCGACTCGAAAGCCGCGGAGATCGGCGGCATCCGGTCGGCGTCAGACGACGGTTCCGACCGCGTCGCGCAGCAGAACCGTGGGCGCGGTGTTCGGCCGGACACTGCGCGACGCAGACCAGCGAATCGTCGTCGCGGCGAACCCACATCAGGTAGTCGGCGAACGACAGGTCGGCGAGCAGCTGCCATTCGCCCACCACCGCATGCAGATGGTCGACGGCGCTGCCCGGCAGAACGGTGTGTTCGGCGAGCAGGTCACCGAGCGTGGACATCGGCGACTCCCCGCGGTGATGCTCAGCCGGCTAGCTGATCACGGCGATGAGATCGCCGGCCTGGATGACGTCGCCGACCGACACACTCACCTTGCTGATCGTGCCCGCGACCTCGGCCAGGACCGGGATCTCCATCTTCATCGATTCCAGCAGCACCAGGGTGTCGCCCTCGCCGATCTGGTCGCCCTCGTGGACCACGACTTCGAGCACGCTGGCCACGATCTCTGCCCGGACGTCCTCGGCCATCATCACCCCGTTCTTCGGCCAGCCGTTTTCGGCATCTGCGTTGCTTCATCGAACCACAACCGACTTCCCCAGTTGCACTCCGAGCGCGGGTCGGCGTCGGCGCGGCTGCGCCGGCGACCGGTTTATGCAGCTGAAAGGTCACGATTGATGTCTCGGAGATATCGATAAGCAAACTCCAAGATCACTAAGAGAACCTATAGAGCTGCTTCTGTGATCGTGTCGTGCTCGAATTGTGACATTTGGGCATGCAGAGTGTTCAAAGTGATTGAAGTGCCTGAAGGTCTCAGAGTGAAACAGCCGATATTGAGGGGTATTCCGTTGTCCGACAACATGTTTGCGCATAAGACAGCTCGCAGACCACTGGCCCGAGTGGCCACCGGTTTCGGGGTGGCGATGGCAGCATTCGCCACGATCGGGCTTGGCGCCGGGGCCGCCGCGGCCGCTCCCCAGCAACCTTTCGCCGCCGACGACCCGATCCCTGGTATGCCTGGTGCCGGTAGCGCGGTGAACATCGCCAACTCGCTGTTCGGCTCGCTGAGCGGGCTGATGAACAACGTCTTTCCCGGTGCCGGCGACCTGCTGATGCCTGCCAGCGGCGCGCTCGGCGGAGGCGGCGGTCTGCCCGGCGGCCTCGGTGGTCTCGGCGGGCTGCCCGGCGGCCTTCCGGGTGGGATTCCCGGCGGCCTTCCTGGTGGCCTTCCGGGCGGCGTTCCTGGTGGTATCCCAGGTCAGGCTCCTGGGCTCGGCGGCTACCCGGGTGGCCTTCCTGGACAGACCCCGGGCGGCCTGCCCGGCCAGGGCCCCGCTTACCCCGGCGGCCTGCCCGGCCAGCAGCTCCCGGGCCAGACGCCCGGGCTGAGCGGACTATCCGCGCAGCACGGTTCCTGGCGCGGCACAGGGCCCCGGCGCCGCCGGCCCGGTGGCTCCGGCACAGACCCCGCCGATCGGTGAGCCCGCCGGCCAGCCCGGTCCGGTCGCCTCGGCGAGCTCCAACGGCACCACCCTGGCACACGTGCCGGTCGTCTAGCAGTTGGCCTAGACGGCTAGCGGCATGAAAGACTGATCGGCAAGCAGAACTGCGAGGAGGATCAGTCATGGCCAAGCGAGGCCGGAAGAAGCGCGACCGCAAGCACAGCAAGGCCAATCACGGCAAGCGGCCCAACGCTTAACCAACCGCTCAAAACCAACAAAGACGCGGACCGTCCGACAGGCGGCCCGCGTCTTTGTTTGTGGCTTATCGCTGCTCAACCGCCCCGGATGATCGTGGTCCGGCTGATTTCGATCCGTAGCCGCTCGCGCAAGCTCTCCGGGGCCCGCTCGCCACGACACTTGGTGGAGATCAGTCCCTTGATGCGCTCCTCCAGGCCGTAGTGCTGGAAGCAGGGCGGGCAGTCTTCGAGATGCTGTCGGAGCTTGTCTTGGGTTTCCGGGCTGCACTCGCCGTCGAGCAAGGCCCATACCTCGGCAAGCACCTCAGCGCACTCGGCCTTGATCCCGGGGCTGGATTCGGACGAGAAATCGGTCACGACGAAACCCCCTCGGCGGCCTGGTCTCCGCGGATGAAACCCCGTTCCTTAGCGACATCGGTCAGCAGTTCGCGCAGTTGACGGCGGCCGCGGTGCAGCCGTGACATCACCGTCCCGATCGGAGTGCCCATGATCTCGGCGATCTCTTTGTAGGGAAACCCTTCGACGTCGGCGTAGTAGACCGCCATCCGGAACTCTTCGGGCAACGCCTGCAGGGCTTCTTTGATTTCGGTGTCGGGCAGCGCTTCCAGCGCTTCGACCTCGGCGGACCGCAATCCGGTCGACGTGTGCTCGGCGGTGGCAGCCAACTGCCAGTCGGTGATCTCGTCGGTGGGATATTGCGCCGGCTGCCGCTGCTTCTTGCGGTAGCTGTTGATGTAGGTGTTGGTCAGGATGCGGTAGAGCCACGCCTTGAGGTTGGTGCCCTCTTTGAACGACCGGAAGCCCGCGTAGGCCTTGACCATCGTTTCCTGCAGCAGGTCCTCGGCGTCGGCCGGGTTGCGGGTCATCCGCAAGGCGCCGCCGTAGAGCTGGTCCAGCAGCGGAATCGCGTCGCGCTCGAAGCGCGCGGTCAGTTCCGCGTCGGTCTCATTCGACCGGCTTTGTCCGCGCGTATCGGTGAAGTCGGCAGCCTCCGCGATTCCCGAGTCTGTCGCGCCATCGATGTCGGCCATGTTGGGTGACACAGTCCCTTCCGTCGCGATGCCGCTGAACAGGTCCATCAATACCGGACCCGATCGGCGAAGGCTCGTTGCCGTTGACACCGGACTCCCCTCTCCCAATCTAAAGGCTGTGACCGACATGTGTCTGCTTGACCAGACAGAAGACTCAACAGCGACGATCGCCGGGCTATTTCCGGACCACCGATTCGGGGCAATTGTGAGCGGCGTTACTGTGGCGCTCATGTCACTCAAGGGCAAAACCATGTTCATCTCGGGCGCCAGCCGCGGAATAGGTCTGGCCATCGCCAAGCGGGCCGCGCAAGACGGCGCGAACATCGCGCTGATCGCCAAGACGGCCGAGCCGCACCCCAAGCTCGAAGGCACGGTGTACACCGCCGCCAAGGAGCTCGAGGAGGCGGGCGGCCAGGCGTTGCCGATCGTCGGCGATGTCCGCGACCCGGAGTCGGTCGAGTCCGCAGTGGCCAAGGCCGTCGAGCAGTTCGGCGGGATCGACATCGTGGTGAACAACGCGTCGGCGATCAACCTCGGCTCGATCAGCGAGGTACCGATGAAGCGATTCGACCTGATGAACGGCATCCAGGTGCGTGGCACCTACGCGGTGTCCCAGGCCTGTATCCCGCACATGAAGGGCCGGGAAAACCCGCACATCCTGACGCTGTCCCCGCCCGTGCTGCTCGGCAAAGAGTGGCTGAAGCCGACGGCGTACATGATGGCCAAGTTCGGTATGACGCTGTGCGCGCTGGGTATCGCCGAGGAACTGCGCGACGAGGGCATCGCCTCGAACACGCTGTGGCCCCGCACGCTGGTCGCCACCGCCGCGGTGCAGAACCTACTCGGCGGCGACGAGGCGATGGGCCGCGCACGCAAGCCGGACATCTACTCCGACGCGGCCTACGTCATCCTCAACAAGCCGTCCAAGGAGTACACCGGCAACACCCTGCTCTGCGAAGACGTGCTGGTGGAGTCCGGGGTTTCGGACCTGTCGGTGTATGACTGCATCCCGGGTTCGAAGCTCGGCGTCGATTTCTGGGTGGACGGCGTCAATCCGCCTGGTTACACCGGCCCCTGACCTTTGGCCTCTGCGGTGCGGGCAAGGCCACCATGGCCGATCAGCGCGTCGCCGAACGCGCGACCGGCTATGTGCTGGGAGCGATTTCGCCGTTCGGGCAGCGCACGCGATTGCCGACGGTCGTCGATTCCGGTGCGCTGGGCTGGGAGCGGATGTACGTCAGCGCGGGCCGACGCGGCTGGGACGTTGCGGTGGCGCCCAACCGATCTGGTCCGGCTGACCAGGGCGGTAACGGCGGAGATCCAGGCTAAATCCGACTCAATGCCGCCATAGCGGGCACACTGTCGGTGAATGCCGTGATGCGACGCAGGTCGGTTTGCTCGAAGATCGACGTCGGGTGGGGGAATCGCCGAACTCGGAACGGAGAGGGCACCCCCGATGCGTGAACCCGTCATCGCCCTCGCAGCCGCCCTAGGCAGCGCCGTTCTCTGCGCGGGCTTAGCTCACGCGGACGACGACGGCGCCAGCTTCCTATCCGGGTCCACTGAAGCACTCATCATGGGCCCCAGTGCATTCGCCACCCCGGACGCCCGATATCTCCGCAGCGCCGACCAGATCTATCTCAACCAACTGGGTTTCCCCAAGGACGGCACGACCCTCGCACTCACCACACCGGAGACCGACGGAAATTTCGGGCCCAGCGTGGCAGCCGGTGAAACGGACCTCGCCAGAGCCGTCGTAGCGGACTGGAACGACGGCGGTTTCAGCGCCTCCCATCCGCTGACCATCATGGGCTTCTCACAGTCCGCGGTAATCGCGTCGCTCGATCAACAAACCCTCGCGAACGACGGCATCCCTTCCGACGCTTTGCGTTTCGTCCTCCTTGGCGACACTTCGTCAGCCGAGGGTGGATTCCTGAACACGTTTGGAGATACACCGATCGGACACCTGATCCTCACCTTGCTAGGTGACGGCAATCTGATCGACGCAACCACCCCCGACAACCTGTACCCGACCGATGTTTTCACCCTGCAAGGCGACGGGTGGGCCGATTGGGACCACGGCTTGAACCTGCTCGGCATGTTCTCCACACACCTTGAATACTTCGGCCTCACCGCCCAGGACATCGCGTCGGCAACGCTGACGAACGTGGATGGCCTCACTGACTATTACAGCCTGCCCGATCCGGCCAACTTCCTTGAAACACTGCTCACGGCAGCCATGAACGCCGGGCTCGGCTGACCGGCGCGGTGACCGCGGATATTCACGCCTGAGATTTGGCCAGCATCGCGTGCACGCTGTCAGCGAACGCGGCGGTGGTGAAGCAGGTGGGCTCGGCGAATTCCTCCATGGTCAGCGATTCGTGCCAGCCGGCGTCGGCCGCGGCGCGCAGTAGGGGCTTGGTCATCGCGACGGCATGCGCCGGCATCGCCGCGACGCGTGAGCACCACTGATCGGCGGTCTCGAGCAGGCGGTCGTGGCCGACGACCTGTTGAACCAGGCCGAGCCGTTGCGCTTCGTGGGCATCGATGTGCTCGCCGCGCAGGTAATAGGCAAGCGCCCCTTGGTATCCCAGCCGCCGGGTGAGCGCCCAGCTGGTGCCGACCTCGGGAATCAGGCCGAGGCGGCCGAACGCCGGCACGATCACGGCGCGATCGCTGGCGACGGCGACGTCGCAGGCCAGCGCCCAGGCCAGCCCGACTCCGGCTGCGGGGCCGTTGATGGCGGCGACGAAGATCGTGTCCGATCCGGCGATCAGCCGGGCAATTCCGCCGAATTCACGACGGATCCAACGCCACACGTCGGCGACGCCCTCGGGCCGGCTGAGGTTTGCCGTAGCCGTCTCCATCATCTTCAGGTCGCCGCCGGCGCTGAAGCCCGGATCACGTCCGGTCAGCACGACGCTCCGGATGTCGCGGTCGACCACGAGAGCCTCCAACGCGCTGCGTAATTGGCGCACCAACGGCGCCGACAGGACGTTGAGCCGGTCGGGTTCGTCCAGCGTCACGATCGCCCGGTCGCCGCGGTGCTCGACGTCCACCCGACGCGGCGCATCGGGGTCGTCGCCTTCGGCGACCAGTCGGTTGTACAGCGACTCCGATGTGCTCATCAGCCGTCCTCCTCGATGATGTTGGCCCGCAATGCCTTCCATGCGGCGTCAGCGAATGCCTTGACCACGCCTCGCGGCATTCGGGGTTCGTTGCCGGCAATCCAGTACCGGCTGAATTCCTGCGCCGGGCCGAACCACAACGCGGCGGTGACGCCCGCGTGTATCGGGCGCAAAGCTCCGTAGTTGTGATGCGGCCGCCACCAGTCCCGCACGTCGGCGAAGAACGCCCGGTTGGATTCCCGCAAGTCCGCGCTGTCCAGCCGGTCCCCGAGCAGCAATGCCGCCTCGCTGCGGTTGGCGCAGACCCATTGCAGGTGGTGTGCGACGCCACCGCGGATGCCACCTTCAGCGGTGTCGTGACGGCGCAACATCGTCACGAATCCCGACTGGTAATCACCCATCACCTCGGCGTAGACCGCAGCCGCCAGCGCGGGTTTGTCCGGGAAGTGGTGGTAGAGCGCACCGACGCTGACCCCTGCGTCCCGGCGGACCTCGTCGAGCGTCGCCGCCAGTGCGCCGCTTGCCGCGAAACGGCGGCGGGCCGACTGCATCAGTCGGCCGCGCGCATCGGTAGCTGATCGCGGCACGAGGATTACTCTACACTGACCGAGCTTTCCTCGGTATTGCGAGTTTGCGGCAGGCTCGGCATAGGGTTTCGGGTATGACTGGCACAGCGGTCGTGGTGGGCAGCGGCCCCAACGGGCTCGCCGCGGCTGTGACCCTCGCCCAGCACGGGCTGACGGTCACGGTGCTGGAAGCCGCCGATGAGATCGGCGGCGGCACCCGCAGCGGCGAGGCCATCGTCGCCGGTCTACTGCATGACCACTGCTCGGCGATCCACCCGATGGCTGTTGGCTCGACATTCTTGAGGGGCCTCGGCTTGGACCGTCACGGCCTGCAGTGGCGCTGGCCAGAGGTCGACTGCGTGCATCCACTCGACGACGGGACAGCCGGGGTGCTGTACCGCTCGGTGCAGGCCACTGCCGACGGGTTGGGTGTTGACGGCCGGCGCTGGCGGCAATTGTTCGACTGGCCGTCGACGAATTTCGACACGCTCGCCGACGACATCATGGGCCCTCTGCTGCGCTGGCCGCATCACCCGCTTGCGCTGGCCCGGTTCGGCGCCCCAACCGTGCTGCCCGGGTCCACGCTGGCGCGCGTCTTCCGTACACCCCAGGCCCGCGCGCTGTTCGGCGGCGTTGTCGCGCATGCCTTTCGGCCGCTGAATCAACCGATGACATCGGCGATCGGGGTGGGCATCCTGACGGCCGGACACCGGTACGGCTGGCCCGTCGCGGCCGGAGGCTCACAGTCCATCACCCGGGCCCTTGCCTCCGTGCTCGGCGAATTGGGCGGCACGATCGAGACGGGCACCCCGGTGCGCAACACATCGCAGCTGCCCGCCGCCGACGTGACGATCTTCGACCTGGCACCCGGCGCGATCGCCGACATTCTCGGCGACCGGTTACCCGCCCGCGTCGCTCGCGCCTACCGCCGATTCCGTCACGGCCCAGGGGCTTTCAAAGTCGACTTCGCCGTGGAGGGTGGCGTGCCGTGGACCAGTCCCGAGGCACATCGGGCAGGCACGGTACATGTGGCCGGCACCTACCGCGAACTGGCCGCCACCGAACGCGAGGTGAATATCGGGCGAATGCCCGAGCGGCCGTTCGTCCTGGTCGGTCAGCAATACCTGGCCGACCCGCAGCGATCGGTCGGCAACATTCATCCGGTGTGGACGTATGCCCATGTGCCCAAGGGGTTTACCGGTGACGCGACGTCGGCGATCATCGCGCAGATCGAGCGGTTCGCCCCCGGCTTCCGGGACCGAATCGTAGGACAGGCCGTCCAGACTCCCGAGCAGTTCGCATCCTCGAACGCCAACTACGTCGGCGGCGACATCATGACCGGTGCCAAAACTATCCGCCAGTTGGCTTTCGGACCCCGAACGACGTTGTCACCGTACAGTATTGGGATTGCTGGCATGTACATCTGCTCGGCGGCCACTCCGCCCGGCCCGGGCGCGCATGGCATGTGCGGAGCCAACGCGGCAGACCTCGCGCTCAATCACCTCGGTAAGAGTAAAAGCCTTCGCCGGTCTTGATGCCGAGCTTGCCGGCCTCGACGTAGGACCGCAACAAGTCCCGCGGGCCCTTGGGTAGTTGCGGAAACTGTTCGACGTAATGGTTCTCGATGTCCAGGGCAACGTCGAGGCCGACCAGATCCATCAACTGAAACGGTCCGGCCGGCGCACCCAGGTTGAGCCGGTACATCCCGTCGACGTCTTCCGGACGGGCCACCCCCTCGGCGACCACCGCCAACGACTCGCGCTTGATCGCTGCCCACACCCGATTGAAGATGAAGCCGGTGCACTCCTTGCGCGCTTCGAACGGGTAGACGCCGAACTCGGGCAACACTGTGAGCAGGGTGTCCAGTAGGGCACGGTCCGTCTCACCGTCCGACATCAGGTCGAGGCCGTTGACTTCGGGCGGCATGTAGAAATGCGTGTTGCACAAACGCGTCTTGTCGCTGATGTTTTCGGCCATCAGTCGCGAGGGGAACGACGACGAGTTGGTCGCGAAAATGGTGTCCGGCGGGGCCGACTTGTCGATGTCGCCCCACAGCGGAATCTTGATCTCGAGTTTTTCGGGGGCGGACTCCACAGCCAGCCAGGCACCGTCCAGCGCCGCCGCGAGCGACGTCGTGACCGTGACGACGCCCGGCTCACCGAAGCCGCGGCTCTCGATGACCCTCGGAAGGGTATCGGCCACATATTGTTTCGCCGATTCCAGCTGCTCGTCTCGTCGAGCGTGAATTCGTACGGTTCCGCCGCGACTGGCGAACATCAGCGCGATACGCCGACCCAGCGTCCCGGCCCCGATCACCGCGACCGGACGGTTCCGGATGTCGTCGAACGTGTAGCTATACGAGGCACTCACACACGCATGCTAAGTCCCCGGTGCTCGTGCGGAACCGTCGCTCACCGACAAAGTTCTGCGGACCGTTGTCCGCGGCCGACAACTAGAGCAGCGTGGCCTGTTCGGGCTGCGGCTCGGCCGGTCGCAGGAGTTCGGGCCCGTTGTTGCGAATGTTGTTGACCAGCGTGGAGATTTCCCGCATCTCGATGCCGTCGACGCTCGGCGGGGCGGCCAGGAAGTCAGGGTCGGCCGGGGCGTCGGGATCCAGCCAGCGGTCCCAGTCACGCTCGGGCACGATCAACGGCATCCGGTCGTGGATCTCGGCGAGGTCGCCGACCGCGTCGGTGGTGATGATCGTGCAACTCAAAAGCGGGGTGGCGTCCTTCGCTGACTTCCACACCGACCACAGCCCCGCCATGAACAACAATTCGCCGTCGGCGCGATGCAGGAAGAATGGCGTCTTGCGGGCTTTCTTGCCGGCGCCGCTGTCGGCATTCGCGCGCCACTCGTAGTAGCCGTCCATCGGCACCAGGCAGCGTTTGGATTTGGCGCTGGACCGAAAGGCCGGCGAGGTGGTGACCTTCTCCGCGCGGGCATTGATCAGCAGCGGTCCTTTCGAGTCCGGCGCACCGTCCGACCCCGCCTTCGCCCACGGCGGGATCAACCCCCAGCGCATCGACCGCACCCGCCTGGTGGGTTCATCGTCGGGTTCGTCGTGACGGCGGACCACGGTGGTGATGGTGGTGGTGGGCGCCACGTTGTAATTCGGTCCAGCCGACTCCGCCGAGCGGGCCTCGTTGATCGCCTCGATCTTCTCGGCCAGCACCGCCGGGTCCGTCGTCACCGCGAATCGTCCGCACATGTCTCCATGGTGCCTCGCGTGTTTGTCTACCGGCGACCCGCGGCACCCGGCTTCGCCGCGCTCGCGATCGCCGGGGTCATCGACCGGCGACCCGCGGCACCCGGCTTCGCCGCGCTCGCGATCGCCGGGGGTTATCGACCGGCGACCCGCGGCACCCGGCTTCGCCGCGCTTGCGATCGCCGGGGGTTATCGACCGGCGACCCGCGGCACCCGGCTTCGCCGCGCTTGCGATCGCCGGTACGCAATGATGGAGCACGTGAGTATCTGGCCCGCCCCCTGCACTTCGCGGCCGGTAGACGCGACGGTGACGGTGCCGGGCTCGAAATCCCAGACCAACCGGGCGCTGGTGCTCGCGGCTCTGGCCGCGGCCGCCGGCGGCGTCTCGACCATCAGCGGAGCGCTGCGCAGTCGCGACACCGATCTGATGATCGGCGCGCTGGAAGCGCTGGGCCTGCGGATCGATGGATCGGCCGACGAACTCGCGGTCAGTGGGACGATCGCCCCGCCGGCGGATGCTCGCATCGACTGCGGCCTGGCCGGCACGGTGTTGCGTTTCGTCCCGCCGCTGGCCGCACTCGGCCTGTCTGAGGTGACGTTCGACGGCGACGAGCAAGCCCGGGTTCGGCCGATCGCGCCGCTGCTGAATGCGCTGCGCGGTGTGGGCGTCGACATCGACGGCGACAGACTGCCGTTCCGGGTGCGCGGCGCTGGGACGGTGGCCGGTGGAGCGGTCGAGATCGACGCCTCGGCCTCGTCGCAGTTCGTCTCCGGTCTGCTGCTCGCCGGTCCGTCGTTCACCGACGGCCTGGCCGTGCACCACGTGGGCCCGTCACTGCCGTCGGCGCCGCACATCGCGATGACGGTGGCGATGCTGCGCCAGGCCGGCGTGGAGGTCGACGACGCGAGCACCAACCGCTGGACCGTTCGACCGGGGGCCGTCGCGGCGCGCCGCTGGCACATCGAACCGGACCTGTCCAACGCCGTCCCCTTCATCGCCGCGGCAGTGGTCAGCGCGGGCACGGTCCGCATCACCGGCTGGCCGGCGGCCAGCATCCAGCCCGCCGACACCATTCTCAGCATCCTCGGTCAACTGAATTGCGTTGTGAAACAGGATGATTCGTACCTGGAAGTGCGAGGCCCGCAGTCCTACCCGGGCTTCGACGTCAATCTGCATGACGTCGGCGAACTGACCCCGTCGGTGGCGGTGCTCGCCGCGCTGGCCACCCCGGGTTCGGTCTCGCGACTGTCCGGCATCGCCCACCTGCGCGGCCACGAGACGGACCGGCTGGCCGCGCTATCCACCGAGATCAACCGACTCGGCGGCGACTGCCGCGAAACCGCCGACGGGCTCGAGATCACCGCAGCACCACTGCGGCCCGGCACCTGGCAGTCGTATGCCGATCACCGGATGGCGACGGCGGGCGCGATCATCGGTCTACGGGTCGACGGTGTGGAAGTGGACGACATCGAGACCACCGCCAAGACGCTGCCGAATTTCCCGGCGATGTGGGCCGACATGTTGCGGAGCTCGTAGCGTTGAAGCCGGGCGACTACGACGAGTCCGATGCCAAGATGCGCTCCCACAAGGGTTCGCGCCCACGAACCAAAACCCGCCCGGAGCACGCCGACGCCGAGCAGGCGATGGTGGTCAGCGTCGACCGCGGCCGTTGGGGATGTGTGCTCGGCGGTGACATCGACCGCCATGTCACCGCGATGCGGGCCCGCGAACTGGGCCGCACACCTATCGTGGTCGGCGACGACGTCGACATCGTCGGCGATCTGTCCGGCCGCACCGACACGTTGGCCCGCATCGTGCGGCGCGGCCCGCGCCGAACCCTGTTGCGGCGCACCGCCGATGACACCGACCCGACCGAGCGGGTGGTCGTCGCCAACGCCGATCAACTGTTGATTGTGGTGGCGCTGGCCGACCCGCCGCCGCGCACCGGGCTGGTCGACCGGACGCTGATCGCTGCCTACGCCGGCGGACTGGTCCCGATCCTGTGCCTGACCAAGACCGACCTCGCGCCCGCCGCGCCGTTCGCCGAGCAATACGCCGACCTCGACCTCACGGTGATCATCGCGGGCCGCGACGACCCGCTGGACGCGGTCGCGCACCTGCTCGACGGCAAAATCACCGTGCTGCTGGGCCATTCCGGTGTGGGCAAGTCGACGTTGGTGAATCGTCTTGTCCCCGAAGCACATCGAGCAGTCGGCGAGGTGACCGACATCGGACGGGGGCGGCACACCTCGACGCAATCGGTGGCGCTACCGTTCGAGCCCAGCGGCTGGGTGATCGACACCCCGGGGATTCGCTCGTTCGGGCTGGCCCACATCAAGCCGGACGACGTGATGCTGGCTTTCTCCGACCTGGCCGAAAAGATCGAAGACTGCCCACGCGGCTGCGGGCACCTGGGGCCTCCGGCCGATCCCGAATGCGCGCTGGACACCCTCGCCGGGCCGGTGGTCCGACGCGTCGCGGCGGCTCGCCGGCTGCTGGCCGCGCTACGCGAGGGCTCGGCCTGATCCCCCAGCCCTAGCCTTCAGCCTGCGACTGGACCCAGTCCAGGTTGGCCTGCATGTTCTTCTGCCATTCGGCGAGCCGGTTGGAGATGATCCTGGCCTCCTTGTCCGGCATCGCCACGATCGCCGGTGTCAGCCCGGACGGTCCCGGGCCCATCCGGCCCCACTGCCGGATGAGCACGCCATCGCTGGCCGGCTCGACCTCGAACGCCCACGTCGCGCTGGCACCGTCGGGTCCGACCACGTCGTACACCCAACGACGCTGGTCTCCGTCCTCTGGACCTCGGTCACCTGGCACGTCGTCGACCAGTCTCCGAACGCCTCGTGCTTGCTGCGTCCTTGGAAACGCGCGCCGACTTCCACGCCGGTGGCCCCGTCGAGCCAATCGACGCCCTGCAGCTCCGACGAGCAGTGCGTCGGCAAATTGATATCGGTCACCAGGCGCCAGGCCGTGGCGACGTCACACCGAACCCGCTGAGTCACTTCGATTGTGGGTTGGTCGCGGTAACGCATAGTGGCTAGCATGCCAGCAATGAAGGTCGGCGCGATGATAGAACCCCGATTGCCAGGCGCCGCCGAGTTCGCCGTGGCCGCCGAAGGGATCGGCGTCGCATCGCTGTGGGTTCCGGAGGTGTGGGGCTACGACGCGCTGACCGGCCTGGCCTACCTGGCCGCCAAGACATCGTCGGTTCAACTCGGGACGTTTGTCGTGCAGTTGGGTTCGCGCAGTCCGGCGTTGCTGGCGACGTCGGCGCTGAGTCTGCAGGAGCTGTCGGCGGGGCGATTCATCTTGGGCATCGGCACGTCGGGGCCACGGGTCATGGAGGGCTGGCACGGGGTTCGCTTTCGCAAGCCCGTGCAGACCACCCGGGAGACCATCGAGATCATCCGCATGGTCAGCCACGGCGAGCGCCTCGAGCATGCCGGGGAGATCTATCCGCTGCCGCTGCCGGACAGTCGCGGCTCGGCGCTCAAGCCGCTGGTGCGGCCCGGCGTTCATGTCCCGGTCTACGTGGCGTCGATGGGTCCGCGGAACCTGGAGTTGACCGGCGAGGCGGCCGACGGCTGGTTGGGCAACGCGTTCATCCCCGAGGCGGCCGAGGTGTTCCTCGGTCCGCTGCGTGACGGGTGCGCAGCGGGCCGGGCGCACCCTTGATCAGCTCGACCTGGTCGCGCCCGTCGCGGTCGAGTTCCACGACGACCAAGTCATCGAGCGACGCGGCCGCCCGCCGGCACGCCGACGGGTACGCCTTCACGATCGGCGCCATGGGTGTCGGCGGGGCAGAACTTCTACAACGACGCGTTCAGCCGGTTGGGTTACGCCGACGAGGTCGCCACGGTGGCCGAGCTATGGCAGGCCGGCAAGCACGACGAGGCTCGCAGCAAGGTGCCGCTGGATCTCGGCCGCCTGACGAATCTGCTTGGCACCGAAGATATTATCGCCCAGCGCATCGCCCGCTACCGAGCGGCCGGCATCACGACGCTGTTGGCGAAACTGGAAGGTGATCACGACCCAACAACTGGCGGCACTGCAGCGTCTGGTCACCATCGCCGACAAAGCCTGAGCCGGCGTCACCAGCGCATCATCGGCAGGGGGCGCAGCGGATGCCGCACGGCGTAGCCGGTCAGTCCTTTGGCCAGAAACGCGTGAAAGCCGTTGTACGGCAACGCGGCAACGGCCGCCCGAATCGTCGATCGCCCGATCCCCTGGCGCAGCACACCATGACTGACGTCGATCAGGTCGGCTTGGCGAAACGTCTCGGCGACGCGGTCCTCGACCGGACGCAGCCGGTGGTGTTCGGTGACCAGCGCGCGCAGCTGATCGATGTCGTCGATCCCGAACTCTCCCGCGTAGGCCGCGGCGAGGTCGGCCGACGGCGCCAGATAGTCCAGGGTGCCGGCCGTCCAGATGCCCAGGTCGTGAGTCGCCCAGGCCAGCGCTGCGACGTCGGGAACCGAAAAGCCAAGCAGCAGCTGGTGATACGTGATGCAGCGGTAGACATGATTGCCGTACGCCGTCCGGTCGCCGCCTAGGGCATCGCGATGCCGATCCAGCACGGCGTCGACGATCGGATGGGTGGTGACAATATCTGCCGCGTCCACCGAGAGGAGTCTAGGCGGCCAGGTCGTCCCGTCCGGGCTTTTGCCCGTTATCAGCGGCCCGCTTGTTACGGCGCCAGCCCCGCACGGTGGCGATCGCGGTCCTCAGACCGCGGCGACGTCCGGTCGAGGGATCGGTGCCGGCGAAACCGGGCTCCAAGTCGGCGAACATCGACTCGCTGCGCGTCTCGGGCGCATTGTCGGCGGTGTCGCGCAGGTACTTGTCCGGCAGCGACAGCTTGGCGATCGTCCGCCATGTCTTGCCGTACTGCACCAGGAAAGAGCCTGTGGTGTAAGGCAAGTCGTACTTGTCGCACACCTGGCGCACCCGTACGGAAATCTCGTGCAGCCGGTTGCTCGGCAGGTCCGGGTACAGATGGTGTTCGATCTGGTGGCACAGGTTGCCGCTCATGAACCGCAGCACCGGCCCGCCTTCGAAGTTGGCGCTGCCCAGCATCTGACGCAGGTACCAGTGACCCTTCGACTCGCCGACCATGTCCGTCTTGGTGAATTTCTCGGCACCGTCGGGGAAATGGCCGCAGAAGATCACCGCGTTGGCCCAGACGTTGCGGATGATGTTGGCCAGCACATTGGCCTTCAGCGTCGACGTGAACGATGCGCCGGGTGACAGCGAGGTCAGCGCCGGGAACGCGACATAGTCCTTGACCACCTGATGGCCGGCCTTGCGGAAGAATTCTTGGACGCGCTCGCGGGCGTCGTCGTCGTCCATCCGCTTCATGACGATCTTGCCGATCTCCACGTGCTGCATGCCGACGCCCCACTCGAAGCCGAGCGCAAGCATCGCGTTGTAGAACACGTTGAACAGGTTGAAGCGCTTCCACGGATGGTCGCGGGTCACCCGCAGCAGGCCATAGCCGACGTCGTCGTCCATGCCGAGGATGTTGGTGTACTTGTGGTGCACGAAGTTGTGGGTGTAGCGCCAGTGCTTGGACGATCCCGATCATGTCCCACTCCCACGACGAGGAGTGGATTTCGGGGTCGTTCATCCAGTCCCACTGGCCGTGCATGACGTTGTGGCCGATCTCCATGTTCTCGACGATCTTGGCCACGCTGAGTGTCGCGGTCCCGGCCCACCAGGCGGAGCGGCGCTTGCTGAATGCCAGCAGCAATCGGCCGGCGACCTCCAGGGCGCGCTGCGCGGCGATGGTGCGGTGGATGTAGCGGGCATCGCGCGCGCCACGGGAGTCTTCAATGTCCTGGCGGATAGCGTCGAGTTCGACGCCCAGGTTCTCGATGTCGGCGTCCGTCAGATGCGCGAAGACATCGAGTTCGGTGATCGCCATCGTGGTGTTTGCCTTCCTGCAGACTGCAGTTCTTGACCTACGCTATCGTAACCTACGAAAGCGTAGGTTACCAGCGGGTAACCCTCAGACGTCGAGTGTGCAATCGCCCGATGCAGCGGAAATGCAGGTTTGAACGCGGGTTCCCGGCTCGCGATCCATACCGGTGCGCAGGTCGCGTACGTGGCCTTCCGCCAGCGTAACCACGCAGGACTGGCAGATACCCATTCGGCAGCCGAACGGCATCTGCACGCCCAGCTGCTCGCCGGCATCCATCAGCGACGTCGCCGCGTCGGCGAAGGTGCTCTTGCCGCTCTTGGCGAACGTGACCGTGCCGCCGGCACCGGCCGGCGCCGCCTTCGACACCGCGAACCGCTCGAGGTGCAGGTGGTCCTTGATGCCGGCCGCCGACCAGGCCTGCTCGGCCGCATTGAGCATGGCCTCGGGCCCGCAGGCCCAGGTCTGCCGTTCGCGCCAGTCCGGCACCTCGGCGTCGAGCCGCGAGAAATCCAGCCGCCCCTCGGTGCGCGTCGCCCGCAACTGCAGCCGGTATCCCGGATGGTTGCCGGCCAGGCGCCCGAGTTCCCCGCCGAACATCACGTCGTCTGCGGTGGGCGCCGAGTGCAGGTGGACGACGTCGGTGATCTGATCGCGACGGACCAGCGTGCGCAGCATCGACATCACCGGCGTGATGCCCGAGCCGGCGGTGAGGAACAACACAGCCGGCGGCGCCGGATCGGGCAGCACGAAATTGCCCTGCGGCGCGGCCAGTCGCACGATCGTCCCCGGTTGGACCCCGTCGACCAGATGCGTCGACAGAAATCCCTCGGGCATCGCCTTCACCGTGATGGTCACCGTCCGGGCGCTACGGTGCGACCGCGTCCGCGGGCTGGACGTCAACGAATAGGAGCGCCACCGCCACCGGCCGTCGACCAGCAGTCCGATGCCGATGTACTGACCGGATTCGTAGTCGAAGCTGAAACCCCAGCCAGGCTTGATGACCAGCGTCGCCGAGTCTCGCGTCTCGCGCCGCACTTCCAGGATGCGGCCACGCAGCTCACGCGCGGACCACAGCGGATTGGCCAGTCGCAGGTAGTCATCGGGTAGTAGCGGCGTCGTGATGCGTCGGGCCACGGTTCTCAACGCATGCCAGCCGGGGTGTGTGTCCACTCCGGCCAGCGTAACGGGCCTGGTCTCGATGCCCTGTTTCGCGGCTCGCGATATTTTGCTGTCCATTGAGGAAACTCCTGCTCGCTCGGGACAGAACCTACGATACCGTAAGTTACGGTACCGTAGGTAGGTCTGAATGCCCGGCATTCCTCCCGGTCGCGGCGCGATCTCGCAGGGCGCGCTAAAGCAGCTCGAGCAGGAACGGCAGCTCTTGGACCGCGTACCAGGCCAGATCGTGATCCTGGGCGTCGCCGACGGTCAACTCGGCGTCCTCGTCGCCCAGATCGGCGGCGTCGATGACCTCGACCGCCGCCTTGACCGATACCTCTGCCGCGGCGTTGTCGACGAACGCGGCGACCACCTCATCCGTGGTCACCGGCGCCGCGATCCGCACCACCGCATCGTCGAGATCCGGTCGCAATGTGACATCGCCGACATCGGCAACCAGCACCGCGCGTCGCGGCGGCAGCGCGTCGCTGTCAGGCCCATCGGCCCGTCTCGCCCGTCCGTGGCGCCGGCCAGCAGCCGCAGCGACGCCAGCGCCGCCTCCCGCAGCGCGACCTCGCCGAGCTCGTCGTCGCCGCCCTCGGCGTAGGCCTCCCGCAACGTCGGCGTCACCGCGAAGGCGGTACCGCTCACCGGTCGCAGCGAACCGTCGGTGACGAGTTGCTGCAGCATGGCCAGCGTCACCGGAATGTAAATGCGCATCAGTTAGCGGTTATCCAGCTTTCTCCGGGCGGGCCATCAACGTTGCCACATGATCGTCCACATACGTCGACAACTCGCGCGGCGGCCGTTGATAGTTGCCGCTGACCTCGCGATGAGTGGGCAGCTTGACTTTCGGCCGCGCCACCTCGTGATAGTCGATGCGTGGACAGCAAATGCGCCATCATGTTCAGCCGGGCGTGCTTCTTGATATCGGACTCGACGACAAACCACGGGCTGGCGGGCGTGTCGGTGTGCACCATCATCTCGTCCTTGGCACGCGAATAGTCTTCCCACCGATTCAGCGACTCCACATCCATCGGACTCAATTTCCATTGCCGCACAGGGTCATTCAGCCTCGCCTTGAAGCGGCGTAGCTGCTCGTCGTCGGAGACCGAAAACCAGTACTTGCGCAGCAGAATTCCTTCTTCGATGAGCATCTGCTCGAAGATCGGGGTCTGCCGCAGAAACAGCGCGTGCTCTTGGGGCGTACAGAATCCCATGACTTTCTCGACGCCGGCCCGGTTGTACCAGGACCGGTCGAACAGCACGATCTCGCCCTTCGGCCGGCAGCTGCGCGATGTAGCGCTGGTAATACCACTGCCCACGTTCGCGGTCATTCGGAGCCGGCAGCGCAGCGATCCGCACGACGCGGGGATTGAGATATTCGGTGATGCGTTTGATCGTCCCGCCTTTGCCCGCGCCGTCGCGGCCTTCGAAGATCACCACGACCCGGGCACCGGAGAACTTCGACCCACTCTTGCAGTTTGACGAATTCCGTTTGCAGCCGGAATATTTCGGCCTCGTAGACGTCGTTGGGAATCTTGGCCGGCGAAGTCTTCTGACCTTTCGCGCCCGGCTTTTTGGCCTGCTTCGATTTGGCTGAGGAGTCTTTAGCCGATCCGTTGTTGGTCATGCTTACGCATCGTAAGGGCGTGAGCTGCTTCTTTCTCGGCAAGAGACTGCTCTACTGCGCGGCTTCCAGCAGTTCATCGAGCGATTCGGCCAGCAATGCCGGCAACATCGTCGACGTCGCTCATCGCGTCCCGGTCGGCGTTGATGCCGAAATACAGCATGCCGTTGTACGACGTCACACCGATGGCCAGCACCTGATTGTTCAGCAGCGGCGGCACCGCGTAGGTCTCCAGCAGCTTGGCGCCCGGCGACATACATCTGCGCCTGAGCGCCCGGCGCGTTGGTGATCAACAGGTTGAACAACCGCGACGACAAGCCGGTCGCAACTCGAATTCCCATGGCGTGCAAGGTCGGCGGCGCAAAGCCGGACAGCGTCGCGATGGTGCGGGCATCGACCAGGCTGGCCGCGGTCGGATTGGTTTCGGTGGCGTGGGCGATCTGCGACAGCCGCACCACGGTGTTGCCCTCGCCCACCGGTAGGTCGACCAGAAACGGCGCGACCTGGCTGATGGCCTGGCCCCGGCTCGACGAGTCCATCGCTTCGTAGACCGGCAGCGGCGCCATCGCCCGCACCGTCGCGGTCGGTGCGGGCGGCTCGCCGCGAGAAGACAGCCAGTTGCGCAGCGCGCCGGTGATCACCGCCAGCACCACATCGTTGACGTCGCAGTTGTACCGCGACCGGATGGCCCGGTAATCGTCGAGTCGTCCGCGATGCCACCGTGTAACGCCGATTGCGCGACACCGTGGTGTTCAGCGGGCTGCGCGGCGCCGTGCCGCGCGCCAGCGTCCGGGCGACGTCGAACATCCGGCGGCCGGCGTCCGCCAGTTGGCCGGAGTTGGTGAGCAGATCGACGACCCCGCTGTGGACGGCCTTCAGCTGCGCCTGCGGGCGGGTGGCCCAGTCGCCGACCGCGCCGAGCAGCAGCCGCGCCCTGCCCGGTTCGCGGCCTGGCACCCAGATGTCTTCGACGAACGGCGGCGGACGGCGGTTGCGATCGGCGATGACGTGGCTGATCTCGACCGCCCCCATGCCGTTGATCAGCGCCTGATGCGACTTGGTGTAGAGCGCCAGCCGGTTCTTGGCCAGGCCTTCGACCAGATACATCTCCCAGAGCGGCCGCGACTTGTCCAGCGGCCGTGCCGCCAGCCGGCCGATCAGCTCGTGCAGTTGTTCGTCGCTGCCCGGCGACGGCAGCGCCGAGCGCCGGACGTGATAGGTGATGTCGAAATCGTGGTCGTCGACCCAGACCGGCCGGGCCAGCCGCATCGTCATTTCGCGGACCTTCTGCCGGTACCGCGGCACCTTCGGCAACTGCCGCTCAACGGTGGCCAGCAACGTCTCGTAGCTCAGCCCGGCGCGGGGCTGACGCAGGATCGACAGCGTGCCGACGTACATCGGCGTCGCCGAGTTCTCCAGCTGATAGAAGGAGGCGTCCGAAGCGGACAACCGGGTCACGTCGCCTCTCCTCTTTACATCCCTTACGAATTGGTACTCGCACCAATATGCCGCACACGCTAACCGGCTGTCGGCGCCGGTGTCAGAGCGAGCACGCAAAAGCGGCGGTTGTGCGATGATCCTCACACTGTCTGCCCCTCTCCAGCAGGCCAGCGTCTGTGGCCCTTCGACTCGCGGGAGAGTGCAGTGTCGACCAGTTCAAGCCCGTCGGATGCCAGCTCCATGGACCGGGCCGCCTTCGCGGTCACCCCCGTCGTCGACTGCGAACCGCCGGCCCGCGATGTCCGGCAGTGCCGGCCACCCTCTCCGACAGCGTTGCGGAAGCGTAGTACCCATGTGCCACAACGGCATCCGGCGCCGCCCGCACCAACTATGTCGTTGCCGATGCGGCACGCGGCGAGCTTCGCCGACGCCGCGATGCGACGGGTACTGGAAGTCATCGACCGTCGCCGCCCGATCGCTCAGCTGAACGGATTGCTGGCCGCGGGGCTCGTCGACTCGGTGCTGTCGGCCAATCGCCGGATGGGCAGCCAGAACGAGGTTGCGGTGTTACGCCGGGTGCGACTGCAAACGGTGCATGGGCAGAACACCGCGGCCGAGGTGTTCGGCAGCTACAGCCGCGGGCAGCGCATGCATGCCATCGCCTGCCGCATCGAACAGTTGGCGCCGGGCGTTGGCAGGTGGTCGCGCTGCACATCGGTTAGACCCGCCGGCCTGGCCGTTGGGGGGCGCTACCTGCGTTTGGCTTTGGCGTGCTTGCCTTGCCGCCGGGCGGCCTCGCGGCGCTCGCGGCGCGAACCGCCACCGGCCTGCGACTTGTCACCGTTGCCCTGCACCTGCGCCGAACCGTCTTCGGCGGGCCCGGTGTAGGTCAGTTGGGGTGCCTCGTTGTCAATTCCCTTGGCGCGCAACGCAGGCGCCGGCTCGCGCGCCAGCACCGACTCTGCTTCTGCGCGCCCGCTGCGGCGGCCGCGAACTCGGCCAGGCCTTCCGGCTCGTCGACCGGCCCGACCTGCGGCGGCGGAACCGCCTCGACCGAGACGTTGAACAAGAAACCGACGGACTCCTCTTTGAGGCCGTCCAGCATTCCGGCGAACATGTCGAAGCCCTCACGCTGGTATTCGACCAGCGGATCGCGCTGCGCCATCGCACGCAGGCCGATGCCCTCTTTGAGGTAGTCCATCTCGTAGAGATGCTCGCGCCACTTGCGGTCGATGACGTTGAGCAGCACGTTGCGTTCCAGCTGGCGCATCGCGCCCTCGCCGGCCAGCTCTTCGAGCTCGGCTTCCCGCTTCGCATACGCGTGTTCGGCATCCTCGACCAGCGCGTCGAGCAGTTCCTCGCGGGTCAGCTCGCCGGGCTCCCCGACCGCGTCGGAGTCGATCAGGGTGTGGTGGTCGATGCCGACCGGATACAGCGTCTTGAGGGCTTCCCAGAGCTTCTCCAGATCCCAGTCCTCGGCGTAGCCCGCGGCGGTGGCGCCGTCGACGTAGGCGGTGATCACGTCGACGAGCATGTCGTGGGCCTGCTGCTGCAGGTTCTCGCCCTCCAGGATGCGTCGACGTTCCGCGTAGATGACCTTGCGCTGCTGGTTCATCACCTCGTCGTACTTGAGGACGTTCTTTCTGACCTCGAAGTTCTGCTGCTCGACCTGGGTCTGGGCGCTCTTGATCGCCCGGGTCACCATCTTGGCCTCGATCGGCACATCGTCGGGCAGGTTCAGCCGGGTCAGCAGCGACTCCAGCGCTGCGCCGTTGAAGCGGCGCATCAACTCGTCGCCCAGCGACAGGTAGAAGCGCGACTCACCCGGGTCACCCTGGCGGCCCGAGCGGCCGCGCAGCTGGTTGTCGATACGGCGCGACTCGTGGCGCTCGGTGCCCAGCACGTACAGCCCGCCGGCTTCGATGACCTCTTTGGCTTCCGCGGCGGCCTCGTCCTTGACGATCGGCAGCTCTTCGTGCCAGGCCGCCTCGTACTCGTCGGCGGTCTCGACGGGATCCAGGCCGCGGGCCCGCAGCCTCAGATCGGTGAGGAAGTCGACGTTGCCGCCCAGCACGATGTCGGTACCGCGGCCGGCCATGTTGGTGGCGACCGTGATGGCGCCGCGGCGGCCGGCCTCGGCGACGATGCCGGCTTCCTGCTCGTGGTACTTGGCGTTGAGCACGTTGTGCGGGATGCGCCGCTTCTGGAATTGCCGCGACAGGTATTCCGAGCGCTCCACGCTGGTGGTACCGATCAGCACCGGCTGGCCCTTTTCGTAACGCTCGCCGACGTCGTCGACGACCGCGATGTACTTGGCTTCCTCGGTCTTGTAGATCAGGTCGGACTGGTCGGTGCGGACCATTTCCTTGTTCGTCGGGATCGGAACCACGCCGAGCTTGTAGATCTCGTGCAGCTCGGCGGCCTCGGTCTGGGCGGTACCGGTCATGCCGGCGAGCTTGTCGTAGAGCCGGAAGTAGTTCTGCAGCGTGATGGTGGCCAGCGTCTGGTTCTCGGCCTTGATCTCGACCCGCTCCTTGGCCTCGATGGCCTGGTGCATGCCCTCGTTGTAGCGGCGTCCGACCAGCGTGCGGCCGGTGAACTCGTCGACGATGATCACCTCGCCGTCTTGCACGATGTAGTCCTTGTCGCGGTTGAACAGCTCCTTGGCTTTCAGCGCGTTGTTGAGGTAATTGACCAGCGGCGAGTTGGCGGCCTCATAGAGGTTGTCGATGCCGAGCTGGTCCTCGACGAACTCCACGCCGAGCTCGTGCACACCGACGGTGCGCTTGCGGATGTCGACCTCGTAGTGGGTGTCCTTCTCCATCAGCGGCGCCAGCCGGGCGAACTCGCCGTACCAGTTCGACGCGCCGTCGGCCGGCCCGGAGATGATCAGCGGGGTGCGGGCCTCGTCGATCAGAATCGAGTCGACCTCGTCGACGATGGCGAGGTTGTGGCCGCGCTGCACGCAGTCCTCCAACGTGTGGGCCATGTTGTCGCGCAGGTAGTCGAAGCCGAACTCGTTGTTGGTGCCGTAGGTGATGTCGGCGGCATAGGCGACGCGGCGCTCGTCGGGGGTCATCTGGGACAGGATCACGCCGACGTCCAGGCCCAGGAAGCGGTGCACGCGGCCCATCCACTCGCTGTCGCGTTTGGCCAGGTAGTCGTTGACGGTGACGATGTGCACGCCCTTGCCGCCGATGCCGTTGAGGTAGGCCGGCAGCACCGAGGTCAGGGTCTTACCTTCACCGGTCTTCATCTCGGCGACGTTGCCGAAGTGCAGCGCCGCTCCACCCATCACCTGCACGTCGAAGTGCCGCTGGTCGAGCACCCGCCAGGCCGCCTCGCGGGCGACGGCGAACGCTTCGGGCAGCAGGTCGTCGAGGCTTTCCCCGTCGGCGTGCCGCTTCCTGAATTCCGACGGTCTTGGCCTGCAGTTCGGCGTCGGTGAGCTTCTCGATGTCGTCGGACAAGCTGTTGACGTACTCGGCCACCCGCTTGAGGCGCTTGACCATGCGACCTTCACCAAGGCGCAACAACTTATCCAGCACCACTTAAATCCCCTAGGTCCTCTGCGGATCAGACGTCTTCGGCGTCCCCCATCCTAGGTGACGAGCAAGCGTGGACCCTCTCGGCTCGCGTCAGGCCAGCCGAATCAGTCCGTAGTCATATGCGTGCCGGCGGTAGACCACCGAGGGCCGTTCGGTCTGGCTGTCGTAGAACAGGAAAAAGTCGTGGCCGACGAGCTCCATCTCGTAGAGCGCGTCGTCGACCGACATCGGCTTGGCCTCATGCTCCTTGGTGCGGACCACCCGGCCCGGCTGGTGCTGCCCGTTGGTGCCGCCCGGGTCGCCGAAGTGTGGCGTCTCGATGTCGTCGAAGGCCGGCTCGGGATCCGGCAGGACCGCGGTGGCGGCGGCCAGCGAAACCGGGGTCTTGTCGCCGTAGTGGACTTTGCGACGATCTTTCACGCGCCGCAGCCGGCCTTCCAGCTTGGCGACCGCGGCTTCGAGGGCGGCATAGAAACTGTCGGCGCAGGCCTCGCCGCGGACTACCGGCCCACGACCGCGAGCGGTGATCTCGACGTGCTGGCACGACTTGCGCTGGCGACGGTTGCGCTCGTGGTCGAGTTCGACATCGAACAGGTAGACGGTTCGGTCGAGTCGCTCCAGGCGGGCGAGTTTCTGCGAGACGTAGATGCGGAAGTGGTCGGGAATTTCGACGTTGCGACCTTTGACGACGACCTCGGCGTTTGCCGTCGGTTCGTGTTCGTCGATGTCGACCGGACGTTCAGCTAAGCAGCTGTCCGGAATCCACGGTTTGTCTTGACATACTTGACAACTCGCTTTCTCTCGCGTTGCGCGCAGATTGCGCGCCTGGCTATCAGATCGTCGCGCCGACGGGGTTGTCAGAAGTCAGTGTCCGCCCGCCGATGCAAGGTGTCGAAAATTCACCCCCTACCGTCGACGGTGGCGCCTCGGGCTGCGATCAGATGCGCTGCCTGGAGGCGTTGTGGTGCTTGATCCCGACGGTAGACCGTCCACGGGCGGCAGTGCCAGCATTTCGCGCGACCTGTTGCGAGTTCTTCACAAACGCTCACGCCGCAGCCAGCGCCAGCACAGCCGTCACCCGAGCCCCGGCCGCCTGCAACACGCGGACCGACTCGCGGGCCGTCGCGCCGGTCGTGACGATGTCGTCGACCAACAACAGCTCGCGGCCGGGCGGCAGGCCCCGGCGCGTCCGCGACACCCGGCCCGACGACGTTGCGTTCGCGCGCGGCGCTGTCGAGCCCGGCCGAGTCGCGGGCCAGCGCCTTCATCCGCAGCGCGCGGACCACGGTGATGCCGGGATGGCCCGCGGTCGCCAGCGTGGCGATCCGGGTGACCGGGTCTCCCCCACGCTGACGGGCCGACCAGCCGCGGGTCGGCGCCGCGACGATGGTCAACGGCACGTCGAGCAGACCCCACTGCAGCAGGCGGTGGATGCCGAGGGCCAGCGATCGGGACAGCGGCGCCCGCAGATCCGTGCGGCCGCGGTCTTTCATCGCGACGATCGCGCGCCGCCGCGCCCCGGCGTAGCGGCCCAGCGCGAACACCGGCACCTGCGGGTCGATCCGCGGGGTGACGACGCGCGGCGCGTCGAGACCGATCGCGAGTTCGTCGGCGCAGGCCGCACACCATCGCGTCGACGGCGCTCCGCAGCCGCCGCATTCCAGCGGAAGAATCAGATCCAGCACAGCGAAAGTGTGCCGGGCGGGACCGACAGCCGGTGAGATCAGCCGGGCATCACCGGCATCGCGCCGCCCGCCATGAACGGCGGGACGTCCAGCCAGCCCGACAGGCCCTCGGCGCCGGAGATCGACAGCTGCATCACCCCGCGTGGATCGGCGACGTACACCGTCGACGGGTTGGCCGCGATCACCCCGACCGGCTGCTGCAGATTGCCGCTCGGCGCATCCGAGTTGACCCCGTCGATGTTGACGTAGGACACCGGATGCTCGACGTCGTTGCGGCTCACCGCGATGTCTTCGTCGGTGCGCCAGGCCAACGACACCACCGAGGAGCCCAGACCGAAGCCGAGCCGACGCGGATAGGTCAACGCGAACTGGCCGGCTTGAGTCTGCTCGACGCTGGAGCAGATCACCTGCCCGTTGATGACCATCGCCGCGCGGGTGCCGTCCCGGGACAGCTGCAGATCGGCGATCACTCCGGGGAATCGGCTGGACACCCCGGCCGAGTCGACCGGCAGACGCGCCGGCTGGCCCGAGGCGGTCTCCTGGATGGCGCGCAGCACGGTGTTACCGTCGGCCACCACCCAGACCGCGTCGTCCAGCGACCAGGTCGGCCGCGAAAGGGTATGTCCGTCAGCGGCTTCGGCCGCCTCGCCGCCGAGGTCGCCGATCCACAGCGACGACGCCATGTCCGGCGCGCCGGGTCGCAGCGTGACGATCGAGGCCACCTGGTGGCCGTTGCGGGACAGCGCCGCCGAGGTCTGATCGGTCGTCCGACCGAATGCGCCGGGCACCGGGTCGGAGCGCTGACCGTCGAGCGCCACCACCCGCCCGCCGATCAGCGCGTGGACCCCGGCCGCCGCACCCTCGGCCACCCCCGGGTCGGTGGCCGCGACGTCGGTGGTGTTCCAGCCGTCAGCAAAGCGGTCGTCCAGCGAGGCGCCGTCGGCCTTGATCACGTACGGCCCTTTGATGTCCGCACGCGCCAGCGTCCAGATGATCTGCGCGGCAACCAATTGCCTGCTGCGCGGGTCGGCGACGGTCAGCAGTTCCAGGTCGATGCGGGCGCCGCCGTAGCCGCGGCCGACGCCGCTCTTGCCGCCGTCGGCGCGCGTCACTGGGCCGCGCAGACGCACCGGCGGGGTCAGCATGTTATGCACGCTTTTCGCCATCTCCGGGCGCGGGCCGGCGATCAGCTTGGACACCAACTCGGTGGCCAGCTGGTCGCGGTCGGACACCGCGACATAGCGCGGGTCCGGGACCATCGTCTTGCCGGTCGGGTCGGAGAAGTACAGCGTGTTGCGCTTGTAGGTGGCCTGGAATTGCTGCCAGTCCAGGAACACCCCGTCGGGCAGCTTGTCGATGCGCCAGCCGCCCGGCGTCTTGACCAGCTCGATCGGACCCGGGTCGGGCAGCTGCCCCTCGGCGGTCTCGAACACGCCCATGTCCGACAGCGATCCGAGGGTCTCGGCCCGCATCGCCACCGAAACCCGCTCGGCGCTATGGGTTTCGACGAATACCACATGGTCGATCAGCAGCGCGCTACCGGCGTCGTCCCAGCTGTTGGACGCCGACTGGGTGAGGAATTGCCGCGCCGCCAGGTGCCGGTTGGCCGGATCGGCTGTGGCCTTGAGGAATTCGCGCAACAGCACGTCAGGGTCCATGCCGGGCGTGGGCTTGGGCAGGTTCGCCGGCGCCGGCCGGTCGACGGTGCCGATGGCCTGCGGCGCCGACCCGTTCGGCACTCCCGCGCAGCCCGCCAGCACCACGGCCAGCGTGCAGACCAGCGCGGCGAGCAGCTCGGCGACGATGCGGGCCGGAACGGCCCGGGGGGAACCGGGCGATCAGCCTAGGCGCATCACACGCCCCTCTCGGCGTGCTCGCGCTGTCGCGACGGACGCTCCTTGCGTTCCGGGGCAACGGGTTTCATCGGCAGCGGGCTGGTGGTGACCTTGTGTCCACGCACCAGCGGCAGGGTCAGCCGGAAGCAGGCGCCGTTGCCGGGCTCACCCCAGGCCTCCAGCCGGCCCTGATGCAGCCGCGCGTCCTCGACGCTGATCGCCAGCCCCAGGCCCGGTCCCGCCGGATCGGCGCACCCGGGACGGGTCAGAGCGCCAGAACCGGCTGAACACCAGCTTCTCCTCGCCCGGCCGCAGCCCGACGCCGTAGTCGCGGACGGTGACCGCGACGGTGTCTTCGTCGTAGCCCATCCGGATCCGGACCGGTTTGTGCTCGGCATGGTCGATCGCGTTGGCGATCAGGTTGCGCAGAATCCGCTCGACCCGGCGCGGGTCGACCTCGGCGATCACGTCCTCTTCGGGCATGTCGACGATCATCTGCACCCCGGCGTCTTCGGCCAGATGCCCGACGTTGCCCAGCGCGCTGTTGACGGTGGTCCGCAGATCGACCGCCTCGACCGACAACTCGGCGACACCCGCGTCGTGGCGGGAGATTTCCAGCAGATCGCTGAGCAGCGACTCGAACCGGTCCAGCTCGTTGACCATCAGCTCGGTGGACCGTCGCAGCGCCGGGTCGAGGTCTTCGCTGTGGTCGTAGATCAGGTCGGCGGCCATCCGCACCGTGGTCAGCGGGGTGCGCAGCTCGTGGCTGACGTCGGAGGTGAAGCGGCGCTGCAGGTTGCCGAACTCCTCGAGTTGGGCGATCTGCCGCGACAGGCTCTCGGCCATGTCGTTGAACGACACCGCCAGCCGGGCCATGTCGTCTTCGCCGCGGATCGGAATCCGCTCGGACAGATGGCCGTCGGCGAATCGCTCGGCGGTCCGCGCGGCCGCCCGGACCGGAACCACCACCTGCCGGGTGACCATCCACGCGATCCCGGCCAGCAGCACCATCAGCACCAGCCCGCCGGTGGCCATGGTGCCCCGGACCAGTGCGATCGTGCTCTGCTCGTTGCCCAGCGGGAAGACCAGGTACAGCTCGAGGTTGTTCACCCGCGACGTCGTCGGGGTGCCGATCACCAGCGCCGGCCCCGAGAAGCCCTCGGTGTGCACGGTCGCGTACTGGTAGGCCACCTGCCCGGCCTTCACGAAATCGCGCAGCGAATCCGGCAACTGGTCGACCGGCCCGGCCGAGGCCGCCGGCCGCGGGCCCTGGCCGGGCACCACCAGCACCGCGTCGAACGCGCCGGCCAGCCCGGCGCCGGAGGTCGGGATCGGTCTTCGACGTCAACGTGTTGCGGGCGAGCTGCAGGCTGCTGTCCAGCGAGCGCGCCTCTTCGCCGCTGACGATCCCGCTGACCGTGCTACGCGCGCGCTCGATCTGCTCGGTGGCGGCGCGCAGCTTTGACGTCGAGCACGCGGTTGGTGACCTGGCTGGTCAGCACGAAGCCCAGCGCCAGGATCACGGCCAGCGACATTCCGAGCGTCAGAGCGAGAACTCGAAGTTGCAGCGAGCGCCGCCAGGCCACGCCGAGCGCCCGGCTCAACGTGCCCATGCCCCGCATGACCGGGCCGGACCGGCCAGAACGACCACGAAAACGTGGCCTCGATCCCCAAATCAACGACGCCGCTCCTGCCCGATGTCAGGCACGGATCACGGAGGTCCGGCCTTGTAACCCACTCCTCGAACGGTCAGTACAACGGTCGGGTTCTCGGGGTCTTTTTCGACCTTGGCCCGCAGACGCTGGACGTGCACGTTCACCAAACGGGTGTCCGCGGGGTGACGGTATCCCCACACCTGTTCGAGCAGCACATCACGAGTAAACACCTGGCGCGGTTTGCGCGCCAACGCCACCAGCAGGTCGAACTCCAGCGGCGTCAGGGAGATCTGCTCGCCGTTGCGGGTGACCTTGTGCGCCGGCACGTCGATGTCCACGTCGGCGATCGAGAGCATCTCGGCCGGCTCGTCGTCGTTGCGCCGCAGCCGCGCCCGCACCCGGGCGACCAGCTCCTTGGGCTTGAACGGCTTCATGATGTAGTCGTCGGCGCCCGACTCCAGCCCGAGCACCACGTCGACGGTGTCGGTCTTGGCAGTGAGCATCACGATCGGGACACCGGAGTCGGCGCGCAGCACCCGGCACACGTCGATGCCGTTCATGCCCGGCAGCATCAGGTCCAGCAACACCAGGTCGGGCCGCAGCTCGCGCACGGCGGTCAGCGCCTGGGTGCCATCACCGATGACCGCGGTGTCGAAACCTTCCCCCCGCAGCACAATGGTCAGCATCTCGGCCAGCGACGCGTCGTCGTCGACCACGAGAATCCTTTGCCTCATGGAGTCCATGGTGTCACCAGAACGCGACAAAACCGGGCTAGAACGCGCGTGTTTCGTGCACCTATTACCACAGCCGCCCCAAACGGGACGGCACCTAGGCCATTAACTGTGCCGCCAGCCGGCCCGGATCGACCGTCTCGTCGACCACCAGCCAGCGTCCGCCCCAGTTCGCCGCGGCCAGCCCGGCGTACACCGCGCCGGTGCGCTGCTGCAGCCCGGCGTCGCGTTCGTAGGCGTCACGCTCCCGGCTGGCATCGACGCTGGCCCGGTGGCGGGCGCGCTGATCAGCGAGTTCCGCGGAGACCCCGAGCAGCACCTGCCAATCCGGCGCCGGCAGCCGCAGCCGGCCGTATTCGATGTCCTGCACCCAGCCGACCGCCTCGCCGTCGGCCTGCTGATGCAGGCGTGCGGCGCTGTAGGCGGCGTTGGACGCCACGTAGCGGTCCAGGATCACCACGTCGTGGTCGCGGCACAGGTCGCGGATCTGATCGGCCCCGCCGGCGCGATCCAAGCGCGAACAGCATCGCCATCGCGTAGACCGACGATGCGAGGTCGCCGTGCCGGCCGTGCAGCGCCTCGGCCGCCACGTCGGCGGTCACCGACTGCCCGTATCGCGGGAACGCCAGCGTGGCCACCGATTTCCCGTCGGCCTCCAACGACCGCGCGCAGACCGTCGGTGAGCGTCCGCTTGCCGGCGCCGTCGACGCCCTCGATAGCAATCAGCACGGCGCGAGCCTAGCCGCGCCGTGCTGATTGTGAAGCTGCAGTCACGCTCGATGCCGAACGTGAAATTGCGGTTCACGTTCGACAACGGAAGCGGTAACTCAGTAGCGGTAGTGGTCCGGCTTGTACGGGCCGTCGACGTCGACGCCGATGTACTCGGCCTGCTCCTTGGTGAGCTTGGTCAGCTCGCCGCCGAGCGCTTCCACGTGGATGCGGGCCACCTTCTCGTCGAGGTGCTTGGGCAGCCGGTAGACCTCGTTGTCGTACTCGTCGTTCTTGGTCCACAGCTCGATCTGCGCGATCACCTGGTTGGAGAAGCTGTTGCTCATCACGAACGACGGGTGGCCGGTCGCGTTACCCAGGTTCAGCAGCCGGCCCTCGGACAGCAGGATGATCGACTTGCCGGTGTCGCCGAAGGTCCACAGGTCGACCTGCGGGCGGATGTTGACCTTGGTGGCACCGGACTTCTCCAGCCGCGAGACCTGGATCTCGTTGTCGAAGTGGCCGATGTTGCCCAGGATCGCCTTGTCCTTCATCGCCTTGATGTGCTCGAGGGTGATGATGTCCTTGTTGCCGGTGGTGGTGATGACGATGTCGGCCTCGCCGATCACGTCCTCCACCCGCTTGACGTCGTAGCCCTCCATCAGCGCCTGCAGCGCGTTGATCGGGTCGATCTCGGTGACGGTCACCCGCGCGCCCTGGCCGGCCAGCGAGTCCACCGAGCCCTTGCCGACGTCGCCGTAGCCGCAGATCAGCACCTTCTTGCCGCCGATCAGCACGTCGGTGCCGCGGTTGATGCCGTCGATCAGCGAGTGCCGGCAGCCGTACTTGTTGTCGAACTTCGACTTGGTCACCGAGTCGTTGACGTTGATCGCCGGGAAGGCCAGGTCGCCGGCGGCGGCGAACTGGTAGAGCCGCAGCACGCCGGTGGTGGTCTCCTCGGAGACGCCCTTGATCGACTCGGCGATCTTGGTCCACTTGTCCTTGTCGGTCTCGAAGCGCTTGCGCAGCAGGCTCAGGAACACCCGGTGCTCGTCGGAGTCGTCTTCCTCGTCGGGCGGCACCACGCCGGCCTTCTCGAACTGCGCGCCGCGCAGCACCAGCATGGTGGCGTCGCCACCGTCGTCGAGGATCAGGTTGGCCGGCTCACCGGGCCAGGTCAGAACCTGCTCGGCCGCCCACCAGTACTCCTCGAGCGTCTCACCCTTCCACGCGAATACCGGCACGCCCTGCGGCTTTTCCGGTGTGCCGTGCGGGCCGACGACGACCGCGGCGGCGGCGTGGTCCTGGGTGGAGAAGATGTTGCAGCTCGCCCAGCGAACTTCAGCACCGAGGCTCGTCAGCGTCTCGATCAGCACCGCGGTCTGCACGGTCATGTGCAGCGAGCCCGAGATGCGGGCGCCCTTGAGCGGCTGGACGTCGTGGTATTCACGGCGCAGCGACATCAGACCCGGCATCTCCTGCTCGGAGAGCTCGATGTCGCGGCGGCCGTATTCGGCCAGCGACAGGTCGGCCACCTTGAAATCGAGCCCGTTCACCACGTCGGGGGTCAGCTGCTGTTCGGTCGTCGTCATGTACTACCCATTCCTCCGGTCAACTAATTAGCTTGGTTACATATTAGTCGCGACGTATTCTCGGCCGCGATCTGAGGTCAGTCGGTGACGACAAGCCTATTCTTTGGCTTCCCCGCCCTCGCCGGTGGTACCACCCCGGACCCCCGGCTGGAAGTCCTCCCGAAGCTCACCGTAGCGCTCCGCCGCCGGCGTCATGAGTCGTGCCAGGTCAGCGGCCACGTCGTGGTCGGCCTCCGGCGGCATCGACACGTAGCTCATCGCCAGCCGCACGATGGCGCGCGCGATCATTCCGGAATCGGCCTCGCTGGCGCGCATCCAGCTGTCCATGAACGACGACGTCAACCGGGCCGAGCAGTGCGTGATGATCGGCCCGCTGTCGGTGGTGATGATCTGCAGCAGATCGGGTTTGGCCACACCGGTCAGCAGCGAGATCACCAGCGGGTCGGCCGCCGAATCGGCGAAGAACGCCCGAAAGCCCTGCAGGAAGGCGGCATAGACATCACCGACATTGGCGTAGATGGCGTCTTCTACGGCGTCCACCAGTCGGTCGGCGAGCCGCAGCGCGTAGCCCTGGGCCAGGCCTTGCCGTGACCCGAATTCGTTGTAGATGGTCTGGCGGCTGATACCCGCGGCGCGAGCCACGTCGGCCAGCGTGATCGACGACCAGTCGCGGCTGCCCAGCAGCTCGCGCATCGCGTCGAGCACCGAGTCACGCAGAAGGGCCCGCGACGCCTCGGCGTACGGGACCCTTCGCATACGCGCGACCCTAACGCCTAGACCGCCGCGACTGTGTATCGCGGCGGTCGGCGTTGTCGCGCTGGTCTGGCTCACGCGCGGGCGACTTCCACCATCTCGAAGTCGGACTTCGCGGCGCCGCAGTCCGGGCAGCTCCAGTCCTCGGGGATGTCGTCCCAGCGGGTGCCGGGCGCGATGCCGTCTTCCGGCCAGCCCTTGGCTTCGTCGTATTCGAATCCGCACTGCACGCAGATGAAGAGTTTGTAGTCGCTCATTTCGTTACCTCCCTTGATTTTTCGAGTCTCTCGCCGGAAAACCATCAAGCCGCGGTGCCGTAACGGGCCAGCACCTTCTTGCGCAGCCGTGGTTGCACGTTGACCCGGCTGATGTCGCCGTCGTAGTGCTCGATCACCCGGTGGTCCATCAGCTTGCGCCACAGCGGCGGGAAATAGGTCAGCCCGATCAGCGCCGCGTAGCCGCTGGGCAGGTTCGGCGAACCGTCCATGCTGCGCAGGGTTTGGTAGCGCCGGGTCGGGTTGGCGTGGTGGTCGCTGTGCCGCTGCAGGTGGTACAGGAACAGGTTGGTGACGATGTGGTCGGAATTCCAGCTGTGCTCGGGCGTGCAGCGCTCGTAGCGGCCGTTCTCGTTCTTGCTCCGTAGCAGCCCGTAGTGCTCGAGGTAGTTGACCGACTCGAGCAGGCTGAAGCCGAAGACCGCCTGGATGATCAGGAACGGGATCAGCGCCGGGCCGAACACGGCGAGCAGCGCGCCCCACAGCACCACGGTCATCAGCCAGGCGTTGATGACATCGTTGGACAGGTAGGTCTTCGGGTTCCACGGATTGCCACCCTGCCGGCGGATCCGCTGGGCCTCCAGCCGCACTCCCGAACGAAGGCTGCCAAAGACGCTGCGCGGCAAGAACTCCCAGAACGTCTCACCGAAGCGCGCCGACGCGGGGTCCTCCGGCGTCGCAACCCGGACGTGGTGGCCGCGGTTGTGCTCGATGTAGAAGTGGCCGTAGCCGGTCTGCGCAAGGGTGATCTTGGACAGCCAGCGCTCCAGCGACTCCTTCTTGTGCCCCATCTCGTGCGCGGTGTTGATGCCGACTCCGCCCAGCGTTCCCACCGACAGCGCCAAGCCGATCTTGGCCGGCCAGCTGAGCGACCCCTCGAAGCCCAGCCAGCTCAGATTCGACGCGGTGAACAGGTAAGCGCCCAAGACCAGGCTGAGGTATTGGAACGGGATGAAGGCGTACGTGCAGTAGCGGTAGTACTTGTCGTTCTCCAGCCACTTCATCGCCTCGTCGGGCGGATTCTGGCCGTCGGCGCCGAATCGCAGATCCAGCGCGGGCAGCACGATGTACAGCAGAATCGGGCCGATCCAGAACCACCCCTGGGAAGCGGTCTGCCAGCCGAACTGGTTCATCGCCCAGACGATTGGCAGCACGACCAGCAGCAGCGTCGGGACGATCAGTCCCATCAGCCACAGGCCACGCTTCCGGTCCTGCCACATCGTTGTGCCTTCGGTTGATCCGGCGGTCATATCGCCTACCTCCTTGTGAGCCATCACACCTTCAGAATGGACATTAGCGCTTTATTCGTCCCATGTCTAGACACAGAGCCATGTTTTGTAAAGCCATTAGGCGACGACAGTGGCCGTCGCAGACGGCATTAGTGGCGCTCGGAAGGCGCACGAAACGTCAGGCGCACGATGAGGACGCCGCCCGACCAGCAGGAATGCGAAAGGATCAGGCCACCATCACGCGGTAGGGCCGTAGCGGGCCAGCACCTTCTCGCGCAGCCGCGGTTGCATGTTGACCTGCGTGACATCGCCGCCGTAGTGCTCGATCACCCGGTGGTCCATCAGCTTGCGCCACAGCGGCGGGAAGTAGGTCACTCCGATCAGCGCTCCGTAGCCGCACGGCAGATTCGGGGCACCGTCCATGCTGCGCAGCGTCTGGTAGCGCCGGGTCGGGTTGGCGTGGTGGTCGCTGTGCCGCTGCAGGTGGTACAGCAACACGTTGGTGACGATGTGGTCGGAGTTCCAGCTGTGCTCGGGCGTGCAGCGCTCATAGCGGCCGTTGGCTCTCTTCTGCCGCAGGAGTCCGTAGTGCTCGAGGTAGTTGACCGCCTCCAGCAGGGTGATGCCGAAGACCGCCTGGATGATCAGGAACGGGATCACTGCCGGGCCGCATACCGCCAGCAGCGCGGTCCACAGCACGACGGTCATCAGCCAGGCGTTGAGGGCGTCGTTGATCAGGTAGGTTTTCGGATTCCACGGATTGCCGCCCCGCCGGCGGATCCGCTGGGCCTCCAGCTGCAGAGCAGAGCGCAGGCTGCCAAAGACGCTGCGCGGCAAGAACTCCCAGAACGTCTCACCGAAGCGCGCGGACGACGGGTCTTCCGGCGTCGCAACCCGGACATGGTGACCGCGGTTGTGCTCGATGTAAAAATGACCGTAGCCGGTCGGCGCCAGGGAGATCTTGGACAGCCACCGCTCCAGCGACTCCTTCTTGTGCCCCATCTCGTGCGCGGTATTGATGCCGACTCCGCCCAGTGCGCCTATCGACAGGGCCAGACCGATTTTGGCCGGCCAGCTCAGCGGACCGGGTTGACCCAACCAGCTCAAGTTAGGCGCGGTGAACGTCAATGCGGCGGCGATCACGCTGAGGTATTGGAACGGGATGAACGCATAGGTGCAGAAGCGGTAGTACTTGTCGTTCTCCAGCCACTGGGTGACCTCTTCGGGCGGATTCTGCCCGTCCGACCCGAATCGCAAGTCGAGGGTGGGCATCACGACGTACAGCAGGATCGGGCCGATCCAGAACAGCACTTGGGAGGCGGGGTACCAGCCCAACTGGTTCATCGCCCAGATGAACGGCGTGACGGTGAGGACCAGCGTCGGAAAGACCAGTCCCATCAACCACAGACGGCGCTTCTTGTCCTGCCACTCCATCGTGTTGTCGGTAGGTCCTGCCGTCATATCGATAGCCTCCGGGCGACTCGTAGCACCTCGAAACGCGACGAGACGATTAGCGCCTCGATGATCTTGATTCAGCGATATTAGACTAGAAACCACTGGTGTCAAATAGCGTTATTACCCAGTTGCACACCAGATTTGACGACGGCGTCGTGCCTGGCCAGCACCGAATTCCGGCGGCCGTAAGCCAGGTAGATGACGATCCCGATGGCCATCCAGATCGCGAATCTCACCCAAGTAACAACGGTGAGGTTGACCATCAGCCAGATACACGCACCTACCGAGGCGATCGGGAGTAACGGTACCAGCGGCGCGCGGAACCCGCGCGGCAGATCCGGGCGGGTACGACGCAGGACGAGCACGCCGGCCGACACCAGCAGAAACGCGAAAAGGGTTCCGACGTTGACCATTTCCTCCAGTTTGTCCGTCGGAAACGCCGAGGCCGTCGTGGCGACCAGCAACGCGACCAGAGCGGTGATGCGGACCGGGGTGCCGCGTGCGCCGGTTTTGGCCAGCGGTCGCGGCAGCAAGCCGTCGCGCGCCATCGCGAAAAGCACCCGGCATCCGCCCAGCAGAAGGACCATCACCACGGTGGTCAGGCCGGCAAGCGCGCCGATGGAAATGAGCCCGGAAGCCCAGTGCACGCCGTTGGCCGCAAAGGCGGTGGCCAGGTTGGCGTGCCGGCCGTCGGGGGTGGTCTTCAGCTGGGTGTAGGAGACCATTCCGGACAACACCACCGAAACCGCTATGTACAGCACGGTCACGATGCCGAGCGTGACGAGGATGCCGCGGGGCACGTCGCGCTGCGGGTTCTTGGTCTCCTCGGCCATGGTGGCCACGATGTCGAAACCGATGAACGCGAAGAACACGATCGACGCGCCCGCGAGCACCCCGTACCAGCCGTAGTGGCTGCTGTGCGCGCCGGTGAGCAGCGAGAACAACGACTGGTCGACGCCGGTGCCGGCCTGTCCGCCCTGCGGCGGCGGGATGAACGGCGAGTAGTTGGCGGCCTTGACATAGAAGGCGCCGACGACGATCACCAGCAGCACAACCGACACCTTGACGGCGGTCACCACCGTGGAGAAGTGCGACGACAACTTGGTGCCCAATGCCAGCAGGCCGGCCACCAGCGCCACGATCAGCACCGCACCCCAATCCAGCGTCAACGAGCCGAATTTGATTGTGCTGCTGCCGAATCCGAAAACGGTGCCCAGGTAACTCGACCAGCCCTTGGCGACGACGGCGGCGCCGATGGCCAGCTCCAGTACCAGGTTCCAACCGATGGTCCAGGCGACGAACTCGCCGAACGTGGCATAGGAGAACGTGTAGGCGCTGCCGGCCACCGGCAGCATCGACGCGAACTCCGCGTAGCACAGCGCGGCGAGCCCGCAGGTGACGGCGGCGATGAGGAACGAAATCCAGATCGCCGGCCCGGTGATGTCGCCTGCGGTGGAGGCGGTGACGGTGAAGATGCCCGCGCCGATCACCACCGACACCCCGAAAACGCAGAGGTGCCACCAGCTCAGATCCTTGCGGAGCTTGGTGTCCGGATCGTCGGTGTCGGCGATCGACTGCTCGATCGATTTGGTGCGCCAGCGATCAGCCATGCCGAACAGTACCGAGTACGGTGGCCAGATGGGTGGGGGAAATAACAGGAAGCACGCTGTCGTGATCGGCGCGAGCCTCGCCGGGCTGTGCGCGGCGAGGGTGCTGTCCGACTTCTACGACCGGGTCACGGTGTTCGAGCGCGACGATCTGCCGAGCACGCCGAGCAACCGCACCGCCGTTCCGCAGGGCCGCCACGTTCACTTGCTGATGGCCCGCGGCGCGATGGAGTTCGACGGGTTGTTCCCCGGTCTGCTCGACGACATGGTGGCCGCCGGAGTGCCCGTCCTGGAGAACCGGCCGGATTGCATCTACTTCGGCGCGGCCGGTCATGTGCTGGGCACCGGACACACGCTGCGCGACGAGTTCACCGCATATGTGCCCAGCCGCCCGCAGCTGGAATGGCAGATACGGCAACGGGTTTACAAGATTCCCAATGTCGAGATCCAGCATCGTTCGGTGGCCCAGCCGCGATTCGACGTGGACGCGCAGCGGGTGACCGGGGTGTTCCTCGACAGCGACGGCGATGAGCCCGACTTCGTGGCCGCCGACGTGGTGGTCGACGCGGCCGGTCGCGGCACCCGGTTGCCGGTATGGCTGGAACAGTGGGGATATCAACGCCCGCCGGAGAAGACCGTCGAGGTCGGCATTGGGTACGCGTCGCATCAGTTCCGGCTGCCCGAGGGGGCGGTTCGGGAGCGGGTGATCGTGGCCGGCGCGTCGCGCGAGCAACCGCTCGGCCTGGGCCTGCTGGGCTACGAGGACGGCACCTGGACGTTGACCACCTTCGGTATCGCGAAAGTCGAACCGCCACATACCTTTTCGGAGATGTTGACACTCGCCAAAAAGATTCTGCCCGAACGTATCTCGAGCGCGCTGGACCATGCCGAACCCGTCGGTGAGCCGGCCTTCCACCGCTACCCCACCAGCCGGTGGCGCCGCTACCACAAGCTCGACCGGTTCCCCGCCGGGATCCTGCCGCTGGGCGATGCGGTAGCCAGCTTCGACCCCACCTACGGACAGGGCATGACGATGTCCTCGCTGCAGGCTTCTCATCTGCGCCGGGCGCTGGCCGACAACGTCGGCGACGATCTGGCCCGGGTCGTGAACAGGGCCACCGCCAAAAGCACCTATCCGGTGTGGACGATGACCGCGATCGGCGATATAAGCCTGCACAACGCGACCGGCGAGGCGCCGTGGTGGTACCGGCCGGTCGGCAGCCTGTTCGACCAGTTTCTCGGCGCGGCCGAGACCGATCCGGTTCTCGCCGAATGGTTTTTGCGCCGCTTCTCGTTGTTGGACAGCCTCTACATGGTGCCCTTCAGCGGGCCTGGTCGGTCGCACGGTCAGGCACAACATGCGACTGTGGCTCGCCGGGCGTCGCGCCGGAAAGGCAGAGCGCCGGGGCGCCCTGGCGTCGCGCTGATAACGGCGCGGACTACAGGCCGACGGTAGCCCGGAAAATCTTCGTCGGCTCGTGCGCGACCAGTCGGATCGGTCCGTCGTCGGCGGCCACCCACGCCGCGCCGCCGCGGGTCAGCGTCAGGTTCCCGGACTTTCCGTGCACCGCCGTCGCACCCTCGACGCACAGCAGGATCTGCGGGCCGTCATGCCGTGACGGCGCGTCGACTTCGTGGCCGACTTGGTCGGCACCCAACGTGAGCATCGACGCCGCGAATTCGGCCGTGGGCGTGTCATAAAACGACGCCAGTCCATCCGGATGGGTGTCCGCACGCAACTGAGACTCGGTGGTCGGAGTGAAATTCAGGACTCGCAGCAACTCGGGAACGTCGACGTGCTTGGGGGTCAGGCCACCTCGTAGCACGTTGTCGGAGTTGGCCATTACTTCCAGGCCGACGCCGCGCAGGTAGGCGTGCAGGTTTCCCGCCGACAGGTAGATCCCCTCGCCGGGGCCGAGCGTGATCCGATTGAGCAACAGCGCGGCCAGCACACCGGCGTCGCCGGGATACCGCTCGCCCAATTCCAGCACGGTCTTGGCTTCGGCCGCGAATTCCGTTGCACCGGAACTTAAATAGGTGATGGCGCCGTCCAGGACCGCGGTCACCAGAATGTCGATGTCGGGCTGTGGCGCGGTGATCCAGGTGGTGAACAACGCCCGTAGCCCGTCGGCGTCGGACTGGTCGTTTAACAAGTCGATGGACGGATCCAGGTCGGATACCGCCAACGCTGTGAGCAGCTCGATGGTTTTGGCCGCCGGACGGAACCCGGCCAGCGCCTCGAACTGGTGCAGAGCCACCAACAGCTCCGGCTTGTGGCTGGCGTCGCGATAATTGCGGACCGGCGATTTCAGCGGGATCCCGCGCCGCTCCTCGCGCCGATAACCCTCTGCGGCCTGCGCGGCGCTGGGGTGCGCCTGCAGCGACAGCGGCTCGTCGGCCGCCAGCACTTTGACCAGGAACGGCAGCGCGTCACCGAATCGGGCGCGGGCCGCCGCGCCGAGCTGGCCCTCGGGGTCGTCGTCCACGGCCTGCAGCAACGAGATTTCACCGCCTGGCCCTTCGAGCCAAGACGGGTCACCGGGGTTAGCGCCCAGCCAGAGCTCGGCCTCCGGGTGCGCCGCGGGCGCCGGACGACCAGTGAACTCCGCGATGGCGGTCCGTGACCCCCACGCGTACGTCCGTATCGCTCCACGTAGCAACTGCACTTGCCATTACCTCAGAACCAGTTATCCCCGCACGAGCCGTAAATAAACCGCCGCCATCTCCAACCGGACAGCCAATATAGCCAGCTGCTGCTCAGCGCGTTGGGTCCCGGGCCGCGCGGCGCCAGCCTCCGGCAGATCCGGCACATCCTCAGCGCCCACCACGTCGACGTCGTCGAACCCGGCAACCCTGGAAGCCACGATGGCCCGCTCAGCGTCCAGCGCCAGCACCACAATCCGCAACCGGTCGGTGATCGGCCCGTCGATCTCCTCGTCGTGGAACAGCGCCTCTTCTTGATCGACGAAGGCCGGGCCCGACCCGGTCTGCAGCGCGGTCAACGCCTCCGCCAAGCCGGTGGCGGCGGCCACCTCGTTCGCGGCACGCAACAGGACGCCGGACCCGTGCCGGGCCAGCGCCAGGGTCGCCGCGCAGTCGCCGGCGAACACCACGCGACGCCTCGACATGCGCTCGACCAGCGCCTTGGCCGGATTGGTGAAGATTTCGCGGCTGGCGCTGTTGCGCAATGCCTCGGCATCCAACTCATCGGCCAGCGCGGCCAGGTCCACCCGCAGCCGGGGATCGACGCTTTCCAGGACGGCCAGCCCGACGGCGAGGTATCGGCACAGACCGAGGTCGCCAACGATCGGAAGTCGTGGCTCCATCACCGCCACCCGACCGGCGCTGAGATCGCGCAGCGGGCCCTCGTAAGGCGCGGCGATCACGACCCGGGCACCGCGACGCACCCCGCTCGCGGCGGCCCCGACCAATGCCGAATCCCCGGGATCGTCACCCGCCACAACCAGCACGTCCAGTGGTCCGATCCACGGCGGGGCCTCCGCGGCGACCACGATCGGCGACGGGGCCGAACCGCCCGCCGTCGCCGCCAGCATGGTGCCCGCGGTCTCGGCGGCTCCCCGGCCGGCCACCCAGATCACCGTGCGCGGCCGGTCACCGCCGCGCACCGAATCCAGCGCACCCTCGTCGAGTGCCGCCGCGACAGCACGCACGTGCGCGCCGGCCATCGACGCCGCCCGCAAGAGTCCATCGCGGTCGGCGCCGAGCAGGCCTTCGGTGTCGTCGAGGTCGATCAGTGGCCTGGGCGGCATTCACGTCACGGCCTCCGGCTGGCTGAACTGCCGGCGGATCGCCTCGGCGACCTGCTCGACCACCCCGTCGACGTCCTCGACGCAACGACCTTCCACGTTCAGCCGCAGCAACGGCTCGGTGTTGGAGGTCCGCAGGTTGAACCAGCTGCCCTCGCCGAGGTCGACGGTCACTCCGTCGAGGTGATCAATCGACTGGATCCGGGTGCCGAACGCCTTGAGCACCGCCTCGACGCAGGACGCGGAATCCTCGACGGTGAAGTTGATTTCGCCGGATGACTCGTAGCGCTGGTAGTCGGCGGTCAGCTCGGACAGCGGGCGCTGCTGTTTGCCGAGCGCGGCCAGCACGTACAGCGCGGCCAGCATTCCCGAGTCGGCCCCCCAGAAGTCGCGGAAGTAATAGTGCGCCGAATGTTCGCCACCGAAAATCGCGCCGGTCTCGGCCATCAGCGCCTTGATGTAGGAGTGCCCGACACGTGAACGCACCGGCGTGCCGCCGCGCTCGACGACCAACTCGGGGACAGCGCGCGACGTGATCAGGTTGTGGATCACCGTCGCGCCGATCTCGCGGCCCAGCTCGCGAGCGGCGACGAGGGCGGTCACCGTCGACGGCGACACCGGCAGGCCGCGCTCGTCGATCACGAAGCACCGGTCGGCATCGCCGTCGAAGGCCAACCCGATATCTGCGCGATTGTCTAGCGACGAATGCCTGCAGGTCGGCGAGGTTCGCCGGGTCCAGCGGATTGGCCTCGTGGTTGGGGAACGAGCCGTCGAGTTCGAAGTACAGCGGCAGCAGCGTGAGCGAGTCGATCGCCCCGAGCACCGCGGGCGTGGTGTGACCTGCCATCCCGTTGCCCGCGTCGACTGCCACCCGCAACGGCCGAAAGCCGCCGGTGTCGACCAGCGAGCGCAGGAAGACGCCGTACTCGGCCAGCACATCCTGGTCGGTCACGGTTCCGCTGGCGCCGTCGTGGGAGGCGACGCCGGCGATCAGGTCGTCGCTGATGACGGTCAGCCCGGTGTCGACACCGACCGGTTTGGCGCCGGCCCGGCACAGCTTGATGCCGTTGTAGGCGGCCGGGTTGTGGCTCGCGGTGAACATCGCGCCCGGGCAGTCGAGCAGCCCGGAGGCGAAGTAGAGCTGATCGGTCGAGGCCAGCCCGATCCGGATGACGTCGAGACCCTCGCCGGTGACGCCGTCGCCGAAGGCGGCCGCCAACGACGGCGAGCTGTCGCGCATGTCGAAGCCGATGGCGACTCGGCTTGCACCTTCGCTACGCATCAGCCGGGCGAAGGCGGCGCCGACGTCGTGCACGAACGACTCGTCGATCTCCGTACCGACCAGACCCCGGACGTCATACGCCTTGATCACACGGTGAACAGCCGCAGCAGGCCGAGACATCGAGAGGGCTCCTGACGACGGAGGATGATCGTGCGTCGTCAGCCTAGCCGGGTGACGAGCGGACCGTGCGGTCCGTTGAGGAGCGCGGCAATCGGGTCCGAGCCGGGTGACGAGGCGGACCGTCGCGGTCCGTTGAGGAGCCCGGCCCCGTCGCTAGTCGGAGGGGTCGGGCAGCACCCGAAGATGCCCGCGACGGCGGCCGTTGCCGGCCGGGCGGGCAGCGGTCGAGGTCAGCACGCCGGCGGCCGGAGCCTCGGCCGGTGCGCCGTTGAACTGCCCACCGGGCTCGTGGAATCCGTTGACCGCGCCTCGCGACGACCACATCGCGGCCCTCCCGCACGGCTTCGGCCAGCGCGATCAGATCGTCTTCGTCGGGGTTGGTGGCCAGCGGGCCGGCGTGCCGGACCAGCTCCCAGCCACGCGGCGCCGTGATCCGGCCGGCATGGCTCACACACAGGTCCCAGGAGTGCGGCTCACTGGCAACGGCCAGCGGGCCGACGACGGCCGTTGAGTCCGAATACACAAAGGTCAGCGTCGCGACCGCGTAATGCGGACACCCTGGACGGCAGCAGCGACGCGGAACGTTCACGATCGTGAGGTTATCGTGCGAAAACGTCCGCACGGCGGCGGACACGCGCATTCGATCGCGCCAGGATGCCCAACCGTTACCATCGCCGGGTGAGCGATTCGCGCAGCTCCCCGCGCGGCCGCCGTTCGACGGGCAAGAAGGTCTCGCGCCGCGGTCGCGATATGCGCGGTCCGCTTACTGCCGCCGACGGTGCCGGGCTGGCGCAGCCGCGCCGAACGCTTCGACATGGCCGTACTCGAGGCCTACGAGCCCATCGAGCGGCGCTGGCAGGAACGGCTGTCCGGGCTCGACGTCGCCGTCGACGAGATCCCGCGGATTTCGGCCAAGGACCCCGAGAGCGTGCAGTGGCCACCGGAGGTAGTCGCCGACGGGCCGATCGCACTGGCCCGTCTGATCGCTGCCGGCGTTGACGTGCGCGGCAGTGCCACCCGCGCGCGGGTTGTGTTGTTCCGCAAGCCAATCGAACGACGCGCCAAGGACACCGTCGAGCTCGCTGAATTGCTGCATGAAATCCTGGTGGCCCAGGTGGCCACCTATCTGGATGTCGAACCGTCGGTCATCGACCCGACGATAGAAGACGAATAGCGGGCGACCGCGAACCCGGCCAAGCCGGGCTCAGCGGGTCACCCGCTATTCAATGACCGCGTCGGGTCAGACGATTCCGCGCTTGAGGCGACGACGCTCGCGCTCGGAGAGACCACCCCAGATGCCGAAGCGCTCATCGTTGAGCCAAGGCGTATTCCAGACATTCGCTACGAACCTCGCAGCCAAGGCAGATCTTCTTGGCCTCGCGGGTGGAGCCGCCCTTCTCGGGGAAGAACGCCTCCGGATCTGTTTGGGCACACAACGCACGGTCTTGCCACTGTTCGGTTGCTTCCTCGATGCCCTCGAATTCGTCTTCGATGGCGTCGGGAACCAAACTCAAATGGGGCCTTGGGGATACCCCTGTCAACGGCAGACCGGGAGCGGTGTGCGGGGTCCCTCCCATTAGCCCCCGAAGGTGTTCATAGGACATGCTCCGCCTCCTCACCTGGTTTTGTAGATCGCGAATGTCACCACTGTTCTGATGTCGGTCATCCCGATTCGAACATTTGATCGAATCTCGGTCTGCGACACCGAATCCGGCCGGCCAACCGAAATGACACTGCTGTGATTACACACGGGTAAGAGTCGATTCGCAAGCGATTCGGAAGATTTCCATACCATCTCGTGACCAAATATTTGCGGCACCGAGGCCGGTGCGGGCGTGGCGTGTCGGTCACACCAGTCACACAAGACATTCCGGCACCATCCGACTAGTTGCTCCCCCGACTCGCCGCGGTGCCTGCACCGCCGCCGCGCGTACTGTCGTGCGGTGTGAAGGTGACGGTTCTGGTCGGCGGGGTTGGCGGCGCACGCTTCCTGCTCGGGGTGCAACAGCTACTCGGCCTAGGCCAATTCGCCTCCGGCTCTGCGCCTGCCGGCGAGCACGACCTGACGGCGATCGTCAACATCGGCGACGACGCATGGATGCACGGAGTGCGCATCTGCCCCGATCTGGACACCTGCATGTACACCCTGGGTGGCGGGGTGGACCCGGAGCGCGGCTGGGGTCATCGCAACGAAACCTGGCACGCCAAAGAGGAACTCGCCCACTACGGCGTGCAGCCGGACTGGTTCGGACTCGGCGACCGCGACCTGGCCACCCACCTGGTGCGCAGCCAGATGCTGCGGGCCGGCTACCCGCTGTCGCAGGTGACCGCGGCGTTGTGCGACCGCTGGCAGCCCGGCGCGCGGCTACTGCCCGTCAGCGACGATCGTTGCGAAACACATGTCGTCATCACCGATCCCGACGACGACAGTCAGCGCGCGATCCACTTCCAGGAGTGGTGGGTGCGCTACCGCGCGCAGCTGCCAACGCACAGCTTCGCATTCGTCGGCGCCGAAAAGGCCAACGCCACAACCGAAGCCACCGATGCCATCGCCGACGCGGACGTGGTTCTGATCGCGCCGTCGAATCCCGTGGTGAGCGTCGGGGCGATCTTGGCCGTGCCGGGGATCCGGGCGGCGCTGCGGTCCACCGGAGCTCCGGTCGTCGGCTACTCCCCGATCATCGATGGAAAGCCGTTGCGCGGGATGGCCGATGAGTGCTTGAAGGTCGATCGGCGTGGAGTCGACCGCGGAGGCGGTCGGCCGGTATCACGGCGCGCGAGCCGGAACCGGAATCCTGGACTGCTGGCTGATCCACGAGGGCGATCACGCCGAGATCGACGGCATAGCTGTGCGATCGGTGCCGCTGCTGATGACCGATCCGAACGGCCACGGCCGCGATGGTCAGCGCCGGACTGGACCTTGCGGGCGTGGCAGCGTGACCACCTCGCCCACCGCCGCCGACGAGCACGGCACCGCGTCGCCGATCGAGATCCTGCCGGTGACCGGGCTTCCCGAATTCCGTCCCGGCGACGATCTCGGCGCGGCGCTCGCGGCTGCGGCGCCCTGGCTGCGCGACGGCGACGTCCTGGTGGTCACCAGCAAGGTGCTGTCCAAGTGCGAGGGCCGCCTGGTGCCCGCGCCCGAAGACCCCGAAGCGCGAGACGCGTTGCGCCGCAAGCTCGTCGACGCCGAATCCGTCCGCGTACTTGCCCGTAAGGGCCGGACACTGATCACCGAGAACGGACTGGGCGTCGTGCAGGCCGCATCCGGCGTGGACGGATCCAACATCGGCACCGACGAATTGGCGCTGCTGCCCGTCGATCCCGACGGCAGCGCGGCGTCGTTGCGGGCCGGACCTGCGGCGCAGTCTCGGTGTCACCGTCGGCATCGTCATCACCGACACAATGGGCCGGGCGTGGCGCAACGGCCAGACCGACGCCGCCGTCGGCGCGGCCGGGGTCTCGGTCCTGCACGGCTACGCCGGCGCGGTCGACCGGCACGGCAACGAGCTGTTGGTCACCGAGGTCGCCGTCGCCGACGAGATCGCCGCCGCGGCCGATCTGGTCAAGGGCAAGCTGACCTCGATACCGGTGGCCGTGGTGCGCGGGCTGCCCGCCGGCGTGGTGACCGAGACCGACGCCACGGCCCGGCATCTCGTGCGGTCGGGCACCGACGACCTGTTCTGGCTGGGTACCGCCGAGGCCCTGGAGCTGGGCCGTCAGCAGGCCCAGCTGCTGCGTCGTTCGGTGCGCCAGTTCGCCGGCGACCCGGTGCCGCCGCGGCTGATCGAGGACGCGGTCGCCGAGGCGCTCACCGCCCCCGCACCGCACCACACCCGGCCCGTGCGTTTCGTCTGGCTGCAGACCCGGTCGGTGCGCGACCGGCTGCTCGAGCGGATGCGCGACAAGTGGCGCGCCGACTTGACCGGCGACGGCAAGCCCGCCGATGCGGTCGAGCGACGAGTGGCCCGCGGTCAGATCCTCTACGACGCACCCGAAGTCGTGATTCCGTTCCTGGTGCCCGATGGTGCGCACAGTTATCCCGACGCCGCGCGGACCGAAGCCGAGCACACGATGTTCACCGTCGCGGTCGGCGCCGCCGTCCAGGCGCTGCTGGTGGCGTTGGCGGTACGCGAGGTGGGCAGCTGCTGGATCGGGTCGACGATCTTCGCCGCGGATCTGGTTCGCGCCGAACTGGATCTGCCTGATGACTGGGAACCGTTGGGCGCCATCGCGATCGGCTATCCCGAGCAACCCGTGACCGGGCCCCGCGAACCCGCCGCGGTCAAAGATCTGCTGGTGCGCAAGTGAGCGTCCGCGACTCGGCGATCGCGCTGCTGTCCGACTGGCAGCCGCCGGATCGCTCGCAGGATTCGCTGCGCAATGCGGTGCTGGCATTCTTGGACGCGCGGGAGGACGCCTGCCGTCGGGCGTGCGTACCGGGCCACATCACGGCCTCGGCGTTGGTGCTCGACGACACCGGCGGCCAGGTGTTGTTGACGCTGCATCCGCGGCTGGGACGCTGGGTCCAATTGGGCGGGCACTGCGAGGATTCCGACACCGACATCCTCGCGCGCGGCGCTGCGGGAGGCCACCGAAGAGTCCGGCGTCGAGGGCTTGCGGATCTCCCCCGACCTGGCCGCGATCAACGTCCACGCGCTGACCTGCTCGCTGGGCGTGCCGACCCGCCACCTCGATCTGCAGTTCGTCGCCCAGGCGCCGGCCGGGGCGCAGATCGCGGTCAGCGAGGAGTCAGTGGACCTGCGGTGGTGGCCGATCGACGGGCTGCCCGCCGGCACCGACGAGGCGCTGGCCTACCTGGTCGAGCGCGCGACGCTTCGAGCGTGAAGCCAGCGGCACGTTCGAGCCCGAGCGTGAAGCTAACGTCACGTTCGAACACTCGCGGGGCTCACACGTCGCTGGAGTAGCGGATCCCGCCGTCGGGAATGCTGACGCCGGGCCACACCCGCGCGCCACGCAGCAGCTCGCAGCGGGCGCCGATGTCGGCGCCGTCGCCGATCACGCCGTCGCGGATCAATGCCCGCGGCCCGATCCGCGCGCCGAATCCGATGATCGATCTTTCGATCACGCTGCCCGCCTCGATCCGGACGCCGTCGAAGATAACCGCGCCGTCCAACCGTGCGCCGGGCCCGATTTCGGCGCCGCGACCGACGACCGTGCCGCCGATGAGCAACGCGCCGGGCGAGACCGCGGCACCATCGTGCACCAACTGCTCACCGCGGTGGCCGCCCAGTGCCGGCGACGGCGCGATACCGCGCACCAGGTCGGCCGATCCGCGGACGAAGTCTTCCGGCGTGCCCATGTCGCGCCAGTAGCTGGCGTCGACGTAGCCGCACACCTTGACTCCGTCGGCCAGCAGCGCGGGGAACACCTCACGCTCCACCGACACCTCGCGGCCGCGCGGGATCCGATCGATGGTCTCGCGGGTGAACACGTAGCAGCCGGCATTGATCTGGTCGGTCGGCGGATCTTCGGTCTTCTCCAAAAATGCTGTGACACGGCCGTTTTCGGTCGGCACACAGCCGAAAGCCCGGGGGTCGCCGACTCGCACCAGGTGCAGCGTCAGGTCAGCCTGCTGCTCGTTGTGGTAGTCCAGCAGTTGTCCCAGATCGGCTCCGGAGAGCACGTCGCCGTTGAACACCATCGCCGTGTCGTGCCGCAGATAGCCGGCGACGTTGGCGATTCCGCCGCCGGTGCCCAGCGGACTCTGCTCGGTCACGTAGTCGATCTGCAGACCCAGTTTGGACGCCGTCACCGAACTCCGCCTCGAAAACCGTCGGCTTGTAGGATGTTCCGAGGATCACGTGCTCGATCCCGGCTGCGGCGATCCGCGACAGCAGGTGGGTCAGGAAGGGCAGCCCGGCCGTCGGCAGCATCGGCTTCGGCGCCGACAACGTCAACGGCCGCAGTCGAGTCCCTTTGCCGCCGACCAGAACAACTGCGTCAACCTGCTCGCCCATCAGCGCCGCCCTTCTGGAGAATTACGCACCATCAATCGCGACCGCACCGCCAGACCGGCCCGCAGGCCCCAGCGCAGTGGAGCACGCCAAGGTCCAGAATGCCGGTCGGCGAGGTAGAGGTAGGTGCTTTTGTGGTGCGCGGCCAGATTGCGCGACGACTCTCGCGCAGTGGCGTGACCCTTGTGGTGCAGCACTTCCGCCGTCGGCACGTAGACGTTCAGCCAGCCGGCCCGGCCCATCCGGTCGCCGAGGTCGACGTCCTCCATGTACATGAAGAAGCGCTCGTCGAACCCGCCGATCTGCTCGAAGGCCGCGCGACGCACCAGCAGGCACGACCCGGACAGCCAGCCGACCGGTCGCTCGCTGGGCTCCAGCCGCTCCTGCCGATAGGCCGCAGACCACGGATTCTTCTTCCACAGCGGACCGAGAACCGCGTGCATGCCGCCCCGGACGAGGCTGGGTAACTGGCGCGCCGACGGATACACCGATCCATCGGGGTCGTGGATCAACGGCCCCAAGGTCCCGGCGCGGGGCCAACGCGCCGCGGCGTCCAGCAGCGCGTCGATGCTGCCCGGGCCCCACTGCACATCCGGGTTGGCCACGACGATCCACTCGTCGGCGTCCCCCAACTGAGCGATCGCGCGGTTGACCGCGCTGCCGTAGCCGAGGTTGGCTCCGGTGGAGTACAGCCGTACGCCCGGGTAACGCTCAACTGCGGCCTGCGGTGTCCCGTCGGTGGAGCCGTTGTCAGCCATCAGGACGCTGACCGGCCGCTCGGTCGCGTGCGACAACGAGGCCAGAAAACGGTCCAGGTGCACCCCCGGCGAATAGGTCACCGTGACCACCGGCAGCACGTCACTCACGCGTTGAGGGTAACGGTCGGGGCTGCGCGTGCTGCTCGGGAGCAGAAGCCAGCGCCGCCTCCAGCGCCGCACGCCACGGCCGCAGGGGCGACAGGCCGGCGTTCTGCGACTGCCGACCGGACAACGCCGAATACGCCGGCCGTCTGGCCGGCCGCGGGTTGTGATCGCTGCTCACCGGTCGCACCCGCTGCGGGTCGGCGCCCAGGATTTCGAACACCGCGCGGGTCTGCCCGAAACGGGTGACCTCACCTGCATTGGCGGCGTGCACGATCCCGTTCGGCGCCTTCACACGACCGTCGGCAACCTCGAGCAGCGCTCCGACCAGGTCGGCGACGTAGGTGGGCGAGCCGGTCTGGTCGTCCACCATGTCGACAACGCCGTCGCCGGCCGCCAGTTTGCGCATGACGGCGACGAAGTCCTTACCGTTCCCGCCGGTGTAGACCCACGCGGTACGGACCACCACGGCCTGCGGCAGTGCCGCCAGCACGGCCTGCTCGCCGGACAGCTTGGTCTGCCCGTAGACGCTCAACGGCCGGGTCGCGTCTCCCGGCTCATAGGGCCGGGGTGCCGCGTCGCCGAAGTCACCGTCGAAGACGTAGTCGGTGGAGATGTGGACCAGCTGGGCCCCCACCCGCGCGCAGGCCAGTGCGATGTGTTCCGGGCCGGCGGCGTTGATCGCGTACGCCCTGTCCTGGTCGCGTTCGGCGTCGTCGACGGCGGTGTAGGCCGCGCAGTTGATCACCACGTCCCCGGCCTGCACGATCTCGCCGGCGCGCTCCGGATCGGAGATGTCCCACTGCGACGACGTCAGCCCCAGCACATCTCGTCCCTGCCGGGTCGCCTCGGCGGCCAGGAAGCTGCCGACCTGTCCGCCGGCGCCGGCGATCACGATTCTGTGCGACATGGGTATCGAGTCTGGCACGCCGGGTCTCGGCTAACCGAGTTACTGCTGTTACGCAAGTAACCTAGTGTGATGCCTGAGCAACGGGTGACCCGTGTGATTGCGACCGTGACGGCCGTGTTGGTCGTCCTCGTCACGGGGGTGGCGTGGAGCAAGGTCCGCTCCTTCGAGGACGGGATCTTCCACGTCTTCGCTCCGTCGCTGGGACACGGCGGCGACGACGGCGCACTCGACATCCTGCTGGTCGGTATGGACAGTCGCACCGACGCACACGGCAACCCGCTGAGCCCGCAGGAACTGGCGTCACTGCGCGCCGGCGACGAGGTGGCCAGCAACACCGACACGATCATCCTGGTGCGCATCCCCGACAACGGGAAGTCGGCCACCGCGATCTCGATTCCCCGCGACACCTACGTGTCCGCGCCCGGGCTGGGCAAGACCAAGATCAACGGCGTCTACGGCCAGACCAAGGAAGAGAAGCGGGTCAGCCTGGTCGAGTCCGGCGCCGCGCCCGACGAGGCCGAGCGCGAGGGCACCGAGGCCGGCCGCGAAGCGCTGATCAAGACCGTCGCCGACCTGACCGGCGTCACCGTCGACCACTACGCCGAGATCGGGCTGCTGGGCTTCTCGCTGATCACCGATGCCCTCGGCGGAGTGAATGTCTGCCTCAAAGAGCCTGTGTTCGAACCGATGTCGGGCGCCGACTTCCCGGCCGGGCCACAAAAGCTCAACGGCCCGCAGGCGCTGAGCTTCGTCCGGCAGCGCCACGAGCTGCCCCGCGGCGACCTGGACCGGGTGGTGCGTCAGCAGGTGGTGATGTCGTCGCTGGCCCATCAGGTGATCTCCGGCAAGACGCTGTCCAGCCCGGCCACGCTGAACCGGCTGCAGTCGGCGATCCAGCGCTCGGTGGTGCTCTCATCCGGTTGGGACATCATGGATTTCGTGAACCAGTTGCAGAAGCTGGCCGCGGGCCGGATTGCGTTCGCGACCATTCCGGTGCTCGACGAGTCCGGCTGGAGCGACGACGGCATGCACAGCGTGGTGCGTGTCGACCCGCACCAGGTGCAGAGCTGGGTCTCCGGCTTGCTGGATGGCCAGGCCCAGGGCAAGACCGAGGAGCTCACCTACGCGCCGGACAAGACCAGCGCCAGCGTCCTCAACGACACCGACATCAACGGGCTCGCCTCGTCGGTGTCACAAGTGTTGAGCGCCAAAGGATTCGGCACTGGCAAGGTCGGGAACAACGACACCGCGCATGTGAAGAACAGCCAGGTACAGGCCGCCAGCGCCGACGATCTGGGCGCTCAGGCGGTCGCGAATGAACTGGGCGGGCTGCCCGTCGTCGCGAGCACATCGGTGCCCGCTCGGGCTCGGTCCGGGTGGTGCTCAGCAGCGACTACACCGGCCCCGGTTCGGGCCTCAGCGACGGCGGCCCCAAGCTGGCGGCGGCCTCGCACCCCGACACCGGCTCCGACGCTCCCCCGCCCTCGCCGATTCTCACCGCGGGCTCCGACCACCCGGAGTGCGTCAACTGATCTCGTGCCGACGACGATCAACAGAGCAGTGCGATCCCGGAAAACCCGGAGGAGTGGCACCGAACTGATCTACTGAGGCGATGAACCTCAGCGCAGCGATTCTGGACCCGATGCTGCGCGCCGACCCGGTCGGCCCGCGCATCACGTACTACGACGACGCTACCGGCGAACGCATCGAACTGTCCGCCGTCACGCTGGCCAACTGGGCCGCCAAAACCGGCAACCTGCTGCGTGACGAGCTGGGCGGCGGCCGCGGGCAGCCGGGTGGCCGTGCTGCTGCCGGCGCACTGGCAGACCGCCGCAGTGCTGTTCGGGGTGTGGTGGATCGGCGCGGACGTCGTACTCGACTCGGCCGAATACGCCGACATCGCCCTGTGCACCGCCGACCGGCTCGGGGAGGCAGACGCCACCGGTGCCGCCGAGGTGGCGGTGCTGTCGCTGGACGCGTTCGGCCGCCCGGTACCCGATCTGCCGATTGGGGTCACCGATTATGCGACGGCGGTGCGGGTACACGGCGACCAGATCGTCGCCGAGCAGAGCCCTGGCCCGGCACTGGCCGGCAGCTCCGTCGAAGAGGTGTTGGCTGCGTGCCAAAAAGACGTCGCGGCAAAGGGTTTGATTGCTACCGACCGGGTGCTGTCAACCGCGCCCTGGGATACACCTGACGATGTGATCGACGGCCTGCTGAGCGTGCTGTCGGTCGGCGGCTCGCTGGTGTACGTCGCCAACCCCGACCCGGCCGCGCTGGCGCGCAAGACGGAGACCGAGAAGGTCACCCGCACGCTCTAGCCACTCTCGCCGCCCTACCCCGGCTGCGGCCCGGTCAGCCGGGCGTTCACTACCGAGCGCCCGGCTGGTCGGGCACTCAGGCTGGTCGGGCACTCGGGCTGGCCGGCGACTCAGGCTGGCCGGCGACTCAGACGCTTTCACCGCCGACACATGTTGATATCGCTATATGTGGATGTTAACGTCGTCGGAGGCCAGACATTGGGCCGAACGACATGACGAGAGGACGTTTCGCGATGGTGGTGCAAGGCCTACTGGGAAAAGCGGCCGGCACGGTGGTAACCGGCCTGGTCGGCGTCAGCGCCTACGAAGTCCTGCGAAAAACCCTGGGCAAGGCACCGCTCCACGAGGCCGCGGTGTCGGCGACGGAGTGGAGCCTGCGCGGCACTCGACGGGCTGAGGAAGCCGCGGAGTCAGCCCGGCTGAAGCTGGCCGACGTGGTGGCCGAGGCCCGCGACCGTCTCGGTGAGGAGGCGCAGCCTCCAGCCATCGGCGACCACGATCACGACCACGAGCACTAATCGATGACGGCTAGCCCGGATTTGGAGGTTCTCTCCGACGCGGCCGGGCGCATGCGGGTGAAAGTACCCTGGGTGCGCGCAAATTCGAGGCGTGCGGTCGCAGTCGAGGAGGCGGTCGATCGCCAGCACGGCGTTCGCGCCGTGCACGCGTATCCGCACACCGGCTCTGTCGTCGTGTGGTATTCGCCGAAGCGCTGCGACCACGACGAGGTGCTCGCGGCCATCGCCGAAGCTGAACACGTTGCCGCCGAACTGATTCCGGCTCGCACACCGCGATCGTCGGACATCCGCAACACCGAGGTCCTGCGCATGGTCATCGGCGGCGCGGCGCTGGCCCTGCTCGGCGTGCGCCGCTACGCCTTCAACCGTCCCCCTCTGCTGGGTCCCAGCGGCCAACTGGTCGCGACCGGCGCGACCGTCTTCATGGGCTACCCGTTCCTGCGCGGCGCGCTGCGCGGGCTGCGGTCCGGGCGCGCGGGCACCGACGCTCTGGTGACCGCAGCCACCGTCGCCAGCCTGGTGTTGCGCGAGAACGTGGTCGCACTGACTGTGCTGTGGCTGCTGAATATCGGTGAGTACCTTCAGGATCTGACGCTGCGCCGGACCCGGCGGGCCATCTCCGATCTGCTGCGCGGCACCGCCGATTCGGCGTGGATTCGCCTCGACGACGGCAACGAGGTCCAGGTACCGATCGACACCGTGCAGATCGGCGACGACGTGGTGATCCACGACCACGTCGCGATCCCGGTCGACGGTGACGTCGTCGACGGCGAGGCGATCGTCGACCAGTCCGCGATCACCGGCGAAACCCTGCCCGCCAGCATCGTCGCCGGAGCGCGCGGTGCACGCGGGTTCGGTCGTGCTGCGCGGCCGTCTGGTGGTGCGCGCCCGCGCCGTCGGCAAGGAAACCACCATCGGCCGGATCATCTCCCGCGTCGAAGAGGCCCAACACGATCGGGCGCCCATCCAAACCGTCGGCGAGAACTTCTCCCGCCGCTTCGTGCCGATCTCGTTCATCGTCTCCGCGATCACTCTGGCTCTCACCGGGGATGTCCGGCGCGCGATGACCATGTTGCTGATCGCGTGCCCGTGCGCAGTGGGGCTGTCGACGCCGACCGCGATCAGCGCCGCGATCGGCAACGGCGCGCGCCGCGGCATCCTGATCAAGGGCGGGTCGCACCTCGAGCAGGCGGGCCGGGTGGACGCGATCGTCTTCGACAAGACCGGAACACTCACCGTAGGCCGCCCGGTGGTGACGAACATCATTGCATTACACAATGATTGGCAACCCGAACAGGTGCTCGCCTACGCGGCGAGCTCAGAGCTGCACTCCCGGCACCCGTTGGCCGAAGCCGTGATCCGGTCCACCGAGGAACGCCGCATCACCATCCCGCCGCACGAGGAATGCGAAGTGCTGGTCGGCCTGGGCATGCGGACCTGGGCGGACGGGCGGACGTTGCTGCTGGGCAGCCCGTCGCTGCTGCGCGCGGAGAACGTCACGGTGTCACAGGAGGCCGGCGACTGGGTCGACAAGCTGCGCCGCCAGGCGGAGACCCCGCTGCTGCTGGCCGTGGACGGCACGCTGGTCGGCTTGATCAGCCTGCGCGACGAGATCCGCGCCGAAGCGCCGGACGTACTGAAGCAAGTTGCGCGCCAACGGAATCCGCCGGGTTGTGATGCTGACCGGCGATCACCCCGAGATCGCGAAAGTCGTCGCGGACGATCTCGGCATCGACGAGTGGCGCGCCGAGGTGCTGCCCGAGGACAAGCTCGAAGTGGTCCGCAAGCTCCAGGACGAGGGCTACATCGTCGGGATGGTCGGCGACGGCATCAACGACGCACCAGCGCTGGCGGCGGCCAACATCGGCATCGCGATGGGCCTGGCCGGCACCGACGTCGCCGTCGAAACCGCCGACGTCGCGCTGGCCAACGACGACCTGCGACGCCTGCTCGACGTCCGCGATCTGGGCGCCCGCGCCGTCGACGTCATCCAGCAGAACTACGGCATGTCGATCGCCGTCAACGCCGCCGGGCTGCTGATCGGGGCCGGCGGCGCCCTGTCACCGGTGCTCGCCGCGATCCTGCACAACGCATCGTCGGTGGCTGTCGTCGCAAACAGTTCACGCTTGATTCGGTACCGCTTGGACTGAACGAGTGCATCGGCCAGTCCTATCGGTGTCATGATGCCTCGATGTCTACTCCCCTCGACCCTATTGCCAGCGAACGACTGTCGCACGCCGACAAGGTCTTCACCTCAGATCTGTCCATCAGCGAATTCGCGCTACTGCACGGGGCAGGTTTCGAGCCACTCGACCTCGTGATGGGTGTCTCGGTCTACCACGTGGGCTACCAATTCACCGGCATCCGGCAACAATCCGAGCTACCGGTGCTCACCGAGGCGACGTATCGGGCGCGCTGGAACGCCATGGCCCGCATGCAGGCCGAAGCCGACGCGCTGGGCGCCGACGGTGTCGTCGGTGTCCGCCTGGAATGGCGTCAGCACGGCGCCGAAGCGGAGCACCTGGAGTTCATCGCGGTCGGCACCGCGGTCCGCTACACCCCCAAACCCGGGTCGTTCCGGCGCACCAACGGTCAGGCCTTCTCCAGCCACCTGTCCGGCCAAGACCTGGCGACCCTGCTTCGATCGGGTTATGCGCCGGTGGCGTTCGTGATGGGCAACTGCGTCTTTCACATTGCCGCGCAAGGCTTTCTGCAGACCCTGCGGCAGATGGGCCGCAACACCGAGATGCCGCAGTGGACGCAGGGCAACTACGAAGCACGCGAGTTGGCGATGTCGCGGATGCAAAGCGAGGCGGAGCGCGACGGCGCATCCGGGGTCGTCGGGGTTGAATTCGCCATCCAGAACTACGCCTGGGGTTATCACACGGTGGAGTTCTACGCCGCCGGAACGGCCGTGCGGCGCAGCGGTACCGCCGAGACCATCTCGCCGTCGTTCGTGCTCGCCATGAACGACTGATGGCCGAGTTCGATCGCCGAGCGAGTGAGCCGCACGGTCAGCGGCGCACTGGCCGGCCCGGGTGGAATCGCGTTGGTGATCAACGTTTTTGCCGGGGTGCCGGGCGTGACGCACATCGCCGCGCGACGGGGAATGTTCACGTCGCAACCCGCACGGCTGCACATCGGCGACTGGCGCTACGAGGTGACCCGCGACGGCCGGTTGATGGCGGCACACGTGGTGGGCGGCATCGTGATCGGCGAAGAGGTGCTACTTGCCGACGCGGTGGGTCCGCACCTGGCCCGCTCCCTCGGGCAGCTGGTCGCCCGCCACGGCCCGGCGGTCATCCCGAACATCGATGCGGCCGTCGAGGCGTTGAGCGCCGGGGGCGGACCCGTCTGACAGCGCTCGATCGTCGATGAGCTCGCCGCATGCGATAATTCCCCCGCAAGGCGACGACGATGCAGGAAGCCGGTGCGAATCCGGCGCGGTCCCGCCACTGTCATCGGGGAGCGACCCTCACCAGCCACGGCCGACGAGTTGGAAGGCGAGGCAAGCAGCGATCCGAGAGCCAGGACACTCGCGTCGTCGCAACCTCCCAACCCGGGGCGGTCGACCCCGAGAGAGCTGGCGAGCGTCGATGTCACGCCGTTCTGCGTGTCGCTCACGATGAGCGCCCGGCTGCCCGGCGACCCGGCCGCGATCACCGCGCTCGCCGAACTCCGCAAAGTCAGCGGGTATTTCGCGGTGGGCACCGGACCGCTGGATGACGGCTGGCGCCCCGTCGGGCAGCTGTACGACGACACCGCACTGCTCGCCGAGATCGTCGGCCGGGTCAAAGCACGGATGAATGTCACGGAGCAGCGGGTCGCGGCCTCGACGTTCTTCTTGGGCTTCGCCGCTCGGCTGTGGTCGATCGGATTGGGCACGGTCGCCGGCTACCGACTGCTGGTCGACCTTCCGCCCGAGCATCTGCTCTTTCGTGAAAGCGACGGTCAGATCGCGCTGCACCTCGAGCATCCCGTGGCTCAGCAGCGCGACGATCTCCCCTCCGCCCTGGCCGACATGGTGCTCGACACCCATCTCACGCCGCTGGCGGTGGCGCTGCGCCGACTCAGCCCGATCTCGGAGAGGTTGCTGGAAGGCAATTCAGCCTCAGCCCTACTCGGCGCGGCGCGTGTCTTCGATCGCGACCGCGCGACGACGTCGGGGTGGCAACTGGCCCGCCGCATATGCACTGACCCGCGACTGAACGCAGCCGTCCGTTTCAGCGATACCGACTACCGCCGCAACAGCTGCTGCTTGTATTACCGCACGCCTCACGGCGGGCTCTGTGGAGATTGCGCCCTCGACCGGGTGCCAGAAAGGTATTGCGTTGATCGACTTCAGCCCTCCAGTCCTGACCACTGAGGACAACGGCCGCGAGCAGGTCTGGCCGTTGCCCACCGACGAGCAAAGCCTCCTCGACCTGATCCGGCTGTGCTTCGAGGAGTACTGGGACGACATCTGGTTCGGCGTCCTCGTCGAGGGAGCGGCATGGGAAGTCGCGGCGCCCAACCCGCCCAAGAGGATCTCGATCTACGACGGATACGCAACCGTCGACTTCGGTCGCTGGCACTTTCACCTGTGCATCGGCGAGCACACGGAAAGCGGTCCCGAGCTCGGCCGGATCCGCCGGTGTGCCCGCGCCGAGATGTACCGCCGGATCGGCAGCGACGGCGCCCCGACGTCCTGGGGTGTGCGCCTGTTCAACGGCCGCGACGACCAGCTGATGACGCTGATGCTGCCCGGCCCATTCCTGACCAACACGCAGCAGATCCGCGACGAACCCGACTGGGACCAACTCGAACTATGGGACCGCCTGCGGGCCACCTACCTCGGACTGGAGCCCGACCCACTCGACCGTTCCGGCAAAGGCTTTCGTCACGGCTGAAAGCGACGACTGAAAGCTGCTCAGCAGCAGTCTTCGCCGCGCCAGGACTTCACGCCCTGCCAGATCGCCGCGGCGGCGATGCCCAGACCGATCGCCGGGTCGAACCACCACACGCCCGGCCAGATCGCCGCGACCGCCAGACCGGCCAGGACGGCCGCGGCCTGCGCCCCGCACAGATAGTTCTGGGTGCCTTCGCCCGCGGTGGCCGCCGAGCCGAGGCGGTCGGCAAGTGCATGCTTGGCGCGGCCCAGGATCGGCATCAACACCAGCGAGGCAGCGGTCAACGACGATCCCGATCACCGACGTCTCGGCGTCGTGCGGATCAAGTAGGTGGTGGACGGATTCGGCGGCGATGTAGGGCGCGGTCAGCCAGAACGACCAGGCGACGCCGACCTGCGCGCGACGCTCAGCTGTCGCCGACGCCATCCGTGCGCCCGAGAAGCGCCACGCCACCATCGCGCTGGCCAGTGCCTCCGGCAGGCTGCCCAGCGCCCACCCGGTCAGCGCGATCGAGCCGACCGCGAGGCCCTGCCACAGCCCGACCACGCCTTCGGTGAGCATCGCGGCCATGCTGACCCAGGCCAGCCGATACGCCCATTTCGCGCCGCTGCTGCCACCGCGAGTCGTGCGCGACAGCATGTCCGTGCCCGGTTCCGGCGCAGCAGTCGTCGGCCACCAGGCCGGCCTGATCGCCCATCGAACGGGATTCGGTCACCCAGCGATGTTAGGTCAACGCGCGACGCGGTCGTACCCGCCGCACTGTTAAGAAGGCGGCAAGGGCCGCTTCATGGTGCAGACGATGCTCCACTCGAAGTAGAACTCGCCGCCCTTGTCGTAGCCGGCGAAGTGGTGGGAGACCTGGACGCGCTGCACCGAGGAGTTCACCACCTCCCAGCCCTCGAGCCCATGAGCGTTCGTGTGCCGGTTCGCTTCGTCGATGACAACCTGCAGGGAATCGTTCGTCACGCTGATGAAAGTGGTCTCCCACCGCGGTGCCGACCAGGCGCCGTCGGATGCCACCTCCGACGCGGGCACAGGCGAAGGTGCGCTCATAGGGCGGTACCTTATGCGGCCGCGACCCCGGAAAAGTGAATGGAACCTGACCGGTGCGTTAAGTGATGTCGCTGAATTCCGGCCGGCCCGAACAGCCCCGACACCACAAGGTCATTCCCAGCATCGGATGGCACCCTGGCTGGCATGGCCCGTACCGAGAACGACACCTGGGATCTGGCAACGAGCGTGGGAGCCACCGCCACCATGGTGGCCGCCGGGCCGGGGCCGCGCCACCCGATCCGGCCTCATCGACGATCCGTTCGCCGAGCCGCTGGTGCGGGCGGTCGGCGTGGACTTCTTCACCCGCTGGGCGAACGGCGAGATGAGCGGCGACGAGGTCGACATTCCGGGCCACCCGTGGGGCATGCAGCCGATGACCGACCTGCTGGCGGTCCGCACCCGACTGATCGACGATTTCGTCACCGACGCGACCGCATCCGGCATTCGCCAGGTCGTGATCCTGGCGTCCGGCCTCGACGCTCGTGGCTACCGACTGTCCTGGCCCGCCGAGACCGTGGTGTTCGAGATCGACCAGCAGCAGGTGACGGACTTCAAGACGGCGACGCTGGCCGCCGCGGGCGCCGAGCCCACCGTCGACCTGCGGGCAGTGCCGATCGATCTGCGCGACGACTGGCCCGCGGCGCTGCGGCAGGCAGGCGTGGACACCGCGCGGCCGACCGTATGGGTCGCCGAAGGTCTGCTGGCATTCCTGCCGCCGGAAGCCCAGGATCGCCTGCTGGACAACATCACCGAGCTCAGCGCCCCGGGCAGCCGACTGGTCGTGGAGATCTTCTTGAGCTCACCGGAGTCGCTGGAGGTCATGCACGCGTCGTCGGAGAAGTGGTATCAGCACGGCCTCGACGCCCGCCTCGACGACCTCTGGTACAGCGGCGAACGCCACGACGTCGCGCCCTACCTGGACGAGCGCGGCTGGCAGACGACCAGGCACCGGTCCAGCCAACTGCTGGCCGACGCCGGTCTACCCACGCCGCAGCGCAACGACGGCCAGACCGAAAACTATTACTGCACAGCGCAACTCGGCTAGCTACCGTCCAGCATGGCATTGCCAGAAACCGACGTCGTGCCAGGCGTCGTGTTTGAAACCGGCCTCACGAAGGTGGCCGACACGGGCGAACCCATGCCGCTCGTGGAGCCGGACACTCGGATCGTTGGGCAACGCGATCACCGCGACCGCGCTGTGAAATCCCTTGCGGCGCAAGCGATCAAGCAACTCAGCGTAGAGCGCGTCGCCGACTCCCCGACGATGCGCGGCCGGGTCGACGTAGATGGTCGATTCGACGGTCCACCGGTAGGCGGCGCGGTCGTTCCACGGCCCCGCGTATGCCGCCCCGACGACGCGGTCGTCGACGACGGCCACCAGCCACGGAAACTGCTGGTGCCGCTGCGCCCAGAGGCCGCGCACCTCGTCGATGCTCTGCGGCTCGGTCCGGAAATTGAAGACGGAATGCTCGATGTAGTGGTTGACGATCTCGCGCGACGCGCACCAGATCTTTCTCGATCGCGGACCGCACCTGCACGGCGCTCACGGGGCCTTGGGCCGGTACCCGTCGATGTCCGCGGCCTCGATCGATCGAGCCAGCAGCTCACCCTTCGCCGTGGGCGCCAGCCACGCCGAATACATCCACTTCTCGGGATCGTCGTAGCGCTTGACGTAGGCATGCGAAATCTTGTGCAGCGAGTGGTCGAGCGAATGATGCCAGGCGACAAAGCGTTTCGCCTTACCGCCGGGGGCGCCGAGCCGGAACAGTCCGTCGCTCACCCATTCGCGAATGGCATCCAACGTCTCGTTCTGCACCTCCAGCGGCGAGGACGACGAATGTTGGTGCTTGACGCGCCAATCGACCGCATTGAGGTCGATCGGCCCACCGAGAGCGTCGAGCAGCAGGTGATTACGCACGACCTCACGCGTGTTGTCCGTCATTTTGGTCACCGTACAGATCGAACGCGCGCGCTTGAATATTCAACGCGCTGCCGATTTGCTGCCGCGCTTGGACGCGGTATGGCGAGAATTCCGCCGTTAGGCGATGACGACAGAGGAAGCCGGTGCAAATCCGGCGCGGTCCCGCCACTGTCATCGGGGAGCGACCCTCACCAGCCACGGCCGAAAGGTCGGAAGGCGAGGCAAGCAGCGATCCGAGAGCCAGGAGACTCACGTCATCGCATCCTGCAAGCCGGGGCGGTCGACCCCGAGAGCGAGGGTCCCCCGTGACGCTGCATGCGTTGTTGTCTTCGATTTCCGACGGCCGGCTGTGACCGCCCCCATCTGGATGGCGGCGCCTCCGGAGCTGCATTCGACGCTGCTGAGCAGCGGACCAGGCCCGGGGTCGCTGCTCGCGGCCGCTGCGGCGTGGACCGCGCTGAGCACCGAGTACACCGAGGCCGCCGACGAACTGACCGCCGTGCTGGCCGGCGTGCAAGCCGGGACCTGGGAGGGCCCGAGCGCCGAGAGCTATGCGGCCGCCCATGCGCCCTATCTGGCCTGGCTGCAACAGGAAAGCGCGAACAGCGCCGCCAGGGCCGCCGAGCACGAAACCGCGGCGGCCGCCTACACCACCGCGGTGGCCGCGATGCCGACCCTGGGTGAGTTGGCCGCCAACCACGCCACCCACGCGGTCTTGCTGGGTACGAATTTCCTTGGCATCAACACCATCCCGATCGCGCTCAACGAAGCCGACTATGCCCGGATGTGGGTGCAGGCCGCTACCGTGATGAGCACCTATGAGGGCGTCGCAGGGGCCTCGGTCGCGGCAGCGCCGACGACCCAACCGGCTCCGACGATCGCGAAGACGGCGTCACCCGCCGACGCAACCCCGACCGCTCCGCCGCAGTGGTTCGAGGACTTGCAGAGCTATCTGGAAGGGCTGTTCCCGCAGCCCTCATACCCCGACCCCAGCCAATTCCCGCTCTATCAACAGCTACTCGACTTCTTCAACCAGATCGGCTACACCGGCGTCAACGATCCGATCGCGACGTGGTTGCAGGGACTTGACCCGTCGTGGCTGCCGCCGGTCGGTGTGCCCGGGTCGTGGCTGGCGTTCAGCGGCGACCCGCTGGCCTACCTCAACCCCGCATCCATCGCCTACGTCCTGTCGGTGCCGCTCGACCCCGGGTCCTACTTTGCCTTCACCGGCATCGTCATCGTCGATGACCTGCTGGCGATCGTCTACACCGCCGCCGTCAATCCCCAGGCTCTGATCCTGGTCGTCCCGACGGCGCTCGTCGAGATCGTCGGATCCACGATCGGCAACACCATCCAGGTACTGCACTACATCCTCGATTCGACACTGGCTTTAGTGCTGCCATCCCTCCTGCCGCTGGCGACCGCGTCCCTCGGCTCCGCTGGCGGCCGCACCGGTGGGCCTGGCCGGCCTGGCGGGCTTGGCGGGGCTGGCGGGGCTGGCCCCGGCTACCGCCGCACCCATGCTGGCGCCGGCGTTCGCGATGGCCCCGACTCCGCCACCGCCCGCACCCGCGCCCCTGGCGCCCACACCCGCCCCGGTGACGGTCGCCCACGCCCCGGCCGACGCCACCGCGCCCCTGCCCCGCCGCCCACGCCGGCCGGGCCACCGGTGGTGACGATGCCGGCATACATGTACATGGTCGGCGATCTGGGTTTGGCCGCCCAGCGGGCCGCCGGCACCAGCGCCCGCGCCAAGAAAGCGGCTGCGCTCGACAGTGCCGAAACACCCGCGGCTGCACCAGCTTCCCGACGTGCGGAAACCGGCACGGCGGCGGCGGGCGGCGAAGACCGCGATGATCGGCCGCGGCTACGAGTACATGGACCTGGAGCCAGAGCCGACTGTGACCGCCTCGGACCGCGATGCCGAAACTCGCGGCTTCGCCGGTAGCGCAGTTCGCGAGAGCGGTGCCGAGCCGGCGGGCCTGGCCACGTTGACCCGGGACCAGTTCGGCGGCAGCTCAACAGTGCCGATGCTGCCCGCAACCTGGAACACGGACCTCGACTGAGACCGACTGGCGGCCACGTCGCTGTAGCGTGCACTCATGGTGGATTTCGCCCTGCGCTCGTGTGGGCTGCGCGGACACGCGACTTTTGCTCCCGACGAGCCTGAGCTTCGCGAGCGTCTGACGGTCGACACACCCGCCGGAGAAGCCTGGCGCTGTTTGCGCTGTGAGACTTTCGTGGTCGGCCCGCCGCGCCGCCACGGCCCGGCGAACACCGCACCGGAAATCCCTCGCGGGCGATTCCTGCGGGATCGCACCCTGATGCGTGCTGCTGGCCGTCGAGCGCGCATTTCGCGCTGTCGTCTTCCTGCTGGTGGCGGCGGGCGTGCTCAAGGTCAGCGGATCGCGTGAACGACTGCAGCATGTGTTGGACAGCGACATACCGTTGTTGAAGCCACTGGCCAACCAGATCGGCTGGGATCCGGAGAACTCCAAGCTCGTTCGCCAAATCGCGCACGCCTTCGCGCTGTCGTCGTCCACGCTGCAGTGGATCGCGATCGGGTTGGCCGGCTACGCGCTGATCGAGCTGATCGAGGCGGTCGGGCTGTGGCTCATGCAGCGGTGGGGTGAGTACTTCGCGGTGATCGCGACCAGTGTGTTCTTGCCGCTGGAGATCTACGAGCTGACTGAAAAGATCACGGCCCTGAGAATTTTCGCGCTGATCGTCAACATCGTCGCGGTGGTGTGGCTGCTGTGGAGCAAACGGCTGTTCGGGCTGAACGGCGGCGGCAAGGCCTACCGCGAAGAGCATGAAGCAGAAAGCCTGCTCAGCGTCGAGAGCGCGGGGCTGAGCGGAACCGCTGCCGGCGCAACGGCATAACTACGACTCCGCCTTCAAGACGGCCTGGTGCTGCAGCGCGTAGGCGACGGCATGGGTGCGGTTCTGCACGCCCAGCTTGGCCAGGATCGCTTCGACATGGTGGCCAACGGTTTTCGGGCTGATGTGCAGTTCGGCGGCGATCTCGGGGTTGCTGCGACCGGCGGCAAGTAGGTCGAATACCTGGCGTTGACGCCCGGTCAGCGCCTGCGGGTCAGCGAGCTTGTCCGCCTGCCGCGTGCGCGGCGCCCGCTCACGCAGAACGGCCAGCCGCTGCTGAGCGCGCCGAGCGGCAGCCTTGGCGCCAAGCCGGCGGAAGGTGTCCAGCGCCGATTTCACCGCGGTCATGTCGCCGCCGAGCAGGGCCAGGGCCGCGTCGTAGGAGCAGCCGCGTTGCGCCCATTCCTGCGCGGCGCTCTCCCACTGCCCGCCGACTTCCAGGTCGAACGGCGTCGCTACATCGCCATCGGTGGCGTCAATTGTGCCGCCGCCCAGGTGAATCCATCGGCGCAGACTGCCTACCAGCCACGGATCGGCGCGCTCGCCCGACGCGACCAGGCCGGCGCGGGCTTCGGCGACGGCCCGCTCGTCATCGCCGGCCAGCCAGGCCACCTCGGCGCGCGCCGCCCACACCACGCCAAGGTGCACCAGGTCACCGGGTTGGTCGCCGTCGCCGGCTTCGTCCGCCGACGGAGCCAGGGGCGGCTGGCCGCGCCGGGCCCGCAGCAGGGCCAGCGTCACCAGCGGCAGCACCCGATGCTGCGGGCTGAGCTCGGGGCGGGTCACGATTTGTTCGGCGTTGCGGGCCGCCAGATCCCAGTCTCCTTGATGCAACGCCGCCAACGTGGCGGCGGCGGTCAGCAGCGAGCTGAACATGCCGAGATCACGGTCATCGCAGAACCGCGACGCCTCCGCCAGATAAGCCCTCGGCGCGGACCAACTCGCAGCGCAGCACCGCATACCAGTAGATCAGCACGCCGAGCACCCCCGCGTGCTCCTCGAGCCCCGGGGTCGCCAGCGCTTCGTGCCAGACGGCCTCCAGCTCGTCCCAGCCGGTGCCCGTGCTGAACACCTGGGCGAGCGCCGTGTAGCCGCGGGCCCGGATATCGACTGCAGGATCATGCAATTCGCGGCCCAGCGCGTGAGCGCGGGCGGCGTAGTCGGCGCACACCGGGTCCAATTCCAGCGCGCTGATGTGTGCCATGTTGATCAGCGACCAGGCCAGCTGCGGCGACGGGCCGAGCCCTTCCAGCAGCCGCAGCGATGCGTGCGCCGCGTCGATGGCTTCGGCAGCGCGCCCGAGCGGCTGCAGCAGACGCGACAGCCAGCGAAGGTCGTCGCCTTCGGCGAGACGGTCAGACAGCTTGCGGCGCAGATCGATCGCCTCGCGCAACGATGCGACCGCCGGCTCGGCCTGACCGCTCAGGTAACACGCGAACGCGTGGCGCTCCAGCCAGACCACCCGATCGTCGTCGCGCGCAGCATCCGCGCGGCGCAACGCCAGCGCATACAGGCTCGCGGCTTCCCGATTGGCCCCCAGCGACGCGGCCCGGTCCGCGGCGGCTATGCCGTAGCGGACGGCGGCGTCGTCGTCACCGGCCTCGTCGGCATGAAAAGCCAATGCCGCCAATGTGTTCGGATCAACGGGCGGTGCGGCCAGTGCGGTCAGCGCGCTGCGGTGCAATTCGATCCGGTCGAAGTCAGGGATCTGCGCCCGGGTGGCCCTGCGGGCAAGCTCATGACGAAACCGGATCAGGTCCCCGTCGGCGATCAGCACCCCGGCGCCCAGGCATTCATGCAGTGCCGGCCGGGCCTCGGGGCACATCTGCTCCAGCAGGGCGACATCGGCGCGAGGACCGCACACCGCGACCGCGTGCGCGATGTCCCGCGCCTTGGCCGACAGCCGGGCCAGTCGACCACAGACCGCCTCGGAAACGCTGCGCGGCAGGACTTCCCGGGTCAGCGCGCCTGGTCCCGCCGCCAGGACCTCGGTGACGAAAAACGGGTTGCCGCCGGTGACCTGATGCAACTGTTCGGCGTTGACCCCGCTACCGGCGGCCAGCGTAGCCACCGCCGGTAAACTCAACGCCGCCAACTCAATTCGGTTCACCTTGGCGCAGTTCGCCAGGTCGCCCAAGGTCACCGCCAACGGATGGGTCGGCGCCAGCTCGTCGTCGCGGAAGGAGATCACCAGCAACAATCGCAGCGCGCTGATCCGTCGCGACAGGAACCGCACCAGGTCCAGGGTGGCGCCGTCGGCCCAGTGTGCGTCTTCGATCACCCACACCCATCGGCTGCCATCGGCCAACGCGGACAACAGCTGTCGATAGATCCGAGCGGTATCCCCCGAATCGACCGCCGCGGCCAGCGCGGCGCCGGCGCCTGCGTCCAGCCCCGACAAGGCGTCGGTCAGCGGGCCCAGCGGGCGCGGGGCGCCCAACGGGTCACACCATCCGCGTAGCACCCGCAGCCGGGGCTCGCGCTGAGCGGCAAACCGGGCCAGCACCGCGGTCTTGCCGACTCCGGCCTCGCCCCGCAACAACGCGACTTCGCCGGGGCCGCCGCGGGCCACCCGGCGCGCCAGCGCATTCAACTGCGCCAGTGGAGCCTCGCGTTCCAGCAAGGCATTCACCAGAGGGGACATGATGCACTGTGACTGTAGCGCCACCGGCCCGAAGATGCGCGTCAACTGCGCATCTGCTGAAGGTTTGCTGTAAGACCCGTCGAGGCGTCAGCGCAGCAGTGCGCGCGACATCACCACGCGCTGAATCTGGTTGGTGCCCTCGTAGATCTGGGTGATCTTGGCGTCGCGCATGAACCGCTCCACCGGGAAGTCGATGGTGTATCCGGCGCCGCCGAAGAGCTGCACGGCGTCGGTGGTGACTTCCATCGCCACGTCGGAGGCGAAGCATTTCGACGCCGCCGAGATGAAGCCCAGGTTCGACTCGCCGCGCTCGGCGCGGGCAGCGGCGCTGTAGACCATCAGCCGCGCGGCTTCGACCTTCATCGCCATGTCGGCCAGCATGAACTGCACGCCCTGGAATTCGCTGATCGACTTCCCGAACTGCTTGCGGTCCTTGGTGTATGCGATGGCGGCGTCGACCGCGCCCTGCGCGATCCCGACCGCCTGCGCGCCGATCGTCGGCCGGGTGTGGTCGAGGGTCGCCAGTGCGGTCTTGAAGCCGGTGCCGGGCTCACCGATCATCCGGTCGCCGGGAATGCGGCAGTTCTCGAAGTACAGCTCGGTGGTCGGCGAGCCCTTGATCCCGAGCTTCTTCTCTTTCGGGCCGACGGTGAAGCCTTCGTCGTCGATGTGCACGATGAAGGCCGAGATGCCGTTGGCGCCCTTGTCCGGGTCGGTCACCGCCATCACCGTGTACCAGGATGACTTGCCGCCGTTGGTGATCCAGGCTTTGGCGCCGTTGAGGATCCAGTCGTCGCCGTCGGCCTTCGCGCGCGTCTTCATCGACGCCGCGTCGCTGCCGGCCTCGCGTTCGCTCAACGCGTACGACGCCATCAGCCCGTCGGAGGCCAGCGTCGGCAGCACCTGCTTCTTCAGCTCCTCGGATCCGCGCAGGATCAGGCCCATCGTGCCCAGCTTGTTGACCGCCGGGATCAGCGACGCGGACGCGTCGACCCGCGCCACTTCCTCGATCACGATGCACGCGGCCACCGAGTCCGCGCCCTGGCCGCCGTACTCCTCGGGAACGTGCACGGCGTTGAAGCCGGACGCGTTGAGCGCTTTGAGCGCCTCTTCGGGAAAGCGCGACTGCTCGTCGACATCGGCGGCGTGCGGCGCGATCTCTTTTTCCGCCAACGCGCGGATCGCCGCCCGCAACTCGTCGTGCTCCTCAGGCAGCTTGAACAGATCGAACGACGGATCTCCAGCCATCCCAGCCTCCCTTTTTGTGCCCGACTGCGCGGTGCTACTCGTCGGTAACTTTACCTTGACGCTGTTTGAGAGCCGAATCCTTGGCCAGCACCGACTCGGCCAACTCCTTCTGAAAAGCCACGATTCGGCTGCGCAGCGCGGAATCCGACACCGCGAGGATGCGCACCGCGAGCAGACCCGCGTTGCGGGCGCCGCCGATCGACACCGTCGCCACCGGCACCCCGGCCGGCATCTGCACGATCGACAGCAGCGAGTCCAGCCCGTCCAGCTTGGCCAGCGGCACCGGAACGCCGATCACCGGCAGCGGTGTCGCCGAGGCGACCATGCCGGGCAGGTGGGCCGCGCCGCCGGCGCCGGCGATGATCACCTCGATGCCGCGGTCGGCGGCCTGCTGCGCGTAGTCGAGCATCCGCTGCGGGGTGCGGTGCGCCGAGTACACCCCGATCTCGTAGGCGACGTCGAACTCGGCCAGCGCATCGGCGGCGTCGGCCATCACCGACCAGTCGCTGTCGCTGCCCATGATCACGCCGACCCTGACGTCGCTACTCATGCGGGTCCCATCCGTCCGTCCACTCCCCATCTGACAACCAGTGTGCCGCGCGCTCGGCGCGTTCACGCAGGTTTGCCACCTCAGCCGGGTCGTGGCCGAGGAAGTTGATGTGGCCGATCTTGCGGCCCGGTCGTTCGTCCTTGCCGTAGAGGTGAACCCGGGCGTCGGGCATCCGCGCGAACAGATGGTGCAGCCGCTCGTCGAGCGTCATCGCCGGCGTTTGCGCGGCACCCAGCACGTTGGCCATCACCGTCAGCGGCGCGATGGCGTCGGTGTCGCCGAGCGGGTAGTCCAGCACCGCCCGCAGATGCTGCTCGAACTGGCTGGTGCGCGAGCCGTCCATGGTCCAGTGCCCGGAGTTGTGTGGACGCATCGCCAGCTCGTTGACCAGCAATTGCCCGTCGACGGTCTCGAACAGCTCGACGGCCAGCACGCCGACGACGCCGAGTTCGGCCGCCAGCCCCAGCGCCAGCTGCTGGGCCGCTGCGGCGACGTCGTCGGGCAGTTCCGGGGCCGGCGCGATCACCGTCACGCAGATGCCGTCGCGCTGCACCGTCTCGACCACCGGCCAGGCCGCGCCCTGCCCGAACGGCGAGCGCGCCACCAGCGCCGAGAGCTCGCGACGCATCGCGACCCGCTCCTCGACCAATACCGGTACGCCGGAATCTAAATATCGACCCGCGATCTCGCGGGCCTGCGGCCGCGTCCGCGGCCATCTGCACCCCGCGACCGTCGTAGCCACCACGGGCCGCCTTGACCACGATGGGGCCGCCGACCCGCCGGGCGAACTCGGCGATGCTGTCCAGGTCCTCGCGGGTCTCGACGGCCGCGTAGCGCGGCACCGCGGCCCCGAGCGCCTCCAGACGCCGCCGCATGACGATCTTGTCCTGCGCGTGCACCAGCGCCTGCGGCGGCGGCGCCACGTTGACGCCCTCGGCGACCAGCTTCTCCAGCAGCTCAGAGGGCACATGCTCGTGGTCGAAGGTCAGGGCAGCGGCACCGGCGGCGACCCGGCGCAGCGCGTCGAGATCGGTGTGCGAGCCGATCACCACGTCGGGGCTCACCTGGGCGGCGGGATCGGCGGCATCGGCGGCCAGCACCCGCAGGCTCTGACCCAGCGCGATCGCCGCCTGGTGGGTCATCCGGGCGAGCTGGCCGCCGCCGACCATGGCGACCTTGGGCGAGGAGTTGGGGGTACTCGTCACGGCGATCATGGTGTCATGGCCCCCAAGCACGTTTGAGCGGGCCATTTGGCGGCGGTGACACAGTCACAGAGCACCCTTAACCACCAATACGTAGACTGCGACATTGTGTCCTTCGCCGATGCCACGATCGCCCGACTGCCGGGGCCGATCCGCCCCTACGCCGAGCGCCATCACGAGCTGATCAAGTTCGCGATCGTCGGCGCGACCACGTTCGTCATCGACTCGGCGATCTTCTACACGCTGAAGCTGACCATTCTGGAGCCCAAGCCGGTGACCGCCAAGGTCATCGCCGGCATCGTCGCGGTCATCGCGTCCTACATCCTGAACCGGGAATGGAGCTTCCGCGACCGCGGCGGCCGCGAGCGTCACCACGAGGCGCTGCTGTTCTTTGCGTTCAGCGGCGTCGGCGTGCTGCTGAGCATGGCGCCGCTGTGGGTCTCCAGCTACATCCTGGACCTGCGGGTGCCCATGGTGTCGTTGACCGTGGAGAACATCGCCGACTTCATCTCGGCCTACATCATCGGCAACCTGCTGCAGATGGCGTTCCGGTTCTGGGCGTTCCGGCGCTGGGTGTTCCCGGACGAGTCCGCCCGCAGCGCGGACAAGGCGCTGGAGTCCACGCTCACCGCCGGCGGTATCGCCGAGGTGTTCGAGGACGTCGAAGAGAGCGGCAACGTCACGCTGATGCGGGCGTGGCGCACGCGCCGCAGCCGGGTGAATCAGCTCGGCGATTCCTCGGAGCCGAGGGTGTCGAAAACCTCGTGATACAGCAGCGCGTGGACCTGCTCCACGCGCGGAATGTCGTGGAACTCCAACGGATCTTGTGACGCCGACTCGACGATCAGCGTGCCGGTGCGCAGTATCCGATCGATCAGCCGGTGGCGGAATTCGACGCTGTTGATCCGCGCCAGCGGGATGTCGATGCCGCTGCGGCTCAGCACCCCGTGCCGAAACATCACCCGCCGGTCGGTGATGACGAAATGGGTTGTGAGCCAATTCAGGAACGGCCACAGCGTCAGCCAGCCGATCAGCACCAGCCAGATCGCCCCGATCACCCAGAAGACGACCTGCTTGGCGTTCGGGTCCCAGGTGGTGCCGTTGACGACCGCGCAGCCGAACGACGCCGCCGCGCTGGCCAGAATCAGAACGACGACCGGCCAGAACAGCCGCTTCCAGTGCGGGTGGCGGTGCAGCACCACCTGCTCGTCGCCGGCCAGCACGTTGTCGGGGTAGCCCACGCTGGCACTTTAGACGCTGGGACGCAGGTGCGTGATGTCTCCGGCAGATATCGCCACAGTCTCGGCGCCGGTGTCGACGCACAGCCGCCCGGTCTCGTCGACGTCGATCGAGCGAGGCCGACCACTTCCCGGTCGCCGGGCATGCTGGCGCGAACCCGGGAATTCAGCGTCACGCTGTAGCGCTGGTAGTCGGCAATCAGCGCCGAATCGGCACCGCCCGCCGTGCGCCAGGCATCGATACGCAGCGCCAGTTCACGAAGTATTCTGCGCGCCAACGTGTTTCGGTCGGTCGCCGATGAACCCAGCATCAGCAGCGAGGTGGCATCGGGATCCGGCGCTTCGTCGGCGGTCAACGTCACGTTGAGCCCGAGGCCGACGACGATCACCGGCGCCGGCGCGGCCACTTCGGCCAGGATCCCGGCGAGCTTGCCGCCGCCGACCAGCACGTCGTTCGGCCACTTCAGACCCGCCTCGATGTCCAGCGCCGTCAGCGCATCGGCGACCGCGACACCGGCGGCCAGCGGCAGCCATCCCCAGCCCGGCCGCGGTACCGACCCGCCGGCCACTCCCACCGACAGCGCCACCTGCGTGCGCGGCGGCGCCGACCAGTGCCGGCCATGACGACCTCGGCCGGCGTTCTGGTATTCGGCGAGCAACACCGACCCGTCGATATCGGCACCGCCCTCCGCCCGCGCGAGCAGATCGGCGTTGGTGGAACCGGTCTCGGCGACGACGTCGAGCTCGACGCCACGGCAGGCCGGGCCCGACCAGCCCGTCGCGCAACGCCGCCGCATCCAGGGGCGCTCGCAGTGAGTCATTGTCCATCGCCGACCAGCCTAGGTCAGCGAGCCTCAAAGGCCCAGGGCCTCGACATCGATCTCGCCTGGCTCCTTCGAACCTGTTGGCGTTAAGGGTATTTCGTCGATCCGATCGCCCTCACTGCCTCCGTCGACCGCGCCGGCCAAGGCGATCCGGTTGCCGCCGTTGCGCTTGGCGGCATACATCGTTTCGTCGGCGCAGGCGTGAATCGTCTCGAATTCCGCGAGGTTGGCGATGGTGCCGGTGGCCACCCCGACGCTGGCGGTGACTTTCGGCGTGTCCGGCGCCTCGATCGCGGCTCGGATGCTTTCCGCGATCGCCGCCGCCGCCTGCAGTGTCAACAGATCGAGGACCGCGAACTCCTCACCGCCGGTGCGGGCGACAAACGCCGAGGGGCCGACTGCGACCCGGATCTGCTCGGCAGTCCGCGCGATGACGGCGTCGCCGATCTTGTGGCCGTAGATGTCATTGATGTTCTTGAATCCGTCGAGATCAATGACGAATACGCACAACGGTTTTGACGACGACGTCAACGTGTCGATCTTTCGGTCCAGATAATTGGCCAGCCCGCGACGGTTGGCCAATTCAGTGAGCGGATCGGTGAGCGATTCGATCGAGTTGCTACGTATCAGCCAGAAGCCGAACTGCACGAACGGAAAGATGCCCGACGGTTACCGTCCACGCGATCAATCGCCTTGGCAATGGCGACCGCCACTGCGTCGGGACGATCGGAGAGTCGCCAGCCAGGTCGCCGCGGCCAGGATCGTGACGCTTGCAAAGGCCATGTGCGCGGCGTTGGCACGGGGACCGAAGAAGAACACGATGCACACGCCGGGCATGGCGAACAGCGGCGTGGTGCTCAGCGCCGCCAGCGGTTCGGCATGCAAACCCGTGGCAATGGCGATGCCGATGTCGGCGAACGCGAACAAGACGGCGCGTCTGCCGGGCAGAGGGCCACGGAAAGAACCACCAGAACAAAGTCCAGCCGATCGCGTTCACCAGCATCCAGATCACTACCGCCTGGCTCAACCAATGCGGCTCGGACGAGGTCTTCGAACCATAGGCACACCACGGCGAGCGCGGTGATCACGCCCCCGAAACTGTTGCTCGCCCGAAGCGCACCGATCAAGCCGCGCCGCCGGTAGAACTCGATCACCCACAAGTAATCGCCCGGTTCGTTCCACCACTGTCGCAGCAGGCGCGCGCTCTCCGACTTCACTGACGTTCCTCCGGACCCGATGCCATCGGGACAAACAAGGCGACAAGTGACGAAGATTACCCGCGCATGGCCGAGCGGAACAAAAGTCCGGTCCCTGGGACACGCGACGCGTCGCCGGGCTGATGCGGGTGCAAACTTAAGGGACCGCTAAGATCGGGACCCATGACGAGCACCTCCGAGACTGACGCCCACGTTGAGGCCCACGCCGAGCACGAGATCGATATCCACACCACCGCGGGCAAACTCGCCGAACTGCGCAAGCGGAGCGAAGAGACGCTGCACCCGGTGGGTGAAGGCGCCGTGGAGAGGGTGCACGAAAAGGGCAAACTGACTGCACGGGAGCGCATTTACGCCCTGCTGGACGAGGGATCGTTCGTCGAACTCGACGCACTGGCCCGCCACCGCAGCACCAACTTCGGGCTCGAGAAGAACCGCCCGCTCGGCGACGGTGTCGTCACCGGCTACGGCACCATCGATGGACGCGACGTCTGCATCTTCAGCCAGGACGCCACGGTGTTCGGCGGCAGCCTCGGCGAGGTCTACGGCGAAAAGATCGTCAAGGTGCAGGAGTTGGCCCTCAAGACCGGCCGGCCGCTGATCGGGATCAACGACGGCGCGGGCGCCCGCATCCAGGAGGGCGTGGTCTCGCTCGGCCTGTACAGCAAGATCTTCCGCAACAACATCCTGGCTTCCGGCGTCATCCCGCAGATCTCGCTGATCATGGGCGCCGCCGCCGGTGGCCACGTCTACTCCCCCGCGCTGACCGACTTCGTCGTGATGGTCGACCAGACCAGCCAGATGTTCATCACCGGTCCGGACGTGATCAAGACGGTCACCGGTGAAGACGTGACGATGGAGGAACTGGGTGGCGCCCACACCCACATGGCCAAGTCGGGCACGGTGCACTACGTCGCCTCCGGCGAGCAGGACGCATTCGACTACGTCCGCGATCTGCTGAGCTACCTGCCGCCCAACAACTTCACCGATCCGCCGCAGGTATGCGGTGCCCATTCCCGAAGGCGCGATCGAGGACAACCTGACCGAAGAGGACCTCGAGCTCGACACGCTGATCCCGGACTCGGCCAACCAGCCCTATGACATGCACGAGGTGATCACCCGGATCCTCGACGACGACGAGTTCCTCGAGGTGCAGGAGGGTTACGCCGGAAACATCGTCGTCGGGTTCGGCCGCATCGAGGGCCGGCCGGTCGGGATCGTCGCCAACCAGCCCACCCAGTTCGCCGGCTGCCTGGACATCAACGCCTCGGAGAAGGCCGCCCGCTTCGTGCGGACCTGCGACTGCTTCAACATCCCGATCGTGATGCTGGTCGACGTGCCGGGCTTCCTGCCGGGCACCGGCCAGGAATACAACGGCATCATCCGCCGCGGCGCCAAGCTGCTGTACGCCTACGGCGAGGCCACCGTCCCCAAGATCACCGTCATCACCCGCAAGGCCTACGGCGGCGCGTACTGCGTGATGGGTTCCAAGGACATGGGTTGCGACGTCAACGTCGCATGGCCGACGGCGCAGATCGCCGTGATGGGCGCCTCGGGCGCGGTCGGCTTCGTCTACCGCCAGCAGCTCAAGCGAGGCCGCCAAGGACGGCGAGGACGTCGACGCGCTGCGGCTGCAGCTGCAGCAGGAGTACGAGGACACCCTGGTCAACCCGTACATCGCCGCCGAGCGGGGCTACGTCGACGCGGTGATCCCGCCGTCGCACACCCGCGGCTACATCGCCACCGCGCTGCGGCTGCTGGAGCGCAAGATCGCCCAGGTGCCGCCCAAGAAGCACGGGAACATCCCGCTGTGAGTCGAGTGAGCGGAACGAACGCAGTGAGTGACGGGAACGAGACGAACGAGTCAAGCCCCTGTGAGCGACGAGCAGCGACACTCCTGAGCCGACAGCCGCACGACGCCGCACATCCAGGTGCTCAAGGGCAAGCCGACCGATGACGGAGGTGGCCGCGCTGGTCGCGGTGCTGGGCAGCGCCGTGGCGGCGGCGGCGAACCGGGCCAGCCGGTGTTCTCCCGGTGGGGACTGCCCGTCGACAAATTGCGCTACTCGGTCCATAGCTGGCAGCGCATGACCCTGCTGCAACGGACGCACATGCGGGGCAGATGACGCAGGCCTCCGACGACGATGATGCCGGCGTAGCCGGGATCGAGGAGTGGGAATGACCCGTCTGGTCCTGGGCTCGGCGTCCGAGGGTCGGCGACGGGTGCTGCGGCAGGCCGGTGTCGAACCGTTGGTCGTGGTCTCGGGCGTCGACGAGGACGCGATCATCGCCGCGCTGGGCGCGGACGCCGCACCGGGTGACGTGGTCCGCAGCCTCGCCGAGGCCAAGGCCGAGCACGTCGTCACGCTGCTCGATCCCGCCGATCGCCGCGGATTGCGTTGTCATTGGCTGTGATTCGATGCTCTACCTCGACGGCCGACTGGTCGGCAAACCCGCATCGATCGATGCGGCCCGACGCGAGTGGCGGTCGATGGGTGGTCGGTCCGGTCAGCTGCACACCGGGCACTGCCTGGTCCGGCTGGTCGACGGCGAAGTCACCCAGCGCGCCGCCGAATCATTCGTCACCACAGTGCATTTCGCCGACCCGGCGCCGGCGGACCTGGATGCGTACCTGGCCAGCGGCGAGTCGCTGGGGGTCGCCGGAGCGTTCACCCTCGACGGGCTGGGCGGCTGGTTCGTCGACCGGATCGAGGGTGACCCGTCCAACGTCATCGGCCTGAGCCTGCCGCACACCCGGGCGCTGCTGCAGCGAGTCGGCGTGTCGATCGCCGATCTGTGGGCGGCCAACCCGCTCGCGTCGTGAACTGTCGCCGGCGTCAACGCCGCAACGCCCGCGGCTAACCGGCAGGTAGGCTCGCGGTGTGCCTCTACCAGCAGATCCCAGCCCGACGCTGAGCGCTTACGCCCACCCGGAACGGCTGGTGACCTCCGACTGGCTGGCCGGCAATCTGGGCCGGCCCGGACTCGCCATCGTCGAGTCCGATGAAGACGTCCTGCTCTACGACGTCGGCCACATCCCCGGGGCGGTCAAAATCGACTGGCACACCGACCTCAACGACCCGCGGGTGCGCGACTACATCAACGGCAAGCAGTTCGCGGAATTGATGGACCGCAAAGGCATTTCGCGCGACGACACCGTGGTGATCTACGGCGACAAGAGCAACTGGTGGGCCGCCTACGCGCTGTGGGTCTTCACCCTGTTCGGCCACCCGGATGTTCGGCTGCTCAACGGCGGACGCGACCTGTGGATGCACGACGGCCGCGACACCACGCTGGACGTGCCGAGCCGAACCTCGTCGGGCTATCCCGTCGTGCAGCGCAACGACGCGCCGATCCGCGCCTACAAAGACGACGTGCTGGCCGCCCTGGGCGCCGGGCCGCTGATCGACGTGCGCTCGCCCGAGGAGTACACCGGCAAGCGCACCCACATGCCCGACTATCCCGAGGAGGGCGCGCTGCGCGCCGGGCATATCCCCACGGCGCGGTCGATCCCGTGGGGCAAGGCCGCCGACGACAGCGGGCGCTTCCGCAGCCGCGACGAATTGGAGCAGCTCTACGGGTTCATCGAGCCGGACGACAAGACGATCGTCTACTGCCGCATCGGCGAACGGTCCAGCCACACCTGGTTCGTGCTGACGCATCTGCTCGGCATCCCCGGGCGTGCGCAACTACGACGGTTCGTGGACCGAATGGGGCAACGCCGTGCGGGTGCCGATCGTCGCCGGCGAGAGCCCCGGGAGCTGTCCCCGCCCGATGAGCATGCCCGCGCCGCTGGCCGAGGTGGTCTCCGACTTCGCCGAAGTCCAGGGCCAGGACAAGCTCAAGCTGCTGCTGGAGTTCGCCGACGACCTGCCGGCGTCTGCCCGCCGACCTCGAAGAGGCGGCGATGGAGCCGGTGCCCGAGTGCCAGTCGCCGCTGTTTTTGCACGTCGACGCCCACGACCCGGACCGGGTGCGGCTGTATTTCAGCGCGCCCGTCGAAGCTCCCACCACCCGTGGTTTCGCGTCGATTCTGGCCGCCGGCCTCGACGAGCAGCCCGCCGCCGACATCCTCGCGGTGCCGGAGGACTTCTACGCCGATCTGGGTCTGGCCGAGTTGATCAGCCCGCTGCGGCTGCGCGGCATGTCGGCGATGCTGGCCCGAATCAAGCGCCGACTGCGCGAGTCCGCGGAGAAGTAGACACCGGGTCTCGTCGCTCACGGCGCGCCGCATAAACTTCCCCCGAAACGACTTGTAAGAATTTCTCTTAGACATCACGAGACGTGCTCACCAGGAGGCGAAGTGGCCAGTCACGCCAGCTCGACGATCTCGAAGGTTCTTGTCGCCAATCGCGGTGAGATCGCGGTGCGGGTCATCCGCGCGGCCAAGGACGCGGGACTGCCCAGCGTGGCGGTGTACGCCGAGCCCGACGCCGACGCCCCACACGTGAAGCTGGCCGACGAGGCCTTCGCGCTGGGCGGCCAGACCTCGGCCGAGTCCTACCTGGACTTCGGCAAGCTGCTGGAGGCCGCCGAGAAGTCCGGCGCCAACGCGATCCACCCCGGCTACGGCTTCCTGTCGGAGAACGCCGACTTCGCTCAGGCCGTGATCGACGCCGGCCTGATCTGGATCGGGCCCAGCCCGCAGTCGATCCGCGACCTCGGCGACAAGGTCACCGCGCGCCACATCGCCGCCAAGGCGCAGGCGCCGCTGGTGCCCGGCACCCCCGACCCGGTCAAGAACGCCGACGAGGTGGTCGCCTTCGCCAAGGAGTACGGCGTGCCGATCGCGATCAAGGCGGCGTTCGGCGGCGGTGGCCGCGGCATGAAGGTGGCCCGCACCATCGAGGAGATCCCCGAGCTGTTCGAGTCGGCGACCCGCGAGGCCGTCGCCGCGTTCGGCCGCGGCGAGTGCTTCGTCGAGCGCTACCTGGACAAGCCGCGCCACGTCGAGGCGCAGGTGATCGCCGACACAGCACGGCAACGTCGTCGTCGCCGGCACCCGCGACTGCTCGCTGCAGCGCCGCTTCCAGAAGCTGGTCGAGGAGGCGCCCGCGCCGTTCCTCACCGACGCGCAGCGCAAGGAGATCCACGAATCCGCCAAGCGGATCTGCAAGGAAGCCGGCTACTACGGCGCCGGCACGGTCGAGTACCTGGTCGGCCAGGACGGGCTGATCTCGTTCCTCGAGGTCAACACCCGTCTGCAGGTCGAGCACCCGGTCACCGAGGAGACCGCGGGCATCGACCTGGTGCTGCAGCAGTTCAAGATCGCCAACGGCGAGAAGCTGGACATCACCGAGGACCCGACGCCGCGCGGGCACGCCATCGAGTTCCGGATCAACGGCGAGGACGCCGGACGCGGCTTCCTGCCGGCCCCCGGCCCGGTCACCAAGTACGAGACGCCCAGCGGACCCGGCGTGCGGCTGGACTCCGGCGTCGAGGCCGGCTCGGTGATCGGCGGCCAGTTCGACTCGATGCTGGCCAAGCTGATCGTGTACGGCGCCACCCGCGAAGAGGCGCTGGCGCGCTCGCGCCGCGCGCTGGACGAGTTCCACGTCGAGGGCCTGGCCACCGTCATCCCGTTCCACCGCGCCGTGGTGTCGCGACCCGGCGTTCATCGGCGACGACAACGGCTTCACGGTGCACACCCGCTGGATCGAGACCGAGTGGGACAACACCATCGAACCGTTCACCGGCGGCGAGCCCATCGAAGAGGACGAGGCCCTGCCGCGGCAGAAGGTCGTCGTCGAGGTCGGCGGCCGACGGCTCGAGGTGTCGCTGCCCGGCGACCTGGCGCTGTCCAACGGCGCTGCCGACCGCGTGGCGGCGTGATCCGCAAGAAGCCCAAGCCGCGCAAGCGCGGTGCCACGGGCGGCGCCGCGGCGTCCGGCGACGCGGTGACCGCTCCGATGCAGGGCACCGTGGTGAAGGTGGCCGTCGAAGAGGGACAAGAGGTCTCGACCGGCGACCTGGTGGTGGTCCTGGAGGCGATGAAGATGGAGAACCCGGTCACCGCGCACAAGGACGGCGTCATCACCGGGCTGGCCGTCGAGACCGGTGCCGCCATCACCCAGGGCACGGTGCTGGCCGAGATCAAGTAGCGCGCGGCACGGACAGCCCGGACACGATGGATGCCGTCGAGATCAACGCCGGGCAGTGGTATCTGCGCGGACTTCGCGCCGACGACCGCATCGACGACCGTCCCGCGCTGGCCGAACTCGGCGCGACCGACCCGGACCATGTCGCACGCAGTGCCGCCGAGTGGTCGGCGGACTCGCGCTACTCGTGGGCGGTGTGCGAGCCCACTACCGGTGAACTGCTGGCCGAGGTGACGCTGGACCCGGCGACCGGAGAGATCGCCACGCCGAGCTCGCGCCGGCCACGACGACGCGGCCGGCGCGGCTGCCGAGTCCGTTCGGCGATTCGCCGCCGCAATCGTTGCGCCAAAACATAATTCACGTTAAATGCAAGCTGCGCCGACTGCGCTGACCTGGCTTTCTTAGAAGACTCCGTCTCACGTTGTCGGCGCGCAGTAGCCGGAGTAGTGTCTTAACGAGGTTGAGTTACCAGCCGCACGGAACAGCGTTAATCGACGTAAGGGGAGGCTCGTTCTCCCGGCTTCTCCTCGCGCGCGGCACCAAATCCGCTTGACGTGATCCACAGAACGCTTTGTCGACTGATGGAGTCACTTGATGTCTGCTGTACAACCCGCTACTGCTTCGCCGGTTCGTGGAACCGACGCGGCACTCCCGCCACCCGCATGGGAAAACCACTCTGCCCGATTCAGCGCGGAATGGGACGTCGTCCGGGTGGTGATCACCGCTCACGGTGAGCTCGACGCATCCAATGCCAGCCCAGCTCGCCGACTACTTCGATCTGCTGCATCGCCCACTCCACCCCGCTGGTCCTGGACCTGAGTGGTCTGGAATTCTTTGGCACTGCTGGCTTTTCGGCGCTGCACCTGATCAACGTCAGATGCGCGGGCGCCAATCTGCGCTGGGCGGTGGTGCCGAGCAAGGCGGTGTCCCGGTTGCTTCGGATCTGCGACCCCGACAACACGCTGCCGCTGGTCGAGTCCGTGCACGCGTGCCGGATGCCGATGACGACGATCCGGACCACGAACCGGCTATTCCAGCTCGTCCCGTAGCCGCGCGAGCGATTTCGCCAGCAACCGCGAGACGTGCATCTGCGAGATGCCGACCCGCTCGGCGATCTGCGTCTGCGTCATCGAATCGAAGAACCTGCAGGACCAGCACGGTTCGCTCGCGCTCCGGCAGTCCTTCCAGTAGCGGTCGCAGCGCCTCGCGGTTCTCGATGCGCTCCAGCCCGGTGTCGACATCGCCGAGCGTGTCGGCGATGGCCCGGGCCTCCTCGTCGCCGCTGCCGCCACCGCTGTCGATGGACAGCGTGTTGTAGGAGCTGCCGGCCACCAAGCCCTCGATGACTTCGGCGCGGTCCATCTCGAGTTCTGCGGCGAGCTCGGAGGCGGTCGGTGCGCGGCCCAGCCGCTGCGACAGGTCGGCGGTCGCCGTGCCGAGCCGCAGGTGCAGCTCCTTCAGCCGCCGCGGAACCTTGACCGACCAGCTGTTGTCCCGGAAGTGCCGGCGAACCTCGCCCATGATGGTGGGCACCGCGAAGGAGACGAAGTCGGAGCCGGTTTCGACGTCGAATCGGGCGACCGCGTTGACCAGGCCGACGCGCGCGACCTGAACCAGGTCGTCGCGCGGTTCGCCACGACCTTCGAAGCGGCGGGCGATGTGATCGGCCAGCGGCAGGCAGCGCTCGACGATCTTGTCGCGATGACGCTGGAATTCCGCTGAGTCGGCGTCAAGGGTCGCCAACTCGCGGAACATGTCGGGAACGTCGGCGTATTCGTTTGGACGAGATGACGAACCGCCGCCAGCTCGCGGTGTCACCTGTGAGAGCCCGCCCGTCGGGTGGTCAGCGTGACACCGAAAACGCCGTGGCTCAGGCCGTTCTGGAATGTCTGGACGTCGTCGGCCAGCGACGTCAGGACATGCCAGCTGAAACTGCCCGGCGTCACCACGTCTTGGTTGTCGCACGTCGTCGATGCCTCGACCCGCAGCTCGTCGTCGTGCGGGTCGATGACGATCTCCAGCGTGGCGTCCGGGACGGCCGAGCGGATCAAGCGGGTACACACCTCGTCGACCGCGAGCCGCAGATCGGCGACCGCGTCGAAATCGAGATCCTCGAAGGTGCCGACCGCCCCGACCAGCGTCCGCAAGACCGCCAGATTCTCCAGCGTCGCTGCCACCCGCAGTTCGATGGCGCGCTCGCCGCGTTGCTGATCCTTCGCCGCCTTCGCAGCAGCGGTCATCGGGCCTCCCAGCATAGTTTGACCGACAGTACCCTCGCGCTCGAGCTGGTTAGTCATGATCGCCGCCGGGTTATGCACGCGCCATGGATCCGAGTGGGCATCTATCTCGTCGCATTCGTGATCTGTCACCCGTGATCTGATGACCAGCGGACCGTCCGCAGAAACGCTTGATGTGGCCGGGTACAGTACCCACAACCGGCGCCCAGTCAAACCAGGCGGCGCGACCGGCATCTCCGGTATTCAGGCCGGCCAGGCAGGTAGCTCAGCGAGCTGCTCAACCAGCCAGTATCGGCCCGGCGATCGGAGCGCCCATCGTGAGCGTGACGAACATCAGGACCATCAACAGCCATCCGGCGCCCTGCCATGCCCACCAGGTTCCGTGGTCGCGCCAGACGCGGTAGGTGCGAACGAACGCCCACACACCCGCGACCAGCAGGATCACCGGAGCGCCGAAGGCCAGAATGGTCAGCTGGGGCGCCCCGCATGCTGCGGTGTCGACGGACATCGCACCGTTGCAGGTGCTGTCCCACAGCGCGGCGACGATGAGGAAACCCACGCCGGCCAACGCGGCCAGCACGGCGAACCGGACGGCGTGATGCACCTCGTTGTCCGCCTGCCCGAGGCGGTCACCCGTTGAGGAGTGCTGTTGTGTCGTCATCGGAATCCTCTATCGCCGTCGCTCGCGCCCACTGCGCCAAGTGAGTCAGGTATACCCATCGGCATACCGGCAATAAACCAGGTCAGACGTTGTCCCCGTCACTCTGCGACCAGCGGCGGCACGGCTCGAACATGAAGATCGCGGCGCGATCCCGGTCACCAGCTGGCTCAGCGCGTCACGTGTCGGACGCATCCGCTCTATCCGATAGCGCCGATCGTGTGGCCCGACCTGCGAGCTGACCAGCGGCGATCGCGCGGAAGGTCGTTCGACAATGCGCTGTGAGCACGAACGCGCTGGTAGACAGACGACTACACTTCGCGGCGAGTACAGGACGAGCCCCCGGAATCGGACCGCATGCGGGCAAATAGAAGTTTGCAGGGGCTTCCGGGCGTTGACGGGTCTGCGCAAGGCATCGACAAGTACCATCGGCTCTATGCGAACGCCAAGGCGCCGGTTATCCCCGGAGGATCGCCGCGCCGAGCTGCTCGCGTTGGGCGCTGAAGTCTTCGGCCAGCGGCCCTACGACGAGGTCCGTATCGACGAAATCGCCGAGCGTGCCGGCGTGTCGCGGGCGCTGATGTACCACTACTTCCCGGACAAGCGGGCGTTTTTCGCCGCCGTCGTCAAGGGGCAGGCCGACCAGCTGTTCGAAACCACCAACACGCCTCCGACGCCCGGTCAGAACCTGTTCGAGGAGGTGCGGGGCGGCGTGCTTGCCTACATGCAGTACCACCAGGAGCACCCGCACGCGGCCTGGGCGGCCTACGTCGGCCTCGGCCGTTCCGACCCGGTCTTGCTCGGCATCGACGACGAGGCCAAAGACCGTCAGATGGAACACATCATGAGCCGCATCGTCGAGGTCGACGGGTCGGGCAGCAATCTGGAACCCGATGTCGAACGCGACCTGCGGATCGTCGTCCACGGTTGGCTGGCGCTGACCTTCGAGTTGTGCCGGCAGCGCATCATCCACCCGGAGACCGACGCGGGCCACCTCAGCGATTCCTGCGCACACTCGCTGCTCGATGCGATCATCCGGGTGAACAACATTCCCGAGCAATTGGCCAAGGCGATGGCGCCCGACCAGCGCTGACCGGCGCCGGAGCTTGTTGTCGGTGCCCGCTGGCACCATGGCTAAGTGACCTCTGTTCCCGACGGTCCGCTTGCGCGGTTCAGCGTCGTCACCCGCGACTGGTTCGCCGGGACATTCGCCGCGCCCACTCCCGCGCAGGCCGACGCCTGGTCGGCCATCGCCGACGGTCACAACACCCTGGTCATCGCCCCGACCGGCTCGGGCAAGACGCTGGCCGCGTTCCTGTGGGCGATCGACACGCTGGCCGGTGCACCGCGCAGTGCGCGAGAGCCCGGCACCCGGGTGCTGTACGTGTCGCCCCTCAAGGCGCTGGCCGTCGACGTCGAACGCAACCTGCGCACACCGCTGGCCGGGATGGCCCGCGTCGCCGCGCAACGGGGGCTGCCGACTCCGGAGATCACCGTCGGCCTGCGATCCGGCGACACCCCGCCGGCGCAACGTCGGCAGCTGATCAGCAATCCCCCCGACGTGCTGATCACCACGCCCGAGTCGCTGTTCCTGATGCTGACCTCGGCGGCCCGTCAAACCCTGGCCGGCGTGCAGACCGTCATCGTCGACGAAGTGCATGCCATCGCCGGCACCAAACGTGGTGCGCACCTGGCGCTGTCTCTGGAGCGGCTCGACGAGTTGCTCCCGAAACCGGCTCAGCGAATTGGGCTTTCGGCCACCGTGCGTCCGGCCGAAGAGGTCGCCCGATTTCTGTCGGGGGCCTCTCCGACGACCATCGTGTCCCCGCCGGCGGCAAAGACTTTCGAGCTCGTCGGTGCAGGTCCCTGTCCCGGACATGGCCAACCTGGAAAACGGCAGCATCTGGCCCGACGTCGAGGCGCAGCTGGTCGACCTGGTCGAGACGCACAATTCGACGATCGTGTTCGCCAACTCACGACGGCTGGCCGAACGATTGACCGCCCGGCTCAACGAGATTCACGCCGAGCGCACAGATACGGCCGGCTCGGCGACGATGCAGAGCGCGAAGCGCGATGAGAAGGAGCCGGGCAATCGAGCCCTGCCCGCCGAGGCCAATCCGAAAGTTGCCGGCGGCGCGCCGGCCCACCTGCTGGGCAGCGGCCAAACCTACGGCGCCCCAGCGCTGTTGGCCCGCGCCCACCACGGCTCGGTCAGCAAGGAACAGCGGGCCATCGTCGAGGAGGATCTGAAATCCGGCCGACTCAAGGCGGTGGTGGCGACATCGAGCCTGGAGCTGGGCATCGACATGGGCGCCGTCGACCTCGTCATTCAAGTCGAGGCGCCGCCGTCGGTGGCCAGCGGCCTGCAACGCATCGGTCGCGCCGGGCACCAGGTCGGTGAGATCTCGCGCGGCGTGCTGTTCCCCAAGCACCGCACCGATCTGATCGGCTGCGCGGTAACCGTTCAGCGCATGCTCACCGGTCAGATCGAGACGATGCGGGTGCCGACCAACCCGCTCGACATCCTGGCTCAGCACACCGTGGCCGCGGCGGCTTTGGAGCCGCTGGACGTCGACCGCTGGTTCGATACGGTCCGACGCAGTGCGCCGTTTGCCACGTTGCCGCACAGCGTATTCGAGGCAACCCTGGATCTGCTCTCCGGCAAGTACCCGTCGACCGAGTTCGCCGAACTGCGGCCACGCCTGGTCTACGACCGCGACACCGGAACCGTGACGGCGCGGCCCGGCGCACAGCGGCTCGCGGTGACGTCCGGCGGAGCCATCCCGGATCGGGGCCTGTTCACCGTCTACCTGGCCACCGACTCCGAAACTCCCTCTCGGGTAGGCGAACTCGACGAGGAGATGGTCTACGAATCTCGGCCGGGTGATGTCATCGCGTTGGGCGCCACCAGCTGGCGGATCACCGAGATCACCCACGACCGAGTGCTGGTGATCCCGGCGCCCGGCGAGCCGGCCCGGCTGCCGTTCTGGCGCGGCGACGACTCGGGACGCCCCGCCGAACTCGGCCGCGCGATCGGCGCTTTCACTGGCGAGCTGGCCGCGCTCGATCGGGGTCCGTTCGAAAGCCGTTGCGCGGAATTGGGGTTCAACGACTACGCCACCGAAAACCTGTGGCGGCTGCTGGACGACCAGCGTGCCGCCACCACCGTGGTGCCTACCGACGCCACGCTGCTGGTCGAGCGGTTCCGCGACGAGCTGGGCGACTGGCGGGTGATCCTGCACTCCCCCTACGGATTGCGGGTGCACGGTCCGCTCGCCCTGGCAGTGAGTCGACGGCTGCGCGACCGCTACGGCATCGACGAAAAACCGACCGCCTCCGACGACGGCATCGTGGTGCGGCTGCCCGACACGGTGTCCGAGTCGGGCGCCGAAACCCCGCCGGGCGCCGAACTATTCGTCTTCGACGCCGACGAGATCGATCCGATCGTCACCGCCGAGGTGGGCGGTTCGGCCCTGTTCGCCTCCCGGTTCCGGGAGTGCGCCGCGCGTGCGCTGCTGCTGCCGCGCCGGCACCCGGGCCGCCGGTCCCCGCTGTGGCATCAGCGCCAGCGCGCCGCCCAGCTGCTCGACGTGGCCCGCAAGTACCCGGACTTCCCGATCGTGTTGGAGACGGTCCGCGAGTGCCTGCAGGACGTGTACGACGTACCGACGCTGGCCGGGCTGATGAACGACATCGCCGCCCGGAAGATCCGCATCGTGGAGACCGAGACCGCGACGCCGTCGCCCTTCGCGGCCTCGCTGCTGTTCGGCTACGTCGGGGCCTTCATGTACGAGGGCGACAGCCCGCTGGCCGAGCGCCGCGCGGCGGCGCTGTCGCTGGACCCCACGCTGCTGGCCGAGTTGCTGGGCCGGGTCGAGCTGCGCGAGCTGCTCGACCCCGACGTCGTCGCGGGCACCGGCCGCCAGTTGCAGCATCTGTCGCCCGATCGGGCCGCCCGGGACGCCGAGGCGGTCGCCGACCTGCTGCGGCTGCTCGGCCCGTTGACCGCCGATGAGGTGGCCGCCCGCGCCGGCGGCGCCGATGTCGGCGGCTGGCTGGAAGCGCTCTACGCCGCCAAGCGCGCGCTGCCGGTGTCGTTCGCCGGCGGCAGCTGGTGGGTGGCGATCGAGGACATCGGCCGGCTGCGTGACGGCGTCGGGGTGGCGGTGCCGGTGGGCGTACCCGCCAGCTTCACCGAGGCGGTCGCCGACCCGCTGGGTGAGCTGGTCAGCCGCTATGCGCGCACCCATGCGCCGTTCACCACCACCGACGTGGCGACCCGGTTCGGGCTGGGCCTGCGCGTCGCGGCCGACGTGCTGGGCCGCCTGGCCGCCGACGGGAAGTTGGTGCGCGGTGAGTTCTCCACCGACGCGCTCGGCGATGAGTGGTGCGACGCCGATGTGCTGCGGATTCTGCGGCGTCGATCGCTGGCGGCATTGCGGGCCCAGGTCGAGCCGGTCAGCACCAGCGCCTACGCGCGGTTCCTGCCGGCCTGGCAGGGGGTGGGCACCGGATCGGCGGCCAACGCCGGCCTGGACGGCCTGCTCGCGGTCATCGATCAACTCGCCGGCGTCCCGCTGCCGGCGTCGGCGATCGAATCGCTGGTGCTGGCGCCGCGGGTCCGCGACTACTCCCCCGCGCTGCTCGACGAGCTGCTGGCCTCCGGGGAGGTGATGTGGTCGGGCGCGGGCTCGATCTCCGGCAGCGACGGCTGGGTCGCTTTCCACTCCGCCGATACCGCGCCGCTGACGCTGGCCGCCGGATCGGAGATCGAGTTCACCGCGACGCATCGCGCGGTTCTGGACATGCTGGCCGGCGGCGGGGCGTTCTTCTTCCGGCAGCTGGGACAAGAGGGTATCGGCGAGGCCGAGCTCAAAACCGCACTGTGGGAACTGATCTGGGCCGGCTGGGTCACCGGCGACACGTTCGCGCCGTTACGCGCGATGTTGTCGGGAGCGCCCGGCCGCAAACGTTCGGCGCCCGCGCACCGGCAGGGCCGCGGCAAGCGCCCACCGCGACTGAGTCGTTACAGCGTCGCGCACGCCGCAGGCGCGGGCCGCCGACCCGACCGTCGCGGGCCGCTGGTCGGCGTTGCCGCCCGCCGAGCCCGATTCCACCACGCGCGCCCATCACCAAGCGGAGTTGCTGCTGAACCGGCACGGGGTGCTGACCAGGGGTGCGGTCGGAGCCGAGGGAATCCCGGGCGGCTTCGCCATGCTCTACAAGGTGCTGACAGCGTTCGAGGACGCCGGCCGGTGCCAGCGCGGCTACTTCGTCGAGTCGCTCGGGGGCGCCCAGTTCGCGGTGGCTTCCACCGTCGACCGGTTGCGCAGCTACCTCGATGGTGTCGATCCCGAACGGCCCGACTACCACGCGTTGGTGCTGGCCGCCGCAGACCCGGCCAACCCCTACGGCGCGGCGCTGCCCTGGCCGTCGCGGGCAGGCGAAGACGGTCCGGGCCGCCCGGGCCGCAAAGCGGGTGCGCTGGTGGTGCTGGTCGACGGCAAACTGGTGTGGTTCCTCGAGCGCGGCGGGCGGTCGATGCTCAGCTTCGCCGACGACAGCGCGGAGGCCAACCACGCCGCGGCGGTCGCCGTCGCCAATCTCGTCGCCGCCGGACAGGTCAATTCGATCCTCATCGAGCGCATCAACGGTGCCCCGGTATTGGGACCGCAGTTACCCGGGACGGTGGCGACGGCCTTGACCGACGCCGGCTTCTCCCGGACTCCGCGCGGGCTTCGGCTGCGATAGCCCATGCCGGAGGGTGACACCGTTTTCCGCACCGCAGACAGACTGCGGAAGGCATTGGTCGGTCACGCGTTGACCCGCTGCGATGTTCGGGTACCGCGGTACGCCACGGTCGACCTGAGCGGTCATGTGGTCGATGAGGTGCGCAGCCGCGGCAAGCACCTGTTCATTCGCGTCGGCCCGGCCAGTATCCACTCGCACCTGAAGATGGACGGCAGCTGGCGGATCACGTCGCGGGCCGGCCGGGCCGACTACCGAGTTCGAATCATCCTGGAAACAACTGATATCCGCGCGATCGGCATCGACCTGGGCGTGCTGGAGATTCTGGAACGCGACCACGACGACGACGCCGTTGACCACCTGGGACCCGATCTGCTGGGCGAGGACTGGGATGCGAACATCGCCGCGGACAATCTGATCGCGAATCCTGATCGTCCTATCGCCGAGGCGCTGCTCGACCAGCGCGTGATGGCCGGAATCGGGAATGTCTTCTGCAACGAGTTGTGCTTCGTCAGCGGACACCTGCCCACCGCACCGGTAGAGCGAGATCACCGACCCCCGCCGTCTGGTCGTCCGCGCTCGCGACATGTTGTGGGTCAACCGCTTCCGCCAGAATCGCTGCACCACCGGTGACACCCGGCCCGGGCGGCAGTTGTGGGTGTACGGACGCCGCGGACACAGTTGCCGTCGCTGCGGCACCTCGATCAGCTATGACGACAGCGGCGAGCGGGTTGCGTATTGGTGCCCCGTCTGCCAACGCTGAACGCCCGGGGAATGTCCATTCGGTTAACGATCAGGGTTGGCCACGTTGGCCGCAGTGCGCGCTTCAAAAGTCTGGGTGCGGCATGCGATGATCGCAATGTCAGCGGCTTTGCTTGCTGCCGCAATACTCGCGACTTCTGCTCAGCGGACCGGATGAGAAAGGACGACCACCCGAGTGCGCTTGATCAATCCTGTGCGATCACTAGTGACCGGCCTGATCCTTTTTGTCCTCGTGACGCTATCGCTCAGCGTCATGACCGTCACCGCGGCCAGCGCGCAGGCCGACGCCGTCGACTCCAGTTTCTTGAAAGCGTTGCAGTCCAAGCAAATCACCTTCGCCTCGGGACAGGCCGCGGTGATTGCCGGCCATCAGGTCTGCGACGCTCTCGACGGCGGCAGACCCTCGAGCGAAGTTGCCAATGACGTGATGCAGCAGAGCGGTCTCGACGGCTACCATGCCGGGTTCTTCGTCGGCGTCAGCATCGCCGCATTCTGTCCGCGGCACACCGGAGTCTGACGGCCGCCGCACCTGCTTTTCAGCTGTTGCAGACGCTTTCGCGAGATACCCGAGCGCTCATCCCGCCGACGGGGGCGGTTTCATCACGTTGCCCTTGAGTTCGGCGCCGATCGAAATGTCTTCGTATTTCTGCGACTTGCGCTTGCGCCAGCCACTGCCCGCCGAGATCGGTGGTGCCATCAGCGGCGGCATCATCGGCATTCCGGCGGCCTCGCCCGCGCCCAGCGGCGTTGCCGCCGAGGCGAGTTGGACGGGCGCCTGCGACGTCGCCAACAGCGTCCCGGCCGCCGGCGGCGCCATCAGGCCACCCATCGGCACCGCAACGCCGGTCGCCGCGGCCGCCGCGGGGGCGGAGAGCCCGGCAGCGCCCAGCGCTCCCAGTCCGCCCCCTCCGGCACCGAGCGCCCCCAGCGCCCCGGCCGCTCCGCCCAAGCCTCCGCCGCCCAGCGCCTCCTCGCCCTCCGAGACGCCCTGGCCGACCTGAGCGCTCACGCCTTGCAATGCCTGCGCCGACTGGCTCTGCGCCAGGTAGCTGAGCAGGTTGATCGGGAATCCGGACGAGACGAACTGGTTGGCGTAGGTGTTCGCCAGACCGACGAAGCCGACGTTGGGGTCGCCGGCGGTGGGTAGGGGGCCGCGCCGGGGTGGCGGCCGCGGCGGCCTTCGCCGCGGTCGAGCTTGCCGAGTTGGTCGCGGCGGCGGTCTGCGCACTGGTCTGGGAGGCCTGCGCCGACGGGTTGGTGGTCGAGGCGGGCGAGGTGAACTGCGGCAGGTTGGCGGCCTGCGTCGAGGCGGCCTGATAGCGGGTCATCGCCGCCGCGTTGTTCGCCCACATGGTCTGGTAGTCGGCCTCGGTTGCGGCGATCGCCGGGAGGTTCCTGCCGAAGCCGTTGGTGGCGAGCAGCTGGGCCAGCCGCGTCCGGTTGGCGAGCACTTGCGCCGTCGGGACCACCGACTGCGCTCGCGGAGTTGAACGCGACCGCTGCGGCCTGCGCCGACGCAGCGACCTGCTGGGCCTGCTGCGAGGTGGTGCGGAGCCACGTGAGGAATGGTGCGGCGGACGACGACATCGCCGCCGCCGACGGGCCGTGCCAGGTGTCGGACATCGACGACACCGCGGCCGCGTAGTTGTCCGCGGCGTCCTCCAGGTCGGCACCGAGCTGACGCCACGCCGCAGCGGCGTTAGCCAGCGATTCCGAACCGGGCCCCGAATGAATCAACGCCGAGATCACTTCGGGGGGCAGCGTCGTGAACTCCATGATGCAAAAGATTTACTACCGCGGGAAAACGCTTGGAACACTGGGTTGACTACGGCGAAAAATGGCCTCGAACATTGGGCTTCGTCCCCTTACGAGATCGCGTTGATGGAGTTCAACAGCCGCGGCTTGAACTCGTCGGGAATCGGGATGTAGCCGGCGCTGGTCAGGTTCTTCTGACCTGGGCCGATGGCGCTCTGCAGGAAGGCCCGCACGGCCTCGCCCACCTTGGGATCCGGGTACTTGGAGCACACGATCTCATATGTTGCCAGCACGATGGGGTACGAGCCGGGCTGATTCGGCCGATAGAACGAGATCGTGTCGAGGGCGAGGTCGTCGCCCTTCTTGATGAACCAGGCCGACGAAATCGTCTTACCCACCGTTTCGGGGCTGATGGCCACCGGGTCCGGACCGGCCGAGGTGATGATGCTGGCCGCGTTCAGGTGTTGCGCCTGGGCGAACGACCACGCGAGGTAGGTGACCGACCCCTCGGTGTTTTTGACCTTTTCAGCGGCACCTTCGTTGCCGACCGCGCCCTCACCGACTCCGCCGTTGAACTTCCGTCCGGCGGGGAACCCCCATGTGCCTTTGGAAGCGGTGTCGAGATATCGCTGGAAGTTGTCGGTGGTTCCGGACTCGTCGCTGCGGAACACCACGTGAATCGGCTCGTTGGGCAATTTCACGCCCAAGTTCTGCAGTGCGATCGCGGCGTCATTCCACATGTTGATCTGGCCGTTGAAAATCTGGGCCGCGGTCAGGCCGTCGAGGTTCAACGACGTCACACCGTTGACGTTGAACGCGATGGCGATCGGGCTGACGACCATGGGCAGGTTCCAGGTGGGAGAACCGCACCGCTGCTGCGCCCGTGCGTACTCGTCGCGCGACAGAACCGAATCCGAGCCGCCGAAATCGTTTGAACCGCTCAGAAATTCGTTGATCCCGGCGGTGGAATCGTCGGCGGTGTAGTCCAGCGACTGTCCCGGGCAGGCGTTCGCGAAGGCCTTGACGAACTGGGTCATCGCGTTCTTCTGGGCCGTCGAGCCGCTGGCTTTGAGGTCCGGCTTGCCTCCGCAGGTCACCTTCACCGGCGGCACAGTCGTGCTGGTGCCGCCGCCCGAGGCATTGTTGTGTCCTCCGCATGCCGACAAGATCAGCGCACCGGTCACGAGCACGCTCAGTGCGGCGCTAAATCGGTTGAGCTTCAATCCAATTCCTTCAGACGGTCAGCGGAGATAGTCGCACCGGCGATTTGTACGCCACACTGCTGTGTCGCTCGCATCCATGAGGCATGGTAACAAGATTCACGCCGCGGCAATTATGCCCGGCTTGAGCTGGACATGCGGGTTTCACGATTTCAGCCGCTGTTTGCCGCCAGTTCATCGTCATGACGGGCATCGTCGGAGTGGGCGTGCGCGAGGCGCCGCCGCCGAAAATATTCACGCGTTGTTGACGTCCGCCTCCGGCCCTAATGACGTGCAACCCATATTGTGGAATATCAACAGTCGGCTTTCTGTTGCAGGTCAAGTGACCCGCGTCGCACGGCCCAGATGTCATGGGCTTGATCACAAAAGCCGAAATATTCGAGCCAATGACGGCTCCCAAACGTTAAACGAATAGCCCGCCACTTATTAAAGGACGGACCTTGTGGAAACGCTTCATGACTTTGTCAGCGCACGCTTCGCTGACCTGACCGCCGCGACCGGCCTGACCGACTGGGCACGTCAGGTGCTCAATGCGGTCACCTCGGCGGCTTCGTCGGTGCGTGGCACACCCTCAACCACGTCCACCACGTCACCTCGGCCGGGCTACTTCGTGGTCGGCCACGATCTGCCGCTGCATCGCCCCCGGCATCGAGCGCTGCTGATATCGACGGCACGAATAACGTCCGCCGGCTGCTGAACTCGCGGTGGGTGCCATCGCGCGGATCGTCGAATTCGAGCCGCTGTGCCAGCAATTGCAGCGGCGTCGAGAAATCATCGGCGGCAACCTCGATCACGTTGGGATACAGCGGGTCTCCGTAGATCGGGATGCCCAGCGACGCCATGTGCACCCGAAGCTGGTGGGTGCGCCCGGTCCGTGGCGTCAGCCGGTACACGCCATCGGCCGACATAACTCCACCAAAGTCTTCGCATTCGGCTCGCCGGCTTCTTCGACGGCCTGAAAGTTGCCGCGGTGCTTGATGATTCGGCTGAATACTTCGCGCGGCAAGGCGATGCCGGGGTCCACCGGCGCTGCGGCCAGATAGGTCTTGCGCACCGCGCCACGGGCGAACAGCGTCTGATAGGCGCCGCGAACGGCGCGATGGGTCGTGAACAGCAACACCCCGGCCGTCAGCCGATCCAACCGGTGGGCCGGGCTGAGCTCGTCCAGCCCGAGCTGTCGCCGAAGCCGGACCAGCGCCGTCTGCGCGACGTGGCGGCCGCGTGGCGTGGTGGCCAGGAAGTGCGGCTTGTCGGCGACGACGATGTCCTCGTCCTGGTAGAGCACTGGGATGTCGAAAGGCACCGCGACCTCGTCGCGCAGTTCGCGATAGAGGTAGACGCACGCGCCGGCCGGCAGCACCGTCGCCTCGTCGACAACCGAGCCGTCAGCGCAAAGCACCTCGCCGGCAAGCACTTTCGTCCGTGCTTGCTCCCCGAATCGGTTGCTCAGCTCGGCGCTCACCGATCCGCCGCGCAACCGCACCCGCGCCGGTCCCAGCCCGTCTCGCAGCGGCAGCGGCAGTGGGCGGCGCAATGGGGCTCCTGACTTCGGGAACGCTGGCCGTCAAGCTAGTCCGCCGCGTACCCCGGTGGAAAACGCCCGGTGCGCTCCGGCCGCGCCTTGCCTACAGGGAAGCCAACAGGGCGGTGAACACCTGGTCCAAAGTATCGCTTCCAAACCCGAGGTCGTTGACCAGGTCCGTCAGCGTCGTCGACGTGCTGAGACCGAAGTCGCCGAGCAGAGTGTCCAGCGTGCCGGTCAGCCCCGCGTCAGAGAGCAAAGTGCTCAGCGTCGTCGAGTCGCTCAGCCCGAAATCACCCAACAGCGTGCTCAGCGTCGCATCGCCCAGCCCGAAATCACCCAACAGCGTGCTCAGCGTCGTCGAGTCGGTCAGCCCGAAGTCACCCAACAGCGCGCTCAGCGGTGTCGAGTCGGCCAGCCCGAGTTCGGACAGCAGCGTGCTCAGCGACGTCGTGTCGCTCAGCCCGACGGCGGACAACAGATCGGTCAGCGGCGTGCTGCCAGGCAACCCGACACTGGTCAACAGGGTGTCCAGCGTCGTCGTGTCGCTCAAGCCGAAATCGGTCAGCACGGTGTTCAGCGTCGTCGCGCCCGGCACGCCAACGCTGGTCAGCAGCTGATCGAGCGTCGTGGCGTCACTCAGGTTGACATTGCCCAGCAAAGTGCCGAGGGTCGTGCTGTCGCCCAGGTTGAACTTGTCCAGGAGCGCGCTCAGCGACGAGCTGGTGCTCAGTCCCTCCAGGGTCAGCAGAGTCCCGATATCCGTATTGGGCGTAATCCCGAGCAACCCCGCAAGACTCCCCAGCTCGCTTTGGGTGAACCCGAGGTCGCCGAGCGTGAAGGTGGTGGGTAGCCCGACATCAGTCAGCAGCGTGCCCACCGTGGTGGTGTCGCTGAGGCCCACCAGGCCCAGCAGGCTACCCAGCGGCGTGCTGTCGCTCAGACCGAAATCAGTCAACAGCGAGCCCAACGGCGTGCTGCCAGGCAGCCCGATATCGGACAACAGGCTGTCCAGTGACGTGCTGCCAGGCAGGCTCAGATCGGTGAGCAAGGTGCCCAACGGCGTGGTGCCAGGCAGGCCCACATCGGCCAGCAGCTGGTCCAGCGAGGTAGTGCCGGGCAGGCCCAGATCCGGTGAGCAAGGCGCCCAATTGCGTCGAGTCGCCCAGCCCGAGAGCGGGCAGCAGCGTGCCCAGGGTGGTCGAGTCGCTCAGCCCCACATCCGAGAGCAGCGTGCTCAGCGGCGTCGTGCCGGGCACCCCCAGGCTGGTCAGCAGAGTGGTCAACGGCGTCGAGTCGCTCAGCCCCACATCCGCGAGCAGAGTGCTCAGCGGCGTCGTGCCGGGCACGCCCAAAGTGGTGAGCAGACCGCCCAGGTTTGAGTTCCCACTCAGTCCGACGTCGGCCAGCAGGTCGCCCAGGTTTGTGTTGCCGAGCCCGAGCTCGGTCAAGAATTGGGGAACCGTGGTGCTGCCGACGCCGAAATCATCGAACAGCTTCTGCAGGTCGGTGACGATGGTCGTGGGATCTGCGGTCGTGGTAAGACCGACGTCCCGCGTCTCTATCCGAGGAAGCGACGGCCCGAACGGAACGGCCGCCATCAGGGTGGCACCCGCGATCGCGGTGCCGGCGGTCAAAGCGCCGGCACTCAACGCGAGCCGGCGTGCCGGTGTAGCGACGCGATGCCTACCCGTGGACAGATTCGACATTGGAGCCGCCCCCCGTCGGGCCTGTGAGGCCATGCTGAGAATCTCTTAGCAAACGGAAACTATCCCGGCCTTCGGCCCGTGTCAAATACCGATAAAGGCGGTTTTGAACTTTGCCACCGTCGATCAAGCGAAGATCGAGCGAACTGCTCGACCGATCTGGTCAGTGCCATAGCGGATCCCTCCAGCTGACCGGACATTTGCTCAGGTCGGCTCAGTTCAACGGCACGGGCTCGAGGATCTCGGCGCGGGCCTCGGGGGCACTGGCCCGCAGCGCATCGGCTGACGCGTCGTCAGGCTGAGCCTGAGAGAGCACCTCGGCCTCCACTCGCGCTGTGTAGGTCTCGACCTCGCGGTCGACGTCGGCGGCGGTCCAGCCCAGGATGGGCGCGGCGATGTCGGCCACCTCGCGGGCACAGTCGACGCCACGGTGGGAGTACTCGATGGCGATCCGGGTGCGCCGCGCCAGGATGTCCTCCAGATGCAGTGCACCCTCGGCCGCAACGGCGTAGGCCACCTCGACCCGCAGGTACCCGGGGGCGGCGGCGATCGGGTTGAGCAGGTCGCGGCGGTCGGCCGCCATGGCCAGTACCTCGTCGATCAGCGATCCGTAGCGATCCAGCAGGTGCCGCACCCGGTAGGAATGCAGCCCCTCCAGCGCGCCGACATGCTCGGTCTGGTTGATCAGCGCGAAATAGCCGTCCGCGCCCAGCAGCGGCACCTTCTCGGTGATCGACTGCGCGATTCGTGCCGGAACATATTGCGCCGCCGCGTCGATCGCGTCAGCCGCCATGACCCGATAGGTGGTGTACTTGCCGCCGGCGATGGCGACCAGTCCCGGCGCGGGCACTGCGACCGCGTGCTCACGCGACAACGTGGACGTGTCCTCACTCTCGCCCGCCAGCAGCGGCCGCAGACCCGCGTATACCCCGTCAATGTCGTTGTGTGTCAACGGAGTAGCAAGCACGGTGTTGACAGTGCCCAGGATGTAGTCGATGTCGGCTTTGGTGGCGGCCGGGTGGGCGAGGTCCAATCCCCAGTCGGTGTCCGTGGTTCCGATGATCCAGTGGTTGCCCCAGGGGATCACGAACATCACCGACTTCTCGGTGCGCAGGATGATCGCAACGTCGCTGACGATCCGGTCCCGCGGCACGACGATGTGCACGCCCTTGGAGGCCCGCACCCGAAAACGCCCGCGCTGCTTGGACAATGCCTGAATCTCATCGGTCCACACCCCGGTCGCGTTCACCACCACGTGGCCGCGGACATCGGTGACGGCGCCGTCCTCGGAGTCACGCACCCGCACCCCGGTGACCCGGTCACCTTCGCGAACCAGCGACACCACCTGGGTGGACGAGCGCACGACGGCGCCGTAGTGCGCGGCGGTACGCACGACGGTCAACGTATGCCGGGCGTCGTCGACGACGGTGTCGTAATAACGGATACCGCCGATCAGCGCGGTGCGCTTCAAGCCCGGCGACAACCGCAGCGCCCCGGCGCGGGTCAAATGCTTTTGCGCGGGAACGGATTTTGAGCCGCCGAGCTGGTCGTAGAGCAGCAGGCCGGCAGCGGTGTACGGGCGTTCCCACCACCGCTTGGTCAGCGGGTAGAGGAACGGCAGCGGCTTGACCAGATGCGGCGCCAGCGTCGTCAACGACAACTCGCGCTCGAACAGCGCCTCCCGGACCAGTCCGAATTCGAGTTGCTCGAGATAACGCAGTCCGCCGTGAAACATCTTCGACGACCTGCTCGACGTGCCGGAGGCGAAGTCACGCGCTTCCACCAACGCGACTTTCAGCCCGCGGGTGGCGGCGTCCAGCGCAGCGCCCGAACCCACCACTCCGCCACCGATGACGACCACATCGAACTGCTCGCTGCCGAGACGCTCCCAGGCCGTCGCGCGTTGTTCGGGCCCCAAAAACGAACCCGGCCGGGTGTGCTCGCTGGCCGGGACGCGAATCGGGTCGCTCACGGCACGGTCTCCTGTCGGTTACTCGTCAGTAGATTATTGACACCAAGGCTACCCGGCGCGACTCAATAGCCGCGCTCCTCCTGATTTCTTCAGATCGCACTGCTCTGTTCATCGTCGCTTGGCGTCAGTCCAGGTCATCGTGTGCCATCAGGCGTCGCGCCGCCTCGGTGATCGAGCCGGACAGCGACGGATACACGCTCAAGGTCTGTGCCAAATGGTTCACGGTCAACCGGGTCTGCACCGCCATCGCGATCGGCAGGATCAACTCGGAGGCGATCGGCGCGACCACCACGCCGCCGATCACCACACCGGTGGCCGGACGGCAGAAGAGCTTGACGAAGCCGTGCCGCAGGCCGGACATCTTCGCCCGCGCGTTGGTTCGCAGCGGCAGCATGATGGTGCGGGCCTGCACGGATCCGTCGTCGATGGCGGATTGCGGAACGCCCACCGCGGCGAGTTCGGGCCGGGTGAACACCGCTGCGGCGACGGTACGCAGCCGGATCGGGGTGACGGCCTCGCCGAGGGCGTGCCACATCGCGATCCGGCCCTGCATCGCGGCGACCGAGGCCAGCGGCAGCAGCCCCGTGCAGTCGCCGGCGGCGTAGATGTTGGACACCGAGGTCCGGGAAACCCGGTCGACGGTCAGGTAGTTACCGGGCCCGAGTTCGATGCCGACCCGGTCCAGGCCCAGGCCACCGGTGTTGGGCACCGAGCCGATCGTCATCAGCGCGTGGCTGCCCTCGACGGTGCGACCGTCGGCGAGCTTGACCAGCACCCCGGTATCGGTGCGGGTCACCGAGTCGGCGCGGGCGTTCTTGACCAACTCGACCCCGCGCTCGGCGAAGATCCGCTCGAGCACGGCGGCCGCGTCGGCGTCCTCGTAGGGCAGTATCTGGTCGCGGCTGGCGACCACCGTCACGTCGACACCCAGCTCGGTGTAGGCGTGCACGAATTCGGCGCCGGTGACACCGGAGCCGACCACGATCAGGTGTTCGGGCAGCGCGTCCAGGTCGTAGAGCTGACGCCAGGTCAGGATGCGTTCGCCGTCGGGCCGCGCGGTCGGCAGCTCGCGGGGGCTGGCACCGGTGGCGATCAGCACCACGTCGGCGTCGTAGGTGCTGGTACTCCCGTCGGGCCCGGTGGCCTGCACGCGGTGGGTCGCCAGACCAGGGGTCGTATCGACCAGCTCGCCTTTGCCGGCGACCACCGCGACACCGGCGCTGAGCAGCTGCGCTTTGACATCATCGGACTGGTCAGCGGCCAGCCGCTTGACGCGCTGATGGATCTCGGGCAGCGAGATCTTGGCCGCTTCGATGTCGATGTCGAAGCCCAGATGCGGCCCGCGGCGCAGTTCGGTGCGCACACCGGTCGACGCGATGAACGTCTTCGACGGCACACAGTCGAACAGCACCGCCGCGCCGCCGATGCCGTCGGAGTCGATCACGGTGACGTGGGCGTTGCGCGCTGCCCCGACGAGCGCCGCCTCGTATCCGGCCGGTCCTCCCCCGATGATCACGATGCGGGTCGCCACCGCCTTAACCTAACGAACGTTGCGGATACGCGCCGCGTCAGCGCATGCCGTCTAAGATTTCCCCGTGCCGCTCTACGCCGCCTACGGCTCAAACATGCATCCCGACCAGATGCAGCAGCGTGCACCCCACTCGCCGATGGCCGGAACCGGCTGGCTGCACGGCTGGCGGCTGACGTTCGGCGGCGAGGACATCGGCTGGGAAGGCGCACTGGCCACGGTCGTGGAGGATCCGACGTCGAAGGTGTTCGTCGTGCTCTACGACATGACGCCGGCCGACGAGAACAACCTCGACCGCTGGGAAGGCTCCGAGCTCGGCGTGCACAAGAAGATCCGCTGCCGGGTGGAACGCGTGGCGTCGGACACCGATACCGACCCGGTGCTGGCGTGGCTGTACGTGGTGGACGCCTGGGAAGGCGGCGTGCCGTCCGCGCGCTACATCGGCGTGATGGCCGATGCTGCCGAAATCGCCGGTGCGCCAAGCGAATACGTGCACAAGATCCGTACCCGCCCGGCCCGCAACGTCGGGCCCGGGCACGGCGAATAGCGCCTCGAGCGCTAGCCGATCGCGGCCGACTGCTCGACGATGTTGACCATCAGCCGGAGCCCGATTCCCAGGGCGCGCTCGTCGAGGTCGAACGTCGGCTGATGCAGGTCCAGCTGCGGACCGTGGCCCGACCACACGCCGAGCCGGGCCATCGCACCCGGCACTTCCTCCAGATACCAGGAGAAGTCCTCGCCGCCACCGGACTGCCGGGTGTCGGCCAGCGCGTCCGGGCCGAGCGCCTCGATGGCGTGGGTGAGGATCCGCGTCGACACTTCTTCGTTGACCACCGGCGGGACGCCGCGGTTGTACTGCAGTGTGTGCTCGATGTGCAGCGGCGACAGCAGCGCGGCCACCGCCTCTCGGACGATGTCCTCGAGGCCCAGCCAGGTTTCGCGGCTGGCGGTGCGGATGGTGCCGGCCAGCGTGCCGCTCTGCGGAATGGCGTTGGCGGCCACGCCCGCATTGACCGCGCCCCAGACCATCACCGTGCTGTTGCGCGGGTCGATGCGCCGGGACAAGATGCCCGGCACACCGGTGATCAGCGTGCCCAGCCCGTAGACCAGATCGCCGGTCAGATGTGGCCGCGAGGTGTGCCCGCCGGGCGACGACAGGCTGATCTCGATCATGTCGGCCGCCGACGTGATCGGCCCCGGCTTCACCGCGACCTTGCCGACCGCCAGCCGGGGATCGCAGTGCAGCGCGAAGATCCGGCTGACCCCGGCCATCGCGCCCGCGGCGATCGTGTCGATCGCACCGCCGGGCATCAGCTCCTCGGCGGGCTGGAAGATCAGCCGGATCCCGATCGGCAATTCCGGCGCGCCCGCCAAGGCGAGCGCGGTGCCCAGCAGGATCGCGGTGTGCCCGTCGTGGCCGCAGGCGTGCGCGGCGTTGGGCATCGTCGACGCGTACGCGGCCCCGGTCCGTTCGGCCATCGGCAGCGCGTCGATGTCGGCCCGCAACGCGACGCGCGGCTCGCCGTCGGGGCCGAGGTCGCACGTCAGGCCGGTCCCACCGGGCAGCACCTTCGGGTTGAGCCCGGCCTCGGCCAGCCGCTCGGCGACGAACTGCGTGGTGGCGAACTCCTGGCGACCCAGCTCCGGGATAGCGGTGGATGTGCCGCCGCCAGCCGACCAGGTCGTCGTAGTGCGCGGCCAGCCAGGAATCCGCGATGTCGGCAAGGCTCATCGGCGCCGCACCTCCGCCGCTGCTCGTGTGCCGCCAGCACCCGGTCGCGTTGCTCGGACGACTCGGCAAGGCGAACGACCGTGCGCGCCAACATGATTGCGCCATCGAGCGACCGCCTTGTCGGCGCTGGGCGCGGCGGCCGCCGCGGTGAAATCGGGCTGATGCAAAGACGCGCCGCCGGCGTCGACGGCGACCATCGGATGGATGCCGGGCATCAACTGGGTGACGTTGCCCATGTCGGTGCTGCCCAGCGGCAGCGCCGCCTCCAGCGCCTGATCGACAGGTGAGCGGCCGAGACGCGTCATCTCGGCGCGAACAGTCTCGGCCATCCAGGCGTCCGGCTTGAGCGCGTCGTACATCGGCTCGGTTTGCTCGACGCTGTAAGTCGCAGCCAGTGGCCACCGCGCCGGCCAGAAAGCAGTCGCCGACCTTGGCTTCCAGATCGGCCAGCGACGACGCCTCGGTAGCCCGCATCGTGTACTGCAGTTCGGTGTGCGACCGGGGATGACGTTGGCGACCTGCCCGCCCACGGTGACGATGCCGTGCACCTGCTGCCCCGGGGCCAGTTGCTGGCGCAGCAGTCCGATCGCCACCTGAGCGACGGTGACCGCATCCGCGGCATTGACACCCAGGAACGGCGCGGCCGATGCGTGGGATTCCTTTCCGCGGTAGATCACCCGGACCGCGGACAGTGTCAGCGAGCGGGCGGCCGCGATGTCCACCGGACCGGGATGCACCATCACCGACACCGCCAGGTCGTCGAACACTCCGGCGTCGAGCAGCAAGACTTTTCCGCCACCGAACTCTTCAGCGGGCGTTCCCAGCAACGACACCCGCAGCCCAAGCTCGTCGGCGACGTCGGCGAGTGCGAGCGCGGCGCCGACGGCTGACTGCGGCAATGATGTTGTGACCGCAGGCATGACCGATCTCGGGCAGCGCGTCGTATTCGGCGCAGACGCCGACGGTCAGCGGACCGCTGCCGAAGTCGGCGCGAAACGCGGTGTCCAAACCCCCCGCCGCCGCGGTGATCTCGAAACCGCGCTCAGCCACCAGCGTTTGCGCCTTCGCGCAACTGCGGTGCTCGGCGAACGCCAACTCCGGCTCGGCATGGATCGCGTGCGACAACTCGACAAGGTCGGCGCTGCGGCGCTGCACCGAGTCGTCGACGCGATCCAGCGCCGGGGTTGAGGCCATCGACGCAGTATCTCACCGCCGATCACCGGCGGGCACAACGACTAGCGGCGATCGCCCACCACGACGGGTGGCTGCCACTGCGGCGAGCGGCCGAGATGGGCCAGGATGCGGTCGAGGTCGCCGGATTGCCCGGTCGACTGCGATCACCGGGCCGAACACCGCGCCGTCGGCGGCGCGGAAATCGCCATCGGGCACCACGAACGCCAACGGCACCGCTGCGGCCACCACCTCGTCCGGGAGTTCGTAGGACCGGCCCAGGGCGCGGGCGACATCCCAGCCGTGCACGACGTAGTCCACGTGGTGGAAGCCGATCGCCATCGCCGCCGGGAAAGCCGCGCCGGGCCCGAGTTCCGGTAGCGCGAACGACGCATCGAGCACGCCGTCGCCCGCGAACGCCTCGAGCACCTCGGCGGCGGCCTCGGCGTAGGCGCCGGCGGGGTCGGCGGCCACCGCGTCGGCGACAGTGTCGGTCTGCCATACCGCCTCGTCGTCGCCGTGGCCGCGCGCCGCAGCGGCAAAGCCGCGGTGCTGGACCGTCATGTGCGCGAGCAGGTCAGCGAGGTTCCAGCCGGCGCAGGGCGTCGCCAGGGTCAAGTCGTCGGCGGTGACCAGCGAGACGACGTCTACCGAGGCCAGCACCGCGATCCGGTGCAGTGGGCGAATATCACCATTTGTATGCATTCGCCTATCGTAAGCTATAGCTTATTATATGTCCAGCCTTATCATCACCGGGTGGTGCGGAAGGCGACGCGTCGAGACCTCGCGGAGATGCTGGCGGAATTGGCCCGCCAGACGGTGGCCGCCGAGCAGCCGGTACTGGCGGAGCACGGCCTGTCGATGTGGGGCTACATCGTTCTCAGCGCGCTGGATCACTCGCCGATCCGCACCCAGGCGGCACTCGCCGAGGCGATCGGCGCCGACAAGACCCGCATCATTCCCACCCTCGACGAGCTGCAGCAGCGCGGCTACATCGAACGGATGCCCGACCCCGACGACCGCCGCGCTCGTCTCCTCGCGATCACCGGATCGGGCCGCTCGATCAAGGACGCCGTGCAGGTGGATATCCAGCGCGGCGAGGAACGCTGGCTCGGTCAGCTTTCCGCGACCGAACGCGACGTGTTTCTGCGAGCGCTGAACCAACTCAGCGTCCGCGGTGCCGATTAGGCTGCTGAGGTGTGAATGACGGCCGGCCCGACGTTAATGCGCTCGCGCGTACGGCCGCGCAGTTCATCGCCGACCGCATCGGGATCGCCGACCACGATGTGGCGATCGTGCTGGGTTCCGGCTGGGCGCCGGCCGTTTCCGCGCTGGGCCGGCCGACCGCGACCCTGCCGATGGCTGACGTGCCCGGATTCACCCCGCCGTCGGCGGCCGGCCACACCGGTCAGGTGCTGTCGGTGGGTATCGGCGGGCACCGCGTGCTGGTGCTGGCCGGCCGCGTGCACGCCTACGAAGGACATGACCTGCTGCACGTCGTCCATCCGGTGCGCACCGCGTGCGCGGCCGGTGCCCGCGTCGTGGTGCTCACCAATGCCGCCGGCGCGGTGCGCGAAGACTTCACGGTCGGCCAGCCGGTGCTGATCAGCGATCACCTGAACCTGACCGCGCGATCGCCGTTGGTCGGAGCCCAGTTCGTCGACATGGTCGACGCCTATGCCGCGCGACTGCGAGCGCTGGCTCACGAGGTCGACCCGGGACTGGCCGAAGGCGTGTACGCCGGGCTGCCCGGCCCGCATTTCGAGACGCCGGCCGAGATTCGGATGCTGCGCACGCTGGGCGCCGACCTGGTCGGCATGTCCACCGTCCACGAGACGATCGCGGCGCGGGCTGCCGGTGCCGAGGTGCTCGGGGTCTCGCTGGTCACCAACATGGCCGCCGGGATCACCGGCGAGCCGCTCAGTCACGTCGAGGTGCTCGAGACCGGCGCCGCGTCGGCGGCTCGGATGGGTGCGCTGCTGGCCGACGTGGTCGCACGGCTGTAGCGGACCGCCATGACACCGGAGGACTGGATCGCGCACGACCCCGACCCGGTGACGGCCGCCGAACTCGCCCGCTGCGACGGGGCAGAGTTGACGGCACGGTTCGCCCGCCCGCTGTCGTTCGGCACCGCCGGCCTGCGCGGCCCGGTTCGCGGCGGCCCGGATGCGATGAACCTCGCCGTGGTGCTGCGCGCCAGCTGGGCGGTGGCCAAAGTGCTCACCGGCCGCGGGCTGACCGGCAGCGGCGTGATCGTGGGTCGCGACGCGCGGCACGGATCGGCTGCGTTCGCCACCGCGACCGCTGAAGTGCTTTGCCGCCGAGGGGTTTTCGGTGACTTTGCTGCCGAAGCCGGTACCTACCCCGGTGCTCGCGTTCGCGGTCCGGCACACCGGCGCGGCGGCCGGCATCCAGATCACGGCGTCACACAATCCGCCGGCTGACAATGGCTACAAGGTGTACTTGGACGGCGGAATCCAGATCGTCTCCCCCACCGACCGCGAGATCGAGACCGCAATAGCCGCAGCACCGTTCGCCGACGAGATCGCCAGATCCGCGGTCGCTCCCGACGACTGCGCACTGGTGGAGCGCTACATCGAGCGGGCCGCCCGGGTGCGGCGCTCGTCGTCGAGTCCGGTTCGAGTGGCCCTGACCCCGCTGCACGGCGTGGGCGGCGAGGTCGCCGTCGAAACGCTGCGCCGCGCCGGCTTCACCGATGTGCACACCGTCGCCACGCAATTCACCCCCGACCCCGACTTCCCCACCGTCGCATTCCCCAACCCCGAAGAGCCCGGCGCCACTGATGCACTGCTCGCGTTGGCCATCGAGACCGGCGCCGATGTGGCCATCGCCCTCGACCCTGACGCGGACCGGTGTGCCGTCGGTATACCGACGCCGACCGGCTGGCGGATGCTCTCCGGTGACGAAACCGGTTGGCTGCTCGGCGATTACATTCTCGTCGCACATCGAGCCGCCGCAACGCTCGTCCAGCGTGGTGGCCAGCACGGTGGTGTCGTCGCGGATGCTGTCGGCGATCGCCGCACACTGGGGCGCCCGGCACGTCGAGACCCTGACCGGTTTCAAATGGCTGGCCCGCGCCGATGCCGACCTGCCTGGCAGCACACTGGTGTACGCCTACGAAGAAGCCATCGGACACTGCGTCGACCCGGCCGCGGTGCGGGACAAGGACGGCATCAGCGCCGCGGTGCTGGTCTGCGATCTGGTCGCGACACTCAAGAGTTCACGCCGGTCGGTTCTCGACGCACTGGACGACCTCGCCCGCCGATTCGGGGTGCACACCGGCGCCGCGGTGTCGCGTCCGGTCTCCGATGCCGGCGAGGCGGCCGCGCTGATGCGCCGGCTTCGGGCCGCGCCGCCCGCGCAGCTTGCCGGATTCGACTGTCACGACAACAGATCTGATCTCGCAGACCGATGCACTGATCTTCTCCGGCGGCGACGCCGACACGACGGCGCGGGTCGTGGTCCGGCCGTCGGGCACCGAGCCGAAGGTCAAGTTCTACATCGAGGTCCGGTCAGGCGACCGCGATCGTGCCGCTGCGTTGTGCGATGCGATCTGCGCGCGACTCAGCCGGTGACGGTCAGCTGGTGAGCCAGTCAGCGAGGTCCGAACTGGCGGTCGCCGGCGTCGCCGAGACCCGGCACGATGTAGGCGTCGCCGTTGAGGCCCTCATCGACGGCAGCGGTGAACAGGCGCGCATGCGGCGCCGCTTTCTCCAGCGCCGCAACACCTTCCGGGGCCGCGACCACACACAGCACGGTGATGTCGTCGGCGCCGCGGCGGTGCAACAGGCCGATGGCGTGCGTCATCGAACCGCCGGTGGCCAGCATCGGGTCGAGCACGATCACCGGCCGGCCGCGCAGGTCGTCGGGCAGCGACTCCAAATACGGTGTGGGCCGCGCGGTTTCCTCGTCGCGGGCGACGCCGATAAAGCCCACCCGCGCCTCCGGTAGCAGCGTGTGCGCCTGCTCGACCATGCCCAGCCCGGCCCGCAGTATCGCCACCAGCAGCGGCGGGGTCACCAGCCGCGTGCCGACGGTCTCGGCCAATGGGGTTCGCACGGCGACGTTCTCGCGCGGCACATCACGGGTGGCCTCGTAGACCAGCATCAGCGTCAGCTCACCCAACGCGGCGCGGAACCCCGCGTTGTCGGTGTTCTCGTCGCGCAGGGCGGTCAGCCGGACTGCGGCCAACGGGTGGTCAACGACATGCACGTCCATCAAAGCGATCCCACCAGTCTCAGCAGTCCCTCGGCAAGGGGATAGTGCGTGTTTCGAATCGTGACCACATGCGATATCACCAGCGCTCAACCCAACCGGTGATATCACATACGGTGCTTTTCCGAGAAGTAGTGCATCCCCGGTCGCTGGTACGGATGTGACGTCAGTGCCGTCAGGCGCCGAAGAAGTTGAAGGCGTCGAACCCGTATCCGACGAGGTCGATCAGCGGCTGCGCGGAGATCAGCGGCGAGCCGTCGAGGATGACGTCCGGCGCCAGCGACGGGATGCTCGCCGTCAAGGTCGGTCCACTCGGTGAGCAGAGACGCGTCGAGCTGGTTCAGCGAGTCGTAGCCCGACAGCAGCGAGTCGACGAACGACGTCGGCAGCGGCGACTGCCCGGCATCCGCCAGCAGGTCGTTGATCGGCCCGATAAGCGTCTGCACCGCAGCGTATTCCATGCCGGCCAGCATCTGCAGCGGATCCATCTTGTGGAGGAAGCCGGCGCCACCGGAAAGCACCAGTTGGCCGGTCGCGTCGACCTGCCAAGGGCCGGCGACGCCGATCGGGTCGATCCCGTCGACCGTGATGCCGGCGCCCGGGTCGCCCGGGTTGCCGTAGCCCCAGTCGTCCACCAATGTCGCGAACGGGCTGAAGCTGTCGTAGAAGAAGTGCCCGGCCGGCCCGCCGTCGTACATGAACGCCAGCGTCGGCAGCGGCGCGGGGATCGCGTGGAAGTTGGTGTCCCCGATCTTGCCCAGGTCGATGATGTTTCCGGTGTCCAGGTTCACGCCGGGCGTCGGGTCCGGGTAGTACGGGTGCACCGTCTCGATGCCGATCAACGCGTTGAGGTCGGCGAACAGGTTGCTGGGGTCGGAGGGAAAGTCTGTTCCAGCCGTCGTACTCGCCCATGTAGATGTCGGTGCTGATGCCGGAGGTCGGGGTCGGGTCCAGATCCAGCGGGATGTCGAGGAACGGAACGTGTTGCGGCTCAGGGGTCAAGCTGAATTGGCCCACGCCGTCCGGGAACTGGAAGCGGTCCAGGATGCCGCCGACCGCGACTGTTCGGGTCGCCGAGCAGCGTGACATGCAGGTTGTCCAAGTTACGCCGGTTGGTGTGTCGTTGATCAGTTGGTTCATCCACACCGTGGCGACGGTCGCGCTCTGCGAGTAACCGAGCACCGAGACGGGGCCGTTGGCCAATTCCGGGGTGACGTTGGTATCCAGCTGCGTGACGCCGGCATTCGACCGAGTCGCCCGAAAGCCAGATCGGGCTGGGCGGCGATTGCAGACGATCGGGCAGAACTGCTCCGGCGTGGTCAAGGCTCCGTAGTCGTAGCCGCTCGGGAGGTACAGCTGCTCGACGTTGGTGAGGTAGTCCGCGTCGGGTGTCGGGTTCCCGGTGCCACCCATGATCAAGCCTTCGCCGGCGATCAGCGAGACCTCGGCCATCAGCGCCCGCACCCCGGTTTGGAACGCCGGCGTCAGGCTCAGGCCGTGGCGCACGCAGCCGCCAGCACCACCGCGCTCATCGAACGGGCCCGCACAGCCGTCATCGAAACCTCCATGCCCGCGGACGGCACCCCCGACCCTGCGTGGGCTGAAGCGTAATGCAACACGGCGAATTCACAGTTATTTTTTATTGAATAGCCAGCCGACACGTGTAGCGCGGTGCCGACGGGGTGCGGCGAAACCGTCCATATACTGCGGCCATGCAACGCCGATCTGGGCGCAGTGGCAGACGAAATCCGGTGGTCAGCCTCTTCGGCGCCCTGACCGTCGCGACCGCTCTGATGTTGTGGCCCGTCCCTGTTCAACAGCCGTTCGATAGGCCGGTCGACATGACGGCGGCGGCGATTCCGACCCCCGCTCATATCGTCATCGTGGTCGAGGAGAACCGCTCGCAGTCCAACATCATCGGCAACAAGGCGGCCCCCTTCATCAACCAGCTGGCCGCCAACGGCGCGATGATGTCGCAATCCTTCGCCGAAGCTGCATCCCAGCGAACCCAATTACTACGCGTTGTTCGCCGGCAACACCCTGGTGAAGGAGAACGTCTGCCCGGTCAATGCGGGCAACGCACCCAACCTCGGCTCACAACTCCTCGGGGCCGGCTACACGTTCGCCGGCTTCGCGGAAAGCCTGCCCGCGCCGGGTTCGGAAGACTGCCGGGCCGGCAAATATGCGCGCAAGCACGTGCCCTGGGCCAGCTTCACCAACATCCCCGGCTCGCGGTCTCTGCCGTTCTCGGCATTTCCGGCTCCGGGGAATTACGCCGGCCTGCCGACCGTCTCGATGGTCATCCCCAACCTCGACAACGACATGCACGATGGCTCGATCGCGCAGGGCGACCAGTGGCTGTATCAGAACCTGTCGCAGTACGCCTCATGGGCGCGGACCAACAACAGCCTGCTGATCCTGACCTGGGACGAGGACGACAACACCTCGCGCAATCAGATTCCGACGGTGCTCTACGGCGCGGGAGTCCGGCCCGGCAGCTACGACGAGCCGATCAGCCACTACAACGTGCTGTCCACCATCGAGCAGATGTACGGGCTGCCCAAGCTCGGCCTCGCGACCAGAGCGCCCGCAATCACCGACATCTGGGGTGCCTGACCCGATCCGGCGATCGGTCGTCGCTATTGTGTGCCGCATGTCTGCTGACCTCGTGCCTATCCGCTTGAGTCTGACCGACGGCGATCGCTACACGGTGTGGGCGCCCCGCTGGCGCGACTCCGGGGACGAGTGGGAGGCGTTTCTGGGCAAGGACGAAGACCTCTACACCTTCGAGACGGTGGCCGACCTCGTCGCGTTCGTGCGGACCAATTCCGACAACGACCTGGTCGACCACCCGGCGTGGCAAGAGCTGACCGAAGCCAACGCGCACAAGTTGGAGCCCGCCGACGACAAGCACTTCGACCTGGTCGCGGTCGAGGATCTGGTCTCGGACAAGCCGACTGCGGAGTCGCTCGCGACGCTGGCCAACGCGTTGACGATCGTCTCGTCGATCGGGTCGGTCTGCGAGCTGCCGGCGGTGATGAAGTTTTTCAACGGCAACCCGACGCTGGGCACGCTGAGCGGCGGCATCGACCACTTCACCGGCAAGGCCGGGCTCAAGCGCTGGCACGCCATCGCCGACGTCGTCGGACGCAGCTGGGATGACGTGCTCAGCGCCGTCGACGAGATCGTCAGCATCCCCGAGGTGGACAGCGCGGTGTCGGATGCCGCCGCGGCCGAGTTGGCCGAACCGTTCGAAGAGAGAAGTGCGACCGAGACCGAGCCGGAGGCCACCGACGAGCCCGAGCCCGAGGCCGCGGTCGACGAAGACGCCGGGATCGACCGGGCGGCCGGCGACGAGGTGGTGCTGGGCGCCGACGAGGACTTCTGGACGAAGGTCGGCATCGACCCGATCCGGATCATGACCGGCGCGAGCACGTTCTACACCTTGCGCTGCTACTTCGACGATCGCCCGATCTTTTTGGGCCGCAACGGAAGAATCAGCGTGTTCAGCTCGGAGCGCGCGCTGGCCCGCTACCTCGCCGACGAGCACGACCACGATCTGTCCGACCTGAGCACCTACGACGACATCCGCACGGCGGCCACTGACGGCTCGCTGCACGTCGACATCACCGACGACAACGTCTACGTGCTGAGCGGGCTGGCCGACGACTTCGCCGGCGGGCCGGACGCGGTCGACCACGAGCAGCTCGATCTGGCCGTCGAGTTTCTGCGTGATCTCGGGGAGTACTCCGAGGACACCACCGTCGACAAGGCGCTCGAGATCGACGAGCCGCTGGGCAAGCTGGTCGCCTATGTCCTCGAGCCCGACTCGACCAGCAAGCCCGCCGCCCCGTACGCCGCCGCGGTCGAGGCCTGGGAGGAACTCGAGCAGTTCGTCGACTCGCGCTTGCGGCGCGAATAGCGCGTCACGAGCCGGGGAAGTTCACGTCCTTGGTGACGGCTTTCCACTCCTCGATGGACGCCGACATCGCGGCGATCTTGTCGCGCATCGCCTTCAGGACATCGCGGCCCAACAGCAGCCGCAGCGGCGGGTCGTCGAGTTCGGTCACCATCAGCACCGCCTCGCGCAACCTTTGTGGGGTCGCCCGGCAGATGGTCGGCGAACTGTTTGATCAGGTCCTTGCGGGCTGCCACGTCGGTGTAGTCCGCGATCGGAGTGGCTGACTCCTTCATCGAGCGCGTCGCCCAGTCGGTGCGAAAAGCACCCGGCTCGATGGCGGTGACCTTGATGCCCAGCGGTCGCACCTCGGTGGCCAGCGCTTCGGTCACCGCCTCGAGCGCGAACTTGGTCGACGAGTAGTACGCGTTGGGCGGGTTGGCGACCAGGCCTGTCATCGAGGAGATGTTCACGATATGGCCCGAGCCCCGCGCCCGCATGCCCGGCAGCACCGCCTTGATCATGTTGACCGCGCCGAAGTAGTTGACGTCGAAGAGCTTTCGGACCTCGGCGTCCTCGCCTTCTTCGACCGCCGACAGATAGCCGTGCCCGGCGTTGTTGACCAGAACGTCGACGCCGCCGAACGCGTTCTCGGCCGCCGATACCGCGTCCGCGATCTGGCCGGCGTCGGTGACGTCGAGTGCGACGGCCAGTGCGCGGTCACCGAATTCATCCGCGAAGTCCCGTACCGCCTCGGATCGCCGCGCGGTGACCACCGCGCTGTGGCCGGCCTCCAGCACCCCGCGTGCGATCTCGCGCCCGAAGCCGGTCGAGCATCCGGTGATCAGCCAGCGCGCCATCTCAGGCCGTCCCTTCCGGTAGCCGCCGCAGGTAGGCCGCCCGCCGATCGGCGAGTTCGGCCTTGCGCTGCTCGGGAGTCACCCGGGGCAAGTCCGGCACTTCGGTGTCGAGCCGGTCCAGCTTGACCACCCTGCCGTGGGCGCCCAGGTCTTCCCGGGGACCGGCCTCGCCGAACTCCGCCATCCGCAGCGTCAGGATGGCTTCGTGCAGCCCGTCGGAGTCAATCCAGTTGGCCACTCCTGGATCGCTCGGCGAGATGACGTAGGTGTAGCTGCCGTCGCCGTTGGCGACCGACTGCGCCTTGTTGAGACTGCCGGTGCTGTCGACGATCTCCAGCGTGGTGCCCCAGATGTTGCTCAGCGGCACGGTGAAGTATTCGGCGCCGCCGTCGCTGACGTCGACCACGAAGGCCTCGTCCGGGGCGAGTTCGAAGCGGCCCATGACGTAGACCTGATTGCGCATCGCACCGACCTTGTCGGCCGACCAGGCCAGGTTGAAGTGGTTGGGCGGCATCTTGTAGACGCCATGGCTGAGCTTGCCGGTGAAGTTGGCGAAGTACTCCATCATCGCCGCCGTCGCGTCGGCCTGCTCGTCGCGCGTACGCGCCGGCGTGCACGGATGATCCGCCGAGCCGTTGCACCTCAAAGTAATTGGGGTCGTCGCGGCTCCAGTCCAGCAATACGTCGCGGACGTAGAACTCGTGCGCCGCGGCAGGTGGTCTGCACATGGTTGGGCCGCCCGTTGGCAGCGTCGGCGTCGACGGTGATGGTGAAGCTGCCATCGGAATCGACCCGCATGGTGCGGCCGTTGAGCACGTCCACGGTTCCCATGTGCGCGTCCCACAGGGTGAAGTAGTTCTCGGTCATGCGGTGCTCGCCGACCCGGCCGTGAATCTCGTAACGCTCGTCTCCCGATATCGGGATCACCCGGTACACACTGTCGGGATTGTCGATGCCCCAACGTGATCCAGGGATTCGACGGCCTTCCACCGGATGCGCCAGCCGCGTGATGCAACTGACCTTGGGCCGCAGCTTGTCCTGGTTCGACGACCAGATCGCCGCCGAGAACATCACCTCGGCGAACGCATCGTCGAACCGCTCGCGCATCGCTTCGGACGCCTTGGCCCGGCCCAGCCAGGTCTCGGCGACGGACTGGTACGCCGCTTTGACGACGGGGTGCTCGATCAGTTCGAGCGCGGCCAGTTCCTGCTCGTGCTGAGCCGCTGTCGCGACGGGGTCTGACGCCATGAGCTCTCCTCACTTCCCGACATACTGTTCAAAACGCTTGTTGTACTGGGTGAACCGCTCATCGACCTGCTCCGGTCGCAGGCCGTAATCCGCCAGGCCGTACGGCGGGCGCGCCGCTTCGCGGGGGCGTTCTTTGAGCCAACGTCGCATGGCCGTTTCAGCCTCGACAGTAAGCGGCAGGCCGATGGCGTCGTAGACCCGGGCCACTTGGCCGATCGGGTCGGCAACCGCGTCGTCGAAGGCGATGTCGGTGACCCGATCCGCCGCTCCGCCGATTTCGCCAGTCCAGGTGTCACGTGTCGCCATCGCGCGGTCGTTGGTCCAGCCCATCCGCTGCAGCCACTGCGCGCCCACCCGCTCGACGTCGACGGTGTCGGCATGCATCGCGTGCAGCGTCGCGTTCAGGCTGGCCCCCGAGGCGATCGTGGCGCGCGGGTCGCGATGCATATGCACGATGTGCAGGTCGCCGAACTGTGCCCGCAGCTGGCCGAGATAGCCGAGGTGGGCCGGCGACTTGAGCACCCAACGCTCGCGCCGTGACGCCCGCGCTGCCGTTTCTGCCACTGCAAGAACTGCAGCATGCGGTGCAGATACGTGTAGGCGGGCGTGAAATCCTGTGCGTCGAGCCAGGATCGGTAGTTCGGGAGGTGCGCGCCGGATTCCGGGACGTGCGACAAGAACGCGTCGGCCAGAAAGACGATCTCCTCTTCGGCCTCCCGCGCATACATCGGATGAATGGCGAACAGGTCGGGCGCCAACTCGCGGGACTTGGCTTCGCGCCCTTCGCTGACGGCGATGCGCGGATCGACGCCGACGAACGGGTAGTCCAGACGAGGCGCCGCTTCGACGACTTCCCAGCCGTAGGCGCACTGGAAGCGCGGGTCGGCGGCCAGTAGCCGCTGCAGCAGCGTGGTGCCGCTGCGCATCATCCCGATCACCACGACCGGCGCCAACCACGCGCTCCTCGAGGATCTCCGGGTGCCGGCGGATCCACTCCTGCGCGCGCAGTCGCATCCGCAGGCTGTGCACGATGCCCGCGCGCAGGATGAGCACGCCGACGGCGTTGAGGTCGGCGGTCGCGTAGTCGGCCAACAGCACCTCCAGCGGATGCTCGAATTCCCCTGGGCCCCAGTCGCTCAGCGATTCCTTGCGCTGCGCGTCGGCCAGCACGGCGGCCAGGTCGAAAGGCCGCGCGTTGTCCACGCGTCAGAACTTCAGGTGGTGGCTGACATCGCCGACCTGGTCGACGAACATGATGCGGCTGTCGAACCACCACACGCCGTCCAGCCGGTGGAAGGTGTCCTTGTAGTGGCCGGTCACGATCACCTGCAGCGGCAAGTCCGGCGTGGCCTGGGTGACGCAGTAGTAGGACCTGCTGTGCGCGGTGCCCTCGGCCTCGTCGATCGTCGAGCTGCACGTTGCTGGTGTGGTGCCTGGTCTTCGGGGTGCCGTCCTCGTAGATCCGGGTGGCCATCTCATACATCTTCCGCACACCGGCGGCTCCGTCGAACACCGTCTCCGGCGGTCCGTTTTCGACTCCGCAGATGCGCCCGTGCGCGAACAGCCCGGCCACGCCGTCCAAGTCGCCGGCATCGAGGAGCTCGGCATAGCGGTAGATCAGGTTGGTGATTTCCCGTCCGCTGTCGCTCACCCGGAAATCCTGGCAGAACCGCCCCGAGTCGCAGTGCCGTTTTGGGTCGAATCGGGAGGTACGTTTCCTCCCATGGGTGAACTAGACAACTCCGTCGCGGTCATCACCGGCGCGGCCCGCGGCCAGGGGCGCAGCCATGCCGTCGCACTGGCCGAGCAGGGCGCCGACATCATCGCCGTCGACATCTGCGCCGATGTCGACACGATTCCCTACCCTCTGGCGACCAAATCCGATCTCGACAAGACCGCGCGAGCTGGTCCAGGCCGCGGGGCGCAAGGTGGTGCCCGTCATCGCCGACGTCCGCGACCTCGCCGCGTTGGAGGCCGGCGTGCAGTCGGGAATCGACGAGCTCGGCGAGATCGACATCGTCATCGCCAACGCGGGAGTCGTGGCCATCGGCGACACGCAGACTCGTGCCGAGCCGCTCTTCGCCACGATCGTCGACACCAACCTCAAGGGCGTGTGGCACACGTTGTTGGCGACGGTGCCCTCGATCATCCGCCAAGGCAGCGGCGGGTCGATCGTGTTGGTCAGCTCGTCGCAAGGCCTGGTCGGCCGCGGCGGTGACGGCAGCACCGCGATGTTCGCCTACGCCGCATCCAAACACGGCGTGGTCGGGCTGATGCGTTCGGCGGCAAACGCTTACGCGCCGCACAAGATTCGGGTCAACTCCGTACATCCCAGCGGTGTCGCGACGCCGATGATCCTCAACGACTTCGTGATCAACCGGATGATGGAGAATCCCAACCCGGCCGTCTCGCAGATGTTGCTGCCCGACGTGCCGTTGGTCGAGCCGCAGGATGTCACCGAGGCGGTGCTGTGGCTGGTCAGCCCGAGGGCGCGCTACGTGACGGGCATAACGGTTCCCGTCGACGCCGGTCACGTCGTCATGTAGACGGCCGGCTAGCCGACCAGAACGGCGTAACGCGGCTTGATCACCTCGTCGATGATCGCCAGCCGCTCGTCGAACGGGATGAACGCGGACTTCATCGCGTTGACCGTGAATCGCAGCAGGTCGCTCCACCCGTAGCCGAAAGCGTCGACGAGAAGCGCCATCTCGCGAGTCATCGTCGTGTCGCTCATCAGCCGGTTGTCGGTGTTGACAGTGACCCGGAATCGGGTGCCGGGCCAGCAGGTCGAACGGATGCTCGGCGATGCTGGCGGCCGCACCGGTCTGCACATTGGAGCTCGGACACATCTCCAGCGGAATCCGCTTGTCCCGCAGGATGGATGCGAGCCGGCCGAGCCGCACCTCGCCGTCGTCTGCGACGTCGATGTCGTCGACGATTCGCACGCCGTGGCCCAACCGGTCGGCACCGCAGATAGGAGATCGCCTCCTGAATCGACGGCAGCCCGAACGCCTCGCCCGCATGAATCGTGAAGCGGGCGTTGTTGTTTCGCATGTACTCGAAAGCATCCAGATGGCGGGTCGGCGGGTAGCCGGCCTCCGCGCCGGCGATGTCGAACCCGACCACGCCCTTGTCCCGAAACCGGATCGCCAGCTCGGCGATCTCCCGCGACACCGCGGCATGCCGCATCGCGGTGACCAGACAACGCACCACGATGGGACGCCCGGCGGCGGCCGCCGCCTTCTCTCCGTCGGCGAATCCCGCCAGCACGGCGTCGACCACCGCGTCGAACGACAAGCCCCCGTTGATGTGCAGCTCCGGGGCGAACCGCACCTCGGCGTAGACCACCGAGTCCGCGGCCAGGTCTTCCACGCATTCGTAGGCAACGCGGTGCAGCGACTCCGGCGTCTGCATCACCGCGACGGTATGCGAGAACGGTTCGAGGTAGCGCTCCAGCGAGCCGCTGTGCGACGGCGGTCCGGAACCACTGCGCCAGCGTGTCGACGTCGGTCGCGGGCAGGCCGTCGTACCCGATGTGACCGGCGATGTCGAGCACGGTCGCCGGGCGCAGACCGCCGTCGAGGTGATCGTGCAGCAGCGCCTTGGGCGCCTTCTTGATCGTCTGGATGTTCAGCGGCGTCGTCATGGGGTGATCCGATCGATGATCAGGGGCCGTTCGGCCGGGGCCGAATCGCCGACGTTGAAGCCCGCGACCAATTCGGCCAGCGCATCCGGAAACCGCTCCGGGGTGTCGGTGTAGAGGGTGAACAACGCGTCACCGGCCGCCACCGGGCTCCCTGAGCGGCGATGGATCTGGATTCCGGCGCCGGCCTGGACCCGTTCGCCCGGGCGGGATCTGCCCGCTCCGAGCCGCCACACCGCCAGCCCCACCGCCATTGCGTCGATGTCACCCATTGTGCCGTTCCGGTTGCTGGTGACGGTTTCGGAGTGCTTACCAACCGGCAACGGTACGGACAAGTCCCCGCCCTGCGCGGCGATCAGCGCCCGGAACCGGTCCATCGCCGTCCCGTCGCGCAACGTCTGCTCGGGGTCGCGCCGGTCGATGCCCGCGATGTCGAGCATCTCGCGAGCCAGACCCACGGTGAGGGCCACCACGTCCGGCGGACCGCCGCCCGCCAATACCTCCAGCGCTTCGGCGACTTCGAGCGCGTTGCCGACCGCAGCGCCGAGCGGGCGATTCATGTCGGTCAGCACCGCACAGGTCGGCAGCCCGTGCTCGGCGCCCAGCGCGACCATGGTTTCGGACAAGTCGCGGCATCGCGCTTCCGAGCGGATCAGCGCGCCGGAGCCAACCTTGACGTCGAGCACCAGCGCACCGGTCCCCTCGGCGATCTTCTTGCTCATCACCGAGCTGGCGATCAACGGCAGCGATTCGACCGTGGCGGTGATGTCGCGCAGCGCATACAGTTTCGCGTCGGCGGGCGCCAGCTGCCCGGCCGCGAAGATGGCCGCGCCGACATCGCAAAGCTGTTGCCGCACTTTACTATTGGGCAAAGAGCCGGTGAAACCCGCGATCGACTCCAGCTTGTCCAGAGTGCCACCGGTGTGACCGAGCCCGCGGCCCGACGCCTGTGGCACAACGCCTCCACACGCGGCGATCACCGACACCAGCGGCAGGGTGATCTTGTCGCCCACCCCGCCGGTCGAGTGTTTGTCCACGGTCCGGACCGGGCGGCCGTCGCGTCGCAAGTCGGTGAAGTCCAACCGGTCGCCGGAGGCCACCATGGCCGCCGTCCAGCGCGCGGTCTCCCCGTAATCCATGCCGCGCAGGAACACCGCCATCAGCAGCGCCGACATCTGCTCGTCGGCGATCTGCCCGCGGGTGTAGGCGTCGATGACCCAGTCGATCGCGGCGTCAGACAGCCGGCCCCCGTCGCGTTTGGTCCGGATCACCGTCGGCGCGTCATAACTCATGGCGACACTCCTCGACCCCGGCCCCGCCGGCCCCTTCGTCGCCGTCGCGGTTCATGGCGACACTCCTCGACCCCGGCCGCGCCGGCGTCTTCGTCGCCGTCGCGGTTCATGGCGACACTCCTCGACCCCGGCCGCGCCGGCGTCTTCGTCGCCGTCGCGGTGACTCATGCGCGGTCCCCATACGCGGCAAGATCCTGCGGGCCAAAGGCTTCCGGCAGCAGGTCACCGAGCCGCCGGGGCGCGTCGGGATGATCGATCAGCAGTTCCGGTCCGCCGTGTTCCAGCAACACCTGACGGCAACGGCCGCACGGCATCAGCGGCGCTCCCCTGCCGTCGACGCAGGCCAGTGCGAGCAATCGGCCACCGCCGGTCGAATGCAGAGCACACACCACCGCGCACTCCGCGCAGAGACCTAGGCCGTAGGAGACATTTTCCACATTGCAGCCGGTGACAACCCGGCGATCGTCTACCAGCGCGGCCGCGCCCACCGGGAATCCCGAATACGGCGCATACGCCCCGCGAGCGGCACGAATTGCGCTGTCGCGCAGCAGCTTCCAGTCGATCGCGTCAGCCACGGTCCTGATTCCACGCGTCATTGCAATGCATCCGAACTACCCCGTCCCCTGTTGGCCAATTCACATGGCCAGCCTAGATTCTGCGCGTGCAAAAGCGTTGGTGGACACGAAGCGCGTCATTCGGTCGCAAGAATGGTTCTGAGGGCCCCGGTCCGCTGAGCGGACCGCACGCTTGTCAGATAGCGCTCGCAGGATGCGGAATGAGGCAACGGTCGATCAACGGTTGGGACATCACGAAGCGCCTCGAGTCGATAGCCACTGGCCTCCCCGCACCCGGCGTGGTGGTCCGTCCTGCGCGCCCGGACGACCGCGCGGCACGCTTGGTGTTCGACGCAGCGCCGCAGGCGTATACCGCGGTCGCTGGATCCGAAGAACGAGCACGCGCTGCCATCGAGGAGTTGTGGCGCATGCCCGGCCACTCTGCGAGTTTCGAGCACGCCATCATCGCCGAACTGGGCGGGAGACTCGCCGGGGTATTGATCGGCTTTCCCGCACGTGATCGTTATCGGCTCCATTTCAGCCTGCTGCGTAAAGGGTTTCGCTACGTAGCGCCGCGTCGCCGGCCGTTGCTGATCGCTGCACTGCCGCAGCTGATCGCGGCCACGCCACGGCCACCGCGCCGGGCGTACTACGTCGGCACCATCGCGATCGCCCGCCACGCCCGTCGGCAAAACGTCGCCTCCACGCTCGGCTATCACGCCGAATTGCTGGCGCAGCAGCGCGGACTCCCGGTCATCGTCGCCCACACCGGCTCCCGTCACGGCCCCGCCCGACGGGCATTGGAGCGCTATGGCTTGACGCCCGTCAAAGATCGTTCGTGGGGGTATGTGCTTTACGCCAAAAGCGTTGACGTTCAAGAAGTCCGACCGTGATCGTTATCGTGCTGGCCGTGGTGATCCTGACCGCCGACCGGGTGACGAAAGAATTCGTGCTGCGCAAACACGATTTCGGAGGCAGACGACGTGGCATAGTGCGCCTGGTGTTCACCGAGCGCCCACTGCTCACCCGCGGGACCTCACTGCGTACGGAGGTCGTGCTGTGGTTTACGGCGCTGGGCTGCGCGGTCGCCGCCGTGCTGTTTGCCCCCGACTTGCGGCACAACCTCTTTGCCACGGCCGGCGTCGCTGCCGCCCTGGCAGGATCACTGGGAAACCTCGCCGACCGGCTTATGCATGGCGCGGTGGTGGATTTCGTCGCCATCGGACGGTGGCCGGTGTTCAATCTCGCCGATGTGGCGATCGTCGGAGGGGTGGCACTTGCCGGCGCGTCCCTGGTCTGAGTCGCGGTAGCCGCATGCGCAGAATCCTTTTCAACGTTCGCGGCATGCCGGTTTGGAGCTATCCGGCGCTGTTGTACCTCGGCTTGGTCTGCGGCTTCTATGTGATGTACGCGGTTGCGCCGGCTGTGGGGATGCCACGATCGCCGGCCGCCGCCGCAATGCTGGTCATGTTCGCGCCGGCCATCATCGGGGCCCGCATCTGGTTCGTCCTCGACCACTGGGCGATCTATCGGCACGACAAGCGCCGCATCTGGCGGCGATCCGACGGCGGGATGACGCTGTATGGCGGCCTGGTGCTGGCGCTGGCGCTGTCGCCGGCCGTACTGAACGCTTTCCGGCTTCCGTTCGTGGCGTTCTGGGACGCTGCCACGTTCACGATCCTGGCCGGAATGACCTTCACCAGGGTGGGCTGCCTGCTCAACGGCTGCTGCTCGGGGCGAAGCACCGACGGCAGGTTCGGGCTGTGGCTGACCGATCACCAGGGCAGCTTGCAGCGACGCTATCCGGTTCAGTTGTTTGAACTCGCCGGCTCGCTGCTTCTGCTGGGCGTATCGGCAACGCTGCTCGCCGTGGGCACTCCCCGCGGGACTATCTTCGCGTTCGCCCTGGTGGGCTATGTGGCCATTCGCTTGGCCATCGACCCGTTGCGGGAACGGCCGACGGAGGGTGCCGGTCGCTCGGCGGCGCTGGCCGCGTTCGTCGGCTGTTCGGTGTTGGCGGCCGGCCTGGGCTGGCTCGCGACGCGCAGCTGACGCGCTCGCTAGCCACGCTTGCGGGGCTTGGATTCAATTGTCCCGCCGCCCTTTGGGAGCGGGCCCGGCTCCTCGCATTTTGTGAACTTGCACGGCGGCTCCGGCACCGGCGGGGGGCAACACTTTTCGACCTGTGCCTTGAGCTCGTTGAGGCGGTGCTGCTCGACCGCCGCGGCCGGGTTGGCCAGCTCGAAGAGCTGCTTGAGATCGTGAATGTCCGCCCGCATCGCCTGCTGCGCGGCGGTCTGCAACGCGGCTTCGTTCAGTAGCGAGCACGTCTGCTGGGCGATCTTGCCGAGATAGCAGATGATCGTGGTGTTCTGGGCAATCTCGAACTGCAGCAACTGGTCGGTGTAGTTCACCAGGCTGTAAAGCTCGCTGAACCCGGTTTGCACGGCGGCAGTCGTCGCCTGCTCATCGGTGCCGACGACCTTGACGGAAGCGTTGATCGCCTGGAGGTCGTTGTCGACCGCGGTCAGATGCTGATTCGCAATCTTGAGCTGATTGAAGGCGTCGTCGAGGCTGGCCATCTTTACTCTCCTACCGAGTTGGTGATGCGTGGGTGCGGAATCATTGACAGCCCTGCGCCTTCAGCAATCGCAGATCGGAATTGGTGATCGGGTAGACCTCGATCACGCCGGGCTGCCGGAACAGGATTGGATGTGGCAGCTGGATTTTCCCGCACATGCAGGACCCCTCGGGACCGCGAAAGTAAGCCAGATGCGTGTAAAGACCGGGTCCTGCATGGACGAATGCGCGACCCACGATGTCGTCTTTCTCCATGCCCCATTGGATCTGACCGCGCTGGTATTGCGTTGCCTGTGGTTCGCCGTACGGGACCGGACCCGGGCCCGGATCCGCCTGGCAAGCACCGACATACGCGGGCCAGACCGCGATGGTCAGAGTGCCGTCGCCAGCAGCTGTCAGGCTCATGTCTGCACGAAGGCCGGTGTGAGAACGATCTGCCCCGCGGATGACAAGATCGTACTGTCGATGATGCAGTTGTCGATCATGTTGTCGCCGTTGGAAGCCGAGCACAAGATCGCAAAGGTATAGCTGCCGGCGTTGGCGTCGACCGTGCACGGACTACCCTGCTCCCACCCTCCGACTTCCGAAGACCAGCTTGTCGCGACCCGCGCATACGAGCCTCCGGACGCTTCGTTGGCCGGGGCCGCCGTCGCACCGGGGTCGGCTGTGGCCAGACCGAGATAGGTGCCCAAAGACCCGTACTTGTCTGCCAGCGCCTGTCTGGTGGAGTCGATACGAATTGCCATGCAATCCCTTTCTTCCTTGTGCTTTTCAGGTTTGGCGGGCAACGACCCACACGGCGCCGTGAGCGCCGGCGCCGGGATTCGGAGCGCCGGCCAGAGGGTTGGCACCAGCGCCTCCGCCGCCCGGTGCGTTGCCGGCTGCCCCCGGCGTGGCCTGGGCCGTCCCGCCCGCGAAAGTCTGGCCCTGATACATCACGGACCCCGGGCTCGCGCCGGTTGTGCCGTTGGTGCCGGCGCCCTGGGTACCACCGAGCGCCGTCTGCGCTGTCATGCCCGTCGCGGTGGCCGTTGTCGACGCACCGTTGGCTGCCGCCACCCCACCCGTTCCGACCACGACCGTGATTGACGTTGTTGTCCAAGGTATTTCGTTTCCGCGCTGAGCGGTGGTCGTCGTCCAAAAGCCGGCTTGGCCACCTGCGCCCGGGATCACCCCACCGATGGCATTGGCGCCACCGCCTCCGCCTCCCAACAGGATCAGGTCGATGTAGGTGCACCAATACGGGATGGCGTAGGTGAAATTTCCGGCCAGCGGAAATTCCGTTATTACCGGCAGGTTGGTGGGGAACGTCGCGGTCACCGACAGGGTGCCGTCGCTGCTGAAACCGGAGCCGGGCGGGGGCAGCGACGGCGAATACCCGGTGGCGAATATCCAGTAGTGATTCACGATCGTCTCGAAGCTGAGCACGGCGTCGTAGACCGCCACGTTTTGAACTACGCCAGCGAAGAACTTGCCCGGCGACCCGCCGTTCGCACTCGCCCCGATCCGCAGTGGATTAGCCGTCGCCGGCTGGTATCCCACCTGGGCAACGTTGTAGCGCCCGTTTCCGGTGTTTTCGTTGTCCAAGAAGTTTGTCTTACCGTCACTGGCGGCCGGGTTCACGTACAACTCGAGATTGGTGCCGTCGTATGTCATCGCGATGTAATACGGCGGACCGCCTTCCGTGCCGGCATTCACCACGACGGGTGGCGAGAATGCGCCACCATCAGCGACAGACGCCTCGACGGCGCCACCGTGGAGAACCAGTTGATAGCCGGTATCGGACGCCACGATCACATGCTGGTTCGCGTCGGTCGCCGACGGTTGGACCAGCGCCTCCACCGTGAATTGCGGCTGATTCGAGGTTCGCGGCGAATTGGACGCTGACAAAGCCTGTCTGGCCGTCGAATTGGGCGCCGAAGTTGTCGCTGTCTCCGCTGTCGGAACTGACCAATCCGGACACGCCCAGTGTTACCGAGCCCTCATAGCCACCATTGTTGCCGTCCTTGCTGTCTACGGCCGAGGTGCCCGACTGCTCGTTCAGGCGCCAGAAGCTCACCAGGTTTGGCGTATCCAATATCGCTGTGCTGTATGGCGTATTGGCCGCGAATCCGCTGGCGCTGAAGCCGCAACCGACGAATCGGAAAACCATCACGACCGCGGCGATCAGCAATGGTGCGGCAATGATGACGGAGCCAGTCATGCCCATGCCTCCTGACGTCGCGCAGCCACTCCGATGGTCGACCGGCAAGTCGGGACAAGGCCGCCGGTAAGCGCTTCACGCGTTGCGGCCGATATACAGTCGGCGCCGAGCGGTGTGGTTAGGCAAGCGTGCGGTCCACTGAGCGGACCGGCGGCGGGACCATTTCCATGTGGGTAGCATCTCTGGCCGGTGAGTTCACAATGTATCTAGGTGTCGTCGTTAATCCGTTCGCGCTCAAGAACCGCGGGATGCCGGACAATCGCAGCGCCGCCCTACGCCGCATGGTCGGCCCGTGGGGCGAGGTGCACGAGACCGAGTCCGTCCGCGACTTGCCCGGGATCGTCGAGCGGCTCCGCCCGCGGGCCAGCCACCTCGTCAGCGATGGTGGCGACGGGGCGCTGCACTGGCTGATCAACGAGATGCTGGTACAGGAAAGCGACCCACGCCAGTGGCCGACATTCGTACCCACCAACGGTGGATCCATTGACTTCGTCGCCCGCAAGGCGCGAATTCGCGGGCGGGCCGATGCGATTCTGCGAACCCTCAGCGCCGCGGCGCAGGGCGGCCGAAGGCCGCCGGAAGTCACAGCTGGACACCCTTGAGCTGCGCGGCGAAACATGTTACGGGACAACGTTTCATCGGGTTGGGTTCGCGCTGGCCGCCGGCGGCGTCGGCAACCGGTTCTTCGACAAGTACGACGAGTACCACCACCCCGGCCGCGTCACGATGGGCCGAGTGATCGGTCGCGCGGTCGGCGACTACGCGACGTCTCGGCTGTCGAGACGACCACTTCCGGCCGGCCAGTTGTTCACCCCGACCCACGCCCGCGTCGTCATCGACGGCGACGAGGTTCCCACCGACACCCACAACGCGTTGCACGCGGGTGCGTTCGACGTCAATCTCGGTGGCGTGCTTCGGATTTTTCCGCTGGCGCGCGAGCCCGGTGCGTTGCATTTCCAGGCCGGGGAGATATCGCCGGCGCAGATGATTGCCAATCTTCCGGCGCTGGTCGCCGGCGGCCCGATCCGCAACGATCGGTTGCGCGATGTCAGCGGCCGCGAGATGGTGATCGAAGCCGATCAGGAACCACTGTCGCCGATCATCGACGGCGAGCGGTTCACCGGCATCGTCCGACTCGTCGTTCGCGCCGGACCGAACGTGCGCATCGGCGTACCGGGACCGCTCAGTCGCCGATGAATGTGAATGTATAAGTGTTACTCCAGATCCGGCCGCACTGGCCATCCGGATCGAGGCGATGGTCGGTGGCAGCGATCTGCAATGTCCCGATCAGGGCCGTGGCCGGCAGCTCTGCATGAAGCTCGCCGTTGCGGTCCGAGGTGTAGGTCACGTAGTCACTGACGCTCTCCCCGCGACGGGTGATCCTGACGGTCACCTCGCGGTCGGGCAGAAAGTCGGCGCCGATCACGACGCCGACCCGCGTGACAACGATCGCCGGTGTGGCACGCGGTTCCCCTCGAACGGGATTGTCAGCTGCGGCAGCAACCATGGTTCCTCCTGAAGAACCTTCGTCGCGCTGGCGGCATACCGTTACATTCGGCCCCGTAGTCGCTCGCGAAACGCTCCTCGAATCGCATACCGGGCTCCGGCCCTGTGACAAGGGGTCGGTCCGACCATCGGACCGCAGCTCTCAGAGTCATGGCTGCCGCAACGTCGCGCCGATGCGGCGGGCGGCCCGCACGACCAAGTCGGGCAGATGCGGTGGCAGCGTGCCGAGAGAGCACGCAAGACAGTGACCGCGCCGGCGCAGGTCCCGTCCGGCCACCACACCGGTGCAGACACGCAGCGAGATCTCCGGGAAGGCTTCCTGGCGGTCGGCCACGGTCGCGCCGAGCTCGCGGACCGACTCACGCAGCCGTCGCCATTCCCGCTGCGACCAGCAGTCGGGCAACGCGACGTCACCGCTGGGTTGCGTTGCATACAAGACCCGACCCGTGGCGGTTCGGGCGACCAATTCGCGGTCCGCCGGGTCGGAAATGTAGGCCTGGCCGCGCGCTGCCGTCGCACAAATCAACCGAAGGCGTTCTTCGTGCAGGATTCGCAGCGACGCCATCGCGCCGGCCTGCACCGACAAATTGTGCACCGGCCCCTGCGCAGCTCTGCGCAATAGCGGATCAGGTTGCCACCGTTGCCCGATGCGCCCGATCAGCGCCCCGACGTAGTAACGATGCTCGATACATTGCACCGCTCCAAGGGCGACCAGTTGTTCGGCGAGCCGGTACGTCGACGTCTTCGCTAACCCGCTGGCCCGAGCCAGCGCGGTCAGGCCCAGCCCGTCGTCCGCATGAGCGAGCGCGTCAAGCACAGCGAACGCGCCGGCAAGCACTCCGCGGTGTCGACATGCGTCGGGCACAGGTGTCATCGACGATTGTTGGGCGTCAGGTGCAGTGTCGACATTCATGTCGCCTCGCTGACCAAGGCCCCCGCTTAGGCCCCCATGAGCGCTTTCTTGACTCGCGTGAATTTTATACGCTTGCGGACCCGAAAATATGGCGGACTGACAAGACGAATCGAAGTCTCGAATCGGCACTCCGTCACGATTTCTGTGGCTGTGCCGTCTGATTGGTATGACACAGAAAGCCCGCATCGAACCACTGCCGCCGAAAAGGGCCAGCCTGACTCATCAGCGTGATGTACCGATACGCCAAACGCCGTTTCGGTGAGGTTCCCGAGCCGATCGCGGTGACCGCACACCACCCGCGGCTGCTGGTCGCCAACGCCGTCCACGAAACCCTGCTGCAATCCGCGTCGCGCACGCTTCCCACCAGCGTTCGCGAGCTGGCGGTGTTCTGGACGGCCCGGACTGTCGGCTGCTCCTGGTGTGTCGACTTCGGGTCGATGCTGCAACGCCTCGACGGACTGGATATCGAACGCCTCAAGGATATCGAAAACTACGCTACGTCAACGCTTTTCACTGAGGACGAGCGGGCCGCGATCGCCTACGCGGACGCGATGACCACCGATCCGCATACCGTCACCGACGAGCAGGTAGACGATCTACGCAACCGCTTCGGCGAAGCCGGCGTGATCGAGCTGACCTATCAGGTCGGGGTGGAGAACATGCGGGCCCGGATGAACTCGGCACTGGGCATCACCGAGCAGGGATTCAATTCCGGTGATGCGTGCCGCGTTCCCTGGATTACCGGGCCTCGGGCTGATGCCGCAGCGGAGAGCCGGTGAACTTGTCGGGGTTGGCGATATCCCATAAGGCGCAGACCTTTCCGTCGCGCACCGTGACGGCAGTGATCCGCGGCATCATCGCCTGATACTCGTCGTCGCCCGGCGATCCCGATGTGTAGGCGCCCAACTCGCCGTTGATCAGCGCCAACTGGCTTGTTGTCACGAAGGCGGGTCCATATCGCTGTGCGAGCCCGAATAGGAAGCGCGCGACCTTGTCCGCTCCGTGAATGACGCGCGCCGCTGTCGGCGCCCTGCGGTTGGAATCGCCGGTGAACGTCGCGTCCGGGTGCAGAAGGGCGACCGTGGCTGCGATGTCGCCGGACGTCATAGCAGCCATCAGCTTGCCGACCACTTCGTTGTGCGAGGGATCGGGTTCCGGCGGCGGCGAGGCGGCGACCGCTCGGCGTGCCCGCGACGCCAACTGGCGGGCGCCAGCCGGGGTCGTCGCCAGAACATCGGCGACCTCGGCGAAGGGCACCGCAAATCCATCGTGCAGTACGAAAGCGACCCGCTGATCGGGCGACAGGCGTTCCAGCACCACCATCGCCGCAAATCGGGCATCCTCCTGGGCCACCACCATCGAGAGCGGGTCGGCGCCGTCGAACCCGGTCACCACCGGTTCCGGCAACCACTGACCGACATAGCTTTCCCGCCTGTGCGCGGCCGACCGTAGCCGGTCGAGCCCGAGTCGGCTGACGACGGTTGTCAACCAGGCTCGCAGATCGACGATCTCGCCCTGGTGCGCGTCCCAGCGCAGCCACGCTTCCTGCACGATGTCCTCGGCGTCGGCCACCGTGCCGGTCAGCCGATAGGCGACCGACATGAGATGTGGCCGCAACGCCTCGAATTCGCTGACCTGATTGCCCGGCTCCTCCTCAGAACGCCGCGCGTTCCGCATCGTCATCGGGCTGACCTGATTGCCCGGCTCCTCCTCGGAACGCTTCGCGTTCCGCATCGTCGCCGAGCTGACCTGATTGCCCGGCTCCTCCTCGGAACGCTTCGCGTTCCGCATCGTCGCCGAGCGACCTGCTCCGGGGAGGTCATAGCCCGAGCGTAACGTTCACCGACACGATGCTCGACAACCTTTGGCTGCACTTCGCCCGGCAGGGCCCCGACATCACTCCGCCGATCATCACCCGCGGCGACGGTGTGACGATCTTCGACGACGCCGGCAACAGCTACCTGGACGGACTGTCCGGACTGTTCACGGTGCAGGTCGGGCACGGTCGCACCGAGCTCGCCCAGGCCGCGGCCCGACAAGCCGAGACGCTGGCGTTCTTCCCGCTGTGGGGATACGCGACTCCACCCGCGATCGAGCTCTCCGAGCGGCTCGCGCGCTACGCGCCGGGCGATCTCAACCGGGTGTTCTTCACCAGCGGGGGGACGGAGGCGGTCGAGACCGCATGGAAGGTGGCCAAGCAGTACTTCAAGCTCACCGGCAAACCCGGTAAGCACAAGGTCATTTCGCGAGCGGTCGCCTACCACGGCACTACCCAGGGGGCGCTGGCCATCACCGGCCTGCCGAAGTACAAGGCACCCTTCGAGCCGGTCACCCCCGGCGGCTTCCGGGTTCCGAACACCAACTTCTACCGCGCGCCCGAATCGTTCGGCACCGACGTCAAGGCCTTCGGGCGATGGGCGGCCGACCGCATCGCCGAGGCCATCGAGTTCGAAGGACCCGACACCGTCGCCGCGGTCTTCCTCGAGCCGGTGCAGAATGCGGGCGGCTCCATCCCGCCGCCCCCGGGTATTTCGAACGGGTACGCGAGATCTGCGACCACTACGACGTGCTGCTGGTCTCCGACGAAGTGATCTGCGCGTTCGGCCGCATCGGATCGATGTTCGCCTGCAGCGACTTCGGCTACGTGCCGGACATGATCACCTGCGCCAAGGGGATGACGTCGGGATACTCGCCGCTGGGTGCGATGATCGCCAGCGATCGGCTGTTCGAGCCGTTCAACGACGGCGAGACGATGTTTCCGCACGGCTACACTTTCGGCGGCCATCCGGTGTCCACGGCGGTCGCGCTGGCCAACCTCGACATCTTCGAGCGCGAAGGCCTCAACGATCGCGTCAAGCAGCAGTCCCCCGCGCTGCGTGCCACGTTGGAAAAGCTGTACGACCTGCCGATCGTCGGCGACGTCCGCGGCGAGGGGTATTTCTTCGGCATCGAATTGGTCAAAGACACAGCGACCAAGCAGACCTTCGACGCCGACGAGAAGCGCGCGCTGCTGAGCCGCGTGTCGACGGGCCTGTTCGCCGCCGGGTTGTACTGCCGCACAGACGATCGCGGCGATTCCGTCATTCAGCTCGCTCCCCCGCTGATCAGCGGACAGCCCGAGTTCGACACCATCGAAGCCATCGTGCGCAGTGTGCTGACCGAGGAGCTGAAGAAGCGTGTGAGTAAACCGCCCATCGACCCGATCCGGTGGCAGCCACCGCCGTCGCGGCCGCTACCCGAACCCGAGTTTCACTGCGGCGCTGCACATCATCGACGTGCCGGGCACCGCCGCCGAGGACGTCGTCGCCGATGCCGACGGCAACATCTGGACCGGTGTCGAGGACGGTCGGATCGTCCGGGTCAGCCCCGACGGCAGTTCCGTGCAGGTGGTCACCGACACCGGCGGGCGACCGCTGGGCCTGGCGGTCGCCCGCGACGGCCGGCTGTTGATCTGCGACAGCCACCGCGGCCTGCTGCGGTACGACCCGGCCAGCGGGGCGATCGAGACGCTGGTCGCCGAGATCGATGGCCGCCCGCTGACCTTCTGCTCGAATGTCGTCGAATCATCGGACGGCACAATCTTTTTCACCGAGTCGACGAGCCGCTTCTACTACGAGTACTACAAAGGCTCGGTCATCGAGGGACGCCCGACCGGGTCGCTGTTCCGGCGTGATCCCGACGGCACGGTCACCGAACTGGCCGACGGTCTGTACTTCGCCAACGGCGTGACGCTGACCGCCGACGAGTCGGCGGTGGTGTTCGCCGAGAGCGCCGGATGCCGGGTGTCGAAGTACTGGCTGACCGGAGACCGGGCCGGCACCATCACCCCGTTGGTCACCGAGCTGCCCGGCTATCCCGACAACATCTCCACCGGCCTGGACGGCCGGATCTGGGTGGCGCTGGTGTCGGACCGCAACGCGCTCAACGAATGGCTGGGCCCGCGCGCCCCGATCATCCGCAGGGTGATGTGGCGGCTGCTGCCCTACCGCTGGCTGCCCGATCCCAAGTCGACGGTGTGGGTCGTCGGGTTCGACCCCGACGACGGCCACGTGGTGGCCCAGCTGCACACCCAGCACGCGGACTTCGGCTTGGCCACCGGCGTGGTGGAAACGCCGGGACGGCTGTGGCTCGGCCGCATCGCCGGCCCCGGCATTTGTTACCTCGATTTGCAACATCCGTAACACCAGTCACAGCGCGGCTCCCGGAAATCGGGCCGCTGATCGCCTACTCTGCTCACACAATGGCGACTCTTACGCACTGCATCATGCCTGGCAGCGGCCGGTTTCATGCTGAGCACCCCCGCGCTGCTCGGCATGCCGGCCGCGTTCGCCGAGCCCGGCCCGGACCCGGCACAGTGCACGACCCGTGCCCGTACAAAGTCGCGACCCCGGCGGCGGTCGACTCGTCGGAAGTCCCGCAGGCCGGCGAGCCGCCGTTGCCGCTGCCCGTGCCGCCGTCGCCGATCGGCGGTAACGCGCTGAGCGGCTGCGGCGTAGTCGCCGCCGCCGGCACCCCACCGGTGCCCGGCGACATCTCGGCCGAGGCCTGGGTGGTGGCCGACCTGGACAGCGGCGCCATCGTCGCCGCGCGCGACCCGCACGGGCGTCACCGCCCGGCCAGCATCATCAAGGTGCTCGTCGCGATGGCATCGATGCGCGAGCTCAACCTCAACAAGACCGTCGACGGCACGCCTGAGGATGCCGCCGCGGAGGGCACCCGGGTCGGCGTTGCCCCGGGTGGCACCTACACCGTCAACCAGTTGCTGCACGGCCTGCTGATGCACTCCGGCAACGACGCCGCGCACTCGCTGGCGATGCAACTGGGCGGCATGCCGACCGCGCTGGACAAGATCAACGCGCTGGCCGGCCAAACTCGGCGGCAAAGACACCCGCGCCGCAACACCGTCGGGCCTGGACGGCCCGGGCATGAGCACGTCGGCCTACGACATCGGGTTGTTCTACCGGTATGCCTGGGAGAACTCGACTTTCGCCGACATCGTGCACACCGAGAAGTTCGACTTCCCCGGGCACGCCGACAGCCCCGGCTACGAGCTGGAGAACGACAACCAGCTGCTCTACCACTACCCCGGCGCGCTCGGCGGCAAGACCGGCTACACCGACGACGCCGGCCAGACGTTCGTCGGCGCCGCGAACCGGGACGGACGCCGGCTGATGGCGGTGTTGCTGCACGGCACCCGGCAGCCGATCCCGCCGTGGCAGCAAGCCGCGCACTTGCTGGATTACGGTTTTGCGACCGCGCCGGGAACCCGGGTGGGGACCCTGATCGAACCCGACCCGTCGCTGCTCGACCTCGTCGGGCAAATCCGCGCCCGGCGACAACGGCGGGCCGGCCGCGAATGCGGCCGCGCTGATACCCAGCGTCGACGCGTTGCCGGTTAGGGTCGGTGTCGCGGTGATCGGTACGGTCGTCGTGTTCGGCTTGATTATGGTGGCGCGCTCGATGAATCGACGGCCGCAGCACTAAGCAGCGGCTCGAAGACCGGGGCGGCCCACTCCGGAGGGGAGATTGTGAGCCGCATCGGCGAGTCACTGCGGACACGACGGCGATTGCTGATCGCCGTCACCGCGGCGACCCTGGGCATCATCTGCGGCTACGACTTGTCCAACATCGCCGGCGCACTGCTGTTCATCACCAACGATTTCAGTCTGACGGTCCGCAAGCAGGAGCTGCTGACGACGATGGTGGTGATCGGAGAGATCTGCGGAGCGTTGAGCGGCGGATTCCTGGCCAACGCGATCGGACGCAAGCGATCGATGATGATGGTGGCGGGTGGCTACGCGGTGTTCTCGCTGCTGGGCGCCGCCGCGGTGTCGATGCCGTGGCTGATGGCGGCGCGGATGTTGCTCGGCATGACGATCGGATTGTCTGCCACCGTCACCCCGGTGTTCATCGCCGAATCGGCGCCGGCCCGGCTCCGCGGATCACTGCTGGTCACCTACCAGGTGGCGACCATCCTCGGGATCATCGGCGGCTATCTTTCCGCGTTCGTGCTGGCTGAATCGGGCAGCTGGCGGTGGATGCTCGGGCTGGCCGCCGTCCCGGCGCTGCTGGTCCTGCCGCTGCTGGCCACCATGCCCGACACCGCTCGCTGGTATCTGTTCAAGAACCGGGTCGACGACGCCCGCAAGGCGCTGCTGCGGGTGGAACCGAACCGCGACGTCGAGCAGGAATTCGCCGAGATCGCCGACGCGATGCGCGAAGAACGGGGCGGATCGATCATCGAGATGCTGCGCCTGCCCTACCTGCGCGCCACCGCATTCGTCGTCGGGCTGGGATTCTTCGCCGAACTCAGCGGCATCAACGGGATCATCTACTACAGCCCGCTGCTGTTCCAGGCCATGGGATTCGAAGGCAACTTCTCCCTGCTGGTGCTGCCCGCGCTGATCCAGTTGGCTTCGCTGGCCGCCGTTCTGACCTCACTGGTTCTGGTCGACCGGATCGGACGCCGGCCGATCCTGCTGTCCGGCATCGCCGCGATGATCCTCGGCGACACGGTGCTGATCGGTGTGTTCGCCGCCAAGTCCAGACGCGGTCTCCGGACTCGGCTACGCCGGTCTGCTGCTGTTCACGATGGGCTTCACCTTCGGCTTCGGGGCACTGGTCTGGGTCTACGCCGGTGAAAGCTTCCCGGCGCACCTGCGGTCGCTGGGCTCCAGCGCGATGCTCACCGCCAACCTGACCGGCCAACGCGCTGATCGAAGCGGTCTTCCTGACGATGCTGAACACGCTTGGGCGGCGCCGGGATGTTCACCGTCTTCGCCTTGCTGGCGACGTCGGGATTCTTCCTGGTCTACCGCTACGCCCCGGAAACCAAAGGGCGGCAACTCGAAGACATCCGCCACTTCTGGGAGAACAACGGCCACTGGCCGGACGAAACCCCCAGCACGGCAACGGATGTACCGGCATGCCGCTGATCGCGGCCGGGCACTGTCGTACTCGAACAGGGCGTCTGCCGTCCGGGCTGGGTGCACACCTCGGGCACGCACGATCGTGGGGTGCGGTGCGGGCGCGCCACCGCAATCCCCCGATGTCGATCTGCCCGAGGCGGTGCTCGTCCCCGGATTCGTGGACATCCACGTGCACGGCGGCGGCGGCGCGTCCTACCTCGGACGGCGATGGCGCAGAGATCGTGCAGGCGGCCGGTTTTCACCGCCGGCACGGCACGACCGACGACACTGGCCAGCCTGGTCACCGCGTCGCCGGCCGACCTGTTGGCGGCGGTGCGCGGGCTCGCCGAGGCGACCCGCGACGGCGTGATCGCCGGCATCCACCTCGAGGGGCCGTGGCTGAGCGCGGCGCACTGCGGCGCGCACGACCACACCCAGATGCGTGACGCGACACCGGCCGAGATCGACGCGCTGCTGGCCGCCGGCGACGGCGCGATCCGGATGGTCACCCTGGCACCCGAGCGCCCCGGCAGCGACGCCGCGATCACCCGCCTGGTCGACGCCGGAGTGGTTGTGGCGGTTGGGCATACCGATGCGACCTACGAGCAGACCCGGCACGCCATCGAGCTGGGCGCCACCGTCGGCACGCATCTGTTCAACGCCATGCGGCCACTGCATCACCGCGAGCCGGGCCCTGCGCTGGCGCTGCTGGAGGATCCGCGGGTCATCGTCGAACTGATCGCAGACGGTATCCACGTCCACCCCGCGGTGGTGCACGCCACGGTCCAGGCGGCCGGTGCCGACCGGGTGGCGCTGGTCACCGATGCCACCGCGGCGGCGGGCGTCGGCGACGGCGAATATCGGCTCGGCGCGGTGCCGGTCGACGTTGTCGACGGGGTTGCGCGGGTGCGCGGCACCTCGACCATCGCGGGCAGCACCGCGACCATGGACCGACTCTTCGGCGCGGCGGCCGGCCTCGGCTCAGACCGCGACGCCGCGCTGATCGCCGCGGTGCTAGCATGACGTCGACGACTCCGGCCCGGGCACTCGGCATCGACGGTGCCGGCAGCCTGCGTGTCGGCGGTGACGCCAATCTTGTTGTGCTGGACCAGGATTTGACAGTGCAGGCCGTCATGGCCGGCGGCAGCTGGGCAGCCGGACGGTGAGGTTTGGGAGAGGCGTGCGATGGCATGGCTGATTTTGGTGGCGTCCGGAGTTCTCGAGGCGGTGTGGGCGACCGCGATGGACCGGTCCGAAGGGTTTTCCCGGCTGATTCCCTCGCTGATTTTCGCCGTGGCGCTGCTGTTTTCGATGGCTGGGTTGGCCTTCGCCATGCGCAGCCTGCCGACCGGGACCAGCTACGCGGTCTGGGTCGGCGTCGGCGCGGTGCTCACCGTCGGTTACGCGATGCTGACCGGCGAGGAGACGGCCTCGCCGGTCAAGGTGCTGCTGATCGCCGGAGTGGTCGGCTGCATCGCGGGCCTGAAAGTGGTGAGCTAGGTGTTCTTCGTCGACGGGGCCTCCTCCTCCGCCCGGCCGAATAGCAATGGATAGGCGATGCCGGCGATCGCCCCGCCGACCAGAGGCGCAAGCCAGAACACCCACAGCTGTGCGGGAGCACCGTCACCGTTGAAGAACGCGACGGCGGTGGAGCGGGCCGGGTTGACCGACGTGTTGGAGATCGGAATGGCAACCAGGTGGATGCTGGTCAACGTCAAGCCGATGGCAAGGCCGGCAAAGCCTTTCGGCGCCCGCGCGTCGGTGGAACCGAGGATGACGAACAGGAATATTGCGGTCAAGACGATCTCGGCCAGGATGACGGCGCCCAGCGAATAGCCGGTCGGTGAATGCACGCCGTAGCCGTTGGCGGCCAGGTGCCCCGTCGCGATGAACCCCGGCTTGCCGAACGCGATGAAGTACACCACCAGCGCGCCCAGCAGACCGCCGATAACCTGCACGATCCAATACGCCGGCAGCACTTTCCATTCCACTCGGCGGGCCAATGCGGCGCCGAGCGTCACAGCCGGGTTGAAATGCCCACCGGAGATGGTCCCGAACGCGTACACGCCGGTCAGCACGGTGAGACCGAAAGCCAGCGCGACACCGAGATAACCGATACCGAGCGGAGAAGAGGTCAGATTGGGCCTTCAACGAAAAGACCGCGCTGCCAACGCCACCGAGCACCAGCCAAAATGTGCCGATGGTCTCCGCAGCCAGTTTGTGGAAGAGATTTGGTGCAGACATCGCCTACCCGCCTTTGCGTAGAGCAATCGTTCGTGCCCCTGAGGATGACACGCCCGGACGCCGACGCGCGCTGCCGTGGCCGAATCGTTTCGGTAACGAGACACCCGCGATGTTGGTTCTCGGCGGCTATTCCTCTTTATCGCGCCGGACTAGCCGCGAAAAGCCAAGAGCACCAATCGCACCCACGACAACGGCGGCCATCGCCTGTCGCGCCTTGAGACCGTCGGCCGGCGGCACCCTGGGCAGGACGACGACAGGTTCCGGTGCTCCGTCCGGCGCAGCCGGCGTCACCCGGGGCCGGCTCCGCGGGCACTGCGGCCGGGTTCGACGTGGCCGCCCAGGCGGTCGCGAAAAGCAGCAGCCGCGCCGTCACGTAGGCGAACACCATCAGACCCAGCACCGGCCCGAAGGTGGCACCGGCCGGACTGTGCAACACCGACTTCAGATAGATCGACCCGACCATCTTGAACAGCTCGAAGCCGATAGCCGCGAGCAACGCCGCCCGAATCGGCGCTGGCGAAGTTGACCGGATTCCTCGGCAGCCGGGCGATCATCCAGCCGAACACCAACCACGACAACAGAAATGACACCAGCACCGAAACCGATGCGCAGGATCGCGTCCAGCACCGGCAGCTCGTGCAAACCCAGCAACCGCAACAGCCGGGCCATCGGCGCCGCACCCGCCAGAGCGCTGAGCGCGAGGGTGGCGAAAATGGCCACGAACGACGACACCATCGCGCCGAGATCGGAGAACTTGGTGCGGACGTATCCGTGCTCACCGTCGGTCTGCCGCCACAACTCGGTCAACGCGACCCGCAGGTTGCTCATCCAATTCAGGCCGACCCACACCGCGACGGCCAAGCCGATCACACCGACCGACGCCCGCGCGTCGATCGCCGAGTTCATCAGGTCGAGCATCTGCTGGCCCAGGGCACCGGGCACCGCGTGCCTGACCTTGTTGTCGATCGCGGTCAGCACGTCGGGCCGTCGGGACAGCAGAAATCCGGCGACGCTGAAACCGACCATCAGCAAAGGGAACAACGCAAAGATCGTGTAATACGTCAGCCCGGCTGCGAAGAAATTGCCCTGACATTCGTCGAACCAATCGTTGGCCCGCATCGCGTGGTCGAACCATCCGTACCGCGCCCGCAGTCGATCGAGGATCCCTGGCTTGGCCCGGCTTCGCTCATCGACAAGACCCAGCGCGCTTAAGGACGTCTCGGCAGGAACCCGAGCCGGTCATAAACCCGGTCGACGGTTTTCGCGGCCACATCGTCGGCCCGCCCCGCCCCGGCGGCCAGCACTGACTCCAGTTCGGTTGGATCGGTGAGCAATTCGTCGACCCGGTTCTTGATCGGCGTCACGAATTCGACGACCGCCTCAGCGGTGTCCTTCTTCAGATCGCCGTAACCGCGTCCGGCATACCCGTCGACCAGCTTCGCGATGTCGACCCCGGTGACCGCGGACTGGATGCTCAGTAGGTTCGAGACGCCGGCCTTTGGCTTCCGGGTCGAAGCGGATCTCCCGTTCGCTGTCGGTCACCGCGGAGCGAATCTTCTTGGCGGACAACGCTGGATCGTCGAGCAGGCTGATCAGGCCTGCATCGGTGGCCGCGGACTTGCTCATCTTCGACGACGGGTCTTGCAGGTCGTAGATCTTCGCGGTGGCCTTGGGAATCAGGACCTCGGGTACCACGAACGTGTCCGGGTAGCGACTGTTGAACCGTTGCGCGACGTCGCGGGCCAACTCCAGATGCTGACGCTGGTCTTCACCGACCGGCACCAACTCGGCGTCGTACGCCAGCACATCGGCGGCCTGCAGCACGGGATAGGTGAACAGGCCGACGGTGGTGGCGTCGCTGCCCTGCCGCGTCGACTTGTCCTTGAACTGCGTCATCCGCGAGGCCTGGCCGAAGCCGGTGAAGCAGCCCAGCACCCAGGCCAGCTGCGCGTGCGCGGGGACATGGCTCTGCACGAAGATCGTGCTGCGGGCCGGGTCGACCCCGAGCGCCAGATATTGGGCGGCGGTGACCAGGGTGCGACGCCGCAGCATGTCGGGATCCTGCGGAACGGTGATGGCGTGCAGGTCGACGACGCAGAAGAACGCGTCGTGGTCATCTTGCAACTGGGCCCACTGGGTGACGGCGCCCAGCGCATTTCCGAGGTGGAGCGAATCGGAGGTCGGCTGCACACCGGAGAAAACCCGGGTCGACGCGACGTTATCCATCGACGCCACTCCTCTCCCCCGCTGCGCTCTGCATCGTCGTCGTCGGGCTACCCATGATCGCTCAATCTTTTCATGTGAGCACCGCCGCTTCTTGCGGTACCGGCGGTATCGGCTTTAGTGTCGGCACTGTGACTACTAGCTCGGCTCCTCGCTCGTGAGCTCCGCTCACTCGCCGTCGCCTTCCGTGCCAAACCGTGCTCCGATCCATCTAGGTTCCGGCGAACCCGTCCTTTTGCTGCACCCGTTCCTGATGTCGCAGCTGGTGTGGCAGAGGGTGGCCCCGCAATTGGCCGACACCGGTCGCTATGAAGTGTTCGCCCCGACGATGGCCGGCCACAACGGCGGGCCCCGTTCAGGCACTTGGTTTCTTAGCTCCGCGGCGCTGGCCGACCACGTCGAACGGCAACTCGACGAGCTCGGCTGGAGCACCGCCCACATTGTCGGCAACTCACTGGGCGGCTGGGTGGCCTTCGAACTGGAACGTCGCGGCCGGGCACGCACCGTCACCGGCATCGCGCCGGCCGGCGGCTGGCGGGCATGGAGCCCGACGAAATTCGAGGTGATCGCCAAGTTCATCGGCGGTATGCCGGTGTGGGTCCTGGCCCACCTGCTCGGCCCGCGGCTGTTGCGGCTGCCGATGGGCCGCCGGATAGGCACCCTGCCCATCACCGGGTCGCCAGACGGGATCAGCGAAGAAGATCTCCTCGCCGTGGTCGACGACCTCAAGCACTGCCCGGCCTACTTCCAGCTGTTGGTCAAATCACTGACGACGCCCGGGCTCACGGAGCTGGCACACACCGGCGTGCCCACGCAACTCGTGCTCTGCGGAAAGGACCGGGTCGTTCCCCCCCTCAGATTCGGCAGGCATTTCACCGACCATCTGCCCGCCGATCACGAGATGATCATTCTCGACGGCGTCGGCCACATTCCGATGTTCGAGGCGCCGGAACGCGTCACCGGAGTCATCACCGATTTCCTCGACAGGTACAGCAAGCCGATCCGGGCGGTCGACCAGCCGACTGCCTGACGCGCGGCTCAGCCCGCGGCCGCCGGCACGACGTGCGGTCGCGCCGCCGGCGCCGTCCAGCGGGCCAGCGCATCCAGCCATTGCGCGCAGTTGGCCGAATCGCCGGCCCAGGCGACGTAGCCGTCGGGCCGTACCAGCACCGCCGGTCCGGCATCGGCCCGCTCGGCCTGGTGCAGATCGGTCACGCCGACCGCGGGTCTGCCGGACTCGCGAATCAACACGAAGCCCGGCTCACGCTGCAACTGCGTCAACCGGTCGCGTATCAAGGGAATCTGCGTCGCTCGGCCACCCACCAACACGCTCTCGCCGGCCCGGTGCGGGTAGCGCAGCGTGGTGCCGGCGAAGCTGCCCGCCACCGCATCCCGAACTCGAGGTATCCGAAGAACCCTGGGCGCCAACAGGTTTCGTATACCGCGTGCGATCCTCGGCCGAAGGGTGACGCCGCGCGCCATCATTCCCGACTGCAGCAGAACCCGCTTGCCGATCGGATGGCGCTCATCCTGATAGCTGTCCAGCACGGCGTCGTCGGCACCGGCGAGCGCCGCGTCGATTTTCCACGCCAGGTTGGCGGCGTCCTGAATGCCGGTGTTCATCCCCTGACCGCCCATCGGTGAGTGCACGTGCGCCGCATCCCCGGCCAGAAACACCCGGCCATGTCGATACTGCTCGACTTGCCGTTCATCGCAATGGAATCGAGACTTCCAACCGATTTCGCGCAGGCCGAGATCGGCTTTCATCGCCCGGGTGAGGATGCTCTCGATCTCCTCGGCATCCACCCCCTGGCTGTCAGGCGCCTGATGCTTGCGATCCCACACCATCGCCCGGTACCACCGACCGTCCCCCTCGCGACGGTCGTAGGGCGCCAGGAACGCGAACTCGTTTCCAGTGCTGCCCAGGGTCAATCCGCCGTCGGTCGGGCCGTGCGTCAGTTTGACATCTGCCAGCACGATGGACGACAGCACCGTCTTACCGGGGAAGTCGACACCCAGCAGCGCGCGGACCGTACTGTGTGCCCCGTCGGCGCCGATCACATATTTTGCCCGCCAACGTGTTTCGAAATTTTCGCTGCCGTCGTTCGGGCGGGCGGTCACGCACACGCCGTCCGCGTCTTGTTCGAGCCCGACCACTTCGAAGCCCCGCCGGACGTCGGCCCCTTGCGCGACGGCGTACGCGCCGATCGCCCGGTCGACATTGGCCTGCGGGGTGATCATCGCGAACCGGTAAGGCGAGTCGAGGTGGGTCAGGTCGATCCGGGCGCCGCCGAAAATCGTCACCCCCGAGGCCTTGTGCGATGCGGACCAGCAGATCGTCGGCGATCCCGCGGGCATCCAGCACCTCCAGCGTGCGTGCCATGGTGGCGAACGCGCGACTGGACGGGTTGATGGCCGGCCAGCGCTCCAGCACCGCGACCGTCCGGCCGGCGCGCGCGAGATCACCGGCGGCGGTCAGGCCGGTCGGGCCCGCGCCCACTACCAGAACGTCGACGTCATGACTGGTCATCACGCCACCGCCTCGGGGTTGGGGTACCACCGGCGGATGTCGTCGGGGGTGGACATCGCCGCGCGGTTGAAAACGAAGCGGCAATCGGGTTGCGCGACGTGCGCGGCGTTGACGATCGCCTCGAACAGCAACGTGTTGCCCGCCACCAGTCGCACGCCTGCGCCGATCAGCACCGCGTCGTAGCGCTTGGCTGCCAGCCACTGCCGGGCCTTATCGACGCCGGCCGACCCGAAGTCGATCAGGCAGTTGTCGACGTCGTAGCCGGCAGCGCGCAACCCGGCGACGTTCTCGTCGTTGGCGGTTCGCAGTTTCTCCTTCGACAGACCGGCGAACTGCGCGAAGTCGGCCGAGGAGTAATCGATGACGTCCGGATCGAGCCCGATCTGGATGGCGGTGACGGTCATGGGCGTGACCTCTCGTCGAGGGGTTTCAGAAAGTCATATCAACAACTGTTGAACTCGAAGCTAGCGCGGTTTCCGCACCGATGTCAACAGTTGTTGAATACACTGTCTGCCATGCCACCCAAGACGCGCGACGGACGCGACGGCCAGGCCACCCGGACCGCGATCCTCGACACCGCGCGATCGCAGTTCGGCAGCCACGGCTTCGAGCGCACCACGATCCGCTCGGTGGCATCGGCAGCCGGGGTCGATCCCGCGCTGGTGATGCACTATTTCGGCAGCAAAGCGGAACTGTTCGCGGCGGCCTCGCAATTCGTCATCAGCTTCCCGGATCTGGCCGGCGTGGCGCCCGACCGGCTCGCGGACGTCTTGCTGCCGTTGTTCGTCGAGGCGTGGGGCCCGCAAGGCCCGCTGCTTCCGTTGCTGCGGGCGGCTGCGACGAACCGGACCGCCGCGGACGCGCTGCTCAACGTTTTCGTCAGCCAGGTGGCTCCCGCGCTCGCGGCAGTCACGCCCGACCTCGCTCACCAGCGCGCGGCCCTGGTGGGATCACAACTACTCGGCCTCGCGGTGTCCCGCCACATCCTCGGCGTGCCGCCGCTGATCGCCATGTCCGACGCACAACTCGTCGAATGGCTGCGCCCGGTGCTCGCCCACTACTTGACGGACCCGGCGCCCTGACGTTGCTCGACGATCGCCAGCGCCCGCTTGGCCCATCGAACGTTCTCTTCCTCGTAGGAGATGCCGCGCATCAGCGTCAGGTACGGACCTACCCGCGGCGCCGTGGCCAGGAACTCCGCCTCCTGCGGCCGTCGAGAATCCGGGTTCGCAGCCGTTCGTAGCGTTGCACCTTCACCTCGGCCCGGTCGCGACGCTCGATGATCAGGTCGAGAACCGCCGCAGCATCGCCGACGTCGAAGGCCTGGACCTTGATCAGCAATTCGTCGCGGATCGCCGACGGCTTCGCCGGCCGGCCGGTGAACTCGCGGATCGCTTCGTAACCCGCTTCGGTCAGCGAGAACATCCGCTTGTTCGGCCGGCGTTCCTGCTCCACGATGCGGGCCTGGATCAGACCCTGCTCGGCGAGACGTTCGAGCTCCCGGTACAGCTGCTGCGGCGTGGCCATCCAGAAGTTCGCCACCGACGCGTCGAAGCCTTTGGCCAGGTCGTAGCCGGACGATTCGCCCTCGAGGAGGGCGGCCAGCACGGCGTCATGCAACGACATTCGCCGATCGTACCCGATCGATACTCAACAAATTGATTATTCGCATCTGGACATATCGGGGTCGAGCCTCTACTGTCGAGCACACCTACTCAACAAATTGACCATTAGAGGTATCTGATGCATCCCTTCCGCAAGGCGGTCGAAGATCGCGACGAGGCGGCCATCCAGGCCTTGCTGGCCGACGACGTCGTGTTCACCAGCCCGGTGGCCTTCAAGCCCTACGCCGGCAAGCCGATCACCGCGGCGATCCTGCGCGGCGTGCTGCGGGTCTTCGAAGACTTTCGCTACGTCCGCGAGATCCACGACAGCAACGGCGGTCACCACGCACTCGAGTTCGAGGCCGGGATCGCGGGTGCCCCCGGCGTGACCGTCAACGGCTGCGACTTCCTCCACGTCAATGACGACGGCCTGATCGACGACTTTAAGGTGATGGTGCGACCGCTCTCCGGTGCGAAGGCGTTGTCCGAAGCGATGGCCGCAGAGTTTCCGAGAATCCAGACCGAAGCCGTCGAACTGGCCGACCAGTTCGCTCGGGCTTACGAGCAGCAGGGAGCAGCCAGGCATGCGCATCGGATTAGGGATCAACTACGCGGGCGGCTTCAAAGAGGTGGCCGCCGAGGTGGCCGACCTCGAACGCGCCGGCTTGGACATTGTCTTTGTCCCCGAGGCGTATTCGTTCGACGCGGTGAGTGCGCTCGGCTATCTGGCGGCCAGCACCGAACGGGTCGAGCTGGCCTCGGGCATCCTGCAGCTCTACACCCGCACGCCCACCCTGACCGCGATGACCGCCGCCGGGCTGGACTATGTCTCCGACGGCCGGTTCACCCTGGGCCTGGGCGCGTCGGGCCCTCAGGTGATCGAGGGTTTCCACGGCGTGCGCTACGACGCACCGATTGCGCGCACCCGCGAAGTCATCGAGATCTGCCGCCAGGTGTGGCGGCGCGAGAAGCTGCAATATCAGGGCGAGCACTACGAGATCCCGTTGCCCGCCGATAAGGGCACCGGACTGGGTAAGCCGTTGAAGCTCATCAACAAGCCTGTGCGCGAACGTATCCCGATACTGATCGCCGCGCTGGGACCCAAGAACGTCGAGCTGGCCGCCGAGCTCGCCGAAGGTTGGCAGCCCATCTTCTTCCTGCCGGAGAAGGCGCAGGATGTCTGGGGCGAGGCGCTGGCCGCCGGCCAGGCCAAGCGCGACCCGGCCCTGGGCGATCTCGAAGTGTTCGCCGGCCCGACCCTGGCCATCGGCGAAAACGTCGAGCCGCTAAGGGAAATCGTGAAGCCGCACCTCGCGCTCTACATCGGCGGCATGGGCGCCAAGGGCAAGAACTTCTACCACACGCTGGCCACCAGCTACGGCTACGGACCGCAGGCCGACCGCATCCAGGAGCTCTACCTGGCCGGCGACAAGGAGGCCGCCGCCAAGGCGGTGCCCGACGACCTCGTGCGCGACGTCTCGCTGATCGGAACGCCCGGGTTCGTCAAGGAACGGATCGCGGCGTTCCGCGAGGCCGGGGTGACCACGCTGAACGTGGTGCCCGTCGCCGCGACGCGCCGCACGAGCGGGTCAAGCTGATCGAGACGCTGCGCGGCCTGGTGGACTGACGCCGTCAGTCCCGGGCGGCCGCCAGTGCGGCGTTGAACGTCTTGCTCGGCCGCATCACCGCGATGGTCTTCTCGTCGTCGAGCAGGTAATAGCCGCCGATGTCGACGGATTCGCCTTGCGCCTCGGCGAGTTCGGCGACGATGGTGTCTTCGTCCTTGCCCAGCTCGTCGGCCAGTGCGGCGAAGTGCTTGCGCAACTCTTCGTCGTCGCTCTGCTCGGCGAGTTCCTGCGCCCAGTACAGCGCCAGGTAGAACTGGCTGCCACGGTTGTCGAGCTCACCGGTCTTGCGCGACGGGCCCTTGTTGTTGTCCAGCAGTTTGCCGATCGCGTCGTCCAGCGTCTTGCCCAGGATCTTGGCCCGCTCGTTACCGGTCTTGATCCCGATGTCTTCGAAACATGCTCCCAGCGCCAGGAATTCGCCGAGCGAATCCCACCGCAGGTGGTTCTCCTCGACCAGTTGGTGGACATGCTTGGGCGCCGAACCACCCGCACCCGTCTCGTACATTCCGCCGCCGGCCATCAGCGGCACGATGGACAGCATCTTGGCGCTGGTGCCCAGCTCCAGGATCGGGAACAGGTCAGTCAGGTAGTCGCGCAGGATGTTTCCGGTGGCGGCGATGGTGTCCTGGCCGCGCATCGCCCGCTCGATCGTGTGCCGCATGGCGCGTTCCTGCGACATGATCTGGATGTCGAGGCCCTCGGTGTCGTGGTCGGCGAGGTAGGTGTTGACCTTCTTGCGCAGCTCGTACTCATGCGGACGCTCCTGGTCCAGCCAGAACACCACCGGCATGCCCGAGTTCCTCGTCCGGGTGACGGCCAGCTTGACCCAGTCGCGGATCGCCGCGTCGGTCACGATGGGCATCCGCCAGATGTCGCCTTCCTCAACGTTTTGCGTCAGCAGTACTTCGCCGGTCTCGAGGTCGACGATGTCGGCGACACCGTCCTCGGGGATCTCGAACGTCTTGTCGTGCGAGCCGTACTCCTCGGCCTGCTGCGCCATCAGGCCGACGTTGGGCACGGTGCCCATCGTGGTCGGGTCGAACTGCCCGTGGGTCTTACAGAAGTTGATGATCTCCTGGTAGATGCGGGAGAAGGTGGACTCGGGGTTGACGGCCTTGGTGTCCTTCTGTCGCCCGTCGGCGCCGTACATCTTGCCGCCCGCGCGGATCATCGCCGGCATCGACGCATCCACGATCACGTCGCTGGGCGAGTGGAAGTTGCTGATGCCCTTGGCCGAATCGACCATCGCGAGCTCGGGCCGGTGCTCGTGGCAGGCGTGCAGGTCGCGGATGATCTCGTCGTGCAGCGACGCGGGCAGCGTCTCGATCTTGTTGTACAGATCGACCAGTCCGTTGTTGACGTTGACGCCGAGTTCGTCGAACAACTCCTGGTGCTTGGCGAAGGCGTCCTTGTAGAAGATCTTCACCGCGTGGCCGAAGACGATGGGGTGGCTGACCTTCATCATCGTCGCCTTGACGTGCAGCGAGAACATCACGCCGGTCTCGTAGGCGTCCTCGATCTCCGCCTCGTAGAACTCGCAGAGCGCCTTCACGCTCATGAACATGCTGTCGATGACGTCGCCGTCGCGCAGCGAGACCTTCGGCTTGAGCACAATCGTCTTGCCGCTCTTGGTTTTCAGCTCCATCTTCACGTCGCGCGCACGGTCCAGCGTCATCGACTTCTCACCGTGGTAGAAGTCGCCGTGCTTCATGGTCGCGACGTGCGTGCGCGACGCCTGCGACCATTCCCCCATGCTGTGCGGGTGCTTGCGCGCATATTCCTTGACCGCCTTCGGGCGCGCGGCGATCCGAATTACCCTGTCGCAGAACGGGATTCACCGCACTACCGAGACACTTGGCGTAACGGTCGCGAATTTCCTTGTCCTCGTCGGTCTTCGGGCTGCTGCGGGTAGTCGGGAATCTTGAATCCCTTGCCCTGCAGTTCCTTGACCGCGGCCACCAGCTGCGGCACCGAGGCACTGATGTTGGGCAGCTTGATGATGTTGGTGTCGGCCTCTTTGGTCAGCCGGCCCAGCTCGCCCAGGTTGTCGGGCACGCGCTGCTCGTCGGTCAGATAGTCGGAGAACTCGGCCAGGATCCGCGCGGCCACCGAGATGTCACTGGTTTGGATCGTGATCCCGGCGGGTTCGGCGAAAGCCCGCACGATCGGCAAAAAGGCGTAGGTCGCCAGCAGCGGCGCCTCATCGGTCAGCGTGTAGATGATGGTCGGCTGGTCGGCGCACACGGTGTATCTCCCGGTATCGGTTAGATCCTGACGGGCTTCGCGGTGTATCTGGCTGTCACGTTATCAAGCACGTTTCCGCTGACGTCGACCTCGATCTGGCCGCAGTCGGTAACGGCTGGGTACGGAGTGCACGCCATTGGCACGCGATTCGGCTTGATGAGCTAAGCTTCATTTCGGTCATGAGCGCCAGCGTCAAGCCCCGGCTCGCTGGCCGGCAACCCTCCAACCGCGGTGGGGTGCTCCGGGTGAGGACCAGGTTTCGTAGCCAAGACGTGGCTACGCGGCAAGCGCGGGTCCGCCGTGATGGGCCCCCCGGAGTAGACAGGGAAACCTGATGCGCACCTACGTGGGCCGACCCATCGTGTCGTCGCTGACGCTTCTCCCGGAAAGCAACTCGATCGTGAGTTCCGACACCCGACCACCCCTGGCTTCGACCCTGGCGCCGAAGCCGAGACCGATCCGAGCGCGCATTGGTCGTTCGAGACCAAGCAGATCCACGTCGGTCAGCAGCCCTGCCCGACCACCGGCGCCCGCGCGCTGCCGATCTACCAGACCACGTCCTACGTCTTCGACGACACCTCGCACGCTGCGGCGCTGTTCGGGCTGGAAGTCCCGGGCAACATCTACACCCGCATCGGCAACCCGACCACCGACGTCGTCGAACAGCGCATCGCCGCCCTGGAAGGCGGGGTGGCCGCGTTGTTCCTGTCCTCGGGGCAGGCCGCCGAGACGTTCGCGATCCTGAACCTGGCCGCCGCGGGCGATCACATCGTGTCCAGCCCCAGGCTCTACGGCGGCACCTACAACCTGTTCCACTACTCGCTGCCCAAGCTCGGTATCGACGTCAGCTTCGTCGAAGACCCCGACGATCTGGATTCGTGGCGGGCCGCGGTGCGCCCCAACACCAAGGCGTTCTTCGCCGAGACGATCTCCAACCCGCAAATCGACATCCTGGACATCCCCGGTGTCTCGGCGGTGGCCCACGAGCACGGTGTGCCGTTGATCGTCGACAACACCGTCGCCACCCCCTACCTGATCCAGCCGATCACCCAGGGCGCCGACATCGTGGTGCACTCGGCCACCAAGTACCTCGGCGGCCACGGCGCCGCGATCGCCGGTGTGATCGTCGACGGCGGCACCTTCGACTGGACGCAGGGCCGTTTTCCCGGATTCACCACGCCCGACCCCAGCTACCACGGGGTGGTGTACGCCGAGCTGGGACCGCCCGCGTTCGCGGTCAAAGCGCGGGTGCAGTTGCTGCGCGACCTGGGCTCGGCGGCGTCGCCGTTCAACGCGTTCCTGATCGCCCAGGGCCTGGAAACGCTGAGCCTGCGGATCGAGCGGCACGTCGCCAACGCGCAGCGGGTCGCCGAATACCTGGCCGGCCACGACGATGTGCTGTCGGTGAACTACGCCGGGCTGCCGAGCTCGCCGTGGTACGAGCGGGCAAAGAAGCTGGCGCCCAAGGGAACCGGGGCCGTGTTGTCCTTCGAGCTGGCCGGCGGTGTCGACGCCGGCAAGGCGTTCGTCGACGCACTGAAGCTGCACAGCCACGTCGCCAATATCGGTGACGTGCGCTCGCTGGTCATTCACCCGGCGTCGACGACCCACGCCCAGCTCAGCGCGGCCGAGCAGCTGTCGGCCGGGGTGAGCCCCGGTTTGGTGCGCCTCGCGGTGGGTATCGAGGGCATCGACGACATTCTGGCCGACCTCGAGCTGGGTTTCACCGCCGCTCGCCCATACGGCGGCATCCCAGCATCCGGAGCCGGCGACCCGCACGCCGTGGCGGCGTTCTGAGGAGTCGGCAGGTGACAATCTCTGACATGTCGACACAGACGCTGCCCGCCGAAGGCGAGGTCGGCATCGTGGATGTGGGTTCGCTGACGCTGGAAAGCGGCGTGGTAATCGACGACGTCAGCATCGCCGTTCAACGCTGGGGCGAGCTGTCACCGACACGCGACAACGTCGTCGTCGTGCTGCACGCGCTGACCGGCGACTCGCACATCACCGGACCTGCCGGGCCCGGTCATCCCACACCGGGCTGGTGGGACGGAATCGCGGGGCCCGGCGCACCGATCGACACCAACCGGTGGTGCGCGGTGGCCACCAACGTGCTGGGCGGCTGCCGCGGCTCGACCGGACCGAGCGCGACCGCGTCTGACGGAAAGCCTTGGGGCTCAAGGTTTCCGCTGGTGTCGATCCGCGATCAGGTCGAGGCCGACGTGGTGGCGCTGGCCGCGCTGGGCATCACCGAAGTCGCCGCCGTGCTCGGCGGATCGATGGGCGGCGCACGCGCGCTGGAATGGATGGTCGCTCACCCCGACCGGGTGGGCGCGGGCCTGCTGCTGGCCGTGGGTGCGCGTGCCACCGCCGACCAGATCGGCACCCAGTGCACCCAGATCGCGGCGATCAAGGCCGACCCCAACTGGCAGGGCGGTGACTACTACGGCACCGGGCTTATCTCCAGACGCCGGTCTGGACATCGCCCGCCGCTTCGCGCACCTGACCTACCGCGGCGAGGCCGAACTGGATACCCGCTTCGCCAACAGAGCGCAGGGCGCGGAAGATCCAGCAGATTCGGCATCCGGTGGCCGCTATGCGGTGCAGAGCTACCTGGAGCACCAGGGCGGCAAGCTGGTGTCGCGGTTCGACGCCGGCAGCTACGTAGTGCTCACCGAGTCGCTGTCGAGTCACGACGTCGGCCGGGGCCGCGGTGGTGTCGAGGCCGCGCTGCGCGGCTGTCCGGTGCCCGCGGTGGTCGGCGGGATCACCTCCGACCGGCTCTACCCGCTGCGCCTGCAGGCCGAACTCGCCGATCTGTTACCCGGATGCGAGGGGCTCGAGGTGGTGGACTCGATCTACGGGCACGACGGTTTTCTGGTGGAGACCGATTCGGTCGGGGAATTGGTGCGACAGACCCTGGATCTGGCCGCGGCGAAGGGTGCGTGTTCGCGGTGACTCGGTCTCCACAGGCCCGCTCATTGTCGTTTGGCTCTGAAGCGGCCGCATACGAGCGCGGCCGCCCGTCGTATCCGCCGGAGGCGATCGACTGGCTGCTGCCGCCCGGAGCGCGCGACGTGCTGGACCTCGGCGCCGGGACCGGCAAGCTGACCAGCCGCCTGGTGGAACGCGGGCTGGACGTGGTCGCCGTCGATCCGATCGCCGAGATGCTGGAGATGCTGCGCGTCTCGCTGCCGAATACGCCGGCGCTGCTGGGTACGGCGGAAGAAATTCCGTTGGCGGACAACAGTGTTGACGCGGTGCTCGTCGCGCAGGCCTGGCATTGGTTCAACCCGGCGCGCGCGATTCCCGAGTTGGCCCGGGTGCTGCGGCCCGGCGGGCGGCTGGGATTGGTGTGGAACACCCGCGACGAGCGATCCGGGTGGGTGCGCGAACTGGGCCGCATCATCGGCCGCGACGGCGACCCGATGCGCGACCACGTGACGCTGCCGGAGCCGTTCACCGACGTGCAGCGCCACCAGGTCGAGTGGACGAATTACCTGACGCCGCAAGCGTTGATCGACTTGGTCGCGTCCCGCAGCTACTGCATCACCTCGCCGACCCAGGTCCGCACCAAGACGCTGGATCAGGTGCGCGAGTTGCTGGCCACCCATCCCGCTCTGGCCAACGCGGGTGGTCTTGCGCTGCCATACGTCACGGTGGGTGTGCGGGCGACGCTGTCCTGACGTCGACTGATCGCGGCTATGGTTCGTAGTGTGAAACTGACATCGCTCGTCGTCGGTTGCGTGCTGGCGATGAGCGCTGCACCGCTGGCCCATGCTGACGAAAACGACAACGCGTATCTGTTCGGCCTTAGAAACGTGGGCATTCCGGACGGTAGCCCCGCCGCCTCGCCCGCGTATGGCCGGCAACTGTGCGACCGGCTTCCCGTAGTCGGCTTCGATCCGCTGGTGGCAGCAGTGAACCAGGAGAACGCTGCGAGCGGCCTGAACATGCATCTGTCCGCGTTGGTCATCGGCGCGGCAGTCTCGAACTTCTGCCTCGACAAAGCCACCGTGCTGCCGACAACCCTGCCGTACTAGGCCGGTTTCTCCGGCTCGTCGTCCTCTGCGCGCAGCAGCTTTTCGGGGTGGTGGAAGGTGTTGACCCGGGGTTGGCCTCGGTCGAGGTGTGGGGGTGGGATCCATTCGGTGTCGCATCGGCTGTTTTTGCGGGTGGTCCAGCCTTGTTCGGCCATGTCGTGGTTGGGGCCGCAACCGAACGCCAAGGTGTTGACGTCGGTGACCGGGTTGGTGGCGTAGGGGTCGCAGTGGTGGACCTCGCACAGGTAGCCCGGGATGGTGCAGCCGGGGAAGGTGCAGCCGCGGTCCCTGGCGTACAACACAATTCGCTGCGCCGGTGAGGCCAGGCGTTTGGTGTGATAGAGCGCCAGGGCTTTGCCGTGGTCGAAGATGGCCAGGTAGTGGTGGGCGTGGGAGCCCAGCCGGATCACATCCGACATCGGTAACAGCGTGCCGCCGCCGGTCAGGCCGCGCCCGGCGCCTTTCTCCAGCTCCTGCAGTGTGGTGGTGACGATGATGGAGGCGGGTAGGCCGTTGTGTTGGCCGAGGTCGCCGGAGGCCAGCAGCGCGCGGGCGGCGGCGAGCAGGGCGTCGTGGTTGCGCTGGCCGGCGCTGCGGGTGTCGCCCTGGATGGCGGCCTGCGACGGGGTGCCGCTGATGCAGGGCTCGTCGTCGTCGGAGTTGCACATGCCCGGGTGCGGCCAATTTGGCGAAGACGGCGTCGAGGGTGGCCCGAGCTTCGGGGGTCAGCTATCCGCTGACCGGGCTCATGCCGTCGATGTCCTGCTTACCGATGATGAGGCCGCGGCGTTTGGCGCGGTCCACATCGGTGAAGTCGCCGTCGGGGTTGAGGCAGTCGGTGAGCTTGTCGGCCAGCTTGGCCAGTTCGTCGGGGCGGTACTCGCCGGCCAGGCCGGCCAACTGGGCCTCGGCCTTGGCCCGGGCCTCGATGTCGACGAAGTCCGGCAGCCGGTGGAAGAAGCTGCGGATCACCGCGACATGCCCGGCGCCGAGGTCGCCGTTGCGCTGCGCGGCGGCGGTCGCGGGCAACACCGGCTCCAACGGTTCGCCGTTCAACGCGCGGCGCTCACCCAGATCCGCAGCCTCATGGATACGGCGTGAGGCTTCGGCGCGGCTGATCCGCAACCGGTTGGCCAGCGCCGGGGCCAGCTTGCCGCCCAACTCGGTCGCATCCGCCTGGGCGGCGAGCTGGTTGATCAGGGCGTGTTCGATGGCCGGCTGCTGGCGGCCGCAACTCTCGAACCGCTCCAACACGTTCAGCCGCTCCGGCGTGGTCAGCACGTCGAACGTCAGATCCAGGGCGCGCTTGTAGCCGGCCTCGAGCGCGTCGAGAACCTCGACGATCTCCTCACGACCACTAGAACGCATGTTCGAATAATAACGCTGCGCACTGACACCGCGACGCCCCGGAAGTGCGATTGTGGATAACCGTCCAACTGTGGATAACCGCGAAGCCAAGCCTCACACCGGCAGCCCGGAGAACATCACCCGACCCGGGTCGTACTTCTGCCGAACGGCGGATAGCTGAGCAAGATTCGGACCGAAGTAGCGCGACACGGGCTGGTTGGCTTCGAGGTAATTCGCATAACCGCCAACCGAATACGGCTGCACCGCTCGATGCGCCGCAGCCCAGCCAGCCGAGCGCACCCGACGGATCCCCCGGTGTTTCGACATACCACTGCACCAGTGACGACTGCCGTCGCCACGGGAAGGCCGACGCCCCTGTGGGCACATCGGCCAAAGCTCCGTCGAGCGCGTGCATGATGGCCAGCATGCGACCGGCTCCGCGAGGGAACGCGTCGACCGCCGCGGCGATCCCCTGTGCGGCTGCCGGTGTGATCGTCGTGAAAACGTCTGAGCCGCCGACATATCCGAGAGGTGAAGGATTGAGATTGCCCGCGGCCAAGATAGTTCGTCAGATCCAAGTAGTTGAACGTATGGCTGTCCGTCCCGGTGGGCTGGAGGCCGACAGCCGCGGTGATGGCGGACGCGACGCTGCCACCCGATCCAGCCGGACAAGTCGCCAAGATGCGGCAGTGCGTGCCCATCGGGATCGACGGTGGCATCCGCCAGTGCCCAGCAACTCCGGTCGGCGGTGCGCAGCCAGTTCTGCCAACCCACCAGCACCTGGGCGAACGACTGCGCGGGGAAGTTGAGGTTCACCGCGTCGACCTCGGTCGCCGGGAAGGTGGCGAAGGTCAGCGAGGTGGTGACGCCGAAGTTGCCGCCACCGCCACCGCGCAACGCCCAGAACAGGTCGGGCTGTGAATTGGCGGAAGCGGTGACCGCCTGACCGCTCGGCAGCACCACGGTGGCCGACCGCAATGCATCCGACATCAGGCCGGCATGCCGGGAATGCGCACCGAGTCCACCACCCAGGGCATGACCCGCCGCACCCACCGATGGGCAGGTCCCGGTTGGGATTCCGCGACCCGCGGCCGCCAGGACCTGGTGCATCGCATACAGACTCGTCGCCGGCGTCACCGTGACGAGCCCGGTCCCGGCGTCGTAATTGACGTCGCCTGGCAGTTGCCGCAGATCGAGCACCATCGTGCCGTTCGCAGTCGACGCCCCCACGTAGGAGTGCCCACCGCCGCGCGGGGCGACCTTGAGATTGTTGGCGGCGGCGAACGTCATCGCCTTCTGCACGTCGGCCGAGGATGTCGGGACGACGACCGCCGCCGGCGTCATCCCGTTGTAGTTGGTGTTGAAAACCGCTTTGGCCGAACCGAATTGCGGAGAGTCCGGCCGGATGACCTGCCCACCGATCGACAGCCCATCCCAGCCCGACGCGATCGGTACGCCGCCGGCACGTCCTGAGCCGACAAATGCGCCCGCGGCCAACGCTCCTACTGCGCCGCGCAGAAATGTCTGCCGCGAGATTTCACCCGTCATGTCGGAATTGTCGTGTACGCGAACCCTAGACACGCCGCGATGCCACCCGCTCGACCGCGTGTCGCCCCAAACGTGCGCGAACCTTTACACCGTCGTGTTCTGAACGTGACTGCGGTAGACCACAGTTCGATGCGGACACATCAGACATCCGGGGGTGGGTATGGGTCGCAATTGGACGCCGGCACTGAGCGACCAACCGTTGGCCGTGCGAGCATTGATCGGCATCGGCTGTCTATTGACGGTGGCCACCGCGTTCTCGATACCGGGCGGGGCAGATCCCAGCGACGACAATTTCATCGACGCGCTGAGCCATGCCGGGATCGAGTACGGCGAGCCAGGCAACGCGATGGCCGTCGGTCAGTCCATCTGCCCGATGCTCGCTGCGCCCGGCGGCAGCTTTGCCGCCGCCGCCTCGGGCGTCGCACACCGGGGCATGTCGCCTCAGGTGGCGCGGATGTTCACCACGATCGCGATCCGGACCTACTGCCCGGATGAAATGGCAAACCTGATGGGCGGCAACCGTTCTGGTCAGCCACAGATACCCGGAGTGACGGGAGTACCGGGCGTCTAGCGCGTCCCCAGCGGGTCGATCGTCCAGGCGATGTAGACCATCGCCGCCGCGACCGACGCCATCGTGGTGAAGTCAATTGCCTTGCTGCGCACCACCAGTAGCCCGGCACGGTCCTCGGCGAGGGCCAGCCGCAGCACCGCGGCCAGGCCTACTGCGATGCCGATCAGCAGCGCGCCGCGGCGCCAGAAGTTCGCTGCCGCCAAGCCGAAAGCCACCACGAAGATCAGCACAACCCAGATGATCGGCCATTGCGGTCGGAGTCGACTCATGCTTATTGCCCTTCGGCCAACTCGACGACGTTGGTCAACAGGAACGCCCGGGTCAACGGTCCGACTCCACCGGGATTCGGCGACACCTTCCCGGCCACCTCCCACACATCGGGATGCACGTCGCCGGTGAGTTTGCCGTCCACCCGGCTGACGCCCACATCGATCACGGCCGCGCCGGGACGCACCATGTCGGCGGTCAGCATGTGCGGCACGCCGACTCCGGCGACGATGATGTCGGCCTGCTTCGTCAGCGCGGGCAGGTCACGAGTTCCGGTGTGGCACAACGTCACTGTCGCATTCTCCGAACGACGAGTCAGTAACAGACCGAGCGGCCGACCGACCGTCACGCCGCGTCCGATGACGACGACATGCGCGCCGGCGATCTCGACGTCGAAGCGCCGCAGCAGGTGCACGATGCCGCGCGGGGTGCAGGGCAGCGGCGCGGACTCCATCAAGACCAGCCGGCCCAGGTTCGTCGGGTGTAACCCGTCGGCGTCCTTGGCCGGATCGACGCGCTCCAGCGCCGCGTTCTCATCCAGCTGCTTGGGCAGCGGCAGCTGCACGATGTAACCCGTGCATTCGGGGTTGGCATTGAGTTCGTCGATGGTCTCGTTGAGCTTGGCCTGACTGATGTCGGCCGGCAGGTCGCGGCGCAGCGAGGTGATGCCCACCTTCGCGCAATCGGCGTGCTTGCCACGGACATACGCCTGCGACCCCGGGTCGTCGCCCACCAGGACGGTGCCCAGCCCGGGTGTGCGCCCCGCCGCGGTCAGCGCGGCCACCCGCTCCTTGAGGTCGACGAAGATCTCGTCACGTGTGATTTTGCCGTCCAACGTGATTGCACCCACGTCGTCCAGTTTGGCATGGGACGACAGGCCCACGAGTACGCTCCCTGACATGTCCGAAGCCCCGGACGTGCTGGCGCCGGCAAAGCTCGGACCCATCACGCTGCGCAACCGCATCATCAAATCCGCGACCTTCGAGGCCCGCACACCCGACGCGCTGGTCACCGACGATCTGATCGAGTACCACCGGTTGCCGGCGGCCGGCGGCGTCGGAATGACCACGGTGGCGTACTGCGCGGTCTCCCAAGGCGGCCGCACCGAAGGCAACGGGATCTGGATGCGCCCGGAAGCCGTGCCCGGTTTCCGGCGACTCACCGACGCGATTCACGCCGAGGGCGCGGCGGTCTGCGCCCAGATCGGACATGCGGGCCCGGTCGCCAACGCCCGCTCCAACAAGGCCACGGCTCTGGCGCCGGTGCGGTTCTTCAACCCGATCGGCATGCGGTTCGCCAAGAAGGCCAGCCGCCAAGACATCGACGATGTGATCGCCGCGCACGCCAACGCCGCCCGGCTGGCCGTCGACGCCGGATTCGACGCCGTCGAAGTGCATTTGGGTCACAACTATCTGGCGAGCGCGTTCCTGAGCCCGCTGATCAACCGCCGCAGCGACGAGTTCGGCGGGTCGCTGGAGAACCGTGCCAAGGTCGCTCGCGGGATGGTGCTTGCCGTCAAGCGCGCCGTCGGTGATCAGATCGCGGTGACCGCCAAGCTCAACATGTCCGACGGCGTACGCGGCGGCATCTCGGTCGACGAGGCGATCGCCACCGCCAAGTGGTTGCAGGACGACGGCGCATTGGACGCGATCGAACTCACCGCGGGCAGTTCGCTGGTCAACCCGATGTACCTGTTCCATGGCGACGCCCCGCTCAAGGAGTTCGCCGGCGCGTTCAAACCGCCACTGAGCTGGGGCATGCGGATGACGGGCAAGAAGTTCCTCCGCGAGTACCCGTACCGCGAGGCATACCTACTGCGCCATGCCAAGCAGTTCCGCGCCGAGCTGACGATGCCGCTGATCCTGCTGGGCGGCATCACCAATCGCGAGACGATGGATCTGGCGATGGCCGAAGGTTTTCAGTTCGTCGCGATGGGCCGGGCGCTGTTGGCCGAGCCCGATTTGATCAACCGGATCGCCCGCGACGGCGCCGCCGTGCGTTCGGCGTGTACGCACTGCAACCGGTGCATGCCGACGATCTACACCCGCACCCGCTGCGTGGTGACCGGGGCCCCCGACCTCCTGGCGCACTGACGCGGGTCGTGTCGCTTCACGGGGAGTGAACGGCAGCCGATACAGTCGGTGCAGTGAGCCAAGCAGCTAATGTTGGGGCGATGAGTCACGCCGCACCGCCCGCGCTGACAGTCCGGTACGACGGAGCACAACGTACTTTCGCCGCAGGTCACGACGTCGTAGTTGGCCGCGATCTGCGCGCCGACATGCGAATCACGCATCCGCTGATCTCCCGGGCACACCTGCTGCTGCGCTTCGACCAGGGCCGCTGGCTGGCCATCGACAACAGCTCGCTGAACGGGACCTACGCCAATGGTCGCCGCGTGCCGGTGATCGACCTTCACGACGGCCAAACGGTCAACATCGGCAACCCCGATGGCCCGCAACTGAGTTTCGAGATCGGAAAACACGACGGCATCGCCGGCCGGCCGCCGCAGACGGCGTCGATGCCGATCGCCAGGTCGGGCCCGCCCGCGCGGCCGGGGCCCGCACCGCTACAGCCGCCCCGCCCACCAGCGGGACCACGTCCGCTGGGCCCGCCGGGCCAAAGTCCAGGCCAGAGTCCCAACCTCGGACCGTCGCGCCCGTACCCCGGTCCGCCACCGCAGCAGCCTTACCCGGGTCCGCGCCCGCCCGCATACCCAGCAGGCCCGCAGCATCAGGCACCGCCACTCCGGCAACCCGCGGCCCCAGTGCCGTCAGCGCCCTCGCTGAACGTTGCGCCGAGGACCGAGATGGCGCCGGCCCGCGATCAGCAAGCCACCCGAAGTCGGCAACCTGGCGACCAAGATGATCCACGCGATCATGCCCGGCTCGCAGACCCCCGACAAGCCGCCGGGTTCGGCGACGATCGGGCGCGCCAACGACAACGACATCGTGATCCAGGACGTGCTGGCGTCTCGTCATCACGCGTTCCTGGTCGAATCGCCGCTCGGCACCGAGATCCGGGATGCCCACAGCGTCAACGGCACTTTCGTCAACGGCGTGCGCGTCGGGTCAGCGGTGCTCAACCAGGGCGACGTTGTCACGATCGGCAACATCGACCTCGTCTTCACCGACGGCAACCTGATCCGGCGTACCGAAGCCGCCACCCGCACCGGTGGCCTCGAGGTCAACAGCGTGCACTTCAGGATCGACGGCAAGGAACTGCTGGACGGGATCTCGCTGACTGCCCGGCCCGGCACGCTGACCGCGATCATCGGCGGCTCGGGTGCGGGCAAGACCACGCTCTCGCGTCTGATCGCCGGATACACCCGACCCAGTTCCGGGAACGTCACCTTCGAAGGCCACGACATCCACGCCGAGTACGCGACGATGCGCAGCCGGATCGGGATGGTGCCGCAGGACGACGTGGTGCACCGCCAGCTGACGGTGAACCAGGCACTGGGCTACGCCGCCGAGTTGCGACTGCCGCCGGACACCAACCAACAGGAACGCGCCCAGGTCGTCGCGCAGGTGCTCGAGGAACTCGACCTGACCAAGCACGCCGACACCCGGGTGGACAAACTGTCCGGTGGTCAGCGAAAGCGTGCATCGGTCGCGCTCGAACTGCTGACCCAACCGTCGCTGCTGCTGCTCGACGAGCCGACCTCCGGTCTCGACCCGGCGCTGGATCGCCAGGTGATGTTGATGCTGCGCCAGCTCGCCGATGCCGGCCGCGTCGTGCTGGTGGTCACCCACTCGGTGTCGTACCTGGATGTCTGCGACCAGATCCTGCTGATGGCGCCCGGCGGCAAGATGGCGTTCAACGGGCCACCCAGTCAGGTCGGCGAGGCGTTGGGTACCACGAACTGGGCAGATATCTTCGCCAACGTCGGCGCCGACCCGGACGAGGCAAACCGCCGCTTCCGGGAACAGGGAGGCCGGTCGGAGTCCAGGGCCCCCGACAAGGAAAGCCCGGCGGATCTCGGCGAACCCGTGCACACCGATCTCGTGCGCCAGTTCTCCACGATCGCGCGTCGGCAGGTTCGCCTGGTCATCTCCGACCGCGGCTACTCGGTGTTCCTGGCGGTGCTGCCGTTCCTGATCGGTGCGCTGTCACTGACGGTGAAAGGTCCGAAACCTGGTCTGGGACCAGCTGATCCACTGGGCCTGGCGCCCACTCAGCCGCAGTACATCATGGTGCTGCTCAATATCGGGGCCGTGTTCATGGGCACGGCGCTGACCATCCGCGACCTGATCGGCGAGCGCCCGATCTTCCGCCGAGAACAGGCGGTCGGCCTGTCCACCACCGCCTACCTGCTCGCCAAGGTGTTCGTGTTCTGCGTCTTCGCGACGGCCCAGGCGGCGATCGCGACAATCATCGTCCGGCTCGGAAAGGGCGCTCCCACAGCGCATCCGCCGTTCTTCGGCAACTCCACGTTCTCGCTGTTCATCACCGTCGCCGGCACCTGTGTGGCTTCGGCCATTCTCGGCCTGATGATGTCGGCCTTGGCGCAGACCACCGAGCAGATCATGCCGCTGCTGGTGGTGACGATCATGTCGCAGCTGGTGCTCGCCGGCGGAATGATCCCGGTGACCGGCCGGGCGGGACTCAACCAGCTGTCGTGGCTGACGCCCGGCCGCTGGGGCTACGCCGCGGGCGCGTCATCGATCGACTTCCCAAGCCTGGTGAAGGTCAAGCAGATTCCAACCAACGACCCGATCTGGCAGCACTCGCAGCACATCTTGTTCCTAGACCTGGGCATGCTCGTTGCGCTGTCATTGTTCTACGGTGGCTTTGTGCGGTGGCGCATCCGGCTCAAGCGCTAGTCACCCGTCCAGCCGCAATCCGTGCGCCGCGGCATAGGCGAGTGCCTGCTCGATATCGATTCGCGTCCGGGTCAACGAAGCCGTCGTCCACAGCGACGGATCGACGGTGGCGCCGCGCAGATCGGCGTCGTCCAAACGGGTTCCGGTGGTGCGCGCCCCGGACAGGTCAGCCCCGCGCAACACGGTCTTGCGCAGGTCGGCTTCCACCAGGTTGGCCTCACGGAGGCGGCAACCGCTCAAGTCGATGCCGCGCAGGTCATTTCCGCCGAGCACGGTCAGCGTGAAGTCCACCTCGTCGAGGGTCAACGGTCGAAGCCGGCACCGCGTGAACACCGAGCCCAGCATGGTGCACTGGCGAAACGTACTGTGCCACAGCGTAGTCAGGTTGAAGGTGCAGTTGCGAAACGCTGATCCCAGATGCTCGGACTCGGCGAGAGTGACTCCGCTGAAATCGCATTCGGTGAACACCACCCGCTCGGTGCGCAGGCGACTGAGATCGTCGTCGCGGAAATCACGGCCGACGAATTCGCAATCGGTCCAATCCACTACGCGGTGGGCGACAAGCTCGCCAGCGCGTATTCGCTGACCGCGATCAACGCATCGGTTGCCGATCTGCGGTCACGGGCGTCGACATTGATCACCGGGACGTGCGCGGGCAGCGTCAGCGCTTTGCGTACCTCGGCGGCGGGATACCTTGGCGAGCCGTCGAACTCGTTGACCGCGATCAGGAATGGCAGGTTGCGATGCTCGAAGAAGTCGACCGCGGCGAAGCAGTCCTGCAGACGCCGGCAGTCCACCAGGATGACCGCGCCGATCGCGCCGCGCACCAGGTCGTCCCACATGAACCAGAATCGGCGCTGACCCGGGGTTCCGAACAGATAGAGCACCAGGTCCTCGTCGAGAGTGATCCGGCCGAAGTCCATCGCCACCGTGGTGGTCCGCTTGTCCGGCGTGGCGTCGACCATGTCGACGCCGGCTGAGGCGTCGGTGACCATCGCCTCGGTCCGCAGCGGCATGATCTCCGACACCGCACCCACGAAAGTTGTCTTGCCAGCGCCGAATCCACCGGCGATGACGATCTTGGTGGACGCGGTATCGCGCGACTTCGGATACGGAGGAGCCCCCGCATCAGAGCGCTCGTAGGCCACGGAGCGTCCTTCCTATCAGTTCGCGGCGTTCATCACGGGTGGAGCGTTCGGTCAACGTCCGATTAACTCGAAGGTAGCCCGAAGTCACCAGATCGCCGACCAACACGCGCGTGACACCGAGCGGCAAATTCAGACGAGCCGATATTTCGGCCACCGATGGGCTCTTGACGCACAGTTGGACAATTCTGCCCCGCACATCGTTGGGCGGCCACCGGTGGAACATCGCCGACTGCAACGCCTGCAGCGGCGCTTCCAGCGGGATGTCGACGCTGGCCTTGGTTCGGCCGGCCGTCAGAGTGTACGGACGAACCAGGCTCGCCTCAGGAGGCGGCGGTTCGATTCCCGGTCGTTCGTGGTTGTCCATGGCGACTCACGAGGGTGACGGAGCACGTCGGGACGATTGCACGACGTTGCCCACCCGTTCGACGAGGACGGCCATCTCGTATCCGATCTGCCCGATGTCACACGACGTCGCGGCCAGCGTCGCCAGATGGGATCCGTCCCCGACCTGCATCAGCAGCAGGTAGCCGTTCTGCATCTCCACCACCGACTGCAGCACCTGGCCACCGTCGAACAGCTGCGCGGCGCCGTTGGCCAAGCTGGCCAGACCGGACGACACCGCGGCGAGCTGGTCGGCTCGCTCCTTCGGCAGACGCTCGCTGGCCGCGATCAGCAGCCCGTCGACGGATACCAGGATCGCGTGCGAGACCCCGCGGACTTCGCGGGCGAAATTCGACACCAGCCAGTCCAGCGAATTGTCGAAGTGTGCGGCTTGGCTCGGCTGTATGGGTTGGAAGCCAGAGGTCATTCGTGATCGGTTCCTTGGTCGTTGTCACGGGCATGCGAGCGTCCTGCGCGGACGCCGCCGAAATGACTGCTCATCGAGGTCCGGACGGCCTCGGGGTCGCGTGCCGGCGCCTGATGCGCGGGAACATGCCCCGATCCTCCGTTGGAGGCCGTCCCATTATCGTCGCCGCCGGCCCGGTGGTGCGCGTTTCCGTTCGGCTCGGCACCACCCGGCACCAGCCGGGCACCGGGGTCACGCACCGGCAGGCCCTGTTCGGTGTGGGTTTGCACGGGCGTGTTCTCCACCTCGGCGGCGGCTGACCAGCCGCGGTCCCACACCGACTGCCAATCCAGATCGGGGCTGTGCGCCAGCTCGCGTGGGTCGACCAGCCATTCGGAGAGCATCCGCTGGTAGATCAGATCGTCCTCGGGCGGCTCGGCCGACGGCGCAGCAGCTTCGGCGGCCCAGACGTCATCGGCCTCGGACAGCTCGGATTCGGCGCGACCGGAACCGGCCACGGGCCGGCTCGGCTTTGGGTCGCTGGCGGTTTTCTTTGGTGAATCGGGCCCGCGAGCCGAAGAACGAGGACGTGTTCGAAACCGGTTGCGCTGCAGGCTGTTCCGGAGTCGAGCTCGACGGCCGGCGGCTCGTCGCGATCCGGCGGGGCGTCCGGGGCGCCGGTGATGCCACTGCTTCCGGGCCTGCGCCGGGGCAGCAGGCTGATCGAGGAGTCGGTCGAATGCGAGCCGTTGCGCTCGCCGGCGTCTTCGACCGGCGCAAGGTCGGCGCATCGTAGTCGGGCACGGCGACCGGCGGCTCGGGCGGTGCCACGAACGCTGCCGGGTCCGATGCCATCTCGCGCGGCGCCGTCGGGCCGGCCGTCGCCGCTCGCCAGCACGGTCGACGGCAGGTAGACCTCCGCGGTGCTACCCGACCGCGCATCCTCGACCGAAGAGCCGCGCAGCCGCACCCGGATCGCGTGCCGGTCGGCCAACCGGCCGACCACGAACAGGCCCATGTGGCGGGCGCTGTCGGGGGTGACCTCTCCCCCGGCACGCAGGCGCATGTTGGCGATCCGGCGGTCGCCGTCGGTCATGCCCAGCCCGACGTCGACGATCTGCAGCAGGACCGCTCCGTCGCTGCGGAATCCGGCCGACACCCGGACCGGCGACGCCGGCGGCGAGTAACGCAGCGCGTTGTCGATCAACTCCGCGAGCAGGTGGACGATGTCACCGGAGACCGCGCCGGCAATCGTGCAGTCGGGCACCATCGACGTCTCGACGCGGCGGTAGTCCTCGACCTCGGAGGTCGGCCGCGTGGATGACCGACGACAGCGGCACCGTCGTGCGCTGGTCTCCCCGCGAGCTCTGCGCGCCCGCCAGCACCAGCAGGTTCGCGCCGTTGCGGCGCATCCGGGCGGCCAGGTGGTCGAGCCGGAACAGGCTGTCGAGCCGTTCGGGGTCTTCTTCGTTGCGCTCCAGCCGGTCGATCAGCGAGAGCTGCTGGTCGACCAGCGAACGGTTGCGCCGCGACATCGTTTCGAACATGTCGTTGACCAACAGCCGCAGCCGGGCTTCGTCGCCGGCCAAAAGCAATGCCTGCGTGTGCAGTTCGTCGACCGCGTGCGCGACCTGACCGATTTCCTCGGTGGTGTGCACCGGCAGCGGCTCGGGCGGCGACTCGTCACCGGCCCGTACCCGGGTGATCTCCCGTTCGAGATCCTCGTGCGCGACCTTCAACGCGCCGTCGCGCAGCACCCGCAGCGGCCGGATCAGCGAGCGCGCGACCAGCAACACGATGACCAGCGCGGCAACGATGGCGCGCCAGCACCAGCACGGTGTCGCGGATCGCCGCGTTGCGCCGATCGTGAGCCTGGTCTTCGACGGCCTTGGTCACCTTCGCGGTGATGTCCTTGATGATCTGCGAGGCGATCCCGTCGGTGGTCTGCACCGAGTGCAGCAGCGCCGGGTTGTTGACCAGCCTTTGGGCCGGATCCGACATCAGACCCATCCGGGTCACCATCTGCTGCTGCAGCGTCTTGGCCTCCGGGGAGCCGACGCCGAGCACTTCAGCCATCCCGAACAGGGTCGACGGCTCGGTGCCGGCCAGGGTGATCATCGACGTCCGCAGCTCGGGCTCGGGCAGATCGGCGCCGCGGGCGATCAGCAGTCTGCTGCATCATCATCTGGCCGCGGGCCCCGATCGCCCGGCTGAGCCCCTGCGCCTCGGCGCGGATCTGCTCGTCGTCGACGCGAACCGAGCCGTCGATCGCGTTCTCGGCAGTCAACAGGATGGGGGCGTAGGTGGTCACCCGCGGCCGCAGACCGAGGGTGTTCGACGCGACGTTGTCCAGCAACGACTGCCCGCCGTCCAGCATGGCGTCGACGCCGGCGCTCACATCGGGTGCGACGTCGGTTCCGCGCAGGCGGGCCTCGAGCTCACTTTTGCGGGCGTCGTAGTTCTTCTTCGCTCCGTCGGCATCGCCACCGGTCGAGGTCGCCAGCAACGCGACGTCGAGCGCCGACATGTATTTGGTGATCGCCGGAACCATCTCGGCCCGGTCTGCCGCTAACCGAAGCCGGTGTGCGTCGCTGAATGCATCCGCAATGCGAAATCCCCCGAAAACCATTGCCAGCATCAAAGGCACCGCGACAATGGCGACGACTTTCCACCGGACCGGCCAATTTCGCAGCGACCACGACGCGGGCCGTTTCATCGATGCGGATTCGGCGCTGTTGCTCTCGGCGGGCCGAGATTCGTCCGGCGAATCGTCCGCGGGACGCGGGCAAACATCGTCACCGGATCAGTGCGGGGTAAGCGTCCGCTCCGCTGAATCGCAGTGTTAGCGCGTCGTTCATGAGACTTCCTGCTAATTGCGCTCACCCCGAGCGACGGGCAAGCGATATACGCCTGGCAATTCAGCGAGTATGCCAGGCTGCGGCTGCAGTGACCACAATTCTTACTGAACAGACAGAGTTCACCAACGCGCTTGCGACCCGGCTCCGTGTTGCCGAGCAAATTAGGTAAACAGGCTTACAGACCGCCGCACTGGGCCGGGCCGCTGAAAATCGTCGCCCATGGCGGGCAGGCCGGGTCCGCCAGAGGCCACCGGGCACCGTCACCGCCGCAGCGCACCCTGCGATTAGACGGTTCATAACTCCGGGAGTTTGGTCTTCTACAACTGTGGGCGCATCGGGCAAATGCCCCATTTCCGGTTACCGTGTGTTGTGTTCAGGCTGCTGTTTTACTCCTCGGGCATCATGTTCCACCTAACAAAACGAATTGGGCGTAGGCGACACCCATTCACAACATCTTGTGTCGACAATCAATGTCGACCCCTAGGTGTATCGTGCGTGATCCGTGTTCGTGGGCGCTGACCAGGCAAAACGGAGGATCAAACATGACTCAGGCACTCCCGGCATATGACCTCTGGAACGGCCACGCGACCGTTCTGGACATCAACGAGCCTTGCTGGCTCCTGGCCGGTCGAATGACCGATCTAGAGACCGGCGACTCGTGGCGATTCACGTACCTAAGTACGGGGGTTCGGACCGGGGTGACCCGCCGTATCAGCGGATGCTCGACTTCCTCGACGGCGCGCTACCGGTCAGCGAAGCAGAGGTCGTCGTTGACGCCGACATGATGGACGGCCACGCCGTGTTCACGACATTTGAGGTGCGCCCGCTGGACGTATCCGCATGAAACGCCACCTGTTCGCCGGCCTCCTGGCCGCTACAGCTGTGCTCGGTGCCGTTGGGACATTAGTGCCAACGGCCCACGCCGATCCCGTTCCGAATTGCCCCGGGTTAAACGATCCTCGGCTATGCGACCCGAGTCGCATGTATTGGTGCCCCGATAGTCAGCGCATGGTGACGTGGCTGCAATCTTGTGCGTCTCTGACGCAGGGTCCATATCTGCCGGGCGGTAGGACTCCTGAAGGAGGTCTCGCACAGTGAAGACCGAGGGAACTATTCCGGCCTACGAGGATTGCGCCGGCGTGCAATACGACAAAGCCACCGGCGAAGATCTAGCCGCTATACGTGCCGATGCTCTGGCGAAGCCGAATCGCAGAGGCACCAAGATCGCTAATCGCAGCGAGGCGGCAATAACAAATGGCGCACCGAGAATCCCGACGCGGTAAGGCATGGCGAGGCTGCCTACGGCACCTTCGTCGCCTTCTGGGGCATGAGGATCTACTACGGGACTTGTCAGCGCTGCGGGTGCCTGGTCACGTCTCGTAAGCCGATGTCCTACAGCGGCCAGGACGGCAGGTGGCCGAAGTACTGCGCCGAGTGCGTCAAGCGGAACGCCGAAGACCACGACGACAAAGCTCGGCATCGGATGGCACGGAAGCGCCGCGAACAGTACGAGTTCCGAGCTGAGCAGTTTGAGAAGGCAGGACTGCAGCCAGTTCGTCAAGGAATCTCGTCAGGGCTCAGTGCCGATAAGCAGGACTGATGTTCCGAAGTTTTATCTCTTATATGAGGGGCAAAGGTTAGGAATGCCCCGCCCCTGATCTTGGCGTGCTGCCACTGGAACGGCGTGATCGTTCTCCCTCTGAGCCAGCTTGAGCGCCGCCAAGCCCCCAGCGGAGTCGGGTTCCTTTCCTATCGCCCGGCTCTGCTGCGGGCACCCCCTTTTTTCAACACAAGGGATCAAACATCCCTTCGCCATGTCTGCGGCATGGCAGTCAAAACGACGAGCGTCTGTGGCGTTCGGAAAGTTCAGAGAAACACCATGCCCGCTAACGCATGTACCCGGCACGTTCACCGTGGCCCGCAGGACCGCACGGCAGACAACCGCTGCCGGCATTGCCGGCGGGAAGCATCTCGCCGCTACACCGAAGCTTGCCGCGACGCGAGAGCGCGTCTGGCAGTGATAGAGGCAGCTCTCATTTCCTGAGAGCACCAACAGGACGGCATGAGCCGTCGACAACCCAGGAGGACAACATGATCGACGCGTTCGATGAATTGCCAATCGAATGGCAGAAGTTGATTAGAGACCTTCGCAAGGAATCCGCGGCTTACCGAATCGAGCGCAATGAAGCGCGGGCTGAGCTGGTCGCGTTGAAAGCTGCGGCGGCGACGTGATTTGCGGTGACCGACTTCGCGCCCGACGCAACCACCCTGCAGCTACTGGCCGGCGAGTACGAACACGCCTGGATAGGTCCGAGGCTGGTGCGGATCGCCAGCCTTATCCGCAACCAAGGCGGTAACGAGGATGACTATCGGCGTTGGGTGCGGGCATCTCATCTGTGGACTTCCTACATCTACAGCACCAACGACAAGGTTCGGAAGCAAGATAGGAACCTTGAGAGCGGTTGGGCTAAGGCACAACGTTCCAAGCCATTCAACCTTGAAGATGGGCTCTCCGATCTTCGGGATCGGATCGCTACACACACCGGCTGGACGGGACGAACTGGAAGCCGGAACCGAGCCGTTGCGTTGGTGTTCGTCGACTTCTGCATCGAGAACAACTGCTTCACCCGAACCATCTCCTCTTACGAGCTGGCGAAGTACACCGCAGGAATGTCTCAGAAGTCAGTCCATCGAGCGCTGATGGCGCTCTTGGACCGGGGACTACTGCAAGACGAACAACGTGCAGACAAGAGAACCACTGCGAGGTCTACAAGGCGATACCGGTTAAACCTGCGGTGGGGGGTTAGTACTCGTGACTTAAGGAATACCGTCAGAGACTCATTAAGTTAGGAGTTACAACCCCTGCACGACCTTTGGTCTCGCGGGCCGTCCCGCAAGGGCGGACCCGGCTGGCCTTGGCGCTGCCTGCCAACGTGTCTGGGAGGTTTTGACCGACGAACCGACAACGGTTCGGCAGGTCTCGGAGACAACCGGAATGTCTCGCGACAGCGTGCGGCGGTACCTGAAGATCCTCGCTGACAACTGCCTGGCCGGCGTGAAGTCGGAAGGCCCGGGCAAGCCGACGCTGTACTTCGGCGTGGATACCCCGCTCGATGCGGTGGCTGAGATGCGCGGCATTACCGGCGTAGTGGAGAAACGGCGCGAAGCGATCGCCGTGCGTCAGCACAACAACCGGCAGGCCTACCCAGGGACGTACTGGCGTCCCGCTGTCTAGCCAACCCCGATTCGACCCCGCCACGACGACGGGGTTTTTTATGCCCGGTGACGGGCTTCAACACAACGAGGAGAACGACATGCACGACGACGAACTAGACCGGGCTTTAGCCGACGCGATATTCGGCTACGCGAACCTACCCGTGACCGAGCCGATGACGTTGACCGTCCCATCCGAGGTGCTGGCCGCGCTCACCCCGCCAGAACCTAAAGATGACGTTGACGCACTCATTGACTCGGTGGGCGCCGAGTGGCCGGTCAAGGTTGTCAGTTGGACCGAGGCTGTCGAGTGAAGCCGACCGACGCAGAGCGTGAAGCGGCGTTTCAACTTCACCTGACCAGAACCGCGAACTATCACGCCGAGGTCGTCGCCAGAGGCGGAACGCTTTGGTGGCTCGACCCCGAGAAGCTGGCCAAGCTTGAGCGCTTGATACCGGGGATCAGTGACATGGAACCCGAGCAGCGGCGACGGGCTTTGTTCTCGCGCCCAACATCATCCGACCGGATTAGAGAGGCATCACCAGCATGACTACACCGACCCAGGAGACCAGCCAAGATGTTCAGCTTCCGATTCAAGAGGCGCGGCCGGTCGTACCGGATCACGATCCTGCCAGCGCTGAGACTCCGCAGGACGAGCCGAGAGTCAACCGAGAAGCCCGCTACAGAGTCGAGCGGAACGAAGCCCGCACGGCGTTGGCTGAGACCCAAGCTCGGCTCACAGAGCTCCGGACTTGGGAACTTGAGCGGTTGGCCGGCGAGTATCTGGCACAGCCGGAAGATTTGCTCTCCATCGGAGGGCACGGGCTGGCCGATTTTCTGACACCCGAAGGCTGGGTCGATCACGACGCCGTTGCCGACGCTGCGGCGGCATTGATTGACAGCCGACCCGGTTTGGCCAGGAACCCGAAGGTGCGAGCTGTTGACCGCTCGCAGGGATCAGGCACCGGCAGCGCGCCGGTTGCGCCAACGGACTTCTCCGGCTTTCTCAACAACATCTAACGGCAGACGTTTCGCTCTGCCCGCTAAGACTTGGTTTCTACTCAACGCGGTCTGTGGCAGCGGTAGCGACCACGAACGGTCCTGCGGACCAACAAACCCCCACTCTCCGTGGGGTATTCACACATCAGTGATGTGCGTCTCCTCTAAGGCTTCAACCAAAATGGTTGGGGCCGTTTCTGTTTCGAGGAGAAACACAAATGGCAGTACTAGATTCGGGTTTGCAGAGAGCATTTAAGCCCGAGGATTACGCAAAGCTGTTCGATGAGGTCTTAGCGGCGAAGTCGTTGCTATTCAAGACGTCAACAGTTCTGACCGGTAGCTCGGATTCCATCCGCATTCCCTCGCTGACTGCGGACCCATCGGTGGCGTTCGTCCCTGAGAACACTCAGATCACACCGACCGACCCGACCACAACCGAGGTCGTCATTACGCCGTACGCGGTCAAGGCGATTACTCAACTCAGCAATGAGGCTTTGGGTGACGCGACCAACCCCGCTGTGGCCAGCATGATCGCGAACTCGCTGGCGCGTTCGGTCGCTAAGAAACTGGACGCAGCGTGGATCGCCGCGTCGACTTCTAACGGCTACGCGGGCCTGCTGTCCTATACCGGCACTTACCAGCTGGTCGATACCGACACCTATCCGCTGACCAACCTGGACCCGTTCCATGTGGCGAAAGACGTTGCCTACACCCATAACGCGGTGCTGACGCACTTCGTAATCGCCCAGGACGTCGCGTTGACGCTGGCAACACTCAAGATCGCTGAGCCGCTGCCCACCGTCGGCACGACGTCGTACAACCTTGGGTTGCTCGGCGCGGATGGCGTTAACCCCGGCAGCTTGGAGCCGAGCGTCATCCTCGCCGGTCTGCCCGCGTACGTCTCGCATGACGTGCCCTCGGGTACCGCGTTCGGAATCGACGCACACCAGCAGTTCACCTACCAGCGCACTGGTACGTCGCTGGCTGTGTCGGCTGATTCTGCGTTCGATTACGACGCGATCCGCATCAGGGTTACTGCCCGGGTCGGCTTCAAGAGCGGCAACCCCGCCGGCTTGGTTCACATCGCAGCGTCGGGCTAATCGGCTGTCTGACAACTGAATAGCTGAACAGGAGCGCCCCGGACCTTCGCGGGTCCGGGGCTTCTCTTGCTGGCCCCATAGATCAGTGCAAGGTGTCGGGGCACAGTTCGTGTTGTGCCGCGTCGATCACGCCGCGAACATCAACAAAGTTGAACGGCTGAGATCCGGCAACCTGATCCGGGGTTTGGCCGGCGTGCAAAGCATCGCAGGCGTAGAACCCGGCTTGCAGGTTTTTTGCCGGCGAGTTGAGCGCGGTGTTGATGCCGTGCGATTGCAGGTATGCGAGATAGCTGTTGGCGTCCGCGTGAGCGTCTGGCGCCCACGCCACCAAGAGCAGCGCACCAACAAACACAAACTGCTTCACGGGGACGCACAGTAGCAACTTCACCAGCGGCGCAGGTGCTACTTCAGCGGGTTTCCCCGTCGTTGAGAACTGGAGCCTGGAATCTGGGCGTCAAGTTGTAGCCGATGGCCGGATCGTTCGAGCCGTGCTGGCGAATCAGCTGCACTTCCATAGCGCGGACCTCAGCGTCGGTTGCCGTATCGGATTCCCAAAGAACCGTTTTGCGGGCGATGTAGTCGTTGACTTGCTCGCCGAGGTCGGCGGCAATCCGCGCCTTTGCGGTCGGGCTACCGAAGTACGTCACGCTGCCGGTCAGATCCATGCCAACGTAAATCTTCCCGTTGGGGTAGGTGATCTTGTAAACCTGCTTATTGCGCCCCGGCACGCGCCCAAGATTAACTAACCGGCGACGCCAGTCCTGCTAGGGGCGTAGACCCCACTCACGCTCGATTCGGTCTACCTCACCAGTAAAGAGGTTCTTACCCCCTCGCGGCGTATCTGGCATGACGAGCACCGTGCGTTGCCCTTCCAGCTTGGCGACAACGTCGCTAGTGAGGTAGGGCCTCAGCGTCTCGTACCAAGGAGTCTGAAGCGCCTTAGCGTAAAGGCCGGCGTCGCCGAGTGTCGCAATGCCCGCGCGCCAGAGGGCAATCAAGGCGCGGCGTCTCTGCGACTCCTCGTGATTCCGCTCCGCGTCTCGCTGGGCTTTGGCTTCCACTGCTTCGGCGTCAAGCTGCGCTTGCGCCTGAGCAGCGTCCTGCTTGCGTTGAGCCTTGGCGCTTAAGCTCTGCACCAAGGCGGTCGCGAACGCTGGGATTCCACTAGCGAATGCACCGATGCCGGTGCCGATGACGCCAATCCACGCCGGTTCCAAAGCCACCATCTGATTCTCTCAGCCACCAACGACAAACCCGCGCAGTAATTGCTCCGCGTGGTGTCGCGCGTGTGTGCACTCCCGTTCGGTACCCCGGTACGGCAACCCTCCCCCCTGGTTTGCAGACCGGAACGTAATGCGCCTGAGAGGTTCGCTGCACCCCGCAACGCTGATTTTTTGATAAAGCCGCAGTTCAGCAGCTAAATCGCCAACTAGAAAGGCGCCCGTTAGTGGCCGTGAAACCGAGAATGCCCCGGGGCCTTGAAAACGAGGGTCAGAAGCTCTGGACCGCAGTCGTAAGCGCATTCGAGATGACCACAGCGGACCCCGACAAGCTCCGCGTCTTGTTCGACGCCTGCAAAACCGCAGACCTGCTGAAGCGGCTAGACGCCGCTGCCGCTAAAGCTCCGCTGACCGTTAAAGGCTCGATGGGCCAAGAGGTCATTAATCCGTTGATTGGGCAGGCCCAAGCATCACGAATGCAGCTGGCGCAGCTGCTGGCGCGACTTAACTTCGCATCTACCGACGAGGACGACTAATGGCAGCGATGAGACCGACACGACGACGAACCCGCAAGCGGGAGCCCGATCAGCCGACCAAGACCGTGGCCGACATGTTCAAAGCACGGTTGGGTTACCAGAACACCGCTGAGAACCGAAGATGTGTGCGTTGTTTCCAGATGCTGCCCGATGCCTCGTTCGATGTTCCGTTCACGCCGGCTGAGCCGCTGATCAACATATGTCGTGGGTGTACGTCGCGCCCGGAGGCGTCCTATTGGGCGATGCGCCTCTGAGGTTTCAATCCCACTCTGCCTGTCGCCGCAGTCGGCGGTCATCGTTCTCCATCGCCTGTTGATTCATGATCTCGTTGAGGTAGTACTCCTGAGTCCCAATCTTGTGCGGGTTGGGCTGGTAGCCCGGAACGTAACCACCTCTAGGCTTTGGCTTCTCAGTCACACCCTGTACGTAAGCAACGGCGATCCCAGGCGCACCAGATGACGCCAAACGTCCACAGCAAGGTTGTAAAGAACGGCCAATTCCAAAACAGTGCGCCGACCATCGCCAGAACGAACGCGATACCTGCGGCGGGAGGTGCGAAGATCAGCATCCCACCCACCGCGGCACCGATTGCGCTGAAGTATTTGTTTTGCGATTTCTTTGCCATGCCAACCCCGATGTGGTCGTGATCTTAAGATCATGGAGGCTAACAGCATAGTCAGCGAGCAGTCTGCGGGTTTGCCACAGTGCCAGCCAAATCACACGGAGTCGACCTACCTGACGCGAGCTGCGCCGTTGAGTAGCTCGCAGTCCTCGCCTACCGCGCGGGGCCGTAGATCATGTCATCGCAAGTGTTGCAGCTCCAACTCAGATGCCTGTCCTGGCATGAAAAGACGTGGGTGCTGACTAAGCAGTTGCCTACGAGAAGGTGACCGCGACAGCGGGCGGCAACACCATCCACTCGCCCCCTGCGGACAGAACTAAATCCCCGACCTCGTGGCTCATCTGTTCAGGTGTACCTCACGGCAGCGACCGCGTGGAACCGGACGAATCGCTACTGCTTCTAACTCTGCATGGATTACGAGGAGCGCGAAGCGATCCGAGCCGAAGGGCTCGATCCCGATGACCCAGCAGTGCAGGCGGCGTTCGATCTAGTGCGCTGGGAGCGGCAGTTATTCGGGCTCTGACACAAGCGACGGGTCAAACCACATAGCTAGTGGACGTGTGTCAGCCACTCCGCACTTTTGTTTCTCAACCATTCCTGATCTTCAGTCCAGTCGCGGATGGCCTCGGACATGTCAACCTTCGTCTTTCGTTTGGCATTGGCTACTAACCCGCCCAGAACCCGGTTCATCTTCTCCAACCTGGCTGGGCTGCAACGCTGACCCCACTGCGCGGATGTAGTCCGAAGTCCAAGGCTCGCTGGCGAAGAGGTGAAGCCTATCAGGTCCGGAAGAGAATCTCACGCCTCTCGTGGGGGAAGAGTCCATTCTTTCCGACGCGGTAGCCCATCTCATTGAGGATGCCGACCGCGGGCAATGGGTTTTCGGCATCGAACTCGATGCGGAGGGTCTCTACTACCTCCGAGTCATCTGCCTCTGCCTGATCGGACTCGCTGAATAGGTCAGCGAAGAAGTCTTTAACGGCCTCGAAACCGTCGCTGATGGCGTGCATCGCATCGTCTATGAACGACATGAACCGAGCCTGTCACGATTCGGGCTCCGTCGACACCCACCGAATCGCACACCCTGCATCCTCACGGAGGAGAACGCCCATGAAGCTGCTAGTTCTCGCCTAGCTCACTGTGGGGGGCGGGGCTGATTTGGCGGTGGACCTCCGTGTCGCTCTGAGGCGGTGGCTGGTAGCCGCCTTCGAGGGGGTTGGCCCTGCGGCTCCCAGACCCAACCGCCATCTGGTCCTTGCTTGTAACCGCCGGGCGGACCGGGGGGAGGCCAGACGTTCTGGTTCGCCTGTTTCTTGGACCCCCGAGCTAGCCGAGAGATCAACTCCGGCCCGTTAAGCAGGTAGGTGGCACCGAACAAGCCGAACCCTATGAAGACGAGGGTCGTGCCCCATGCGTCTCGCTCGGACAGGATGGGGGTGCAAGCGGCCTGTTCGTTCTCGCTGTTCCAGCCCTGTTTGTCATTGAAGGCTGACCCACAGGTACTTGTGCCGCTTGGCACGATCGAGACTGACGTGAAGCCGATGATGAGACCGGCCAGAAGCGTTGCGATGGCAAGGGGCAGCGTGACCTTCCAGGCGTTCATGGGGAACCAATAGCCATCGAACCGCCGTCTTAACCGTCGAGGTCGACGAATCGACGAAGATCCCAGCGGGCTCAGCTCGCTTGAGCTAGAGGCCCGTTATCGTCGTCTTGCTTGAGCAGTCGCAGTCCGTCGTAGATGTACTTAGGACCGATCGCGTCCTGCGACCCCGCACTCAGCACGCTCTTCCGGGGTCTGGCAATCGGGGCACTTGGTTCCTACCAAAATCAAATTGCGGTGCTGGATAGTCCAGCCCGCCGAGTCGGCATTGGTCGGGAGATTAGGTCGTCGGCAGGCGCTGCATTGCTTGAGCAACAGTGCTCTCAGCAGAGCCGCGATAACGCTTTGGAGTGGGTTCATAATCGGTTCCGGGGTCGGGGTCAGTTATCGGAAACACTAACTGTGGTATCCGACAAGTTGCGGGACCACAACAGGTTGTGCAGGTCGCACGGCGTGTCGAACGTGCGTTCTATGTCAGGTCATCGACCCGATAGCTTCGGGGATTCGGATGTGGAACTCCCTAGCCTGTCCTCCCAGGTTCCTGGCAGTGAACGTGATCCCTGAGCGCTGAAGCAGCTCTCGTCGACCTTTAGTGTCCTCGGATTGCCACGCCTCCCCGAATGTCCCTCCGGTCGTTATCCACTCAAAGTGACCCTCCCTCGCTGGGGTTGCCTCCAGCTCGATCAGACGACGGTCCAGTGCGGCTAGCTGTCTCTGTAGACGCTCTCGCATCGTGGCCGAACCCGCTTTACCTGCCGCTTGCGAAAGTTCGTCTATGGCCTGCACAGCCTCGGTTATAGCCGCCTGTTGGGCATCCCCAGGAACCCAGACCTGCTTTTTAACCTCTCGGTCTCCTAGCTCTTCGAGAAATGTCTCTTCGGCTAGCAGCTCGACCTCATCGGCGGGAATCTGGGGAGAGCATCGGTTCTTACATCTGAGGTACCGGTACTGCGTAGGTCTTCCCCGGACGCTTCACGACGTTCAAATCGTGGTGTAGCTGGCTCTCGCAGGCAGCGCAGAATGCCAGACCCGACAGCAGTCCCGTCTCCCGATCGGCGGTCGTCTTTGCGAGCCTCCCGGTTGCCGTCGAGGATTGCCTGCACTCTCTGCCACTCGTCCACCGTGACTAACGGCTCCCCGAGCTGAACGGGGAGACCGGCGTCGTCGCGGACGACGCTCCCCTCGAAGTGGGCCTGACCGAGCAGAGCCGGAGACCGCAGCAGGTTTCGAAGCGGAGTAGTCCTCCACTCTCGCCCGAGTGGCTGTAGCCCCCGCTGAGCTCGGTAGTGGTCGGCGGGGGTAGTGATCCCCTCGGAGGTTAAGGCTCGGGCAGTCCCGGTCAACGTGGCACCGTCGAGCAACCCTCGGACGATCCTCCGGATTACCTCGGCTGCCTCCCGGTCTTCAACTAGGGTCCAGCCTCCCCCGTCGATAGGCACTGCCTTGTAGCCGAACGGGGGTTTACCCCCGGGCCATCGGGCCAAGCTGCGGAGCTTGGCTCGGCTCGCCCGTGTCCGTTCTTTGATGCTTTCGAGTTCTCCCTCAGCTAGGCCGGCGATCACCGAGGCGAGCATCCGGCCTGCCCACGACGAGAGGTCTATCGACTCCGAGGTCGATACCAGGATCTTGCCGTGATCGTTGCACCACCCGAATAGCTCGGAGAGCTGTATTGCATTGCGGCCCAATCGGTCCAGCTTCCAAGCGCAGACGATATCCCACTCCGAGGCTCGCTGATCGAGCCACGGAGCGAACCCCGGAGCCTCAAAGGGGCGCACGGAGCCCGAGACATTCAAGTCCTGAGCCCAACCGATCACCGAGTGTCCGTGGGCCTGTGCCCACTGCTCGATCACCTCGCGTTGACGCTCGACGGAGGTCGACTCTTCGCGGTCCTGGGAGAGCCTGACGCGGCCTAAAACACGCTGGCCTCGGGTCTGTTGTGGTGCCATGCTCGGTAATGCTACCGTTTGTTCCGTGCAAAGTGATGTTCGTTTCACCGCGAATCGCGCCCAATACGGGTAACGCAATCCGAACCGCGGCGGCCACCGGAGCAGAACTGCATCTCGTCGAACCGTTGGGTTTCGACCTGTCTGAGCCCAAGCTGCGTCGGGCCGGCCTGGACTACCACGACCTCGCCTCGGTGACCGTGCATCCGTCGCTGGATGACGCATGGACTGCGCTCGCACCACAGCGGGTGTTCGCGTTCACCGCCCACGCCACGCATCTGTTCACCGACGTCAGCTACCGGCCCGGGGATGTGTTGATGTTCGGACCGGAGCCCACCGGTCTGGACGCCGCGACGCTGGCCGATCCGCACGTCACCGACCGGGTGCGCATCCCGATGCTGGACGGCCGGCGGTCGCTCAATCTGGCCAACGCCGCCGCGGTCGCGATCTACGAGGCCTGGCGACAGCAGAATTTCACCGGCGCGGTCTGATCGTGTTTCGCCGGGTGATCTACCAGGTGTCCCAGTGCGTGAGCTGCTCGGCCGGCAGCCGCTTGGCCGGCTTGAAATCGGTGCCCTTGGTGTAGGCGATCGGGAACAGGCCGGCCTGGCTGTAGTTCTCGTAGGGAATGCCGAGTATCTCGGCCACCTTTTCCTCGCCGCCCCGGATCAGATGCAGCGTCGTCCAGCAGGTGCCCAGGCCGCGCGAGCGCAGCGCCAGACAGAAGCTCCAGATCGCCGGGTGAAGTGACGCCCAGAATCCCGCCCCGCCCATCGGCTGCTTGTCTTCGCGGCCTTCGATGCACGGGATCAACAGCACCGGCGCTTCGTGCATGTGCTCGGCCAGGTAGGACGCGGAGTCGCGGACCGCGCCCATCCGCTCCCCGCGAGTGTCGCCCTCGCCGTATTCCTGGGCCGGCGACTTGAGGTAGCCACGGGCGTTTTCCAGGTAGATCTCGCCGATCGCCTTCTTCTTCTCGTCGTCTTCCACGAAAACCCATTGCCAGCCTTGCGAATTGGAGCCGGTGGGCGCCTGCAACGCCAAGTCGAGACATTCCATCAGCAAGTCGCGCGATACCGGCTTGTCGAAGTCGAGGCGCTTGCGGACCGAACGGGTGGTGGTGAGGAGTTCGTCGACAGAAAGGTTAAGGGCCATGAGCGCGAGATTACTCATGCGGTGGAGCCACACTGTTCCCGCCTGCACCGTAGGTGATATCGCATGTGGTCCCGAATCAAAAAGAGCATCAGGCCCGAGACATGCGGCACAAGATGCTGCTGAGCCCCGTGAGGTTTGCGCTACTGGAAGTCGCGGGACTTCGATCCGATCTTCAACGTGAGCTTGGCAATCCGCTCCGCCATGACAGTGACTGCGCCACTGGCATTTTGGACCTGGCCGCGGATCAGCAGCGCCGACGATGTCTGTGCCACCTTGCGGTACCGCGCCCACACCCCCGGTGTGCACAGCACGTTGACCATCCCGGTCTCGTCCTCGAGGTTGACGAACGTCACGCCCTGAGCCGTGCCCGGACGCTGCCGATGCGTGACCGCTCCGGCGACCAGCACCCGGTCGCCATCGGGCACCGACAACAGCGCGGCGGCGGGCACCACCCCCATCTCGTCGAGATCCGACCGCAGGAACTGGGTCGGGTAGCTGTCCGGCGAGATGCCGGTGGCCCACACGTCGGCGGCGGCCAAGTTCCACCTCACTCATCCCGGGTAAAGCCGGAACATGCGACGACGAGCCCACTCCCGGCAATCGATCCGGTCGCTGGGTGGCGGCCGCACCGGCCGCCCACAGCGCCTCGCGCCGCGACATCCCGAAGCAGCGCAGCGCCCCTGCGGTGGCCAACGCTTCGGTCTGCGGCACGGACAGCTGAACCCGCGTCGTCATATCCAGCAGAGAAGTGAAGGGGCCGTGCGCTTTTCGTTCTTCGACCAGCTTATCGGCCAGGTCTTCTCCGATATGACGGACGCTGCCCAGTCCCAGCCGCACCTCGGTGCCGGCGTTCTCCAGCGTGGCATGCACCACGCTGGCGGCCACGCACGGACCGTGCACCGTCACCCCGTGCCTGCGGGCGTCGGCCACCAGCGACTGCGGCGAGTAGAAACCCATCGGCTGCGCACGCAGCAGTGCCGCGCAGAACGCCGCGGGGTGATGCAGCTTGAACCACGACGAGTAGAAGACCAGCGACGCGAAACTCAGCGAATGGCTTTCCGGGAAACCGAAATTGGCGAACGCTTCCAGCTTTTCGTAGACCCGGTCGATCACCTCGTCGTCAGCGCCGTGCAGGCCCCGCATGCCGTCGTAAAACCGGCCGCGCAGCCGCTGCATGCGTTCGGTCGACCGCTTGGATCCCATGGCGCGGCGCAGTTGATCGGCCTCGGCTCCGGTGAAACCGGCGCAGTCCACCGCGAGCTGCATCAGCTGTTCCTGAAACAGCGGCACCCCCAACGTCTTCCGCAGCGCCGGCTCCATCGACGGGTGGTCGTAGACGACCGGGTCGAGGCCGTTGCGCCGCCGGATGTACGGATGGACCGATCCGCCCTGGATAGGTCCGGGGCGGATCAACGCCACCTCGACCACCAGGTCGTAGAACACCCTGGGCTTGAGCCGCGGCAGGGTCGCCATCTGCGCGCGGGACTCCACCTGGAACACCCCGACGGAATCTGCGCGCTGCAACATCTCGTACACCGCCGGCTCGGCCAGGTCCAGCGCGGCCAGGTCGACCTCGATGCCTTTGTGCTCGCCCACCAGGTCGATGGCGTAATGCAGCGCCGAAAGCATGCCCAGCCCGAGCAGGTCGAATTTCACCAAACCGATTGCCGCGCAATCGTCTTTGTCCCACTGCAACACGCTGCGGTTTTCCATACGGGCCCATTCGACCGGGCAGACGTCGGCGATCGGGCGATCGCAGATCACCATGCCGCCGGAATGGATTCCCATGTGCCGGGGCAGGTTCTGGATCTGGTCGGCCAGCTCGATCACCTGCTCGGGAATGCCGTCGATGTCCGACGGACGTCCACTCCAGTGGCTGATCTGCTTGCTCCACGCGTCCTGCTGCCCTTGCGAGAACCCCAGGGCACGGGCCATGTCGCGCACCGCGATACGGCTACGGTAGGTGATCACGTTGGCGACCTGGGCGGCGTAGTCGCGGCCGTACTTGTCGTAGACGTACTGGATGACGTTTTCGCGCAGATCCGACTCGATGTCGATGTCGATGTCGGGCGGCCCGTCGCGGACCGGCGACAGGAAGCGCTCGAACAGCAACTCGTTGGCGACCGGGTCGACCGCGGTGACGCCGAGCGCGTAGCAGACTGCCGAGTTGGCCGCCGATCCCCTGCCCTGACACAGGATGTTGTTCTCCCGGCAGAACCGGGTGATGTCGTAGACCACCAGGAAATATCCCGGAAATTTCAGTTGCGCAATGATTTCCAGCTCACGCTCGATCTGGGCATACGCCCGGCGCGCCTGAGACCGCCGGCCGTAGCGGCGCTGGGCTCCGGCCATCGTCAGCTCCCGCAGCCAGCTGTCTTCGGTTGAGCCGGGCGGTACGTCTGGGAACGGCGGCAACTGCGGGGCGATCAGCGCCAGGCCGAAGGCGCACTGCTCGCCGAGTTCGGCAGCGGCGGTCACCGCGTCGGGGTGCTGCGCGAACAGCCGCGCCATCTCCTCACCGGAGCGCAGATGCGAACCGCCCAGCGGGGCAAGCCAGCCGGCCGCCTCGTCCAGCGACTGCCTGGCACGTATCGCGCCCATCGCCATCGCCAGCCGCCGCCGTGACGGCGCGGCGAAGTGCGCCCCGGTGGTCGCCACGCTGCTGAGCCCGAATCGCTTTGCCAACAAGGCCATTTCGGCATTGATGTCGTCATCGACCGGGCAGCCGTGGTGGGTCAGCTCGACGCTGACCCGATCGGAGCCGAACCGGTCCACCAGATCGGCCAGCGCCGCCGAGGCCGCATCCGGTCCGCCGGTGGCCAGCGCGGAGCGGACGTGGCCTTTGCGGCAGCCGGTCAAGATGTGCCAGTGGCCGCCCGCCGCCTCGGTGAGCGCATCGAAGTCGAAACGCAGCTTGCCTTTCTCACCGCCGGCCAGATGCGCCACGGCCAGCTGCCGCGACAGCCGACGGTAACCTTCCGGCCCGCGAGCCAACACCAGCAGATGCGGGCCCGCCGGATCGGGATCGTCGGTCCTGGCGCCGGATCCCAACGACAGCTCGGCGCCGAACACCGTCCGCATGTCCAGTTCCACGGCCGCTTCGGCGAACCGCACCGCACCATAGAGTCCGTTGTGGTCGGTCAGCGCGATGGCACGCAGGCCCAGCCGCACCGCCTCTTCGACCAACTCCTCCGGTGCGCTGGCCCCGTCGAGAAAGCTGTACGCCGAATGCGCATGCAACTCGGCGTACGGGACGGACGAGCGAACCGGCCGGTCTTCGTCCGGCGGCTGGTAGGCGATCCGTTTGCGCGACCAGGGCGCCTCGTCCGCCGGAGTCCATACGGTTGGCGTACCGGAGCGGCGCGGTTTGCCGGAGAGCACCCGCTCCATCTCCGACCAGCCCGGCGGCCCGTTGCTCCACCCCATTGACCCAGTGTATCGAATATATGTTCGAATAGCTCTAAGCGTGACCCAACAGTGACGACCCATGCCCGCCGTAACTCGAACAGTGGGAGACGCGGCTCGCCTGGAAGCCGTCGGTCTGGAATTGGCGACACGGCTCCCAGCCGGCTAGCGCCTCCGTCAACGTGGGCCGACGCCGAGCGAGATTCGCCGCGTCAGCCGATGACCCGGCCAATTCGAGTTCCCGCGGTTTCGACACAACCGGCACTTATCCGGGTCGACCGAAGGCGTTGGATCTCGCGATGACGGGATCACTGGCCGTCGATGAGACGGTGCTCGCCTGGGATGAAGGCGCACGGTTTGGTTCCGGGTCGATGGACAACCGTCGTTCAGCCTGGGTGAGGACTACCACTTCGAGTCGGATGGCGCAACGGCACATTGTTGCGTGTTGCCGTCGGCAGCAAGCCGCGACTTGCCTTCAGGCTTCCACACCTGTATTGCCGCGCGCCTTAACCTCGTGCTGACCCGCGCCGGTCAGAACCTCGAACATGGCCGCTGGTACACCAAGCCGTCACCCAACTCATGACGCTCAACGTCTGGCTCGGACAACGCACCTAAGATCCGCTATATGGCGAAGCACTTTCGTCGAAATAGCGCAAGTCGTATGACTGAAATATTCTGAACCAGAACAACTTTGGTGTGGCTCTGAAGAATCTCAGAAAATCTCAGCGGCTGAGAGAATAGAGGCGCTGCTCGTGACGCAACTAACACTGCGGCGCGTTTTCCAACTGCGTTGCCACACAACCGACTCCAGTTGTTTACACGAATTAATATTGCGGCCACCTCTGACCAATGGTCACCGCCGATACTCGAATCCAATCCAGCGAATGAACGGCGGTGATGAGGCGTGGAGCAACTCAATACTCTCGATGCAGGCTTCCTCATGGCCGAGGATTCGGACCGTAACGTCAGTTTGGCGATCGGCGGAATCGCCATCATCGAAGGCGCGGCGCCCAAGTACGAAAAATTCAAAGCTGTTCTGGCAGAGCGTATTAAATCGATCCCTCGATGCACGCAGATGCTGCGCACCCAGCCTTTCGACGTCGGCGCGCCGCAGTGGGTGGACGATCCGGCATTCGACATCAGCCGCCATGTGCGGCGGATAGCAGTGCCGCGGCCGGGTGATGACACCGAACTGTTCCGGGTTGTCGCCGACGTGCTCGAGCGCCGCCTGAACCGCGACCGCCCGCTGTGGGAATGCTGGGTCATCGAAGGCCTGAAAGGCAATCGGTGGGCGATCCTGATGAAGGTCCACCACTGCATGGCCGACGGGGTCTCGGCGATTCGCATCCTCACCCGTCTGTGCGACGAGATCGACGGCGATGTGTTCGCCCGGCCCGATCACGAAGCGGACAGGGCGGCACCCGCACCTGACGCCGGTGCCCGAGCGCACACCGCGCAGCAACCCGCTGAGCGACCTCTGGCGAACCGCCACCGGAATCACCAACACGATGACCCGAACGGTCAGCGGCGCGACCGAGATCGCAGCCGGTCTGATGCGACCGAGCGCGGGATCGTCGCTGGTCGGACCGGTTACGTCGATGCGGCGCTATCGTGCGGTCCGCGTCCCACTCGCCGATGTCGAACAGGTCTGCCGCAAGTTCGACGTGACCATCAACGACGTCGCACTGGCCGCGATCACCGAAGGCTATCGATCCGTTCTGCTGCACCGCGGCGAAAAACCCCAGCCGGATTCGTTGCGCACCCTGGTACCGGTGTCGGTACGCGCGCCCGACTCCGCGCGACAAGCCGGGCAACCGAATCTCGATCATGCTGCCCTACCTCCCCGTCGATGAGGACGACCCGATCCAGCAGTTGCGCACCGTGCACAGCAGGCTGACCCGGACCAAGCAGGGCGGGCAGCGCCAGGCCGGCAACATGGCGGTATCGATGACCGGCTACGTCCCATTCATGTTGTCCTCGTGGCTGATTCGATTGCTCACCCGCCTGCCGCAACGCGGCATCGTGACACTGGCGACCAATGTGCCGGGCCCACACCGTCAGCTGGAGATGATGGGCCACACCGTCAGTCGGCTGCTGCCCATTCCGCCGATCGCCCTGCAGCTGCGCACCGGTGTCGCGGTGATGAGCTACGCCGACGATCTGGTGTTCGGTATCACCGCCGACTACGACGCGGGAGCCGACATCGACACGCTTGCCGACGGCATCAAGATCGGGGTGGCACGCCTGGACATGCTCAGCCAGGACTCGATTCTGCTGTTCGACCGGAAATCGGTCTGACCCGCACCGGCTAACCTGACTACCGGCGCCGCGACGGCGGGCCGGGAAGGCGGGACGGCGAATGTCGGTCATCATCGACCCGCGCCGCTTGGACGCCGTGCTGTTCGACCTCGCCGGCGAGCCCGACACCACGTTCGCGGCACAATTGCGGGACGCCGGCGTACGCCTCGATCGCTCCGATGCCGCCGCTTTGGTCGAGACGGCCGCCGCGCTGGCTGTTCGGCCCGGCCGCTGCGCCGTGATCACCGCGACCGAAGACGGCGTGACGGACGCGCGAGCCGGTGGATTCGCACTGGTGGTCGCGGTCGACCCGGCCGGAACGCTGCGCGGTCGCGGCGCCGACGCCGTCGTCCGGAACGTGAACGACATCGACGTCCGTGCCGGGGATCGCAGGATGTCCGAGCTACCCGACGGCTTACAGGTTGCGGACCTGGCGCCCGAACGACCACCCGCGGTGTTCTTCGATTTCGACGGAACGCTGTCCGAGATCGTCAATGACCCCGACTCCGCACGACTGGCCGACGGCGCGGCCGACGCGCTGACATCGCTGGGCGCTCACTGTCCCGTGGCGATCCTGAGCGGTCGAGACCTGGCCGACGTGCGGCAGCGGATCGGCCTGCCCGGCCTCTGGTACGCGGGCAGTCACGGTTTCGAGCTGACCGGACCCGACGGCAAGCACCACCAGAACACTGAGGCCGCAGCGAGCATCCCGGTGTTGGCGGACGCGGCAGCCGACCTAACCGAGCAGCTCGGCGACATTCCGGGAGTCGCCGTGGAGCACAAGCGATTCGGTGTGGCCGTGCATTACCGCAATGCCGCGCGTGACCGCGTCGGCGAGGTGGCCGCGGCGGTGCGAAGCGCCGGGCAGCGGACCGCCCTCCGCGTGACGACCGGTCGTGAGGTCATCGAACTACGTCCAGATGTCGACTGGGACAAGGGAAAAACATTGCGCTGGGTGCTCGACTACATCCGCGACAACGAAGGCTCGAGTTCGTTGCTGCCGATCTACCTCGGCGACGACATCACCGACGAGGACGCGTTTGACGCGGTGGCCGACGATGGCATCGCGATCCTGGTGCGCCACAGCGACGACGGGGACCGCGCCACCGCCGCTCGTTACGCGCTGGACGACCCCGGCGCGGTGCGCGAGTTCACCGAGCGGCTCGCGCGCCGGCTCGCGGACTGATCACAGGACCGCTTGCGACTGAATGGTTTTGGCTGCCAGCTTGCCGTCGTCGCCGCGGATCTCCGTCTCGACCACGATGACGCGCCTGCCGACGTGCAGCGGTCGGCTGTGCGCCTTGACCGTGCCGGATCGGGTGGCGGCAAAAAAATTCGTCTTGGACTCGATGGTCGTCGTGCCACCGGCACCCTCGGGAAGATTCAAGAATGCGCACACCGCGCCGGTCGTGTCCGCCAGCGCCATGACGATACCGCCGTGCAGCACACCTCCGCCGGTCGTCAGGCTCGGCGCCCAATCCAGGCTCAGCACAACCTCTTCGGGGCCGGCCACGTCCGCGGTGATGCCCAGCGTTACGGCCAGCGGGACCAGCCCGTGGATCATCTCCGTGGCAGCGGTGTCGGTCATCGGCTCACTTTCCCAGTGCGTGCAGGGCCGCTGCGGTGTCCGCGTCGGCAGGATAAAACGACTCGATGGCCACCTCGGCGACGGTGACATCGAGTGGGGCGCCGACCACCGCGGTCATGGAAAAGAAAGCCAACTCGTTTCCGTTGTGCCGCAACCGCAGTGGAACCGCGACATCGGTGGGCTCGGGACGCTCGGCCTCGCCGCCCGGGTAGCCCGACAGTTCGGACAACAGCTCGGTCAGCCGCGGGTCGCGCGTCGCCCGGACTTGACGATGCAGCCGCTCGAGGACATGCGCACGCCACTCCGGCAGATTGGCGATCCGGGACGCCATTCCGTCCGGGTGCAGGGAGACTCGCAGCGCGTTGATCGGCGGCGTCAGCAGCGCCGGGTCGCATCCGTCGATGAGCACCGCAACGGCGGCGTTGCCGTCGAGCATGTCCCACCATCGGTTGATCACCAGCGCCGGGTACGGCTCGTGGCCGGTCAGGATCTGCCGCAACGCGGCGCGCAGCCTGGTCAACTCGGGCTCGTCGAGCGAATGTTCGGGGTAGGCAGGGGCGTACCCGCCGGCCAGCAGCAGGGCGTTGCGCTCGCGCAGCGGCACGTCGAGTTGTTCGCTGAGTCGCAGGATCATTCCCGGGGTCGGCTGCGACCGTCCGGTCTCCACGAAGCTCAGATGCCGAGCCGAGATCTCGGCCTGAATCGACAGGTCGAGCTGGCTGATCCGGCGCCGCTCACGCCACTCGCGCAGCAGCTGACCGACTGCCGGTGTCGCCCGTGAGCTCCGCGTCAGGGTCGTCATCGCCCCGATGCTAGCCGCGGGGCGTCGGCACCACGATTACCTGTCAGGTAAGGCGTCAGTCGTCTTTGTCGTCGTCCTTGTCGTCGTCCGACTTCTTCTTGTCGTCGTCCGACTTCTTCTCGTTGCCGGTGTCGAGCTCGAGCGTCGCCCAGTGACTCGGGGAGACGAACACCGTCCAGTCCCCCTCGTCGCGGCCCAGCTTGACGACCCCGCTGTCGACTTCCCACTTGGTGCTGTCGTCGTAATCGGTCGATTGCCCGTCGCTATAGGTGAGTTTGAATGCCATGTCCGGGACTGCCACGTAGACGACCGGGTTAAACCTCGGTGTACTCGACCGCACCGTCCTCGAGGACCAACCGCGCCTCGACACCGTCGGTGCCGGACGCTTCGGTGCGGAACACCGCCTTGCCGGGCTCGGTGCGCCAGATCAGCGTGGTCAGCGTCTCGCCGGGAAACACCGGCTTGGTGAAGCGCGCGTCGATGGCGGTGATCGCGCCGGCGTCGCCGTTGCCGAGCTCGGCGATCAGCGCGCGACCGGAGAACCCGTAGGTGCACAGCCCGTGCATGATCGGCTGGGGGAAGCCGGCCAGTTCCTTCGCGAACCACGGATCGCTGTGCAGCGGATTACGGTCGCCGGAAAGCCGGTAGATCAGCGGCTGGTCTTTACGGGTGGGCAGCGCGACCCGGGCATCGGGTTCGCGGTCGGGAATCTCCGGTGCGACCGGGCGCTCGCCCGGCTGTCCCCCGAAACCACCCTCGCCGCGGATCACCAGCGTGGTCAGCGTTTCGGCGAGCAGCGTTCCGGTGTCGGGATCGCTGCCACGGCCGCGCAACATGATGATCGCGTTCTTGCCTTCGCCTTTGTCCTGGATGTCCGCCACCTCGGTGACCACCGACAGCTTGCCCGCCGGCGGCAGCGGCGCATGCAGCCGAATGCCCTGCGAACCGTGCAGCAGCATTGCCCAATTGAACGATCCGACCTTGGCGGCCGCGCCGAACGCCGGGCAACAGATCACCGCGTAGGTCGGCAGCACTTGCTGGTCGATGTCGTGACTGTTCTCGGTGGTGAACTTCAGATCTTCCAGGCCGGCACCTACACCGAGCGCGTAGAGCAACGTGTCGCGGTCGGTCCACTCGAACAGCATTGGTTCGGTGGTCGCACCGACGGCATTCGGGTCGATCGCCATTCGGGTCTCCTCTTCGGTCGGGCGGTACCGCTCATCCGGCTTGGTCCCCGCCATTCCATCACCCGACCGGTTGGGTGATTTATTCACCCAACCCTGGCAAACGCGCCACGCCGAAGGCCTCGGCAAGGCAGGCTATCGCCATGCGCAATCGCACCCGCACCGTCATCTGGAAGGCCGCTGCCGTACTCGCCGCCGTCATCACCGTCGGCGCCTGCTCGGGGTCACCTCACGTGCGCAGCATCACGCTGACCTTCATCCGGCATGCCGAGTCGCTGAGCAACGCCGAGCACGTCATCAACACCGACATCCCCGGCCCGGGCCTGACCGAGGAGGGCCAGGGCCAAGCCGAACAGCTCGCCCATCAACTGTCGCGCAACAACTTCGACGGCGTCTACGCCTCCAACATGGTCCGCACTCAGCAGACCGCCGAGCCACTGGCCCACGCGCTGGGCAAGCACGTCGAAATTCTGCCCGGTCTGCGCGAAATCGATGCCGGCCGCTTCAACAACTCCCCGACGAAGCGCGCAGACCTGACCTATCTGGTCGCGCCATCGCTGTGGCTGAAGGGCGACGTTTCCGATGCCGTTCCCGGTTCGGTCAGCGGCGAGGAATTCAACGATCAGTTCAGCGCGGCGGTCCAGAAGATCTACGACAGCGGCAACAGCAAGCCGGTGGCATTCGCCCACGCCGAGTCGATCATGTACTGGACGTTGATGAACGTGAAGAACCCCAAGGACAGCCTGGCAACCAGCCATCCGCTGCCCAACCTCGGCCGTGTAGTGATCACCGGCAGCCCGGCATCGGGGTGGACGTTGGTCGACTGGGACGGGATCCGGGACTTCAGCTACTGAGCGAGCCCGATGTCGGCGGTACGGTACTGGACAGTACTGCCTTATTCGTTTTAGGGTGTCCGCTGTGACCCAGACTGCCCGGCCCGGTGCGGAGTTCTCGCCCTGGTCGCCGCGGGAAACCGAGCTGCTCGACGTCACGCTGCAGCTGCTGCAGGAGCATGGCTATGAGCGGCTGACCATCGATGCGGTGGCGGCCATGGCACGCGCCAGCAAGGCAACCGTGTACCGGCGTTGGCCGTCGAAAGCCGAACTGGTGTTGGCCGCATTCATCGAGGGTTGCCGCCAGGTCGCGGTACATCCGCAGACCGGCACGTTGCGCGGGGACCTGCTGCAGATCGGAATGACCATCTGCGAGCAGTCCTCGCAGCAGGCCGGCACCATCCGCGCCGTACTGGTCGAGACGTCGCGCCACCCCGCCCTCAACGAAGCCATGCAGCATGAGTTCCTCGATCAACGCAAAGCCCTGATCCAGGAAGTGCTACGGGATGCCGCCGATCGCGGCGAGATCGACGCGTCGGTGATCAGCGACGAACTGTGGGACCTGTTGCCCGGCTACTTGATCTTCCGGACCGTCATGCCAAGCCGACCCCCGACGCAAGAGACCGTGCGAAGCCCTCGTCGACGACGTCATCATCCCGAGCCTTACCCGAAAGGCCAACGGATGAACCGTCTTTTACGTCTGGTCCGGCGGCGCTGGATGGTTCTGGTCGCCGTCGTGGTCGTGACCCTCGCGGGGTTCGCCGTCGACTCGACTGCATGACGCCTTCGGCTCGGCCAAGAACTCCGCGCACGGCGGCGGCGCCTCGAACGAGATCGTCCCGTTCAACCCCAAAGAAGTCGTCTACGAAGTCTTCGGCGCTCCCGGGGCCACCGCGACCATCAACTATCAGGACGTCCATGCCGCGCCGCAACGGGTCGACAACGCCCCGCTGCCATGGTCGTACACGATCACCACCACCGATCCCGCAGTCATCGCCAACGTTGTCGCCCAGGGCAATGGCAACACGCTGGGCTGTCGCATCACCGTCAACGGCGTCGTCAAAGACGAGAGGACCGTGAACGAATTGAGCGCGTACACCTTCTGCCTGGACAAATCCGGATGAGCAACCACAGCAGCCGCCGGCCACGCGCCCCGCGCACCATCCACCGCATTGCGGTACCGATTCTGCTGTTCTGGGTGGCGTTGGCGGCTCTCCCGAATATCCTTGTGCCGCAACTGGAAGAGGTCGGCCGACTGCACAACGTCGGCCTCAGCTCCCCGGAGGCGCCGTCGTATCAGTCGTTCAAGCACATCGGAAAAGTGTTCCACGAGTTCGACACTGACAGTTCGGCGATGATCGTGCTCGAGGGAGACAAGCCGCTCGGCACCGACGCGCACAAGTATTACGACGCGCTGATCCACAAGTTGGAGCAGGACAAGAAGCACGTCCAGCACATCCAGGATTTCTGGGGCGACACCCTGACCGCGGCGGGCTCGCAGAGCACCGACGGCAAGGCCGCCTACGTTCAGCTCTTTCTGGCAGGGGCCCAGGGCGAAGCGTTGGCCAACGAGTCCGTCGACGCCATCCGCGCCACCGTCGACCAGATGAAACCACCACCTGGCGTCAAGGCTTATCTGACCGGCGCGGCCCCGCTGATCGCCGACCAATTCACCGAGGGCAGCAAGGGTTCCAACAAAGTCACCGCGCTGACCATCGCGGTGATCGCGGTGATGTTGTTCTTCGTCTACCGGTCGTTCGCCACCACGGCACTGGTCCTGGTGACGGTTCTCATCGAGATGGCGGCCGCGCGCGGATTCGTTGCCTTCCTGGGAAGTGTGGGAATCCTGGGCCTGTCCACCTACGCGACCAATCTGTTGACGCTGTTGGTCATCGCGGCGGGCACGGACTACGCGATATTTTTCGTTGGCCGCTATCAAGAGGCCCGCTCGGCGGGCGAAGAGCGAGAAGACGCGTACTACAGGATGTACAGCGGTACCGCTCATGTCGTGCTGGGCTCGGGCCTGACGGTCGCCAGCGCGGTGGCGTGCCTCGCTTTCACCCGGCTGCCCTATTTCCAGAGTCTGGGCATACCCGCTGCGATCGGCATCCTCATCGCGCTGGCGGCCTCGCTCACCCTTGGTCCGGCTGTGCTCGTGATCGCCAGCCATTTCGGTCTTTTCGACCCGAAGCGGGTGCTGCAAACCCGTGGCTGGCGCCGAATCGGCACCGCGATCGTCCGGTGGCCCGGGCCAATCCTGGTGGTATCCATCGCTATTGCCCTGATCGGCCTGTTGGCCCTGCCCGGCTACAAGACCAGTTACGACACCCGCCCCTACATCCCGGCTACCGCCGCGGCCAACGTGGGATACACCGCCGCGGAACGACACTTCCCGCGCTCGCGGCTGGAACCCGAGCTGCTGATGATCGAGTCGGACCACGACTTGCGCAATCCTGCCGACATGCTCGTATTGGACAAGGTGGCCAAGGGAATCTTCCACATTCCCGGGATCGCCCAGGTGCAGACCATCACCAGGCCGTTGGGCTCACCGCTGGACCACAGCTCGATCGCATTCCAGATCAGCCAGCAGAGCGTCGGGCAGGTGCAGAACCTCAAGTACCAATCGGACCGCGCGCACGATTTGCTTCGGCAGTCCCAAGAACTCGACAAAACCATCGGCATCCTGCAGCAGCAATATGCCCTGCAACAGCAACTCGCCGGCGCCACACACGAAGAGACCCAGAAGTTCCACGAAACCCTGGCGATCATCTCCGAAGTGCGAGACAAGCTCGCGAATTTCGACGACTTCTTCCGGCCGCTGCACAGCTATTTCTACTGGGAAAAGCATTGCTACGACATCCCCGCGTGCTTCGCGTTGCGGAATACCTTTGAGGCGATTGACAGCATCGACCAGCTCAGCGAGAAATTCGAAGACCTGGTCGTCAGCCTGGACAAACTGGACACGATTCAGCCGCAACTGGTCGGGCTGATACCACCGCAGATCGCCAGCCAGGAGGTCAATCGCGAGCTGACGCTGAAGAACTTCGCCACCAACCTCGGGATCAACAAGCAGTCCCAGGTTGCGAACGACAACCCGGCCGCGCTGGGGCAGGCCTTCGACAAGTCGAAGAACGACGACTTGTTCTATCTGCCGCCGGAGGTCTTCGACAACCCCGACTTCAAACGCGGACTGAAGCTGTTCCTCTCGCCCGACGGCAAGGCGGCGCGGATGATCATCACCCACGAAGGCGACCCGGCCGAGCCGGCGGCCATCTCCCGCGTCGAGCCGATCAAGCTCGCGGCACACGAAGCCGTCAAGGGCACTCCGCTGGCGGGCTCCAGCTTCTATCTCGGCGGCACCGCCTCGACCTACAAAGACATCGAGGACATGGCGAGTTACGACATCCTGATCGTCGCCGTCGCCTCGCTGAGCCTGATCCTGCTGATCATGATGCTCATCACCCGGAGCCTGGTGGCCGCGATCGTCATCGTCGGCACGGTGGCGTTGTCCCTGGGCGCGTCGTTCGGCCTGTCCGTGCTGCTGTGGCAGTACATGCTGGGCATCGAATTATATTGGGTGGTACTGGCTTTGGCGGTCATCCTGCTACTGGCAGTCGGATCGGACTACAACCTGCTGCTGATCTCCCGGTTCGAGGAAGAGATTCCCGCCGGACTGAAGACCGGCATCATCCGCGCGATGGCCGGCTCCGGCTCGGTGGTGACCGCCGCCGGTCTGGTGTTCGCAGTGACGATGTGTGGATTCGTCTTCAGCGGTCTGCAGACGCTCGGCCAGATCGGCACCACCATCGGTCTCGGTCTGCTGTTCGACACGCTGATCGTGCGTTCGTTCATGACACCGTCGATCGCGACCTTGCTCGGCCGGTGGTTCTGGTGGCCGGTGCGGGTGCGCCCGCGCCCGGCCAGCACGATGCTGCAGCCCTACGGATCGCGTCCCGCCGTTCGTCAGCTCCTGCTGTGGGACGACCCGGAAGAAAAAGACGCGGTGGCATCGTCGCCGCGCTGATTGACACGATCACGTCACACTGCGTTGACGTGCGGCCGCGCCGAGCGCACGATGTCTTGCATGCGTTATGTCGTTACCGGCGGTACCGGGTTTATTGGGCGCCGCGTGGTGTCCCGTCTGCTAGCCGCCCGCCCGGACGCCGAAGTGTGGGTCCTGGTTCGCCGCTCCTCGCTCGGCCGCTTCGAACAGCTGGCCACAGAATGGGGAGACCGGGCAAAGCCGCTGGTCGGCGAGCTGACTGAGCCGGGGCTTGGGCTCGCCGACGAGGCGATCGCCGAACTCGGAGATGTCGGCCACGTCGTGCATTGCGCGGCGATCTACGACATCACCGTCGCCGAACCCGAGCAGCGCGCCGCCAACGTGGAGGGCACCCAGGCCGTCATCGAATTGGCGTGCCGACTCGATGCGACGCTGCATCACGTGTCGTCGATCGCGGTGGCCGGCGACTTCCACGGCGAGTACACCGAAGACGACTTCGACATCGGCCAACAGCTCCCGACGCCGTATCACCAGACGAAATTCGAAGCCGAATTGCTGGTGCGCTCGACGTCGGGACTGCGATACCGGATCTACCGGCCGGCGGTGGTGGTCGGCGATTCACGCACCGGCGAAATGGACAAGGTCGACGGCCCGTACTACTTCTTCGGCGTGCTGGCCAAGCTGGCGGTCCTGCCCCGGCTGACGCCGATCATGTTGCCCGACACCGGCCGCACCAACATCGTGCCCGGTTGACTACGTCGCCGACGCCCTGGTCGCGCTGATACACGCCGATGGTCGCGACGGCCAGACGTTCCACCTCACCTCACCGAAAACCATTGGGCTGCGCGGTATTTACCGAGGAGTCGCGGCCGCGGCGGGTTTGCCGCCGCTGCGCGGATCGCTGCCACGGTCGGTGGCGGCGCCCGTGCTCAAGGTGCGCGGCCGGCCCAAGGTATGGCGCAACATGGTCGCCACCCAGCTGGGCATCCCCGGCGAGGTGCTCGACGTCGTGGACCTTGCGCCGGAGTTTATTTCCGAGCAGACGCAGAAAGCGTTGCACGGCACCGGAATTGAGGTGCCCGAGTTCGGCAGCTACGCGCCCGCACTGTGGCGGTACTGGGCCGAGCATCTCGATCCCGACCGGGCCCGGCGCGACGATCCGGAGGGCGCGCTGGTCGGCCGGAACGTGATCATCACCGGTGCGTCCAGCGGTATCGGCCGGGCGTCCGCGATGGCGGTCGCCGAACGGGGCGGGACCGTATTCGCGCTGGCCCGCAACGCCGACGCGCTCGACGATCTGGTTACCGAAATTCGCGCCAACGGCGGTCAGGCCTACGCTTTCACCTGCGACGTCACCGATTCCGGGTCGGTGGATCACACCGTCAAAGACATCCTGGGCCGCTTCGGTCACGTCGACTACCTGGTCAACAACGCGGGCCGGTCGATCCGCCGATCGGTGGTCAACCAGACCGACCGGCTGCACGACTACGAACGCGTGATGGCGGTCAACTACTTCGGCGCGGTGCGGATGGTGCTGGCGTTGCTGCCACATTGGCGCGAGCGCCGGTTCGGTCACGTCGTCAACGTCTCGAGCGCCGGCGTGCAGGCCCGCAGCCCCAAATACAGCGCTTACCTGCCCACCAAGGCCGCGCTCGACGCGTTCTCCGAAGTGGTCGCGACCGAAACACTCTCTGATCACGTCACATTCACCAACATCCACATGCCGTTGGTGGCCACCCCGATGATCAAACCGTCACGGCGGCTCAACCCGGTCCCACCGATCACCGCCGAACACGCCGCCGCGATGGTGGTTCGCGGCTTGATCGACAAGCCATTACGGATCGACACCCCGTTGGGCACACTGTCCGAGGCCGGCCACTACTTCACGCCCAAACTTTCGCGGCGGATCCTGCACCAGTTGTATCTCGGCTACCCGGATTCGGCCGCCGCGCGCGGTCAGACGGCACCGGCAGCGCTGGCTCCGTCTGATTCGAAAGGCGTTGCCGAACAGCAGTCGTCGCGTCGGCCGAGGCGGCCGGCCCGCGCCGCGGTTACCCGTGTTCGGGTCCCGGGCCCGGTCAAACGACTCGTGCGGCTGGTTCCCGGCGTGCACTGGTAATACGGTCTGGTCATTCCGCGCGGGTTACCCTGAAGACTGTGGGGAGCGACCGCGATCCGGATGGCGGTGTTGGCGGGCAACGACATCCACGAAAGCCTCATGGCGGTAGACCAATTCAGCAAGTTCGTACCCGGTTCGAAAGCGGCGACGCTGTGCATCGGCCGCTTGGATGCCAGCACCGGGGCGTTCGAATATTGCACTGCGGGACATCCTCCCCCGCTGCTGATCAGTGCCGGCGTCCCTCGGTTTCTCGAGCCGACCGGCGGGGGGCCGCTGGGCAGCGGGATCGGCTTCCCCACTCGCACCGAGACCGTGGGCGTCGACGACGCGGTGCTGCTCTACAGCGACGGCATCATCGAGCGTCCCGGTCGTCCGCTTGCGGCCAGCACAGCCGAATTCGCCGACATCGCCTCCCGCGTCCTGGGCGGTTCGGCGTTCCCGATCGAGACGACATCACGTCCCGTCGAGCGGTTGTGCTCGCAGACGCTGGAGTTGATGCTGCGCACTACGGGCTATAACGACGATGTGACTTTGCTTGCCGTGCAGCGCCGTACTCCACCGCCACCACTGAAGCTGACGGTCACTGCCACCGTCCAGGCGGCCCGTGAAGTGCGCGGGCCACTGCGGGCCTGGTTGTCCGACATCGGCGCCGACGAAGTCGACGTCATGATCATCGTGCAGATTCTGTGCGAGTTCGTCGAGAACTCCTTCGAGCACGGGTACCGCTCAGCGACCGCGGGCCCCATCGACGTCGAGGCGACGCTGGACGCCCACGGCATGGTTCATGCCTCGGTGAGCGACCGTGGCCAGTGGAAGGCGGTGGCGGCGGACCCCGGCATGCGCGGCCGCGGGCTGATGCTGGCGGATGCACTGGCCACCGAAAGCCGCATCGTCGGCAGCGACAGCGGTACCGTCGCATCGATTACGCACCGGCTGTGTCGGCCCGCGCACATCGTGATCGACCCGAACGTCGTGCCCGTCACCGAACGTCCCGCTGCGCACGAGTTCGCTGCCGAGATCGTCGACGATCGCCTGGTGGTCGCGGGAGACGTCGACAACGCGACGGCACCGACACTGGAGACGCAGATCGCGCGCAAAAGCCGCTCCGGCACTTACCCTTTGACCGTCGACCTGTCGTCGACCACCCACCTGGGTTCTTCGGGACTGCGGGTCTTGGCCGAAGCCCTGGAACGCGCACGCCAGCATGGCACCGAACTCGCTTTGGTCGCATCACCGGGCAGTCCGGCTCACCACGTGTTGATGCTGGTCGGGCTGCCGCTGACAACTGAGGTCATCGCCGGCCGGATCGAATAGGCCCGAGCAGGTATCGTCTCCGCGGTGGCCGCCGCACCAGTTTTCGCCGATGTCGACACCGGCGTCGACGATGCCATTGCGCTGATTTACCTGTTGGCCAGTCCCGACGCCCAACTGGTCGGCATCGCGTCCACGGCCGGAAACGTTGGTGTGGAACACGTCTGCGAAAACAACCTCGGCCTGCTGGACCTGTGCCGCGTCGAGGGCGTGCCGGTGTCGCGCGGTGCCCGAGCATCCACTGAATTCAGCCGCACCGGCCGACAGCGCGGTCCACGGGTCACGGGGCCTGGGATACGCCGAACTGCCGCCGACCGATCGGCAACTCGACGCCGATGATGCCGCAACGGCATGGGTGCGTGCGGCCCACGCACACCCGGGCGAACTGATCGGGCTGGCGACCGGACCGCTGACCAATCTGGCGCTGGCGTTGCGCAAGGAGCCGGCGCTGCCGAATCTGTTGCGCCGCCTGGTGGTCATGGGCGGCGCGTACGACTACCGCGGCAATACCAACACGGTGGCAGAGTGGAACATCGCCTTCGACCCGGAGGCGGCCGCCGAAGTCCTGGCCGCCTGGTCGCCGACGGAAACTGTTGAGCCGCTGAGCGTTCCGATCCTGTGCGGGCTGGATGTGACTCGCAAGATCGCTCTCACACCCGACATCCTGGCCAGGCTGGCCGCACGTGCCGGCGCGACAACCACCGCGTTGAGCGTCGACGACGAGCCGGGCACCCGGTCGTCGTCGTCCAATCCGCTGATCCGGGTGATCGAGGATGCGACCCGCTTCTACCTGGAGTCCTACCACCGTTTGGGCCACGGTTACCTGGCGCACTTGCACGATCCGTTGGCGGCCGCCGTCGCGCTCGACCCACAGCTCGTCGCCACCCGGCAGGCCACCGTGGACGTCGAACTGACCGGCACCCTGACCCGCGGCATGACCGTCACCGACTGGTCGGGACGCTGGGGGCGAAAGTCCAACGCGCTGATCGGCGTTGACGCCGATCCGATCGTGTTCTTCGACCGGTTCGTCGATCGAGTGGGTCCGTTCGCCGCTGGGCTGGCCTGAAAAGGCGCCCTCATCCCGGTGGCCGAGCGGCTATCGTTAAGCCCCTGGGAGGTGCGGGTGCTCACGATCCTTCGGCGGACCATCAGCCTGTGGTGGCGGACGTGGCCGTGGCTGGCCGCCATCTATCTGATCGGCTGGTTCCTGCGGTACTGGGCGCTGCATCTGGCCATTCACGTGGCGCTGGGTCACGGCGACTTCTGGGGAAGCCTGATCCTTCCGCTCGCGCCACTGGCACGGCTGTTGACTTACCTGGCCATGTTTCTGGTGATCCGTACTGTCGCACCGGGGTTGGAACGGGTTGAAACCGACGGCGAACAGGCCAAGGGTGTCGCGGACGTGGTGATGACGGCGATCCTGCCGTTCCTGGTGATCTATACGGCGTGGAAGCTGATCGTCGAGGACTACTACGTCTACATCACCAGCGTGGGCCACACCCTGCTCAGCGACTGGAATTTCGAGGCGGCGCGGCAGTTGCAGAGCTCGAATATCGGCGCCAGACTCTGGCTGGCGATCTTGATCGCTTTCACCCTGCGTCACCTGATGACCCGATTCCGGGACCGCCTACCGCGGTGGTCGATGATCATCGCGGCGTACCTGGAAGTGGTGTGGCTCTATTTTGCGGCCAAAGCGTCCTATGTGGTGTTGTTCGGATCTCCGCGGTGGATTCGTGAACGTCGAATCGTGGTGTGGCTCAGTAGTGTTCGAGACGCGGCGTTCTCGCACGTCGCGTGGCTCGCGCACGTGTGGAACACCACGGGAATGGTGCTGGGCTCGGTGGTATCGGTGCTGGCGCTGGCGTTGGCCTGGCTGGCCATCGCCAGCGTGATCTACGGGACGCCATTCACCCCCACCTGGGCCGGTGCGCGACGAGTGCTGTTGGGCGAGCGCGCCGGGGACGCTGTCGGCACCGCCATCGAACGTGGCCGACGCGCCACGCAGCCCCGCTGGCAACGGCTACCCGACCAGGTCCGCAGGCGGATAACCGAATTCGCCCGATCACAGTTGGGCCGGTTCGGGCCGATCGCGGACGCGACGCGGCTGATCCTGCACGGCGGTGCGTTGCCGATCGCGTTCTTCGTGCTGGCGTATACGGCGCTGGTATTGCTGGCACCCAGCGGCGCCTACTTCGATCCTCGAGTGACCGACGGCTATCTGTGGCGCGGGGTCGCGCTGCTGATCGGCCCCCACGCGTGGCCGTGGTGGCAGACCTACGACCAACTCATCCGCGCGCTGATCGGAGCCGTGGTCGACCCGCTCCGGATCTCGTTGGTGGCGGCGGCATTCTGGTTCTGCGTCGACCAGGTTCGCTCCGCGCAACGCGACGCCGAGAAAGACGACGCCGAGCAAGACGAAGATGTATCAGCGGGTGTCGAAGCGGACCACAAGTAAGTCGGAGTTCTTCGCGATCCGCGTTTTGTCCTCCCACGACTCCGGTAGAAAATTCATGTCGATCGAGGTGAGTTGGACGTCATTCGGCAGAGCCATGACGAACAGCAACGGCCCGGTGTATTTCGACACACACAACGTCGTGTAGCCGACGTGCTGGGCCCAATCGTCCAAGGTCAGTGAACTGGAATGCTTCGTCCATCGTCGCCCGTCGGCCAAGGCAGTCGATTCGCACCCCATATACCCGGCGGGAACGCCCGCGGGCTTGCCGTCCTTGGTCCGCTGCCAGAGGTACGTAACGAGCCGGCCACCCGGCGGATGCAGATCGAGGTCCGAGATGCCGAACGAATATTTGATCATCTCTGAGGTATCAGGCAGCCTCAGCGGTTTGAGTTCCCAACGCACACCGCCGATGGTTGCCGCCTGTCCATAGGGCACCGTGATTTTCGGCTGCCGGTATCCGATGTTCTCCTGCCAGGCCGGGCGTGTGACGGTGATGCCGATCAAGTCGACCATCAGCACGATGATCAACAGGGCCCGACCGTTACGGCGTATCCACGGTGTCATCAGTCGCTCAACTCACTGAGGTTCAACGACGCCCGAGTCACCTGGCCGGCCAGCGGAATCGTCACGGCGATTTGGGAATCCAGTGGAGCGATCATCTCTTGATAGTTGTTGTCGACGAGCCTGTTGGCCACCAGCAGCGTCGCGTTGCGCGGCACGGCGGGCAGTTCGAACGCGACGGGACCGTGCGCCGGGGTTGCGGGTTGCGTTGTGCGAGAGCTGATTCCGGAGATGTTGGTACTGAAGGTTCGACCGTCGGCACGGAGTTGGAAGTTGGGTGACTGCGGCTCGCGTAACGGCTCATAGCTGATCATCATCACCAGCCACACCCCATTGGACGGGAAGCGATTCAGCCCGGTGTCACCGTTCGCGGTCACCTCGTGAGCCAGGTAGGCGCTCTGGACGGTGACGGCGATGTCGCGACCGGTGACGCGTTGTCCGACGGTGCCGGGCACCTCGATCGGCGCCCAGGATTGCACCTTCGTCGGCATCCAGGACCACATCAGGCCCGCGGTCAAGAGCAGTGCGGCGGCCAGCACATAGCGGCCGGCCGGTAGCAGCGTCGTGCGGGTGCTCACGACATCTCCGGGGCGGGGAACCGCAACTCGGCGTAGTGGTCGGCATCGCCGGCCCAGCTGCGGGTAATGAGAAATGTCGAGATGAATTGGTACATGTTGTTGAAGCGAATGCTGATCTGCGGGTGGCGCTTCAGGTCTGCTCTGGACACCGCCCAGACCACCGAGTAGTCATTGGTGAAGCCGGGTTCGATGGTGGGGACACTGATTTTCTCGCGACCGCGAAAAGTCGCCGCGTATCGGTTGGCCACGCCGGTCATGTCGAACATTTGCGGGTTTTTGACCTTACGGGGGGTGCAGTCGTCGGGCATACCGGCGATCGCACCGGTCAGCGGGAAAGGCACGGTTTCCTTGGCGGCGTTCTCGATCGTGACCGTCAATACGAGGTAGTGGCATTGGGCCGGTTTGTCGTCCCAGAGCCGTTCCTGGTCGGGCAACCCGACCCAGTGGTCGGTCAGCGAGACCGAGTGCGGAGTGACTCGCACCGCTCCGGCGGTGTAGGTCTGGCCGAACGAGATGGGCGTGACGTGGTGCGCGGTCTTCAATCCGCCGAACGCCGCCGTGACGACGAGGATGAGGGCCAGGGCGGTCCAGCGCAGCTGTTTGAGGGAGAGCCGCTGCCAGACCGTCTGCTGCTGGTCCTCGGTGAGGGTCTGCTGTTCGTCTTCGGTGTCCGACAAGACGCGTCTTCCCCTTGCCCGCTGGTGGATTGAGGTTGATCGTACCTGCGCCCCAGGGGCTGGTGACGCGCATTTTCACTCGTAGATTCCCTCCAGATACCACCTCCTCTGCCGGTAGCACAGCAGCAGCGCAGTACCGGGGTCCGACGACCGCTCGCCTTCCAGTAGCACCTGCACGCGGGCGGTGCGACCCGCCCGCATGGTCTGGATCCCACCACCGTTCGTCGACCGGCCATGGGCCGGCCCACCAGTGCAGCCTGTTGTCGCGGCCGCGGGCGGTCAGCCGGGCCGGGTCGGCGGAGAACAGTCCCCGGCTGGTCACCCGAATCGAATTACCTTGAACATCAAGCAGTTCCACCGGATCGTCGAGCAGCACCGTTGGCGATGGTTCCGGCAACTGACCGGGCCATGGCCGATTCGGTTCGGCGAGCGGCACCGGCTCGTCGCCCAGCGGCGTCAACGTGATGCGTTCGGCGGGCCCGCGACCGCCGGACAGCACCGGCACCTGCACTGCCTCCGGGCCGAGCAGACCCTGCACCCGGACCAGCGCCCGACGGGCGCGCATCTGGCCCTCTTCGCCGAGGCCGCCCCACAGCGGTAACTGCAGCGCCCCCGCCGACACCACCTCCACCGCCTGCAGCCGCAACTGCACCACCGGTGCCGTAGGCCGATCCACGACGATCCGGGTGTTCAACCAGCCGTCCAGCTGCCAGCGCACCCGATCGGCGGTGGCATCCTCGGTCAACGGCTCGGCACATCGCCAAACCCGGTTCAGCTCTTCGACCGTTGGCGGTGACGGCATGGACGCCCAGTCGGGTGCATCCCACCCCGGCAGCCAGCAATGTCTGATGCAGCGCGCTGGCCAACGAGCGTCCGGCAAACGCCGCGGCGTCGACCCGGTCGATCGGCGGATCGCACTGCAGCACCGCATCGAGCTCGGCCGGCAGCTCGCGCCCAGACGGCCCGCGTTCCTGCTCGCCGCGGGCGAACCGGTGTGCGCTCACCGCGTCGGCGCCGAACCGGGAGGCGACATCCGTACGCGACAGCGCGGCGAACTGACCGACCGTTCGAATTCCCATCCGCCACAACAGATCTGCCAGATCAGCCCGCCCCGGACCGGACAGACTGGGCTCGGTGGCGAGTTGCCGAATCGACAGCGCCGACAAAAAACGCGCGTCATCCCCCGGCGTCACGATGCGGCCCGCGCGGGCGGCGAAGACCGCCGTCGACAGCCGATCGGCGATCCCGACCTGACACTCGGCGCCGGCCGCCGCCACTGCGTCGGTCAGCCGCTCGGCAACCTGCTGCTCGGACCCGAAAAACCGGGCCGCCCCGCGGACCGGCATGACCACCAGGCCGGGGCGCAGCACCTCGGCGCGAGGCACCAGGTCGTCTATCGCCGCGACAATTCCTTCGAAGTAGCGGGCGTCGCGGTCGGGATCGGCGGCGACGACGTGCAGTTGCGGGCAGCGGGCCGATGCCTCGCGCCGCCGCAGCCCTCGCCGCACACCTACCGAACGGGCCGCCGACGAACAGGCGATCACCCGGTTGGCCAGCGTGACGGCGACCGGTGACGTCGCGGGTAGTCCCGCTGCAGCCGCCGCGGCGACCGCGGGCCAGTCCATGCACCACGTCGCCAATACCCGGGAGTCCACAAGCTCACCCCGTCCGAGCCCGCCTGATCGCCCGTCCCGCGGCGCACACCTCCAGCCGCACCTTGCTGATCCGCCCGAAACCCGGCTTATCCGAGGTGGTTTCGTAACCGCAGACCCGAGCCTTCAGTCGTATTGACGCACCCTGCCAGTCGCCGTCGGTGACCAGCAGCGTGCAGCCTTTCTGCTGAGCCCGGGCCACCACGGCCCGGGCCCGGGTCAGTGGCACCGAACGCCCTCTCAGCGCCAGCACGATCAGATCCATTCCGTCCATGAGCACCGCGGCCACCTCCACCGGGTCGGTCCCGGGATCCGGGATCACCGCGAGCCGGCTCAGATCGGCGCCCATTTCGACCGCGGCAAGCAGGCCGACATCCGGCTGGCCGACGATGGCCGCGTTCCCGCCGGCGGCCGTCACCGCGGCCACCATGCTCAGCGGCAGCGACCGGGCACCCGACAGCACCGCAACCGCTCCCCGTGGCAACGCATTCGGCAACACATCCGTCAGCAACTGCGGAACCGGGAGCCTGGCTTCCGAATCCGGAAGCAGGTCCTCCACCTGAGCGTGGCCGGGCCGAGGAGAGCCAATCTTCCCGGACACCGCCGCCATCTGTCTTCGCAGCTGTTTTAGCTGTTCAGCCCGGTTGTGATGCGACTGTTCGGAAGCAAGCAGCGCCGTCATCAACTACTCCTGCGGTACGGGTGTGACTACTGATGTTCGAATGTATGTTCGAATACCACTAGTCAATACCCACCCACCGACAACGTCAAGCGGATGCCTGCCGCGGGTGCCGGCCAGCTAACTCGAGGTCACCCGCACCGGGACGTTGTTCCAGCCGATGACATTGGTCATCGCTACCCGCCTGAGACCTTCCGGCACGATTGTGTAGCGCGGCATGTGATCCAACAACTTGTCCAACGCGAGGGTGCTCTCCATTCGAGCCAGCGCGGCACCCAAACAGCTATGCGTCCCGTACCCCAGCCCCAGGTTCTGTGCCTGGCCGCGGTCCCGGTTGATGTCGAAGGTATCCGCGACGGCGAATGCCCGCTCGTCCCGGTTTGCCGAACCCAGACACAGCAGGACCGGATTTCCGGCAGGAATCGTGGTGCCATGCAGCTCAACGTCTTTCATGCTGTATCGCACCAGATACTGTGCGGGCGCCTCCCACCGCAGCAACTCCTCCACCGCGGCAGGAACCCGGCTGCGGTCGTCGAGCAACATCTGCCATTGATCTGGATTTTCGGCGAAAGTGACCACGGCATTGCCCACCAATTTGGTCACCGTCTCGGCGCCGGCCCCGCCCAACATCGATGCGAAGGCAGCGATTTCGACGTCATCGAGCTTCGTCGCCACGCCGCCGCGTTCGACTTCGGCAGCGATCAGATCGCTGATCATGTCGTCCTGCGGATCGGCCCGCCGCTCCTGAATGATGTTGTAGTAGATCAGGCCGGTCTCGATACCGGCCTGCACACCTTCCTCGGGTGTGGCGACGTTGCCGTACTCCCGTTCGAGCATCTTGTCCAAGAGAAGCCGGATCTTCTGGCGGTGCTCTGCGGGCACGCCGAGCATCCGGGTGATCACTTCCACCGGGAACAACGCCGAAAAGTCTTGCACGACATCGAACTCGTCGGGATTCGCCGCGGCGAGAAAACGATCGATCTGTTCGATGACCAACTGTCGTTGACGCTCGATGGCACGTGGGGTGAACACCTTGTTCACCAGGTTGCGCATCCGGCGGTGCTCGGGCGGATCCATCATGATGATCAACGGGGGCACCGGATCATCGGACTGCACCATCGCGAGATCGACTCCGCGCGACGACGAGAAGGTTTCGGGGTCTTTGATGGCCGCCACCACGTCGGCGTGCCGGGTCAGCGCATAGAAATCGTAATTCTCGCTGTAATAGACCGGCTCCTCGTCGCGCATCCGCCGGTAGGTGGCGTACGGGGAGTTGAAGAAGTCACTGGAAAACGGATCAAACACGACTTTGGAAGTGGTCAACGCGTCCTCCTGGTATTCACGTCCGTACGGGACGTCCGGTCGACAGACAAACCGGCCGCCGCGCGGATCTCCCGTCCCCCTGCCGCGGGGTCTGCATCTGGAAATATGTAGTGGCTCAGTCCGACTCGCGCGACTGCACCGGCGAGGTCTCGGGTGCTCAACGCGGAGTCGAAGCCGTCCTCACGGACACACTGCTGCAAGACATCCATCAATTTTTCGGTGATAATCGGCAATGCCCGGGCCATCTGTCCGTGCGCGAAGCTCGGATCCAGGTCGAGTTGACGCCCGGGCGGCTGGTCCTCCATGAACGTCACGACGACATCGACTGCGGCTTCCCACCGTGCGAGGCCGGTGACCCCGCTCATCGCCCGTTCCATCGCCGTGTCGAAACGACGTCGTACCTGCGCCCCCAACGCCTCGATGAGGTCTTCTTTGGAAGCAAAGTAGCGATAGATGGTGGGTCGTGACACCCCGGCCAGCGTTGCCACGTCAGACAACGACAACTTCCGGGCGCCCAAACTCAGCACCAGCCGTCCGGCTGCATCGAGTATTCGGTCCGCCAGATCACCGTAATCAGAACGGGATTGGCGCGGTTCAGCAATAGGCACGATGGCAACTCCCAGATTCCAGCGCAGGATTCAGGCGGGCACAGGATCGAGGCGGCCGAGTTCGCGCAGCCATGGGATCAGCAGGCGCAGTCCGTCATCGAACGACATCGGGTCGTAGCCCAGGCGCTTGGTGGTCAGGTTGTCGGTCGATCTGGGCTTACGAACATCCCTGGCCGCGGCTTCGGCGATGGCCATCAAGGTGGGCCCGAACTCGGCGGTCAACGCCTCCGGATCGGAGCGGTAATCGAGATCTTCTACGCGATGGTCGATTCCGGCGATTTCGCAAGCGCGGTTGATACCGGCGGCGGTGGTGACATTCGCCTGCGGCTGTCCGATCAACAGGTACCGCTCACCCGCCACGCCGCGATCCAGGGCCGCGATAGACCCTGTCGCGACGTCCTTACCGGCCACCCACGTCACCGGAAATGCCAGGTAGCGCTTGATCTTTCCGCGCATGCCGGCCAACAGCACCCGGTTGAAACTGGTGCGATGCAGGGCACGCTGCGCTACCAGTCCGGGGCCGTAGATCGCGCCAGGGTGGCAGGTCAGCACGTCCTCGCCTGCGCGCGCACGGTTGTGGGCTTCCTGGAACGCGGCGAGCTTGGTGACGGTATAGGGGTCGTCCGGCGGGTCCTCGAGAACGGGAGCTTCTTCGAAGTCGAGATCGGTGGTCAAGTTGATGAAAGTGGCGGTACTGAGGGCAACGACGCGACGCATGCCATGTCTCTTCGCCGCATCGAGAACGTTGGTGGTGCCGACCACGTTGACGGCCTTGAAGTCGTCGAGGTCCTGACTGGCCCCGCCCAGCAGCGCCGCACAGTGGATGGCCGCCTCGGCACCCTTGGCCGCGCGCAGCACATCGTCGCCATCGCTGATGTCGCCCTTGACCAATTCGACGCCGATCCCGCCCAGCGCCGTGGCCTCCTCCGGATTGCGAACCAGCGCGCGGACGTGGTCGCCGCGCTCGATCAGCTGTTCGCAGACATTGCCACCGGTCTGGCCGGTGGCGCCGGTGACGAAGATCGTGCTGGCCATGGTCGACACCCTTCTTCGACTACATATCTAACACGAATAGTAAATCTTGTAATGTCTGAACTGCAAATATATTGTCTACATTCATGGGAATCGATCCATCGAACATCCTCCTCACCGACCGTGTCGCAGTGGTCACCGGTGGCGGCGCCGGCATCGGCCGCGGCATCGCCGCGGGGTTGACGGCGTTCGGCGCCAAGGTGGCGATCTGGGAGCGCGACCCCCAATCCTGCGCATCGGCCGCCGAAGAGATCGGCGCGCTGGGCATCCCCACTGACGTCCGCGACAGCGCCGCGGTTGACGCCGCACTCGCGCAGACGGTCGCCGAACTCGGACCCGTCACCATCCTGGTCAACAACGCCGGCGGGGTCTTCTGGTCAGGGATACTCGATACCACCGAAAACGGTTGGGACGCACTGTACAAATCCAATCTGCGCCACATCTACCTGTGCACACAACGGGTGGCGCGCGGCCTCGTCGAGCAGAAGTCGGCCGGCAGCATCATCAGCGTCACCTCGATCGAAGGGGTCCGCGCCGCACCCGGTTACGCGACCTACGCGGCCGCCAAAGCCGGGGTCATCAACTACACCAAGACCGCTGCCCTCGAACTCGCACCGTATGGCATCCGGGTCAACGCCTTGGCCCCCGACATCACCTTGACCGAAGGCATCAGGAACATCGCACCCCCGGGTTCCGAAGAGCGGTTCGGCCTCACAGTTCCGCTGGGACGCGCGGGTCATGTCGACGAGATGGCCGGCGCGGCAGTCTTTCTCGCGTCTGAGATGTCCAGCTACATCACCGGGCAGACAATTCACGTCGACGGCGGCACCCAGGCGGCGAGCGGCTGGTATCACCATCCGGAGACCGGCGCCTACGCGCTCGGACCGACCTAGTGGCGATCGCAAGCGCGGCGCAGGCGCCGGGCGCAGCGGGTCGACACGATCAAGGCTACTAATCCTAGGTGTCGAGCATGACGTGTGCGGACATCCCACCGTCGATCGAAATCATTTGCCCGGTGATGTAGCGAGACTGCTCCGAGGCCAGGAAAACAACGAGATCGGCGACGTCTTGTGGCTGTCCGAGATACGGCGTCAGCGTGGCGTGGCCGAGGCGATCGATGATGTCCTCGGACAGGTGCGCGCGTACCGCGTCGGTGAGGATCAGTCCGGGCACGATGGTGTTCACCCGCACGCCGCTCTTTCCCTCACTGGTCGCGACATACATCGTCAGGGCGTGCACCCCGGACTTCGACACACCGTAGGCCAGACGGGTCCGGTCACCCGAGAGCGCCGCTCCCGACGACATATTGACGATGGAACCGCCACCGCTCTTTCGCATTTCGGGCACCGCGTATTTGCACATCAGCAGCTGGCTTCCGAGGTTGACTTCCAAAGACCGCTGCCACACGTCCAGTTCCATCTCGCTGACCGTGGTATCTCGCGACAGGAAGCTGCTGGTGGTCAGCGCCGCATTGTTGTGCAGGACATCGAGGTGGCCGAACTCCGCCACCGTCGATTGCACGACATGCCTGGCCGTCTGCTCTTCTGCGAGGTCACCGCCGAGTGGCGATCGCCGGCGCCCCCGTTCGCCGAATCTCGCCGGCGACCTCGGCGGCCTTCTCCTCGTCGATATCGACGACCGCGACGGCGGCACCTTCGCGTGCCAATTCGTGCGCCGTTGCCGCACCGATTCCGCCGGCACCTCCGGTGACTATCGCGACCTTTCCGGCAAGTCTGGACATCGAGTTCTCCCAAGGCCGGTTCGTATGCAGCTAAAGAAAGTTAGCCTGTTTCGATGCCGCGTATTGCGCCAATCCCCATGCCAGAGCTCAGCGCACACTCCCGCGAAATCGTGGAGGCCGGCGTCGCGGCCGGACTCTACGCGACCCCGATTCCCCTGCAGATCTTCGCGTATCGCAGTGCCCAACTCGCGCAGGTGGACATGGCCAGAACGCACCTGGGAGCCGGCAGTCTGCTGGGCGGCCGAATACTGGAGCTGCTGCGCATCCGCAGTGCCCAGCTGGGCGAGTGCGAGCCGTGCAGTCAATCCCGCAAGCACGATTCGATCACCGATGACGACGTCGCGTGCCTACTCGCGCCCGGGCATGGATCGTTGACGCCACAGGAGCAATTGGCCGTGGAATTCCTCGACCTGCTATCGGGCGATCACCACATGATCGACGACGCGTTCTACCGAAAACTGGGCGAGCATTTCACTGCTGCACAGATCATCGAACTCGGATTCACCTGTGCGTCAACCATGGGACTGCACCGCTTCCTGCACACCCTCGACATCTACGGCGACTCAATCCCGGTCATCGACTACTCCCCCGACCAGGTCGATTCGGCGGCGCATCACTGAGGACGGCCGCGATCGCTTCCGGCGCGACCCCAAGACCGCGTAAGCAGAAAGACTGTACGCGCCTACGGATTTCGGCCGGATCGCGCTGCGCGATCCCCCAATGCCGTTCGATGTTGGTCCACACGACACCGTGAACGGACAGCGCTTCACCGTCGGGATCGATCTCGGCGAATATCCCCAGATCTTTTCCGCGCGCGAGTTGTTCGACGAGCGGACGCAGGATTTCCCGGTAGGCAGGGGCGACGAGTTCGGGCGCGGCGACCATCTGATTCTGCGCCTCGAGCGACATCTGGCGTAGATCCGAGCGGATCTGCTGATTGAAGGCGAGGTCCAGCCGTCCGTCGATCCAGGCTGCCACCGCGCGAACCGGGTCAGAGTCCGCCATCCGCTGCTCCAGGCGCACCACCTCGGCGCGGGCCATCTCCAGGAATACCGCCGCAACCAGCTGATCTTTCGACTCGAAGTGCCGGTAGAACGCTCGGGTACCCAGCTGTGTTTCGCTGAGCACTCGGGCTATCGACAGCGCCTGAACTCCTTCGGTCCGAACGACTTCGGCGGCAGCGGCGACGATTACCGCATGTATCTGCGGATCGGGTTCGAGCTTTCGGCGCCCGCCGGCTCTGGCGTCGGCCGCGTCATGCTGACGCATCAAAGGTAGCCATGTAATCGCCGAAGGCCTCGTGCACCTTTTCCGGGGTCAACCCGTAATCGGCCAGCTCGTATGTGTGGGTGCCATGCTGACCGGGCTTGTGCCCATCTGCCCACTCCTGCACTCTCGCGCGCGCCGAATCGGTGAACGTGAGACCGAGCTTTTCGTAGCTACGGGCAATCGTGTTGACCGGGTTGGTCTGCAGGTCGGCGAAGGACACGTCCACAAAACGGTCATCGCCGAATTTCTTGCGGAAGTCCATGGCACGGCCCATGCCCTCGGCCCACCAGGCCAGTTGCTCGGCCCCGAGTTCTTCTGGGTCCCTGATGATCGCTGCTCCAGCTCCGGACATATGCGATGAGACTGCAGACCGATCCTAGGACCTTTGCCGGATCCCGGTGGCTCCACAGGAATTTGGCATCCGGATACGCCTCGACAAACGATTCGAGGGCGAACATGTGCACCGGCGTCCGCAGGTGCCACAGGCTTGGCTTGCAGTGCCACTGCAGCAGTTTCAACACATCGCGGTGGAAGGTGTAGGTCTCGCGCATGTCGCTGGCCAGCAGCCATTCGACGTATCCCGGAACCCGCACCACGCCGTCGAAGTGGAAGGTGCGAAAGCTCATGCCCATCAGGTCCTGGCATTCCGTCGCGGATTCGGCATCGAAACTGTTCATGGTCCGAAATTCGGGAAACATCTGGTCGATCATCGCGATGCCCTCGGCGGCTTGCGCGATCCGCGGATCGGTGTGCTGGGTCGCGGCCTCGGGCGGAGGCGTCGGCGCCTGCGATTCCCAGGTGCGCAGCGATCTCAATTGTGGATCGGCAGAAACCAATTGACCCAGCGCGGTGGTCCCTGTTCGCGGCAGACCCAGGACGACGATCGGCCCGTCGACGACTTCGTCGCCGATCTCGGGATGCTGCTTGTAGGTTTCGATGATCTTCAAGCGCTGGATCAAAGCGTTGCTGATGGTCGCGTGCTGCATGACCCGGCCGAGATCGTTGAGGTCGGCTTCGGTGTTCAACGCGTCGACGGTCCGCTCGAGACCTTCGCGGTAATAGGCCGAGCCGAAATCGTCGAGGCCAGTGGCGGCGCGGGCACCGTCTTCGAGATCGTCAGCGGAAAAACTCACCGGTAGAACCTTTCGTAGACGGCGTGGCGCCGGGCTTCGATCACGTGAGAGCGCTCGTCGGGGGTGGTCATGGTGGTGTCGGCGGGCAACAGCGACAGGACCTCGTCGACCTTCACCACGCGCACGCTTGGTACCGGCGCGGTTTCGGTTCGCACACAACGCAAGAGCATCGCGCCGTTACTGTGACCCGCGGTGTCCAGCCAGTTCGCCGCCCCAGGATCCGTCGCACAGATGACGGCACGAAAGATTCCGTCGGAATCGATCACCGCCTGATGTCCGTTGAGGCTGGACTGATGGCGTCCGTAGTGAATCGTCTCCAACCACGGATTGCCCAGCGAAAGGCTCCAGTAGACGCCCTCGGGTGGCTCGACCTCGAGGATCAGCGCCTGGTCGGGCTCGAGCTCGAATCTTCCGATGACAGGCCGGTTTTCCGCTGCCGCGCCCATGTCGCTCATGTCCATCGGCGGTATGAAGCCGTTGGCCGGCGGCATGGCACCGAAGTCGAGGAAGAATTTCAGGTTGTCATAGACGAAGTCGCCCAGCGCGTGAAGCTGGCGCGACACCGACACATCCAATTCAACCGAACGAGCCTGCAGTGCAGCCTCATCGCCGATGCGCTCAATACGCAATGACGCGGGAACCTCGGTGTCCCAGTCGTAGAAGAAGTTTCGTACCGTCAGCGTCGGATGATCCCCAGCCAGCCGCAGCCAGTTACCGCCGTGCTCCTCGGCGGACAAGATCGCTTCGAAGTTCCCGTCGGCGTCGACCTCGAGTTCGTCGACGAGGCAGTTCGCGGTCGCGGCGATCCCGTCCATCGTCTGCAGGCCGACGTATCGGGCCGTGCCCCGGCTGCCGAAGATCCGATACGTCTCGCCCGCGCGCAGGCTCGCATTCAGATACACACAGTCCGGACATTCCAGCCCCCAGGTGACGATGTCGTCCATGCGGGCCCGGTTGACGGCGAGAACCGGGTCCGGATCCGCCCGCAGTGCCATGTCCGTGCCGACCGCCAACAACACCATCAGATGTCGCATCCCCGACCCGTAGTCGAGGCGATTCTTGTTGACCGGGGTGGACCGTACGAGTTGCTCGGCCGCGTTCAGCCGTTCCTGCAGATGCGCCCACGCCCCCGAGAGGTCGGCGGCCTCGCCGTCCCCTGGCGACAGCGCCGCCTCCGCGATCGAGTGCGGCAGCCATGCCATCGTCTGTTTCCAGGCTGGTTGGGTCTTGTCACCACCGTCGTCGGCCACGATCACCCTCCAGCCACGTCAGCACAGCGCTGAATTGAAAACGATGTTTTCAATTGACTAGTTGGTACCACGCAGCCGTACAGCAGTCAATCAATCGGGCCTTGCAGCCCGGATCAGGCGGGCGTCAGCCGTCTCGCCGACTGAGCAGTTCGGCCCAGTCGCGCGGCACTCGACCGCGGGGACCGGGGACCGTCTGGTCCGCGGGATGGCATTCCGGTGGGGCAAGTTCGGGACCGTCGTAGTAATCGTTGGTCTCGTAGTTCCAGAACCAGTCCTCGCCCGGTTCGAACGACCGGATGATCGGGTGTGCAGTCTCTCGCCAGTGCTGCGTTGCATGCCTGGACAGCGAATCGTCGCAGCAACCGACGTGGCCGCAGGCCGCACACCGCCGCAGGTGTACCCACCAACCACCGGTGGCGTCGCACTCGCTACAGCCGGAACCACCGGGCGGCACCGATGGGTCGACAGCAGCAGCCATGGCGAGCTACTCCCACTCGATGGTGCCGGGCGGCTTGCTGGTCACATCCAGCACCACGCGATTGACCTCAGCCACCTCGTTGGTGATCCGGGTCGAAATCCGCTCCAGCACGTCATAAGGCACCCGGGTCCAGTCGGCGGTCATGGCGTCTTCGCTGGACACCGGACGCAGCACGATCGGATGCCCGTACGTCCGGCCGTCCCCCTGCACGCCCACCGAGCGGACGTCGGCGAGCAGCACCACCGGGCACTGCCAGATCTGCTGATCCTGACCGGCCGCGGTCAATTCCTCGCGCGCGATCGAGTCGGCCCGCCGCAGCGTCTCCAGCCGCCCAGCGGTGACCTCTCCGACGATGCGGATCGCCAAACCGGGCCCCGGAAAGGGCTGGCGCGCAACGATTTCCTCGGGCAGACCCAACTCGCGACCGACCGCGCGCACCTCGTCTTTGAACAACAGCCGCAACGGTTCGACGAGTGTGAACTTCAGATCGTCGGGCAGTCCGCCGACGTTGTGGTGGCTCTTGATGTTCGCGGCACCCGGTCCGCCACCGGACTCGACCACGTCGGGATACAGCGTTCCCTGCACCAGGAATTCAGTGTCGTTGTCCCCCAGCGCATCTCGCACGGCACCCTCGAACGCCCGGATGAACTGCCGTCCGATGATCTTGCGCTTGCCTTCGGGATTGGTCACCCCGGAGAGCGCCTCGAGGAAAGTCGCTTCGGCATCGACGGTCACCAGGTTGGCGCCGGTGGCGGCGACGAAGTCGCGCTGCACCTGCGCGCGCTCACCGGCGCGCAGCAACCCGTGGTCGACGAACACACACGTCAGCCGGTCACCGATGGCGCGCTGCACCAACGCGGCGGCGACTGCCGAATCCACCCCGCCGGAAAGGCCGCAGATCGCGTGGCCGTCGCCGACCTGGTTGCGCACCTGCTCGATCAACGCCTCGGCAATGCCGGCCGGTGTCCAATCCGGACCGATGCCGGCGAACTCGTGCAGGAACCGGGTGAGCACCTGCTGTCCGTGCGGGCTGTGCAAGACCTCGGGGTGGTACTGCACGCCGGCCAATCGTCGCGCCCGGTTCTCGAACCCGGCCACCGGGGAGCCCGCGCTGGTGGCGATCACCTCGAAGCCCTCCGGCGCGGACGTGACCGCGTCACCGTGACTCATCCACACCGGCTGCGTGTCGGGCAGGTCCGAATGCAGTTCGCCGCCAACGACTATTCAGCTCGGTTCGGCCGTACTCGCTGGTGCCGGTGCGTGCGACGGTGCCGCCGAGCGCCTGGGCCATCGCCTGGAATCCGTAGCAGATGCCGAAGACCGGTACGCCCAGGTCGAACAATGCCGGGTCGAGCTGCGGTGCACCGTCGGCGTACACGCTGGCCGGACCGCCGGACAGCACCACCGCCAGCGGATCGCGGGCCTTGATCTCGTCGACCGAGGCGGTATGCGGAATCACCTCCGAGAACACCCGCGCCTCTCGCACCCGGCGGGCGATCAACTGGGCGTATTGCGCGCCGAAATCGACGACCAGCACGGGACGGGGCGATGCTGACTCCACCGGCACAGTCTAGAGGCGAGCAGCGGCGCGTTCGTCGCCACCGACTCGGGAAAGTCAGGCTCGTCCGGGGCGGACCTGCGCGGCCGCATGCGTGCGGTTCTCGACGCCGAGTTTCGGGCGCGCATCCGGGGGTTGACGTCGGTTGTAGTCATATGTCTACACTCGCATGCATGCCGCTGTAGTCAAGCGACTACACATCAGGTGAGAGGACTCCCATGGCAACGACCGTGACCCAGTTGGGCAGCCGTATCGGCGCCCGTATCGATGGTGTGCAGCTATCCGGCGATCTCGACGCCGGCACCATCGCAGACATTCGAGAAGCGCTGCTGCGCCACAAAGTGATCTTCTTTCGCGACCAACAGCATCTCGACGATGCCGGGCAGCACGCCTTCGCCGCCCGCCTCGGCACGCCGATCGCCCACCCGGTGGTGCAGCAGGAGAACATGCCGATCATCACGCCGATCAACTCCGAGTACGGCAAGGCAAATCGCTGGCACACCGACGTCACGTTCGTGGCGAACTATCCGGCCGCCTCGGTGCTGCGCGCCGTCACGCTGCCCAGCTACGGCGGGTCGACGCTGTGGGCCTCCACCGCCGCGGCGTACGAGGCGCTGCCCGAGTCGCTCAAACACCTCACCGAAAACCTCTGGGCGCTGCACAGCAACCGCTACGACTACGTCGCGGCGCCCGAGGCGCAGACCGACAACCAGAGATCGCACCGGGCCCGGTTCGAGAAGATCGACTTTCGCACCGAGCACCCCGTCGTGCGGGTCCATCCCGAGACCGGTGAACGTACCCTGGTGGCCGGGCGACTTCGTCCGCGGATTCGTCGGGCTGGACACTTACGAGTCGCAAACTCTTCTCGAATTGCTGCAACGTCGAATCACCATGCCCGAGAACACCGTTCGATGGAATTGGGCGTCCGGCGATGTCGCCATCTGGGATAACCGCGCGACCCAGCACCGCGCCGTCGACGACTACGACGACCAGTACCGGCTCATGCACCGCGTCACCGTGCAAGGCGATGTCCCCGTCGACGTACACGGCCAACGCAGCCGGGTGATCAGCGGCGCGCCCCTGCATGTGGTGGAACCGGCCGCGAGCTGAGCCCCCGCGGCGGTGAGCGCTCACTCACCTCCTGCGCTCGCGTCGCAGGTACCGTCACGCCCATGACCGCGCCTGACGCCAGCACGCGCGACCGCCTGCTGGACGCGGCCATAGCGTTGTTCGCCCGCCAGGGGTATGGCTCCACGTCGATCGCCGACATTCAGCGGGCCTGCGGCCTGTCGCCCGGATCCGGAGCCCTCTACAAGCACTTTCCGTCCAAGAAGGCACTGCTGCAGGAGGCGGTGCGGCGGCAAGTGGAACAGATGGGCGCCATGCGCGACGACTACGACCGGACCCGACCCACCGACGTCCAGGGGGCGTTACGCGGAGGCGCCGAGCAGATCTGGGCCAACATCGAGAACAACACCGAGTTGCTTCGGGTGATGTTCCGCGAGCCCGAGGCGCTCGACGACATGATCGACGATGTGTGGTCGGCGGCGACGACTACCGCCTACCAGCGGATCGGTCGCGCGTTGAGCGGCGCGAAGGATGCCGGCGCCGCACTGGTCGAGGATCCCGAAGCGACGGGCACCGTGCTGTTGGCGGCGCTGGCCTACCCGCCGATCGCGCAGTTGTTGGTCGGCCGCACGCCCGGCAGTATCGACACCGAGCGATTCCGCGAAGCGTGGCTCAGGTTGGCCGAAGGTGTGTTCACCGGCACACCGCCGACCTGACGGCCGCCGCGAGGTCGGGCGCCGAACAGCAGGGAAACATTCGGTCGGCCGGAACGGATGGCGAACCGGGTCCGGGCATGGTGAGGTAATAACGACCGACGGCCGAGATAACCCTGGCCCAAGTCATCGTGGCCCGGGTAATTCTTGAGGGGGAGGTCCGTCGTGCTTGGTCTACCGGAAGCGGTGCACGCCTGCCTGTTCGATCTCGACGGTGTGCTGACCGACACCGCCAGCGTGCATACGAAGGCTTGGAAGGTGATGTTCGACTCGTTCCTCGAGCAACATGCCGAACAGAGCGGCGAGAAGTTCGTCCCGTTCGACGCGGACAAGGACTACCTGAAATACGTCGACGGCAAGAAGCGTGAAGACGGCGTGCGTTCGTTTCTGGCCAGCCGCGGCATCGAGCTGCCCGACGGCGACCCCGACGACGGCGCCGACAAGGACACCATTTACGGGTTGGGTACTCGCAAAAACGATGCCTTCCAAGAGACTTTGCACTCCGACGGCGTCAAGGTGTTCGAGGGTTCGCGCCGCTATCTGGAGAAGGTGACCGCGGCCGGTCTGGCCACCGCGGTGGTGTCGTCAAGTGCGAATACCCGTGAGGTGCTGGAGATCACCGGGTTGGAGAAGTTCATTCAGCAGCGTGTCGACGGCGTGACGCTGCGCGAAGAGCACATCGCCGGCAAGCCGGCGCCGGACTCCTACCTGCGCGCCGCCGAACTGCTGAACGTGGAACCCTCCGCGGCGGCGGTCTTCGAGGACGCGCTGTCCGGCGTCGAATCCGGCCGGGCGGGCAACTTCTACGTGGTCGGCGTTGATCGCGTAGGCCAAGCCGACGAATTACGCAGCCACGGAGCCGATGTCGTGGTTACCGACCTCGGCGAACTACTTTAGGAGGCCGTATGATCCCCGATGACACGCTGCCCGTCGAACCGTGGCAGGTCCGCGAACCCAAGCTGAACCTCGACGTTCTGGCCCAGTCGGAGTCGCTGTTCGCACTGTCCAACGGGCACATCGGAATTCGCGGCAACCTCGACGAAGGCGAGCCGCATGGCCTGCCGGGCACGTACCTCAACTCGTTCTACGAAGTGCGGCCGCTGCCGTATGCCGAAGCGGGCTTCGGCTATCCGGAGGCCGGACAGACCGTCGTCGACGTCACCAACGGCAAGATCCTGCGTCTGCTGGTCGACGACGAACCGTTCGACGTTCGCTACGGCAAGCTGATCAGCCACGAGCGGATCCTCGACCTGCGAGCCGGCACGCTGACCCGCGACGCGCACTGGCAGTCCCCGGTCGGCAAGCAGGTCAGAGTGACCTCGACCCGGCTGGTGTCACTGTCCCAGCGCAGCGTCGTCGCGATCGAGTACGTGGTCGAAGCCGTCGACCAATTCGTCCGTGTCACAGTGCAATCCGAGTTGGTCGCCAACGAAGAACAGCCCGTGACGTCCGGCGATCCGCGCGTCTCGGCGATCCTCGACAACCCGCTGGAGGCCGTCCAGCACGAGGACACCGAATGCGGCGCGCTGCTGATGCACCGGACCCGCGCCAGCGCGTTGATGATGGCGGCGGCGATGGACCATGAGATCGAGGTCGAGGGCCGCTACGAGATCAGCAACGACGCGAGCGATGACCTGGCCCGCACCACCGTGATCTGCGGACTGCGACCGGGCCAGCAGCTGCGCATCGTGAAATACCTGGCCTATGGCTGGTCGAGCCAGCGGTCGCGTCCCGCGCTGCGCGACCAGGCCGCCGGCCGCCTTGCACAGCGCGCGGTACAGCGGATGGCAGGGCCTGGTGGACGCCCAACGCAAAATCCTCGACGACTACTGGGACGGCGCCGATGTCGAGGTGGAAGGCGATCCGATCTGTCAGCAGGCGGTCCGGTTCGGGCTGTTCCACCTGCTGCAGGCCAGCGCGCGGGCCGAAGGCCGCGGCATCGCCAGCAAAGGTCTGACCGGCACCGGCTACGACGGCCACATCTTCTGGGACACCGACGGGATTCGTCCTTCCGGTGCTGACCTACACCTTGCCGCACGCCGCTGCCGACGCATTGCGTTGGCGCGCTTCGACATTGGATCTGGCCAAGGAGCGCGCCGCGCAGCTGGACCTCAAGGGCGCCGCCTACCCCTGGCGGACGATCCGCGGTCAGGAGTGTTCGGCCTACTGGCCGGCCGGAACTGCCGCGTGGCACATCAACGCCGACATCGCGATGGCCTTCGAGCGCTATCGGATTGTCACCGGCGACGAGTCGCTGGAGAAGGACTGCGGGCTCGAGGTGCTCGTCGAGACGGCACGGCTGTGGCATTCACTGGGACACCACGACCGCCACGGCGTGTGGCACTTGGACGGGGTGACCGGCCCCGACGAGTACACCGCGATCGTGCGGGACAACGTGTTCACCAACATGATGGCGGCACACAACTTGCGGGTTGCGGCCGACGCGTGCGCCCGGCATTCCGAGCGCGCCCGCGACCTGGGTGTGAGCACCGAAGAGGCCGCCGCATGGCGCGACGCCGCTGACGCCGCGCACATTCCGTTCGACGAAGAGCTCGGCGTGCACCCGCAGTCCGAAGGCTTCACCACCTACGCCGAATGGGATTTCGACGACCAGAAACAAATACCCGCTGCTACTGCACGAGCCCTACGCGTTGCTGTACCCGGCCCAGGTGGTCAAGCAAACCGACCTGGTGCTCGCCATGTACTGGCAGAGCCACAAATTCAGCGACGAACAAAAGGCCCGCAACGTCGACTACTACGAGCGCCGCACGGTGCGCGACTCGTCGCTGTCTGCCTGCACTCAGGCGGTGATGTGCGCCAACGTCGGGCATGTGGAGCTGGCGCACGACTACACCTACGAGGCGGCGCTGGTCGACCTGCGCGATCTGCACCACAACACCAAAGACGGGCTGCACATGGCGTCGCTGGCCGGCGCCTGGACCGCTCTGGTCGCCGGCTTCGGCGGCCTGCGCGACGACGAGGGAGTCCTGTCGCTCAACCCGTATCTGCCCGACGGCATCTCACGACTGCGATTTCGGTTGCGCTGGCGCGACTTTCGGCTGACCGTGGACGTCATCCACGACGAGGTCACCTACACGTTGCGCGACGGACCCGAGGATCAACAGTTGACCATCCTGCACGCCGGCGAGGAACTGGAACTCAGCACGACCGAACCGATGACGGTCACGATCATCAAGCGCGAGCCGCTGTTGCCCGCGCCGCAGCAGCCACCGGGACGCGCTCCGATGCACCGGAACGCCTACCGGTCGGTCAACCAGCTGAGCTGACGGAGCCTGGGCTTTTGCGGCGCTCCTCAGCATCGCTGGGCTCTGCATCGTTGCTGCCGGGACTCTCCTCCTGAGCCACCGCGCTGATCGATTCGATCGGCAGCCAGCGCAGCGCGCCCGGCGCCCAGTCCGGCACCACCGGGTGGGCCGGCGCGATCGGGTCGAGCCGACGGTAAGCCTCACCCTGCCGGGGGCGAATGTCGTTCTCCCCCTTGTTCGGCCACAGCGATGCCGCCCGTTCGGCCTGCGCGGTAATCGACAGTGACGGGTTCACCCCGAGGTTCGCCGAGATCGCGGCGCCGTCCACCACGAACAGCGTCGGGTAGCCGTAGGCCCGGTGGTACGGGTCGATGACGCCGGCCTCGCGGCTGTCGCCGATCGCCGCGCCGCCGAGGAAGTGCGCGGTGAGCGGGATGTTGAACAGCTCGCCCCAGGTTCCGCCGGCGACGCCGTCGATCTTCTCGGCGATGCGACGGGTGGCCTCGTTACCGGCCGGGATCCAGCTCGGGTTCGGCACGCCGTGGCCCTGCTTGCTGACGTAGCGGCGGCGACCCAGCTTGCCGCGTTTGGTGTAGGTGGTGATCGAGTTGTCCAGGTTCTGCATCACCAGCGAGATCATCGTGCGCTCGCTCCAGCGCCGCGGGTTGAGCAGACGCAGCGTGCCACGCGGGTCGTCGCCCGCGTTGTTGATCAACTGCCGCCACCGCGGCACGTCGCTGCCGCCGGGGCCGGGGCCGTCGGTCATCAGCGTCTGCAGCAGACCCATCGCGTTGGAGCCTTTGCCGTAACGGCACGGCTCGATGTGGGTGTCCGACGACGGGTGGATCGACGAGGTGATCGCCACCCCGTGGGTCAGGTCCAGATCGGGGCTGACCTTCAACCGGCCCGCGCCGACGATGGACTCGGAGTTGGTCCGGGTCAGCTCGCCCAGCCGTTCGGAGAGCTCGGGCAACTTGCCCTTGTCGCGCATCTTGAACAGCAGATGCTGCGTTCCCCAGGTACCCGCGGCCAGCACCACGTGCTTGGCGGTGAAGGTGCGCTTCTTGCGGCGCAGCGCGCGGCCGGTGCGCGCGGTGCGAACCTCCCAGATCCCGTCGTCGCGCTGTTCGAAGTTGGTGACAGTTGTCATCGGAATCACTTCTGCGCCTTTGGATTCCGCGAGGCCGAGGTAGTTCTTCAACAACGTGTTCTTGGCCCCGTAGCGGCATCCGGTCATGCAGCTGCCGCATTCCAGGCAGCCGGTGCGCTCCGGGCCCGCACCGCCGAAGTACGGGTCGGGAACCGTCTGGCCAGGCGTCTTGGTGCCGTCGGGCCCGAAGAACACCCCGACCGGGGTGGGCACGAAGGTGTCGCCGCAGCCCATGTCCTCGGCGACCTCTTTGAGTACCCGGTCGGCGTCGGTGAAGGTCGGATTGGTGACCACGCCGAGCATTCGCTTGGCCTGCTCGTAGTGCGGCATCAACTCCGATTGCCAATCAGTGATGTGCGACCACTGTTTGTCGGCGAAGAACGGCTCCGACGGCACATAGAGCGTGTTCGCGTAGTTCAGCGACCCACCGCCGACGCCCGCGCCGGCCAGGATCATCACGTTGCGCAGCAGATGGATGCGCTGGATGCCGTACATGCCGAACTTGGGGGCCCACAGGAATTTGCGGAGGTTCCAAGAGGTCTTGGCCATGTCCTCGTCGGCGAAGCGCCGGCCGGCCTCGAGCACGCCGACGCGGTAGCCCTTCTCCGTCAACCGCAGCGCGGTGACGCTGCCACCAAAACCCGAACCGATGATCAAGACGTCGTAGTCAGGTTCCACGTCCCCAGTATGTACTTACCGGCCGGTAATGAGCCAGAAACGAGGTCAAGTGCCCGACTCGCCCCCTCGCCGCTTCGCGACTGGGAGGTACCCCCACCTCGCGCCGCTACACGGCGCGCATCGTCGGCGGGCGGTCAGCTGCTTAGCTGCCGACGGTCAGGCCGACCTTCTGGAATTCCTTGAGGTCGCAGTAGCCCGACTTGGCCATCGAACGGCGCAGACCGCCGACGAGATTCAGCGAGCCGAACGGATCATCGGACGGGCCGTTGAGGACCTGGTTCAGCGAGAGCCGCTCGCCGGCCGCGATCTGCAGCAGGGCACCGCGGGGCAGCGACGGGTGGGCGGCCGCGGACGGCCAGAACCAGCCCTCGCCCTGCGCCTCGACGGCCTCGGCGAGCGGGGTGCCGAGCACCACGGCGTCGGCGCCGCAGGCGATGGCCTTGGCGAGATCTCCGGAGGTGTGGATGTCCCCGTCGGCAAGCACGTGCACGTAGCGGCCGCCGGTTTCGTCGAGGTATTCGCGGCGGGCCGCGGCGGCGTCGGCGATCGCGGTGGCCATCGGCACGCGGATCCCGAGCACCTCGTCGCTGGTGGTCACTCCGCTGGTCGAGCCGTAGCCGACGATGACGCCCGCCGCGCCGGTGCGCATCAGGTGCAGCGCGGTGCGGTGATCGAGCACGCCGCCCGCCACCACCGGAACGTCGAGCTCGGAGATGAAGGTCTTCAGGTTCAGCGGCTCGCCGTGACTGTCGACCCGTTCGGCGGAGACGATGGTGCCCTGGATGACCAGCAGGTCGATGCCCGCCGACACCAGCGCCGGCGTCAGCGCCTGGGCGTTCTGCGGGCTCACCCGAACCGCGGTGGTCACCCCGGCCTCGCGGATGCGGGCCACCGCGGCGCCCAGCAGCTCGGGGTCCAGCGGCGCGGCGTGCAACTGCTGCAGCAGCCGGATGGCCGCCGACGGCTCGGGTTCTTTGGCGGCCGCCTCGATGACCTGAGCGACCTTGGCTTCGACGTCCGCGTGGCGGCCGATCAGCCCCTCGCCGTTGAGCACGGCGAGGCCGCCGAGCCGACCGAGTTCGATGGCGAACTCCGGCGACACCAGGGCGTCGGTCGGATGCGCGACGATCGGGATCTCGAACCGGTAGGCGTCGAGCTGCCAGGCCGTCGTGACGTCCTGCGACGAGCGGGTGCGCCGCGACGGCACGATATTGATTTCATCGAGTTCGTAAGTGCGCCGGGCTGTTCGGCCCATGCCGATCTCGACCATGTCACGCATGAGCGGTCCTTCGATCAGTTCACCGAGCGTAGTAGTTGGGCGCTTCGGCGGTCATCGTGATGTCGTGCGGATGGCTTTCCTTCAAGCCCGCCGCGGTGATGCGGACAAACTGCGCCCGCTGCAGTGCCTCGATGGTCTCGGCACCGGTGTAGCCCATCGCGGCGCGCAGGCCGCCGGTGAGCTGGTGGATCACCGACGTCAGCGGACCGCGGAACGGCACCCGGCCTTCGATGCCCTCGGGCACCAGCTTGTCCTCGGAGAGCGCGTCGTCCTGGAAGTAGCGGTCCTTGGAGTACGACTTCGGCCTCTCGCCGCCCGCGCCTGCATGGCGCCCAGCGACCCCATGCCGCGGTAGCTCTTGTACTGCTTGCCGTTGACGAAGATCAGGTCGCCGGGCGCTTCGCCGGTACCGGCCAGCAGCGATCCCAGCATGGTGGTGGACGCGCCCGCCGCCAGCGCCTTGGCGATGTCGCCGGAGTACTGCAGGCCGCCGTCGGCGATCACCGGCACTCCGGCCGGGCGGCACACCGCGACCGCCTCGAGGATCGCGGTGATCTGCGGGGCGCCGACTCCGGCGACCACGCGGGTGGTGCAGATCGACCCGGGCCCAACGCCGACTTTGACCGCGTCCGCGCCGGCCTCGACCAGCGCGGCGGCGCCCGACCGGGTGGCGACGTTTCCGCCGACGATCTCGACCCGGTCGCCGACTTCACCCTTGAGTTGGCGCGACCATGTCGAGCACCAGCCGGTTGTGCGCGTGCGCGGTGTCGACCACCAGGATGTCGGCGCCCGCGTCGGCCAGCGTCATCGCGCGCACCCAGGCGTCGTCGCCGACACCGACGGCGGCGGCGACCAGCAACCGGCCGTCGCTGTCCTTGGTCGCCAGCGGATGCTGCTCGGTCTTGACGAAGTCCTTGACGGTGATCAGCCCGGTCAGCCGGCCATGCCCGTCGACGATCGGCAGCTTCTCGATCTTGTGCCGGCGCAGCAGGCCCAGCGCCGCGTTCGCGCTGACGCCTTCCTGGGCGGTGATCAGCGGGGCCTTGGTCATCACCTCGGCGACGGGCTTGGACTGGTCGACCTCGAACCGCATGTCGCGGTTGGTGATGATGCCGACCAGCTGGCCCGCGTCGTCGATGACCGGCAGCCCGGAGATCCGGAACCGGGCGCACATCGCGTCCACCTCGGCCAGCGTGTGGTCCGGTTTGCAGGTGACCGGGTCGGTGACCATGCCGGCCTCCGAGCGCTTCACGGTTTCGACCTGTCCGGCCTGCTCGGAGATCGGCAGGTTGCGGTGCAGTACCCCGAGGCCGCCCGCGCGGGCCATCGCGATCGCCATCCGTGACTCGGTCACGGTGTCCATCGCGGAGCTGACCAGCGGCACCTTCAGCCGGATGTTCTTGGTGAGCTGACTCGACGTGTCGGCGGTCGCCGGCACCACATCGGAGGCAGCGGGCAGCAGCAGGACGTCATCGAAGGTCAGTCCCAGCATCGCGATCTTCTGCGGATCGTCGCCGCCGGTCGGTACCGGATCTTCCGGGAAACCACCCACCCGGGGGTACGAGGCGACGATCAGGTCGCCACTGCCTTCGAGACGGGACAAGCCAGATGACATTGCCGGGGCCCTCCCATGCAGCGCGCGGAGATGTGGCGGGTGAGAAACCCATCCTATCGGCTCCCACCCCGGTGACGATGCACGCCGCGACGCGGCGGGAGGAGGAGGCGGGCAATTAGGCCCCGCCCTCGGCCCACGACGCGGGCCGCAGGAAGCCTCGTGCGGCTGCGACATGGCGGCTGCGCTGCGGGGTAGCGCTGGCGTGATGCCCGCCAGGCTGCGTAATGTGGACCCGTGCGCGACCACCTCCCGCCCGGGCTGCCGCCTGACCCATTTGCCGACGACCCCAGTGATCCGTCGGCGGCATTGGATGCTGTCGAGCCGGGCCAGCCGCTGGATCCCCAGGAGCGGATGGCGGTCGAGGCCGACCTGGCCGATCTCGCGGTGTACGAAGCCCTGTTGGCGCACAAAGGCATTCGCGGCTTGGTGGTGTGTTGCGACGAATGTCAGCAGGACCACTACCACGACTGGGACATGCTGCGCGCCAACCTGCTTCAGTTGCTGGTCGACGGCACCGTGCGTCCGCACGAGCCGGCCTACGATCCCGAGCCCGACGCCTACGTGACCTGGGATTATTGCCGGGGATATGCCGACGCATCGCTCAACGAAGCGACCTCGGACACTTCGAGATCACGGGAATAGCACGGCTCGCCGCTGAGCGCCCGTTTCTCTTCTCACTCACTGACACCAATAGCGATCCGGCAGATCTCAGGGCCGTCGCCAGGTTCCACCCCAGTGCTCGACCCGGCGTGCGCAGTCGTCGCGGACGTTACGCAGATCCGCGGCCCTTTCCTCCGTGACGGCAAGATCAACGAGCAGGCAGGCCAGCGCCCAGCGCAGCGGTACCAGACCCAGACGCCCGGTGAGCTCCAAGGCTGCGTCGGCGACGTCCCGCGCACGCCCGAGCGCGCCGGCGCTGCACAGCGCCGCGGCCAGCACCACCTCGCTCTTGGCGCGATGCCGGGCCGCGCCGTCGAGGGTGGTCGCGGCCAGCTCGGCCGCCGCCTCGGCGTGGCGAACCGCGACGTCGCCCTCGCCGCCGACCATCGCCAGCTCGGCAGCCACCCACGCCCGCCGCACCGCCACCCGGTGTGGCGCCCGCGCCACGAATGGCTCCGCCCGCGCGAGCAGCGTCGCCGCGGCGGCCAGCCGCCCGACACCCAGCGCGTCGGCCGCGAGCCCCGTCAGCGCATCGCCGGCCGCCTCGGGGTCGTCGCCGGCCAGCGCCAAGGCGCGACCGTCCCAGCCGCGGGCCAGACCGTGCCAGCCCAGCTGGCGCAGAAACGACGCACGTGCGCTGTGGGCGAGCGATGCCAGCCGGCCCGACGGCGTGGCCCGAGTCAGCGCCGCCAGGTCGGCGTACGCGCTGCCGTAACGACCCTGTCCTGCGGCGGCGATCGCACGCAGCCAATGCTGATGCGGTGTCGTCGATGCAGGCAGCGGCCAGCGCCCGGGCTGCGTCACCAAAGGCGGCAGCCAGTACGTCTGACTCGCCGGACGAGTCGTAGGAGATATGTATCACGGTCCGTTATCCGTTAAGACTTCATGGTTTCTGAGTTACACCGGTATTAAATCCAACGAGTGATCGAATTTGTTGTGCATGCCGCCCAATTCGGCCGCGAACTGCGATATTTCCGGTTACCGAGCGGCCAACATGCAGTCCTCGACTCCTAGGCGGCCATCACCTCTATGAACGCAGCGTAAATTCCCAAGCCGCAGTTGAGCATTCAGCAGACTTTAGCCTGTTGACGGCAATTCCCTAGCGCCCCTACGTTTAGTTCCGACGAGTAGTCACCGACGACCCGCTCGATTCAGTTGACGACCAACTAGATCGCGAACTGGCCTGAACATGGGCGTGTAGAGAGGGACTTCAATGCCGCAACCGGAGCAACTACCAGGTCCCAACGCAGACATTTGGGATTGGCAATTACAAGGCCTTTGCCGCGGCGTGGACTCGTCGGTGTTCTTCCACCCGGACGGCGAACGCGGCCGGGCCCGTCTGCAGCGCGAGCGCCGCGCCAAGGAGATGTGCCGCAGCTGCCCGGTGATGGCTCAGTGCCGTGCACACGCCTTGGACGTGGGCGAGCCGTACGGGATCTGGGGCGGTCTGTCGGAGGCCGAACGCGAACTGCTGCTCAAGCGGGACATCGGCCGGTCGCGCGGTATCCGCCGCAGCGCCTAGTCAGCACCTAGACGTACACCGGGGCGGGTCGGTTCCTAGAGGATCGACCCGTCCTGCTTGTATTGCTCGATTTTGTCCCAGTCGACCCCGGCGTCGAGCAGGATCTCTTCGGTGTGCTGGCCGTGTTCGGGTGCGCCGGTCGGCTGCACGTGATGGCCGTCGAACTGGACCGGGTTGGTCGGCAGGATGTAGGGCTTGCCATTCATCGCGTTCACCGTCGGGATGTAACCGTTGGCGATGACGGCGGGATCTTCGTGCAACTCACTGGTCTTCTGCAGGACGGCCCAGGCGCCCGACAGCGGCTTGAGAATCTCGCGCCACTGGTCGACGGTCTTTGACGCGAACTCGGCGTCCATGATGTCGATGAGCTCGCCGCGGTTCGTGAAACGAGAGTGACCGTCGGCGAACCGCTCGTCGGTGATCAGGTCGGTGCGGCCGATGACCGTCATGAACTCGGGGTAGAACTTGTCGCCCTGCAACATCATCAGCGTGATGTAGCGGTCGTCTTTGGTCTTGTAATTGCCGACCAGCGGGTTGGGCATGTCGCGGTGGGTGAACGTCGGAATCGGGTCGCCGCCGTAGAGGTTCGCGGCGGTCACCTGCGGGGTCATCGCCCACGCCGCGAGGCCGAGCAGCGAGACGTCGACGATCGAGGTCTCACCGGTCGACTTGCGTTTGTACAGCGCGGCGGCGATGCCGCCGGCGATGGTCAGTCCGCCCATCAGGTCGCCGAATGCCGGGGTCTGCATCACCGGCTCGGGAAGCTCGCGGGTCAGCGCGTCGGCGATCCCACCGCGTGACCAGAAGGACACGCCGTCATAGCCGGGCCGGTCAGCGTCGGGACCCTGTGGCCCATAACCGGATCCGCGCACGTAGACGATGTCGGGGTTCGCGGCACGAATCTGCTCGACCTCGATACCGAAGTGTTTGCGACGACCGGGCAGATAACTGGTGAGGAACACGTCGCTGGTCTTCGCCAGCTCATAGACGACCTCTTGACCACCCGGTGTGGTCAAGTCGATGCCGATGGATTTCTTTCCGCGGTTGGGCATTTCGATCATGTAGTTGACAGCGGTGGGACCGCCGGGAATGAGGCCCATGGTGACCAGCCCGCGCTGCGGATCGCCACCTTCGCGTGGTTCGACCTTGATAACGTCGGCGCCCCACTCGGCCAGCACCGCGCCGGCCGCGGGGACGAATGTCCATGCCGCAACCTCCAATACGCGGATGCCGCTCAGTGGTTTGGCGTCAGTCATGCGAGTTCTCCGATCTTTCTCGACGAGCAGTTAGTCGTCGATGAGCCCGTAGCGCCGGTATGCCGCGCGGATATCGGTGCGCGCCTGGTCGGGCAACTTTGCTTGCGGCGGGCGGGATTCCGGGTACGACCCGATCGGCAGCCCGACCACCGATGCGGCGTATTTGAATGCGCCGCCCCAGTGGGTGAAGTAGTCAGGCCGCCCGGGATAGCGAGTGAACCAGCCGCGCATGTCGAGCTCGAACTGGTCGAGCCCCGACTCCTTGCGCGAAATCCATTGCCTCGACCAGCTTGTCGTTCCAGACCAGATCCCAATACTGTGACAGCGCACGCTTTTCCGTCGTCTCGAAGAGGTAGCCGGTGGTACCGAGCTGCCCAGGTCCGACGATGCCGGATCGCAGCCAACCGGCCCGGTACACCGTCGTATCGCATTCCCAGATCACCAGGTCCGGCGCAAGCTCATGCAGCATGCGGCTTTGATGCGGACGGAACGAGCCTTCTTTGGTGGCGCACACCGCGGGAATCTCCTCGACGATCCGCGCGCCTTCCTGCGCGGAGAGGACGTATCCCGAACTGGGCGAGTTGAACATCCCCAGCGCGATGTCGGTGCGGTCGGCGATGTAGGAGAAGAAGCTCAAAACGCCTTCGCCGCCGTGCAATTCCATCATCGGAGTCTGGATGTAGACGATGTCGGCGCCCGGCGTCCTGGGCGTGCCGGGTCAACTCGAGGCAGTCTTTGGCGGACATCGCCGCTGTGCAGGACTGGACGATCACCTCGGGGTTGATCCTCCGCGCTTCCTCGATGGCGACTTCCAGCAGCTTCTTTCGCTCCGCGATGGTCAGCGACCAGAATTCCGCGACGCCGCTGGTCACCCACAGCATCGGGTGACTGCAGCGTGCCAACGCAGTGCCGGACCAGCGTGCGGTAGGCATCCCAGTCGATGTCGTCGCCGTCGCGCCCGCTGAACGGGGTGTACAGCGAGTCGCCGATGCCGTGCAACGAATTGCGCGCCCACTGACGAGCATCCTTGGCGTTAGCCACCATTCACTCCCAGAATTAGGCCACTCCGAACTAGCCGACGATCTCGAAGATCGCCGCCGCCGACGTCACCGCTTTTTCGGCGTTGCCTTCGTCGTGCAGCAGCATGCGCACACCGACCTTGCCCGATCCGCCCACGTGCGCGGTGCCGTCCACCCGGAACGGGCCGACCTTGCCGCGCGACATGAACATCACGTGCCAGCTCACCACCTGCAGCTTGCGGGTTCCGACAGCATCGGCGGCCAGGTCGATCGCCGCGGTTTCCAGCACCACGTGCTGCGGGCCGATGTGCAGCGCCGCGTCCGGCGACGCCAGCTCCTCGCTGAGCGCCGGCAGCTGCCAACGGCCGTCAGCACGCTTGGACGCGCCGAAGGCCTGCCACAGCGGCGGCAGCTCGGGCGAATCCTCGATCACCAGCTCGGTACCCGAAACATCCATCTTGCCAAGGCCTTCGGGCGGGATACCGATGATCGCGCCTTGGCCTTCGTTGAAGGCGATGACCCGGTCGGGGTTGTCGGCGTCGACGATCTTGCATCGCCCGTAGCCCATCATCCGGCCCTGGTGGACGTTGCCGGACTCGACGATCTCGACCCTCTTCACGTCGTAGCCGGGATCGACGATCTGCACCGAGGCGATCACCGGGTTGGGTACGGCGACCATGTCGGTCTGGCAACCCTCGGGCGAGGCGATGGCCAACGGCGCCACCATGATTCCGCCCGCCTCGTTGCGCATATCGCGACGGATGACGACGGTGTCGTCGCTGTCGCCGATGTTCATCGACGAATGATTGCGCCCGATGTAGCGGTAGCTCAGCAGTCCCGTCCAGCGTCGGTACAGCTCGTCGCGGTAGGCGTCGGCGTCGCCCAGAAACTCCCTGATGTCACGCAGCGGCCCGGTCAATCGCGTCGTCCCTCCTGAGCGGAAAGTTGAGCAGACGCTCAGCTAGGACTTTACGGCTGCGCCCTGCCAATGTAAAGGCGATATCGGCGATCTACTGCGGATCGAACAGCACCGGCACCGAGGTCGGCGAGCGGAACACCTGTCCACGGACGTGCGGGTCGTCGGCATCGGGGTCGAGCCTCAGGTTGGGCAGCCGATCCAGCAGCAGGTTGATGGCGGTGCGCATCTCCAGCCGCGCCAGGTGCATGCCGAGGCAGACGTGGACGCCGTGGCCCCAGCCCAGATTCGCCTTGGCCTGCCGGTGGATGTTGAAGGTGTCGGGGTCGGGGTAGCGGTCCTCTTGCCGGTTCGCCGAGCCCAGCATCGGCATCACCGTGCAGCCGGCCGGAATCTTGACCCCGCCGAGTTCGGTGTCGCGGGTCGCCACCCGGGTGATGGTCAGCAGCGGGGGCTCCCACCGCACACCCTCCTCGATCGCCTGCGGAATCAGCGAGCGGTCCGCGCGGATCGCGTCCAACTGCTCCGGGTCGGACAACAGTCCCAGGAGCAGGCTGCCCAGCGACCGGTAGGTCGTCTCGACGCCGGCGGGCAGCAACAGCCGCAGGAACGAGAAGATCTCCTCGTTGGTGAGCTTCTCCCCGTCGATCTCGGCGGCACCGAGCGCGCTGATCAAATCGTCCTTGGGCTCGGCGCGACGGGCCTGAAGGATCGGCTCGAAGTATTCGCAGAGAGCGGCCGAGGCCGCCAGCCCGCGTTCGGGGTTCATCAGCCAGCTCAGCAGCGAGATCGACCAGCGCTGGAACTGCGGGTAGTCCTTTTCCGGCAAGCCCAGCAGCCCCGCGATGATCTGGCTGGGGTAGTCGAAGGTGAATTCCTTGACCAGGTCCGCTTTGCCGTTGGCCGCGAACTTGTCGATCAGCCCGTTCGCCACCCGGCCGACCAGCTCGTCCTGCCACTTCGCCAAAGACTTCTGCGAGAACGCTTTCGACACCAGTGAACGCAGCCGACCGTGGATCGGTTCGTCCATGCCGAGCATCACGCCTTCGCCGAGCACCGGGCCGAACGCCGCAATGACGGCCGCCGAGGAGAACGTCTCGTTGTCGCGGAGCATCTGCTGGACATCCTCGTGGCGATACACGATGAACATCGGCAGGGACTCATCGTGCGGAAGCGCGCCCGAGATGTCGAGTCGCTGCACCGGCTCCTCGCGACGCAGCCGCGCCAGCTCGGTGTACGGGTCACGCACGTCCCCGGAGATCGCGTCGTCGAACGCGCCGAAGTCGTCGAGGTCGTCGAAAAGCTGTTCCATCCCTACCTACTCCTCATTGTCCTTTGCGGCGCTTGGCCGCCAACGTCACGAGGCGTTGCATCACCGGTGCCGGAATGACTTTCGTCGACGAACACCATAGCCTTCTGGGCGGCAGTCAACGGCCACGCGCCATCGCGCATCGAACCCTGCTTGGGTATGCCGAGCACGATCCGCGACATGTGGTGCATGCCGATGGCCGGAAGAATCCGGCTGGATACCAACAACATCGACGCGTCCGGTCCCACACCGCGCCGGCGGAACGACCCGGTGTCGGCCAGCGCCTTGACCACTCCGTCGGTGAACTTCTCCGGCGGCCTGGCCATCCGCATCGCGAACCGCCCGCGGGTGTTCATGGTGTTGTGCAGCCGGGCGTAGGGACCGCCGAAGTCGCGATCGTCGGTGGTGCCCGCATCGGTGATGATCTCGGTGTCGTAGGTGCCGGCCACCAAGCACGGTGACGCCGAGTCCGAACGGCGCGATCTCGACCGCCATCGATTCACCCCAGCGCTCCAGCGCGCCTTTGGCCGCCGAGTACGGGGCGGTGGCCGGTTGACCGCGCACCCCGGCCGCGCTGGACACCAGCACGATCCGACCTTCGCCCGCTGCCCGCATCGACGGCAGCAGAGCTTGAGTGAGCGCGACCGGCCCGAGGACGCTGGTGGCAAAAGCCGCTGCCACAACGCCATATCGGTCTCTTCCACCATTCCGGCGGCGGAGATGCCGGCGTTGTGCACGATCGCGAACGGCGTGCCGACGGCTTCGCTCGATGGCCTTGGCGGCTGCGGTGACCGACGCGTGGTCCATCAGGTCGAGCTGAACGCCGATCAGCCGGTCGTCGTCGGCACGCGGCGCCCAGCCTCGCCTCGCGAAGCAACGCCAAGACCCTGCTCGGGTGTCGCGCATGGCCGCGACCACGCGCCACCCCTCGCGATAGAGCCGCGCGGCCGTTGCGAACCCGAGTCCACGGGAAGCGCCGGTGATGACGACGCTGCGCGGCTCAGCCATTCGTCCTCGCGGGTTCGCAGCGGCCTTGGCCGGGTGGCGGCGCGTGGACGTGCGGCCGGCCATTCGGTTCGCCACTCGCCCATGTCGACCAGATGCCGACCGAGTACGGACCCTGCGCTCCAGCCTTCTCGTAATAACCCTTGCGGGTCATACACTTTGGCTTCCGGATACGGCCACGGGCAGGCAACCGACGTGGCGGCATGGCTGACCTTGATCACCCAGAACCAGGCGCCGTAGGCGAAGTAGGACACGTTGATGATGGCGAACATCACCAGGAAGGTGCCCAGCACCGGCCGGGTCGGGAACAACTTCGCCTTGGCGGCAAGCTTTTCCGCCACCGACTTACCGGTGTCGTCGCGGTAGCACAGGATCGCGGCCGGCACCATCACGAAGCACACCGAGAACGACTCCCAGATCAGCGGGAACTGGAACGTGGTGCCGGTGAAGATCGAGCCCCACGGGATCACCTGCGAGTAGATGTACATGCCCCAGTGGATCAGGATGTTCTCCAGGAACGCGTCGAAGACGAAGCCGATCACCAAGGCGAGCAGACCGAGGCTGACCAACGGGTGTCGCGAAACATAACTCGTCGGGCCGTATTTCGCCTGCAGTTTGCGCAGGATCCAGACCGCCGGGAAGTAGGGGCCGAAGTAGAACATCACGTAGCCGAAAACCACGAACGGTTCGACGGTCGGCGACAGCGACACCAGCGGCCAGGATTCCGGCCAGTGGATCAGGTCGGGGTTGTAGACCGCGAACGGCGACCAGTTCATGATCGGGTCCTGCCACACGATCAGCGTGGTGCACAGGAACATCAGCATCACCGGGCTGCCCGGATTGCGACGCCAGCCCCTGATGAAAACGATCAGCAGAATGAGCAGCGACACGACCGTGGCAGCGTCGAGGAACCCGATGTAGTCCAGCCCGAACATGAACTTCACCGGGCGCGGCCGGCCGTGCACGTTCGGGTTGGCGACGCGCGGGTCGAGCACCCACCGGCGGTTCGCGATGAAGAACAACGCGAAAGCCGCCAGCGCGGCGCCGGCGATCCAGCCGCCCCATTTCCGTTGCGGCGCGGCGGGTTGCGCTGCCCGCGGCAAGCGGAGTGGATTGATCGGTGCTCATTTGTTTCTCACCCTTCTTCTCCGAAGCGGTCGACGAGGTGCGAGTTGACGCCGTCGGCATCCAGGGTGCGAGCCACCAGGTAGCCGGCGCCCATCCAGGCGCGGCGGGTCCACTTGCCGAAGGACACGCGGGTGCCGGGCGCGCCGGAGGCGGCCGGCATCATCTTCACCCGCTCCAACGCATCCTTGACGCCGCGCGGGCTGAGCGGGTGGGCGTCGGTGAATGCCCGCACGAGTGTGGCGGCAACGTCGCGATTGACAACGGTCACGCAGAATTCGGGGCGACTGCCGTGGTACTTCTTCGCGTAGCTGTCGAGGAAGTCCTGCCCGATCTGATTCGCCTCGTCGTACTGGTCGACACCGGTCCACCCCATGAACGCGTTCCACATGATCGGATTGACCCACGCGTTCTGCCATGCGGTGGTGGTGAAGCGCGGCGGGTCCCAACCGATCGGCCTCCAGCGCGGGGTTGATGAAGACGATTCCGAATCCGAATCCCAGGTGCACAATCGCCTCGGACTTTGCCTCGTGCAGCGTTTGCACCGCGGCGTTGATGTCCTGAGCCGTCTGCGCGATGGAGGCCTCCGCGACGATCCGAATACCCTTGCGCCGGCATGCACTTCGCAGGTTCTTCAGGTAGCTCTCGCCAATGAGGCTCTGCTCGACCAGAACACCGATCTCGGCGAGCCCTCGTTTCGCGACGAGGTCCGCGATGAAGATCGGCTCGTCGGTCATCGATCCCTGCGGGAAGGCGAACGTCCACTCGCCCAGCCAGTCGTCGGTGCCGGTCACGCTGATGGCAGGCACCTTGAACCGTTCCTCGATGGCTTCGCGCAACGGCACGCAGTTATCGGTGATGTTGGGGCCGAAGACCACGAGGCAGCCCTCGTCGACCAGTTCGCCATACGCGTCGATCACCGCTTTGACCGAACCCTTGGGCAGACCCTCCACCTCGCGATAGATCATCTGCACGGGACGGTCCATCAGGCCCTGCTGCACCGCCTCCTCGAATATCAGATCGAAAGTCTGAGTGAAGGAGGCGAAAAGCTCCTCGGGGAACCCCGGCGGGAGCTTGAAGTCCATCAGATAGCCGATCTTGATCGGCTCAGCAGTGCTTTCGTAGGACATCGGACCTCCACTAGGACGCGCTGACCGCGTTCAGCCGCCCGGTCTTGGCAAACCTAATATTTGTTCAGACCCTAGCGGCGCCGCTGAGCCGCGTCAATCACCGGATCGGACAGGCTCGCTCAGGTAGACGTTGATCATTTCCTTGAGGCTGCGGTTCACCGCGACGTCGTCGGTGAGCGGGCCGGCGATCGCCGCCTCGGCCGCCGCGTACATCGAGCAGGCCCTCGGCAACCAGCCGACCGGCCGCGATGAGCACCCGGGTCGACGCCACCTCGCGCAGACCGCCGGATTCCAGACGACGGATCGCCTGGCCGAATCGGACCAGTTCGGCCGCAGTCGCGGCGTCCACGCCCGACTCGTGCGCGACGATGCCCTCTTCGACTTCGCTTGCCGGAAAACCGAATTCGATGGCGATCATCCGCTGCCGGGTCGAGTCCTTGAGGTCCTTGAGCACGCTCTGGTAGCCGGGGTTGTAGGACACCACCAGGCCGAATCCCGGCGCCGCGTCCAGCGTCACCCCGAGGCGCTCGATCGGCAGTTGGCGCCGGTAGTCCGCGAGCGGATGCAGCACGACGGTGGTGTCCTGACGCGCCTCCACCACCTCGTCGAGGTAGCAGATGGCACCCTCGCGCACCGCACGAGTCAGCGGGCCGTCGACCCACTCCGTCTCGCCGCCGCGCAGCAGATACCGGCCGACCAGATCGGCGGTGGTGAGATCGTCGTGGCAGGCCACGGTGATCAGCGGTCGGCCCAGGTCATGGGCCATCGCCTCGACGAAGCGGGTCTTGCCGCAGCCGGTCGGGCCCTTCAGCACGACTGACAAGCCCTGGCGGTAAGCGGCCTTGAAGACGGCTTCTTCGTTGCCGATTGCGGTGTAGAACGGGCGCGTGGCGCCGGTCGTAGCCGACACACCGTTCTGGTGCGCGAGCGTGGGCTCGTTGGCCATTACTACCCTTCCGCCAGCCGCTGCGTTGCGGTCCATGGAGCGTAAACGGAACAGATGTTAGTTTCAACAAAGGTGACGGAGCGGCCGGTCGTCATGACACGCGCCTCTTCACTTCGGCCGATCGAATCGCCGAACGGAACAGCGGCCCAACGACACTCGTGAGTTCGTCGGGTCGGGCGATGCTCGCGTGCGCGGTGCTCCCGAATACTCTGCGCAGCGATTCCACGTCGGTGCCCGCCCCTACCGTCAGGCAGACACAGCCGGTGCCGCGGCGGCGCGCCTCGGTCAGCGCGCGACGCGCATCCGCGGCACCGTAGGCGCGCTCGTAACCATGGTCGTAGGCCAGTCCGTCGGACAGCACCACCAGGAGTCGGCGCGACGTTCCGCCGCGCGCCTCCAATACCGCCGCGCCGTGGCGGATCGCCGCGCCGAGTCGCGAGTAAGCGCCGGGCTCCAGACTGTTCAATCGCCGGATCACCTGGCTGTCGAGGTGGTCGTCAAATCGCTTGACCGGCACCATGCTCACCGCGGAGCGGCCCTGCGAGTAGTACGCATACAGCGCCACCCGATCGCCCAGGTCGTGCAATGCGACGGTGAGGTTGGCGACCACGGTGCGTTGTTGCTGGTGCACGGTTCGCCCAAGCGTGCCGGCCTCCGCCGCCGAACCCGAGATGTCCAGCAGCAGAAGCACCGACAAGTCGCGCCGCCGACGCAGGCTGTCGAGATACACCGACTCGTCGGGCACCGATCCGGCCATCGCTTCGACGCGTGCTTCGACAACGGCGTCGATGTCGATGTCGTCGCCCTGGGCCTGTCGGTGCCGGCGGTGCAAGCCCATTCCGAGCCTGGCCAACGGGCGTCGCAGACCGATCGCGTCGTCGATCGCCGGACTCGCCGATACCTTTGTCGCCGACATCGATTTCGACCACCGTGCACCAATCAGACCGGTAGCTCTTGCGGTTGACATCCCACTCGGGATACTTCACGCCGCGAGTGCTCAGATCGGCCGCGTGGTCGATGACATCCTCGCTCGCCGCAGTCGCCAGCGACGACACCGCGTGCGCGCCGCGTTTCCCGGAGTTGGTGCGATGCGTCGGGTTGTCCGCGCCGGGCGGACCCCCACCGCTTCCGGTTTTACGCGCCGACGACAGCATCTTCTTCAGCCATTTGCCGATGGATCCGCCTCCGCCCACCGGGCTGGTGAACAGGTCCGGGTCGTCGGTGTCGTCGACCTCGCCATCGTCAAGCTCTTCCAGCTCCTGACGCTGCCTGCCGCGTGGAACGTGCGCTGGCGTGCTCCTGCTCGGCTTGCTTTGCCGCTAGCGCGGCGACGGTCAGCAGCTTGCCTACGCGCAGGACACCGAAGTCTGGCGGCGGATCGTCGACTGATTCGCTTCCGGACGCCAAGCTCAGCGATTCCGCCGGCGAGTTGCTGCGGCCTGCGATGTCCGCGTCACCGAGCGACTCCAGCACCCGCGGCAGCACGTCGCCATTGGCGACCAGTGCGCGATGCCCCTCGATCGCCAAATACCGCTTGGCCCAACGGGAATGGCGGGCCAGCGGACGCACGATGTCGGGATCGAGACTGCCCGCGGCAATCATCGACGCCTGCACGGCGATGGCGGCCAGGTTCGTCCGGGCCGGCAACGACGGGTCGACGAACACTGTCTGTCCATCCGTCCACGGCGGCTCGCCGGGTCGCTGCGCATCGACGGCCACCGCGCGTCCGGCAAAGGCAGAGGCGAGCATGCCGAGGCTGCGCAGTCGGTCGGCCTCGGCACCATCGATCGATGTCACCTCGATGACGCTATCCCCCGGGGCCGTTGGGCCACTTGAGCAATGAACCGCCGTCGACGCGGATCTGTTGTCCGGTGATGTACCGGCTGTCGTCGCTTTCCGGGCATCCGTGCTCCGTTCTCGACGATCGTTGAGCGCGGGCCCAGCCCGTTGCCCGAATGAGCACCGAACCTAATCGAGCACTCTCCGTCACGTCAACTTTTCAGGACAAATGTTTGGTTTGCTCACGCACCAAGTTCCTTGGTGACATACCCGAACCACATCCCGAATCATCGCCCCAACAATGGTCAACACTGTGAGTAGACGCGCCCCGTGGACCGCCGCGAGCCGCCAGTCTTGAACATATATTTGGTTGCGCACGACGACGGGCAGCGGTCGTCAGAATGAGCCACCGCGGGTAGCCGGCGTCGGTAAAATCCGGCAATGCAGACACTGTTGTTCAGGCTCGGGCTGATCTTGTTCGTGATCGGCCTGCTGACCGGTTTCGCCAACCCGGTGCTGAAGAACCCGCGGATGGGGCTGACCAGCCACCTGGAGGGAATCCTCAACGGCATGTTCCTGGTGCTGATCGGATTGCTGTGGCCGCACGTGCACCTGAGTCATGCCTGGGGCGTGACGGCGGTCGTGCTGATTGTGTACGCGGCCTACGCGAACTGGCTGTCGGCGTTGCTGGCCGCGGCGTGGGGCGCCGGCCACACACTCGCACCCATCGCGGCGGGCGACCACGAAGCCTCGAAGCTCAAGGAAAGCATCTTCAGTTCCATGTTGATATCGCTGGCGATCGCGATCGTGCTCGGCGTCGTCATCGTCATCGTCGGCCTCTGACGCTGGCGCCCGATCACGGCTTGGTGGGCTAGCCGCCTGGACAGGGCCCTGGAATCCACATATTCCAGCAGGTGCCGGGAGGCGGGGGCAGTCCCGGCGGCGCAGGGGCGGGAGGAGGTGCCGGCGGCGGCGGATTGGGTCCCTCCCAGACATCGCTCCGGTTGTGTGGGCCCTCGCCGATGTTGCCCGCTCCCTCGGCCACCCGGTACCAGGTGTGACAGACATTCATATCCCACTGAACACCCTGGTACGGGCCGCCTCGATCCATGTACAACGAATCGCCAGGGCACCATCGATTGGGTCCGTAGCCACACACATTCCCGACGTGGCCCGGCTCGCAGCCTGCCTGCGCGGGACCCGCTGACACCAGACAAGCCAGCCCCAAGGCCCCGGCCGCCGACAGGGTGGTTGCTACTCCCAAGGTCAGCTGCTTCATAACGCGCGGCCTAGCTCAGCCTCAACCCGGCGGGCAGGGCGCCGGTATGAAGAGGGCCCGGCACTGCCTCTGCGGAGGTGGTTGCGGCGGCGGTGGTGAAGGTGCTCATGATGCGATGCCCCTTTTGTTCGTCGCAGCCTCGCAGGGCCGCCTATGACGAATTGTCCGCCTCACGGGCAGCGAAAACATGGGGCAATTGACCCAGTTTGCTTCACGATTCCGACCAGCGAACCGATGTTGGGTCAGCTCCCGCCCGCCGCGATCACCTCGTCCACCTCGAGGGCCCGGCCGGCCATCTCGGCGTGTGCCCTGTCCAGCGCCTCGGCCTGATCCTCATCGGCCTTCATCAGCGTCTCGATGTCGAAGCCGGCCATGTCCAGCACACCCATATCCCTGAAGGCCTTCTGCACCTTGTCGCCCCACAACCCGATGTCCTTGACGATCGGCACGATGCGGCTGAACAGGTGCGAGCGGAACTGAATCATCAGCGGCGACGTGTCGACCCACTCAGCGCACGCTTCGACGTCCATGCCGAGGGTCTCGAACACCTCCTCGCCGCGGAACCGGTCGCGCATCAGATAACAGGCGTCCACGACGAACTCTTCGCGCTCGCCCCGCTCGGCCTCGGTCAGCGCGGAGTAGTAATCCTTCAACGAGATACGGCCGAAGGCGACGTGCCGGGCCTCGTCTTGCATGACGTACGCCAGCACCTGCTTGCCCAGTGAGCCCGGCGCCGCCATGTCCCGCAGCACCCCGAAGGCGGCGAGTGCGAGGCCTTCGATGAGGACCTGCATGCCGAGATAGGGCATGTCCCAACGCGAGTCGCGCAGGGTGTCGTCCAGCAGCGCGGTCAGGTTCTTATTGATCGGGTAGACCACGTCGACCTTCTCCTGCAGGAATCGCGAGAACGCCTCGACGTGCCGGGCTTCGTCCATGGTTTGGGTGGCCGCGTAGAACTTCGCGTCCAGGTCCGGGACGACCTCGACGATCTTGGCCGCGCACACCATCGCGCCCTGCTCGCCGTGCAGGAACTGCGAGAGCTGCCAGGCCTGGAAGTGCTGGCGCATCTCGGCGCGACGCGCGTCGTCTGCGGCGTCCCACATCGGGCTGCCGAACAGCGGATGGAACTCGTCGGGCAGCCCGATCGGGTTCATCGGGTCGACGTCTTGCGTCCAGTCGATGCGCGACTGGGCATCCCACTGCTTGTCCTTTCCCTTTTGGTACAGGGAAAGGAGCCGGGCGCGCCCGTCGTCGTACTCCCACGTGAAGCGCGCGTCGCCGGCACTGGGTACCTCCCACGAGTAGGGCGCGGGCACCTCCGTGTACTTGTCCCTCGTGGTCATGAGCTGCCGCCTTTCTGACCGGTATGACCGATGGTCATATGACCTGTATCACACTGCACCGCGTACGGTAGCGCGTCAACCCTGACGAGCTGGCACCTTCGCACCCGCATCAATACATCCCCACTGCGGCCCACGGCTCGAAGAAGGTCGGGCCGACCGCCTCAACGAACGCGGTGGGAAAGTTGACGTCACCGAACGGCGTAATCAAGAAGGCCTCCGGGGTAACGCCGATGTCGTTGTAGACCTCGCCCCACTCGCCGAAGAGGTCGGCGAAAGTGAAGTCGTTGTACTGCTCACCGAGGGGGACGTTGCCGGAGATGTCCTGTACGACGGAAAGGTTGTAGTTCTCGCCGCCGTATTCGCCCAGCCGGTACAGCACTGTGCCCTCGAACGTCTGGTCCGGGCTGTTGAGCACACTGAAGTCCAGGTTGGTCGTCTCGGTCTGCTGGGTGAACAACGGGTTGTAGATCTGATAGACGCCGATGGTGTTGAGGTTGAAATCGATGTTTGTGGGTAAATCCGGGCAATCTGCAAAGCCGTTGCCCGCGGTCCCGCAGGCATGCGCCGTGGCGGTGGAGAAGGTCAGCGCGGCCAGCGCGCCCGTCAGCGCGCCCGTCAGTGCGAGGGTGATGCGGATCATTGGCCAGTTTCCTATCTCTCGCGCTTCGTCGATAGGAATCGTCACTCGGGTGCGGTGAGACGAGAGCAGTAGCGCACTACTGCACTTGCCCGGCTTTGGGCGCATGGAATCTCCAAACGCCGACTTCAAGGACGTAATGCGCCGATGATTCCGGCTAAGAGATGTCGTTCTGGCCCAACAGGGGCGAGGCGGACTCGCGCCCGGCGGTGGGCGAGCCGTACCGGCGTCTAGAACCGGTGGCGCCGAAGCTGCCGGCCGTCCCGCAGTCGGCGCCCGGCGCGCTGCGATTGACGGTGGTTTGACGACGGCGCCGCGAGGGAGACCACCGGATGCGCCGTGTGGCGCACAGAACGACCAAGCGAAACACCCCCGGCCATTACTTGAACCCTGCCGGGGTTGTGCGCCTCCATCACGGCAAACAATCGGTTGTCTGACAACGGAATAGCTGAACGGGAGAGCCCCGGACCTTTCGCGGGTCCGGGCTCTCTCCGCGTTAGCCGTTCTTGGTGAGTTTCCATCGTGTGTTGCCGAGGGAGCCGCACTCGTCGGTCTCGACAAGGGACTTATCGATTGTGACTGCGCAGGGGATGTCGGGTTCGAGCGTGTTGCGAGTTCCGGCCCAAGTGTCACCTTGCGAGTGCAGATCGCCGGCAATCCCTGGCACGCTCCACTCAAGATGAGCGCAGTCCGGGCCGCAGGCCGTAGCTATGAATGTCCTGGTGAGACCTGGGAACCCTGCGCTGACCACTGTTTCGGTGTAGGAGCCGCTAAGTGGATCAGCCGATGCTGGTCCGGCCAACCCGACCGCTGCGCCAGCAAGAACAACGCCAAAAGCTAGTCCTCGCGTAATCATCAATATCGTTTTCTCCCCTCCGTGCAACGAGTGGCTAGCCGACCTTGACCAGCTGGTAATCCCAAGTGCTTGCAGATCCAGCAAGAGTGTTGTTGTCGATCGTCTTCGGATGGCCGTCCGAAGACGGGGAGGTCCACGTATTTCCTTGTAAGTGATATTCCGCAGCCTCGTATGGCCCGGACATTTGCCAATGTTTGCAGCCAGCGCCACAAGAAGTGAGAACGATAATGTCTGGCGATGGCGACGGGTTATTTACGTACCTCATCTCGTAGGTGCCATCAACGAGCTCGGCGGACGCCGGAGCCGCCAACCCCACTGCCGCTGCACCAGCTATCGCTGCCAGAATCGGAATTCGCGTCGCCCTCATGTCATTGCTCCATCCCTACTAGGCCGACTTATTTCGTAGCCCTCAAACAGCTCAACCGTTTCTCGTCAAGGTAAAAGTCACCGCTGGAATGGTGTTGCCATTCGGGAGGGTTGCGCCTGCTCGACTTCCCTTCAGCGAGTCTTTGTCGAAGTACATTGTGCTGTTGTTGTCACTGACCCATCGGTTGCCGTGAAGATGGAAATTGAATCCCTCCGGCAAGTTTCCGGGAGCGGTGTACCGCCAGTTCGTGCAATCTGGGCCACAGGGCGTCAGGAGGACTGGTTCCGAGCCTGGTTCCGGGTCAAACTTCGTCATTGTGTAGGACCCATCGAGCGGTTCGGCCCACACTGGGCTCGCTAACGCCACCGCAATTGCTGCAAAGCTCACAGCAGCAGAGGCGCTCCTTGTAATCATCACCTGTCTATCTCCTCACTACGGCCACAAGCGCGATTCGCGATGTCTTCATCTCATTGCCCCATCCCGGAGGGAGTGGCTAGCCGACCTTGGTCAACTGAAATGCTCCACCGGCGGTGGATCCAGCAAGAGTATTGCTGTCGATCGTCACCATGCCGCCTTCAGACTTAGCGGTCCACGTGGTTCCCTGCAAGTGAAAGTCCAAAGGCTCGGCTGCCCCAACTTGGATGTGTTTGCAGCCGGCGCCGCAAGAAGTGGCCACGAGATTTCCTGGTGACGATGAACCATCGAAGTACGTCATCTGGTAGGTGCCGTCGGTTAGTTCGGCGGACGCCGGAGCCGCCAACCCGACCGCCGCTGCACCGGCAATCGCTGCCAAAATCGGAATTCGCTTCGCCCTCATGTCTGCTCCATCCTGCTAGGAGGCGACCCCCGTCGCCCAACGTCACCTAGTGCCGACGGTAAGCCGATCGAGGCTCTGGCGATACAGGGATTTCCCTGGTAAAGGCGTCACGCAGAGCGTGCGTATGCAGTGCTTGTCAGTACTGCACTGCGCATGTGTGCTCGTGCTCTTGACTCGTGTGCGTGTGCGTGTGCGTGTGCGTCGCTGTCGTTGTTCGCTGCTTCGTCTGTGTCGCTGCGCATGGAAACGTCAGTCTTTAGGTGATACCGACGATGACAGCGGGTCGACGTGGTTACGGTTTTCCGCATGTCGGAACAGGTAAGCAGCCAGCCACCGGACCACGAGCCAGAAGCGCAGCCAGCAGCCAATCAGCCACAAGCGGACCATCCCGCCGATGAACCAACAGCTGAAGCGGGTAAACCCGAGCCGGAAACGCCGAAACCAGGCAAGGAACAGCGGAGCAGGGCTGAAAGTCGCTTCTCGGTTCTCACCGCTTTGATCAGCGCCGCGGCTGCCCTCATAGGTGCAACGGTCGGCGGTGTCGCGTCATACGAGGCAGCGCAATCTCAGGCAACCGCTCAATTCCGTGTCGCGCAAGCTAACAATGGCGCCCAGGCGAATCAGGCATTGATTACTAGAAGACAAACAGCATACTCAGACTTCATTTCATCGGAGACGGATCTACAGGATGCTGAGTTCCGCCTTCTTGATGCTATTTTCGATCTTGGACCACCCAATATTGACCGGGTGGAAGCGGCTTTCAAACAAGAAAATGCTGCTCACACCAAGTGGATACATGAAGTCGATATCGTCCAAATTGTGGGTTCAACTGAAGCAAACCACCCACTTAACGCAATAATTGGCCGACAAACAGACCTGAGTCAAACAATATCAAAGTTTGTGAACCAAGTTCAACACCAGATGATGCCGGTTGATGATTCTACAGATCACAACTTCTTTACGAAAATCAAAGGGCTGGACGAACTCACGTCTCAATTTATAAACGCTGCTAAGCGTGATATTGAGGGCGGTAATGGATGTCTCGGCGGAAGCCTATAGCCGATCCAGTAGGCGGCTATCGACACCGACCCAAGTAGCACTGCCAGGAGAATCTGAGCCGCGACCATGGCGCCGTCATTCGCATCCGGTAGCCGTCCGGCGTAGTACACAACGCCGACTACCAGCGCAAGGCCCAAAGAACACCCTATGACGATCGCGCTAAGGAGCGACGGCACTCCCATTGGTTCACGGGAAGACATGGGCCGGACTCCAGCCGCTGTGCTGCTCGGCCGTAATCGGAGATTCCGCTACCGGCTGTCCTCGGTGAGCTAGAGCTGTGTCCGCTATCGCACTGCCTACTCGAAGCAGCACCGCTGCGTCCAGCACAGACGCCTTCGGCATCGCTGTCCCGTCGCGTTGCGTCGGCATCGCCAGGACGAGCCGGCGCCTCGGGCGCCTCCCGCCGACCGGCACCCCCGGTCAGACACCCCTCCCCGCCGGCAGCCTGACTGCTGTGTCGTCCGATTCTGCGTTCGACTACGACGCGATCCGCATCCGGGTCACTGCTCGGGTCGGCTTCAAGAGCGGCAACCCCGCCCGGCCTGGTTCACATTGCAGCGTCGGGCTAATCGGCTGTCTGACAACTGAATAGACCGAAACGGCAGCGGCCCCAGGTTTAACGCCTGGGGCTGGCTGCTGCCCGCCTATAAACGAGAGGCCCGCAATGACGTCACAAACGGAGTCGGTGCCCTCGGGTTGACTGAGAGTCCAGCCCTTAACACCTACCGGGAATGCCGGTGAACATGTCGGTGCCGCACCCAGGGCTTGAGTCGGGCGGTGGGTTGTCTCCGTCCCAAAGATTGCTTCGCTGCAATGACCCCTCGTACGGAACGTTCCCTTGCCCGCTCTTAGTCCAATAAGACAGAACACCCCCGGCGTGAACCGGGGGTGCTCCGTATGTGCAGCTGTTTCTAGTGGTGGTGACCGTGACCGTGGCCGTGGTCGTCAGCCTCCTCGGCAGGCTTGTCGACGATCGCGGTCTCGGTGCTCAGCACCATGCGTGCCACCGATGCCGCGTTGAGCACCGCCGACCGGGTGACCTTGACCGGGTCGATGACCCCGTCGGCGCCCAGGTCGCCGTACGTCAGCGTGGCCGCGTTCAGCCCGTGCCCGACGGGCAGCTCGCTGACCTTGCTGACCGCTACCGCTCCGTCGAGACCGGCGTTGGTCGCGATCCAGAACAGCGGAGCGCTCAGCGCCCGGGAGAACACCTCCACGCCGCTGGCCTCGTCGCCAGATAGCGATGCCTGCAGCTCGGTGAGCGCCTTACGGGCATGCACCAGCGCCGATCCACCGCCGGCGACGATGCCTTCTTCCACGGCGGCCTTGGCCGCGGCGACCGCGTCTTCGACACTTTCCTTGCGCTTCTTGAGCGCGGTCTCGGTCGCGGCACCGACCTTGATCACGGCAACGCCACCGGACAGCTTGGCCAGCCGCTCCTGCAGCTTTTCGCGATCCCAGTCGGAGTCGGTGGACTCGATCTCGGCGCGCAGCTGCTTGGCCCGGCCGTCGATGGCCTCGGCGCCGCCGCCGCCTTCGACGATCACGGTGTCGTCCTTGCTGACCACCACACGCCGGGCCGAACCGAGCACGTCGAGACCGACCTCGCGCAACGAGAGTCCGACGTCGGGGTTGACCACCTGGCCACCGGTGACGATGGCCAAGTCCTCGAGGAATGCCTTGCGGCGGTCACCGAAGAACGGCGCCTTGACCGCGACGGCCTTCAGCGTCTTGCGGATCGCGTTGACCACCAGCGTCGACAGCGGCTCGCCCTCGACGTCCTCGGCGATCACCAGCAGCGGCTTACCCGCCTCGGCGACCTTCTCCAGCAGCGGCAGGAGGTCGGGCAACGAGCTGATCTTGTCGCGATGCAACAGGATCAGGGCGTCCTCCAACACGGCCTGCTGGGCATCGAAGTCGGTGACGAAGTAGGCCGACAGGTAGCCCTTGTCGAAGCCGACGCCCTCGGTGAAGTCCAGCTCGGTGTTCAGGGTCGACGACTCTTCGACGCTGACCACGCCGTCGTGACCGACCTTGGACATCGCCTCGCCGACCAGCGCACCGATCTCCTCGTCACGCGAGGACACGGTGGCGACCTGCGCGATGCCGGTCTGGCCGGATACCGGGGTGGCCGATGCCAGCAGCGCCTCGGACACCGTGTCCGCGGCCTTGCTGATGCCCAGCCCCAGCGCGATCGGGTTGGCGCCGGCCGCCACGTTGCGCAGACCGTGCTTGATGATGGCCTGCGCCAGCACGGTCGCGGTGGTGGTGCCGTCGCCGGCGATGTCGTTGGTCTTGGTGGCCACCGACTTGACCAGCTGGGCGCCCAGGTTCTCGAACGGGTCTTCCAGGTCGATCTCACGGGCGACGGTGACGCCGTCGTTGGTGATGGACGGCCCACCGAAGGCTTTGGCCAGCACCACATTCCGGCCGCGGGGGCCCAGCGTCACACGGACCGCGTCGGCGAGCTTGTCCACGCCGGCTTCCATTGCCCGGCGCGCGGTCTCGTTGAACTCAATCTGCTTGCTCATAAGTCTTTCTTGTTTCGTCTCATAAGCGATCCGCCCCGGAAATCACCCACGCGTTGACGTAGGGATCGCCGGGGCGGAACACGCCTCTAGGTCTCTAGTCGGTGACCCGCCGCACTCGGCTGCGCCGAGATTGCGATCACCTCTAGGTTGGGTTTACCTACTTGGCGACGACGGCAAGCACGTCGCGGGCCGAGAGGATCAGGTACTCCTCGCCGCCGTACTTGATCTCGGTGCCGCCGTACTTGCTGTAGATGACGGTGTCGCCTTCGGACACGTCCAGCGGAATCCGCTTCGAGCCGTCCTCATCCCACCGGCCGGGGCCGACGGCGACGACTTTGCCCTCTTGGGGCTTTTCCTTAGCGGTGTCAGGGATGACCAGACCAGATGCGGTCGTGGTCTCGGCCTCGTTGGCCTGTACGAGGATCTTGTCCTCGAGTGGCTTGATGTTCACGCTCGCCACGATTGGAGCCCTCCACTTTAGTTGGTAGCAGGTTCGGAGCGGTTGCCCCGATTTACCAGGTGTTCGGCTTTCGTCCGTGCCTACGCGTCGTCGTCGCGGGAGCCGACGCCGGGATTGTCCGATAGCCACCTAGCACTCTATACATGCGAGTGCTAGCACTCAAGGGTGGGCCGGTGCTTTAGCTCAGACTTGGCCTTTGACCACGGGCAGGCCCGGGTCGCTGGCCACATCCAGCGGGGACGGCGACGCACCGGCGGCCACCAGGTGCGCGGCGAAGGCCGCGATCATGGCTCCGTTGTCGGTGCACAGCCGCAACCGCGGGATGCGCAGCGCCAGGCCGGCGGCCCCGCAGCGCTGCGCGGCCAACTCCCGCAGCCGCGAGTTGGCCGCCACGCCGCCGGCGATCAGCAGGGTGGACACCCCCAACTCGGTCGCCGCGCGGACCGCTTTCATGGTCAGCACGTCGGCCACCGACTCCTGGAATCCGGCGGCGACATCGGCGGTCGACGCGTCCGGGTGGCTTTCGACGTAGCGCGCGACCGCGGTCTTGAGGCCGGAGAAGCTGAACGCGTGTGGCTCGTCGCGCGGGCCGGTCATGCCGCGGGGAAACACGATGGCGGTGGCATCGCCGGTCCGGGCCAGGTCGTCGAGCAGCTTGCCGCCGGGATATCCGATGCCCAGTAGCCGGGCCACCTTGTCGTAGGCCTCCCCCGCGGCGTCATCGACGGTGCTGCCCAGTTCGACGATCGGCTGGCCGAGCGAGCGCACATGCAGCAGGTGGGTGTGGCCACCGGACACCAGCAGCGCCACGCTTTCGGGTAGCGGCCCGTGCTCGTAGACGTCGGCCGCCAGGTGACCGCCCAGGTGGTTGACCGCATAGAACGGCACGTCCCAGGCCGCCGAATACGCTTTGGCCGCAGCCACTCCCACCAACAGCGCGCCGGCCAGGCCGGGCCCGATGGTGGCCGCGACGACGTCGGGCTTCTGCAGGCCGGCGGTGGCCAGGGCGCGGCGCATCGCCGGCCCGAGCGCCTCCAGGTGTGCCCGCGAAGCGACCTCGGGCACCACGCCGCCGTACCGGACGTGTTCGTCGACGCTGGACGCCACCTCGTCGGCCAACAGCGTCACGGTTCCGTCGTCGTCGAGCCGCGCGATGCCGACACCGGTTTCGTCGCAGGATGTTTCGATCGCCAGGATCGTCGTGCTCATCGTGACGCCGCCTCCCGTCGCATGGTGTACGCGTCGGCACCGCTGATCCGGTAATACCGCTTGCGCAGGCCCACGTCGGTGAAACCCACGCTGCGGTACAGCGCGATCGCCGTCGCGTTGTCGGTGCGGACCTCCAGATGCACGACGGAATCCCCGGCGATGTTCAGCAATTCGTCGAGCATTCGCCGGCCGATGCCGCGGCCCTGGAATGCGGGGTCGACGCCGATGGTGTGGATTTCGTATTCGAACGGCGGCGTGCGGCCCAGCCGGGAGATCCCGCCGTAGCCGACCAACATGTCACCCTCGCGGGCCGCCACGTAGTGGTTGTGGTCGGCGGCCAGCTCGCGGACGAATGCGATTGTGGGCCATGGGTCGTCGCCGGGAAACAGCAGAGCTTCCAACTCGGCGCAGCGGCCGGCGTCGGATTCGGTCAGCCCGTCGATGGTCAGGGTCATTGGGCGGCCCGCTCGGCCAGCGTCTTGGCGTCCGGTCGCCGCAGGTACAGCGGCACCAGCGCGGCGGGCGGCTGCGACCAGTCGGCCACCGCAGCAACGAGGCCGACCGAATCGGGATACAGCGGTTCCACGCATGGCAGCCCGAACTGCGCCGCGTGGTCTGGCGGGCCGGCGACCGACTGCGCCGGGCCGGGGTCGACGTCGGCCGGCGCGCTGACCGCCGGACCTTCGATGCGAACGCCGTCGCGGTAACGGGCCCAGTAGATCTCGCGCCGACGTGCATCGGTGACCACCAAGCACCTCGCCGCCGGTCTGCCCGCCGATGGCATCGAGGCTGCAAACCCCGTACACCGGAATACCCAGGGCGTGACCATAAGCCGACGCGGTCGCCATCCCGACCCGCAGGCCGGTGAACGGGCCGGGCCCGCAGCCGACCACCACCGCGTCCAGGTCGGCCATCGAGCGCCCGGCATCGGCCAACGCGGCCAACACATTCGGGGTGATCCGTTCGGCATGTGCGCGGGCGTCGATGCTGACCCGCTCGGCCAGCAGGCCGCCATCGGCGACCACACCCGCCGTCACCGCGGGAGTCGACGTGTCGATGGCCAGCACCAGAGCTCATGGGCAGCTCCATTGCCACGTCGCAGTTCGGGTGTCGGAGTTGCGGATTCGTTCGAGCCGAACGTCGAGGTGCCGGTCGGACAATCGTTCGGCCAGACCTTCGCCCCACTCCACCACGACGACGGCATCGTCGAGTTCGGTATCGAGATCCAGACTCTCCAGCTCATCGAGCAGGTCGGCGCCGGTGTGGTCGAGTAGGCGGTAGACGTCGACGTGAATCATCGCCGGGGCACCGGCCCGTTTCGCCGGGTGTACCCGCGCCAGCACGAACGTCGGCGAGGTCACCGGCCCGTCGACGTCCATCGCTGCAGCAATTCCCTTGGCCAGCACGGTTTTTCCGGCACCAAGCGGGCCGGAGAGCACGACGACATCGCCGGCTCGCAACTGGCCGCCCAGCTGCGAGCCCAGTGCGACAGTATCTTCGACATTCGGCAGTGTCGCGATGCCCGACCGTGTCAGTCACGGCGCAGGACCCGATCGCGCAACCGCTGGCTCAGCACCGCGAATCTCCCCGGCCTCGCGTGTTTGACCAGCCGCACCAATCCGTCGCTGACCGAATCCGGCTTGTCCAGCAAGCACCAGATGGCCTGCCCTGGCGACGATCACCAACTCGGATTCCGGCAACACCTCCGCCATTTTCCTCGAGTACTCGGCCGGCGTGACCAGGTCACGATCGCCGCAGACGATCAGCGTGGGGATCTTGGCCAGCGTCGGCAGCGCCGCCGTCTCGTCGTGCACCTGCAGGGCGTGCAGGAACTCCACCATGGTCGGCACCGGGGTGTCGAGCATCATCTTCTCCGAGAACGCCACGATGGTGGGGCTGACTCGCATGTCGGAGTATGACGCTGCCCGCAGGATCGGCCCGATCAGCGAACGCGCGGCGGTGCGGCCGCGCTTCACCAGCTTGGGCGCCGAGCGCGCGGCCCGCAGAACAGCCTCCAGCGCAGGGTTGTTCAGGATTTCACCCAGCGGCGACTCGGCGACACCTTCGGCCGCCGACGAGATCAACGCCGCCCCGGTGATCCGGCTGCCGTATTGCCGCGGGAACTGCCGGGCGTGCGACAACACCGTCATCCCGCCCATCGAATGGCCGACCAACACGATCGAGCCGCGCGGCGCGATCACCTGCAGCACGGTCTCCAGGTCCTTGCCCAGCTGGGTCACCGTGTAGGTCTCCGGCGGCGCTTCGCCGGACCGGCCATGGCCACGCTGGTCGTAGAAGATCATCCGGACCTCAGAGCCCCATTCCTCAGACAGCCGCATGCGCTGAAAGTGGAAGGAGCCCATACGAAGACAGAAGCCATGGGCGAACACGACGGTCAACGGCGCGTCGGTGGGCCCGACCTCGCGGACCGCGAGGTGGCACACCATCGGGCGTGGTCACCAGATAGCTGCGGTCGCCGTCGAGCGTCTCGAAATCTTCGTACGCGAACGGGTCATCGACGAGGGCACGCCGGTTGAGCATCGAGCGGGCCACCGTGGCCCCGGCGATGGTGCCTACCGCACCGATTCCAGCGGCGCCGGCCAGCCAGCGTCCGCGCCCCCGCCTGCCGACATGGAAGACGTCAAAATGGTCGTCGCTCAATGCTTCTCAGCCTCGCGATAGGTTCGGATGATGCGTCCGCGCGGACTGGTCACCACCTCGTAGTGGATGGTGTCCAGCAGGTCCGCCCACTCTTGGGCAGTCGGCTCACCGCGGGTGCCCGGCCCGAACAGGATCGCCTCATCGCCGTCGGCGACATCGACGGCTCCGGGGCCGAGGTCAACCAGGAACTGGTCCATACAGATCCGGCCCACACCGGGGCGTCGCCGGCCGTTGATCTGAACTTCCAGCCGGCCGCCCAGCGACCGGAAGACACCATCCGCATAGCCGATCGGCATCAGGGCCACCGTGGTGTCCTGCTGGGCGATCCAGGTGTGCCCATACGACACGCCCTCACCGGCCCGAATCGACTTCACCAGCGCAACAGTGCATTTCACCGTCATCGCCGGCATCAGGCCCATGTCACCGAGAGTGGGCACCGGACTCAGGCCGTACAGCGCAATCCCGGGACGGACCATGTCGAAGGCCAGCTCCGGGCGCGTCATGGTGGCCGAGGAGTTCGACAGGTGCGCCACCTCGAATGGCACCTTCGTGATCGCGCGTCAGCGCCAGGATGTCGGTAAATCGTTGCGCCTGAAGATCATTGATCGGATTGTTGGGCTGGTCGGCGTACACCATGTGCGACATCAGGCCGCGCAACCGGATGGCGTCCTCGGCGATGGCGCGGCCCAGCGCCGTCAGCATCGTCGGATACTGCGCTACCGGGACGCCGTTGCGGTTCAGCCCGGTGTCCACTTTGAGCGTCACCGCGGCCGTGCGCCCGGTGCGACGGACCGCGGCCAGCAACTCGTCGAGCTGGCGCAGCGACGACACCGCGATCTGTATGTCGGCCAGCAGCGCCGGACCGAAGTCGATCCCGGGTGGATGCAGCCAGGCCAGCACGGGCGCGTTGAGGCCCGCGGCCCGCAGCGCCAACGCCTCGTCGACGGTGGCGACACCCAGTTCGGCGGCGCCCGCGGCCAGCGCGGCCCGAGCGACCTCGACGGCGCCGTGCCCGTAGCCGTCGGCCTTGACCACGGCCATCACCTGCGCGCGGCCGGCGTGCTCGCGCAGCACCCGCACGTTGTGCTGGACAGCACCCAAATCCACGACGGCCTCAGCGAGGACGCCCGGCGTCAGGGAAATCGGCACTCATGTCCCCGCCATTGTCCCAGAACCGGCCCGCGCGGCCGTATTCCGACAGGTCAGTGGGCGAAGTGCTCGGCCTGGTAGTGCCCACCGGGCTTGAGCTTGTCCAGGGAGGCCAGCGCGGTGCGGGCGTCGTCGTGCAGCGCTCTGGCGAGGTCGGCCGACAGGCCTTCGCGCACCACGATGCGCAGCACCGAGATGTCGTTGGCGTTGTCCGGCATGGTGTAGGCCGGCACCTGCCATCCGAAGCCACGCAGCTCGTGGGACACGTCGAACTCGGTGTAGCCCAGTCCGCGCGCCAGCCGGAAGGCGACCACCGGGATCGCCGAACCGTCCGAGATCACCTCGCAGTGGTCGGCTTCGTGCAGCTGTTGTCCCAGCCAGCGGGCGGTCGACGACAAAGCTCTGCATGACCTGCGTGTAGCCCTCGCGGCCCAGGCGCAGGAAGTTGTAGTACTGACCGATCACCTGGTTGCCCGCGCGGGAGAAGTTCAGGGTGAAGGTCGGCATGTCGCCGCCGAGGTAGTTGACGTGGAAGACCAGGTCCTCGGGCAGATACTCCTTGCTGCGCCACACCACGAACCCGATGCCGGGGTAGGTCAGGCCGTATTTGTGCCCGCTGACGTTGATCGAGACCACCCGGGGCAGCCGGAAGTCCCACTTCGAGCTCGGGGTGCAGGAACGGCACCACGAACCCGCCGCTGGCGGCGTCGACGTGCACCGGGACATCCACGCCGCCGCCCGCGGCCAGTTTGTCGAGCGCCGCGCAGATCTCGGCGATCGGCTCGAGTTCGCCGGTGTAGGTGGTGCCCAGGATCCCGACCACGCCGATGGTGTTTTCGTCGACGGCGTCGATGACCTGTTCGGGAGTGATGACGTAGCGCCCCTCCTCCATCGGCAGGTAACGCGGCTCGACGTCGAAGTAGCGGCAGAACTTCTCCCACACCACCTGCACGTTGGAGCCCATCACCAGGTTGGGGGTGCGCTTGGCCCAGTCTTTGCCGACCTTTTCGCGCCAGCGCCATTTCAAGGCCAGCCCACCCAACATGACCGCCTCGCTGGAGCCGATGGTCGACACCCCGATGGCGCTGGACGGGTCGTCGTCGCGCAGATCATCGGCGTGAAAGAGATCGGCCACCATGCACACGCAGCGCTGCTCGATCGCCGCGGTCAACGGATATTCGTCCTTGTCGATCATGTTCTTGTCGAACGTCTCGGCCATCAGCCGGTCCGCCTGGGGATCCATCCAGGTGGTCACGAAGGTGGCCAGGTTCAGCCGCGAGCTCCCGTCGAGCATCAGCTCGTCGTGGATGAAGCGATAGGCGGCGTCGGGATCCATCGATTCCTCGGGCAATCGCAACGCAGGTACCGGGGTGGTGAACATGCGGCCGGTGTAGGCGGGCGCGATCGAGTGTGCGGGCACGGATGGACGGCTCACGAGAAGATCCTTTCGTTGACGGCTAAGGGCTAGAGGCTCGCTATGGCAGCGCGGATGTGGCCGAGGATGCGTGACGCCGAGGTCGGCGCATCACCCGGTCCCGGGTCGGCGGCGGACAACGCCGCCGCGCGGGCATGCACGAACGCCGCGGCGGCCGCGGCTTCGGCGGGAGGCAGCCCCGCGGCCAGCAGAGCGCCGATCATCCCGGACAGCACGTCGCCGGACCCGGCGGTGGCCGCCCAGGACTGCCCGGCCGGGTTGAGGTAGACCTTGCCGCCTGGTTCGGCGACGACGGTGACGTTGCCCTTCAGCAGCACGGTCGCGCCGAGCGCGTCGGCGAGCTTGCGGGTGGCGCCGATGCGGTCGTCGCCGGGCGGAGCGCCGGCCAGCCGGGCGAACTCGCCGGCGTGCGGGGTCAGCACGGTCGGCGCGCGACGGGAGGCGAGCATGTCGGGGTGCGCGGCCAGGATGGTCAGCCCGTCGGCGTCGATCAGCACCGGCAGGTCGGTCTCCAACGCGAACCACAGTGCGGCAGCGCCGGTTTCGTCGGTGCCCAACCCCGGTCCGACGACCCAGGCCTGCACCCGCCCGGCGGCGGCCGGGGTCGGCGAGGCGATCACCTCGGGCCAATGGGTGAGCACTTCGCCGTGTGCGCTGCCGGAGTAGCGGACCATTCCCGACGTCGCCGCGACGGCGGCGCCGGTGCACAACACCGCGGCGCCCGGATAGGTCGACGAGCCGGCCATCACACCGGTGACGCCCTGGGTGTACTTGTCGTCGTGCGGCCCCGGTACCGGCCAGCGCGCGGCGACGTCAGCCGCTTCGAAGCCGACGACGTCGGTGTCGGGCAGGTCGAGGCCGATGTCGATCAGTTGCAATCGTCCCGCAGTCGGCCAGCGCGTGCACTGGCTTGAGGCCGCCGAACGTGACGGTCAGCGCGGCGTGCACGGCCGGGCCGCTGACCGCGCCGGTCGCGACGTCGATGCCGCTGGGGATGTCGACGGCCACCACCGGGATCCCCAGCGCCTCGACCGACTGCGAAGACGTCGGCGGCGTCCGGCCGCAGCGGGCCCGAGCCCGGAGATGCCGACCACCCCGTCGATCACCAGATCGGTCGTCGCGTCGACGCTGTCGACGATGCGGCCGCCCGCCTTGCGGAACGCGGCCAGACCCTCATGGTGGGTGCGTTCCGGATTGAGCAGTATCGCGTCGGCGGCAGCGCCGCGGCGGCGCAGGTACGTTGCGGCCCACAACGCATCGCCACCGTTGTCGCCGGATCCGACGACCGCGCACACCCGCCGTCCGGCGACTCCCCCGGTGCGAGCGGTCAATTCGGCGAGGATCGCGGTCGCCAATCCGTATGCCGCGCGCGCCATCAGAGCGCCATCGGGGAGGCTCGCCAGCAGCGGCGCTTCGGCCTCGCGGATCGCCTCAGCCGAGTAGTAGTGCCGCATTGTGCCCAGATTACGTGCCCAGCAACGCGGGTACAGTCGATTACACAGGCTAATTATCTTCGAGGGCCGGAATGGCTGGAATTCTCCCGGCGGTAGCCGATCGTCGTCGGGCCATCGGGTAGAACATCAGCCCGATGAAGATCGCCGAAAAATGGCCGATCGCAGTGAAGTTCGCTGCAGCGATCAGCAGGCCGCCGAAAATGGCGATCAGCACGGCGAGGTAGCCCCACCGCCACGGCATGGCGATGCGGTAGGCCAGAACCGCGATCACGCCGACGAGGAAGTAGCTGACTCCGATGTCGGTGGTGTGGACCAGGCGCTGCGACGCGTGGTGGGACTCGATCGCGAGGTACAGCCAACCCTCGCTGAGGTAGGTGGCCCCGATGTGGGCGGTCAACCCGACTGTGAGCCAACGCCGTTGACCCAGCCAATGTTCTGCGGGCGCCAGGAACAGGGTGAACAGCACCAGATACGGCGTCCAGGAGCGGCCCTGTATCCAGAGCAGGCTTTCGAAAAGCACCGGAAGCGGGTCTGTCGCCAGGGCGTGAATGTTGGTGGAATCGTGCACCAGAAACTGATGCAGATGACGCCGGCTCACGCTGTGCTGGATGACCGTGGTTGCCAGCAGGACCGTCAGCCACAGGTAGGTCAGCGGCGCGTCGCGGACAAACCGCCACACTCGGCTCACGGCATCCACCATGGCATGGCTGACCCTTGATCCGGTGCGACGCCGCGCGTATCGTTACATTCCAATTACGAAACCCTGCGTATCGTAATCCGGGCGTGGGTATCCGGCGATCATCGATGACTTGAAAGGATTCCATTGGTGCGCAGCCGTTACGCGGGCCAACCTTTCACCACCTCCACCACCGACATTGCCGCTGCGCTCGAGCAAGTCAGCATCCCCACGCTGCTGTTGTCACTGGTGCACATCACCGGCGATCCCCGCTTCGTGCGCGACTTCAAACCCGCCGGAATATTCCTCAACGAGGTCCAGGGCTTCATGTCCGAGGAGGACAAGGCCCGCGCCCGCGCGGAAGCGCTACCGGTGATCGCCGACTATCGCGACCGCGGCTGCCCCGAGCCTGCTCCGCTGCCACCTGAGCTCATCCGGGAGATGATGGACTGGGCGGTCTGCGAGAGCGTTCCTGACGACTATCTGCCGCTGCTCTTCGAGGAGATGGACCTCGAGGGCGTCGATCCCCGCCGGCCGGCCCCGCTGGACTCCGATCACGCGACGCAGCTGCCGGTGGTCGTCATCGGTTGCGGCGAGTCGGGAATCCTGGCCGGTATTCGATTGCGGCAGGCCAACATTCCGTTCACCATCCTCGAGAAGAACGCCGGGCCCGGTGGAACATGGTGGGAGAACAGTTACCCGGGCGCGCGTGTCGATGTCGCGAACCACTTCTACTGCTACAGCTTCGAACCCAGCAACGACTGGTCACATTTCTTCGCGGAACAGCCGGAGCTGCAGAGCTACTTCAGCAGCGTGATGGACAAGCATCATCTGAACGACCACGTGCGCTGGCAGAGCGAGGTTGTCGCCGTCGAATGGGACGACGAAGACGGCCTGTGGACGATCACCACGCGCGAAGACGACGAGGGACTCACCACGTTGCGGGCGCGCGCCGTCATCACCGCGGTCGGCCAGCTCAACCGCCCGCACATACCGAAGTTTGACGGCGCGAACACTTTTCGCGGCCCGTCGTTTCATTCCGCGGCGTGGGACCACTCGGTCGATCTCACCGGCAAGCGCGTCGCGCTGATCGGCGCCGGCGCCAGCGGCTTCCAGATCGCCCCGGCCATCGCCGACGACGTCGAGCACCTCACCGTCTTTCAGCGCACCGCGCAGTGGATGTTCCCCAACGCGATGTACCACGACGAGGTCGGCGACGGCGTGCGCTGGGCGATGGATCATCTGCCCTTCTACGGGCGCTGGTATCGATTCCTGGTGCTGTGGCCGGGATCCGACAAAGGCCTGGACGCCGCACGGGTCGACCCGGCGTACGCCAACCAGGACTACGCGGTCAGCGAGATCAATGCCATTGCCCGGCTGATGTTCACCGACTGGATCACCGGTCAGGTCGACGGCGACGAGGAGTTGCTCGCCAAGGTGCTACCGGACTACCCGGCCACCGGCAAGCGAACGCTGCAAGACGACGGCACCTGGCTACGCACGCTGCGTCGCGACAACGTCGACCTGGTGCGCACGCCGATCCAGCAGATCACCGCGGATGGCATCGTCACCGACGATGGTCAACATCACGACGTCGATATCATCGTGTACGCCACCGGTTTTCGCCACACCGACGTGTTGTGGCCGATGACGATCACCGGCCGCGACGGCGCCGACCTGCACAGCGTCTGGGGCAGCCGGCCCTTTGCCTACCTGGGGATCACCGTGCCGCAGTTTCCCAACTTCTTCGTCATCTACGGGCCGGGCGCACACCTGGCTCACGGCGGCAGCCTGATCTTCAACTCCGAACTGCAGATGCGCTACATCAACAGTTGCCTGGCGAAACTGGCTGAGGCAGGCGTGCATTCGATCGAACCCACCGCCGAGGCCGCGGCGGACTGGCACCAGCGCACCCAGCACGAGATCAAGCAGATGGTGTGGGCGCACCCCGCGGTCAAGCACTCGTATTTCAAGAACGCCGACGGCGAGATCCACACGGTCAGCCCGTGGCGGCTCAACGAATATTGGGCCGCGACCCGCGAACCTGACTGGTCCGCGTTCGTGACCCGAAGCTCTTAGCCACTCGGAGTTGACGAAACCAGGTTCGCCGGCGTGGCGACGTCAGGCCTCAGATGCCGCCACCAGCAGGCAATGTAGAGCAGCATCGCCACCACCAACGCAACGATCACCCAGAGCACGACGGTCACATCGACCCATCCGCCGAACGGCGGCGAGCCGGGAAGGGCGTTGCGCAGCGGAACCACCGCAAAGAGCATCGCCGCATACCACGTCGTCATCGGCGGCTGAAACTTCCGCCGATCACGCAACGTCTGGATCGCAACGAAGAGGCCCACGGCGGCAATGGCAACGAGCACGCCGCAGATAACGATGCCGAAGGCTGCCGCGCTGAGCGACCTGCGCATACTCACGTGCTGAGAACCAAGTCCGCTCCCCTCACTGACGGTGGCCTGCCAACCGGGAAGGTGGTTGACGATCGTGACTGGCAACGGCTCGGGCACCCCATTCTCCCCGCCGTGCAGGAGTTGGACCTCGATCGGCCCAGAAAGGTAGCGGTCGAAAGGCCACCGTTCGGTTTCGCCCGCGATGGTCAACGGGACCGGAAAAACACCGGGAAGCATGCCTTTGGTCCATGTTCGGCGTGTAGGCGTTGCCGCGGATCGGACCCAGACGCTGAGATCCTCGGTGATGTGCCGGGTTTGCGGATCCAATAGATGTGTTGCGGGCGCAATGGCCAGGTTGACTATGAGGACGCTGTAGTTCGACTGGATGTCTTCCACGGAGAGTACGGCGGTAGACCTGTCACCCGTGGGTGGGACTTCCGCCTGGTGATGCACCCCAGCGCCATGGGCATACAGCACGATCGACGCGACGTATGCAGCAATGACGGCCACCACCACACCCGTGATACCGAACCTCATGATCGCCCCCTGTCAGCACCTTCAGAGTCGGCAACGATAGCTTCAAAACGTCTGACGTGCGTGATGTTTCGATCATGCAAGCGGTGCGAGGGTGTGACCCGAACCTGTACAGGGACCGCGTCAGTACTCAAATGTCGCCACCAGCAGACGATGTAAAGCAGCATTGCCGCGCCCAGGGCGACGATCACCCACAGCACGATCGTCACGTCAATCCACGCACCGAAAGGCGGCGAGCCGGGAAGAGCGTTGCGCAGCGGAACCACCGCAAAGAGCATCGCCGCATACCACGTCGTCATTGGCGGCTGAAACTTTCGCCGGTTTCGCAATGTCTGGATCGCGACGAACAGACCCAGAACGGCAATGCCGATGAGCACACCGCAAATGACGATGCCGAACAGCGCCGTGCTGTGCGCCCGCCGGACGCTCAATCGATACACCTGATGCGCATCGGCTTTGGTGGCGGACACCTTGAAACCCGAAAGGTGGTCGATGAATCGCAACGGTATGAGTTCGGGCGGGTTCTGCGTCCCGCTGCCGCGGAACAGTTGGACCTCGATCGGTCCGGAACGGTACAGATCGAAAGGCCAGCGTTCGACGTGGCCTGCGAGGGTCAGCGGAACGGGGAATACCCCTGGAAGCACGCCCTTCGTGTATTCGCGGGCACTGGGCGCGGCGGACGACCTGACTCTGATAACAAGGTCGTCGTTGAGACGGTGACTCACTGGATCCAAGAGTTCGGATCCGGGTGAAACTGCCAGGTTCGCCACCACCGCACTGTAATTCGACTGCATCTCTTCGACGGTCAACGTCGCCGTACTCTGAGCTGCCGCATCCATCCCATCGGTCAAGTTGGCGGCGGACACTCCTTCAACGGTGTCGGCGTAGAGGCCCACCAATGCTGCGTAAGTCCCGACGATGAGCACCACGAGACCAACTATCCCGAATTTTCCGACCGTCGAACGCATGCATTCGCCCCTATTTCGATGTGACATATGAGCGGGCGCTGCGGCATTGCCCACACTATGACGGGCAATGTAGTTCACCTCTTGTGTGCCACGCGACGAAACCGGCGAAGCGTCACCGAGTTACTCGACGGTGACCGACTTGGCCAGGTTGCGCGGCTTGTCGACGTCGTAACCGCGGGCCTGCGCCACCGACGCCGCGAACACCTGCATCGGGATGGTCGACAGCAGTGGCTGCAAAAGCGTTGACACCGCTGGGATCTCGAACAGGTGGTCTGCGTAAGGACGCACGGTGTCGTCGCCCTCCTCGGCGATCACGATGGTGACCGCACCACGCGTCTGGATTTCGCGGATGTTGGACAGCAACTTCCCGTGCAACATCGCCGAACTCTTCGGCGACGGCATCACGATGATCACCGGCAGATCGTCTTCGATCAGCGCTATCGGGCCGTGCTTGAGCTCACCGGCGGCGAAGCCCTCGGCATGCATGTAGGCCAATTCCTTGAGTTTCAGTGCGCCTTCGAGCGCTACCGGGTAGCCGACGTGGCGGCCGAGGAACAGGATCGTCGACGCCTGGGCGAATCGGTGGGCCAACTTGGCGACCGGTTCGATCTCGGCGATCACGCGCGCCACCAGATCGGGCATGGCCTCCAGATCTCGATATTCGCGTTCCACCTCGTCGGGGTACTTGGTGCCGCGAGCCTGCGCCAGCGCCAGGCCGACCAGGTAGTTGGCGGTGACCTGAGCCAGGAACGTCTTGGTGGACGCCACGCCGATCTCCGGGCCGGCCCGGGTGTAGAGCACCGCGTCGCATTCGCGGGGAATCTGCGAGCCATTGGTGTTGCAGATGGCCAGCACCTTGGCCTTCTGCTCCTTGGCATGACGGACGGCTTCCAAAGTGTCGGCGGTCTCCCCCGACTGCGAGATGGCGATCACCAGCGTGCTGCGGTCGAGAACCGGGTCCCGGTAACGGAATTCGCTGGCCAGCTCGACTTCGACGGGCAGCCGGGTCCAGTGCTCGATGGCGTATTTGGCCAGCAGCCCCGAGTGATACGCGGTGCCGCACGCGACGATGAACACCTTGTCGATCTCGCGCAGTTCCTGGTCGGAGAGCCGTTGCTCGTCGAGCACGATGCGGCCGTCGACGAAGTGCCCGAGCAGAGTGTCGGCAACCGCAGTGGGCTGCTCGGCGATCTCCTTGAGCATGAAGTACTCGTAGCCACCCTTCTCGGCGGCGTCGACGTCCCAGTCGATATGAAACTTGCGGGCACTGTCGGTCAGATCGTTGCCGTGAAAGTCGGTGACCCGGTAACTGTCGGCGGTGATCGCGACGGCTTGATCCTGGCCGAGCTCGACCGCCTCGCGGGTGTGCCCGATGAACGCGGCGACATCGGAGCCGACGAACATTTCGCCCTTGCCGATGCCGACCACCAACGGTGTCGAGCGGCGCGCGGCGACGATCGTGCCCGGCTCGTCGGCGTTGGCGAACACCAGGGTGAAGTGGCCCTCGAGGCGGCGCAGCACAGCAAGCACAGAGGCGGTGAAATCGCCCGCCGTTTCGCCGTGGTGATAGTTGTGGGCGACGAGGTGGACGGCGACTTCGGTATCGGTGTCGCTGGCAAACTCGACCCCGGCGTTTTCGAGTTCCTGCCGCAGCGGCGCGTAGTTCTCGATGATGCCGTTGTGGACGACCGCGATCTTGCCCGCCGCATCCCGGTGCGGGTGCGCGTTGCGGTCGGTGGGGCGGCCGTGCGTCGCCCAGCGGGTGTGGCCCACACCGGTTGTGCCGCGCAAGACTGCGGGGTCGGCCTCGGCGAGCGCGTTCTCCAGGTTTGCCAGCCGGCCGGCGCGCCGCCGGACCGTCAGGTCACCGTCCCCGTCGACCAGCGCGATACCAGCCGAGTCGTAACCGCGGTACTCCATCCGGCGCAGCGCGTCGACGACAACATCGAGGGCAGGCTGATGCCCGACGTAGCCGACGATTCCGCACATAGCCCTCCAGGGTAGTGCAGTCGCGCGTCTCAAGGCGCCTGCACGGGGTCCCGGCAAAGCAGTGCGGCCGCCCCGATCGGGACGGCCGCACGCCTCTGACCTGCGTGAGGTCAGACTTTGTATCGATTTAGCCGAGGGCCGTGACTACTGGCTCAGTGGCCGTGGTTGTCCCAACCGGGACCGCCGTGGTTGTCCCGATATGGAGCAGCCGTCATACCCCGTCCTATCAACACGTTTAAGGCGCAAAACGCAACGCTTGGGCGTGTTCGCTGGCGACTTACTGTCAATGAGCTTGATATTGACTGATTCGCCTGGCGGCTAGACATCAGTGCGGGAGTTCACGTGCGCTACCGTCATCGGGTGGCAAAGACAGGCAAGCTCGTTGGCGCCCTGAGCCGACGCGGCCCGCACCGGGTGTTGCGCGGCGACTTGGCCTTCGCCGGCTTACCGGGTGCCGTCTACACGCCCGAGGCGGGGCTGCACCTGCCCGCGGTGGTGTTCGGCCACGATTGGCTCACCGGCGTCGCCCGGTACTCGGGTTTGCTGGAGCACCTGGCGTCCTGGGGCATCGTCGCGGCGGCTCCCGACACCGAGCGCGGGGTGGCGCCGTCGGTGTTGAACCTCGCCTTCGACATGGGTACCGCGTTGGACATCGCCACCGGCGTGCGACTGGGGCCGGGCAAGATCAGCGTGCATCCCGACAAGCTCGGCGTGATCGGGCACGGCTTCGGTGCCTCGGCCGCCGTGTTTGCCGCCGCAGGGATGAAGGCCAAGCCGCGGGCAGTGGCCGCGGTGTTCCCGGCCGTCACCACCCCGTCGGCCGACAAACCGGCTGCGACGCTGCGGGTACCCGGAGTGGTGTTCAGCGCGCCGGGTTCGGCAAAGGCCTTGCGCTCCAACGCTATTGAACTCTGGCAGGCCTGGGACGCCGCGACGCTGCGTATTGTCAACAAAGCCCAGCCCAACGGGCTGGCTGAAGGCCGCCGAGTGGCGACGGCGTTCGGCTTGGGCGGCCCGGATCGCAAGACGCAGAAGATCATCCGGGCGCTTCTGACGGGTTACCTGCTCTACACACTGAGCGGCGACAAGACGTATCGCGACTTCGCCGACCCGGACGTTCAGCTGCCCAAGACCTTGCCTGTCGGCGAGGAAGCCGCAGCATCGACCCCCGAAGAGAAGTTCGTCGCGCTGCTCAAGGGCTGAATCACTGGCCCACCTGTGGCAGTTGATCCTCGGCGATCTCACACGGTGTTGACCCGTCATCCGGCGGTGCCGCCGCCGGTGGAGGCTGATCGGCGGGCGGCGGCGCATCCGTCGGGACGTCGACCTGTTGCGCGGCCGGATCGCCGGCGACTTCGGCTGCGGTGGGCGGATTTTCGATCGCCGGCGCCTCGGGCACGACGTTATCGGTGCTGGGCGCCTCCTCGGCGTCTGGCTTGTCGACGTCTGCATTCTCAGTGTCCGGCTTGTCGGCGTCATCATCGACCAGCGGATCAGCGGAGTCGTCGAGGTTCAAGGCGTCATCTGCAGGATCGGGACCTCCGCCCAACCCACCGCCCAATGAACCCAGCAGGCTGCCGATACTGTCGACGATGCTTCCGACCACGCCCTCGATGCCACCAGTGATACCACCAAGCCCGCCGAGACCGCCTGCGCCGGTGGACAACCCGGCTGCGCTGCCGAGCGGGTCGGCCAATTCCGGCAGCGCCGCCGCATCACCCGGTACTGGAAGCTCCTGCGGCGCTTCCGGTATCGGTGGCAGGGGACCTGAGGCCGCAGCCGGCACAGTCAGCATTGGGCTGGCGGGCAGTGAGACCGCCGGTGCCGCGTCCACACCCGAGCGCTCGTCGGATGCCGCTGTCCAACTCGGCGCCAGGTCCCCGGGAATGTCGAAACAAACGTCACGCGTCGAGGCCAGCGCATGGATGGCCGTGTCATAGGACCCCGCCACTGAGGCATTTGCCGAGCTCATCGCCGCGAGCCAGTCGTTACGAATGTCGTTGTCCACGTACGGGATCACCTCGCGATGAACCACTACTTCAGCCGCCGAGCGGTCCCCCGAGCCCGCCATGACGGCATTCGCGGCGGCCAGCCATGTCGAACGCTCCGCGGCCCGACGTTCGTCGATAGCGACGGTGGTCGCGACCTTGCCGTCGACCGACTGCCACACGTCGTCGCGCAGTGTGGCGCACTGCTCGGCGGCGGCGCGAACATGGGCGGCGACCTCCGCCGCGACGTCGCAGTGGCGCTGGAGAAACCGCGTTGCCGACTCCGCACCCGAACCTCGCCACGCCACCGCCAGCTCCGTGACCTGGGTGCGCTGCACCCACAATGCCTCCTCGATCGCAGTGACCGCGGCGCGAAGTTCGGCGGTATCCCCGTCGAGCACCCGCAGGTCGAGTCCGACTTCGGTGTCGTACCAGTCCCCCACCTGCGACGGGTGCGCGGTGAGATCGGGCTGCTGATAGCCGAGCGCCTGACAGGCCCGCACATAGGTCTGGGTGTGCTCGACGGCCGGCCCACCTTCGGCAAGCCGCGCCGCCACGTCATACCGGTCGCTCATGTGCCATTCCTCCTCATCGCTGCGCTCTGCATCGTCATCGGCACGCGGCCACAGTCAGGCGATTCGCGCGGCGGCGAGCTGATCGGCGTCGTCGTAGCGATCGGCACCGGCCCGCAGCGATGCGGCCACCTCCATGCTGGCCCGCGCCCATTGGGTGAGCTCGCCGCCGAGGCGATGCAAGGCAAATCGCAGCGCGTCGCCCTGGCCGATGTAGGCGCGGCCGGAGGTCGTGCCGTCGAAGGCCAACCTGCCGAAATGAGTGCGCACCGCGCCGTCGATGAGATGTGCTGCGTCGTCAAATCGATTCGCGACGGCATGAATAGCTGCAGCGTCGACGAATGCGTCTCGTTGTCCCATAACAGATTCGACGCAACGAGTCGCGTGAAGGTTCCGCCTCTAGCGGGTGGCGCGCACCATGTCGGCGACGTGGGCGGCCAGCCGGTGAGCGACGTGCTCGTCGTCGGCTTCCACCATCACCCGGATCATCTGTTCGGTTCCGGAGGGCCGCAACAGGATTCGTCCGGTGTCACCCAGTTCGTCTTCGACCTGCTGCACCGCGGTTTGAACCGAGGGCGCGGCAACGGCGGCAGCCTTGTCGCTGACGTCGACGTTGATCAGCACCTGCGGCAGAGTGTGCATCGCCGAGGCCAAACCAGCCAGGGAGGTCCCGGTCTGCGCCATCCGCGACATCAGCCGCAGGCCGGTCAGGATGCCGTCGCCGGTGGTGGACAGGGTGGGCAGCACGATGTGTCCGGACTGCTCGCCACCGAGGCTGAACGCGCCAGATCGCAGCTCTTCCAACACATACCGGTCCCCGACGCTGGTGGTGCGGACCTCGACCCCAGCCGCGCGCATCGCCAGGTGCAGCCCGAGGTTGCTCATCACGGTGGCGACCAGTGTGTTGCCGGCCAGCTCGCCGGCTTCCTGCATGGCCAGTGCCAGGATCACCATGATGGCGTCACCGTCGATGATCTCGCCGGCGGCGTCGATGGCCAAGCAGCGGTCGGCGTCGCCGTCGTGCGCCAGCCCGAGATCGGCGCCGTGCTCCAGGACCGCCGAGCGCAGCACGTCCAGATGCGTCGAGCCGCAGCGGTCGTTGATGTTGAGGCCGTTGGGTTCTGCGTTGATCGCGATGACGCGCGCACCGGCGGCGCGGTAGGCGCGCGGCCCCGCGGTCGAGGCGGCCCCGTGGGCGCAGTCGACCACCACGGTCAACCCGTTGAGCTGGACGGTGCTGGCTTTACCGACCTGACGCAGGTAGCGGTCCAGCGCATCTTCGGCGTCGATCACGCGGCCGATGTCGGAGCCGGCGGGACGCAGCCCGGGCCCCGAGGCGACCAGATCCTCGATCTGGTCCTCGGTCGCGTCGTCGAGCTTGTGGCCGCCCGGCCCGAAGATCTTGATCCCGTTGTCGGGCATCGGGTTGTGCGACGCGGAGATCATCACGCCGAAGTCGGCGTCGTATTCGTGGGTCAGATAGGCCACGGCCGGGGTCGGCAGCACGCCGCAGCGCAGGGCATCGACACCTTCGCTGGTGAGACCGGCGATCACCGCGGCTTCCAGCATTTCGCCGCTGGCACGGGGATCGCGGCCGATCACCGCGACGCGCCGTCTTCCGCTGCCCGGCCTGGTCAGCCGGCGAGCGGCCGCAGCGCCGAGGGCCAACGCGAGCTCGGCGGTGAGCTCGCGATTGGCAACCCCTCGGACGCCATCAGTGCCGAATAGTCGACCCATGCGGACAAACCTCTCACAGTTGGTGACCGCGCACACATACGACATAAGGATTCGCCGGAGTGCGACCCAACTGGTACGCGGCCGTGATCGCCGCCTGGATCAGCGCTTACTGTACTGAGGCGCCTTACGGGCCTTCTTCAGGCCGTACTTCTTGCGCTCAGTGGCACGCGGGTCACGCGTCAGGAAGCCGGCCTTCTTCAGCGCGGGCCGGTCCTCGGGTTGAACGATGATCAGCGCCCGCGAGATCGCCAGACGCAGCGCGCCGGCCTGGCCGGACGGTCCGCCGCCGTGCAGGTGGGCGAAGATGTCGAAGGCGTCCACCCGGTCGACGGTCACCAGCGGCGCCTTGATCAGCTGCTGGTGGACCTTGTTCGGGAAGTAGGCCTCCAGGCTGCGGCCGTCGAGGTCGAACTTGCCGGTGCCGGGAACCAGGCGAACCCGGACCACGGCTTCCTTGCGGCGGCCGACGGTCTGGATCGGACGCTCGATGAAGATGGAGTCTTCGCGCGCCGCCGGGGCGGCGGCGGTTTCAGGAGCCTCAGCGGCCTCGGAAGTTTCAGGGGCCACGGTGACCTCTTCGACGACGGTTTCAGTGTCAGTTGCTGCGGTCTCGGTCATTGTTGGGCCACCTGCTTGATCTCGTACGGAGTCGGCTGCTGAGCAGCGTGCGGATGCTGCGGACCCGCGTAGACGTGCAGCTTTTTCTTGATCTGCCGGCCGAGCTTGTTCTTGGGGATCATGCCGACGATCGCCTTCTCGACGACCCGATCGGGGTGCTTTTCCAGCAACTCGCCGATCGTGCGGCTCCTCAGACCGCCGGGGTAACCCGAGTGACGGTAGGCCAGCTTCTTGTGTTGCTTGTCGCCGCTCAGGGCGACTTTTTCGGCGTTGATGATGATGACGAAGTCACCGCCGTCGGTGTTGGGCGTGAATGTCGGCTTGTGCTTGCCGCGCAGCAGCGTTGCTGCCGCGACGGCCAGGCGACCGAGCACCACGTCCTGGGCGTCGATGACGTACCACGTCCGCGTGGTGTCACCCGCCTTGGGCGCGTAGGTGGACACAGCGCTTACCTCTCGTTTTCGGGTCTTCGACCCAGTTGTGGATCCCGGTTGACCCGGGTGCCGGTCAGACGTTTGCGGCTTTGGGGATGTTCTCGGCGACCGACGTAGACCCGAGACCCGGCGTACCGCACGCCAACGGAGCAGCTTACCGGCGGTTATCCGCGCAGGTCAAAACGCCACCTGAAGCGCTCGCTGACGCGGCGCCATCGCGGGAATCTTAGAACTTTTCGTGTGCGATGCAGATCAGTGCTTGGCCCAGCGTAAAGTATTTAAAATCGCAGTGACTTTAATTCGTAGGAGGTCAAGATGCCGCCAGACGAAATCACTGGACCTGAGCAGGCTGACCGGTCGATCGTCGAGAAGCTCTGGAGCAAGCGCGCCGAGCTTCTGTGGGGTCTCGTCGTCGTGATCATGCTGCTGACCTTCGTCGACCCGGTGGTGTTGATCGGTCTTGCGTTGGTGCTCGCGACGATCGTCGCGGCCTGGGCGGGATTTCACGAACTCATGGACCGAGCCAAGCAGGACGATGCGAAGTCGCCTGCAGCCCCGCTCCGTGCAACGCCGGCCAGCCAACGCGAGCCTGGAAAGGCCGCGACACACGCGCCGTGGCAGGGCCACCACGCCGCCTAGATCTGGAAAAGGCGGCGCTAAGAGTTGGCCAGTTGGCTGACGCGCTGAGGCGAAATCTCGAGAAGCGCGGCGATATCGCGGACCGGCACGCCGCGTTCGACCAGCCAGTGCGCATATTCTCGCGCCTGTTCGGAACTCTCCCGCTCTAATTCACTCGCCCGTGCGCGCGAGTCCTTGATCTGGCGAGCAGCCTCGAGGAGTTCACGAGAGACCGGCTCTTCTGTCCGGACGCTGGCAACTTCGACGGTGATGTCCCGAAGCGGAATCCCGCGATCGAGCGCGATGTATTCACGAGCCATCGTGGGCGCCTCGGCGAGCCGGCGAGCTTGGGTAAGTCCACCGATCTCGGGAATGTGGACCATCCACCAGCGGCCTTCACGCACGATCTCAACCGTGTACTGGTGCATCAAGACTCCTCTTTACTGCGCTTGATTGCCTCGTTGACTTGCCTGACCACGCCGGCCGAGATCGTTCGATGCCCCGTCGGCACGACGACATACGCGCCAGACGCGTGGTGACTCCACTTGGTGTGACTGCCTTTACCGTCGGATTTCACAAACTTGGCGTTGCGCAAGCGCTTCTCCACCGAACGCGAAGGTTCATCACTCACCACAAGAATAGTCCACCTAGCTTGACTATTTATAGTCAACTGCTATAGACAAAATAGTTGGCAGGTCGGTCGGACATTCCACCGCGGCCGTGCGCGAGGCGGTAGCCCGCAGAGCCCACGGTGTGAGCCACCCGGAAATAACTGCGCGGTTCCGCCGGTCTCTCCTACCGACGGAACCGCGCAGAGCTTTGGCGGGATCAGCGTCCGGGCCGGGCCCAGATGCCGGCCGCTCGGCGGTCCGCAGCTGCAACGTCATCAGCGCCGTCCCGTACCGCTTTTCCAAGGTCGACCAAGATTTCATTGAGCGCCGTAGCGGCCTGATGCCACTTGACCTGCTCGACCCGGTAAGCGGTCGCAGCTTCGCGGGTCCACAGTTCTTGCAGGGGCGCGACCTGCGCCCTCAATTCCTGCAGCGCGGCGTTGAAACGCGCCGCCGCGGTGTGGATCTCTTGTCGAACAGAAGCTTCGATCTCGTCGAAGTTGTATGACAATCGCGGGTCCATTGGCGCTCGGCCTCACAGATTTCCGGCCGCGACGCCGATATGTGCCGCATGGCTTTCGGCGGCATCCCGTAGCGCGACCTCGTTGTGGCGAATGGTTTCCGCGATGCCGTGAAGCGCTTGGTGCAGCCTCATCGACTCCGCGTTCCAACGATGTACGACGTCCTTGAATCTGGACGCCGCCGCGCCACCCCATACGGACTGCGGCACAGCGCCCATGCGGCCGATGAACGCCTGCAACTCCGCGCGAATTTCCTCATTCCGGGTATCGATGGACGCAGCCACCGAGCGCATGAGATCGAAATCGGTGCTGAGTGCATTGCCGCCCGTCGGTGCGCTCATGAGTTCCTCTTCCCGCCGCTGACCGCGGTGCACCCGCGCTGACAACAAGTAGGACTCGATGTCTGCGCGATCTGGTTCCCACCAGATTCAGTCCAAGACCCGTGCTGATCGGACTGCCACGTCACACTCCGGACGCACGACGTCGCCGCGACCGCTGCGGCTCTGGCAGCCGATGCTGATCCGGACCGCTTTGTCGACCCAGACCGTCCAGCGGATGTCATGGCCGGCCCGAACCTCTCGATAGGTCACCGCCGGGCGTCCTGCGCTCCGGTCCGACGGGTTGAAGTCGACGAATACGCCGGCCGGCGCCGCGTCTATCGCACTTTTGAGGAATTCCGACGTCGCGTCCAAACTCGACAAGGCGACCCGCGACTGGGTCACATGCAGCGCCACCTCAGGATCTGTCGGCGACGTGATCTGCAACCGGGCGGAACCCGGGCCGGCGACGACCCGCCGCATCGGCCATTGAGCAGGAACCTCCAATGCAACGTGCCCTTCCACTGCGGAGGTCGTCGGCAGGTGCTCCTGCGCGTGCGGTTCGCTATGACGTTGCAAGGCAACAACACTGATGACGACTCCGATGACAAGCAGCAGCATTGTCAGCGCCCGTCGACGGCGGTCCCCTCCCGCAGGTGCATGGGGATCGATATCGAGGCGTTGCTCACCTCTGGACTTGAGCTCTCCAGCGAGCCTTCTCATTCGAATGTCATCTACGAGCACGACGTTGACTCCAGAGGATTCCCTTAGCCTTTCGGCAATGGACGCCGCCAGGGTCCCGGCACCGTGCACCGTTGCCGGTGCGTCGATGACCACAGTCTCCGTGGTGTCCGAGGCCATCGTGAAAACCGAACGCGCGACGGCCCCGGCGACCTCGAGCCGGTCTCGACGACGGGTCTCGGCGACCATTGCGGCGCCCGTGACAACGACGAAATGATCGGTGATTTCCACGACCAGGGTGTCAAGCTCAGACTTGGATGGAGAAGCTTGAGCAAGCAGCCATGACCGCCGCCGAATCTCGCCAGCGCCGAGCAAAGTCCGCGCGGCGGCGCTGACTACCCCGACACGTGCTGGTGACCACCAGGACGGGTGAACGACGGTCACATGCCCGGAAGTACCGCAGTCGATCGAGCCTAAGATGTCTTCCCATAGCGACGCCACAGCGACGGGTTGAAGGTCGACCAATGCGACGCTGTCGTCGATGCTCTCGAATGCGGTCCGCTCCGCCTCTGCGTCAGCCACCGTGCCTCCGCCGCAACATAATCGACGCACCGCGTTTGGTCCGACCTCGATGACATGCGATCTCACGGTGCCGGTATCCAACCCACCTGGATCAGCTGAGGCTCGCCGCGACGAGTGATCAGCACACCGCGCCCGGGCGGCAACTGCGACGGACGCACCGCGCCGATGGTCAATCCCTCGTCTGGGCTTGCGCTCATAAGCAACGTCATGCAACCGGCATCGCGCAGTCCGGCGAGCAGTGGCTCGAACATGGCTCGGGCGGCACCGCCGGTGCTGCGCGCCAGCACAAGGTGCAATCCCAGGTCTCGGCCGTAGGGAAGCACCTCGAGCAATGGCGCAAGCGGATTACCGCCAGCGGCGGCGAGCAGGTCGTAATCGTCGACCACGAGGTAGATTTCCGGACCCGACCACCACGACCTGGCGCGTATTTGCATCGCGGTGGCATTCGGAGGCGGCATGCGCCGACGCAGCATCCCGGTCAGTCGCGGCACCAATTCGCCGACCGCGTCGGCGGATGTCACATAGCCGCCAAGCTGGCCGGCTCCTGGCTCGACGGTGCCGAGCAGCGAGCGCCGCGGGTCGACGATGAACAGCTGCACGGCAGTCGTCGTTCTCAGCAGCTCGCGGTACATGACCCGCAATGTCGCAGTTTTACCGCACTCACTTTCGCCGAGGATCAGGAGATGTAGCTGATGCGTGAAATCGATTGCCAACGGCTCGAGTTCGTTCTCTTCAATGCCGACGATGAGCCCGGTGTCGATCGCGCCAACCTGCTCGATCACGCGGTCGTGGTCGATCCGAGCCGGCAGCACCGCAATCGGCGGCGCGGTCCATCGAGCGTGGCGCCGCCGCAGCATCTCCCCCACCTGCGAACCGGCATCTGCGAGGCCCGAATTGGACTCATGGCCATCAAGCCTTGGCAGTGCGACGACCATGTGCAGGCCCTCGTGGGTCAGTCCCCGACCGGGTTCGCCTTCTGGAACCTGCTGAGCGCGGTGACGATTCAACTCAGAATCGGCCGGGTCCCCAAGTCGTAACTCGATCCTCGTCCCGATCTGATCTCCCAACGCCGGCCGGATCTCGGCCCAGCGCGAGGCCGATACCGCGACATGGACGCCATAGGAGAGCCCCTCGGCAGCGAGCGCCGTGACCGAGGCTTCCGCAGTGTCGAGTTCACGTTGCAGGCTCAGCCACCCGTCGACAATCAGAAAGATATCGCCGAACCGGTCGCACAGTGGGTCCCGCTTCGCCCTGAGCTGCCGGTAGTGCTCGATCGACTCGATGCCGTGCTCGCGGAATAACGTCTCCCGAGAGCGGATGACAGCGGCGAGTCGGGCGAGCGTGCGGCGCACCCGCTCTGGATCGGCTCGCCCGGCGACCGAGCCGACGTGCGGCCAATCTCGCAGCGAGGCCAGCGCGCCACCGCCGAAATCGAGGCAATAGAACTGCACCATGCGCGGATCGTGACTTACCGCGAGTGCGGTGATCAGTGTGCGCAGAGCCGTCGACTTGCCCGTCTGAGGTGCGCCGACAAGAGCGACGTTGCCGGCAGCTCGCGACAAGTCGACGATCAGGGGCGTGCGTCGCTGCTCGAACGGCCGATCGACGACGCCGATCGGTGCCATCAACGCCGGCACCGGTCCGGCATCCCGCAGAACAGTATTCAGTGCCGGCGCAGAACCCAGAGGTGGCAGCCATACCTCGTGCGCTCGGGGGCCGTGGCCGGATACCCGTCCGACAATCGCTTGCAACACCGTGGGGCGTGCACCCGGATCCGTTCCGGCGCTGTGGCCATCCACGACTGGTCCGGTGGATTCACTGGTGAACAGGCGGACAGCAGCCGGCCTTGTATCACGTTGCGGCAGCAGCAGTTCGTCGGCAGTGCAGTGCACCACGGGATGGCCAGAGACAAAAGCGGTCTGGAACCGCACCGGCGCTTCCGTGCCCACCCGCAGGTATGCAGCGCCCGGCGTGCCGGGTAGCTCGTAGGCCTCCGATGTGCCGAGCACTATCCGCGACTCGTTGACCGACAATGTTTTCAAGCAGACCCGATATGACAGGTGCGATTCCAGACCTCGCAGTCTGCCCTCGTCAAGACGTTGACTCGCCAGCAGCAGATGCACACCCAGAGATCTTCCCAGCCGGCCGATCGCGGCAAAGACGTCGGCGAAATCCGGTTGCTGACTGAGTAGTTCGGAGAACTCGTCGACGATGACGAACAATGTCGGCAGCGGGCCGAGTCGGGTGTCCATCCGGCGCCGGCGCTGGTAAGCCGCGATCCCGTCGAGGTTGCCCGCCGCGCGGAGCACCTCTTGGCGGCGGTTCATCTCGCCCATCAATGCGTCGCGCATTCGAGCGACCAACGCTGCCTTGTCGGACAGGTTCGTGATGACAGCGGCTACGTGCGGCGCGGGCTCCAGGCCGGAGAACGTCGCACCACCCTTGAAGTCGACCAGCACCAGGTTGAGTTCTTCGGACGAGTGGCCCGACGATCATTCCCAAGGCGACCGTTCGAAGGAATTCGGACTTCCCCGAGCCGGTGGCCCCGATGCAAAGACCGTGCGGTCCCATCCCGCCGGCGGCGGCCTCGTTGATATCCAGCTCTACCGGCATCCCCGTGACCGCCGTGCCGACCGGAACACGAAGACTCCTGGTGCACCGTTGAGCAGCCGGCGAATACGCAGCGACATCATCGATGCCGACGAGGTCCTGCCACGTCATCTCGTTGGGCGCTGCGTCCATGCGACCTGATCGGTAGCCTGCCAATCTTTGCGCGCATGACAGCGCGGCGGCATAACTCAACTGATCAGGAAGTACGGCAACGTCTTCACCTGACGCCCTGACGACCACCGGTTCGTCGTGGCGGCGTTCGACCGTCAGGATCGTCACGCCGTTGGCGGCCCATTCGGCCTCCTCGCATGCACCGTCGACGACAACCACGAGGTGTGGAGCGGTTGAGCCGTTTGACCGCTCCATCACGTCGCCGATCGCCTCACGCATGGCTGCCAGTGACGCGTACACCATCCGGGAAGGCCCAATGTCGTCGAAAGCACAGGGATGTCGATTGTGCGGCAACCACTTCAACCACTCCCAATTCGGTCGGTTGCGGTCAGCCACGGCGGCGGCGATCAAGACCGTTGTCGGACTGTGCATCACGGCCAGTTGACAGATCATGGCGCGCAGAAGTGCACGCACCTGCCCTGGGCCGCCGACGACGCTCACAGCCGCCGAATCGCGCAGCGCGATCACGATCGGCACGTTCGACACTGTCGAGTGCTTATCCAGAAAGCGTTGCAGCGCAGCCACGTCCACCGGGTCCGCGCGGCTTAGTGCATCCATGGTGGGCGCAACCAAGCGCGCAGAAAGGGCCAGGGACCCTGCGCCGATCCGCACCTGACAAAAATCTGCGTCCGCCACTCGACGCTCCCACATTCGGCGCCCGCCCACCAGGGTCCACAGCGTGTCAGGTTCGGGATGATGCCACGCGATTGAATGATGCTGTGCTGCAGCGGCCTTGAGAGCCTCGCTGCGCACCCTCGACAGGTGGTCGAGAAAGTCCGCACGCCGGACGTTGATCTCGTTCCGGCGTCGATCCGTAGCCGAAAGGACCGTCGCCACCGCGGACATGAGCATCATGACCGGAAACATCATGAACGCCGGATTGCGCGCCACCGCTGACCGCGCGTAGTAGGCCGCCGCCATCGCCCCCACCGTCGCGATGGCGGTGACGATTGGCAGCAGGCGAATGAGTTGATTCGGCTGCGGGTGGCCCACCTCCTGCGGCGCGGCGACGACGATGTCGTGGGTCTCGCACACCGGCGGCGGTAATCGTTCGGCGAACACGTATTCCACGGTTGCCTCGCTATCGAACGGCATCCAGCCCTCCATGCCTTGGGCACGGTAGGCACGGTCGACACCGGCGGCAAGTCGCCTGTGGATCAACGCATACGAAGCATCCCCGCACTGGCTAACGTCCGTATCGGCGAAAGGGGATCGACGTGCGACAAGCAGTAACGGCGCCCGGAGGAATGCGGCGGTTATCGATTCACACCGAATCCGCCCGCGTCGACGTGGTGTTGTCGGCCACGGTTGCCGTCGGACTTCTCACCCCGGCGATCGTCGATGTGCTCACCGGATGTAGCGACCTCGAGCCTGGCCAGACCGCTGTGAGGTATCGGCTTTCCACCCTGGGCGGAACGGTATTGGAGCCATCGAAGACGTTGAAGGAATTGGGGATTCGAGATGGGACGACATTAGCCCTGAGCCATTCGTCGGACGGCGTTCGTGGCTCCGACATCCGACGACGCAGCGGAGGCGGTATCGGCCGCGGTGGCCGCCGTTGAGCGGGGCTGGAATCGGCGAGCGGCTCAGCTTGTCGGCACTGTCGTCGCCAGTTGCGGGGCCGGCGTCAGCGCGGCGGTGCTGCTTCGAACCGCATTCGGTGCCAACGAGGCACAGCGCACGGGCTGTGTCGGCATCGCCGCAGCCATCAGCGTTCTCGCCCTCCTGGCAGCGGTATTCGCGTGTCGCGTGTTCGGCGAGGGCAGCGCAGGCTTGACGCTGGGCTTGACGGCCACCGGATTCGCCGCACTTGCCGGCCTGTTTGCCGTTCCCGGCGATCCGGGCGCCCCGAACGCGCTCTTTGCGGCGGCCGCCGCGGCCACCTCAGCGGCGATAGTCCGTGTGATCGTCTGCCGTGCAGTCTTGTTCGCAGCTCTGGCATGCTTTGCGATGACATGCTCGGCGGCCGCACTCGTGTGCGTGGTCGCCGCAGAGCCGCTCCCGGTCATCGGCGCGGGGCTCGCGGCAGTTTCGCTGGCCATGATCGAAGCATCACCGCCGATCTCGGCCATGCTCGCGCGGTTGTCTCCTGATATGCCGAGGTCCAGTCCAGATCAATTGCATGGAGCTGCACTTCGGGCGCACGGTTGGCTCACCAGTTTGGTTGCCGCCTTCTCGGCCTCGGCTGCGTTGGGAGCTGTCAGTGCCCTGCTTCGGATCTCCCCGCCCGGCATCGTGTTCGCTGCCGTGGTCGGCAGCGTCTTGATGCTCCGGGCCCGCACACATCGCGATATCGCTCGAGCCGTCCCGCCCTTCATCTGCGGAGCGGTCACACTTGGTGCTGCGCTCGTCGCTTGTGCAGTGCGGTATCCAGATCACGCGCTCCACATCGCGGTGCTGGCGACGGCGCTCGATTTCCTCGCGCTGTACGTCGGCTCCGTTGGCGTCGCGGCGACGGGCTCTCCGTTCGGGCGCCGAAGCCTCGAACTGGTGGAATATCTCGCTTTCGCGACCGTCGTACCGCTGACATTTTGGCTCTGCGGTCTGTTCGGCGCGGTTCGCGGCGTGAATCTCTCGTGAGGTCAGCGCGATTGGCCGTCTTTCGATGCGTGACGGTGGCGGCGGTAGCCACGTCGCCACAGTGCCTCGCATCGCCGGCGCGCGCTGTGTCGCCGCCACCAATTGACGACAGTCGCCTCCCACAGTCGGCGCCGGCAAGTCCGCCACAACCGACCGTGCAGCGTGAGATCTGCGCGATTCCGTTCCTCGAACGAAAGGCCGATGCCACCCAACTGTCCGGGCTTGATTTGCAACAGGTTTGGAAACTCACCCGCGGTTCGGGTCAACGCGTCGCCGTCATCGACACCGGCGTTTCACGACACCCGCGACTGCCCCAATTGAGGCCTGGCGGCGATTATGTGTCCATCGGCGATGGCACGCAGGACTGCGACGGACACGGCACCGCAGTGGCTGGGATCATCGCCGCCACAGAGGATTACCATCACGCCGACGGCTTCAGCGGCGTCGCCCCGAAGGCAAGTCTGATCAGTATTCGGCAGTCCAGCATCAGGTTCGGCGCCGCCGCCGATTCGGCGGCCTCGGGATTCGGAGACGTCGACACGATGGCACAGGCCGTGCGAACCGCCGCTGACCTGGGCGCCTCCGTTATCAACATATCTTCGGTCGCCTGCGCGCCCGCCGACAAGGCGCTCGACGACGGCCAACTCGGCGCGGCATTGTCCTATGCGGTCGACACCAAGAACGTCGTTGTGGTGGCCGCCGCGGGAAATACCGGCGCCGGGCAGTGCCCTCCGCAGCAGGCCAACGCGACCTGGGAATCAGCGACAGTTGTCGTGAGCCCGGCATGGTACGACGACTACGTGCTGACCGTCGGGTCGGTGAACGCGCGCGGTGAGCCATCGTCGTTCAGCCTCGCCGGACCGTGGGTCGATGTCGCCGCACCTGGCGAAGGGGTGATATCGCTGAGCCCGTCAGGTGACGGGTTGGCCAATGCATTTGCGGCGAAACAAGGTTCGACCCCACTGTCGGGCACGAGCTACGCCGCGCCGGTGGTCAGTGGGCTGGCGGCTCTGGTCCGATCCCGATTCCCGACATGGACGGCTCGTCAGGTGATGCAACGCATCAAGGCCACCGCGCATCATCCGGCCGGCGGATGGGATCCGCGCGTCGGCGCCGGAGTGGTGGATTTCCTCGCCGCGGTCAGCACCGATAGCCCGACGGCCCAGGCGCCGTCGGCGACTCGGACGTCGGCGCCCGTCGCCGAACCCGCGCTTCCCCCGGCGCCGGATCACCGCGCACGCATACCGCTTTCCGGGGCGCCGCGATCTGTGGTGGCTTGCTGACGGTGACGCTGTGCCTTCGCGCGATGCGGACACGGTTACGGCGAGCGGCCCACCGGCGGCCGGAACATCGCGAGCGACTGAGGCATTGGCCCGACTCAATTCAGGCCCGGCAGGCAGTGCGGCCAACACCGGCCACGGCGCGGCGACGATCGCGTCCGGCAGGCCGAGGTCGTGGGCCGCATCGTCGTCGTGAACGGCGAACCGGACGCCGGTGTCGCGAGATCAGGTAGCGGGTGCCGGCACCGGCGTTGTCGCCCGACAGGCTGGTGGCGCGAACATATGCTGTGCGCCCCGGCGGTAGATAGACAGCGTCGACGGCAGGCCCGTTCCCGTCAGCCTGCACCAACCGAACCGGCGCCTGCCCGGCCGAAATGGGCAGGCCGCCAACTGAGAACGAGACTCGACGCTTCCCGACGCCGCATGTAGCCAGCTGGCACAGACCGTCGTGCCGTCGACAACCGACGGCGCCTGCACCCGATCGGGATAGTCGGACACCGGCAGACGCGTCACCGACTTCGTGGTTCGGATGACGTCGGGTGCAATCGACAAGGCGGTGCGAGTGCCTTGCGAGTCGGCGAATCGCACGAGATCCGCAGCGACCTGCCCCACGCGCTGAATCCCCGTCGCGCAACACGACGTAGTACTCATCGCCGGCCGTCGCGGGCCACCCGCAGCACGCTGCCGACCGGAAATCCGGGCAGTGAGTCCGGCCCGCGCCTGCCGACGTCGGGAATCCGTGGCGCGGTGATGGGCGGTGACTCGGGGATCAGGTTGAGCAGCACCGGCGATACCGGCAGTGGCATTTGGCCGTCGAGCCCCAAGGCGCGCACAACCGCAGCTTCATCCGGGTTCACCACAGCCCGGCGACCGTCGAACAACACGTAGGTCGATCCACCGGAGGAGGGCGTGACAAGCAGGGTCTGGCTCGCGCTCAAGAAGACCGCGATTGCGGTTCCCCACCGACGATCACCGTCGTGCCGTCACCGGCTGTCGCAGACGGTCCACCGCAATTCGTCTTCGTCGAGCGGCTTTCCGAGAAACTGCGGAGCACCGGGGATACCCAGCAGCGGACCCATTTTGTCTGCGCCCGAATGCCGACGCGGCCATCGGCTGCGGGTCTGCGTTTGTCTTCACGATCAACCTGGCCGAGGCCAGATTCAGCACCGGATGCAGCGTTTCACCCAGCCGGACGTAGAGCGCCCCCGACTGACTCTCCATCACGATCGGTGCCGTCTCCGCGCCGGGTTGCGGACGCACCAGGGCCAGCACCAGGCATCCGGCCAGCACGACCATCGCGAATACCAGGCCTGCCGTCAGCGACTGCAGCGGCGCGCGCATCGATTCGTTGACGGCGCGAAGGTCTCTGCCCAGCAGCGCGCACTCGATGCGCCGCCGCAGGAATCGATGCCCGCTGATCTGCAGCCTGCGTGGTCGGTTGCCATGCCATCCCGCTTCACGGTAGGTACCGGCCGATTCGCGCACGACGCGCTCCGCGATCCACAGCCAGACGCCGTAAGACCGTAGATATGACCGAAAGCCCGAAAATCCGTAGAATCACCTGGTGAGCATTAACCGCAAGCGCCGTTCCGCATCCCGTCGTGCCTGGTCACGCCGCTTCAGCCTGACCGCCGCCGCATTGCTGGGCGCGGGCGTGCTGCTCGTCGCGCCCGGTGCGGCCGCCCTCGGCCAAGGCCGACAACTGCCCCGATGTCGCGCTGACCTTCGCCCGCGGCACCGACGAGCCGGCAGGGTCTGGGACGCGTCGGCCAGGCCCTCGCCGACGGCATCCGGCAGAACACCGGCAAGAACGTCGACGCCTACCCGGTCAACTACCGGGCCACCCTGCTGCAGATCCACGGCAACGACGGCGCCAAGGACGCGATCAAGCACATCAAGGAGATGGCCGACAAATGCCCGGCCACCCCGCAGGTGCTCGGCGGGTACTCCCAGGGCGCGTCGGTGGTCGACATCGTCACCGGCACCCAGATCGGCGGCGTCGGCTGGGGCGATTCGCTGCCGCCGCAGTACGCCACCCACGTCATCGCGGTGACCACGTTCGGCAACCCGGCCGACCGCAGCGGCGGCTCGATCGCGGCGCAGAGCGCGAATGTTCGGCGCCAAGGCCGTCGACTACTGCAACCCCGAGGACCCGATCTGCCACGCCGGCCAGGGCAACGAGTGGAAGGGCCACACCGACGGCTACGTGCCCGTCTACACCAGCCAGGCGGCCAGCTTCGTGGCCACCCGGCTGCTGTCGGTGCTCCCCCAGACCGGACCCGACGGCGCCGCTGGGTGTGCCGCCCGGACCTGGCTCGCTCCCCGCTCAAAGCCCGTTGCCCGGTCAAAGCCCGCTGCCTGGCCAGGGCCCGACTCCCGGCCCTGCCCCCGCCGGCCCGGGCCCGACCGTGGTCGACCAGACCCAGCCGGTGGCGTTTCGCTGATCACGCGGCGCAACCTGATTTGCGGCGGCGCACTACTGTCAGGCCATGACGCTGCGCTGCATACTCACCGCGACATCGACGCTCCGGGCCGCGTACGCCGTCGGCGTGTCTGCGCATGGTGTTGGCGCTCGCGCCCGTCGTGGCCCCCGCGATGATCCCGACCGCATCCGCCGCCTGCCCCGACGTCGAAGTGGTGTTCGCCCGGGGACGCCAGGAATCGCCCGGCGCCGGCGTCCTCGGCAACGCCTTCGTCAGCGCGCTGCGGTCCAAGGTCAACAAGAACGTCGGGCTCTACGCGGTGCGCTACCCCGCCGACACCGAGGTCGCCGTCGGCGCCAACGACATGAGCGCGCACGTCGCAGTCGGCGATCAACGGCTGCCCGGACACCCGGGTGGTGCTGGGCGGCTACTCGCTCGGCGCGGCGGTCACCGACGTCGTGATGGCGGCTCCCGGCGCGATGTTCGGCTTCACCAACCCGCTGCCGCCGGGCGCCGATCAGCACATCGCCGCGGTCGCACTCTTCGGCAACGGCACCCAGTGGGTCGGGCCGATCGCGAACTTCAACCCGGTCTACGCCGACCGGACCATCGACCTGTGCCACGGCGCCGACCCCATCTGCAATCCGGCCGATCCGCACACCTGGTCAGGACAACTGGAACCAGCACATGGCCGAGTGGCTACATCCAGGACGGCATGGTCAATCAGGCCGCCGACTTCGTCGCCGGCAAGCTGGCGTAGCCGCGTTCCCTGGCCGAACCCTCACGCCGCTCACAGCGGGCCAATAGTTTTCAGCCACCTAACGTTTGCTCATGCGACCCCACGCCTGGCACCGCTCTAGCAGTCGGCGACGTTGGTCGGTCGGCAGGTTTGCTGAGCGCCCCGCCGCTGGCGCCGTTCCCGACGCCGACCGCTTCCGGTGGCCTCGGCCGCCTGCCCGGATGCCGAAGTCGACTTCGCGCGGGGCCGCGAAGAACCACCCGGCGTCGGCCTGATCGGCCAGTCCTTCATCAACGCGCTGCGGACGAAGGTGCCGCAAATGACCGTCGGCTCCTACGGGGTCAACTACCCCGCCAACACCGAGGTCGACATCGCTGCCAACGACATGAGCGCCCACGCTCAATCGATGGCGGCAAGCTGCCCGAACACCAAGCTGGTGCTCGGCGGTTACTCACTGGGTGCCGCCGCGGCCGACGTCGTGGTCGCGGTGAACCAGCCCGGCTTCGGCTTCACCAATCCCCTGCCGCCGGCGGTGGATCGGCACATCGCCGCGGTCGCGTTGTTCGGCAACGGCACCCAGCGGGTGCTCGGCCCGGCCCCAATTTCAGCCCGGCCTTCGCCGGTAAGACCATCGACCTGTGTGCCGCCAACGACCCGATCTGCACCAGAAGCTTCACGAATTTGCAATGGGCTGCCCATCTGCAGCCGTCGTACGTCGACTCGGGCCTGGTGAATCAGGCCGCCAACTTCGTCGCCGGCAAGCTGTAGCTCGATCAGTCCCGGGTGCGCATGTCGCGGGTGATCAACGTCCGCGCCTGCAACTCGCTGTCCGGTGGGTAATCCACGCCGACCAACGTCAGACCCCGCGCCGGTGCGGCGGCGTAGTCACTGGACCGCTGCGTGATCGGTGAGCAACTCGGCGCACCACGTCGGCTGTGCGCCGGTGCTCGCCGACGGCCAGCAGCGCGCCGACCAGCGATCGCACCATCGACCAGCAGAACGCGTCGGCGGTGACGTGCGCGGTGATCAGATCGCCGTCGCGCTCCCAGTCGAACCGCTGCAGGTCGCGGATCGTCGTCGCCCCTTCGCGGTGCCGGCAGAACGCGGCGAAGTCGTTGAGCCCCAACAGCTTCTGTGATGCCGACGTCATCGCGTCGACGTCGAGCAGCCGCGGCCAACCGGTGATGAAGCGGGCCTGATGCGGATCCACCCCGTAGTCGGCGGTGGAGATGCCGGTAGACGTAGTGGCGGCGCAGCGCCGAGAACCGCGCGTCGAAACCCGCTGGCGCGCGGATGATTCGGCGCACCCGCACGTCGGCGGGCAGCAGTCGGCCCAGCCGACGGACCAGCGGCTGGAACTCGGGTTGGTTCGGCCGCGGCGTGCGCGGATAGACATTGGGCAGCGCGTCGACGGGAACGTCGACATGGGCGACCTGACCGGTGGCGTGCACGCCGGTGTCGGTGCGGCCGGCCGCGCGCAGCCGCAACGGGCTGCGAAACACCGTCGACAGCGACTCCTCGAGGACACCCGCGACGGTGCGCTGACCGGACTGCGTCGCCCAGCCCGCGAATTCCGTTCCGTCGTAGGCGATATCGAGCCGAAGACGAACGCGCCCGCCATCGGTGTCGATGGCGGGCACGTCGTTCAACGGCAAATCAGGACTCGTCAGCGTCCTCGGCTTCCGTGCGGCTCCGGCCTCGGCGGCTCCAGCGTCATCGGTCGCCGTCCTCGGCCGTCGGCTCGTGGTCTCAACCTCGGACGGCCTCCGGCTCGCCGCGGCCTTCGGCGCCGCCGCGGCGACCTGCGTGCCGGTGCAGCGGCCTTCGAGCGCGCCGACCCGACGCGCGCGGTCGGCTTCGGACGTCACCGTCTTCTCCTGCACCAGCTCGATGACCGCCATCGGGGCGTTGTCGCCCTTGCGGTTCTCGACCTTGATGATGCGGGTGTAGCCGCCGTCGCGGTCGGCGAAGAACGGCCCGATCTCGGCGAACAGGGCGTGCACGACGTCCTTGTCGCGGATCTTCTTGAGCACCTCACGCCGGTTGTGCAGCGTGCCCTTCTTGGCGTGGGTGATCAGCTTCTCGGCGTAGGGCCGAAGTGCCCGCGCCTTGGGCTCGGTCGTCTTGATCCGGCCGTGCTCGAACAGCGCCGTCGCCAGGTTGGCCAGCATCGCCTTCTGGTGCGATGACGACCCGCCGAGGCGAGGACCCTTGGTGGGCTTGGGCATTGCGACTTCTCCTAAATGGGGCCGGCCCCCGTATCAGGTAGGACCGGGACGGCACTCTTTCGAGCGATTGGGCCTTAGAGCTGTTCGGTTTCGGCGTAGTCCTGGTCGTCGTAGGCTGCGGCCTCGGCGGACCAGGTGCCGGTGGCGACGTCGTAGCCGGCGACCTCCGACGGGTCGAAGCTGGCCGGGCTGTCCTTGAGCGACAGACCCAACTGGTGCAGCTTGACCTTCACCTCGTCGATGGACTTCTGGCCGAAGTTGCGGATGTCGAGCAGGTCGGACTCGGTGCGCGAGACCAACTCGCCGACGGTGTGCACGCCCTCCCGCTTGAGGCAGTTGTACGAGCGCACGGTCAGGTCCAGGTCGTCGATCGGCAGCGCGAACGACGCGATGTGGTCGGCCTCGGCCGGCGACGGGCCGATCTCGATGCCCTCGGCCTCGACGTTGAGTTCGCGTGCCAGACCGAACAATTCGACCAGCGTCTTACCCGCCGACGCCAGCGCGTCACGGGGGCCGATCGAGCTCTTGGTCTCGACGTCGAGGATCAGCTTGTCGAAGTCGGTGCGCTGCTCGACACGGGTGGCGTCCACCTTGTAGGTCACCTTGAGCACCGGCGAGTAGATGGAATCGACTGGGATACGGCCGATTTCGGCACCCGAGGCCTTGTTCTGCACGGCCGGGACGTAGCCGCGGCCACGCTCGACGACGAGCTCGATCTCGAGCTTGCCCTTGTCGTTCAGCGTCGCGATGTGCATCTCCGGGTTGTGCACGGTGACGCCGGACGGCGGCACGATGTCACCCGCGGTGACCTCGCCCGGGCCCTGCTTGCGCAGGTACATGGTCACCGGCTCGTCCTCTTCGGAGGACACCACCAGGCTCTTGAGGTTCAGGATGATGTCGGTGACGTCTTCCTTGACGCCCGGCACGGTGGTGAACTCGTGCAGCACACCGTCGATGCGGATGCTGGTGACGGCCGCGCCCGGAATCGAGGACAGCAGCGTGCGCCGCAGCGAGTTACCAAGCGTGTAGCCGAAACCCGGCTCCAGCGGCTCGATGACGAACTGCGAACGGCTGTCGCTGATGACCTCTTCGGACAGGGTCGGTCGCTGTGAAATCAGCATGGTGTTCTTCTATCTCCTTCTCGGCACCCGCTATTTGATGCCGTTTAGGTACCTGCGCCGGCGGCGTAGCGGGTCGTGTTACTTCGAGTAGTACTCGACGATCAGCTGCTCGGTGAGCGGCACCTCGATCTGGGCGCGCTCGGGCAGCTGGTGGATCAGGATGCGCTGCTGCTCGCCGACGACCTGCATCCAGCCGGGGATCGGACGGTCGCCGGCGGTCTCGCGGGCGATCTGGAACGGCACGGTGTTCAGCGACTTGTCCTTGATGTCGATGATGTCGTACTGCGACACCCGGTAGCTGGGGATGGTCACCTTGACGCCGTTGACGGTGAAGTGGCCGTGGCTGACCAGCTGACGGGCCATCCGACGGGTCCGGGCGATGCCCGGAGCGGTACACGACGTTGTCCAGCCGGCTCTCCAGGATCTGCAGCAGCTCGTCACCGGTCTTGCCGGGACGGCCGGCCGGCCTCTGCGTAGTAGCGGCGGAACTGCTTCTCCATGACGCCGTAGGTGAAGCGGGCCTTCTGCTTCTCCTGCAGCTGCTGGCGGTATTCGCTCTCCTTGATCCGCGCGCGGCCGTGCTGGCCGGGCGGGTAGGGGCGCTTCTCGAAGGACTGGTCGCCGCCGACGAGGTCGACGCCGAGGCGGCGCGACTTGCGGGTGACGGGTCCGGTGTAACGAGCCATGTTCTGTTCTTCCCTAGACCCGGCGCCGCTTGGGCGGACGGCAGCCGTTGTGCGGCTGGGGGGTGACGTCGGAGATCGCGCCGACCTCCAGGCCGGCGGCCTGCAGCGACCGGATCGCGGTCTCGCGGCCCGAACCCGGGCCCTTCACGAACACGTCGACCTTCTTGACGCCGTGCTCCTGCGCCTTGCGGGCGGCGTTCTCGGCGGCCAGCTGCGCGGCGAACGGCGTCGACTTACGCGAGCCCTTGAAGCCGACGTGACCCGACGACGCCCAGGCGAGGACGTTGCCCTGCAGGTCGGTGATCGTCACGATCGTGTTGTTGAACGTGCTCTTGATGTGCGCGGCGCCGTGCGGGACGTTCTTCTTTTCCCGCCGCCGGGTCTTCTGACCCTTCTTCGGGCGCAGCCGGCCAGCCTTCTTTGCTTGGTGGCATGACTTACCTGGCCTTCTTCTTGCCGGCGATGGTGCGCTTCGGGCCCTTGCGGGTACGCGCATTGGTCTTGGTGCGCTGACCGCGCACCGGCAGGCCGCGGCGGTGCCGAAGGCCCTGGTAGCAGCCGATCTCGATCTTGCGGCGGATGTCGGCCTGCACCTCACGGCGCAGGTCACCCTCGACCTTGAGGTTGCCTTCGATGTAGTCGCGCAGGTGGGTCACCTGATCGTCGGTGAGGTCCTTGGTGCGCAGGTCCTTGTCGATCCCGGTAGCGGCCAGGATTTCGTTGGAGCGGGTACGGCCAACGCCGAAGATGTAGGTCAACGCGACCTCCATGCGCTTGTCGCGCGGGAGGTCGACGCCCACTAGTCGAGCCATGGGTGGCATTCCTTCTCTATGCGGAGGTCTGATTCCCAGCCCGTTCCCTGGCCCTGAAAACAACTCGGGGCTCCGGGGTCCGGCCTCCGTTCCGGACGTAGCTGAGCGGCTCATCTCTGAAAGATGCCAGCCGCTCAGTGGTGCTGGGAGGTCTGCATTCAGTTGTGTGCGCCGGCAGCCGTCCGGCGCTGTTCGGTCAGCCCTGACGCTGCTTGTGGCGCGGATCAGAGCAGATCACCATGACCCGCCCATGCCGACGGATCACCCTGCACTTGTCGCAGATCGGCTTGACGCTCGGGTTCACCTTCACGGCTGTCTCGATCCTGTTCTGTCTTCTCGTCGGTTGGTTTGTTCGGGCTTGTTACTTGTAGCGGTACACGATGCGGCCCCGGGACAGGTCGTAGGGAGACAACTCCACCACCACCCGGTCCTCGGGCAGGATGCGGATGTAGTGCTGCCGCATCTTGCCGCTGATGTGGGCAAGCACCTTGTGGCCGTTTTCCAGCTCAATGCGGAACATCGCATTGGGCAGGGGCTCGACCACGCGGCCCTCGACCTCGATGGCGCCGTCCTTCTTGGCCATGACTTGTCTTCGAATCCTCGTCTTTAGTTTCGTTTGCTTCTACGCCCGGATCGGCGCAGCATTCGCCGGCCCTGCAACGTGAGCCGGTGACAGGAAATTCCTAAGACAGGGCACGCGAGAAACCAGCGCGATGACGCACCGTTGCTCCACGATACCCGCTGATTCGTGCTGGCCAAAATCGCTGTCAGCGGAATCCGGGACCGCCACCGTCGGCCCCACGCGGCAGCTCTGACAAGCGCATACTTGACGCTGATGACTAGCCCCGCAACTGCCGACACCGCATCCCGCAAACCGGTGATGCTGACCGTCGACGACGATCCCGCGGTGTCCCGGGCCGTCGCCCGGGATCTGCGCCGCCGCTACGGCGACGCCCACCGCATCGTGCGGGCCGAATCGGGCCCGGACGCGCTGGACACCCTCAAGCAGCTCAAACTGCGCGGCGAGACGGTCGCGATGCTGGTCGCCGACTACCGGATGCCGCAGATGACCGGCATCGAATTCCTCGAAGCGGCGATGGACCTCTATCCCGCCGCCAAGCGGGTGCTGCTGACCGCCTACGCCGACACCCACGCCGCGATCGACGCGATCAACGTCGTCGACCTGGACCACTACCTGCTCAAGCCGTGGGATCCGCCCGAGGAGAAGCTGTACCCGGTCATCGACGAGCTGCTCGAGGCCTGGAAGCGGGCGCCGGAGCGGCCCATCCCGCACACCAAGGTGATCGGGCACCGCTGGCTCGGCGCGATCCTGGGAGGTCCGCGACTTCCTGGCCCGCAACGGGCTGCACTACAACTGGTTCGCGTCCGACGAGCCCGACGGCGAGCAACTGCTGCAAGCCGCCGGCGAGGACGGCAAGCGGCTCCCGGTCGTCGTCACCGAGACACGGCGACCCGCTCATCGAACCCAGCGACGCCGAACTGGCCGACACGCTGGGCCTGACGACCACGCCGTCGCAAGACTTCTACGACCTGATCGTGGTCGGCGGCGGGCCCGCGGGCCTGGCCGCCGCCGTCTACGGCGCCTCCGAAGGTCTGCGCACCGTGCTGATCGAAACCACCGCGACGGGCGGCCAGGCCGGCCAGAGCTCGAAGATCGAGAACTACCTGGGCTTTCCCGACGGGGTGTCGGGCGGCCAGCTGGCCGACGCGCGCGCGCCGGCAGGCCGAGAAGTTCGGCGCCGAACTCATCACCGCCCGCACGGCGACCGCCCTGGAGATCAACGGACCGAAGCGCACCGATCCGCTTCGCCGACGGCGGCTCCATCGACGCGCACGCGATCATCGTCGCCACCGGCGTCGCCTACAACGAGCTGACGGCGGACGGCTGCGACGACGCTGACCGGCCGCGGCGTGCACTACGGGGCCGCGGTCTCCATCGCCGCGGAATGCGAAGGCGAAGAGGTCTACGTGATCGGCGGGGCGAACTCGGCGGGCCAGGCCGCGATGTATCTGTCCCGCGAGGCGAAATCGGTGACGATCGTGGTGCGCGGGCCGTCGCTGGAGGCGTCGATGTCGCACTACCTGATCCAGCAGATCGAGCAGCGACCCAACATCACCGTCCGCACCTGCACCGAAGTGCATTGCGCCATCGGGAGCGACTACCTCGAACGACTGACCCTGATCGACAACAGCGACCGGGCAGACCGAGGACGTCAGCTGCGCCCGGATGTTCATCTTCATCGGCGCCGCACCGCGCACCGATTGGCTCAAGGAGGTGCTCGCCCGCGACGACCACGGCTTCATCCTCACCGGGCCGGACCTGCGCAACGTGTGCGGCTGGACGCTCGACCGTCCACCACACCACCTGGAAACCAGCGTGCCGGGTGTGTTCGTCGCCGGCGACGTGCGCTCCGAATCCGCCAAACGGGTCGCGGCCGCGGTCGGTGAGGGGTCGATGGCCGTGATGCTGGTTCACCGTTACCTGGCGGAGTCATAGCCTCATGACCATCGAAGACAGCTGCGACGCAGACGAATTGCGCACCCTGTTCCTGTTCGAGCATCTCAACGACGAGCAGCTCGCGACATTGTGCGCCGACGGGCAGATCGAGCATTACGAGCCCGGACCGCTCTGCGTCGAGGGTGAACCCGCGACGTGCTTCTACGTGCTCATCGAGGGCGAGCTGGCGATGTCCAAGCTTTCCGGCGGCCAAGACATCGAAACCAACCGGACATCCCATCGCGGCGTGTATTGCGGTGCGTGGCAAGCGTTTACCGGCGAGAAGCAGCAGCTCTACACCACGTCGGTGCACGTGACCAAGCCGTCGCGGTTCTTCGTCATGGACGCCCCGGCATTCGCCGCGTTCATGAAAGACCAGTTCCCGATGGCGGTGCACCTGCTCGACGGGATCGCGGTCGGCACCGAGCGGACCCGTCGGCTGATCGACAATCGCGAAAAGCTGCTGGCGCTGGGCCAGTTGTCGGCCGGGCCTGACCCATCAGCTGAACAACCCGGCGGCGGCCATCGCGCGGGCCGCCCAGGAGTTGCGCGGCCGGATCTCCAACATGCGCGCCAAGCTGGCGATGCTGGCCGACGGCACAATCAGCCCGAAGAGCCTGAATGCCTTGGTGCGGCTGCAAGATGCCGTCGCCGAGCAGGTCGCCAAGTCGGCGTCCCAGCATCTGAGCGCGATCGAGACATCGGACCGCGAAGACGCCGTCGGCGATTGGCTGGACGACCACGGCATCGACGGCGGCTGGGAAATCGCGCCGACATTCGTCGAGGGTGGCATCGACACCGACTGGCTGGAGCGCATCGCCGCAACCGCCGACGAACTGGAAGCGGCGACGTCGCTGGGGCAGGCGATCCGATGGATCAGCTACACCATCGAGAGCGAGCTGCTGATGAATCAGCTTGTCGGAAGCGAGCCAACGTATTTCGGCACTGGTCGCAGACGCCAAGCAGTACTCGCAGATGGATCGGGCCCCCTTCCAGGTGGCCGACGTGCACGATCTGCTGAAGAGCACGCTGACCATGTTCGCCGACCGGTTGGGCAAAGACAGCACCTGCCATATCAAGGTGGTCAAGGAGCTCGATCGCTCACTGCCGCAAATCCCCTGCTATCCAGGCGATCTCAACCAGGTATGGACGAACATCATCGACAACGCGATCGCCGCGATGGGGAGCGCGGGCGGCACGCTGACGATCCGCACCTGCCGCGAGGCCAACAAGATGCTGCGCGTCGAAATCTGCGACACCGGACCGGGTATCCCCGAGGACGTGCTCGAGCGCATCTTCGAACCGTTCTTCACCACCAAACCGGTCGGCGAAGGTACCGGACTGGGTCTGGATCTGGCGTGGAAGATCGTCGTCAACAAGCACCACGGCGATCTGCGGGTCGAATCGGTGCCCGGCGACACCCGCTTCATCGTGCTGCTGCCGCTGGAGATGCCGCCGGTCGTCGACGTGGCGCTGCCGGAAGACGGCGACGCCGCCGAAATTACGCTCCCGTAAAAAGCCACCCATCCGCTGTGGGATCGGGGTCGAATAGCTAGTGGTGTGACCGGTGGTCAAACCGGGTACGCCGGACAAAGCGACGCGCGGGGACGCTCCATTCGGGGTGGCGTGACGGGGGTAGTGCCATGACACCGACGGCTCTCTCAGAGCCTTTTCGGTCTGCTGCCTGCCCGTCTATCTCAGAGTCCTCGCGTAACCGCTAGGGGCAACTACACGGGGGTGCTGATTACATGTCGAGTGACCAGGAAACATTTTCCGTAACCGGCGACATCTCAACGGATGTCACCGAGCGGGTCGCGATGGCCCGACACTTCACGTCAATCGGGCAGATGCCCTTCTTCCAGGAGATCAGTTCCGTCGACCCGCCGCGCGTCGGCGTCCGGGGACATCAATGCGTGCTGTTGGGCTCGAACTCCTACATCGGCCTGTCGACCCATCCGGACGTGATCGCCGCGTCGATAAAGGCGACCGAAGAGTTCGGCACCGGCACGACGGGCAGCCGTCTGCTCAACGGCACCTACAGCTTGCACGTCGCGCTGGAGAAGAAGATCGCGAACTGGCTCGGGCACGACGACGCGGTGGTCTTCACCACCGGTTACCAGACCAACGTCGGCACCATCCAGGGGCTGATCGGTCCGGATTGCCTTGCCGTGGTGGACTCCTACGCCCACGCGTCGATCCGCGACGGGGTGCGGCTGAGCCGGGCGGTCGAGGAGAGATTCGACCACAACGACGTCTCGTCGTTGGCTGCCGCGCTGCAACGCCATGCGGGAACGGCATTTCGGCGCACCCTGGTCCTGGTCGACTCGCTGTATTCGATGGAGGGGTCGACCGCCCCGCTCGAACAGATCATCAAGGTGTGCAAGAACGCCGGCGCGCTACTGATGGTCGACGAAGCGCACGGCATCGGGGTATTCGGGCCCACCGGTGCGGGGCTGTCCGAACTCACCGGGGTTGCGCAGGACATCGACGTGCTGATGGGATCGCTGTCCAAGGCCATCGGCGGGCTGGGTGGCTTTGTCGCCGGCTCGCAGGACATCGTCGACGAGATCCGGTTCAGTGCCCGCTCGCTGTGGTTCAGCACGTCCGGAACCCCCGGGGCGATGGCTGCCGCGGCCGCCGCGATCGACGTGATCCGCAGCGACGAGGGAGCACAACGTCGAAAACGATTGGAGCGCAACGCCCGTCTGATGCGTGATTGCCTCGGGTCGCTCGACGTCGAACTGAACCGCTCGGACGAGCGCAGCCCCGACTGGTCGCCGATCATTCCCATCCGGCTGTTCGACGAATTGCGGACGGTGTTGAGCTGGAACAACCTCAGCGACGCCGGCGTCTTCGTCACCCCGGCGGTCTTTCCGGCGGTACCGGTGGGCAAGCCGGTGCTGCGGGTCTGCATGACCTCCGAGCTCAGCGAAGACGAAATCCGCTGGTGTGCAAAGACGCTTTCGGCCGAACTCTCGTGGGCGCTGGCAGCGGCATGAGGGACGGGTTTCGTCTCGCCCTCACCGGCGCGACCGGCGACTTCGGCCGCGCGGTGCTCCGCTGGGCCTGCGAATGCGACAACATCGCCGAGGTCACCGCGCTGGGCCGTCGGCAAACCGGGCTGCGGCACGACAAGGTGCGCGAGACATTCCTCGACTTGAGTGGCCCTTTCGACCTGGAGTCGGTGCGCGGTTACGACGCGTTGATCCATCTCGCCTACTGCGTCGAGGAGCCACGCGACAAGCGTCGCGCCTATCAGGTCAACGTCGCGGCGACCCGGACCCTGCTCGAGCAAGCCCGCGAGGTCGGCATCGGACAGCTCGTCCTCACCTCGAGTGCGAACGCTCTCGGCGTGGCAGCGTGCGGCACCGGTGAGGCGTACACCGAGACCAGTTATCCCGCGGGCGACCAGGACACCGGCCACTACTACTTCCAGCACAAGGCGTTGCTGGAGCACCTGGCCAACTGGTACTGGGTCAATGCCAACGACGGCAAGACGACGTTGGCCGTCGTGCGGCCCTGCTACGTCGTCGGCGAGCACTTCGACAACTCGGGCCTGCGCACGATGCTGTCGAAATCGGTTGTCTACCCGAAACCTTCGCGATCGTTCTACCAATTCCTCTGGGACGCAGACTTGGTGAACGCCTATGCCACCGTCCTCACGCATGGGCTGAGCGGTCTCTACAACGTCGCTCCGGCCGACCACATCAGCGTGCCGGAGATCTGCTCGATCACCGGGGCCAGACTGATCCCGGGGCCGCAGAGCCTGTTGAAGCGGGGTGCGGACCTGCTGTTCCGGCTGCGCCTCTCCCCCTTCTCCGGGCACTGGGTGACGCTCGGTGACCCGCTGCTGGACTCCGGGTTGCTGCAATCCACCACGCAGTGGCGGCCATCGATGAATTCGGCTGCGGCACTGCGCAAATACCTGGCCACCCGAGACAATCTGCCGACCGATCAAGGACACACCAGATGAACCGCAATGAACTCGAAGCTCGACTGTCGCACGTCGCCGCCGTACGCCGGCACTTACCCGACCTGGCCGACCAGCTGGAGAAATTGGGGCTGCTAGCCGTCGAAGATCCGGACAGCGGCGTCATCGACCTGTGGAAGGAACACGGCGGCCCGCGCCTGACCGCGCCCAAAGAGCTCAGCGGGCTCGGCGCCACCTGCGTGGAAACCGTTGAGCTGCAACGCGGAGTCGGATACCTCAGCCCATCGCTGGCCGCGGCGACCACCATGCACTACCTGTCGGTGGCCGGTCTTGTCGACTTCGCCGAGTCCGCCGACGAGGAGACGGTGGGTCTCATCAAGTCGCTGATCGAGAACAACACGGTTTTCGCGTCGGGCTTTTCCGAGGGCACGATCGAGGGCAGCGTCTTTCGCCCCACCATGAAAGCCGAGCCGGCCGATGGCGGCTACACGGTCACCGGAAGCAAGAAGCCGTGCAGCCTGGCCGACAGCATGGACTGTGTGATGGCCAGCGTGATATTGAGCGACACCGGCCAGCGGGCGATCACGCTGATCTGGAATCCCAGCCCGGGCCTGTCCGTCTCACCGCTGTGGACCAGCCCGGCGCTGGGCGCCGCCCAGACTCACGCGGTGAACTTCGAAAACGTCTTCGTGCCAAGCGATTTGTCGATGGTCAGCGACGTCGAGGATCCAGACGGTCGCAATGAAAAGTCCGGTTACGTGCTGTTCGGGTTGATCATCACCGCCGGCTACATCGGTGCCGCGACGCGGCTCGCGCTCAAACTCGCGGACCGGCCCAACTTCACCGAATCCGATTTCGTCGAACTGTTCTCCCCGATCGAGGGGGTGTGGCGGGCCCTGCTGATGATCGCGGCCCGCTACGACGGCGGTGACCGCAGCGACGCCCTGTTCGCCGACCTGCTGTGGATCCGGCTCGGCCTGCGCGACCAACTGCAGACCAGCGCGGCCCGATTGGTGGCGCGGATCGGTGGCGTCGCCTTCGCCACCGATCCCGAAGTCGCCTATCTCGTCGGGTGTCTCAGCGCATACTCGTTCCACCCGCCGAACCTGCGCGAGGCGGGTACGTTCCTGATCGACCACGAGTTGAACGGTCAGATCGACCTGACCAGCAGCTAGCCTTCGCTGACTCCCACGGCCGCATGGAGTTTGACGAGCGGCTTCGGCGCCCACCAGTTCCATCGGCCGACCAGCTTCATGAACGCGGGCACCAGCACCATCCGCACCAATGTGGCGTCGACGATCACGGCGAGCGCCAGGCCCACGCCGATCATCCGCATGAACGACACCTCACCGGTGCTGAGCGCCGCGAAGACGATCACCATCAACAGCGCGGCGGCCGTGATCACCCGGCCCGCGGTGGCAATGCCCATCGTCACCGCTTCGGCGTTGTCCCCGTGGCCCTGCGGGGATTTGAGCCAGTGTTCCCGGATTCGCGAGAGCAGGAACACTTCGTAGTCCATCGACAATCCGAACGCGGTCGCGAACAGGAACACCAGCACATCGGCGACCAGGGTGCCCGTCGCGGTGGTGCCCAGCCCGCCGAGATGGCCTTCCTGGAACACCCACACCAACGCTCCGAGCGTCGCCGACAACGACAACGTGTTGAGCACCAAGGCTTCCAGGGGCAGCACCAGGCTGCCGGTCAGCAAGAAGATCAGCACGAAAGTTGTTGTCGCAACCAGCAATAGCACCACCGGCAGGCGCCGGACGATCTCGTCGACCGAGTCCCGGTTCAGCTGGTCGGCGCCGGTGAACAACGCCTCGACGTGGTGCGGCACCGGGACCGCCCGAAGTTGGTCGATCGACGTCCGGTAACGCGAATCCAGCGACGAGCCCGGGACCGTCACCGACAACCACACACTGCCGTCTTTGACCGCGGCCGCCGACATCGGCGGTCCGACCACCTCACCCCGGACGTACGAACCGCTCGGCGCGGCAACGGCTTCCACGCCGGGCACGTTCGACAGGGCGGTGGCGTAGTCAGCGACGTCGTTGCCGTCGAGGCTCCGCGCGTCGGGGATAACGATCGAGGTGGCCATCGCCGGGTCGGCAGGGAATTGGTGGCGCACGATGTCGCCGACCTGTCGGGACTGCGCGGTCGTCGGGAGTACCCGGTCGTCCGGCAGACCGAAACGTGCACGGGCGAAAGGCGACCCGAGCAGAAGCAGGAGCGCCACCACCGCCAAGGCGCACGGCAGCGCGTGACGCATGACGAACGTGGCGACCCGGTACAGCGAGCCGTGTCGCACATCCGGGTCCGGCTTCGTCCGCCGGAACAGGGTCCGGATGTTCAGCGACTCGATCCGGTCGCCGAGCAGTTTGATCACCGCGGGGGCGACGACGACGGCGTACAGGCCGGCAAGTGCCACCACCCCGCACCCGGCGTACGCCATCGAGCGCAGAAAGTACATCGGGAACACTGCCAGCGCGCTCACCGCGAGAAACACCGTGCACGCGGAGAACAGGATCGTCCGCCCCGCCGTCGCCACCGCCCGGCGCAACGCAAGATCGCGGTCTCCGACGTCGGCGTATTCCTCGCGATACCGGCTGATCAGCAGCAGCGTGTAGTCGATCGCCAGCGCGAGGCCCATGGCGGTGGTCAGGTCGAGCGAGAAGATCGAGACATCGGCGAACAGGGTGATCACCCGCAGCATGCCGAGCGTCCCGACGATGGCCAGCCCGCCGACCACCAGCGGCAGCAGCGCGGCGAACAGCCCGCCGAACACCCAGACGAGGACGATCAGCGACAGCGGCAGCGTGATGGCCTCCGCGGTCAGCAGATCTTTCTCGGACTGGTCGTTGATCTCCGAGGCGACGGTGGCCGTTCCCCCGGCCAGCACCTCCACCCCGTCGCGCTTGCCGGTGAACCGGTCCGCGATTGCCTTGGCGTGTTTGGGTGCGTCGTTCTCCGATCCGGTGATCCCGGTGATCACCAGCCCGGTTGTGCCGTCCTTGCTGATCAGACCGGCGCTCTGCGGCGAGCCGTCCCATGGCGATTCGACGTCGTTGACAAATTCGGATCGGCGTAATTCCTCGACGAGGTTGCGCCCGGCCGCCGCTGCCGCCGGGTCTTGCACGCCGCCGGGGGCGCGTACCACCAGCGTCAGATCCATGTCGCCCTGGCCGAATTTTGTGGTGAGCACCTTCATGCCGCGCGCGGACGGTGAGCTCGGGTCCTGAAACCCTGCGGCGCCAAGGTGTTCGGAGACGCTGGCGCCGAACACGGCCGCGACGACAGTGAGCAACAGAATGGCGGCGAGCACTCGCTTGGGCGCTGCAATGATCAGACGAGCCAGCAGCGAAAGCATCACGGGCATGCTACCCAGGGCGGTGCTGCGGTAAACCCGGAATAGCTTCGGCCCGGCGGTAGGTTGGAGCAACCATGACCGATTCTGCTGCAAGCAAGCCCAATCTCGGCCGGTTCGGATCGTTCGGACGCGGCGTCACACCTGCCCAAGCCAAAGAGATCGAGGCGCTCGGCTACGGGTCCGTCTGGGTCGGTGGTTCGCCGCCCGCCGAGCTGGCGTGGGTAGAACCCATTCTCGAAGCCACGACGACGCTGCAGGTCGCCACCGGCATCGTCAACATCTGGTCCGACGCGGCCCAGCCGGTAGCCGACTCGTTCCATCGCATCGATCGGGCCTACCCGGGCCGTTTCCTGCTCGGTATCGGGGTCGGGCATCCCGAGGCGGTCGCCGAATACCGCAAGCCGTATGACGCGCTGGTGGAATACCTCGATCAGCTCGACGAATACGGCGTCCCCGCCAACCGCCGGGTGGTGGCCGCGCTGGGCCCGCAGGTGCTGAAGCTGTCGGCGCGACGCAGCGCGGGCGCGCACCCCTACCTGACCACCCCCGAGCACACCGCTCGGGCGCGCGAGCTGATGGGGCCGTCGGCATTTCTGGCGCCGGAGCACAAGGTGGTCCTGACCACCGATGCGGAGAAGGCGCGCGCCGTCGCCCGCAAGACGCTCCCGGTCTATTTCAACCTGGCCAACTATCGCAACAACTGGAAGCGGCTGGGGTTCTCGGAGGAAGAAACCACCTATCCAGGCAGTGACCGCCTGCTCGATGCACTGGTGGCCTACGGCACGCCGGAGGCGATCGCGGCGCGGCTGAAAGAGCACCTGGATGCCGGTGCCGACCACGTGCCTGTGCAGGTTTTGACTAAAGATGAAAACCTGGTGTCTGCTTTGGCCGAACTCGCGGGTCCACTTGGACTGACGCCGGCCTGACCAACCAGAGGGGAAATAGATGACCGAGGGCGTTTCGCTCAAACCCGACCTGGGTCGATACGGCGTCTGGCTTCCCAGTCGATCGGTCAGCGCAGGTGTCGCGCAGCAGATCGAGGCGTTGGGCTACGGCGCCGTCTGGGTCGGTGGCTCCCCCGATGCCGATCTCAGCTGGGTGGAACCGGCACTGGCGGAGACATCCACGTTGGTGTTGGCAACCGGGATCATCAACATCTGGTCGTCGCCCGGCGGCCCAGGTGGCCGAATCGTTCCACCGCATCGAAAAGGCTTACCCGGGAAGGTTTTTGCTGGGCGTCGGGGTGGGACATCCCGAGCACACCGAGGATTACCGCAAGCCTTTCGATGCTCTGGTCGAGTATCTCGACGAGCTCGACAGCGCGTCGGTGCCGACCAGTCGGCGGGTGCTCGCGGCGCTGGGCCCCAAGGTGCTGGCGCTTTCCGCGGAGCGCAGCGCCGGCGCCCACCCGTACCTGACCACGCCGGAACACACCGCGCACGCTCGCGAACTGATCGGCAACTCGGTGTTCCTGGCACCCGAGCACAAGGTCGTCCTAACCGAAAACGCCAGCGAGGCCCGCGAAATCGGTCGGCGCACGGTCGAGTTCTACCTCGACCTGAGTAACTACGTGAACAACTGGCGCCGGCTCGGCTTCACCGATTCCGATGTGCATAAACCCGGTAGCGACAAGCTGATTGACGCCGTCGTCGCCCACGGCACAGCCGAGCAGATCGCGGCGCGCCTCAATGAGCATCTGGAGGCCGGTGCCGACCACGTGGCGATCCAGGTGCTGGGTGGACCCGACGGCAAGCTCTTGAGCGTGCTGCAAGAGCTGGCCGGACCGCTGGAATTGACGCCTCCGAGCTGACCGCCGGGCTAGGGTCTCCCCATGCGGCTGCTGGTTACTGGTGGTGCTGGATTCATCGGCGCCAATTTCGTGCATACCACCGTGCGCGACCACCCGGACGACGCGGTGACGGTCTTGGACGCCATGACCTACGCGGGCAGCCGCGAATCGCTGGCTCCCGTCGAGAACGACATCAGGCTGGTGCAGGGCAACATCACCGATGCCGAGTTGGTGTCGCGGTTAGTGGCCGAGTCGGATGCGGTGGTGCATTTCGCGGCCGAAACCCATGTGGATAACTCGCTGGCCGATCCGGCGTCGTTTGTGCACGCCAACGTAATCGGGACGTTCACCATCCTGGAAGCAATACGCCGGCACGGCGTACGGCTGCACCACGTGTCCACCGATGAGGTGTACGGCGATCTGGCGCTCGAGGATCCGCAACGGTTCACCGAGTCCACGCCCTATAACCCGTCGAGTCCCTATTCGTCGACCAAGGCCGCTTCCGACCTGCTGGTGCGGGGTTGGGTGCGTTCCTACGGTGTGCGTGCCACGATCTCGAACTGCTCCAACAACTACGGGCCGTATCAGCATGTGGAGAAGTTCATCCCGCGGCAGATCACCAATGTGCTCACCGGGCGGCGGCCGAAGTTGTACGGCACCGGAGCCAACGTCCGGGACTGGATCCACGTCGAGGACCACAACGACGCCGTGCGCCGTATCCTCGACGGCGGTCGGGCCGGGCAGACCTATCTGATCGGAGCCGACGGCGAACGCGACAATCTCTCGGTGCTGCGGACTCTGCTCGAGTTGATGGGACGGGATCCCGACGACTTCGATCACGTTGTCGACCGCGTCGGCCACGACCTCCGGTACGCGATCGATCCGTCTCAGCTGAGCAATGAATTGGGCTGGGCGCCAAAGCATACCGATTTCGCTGAAGGGTTGCGCACCACCATCGAATGGTATCGCGACCACGAATCCTGGTGGCGGCCTATCAAAGACGCCGCCGAGGTTCGCTACGAACGACAGGGCCAGTGACATGGAAGTCCGTGAACTCGACATAGTCGGGGCGTGGGAAATCACGCCGGCGGTGCATCCCGATTCGCGTGGACTGTTCTTCGAGTGGCTGACCGACCGGGGCTTCACCGGCTTCGCGGGCCATCGACTGGACGTCCGGCAAGCCAACTGCTCGGTCTCGGCGGCCGGCGTGCTGCGGGGTCTGCATTTCGCTCAGCTGCCACCGAGCCAAGCCAAGTACGTGACGTGCGTGTCCGGCTCGGTGTTCGACGTCGTGGTGGACATCCGGGTCGGCTCGCCGACATTTGGCCGCTGGGACGCCGTTGTGCTCGATGACCGCAGCCACAAGTCGGTGTACATCTCCGAGGGACTCGCGCATGGTTTCGTTGCGCTGCAGGATAATTCGACGGTGATGTATCTCTGCTCCACCGAGTACAGCCCGCAACGCGAGCACACCATCGCCCCCACCGACCCGGCATTGGCCATCGCCTGGCCGAGCGGGCACGAACTGGTGATCTCCGACCGCGACGCCGCCGCACCAACCTTGGACGAGGTGCGCGCCGCAGGTCTGCTGCCGACTTGGGACGAGGCTCAGGCGTTTATCGCGGGCCTGAAAGGCGATTGAAGCCGCGCTGTTTGGGGTATCTCCACCTGGGGTTTCAGACGGGTGACCCCCTTCAGCGTTGAGGAGATCATCATGCTTCATCAACTATTGCTGGCCAGCTACAGCCAGCCGGAAGCCGCGGGATTCATTCTGCGAAGCATCCACTTCGTCTTTCTCACCATTGGTGGGGTAATCGCGGCGATCATCTCCGCGGTCATCGCCGGAACCAAGGGCCGCAACCCAATAGGTTGGGGCATTCTCGGGTTTTTCTTCAGCATCGTCACGCTGATCGTGGTGGCTGTGATCCCGTCCAAGAAATAGGCGCGGGATCCTTAACGCGCCTCCGCGATCCAGTCGCGGGCTCTGCTCGCTTCATGCATCGCAAACACACGCCACTCCCCAGGTACCAAGAGGCCGAAGAATTGCGTCGCCCAAATCATCCACTGCACGTCGGTCACTATCACGCCGCGTTGCCAGTGGAACCAGGTACTGAAGCTGACCTTCCAATCTTCCCAGACCGCGTCGGGTTCGACGCCGACATAATCGGGCGAGACCTCGCAGTACATCCGCAACTTCTCGTGCCGGGCGAGTTTGTCTTCGACGTCACGTAGCACCGTCTCATAGTCGGACTTCGTCAGACGCTCATGGCAGACATACGCAGTGACGTTGTCGGGAAAGTCCTTCAGCACCTCGATCACGATGTCCTCCTCGGCGAGGTATGGACCCGCTGTTTCATGATTTCCGCGTCCGGCGTGCCGGGGTAGAGGCCAAAGTCACGCAAGCCCGCTGGCTGCGTCGGTCGGGTGCGTTGTGGCGGCGGATTCCTTAGCGGATGCTGAGCGACTCCGGAAAACGACACACGGGTCGTGTTCGTGTCACCCCCGACCGGCTGCTTCCCGACCAAGAAAGTGAGATGGCATTGAGCAGCATCAATGCCGCGAAGCGGGGTGGCCGGGGAAAGGAAGCGGAGGTGCCGAAGAAATTTCGCTCAAAACCTAGCTGAAATCAAACCAAGAGGCTTACCTTAAGCGAACCTGAGACCCCGCGCCTCTTGTCTAGGGAGTACCGACGATGGCTGATCGACGCGGCACCATGCAGAATCCGAACTCGCGCAGAGCGATGACCCACCGTCGTCGGCGTGCAGTCGGGTTGACCGGCGCGATCAGCGCGTTTTTGGCGTTGGGGCTGGGTCAGCTGGCCAATGCGCCACAAGCCAAGGCAGATGGGTTCGACGTGGTCCTCGACCAGATTGCCAATGCGATCACTGGTTCGTTGGGTGATGTGGCTGCCGCTTCGGCGGCGGTTCCCGAGCTGGGCAGTCTGAGCTTGAGTGCCGCCGAGTCGGCGGCGGCTGCCAGCCCGGTTGATGTCTGGTTGCAAGGGATAGAACAGGATTGGATTGGCAGCGCCTTTGGTCAGCAGGTTGACACCCTGATCAATAGTTGGTTCAACCTGGTCGATCCCGGCAGCAGTGCGTGTGGGTTGATCTGCGACGGCGCTGCTGGTCAAGGTGGCGGGTTGATCTTCGGTGACGTGGGGGCTGCTGCGCAGCCGATGAGCGAGAACTTGCTGGTCAACCCCGGCTTCGAAACGGCGGACCCGTCCGGGTCGGGCTACAGCGGGGTGACCATTCCCGGCTGGACCGAGAACGGCACCCCGACCGTGATCGCCTATGGCACGCAGGGCGGTTACCCGTTGGGCCTCTCAACTCCGTTCCCGAAGTTCTTCGACTTCCCACAGGCCGCGCCTCCCGGGGGCGGCGACAATTTCGCCGGCGGCGGACCCGTGGCCACGTCGACCATCAGCCAGACCGTCGACCTCACCGGCGCAGCCGGAACGCCGTTCAACCTGAGTGCAGATCTCGGCGGCCAAGGCTGGGACAATTCCGACGCCTCGGTGCAGGTCGCCTTCCTCGACGCCCATGGGGACGTTCTGGGCACCGACTCACTGAACCCGGTCACGGTATGGGACCGCCTGGGTCTTACCGGGTTTGAGGAACGCGACATCTCCGGGACGGTCCCGGATGGCACCACCTCCGCCCAGGTGACCACGACCTTTACCGACAACGACGGGTTGCTCGGCAACTACAACGGCGCCTACGCCGACAACGAGTCGTTCACCGTCGGCGATCCAAGCCTCACCGCGGCGCCGCTCGCCGCACCGACGTCCGACGTCGGCCACCTGGATCACGTGTTCCTGATCTACATGGAGAACAAGGGCGTCAACGACATCGTCGGCAGTCCCAACGCGCCGTTCATCAACAGCCTGATCGACAACAACGCATATGCGACACCAACTACTTCGCGCTGGGCCACCCCAGCAACCCCAACTACATCCGGATCGCTTAGGCGGAACGGACTTCGGCATCGACTACAACCCCGCCGGGAACGCCATCGACGCAAACAGCCTCATGCAAGAAATGGATCTGGCGCACATATCGTGGGCGGGCTACGCCCAGAGCATGCCCACCCCCGGCGACATCGTGTCATCGGGCGACTACTCCGCCGACGAACTACCCTTTGCCCAATTCAACTACGTCGCCGACAACACCCCCGCCTACCTGCAGGAACACCTGCTCCCGCTCACGCAGTTGCACGACGATCTCGCCGACCCGACCAAGTTCCCGGAATTCACGTGGATCGCTGCCAACGAGGCCAACAACGGGGAAGGCCCCATCGATAGTCTCCAGGGCATCGGCCAATTCCTTAACAGCCAGCTCACAGACCATCAGTACAACGTCGCGGCCGCCGACCAGTTCGTCCAGCAAGAGATTTCCACCATTGAAAACTCGCCAACGTGGACTGACCCGACGCAGCACGACGCGATCATCCTCACGTTCGATGAGGACAACAACAACCTGTCACTGGGCTTCGGCAACGAAGGCAACAACGTCCCGATGATCATCATCCCGAACGGCGGCGCCGAGTCTGGCGCTAACGGGATGGAATCCGGCCCCTTCACCACCGACGCTTACGCCAACGAGTACAGCCTGATGGCCACGATTGAAGACGCCTTGCGTGGCAACGCCGCGCCTGGAACGGTCGACCCGTTGGCCCCGCTCACGGCGAACGACATGTACGCCCCACCCATGAATGCTTTCTGGAAATAGAACGCGCAAAGGGCTTTTCACGTTCGAGGCGTGGCGCGGCCGCAATCGCAGCTAAGCCCGCGGCCGTCGACCACCGAGTACATAGGCCGCCCAGAGCCCGACAGTCAGTAACTCGGCGGCCACACTGATCGCCGCGTGTGGCCACGGCTGCCATCCCGTTTCGGAGAAGCCGAAAAGCCCGACGGTGCGCGACAACGCAAATGCGACCAGCGCACCACCGGCCAGCGCAGCCGCAGCCCACCGAAGCCACCACGGACCGCCGATCAGGATGAGCAGCGCGAGCGCGAACGAGATGCTGGCCTGGACCAGGAAAGCGTCGCCGATCATCGGGAATGTGATGGTAGCCATGGACATAGAGGTACGCGTGGCTCACGCCGCTGACAGCCACCGCCACCGCCAGAGCCAATTCTGAGTCACATTCATTGCAGCGTCCGCTCTTTCAACGCGAGAGTGCTCTGGCCTCGGGTGTAGCTGACCTCACGGATGCCCAGCGCGTCGTGCAATGTGCCGGCCGGCAGGGTGACCGGCTTGGGGGCCGGGCCGTCGCCGGGGTGGGGCAGCGGATAGGCGGTGGTCGTCCCGCTGTGGAACGTAACGTTGCCCTCGGTCTTGGAGAAGACCTGGTGCACATGGCCGTTGAGGCACGTGACCGACGAGAAGCGGCGCAGATAACTCAGTGCCTGGGCGGCATCGTCGGTGCCCCAGCCCCAATCCGGGTACATGGCGAACAACGGGATGTGGCTGAAGACGATGATGGGCGTGTCGTTGGGTAGCGGCGCAACATCTTTGGCCACGAAGTCCAACTGCTCAATGCCAAGGTGCCCAAGCTTTTTCAGGTTCAACGTGTTCACCAACGCAATCACATGCACACCGGCGATATCGAAGCTGTACCAGCCGTCACCCTGGGTTCCGGCCCCGAACGCGTTTCGGTACTTCTGTCCCGCGTCGTCGATCGAGTCATGTTCACCCGGAACGGTGAACACGTGCTGTGTGTGCAACCCGGTCATCATTTGCTTGACCTGATCGAACTGACCGGGGGTGGCCAAATGGGTGAGATCGCCGGTGTGGATGACGAAATCCGGTGTGTAACCGAGGTTGTTGATCTGATCGATCGCCTCTGTGAACGAGCCCGCGACATTCGGATTGGCTTTACCCAGAAAGCCGATGTGGCTGTCGCTGACTTGAGCGAATCGCAACGTGGGCCGGCCCTGAGCGCGCGCGGCGTCCGCGGTGCCGGCGACGTGGGAGACGACTTCGCCGCCCACCACGGCCAGTCCGACGGCGGCGCCGAACCATGCGCTGTGACGGATCAGCTGGCGGCGATTCATCGAGTGCGGCTGGTCGTCGGTCATGGCGTCACCACCACGGTGGCGTGCATGAACGGGTGGATCGAGCACACGTAGTCGAATGTGCCCGCCTTCGGAAAAGTGTAGGAAAACGTTGCCTGCGAACCCATTCCAGGCGAGTGAAATGATCCGTCGTTGGCGACGACGGTGTGCGGCTCCTCGTCCTTGTTGGTCCAGGTGACGGTGCTGCCGGCACGGACCGTCAGCGTCGCCGGGGCAAACGCGAAGTTGTCGATGTCGACCGCATCGCCGGCCACCGGAGCCGCTGGCGCCGTCGTCGAAACGGTCGTTCCAGCAGGCATATTCGGCATCGACGGCATGCCACTCATGCCCGGCATCCCGGGTGTTGTTGCCATCGACCCGAAGGTCACCGACGGCGCCTTCACCGACGCCGGTGACGAGCATCCGGCCAGAAGCAGTCCCAGAACCAAAGCGCGCGCGAGTCCGCGCATAACCATGCACCTCCATCGTCGGCGGGAAAGTACGCCTCGCCAAGAGATAGGGCGGCGGGTTACAGACCGTCAGGCAGGCTCGTTCCGGCGGCGCCGGGACGAACACCTCGATGCGCACCGTCCTGTTCGCGGACCATCAAGGTGGGCAACGGTTTCGGGGCTATCGGCAGCTGATGGGTCAACACCTGGCCGGCGGGGGCGAACGACGTCGAATGGCACGGGCAGCGCAGCCGGTCGTCGGGCGCATCGAACCACAGTCGGCAGCCCTGATGGGTGCACACTCCCGACACGGCTTCGGGTTTGCCGTTCACACGACGAACGAACCCGATGACGGAGCCGACATCAAACGGCCGCATGCCGCCGTCGGTCACGTCGGCACTGGCCGCGACCCGCATCCAGCGCCCGCCGTTCGGGGTGAGCTCCCGGCCGCCGTCGTCGGCGACCTGACTGCCATCGATCAACGCACGGTCGATGGATACCGCTGCCACCGCGGCGGCCGCCGCGGCCGACGTGCCGACGATGACGGTGCGGCGGGTCGCGTTCGACGTCGGCGCCGGTGGTCCGGCGCCGTCCTGTTGCGCCGCGAGCCGACCGTGCAGATCGGCCAGAAACTCGTCACGCGGAGCATCGCTGCCCTGCCGTGACGCCTGCAGGTCGATGGCCGTCCGAATTTGCGCGGCCTCGAAGTCGTCGGGCCGGAACGGCTTTGGGCGACGGCCACGCAGCAGGTCGTCGATGTACCTGCGCAACGCACGCGTGTTCATGATCCGCCCTCTTCGTTGACCTGCGCGGCCAGCCGCAGCGCCCGATGCTGGAGCACCTTGGCATTGGCGACACTAACCCCTAGTTCGGCGGCCGACTCCTTGATCGAACGCCCTTGCAGGAAACGCAGTTCCAGGATCCGTCGGTAATTGTCCGGCAACTGACCGAGTACACCGGCCACCCGTTGCGGGGCAGTGCTGATCGCCTGCTCGCTTTCGGGCGGCTGTTCGATGTCGTCGATCGAGGTGATCTCCCGCCCCAGGGTCTCGCGCCAATGCGCGGCCAACACGGTTCGCGCCGTGGTCCGCAAATAGCCGCGCACCTCACCGACACTGGCCGTCAATCGCAGGGGCCGCAGCGCCGCGAGAAAGACCTCAGCGGTGAGGTCCTCGGCGTCGGCCCGGTTGCCCACTCGCGCATAGATGGTGCGATAAACCCAGGTGGCGTTGTCCTGATAGACCGCGTCCCAGTCCGGATAGCCGTCCCCGGGCACCAGTCGCAACGGGCGCGGGGCGGCGGAGTCGCCATGTGCCGTCACATATCGCCTGCCTGTCGAAGACCGTAGCTCCGCTGAGGATTTTGCCGTCAGTGGTCTATAGCGCCCCGGGTTACACAAGGTTGGCTGCGAAGGCCCGCGAACTACCGCTTCCTGCGCCGGAACAGAATCGTCACACTGCGTCGCCGATTGGCGAATCCGGGCGCGAAGGTGAAGTCGTCGGTCTTGTGAAAGAGATGTCCCTCGAACAGGACTGCCCGGTTCGCGCGATGCGGGATAACCTGAGACTCGGCATTGTGCTCGTCGAGGTACTTCTGGACGCGGTCGCCACCAGAGTTGTAGTCGTCGAAGCTCCAATCACTCGGGGCCTTCTGGTCCCACACGACAAGGCCGCCCGAGTCCGGGTCGAGGTTCGCGGAATCCGGAGTGATCCAGAGGTTCAACGAGAAATCGGCATCATCACCGTGGATGTCGGTTCCCGGCAGATTGGCGTTGTAGACAAAGCCCCACCATTGCGCGAATTGAACACCCTCGAAAGCTTCACCGAGCGCAGCCACGAACTCTTCGGCGACGGCGAACAGCGACGTGCTGGCGAATCCATCTTGAGGAAACGCGCCCACGTAGCCGAACTTGTACGGGTGCCGCCATACCGTGGACTCCAGGCAGAACCTGCGGACCTGCTCGAGCGCTTCCGGTGTGAGGAAATCATCGATGACCTGCACCTTCTGGCCATTCACCACGCCCTGCTGGATCGATCGGTAATCGACGGCGGTGTTGAGGTATCGAGGCAGCCTCTCCTCGGTGACCCGCACGTACGGCGGGTCCGCAAGGAACTGACTGCTCCGTCCGGGGAACGTAAGCCACGGCGCTTCGCCGTTGGCCTCGTTGATCAGGTCGGTGAGGCCCTGCGACAAGCCCCGGAGCCCTTCCGGCAAAACGCCACCGGACGTAGGCTTCTCGCGTTTCGCGACCGTCAAAATGTGCTCGAGCTGCTCGAGGTTGTGCAACGCGTAGTGCGCCGGGATCGAGAACTGATCGGGCAGTTTTGGGCTTTGTTCGCGGCACAGGGCGGCGAGGCCGACATAATCGGTCAAAGCCGAATCGTAATGCCCCAACGCCAAATTCACCTTCGCCAGCATGTCTCTCGCCGGTGCCGACGACGGGTCTTGGTCAACCGCGGCCGAGGCGTGGCGAAGCGCGGCGTCATATTCTCCGAGTTCGCAATACGTCGCGGCCAGCAGGTACCGGGCCTCGACGGTGGCGTCGTGCTCGACGACATGCTCGAGGAGCTCCGCCGCCGATTCGAGACTGCCGGCCTGGATCAGGCGTTCGGCTTCCTCGATAGCGGTCAATGCCCGCGAAACAGCCTCCGGCACTTTGATTTTCCTATCTGTCTTTCTCGGATGGCATTCGGCAGCCGCCGGGCCGATCCGGCTCACAAACAGCTGTCGGCCGGACACCAGTGGGGTGCCCGGCCGACAGCTGGAGGGTCGTTGGCGTCAGCCCGCGGTTACGGCGTTGGCGGCTTCGGTAGCCGCGTAGGACCCGGCGCTGGTACCGAGCGTGTTCACGAACTGTTCGTGGATGGCGGCGGCCTGGGCGGCGACGGCCTGGTACAGCTGTGCGTGCGCGGCGAACTGCGCAGCGGTCAGCGCCGACACTTCGTCGGCTGCGGCGGGCACTACCCCGGTGGTCGGCGCGGCTGCGGCAGCGTTCTGGGCGCTGAACGACGAACCGATGCCGCCGAGGGCCGTTGCCGCCGAGCTCAGTGCCTCGGGTTGGGTGGTCACGAATGACATGTGCATGTCTCCTCAGGTGCGAACTTCGCGGAAACGCGAAGTGAGTAACCGTGGCTTGTGACGAAACTGTAGGACCAACTATGCCGGAAGACGCCGCGATGGGTCCAGAATCGGTCGCGGTGTCGACCACCACAGGCCCGTTGCCAACCGCCTGATACCTGCCCCGGCGTGCTCAAATGCCGAACCATGGTCGCCACGGCTGTCGCCCTCATCCGCGGCCGCGAGTAAGAATCTTCCCGCACATAATCGCGTGGATCCACACAGGATTCGGCTGTCAACTGGCCCTCGCCGTGTCCGGCATTTTGGATATCCAGATTTTTAATCTCGGCCACCGGCCGTTCACTTCGGCCGTCCGGCTCCGGGGCCACCGGAGAAGTCGCAATTCCCGCAGCTCAAAGGTGATTTTCAGGCCCTGATTCAAGACCTCGGATCCCACCCTGACAGGCGCATGGAACGACTCGTGGTGGGTGGGCGGCGGCATTGGCAAGAGCCGGGTTTTCGCGGATCTGACTAACCTTCCAACAGCGAAAAGATCCAGGCAGCTGCCAGCCACTATGCACTGAATTACCAGCTGTTGACGGGCGCTTCGTCAAGCCAATTAACGCTCGGCGCTGGGGAAGCGCCGAGCCTTGACGACCCACACACCCGGAGCGAGGGACACGGATGGTTTTCGATTTTGGAGCGCTTCCGCCGGAGATCAACTCCGGCCGTATCTACTCCGGGCCAGGTTCGGCTCCGTTGCTGGCGGCCTCGACCGCCTGGAACGCGTTGGCTAGCGAGCTACAGACCACGGCAGCCGGTTACGCGTCCACCATCACCGAGCTGGGCTCGAGCTGGACGGGACCGTCGTCGACGGCTGCGGCCAGCGCGGCAGCGCCCTTCACAACGTGGCTGAGCAACACCGCCGCGCAGGCCGAGCAGACCGCGGCCCAGGCCCAGGCGGCAGCGGCCTCCTACGAGGCTGCCTTCGCCGCCAGCATCCCGCCGCCGGTGATCGAGGCCAACCGGGCGCTACTAGCGGCCCTCGTTACCACCAACTTCCTGGGCCAGAACACCCCGGCAATCGCGGCTACCGACGCAACGTACGCCGAGTTCTGGGCGCAGGACGCGGCCGCAATGTACGCGTACTCCGGTGCGGCGACCACCGCGAGTCAGCTGACGCCGTTCAGCGAAGCCCCGGCGACCACCAACGACAGCGGCCAGGCGACTCAGGCGGCCAGCACCGCCCAGTCCGCGGCCGCCTCGTCCGCCGATTCGAGCACCGATGCCATCTCGGCGTTCCTGACCCAGCTGAATACCGAGCTGACGCAGTTCGGCACGCAGCTCACGTCTCTCAACACGCAAATCGGAACCCTTTTCCCGACCGCGCCGGCCCTGACCGGCTTGCCATTGTCGGTCACGAACGGCATCACAGTTCTGGAGAAGGCAATCACGACCTTCACCAGCACCATCAGCACTTACGGCTCTGGACCGTGGAGCATTTTTGGGCTCGGGGGTTTGGTCAAGAACTGGTACCAGGTCTCGATCTCTATCCCGAGTCTGGGTACCGGCATCCAGGGTATCGGCCCGTTGCTGAACCCCAAGCCGATCGTCGGGGCGTTGTCGCCGCTGCTGCACAGCGGGCTGCTGAGCGGCTCCTACGCCGGCGAGGGGCTTGGGACGACGGTGGCGTCGCTCGGCCGGGCCGGCACCATCGGTTCGCTTTCGGTGCCGCAGAACTGGGCGGCCGCGACGCCGGCCATCCGCACGGTTGCTGCCGAGATGGAAGCATCCGCGGTTGACGCCGCTCCTGAAATGGGGCTCGCGCAGCCCGGAATCTTCGGCCAGACGGCGCTGTCGAGCCTGGCCGGTCGCGCGATCGGCGGAACTGCCACCCGCGCGGCCGTCGGACAGGGTTTCCGCGTGCCGGGCGCCGTCGCTGTCGACGAGATCGCGACCACCGCCACCATCATCGTGATCCCGCCGAGCGCGGAATAAGGAGAGGCAGCCATGGTTTTCGATTTCGCAGCGCAACCACCGGAGCTCATCTCCGCCAAGATCTACTCGGGTCCGGGCGCGGAGTCGTTGCAAGCCGCCGCGGCAGCCTGGGATGGTCTGTCCAGCGAGTTGCAGTCCACCGCCGCCAATTTCCAGTCAGTGATCTCCGGGCTAATCAGTGGCGATTGGACCGGACCGTCGTCCGAGGCCGCAGCGGCTGCCGCCGCACCCTATGTCTCGTGGCTGTCGACCACAGCGGGGCAGGCCGAGCAGACCGCCGGCCAGGCCCGGGCCGCGGCCAGTGCCTACGAGACCGCGCTGGCGGGCGCCGTACCGCCGGCCGAGATCGCGGCCAATCGCACTCAGCTGCTATCGCTGCTGCAGGCCAACATCTTTGGGCAGTACAACGCGGCGATCGCAGCTCTCGAGGCCGAGTATGCCCAGTTCTGGGCTCAGGACGTCGCCGCACTGACCGGCTACGCCGGATCGTCGCAGGCGGCCACCACCGGGTTGGGCTCCTTCACCGAGGCGCCGCAGACCACCAACGACAGCGGTCAGGCTGCCCAGACAGCCACGGCCGCAGCGGCCGCACCCACGGATCTGGAATCGATCCTCGAGCAGGCGGAGGCCACGTTCAGCAATTTCCTGACTCAGGTCGGCAGTGTGAACAGCAGCTACACCAACTTCTTCACCAGCGCGATCAACTCGGTGCCCGGCGGTTCCTATCTGACTACGACGTGGACGAACCTTTCCTCCATGATTTCGGGAGTGGGCGGCCAGGCGACGTGGACCAATGTCGGGAACAGCAGTACCAGCCTGGGCATTGGCCAGTGGAAGAACTTCTTCATCTACCAGCCGTGGAGCCATGGCGTGGCTCTGGGCTCGCTGAACGGTGGCTTGTCGTCGCCCGGTGGGCATCTCGGTGCAGGCCTCGGAGCCGGAGCCAAGGCGGCCTCGGCAGCGGTGGGCAGTGCCCACACGATCGGCAAGCTGTCGGTCCCGCCCAGCTGGGCGGGCGCCACTCCGGCGATCAGGCTTGCCGCTACGTCGTTGCCGGACGGCGCCTTTGCGGCGACGGCTGCGCCCACGATGGACATTCCGATGAGCGCGCTCAACCAGGCCAGCCTGGGCAGCCTAACCGGAGGGGCGTTGGGCAGCCCGGCTTCCCGCGTCGTCACATCAACGGGCGTGCGAGCCAAGGTCACGGCGCCCGCGCGCACGAAGGGACCGATCCCGCTCGACAGAGTCATCGCGAAGCTGCAGGAGTCGCCGGACGATGTGCAGCACTGGAACGTCGACGAGGCCGGTCTCGACGAACTGGTCGCGAAGCTATCGACTAAGCCCGGCATCCACGCCGTGCACTTGACCGATGGCAAGGCCACCACTGCGGTCGCGAAGGCCGCGACCGAAACCGGATAGCAGGGAACTTCTCAAAACAACCATCAAAGGGAGGATCGATGAAATCGCTACTCGCCATTCTTGGCATATTCCTGGGCCTGGCCCTGGCTGTTCCGGCGCACTCCGAACCCGGCGTCGACGAGCCGGTCAACAACGCGAACAACGGCGATTTCCTCGCCAACCTGCAGAAAGTAGGCATCGGCTTCGGCGACCCGGGGCAGGCCATCAGCGCAGGCCAAGCGGTATGCGCGCACATCCACAACGGCATGTCCGGCCTGCACCTGATCAAGCACCTGCAGGAGAACAACCCGGCGCTCACCGAGAATGGCGCCGCCCAGTTCGCGACCATTTCGGCGAAGGCGTACTGCCCTAAACAGCTCGACGAATCTGTCGAGCCTGGCGATAAGGAACTCAAGGGCAGCGCCGGAGGAGTTGGCGGAGCCCACCACGGCGCTGGCGGCGGCGGCGACTAACGCCTCAGGCCTTGACAGCCTCAACGAAGTAACCGCGTGGCGCGTTGGGTACGTCAGCCGGAACCGGCGGGTGTGCCCAACGCTTCCATGTGTGGCCGGGTACAGCCATGTCGGTGACCGTCGCTGTCCAGCCACGGTCCTCGACCAGCGCCGCCGGGGCGTCGCTGCTGAAAACCCATGGCGCGCCTAGCTTTTCCATGTACGCCAGCGTGGCAGCCGAGAAGGGCGCTTCTAAGAGCGCCGTACCGACGACGTCGTAGAGCAGCACCGAACCGGGCGCCGACAGCGTGTCGACACGCGCGAACAGCCGGTCGACATCCGGCGCGTGGAGGTACTGCAGTAGCCCCTCGATCATCCAAACCGCCGGCGCGACACGGTCAAAGCCTTGTGCTTCAAGCACTTTGGGCCAATCTTCAGCGAGATCGACGCCGACCGCGACCCGGCGGCAGCGCGGTTGTTCACCGGCGAGCCGCTCGTCCTTGATCGCGATCACCCGCGGCTGGTCGATCTCGTACACCGTCGCTCCGTCGTTCCACGGCAGCCGGTAAGAGCGGGCGTCCATGCCGGCGGCCACGATCACCGCCTGCGATATCGCGGTATTCCGCAGGAGTGCCTCGTCGTAAAGCCTGGTGCGCACGACAATCGGCGCTGACGGCTGGTTGGTCTCTGCTCTCGACTCCTTCAGCAGTCGACGGCCGTCGTCACCGGCCAATCGGTCAGCGAAGGGGTCGTGGAAGAGCGCGTCGTCCCGGACGGATTCTTCCGCCCGCATGGCCGCGACGAGCAGGCCGGTGGCCGCTACCGCCTGTTTGGTGTTGTCCATGACTCGATCATGAGCGGGCAGCGGTCAAACGGGAATGCTCCGCCAGGCAGGAAATGGACGGCCATCGCCGGTTCGTCCGCCGGCATCTCCGACACATACGAAGCGGTGTGCGACCCGGTGACGAAAGCCGGCGGGACGGTCAGTTTGGTCTGGCCGTCGGCGGCGTAGAAGTCGAGCTGCTGTCGCTGTCCCACGTCGATGATCATCGTGACGGCACCACGCGGCAGTGCCCGACTGCGGTAACCGACGCGGGCGTGCCAATGCCCGATGATCTCGATGTGGTCGGCCAGTGCCGACGAGGGGCGGTACATCCGGAGACCCTCCACGGAAGCGACGATAATGCAGCGCGGTGCCTGGTAGCCGCTTGCCAGCACTCGCGACATTTACTAGGATGTCCTAGTAAACCCATTTACTTCCTTATCTAGTGTCCGAGGGACCCATGACTCACAAGATTCCGCATTTCATCGACGGACGCCGCAGCAACCTCGCATCGACCCGGACCGCGGACGTGCTCAACCCGAGTACCGGCGAGGTTCAGGCGCAGGTACTTCTGGCATCCGCTGCCGATGTCGACACCGCGGTGACGTCGGCCAAGAAGGCGCAGAAGGAGTGGGCGGCGTTCAACCCGCAGCGCCGGGCGCGCGTAATGATGAAGTTCGTCGAGCTGGTCAACGCCAACCTGGAAGAATTAGCTGAACTCCTCTCGCTGGAACACGGCAAGACCATTCCGGATTCCAAGGGCGACATTCAGCGCGGCGTCGAGGTCATCGAGTTCGCCATCGGTATCCCGCATCTGCTCAAAGGTGAATTCACCGAAGGCGCCGGCACGGGCATCGACGTCTACTCGATACGTCAGCCGCTCGGCGTGGTCGCCGGTATCACGCCGTTCAACTTCCCCGCGATGATCCCGCTGTGGAAGGCCGGACCGGCGCTGGCATGCGGAAATGCCTTCATTCTCAAGCCTTCTGAGCGCGACCCATCGGTGCCGGTGCGCCTGGCCGAGCTGTTCGGAGAGGCCGGTCTGCCGGCGGGCGTGTTCCAGGTGGTCCAGGGCGACAAGGAAGCCGTCGACGCCATCCTGCACCACCCCGACATCCAGGCTGTCGGCTTCGTCGGCAGCTCCGACATCGCGCAGTACATCTACGAGACGTCCGCCGCCAACGGCAAACGGTCACAATGCTTCGGCGGCGCGAAGAACCACATGGTCATCCTTCCGGACGCCGACCTGGACCAGGCGGTCGACGCGCTGATCGGCGCCGGCTACGGCAGTGCGGGAGAGCGTTGCATGGCGATCAGCGTCGCGGTGCCCGTCGGTGAAGAGACGGCAAACCGGTTGCGCAACAGGCTTGTTGAGCGCATCAACCAGCTGCGCGTCGGACACAGCCTCGACCCGAAGGCCGACTACGGCCCGTTGGTCACCGAGGCCGCGCTCAAGCGGGTGCGCGACTACATCGGCCAGGGCGTCGAGGCGGGCGCCGACCTGGTGGTCGACGGCCGCGAGCGCACCACCGACGAGCTGACCTTCGATGACAACAGCCTCGAGAAGGGCTTCTTCATCGGCCCCACCCTGTTCGACAACGTCACGACCGACATGTCGATCTACACCGACGAGATCTTCGGCCCGGTGCTGTGCATCGTGCGGGCTCACGACTACGAAGATGCCCTGCGGTTGCCCACCGAACACGAATACGGCAACGGGGTGGCGATTTTCACCCGCGACGGCGATGCTGCCCGCGACTTCGTGTCCCGCGTGCAGGTGGGCATGGTCGGCGTCAACGTGCCGATCCCGGTGCCGGTGGCGTACCACACCTTCGGCGGCTGGAAGCGGTCCGGCTTCGGTGATCTCAACCAGCACGGCCCCGCGTCGATCCAGTTCTACACCAAGGTCAAGACCGTCACGCAGCGCTGGCCGTCGGGCATCAAAGACGGAGCCGAATTCAGCATCCCGACAATGAAGTTAGCACCGGCCATGCAAATGTTTGGTCTGGACGACGACGAACGGGTCATCACCGAGACGGCTGCCGCGTTCGCCGCCAAGAAGCTCGCCCCGTACGCGCTGGAATGGGATGCCGCACAGCACTTTCCGGTCGACGAGCTGCGTGAGGCGGCCGGCCTGGGAATGGCGGCGATCTACTGTCGCGACGACGTGGGCGGCAGCGCGTTGCGCCGGCTGGACGGGGTGCGGATCTTCGAGCAGCTCGCGATGGCCTGCCCGACGATCGCCGCTTTCATGTCGATCCACAACATGTGCGCCTGGATGATCGACGCCTTCGGCACCGACGAACAACGCAAGGACTGGCTGCCGCGGCTGGCATCGATGGACGCCATTGCCAGCTACTGCCTGACCGAACCCGGCGCCGGCTCGGACGCCGCCGCATTGAGCGCCAAGGCGGTCAAGCAGAACGGCGACTACGTGCTCGACGGCGTCAAGCAGTTCATCTCCGGCGCCGGCACCTCGGACGTGTACGTGGTGATGGCCAGAACCGGCGGCACCGAGAAGCCCGGCCCCCGCGGCATCTCGGCGTTCATCGTCGAAAAGGGAACACCAGGGCTGAGTTTCGGTGCACACGAGGAGAAGATGGGCTGGAACGCTCAGCCGACCGCGCAGGTGGTGCTCGACGGGGTGCGAGTGCCGGCCGACGCGATGCTGGGCGGCACCGACGGCGAGGGCGGCGGCTTCGGCATCGCGATGAACGGCCTCAACGGCGGCCGGATCAACATCGCGGCCTGCTCGTTGGGCGGCGCGCAGGCCGCTTACGACAAGGCTGCAACCTATCTCGCGCATCGCGAAGCGTTCGGGGCTCCCCTGCTCGACGAGCCCACCATCCGGTTCACCCTGGCCGACATGGCCACCGCGCTGGAGACATCGCGGCTGATGCTGTGGCGGGCGGCCGCCGCGCTGGACAGCGATGACGACGACAAAGTGGAACTGTGCGCGATGGCCAAACGGTATGTCACCGACTCGTGTTTCGACGTCGCGGACAAGGCCCTGCAACTGCACGGCGGCTACGGCTACCTTCGCGAGTACGGTCTGGAGAAGATCGTGCGCGATCTCAGGGTGCACCGCATCCTCGAGGGAACCAACGAAATCATGCGGGTGGTCATCGGCCGAGCCGAAGCCGCCCGGGTCCGCGCCAGCGCCTAGGAGGGCCAGAGCAGATGTCTACCGTGGCGTTTTTGGGGCTCGGTCATATGGGCGGTCCGATGTCGACGAATCTGGTCGCCGCCGGCCACACCGTGCGGGGTTTCGACCCGGTGCCCGCGGCAGTCGAAGCCGCGATCGGCAACGGTGTCGCGGTGTTCGACAGCGGACCCGAAGCCGTGGCCGGAGCTGACGTCGTCATCACGATGCTGCCGCACGGCGACGCGGTCAAGCGTTCCTATGCCGAGCTCCTGCCCGCCGCCGACAGCAGGCACGTTATTCATCGACAGCTCAACCATTTCCGTCGACGACGCCCGCGAAGTGCACGCGTTGGCGGCCTCGCTTGGCGTGGCCCAACTCGACGCACCGGTCTCCGGCGGGGTCAAAGGTGCGGTCGCGGGGACGCTGGCCTTCATGGTCGGCGGCGAGCGACGCGGCCGTGGACCGCGCCCGCCCGGTGCTGGAACCGATGGCGGGCAAGATCATTCACTGCGGCGATGCCGGCGCCGGACAGGCCGCCAAGGTCTGCAACAACATGGTGCTGGCCGTACAGCAGATCGCCATCGGCGAAGCGTTCGTGCTTGCCGAAAAGCTCGGGCTGTCAGCGCAAGCGCTGTTCGACGTGATCACCGGTGCGACCGGAAACTGCTGGGCCGTGCACACCAACTGCCCGGTGCCCGGCCCGGTCCCGACATCGCCGGCCAACAATGACTTCAAGCCCGGCTTCGCCACCGCGCTGATGAACAAGGATCTCGGCCTGGCGATGGATGCGGTCACCTCGACCGGCGCGACCGCGCCGTTGGGCAGCCATGCCGCCGACATCTACGCCAAGTTCGCAACCACCAACGCCGACAAGGACTTCAGCGCCATCATCGAAACCCTGCGCGGGTAGAGACTACCCAGCCTGTCGAATCCACCAGCGCCGGTGCGCCTGCTGGCAACTCGCCGCCGACAACTCGTCAACGACCACCGCGGGCAGTCCCGCGGCGGCCGACGAACGCAGGCCGGCTCCCGGGCCCGTGACGGCCAGCGCCCTCGCGCGCCGTTATCCCCATCTCCCACAACGCCAGCCGGTACAACTCACCGCCGCGGGCCAGCTGTGTATCGGGTTCGGGTAAGTCGTCGATGGTCACGATGGTCTCGACCAGCCCGTCGCCGAGAAGTTGCCGCACCATCGTCTCCGCCTGCCGCCGCGGTCCGGCGCTCACCACGCTCACCCAGATACCGGCGACGAACAGGCTCATCACCGAATCGATCAGGTCGGTTCTGGCCGCCTGATCGCAGTCGCGTTCGATGGGAGCCAGCACAGAATCGGCATCGAAGATCACCGCACGCAGCACACCGGCTTCGGTCGGGTAGTTCCCGGTCCCACCAGAACCTCCGGGCAGGACGGGTCTGCAGCGTGGCTCGCACGCCACACAGGGTGCCCCGAATCGGCGCGCGCTAGCCTCCCCCATTAGGGGGATTCGGGAGGCCAACCGCGTGCCTTTGCCTAGGGTGTTGCCATGCCGGTACGTCTGGTCCTCGTCGACGACCACGAAATGGTCATCGAGGGCCTCAAAGCGATGCTGACCTCCTTCAAGGACCGGGTCCAGGTGGTCGGCCAGGCAGTGGGCGTCGAGCGTGCCGTCGAGGTCGTCGACGAGCTGCAGCCCGACGTCGTGTTGTGCGACGTGCGCATGCAGGGCTCCAGCGGGCTCGACCTGTGCAAGATGCTGCGCGAGCGCAAGGCGGACCGCAAAGTCGTGATGCTGTCGGTCTACGACGACGAGCAATACCTCTTCCAGGCGCTGCGGGTGGGCGCCAGCGGCTATCTGCTGAAAAGCATCAACAGCGACGAGCTGGTGCGTCAGCTGGAGTTGGCGCATCGGGGCGAAACCGTCATCGACCCGGGCATGGCGGCGCGCGCCGCCGACACCGCGGCCCGGATGCAGCGGGACGAATTCTGGCCGGGCGCACGGCAGGGGCTGACTCAGCGTGAGAGCGAGATTCTTTCCTGCATGGTCAATGGGCTGTCCAACCGCGGGATCGCCAACAGGTTGGTCATCGGCGAGGAGACGGTCAAGAGCCACCTGCGGTCGATCTATCGCAAGCTCGGCGTCAACGACCGCACCGGCGCGGTGGCAACCGCTCTGCGTGAAGGCATCTATCAGTGACCGAGCCCCAACCCCCCAACGCTGTACGCGATCTCGTCGACACCGACCGGGAATTAGCGTTGCTGCGCGAACTCATCCAGGCTGCCTCCAGCGGACCCGGCGTCGAGCCGTTGGCCGCCGCCGCCGCGCGGATGATCACCGCGGCCACCGGGGCCGACGTGTGTTTCGTGCACGTGCTCGACGACAGTAACCGGTCACTCACCCTCGCCGGAGCGACGCCGCCGTTCGACGCTTCGGTGGGAAAGGTCCGGCTGCCGTTGGGATCCGGCATCTCCGGCTGGGTGGCCCGGCACCGCGAACCCGTGGTCATCACCGACGACAAGGAGGCCGACCCCCGTTACCTGCCGATCCAATCGCTGCGTGGACGCGACTTCACCTCGATGGTGTCGATGCCGATGGAAACCGATCCCGGTGGTCTGGTCGGCGTGCTCAACGTGCACACGGTCACGCGCCGCGAATTCACCGACGGCGACGTCGAACTCCTGCGGGTCATCGGCCGCCTCATCGCCGGGGCCATGCACCAGGCGCGGTTGCACCGGCAGTTGGTGGCCAGGGAGCGAGCACATGAGCTGTTCGTCGAGCAGGTGATCGAGGCCCAGGAGATCGAACGCCGCCGGGTCGCCGGCGATATTCACGACGGCATCTCGCAGCGCCTGATCACGTTGTCCTATCGGCTCGACGCAGCCGCGCGGGCCGTCGGCAGCGACCCTGCCGAAGCCTCCAGCCAACTCGCCGAAGCCCGCGCGATGGTCGGCCTGACGTTGGATGAGGCCAGGGTGGCGATCAGCGGGCTGCGCCCGCCGGTGCTCGACGACCTGGGCCTGGCGGGCGGCCTGGCCAGCCTCGCGCGGTCGATACCGCACCTGGACACCGAACTCGACCTGGCCGATGTCCGGCTGCCCGAGCACATCGAGATCGCGCTGTACCGGATCGCCCAAGAGGGCCTGCAGAACGTCGTCAAGCACGCCGGAGCTTCGGTGGCGCGGCTGAGATTCGCGATCGACGCAGGAGACATCGCGCGACTCGAAATCGCGGACAATGGAATAGGTTTCGATACTTCCGAACATCCACTCGGCAGCGACGAGATGGGCGGCTACGGTGTGCTGTCGATGGCCGAGCGTGCCGAGTTGGTCGGCGGCAGGCTGAACATTCGATCGCGGCCCGGCTCCGGGACGACGGTCACCGCGACGATTCCGGTGCCGTCGCTGATCGACTAGAAGTCGCCCGCATTCTGCCGCAGTGTCTCGATGGACGACACCAGCGCCTGCGACTCACGATCCGAGATCCCGATATCGGCGAACACCTGCTCGTTGAGTGTGACGGTGGCGTCCTCGACGGTCGAGCGGCCCAGGTCGGTGATCTGTACCAGCGTGGTCCGCCCGTCGGTCGGATGCGGTACCCGTTGCACCAGTTTGTTGGCCTCGAGTCGGCGGATGGCGTGCGTGACGCTGGTGACGTGCACCTGCAACCGGTCGGAGGCCTTGGTGATCGGCAACGCCCCGCTGCGACTGAACGCCAGAAGGCGCAACAGCTCGAACCGGGAAAAGCTCAAATCGTAAGGCCGCAAGCGCATTTTCGACACGGGCCAGCAGAATCTGGTGGGCCCGCATCACCGACGTCACCGCGACCATGCCTTCGGCGACGCCGCCCCATCCGGCGCGTTCCCAGTTCGCGCGGGCGACGGCGATCGGGTCACGGTGTTCGGACTGCCCGCGGTCTTTGGATGGGGCCACGCCCCTTTTCATACCAGCAAGCGGCCATCTTGGACCCGTTGGTAGCCCTAGGCGAGGGACTTTTCCACCGCAGACAGCACCGCGAGCGTCGACGGTAATTCGCCGACCGTGATCCGCGCGCCCCCGTCGGGATAGCAGCGGACCTGCAGGCCGGCTTCGGTGAAGACCTCGCTCCAGGGCCGCCGCGCCGTCGGCAGGTAGACGAAGTTGGCGTGCGAGTCCGTGCTGTAGACACCCATCGCCATCAGTCGCAGCCGCAGGTGGTTGCGCTCGGCGACGATCCGGCGAATGCGCTGTGAAAGCTGCTTTTCGGCGTCATAGGAGGCAGCGACGGCAGCCACGCTGACGTTGCTCATGCCGAACGGCAACTGCATGGTCGACAGCTTCGCCGCCAACTCGGGTGCGGCGAAACCGTAGCCGATCCGCAACCCGGCAAGTCCGTAGGCCTTGGAGAAAGTCCGCAGCACAACAACATTCGGGAACCGGCGGACCAGGTCCGGCCCGTCGATCCGGTACCGGGCGGCGACGAACTCGATATATGCCTCGTCGAGCAGCACGACAGTGTCAGCTAGGGATCTGGTTCAAGAACCGTTCGACCGACGAGCAGCGGCTCCAACGTTCCGGTCGGATTGTGGGGCCGGCACAGCACGACCACCTTCGCGTCCGCCGCCGCTTCGGCCATTGCCGTCAGGTCCTGATAGCCGTACCGGTCGAGCGGAACGGTGATCGGTGTCAGCCGGGCCATCTGCGCGAAGATCGGGTAACCGTCGAATGTCGGCGTACTCATCACGATCCGGTCGCCGGGCCGGGTGACCGCGTGCAGGACCTGCATCGCCACCCCGGACGCTCCCGTCCCGAGCACCATCTGGTCGTCGTGCACCCCGATCCGGTCCGCAATCATCCGTCGCAACTGCCCGGGCAGGAATTCCGGATAGCGGTTGGCCGCGTCGAGGCATTGCACCAGCGCCGATCGCACCGCAGGCAGCGGCGGGAACGGGCTTTCGTTGAGCGACAGCGCGAATGGGTCGACCGCCTGCGGTAGCGAGGAGGCGATCTCGGCGGACACCGAGGTGCCGAACGCCGGCTCGGCCATCAGTTGCGACCTCCCCAGCGCACCGCCGCGGCGCCGGCGAAGTCACCGGCGTGTGCGAACGCCGCCATCATGATCACGTCGCCGGTCTCGACTTGACCCTCGGAGATGGCGCGATCCAGGTTGATCGGAATGCCGGCTCCGAACAGGTTGCCGCATTCGTCAAAGGTGTCGCGGTGGCGATTCTCGGGCACCTCGAGCGCCTCCCGCCAGTTGCGCAGGAACATCCGGTTGGGCTGGTTGGTGACCAGCAGATCAATGTCTTTAGCACTTGAGCCCGATTCGGTCACACACCGCGTACGCCACCTCGGGGACCTGACGGTTCCCGCGGGCCAGCACCTTGGCGATCTTGGTTTCGGTGAACCCGATGGAGCCCTCGCCGGGCCCCGCCTCCCAGTACTTGCGGGGCGGTTCCATGGCGATCGTCATGTCGCCGGCGTATTCACCGTAGGTGCGGCATTCGATATCGAGAATCGGCGACTGGTCCGACAGCGTCACCAGGCGCCACCGCGGCGCCGTCACCGGGAACGGACGACTGCGCCTTGCGACGTACTCCTGGTTGGTCGAAGACCTGCCCCGCCGTATTCTGCGCGATCGCGATCAGCGCGGTGCGCCCTTCACCCGATGCGAGCAGCCGACGGGCCACGTTGAGCGCCAACACAAACGCCGCACATCCGCCGTTGTGCAGATCAAGCACCCAGTTCGGACGCATGCCGAGCCGGTGCGCGATTCCACCGCCGGCGCCATAGAACGGCACGTCCGGCAACTGGGTGTGGGTGATCAAGATGTCGACATTGTCGATGACATCGCGACCGTGCCGCTCGATCAGTCCCTGTGCCGCACGCTCGACCATGTCGATCGCGGTCTCGTCCGGTCCGACGTGGTGACGGAATGAGGGCGCGCGGAACATGAGGTTGTCACGTAATTCGTCGGATGTCGGCGAACTCGCGCGTAGTAGTCGGCACCGATCGGCTCGCCGGGCAGATAGCTGGCGACGTCGATGAGGCTGACGTCAGGACGCGTTCGTCATTTCATCCACGCCGGGGTGACCGGCAGCCCGTTGCGGTGGCGGTACTCGGCGATGCTCTTGAGGTTGTTCAACTCCAGCGCGTGGCCCGGACCGAACAGGTCCCAGAAGTCGCCCACCCAGCCGGTGCGCCCCGCCGGGGCCGTCTCGGGATACGGGTTGTCGTCGTAGAACGGATGACGGCAATTCGTCCACAGCACAACAGAACCCGGCTTATCCAGCACCACCTGCGCGTCGAGGACCCGCATCAGGTAGATCATCCACAGGTGCTTGCCCTGGTCCCAGGCGCAGTGGTAGTCGACGGTGCGCGCTTGGGAGTTGGCGAAGGTGCGGGTGTAGATCGTGGTGTCCGGCAGCAACCTGTCGTAGGCCGCCCACAGCCCCGGCTCGTCGGTCGGGGTGAAGTCACGCAGGGTGTAGGTCCACTCCTCCAGGCTGCGGGTGTCCGACAGATACTCGAACAGTTCGTCGGGCGGGCAGTCCACGTAGTCGTTGACCGTGCAGTACTGACCGAACACCTCCTCGTGCGGATATGCCGAGCGCAGCTGCGTGAAGAAGGTCGCCGGCGGTCTCCTCCAGCGGCGTGGTCTCGATGCGGACCACGCCGTCGATCGGCTCGGTGGTGCCGGTGTGGGTGGCGATATCGTCAAGCGCTGGCAGCGACATGGGCGTGATCCTCCTGTGCGAGTGAAACATGTTGACTAGTGGGGCGTTTGGTTACAGGCGTCACCGAGAAAGGGTGCAAAGGGCGGGATTTCGTCGGCGGCGCATTCCACGCTGACCACCGACGGGCCGTCGACGTCGAGCGAGGCCGCGCACTGCCGCGGCCAATCCCGCCGTGTCGCTGACGTCGGTCGACGTCAGCTTGGGGAACATCGCGGCCAGACCGGCCCCGAGATGACTGGGCGAGAAGCGGTTGTAGCTGTAGAAGTCGTTGTAGTAGAGCTGCTCGCGGGTCACGCACATCGCGTGCGCGTTGTTGTTGAGCAACACAAACGTCACCGGAAGCCGGTAATGCACTGCGGTGTGCACCTCCATGCCGTGCATGAAGAACGCGCCGTCCCCGGCGATCACCACCACTCGACCGGCTCCGGGCCGCGAGCTTTCTTGCGGGCGAACGCCATTCCGATGCCGGCCCCGAAGCTGTAGCCCATGCCGCCCATGCCCAGGGCGACCGCGAACCGGCCGCGACGGCGCACCGGCAGGTAGTGAATGGCCGCCGCGCCGGTGTTACCGGCATCGACGACGATGTCGACTCCGGCGGGCAGCACGTGATCGAGTTCGGCCATCGCGTCGCGGTAGCGCACTCCGGACCGTCGAAGGGCGGCGGGGTGAGCTCGGTGTGCGCTATCCGCGTCGGGCACCCGAAGCCCGGCGGGCCGGCCCGCGCCGACGAAGTGCGTCGGTCAACATCCGCAGCGATGTCCGCAGATCGTCGGTGTGGACGTGGGTGCAGGCGAGGTACGGCGGCGCCGAACCGATGGACATCGTCGGCACCGCGGCCAGCGCGTCGTCGAGACCGGCCCGCGCGGTCACCGAAAGCCGGGTGCCGACCACCAGGCACAGCCCGCTGTCCCGCCACCGCCTGCGGCCACACCCGGGATGGCCCATGACCCCGGTCACTCCCAGCGCCGACGACGAACCGAAGCCCGGTGTTCCCGCGACGTCCTTCGCGTCCGGCACGCATGCCACTCGTGCGCGCAGCACCCCTCGAAGCTCCGCCAGCTCGGCGCGCGCGTCGTCGCGGGCAACCTGCTCGCCGGCGATGATCGTCACCGGTCCGGTGACCTCGACGCAGCGCACGCACGATCGGATGCGGGTCACCGACCGACCGCGGCCGGCCGACGTCCAGTGAGCATCGCGCGGTTGATGACGCTCTGTTGAATGTCTTTGGGCAGCAGCAACACTGCCGGGCCACCGGTGTGCGCCGCGGCGATGGCGGCCGGCAGCGCCGAGACGATGTCGGCGGCGTTGCGCACTCGTTTGCAAAACACCGATATCTGCGCGAACAACGCCTCGGCGTTCAGCGAGCCGTTGCGTCCGCTGGTGTCCTGAAAGCTGCCCGCCCGTCCATCGTGGTTGCCGGCTGACCGACCAGCGCCAACACCGGTATCCGGCTGGCGAACGATTCACCAAGACCCGGAACAAGATTCAGCGCTCCCCCGCCTGACGTCGCGGCGACCACGCCCAGGCCGGCACCGCTGCGGCTGTAGCCGTCGGCCATCGTCGCGGCGGAGAACTCGTGCTTGGCCAGCACGGCCGTGATGTCCGGCCGGAAATATGCTGCGTCGTAGAGGTCCTCGATGTTGGCACCGTCGACGCCGAAGATGTACTCGACTCCGGTCCTCGCGAGATGCCCGACGATGTGGTCGACCACCCGGTGCTTCCTCGACATACCAGGGACACGATGTCCGCGGCCGGGTTCGGTTCAAACGCCATCTGCCGGTGAACCGGATCAGGCGTCGGCATCCGTGTTCATGACCGCCAGTGCAGAGACGTCATCGTCGTGGGAGCCGGGCCTGCCGGCCTGGCCGTCGCGCGCGAGCTCGGGCATCGTCATGCGATCTCGGCGCTGGTCGTCGAAAAGGCCGCCGCTCCCGCGATGTCGTGGCGCAACCGCTACGACAATTTCCGGCTGAACACCAACGGATTCCTGTCGCACCTTCCCGGGCAACGGATTCCACTGACGCTCCGGCCGTTGGCCGACCAAGGAGGACATGGTCCGCTACTTCGACAGCTACGTGCGGCGGCAGAACATCACGCTCGCGCTGGGCTGCGAGGTCAACCGCATCGACCGGGCGGCGAATGGCTGGCGGGCCGACACCTCGTCGGGGCGAAATCTGCACACCTGCGGTCGTGCTGGCCACCGGCCGCTATCGCACGCCCGCCATCCCGCCCTGGCCCGGCCTCGACCGATTCACCGGCGAGCTGGTGCACTCCGGCGAACTTCCGCAACGCGTGGCCGTTCCGCGGCCGCAACGTGCTGGTGGTGGGCGCGGGCAATTCGGCCGCCGACATCGCGGTGCAACTGGCCGACGACGGTGCCGCGCAAGGTCTGGCTGGCGGTGCGCACCCCGCCACATCTGGTGCGCCGCGCCATCGGGCCCGATACCGTCGGACGTCTTCCTCGAGCTGTTCGCCCGGGTACCCGCGCGGATGGTCGACCCGGTGATCGCGCGGCTCAATCGTCTGCTGCTGGGCGATCTTTCGCTCTACGGCTTCGGCCGGCCACCGCTGCGGACTGAAGGCGACGGTCGAGAACCGCGCGGCCGGATTCCCACCCTGGCCGACGAGCTGGTCAGACGACGTGCGGGCCGGCCGGATCGACGTGGTGGCCGCGGTGGCGGCGCTCGAGTCCGACCGGGTGATCCTGGCCGACGGCACCGGCGATCGCACCCGATGTGATCATTGCGGCCACCGGCTTCGACCCCGACCTCGACGGCCTGGTCGGCCATCTCGGCGTTCTCGACGATCACGGCAATCCCCGCGGCGGCTTCTCCTCGGATCTTGGCGACGGGATGTTCGCGATCGGTCACGGCATTCCGCCCAACGGCCCGCTGCGGGCGATCCGGCTGGCGGCGACGCCGTTGGCCGCTCAGATCGCGAACTACCTGTCGGCCACTGACGAAAGGGGAATGCAATGGCATTACTCACCGCAAAGCGATTCTTCTACCGCGGTGTAGACGGATACGAGGCGGCCCGTCGCGACACGGTGTGGAATGGCATTCTGCCGCAGCGCTTTCCCGATGTGATCGTGCAGGCCTGCGATGCCGACGACGTCGTCGCCGCGATCCGCTACGCGCGTGCGCAGGGCTACCGGGTCGGCATCCGTTCCGGCGGACACAGCTGGGCGGCAAGCCATCTGCGCGACGGCGGCATGCTGCTCGACGTCAGCCGTCTCGATCACTGCCGTGATCGACACCGACGCGATGACCGCCCACGTCGGGCCGGGCGTGATCGCCAGTGCCTTTGCGACCGACCTCGACGCGCAGGGCCTGTTCTTCCCCGCCGGCCACTGCGAGGGCATTCGCCTCGGCGGGTATCTGCTGCAGGGCGGATACGGCTGGAACAGCAAGGTCGTCGGACCGGCGTGCGAGAGCGTGCTCGGACTGGAGGTCGTCACCGCCGAAGGCGACAAGATCTACTGCGATCCGCGAGCATCATCCCGACCTGTACTGGGCCGCCCGCGGCAGCGGGCCCGGGATTCTTCGGTGTGGTCACGTCTTTCACGTTGCGACTGCACCCGCGGCCGGCCGTACTGGGCACCTGCTTGTACATGTATCCGATCGAGGTCGCCGACGAGGTGTTCAGCTGGGGCCGCTCGATCAGCGGCGACGTCGACGACCGGGTCGAACTGCAGATCCTCACCTCGCGCAATGCCCCGGAAGTCGGACCCGACGTGCCGACCATCGCGATCGCATCGCCGGTGTTCGCCGACTCCGACGAAGAGGCCGCGAAAGCCCTTGCGATCCTTGGCACCTGCCCGGTGATCGACCGGGCGATCGCCAACCTTCCCTACCTGCCGACGACACTGGCCAACTGGTATGCGGCGGTGATGATGAAATACCCTGCAGGCGCACCGGTATAGCGTCGACAACATGTTCACCTCGGCCCCGGCCGAAGAGCTGCTGCCGGGCATCCGCACGATCATCGAGACCTTGCCGCCGCACCCGTCGCATTTCGTTTTCGCCGGCTGGAAGCCGTCTGCGGACCGCGCCGAGATGGTTTACGGCGTGGAGGACGAGATCTACTTCGGGCTCTACACCGCCTGGGGCGATCCGGCCGACGACGAACGCTATGGCGACTGGGCCCCGTCCAACATGGCCGCGATGTCGCATCTCGCTACCGGCATCTCGCTGGCCGACGAGAACCTGGCCCGGCGGCCGGCGACGTTCATCACCGAGCCGAACATGGCCCGCCTGGATCAGTGCGCGCCGCCTACGACCCGGATGGGATGTTCCACAGCTGGCTGGGGTCGGATCTGAAACTCCTGCAGCTGCAAGCAATTTCACAGTGAGCGTTGCAGCAGCACCTGTCCGTTGTCGGCGGAGACCACTTGCACCTGCGACGATCTGGTCGACCGGCGTGGAGGTGCTGCCGGCCAGCTTCGCCGTGTGGCCCGGGTCGGCGACCCAGGTGGCCAGCTGGGTGTGGGTGCCGTCGCGACTCACCACGACCATCGCCAGCTTGTCGTGGTGAGCGGTCACCGGGGCCAGGCAGACGCAGTTGAGGTCGATGTAGGTGCCCCATTGCTGGCTGCTGAGCGACACCGTCGAGGCCAGCGCGGTCGTGCCGACCTGGTCCATCTGCAGCGCGGACGACGACGGCCTGCGGCGGGCGATGACGTCGGGTGGTGGCCTGAGATGCCGACGAACAGGCGACCGACAGCAGCACGGCTGCGGCAGCCCCCGTCGTCCACGTCACTATCCGTGTGCGGCGCCGGCGGCGGTGAACTTCGGTCATCAACGACGGCAGCAGGTTCGGCGTCGGCTCAGGCGCTGCGGCGTGGCCGTCGACATCCATCGCGGCGACCGTGTCGCTGTCGAGTTTCGACAGCAGCGCCGGTATGCCGCTGAGTTCGCCGACGGACTGGCTGCACACTCGGGCAGACGCTCAGGTGCGCCTCGAACTCGCGGCGATCGGCGGGCGACAGCGATCCGAGCACGTAGGCCGCGTCCCAGGTCGCATAGTCGTGGCTGTCGCCGGTGGGCATGTCGCGGTCACCGGGCGGGCCGAAACCCCCGACAACCCTCATCGTGTCTCCCCAGCAGCGTTCATACACAGGTATTCGAAGCCGACTGGCCCCCTGGATGGCCCGGCATGTTGCCATTCGGATCGTCATCGGGTCACTCCCATTTCCTGCAGAGTGAGTCGAAGGGCCCGCACCGCATAGTGTAGCCGCGATTTGACCGTCCCCTCGGCTATGTCCAGGTCAGCGGCGATCTGCGCGGTGCTCCAACCCCGGTAGTAGGACCGCTCGACAACGGCTCGATGGTCTACCGACATCTGCGCCATGGCGTCGGCGATCAGCAGCCGGTCCAGCGCCGAATCCACCTCGTCGGGCGTCGATCGCTCCGGCACCCCCGAGTCATCCAGCGAGCCAACGACGTTGCGGAACTTCGGGCTACGTCGTTCGTCGATGATCATGTTGCGCGCAACGGTGAAAAGCCATGCGCGCGCCGAACGTTCGGTGTCGCCGATCACCTCGGGATGCTGCCAGGCCCGCAGCAGCGTCTCCTGGACCACGTCTTCGGCGCGAGCTCGCGTCGCTGGTCAGCCGAAGCGCGTACCGCCACAACGGTCCGGCGTGCTCGTCGTAGAGCGCCTTCATCAACGCGGCTTCGTGCGTCACTCGCACCGGTGAGTCGACTCACTCGATCACCTCCTGACATGTGATACGAGTTGCGCCCCTTTCCAGTTCACCGCGGGAATGCAGCATCATGGTCGCGCTCAGTCCGGGATCCAGTTGCCGTGGAACCCATGTGGCACGCGGCGCGGCATCCGGATCCGGGCCACGGGTTCGCCCGCGAAGTCTGAGGCATCGATGATCACCAGATCGCTGCTGTCGGTCTCCGCGTCGTAGACGTACGTCAGGTACCAACCAGCGAGTTCGTCGGGCTGTCCGGCCGCGGGTGCGAACACCGCCTCACCGGGCGCCCCGGCGATCCGTGCCCGGCGCGGCCGAACCGGTGCTCGACTGCGGTATCGCCGCTGCAGGTCGTAGCGGACGAGCGCACCGCTGCCGACCGCGACGGAGTAGCGCGCGGCGGCGCCGGCCAGTCGATCGTCGACGCGCGGGAACTCCACGCCGCGGTCATCGAGTTGACGCTCCTCGACCACTCCGGTGTCGAGGTTGATCGTCCAGCGCCACAGGGCCGCATCGGTTCCGAAATCACTGTTTCGGCGCCACATTTCGTCGTACCGAAGCACCTCGAGCACGATGGCGTTCCCGCCGGATGACGCCAGGTCGTAGGCGTTGGCGACGTGGAAGACGAAGCACGGGTCGATGTCGAACCACCGCAACTGACCATAGGGGTCGTCGCGGCGCAGCACGCCGAGTCGGGCCTGGTACTGGTCGTCCCAGCGGTACGGCAAGTCCCGTTCGATAGGGACGCGTGAGCGCGACGTCCAGGTTGAACAGCAGCGGAAGGTCCAGGAAGACAACGTATTCCGCGGTCAACGCGAAGTCGTGCATCAACGTCAGCGCGGGCACCTCGATGGGCCGATTGACCGTCAGCCGACCGTCGGCGTCCGCGCGGTGATAGCTGACGTGAGGTTCAAAGATGTTGCCGCACCCGAAGAAATGCAGTTCGCCGGTGCTTGGGGCAGATCTTCGGATGTGCGGTCATCGAGTCGGTCAAGGTGCCGCCGAAGTCGTAGACGCCCAAGGTCTTCAGGTCGTTGCTGATCTCGTAGGGCAGCGAGAATTCCATCAACGCCAGGGTCTTTCCGGCATGCCGGACGACGTGGGTGTTGGCGATGCTGGAGTGCAGGTTTCGGCTGCCGTCGTCGTTGTACGGCGGGACGGGATCATCGAAGCTCTCGGTGCGCACCCAGCGATTGCGGTACCAGGCGGCGCGGCCGTTCTCCAATCGGACGCCGTGGACCATGCCGTCACCGACGCACCAATGACCCTCGCCCGCACGCGGGTTGGGCCCGTTGCGCAGGTACCAGCCGTTCAGTTCGGCAGGAATACTGCCCTCGACCGCCAGATCGAATTCGGTCAGTTCGTCGTGGACGGGTGCGTAGTTTCCGGTGCGGAAGACCGGAAAGACCGTTTCCGCCTCCACGGTCGGTGCCGCCTTCAGTTGCACGCTGTCGGATGCCGCGGCCAGCCGCTGATCGGCCTTCGCCATCAGTGCCGGCAGCAGGTCAGGGCACGGCGGCACCGATCGCGTCGTCGCCGGCCAGCGAGAGCAGCGGCGCAACGCCGGACAGCTCGGCCACCGCCGCCCGGCACGACACGCAACCGGCCAAGTGCGCCTCGAATTCCCGACGGTCGGCATCCGAGAGCGCACCCAGCACGTATGCGGCGTCCCACATTTCGTACTCATGGGCTTCCTGCGGCACGTTCCCGTTCCTGTTCTCCGTCATTGCGTAACACCCATCTCCACCAGGGCCTGGCGAAGTCCCCGCAGCGCGTAATGCAACCGCGACTTCACCGTGCCCTCGGCGATGCCGAGATCGGCGGCGATCTGCGCAGTGGTCCAGCCCTGGTAGTAGGACCGGCTCACCACCGCCCGATGTTCTGCGGACAGCTGCGCCATCGCGTCGCCGATCAGCGCCCGGTTCAGCGCCCCAGTTGCCTCGTCGGGGCCTGCCTGTTCGGGCGGACCTGAGCTGTCCGACGGGATTACCTCGTGGCGGAATTTGGCGCTGCGCCGGTCGTCGATGACCATGTTTCTGGCAACCGTGAAAAGCCACGCACGCGGGGACTGACCGTTGCGCAGGACGTCCGGGTGTTGCCACGCCCGCAGCAAGGTTTCTTGCACGACGTCCTCGGCGTGGGCATGATCACCGGTCAACCGCCAGGCGTAGCGCCACAAAGCCGCGGCGTGTTGGTCGCACAGCCGCTCCAGAGCGCTCGCATCCGCGCCGGTGCCCGGTATGTCCATCACCAGCCTCTCGGTGATGACACGGTGTAGGTGTCCGTTTGGTTCACCTCCGCCCGAATCGACGTCAGCCGAGGGTCAGAATGCGGGGCCCGTCTTCGGTGGCAGCCACGGTGTGCTCCCAGTGTGCGGCGCGCGAGCCGTCGGCGGTAGTGACCGTCCACTCATCGTCGAGGACCACGGTTTTGCGCGTTCCCAGGGTCAGCATCGGCTCGATCGCCAGCACCGATCCGACCGCCAGCAGCGGACCGCGTCCGGGGGCGCCCTCGTTGGGCAGAAACGGATCCATGTGCATCTGCCTGCCGATGCCGTGCCCGCCGTAGCCCTCGACGATGCCGAACGTGCGCCCGTAGCGGGCCTCGGCCGCGTGGGTGGCGGTTTCGATGGCGTGCGAGACGTCGGTCAGGCGGTTACCGGGGACCATCGCCGCGATCCCGGCTTCCATGGACTCCTTGGTGGCCTGCGAGAGCAGCTCGTCGGCGGGGATGAGAGTGCCGACACCGAAGGTGATCGCGGCGTCGCCGTGCCAGCCGTCCAGAATCGCGCCGCAGTCGACGGAGACCAGATCACCGGCGGCGAGCTCCTCGGCAGCCGAGGGGATGCCGTGCACGACGCGGTCGTTGACCGATGAGCAGATCGAAGCCGGGTAGCCGTGGTAGCCGAGAAACGACGGGGTGGCACCGGCGTCGCGAATCACCGACTCGGCGATCTGGTCGAGGTCGTGCGTCGTCGCTCCGGGAACCGCGGCTTCGCGCGCCGCCGCCAACGCGGCGGCGACCACGGCGCCGGCCGCGGCCATCGCGTCGAGTTCGGCGGCACTGCGCTGCGGCACCACCTTGCGACTGCGCAGGCCGGCCAGGCCGATCACCGTTACTTCCCGAGGGCCTGCAGCGCGCGAGCGAACACCTCGTCGACCGTGCCGACGGCGTCGACGGTCTTCAGCTCGTTGCTGTAGTACTCGATCAGCGGCGCGGTTTCGTCGCGGTAGACGTTCATCCGGTTGCGGATGACGTCGTCGGTGTCGTCGGCGCGGCCGCGCGCCTTGAGCCGCTCGAACAGCGCGTCTTCGGGCACCCGAAACTCCAGCACCGCGTCGAGCTGGATCCCGCGGCGCTCGAGCATGTCGTGCAGCGCCTTGGCCTGCTGCACCGAACGCGGGTAGCCGTCCAGGATGAAGCCGGCGTCGGTGTCCGGGTTGCTCAGCCGGTCGTCGACGAGCTCGTTGGTCAGTTCGGACGGCACCAGATCGCCGGCGTCCAGGTAGCGCTTGGCTTTCAGGCCCAGCTCGGTGCCGTTGCCGATGTTCTCGCGGAACAGGTCACCGGTGGACAGGTGCGGTAACTCGAGCTTCTCGGCCAGCTTGACGGCCTGCGTGCCTTTACCCGCTCCGGGCGGCCCCAGCAACACAACTCTCACTTGAGGAACCCTTCGTAGTTGCGTTGCATGAGCTGACTCTCGATCTGCTTGACCGTATCCAGCCCGACACCGATCGCGATCAGCACCGCAGTACCACCGAACGGCAGGTTCTGCACCGGCCCGCTGTTACCGATCTGAAGGAACAGGTTGGGCAGCACCGCGATGACACCCAGGTAGATCGAACCAGGCAAAGTGATCCGGCTCAACACGTAGCGCAGATAGTCGGCGGTCGGCTTGCCCGGGCGGATACCGGGAATGAAGCCGCCGAACTTCTTCATCTCGTCGGCACGCTCGTCGGGGTTGAACGTGATCGAGACGTAGAAGTACGTGAAGAAGATGATCAGGCTGAAGTAGATGGCGATGTAGACCGGGCTTCCGGGGTTCGACAAGTAGTTGCTGACGAACTTGTCCCACCAACTGTTGCCGAGGCCGCCGCTGCCGCTGCGGATCAGCTGGGTGATCAGGTGCGGAATGTAGATCAGCGACGACGCGAAGATCACCGGGATAACGCCGGCCTGGTTGACCTTCAGCGGCAGATACGTCGACGTGCCGCCGTACATCCGCCGGCCCACCATGCGCTTGGCGTACTGCACCGGGATACGGCGCTGGCCTTGCTCGACGAACACCACGCCGACGACGATGATCAGCGCTGCCACACAGACGGTGGCCAGCACGACCCCGCCGCGGCTGTCCAGAATGCTCTTGCCCTCGCCGGGGATTCGGGCGGCGATACCCGCGAAGATCAGCAGCGACATGCCGTTGCCGATGCCGCGCTCGGTGACCAGCTCGCCCATCCACATCACCAGCGCCGCGCCCGCCGTCATCACCAGCACGATGACGACCAGGGTGAAGATGCTCTGGTTGGCGATGATGTCCAGGCTGCAGCCCTGCAGCAGCCCGCCGTTGGCGGCCAGCGCCACGATGCTGGTGGCCTGCAGGATGGCCAGCGCGATCGCCAGGTAACGCGTGTACTGCGTCATCTTGGCCTGGCCGGACTGGCCTTCTTTTCGCAGCTCCTCGAACCGCGGGATGACCACGGTGAGCAGCTGCACGATGATGCTCGCGGTGATGTAGGGCATCACGCCGACCGCGAACACGGTCAGCTGCAGCAGCGCGCCACCGGAGAACAGGTTGATCAGCGAGTAGATCTGCGCCGAGTCCCCGCCGCTGATCTGCTGTGATGCACTTCTGCACGTTGGGGTAGTTGACGCCGGGCGACGGCACCGTCGCGCCCAGCCGGTAGAGCATCACGATGCCCAGCGTGACCAGGATCTTGCGTCTGAGGTCGGCTGTTCGCAGCGATGAGATGAAAGCCGAAAGCACTCTTCCTCCTGCGCAGCCGAGCTCTGGTCGCGGCATGCCTACTGGCTGGCGTATCCAGCCCTGATGTCCTGCATGGTCTTGCGTCGCGCGCCGAGCACATGCAGGCAGAACGTGTCCGGGCGCGCGCGTCAGACAGTCTACGAGACTAACAGCGCATGACGCGCCCGCCCGCAAATGGGTGGGATGCGGCCGCTGGCCGACGCCGGCTGCGCTCGCAGTACGTACACAGCAACAAGGCGTAAGGTTTCACTGGCTCTTTACCTTGGCTAAATATCAAAAGGCTACAGCTGAGTGTGGACAGGAAGGGTGATCATGACGCGCAGCGATACCGACAGTTGGGATCTGGCCTCCAGCGTGGGCGCCACAGCGACGATGGTCGCGGCGGCCCGGGCGCTGGCCACCGAGGACACCGACCCCATCATCAACGACCCGTTCGCCGCCCCACTGGTCCGGGCGGTGGGCATCGACTTCTTCACCCGCGTGGTCGACGGGAGACATCGAACCCGGTGACGCCGGCGTGGACGGCACGGCCGAACTGCAGACCGAAACCGACTCACTGGCGGTCCGGACGCGGTTCTTCGACGAGTTCTTCACCGACGCGGCCGCGGCGGGCATCGAGCAGTCCGTGATCCTGGCCGCCGGCCTGGACTCCCGGGCCTACCGGCTGAACTGGCCGGCCGGCAGCGTCGTTTACGAAGTCGACCAGCCTCAGGTCGTCACGTTCAAGACCGAGACCATGGCGGCCCTCGGCGCCGAGCCGACGGCACAGCGCCGCACGGTCAGCATCGATCTGCGCGACGACTGGCCGGCCGCGTTGCGCGACAGCGGTTTCGACGACACCAAGCCGTCGGCCTGGAGCGCCGAGGGACTGTTGATGTATCTGCCGCCCGAAGCGCAGGACCGACTCTTCGACCACATCACCGCGCTCAGCGCGCCGGGCAGCCGGATCGCCACCGAATATCACCCGGACAACGGTTCGTCGATGGCCGAGCGCGGTAAGGCGATGAGTGACCGGTGGGCGAGCATCGGCTGCGACGTCGACTTGTCCGGGTTGTTCTACGAGGGCGAGCGCAACAACGTCGCCGACTACCTCAGCGAACGCGGCTGGGACGTGGTCGCCCGCAACCGCCGGGACCTGTTCGGCGAATACGGCCGCGTCTACCCCGGTGACGACGCGCTCGCCGCGTTCCGGAACATCGTCTCCCTCATCGCAACTCGCCGATAGGAAGTCTCCAGATGACCGCAAAGGACACCGTTCGTCACGACGGCGACAGCTGGGATCTGGCTTCCAGCGTCGGCGCCACCGCCACCGCGGTGGCCGCTCGGCGCGCGATGGCATCCAAAGGACCCGACCCGCTGATCGACGATCCGTTCGCCGAGCCGTTGGTCAACGCGGTCGGCGTCGAAGCCTTCATCAAGATGATGAACGGTGAGATCGAACTCACCGACGACGACCCGGCCTTCACCTCGCGCCGGTTGGCCGAGGGCATGGCGGTCCGGACCCGGTTCTTCGACACCTTCTTCGCCGAGGCCGCCGCGGCGGGCGTGCGCCAGGCGGTCATCCTGGCCGCGGGACTCGACACCCGGGCCTACCGGTTGCCGTGGCCGGCCGGCACCACCGTCTACGAGGTCGACCAGCCCCAGGTCATCGAATTCAAAAACCGCACGCTGGCCGACCTTGGTGCAGCCCCGACCGCGGACCGCAAGGCGGTCGCGGCCGACCTGCGGGACGACTGGGTAAGCGCCTTGCGCGACAACGGGTTCAACTCGCAGCGGCCGACGGCGTGGATCGCCGAAGGACTGCTGGGCTACCTGCCGCCGGACGCGCAGGATCGGTTGTTCGACACCATCACCACGCTCAGTTTCAGCGGCAGCCGAATCGGCACCGGGTACGTTCCGGACATCCGCGACCGAATCGCGAACCGCGGCAAGGAGATCAGCGAACGCTGGCGTCGGCTGGGGCTGAACCTGAACTGGTCCGAGCTGGTTTACGACGGCGAGCGTAACGACGCGGTCGAATACCTGGCGGATCGCGGCTGGCAGACAATCGTGCACACCACACCGGAGCTGTACGCCGCCAACGGTTTTGAGTTTCCGGATGCCCCCTCGATGGTCGCCTTCGGCGACATCAGGTACGTCTCGGCCGAGCTACCGTAACGACGCCAGCTCGACGGAACCGGTGGTAGCGCTCCTGCACCGGAACCACCCACGCCGGGCTGGGCTCGACCACGCGCTCGGTGGCGGCCCAGCGGGCGGCATCGGTGAACGCCGACTCCCTACCCACCGCCATCCGGCCCAGGAAAGCCGCGCCCAGCGCCGCACCCTCGGCCACCCCGGACAGGTGCAGCGGTCGGCCGGTGGCATCGGCGATGGCCTGCATCCACGGCTGCACCCGGGTGCCGCCACCGGCGACCACAATCCGCGACACGTCGGCTCCGCTGAGGTCGATCAGTTGGCGCACAACGAATCCCGACGCCTCGTAAGCGGCCCGCCGCAGCGCGGCCGCATCATGGCTGAGGTCCAAGCCGTCGAGCATTCCGCGCCGGTCGGGATCGTGCAACGGTGTGCGCTCGCCGCGCAGATAGGGCGACCACACCGGCACCCGTCGCGGGTCGGCCGCGGCGGGGTCGCCCGGCCCCAGAACCCGGTCGACCCAGCCGAGGAACAGGCCGCCGGCGTTGCTCGCCCCGCCGATCTGGCTCTTGCCGGTCATGGTCGGGATCGTCCACAGTCCCGGCACCTGCCGGGCCTCGGGAATGGTCACCCACACGATCAACGTGGTGCCGCACAGCACCAGCACATCGCCGTCCTCGATCGGCGCCGGAGACCATCTGCTCACACACCGCGTCGATGGCCCCGACAGCCAGCACGGCGCTGCCCACCTGCCCGGCAGCGGTGCCCGGCGCCGCCACCTGGGGCATCTGTTGCGACCGTCGCGCCGCGATCCGCGCAGGCCGCCGCATTCCAGCCGTCGCCGTCGAACAACGGCGCCGCGGTGAACGCGGTCGGAAAGTCGACCACCGCAGTCGCCGGCCAGCGCATGGTTGGCCACCGCCGGGGCCGGCCAGTATCCGGCCGCATCCGGTGCCTGGGCGGCGGTCCAGCGCAGGAACTCGGCGGCCTCGCCCACCGGGAACGGCCCGTCACCGCCTTCGCCGCCGGACCCGCCCACGGCCGTCGCCGTAGAGCAGCCCGGGCGTGATCGGGGTGCCGGCGGCGTCGACAGCGGTCAGCGACGGGACCATCGCGGAAACCGCCACCGCCAGCGCATCGGGCCGTGCCAACTGCTCGAGCGCCGCCAGCGGACCCTGCCGCCACGCCTCGTCGGCGTTGTGCTCCAACCGATCCGGCGCCGGCACCCGCAGCTCGTGTGGAATGCGCGCCCGCGCGACCACCCGGCCGTCCTCCTCGGCCGCCACCGCTTTGACTGCGGTCGTGCCGATGTCGATGCCGATTGTGACGCTTTTGCGTGACACGGGCGTCACCGTACGCCAGCATGGGCAATCGTGACCCGTGCTTTGGTGACGGCCCCGCTGCGTGGCGAAGGATTCGAAAAACTGCGGCGGTTGGCCGACGTGATCTACGACCCCTGGATCGACCAGAGCCCGTTGCGCATCTACAGCCCCGAGCAGCTGGCCGAACGGATCTCTGCCGAGGGCGCGGATATCGTTGTGGTGGAGAGCGATTCGGTCAGCGGCCCGGTTCTCGATCTGGGTCTGCGAGCGATTGCATCCACCCGCGGCGATCCCAACAACGTCGACGTCGCGGGCGCGACCGCGGCCGGCATCCCGGTACTGAACACTCCGGGTCGCAACGCCGACGCGGTCGCCGAGATGACGCTGGCACTGCTGTTCGCCGCCACCCGGCACGTGCTTGGCGCCGATGCCGACGTCCGCGCCGGAGAGGTGTTCCGCGACGGCACCATCCCGTATCAGCGCTTCCGCGCCTGGGAGCTGGCCGGCCGGACGGTCGGGCTGGTCGGTCTCGGCGCCGTCGGGCGGGCGGTCCGGTGGCGGATGGCCGGGCTCGGCATGCGGGTCATCGCCTACGACCCGTTCAACGACGAGGCACGAGCACAGCCTGGACGAGCTGCTCGCCGAGTCCGACATCGTCTCGTTGCATGCGCCGGTCACCGCGGACACCGAGGGACTGATCGGCGCCGAGCAGTTCGCGGCGATGCGCGACGGCGTCGTCTTCCTCAACAGCGCCCGGGCCCAGCTGCACGACACCGGCGCGCTGGTCGAAGCGCTGCGCAGCGGCAAGGTGGCCGCCGCGGGCCTGGACCACTTCGCCGGCGAATGGCTGCCGACCGACCACCCGCTGATCGCAATGTCCAATGTGGTGCTCACGCCGCATATCGGCGGCGCGACGTGGAACACTGAGGCGCGCCAGGCACAGATGGTGGCCGACGACCTCGACGCGCTGCTATCCGGCGGGACACCTGCGCACATCGTCAACCCGGAGGTGCTAGGACAGTGACGTTCGTAGCCGACGCCGAGACCGCGGTACTGGCAGCGGCCAAGGACATGCTGCGCCGCGGGCTGGTCGAGGGCACCGCCGGCAACATCTCGGCCCGTCGCGAAGACGGCAACCTGGTGATCACCCCGTCGTCGGTCGACTATGCCGACATGACGCTGGCCGACCTGGTGGTGGTCGACCCGGACGGCACGGTGCGTGCACGCCGCCGACGGCCGATCGCCCTCGACGGAGATGAAGCTGCACCTGGCCTGCTATGCGGCATTCGACGACATCGCCAGCGTCATCCACAGTCACCCGGTGTGGGCCACCATGTTCGCGATCGCCCATCAGCCGATTCCCGCGTGTATCGACGAATTCGCCATCTACTGCGGCGGCGACATCCGCTGCAGCGAATACGCGGCGTCGGCCACACCCGAGGTGGGCAGCAACGCGGTGAAGGCGTTGGAAGGCCGCGCCGCGGCGCTGATCGCCAACCACGGGCTGGTGGCGGTCGGGCCCCGACCGGACAAAGTCGCTGCACATCACCGCCCTCGTCGAGCGGACAGCCCAAATCGCCTGGGGTGCAATTGCTCTCGGCGGGCCGGTGCCGATTCCCGAAGACGTGAATCGCCAACTTCGCCGGCGTCTACAGCTACCTTCGCACCAACCCGATGTAGCCCCGCCAGTCGCGGGGAGACATGCCGTGCGTTCGGCGGAACAACCGGCTGAAGTATCCGGGATCGGGTATGCCGACTCGTCGGGCCGCTTCCTGGATTGTAATATCGCTGTCCGTCAACAACTTTCGCGCCCCAGCCATCCGGCGCTCGACGATCCACTCCTGGACAGTGCGGCCGGTACGGCGGCGCACCACGGTTGTCAGGTGTCCGGGCGTCATACCCACCTCCTGCGCCACATCGCGCAGCGACAGCCGCTCGCCGTGCCGGCGGTCGATGATCGTGAAGACCTCGGCCAGCAACGGTTCGCCGCTACGCCGCAGGTCGCCGACGACGTCTCCGGCAAGTCGCGCGAGATCGATCAACAGCAGCGTGAGGTGCGCCAGGGCAGCCTGCCGGTAGCCATCGTGGCGCTCGGCCAGTTCGGCCTCGATCGACTCGATGGCCGAATTCCAGTTCAGCCGAGCGGATTTCGGCAATTCCAGCCGGAGCAATCCACCGGACCGCCCGTGCAGGAACGGGAACAGCAGTGGATGCGTCCGCCACGTCGGCCACGGCGAGAGTCCGTCCTGCCCCAACGCGGCCGGGTCGAAGATCACTCCGACGCCGCCCTCGAGGTCACTGAGCGCTTCCGGATCGAGGACTTCCCCGGCGGCCACCACGTACACCTCGCCTACCTGGGGCCGGTACCACACCGCCGGGAAGTCGTGAATGTGACGGCCCTGGTTACGCACCTGCTCGGGACGCCGGATCACCGACATGGGGGGCGTGTGCGGATCGGTCCGGTACTGATAGACCGGTACTCCGCCACGGTGCCGGATCAGGCGGGTGGGCGAAGACGTCTGCTCGGCCATCTCGCCAAAGATAGTCCCAGTTTGCCCGAGGATCACTCAAATATGCTTGCAGATAGCCGCAGATGATGGTTGCTATGACCAAACATCATCCTCACGACTACCTGCCCGCGGCTCGGTATGACGCGCTGCTACCCGCCTACGACCTGCTGTCCCGCGCGCTGGGCATCGCCAAAGTTCACCGAGCGCTGGTCGGGCAGGCAGAACTCGCCGACGGTCATCGCGTCCTGGAAATCGGCAGCGGAACCGGCACCCTGAGCATTCGGGCCAAGCGGTCTCGCCCCGGAGCCGACGTGCTCGGCATCGATCCCGACCCGCTGGCCTTAGCTCGCGCGCAACGAAAGCTGCACGGCCAATCTGGGATTCGCTTCGATCACGGCTACGCCCAAAAGCTGCCGTATCGCGACGGCGAATTCGACCGGGTGTTGTCGTCGCTGATGCTGCACCATCTGGACAGCGACGCCAAAGCCGCCGCCGCGGCCGAGGTCTTTCGGGTGCTGCGCCCGGGCGGCCGGCTGCACCTGGTCGACGTCGATCCCGACGTCACCGAGCACGACGGCCGCATCGCCCGGTTCTTCGCGCGCCGCCAGCACGCCGCCGCGCACTTCGGCGAATCGATCCCGGACCTGCTCGGTGCGGCCGGATTCGACTGCACCGCGGTGGACACCCGGCGGCTATCTGTGATCGGACGCGTCACGTTCTTTTCCGCGACCCGGCCCGTTTAGCCTCGGTGGTAGCCTCGTTACATTGGCTAAGTAATAACCCGGTCGACCACGCGAAGGGGTGGCTATGGCACGCACTGACGACGACACCTGGGATCTGGCATCGAGCGTCGGCGCAACCGCCACCATGGTCGCGGCTGCCCGCGCGATGGCGAGCAAGGCCGAAACCCCGCTGATCGACGACCCGTTCGCCGAGCCGCTGGTTCGGGCGGTGGGTCTGGACCTGTTCACCAAGCTGGCCAGCGGCGAGCTGTCCCCTGCCGACCTCGAGGACAACGGCGACGGTGCGCCGGCGGGCGTGCAGCGGATGACCGACAACATGGCGGTCCGCACCAAATTCTTCGACGAGTTCTTCATCGACGCGACCACCGCGGGCATTCGGCAGGCGGTGATCCTGGCGTCCGGGCTGGATGCCCGCGCCTACCGCCTGCCTTGGGCCGACGGCACCACGGTGTACGAAATCGACCAACCGCAAGTCATCGAATTCAAGTCCCGCACGCTGGCCGAGTTGGGCGCCCAGCCCACCGCCCACCGTCGTGCGGTCGCCGTCGACCTGCGTGACGACTGGCCGGCCGTCCTGCAGACAGCGGGGTTCGATCCCGCTCAGCCCAGCGCGTGGAGCGCCGAAGGCCTGCTGGGCTACCTGCCGCCCGATGCGCAAGATCGCTTGCTGGACACCATCACTGAGCTGAGCGCACCGGGCAGTCGCATCGCCACCGAAAGCGGGCCCACTCGCGAGCCCGCCCATGAGGACCGGGTCAAAGAACGCATGCAGACCGTCTCGCAGCGCTGGCGCAAACACGGGCTCGATCTCGACATGACCGAGCTGGTCTACTTCGGCGAACGCAACGAAGCCGCCGTCTACCTGTCCGACCGCGGATGGCAGATGGGTGGCAGCACTATCCGAGAGTTGTTCGCGGCCAACGGACTTCCACCGATCGTCGAGGACGACTTGCCATTCGCTGACCGTCTCTACGTCAGCGGCACGCTGACCGACAGGAACTAGGAGCTATTCGATGCCACGTACCCATGACGACAGCTGGGATCTGGCCTCCAGCGTGGGCGCCACCGCAACGATGGTGGCGACTTCGCGCGCGATGGCCTCGCGCGGCCCCGAGCCGCTGCTCGACGACCCCTTCGCCGAGCCGCTGGTGCGCGCGGTGGGTCTCGCGCCATTTGTCCGCATCCTCGACGGGGACATCAGCTTGGAGACCGACCCACTGCTGAATCGCAAGACCCGGACCGAGCAAATGGCCGTGCGCACAAGGTTTTTCGATAACTTTTTCACCAGCGCTGCGGAATCGGGCGTCCGGCAAGCGGTGATCCTGGCATCGGGCCTCGACACCCGCGGCTACCGACTGCCGTGGGGCGACGGGGTGGTCGTCTACGAGGTGGACCAGCCTCAGGTGATCGAATTCAAGACCCGCACACTGGCTGACCTCGGCGCCGCACCGACTGCAGAGTTGCGGACCGTCGCCATCGATCTGCGCGAGGACTGGCCGGCCGCTTTGCGCGCCGAAGGTTTCGACGCCGATCAGCCCACCGCGTGGAGCGCCGAGGGACTGCTGCCCTACCTGCCGGCCGATGCCCAGGATCGGCTGTTCGACAACATCACCGCGCTCAGTGCACCCGGCAGCCGCCTGGCCACCGAGCATGTCCCCGACCCGAACGCCTTCACCGACGAACGCCTGCAACAGATCAGCGACCGCTGGCGCAGTTTTGGTTTCGACCTCAACGCCTCCGACCTGTTCTACGTCGGCGATCGTGCCGTCGTCATCGACTACCTCACCGAGCATGGTTGGCAGGTGGATGCGCACACGGCCAAGGAGCTCTACGCCCGCAACGGCTTTCAATTCCCCGAGGAGGCGACGATGGCCGTGTTCGGAGAGATGAGCTATGTCGCCGCGACGCTGAAATGACACGCACCGACGACGACAGCTGGGATCTCGCCTCCAGCGTGGGCGCCACCGCGACCATGGTCGCCGCGGGTCGCGCGATGGCGACCAAGGCCGACATCCCGCTGATCAACGACCCGTTCGCCGACCCGCTGGTCCGGGCCGTCGGGCTGGATTTCTTCGTCAAGATGATCGACGACGAACTCGATCTCTCCGCGTTCCCGGACACCTCGCCGGAGCGGACGGCAGACAATCGTCAACGGAATGGCGGTTCGCACCAAGTATTTCGACGATTACCTGCTGACCGCCGTGGGCGCCGGCCTGCGGCAGGTGGTGATCCTGGCGTCGGGGCTGGATTCCCGCGCCTACCGCCTCGACTGGCCGTCGGACACGGTGGTGTACGAGATCGACCAACCTCGGGTGATCGAATTCAAGACAAGGACTCTCGCCGATCTCGGTGCCCAGCCCACCGCGACGCGGCGCACGGTCGCCATCGACTTGCGCGCCGACTGGCCGGCCGCATTACAGGCCGCAGGGCTGGATTTGGGCGAGCCCACGGCCTGGCTGGCCGAGGGCCTGCTGATCTACCTGCCGTCCGACGCTCAGGACCGGTTGTTCGACAACATCACCGCGTTGAGCGCGCCCGGCAGCGCGATCGCCACCGAATACGTTCCAGGGATGAAGGATCTGGACCTCGAACAGGCTCGGGAACGGACGGCACAGTTTCGCCAGCACGGTCTGGACCTCGACATGACGTCGCTGGTGTACGCCGGCGAGCGCAGCCACGTCATCGACTACCTGCGCGGCAAGGGATGGGCTGCCGCCGGGACCCCGCGTGCGGACCTGTTCGCGGACAACGGGCTCGCAGTGCCATCCCCCGACAACGACGACCCACTGGGCGAGATCATCTACGTCAGCGGAACGCTCGAAGGCTAGAAGCGGGACTGCCCCACCCACAGCACGCTGGCGCCGGTCAGCGACCGCTCGACGTGCTCCACGATGCCGACCACCGACTGAGTGATCAACGCGCCCAACGCATCCGGCAGCGATGCCGCCGCGGGCTGCGACGACGGCCGTGGCCGCAGGTAGTCCCACACCGACGAGCCCGGGTAGCCGACCAGCCGGACCTTGTCGTCTTGGTCCAGTCCGGCCAGCACTTTCGCCTTGCGTACCGCAGTCCGCAGGCCGCCGAGTTCGTCGACCAGGCCGTGCTCGAGAGCATCGGCACCGGTCCACACCCGGCCGCGGGCCACCGCATCGACCGCTTCGACACTCAAGTTGCGGCCCTCGGCGACGCGCTCGACGAAGTCGGTGTAGAACAGGTCGGCTTCGGCTTCGACCTGCGCCTGCTGCTCCGGCGTGAACGGCGCGTTGATCGACCAGGCATCGGCATTGGCGTTGGTACGCACCGCATCTGAGCCGACCCCCAGCCGGTCCTTCAGATCGCGGGCGACCAGCTTGCCCGTCAACACCCCGATCGAGCCGGTGATCGTCCCGGCGTTGGCCACGATCGCGTCGGCGCACATCGAGACGTAGTAACCGCCGGAGGCGGCCACCGCGCCCATCGAAGCCACCACCGGCTTGCCGCGCTCGCGAGCCTTCTGTGACTTCCCGCCAAATGGTTTCCGACGCGGTGACCGAGCCGCCCGGCGAGTCGACCCGCAACACGATCGCCGATACCGAATCATCGTGCGCCGCTTCGCGCAGCGCCGCCGCAATGGTGTCGCCGCCGGCGTTGGACGAGCCGAACGGCAACCGCGAACCGCCACGGCCGCTGACGATCGGGCCGGCGACAGTGACCACCGCGATCGTTGACTTGGGTCCGCGTCCGGGCATCGACGGACCCGCCCTGGCCGGTCGCGCGCGCGTAGCGGCTCACGAAGAGCCGCGGCGGAGCGTCATCGTCGTCGGCATCGCCGGACTCCGGTGAAATACCTTCGGCGCCAACCAATTCAGCGATTCGTGCATACGCCTCGTCGCGGAAGCCGACGCGATCGATCAGCCCCGAATCGATGGCTACGTCGCGCAGCAGCGGTGCACGGTCGGCCAGACCGTCGAGGGCGTCCTGGCCGATCGTGCGCGACTCGGCGATCGCCTGCCACACCTGGCCGCGCAGGCTCTCCAGCAGCCGGGTATCGGCCTCCCGGTGGGCGTCGGTGTAACGGTCCTGCGTGAAAAGGTTTGCCGCCGACTTGTATTCGCCTCGTGCGACGAACTGCGCCTCGATACCGGCCTTGTCCAACGCGTCCCGCAGGAACAGGGCGTTGGTTGCGAATCCGATCAGCCCGACGGTGCCCGAGGGCTGCATCCACACCTCACCGAAGGCCGACGCCAGGTAGTACGACAGCGTGCCGGGATAGGTCTCGGCCCAGGCCAGCGATGGCTTCACCGCGGTGAACGCCGCGACGGCCTCCCGCAGTTCTTGGACCGGCCCCGCCGAGGCGGCCGGGAGCTCGACCCGGGCGATCAGGCCGGCGACGCGAGGGTCTTCGGCGGCCCGGTGCAGCGCCGAGACGGCTTCGCGCAGCACCAGGGGGCGCCCACCGCCAGTGATGATCGCCAGCGGATCCAGACCGCTGGTTTCCGGCGGCGCCACCCGCAGGTCGAGTTCGAGCACACAGCCGCTGGGAACACCGTGGTGGCGGGCGGTATCCACCCGGCGAACCAGCGCGCGCACGTCGTCGATACCAGGCGGATCAGGCAGGAAAGAGAACATGGGACGAGCCTACCGATGGCCGCGCCGTACCGTGATGGGGTGCGGTTCTCGATCTCAATTCACCAACTCGATGCGACCGGGTTCGATGCGTCTGGTGTGCGGGATTACCTGGCTCGGGCCGAGGAACTCGGTTTCGAGGCCGGCTGGGTACTCGAACAGACCATTGGGCCGGCACCGCTGATTGCGCCGCTGGAGATGCTGGCCTACGCGGCGGCCTGCACCGAACGCCTGCGTCTCGGCGTGGCCGTGCTGGTCTCGTCGTTGCACGATCCGCTGCAGCTGGCGTCCACGATCACCGCGGTCGATCGGCTCAGCCACGGCAGGCTGGATATCGGGGTGGCGCCCGGCGGCGGGAGACGCCAGTTCGCCGCATTCGGGGTGGACGCCTCCACGTTCATCAGCAGCTTCACCGAAGGGCTGCAGCTGATGAAGGCGGCCTGGTCCGACGAGCCGCGAATCACGTTCGACGGCCGTTTCCGCCAGGTCGACGATCTGCCGATCCAGCCCAAACCCGTGCAGCGGCCGCATCCGCCGATCTGGTTCGGCGGTCAGGCCCCGAAAGCGCTGGCCCGCGCCGTCCGGCATGGCGATGCGTTTCTGGGTGCGGGCTCGTCGACCACCGCGAAATTCGCCGAGGCCGTGCGGGGCGTGCGGCACGAACTCGCCGAGCAGGGCAAGGATCCCGCGCGTTTCCAGATCGGAAAGCGCGTCTATCTGATGATCGATGACGACCCGACGCAAGCGCGCGAACGCGTGCTGACGGGACTGCATCGTATCTACGGCGGGATGCCCGGCATCGACGACGTGCCGGTGTCGGGCACGGTTGACGACGTCGCTGCCGGGCTGCGGGCAGTGATCGACGCCGGCGCCGAGACGATCCTGCTCAATCCGGTCGGCCGCGATGTCGCCGAGGATCGCGAGCAGATGGAACGTCTTGCGGCAGAAGTCATTCCGCAGCTGAGCTGAGTCACACCGGCCTCAGCGGTCGCCTCTCCGAGGCGATTCTCTTTTTTCGTTTTGTGACCACGGGCGATATCACTGACTCGGTGATACTGCATGTGGCGACGATTTCAAAAAAGGGTGCCAACCAACTGACGGTGCTGATGTGACTTGTGGTGTATAACCACTCAATGGTTCACAAAGTCGTGGCCCCGCCGGATCTGATCGAGGGCGACGCCGACGAGGGGTACGGCAAGGTCGCCGATGCATTCCGCGCGAACTTCGCGGCCGACCGCGATATCGGCGCTGCTGTCGCGGTATACCGGGACGGCGTCAAAGTGGTCGATCTGTGGGGCGGCTATCGCAACGGCATCACCAAAACGCCGTGGCAGCACGACACCATGGTCAACATGTTTTCCACGACGAAAGGTGTTGCTTCCCTTGCGGTCACGGTAGCCGCTTCGCGGGGATTGATCGACTACGACGCCAAGGTCGCCGACTACTGGCCGGAGTTCGCCCAAGCCGGTAAAGCTGAGGTGACCGTGCGGCAGTTGCTGTCCCATCAGGCCGGGCTGTCCGCACTGGACGCACCGCTTCGACTGGCCGACCTCAGCGACCAGGACACCCTGTCGGCGGCCCTGGCGGCACAAGCACCGGCGTGGCCGCCGGGCAGTCGGCACGGGTATCACGCGTTGACGCTGGGCTGGTACGAATCCGAGCTGATCCGGCACACCGACCCGGCTGGCCGCACACTCGGCCAGTTCTTCGCTGACGAGATCGCCGCCCCGCTCGGTCTGGATCTCTACATCGGCCTGCCGGCATCGGTGAACCGCGACCAGATCGCACACCTGCATGGCTGGCCGCGGGCCAAGGCGCTGCTGCACCTGAACGCGATGCCACCCCGACTTGCGATGGCGCTGCTGAATCCCCGCGGCCTGACCGGGCGAACGGTCAACCTGCCCAACGACGTCGACGCGATGCGCGACTACAACCGCGAAGACATTCGCACCGTCGAGATCCCGGCTGCCAACGGGATCGGCACCGCGCGCTCGGTCGCCAGGGCCTACGGCTGCGCCGCCACCGGCGGACGCGAACTCGGTTTGACCGCAGACACTCTCGCCGCTGTCACCAAGTCAGCGGTGACCCCGACCGGCGGGATACGCGACAAGGTGCTGCACGTCGATTCGATGTTCTCGCTGGGCTACTGCAAACCGGTGCCGCACTTCAACTTCGGATCGTCCGACAAAGCCTTCGGCACGCCGGGACTCGGTGGATCCTTCGGGTTCGCCGACCCCGACACCGGAATCGGCTTCGCCTACGTGATGAACCGGTTGGGTTTTCACCTCTGGAGCGACCCGCGTGAGCTGACGCTTCGGCAGGCCTTGTTCCGCGACGTGCTTGGCGCACGACCGCAGAAGTAGCGAGCTGTTAGAGCTCGGTCGCCGAACCGCCGGCCGCGGTGATCTTCTCCCGCGCGCTGCCGCTGAACTTGTGCGCGGTGATGTTGACCTTGGCTTCCAGCTTCCCGTCGCCGAGAACCTTGACGAGCTTGTTCTTGCGAACCGCGCCCTTGGCTACCAGCTCGTCCAGCCCGACCGAACCGCCCTTGGGGAAAAGACGATTGAGGTCGCCGACGTTGACGACTTCGTACTCGGTCCGGAACCGGTTACGGAAACCCTTCAGCTTGGGCAGCCGCATGTGAATCGGCATCTGCCCACCCTCGAAGGTGGCCGGCACGTTCTTACGCGCCTTCGTACCCTTGGTTCCTCGACCGGCGGTCTTACCCTTGGAGCCCTCACCGCGGCCCACCCGGGTGCGCTTGGTCTTCGACCCGGGCGCGGGGTGCAGGTCGTGCAGTTTGATCGTCATTTGGTGCTACCTCCCTCAACCGACTCGACCTCGATGAGGTGATGGACGGCCTTGATCAGCCCGCGGGTCTGTGGGTTGTCGTCACGGATGACCGAGTGGCGAATCCGCCGAAGTCCCAGTGTGCGAAGGCTTTCCCGCTGCGTCCAGCGAGCGCCGATCACGCCACGGACCTGCGTGATCTTCAGCTGCGTCGGTTGTGCTGCTTTTGCTGTTGCCTTTTCGGTGGCCATTTTTACGCGCTTCCTTCACGAGCGGTGCCGGCGGCCAGCGCATCAGCTTCGCGGCGGGCGCGCAGCATGCCGGCCGGAGCGACATCCTCGAGCGGCAGTCCACGCCGCGCGGCGACCTCTTCGGGCCGTTGCAGCATCTTGAGTGCGGCGACCGTCGCATGCACGACGTTGATCGCGTTGTCGCTTCCCAGCGATTTGGACAGAATGTCGCGTACGCCGGCACATTCCAGCACCGCACGCACCGCGCCACCGGCGATCACACCGGTACCGGGGCTGGCCGGGCGCAGGAGTACCACGCCCGCGGCGGCCTCACCCTGCACCGGGTGGATGATGGTTCCGCCGATCATCGGCACCCGGAAGAATCCCTTGCGGGCCTCCTCGACGCCCTTGGCGATCGCGGCCGGAACCTCCTTGGCCTTGCCGTAGCCGACACCGACCATGCCGTTGCCGTCGCCGACGATGACCAGCGCGGTGAAGCTGAAGCGCCGACCACCCTTGACCACCTTGGACACGCGGTTGATCGTGACGACCCGCTCCAGGTAGTTGCTCTTGTCCCCGTCACGGTCGCGACCGCCACGGCCGCCACCGTCCCGGCGGCCCCGGTTGTCACGCGAGTCGCGACGGTCATCGCCGCGGCCCTCGTTCGTCGGGCCGGCCGTTCCAGCCGGTTGCTCCGCCATTATGCGGTCCTTCCAAAGTTGTTACATGCCATCAGAATTTCAACCCACCTTCACGGGCGGCGTCGGCCAGTGCCGCGATCCGCCCGCCGTAGGTATAGCCGCCCCGGTCGAACACCACTGCGTCGACTCCGGCGGCCTTGGCCCGCTCTGCGATCAACTGACCGACCCGCACGCTGTGGGCCTTCTTGTCGCCGTCCACGCCGCGCACGTCCGCCTCGATGGACGAGGCGGCGGCCACGGTCGTGCCGGTGAGGTCGTTGACCAACTGCACGTGGATGTGCCGCGACGAGCGGTGCACCACCAGGCGCGGACGCTCCGCGGTGCCCGCGATCTTCTTACGCAGCCGCGCGTGACGACGCAGCCGCTGCGTGCGGCGAACGGCGGATGCGCTCTGCCCCAGCGGCTTGTGCGCGGTGCCTGCAGCTTGTGTTTGCGCCATGACTACTTACCTGTCTTTCCGACCTTGCGGCGGATCTGCTCGCCTTCGTAGCGGATGCCCTTGCCCTTATAGGGATCGCTCTTGCGAAGACGGCGGACGTTCGCCGCGACCTGGCCGACTTTTTGCTTGTCGATACCCGAGATCGAGAACTTGGTGGGCGTCTCGACCGCGAAGGTCACACCGTCGGGTGCGGTGATCAGCACCGGGTGGCTGTAACCCAGAGCGAACTCGAGGTCGCTTCCCTTGGCCTGCACGCGATAGCCGACGCCGAAGATCTCCAGCTTGATGGTGTAGCCCTCGGTCACACCGGTGACCAGATTGGACACCAGGGTGCGCGACAGCCCGTGCAGCGAACGGTTGTGTCGATCGTCGTCCGGACGGTTGACCACGATGGCGCCATCGTCGTTGCGCGCCACGGTGATCGGCTCGGCGACCTGCAGATCCAGGGTGCCCTTGGGCCCCTTCACCGAGACCTGCTGCCCATCGATGGAGACCTCGACCCCGGACGGGATCAGGATCGGTTGCTTTCCAATACGCGACATGTCAGTTCCCCCTCACCACACGTACGCGAGGACTTCGCCGCCCACGCCCTGTCTGGCTGCCTGCCGGTCAGTGAGCAGGCCCGAGGAGGTCGAGATGATCGCCACGCCCAGACCGCCGAGCACGCGCGGCAGGCCGGTCGACTTGGCGTACACCCGCAGGCCGGGCTTGGACACCCGGCGCAGGCCGGCGATGCTGCGTTCCCGGCTCGGTCCGTACTTGAGCTGAACGGTCAGCGCCTTACCAACCCGCGCATCCTCGGTGTGGTAGTCGGTGATGTAGCCCTCCCGCTTGAGGATCTCGGCGATGTTGGCCTTGATCTTCGAATGGGGCAGCGTCACCTCATCGTGGTACGCCGAATTGGCGTTGCGCAGACGCGTCAAAAAGTCTGCGATCGGGTCCGTCATCGTCATCGAGCGCTGTTACCTTCCTCGCGGCGGTTCCTCCCCGAAAAAACTTTCGGGAGGGCCTACCGCAACCTTTTCCAATGAGTCGATTGCTCGGTGCTGGCTACCAGCTGCTCTTCGACACGCCGGGCAGTTCGCCCGCATGTGCCATCTCACGCAGGCAGATCCTGCACAGCCCGAACTTGCGGAAAACCGCGTGCGGGCGGCCGCACTTGTTGCAGCGGGTGTACGCGCGAACCTCGAACTTCGGCTTGCGCTGGCTCTTTTCGATCAGTGCTTTTTTCGCCATTGGTCACTTCTCCTTGAACGGAAAGCCGAGGCCGCGCAGCAGCGCTCGGCCCTCGTCGTCATTGGTCGCCGAGGTGACGACGGTGATGTCCATGCCGCGGGGCCGGTCGATGTTGTCCACGTCGATCTCGTGGAACACCGACTGCTCGTTGAGCCCGAAGGTGTAGTTGCCGGAACCGTCGAACTGCTTGGGCGACAGACCGCGGAAGTCGCGGATACGCGGCAGCGCAATCGACACCAGCCGGTCGAGGAACTCCCACATCCGGTCGCCGCGCAGGGTCACCCGCGCGCCGATCGGCATGCCCTCGCGAAGCTTGAACTGCGCGATCGACTTACGGGCCTTGCGGATTTCCGGCCGCTGACCGGTGATCAACGCCAGGTCCGAGACCGCGCCATTGATCAGCTTGGCGTCACGGGCGGCGTCGCCGACGCCCATGTTCACCACGACCTTCACCACGCCCGGGATCTGCATGACGTTGGCGTAGGCGAATTCTTTGTTCAGCGCCTCGCGGATCTCTTCGCGGTAGCGCGTCTTGAGCCGGGGCTGAACCCTCTCGGTCGTTGTCATGCGTTGATGTCCTTGCCGTTGCGCTTCGAGATGCGAACCCGCTTGCCCGACTCCTCGTCGACCCGGTAGCCGATCCGGGTGGGCGTGCCGTCAGAGTCGACCACCATCACGTTCGAGACGTTGATGGGCGCTTCCTGCGTGACGATGCCGCCGGACTGGGCTCCGCGCTCGTTGGTCGAGACCGCGGTGTGCTTCTTGATCCGGTTGACGCCCTGGACGAGCACCTTGTTGCGGGTCGGGTACGCCTGGAGCACTTTGCCTTTGGCGCCCTTGTCCTTACCCGAGATGACGAGGACGGTGTCGCCCTTGTGCACCTTCATTTACAGCACCTCCGGGGCCAGCGAGACGATCTTCATGAAGCGCTTCTCCCGCAGTTCGCGGCCGACCGGCCCGAAGATGCGGGTTCCACGCGGGTCGTTGTCGGGCTTGATGATGACGGCCGCGTTCTCGTCGAACCTGATGTAGCTGCCGTCGGCGCGGCGGCGCTCCTTGACGGTGCGAACGATGACGGCCTTGACGACCTCACCCTTCTTGACGTTGCCACCGGGAATGGCGTCCTTGACGGTCGCCACGATGACGTCGCCGATGCCGGCGTAACGCCTACCCGAGCCGCCGAGCACACGGATGCACAAGATCTCCTTGGCACCGGTGTTGTCGGCCACCTTCAGCCGCGATTCCTGCTGAATCACTCGATCTCCTTGACCTGGTTCACATATGCACGCCCACGCGTGGACGGGCCGGAGGACACTGGATTACACGGTCCACCAGACCTTCGTGCATGGTCTTTGTCGTCGAAAGGCACGCGAGGCTGACGGTGAAGATCGAAATGCCAGCCAAGGTCTGCCCACGGCAACCCCTAGAGTCTAGGGGAAGACCTGCTCACAGCCAAATTCCTGGTCAAAGGCGGTTCTTGGCGGCCTTTGGGGTCAATCGCCTTGGCGGATGTAGGCGTAGATGTACAACGCCATCGCCGATGCCAGCGCGAGCAGCACCCACTGCACCAGCGCCTGGTCGATCATCGAACCCGGCGGCGGGGCGCCGGGCAGAATATTTCGCAGCGGAACGATCGCGAACAAGTTCGCGGCGTACCACGTGGCGAACGGTGGCACGAACTTTCGCCTGCCCATCGCCATCGGGATGGCCACCACCAGCGCCAGGGTCGGCAGGCTGATCAACACCAGAATGATGCCCAGGTCGAAGATCAGCGGCCCCTTGGCCCGGTGCAGGGTGACCACCACATTGCTGGTGTTGTGGCTCCCGGTTTCACTGGTGTCGCTGTTGCGGGTGACGCTTGCGTCCCAACCGTCCATCGCCCCGGTCACCTGGACAATTGCCGGGAGCCGCTTGCGTTCCGCACCCTCCCCGACGAAGACGTCCGCCGAAATCGGCTCGGTGCGATAGGAATCGAACGGCCAGTTGCCGGGATCACCGTGCGCCTGGATCATCGTGCTGACTTGAGCCGGCGCCTTGCCCTTCGGGTATTTGATGTCGCCCAGATCATTCGGCGGGTACAACCGCACGGCGATCTCAGCGTTCAGCTCATCGAAGCGCTTGTCCTCGAGCGACTCACCCGGATAGATGAGCACGTTCACCGTGAGGCGGTTCGTCGTGGACTTGAGCTCTTCGAGCCGGATCTGCACGACGGTCTCGTCGGCGCCGGCCTGACTCAGGTCCAGCGGCGGCAGCGGGCCTTCGGACTTCTGCAGCAGATGGACGCCGAACAGCGACAGGCCATAGGCGGTTAAGACAGCCATCACAATGGCCACCCCGATGACGATGCGCGGCCGCTGCCGCGGCTGATCCGGGGTTGGCGTCTCGGTCGTCGACGGAGTCTGAACGGTCATTGCTGGCCGCCGTCCCGGAAAAGCGGGACCGCTTGCCGGGAGCGGACGGGCGCGTGGCGGTTGACGTCAGCCTGTCGGGGCAACACGGTCGTCACGTTAGCGAACCGGGATGCCGAAAGCGCGGCGAAAGAATGATGATGGGCAGGGCGCCCGAATCTCGTCACCCGCTGTCCATCCGACAGTAACGCGCAGTTCAGGAAGGCTAACGGAAAACATGAATTCGCCCATGGGATGGGACAGTTCGTCCTTCGACCCGCTAATCTGACGTCGGTGAGCGTGCTCGAAGGTGCGCCATATTTTCTCAACAAAGTGTCGAGTTCCGGGGTGAGGCAATCAACATGAAGCACACACGACTAGCCGCTGTCGTCAGTTTGCTGGCCGCGGGTGCCACGGTGCTGTCGGGTTGCGAGGTCCCGCACACCAGCATGGCCTACGCAAGCGTGGTCGTGGACTGTGGCGGAAAGTCGGCGATAACGGCCAGCGGCTCGACCGCCCAATCCAACGCGATGAAGCGGTTCGTCAGCGCCTACAGCAAGTCATGCCCCGGACACAGCCTGGACTACACGGCCAACGGCTCCGGCGCGGGAATCACCGATTTCCTGGCCGGCAAGAGCGATTTCGCCGGATCGGACACTCCGCTCGGTGACGACCAGTATGACGCCGCCAAGCAGCGCTGCGGGGGGGCCGAAGCCTGGAACCTGCCGGTGGTCTTCGGCCCGCTGGCCATCACCTACAACCTCCCTCTCGACTTCCTGGTGCTCGACGCGCAGACGCTGGCCCGGATCTTCAACGGCAGCATCACCCGCTGGGACGACCCGGCCCTCACCGCGCTCAACGCCTCGATGCCGTCAGAGGACATCCATGTCATCTACCGCAGCGACAAATCCGGCAGCACCGCCAACTTCCAGGCCTACCTGCAGGCCGCGGCCGGCGGGGTGTGGACCCAGGGCACCGGCAAGGCGTTCAAGGGTGGCATCGGAACCGGCGCCAAGGGCAACGACGGCACATCCGCGATGGTCAAGAACACCGAAGGCGCGATTACGTACAACGAGTTGTCCTTCGCGATGGAGGAAGGGCTGTTCGCCGCGGAGATCAAGACCCCGGCCAGCCGCAAGACCAGGCGCCCGGTGCGCATCGGCACCGACTCTGTGGGAAAGACCATCGCCGGAGCCAAGATCGTCGGCAAGGGCAACAACTTGGTGCTCGACCTCTCGTCGTTCTACAACCCGAGTCAGGACGACGTGTATCCGATCGTGATGGCGACCTACGAGATCGTCTGCTCGAAATACCCCGACCCACAGACCGGTCTGGCGGTCAAAGCCGCTCTGCAGGCGACGCTCGGCCCCGGCCAGATCGATCTGGACAAGAACGGCTACATCCCGCTGTCCCCCGACTTCCAGGCGAAGGTGTCAGCCGCGGCCGACGCCATCGGCTGATCCGGCGGGCAGGTCGCTCACGCACCGGAATCCGATGTGGGTGGTCGCGGTGTCCTGCGACTGCGGCGAGCGCGCCGCAGGCCGGTAGCGGTGACAGTACTCCGGGGCACACAGGTGTGACCCCCCCTTGAGCGTCTGCGTGATCGCCGGATCAGCGGATCCCGTTGGTGCACAACAGCTCTTGGGCGGCTGATCGAGTCTGTGGTGAGCGGAGAACTCGGTGGTGGTCCATTCCCAGACGTTGCCGATCATGTCGAAGAGGCCGAATCCATTCGGCGGGAATGCCGCCACCGGCGAAGTGCCGGACCAGCCCTCGTTGCGGTAAGGAAAGCTTCCCTGCCAGGTATTGGCCATCGGCTCGCCGCCCGGCTTCTCCTGCTCGCCCCAGGCATAGGTCGTGGCCGACCCACCGCGCGCGGCGTACTCCCATTCGGCTTCCGTCGGCAGCCGCCGGTCGACCCAGCGCGCATACGCGGCCGCATCGGGATACGCCACCTGGACCACCGGATGATCCGCCCGGTCGCCGATATCGCTGCCCGGCCCGAACGGGCGGCGCCAACAGGCGCCCGGCACCCAGACCCACCATTGCCGCCAGTCCCGCAAGTCGACCGGGCCCGAGGTGGGGCGGAATACCATTGCGCCAGGCTGCAATTCAGCTGGATCGGCCCCGGGGTAGAGCGCGGGGTCGATGTGCTGCTCGGCGACCGTGACATAGCTCGTCGCGGCGACGAATTCCGCGAATTGCGCGTTGGTCACCGGATGGCGCTCGACGGCGAAAGCCTCGACGTTCACCGTGTGGATCGGAGCTTCCTCGGGGTAGAAGCTGGTCGAACCCATCCGAAATGATCCGGGCGGCAGTTCGACTAGCTCGGTAGGCATGAGTTCAGGGTATGACCACCGCGAACTCCTGCATCAGCGCGGCTTTCGCCGCGCCGAAGCCCGGAGCGTCAACCGGGCCTTCCATGTCGACCGCGACCAGGTACTGGGCGGTATTGGTCCAGATATGGGTGAGCCGATCGGCGAACTCGACGGGGCCCGACGGCCCGCCGAACGTCCCGGCCAGTTTCTGACTGCTGTATCCGCAGAACTTGGCACCCACGGTGGCGACGTCAAAGTCAGGCTTCGAATGCGCCAGCGTGGCAGCGTAATCGGAGAAAGCTCTGGCAGGATCGAGTTTCGTCGCGGCGATGGTCACCGTCCCGCTCATGCCGTCGGGCCCGCTGAGCGACAACGCCAGATCCCGCTGTCCCGGTTCGCTCGTCCACCCGTCGGGAATGGTGATGGTGATCCTCGGCGCGGCCGCGTCGTGCACCTGCGCCACCGTGCCAATGCCGACCCCGGCCGGTCCCGGGAAGCAGAGGAACGCATTGGGCGGAATGTGTTCCGGCAACGTCGTCTCGATCCCGGGAGCCGGCGTGCCGTGGCTCGTCGTGGGGTGCCGAGATTCGGCCGACCCCCCGGTCCACGCGGCGACTCCGTCGATGTTCCTGGCGCAGCCCGACAGCACGGCGACCGCGAGCAGACCGGCCGCCGCCCGGCGCAGTCTCGGCGGCCTCTCAGTCACGCGAAAAGGCCAGCGCCAATTCTTTTTCCACATCTTGATATGGCCGGCCGGATAGATCGACGGTCACCTGCGCGATGGTGCCGCCGGTGAACGCGAACGGCGCTTTGTAGCGGCTGGACACCGCCGAACCGCCGTTGCGCCCGACCGTGACGCCTGCGCCGGCCAAGCCGAAGGTCCCCGGATGCGACTGCACGTCAGCCAGCGTTCCGACCGTCGCGTCGTCGATGAACAGGGTGACGTCACCAAGCGGCGTGTGACTGTTCTCCACCGTGCCGGTGCGGTCGTAGCGAACGCCGAACACATGCCGGCCCAGTGGCACCGCCTGCGATGACGCAACCTCCTGCTGACGCTCGCCCAGGAAGTTGTACACAAAGTGCAACCGTCCGTCCTGGATGAACAGCACATACCCGCCGTGGGCGCCGCCGTGCTTGAACAGCACACCCTCAGCGCCGGTGGTGTCGACCGTGACATCGGCAAGGACAGCGAATGAGCGGCCACGCAACTCGACCGCGGCGCCGGTGGCCACGTCGGCACAGTCCGGATAGTAGATATAGGAGTCACGTTCGCTCACCAAGGACGGCCGCGTCCGACCCAACGTCTCGAAGATGTTCAGATCCGCCAGCGGTAGACCGTTGTATTTGGCGGCCTCGGAGAACCACAGCGCCTTGAGTTCTTCGAGCTTGTCGGGGTGCTCACCGGCCAGATCGTGACACTGGCTGCGGTCGGCGTCGATGTGAAAGAGCTCCCAACGATCGGCATCGAAATGCCCCCAGCCTGCTGGCGAAGCCGCATGCACGGTGTTGGCAAACCAGCCTTCATGCCAGATGCCGCGAGTGCCCAGCATGGTGTAGAACTGAGTCCCCTTGCCGGTGTCGGCAGACGGATCGTCAAGGGCTGCCTTGAAACTCACACCGTCCAGCGGCTTCTGGGCGATGCCTTTGACGGACTCCGGCGGTGTCAGGTTGATCAGGTCGTAGAGGGTCGGAGTGATGTCGGCGACGTTGACGTAGTTGTCGCGGACCTCGCCGTGCGCCGCAATGCCGCTGGGCCACGAGATGATTGCCGTGTCGGCAATGCCCCCCTCGTGCGAGGCATATCTCTTGTAGAGCTTGTAGGGCGTGTTGAAGGCCATCGCCCACCCGATCGGATAATGGTTGTAGGTCTCCGGCCCACCGAGGTGGTCGAACACCTTCATGCTCTCTTCGACGGTGTCGATGTAGCCGTTGAAGAACTTGCCCTCGTTCACCGATCCGTTCGGCCCGCCCTCACCGCTGGCGCCGTTATCGGAGATGACCACGACGATCGTGTTGTCCAGTTGGCCGGATTCCTCGAGATAGTCGAGAATTCGCCCGATTTGGGCGTCGGTGTAGCTGAGAAAACCGGCGAACACTTCCGCGAACCGGCTGAACAACTTCTTCTCTTCGTCGATCAGCGAGTCCCACGGCCGAACGGTGTCCTGCAAAGGCCATGGCTCGCCCTGCGGCCCCTTCACGTCGAGATAGGGGTTGACCGGAGACAATTCGGTGTCTTGGGGCACGATGCCCAGCGACTTCTGGCGCTCCAACACGATCTCGCGGTAGCGCTCGTAGCCCATGTCGAACTTGCCGGCGTATCGGTCCGCCCACTCCTTGAAGACATGGTGTGGGGCATGCCCGGCGTCCGGGACATACGTAGCTGAACCACGGCTTGTCCGGAGCTATCACCTTGGCATCGCGAATGAATTCGATTGTCTTGTCCGCGATGTCTTTTGACAGGTGATAGCCGTCCTCGGGCATCCCGGGCGGGTTCACCGGATGGTTGTCGTACACCAGGTCGGGATACCACTGGTCGGTCTCGCCACCCATGAATCCGTAGAACCGTTCGAACCCGCGCGATGTCGGCCAGTGCCGCTTGGTCGACGCCATACTGGACTCTTCGAGCGGGGTCAGGTGCCATTTGCCAACGCAGTAAGTGTTGTAACCCTGTTCGGCAAGTACCTCTGAGACCAACGCGGTGTCCGCCGGAATCCGGCCATTGCAGTTGGGGAACCCGTCGGTAAATTCCTCGATGGTCGCCATGCCAACGGTGGTGGCGTTGCGGCCGGTCAGCAATGAAGCCCGCGTCGGAGAGCACAGCGCAGTGGTATGGAATTGCGACAGCCGCACACCGCGATCGGCGATGCGCGTCATTGCCGGCATCTCCACCAGGCCACCAAAGCAGTCCCAGGTCGCGATGCCGGTGTCGTCCCACACCAGATAAAGGATGTTGGGCGCACCCTCCGGTGCGGTTGGCGCAGCGAATGGACCCCAATCCGGTTCCGAATCACGGATATCCAGTTCGATCTTGCCGTTGAACTCGGTCGCCATCGCTGGCCTCACTCTCGTAGTGGACCCCCGGGACAACGAAGATTACACCGCTGCGGCGAACTGCCGGCCAACATCGGCACGGACCGCTACGGCCCGTCTTGACCTTCGTCCGGTGTCCAGGTGTGCGGCAGCATCGGCATGCTCGGTCCACCACCGAAATCGTCATCGGGCAGTATGGCCAATCCTGCCGCCTGCTCGCCGGTGTTCGCCACCGTCCCGGTGAAGCCGAATGACCCCGCGCCGCTGCCCGACGCCGCCGCCGACGCGACCGGTTCGTCGGGCGACGGGCCGCTCCAGCCCGGGTCGACCTCGTAATCCATTGTCGCGTCGGCATAGTCATGCCTGTATGCCTGCTGGTGCTTGGGCCTGCGTGCGCGTCGCCGCGTTGCTGCCGCCGCGGCAACCGCGGCCGACTCGGCCGGTGCTTTCAGCCGCGCACTGGAACCGACGCTCGCCCCGGCGCCGGAGTCGAACCCGATGGACGGACCACCGCCCGCGGCGATCAGGTACGGGAACGCCAGGCCATGCACACCAGTGGGCGGCGGACTCGGCGGCGCGGGGGCCGTGCCGGAGGCTGGGCTGGTTGCGGGAGCAGCCGCGGAGGTCGGTGCGGGCGGCGCCGGCGCGGCGGTCGCGACGGCCAACGGCGTCGATGCGGCGACCGGCGCAAGGGGCAGCGCTGCGATCGGAGGCAACGGCGGCATGAAGGGCTGGAAAAGCGACGGGTCGATCAGTCCTGCCACGGCGGCTACCGAGGCCACTGCCGCGGCGGCGGCGGCCGGAAGAACAGCGGTGGTCGAGCTGGCCGCAATCGCGGCGGCGACCACCGGATGCGCGACCAGGAACGCGATGATGTTGGCCGGTGTCAGAGTCGCAAGCGCTGCCTCTGGATTGGTGGCCAGCAACTGGGCGAAGTTCTCGAGATCCTGAACGAGTGTGACGGTGTTCTTCACCCAGTACAGCGTTGTGAGCGGGTTGGTGTACGTCGAGTAGGGCAGCCCGTTGATGGTGCCTGCGGTGGGATCCCAGGTGATACCTCGCGCCTGCAGAAACTGCACAATGAGTTGGTCCAGCGGGGTCTCGGTCGTGGAGTCGGCGGGCGCCGCGGCGGTTTGGTTGTCCGCCTTGAGAATTGGTGGCGCCGGCTCGGTGATCGGTGTCGCAGCGACGGCCGAGCCGGCTACCGCTTGATACGTCCCCATCGTGGTGGCGGCTTGGACCCACATGCGCGCATAGTCGGCTTCGTTCAGCGCGATCGGGATGGTGTTGATACCAAAGAAATTGGTGCCCACCAATGCGCCGTGCACGACGTGGTTGGTGACCAGTTCCGGCAGGGTGGGCATCGCGGCCAGTGCGGCCGCGTGAGCCGCGGCCAGGGTTTCGTGCTGGGCGGCCGCGGCCGCACTGTCCGCGCTGGCTTGATTCAGCCAGGCCAGGAAAGGCGCATTGGCCGCCACGAACGATTCCGCGCTCGGACCCTGCCACACGCCGGCCTGTACCTGGGCCAGCAGATCGGTGAGTTCGTCTGCCACAGTAGTGTATTCGGCGCTCAGCGAGTTCCATGCACCGGCCGCTTCCAGGAGCGGCCCGGGTCCGGGACCGCTGCTCAGCAATGTCGAATGCACCTCCGGCGGTGCGGCGATCCAGATAGGAGCAGTCATCGTCAGCCGGTTGGGAGGAGGTACAGCGACGACCCGGCAGCGTCACCGCTGGCGTAGCTGACACCCGAGTCCCCCACTCCGATCCCCGCCCGGCCAAGCTCCTCGGCGCCTTGAGCGGCCACGGCCGCATGCAGTCCACCGCGAGCGCTGAACTCTGCCGCGCTCTGCAGCGACACCGGATCGATGGCCGGCGGTACCACCGCTGTAATCAGCGGCGCCGCGCCGGCATGCGCGGCCGCCAGCCGTGCCGTCAACGCCTCCACGCCCGCACAAGCAGCGGCCAAGCCCTCGGGAACGACGCACAAAGTCATAACTGCCACTCCTTCAACGGTCTGGTGCGGATACGCGTGGAACATTGGAAATCTATCCAACTGTGACGCGGCGGCCCGGTGAACATGTGTCGTCCCGGGGCGCCCGATCTCGCGTTGTACCACCCACCATTGCGGAGGCGCTCGGTTCAAATCCGCTGTTGTAGAAGGATATTCAGTACCGGCCGGCGCGTTTGTACTGGTCAGAGCCAGGCCATCGGCATGACTTTGAATCACATTGGTTTTGACAACCCCACTGCCTCAACGTGTTTGAAGCATTTGAAGCATTTTCGTTGCGCGCCCCGAGCCCACGGCGCTTTCACTCATGGTGATTTCTGCCAAACCAGGCCGCGCCCGCCATCAGCGAAGTGCTGCTGAACCCCAGGTGACGAACCGAACCGTCGCGTACGCGACGCGGGCCGCCGCACCCACGCCGTAGAGTCATCTACCGACGGGCAAGCTAGCTTGTTGCCGCATCGTCGCGCTGTCGCCATGCCCAATCGGCATCCAGCGCATGGGTCCCCAACTTTTTGGAGCGTTATGGACAACCGGTTCCTGCCATTGGTCGTCGGGGCGGTCATGCTCGCTCTCGGATTGACGCTCACCGTCGGCGACTTCCGCCGGGCGGCCACGGTACGCCGCCCACTGGCGATCGCGTTGGTGTGCCAGTCACTGGTGTTACCCGCGCTGTGCTGGGTGATCGCGGAGTCGCTGCACCTGACACCGAATCTGGCGGTCGGCCTGATGCTGATGGCAGCGACCCCCGGCGGCATGCTGGCCAACATAGTCAGTCATCTCGCCCGTGGCGACCTGGCGCTCAATCTGACGGTGACCGCCATCAACGCAGTGCTGTCGATCTTCACCATACCGGCGATACTGGCGTTTTCGTTGACCTGGTTCCTCGGCGAAGGACGTTTCATCCCACTGCAATTCGACAAATTCTTCGGCGTGTTCGCGATGGTGCTGGTGCCCGTCGCGATCGGGGTGGCGATACGTCACCGCTTTCCGGATTTCGCCCGGCGGCTGCAGAAGTTTGTCAGGGTTGCCGCGGCGGTGTTACTAGTTCTCGCCGTGGTCGGCGGGATCGCCAGCGGCCAGTCGACGCTGTGGAAGGACTTCGGCGTGATCAGCGCAGCTGTCGCATCCTTCTGCGCGGTCAGTCTGACCGTCGGTTACCTGGTTTCGCGCCGGATGCAGCTGGGGCCGCCGCAGGCAATCGCCGTCAGCCTGGAGATCGGATTGCATAATGCCGTGGTTGCGATTGGCATCGCGCTGAGCCCACAGTTGCTGAACAACGCGGAAATGGCTATGCCCGCGACTGTTTACGGGATTATCGGGCCGCTCATCGCGCTGGCGTTCATCGTTGCCGTGCGCCGTCTGGACCCTGCGTACCGTGAGCTCTCCAGCTCACGGGCAGCCGAGGCTACTTAGCCTTCTCCAGGATTTCGACGAGGCGCCAGCGCTTCGTCGCCGACAGCGGACGAGTCTCCATCAACGAAACCCGGTCGCCGGTGCCGGCGTCGCCGTGCTCGTCGTGCACCTTGACCTTCTTGGTGGTACGGATGATCTTGCCGTACTTCGGGTGACGCATGCGGTCTTCCAGCTCGACCACGATGGTCTTCTCCATCTTGTCGCTCACCACGTAGCCGATACGGGTCTTGCGACGACCGCGCGGCTTCGGGGTGGCCGGAGTGTGCTTGGGCCCCTTGGCGCTAGCGTCTTTCGCCGCTGTCTTCGGAGCGGCCTTGGCCGCCTTCTTCGCGGGGGCTTCGTTCTTCGCCTCTGCCATTAGGAGTCCTCACCACCATTGGGCCCAGATGCTAGGCCGAGTTCGCGTTCACGTAGCACGGTGTAGATCCGTGCGATTTCTTGCCGGACCAGGCGGAGTCGACGATTGTTGTTGAGCTGGCCGGTCGCCATCTGGAAGCGCAAGTTGAACAGCTCTTCCTTGAATTCGCGCAACTTCTCGATCAACTCTTCGTCGTTGAGCTCGCGCAGTTCGCCCGGCGAAGTTCCCACTGCCATCAGAACTGATCCTCTCGGGTAACGATGCGTGCCTTGATCGGCAGCTTGTGGATCGCTCGGGTAAGCGCTTCCCGGGCGGTCTGTTCGTTGGGGTAGCTGAGCTCGAACAGCACGCGACCCGGCTTGACGTTGGCGATCCACCACTCCGGCGAACCCTTACCCGAACCCATCCGGGTCTCGGCGGGCTTCTTGGTCAGCGGACGGTCCGGGAAGATGTTGATCCACACCTTGCCGCCACGCTTGATGTGCCGGTTGATGGCGATACGAGCGGACTCGATCTGCCGGTTGGTGATGTAGGCGTGCTCCAGTGCCTGGATGCCGTAGTCGCCGAAGCTCACCGACGTGCCACCGCTGGCAATCCCGCGCTGACGCGGGTGGTGCTGCTTGCGGTGCTTGACTCTGCGGGGAATCAACATGATTCAGCTCTCCGTACTCTGCGCCTCGACAGCGGGCGCTTCGGCCGGCGCAGCGGCCGGCGAGGCAGTTGCCTCGTCGGCGCTCGATGCGGCACGGCCGGCCTCGGTGCTGGTCGCCGTCGTGCCCGCGGAACCGCTACGACGCGGGCGGGTGGGCCCGCCGGACGTTCGCGGCGCGGACGCTCGGCGCCAGCCGACGGCGCAACCAGCTCGCGCTTGCCGCCGACGATGTCGCCCTTGTAAATCCATACCTTCACGCCGATGCGGCCGAAGGTGGTCTTGGCCTCGTACAGGCCGTAGTCGATGTCGGCACGCAGCGTGTGCAGCGGCACCCGACCTTCGCGGTAGAACTCCGAGCGGCTCATCTCCGCGCCGCCGAGACGACCGGAGCACTGCACCCGGATGCCCTTGACGTTGGGCTGACGCATCGCCGACTGAATGGCCTTGCGCATCGCGCGGCGGAACGCCACCCGGTTGCTCAGCTGCTCGGCCACACCTTGAGCGACCAATTGTGCGGTCGACTCAGGGTTTTTCACCTCGAGGATGTTGAGCTGAACCTGCTTGCCGGTCAGCTTCTCCAGGTCGGCGCGAATGCGGTCGGCCTCGGTGCCACGGCGACCGATGACGATGCCGGGACGGGCGGTGTGGATGTCCACCCGGACCCGATCGCGGGTGCGCTCGATCTCCACGTCGGCGATGCCGGCGCGCTCCAAGCCGGTCGACAGCAGCTTGCGGATCGCTACGTCTTCCTTGATGTAGTCCGCGTACTGCTTGTCCGCGTACCACCGGGACTTCCAGTCGGTCGTGATGCCGAGGCGGAAGCCGTGCGGATTGATTTTCTGGCCCACTACTGCGAGCCTCCCTTCGCGTCCGAAGTCGCTTCAGTCTCAGTGGACTTCGCGGCGGATGCCTTCGCTTCAGATGTCTTCTTGGGGGATGCCTTCTTGGCCGGGGCCTTCGCGGCGGATGCCTTCTTGGCCGGGGCCTTCGCGGCGGATGCCTTCTTGGCAGGTGCCGTACCCGCAGCCTTGCTGGCCTGCGCGCGACGTGCGCGGGTCGCGCTCGCGGACTGCGAACCCCGCCCGTCCTTGATCGGCCGGCTCTCCACCACCACGGTGATGTGGCTGGTGCGCTTACGGATCCGGAACGCGCGGCCCTGGGCGCGCGGACGGATCCGCTTGGCGGTGGGGCCACCGTCGGCGTAGACCGTGGCCACCACAAGAGTCGCCGGGTCGAGCCCATTGTTGTTCTGCGCGTTGGCCGCAGCGCTCGCGATGACCTTGGCCACCGGCTCGCTCGCCGCCTGCGGCGCCCAGCGCAAAATGTCCAGCGCTTCGGCTCACCGACTTGCCGCGTACCAGGTCGATCACCCGGCGCGCCTTGGTCGGCGACACCCGCACGAACCGCGCTACGGCGGCCGCCGAGGGATATTCAGTAGCCGTGCTCATCGCCGCTTGGCCTTCCGGTCGTCTTTGATGTGTCCCTTGAAGGTGCGCGTCGGTGCGAACTCACCCAGTTTGTGGCCCACCATCGATTCGGTGACGAACACCGGCACGTGCTTGCGGCCGTCGTGGACGGCGAACGTGTGACCGATGAAGTCGGGAATGATGGTCGAACGGCGGGACCAGGTCTTGATGACCTGCTTGGTGTTCTTGTCGTTCTGCGTGTCGACCTTCTTGAGCAGATGGCCGTCGACGAACGGACCCTTTTTCAGGCTGCGTGGCATCGGCTGCTCCTAGCGCGATTTCTTGCCGGTGCGCCGGCGTCGGACGATGAGCTTGTCGCTGGGCTTGTTGCCCTTACGGGTACGGCCTTCCGGCTTACCCCACGGGCTGACCGGGTGACGACCACCGGACGTCTTACCCTCACCACCACCGTGCGGGTGGTCGACCGGGTTCATCACCACACCACGGACGGTCGGGCGCTTGCCCTTCCAACGCATCCGGCCGGCCTTACCCCAGTTGATGTTGGCCTGCTCGGCGTTACCCACCTCGCCGACGGTGGCGCGGCAGCGCACGTCGACGCGACGGATCTCACCGCTGGGCATACGCAGCGAGGCGTAGGCGCCTTCCTTGCCCAGCAGCTGGATGCTCGCGCCCGCGGAGCGAGCCATCTTGGCCCCACCGCCCGGCCGCAGCTCCACAGCGTGGACCAAGGTACCGGCCGGGATGTTGCGCAACGGCAGGTTGTTACCCGGCTTGATGTCGGCGTTGGCACCCGACTCCACCACGTCGCCCTGGGAAAGTCCCTGCGGCGCAATGATGTAGCGCTTCTCGCCATCCAAGAAGTGCAGCAGCGCGATGTTCGCGGTGCGGTTCGGGTCGTACTCGATGTGCGCGACCTTCGCGTTGACGCCGTCTTTGTCGTTGCGGCGGAAGTCGATCACCCGGTAGGCCCGCTTGTGGCCGCCACCCTTGTGGCGGGTGGTGATGCGACCGTGCGCGTTACGACCACCCTTGCCGTGCAGCGGCTTGATCAGCGACTTCTCCGGAGTGGAACGAGTGATCTCGGCGAAATCGGAGACGCTGGCACCGCGGCGACCCGGAGTCGTCGGCTTGTACTTGCGAATTCCCATGTCTGTTAAGTCTCTCTATCTATTCCTGGCTACGCTGTGTTGCCGAACAGTTCGATCGGCTTGCTGCCGGGCGCCAACGTCACGATGGCGCGCTTGGTGCTCTTGCGTTGTCCGTACCCGCTCCGGGTGCGCTTGCGCTTGCCCTGGCGGTTCGCGGTGTTCACTGCGGACACCTTGACCGAGAAGATCTTCTCGACCGCGATCTTGATCTGCGTCTTGTTCGAGTCGGGGTGCACCAGGAACGTGTACACGTTGTCATCGATCAGGCCGTAGGACTTCTCCGAGATGACCGGGGCCAGGATGATGTCGCGGGGGTCAGTGACGGTCGCCATCAGGCCGAAACCTCCTCTGAGTCGTTCGAGTGGCTCCGCGTGTTCGAAGCGATGAAGGCGTTGAGCGCCTCCACCGAGAACACCACGTCGTCGGCGTGCAGCACGTCGTAGGTGTTGAGCTGGTCCGGCGAGATGATGTGCACACCGGGAAGGTTGCGCGCGCTCTTGAGGCCGGCCTCGTCGCTACGTCCGATGACCACCAGCACCTGCTTGCGGTCGGTCAGCGAGCCCAGGAAAACCTTGGCGCTCTTGGTCGACGGCGTCTGTCCCGACACCAGTTCGGTGATCGCGTGGATACGGCCGTTGCGGGCCCGGTCCGACAACGCGCCGCGCAGTGCGGCGGCGATCATCTTCTTCGGGGTGCGCTGGCTGTAGTCGCGAGGCTGGGGACCGTGCACGACACCACCGCCGGTGAACTGCGGTGCACGCGTCGAGCCCTGCCGGGCGCGGCCAGTGCCCTTCTGCCGGTAGGGCTTACGGCCACCACCGCGGACCTCGCCGCGGGTCTTGGTCGAGTGCGTGCCCTGACGTTTCGCGGCCAGCTGCGCCGTGACCACCTGGTGCAACAGAGCGATGTTCGCGGGTGCGTCGAACAGCTCGGCCGGCAGCTCAACGGAGCCTTCGGTTTTACCGGCCGGCGTCTTGACGTCGATCTTGAGGGCTTTTCCAGCCTTGTCGGCTTTCTCGGCAGCCATTACTTCTCACCTCGTTTGATCGCGCTGCGAACCACGACGAGTCCGCCGGTGCGGCCAGGCACCGCGCCTTTGATCAGCAGGACGCCGTTCTCGGCATCGACCAAGTGCACCAACAGGTTCTGGGTGGTCACCCGGTCGTGGCCCATCCGTCCGGCCATCCGGGTGCCCTTGAACACGCGCGCCGGAGTGGCGCAACCGCCGATGGAGCCCGGACGGCGGTGAACCGCCTGCGCACCGTGGCTGGCGCCCTGACCTTTGAAGCCGTGACGCTTCATGGTTCCCGCGAAGCCCTTGCCCTTCGAGGTACCGGTCACGTCGACATAGGTTCCGGCAGCGAAGATTTCGGCCGTCAGCTCCTGCCCGACCTGGTAGTCGGCAGCAGCGGCTTCGTCGTCGAGACGGAACTCGGCCAGGTGCCGGCGCGGGTTGACCCCGGCGGCGGCGTACTGACCCGCCAGCGGCTTGTTGATCTTGCGGGGACTGATCTCGCCGTAGGCCAACTGCACCGCGCTGTACCCGTCAACCTCCGGAGTACGGATGCGGGTCACCACGTTCGGCCCGGCTTTGACCACCGTCACTGGGACGACGCGGTTGTTCTCGTCGAACACCTGCGTCATACCGAGCTTGGTGCCCAGAATGCCCTTTCTCGCCATTGCTCGCAGCTCTCCTACTGGATGTTGACGTCGACGCTGGCAGGCAGATCGATGCGCATCAGCGCGTCAACGGTTTTCGGGGTGGGGTCAAGGATGTCGATCAGGCGCTTGTGAGTGCGCATCTCGAAGTGCTCCCGCGAGTCTTTGTACTTGTGCGGTGAGCGAATAACGCAGTACACGTTCTTCTCAGTGGGCAACGGCACCGGGCCCACCACGCTGGCGCCCGTTCGGACAACCGTCTCGACGATCTTGCGCGCCGAGGCATCAATGGCCTCGTGGTCGTAGGCCTTGAGCCTGATGCGGATCTTCTGTCCCGCCACGCTTCCTCACTCTCCAGGTCGAGACCCGGTTTCCTGCCGGGCGCCATAGCTTGATCGGTCTGGCCGATCAGGCCGCGCGCCCGGTTGTTGCGCCGCTGTTTACCTGTCTTGGTCCACCGGCCCCCGCGGTCGGGTGTGTCACCCTCACGCAGCCTGGTCCGCGACCGAAATTGGTCACGCTCCAAATTGGGACCGGACGCGCCCGTGTGGGCGCTGGTCGTATGCCCGGCCAGGCGCAAACCTGGCTCAAGGCAACCCGAACAGTATGCCCTAGATCGCGGTGTCGGCCAAATCCTCCCCGCGGACGGGCGATGACCGCCGCTGCGAGACGGGCTAGTTCTTACTCCAAAGTAAGGTAGGCCGCTATGACGAGCCCGACCAGCACATATGCGGCGTGGCAGCGCCTGTCCGGCCGCCCCGGCGGCAGTCGGCTGTTCTCGATCGCGGCGATGGCACGCGTTCCGTACTTCGCCTCGGTGCTGCCCCATGTGGTGCGGATGGAGCCGGGCCTGGCCGAGGTGCGGGTGCCGAAGTGGTTCTTCGTCTACAACCACCTGCACACCGTGCACGCGATCGCGTCCTGCAATGCCGCCGAGGTGGCGATGGGGATGCTGATGGAAGCCACTGTCCCGCGCACCCATCGGTGGACGAAGTCCCGAAAGCTATGACGGTTCAGTACCTCGGCAAGGCGACCACGTCGCTGCACGCGCGGGCCGAACTGGATCCGCCGGACTTCACCCAGATCCCGAAGGGGTCGACGTGGTGGTGCCGGTCAGCGTGACCGATCGCGACGGTAATCGAGGTCGTGCACGCCGACATCACCACCTGGGTCACGCCGGCCGGCTAGCTGCGCGACAGATAGGTCCCGTGCCCACGGCGCACCAAATCGCCATCGAACTCCAACACCTCGCACACCAGATTGCCGCGCTGGTTGCGGTAGTTGATCACCAGAACCGACGTGCCGCCGTAGACGCCGACGACGTCGAAGTGCAGATCGGGCACGGCCGCCAATGCGGCGCACCAGTATTCGCGCAGCGCCGCTTTGCCGTGCACCACTCCTGCCGAGTCGGGCACTATTTCGGCCGCGACCGGCGAGGTGAACACGACGTCGTCGTGGAAATGCGCGAGCACGGCGTCCACATCGCGACGGTTCCAGGCCGCTGCCCACTCGTTCGCGAAGCCGTCCGGCTCGGGTGTGCTCACGATTCGCCTTTCAGCGTCGACCAGAACGGGCACTGGTGTGCCGCCTCGAAGTCGGTGCTGACCTGACTTCCGCCGGGCCGCAACGACATCCAGAAATTGTGGTCCGGGTTCCGTCCTGGGCCGGCCAATCGGGCAGGCCGGCGGCCTTCGGTGCGCCGTTGGTGACGAAGTGGCTCCAATAGCTCATCATCTGGTCGGACAGGATCTGCTGCGCGGGATCCAGCGGCGGGGCGCCGCCCATGCTGAACAGGTACCTCAACTCCAGGGAGTGGCTGGCGCCGACCGGGAACGGCGCGTGCCGCAGGAAGTCGGGCTCGGGTGCGTGCGGATCGTCGAACTCGTAGGCGTAGACCGGTGCGTTGCGGCTCAGTGAGTCGGCCATTCTGTCTGCGGCGCAAGCGAACACGCCGTCGGTGGCCGCAGCCGAGTAGGCCAGCGAGACGTCGCCGCCGTAGCGATCCGGCGGGTAATGCGCCAGCACCGGGGCGCCGTCAGCGCCGAAGATGTCGGCGAGCAAGCGCGGATACTCGCCGGGGCTGATGCCCCGATTCAACCTCGAGGCCCGCAGGGCCGCGAACAGCGTGAACTCGTCGTGGTTGACGCCCATCAGCACCGGAACGCGTGCTGCCCGGTCGGCGGCGAATCCCGCGACCGGATTGTCCGGCAGCGCAGGCGTTCCGGTCACCGGGCCGGAGAGCGCGTTGGAGTCCCCGAGGAAGTAGTACCAAGGTGGACGCTCGAGCCGGGTCGCCGGCATCGCGCGCAGGCACCGCGCCGTGGTGGCGGGGTTACGGCAGCCCGCCGCGATCGCGTAGTCCACGCTCCGCCGTTGCCCCAACTCCACATCGGCCTGCGCCTGGCACGGCGCGCTCTGAATGATCGCCGCGCGGAACAGTCCTGCCGACCCCGGCGCGATCAGGTGATCACACACCGACATTCCGCCCGCGGATTCGCCGGCGATGGTGACCTTCTTCGGGTCACCGCCGAATGCGGCGATGTTGTCACGGACCCAGCGCAGCGCGGCCTGCTGGTCGGCCAGGCCGTAGTTGCCGACCGTGCCGGGCGGACCGAGCGACGGGTGAGCCAGGAAGCCCAGCGCACCCAACCGGTAGTTGATCGTGACGACCACGATGTGGCCCTTGGCCGCCAGCCAGCGCGAGTGATAGATGTCGCCGCTGCCGTTGACGAACCCGCCGCCGTGAATCCACACCATCACCGGACGTTTCTCGCCGTGTTGTCCACGCGGCGGAGTCCAGACGTTGAGCGTCAGGCAGTTTTCGCTGGTGGGCTTGCCCACCCCCGGCTTGAGTCCGGTGTCCTGCATGCATTGCGGCCCAGCCTTGGTCGCGTCCAACATGCCCGACCAGCGCGCCGCCGGCCGCGGCAGTTGCCACCGCAATGGCCCCACCGGAGGCGCTGCATACGGAATGTTTTGGAACACAGAGTAATCCGAGGCGACCTGGCCGCGCACGGACCCCATCGCGGTGCGCACGACGCCGGCATCCAGCGGTCCCGCGTAGGCCGGTTCGGCCTTGCGCGGCTTGACGACGGCGTCCTGCCCGCACGCCGCCACGAGCAGGGCCGTCATCAGCAGGACGGCCCACGCTCGTCGGCGACGAAGCGATCGGATCGGCACGGAATAACAGCCTACGGATTACCGGAAAGCGGTCATCGAATAATCCACGATCGCGGAGACCGTGTCTGACATGTGTCCAAAAAATATCGCGATCGCCCCCGGCAGCTGGGAAAGCTGATGCGTGCCCGAGGGCGAGTCCGTGTACCTGCCCACGGGGTTGAAATCCGTTGAACTGAATGGCAACCCAGAGCTGATCTCGACGACGTTCGTCGGCGGGCTCAAGCACCTGCCGATTCGTTACGAGCTTTGTTGAGCGCCTTGTTCTGCGTGCGCTGCACATGCAGAAAACCATCCACCGCGGCCTGCGCACAGTCGCGGTAGTCGAAGTCGGGCAGCGTCGACAGCCGGCCCAGTACTGCCGGGCCGATCAGCATTGCGATCGCTCGCGACCGGTCGATATCTCCGAGTTCAGCAGCCTCGGGGCTGTCGAAGATCGCGTCGAACGGGGCGGCGTACTGCTGGGCGATACGTTCGCGCAACGTGCTGATCGCAGGGCTGTCAGCGGTCTGGCTTTGGCGTGATGCCGGCAACTGTTCCAGATCCCGCCCGAGCGCCAGCCAGCTCATCGCCATCACCATGCCGGGAGCCTCGGCAATCGACTGGCCGAATGCCAGCACCACCGCGATCAGCCGATCACGCAGGGCGCCTTCTTCGGTCGGCATCGGCGCCGGCGGTATCAGGCTGCCGAATGCCGCTGCCAGCAAATCATTTCCGCTCGGAAAGTGGCGATACAAGGTGGCACGGGCCACGTTGGCACCGCGCGTCACTGCATCGACGGTCACCGCACTGGGGCCTCCGGCGCGCAGCAGAGCGGTGGCGGCCTCGAGCAACCGCGCCCGGGATCGCGCCGGTCGCGGATCGGTCTTCTCGGCGATGTGGACCACCTCCTCGTGTCCAACCTAGCCAGCCTACGCAAACGCGGTCAGCCGACGAACTCCGCGGCCCGATGCCCCAGCATGGCGATGGTGGCGTGTGGGCCGCGGCTGGTGATCGTCGGCAGCACCGACCCGTCGATCACCCACAACCCGTCGATACCGTGCACGCGGCACTGGTGGTCCACTACGGCCGCCGGGTCCTCGGCGGGCCCCATCGGGGCAGTACCGCACAGATGCTGTGACGTCGACCAAGCCGGTTCGCCGACTTCGGTTGTCGGACCGGCTATTTCGCGGGCCAGATCGCAGCCCGCCCGCAAGGCGGCAATGTCGGACGGTTCGCTGTCGTAGCGTTGCTCGATGATCGGCGGCACCAGTGGGTCAGCCGAGGCGAGCGTGACCCGCCCGCGGGAATGCGGTCGCATCAGCGCGACCCCGAGGTGCGGCCAGTCCGGGTGACCCGGCGTCCCGTCGCCGACCATCGCGACGAAGCCGCCGGTATACGGTCGGATCTCGACGTCGTCGGGGGTGCTGAGCACCACCTCGAGCGCGGGTCGGCCGGGCGTGACCGCCCAGGTGGTCGGCAGCACCCATTCCGGATGGTCGCTGCAGGCCATCCCGACCGGCAGTGGGGCCAACACATCCACTCCTGCGGCGCGCAGCACCGTCTCGTCGCCGACGCCGGAGAGCATCAGGAGATGTGCGGATTCGATCGCTCCAGCGCTCACCACAATGTGGTCGGCAGTGATGGCGATCGGCCCGCCCGGGCCGATGGCGTCCACGCCGGTGACGCGTCCGCGGGAGATACGCAGACGCACCGCGCGGGTCTGGGTCAGCAGCGAGAGGTTGGCGCGGTCCAGCGCCGGCAGCAGATACGCCGCCCCAGGACCTACCCGCACACCGTCAACGATGTTGAGCGGCACGGCGCCGACGCCGGACGGCAGTGCGTCGGCGCCGGATAAGTCGTTGAGGTCTGGCAGCCAGCCGAATCCGTGCCGCCGCGCGGCATCGACGAAAGTTGCTGTGCTGCCGACGATTTCCTGTGTGCGACGGACCAGGATTGGACCCGAGTCGCCGTGTGCGGGCCCGGTGAAATCCAGATCGGTCTCGATCGAGCGAAAGTGATCGACAACGTCGGACCAGGCCCAGCCCGGTACCCCGAAGCCGTCGAAGTCGCGCCGCAGACCCCGGCAGAAGTATCCGCCGTTGACAGCGCCTGAGCCGCCAACCGTGGCGCCACGCACGATCGCCACCTGGCGGGGCGGCCGGTCGGTGAGCTGCGCCTGGTAGCGCTGGACAAGCGGGCTGGCCGCGCCGATCGGCAGCCGCAGTCCGTTGGCGGTCTCGGCGAGCAGCGCCGGGTCGCCCAGGCCGAGCCCGGCCTCGAGTACCGTAACCAGACGGCTCGGTTCAGCCGAAAGCCGATTTGCGACAACAGATCCAGCGCTTCCGGCGCCGATGATCAGCACATCGCTGTGCAGCGCCGCTGCCGTCAGGGGTCAGACTCGAATCTGCGGCTTGAGCGGACCGACGTTGCGCTCCCGCAGCACGCCGTACCAGAGCCCCAGGCCGTAGGCCAGGTCGTCGATCCGCTTGAGCAGCAGGTATGTCAGCAGTCCGATCGGCTGGGCATCGTCGTCCGCGGTTTGCCGGCGACTGGCCCAGTCCACCACCCCGTCCACGACGGCAGCGACCACGACAACCCGGCGGCACGAGCGGAACAGGATGGCTGCCAGCAACGCGACCGGCCAGTAGTGCCGGCAGATCGCCGACGCCAACTGCAAGGCGGCCGACCACAGGCTGCGGGCGGCCACCGTCACGACGTCCCATATCTGAGTCTCAGTGCCCTGCATGCTTTTCGCGACCCGGCGGCCGGTGACCCCAGCAACGAAGAGCGAAGCCAGGTAACCGAAGCTCGAGCCGAGCGCCATCAGAATCCAGGCCGTCAACGCCCAGCCGGAGATCATCAGCGGCGCGATCTTGTCCGGGTGGCGAACCGAGAGCGGGGCGGCCGAACCACCGTAAAACGCTTTGCGCGCAACCCAATCCCGCAATTCAGTCCGATGATCATGTGCCACTTGGGCAATCGGCTCGTAGCGGAGCCGAGCACCGGCTTCGACCAGACGCCAGCACAAGTCGACGTCTTCACCGGACCGCAGGGTTTCGTCGAAGCCACCGATATCGCGCAATGCCGAAGTGCGGCAAATGATTGCGGCGCTGGGCACATAGGAAACGCTGGTGTACGGAATGACCGGAGCTTCCCGGTGCCCGAGATCCAACGACGAACGCACCGCCTCATAGCGGGCGAGCAGATGATCGGTCTGCGCGAGCCCGACGATCCGCGGGGCGGCCAGGGCCACGGTCGGGTCACAGAAGTGCCCGAGCAGCGCCTCCAGCCAGCCACGGCGAGGGACCACATCGGAGTCCAGGAACGCGACATAACCCGTCTTACAGGCAGCGAGGCCGGTATTGCGGGCCGCGGCCGGACCTTTGCTCTGCGCGTGTCGCAGAACCTCGATGTCGGTGTGCACGCCGGCGAAGTCTTCGCTGCGGATCGGGGTCGTGGACCCATCGTCCACGATGACGATGTGCAAGCCGCGCAGTGAGGTGACCAGTCTCAGCAAGCCAGATGCGTTGTCGCGCACCGGAATAACGATCGTTACATCGCGATGGGACGGACCGCTGGCGGGTCGGGGATGAGCAACGGTCGCGTCGAGCAGCGTCCGGGCCAACTCGGCACTCACCGCGTCGCGGACTTTCAGCCGGCCGTCGGCGAGCATGTCCTGGGCCGCGGGCGCCAGCCGCAATATCCGGGTCGGCGATCCACCCAGCAAAGCCGAACCCTGGCCCAGCACCCTGACCCGGCGGTCGACCTGCACAGCAAACCCGTCCGGCAACCGCGTCTGGATCATCAGCGCCGCTCCTCAGTGCCGGCCGCACCGGCACCATCGTCGTCGACGCGAGTCATTTCAGCATGCCGTCGGCTGCAGGCGTCCAGCGCAGGATCCGGCGCAGGCAGTCGTCGATCATCTCGGCCAGCATCCGCTGACCGTCGGCGGGGGTGGCGGTGGTTGGGTCGCCCAGCACGCCGACCTCGCTGACAGCGGCGACTCCCCCGCTGCGCATCGACGGCAGCAGTTCGGACAACGGCGCACTGTTGCCCGCGCGCCACCGGTCGGTGCGGACAGCCTCCGGCGAGATATGCAGTAATACTGAAGTTTCGACGTGCCCGGCGTGGGCGTCGCCGCCGGCCACGACACACGGGCACCACGCGGCGTCCCGCCCCTCGCGCCGCAGTTGCGCGACGGCCTTGCCCAGCGCCGCGATGTTGCCGCCGTGGCCGTTGACGAAGAGCAGCCGCTGCGCCCAGCAGGTCGCTGACCTGCCGTACTCCACCAGCAGCTGGGCCAGGGCATCGGTGCCGATGGAGATGGTTCCGGGGAAACTCTGGTGCTCACCGCTGGCGCCGTACGCGATCGCCGGCGCGGCCAACCAGGTCAGGTCGCGGTCCTCCGCGAGGCGCGTCGTGACCGCGCCGGCGACCGCCGTCGCGATCCGGGTGTCGGTGTCCAGCGGCAGGTGCGGCCCGTGCTGTTCGGTGGAGCCAACCGGTATTGCGAGCCCTACCGGCATGCTTTGCAGTTGGCTCGACGTAGAGCCCCCGAGGTCGGGCTGGACTACCACTCGGTGATGGTAAGACGAATTCACCTGTCGTGCATCGGTTGTTGGCGCTCTCGAAAAAATATTTCCCGCCGACTGTTCACTGGAACCGGTCCCCACCGCCACGTCAGCCACGTGAGTATCAACATACCCGCTGGTCTCGCGTCTGCGGCCGGTTACGCTCCGCCCGCAACGGGCGAGGCCGCCCCGAGGGTTCGCGTGAAGCCATCGGGCACCAGGACGTCGTCCCGGTTGAGGTCGTGCACCGATGCGCGCCCCAGGCCCATCAAGGCTGAGTCGATTCCGCCGTGCAGGATGTCGAGCACGTTCTCGACACCCGGCTGCCCGGCGGCGGCCAGGCCCCACAGGTAGGCGCGACCGATCATCACGGCGCGTGCGCCCAGCGCCAGCGCCTTGACGACATCGCTGCCGCGCCGGATGCCGCCGTCCAGCAAAACCTCGACCTGGTCGCCGACCGCGTCGGCGACGGCGGGCAGCGCACGAATTGACGCCGGCGTTCCGTCCAGGTTGTTTCCACCGTGGTTGGACACTGAGATCGCCGAAACACCAGCATCCACAGCCCTTTTCGCGTCGTCAAGCCGCATCACGCCCTTGAGCATGAACGGGCCACCCCACAGTTCGCGCAGCCAGGCGATGTCGGCCCAGGTCGGCGGCGGGGTCGACATCCACTCCCCGTACGCGGCGAAGAACGGGGGTCCGGGCTCGCCGCGGCCGGCCAGGTTGGGCACTCGCAGGTCCGGCGGACGCAGCGTCTTGCCGAATCTCCACAACCAGCCGGGACGAGCGATCACCTCCGGCGACATCCGCAGCATGGTGCGCAGGTCCATCTTCTCGGGAATCTTCGGGCTACCCCAGTCGCGGCCGTGGGAGAACGACCAGTCGGTGGTCACGATCAGCCCGACCGCGCCGGCCTGCCGGGCCCGCTCGACGCGCTGCGCGATCACGTCACGCCCGCCCGACCAGTAGACCTGAAAGAACAGCTTCGGGTTGCCGGCGATCACGTCCTCGATCGGCTTACTGGCAAACGACGACAATCCCATCGCCGTGCCACGTGCGGCGGCGGCGCGCGCCACCGCCACCTCGCCGTCCGGGTCGACCGCCTGCACGCCCGTTGGCGAGATGATCACCGGCAGCGAGATATCTTGTCCCATAACGGTTGTCGACAAGTCACGCTTCTCGAGCGCGCCGACCACATGCGGCGCGAAAGCCCAACTCGCCGAACGCCTCGACATTGTCGGAGACCGTCAGCCCTTTTTCGCTGGCCGCCACCAGCGCGGCATAGGACGACTTGGGCAGCCGCTTCTTCGCGCGCTGCTGAGCGATGGCGACGGTCTCGAACCAGACGTCACGAGCCACGGCTAGACCGGGCTCTCATTGCACAGGCGCTGCGGTGTCGTCCGGGGAGGCGCCGTCAGCGTCAGCGGCACGGGCCCGCTCTTACGCCGACCGTGCGAGTGGTCGCCGGCCGGACGCGGCTTGTCGCGCTCCTGGGCCAGGGCCGGCACGCCGTAGCCCTGGACGCATTCCGGGTCGGGGCCGTCGAGCGGCAGGCCGGTGAAGAACTTGGCTGCCATGCAGCCGCCCCGGCAGCTGTCGTAGTGCCCGCAGCTGCCACAGGCGCCCGCGGACTGCGGCTCGCGCAACTCCTTGAACAGCGGGGCGTCCTTCCAGACCTTGTCAAACCCGCCGTCGGACAACACGTTTCCGGCCAAGAAGCGGTCGTGGATGGCGAACGGGCAGGCGTAGACGTCGCCGATCGGGTCGATCAGGCACACCACCCTCCCGGCACCGCACATGTTCAAGCCGGCCAGCGCGCCCGGTTCGCCCAGACCGGACAGGTGGAAGAACGAGTCGCCGGTGAGCACCCGCTCGCCCTTGGCGACCAGCCACTGGTACAGCTGGACCTGCTGGTCGGCGGTCGGATGAAGGTCGTCCCAGACGTCGGCACCCCGTCCCGACGGCCGCAGCCGGGTGATGCGCAGGGTGGCGCCGTATCGGCTTGCCAACGAAGCGAATTCGTCGAGCTGGTCGACGTTGTGGCGGGTCACCACCACCGAGATCTTGGCATCGGCGAATCCGGCGGCGGCAAGGTTCTCCAGCGCGCGAATGGCCATCGCAAAAGATCCGGGGCCGCGGACGGCGTCGTTGACCTCGGCGGTCGCGCCGTCCAGCGAGATCTGAACGTCGACGTAGTCGCTGGCGGCCAGCCGGGCAGCCACCTCGGGGGTGATCCGCACGCCGTTGGTGGAGAACTTCACACCGACGTGGTGAGCAGTCGCGTAGTCGACCAGCTCCCAAAAGTCCGGCCGAACAGTCGGTTCCCCGCCACCGATGTTGACGTAGAACACCTGCATGCGTTCCAGCTCATCGATGATGTCTTTGCAGTCCTGGGTGGACAGCTCACGCGGATCGCGCTTGCCCGACGACGAAAGGCAGTGGACGCACGCCAGGTTGCACGCGTAGGTCAGCTCCCAGGTCAGGCAGATGGGTGCGTCCAACCCGTTTTCGAACTGCTCTATCAGCCGTGGCACGGTCGACGTCATAAGCGCCGCTCCTTCTCATCGCTTCGGATCAGCATGTTGGAGCCGGCCAGCACGCCGAGCGCGTGCAGGTACGGACCTTGCTGGGCATCGTCGACACCGGCCGCGCGAAGCGCGGTCCGGACGTCGGGGTGGTCGGCCAAGGATTGCACCACCGCGAGGATGGTGCGGTTCTTCAAGAACGAGAGCTTGCGAGTTCCGAAGTGGTACAACAGCGCACCGAAACTTTCGGGCCGCACGGCGACCTGCGGGTGCAATCGCCAGGCGTGGTCGGGATCGAACTCGCGCCCGCGGCCGTCCAGCCCCTGCGCGGGGGCACTCACGGTCAGTAGACCCCGCACATGCCGTCGATGGACACCTCTTCGACCAGCGTCTCGGTGACGAGCTCGGTGTCGGTGTCGGTGGTCTGGTTCGGCTCCATGACGTTGCCTTTCGTTCGGGCGGGGCTCGACAAGTCGCGTCGATGTGGTCAGAATCTCAGTCAGAATATGGCATCGAGTGCCGGAACGGAAGGGTGGGGACGATGACGCAGCAGCAGCCGCGGCTCGGCCGCCGCCGGTCCACCACCCCGCAACACATCTCCGACGTCGCGATCGGGCTGTTCGCCGAGCGCGGGTTCTCGGAGGTGAGCGTCGATGACGTCGCGCGGCGGCGGGTATCGCGCGCCGGAGTGTGTTTCGCTACTACGCGTCGAAGAACGCGATTCCCTGGGGAGACTTCGACGCTCACCTACAGCACCTGAGCGAGCTGCTGGGCGACGTCGATCCTGACATGCCGCTCGGTGATGCGCTGCGGACCGCGCTGCTGTCGTTCAACACGTTCGACGAATCCGAGACCGTCCGGCATCGGCAACGGATGCGGGTGATCCTGCAAACGGCTGAGCTGCAAGCGTATTCGATGACGATGTATGCCGGATGGCGTGAGGTGATCGCGGGTTTCGTGGCGCATCGGACCGGTGTCAAGTCCACCGACCTGCGACCGCAGACCGTCGCGTGGATGATGCTCGGCGTCGCTTTGAGCGCCTACGAGTACTGGCTGGACGACGAGTCGGTCTCGCTGCCGCAGGCGCTGGGGGACGCTTTCGACGTCGTCCGCGCCGGGCTGAAGGATGTCGCACCATGAGCCGACTGCTGCGAACGATCCAGGTGCAGGGTCAGGCTTGTGCGGGCATGGGGTCGGCGATGTACGGCGACGTGTTGCAGCTGATGGCCCGCGACGTCGAAGCCGACGGCGCGTTCGCCCAGATCTTCGCCGGACACGAAAACGATTCTGGCCGCATGGCTTTGCCGCTGAGACTGCTGGGCGGACTGCACCGGTTGGCTCTCGAGGGGCGGGCACCGGCGCTGCGCCGCTGGTATCCCAGCGTCGGCGGAGTCTGGGACGCCGAGGCCGCGTGGCCCGACATCGTGCACGCCGCCGCCGAACACGCCGAGTATCTGCGTGCCGCTCTCGACCAGCCGCCGCAGACAAACGAGGTCGGTCGCTCGGCCGCGCTGATCGGCGGTCTGCTGGCACTGTCCGACCGATTCGGTTTGCCGGTAAGACTTTTCGAGATCGGCTGTAGCGCGGGTCTGAATCTGCGGGCCGACCGCTACCGTTTCCGCTATCCGGGCGGCGAGTGGGGTCCGGACGATTCGCCGGTCACCATCGACGACGCGTGGCGCGGCGAACTGCCTCCCACGGCCGCCGGCCTGAACATCGTCGAACGTCACGGCTACGACATCGCGCCGCTGGACGCCACCGGCACCGACGGCGAGCTGACGCTGCTGAGTTATGTGTGGCCCGATCAGCAGGCCCGGCTGCGACCGGTTGCGCGGGGCGATCAGCGTTGCCCGCCAGGTGCCGGCGGCGCTGCACCGCCGCAACGCCACCGAAGCCGTGGCCGGACTGGAGCTCGCCGGTGGAGCGCTCACTGTGCTGTGGCATTCGATTATGTGGCAATACCTTTCGCTGCCCGAGCAGTCGACCGTCGAGGCTTCGATCGAGGAGCTCGGAGCGCGGGCGCAACCCGGGTCGCCGTTCGCCCACCTGACGCTGGAACCACACCGGCGAACACCCGATGCGGAGGTCGAGTTCGTGGTTCGGGCCCGCTGCTGGCCCGCCGGCGACGACCGGCTGCTGGCCGCGTGCTCGCCGCACGGACCGCCGGTCGTCTGGGAGTAGTTGCCGCCAAGGCGGGATCGGCTGTTCACCGGCGAGAGCAGCCGACGCACCTAGCCCAGGACTTCGGAAATCGGCACCGCGGCAGCAATTTTGGCGCGAGCCTTCATCACCTTGCCGGGCATGCCGCCGCCGACGACGCCGGCCACCGCGCCGTCCCGCTCGTAGTAGGCGAGAAATTTGCGGCCGTCATCCTCGACGATGTGCACGGTGTCGGTGGCGACGGGCTCACCCAGGCACTGGATCTTGACGTCGTACTGATCGCTCCAGAAATACGGGACGACGACGCTGACGGCGCGTCCTGCCCGAGCATCGCAGGCACCACGGCGCGGGCCTGTTCGGCGACGTTGCTCCAATGTTCCACGCGCACTTGGTGTCCCTTCGGGTCGCGCCAGGACGCGACGTCGCCGAGAGCCCACACGTTCGGCGCGCTGGTCCGGCCGGCGGCGTCGCAGATGACGCCGTTGTCGACCTCGATACCGCTGCCCTCGAGCCAATCGGTCGCCGGCCGCGAGCCGATACCCACCACGACCAGATCGGCGTTGACCTCGGTGCCGTCGGTCAGCTCCACCGTCTCGACATGCCCACTGCCCCGCACCTCGGCCACTCCGACACCGGTGCGCACGTCGACGCCTTCATCGCGGTGCAGCCGGGCCACCAGTCCGCCGATCTGCTCGCCGAGCACCGCGGCCAGCGGCGCGGGCTGCGGCTCGACCAGCACAACCTCGACTCCCAGTCCACGCAGGCTGGCCGCCACCTCGCAACCGATGAATCCGGCACCGACCACCACTGCGCGGTGCGCTTCCGACGCGTGCCGGCGCAGGGCCAGGCTTTCGTCGAAGGAACGCAGTACCCGGATTCCCTCCAGATCGGGGAACGCCGGAATGCGCCGCGGCACCAGGCCTGTCGCGATGACGAGTTCGTCGTAGCCAAGCGTCGATCCGTCGTCGAGCGTCACGGTCTGCGCCGCGGTGTCGATGCCGGTGGCCGCCGAGCCCAGCCGCAACGTGATGTTCTTCTCGTCGTAGAACTCGCGCGGCTTGAGCGTGACGTCGTCGACTTCGCTGCGCAGCACCTCTTTGGACAGCGGCGGGCCGGTCGTAGGGCAGGTGCACCTCGTCGCTGACGATGGTGATCGGACCGGTGAAGTCAGCCCGGCGCAGTTGCTCGGCGGTCCGGGTCGCGGCGAGTCCTCCGCCGACGATCAGAATGCCGTTGTCGCCAGAGCTAGTGGTCATTTGGAGTTCATACACGATTGCGGCGGCGCGGAGTTGCTCACCCCTGCGCGCGTGACCGGTCGATCAGGTTGGACAGCACGACGATGCTTTCGCTGCGTTCGATGTCGGCGCTGGTGCGGATTCGCTCCAGGGCGTCTTCCAGGTGCCGCATGTCGCGCGCCAGCACCCGCAGGATGGCGTCGGCGGTGCCGGTTACCGTTGCGGCGCTGACGACTTCGGGGATGTCGACCCAGGCCCGCCGCAGCTCGTCGGGCGAGATCCGGCCGTGGCAGAAGACCTGGACATAAGCTTCGGTGTTCCAGCCCACCGCGTTGCGGTCGATGACGGTGGTGAATCCCCGGATCACGCCGCTGTCGAGCATCCGGTCGACCCGCCGCTTGACCGCCGGGGCGGACAACCGCACCCGCTCCCCGATTTCGGCGAATGTCGCCCGGGCATGCTGCGCAAGCTCGGCCAGGATCTGCTCGTCGATGCCGTCCAACCGATCCATCACCCCTCCTGCCACAACAGACCTTCACTTTACGGCATTTGACGCAATAAATGCGCCATATATAAGCAACGGTCATCGATGCATTGCGTCCACGCCTCCCATACCGTTGATTTATGACGATCTTCGCCGAGTCCGGGAACCGCAACCCGCCGTCGCGCCGTCGAACGGCAGGCCAGCCGTTCGGCATTACGTCATGACGCCGCCACGGTTCTTCGCCGTCGACTACGCGATCAATCCGTGGATGGACACCACCACTCCGGTCGACGCGGCTGCCGCGGTGGCGCAATGGCAGCACCTGCAGCGACATCTACCTGCAGCTGGGGCACACGTGTCGACCTGGTCGACCCGGTACCCGGCCTGCCCGACATGGTGTACGCCGCCAACGGTGGGCTGATCATCGACGGCACGGCGTTGGTTGCGCGCTTCAAATACCCTCAGCGCCAACAGGAGTCAGCCGCCTACGCGGACGTGGATGCAGTCGCGGGGTTACACCCCGTGCACGACCCAGCACGTCAACGAAGGCCAGGGCGATCTGCTGCCGGTCGGTGACATCATCTTGGCCGGACACGGATTTCGGACCGCATCCACGGGCGCACAGCGAGATCGCCGAGCATCTTCGACCGTCGGGTGATCAGCCTGGAACTGGTCGATCCGCGCTTCTACCATCTCGACACCGCGCTGACCGTGCTCGACGACACGACCATCGCCTACTATCCCCCGGCCTTCCGTATGTGTCGCGAGCGCATCTGGAGACGCTGTTCCCCGACGCGATCGTGGTGGACAGCGCCGACGCCTACGCGTTCGGCCTCAATGCCGTCTCCGATGGGCGCCACGTGGTGCATCCCGGCCGCCGCCGTGGGCTTTGCCGAACAGCTGGCCGACGCCGGATTCGAACCGATCGGCGTCGACATGTCCGAGTTGCTCAAGGGCGGCGGATCCGTGAAATGCTGCACGCTGGAGGTGTATTCGTGAGGCAAGTGGGCAACGAGGCGAAGTTCAGCGATGACACTGCTGGATAACGTGACCGGCCGCGGCGCGCTGACCGAGTCGGCGATCGCGCTCGACGAGCGCTATACCGCGCACAACTATTCGCCGCTGCCGGTGGTGGCCGCCAGCGCCGAGGGGTCGTGGATCACCGACGTCGAGGGACGCCGCTACCTGGATTGCCTGGCCGCGTATTCGGCGGTCAATTTCGGGCATCGCAACCCGGAGATCATCGCGACCGCCCACGCCCAACTCGACGTCGTCACCCTGGTCAGCCGGGCATTTCACGCCGAAGCCCTGGGCCCGTTCTGCGCAGCGCTGGCGACGCTGTGCGGCAAGGACATGGTGCTGCCGATGAACAGCGGCGCCGAGGCGGTCGAGAGCGCGCTCAAGGTGGCCCGCAAATGGGGTACCGACGTCAAGGGCGTAGCCGCCGACCAGGCCAATATCGTGGTGGCCGACAACAACTTTCATGGCCGGACCATCAGCATCGTCAGCTTTTCATCGGACCAGACTGCGCGCGGCGGCTTCGGGCCGTTCACGCCCGGCTTCCGTTCGGTGCCGTTCGGGGACGCCGACGCGCTGGCCGACGCGATCGACGAGCACACCGTCGCGGTGTTGCTGGAGCCGATCCAGGGCGAGGCCGGTGTCATCGTGCCGCCGGATCACTACCTGCCGGAAGTACGCGAGATCTGCACGGCCCGAAACGTTCTGATGATCGCCGACGAGATCCAGTCCGGCTTGGCCCGCACCGGCCGCACCTTCGCCTGCGACCACTGGGATGTGGTGCCCGACATCTATCTGCTCGGCAAGGCGCTGGGCGGCGGCGTGGTGCCGCTGTCGGCGGTGGTGGCCGACCGCGACATTCTCGGGGTGCTGCATCCCGGCGAGCACGGCTCGACGTTCGGCGGCAACCCGTTTGCGGCGGCGATCGGCACACCGTGGTGTCGATGCTGGCTCGAGGTGAATTCCAGGAACGCGCCACCCGGCTGGGGGCGCGGCTGCATTGGCGGCTGCAGGCGTTGATCGGCCACGGCGTGCTCGCGGTGCGCGGACGCGGATTGTGGGCCGGCGTCGACATCGACCCCGCGCTCGGCAGCGGCAAGACAGCTCAGCCTGCGACTGGCCGAACGCGGCGTCCTGGTCAAGGACACCCACGGGTCGACGCTGCGGTTCGCTCCGCCGCTGGTGATCACGATGACGGAAATCGACTGGGCCATCGATCGTTTCGCCGAGACGCTGACGGAGCTGGCGGGCTAGTACTTCAGCACACCCTTGTCGACCGGGATCTGCGCCCCGGTCAGCGTGGCCGAGCCGTCACCGGCGAGCCACGCCACGACGTCGGATACTTCGGCGGCACCCATGAACCCGTTGGGCTGCAGCAGCATTGGCCCGAAGCTGTGGATGTAGTGCGGATGCTTGGCGAACACCTGCATCATCAGCTCCGGCTCGATCATCGGCGTGTCGACCGAGTAGGGATGGATGGAGTTGACCCGGATGCCGAACTCGCTCAGTTCGATTGCCAGCGAGTTGGTCAACGCGATGAGCCCGTGCTTGGACGCCGAGTAGTGCCCGTTGCCCGGGGTGGCTTTCAGCCCGGCCGACGAGCTGACCACCACGATGGAGCCGCCGTTGCCGGCGTCGATCATCGCGGGAATCGCCGCGCGCAGGGTGTGGAACGTGCCGGTCAGGTTGACGCCGATCACGGTGTTCCACTGTTCGTCGGATAGCTCCCAGATCCGTCCCCAGCTGAGCACGCCCGCGTTGGCGATCAGGATGTCGAGGCGGCCGAACTGCTCGACGCCGTCGGCCACCAGTTGGCGCAGTGCAGCGTCGTCGCGGATGTCGACCTGCGCGGGCCAGGATCTTGCGCCCTTCGGCTTCGACCGCCCGGACCGTCTCCGCCAAGATCCTCCGGAGTGGCCGCGGGATAGGTGATGCTGTCGGACACCGGCGCGCAGATGTCCAGGGCGATGATGTCCGCTCCTTCGCGCGCCAGCCGGGCCGCATGGGCCCGCCCCTGGCCGCGCGCGGCGCCGGTGATGAATGCCACCCGCCCTTGCAAAGTGCTCCGACGTGCCAGACACTCACAGCCCCTTTCGCCGACTGCCGATCAGGCTAGCAGCGAAACTGAAACGTGTTCTAATCGGCTGGCCGAAGCCGCCGGCAGAGCCCGACCCTCAGAGATCGGCGATGATTTTCTGCCGACCCGCTGGCGTATCTCGGCGTCCGAGAACGCGCCGACTGGTGCAGCTTCTCCAATTCCTCGAGCCGTTCGGCCACCGATTGCTGCGGCGGCGCGGCGACCCCGCCGGCCGCCGCCGGCTGCGGTGCGCTTCGGCAGCCGCCGCCGGACCACCGCCAGCACCTGCTGGCGCACCGCCGGGTAGTTGCGGATGTCGACCGTGCCGCCGAACGGCAGGTTGTTGGCTTTGTAGATCTGCAGGATCTCCATCAGCGGGCCGGCCTGACCGCTCAGGTCGTAGGTCTTGTTGTCCTCGCTGATCGGTGATCTGCGCGGGCACCACACCCGCGACCAATGCGCTCGCCTGCCAATCGATCTCGTACTCACGCGTGTTCGGGTCGACCAGCACGACGAGTTTGCGCGCCGTGACGATCGCCTGCTTGGAGATGTCGACGGTCACCCGCTTTTGATCGTTGAAATCGAACCCGGGTCCGGTGATGTGCAGGTCCAGGTTGACCACCGGACGTTCGTTGATCCGCACGCCGGTTTCCGCCAGACCCTGGATCTGCGCCGTGGCCAGCACGCCGGTCTGCTGAAGGGCGGCCTTTTGGCCGACGACTGCGCGCCGCGGTTGGCCAGCCAGAGTGCGACCAGCACGTCGGCGACCGTGATCAGCAGCCCGACCCAGAGCATCCACGAGGTGTTCTGCTGGACGATCGAGCCGCATTCGCTACCAAAAGAACCCAGCATGCTGGGCAGCGCGAAGTACGTGACGAGAAAGATCGGGCCGACCAGACCGCCGCAGACCAGGACGATGAGTCTGGGCTTTGATATAGCGCGCAAGCATGGCAGCTCCCATCGTCGGTCGATCGATGACGCGGGACAACGCATCGCTTCGCGGGAAGATATGCTGATCGAACCAACGCAAAACGGCGCCCACCCTTCCGGGTGAGCGCCGCTTGTGCTGTGCGAACTATTTGATGATCTTGGTGACCCGGCCGGCGCCGACGGTGCGGCCACCTTCGCGGATCGCGAACCGCAGACCGTCGTCCATGGCGACGGGCTGGATCAGCTTCACGACGATCTCGGTGTTGTCACCGGGCATCACCATTTCGGTGCCCTCCGGCAGCGTCACCACACCGGTCACGTCGGTGGTGCGGAAGTAGAACTGCGGACGGTAGTTGTTGAAGAACGGCGTGTGCCGACCGCCCTCGTCCTTGGACAGGATGTAGACGCTGCCCTCGAAGTCGGTGTGCGGCGTGGTGGTGCCGGGCTTCACGACGACCTGACCGCGCTCGACGTCCTCACGCTTGATACCACGCAGCAGCAGCCCGACGTTGTCGCCGGCCTGACCCTGGTCGAGCAGCTTGCGGAACATCTCGACACCGGTGACCGTGGTCTTGGTGCTGGTCGGCTTGATGCCGACGATCTCGACTTCCTCGTTGACGTTGATCACGCCACGCTCGACACGGCCGGTCACCACGGTGCCACGACCGGTGATGGTGAAGACGTCCTCGACGGGCATCAGGAACGGCATCTCGGTCTCGCGGACCGGGTCCGGGATCGACTCGTCGACCGCGTCCATCAGTTCCTCGACGGACTTGACCCACTTCTCGTCACCCTCGAGGGCCTTGAGCGCCGATACCTTGATGACCGGGGCGTCCTCGTCGAACTCCTGGGCGGCCAGCAGTTCGCGGACCTCGAGCTCGACGAGCTCCAGCAGCTCCTCGTCGTCGACCATGTCGGCCTTGTTCAGCGCGACCAGGATGTAGGGCACGCCGACCTGGCGGGCCAGCAGCACGTGCTCGCGGGTCTGCGGCATCGGGCCGTCGGTCGCGGCGACCACCAGGATCGCGCCGTCCATCTGGGCGGCACCGGTGATCATGTTCTTGATGTAGTCAGCGTGGCCCGGGGCGTCGACGTGTGCGTAGTGACGCTTCTCGGTCTGGTACTCCACGTGGGAGATGTTGATCGTGATACCGCGCTGACGCTCTTCGGGCGCGTTGTCGATCTGGTCGAACGCACGCGACTCGTTGAGTGCCGGGTACTTGTCGTGCAGAACCTTGGTGATAGCCGCGGTCAACGTGGTCTTGCCGTGGTCAACGTGACCGATGGTCCCGATGTTGACGTGCGGCTTCGTCCGCTCGAACTTCGCCTTCGCCACTTCTGTGTCCTCCTGGACTAGTTGGTGCTTGTTACAAGTTTGCAGTGTTGTTATTTCCGTTGTGCCGCGGTAGTGACCGGGCAAGGTTACTCCGAGCTGACTGTCACTCGTGAATCGGCGTCACTCACTCGCCGGTTGCCTTCGCGATGATCTCCTTCGACACGTTCGCCGGAACTTCGGCGTACGAGTCGAAAACCATGGAGTAGTTCGCCCGGCCTTGAGTCTTCGACCGCAGGTCGCCGACGTAGCCGAACATCTCCGACAGCGGCACGTGGGCTTTGACCACACGCGCACCGCTGCGTTCCTCCATGGCCTGGATCTGGCCACGGCGGGAGTTCAGGTCGCCGATCACGTCACCCATGTAGTCCTCGGGCGTGGTGACCTCGACAGCCATGATGGGCTCCAGGATGACCGGCTGTGCTTGCGCGGCAGCCTTTTTCATCACCTGCGAACCGGCGATCTTGAACGCCATCTCCGACGAGTCGACGTCGTGGTAAGCGCCGTCGAGCAGCGTCAGCTTGACGTTCACCAGCGGGTAGCCGGCCAGCACGCCGTACTGCATGGCGTCCTGGGCGCCGGCGTCCACCGACGGGATGTACTCCCGCGGGATGCGGCCACCGGTGACCTTGTTCTCGAACTCGTAGGTCGCGCCGTCCTCGCCGGTGAACGGCTCGAGGCTGACGAGGACCTTGGCGAACTGGCCCGAGCCACCGGTCTGCTTCTTGTGGGTGAACTCGACCTTGTCGACCTTGCGCTTGATGGTCTCCTTGTAGGCGACCTGCGGCTTGCCGACGTTGGCCTCGACCTTGAACTCGCGGCGCATCCGGTCCACCAGGATGTCCAGGTGCAACTCGCCCATGCCGCCGATGACGGTCTGGCCGGTCTCGTTGTCCTGGTGCACCTTGAAGGTGGGGTCTTCTTCGGCGAGCTTCTGGATGGACAGGCTCAGCTTCTCCTGGTCGCTCTTGGTCTTGGGCTCGATCGCCACCTCGATGACCGGGTCCGGGAACGTCATCGACTCCAGCACGATCTGGTTGTTGGGGTCGCTCAGGGTGTCACCGGTGGTGGTGTCCTTCAGCCCGATCACCGCGTAGATGTGACCCGCCGAGGCGGTCTCCACCGGGTTCTCCTTGTTGGAGTGCATCTGGAACAGCTTGCCCAGCCGCTCCTTCTTGCCCTTGGTGGCGTTGATGACCTGGCTGCCGGAGTCGACCTTGCCCGAGTACACCCGGACGTAGGTCAGCTTGCCGAAGAACGGGTGGGTGGCGACCTTGAACGCCAGCGCGGAGAACGGCTCGTCGGTCGACGGCTTGCGCGTGATCAAGACGTCTTCCTTGCCGGGCGCGTGGCCTTCGGCGGGCGGCACGTCCAGCGGCGACGGCAGGTAGTCGATGACCGCGTCCAGCATCGGCTGCACGCCTTTGTTCTTGAACGCGCTACCGCACAGCACCAGGTAGGCCTCGGAGCTGATGGTGAGCTTGCGCAGGGCGCCCTTGATCTCGTCGACCGTCAGTTCCTCGCCGCCGAAGTGCTTCTCCAGCAGCGTTTCGTCGGTCTCCGCAACGGCCTCGAGCAGCTTGTTGCGGTACTCGTCGGCCTTGTCCTGCAGTTCGGCCGGGATGTCGATGGTCTCGTAGGTCTCGCCGAGCTTCGTCTCGCCCCGCCACACCTTGGCCTTCATCTCGACCAGGTCGACGATCGCCCTCGAAGTCGCCCTCGGAGCCGACGGGCAGCTGGATCGGGATGACGTTGGCGCCCAGGCGGTCTTCCATCGTCTTCACCGAGAAGTAGAAGTCGGCGCCGATCTTGTCCATCTTGTTGACGAAGCAGATGCGCGGGACGTCGTACTTGTCGGCCTGCCGCCAGACCTGCTCGGACTGCGGCTCGACACCTTCCTTGCCGTCGAACACCGCAACGGCGCCGTCCAGCACGCGCAGGCTGCGCTCCACCTCGACGGTGAAGTCGACGTGCCCGGGGGTGTCGATGATGTTGATCTGGTTGTCGTTCCAGAAGCAGGTGGTCGCCGCGGAGGTGATGGTGATTCCCGCGCTCCTGCTCCTGCTCCATCCAGTCCATGGTGGCGGCGCCGTCGTGCACCTCACCGATCTTGTAGCTGATACCGGTGTAGTAGAGGATGCGCTCGGTCGTCGTCGTCTTGCCGGCGTCGATGTGCGCCATGATGCCGATGTTGCGGACCTTGGTCAGGTCGGTCAGCACGTCCTTCTGTGCCACGGGAGTCTTCCCACTCTTTCGATTGCTTGGTTATTTCGCTGTTCTACTTCGATCCGGCCCAGTCGCCGGATGTCTCACCAGCGATAGTGCGCGAAGGCCCGGTTCGCCTCGGCCATCTTGTGGGCGTCCTCGCGTCGCTTGACGGCGGCGCCCAGACCATTGCTGGCGTCGAGCAACTCGTTGGCGAGCCGCTCGACCATGGTCTTTTCGCGGCGCTGCTTCGAGAAGCCGACCAGCCAGCGCAGGGCCAACGTGGTCGAACGCTCGGGACGCACCTCGACGGGCACCTGGTAGGTGGCACCACCGACGCGGCGGCTGCGGACCTCGAGCGCCGGCTTGACGTTGTCGAGAGCACGCTTGAGCGTGATCACCGGATCGGTGCCGGTCTTGTCGCGGGCCTGCTCGAGCGCACCATAAACAATGCGCTCAGCCAGCGATTTCTTCCCGTCCAGCAGAACTTTGTTGACCAACTGGGTCACCAGCTGCGAACCGTAGACCGGGTCGTTGACCAGTGGCCGCTTCGGCGCGGGCCCCTTGCGCGGCATTAGCTCTTCTCCTTCTTGGCGCCGTAACGGCTGCGAGCCTGCTTGCGGGACTTGACACCCTGAGTGTCCAGCGAGCCGCGGATGATCTTGTAGCGCACACCGGGCAGGTCCTTCACACGACCACCACGCACCAGCACCATCGAGTGCTCCTGCAGGTTGTGACCCTCGCCGGGGATGTAGGCGGTGACCTCGACCCCGCGTGGTCAGCTTGACGCGCGCGACCTTACGAAGCGCCGAGTTCGGCTTCTTCGGAGTCGTGGTGTACACGCGAGTGCACACCCCGCGGCGCTGCGGGCTGCCCTTGAGGGCCGCGGTCTTGACCTTGGTGACCTTGTCGCGGCGACCCTTGCGGACCAGCTGCTGAATGGTTGGCATCTACCGGCTTTCTACTTCTTCGTTCGTTGCTGCTGTCTGATTCTGCTGCTTCTAAGTCTCTGTAGTGCAGTTATGCCCTTCAGCGGTCCCCCGCGTCCGGGTGTGTCGCGCGCGCCCGCCGCAGAATCAATCCGTTGCGTGGTTGGCATGCGAATTGGCCCGGCGTGCGCGTCTTAGGTGAAGCGCCTAAAACCGCCAGGCACGAGGCTCCACAATACCCGCCGCTAGTCGGGCAGGTCAAAGCGACGACATCGGCGTGCAATGGACCACCGTACCGGGCAACGTCACGGGGCGTCGTGCGCGGCGGATCCGCTGCGCAGCGCCATGCCCGCCGCCAGCCGCAGCACCATGTCCGAGAACACCGAATCGGTGTCGATGTCGTCCATCACGCCCGTCATTTCCAGCAGGACAAATCCGTGCATCGCCGACCAGAACTCCAGTGCCGCATAGAAAGCCTGCTCGAGGTCGAGTCCGTACGACGACAGCACCGCGATCACCGGCGCAGCAGCAGCCCGGGTAGCGGCGGTGTACTCCGGGTCGTCGCCGACGCCCAGCGGCATCCGGGTGAAAGCCGAATACCGGCCGGGGTGGTGATGGGCGTAGCTGCGGTAGGCGCTGGCCATCACCAGCACGGCATCGTCGCGGAGCGCGTCCCTCGCCCAACCCGGTTGAGCATGGTGATGATGTCGTCGATGACCCGGATTCGCACCGTGCGGCGCAGGTCCTCCAGGCTGACGACATGGTTGTACAGCGACGGGCCTTTGGTTCCGAGCTGCGTCGCCAGGGCGTTGATGGTCAGGGCGTCCCAGCCCTCGCGATCCAGGAAGGTGAGCGCGGCGTTGACGATGATCTCGCGGCTCAGTCTGGCCCCGCGGGTCCCGGACCTCGCCCCGGTGCCCGACCGACCGGCCGGTGACTCCGGCTCAGCTGGCATGGCCATCACCCTTCGGTTGCGTTTCGCCGGTTTTGGCTACGGACTGTTGTTCGCGCTTCCCCGGAACGACGAACTCTAGTCTGCCGGTCACACCAGCACGTACGCTCTTTCCGAGCAGATCGCGCGCCGTGGCGAGAGGAACCCGCGATGAATTGGTCGACCCCGTGCCGCGCTGTGGCGGCCGGCGCAATCGTGATCGCATTCACCTCCGCCGGCGCACCGAGCGGGCACGCCAAAAACGGTGACACCCACATCACCGGCATGGGTATCGAGCAGACCATCGACTGCAACGGCGCAACGCTGTTGGTCGACGGCACCAGGAACACCGTCAACGCGCTGGGAACGTGTTGGGCCGTGACGGTGATGGGCTCTGGTCACACCATCGTTGCCGACAACGTCATCCACGACATCACCGTCTACGGCTCCAACGAGTCGGTCTTCTACAAGAACGGCGAGCCGTTCGTCTGGGACCGCGGTCGCGAGCTCGGCATGGTCAATCGCGTCAGTCACGTGGGAAGTTAGCCGCATGCGCGCGAACAACTCTCGACGTCTGGGCCGCACAGCCGGTCTGGCACTCACCGCGGTAGCGGTGTTCGGGGTGGCCGGCTGCGGACACAGCAACAACAACGGCACGGTTCCGTCGAGTGGCTCCCCCAGCTCGTCGACGCCGGCACCGTCGACGACCAGCACCGGTGCCCAGTTCGACATCGGGAACACCATCAACTACGGATCACTGGGTACCACAACCACTCTCGATTGCGGTGACGGCAAGTCGCTCAACGTGGGCGGGTCGAACAACACGCTGACGGTCAAGGGTTCCTGCGGGACGGTGAGCATCGGCGGCGCGGACAACAAGATCACCATCGACAAAATCGACACGCAACTCAACGTGGTCGGGTTCAACAACACCATCACCTACAAAGACGGTGAGCCCAAGGTCGAGAACCTCGGCAGCGGCAACACCATCAACAAGGCCGGTTAGCTCCAGCGGCAATGCCTTTCGACATTCTCATCAGCGGCGGCGGTATCGCCGGGCCGAGCTTGGCCTTCTGGCTCACCAGACACGGGCATGCCGTGACGATCATCGAGCAGGCCCGCGAATTACGCACCGGCGGGCAGGCCGTCGACTTTCGCGGTCCCGCACTCACGGTGCTCGAAAAGATGGGCCTGCTCGACAAGGTCAAAGCGGGCGCCACCAGCATGGGCCCGCTCGCGCTCGTCGACGGCCGGGGGCGAGAAGTCGGGAGCTTGCCCGCCGAGGTAGTCAGCGGCGAGGTCGAGATTCACTGGGGAACGTTGACCCGCATCCTCTACGAAGCCGTCCGCGACGACGTCGATTACCGCTTCGGCGTGCGGATCAGCGCACTCGACGACGACGGCGGCCGCGTCAACGTGACGTTCAGCGACGGATCCACCGGCAGCTACGATCTCGTCATCGGAGCGGACGGCCTGCATTCCGGCACACGCCGACTCGTGTTCGGACCCGAAAAGCGTTACGTCACACAGTTGGGTCAGTGTTTCGGGTTCTTCGACGTCGAAAACCGTTTGCGGCTCGACCATTGCGGTATGGCGTACATCGACGCGGGCCGAACCGTGGCGCTGCAGGGCATTGATCCCGACGAGCCGGCGCGAGCCAGCTTCTTCCTCGGCGACCCCGACCTGGAATTCGACTATCGCGACACCGAAGGCAACAAGCGGCTGTTCGCGCAGCGATACGCGGGGATGGGATGGGAAGTTCCGCACCTGCTCACCGGTCTCGCCGAAACTGCGGAGGTGTACTTCGATTCGATCGCCCAGGTCCATCTGGACTCCTATGCGCGCGGACGGGTCTGCCTGACCGGCGATGCGGCCTGGTGCGCCTCACCACGGTCGGGCATGGGCACCACCCTCGCGATGGTCGGTGTGTACCTCCTGGCGCATGAATTACACACGGCCGGTGCCGATTACGCCGCAGCCTTCGACCGATACCAGCGGTTGATGGAGCCTTATGTCGCGCGCTGTCAAAAGAGCGCCATCGACGCGCTGAAAACCGAGCGCTTCGCCTCGGGCCGTCTCGCCCCGCTACGCAACGTCGCCCTACGCGTCCTCCGCATCCCGGTGGTCAGCAAGCTGGTCGCCCGGCAGTCGTTGGCGGTCGCGCGGTCGTTCACGCTGCCGAATTACTGAGCGGTGGCGCCGTGGCGACCGGCGCCCGCGGCGAATCGCCCCGCCCCTTCGTTCGCTTCGGCGGCCACCCTGGAGATGCTGGCGAATTCGTAGTCCAACGCCTCGGCTTCGGGCAGCCCCCACTGATGCAACGCCGAGAGTCGGTCCGATCTCAGGCACTGCTGAGGCAACGCCGCCAATTCGGCGGCCAACTGCTCCGCCGCTTCGCGCGCTTCGCCTTTGGGCACAACACGATTGGCCAGCCCGATCGTCAGCGCCTCACCGGCATCCACCGCGCGCCCGGTGAGGATCATGTCCATCGCCCGGCTCTGTCCGATCAGTCGCGGCAACCGGATGGTGCCACCGTCGATCAGCGGCACTCCCCAGCGGCGGCAGAACACCCCGAACACGGCATCTTCTTCGGCGACCCGCAGATCGCACCACAACGCGAGCTCCAATCCGCCCGCGACGGCATAGCCGCTGACCGCGGCGATCACCGGTTTCGACAGCACCATCCGGCTCGGTCCCATCGGTCCGGGACCGGTGCGGTGCACCGCGTTGGCATCTGCGGTGCCGAAAGCCTTCAAATCCGCTCCAGCGCAGAAGGTTCCGTGATCGCCCCAGAGCACCGCCACCGACGCGGAGTCGTCGCGGTCGAATTCCTCGAACGCAGCGAACAGCCCGGCCGCGGTCGGGCCGTTGACCGCGTTGCGCGCCTCGGGCCGGTTGAGGATGATGGTGGTCACCGGGCCCTGGCGTTCTACGCGTACTGGATCGCTCATGTCGCCTCCACTAATCGGATGTCGTCGCGCCGCTCGAGCAACTCGGCGGCGAAGTCGTTGTAGGCCGCGCGCAGCCGCATGCCCGGCCATCGCGCGGGCAGCAGCTCGCCGGGCAGCACCGGATCGGTCAGTAGGTGACGCACCATCGCAGCGGCCGTGACGAATCGCCCGGGCACGTCGACTGCGCCGGCCATGTCGGCAAGCAACCGTTCACCGGTGCGCGCCCACGACGGCAGGTCCCACAGTTGGCCGGCCAGCTCGGCGGGCTCGTCATCGCGGGCCGCCACGATCCGCACCCGGGACCGGACGTCGGAGTCCAGGTCGAGCTCGAGATTGTCCGGCCTCATCCACACGCCTTCGCGTAACTCACCGAAACGCTTGTGGTGCAGCGTGGTTCGCAAGGCTGCCCGGGTGCGGGCGTCGGTACCGACGCTGGTGACGATCAACGTCGTCCAGGTTCCGTGCCAGGGCAGCAGTTTGGGCCGCATGGAATCGTCCTGCCGGCGCTGACGAGCCAGCAGTCGGTCGGAAAGCCGGTAGCCGTCGGCGGAGCGCACCAGGTCCCCGGCGCTGACCATTCGGGTCAGGGCAACGCGCAGAGTCGCCTCTTTGATGTCGAAGTCTCCGGTGAGCCGGATCAATTCGGCGGCGCTTGCCCATGCCGGATGGGCGCCGAGCATCACGCTCAGCACCACCGACCGAGCGGTCATGCGGGCCAGCGACTTTGGCATGGGGTCAGACCTGCGAAGCTTGCCGGCCGTAGTCACCGAACGGCTCGTCGCGATGTTTGACCGCGTCGCGGAAACCGTGCTCGACCGCGTCGGCGACGAATGCATGGCCCTCAGGCGTGTGCCGCGCGACCCCGTCGAACACCGTGCTGACCATCCTGCTGGTGGCCACGCCCTGTTGCAGCAGAGCGGAATTGAGCGCGAGCTTGACCATGATCAGTTGGTTGACCGGGACGGCGGCGATCCGCTCCACCAGGCGCTCGGTGCGCGCGTCGAGGTCTTTCGGGTCCGGCGCTTCGACCGCCAGACCCCACTCGGCCGCTTGGGCGCCGGTGATGCAATCACCGGTCAGCAGAAGGCGTTTGGCGCGCTGGTCGCCCAGCCGGTGCGCCCACATGCCGGCTGCCGGCACGCCCCACACCCGGGTTGGCGGATAGCCGATCTTGGCGTCCGCCGCGGCGATCACCTGATCGGCGTGCAGAGCGATGTCGGTGCCACCGGCCACGCAGTAGCCGTGGATCTTGACCACCGTCGGCTTGTCCGCGTAGCAGCAGGCTGGAGAAGCCTCGTGTGAAGCGACTCATCATCTGGTAGTCGATCATCGGATCCCACGGCTGGTTCGGTAAGTGGTTGACCGCCTGGGTCTTACCGTCCAGCGAGGTGCCGTGGTACGCCCCGGTGCCGCCCGCGGAGCCGGTGCGGTCGGCGTAGGCGCTGAGATCGAAACCCGCGCAGAAGCCTTCGCCGCGACCCGAGACCAGGATCACGTGCACATTGGGGTCGAGGTCGGCGCGCTCCACCAACGCCGAAAGTTCCAGCGGGGTGTCGGCGATGATCGCGTTGCCCTTGTCGGGCCGGTTGAAGGTGATTCGCGCAACCCGATCGGTGACCTCGTAGGTCATCGTCCTCAAGTTGTCGAAGTCAACCGGACGGATCGCGTGTGTCATCGGCGCCACTCCTCCCCGTCGCTTCGCTCCGAATCGTCGTCGGCGCGTGTCATCCCTTTACCAGAGCACGCTCGATGATCGGCGCGAGATCCAACCCGGCCGGCATCGTCCCGAATGCCCCGCCCCACTGACCCTCCAGCCGGGTGGCCAGGAACGCCTCGGCGACGGCCGGATGCCCGTGCCGCACCAGCAGCGAACCCTGCAGAGCCAGGCAGATGTCTTCGGCGACCTTGCGGGCCCGATACTGAATCGTCTCCAGGTCGCCGAGCTGCGGGCGCAGCTGCTCGACGTGGCGATCCAACCGAACGTCTTGCCCGGTGCTCTTGCCGAGCTCGTCGAACAGCACCTCGATGCACTCCGGCCGAGTTGCCATGGCGCGCAACGTGTCCAGTGCGCTCACGTTGCCGGAGCCTTCCCAGATACCCATCAACGGAGCCTCGCGGTACAGCCGCGGCATGCCAGACTCCTCGACATAGCCGTTGCCGCCCAGGCATTCCATGGCTTCGGCGGCATGCGGCGTCGCCCGCTTGCACACCCAGTACTTGCTGGCGGCCAGCCCGATCCGGCGCAGCAGGGTCTCGGTCTCGTCGCCGCGCACGGCGCTGTCGGTGGCGCCCGCCATCCGCATCGCGACCATGGTGGCGGCCTCGGCCTCGACGGCCAGGTCGGCCAGCACATTGCGCATCAGCGGCTGATCGATCAGATACTCGCCAAATGCCTTGCGGTGCTGGGCATGATGAACGGCCTGGGTGAGCCCGGTGCGCATGCTGGTGGCGCTGCCCAGCGTGCAGTCGAGCCGGGTGAGGTTGACCATCTCGATGATGGTCGGAACACCGCGACCCTCTTCGCCGACCAGCCATGCGGTCGCTCCGTCGTACTCGACCTCGCTGGAAGCGTTGGCGTTGTTGCCGAGCTTGTCCTTGAGCCGCTGCAGCCGCATCCGGTTGAGGCTGCCGTCGGGCAGCACGCGGGGCAGGAAGAAACAGGACAGCCCACCCGGCGCCTGGGCCAGCACCAGGAAAATGTCGCACATCGGCGCCGAGGTGAACCACTTGTGACCGGTCAGCCGGTAGGTGCCGTCGCCGTTGGCAGCGGCCTCGGTGTTGCCGGCGCGGACGTCGGAGCCGCCCTGCTTTTCGGTCATCGACATGCCGGCGGTGATCCCGACTTTGGTTGTCGCAAGCTTCAATTCGGGGTCGTACACGCGACTGGTGAGCAGCGGCTCGTAGATGTCGGCCAGCTCGGGGTTGAACCGCAGGGCCGGCACGACCGCGTAGGTCATCGAGATCGGGCACACGTGGCCGGGCTCGGCGGTCCACACGCTGGTCTTGGCCGCGCGCACCACGTGCGCGCCCGGCCGGTCGTCAGCCCACGGCGCGGCATGCAGTCCATGCTCGATCGCCACGCGCATCAGCTCGTGATAGGCGGGGTCGAACTCGACCTCGTCGATGCGGTTGCCGTAGCGGTCGTGCGTGCGCAGGATCGGCCGGTTGCGCTGAGCCAGCTCGCCCCAGCGCTGCGTCTGGCGGGCACCGGAGATCGCGCCGACCGCGGTCACGTCGTCCAGGCCCCACTGGCCGCCCTCGCGGATCAGCGCCTCGATGAGAACCGGAGACGAGGCCGGGTTGTGCTCCTGCAACGGCGGCACCTGGTTACTGACGACATGGGTGTCTGGCATGCCACCAATGTTACATTTTTTCTACAACCGCACAAGAGGTGTAATGCTCAGCGGTGATGGCCGGCGAAAAACTCCCATAGCTGGGCGGTGGCGAAATCGGGCCAGTGGTGTCCGCCGTCGGCGACGGTGACCAGCGCGACGCCGCGTCCCCCGGCGCATCCGGCGGTCGAGGTGGTGACCTGGCCGTCGGTCGTCTCGGTGGGCTCCTGGCATTGATCGATCTTGCGCCACAACGCATTCAGCTCCGGTACCGGCGGGCCGTTGATGTGGGCGAAACCGTGGCCCGGCCCGCCACCGTACGGAATCATCGGATCGGCGGTGCCGTGAACCGCCATCACCGACACCGGATGCGGCGACCTGCACGGGTCCAGTTGCGTGGCCGCGACCGGGCCGATCGCGGCGAACAGCGTGGTGTTGCACGCCAAGGTGTAGGACATGATGCCGCCGTTGCTCATGCCGGTGGCATACACCCGAGAGGTGTCGATGCCGATGTTCTTGGCGACGTTCGCCACGACCGCGCTGATGAAGCCGACGTCATCGATGTTCTCCTGGGCAGGCCGGCCGCAGCAGCCGCCGCCGTTGACGTTCCAGGCCCGCTTCACACCGTCGGGATAGACTGCGACGAATTTCGCCGAGTCGGCCAATTGGTCCCAACCGTAAGACCTTTCAGCTTGCTCGGCGCTACCGAACCCGCCGTGCAACACCACGACCAGGCTGGCCGATGCGGGCAGGCCGGCGGGCTTGTGCAGCCGGTAGACCCGGTCGCGCCCACCCACGCCGATGGTGTGGATGCTGGCGCCGTCGACGAATCCCGACGGCGGCTTCGGATGCAGGACTGCGCATCCGGCGAGAACCAGCACGACGCCCAGCAGCATCGCGATTCGATGACGCATCTCAGGCGCTCGTCTTCTCCCGCAGGAACGCGATGTCGTCTTTGCGGCCCTCTTCGGCCGTCTCGCAGATCACCGGCGCATCGGCGGCTTTGACGACCGCCACCAGCAACTCGGGATCGATCTGCCCGGTGCCGAAATTGGCATGCCGGTCGCGGCCGGAGCCCGCGGAGTCCTTGGAGTCGTTGCAGTGCACCAGGTCGATGCGCCCGGTGATGCCCTTGATCCGGTCGACGGCGTCGACGAGCGCCTCCCCTGCGGCCCAGGCGTGGCAGGTGTCGAGGCAGAAACCGACACCGGCGTCGCCGATGTGGTCCCACAGCCGGGCGATGGTGTCGAAGTGGCGGGCCATCGCGTGGTCGCCGCCGGCGGTGTTCTCCAGGTAGACCGGAACTTTCGTCTCCAACTGATCGAGCGCCTTGCGCCAGCGCAGGAACCCTTCGTCGAGATCGTCGTCTTCGGTGACGTGGCCGCCGTGCACGATGATCGCGGCGGCACCGATGTCGGCCGCGGCGTCGCAGGTCTGCTGCAGGATCTTGCGCGACGGGATGCGCACCCGGTTGTTCGCCGAGGCGACGTTGATCAGGTACGGCGCATGCACGTAGATCGGCAAGGCCGCAGCCTTGAGTTCCGCGGCGTCGTCACGCGGCTTGGGCGCCTTCCAGCTCTGCGGATTGCCGAGAAAGATCTGCACGACGTCGGCGTTCTCGGCCGCAGCGGTGGCCAGCGGATCCTGCGGACTGATATGTGAACCGATGAGCACGTCGGCCAGTCTAGTGAGCCGGCGGGACAGGCAGCGACGAGCGCCGGGCAGCCGGGCGCCCACCGCCCGGCGTGCGGCTGGCCGCGCGCTCGGCACACCCGGGCGGCCCGAAGCACGAAAAAGCCCCGGGGGTCGGCGATTTCTAGGGGTCGTCGCAACACTCTCGATTTGAGAGGTTGCGGCGGCCGTGTCGTTTTCGGAGGACTGTGTTCGGTTTGGTGATCGGTTAGCAACGCTGGTCGATGCGGGTGTGTCGGTTAAAGATGCGGCGCGATCACTCGGTGTTTCACCTCAGCGCTGTTATGCGATCCTGCGAGCCACAGGCCGGGGCCTGCGGCCGCCGCGTCGGAACCTCGAAGGGGTTGACGAGGCTGTGGTGGCGGCGGTGTTCGCCGCGTCGGGCTCGGTCAATCAGGCAGCGAAATCGGCGGGTATTTCGCATTCTTCTGCCCGGAAGCTACTGATGGCAGCGGGATTGGTCAGCACGGAGCGCCGGCCCCGCGGCAAAGCCGAGGCCAAAGCCCGATTTTTCGAGCTCATCGCCTCAGGCTGGTCGGCGGCGCGTGCGGCTCGTGAGGTGGGGGTCAATGTGCGGACCGCCCGTGACTGGCGAGCCGGTGTCCGCAAGGTCGCCAACACGCGGGTCTATTCCGATGGCACGGTCATCGATTACACGACCGGCACGCGGTACACACAGGCAGTGAAACCCAGTCCGTCGCCGCCACCGAATGCCGCAGTGACAGGTGGGCGGTACCTGTCGTTGCCTGACCGGCTCGCTGTCGCTGATGGCCTACACGCCGGGCTCACCCTGACCCGGATCGCTGTCGATATTGGCAAGCATCTCTCGACGGTGTCGCGGGAGGTCCGCCGGGGCAGCATCGAAGGGCTCTATCTGCCGTATCAGGCCGACACCGCTGCCGCCGCGGCCCGGGCCCGGCCCAAGCAGTCCAAACTGGTCACCAACCAGACCTTGCGCCAAGCGGTCGCCGACGGGTTGACCCAGCAGTGGTCGCCCGAGGAGATCTCGCACCGTCTGGTCAAGGATTTCCCGGACGACGAAAGTATGCGGGTGAGTCACGAAACGATTTACCAGGCTCTGTACTTCCAGGCCCGCGGCGGGCTCAAACGCGAAGTCGCCCAAGCACTTCGAACCGGACGCACCCGCCGTAAACCACATCGGCGCCCCGATCAACGCACCCACCGGTTCATCGACCCGATGATCATGATCAGCGAGCGGCCCGCCGAGGTCGCCGACCGCGCGGTGCCCGGCCATTGGGAAGGCGACCTGATCATGGGCGAAGCCAACAAGACCGCGATCGCCACTTTGGTCGAGCGTGCCACCCGCTACACCCTGCTGGTCCACCTACCCCACGGGCACGACGCCGAAGTCGTACGCGACGGGCTAATTCAGACAATCTCGACTCTGCCGGCCCATCTGCGGGGCTCGTTGACCTGGGACCAGGGCGCGGAAATGGCCCGGCACAAACAGTTCTCGATGGCCACTGACATGGCGGTCTACTTCTGCGACCCCGCCAGCCCCTGGCAGCGCGGCACCAACGAGAACACCAACGGCCTGCTGCGCCAGTACTTCCCCAAAGGCACCGACCTCAGCATGCACGGCCCCGAAGACCTCGAACACGTCGCCCAGCTACTCAACGGCCGCCCACGCAAAACGCTCGACTGGGAAACCCCAGCCGAGCGTCTGCGTGATCTACTACAAGCCCACTAACCAGCAGTGTTGCGACGACCCCTAGAAATCGCCGTAACCCGGGGCTTTGTCGTTTTGTCGAACTACCGGTAGTCGGAGTAGCCGTAGTCGTCCAGCGGAACCGCGGCTCCGGTCGCCTGGCCGAAGTCCGGGCTGTAGTACTGATCCTCGTAGGACGGGATCGTGTACGCCGCAGCGCGGGCTTCCTCGGTCGGCTGCACCTGGATGTTGCGGTACCGGTTGATACCGGTACCGGCCGGGATCAGCTTTCCGATGATCACGTTCTCCTTCAGACCCTGCAGCTTGTCGCTGCGGCAGTTGATCGCCGCATCGGTCAGCACGCGCGTGGTCTCCTGGAACGACGCCGCCGACAGCCACGAGTCGGTGGCCAGCGACGCCTTGGTGATACCCATCAGCACCGGACGGCCGGCGGCGGGCTCGGTGCCCTCGGCCACCACCCGGCGGTTCGACGCCTCGAACTCGGCACGGTCGATCAGCGAGCCGGGCAGGAACTCCGTCGAGCCCGAGTCGATGATCGTCACCCGGCGCAGCATCTGCCGGACGATGACCTCGATGTGCTTGTCGTGGATCGACACACCCTGAGCGCGGTAGACCTCCTGGACCTCTTTGGTCAGGTGGATCTGCACCTCGCGGGGGCCCTGCACGCGCAGCACCTCGTGCGGGTCGGCGGAGCCTTCCATCAGCTGCTGACCCACCTCGACGTGGTCGCCGTCGGTGAGCAGCCGCTCGGAACCGTCCTCGTGCTTGAAGACGCGCAGACGCTGACGCTTCGAGAGCTTGTCGTAGACAACCTCTTCGCCACCGTCGTCCGGAACGATGGTGATCTTGTAGAAGCGCTCGCCGTCCTCCAGGCGCACCCGCCCGGTGACGTCGGCGATCGGTGCCTTACCGCGCGGCACGCGGGCCTCGAACAGCTCCTGCACACGGGGCAGACCGCCGGTGATGTCCTCACCGACACCACCCTGGTGGAAGGTACGCATGGTCAGCTGCGTGCCGGGCTCACCAATCGACTGCGCCGCAACGATACCCACGGCCTCACCGATGTCGACCAGCTTGCCGGTGGCCATCGAGCGGCCGTAGCACGTCGCACATACGCCGGTGCCGGTGGTGCAGGTCAGCACGGAACGGACCTTCACCTGTGTGATGCCGGCCGCCAGCAGCGCATCGATCTGCGGGTCACCCAGGTCCTCGCCACGAGCGACGACGACGTTGCCCGCCTCGTCTGCCGCATCGGTACCCAAAGTCCGTGCGTAGGCCGAGGTTTCGATGTGCGGGTCACGGATCAGCGTGCCGTCGGGCTGACGCTCGGCCAGCTCGACGAGGATGCCGCGCTCGGTACCACAGTCGGTCTCGCGAACGATGACGTCCTGGCTGACGTCGACCAGACGACGGGTCAGGTAACCCGAGTCGGCGGTACGCAATGCGGTGTCCGCCAGACCCTTCCGCGCGCCGTGGGTGTTGATGAAGTACTCCAACACCGTCAGGCCTTCACGGAACGACGACTTGATCGGGCGCGGGATGAACTCACCCTTCGGGTTGGTCACCAGACCCTTCATGCCGGCCAGCGTCCGCGTCTGGGTGAAGTTACCCGTGGCGCCCGATTCGACGATCGTGATGATCGGGTTGTCGGCCGGGTAGTGGTCGCGAAGCGCCTCACCAACCTCGTCGGTGGCTTCCTTCCAGATCTCCACCAAGGCCTCGTTGCGCTCGTCCTTGTTCAAAGCACCACGCTGGAACTGCTTTTCGACCTTGTCGGCGCGCCCTTCGTAGGCGTCGAGAATCTCGGCCTTGTTCGGCGGCACCAGCACGTCGGCCATCGACACGGTGACACCCGAACGGGTGGCCCAGTGGAAGCCGGCGTCCTTGAGCTTGTCGACGGTCTGCGCGACCACGATCATCGGGTAGCGCTCGGCCAGATCGTTGATGATCGCAGCCTGCACCTTCTTGTGCATCTGCTTGTCCACGAACGGGTACCCGACGGGCAACAGCTCGTTGAAGATCACCCGGCCCAGCGTCGTCTCGGCGATCCAGGCATCGCCTGGCTGCCAACCGTTTTGACCGAACCGCTCGGCCTCGATCTCGGCCGGCGGACGCAGCTGAGTCAGCCGAATCTTGATCTTGGCCCGCACGCTCAGCGCGCCGCGGTCCAGCGCCATGATGGCCTCGGCCGGCGAGGCGTACACCCCGAACTCCGGACGGTCCTTGGCCGCAGGCACGTATTCGCCGGTGTCGCCGGGGATCTCGGTGGTCAGGAAGAACAACCCGGTCACCATGTCCAGTCGCGGCATGGCCAGCGGGCGACCCGAGGCCGGCGACAGGATGTTGTTCGACGACAGCATCAGGATGCGGGCCTCGGCCTGCGCCTCGGCACTCAGCGGCAGGTGCACCGCCATCTGGTCACCGTCGAAGTCGGCGTTGAACGCCTCACACACCAACGGGTGCAGCTGAATAGCCTTGCCCTCCACCAGCTGTGGCTCGAAAGCCTGAATACCCAACCGGTGCAGAGTCGGTGCGCGGTTCAGCAGCACCGGGTGCTCGGCGATGACCTCTTCGAGGACATCCCACACCTGCGGACGCTGACGCTCGACCATGCGCTTGGCGCTCTTGATGTTCTGCGCGTGGTTGAGGTCGACCAGTCGCTTCATCACGAACGGCTTGAACAGCTCGAGAGCCATCAGCTTGGGCAGACCACACTGGTGCAGCTTGAGCTGCGGGCCGACCACGATGACCGAACGGCCCGAGTAGTCGACACGCTTACCGAGCAGGTTCTGACGGAACCGACCCTGCTTACCCTTGAGCAGATCCGACAGCGACTTGAGCGGGCGGTTGCCCGGCCCAGTGACCGGACGGCCGCGACGGCCGTTGTCGAACAGCGCGTCGACCGACTCCTGCAGCATCCGCTTCTCGTTGTTGACGATGATCTCGGGCGCGCCGAGGTCGATCAGCCTCTTGAGGCGGTTGTTGCGGTTGATCACGCGGCGGTACAGGTCGTTGAGGTCGGAGGTCGCGAAGCGGCCACCGTCGAGCTGAACCATCGGACGCAGCTCCGGCGGGATCACCGGAACGGCGTTGAGCACCATGCCCATCGGCGAGTTGCGGTTCGTCGCGAAAGCCGCGACGACCTTCAGCCGCTTGAGTGCACGAAGCTTCTTCTGCCCCTTGCCGTTCTTGATGACGTCGCGCAGGATTTCGGCCTCGGCGTCGATGTCGAAGGTCTCGATCAGCTTCTGAATCGACTCCGCGCCCATGGCGCCGTTGAAGTACTCGCCGTACCGGTCGATGAGCTCGCGGTACAGGTTCTCGTCGACGATCAGCTGCTTGGGAGCCAGCTTGGTGAAGGTGGTCCAGATCTCCTCGAGCCGGTCCAGCTCACGCTGGGTGCGGTCACGGAGCTGACGCATCTCACGCTCGCCACCATCGCGAACCTTGCGCCGCGCATCGGCTTTGGCGCCCTCGGCCTCCAACTCGGCCAGGTCGGCTTCCAGCTTCTGCGCACGCGCCTCGAGGTCGGCATCGCGCTGGTCCTCGATCGCCTTGCGCTCGACAACCATCTCGGCCTCGAGAGTGGACAGCTCGTTGTGCCGCATCTCGGTGTCGACCGCGGTGATCACGTAAGCGGCGAAGTAGATGATCTTCTCGAGATCCTTCGGCGCCAGGTCGAGCAGGTAGCCCAACCGCGACGGCACACCCTTGAAGTACCAGATGTGCGTGACCGGTGCGGCCAGCTCGATGTGGCCCATCCGCTCACGGCGAACCTTGGCACGAGTCACCTCGACGCCACAGCGCTCACAGATGATGCCCTTGAAGCGGACGCGCTTGTACTTGCCGCAGTAGCACTCCCAGTCGCGAGTCGGTCCGAAGATCTTCTCGCAGAACAGGCCGTCCTTCTCCGGCTTCAATGTGCGGTAGTTGATCGTCTCCGGCTTCTTGACCTCGCCGAAGGACCAGTTACGGATGTCCTCCGCCGTGGCCAGGCCAATACGGAGTTCATCGAAGAAGTTGACGTCTAACACGTAACTCCCTTTCCCCTTGCGGGACTAGAAAATACTGAATTAAGCAAGATCCTCAACGGACGCAGATTCGTTGCGAGACAAGTTGATTCCCAGGTTCGCGGCAGCGCGCTCCAGGTCCTCATCGTCGCCGTCGCGCATCTCGATCGCCGCACCATCGCTGGAGAGCACCTCGACGTTGAGGCACAGCGACTGCAGCTCTTTGAGAAGCACCTTGAACGACTCGGGAATGCCCGGCTCGGGGATGTTCTCGCCCTTGACGATTGCCTCGTACACCTTGACCCGGCCGACGGTGTCGTCGGACTTGATGGTCAACAGCTCCTGCAGCGTGTACGCGGCACCGTAGGCCTGCATGGCCCAGCACTCCATCTCACCGAACCGCTGACCACCGAACTGCGCCTTACCACCCAACGGCTGCTGGGTGATCATCGAGTACGGGCCGGTGGAGCGAGCGTGAATCTTGTCGTCCACCAAGTGGTGCAGCTTCATGATGTACATGTAGCCGACCGTCACCGGGTACGGGAACGGCTCACCACTGCGACCGTCGAACAAGACAGCCTTACCGTCGTGGTTCACCAGCACGTCGCCGTCGCGGTTGGGCAGCGTCGAGGCCAGCAGGCCCGTCAGCTCCTCTTCCTTCGCGCCGTCGAACACCGGGGTCGCAACGATCGCATCCGGCTCGGAGCGGTGCAGGTCCTCGGGCAGGTTCGCCGCCCACTCGGGAGCACCTTCGATGTTCCAGCCGGCCTTGGCCACCCACCCGAGGTGGGTTTCCAAGATCTGGCCGATGTTCATCCGTCGCGGCACACCGTGCGTGTTCAGGATGATGTCGACCGGAGTTCCGTCCGGAAGGAACGGCATGTCCTCGGCCGGCAGGATCTTGCCGATGACGCCCTTGTTGCCGTGGCGTCCGGCCAGCTTGTCACCGTCGGAGATCTTGCGCTTCTGGGCGACGTAGACGCGGACCAGCTCGTTGACACCGGCCGGCAGCTCGTCGTCGTCCTCGCGCGAGAACACCCGGATACCGATCACCTTGCCGGACTCACCGTGCGGAACCTTCAGCGACGTGTCGCGGACCTCGCGAGCCTTCTCACCGAAGATCGCGCGGAGCAACCGCTCCTCCGGAGTCAGCTCGGTCTCACCCTTCGGGGTGACCTTGCCGACCAGGATGTCGCCGTCGCGGACCTCGGCGCCGATGCGGACGATGCCGCGCTCGTCGAGGTCAGCCAGCACCTCGTCGGAGACGTTCGGGATGTCCCGCGTGATCTCCTCGGCACCCAGCTTGGTGTCGCGGGCGTCGATCTCGTGCTCCTCGATGTGGATCGAGGTGAGCACGTCCTCCTCAACCAGGCGGTTGGACAGGATGATCGCGTCCTCGTAGTTGTGACCTTCCCAGGGCATGATCGCGACCAGCAGGTTCTTGCCGAGCGCCATCTCACCGTTGTCGGTGCAGGGCCCGTCGGCGATGACCTGGCCGGACTCGACCCGCTCACCGGAGTCCACGATCGGACGCTGGTTGGCGCAGGTGCCGTGGTTGGACCGGGCGAACTTGCGCATCCGGTAGGTGTGCCGGGTGCCGTCGTCGGCCATCACGGTGATGTAGTCGGCGGACACCTCCTCGATCACACCGGCCTTCTCGGCGACGACGACATCGCCGGCGTCGATCGCGGCGCGCAGCTCCATGCCGGTACCCACCAGCGGTGCCTCACTACGCACCAGCGGAACCGCCTGGCGCTGCATGTTGGCACCCATCAGGGCACGGTTGGCGTCGTCGTGCTCGAGGAACGGAATCATCGCGGTGGCCACGGAGACCATCTGCCGCGGCGAGACGTCCATGTAGTCGACCTCTGCCGAGGACACGTACTCGACCTCGCCGCCCTTGCGTCGAACCAGCACGCGGTCCTCGAGGAACTGGCCGCCGTCGTTGATCGGCGAGTTGGCCTGGGCGACGACGTGGCGGTCTTCCTCGTCGGCGGTCAGGTACTGGATCTCGTCGGAGACCACACCGTCGTTCACCTTGCGGTACGGCGTCTCGATGAAGCCGAACGGGTTGACCCGTGCGTACACCGACAGCGAACCGATCAGGCCGATGTTCGGGCCTTCCGGGGTCTCGATCGGACACATCCGGCCGTAGTGGCTGGGGTGCACGTCACGAACCTCGAGGCCGGCGCGCTCACGGGACAGACCACCGGGGCCCAGCGCCGACAGGCGGCGCTTGTGGGTCAGACCCGACAGCGGGTTGTTCTGGTCCATGAACTGCGAGAGCTGGCTGGTGCCGAAGAACTCCTTGATCGCGGCGACTACCGGCCGGATGTTGATCAGGGTCTGCGGCGTGATCGCCTCGACGTCCTGAGTCGTCATCCGCTCGCGGACCACGCGCTCCATCCGGGACATACCGACCCGGATCTGGTTCTGGATCAGCTCGCCGACCGTGCGCAGACGACGGTTACCGAAGTGGTCGATGTCGTCGGTCTCCACCGGAACCTCGACGCCGCCGGGGACGGTCATCGAGGTCTGACCCTCGTGCAGGCGCACCAGGTACTCGACGGTCGCGACGACGTCTTCCTCGGTCAGCGTGGTCGCGGACTTCTCGGCCGGCGTGGCGCTCAGCCCCAGCTTCTTGTTGATCTTGTAACGACCAACGCGGGCCAGGTCGTAACGCTTCTCCTTGAAGAACAGGTTCTCCAGCAGGGTCTGCGCGGACTCCTTGGTCGGCGGCTCGCCCGGACGCAGCCGGCGGTAGATCTCCAGCAGCGCCTCGTCGGAGTTCTGGGTGGGGTCACGCTCGAGGGTCTGCATCATGATCTCGGAGAAGCCGAAGCGCTCGCGGATCTGCTCGTTGCTCCAGCCCAGCGCCTTGAGTAGCACGGTGACGGCCTGGCGACGCTTGCGGTCGATGCGAACACCGACGGTGTCGCGCTTGTCGATGTCGAACTCCAGCCACGCACCGCGGCTCGGGATCACCTTGACGCTGTGCAGCACCTTCTCGGTGGACTTGTCGATGGTGTCGTCGAAATACACACCGGGCGAGCGGACCAGCTGGCTGACCACCACACGCTCGGTGCCGTTGATGATGAACGTGCCCTTCTCGGTCATCATCGGGAAGTCACCCATGAACACCGTCTGGCTCTTGATCTCGCCGGTGTTGTTGTTGATGAACTCCGCGGTGACGAACAGCGGGGCCGCGTACGTCATGTCCTTGTCTTTGCATTCATCGACGGGGGCCTTGACCTCGTCGAATCGTGGGTCGGAGAAGGACAGCGACATTGAGCCCGAGAAATCCTCGATCGGCGAGAGCTCGTACAGAACCTCTTCGAGGCCACCTGTCGGGTTCTCGTCGCCACGTCCCGCGGCAATTTCGCGCCAGCGGGGAGCACCGATCAACCACTCGAAAGAGTCGGTCTGCACGTCCAGCAAGCCCGGGACCTCAAGAGGTTCACGCAGCTTGGCGAACGAAACACGATCAGGAGCCCCGGGTACGGAACTGTTGGAGGAGGTAGAACTTTGAGGGGTTTTCTTGCTCTGGCGGGAGACTGCCAAGATGCATTCCTTCCAGCACCTCACGCGACTAGAGATTCCGGAAGGCCACCGGAGCCGTTCGCCGCTATAACTTTGTCGGGTCGGCTGGCGGACGATCTGTCCGTAACTCACGCACAGAGCTAATTCGCTGTATCAGCGGTAGCTCAAGCTAGGACCACGTGGTCATGTGGCGGTGTGAGGTGGGCAGGAGGCAGCCAGCGCAACGTCCAACAATAGCGCAGGACGGCGCATTCCTCAACTACCCTGCTCGGGCCTCATTTTCCTGGACGGGAAGGCGGCGCTGGCTGGCGACTCGAAATTCCCGTGCATTCATTCTGCCCAACAGAGTGACCCCTTCGGCGGTTTCCGTCAAGAGGTGACGCACCTTGTTTGTGGAACAAAACTCCTTCCGTGCCCGGTGGGCCGGCGCTCCGCAACCGTGGCGGTCGCAAACCCGGCGAAGCCGGGTGCAGCGGGCCGGCACCAAAATGCCGAGACGGTCGCCAACCAGCGGTCGCGCTGTCAGCGGCCGCGCTGCGTCGGGATCGATGCGGTGTCGGGGTCGTCGTAGCTGTGGGCGCCCTGCTGCCTGTTGGACTCCTTGGTGGCTTCCTGCTTGTCGGCCTCAAAGGACGCGAGGATGGCCTCTTGGGCATCCTTGGGCAGCAGGTGCAGGTTCTCCCGAACCCGGGCCTGGCGGCGGCCGGCGGCTTTGCGCTCGGGCATGCCGGGGGTCGCGGTGATCTGCGGCGGCACACCCTCGACCTCATCGGTGCCACCGTCGTGGTGGCCGGCCTCGATGTGGGCCTGCTCCTCGGCCATGGTGGCCTCGTCCTTTTCCTCCGACATACCGATCGGGCCGATACGGCGACCGTTGAGGAACTGTTTGACGACCGGCTCGTCGCTGGTCAGCAGTACCTCGCGGGGGCCGAACATGACCAGCTTGCGGCGGAACAGCATGCCCATGTTGTCGGGCACCGTGCGGGCGATGTTGATGTTGTGCGTCACGATCAGGATCGTGCAGTCGATCTGGGCGTTGATGTCGATCAGCAACTGGCACAGGTACGCGGTACGGACCGGGTCCAGACCGGAGTCCGGCTCGTCACAGAGAATGATCTGCGGGTCCAGCACCAGCGAGCGGGCCAGGCCGGCACGCTTGCGCATACCACCGGAGATCTCACCGGGGAACTTCTTCTCGTCCCCGCCGAGACCCACCATCTCCAGCTTCTCCATGACGACGTCACGGATCTCGCCTTCCTTCTTCTTGGTGTGCTCGCGCAACGGGAACGCGGTGTTGTCGTAGAGGTTCATCGACCCGAACAGGGCGCCGTCCTGGAACATGACGCCGAACAGGGTGCGGATGTCGTACAAGCTCCTTGGCCGAGCATTCGGTGATGTCGGTGCCGTCGACGATGATCGAGCCGCGCTCGGGGCGCAGCAGGCCGATCAGCGACTTCAGGAAGACCGATTTACCCGTACCCGACGGGCCCAGCAGAACACTGACCTCGCCCTCGGGGATCGTCCATCGTGACGTCTTCCCAGATTCGCTGGGAACCGAAGGACTTCGTCAGCCCCTCAACCTGAATACCGATACCCACGCGAAACCCTCCCGCTGATGTTGCTGATAGCAGCCCAAGCCCAGCTTGTGGCTTGAGTCACTGTAGCGCACAGGTAGGTCAGATTTGATCAGTCCTGAGGCGCCCAGTTTCCGTGAAATCCCATCGGTACGCGCTGCGGTAAATGGACCGTCGCCACCGACTCGCACGTTTGCGCATCGAGCAGCAGCAGCTGGCCCTCGTCATGTCCGCGGTGATACCCGTAACCGATCAGGATTCCGTCATCCTCAGACAAGCTAGCCGAATCGGCGGCGGGGCGCGGGACGAAAGACATCTCGCCGATCAGCAATTCGGGGTCGAGCGGGGCGACCATGCTCGATCCGGTCGCGTAGTCGTGCTTGTAGAGCGCCGACGACATTTTGGATCTGCCTGAGTTCACGAAGCCGCCGTCGATGCCGACGGTGTAGCCGAAGCGATGCCGACTGCCCAGCAGCGTCTCGTTGATCCGGGGAAATTCCTGCGAGCGGTCGTCGCGGCGTTCGCTGCTCACCGCTCCGGTGGACAGGTTGATCGTCCACCGGTCCAGCGTGGGCATGACGTCGCCGGGCCCGCGCCGGTCACGGTCGAACATCCGCTCGTAGCGCACCACGTCGAGCACCAGCACTTCGTGGCCGTCGCGCATCTCGGAGTAGGCGTTGAGCGGGTGGTAGACGTAGCAGCGGTTCGATCTCGAACCACCGCACGTCGTCGTTGTTTCCCTCGCGCGGCATCACCCCGATGCGTGCCGGGTATTTCGGGTTCCAGGCGTAGGGCAGCTGGTAGGCCGGCTTTTCGTTGCGGTTGAACAGCGCCGCGATCGGGCCGGGCACCGGAACCTGCCCGACGACGGCTTCGGCCACCAGGCGAGCCGGATGCCGCATCCACCGGGGCATCTTCTTCGGCAACACCTGCATCGGGTCCAGCGTCACCGGCAGGTCGTAGAGCACTACATATTTGTCGGTCAACGAGAAGTCGTGCATCATCGGCGACCCCGAGACCTCGATGTCGACCGTGCGCCGGGCGTGGCCGTCGGTGTCGATCACCGAGTACTGCACCGTTCCTGCCGCGCGCGAAGGAGTAGGACACCGCGTGCAGTTCGCCGGTCTTCGGGTCGCGATGCGGATGAGCGGCATAGCCGCCCGAGCAGGGTGCCGTCGAAATCGCACGGCCCGACGGTGTCGAGTTCGTCGGTGAGTTCGTAGTTGGCCACGCCGCCTTCGACGAGGGCCAGCGTCTTGCCGGCGTGAGCCAGCACGTTGGTGTTGGCGCCGAGCGATTGCATCCCCGCGCGCAGGTTGCGCGCGGTCGCGGCCGGCTCCCCCAGAGCGCTGCGCACAGCTGCGCTGCGGACCCAGCGGTTGCGATACCAGCCGGCCTTGCCGCCCTGCAGCGAGACACCGTGCACCATGCCGTCGCCGGTGAACCAGTGATAGGTGGCCGGGTCGACCTCGGCGACCGGGTTGGGCCCGTTGCGCAGGTAACGCCCGTCCAGGAATTCGGGGATGTGCCCGGTGACCGCCAGGTCGGTCGCGGTCACCTCGGCGCTGACCGGGGCCAGGAAATCATCGAGATACGGGTTCGCAGGTGGGGTGGTGACGGCACTGCTCACTGCTGGCTCCTAGCTCGAATAACATTGATATTTCATTGTTATACCGATCCGTTGCGCGATATGTCAAGATGTTCACAAATGGCTTCTGAGACTCCGCGGCCTGACCGCAACGTGCGCGACGAGTTGCTGCGCGTTGCCGTCGACATGCTCAACCAGGACGGCCCGGACGGACTTCAGACCCGCAAGATCGCCAGCGCCGCGGGGACGTCGACGATGGCGGTATACACCTACTTCAGCGGCATGCCCGGGCTGATTGCCGCGGTTGCCGAGGAAGGGATTCGCCAGTTCGATGCCGCGTTGACGATGCCGCCGACGTCGGACCCGGTCGCGGATCTGATGGCCACCGGGATCGCCTACCGGCGCTATGCGATCGAGCGTCCGCATATGTACCGGTTGATGTTCGGCAGTACCAGCGCGCAGGGCATCAATGCGCCGGCTCACGACGTGCTGACATTGAGCGTGGCCGAGATCACCGACCACTACCCCAGCTTCGCCCACGTCGTCCGGGGCGTGCACCGCGGCGATGCAGGCCGGGCGAATCGGCGGCTCACCCGACGACGATGCCTCCGTGGTGGCCACCGCCGCTCAGTTCTGGGCGGCGATCCACGGCTTCGTCATGCTCGAACTCGCCGGCTTCTACGGCGCGCAGGGCAGCGCGGTCGAGCCGGTGCTGGCCGCCTTGACGACGAATCTGCTTGTCGCGCTGGGTGATTCGCCGGAGCTGGTGCGAAAGTCGCAGCAGGCGTCGGTCCAGCGCTAGATACACGAAACCCCCGGAACCTGTTCGGCTCCGGGGGTTTTCGCGAATCGACTACTTGACGGTGACGGTGGCGCCGGCGGCCTCGAGCTTGCTCTTGGCCTCCTCGGCAGCCTCCTTGGGCGCCTTCTCCAGAACCGGCTTGGGCGCGCCGTCGACGAGGTCCTTGGCCTCTTTCAGGCCCAGGCCCGAGACGATCTCACGCACAACCTTGATGACGCCGATCTTCTTCTCACCGGCGGCCTCGAGGATGACGTCGAATTCCGACTGCTCCTCGGCGGCCTCGGCGGGCGCGCCACCGGCGGCGGGGCCGGCGGCGGCAACGGCGACCGGGGCGGCCGCGGTGACCTCGAAGGTCTCTTCGAACTTCTTCACGAACTCCGAGAGCTCCAGCAAGGTGAGTTCCTTGAAGGCGTCGAGCAGTTCGTCAGTGGAGAGCTTGGACATGGTGTGGGTCCTTCCTGGGTGTTACGGGGTTTATTCGGTGGTTTCGGCGGGGGATTCCGCAGGTGTTTCGGTCGGCTCGGCCTCGGCCGCGGGGGCCTCGACGGCGGCGACGGGGCCGCCGCTTCGGCCGGGGCCGCAGGTTCTTCTGCGGCTCGCTTCTCTTGCAGTGCGGCGGCAAGCCTGGCCACCTGCGAGGCGGGCGCGTTGAACAGCCCGGCCGCCTTGGACAGGTTGGCCTTCATCGCTCCGGCCAGCTGGGCCAGCAGAACCTCGCGCGACTCCAGATCGGCGATGCGCTCGACTTCGGCGACGGTCAGCGCGCGACCGTCCATGTAGCCGCCCTTGATGACCAGCGCCTTGTGGTCCTTGGCGAACTTCTTGATCGCCTTGGCGGCGTCAACGGCCTCGCCGCTGACGAACGCGATCGCGGTCGGCCCGACGAACAGCTCGTCGAGGCCTTCGACGCCGGCGTCCGACGCAGCCCGCTTGATCAGCGTGTTCTTGGCGACCGAGTAGGTCGCCGAACCAGCCAGCGAGCGGCGCAGCTCGGCCAGGTTGGCGACCGTCAGACCGCGATACTCGGTGATCACGGTCGCCGTTGAGCTCTTGAACTGCTCAGCGATGTCTGCAACGGCGGTGGCCTTGTCAGCCTGTGCCATGCATTCCTCCTTGGGTTCTCGGCCCGGGAAATGACGAACGCCCCGACGCAGGAAGCGGTCGGGGCGTGAAATTCGTCGGCTGCGCCAAGAGGTCTGCCTCGTCCTCCTGCGTGGGCCGCCCGGGAATTCCCGGACCTTCAACCGATTGCTCGGTGACCGACGGTCTTCGGTGGATCGCCGCCCACCATACCGTGGCGTGCCGCGATCAGCCAAAACGGCCAGTCTCAGCTGTCACAGCTGCCCGACCATGTGCCGATGTGCCCGCCTCGTAGCGAATTGCCTCGGCCCGCAGAGCCAATTCACGCTGGCGGATCCGGTGCTCGGTGCCGCGCGGCATCTGGCCCGGGCCGTACACGCCGCGCCCGAGGCGGCGGACTCTCCCGCGACCGCACTCCCACCGCAACGCGTCCGACACCGACTTGTTGGCCGGGTCGGCGGCAGCGAACCCATGGAAGGCCAGCGCATCGACAAGCTCTCGGATGGTCGAACGGCCATGCCTGGCCAGATGCATGGTCAGGACGTACCGCAACTCAATTCCCCGCAGCGCCTTCATCGACTTCAACCTCGCATGCCGATCCGACATCGCGGGAGAATTCGCTCAGAGGCGGGCACATCGGCACATGGCCGGACTCAGTGACTCACGTGACGGATGAGACCAGTGCGGCCGCGCCGATCAGGCCGGCGTCGCCGCCGAGGGCGGCCGGCACCACCCGCAGACCGCGGATGAAGCTCAGCCCCGCGTACTCGGCCAGCGCCGCGCGCAGCGGGTCGAACAGCAATCGGACCCGATCTTGGCCACTCCCCCGCCGATGACGACGAGGTCGAGGTCGCACACCGCACCGACCGAGGCGATCATCGCGGCCAACGCGGTGGCGCTACGGTGAAACGCCCTCAGCGCCACCGGATCACCGGCTTGCGGCCGCTTCGGCCAGCGCCGACGGCGTCGGCGCCGGGCGGCCCGGCCCAGCCGTTGGCCAGCGCCCATCGCGTCATCCACGGTCCGGACGCGACGGTCTCGACGCATCCGCGGCCGCCGCAGGGGCACGGCTGCCCGTCGGGTTCGACGACGACGTGGCCGACGTGGCCGGCGTTGCCGGTCCGCCCGTGATACGGCTTCCCGTCGAGCACCAGCCCGCCGCCGACCCCGGTCGAGACGACCATGCCGAGCATGAAGCCGGCGCCGCGGCCGGCGCCACGCCAGTGCTCGCCGAGCGCCATGCAGACGCCGTCGCCGGCCAGCTGCACCGGCACGCCGGGCATCGCGGCCGCGACCCGGTCGCGCAGTGGAAACCCTTGCCAGGAGACGATATTGATCGGGCTGACGGTCCCCGCGGCCGCATCGACGGGGCCGGCCGAGCCGATACCGACCGCGCGGATCGCGCCGTTGGCAGCCCTGGCCGCGTCGGCGATCATCCGATCGACCACAGCCCAGACATGTTCTGCTTGTTGGTCTTTCGGTGTGGGCTCGACGGCGGTGTGCACCAGCTCGCCGGCCGGGTCGACGAGTCCGACGGCGATCTTGGTGCCGCCGATGTCGAGAGCCAGGGTCAGCATCGGGGCTCAGTGCCGGTGGGTGTTGTCGGGTTGACGCGGGTCGCCGGGATGCTCGTAGCCGGGCGCCAGCCGCACCAGCTCGGCCCGGCGCTGGTCGAGCCACACCCGGAAGGCCCGCCGCCGGGCGGCCGCCCGCAGGTGATCGGCGATCATCGGGCGCACCTCGGCGAGCGGCGGGACGGTCACGGCCGGGGTGCGCCAGCCATGCGCGTCTCAGGTCGAGAGTCGGCGAACCGCAATGGGTTTCGGTCGTGGTAGGCGGCGATGTCGTCGTCGCTGACATCGACATCGGCGGTGACGCGCGCGAACAGCGCCCGCGCGCGGGGGTCGGCCAGCGCCGCGGCGGCGATGCTGCCGATCTCCAGCCGGGCCGTGATGTCGGGCAGCAGGTCGTCCTCGGCCGGGGCGTCGTCCGTGCTCACACCGCGGGCCGCGACCTCGGCGGCGACCACGCGTTCGGTCACGATCAGCTGCGTCAGCCAGCGCCGCAGTTGCCTGCCCTCGCTGGTGCCGGCAACCGGCAGCGCGGAGGCCAGCGGGCCGCCGCGCAGTCGCGCCTCGCGCGCGTCGACTTCGTCGACCGGACACCGGAACACCGTCCACGACAGCGACATTCATCGCACAGTCACCTTCACCGCGGGCGAGTAGACCAGCCGGCCGGCGCAACCGATCCGGATCAGCGCCCACCACTGGCCGGGCTCGACCCAGGCCGGCGGGCTCACGTCGAAGCCGACCTCGACGGTGCCGCGGGCCGGCAACACCGCGCCCAGCGCCGCCGGGCCGATCCACTCCCAGGTCCCCCACGGGCTGATCAGGTGCGCCTCCAGGCTCAGGTCGCCGCCCGCTTCGCTGCCGACGGTGACGGTCAGCCGGGCCGAATCACCCGCGGCCACAACGACATCGGCCGGGCTCGCTCGGCCAGGTAGACCAGCCCGCCGTCGTCGGCCCCACCGACGGAAACCAGCGCGACGTCTTCGACCACCTGCCGCCAGGCCGCCGGCACACCGGCATCGGTGACCGCCAGCTGCGCCCGCACCGGATACACGCCGGGCTCGACGTCCGCGGGCGTCGTCACCACGACATCGGCTTCCAGGTGTTCGCCGGCCGGCAGCGTGAACGGCAGCGACGGCGGGACTCGGCCGACCAGCCGGGCGGGCAGACCAGCGACACCGTCCCGGCCAGCGACGCATCGCTGCTGTCGCTGGCCAACGTCAGGCGCAGCGAGAACGTGCGAGTCCCGCCGCGGCGGTGAGTTGGTGCGGGTGCAGGTGCGCGACGACGGGCAAGCCCGCCCAGCGGCGCCGGTCCGCGGTTGTGCAGCCAGTAGCGCGCATACAACGGCTGCGCGATCTCGGCATCCGGTGCCAACGAGGCGTTTTCGGCGTCCAGCAGCCGGGGCAGGTCGAGTCGCGCCAGCACGGTGCCGATCTGGTGGCCGTGCAACGTGGTGAGGTGATGGCGGCGCCGTGCGGCTGCTCCAGCAGGTCGGCGGCCCGCAGCTCAGACACCGTGCCCAGCGGCGAGCGCACGGCGACATCGGCCTCACCGCCGCGGGTTTCGACCAGCCGGATCGCGACGTGGCCGGCGTCGACGCGCTGGGCGCTGCCGTGAGCCAACGGGTTGCCGGCCGCCTTGAGCGCGCCCAGCTGCACCGCGCCGGCCGGGTTCGACCTGCAGCAGCGAGCCGGCCGCAGCCAGCCCCGAGAGCGAACCCGACGACGTCACGGGCAGCAGCGGATGAGAGAACTCGGCGCTGCGCTCCGGAACGTCGGCGTGGCGCCAGTCGCCGCCGCCGGATACCAGCGCATAGTCGAAAACGTGTGTCCAGTGCTGCAATTGGAAGTTGGAGCCGTCGGGCGCGGTGCGCCGCGGCTCGTCGATCCAGATGCCGGACGGCCAGCCGGTGCACGACCGCATCAGCGCGGTGTGCAGGGTGCCGTCGGTTTCGACGGCGAAGCTGGGCACCCCGCGGTTGCACAGCGCGACGGTCCGGGATTCGAAGTGTCCGCAACCCCGACGGGGCCTGCTGCTCGACGACGATCTCGGCGTCGGCGAGGTCGTCGGCCACCGCCGCGATCGCCGTGGCCAGGTGCGCGTCGTCGCGCCCGGCGATCACCAGCACCGGCAGCGCCCGCGCGTCCCGCAGGTCGGCATCGGGAATCCAGCCTTCCGCCAGCGGCGCGGCGGCGGGCACCCAGACGGTGGCCCGGCCGGTCTCGGCAAGCTGCCGCTCGACCTCGTGGCTGTACGCCGGATCCGCGGCGGCCAACACCGCCTTGGTAAACACGTTCTGGCCGCAGCGTGATCCGGGTGTCGGGCAGGTTGGAGTCGACGCCGAGGAGCCCGTAGCGCGGCCGGTCGGCGCTGCTGCAGGTCGCCGTGACGCCGGCCCGCACCAGCGCGACCATCAGGTCGCGCGCCAGCCGGCCGCCCGCCGCCTCGGTCGGCGCGACCACCTCGGCCACCGACACCGCACGCACGCCGTCGCCGACGCGCACCCGCGCCGCCGACGACAGCCCGAACCAGCCGTAGGCCGGGTTGTCCAGCGTCCACGGATGCTCGGCGGTATCGACGGACTGGGAGTCCGTAATAGGATTGTGCAGCAACGCAAAACCGCGACCGACCACCGCGTCGCCGACTTCGCTGACCGGCATCGCGCCCGGCACCGGGCACGGCCAGCGCAGCCGCAGCAGTCGGTCTTCGCCGACGAAGTCGTCGATGGTGGTGGCGCAGTCGACCCGGTCGACGCCGCGCCACAGCGTCAGCGTCTGGGTGTAGCGCAGTAGGTCGCCGATATGACCGCGGACGACCAGCCGCCGGCCCAGCGGGCTGCGGTAGGCCTGCACCTGCGCCGCCGTTTCCGACGAGCCGACCACCGGCCCCTTGGGCAGCAGGTGCCACGGGCCTTCGCCGCCGGTCGGATGCGCCGGGTACTCGTCGTAGACGGCCAGCTCGTTGCCGACTCGGCCTTCGGCGATCAGCTGTTTGCCGTCGCGCACCAGCGACGTCACACCGCCGCCGCGCGCGGGGTCGACGGCCAACCGGTAATGCTCGTTGGCGATTTCGTTGCCCGCCAACGACTCCCAACCGACTGTCAGCGTCGCCGGCAGCCAGCCGGTAGGCCCGCCAACCCAGCGACGGCACGTCGCGGGCCAGCCAGCTGACCGACCGTGCCGCCGTGCTCGACCACCGCGGGCAGCGCGGCCGCCGTCGTGATCCAGCACCTGCACGTGCGCGCCGAGCGGCGTCAGCGAACCGGGCGGTGACGATGTCGGTCCGGTTGTGCGCCAACGTGTTCCACACCACCACTTCGCCGTCGACCGCGCTGGACAGCAGCGCCAGCGAGTTGTCCCGGGCCGCCCGGCCGAGCTCCCACGCGTCGCGCCAGCCGGTCAGCAGGTCGAGGTAGACCTGGTCGGACTCCGAGCCGGTGATCGCGTCGTGGTGGGCGCCGTAGGCCAACTGCACCCACGCCTTGGCCAGCGCGGCCTGCGGATAGTCGGCGCCGGCCAGCAGACCGGCGAACACCGCGAACTTCTCGGCGTCCAGCACCGCGTCCTCGGCGGCGCGGTTGGCCTGCTTGGTGTCGATGAACGACACGTCCTTGCCGGTGTAGATCGGGTTCATGTCGCGGGTCTGCGGCGACGGCGCCTCGTCGCGGTCGTCCAATTCGGCCCGCACCGCGGCGAAGAACTCACGCGGCAGCGCGCAGACGAAACGCGGCCAGGTGTACCGCGACGCCCAGTCGCGGTGAATCTCGGTGACCCACTTGTTCGGTGGCGTGTAGTCGGTGCCGACCGGCAGCAGCACGTTGCGGGTCAGCGCGACCTTCTTCAGTTCCGCGAACAACTCGATAGGCGGCCTGCTCGGCCTCGGCCACCGTGGTCGACTCGTCCATCCACCAGCCGGCCGAATAATGCGCGGGCATGTAGTGGGTGAGCAGGCCGCGGCCGGACGGCGAGATCCATTCGAACTCGCTGCTGAACTGCATGCCCCGACACGCCGCCCTCGCTGTGCATCGGCCCCCACTGGTGGTGCGGCCCGCGGGCCCACGAACTCGAGGTCAGCCCGGCGTCGGCGGCCATGCCCGGGAAACTGCGGGTCGTGGCCGAACACGTCGAGCTGCCACGCGGTTTCCGGGTCGCCGCCGAGCACGTCGCGCTGAAAACCGATGCCGTGCACGAAGTTTCGGATCGTCGTCTCGGGGCTGGTGAGGTTGGTGTTCGGCTCGTTGTAGGTGCCGCCCATGATCTCCACCCGGCCCTCGCGCGATCAGCCGGCGCAGGTCGGCGCGGTCTTCGGGATGGGTGTCCCAGTACGGCTTGAGGTAGTCGACCTCGGCGAGCACGAACTTGTATTCGGGTTCGCGGCGGGCCATCTCCAGATGGGCGTGCGACCAACTCGAAAGCGTTGGTCTGACGGGCTTTTCCGGGCGGGTCCTCGGTCCAGAGGCTGGTGTAGGCGCCCTGGGTGTTCCACCACACCGGGTCGTAGTGGAAGTGGCTGATCATGAACATCGTCCAGCCGGGCTCGGCGACGACGAACTCGAACGACGTCGCGGTCGACGGCGACGTGCACCTGCGCGGCGCCGCCGCTGTCCGACAACCGGATCGGTGACGGCTCACCGGCACCTCGACAACGCCCCGCCGGCCGCGCGACCGCCGACCCACTGAGCCCGTCGCCGTCGACCCGAACCCGCACCGGCTCGGTGACCCCGTCCAGCGTCACCCGAACCAGCTGCACCGGCGCATCCGCGGGGCCCACGAAAAGTTCCGTCGACTCCGCCGAAATGACCTGCATTCCTGCACCCTACGACCGGATGACAGGCTTGCGCCGTAAGCAACGGAAAGGTTCGGCCATGCCTGCTCTCGCTTCACCCGTCGCCGACGAACGCAGCGCGCTGCGCGAGTACCTCGCCTACCACCAGAGCGCGTTCTTCGCGGTGGCCTACGGCCTGACCGACGAACAGGCCCGGCAGACGCCGACGGTCAGCGCGTTGTCGATCGGCGGGCTGATCAAACACGTCACCGGCATGCAGCGCACCTGGATGTCGCGGGTCGCCGCCGCACCGGATGCTCCGCCAAAAGATCCCCGGCTCGTTCGACGAGATCGCCAAGGACTTCGGCGACCAGCACGTCATGCGACCCGACGAGACGCTGGACGGCCTGCTACGCGCATTCGAGGCAGAGAACGCCACGTCGCTGCAGCTGACCGAGACCGCCGACCTGGACGCGAAAGTGCCGGTGCCGCAGGATATCCCGTGGTTCCCCAAGGGCATCAAGGACTGGTCGGTGCGCTGGGTGATCCTGCACGTGATCAACGAGCTGACCCGGCACTCCGGCCACGCCGACATCATCCGGGAAAGCATCGACGGCGCCACCATGTACGAACTGCTCGCCGGCCTGGAGGGCTGGTCGATCGACGGCTGGGTCCAGCCCTGGAAGTCCCAAGCGTGCAGACCCGTAGCGGCCTGGCTCGTCGCGACACCGACGACGGTGCCGTCGAGCTGTATTACGAAGACCTCGGCGACCCGGCCGACCCGCCGGTGCTGCTGATCATGGGCCTGGGCGCCCAGCTGCCGATGTGGCCGGACGGCTTCTGCGCCCAGCTCGTCGACGCGGGTTACCGGGTGATCCGCTTCGACCATCGCGACACCGGCCTGTCGGCGAAGATGCACGGCAAGCGCGCCCAGGGCTCGGTGTACCGGCGGGTCGGGCGCTACCTGGTCGGCCGTCGCAGCCCGGTGCCCTACACGCTGGTCGACATGACCCGCGACGTGGTCGCGTTGCTCGATCACCTCGAGCATCGGCCGGGCGCATGTCGTCGGCGCCTCGATGGGCGGGATGATCGCGCAGATCCTGGCCGCCACCGAGCCGGACCGGGTCGCGTCGCTGGCCATCGTGATGTCCACCACCGGTAAGCCGTTCTCCCGGTTGCCGGCGTGGCGGGTGATCCGGCTGGCCTTCAGCGCGCCCGGCGACGACGCGTCCGACGAGGAGAAGCTGGCCTTCGAGGTCCGCAACGTCGCGGTGTTCAACGGCCCCAACTTCCTGCCGCCGGAGACGAGCTTCGCCGTCGCGTCCAGCAGCTCGCCGAGCGGTCCACCTACCCGCCCGGCATGTTGCGTCAGTTCGACGCCGTGCTGGGCACCGGCAGCCTGCTGGGCTTCAGCAAGGCGATCACCGCGCCGACGGTGGTGCTGCACGGCTCGGAGCGACCCGATGCTGCGGCCCCGCAACGGCCGGGCGGTCGCCGCGGCGATCCCGGGCGCCCGGTATCGTCGTGATCGACGGCATGGGCCACGACCTGCCCCAACCGGTGTGGCGGCCGGTCGTGGAGACGTTGACCGAGAACTTTTCGCGCCGAACGAGCCCGCAGTCAGACCCGTGACCTGCGTGATTCGGTACCGACCTGGGCCATTTGAGACACTGCAGCTATGAGTTCCAACAACCACCGCGGGGTTGCCAGGCTCGACCGGGTGCCGCTGCCGGTCGAGGCGGCTCGCATCGGCGTGACCGGTTGGCAGCTCACCCGCACCGCAGCCCGCATCCTGACCAAGCTGCCCGGCAAGGGCCCGCTGCAGCAAAAGGTCATCAAGCAGCTCCCCCAGACCTTCGCCGACCTGGGCCCGACCTACGTCAAGTTCGGCCAGATCATCGCGTCCAGCCCGGGCGCGTTCGGCGAGCAGCTGTCCCGCGAGTTCCGCAGCCTGCTCGACCGCGTGCCGCCGGCGGACACCAAAGCGGTGCACAAGCTGTTCGCCCAGGAGCTCGGCGGCGACCCGTCGGAGCTGTTCGCCAGCTTCGACGAGGAGCCGTTCGCCTCGGCGTCGATCGCCCAGGTGCACTACGCCACCCTGCACAGCGGCGAGGAAGTCGTCGTCAAGATCCAGCGGCCGGGTATCCGCCGCCGGGTGGCCGCCGACCTGCAGATCCTCAAGCGTTTCGCGCAGGCCGTCGAGCTGGCCAAGCTGGGCCGCCGGCTGTCCGCCCAGGACGTCGTCGCGGACTTCTCCGACAACCTGGCCGAGGAGCTGAGCTTCCGCCTCGAGGCGCAGTCGATGGAGGCCTGGGTCTCGCACCTGCAGCCGTCGCCGCTCGGCAAGAACATCCGGGTCCCCCAGGTGTACTGGGACCTGACGTCTGAGCGGGTGCTGACGATGGAACGGGTGCAGGGCATCCGCATCGACGACGTCGCCGCGATCCGCAAGGCCGGCTTCGACGGCACCGAGCTGGTCAAGGCGCTGCTGTTCAGTCTCTTCGAGGGCGGCCTGCGGCACGGCCTGTTCCACGGCGACCTGCATGCCGGCAACCTCTACGTCGACGACAAGGGCCGGATCGTGTTCTTCGATTTCGGCATCATGGGCCGCATCGACCCGCGGACCCGCTGGCTGCTGCGCGAGCTGGTCCACGCGCTGCTGGTGAAGAAGGACCACGCCGCGGCCGGCAAGATCGTCGTGCTGATGGGCGCCGTGGGCACCATGCGGCCGGAAGCCGAGGCCGCGAAGGACCTCGAGAAGTTCGCCACCCCGCTGACGATGTCGACCCTCGGCGACCTGTCCTATGCCGACATCGGCAAGCAGCTGTCCACGCTGGCCGATGCCTACGACGTCAAGCTGCCGCGCGAGCTGGTGCTGATCGGCAAGCAGTTCCTCTACGTGGAGCGCTACATGAAGCTGCTGGCGCCGAAGTGGCAGATGATGTCCGACCCGCAGCTCACCGGCTACTTCGCCAACTTCATGGTCGAGGTCGCCCGCGAGCACAAAGAATCCGATATAGAGGTCTAGCGCATGCAAATCCGCACCGGCACAGCACGTTCCGGCGATTTGGACATCTACTACGAGGACATGGGCGAACCGAGCGACCCGGCCGTCCTGCTGATCATGGGCCTGGGCTCGCAGCTGCTGCTGTGGCGCGACGGGTTCTGCGAAAAGCTGGTCGCCCAGGGCCTGCGGGTGATCCGGTACGACAACCGCGACGTCGGCCTGTCCAGCAAGACCGAGCGACGCAGCAATGGCGGGGCGCTGATCCCCAACCTGGTCAAGTTCTTCTTCGGCATTCCCGGCAGCGCGGACTATCGGCTCGAAGACATGGCCGACGACGCCGCCGCGTTGCTCGATCACCTCGAGATCGACCGCGCCCACATCGTCGGCGCGTCGATGGGCGGCATGATCGCTCAGATCTTCGCGGCGCGGTTCCAGCAGCGCACCCACTCGCTGGCGGTGATCTTCTCCAGCAACAACCGGGCGTTCCTGCCGCCGCCGCACCCGCAGCGCCCTGTTCGCCGTGCTCAGAGGCCCGTCGCCCAATTCGCCGATCGAGGTGATCGCCGACTACTCGGTGAAGGTCTGGCGGATCATCGGCAGCCCGCGCTATCCGGCGCCCGAGCAGCGGTTGCGCGCAGCGAAGCCATTCAGGGCTACGAGCGCTGCTACTACCCGTGGGGAACGGCCCGGCATTTCAGCGCGATCATCGCCAGCGGCAGCCTGGCCCGCTACGACCGGCAGATCACCGCGCCGACCGTCGTGCTGCACGGCAAGGCCGACAAGCTGCAGCGGCCGTTCGGCGGCCGGGTGGTGGCCCGCACGATCCCGGGCGCCCGCCTGCGTGTTGTTCGACGGCATGGGCCACGACCTGCCCGAAGAGCTGTGGGACGACGTGATCGGCGAGCTGACCACCACGTTTACCGAGGCCTGAGGCCAGGTTTCGCGGATTCGGTCTGACCAGGCCGATCGACTAGCATGACTCGAGGATCGCCGGGGGGCGGGCAATTGCTACCCAGTGCGGGTGGACACCACGAAATATCCAGAAAGGCGCGTTGCGCGATGGCCGAAAAGCTCAGGCCGCATTTCGAAGACGTACAGGCACACTACGACCTGTCCGACGAGTTCTTCGCACTCTTCCTCGACCCGAGCCAGACCTACAGCTGCGCCTACTTCGAGAAAGACGACTATACGCTCGAGCAGGCGCAGCAGGCCAAGGTCGACCTGGCGCTGGGCAAGCTCGGCCTGCAACCCGGGATGACGCTGCTGGATGTCGGCTGCGGCTGGGGCAGCACGATGCGCCGCGCCGTCGAGAAGTACGACGTCAACGTCATCGGCCTCACCCTGTCCAAGAACCAGGCCGGACACGTCCAGAAGACGCTGGACGCGATGGACAGCCCCCGCACCAAGGAAGTTCGCTTGGCCGGCTGGGAGCAATTCAACGAGCCGGTGGACCGGATCGTGTCGATCGGCGCGTTCGAGCACTTCGGCCACGACCGCTACGACGACTTCTTCACGATGGCCAACGAATGCCCTGCCCGACGATGGCGTGATGCTGCTGCACACGATCACCGGCCTGACCCCCGCAAATGGCCGAACGCGGCATGCCGTTGACCTTTGAGCTGGCCCGATTCATGAAGTTCATCATCACCGAGATCTTCCCCGGCGGCCGGTTGCCGTCGATCGAGATGGTGGAGGACCGCTCCGTCGAAGGGCGGCTTCACGCTGACCCGCAGGCAGTCGCTGCAGCCGCACTACGCCAGGACTCTCGACTGCTGGGCTGCCGCGCTCGAGGCGCACAAGGACGAAGCCATCGAGATCCAGTCGCAGGAAATGTACGACCGCTACATGCACTATCTGACCGGTTGCGCCAATGGATTCCGGGTCGGATACATCGATGTCAACCAATTCACCCTGGAGAAGTAGTCATTACACGCAGAATGAACAGCGATGTTCGGTGCGAAGCCGGGTACTGTGCTCTCGCGACCTGGGGTGCGGTTATTCCCCGGGCAGTAGGAAAGGGTTAACGAACGCTGATGCCTGAGAAGCAAGATGGTGCGATACAGACGCGGACGCGTCCGGAGGACATCCAGGCACACTACGACCTCTCCGATGACTTCTTCGGGCTGTTCCAGGACCCGACGCGGACCTACAGCAGCGCCTACTTCACCCGCGACGACCAGTCGCTGGAGGAAGCCCAGATCGCCAAGGTCGACCTGAACCTCGACAAGCTGGACCTCAAGCCCGGCATGACGCTGCTGGACATCGGCTGCGGCTGGGGAACCACGATGCGCCGCGCGGTGGAGAAGTACGACGTCAACGTGATCGGTCTGACGTTGTCCAAGAACCAGCACGCCCGCGCTCAGCAGGTCCTGGACGATCTCGACACCGACCGCTCCCGCCAGGTGCTGCTGCGCGGCTGGGAGGACTTCAGCGAGCCCGGTCGACCGGATCGTGTCCATCGAGGCGTTCGAGCACTTCGGCTTCGAGAACTACGACCACTACTTCAAGAACGCGTTCAACATCATGCCCGAGGACGGGCGGATGACGGTGCAGAGCAGTGTGGCCTATCACCCGTACGACCTGAACGCCCGCGGCAAGAAGATCACCTTCGAGACGGCGCGGTTCATCAAGTTCATCCTCACCGAGATCTTCCCCGGCGGTCGGCTGCCGTCCACCGGCATGATGGTCGAGCACGGCGAGAAGGCGGGCTTCATTGTGCCCGAACCGCTTTCGCTGCGGGAGAGCTACATCAAGACGCTGACAATCTGGGGCGACGCGCTGGAGGCCAACAAGGACAAGGCCATCGAGATCCAGTCCGAAGAGGTCTACGACCGCTACATGAGGTACCTGCGCGGCTGCCAGCACTACTTCGCCGACGAGGTACATCGACGTCAGCCTGGTCACCTACCTCAAGCCGGGCGCCGTCGCTTAACCATTTTCTTGCCGGGCCGCTGTCGGATTCCGGCCGCGCCGTTCGTCGAACGGGTAGAGAGTGGAACACAGGGTTCCGCTCACTACCGGAGGTGACGACGATGCAGTACCTCGCTTTGCTGATCGGCCAGGAGCCGAATCTCACGCCTGACGAGCGTGCCGCCGAGATGGCGGCCTACCAGAGCTTCCACGCCAAAGGCCGGGCCGGCGATCCGCTCCGGCGACGCGCTGATGTCCGCCACCGACCGCTGTGCGCATCACCGGCGGCCCCGACGCGCCGATCGATCACCGACGGCCCCTTCGCCGAGGCGCGCCGAGGTCGCCGGCGGCTACTACGTGTTCGAGGCCGAAAACCTCGACGACGCACTGGCACTCGCGCGTGACATTCCCGCCGCCAAACACGGCGCGATCGAGGTCCGGCCGATCTTCCACACCATCGACCCCGAGTGGTCACGCTCCGACGCCAGCTGGCTGGCGCTGCTGCTGGAGCCACCGGCCGCGGCCAACACCCCCGGCACACCGGAGTGGGAGGCCGAAGCGGCGCGGCACGGCGAATTCGCCGCTGCGGCAGGCGATCACATCGTCGCGGGTGCCGCACTGCACGAGCCGGCGACGGCGACGACGGTGCGGGTCCGCGACGGCCAGGTGCTGCTGACCGACGGGCCCGTTCGCGGAGAGCGCCGAGATCGCCACCGGCTTCTATCTGCTGGCCGCCGCGCGACCGCGACGAGGCGGTCAAGCTGGCGGCGATGATTCCCGCGTCGACCGTCGAAGTGCGCCAGTTGGCGGGACTCTCCGGCCTGTAAGGCATGGTCAACCTGGACGGCGTCTTTCGGCGGGAGTGGGGCCCGGCCGTGGCCGCGCTGGCCCGCTGGTCGGGTGATCTCACCGTCGCCGAGGACGCCGTCCAGGAAGCCTTCGCCGAGGCGCTGCGGGCCTGGCCGCGCGACGGCGTGCCGGACAACCCCGGCGCATGGGTGCTCACCGTGGCGCGTAACCGCGCCCGCGACCGGTTGCGTCGCGAATCGGTGCGTCCGGGAAGGGAATTGGCGGCCGTGGTGGACGAGATCCGGGCGCGCACCGAGGTGGACGTGTATCCGGTCCGCGATGACGAGCTGCGGATGATGTTCACCTGCGCGCACCCGGCACTCGACCGGTTGTCGCAGCTGGCGCTGACCCTGCGGCTGGTGTCCGGGCTGACCGTCGCCGAGATCGCCCGCGCGCTGCTGCAGACGGAAACTGCTGTCGGTCAACGGATCACCCGAGCCAAGGCGAAGGTTCGGCACGCCAACATCCCGCTGCGGGTGCCGCCGGCCGAACTGCTGCCCGAGCGCACGCCGCACGTGCTCGGTTGCATCTATTCGGTGTTCACCGAGGGCTACTGGTCGACGGCGGGCCGTCGGCGATTCGCGACGAGCTGTGCGACGAGGGCGTTCGGCTGGCGACCGAGCTGTGCACGCTGATGCCGAGCGAACATGGAAGCCCACGCGCTGGCAGCCCTTGTGCTGCTGCATGATTCGCGACGAGCGACTCGGGTCGACGCCGACGGCGCGTTGGTGCCGCTCGAGGAGCAGGACCGTAGCCGCTGGGACCGCGGCCGGATCGCGCGCGGCCTGGACCGGCTGCGGCTGGCTCACGGGTCGACCGGACCCTACCTGCCGCAGGCGGTGATCGCCGCGGTGCACGCGACGGCGCCGTCCTGGGAGCAGACCGACTGGCACACCATCTGCACGGCCTACGACCGGCTGGCGGCGATGACGGATTCGCCCGTGGTGCGGGCGAACCGGGCCCTGGCGGTAGGTTTCCGCGACGGCCCGGACGCCGGGCTGGCCGCGCTGGAGCAGGTCGCGGACGACCCGACGGCTGGCGCGATCCAACCTCGTCGCCTCGGTGCGCGCCGACCTACTGCGCCGGGCAGGACGGCGAGACGATGCCCTCACCTGGTATCGAGAGGCGTTGGCGTCCAACGGTTCCGACCCGGGCCGCGACTATCTGCGCCGTCGGATCATCGAGTGCGGCGGATAAACTCGATTACGCTTCGGAGAAGTTACGGGTGACCGCCGGGTCGACCGGGATGCCCGGGCCGGTGGTCGTCGAGACCGTGATCTTCTTCAGGTAGCGGCCCTTGGACGACGACGGCTTGTGCCGCAGCACCTCGTCGAGCGCCGCGCCGTAGTTCTCGACCAGCTGCTTCTCGTCGAAGGACGCCTTGCCGATCACGAAGTGCAGGTTGGCCTGCTTGTCGACGCGGAAGTTGATCTTGCCGCCCTTGATGTCGGACACCGCCTTGGTGATGTCCGGGGTGACGGTGCCGGTCTTGGGGTTCGGCATCAGGCCACGCGGCCCGAGGATGCGCGCGATGCGGCCGACCTTGGCCATCTGGTCGGGGGTCGCGATCGCGGCGTCGAAGTCGAGGAAGCCGCCCTGGATCTTCTCGATCAGGTCGTCGCTGCCGACCACGTCGGCGCCGGCTGCGGTCGCCTCTTCGGCCTTTTCGCCGACGGCGAACACCGCGACGCGAGCGGTCTTACCGGTGCCGTGCGGGAGGTTGACCGTGCCGCGGACCATCTGGTCGGCCTTGCGCGGGTCGACCCCGAGCCGGATGGCGACCTCGACGGTCGCGTCCTGCTTGGTCGACGACGTCTCCTTGGCCAGCTTGGCGGCCTCGAGCGGGGTGTAGAGGTTGTCGCGGTCGATCTTCTCGGCGGCGGCGCGATATGCCTTGCTGTTCTTGCTCATTCGTTCGTCCAATCTCGGTGTTGGGTTGTGGTTAAAGTCGGGCCGAAGCTGGCCCTCCCACGAACTGCTTATTCAGTTGTCGGGCGGCGACGAACTATTCGACGGTGATCCCCATCGACCGGGCGGTCCCGGCGATGATCTTGGCGGCTGCGTCGATGTCGTTGGCGTTGAGGTCGGCCTTCTTGGTCTCGGCGATCTCGCGGACCTGATCCCAGGTGACCTTGGCGACCTTGTTCTTGTGCGGCTCGGCCGAGCCCTTGGCCACCTTGGCGGCCTTGAGCAGCAGCTGGGCGGCCGGCGGCGTCTTCAGCGCGAAGGTGAAGCTGCGGTCCTCGTAGACGGTGATCTCCACCGGGACGACGTTGCCGCGCTGGCTGTCCGTCGCGGCGTTGTACGCCTTGCAGAACTCCATGATGTTGACGCCGTGCTGGCCGAGCGCCGGACCGACCGGCGGGGCGGGGTTGGCCTCGCCGGCCTTGATCTGCAGCTTGATCAGCCCGGCGACCTTCTTCTTCGGGGCCATGAGTGTTGGTTGTTCCTTCCTCGACTTGGCCTGCATCGTCGCCGACGCTAAATCTTCGAGACCTGGGTGAAGCCCAGTTCGACAGGTGTTTCGCGGCCGAAGATGGACACCAGCACCTTGAGTTTCTGTTGTTCGGCGTTGACCTCGTTGATCGTCGCCGGCAGCGTGGCGAACGGACCGTCCATGACGGTGACCGACTCGCCGACCTCGTAGTCGACCTCGATGACGGGACGTTCGAGCCCGCCCTCGCTGGCCGCGGCTGCCGTGCTGGCCGCACCCTTGGCGGCCTTCTTGGCCGCGCCCTGCGGCAGCAGGAACTTGACCACGTCGTCGAGCCGCAGCGCCGACGGGCGCGAGGTGGCGCCGACGAACCCGGTGACGCCGGGGGTGTTGCGCACCGCCGACCACGAGTCGTCGGTCAGGTCCATCCGCACCAGGATGTAGCCCGGCAGCACCTTGCGGTTGACCTGCTTGCGCTGGCCGTTCTTGATCTCGGTGACCTCTTCGGTGGGCACTTCCACCTGGAAGATGTAGTCGCCGACATCCAGGTTCTGCACACGGGTCTCGAGGTTGGCTTTCACCTTGTTCTCGTAACCCGGCGTAGGAGTGGATGACGTACCAGTCGCCGGGCTTGGAGCGCAGGTCGGCCTTCAGCGCGACGGCCGGGTCGACGTCTTCGTCCTCAGCCGGCTGCTCGGGCTCAGCCGAGTTCTTCGGGCTCGGCGCGGCACTCAGCGACCTCGTCGGCCGACGGTTCATCGGTCGGCCGTCTGGGCCGCGTCGTCAGCGGTGACCTCTGTGCAGCGCGGCTTCGATGTCGACCGTCTCACCCACCGGCAGATCGCCGTCGGAGGTAGTCACGGTTTATGGGTCCTTCCTAATATTTCAGCGCTAGGTGGCCTTCGGAGAGCTCAGCCGAACACCAGCAGCACTAGCTTGGCCAAGCCCAGATCCACCAGGCCGATCAACGTCACCATGAACACCAGGAACGCCAGCACCACCGAGGTGTAGGAGCCCATCTGCTTGCGGTTGGGCCAGATGACCTTGCGCAGCTCGGCGACGACCTGCTTGAGGTACGTGAGGACGAAGACGAACGGGTTGCTCGACGGCTCGCCGGACTTGCGGCCTTCTTGGCTTTCTTTGCCTTCTTGGCTTTCTTGCCGGTCGTCGCGGATCGCTCTCGGTGAGCTCGACGGCCCGGAGCTCATCGGTCGTCGGCCCGCTGGCGGGACCGCTTGCCGGTGGGCCGCTGCGGCGTCACCACGGCCGTACGACCGCCTTGCGAGTCGTCGGCGTCCGCCGTCGGCTGCGGCGTCGGCATCGTCGCGTTCGTCGCTCACCGCATGCTCCTTCGTTCAATCGTGTGCGTGGTGTTCACCTTCCAGTGTCCACCATTGCAGGTCCGGTTTCCTCCTCGGGCCGTACCGGCCCGCATCGTCACCGGACGCATTGCAGGGGCGACAGGACTTGAACCTGCAACCTGCGGTTTTGGAGACCGCTGCTCTGCCAGTTGAGCTACGCCCCTTCGCTGGTTGGCAGGCCAACCTGCGCGTGTCGGGGCCTGCCCGCCCCAGCGCGCGCTTCGCTCCATCTGAAACGGAAAAACACGCTGGTACTGGGAAAACCCCGAGGTCCGAGTGTACATCGGAGCAAGTCTCAGGTACTAATCACGCCGTCCTGACGACCTGACCGGTCTCCTTGTCCCATTTGAGATTGATCGAGTTGTCGCCCTCGTGACCCATCACCGTGGTGTAGGCCTCCATGACGAGTTCGCCGTGCTTGGTTGGTGCAGCGTGTTTCTGGTGACGACGATGTCGGCGCCGAATCGCTCGACGACGGAATCAACTTCCATCCGGGCGTGCAGCTCGTCGCCGGCGAGGATCGGCTTGTGGAAGACGAACCGCTGGTCGACCTGGACGATCTGCAACGTTTCGTAGCCGGTGTCGACCTTGCGCATGAAGTCCGCCTGGACCATCTTCCCGAGGATGGTGACGAACGTCAGCGGCGCGACCAGGTCGTCATAACCGAGTTCGGCGGCGGCCGCTTCGTCCAGGCTGGCCGGGTCGTCGGCCTTGACCGCCTTGGCGAATTCGCGGACCTTCTCTCGGCCCACCACGTAGCGGTCCTCGTAGACCCACACCATCCCCAGGATTTCGGTGTTGATCGCCACCGTTACGCCAGCTTTGCCGACGCGACCGCGCGACCGAAGATCTTCTTGCCGTCGGTGGTCGCGGTCAGCGCGATCGTCACCGATTTGCTCTCCGGGATCGACCGACTTGACCCTGCCGGTGAAGACGATCTCGGCGCCCTTGCCGTCGTTGGGCACCGGCACCACTGCGGTGAACCGCACGTTGTACTCGGTGACCGCCCCGGGGTCGCCGACCCACGAGGTGACAAAGCCGCCGCCCAGACCCATGGTCAGCATGCCGTGCGCGATCGCGGTGTCGAGCCCGACCACCTTGGCGATCTCGTCGTCCCAGTGGATCGGGTTCAGGTCACCGGAGACGCCCGCATAGTTCACCAGATCCTGACGGGTCAGCGGGTAGATCTTCTCGGGAAGTTGGTCGCCCACCTTCACCGAATCGAACTCACGCAGTGGCATCTCGGAAACCCTCTTCTCCGTCTTCACCTGCACGACCCGCCAAGGTCGTGTAGGTCTCCTGAATAACCTCACCCGCGTCGTTGGTGATGGTTTGTTTGGTCATGATGATGTCGGTGCCGTGGGCTCGACGAACCGATTCGATCTCCACATCGCAGTACAGGCGGTCCCCCACCTTGATCGGGGCGAAAAATGTCAGCGCCTGATCGACCTGAACGACCTGGGCATCGTGGACGGCGATGTTTGCCCACTCGAAGAACGCTGCCACGGCCTTGTAGCCGAACACCGAGATGAAGGTCAGCGGCGCCACCAACCCGTCATAGCCTAGTTCAGCGGCGGCGTTCTCCTCGAAGAACGGCGCATCCGTCGTTTTTGACCGCGACCGCGTACTCGCGAATCTTTTCGCGCTCGACGATGTAGTGGTCGGGGTAGCGGAAACGCTTACCGATAGCGTTCTGGCCCAGCGACATGGCTCTCGAATCTACCTAGTCCATCTGTGCAGATAGCTGACGGGTGTTGCGTCAGCGGGTCTCGCGGTGCGCCTGGTGCTTGCCGCAGTTGGGGCAGAACTTCTTCAGCTCCAACCGGTCGGGGTCGTTGCGGCGGTTCTTCTTGGTGATGTAGTTGCGGTGTTTGCACACCTCGCAGGCCAAGGTGATCTTGGGCCGTACGTCAGTACTTGAGGCCACTTCGGTTCTCTTTTCCGGTTCTTGTTCGTTGTTGTCTTGTAGCGATGGCCGGACTCGAACCGGCGACCTAACGATTATGAGTCGTTCGCTCTAACCAACTGAGCTACACCGCCTCGAGCTGCGTTGCCTTCGTTCTGGGCCGCCTGCCTGCTCGGCGTCCGCCGAGCCCCCTAACGGAATCGAACCGTTGACCTTTTCCTTACCATGGAAACGCTCTACCGACTGAGCTAAGGGGGCCGCACCCGTAGCGACCGGTTGGGTCATGCGTCGGGCCTAAAAGAGGGTACAGCCTGCGCTGCGAGGGCACCAAAACGGTGAGGTTTACCACGCGTCGCCGAGCCCGCTTAGGCTATCCGAGTGTCTGACAGTGACCAGCAAGACCGGCTCTACTTTCGCCAACTGCTCTCCGGGCGCGACTTCGCCCTGGGCGACGGCATCGCCCAGCAGATGCGCAATTTCGCCTACCTGATCGGCGACCGGCAGACCGGTGACTGCGTCGTGGTCGACCCCGCCTACGCGGCCGGCGACCTGGTCGACACGCTGGAGTCCGACGGCATGCACCTGTCCGGCGTGCTGGTCACCCACCACCACCCCGACCATGTGGGCGGCTCGATGATGGGCTTCGAACTGAAGGGGCTGGCCGAGCTGCTCGAGCGGGTCAGCGTCCCCGTTCACGTCAATTCCCAAGAGGCGCTGTTTGTTTCGCGCATCACCGGCATTCCGATGAGCGATCTCACCACGCATGAGCACGGCGACAAGGTCAGCATCGGCGATATCGAGATCGAACTGCTGCACACCCCGGGCCACACGCCGGGCAGCCAGTGTTTCCTGCTCGACGGCCGGTTGATCGCCGGCGACACCCTTTTCCTGGAGGGTTGTGGCCGCACTGATTTCCCCGGCGGAGACTCCGACGAAATATTCCGCAGCCTGCAAAAACTTGCACAGCTATCGGGTGATCCGACAGTATTTCCCGGACACTGGTATTCGGCCGAACCAAGCGCCTCGCTGTCTGAGGTCAAGCGTTCAAATTACGTTTACCGTGTCACTGATCTGGAACAGTGGCGAACGCTGATGGGCGGATAACTGTGCGGACACAGGCTCTCCAGCGAATTTTCACGCGGCCAAGCGCGTGATTTAGGCGAAAGCGATGGGTTCCTCGATGGAATGGATCCGCGATCGATGGCACCAGGTGGCGGGCGCCGGGTCCACGACCTGGTTGGCGTGGGCCGTTTGGGCCTTACTCGCACTCGCGGTTGTCGGTCTCCTCTACGCCAATGCACAAATTCGCCGCAATCGTCGACACACGTCCGAAGAATCCCGCCCGCACGTCGGCATGTTCATGGAGCCGCACGCCGCCGACTGGCATGTGATCGAGCTCGTCGTCCGCAACTTCGGGAAAACTCCGGCCTACGACGTCTCGTTCACGTTTCCGCACCCACCGACCGTCGCCGAATACGAGAACGCCACCGACGGCTATGCCGACGTCGTCGAACTGCAACTCCCCCGTCAATTGCCGACGCTGGCCCCCGGGCAGGAATGGCGCACGGTGTGGGATTCGGCGCTCGACCGCTCCGAGCTCGGTGAGGGCATCGAATCACGGTTCCCCGGCACCGTGACCTACTACGACCGGGTCGAGACTCCGCGTGGCTGGAAGTTCTGGCGACCACGCCGCCGCGCCCTGGAGACCAAGGTGGTGCTGGACTGGGCGTCGCTGCCACCGGTGCAGCGGATCGAATTGATGACCAACCACGACCTGGCCAAGCGGGAAAAGCAGAAGCTGGAGCTGCTGCGCAGCCTGCTGACCTACTTCCACTACGCCACCAAGGAAACTCGGGCGGACGTGTTCCGCGCCGAGATCGAACGGATCAACCGCGCGGTGGATGAGACCAAGGACCGCTGGCGGACCCGGCAGATCGAAGCGCCGCCGACCGATGTCAGCCTGCGCTGGGGTAACGCCGAAGAAGAGCTCGGCAAGCACCGCGGCGAGCGGGTCTAGCGGCCCGGCTTTTTATCAATCTGATTCAATCAACTCCATGAGCGACGGCCCGGTTAGTTATCGCCTCGACGAGTCCATCGCGTTCATCACGATGGACGACGGCAAGGTCAACGTTCTCGGTCCGACCATGCAGCAGGCGTTGCAGGACGCGCTCGACCACGCCGACCGCGACGACGTCGGCGCCGTGGTGATCGCGGGAAACCACAAGGTTTTCAGCGCCGGTTTCGACCTCAAGGTCCTGACGTCCGGGGACGTCCAGCCCGCGATCGACATGCTCAAGGGCGGCTTCGAGCTGTCGCACCGGCTGCTGTCCTATCCCAAGCCGGTGGTGATGGCCTGCACCGGGCCCGCGATCGCGATGGGGGCATTCCTGCTTGCCAGCGGCGATCATCGAATTGCGGCTCATGCCTACAACATTCAGGCCAACGAGGTCGCGATCGGGATGACGATTCCCTACGCGGCGCTGGAAGTGATGAAGCTGCGACTGACGCGGTCGGCGTATCAGCAATCGGCCACTTTGGCGAAGACGTTCTTCGGGGAAACCGCGGTGGCCTCCGGCTGGATCGACGAGATCGTGTTGCCCGACATGGTGCTCAGCCGCGCCGAGGAAGCCGCGCGGGAGTTTGCCACGTTGAAGCAACACGCCCATCTCGGGACCAAGCTGCGGACCCGGGCCGAAGCTCTCGCGGGTATTCGCGCCGGAATCGACAACATGGCAGCCGAATTCGAGGTCTAGCAGCTAGCTCGCCGGCCGCCGGAACCGCGCGAGGTATTCGTTCCAGTCCCAGGATTCCAAGAATTCCTCTGCCGCGTTGTGGCCGCTCTGGTAGAGCTCCTGCATCTGCTCAGGGCTGATTTTGAAGTCGAGGAACCCGACCTTCGAGGAGTCGACGCGGATCGCTCGCGAGTCGACCCAGGGTTGATTCAGGTAGGCCTGGTCGCGGCCGACGATCATCGTGGTGATCAGCGCCTCGATCAGCGGGGGTCCGCCGAGGAGCCACTTCACCGGCGCCAGAGCCGGAATCACCTTGTCGTTACCCTGCGGAAGATTGGGGAGCAACGTGACGCCGAAGGTGGGCCAGCGCGGTAGCTTGCCGTCGCGCCGGTCGAAGGAGTCGATCGGGAAATTCGACAGCATGCCGCCGTCGACCAGCGTGGAGGTCAGTCCGGCTGGCGCTGGTCAATTTGGTGGTCTTGAAAGAAGAACGGGATCGACATCGACGCGCGTACCGCGTCGGCGACCAATTGCTCGTCGGGGTCGAGCCCGTAAATCCTGCGGTAGTCCCACGGCAGTCGGACCAACTGGCCGGTGGTCACATCGGCGGCGGTGACGACCAACCGATAACGCCGTTCGGGTGCCATATTCGGGGCGTCGATGGCCAGATCGCCGAACGTGCGGACGCCGAGGTTGGCCAGCTCGGAGCGGATCCATTCGTGCGCGTAATCGCCTTTGTAGATACCGGTTTCGCTCACTACACCCCATGCTGGACCGAGCAGCGGGATACCGGTGACCCGCGACGGGTCGAGGAATTTCTTGTACGGCAGCGTCATGGTGAGCTGCTCGACCTGTTCGGGGGTCAGTTCGTCGGCACCGGCCGCCAGGATTGCGCCGACGACCGAGCCGGCAGAGGTGCCGGAGACCCGCTGGATCGCGTACCCGGCTTCCAGCAGGGCAACGGCTGCGCCGGCCAGGCCGATGCCCTTGACGCCGCCACCTGAGAGGACGAGGTCCGCCTTCAGTTCGGTGGGTGGGAAAGTCACGCCCGAACTGTAGCCGCCGGGACGATCAACGCCATGACCGACTCGTAGCGCTGCGTCACGTCGTTGCGATCCGCCGGGTCTGCGACGGTGGCGAGGTTGGAGCGCTGGATCGCCTCAGCCTGGCGGATCAACGCGGTACGCCGTTTTCTGTCGGGGACTTGTTGGATGACCTTGGTGACCGCGTCGAGTTGCCGAATCATGATGGCGGGCATGCCGACTGACGCCTGACGGATGGTGTCGAAGCTGCGTTCGACCAAGCGGTCGAAATCCGGCTGGTAGGCGATGACGCGAATGTGGCCGTCGGCATCGCGCCGGATCCGCTGCGGATGCCAGAGCGGGGCGATCCGGCATCAGACAGTCGGCGATCCAGTCGACGCAGGTCATGCCCGTGAAGGTGTCGTTGACCGCCGGTGACAATGCCCTGCAGTGCGATCTCGACCAGTTGGTCGAGACCGAACGAAACATCCTGCGGAAGTGTGCGATACGCGCCCGCGACGTGCCCCAGAGCCAGGCGATCAGCCACCGATCCGGCAGCTTCCGGCGGCCACACCCTCGCGATCACCTGACCGGCGACCATGAAATGCCCTGGGCGGTGGGGCAACTGAACGACCGCTTCGGCCTTCCTGGCGATCTTCACCAAGACGTCATGGCGGATGACCTGCAGATAGCCGCTGCGCGGTGTGCGGATGGGGCGCCGGCCTCGGCCAATCGCTGGAGCAATTCCTCGTGGGACGGACCGCGGGCCGCACCGAGGGGGGACGCGTCAGGGCGCTCCATCGCGGTGACCTCGTTGACCAGCGTCGTGGCGATGTTGGCGATCACCACCGGAAGCTGAATCATCGTCGCGATGTGGTTGAGGAAGTAGATCAGCACAGCCACGTCGAACAGCGTAAGAGAAGGTCACGGTAATCGACAGATGCGGCACGAAGTCACCGTGCGGTCCACCGCCAACCGAGACCAGCGCAATCATCGCGTAGCAGAAGCTCGCCACGAATGTGCCCAAGGACAGCTTGGGTTCCGGGGTCGCGCACGAAGTTGCGCAGCATCCGCGGCCCGAACTGCGTCGAGGCCAGCGTCAGTGCCACGATGGTGATCGAGAAGACGATGCCGACCACGGTGATGATCGCCGCCGCCACGGTGGCCAGCAGGACGCGCGCAACGTCGGCAGTGCCGCTGATCACCCAGGGCGGGAACTGGATCAGCCCGTCGTAGGCGGCGCGGTCGATGCTGTAGGTGATGCCGAAGAGCACGACCACGGCGACCGTTGCGACCACGGGGACGACCCACAAGTTGGTCCGTAGGGCTTCGCGTCGCCAGTCCGCCTCGAAGTACGGACCGCGCATATAGTGCAAGCTAGGCGCAAATGGCCCGCGGCGCTTGGTTCTTGACGGATTCCTTACGGCTGGGCCGAAACCCAGTCGTAAGGAAGGAATTTCCCGTCGAACGTGACGACGACCCGGTCACCGGACGGGTGTGGCTTCTTCTGCATGTCGATGCTGAAGTTGATCGCGCTCATGATGCCGTCGCCGAACTTCTCGTGAATGAGTTCTTTGAGCGCCGGCGCCGTAGACCTGCAGGGCTTCGTAGAAGCGGTAGATGGTCGGGTCGGTGGGCACCGCGGTAGGCAGCCCGCCGCGGTACGGCACGGCGGCCAGGACCGCTGTGGCCGACTCGTCGAGACCCAGCTTTTCGACGAGCACCTTGCCGATGTCAGGCGGGATCGGATGCTGGCCGAGCAGGGCCGACGTGGTCCACACGACCGGGCGGTCGACCGCGTCGGCCAATTGCTGCCAGGTCAGGCCTTTGGCGAGGCGAGCGAGCACGATCTGCTCGGTGATCTCGTTACGGTTCATGGATAACAGCATGGATGACGGTCTTCCTGCGTTTGAGCCCGGTGTCCTTGTCTGCGTACGCATACTGGTCAATTGAGATGTCCAATCCCATTGATGACCCGCTACTGCTCGGCCAGCGTGTTGTCGCAATCCTGGAGACAGGCTTGCGAACGGCGACCTACAAACTCGCCACCCTGATGGCGTTGATCGACCACTGCGTCGAGCATCTTCCTGACACCGCATCGGACAAGCTGGTCGTCCCAATCCCCGATTTAGCGCACCGCGTGCTTGAAATCTACTGGCGCCAAGTTCGCCCCTTCGAGGGCCAGCAACTCCGCCAGTCAACACAGCCGCGTGCACGAATTCTGATCGCCGCTAGCAGTTTTCGTAGCTTGGCGCAGGGAAGCACGTCACTCGACGTTGCGATCGTCAGAGCACCCGGCGCGTACCAGGCAGCGATTGACGAAATTAGCCTCTGCCTCGCGCAGCAACCTCTTCACCGGCTTCAGCGATTACCGGGCGCCACCTCCAGCGATCCATTTCTGTACGACGACTCCTTTCTGCATGATCAGATTTCCCGGAGCAGCCTTCGAGATCGTGGCGACGCCATCGAGCTCAAACCCGGTGTCGCATTCGGACTGGCACGCCTCGCCGGACTTCTCAAGCCTGCGTTAGAAATAATGTGGGTCGAAGACGTTCGACGGATAAACAAGTTCCTCGTGGCTGACGTCCCAGACGTAGCGGGGCACTTGTTCGGGCGCGAGCGGGTCGCGCTGGCAGCCATCCGCGAGCCGTTCAAGGATGCCTTTGGAGCGCATTGTTTTTACTGCGGGACCCACCTGCGCCCAGACAATCCAATAGACCATGTGCTGCCGTGGTCGGCGGTGGGGATCGACGGCCTGGCCAACCTCGTGCTGGCCTGCTCGCGCTGCAATGGCGACAAGCGCAACTCGCTACCCGCCATCGATATCGTCGATCGCGTTCTCGGCCGCGACCACGGGGTGCTCGAACAGATCGCCACGGAGCTTGAGTGGCCAACTCAGCACGATCGCGTCGTGGCGGCCGCCCGCGGCCTGTACCGGGGTCAACCCGCTGGAGTGCCCACCTGGTCCGGCTACCACCAGAGCGCCACCCTGGATATCAGATTTCCGCCGTGGTGGATACGGCTGGAGCGCTGACCGCAACAGCCGCAACAGTTTCCGAACCATGCGACGTTCTCCGAAATGGGACCACATGCGATGTCACGCCGGGACAACTCAATTTCGGTAAGAGATCGGAAACGCGGCAAACACGATGCAGCAGAACCCCATTCGATGAGGCTCTGCCGCATCGGCGATGGTTAAGCGGCAGACAGTGAAGGCGCCTTACTGCGTGCCCGCCCGGCGAGCTTGTTGCCGAATCCGGTCAGAATCTCCCGGGGGCGTTGTTGCTCACCTTGTTGCGCGCCGAGAACGACGACGGTGCCGGTCAGCACCGGGAGCACCCACTGGAGATAACGCAGTTGACGCTGCGCACTCGCGACGTCGTCAGGTGTATCCGCCGACGGTTCGGTTGCGCCGTGCGCGGCATGGCCGTCGCCCTGCGCAGTCTTCGCGCCGAGTGCCCCGCTATAGGCGGTGGCGCCAAGCGCGGCGCCGGTGGCGAGGATTTTGGTGACCGTGTTCGCCGTGACGCCGGACTGGTGCCTGGCGCGTCGGCGATTCGAGTACAGGATCGAGGCGCCACCTACTAAGTGCGCGGCGATCGCCGCGGCGTTGACTGGACTCCACTTTGCCCAGCCGACCGACGCGACTCGCGCACGATCCCGCGGCTCGCGGACGGCTGCAGCGGCGCCGTTGACACCGACCGCACCCATGAGTGCGCCGCCAAACCACGCCGCGGCACCAAGGTCATGCATAGACCGGACAATAGTATTTCGATTCGACATGAAAACCCCTTCGAGAAACGCACATAATTGAGCCCGAGCAGTGTGCAGGCCGCTAAATGCGAAAATATTCCAACGCAGCTTGACTTGACGTTGTTCGGACGGGATACACCGCCGCCGGCGATCCGAAACCTGTTAAGCCCAGTGACTTCGCAAGAGATTGCGGCAGAGCCTAATTCGCGATCCCAAGCAACCGCTCGCCGTTGGGGTGAGCGATCTTTTCCTTGTCCGCGGCCGCCCTTGGTCTCGTCGAGCAGTTTGCGCGGGCTGTTGGGGTTCGCGTCGCGATGGCCGGCAGCGTGTAGTGCTCCTCGAATCCAATAATTTTCATCGACCGCCTCCTACGCCGCAGAGGGACTTTGGACTCCTCTCCAAAGGCCCTACACCGCATCGAGTCGAGGCAAACGGCTCTCGTCGGCGATGGTGCCGAACGGCGAAGATGAAGACGGTTAATTAGGTGGAGTTCGCAGATCAGGGAGGCCGTTGTGGCCACGTACAGCCACTACCGCGTGTCGGCGCGTTCCGCGCGCCGGTCGGGCGGCCGTCAAGTGGTCATAGCGGTGGGCTCAGCCGTCGTGTTGGTCGTCATCGTCGTGCTATCGGCGTGGGCGCACCACAGTTTGTCCGCGTCGCGGCAGCCTTCGCAGCACGCTCCCGCGGCGCCACCGGCGAGCTCGATCAGCCCGCCGCTGCCGGGTATGCCGGTTGGCCCGCTGCTGCGGGTCTGGTTCACCGATGCCAAGCCGTCGATCAGGGCGATGTTCATCGCGGGAGGCAACTTCGTCACCGCTGCGAGGTACGGCGACATCGCCGGGGCGGGCGCGGCGTGCCACACCACGACCGACGCGTTGGCGACGTTGCAGCAGCACATGCCGAGCCCGGACCCGGCGCTGAATACCAAGATGCGACAGGCTATTACCCACTATCAAGCGGGCGTTCGCGACTGCGGCGCAGGCCAGCAGGACCGGGACCCCGTAGAAACGGCGACGGCCATGGTCTCCATCGAACATGGCAATACCGACCTGCAGGCAGCGGTCGGCATCCTCGAAGAGGATCTGGCCTCCGAGGCGCGCGACGAGCGAATGTGGACCGCGTAACTCCGCTGCCGGCTCAGTCGGCGGTATGAGCGATCAAGACGTCGATCTTGGCCCGCGTCGCCACCGCTCCCGGTATCGAGAACACCCGCCCGATGATCGCGGCTCCGGTGTCCAGTCCGACGTTGCCGACCACCAACAGGTCGGCGCTCACTTCCTCAGCAAGATCGACCAACGCATTGACCGGAGCGCCCTTGACCGGCCGGTCCTCGATGTTGGTCGCTCCGGCCGCCCTCGCGCGATCGTGAGCATCGTGCAGCATCGCGTAGACAGGCGCGTTTCCGGAGACCTTGTAGCCCTCTTTCCCGAGAGCATCGGCCGCGCGTAAATCGTCCTTCTCCGGCAGGTAGCCCGTCGCAATGACCAGTTTGGCGTTCGAGTCGGCGGCAATCGTGGCGGCGCGCGCGACCGCGCGCAGCGACGACTCCGAGCCGTCGGTGCCGACCACCACAGTTCGATAGACCGTCATGTGTCCTCCGCAGCGTCGTTTTCGTTGGTCGGGATCGACACTAGGCCGTCCTGCGGGCATCGTCGCCAGTAACCGACACGATGCGAGCAATCATTTCGCCGCCACGAACGACCTCGATGGTCTGGCCGGTCGCAACCCTGTCGAAACAGCGCCCGGCACGCTTGCGCAGTTCGTCAAGCCCGACCCGCCCACCCGCTTCCGGTGCCATGGCTTTGACAGATCGCCGAGGGATCGACGCCACCCGCCAGTCACCGACCGACTCGATCCGGGCCACCAGCTTGCCGCGCCGCACGACCTCAATCGTCGCCCCCGCGCCGACCCGATCGAGATACGTACACGCATCACTTCGGAGTTGGCCTAAGCCAATGATTTCCCGCATTTCGCTCCGATCCGTGGGGCGCAGCGCGGCCACCCCGCCGAGTATATGACTGTACGTGCGGTCAGTGTCAACTGTTACGGCGAACCTCGTACCGTCGACAGATTCCGAACTGTGCGAAAAGGGCTGTGCTCAGACATGATTCAGCCGGCCGGCGCCAGCATGTCCTTCCATCCATCGTCTCCGGTTTTCCTGGAATCTTCGACCGCGTACTTGGCGCCGTCGGGCCCGACCAGCTCACCGCTCTGTGGGCTGTAAGCGGCCGTCGGAGGCCCGCCAGGGGTGTAGACGCAGGGGTTGGGCTGTTGACCGTTGCACTGAACGCTTCCCGTTCCCGGGCGCTGCAACGGATTGCTGATGGGAGGCGGCGTCTGTCCCCCCGGCGGCAGTCGGTCGGCAGGCGCCGGGTTGAGGCCGGTGTTGATCGACGGCGCGGGTATCACAAAGCCCGGTTTCACCGCCTGGTCGCAGCGCGCCCCGGGGGCCGGGCAGTTCAGGATCTGGTTGGGGTCGCCGTACCACGGGTTGGTGCCCAGCGGGACGTACGGTTTGGGGTCGCGGCACTCCCGCGGCGTCGCGGCGCGTTTACCGGGGACATCGACACACGGAATGTTGCGCGCCCCGCGCACATTGTTACCCGAAGCATCTTGCGGGACTTTGCAATACGTTCCGGACGGCAACGGCGACAGGCTGGTGTCCGCCGGCGACCGCCACTCGGGTGCGGGGAGAAAGCCGGTCATGCACGGCGGGGGCTGGTTGATCGTCAGCGCGGTGTCCAGCGAGGCGTAGCCCGGGAACGCCACCGTTGCCGTCTGAGCAGCCGACGCGTTTTGCGGCAGGAATACCAGCAGTTGCTCGACGCCCTTGTGGTAGCGCTTGAGCATGTCGAGCACGATCTCGAGATTCGCCAGCGTCTGCGGAAGCGACTCGCGGACATCGCTGAACACCGAGTTGACCTGATCGGCCGTCACAGCCCCCTGGCTCAGGATGCTTTGCACGTGCTGGTCGTTGTCTGCGGTCTGCGCGAACAGGACATCCAGATTGTGCGACCAGCGCCGGATTGCGCCGCCCGAGTTGACCTGGCTGTCCAGGATCGGTGCGGAGTTTTCGATGAGGTCGTTGATATCGGAGATGTTGCCCTTGAAGTCGCCGGCGATCGCCTGGGTCGCGTCGACGAGCCGTTGCAGCGCGGGGCCCAGTCCGCCGACCGCTTGGGACGTCTCATCGAGCAGCGCGGCGATCTTTTCCTTGGGTAACACCGCCAGCCCGCGGTTGGCGGCGTCCAGTGTCGGCCCGATCTCAACGGGCACAGTGGTTTTGGTGATGGTCTGGCCCGGCGAGAAGTATGCGCGCTGATTGCCGTCCGACACGAGATCCACGTACTGCTCACCGACTGCCGACACCGAATGCACGTTCGCCGACGCGTCGATGGGGATCTTGAACTTGTTGGCGATACTCATGGTCGCCCGCACACCGGCCTCGGTCGGCTCGACATTGGTGACCTTGCCGATGGTTTCACCGCGATAGGTCACGTTGGACGTCCGGTAGAGACCACCCGAGGTGGGCAGCTCCACGTTCAGCGTGTACTGGCCGATCCCGACCGCAGTGGGGATCCGAAGGTAGTACCAGCCCAACGCAATCGCCGTGACCACGCTCAGCATGCGTGAAGAGAATCAGCTGGCGCCAGATGAACCGGGTCAGCATTGCCGGTCCGCTCGTTCGACCAGCGGGCCGCCGGGGACGTCGTTCGGGTTCGGCGTGTACCGGACGTCGGGAATCATCGTTTCGGGGTCGCGGCCGTACGACTGCTCGAGGGCGCGCAGCGCTCCCGAGAATCCGGTCCCGGTGAGTACCGCGTTGTCGACAGCGCTGAGGGTCAGGTCGAGCGTCAGCGACAGGTTGAAGTAGTCCCCGCGGAACGACTTCGGCACCGCATCGAGATCGAACGGCTGGACGAGGATCAGCTTGAGTGCGCGGATCAAATACTGTGAGGCACGGCCGAGTTCACGCAATGGGCACTGCAGCGCCAGCAGGTCCTGATGCAGGTCGCCCCGCGAGGCGGACAGGTATTGTTCGGCAACTCCGCTGAGCCGTCCGATCGCGTCGACCGCGTTGATCAAGAGGTTCTGCTTGTCGGCGAAATGCTTGATCAGTGGCGGGAATTCGGTGAGCACGCGGTCCAGAACATCCGAGCGGGACGCCACGTAGGCCAGCAGCCGGTTGGTGGAATCGATGGCGTGGGTGATGTCCCCGCGTTGCTCGTCGAGCCGGGCGGTGAAGGTATCCAGCTTGCCGAGGAAGGCATGGATCTGCTCGGCCCGCCCGTTCACGACGTTGTAGATCTCGTTCTGCAACGATTCGAGGTTCGGGATGCCGCCTCCGCGCAAGATCAAGGCGAGACTGGCCAGCGTCTGCTCCGTCGAGGGGTAAGCGGACGAATTCTGCAGCCGGATGGTGTCGCCGTTTTTCAGGCGCGTCGGCGACGGGTTGGGTGGCGCGGCCAGCTCCACATGCTGAGAACCCAGCAGGCTGGTCTGCCCGATCTTGGCGGTGGCGTTGCTGGGTAATTTGACGCTCTTGTCCAGACTCAGCCTCAGCGTGGCGACCCAGTTCGCCAGCGTGATCCCACGCACCGTGCCGACGAAGACATCGGCCACCCGGACCCGGCTGTTGTCGTTGAGGGCCAGCGTGTCGGGCATCTGCACGTAGACGATGTAGGAGCCGGCGCCGCTGCCCGGGCCGCCGGGCATCGACACATTCGCGATTCCGTGCCAGCTCGCGCACGAGCTCAGCACAAGTGCGGCCATCAGCAGCGACAGCCCCTGCCGGGCGCGGCGCGCTAATTGCCTCACGAGCCCGGTCCTGTCGAGGCGCCCGCCTCAGCGGGCAGCGCCGCCATCGGCGCGACGGGACCGGGAATCACGCCGGGTCCCGGCGGCGGTGGTGGTATCGGGGCCGGATTGCCGGGCACGCCGATGAAGGGCGCCGGGCCGGGCTCCTCGTTGTACGCGTTCGGCGGTCCCGGCGGGGTTTGCAGGTTCGATTGAACCGGCGCGATGTCCGGGCCACCCATGAGTTCGGCCAGCGATTCGGGGGTCAGCAACCCCGCCGTGATCGGACCGACCTTCACGCCTTGCATGCCCGGGGCGGTGATCCAGCCGTGTTGAGTGTTCTTGTGGGACAACGGTGTATCGGGCACCCAGATCCCGGGGACCGTGGTGTCCTTGTACCCGTTCGGCGGGTGCAGCCGGTCCTCGGAGTACGCGACTTCCTTGGGCAACACCTCCGAGGTGCTGAACATGTTGAGCCCGAAAGGCAAGTAGTTGAACTTGATCGCATCGAGAATCGGTGCAAGGTATTGCGCACAGAGTTCGGCGGATTCCTGATAGCCGAGCCGGCTGCCGGCCTGAATCATGCTGCACAGGAACTGCATCGGGTTGGTGAAGTTCGGGATCGCCGGAATGGACATGACCGCGCCGTGCGACGGGTGGTATATCTCGCTGAGGTTTGCGCTCAGCGTCGGCAGGACGTGCAGGCCGGTCTCCAAACCATTCAGCGGCTCGGGCTGCACCAGCGTGGTGGTCACGTCGGCGAGGTTGTTGATGTCGTGCGTCAGCACCTCGCGGTTTTTGTCGAGGAACGGGCGAACTGTTGTGAGCAGACCGTCGAACTGCTGTATCGCGTTGGCCAGCTCCTGATCTGAGTTGGTCAGGTTGTCGGTGAACTTCGCCAGGTTGTCATTCAACGCGACAAACTGTCGGTCATCTTTGTGCAGAGCGTTGACGAAAAGCGCCAGGCTGTGCGCCACCGCGAAGAAGTCGCCACGGCCCTTGTTCAGGGTGGTCAGCGCCCCCGACAGGCTGTTCAGCGTGGTGTTGATCTGCTTGCCCTTGCCGGCCAGCCCGTCGGCGTAGGACTCGATGAGCTCGCCGAACGGCCCCTTGGGCTGCTCGGGGGTGGGGCCGAGTTTGGAGATGATGTTGGCGACGCTGCCGCGGAGCTGGTCCCACTCGGTCGGCACCTGAGTGCGTTCGATGGGGATCACCGCGTTGTCGGCCAGCACCGGCCCGTCTTTGTAGGCCGGCTCCAGCTGAATGTTCCGCGACGCCACCAGAGTTGGGTTCAGGATCACCGCCGACGCGTTGGCGGGCACCTTGTACTTGTTGGCGTAGTGGAAGGTGACCTTCATCTTGTCGCCGGCCGGTTCGATCCCGTCGACGGAACCCACCCGGATGCCCAGGATCTCGACCCGGTCGCCGGCATAAAGGGCATTGGCCGCCGGGAAGTAGGCCACCACAGTGTTATTCGTGAACTTCGCGTACAGCTGGAACCCGACGAAGGCAAGGGTGAACGCCAGCACAACGGCGAGCGCACCGATGATCACCGATGCCCTGGGCCGCTTAAAGGAGATGCTGCTCATTGCTGGTTACCTCCCATCACGCCGCTGAACGGCGCTGCCGCCGCGGGGTTCGCCGGAGCCGGTCCCGGTAGCGGACCGAGCGGCTCGGTGCGAGCCCCGGGCGGTCCCGGCGCGATCGGCACCGGGGTGCCCGGCACGTCGGGTTGCACCTGCCCGGGTCGCCCGGCGATCGGAATCCCCGGCGTCGGGGGCAATCCGCCTGGGTTCGGCGGCGACGCGGCGACGTTGGGCAAGGCCGGATAGGGCCCGTTGGGCCCGAACGGACCTTGTCCTTGATCGACATTCGCGCACGGCATCGGGTTGCCCGGGCGCGGCAACAGCTCCGGCGGGGGCGCATACGAGCATGGCGATCCCGGCGCCACCGCCGGTTCCGGGTGATCCGGGGTGCCTTCGAGCACCGGCGGTGCCGGCGGCGGCGCACCGTTGGAGAACCGGGTGCCGTTGGGGTCGGGGAACTTGAAGGCCGGCAACCCCGCGTTGCGCCAGAAGTCCTCCGGATCGATACCGCGCTTCTTGAACGCGGCATCGACCCACGGCTGCAAGATCCAGTACGGCAGCAGATTGGACAGGACGATCTTGAAGTACGGTCCCGACGAGACGGTTTCACCCAGCGATGCGGCGAATTGGGCGACATACTTGAGGCTTTGGGCCAGGTCGTCCTTGCGCGCCACCAGCACGTCGCTGATCGTGCGCAACTGCTCCAGCACAGGATTCAGATTCGGGTTGTCGTTGATCAGGTTTTTCACCTGGGCCGAAAAAGCGGACACGTTGCCGAGCAGCGCGTCGATGGCCCGTCCACGTTCGTTGAACGCGGCCAGCAGCGTCTTGGCGTTGACCAGCAGCCGGTTGATCTGTGTGCTGCGGTCACCGAGCACACTGGCCACCTTGTCGGCCTGCGCGAGCAGATGGGTGATCTCCTCGTCGCGTTTGCCGATGGTGTCGGAGAATCTGGCCAGCCCGTCGAGGGCGGGGCTCAGGTGTGAGTAGGTCTGATTGACCGTCTGCGACAACACATTCAGTGATTGCTTGACGGTATCGATGTTCCAGCCCGCCGCGGCCTTGGTGATATCGGTATTCGCGTCGTAGAGCTGATAGGGGGTGGTGCTCTGGCTCAGCGGTAACACACCCCCGGGCCGCAACGCCTGGCTTCCCCGCGGCTCGATCTCGAGCACCTTCTTGCCCAGGATGGTGTCGGTCTTGATCGCCAGCCGGCTTTCGGTGCCGATGGTGTTGCTGCCGGTCGAGAACTCGATCACCACGTGATCGCCGTCGAGCTTGAGCGCCTCGACCTTGCCGACAACCACGCCGGTGATGCGGACCTTGTCACCTTTGTTCAGCTGACCGGTGTTGGCGAACTGCCCGTAGAAGCTGGGCTGGGCGAAAAGCATTGGGGCACTGGTGAAGCTTTGGCCCACGACGACGATCAGCGTCAAGATGAGTGCACCCATGAATCCGATTCGCACCCGGTTGGAAGGCTGCAGCGATCTCATTGCGGCGTGCACCTCCCGGTGGGCTGCTGCCAGAGCCTGACCGTGCGAACCGATCCGCCCGCTTGGAGCCCGTTCCACTTGATGGTGAGGTCGCAGAGGTAGAAGTTCACCCAGTCCCCGTAGAGGCCGATGCTGCGCCCGATCAGGTTGAACGCGGTGGGCGTCTTGTGGATCAGATCGCCGAGCTGATCCTTCTGGTCGACGAGCGGCTGCTGAAGACCCTGCAAATAGCCGAGTTCCTTGTGCAGCAGTGTGCGGTTGTCCGCCAGCAGTTCTGCCACCGTTCCGGCGGCGGAGCTGATATTCGCGGTGCCGGCGGCCAACGGATCGGCGTGGTTACTCAGCCCGGTGATCAGTTTCTCGAAGTTGTCGACGGTCTGGTCGAAATCCTGTCGGTGTCTGGCGGTGATATCCAGCACGGTGTTCAGGTTTTTGATCACCTCGCCGATCGCCTGGTCATGCTCGGCGATCTGGCTGGTCGCCTCCGCGGTCTGGTCGAGGATGTCGTTGATGGTGCCGCCCTGACCCTGAAAGACGGTGATGATGGCCGACGCGATGGTGTTGACCTTCTCCGGATCGAGCGCACGGAACAGTGGCTTGAAACCACCGAGCAGGGCATCGAGATCCAGCGCCGGTGACGTGTGCGACAGCGGAATGAATCCGCCCGGGGGCAGGACCCGGTCAGCGCCCTCCCCGTCGCCGCGGTCGAGTTCCACGTAGCGGTCACCCACCAGGCCGAGGTAGCGGATCTCCGCGGTCGTCGACTGATAGAGCGACACCGAGCGGTCGACGCTGAAGTCGACCCGCACCCGATGCCCGTCGTCGACCAGCTTGATTTTTTTGACCTTGCCGATCTCCACTCCGGAGGCGCGGACGAACTGACCCTCGCGCAGCCCGCTGCCGTTGCTGAACTCCGCGGAGTAGCCGTTGGTGCTGTTGAACCGCATCTGACCGAACACCACGACGATCATCACGGTGAGGAACAGCAGCAGCACCGAGATGATGCCGAGTTTGATTGCGGTGCCGGTGATTTTCATGGGTTGATCGTTTGATCCCCCATTTGGCGGCCCCAGACATACTCGACCGCCCAGGGCGAGCCGACCTCGATGTGGTTGTAGGGCGCAAGACTGGCGCCGGTGTCCATCACCAGGGTCGGTGCCGGCCATAGATCACGGGTAATGGGTTGCCAGCAACCCGGCGCACCCCCCGGCCCGCCGCGGGCGTTCACCCGGGGCAGATTGTCGGGATACACATAGGGATTCGGCGCCCCGCCGACCAGTCCGGCGATCCCGAGAAGTCCCGCCGTGCCCATTACGCCGGCCAACCCGGGCAGAGTCAGGATGCCGCCCAATCCGGACATCAGCTCGGTCATGGTTCTCAGCGCGTAACCGTTGCCGCCGCCGACCGTCTCGTACGCCGCGGGTTCGGCGTCGTGGTAATTGCGGATGGTGCAAAAGATCTCGGGACTGTAGGTGTCGAGCAGCTGGGCGGTGGGCAACAGATCGGCGACCCCCCGCTGGAAGTAGGGCCCGCCTCGCCGGAAGATGTCTTCGCCGGTGTTGCCCAATCCGGTCCCGGCCAACAACACGGCATCCAGGTCGGCTTCCTGCCGGTGCAGCGTGCGCGCCGTGGTCACCGCATTCTTGAGAGCGTCGAACAGATCCGGTGCGGCGCTGGCGTAGGTGTCGCCGAGCGCCGCCAGCTGCTGAAAGTCATGTCGGATCTGCGGCATCTGCGGATTGACGTCGTCGAGGATGGCGTTGCCGTTGACGATCGACTGCCCGAACTTGTCCCCCAGCCCGGTCAATGCCTGCGCGGCCGCGGCCAGCGTCAGATTCAGCTTGACCGGATCGACCTTCTCCGCGATCGAGGTGAGCGTTTCGAACAACGTATTGAACTCCGTCGTCACCGACCTGGCATCAATCTCATGCTGCGGCGAGATACGTTGCGGAGTAGGGTTTTTCGGCGACCTCAGCGATACATACTTGTTGCCGAACACCGTGGTGCCCTCGATATTGGCGTCCACGTTGGCCGGAATCAGGCTGATGTACTTCGGATTGACATCCAGGACGAACTTGGCCGCCGGCTTGCCGTCACGCTGGATCTCCGAAATGCTGGCCACCCGGCCGACTTCCACCCCGTTGTAGGTGACCTTCGACCCCGGATCCATCACCAGACCCGACCGGGCGGCCACCATCGTCAAGGGCGTCTTCGACGTGAGCTCTCCCCGGAACTGCATCCAAAAGACCGCCAGACCCAACCGCATTGACCAACAAGAACACCACAGCCCTGGTTTTGTACCGCGGGATACGGGGCGGGTTGATCTTTCCTGTCGGCGGCATGGCGGCTACACGGTGAGGTTGAAGTTGGGGTTTTTGCCGTAGATCGCCATCGCGGTCAGTACGACCACGACAACGATCGTGATCAACGACAACCGCATCGACCGGCCGACCGCTTCACCGACGCCGACCGGCCCGCCGCTGGCGTTATAGCCGTAGTAGCAGTGGGTGGTCATCACGACCACCGCGACCAGGATCACCTCCGCGAACGACCAGGCCACGTCATCGAGGCGCAGGAACGTGTGGAAGTAGTGGTTGTAGGTACCGACCGACTGCCCGTACAAGAAAACCGTGGTGACCTGCGCGGACACGAAGGCCAGGGTGATCGCCAACGCGTAGAGCGGGATGATGACGATGAAACCCGACACCACCCGGGTGGACGCCAGGAAGGCGATCGAGCGGATACTCATCACCTCCAGTGCGTCGATCTCCTCGCTGATGCGCATGGCGCCCAGTTCGGCCGTCGCGCCGGCGCCGACCGTGGCCGCCAGCGCCTGGCCGCAGGCCACCGGCGCCACAAACCGCACATTGACCATCGCGGCCAGAAAGCCGGTGAACGCCTCCACACCGATGTTGCCCAGCGACGCGAAGCCCTGGATGGCGACCAGTGATCCCGCGGACAGGGTGATGAATCCGACGATCGCCGAGGTGCCACCGGCCACGGCCATCGCGCCGGTGCCCATCCCCATCTGGGCGACCATCCGCAGCATCTCTTTGGGATAGCGGCGAATCGCGAAGGGGATCAACCCGATTGCCGTCAGCGCGAACGAGATCATCTGCCCGATCTCGACCAGCACCCCGGCCGGGGCGCGGACGTAGCGGCCAAGGGCGGCGTTCGGCCGAAAGACGTGGACTAGCGGTGCGGCAGCTGTCGCCATGTCAGTGCCCCGTCCCGAACCGGACACCGATGGTCGTCATGACGGCGTTGACCGCGAACAGCGCGATGAAACACAGCACCACGGTCTCGTTGACGGCAGTGCCCAGACCTTTGGACCCGCCGCGGGCAATCAGCCCGCGATAGCAGCCGACCAGCCCGGCGATCAGCCCGAAAATCGCGGCCTTGACGAGCGCGATGATCACCTCGGGCAGGCCGGTGAGCACGGTCAGCGTGGAGAGGTAGGCACCGCTGGAGACGTTCTGCAGGTACACGCTGAAGAGGTAGCCGCCGGCCAGGCCGACGGCGATGACCAGGCCGTTGAGCAGCACGGCGACGACTGTGGAGGCGATGACGCGGGGCACCACCAAGCGGTGGATCGGGTCGATGCCCAGCACTTCCATCGCGTCGACCTCCTCGCGGATGGTGCGCGCGCCGAGATCGGCGCAGATGGCGGTCGCCCCGGCGCCGGCGACGACCAGCACCGTCACGATCGGGCCGAGTTGGGTGACCGCGGCGATACCGGCACCCGCACCGGAGACATCCGCGGCGCCGAACTCGGCCAGCAGCACGTTGAGCGTGAAGATGAGCAGCACGGTTTCCGGGATGGACACCGCGATGGTGGGCAGCAGCGACACCCGCATGAGGAACCAGCCAGTCCAGATGGTCTCGCGCCATTCCAGCGGCTTGAACAGGGCTTTGCCGGTCAGCGCGCACATCCGGAAGAACCCACCGACCACTTCTGCCCCTGGCCGGAGCTGGTTGCCGATTTTGCTGGCAATCACGTTCGAGGTCGTCATAGGCACGGATCCGGGTCAGGGTGGCAGTACTGCGAAAAGCGGCCATCTAGGCGGCAATTCGAGTCTCGGCAATCGACCACATGAACGTTCCCGGCGGCAGCCTGCGCCTGCCGGCTCCGCGCCGCGCCCGTTCGCTTCACGCGGCAACTATGGCACTTGACCGTCCGTACAGTCAATAGCACTGGGGTCGGCCCGGTTACGTCACGACGGCTCGCCCTGCGCAGCGCTGAAACCGGTCACCAGCAGCCGTGACTAAGCCGACCCGGTCATTTCGAACGGGAATCCGTTATAAGCAACGCGCGCAAAGCATTAGGCCGCTACGGGCTCAGGCTGTCGCACCCGTCACCGCGGCAAGGCATTCACGCACCACCGACACGACGTCAGCGGAAGGGTTCGCCCACTTTCTGAGCTCCAAGCGGTCGAGCAGCAATCCGCCGAGAAATACATCGACGAAAGCGGCTCCGACCTGTTCGGGTGTCCGAGGACCGGCGGGATCGAACCACACCCACAGCGACTGCAGCGATCCCCACAGCTGCAGTGCCGCCAGTTCGACGTCCACGGTTCGGAAATACGCCGGCCTCTACCCCGTTGCGGATCTCGTCAATCATGAGCGCCTGCAATTGATCACGTAACTTCTGCACTTGCTGCATCGCCGGGTCATCGGACAACTGAACGACCTCGCGCTGGCTTGCCACTGTTGCGTCGCGATCGATCACGTGTAGCAGTGTGGAGGTGTAAATGATCGCGACAATGCGTTCGTGCGGCGCGGCCAGGCGATCCCACACCATCCGCAGCACATCGAGCTCACGGGTCAGGTGGGTTTCTTCAAGCTCCCGCAACATCTGCGATTTGGTTCCGAAGTGGTGAACGATGGTGCCCTTGGACATGCCCAATTCGTCGGCGATATCGCCGATATTTGTTCTGTCATAGCCACGTTCGGCGACGTAGCGCACAAACGCGTCGAGAATCTCGCCACGTCTGCCGGGCGATCTGGGCATCTGCGACCCTTCGGACTAGACTAACCGTACGAACGGTCTACCATAACTTCCGCGACGTGAGTATCCCCTACCGACGCGGCGATGCTGCTACTGCCGCGCGGCAGGCTCAGCGAAGCGGCCCTGCCCGAAGGCTCAGGGTTGGCGCTCGCCCGGTGTCCGCTGGATCAGTTGGGCCTACAACGCCTGGCGGCCGCTGAACCCATCCGGTGCGGTCAAGACATACATGTTTGCGCCGGTACTGCTTTGATTTCACCGGTGGTGTACATCGTCATGAGTTCTCTGCCATCGGTGTCGACAACGCACACGTAGGTGTCGGACTCAGCATCGTAATCAAAGCTTTCCCAAGCCAATACGAATGCCAAGCAGTTGCCGTCGCGGTCCGCGATGACGAGCTTATGGGCACCAGACTCCTTCAAGAGTTTGGCGTCCTGGGTACAGCGCTGATCGGCGCCGTTGTGGGCCGGTACGCTTTTTAACATTGATTCACTCCTTTAGGTGTTGATCCGTCCGATCCGCTACCTCCGTCCGGTGCTGCGATACGCAGCTGCGTCGCCAACGGCAAACGCGGATCGATTCGCAGGGCGTTTGGGCAACCGTCCTGGTTCTGGACGGTGTAGACGTTGGCCACCGCGCCGAACCTCGCGAAACGCCGCGCCGGCGTCGAGGAAGGTGGATCCGCGGCGCACCGCGGCACCCCGACTCATCCCGGCTCTCGCGGCATCCATCGTGGTGATCTCACCTGCTCAGTAGCTAATCACCGAAGTCTGCCAGTTGCGGGTCCCACATCGGTCAAAAGCATCAAATTCAGCGACGAGGGTCACAGATCCGCCCGAGCGCCGCACGCTCGCCGCGTACCGTGAGGCCGTGCCCGCCATTGACCGCAGCCGAACCATCGCGGCCGACCCGCCCGCCGTCTGGGATGTGCTCGCCGACTTCGGCTCGATCAGTTCCTGGGCGGACAACATCGACCACTCCTGCATCCTCGTTCGGGGCAGCGAGCCGGTTGGCACCACGCGGCGCGTGCAGATCGGCCGCAACGCCCTGGTGGAGACGATCACCGAGTTCGACCCGCTGCGGGCGATCGCCTACGACGTCGACGGCCTGCCCAAGCGGGTGCGCCGGTTCACCAACCGGTGGAGCATGCGGCCGACCGGGAACGATGCCACGACCGTCACGCTGACCAGCACGGTCGAAATCGGTTCTGGCGCTGTGAAGAAGCTCGTCGAACGAGCGGTGCGCCGTGTCCAGATCCGACAGTCCGACATCATGCTCGCCGGTCTTGCGCGCCGATTGGAGAAGCCCCATGACTAGTCAACCCGACGTCATCATCCTGATGACCGACGAGGAGCGCGCCATCCCGCCGTACGAGTCACCCGAGGTGCTCGCGTGGCGGGATCGAACTCTGCCCGGCCGCAAGTGGTTTGACGATCACGGCGTCACCTTCACTCGGCACTACACCGGCTCGCTGGCCTGCGCGCCCAGTCGCCCAACGATATTCACCGGTCACTACCCCGATCTGCATGGCGTCACCCAGACCGACGGCCTGGGCAAGATGCCCGACGATTCGCGGATGCGCTGGCTGCGCCCAGGAGAGGTGCCCACCATGGGCAACTGGTTCCGCGCCGCGGGCTATGACACCCACTACGACGGCAAGTGGCATATCTCGCACGCCGATCTGCACGACGCCGACGGGAACGTGCTGGCGACCAACGACGCGAAGGGCGCCGTCGACCACGACGCGGTGCAGCGCTATCTCGATGCCGATCCCCTTGAGCCGTTTGGCTTTTCGGGCTGGGTGGGCCCGGAGCCGCACGGCGCATTACCGGGCAACGCCGGGGTCCGCCGCGACCCGTTGGTCGCCGATCGGGTCGTGACGTGGCTGATCGACCGGTACGCCCGCCGCCGCGCCGGTGAGCCCGACGCACAGCGGCCGTTCCTGTTGGTGGCCAGCTTCGTCAACCCGCACGACATCGTGTTGTTCCCGGGCTGGCTGCGCCGCAGCCCGATCAAGCCGTCGCCGCTGGATCCGCCGCACGTGCCCGCGGCGCCCACCGCCGAGGAAGACCTGGCTTCCAAGCCGGCCGCGCAGATCGCGTTCCGGGAGGCCTACGCCACCGGCTACGGGCCGGCGCCGGTGATCGAGCGGGCGTATCGCGGGCAATGCGCAGCGCTACCGCGATCTGTACTACCGGCTGCACGCCGAGGTCGACGGCCCGATCGACCGGGTGCGCCGCGCGGTCACCGAAGGCGGTTCGGACGACGCGGTGCTGGTGCGCACCTCCGATCACGGCGAATTGCTTGGCGCACACGGTGGTTTGCACCAGAAGTGGTTCAACCTCTACGACGAGGCGACCCGGGTGCCGTTCGTGATCGCCCGCATCGGCTCCGACGCCACGTCGCCGCGGACGGTGTCGGCACCGACGTCGCATGTCGATCTGCTGCCGACGCTGCTGGCCGCGGCCGGTGTGGATGTCGATCTGGCGGCCAACGACCTGGCCGAGTCGTTCTCCGAAGTGCATCCGCTGCCGGGCCAGAACTTGATGCCGGTGGTCGACGGCGGGCCGGCCGACGAGGATCGTGCCGTCTACATCATGACCCGCGACAACATACTCGAGGGAGACACCGGCGCCTCGGGGGTGGCCCGCCGGCTGCGGCAGACGGCGAAACCGCCTGCACTGATTCGTATCCGGGTGCCCGCGTATGTCGGGTCGAACTTCGAGGGCCTGGTGGTCCGCGTCGACGGATCGGCTGTGGAAGCTGGTGCGCACCTTCGACGATCCGGCGACCTGGACCGAGCCGGGGGTTCGCCACCTCGCGGCGAACGGGCTGGGCGGCGAGGCGTATCGGATGAGCCCGCTCGACGACCAGTGGGAGCTCTACGACCTCACCGACGATCCGACCGAAGCCGACAACCGGTGGACCGATCCGAGCCTGCACGAACTACGCCAGCAGCTGCGGGCTCACCTGAAACAGGCCCGGTTCGACTCCATCCCGGAACGAAACCGGCCGTGGCCCTACGCCTCTCGACGCGAGGCCTAACGGGTCGGCTCGATGAGTTTCGCGGCCATCATTGCCAGCGGCCGCAGAGGTGCCTAGGCTCGCGCAACATGACACTCCCACCACCGTCGGCCGGTTCGGTCGCCGTGATCACCGGCGCATCCTCGGGCATCGGTGAACAATTCGCCCGTCAACTCGTGGCCCGCGGCTACCGCGTCGTCGTCACCGCCCGCCGGGAAGACCGGCTCCAAGCGTTGTGTGCCGAATTGGGCGGCGACGAACACGCCGTCGCGATCGGCACCGACCTCGCCGTCCCGGCGGACCGGGACCGGCTGGCCGCCCGCATCGACGAACTGGGCGTTCAGGTCGACATCCTGGTCAACAACGCGGGCCTGGGCATCTACACCAAGTTCGGCGCCGAAGGCCGCGACAAGGAACTGCAGATGCTGCGCGTCGACGTCGAGGCGGTGGCCGACCTGACGTTGCGCTACCTGCCGGGCATGGTCGAACGCCGCCGCGGCGCGATCATCAACCTGTCGTCGGTGTCGGGGTTTCAGCCCGCCCCCTACAACGCCAACTACGCCGCGTCCAAGGCGTATGTGCTGTGGTTGTCGGAGGCGGTCAACGCCGAAGTCGCCGATAGCGGTGTGACGGTCACCGCGGTCTGCCCGGGCCCGGTGCCAACGGAGTTCCAGGCCACCAATGACGCCCAAGATCTGGTGGACAAGCTGCCGGGATTCACCCATGTTTCGGCCGAGCGGGTGGTCGCCGACGCCCTGAAGGCCGCCGAGCGTGGGCGCGGGTCGGTGGTTCCGGGCGGACCGCAGGTCCGGTTGGCGCTGGGGTCCACCCGGTTGGTGCCGACCCCGTTGGTGTTGCCGATCCTCAAGCGAATGTTGAAGCGGCAGTAGGGATTGTCTCGCCGGCGACGCGCCGCTAGAACGTGTTGACCATCTCTTGCGTCTCGGCCATCTGGCGCGACATTGTGTAGTGGTGGTAGTGCATCGCGCACTTGATCACGCAGATGAACAAGAGACTTGGGTCGGGCCGTCGGCGCGCCATGGTGGCCATCCGGCGCCGATAGATCCGGCGTAATTCCGGGTCGGGGACGTTCTTCATCAGCCGAAGGAACAGCCCGGCCGCCAGCACAGCATCGACCGATTGCGACTTCAGCTTCCGCCACGGATGTTTGCGCCAGTAGGCATTGCGGGCGCGAGCCCAATCGAATTTCCTGGTGAGGAAGAGATTTTCGAGCCGCTCGAAGTAGAAGTCGGGATCGTAGAGTTCCTGCATCAGGTCGACGTACCCGTCGCGTAACTGTTCGCGCGTCATGCCGAGCGGAATGACATTGGTGCCGAACGGTTGTTCGTCGTCGAGATCCAGGCGGCCTTCGTTCTTCAACCGGGCGTGCAGCGGCGTCTTCGGGATCGCCGAGAGCATGCCCACCATGGCGTGCATGATGTCGGTCTGGCGGAGGAACTCGTGCTGCGCCTTGAAGATCCGGGTGTCGTCGTGGTCGAAGCCGACGATCATGCCGCACCAGACTTCGATGCCGGCGTCTTGCACTGTGCGGACGCGGTCCACGATCGACTCGGTTTTCTTGACGTTTTGGTACTTCTTCGTCTCGCGCAGCGATTCTTCGTTCGGGCTTTCGATGCCGATGAAGACGGTCACGATGTTGGCCGCGTCCATCAACTGGATCAGCTCTTCGTCTTCGGCGAGGTTGAGCGACGCCTCGGTGAAGAACGTGAACGGATATCCCTCGGCGGTCTGCCACGCGATGAGGTCGCGCAGCAGCTCCTTCACCGCCATCTTGTTGCCGATCAGGTTGTCGTCGACGATGAAGGCCATTTTCAGGTGCTGCTTGCGCATCGCTTCCAACTCCGCGATCACCTGCGCGCTCGTCTTCAGCCTGGGACGCCGACCGAACGTGACGATGATGTCGCAGAACTCGCACTGGAACGGGCAGCCGCGGCTGAATTGGACGCTGCCGAACAAATAGTCCTTGGACTTCAACAAGTCGTAGCGCGGCACCGGCACCTGCGTCATGTCGGTCGGCTCGGCTTGCTCGTAGCGGTGCTGATGGCGGCCCTCGGCCCATTCTTCGAGAAACTGCGGCCAGGTCGTTTCCGCTTCGCCGACGAAGATCGCATCAGCCAGGCCGTCGAAATAATCTTCCTGCACGGTCACCCACGGACCCCCGACGATCGTGAACACGCCGCGGGCTTTCAGTTCGCGCAGAATCTCGAGCATTCGAGCGCGCTGCACGGTCATGCCGGTGAGCCCCACGATGTCGGCCCGCATCAAACGGTCGTAGTCGATCGGTTCGACGTTCTCGTCGATGAGGGTCACCGAATGGCCGGCGGGCGTCAAGGCCGCCAGCAGCGGCAGGCAAGCGGTCGGCAGGTTGCACTTCTTTCCGAGCAACGGAAGTGCGTGCTCCAGGCCCCAGTAGGACACCTGGAACCGTGGATTGATCAGGACGATATCGGCCATGGACCGCCCACTCTCCAACACATGTTCAATACAGTTTCACACGTAATGCCGCTGCGCGTAAGTATCGGACTACTCAAATTTCCTGCTGCCGGTTGCTCAGCGGAATGGTGAAGTGCTAAGCGGACTTTGGAGTCGGGATCGGCGTAAGCGGGTTGCCTTCCGGGATCGACGAGCAGTTTTCCGGCGCCGGCTGGCCCGCGAAGCGATGCTTGATCCAGGCGACCGAGTCCAGCAACCAGATCGGGACGGTCCAAATGTGGCTGAGCGCGTCGTACTGCTCGTAGTAAACCTTCGTGCCCTTCGCGCAGTAGTCGCGGGCGAGCGTGCGCACGTCGCCCGCGATCATGACGCCGTCACCGGCGCCGATTCCCGTCTTGTCGCCCGGTGTCCCCTCGAGCGCACCGTTGGCGCCCTGGCCGATGAACAGCGGGATCGTCGGCGTCCCACCGGTCCCCATGATCAGCTTGTTGGCGCACTGGACATAGAGCGGCAGGCTCTCGGGAGTCGGGTACTCGCGCTTGACCATGTCCGCCCACTTCAAGCCCGGGTATTGGCCGAGAACGTTGACGATCGACGCGGTCTGCATCTCGTGAAAGATCCTGGCGCCGTTGGCGCTCAGGTACGTTTCCAGCTCCGTCTCGACCTCGAATGCGCGCCCGATCCCGACCAGCGCCATCGCCAGGACGCCCGCCCAGAACCCGGTGCCCTCGACGTAGTGCAGGTTGTGTGCGGGGTCCACGAGGACACCGCCGATCGCCGCGCCGATCAGGCGCTCGTTGACGTCCGGCGCGTAGGTCGGGGCCAATTCGGCGGCCCACTCGGTGGCAATTGCTCCGCCGGAGTACCCGAGCATCGCCACCTTCGCGTCGCCGGGGATGGTCGACGCGTTGAACGCGGCGCGGATCGAGTCCAGAGTGTTCCGTCCGTACTCGGGGCCCGCGGCGAAGTCCGCCCGCTGGCCTTCGGTGTCGGGAACGATGACCGTGTACCCGTCGGCGATGAACGGGCCGAAGACCGCCGCCTCGACATTGGGGACGACGCCGCCGAGCCTGAGTCCGCCCGAGATCGCATACGACGGCTCGTCATTGCGGTTCAGCGAGTCATAGGCGGACTGGTACGAGATCACTTTCGTCGCACCGAATTGGATCGGCGGCTTGATGATCGAGGTGACGTTGACCGTCGGCTTACCGATCTGGCTGGTCGACCGGTAGAGCAGCTGAGTGGTCTCGAGCAACGTCGGGAAGCCGAAGAAGTGATAGTGAAAGCGGCGTGTTTTCAACACCGTCCCCGGCGCGACGCCATCCAGAGGATCGGTGTAGGAGTAGAACGGATCATCCTTGGGCTGCGGCGTCGCCACCGCGATGCCGGACGCATAACTGCGTTCCAGGTACCAACCTGGTTGCTGTGGAGCGGTCATCCGTTCCCCTTGATCTTCCAAGCGCATGTTAAGGCAACAGGCCTTGGTTATGGTCCGAGCGGCTGGTTGACTGCAACTATGCATAGAGAACCAAAGCTTGCGCGACGCTTCCTGGATCGGTTCGAGCCGATCCATGGGGTGACGTACTTCGCGCCCGAGGTGCGCGAAGCGTTGGACGGGTTGGGCTACAAGGGCTACTGGATGGGCTACTTCGCCGCGCGCTCGGCGCCGCTGGGCGCGGTGCCGCCCGAGGTGGTGACGGCGGTCTTCTACAACTTCGCCCCTGCGCGGGTCGCCAAGGCGTTGCCGGCGGCGTGGCAGATCGCCGGTCCCGGACGAGGCGTTGCGGGTCCGGTCGGAGACCGCGGTTGCGGTGCTGCGCCGCTACGGTCTCGACGACGACGAAAATGTCACTACCGCAGCGGAATTGGCGGGCAAGGCGGCTCGCAGCGCACCGGTGTGCGGGCGACCGCTGTTCGCCGCGAACAGCGCACTCCCCTGGCCGGACGAGCCGCTGGCCGCGCTGTGGCACGCCACCACGCTGCTGCGCGAGCATCGCGGCGACACGCACACCGCGGTGCTGAGCGCGGCCGGCGTCACGGGCCGGGAATCCAACGTGCTGCATGCCGCGTCGGGAGCAATCGGGCGCGACTACATCGCCCGAAGCCGCGACTACGACGACGAAGAATGGCAGCAGCACGAGCAACAGTTGGCGGCGCGCGGGTTGCTCGCCGACGACGGGACCCTGACCCCGGCCGGTCGCGAATTGAAGGACCACATCGAATCCAGCACCGACGCCCTGTCGGTGTCGGTGCTCGACGCGCTGAGCGACGACGAAGTGGAGACGCTGTTCCGGGTGCTCACGCCGATCACCCGGATCGTGGTCGAGGCCGGCGATGTGCCGGCGAAGACACCGATGGCGCTGCGCCGCAACGAATTAGACGACGACAGCGCGCATTTGACCGGCTAGCTCTACCGACCCAGCGACTTGTAGAAGACGATCCCGTTGCCCTTGTTGTCGTAGACCACGGCGCGGCGTTCGTGGGCGTCGTCGTACGGGCCCTTCACGATGCCGCCGCCACTGTCCTCGACGGCCTTGGCCGCGGCGTCGACGTCGTCGGTCTTGATGCCGACGACGACCTGCCCGGGAATGGGGTGGTCGACCTCGGTGGCCAGCGCGAGCGTGACCGGCCCGCCGTCGAGCGCGGCGAAGTGTGCGCCGTCGCGGAACTTGAGCGACATGCCCAGCGTCTCGGTGTAGAACCGGATCGACTCGTCCAGGTCGTCGGTCGACAGGATGACCATCTTGACGTCGCTCATCGGTCCATCATGTACCCAGGCTAACCAGCTTTGGCGGTCGTTTGGCCGATACTCAAGAGATGCTCGGTCACCTCGGCATCAATGTCCCCGACCTCGCGGCGGCGAAGCGCTACTACGACGCCCTGATGCCGCTGGTCGGCTTCGAGACCTTCTTCGCCACCGACGACGAGTTCTCCTACAAGCCTGCCGACAACAAGCCGGGCACCTTCCTCTTCTTCTACCCGACCGCGCTCGCCGGCCCGTACTCGCCGGAACAGACCGGCCTGCAACACCTCGCGTTCATGGTTCGCCGCCGATCCGTCGTCGATCAGATCCACGACCACGTGGTCGCCGCGGGCGGTAGCGTCATCCATCCGCCGCAACACTTTCCGCAGTACCCCGGTCACTACTACGCGACGTTCTGGCTCGATCCGTTCGGCATCAAGCTGGAGGCGGTATGTCACTACGACCGGGACTAGGCGCAGCCGTCGTCTGGATTACCGGGCCGCTGACGTATCTGATCCTGGAAGCCGTTGCGGCTTCGGCTTTTCCGCACTACAGCTACGCGCGGAACTTCATCAGCGATCTCGGCATGGCGGCGTCCCCGCGGGCCTGGGCGATGAACGCGGGGTTCTGCGTGCAGGGGACGCTGTTTCTCGTCGGCGCCGTCTTGCTCGTTCGGGCTTTCGAAAAGCGTTCGGCTCGGCTGTTTCTCGGGCTTGCTGCCGCGAATGCGGCCGGAAACCTGCTGATCGCGGTGTTCCACAGCGGACCCTCCCCCACGGCGTGGGTACATGCCAGCGGCGCGGTACTGGCGATCGTGGGAGGCAACGCGGCCATCGTTGCCGGATCGTCGATGATCGGCGGATGGCATCGCGCGGTGTCGCTGGCGCTGGGCGCGTTCGGTCTGCTCAGCTTCGTGTGTTTCGTGATCGCGTTGAAGAACGAGGCGCCGCCCGCGGTGTGGGAGCGATGCAGCGTCTACTCGATCACCGCGTGGCAGTTATTCACCGGCGTGTGGGTGTTCAGCCGGCCGCCCACTCCTTAGCCTTATCGAGCTCGTCGAGCTTGAAGACCGCGAGTTCACCGGGAATCAGCCACGCCAACGCATGCAGGGTCAGGGCAACCCACTGCTCATCGGAAACCACCGCGATGCGTTTGAAGGCCGAATGATGCGGCCAGACGGTGGTGAAGGCCAGCTTCAGATCCTCCAACAGTCCGCCGGGCCCGAAGCCCTCGTAGTCAGGCGCGATGACTTCGACGATCCTGATCTCGTCGGTATGCATCATCTCCTCGATGCTGGGCTTGACCTCGCGGATCTCGTCGCCGGCCAGTCGGCCCGACACGCGAACGCCGGTCACTCCCTCGGGCATATCTGGCAGTAGCTCGATCATGCGTTTCCTTCCTCAGCCCCGTTCGCGATCATGCCTCAACTCAGGGAACCGCGCTACGCCGCCTTTCCACCGCGCAGGACCAACCGCGCTCGGTGAGCGTTGTGCCGTAAGGGATTTCGATCGATGCCCGGCGGCTGTGTTGGAAGGATTCGTTTTACTGTTGCTTTTGGCTGCTTAGGCGTAGGGTCGCAGTACGGATCCACGGCAGACCAAGGTCGGACCGGAAGAGAAGATTCCTCCTCTCGGCTGTGGCACTGAGCACGAGCACTAGGCACCCACGCGAAGCAAAGCCCGCCAACTGGGCAAGCGCGGTGGGCTTGCGTCAGGCGAGGAACTCTCTCCTCACGCCGAGGCCACATTTCACTGCGCATCACGCACGCTTGGTAACCGAGTGTTTGGCGCTTCGGACGGCGCTCCATTTTGTCGGGAGCGTCGTCCGACTCGTGTACTGAATCGCTGCCCGTTAGGCGGTCGATGGTCGAGACTGGGGTCATGACAGATGCCGACGCGGACCGGGTTGCCGTATACCTCGACTTCGACAACATCGTGATCTCGCGCTACGACCAGGTCAACGGGCGCAGCTCGTTTCAGAAGGACAAGGCCAAAGGGCTCGACAAGCATGCGGATCGGCTGGAGCGGGCCACCGTCGACGTCGGCGCCATCATCGACTTCGCCTCGTCGTTCGGCACGCTGGTGCTCACCCGCGCCTACGCCGACTGGTCAGCCGAGGTCAATGTCGGCTACCGCGAGCAATTGGTCGGTCGCGCAGTCGATTTGGTGCAGCTGTTCCCGGCGGCGGCCTACGGCAAGAACGGCGCCGACATCCGGCTGGCCGTCGACGCGGTCGAGGACATGTTCCGCCTGCCGGACCTGACCCATGTGGTGATCGTGGCCGGCGATTCCGACTACATCGCGTTGGCGCAGCGCTGTAAGCGGCTGGGACGGTATGTGGTGGGTGTCGGCGTCGCGGGTTCGTCGAGCAAGGCGCTGGCGGCGGCGTGCGACGACTTCGTCATCTACGACGCGCTGCCCGGGGTCGAGGTGCCCGCGCCCGCGCCGAAAGCGCGCAGCTCCAAGCCCGCCGAGGAGGAGCCGCCGGCACCGGACCCGCAGCCCGCCGCTACCGCGCTGCTGACCCGCGCGCTGCGGATCGGCACGGAGAAGGACGACGTCGACTGGCTGCACAATTCGGCGGTCAAGGCGCAGATGAAGCGGATGGACCCGTCGTTCAGCGAAAAGTCTTTGGGCTTCCGGTCTTTCAGCGACTTCTTGCGGTCACGATCGGACGTCGTCGAGCTCGACGAGAGTTCGACGACGCGGATGGTGCGGCTGCGCGGGATCGACACAGCTAGATCTTCTCGCCAGAACCATTTGAAAGTTACGACCACGGGCGTAGCCTATTAACATCATGTAACAACTCGCTCCCAGAGAGGAGCATCGGCTATGGGTATCAAACTCCTGGCCGGGGTGGCCGTGATCGCAGCCGGAATCGGATTGTCCGGCTTAGCGCCTGTTCACGCGGCCCCGTCAAATCCACTTTCACCCTGTTCCGACTGCCTACCCGGTCCCGGCGGCGGACCGGGCGGTCCACTCGATCGGAGCCCCGGGACCCTCGTTCACCCCACCGATAACGGGGACCGGGCCCAAGATCGGGGCGACCGTCAGTCATGCCGCCCCGGGCTAAAACCGCACTGCCGATAGGCCGCTAAATCCGCGTAGCGGAATTAGGCAGCACAAGCTTGGTTGCGTGCTGTCACAGGGATTTCGCTGCGCGGACATGAACAGATGCGGCGGCGATGCCTCCTCGGATCTCCGGCGGAGGTGCGGCCGTAGCCGGCCATCAGCTCGTCTGACGGCGTCACGGTGACCTGCCAGCCGTGACGACGCCACCAGTCGCCGACGTCTTCGCGCTCTTCGAAGTACCACAGCTCGTCGTTCGTCGGGACCTCGCAGCGACGGGTCCGGCCTTGGCCATCAACTCCCGGACCTGCTCCATCCGCTCACGCCGCTGCGCGCGGAGCTCGGGGTCGGCGAAGTTGGGTGACAGCGCCTCGACGGCGACGCGGCTGCCGGGCGCAGTCAGGCCCTGGATGCGGTCGAACAGCAGGTCCTGGGCCGTCGCCGGCAGATACATCAGCAGGCCCTCGAGCGACCAGACACTCGGGGCTTCGACGGCGTCAAAACCGGCCTGCTGCAATGCCGTTGGCCAGTCCTGCCGCAGGTCCACCTGCGACGCCGACCCGGTTGGCAGTTCGGCTCGCGCCGTGCTCGTGCAGCGTCGAGGCTTTGAAGTCCAGCACCCGGGGCTGGTCGAGCTCGTAGACGGTCATGCCGTCGGGCCACGGCAGCCGCCAGCGACCGCGCGTCCAGGCCGGCCGCCAGGATCACCGCCTGGTCGGATGCCCGCGTTGGCGGCGTCGATGAAGAAGGTGTCGAAAAACTTGGTCCGCGATGGCGAAATAGCTGACCATCGACTTCATCCGCATGCGGCATGTCGGGTTCGGCTGCGACGACCTCGGCGGGCAGCTCCGGAGCCGCCGTACCAATCCCACACGCCCGCGCCGGCGGCGTCGAGGAAAACCCGCGCGAACGGGTCGTTGATCAGCGGGTCGGTCGCTCTCGGTGTCGGCTGCGCGCGCGGCCGCCACACCCAGCGCCGTCGCGCCGACACTTTCGGTGATTTCCCAGCTGTCGTCATCGGTTCTCGCCACGACCTGACCCTAACCGAGGCGGCGATACGGAAGAATCACGGTCACCATGACCTCTACGTCTCGGCGGCCGCACATCATCCGGCTGGCGGTGTTCGCCGCGTTCCTGGTGGTGATGTTCTATCTGCTGGCCGTCAAGCACGTGGTGAACATCGAGGACGTGCGGCACTGGGTCAAGGCGACGGGACCGCTGGCGCCGTTGACCTACATCGTGTTGTCGGCGGTGCTCGGCGCGATCTTCGTGCCGGGCCCGATCCTGGCCGCGAGCAGTGGGCTGCTGTTCGGCCCGCTGTTGGGCGTGTTCGTGACGCTGGGTGCGACGGTCGGTACCGCGGTGGTCGCGAGCCTTCTCGGCCGTCGCGCGGGCCGCGACAGCGCGCGCGCATTGCTGGGCGCCTCACGTGCCGACCGGCTCGATGAGCTGATCCAGCGTCGGGGGCTGTGGGCGGTGGTCGGTCAGCGCTTCATCCCCGGGCTGTCGGATGCGTTGGCCTCGTATGCGTTCGGCGCGTTCGGAGTTCCGTTGTGGCAGATGGCGGTTGGAGCGTTCATCGGCTCGGTGCCCCGGGCGTTCGTCTACACCGCGCTGGGGGCGTCGCTGGGCAACAAGTCGCCGGCGTTGGCCTACACGGCGATCGGGGTGTGGTGCGTGACCGCGGTGGTCGGGGCTTTCGCCGCGCGGCACGGGTTTCGGAAGTGGCGCGGGCATGACGGGCGGGACTCCGCTGAAGTCCCACCCGTCACTTCGCCGAAGCAGTAACCGATCTGCCCGCCTCTGAGCGAATTCAGTCCTGCTTGAGCGCCTCAATCGCCAGGGTGATCGTCACCTTGTCGCCGACGATGGCGCCGCCGCCGTCGAGCAGCAGTTCGCCGCCCACGCCGAAGTCTTTGCGGCTCAGCACAACCGAGGCGTCGAAGCCGGCGACCTCACCGTGTCCCATGCCGGGGCTGACGCCGTTGAACGCCAGAGCCAGGGTGACCGGCTTGGTGACACCCTTGAGGGTGAAGTCACCGTCGAGCACGTAGTCGTCGCCGTCGGCCCGCACCGCGGTGGAGACGAACGTCGCGGTCGGGAATTGGGCGGCGTCGAAGAAGTCGGGGGCCTTGATGTGCGCTTCGCGCTGTTCATTGCCGGTGTCGATGGAATTGACGTCGACCTCGGCGCGCACGGATGGGGTGCCGTCTTCGCCGATCGTGATCGCGCCGCTGAACTGGCCGAATCGGCCGTAGGTCTTGCCGACTACCAGGTGGCGGACGGCGAAGTTGACCGAGGAGTGGACGGGGTCGATCGCCCAGGTCCCGGCGGTGAGCTTGTGGGTGTCAACGGCAGTGGTCATGGTGGGTCTCCTTGGGTTGGGACTTACGTGCAACACCCAGGGCTAACCGGACTCCGGTCCGGATTATTCCGGGTCGCCCTGGAACGAATTTTTAGAGCCGCAAGGCCTCGGCTGCCGCAGTAGCCACGTCACCGCGCAGTCCTGAGATGGGTGGACTGCCGCGCAGGTGGATCGCGTTCGCGAAAAGAATCGACGTAGGTATCCGAGCCTGGGTCCAACCACAGCGAGGTTCCGGTGAAGCCCGTGGCGCCAAAGCTGCCGATGGGAAAGATCAGACCGCGCGGCTTGGAAAAGTCCGTGTCGATATCCCAGCTGAAACCGAAGAGCTGCTGCCCCTCGATCGCCGGATAGTGCGGGGCGAGCAGCGGATCGGTGGTGTTGGGCGTCGTTGCGACGGCTTTCCGGAGGGCATCGTTCGCTGCTTCGATCTGGCCTGGCTTGTGTCCGGGCTGCTGAGGACTCGTCATCACCGCCAGGGTCGCTGGTCGCAGCGGAAACCTGCTGGGGCGGTCGGCAAGCCGATCAAGCAGGGCCTGCGCAAAGAGGCCGACGTCGTGCGCCGTCGAGAACACACCGGCGTGCCCGGCCACTCCCCCCATCCGCCGCGCCGTCGGGTCATGGACGGTGCCCCGAAGCAGACGACCAAAATTGGGATTCTTGCCCGGATCCGCACTGCTCTGGTCGTCAATGGCCGTCGGCGCGATGCGCGGCAACAGACTCGCCGGCGGCAGGTAGCGGGTTTCGGTCATCCCCAGTGGCGCAAAGATATTCTGCTGGGCGTACTCGTCTTCTGTTTCGCCAGTGAGCTTTTCGATCAACGCGCCGAGCAGGATGTAGTTGATGTCGGCGTAGCGGAATACCTCGCCGGGAGCCGACTGCAGCGGTGTGGTGAGCGCGCGGTGAATGCCCTCGGCTTTGTCGGCTCGGTCCAAACCCCACGGGTCGGCGAGGTCGACGTCGATCGGTTCGCCGGACGTGTGCGTCAGCAACATCCGAACGGTGACCCGTTGCCGCTCCGCGTCGTTGGCCGTGTTGAAGTCGGGCAAGTAGGTTTGCACGGACTCATCGAGTGCGACCTTGCCTTGTTCGTAGAGCTGCATGACGGCGGTCGCGGTGGCGAGAGGCTTCGTCAACGATGCGATGTCGAAGATCGTGTCCTCGGTCATCGGCTCGGCGGGTGCGGGCGATCCGTCCAGCCCCTGCTCCCCGGCGAGTTTGCGCGAGCCGTACGCCTGGTGGAACACGGTCTTGCCGCCATGTCCGATCACCACCACACCGCCCGGAAGCTTCTCGGCCGCGATCGCATCGTTCATCAACGTGGAAATGGGTGCGAATTCGGTTGCGGCCGAATGTGTTCCCTCGCGGGTCACGACATACCTGGCCGAGGACGCCGTCACGAGCATCAGCACGGCGATGGCAACAGCCCGTATCGCCTTCATGTCTCACCGAGCGCGTCGCGGACCCGGCCCCGCGCCCGGTCGAGCCGGGCGGCGGCCTCGGCCGCGTCGACGCCCGCGAGCAGCGCGACGATCGCGGTCTTGGCGTGACCGCCCGCGGCGGCGAGCGCGGCCGCGGCCACGTCCTCGTCGACGCCGGCCGCGTCGCGGACGATGCGCACCGCGCGGCGGCGCACCTTCGCGTTGGTCAGCCGTACGTCGACCATCCGCGGCCCGTAGGTCTTGCCGAGCGCGATCATCACGCTCGTCGAGAGCGCGTTGAGCACGACCTTCTGTGCCGTCCCCGCGGTCAGCCGGGTGGATCCGGCGAGAACCTCAGGGCCGGTGAGCAATTCGATCACGATGATCGGCAGACGCCTCGCTGCCGGCGTTGTTGACGATCGCGACGGTCAGCGCGCCCGCCGCGCGCGCATGCTCGAGCGCGCCGAGCACATACGGCGTGCGGCCCGACGCGGTGATCCCGACGAGCGCGTCGGCGGCGGTCAGGTCGGCGAGATCGGCGGGGTCGAAGGTGTCCTCCGCGCCCTCGATCGCCTCGGTCAAAGCCGTTGGCCCGCCGGCGATCACGCCGCGCACGAGGTCGGTTCCGAACGTAGGCCCGCACTCGGCCGCATCGAGCACACCGAGCCGTCCGGGTGTTCCGGCACCGGCGTAAATCAGGCGACCACCGCGCTCGAGTCGCTGGACGATCGCCTCGGCCGCCGCCGCGATGCGCGGGACCTCCGCTTGTACCGCAGCGTGCGCCTGGCCCTCGGCATCGACGAGCAGCTCGACGACCTCACGGATCGGGCGCGCATCGAGGTCGAACAGGCCGGGGCGCACGCCCTCGGTGGCGAGCGCGTCCAAGCCTTGTGCGGCAACGGCTTCGGTGTGCACGCGGATCAGGTACGGCTCGTGGATCGCCGCCAGCCGCAGCGCTCCGTCCAGGGCGTCGCCGGCGGCCGGGAGGCCGAGTCTTTCGAAGGCCGCCGCCAATCCCCCGACGATCGCAACCGGCCCATTACCGACCGCCCGGGCGGTCGCGGCGAGCGCGTCGGCGGCGGCGTCGACGATCGCCAGCGCCACGGCGTCGTCCTGCGCGGCGAGCACGTCGGGCGCGAACGACGCGAGGGCGGCGGCATCGTTGAACTGCGCGGGCCACGTCTGCGGCGCACCGAAGCGGGCGCGGGCGGTGTCGAGCAGCGTGGTGGACGGGCCGCGGCCGTCGTGGGCGCGCAGTGCCGCGCGGAGCCCGGCGGCGCCGATCCACGCGCCGCCGCCCTCGTCGCCCAGCCACGGGCCCCAGCCGTCGGCGGTCCGCAGTGCGCCGTCCGCGTCGATCGCGAGCGCCACGACGCCGGTTCCCACGATCAGCACGGTGCCCGGCTGCCCGTTCAGCGCGCCCGCGTGCGCGGTCACCGCGTCGCTGGTGACCGTGACGCGCTCTGCGCCGGCAGCGAGGCCAGCAGCGCGTGGCCCAACGCGCGGGCCGCGTCCGGCGCCGCGAACGCTCCGGCGGCGCCCACGATCACCTCGTCGACCGGGCCGAGTTCCCTAGCGACAGAAAGGATCGCCGCCTCCGCGGCCCGCACGCCGCCGGGCGTCGCGAGCCCGGGTGCGCCAGCGCCCTCGGCCCTACGGCCGGCCACCGCGGCGCGGCAGGACGTCTTGCCGAGGTCGACGGCGAGGATCACCGCACCGCTATTCAGCTGAGACCGGTGGCCGAAGCGATGCGGGCCAGCCCGCGCATAATCCGCGGCGCGCGCATCGCTATCACCTCGACAACGCGATCCGAGCGGCGCATTGCGTCCGACGACCAGGAGTGGGCGTTGACGCCAATTCCGCCTCAGCTGATCCCGCCCGCGGGCCGTGGCGGTTGACCGCCAGCAGTTGCCAGGTGCCGGGCACGCCACGCAGCTCGACGCTGCCACGGTCCTCGAAGCCGGTGCCCGAGCCGACCACCAGGTCACGCACGGTGCGCGATACGAGGATTTCACCGGCGCCGGCCTGGCCGAGGATCCGCGCCGCGATGTGTACCGCGATTCCCCCGATGTCGGCATCCAGCAGTTCACACTCGCCGGTGTGGATGCCGGTGCGGATCTGGATGCCAGCGTCTCGGCGTCAGCGCGCACGGCCTCGGCGCAGCGGATGGCCTGCGTCGGGCCGTCGAATGTGGCGAGGTGGCCGTCGCCGGTGCTTTTGACCACCGTGCCGCCGAATCGTTCCGTGAGGTCGGCGGTGATCTCACCAAAGCGGTGCAGCACGGCCCGCCATCGCTCGTCGCCGCTCGCTGCGGCATGTTGCGTCGAGGCGACGATATCGGTAAACAGCACGGTGCGCAGGGCGCGATGTGACTGCGCCGGCGCTGCATGGCTGCCGGTGAGGAACTCCTCGATCCCGGCCAGGATCTTGTCAGGCTCGGTTAAAAAGGGTACGTGGTCCACACCCTCGACCTCCAGGTACCGCGCGCCCGGGATGTGGTCGGCGAGATACCGGCCGCCCTGCACCGGAACCGCGTTGTCTTCGCGGGCATGGATGACCAGGGTCGGCACGGTGAGCGTGGGCAGGATCGGCCGCACGTCGATCAGAAACGCCGCTTCGAATGACGCCCGCGCCATTCCCGGACTCGCGCACATGCGCTCCAACATCGCGAGCTGGCGCATCGACCGGAACGACGGCAGCGCTGATGCTGGCTGCCGCACCGCTGCCCCACCGGGAGCGCACGGCGCGGCCGACCTTCCTGGAAGCGGGCGAGCTGCTCGATCGACGGCGTGTAGTCATCGCCCAGCTCGGCAAGGAATCGCGACCGCAGCTCGGCCGGGTCGCGATCGATGTCTTCCCATCCCGTAAAGCTCCGATACGCGATGCGTGCCGTGAAGGATCAGCGCCCGCGTTCGCTCCGGCCGCGTTGCCGCGAACATCATGGCGGCCGGGCCACCGTCACTCAGACCGGAGACGACGGCCTGTCCGAAGCCGACCGCATCCATGACGGCCTCGATCTCGGCCGCTCGCTCCTCCAGCGTGCGAACTTTCGAGACCGGGTCCGACAGGCCGACCCCGGCCTTGTCGAACACGGCACGACGCGGCAGAACGTGGCGAGCTGATCCAAGAACGCTTTGAATTCGGGCAGGGTCCAGACCAGCTCGAGGTGGCTGACGAACGGCAGCGACGATAGATCGAGCTCGACCGGCCCGTCGCCGAATACCTGATACGCCAGGCTGAGATCGCCGCACGTGGCGTATGACGTTTCCGCCATCGGCATGAGCGTACTGCGGATCCCGCCGCTCGCTGGGGACCTGCGATAGGTCGTCTTGGCTTAACGGTTGCCCGACGGTGGGGTGCTGCGGGTGGACTTTGAGAAGGGGCGTTGGGGCGACACGCGCTTCTGCGCGCCCACTTTGACGATCCAGACCCAAATCGTCGTTAAGGCCAGGCCACCCGAGTCATCCGCCAAACGGACCTCCGACGGAATCGACACGATTTGCCCGCCTCCGAGCGAAAGCTTGCGACTGCGGCGTCGGAGATGTTCAGTTTTCGCTACGAGGCGGGCAAATCGTCATACCGCTAACTTTCTGTGACGTAAGAGATTTCAAGTCGGACTGACCGCTTGTATGGATGATCGCTCTCACCGCGGTTAGTCGAGGTAGCGGCGCGCGCCCCAGTAGTCGGCATCCAGTCGAACCGGGGTGATGCGCACGGGTTCCGACTTGTCGTATGCCTCGATCATGTCGCCGTTCCCGTAGTACATGGCCACGTGGTACATGTCGTCGGGATTGACCGGGTCGCTGCCGCCGTGCGAGTAGAAGAGCAGATCGCCGGGTTGCAATGCGGATTTGCCGACCGGGCGACCCCGGCTATCTGCGGCTTGCGGACCGGCGTCGCGCGGCAGGGTGATGCCGTGCACCTGGTAGACGGTGGCGGTGAAGCCGGAGCAGTCGATGCCGAACCCGGCGTCGCCGCCCCACACGTAGGGGATGCCCACGAACGTGGCGGCGTAGCGGACCAGGTCGGCTCCGGTGGGATGCGGTATGTCCGTGGGCTTTTCGTAGACCGACACCTTCCGGGCGTCGAGCCACCTCGAGCCGCGATCGGGGGCAAATACCTGGACGGCCTTGTCATTGCGGTTCAGGACGGGAAGCCTGGTGTTAGCGCTGATCTCGAGATCGCGATCGGAGAGCGCGGGTTCGCGGTACAGCCAAGTGGTGACGCCGCGATCGGCCAGCGCGAATGGAGCGTGCTCCTTCAGTGCGGTGTAACTCGGGTCAATGGTCAACTGCGCCTTGGGAATCCAGCCGGGATAGCCCTGGGAGTCCTTCGGTGTGGACTGGCCAGGAACCCGTACCTCGTCCCAGTCGCCTTGCTCGCGGACCACGACAACGCGATCACCGTAGAGGACCTGCGTCTGGTTGAGGCTGTCCCCGGTGAGCGCTTCCTGCTGGTCCTGCGTCATGTCGGACAGCCAGCCCCGTATGTCGACCGGATTGGTCAGGGCCGCGGTGGTCGACCGGGCGCGGGCTCTGCGGCGTGGTCCACACCGTGGCCACCGATACCGCCACATAAGCGCTGTGCGGCAGCCGGCGACGCGGAGACGTCAGCGGTTGCGGGTAACGCTGTCAGGGCGATGGACAACACACCGGCAAGCGCTGTTCGGGTCGCGGCGCCGGTCATGTCCGTCGACGTTATCGGAGCCGCGAAAGGGTGCGCGGTCGGCGCGCGGCGATGCGTCGCCTCAAGGATGTCGGCTGCTACTGGTGTAGCTCGGCGTAGTCGATGCCCTGGTTGATTTCGTCGATCGCGATTCGCACCATTTCGATTGCCTGTTCGCGATGGCCGCCGGAATCACCGGGGTCGGCGTTCTGCAAGTCAGACAGGCTCTGGTTCAGGTGGTCTCTCGCGCTGATCATGTGCGGCTGGATAGCGTAGGCGGCCCCTGCACCGAGGATGCTGAAGCCGGCTGCGGTGACCACGCCGGCAACGGCCAGTCGGAATTTAGAGATCTGCACGGTAGTCCCCTTCGGTCATGGATACGGACGGGCTCGATGAGTTCTTCGTAGCACGTGTCGACGCGAGTTATAGGGGAGATGCGTCAGCTGGTACGTAGCTCGGGCACACCGCCGGCCTCAGAGCCGCCCGAGAGTTGCGCGCGCATGTGGGCGAGCACGTCTTCGGTCATGGCGAAGCCGCCCAGGTGGCTTTCGGAGCGCACGACGAGTTCGGCGTCCTGCAGACGCGCGATGGCCGTGTGCACTCCGTCGATCGGAACGACGTGGTCGGTCTCGCCGTGCCACCACCGCACCGGCACCTTCACGTCGACGAGCCGAAAACCCCAGTCACGCCCCAAAAGCCGAGCATCGTCGACCATGGCCAGGCAGCGACCGCGGAAGGCATTGACCATGTCGTCGACGAAGATCGCCTCGACCTCCGGATCGTTGAGAACCTTGCGGTCGACCTCCGGCCACATGCGCATGTAGACGCGATAGGCGTAGTGCGCGAAGGGAATCAGCGGCGCGAGCAGGATGGTGGCGATCACTGCCAGCGGCCGGCGCAGTTGGGTGAGGATGGGGCCGAAGCGGCGGGCAATGTTGGTGGCGCCCGCGCGGGTGGCCTCGGGGCCGACCGCCGGGACGGTGCCGTCGAGAACGCCGACGGCGGCCACCCGGTCGACCATCGGCGGCAGCGCCCCGCAGGCCAGTGCGTAGGGGCCGCCGCCGGACATGCCGACGACACCGAGCTTCTCGGCGTCGAGGGCGTCGGCCACCTGCGCCATGTCGGCGACCCACTCGCTCACCGAGGTGTAGCGGTGAGAGTCGGAGAGCCCGGTGCCCGGCCGCTCGATGACGATCACTCGCAGGCCGAGTTGCTCGGCGGCACGCCGTCCCTTCGCCAGGAATTGGCGCCGCGCGCCGAGCGTGCCGTGGAACCACAGCACCACCGGGCCGTCGGGGTCACCGAATTCTGCGTAGCCGAGCCGGCGGCCATCGGCAAGATGGAATTGACCTTCCGCCCGCGGCTTTTCGACGCGCGGGACTCCGGGAGGATGCCGCAGTGGGTTGTCCATCGAGCTTCAGAGTAGGCGACCATCTGGCCTGCGATTGGACACCAAATGAGCAGTTAGACGCAGTGTTAGGCAGGAGTTCCCGCGTGATTCATCGCGGCTTTGTCGCGGTGACAAGGTGGGTCGAAATGCGGCTGATCCCCCTCGCCAACCGGGTGAGAAGCCTCAAGGTGACTGGTTGGCGGCACCCAATGTCTTTAGGCTTCGGCGCATGGAGCGGCAACTACGCGTCGACACTGCTGGTGTGCACGCCATGGCGACGCGCTGGGGTGCGGCGGTTGGCGACCTCCACGAGGTGGTCGCGCCGACTGGACTGGGAATGTCGTGCCAGGCCAGCGCTGCGGCAGTCGATGCCGCCCACGTCGACGTCGCGGCCTTCACTGCGGCGCTGGCTGCACGGGTAGGTGACCGCGCGACCGGCGTCACTCACGCCGATACCAGCTACATCGCCCAAGAAGCCGTTTCAACAGCGGCGCTGGCCGCAATCTTTCAGCAGACGATCCGCATGTAGCGATGGCAGCAGTCACAGCAACTCCTGGCCTTTCGGCCCTGCTGGCGTGGCCCACCGACCACCTCACCGAGGCTGCCAATCATTGGGAATCAGTCGGCGACCGCAGCTACGGCGTGGCCCACGGGGTGTGGAGCGACGCGCTGACAGTCGACTGGGACGGCGAGGCCGCCGACGCACTGAGGACCGACACCCACGCCGACCTGATGACCACCAGCGGAGCTGTCGATCAACTGCAGGCAGCGGCGACCGCTGCGCGCAGCGGAGCCTCAGAACTGGACGCGGCCCGCTCCCAGGTGCGCTACGCCGTCGAAGATGCTCGCTCTGCGGGATTTGAAGTGGGCGAAGATCTTTCGGTTACCGATCGGATGACTGGCGGGTCAGCGGCACAGCGGGTCGCTCGGCAGGCCGCCGCTGAGGCCCATGCCGGCAAATATTGGCGGGCGCGCGGCCCAGCTGGTCGGCGTCGATGCCCAGGTCGCGAGCAGAGTTACCGCCGCGGTGGTCGGCGTCGGCTACACTTTCCCGCCGGCGCCGTCCGACCAACGGCCAAGTCCACGCCGTCGACAACCGCACGTTCAAGCAAGATCCGGCGTTGCCGGTCAAGCCCGAGGACATGACAGCCGCGGAGGCTCGCGCCGCCATGGCAGCCGTCAATAGCGAAATCGATGCCTGGAACGCGCGGTGCGACGTAAGCAAAGTTGGCCTGCTGCCCCAGGCGCAGTACGAAACTTGCATGGCCGATCGCGGTCCGCTTGTGGCGCGACAGGCGGCGATCAAGGACCGGCTGCGTCAGCTCGGCATACCTGTCGACGGCGAGGCGCCTGCATCTCCTAGCGGACCTGGCGGCAATGGCGGCGAACCACCGATTCCGCCCGATGTGCAGAACACGTTGAACCAAATTGATGCCGGGAAATGGCCTGGATCAGCGAACGCACCAGGTACGAAGGGCGGAGGCAGCTTTGAAAATCGGGAAGGCCTCTTGCCCACAACAGATGCGTCGGGCAGGCCAATCACCTACCAAGAATGGGATGTAAATCCGAAGGCGCCGGGTCAAGGTCGTGACGCTCAACGGATCGTTACCGGCAGTGACGGTTCAGCCTGGTATACCGATGGACATTACGGATCGTTCCGGCGGATCCGGTAGATGGGAGTCACCGTGAACACGCAGGAATTCATATCCCAGGCCGGCGGGCACGGCCCGTGCGTCGGCATCGTGGATAGCGCAGCGTCGCGGTTGACGCCCCCGGCCGGATTCGAGATACGCACCATCGATGGATCGCGCCTGAAAACCCGCGACGGGGTTTTCGACGCGCTTCGCCGAGGTTTGGCACTTCCCACCATGGTTTGGACGCAACATGGACGCCTTCGATGATTTCATGCGCGACCTAGACAACATGATCAACACGGCAAGCGGAAAGCCGCCCGCGCCTGGTTATTTCACGCATATCACCGATGCGCACTTGATCCTGACCGACCAGCCTGACGCCTTCTCCTGGTTCGCAAAATGCATGCCGTTCTACCGTGATTACTATCGCGACGAAGCAAGCCCGCCGGCGGCGTTCGGCGTGCTACTTTCGGCGCCACCCGATCAGCTGAACGAGGTTCGAGAACGCTGGCTGAGCACCAATGTCCCTGTCGCCTCGGTGACGGCCTGAATCATGCCGAATCGTGGTGCAGCAGCGTGCAGCCGTTCAGGTCGGCGAAGCCACGAGCGACATTTTGGATGCCATCCCGGCGGAAGCGCGTGACGTGATCGTCGATGAATTGAATCGTCGTGACCCCACCCTTCTCGCCGAGCTCCGCGGTGCACAAGAGCCAACTACCGAACAGAGTGATGCTGTCAATCTCTTGCTGGCGAGAGCGATCATCGAAAGTATGGGACCAGATTGGACTCCCGACGAGCACGGCTTGGCGGTCGAACGCGCTGTGACAACGTATTTCGAAGTGTGGCCGACATACCGGTAAAATTGCTTCAACGACTAACGCTGCATTTCGTAGCAGACTGTTACACCAGGGAGGCGTCATGGCGGATACCGCTGATCGGGTGACTCGTGTCGCGGCCGACCTCATGGACAGCGCGGCCGTTGAGGGTGCGCGCCAAAGTCGATCGGCCAAGCAGCAACTCGAACACTGGGCGCGTGTAGGACGTGCGCTGTCGAGTCAGCAGACAGTGGCCCGACGACGGGTCGAAGCCGCGCTGACCGGCGAGCTGGAACTGCGCGAACTCAGCGCCGCAGAGGGCGCCGTGTTCAATGCCGAGATCGCCGTAGCCGTCGAAGAGAAATTAGCGGGATCGAATTACGGTGCGACGCTTGCGGAACGCGGCTTGCCGAGCGCCTCTTTCGACGAGAACGGTCAGATCGTCGAGCACCGCCCTGACAAGGCCTAGGTCACGCTGAAAGATATCGCCAGAGATCACCCAGGTGGCTTCGCCGCTGCAACGTCACCAATGCCCTTGGTGCACAACCTCTTCGAACGGTCGTCGGTTCGGTTTGCGGATCGGCTTGAGTGGCCGGTCAGCCGGATACCCGACACCAAGCAAGTAGGCGACTTCGTAGCCCTCGGGCACACCCAGAATGGCGCGGGCTTTGTCCTGCTCCCCCACCGACGAGTGACCGGTACCGATGCCGAGGTCGGTAGCCGCGATCATCATCGCCATGGTCGCCTGCCCGACGTCGTACTGGTCGGTCACTCTGCGCCGCTCGTCGGGCGGTTCCGGGATGACGAGGGCAATCGCGGCCGCGGCCCCCGCGATATGACCGGCGCCGCGCCAGACCGTGGACAACTCCTGCAGGTGTTCCTTGTTAGTGACGATGACGAAATCCCAGGCTTGGCGGTTCTTCGCCGACGGCGCCCGCCAGCCGGCCTCGGCGATGCGGTTCAGGTCAGCCTCTGACACCAGCTGTGATGTGTACTCCCGTACGTTGCGTCGAGCCGTAATCGCGTCCCAGGTTTCCATCGCGTTCCTTCCGTCTGAGGTTCGTTCGCCATAGTGCCACCGGTTGCTGGGTGCAATCGCCGCCCAAACTTGTCGTACCCAGCAGCGACAATAGGGGCGTGGAAGGTTACGACATCATCGGCGACATTCATGGATGCGCCGACCATCTGGAAGCGCTGCTTGGCGATCTCGGCTACCGGCCGGACGAACCTAGCGGCGCCTATCGGCACCCGCAACGACAGGCGATCTTCGTTGGCGACTTGATCGACCGCGGCCCGGAACAGTTGCGTGTTCTTGCGACCGTGAAAGCCATGGTCGATGCCGGCAGCGCCCAGATCGTGATGGGCAATCACGAATTCAATGCGGTCGCTTACGCCACCGAACACCCCGCTGGCAGCGGGCACTATCTGCGACCCCACAACGAGAAGAACAACCGACAGCACCAAAGCTTCCTCGACCAGGTCACCGGTGCAGAGCGCACCAAATACATCGAGTGGTTCAAGACGTTGCCGCTGTGGCTCGACCTCGGCGAGCTTCGCGTCATCCATGCGTGTTGGCACGAGGACTCGATCGATGTCGTGACGCGTGAGTTGGGGTCGAATCGGTTCGGCTCAGAGGACGACCTCGTGCGGGCAAGCTCGAAGGGCGACCCGCTCTACGCCGCGATCGAGGTGCTGCTCAAAGGTCCGGAGATCAGCTTGGTCGATCACGGCCAGCCGCCCTATATGGACAAGGACGGCCACGTGCGAACAAACGCCCGGGTCCGCTGGTGGCACGGCGAGGCGATGACGCTGGGTGAGATCGCCGAGATATCAAGCACTTTCACTACCGAAGACGGCGAGCCGTATCCCGACCTGCCGGGTGTCGAGGTCACGCCGGAAAGCCGGTCCTATGTGTACACCGGCGACGTTCCGGTGTTCTACGGCCATTACTGGCGCCAAGGCCAGCCGCAGCAGCATCGCGACTGGAACTCACTGAGCGCCTGCGTGGACTTCAGTGCCGTGAAAAAGGGCACCCTGATGGCGTACCGCTGGTCAGGTGAGAACCGGGTCCGGCCCGAGCACTATTTCGCGCGCGCATGACGACGACTAGCCCCGCCATCTACTACTACTCACAACCGAGGAGGTCAGACATGACTTTAACTGCTGCACAACGTGATCGGGCCTGCGGCGCGCTGCTGGCCACCGCAGCCGGCGACGCCCTCGGCGCACCGTACGAATTCGGACCCGCCCGCGGCCGCCGAGCTCGACGTCGCCATGATCGGCGGCGGCTGGGCGTCTGGGAGCGCGGCGAATGGACCGACGACACCGCGATGGCGATCGCCATCGCCGAGGTCGCGGCCACCGGCGCCGACCTGCGCGACGCGTCAGGCACAGGACGCCTCGTCGCCCGCTGGCGCGACTGGGCGCAGACGGCCAAAGACATTGGTGTGCAGACCGGTTCGGTGCTGTCCGCCGCGCAGGCGACGGCGAAATCTCCGCCGAACGCGCCCGCGCGGAGTCCGAGCCAAGCTGCACGAAAGCAGCGGCCGCACCGCCGGCAACGGATCGCTGATGCGGACCGCGCCGGTGGCGCTCGCCTACCTCGACGACGAGGACGCGCTGGTCGAGGCCGCCCGTGCGGTCAGCGAGTTGACGCACTTCGACCCCGAGGCCGGCGACGCCTGCGTGCTGTGGTGCGTGCGCGATCCGCCACGCCGTGCTCACCGGCGAGCTCGATGTGCGACTCGGCCTGCGACCACATCGCTGCCGACCGCCGCGAGCTGTGGTCGTCGCGATTGGACGAGGCCGAGTCGTCGCGCCCGTCGGATTTCCCGCAAGAACGGCTGGGTGGTCGCGGCCCTGCAGGCCGCGTGGTCGGCGATCGTCAATACACCCGATGCCCGTGCGATGATCCGCCATCGGCGGTGTTCCGTGCCGACCATCTGCGGCTCGCGCTGGAGACCGCCGTACGCGGCGGCAACGACACCGACACCGTCGCGGCCATCGCCGGCGGCCTGCTCGGGGCGGCCTACGGCGCATCCGCGGTGCCGCTGCGCTGGCGGCATGATGCTGCACGGCTGGCCCGGGCTGACGACCCGTGGCTTGGTCGCGCTCGCCGACGGGATCATCGAACGCAAGGGCCAACCCGACCGGTTCGACTACACCTACGGCGGATACCCCGAGTCGACACGTTCGTCCACCACCCGTACGACGACGGGCTGTGTGCTCGGCGGCGTCGGCGGTGCTGCAGAAGCTGCCCGAGGAAGTCGACGCAGTCGTCTCGTTGTGCCGGCGTCGGAGACGAGCGACATGCCCGAGGGCATGCCCCACCTCGAAGTTCGGCTCATCGACTCGGTCGGCGACGAAAACCCGCATCTGGACTTCGTGCTGCTCGACACCGTGCGTGCCGTCGAGCAGCTGCGCGCCGAGGGGCGCACGGTGCTCCTGCACTGCGTCGCGGGCCTACAGCCGCACGCCCACCATCTCCGCGCTCTACGGCGCCCGTAAGCGGGACGTCGACATCGACACCGCGTTGCGTGACGTGGTCGAGGTCCTTCCCGGGGCCCGTCCGAACCCGGACTTCCGTGCGGCGCTGCGGCGGTTGCGCCCGAAAGATGGGTGATCGATGCGATGGGCTTATCCGCAGTTATTGCGGACTCCGCACATTATGCGGTACAGTGACGTGTGTCCGATCAATACAAGCTGATCCGCTCGCTCCTCGACCAAGCGGAATCTGCCGAGTCCACAGCCCAAGTACTGCAACACCTTCGGTCGATCCTCACCGAGGTCGGCCGACTACTCGACGAGCAGCTGGCCAGCGCCGTCGTCGACGACGAATTGTCGATCGCGGCGGCCGGCAAGCACGCCGGCCTGACTGAAAATGCGGTGGGGCCACGGCTGGCCAACACGGCCAGACTGGCCCCGTATTCCACGTCGGCAGGCCGCGTGAAGGCCGAAGACGTCAAACGCGCCCGCCAAGACAAGTACGCCCGCCAACCGCTGCCGCCGGCAGCAGCCCGCTGAGCCGATGCGGTTCAAACCGCGCCGAAAAACCAATCCCTCCTAGCGATCCCGAAAGGACTACTCATGTCAAACCCGAATCTCACCCACCTGGTGTTCCTGCTCGACCGGTCCGGATCGATGCAATCGATCGCGTCCGATGTCGTCGGCGGATTCGAGGCATTCGTTGCCGAGCAGCGCACGGGCGAAGGGCTGTGCACCGCGACGCTGGCGCAGTTCGACAACGAGTACGAGGTGGTCTACCGCGGCATCGCCGTCGGCCAGGTGCCCCCGCTGGCGTTGTTTCCGCGCGGCATGACAGCGCTACACGACTCGATGGGCAAGCTCATCACCGACACGGCCGCCGAAATCAACGCGCTGCCCGAGGACAACAAACCGGGCACGGTCATCGTGGCGATCATGACCGACGGTCTGGAAAACGCCAGCCGCGAATGGCGGCAACCAGATATCAAAGCGCTTGTGGAGAAACAGACTAACGACCACGGATGGGAGTTTCTCTACATGGGCGCCGATCAGGACGCAGTCGAGGTCGGCAGGGGTCTGGGTGTCAAAGACGGGCAGTCCGTCACCTACGCCAAGGGCAAATCCCGCGAAGCGTGGATGGCGACGTCGGCCAACGTACGCGGCTACCGCGACACCAGGATAATCAACCCGGCCGCCGCCATGCCGGAGTTCACGGACACGCAGCGCAAACGGTTGGCGGATGAGTGAGCCAAGCGATCGAAGACAAGGCGGTGAGAGTGCAAGAGTTTTGCGATGACGATGCCGGTTATCTGGCCTGGTTAGCCGCCCATCCCGATGGCTACGTGATTAACCTCAGGCGCAGCCGGAACCCATCCGACGCGCGTACGCACCGTGCCAGTTGCCGGACGATCAGCGGCCAGAATCCGCGCGGCGGCGCGTGGACCAGAACCTACGTCAAAGTGTGTGCGGAGCATCTTGGCCGACTCGAGACGTGGGCGAACGACAGCTTTGGGCAGCCGATCACCCGCTGCGGGACCTGCCGGCCCAGCTTTTAGTACGTTCGTACGACAAATCGCCGAATTGGCCGACCTCATCGGCGTGCCGTTCTAGGGTGGCCCTCAATGGCACTTCACCTCCACCGTGCCGAGCGCACCGACCTGCTGGCCGACGGGTTGGGCGCGCTGCTGGCCAACCCACTGCCCGACCCGTTCGCCGAGGAACTCGTCCTGGTGCCGGCGCGCGGCGTCGAACGGTGGCTGAGCCAGCGGCTGTCGCATGTCCTGGGCGCCGGCGGCAAGGGCGACGGCGTGTGCGCCGGCGTCGCGTTCCGCAGCCCGGCCTCGTTGATCGCCGAGATCACCGGCACCGTCGACGACGATCCGTGGTCACCCGATGCGATGACGTGGCCGCTGATCGAAACCATCGACGCCTCGCTCGATCAGCCGTGGTGCGCCATCCTGGCCAGGCACCTCGGCCACTTCGATGCCGGCGATGAGGCCGAGTTGCGAAGGGGCCGAAGGTATTCGGTGGCACGACGGCTGGCCGGACTGTTCGCCTCCTACGCCCGCCAGCGTCCGCAACTGCTCATCGACTGGCTCGACGGCAACACAGACGGCCTCGACGCCGATCTGCACTGGCAACCCGAGCTGTGGCGCGCACTCGTCGAGCGCGTCGACGCCGATCCCCCACACGTCCGCCAGCAGAAGACCGTCGCGCGGCTGCAGGAGGGACCGAGCGAGCTGCCGGCGCGGCTGTCGTTGTTCGGGCACACCCGCCTGGCCTCGCACCGACATCGAGCTGCTGCAGGCGTTGTCGATCCATCACGACCTGCATCTGTGGCTTCCCCACCCCAGCGACGCGTTGTGGCAGAAGCTCGGCGGCCATCACGGCGCGATCCCTCGTCGCGAGGACACCAGCCACCGCGAGGTCGACCATCCGCTGCTGGCCACGCTCGGACGCGACCTCCGCGAACTGCAACGCAGCCTGCCGGCCGACGTGCAGACCGACGAATATCTGCCCAACGAGGACCGCTCAGAGACTCTGCTTGGTTGGCTGCAGTCCGACATCGCCGCCAATGCCGTTCGGCCACAGGGCCGTACGCTCGCAACGGATGACCGCTCGGTGCAGGTGCACAGCTGTCACGGACCGGCCCGTCAGGTCGATGTGCTGCGTGAGGTGCTGCTCGGCCTGCTGCAAGACGACCCGACGTTGGAGCCGCGCGACATCTTGGTGATGTGCCCGGACATCGAGACGTATGCACCGCTGATCGTCGCCGACTTCGGACTCGGCGACGTGGTGCACGGCGCGCATCCGGCTCACCGGCTGCGGGTCAAGCTCGCCGACCGTTCGCTGATCCAGACCAACCCGCTGCTCTCCCTGGCCGCACAACTGCTGGCGTTGGCCGACGGCCGGGTGACGGCCAGCGAGGTGCTCAACATCGCGGAGACCGCGCCGGTGCGAGCCCGGTTCGGCTTCACCGATGACGACCTGGAGTCGATCACTCGCTGGGTGCGGCAGGCGAACATCCGGTGGGGCTTCGACCGGGAACATCGGCGAGCCGTACCACGTCGACTTCGTCCATAACACATGGCGTTTCGGTATCGACCGCATCTTGGCCGGCGTCGCGATGTCCGACGACGCGCACGCCTGGATCGACAACACGCTGCCGCTCGACGACGTCGGCAGCAACAAAGTCGAGCTGGCCGGGCAGCTCGCCGAATTCGTCTGCCGGCTCGAACATGACAGCCGACGCACTGTCCGGCGCGCGGCCGCTGCAGCGATTGGCTCAACGGCTCTGGCCGACGGAATCAGCGCCGCTGACGCGGACCAGCGACTCCGACGCCTGGCAGACCCGGCAGGTCGAGCGTGAGTTCGCAGAAGTGTTGGAGCAGGCCGGTTCTCGCGCCGACACGACGCTGCGGCTGCCCGACATCCGGGCACTGCTCGACCAGCACCTGGCCGGCCGCCCGACCCGGGCCAACTTCCGCACCGGAACGCTGACCGTGTGCACGATGGTGCCGATGCGGTCGGTGCCGCACCGGGTGGTCTGCCTGGTCGGGTCTCGACGACGGCGTCTTCCCGCGCCTCGGCGTCGTCGACGGCGACGACGTGCTGGCCCGCGACCCGATGACCGGCGAACGCGACATCCGTTCCGAGGACCGGCAATTGCTGCTCGACGCCATCGGCGCGGCCACCGAGAAGCTGGTCATCACCTACACCGGAGCCAATCAGTACTCGGGGCAGCCCCGCCCGCCCGCGGTGCCACTGGACGAACTGCTGGACACCCTCGACATGACCACATCGGAGAAGATCCGCAAGCGCATCGTCATCGAACATCCGTTGCAGCCGTTCGATATTCGCAATGTCATACCCGGCGAACTGGTGCCGAACGTGCCGTTCAGCTTCGACCCGACCGCGCTGCGCGCCGCAAAGGCCAGCGCCGGCGATCGCAGTGAACGCCCCGCATTCATCTCCGGACCGCTGCCGCCGCCGCCCGCCGACGACGTCATCCTGGCCGACTTGATCGGCTTCTTCAAAGACCCGGTGAAAGGCTTCTTCCGGGCGCTGGAATTCACCTTGCCGCGCGACGTCGACGGCATCGAGGACGCCATGCCGGTCGACCTCGACAACCTCGAGGAGTGGTCGGTCGGCGACCGGATGCTCGGCGACGTCCTGCGCGGCATGACCGCCGAGCAAGCACGCCACGCGGAATGGCGCCGCGGCACGCTGCCGCCGGGACAGCTGGGCTGGCGCAAGGCAACCGAGATCCGCGACCAGGCCGACCTGTTGGCGACCGAAGCGCAGCAATATCGCACGGCGGATCCCGAAGCCGTACGACGTCGACATCGAACTCGGCGGCGGGCGGCGCCTCAGCGGAACCGTGCCGGCGGTGTACGGCCACCGCCTGGTGTCGGTGACCTACTCCAAGCTGGACGGCAAGCATCTGCTGGCATCGTGGATTCCGTTGCTGGCGTTGTTCGCTCGCGATTCCGCGCCAGGACTGGTCGGCCGCGTGCATCGGACGGCCGAAGCGAGGCACCACCCCGCGGGTCGAGGAAATCGGCCGGCCCGACGGTGACGCCGTCGAGGTGCTGCGTGAGCTGGTGGCGATCTACGACGCGGGCCGCCGCGAGCCGCTCCCGTTGCCCGTCAAGACCTCGTACGCGTGGGCGGTCGCGCGGTATGAAGGCGACGACCCGGAGACAGGCCGCGGGATACCGGTGGCAGAGCAGTCGATACCCGGCGAAGACGCGTCGCCGGCGCATGTGCGGGCCTGGGGCAAGGGCGCGCGGCTGTCTGACCTGATGACGCCGCTGCGGCCGGGTGAGGAGTTCGACAGCGAGAAGCAACCGGCTCGGCGCGTATGCCTGCCGGCTCTGGCTGCCGATGCTGCGCGCCGAGAGGATCCCGACCTGATGGAGCCATTCGACCTGCTCGGCCCGCTGCCCGCCGAAACGCTCCACCACCGTGCTGCAGGCCAGCGCGGGCACCGGCAAGACGTTCGCGTTGGCCGGTCTGGTGACGCGGTATCTCGCCGAGGGCATGGCCACGCTGGATCAGATGCTGCTCATCACGTTCAGTCGGGCGGCCAGCCAAGAGCTCCGCGAGCGGGTGCGCCGCCAAATCGCCGACGCTGTAACCGCTTTCGATGATCCGTCGACGGTCGGCGAGAACCAGCTGGTGGCGTACCTGATCGACGGCCCCGACGACGAGCGCGAGGCCCGCAAGCAGCGGCTGCGCGATGCGCTGGCCGGTTTCGACGCGGCGACGATCGCCACCACGCACCAGTTCTGCCAGCTGGTGCTGAAGTCGCTCGGCGTGGCCGGCGACACCGCCGTCCAACGTCACCCTGCTGGAAAGCCTCGACGACCTGACCGCCGAGATCGTCGACGATCTGTACCTGGCGCACTTCGGCCAGGAGCGCGACGATCCGGTGCTGCAGTACGAGCCTGCGCTGAAGCTGGCGCGCGAGGCGGTCAACAACCCCGCAGCCGAGCTGCGGCCCCGCGACGCGGATCCCGGTTCGGAGGCCGCCGCCCGTGTCGATTTCGCGAAAGACGTTCTGGCCGAACTGGACACCCGCAAGCGGCGCCTCGGCGTTCTGGGCTACGACGATCTGCTGAGCCGACTGGCCGCCGCGCTGGACACCGACGACTCCCCCGCGCGAGCGCGCATGCGCCACCGCTGGCCCATCGTCATGGTCGACGAGTTCCAGGACACCGACCAAGTCCAGTGGCAGGTGATCGACCGCGCGTTCAGCGGGCACTCGCACGGTGATCCTGATCGGCGATCCGAAGCAGGCCATCTACGCGTTTCGCGGCGGCGACATCGTGACGTATCTGGAGGCCGCGAAGACGGCGGGCGACCGGAAGACGTTGGCCACCAACTGGCGCAGTGACTCCGCGCTGCTGGACCGGCTTGCAGGTGGTGCTGCGCGGCGCGCAGCTCGGTGACGCCGCCATCGTGGTGGAGGACGTCAAGGCTCACCATCAAGGTCACCGGCTCGCGGGCGCGCCGCACAACGATCCGTTTCGGCTGCGGGTCGTTGCGCGAGAGACGTTGGGCCGCAAAGGTGTTCAGAGTCCGCCTATCGACGCGATCCGGGAGCACATCAGCGCCGACCTCGCCGCCGACATTCGCGCGCTGCTGGCCAGCGGTGCGACGTTCGACGGTGAGCCGCTGCGGGCCCGCGACATCGCGGTGATCGTCGAGCGGCACCGAGACGCCGAGGTCTGCTTCCAGGCGCTGTGCGACGCCGGCATCCCGGTGGTCTACACCGGCAACACCGACGTGTTCACCTCGGACGCCGCGGAGGACTGGCTCTGCCTGCTGGAGGCATTCGACCAACCGCACCGCCCCGGGATGGTGCGCGCGGCCGCGGCGACGGTGTTCTTCGGCGAGACCGCGGAAACCCTTGTGGCCGGCGGTGACCCGCTCACCGATCGAATCGCCGACACGCTGCGCGAATGGGCCGCGCATGCCAGGGAACGCGGAGTCGCCGCGGTGTTCGAAGCCGCGCAGCTGCGCGGAATGGGCGCATCGGGTGCTGTCCTGGCAGGACGGCGAGCGACAGATGACCGATCTCGCGCACGTCACCCAGCTGCTGCAGGACGTCGCGCACCACGAGCAGTTGGGCTTGCCGGGGCTGCGCGATTGGCTGCGCAAGCAACGCGAAGAGCGCAGCGGCGCAACCGAACGCAACCGTCGGCTGGACAGCGACGCCACCGCGGTGCAGGTGATGACGGTGTATGCGGCCAAGGGCCTGCAATTCCCGGTCGTCTACGTGCCGTTCGCGTTCAACCGCAATGTCCAGGACTACGACATGGTGGTGTTTCACGACGACGAGGTGCGCTGCTTGTATGTCGGCGGCAAGAACGGCCCCGGTGTCGCGGCCGCCAAGCAGCAGGGCCGCCGGGAGGAGGCCAGCGACGTCAGCCGGCTGAGCTACGTCGCGATGACACGCGCGCAGTCGCAGGTGGTGGCGTGGTGGGCGCCGGCCTACGACGAGCCCAACGGCGGGCTGTCACGGCTGTTGCGTGGCCGCCGCCCCGGCGAGGCGCAGCGTGCCCGACCGATGCGATCCCCCAAAGATTTCCGACGACGACGCGATGGCGCGGTTCCGGGAGTGGGAGTCCGCGGGCGGTCCGGTGATCGAAGCGTCGGTGGTCGCCGCCGCTCCCCCGGTGCCGGTCAAGCCGGAGCCGTCGGACCTGGAGATGCGGCACTTCCACCGCAGCATCGACACCGGGTGGCGGCGCACCTCGTACTCGGGTCTGATTCGGGTGGCCGAGACGGTCGGGGTCACCAGCGAGCCGGAGGTCACCGAACTGGATGACGAGACCGGCGATATCTCGTTGACCGAGAACGCATCCGGACCATCGCTGGTTTCCCCGATGGCGGCGCTGCCGAGGGGCGCGACGTTCGGTTCGCTGGTGCACGCGGTGCTCGAGAAAGCCGACCCCTTTGCGGCGGACTTTGCTGTGGAGCTCGAAACTCACGCGCGACGGGAGTTGAACTGGTATCCGGTGGATGTGACGCGCCGCCGACTTGGCCGCGGCGCTGGTGCCGATGAACGACACATCGCTGGGCCCACTGGCGGACGGCTTGACGCTGCGACAGATCGGTCTGCGCAGACCGATTGCGGGAATTGGACTTCGAGATCCCGCTGGCCGGCGGTGACGTGCGTGGCGCCGCGCCGAACGTGTCGGTGTCCGATGTCGGCGAACTGCTACGCGCTTACTTGCCGGACGATGATCCTTTCGCGCCCTACGTCGATCGACTGACGTCGGCCGCGTTAGGCAACCAGTCGCTGCGCGGATACCTGTCCGGCTCGATCGACGCGGTGCTGCGCCTGCCCGACCAGCGCTACCTGGTGGTGGACTACAAGACCAACTACCTCGGCGACAATGCCGCCGATTATGGGGCCGCGCGGATGGCTGAGGCCATGCTGCACTCCGACTATCCGCTGCAGGCGCTGTTGTACACCGTTGTGCTGCATCGGTTTCTGCGGTGGCGGGTGCCTGGCTACGACCCTGCGCTGCATCTCGGCGGAGTGCTGTATCTGTTCGTGCGGGGCATGTGCGGTGCCGATACGCCGGTGATCGACGGCCAGCCGTGCGGCGTGTTCAGCTGGCAGCCGCCCGCCGGGCTGGTGGTCGCGCTCTCGGACCTGCTCGACGAGGGGAGGCAGGCGGCGTGACTGTCATCGAAGTCGAGCTGGCCGTCGGCGCGAGCGGCTTGCTGCAGACGTTCAACGAGGCTGGCGTGCTGGATGTTTCGGACGTTCGCGTAGCCGACCGGATCTGCTTCCTCGGCAAAGAGTCCGACGAACGCGTGGCTTTGGCGGTCGCGCTGCTGGTGCGCGGGCTTCGCGGCGGATCGGTGTGCATCGAGTTGGCGACCATCGCTTCTGACATTGATGTCGACGACGTGCCGTGGCCCGATGTCTGCGGACTGGCTCGCGGCGGTGCGGGACAGTGCGTTGCTTGGCCAGGTGCTGCATCTCTACGACGAGCGACTGCTCTACCTCGACCGGTATTGGCGCGAGGAGAAGCAGGTCTGCGACGACTTGTTGGCGTTGCAGGTGTCCAAGCCGACCGGCGATGTGCCCGCCTCCGAGCGACTTTTCCCGGCCGGTTTCGAAGAGCAGCGCGAAGCCGCGGAAATCGCTCTGGCGCAGGCGGTCACGGTGCTGACCGGTGGCCCCGGAACCGGAAAGACCACCACGGTCGCGCGGCTGCTGGCGCTGCTCGCCGAGCAGGCGGAGCTTTCCGGTGCGCCTCGGCCGCGGATCGCGTTGGCGGCGCCGACCGGCAAGGCGGCGGCCCGACTGCAGGAGGCGGTGCAGCTCGAGGTGGCCGAGTTGGACGCGGCCGATCGGGCGCGGCTCGGCGAGCTGCAGGCGATGACGCTGCATCGGCTGCTGGGCAGCCGGCCGGACACGTCGTCGCGGTTTCGGCATGATCGCGGAAACCGGTTGCCGCACGACGTGATTGTCGTCGACGAGACGTCGATGGTGTCGCTGACGATGATGGCGCGGCTGCTGGAAGCGGTGCGCCCGGACTCCCGGCTGATCCTGGTCGGCGACGCCGATCAGCTCGCGTCGGTGGAAGCCGGTGCCGTGCTGGCCGACTTGGTCGACGGCATTTCGGCGCGCACCGATATGCGGGTGGCGACGCTGAAGACCTCGCACCGGTTCGGCGAGTCGATCGGCCTTCTCGCCGAGGCGATCCGGGTCGGTGACGCGGATCGTGCGCTGGAGTTGTTGCATGCCGGCGGCGAGCACATCGAGTTCATCGAAGCCGACGATGCGTCTGACGCTTTGCGCTCGGTCCTGTTGCCGCATGCGTTGCGACTGCGCGAGGCGGCGCAGTTCGGCGCCGACGATGTCGCGCTGGCGACGCTGGATGAGCACCGGCTGCTGTGCGCGCACCGGGAAGGGCCGTTCGGGGTGCGGCACTGGAATCGGCAAGTCGAGCAATGGCTTTCCGAAGCGACCGGCCAGCCGCCGTGGTCGGAGTGGTATCCCGGGCGTCCACTGCTGGTGACGGCCAACGACCACGGGCTGCACATCTACAACGGCGATACCGGCGTGGTCGTCGCCCGCGCCGACGGTCTTCGGGCCGTCATCGCGGGCGCTGGCGGGCCGCTGGACTTCGCGACCAGCCGGCTATCCGACGTCGAGACCATGCATGCGATGACGATCCACAAGTCCCAAGGCAGCCAGGCCGACGAGGTGACAGTGCTTATGCCAGGCGAGGATTCGCGGTTGTTGACGCGGGAGTTGTTCTATACCGCGGTGACTCGGGCGAAGAGCAAGGTGCGGGTGGTGGGGTCGGAGGCGTCCGTGCGGGCCGCGATCGAACGGCGGGCGGTTCGGGCGACAGGACTTCGGCTGAGGTTGGCACGGTGATCGATAAACGAACTCCACCGAGCAGCAGGCCTGCCGCTTCCTCTGATTCGGTCCGTAGCCGAATGAGTAAGCAACGCCGGCGTGACACCCAGGCCGAATTACTGGTGCGGCAGGTTCTGCATGCTCGCGGCATCCGGTTCCGCGTCGACGCTCGGCCAGAACCTGACTTTAGATGCAAGGCCGACATCATTTGGAAGACATTGCATCTGGTCGTTTTCATTGACGGGTGTTTTTGGCATGGCTGCCCCGAACACGCCACGAGGCCGAAGGCGAACGGTCAATGGTGGGCGCAAAAGCTTGATACAAACATCGAGCGGGATCGCCGCGCCGATGCCGTCTTGGCAGCGCGCGGATGGACTGTGCTGCGTTTTTGGGAACACGAAGCGCCCGCGACTGTTGCAGACGTGATCTGTTCTCAACTCACTGAGATACGCGGAGCCGGGAGCTGAAGTGAGCTATCTAGCTACCGTGGCCATCGGCTGTTCAATTCCCTTGCGCAACTGCCGGATTGGCGTTCGTCGCCCTTCGCCCCACGACGAGATGACCACGCGGTCGAGCTCTGCGCTGCACAGGGGGATGTCGAGCGCTCCCGCCAGTGCATGTACCGCCAGTCGAGGAGGGATGGCGTTGCCGATTTGCTGGCCAATATCGGATCCGGACCAGGGGAAATCATGCGGAAAAGTTTGAAGTACACCGGCTTCTCGGTGCGACAAACGGCTCCATTCGCCGCTGGCGAGACGAAGGCGATTCCGCATAACTTTCCCAGTCACCGTAGCGGCGGGTTCGCCCGAATGACGCTGCCCGCGATTCCGCGGATCACCTCCGCTGCCGTAGTTGGAGATTACGGTGAAGCTCACTTCGCGCGCGAGTGCCTGACCCATCGAGACGCACGGTTCGCGTCCAAACGAAGCCTGGCTCGACGAGGCCCCCTTCCGGAATGCTTCGTGTGTCGGAGTGGGGAGCTGGCCTTTGCCGTCGCCGAGCTGCGCAATAAGGATCGCGCGACGACGTGTCTGCGGAACACCAAATTCTTCAGAACGAAGGATCCCGATGGTGCTGCTGTAGCCGCACTTCTGGAGCACCTCGCGAAAAGCTGCCCAGACCGGAAGCACAGCGGGCACCTGCTCCAGAACGATCGCATCGAAGGGGGCGTCGGCCCTCAGGGCCAGAAGCGCCCAACGCATCGGCTCGAGGATCAGTTCGGTCCGTTCATCGGTCGACCAGCCCCGGACCGGATCGGCTCCCGGATTGTCCACCAAGTCCATGAGACGCTGACCGACCTGATCGAGCGCTCTTCTACCGGCGCCCTTACCCGCGACAGTGAACGTCTGACATGGCGGACCGCCGGTGAGCACCGTTGCATCTGGGAAGTCCTCCGGCCCGTACGCGCGTACATCACCTTGCACGGTGTCGAGCCCCGCCGCGGTGCGCGTTGCGCACGCATCCGAGTCCAGTTCGATCCCGGTTACCGGGATACCCAACCAGGTCGAGCCCACATCGAGGCCCCCGGGGCCAGCAAAGAGATCGATGATCCGGTGCTGGCGGACTGGAGGAGCATCTTCCGACGGCATGCCAGTGATGGTAGCCGGCTCTACCGTCATCGGACGCGGCGAAGTCGGCGAGTGGCGAGGATTTTTTCTTCCGCCTTCGTGCGGCTGCCGCTGTCACCACTACCGATTCGCATGACGGTGGGCAACATAACCGATGTTTGTCGGCGCGCGATGGTAGGAATCCGTCGACGTGAATGCGCTCCTGAGAGGCGCTTCTTCGTGGTATCAGTGACCGAATGGAGGGTGTGAAGTGAGTGTCAGGGGATGGTCTGACCCGGACCTTTCGCTTGGTGGCTTGGTAGACGAATTCCGCGACAAGTGCATCGGGGTCTACAAACAAGATCCCAACCGTGTCGAGGAAGATGCCGGCAAGGAGCGCGGCATCGCTGAAGGTGGCTACGGACGAAAGCAGATCCAAGAGCTCGTTCAAAATGCCGCCGATGCATTGCACCGCTCTCCTGGCCGCATTCAGGTCAGCTTGACCAGCGAGGCCCTGTACGTGGCGAACGAGGGCGACCCTTTTGAACACTCGGGCGTCCGGGCCCTGTTGTACACCCACTTGTCGAACAAGACGGGTACCGAAATCGGCCGGTTCGGGTTGGGCTTCAAGTCGATCAGCGGCATTTCGGATAGTCCCCAGATCTTCAGCCGGTCAGTTTCGTTCGAGTTCAGTCGTCAACAGACAGCCGATCAGCTTTCCGTTGAACTCAACGAGCACTACGCGCCGGCAGAGGTCCCGGCCTTGAGGCTCGCGTGGACAGTCAATCCGTCGAACGAATTTCGAGCCGATCCTGTGTTGGCCGAACTCGCCGCGTGGGCGACCACTGTGGTGAAAGTGCCGCTAAGGGACGGAACGGCAGAGCAACTATCAGAGGAGATCAGCCAGTTCGACGAGTCGTTCAACTTGTTTGCTCCGCACGTGCGGATTCTCGATCTCGTGGATGGTGTGGCTGAGCGCGAGCGTCATTTCAAGGCGGCGAAGAAGGGCAATCTTGTGACACTTACAACCGAGGACGGTGACAGGGACTGGCTTGTGGTGTCACGCGACCATAAGCCTTCGCTGAAGGCTTTGGATTCGGCCGGACACGCTGCGAGGCGAGAATCGATCACCGTCAGTTGGGCTCTTCCGTTGACCGGCGGGGTGGGGCTTGGGCAGTTGTCGGCCTTCTTCCCCGTTAAATCGGATCTCACTCTCAGTGGCCGGGTCAATGCACCGTGGAAGCTGTCAGACGACCGCATCAACGTGATCGAGTGCGAATTCAACTTCGAGATCCTGACAGATGTGTTGCCGCAGTTGGTTGTATCGGCTCGCAAAGATCTGGTCGCGGACAGGGCCTTCGCCCGATACATCGATGTTTTGCCCGCACGTGGTAAGGAAGCGCGCAGTTGGGCTGACAAGGTCTTGAACGAGCCGGTATATCAGGCACTCCGAGATTCCCGTTGTCTACCCGACCTAGACGGTCAGTTGCGAGCGCCTAGCGCCCTACAGCGCATACCTGATGACGTCACCTCCGAGCTTGCCGTCCTTTGGCTGGGCGTAGCCGGCAACCGAGGTGGATGGGTGCATCCTGACTGCACCAGCAGCATCGAGCGACGATCCAAGGTTGACCGGCTGTTGCAGGACGGTGATCGGGCGAAATCTCCAGGGCGCGTCCTTCACTGGCTTCAGTCTGCTGTTGTCAGCCCCGAGCCAGAGAGATCTGCGGTAGCCGTCGAGCTGGCCGCGACATTGGTGGGCAAAGGCGGCAATACAGAGATGGACGTGCGAGACGCACGAATTGTGCTGTTAGAGAACGATACGTTGGCGCAGCCGGTCCGGGGTCGTTGTTTTCTGCGCACGAGCCCAGGGCAGAGTGGCAGTTCTTTCGTCTCCGATGCCGTTGCGGGTCGCGCGTCAACTGCAGACGCACTGAAGCACCTCGGAATCACTCCGTTCGAAGACGGCGGTGAAATGCTCCAACTGCTCACTCAGTTGAGGTCCACCGGCAAAGTGGATTGGGATGAGCTGTGGATATCGATGCGCGGCTCAGGTGTTCAACTGGTTCACGAGGCGTTTGAAGAAGTTTTGAGTGGCCACGCCGCGAAAGTCGTCCACGTGCGAAACGGCGATGGGCGCTGGGTGGTTCCGCGGGGCCTCTACTTCCCGGGTGAGTGCCTCAAACAGCTGCGGGAAGACGGGTCCTACTTGGTAGACGCTGACTACCACGCAGCTGATCATGAGATTTTGTACCTGCTTGGGGTGAGGGCCAGACCGTCACGGTCGAAGTTGCATTCGAGCGAGACGTGGGTGTCGCGATATCGAAGGGAAGTCCGCGAGACCATTGGCGACGAGCTCGGATTGGGTGTCCAGGCTAGGCAAGCCGTCGCGATCGAAACCGTGGATTCTGTCCTGGGCCCCCTTGAATGTTTGCCCGATCTCAGCCTCACAAACAGGGTTGCCCTGAGCGTTGCGGTGATCACTGATATTGACGTTCCGCGTGTCCGCGTGAGCCACCCAAACGTCACCAAGACAGCTCGCTACATAGCGCCCGAGCTTTGGCAGGTACGGGAACATGGCATGCTACCGACCACGCTGGGCCCGGTACCTGTCGCCGAGACGTTTGTCAGCGAAGTCGACGGCGTCCCCGCGGGCCTGCTCCCGTGTCTCACGCACGTGGTGCTGAGCTCAGAAGCTGAACGTGTCTTGAAGCTGAAAAGACAGGTAGGCGAACTTGATTCAGGTGACTTCAGCCGGTTGGTGCACACTCACGTCGAGCGCGATGACCTTTCGCGCGTCGGTCTGAGCTATGCGTGGTGGTGCTGGACGCGCAAGGAGGTTGACCCGCCTGATCGGATTTGGGTCCGCCACGACGGCCAGTGGTCGGAAGAAGACCGAAAAAGTGTCGCAGTTGTCCACGGCATGGAGGCATACACAGAGCTGGATAGCTTTGGCATTCCTTGCGTTGTCGTCGACAGTATCGACGACGTCCACACCCTCAGTGAGCTCTGGGACTGCCTGGAAGGCCGCGATCTACCGGTCACATACTCCTATGAGACCAGCGCGGAGCCCGAGTTGGTGTCTGACGTTTTCCCAATTCTTGATGCACTCCCCATCGCTGATGAGCTGGACGATGTCGTCCTGCAGAAGTGCCTGTCGATCAGCAAGGTCGCCGCAGTGCCGGGGCAACCCGAAGTGCGAGTTGAATGCGCGGCAGGCCGTGAGGCCAACCGGATCCTCGTGACTGGATCCACCGACAGGGCTGTCTTGAAACAGGTGCTTGGATGCCTGTTGCTCGACGATTCCGACAGACAGGTCGACGTCCTTCTCAACGATATGGAGCGGCGTCGTAATTCGAAGCGGGTGCGGGAGATCAGAAACGCGTCGTCAGACGCCGAACGCCTACTCATGCTCGCCGGTGAAGAACGGCTGAAAACCCTGATCCCCAGGGACGCACTAACTTATCTCACAAAAGAAGGATCGGTGGAACCGCACGGGCTGGATCTAGCGAAGCTTTGCGTGACGATGCTGGGTGTCCGCGCGCTCGAACGCGCATGCAAAGTTGATCCGCAGGGGCTGCCGGATTCGGCTCCCTCGGCTTGGGCGGGCTCGTTCAACACCCGAAAGTGGGTAAAAAGTCTGGGATTTGGCGAAGAGTGGGCAGGTGAGAAGGCGAGACGGCGTAATAAACCGACAGAATATGTCGACGGCCCAACGCAACTCGACGGCTTACACGACTACCAGCAGGTCGTGTCGGAGCGCCTTCTCAGACTGTTGAGCGGCCAAGGTCATCGACGAGGGATCATCTCGCTACCGACGGGCGCGGGAAAGACCCGGGTTGCCGTACAGACGATCATCGAGGCAATCCGATACGACCGACTTGATGAAAATGCCGGTGAGGCAACATTGTCCGGCCCCATTCTGTGGCTGGCCGACGGCGAGGAACTCTGTGAGCAGGCCATCGACGCGTGGTCTTATCTATGGCGCGCTGTGGGCCGGCAGGATACGCAGCTGATTTTGAGTCGTTTCTGGTCAAGCTACGAGATGGAAGAGGAAGCCGCTGGCGTTCAGGTCGTGGTAGCAACGTGGCAAAAGATCTTGGCACGTGCAGTCGACAACGAATCGTTTGCGTGGTTGGCAGAGGCGCCCATCGTGATCATTGACGAGGCCCACGGCGCGTACACCCCGTCGTACACGAGGATTCTTGAATGGCTTGGTCGTGGGACGCGCGAACGAGACAAGCCGCTTATCGGGTTGACCGCGACACCGTTCCGCGGGCGCCGCGACAGTGCCGAAACTGAGCGTCTTCTTCGTCGGTTTGACGACAACCTTTTAGATGAGGGAGTTTTCGGTGATGAGCTGCCGCAGCTGAGATTGCAGCGTGATCGTGTTCTTGCTCATGCACACCTGGAGATTCTCGGGGGTATCTCGATTGATCTGACGGAAAGCGAGCTCGAAGAGTTCAAGTCGAAGGGCTGGCTCTCTAGAAACGCTGAATCGCGACTCGGTCGCGATGAAGACCGCACCCGGACGATTGTGGAATCTGTCATGAGCAAGCCGGCGGAATGGCAGATCGTGGTCTTCGCCGCCTCGGTCGAGAGCGCCCAGACGCTGGCTACGTTGCTCACGATTCAGGGAAGGCCCGCCTCCTCGATCGACCAAGACACAAGCCCCGAAGATCGGCGCGTTGCGATCGAGCGATTCAAATCAGGCGAGTTGAAGGTCCTGACGAATTACGCGGTGCTGTCGCAAGGATTTGATGCGCCCAAGACCGACGCCGTCTACATAACTCGTCCAACTAGTAGTGAAGTCCGTTATCAGCAGATGGTTGGACGCGGGCTGCGAGGGCCGAAGAATGGTGGTACCGAAGAGGTTCTGATCGTCAACATGCTCGACAACATCATGGAATTCGGCGACAGCATCGTGTTCCAGCCAATAAATAACGTCATCGAGCTGGAAGGCGATGAAGAGGATGTGGCCAGTGTCGGATGAATTGCGGCGTGGAGTCGATCTCATCGTTTGCGCCGGCAGATGGTCCGACATTGGCCGCAGCGGCGCAGAGCGTTCGCTCGTGCACCTCATCAAGCCGCAAGCTGCAAGTCAATAACGTGTCGGCCGAAGAGATCGAACTCAACAACGAGCAGCTCGAGGTGGTCTATGCGCCAGCGGACGCACGTCTACTCGTGATTGCCGGCGCGGGACAAGGCAAAACCGAAGTTGTCGTGAGCCGCATCGACAGTCTTGTCCAAGAGGAGGATCTGGACGCTTCCCAAGAGATGCTCGTACTTAGCTTTTCCCGCGCAGCTGTATCGGCCGTCCGGACTCGCCTAGATCTCAGAGATGTTGCTGCGGCTAATGTTCGGACCTTCGATTCCTTCGCCAGTATTTTACTGCTCGAGGCAGGCGTTCAGCCGGAAGGCAGTTTCGATGCGCGGATTAGGCGTGCGACTCAGATACTCAAGGAGGCTGAGGAAGCACCTCCGGATGTTCGCCTATTGAGGCATATCGTGATCGACGAGGTTCAGGACCTCGTCGGCGATCGGGCAGACTTTGTAGTGGCGATTCTGAAGCGGCTCGACGAAGACGCAGGCATCACTGCGTTAGGCGATCCGCTCCAAGGTGTCTACGACTTCCAGCTAGAAGACTCCTTGAGCAAGACATCTTCAGAAGATGTTTTCAAAGCACTTAAAGAGAAGTTCGGCTGCGAAAAGGTTGGTCTCGGCAGGAACTACCGCGCTAGAGGCAAACTCCCAAAACAGGTTGTTAATCTGGGAGACGAGCTCCGGGAGACGGAAGACGGTGAAGAGGCAGAGGCGCTGCTCGAGGACCTCGTCCTCGACTTGCCACACCGCGGTGAGATCGACGAGTGGTACGACCTCGTGACACCCGGCAAGGGAAGAAGACCGCGGTTCTGTGCACTACGAACGCGGACGTGCTTCGGGTGTCGAGGTATCTAAACGGAGGGCGTCGCGCATGCAGTGCGTCGCCACTCGCAAGATTTCGGTGCCGCCAGATGGATCGCTGGCGCACTGGGTCCCTTACCGGGACCAAAAGAACGGCGATCCGAAGTTGAAGCAGCCCTTGAACGCCTCCTCGCAGAGCCAAGACGTTGAGCAAAAGTGGAAAGAATTAAAGCGGCGGAAGGTCGAACGAAGGATTTCGATGCATTGGACATTCTCAAGATGAGCAGACTGGTGAAGGCGCGAGCGCTCCCACTCCCGCTCACAGAGCCGGACCTGAGTTCGGTGATCGTGTCGACCATCCATCGCGCGAAAGGCCTGGAGTTCGATTCGGTTTATGTCGTCGAACCCACTCGGCGCCCCCGAGGACGAGGTCGCTGGATCGTGTACGCGGGATTACGTTGCGTTCAGTCGTGCGCGCGACGAGATTTCTTGTGCAGCCTGCCTCGCCCGAAATCATCGATCTACGCCGACAAGCGATACCACGGTCGCTTCAAAGAAGAGGTATTCAGTCGGAGCAAGAAGGGCGCAAAATGGACCAGGGCGTTCGAATTTCAGTACAGTGATGTCGAGACCGCCTACCCGGCCTTCTCACACGGTGTGAGCGCACAACAAGTCCAGGAAACGCTTCGGTCCGCCGGTCTGGTAGGTCTTTCCGTCACGGCCGAGCTAGATGAATATGAGTCAGACGATGAGCGACCGTCGTATCTGCTCGTCGACGGAAAATGGACAGCTGGTCGGGCGAACGAGCGGAGCGTTCGACGATGCCTTCGCGCACTACTTCAGGTGTCTCGACCCTATCCACAAGTCATCGACGGCCTGTCGCTCGTGTCGGTCGAGACTGTCGCAGGCGACCCACGCGAAGTCGGAGAAGGCTAGGACTTGGGAGCTTCCGGATTTTGGCTGGTTCCTCGGGTGACCGGCCTGGCACGCCCTGATCTCTCCACGACCTAGGAGAATGCGCAAATGGCAGAAATCACAGCGCAATACGCGTTTCGTGACGACGTCATCGACGAGTTGATCAAGGACCTCGTCGGCCCGGCGGAGGGCCCGGACGAGATGATCAGCGACCTTCCACTCGATCGCTATATCGCAGGCGTCCTGTGGCCTGCGGATGACTCGCTGCAGGAAGAAGGCCGCCGAGCCTGACAGCGGCGAGGCCGAGGAGAACGGCGCCGACGACAGCCCGATATCCCAGGCCTTGATGCGATATCCGACGTCGATGGGCATCACGTTTTCCGTCGACTTGTTCAAAGCCATCGTCGGTGCAGATCGCCATCGCGCGGCGAGGTACATTCCTTCGGTCGATACAGCCGGCGGCGAAGGACTACAGGCGCAGCGTCCATCGTGGCGGCAAAAGATCGCAAAGCCGGACTCGTGGCTTCGCACTCCGCAGTCGATCGAACCAATCGACTGGGACGTTCGACGCCGGGAGTGAAAAGAGGTTGATATCCAGGGAGCCCCCGGACTCCAGCTGTACGTGTATTCGCGGGTGCCGAAGGACGGCAGAGACGGCTGTATCGGTCGCACTGCGAAACACTCAGGCACCGCCCAAGGGTGAATGCCGAGATGCATACGCGTGGTTCCAGGTCGGCCTCGCGATCCGTCGACCGGAGCAGGCAATCGTAGACCGCTCCTCGTACGGGGTTCACTGAGCGAAGACGCCGACCTGCGCTCGGCTGCATTGCTGTATCGCAATGCGCGAGTCTTCGCGATCGGTCACGGCTGCGCCGCGACCTGGGATCGCGACAACAAGTCGTCCGAGACGTGACCGCGTGGCAGACGACTTTCGTTCCAAGACAGGAAATTTCGCGCGCACGTCCCGGTGGCACCAGTGCAGAAGGTCGACCTGCGGATGTCGACCTCTCAGCAACGCATCCGACGAGGAGCTCGCCGAGAATCTCGGTCGGCTGGTCGCGGAGTACCGAGACTGGATCGACGACTTGAGAGCCGGTCAGCGGTGATGGGATGTAGAGGAAGCCTCAGACCGGTCGCAGACGAACATGTCGCTCGAGCTCGAAATGCAGCTGATCGAATACAACAGGGAATCAACCTCGTCGTCGGCGATCCGACGTCGGCCGAGCATTCCGACTCGCAAACACAGCCATGCAAACGCAGCGAGCCCGTCAGGACTGGGTACGTGGTGGGGCCATTGGTGCCGTCGGAGATGGCGCCGACAGGGTTGGCGGCCGTTTCAGATCGCGTACATCCTGTTGAATTCCCGGGCCTGGCAAAGGTAGATCATGAAGACCGCGACATCGCCGATCTGCTCTGGTTTCCCACGGGTGGTGGCAAGACGGAGGCATATCTTGGTCTGGTGGCCTTTACGATCCTGCATCGTCGGCTCAAGCATCAGAGCGCTGCGGTGTCGCGGTCATCATGCGATACACCCTGCGCCTATTGACAATTCAGCAGTTCGAACGCGCAACCATGCTCCTCTGCTCGTTGGAACGTCTGCGTCTGCGGGAGAACGACCTGGGCGAGGCGGCCTTTCTCGATCGGCCTGTGGGTCGGTCAGGCGGCGACACCCAATACGCTGGCCGAAGCACACAAATCGCTGAACGCCATGGCCGACGGCAAGGAACTCCAGGAGAAGAACCCCGTCCAGCTGACCCAATGTCCATGGTGCGGTCAAGATCTGAACGAATCGCACTACTCGGTCGCAAGTCGCCCGTGGAGCGCCTCAAGATCGCGTGCGGAAACGCTCGTGCGACTTCCGTGAGGGCTTGCCCGCCTATCGTGGTCGATCAGGATATCTACCGGGTCCGGCCTGAGATGATCCTGGGCACAGTGGACAAGTTCGCTCAGATGGCTTGGCGCGAGGATGTGCGAAAACTGTTCGCGCGGGACGGAATCGGTAGTCCACCCTCGCTCATCATCCAGGACGAACTGCACCTCATCTCAGGACCGTTGGGTTCGATCGTCGGACTCTACGAGACAGCGATCGATGCGGCCTGCGGTCGAACTTGGCCCCGAAGGTATTACTCGTGGCGAACCCGAAGGTCATTGCGTCGACAGCCACCATCCGCCGGGCCGATCGCCAGATCCGCGCCGTATTCAACCGTCGCGCAGAGCAGTTCCCACCACCGGGCATCGATCCCGACCAATCGTTCTTCGCCGAACCAGCACCGCGAGACGGATACGGCACTCGCGAGTACGTCGGGGTGATGGCAGCCGGAACGAGCCACGCCACCCTGATGGTTCGCGTCTACGCCGCCATCCTCCAAGCGGCTCACGACATCGCCGGGTAGCCCGGAAACCCGCGACCCCTACTGGACCTCGTCGGGATACTTCAACAGCCTCCGCGTGCTCGGAAGCGCCAATCTTCAGGTCGAGGGCGACGTTAGGGACCGGCTTCAGCTGGTGGCCCGCCGCAAACAGGCTTCGCCACGGGACTCAGACCCCCAGTCGAGCTGACCAGCCGGTGCCCTCTGCTGAATATCCCACGCACCTGAAAAGCCTTGAGAAGAGACTGTCACGTCGGGCTAGCGAACGACGTGGTCCTGGCGACCAACATGATCTCGGTGGGCGTCGATATCGATCGGCTTGGTTTGATGACGGTAATGGGGCAGCCTCAGTCGAGCGCTGAATACATTCAGGCCACCAGCCGCGTCGGCCGTCAACATCCGGGACTGGTCGTGACGATCTTCAACTCGGCGAGATCGCGCGACAGGTCGCACTACGAGAACTTCATCCCGTATCACCAGGCGCTGTACCGGGCGGTCGAGGCCACGAGTGCGACACCGTTCGCGGCGCGGGCTCGCGACCGGGCCCTGCATGGCGTGCTCGTGTCGCTCACCCGCCTGCTTGTAGATGACATGTCCGATGACACTGCTGCCCATCAAGCGTCAGTGAGTACGACAAAAGTCGTCCTCATGGCCGACCTCCTGGCGCGCCGGGCGAAGGACGTCACAAACGACGAGGAAGCGGCAGACACCCGATCAAGCAGCTCGACGAGCTGGTTCGGGTCTGGACCGAGGAGGCCGAAGCGCATCCGGACATGCGGTACCAGGACAGCAGCAACTACGACGACTCGCTGCTCGTGCCGCCCGACGTGGCTATGACTCAACGACCTGATCGAGTACTCGACTACGCGAGACGCCATGGCCGACGCTCCAGAGCATGCGTGACGTCGACGCCGAGAGCACGCTCTACCAGATTCCGGCGAGAAAGGTTCCCCGGTGAACACCGCGAAGGCGCGTCGTAGCCAGCTGCTCAGCACCTACGGTGTCGGAGGCCTGTTTCCTTCCGAGACAACGAGCTTCATGATCGCAGGTCTCCACGAATGGGATGTCGATCGCGCCGAAAGCGATCCCGAGCCACGACTCGCGCGCGCGTTAGGAGTCAAGGAACTCAAGGCTCCGCCGGCGGGCGGAAAGCGTGACGTGCCGGTCATCCGCTACCCGTATACGCAAGTCTGCCCGAAGTGCCGCCGAATCGGCGCGCTCTCAGAGCTGTCGAAGGACAAACAAAACGCCAAGTGCAAGGACGACGGTGTGGACCTGAGCCCGTTCAGGCTGATCGGCGCGTGCAGCACGAGGCCACATGAGTGAGTTCCCGGTCTACCAGTGGCTGCACAAGGATCAGCAGAGCAAGATCCAGAGCGACGAGCACGAAATGAAGCTCAACGTTCTCGGGCGCACATCCTCGCTGGGTGACCTGACGCTGACCTGCACATGCGGCGTGGACGACCGAAACCTCGAAGGTGCCATCGGAGCCGGGTTCGCTCGTCGAATTCGGCAAGTGCCGTGGCCTGCGTCCCTGGCTTGGGCCTAGACACGCACGAAGATTGCGATCTCTATCCGCGGGTGGTTCAGCGCGGCGCGTCGAACGTCTGGTTTCCGGCAGTCCGGTCTTCGATATCGATCCCGCCCTACTCCGAGGCGTTGGCGAAGTTCGTCGACAAGAACTGGGAGATGGTAAGGATCCGGCAGCCGTGATTCCTCCGGTGCTTGCCGGCATTGTCTGCGATGTCCAAGGGCAGGTACAGCGCGGAGCAGATCAAGCAGGAGATCGAAAGGCGCCGCGGCGAAGAGGACGACGACGAAGAAGTCACTGAGGCCAAGCTTCGCGCCGACGAGTACAAGGCGTTCGTCGAAGGGCGGCGAAGAGGAGGGCCTCGATTCTGACTTCGTTTGTCTACGCCGAGACGTGCCCGAAGGATTTGAGTCGCTGATCACCGAGGTTCGCAAGGTGACGCGGCTGCGGGAAGTTCGTGCTCTGCAGGGGTTTACGCGGCTTGACGGCGCGCCGGATCCGTCGGGGCCGGTCCAGAAGTTGCTGTCCGCTTGTCGCCGACACACTTGTAGTGGCTCCCGGCGATCGAGGTGATCGGCGAAGGCATATTTCTCGCATTTCGTCGGTCGGCCCTCGATGAATGGGCAGCCGAAGACTTCGCAAGCAGGCGGCAGACGAGCTCCTGCAGAAGGCCGCGGATCGCGCGGCAGCCGAGTACGGCCGCCACCTGCGAACGTGGACATCATCAAGGTTGCCATCCACACGCTGTCGCACGTGATCATCGATCAGCTCTCCCTCGATGCCGGCTACCCGGCCGCAGCACTTCGCGAGCGGCTCTTCGTCGATGACAAGATCGCAGGACTACTCGTCTACACCGCTAGTTCGGATTCGGCCGGAAGCCTTGGCGGTGTTGCGTCAATGGCAGAGACCGAACACCTCGGGCTGCGCTCACGGAGGGCCTCCAGCGTTTGTCCTGGTGCTCTTCGGATCCGGTGTGCATCGAGTCGAGTGGTGCGGGGTCGCGATGGACTCAATCTATCCGCATGCCATGCTTGTGTGCTCGCGCCCGAGACGTCGTGCGAAATGAACAACTCATACCTGGATCGCGCCCTGCTGTTCGGGACCCACGATGACGGCGACGAGGAGGAGGGGCTCTTTCACGGCCTCTTCGATCAGCCGCGGGGTGAATGTTGACGCGTTGTACCCACGGAAGCGAGATGCATGTCTGAAGTAGCCGCTGGCGAGCGGATCGTCGTCCGCGACGAGGAGTGGCTCGTCCGCGCCGTCCGACGTACCGAGCGAGCTGGCGTTCGGGTTGAGGTCACCGGTGTCACCTCCCTGGTCCGCGACCAGGACGCCGTGTTCTTCGGATCACATTCGCGCTGCCCAGCGAGTGGGACGAAGTTCTCCAGTACTCGGATGCGAGTCTCGCACCTCTGGTCACCGAGCTTGCCCACCGAGGAACTGCAGTGCCCGAACCAGGCGTCGAAGTCGGCCCGGATAGCTCGATCTGGCAGGTCGAACTCGCCTGGCCCGCTGCGAAAGTGGCGGTCGTAGTCGACGAAGAGCCTGATCGAGAAGCATGGCTGGCCGGCGAACACTGGAAGGTCATTCGCGCGCCCGATACGGCAGAAGTTGAGTCGGCCGCAGCCATTCTGAACGAACAGGTTGGAGGCAGCAAATGAAGACGAAGGTAGAGATCCACGATCTCTTTCAGAACTCCTACGACGAGCTCGACGGGAGCGTCAAGAGTCGGGTCTTGAACTTCATCATGAAGCTGCAGCAGGACTCCGACGCGACCGGGTTGGACTTCAAGCGCCCGAAAGGTGCCGCGAACAAGCATGTCCGGACCGCACGCGTGACCGACAACTATCGCGCGGTGCTCGTCAATGCAGGTGCGGATGACGACAACGGCCGGCTCTATCTGGTGGCGGTCAAAAAGCATGACGATGCCTATAAGTTCGCCGAGACACTGACACTCCAAGTCAACGAAAAGACCGGAGCTGCTGAGCTATACGATCCAATCGCTCTGGGCGAGGCGATGGACAACGCGCGCACAGGGTATCAAAGCCGGCGCCGAACCACTGATGCCAGCGTCACGTGAGCCAGGCTGACCTCGAACGGTTCGGTGTGGCACGCGACGTGGCCGCCGAACTAAAGCAGATCACCACAGAGGACGCCCTGCAGCAAATTGTCGAAGCCCTGCCGGCGTCACAAGGCAACGCCGTACTCGATCTCGCCTTCGGCAAGGACCCGCAGGACGTATGGAATGACCTCGTCATCGAAGAGCCTGGCCCGATTGATGTCGATGACTTGGAGGCAGCGCTCAAGCGGCCCCTTTCGCGGCTGAGCTTCACCGCGGTTGAAGGAGACAACGAGGACGAGCTGCGCGCTGTCCTCGAGGGAGACTTCGCCAAGTGGCGGGTATGGCTGCATCCGCTGCAGCGCAAGCTGGCGACGCACGAAGGGTGGAATGGACCTTTCCGCGTTACCGGGGGCGCGGGTACTGGCAAGACCGTCACCGCCATTCACCGCGCCCGGTTCCTCGGACGGCGGCTCGACGAGACCGGCGCCGACCCGGAGGTCAAGATCCTATTCACAACGTTCACCCGAAATCTCGCGCAGACGATCGAGGGTCAACTAGTCCAACTGGCCGGCCCATCCGTCACCGACCGCGTTCACGTCGTCAACCTGGACTCATTGGCCCGAGCGGTTGTCGCGGCGACCGATGCCGGCAGGAAGTTCGTGAACTCGTCGAAGATCACTCCCTACTATCAGCTGGAGCCGCTCTGGCGTACCGCAGCTCAGTCCGCAAAGGCGATTGGGATCCAGGTTTCCTGAGCGACGAGTGGTCGCAGGTCGTGCTCGGCAACGGGATCGACGGATGAGGCTGGGTACCTGCGGGTGACGCGTAGCGGGCGATCTAGCGCCTGAGCCGCCCACAGCGGGCCGATGTGTGGCTCGCGATCGAGCAGTTCCAACTGTTGATGCGCGCGCAAAGCCAGACAACCTTCACCGAATTGGCCTCCCGCGCCGCCACCGCCCTCGAGTCCGACCCGGATCTGAGAGATCAATTCGGGTATCTCTACGCGGTGATCGATGAGGCCCAAGACTTGCACCCTGCCCACTGGAAACTGTTGCGCGCGTTGATCCCGGCCGGAACCGATGACCTATTCATCGTCGGCGATGCTCATCAGCGGATTTATGGCAAGCCCGCGCCCCTATCACGATTCGGGATAGAGACTCGTGGCCGGGCGCGACGTCTGACGGTGAATTACCGAACCAGCCGAGAGATTCTTCGGTGGTGTTTGCAGATTGCTGACACCGACGCCGACGATCTCGATACGGCGTCGGACACACTTGCCGGCGCTCGATCGGTATTCGGCGGGCCAGAGCCCGAATCCCTTGGTTTCAAGTCGAAGTCGGAAGAGGACAAGGGGATCGCTGCCAAGATCGAACAATGGGTTGCTGATGGATATTCGCGGTCTGACATCGCCGTATTCACATATGAGCGGAACGACGTGCGAGAGATCTGCGAGTCGCTCGAAGCGGCGGGTGTTGATGCCGAGGTGGTGAATGAGAACACGAAGGAGGAGAAGCTCGGCGACGTCGTGCGCGTGATGACGATGCACCGCGCGAAAGGTTTGGAGTACCGGGCGGTGGCAATGGCGCGGTTGGGCTCGAAGTCATTTCCGCCCTACTTTGTGCAGCAGAAGCAGGGTGAGGAGAGAGAGCAGGAGGAGAAGCAGGCTTCTACGCGTCCTTTACGTGGCGGGGTCCCGGGCCCGCGAGCGGTTGGCGTTGTTCTGGACCGGTGAGCTGTCGCCGCTACTCAATCGGGAATAGGGCCAACCTTCTTGCCGCCCTTGGTATTCCTGAGCCTTCCACCATGCACCGCCGCCCGAAAATCGATGTCGTCTTCGGTGATCCGACCTCTGCGCTTGATTAATGTGGCGGTGCCGGCCTCCAGATCTATGGCGTAGAAGACCCATAAAGAGTACGCGGCACCGTGAGCTTCGGCATATGCGATTTCCCCGTCCGAAAGACGGATTAACGGCTCGTTCTCGTCGGTGAATTTGACTGCAATGTGGTGGTTTTCGCCATTTTGATGGTGAACGATCAGCGAGAAGTACTGACCTGCGGGCGCGCGAAAGATCTTGGCGAGCGGCCATTGGGCTTTGGCCTCCGCAGTGGCGAGCGCTAGCGCGAGGGAATGGCCTGTGTTGTCGGCGCCGGATTTTCGAGTAGTGGTAGACGACTCCCGGGTTAGCTTTCGCGTCAACCCTTTTCATTGCGGGCCGCCCGAGTCCTGCCTGCGAGTATGTCGTCGAATGCTGCTGATCGATCGGTCTGACGCCGACCTGGAAGTAGAAGCCAATTGCCTTCCGTTGGTTGGCCTCTGGCTCTCGATATCGGTCGCCATCCTTGAAGAGAACCGGGTGTCTTGAACTCTGGATAGTTCTCGATCATGCAGCGGAACCGTTCACCTACTCGGTGATCTCCCCGACCGTTCCGCAACCAAGGTAAGACGGTGTCTGGGATGACCCGTCCGCCCGCCGTCGACCGCGGTAGTAGACAAAGCGCTCGCCGGGCTGGATCAGAGTTCGGTACCGGGAGGATATTCGTAGACCTTGCCGAGTGACGTCGGCATAGTCGATTTCTGAGACGCTTACTTCGTTCTGCGTGAATACAAGTGGCATTATTCCCAGTCCATTCGATCGTCATTCCAAGGCTGCGTATCCCAGCCACGGCTGACGATCCGTGCTGCGCCCTGCAGCGACTCCTCGGTGGTGTCGACAGCCTCGAGGACCAGAGGGGAGCGGATTCCAATCCGCCGGAATCTCCGGCGTCGACCGGACACCACTCGTCATAAGCGCTGTAATCGTCTGCCTGATAGTGGGTCTCAACTTCAGGCGGAGTGCCGACAGTAGCGAGGTTCAACACACGCGCCAGGTCATTTACCTGATCGGCGCTTGCGGTTTCCGACGCGGCGATCCGGTCGAGAATCGCAAGCGCCAGGGATCGACATCGAACGATAGGCCGGTGAAGATAACTGTTCGGCAGATCTTGAAAAACGAACGCTTGCTGTACACTTCGATAGTCGGAACCGTCGCGGAACGTCTCTGCTCCCCACCACAGGCGGGCGAATGCCTGTTTGTGCACGGGTCCCCACCATCGATCGTCAGCGACCTGCCCATCCTGGCCTGCCCATCGCCACTCGACATACCACGGGTATCGCAGAGCGACGTACTGCCATACACCGCGGTCCGCTGCTTCGGCTCGATGAAGACGCAGCGAGTAGTGGACGCGAGGTGCGAGCCAACGATCGCTATGCGCTCGGTCATCCCAGTCTGCGTCCTGGATTCTCACACGCACCTCCGCCATGAGCGAGTCAAGGGTATCAACTTTCGGTGGCGATCCACTCAGGCGCGTGAGATCGATCGCGCGGGCGTCGCTGTCTGCCCGATACCCGGGCCGTGCGTCAGCGTCGAGTTTGACTGGAAGTGTTTGAAGGACGTTAGACATACTTAACCTCTGCGCAGATCCGGACGATCGTGTCCGAGAGCCCGGTCATTCGGTCGAGGGCCAGGTCCACGTCAGCCCAGAATGCCGCGGCGGCAGTCGGATTGCTCGATAGGGTTGCGATCTTCTCGTACAGCTGGTCTGCGGATTCGGTGTCGGGAAGCTCAGTCGCAACTGCTTCGGAGATGCTCTTGAGCAATCCGCTCGTCGGCCCGGCCGCCGGTGCTCCGTACTCCCCGGGCGTCACTTCGTCAAAGGCTGCGCGTAACAAGCTATTGGCGACCTGCCTCGCGACAGTTGCCCCGAGAAGATCTCGGTAACGACGCCGCTCGGTCTTCGCGTTGTCGGCCATAATCAACGACTGGAATCCGGCGATTCCGCTATTCAAATAGAACAGTGGGGGCGACTTGGTGATGTCGACGTAGCAGTATCCTGTCGGGTTCCTACGGGCCTCTGGCGGAGCGTCGTTACCGGCGAAATCAATCCACGCGCTAGGAGCGGCGCCGATCCTGAAGGGCGTGGCGCCTCGCCGGCCTCCACGGCCAAAGTCCAGTCGACCGCTGTACCGACAATGCGGCGCCTATCTTCGATCTGGGCGACGACCTCGACGTAGATCGTCGCCTTTTGGGTCAGGCATGTTCGTGGTACTGAGAACCGTGCTTCGTAACCATTGCCATCAGACGTCGGCATCATCGGATAAGCGCGTCTTAATTGCGTTGTGGAGCAGGCGATTAGCACATGTGCAGACTGGTGGGTCAGTCCAGCAGGGATAACCTCATGTGTTGACGCTGAAAGTGTAACCTCTGCTGTCGCCCACGTCCGCTCTGAGCCGTTCAACCGCAGATAGTCAGAATCGATGTAGTCGTTTGCGTCTTGTCCGTCGAGAAAGAAACTCTGAAACCTGGCAGTCCCATTGCTCCTTGTACGTGGGCCACGCGAAGCGCGGCGTCACGGCGCGTCCTCTGTCGCGATTGCGAGCGGCGGGGCGACATCGGCCCGCGCAACGCGGACGTCGATGGCCGATTCGGCCGCTGGTATTGGCAGCTTGGTAGTGCTGACCGCGTGGACAGTGGATGTAAGTAACCGGCCGCGCGGCGTGGCGGCGAGGACGACAGCACTGCCTATAAGTTCGGCTGGCTCGTCGACTTCGAGTTGCTGCCAGTCGACATCCAGGTGTCCGCCGTCGAGGCCAATGAATGCCAACCGTGGTTCGACTGACCAACCCTCAGGTCGGTTGCGCGCGCGGATCTCGAAGTCAACGTGCCACGCACCATGGACGACGGTGGCGTTATGGATCCGTACTTCAGGCTTCCGAATCGAAGGGGCGCTACGTGATCCACCACCGGCTTCGCCATGGAGAAACCCCAGATTCCGGAATATCGACTTCGGGGGTTTGTCTTCCGAAGGCGGCGGCGCGCCGAATAGTTCGGAGAGCTGATCAAGGATCGCTTGGCGAATATTGCGGAGATTCGGCACCCACGGAGCTTTGTAATGTGCAGTCAGGTTTGCTTGCGACGTCTTGGTTCGGCCCGTCCCAGGTATCCACTGATCGTGAGCGGGAGGCTCCGCGAACCGCAAGAAGTCATCCGCCCGTTGGTCTTCGGTTGATGGGGCTTGAGGATTCACCGCGGCGCCTGCCATAAGAAAGGCGTGATACGTCCGCCCCTCGAACTCCTTGTCGACCGCTTGTACGATCATCTCCGGGCGACGGAATAGCAGACCTTGTTCTCCAATGAGTCGGGTTGGTCATCGGACAGCGTTACAACGAGCTTGGCGGTGTGCTGAAAAGCTATGTGCCGTTCGTCGGCATCGGTCCGTGCGGAGATCTCGATGGGAACGTCTCTGACGACGACATCGCCGACCTCGGCGAGTTGTTCATCGATGTCGCCCGCATCGAACTTGCGCAACGCGCGGACCAGCTCTGTGAATTGCTCCTCGGGGTCAACCGTATGCTCGTAGACGATGCGGTCGCCGTCGAGGACTTCGACTCGCACGCGGAGACGGTCTCGAGTGAGCAGTGGCCAAAACTCCTCCTCGATGGCGGCTTCGAGACTCTTCGCGAATTGCCGAACATCGCCAATGTCGCCAATTCCCTTCTCGGGTTCATCTGGATCGTAGAAACCGATGAGCAGGGCCGAAGTTCCCGGGCGGTCGTCCTCCCGCAACAAGTGCGTTTTCTCGGCTAGCTCTTGGTTGTCCCACACAGAGGAGACGTCACCGTTTGTTTCTTGGCCGCCAAAGAACCCACGACCTTGAAAGTTGTTGCCGCCGAATTGGTGTACCACTCCCTGATTGACTCCGATGATGCGATTTCGCCACTGACCGTCGACAGCATCTTCCGGCCGAAGAGTGGAATTGAAGAGACCGTCTGCAGTCTGGAGAACCGCCAATAGACCGCTTTGCCGAGTCCAAACGACCCGCCCGAGGTCTTGTCCTTTCCGCTATAGAGGTCGAGCCTGCAGAGCTTGACGAAGTTGCCATAGGCTTTAGGGTCGCCCTCGGCGAACTCCGGACCGATGAGACCACGAGCTCCGTAGTCGGCTATCCGTAGAAGCGTCAGGGGTTCCGCTGACCTGAGCGCTTTCAATCCTGATTGGAGTTGACCCGCCGTTACCGCGCCGGTTGCGGCATCAGCCATCGCTTCCAGATGCGGCTCTAGTTGCTCCCGCCATCCGATTGAATCTTCGAAACGCTGGCGGTCTTGCCCGGTGAGAACAATGAACGAGTACACAAGATCAGCGCGAGGTCCACTAGACGTGCATCGTTACTATTTTGCGCGCTTTCGCTCGCGAGTGACGCCAGGCCGGCGTTGACCGTCCATTGGTTGGCATTCCCATAGTTGGCGTAGTTGCGACTCTGGCTCTCCCATCGCCAAGTAACGGTCAATCGTTCCTCCGCAGTGTCGAAATCCGCCATGCCTCATCATTGCGAGGTCAGGGCAAGCGATGGAGGATTCGTGTTTTCGCTCGTCTACAGAGGTTGGCCGCATGCCGCGTGAGCTGCATCAGAGCGGCGAGGCAGAGATGTGGCTAACCAAAACCGCGCTTAAATGGCTGGTTGCACTCACCAGCGTTCCGCATCTCGCCTCGAGGCGCTCATATTCGACTGTCGCCGGCTTGTTTCGCCACTGGATGTTGTCGTCAACGTCGACAACCAGACATTCCTTGGTCCCCCGAACTCGGGGCCTCTCATACCCCGTCCCACCATCTGTTCGTAAAGGATCGGCTGGCGGTCGGCCGGGCAACCACCACGCAGCGACACTCGGGGCGTCAAAACCCGTAGTCAGCACTCCGTAATTGCAAAGCACCGACAAGTTGCCTTCGCGAAATCGTTCGATTAGGGCTCGACGCGTAGCGGGTCTCGTCGTACCAAGTACACAAGCCGCAGACCGACCACCGCGCTGTAGCAAACTGGCCATCGCCTGTGCGTGCTGCGTCGAACAGGCGAAGAGAAGGACCGGCCATCGCGGATCGAGCTCGAGAAGCCGCTCGAGGATGCGTCGGTTTCTGCGGTGCTCCTCGCCGAGCTTCCTCAGCACCTCCGGGATGTACGTCCTCGAAATCTACGTAAGTATTGATTATGATTTGGGGTGGCTCGACAATTCGATCCGTCTGGCCTCATAGTCCAGACTCTCGTATTCGATTTTCGCCAAAACGCCTTGCCCTCTGAGGGTTTGCACAGGGTCCTGTCCCAAGCTCGCGCGCTGAGAATGCGGTTGTGGAATCGCCGACGCAATCTCACGGTTTCGTCCTCGCTGGCGCGACGCGGAGTGGCCGTGAGGCCCATAAGGGCCGCGTGCGATTGCTTGCGTCGGAAGCTGATACCCAATGCGTTGAGCACCGCGCCGTAGCTCGGTGCAAGCGCCCGGTGAGCCTCGTCGATGACGACGACCCCAGTCCGCTCGCCGATGACCTCAAGCTCCTCGAGTGTCATTGCGCGGCCATGTCCCGCGCCGCGGCATGCAATTTCTGAATGCTCGCGACTACAACGCCGCATTCGAAGGGAATCGCATTCCGGTCGCCCCACAAGCGACCGATCGTGAGAGGCTCCTGAACGGCCGCGCCCCGATGGCCCAAGTCGAACCATACTTCTCTGAAACGATTGAACTGCCTGTTCGCAGAGCTCATCACTCTGCGCAATCCACAGAATAATTTGCGGCTCTGGTTGCGATTGCCGCCAGGTCAGAAGCGCTTCCGACGGTGGTCCGCGTCTTGCCTGCTCCGGTAGGAAGCGTAAGATGGCGCGGTTGCTGTCCGGCTGCCGCCTCACGACTTTGATCAACTGCTCGTCAGCTCCTGCTGGAAATCGCTTAAAGTGGCGGCAGCGTCACGCACGGCTCGACGTCGAGCGTATCGGGTAAAGCCTGCTCCCCTTCGATCCCGCATATGCAGCGGAAGGCGGAGCGTCTGAACGAAATGCGTCAGCCCAAGACTTTCCGGGAATGCCATTTTCGTCGAGCAACGGCATCGACCTGAGAGCGGTGATTCGTCCCCCGCGGATACCCGATTGATAGTCATGAAGTTTTTTCAAGCGAAGAACGCCGCACTTATCGGCGATTGTTCGGCGCAGTTGTCGATCAGAGAGCAAATCCACGCCCGCTAGTTCGACCAGCAACGCAGGAGGCTATCGTCCGACAGTTCCAGCGTCTTCGGGGGATCCCCCTCCCATTCAGCAGCCGCGACAATCCATTCGATCGAGCGTCCCCGACTATCTCTTGAGAACCTTGCGAGGGCCTCCCTCTTGTCGCGCAAAGTCATACGGCCGTTGAGAAAGCGGATCATTCGGTATTGATCTCTTTGGCTGACTTCACCCTCAGCGGCGCCGGTACCCATCTGCGTCGCGCTCACAGTCCCAACCGATCGATCATCTTCTTCTTATGCGCAATGCACTCGTTGTAGGGCGCGGACCGCGAAGGACCGTGATAGAGGGTCGTCTTCGCGCCGTTCAGGTCAGTGAAAATGGCTATGTACCAACCTCTCTCATCGGAAAGATGATCGCGCTTCGTATAAGTTCCCCACGAGGCGTGCGCCTCATCCATGTCGGTCGTCGGATTTCGCCGCCCGCTCGGATTCCAACGCAATTTGATGCCAGGATCTGCCGGCGCCTTTCGCGTTCGACGTTGCGCCGCTGCCTTGGCCGGAGTGTGAGTGGGCGCCGTACCGGTCTGGTGGCCAAGCATCTCCGCGATTTCTGGGTGACTACTCGGATCCCCATCGGCCCGGGCCGCGAAACGTGCAAGCACGTCCTGACCACCTCTGCGTTCTTCAGGGATCTGCGCGAATCGAAGCTGCCTCGAGCTGGCGCAAGATCTGCTGCTTCTTGGCCGGGTTACCCGGGCTGCAAACCCGTCACCGGGTCCGCAAGCGCGGTGGATCTGAAAGCGGTGCCGCAGGCAAAGGCGGTAACGGGCTGGGCAGCGGCGGTGCCACAGCGACGGTAGCTAGACCACCCGCCAGGATCAGCGCGGCGCGATCTCGCTGCTTCCCGCTGCGAATAAGTCGATGATCTGGCGCCGCGCGATCCTTGTTGGCAGGGCCGGCAGTGCTGTTTCAACCGCAACAGGTAGCACCGGCCTACCCAGTGCCTCGGCCCAATCGAACTCACGCTGGCAGGCAGTAGACACAAGCGACGCCCGCGAGACGGCCACTATTGAAGACGTCGGCGCCGGCGATTCGACGAAGGATTTCCTGCCACCAGTCCTGACCGCCGCGCAAGTGGGCGTCGACCCAGGTGTCATAACCCATTAGCCCCAGGTGCTCGACCAATTGGTCGATATCACGCTTGTTCTCGCGCGCGTACGAGACGAACAGCTTGCGCATTCAACCCCCCTGTCTCATCGATGTCCTTAGTATCAACAACACAGCGGTCGCGCGGGCCTCAAATTAATGACGAAGACGCTACAAGCCGGGCGGTCGACCCACCCTCCCCCAGCCGCAACAAACATAAACGTCCGCTCCCCTTGGCCCGCTTTCGTCGTCAGCACCAGCGGGTAGTACCCATCGCGCACCGACTCCGCCACCTTGATCGTCACCGTCGACGTCCCAGATCCGTCGTCACCGAACTTCCCCGACACCGGCTCCACGGAAATCCCTGCTTCAGAGGACTTTCCGCTGATCTCGTAATCACCCGGCCCGTCGACCATCCGCTGCACTTTGACGGTCACGTCCGTCGAGGTCCCCGCGTCCACTGCAACAACAGCCGGCGACACGTTCACCGTCACCGCCAGACTCCCCGCACCAAACGACGGCGGCGCCGAGATCGAAGCAGTCCCCCATGACTTGTTCGGCTTCGACGCAAGGGAGAACGCCAGCTCACCGCCACCCGCAAGCATCGACTCCGGTAGATACGTCTTGTCCGTCGACCGCCCGTCGACATGCAGCCCATCGATGTACTGCATCCGGTGATGCCCCGACGCCCCGGGCGCAGAAATATGAATGAATTTGTCTGCGGGCAAAGCGATCTCGACCTTGTCGAACAGCGGCGCGTTCACCGTCAGCGTCGACGTCCCCGGCATACTCGGATACAAGCCCATCGCCGACCAGACATACCAGGCCGACATCGCGCCCAGGTCGTCGTTGCCGGGCTCGCCGTCGGGCGTCGGACTGAACAGCGTGCCGCGAATCCGGTCGACCAATTCCTGTGTCTTCCAGGGCTGCCCGATGTAGTTGTACAGCCACGGCACCGAGAAGTTCGGTTCGTTGCCGGCCCACAGATACGGGTCGACCGGGCCGACATTCAGCTCCGAAGCGAACTTATCGAGCCGCTCGGCCACCGCGTCTCGCCCACCCAGAGCGGTCACCAGGCCGGCCACATTTTGCGGCACGTACCAGACGTATTGCTCGGCGTTGCCTTCGTCGAACCCGACCTGGCTGAAGCAGCCATCCCCGGGCGGCACCACCGCGGGGCCCGCGGGAAAGAAGCCGAGCGCGTTGCGCGGCGAGATCGAGCGGGTGGTCGGATTGAACAGACCTCTCCCGGTCGCTCCACATAACCATGGCGGCCGACGCCGAATTCGGTCGCGGCGTCGAGCATGAAGTGCAGCGCCCGTCCTGCCACCCTCCCCGACAACGCGAAGTGCGGATAAAACCGGCAACGCTTCACATCGGCCCGCGGCCGCCATTCCACCGCGAGCCACTGCGCGACAGCGCTACGGTGGCCCCAATCACGTTGGAGAGGTCGGGGTCTGAGCGATGGACCTGCTGGAGCCGTTGGACGTGGCGATGATGACAGCGGAGCTGCTGTCCGACCCGCTGCACGTCGCCGCGCTGCTGATCCTGTCGCCTCCCGCCGACGCGGGCCCAGGCTATGTCGACGAGCTGTACCGCGATGCGCTGACAAGCACCGCTGAGCTTGATCCGCGATTTCGCCGGCACCCGCACGTCGGCGTCGACACCGCAGGCATCTGGGTGTGGCGCAGCGACGACAACATCGACATGCGCAACCACATCCGGCGCCGCACGCTGCCTGCGGGCGCCGATCGCGACGCGCTGTCCAAGGTGATCAGCGAGCTGCACAGCGAACGGCTCGACCGGTCGCGACCGATGTGGATTGCGTATCTGATCGACGGTCTCGAGGACGGTCGATTCGCGTTGTACCTCAAGGTGCACCACACCGTGGTCGACGGCGTCGCCGGCCTCAGGATGATCGCCGATGCGATGACCACCGACCCCGATCGCCGGTCGATGCCGCCGCTCTACACCATCGCGCCGGGGCAACCCGCCGAGCGGGCCGCTGCCTCACGCGCGACTGATCCCCAACCCGTTCTCGCTGGTGCGCTCGGCGGTGAACGCCACCACGTCGGGCGTGGGCTTTGTCCGCCAACTCGCCCTCGGCGGAATATCGACCGTGGTCGCCAGCCTCGCAGCCCGAAATACCGTGCTGCCCTTCGGCGCCCCCTACACCAGGTTCAACGGCCGGCTCGGCCGCGAGCACGCCTTCGCGGGGGCCAGCTGGCCGAAGTCGCGCATCCGGGCCGTGCAGAACGCGGCCGGGGTGAGCGGCAACGATGTGGTGACCGCCGTGGTGGCGGGGGTGTTGCGGGAGTGGCTCACCGCGCACGACGAGCTGCCCCACAAGTCGCTGGTGGCCATCTGCCCGGTCACGGTGCGCAGCCGCGAGCACGCGAGCGACGAGGACCAGCACGGGAATTTGTTCGGTCTGGAGTTGTGCCCGTTGGGCACCGACTCGGCCGACCCAGCCGAGCGACTGGCCCACATCCACCGGGCGATGACGTGGGCGAAACACCAAGTGGCCAGCCGCGGTTCGACCGCGACAACGCTGTTGCTCGCACCGAGTATCGGGCCCACGGTCCTGTTACCGATGGTGCCGTTCGCGCCGCGGTTGCGCCGTGGCTACAACGTGTCGATCTCCAACGTTCCCGGGCCGCCGGCCGACTTGTATTGGAACGGCGCACATCTGGAGGAGATCTATCCGGTGTCGACGGCCATCGGCGGGCAGGCGCTGAATGTGACGATGTGCTCCTATACCGACCGGGTGACGTTCGGCTATGTTTCCGGCCGCAACGTGATGCCGGACATCGAGTCGCTCATACCACTGACCGAGCGCGCGCTGGTTGATCTGGAGACCGCGGTCGGAGTGGTGGCGTGATTGCCGCCCGCGGGAGAAAGGACATCCGCTCATGGGTACCTACGCGGTCACCGGATCGGCCTCAGGCATGGGGCACCAGGTCGCACAGAAGCTGCGCGACGCCGGCCACACCGTGATCGGAGTGGACATCAAGCAGGCAGACATCGTCGCCGATTTGTCGACCGGCCAGGGACGCCAGGCGGCGGCCGCCGGCGTTTTGGCGGCGTCGGGGTCCAGATTGGACGGCGCCGTGCTGGCAGCCGGGCTCGGCCCCACTCGGGCCGCTGACCGTGCGCGCCTGATCGCCCAGGTGAACTACTTCGGCGTCGTCGAGCTGCTTGAGGCGTGGCGCCCGGCACTGGCCGCCGCTGACCGCGCGAAAGTCGTTGTCTTCTCGAGCAATTCCACCACGACAACGCCCATGGTGCCCGCGCGCACCGTGCGGGCGTTTCTTGCGCATGACGCCGAGAAGGCGGTTCGCTCCGTGAGGTTTCTCGGCAAGAACGCTTCGGTGTTCGTCTACGCCGCATCCAAGATCGCGGTGAGCCGTTGGGTTCGACGCGAGGCGGTCAAGACCGAGTGGGCGGGCGCCGGCATACGCCTGAATGCTCTTGCTCCGGGGGCGATTATGACGCCTCTTCTGGAGGAGTCGCTATCAACGCCGAAGGAGGCGAAGCGCATTCGTTCTTTCCCCGTCCCGATCGGCGGGTTCGGCGACGCTGGGCAGCTGGCCGACTGGGTGCTGTTCATGCTGTCGGATGCGGCGGACTTCTTGTGTGGGAGCGTCGTTTTCGTCGACGGTGGGTCGGACGCCTACTTCCGTGCTGACGACTGGCCGAGGCCTGCGCCGGCGCATCGACTGTTGTCTTACCTCAAGCGCTTCAGAGGCCACTCCGCGTCGGCCTGAAGGGTGGAGCCGGCTAATCGACCGGTGCGTGTAGGTGCGTGGCGCCTAGCTCGTCAAGGTGCGGCCGCCGTTCGAGCGTGACGGTCGCGCCGCGGGCGGGGGCGATCGTGACCGTGTGTCGTGCGACGCGTTCGGCGCGCCGGTTCGTCGGGAGCAGCCGCGCGTGGCGGAGCATGGTGCGCAGCACGATCCGCATTTCGACGAGCGAGAACGCGGCGCCGATGCAGCGTCTTGCTCCGCCGCCGAACGGGATCCACGTGTAGGTCCCGGCGCGGCTGTCGAGGAAGCGCTGCGGGCGGAACGTGAGCGGGTCGGGATAGAGGTCGGGGCGGCGGTGCACCAGGGTGATGTGCGGAATGATGAGGGTACCGGCGGGGATCGTCAGATCACCCAACGCGAATTCCTCGGCGGCGAGCCGCGCGGTGATCGGGAACACCGGGCGCAGACGCATCGCTTCCTTGATAACGGCGTCGATGTAGTCGTCGTCGCCGGCGAGGGCCGCCGCCTCGAGGCGCGCGAGCTCGTCGGGGTGGCGGGTAACGCGCTCGAGGATCCACGCGAGCGTGGAGGCCGTGGTCTCGTGTCCGCCTAGCAGCAGTGTGCGCATCGCGTCGCAGAGCTCGCTGTCGGGCATCGGTGTGCTGTTCGCGTCGTGGGCGCGCAGGAACATCCCGAGGACGTCGTCCTGGTCGAGATCACCGCGGTGGCGTCGCTCGACGACCTCTTCGAGCACGATCGCGTCGACCGCGGCCATCGCGGCGCGCATGCGCGGGAAAGGACCGTCCCAGCCCTTGTTGCGGGCAGTGACGATCATCGTCTGCACGAAGAACCGCCGCGAGTTGCCCACGCGCATCAGCGCCAGCGTTGCCGCGCGCAGGCGCTCGGCGCGGTCGGGGTCGGTGACGCCGAAGACCACGGCGATGATCACCTCCAGCGTGATCGCCTGCATATGGGAGTCGGCACGGGTCGGCCGTCCGTACGGCCAGCGAGCAAGCGCGTCTTCGGTCTTGCGCTCAATGACGTTCTCGTACTGGGCAATCGCTCGGGCGCGGAACGGCGGCAGCTGCATCTTGCGACTGCGCGTGTGCTCGTCACCGTCGACGTTCGTCAGCCCGGTCGGGCCGAGGACGAGCGGATGCGGCGAATTCTTTGCAAGCGCGGCGCCGAGGCGCAGCACGCCGGTGTCGGCGCTGAACACGCGCTTGATGTCGTCGGGGTGGGTGAGGCACAGCCACGGCCGCGATGCGGGCATCGGCACGAGAAAGCGGTCGCCGAGCGACTCGCAGCGCCGGGCGAAGCGCTCGGGCGCCAGCCAGTACTCGGCTGCGTTGAAGAGCGCCGGGGTGCGCAGCCGCGGCAGGTCAACCATCTGTTGTGTTACTAAGTGTGTCATTTGATAACATCACAACATGCAGTCAATGACGCTGTCAATCGCGGCAGCTCGACCAAGGCCCGGCGCCGGGCGAGGACGCGACCGTCGATCGCGTCGCGGCGGCGGCGTTCGACACGTTCGCCGAGTACGGGATCCGCCGCGCGACGATCGACGATGTCGCGCGGCGAGCCGGCGTCTCGAAGATGACCGTGTTCAGGCGCTTTCAGAGCAAGCAAGGGCTCGTCGGGGTCGTGATCGCACGCGAGATCCGCCGCGGCATGGCCGAGCTCGACCGTGTCTGGGAGCGTGAGCAGACCCTCGAGCAGCGGGTCGTGCTCGGCTTCTCGTTCGCCGTGAACTTCGTCCGCGGGCACCCGCTGTTCGACCGCCTGCTGCGCAGCGAACCTGAGTTGCTGCTGCCGCTGCTCACCATCGACGGCACCGCGGCGCTTGCGCTGTACCGCGAGTTGATCGGTCAGCGGCTGCGCACCGAAGTGCGCGCCGGACGTGCTGCGCCGGCCGACGTCGACCAGGCCGCAGAGGTGCTCGCGCGGCTCGCGATCTCGCTTCTCCTCACACGTGAGGGAACGATCACGCTCGAGGACGACGAGACGATCGTGGCGCTCGTGCGCAACGTGCTGCTGCCGATGCTCGAGCCTCGCGACGGGTGATCCAGCCCCGCCGCTCCTCGCGCCTTGAGCCCAGATCTGCCCGACGAAGCCGTGATCAGCGCGATCACGTTGGCCGAGCTGTCGGTGGGGCCGCATGTCGTTCCGCAGACGAAGAGCGCGCGGCACGCCAGGCGCATTTGCAGCAGGCGGAGTCGGACTCGACGTGCTGGCTGTTCGATGCCGAGTCCTGCCCGCGCATTCGGGCTAGTTGCCGCATCGTTGCGTGCGTCCGGCCGAAAGCCGACGGCACGCGCTTATGACGCACTGATCGCCGCCAGCGCCCCTGCCTGCGACCTGCCGCTATACAGCTGCAATCCGTCAGACTTTGACGCGATCCCACTCTTGGACCTGCGAAACGTACCCCACCCCGATCACAGTAAGCGATGAACCTGCAGAGACCTCTTTGCCGAAAGGCGTTGGTGATCAATGCAACACGCAGCGAAGTGCAGCAGCCGCACAAACTTGTGCGGCTGGCTGCGAGGCAAAAGCCCGTGGTGGCTTCAGGAACGGGGGCTAGGCTCGCGGTGGGGCGCCCGGTATGCGTCAGTGTCAGCTGGCCGGGTGCAAGGGCTTCGGGGCTTACACGGCGAAAGGCCGACTAATGAGCGATAAGCCGAATGTCCTGATCATCTGGGGCGACGACATCGGACAGAGCAACCTCAGCTGCTACAGCAACGGGCTGATGGGGTACCGGACCCCCAACATCGACCGCGTCGCCGCCGAAGGGGCGCTGTTCACTGACTATTACGCGGAGCAGAGCTGCACCGCCGGGCGGGCAGCATTCATCACCGGCCAGAACCCGTATCGCACCGGTCTGACCAAGGTGGGCCTGCCCGGGGCGCCGTTGGGCCTGCAAGCACAGGACCCGACCATCGCGACGGCGCTCAAGGCGCAGGGCTACGCCACGGGCCAGTTCGGCAAGAACCACCTCGGTGACCGCGACGAGCACCTGCCCACGATGCACGGCTTCGACGAGTTCTTCGGCAACCTGTATCACCTCAACGCCGAAGAGGAACCCGAACTGCCGGACTATCCGAAGGATCCCGAGTTCCGCAAGAAGTTCGGGCCCCGCGGCGTCCTGCACACCTGGGCCAACGGCGACGGCACCCAGCGCATCGAAGACACCGGCCCGCTCACCAAGAAGCGGATGGAAACCTGCGATAGCGAATTCCGCGACGCCGCCGTCGATTTCATCAAGCGCCAGCACGAAGCCGAAGCTCCGTTCTTCGTCTGGTTCAACACCACCCACATGCATTTCCGCACCCACACCCAGCCCGAAAGCGTAGGCCGCGCCGGGCGCTGGCAGTCGCGCTATCACGACACGATGCTGGATCACGACGACACCGTCGGCAGCATGCTGGATCTGCTCGACGAGCTGGGGATCGCCGAGAACACGATCGTCATGTACTCCACCGACAACGGTCCCCACATGAACAGCTGGCCCGACGCCGGCATGACCCCGTTCCGCAACGAGAAGAACTCGAACTGGGAAGGCGCCTACCGCGTCCCGGCGCTGGTGCGCTGGCCGGGGCACATCCCGGCCAACTCGGTGCTGAACGGCATTGTCAGCCATAATGATTGGTTCATCACGCTGTTGTCTGCCGCAGGTGCGCCCGACATCGCCGAGCGACTGCGCGCGGGCACAGACCTGAGCGGCACGACCTACAAGGTGCATCTCGACGGGCACGACCAGTTGGCGTACATCACCGGCCAGACCGACGAGAGCCCGCGCAAGCACTTCTTCTATGTCTCCGACGACGGCGACCTCACCGCGCTGCGGTTCGACAACTGGAAGTTGGTCTTCCTCGAGCAGCGCTGCGTAGGCACCCTGCAAATCTGGGCGGAGCCGTACGTCCAACTGCGCGTGCCCAAGCTGTTCAACCTGCGCACCGACCCCTACGAGCGGGCCGACATCACGTCGAACACGTACTACGACTGGATGATCGACCGCATCTTCCTGTTCGTTCCGGCTCAGGCTTACGTCGCGAAGATGCTGGAGACGTTGGTCGAGTTCCCGCAGCGACAGAAATCTGCGAGCTTCAGCCTGGACCAGGTGATGGCCAAGTTGCAGGACGCTACTACTGGCAGCAGCTGAGCGCGTTCCCGCACCCTGGTTGACATCCTTGACGATGTATACTTGACGAGCTTGACGCCAGTTCGTCGCCTGTGATGACGGGGCGTCAAGCCGGAAGGGAAGCGACCATGACGGACCTCGCCGCATTCGAGCAGCAGATCATGCGATCAGTCGCCCAGAAGGTCCATGACCGGGTCCGCAAGGCCCGCGAAGCGCAGCTTGGTCCAGAAATGTTTGGCGACCCGGAGGACATCGCGGAAGCGATGGTGGCGGCGCTTCCCTTGGGTCATGTCTTCGACGAGGTATCGGGGCCGTTCTACGACACGGCGGGCCTTAGCCGATGGCTGCAGATGTCCCGTCAGGCCCTGCACCAGAGAGTGGCACGACACGCGATTCTGGCGTGCCCCCTCGAGGGTGACGGCGTCGTCTACCCGACGTGGCAATTCCTCGACAACGGCGCGACCATTCCGTCGTTGGCCGAGGTGCTCGCCACGCTGGCGGAGGGCACCGACGACGCATGGATGATCGCGCTGTGGATGCGGGCGCCAAGCGAAGACCTCGAAGGTGAGCCTCCCAGCGGCTGGCTGCGTAACGGCGGTGACCCCGAACGAGTGATTGCGATGGCATATCAGGTGGCGTCGAGCTGGGCCGCATGAGCAAATCGCGCCAGCGTCAAGCACTCGGCCGTCCGCCCGCCGACCTGTCACGTTTCCCTCGATCGCGACTTCAACCCAGCGTGCTGTTGTACCGAGCGCACACTACTGGCAGGTCGCCGTGGTGGTTCTCCTCCGACTTGTCGGGTCGTTTCGATCTGATCCAACCGAATGGGACGTGTTATCTCGCAACAGATGTCGCCGCCGCACTACGGGAACGATTCGGTCATGAGCTGGTCCGCCAAGGGGTCGTCACTTTCGAGGCGGCAGCTCGAACCCAGGTGTCGAAGGTGCAGATTTCGTCGGCGCGCTGGCTCGCGAACACCTGCTCACCGGGCGCGGCGAACTTCGGTATGACCCGCGAAATCGGGACGTGCCCGTCGTATGACATTCCGCAGGCGTGGGCGGCGGCCTTCTTTGCCACCGGCAGGCATTCGGGCATTCGCTACCAAACCCGCTTCAGCACCGGCGCTGCGCCCAACGCAGCAGCTTTGTTTGACGTTGCGGGGCAACAGGGGTGGCCCACCGACCCCAATCCGCTAAGCGGCGTTCAAGCATGCACCGACGAGGGCATCAGGGTTGCGCACCGGCCCACCCGCCGACAGGTCCGCATTGTGCCACCGCCGGGATGAGCCGGCTGTGGCTGCCTCCGATGACCATCACTCAGCCACTCCCCCCACGCCCTCGCCGGCCGCGACAAGCAGCATGAACGTCCGCTCCCCCTGGCCCGCCTTCGTCGTCAGCACCAGCGGGTAATACCCATCCCGCACCGACTCCGCCACCTTGATCGTCACCGTCGACGTCCCAGACCCGTCGTCGCCGAACTTCCCCGACACCGGCTCCACGGAAATCCCTGCGTCAGAGGACTTTCCGCTGATCTCGTAATCACCGGGCCCGTCGACCATCCGCTGCACTTTGGCAGTCACGTCCGTCGAGCGTCCCCGCGTCCACTGCAACAACAGCCGGCGACACATTCACCGTCACCGCCAGACTCCCCGCACCGAACGACGGCGGCGCCGACGACGCAGCGGTCCCCCACGACTTGTTCGGCTTCGACGCAAGCGAGAACGCCAGCTCACCGCCACCCGCAAGCATCGACTCCGGCAGATACGTCTTGTCGGTCGACCGCCCGTCGACATGCAGCCCATTGATGTACTGCATCCGGTGATGCCCGGACGCACCGGGCGCGGAGATCCGAATGAATTTATCTGCGGGCAAAGCGATCTCGACCTTGTCGAACAACGGTGCGTTCACCGTCAGCGTCGACGTCCCGGGCACACTCGGATACAAGCCCATCGACGACCACACATACCAGGCCGACATCGCGCCCAGGTCGTCATTGCCCGGCTCGCCGTCGGGCGTCGGACTGAACAGCGTGCCGCGTATCCGGTCGACCAATTCCTGTGTCTTCCAGGGCTGCCCGATGTAGTTGTACAGCCACGGCACCGAGAAGTTCGGCTCGTTGCCGGCCCACAGATACGGGTCCACCGGGCCGACATTGAGCTGCGAGGTGAACTTGTCGAGCCGCTCGGACACCGCGTCGCGCCCACCCAGAGCGGTCACCAGGCCGGCCATGTTTTGCGGCACGTACCAGACGTACTGTTCGGCGTTGCCCTCGTCGAACCCGACCTGGCTGAAGCAGCCGTCCCCGGGCGGCACCACCGCGGGGCCCGCGGGAAAGAAGCCGAGCGCGTTGCGCGGCGAGATGGAGTGCGTGGTGGGATTGAACAGGTTCTGCCAGTACTGCGCCCGGTCCTGGAATTCGGCGCGCCGTAGCGGAATCGCCTAGCGCCGAGGCGAATTGGGAGATGGCGAAGTCGTCGACCGACCACTCCAGCGAAATCGACGCCGCCGGGAAGGAACCGTGGCACGAGCGACGTCGGCAGCGGCAGGTACCCGCGTTGCAGATACGTCTCGATTTGCGGCCGCTCCACGTAACCGCGCCGGCCCACGCCGCCTTCCTTCGCGGCGTCGAGCATGAAGTGCAGCGCCCGATCGACGTCAAAGTCCTTGGCGCCGAACGCATAGAAGTTCGCGATCAGCGGCACCACGCTGTCGCCGGTCATCTCCGCGGTCGCGGTGTTGGCCAGCGCCCAGCGCGGGAACGACCCACTCTGCTCGGCGTCGTTGACCAACGACTGGGCCATGTCGCTGGCCTCCCGCGGAAACACCATGCCCTGCAGCGCCGCCACCCCGCGATAGGTGTCCCAGTCGGAGTAGTTGGCGTACTGCGTGTGCCCGGGCGCAACGGTGTGAATGTCGCCGTCGAACCCGATGTAGCGGCCGTCGACATCGTTGAAAGTGTTGGGGTTCAACAGCGAATGGTAGAGCGCGGTGTAGAACGTGAGGATGTCGTCTTCGGTGTAGCCGGCAACCCTGATGCGCGACAACGCATCATTCCACTGCGTTGGATGCGGCGGCGCGCGACGTCGTCGAAGTTCACCGCGGCCTCGTCGAGGTTCTTGCGGGCGCCGTCAATGTCCACGTAGGACAACGCGGTTCGCACCTCGAGATCGGTGCCGGCCGGGAACTCGACGTATCCCCCGGTGGATCCCTGGTAACTCGAATAGGCGCTGCGGCCGTTGGGAAATACCGAGAAGCCGTCCCAGGTGCCGAATGACGTGAACGGCTTGTTGAACTTCATCACGAAGTACACCGTGTAGACGTTGTCCTTGCCGCAGAACCCACCGCTGGTCGCCGATCCGGTGATCGTGGTGTTGTCCTCGCCGATCTGGATCTTCGCCGCCGACGTACCGCCCAGCGACCCGCCGGGGCGCACGAAGAACCTCGCCGGACGATCGCTCGGATAGTGGAAGCGGCCCATGCCGGTGCGGTTGGTGGCGGTGAGTTCGGCCGTCACACCCGCCGACGGCAGCCGCACCGTGTAGTAGCCGGGCACACCGCGCTCGTTTTTGTCGTGCGCGATCTCCTCCGACGCGTTCCACGGCTCCGAGCCGACCGAGCTCGTCGTCGGCAGCATCGAGATGTCACCGAACGCCGGGCACCCCACCGAGGCGTGCGTCATGCTGAACCCGGTCGCGCGCCCGTTGGAGTGGCTGTAGCCCGCGTAGTTGCCGACGGTGTCCGGCGAGTACTGCACCATCCCGAACGGCACCGACGGACCCGGGAAGTTGTTGATCTCCCCCACCGTCTTGCCGCCGTTACCCGTGCCGATCAGGGTGTCGACGTGCTCGACCGGGTTCGCCACCATCGGCGGCGGCTCATAGGACGTCGGCGTGGCGCTGACCAGCATCGCGCTGACCAGCACCGCCGCCGCGATGAACGCCGCGGCACCCCGACGTGACCGCATATCCGGATTCTGCTCCTCAGCTGGTCCTTCGTGTGGGAGCCCGGCCGGTGCGGCGGCGCCGACTGAGTCGTCTCACCGGTGATACACTGCCGATGTGAAGCCGGTAACCGTGCGCGACCTCCGTAATAGAGGTGGCGAAGTCCTGGATCGTGTGGAGCGCGGCGAACGTGTGGTCGTCACCCGGGATGGGCGCCCGGTCGCCGAGTTGCGTCCGCTGCCACGCCGCAGCGCCAGACCTGCCGAACTCATTGAGCGCAGGAAAGCGTTACCTCGCGTTGATCCCGACGTCCTGCGACGTGACATCGACACCGTCATCGATGCAACGCTGTGAGCCCTGGGCCGGCGTCGAGAGGGATGCTCGACACATCAACGGTGATCCTGCTTGGGCGCATCGACGACCCTGCAGATCTGCCCGACGAAGCCTTGATCAGCGCCATCACGCTGGCCGAGCTGTCGGTGGGGCCGCATGTCGCCCATACCGACGAAGAGCGCGCGGCACGCCAGGCGCATTTGCAGCAGGCGGAGTCGGACTTCGATGTGCTGGCCTTCGATGCCGAGTCCGCCCGCGCATTTGGAGTGGTTGCCGCATCCTTGCGAGCGTCCGGCCGAAAGCCAGCGGCACGCGCGTATGACGCATTGATCGCCGCCAGCGCCATTGCCCATGGCTTGCCGCTATACAGCTGCAATCCGTCAGACTTTGAGGCAATCCCACAGCTGGAACTACGAACCGTCCCCCACCCCGATCGCAGAACTCTATGAGCCCTAGCCATCCTGCCGAAATATGTTGGTGCTTAACACAACACACATGAAGTGCAATGCCTGGGCGCTGTGTGTGGATGTCGCCGTCGACATCAGATTCAGAAAGCCGCTACGTGCGATCGGGTTCGACGACGGCGAGACGCGGTCGCAGCTGCTGCGGCGAGCGGTGCACACCCGCCGCAAGATCGTCGACCAGTGCATCGGCAAAGCCCGCCAAACCGACGACGTCGATCCCGTGGCGTCCAGGGCGGTCGGCGTCAGCAAGGCGGGCCGAGGCGCTGCGCAGCAGACTCGCCGCGCCCTTCACGTTGCCGCGCTGGGCGTGGGTAATGCCCACGGCGAGCTGCGCCAGGCCCTGCCACAGCATCCGTTCATCGTCGGGGCCGTTCTTCCAGGCCGCCTCGAGGACCTCGTGCGCGCTGAACGCCAGGCCGCGATCGAGCAGATCTTGGGCATAGGTCAGGGTTTCGGTCGGTGCCAGGTCGAGGTCATCGGGGATCCGCAGAGCGCCCTCACTTCCATAGGGCAGTGGCCGGCCTAAAGAATCACGCGGGCGGGCACTTCGGGGTCGGCCCGCATCGTCCCGATCACGCTCGCTCATGCGCCCACCATGGCATGCCTCGTTGTTTTACATCCGGCGCTATGCGCGGCACGGAAGTGAGTCGCCCGGTCACGGGCTCGGCTGTGGGCTCTCCACATCCCGACGGTCGGTGGTCGCGATGAAGTCCTCGATCAGCTCGACCACCACGTTGGGGGCTTCCACCTGTGCGAAGTGGCCGACATGGGGCAGCAGCTCAAGCCTGGCGTCGGTGCGCGCATTGTGCGCGGCGTACGCGTGGTGGACGGGAATGATGTTGTCCCGCTCACCCCAGATCGCCATCACCGGCAGATCCGCGCGCAGACCCAGCCTGTTCAAAGCGCTGACCGCCTGCCCGCGGTAGTCGACCACGGATCGCAGCGTCCGCAGGAACGACTGCCGCGTCTGAGGGTCCGACAGCGACGAGTAAGAGCTCCACAACTCCGCACCGCGCGGCGACTGAATGCCGGCGGCCCTCAGCCATGATCTGAGCTTGTTGCCGACGGCCAGCACCGGCTTGGGCGCAATGATCGGCAGCACCAGCTCCGACCCGGGGGCCGACAGCAGCCGCAACACCAGCCCGACATCGGGACCCAGGCCGCCGCTGCTGATCAGGATCAACCGCTTGATGTAATCGGGGTGCTGGTAGACGAATTGCATGGCGACACCACCGCCGAGCGAGTGGCCGACCACGGTGGCTTGGCTGACGCCGAGTTCATCGAGGAAATCGCGGAGAAACACCGCGAACGCACCCAGCGAGTAGTCGCTGCGGGGCTTCGCCGACTCACCGTGACCCAGCAGGTCGGGCGCGATCACCCGGAATTTCTTCGACAGCTGCGGTATCACCGACCGCCAGGTGTCCGAACTTCCGGCCATGCCATGGATCAGTAGCAGCACTTCCCCGTCACCGTCGTCGCGGTAGGCCACCCGATCGCCGTGCAAATCCACAAACTTCAACTCATTCATTGTGACGGAGTACCCACCTTTGCCGCCTTGATGCTGGTACTTCGTGTGGGCGGCGGATCGGAGACTTGTGGACGGCCGCGCATCACACCGGATCACATGGAAGTATCCCGGTATGCGATCGACCGTCGGCGTGCTGCTGGCCGTTCTGATGATGATCACGTCGTGCGGCGGCAACGATCACCCGGCCGAGCCGGTGAAAACGTCTGCGGCGCCGAGCTTGTCGCAGTCCGAGGCCACCGACATCGGAACCGAGGCCTACGCGTACGCCTATCCGCTGGTCACGATGGAGTACACCCGGCGCGAATTCACCAATGTGCCCGCCGGCGAGGACACCAAAGCCCCGATGGGCCAGTTCGCCCGCCAGCGCACCTATCCCAACGCCGCATTCCACGCCGCGACCGCGCCGAACACCGACACGCTGTACACCCAGGCCTGGTTCGACGTGTCGAAAGAGCCGTGGATCGTCACGGTCCCGGACATGGGTGACCGCTACTTCCTGCTGCCGATGATGGACGCCTGGACCAACGTCTTCGCCTCGCCGGGCACCCGCAACGGCGGCGGCAAGGCGCGGACGTTCGCCATCACCGGCCCCGGCTGGCACGGCAGCCTGCCGCCGAACGTGCTGAACTACGAGTCGCCGACGGCGTTGGTGTGGCTGCTGGGACGCATCTACTGCTCGGGCACCCCGGAGGATTACGACGCGGTGCACAAGCTGCAGGATCAGATCACCGCGACGCCGCTGTCGTCGTTCGGCAAGCAATACCTGCCGCCGCTGCCTCCGCTCACCGCGTCTGTCGACATGGTGACGTCGGTGCGCCGACAAGTGAATGGCCTTGGCGCGCCGGAGTTTTTCAAGCTGTTCGCCCGCCTGCTCAAGACCAACCCGCCGACCGCAGCGGACGCGCCGATGGTGGCCAAGCTCGCCCGGATCGGCATCGTCCCCGGGCAGGACTTCGACCCGGCCAAGCTGCCGGCCGCCGCCAACACCGGCCTGGCGATGGCGCCAAAACTGGGTCAGGACAACATCAGTGGCTGGCGCGAAGACGGCGTCGTCGCCGGCGATTTCGTCTCCAAGAACGGCTGGGCCTACACCGTCAAGGCGGGCAGCTACGGGACCAACTACCGGCAGCGGGCGTTCGTCACCGAGGTCGGCGTCGGCGCCAACCTGCCCGAGGACGCCGTCTACCCCACCTCGGACGCGACGGACCTCAAGCAGAAGTACAGCGGCGCAACGAAATACATCATGCACTTCGACAAGGGACAGCTACCGCCGGCGAAAGGCTTCTGGTCGCTGACCATGTACAACGGCGACTACTACTTCGTCGACAACCCGCTGAACCGCTACAGCCTCAGCCCGCGCGACAAGCCGGCGCCCAATCCCGACGGCTCGACCGACATCTACATTCAGGCCGAATCGCCTGGCCCGGACAAGGAATCGAACTGGCTGCCGGCGGCGAAGGAGCGGTTCAGCCTGATGCTGCGGCTGTACTGGCCCAACGACAAGAAGCCGTCGATTCTGGACGGCACGTGGCACATCCCGCCGGTGAAGCCGGTCCCGTAGTTAAGTCCTTTGGGCGAAGACGAATTCGTTGCCGGGCACCATGTCCTTGACTTCCGGTGCAGCGCTGCGGCCGAAGTCGGCCATCAGCTCGGCGGCCGGGGTGACTCTCACCGTCCAGCCGTGGCGGCCGAACCAGTCGCCGACCGGTTCGCGCTCCTCGAAATACCACAGCTCGTCGGTCCGGGGAATGTCGCGGTCGGGGTCCGTCTTGGCCATCAACTGGCGCACCCGCTCCATCCGCGCACGGCGCTTGGCGCGGATCTCCTCGTCGAGGAACGTCGGCCCCAACGCCTCGACCGCGACCCGGCTACCGGGGGCGGCCAGCTCGTTGATGCGCTCGAACAGCAGATCCTGCGCCGCGGCCGGCAGATACGGCATCAGCCCCTCGGCTGACCACACGCTCGGCTGCGACGGGTCAAAACCAGCCTCCCGCAACGCCTTCGGCCAGTCGTGGCGGAGATCCACCGCAACCTCGACCCGGTTGGCCGCCGGCTGCGCGCCGTGTTCGGTCAGCGTCCTCAGCTTGAAGTCCAGCACCCGATCCTGATCCAGCTCGTAGACCGTCACGCCGTCCGGCCACGGCAACCGCCACGACCGCGCGTCCAGGCCTGCCGCCAGGATCACCGCCTGCGTGATTCCCGAGTTGGTGGCGGTCTGGAAGAACGAGTCGAAAAACTTGGTGCGCGACGCCATGTAGCCGACCATCGCCTGCATCTGCAGCGGCAACTCGGGCTCGGCTTCGACGATCTCCGGCGGAAGGGCGGAACCCGCATGCCAGTTCCATACCCCTTCTCCGGCAGCGTCGAGGAACACCCGCGCGAACGGGTCGCGGATCAGCGGGTTGTCGCTCTCGGTTTCGGCCGCGCGCGCCGACGCCACGCCCAGTGCCGTGGCCCCCACGCTCTCGGTGATTTCCCAGGTGTCGTTGTCAGTTCTCGCCATGACCCGAAACTACATAGGTCGCCTTGGTGTCGGCTGTACGTCAGTTACCCACGCCCTGAACGGACCCCGTTGCCATCCCGAAAACCGAGCGTAGAATGATCTGCGTGACTGAAGAGGCAAGATTCATCGAATTCACGGACCCGTTTGCCGGCGGGCCGGTGGCGCGGGCGGTCGTCATCCCCGAAGCAGCATCCACCGCATCCTTCGACGTCGCCGCCGCAATCGACGACATTCGTCCCGAGGGGCAAGAGGTCGTCATCGTCGCCGCAAATCATTCGGTGGCCAGCCAAATCGCCCAGTTGGCCGGTGTGCTGACGCTGGGCGAACAGCAGACAGAACGCCTGATCGAAGGGATGTTCCTGCCCAGCAGCACGGCCTCGCCGGCAGCGGCCTTGCAAGCCCAGCGCAATGCCGAAGCACGCCAAGAACTCATCGACGAGTTCGGGCTGTACGACAGCGATCAGGTTGCCGAAGTCGCCGGTTCGAGCGCCAACAATCGCTCGGCCACCGCGTCGCGATGGTCCGCCGCCGGCAAGATTTTCACCGTCACCCACGAGGGCGCCCGGGTCTATCCAGGCTTCCAGTTCGGCACCGACGGACAACCGCGGCCGGTGATCGCCGGCGTGCTGGAAGCTTTCCACCCCTACGGTCTCGATGGTTGGGAGACCGCCCTGTGGTTCACCACCGCCAGCGGCTGGCTCGACGACGAGCGGCCGGTCGACCTCCTCACGCGCGAGCCCGAGCAGATCGTCGAAGCGGCGCACCACCTCTTCGACGACGCGGCGCAGTAGAGGTGCGCGTTCCCCCGGTTCCGACTCCGCTGCCGTCACCGCTGATACGCATCTGGCCCAAGGGCGATCCGATAATTCGCTGCTACAAGGGCACGATGGGCGCCCACGAGTTCAATGAGACAAACGCCTCGCGCCGCTTCCGTCCGGTCACAGGCAAAGGCTTGATCGTGCCCACCCTCTACGCGGCGGATGGCGTGGAGGGCGCACTGTCGGAGTCGGTGTTCCACGATGTGCCGGTACGCGGCAACGGACGTCGCATCCAACGCAAAGCACTTGTGCAATGGCTGCGCTCGACGCTGATACCCACGCGGGACTTGCAACTCGTCCAACTCCACGGCGCCGGCCTCGGTCGGCTGGGAGCGACCCACGCCGAGCTGATCGAGAGCAGCGCGCGACAGTACCCGCGCACCGCGGCATGGGGGCAGGCGATCTACGACCACGGCAACTACGACGGGCTGGTGTGGCGCTCTCGTCAGTTCAACGACTCCTACTCTCTGATGCTGTGGGGCGACCGCGTCGACCGTTTCACCGACCTCAAACTCGACACGACGAGTGCGCCGCTGTCGTTATGGGCGGGCGCGGGATTCAACGAGGTCCAGCAGTTGGCCAACGACATAGGCGTCACCGTGGTCCTCTAGCGGCCCGCCTCGGCTCGGCTCGGTGATATCGCATGTGGTCACGTTTCCGAACCTCACCACATGGTCGGAGTCTGGTACGCGGGTGACGGCTGTGACTCAGCACGGCCTCTAACCAGCTACATAGGCCAGGCAATCCGGCTAAAGACAGAGGTCACCGGTTATGTTGTCGGCGGAACGCTGACAGACGCAGGCCGGAGGTGTGGGGACCATGCTCGTCGATGGTCGCGACGTCAGGATTTCCGGCAGCCTGCTGCAGCCCCTGACTCGCCGCACCAACGACATCCTGCGGGTCGCGCTCTCGGGGGCACTGCTGGCGGCCGTGATCACCAGTTCGCTGGTCACCCGCACGCGCTGGGACAGCCTGGAGATGTCCATCTCGCGCATCATCGGAGTGCTGACGCCGACCCAGTCCGACGTGGTCTACCTGGTGTACGGCCTCGCAGTCCTGGCGCTGCCGTTCATGATCCTGTTCGGCCTGATTCTGGCCCGGCAGTGGCGGCTGCTGATCCCCTACGCGGCGGCCGCATTGATCGCCGTTCTCGGGCTGTCGATCACCGGCACGGGCATCGCGGCCCCGCAGTGGCACTTCGACCTCAACGACCGGCTGCGCACCGTCCTGTCGCAGTTCCTCGACGACCCGCGCTGGATCGGCATGCTCGCCGCGGTGCTCACCGTGTCCGGCCCGTGGCTGCCGGCGCGCTGGCGGCACTGGTGGTGGACGCTGCTGCTGGCGTTCATCCCGATCCACCTGTTCGTCAGCGCCATCGTGCCGGCCCGTTCGCTGCTGGGTCTGGCGGTCGGCTGGTTCGTCGGCGCGCTGGTGATCCTGGTCAGCGGCACCCCCGCGTTGGAGGTGCCGCTGGACGGCGCGGTGCGCGCGATGGCCAAACGCGGATTCGTGGTGACCGGGCTGCGAGTGGTCCGTCCCGCCGGATCGGGGCCGCTCATCCTTGCGGCCGTCACCGAGGAGCCCGAAGAGAACGCCGTGGTCGAGATGTACGGACCGCATCAACGCAGCGGCGGCGCCCTGCGGCAGGTGTGGCGGATCTTGCGGCTGCGCGAGAACGAGACCGCACCGCTGCAGGCGTCGATGCGTCGCGCCGTCGAGCACCGCGCCCTGATGGCCATCGCGATCGGCGACCTGGGCATCGCCAACACCGAGACGATCGCCGTCGGCCTCCTGGACCGGGGCTGGACGTTCTACGCGCACAAGCGCATTCGCGGCGAGCCGCTGAAGCGCTGCCACGCGTCGACACCGGTGGCCGAAGTGTGGGAGTCGCTGCGAAAGTTGCAGGAGCATCAGATCTCGCACGGCGATCTGCGCGACAAGGAGATCACCGTCAGCAACGGCGCGGTGTTCTTCGGCGGCTTCGGCAGCGCGGAATACGGCGCCACCGACAACCAGCTGCAGGCCGACATCGCCCAACTGTTGGTGACGACGATCGGCGCTCTACGGCGCGGACGAGGCCGTCGCTGCGGCGATCGAGGTGCTCGGGCGCGACGCCGTGCTGACCGCGTCACGCCGGCTCACCAAAACTGCTGTGCCGAAACATATTCGGGACTCGGTCGTCGATCCGAAGGCGGTCATCTCCCGAAGCCGTGCGGCGGTCATGCGCCAAACAGACACCGAGAAGATCAAACCCGAGTCGGTCACCCGGTTCAGCCGCAGCCAGCTCGTCCAGATGGTGCTGCTCGTCGCGCTGGTCTACGTCGCCTACCCGTTCATCAGCACGGTGCCGACGTTCTTCAACGCGCTTGACTCGCGCCAACTGGTGGTGGGCGTTGCTGGGCCTGGCCATCTCGGCGTCGACGTACGTCGGGGCCGCGGCCGCGCTGTGGGCCAGCGCCGACGAGTCGGTGAACTTCTGGCGGCTGTCGATCGCGCAGGTGGCCAACACTTTTGCCGCGACCACCACCCCGGCCGGCGTCGGCGGGCTCGCGCTGAGCACCCGGATCCTGCAGAAGAGCGGGCTGAGCACGACGCGCGCCACCACCGCGGTCGCGCTGCAGCAGTCGATGCAGGTGATCATGCACATCGTGTTGCTGATCTTCTTCAGCACCGCCGCGGGCGCGGGAGCCGACCTGTCCCACTTCGTTCCGAAGCTCGACCGTGCTGTACCTGATTGCCGGTGCGGCGCTGGGCATTGTCGGCGTCTTCTTGCTGGTGCCCAACCTGCGACGCTGGCTGTCGACGGCGGTGACTCCCAAGCTCAAGGAGATCATCACCGACATCATCGAGGTGGCGCGCGAACCCAAGCGGATGGCGTTGATCGTCTTGGGTTGCACCGGAACGACTCTCGGCGCGGCGCTGGCGTTGTGGACCAGCGTCGAGGCGTTCGGCGGCCACGCGACGTTCGTCACCGTCACCGTGGTGACGATGGTCGGCGGCACCCTGGCCTCGGCCGCGCCCACTCCCGGCGGCGTCGGCGCCGTCGAAGCGGCGCTGATCGGTGGGCTCGCCGCGTTCGGCGTACCCGCGGCCGTCAGCGTGCCGTCGGTGCTGCTGTATCGGGTCCTGACCTGCTGGTTACCGGTGTTCATCGGCTGGCCGGTGATGCAGTGGCTGACCCGCAACGACATGGTCTAGCTCACGGTGTCGTTGCTCACACGGAATAGCGGGAATCCCAGTCGTGGGCTACGCTGGTCTCAACGTTGGCTTCTCGACATGCCGACACGTCGTGGACTGCTCCGACATTCCCACTCAAGCTTTCTCGCGGCGATCGATTTTGCCCACCGGCAATCTCGCCAATTAGTGCTAACCGTCTCATGACGTCGTGGCACGCCCCGATGCCTGAAAGGCACCACACCACAATGACTTCCACTTCCTTTGCTGAACTCGGCGTGCCCGCGCGGTTGGTCACCAACCTGTCTGCGCAAGGCATCACCGAGCCCTTCCCCATCCAGGTGAAAACCCTGCCCGAAACCCTGGCCGGCCGCGACGTGCTCGGCCGCGGTAAGACCGGCAGCGGCAAGACGCTGGCCTTCTCCATCCCGTTGGTCGCCCGTCTCGCAGTCGACCAAGCGGCGGCCGTCCACCCCGACTGGCCTGGTGCTGGCACCGACCCGCGAGCTGGCGACCCAGATCTCGGCAACGCTCGAGCCGCTGGCCGCCAGCTACGGCCTCAAAGTCACCACGATCTTCGGCGGGGTGTCGCAGTCCCGCCAGGTATCCGCGCTGCGGGGCGGCGTCGACATCGTCGTCGCCTGCCCGGGCCGGCTGGAAGACCTGATGCGCCAACGGCTGATCAGCCTGGACGCCGTCGAGATCACCGTGCTCGACGAGGCCGACCACATGGCCGACCTCGGCTTCCTGCCGGGCGTCACCCGCATCCTGGCCGCGACACCGTCGAACGGTCAGCGGCATGCTGTTCTCCGCCACCCTGGACAACGGCGTCGACAAGCTGGTCAAGCGGTTCCTGCGCAACCACGTCCTGCATTCCGTCGACGAGATCAACGCGCCGAGCCCGGAGATGACCCACCACGTCTTCCACGTCGCCAGCGCCGGCGCCAAGACCGAATTGGTGCACCGCCTGGCCTCGGGCACCGGTCGGCGAATCCTGTTCATGCGCACCAAGCATCAGGCCCGCAAGCTCGCCCGTCAGCTCACCGACGCCGGGGTGCCCTCAGTCGACTTGCACGGCAACCTCTCTCAGCCTGCCCGCGACCGCAACCTGGCCGCCTTCAGTTCTGGGGAAGCCCGCGTACTGGTGGCCACCGACATCGCCGCCCGCGGCGTACACGTCGACGACGTGCGAGTTGGTCGTCCACGTCGACCCGCCCGCCGAACACAAGGCCTACCTGCACCGCTCCGGGCGCACCGCCCGCGCCGGCAGCTCGGGTGACGTCGTCACCGTCGTGCTGCCCGAGCAGCGCCGCGACACCAACGAGCTGCTGCGCCGGGCCGGTATCGCCGTCCGCCCGCAACAGGTCACCGCGGCGTCGGAGCCGGTCATCGAACTGGTCGGCGAAATCGCGGCCTACCAGGCCCCGAAGCCGGTGCAAGCTCAACCCGCCCAGCAGCGTTCATCTCAGCCGCGACGCCGCCCGAACCGCGGCGGCGAGCGCGCCAAGGCGGCCCACGGTGGCCAGCGCGCGGGTGGACATGGACGTCGCTCCAGCGCCGGCGCCGGAGCCTCACGCCGCTCCTTCTAGGACTTGTTTCGATTGTTTCAATCGGTTGGGGCTGCTGGTAGCCTGGAGTCATGTCCACTGCCGTCGCCCCGCTGGTTCGCCAGGTCGTCGAACGGGCTCGCACCGAGCCCGGATTCGCCGAGGTCCTCGACGCCATCCTCGGGGCGCCGACCACGCCGCAAGGCACGTTGGAGCGGGTCGCCGCCCGCAGTCTGAACGACGAACGCCGTAGCGCGTTGGTGCGCGAATTCGTCGAGGGCGCACTGGCAACACCGAAGGTGCAGCAGCGGCTGGCCCTGCATTCGCCGCAGGCCGTGCACCGGCTTCGCAGCCGGGGCAAGCTGCTGGGCTCAGCCGTCGGCAACCAAACCTACTTCCCTGCTTGGCAATTCGATGCCGACCGGATACGCACCGATCTGCCGCGGATCCTCGAGCTGCTCAGCGAGTTCACCACCGACCCGCTGGCCGCCGACCGGATCATGCGGCTGACGCACGACGACCTCGGTGGCTCGTCGATCGCCGAGGCGCTGCGCCGCCCGAAGACCGCGGACGCCGCGTGGCGGATGCTCGCCGGCATCGGTGCCTGACCTTCCCGCCGGCTACCGCACGCCGCTGCCCGACGCCCGACCGGTCGGCCTGCGACGACGACGTGTCGACGCCGGAACCGAACTGTGGCGGGTCGAGGCCTTCAGCCCCTTCCGAGTGGACGTGGGCAGGGTTCCCGACCGCCCGCTATCGCTTCGACCCGGAGTCCGGCGCGTTCCGAACCCGTTATGCGGCAAGCACTCTCGTCGGCGCCTTCCGCGAGCGGTACCGTCCGACCGGGCTGATGATTCCCGCCGACCACGCCGGCCACCGCTTGGTGCGACTGGTCGCCGCCCGGCACCTGCGGGTCCTCGACCTGCGCACCGAGGCCAATCTCGACATCCTGGGCGTCGACGACCAGATCAGCACCGGCCAGCACGACGACGTGTGGGCGACCTGCCAGCGCCTCGCGGACGCCGTGCGGCGATGGTGGCCTTCGGACGACGCGCTGGACGCTTTGATCTATCGCCCGCGGACCACGCCGGAGACCTCGATCAACTACGCGTTCTTCGCCCTCGAGCCGTTCACCGTCGAATCGTGGCCGCTGGCCGAACGCACCGATGTGCTCACCGAGCTGGTCCTGCGGCACGGCTTCACCGTCGGCTGGGAGCTACCGTGAGAGAGACGGTAGCTATATGCCGTATTCCGGCAGCGTGAAGTCGTCACGCACGCCGCCGGCGAGCAGCGTAACCAGCGGCCCGAAGTTCGCCATCCGCATCGCCACGTTGCGGAACCACAAGCCGAACTGGGTCCGTGTGGTGAAGAACGGAATGTAGCGCAGCGCACCGGCTTGCTTGGTTTTGATGAAAGGACGCATCAGCGACTGGTAGGCATCGAATGCGCCGCGGTAGTCGACGCCCGCGCGCGCGAGTTCTCCAGCCAGCACATACGCCTCGGTGATCGCCAGTCCGGTGCCCTCACCGCCCATCAATGAAATACACCCAGCGGCGTCCCCCATCAGCAGCACGCGATCACGCGACCAGTCATCCATGCGGACCTGGCTGACCACATCGAAATACACATCGTCGACGTCATCGAGCGCCGCCAGGAAATCCCGTGATTCCCAACCGACGTCGCTGAACTCGTTGCGTAGCTCATCTTTTGGTGCCACGCCCGCGCTATCGCGCCCGGCGCGGAAGATGAACAAAAGCATGGTGCGGTCGCCGCGCAGCGCGACCCGCCCCAGCTGACGGCCTGGGCTGCCGTAGGTGACGTAGACCAGATCGTCGCGGGGCCGGTACCCGTCAACCATGCAAGCAGCGACCTTGCAGCCGAGGTAGTGCTCGAACTCCTCGTCCGGCCCGAAGACCAGACGGCGCACGTTCGAGTGCAATCCGTCCGCGCCAACCAGCAGGTCGAAATCGCGCGAGGCGCCGCTATCGAGGGTTAGCCGGACACCCGCACTGTGGGCGTCCACGGTAGCGATGCTGTCACCGAAGATCGTTTCGACGTTGTCTTCGATGGTGGTGTACATCGCGGCGGCCAGCTCGCCGCGGGGCAGGCTGATCAGCTCGTCGCCGAACATGCGGCGGAAGACATCAACATGCACCTCGGCTTTGACCTGGCCGCGGGAGCCGACGGAGCGAAGCAATTCAACCTGGTACCCGGCGGCACGGATCGGGTCTTCGATGCCCATGCGTTTGGCCACTTGGTAGCCAACGCCCCAGAAGTCGATCATGTAGCCGCCGGTGCGGAACTTCGGCGCCTGCTCGATCACAGTCGGGTTGTGGCCGGTGCGGTGCAACCAATGGGCGAGCGCCGCCCCGGCCACGCCGGCGCCGCTGATCGCGATCCTCACACCGCAGTCTTACCAGTAATGTGCCGATGAGTATCCGATGCGTGGTGATATCGCCCGCGATGCGAATTCGAAAAGTGGCGCATGGTGGAGACAGGGTACGGCTGTGACGCCTGTTGCTTAGTGAGGGCCTGCGCCGTCCGCGGCATACGTCCGCGTGACCACCGGCTTTTCGTCACCGTGCACCGCCGATCGCACCGCCTCGGAGACCACGTCGACGCGGTCGGCCGGCACCAACGCGATCACGCAGCCGCCGAATCCCGCCGCCGGTCATCCGGGCGCCCAGAGCGCCGGCATCCACCGCGGTGTCGGCGATCAGATCGATGTGCGGGGTGGTGATGGCGAAGTCGTCCCGCATCGACGCATGCGACGCGGTGAAGATCTGGCCGGCCTCGGCGTAGTCCGAATCACCCAACGCCGCAACGAAATCCAACACCCGCTCGTTCTCGGTCAGCACGTGCCGGGCGCGACGGGCGTCGACGGGATCGGTGACGTGATCCGAGAGCAGCGATGTCGCTGGACCTCCCGCAGCGACACCACCCCCACATCGGCCGCCGCCCGCTCGCACGACAAACGCCGCGCCGCATACTCGCCGCCGACGTGGCCGTGTCGCTCGCGCGAGTCGATCAGCAGCAGCTCGACGCCCGACGACGACGGGTCGAAGCCGACCGGCAGAACGGTCAGGTCCCGAAAGTCGATCAGCAGCGCCGTCGACGCCGCGCCGAACAGCGAGGAAATCTGGTCGAGCAAACCCGTTGGCGCACCGACATACTCGTTCTCCGCGCGCTGGGCCAGCCGGGCCTGGTCCATCCGGTCGATCTGCGGACACGAGGGCGCCTAGCGCCGCGCATTCCAGCGCCGCCGACGACGACAACCCCGAGCCCATCGGGACGTCGCTGGTGATCGACATCGTCCCGCCGCGGCACCGGATGCCCGGCCATACCGCAACGCCCACACCACGCCGGCCACATAGGCCGCCCACCCCGTCACCTCACCGGGCTTGGTGGTCAACGGAATTCGCACCGAGCCGTCGGCGACGTCGCTGGACACGGTCAGCGCGGAGGCGTCGGACGGTTCGAACGCCACACAGCGTGCGCTGCGGCAGCGCGATCGGCAACGACCAGCCGAGGTTGTAGTCGGTGTGCTCGCCGATCAGGTTGATCCGCCCCGGCGCCGAATAGCGGAGAGTCACGCCAGATCCCGCAGGCGCTGCGGCGACGGCCTCGGGCACCACGTCGGTGATGAACGCGTCCATCGCCGACTCGGACGCGGCCAGGTATTTCAGCGCACTAGCGCTGCGCCGGATCGACATCAGCTCGACGTGGAAGTAGCCCTCCCGCACGCAACGGAGTGTCGGCGTATTGATGCAACGCCGAAATATAGGGCAGCGGGCCGGAATACATCCGGTCGAAGCGTCGCAACACGTCGAGATAGATCGAAGCGAAACCGTCCAGCTCGGCATCGGAGAGGTCAAGCAGGTTGTGCACGAACCGGTTCGGATAGATGTGCACCTCCACCGGCCAGCGCGCGGCGAATGGCACGAACGCGGTGAACAGATCGGTGCGCGCCACGATCCGGCTGCCGTCGGCGACCTCCGAGGCCAGCAGATCGGCAAACAGGTTGCCGCCCTTGTGCTGTAGCAGCCTGCTCCATCATGGCCGCGGTCCGCGGCGTCACAAAGGAGTAGCCGTAGATCTGGCCGTGCGGATGCGCCAGCGTCACGCCGATCTCCTCGCCCCGGTTCTCGAAGCAGAACACCTGCTGCACGCCGGGCAAGGCCAGCAACGCCGACGGTCCGGTCCCGCCACGCGTCGACCACCAGCCGGGCATGCGGCAGCGGCAGCTCGGCGAACGAGCCGGTGTGGTTGCTGGAGAAGCAGATCACCTCGCAGCGCCCGACGCCGGGCAGCCGGCACGAAACCGTCGGGCACCAAAGCCGCGGCCCCTGACCCGGACAACGACGGGAACCGGTTCTCGAAGACGACCACGTCGTAGTCGGGTGCGGGCACCTCACTGGTCAACCCGGTCGGGCCCGGGCACAGCGGACACTGGTCGGGCGGCGGCTTGTAGGTGCGGTCCTGGCGGCGCGCGGCGATGATCACCCACTGCCCGGTGGTCTGATCGAACCGCAACTGCGACTGCCCCGGCTCGAACGGCGGCAACGGCCGCCGGTCGGCAACGGAGCCGGGGTATGCCCGGGCAGTGAGAAGAACAACAGCTCACGGCCATCGGCCAGCGTCGTTCGCGTGCTCATCGGGTCCCATCTTGGTCGCTGTGCCAGAGTCGTGTGCAAGACAGCACGCGAGAGAGGCTGGCCACGGAGTGTTCGGTGACGCAACCGCGCGGTATCAGCGGGCGCGTAACTGGGCGATCGGATCCGACCCCGGGCTGCTGCGGCTGCGGATGGCGATCCGCACGACCGGCGCGCTGGCACCTCGCTGCTGGTCCTGTTCCTGCTGACCAAGGCCACCGGGCAGCCGCTGACGGTGGCGCTGCTCGGGGCGCTGATCACGATGGTCTCGGCGCGTTCGGTGAACGAGCCGGATCCGCGTCAACAACGCATCACGATGGCGCTGCTGCCGCTGCCCACCGCGCTGGCCATCACCGCGGCCGCGCTGGTGTCGCCGCACCCGGTGATCGGCGACGTCTTGTTCGTGGTGGTGGTCTTCATCGCGGTCTACGTGCGCCGGTTCGGCCCACGCGGAACGGCGCTGGGCATGGTCACCTTCATGTCGTACTTCTTCTCGCTGTATCTGCAGGCGAAGTTCGCCGAGCTGCCGTGGCTGATCGGCGCCGACAATCGTGGGCACGCTCTGCAGCTTCGTGTGGAGCGCCTTCATCTTGCCCGACCGGCCGGAAAGCGTTCTGCGCGAGAGCATTCGGTCACTGCGGGCGCGGATGGCGATCGTCGTCGACACCACCGCGGACACCGTGCGAATCGGCAACCCCGACGAGCGGCGACAGCGCCGACTGCGAATCCGGGCCCGCCGGCTCAACGAGACCGCGTTGACGGTCCAGGCGCAGATCGAAGACCGGGTCAATCCGGGCGCGCTGTGGCCGGGAGTCAGCGGCGAGGACCTCGCGCTGTGGTTGTTCGACGCCGAACTCACCGTCGAACGCCTCGCGATCGCGGGCACGCCGCGCGGCCCTGGCCGACATGCCCGCCGCCACGCGCGCCGAATTGGCCGACACCGTCGCGCTGCTGGCGCGCGCGATCCGGACACCGCACACCGACGCCCTCCGGCAGACCGCGCAGCGTCGCTCAGCAGCAGCTCGAACGGCGATCCGGACGACGTGCCGGTGCGGCGCCTCGCGCTGGCGATCGTCGACACGGCCAAAGCCACCGCCGAAGTCCGCAAACGCATCGAGCGGGTGGCGACCGAAACGACGCGGCCCGACGGCCCCGACGCCGCCCGAGCAGCCGCGCAGCGCCGGGCATGCTGCCGACCACCCGGCAGGCCATCCAGGTGGCCGTCGCCGCGGCGCTGGCCATCGTCGTCGGCGAGATCGTGTCGCCGTCGCACTGGTATTGGGCGGCGATCGCCGCGTTCGTCATCTTCGCCGGCACCAACTCGTGGGCCGAAACCCTCGACAAGGGCTGGCAGCGGTTGCTCGGCACGGTGCTCGGCGTGCCCAGCGGCGTGCTGGTCGCCACGCTGGTGTCCGGCAACAAGCATCGCCTCGCTGGCGATGATCTTCGTCTGCCTGTTCTGCGCTTTCTATTTCATGAAGGTCACCTACAGCCTGATGACCTTTTGGATCAGCACCATGCTGGCGTTGATGTACGGACTGCTCGGCGAATTCACTTACGGGCTCTTGCTGTTGCGGATCGAGGAGACGGCGGTCGGGTGCGGTCATCGGGATCGCGGCCGCCGTGCTGGTGTTGCCGATCAACACCCGAGCGAAAATCCGCGGCGACGCCCATACGTTCTTCCTGACGCTGGCCGACCTGGTCGAGGCGTCGGTCGCCAGCCTGCTGGGTACCCCCGCACCCGCGAGGTTGACCGAGACGGCGCGTCAACTCGGCCGCGACCTGGCGCAGTTCCGGATCACCGCCAAGCCGATGAGCGCCGGGGTCGCCGGATTGGCGGGGCGCCGGACGCATGCGGCACAGCCAGCGGATGCTCGCCGCCTGCGACCGCTACGCGCGAATGCTGGCCCGCAGCAGCGAGATACACATCGACACGTCAGCCGAGCTGGCCGATGCGATCAGATCGACCGCCGGCCAGATCCGGCGCAACATCGACGTGCTGATCACCTCGCTGGAGTTCAACCAGGCCGCGACCGTCTTTCCGTCCACCGACTACATCGACGCCGCGGAGACTCTCGCCCGGCAGCACGTCGACCAGCCGCTGGCCCGGATCACCGGCGGCTGATGAACGCCCTGCATGCGCTGCGCCAGCTCGACCGCGTCGTGATCAACGCCGCCACCGATCTCGGCGCCGAGAACGGCGTGCTGTCGTCCGTCTAGGTCGGCGGTTAGGACCGAAGCGGTGGGAGCGTCTCCCTTGGCGGACAAGGAAATCCAGCACCGCGTCGGCGAACAGATCGTTGCGATCGCCGGCCACCATGTGCCCCGCGCCCTGCACGTCGACGAACTCGACGGAAGGGAAACGAGCCAGGAATTCGTCGGCGCGGTCCTGGCTGACCAGGTCGCTCACCTGACCGCGGACCAACAGCATCGGCACGCCGCCGGCCAGGATCGTCTCCACGGCCGTGTTCATCCGGTCGACGTCGGTCAGCTCGTGGGGTGGTAGAGATGCGTTCTCGCTGATGAACTTTGGATCCCAGTGCCAGTACCACCGGTCGCCGCGGCGGCGCAGGTTGGTGCGCAGGCCGTTGAGGTCCGACGGCCGCGGCCGGTGCGGGTTGTATTCGGCGATCATGTCGGCGACTTCGTCGAGCGAGGAGAATCCGGACTGCATCCGGCCGGCCATGAACTCGTGGATCCGGTTCGCGCCGGACTGGTCCATGTTCGGCACGATGTCGACCAGCACCACCGCCCGCGCGATGCCGGGCGAAATCTCGCCCGCCAGAAGCATTGTGGTGAATCCACCCAGAGATGCGCCCACCAGCACCGGCCGCGGAGGCAGCTGGCGCAGCACCTCGGCCACGTCGCCGGCGAAGCTGATCAGGCGATAGTCGCCCTCTTCCGACCAGTCCGACTCGCCGTGGCCGCGGAAGTCGACCGTGACCGCTTGCCAACCGCGCTCGGCCACCGCGGCGGCCGCCTTGCCCCACGAGCGACGGGTCTGCCCGCCGCCGTGCAGGAACACCACGGCCGGCGTGTCCGGATCACCGAGCCGGTCGGCGACGATGCGGGTGCCGCCGACACCGCTGGTGGTGAAGGTTTCAGGTGCGAGCGTCATCGTGACTCTCGCATCCGCAGTTGTTCTGCGAGGCCGCGGATCTCATCGCGAAGCTCGTCGATGTGGGCGACGGTCGCCGCCTGGTGCAGAGCGTCTTCTTCGGCGACGCGTTGGATGATCCACGATGCCAGGGCCGCGGTGACGACGCCGACCAGGCTGATTCCGCCGATCATCAGCAGCACCGCGATCGCCCGGCCGGTGTTGGTCACCGGGTAGACGTCGCCGTAACCGACGGTCGTAACGGTCGAGATCGACCACCACAGTGCCTTGCCGAAGGAGTTGATGGTGGCGCCGGGCAGGTATCGCTCTTTGTCGTACACGGCCAGCGACGCCGAATAGATCAACAGCAGGACACCTGACACGGTGTAGACGAGAATCTTGCCCCGGAATGCATCCCCAATTGCCTTCTGCAGCACCTTGATCAACACGATCAGACGCAGCAGTCGAAGGGGCCGAACCAGTGGCAGCGTCACGATCGCGAAGTCGAGCAGGTGCCGCACAAACCAGTGCCACCGGTTCGTGGCGAGACAGAACCGCACCACGTAATCCACGACGAACAGGCTCCAGATGGCCCAGTCGATCGCCCAGAGAACGTGACGCTTCGCGCCCGTGCGGCTCGGCGATCACCTGCCTGGAGAAAAAGACCAGAAATACGACTGCGGCTATGGCCAGCGGCCACTCGGAATGCCGCTCCCACCGCTGCAGCCTGGTGTCCGAATCCATGACGCGAAGTATCGCCGGTGCGCTGAGCGCTCGTTAGCGGATCTAGAAAATCAGCTGGTCCAACGGGTTGGACCGCTCCAGCATGCCGAACGCCTCTCCGCCGCCGCCACGATGCCCTGGACCGCGCAACTGCAACGTCATCGTTACCTGACTCTCGTCCGGTGGCTGATCGCGAAAGTCATTGCGGCGGTGCAGAATAACGAATCGCCGTTACGCTAACCAGTAACTGTTTACGCGATTCGATGTCGGCGATGGCCGTGTCGATACCGTCGAATTCGGCTTTTACCCCTAGGATTCAGTGCGCAGTCGGCGACTTGTCGACTGCGCACACCACTTCAAACGGGGTGCAAGCCGGGGGTGGCACCGCTGCGGATTATTGGATACCGGGCAGTGGGCAGGTAACCTCATTTCCGGTTGACACTCCAGCCTCACGGAAACGTCACGGTGGCGATCTGATTTTGTCCCCGCCGAGAAGCGCTCTAGCGCCGATGTAGCCGCCACGTCAGGTTCTGCTTTCGGCGCTGGAGGTCCCCGTTTGGGTACCGATCCAATTATTTCCGGCGCCATCGCGCCGGAGCCAGGGGATGAGTCGTGAGCCGATTTACCCAGACCATGTTCGACAACGCCCAGAGCAGTCTCAAGGGCATGAACACCGGGGAGCCTGACGCCCCCGTCCGCCATACCTGGGGTCAGGTGCACGAGCGGAGCCGTCGCGTTGCGGGCGCTCTGGCCGCCGCCGGTGTGGGCCACGGCGATGCGGTCGCGGTCCTGGCCGGTGCGCCCGTCGAGATCGCCCCGACCGCACAGGGCATCTGGATGCGCGGCGCCAGCGTCACGATGCTGCACCAGCCCACCCCACGCACCGACCTGCAACGCTGGGCCGACGAGACGACGGCCGTCATCAACATGATCGGCGCCAAAGCCGTCGTGGTCTCCGATCCGTTCATGGCCGCGGCACCGCTGCTGTCCCAGCTGGGCATGCAGGTCCTGACGGCCGAACAGTTGCTCGACGGCCGGCCGATCGACCCCGTTGACACCGACGACGACGACATTGCGCTGTTGCAATTGACCTCCGGCTCGACCGGATCGCCCAAGGCCGTCCGGATCAGCCATCGCAACGTCGTCTCCAACGCCGAGGCGATGTTCGTCGGCGCGGACGTCGACGTCGAATCCGACGTGATCGTCAGCTGGCTGCCGTGTTTCCACGACATGGGCATGACCGGCTACCTGACCGTTCCGATGTACTTCGGCGTCGAGCTGGTCAAGGTCACGCCGATGGACTTCCTCCGCGACACCCTGCTGTGGGCACGGCTCATCGACAAATACCAGGGCACCATGACCGCGGCGCCCAACTTCGCCTACACGATGTTCGCCAAACGCCTGCGCAGGCAGGCTCAGCCCGGTCAATTCGACCTGTCCTCGCTGCGGTGGGCGCTATCGGGCGCAGAGCAAGTCGACCCGGCCGACGTCGAAGATCTGTGTGAGGCCGCCGCGCCGTTCGGGTTGCGTCCCGAGGCCGTGGTGCCCGCCTATGGCATGGCCGAGACCACGGTGGCCGTGTCGTTCACCGAGTGCGGCCACGGTTTGACCGTCGACGAAGTCGACGCCGACCTGCTCGCCATTCTGCACCGGGCGGTCCCGGCGACCAGGGGTAAAACCCGGCGACTGGCCTCCCTCGGTCGCCCACTGAAGGGCCTGGAGGTCCAGATCGTCTCCCAGGACGGCGCGGTGCAGCCTTCGCGCAGTGTCGGCATCATCCAGGTGCGTGGCGAACCGGTGACGCTGGGATACACGACGACTGCCGGTTTCGTATCCGCGCAAAATCACGAAGGATGGTACGACACCGGCGATTTGGGCTATCTCACCGAGACCGGCGACGTGGTGGTGTGCGGGCGGGTCAAAGACGTGATCATCATGGCCGGACGCAACATCTACCCGACCGACATCGAGCGTGCCGCCGCGCGCGTCCACGGGGTCCGGCCCGGCTGTGCGGTGGCGGTGCGCCTGAAGGCGGGCCACCCACGGGAGACGTTCGCGGTCGCGGTCGAAGCCAACGGCTGGGAAGACCCGGACGAGGTGCGCCGCGTCGAGCGTCAGGTTGCCCACGAGGTCGTTGCCGAGGTCGATGTCCGGCCCCGCAATGTCGTCGTGCTCGAGCCGGGAACGATCCCCAAAACGCCGTCCGGAAAGTTGCGACGCGCCCACGCGCTTGCCTTGGTCACCTAACATTGGTCACTGCCGATGACGTGACTTTGACGCCCAGCCCGGTCGCAAACCACCGGTGCCGACTGAACTGTCCACATCCCAGCGGGAAGCGGACGAAGGAGACCTGCGCGAAGGGCTGCGCAGCCTGTCCGAGATGGTGGCCGGCGCCCGCGGCCTGTTCGAATTGCTGGGCACGGTCGCCGGGTTCGCCGCCGATGCCATTCCCGGCGTCGACGGCGCCGGGGTCGCGTTGATCGACCCGGGCAAAGGTGTCGCGACACTGCAGACCACCTCTGCCACAGCGGAGTTCGTCCACCAGATCGACGCCGTCCAATACGACGAGTTGCACGAGGGACCGTGCATCACGTGTATGGAGACACGACGCCCCACCGTCAGCGGATCGCTCGGCGCGCGACGGCCGCTGGCCCCACTTCGGCGGCCGGGTCGCGCGGATGGGCGTGCATTCCGCGTTGTCGCTGCCGCTGATCGTCGGCGAGCACGTGGTCGGCGCGATCAACTGCTACTCACACAGCCACGACGCCTTCGGCGAGCACGCCGTGCAGCTGGGATCGCAGTTCTCGGCGCCGGCGGCCGTGTCGATCTACAACGCCGACCTGCTGGCCGGAGCTCGGGCACGCGCGGAAAAGCTGGAGGAGGCGCTCGATCACCGTGCGGTGATCGATCAGGCGGTCGGCATCATCCGCAGCCGGTCGGGTGTCAGCGCCGAGGTGGCGTTCACCCGGCTCGTCCAGATGAGTCAGAACGGCAACGTCAAGCTGCGCGACGTGGCGGCACGACTGGTCGAGGACGCCGTGCGACGCGCGCAAGCGCGCCGCAATCAGCCGTGAGCCAGTTGGGTCATCTTCCGCAATAACGCCGGGCGGGCGTCGGGTTCGGACATCAACCGCCGAGACACGTCGGTCAGGTGTTCGCCGTGGGTACGCGCATACCTGCGTAGCAGCGAAAACGCCTCGTCGACCGAGATATCGAGGCGTTCGCGCAGGAAGCCCTTGGCCTGCTCGACGACGGTGCGGTTGGTCAGCGCCGAACGCAGCTGCGGTATCACCGTCGCCGGTGTGGGCGGGTGTTCCTGCAGTATCGCCACGCACGCGATATGCGCCAGTGTCTGGCCGACCAGCAGGTCGGACTCGCTGAGTCGGCCTGTCTGGTTGCCGAAGAGGCCAAGGGAGCCCAAGACGATTCCGGCGGCCCGCATGGGCACGGCGTGCACCGAGACGATGCCCGCCCCGAGCGCGGCGGGGACGAACTGCGGCCACAGCGGGGCTTCGGTGCGCAGATCCGCCACCGAGACCGGTTGGCCGGTGGCGTAGCACTCCACGCAGGGACCCTCGTCGACATGCAACTGGAGTAGCTCCAGCTCGCGGGTCTGCGTGGATGTCGCGGCCAGGAGCCGCAGCTGACCGAGCGGGTCGGCGAGGACGAAGGCCGCGGCCCCGACTATCCAGCAGGTCTGCGCAGCGCTCGGTGAGCTCGGTCAGCAGGTCGACGACGTCGAAGTCGTCGAGCAGGCTGTCGACGAGCGATACGACCGCGTCGAGAACGCGAGCTTCGCGAGGCGTGTCGGTCATGTTGCCCTCCTTGTCGGATCAGTCGGCATCAAGACGCAGCCTCCGATCCAGAATGTCGCGCGCGACATCGGTGGCGCTGCGGTTGGTCGCATAGGCGTGAGCGCGCAGGCGTACCAGCGCCTCGGCGGGTTCGACCTCGAGTTGAGCGACGAGCATGCCGGTGGCCTGGCTGACCTCCGTGCGGCTCAGTGCGTTGAACTCGGCCCAGGAAGTGCTGGTCGGGTCGTTGACCGCGGCCTGCAGATCGGCGTCCATCAGATCGAGCAGCGGGGCGCCGGCCAACTCGGCGGCGACGACGGCGCCGGCCAGCTCGTCGCTGTGCAACTCGCCGGGTTGCATGCGGAAAAGGTCAAGGGCGCCAACGAATTCGCCGGCCAGCACGACCGGAATGGCGAAGACGCCTCGAATCTTGTAGTCGAGCAGCGCTGGGCGGTACAGCGGCCACTGAACATTGCCGGGCTTGGCGAGGTCGTCGATGAGGATGGGACCGTGCGTCGCGACGGAGTCCAGGCACGGACCCTCGCCGATGGTGAACTGGAGTTCGTCATACGCGCGCGCTGCTGGGCCGCTGGAACCGAATGTTCCGCTGGCGACCCCGGAGAAGACCAGCGAAATGGCCGCCGCGTCAATGTCGAACAACGTCACGCAGGCCTCACACAACGAATCGGCCGCGGCCAGGCCTCGCCGGCCGTCGACGGCCGCGCGAAGCACTTCGTCGATTGCCACAGTCAGCCGATCGATACCAGTTGGTCGATGGAGTCGATGGGCAGATCGCCGTTCACGATGGCCGTCACCACCAACTTGTGCAGGAATATCGCGCCGCGGTGATTGTCCAGGAACGCGATGTCGGCGGCGTCGCGCCCAGTCGCAATACGCACCAGCGTCTGCCTCGGCGCCAGCAGGGTGCCGTCGACAACCCGCCACTGCCCGCCGACGAAAGCCTCGGCCACAGCATGGAAATCCATCGGATACAGGCCGGGCGCGTAGACCGACACCGCGCGGGCCGGCACCTTGACCGCTCGCAGCAGTGCCACGACCAGGTGCGCGAAGTCGCGGCACACTCCGGCACCGGAGAGCAGTGTCTCCACCGCCCCGTCGATCGGATCACTCGACCCCGGAACGTAATTCAGTCGAGTGCCCACCCACAGCGACACCCTCTCCAGCAGAGTTGTCGAGTCGACATAGCTGCCGAATTCCCTTCCGGCGAAACCGTAGAGCTTGTCGGCCTCGGCATACCGGCTTGGCCGCAGATACATCGACAGGTCGGCTTCGGTCACCGGCGCCGGGTCGGTCCGGCCGATGATCGTCGCGGCGTAGTCGACCGTCAGGTAACCCACCGGGACTTCGAGTTTGTGGATGCGATTGCCGTGGGTTCCGCTGATCTCCAAAGCCTGGACGGGCTTACCGTCCAACACGAACGACAATCGTTCTGACACTTTGGTATTCGGGTGCGGAGCGATCGCAATCTGGAATTCCAGCGTCGTCGGGTCGGTGATCTCGACTTCGAGCTCAGCGGCGACCTCTCGTACGAGCTGGCGGTCCATCAGCGATTCCTTGTCCTCCAAAGTGACTCCGCGCAGGATCCCCGCTGGCATAGAGCGTTCCCCTGCCGACAGTACACCGCGCGGTGTAGCGTCGAAGGTGTTGGCGATTTTTCGCATACAACCGGTTGAGATTGTGTCGTCGCCGATGTGAATATCTGGTCGATTCGCGGCCAAGACAGGAGCGTCTCATGACGCTACGAGATGCCCGAAGCGCACCAAATTCCATGCACAGCGGACCACAGAGCACTCCCCGCCTGCGCTTGAAGCCCAAAGCACCCAGCACCGGCCACGTCGATGGCGCGTGGTGGCCGCACAGCGACAACCTTTTGATGGAACTACCGGATTTGCTGGCGGTGCTGTCGGTGAGACTCGGCCCGATCGATCGCGTCACCTACAACTTCGCGGATTGGGCGGCGGCGCCGACCAAATTCCCTACGGGCGGCGATACGGTCCGGCTCAGCGGCTTTTACCAGCAGCAAGGCAACACCCTCGAAGTCATCGGCATCAATCGCAGCAAGCTCGTCCTGCTGGTGGTACCGAGTCGCACCGAACCAGAACACGCGCACGACATCATGATGTCGGCGGCGACGCCGAGACAACGCCTCGACGGTCGACTGCTTGCTGCACGACTAACCGCGGGCCCGCCCACGCTTGCTCGCGTGTGCGGTCATCTCGGTAACGACCGAACGACCTTGTCCGCGAGGCGATTTGCGCGCAGCCGCCACCAAAATGCCGAGCGCGTCGACGATTCCGGTCGCGATCTCGTCAACCGCCGGCACATTGTCGGGGCATACGCACACGCTGAGATGCAACTCCTCACCGTGGCTGGTCGGCGTAATCGTCAACCCACAACCCTCCACCAGCGGCGTCACCGTATGCATGCCGACGACCTCGGCGCCGGCGCAGTACGTGTGCAACGGCTGCGCCGGAACCGAATAGACACTGCCGTGCGAGATCGGCGCCAGCCGTCGCCGCACATCCAGTCCGCTGAAGATTCGTCTGCCCGCGTCCACCACGGTCGACGGGACCAGCGACGCGATGGCTCTCACATCGACTGTCACATGGTCTGTTTCGTCATCGTCGGACTGCGCGGTACTCATCCGCTCGGTGGCGGTGTGCAGGTTGGTCAGCACTTCGATCGGGTCGTCGAGTTGCACCGGGACGCGAATCTGGCCGACCGTGCCCGACTGTGTGAGCGGCATCCACATCACCAACGGATCGTCGGGCACAGTGCCGTGGCGTTGCAGCCACGCTCGCAGCGACAAGGTGCAAGCGGCCAGCAATACATTGGTGGCGTCGCCGCCGAACGCGGTGCTGACCGTCTCCAGATCCGCTTGCCACACCGAGGCGAATGCGACGGCCCGCCGCTCGGTCAGGGGCGCGGTGAAAGCGTTGAGCGGAAGCGGCCCACGTGTCGACACCTGCCGGCTGTCGAATCATCCTCGGCGCCAGGGTGTGTTCCGCCCAGCTGCCCCCATGCCGCCCGCAGCAGGCCGCTGACGGCTTCGCCAACCAGGAACAGGCCCTTGAACTGGAATTCGAGAATCTCGGTGATCACCTCGGCCGCCAGTTCACTCACCGCAGGTCTGACCGGACTCGGTTGTTTCGGCTGATCGTCGCGGCCGCCGTGTCGCGGATCGGAGTGCAACAGCCGCGACCAGATGTCTGCCGCGCCGACGCCCGCGCTCATTGAGGACCGGCGACAGTGCGCACCACCAACGCCCACCGACCCCCCGAAAGGCCGTCGATACTCCATGCCTCCCAGAGCATCTCGCGGCGAGTAGGTGGTTCTGCGCTCAAGTGCGCAATCAGTGCGGCGAGTTCGCGGTGGCCGCCGGGCGCCCGAACCGTTGCGCGGTGAATTTGCGAAGACGGGTCATACCGATCGATCTCAGCCCAAAATGGCGGGCCCACTCCGAGCGGCCGGTCCACCAACCTGCTGCGAAAATGCGTGAGTTGCGGCAGCGACGAGGCCACCAACTGCTGTAGCCGCTCGTGGCTGATGTGCTCGGTTGGCTCGATGACGACGAACGACACGGTGGGCGCGTCGGTCGTCGACTTCCCCAGGAGAAGTCGCAACGCGCCGACCGCCGATGACCGGACAGTCGACAAGATGTTTGCAGGCAAAACAACCAAACCTAGCTGACGACAATCCCAATTCGAGGCTCGCTTGGCACGTCGTCAAGACCGGGCCAACAGTACGCTGGTCCGGGCTAGAAGGACACCCGCGACAACGGTCCGCTCAGAGAAACGAGTTCTCCGCGGTGAGCCCGCGCTCCGGGAACGCGCCCAGGGCGAAGGTCTCGGCGTTGCCGAGTCCGGTGCCGCCACCGACCGGATCATCGATGCGCACCAACAAGATCTCGCAACTGATGCAGTTCGCGAGCCTTTTCCGGCTTGTCGCAATCGGTGACGTGACTGCCCTCGACCTTGAGGTCGCCGACCCATTGGCCGTACACCCAGTCGTTCCAGCCGTAGTAGCCGGCGGTGCCGAGGTGAAATCCGCCGGGCCCGGCCGCGGTGATCGTCAGCGGCCGCTTGGACCCGTCGGTGTCGATCAGGGTGATCGTTCCGTGGGTGAACCGGCGGTTGCCGTCTTCGAAGTGCAGGTCCTGCTCGACCGACGGAAAGCGGTGCGATGTGCCGTCGGGATTCTGTTGTTCGGCCTGACAACGGATTTCGGTGAATCCGTCGCCGCGTTCCTCCTGATACATGACGAACAGCGAGTAGGCCGATCCGTCTGGTCGGGTCAGCGTCATCGGCAGCCAGGTCATGAACATCTGCTTGATCTTGCGACTCCCCCGCGGCAGTCCGGGTATCGGCTTGCCGATCCCGGGCCGCAGACCCCAGGAGTGGTCGCGGATCGAAATCCATTGGTCGTCAGCGATTTCGGTACGCTCGCCCTCGACCTCGACCCAGCCGGATGCCACCCCGATCTGGTGGTATCGCAGGATGTTGTGGGTCACCCGGTAACCGTCCGGGCTGCGGTCGGGCCAGGGGTCTTCCAGCGCCGCGTCGAAGCGCCCGCGCAGCACCACGTCGAAGGCGATCGGCTCGTGCTCGTTCGGGTCCAGGCTCACCCGGATGGCCCGCAGCGGCTCGACGACCTGATAGTGGATCGGCCCGACCTCGGTGGCGGCCGGCGCCGAGGACAACCGCCGGCCCGCGCGCACGGTCCACTGTTCGGTGCCGCGGCACACGCCGGCGGCGCCGTCGAAAACGCCGCGGTTGGTGTACTTCCCGATTCCGAGGACCACCTGCAGCGAGTTGTCGCGGGCGTGGGCGATCGTCCAGATCTTCTCCGTCCACGACGGATCCGACTGGCTGACCGTGGCGAAGGTGTCAACGATCTGGTGGGTGAGCAGCTCATCCTCGGGCACCAGGGCGCCGTAGTTCGTTGACAGCAAATCGATTTACCTTCTCAGCAGGGGGATAAAACGTGGTCATGTCGACGACCCTCGGTCGTATTCCCGCATCCAGGTGTCCGCCCAGTCCGGCAGCGGCTGGTCGGCCGGGTCGTGATGCGGCGCCTGCGACAACAGCAGCCGCCACACCATCGCCAGCAGTTGCCGGGTCGGGCACATCGCTGAACAGCGTCGGCGGACCACCGCGGCGGGCACGCCGGCGCCCGCCGCCCGGCCCGCGGAAGGTGAACTCGCCGTAGAGCAGCGAGATCGACAGCAGCTCCTGCGCCGAGGCGCCGCGGTCCTCGAACGGAACGACCTCGTCGAAAACCTTTGCTATCGACTCGGATACCTCGCCGACATGGCTGAAGGTGTCGCGGATGTGCTTGGTCCGGTACCACGGGTCGGGACAGATGTGCCGGTAGAGCATCAGGCCGGAGCTGCGGTGTTCGATCTCCTCGACGAAGTGCCACATCATCAGCGAGGCGACCCGCTGATCCCCCGCCGCCGAACAACGAATCACGGTTGTCCAGAATCACTTTGAACAGCGGGGTGAACGTCGCCTCCAGGTTGGCGATATAGGCGGCGTGGAACTCGATCGGTTGTTCCTCGAGCAACTGGTCGTAGGCGCGGCAGGCGTCCTCGTAACACCGCTCGAGTTCGGGATACCGCGCCACCAGCGCCAGCATGTGCTTGCGGTGCGCGGATGCGTGCTGCGCCTCCTGCCGCAGAAACGCCTCGGCCTCGGCGGCGACGGCTGGGTCCTCGTTCAGCTGGTCGGCCGCCCTGCGGACCACGTTGACGATGTAGCGCTCGAACGGCACCGCGATGAAGGTGAACGCGTTGCAGAACAGACCGAAATTCGGGTTGTCGGGCTGCCACATGAACGGCACGCTCGCGTCGAACTCCCACGGGATCTTGCGGACCACGAGGTTGGTCACCGTCGCTACCTTCCCATCGATCAGGGCCAGCGGTAGGCTCAGTGTGACATTTGACCCCTTAGATGTAAAGGACGCGATGGTGGCTTCCGCGCCTGCCGCCGACGCCGAGCAATCGACGCGCCGACGGATTCTTGCCGCCACCTTCGTCGTGCTCGCCCGCGACGGGCGGCGACGAGTTGCAGCTGTCCGACGTGGCCGCCCAGGCCAAGGTGTCGCGCCCCACGCTGTACCGCTATTTCGGGTCGAAGGAGGGACTGCTCGAGGCGTTCGGCCTCTACGAGCAGGACAATTTCGACGCCGGCATCGCCACCGCGATCGCGGGATTGAGCGGGGCCGACCGGCTGGACGCCGCGCTGCGATTCGTCGTCGACTTTCAGAGCAGCTATTCGCTGGGCTCGCTGGCCGAGATCGAACCCGAACATGTTCTGCAGCAGATGAAACGCGTGCTGCCGATCATGCGCGACCGCATCGCGCGGATCATCGGCGGCGACCAGGCCGACGTCGCCGCATCGGCCGTGGTGCGAATTGCCGTGTGCCACTACGTGATCAGCGATGAGACTCCGGACAGGTTTCCTCGCCGAGCTGCGGCACGCCGCGGGGCTGAGCCGCGCGGCGCCTAGACGCCTAGCCAGTCGCCGATTTTCGCCGCAATCAGTTCCGGCTTTTCCAGATGCAGGAAGTGACCGACGCCGTCGACGATCTCGACTACCGATCCCGCCGCCGGGAAGTGCTGGCTCAGGTCGCCGAGCAGGTCGGCGCCGACCGCCCCGTCGTCGGCGCCGTGCAGATACAGCGTCGGCACCGGCGGGAGCTGCATGGTGGCCAGCGTCTCGGCTTCGGCATTCGGGTCGGCGAATTGCGGGTTGAACGAAGCACGATACGGCGCAATGACATTCGCGATGTTGTCCGCGGTCACGTGTCGGCGTAATTCGGCGATGTCGTCGGTGGCGTCATAGCCCGGCGACCAATCCGCCCACAGCGACTCCCAGAACCCGGGCGCCACCAGCGCGACCTCGGCCATGCCGACCTGCTGGATGAAATAGATGTAGAACGATCGCTTGAGCTGGGCGTGGGTGAACAACCCCGCGGCGAGCGCGGCCACCGGTGGAACCGCAAGCGCGACAAAACGACTGAACGCACCCGGCTCGGACGCGACGACACCGTATCCGGCTTGCGCTCCCCAGTCGTGGCCGACGAAGACCGCCCGGTCATCCCCGTCGTAACGGTGGCGGACGTCGAGCAGATGGCGCACATAGGTTCCGGCGCTGATCGGCCGGTCGGTCGGCGCGTCATACCCTGGCAGCCACGGCGCCACCACCCGATAGCCGCGTCGGGCCAATTCGGGTCCGAGGTGACGCCAGGTGTACGGGGTGTCCGGGAAGCCGTGGGCGAGCACCGCCAGCGGCAACGAGGTGTCCTCGATCGCTCCAAACGTGGGCGTCTGCGGCGAAGTCACCCCACGAGCGTATTACAGCGCCGCGCTCCGATGTAAAGGGTCCGATTATTTACATCTGACCCGGCATATGTAAATCTTGGTGGCATGGCGGGAATCGCGCTCGTTCAACGCGACCTGGCGGACACCAGAGCGCGGCTCGAGACGTGGTTCAGCCACCGATTCGACGCCGATGCCGCGGTGTCCGAGCTGAAGGCGGCGAACCGCGCGGCCGGTTGGTCCAGCGAAAGCCTGGTGTTCTCCGCCGAGGTCGCCGGCCGAACCAGCGAGTACGTGCTGCGGATCCCGCCGGCCGGCGGCGGCATCTACCCCGAGTACGACCTGGAGGCGCAGACCCGCACCCAGGAGTTCCTGCACGAGCACGGCATCGCGACGCCGTCGCCGATCCTCTACGAGCCCGACGAGTCGTGGATCGACTCCAAGTTTCTGGTGATGCCGCGCATCGTCGGGCACACCCCGTCGGACACCACCTATGCGACGCGCGGCTGGTTGCACGACGCCGGACCGCAGGTGCAGCGTCGCGCGCACGACTCGTTCCTGGAGACGCTGGCGCGCGTTGCAGCGCGTCCCGGTCGATGAGGCGACGTGGCTCGCATCGGCCCACGGGCACAGGCGTTTCCGCGGAGCTGACCTGGTGGCAGGAATATGCGGCGTGGGGCACCGACAATCAGATCCCGGACGTCATGACCGAAGCGTTCGATTGGCTGCATCGCCATCAGCCCGACCAGATCCGGCGAGGTGGCGGTGTGCTGGAACGACGCCCGGCTGTCCAACGCCATCTTCGATGACGCCGGGCAGATCGTCGGCGTGCTGGACTGGGAGCAGGCGTGCTTGTGTCCGGCCGAGACGGATTTCGCGTGGTGGCTGGCGACCCGTCGACAAATGTTGGAAGTCAACGGCATTGACGCCGATCCGGAGTTGCCGGGGTTCGACAGCCGCGAGCAGGTGATCCGCCACTTCGAGGAGATGATCGGGCGCGAGCTGGTTGTCGCTGGACTGGTACGAGATTTTCGCGATGGCGCGGATGGGCTGCTGCATCATGCGCACCCAGGCGCTGCTGCGCAGCATCGGCCAGGGCGACCACTTCCTCACCCGGGCACCGATTCTGCCGGCCTGGACCATCTCGGCCGTGCGGGCCGGATAACTACAGCCAGGGCGGCACGATCCACTCGCCGTACGGGGCCACCGCGAGGCGATCGAGAATGCCGGACTCGTCGAACGCCACCCCGACTTCGCCGACTCCCTCGCTGAAATGCGCCCACCCGTCGACGTGCGCCGGGATGACGAGCCGAGCGCCGAGCACTTCGGCGGCGGCTGCGACCCGCTGGCCCGTCATCGTCAGCGGACGCCCCCGCTCCTTGGCCGGAACCCTGGCCGCGCCGGCGAAGATCACCGCCACATCGACGGGGCCGACCCGCTCGGCGATGTCGCGGACCGTGGCGATCGATGCGTTGTCGCCGCTGAGGTAGACGGTGGGCAGGCCCGCACCCGACAGCACGAACCCGGTCACCTCGCAGTTGACGTGGCCGTCGGCGTCGCGCTGACCGTCGGCCGGGCCGTGCACAGCCGGAACCGCTTGCACGGTAATGGCTTTGGCGCCATCGGCGGCGGGCAGCTCGAAGCGTTCGAACGGCGCGAGCCCGACGGCCGGCGGGCCGAGCCGGGCTGCGGCGCCCGGATTGGTCAGGATCAGCGGCGCCGCGAGCGCTACCTGCCGGCCCGTGTCGTCGAAGTTGTCCGGGTGATTGTCGTGGCTGACCAGCACCGCGTCGAGGGGTCCCAGAGCGTCGGGTTGGATCGCGGGCCCGACGATCTTCTTGAGGTAGTCGTGCGGGCCGGGCTCGTCGAACGTCGGGTCGATCAGGAATCGCCGGCCGCCGAGATCGATGACGGTCGTGGGGCCGCCGAGGACGCTGAATGCGACGTCACGCCGTCGGGCGTCTACGCGAGTGCTCACGACATGGACTGTAGATGCACTATGGGTGGGTGGACATCTATGACGTCATGCGGACGACGTTCGCAGCGCGCGAGTACACCGACGACCCCCTGCCCGACGACGTGCTGGCGCGGATTCTCGACAATGCGCGCTTTTCGCCCAGCGGGGGCAACCGCCAAGGCGCGCGGGTGATCGTGATCCGTGACCGCGCGACTCGGGAAACGCTCGCCGAGCTGTCGATGACCGGTGCCCGGCGGTATGCGGCTCAGCTGGCCCACGGCGAAAGTCCATGGAATCCACTGCACGAGCCGGGGCCGACCGCCGAGGAAATCGCGGCCACCCAAGTGCCGGCCCAATTCACCGCTCCCTTTGTCAACGCCGCTGTGGTGCTTGCGGTCTGCGTCAACCTGGAGGTTGTCGCTGCGATGGACCAAAACCTCGATCGAATCGGGGTGATCAGCGGCGGGTCGGTGTACCCGTTGGTGTGGAACATCCTGCTGGCCGCACGCAACGAGGGCTTTGGCGGCACCATCTCGACGATGGCGGTGGCCGAGGAGCCGCGAGTCCGGGAATTGTTGGCCATACCAGAGACATACGCCCTCGCGGCATTCCTGCCGCTGGGCAAGCCGCCCAAACAGAAGACCAAACTCCGGCGCGCCAGCGTCGCCGAATTGGCCACCCGGGAGCGGTTCGACGGCGAGCCGTTCGGTTAGTCACGTCGACTGTGCGGGTTATGTGTAGTGATGCGACCCGAATTCGCTCATAAGCTGCACAGTCGGCGCCAAGAGGGCTAGTCGGCGGTCAGCGCGTCGCCGGGCTGCCGCTCGCCGAGCAACTCGTCCTGCCCGACCTCGGGAAGCGACGAATCATGGCCATTGCCATCGCGCTTGACCGGCTTCTTCTTCGACGCCTTCGGGCGCCTCCGTCGTGGCGTGGTGACCATTGGACGGCAAACCCGCTGCGGCGCCGACCATTTCGATGGCCTTCTCGGTGTACACCCGGTAACCGAAGTTCGGCTCGTAGCCGTGGATCTCCTTGGTGTCCAGGTCGCGCATGAACTGCAGGATTTCGCGGCTGACCACCTGGCCGGGCACCAGCACCGGGAAGCCCGGCGGGTAGGGCGTCACGTAGGTCGCCGACACGACATCGATTCCGGCAGCCAGCTTCTCGTCGATCTGCTCACCCATCAGGTATTCGCAGTTCGTGTCGTCGTACGACAGGTAGAACGCGCGACGGACATCACCCTCTGGCGTCGGCTCGGTGCCGCTGTGATCCCGGAACGCCGGGTGGAATCCGCTGAAATTGCACAGCGGCACGGGGCGGTCGGTCAGCCCGTACACCGCCCGCTCGAAGTGTGCGCGCTCACCCAGGCTCATCTCGGAGATCGACTGATCGAGCTCGGTGGCGATGCTGACCAACACCTCGACCAGGAACGCGACCGAGCTACGCGTGGTGCCGATGTTCGTCATGAACAGCACACTGTTGCGCGAGGTCTTGTTGATCTGAATGCCGTAGCGATCCATCAGCTGTTCGCGCTTGAACGTGTCGCCGTCGTAGCCGGTACGCCCGATGGACAACGTGATTCGCGACGGATCGAGCACGAACTCGTCCTCGTGCCAGGCCGCCATCATGTTCCGCAGACCGGAGCGCAGCGGTTGGTCGATCGCCGTCGGGCGGAACTGGTCCGGGATGAGATGCGACGTGCCAAGGCAATTCATGTACTTGCTCAGCAGCGGATGGTTGTCGATCGCATCGCGCAGCTGCATGGCGTTCTCGATCTGCCGCTGCACCAACTCGGCGCCTTCCAGGGCCACCTGACGGCGGCCCAGGTCAAGCGAGGCCAAGATCTGGTAGTTGGGCGAGGTCGAGGTGTGCGCCATGTACGCCTCGTGGAACGGCACCGCGACCTTCTGGTCGAAGTCCTGATCGTAGACGTGAATCATCGATCCCTGCCGCAGCGCGGTCAGCGTCTTGTGGGTCGACTGCGAGGCGTACACCCGGACCCGTGCCCGCGCCGGGTCGGGCATCAGGCGACGGTTCAATAGGTCGTCGTCGCTGGGCTTTTCGGCGTTCTGGTCGGCCAGATACTTCTCGAACTGCGCCTTGTACTCCGGGGTCTGCAGCCGCTCGCGCACCGCCGCCGCCGAGGCCATCGCGGTGCGGGTGCGATACACCGGGTGGAACCGGGCGAAGGCGAACCACGCCTCGTCCCAGAGGAACACCAGGTCGGGCTTGATCGCGAGGCACTCCTCCATCACCCGCTCGACGTCGTAGACGATCCCGTCGAAGGTGCAGTTGGTCAGCGACATCATCTTGACGCGGTCGAGCTTGCCGGCACGCTTGAGCGCCAACAGCTTTGACTTGATCTCGCGCAGCGGCACCGCGCCGTACATCGAGTAGTCGTTCAGCGGATAGGCCTCGAGGTAAACGACATTCGCGCCGGCCATCATCATGCCGTAGTGATGTGACTGGTGGCAGTTGCGGTCGAGCAGCACGATGTCGCCGGGGGCCACCACCGCCTGGGTGATGATCTTGTTGGCGGTCGACGTTCCGTTGGTGACGAAGTAGGTGTGCCGGGAGCCGTAGGCTTTCGACGCGAGCTGTTGGGACTCCCGAAGCGGCCCGGTCGGTTCCAGCAACGAGTCCAGACCACCGCACGTCGCCGACGTCTCGGCCATGAACACTTCCAGGCCGTAGAAGCCGACCATGTCTTTGATCCAGTGCGAGTTGACGATCGACTTGCCCTGCGAGATCGGCAGTGCGTGGAAGACGCCGGTGGGCCGGTGGCTGTATTGCTTGAGCGCGCTGAAGAACGGGGTGCGGTAGCGCGCGGCGACCCCGTGCAGGATCGACAGATGTAGCTCGAGCATGCCTTCCCGGGCGTGGAAAACCCGCCGGAAGTACTGCCCCAGCCGGCCGGCGATGTCCTCCACGTCGATCTCGGTCATCAAATAGAGGTCGAGTTCGGGACGCAGCTTGCTCAGCGAAGTCGCCAGAATCTGGGCGCGCTCCTCGGGCGAATAGTGGTCGGCCAAATCATGGGACACCCCGTCATCGACGAACTCCGACAGCGCTGACAGATCCCGGGTCGATTTCGCGGAGAAGCGCCGACGGATCACCACCGCCTGCAGGTTCACGTTGAGCCGCGCGGCGATCAACGCCTCGTCACCGCTGGCCACCACGACGAGTTCGTAGACGAATTCGTCGTCCGGGCGGCGCCACTTGCGGACCTCGGTGCGCAGCGCACGTTCCTGGGCGTCGGTCATCTTCTCGACGACGAGCACCTCGAAGTACGGGCGCTCGCGCTCCGCCTCGGTCTGACCTTCGAGTTGACGCGGGTCGGGCGGGAACATGTCCAGTTCGTCGGCGCCGGCATTCTCGACATCGCCGGTGCGGTACGACTCCTGGGTCAGCGCCCGGTTGATCTGCGCAACCACCTGGGAGAACTTGTCGTAGCTGCCGGCGGTGAAAAGCCTTTGCACGCGGGCGAATTGCGGCGAACCCGGGTAAGCCCAGTAGGGCTCCAGCGTGCTCAACCGGCCCAGCAGTTCCTGGCAGGACGCCACACACTTCTCTTTCAGCTTTCCGGCGGTGTCCGGGCGGGTCAGCCGGTCGGCGGCTTCCTCCAACCGGCACCACGAGTCGCTGCGGACCTGCCACAGACTGTTGTAGGCACGCAAGTGTTCTGTCATGACGGCCCTTTCGCCGGTGCGTGGAGTCAAGGTTCGCAGACGTAGTCCGCCCCGCGGTGGCTAGCAAACAAACAGTGCGCGTCCGTAGCGTGATGGTGACGCCCGTGGCGCGGTCCGTCAATGCCCGCACCCGGATATGGTTCTGGCATCCGGCTAGACCGCACGCACGTGAAGGAGGCCCAGTGGGTCATCCACCAGTACCGCAACGCCCGCTTCCGCCGGTCCATCACGTGTGGGTCGCCGGCCCCGGGGACGGTCGGCGGTTGTATCGAACCGCGCTGATCCGAACCAGCGGCCTTCGCCGGCTCGGGCTGCTGTGGGCGCTCTGCCTGGCGCTATTGGTGTTTTCGGTTGCCCTCGACCCGACGCACAACGTCACCTGGCTGGTGATCGCGATCCTTTTTCCGGTCTTGTTGGCCATCGTGCTGTGGCGCCGGAGCAAAGCCCAGGAGGCGATCATGGCGCCAGGATCGGTGTGGGCAACCGGGTTCGGGGCCAACGAGCTGTTGATCGTGACCCCGATCAGCACACTTGTCATCGACTACGCGGCACTGAAGCCACCGCAGATAGCCGGATCTTCGGTCCTGATTCGCACCCGCTACGGGGTGAGCGCGTCGTCGCTTCCGCTGGAACTCTTTCCGTCGGAGGCGTTGACATTCCTGCACCAGCGCACCGCTCAACATGCCTGATTCGCCGTCCATGGAGATGTGGGAACTCGTTGCCCGCGAACACATTCGCGACACGCTCGCGCGGTACAACTGGTCCGGCGATGCCGGTCGCATCGACGACCTCGCCGACACCTTCTGCGCCGACGGCGTTCTGGAGATCCGCGGGCTCGAACCACTCCGCGGTCGATCTCAGCTCGTGGCGTTCCTCGGCGGCGTCACGAACAACGTCGCGGAGGGCACCGACGTCAAGCCGATCGTCCGGCACAACGTCGCCAACCTGCTTTTCCACGAGGTGACTCACGACCGGGCGCTGGTGTCCTGCTACTTCACCGTCATCACGCATATCGGGCTCGACCACGTCGGCCGCTACCGCGACACCCTGGTACCCGACGGCGACACCTGGCGAATCGCGCATCGCAAGGTGTCCACCGATTGGTCGGCTCCGCAATCGGTGATGGCGCGGTCACACGTCGTGAATGCCGATCAGACCGTCCTGGATGGCTCGGGCGAACAACGCCGCCTTCGAGGGGGCGGGGCGGTCAATCTCGCTGTAGCGCCGCCGAATCCGTTGTAGGTGGGTCCTGACGGTGCTCGGCGCGATGTGGAGTTTCCTACTGACCGAGTCTTTGTTGTCGGTGAGCAACCATTCGATGAGGACCCGCCGTTCTTGCGCGGTGAGTTCCGGGCGCCCACGTCGCTGTGCCGCCTGCTCAGCCGCCGTGGCCAGCGGTCCGCGAGATTTCGTGCCGAGTTGGGCGGCCGTGATCGCCTCGATGAGGTGTTGCGGCGATTCCGACTTCACGATGTAGTTGGCCGCGCCGGCGTCGAGACAGCTCAGGATGATTTCGGGGGACGCGATGCGCGAGTAGGCCACCACTCGATGATTGAGTTTGCACAGCTGTTTCAGGCCGGCGTAATCGGGCCGCAGCTCGCCATGCTCAGGGTCGTAGATGATCACTTCCGTTGCGGTCGAGTTCCGCTGATGCTGCGTGAGGAACTCAGGAACCGAGCGGTAGGCGTGCACGGCGCCGGTCAAGACGGACGCCTCGGCGACCCAGCTCCGGACACCGGTGTGAACAATCGGCTGGTCGTCGATCACGACCAGCGGGACGATGCAGCTCATCCGATTCCTTGGATAGCATTTCCAATGTCTGGTACGCCGTATACCGGGTGCGAGATTAGCGGGACAACCCGTACCGTGTAAAGAATGGGTTCTGGCGCGCCGCCCGATGAGGCGGCATCCCGGTCCGTCGACGGGCGCACCGCCCGGTGGTCGGGTCAGCGAGACAAGCGCCGGGCCGAGTTCGTCGAGGCCGCGCTGGAGGCGATCGTGCAGTACGGCCCGCAGGCGTCGATCGAGCAGGTCGCCGACCACGTCGGGGTGAGCCGCACGAAGCTCTACCGGTACTTCGACGGTGCGGCCGACCTGCACCACAGCGTTGCCCGGCGAGCCAGCGAGATGCTCACGGCCAAGCAGACCCTGGTCTGGGACGGGCCGGTCAGCCCCATGCAGCTGGTCAGGGCAACAGTGTCGATGCACGTGAAATGGCGCATGGAACAGCCGAACCTGTACGAGTACCTGGCACGCCACCCACTCAATAACGATGCGGATGGCGGCTCCGCCATCGACGAGGTCAACAGCACGGTCGCCAAAAATCTCGCCGAGGTGATTGCCGCGTTCTACCGCACGCTCGGGATCGACGAGCGGCCGGCCATGACGCTGAGCATCGGGGCGGTCGGATTCGTCGAATCCGCGGTGACCTACTGGCTGAAAGACCCGGCGGCTCTGCCCCGGAAGGAATTCGTCACCCAGCTCGCCGAGTGGATGTGGGCGCTACACAACAGCGCAATGGTCAAAAGCGGGCTCTCCATCGACCCGAACGAGCCCATCGCGCCGCGAAACCCCGTTGTCGAGTCGCCGACGGACATGAAGGATGCACCGGCCCGCAGCTGAAAACTATTGCTGCGGAACCGGATAACCGCTGACCTCGGTGGCAGATCCAGGATTCGAACCTGGGTAGGCGTTAGCCGACGGATTTACAGTCCGCTCCCATTGGCCGCTCGGGCAATCTGCCGGTGTATTACGGGTAGCTAGCCTACAACGAAGATGTACTGAGATAACAAACGGCCAACGTCGATGGAAGGAGACATATCCGATGGCGGATTCATCGTTCGACGTCGTGAGCAAACTCGACCGCCAAGAGGTCGACAACGCTCTCAACCAGGCTGCAAAGGAACTCGGCACCCGGTTCGACTTCCGCGGCACCGACACCAAGATCGCCTGGAAAGGCGACGAAGCGATCGAGCTGACCAGCTCCACCGAGGAGCGGGTCAAGGCAGCCCTGGACGTTTTCAAGGAGAAGCTGATCCGGCGCGACATCAGCCTGAAGGCGTTCGACGCCGGCGAGCCGCAGGCCTCCGGCAAGACTTACAAGGTCACCGGCACCCTGAAAGAGGGCATCACCAGCGAACACGCGAAGAAGATCACCAAGCTGATCCGCGACGACGGCCCCAAGAGCGTCAAGACCCAAATTCAGGGCGAAGAGGTCAGGGTGAGCAGCAAGAGCCGCGACGACCTGCAGGCCGTTCAGTCGCTGCTCAAGGGCGCCGACCTAGAGGTCGCTCTGCAGTTCGTGAACTACCGGTAACGTGATCGCTGCCACACCGGCGCGGGAGAAGCGAGGTTCGTGATGAGCGTGACAGACGTTGACGTCGTCATCATCGGCGCGGGCATCTCGGGCCTGGGTGCGGCGTACCGCATCACCGAGCGCAATCCGGGGACCAGTTACGTCATCCTGGAGCGCCGCGAACAAATCGGCGGCACCTGGGACCTGTTCCGCTACCCCGGAGTGCGCTCGGACAGCAGCATCTTCACCTTGTGCTTCCCGTGGGAGCCGTGGACCGAAAAGGAACGGGTTGCCGACGGGTCCGACATCCGCGAATACCTGAAGAACACCGCGCACAAGTACGGCATCGACCAGCACATCGCGTTCAACTCGCACGTCCGCTCGGCGGATTGGGATTCCTCCACCGACACCTGGACCGTCACCGCCGAGCAGAACGGCGCCGAGAAGACCTACCGCGGCCGCTTCGTGTTCTTCGGGTCCGGCTACTACAACTACGACGAGGGCTACACGCCCGACTTCCCGGGCTTGCACGAGTTCGACGGCGCGATAGTTCATCCGCAGCACTGGCCCGAGGATCTCGACTACCGGGGCAAGAAGATCGTGGTCATCGGGAGCGGCGCGACCGCGATGTCGCTGATCCCGTCGCTGGCCGAGAAAGCCTCCAAGGTGACCATGCTGCAGCGCTCGCCCACCTATCTGTTCTCGGCGGCCAAGAGCAGCGGGTCAACGAATTTTGTGCGAAAGATTTTGCCGCGCAGAATTTCTCATTCGTATGCCCGACAGAGCAATGCGCTGCTGGAAGGCGTGATCTGGTTCTTGGCCCGCATGACGCCGGGCTTCGTGAAGTGGTGGATCCGCCAGATCGCGGTGCACTACCTGCCCGAGGGCTATGACGTCGACACGCATTTCAAGCCGCGCTACAACCCGTGGGATCAGCGGCTGTGCCTGATACCGGACGCCGACCTGTACGTCGCGATCGGCGAAGGTCGCGCCGAGGTGGTGACCGATCACATCGACCACTTCGACTCCACCGGAATCGCTTTGAAGTCCGGCCAGCACCTGGAAGCCGACGTGATCGTCACCGCCACCGGTCTGCAACTGCAGGCACTGGGCGGGGTGACGGTGTCGATGGACGGCGCCGAGGTCAAGCCACAGGACCGGTTCGTCTACAAGGCCCACATGCTGGAGGAAGTACCCAATCTGTTCTGGTGCGTCGGCTACACCAACGCATCGTGGACGCTGCGCGCCGACATGACCGCCCGTGCGACGGCAAAGCTGTTGCATCACATGGCCTCTCACGGTTATACACACGCCTACCCGCATTTGGACGGCGAGCCGATGCCGGAAAAGTCCGCCTGGGACATCCAGGCCGGTTACGTGCTGCGCGCACCGCACGCGCTGCCGAAGTCGGGGATCAAGCGGCCGTGGAACGTTCGGCAGAACTACTACGCCGACGCCATCGACTACCGGTTCGACCGGATCACCGAGGCGATGGTGTTCGGTCGCGCGCCTGTTCTGGCGAACCGCCGGTAAAGATCGGGCAGCGGCAATACGCTGGTCGCCATGGCAGCTATGCGCGAACCGAAGGTCGTCGTTCTGGGCGGGGGCTCCTGGGGCACCACCGTCGCATCGATCTGCGCGCGCCGCGGGCCGACACTGCAGTGGGTGCGTTCGGAAGAGACCGCCAAGGACATCAACGAGAATCACCGCAACACCAAATACCTTGGCGAAGACCACGTCCTGTCCGAAAGCCTGCGCGCCACCACCGACTTCGCCGAGGCCGCGCAGTGCGCCGACGTGGTTGTGATGGGAGTGCCGTCGCACGGATTCCGCGGCGTGCTCACCGAGTTGGCGGGAGAACTGCGGCCCTGGGTGCCGGTGGTGTCGTTGGTCAAGGGCCTCGAGCAGGGCACCAACATGCGGATGTCGCAGATCGTCGACGAGGTGCTGCCCGGCCACCCGGCCGGCATCCTGGCCGGGCCCAACATCGCCCGCGAGGTCGCCGAGGGCTACGCCGCCGCGGCGGTACTGGCGATGCCCGACCAGCACCTTGCCGCGCAGCTCGGTCAGCTGTTCCGCACCAAGCGTTTTCGCGTCTACACGATCGACGATGTGCTCGGTGTGGAGATGGCCGGTGCGTTGAAGAACGTCTACGCGATCGCGGTCGGGATGGGCTACTCGCTCGGTATCGGCGAGAACACCCGGGCGATGGTGATCGCGCGCTCGGTGCGCGAGATGTCGAAGCTGGGCGAGGCGATGGGCGGGCAGCGCGACACCTTTGCCGGGCTGGCCGGGATGGGCGATCTGATCGTCACCTGCACCAGCCAGCGCAGCCGTAACCGGCACGTCGGCGAGCAGCTCGGTTCGGGCAAAACCATCGACGAGATCATCTCGTCGATGAACCAGGTCGCCGAGGGCGTCAAGGCCGCCAGCGTGATCATGGAGTTCGCCGACAAGTACGGGCTGAACATGCCGATCGCGCGCGAGGTCGACGGCGTGATCAACCATGGCGCGACGGTCGAGGACGCCTACCGCGGCTTGGCAGCGGAGACACCCGGCCACGAGGTGCACGGCTCCGGTTTCTAGAACAAGCTGATGGGCGGCCGATCCGCCAGCTTCTGGACCACCCACTGATTCATCGACACGTTCTGCTCGGCGGCCTCGACAGCCAAACGAGCGTGCAGCATCGGTGACGTCCGGACGACGAATCTGCCGCTGAATTTCCGATCGGTGAGCGGAGGCGGGACGTCTTCTTCGTGTTCGGCGAGGTATTCGTCGACCGCGTGCTCGACGCCGGCGATCGCTTCTTTGAGCGTCGGCGCCGCGCTGCGACAGCCATGGCAATTCCAGGCATCGGCCGATGTATTCGCCGAATTCAGAAGACCATTCGGCCCGGTAGGTGTAGCGGTTCACCCGCTGTGTGATACCACCTGAACCGCCGGCTCGATAGTCAGCCTGTGCAGAAGGCTCGCTGAGTCACATTGACCCCACCTGCACCGAGACCTTGGGGTGCTCCACTTTTGGAAATCGACTCATATGCGATATCACCCAGCGGTCGGTGATATCGCATGTGGTCCCAATTCCAGATTCATCACAAGGCAAGCTGACCGGGGCTGGTGGGACGGGTGTGACTCAGCCCCGCGCCATCTCTTCGAGACGGCGAATCCGTTCTTCGATCGGCGGGTGCGTCGAGAACAGCGACCCGATCTTCTCGCCGGCGCGGAACGGGCTGGCGATCATCAGGTGCGCCTGCGCGGCCAACTGCGGCTCAGGCGGCAGCGGCGCGACCTGCACACCGCCGGAGATCTTGCGCAGCGCCGACGCCAGCGCCAGCGGGTCGCCGGTCAGCATCGCACCGGACTCGTCGGCCTGGTACTCCCGCGAACGGGACACCGCCAGCTTCACCACCGTCGCCGCGATCGGGCCCAGCATCGAAACCAGCAGCAGCGCAAAGGGATTGGTACCTTCGCGGTTGTTTCCGCCCATCATTCCGGCGAACATCGCCATGTTGGCCAGCGCGGTGATCACCGACGCCAGCGCGCCGGCCACGCACGAGATCAGGATGTCGCGGTTGTAGACGTGCGACAGCTCGTGGCCCAGCACCGCTCGCAGCTCACGCTCGTTGAGGATGCCGAGAATCCCGGTGGTGCAGCACACCGCGGCATTGCGCGGGTTGCGGCCCGTGGCGAACGCGTTGGGCGCGGCGGTGTCACTGATGTAGAGCCGCGGCATCGGCTGGTGCGCGGCGGTGGCCAGTTCGCGCACGATCCGGTAGATCACCGGCTCCTGCACCTCCGACACCGGCTGCGCATGCATCGCCCGCAGCGCCAGCTTGTCGCTGTTGAAGTAGGTGTAGACGTTCATGCCGACGGCGAACAGCACGGCCACGAACATCACGCCCCGGCCGAACAAGCTGCCCACGAACACGATCAGCGCCGACATACCAACCAACAACGCGAACGTCTTCGCCGTGTTGTGATGCGGATGCCAGATCATCAAAGTCCTCCTACGAGTCACCCCATCTAACGCCGAGGAGCCGTACCAGAGTTCCGCAAACTAGCCGTGTCGGTGGATCGTGTAGTCGACCAGCGTCGCGAGCGCATTCCGTCCGGGGCCTTCGGGCAGCGCGGCCAGTTCCTCGCGGGCCTGCGCCGCAAACTGGGCCACGGTCTCCTTGGCCTTGGCCATGCCCGACGAGGCCCGCAGCAACCCCAGCGCCTCGGCGAGCGCCGCGTCGTCCTCGATCGGCCCGGCCAGCAGCTCGCGCAGCCGGTCGGCGTCGGGTCCGGTGTCGTGCAGCGCATAGAGCACCGGCAGCGTGTGCACGCCCTCGCGCAGATCGGTGCCCGGCAGCTTGCCGGACTCGTCGGGATCGCTGTCGATGTCGATGATGTCGTCGGAGATCTGAAACGCCGTGCCGACCAGGTCACCCAGCCGGCTCAGCCGCTCGGTCTGCTCCTCGTCGGCGCCGGAGAACATCGCCCCGAACCGGCCGGCCGCGCCGATCAGGCAGGCCGTCTTCTCGTGCACCACCTTGAGGTAGTGGGCGATCGGGTCGGCCTTGTCGACGGCCCCTTGGGTTTCGCGCATCTGCCCGGTCACCAGCTGGGCGAAGGTCTCGGCGATGATCCGCACCGCGTCCGGGCCCAGCCGCGACACCAGCCGCGACGCGGTCGCGAACAGGTAGTCGCCGGCCAGGATCGCGACGTTGTTGCTCCACCGCAGGTTGGCGCTGGGCGCGCCGCGGCGCACTTGCGCCTCGTCCATCACGTCGTCGTGGTACAGCGTGGCCAGGTGCACCAGCTCGATGACCGCGCCGGCGATGGCGACCTCGTCGACTGTCCGGATGCGGCCCCAGCTGCGCGGACAGCACCGCGAAAAGCGGCCGGAATCGTTTGCCGCCGGCCTCGAACAGGTGCAGCACGGCGTCTGTCATCAGGTCATCCGACCCGCGCAGCTCGGTTTCCATCAGTTGCTCGATGCGGGCCACCCCGTCGCGCACGCCGGTGGCGAAATCGGCGTCACCGAAGGCGCTGAGATCCACGCCCGCCACCACCGTCGTCCGGAGTCCTCACCCAACCAACATACTGGTGAACATGGACTCCCATGCCGACGTGGTGGTCGTGGGCGCCGGACCGGCCGGCTCGGCGGCCGCGGCGTGGGCCGCGCGTGCGGGCCGCGACGTGCTGGTGATCGACTCGGCGAACTTCCCGCGCGACAAGGCCTGCGGTGACGGGCTGACGCCGCGGGCGGTCGCCGAGCTGGAACGGCTGGGGCTCGGCGAATGGCTCGACGCGCGGATCCGGCACCGCGGCCTGCGGATGAGCGGGTTCGGCGGCGAGGTCGAGGTGCCATGGCCCGGCCCGTCGTTCCCGTCGACCGGCAGCGCGGTGGCCCGCGTCGAGCTGGACGACCGGATTCGCAAAGTCGCCGAGGAATCCGGCGCGCGCATGCGGCTCGGCGTCAAAGCTGTTGGTGTCAATCATGATTCATCGACCCGGGTGGTGTCGGTGACGCTGTCCGACGGCAGCCGGGTCGGTTGCCGCGAGCTGATCGTCGCCGACGGCGCCCGCTCGACCCTGGGCCGCGTGCTGGGCCGGCGCTGGCATCAGGAGACGGTGTACGGGATCGCCGCCCGCGGATACCTGGCCACGCCGCGCAGCGACGACCCGTGGCTCACTTCCCATTTGGAGCTGCGCTCACCCGACGGCGCGGTGCTGCCCGGCTACGGGTGGATCTTCCCGCTGGGCAACGGCGAAGTGAACATCGGCGTGGGCGCGCTGTCGACCGACGAAGCGGCCGGCCGAGCTGGCACTGCGGCCGCTGATGTCGTACTACACCGACCTGCGGCGCGAGGAGTGGGGCTTCGAGGGCCAGCCCCGCGCGATGTCGTCGGCGCTGCTGCCGATGGGCGGGGCGGTATCCGGTGTGGCGGGCCGCAACTGGATGCTGATCGGCGACGCGGCGGCCTGTGTCAACCCGCTCAACGGCGAGGGCATCGACTACGGGCTGGAGACCGGCCGGCTGGCGGCGGAGATGCTCGGATCCGGCGACTTCTCCGGGGCATGGCCGGCAGTGCTCCAATCCCATTACGGGCGGGGGTTTTCGGTGGCCCGCCGGCTGGGCTTGCTGCTGACGTTCCCGCGGTTTCTGCCTGCGGCCGGCCCGATCGGGATGCGCTCGACGACGCTGATGGGCATCGCGGTGCGGGTGATGGGCAACCTGGTCACCGACGAGGACGCCGACTGGGTGGCGCGGGTGTGGCGCGGCAGCGGGCGGCTCTCCCGGCTGCTCGATCGCCGAAAGCCGTTCAGCTGACGGCGGTTCAGCTGACCGCGTTGCCCAACAACGGCAGAACCTGCTCGCCGAGGTCGGCGTACTTCTGCAGTGCGGCAGCGACTTCCGCGCGGCGGGCCGGCCCTGACTGAGCTGGTCGAGTGTGTAGCGGCACTGGCGAAATGGGCGGGATGCCAATAGCCGGGTCGGATCGCGACCAGCGGCGCGAATGAAAGTCAGCGCGGCGCTTTGTAGGCGGCGTGCAGCGCGACGATGCCGCCGGTGAGGTTTCGCCATCGCACCGCCGACCATCCGGCGCGGGTTATCTGGTGGGCCAGGTCAGCCTGGTCGGGCCAGGCTCGAATCGACTCGGCAAGGTAGACATAGGCTTCCGGATTGCTCGACACCGCCCGCGCAACCCGCGGCAGGGCCTGCATCAGGTACTCCTTGTAGACGGTGGCGAACATCCCGTTGGTGGGCGTGGAGAACTCGCACACCACCAACCGGCCGCCGGGCCGCGTGACCCGGGCCATCTCGCGAAAGTGCGGTGTCGCGTTCGGCGACGTTGCGCAGCCCGAAGCTGATCGTGACCGCGTCGAACACGTTGTCGGCGAACGGCAACCGGGTGGCGTCGCCGGCGACCTTGGGCACCTTGCGGGCATGGCCGGCGCCGAGCATCCCGACCGAGAAGTCCGCCGCCACACACCACGCCCCGGAGCTGGCCAGCTCCACCGTCGACACCGCGGTACCGGCGGCCAGATCGAGCACCTTCTCCCCCGCCCCGATGCCCAGCGCCTTGCGGGTGGCGCGCCGCCAGTACCGGTCCTGGCCCAGCGACAGCACGGTGTTGGTGATGTCGTAGCGGCGCGCGACGCCGTCGAACATCGACGCCACCTCACGGGGGTCCTTGTCCAGCGTGGCGCGGTTCACTCCCGCGCTGACACGTACCGGCGTGCCGGGAATGACGCCGCCGACATGTGCGTTGCGCAACGGCATAGGCTGAAAAAGTTTGGTTCATCACCGGGTACATCACGTGGGCCTGTAGGGTCACTCGAGGACCGCATTGCCGTACCTGCGCGAGCAACGCAGCGGCCACATCATTGGGTCGTCGTCGCGGAGCGCCGAAGCGCTGCCTGCGGACGCCGACGTGCACGCCGAGAACGAGCGGGTACGCAAGACCCGGTGGGCCGCGCCCGGTGATCCGACAGCGTCCGCGGCAGCGGTGCTCAAGGTTGTCGATGCGGACGAGCCGCCGCTGCGGGTGTTCTTCGGCGATGCGCCGTTGGGGTTGGCCAAGGCCGACTACGAGCAGCGGCTGCGCACCTGGGAGGAATGGCAGCCCGTCGCCGAGTTGGCTCAGGGCTGAAAGGTCACTGCCCCTGCGCGTGTTGCCGGCGCATCCGCGCCCGGGCCACGGGCGACAGAACCGCCTCGTAGTGGCCGAGTAACTCGTCGCAGATCGCGGGCCAGCTGCGTTCGAGGATGCTGCGGCGGGCGGCCACCGAGTAGCGCTGCCGGTCTTCGAGAAGGTGCGCGACCGCGTTCGGCAGTTGCGCCTCGAATTCCTTGACTCCCAACAGCAGTCCGGTGCGCCACGGCGTCACCAGGTCGCGCGGTCCGCCCGCGTCGGGGGCGATCACCGGCAACCCCGACGCCAGCGCCTCCTGCACGACTTGGCAGAACGTTTCGTGCTCACCGGCGTGGACGAAGACGTCCATGCTGGCGTAAGCCTTGGCCAGTTCCTCGCCGTACAGCGCTCCGGTGAAAACTGCTGTGGGCATTGCCGATTGGAGCTTGGCGCGGTCGACCCCGTCACCGACGATGACGACCTGCACCTCGCCGGCGGCGGCCAGCGAGGTGAGCCGCTCGACGTGCTTCTCCGGCGCGAGCCGACCGACGAAGCCGACGATCGGCTTGCCGTCCGGCGACCAGTGCCGTCGCAACGCCTCGTCGCGGGCCGACGGCGCGTAGCCGATCATGTCGACGCCGCGCGCCCATTTGTGTACCCGCGGAATGCCATGAGCAACAAGAGATTCCATGGTCGCAGTGGACGGCGCCAACGTGCGGTCGGCGAGCCGGTGCAGGTGCCGGAACCAGGCCCAGGCCGCTTTTTCGGTGATGCCGATGCCATAGCTGGCCGCGAACCCGGGCACGTCGGTCTGGTAGACCGCAACCGTCGGCACGCCGAGGCGTCGGGCCGCCTTCACCCCGCCCCAGCCGAGCAGGGCCGGCGAGGCCAAATGCACGACGTCAGGCTCGAATCCGCGCAGCACGCGCAGAATTCGCGGCAGCGGGAGACCCAACGGCAGGGTGGTCACCTTCGGGAACATCCACGACGGCACCCGATGCACCCGGATACCGTCGTAGAGACGATCGGCGGGTTCCTCGCCGTGCGGAGTGTCGGGCGCGATGACCAGTGCTTCATGGCCGGTGCGGCGCAGGTGCTCGAGTGTTCGGACGACGGAGTTGCTCACGCCGTTGACGTGCGGGAGAAAAGATTCCGCGACAATCGCTACTCGCACACCATCACGGTGGCAGCGCCGCCTGTCGATATGGTTACCGACTGGCGTACACGACACGAACTCTGACCCAAAGGGGAGTCTGACGAATGCGGTTCTACCTGGGCGTATTGGCCACGATGCTGGGATTGGTGATGTTCGACACCAGCAACGCACACGCCGACGTGCCACGAACCTTCGATGCCAACGGCGTGCTGGTCGGGTCGTGGATCGCCCCGGTGCAGTTGGAGATCTTCTGCGAACCGCAATGCCCGCACTGCGCGGAGTTCGAAGCGGCCGACGGCGACCGGTTGGCCGCCGCGCTGGCCGGCGGCCGGTTGGCCATCACGTATCGGTGGCTGACGTTCCTGGACGGCAGGCATCACAACGACGTGTCCGCCCGCCTGGTCAACGCGCTGTTCCTGGCGGCCGACCCGGCGACGTCGCCGACGGCGTATCAGGCCTTCGTGCAAGACCTTTACCGCCACCAGAGTTCCGACGGCCCGAGCAGGCGATGCCGTCGCGGCGATGGCCCGCGAAAGTGGACTGCCCGATGCGGTGGCCGACCGGATCGCGGCCGGCGAGTACGTGGTGGACGCCAGCCGCGGTCAACGACGCGAACAAGGCACGCCTCAAAGAGGAGAACCCGGACCAACCCGGGCACCCCGACGATCTACAACCTGAACACCAGAAGCGTTGTCGACACTCAAGATCCGGGCTGGCTGGACGCGCTGACCAGCTGACGGTCCAGCCGCTTGTCCATCCACGCCAGACCGGTCAGCGCGGCCGCCGCGATCAGCCAGCCGACGACCGCGATGGAGCCCGCCGGGATGATCGCCAGCTTGGCGGTACGGTGTTGCACCCGAACCAAATTGGGGTTGCAGCTTGTCGTACTCGACGTAAATTCGCATCCCCGTTGCCAATTCGGACGGATACAGCACTCCGAGCTCGGGGCGGTAGGTGACCCGGTCCGGCGTGACGAACTCGATGGTCGAGCGGCGCGGACCCGCGTCGAGCACCTCGGCCTCGGCTACACCCATATTGTGTTGGATCGCAAGGTCATTGCGCACCGCGCCGGCCACCAGCAGCAGCGACTGCAGCGTAGCCAGGGTGACGAGGATCAGCACACCGATGCGCGCAAGCCGCACCGCGCGATGCCCGCGAGTGTTCGGGAATTCGCCGCTGCGGCCGTGAATGAGGATGCGCGCACCAGGCTTTCAGCGCCGCGAGGGCGCCGGCCAGTCGATTCACAGGGCAGCCTTGATCGCGGCGTGCAGCTGCCGCAGCGAGGATCGGTCCGCCTTGACCTCCAGCACCCGCATCCCGGCGGCCGGCTCGTCGAGCGCGGCCCCCAGGTCGTCGAGCTCGATCTGCCGGCTCTCGATGTGGTAGGCGCGGCACAACGCGCCGACGTCGACGTCGTGCGGGGTGCCGAACACCCGGGCGGACACATCGGAGAACCGCGGGTCGCCCTGCTCGAGCAGTTCGAAGATGCCGCCGCCGTTGTCGTTGGACACCACGATGGTCAGGTCCGCGGGAACCGGCTCGGTCGGCCCGATCAGCAGGCCGGAGCTGTCGTGAACGAAGGTCAGGTCGCCGATCAGCGCGACGGTCCGCCCGCCGGTCGGGTCATGCGCCGAGCGCCGCCCCGATCGCGGTCGACACCGTCCCGTCGATGCCGGCGACCCCGCGGTTGGAGCGCACTGTGATTCGCCGCGATGCGCGCGGCTCCAGGCCGACCAGCGCGACGTCGCGCACCGGGTTGGACGCGCCGAGCACCAGCTGGTCGCCGGGGCGCAGCGCGTCGGTCGACCGCGGCGGCCACGTGCAGGCCGGTGGTCAGCGGGTGCGCGGCGAGCTGCTCGCGGACCGCGGCGACGGCGTGGCCGTTGAGCTCGGCGCAGCGGGTCAGCCAGTCGGGGCTCGGCGTCGCCGGTGGTGACGGCGCGGGTGCCGGTGGCCTGCGAGTTACCCGAGACGTCGGGCCAGCGCGGTCCGGTGGTCAGCGCGTACACCGGCACCGACGGGTCGGCCAGCAGCGCCGACACCGGCCGGTGCAGGGTGGGCCGGCCCAGCATGATCACCTGCTGCGGGCGCAGCTGCGGCAGCGCCAGCGGATGCAGCGGGTTGGCGGCGGGCGGGCGCGGTGGGCTCGGCGACGGTCGGCAGCGCGGCCAGCTCGGGCCGCTACACCGGCGCCATGGCCGGCGATGACGACGGTGTTCAGGCTGAGGTCGATGTCCAGCGGCTGGTCGAAGGTGACCGCCGGGGTGTACGTCCACGGCTTGCCGTCGGGCCGACCCGGCGGGGTGGGTCCAGGCTCGCAGGTCGGGCACCAGCGGCTCGCGCAGCGGGATGTCGAAATGCACCGGGCCGGCGTTGGCGCTGCGCGCGCCGGTCGCGGCGACCAGCACGCGGCAGGTGGCCGATCGCCAGGTCGCGTTGAGCGCTTCCATCCGCTCCGGAGCGTCTTCGGCCAGCCCGAGGCTGATCGTGGCGCGGACCTGGGTGCCGAAGTAGCCCAGCTGTTCCATGGTCTGGTTGGCGCCGGTGCCGAGCATTTCGTAGGGCCGGTTGGCCGACAGCACGATCAGCGGCACCCGCGCGTAGTTGGCCTCCACCACGGCCGGACCGAGGTTGGCCACCGCGGTGCCCGACGTCATCGCGACGCAGACCGGTGTGCCCGCGGCGATCGCCAGCCCGATCGGCCAGAAACCCCGCGGTCCGCTCGTCGATGCGGACGTGCAGCCGCACCCGGCCGGCCCGGTCGGCGTCCTGCAGCGCAAACGCCAGCGGGGCGTTGCGCGAGCCCGGGCACAGCACCACATCGCGGACACCGCCGCGGATCAGTTCGTCGACGACGACGCGGGCCTGTGCCGTCGAGGGATTCACCAGTTCAGCCTACGTCGGGCGACGCAGCGCTGTTGTTCGCCGACTGTGCAGCTTCTGCTCGCGAAACCCGAGCCTCGACCGATACCACCTGCACACTCGGCGCCCGGCGTCAGTACCCCATGCTGGCGAAGAACTTCAGCACCGCGGCGTTGACCACCTCGGGCCGCTCCAGGAAGCCGAGATGCCCGGTGTCGGCGATCAGCTGGTACCTGGCGCCGGGAATGGCGTCGGCGACCTCTTTGCCCAGGTGCGGCGGCGTCACCACGTCGTCGGCGAAACCGAGCACCAGCGTCGGGGTGGTGATTCCCCGGTAGGAGGGCAGGTGGTTGCCCTGCGGCGAGATCCAGCCTTGTCGGACCATTCCCGGCGTGATCTTGATCGGCCAGATGGTGAACATGCTGATCCACTCGGCGACGGCCTCGTCGTTGCTGAGCGTCTTGGGTGAAAAGCTCTCCAGCAGGCGGATTTTGGCGTCGTAGGCGGTCGGGATCTGCACGCCGGAGGCGGCCAGCTCGTCCTCGGCGGCACGGAAGAACTCACGCGCCTTGTCCAGCCGGCCGCGGGTGGCCATCAGCACCGCCTGGCTCACCAGCTCGGGCCGCGTCAGCATCAGCTCCTGGGCGATGAAGGAACCCATCGACACCGCCACGATGCGTACCGGGCCGACGCCGAGCGACTCGATCAGCGCCGCGGTGTCGGCGACCATGGTCTCGGTGGTGAATCCGTCGGCGCTCGCGGTCGCGCCGACCCCGCGGTTGTCGAAGGTGATGACGCGGTAGCCGGCGTCCAGGAATGCCGGAACCTGATGCAGATGCCAGGTGCGTCCCAGTCCACCGCGTCCGGCGATGAAGAGGACGGGCTCCCCCGTCCCGTTGTCGTCGTAAGCCAGGTTGATCACGACGACGAACCTACGCGACTGCGGGGCGTTGGCAGTATTTGGCAGTCCGCGGCGTCGAGCTGGCAGCGGGTTCGGGCCTTGACTGTCCACATGACACAACTGGCACTCAAGCAGGCAACCATCGAATACCAGGAATACGGTCCGCAGGATTCGGCGCATCCGCCGGTGTTCTTCGTCCACGGCGTCCTGGTGAACGGCGAACTGTGGCGCGAGGTCGCCGAAAAGCCTGGGCCGCCTCGGTTACCGCTGCATCGTGCCGACCTTGCCGCTGGGCTCACACACCATCCCGGTCAACGACGCCGGCGTGCTGTCGCTGCACGGCGTGGCCGAGATCGTCAACGACGCGATCGCCGCCCTCGACCTGTCCGAGGTGACGCTGGTCGGCAGCGACACCGGCGGCGGCATCTGCCAGCTTGTGGTCGACGCCCATCCGGAGCGGATCGGCCGACTGGTGCTGACCAACTGCGACGCCTTCGACCAATGCCCGCCGTTCCCGTTCAACGCGGTGTTCGGCGTGCTGCGCGGCCCGATCTCGATCAAGGCGATGATGGAGCCGATGCGGCTGGCGGCGCTGCGAAACTCCGCGCTCGGCTTCGGCCTGCTGGTCAGCCGGCCCGATAAGCAGCGTGACGGCCGACTGGATTGCGCCGTGCCTGAACGACGCTCGCATCTGCCGCGACCTGGCCGCGCTGCTGCGCCAGATCGCCGTCACCGATCTCACCGACGTGGCGACCCGGCTGCCCCGGTTCGACAAGCCGGTCACGCTGGTCTGGGGTCAGGGCGACCGGGTGTTCACCCCGAAGCCTGGGCCGGCGGCTGGCCGCGGCGTTCAGCAACGCCAAGCTGATCGAGGTGCCGGGCGCGCGGACCTTCGTCTCGATGGACGAACCCGACGCGGTGATCGACGCGATCGCCGGCTAGCGGCGGGCTTTGCCCCGGGCCGCCGCCAGCGCGCGATCCCACAGCAGCTGCGTGCCGGCTTTGAGCGCTGCCGGTATGGCGATATCCCGGGCCAGCGACGCGGTGGCGGTCGCTTTGGTTTTCGCGGATGCCTTGGACATGTGGCCGGAGTCGAACGGCGGCTGCGGGTCGTATTCGATCCCCAACTGGATGGCCTTCGCGCGCTCTTCGCCACCGATCTGGCCGGCCAGCCACAACGCCAGGTCGATGCCGGCCGACACCCCGGCGCTGGTGACGATGTTCCCGTCGTGCACCACCCGCTCGTCGCCAACGGCGTTGACGCCCAACGTTTTCAGCAAGGCCAGCGACGCTCCAGTGCGAGGTGGCCCGTTTGCCGTCGAGCAGGCCGGCGGCGGCCAGGATGAGCGAACCCGAGCAGACCGACGTCGTCCAGGTCGCGGTCTGGTGCGCGGTGCGCACCCAGTCCAGCAGCTTCTCGTCGCGGGCGTGTTCGACGGTGGTCATCCCGCCCGGCACCAAAATCACGTCCGGCGAAGGGGTTTCGGCGAACGAGTGGGTGGCGCCGATGACCAGGACTCCGGAGTCGGCGGTGATCGGGCCGGGCTCGTGCCAGACGAAGCGGACCTCGGTGCCGGGTAGCCGGTGCAGCACCTCGTAGGGGCCGATGAAGTCCAGCGCGGTGAAACCTGGATAGACGACGATCGCGATCTGGGTCATACGAATGTCTTTCTGTATTGGTCGGGAGAGATGCCGACGCGTCGAATGAAGTTGCGGCGCATGGTTTCCGCGGTGCCGAAGCCGCAGCGTGCGGCAATGGCCACCACGGTGTCGTCGGTCTGCTCGAGTTGGCGACGGGCCGCCTCGGTGCGGACCCGCTCGACGTAGGCGCCGGGCGCTTCGCCGACTTCGTCGGTGAACACCCGGGTGAAATGCCGCGGGCTCATCGCGGCGAGGCGGGCGAGTTCGTCGATGCTGTGCGCGCCACCGGGTTCGGACTCGACGGCGTCCTGCACGGCGCGGATCGGCTCACGTTTGGCGCGGGTCACCCAGACCGGCGCGGCGAACTGCGTCTGCCCGCCGGGCCGGCGCAGGTGCATCACCAGATGGCGGGCCACCGTCTGCGCCACCTCGGTCCCGTGGTCCTCTTCGACCAGCGCCAGCGCCAAGTCGATGCCCGCACAGACGCCGGCGGCCGTCCACACCGTCGGCGAGCTGCGGACGAAGATCGGGTCGGGGTCGACATCGATCGCCGGGAATTCCCGCGCCAGCTCGTCGGCGTGAGCCCAGTGGGTGGTCGCCCGGCAGCCGTCGAGCAGGCCGGCCTGCGCCGCCAGAAAGGCTCCGGTGCACACGGTGACGACGCGGCGGGCCAGCGGCGCCGCGGCGACGATCCAGTCGATCAGCCGCGGGTCACGCTTGTCGGGGCGGGTGCCCTGACCGCCCGGCAGCACCAGGGTGTCGACGCGCTCCGGCGGGTCGGGCAGGGTGGCGGTGCCGAAGGTCAGCCCGGTCCCGGTGGCCACCGGCTGCCCGTCGAGGGATGCCAGCACCGGCTCGTAGCCCTCTTTGCCCTGGGCGGTCAGCGCCTTCGACGCCCCGGCAAACACATCGAACGGCCCGACCAGGTCCAGCGCTTGCACGCCCGGGAAGCCGACGATCAGGACTTTTCGCGTCATAGGGCCAGTGTTGGCGATCAGACCCCATGTCGTCTACGCCATGCACCCCACAAATCAGGACAGCAGCGGATAGCAGGCCCTGACCCGGTCGATCCACCACTGTCGCCGCTCGCGGCGACGCGGCCAGCGCCTGCAGTCGCGCCGGGTCCGGGATGACCGGCCCGACCGGCAGGTAGCCGTCGATCGGCTCGACTGGATCGGTGATGTCCTCGACGAACAGCCGGCCGGTGCCCAGCCCGCAGGCATGGTTCAGATTCGGCAGCGCCGCGGCGGCGGAAAGTCCGACGGCGATGCCCACCGCCGAGTCCAGCGCGCTGGAGACCACGACGGGAATGTCGATCTGCGCGGCGATCGCGAGCAACGCCGAAATACCGCCCAGCGGAGCAACTTTCAGCACGGCGATGTCGGCGGCGCCGGCGCGGACCACGGCCAGCGGGTCGCCGGCCTTGCGGATGCTCTCGTCGGCGGCGACCGGCACGTCGATCAGGCGGCGCAGCTGCGCGAGCTCGTCGACCGTGGCGCAGGGCTGCTCGAGGTACTCCAGCGGGCCGGACACCGACAGCGCCGCGGCTGCTTCGACGGCCTGCGCGACGGTCCAGGCGCCGTTGGCGTCGACCCGAACCGTGGGCACCAGGGCGCGGACCGCGTCGACCCGGGCGACGTCGTCGTCGAGGGTCTGGCCGGGCTCGGCGACCTTCACCTTCGCGGTGCGCGCGCCGGGGAAGCGGGCCAGGATTTCGGGCACCTGCGCGGCAGCGACGGCCGGGACGGTGGCGTTGACGTCGATGCGCGTCCGCAGCGGCGGCGGGGGCGTCCGGTAGGCCGAGTCGAGCGCGGCGGCCAGCCAGTGCGCGGCCTCGGCGTCGCCGTATTCGAGGAAGGCGCCGAATTCACCCCAGCCGGCGGGACCGTCGATCAGCGCCAACTCGCGGGTGGTGATGCCGCGGAAGCGCACTCGCATCGGCAGCGAAACGACGTGCAAGCGGTCGAGAACGTCTGTCAGCGCTGGGGTCACGACGCGTAGACCTGGCGGCCGGCCAGGAACGTCGCGCGCACCTGCAGGTCGGCGATGTCCTCCGGCGGCACCGCGCGCGGATCGGCGGACAGCACCACCAGGTCGGCATACTTGCCGACTTCCAGCGAGCCGGTGATGTCGTCGGCGAACAGCTGCCAGGCCGCGTCGATGGTCTGCGCCCGGATCGCCTGCTCGACGGTCAGCCGCTCCTCGGGACCGAGCACCCGCCCGCTGGGCGCTGTGCGGGTGACGGCGACGCTGATGTTGCGCAGCGGCTCCTCGGGCGTCACCGGCGGATCGTTGTGCAGCGAGATGCGCATACCGGTGGCCACCGCGGAACCTGCTGGCATCCAACGGGATCCGCGCTCCTCGCCGAACAGCCCGTCGACGATGACGTCACCCCAGTAGTGGATCTGGTCGACGAAGATGCTGCAGGTGACGCCGAGGTCGTGGGCGCGCTGCAGCTGCTCGGGCCGGATCGCGCCGACGTGTTCGAGGCGCAGCCGGTGATCGTCGCGCGGGTTGCGTTGCAGCGCTTGCTCATAGACGTCGAGGATGGTGTCCACTCCGGCGTCGCCCTGCACATGACAGGCCATCGGCCAGCCCAGCGGGTAATAGGCGTCGACGATCTCGGTGAGCTGTTCGGCGGTGTAGTTGGCGTGGCCGCACGAACCCGGCGTCACGCCGATCGTTCGGGTGGCCGCGGTGTCGAGGTAGGGGAACGACAGCGCGATGTTGCCGATCCACGGCGAGCCGTCCACCCAGATCTTGATGCCGACCTGACGCAGCATGTCGTCACCCTCGCCGGGCGTGGCGTCGGTCTTCATCTGCGGGTTGGAGATCTCGTAGGTCCGCAGCCGTACTGGCAGCTTGCCGCGCAAGCACCTCGACGCATCGGCCGCAGCGACGGGTCGAACGCCATTTCCGAGCAGGTGGTCAGGCCGGCCTGGTTGAGCCGGGCGCACTCGGCCAGCAGCATCGCCGGGTAGTCGCTCGGCGCGATAGCCCCGTTGAGCAGCGGAAACACCGCACCCGTTTCTTCGGCGGTGCCGTCGAGGTCGCCGTTGGCGTCACGGCCGTACTTGGCGCCCTTGGGGTCGGCGGTGTCGCGGTTGAGCCCGGCCCGCTGGGCGGCGCGCGAGTTGAAGTAGGCCTTGTGCCCGGAGTTGTGGATGATCACCAGCGGATCGTCGGGTGCGATCTCGTCCAGCCAGCTCAGCGTCGGCTCCGGCAGGCCGTCCTGCAGCAGCGGATCCCAGCCGTTGAGGTAGGCGCCATCCTGGCCGCGGCGGGCCACCTCGCGGCGAACCGCGTCGACCACCTGCGCCGGCGTCGCGCAGGGTGACCGGCCGGATGTCGACCAGCCGATCGGACAGCGCGATCGCCTCCATCAGCGGATGGCCGTGCGCCTCAACGAAACCCGGCATCACGCAGCCGTCACCGAGGTCGATGGTCTGGGTGTCGGGGCCGATGAAGTCGCGCCACTTCGGCCCGGCTCACCGACGGCGACGATCCGGCCGTCGGCGATGGCCAGCGCCTCGGCGGTGGGCCGGGCGTCGTCGACGGTCAGGACAGTTCCGGTGATGACGACGTCTGCGGCGGCCATGAGCAGAAAGGGTAGTGGCCCCGGCCTCCCGGCAGGGGGTAGCAGACACAAATTGCAACACGTTCTAGTCTGGCTCGCTATGAGTGACGACCTGTTGCGCAATCCGACCCACAACGGCCACCTGCTCGTCGGCGCACTCAAGCGCCACAAGAACCGGCCGGTGCTGTTCCTCGGCGACACCACGCTCACCGGCGGTCAGCTGGCCGAGCGGATCAGCCAATACATCCAGGCATTCGACGCGCTGGGCGCCGGCACCGGCGTCACCGTCGGCCTGCTCGCGCTCAACCGCCCCGAGGTGCTGATGATCCTCGGCGCCAGCCAGACTCAGGGCTACCGGCGCACCGCGCTGCACCCGCTGGGCTCCCTGGACGACCACGCCTACGTGCTCTCCGATGCCGGTGCGACCGCGCTGATCATCGACCCCAACCCGATGTTCATCGAGCGCGCGCTGGGCCTGCTGGACAAGGTCGACTCGCTGAAGCAGATCCTGACCATCGGCCCGGTTCCCGAGGAACTCAAGGATGTGGCGGTCGACCTGAACGCCGAGGCCGCGAAGTACTCGCCGCAGCCGATCATCGTCGCCGACCTGCCGCCCAGCCACATCGGCGGCCTGACCTACACCGGCGGGACGACCGGCAAGCCCAAGGGCGTCATCGGTACCACCGGGAACATCGCCACGATGACGTCAGATCCAGCTCGCCGAATGGGAGTGGCCGGAGCACCCGCGGTTCCTGATGTGCACGCCGCTGTCGCACGCCGGTGCCGCGTTCTTCACGCCGACGGTGGTCAAGGGCGGCGAGATGGTGGTGCTGAGCAAGTTCGACCCGGCCGAGGTGCTGAAAGTCATTGAAGAGCAGAAGATTACGGCGACCATGCTGGTGCCGTCGATGCTCTACGCGTTGATGGACCACCCGGATTCGCAAGACCCGCGACCTGTCGTCGCTGGAAACCGTGTACTACGGCGCCTCGGCGATCAACCCGGTACGCCTGGCCGAGGCGATCAAGCGGTTCGGCCCGATCTTCGCGCAGTACTACGGCCAGTCCGAGGCGCCGATGGTGATCACCTACCTGGCCAAGGCCGACCACGACGAGAAGCGGCTGACGTCCTGCGGACGCCCGACGCTGTTCTCGCGGGTGGCGCTGCTCGGCGACGACGGCAAGCCCGTCCCGCAGGGCGAACCGGGCGAAATCTGTGTCAGCCGGGCCACTTTTGGCCGGCGGCTACTGGCATCTGCCCGAAGCGACCGCCGAGACCTTCAAAGACGGCTGGTTGCACACCGGCGACATGGCCCGCGAGGACGAGGACGGCTTCTACTTCATCGTCGACCGGGTCAAGGACATGATCGTCACCGGCGGCTTCAACGTGTTCCCCCGCGAAGTGGAGGACGTCATCGCCGAGCATCCGTCGGTGGCGCAGGTCTGCGTGGTCGGCACGCCGGACGACAAGTGGGGCGAGGCCGTCACCGCCGTGGTGGTGCTGCGCGACGACGCGGCCCGCGACGACGCCGCGGTCGAGACGATGACCGCCGAAGTCCAGTCCGCGGTCAAGGACCGCAAGGGTTCGGTGCAGTCACCCAAGCGCGTGGTGATCGTCGACGCGCTGCCGTTGACCGGGCTGGGCAAGCCGGACAAGAAGGCCGTGCGCGCGCAGTTCTGGGAAGGCGCCGGCCGGGCCGTCGGCTAGCTTGCTCGAGTGTGCCCGAGCGCCCGGTTAGCTGGGCTTTCGCGGCCGAGCGCCCGGCAGGCCGGGCTTTCGGCAGTCGCCGGACGGACTAGAGCCCGACGCCGCCGACTTTGTCGATGCGGATGTGGGTCACGAACCCGGGCGGCGCGTCCTTCGGCGGGAACTGGTCTGGGTCGAGCAGCACCTCCGACAGGCTCACGAGCAACTCGGGAGCGCCGCCCTCTTCGATGTAGGCGGTCCCTCAATCGAAAGGTACGGCCTCAGCTGCCTGTTCACGTCGCCGGGAAATGCGATGGTCACGGCGACGCGAGGGTCGCGCCGGATATTGCGGACCTTCTTGTGTTCACCGAGATGCGCGGTGACCAACTCGTCGCCGTCGGGGCCGGACCGCAAGGCCACCCAGACCAGCGATACCTGTGGACTGCCATCGGGGTTGAGGGTCACCAGGGTGGCGTCGACGCCGTCCCCGATGAGCTCGCGCGCCGCGTCGTTGAGTGTCATGCCTGCATCCAACGCCGCAGAGCGCCGATTGATTCCCTCAACGAGTTGACGCGCCGGCCACCAACAGGTCGAGTAGCCGACCGGTCTGCTCGGGCGAACCGCTGGCCAAGAAGATGCCGATCAGGCTGGACACCACATCGTCGGCCTGTACGTCGGAGCGCAGGGTGCCGTCGTCGGCACCGGCCCGCAGCAGCAGGTCGACGGCTCCGGCGATGCTGGCGCGGGTTTCGTTGGGCTGCATAGCGCCGGAGTCGAATATCGCGTGCAGCGATTCGGCCATGCCGCGCTTGGCGGCGACGAAGGTCGCGTAGCGATCCATCCAGCGACGCAGCGCCGTCTTGGGCGGATGCCGAGTGAGCAGTTTTGCGGCGGCCGCGGCGACTTCGGCGAGTTCAGTCCGGTAGATCGCCTCGACCAGCGCCTCACGGTTGGGGAAATGGCGGTACAGCGTGCCGATCCCCACGCCGGCGTCGCGGGCGATCGACTCCAGCGACACCGGTCGCCCGTCGGCGGCGGCGAAAGCCGCGGTCGCGACCTCGAGCAGCTTCTCCCGATTGCGGCGCGCGTCGGAGCGTTCACGTCCAGCCAAAGCGGAGCCTCCTCCGTTTCTGCTACAGTCGGGCAAACGGAGGGACCTCCGCATTTCTACCAGTGTCTCACGATGGGAGCACCATGACAGACAAGCCCCGGCGGCTCGGCCAGCATCGGCACGAGGACCGTGGCCCGAGTCGGCTACGGCGCCATGCAACTGTTCGAGACGTCGCTCGACGACGCGGTCGCCGTGCTGCGTCGCGCAATTGAGCTGGGCGTCAACCACATCGACACCGCATCGTTCTACGGCCCCGGCGAGGTGAACCGCCGCATCCACGCCGCGCTGGCGCCCTACCCTGACGACCTCGTCATCGTCAGCAAGGTGGGCGCGCGCTACACCGGCGACGAGCCCGATCCCCCTGGGCCCGGCGCAACGACCCGCCGAACTGCGCGCCGCCGTCGAAGACGACCTGAGCCAACTGGGCCTCGACCAGATACCTGTGGTGAATCTGCGCCGCATGGACCTGGGACCGGGCGTGCAGGCCGAAGGCGACCAGATCGTCGACCTCGACGACCAGCTGGCCGAGATGATCGCCCTGCGCGACGAGGGCAAGATCGGCGCCATCGGGATCAGCAGCGTGCCGCTCGAGATCCTGCAACGCGCGCTGCCCGCGGGCATCGTCTGCGTCCAGAACGCCTACAGCCTGCTCGACCGCTCCCAAGAGGCGATGCTCGACGTCTGTACAGCCGAGGACATCGCGTGGGTGCCGTATTTCCCGCTCGGATCGGCATTCCCCGGCTTCCCAAAGGTCGCCGACAACCCGGTGCGTGGTCGATATCGCCGGCGAGCTCGATGTCACGCCGGCGCAGGTCGGGCTGGCCTGGCTGCTGGCGCACGCGCCGAACGATGCTGCTGATCGCGGGCACGAAGTCGATCGGCCATCTCGAGGAGAACCTCGGCGCGGGCGCCGTCGTCCTGAACGCCGACCAGATCGCGCGCCTGGACGCCGTCACCGCACCCGGGACCAGCGCAATGCCGGACGGCATCGAGGGGTTCGTCGAGCAGAGCTGACGAGTACCGTCGCCGTATGAGCAAATCGGTTCGGCCGCCATGGTGGCTCAAACCGGCCAACAAGGTGTTCGTCCGAATGTCGCGGCTGGGCCTGAGTTTCGGCGGTGAGAGCCCGGTGGTGCTGACGGTGCCCGGCCGTAAATCGGGCCGCGAGCGTTCGACTCCCGTCACGCCGATGACCGTCGGCGGCCACGAATACGTGGTCGCTGGATTCCCCGGCGCCGACTGGGTGGCCAATGTCCGCGCCGCCGGCGAAGTGACGGTGGCGCGTGGCCGCAAGGTGCGGCGGGTCAGAATGGTCGAGTTGTCCGCTGACGATTCCCGCCCGCTGCTGCGGGCGTTCCCCGAAAAGGTGCCCACCGGTGTCGGCTTCATGAAACGGGCCGGCCTGGTCACCGACGGACGGCCGGAGGAATTCGAGGCACTGGCCGGCCGCATCGCGGTCTTTCGACTGGACGGAATTCAATAACCTTGTCTGACAATCCTTTTCACGCCGATCAATGGAAGCCGGTCGACGGGTTCGCCGAGCTGACCGACATCACCTACCACCGCCACGTCAGCCGATGCGACCGTGCGGGTGGCGTTCAACCGGCCCGAGGTGCGTAACGCGTTTCGCCCGCACACCGTCGACGAGCTCTACCGCGTGCTCGATCACGCCCGGATGTGGCCCGACGTCGGGGTGGTGCTGCTGACCGGCAACGGCCCGTCGCCGAAGGACGGCGGCTGGGCGTTCTGCTCCGGCGGCGATCAGCGCATCCGCGGGCGCAGCGGCTACCAGTACGCCGCCGGTGAGACGGCCGACACGGTCGACGCTGCGCGGGCCGGCCGGCTGCACATCCTGGAAGTCCAGCGGCTGATCCGGTTCATGCCCAAGGTGGTGATCTGCCTGGTCAACGGCTGGGCCGCGGGCGGCGGGCACAGCCTGCACGCGGTCTGCGACCTCACCCTGGCCAGCCGCGAGCACGCCCGTTTCAAGCAGACCGACGCCGACGTCGGCAGCTTCGACGGCGGCTACGGCAGCGCCTACCTCGCCCGGCAGGTGGGGCAGAAGTTCGCCCGCGAGATCTTCTTCCTGGGCCGGCCGTATACCGCCGAGCAGATGCATCAGATGGGCGCGGTCAACGCCGTCATCGACCACGCCGATCTGGAGACCGAGGCCATCCAGTGGGCGGCCGAGATCAACGCGAAATCGCCTCAGGCGCAACGGATGCTGAAATATTCCTTCAATTTGATCGACGACGGGCTGGTGGGCCAGCAGCTGTTCGCCGGCGAGGCAACCCGACTGGCCTACATGACCGACGAGGCGGTCGAGGGCCGCGACGCATTCCTGGAGAAGCGGCCGCCCGACTGGAGCCCGTTCCCGCGCTACTTCTAGCCCGGCTGCGCGTCGCCGCCTAGACTTCCGACCTGTGAGTTGGAATCCGCTTCAGCGACTGGCCGAGCAGATCACGCTGGCCTCGATGCGCCCGCCGCTGGCGCCGCGCCTGCCTGCCCCGGCCCGGGGCCACCCGCATCGACCTGGCCGGCAAGCGCGTCGTACTCACCGGGGCCTCGTCCGGGATCGGCGAATGTGCCGCCGAGCAGTTCGCCCGCCGCGGCGCCACGGTGGTCGCGGTGGCCCGCCGCCAGGATCTGCTGGACGAGGTGGTCGGCCGGATCACCGCCAACGGCGGCGACGCGATCGCCATCCCCTGCGATCTGTCCGACCTGGACGCCGTCGACGCTCTGGTCGCCGACGTCGAGAAGCGGCTCGGCGGGGTGGACATCTTGATCAACAACGCCGGCCGGTCCATCCGCCGGCCGCTGGCCGAGTCGCTGGAACGCTGGCACGACGTCGACCGGACGATGGTGCTCAACTACTACTCGCCGCTGCGACTGATCCGCGGCATCGCGCCCGGGATGCTGGAGCGCGGCGACGGGCACATCATCAACGTCGCGACCTGGGGTGTGTTCAGCGAGCCGTCGCCGCTGTTCGCGGTCTACAACGCCTCGAAGGCGGCGCTGTCGGCGGTCAGCCGGGTGATCGAAACCGAGTGGGCGACAAAGGGTGTGCACTCGACCACGCTGTACTACCCGCTGGTGGCCACCCCGATGATCGCGCCGACCAAGGAGTATCAGGGGTTGCCGGCGCTGACCTCCGAGGAGGCCGCGGGCTGGATGATCACCGCGGCGCGCACCCGCCCGGTCCGGATCGCGCCGCGGATGGCGATCGCCGCGCAGGCCATCGACACCGTCGTTCCGGGCCTGGCGACCACGGCGATCCGGCGACAGCGCTTACAGCCGAATAATCCCGACGCGTGATAGACACGAGGGCATGGAGATTCTCGCCAGCCGGATGCTGTTTCGGCCGGCGGACTACCAGCGATCGCTGAGCTTCTACCGCGATCAGATCGGTCTGGCGATCTTCCGCGACTACGGCGCGGGCACGGTGTTCTTCGCGGGCCAGTCGCTGATCGAGCTGGCCGACCACGGCGCCGACGAGAATTCCGCCCGCCCGTTTCCGGCGCGCTGTGGCTGCAGGTTCGCGACGTGAGCGCGACACAGGCCGAGCTGGAGAGCAGAGGCGTCGAGATCGCCCGCGAGGCCCGCCAGGAACCGTGGGGTTTGCACGAGATGCATGTCGTCGATCCCGACGGCGTACTGCTGATCTTCGTCCAGATTCCGCCGGAGCATCCGCTGCGCCGAGATACCCGCGGTTAACGCGATGAGCCGGCAGGTTAACCCCAGACGAACATCTGACGACTACTGCGAAATACCTTTGATTTGCGACGCTGTTCTTTCGACAACTGCGCCCCCCTACCTACAGAATTAGGCCCGTGAATCTTCAGCTGTTCCTTCTGATCATCGTCGTGATCACCGCCCTCGCATTCGATTTCACGAACGGCTTCCACGACACCGGGAACGCGATGGCCACGTCCATCGCCAGTGGCGCACTCAAGCCGAAGCAAGCGGTAACGCTCTCGGCGGTGTTGAACCTCGCAGGAGCGTTCCTGTCCACTGCCGTCGCCGGGACCATCGCCAAGGACTTGGTGAACGGTCACCTGGTGACGCTGCAGCTGGTGTTCGCCGGACTGGTCGGCGGGATCGTCTGGAACCTGCTGACCTGGCTGCTGGGTATCCCCTCGAGCTCGTCGCACGCCCTGGTCGGCGGCATCGTCGGCGCCATGATCGCGGCGGCCGGCGCGCACGGGGTGATCTGGACCGGCGTGGTGTCCCGCGTGTTGATTCCGGCCCTGGTGTCGGTGCTGTTGGCCGGGATCGTCGGAGCGGTGGGCACCTGGCTGGTTTACCGGATCAATCGCGGAGTCCCGGAGGAGCGCAGCGAGACTGCGTTCCGCCGCGGCCAGATCTTCTCGGCCTCCCTCGTTTCGCTGGCACACGGCACCAACGACGCGCAGAAGACGATGGGCGTGATCTTCCTGGCGCTGATCTCGTACGGCGCGGTCAGCCGGACCGATACCCTTCCGCCGTTCTGGGTGATCTTGGCCTGCGCGTGCGCGATGGCAGCGGGCACTTACACCGGCGGCTGGCGGATCATCCGCACCATGGGCAAGGGCCTCGTCGAGATCAAGTCGCCGCAAGGCATGGCCGCTGAATCCTCTTCTGCGGTCATCATTTTGCTGTCCGCCCAGTTCGGCTACGCGCTGTCCACCACGCAGGTGGTCACCGGTTCGGTGCTCGGTAGCGGCGTCGGCAAGCCCGGCGCCGAGGTGCGCTGGAGCGTCGCAGGCCGGATGGCGACCGCCTGGCTGATCACGCTGCCCGCGGCCGGCCTGGTCGGGGCCCTCACGTACTGGGTGACCCACGGGATCGGCGGCTACGCCGGCGCGACCGTCGGCTTCCTCTTGCTGGCAGCGGCGGCCGGGGCCATCTACGTGCAGTCGCGCAAGACCAAGGTCGACCACAACAACGTCAACGCCGAGTGGAAGGGTGACCTGACTGCCGGGCTCGACGAGCATGGCAAGCCGGGACTCGCCGGCTCTCCCTTCACCGACGGAGAAGCCGCTCCTCACGATGCCGAGGCAAAGAAAGCAGGCACGCTATGAGCCACTGGTTCAACTATCAGGCGTCATTGAAGATTCTGATGTTCGGCTTGATCCTGGGTAGCGGACTGCCCGCCCTGTTCGCGATCGCCGTGCGAGTGGGCTCCGCAGGTGCCGGCGTCCAAGGCTCCGACGGCACGGCCGTCGCGCACAAGAACCCGGCTCTGACGGCGATCAGCTATGCGATCTACGCGTTGGCCCTGGTCGCGGTCGTAATCGGCGTGTTGTACATCGCCCGGGAATTCATCGGGGCGCGTACCGGCATGTACATTCTCGGTGCCAAGCCTGCGTAAAATCAGAAATTATTCTGCATTCAGGCATACCGACGGCCCGGTGGGGGAAGTGACACACTGTGAATCGATTCCTGACGTCGGTAGTCGCGTGGCTGCGCGCGGGATATCCAGAAGGCATTCCGCCGACTGACTACTTCCCGGTGCTCGCCCTGCTCTCCCGCCGGATGAGCAACGACGAGGTCAAGTTGGTCGCCCACGAGCTGATGCAGCGAGGCGACTTCGACCATGTCGACATCGGCGTGCTGATCACGCAACTCACCGACGAGTTGCCGACTCCCGACGACGTCGAGAGGGTGCGGGAACGGCTGGCCGCCAAGGGCTGGCCGTTGGACGACGTCCGCGACGGCGAGGAAACCATATAGCCGTCCTGCGGGCTTTCGCCGTGGCGCACGGCTCCTCGGCCGGCCCGCTGCTGGCCGCCCTGGACGACGTCCTGCACGGCCGCTCCCCCGCTCTGCTGCCCGTACCGGACGGGATCGATCGCTCGGCGTTGGAAGCGCTGCGGGTGGGCGAGGCGATCGACGACGACGTGGCTCTGGTGGCGACGACGTCGGGCACCACCGGCACACCCAAAGGCGCGTTGCTCACCGCTGCCGCGCTGACCGCCAGCGCGGTGGCCACCCACGACCGGCTGGGCGGGCCCGGCCGCTGGCTGCTGGCCCTGCCGTCGTATCACATCGCCGGAATCCAGGTGCTGGTGCGCAGCCTGCTGGCCGGCGGGGCCCCGGTCGAGCTGGACGTGTCGGCCGGCTTCGACGTCAGCCAATTGCCTTCTGCCGTCGACGAACTCGGCCCGGGCCGACGCTATACCTCGCTGGTCGCCACGCAGTTGGCCAAAGCGCTCGACGATCCTGCCGCCACCGCGGCACTGGCCGACCTGGACGCGGTGCTGATCGGCGGCGGCCCGGCCCCGCGACCGGTCCTCGACGCCGCGGCGAGCGCCGGCATCACCGTGGTCCGCACCTACGGGATGAGCGAAACGGCCGGCGGCTGCGTCTACGACGGCGTCCCGCTCGACGGCGTCACGGTTCGCATCGACGACGGCCGCGATCGTTCTCGGCGGCCCGACGTTGGCCAAGGGCTATCGCAATCCGCCCGACCCCGATCCGTTCGCCGAGGCCGGCTGGTTTCGAACCGACGACTTTGGCGTCGTTGACGATTCAGGAGTGCTCAGCGTTCTGGGCCGCGTCGACGACGCGATCAGCACCGGCGGGTTGACGGTGTTGCCGCAGCCGGTCGAAGCCGCGCTGCGGACCCATCCCGCGGTGGCCGACTGCGCGGTGTTCGGACTGGCCGACGAGCGACTGGGCCAGCGAGTGGTGGCCGCCGTCGTGGTGGCCGGCGGGTCGCGCCGCACCCACACTCGACACGCTGCGGGCCCACGTCGCGCGCACACTGGATCAGACCGCCGCGCCCCGCGAGCTGCACATCGTGGACGCGCTGCCGATGCGCGGCATCGGCAAGGTCGACCGCTCGGCGTTGATACGAGCTGGCCAGCGCACGTCGGATGACATAATGCCCTGGTGAACCGGCACGCAGGCAGGGTGTGAGCATGCATCGCCACATCATTGTCAGCGGTGACGACGCACTGGCGACCACGATCGCCGACGAGCTGAAAAACGCCGGCTGTGACGGTGGTCAGACTGGTCACCGGCGACGCATCCGAGGCCGGGGTCGCCCGCGAGCTCACCCTCGCCGAGGTGTCCCATGCCCTGGCCGTCGTCTGCGCCGGCGACGACGACGCGGTGAATCTCGAAATCGCTTTGCTCGCAAGGAAAGCCAACCCGAATGTGCGCGTGGTGTCGCGGGTCGCCAATGATGTGCTGCGGGAGGCGGTCGCCAACGACAACGGCCCCGGCGCGATCTTCGACGTCGCCGAACTCGCCGCCCCGGCGGTGGTCGAAGCCTGCCTGTCCCAAGACACCCACGACTTCGATGCAGCCGGGCTGACGTTCGTCGTCTCGGGCACCACCGCGTCCCGCGAAGCCACGCTGCGGGAACTCTACGGCGACCTGGCCCCGGTGGCGGTCATCCACGGCGAAGACTCCCCCAGCCCCGGCGAGATGGACATCTGCCCGGGCCGGGATCAGCGGGTGCACGCCGGCGACTGGGCGATGATGATCGGCACCGCCGACGAGTTGGCCGCGCGGGGCATCCGGATCCCGGGCTCGTCGCGGTCACGGTCGCGCCGGACGGCCTTCCGGCGTGTGGTCGACGTCGTTCGCGGCGTGATCAACGACTTCAACCCGACGTTTTATCCAGTCGTCGCCGCCACATTGATGGTCTTGATCACCGCAACGTTCGTGCTGCGCTTCGGCTACCATCCCCCTCCCAAGATGGGCTGGGTCGACGCGTTCTACTTCACCATCGAAACGATGACCACGACCGGGTACGGCGACTTCAGCTTCGTCAACCAGCCCACCTGGTTGCGCACCTTCTCCACGCTGTTGATGTTCAGCGGCGTGACCACCACCGCCCTGCTGGTCTCGTTTGTCGCCGACGTATTGCTCTCGCGCCGTTTCGTTTTCGCCTCGTCACGCCCTCGGGTCAGGCATCTGCGCAACCACATAGTCGTGGTCGGGCTCAGCGGCCTGGGCATCCGGGTGGTCCAGGACCTGACCGCCGCCGGACACGACGTCGCGGTGATCGAACGGGACGAGGACAACCGCTTCCTGTCCGCGGTGCGCGACCTCGACGTGCCGGTCATCTTCGGCGACGCCACCTTGCGCCAGACGCTGCAGGCCGCCCGGGTCGAACGCGCGCGTGCGGTGGCAGTGCTGACCCGCGACGACATGATCAACATCGAAACCGGCATCGTGCTGACCGAGATGCTCGGCACGCAGACGGCGACCCGGAAGCACTGGACCGCGATTCCTCTGGTGCTGCGGGTGTACGACCGCACGCTGGGCTTTGCGGTGGCGCAGCGGTTCGGTTTCGAGAACGTCCGCTCCACCGTCGAGCTGGCGGTGCCGTATTTCATCGGCGCCGCGATCGGCCTGCAGGTGCTGGGTACGTTCTCGGTGGGCCAGAGCTCGTTCGTGGTCGGCGGCATGCAGGTCGCCGCCGGTAGCGAGCTGGACGGGCTGCGGATGTTCGAGCTGTCCACCCAGGCTCGGGTCATCGCGATCGTGACGTCCAACGGGCTGCTCAAGCTGCACCCGCGCCGCGACTCGCGGTTGCACGCCGACGACACCGTCTACCTGGTCGGCCCTTACCGCGAGCTGATCGACACGCTGCGACGGGGGCGGCCGCCGCGGCAACCGGACGCCGACGACGGGCGCACGCCGGCGTCAAAGGCCGGCTGACTTCTACCCCTCGTCGAACGGGAGCGGCATCCCGGTGTGCGACAGGCAGTCCGTGGCAGGTGTGCTCGGCACCGACCCGGCCGACGGCGTCGCGAACGAGCTTCTTGAACGGCTCGATGTTCTTCGCGAATTCGCCGATCACGTCGTCGACTTTCACCCCGGCACCCGCCTCGATGCCGGCATCCAGGTCGGTCACCAAAGCGATTGCCGCATAGCATATTTCGAGTTCGCGAGCGAGCACCGCTTCGGGGTAGCCGGTCATGTTGATCAGGGTGAAGCCCGCGGCGGCGAACCACTGACTCTCCGCGCGAGTGGAAAACCGCGGCCCCTCGATGACGACCATCGTTCCGCCGTCCACGACCCCGGGCAGCCCGGTGACCGCCGCGCGCAACGTCGGGCAGTAGGGGTCGGCGAAGGACACGTGCGCCGCGCCGGAATCGAAGTACGTGTCGGCGCGACGACGGGTGCGGTCCACCAGTTGATCGGGCACGACGACCGCTCCCGGCGCGTGGTCGGTCGTCAGGCTGCCGACCGCGCACGGCGCGAAGACCTGCCGGACCCCCAGCGCGCGCAATGCCCACATGTTGGCCCGGTAGGGCACCTTGTGCGCGGGATAGCGGTGGTCGAGCGCCGTGGCGGGGCAGGAAGGCCACCTCGTGATCGCCGATGGGGCCGACCGTGACAGGGCCGCTGGGCTCGCCGAACGGCGTGTCCAGGCTGACGCTGCGGGCAGCCGAGTCGAAGAAGCTGTAGAAGCCGCTGCCACCAATCACTCCAAGCATCTGTGCATTGTCGTGCACGCGCGTGACACGATCGAGGGGTGGCCAGTCTTTCGCAGTGGATCGCCGGTGCGCGACCGCGCACACTCCCCAATGCCGTCGCCCCGGTCATCGCCGGTACCGGCGGTGCCGCCTGGCTGCACTCCGCCGTCTGGTGGAAGGCGCTGCTGGCGTTGGCCGTCGCGCTCGCTCTGATCATCGGGGTCAACTTCGCCAACGACTACTCCGATGGCATCCGCGGCACCGACGACAACCGGGCCGGCCCGCTGCGGCTGGTCGGCTCGCGATTGGCGGCACCGCGGTCGGTGCTCACGGTGGCGCTGGCCAGCCTGGCCGTCGGCGCGGCGGCCGGGCTGGCGCTCGCGCTGACGAGTGCACCGTGGCTGATTGCGGTCGGTGCGCTGTGTATCGCCGGGGCCTGGCTCTACACCGGAGGCTCGAAGCCCTACGGCTATGCGGGTTTCGGCGAAGTCGCGGTGTTCCTGTTCTTCGGTTTGGTGGCGGTGCTGGGCACTCAGTTCACCCAGGCGCTGCGGGTCGACTGGGTCGGTGTGGTGCTGGCGGTGGCGACGGGAGCGCTGTCGTCGGCGGTGTTGGTGGCCAACAACTTACGAGACATCCCGACCGACGCCGAGTCCGGCAAGATCACGCTGGCGGTGCGGTTGGGCGACAAGGGAACACGCATCTTGTATCAGTTGCTGCTGGCGTTTGCGGCCGCGCTGACCCTGGCGCTGACCGCGGCGACGCCGTGGTGTGCGCTGGGCCTGCTGGCCACTCCACTGGCGGTACGGGCCGCACAACCGGTGCGTACCGGGCAGATCGGGCCCGCGCTGATCCCGGTGCTGCGCGATACCGGTCTGACGATGCTGGTCTGGTCGATCGCGGTGGCGGCGGCGTTGACGGTGACGGCCTAGGCGCGTTCGGTGCCGACTGTGCAGCGTCTGGACGGATTCCAGGCCATTTCGCACCCATAAGCCGCACACTCGGCGAACGCTGAGGGCTCGAGCGGCTTAGGCGGGCGGCTCTTCGCCGCGCAGCCGGGCTTGCAGTTGCTCGCGGTCGCGGCGACGACGCGCGGTGGCCAGCTCGAGGCCCGCGGTGGCCCGTCGCCGCAGCGGGGCGAACAGCCACATACCCAGCGGCATGGCGATGACCAAAGCGAACAGCAGCGCCACGACGATCGGAAACTCGTGCACTCCCAGTGCCCGACCGATTCCGTAGATCACCGCGGCGAGTCCGGCCACCAACACCAACCGGGCGATGACGTACAGGAAAACACTGGCAATCGCGCGGCTGACCGAGCTCTGTCCGTTTGACACAGTGCGAGCCTAGGTCGCCGCGTATATTCAGACCAAGGAGGTGTTGAGTGCTGTACCTGCTCCTGGTCTTACTTCTCGGATCGCTGGTCTACGTCGGCTGGCGCGCGGCCCGCGCCCAGATCAACCGGCCGAAGAGTCGCGTCATCGGACCCGACGACGATCCGGATTTCTTGTGGCGTTTGAGCCACGCGGCGACAACAACCCGCGTTAGCGCTCAGCATCGATACGCCCGACTCTCCTCAGGCCGCACGGCCTGCATCGTCGTCGAGCTAAATGAAGTGCTCGTTGGACCGGCGCTGATCGCTCGGAAAGCCATCTGCGACAACGGCTGCCAGCTCGATGAGCGCCTCCCGGGTGTCCCGCTTCAACAGGTCCAAATCGATCTCGGCGCCTTCTTCGAGATGCGGGTCGAACGGCACCAAACGCACCGCGCGGCAACGTCTTGAGAAGTGCTCGACCACTTTCTGCATGTCGACCTTGCCGGACCGGGGCCGCACCGCGTTGATCACCGCGATCGAATTGCTGACCAGGTCTTCATGACCGTGCGCGTCGAGCCAGTCCAACGTGGCTGAGGCGCTGCGGGCACCGTCGATCGATCCGGAGCTGACCACGACCAGCGCGTCGGCCTTCTCCAGCACCGATGTCATCGCGGAATGCAAAAGCCCTGTGCCGCAGTCGGTGAGCACCAGGCCGTAGTACCGCTCGAGGATCTCCAGCGTCTGCGCGTAATCCTCGGCGCTGAAGGCCTCCGACATCGCCGGATCACTCTCGGACGCAAGGACTTCCAGCCGGCTGCGTCCCTGCGAGGTGTAGCTGCGGACATCGCTGTAGCGCTCGATGCCCTCAGCGTCGCGCAGCAGATGCCGCACGGTGGCCGGCGTCTCCAGCGGCACCTTCTGACTCAGCGTGCCGCGGTCGGGGTTGGCGTCCACGGCCACCACCCGGTCGCCGCGGATCGAGGCGAAGGTCGCGCCCAGCGATGGCGGTGATGGTGGTCTTGCCGACACCGCCCTTCAACGACAGCATCGCGATGCGGTAGCACCCACGCAGCGGCCTGTTCACCTGGACGGTGAGGTCGTTGTAGCGAATCGTCCGCGGGCTCTCGCCGACGTTGATCAGCTGACCCGACAAGCGATACAGCCACCGGCGCCAGCCCTCCGACGGCGCGGGCTTGACCTGACGCAGCAGCGTGCTGGTGGACAGCTCCGGATACCGCGACGGCGGCAGGTTCTGCTGCGGGGGTCCGGCCTCCGGCAGCGGGGGCGGACCGCCGTAGTTGCCGTAGACCCGGCGAGGCGCATCCGCGGACTCGACGACGCGGGGTAGTCCTTGGTAGGGCGTCTCGGCCCAGGCGCGCGGCTCGACGCGGGTCTCCGGCATCGGCGCGTTCTGCGTCGAGTTGTCGCCGAATCGGCGCTCGGTGCGGAATCCGGCGAACGCCCGGGTCGGCGGCTCGGCTACGGGCGGCGGTGGCGGTGCGTGCGGCGGCAACTCGGTCGTCGGATGGTCTCCGCGACGGCCGGTCGTTCGCGTCGTACGGCGGATGGTCAGACACGTGAAAAATCCCCTCGTTGCAATACTCGGGCCTTCGAACAGTCCTTCTCGATCGAACATATCGCAGCGTCGGCCGAAGGCCTCTGAGCTGCGGTTATCCCACCCCAGCGTAGGAGTGCAGGCCGACGGTGACCAGGTTGACGAAGAACAGGTTGAACACCATGGCCACGAAGCCGACCACGTTGATCCAGGCCGCTTTGCGGTCCCGCCATCCGGCCGTCGACCGGGCGTGCAGGTAGGCGGCGTAGACCACCCACGCGATGAACGCCACCGTCTCCTTGGGGTCCCAGCCCCAGTACCGGCCCCAGGCCTCCTCGGCCCAGATCGCGCCGAAGATCACCCCGAAACCGAAGACCGGAAACCCGAAGATCGTGGTTCGGTAGGCGATCCGATCGAGCGTCTGCGCGTCGGGCAGCCGTTGCACCACCTGGGCCAACCGGCCCGGGGCGTCGGGCTCACCCAGCCGGGAGGTGCGCAGCAGGAACAGGATGCTGGCCACCCCGGCGACCATGAACACCCCCGAACCCAGGCTGACCACCGAGACGTGGATGGGCAGCCAGTACGACTGCAGCGCGGGCATCACCGGGGCGGCGTTGGTGTAGAGCCAGCGGCCGGACACCGTCAGCAAAATGAGCACCGGCAGCAGCAGGAAGACCCACAGCGGACGGTACTGCGGCCGGCGCAGCACGATCGCGCCGGCGACCAGCCCACAGAAGCAGGTCAGGTTGATGAACTCGTACATGTTGCCCCACGGCACCCGCTGGGTGGCCAGACCGCGAAGCACGATGCACACAAACAGCAGCCCGATGCCGGCGTAGACCAGCAGCAGGCCGGCCCGGCCGACGCGTTCGTCGACCGGCCGCCGCGGGGCTTCGGTCACCACGCCGGGGGTCGCGCTGTCCGCTCCACCGACCCGGCGCCGACCAGCTCACGGTCGGTGGTGCGGCTGCGGGTGTAGGCGAGTTCGACGGCCAGCAGCACCAGGGCGACCACCATGATCACCACCGCGGACGTGAACGCCCAGTCGGAGTTGCGCGCCAGACCGAGATGGATGTGGGTGGTATTCACTGGTTGCTCCTTCCGGTCGCGACCGGCTCGGCCGGCGACGCCGGTCAGCCCGTCCTGCAAGGCGCTCGACGAGCCGCTCGAATTCGTCGCCCCAGCCGGCGTTGTCGGTCCGCGCCAAACCGCCTACCTGGACATTCACCGTACCCGGCGTCGCCGTCTCCAGCCGAATCCAGACCCGTCGTCGACGTATCAGCAGCGACACCACCAGTCCGGCCATCATCGCCATCGCCGACACCAGCACCCAGATCTGCCCAGGGTCGTGGGAGACCTGCAGGTTGACGAACGGCACGGCGCCGTCGAAGCGCACGACGGTGCCCGCGGCGGGCCCCTGGTCGATGCGGACCTGCTGGCCGATCCGCAGGTTGACCCGTTTGACCCGGGTGATCCGGTGCTGGTCGATCAGTCGCGGATCCAGGGTGTACAGCGACTGCGGCCGGCCGCTGTCCAGGCCGGTGTCACCGGTGTAGATGTCGACCGCGACCGCGGGCGCGATCAGCGCGGGGAAGCTCGACGACAGCAGGGTGCCTTCGAGTTGCTCGGTCGGTGCGAGCAGATCCGGTGATGGCGATCTGATGCTTGCGACGTTCGGCGGCGTCGGGATAGGTCCCGGCGGGCGGGTCGATGCGCGCGACGCCCGGAGGACAACAGCGTCTGCGCGTTGTCGGGCCGCCACTGCACGGTCGAGGTGCGGATCTGCCCGTCGGGGAAGACGACGGTGAACGTCGGCGCGTAGCCGTGGCCCTGCAGGTACACCCGATCGCCGCCGACCCGCAGCGGGTGGTTGACCTCCAGCCGGTAGGGCCGCCAGCTGCCGCCGGTCGAGGTCGCGGCCGGACTGGTAGTCGATGTCGGCGGCGAACGACGTCGCCTGCCCCGACGGCAGGTACTTCGCCTTGAAGTCGTTGACGCGCAGGCAGATCGGATGCAGCGACGTGCCGTCGACGGTGTTGCCGGCCCGGAACGAGTCGAACGCGGCGGGTGATGCCGAGCAGAACCCGGGTCCGCCGTCGGCGATCACGACGACGTTGCCCTCGTAGCCGAACAGCTTGCCGGCGGCCACCGCGACCAGCAGACCCAGCAGCGAGAAATGGAAGACCAGGTTGCCGAATTCGCGCAGATAGCCTTTCTCGGCGGAGATCTCGATGGTGTCGCCGCGGCGGACGACTCGTCCGCCAGCCACGCAGCCGTTCGGTGAACGTGTCGGCCAGCTCGTCGGGCTCGCCGGCGATGGTGGCGACGGCGTGCTTGGGCAGCCGGGTCAGGTTGCGGGGTGCGGGCACCGGCGTCGCGCGCATATTGCGGGCATGCTCGATCATCCGCGGGGTCAGGCAGCCCAGCAGCGACACGAACAGCAGCGTGTAGATCGCGGTGAACCAGAAACTGCCAAACACGTTGAACGCCTGCAGTTTATCCAGTAACGGCCCGATCTTCGGGTGGGCGGCCAGGTAGTCGTCGACCTTGCCGGCGTTCAGGCTGCGCTGCGGCAGCAGCGCGCCGGGCATCGCGCCCAGCGCCAGCAGGAACAGCAGCACCAGCGCGGTGCCCATCGACGTCAGCGCCCGCCAGGTGTTGCGGGCATAGGCGAGTAGCCGGCTCAAATCGGCAACCTCACATCGGAGACCAACCCGTCGCGCAGCCAGGACACGAAGTCGTTCCACGCGCCGCTGACCAGGGCGATGCCCACCGCGATCAGCAGCACGCCGCCGAAGATCTGCAGCGCCCTGGTGTGGCGGCGCAGCCAGCCGAGACCCGCGACGGCCGATGCCGATCCGAAAGCCAACAGCACGAACGGGATTCCCAGGCCCAGGCAGTAGGCGATCACCAAGCACGATCCCGCGGGCCACGCTGGCGCCGTCGGTCGCCGACGCGACGGTGACGACGCCGGCCAGCGTCGGGCCCAGGCACGGCGTCCAGCCCAGCGCGAACACCGCGCCCAGCAGCGGCGCACCGGCCACCGTCGACAACTGCTGCGGCGCGAACCGGAATTGACGTTGCAGCGCGGGGACATATCCCACGAACACCAGGCCCATCACGATGGTGAGCACACCGCCGACCCGTTGCAGCACAACCTGATTGGTGATCAGCGATGGTGGTCATGCCCAGCACGGCGACCGTGCCGAGCAGGAACACCACGGTGAACCCGGCGACGAACAGCGCCGCCGACCCGGCCACCCGCCACCGCGCATTCGGTGGCGCGTCGTCAGCCTCGTCGACGCCGACCACCGCGGCCAGGTACGACAGGTAACCCGGCACCAGCGGCACCACGCACGGCGATGCGAACGACACCAGCCCGGCCAGTACCGAGACCGCCAGTGCGAGCAGAAGCGGTCCGGCGGCGGCGGTTTCGGTGAATCCGCTCACTGTGACCCCGGTTCGGCGGCGATCCGCTGGACCACCGGCTGCAGATCGTCGGCGAGCACTTCGCGCAGGAAGACCGCGGCCACCCGGTGGCTGCGGTCCAGCACCAGCGTGGACGGGATGACCGACGTCGGGTACTTGCCGCCGAACGCGATCATGGTGCGCATCGCCGGGTCGTAGATCGACGGGAAGGTCACCTTGCGGTCTTTGACGAAGTCCTGGGCGGCCTCGAGGTTGTTGTCCCGAACGTCGATGCCCAGCATGCGCTACCCCATCTGCCGCGGGTGGCGTCGTACACCTGCTGCAGCGCCGACGCCTCGGCGCGGCACGGCCCGCACCATTGACCCCAGACGTTGATGACCACGACCTTGCCGGCGAAGTCGTCGACCGACACGGTGCGCGCCGGGTCCATCAGTTCCGGGCCGGCGATCGGTCCGGGCCGGCCGCGATGGTCGGGCGGGTCGTAGAAGATGTCGGTTTTGCCTCCGGGAGAGACGAATTCGAAGGTGCCGCCTTGGGCGACGGCGTCGTCACCGGTGGAGCAGCCGACCAGTAGGCCGGCCACTGCAACCGCGACGAACGCCAGCTTCGGTCAACTGAGCGCCGGCTCGCTGTAGAGCACGTCGACCAGCCGATCGCCGTCGAAGACGAGCGAGGTCACCGAACCCACCGCGCATTCGCGACGGCGCGGGTCGTGCCAGAGCCGTTTGCCGGTCACCGACAACCGACCCGTCCATACCGGAAGCTGGTGGCTGACGCATACGACTTCATGTCCGGCGGCCCGCGCGCGGGCCTTGTCGATCGCGGTCGTCATGCGGGCGGCGATCTGCTTGTACGGCTCGCCCCACGACGGGGTGAACGGGTTGCGGAGTTGCCACCAGAACCGCGGGTCGCGCCAGGCGCCGTCGCCGGGCCCCACCCGCTTGCCTTCGAAGAAGTTGGCCGACTCGATCAGGTCGGGGTCGGTGTCGACGGTGAGGTTGTGACGGGCGGCGATCGGCGCGGCGGTCTCCTGCGCGCGCTGCAGCGGGGAGGCGATCACGGCGACGACGTCGCGGTCGGCCAGCGCATCGGCCACCGCTTGCGCCTGTCGGTTTCCCTTGTCGGACAACCGGAATCCGGGTAGCCGTCCGTAGAGCACGCCGTCGGGGTTGTACACCTCGCCGTGGCGGATCAGGTGGACTCGGGTCTGTTCGGCCATCAGAGCGTGGTCTCCTTGGCTGCGGCCGCGGCGGTCGCGGCGGCGGGCAGAGCGTCGGCGATCCGGGCGAACGCGGCGTCGTCGAGCGCCGCCGAGACGAACCAGGCTTCGAAGGCGCTGCAGGGCGGATACACGCCGCCGTCGAGCAGCGCGTGGAAGAACGGCGCGAAACGCCACGTCTCGCTGGCGCGCGCCGACGCGAAGTCGGTCACCGGCGCCTCGCCGAAGAACACGCTGAGCATGTTGCCGGCCCGCGGAATCTGGTGTGGCACACCGGCCTCGGTCAAGGCCAGCGACAGCAGGCCGGCCAGTCGGTCGGCGTTGGCGTCGAGCGCGGCGTACACCGTGTCGTCGGCGGCCCGCAGCGTGGCCAGCCCGGCGGCGACCGCCACCGGGTTACCGGACAGCGTGCCGGCCTGATACACCGGCCCGAGTGGGGCGAGCCGCTGCATCACCTCGGCACGCCCGCCGAACGCCGCGGCCGGCAGGCCGCCGCTCATCACCTTGCCGAAGGTGAACAGGTCGGCGTCGACGGGATCGACTCCGTACCAACCACTTCGGCTGATCCGGAATCCGGTCATCACCTCGTCGACGATCAGCAGGGCGCCGTGCCTGGTGGTGATCTCCTTCAACCCGGCGTTGTAGCCCGCCGCGGGTGGGACGACGCCCATGTTGCCGGGGCTGGCCTCGGTGATCACGGCGGCGATCTGGTCGCCGAACTTCTCGAAGGTGTCGCGGACCGCTTCGATGTCGTTGTACGGCAACACGATCGTGTCGGCGGCGGTCGCGCCGGTGACCCCGGGTGAGGACGGCAGGCCGAGCGTCGCGACGCCGGAGCCGGCGTCGGCCAGCAGCGCGTCGACGTGGCCGTGGTAGCAGCCGGAGAACTTGACGATCTTGGCCCGGCCGGTGAACCCGCGGGCCAGTCGCACCGCGCTCATGGTGGCCTCGGTGCCGGAGTTGACCAGCCGGATCAGCTCCACCGGCGCCACCCGGTCGATGATCTCGCGCGGCCAGTTCGCTTTCGGCGGGCGTCGGCGCCCCGAACGACAGGCCCGAGCGGGCGGCTTTGGTAACGGCGTCCACCACCGACGGGTGCGCGTGACCGAGGATCATCGGCCCCCACGAGCAGACCAGGTCGACGTAGCGGTTGCCGTCGGCGTCGGTGAGCCAGTAGCCGTTGGCTTCGGTGATGAAGCGGGGGGTGCCGCCGACCGCCTTGAACGCCCGTACCGGCGAGTTCACCCCGCCTGGAATGACTGCGCTGGCAGCGTCGAACAGCTTCGACGAGACGTCGGTATGCACGTCCTCCAGTGTCCCAGCCGCCGGGGAGTGGTTCGACTACAGGGTGTAGGAGCGGCATTCGCGCTGTACGTCCGTGGGATTCGTCGCAGGTAAACACGGGGTGACGATTACCGCTGAGCTGTTGTTAGTTAGCTGCGCGACGTCTCCGCACGATGTCGGCGGGGCCCGTTACCGTCCGGCCATGGACTTTCCCGGCATTGACCAGAGCGGGTGGGAGCAACACTGCGGTGACTGCGGCGGACCACTGGATTGGCGGGACGAGAGCACCGACGGCAGGGGCATGGACGAGAAATTGGTGCTCTTCCGCGCGCATTGCGTGAACGGCTGCCGCACCTACCGGCTTACTGGTGATGCTGGGCATGGAATCCGCACGGCGTGGGTGCCGCACAGCTGGCCGAACGTCTAGGAGCTTGACCACATCATCAGCCACACCAGCCCCGTCATGTCTGGGGTGATGCTTTTTCGAAAAGTGATCACGGGCGATATCAGCCCACGGTTACATGGCCAGCTTCGTCGCCACGATGTGAAGGTCCCGCGCGGGATGAGCCAGACATCCAAGCCGTCGTTCCTCAGCCACGATCGCGGCCGCCTTGGCGTCGATCGCCAACTGCTCCAACTCGCGGCGGCAGAGGTCGGCCAGAATGAGGCCGTTCATCCGGGTGCACCATTGGACAACCGCGTCGTCGTCGCTGGCTTCAGCGCCGGCCAGCAGCAGCGCGTACAGCCCCTCCAGCTCCGCGTCGTCCAGCGTTTTCAGTGGGCAGCGTTCGCTACCGGTGCCGCCGACATCGACGCCGGTAGTCACCGACACCAGCTGGACCAGCAGGGCGTCAGACACCGAGCCGGCCCACCGCGCCAGCCCCGGATGTCGCGACCGCGACAATTGCGCACACACGCCGAGCAATGTGGAAGCGGCCTCTTCAGGCAGATCGCCGACGGCGGGATAAGTCATACGTGATCCTCCTCATGCTCGTGAAGAGGGATTCGGTGCAGACCCCGCGGTGGTTGGGTCGGACTTCGCCCAGTCGTACCGCCGGATACGTGACGTCAGAACAATGACGCGAAAACGTCGCTGAGGCTCAGCCCAGCATCGCCCGTCGCTTGTGCGCTGGTCTCGGCGGCGAGGTTTTGCGAAGCATCGATGATGTCGTTGATCACCGATTCGGGGAACTGAACCAACGCCGCGTCGACGCTTTGCACGCCAGCCTGAACCGCAGTCTCAAGCGCTGTCGGATCGCCGCCCAGGGCGGCCTCGTAGATGTTCCAGGCAGCCGTTTGCGGCGCGATGATCAGGTCGCGCAGTGCCATGAGCAACTGCGTCAACAATCCCGGATCCGCGGGAACGGGTTGGCCGTCCCAGCTGACCAGCGTCCAGCCGTCGGTGGGGTTGCCCTCGATTTCGACCATCCCGCCGCCGGGCAGCAAAGCATTGCCGTCGCCGTCCGGATGGAGAAGTTGCTGAATGGTTCCGTTCAAGAGGATGGAGATGTCCGGGTTTTTGACGTTCAGCGCCACCCAGGCAGCGACATCGGCCTCGTTGTTGAAGGCCACATCGGTGATCTGGCCGTCCGCACTGACGACCGGGTTAGCCATGGCGGCGTTGTACATCGCATCCACCGCGTCGGTGAAATGGTTGTCGGCGACTATCCCGTTGACGTCGCTGGAGCCCGGGTATCGGCGCCAACACCAGTCCGAACAGTGTCCACAACAGCGGGGTCTCCTGGTACAGGTATCCGCCGAGACTGTCGAGCGGGTCGCCCGCGTAAATTCCGCTGTCGATTTCGTTGAGCCCGGGCAGTATCTGCACCGCGTCACTCATGTGCTCCAACGTGGCGAACGGCGCCGCGGTATCCAAGTCTCTGACGGACTGTCCGGAAAAGATCCCGGCCACGTGTTGACCCAATTCGTTGAACAGTCGGTTTCCCACGTCCTGCGCCTGCTGCTGACCGAGATCACTGAGCGGAGGTCCCGGGTAGTCCGGGGACGGGGTGACAACTTCGTTGAAAGGGGGCAGTCGCTGACCGTGCCGCACGATGTCGATGACGATGTCTTGTGCGTCGCCGGAGGTCAGCATGACGCGCGGCCACGTGGACCGTGGGCACCGCCGCGGCGATCGGGGTGATGACGACGACGCCGGCGCCGATGAGCGCGACGCTTGCGATGACGTTGAGGCGATAACCGAGTCGCATGCCGACCTACGCCTTAGAACAGCGTCGCGAGAAGATCGCTGAGCGTTGCGCCGGATTGTGCGCCGGCCTCGGTGGCGACGAGGTTCGTCACTGCGTCCTGGATGGAATTGAAGATCGATTCGGGGAACTGGGCCAGCGCCGAGTCGACTTGCTCGAATCCGGTCTGCACCGCGGTCATGATCGTCGTCGAATCGCCGCCGAGAATGGCCTCCCAAATATTCCACTCCGCGGTTTGTAGAGGCAGGGCCACGTCGCGCACGTCGACGAACAGGCTCGACAGCAGATCCGGATTCTGCGGGATGGCTTGCCCGTCCCAGCTGACCAGCGTCCAGCCGTCGGTGGGGTTGCCCTCGATTTGGACGACGCCGGTGTTGGGCAGCAACACGGTCGAAAGCCCGTTGGGGACGGTGTGGGACTCGATGATGCGGTTGATGAAAAAGGGAAGATCGGGGTTTTTCACGTTGTCCAGCGCCCAGACGAAGATCGACGCCTCGCTGTTGAACGCGACGTCGGTGATCTGGCCGTCGGCACTGACGACCGGGTTGGCGAGGGCGGCGTCGTACATCGCGTCGATGGCGTCGGTGAACCTCGCGTCGAACACGATCCCGTTGACGTCGGACGAGCCTGGCGCCTGCAGCAAGCGCCAATCCGAACGGCGATCCCAGCGACCAGGCGCCCGCGGTCAGGAAGGCAAGCTGGCCGCCGGTGCTGTCAATCGGATCGAGCGCGTAGATGCCACTGTCGATCTCGTCGAGCCCCGGCAGTATCTGCACGTTGTCGCTCATGTTCTCGAGCGCGGCGAACGGTGCCGCGGTTTCCATTTCCCTGAGCCCCTGCCCCTCGAAGATGCCGGCGACGTGCGGGCCCAACTGGTCGAACAGTTTCGTCGCGAGGTCCTGCGCCTGCTGCTGACCGAGATCGCTCAGCGGAGCCCCCGGAAACGCCGGAGAGGGGGTGAGCTCGTCTTCGAATGGCGAAATCATCTGTGCGTGCCGCACGACGTCGATGACGATGTCCGGTTCGTCGCCGGAGGTGAGCCGGATGTCGGGCAGGTAGACGCTGGCGCGGCGCCGACGTTGTCGGGAGCTGCGGCGAGGAGGCCGGCGCCGACGAGGGCAAGACCTGCCGTGACGTAGGGCGTAATGACCGGAGCCGCACGATACACCCACCTAAGAAAAACCTGAAAAATCAGTTACACCACGCTTAATGGTCTGCGGCCACGCTTGCTGGAGCAAGGGCATCTCGCACCAAAAGCAATTTATTGCATGGTGCATAGTGCACCGACGTCGATACGCTGCAGCGGTGGAATGGGAACCGCCGTCGAAACGGGTCTGCGAGCTGATACAACAGGGCGCCAAGATCGTCCTCGAGGCTCCCGAGGAGCCGCCGCTCGATGAGCTCAACAAGGCCACGCTGACCCCGGAGTACATGCAGACCGTCGCCGGCGATCCGGTGCTCGCCGAGGCGGTGCGCCGAAGCAATCGTTCAAATCGGCTGCACTGGGCGGCCGCCAACGTCAGTCACCCCGGCGAGCCGGTGCAGCCCAATCTCGGGCCCGAGTCGCTGACCATCGCTCGCTACCTGATTCGTCGCGGGCTGGACGAGTCGACGGCCATGGACGCGTACCGGATCGGACAAAATGTGGCATGGCGTGCGTGGATGCAGGTCGCGTTCGCGCTGACATCCGACCAAGACGAATTGCATGAGCTGCTCGACGTCTCGGCGCGTTCGATCGCATCTTTCATCGACGCAGACGGTCGCCGGGATCTACCGCCAGCTACAGGTCGAACGCGACGCACTCACCCGCGGGACGCACGCCGAACACCGCGAGATCGTCGCGCTCATCCTCGACGGGGCGCCGATCACTCGACAACACGCCGAGAACCGACTCGGTTACCGCCTCGGGCAGGACCACACCGCCGCCGTGATCTGGGGCGACGAATCGAACACCAGCTTTCCGATCTCGACCGCGCCGTCGAGGCGATGGCGCGCAGTGCCGAAGGACGCCGGCCGTTGTCGGTGCTGGCCGGCGCTGCCACCCGATGGGTGTGGTTACCCGGCGCCGACGGCCCGGACCTGTCGGGTGTCGCCGTCGCGGTGAGTCAACTGGCTGGCGTACGAATCGCCGTCGGGCCCACCGCAGCTGGAATCGAGGGCTTCCGGCGCAGCCATTTCGACGCGATCACCACTCAGCGCATGGTGATGCGGATGGGTTCGACCCAGCGGGTCGTCAGCTTCACCGACGTCGAACTCATCGCGTTGATCACCGCGGATCCCGAGCGGGCCGACCGGTTCATCAAACACACACTGGGCGATTTCGAGTCGGCAGACGCCGAACTCCACCAGAGTGTCCTCACCTTCGTCCATGAGCAGTGCAACGCCTCGACGAGCGGCCGCGCGATTGTTCACACACCGAAACACGTTGTTGCGCAGGCTCGGTAGGGCCGACGAGCTGCTGCCGCAATCACTGAGGGATTCCAGCGTGCACGTCGCGGTGGCATTGGAGGCGTTGCGCTGGCGAGGTGCCACCAGTCCGCCGGCATCGGGCAATTGAGCCGATACGTCGTCGCGCAGGCTTCTGCCCGTCACCCCTTCGCGGTGAGCGCAAACACCGGGTGGTCGGCCGGATCGGGCAATTTCCGAAAGTAGCCGTCGACGGCCCTGCCCGCCTTTTTCTGGTAGGCGGTCAGGATCGGCGGGCGTTCCGAGGCCGGTGTTTCTCGCGTGACGTAGGTCGCGGCGCCGGATTTGCTGGTGAGTGTGACGGTCGGGTTCGCCCGGACGTTTTTCACCCACTGCGACTCGCCGCGGGTGGACACCAGATACCGGGTGCCGCCGACGTCGACCGTGACGACGGGGATCTGCTGCGACTCTCCGCTGCCCCGCTTGGTGACGGTGAGGGTTTCGGTGTTGCTGACGCCGGTGGCCATCGCGATCCGGTTGAAGACCTTGGCGGTGAACCACGGCGGCTTGAGGTAGGCCATGTCGAAAGAGTTTGATGGCTGTATGCAACTACCGCAACGACTCGCCCGGTTCAACCGGCACGTGACCAACCCGATTCAGCGGATGTGGGCCGGCTGGGCCCCGTCGTTCGGCATCCTCGAGCACGTCGGACGGAAATCCGGCAAGGCCTACCGCACCCCGTTGACGGTGTTCAACGCCGAAGTCGACGGCAAGCCCGGCGTGGCGATCCTGCTGACCTACGGCCCGGACCGCGACTGGCTGAAGAACCTGAACGCGGCCGGCGGCGGGAAGATGCGCCGCCACGGCAAAACGTTCAGCGTCACCAACCCGCAGACCGTCAGCAAGGAGCAGGCGGCGACGCACGTCGGCGGCGCGGCGCACCGGGTCTTCGGAAGACTGCCGTTCGAGCAGGCCGTTCTGCTGACCAAGACCGGTTAACGGATTAGCCGTCGGCGTCGGTGGCGCGTGCGCGCGACCGACGGCTGACGAAGTACAGCGCGACCACGACGGCCCAGGACAGCAGGCTGAGCCAGAACTGCGTGCGGGCGGAGCTGTCGAACGCCATCTGCACGAGCACCGCGACGATCCCGGCCACCGTCAGGATCGACAGCACCGGGAAGAACCACATCTTGACCCGCAGCTTCTCCGGCGGTGTCTTGCGCCGTAACACGATCTGCGACAACGCAATCAGCAAGTAGACGAGTAGCACGATGGCGCCCGACGAGTTGAGCAGAAACTGGAACACCGTGTTCGGTGCGACTCCGGCCATGATGACGCACAGGAAGCCCACCACCGACGAGCCCACGATCGCGCAGGGAGGGCACTCCGCGCTGGCTGACTTTGAGCATCCGGGCCGGCGCCTCGTGTTGACCGGCGAGCACGAACAGCACCCGGGACGCGGTGTAGAGCCCGGAGTTCAGACACGACAGCACCGCCGTCAGCACCACCGCATTCATCACATGGTCGGCGCCCGGGATCCCCATCTGCTTTAAGCGCCGCGACAAACGGCGACGAACCGGACTGCACGGAGTTCCACGGCATGACGACCGTCAGCAGAAAGACCGATCCGACAAAGAAAATCGCGATGCGAGCGGCTACCGCGTTGGTCGCCCGCCGGACGGCGCGCTCCGGATCGGGGGTCTCCGCGGCGGCGATGGTCGCGACCTCGGCGCCGACCATGGAGAAGATCACCACGACGATGGCGCCGAACGCGCCGTGTAATCCGTTGGGGAAGAACCCGCCGTGGGCGTGCAGGTTGGACAGGTCGGCATGTCGATGCGGCCACAGCCCGAAGGCGTACATCGTGCCGAGCAGCAGAAAGAGCAGGATCGCCGCGACTTTGATTCCGGCGAACCAGAATTCGAACTCGCCGAAGGACGATACCGAGAACAAGTTCGTCGCCGTCATCAACACCATCAAGCCCAGCGACAGCAGCCACAGCGGCGCGTGAAACCAGTAGGTGATGACCTTCGCCCCGGCCACCGCTTCGAAACCGACGACGATCACCCAGTAGTACCAATACAGCCAGCCCACCGAGAACCCCGCCCAGCCACCCAGCGCTTCGCGCGCGTACTCCGCGAACGAACCCGTCGAGGGATTGGCCGTGGCCATCTCGCCGAGCATCCGCATCACCAGGATGATCAGCACGCCGCACAGCGCGTAGGTCAGGAATGCGGCCGGTCCGGCTTTGCCGATGACGACGCCCGACCCGACGAAAAACCCGGCACCGATGATGCCGCCGATGGCGATCATCGTCAGCTGGCGCTGCGACAAGCCTTGGCGCAGTTGCGGTGTGGCGCCCATCGACGAGATCAGGCCGAGCTCAGCGCCGACTGGCCGGGCACCACATGCATGAACCGGGATCGGGTACGCCGCTCGCACTTTGTCGACCATGCCGAGCCGCAGCCACGCCGAGCGGGCTTCGGCGATCACCAGTTGGTCGGGCCGGAAGCGCCGCACCGCGGCATCGAGGGCCCGCAGCGGCCGGTAGTCGCCGAGTTCGCCGTCGGCGGACAGTCCGATGTCACGCATCGCGGTCAGGATGGCATCGAGCCGTTCGTGCGCCGCAATGACGGTGGCGTCGAGCACGAACACCGGGCCGGTGCGCTCGGCCTGGCCGGTGTCGACCGGGTTCACCGGCACGCAGATGAAGTACTCGGCCCGCCGCTGGGCGTCGACGCGGCGCAACACATCGAAAAGCTCACTCGTAGAGACGTTTTTGTTGGCCAGCACGAGCACACGATTCGCCTTGCCGCTCGGCGCCGCCGCCGGCTCGTCCTTCACCGATCCGCGCCACCAGCGCGGCACGAAGTACAGCGTCAACACGACCGCCCAGGACAGCAGCCCCAGCCACAATTCCATGCGGGCGTTCGGGTCGAACGCCATCAGCACCAGCACGCCGACCAGCGCAACCGCGGTGAGTACCGACAGGCCCGGGAACAACCACATCTTCACCCGCAGCCGCGCGGGCGGTGTGCGCCGCCGCAGCACGATCTGCGACAGCGCGATCAACAGGTATACCGAAAGAACCAGCGAGCCAGATGATTTCAGCAGGAACGTGAACACCGCCCCAGGCGCCACCCACGCCATCAGCACGCACACGAAACCCACGATCGACGACACCAGGATCGCGGCGTGGGGCACGCCGCGGCGTCCCACCTTGACCAACTCGATCGGCGCTTCGCCGCGGGCCGCCAGCACGAACAACATCCGCGACGCCGTGTAGAGGCCGGAGTTCAGACACGACAGCACCGCTGTCAGCACCACCGCGTTCATGATGTGGCCCGCGGCGGGAATCCTCATCTCCCCCAAAGCCGCAACATACGGAGACACCCCCGGGCGTTCGGCATTCCACGGCACGATCACCGCGAGCAGGAAAACCGAACCCAGGTAGAAGATCACGATCCGCACGACCACCGATTTGGTCGCCCGCGCCACCGCCCGCTCGGGATTCGCGGTTTCGGCGGCGGCGATGGTGGCCACTTCGGCGCCGACCATCGCGCCGATGACCACCGAGATGTCGCCGAATACCGTGCCGACCCCGTTCGGGAAGAAGCCACCGTGTGCGGTGAGGTTGCTGAAGTCGAGGCTGCGCCCGGCCAGAAGCCGAGAACGAACAGCGAGCCGAGCGCCAGGAACGCCACGATCGCGGCGACTTTGATTCCGGCGAACCAGAATTCGAACTCACCGAAGGAAGCGACGGAAAACAGGTTGGTGGCCGTCATCGCGACCAGCAGGACGAGCGACAGCAGCCACAGCGGCGCGTCGATCCAGTAGGACAACACTGCGCCGCCGGCGATCGCTTCGAAGCCGATCACCACGACCCAGAAGTACCAATACAGCCAACCGACCGAGAAGCCCGCCCAGCCGCCGAGCGCCTGCCGGGCGTAGTCGGCGAACGAACCGGTCGACGGGTTGGCGGTGGCCATCTCGCCGAGCATCCGCATCACCAGGACGACCAAGACACCGCAGAGCGCGTAGGTGATGAAGGCGCCGGGTCCGGCCTCGCCGATGATGACGCCGGACCCGACGAACAGGCCGGCGCCGATGACGCCGCCGAGTGCGATCATGTTCAGCTGTCGCTGCGAAAGCCCCCGGCGCAGCGGCGCAGTGCCGCTCGGATCTGGGGTCTCCGGCATGACGGGACGCTAACACCTACGCGCGTGACTGCGCTCGCTTCACACCGGCACGGCGCGCAGCGCAGCGGGCAGACTGGGCAGGAAGTGTGTGGTGGCAAACGCGCGAATGTCCTCGTCATCGACCAGCGTCTGGCGGGCCGGCAACACCAACAGCATCGCTGCGTAACGCAGGATGGTGTCGGCCAGCTCGTCGACTGCCTCGGCGCCGATCTGCTCGGCGAATCCGGCCGGGAAGATCACCCGCAATGCGGCTGCCATCCGCTCGACGGCGGCATCCCAGTGCTGGTTGGCCAATTCGATCATCAGGCCGGGCTCGTCGGCGAGCATGCGGGTCAGCACCCGGTGCTGACGGAACCGCACGATCGACAGCGTGAACGCCTCGACGTAGTAATTCGATTGCGGTCTGCGGCTTTTCAGCTCGTGGGCAATGTTGGCGAACAGGATCGCGTTCTCGCGGTCGATGACGGCGGCGACCAGCTCGTCGCGGTTGGCGAAGCGTCGGTAGATGGTGGTGCGGCTGACACCGGCGCGGCGGGCCACGTCGTCGAGAGCCACCCGCCGGAAGCCATGCTGCTGGAACTCGACGACGGCGGCGTCGAGGATCGCGTTGGTGGACGCGTCAAGCCCCGGGCATAACCGCCACGGGCAAAACCGTTGTAGCGCAGTCGCATCGGCAGATGGTCCCACAGCAGGTTCACCGGCCGCGACCGCCATACCGCGGCGAACCGCTGATAGCGGCGTTCCTGGCGGTCACTCCAGGGCAGACCGAGCAGGGTCCGGGCCCGCGGCGGCATCCCGCCGGTGGTGAGAAACGCCGCAAGCGGGTTGAACACCGGAGCCACCACACGCCACGACCAGTGGCGACACACCCTTCGGGCACGGGAAGCCTTTGGTCACATATCCCACACCGTATTTCGCGGTCGGGTGCGCGATCATGACGCGTTCCATCATGTGATCCCAGTACTTCTCGAACTCCTGGTAGTTCGCCGGCATCGGCCGCTCGCTGACGCCGTAGCGGCGGTACCAGGTCTTCGATTCGAGGTAGATCTGTTCCTTCTCCGCGTCGGTCAGGCGCTTGACGAAGGTGTCGGCGAAGTACAGCACCTGCTCGACGAAGGTGGCGTGCGCCCAGAAGTAGGTATCGGGGTCCAGCGCGTGATACCGATCCGCCTTTCCGCTCGGGGGGCATATCGCCCTTTGATCTGGTGGTGGAAGTCGCGGACCTGCCGGCCGGTGTTGTCGTCGTCGGATCCGTAGACGGTTTTGAAGATCGGCGGCAGCGAGCGCTTGATGCGCGCGGAGGTGTCACTGAAGAACACCGAGTGATCCAGCACGCCCTGCCCGAGTTCGGCCAGCATGTTCTGCAGCACCGCGGGACGCGGTCCGATCAGGAACATCCTGTTGTCGCCGAAGTACCGCCACACCAGCGACTGCGGCCCCAGCGGTAGCGCATCGGCGTGTCCTGCCCGGCAGAAGACTCACGAAGCTCGGTCATGCGGAACAGTGTTACACATTTCGCACTTTGTACCAAGTGCAATCGTGGCGTTGGCAAAATGTGACCGCCACGTTGTCTTCGGATCCGGCGTGGCTCGGTGTGCACCGCTGCTCAGGACGGCAATATGGCGCTCGTGCCTGAGCTTTCCCGCCGTGCTGCGCTGCGCCTGGGTGCCAGTGCCGTCGCGGGAGCAGCGGGAATCTGGACCCTCGGCGCCCTGGTCGACCCGGAGCAGGTCCCGGCCGACCCCAGCCCGTTCGACCCCGCGGCGCCGGCGGCGCCGCCCGCGCCACCCGTCGCCGCTCCATTCCGTTGCCGACCAAGGTGTCCGGCTCGTTCGTCTCCGCGGCCCGCGGCGGCATCCCGACGAACTACATCATCGCCCGGCCGCCCGGTCAGATCGCGCCGCTGCGCCCGGTGATCGCGCTGCACGGCGTGCGCGGCAGTGCCAAGCAGGTGATGAGCTTCGGCGTCGAACAGGTGCTCGCCGATCTGGTCACAGCGGGCCGGCCGCCGTTCGCGGTGGTCGCCGTCGACGGCGGCGACAGCTACTGGCATCGGCGGGCCGGCGGCGAGGACGCCGGCTCGATGGTGCTCAACGAGCTGATCCCGATGCTGTCGACGATGAGCATGGACATCACCCGAGTGGGTTTCATCGGCTGGTCGATGGGCGGCTACGGCGCCATGCTGCTGGGCGCGCCGACTGGGTCCGGCGCGCACCGCCGGGATCTGCGCGGTCAGCCCCGCGCTGTACCAGTCCTACACCGCCAGCACGTTCGGGCGCATTCGACAGCTACGACGACTGGACGCACAACACCGTCTTCGGATCGCCTGCGCTGTCGACGATTCCGCTGCGGATCGACTGCGGCAACGACGACCAGTTCGCGCCGGCCACGCATCAGTTCATCAGCCCAGCTCCGCACACCGCCCGCGGGCGGGTTCGCGCCCGGCGGGCACGACGAGGCGTACTGGCGTCAGCAGCTGCCGGGCGAACTGGCCTGGCTGGCTTCCTGACGTGGCCGATCTTTGAACTGCTTGAGCCGCAAGCTGTTTGTCACCACCAGCAGCGACGAGCAGGCCATCGCCGCGCCGGAGATCATCGGGTTCAGCAAGCCCAGCGCGGCCAGCGGGATGGCCGCCGCGTTGTAGGCGAACGCCCAGAACAGGTTCATCCGGATCGTCCGCAGCGTGCGCGCGGACAGCCGCAGCGCGGTCGGCACGGTACGCACGTCGGTTCGCATCAGCGTGAGATCGCCGGCGTCGATCGCCGCATCGGCACCGCTGCCCATCGCCATGCCGATGTCGGCGACGGCGAGGGCGACCGAGTCGTTGACGCCGTCGCCGACCATGGCCACCGTCCGGCCTTGGGCCTGCAAATGCTTGACGGCGTCGGCCTTTTCGGTCGGTAGCACCCCGGCGATCACGTCGTCGGGCGCGATACCCACGTCGGCGGCGACGTGCCGGGCAACTGCCGCGCTGTCGCCGGTGAGCAACATCGCGGTGATGCCCATCGCCTTCAACTCGGCGATCGCGGCGGCGCTGTCGGGCTTGAGCTGGTCGGCCAGCGTGATCACGCCGCGGACCTGTCCGTCCCAGGTCACCTGCACCGCCGTTTGACGTGCCGTCGGCGGCGCGAGCAGATCCACTCCGGCCAGCGACCCGACGCGGGACACGGTCACCTCGACGCCGTCGACCACGCCGACGACGCCGGTCCCCGGATCGTTGACGAACTGGTCGGGCCCGTTGCCGATCGGCAGACCGCGGCTGCGGGCGGCCGCCACGATCGCCTCGGCCACCGGATGCTCGGACGCGGACTCGACCGCGGCCGCTCTCGCCAGCACGACGTCGGGGTCTTCGCCGGGCCGAGACTCGATGTCGTAGACCGCCATCGCGCCGGTGGTCAGCGTTCCGGTCTTGTCGAAGACGACGGTGTCGACACGTTCGATGGTCTCCAGCAGCTTCGGGTCTTTGATCAGGATGCCCAGCTGCGCGCCCCGACCGGTGCCGACCAGGATCGCGGTCGGGGTCGCCAGCCCGAGCGCGCACGGGCAGGCGATGATCAGCACCGCGACAGCCGCGGTGAACGCCGACGCCGACGGCTGTCCGGCGAGCAGCCAGCCGGCCATCGTCGCCGCGGCGATCAGCAGTACCGCCGGCACGAAGATCGCCGCGACCCGGTCGGCCGTCCGCTGGACGGGGGCCTTGTCGTTCTGGGCGTCGCTGACCAACTTGGCCATCCGCGACAGCTGGGTGTCGGCACCGACTCTGGCGGCGCGCACCAGCAGCCGGCCGTAGGTGTTCAGCGATCCGCCGACAACGGTGTCACCGGCAGCAACATCGAGGGGAACCGGCTCGCCGGTCATCGCCGAGGTATCCAAAGCCGTTGTGCCGTCGATGATTACGCCGTCGGTGGCCACCCGCTCCCCCGGTCGCACCACCACCACGTCGCCGACCTGCAGCTGCGCAACGGGCACGCGTACCTCGTCGCCGTCGCGCAGCACCGCGGCGTCCTTGGCGCCCAGGCTCAGCAGCGAGCGCAGCGCCGCCCCAGAGGCGCGCTTCGCCCGCGCCTCGGCGTAGTGACCGGCCAGCTGGAACACCGTGACCGCGGCCGCGACTTCGAAGTACACCGGGCCTGACCTCTGCAGCACCGCCGCCGTCGACCAGAGGTAGGCGGCCAGCGTGCCCAGCGACACCAGGGTGTCCATCGTCGTCGTGCGATGCCGCAGGCCGAGCAGCGCCGCGCGGTGGAACGGATAGCCGCCCCACGCCACGACGGGCGTGGTCAGCGCCAACGCCAACCACTGCCAGCCGGCGAACTGCCACCCCATCACCATCGACACGGCCACCACCGGAATCGCCAGCAACGTCGAGCCGATGAGCCGGTGCCGCAGCTCATTCCGCGGGGCGTCGTCGTAGGGCCCGAACGGATCGACGACCACCGACGCCTGATAGCCCGTGGACTCCACCGCGCGGATCAAGTCACCGGCCGACACCGCGGATTCGTGCTGGACGTGAGCGCGCTCGAGCGCGAAGTTCACCGCGGCGCGCACCCCGTCGAGCCGGTTGAGCGCACCCTCGACGCGGGCAGCGCAGGATGCGCAGCTCATGCCGCGCAGGTCGAGATCGGTGGTGGTCATGCCACCGGGGCGCGGGCGGCCCGCCGCAGCCGGGCGATGCCGACCACGGCCAGCATGCCGGCGAGCGCCGCGAGCAGCAGGGTCACCAGCAGCATCGACGGGTCATAGACCACCGACGTGGTCACCGGCTGGTCCTTGAGCACGGGTGCGACGTCCACGGTGGAACGCACCGCCGACCAGCTGGCCGCGCAGCCCACCGCTGCGGCACCGGCCAGCAGCAGTTCGACGACAGCGCGGAAACGGGCCATCACCAGCCTGAACTCTCATCGTCGTCGTGGTCCGGCGGCTCGTTGGGTCCGACGCGCTCCTCGACCAACGGGGTCAGCAGGTTGCGCAGATGACGGTGCCGGCGCGCCCACGCCTGCGCGGTGCGGCCACCGGTGAGCCGCAGTCCGATGCCGGTGCGGCCCTTGGGCACGCCGACCAGCTCACCGAGCGCGCGGGCGGACTGCCAGCGCTCGACGTCTTTCTTCGCTGCCATCGGGTTGTCGGGTTCCGGGTAGACCTTGAGGATCTCGGACACCTTGATCGTCTCGGTGCCTTGGCGCAGGGTCTGCGGGGTCAGCACGACCGAGGTGTGGATGCGCGCCGCTTTGACTTGCAGCGCAATGAAAGCCGACATCACCACCAGGAAGAATGCCGGAATGGAGATCTGCCAGCCGTTGCCGTTGGACTTCTCGATCCACAGCATGATCCCGGCGGCGATCGGACCGGCGAGCAACCAGTACCAGGTGGCGCCGACCTCGCGAAAGATCGGTGCAGCTTCGGTATCCGTGCCGGCAGTCACGTCACCCATCATCCCTGCTGGACCAGCGGTCGAAATATCTGGGTCATCATCGCCGCTCACCTGGTGAAGTAGTTGTGCGAGTCGCTGCGGTGCAGCAGGAACATTCCCCCGGCGATCAGCACCGATCCGGTGATGCCGGCGGCGCCGCAAGCGACGGCCCACACCGGCGGCCAGGTGACGGTGAAAAGCCGGATGCCGACGTAGACCACGGTGGCGATCGCCCCGCCCGTCAAAGTTGTTCGGGCCCATCGGTATCCGGCCCGCATCAGGATCAGGAACGTCACCACGATCGCGCACAGCACCCGGTGAACAATCCCGAAGCGATCAGCAGCGGTGTGGCGCCGTGACCATTCGACGAGCCGAACACGTCGGCGACGTAGCCGACCACCATCAGCGGCAGCGCCACCAGCCACAGCCAGAAGCCGGTGTCGACGTCGACCGGCCTGGTCGGCGGCTGGCCCCGGCGGCCTGCTCAGCGGGAACCGTCACGACAACCAGTTGGCCGCGACGGCGGCCCAGTAGGTCAGCACGATGTCGGCGCCGGCGCGCCGAATGCTGGTCAACGACTCGAGTGCGGCGGCCCGCTCGTCGATCCAGCCGTTGGCGGCGGCCGCGGCGATCATCGCGTACTCCCCCGACACCTGGTAGGCAGCGACGGGCACCGGCGAGATTTCCGCGGCCGCCCTGACGATGTCGAGGTAGCTCATCGCCGGCTTCACCATCACGATGTCGGCACCCTCGTCGAGGTCGAGCTGCACTTCACGCAGCGCCTCGCGGGCGTTGCCCGGCTCCTGCTGGTAGGTGCGCCGGTCGCCGATCAGGCTGGAGCTCACCGCTTCCCGGAACGGGCCGTAGAACGCCGACGCGAACTTGGCCGCGTAGGCCAGGATGATCACGTCGGTGTGGCCGGCAGCGTCCAGGCCGTCGCGGATGGCCGCCACCTGGCCGTCCATCATGCCGCTCGGGCCGACCACGTGTGCACCCGAATCTGCTTGCGCGACAGCCAGTTCCACGTATCGCTCGAGGGTGGTGTCGTTGTCGACCCGGCCGCGCTCGTCGAGCACGCCGCAGTGGCCGTGGTCGGTGAATTCGTCCAGGCAGGTGTCGGCCATCAGCACGGTCGAGTCGCCGAGGTCTTTGGTCAGGTCGCGCAGCGCGACGTTGAGGATGCCGTCGGGATCCGAGCCCGCCGACCCGGCGGCGTCCTTGTCCTCGGCGCGCGGCACCCCGAACAGCATCAGCCCGCCCACTCCGGCGGTCACCGCGTCGGCCGCGGCTGAACGCAACGAGTCGCGGGTGTGTTGGACGACGCCCGGCATCGAGGCGATCGGCGCGCGGCTCGTCGATGCCGTCGGCGACGAACATCGGCAGCACCAAATGCCTTGGCTCCAGGGATGTTTGCGCCACCAACCGGCGCAGCGCCGGAGTCGACCGGAGTCGACGCGGACGCTGCCGGGGCGCGGTCGCATCGTGGCGACCCGCTGCACCCGGCTCTGCCGCGCTTGCGATCGCCACCTCCGGTTACCGCCTGCGGCTCTTCTTACGCGGCGGCGGCAGCGCACCCTCGGCGCGCAGCCGGGCGGCGTGCTCGGCCAGCGCCTCGATCAGCGGGCCGACCGCGGCGGTTTCGGGTTGCACGTCGACGCGCAGACCGAATTCGGCTGCGGTCTCGGCGGTTTTCGGCCCGATGCACGCGACGATGGTGCGCGCGTGCGGCTTGCCGGCGATACCGACCAGGTTGCGCACCGTCGAGCTCGAGGTGAAGCACACCGCGTCGAAACCACCGGTCTTGATCATCTCGCGGGTGGCCGCCGGCGGCGGGGCAGCCCGCACGGTCCGGTAGGCGGTGACGTCCTCGATCTCCCAGCCGCGTTCGCGCAGACCCTCGGCCAGCGTCTCGGTGGCGATGTCGGCGCGCGGCAGCAGCACCCGGTTCACCGGGTCGAAAATGCTGTCGTAGTCCGGGAATTCGTCCAGCAGACCCAGCGACGACTGCTCGCCGGAGGGCACCAGCTCGGGGCTGATCCCGAACGCGCGGACCCGGTCGGCGGTCGACTCGCCGACGCAGGCGATCTTCACGCCGGAGAACGCGCGGGCGTCGAGACCGAACTCGCCGAACTTCTCCCACACCGCGCGCACCGCGTTGGTGGAGGTGAACACCACCCACTGGTAGCGGCCGTCGACCAGACCCTTGACCGCGCGCTCCATCTGCGCGGGGCTGCGCGGCGGCTCGACGGCGATGGTCGGCACCTCGATCGGCAGTGCGCCGTGCGCGGTCAGCCGGTCGCTCATCTCGCCGGCCTGGTCCTTGGTGCGCGGCACCAGCACGGTCCAGCCGTACAGCGCGCGGCTCTCCCACCAGTTCAGCTTGGCCCGGTTGGCGACCGTCTTGCCGATGGTCACGATCACCGGCGACGGCGCTGCGGCGTCGCCGCCGAGCAGCAGCGTCGAATCGGTCAGCCCGCCCAGCGTCGACTCCACCGAACGCTGCGCGCAGGTGGTGCCGGACGACGTCACCACGCAGGGGGTGGTGTCGGACAGGCCGTACTCGATCAGCGTGCGCGCCGCGTCGGCGACGTGCGACGAGGTGGCCTGCAGGATCAGCGGACCCGGTCCGGCGGCCAGGGCTCCCCAGTCCACGTCAGCCGCGCACGTCGGCAACGGTGTGCGACGAGCCCAGCGGCAGACCGGCGTAGGTCGGCACCGCGTCGCTGGCGGCCAGGCCCGGCACGATCTCGAAGTGCAGGTGGCTGCGGGCCACGGCGTTCACCTCGGTGATCACCGAGTCCACCGACAGCGGATCGCCGGCCACCAGCCGGACCACGTCGGCGCCGGTGCGGGCCTCGGCGACCAGCGTCTTGGCCACCTCGGCGGGATCGCCCAGCGCGGGCCGGATGTCGGGTCCCACCGACATCACCGCAGCGGGCTGTTCGTCGGTGTCGGCACCCACAGTGTCATCGATGGCTCCGCCATCCGACGGCGCAGCCGGTTCGGCCGGCGCGGGCCCGGAGACTGGCGGCAAGTCCTTGCCGATCAGCGCCAGCACCGGCTCGGGCACGTCGGGGTCAATGAACACCAGGGGGGCATTGGCCAGCACCATCGCGGCCCGCGTCGTCAGCAGCGCCGGGTCGCCAGGACCCGACCCCACGAACATGATGCGGCCGGGCCTCGGCTTGCGCCCTCGCGTCGTCATCGTCGCTCCTACCTACCTCATTGTGCGCGCTTGCCTTACCGCGCGCTCGACATGACTTCCCGTGCCCCCAAGTTCGAACAGCTCGGCGGCCACCGAGAGCCCGAGCTCTCGTGCCCGATCCGGACTGCCGATCCCGGACGCGCGGATCACGTCGGATCCGTCCAGCGCCGCCACACAGCTGCGCAGCGACAGCTCCTCGAAGATGCGGCCGTCCTCGTCGATGGACTCGACCACTTCCGCGATCGCCCCCACCGGCGCGGAACACCCCGCCTCCAGTTCGGCGAGCAGGGCACGCTCGGCGGTGACGGCCGCGCGGGTGTCGGCGTCGTCCAGCTCCGCCAGCAGTGCCGCGAGCCGGGTATCCCCGGCGCGGCACTCGACGGCGAGCGCTCCTTGAGCCGGCGCCGGCAACATCTGCACCGGCTCCAGCGTCTCGGTGACGTCGTCGAGACGTCCCAGCCGGGTCAGACCCGCCCGGGCAACCACGATCGCGTCCAAATCACCGTTGCTTACCCTGTTCAACCTGGTGTCTAGGTTGCCTCGTAGGGGGCGAATTTCCAAACCGAGACCCAGTGCTCTAAGCTGCGCGGCCCGGCGCGGGCGACGAGGTGCCCACAATCGAGCCGGTCGGCAGCTCTCCCAGCACCAACCCGTCGCGGGCCACCAGCGCGTCGCGGGCGTCTTCCCGCGGCGGGATGGCGGCGATCACGAACCGCGCGTCGTCGGCGGTCGGCAAGTCCTTGTAGCGAATGCACCGCCATGTCGACCTGGCCGTCGTCGATGGCTTCCCGCAGCGCGGCGGTGAATACGCCGACACCGATGTCGGCGATCGGCTCGGACGACCGGTCGCCCTCGGTGCTGATGATCACCAGCTCGGCGTGATGACCGTTGGCCATCAGGGCGTCCCGGATGCCGCCGGCCTGGGTGGTGGCCAGCAGGCTGCCCCGAGTGCCTATCCGGATCACGTCGGCCAAGCGGCTACTCTGCGTAGAATCTGTTGGGACAGACGGGCAATTCGCCCGCGGTGGCGACGGCGTCGACGGCGGTCTGGTCGAGCTCGAACAGCTCTCGCAGCGCCTCGGCGTAGCTGTCGCCGCCGGGCGCGCTGGCCAGTTGCTTGATGCGCACGGTGGGTGCGTGCAGCAGCTTGTCGACGACGCGGCGCACGGTGCGGGCGACCTCGTCGCTGTGGGCGGCCTCAAGACCCGGGCAGCCGGTTGTCCAGGCGCAGCAGTTCGGCCTCGACGACGTCGGCGGCGCGCTGGCGCAGCGCGGTGACGGTCGGGGTGACCTCGGCCATCCGCTGGCCGGCCAGGTAGGTGGCGACTTCGGCGGCGACCATGTGGCGGGCGGCCTCGGCGTCGGCCGCGGCGGCTCTTGCCGACGGTTCGCGCTGCATGCGGTCCATGTCGACCACCCAGACGCCGGGCAGCCCGGAGACCGCCGGGTCGACGTCGCGCGGCATGCCCAGGTCGCAGATCACCAGCGGCTGTGGTTCGTCGCGACGGCCGGCGGCCAGGGCGTTGTGCACGTCGGCCAGCGACACCACCGGGCGCACCGCGCCGGTGCAGCTGACCACGACGTCGGCGTCGGCCAGCGCGGCGGGCAGGTTGTCCAGGCCCAATGCCTCAGCGCGCGGTGCCGGATTCGCGGATCTTGCGGGCCAGCCGCTGTGCGCGGGGCAGCGACCGGTTGACGACGTAGACGTTGCCGATGCCGGCCCGGGCCAGGTGGGCGCCGACAGCGCGCCCATCGCTCCGGCGCCGACGACGACGGCGGTCTTGCCCTGCAGATCCGCCGAGCTTCGTGTCGGCCATGCCGAGCGCGACGGAGACGACCGAGGCGCCCGCGGCGTCGATGCCGGTTTCGGAGTGCACCCGCTTGCCGACCGCCAGCGCCCGCTGGGCCAGCTCATGCAGGGTGCGGCCGACGGTGCGGTTGGCCTCGGCGGCGGCGTAGGCGCGGCGGACCTGGCCGAGCACCTGCTGCTCGCCGACGACGGCGGAGTCCAGGCCGCTGGCCACCGCGAACAGGTGCTCGACGGCGGCCTCGCTGTAGCGGACGTAGGCGTATTTGGTCAGGTCGGGCACGCGTCATACCGGAATGGTCGGCGAGCACCTGGCCGATGGCCGACAGGCCGCCGTGGAAGGCGTCGACGACGGCGTAGACCTCGACGCGGTTGCAGGTGGAGAGCACCATGGCCTCGGTCACCAGCGGCGACTGCATGATCCGGTCGACGAGTCTTGACTTGCTCGGATTCGTCGGTGCTGAGCTGCTCCAGAACGGAGACCGGCGCGCTGCGGTGCGACACACCGAAGAGCAGGACGCTCACGGCTGAATCACCTGGCCTGCTCCCTTGCTAACACCGGTGAATTGACTGCTATCCACCGTAGACGGTTACCTGATGGGCCACCAAATTTACGGCGAAGTCACTTCGCCGGCCAGATCCTTGCGCAGGCGGGGCTCGTCGAGCTCCCAGTAGCTGTGCTCGCGGCCGTCGAGCAGGACGACGGGCAGTCGGTCGCCGAATTCGGCCCGCAGCGCGGTGTCGCCTTTTGCCGCTTCGGCGTCGACGTCGGTGGTCGTCAGGTCGAAGTCGAGTTCTGTCGGCGAGCTGCTTGAGTTGCGCGTGGACGCCGTCGCAGATCGTGCAGCCGGCGCGGGTGAGGAGCTGGACTTGGCGGCGGGTCATGGGTCTCAGTGTGTCAGTTCGGTTCATTTGCAGAGGTTTTGGATGGTGTCGACGATTTTCATTTGCGGCGTTGTGAGCCGGGTTCGTACGGTCACCCATAGAGCTACCCAGCGAAACGACATGCACCTCGGCGCGGATCGCCGGCCTCAATGTCGTACCCGGCTGTAATGATGACGTTATGTCCTTGACCGCATCACCTCCCGCGGCGGTGAGCCCTGCTGAGCGTGTTGAGGTGTTGTTCGAGGAGTTGGCGGAGTTGGCCGGGCAGCGCAACGCCATTGATGGGCGCATCGTGGAGATCGTCGCCGAGCTGGATCGCGACGAGCTCTGCGGGGCCACGGGTGCGCGGTCGGTGGCGGCGCTGGTGGCTTGGAAGCTGGGTTGGTCATCGGGAAATGCCCACACGATCACGACCGTGGCGAGCCGGCTGGCGGAGTTTCCCCGCTGCGCGGCAGGCATGCGGGAGGGCCGGCTGTCGCTGGATCAGGTCGGCGTCGTGGCCGCACGGGCGGGCGAAGGTTCCGATGAGCATTACGCGCAGCTGGCGCGCTGCGCCACGGTCAACCAGCTGCGCACCGCGGTCAAGCTAGAACCGCGACCCGAACCCGATCGCGGCCGCAGCCGCAGCCCGTGATCACCAAGACCTCCGGCGAGGAGTTCAGCTGTTGGCGGATCAAACTCCCCCACGACGACGCGGCGACGTTCGACGCGGCACTGGCGTCTCATCGCGATGCGCTGTTCGCCGAGTGGAAGCAGGATCACGGCAACAGCGACCGCACGTCACAGAATTGTCCGCCGTTGCCGACCACCGTCGATGCGTTTATGCGCTTAGTCCAGGCTGGATGGGACGATGAGGCGGCGCGGCGGCCACACGGGCAGCACACCACGGTGGTGGTGCACGTCGATGTTGAGCAGCGCGCCGCCGCGCTGCATCTGGGCCCGCTGCTCACCGACGCCGAACGCCGATACCTGACCTGTGACGCGACGTGTGAAGTCTGGTTTGAACGTGCCGGCGAGGTCATCGGCGCCGGCCGAGCGAGCCGCGTGATCAACCGGCGGCTTCGCCGTGCCCTCGAGCACCGCCATCCCAGCTGCGCGGTTCCCGGCTGTGGGGCCACCCGAGGTTTGCACGCACACCACATCCGGCACTGGGAAGACGGTGGTCTGACCGAGTTGTTCAACCTGGTGTTGGTATGCCCGTATCACCATCGGTTGCACCACCGGGGCGTCATCACCATCACCGGACCCCCACCCAACCTCTGTGTCACCGACAGCACCGGCCGAGAACTGAGCCCAGGATCGCTGGCGCGTCCTCCGAACCTTCCCCCGCCCGCCGTCCCGCCATACCCGGGGCCCACCGGCGAACGCGCCGACTGGTGGTGGTACGAACCCTTCCAACCACAACCACCACCGACAAACAACTAGATGGGCTACCGGAGCCGGTCATTACCGGCACCGTACCTAAGCCGAAACAGGCTGAGGCACTGCGGAATTCGTTCGCGCTAACCGCTGCTGTCGGATCTCGATAATCAAAGCCGACAACCAAACACGCAACTCCGCTGGCGCGCTACCCGACGATCTGGCGCGCCCGCATCCGGATCCACGCTGACCTACGCACTAATTTGAGTAAAGTCGGGTTACACAGGGGCTGTGCAAATGACAGGTCGCGCTTCGTACCCCTAACGTGCCAGCCAGCAGACCGATCATCGGCGCTGTCCGGTTGCGCTTGTCATGTGCGCCTGAAACCACGCCAAGTGATAATTGGCTCCGACCTTGTCGCCGTGAACTAATGCCTCGATCGCCGCTAGAAGTTGCCAATTGCCAACATCTTCGGAATCAACCTGGTCGGGATAGGCCTCGAGCACGCGCTCGCCGACATCGCTCATTTGTTGTTGCAGCAGTTCAACTTCTGACGGATCCACACCGGTGCCGGAGGAGGCCGCTTTAGCCAGGGTGTGCGCCAGCCGAGGCAGCCCGTCGCGCCAGTGGGTCGCACTGCTGAGCTCCCAGCCCAATTCTTCGATCTCCGGTGCGTGCCGCGGACGCGGCGAGGTGGGCACCGGCTCATCCGCTTCAGGGACGTAGCGGTCAGGTGTATGAGTGACCGCCAATTTCACTTCGCCTAGCAGCGATTCGAGGTCTCCCCGGCGGCGGCCTGGCTCTAATAGCGTTGCCGCCGAGGGGATCTCGATACCAGGTGGGATCCAGCCGCCGGCCAGATCGGTGAGTAATACGGTTGCGTCGTCGGGGCGATCTCCGGCTGCCCATGCAAGCCGAGGCTCTTGGCGAGCCACTGCGTCGACGATGCGCTGCAACCGAATTCGCGCTGTCGCGTCGGCTGAAACCGCGCCCGCGACGGCCCCTCCGGCGCCAGCCATGACCGCTTTGCCGGCGATTCCCATCGGCGCAGGCTGCTGCGATAGCTGTACGGGCAAGGGACGAGCCGCCGCGGCTTGGGGGACACCCGCGGAGCCAGCTGCAGGGTTGGTGGCTGGCGAGCCGGGTGCCGATGGCGAAATGGGAGATGGGAGGAGGGCTCGGCGAACCGGCAGGCGCCGACGCTGCCGCAGGCCGTAAATCCGAGCCGTAGGAAGGCAACACGCCCCCTGAGTAGGACGCCGACTGTGCGGCCGGGGGCGGTGCAAAACCTGCATTCGACGGCGACTGCGCATTCATCATGGGCGATGCGGCCTGTGAACTATAAGAGGGCGACGATGCTTGCGGCACAGACGGCTGCTCGGCAGGGATCGACGAATGCCAATCGCCCGCACCGGCTGTCGGCGCAGTTGTCGGTGAAACAGGCGTCGACGCAGCCGGTGGTGGAATCGCGGCTGCTGGCGTAATTGGGTTAGCCCCGGGCCCCAGCCCCATGTCGGCGTGGTGCATCCATTCGCCCGGGCCGAAGCTGGGCGGCGGACCGCCCTGGAACCCGCCTCCGCTGAAAGGCATCCCCGGTGGGCCTGGACGGCCCTCCGCCAAAGCCTGAGGATGCGGGGCTGAACATCGGTGGAGGCGCAGGAAGTGAGCCGGGAGCAGGCAATGGCGCAGATGGCGGCAAGCCACCGCTACCACCCGGCGCGGCAACCGGCGGGCCGGCCTGGCGGCGGCGCAGCAGGCGGCAAGCCACCGCTACCACCCGGCGCGGCAACCGGCGGGCCGGCCGGCGGCGGCGCAGCAGGCGGAAGCCACCGCTACCACCCGGCGCGGCAAGCAGCGGTGCAGAAGGCGGCGGCGCACCGGGCGGCGGCGCAGCAGGCGCAGTCGGGCCGGACGTCGTGACCAAAGCCAGCCGGCGCGAATTACCGGACCGGCTGTTGCAGGATTACCAGCGGAGGCGGCGCCGCCGGCAGTGCCGCCTCCCGGCAAACCAGACACCGCAGGATTAACACCCGCCGCCCCACTGCCGCCGGAGCCCAACGCACCACCGCCGACAAACCGGACACCGCAGGATTAACACCCGCCGCCCCACTGCCGCCGGTGCCCAACGCACCACCGCTCGATAAACCCGGTACTGCCGGATTCACACCTGACACCGCACCACCAGCAGCCGCGCCACCGCCAGCTCCGCCCGACAGACCACCCATCGCTGCGCCGGACAAACCCGGCACCGCACCAACAACGCCGCCGCTCGATAGATCTTGGCTGCTAAGCATGTCTTTAACGGTGGGTTCCAGACCTTCAGTTCCACGCGACCGAAAAAGTTGACCCATATCAACGCCGTTGGCATTGGCGAATTGGCGGAATGACTGGCCCGGCGGCCTCTTGGTCCAGAATTCGCTGGCCAGCATCGCCTATGTCACCACCGCAGCTAGCAGCGGCGAGGTTCGCTTCCTGTTGTCCTCTGCCGATCGCCTCGAGAATATGAGGCATTTTTACGGCAACGGGCTCTTTGGATTGCAGGATTTGCTTAATCTCTTGGTTGTAGCGGTCCGCAATGCCAGATAGATTTTCCCTGAGATTGTGGACGCTGCTCAGCGCCGAGGAATATGAGTCCTTTTTCACCCTATTTTTCCGGGCAACGTCCCGCGCGAGCTGCTCACCGTCGTCGAACAGTTGAACTATGTGGTCTGCGGTTTTACCTTCTTGCATGGCGAGCGGCCCGGTTTTCGCGGCGTTGAGCAAATCTGCAATATTGTGGTGAGCTTCTGCAATCTGTCCACGATTCTGAACCCACGCATTAAGACCCGCAATTGTCATGTCGCTAGGCCATTGATGCCCGACGATCAAAGTCGACCACTCACCAGAAGGACCACCGCCCGCCAGCATCATTTGCACAGGCCTTGGATATGTGAATCCCGCCTCATTTGCGGCATTGTGAGCCGGGTCATTGAGGTCACCCGCCAAACCATCAAGCGTGATGATTTCGTATGAGTCCGCTAGGCTTTTTGCGGCTGCGGCTAGGTTCTCCGGTGCTGCCGGTTGTTCGGCAAGGATTTTCAACAGGTACGCGCTGCCCGCGTCGAACACTTGCCGCATATTGACCGCGACTAGCAGCTGAAGATTCGGATCATCTCCACCATTTCGAGTTTGAGTTAGCACTGCTCGCGCTTTGCACTTTCTCGTATGCAGCGCAAACCTTCGCCTTCGCATCGGCCACCTGTTGCTCGCTATACGTCGGTGCCGGCGGGGCCGCGGAGGTGAGGTGTTGTGCGGGATCGGCCGTAGCCAGGCGGCGACTGCCGCGGCGACGGCGACCAGGGTGATCAGGAACATCACGAACATCGGCCACCGCGCCGGCTTGTTCAAAGCAATCGGACCAGGAGGCCCCCAAGGACCCGCAGGGGGCGGCCCAGGGGGAAATCCGACGGGCCCCGGCGCCGATGGATGCCCGGTAGGAGGCGTTTCCGACATGAAGCGATGGTATCGCTGATCGGCGTTTCCGGTATTCAGCTTTCTGGCGGACGCCTGGCAGTGCCTAGAGTCAGCGATCAAGTGAATAGCGGCATGGTTAATCGGCGATATCATGGCCAAATGCGCCGTCGGGCAAGACGGGCTGTCCAGTAGCGCGGCGAGAACCGCGACCACAGCAGGCACGCCAACACGGCAGGAGATCGCGATGGCCGGTGACGAACTCCGCATCTATGTCGAGCAGCTCGCGCAGGCCTTGCAGCACAATATGCCGCCGCCGCCCATCCCTGCCGACATGCCTCCAGGGGCGGTTTCGGAAATCGACATGCTCCTCGCTGGCCTCGGGATGGCGGGAAACTCTGGCGACCCAACCGATACCGCCGCTGGCCAGGCCGGGTTCGAACAGCGCGGCCAGAAGACTGGCGAAGCAATGGCGAAGTTCCCAGCAGGTGAACAAGATTCAAGCAAGATGCTTGAACAGATGATGGGCACGCCAGCAGATGCCACAGCAGGCGATGCAAACCGTCAGCGGGCTGTTCCAGGGGTTGTCTCAACCCCTCAACCAGGCCTGCAGCAGGTCTCGCAGATCAGCTCGCAGCTGACAAGCACCCTGGGCAAAGCGGGCCAAGGCGCTGGCCTCGGCGCATCGCTACCTGCCGGTGCGCTCGGCGACGCGCTTGGCGCCGGCGGCGCGGCGCATGGGCGCCGGCGGAGGCGGGTGCGGGGCTGGCCGGCGCCACCACCCCGGCCGGAAACCTCGGGCCGCCACCGACTCCGACAGCCGGCACTGTTCCGATGTCGTCGCAGCAGGCACCCGTGACGTCACCGCCTCCTGCCGAAGGGGCCGGTGCCCGTGGGCCAATGGGCGGGGGCATGCCGATGATGCCGCCCGGTGCCGGGGGCGGCGCGGCGAGCGGGGGCGACAGCAAGGCCGAGACCAAGCGCGTCGTCCCGCCAACGGTGAAAAACGGCGCCCCGGTACAGGGCCGCATCACCACGCCACAAGCCGCGCCGGAAGTGGTCAAACGCGTTGCCGGCAAACCGATCGCCAGCCGGCGCATCCTGGCTCCCGATGACAAACGCGACGACGACGAGGACGAGGCCAGCCCGCAACCGCTCGTAACGAGAGCACCCGGCTCGCAGGGTGAATTGTGCCGCCTGCATGATGCCTTTAGCTTTACCGCTATGGCGGAGCGCGAGATGTTGCGGGTTCAACCCGAGGCGATGCACGTTGCGTCACAGGCGTTGTCGAGCGCGGCGAAAGATCTGCACACCCGGCTCGTCGAGCTCGACGGTCAGGTCCGCGAACTGCTAGCCGGGTGGCACGGCGGCTCGGGCGGCGCGTACGGCCGAGGCATGGGATTCGTGGCATCGCGGCGCTGGCGAGGTCCAGCTGGGATTGTCGATTCTGGCGAGGGCCGTCGGTGTCGTCGGCGTCGAATTCGATAGCCGAGGAGGACACCGTCAGCGCAGACAGTGGACGGCGTTTACCGTGGCTGACGCGTTCAGCGTAGATCCGGAAGCGCTCGCCGACGCATCCAGCGAATGGGTGAGTTCGTGCGGCACACCGAGAGCATCGTCGCTGAAATCGATTCGCTGGTAACGCATCTGCACCAGACCTGGTCAGGCCAGGCCGCCACAGCTCATGCCGAGGCACACCGACACTGGTCGCACGGCGAGGCGACGATGCGGCAAGCATTGGATCAGCTGAAGGCGGCCGGCGGCGCAGCGCACCACAACTACACCCAAGCCATGGCGACGAATTCGGCCATGTGGTCCTGAGCTGATGGCACCGCTCGCGGTTGACCCCGAGGTGCTGGATAGCGCTGGCGCCGCGGTCATTTCGGTCGGAGAGGGTCTGGGCTCCACCATCTCGACGTTGACCACTGCGCTCGCCGGATGCCAGGGGATGTCCGGTGACGACCCGGCGGGCGCAGCCTTTGGCCGCAGCTACGACAACTCGGCATCCAAACTGCTCGAGGCGATGGCGACCACCCGCAATGGGTTGTGCCGCTTGGGTGATGGCGTACGAATATCCGCGCACAACTACTCCGTCGCCGAAGCGCACTCGAATATCTCCGGGTCACAGCACATCCGCTACCGGGCCCGCAGCCAACCGGTTCGATCTCGGCCGGCTCGACACCGTCGTCTGTCGGCCACGGCGTCGGCGCCGCCGGCAGGCTGGGGTTGGGTGTCGAACTACATCGGGATGATCTGGCCGACCGGGAATTCGGCGAAGCTGCGTGGAGCAGCGGCGGCGTGGACCAGTGCGGGCACCAACTTCGAGGTCAGCGAGATACTCGGCGCCGCTGGACCGATGAGCAGCATTGGTGCTCAACAGATCCCGGAGGGCCCGGCGATCGCCGCCGCGTTCACCGAGACCCACCGCTGCGCAGCCGGAATCCTGCAGCAGTGCGCGACCATCGCGACGCACCTCACGTCGTACGCGACCAAGATCGACACGGTCCACGCGGCGATCATCGATCTGCTGTCGCGCATCTGCAATCCGCTGACCGGGATCAAAGAAGTCTGGGAATTCCTCACCGACGAGGACGAAGACGAAATCAAGAAGATCGCCAACGACATTCGCATCATCGTCAACCAATTCACCGCCGAAGTCGACGCGCTGCGCCAACAGATCGCGACGGCGCTCACCGAAGCCAAGACGATCTTTCGGCACATGACCCGCTACGCCGAGAAGGAGTGGGACCACTTCCTGCACGCCACCGAGGTCGGCCGGGCGTTGGACCACTTCGGGCAGATCTGCGGCGGGGTGCTGACGGAAGCGGAAAGCGCTCGTCAAGGGCGTGTGGAACCTCAGACCCGCTACGAGCCGTCGTCGACCCAAAAGGCTTCTGGCACTCCCTATCCGGCGCTCTCGAAAACTTCGAAGCACTCACCGGATTAGATGGCGAGCAGAAGAGCGAAGAATCGTGGAAGGAACTCGGCAAGGACGCCGTTCACTGGGACGAATGGGCGACGAACCCGTTCAAGGCCGCGGGTGAATCCGCTATTCGATCTCGGCACACTCTTACTCCCGGGCGGCGCGTTATCGAAACTCTCTAAATTTGGCCACCTCGCGGCGGACGCCGCCGAGGCGCCCAAGGGGCTTCGCGTGTCCACACCGGGCCGTCTGCCCAACCCCGCGCCGCACGACAACCCGCCCCCGCGCAACGAGCCACCCAAAGGCGGGCAGCCGGAGCCCGGCACCCAAACCCAAAGGCGCGCTGCCACCGTATGGACTCACCGAGTCGAAGAGCTCCTGCCGAAACGAAGCCTCCAGCATCACCTTCTAAGCACGTAGTCGAATTGGCCCCTCCCGCCGCGACATCCGCCCTCATCGACATCCGCCCACGCCCCGCCCGAGCACGCCGCCGCACCGCCCGCGACTCTCCCTCCCGGCCCAACACACGGCGGCGCACCCAGCGGCTTACCACCGCAGTCGCCCGACTCGACCATCACGGACCCGTGGCCCACACTCCGCAGCCATTGACGACCGGAGGACCTATCGGCGCTGGCCGATTACACTGGGCTGGGACATGAGGACCTAAACGACGCGTTGAGGAACGGCACAATGGACGCATCTCAACAAGCTCGTGTTGAAGCCCTAAATCAGGCGTTGGAGAAGTTGCCTCCGCACCACGGCCCAGTTTTTCGTGGCACCGACCTGCCAGCCCGACGTGCTCGCGCAATATCAACCGGGGGCCATCGTGACCGAACGCGCGTTCTTCAGCACGTCAATGGATCCCGCCGTGGCCCAGTCCGCGGCATTTGCCGGGCAACGTTGAGTTCAGGATCCTGTCGAAGACAGGGCGGGATATCTCCTCGTTCTCGATGTTTCCCACCGAGCAAGAAGTGTTGTTCCCGAACCGGCGTGCAGTTTTACGTGCTAGATCGAAGACTCGATCCCGGCACAGGCAGGACGATCATCGAAATGATTGAGCGATAGAAGGAATCGAGCAATGAGCAAAGAAGTGCCGGAAGGATATTTTCTACACCGGAAGAAGCCGGTGTGACCCCGCCGACCGAAGCGGAGATTGCTCACGCGCGCAAGCTATTCGACGATTTCAGGAGCAGATCGATCGCGTGGCCGAGGCAGACATTCCGACGGAAGTCTCGTCGAAATTCTTGGACGACATCTCCGGCACCGAGTACGAGGCTGGGACGCCCGAGGAGCTAGGAAATGAGCAAGAAAATTGCCGGAAAAATCTTCTCCACACCCGAAGAAGCCGGTGTGACCCCGCCGACCGACGCCGAATTAGCTCAACGCACGCAAGATGTTCGACGCGGCTCAGGAGCGGATCGACGCCTGACTGAAGCCGACCATTGGACCGAAGTCTCCCCCAAGTTCTGGGACGACACCTCCGGCACCGAGTACGAGGGCTGGCGCGACCGCTAGACCTCTCCGCCAACCCCAACCCAACCCGCCACGGCCCGATAGTGTGAAACCGTGACCGCTTCCGGCGGCCCGGGCACTGTCGAACCCGGCCCTCATCCAGAACCCGAACCCGCTGAGCAGCAATTCGAGACGCTGGCCGCCAACGCCAGCGCCGAGCGGGCGCTGGAAGACGTCCACTCCGACGAAGCGTCAAAACCCGAGCTGCCACCCGTCGACCTCACCGCGGCCGCGTTCTTCGACGTCGACAACACCTTGGTGCAGGGCTCGTCGCTGGTCCACTTCGGTCGCGGCCTGGCCGCCCGCAAGTACTTCACCTACCGTGACGTGCTCGGCTTCGTCTACGCGCAGGCCAAGTTCCAGGTCCTCGGCAGGGAGAACAGCGACGACGTCGCCGCCGGCCGCCGCAAGGCGCTGGCCTTCATCGAAGGCCGGCCCACCGAAGAGCTGATGAGACTGGGCGAAGAGGTCTTCGACGAGATCATCGCCGAGAAGATCTGGGACGGCACCCGCGATCTCGCTCAGATGCACCTCGACGCCGGCCAGCAGGTCTGGCTCGTCACCGCCACGCCCTACGAGCTCGCGATCACCATCGCCCGCCGCCTCGGCCTGACCGGCGCACTGGGCACCGTCGCCGAATCCGAGAACGGAGTCTTCACCGGCCGGCTCGTCGGCGACATCCTGCACGGCCCCGGCAAGGCGCACGCCGTGCGCTCGCTGGCCATCCGCGAAGGCCTCAACCTCAAACGCTGCACCGCCTACTCCGACAGCTACAACGACGTGCCGCTTCTTTCCCTGGTCGGAACCGCGGTAGCAATCAATCCCGACGCCGCTTTACGCGATTACGCCCGCAAACGCGGCTGGGAAATCCGCGATTTCCGGACCGCCCGCAAGGCCGCCCGGATCGGGGTACCGTCGGCTCTGGCGCTGGGCGCGGCGGGCGGCGCACTGGCAGCGGTGGCATCTCGCCGGCAATCGCGCTGATAAGCTGCGCCGCTGAACCCATAAGAGTGGAGAGCAGCGCATGTCCTTGCCCGCAGGCACCGAAGGCCTGATCGGCACCCACTACCGGTATCCCGATTATTTCGACGTGGGCCGCGAGAAGGTTCGCGAGTTCGCCGAGTCCATCCAGAACGACCACCCGTCGCACCACTCCGAGGAAGCCGCAGCCGAGGTCGGCTACGACACCACGGTGGCGCCGTTGACCTTCCTTGCGGTCGCCGGACGGCGTGTTCAGAATGGACGTCTTCACCAAGTTCGACATCCCGATCAACATGGCCCGGGTGCTGCACCGCGACCAGAAATTCCTGTTCCACCGGCCGATCACCGTCGGTGACCGGCTCTACTTCGACACCTACCTGGACTCGGTCATCGAGTCCCACGGCACGGTGATCGCCGAAATTCGCAGCGAAGTCACAGACGTCGACGGCAACCCGATCATCACCAGCATCGTGACCATGCTCGGCGAGTCGTCCAATCCCGACGCGAACGCGGAAGCGACAATCGCGGCAATTGCATCCATCCGCGCTGGCGCTTAGGGTCAGCCGGAACCTTTCAGGGGGAGTCCCAAACCATGAGCACCGATCTCACGCCGCAATTTTGACGACGTCCAGTCGCATTACGACCTGTCCGACGAGTTCTACCAGCTGTTTTTGGACCCGAGCCAGACCTACAGCTGCGCCTACTTCGAGCGCGACGACATGACGCTCGAAGAGGCCCAGCGGGCCAAGGTCGACCTGTCGCTGGGCAAACTCGGCCTGGAGCCCGGCATGACGCTGCTCGACGTGGGATGTGGCTGGGGGGCCACGCTGCGCCGCGCGATCGAGAAGTACGACGTCAACGTGATCGGCCTCACGCTGTCCAAGAACCAGGCCGCCCACGTGCAGGCGACCTTCGACGAGCTGGACACCGAACGCTCCCGGCGAGTGCTGCTCAACGGCTGGGAACAGTTCCACGAGCCGGTCGACCGGATCGTCTCGATCGGCGCGTTCGAGCACTTCGGCTTCGAACGCTACGACGACTTCTTCAAGATGGCGTGGGACGCGCTTCCGGCCGGCGGCACGATGATGCTGCACACCATCGTCGTCCCGACCGACCAAGAATTGGAAGACCGCGGCATCAAGGTCACCATGACCAGGGCGCGGTTTGCCCTGTTCATGATGCAGGAGATCTTCCCCGGCGGCCGCCTGCCGACGGTCGCCATCGTCGAGGATCACGCGAAGAAGGCCGGCTTCGAGGTCGCCCTCGTCCAGCCACTTCGCCTGCACTACGCGCGGACCCTGGACTTCTGGGCCGAGGCGCTGGAGGCCCGCAAAGACGAGGCGATCAAGATCCAGTCCGAAGAGGTCTACGAGCGCTACATGAAATACCTGACGGGGTGCGCCAACCTGTTCCGTGAGGGCGCCTGCGACGTGGCCCAGTTCACCCTGGTCAAGCCGGCAGAGTAAGAGCTCAGCCGAAGAACATATTGCGGCGACCCGCCAGCAGCCGATACAGCGTCTGCTGGATGGTCTCGCGCACCTGATCGGTCAGCTCGAAGGTGACCATCGGATCCTCGGCGTCGGCACCCTCGTAGTGCGCGGTGTCGATCGGTTCACCGAAAGCGATGTGCCACTTCGACGGCAGCGGCACCAGCCCGGCCGGGCCGGCCAGCGGGAACAGCGGCGTGATCGGGAAGTACGGCAGCCCGAACAACCGCGCCAGCAGCCGCACGTCGGTCAGCATCGGGTAGATCTCCTCCGAGCCGACGATCGAGCACGGAATGATCGGCGCCTTGGCGCGCAGTGCGGCGCCGACGAATCCACCGCGACCGAATCGCTGCAGCTTGTAGCGGTCCTTGAAGCGCTTGCCCAGACCCTTGTAGCCCTCCGGGAACACCGCGGTCAGTTCGCCCGCGGCCAGCAGCCGGTGCGCATCGGCGGTGCACGCCATGGTGTGGCCGGCCTTGCGGGCGGCCGCGCTCACCACCGGCATGTCGAACACCATGTCGGCGGCCAGCAGTCGCAGGTCGCGGTGCGCGGGGTGGTGGTCGTGCACGGCGACCGAGGCCATCAGCCCGTCGAACGGCAGCACGCCGGCGTGGTTGGCCACCACCAGACCCGCGCCGGTGTCGGGCAGGTGCTCGATGCCGCTGACCTCGACGCGGAACCACGACTTGAAGAAGAACCTCAGCAGCGGCCGCACGATCGCGTCGTTGAAGTGCGGGTCGAAGCCGAACTCGTCGACTTGGTAGTCGCCGGCGAGCCGGTGCCGCAGGAAGTCGGCGACGGCAGCTGACCTTCTGCGACGATCTCGTTGCTCGGCTGTTCCACCTCGGCTCGGTGCGCCGCGCCGCGACGGTGCTGGTCGATTTCGCGTACGACGGCGGCGATCTCGTCGGCGGAGGCCCGGGTGTCGGGCTCGGAGAGCAGGGAGGGATGTTGGCGAGAGGCCTGGGGCGTTGCCCGGCACGTCGTTGAGCCGCCGCACGGCCTGAATTCCCGTGCAGCGGAATGACTTTCGCCTTCGAATCGCCCGCCACTAGAATTAACCTCCCCTCGCCCTTAGTTGATTTTGGATCGAGCCACCAAAGCGCTGCACTGCGGCTACGGCCCGACCTTCAATGGAGCGTACCCATTCAGGGTCGATAATGGGAGTCAAAGCTCGGCCGCGAACATAATCGTCAAAAGCCTCCGCAGTCGACCACTTGGGGTGGTATCCGAGCTCCTGTTCCATCCGCGTGGTGTCCATCACTCGGCCGTAGCTCAGGTAGTCGAGTTGCTCGCGGCTGATCTCGGCGTAGCGGTTGGCGCGCCGCAGCGAATCCAGCGCCGAGAGCCCAAATCCCGGTACCGGCAGCGCAACTCGGCCCGCCCGCCGGATCGCTTGCGACAACATGATGATCCCGCTGGCGCCGACGTTGAAAGTGCCCGGTTTGCCGGCCATCACGGCGCGCTCCAGGGCGCCGAGCGCATCCTGCTCGTGCAGCAGCTGCAGCCGGGCGTCGCGGCCCAGCACCGTCGGGACCAACGGCCCGGCCAGGTAGCGCGACAGCGTGGTCTCCATCGCCGGACCGATCATGTTGGCCAGCCGCAGGATGGTCACCGCGATGTCCGGCCGGCGCCGGCCGAGCCCACGCGTGTAGCCCTCGATGTCGAGGCTGTCCTTCGGAAAGCCTTCCCGGAAGGGACGACGGCTGCTGCTGTCCTCGGTGAACATCACCGGGTCATGGGGGCTGGACCCGTAGACCTCCGACGTCGACTTCAGCACGACGCGACGCACCGACGGCGCCTTCTGGCAGGCGGCGAACAACTGCATCGCGCCGAGCACGTTGATTTCCTTCAACGCCGCCCCGCCACCGGATCGCGGCGCGAACGACGCCGCGGCCGCGTGCACGACGGTGTCGACGTCGCCGTTTCGGATCACCTTGGCGACAAAGGGATTGCGGATGTCGGCGCGCACGAACTCGGCGCGGCCCATCCGGCGCAGCATGTCCTTGCTGGGCGCGACGGCGTCGACGGCGATGACCCGATTGATCATCGGGTTCTGCGCCAACCGCGCCGTCAGATACCCGCCGAGAAATCGGCACGCACCGGTGACCAGCACAACTTTTGGATAGTGCGCGGTATCGGTGCCAGTACCTGATTGACCGCCCGACGAGTCCACCTGGCTAGCCTAGCGACGGCAGCAGCGACGAGTTACTTACCGAGTTTTCTGCGCTGCACCCGCGTGCGGCGAAGCAGCTTACGGTGCTTCTTCTTCGACATCCGCTTGCGCCGCTTCTTGATTACTGAACCCATAACTCCGCTATCTGTGCTGGATTGCCCGACTGCTCCTCGGGACGCTGCGCGTCCCGCATCGTCGTCGCGCGGTGTGGCGGCCCGAGTCCGCCGTGGCCGGGCATGTGCAATAACCCGGTCACTCTACCCGGCATGGCAGGCCGAACACCAAAGCGCACCGGCGGGCCGACACGGCTCACCGGTGCACGGGGCAAGCGCGCGACGTCACACACGCCGCGACGTCGGTGACGCATGGACGCGACACAATTCGCGCCTAGCCGGCGTCGAAGTAGGAGCTCTCCAACATGTCGTGCACGGCCTTGGCGTGCACGCGGAAGGACCGGCCGACGCGGACCGCGGGCAGTTCACCGTTGTGAACCAACCGGTAGACCGTCATCTTGCTGACCCGCATCAGTGCTGCCACTTCCGCAACGGTCAGGAATTGCGTCCGGGGCTGCTGGCCGTCTGCGGAACCCGTGTCTCGTCCCGATTTCCCGCCAGCCGATGGCCCGTTCATAGACGTCATCGCAACCCAATCAGTCAGGCTCCTGCAGTCCCAGCGGCTTCCCCTCCGCTGGCACCCACAGGTGCATACCAACAAGGAGAATAGCGGGACTAGTGTGGTTATTGCGACGGGTGGTGGCAATTAAATAAAATTCTATAAATTACTCAGATGTAATTCTTAGCTGCTCAGAGCGGGTTTTTGCGGCCCGCACCGCCTCGTCGACGGCCGCCTCGCAAACCGCGCTTTTCCAATTCCCGCAGCGCAGCGGCGGTAGTGCCGCCGGGCGAGGTAACAATGGCGCGCAGCCGCGCCGCGGTGGTGTCCAGCGACAGGTCACGCCGCGGATTCCGCGCCCGTTCCGCGGTCCTGTTCCATGCGGTCCAGCAACAGCGCCGCCGAGCCCGCCATCGTCTGCGCCACCAGCTCGGTCGACACCGCCCGGCTCAGCCCCGCCCCGACCCCGGCATCCACCAACGCCTCGATCATCAAGAAGAAATACGCCGGACCCGAACCCGGAGACGGCCGTAACGGCGTCCATGTGCTCCTCAGAGACCGTCAGCACCGCTCCCACCGAGTCGAACAGCGCTGCGACCTCCTTGAGCTGCTCAGGGGTCGCAAACCGGCCCGCAGCCATGGCGCTGATCCCGGCGCCGACCAAGGCCGGCGCATTGGGCATCACCCGCACCACCGGCGTGCCGGCCAGCAGCTTGGATTCCAGGTACGCCGTCGTCACTCCGGCCGCGACGGTGATGAACACCTGATCGGGGCTGTCGTGGGCGGCGTCCGGCGGCGACCTTGCCGATCTCGCCGATCGCCGAGCCGACGTCGGAGGGCTTGACCGCGATGATGACGAACGTCGCGTTCTCCACCGCATCGGGCAGCGAGGTCACCAGCACGCCATACGTGTCGGCGAGGTAGCGGGCGCGGTCGGGCATCCGCTCGGCCACCACGAGGTCCTTGACCTGCCGTCCGGCCCGCAGCAAGCCCGACAGCAGGGCTTCGCCCATGCTTCCCCCACCGACAAGCGCGATTCTGGCCATGTCGCTCAGCATGGCAGATGCGCGACTTTTGCGGCCACGGGCCGGGGTCGAAAGCTCAGGGCGCGGGCACCATCGCCAGCTGGCGGCTCTGCACGATGATGCGGCCTTGCGAGTCGACGACGGTGTGGTCCTCGTCGAACCAGTCCTGGCCGATCTGCACGCAGGTGCAGACCACCCGCAGCCAGCCGTCGGCCGGCAGGCCGCGCAGGTAGGCGGTCAGCTGCACGGTCGGCGCCCAGCCGGTGCGGTTGACCGCGAAGCTCACCGGCGCCGAGATGTCGCCGCACATCAGCGCGAACAGCACGTCAGGGGCCACGTCGCGCGGCCGCACCCAGTTCTGGATCACCGGCGGCCGGCCGTCGGTGGAGATGCCCAGCGTCGAGGTCAGCGTCCGCACCTCGCAGCCCTCGGCCAGGTTCACCAGCCCGGACAGCCGGTGGCCGGGGCCGATCGGCAGCACATCGTCGGGCGGTTCGGGATCCATCAGGCCCACCGCCGGATTGGCCGACAGCAGCGGCGGCGCCAGGTGCTCCGGCTCCCCCAGCGTGACCACGGCATGCACGGCGGCGCGGTCACCCTGGATCAGCTCGACGTCGACCACGCTGATCCGGCGGCCGCGCTTGCGCATCGAGGTGACCAGCCGCATCGGGCCGGGATCGGGCGCCGACAGGAAGCTGGCCGAAACCGCAACCGGCTCAACGGGTCCGCCGTGGGCGGTGCGAGCGGCGTTGGCGCACAACGCAACCATGGCCCCGCCGTGCACCTTGGGCCCGATGGTCCAGATGCTTGTTCAGCTCGCCCTCGTAGAGCTGTGCACGCCGTCGGTCTCGATCTCGCGAAGCTGCCATCGCCTCGGTGAATAACGCGGTCAACTTGTCGAAGTTCCTCTGTCGTGTCAGCGCAACAGGTGCGTGCGGGCGAATTGCAACGACTCGGCCAGCATGGCTTCGCGCTCGTGGACCGACCGCGCCGACGACGTGGACACCTCCAGCACGACGTGGCCGGCGAAGTCGCCGGTGGCCAGCATCTCGCAGACCTCGACCACCGGCTGGGTGCCGCGACCCGGCGTCAGGTGCTCGTCGGCGGGCAGGCCGGTGCCGTCGCACAGGTGCAGGTGCACCAGGCCCGAGCCCATCCGCTCGCGCCATGTCGAGCGCGTCGGTGCCCGCGGTCGCGGAGTGCGACAGGTCCAGCGTGTAGTGCGCGTGGTTGCCGTCCAGCGGGTCGTAGGACGGCGCGAACGCCGAGATCCCCGGCCCGGGCCCCCCGCCGCGTCTGCGCATCCGCTCCATGCGTCTGGCCCGGGAAGAACCGGTCGGTGCGGAACGGGAACATGTTCTCCACGGCCACCAGCACGTCGCTGGACGCCTCCAGCTCGGCGACCTGCTCGGTGAAGCCCTCGACGTAGCGGCGCTGCCAGCGGAACGGCGGATGCACGACGACGGTCTGGGCGCCGAGCTTTTCGGCGGCCCGCACGCTGCGGTCCAGCTTCGCGATCGGGTTGGCGCCCCAGACCCGCTGCGAGATCAGCAGACACGGCGCATGCACCGACAGCACCGGCATCCGGTACCGCCGCGACAGTTTGGCCACCGCGTCGATGTCCTGGCTGACCGACTCGCCCCACACCATCAGCTCGACACCGTCGTAGCCGAGCTTGGCCGCGATACTCGAAAGCGGCCTCGGTCTTCATCGGATAGACCGAGGCCGTCGACAGACCGACCTTGATTGCGGGGCGCACGTGGATTCTGTTGTGGCTCAGCCGGATTGCAACAACGCCAGCGGGCCCCAGCGTGACCAGCGCCCCCACCGCCACCGCGATCAGCGTGCTGCCGATGTCCTCGGTCTTGCGCACCACCCGCACGCCGACCACCAGGCCGAGGATGACGAGCACCGAGAGCACCAGCGCGACGATGTTGTTCCACCGCCACAGCTGATCGAACGCGATGAACAAGCCCGCGCCGAACCCGACAGCCAGAATCGACTGCAGCACAACCATTCCGGCGAACCGCATGCTGTCGGACCGCGACCAGGTGTGCTCACCGAGAATCAGTCGTCGTCGGGGTAGTCCTCTTCCTCGGCGACGTCGTCGATGTCGTGATAGCCCGCGTCGGCGCGCGATTCGCCGTCGACCTGCCGGCGACGACTGCAGGTAGGAGCGCACGTAGGCGGAGTCTTCGATGGCCGGCTCGGCGTCGCGCACGTCGGTGTCCATCACGTCCACCGACATGCCCGCGTAGTCCTCGAGCGGGTCGGGGTTCATGCCTTCGGCGCCGGACCGGTCGGCCGACTTGTCGTCGCGCGTCTCGGGGCGGTCGGCCTCGGTCCGCGCACGTTGGTGCGCACCGGGCGCGGATAGGAGCTGCGCTGCGGCCGCGATTCGCGCGCTGCGGGCCGCCGCCTCACGCGGACGGGGCGGCGCGGATGCCGGCCAGCGCGGCTCGGGTTCGGACCAGAACGCGGCTTCTCGCGCCGGCTCCTCGTGCGGGCGCCTCGACGACCTCGTCGCGGACGCGGGCGGTGCCGTTGGCGCGATGCGCACGCGATTCGGGGTCCGACTGCTCGTCGGCGTCGGGATCGGTGTCGTCGGTGATGATCGGGAATCTCGCCGGTCAGCTCGGCGACGGTCACCGCGTCGGAGTTGCCGCGACGGCGGCGACGGCGTGCCGGAGCCGGGGCGCCGAGCGTGCCGTTCTTGGCAAGCAACTCGGCAACCGAGATGGGTCGGGTGGTGTCGTTTGGTCCGGTCATTTCTTGCCGCCATTCCGATTGGCTCGCTGGCTACCAGCATCCCGCACGGACGTCTCGACGAGGGCGGTTCCGTCAGCTTCGCTATCGAGTTTGCGCAAAATGAGGCCTTCCCGTAGCGCCCACGGGCAAATGTCCACCGTTTCTATCGACAGCGCTCGCATACTTGCCTCTGCGACCAGAGCTCCTGCCACAATCTGCGGCGCTCGCTCGGCGCTCACCCCTTCCAGTTCTGCACGGTCAGCGGTCGTCATCCTAGAGATGAAAGATATGAGTTGTCTGAGGCCATTCGCCGTAAGCGTCCGCTTCACGCGCGGCCCCGCGGCCGACGGCGCCGCACCGGTGAGCCGGGCCAGCGAACGGAAAGTTTTCGACGTTGCCACCGCCAGGTCGGGGCTGCCGGCGTCCAGCATTTTGGCGGCGGCGTCAGCCAGTTCGGCGTCCAGCCAGTCGCGCAGCATGCCGACCCGGCGACGGCCGGGCGGGTCGTCGCTGAGCCACTCGCGGGTCAGCCGTCCGGCACCCAGCGGCAGCGACATCGCGACTTCAGGCTCCTCGTCGACGCCGTTGGACAGCTCCAGCGAGCCGCCGCCGATGTCGAGGTTGATGATCCGGCCCGCGCTCCAGCCGTACCAACGGCGAACCGCCAGGAAGGTCAGCCGCGACTCGTCGACCCCGCGGAGCACCTGCAGCTGCACGCCGGTCTCTTTGCGGACCCGGGACAGCAGATCGTCGGAGTTCTTGGCGTCGCGCACCGCCGAGGTGGCGAACGCCATCAATTCGGCGCAGCCGGAGCTGTCGGCGATCTTCTCGAACTCCTCGATCGTCTCGATCAGCTTGTCGGCGCCCTTGCGGGTGATCTTGCCGGAGTTGTCGATCGACTCGGCCAGCCGCAGGGTGGCCTTGGTCGAACTCATCGGCGTCGGGTGCCCGCCGCGGCGGGCGTCCACCACGAGCAGGTTGACCGTGTTGCTGCCGACATCGAGAACACCTAATCGCACGAGACACAACCTTACGGGTGGAGCACGTTCGCGTGACGCCACGGATTGGTCTACCGTGAAAACCGTGGCAAATGCGCAGCCAGACCATCCCGGCGAAGTCGAATTGGACTTCGCCCGTGAGTGGGTCGAGTTCTACGACCCGGACAACCCCGAACATCTGATCGCCGCCGATCTGACCTGGCTGCTGTCCCGGTGGACGTGCGTGTTCGGCACGCCGGCGTGCCAAGGGCACGGTCGAAGACCGTCCCGACGACGGGTGCTGCTCGCACGGCGCGTTCCTGTCCGACGACGACGACCGGGCCCGACTCGACGACGCTGTGTCCAAGCTCACCGACGCCGATTGGCAGTTCCGCGAAAAGGGTTTGGGCCGCAAGGGTTACCTCGAACTCGACGAGCACGAGGGCGAAGAGCAGTTCCGCACCCGCAAATACAAGGGCGCCTGCATCTTCTTGAACCGGCCGGACTTCGCCGGCGGCCAGGGCTGCGCGCTGCACACCAAGGCACTGCAAGATCGGCGTCCAGCCGCTGACGATGAAACCGGACGTCTGCTGGCAGTTGCCGATCCGCCGCAGCCAGGAATGGGTGACCCGCCCGGACGGCACGGAGATCCTGAAGACCACCGTCACCGAATACGACCGCCGCGGCTGGGGCGCCGGCGGCGCAGACCTGCACTGGTACTGCACCGGCGACCCGGCCGCCCACGTCGGCGCCGAGCAGGTGTGGGTGAGCATGGGCCCCGAACTGACCGAGCTGCTCGGCGAGAAGGCCTACGCCGAGCTCGCCGCAATGTGCAAGCGGCGCAGCGGTTTAGGCCTCATCGCCGTGCACCCGGCGACGCGGGCCGCCCAGTAGCGCGTCAGCCCTCCAGCTTGTAACCCAGCCCGCGGACCGTCACCAGGTGGATCGGGTTGGCCGGGTCGGACTCGATCTTGGACCGCAACCGCTTGACGTGAACGTCGAGCGTCTTGGTGTCGCCGACGTAGTCGGCACCCCACACCCGGTCGATCAACTGTCCACGCGTCAGCACCCGGCCGCTGTTGCGCATCAGGTACTCGAGCAGGTCGAACTCCTTGAGCGGCAACGTGATTGACTCGCCGTTCACCGAGACGACGTGGCGTTCGACGTCCATGCGCACCGGTCCGGATTCCAGCACACCGTCGGTGACCTCTGAGTCGTCGTCACCACCGCGGCGCAGCACCGCCCGGATCCGCGCGATCAGCTCGCGTGCCGAATACGGCTTGGTGACATAGTCATCGGCGCCCAGCTCGAGCCCGACGACCTTGTCGATCTCGCTGTCACGGGCGGTCACCATGATGACCGGCACGCTGGAACGCGACCGCAGTTGCTTGCACACGTCGGTGCCCGACATACCCGGCAACATCAGGTCGAGCAGCACGATGTCGGCGCCGGCCCGGTCGAACTCGGCCAGCGCGGTCTGGCCATCGGTCACCACGGTGGCTTCGAAGCCCTCCTTGCGGAGCAGAAACGCCAGCGGGTCGGCCAGCGACTCTTCGTCCTCCACGATCAGCACACTCGTCATCGGTGCCCTTCCTCCTCATTGGCACCGCTTCTGCGGTGCACAGTCAAGTCAGCGGCACGTGTCATCGGCGCGATTCCATCATCGGTGTAGTTCTTCCTCTCGTTGGGGCTCCCGTAGGGGCTTCATGGGGCGCGATTCGCGCTCGGGTAACAGGTCTGTTGGGTTCGAGTTCGCCGGCGTAGGCCGGGATCGACAGGGTGAACGTCGAGCCGGTGCCGAGCTGGCTCCACAACCCGATGCTGCCGTTGTGGTTGGCCGCGACGTGCTTGACGATGGCCAGCCCGAGCCCGGTGCCGCCGGTGGCGCGCGAGCGGGCCTTGTCGGCGCGGAAGAACCGCTCGAAGACGCGCTCCTGGTCTTTGCGGTCGATTCCGATACCGCGGTCGGTGACGGCGATCTCGATGTTGTCGCCGCGGCGGCGCCGGCTGATCGACACCAGCGAGCCGCGCGGCGAGTAGGCGATCGCGTTGGACACCAGGTTGGCCAGCGCGGTGACCAGCAGGGCCTGCTCACCGTGCATCTGCAGGCCACTGGCATCGTCGGTGCGCACGACGATGTCGGCGTTGTCGGCGGGCACTTTGTGCCGCGAAATTGCTTCGGCGACAACGTCATCGACGTCGACGGCGCCCATGTCCGGCAGGCGCTCGGCGCCTTGCAGCCGGGACAGCTCGATCAACTCGGTGACCATGCTTCCCAGCCGGGTGGCTTCGACGAGCACCTTCTCGCCGAACCGCCGCACGGTCTCGGGGTCGTCGGCAGAGGACAGCAGGGCCTCGGCGAGCACCGACATCGCACCGACCGGCGTCTTGAGCTCGTGGCTGACGTTGGCCACGAAGTCGCGTCGCGTCGCCTCCATCCGGGCGTACTCGGAGTGGTCGTAGACGAAGACCACGGCGAACCGGCGATCTTCGTCGCTGAGCAGCCGCGCCTGCCCGTGCACCGACAGGCCCGCCCGCCCCGGCACCTGCCGCTTGCCCGGCAGCAGGTCGAACTCGACGTCAGCGCCGTCGGCCAGCGTCTTGCGGGCCGCTTTCCACGCCTCGTCGTCGAGCTGCCGCTCGCGAACCAGGCCCAGCTCTTTGGCCCGGCCGTTGTGATAGACCACGTCGCGGTGCCGGTCGACGACGGCGGCGCCCAGGGGCATCAGCGCGACGATGCGTTCCAGCATCTGCGCAACGGTGATTCCGGCCGCTTCGACCGCCACGCGTTGCCGTCGCTCGATCGCCCTCGGCGCCCAGCGGGCGCCGACGGTGACTCCCACGGCCAGGGCCGTAAGAAACAACACCCCGGCCAGTGACAGGGCCGAGAACACGGTCACATGACAAGCTTACAAATGCGGTGAACGCCAACCCAGCAGCACAAGGCCAAAATCGGTCATGTCACACGCTACGAGACAGGTGTTCGGGGCCCGTTCACCCGGCGTTTGCTCAGTTGCTGGGAAAAGCCCTTTATTTGGCACCTTGGCTGGCCACCGCCGCCGCGCCGGCGGCCGCGGCATCCGGGTCGAGGTAGCTGCCGCCGGTCACCAGCGGCCGCATATTGGCGTCCAAGTCATAGCGCAAAGGAATTCCGGTCGGGATGTTCAGACCGGTCACGTCGTCGTCGGACATGCCGTCGAGGTATTTCACCAGGGCGCGCAGCGAGTTACCGTGCGCGGCGATCAGCACCGTCTTGCCAACCCGCAGGTCAGGAATGATGACGTCGGTGAAGTAGGGCAGGAAACGGGCCACCACGTCGGCCAGGCATTCGGTCAGCGGGCCACCGCCGATGTCGACGTAGCGGGGGTCGGCGTCCTGGCTGTATTCGCTGCCCTTCTCGATGGGCGGCGGCGGGGTGTCGTAGCTACGCCGCCAGGTCATGAACTGCTCGTCGCCGTATTGGTCTTTGATCTCGGCCTTGTCCAGACCCTGCAGCGCGCCGTAATGCCGCTCGTTGAGCCGCCAGGTGCGGTGCACCGGGATCCACAGCCGGTCGGCGGTGTCCAGGGCCAGGTGTGCGGTGCTGATCGCGCGACGCAGCAGCGAGGTGTAGAGCACGTCGGGCAGCAGGTTGTGCTCGGCGAGCAGTTCGCCGCCGCGGACGGCCTCGCGCACGGCCTTTGTCGGTCAGGTTGACGTCCACCCAGCCGGTGAACTGGTTACTGGCATTCCATTCGCTCTCACCGTGGCGGAGCAGAACCAGCGTCGCAGCAGCGTCTCCCATGCCCGAAAGTCTCTCACGCGTACGAGGGTCGGGCTCAAGCCTCGTCGACTTGAGGCGTGCGCTCGTACGCCGCCTCATCTCGCTCAGCGCTCGTCGTCGTCGTCGTCGATCAGATGCGCGAAGGCCTCGAGATTCTTCAGCGACTCACCGCGCGACACCCGCCATTCCCATTCCTTCTGGATCGACGAGCGAAAACCCAACTCCAGCAACGTATTGAAGTCGTTGTCGACCGCTTCGAGCACCTGCCCGAGCACGCGGTCGATTTCGGCGGCGTCCACCGACGCCAGCGCCATCCGGCCAACCAGGTAGATGTCGCCGACGTTGTCCAGCGTGTAGGCGACGCCGTACAGGCGGCGGTTGCGCTTGAGCAGGAATTTGTAGACGCCCTCGTGGTTTTCGTCGGGCTTGCGGCAGACGAACGCCTCGACGCGCACCGAATGCTCGCCGATGCTCAGGATGGTGTTGGTCTTGAGCCGGCGCTCGCCGGGCAACTCGACGATCAGCCCGGGCAGCCCGCCGTGGGCACCTTCGTGTCGGGAGTAGGTCAGCTCGTTGGTGTCGAGGGTGTCCTCGATCATTTGCTGAAGCTGGGTGATCGGCCGATCGCCGTTGGAGCCATTCGTGCTCGTCATAGTCGCCACTCCTCAACCCCGGCTACGCCGGCGTCTTCGTCATCGGCGGTCATGCCCAGGCCTTCCGGCGCGACGGCCGCCGGCCGGCCTGCGCGGCCCGCCGCGTCGACGGGAGGCCGCGAACCGCACGGCGGGCGGTGAAATCGCCGATCGCGCGCCGGTAGCTGGCCAGCAGCGAGTCGACGGTGTTGTCCCAGGAGAACGCCGCCGCATGCTCGACGGCCGCGGGGCCGAAGGTCTGCGGGCCGACGCCGCAACGTCTCGTCGATGGCGTGCGCCCACCGGTCGGCGTCGTGGCCGGCCACCAGCGTGCCGGTCACCCCGTCGCGCACCGCCACCGGCAGACCGCCGACGGCGGCTGCGGCCACCGGTGTCCCGCAGGCCTGCGCCTCGAGGGCCACCAGGCCGAACGACTCCGAATAGCTCGGCACCGCGACCAGGTCGACGGCCTGGAACACGGTGGCGAGGTTTTCCCGCGATTGGGGAGGCAAGAACGTCACCCGGTCGGAGATACCCAATTCGGCCGCGAGCCGAACAAGCCCGTCGGGAATGGCCAGCCCGCTGCCCGACGGTCCGCCGACCACCACGACGTGCACCCGCGGGAGTTTGGCCGCCGCACGCAGCAACACGTCGGGACCTTTCAGCGGCTGGATACGCCCGACGAACGCGACCACATCCTGATCCGCGGGCAGCCCGAGCTTGGCCCGCGCGGCGCGGCGGTCGCCGGGACGGAACACGTCCAAGTCGACGCCGGGATGCGCGATGTCGATCCGGGCCGGATCGGCGTGATGCAGCGAAACCAGTTGCGCTGCTTCATCATCGGTGTTGGCGATCAACCGGTCGGCCTCGTCGACCACCTGCTGCTCGCCCACCGTGCGCAGCGGCGGCTCCGGTGTATCACCCTCGGCCAGCGCGGCGTTCTTGACCGCGGCCAGCGTGTGCGCGGTGTGCACCAGCGGCACCGACCACCGGTCGCGGGCCAGCCACCCGACCTGACCGGACAGCCAGTAGTGCGAGTGCACGATGTCGTAGTAGCCCGGCTCGTGGGCAGCCTCGGCCCGCAGCACGCCGGCCGCGAACGCGCACAGCTGGGTCGGCAGGTCGTACTTGTCCAGGCCCTCGAACGGCCCGGCCGCCACGTTGCGCACCAGCACACCGGGCGCCACCCGCGCGACGGGCGGATCGGTGGACGCCGTGGCCCGGGTGAAGATCTCCACCTCGACACCGCGGCGGGCCAGGTGCAGCGCGCTCTGCAGCACGTAGACATTCATCCCGCCGGCATCCCCCATGCCGGGCTGCGCAAGCGGCGACGTGTGCACCGCCAGCACCGCGACGCGACGCGGATCGGTCAGCTCTGAAGCGTCCGGCCGGGAGAAGTCAGTGAGGGCCACCCAGCCATCTTTGCAGCACCGGGTGGAGCCCCAGGTCAGGCGGGTGTCTCGACGTCAACCTCGTAGACGGGCGCCGGCGGCGCGGCGCGGCGCATGGCGCCCAGCGGGTCGGAATACAGCCCGGCCAGCGACACGATGCCGGCGCCGGACTCCTGCACCCGGTTGCCGAAAGCGGTCACCCGGATGTCGCGGGCGGGCAACACCAGGCGGGCCTTGTAGGCCTCCTCCACCCGCGCCATGCCCTCGGGATATTCGGTGAACGCCTGCCCGCCGACCACCAGGTCGTCGGGGTTGAGCAGATCACGCAGCAGCGCAACCGATTCGCCGAGCACCCGGGCCCGCTCGTCGAGCAGTTCCTGGGCCTGCTTGTTGCCGCTGCGGGCGATTTTCAGGACCTCGGTCACCGTGCCGCCGCCGGACGCGCCGCTGTGGGCCGGCAGGATGCGCAGCCGGCGCGCGGCGGCCAACACGGCCTCGTCGCTGACGGTCGACTCCAGCAATCCCGAGCCGCCGAGCAACTCCGACTGCGCGGGCAGGTTGGTGATCGTGCCCGGACCGCTGGCCGGGCTGTGCACCCGACCGTCGATCATCAGCGCGTAGCCGACCGTCTCGCGGGCGTAGACGTAGAGGCTGGTCGACGAGTTCGGTCCGAAGCGGCGCATACCGAGCAGCAGTTCCGCGGCCGCCATCGCGTCGACGTGCGAGGCCACCGAAACCGGCAGCTCCAGCGCCTCGGCGATCGTCGGACCGACCGGCGCGTCCCGCCAGCCCAGCCGGGCGTGGTCGACATGGCCGCTGGCGGCGTCGACCGTTCCACCGATCGCGACGCCGACCCAGAGCGCCCGCCGACGATGCCAACGCCGCAGGTAGCGACGGGCGCCGTCGGCCAGCGCGGCCAGCGCGGGACCCTGGGCGGTACGCGGCGTCGGGGTTTCGACGGCGTCCAGGGTGCGGCCGAACAGGTCGGTGGCCACGATGCTGGTGGTCCGGGCGCCGACGTGGATGCCCAGCGTCAGGAACGGCTCGTGGTTGACCTCGACGGGCACCCGGGGACGCCCGATCGCGCCGGAGACGGCCAGGTCGGCGCGTTCCCGCAGGATTCCGGCGTCCAGCAGGGCGATGACCTGGCGGTTTACCGTCGCAATCGACAGCGAGGTGACCTGGGCGATGACGTCGCGGCCGATCGGGCCGCGCAGCCGCACCGCCCGGAACACCGATGACGCGGCGGCGTCAGAGAGCTGTAGCGAGGGCGCCACCACGCGGTGACGTCCGGGACCTCGCCGCCGGGCGGCCGCGAGGGGATTGTGCTGATGTGAGGTGAAAGTTGTTGAACGCATTGGTGTGTCCTTGTCCGAGTTCCGATGGCGGTCTGTAGCCGCACACCGTTGCGAGCGCTTTAGCGCTTAGCTCAGGCGCGGCTGGTTGCGCGGCGACAACACGCGCAGCCCGCGCAACAACACGCGGGTAGACAGCCGAACAAGGTGCTGGAGTACACACGAGGAATTTAGCACGATTACTAGAGTCGTTCAGATGGGTTCCTCTGATCCGCATTCGACGACATCTGACCACCCGAACGCCGGCCAACCCGTTGCCGTCGTCACCGGAGCCAGCGCGGGTATCGGCGAGGCGACCGCGAGAACCCTTGCGGCGCAAGGGTTCCATGTGGTCGCGGTGGCGCGCCGGGCCGACCGGATCAACGCGCTGGCCGCCGAGATCGGCGGGACGGCGATTGTGGCCGACGTCACTGACGACGCGGCCGTGGAGGCGCTGGCCGGACAGCTGAGCCGGGTAAACGTGCTGGTCAACAACGCCGGCGGCGCCAAGGGCCTGGCGCCGGTGGCCGATGCTGATCTCGAGCATTGGCGCTGGATGTGGGAGACCAATGTGCTGGGCACGCTGCGGGTCACCCGCGCGCTGCTGCCCAAGCTGATCGACTCCGGCGACGGGCTGATCGTCACCGTCACGTCGATCGCGGCGATGGAGATCTACGACGGCGGCTCCGGCTACACCGCGGCCAAGCATGCGCAGGGCGCGCTGCACCGCACGCTGCGCGGTGAGCTACTCGGAAAACCGGTGCGGCTCACCGAGATTGCGCCCGGGGCCGTCGAGACAGAGTTCTCGCTGGTGCGTTTCGACGGCGACCAACAGCGCGCCGACGCCGTCTACAAGGGGATCACGCCGTTGACGCCGGGCGATGTCGCCGAGGTGATCGGCTTCGTGGCGTCGCGGCCGCCGCACGTCAACCTCGACCAGATCGTCATCCGGCCGCGCGATCAGGCGTCGGCCGGCCGGTTCAACCGCCGGGTCCGCAGGGCTAGTCGCCGTCGTCGGGGTGCCCGACAGCGTCGGCGCATCGCGCGGAGTGGCCGGAGCGCTGCGCGGAATCGACACCGGCGACGGCTTGGCTCCCGACGACGGCGGCAGCGCCGACATCCCGACCCAGGTGTCCCAGGGCACGGCCCAGTCCCAGATGTCGCCGTCGGAGTAGGACAGCTCGATCGTGCTGCCGGTGACCTCGACCGGGTCGCCGTAGATGGCGCTGCCGAAGTACTGCTCGGCATCGGCCGTCGACAGGTTGATGCAGCCGTTGGTGACGTTGGTGTTGCCCTGCGCGCCGGCACTGTTCGGGTTGGCGTGGATGAACTCGCCGTTGTTGGAGATCCGCACCGCCCAGCGTTCGTGGATGTGGTTGTAGCCGGCGGCCGGGTTGGACATGTAGAAGTCGGAGTACTTCTCGCTGACCACGTGGATGCCGTTGCGGGTGACGTTGCGCGCCTTATCGGCTTCGCCGTAGCTGCAGGGGAAGTCCATGATGACGCCCTCGTCGCGGACCACCTGGATGCGGTGCGACGAGACCTCGGCCTTGACCACCTGGCGGCGGCCGATGTCGATTTTCAGGCTCATGTCCTGCTTGCCGTAGGCGCCATCGCCGAAGGCCAGCCCGTAGAGCTTGGCGTCGACGTTGACCTTGGTGCCGGCCGGGTAGTACTCGCGGCTGCGCCAGTGCACCCGGGCGCCGCCGACTTCGTCGGGCAGCCACGCCCAACTGCCCTCGACCGGCGGTTCGGTGGTGACCTTCAGCGCCCGCTCGACGGCGGCCTTGTCCGCGATCGGCGCGTCGAACTGGATGATGATCGGCGCCGCGATCCCGACGGTCTGGCCGTCGGCGAGCTGGAATCCGCCGTCGACGACTTTGGTGGGCGCGACGGTGGTGATCTCGCCCTTCACCGCGACGGGCTTGCCGTCATGGCCCACCGCAGACCCGCTCCAGGTGTACGTCGCGTCGTAACCGAGCGGCTCGGTGAGCGGTGTAGAGCGTGCGGTCCCGGTTGAGGGCGCCGGCGACGACCTTGCCGTCCGAGTTGGTCAGCGCGACGTGCTGGAACCAGCCGTCGCGGACCTCGACGCTGATCGGCGCGGTCGGCAGCACCTTGGTGGATTTGTCGGCCGGCCGGAACGTCAGCGCGGCTTCGGCCGGCGGTTTGGCCTTCTCGGCCTGCTTGGCCGATCCGCCGACGCAGGCGGCCAACACGTTGGGCGCGAAGACGCCGACCGCCAGGGTCGCCAGAGCCCGGCGCCGGTTGACCGGCGAGATGCCGCGCGCTGTGCTCACGACATCAAGATACCGGCGGAAACCGCGCTCCTCTTACGCGCAGGATCTACAGGGCGCAGCCGACCAGCACCGGTTCGGGCACCAATGTGACGCCAAACACATCGCGCACACCGTCGCGCACCGCGCGGGCCAGCGCCAGCACGTCGTCCGTGCGGGCGTCGCCGCGGTTGGTCACAGCCAGCGCATGCTTGGTGGACAGCCGGCAGGGCGCGTCCTCGATCGCCGGGTAGCCCTTGCCGAAGCCGGCCTGCTCGACGAGCCAGCCCGCGGCCAGTTTGACGCCGTCCGGTGCCGGATAGTGCGGCACCGGAAGGTCGGCCCGGTCGGCCAGATCTTCGATAAGCCTGCGGTGTGACAACAGGATTGGTGAAAAACGATCCGACGCTCCAGGTGTCGTGGTCGGCCTCGTCGAGCACCATGCCCTTGCCCTTCCGCAGAGCCAGCACAGCCTCGCGCACCGCGGCCGGGTCGACGCACGCACCGGCCGTAGCGTTCAGTGCGGTCACCAGCTCGCCGTAACGCAGTGGCGCGCTGCGGCCGGAGGGGTCCAGCGCGAACTCCACCTCCAGGACGGTGGCCGCATCGGAGTGCTTGAGCGACGCTGGTCCGGTACCCGAAACCCAGTTCGTCGGCCGCCACCCAGCGCACCTGCCCACTGCGTCGGTCCAGCATCCGAACCCGGGTGATGGTGTCGGCCACCTCGACCCCGTAGGCGCCGACGTTTTGCACCGGGGTGGCGCCCGCCGAGCCGGGAATCCCCGACAGGCACTCCAGCCCGCCGAGCCCGGCGCCGATCGCCGCGACAACGACGTCGTCCCAGACCGCACCCGCCTCGGCCCGCAGAATGTTGCCTTCGACCCGAATGTCGTTGGAGGACAACCGGATTACGGTCAGATCAGTCAACGTGGTCGGCGATCACCACGTTCGAGCCGCCGGCCAGCACCAGCAGCGATCCAGGGTCCTGAGCGTCGAGCTGACGCAGCGTCGCGACCACCTGCTCGGTGCTGGTGCAGGTGACGACCCGTGACGCGACCGGGCCGACCCGCAGCGTGGTCAACGGCGCCAGCGGCACGTTCTCGTCGACGCGCGCACCAGCGAAAAGCGTTCCGACCACGAGACGTAACGGTAGCCTGACCTGCTATGCCGCGTTCGTTCGACATGTCCACCGACTATGCGGCCACCGTCGAAGCGGTTCTGCAGGCGTTCAGCGAAGAGCAGTACTGGCTTGCCCGGCTGGCCGATTCGGGGGCCGACGACTCGACGCTGGATTCGATGGACGTCGGCGGCCCATCCGGCGGCGACGGCAGCATCGACGTGATCACCACCCAGGTGCTGCGCGCGGATCGGATGCCGGCCGTGGTCACCCAGTTCCACCGCGGCGATCTGCGCATCCGTCGCGAGGAACGCTGGGAGCCGATCAGCAACGGCCCGGCGACCGCGACGATCACCGGATCGATCCTGGACTCGCCGGCGTCGTTGACCGGCACCGCGGTGCTGGAACCGCTGCCCGAGTCGGGCGGCGCGCGGTTGAAGTTTCGGGCCACCGTCGAGGTCCGCATCCCGCTGGTCGGCGGCAAGCTGGAGAACTTCATCGGCAGCCAGCTGGTCGAGCTGCTGATCCGCGAGCAGCGCTTCACCACGACGTGGATCGGCGAAAACGCCTAAGCGCGGCCTTCCGCGGCGTTGACGGCGCCGTTCAGCAGTTCACCGATGACCCGCTTCAGCACCGGCGTCAGCAGCCAATCGAGGCCGGGAATCTTGGGCTTGGACGTCAGGTGCCAGCTGACCTCGGTTCCGCTGCCCGCCGGGCGCAGCGTCACCGTGCCGACGTGGTCGCGGACCGGCGCCCCGGAGACCATCTTGTAGGCGTAGCTGGTGGGCCGCTGGTAGCCGATGATCTCTTCGACGATCGCGGGTCCGACCGCCTCGATGCGTCGGACCGCGCCGACACCGTTGGGCGCGGGCGTTCCCTCGCGGTCCAGCGTGGTGCGGCGGGCCAACTTCACATAGTTCGCGATGCCGCGGTGATCGGTGAGCGAGTCGAACACCGCCTCGATCGGCGCCGTCGTGGTCCGCGTCAGGGTGAACTCGGTCATGGCCATGATTCTGGCATGGCCGCCGCGCTTGCGATCGCGCCCGGCTAACTGGGGAGCGACCCGCCGCGCCCGGCTCCGCCGCGCTTGCGATCGCCCCTGAGCTGACCGGGGAGCGACCCGCCGCGCCCGGCTCCGCCGCGCTTGCGATCGCCCGCGGGCTAACGGGGAGCGACCCGCCGCGCCCGGCTCCGCCGCGCTTGCGATCGCCCCTAGGCTGACAACCATGCGCGTAGCGGTGGCACAGATCCTCAGTGGCACCGACCCGGCCGACAACCTGCAGCTCGTGCGGGACTACACCGAGCGGGCCGTCGACGCCGGTGCGGCGTTGGTGGTGTTCCCGGAGGCGACGATGTGCCGGTTCGGGGTTCCGCTGGCCCCGATCGCCGAGCCGATCGACGGGCCCTGGGCCGACGGGGTCCGCCGGATCGCGGCCGACGCCGGCATCACGGTGGTGGCCGGCATGTTCACCCCGGCCGACGACGGCCGGGTCCACAACACGCTGGTGACGGCAGGTCCTGGCACCGACGCCCACTACGACAAGATCCACCTCTACGACGCGTTCGGGTTCACCGAGTCCACCACCGTCGCGCCGGGCAACCGGCCCGTCGTCATCGACGTCGACGGTGTCGGGGTGGGGCTGACGACGTGCTACGACCTGCGCTTCCCCGAACTGTTCTGCACGCTGGCCCGCCGCGGCGCCCAGCTGATCGTGGTCAGCGCGTCGTGGGCCGCAGGTCCGGGGAAACTCGAGCAGTGGACGCTGCTGGCCCGCGCTCGCGCGCTGGATTCCACCAGCTTCGTGGTCGCGGCCGGGCAGGCCGACCCCGGCGAGCCGCTGGCCTCCAGCGCGCCGACCGGAGTCGGCGGCAGCCTGGTGGTGTCGCCGTTCGGAGCGGTGGTGGCCTCGGCTGGCGCCGACCCGCAGCTGCTGATCGCAGACCTCGCGCTCGAGCAGGTGACGAAGGCCCGCGAGACAATCGCGGTGCTACGCAACTCCACAGCGCTCGCTCATCCGGATAAGGCAGAATCGCCCAAATGACGAATCCGCAGGGGCCCCCACACCAGGACCCGTCGTCGCCCTGGTCTCGTCCCGGCGACCCGAATTCGCCCACCCAGGCGGCGCCGCAGGCCGAGTATCAGCAGCCGACTATCCCGACGTACCCGCCGCCTGCGCAGGAGTACCCGGCCACCGAGACGTTTGATCAGCCGGCGCCGCAGGACACCGGCGAGCCCGCGAAAGCCAAGCGCCGCTTCGGCCTCCGTGGTGACCCCGTGTCGATCATCCTGGTGCTGGTCATCGTCGCGGCGCTGGGTATCGCCGGCCTGGTCGGCGGGGAACTCTATGCCCGGCACCGAGCCGACAGCGTCGTGGCCACCGCGACCTCGTGCGTCATCCAGGACGGCGCCACCGTGTCGTTCGGCTCGAGCCCATTCCTGTTGCAGCACTTGCGCGGTCACTACAACGACATCACCATCCACACCGCCGGACACAACATCAAAAACGCCAAGGGTATGAAGGCCGACATCGAGATCGACGACGTCGATCTGCAACGGCAACGCCGATTCCAAGGGCACCATCGGCAAGCTGGATGCCAACATCACCTGGACGTCGGACGGCATCCAGGAGACCGTTCAGAATTCTCTGCCGTTCATCGGCGGCCTGGTCAGCAGCGTCACGACCGACGCCAGCGCCGGCACCATCGAGCTCACCGGGGCGATGGGCCTGGGCGGCGTCACCGTCAAACCGGTGGTCGCCGACGGCAAGCTGACGCTGCAGGTCTACAAGGTCAACGCGCTGGGTGTCCTGATCCCCCACGAGACCGCGCAGACCGCGCTGAACACTTTCACCGCGGCGTTGCTCAAGCAATATCCGCTGGGCATCCAGGCGGACAGCGTGCAGGTCACGAATGACGGCGTGGTGGCACACTTCTCGACGCACAACGCGTCGATCCCCCCGGGGGGGCAAGACCCCTGCTTCGCACATCTCTAAGGCGGTCCTTTGATGACGAATCCACCTGGCCCTCCCGGCAACGAGCCGCCGGAGCAAGGCCGGCCACCTCGGCCCGCCGGGCCGCCCAACCGCGGCTTCCCGCCGCGGCGTAGGCCCTTGCCGCCGTCGGAATCGCCGACGCGCCACATTCCCCAACCTGGCCGCCCGCCGCAGCCTTCGGCGCGTGATGTGCCACGTCCGCAGCAGCCCGGTCGCCCGCCCGGCCGGCCGCCGCAGCCCGGTCCGCCGCCGCAACAAGGCCTGCCGCCCAACCCGCGGGCGCAACAGCCCGGACCGCCGCCGCCGCCGGCACACGAAAACCTGACCACCCGGATATCGATACCGACCCCTCCTCCGCCGCCCGCGGAGACGACGAAGACAGGCGGACGGCAGTTGTTCGCCAATCGGACGTCGCTGTTGTTGTTCCTGCTGATCGTGGCGCTGCTCGTCGTCGCGGTGCCGATCGGTGCCGAGCTATACGCGCGCCATCTCGCGGCCAGCAAGGTGGCCGACGCGGTGCAGTGCGAGGTGCAGGACAGCGCCAGCGTCTCCTTCGCGGCGGCCCCGCCGGTGCTGTGGCAGTACGTCACCGACCATTACACCGACATCTCCGTGCAGACCGCGGGCAACCAGGTGCGGTCGGCCAAGGGCATGAAGGTGAGCTTGGACATCCACGACATCAACCTGAACAGCGCGAACAACTCCAAGGGCACGATCGGGTCACTGAAGGGCACCATTACCTGGTCCGCGGACGGCATCAAGCAGTCGATCCAAGACGCCGTCCCGGTGCTGGGCAAGTTTGTCGCCGGCGACGTCTCCACCAACCCCGGTGACGGCACCGTCACCTTGAAGGGACTTCTAGACAGCGTCACGGTGAAGCCGCAGATCGCCAACAACGGACTGTCGCTGCAGGTGGTCAGCATGAGCGCGCTGGGTTCCAACATGTCGACGGACAAGGTCCAGAAGAACCTCGACGACCTCACCTCCAAAGCGACCCAGAACTATCCGCTCGGCATCCACGCCGACAGCGTCAAGGTCACCGACAGCGGTGTGGAGGCGACGTTCTCGACCAGCAACGCCACCATCCCGGCGTCGTCGTCGCAGCCGCTGTCCGGTCAGGACTGCTTCAGCGGGGTTTAGCCCAGGCCGTCGAGCACGGCGCGGGTGCCCGACAACCCGAGCCGGGTGGCGCCGGCGTCGAGCATCACCAGTGCGGACTCGGCCGTGCGGATGCCGCCGCTGGCTTTGACCCCCAGCCGACCGCCCACGGTGTCGGCCATCAGCGCGACGGCGTCCGGCGATGCGCCGCCGGCGGGATGGAAACCCGTTGAGGTCTTGACGAAGTCGGCGCCGGCGTCTTCGGCGGCGCGACACACGGCGATCAGGGTGTGTTCGTCGGCAAGCGTCAACAGGGCGGCCGATTCGACGATGACCTTGAGCACGGCGCCGGGGACAGCGACGCGCACCGCCGCGATATCCGTTCGCACGGCGTCGATCTCGCCGGCCAGCGCCGCGCCGACATCGATCACCATGTCGACCTCCACCGCACCCGCCGCGACGGCCAGCGCGGCTTCGCGCGCCTTGAGCTCGGAAAGATGCTTGCCCGAAGGGAATCCGGCGACCGCGGCGACTGGAACGCCGGCGTGGGTGGCGTGCTGCACCATCGACGGCGAGACGCACACGGCGAAGGCGCCCAGCGCCGCAGCCTCCTCGGCGGCGGCGGCGACCTCAGCAGCGAGTGGCCTCCGGCTTGAGCAGGGTGTGGTCGACGAGGGCGGCGACCTGCGCGCGGGTCCACGTCATCAGAACGGCTCCTGCGCGCCGCCGGGATTGCAGTCGTCAGCGACCATCGTCGGGTAGTCGACCACGGGCCGCCATGGCTCCAGATTCCAGCTGGTCTTGCCGGGCTGAGCCGTCTCGGCGAAATCCCAGTGGCAGCGGAACTGGTCGTGCATACCTGGGGTGTCGGCCTGCGGCGCCATCGCGAGCACCTCGGCCCACGCCTCGTCGGCCTCGGGGCTCGGAGACCCGAGGCGCTTGGAGGCCACGCGGCCCGACGTCGTCGGATAGACCCGAAGACTGGACAGCCGATTGCTCTCCGACCACTGGGCCCAGAGAACGTGGTCGACGAATGGCGGTGCGTCCGGAAATGCGTTCGGTCCCGGATCCGCCGACGCGGATGACATACCCGCCAGCGCGCCGAGGAGCGTCGCCGCGAGGATCAGAACTCGCATATCGACTATCGTGACTTACCTTGGATCTCAAGGAGTTTGGGCCGCACATCGACCAGGTAGACACCCGCTGCGCAGGCGCCGATTACTGGGCCCATGATCGAGGCTCCGGCCGTCAGTAGGAGTGAAAGCGCTGTAGCGGCCCCCAGGATCAACAGCCATACCGGCTTGGTCATCTTGTCGGCCGCCGTGTAGGCGTCGGGCCGCTGCATCGCCGCGTGCACGAAGGCGTAGAGCGCCGTCAGCATGCCGCCGCAATTCCGCAGATACACAACGACGCTATTCACAAGGATCACCCATTAAGCGTAAGCGGGCGCCACCGGAAACGTCGACTCCGAGCCACCCAAGCGGGCGACTCGGAGTCGAGTGGTCAGCCAGTCCGCGTTACCCGACCGGGCAAGCGCGGACTGCCGGATTACTTCTGGGTGACCTTCTTGGCCGGGCGCCTTCTTGGCCGGAGCCTTCTTGGCGGGCGCCTTCTTGGCCGGGGCCTTCTTGGCCGCGCTTGCACGGCCTTCTGCGCCTTCTTGGCGGCCGCGTCGGTCTTCTTCGGCAGCTCGATGCCGACCAGCTTGGCGGCGCGCTCGCCGACCGCGCGGGTCTGCGAGGCCACAGTGCCCAGCGCTTCCTGGGTCAGCTCGACGGCCTGCTCGACGTAGCCCTCGGCACGCTCCGACACGTCGTCCAGACCGGACTGGCTGCGCAGGCGCTCCAGAGCGGCCTCGCCGCGCTCGACCAGCTCGTTGTAGCGCGAGGTCGCGGCCTCGACGTAGCCCTCGGCGGCGCTACGCAGCTCGTCAGCGGTGAACTTTTCGCGCAGGTCGCGCAGCTGCTCGGGCAGTTCCTCCTGCAGCTTGGTCAGGCGAGCACGGCTCTCCTCGACCCGGCTGCGGGTGTCGGTGCGGGTCTCCTCCGCGCGGTCACGCAGCTCGGCGAGCAGGTCGTTGACCGTGGCCAGGGCCAGGTCAGCAGCACCCAGCGCGGCAAGCAGCGGGGCCTTCAGGTCTTCGATGTTCGGGTTGTTCTCTGCCATGGTGTTTCCTTTCGTCGTTCTGAGTCTTATCGGTTGCGTTGCTAGGTTGTCCGCGGTCTAAGCAGGAGTTATCTCCTCCCGGGCAGCCTCGTTTTGCTGCACGAAGGACGTGTAGATGTCGAGCAAGACCTGCTTTTGCCCTTCGGTGATCGTCGTATCGGTGACGATGGCGTCACGGACCTCGCTCTTCGGTCCGGGTTCGAGCATCCCGGCCTGGACGTAGAGCACCTCGGCGGAAACCCGCAATGCCTTGGCGAGTTGGTTGAGCACGCCGGCCGAAGGTTTGCGCAATCCGCGCTCGATCTGGCTGAGATACGGATTGCTGACGCCGGCTTTTTCCGCCAGCTGCCGCACCGAAACCTGGGCCGCCTCACGCTGCGCTTTGATGAAGCTGCCGATATCCGACGCGGCGGTCGTCACCACAGCAGCAAGGTTTTCTTCCTGCGGCATGGCAACTCCTCGCGTCGGCTTGTTCGGTGCGAACGCGCTCACCGTAGCTAACGGGTGCTAGCTTTTGCAAGCACTGTTAGCAGGGCTCAGAAGAGTAGCTGTGCGATTGCGTAGATGACGAGCCCGGCCAACGAGCCCACGACGGTGCCGTTGATCCGGATGAACTGCAGGTCACGGCCCACATGCAGCTCTATTCGCCGACTGGCCTCTTCGGCGTCCCAGCGCTCGATGGTGTCGGTAATAATCGCTGTGATCTCCACCCCATACTGGGCGACCAAGTGCTCGGCGCCCCGCACGATCCAGTTATCGACTTTGTCGCGCAATTCCGCGTCATCGCGTAGCGATTCCCCGATCCGAACCACCGCGTCGAGCGATCCGGGTGCGCAAGGCACTGGACGGGTCGTCGACGCCTTCGAGCACCAACCGCTTGAGCGTCTTCCAGGCCGTCGCGGCGGCGTTGGTCACCTCTTCGCGCGACATCAACTGTTCCTTGACCGCCTCGGCCCGGGCGATCGTCGCGTCGTCGTTTTGCAGGTCGTCGGCGAACTCGAACAGGAACTTGGTCGCCGACCGGCGCAGTTCGTGTTCCGGGTTGCGGCGCACTTTGTCGGTGAAGTCCATCAACTCACGATGGATCCGGTCGCCGACGAGCTGGTCGATGAATCGCGGCGACCAGGTCGGCGAGTCCCGCTCGATCACCCGCTGGATCACCTCTCCGGAGTTCAGCGACCACTGAAATGCCCGGTCGGCGAGCAATTGGATCAGGGCTTCCTGGCGGTTCTCGCCGAGCAGCGTGGACAGCACCCGCCCAACCGGTGGTCCCCACTGCGGTTCGGCGATGCGCCGCACGATCATTCGGTCGATCACCAGCTGCACGTCTTCGTCGCGCAGCAGTTCGACCAGCACTCGCAGTACCGTGGCCGACTCGGCGGCAACCCGCTCCGCGTGCGAGGTATCCGACAGCCATTTGCCCAGCCGGCCCGGAATCTCCGCGTCGCGCAGCTTGGTGCCCACCACCTCCGGCGACAGGAAGTTCTCCCGCACGAAGGTGCCGAGGCTCTCGCCGAGCTGATCCTTCTTGCGCTTGATGATCGCGGTGTGCGGGATCGGGATGCCCAGCGGGTGGTTGAACAGCGCGGTCACGGCGAACCAGTCCGCGAGCGCACCGACCATCCCGGCTTCCCCGGCGGCCCCCAGGTAGCCGACCCAGGTGGCGGCGATGCCGCCGGCCTGCGCCCACCGGCAACCGAGGAATATCGCGGTGGCGCCGACCAGAAAGCTCAGCGCCACCACCTTCATCCGCCGCAGCCCCTGCCGCCGCTCCGGCGTCAGCTTGCGGGTCGGCCCCGGCGAAGGACTCGCGAACGATGGGACTGCCGGCTTTCCGGCGGAGCGGCAGCTGTCGCGCGCGGGGCGGCGGATCGGCCGGTGCTTGGGTCCCGAAGTGGGTCTCCCGTTCAGTCCGACTGCCACTCCACCATCATCCGCTATCGATGTCGCTAATCGGTGACGACAACTGCGGCGGGACCTGCGTCCCGGTGGGCAGAATTGCGTGGTAACTGTTACCGCTCCGGCCGCAAAACAACGTTGTCTGAGGTCCAGACGAGAAATCGCCGGAAATAAGCCGTACTATCGAACAGGACGACAGGATAGGAACCGGCAATAGTGGCACAGCAGGCCTCCGGCCGCAACGGTGAAAACCGACGGCCGGAAGCGACGTTGGCACCAGCACAAGGTGGAACGCCGCAATGAGCTGATCGATGGGACGATCGAGGCGATCCGCCGTCGCGGCCAGTACGTCAGCATGGACGAGATCGCCCATGAGATCGGCGTCTCCAAGACCGTGCTCTACCGCTATTTCGTCGACAAGAACGATCTGACCACCGCAGTGATGATGCGGTTCGCGCAGATCACACTGATCCCGAACATGGCCTCCGCGCTGTCGTCGAACCTGGACGGCTTCGAGCTGACCCGGGAAGTCATCAGGGTCTACGTCGAGACCGTCGCCAACGAACCGGAGCCCTACCGGTTCGTGATGGCCAACAACTCCGCCGGCAAGAACAAGGTGGTCGCCGATTCCGAGCGGATCATCGCCCGCATGCTGGCGGTCATGCTGCGCCGCCGCATGCGCCCCGAGGGGATGGATCTCGGCGGTGTGGAGCCATGGGCGTACATGATCGTCGGCGGCGTCCAACTGGCCACGCACTCCTGGTTGCTGGACCCGCGGATGAGCGCCGACGAGCTGATCGACTATCTGACGATGCTGAGCTGGAGCGCGCTGTGCGGGATAGCCGAGGTCGGCGGCTCGCTGGAGAAGTTCCGCGGCCAGCCGCATCCCTCGCCGATTGTGCCGCCGCTGAGCGATTAGCGGACTAGGTTGCGGGCATGGCGCCCAACGCAACGACGCGGTCTCGCTTCAGCTCCTGGGCGTACGCCCTGCGCACCACCAATCCCCCGCCGGACGGGCCGGTCGACGCCGTCACCCGATGGCTGGTCGTCACCCGTGCGGCGGTGCTGCCGATGACGCTGTTCGCCGGGCTGGTCGCCGCACTGCTCGCGGTGGGCCAACCCGGATTGGATTGGCGCTGGCTGACTCTCGCGATCGTCGGAATCCTGTTGGCGCACACCGCCAACAACCTGATGAACGATCTGTACGACACCCAGACCGGCCTCGACAGCGAGACCTATCCGCGCGCCCTCTACGCCCCGCACCCGGTGCTCTCGGGGTTGGTCAGCCGTCGCACGCTGCTGGTCGCGATCGGCCTGGTGAACCTGGCCGATCTGGCGATCCTGATCGTGCTGACCTGGGCGCGCGGCTGGCCGGTGGTGGCGTTCGCGCTGTCCGGTTTCTTGCTCAGCTTCGCCTACACCGCACCGCCGCTGCGGCTGAAGAAGCGCGGCCTCGGCGAGCCGGACGTGTTCGTGGTCTGGGGTCCGCTGATGGTCTGCGGCACCTACTACTCCGCGGTCGGCCACGTCGGCTGGCCGGTGCTGCTCGCGTCGCTGCCCTACGGCCTGCTCTGCACGACAGTGTTGATGGGCAAGCACACCGACAAGATCCCCTACGACGAGCCGCTGGGCATCCACACGCTGCCGGTGCTCTTCGGCGAAACCCGGGCCCGCGCGCTGACGCTGGCGATGATGGTCGGGTTCTACCTGCTGGTGGTCGCCGCGGTGCTGGCCAAGGCGATGCCGTGGCCGGCGCTGCTGGTGGTGTTGGCGCTGCCCCGCCTGATCAAGGTGTGGCCGTACTTCCGCCGCCCGCCGCCCGACGAGCCGCCGGCCGACTTTCCGGTCTGGCCGCTGTGGTACGCGGCTCTGGCCTGGCTGCACGTCCGCCAAGCCGGGCGCGCTGCTGGTGGCGGGCCTGGCGATCGGCGCTTTCGTGCCCGGGCTCAGATGAGCCCGGTCGTCAGCTCTTCACCAGAGTGAACTGACCGACCTCAGAGACGTTGCGCTGGAAGAAGTCCGAGCACCCGATCAGGTAACGCATGTAGCGGTCGTAGACCTCGACGGAGGTCGCCGCGATGGCCTCCTCGCGTGCGGCCTCCAGCTTGGTCGTCCAGGTGTCGAGCGTCCGGACGTAGTGCGGCGGTCATCTTCTGCACGCGCTCGACCGAAAAGCCCGCGTTGGCGGAGTACTCGACGACATCCTCGTCGCAGGGCACGGCGCCGCCGGGAAAGATCTCCGCCGCGATGAACCTCATGAACCGCAGGTCGGTCATGGTGATCGGGATGCCCATCTCCGGCCAGCGCTTGAGCGGGTGACCCATGATCGTCTGCAGCACCATCCGGCCGTCGGCGGGCATGATGCGGTAGCAGAGGTCGAAGAACGCCTTGTAGCGCGATTTGGGGAACGCCTCGAATGCCTCGATGCTGACGATCCGGTCGACCGGCTCGTCGAACTCCTCCCACCCGCGCAGCAGCACCCGCCGCGAGCGATCGGTGTCGACCTGATCGAGAATCTGTTGGCCCAGCGCGTGCTGGTTCTTGCTCAAGGTGAGCCCGACGACGTTGACGTCGTACTGCTCGACTGCGCGCTTCATCACGACGGCCCAGCCGCAGCCCACGTCGAGCAGCGTCATGCCGGGCTGCAGGCCCAGCTTGCCGAGCGCGAGGTCGATCTTCGCGATCTGCGCCTCTTCCAGCGTCATGTCATCGCGCTCGTAGTACGCGCAGCTGTAGGTGCGCGTCGGATCCTGGAACAGGCCGAAGAATTCGTTGGAGGTGTCGTAATGGGCTTGGACGTCCTCGTAGGCCGGCCGCAAATTCGACGGGCCCTCCGACCCGCTGTCCGTCATCTGAGATTGAGCCTTTCACAGTGAATCTCGTTCAGATCGTTAGGTTCTTTGTTTCGAACGACCTGTTATAACGCACTTTTCCCAATCCGGCTACGCGGGCGATTTTTCGCAGGTGAATTGGCAGACGTCGGTGTAGCCCTCGCGGAACAGGTCGGCGCAACCGGCCAGATACTTCAGGAAGCGCTCGTAGATCTCCTCGGACGTGATCGCGATGGCCTCGTCCTTCTTCGACTCCAGGTTGCTGGCCCAGGTGTCCAGCGTGCGCGCGTAGTGCGGGCGCAGCGGCTGCTTCAGCGTCACCGTGTATCCGGCCTTGACCGCGTGCGTCTTCGACCTGCGCGCCAGCGGCAGACGACCGCCGGGGTAGATCTCGTCCATGATGAACTTGATGAACCGCACCCGCGACATCGTCAGCGGCAGCTTCCGCGCTTTGATCTCCTCGTCGCTCGGAATGATGATCGTGTGCAGCATCATCACGCCGTCGTCGGGCATCAAGTTGAACGTCTTCTTGAAGTAGTCGTCGTACTTGTTGAAGCCGAAGTGCTCGAACGCGCCGATGGACACCACCCGGTCGACCGGCTCGTCGAAGTCTTCCCACGGCTGCAGACGCACTTCCATGTCGCGCTTGGTGTCGATGTTCGGGAACCGGTTCTGCTCGATGTGCTGCTTCTGGTTCTCCGACAGCGTCAGGCCGATGACGTTGACGTCGTACTTCTCGACCGCGCGCTGGATGGTCGAGCCCCAACCACAGCCGATGTCCAGCAGCGTCATACCGGGCTGCAACCCCAGCTTGCCCAGCGACAGGTCGACCTTGGCCAGCTGCGCCTGCTCGAGCGTGTAGTCGTCCTTCTCGAAGTACGCACAGCTGTACGTCTGGGACGGGTCCTGCCACAGCGCGAAGAAGTCGTTGGAGATGTCGTAGTGGAACTGGACTTCCTTCTTGTCCGAGCCCGCGGGTCTGCGACGCGGACTTCGACAACCACTGGGACTGAGCACTGGGCGTTGCGCTTGAGGTATCTGACACCATTTGTCCTGAACGATCGGATTGGATGAACATGTGGACGCGTGCCGGTCGCTTGACACTGGGGTAGAGATTACGCCCCACCCGCGGGAAGCAACGTTAGCCGCTGACGCAAGTCTAATGCGGCACCGCCATCTTCTGAAAACCGGAGCCGACCGACGCCGCGGCGCGGGCCTAGTAGGAGTAGAAACCCTTCCCGGATTTCTTACCGAGCTGACCGGCCTCGACCATGCGCTGCAGCAATGGCGGCGGCGCGTAGTGCGCGTCCTTGAGCTCGTCGTACATCGCCTCGGCGATCAACTTCATCGTGTCGAGCCCGATCAGGTCGGAAAGCCGCAACGGACCCATCGGATGCGACAGCCCGGCGACGATCGCGGTGTCGACGTCTTCCACCGACGCGACGCCGGACTCGACCATCCGGATGGCCGACAACAGATAGGGCACCAGCAGTGCGTTGACGACAAAACCGGATCGGTCGCCACAGCGAACCACCTTCTTGCCGAGCACCTCGCTCGCGAAATGCTCGACGCGCGCCAGCGCCGCGTCGTCGGTGACCAGGGTGCTGATCAACTCGACGAGCGGTAGCACAGGGACCGGATTGAAGAAGTGCAGACCGAGCACACGGCCCGGATTCTTCGTCGCCGCAGCGATTTTCATGATCGGGATGCTCGAGGTGTTGGACGCGAGCACAGCGGCAGGGTCGGTGATGATCTCGTCGAGCTCGGCGAAGACCTTCGCCTTCACGGCTTCGTTCTCGACGATCGCCTCGATGGTCAGTTGACGGTCGGCAAGGTCGGACAGCTTGCTGGTGTAGCGCAGCCGCTTGCACGTCGCGTCGCGCTCGTCGGCGGCCAGCTTGCCCTTGCTGACGGCCCGCTCGAGCGACGACTCGATCCGGGCCTGGCCCGCGGCGGCGAGCTCCTCGGTGGGCTCGAAGACCACCACGTCGGCTCCGGCCTTCGCCGATACCTCGGCGATGCCCGCACCCATCTGCCCGGCGCCGATAACTCCAACGCGCTCAATCGCAGTGCTCACTGTCGAAAATGTCCTCTCGATATGCGGCAGGCCCCGCCCAGGGTTTCCGGGCGGGGCCTGCGCTGTCAAGCCGCGAGCTTGTGGCTACGGCCTGCTAGCGCCGGCACTCATGTACCTGCTTGGGCGAATGTCACCGCAAAAGGTAAAGCGACTCCTTACCTTTTCATCGGCAGCCGCTAACCGACAGCTCCTTAGCGTCGGACTCGTACGCGGATCGCGACCTACCGAACGAGGGGACATGAACATGAAAGTTGGCATCGTTGGAGTTGGCGAAGTAGGGGCGGCCACCGCCCTTGCCCTGGTCGAACACGGATTGTGTAACGAGATCGTGCTGGTCGACCGCGACCGGGCCCGGGCGGCGGGGGTGGAGCTCGACCTGCGGTACGGGGCTCCGCTGACGCCAGGCACGAAGGTGCGGGCTGGCGGCTTCGAAGACCTTGCCGATGCGGCGCTGGTGCTCATCACCGCCGGAGTCAACGAGCGTGCCGGTGGCGCGATCGATCGCTCCGACCCTCAGGGCCGCCTACGGTTAGGCGCCGAAAACGGGTTGATTTACGCCGACGTCGTTCCCAAGATCGTCGACGCTGCCCCCGCAGCGGTGCTCGTGGTTGTCACCGATCCACCGGACCCGCTGGCCGAGATCACTCGCCAGCTGGCCGGCCACAACAGAGTGTTTTCTACCGGCACGCTTCTCGACAGCCTCCGGTTCCAGGTACACCTGGCCGAGCGGTTCAATGTCGAGCCCACGGACGTCAACGCCATCGTGGTGGGCGAACACGGCACTTCCGAAGTCCTGGTGTGGTCGACGGCCACGGTCGGCGACGTACCCGTTCTCGATCTACTCGGCCGCGATGGCCGACCGGCAGAAGAGGTTCGCAGTCGAGATAGAGCACGATGTCCGCTACGCCAACATCGCCATCATCGAGGGCACCGGGGCCAGTCGTTACGGCATCGCGTCGGTGGCCGCCCGGTTGACTGCCGCGGTGTTGCGCGACGAGCGGGTGCTGCTACCCGTCGCGGTCCACCAGCCCGACTACGGCACCACGTTGTCGCTGCCCGCCATTGTCGGGGCCAATGGTGTGGAACGGGTCGTCGAACCATCGATGAGCACGCAGGAACGGGCCGCGCTGGAACAAAGCGCCGCGATCTTGCGCAGCGCGTCCGAACGATGCGAACAAGCGCTCAGCCTGGTCGCGACCGTTTCCCGGTGATAGTGGTCCGGTCAGCCGGTTTGGCGCCGAACGAAGCCACGACGACCGGCCATCCGCGTCTGCGATGGCCGGGCGCGCGCTCGTCCGCTTCGACACCGCGCTGTTGACCCACACCGCAGTGGGTCTGACCGGCTACATGTTGGGCGTGGCCGCCGGGACCTGGATAACCGGTCGAGGCAAGTCCGATGGTGCGCTGTCGCCCGGGTCCGGCCTCCACTTCGGCGCACCGCACTTGCGGCGCAACTGGAAATCCTGGTCGCCTTCGGCGCCGGCTGGGAAGCGACGCACGGCGCGCCCGCGGGTTCGGCGCAACTGGCCCTGCTAGCCGCCGCCGCTGTCAGCATGGGTTTGCCGGGCGCCGCGATGCGAGCGCTGGGCGTCACCGTCACAACCACCTACCTCACCGGGACGCTGACCGGACTGGTCGCCGGACTCACCGGTTCACCGCGGGCATGCACCGACCCGAGCGCAGTCGCCGCGCTGATCGGAGCTGTCGCCGGGGCGGCATATGGGGGCGTGCTGCTGGTTGTCTGGCCAGTCGCGGTGCCGCTGCTGATGCTGATTCCGGTGGCAATCGTCCTGGCTGCCGCCCTGTATCACCGTCGCGGCGACATTTCGGCCTCGAAGCCGACCGGTAAGCCGACTCGTGGTGTGGTGCGGGCTTACTCGGCCGTCGGGGCCGGGTGACACGACCACAGCGTCGATAGACTCCGGCAAATGGCTCAGTTGCTGATCGTGGAGGACGACGACACCATCGGTAAGCTGCTTGTCGACGGCCTACGATCGCACGGTCATCACGTCACCTTGGCCCGCACTGGACGCGGCGCCCTCCGGGAAGCGACTGCCCAGGATTTCGAATTGGTGCTGCTCGACCTGGGGCTGCCCGACCTCGACGGCATAGAGGTCTGCCGCCAACTACGCGACTCCATGCCGAGTGCGGTTCTGGTGATCCTCACCGCGCGAGACGCCGAGATCGACATCGTCGTCGGTCTCGATGCCGGCGCTGACGACTATTTGACCAAGCCGTTCCGCTACACCGAACTACTCGCCCGCATCAGGGCTCACCTGCGTCGCGGTCCCACCCAGGTGAATCCGACACAGGCCTACGTGCTCGGTGAGCTGGTGATCGATCCCGCTGCCCGCACCGCGACCTACAACGGCCACCCCCTGGAGCTACGTAGCCGCGAGTTCGACCTACTTGCCCGGCTGGCGGCTGACGCCGACACCGCGGTTCGCCGCGAGACGCTGATGGCCGATGTCTGGGATGAAAACTGGTTCGGCCCCACCAAGACCCTCGACGTGCATATCGGCATACTGCGGCGAAAAGTGGCTGACGCGGCTGACCGATACGCGGCGGACCCCAACGCGGTACCCACAATTACGACGTTGCGCGGCTACGGTTACCGGCTCGACTCGCCCGGCGGGCCGCACTCCGCTAAGCCTGCGCCCGAGCGGCCGGGACATGCGTAAGCGCATCGTCACGCTGGCGGTGTTGTCGGCAACCCTGGCCACCAGCCTGTTTGCGGTACCGCTCGCAATTGCCGCGGCGCGATACTTCTTCATCGACCAAGACATTCGGCTCGAACGAACTGCCGACATCGCGGCTGTCGACGTAGCGACCGACCTCGTCCACGGTCATCCACCCAGCGAACTGGGAATTTATGCGACGAGGCACCGACGTCGCACTGTATGCCGCGAGACGGTCGTCTGCGTCAGCGGACGGGGCCCCGAAAACGCCGACGATCTGGTCCGACGGTCGCTTGCGGACAACAAAGTTCACAGTGACTCTGACGTCGACCTGCTGACTGTGACCGTGCCGGTCGCGGAACGGCCTGGGGCCGGATACGTCGTACGCGCCGCCACCTCCCCCAAAGGGGTCTATCCCAGAATCGCGATCACATGGTTGGCGATGATCGCTCTCGAAGGAGTGATCCTCACGGCGATCTGGCAGCTCGCGCGCCGGCAGGCACGCCGGCTTGCCAGCCCGCTGGAAACCCTTGCGGCTTCCGCTTTCAGGCTTGGCGACGGCGACTTCACCGTGCGAGCGCAGACCAGCGGTATAACCGAAATTGACACTGCGGCAACGGCATTGAACCAGGCAGCGGCACGCATCGGAGATCTGGTGGATCGTGAGCGAGCCGTCACAGCCAATGCCTCGCACCAGCTTCGTACTCCACTGGCCGGCTTGCGCCTGCGACTGGAGACGGCACTGGACACGCCCGACGCCGACTACCGAACGGCGACCCGCGAGGCGATCGCCACGGCAGATCGTTTGGAGCGCACGATCGACGACCTGGTCAAGTTGGCGCGCGCCCGAGAACACCGACCCGGAGCCACTGGACACCTTGACGCTGCTCAACGAAATCGGGGACACCTGGACGAGCCCGCTCACCGAATGCGGAAGGGCGTTGCAGATCATCGATCGATCCTGACCTGCGGCCGTCGCGCGGATCAGCCGCCGCGGTCCGTCAGGTCCTCGCCGTGCTCGTCGACAACGCCGTGCGCCACGGAAAGGGCCAAGTCACAGTCCGCGCCCGGGAATCCAGCAACACCTTGGCGATCGATGTCGTGGACGACGGACGGTCTGTCGAGGACGCAGACCCCTTCGGACAGCGGCCCGCCGACGGACACGGGATCGGCCTGCCGCTGGCCCGCAGCCTCGCGGAGGCCGAGGGAGGACGGTTGCTACTGACGTCGCGCGCACCCACAACATTCACGTTGTTTCTCGCCGGAGCCGACGTCGACTGAGCGCGCCGAACGTTTACGGGGTGCCCACAAATGCGTCAGGCCCCGCCCAGGGTTTCCGGGCGGGGCCTGCGCTGTCAAGCCGCGAGCTTGTGGCTACGGCCTGGTCTTGGTTGCATCGACGTGGACTCCGGGCTGAAAAATCGGTTCGCATTCCTCCTCGCGGCTTCAGAGGCCGACGCGATCGTCAGTGACTCCGGCTGTCGGTTCCACTTCCTCCTCGCGGCCCAGGGCCGCGCATCGTCAGTGGAACTGACCCTCTTCGGTCGAGCCCGCGAGCGCGGTGGTCGACGAGGTCGGGTCCACGGTGGTGGCGATCCGGTCGAAGTAACCGGCGCCGACCTCGCGCTGGTGCTTGGTCGCGGTGTAGCCGCGCTCCTCGGCAGCGAACTCGCGCTCCTGCAGCTCGACGTAGGCGCTCATCTGGTTGCGGGCGTAGCCGTAGGCCAGATCGAACATCGAGTAGTTCAGGGCGTGGAAGCCGGCCAGCGTGATGAACTGGAACTTGAAGCCCATCGCGCCGAGCTCCTTCTGGAACCGGGCAATGGTCGAGTCGTCCAGGTGCTTGCGCCAGTTGAACGACGGCGAGCAGTTGTAGGCCAGCAGCTGGTCGGGGAACTCGCTCTTGACGCCCTCGGCGAAACGGCGGGCCAGGTCGAGGTCCGGAGTACCGGTCTCCATCCAGATCAGGTCGGAGTACGGCGCGTAGGCCTTGGCGCGGGCGATGCAGGGCTCGAGGCCGTTGCGCACCCGGTAGAAGCCCTCGGAGGTGCGCTCACCGGTGACGAACGGGCGGTCGCGCTCGTCGACGTCGGAGGTGATCAGCGTGGCGGCCTCGGCGTCGGTGCGGGCGATGACGACGGTCGGCACGTCGGCGACGTCGGCCGCCAGGCGGGCCGAGGTCAGGGTGCGGATGTGCTGCTGGGTCGGGATCAGCACCTTGCCACCGAGGTGGCCGCACTTCTTCTCCGAAGCCAGCTGGTCCTCCCAGTGCGAACCGGCGACACCGGCCGCGATCATGGCCTTCTGCAGTTCGTAGACGTTGAGCGCGCCACCGAAGCCGGCCTCACCGTCAGCGACGATCGGGGCGAGCCAGTTTTCGATGGAGTTGTCGCCCTCGACCTTGGCGATCTGGTCGGCGCGCAGCAGCGCATTGTTGATCCGGCGGACCACCTGCGGCACCGAGTTGGCCGGGTAGAGGCTCTGGTCCGGGTAGGTGTGGCCGGACAGGTTCGCGTCACCGGCGACCTGCCAACCGGACAGGTAGATGGCCTTCAGGCCGGCGCGGACCTGCTGCACCGCCATGTTGCCGGTCAGCGCGCCCAGCGCGTTGACGAACTCCAGGTCGTGCAGCTGGCTCCACAGCACCTCGGCGCCGCGGCGGGCCAGAGTGGACTCCTCGACGACCGAGCCCTGCAGGGCCACCACGTCGGCGGGGCTGTAGGTGCGGGTGATGCCCTTCCAGCGGGGGTTGGTGTCCCAGTCCTTCTGGATCTCTTCGGGGCTCTTCGGCGTGCCAACGCTCGACATAGCGTTCTCCTCAAATTTATTGATCTGAGGACCCGAGATTTCCAGCCTTGCTAAGGACCCCAGCATCGTTGCTGACTTGCTAATACGAAGATGGCACAGGTCAGCGGCCCAGGTCCACCAATTTTGCTGCCAATTTTGGCTAGGGCTCCGGCGCTTTTTGCAAAGATTGCGAAGATCACCGGCAACTGAAACGGTTCAGCTGTTACCAGCCGGTAACTTGAATCCGCAGGTCAGGCCGGACGTTTGCATAACGCTCGTACGGTTAGAGCGGGAAGATCGCGGCGAGCGCTTTGACCTCGTCGCCGACCGCATATGTGAGCGTTCTAACAGTGCGATCGGTGAGGTTCTCGCCGAACCGATCGGTGGAGCCGGCCGGGTGCACGTGCGAGATGATCTCCAGCTTGTCGCCCAGCGCGACGGCAGCATCGTGCTCGATGGTCACCCGCAGCGGCGCCTTGAGCAGCTCCGGGTACGACGAGAGGTAGTCCTCGACGACGCTCCAATACACCGAGTTGTTCATGTGGTCGAAGAAGTCGATGTCGGTGAACCGGACCGGAAATTCGTGGATCTCCGCGGCGTCGTCTCGACTGCCTGCTTTGAGATAGGCCTTCCAGCGCAGCCGGTCGACGTCAGTGGTTTTTCTGAGGCCTGCGAGGAAGTCGTCGGCGATGCGCGCCGGAGTCTGGGTGTCGCGGTTGAAGTTGATCCAAAACGCTTCTGACTCCACCAGGCCGCGCCCGCGCTTTCCATCTATGCGCACCCGCATCTCACACCACCGGTTCGACGTGCCCGAGCACCAGCGGCGCATCCGCAACATGTCGCCGAACTCGATCGGGCGGATCACATCGATCATCGTCCGGCGAACAATCCAGAGCGGATGGGTCTCCTCGAAGCCCATCTCGCGCAACTGATCCTGACCGACGTCCACGATGTGGCGGGCTGCGGAGTCGAAGCGCAGCCGCCCGTCGCGGTCGATGTCGGGGACGCGCAGCGGCCATTCGCGGTCGAAGACATCGGGATGCCCGTCGGGTACCGGCATCATCAGTTTGTCCAAGCTCACGGCTTCACTCCCCGCAACTCCTCGGGCTGGGTCCGGCGGCTTGGCAACACGACATAATCCATGGTTGCCAGGCGGCCCAGCTTAGGGTCCCCCGACCGAGAATGATGCCAAACCACCTTGCCGCAGCGCCAATTCTTTCGCGCCGTGCAAATTTTGCTAACTGCGACTTCGCAACGCTAGTACGCTGGCCGAATGGCCAAGACATTCGTTGGCTCGCGAGTCCGGCAACTCCGCAGCGAGCGCGGATTCAGTCAGGCCGCGCTGGCGCAGATGCTGGACATCTCCCCCAGCTACCTCAACCAGATCGAGCATGACGTCCGGCCGTTGACGATCGCGGTACTGCTGCGCATCACCGAGGTGTTCGGTGTCGACGCCACCTTCTTCGCCTCGCAGGACGACACCCGGCTGCTCGCCGAATTGCGCGAGGTCACCCTCGACCACGATCTCGGCGTCGAGGTGGACCAGTCGGAACTCGCCGACGTGGTCAGTGCGCACCCGGCGCTGGCCCGCGCCCTGGTCAACCTGCACCGGCGCTACCGGCTCACCACGACGCAGCTCGCGGCCGCCACCGAGGACCGGTTCTCCGACGGCAGCGGCAGCGGCTCGATCACGATGCCGCACGAGGAGGTCCGCGACTACTTCTACGAGCGGCAGAACTACCTGCACGAGCTGGACACGGCCGCCGAGGAGCTCACGGTACGGATGCGCATGCATCGCGCCGATCTGGTCCGCGACCTCTCCGACCGGCTGACCTCGGTGCACGACGTCCGGATCAAGCGAATCGACCTGGGCGACAACGTCCTTCACCGCTTCGACCCGCAAACCCGGACGTTGGAAATCGGCGGCCACCTGCCGTCGGGCCAGTATGCGTTCAAGCTCGCCGCCGAGTTGGCCTACCTGGAGCACGGGCCGCTCATCGACCGGCTTGTCGACGAGGGCAGCTTCACCAGCGACGAGTCCCGCACGCTCGCCCGGCTCGGGCTGGCCAACTACTTCGCCGCCGCAACCGTGCTGCCGTATCGGCAGTTCCACGAGATCGCCGAGAACTTCCGCTACGACGTCGAGCGGCTGTCGGCGTTCTACGCGGTCAGCTTCGAGACCATCGCCCACCGGCTGTCCACGCTGCAGCGCCCCTCGATGCGCGGCGTGCCGCTGTCGTTCGTCCGCGTCGACCGCGCCGGCAACATGTCAAAACGCCAGTCCGCCACCGGTTTTCACTTCTCCTCGGCGGGCGGCACCTGTCCGCTGTGGAACGTCTACGAGACGTTCGCCAACCCCGGGCAAGATCCTGGTCCAGATCGCTCAGATGCCGGATGGTCGCAGTTACATGTGGGTGGCCCGCACCATCGAGCGGCGTACGTCCCGGTATGGTCAGCCCGGTAAGACCTTCGCGATCGGGCTGGGCTGCGAACTCCGGCACGCCCATCGGCTCGTCTACTCGGAAGGACTCGACTTGTCCGGCGACCCAGCCTTGTTAGCCACCCCGATCGGCGCGGGCTGCCGGGTCTGTGAACGCGACACCTGTCCGCAGCGGGCATTTCCCGCGTTGGGTCGCGCACTCGATCTCGACGAGCACCGCAGCACGGTCTCGCCCTACCTGGTGAAGCACCCATGACCGGACAGGTCGGTCGTATTCCGTCCGGACGCTTCCGTGAACTGGGCCCGATCAATTGGGTGATCGCGAAGCTGGGCGCCCGCGACGGTTCGCGCGCCGGAGATGCATCTGTTCACAACGCTGGGTCAGCGCCGGTTGCTGTTCTGGGCGTTCGCGTTCTACGGCGCCCGCCTGCTGCGAGGCCGGTTGCCACAAGTCGACACCGAGCTGGTGATCCTGCGGGTCGCGCACCTGCGCAGTTCGGAGTACGAGCTGCAGCATCACCGCTGGATAGGTCGCCGTCGGGGTCTCGACGACCAGACCCAGGAGCTGATCTTCGCCTGGCCGAACACGTCCGGAAACGCCGCCGGGCTCACCGATCGCCAGCAGGCACTGCTGCGTGCCACCGACGAATTCATCCTGAACCGGTCCATCGGCGACGAGGTGTACCAGCAGCTGTCCCATCACCTCGATCGGCGTCAGCTCATCGAATTCTGCTTACTCGCAGGACAATACGACGGCCTGGCCGCGACGATGTCGGCCCTGCAGATCCCGCTGGATCACCCGGAGCGATCACAAGTAAGTGTCGGCCAGCACCAACACTGTCAGCAGAACCGGCAGAACCGGCAACCCGAACGCGAACGCCGCCAGCGTGAGGTTTCCCCGGGCACGGATCCGCCGTCCCCACAGCACCGCGACGAGCGCGAGTACCGCCGAAACCGCGAGCACGATCGGAGCCCACCTACCCGCCGAGGTCAGGAAATCTCCGATCGAGAACGCGATCAGCCACAGCAGGTAGCCGGCGAGAACACCACCCAGCGCGCCCCATATCGATTCGGCGCGTAGTGCTTTGGATCTGGCCATTCCGGCTACTGTGCCTCTCGCAGTGGGCGTCAGAAGTTGATCATGTGCCCGGTCAGGCCGTGGAAGCACTCTTGCAGCGCCTCCGACATGGTCGGGTGGGTATGAACGTTGCGCGCCAACTCGTTTGCGGTCAGGTCCCATTTCTGGGCCAGCGTCAACTCGGGCAGCAACTCCGAGACGTCATGGCCGACCAGGTGGCCACCCAGCAGTTCCAGGTGTTTGGCGTCGGCGACGAGCTTGACGAAGCCGCTCGGGTCGCCCACGCCGTGCGCTTTGCCGTTGGCGGTGAACGGGAACTTGGCCACCACGACGTCGTAGCCCTCGTCGCGGGCCTGCTGTTCGGTGAGCCCGAAGCTCGCCACGTTCGGCTGGCAGAACGTCGCGCGCGGCAGCATCCGGTAATCACCGAGCGCCAAAGTCTCTGCCCCGGCGATGGTTTCGGCAGCCACCACTCCCTGGGCCTCGGCGACGTGGGCCAGCTGCAGCAAGCCGGTGACATCGCCGATGGCGTAGACGTGGTCGACGTTGGTGCGCAGGTAGTCGGTGACCCCGATGGCCTTGCGGTCGGTCAGCGCGACGCCAACCTTGTCGAGGCCGAACCCGTCGACGTTGGGCGCAAAGCCGATGGCCTGCAACACTTTCTGCGCCTTGATCTCCTCGGTCTTGCCGTCCTTGCTGACGGTCACGGTCACTACCGAGCCGTCGTCGGCGATCGACTCGACCTTGGTGCCGGTGAGGATTTTGACGCCGAGTTTCTTGTATTGCTTCTCGATCTCCTTGGAGACGTCGACGTCTTCGTTGGGCAGCGCCCGCGGCAGGAACTCGACGATGGTCACGTCGACGCCGTAGTTCTTCAGCACGTAAGCGAACTCGATGCCGATCGCCCCGGCGCCGGCGATGATGATCGACTCGGGCAGCTCACGGGTCAGGATCAACTCTTCGTAGGTGACCACGTTCTTGGACAGCGAGGTACCGGGGACCAGTCGGGTGCTGCTGCCGGTGGCGATGATGACGTTGTCGAAGGTGACCCGTCTCGGTTGCCAGCCCTCGTTCGAGTTCGACGTCGAGCGTGTGGGCGTCGGCGAATTTGCCGTAGCCGTGGATTTCGGTGATCTTGTTCTTCTTCATCAGGAAGTGCACGCCGGCCACCCGGCCGTCGGCGACCTTGCGGCTGCGGTCGAAGGCGGCGCCGTAGTCGAAGGTGACCTCGCCGCTGATGCCGAAGGTCTTGGCTTCCTTGTTGAAGATGTGCGCGAGTTCGGCGTTACGCAGCAACGCCTTGGACGGGATGCAGCCGACATTGAGACAGACGCCGCCCCAATACTTCGGCTCAACGATGGCGGTATTCAGTCCCAGCTGTGCGGCGCGGATGGCCGCTACGTATCCGCCGGGCCCGGCTCCGAGGACGACAACGTCATAGTGGGTCACGGCAACCACCCTAACGGCCGTGCGCGGGGCATCAGGTGGCCAGCCATTGATCGATCCTGTCGTCGAAGCTGTCGGTGACACGCAGCCTGCGACCCGGTGCGCGGGTGAGCCAGCCGCGGTCGAGGAACACGCTGGTGATCGCGGCGGAAAGCGCCCCCGCCAGGTGTACCCGGCGGTCGGTCCAGTCGACGCACGAGCGGGCGAACACCCGTCGACTGGCCCGCAGCGCGGCCAAGTCGATGCCGAGCTTTTCGACCAGGTGTTGCCCGCGGTCGGTGAGCTCGTGGTCGCGATGGTCGAGTTGGCGGATGGCTCCGGCCGCCAGCAGCCGCTCCCCATCTGCACGCCCGCCCGCCGGCCAGGGCCGCGAGCATCGCCGAGCGCACGGGGTCGTCGATCACGCTGACGATGGAGGTGAGGTTGCGATCAGCCGGCGTCTCGGAGGCCGAAAAGTCGCTCACCCCGCCAGCCTTGCATAGCCGCAGTGCGGTTGCTCAGTACGGCAGTACGCCCGCCGCGCAGTGCCGCTGGCTGTGCTCGCAGTAGAACTTGCCGTAGACCGGCGCTGCGGCGACGACCGAGGCGAACACCGCCGAGAGCAGGGCGATCGCCAACGCGGACACCAGCGGCCGGTCGGGCACCATCGCCAGGATCAAGCCGGCGACCGTGCACACCACGACGTAGGCCAGCACGACGAAGACCACCGCCGTCTTGTGCCTGGAGGCGTCGTGGCTCCACCAATAAAACAGGCCGGCCCCGATGGCCCCGGCGGGAACCCAGACCGCGAACAGCATCAGGATGAACTTCCACCACTTCAGATACTGGTACTGGCCGGCCGCCGCGATCGCCGGAAGTGCCTCGGACGGCGGCGCTTCGGCCTCGGTGTACGCGGTCGGGATGACGCCGCTTACAGGTTCGTCCGCTACGGCCGCCTCGGACCGTCGGTGCCACCATCGGCGTCGACGAGGCGGCGGCTCGGGCTCGATCAGCTCGGGTTCGGCTCGCTGGTGCATGCCGGTGTCGAACGTCGGCTTGTACGGCTCGGTCAGCGGCATCGACTCGGTCTCGACGCGTTCGTGGTCAGCCACGGGTCACGACCTCGACCAGAGCGAGCACGCCGAAATATCCCGGCGCCAACGCGAGGACGAACGCACCCAACGCCGTCAGCCATCGGCGCCGGGCCAGCAGAATCACCAGCAGTCCGACGGCGCTGGGAAATCCGACCACCAACGCGATCGCGACGTCAGGACGCATGCGGGCGTGGTCCACAGTCAGCGCGGCGGCGGCGCCCAGCAGCCCGGCCGCGACGCCGAGCAGCATCGCGCTGGTCAAAAGCCAGGGCCGCGGCAGCGGGATCACGATTCAAAGATACTGCCGCGGCTGCCCGCTACGGGTTTACCGGCGCGGCGCGCCCTGCGGGTACTGGACACGCATCGACGGCCGCATGCGACCACCGGCGCCCGCTCCGGCGGCCGCTCACCGCGCTCGTAGTCGGCTCCGGTGATCAGCGCAGCCGCCGCCAGCTCCGCGTTCTCGCTCTCGGTGAAGGCCCGTCCGCGGGACAGGAACCGCTTCCCCTCGGGCGCTTCCAGGCTGAACCCGCCGCCCCGGCCGGGCACCACGTCGATGACGAGCTGGGTGTGCTTCCACGCCTGGAACTGCGGCCCCGAAATCCACACCGGCACCCCGTCTTGCCCGGTGTCCAGCACGCCGAGTAGCACGTCGCGGTCACCGACGATGAAGTCGCCGTCGGGATAGCACATCGGCGACGACCCGTCGCAGCAGCCGCCGGACTGATGAAACATCAACGGGCCGTGCTGTTCTCGTAGTTGATCGAGCAGCGTGGCCGCGTCGGCGGTGACGACCACCCGCGGTGTCATCGCGCTGGCAGCGTCATCAGAAGAAGCCCTGCGCCTGCTGCGAATACGACACCAGCAGGTTCTTGGTCTGCTGGTAGTGGTCGAGCATCATCTTGTGGTTCTCCCGGCCGAAGCCGGACTGCTTGTAGCCGCCGAACGCGGCATGCGCCGGGTAGACGTGGTAGCAGTTGACCCACACCCGGCCGGCCTGGATGTCGCGGCCGGCCCGGTAGGCGGTGTTGCCGTCGCGGCTCCACACTCCCGCGCCCAGCCCGTAGAGGGTGTCGTTGGCGATCGAGATCGCGTCGTCGTAGTCCTTGAACGACGCCACCGAGACCACCGGTCCGAAAATCTCCTCCTGGAAGATCCGCATCTTGTTGTTGCCGGCGAAGATGGTGGGCTGCACATAGTAGCCACCGGACAGGTCGCCGCCCAGCTCGGCGCGTTCCCCACCGGTGATGACCTTGGCGCCCTCGTCTTTGCCGATCTCGATGTAGGACAACACCTTTTCCAGCTGGTCGTTGGAGGCCTGCGAGCCGATCATCGTCTCGGTGTCCAGCGGATCGCCCTGCCGGACCGCTTTGGTGCGGATGGCCGCCAGTTCCAGGAACTCGTCGTAGATGTCGGCCTGCACCAGGCTGCGCGACGGGCAGGTGCACACCTCGCCCTGGTTGAGGGCGAACATGGTGAACCCTTCCAGCGCCTTGTCCTGGAAGTCGTCGTGGGCGGCCATCACGTCGGAGAAGAAGATGTTGGGGCTCTTGCCGCCCAGCTCGAGGGTGACCGGGATCAGGTTCTGGCTGGCGTACTGCATGATCAGGCGCCCGGTGGTGGTCTCGCCGGTGAACGACGACCTTGGCGATCCGGTTGCTCGACGCCAGCGGCTTGCCGGCCTCGGCGCCGAAGCCGTTGACGACGTTGACCACGCCGGGCGGCAGCAGGTCGCCGATCAGCGACATCAGGTACAGCACCGACGCCGGGGTCTGCTCGGCGGGCTTGAGCACCGCCGCGTTGCCGGCGGCCAGCGCGGGCGCCAGCTTCCAGGCGGCCATCAGGATCGGGAAATTCCACGGGATGATCTGCCCGACAACGCCCAGCGGCTCGTGGAAGTGGTAGGCGACGGTGTCGTCGTCGATCTGGCTCAGCGACCCTTCCTGGGCGCGGATCGCGCCGGCGAAATACCGGAAATGGTCTGCGGCCAAAGGGATGTCGGCGGCCAGCGTCTCGCGGATCGGTTTGCCGTTGTCCCAGACTTCGGCCAGCGCCAGCGCATCCCGGTTCTCGTCGATCCGGTCGGCGATCTTGTTCAAGATCGCGGCCCGCTCGGCCGGGGGCGGTCTTACCCCAGGCCCGCGCCGCGCCGTGGGCGGCGTCGAGCGCCTTGTCGATGTCGGCCGCCTCGGAGCGCGCCACCTCGCAGAACACCTGGCCGGTGACCGGCGTCAGATTCTCGAAGTACTTGCCGCCGGCCGGCGCCACCCACTCGCCGCCGATGAAGTTGTCGTACCGCGATTCAAAGGACATCAGGGCCCCGGCGGAACCCGGTCGTGCGAAGACGGTCATTGCGCCACTCCTCTTCGTTCGAGACGGTGTTACACAGCTCACACTACCGTCGCGGTAACAATGGCCTGATGGCTGCCGCGCATATCACGAACGAGTCGAACGACCCCTATCTCTGGCTGGAGGACGTCCTCGGCGAGGAGCAGCTCGAACTGGGTGCGCGCTCGCAACGACCCGACGGTCGCCCAGTTCGCCGGCGAAGAATTCGAGCGGATGCGCACCGAGGCGCTCGAGGTGCTCGACACCGATGCCCGCATCCCCTACGTGCGCCGTCGCGGCGATTACCTCTACAACTTCTGGCGCGACGCCGCCAACCCGCGCGGGTTGTGGCGGCGGACCACCCTGGACAGCTACCGCAGCGACGCCACCGACTGGGACGTGCTGATCGATGTCGATCGAGCTGGCTCGCGACGACGACGAGAACTGGGTCTGGTCGGGTGCCATCGTCATCGAGCCCGAATTCGACCGCGCCCTGGTCAACCTGTCCCGGGGCGGCGCCGACGCGGCCATCGTGCGCGAATTCGACATGCAGACACGCGAATTCGTCGTCGGCGGGTTCGAGCTGCCGGAAGCCAAGACGCAGATCGGCTGGGAAGACCCAGACACTGTTCTGGTCGGCACCGACTTCGGGCCCGACTCGCTGACCGAATCCGGCTATCCGCGCATCGTCAAGCGGTGGCGCCGCGGTACGCCGCTGGACGACGCGCGACCTGGTCTTCGAAGGAGCGCGCACCGACGTGAGCGTCGGCGGGTCGGCCGATCGGACACCCGGCTTCGAGCGCACCTTCGTGTCCCGGTCCACCGACTTCTGGAACAGCGAGCGCTACGAACTGCGCGGCTCGGAACTGATCCGCATCGACGTCCCCTCGGACGCGAGCAGCCTCTCGATTCACCGCGAATGGCTGTTGATCGAACCGCGCACCGACTGGACGTTCGGCACCACCACCTACCCGGCCGGCTCGCTGCTGGCAGCCAAGTACGACGAATTCCTCAGCGGTGGACGCGAATTGAGCGTGGTCTTCGAGCCCGACGCGCACACCTGCCTGCACCAGTACGCCTGGACCCGCGACCGGCTGCTGCTGGTCACGCTGGCCGACGTGGCCAGCCGGGTCGAGATCGTCACGCCGGGCAGCTGGGAGCGCGCACCGCTGGCGGGCATCCCGGCGGCGACCGAGAGCGTGATCGTCGCCGCCGACGACACCGGCGACGAATTCTTTCTCGACTCCAGCGGCTTCGACAGCCCGTCGCGTCTGTTGCGTGGTACCGGCGACGAACCGCTCGAGCAGATCAAATCCGCGCCCGGCTTCTTCGACGCCGAAAACCTCTCCATCGCACAATATTTCGCGACGTCGAAGGACGGCACCGCGATTCCGTATTTCGTTGTCCGTCCCGGCGACGCGGAGGGTCCCGGTCCGACCCTGCTCTACGGCTACGGCGGATTCGAGAACTCCTACACCCCTGGCTACAGCCCGGTGATGGGCCGGCTGTGGCTGGCCCGCGGCGGCACCTACGTGCTGGCCAACATCCGCGGCGGCGGCGAGTACGGACCGCGCTGGCACACCCAGGCGATGCGCGAGGGGCGTCACCTGGTTGCCGAGGACTTCGCCGCGGTGGCAACCGATTTGGTGGATCGCGGCATCACCACGGTGCCGCAGCTCGGCGCGCAGGGCGGCAGCAACGGTGGGCTGTTGATGGGCATCATGCTGACCAAGTACCCGCAGCTGTTCGGTGCGCTGGTGTGCCAGGTGCCGTTGCTGGACATGCGCCGCTTCCATCTGCTGCTGGCGGGCGCGTCCTGGGTCGCCGAGTACGGCAATCCCGACGACCCGGCCGACTGGAAGTTCATCGCCGAATACTCGCCCTATCAGAATATTTCGGCCAACGCCGACTATCCGCCGGTGCTGATCACCACGTCCACCCGCGACGATCGGGTCCATCCCGGGCATGCCCGCAAGATGACCGCGGCGCTGGAGGCCGCGGGCCACCGGGTCTGGTACTACGAGAACATCGAGGGCGGCCACGCCGGCGCGGCCGACAACGCGCAGAGCGCGTTCAAGACGGCGCTGAGCCTTCGCGTTCCTGTGGCGGATGCTGGGTACTTGACAGTGAAAGTCACTGAAGGTGTGGTGTGGTGCGATGCGCTTGCCGTACATGCTGTGTGCGACGGTCACCGCCGTCGCGTTGCTGGCGGCGCCTGGCTGCTCGAAAGTGGTCACCGGTAACGCAACCCAGGACACTCACGCACCCGGCCCAAACCAATGAATGCGAGCAGGTTTCAGCTCCGCTGACGGCCATCGACTCCCGCGCGGCGGGCGAGCCGCAGCTGAAGATTCCGCAGCCGGCCGGCTGGGAACGGGCCTCGATGCTCGACTCGGACGTCATCCGCTTCACGATGAGGAACAAGGGCCTGTCGGACGACAACTTCATGCCCACGGCGGTGGTGACCCTCGAATCCGTGCCCGACGGCAGTAGCGACAACCAAGCGATCTTCGACCAGGAACGCGCGGCGTTGGTCGACCGTCTGGGGGCCACCGGCCTGAGCACGACCGAGACCACCCGCTGCGGCGACGAGGCGGAGCTGGTCGACTACGACGCCCCCAGCATGGGCCCGATTCCGCCGCGCAAAGCCAGAACGCTCATGGTGGCGGGCACCTTCCATGACAGCACTTTCGTGGCGACGGTCACGGTCCAGTCGACCGATCCCGGCAACAGCGTCTACGCCCGCGACACCGACACCGTGCTGACCGGATTCCAAATGCTCCCTCCGGCGGTGGGTTGAGCATGCCGACAACCGAATTCGAAACACTGCTGTACTCCACGGCCGGGCCCGTTGCGACCATCACGCTGAACCGCCCCGACCAACTCAACACGATCGTTCCGCCGATGCCCGACGAGATCGAGGCGGCCGTCGGCCTTGCCGAGCGCGATCCGGCCGTCAAGGTCATCGTGCTGCGGGGAGCCGGGCCGGGCGTTCTCCGGCGGCTACGACTTCGGCGACGGCTTCCAGCAGTGGGGCGAGGCGATGAACACCGACGGGCGCTGGGACCCCGGCAAGGACTTCGCCATGGTCAGCGCCCGCGAGACCGGTCCGACGCAGAAGTTCATGGCGATCTGGCGGGCCTCCAAGCCGGTGATCGCGCAGGTGCACGGCTGGTGTGTCGGTGGGGCAAGCGATTACGCGCTGTGCGCCGACATCGTCATCGCCAGCGAGGATGCCGTGATCGGCACGCCCGTACAGCCGGATGTGGGGCGCATACCTGACCGGGATGTGGCTGTATCGGCTCAGCCTGGCCAAGGCCAAGTGGCATTCGCTGACCGGCCGGCCACTGAGCGGCGTGCAGGCCGCCGAGGTCGAGTTGATCAACGAAGCGGTCCCGTTCGAGCGGCTGGAAGCCCGGGTGGCCGAAATCGCCGCCGAGCTGTCGCGAATCCCATTGTCGCAGTTGCAGGCTCAGAAGCTGATCGTCAATCAGGCCTACGAGAACATGGGCCTGTCATCGACCCAGACGCTGGGCGGCATCCTCGACGGATTGATGCGCAACACCCCGGAGGCGCTCGGCTTCATCCAGACGGCTGCGACCGACGGCGTGCGTGCCGCCGTGGAGCGCCGCGACGGCCCGTTCGGCGACTACAGCCAGGCCCCACCGGAATTGCGGCCCGACCCCTCGCACATCATCACGCCCTGACCGGGCTACAGGCGAGCGCCGCGAGTTCGTAACGGCACCAACGGCAAAGCCACCAGCGGGAAGACCGCGCATACCGCAAACGCCAGCGGATATCCGGAGGCCACGATCACCTCGGCGAAGAGCGGAGGTGCGGCGGCCACCACCAACCGCTCGAAGGTGTTCTGCGTGCCCAGCACCCAGCCGCTCCAGAACGGCCCGGCGAGCTCGGGAACCGTGGTGAACGGCAGGCCGTTGTCGCCGGCCATCGCCGAGGCGACCACCATCATCGGCACAGCGGCGAACCCCCAACCCACGTTGTCGGTGAACGCGAGAACCAACATGACGACGGCGGTCGCGACGGAGATGATCCGCAGCGGCCGCATCCGCGAGCCGATGCGATCGGACCACCGCCCCGCCGCGATACGACCCAGCGCGCCGAGTATCTGCGAAAGACCCACCAGCACACCGGCCCACACCATCGACAGCCCGTGCTTGCCGACGAACCAGACCAGCATGAACGTCAGCACCACGGGTTGGGGCACCATCAGCAGCGCCGACGCCAGGTGGATGCGCCACAACACCGGCCTGCGGTACAGATCGCGCAGTTCTTGAAAGTCGACTTCGGTCCGGTCAGGCCGCGGCGGGTCGTGGACGCCGAGCGCACAAGCCACCGCCGCCACCGCGCACAGCACCGCCGGAAAGAGCAGCGCCAACGACAGGTTCCGTTTGGCGAGCTCGGGAATGACCAACGCCGCAACCGCGATGCCCAGCGGCTGCGCGGTCTGCCGGATGCCCATCACCTGCGCTCGTTGCCCCTCGGCGAACCAGCCCGTCACCAGACGGCCGCTGGCGGCCAGGGAACTGGCTGCCGCCATGCCACCGAGGATGAGAAAGATCCCGACCGTCAGCATCGAGTCCGCGGACGCTGCGGCAAAGCCCGCCGCGGCGGTCATCGCCAGGCCCAGGGTGAGCACTATCCGCTCCCCCACCCGGTCCAGCAGGTACCCCCAGGGAATCAGCGTGAGCATCATGCCGAGGTTCGGCATCGACGCCAGCAGGGCCGCTTCGACCAAGCTGGTGTGGTGCTTTCCGACCAGCGCGGGAATCAAGAAAGCCGCGCCGTTGATGAAGACGTTGGCGCACAGCGTCGCTGCCTGCGAGACACCCAGCATGGACCAGCGCCGGGCGGTGCTGGCCGATGCAACTTCGGTCGCTACTTCATCTTCCGTGGTCAGTTCGTCGACCTTCCGACGTCAGCGCGCGAGCAGGATTTGATCGACACCCATGCGGCCCTGCTCGAAAGCAAGCCGTCCACCCGCCAGGTAGAGACGCCACACTCGGGCGGCTTCCTCGCCGACCAGTTCCACGGCAGCGTCCCAGCGCTTTTCGAGGTTCGCGATCCATGCATCCGCCGTGCGCACGTAGTGCTCCCGCATGGCCTCGACCGAAATCAACGTCAGGCCGGAATCCTCCAGCAGCGCGACGGTCTCGCCGACCGGGCGCATGTGCATGTCGGGCGCGATGAACGATTCGATGAATGGTCCACCCCCGGGGTGGTTGCCGCGTCGAGACATCTGCTGCACCAGCACACGGCCGCCGGGCCGCACGCTCCTGTGCAGGGTGCTCGCGTAGGCCGGGTAATTGCTCTGGCCCACATGCTCACCCATTTCGATGGAGGCGACCGCGTCGAACGGCCCATCGGTCAGCGCCCGATAGTCTTCGACGCGGATCTCGACCCGATCGTTGAGTCCGCGCTCGCTACGCGCCGTATCGATGTAGGACTTCTGCTCTCGCGACAGGGTGAGGCCCACGACCTGAGCGCCGTAGTGCACCGCGGCATGCAAACTCAAAGAGCCCCAACCACATCCGACGTCGAGTAGCCGCATGCCGGGCCGCTCGTGCAGGCCGATCTTGTGGCAGATCCGGTCCAGCTTTTCGGATTGGGCTTGTGCCAGCGTGGAATTGGCCTGCGGCGATTCCCAATAGGCGCACGAGTAGGCCATCGAGGGGTCGAGAATCAGCCGGTAGAAATCGTTCGACGCGTCGTAGTGATGACTGATCGCCGCCTTGTCGCGGGACAGACTGTGCAGTCGACCGCGCATCCGGGCCTGGGTCGCGGGCGCTCGCAGTGGGGCACCGAAGGCGCCCAACCGCGCCGCGGCAACGCACAGACGTGCCAGCGCTGCCGGTGACGGCTTGACCGGCCCCAGTCGGCGTTCGCCGATCTGCGACCACACGTGGCTCAGCGCGGCCCCCAAGTTGCCGTCGACGTCGATGTCGCCACACACGTACGCCTGCGCGGCACCGAGTTCGTTTGGGCGCCAGACCATCCGGCGAAGCGCATTCGGATTCCGCAGCCGCACCACTGGTCCGAACTCATCGCCTGCGACACTGCCGTCCCAGGCGATGAGCCGGATGGGTAGCTTCCCGCCGATCAGCGGCTCGAGGGCCGCCGCCAGCGCGGGAGCAACTGAGTCAGCCCTACCGTTGAGTGTGTTCGCTCTCACTGTCCGGGTGGCATCAGCACCGTGTCGATCATGTACACCTGCGCGTTGGAGGTGGGCACACCGCCACAGACCAAGCCGGCGTTGTTGACCTTGAGGCCGTTACCCGCACCGGTCACATTCACCGGCGCACCCTGGACCGTGTTGTGCGATCCATCAACCTGGTTGGGGCTCAGCTGGCCGGGAACGACATGGTAGGTCAGGATGCTTTTCAGCAGGTCCGAGTTGGTCTTGAGCTGGTTGATCGTGTCGGCCGGCAGCTTGTTGAAGGCCGCGTCAGTCGGTGCGAACACGGTGAATTGGCCACTGTTGAGCGTGTCGACCAGGTTGACGTTGGGGTTGAGCTGGCCCGACAACGCCGCGGTCAGGGTGGTGAGCTCGGGGTTGTTGGATGCGGCCACCGCGACGGGGACCGTCGACATGCCGGCAACCGACGCAGGTCCGTCGGAATGCATCGCCGCATAGTCGGCGCAACCGGCGCCGATCAGGTTTGGCGCGGCCGCTGCGGGCACGGAGTTGGCTACGACGAGACCGACGACTGTCGCCGCCATACCGGTCGCTGGGATGAGTTTGCTGTACATGTTCATGCCCGGTGATTCGGAGCCCGGCAGGTCACGGATTGGTGATCAGCCGTAGGTAAAGGAAAACACCTGCAGCACCGCGACTGGGGTGGACCTGCAGTGATCCGCGGGTCACGTCCTTGCCGTCGGCGATCTGGTGCGCCTGCGGCGGCCCATCGACGGGCAGCGTCGTCGTCTTTCCATCGCGCGTCACAGCGAGACTGCCGGTGCCGCCCACGACGATGTAGACGTTCTTGGCGCGGTAATTCAGCTCGATGCTCGACGCGTCGCCGTCGGCCGTCGCGCCCTGGTAATCCAGCTGCCAAGGTCCCTGGAGGGCGAACGAATCGTCGGGCAGCCTCTGCGGCAACGAGAAGACCGCTCGGCCCTCGTCGTACGTGCCGGTGCCGGCGTAGTTGACGACTTTGCCCACCCCGAAGTAGGTCTCGGGCGTGAGCCCGCCTTGCGGGTGTGGTGTCGGGCGCGTCCACCGGCCGGAGGCAGCGCAACTCCGTTGTGCGCGTTGCTGATCAGCTCGCGGATCAGCTTCTCGGTGCCGTTGTAGTCGCCTTCGCCGAACTTCGTGTGGCGTACGGTGCCGTTGGCGTCGATGAGATATTCGGCGGGCCAGTACTGGTTTCGGTAGTTCGTCCACGTCGAGTAGCTGTTGTCCAGCGCGACCGGATAGGTGATGCCGAGATCGGCGGCGCCCTTTTCGACGTTGCCGGTCACCTTTTCGAACGCGTACTCCGGGGTATGCACACCGATGACCTCAAAACCTTTGTCACGGTAGGCCTGATACCAACCTTGGACGTGCGGTATGGCGCGCTGGCAGTTGATGCAGGAGTACGCCCAGAAGTCGATCAATACCACCTTGCCGCGCAGCGAATGCAGGTCGATCGGTGCGTTACCGGGAGTGTTGAACCACGCGTTGATGCCCTTGAGGTCGGGCGCCTGGCCGCAGCTCTGCAGTTTCTCCGACTGGTCGTAGCAATTCGCCAAATCCTTGTTCTGGTCGTTGACGATGCCGCCGAGTTGCTTTTGAAGGTCTTTGTTGTGGCCCAGCTTGTCTTCGAGCGAGTGGGTGTAGTCGGGGACGGCCCGCTGCAGCACTGCCGGCAGATTGAACACCAATGCCACCGCCAACAGGATCGTCACCACCCCGGCCGTGATCCGGATCCCGCGCTGATGACGCCGAAAGGCATTGACGCGCTCGGCAACCCGCTGTCCGGCCAGCGCGAAGAACAACAGCGGCACGGCCGTGCCCACGGCGAAGGCCACGGTGAGGACGATGATCGGCAGGCCGATATTCGCCGTCGCGCCCGCCACCACAATCGCTGCCAGTACCGGGCCGGCGCACGGCACGTACAGCACACCCAACGTCAGGCCGAGGCCAAATCCATTGGTGCGAGCGGCAATCTGCTTTTGCGGAATGCGAGCGAACGGCCGCTCCAGCACCTGCTCGAACCGCGGGAAGATCAAGCCCAGGCCGATCGCGACCAGCGCGACCAATGCGACCCAGCGAATCGCATCCTGCGGCAGATGCAGCAGCGACAGCAGCGCGGAGCCGGCCAGGGTGACGATGCTGAAACTCAGCACCAGACCGCCGATCACCCGATATGGCCGCGAGACATCACGTTTCGGCTTGACTGCGACAGCGACCCCGCCGTCGCCCGGCTCAGCGGTCGCGTCGGTTCCTTGGGTACCGGAGAAGAAGATCACCGGCAACACCGGGAGGATGCACGGCGAAATGCCTGTGATCAGGCCTCCGATTAGACCGATCAAAGCAATAGACACCATGCCCATTATTCGCCACCGGAACCATCTTGGACTGGTAGGTCCCCCTCAACATGCGATAAGGCAGCCCGGCGAACCGGACTGCCTTATCTCGCGACGATCGATGACCGCTACTTGGCTGGGAGGAACCAGCACAGTGTCGATCATGTACACCGTCGCGTTAGCGGTGTGCACCCCTCCGCACACCAAACCTGCGTCGTTGACCTTGAGGTCGTTGCCCTGACCGGTCACGTTCACGTCCGCGCCCTGCAGCGTCTTGTGCGTGCCGTCGACCTTGGCCGGACTCTCCTGGCCTTGAACCACGTGGAAGGTCAAGATGCTCTTCAGCTTCTCGGCGTTGGTCTTGAGCTCGTCGATCGTGGCCGCCGGCAGCTTGTCGAATGCGTCGTTGGTCGGCGCGAAGACCGTGTACTGGCCGTTGTTCAGCGTGTCGACCAGGTTGACCTGCGGGTTCAACTTCCCCGACAGCGCGGCGGTCAGGGTCGACAGCAGCGGGTTGTTGGATGCCGCCGTCGCGACCGGGTCTTGCGACATTCCGGTCACCGAGGCCGGACCGGTCGGGTGCAGCGCCGCGTAGTCGGCGCAGCCAGAGCCGATCAGGTCCGACGCGGGAGCGGCGGGCGCACCCGTCATCGCGGGGGCCGCACTGCTGGTCGCCGAGCTCGCGCTGGCCTGCTGCCCGGAGTCGGATTTGTTACTCGAACACGCCGAGAAGCCCACAGCGGCAAGCGCTGCCAGGCCTACCGCAAATGATTTGGTGCGTACGTCCTTCATTCCGCTTTGGCTCCTTTGTCAAAGGCGGCGGGTCCCGCCGCGCTAGGTGTCGTACATCCCGTGATTCGGAGCAGCGGCCGCCGTGGACTGCCCACAAAGGTGACATCGGTCACGGGCATCCACGTGCGCCCCCGCTCCGAATACCTCACGTGCCTGAGACAGAAGGTCGGTCAATCGCCGTTGTCGGCAGCGGTGTAGCCGGTCTGACCGCCGCGTTCGTGTTGTCCGGTCGTAACCGCGTCACCCTCTATGAGGCCGATACCCGCCTCGGCGGTCACGCACACACCCACACGATCGACCGCGGCGACGGCACCGTCATCGGTGTCGATTCAGCCTTCCTCGTCCACAACGACCGCACCTATCCGACGCTGTGCCGGTTGTTCGACGAACTCGGCGTCCGCACTCAGGAGTCCGACATGTCGATGTCGGTGCGGGCAGAGGCCAGCGGTCTGGAGTACGCCGGGGCGCTCGGCGCGCGCGGACTTTTCGCATCGTGGCACTCGACCCGACCCCGCTATCTGCGAATGCTGTTCGAGATCAGCCGATTTCACCGCGCCGCGCGCCGGGTGCTCAGCGACGACGGCGGTGCCGACGACCTGGAGACCCTGGACGCATTTCTGCGACGGCACCGATTTTCGGCCTTCTTCATCGCGCATTTCATCACGCCGCTGGTGGCGGCGGTGTGGTCCTGCAGCGGCAGTGACGCACTGCGTTACCCGGCGCGCTACCTGTTCGTGTTCCTCGGCCACCACGGCATGCTGTCGGTCTTCGGCTCCCCGACGTGGCGCACGGTGACCGGAGGTTCGGCGCACTACGTGCAGGCCATCGCCGAACGTCTGCACGAAGTCCGGCTCGGAAACCCCGTGCGCGCGTTGCGCCGACTGGCCGACGGCGTGCAGATCCACGCCGGCGACGCTGGTCCGCGAACGTTCGACGCCGCAGTGGTGGCCGCGCATCCCGAACAGGCGCTCGCGCTGCTCGATGCTCCCTCTCGCCAGGAGCGGGCTGTGCTCGGCGCGATCACGTACTCGACCAATCACGCGCAGTTGCACACCGACGAGTCCGTCCTGCCCCGACGCCGCAACGCTCGCGCATCGTGGAACTACCTGATCCGGCCGAATGACGACCACGTGCTCGTGACGTACGACATCAGCAGGCTGATGCGCATCGACGCCGACCGTCGCTTCCTGGTGACGCTGGGCGGCCACGACCGGGTCGATCCGTCATCGGTGATCGCCGAGATGTCCTACGACCATCCGCTCTACACTCCGGAATCCGTTGCCGCGCAACGCTTGCTGCCGACGCTGGACGACGACCGCGTGGTGTTCGCGGGCGCCTACCACGGCTGGGGATTCCACGAGGACGGTGCCGCATCCGGGCTCCGGGCCGCTCAACGGCTCGGCGCCGACTGGCCGGCACATTCGGCACGCACGGAGGCACTGGCATGCTGACTCCGGCGATCTACCACACCACGATCACCCATGACCGGCAGGCGCCGGTGCGGCATTCCTTCGAATACCGCAGTTACAGCTGGTATGTCGATCTCGACGAGCTGCCGTCGCTGCCCTGGTGGTTGCGTCCGTTCGCCCGTTTCGACGCGCGAGACCATCTTGCCGGCCATCCGGGTCAGTCGCTTCGCGACCGGGTGGACGCGTACCTGGCCGACCACGACGCGGTACTGCCCGGCGGTCGCATCACCGCGTTGCTGCAGGCGCGCGTGCTCGGTTACGTCTTCAACCCGATCACCGTGTTCTGGTGCCACGATCGTGAGGGCGAGTTGCGGCACGTCATCGCCGAGGTACACAACACCTATGGGCAACGTCACGCCTACCTGATACCGCCGGCCAACAAGCCCGTGCCGGTCGCCAAAAAGCTTTACGTGTCACCCTTCAACCGGGTCAGTGGCCACTATCAGGTGTTGGCGCCGCGCCCCGACAAGCACCTGGACGTGGTGGTGTCGCTGCACGACGGCAGCAGACCGGCCTTCGTCGCGAGACTGCGCGGCACCCACCGGCCTGCGACGCTGCGTCACGTCACCCGTATGCAGATCGTGTCTCCGCTGGCACCGCTGCTGGTGGCATTGCGTATCCGCATCCAGGGAATCGCCTTGTGGCTGCGCCGAGTTCCGGTCGTGCCGCGCAGTACTGCAATCAAGCAGAAGCACTCGCCGACAATAGATCCCGAGCGTTGGCCGGCAATTGCCAAGGTGCCGTCCGGGCCCCGGGCTGCCGCGTCGGCGATCGTCGCCGAGCGGCTGCTGCGCAGTGTCGCCGGCAGACTGCCGTTGAAATTCACCTACCCCGACGGCGCAGTCGATCGGCGCCGGCGATGCGGCGGCGCCGACGTTGAGGATCAATCAACCGCGACCGGCTGGCCCGCCGGATCGGACGACACGGGCTGATCGGCTTCGGTGAGTCCTACATGGCCGGCGAGTGGGAATCGGACGATCTCACCGGGGTACTGACCGTGCTCGCCAGGGACATGGCCACTCTGGTGCCGTCGGCATTGCAACGGCTGCGACCCATCGTCCTTGCCTCCCAACCATATTCGGCGGACCGAAGCCGCAGCGACGACCGCCGCGCCATTGCCGCGCACTACGACTTGCCGAGCGACCTGTTCAGCGAGTTCCTCGACGAGACCATGACGTATTCGAGCGCGCTGTTCGATCGCCTGCCTGCCGCATGGCCCGACCTCGCCGACGCGCAACGACGAAAGATCGACCGGCTGCTCGACGCGGCGAACGTAGGCCCTGGCAGCCAAGTGCTGGAGATCGGCACCGGATGGGGCGAACTCGCCATCCGCGCGGCCGCGCGCGGAGCGAACGTCCGCTCGCTGACCCTCTCGGAACGCCAGGTGCGGTTGGCCCGCGAGCGGGTGGCGGCGGCGGGACTGTCGCGATCGGGTGCGCGATCGACTTGCGCGACTACCGCGATGTCGGCGGCAACTACGACGCGGTGATCTCCGTCGAGATGATCGAGGCGATCGGATTCCACGCCGTGGCCGGAATACTTCCGCACGATCGATGAGCTACTGCTGCCGAACCCGGCGGCCGGTGTTGCCATGCAGGCCATCACCATGCCGCATGACCGGATGCTGGCGTCGCGTAAGACCCACACCTGGATCCAGAAGTACATCTTTCCCGGCCGGGCTGATTCCGTCGACCACCGCGATCTCCGAGATCACCTCAGCGACAGACCGCGTTACGAACCGTCGGACATGGTGTCGCTGCGCGCAGACTACGCAGAGACGTTGCGGCTGTGGCGCGAGCAGTTCATGCAACGCCGAAGGACGCTGTCGCACATGGGTTTCGATGAGGTGTTCTCGAGAATGTGGGAGCTGTACCTGGCCTACTCGGAGGCCGGATTCCGGTCGGGATATCTCGACGTCTATCAGTGGACGTTCGTCGTGAGGCGCAGCGGCCATGATCGTCGACTTCGCGATCGTTTCCGGCGCGTCGGCCGCGGCGCTGCTCGTCGTGTACGCGGTCACCTTCGCCATCGCCCGGCGCATCGGCCGCTACAACGTCGTCGACGTGGCCTGGGGGCTGGGCTTCATCGCCGTCGCGGCGGTCGCCGCGATTCTCGGCCACGGCGACCCGACCCGCCGGTGGCTGCTGCTGGCGCTGGTCGCGATCTGGGCGTCTGCGGCTCAGCGGGTACATCCACCGACGGTCGGCGGGCAAGGGCGAGGATCCGCGTTACGCCGACCTGCTGCGCGACGCCGGCGTCGGCCAGGTCATTCGCAAAGTCTTCGTCGTGCAGGGCTTCGCGACCTGGTTCATCTCGCTGCCGTTGCAGCTCTCCGCGGTCGTGCGGCCCGACCCCTCGACCGCTGCTGGCAGTCACCGTGGCCGGCGTCGCTGGTGTGGCTGGCCGGGCGTCGTCTTCGAAGCCGTCGGCGACCGTCAACTGCGGGCGTTCAAATCCGACCCGGCACATCGCGGCGTGGTGATGGACCGCGGGCTGTGGGCGTGGACCCGTCACCCCAACTACTTCGGCGACGCCTGCGTCTGGTGGGGATTGTGGCTGATCACGATCGCCGGGTGGTGGTCGCTGACCACGGTGCTCTCCCCGGCGTTGATGACCTACTTCCTGGTTTCGGTCACCGGCGCCCGGCTCACCGAGAAGTACATGAAGGGCCGTCCCGGCTTCGCCGAATACCAGCAACGGACATCGTTTTTCATTCCACGTCCGCCCCGATCGGCACGAAAATGACGACTCTGCGTCGCGGAATCGCTAGGCTACCGACCGATGACCGAACCGAGGCACGGCAGCGATCTGGACGCATTGCTGCACCAGGTGGCGCGCCGCGACGCTGACGCGTTCGCCGCGCTCTACGACCACACCAGGTCACGGGTCTACGGACTGGTCACGCGGGTGCTGCGGGACCCCGGGTACAGCGAGGAGACCACCCAGGAGATCTACCTGGAGGTGTGGCGGACCGCGACCGCCTACGACTCCAACAAGGGCTCGGCGCTGTCCTGGCTGATGACCATGGCGCACCGCCGCGCCATCGACCGGGTCCGCTCCGAGCAGGCAGCCGGTCAGCGCGAGTCACGCTACGGCGCGGCCACCGTCGAACGATCCGGCGATCTTGTCGCCGATTCGGCGATCGCCGCAGACGAGCGCCGGCGGGTGGCCGAGTGCCTGGACTCGTCTGACCGATGTGCAGCGGCAGTGCATCGACCTGGCCTACTACGGCGGGTTGACCTACGCCGAGGTGTCACAGCGGTTGTCGGCCAACCTGTCGACGATCAAATCGCGGATGCGTGACGCATTGCGCGGTCTACGCGGATGCCTGGGGGTGTCATGACCGAGCCGACCGGATTCGAACTGCTCGAGCTGGCCACGCCGTACGCGCTGCACGCCATCTCCGACACCGAACGCGCGACCGTCGACCGGCAACTCGCCGCGGCCGCGACGCCTGTCGCCGAGCGCCTTCGGAGCCGAGGTGCGCGCGATCCGCGAGACGATGGCGCTGGTGTCCGCGGCGACCGCGGCCGAACCACCGGCCCAGCTGCGCGCCGCGGTGCTGGCCGCCGCGCAGTCAGAGGTGCCACGTCAACTTCGTTGGCGCACAGCACGTGCTGGCTGCAGCAGCCGCGATCATCGTGGGATTGGCGGCGTTCGGCGCCGGCATCGCGCTGCGACCTACGCCGTCGCCCGACCATGGCCGAGCAGATCATGGCCGCACCCGACATGCGGACGGTCTCCGGCCAGCTGGCCGGCGGGACGGCGACGGTGGTCTTCTCGCGGAACATGAACGCCGGTGTGCTGGTGATGAACAACGTGCCGCCGCCGTCGCAGGGCACCGTGTACCAAATGTGGCTGATCGGCGACAAGGGCCCGGCCTCCGCGGGCACGATGGACACCGCGGCCGTCACACCGTCGACCACCCACCTGCTGCACTGATCTCGGGAAGTCCGGCATGCTGGCGTTCACCGTCGAACCCGGCAAGCGGTTCAACGCAGCCGACCGGGACGATCCTCGCCAAACTGCCCCTGATCTAGCCTGTCCGCAACAGGGGGGAACTGGCGTGACAACGATTGACGACGGATTATCTGGTCGTCGGCGCGGGCGCGATGGGCATGGCGTTCACCGACACTCTGGTGACCGAGACCGACGCGCAGGTGGTGATCGTCGACCGCGGACATTCGCCGGGCGGCCACTGGAATCGCGCGTATCCGTTCGTCCGCCTGCACCAGCCGTCGGCCTACTACGGCGTCAACTCCCGCGGACTGGGTAGCGACAGCATCGACCAACTCGGCTGGAACGAAGGGCTCTACGAGCTCGCCACCGTCGGCGAAATCTGCGCCTACTTCGAAAAAGTGATGCACCAGGACCTGCTGCCCAGCGGGCAGGTGTCCTACTTCCCGATGGCCGAGTATCTGGGCGAGGGCCGTTTTCGCGGGCTGGCCGGCGGCGACCACACCGTCAATGTCCGCAAGCGGATCGTCGACGCGACATACCTGCAGACCACGGTGCCGTCGATGCGCCCGCCGGCCTATGACGTCGCCGACGGCGTCGACTGCGTGCCGCCCAACGACCTGCCGGCCTTCGCGGTCGGCCGCGAGCGCTTCGTCATCGTCGGCGCCGGCAAGACCGGTATCGACGCGTGTTTGTGGTTGCTGCGCAACGGTATTCCGCCCGAGCGGCTGACCTGGATCATGCCGCGCGATTCGTGGCTGATGGATCGCGCCAACATCCAGCCCGGCCCGCAATTCCTGGAGCGGTTCCAGGCCGGATTCGCGCAGCGACTGGTCGCGATCGCGGCCGCCACAGACGTGGCCGACCTGTTCGAGCGCTTGGAGGACTGCGGCAACCTGCTGCGCCTGGACTCTTCGGTGCAGCCGACGATGTATCGCTGCGCGAACGTGACGAAGACCGAACTGGAGCAACTGCGGCGGATCAGCGACGTCGTGCGGCTGGGACGCGTGCGAGCGCATCGAACCCGGCAAGGTGGCACTCGACGACGGCGAGATCTCGGTCGACGGCTCGGCGCTGTACGTCGATTGCAGCGCCGACGGTTTGGAAAAGAAGCCGGCAGCAACGGTTTTCGACGGCGACCGGATCACATTGCAGAGCATTCGGGGCTGCCAGCAGGTGTTCAGCTCCGGCATGATCGCCCACGTCGAAGCCGCCTACGGCGACGACGAGACGCGAAACCGGTTGTGCCAGCCGGTGCCGCACCCCAACACCGACCTCGACTGGCTGACCACGACGCTCGCCGAGCACCGCAACCAGATCAGCTGGTTCTCCGACGCCGAACTGATGGACTGGCTCTGCGACGGCGCGGCTGGACCTGATGCGGCACATGTACGCCCCGCTGATCGGCAAGCCGCAGCAGGTGCGCGACAAGGTGTTCGGAATGATCACCGCGGGACTGATTTCGGCCAACGAGAAGCTGGATACCCTATTGAGCGAACATGTTTCAGCTTCTCCGCAGGCCGCCAAGGCCGGCCACTAGCACGCCGAGCAGCACCAGCCCGCCGCCCGCGGCCAGCGTCACGTCGAGCCATTCATGCAGGCTGGCCTCGGCCTGGCCGACCATCACGTCGGCGATCCCGCGGATGCCGCCGGTGGTGTTGTTCAGCGTGTCGTTGAGCGGGTATCGAGCCAGTTCGATAGCGATCCACCCCGCGGCGCCGACCAGCAGCGCGGAGATTCCGAGGCCGGCCAATGCCCTGCCGCGGCTGCGCGCGGCGGCGAATGTCAGCAGTGCGAAGACGCCCGTCAACACCGACCACGCCGATGCTCGCCCAGCGACCCCAGGTGGCCAGCGGCCGTAACTCGCCTGGCTGCAACACCTTTGGTGTCGACACCGTGACCGGAACCCGGACCGTCTCGGGCACCTGCACGTGGTAACTCGGCCAACAGCTGCTGCGAATGCGCTGTCCTTGAGCATGCCCGGCCAGGTCGACGACCCACTGGTCGCCCTCGGACTGCGTGTGGGCGCCGGTGAACATCCAGTCGTGCGCCAGCCGGTTGGCGTCGGCGAACTGCGCCGGAAAGTCGGGGCCGGCGGTGTACCCGGCCGCCACGGCATGCACGTTCGCCGAGTCGACGTGGTGGTTGCGCTGGTTGATCAGAACCGTTGCCCTGGTGGCCAGTTCAGCCGCCACCGCCGCCTGCAACGCCTTGTCCCCAGCCGCTTTGCGCGCCATCGCCGTGTAGCCGTTGACGTCGACGACATGGGTCTGCGTCCACACCGTCGGCACGGCGACAGCCAGCGCGACCGTGGCGCACAGCCACAGCAGCGCCGCCAGCGCGAAGTCGCACTACTTGGCGGCGCGACGCGGACGCGACAGCGCCATCTTGGTCATCAGCTTGTTCATCCGCCTCAGCGCCTTCAGCGAATTGTGGTAGTAGTTGCCGCCCGCACCGACATTGGTGCGCGGCGTCACGACGGTCTCAACCCGGCAGAACTTGCGCAGCCCGTCGGCGCCACCGAACCGCGCGCCGATACCCGACGTCTTCCAGCCGCCCATCGGCGCCGTCGTGCACATCAGGTTGGTGATCACGTCGTTGATGTTGACCGCTCCGCAATCAAGTTGCAGCGCAACGTTTTTGGCCCGGTCGACGTCGCGGGAGAACACCGAGGCGCTCAGCCCGTACTGGCTGTCGTTGGCCAGCCGGATCGCTTCGGAGACCGAGCCGACCTTCATGATCGGCAGCGTCGGGCCGAAGGTCTCCTCGGTCATACACGCCATCGAGTGGTCGACGTCGACGAGCACCGTGGGCGGGTAGAAGCTGCCCGAGGTGGTGGTGCGCTGGCCACCGGTCAGTGCGCGCGCACCGGCGGCCACGGCCTCGCGGACGTGGCGTTCGGTGACCGCCAGCTGCTGCTCGTCGATCAGCGCACCGACAGTCTTCCCCTCGCCGGCGCCGACCTGCAGCGACTGGACGTCGCGCACCACGGCCTTGACGAACTGGTCGTAGACCGAGTCGAGCACGTAGACCCGCTCCACCGAGACGCAGGTCTGGCCGGCGTTGAACATCGCCCCCCACACCGCGGCGTGCGCGGCGAGGTCGACGTCGGCGTCGTCGAGAACGATCATCGGGTCCTTGCCGCCCAGTTCCAGGCTGACCGGCGTCAGCCTGCGGGCGGCGCGTTCCATGACTTTGCTGCCGGTGGCGCTGGACCCGGTGAACTGCAGGTAGTCGACGTTGTCGACGACCGCCTCCGACACCGCCCGGGCACCCTGGGCCAGCTCGAACACCTCGGGCGCACCGGATTCGTGCCAGCCGCGGCGCAGCACCTCGGCGGTCAACGGGGTGCGCTCGGATGGCTTCAGCAGCACCGCGCAGCCCGCGGCCAGCGCGCCGAGGCCATCCATCAGCGCGTTGGCCACCGGGTAGTTCCACGGCGCGATGATGCCCACGACCGCCCGCGGCCGGTAGTGCAGGGTGATCTTCTTGATCGCCATGAAAGGCAGTGCAGCCGGCCGCTTTTCGGGCGCCAACGCCTTCTCCGCCGTCTTGATGTAGTACGAGATGATCATGATCAGCATCGGCACCTCTTGGGCCGCGTCGACCGCGGACTTGCCGGTTTCGGAGATCAGCAGCTCTTCGATCTCGCCGCGGTGGTCGGCCAGCCACACCGCGAACCGGGCCAGCACCTTGTTGCGGCCCGCGGCTCCGCGCTGCTCCCACTCGTGCTGAGCGGCGCGCAGTCCGGCGGCGATGGTGGGCACGTCCGCGGCGTCGGTCCACTGCACCTGCCCGGCGACGGCGCCGGTCGCGGGGTTAGTGATGGTGCCGGTGCCGGTGAAGTCGGGTTCAGTCACGGGAGTAGCGGGTGTGATCGTGGTCATAACCGCCATCGTAGACGCCCGCCCTGTCGGTCTCGACAGGTGTCAAGTTCATTGGCCGGTCGATGAGTTCTAGCTCGGGCAGGCAGTCTTATCTCTATGACCGTGTTGATGGAGGGGATCACCTTTGGTGAATCGCCCCGCTGGCACGACGGGCGGGTCTGGTTCTCCGATTGGGGCGCGCATCAGGTGATCGCGCTCGATCCCCGGGGCGGCCACGAGGTCGTGGTCAGCGTCGAGTCGTTTCCGATGTGTATCGACTTTTTGCCCGACGGGCGGTTGCTCGTCGTGGATTCGGCACAGCGGCGCCTACTTCGTCGCGAACTCGACGGCTCGATCGTTGCCCATGCCGACTTGTCAGCCGATCTCGGCAGAAACCGTGGAACGACATCGTGGTGGACACGCACGGCAACGCCTACGTCAACACCATCGGCTTCGACTTCCCCGGTGGGCAGCCGGCGCCTGGAAGCGTCGTCCTCGTCACGCCATCCGGGGCCGTCCGCAAGGTCGCAGACGATCTCGCCTTTCCCAATGGCATGGCGATCACCGCCGACGGCGAGACCTTGATCGTGGCCGAGTCTTATGGCAATCGGCTCACGGCCTACGACATCGGTCAAACCGGGGACCTGACAAGACGGCGGACGTGGGCCGAGGCGGGAGGAGACCACCCCGACGGCATCTGCATCGACGCCGACGGCGCCGTCTGGTACGCCGACGTGGGAAACCGACACTGCGTGCGGGTGCGCGAGGGCGGCGAGGTTCTTGACACCGTCGAACTCGATCGAGGCGCGTTCGCCTGCATTCTCAGCCGCGGCGATCAGCAGCCACAGCTCTATGTCGTCTGCCAGGAGTGGGGCGGCCCGGAGCCTCCATCAGAGCCGACCGGGCGGATCGTCGCGTTCCCTGCCCCGGCGCCTGGCGCGGGGAAGCCTTAAATCTAGGCAGGGTCAGGCGCAATGCCGAGGAGATAGGCGGCCTGGCCGAGATGCTGGGCGCAGTCGTCGATGATGCTGACGATGCGGGCGCTGGCGGTCACCGGCGGATCCCAGTTGCGGTCGACGATGCGCGCCAGGTCCTCGGCGGTGACGCCGGCGACGAACTCCAGCGTCAGCTCGTGGACCGCGTGGTAGTAGCCGGCCAGCAGATCGGCCGGCGCCTGCACCTTGGCGACCTCGTCGGGGCCATGGCCGTAGCCGGTGTCGTTGCGCGGCAGGTCGAGCCCGAAGCGGTCGACCCATTCGCCGGTTGTCCACACCTGCTCGACGCCGGCGATCGGCGCGAGCTGGAAGTCCTGCACCCGCGCGCTGTGCCAGATCAGCCAGGCGATGCTGTTCGCGCTCGGCGACGGGCGGTAGTTGGCCTGGTCGTCGGTCAGCCCATCGGTCAACTCGTCGACGTGCTCGATCAGCCGAGTGAACGCGTCGCGCAACAACTCTCGAACCGCGGAGTCAGACATACCCGTCGACCCTACGCGTGGCAGACGGCTTCGACATTATTGCCGTCGGGGTCAATCACCGATCATCCTGGCATCAGCCACCGACACGGTCGTAGATTATTTAGATGACCTACGACCTCATCATCCGCAACGGCACCATCGTCGACGGGCTGGGCGGTGAGCCGTTCGTCGGCGACGTCGCCGTCAAGGACGGGGTGATCGCCGCGGTCGGGCCACGTCAACGGATCCGGCGCCGACGCGGGAGATCGACGCGACGGGGCTGCTGGTCACGCCCGGCTTCGTCGACCTGCACACCCACTACGACGGCCAGTCCATCTGGTCGGAACGGCTGACGCCGTCGTCGGCGCACGGGGTGACGACCGTGGTGATGGGCAACTGCGGCGTCGGGTTCGCGCCGTGCCGCCAGGAAGACCACGACGTGCTGGTCGACGTGATGGCCGGGGTCGAAGACATTCCCGGCGTGGTGATGACCGACGGCCTGCCCTGGAACTGGGAGACCTTCCCGCAGTACATGGATGCCCTCGATGCCGGCAAGCGCGACATCGACGTGGCCGCTTACCTCCCACACTCGCCGCTGCGCGTCTACGTGATGGGCCAGCGCGGCGCCAACCGCGAGCCGGCCACCGCCGAGGACCTGGCCAAGATGCGCGAGCTGGCCAAGGAGGCCATCGAGGTCGGCGCGCTGGGCTTCGCGTCCTCGCGGCTGACCATCCACAAGACCGAGAGCGGTTCGCCGATCCCGAGCTACGACGCGGCGCGCGAGGAGATCGAGGAGATCGCCCGCGGTGTCGTCGACGGCGGCGGCGGGCTGCTGCAGTTCGTGCCCGACATTCCTGCCGGCGGCTATCAGCCGGTGCTGCAGACGGTGTTCGACGTGGCCGAGGACGTCGGGCTGCCGGTCACCTTCACCCTCGTCGTCGGCAACGCCGGCGACCCGACCTGGCCGGACGCCATCACGATGATCGAGAAGGCCAAGCGACGGGCGCGGCGGCGACAAGTCACCGCGCAGTTGCTGCCGCGCCCGATCGGGCTGATCATCGGGCTGCAGCTGACCGCCAACCCGTTCGTGCTGTATCCCAGCTACCGCGAGATCGCGCACCTGCCGCTGGCCGAGCGCGTCGCCGAGATGCGCAAGCCGGAGGTCCGCGCCCGCATCCTGGCCGACAAACCCGGCCACGGGCATCCCGATCTTGTACGTCGCGCAGATGTGGGACTGGATCTTCCCGCTGGACCGACAACCCCAACTACGAGCCGGACCCGGCCGACAGCATCGGCGCGCGGGCCCGGGCCATCGGAATGAATCCGATGGAAGAGGCCTACGACCGGCTGCTCGACGACGACGGTCGCGCCATGCTGCTGGTCGCGACCAGCAACCTGGAGAACAAGTCACTGGACACCGTCGGCGAGCTGCTGCATCGCGACGACGTCGTGCTCGGCCTCGGCGACGGCGGCGCGCACTACGGAATGATCTGCGACGCAAGCTATTCGACGTACTTCCTGGCGCACTGGGCGCGCGACCGAAAGTCCGGCCGGTTCGAGGTGTCCGACGCCGTGCGCCGACTCACCTCGGTGCCGGCCCGCGTCGCCGGGCTGGCCGACCGCGGCCGGATCGCCGTCGGATACAAGGCCGACCTGAACGTGATCGACCACGCGGCGCTGCAGCTGCACAAGCCGGTGATCATCCACGACCTGCCGGCCGGCGGGCGCCGCCTCGACCAGACCGCCGACGGCTATGTGGCGACCATCGTCACCGGCGAGGTGATCGCCGAGAACGGCGTGCCCACCGATGCGCGGCCGGGCAAGCTGATCCGCGGCCGCCAGCCGGTGCCGGCCTGACTGTCTGCGCCCAGTGTGCATGATGTGCATGCGAAAAGGTCGAAACCACGCTCTTAAGCTGCACACTGGGCGTGCTAGACGGACAGCCCGCTGCCCTGAGTTTGCTGCGCACGCGTTCGATGATCACCTCCGGCCTGGACAGCATCTCGGCGCTGATCCTGACGACCGCCCATCCCATCGCCTCGAGCATCGCGATGCGATCGATATCCCACGACCGCTGATATCGGTCGGACCAGTGTTGGATGCCGTCGTACTCGACAGCGACCCGCCATTCCCGCCATCCCATGTCGACCCTGATTTGCGCGATACCGAACTCGTCGGTGAACGCGATTTGCGTCTCGGGCGGCGGACAGTCCCGCCGCGACCAACAGCAATCGCACCCGACTCTCCTGCGGGGACTCCGCGCCCCCATCAACCCGCTTCAACACCGACTGCAGCCGCCGGATACCCCGGCTACCCGGCCTGGCAACAGCGAGGGATACGACGTCGGCGACCTTGAAGTTCGTCGCGTGCGACAACGCGTCCAGGATAGGAATCGAACGGTTCACCGACATCGAACGCCCGAGGTCGAACGCGGTCCGTTCCGGAGTGGTAATCCCGAATCCCGTTACAAACGAATACTTCTCGGGCGTCCAGGTCATACGAACGGATCACAATGCCCGGTGGGCTATGTCGATTAGCACGGCACAATTCTGCGGGTTCACCCGCGTCGAGCCACTTCGTGCCCAGAACCGCCGCCGCAGAAAGTCCCGTCATCGTCGTATCGCCACCGGACCACAGCCAGGCCGCACGAGCTCGGGTGAGGGCGGTCAGGGTCGCATCCTTCGACACGTAGACGTTGCGGTAGAGCGCCCGGTAGTCCCGCTGCAACCGCCAAGCCGAGATCTCGCCCCGTCGCACGGCCTGCCGCCCCAGAAACGGCCAGTCATCGGCGTCCATGACCGAAATCTTCGAACATTTGCGGTCGAAACCGCCCGCCGTTATGCACAGGGCGTCGACTGAGCAGGATCTGCTCGCGCAAATGGCGAAATGCTGCCCAATAACCCGCACAGTCGGGCGCGAAACCGGTGCCTGCTTAGCCCGTCGACAGTGCGTCGAACAGCGCTGCCAACTGGTCCGGTGAGACCGAGGTGTTGCACCGGCCGCGCAGATCGAGCAGCGGCTGGGCGATGCCCTTGAGTTCCAGTGCCTGGCCGGGATGGCTGATGAAGTAACCGCGCACCGACGACTTCGCTTCGGCGGGCGGCTGGTTGACCGCGGTGGTCAGCACGTTGTTGGCATCCGGGTGGGCGTCGAGGTACCCGCTCGCCGAGTTCAGCACTCCGCTCGCGGTGGCGGCGACGCCACTGGCCGAGCACGGATCAGGCACGGCGCCGGCGGTCGGGCGCGACCAGGACGCAGAGAACGCAGCGGGAATCACTCCAAAGATCATGCGCCGTAACGATTTTCCCATTGTGCCGTTCCCTTCATCCCTAACTGTTCGAACGTTCAGTACATCAGTTACCCAGAAATACGAAAAACCCGGCCCCACGTGGGGACCGGGTTTCTCGTATGCCTGATGGACTTAGAAGTCCATGCCACCCATGCCACCGGTCGGGTCGCCGGCGGGAGCGGCGGCCTTCTCCGGCTTGTCGGCCACGACGGCCTCGGTGGTCAGGAACAGCGCCGCGATGGACGCCGCGTTCTGCAGCGCCGAACGCGTCACCTTGACCGGGTCGGCGACGCCCGCCTTGAGCAGGTCCTCGTACTCACCGGTGGCGGCGTTGAGACCGACACCCGGCTTGGAGTTGGCGACCTTCTCCGCGACGACGCCGGGCTCGAGCCCACCGTTGAAGGCGATCTGCTTCAGCGGAGCCGACAGCGCCACGCGCACGATGTTCGCGCCCGTCGCCTCGTCACCGGTGAGGTTCAGATCGTCCAGCGCGGGAGCCGACTGCAGCAGGGCCACGCCACCACCGGCGACGATGCCCTCTTCGACGGCCGCCTTGGCGTTACGCACGGCGTCCTCGATGCGGTGCTTGCGCTCCTTGAGCTCCACCTCGGTGGCAGCACCGGCCTTGATCACCGCAACACCGCCGGCCAGCTTGGCCAGGCGCTCCTGCAGCTTCTCGCGGTCGTAGTCGGAGTCGCTGTTCTCGATCTCGGCGCGGATCTGGGCGACCCGGCCGGCGATGGCGTCGGAGTCGCCGGCGCCCTCGACGATGGTGGTCTCGTCCTTGTTGATGACCACCTTGCGGGCTTGACCCAGCAGCGAGATGTCAGCGGTCTCCAGCGAGAGGCCGACCTCTTCGCTGACGACCTGGCCACCGGTCAGGATCGCGATGTCCTGCAGCATGGCCTTGCGGCGGTCACCGAAGCCCGGCGCCTTGACGGCGACAGACTTGAAGGTGCCGCGGATCTTGTTGACGACCAGGGTCGACAGCGCTTCGCCCTCGACGTCCTCGGCGATGATCAGCAACGGCTTGCCCGACTGGATGACCTTCTCCAGCAGCGGCAGCAGGTCCTTGACCGTCGAAACCTTCGACGAGACCAGCAGGATGTAGGGGTCCTCGAGGACCGCTTCCTGACGCTCGGCGTCGGTGACGAAGTAACCCGAGATGTAGCCCTTGTCGAAGCGCATACCTTCGGTGAGCTCCAGCTGCAGGCCGAAGGTGTTCGACTCCTCGACGGTGATGACACCCTCGTTGCCGACCTTGTCCATGGCCTCGGCGATCAGCTCGCCGATCTGGGTGTCGCCGGCCGAGATCGCAGCGGTGGCAGCGATCTGCTCCTTGGTCTCGACCTCTTTGGCCGACTTCAGCAGGGTCTCGGTGATCTTCTCGACGGCCTTCTCGATGCCGCGCTTGAGGCCCAGCGGGTTGGCGCCGGCCGCAACGTTGCGCAGGCCTTCTTTGACCAGCGCCTGAGCGAGCACGGTCGCCGTGGTGGTGCCGTCACCGGCAACGTCGTCGGTCTTCTTGGCGACCTCTTTGACCAGCTCAGCGCCGATCTTCTCGTAGGGGTCCTCCAGCTCGATCTCCTTGGCGATGGACACACCATCGTTGGTGATCGTGGGAGCGCCCCACTTCTTCTCCAGGACGACGTTGCGGCCCTTGGGACCCAACGTCACCTTTACCGCGTCGGCGAGGGCGTTGAGGCCCCGCTCGAGGCCGCGACGGGCCTCTTCGTCATACGCAATTATCTTGGCCATTGCGAAGTGATTCCTCCGATTAGGGGATGACACGTTCTTTGGCCGGGCGCAGTGCCCGCGACGGACGACCACAGTTGTGTACGGACTGCGCTCTCACCGTCCCGACCTAGCACTCACCGGTCGCGAGTGCCAATGTCATTTTTAGCACTCGCCCATACCGAGTGCAAGGTCGCCCCCGATTGATGGGGTGGGGTCATCGCGACGGGCGTAAACCGTCGATGACGACGTCGGTCACCCGCGCGGCCCGCTCCTTGTCGTAGCCCTGCATGGCCTGACACCCCACCATGAGCGCCTTGATCTCGGGCACGTCGACGTCGGAGCGGACTGTCCCGGCGCCCTGCGCGGCGACCAGCAACTCACCAAGCAGGCCGCGGAACGCCGCGTCAGCATCGGGTGCGGCGGAGTCGACGTCGATACCCAGCCCGCCGAGCGCGTCGACCAGACCCTGATCGGTGGCACCGAAATCCAGCACCATCGACCGCAGAAACGCGAACAGCGCCTCGCCGGGCCCCGGATCGTCCAGCAACGCCCGACCTGCGGCGATGATGTGCTGCAGGCGGCTGTCGACGACCGCCGCGAACAGGTCCTCTTTGGTCGGGAAGTGCCGGTAGACGGTGCCGGCTCCGACGCCCGCGCGGCGGGCGATCTCGTCGATCGGCACCGACAGGCCTTCGGCCGCGAATGTCTCGTAGGCGGTTTCCAGCACCCGCGCGCGGTTGCGGGCCGCGTCAGCGCGCAGCGGTCGAGCGGGTACAGACATGTCATCACCTACTGGTTGACAAAGCGGGGCGTACGTTCCGTATAGTCGACCCAACCGGAGCGCACGCCCCGTTTACCTTACAGCTTAGGGAGCTTTCCATGTCCAAATGGACTACCGCCGACATTCCCGACCAGTCCGGCCGCGTCGCCGTCATCACCGGCGCCAACACCGGACTCGGCTACGAGACCGCCGCGGCCCTGGCCGCCACGGCGCCCACGTGGTGCTGGCGGTCCGCAATCTCGACAAAGGCAAGGACGCCATCTCGCGGATCGTCGCCCAGAGCCCGCAGGCCGATGTCGCGCTGCAGGAGCTCGACCTGACGTCGCTGGAATCGACCCGCGCCGCCGCGCGAGCAACTGCGCGCCGATCACGACCGCATCGACCTGCTGATCAACAACGCCGGGGTGATGTACACGCCGAAGGGCAACACCAAGGACGGCTTCGAGTTGCAGTTCGGCACCAACCACCTGGGCCACTTCGCCTTCACCGGCCTGTTGCTGGACCGGCTGCTGCCGGTCGCCGGTTCCCGGGTCGTGACGGTCAGCAGCGTCGGCCACCGCATCCTGGCCGACATTCATTTCGACGATCTGCAGTGGGAGCACAGCTACAACCGGGTCCGGGCCTACGGGCAGGCCAAGCTGGCCAATCTGCTGTTCACCTACGAACTGCAGCGACGGCTGTCGTCACACGGCACGACGATCGCCGCGGCGGCCCACCCCGGCATGCTCGGACACCGAGCTGATGCGCAACATGCCCGCGCCGCTGGTCTCGATCTCCGAAAGAATCGCGCCGATCTTCGCTCAGAACCCCGCCATGGGTGCGCTGCCGCAACTGCGCGCGGCCACCGACCCGGCGGTGCAGGGCGGGCAGTACTACGGACCCGACGGCCTCGGCCAGAGCCGGGGCTACCCCAAGATCGTCGAGTCCAGCAAGAAGTCGCACGATGCCGATCGGCAGCGTCGGCTGTGGACAGTCTCCGAGGAGCTGACCGGCGTGACCTACCCGGTCTGAGGCCTCAGACCAGATCGAGCAGCTGCTCGTAGAACCCGCCGATCCGACGGGCCGGGTCGTTGAGATGGATCTCCAGAATCCAATGACAGACCCGGCCCTGCGGGTCGGTGCGACGCATCGGCTTGGTCGACCCGGGCGTGACGTACCACTCGGCGTCGTTGCCGACGACCTTCTTGTGCGGGAACTCCCCGAGCAGATGCCCGGCGATCGGGCTGCCGAATTCGAAGCCCTCGTCGTGCGCCAGATCGACGACGTGGCCGTACAACTCGGCGCCGGTGACGTCCGGATGGCTGTCGAAGTACTCCCGCCCGGCCTGCCACACCCGCGGTAGGGCGTCACGCACGGCGAGCTTGTGCGGGTCGTCGCCGAGCACGAACGTGCGGCCGAAGTCGGCCTCCCACTCCTCGAAGATCGGGCCTAGATCCAGGAACGCGATGTCGCCCTCGGCAATCACCCGATCCGGCGGATGCTCTTTGAACGGCTGCAGGGTGTTCTCGCCGGCCCGCACGATGCGGCGATGCCAGTGGGCTGTCACCCCGAGCAGCTCGGCGGCCAGATCACGGATTTCGTCGGACAGTTCCTTCTCGCCGACGCCCGGGCGGATCAACCCACGTTGTTCGATCTCGTCGAACAACTGCGCCGCCCTATCCTGGGCATCGAGAAGCCGTTCCGCGCGAGCATTTTCATCGAAGATCGGCTTCTGCACAGCAACGATGCTACGACCCAATGGAGCACTGATGTCGCTTGTCGTGCCGCCCTACCCGCCGCCTCGCTACATTAAGGACGAGCCGGAGGTCAGCGCATGGCTCAAGCGATCCGACGACCCGCCGGACTACGAATCCTTCGGCGTCAAGTACCACTACTTGGCCAACCAGCAAGCCACCGCCGGCGACTATGGCTTGTATCGGGTCGACATAGCCCCAGCCGGAGGCGGACCCGGTCCGCATTTCCACCGGGCCATGTCCGAGGCGTTCTTCGTGCTGTCCGGAACGATGAAGCTCTACGACGGCAACGATTGGATCGACGGTCATCCGCATGACTTCCTGTACGTCCCGCCCGGCGGCATCCACGGCTTTCGCAACGAGGCCGACGAACCCGCGTCCGTCCTGATGCTGTTCGCTCCGGGCGCGCCGCGGGAAGCCTACTTCGAGGGTTTCAGCGCGCTGGCCGACATGACCGACGACGAACGCCGCGAGTGGTTCATTCGCCACGACAACTACTTCGTGTAGGCGGCGGCGTCAGGCCCACTGCGCGAAGTAGGGACGCTCCGGCTTGCTCTTCTCAACGAGAATGAACACCACACCCCATGGGTCGACAAACCATGTCGTGCGGACTCGCGCCACGTCCGCAATGCCGTCGACCAGAAAGCGCACGCCCTTGGCCTCGAGTTCGGCACGGGTGGCGTCGAGGTCCTCACAGATCAAGCCCACATGCGACAACCCGTGGTCGGTGATGGCCGCGGCGCTGCGCTGGTCGCCGCCGGCGACGCCGAGATACTCGATCACCTCGAGAACACGATCACCGTCGTCGCCGAAGCCGACAATCGCCGCCTTCATGGTGGGATCCGACACCAGCTGGCCCATGTCATCCCGAATCGCGTCACCGGCCATCACGTAGGGCGGCGACAACACCCGCATGCCCAACACGTCACGGTAAAACGCCACCGCCGCTTCGCAGTCGGGCACACAAACCCCCGCGTGGGCCAATCCGGTAATCACGATCTGAACACTGTCAAAAATGTGGACGCCGCACCAGAGCGCTGCTGCGACTCGCCGCCGTCCTGCGAAGATGCGCTCCCCGATGTCCTTGCCCTAGACTGCATCTCGATCAGATTGGAGTCCTCGGGTGCGGGCAGTTGAAGCGCCCAGCACCCGGGCTTTGCGGGGCTGGCAGCGGCGTGCCTTGGTGCGTTATCTGAGCGCCAAGCCGCGCGATTATTTGCTGGTCGCTACCCCCGGTGCCGGCAAGACCGCGTTTGCTCTGCGGATCGCCGCCGAGTTGCTGGCCGACCGGACCATCGAGGCGATCACCGTCGTGGTGCCCACCGAGCACCTCAAGGTGCAGTGGGCATTGGCGCGCCGCCGTCGACGGCATCGCGCTGGACCCGAAGTTCAGCAACAGCGCGGCACACACCTCCGCGGAGTACCACGGTGTCGTCGTCACCTACGCACAGGTGGCCAGCCACCCGACCCGTCACCGGGTGCGCACCGAGGGCAGACGAACGCTGGTCATCTTCGACGAGATCCACCACGGCGGCGACGCCAAAAGCTGGGGCGACGCGATCCGGGAAGCGTTCGACGACGCCACCCGCCGATTGGCGCTGACGGGCACGCCGTTCCGCAGCGACGACTCCGCGATCCCGTTCGTGCGCTACGAACCGGACGCCGCAGGGCTGATGCGCTCGCAGGCCGACCACACCTACGGCTACACCGACGCGCTCGCCGACGGCGTGGTGCGCCCGGTGGTGTTCATGGCGTACTCCGGAGAGACCCGGTGGCGTGACAGCGCCGGCGCGGAGTACGCCGCGCGACTCGGTGAGCCGGCCAGCGCCGAGCACACCGCCCGCGCCTGGCGCACCGCGTTGGACCCGACCGGTGAGTGGATGCCCGCGGTCGTCACCGCGGCCGACACCCGGCTAAGGCAGCTACGGGCCGGCGGGGTTCCGGACGCCGGTGGCATGGTGATCGCATCGGATCAGCAGGCCGCCCGCGCGTATGCCGTTCTGCTGAAACGGATTACCGGTGAAGAGCCGACCGTGGTGCTGTCCGACGATCCGGGCGCATCCAAGCGCATCGCGCAGTTCTCCGCGAGCACTACCCGCTGGCTGGTCGCGGTGCGGATGGTCTCCGAAGGTGTCGACGTGCCGCGCCTGGCGGTCGGCGTCTACGCCACCAGCGCCTCCACCCCGCTGTTCTTCGCTCAGGCCATCGGCCGGTTTGTCCGGTCCCGGCGGCCCGGTGAAACCGCGAGCGTCTTCCTGCCGTCGGTGCCCTCACTGCTGCTGCTGGCCAGCGAGTTGGAGGCACAGCGCAATCACGTTCTCGGCCAACCACATCGGGAGACCGACGATATCGCCGAGGCGCAACGTCGCCAAGACGAGCCATCCGAGATGGACAACAAGTTCGAGTCGCTGGGCGCCGACGCCGAACTGGACCAGGTGATTTTCGACGGGTCGTCGTTCGGTACCGCCACTCCGGCCGGCAGCGACGAAGAGGCCGACTACTTGGGAATACCCGGCTTGCTGGACCCCGTGCAGATGCGAGAGTTGTTGCGCCGTCAGCAGGAAGAGCAGTACGACCGTCGTACCCGCGACGGCGTGACCAAGGCCGAACCCGCCACCCGGCACGGGCAATTGCGTGACCTCCGTCGTGAGCTCAACGCGTTGGTGTCGGCGGCCCACTACCGACTTGGCAAGCCGCACGGGTGGATTCACAACGAATTGCGCCGGCTCTGCGGTGGGCCACCGGTCGCCGCGGCCACCAGCGAACAACTGGCGGAACGCATCATCGCGGTGCGCGGGCTGACCGCCTAGCGGGCTGAGGGCTTAGCGGCGAGAGTGAAGCTACTGCGAAAAATCGGCAAAAAATTCGCAACAGCTTCACTTTCGGCGAAGTCCAGCCGACCTAGCGGATCGCCCAGATGCTGTCGGCCACCCACGGCGACGCCTCCGCCGCGATCGACCACACCAGGTCCTCCGGCACGTCGATCAGCGGATAGCGCTTGACGCCCGCGGCCGTGGCCGCGACCAACGTGGCGACCTTGGCCCGGCGCTGGAAAGGCGTCTGGCGCACCGTCCAGCTGATGATGCCTGCGGTGGCGAGGCAGTCGCGGCGTCGTTCCACGCTGCCGGATCGCATCACCAGCCAGCCGTCGTGGACCCGGTGACCGAGCGCGCCGATCCGGTCGACCGCCAGCAGCGCACACCACGCCGTCACCGCGATCCAGGCGGGCCATACCCACACGGGCACAACGGATTTCCCGAAAAGCACAGTGACCACGGCCAGACCTGCACCCGCCAATACAGGCAGCCCGAGCGCCCGCGTCCATCGCCGGGTCGCGGCCCGGCGGCCGTGACCCCGCAGCGGCCCGGAGACGACCTCGGCGTCACCAACCAGTTCGGTCAGCACCGCCTCGGCCGTGGACACCGGACACGGCGGCAGCAGCACCGACGCCTCACCGGCGCCGTGCACGCCGGTCATCACCGCATCCAACCGGGCGCCACCGAACATCCGCACCAACAGCGGCTGGCGCAGGGTTCCGCCGCGCAGCCTGCTCATGTCGTAGGCACGTTCGCGAAGCCGCAGCAGGCCATGCCGCAGGTGCAGCACGTCGGCCTGGCGCAGCAGCACCAGGTTGCCGTAGGTAAAGAGCGAACGCAGCACCGCGAGCAAGACCGATGCGACCAGAACCGCGCCACCGACGATCGCGATGGTGTTGGTCGGCCCCAACCGCTCGGCATCGTCGAGCACCGACTTGACGATCCGTGAATGCTGCAGCGGCCCAACGAATCCGCTCTCGTAGACCACGCCGGCCGCGGCGCCGAGCGACAGCAGCCCGGACACGCTCAGCGGCGAATACCGCAACCACGCCGGCTGCCAGCGAGCCAGCACCGTGTCCGTCGGAGAGGGCTCCGCGGTCGTCGCGTCGACCCGCTCGGCTGCGTCGCCTGTGTCGGCCAGCAGGATCGCCTTCAGCCGCGGCACCTGGCCGACCTCGACGGCATTGAGCTCGAATCCCCCGGATCCACTCTGGCCCTTGGCTTCTTGCCCGGTGCTCACTCGCACCACCGTTAGGCCCATCACCCGGTGCAGCAACCGCGCATCGCTGCTCACCGAACGAATCCTGTTGAGTGGCAACGACAATACTTTGCGCTGCAGCAGACCGGTCCGCAACTGCAGTTGATCGGCATCGATGCGATAGCTGGTGGTGACCCAGCGGGCCACACCGACCACGACCGTGTACGCCAGCACCGCGAACGTCCAGGACTGATTGCCGGTGGTCGTCCCCAGCACGATCGCACCGATCAGAAACGGCAGCTCGCGCAGTAGCTCGTACACCGGGTGAACCAGAAGCATCCTGGGACTCAGCCGCTGCCAGGCGATTTCACCCCGGCCGGGCGCAGCGGTCACGTCGCGTCCTCGGCACCGATCGCTGCGATGTCGGTCAGCTGTGCGACGAGATGGTCGGCCACGTCGACGTCGAGCGCGACGATGTGTACCGCACCGGCCGACGAAGCCGTGGTGACGGTGACATTGGCCAGCCCGAACAGCCGGTCCACCGGGCCGCGGTAGGTGTCGACGGTCTGTACCCGCGAGATCGGCGCGATGCGCCGCTCCTGGACCAGCCATCCGGTGCGGGTGTACACCGCCTGCGGGCCGAGTTCCCACCGGTGCACCCGGTAGCGCCACACCGGCACCACCGCCGTCGCGACGATCGCACCGAGCACGGTGACGACGCCGATCAAGATGTGCAGCCATGGCATTCGTCTGTCGAACTCGAACCAGGCGACTTGGCCGACGGCCAGCAGCAGCCACGGGAACGATGCCGCCGACCGCCCACCGCAGCGGCGCGCGTCGACTCGGCAGATGCGCTGGATCAACCATGTCCACGCCACGAGAATGCCACCGAGCACAGCAGGCCGACAGCGACACGACGAGACCGACCGTCGATGGGTATCGTTTTCCGTCGATGAGTTCCGACGGCAAATGGACCACCGGCGACATACCCGACCAGAGCGGCCGGGTGGCCATCGTCACCGGCGCAAACACCGGCCTCGGCTACCACACCGCCGCGGCGCTGGCCCAGACCGGCGCCCACGTCGTCCTGGCGGTGCGCAACCTGGAGAAGGGCAATCTCGCGCTGGCGCGCATCGTGGCCGCCCACCCGCCGCCGACGTCACATTGCAGGAACTCGACCTCAGCTCGCTGGCCTCGGTGCGCGCCGCCGCGGCGGCGCTGCGCAAGGCCTACCCGCGGATCGATCTGCTGATCAACAACGCCGGGGTGATGTGGACGCCCAAGCAGCTCACCGATGACGGCTTCGACATGCAGTTCGGCACCAACCATCTGGGTCACTTCGCCCTGACCGGGCTGCTGCTGGACAACCTGCTGCCGGTGCGGGGTTCGCGGGTGGTGACGGTCAGCAGCACGGGCCACCGGCTCCGTGCCGCGATCCACTTCGACGATCTGCAGTGGGAACACAGCTACGACCGGTATCGCCGCCTACGGGCAGTCCAAGCTGGCCAATCTGCTGTTCACCTACGAGCTGCAGCGCCGACTGGCCGCCCAGCACGAGAACACCATCGCCGTGGCGGCCCACCCCGGCGGCGTCCAGCACCGAGCTGGGACGCAACGTGCCCGACGCTGTTCAAACCGCTGTTCGCGCGTGGCGGGCCCGCTGTTCTTCCAGGGCGCGGCGATGGGCGCCCTGCCTACGCTGCGCGCCGCCACCGACCCGGACGTCGAGGGCGGCCAGTACTACGGCCCCGACGGCCTCGGCGAGCAGCGCGGCCACCCGAAGGTGGTCTCCTCCAGCGCGCAGTCACACGACGAAGACCTGCAGCGCCGGCTGTGGACGGTCTCCGAGGAACTGACCGGCGTCACGTATCCGGTCTGACGACCGTCCGCGGCTCTTCTAAGATGACCGCGTGGCACGACGTCCCCGCTCGACCGCCGAGAACCCGTACGATCAGCCCGCAGCATGTGCTGTCGCTGCTGCGCTCGACCGTTCCGCCCGTGCATCCGGCCGGGTCTTCCGTTCATTTCCGCGGGCCTGGGATTGGCCCTGGTCGGCCGCCGCTCACCGCTGGCTGCGCCGAGCCGGCCTGCTGGCCGCCGGCGCCTGCGCCGGCTTCTTCCGGCACCCCCCGCGGGTGCCGCCGACCCGGCCCGGCGTCGTCGTCGCACCGGCCGACGGCCAGGTGTGCCTCATCGAGTCGGCCGCGCCGCCGCCCGAGTTGGAGATGGGCGACGCGGAGCTCACCCGGGTCAGCATCTTCCTGTCGCTGTTCGACGCCCACGTGCAGCGGGCCCCGGTGAGCGGCGAAGTGATCGCCGTGCAGCACCGGCCGGGCCTGTTCGGCTCGGCCGATCTTCCCGCCGCCAGCGACGAGCAACGAACGCAACAGCGTGCGGATCCGCACCGCGGACGGCGTGGAGATCGTCGCTGTGCAGATCGCCGGGTCTGGTGGCGCGCCGCATCGTCTGCAACGTCCACGCCGGCGACAAGCTGTCGATCGGAGACACCTACGGCCTGATCCGGTTCGGGTCTCGGCTGGACACCTACCTGCCCGCCGGCTCCCGAGGTGTCGGTCAGCCTCGGCCAGCGCGCGGTTGCCGGCGAGACGGTGCTGGCCGAGCTGCCGTGATCACCAACAAGCCGCGCGGCAGGCGGGTGGCGCCGCTGCGCATCCTGCCCAGCTCGATGAGCGTGCTGGCGATCTGCGCCGGGCTGACATCGATCCGGTTCGCGCTGGAAGGCCAGCCGTACGTGGCGATCGCGCTGATCGCCGCGGCCGCGATCCTCGACGGACTCGACGGCCGGGTGGCCCGGGCCCTGGACGCCGAGTCGCGGATGGGCGAGGAGATCGACTCACTGGCCGACGCGGTGAACTTCGGGGTGGCTCCCGCGGTCGTGGTCTACGTGTCGATGCTGCCTGCGGCGCCGGCGGGCTGGGTGGTGGTCATGTTGTACGCGGTGTCAATCGTGTTGCGGCTGGCCAGATTCAACGCGTTGCTCGACGACGTCAGCCAGCCATCGTTCACGCAAGGAGTTCTTCGTCGGTGTGCCGGCACCGGCCGGCGCGATCTGCGCGCTCGGACCGCTGGCCGCCAAGCTGCAGTTCGGCTCGGGCTGGTGGACGTCGCCGTGGTTCGTCTGCGCCTGGGTGGCGGTCTGCTCGATGCTGTTGGTCAGCCGGATCCCGATGCGCAAGATGCACGCAGTCTCGGTGCCGCCGAACCTGGCCGCGCTGCTGCTGGCCGGGCTGACCATCGTCGCCGCCGCCGCGTTGCTGTTCCCCTACATCCTGATCATGGTGGTCATCGCGGCCTACCTCTGCTACATCCCGTTCTCTGTGCGCAGCCACCACTGGCTGGCGGCGCATCCCGAGGCGTGGGGTGAGAAGCCCAAGCAGCGGCGCGCCACCCGGCGCGCGATCCGCCGGGCGCAGCCCAACCGCCGCCGGTCGGTGGCGCGACTCGGGCTGCGCAGGCCGACCGGCCGGCCATGACCTCTCCGGCTCAGCTGACGCTGACGGCTCGGCTGAACACCTCGGCCGTCGACTCTCGCCGCGGCGTTATCCGATTGCACCCCAACGCTATTGCCGCCCTTGGCATTCGGGAGTGGGATGCGGTGTCGATTACCGGAGTCGCGAACCACGACGGCGGTCGCCGGCATGGCCGGCCCGCAGACCCCGATCGGCACCGTGCTGCTGGACGACGTGACGCTGTCCAACGCCGGCCTGAGCGAGGACACCGCAGTCATCGTGGTCGCGGCCACCGTCTACGGCGCGCGGTCGGTGACGCTGAGCGGGTCGACGCTGACCACCCAGTCGGTTCCGCCGACCACGCTGCGACAAGCCTTGCTGGGCAAGGTGTTAACCGTCGGCGATGCGGTGTCGCTGCTGCCGCGCGATCTGGGACCGGGCACCTCGACGTCGGCGGCGACGCGCGCGCTGGCCTCCGCGGTGGGCATCAGTTGGACGTCGGAGCTGTTGACCGTCACCGGCGTGGATCCCGCCGGCCCGGTGAGCGTGCAGCCGAACTCGTTGGTCACCTGGGGCAACGGCGGTTGCCGGCGCGAACCCGCGCTGCGGACCCGGAGCAGTTGATCGCCAAGGCGTCAGCGCTCACCGTCAACGACCTCGAAGGGGGTCAGCGCGCAGGCGGCCAAGTTGACCGAGTGGCTCAAGCTTGCGCTCGACGAACCGCACCTGTTGCAAACCCTGGGCGCCACAACCAATTTGGGCGTCTTGATGTCGGGCCCGGCCGGTGTCGGCAAGACGGCGCTGGTGCGGGCGGTCTGCGCCGGCCGGCGACTGGTCGAGCTCGACAGCCCCGAGGTCGGCGCGCTGGCCGCCGACGACCGCCTGCAGCGGGTGGTCGCGGCGGCGTCGCACAGTGCGCGACGGCGGCGGAGTGCTGCTGATCGCCGACATCGACGCGCTGCTGCCGGCCACGGCCGAACCGGTCGCGACGCTGATCCTGGCCGAACTGCGCAAGGCCGTCGCCGCCGCGGGGGTGGCGGTGATCGTCACCTCGGCGGTCCCGGACAACCTCGACCCGCGACTGCGCGCGCCGGACCTGTGCGACCGCGAACTGGTGCTCAGCCTGCCCGACGCGCCGACCCGCATCGCGCTGCTGCAGAGCCTGCTGAAAGCCGGCACCCACCGAGGATCTCGAACTCGGCGAGATCGCCGACCGAACACCAGGTTTCGTGGTCGCGGATCTGGCCGCGCTGGTGCGCGAGGCGGCCTTGCGCGCGGCGGCGCGGGCCAGCTCGGACGGCAGCGCGCCAAAGCTCACCCAGGACGACCTGCTCGGCGCGCTGACCGTGATCCGGCCGCTGTCGCGCTCAGCCGCGATGGAGATATCGGTCGGCTCGATCACCCTCGACGACGTCGGCGACATGGTCGAGACCAAGCAGGCGCTTGACCGAGGCCGTGCTGTGGCCGCTGCAGCATCCCGACACCTTCGCCCGGCTCGGTGTCCAACCGCCGCGCGGCGTACTGCTGTACGGCCCGCCGGGATGCGGCAAGACGTTCGTGGTGCGCGCACTGGCCAGCACCGGGCGGCTTTCGGTGCACGCCGTCAAAGGCTCTGAGCTGATGGACAAATGGGTCGGCTCATCGGAGAAGGCGGTGCGCGAACTGTTCGGCCGCGCGCGCGATTCGGCGCCGTCGCTGATTTTCCTCGACGAGATCGACGCGTTGACGCCACGGCGCGGGCAGAGCTTCGACTCCGGTGTCACCGATCGGGTGGTGGCGGCGCTGCTCACCGAACTCGACGGCATCGAGCCGATGAACGACGTCGTGGTGGTCGGTGCCACCAACCGGCCGGACCTGATCGACCCGGGCCTGCTGCGGCCCGGGCGGCTGGAAAAGCTGGTGTTCGTCGAACCGCCCGATGCCCAGGCCCGAGCTGGACATCCTGCGCACCGCCGGCAAGTCGATTCCGCTGCGCGACGTGGATCTGGACGCGTTGGCCGCCGACCTGGACGGATACAGCGCCGCCGACTGCGTGGCGCTGCTGCGCGAGGCCGCGCTCACCGCCATGCGGCGCTCGGTCGACGCGGCCGAGATCACCGCGGCCGACGTCGCCGCGGCCCGCGAAAACGTGCGTCCCTCATTGGATCCCGCGCAACTGGCCAACGCTGCGCGCGTTCGCCACCGAACGCTGAGGCGCGCTAGCCAGTCGCACGATGTCGTAGCGAAAACACATGCGGCACAATCGTCGAGTCCCCGAGTAGCTGGGCGATGAGATTGGATTGACGTTCGGCGACCTGCCATGCGCGCTCGTTGCCGTACTTGGCTTCAAGCTCGGACTCGAACGTCTCCACTCGCTCCTGCCATTGCTTGGGGGGATCCCAGATGTCGGCGGCGCTGCGCGACGCGTCGATGCGTAAGCCGGCGCGATCCACCAAGTCGCTCAACGAATCAGCGGTCGGAAAGAAGCTGTCATCAGGCTCACCAGCAGGTGACAGCTCGTCGGCGACCAAGACCAGGAGCCCGATCCGACCCGGCGGGCGGACTACTCGACGTAATTCGCTGAGCAACTCCAGCTGCGATTCGGTAGTGCAGAGCACTCCCAGCGCCCATGCCGCATCGAAAGCCTCATCGGCGAACGGCAGCACCGAGGCATCGGCGCGTAACGCCGGGAAGCCGAATAATGCTCGGGAGGCGTAATTTCCACCGGCCTGCGGCTCCACCAGTACCGGGCGAACCCCGCGTTGCGCCGCCGCATACGCCGCCGGACCGCCGACGCCGGCACCGCAGTCCAGCAACGCCTCACCGGAGCCGAGATCCAGCTGCTCGATGAGCCAGTCGAGAACGGCCGGGCTCCCGCTGCCGCGGCAACCCGCGGGGACATGGAAATCCTGACCCAGATCCTTGGCAACGCGAGCGGTCCATTCGGCCATAGTGTCGAACTCGGCGTCTGCCGACTCGCTCACGCGGCCTGCTCCGCACGAATCCGGGCACCGACCTCGGCCTTGACCTCCGCGCCCCGCCTCGCACCCGATGCCGACGCCAGCCCCGACAGGTTCACTCCGTGAATGCCGCTGATTTGCAACAGTTCTCGCGCCTCGGCCACTGCCGCCTCTATTCCGGCCTCGATCGGATCGGGCGCGTTGACAACCCCGTCGACCATCGCGGGGTCCAAGTCCAGCCCGGGCAGGCCCTGCAGTACCGCGGCCGACATGTAGTCGGTGAACACCGCGACCGCGGCGAGCACCGGGATGTGCAGTCCGGCTGAACGCGCGTCTCCCATGAATGTCGACAACGCGGACGCCGACGAAACATGATTGAGGACAGCAAGACTCGCACCGGCGCGCTGCTTCTCGACCAGCCGAGCCGCGCGGGCATGAATCGGTGGCGCGGTGGGCGTTTCCGGAACGGCGGCAATCATGTCGAGGGACGCAGCCAGCGCAACCAGCCGCGGGCCGTCCAGGTCGAACGTCTGGGTGACGTCGGGCCGAACGTCGTAGCCGCGCCCGTCGCCGGTCACACAGAACACCGTCGTTGCCCCGTTGAAGCGCAGGCCACGCAACTCCTGCTCGAGCACAATGCGATTGCGGTCACGGCACGACAGCGTGATCCATGGGTCTACCCCTTGCTCGAGCAGCAACCGGCTCATCACCGTCGGCGGAAAGTCTGGGCGGTTCTGATGCTCGCCCACGAGCACGGCATCACAACTCGGCGCCAACGTGGCCGCGGTCGCCGCGACGTCCGCTGCGTCGAAGGGCGCGCAGCTGAAATCGGTGAGGATCAGGGGCGCCGGCACCGGCGCAACCTGCGCCGCAGCCTCCGGCCAGGGCACCAGGTCGGTGAAACTGCATGGACCTGAACGCATTTCACACTGACCATCGGGTCGCACGCCACCGCACGGCCCGAATTGCATGCGTTTGGGGCATTCAAGCTCGACCATTTCCCGGACGAGATACCCGCAAACGCGCACCTGAAAACAACGTGGCCGTTTTCTCCAGGATCGCAACCGGGCAGCCCCTACAGCGGCGGGCCGTCGCCCTCCAGTTGAATCCGCACCAGTGCCTCGTCGTGTGCCGCGGTGACGAAGAGCTCGTCGTAACGGCGGCCACCGATGCAGACGTTGGTCGGCAGCGATCCGGCCGGCAGCCCGACGTTGCCGATGCAGCGGCCCCAGGCGTCGATCACGTCAATGCGATCGCCGCCGGTCAGCGCCACCCAGTAGTCGCCGCGGAGTACTCACGGCCATACCGTCCGGCCAGCCGTCGACGAAGGTGTGCAACAACTCGGGCGCACCGATTGGCCGGTAGTTCGGCCCAGTGATCGCGTAAGACAGCAGCTGCGACGAAAGTGTTGCCGTCACAAGCAATGTCGAGCCGCCGGGATCGAAGCCCAGCCCGTTGATGAACACCGGCCCGTCGTCGATGATCTGTTCCGTCTCCCCCGACTCGACGTTGATCGCATACACGTGCCCCGGCAGCCCCGTGCCAGGTGTGCTGATGTCGAATTCGCCGCGAGTGTCGGTGATCCAGAGCCGTCCGTCCGGCCCGAAGGTCAGATCGTTCGGTGCGCCCAACCCCTCCACCAGGTAGTCGACCCGCGTGCCGCTGATCACCTGAACGCCCGGCTCGGCGGGGCCGCTTGCGCCCCATACGCCGCCGTTCTGCGCAACATATAAGGTCCCGTCGGCGCCGCATGCCAGGCCGTTCGGTCCGCCACCGGTGTCGATGCGTTCGACTGGGCCACCGCGCGGGTCGACGATGTAGACGCAGCCATGACTGATCGACGTCAGCGCCACTCGGTCGTCGGGCAGCCAGACCGGCCCCTCGGTGAATCCGAGACCGTCTGCCAACATTTCGATGTACATGCTCACTGCTCCGGATCCGGTAGCGGGGTCCACTCGGCCGACAGTCGTGCGCTGAATCGCGGCGCCCGACGCTCAAGGTAGGCGTTGACACCCTCGCGCGCATCCTCAGTCCCCATCAACCGGTGGTGCAGCTGGGTTTCCAAGCGATGCGACCTGTCGTGGCGTGTACCCGTTGATGGCGCGTATCCCACAGCAGCCGCTTACTCAACGCCGCCGACATCGGCGCCACGTTGGTCGCGATGTCGCGGGCGATCTCCATCGCCCGGTCGAGAACCTCCGCTGCGGGCAGCGCCCGGTTGGCGATGCCCCACGCGACGGCGTCGGTGCCACTGAAGGTGCGTCCGGTGAGCAAGACCTCGGCCGCCACACCGAGATTGGTCAGCCGCGCCAGCGTCCAATGCGCCATGCAGTCAGGTATCACGCCCCGGCGGACTTGCACCACACCGTATTTCGCGCTCGTCGGCGACGATGCGGATATCGGCTTGCAGCGCGATGGTCAGGCCGATCCCGATGGCGTGGCCGTTGACGGCGGCGATCACCGGCTTGCGCAGTTCGAAGGCGGCCGGATCGATGGGCGACGCGGAGAACGCCGAGTCGTCGGCCGGGGCATCGAACGGCGACGCGTCGCCGGAGAAATCCGCTCCGGCGCAGAACGCCCGGCCCGCCCCGGTGACCACGATGGCACGCACGTCGTCGTCCTCGTCGCAGTCGCGGTACGCCCGGCCCAGCGAGGCGCCCATGTCGGCGGTATAGGCGTTGAGATGTTCAGGCCTGTTGAGCGTCAGCACGGCCACACCCGCGGCTTGGATGTCCACAACCAGATCGGTGCTCATCGCGACGAAGTACACCACGCGGCCTCGCACCCAGCAGGGTGGTTTCGATTTTCACTAGCCTGGTTCTGTCCGACAGCGTGGTCGACCTGTTCAGCACTGCCGCGAAAGAGATGGGCAATGGTCATGGCACGCACTGACGGCGACAGCTGGGATATCACCGAGAGCGTCGGCGCGACGGCGCTGGGCGTGGCCATGGCTCGCGCCGCCGAATCCGATTGCGACTGCCCGCTGTTCACCGACCGGTACGCCCAGCTCTTTGTCGACGCTGCCACCGCACGCGGCTGGGACTCGTCGGATGTGTCCAGGCATCTGCCGCTCGTCCAGGGTTACGCCGCAGCGCGCACCAAATGGTTCGACGAGTACTTCATCGCCGCCGGCGCCAACGGCATCGACCAGGCCGTGATTCTGGCCGCAGGCCTGGACGCGCGCGCCTGGCGGTTGCCCTGGGTCGTCGGGCAGCGTTGTCTACGAGATCGACCAGCCCCAGGTGCTGGCGTTCAAAGCGGAGACGCTGGACGCCCGCAACGCCCGCCCCGCTGTCGGGTATCGGCCGGTGCCGATCGATCTGCGGGCCGACTGGCCGACAGCGTTACAGGAAGCCGGCTTTGATCCGTCGATTCCCACGGCATGGTCCGCCGAAGGGCTGCTGCCTTATCTGCCGGCGGCCGGACAGGATGTTTTGTTCGACCGGATTCTGGAGCTCAGCGCAACCGGCAGCCGGATCGCCGCAGAAGTGTTGAACCCGAGCGCCTTCGACCCGGACTACCTCGAGCGGGGTCGTGAATTATTGGGCGATGACGGGCTGGACATTCCCAAGCTGTTGTTCAGCGAGGACCGCGCCGATCTCCAACATTGGCTGATCGGCCGCGACTGGGCGGTCACCGCGATCGAGGCACTGGATCTGCTGCAGCGCTACAACCGGACGCCGGCCGACGACCTGATGGATCTGACACCTCGCAGCGTGTTCATCGAAGGACGCCTGCACACGGTTCCGCGCTACGCCTGACGGCCTACTGCGAGAGCTGGAATTCGATGATCGCCGCGACGGAATCCACCGCCTCGCCCAGCGCCGTCAGCCGCGCGTGCGGCCGTCGGCGCGGTCAGCACGGAGTAACGGTCGGCCGGCCCGATCGGGATGCGGGACGCCAACGCGTACAACCGTTCTCCGGCGTCGGAGAAGTCGAGGCCGGAGCCGAGCACTTCTTCGCGATCCGGCACCGGGAAGTCGCGGGCGTTCGCAATCCGCTCGAACAGCGCCATCATCCGGTCTTCGAGCTCTTCGAGTTGGCCGGCACTCACCGACTCTCCCGGCTCGTCGGGCCATTCCTCCACCACGGCCCGCGGGTAGGGGTCGTCAGGCAACCACTCGCACACCTTGATCCGCTCGGCCGTCCGGCACTGCAGCATGAACCGGCCCGAACCAGCGATTTCCACGCATTCGGCGATCCTGGCCACCGTCCCGACGTCGCAGCGCATGTCACCGCCGCCGACCTCGCGGCCCTGCGAGATCAACACCACGCCGAATCGGGGGTTGTTGTCCCGCATGCAGTCTCGTACCATCTCGGCATACCGGGGTTCGAAGATCTGCAGCGGCAGATCCTCGCCGGGCAGAAATGCCGATTGCAGCGGAAACATTGCCAGGCGGCCGAATTCAGCTGCGGACCCCATCAGATCTCCAACTCGGCGACCAGCGCATCGACGACGGCGCGCAGATCTCCGTCGTGCTCCTCGGCGACCCGCCGCTGCCGTTGATACGACGCCCCGCGCCGGCGGAATCTCGGCCACCGCGGCCAACTCGTCGGCGCAATCCAGCGACTCGGCAACGGGTTCCAGCCGGGTCAGCAGATCGTCGAGGTCCTCGGTGACCAAGCGCTCGTTGCTGTCGGCGTCGAGGATGATGATCGCGTCCAACCCATAACGGGCTGCGCGCCACTTGTTTTCCTGGTTATGCCACGGCGGCATGGACGGCAACGCCTCGCCGGCATCCAGTCGCCGCTCGAGATCGACCACCAGGCAGTGCGTCAACGCGACCAGTGCGCCGAGCTCGCGGATGTTGGACACACCGTCGCAGATCCGCACCTCGAGGGTTCCGTTGTGCGGCGACGGACGAACGTCCCACCGCACCTCGTTGACGTCCTCGATGATCCCGGTCTTCTTCTGGTCGTGAACGAAACGCTCGAACTGGTCCCATTTTTCGAACTGGAACGGCAGACCGGCGGTGGGAAGCTGCTGGAACATCATCGCCCTGTTGCTGGCGTAGCCGGTGTCGTCGCCGACCCACCAGGGCGACGACGCGGACAACGCCAGCAGATGTGGGTACCAGTTGAGCAATGCCGACATGACCGGCATCACCTTGTCCGGCGAGGAAACCCCGACGTGCACGTGGACGCCCCAGATGAGCATCTGACGGCCCCACCACTGGGTGCGCTTGATCAGTTCGGCGTATCTCGGCGCATCGGTCAGCTTCTGCGTGGACCAACTCGCGAAAGGGATGGGTGCCCGCGCCGAACAGCTCCATGCCTTGCTGCCGGACGATCGGGTGAACGGAGCTGAGGGTGGATCGGAGATCGTCCATCGCCTGCGCGGTGGAGTCGCAGATGCCGGTGACGATTTCCACCGTGTTGCGCAGCAATTCCTTGTGCACGTGCGGGTTTTCGCCGATTTCAGCGAAAACCGCGGTGGCTTCGTTGCTCAGGTCGCGGGTCTGCGCGTCAACGAGCGCGAACTCCCATTCGACGCCAAGTGTCGGGCGGGGTGATGACGCGAAGTTCACCCTGATAGCACTACCCCTGTCCGGCGAGGATCTAACTGGAACCGATCACACCGCAGGCCACCCGCTTGCCGGCGTCGCCAGTCGACATCGTCGTCTGGTCGGCTCCGGGCGCGCCGTTGACCTGGTTGTAGCGGTCTGCCGGGATATTGCCGAAATTGTCGGCGCCGGCGTGGATGACGATCGCGGTCCCCGCACCGGCAAGCAGGTCGGCTTTGGTGAACCCGTCGGTGGTGGTTTCGAGCAGCCCGCCACCGTCCTTGCGCACCTGCAGCGAGGTCAGGTCGCCGCTTTCGGCCTCGCCGTTCGCCATGAAGTGCCCGCCCGCGGACAGGAAGTCGCCGGGCGCACCACCGGTCGCAGCGGTGGAGTTGGCCTCGCATTTGCCCACCGAGTGGATGTGCACGCCATGGAAGCCCGGGCTCAGCTGACCGGTCCCGGTGGTCTCGATGGTGATCGTCACGTAGCCCTGGTTGAACTCGAATTTCGCCGTAGCGACCTTGGCGCCGGTCGGCCCGTTCAGTTGCGTGGTCAGGCTGTCCGTTCCGCCCTGCTGACCCGTCGGCTCAGCACTCGACGGCGCCGGCGAGCCGGTCCAGATCGGCGGCTGAGTGCCCGGTGAGGTCGCCGGCGGTTGGTTCGGCTTGCATGCGCTCATCAGCGCGGCCGAGGCGGCGAGTGGGATCAGTGCAGTGGCGGCGGCCAATTTGCGGCTGCGGGCGGACTTGAGCATGGGGAGAGCCTATCTCGCGGACGATGCGGGTCGGAACGACCCGCTGAGGAGCGGGATCGGCCGACGACTCAGCCTTGATGCTCCTATCTCTGTTACGGGGTCAAGCGGCATTGATGACCTGGGTGTTTAGCCACCTTCGGTAGTTCGTTGCGAGGGTGTCGTGGCGTTTGAGTCCGCGTTCGAGTCGGGAGATGTCGTTGGGCCAGACGCCGAAGTGGGCTGCGGCGCTGGTCAGGGTGATGTTTTTGGCTTGTCGGGTGGGGCGTAGGTCGCTGTAGTCGTCGATCGGGCAGGGCGCGGTGAGGTGTTTGAACATCTCGCGGGCGATGGCGCGTTTGAGCAGACGCAGGATGTCTTTTTTGGAACGACCGGCGGCCAGTTGGCGGATGGCGTAGTCGCGGGTGCGTGGGTCGTGGGACCAGCGGACCAGGGCGATGCGGTGCAGCGCGTTGTTGGCGGCACGGTCGCCGCTCCGGCAGAGCCGGTGTCTGGTGGTTTTCCCGGATGAGGCCGGGATAGGGGCGACACCGCTGAGCTTTGCGAATGCGGCTTCGCTGCGCAGTCGATCGGTGTTGGTGCCGGCGGTGATGAGCAGTTGGGCGGCGGTGTCGGGCCCGACCCCGTAGGCGGCCCGCAGTGCGGGATTGAGGGCGGTGCTAAGGGTGTCGAGTTCGGCGGTCAGATCGTCGGTTTGGCGTTCGAGGAACTCAATGCGCTGAGCCAAGGCCTTGCAGGCGAGCAGAACCGCGATGGTGGTGGGATCGGTATGAGCGCAGGGCCGGCACCGGGTTAGTGCCTGCACCAACTTCAGGGTGGTGGTGTAGCGGCGGTAGCGCTCGCGGAGGTCAGCCGGTGCGGTGACCAGGAGGTCTTTGATCTGCTGGATAGCGGCGCTGCGGGCTTTGACTGCGCCGCGACGCGCGACCAGCAGGGCTTTGAGAGCTTTGGTGTTGGGATCTTTGGGCACGGCCACGCCGTGGCCGGCCAACACCGCGCGAGCGGCGCTGTAGGCGTCCAGGGGGTCGGATTTGCCTTGGCGGCGCCTCGCTGCCCGGTCGGGGCGGGTCACCTCGACCACGTGAATGTCGTTGTCTTGCAACGCTTGAGTGAATCCAGATCCGTAGGAGCTGGTGCCTTCGACGCCGGCCGTCAGCACGTCCCCGAAGCTTTGGGCCCACCGCAGGGCGACGTAGTAGCCGGTCGGGTCGGTGCCGAACTCGGCATCGCCGAGAACCTGTCCGGTGTCGGTGATGGCTGCGACGTGGATGGTGTCGAGGTGGGTGTCGACGCCGATGACGATGCGGCGTGCAGATGTCACGATGGTGAAGTCCTCTCCGTTGAATCAGTGGCGGTTGGGTGACAACCCGGTAGGGCGGGCAGACAAGACATTGATGAGGAACGGCCAGGCTCCTGATTAAGTCATGTCCGCCCTACCAGGCGTTGGTGTCGCTTGCCCGCACGTCGCTGGTGAGACAAATCAATTGGAAGACAACCCAATAGGGCGTCAGTCGGACCGAGGGTCATCACCAGCGGCGAACGGGCAAGACCATCCTCACCCGAACCGGTTGAACAGAATCAATGTCGGACCCTCCTGCCATAATCGAATGTATGTTCGAACAGAGGTCAGGCTTGGTGTCATCACCAGAGGTGATCGCCCGGTTCGATGAGCTGTTCGAGCGTCGTTACCCGACGCGCACGACGGAGTCGGCCGCGTTGCTCGATCGGATCGGTACGTCCTGGCGTGAGCAGAATCGCGCTGCCGCCGCGGCGTTGACGGCGATCGGTGAATTGTTCGCGTATCGGTTGACGCGTTGCTCGGACACCGAGGACTGGGCCGTCGACACCGAGGCGGCGGTGAGCGCCGAGGTGGCCGCAGCTTTGCGCATGAGCCAAGCCCTGGCGGCGAGCCAGTTGCGTTACGCGCGCGCGATGCGCGAGCGGCTGCCGAACGTGGCCGACGTCTTCAGAGCCGGTGACATCGACCAACGGACTTTCGCCACGATCGTGTATCGCACCGACCTGATCGTCGACAGCGAGGTGCTCGCGACCGTCGATGGGCAGCTGGCACTTGCCGTGGTGCGCTGGCCATCGATGACGCGCGGCCGGTTGGCCGGATACATCGACAAGATCGTCGCCAAGGCCGACGGTGATGCGGTGCGGCGGCGCACGCGAGCGACGTACCGAACGTGAGGTCTGGTTCGCCGACCTCGGCGACGGACTATCAGAAATCCACGGCAGCCTGCTGAGTCCCCAAGCGCACGCCGTGGACAAACGGCTCACCGCACTGGCCGCCACGGTGTGTGAGCACGATCCGCGCAGTCGCGAGCAACGCCGCGCCGACGCGCTGGGCGCTCTTGCGGTGGGCGCTGATCATCTGGGCTGTCAATGCGGGCGCGCTGACTGTGCTGCCGGAAAGCGCTCCGCCGCAACATCGGTGGTGATTCACGTGATTGCCGAACAAGCAGCGACCGGCGACGCGGGCTACACGCTGGCATCTGAGGTCCGCGCCGACGGGCTGGTCGGACCCGAGCTTATCGCCGAGTTGGCCGCTCACGCCAAGTTGGTGCCTCTGGTTCATCCGCTCGATGCCGCACCCGAGCCGGGATATGTGCCGTCGAAGGCGCTCGCAGATTTCGTGCGATGCCGGGACCTGACGTGTCGCTGGCCAGGTTGCGACCACCCGGCATTCGACTGCGACATCGACCACACCATCGCCCATGCCGACGGCGGGCCCACCCATGCCTCGAACCTGAAGTGCTACTGCCGTACTCACCACTTGGTCAAAACCTTCTGGGGCTGGCGGGACCGGCAATTGCCCGACGGCACAATCATTCTCACCTCACCGTCGGGTCAGACCTATGTCACCACACCGGGCAGCGCGCTGCTGTTCCCCAGCCTGTGCTCGCCCACCGGCGATCTGCGGCCACCGGAACCCACTGCGCCGGTGGACTACTGCGATGAGCGGATCGCGATGATGCCCCGACGCCGGCGCACCCGTCGACAAGACCGCGCTCACCGGATCAGTGCCGAGCGACAACAAAACCACCAGGCCCGCACGACCCGCCGGGCCAGACGCCTCAGCTACTTCGATCTGGGCCCGCCGGGGCCAGACGACGATCCGCCGCCGTTCTGACGGCCAGTCAATATTTTCACGCGGAGGCAACCGCGAAGAGGTGCCATTCTCCGGGCACGCCCTTGAGCAGGTGAGCGCCGCGGTCTTCGAACTGCAGGCCCGATCCGATTACGAGGTCGCGCAGCGTGCTTGAGACGAGCACGTCTTTCGGTCCGGCCAGTGCGCTCACGCGGGCGCCGATGTGCACGGCGATCCCGCCGATGTCATCGCCGCGTACCTCGCACTCGCCGGTGTGCAACCCGGCGCGCACCTCGATGCCGAGCGCCTGCACTGCGTCGCGGATCGCCATCGCGCAGCGGATCGCTCGCTGAGGACCGTCGAACATCGCAAGGAAACCGTCGCCCGATGTGTTCACCTCACGACCTCGAAAGCGAGACAGCTGCGACCGCACGATCGCGTCGTGCGCATCAAGCAGCGCGCGCCAGTTGCGGTCGCCCAGCTCCGCGGCCCGGCGCGTCGAGTCCACGATGTCGGTGAACAACACCGTGGCGAGCACCCGATCGTCCGTCACGTCAGCCTGGTGCCCGGTGAGGAACTTGTGCATCTCCTGGAAGGATTCGCGCCACGGTTCAACGAAGTGGTACACGTTGCGGCCCGGCAACTCCACGTACTTCGCGCCCGGTACGTGATCAGCGATGTACTTGGCCCGCTTGGGCGGAATTATCCAGTTATCGCTGTGCTGTACAACGAGAGTGGGCACGCGAACCGTGGGAAGAACTGCACGCACGTCGGTTTCGATCAACAGAGGAAACATGAGAGCAACGGTTGCTGGGCTTGCCGCCAGGCGTTCTTGACGAGCCCACGCGGCCCGGATCTCCTCGTTCCACGGCATGTCGGGATTGATCACGTGTTCGTATTCGCCTGTGCCCCACATGGTGGCCATGGCGGCCGCAGCTTCCCCAGGACTGATTGCGTGATTGTCATCATCAGCAAGGGGATCCGCGTAGGCCCCAAGCGCAATCAGCGCGGTGGTGCGGGACGGATGTGTCGCCGCGAACAGCGCCCCGGTCGCGAACGAGCCGGCGATGGTGAGGAGGACCGCTTCACGACTCCCGAGATCGTCCAGCACCGCGGTTATGCTGTCGGCCCATTGCTCCAAGGTCGGCAGCGTGTCCGACGTGACCGGATCGGACGCACCGGTGCCCGGCTGGTCGAGGACGATCAGTCGACCGAGCGACGTCATCGCCTCGACCCACCCTTGAATCGACGGTAGCTCGGGAAAGACCTCGCAGTTGGTGAACCAGGTCGGGACGAACACGATGTCGCGAGGGCCTTCACCCGACGCGCGATACGCGACGCGCAAGTCCCCGTTCATCGCGTAGCGCGTCTCCGAGAACATCGCCGAAGTGTAAGCCGAGGAGCACGTCGAGTTTCGGCGTCATGCGACGAGCTGGAATTGAAGTGTATTTCGCCGAGTCGGTCCCATCACCTGCTGAAAACTTTTGGGCGGGTGCCAACGCCATTTATCAAGAGTTCACCTTCGTCCAAAGGCAGTAGCCCTTCATCATTATCGAGAAGAGATTAGGTAACACCCGAAACGAGAGCTGTTGCCCTGTCGCCCCGGACTCTAGTTCGGGTGGACTTACAACTCCTGCACTGACCACGGCTATCTGCTCCTCGATGCACTGGCTGTCGGGGTCTTGTGGGAGGGCGATCCAGTCGCCTGACCGTAAGTTGTAGTTGCGAGTTCCCTCGCCGCGCAGTGTCAGTTGGGGTCCATAGGTCAGCCACCGGTCACTGCTCGGGTAATCGGAGGTGACGATTGTCCATTGGTAGCGGTGGTTTGGTTGCTGCAGGCACACCAGGTTTATGTTCTGCTCCCGAAGCCAGGTCATCGCGTTGGCGAGATCGGCGAACAGGCAGTGTCTGGTTGCGGCACAACGGGATCCGCGTACGCCGCTGTCGGCGCGGAAAGCACTGCGAGGGCTTCGGCTAGCGTCGTCAGGACTATCGCCACGGTCTGCTTAGCCTTCGTTGATCCAATAATGGAGCGAGAGCGAGACATGTTCGGCACCAATGAAACTGGAGCTAGGGCAGCGTCGTGTGCATCAACGCTACGCTGTAAGTCGACCACAGCGACAGGTTGAAGTACAGGTCGTGGCCGGCCGACCAGGGGTGGATAAAGGGGCGTAAATGCCGCCCGGAAGTTGTGTTGACGTCACAAGGGTCTGCGCTGCGCTCCACGGTCCTTGTGGATTGTCCGCTGTCCGCATCACGACGCTGTTCGACCCGTCGGTGTAGAGCGCGATGTACTTATTGAGGTAATCGTTGTATTGAACTGACATCTCGCTCACCGGAGCCGATATGACGGGCGTGGCGGCCCAGGGACTGTTTGCGACCCACGATCCTGTGCCGAAGAAATTCCACCACGGTTGGCTCCAGTATTCGTACTGATTGAGGTCCAGCACAGCATTCTCGGGGACGCGCGACACGTATGCCGAGCCCGAGCGTCCGGACGGGGTGCCGTATGAGTACAGGTAACCGTCGCGTCGGACGAACGCCCCCTGCTGAAAATTCTGGTTGCCCCAGTTGAACCAGACGCTGGGTACGCTGAAAAAGAAGCTCGGACGGACGGTTCCACGGCTGGCGGTCCAATTTTCGCCGTTGTCGGTGGAAACCGCGATGGCAGAAAAGTTCGTGGTCCATTGGCCCGGATTGCCCCACTGCCTGACCGACATAAAATTGACGTACTGTGTTGTCCCCACGGAGATTCCAGCGGTTGGGATGATGGTCACTTCGGTTGGGGCGAGATTGAGACTGGCGATGATTTGTCTTGAGAAGTGCGATCCCGGTGGAGTCGCGGACAGGACCGGCGAGCCGGCGTAGACGTTGCCGAATGCGGGATCTGGCACCGACATTCCGTCGGACAGGTTGTGGTCCGCGCTGCGAAACAAGGTGTTGCTCCGCCATTGCTGGCCGGCGACGCTGCAATCGCCGAACGTGTCGCCGAATGCCATGAGCACTGGTCGTTCGCGCCGGTTTGGCCGTTGTCCCACATAATCCCGAGATCGGCGCCCGAGATGGCGAAGCGTGCGTATGTGTTGTTCGGGCTGTTGGGTCCATCCACCCAGTTGACAATCGTTGTCGTCGGGGCCGCAATCGCCGCGGCAGGGCCTCCGATTGTCGGGCCGGTACCAGCAGCTGGGTTCGGACTCGGAATGATCGTGCTCGCGGGGTTCGGCACCTGTTGGGTCGCCGCACCGGGCGGCGCGGGCACGGGCAGCACCGCCCCTTGCTGTTGCATCGGCGCGAAGTTCAGAGCACCCGTCGCTGTGGGGTCTGAGGCCGCGGCTGGGAGCGGACCCAGTCCGGACGGCATTGCCTGGTTCTGTGCGCCGCGGGGCATGCGCCCGGTCGGCACGTGTTCTACCGGCGGCGTCGCCGCCCCCGGCAGCGCCGGACCGCTGTTCGCTGGCGCCGCGGAAGCCGATTGAGCGCACGGCGCGGCTGCCGCAGGTGGGGCCACGACTACCGGAGCGATGAGTCCCATGGCGGCCACCGCAGCCACCGATACCGGTGCGAGTCGGGCAAATACCCACACGTCGAACCTCCGATGGGTGCCTGGACTTCCCCGTTGGTCGTCCCCAGCGGACGCGCAGGGATTCGAACCTGTGACGATAGTGACTACAGTGGTAATTGGGGTCAGTGATACGCCGGATCGGTATCCGGCTGTGACCGTGCCGCAACCACCGCCACGACGTCGGACTTCACGGCCCTTTGCAGCCGGGCGGTATGTTGTGCCTGCGTGCTTACAGTGTTCTTTGTGTGATCGGTGCCATCACGTCGTGAAAACCTTCTGGGGATGGCGCGATCAGCAGTTGCCCTACGGCACAGTCATTCTCGATCCGCCGCCAGGAAAGATCTACGTCGCCACACGGGGAGCGCGTTGCTGTTTCCCAGCGTGTGCTCGCCCACCGGTGGCATACACGACCCGCCGCCGTTCTAGTGCGCGTCAGCCGGCGACGACGACGATCACGCCGGGCGGCTGATCGGAGACGTCCGGAGTCCGCGGCGCGACCGGTGCTTTGAGCAGCTTGCCGATCGCTTCGGCGGTTTCCTGCTCGCCGGCTGCGCTTCCGAAGTACACCGTGGTGGCAGACACCTTGGGCAACGTCAGGTTGCCGATGTCGGTGACGTTGTAGCCGCCCTGCTTGATCTGGTCGGCGGCCTTACTGGCGATGCCCGCCTGACTGGAGATGTTGTAGACGCGCACGTCAGCCTTGGCCACCGCGACTTTGGTCGACGTCTTCGGCGCTGCTGAGCTGGTGGTCACGCTCGACATCGCAGAGTCGTCGTCGGTGTTGCTGCCCGATCCCATGGCTTGAAACCCGACCAGCAAAAAGATGACACCGAGAAACAGCAGCACCATCACCATGGCCCGCAAAGGGAGCCCAGTCGAGTCGGGAACGCGCTCATTCATTGACGTCACTGTATCCAGGAGTGCGGGAAAACCCACACCGACGCCCAGTGAGCAGGCAAAATCTCAGGTGAGCTCGAAGCCCAGCCGTCGAGCGGCGCGCGCCTTCTGCCGGCTGGCACGCAGCCGACGGAGTCGCTTCACCAGCATCGGATCGGCAGCTAATGCCTCGGGCCGGTCGACCAACGCATTGAGCACTCGGTAATAAGCGGTGGCCGACATTCCGAACAAATCTTTGATCGCTTCTTCTTTGGCACCGGCGTATTTCCACCATTGGCGCTCGAAGGCCAAAATGTCGTGTTCGCGGCGAGTCAACCCATCGGCGAGTCCAGAGTCGTCTCCCGATCGATTAGCCCGCGCCATAGCGCTGTCCATATCGCTTCCTCGACCCTTTCGGCAAATCTCGAATGCCCGCTGCTCCGGCGATTATTCAACCACGTCGACACCTGTTGACCTGGAAGCCAGACCCGCGAGTCGGCTGACTACGTGAGGTTGCCCGCCGCACGCCCACTCCGCAACCGGAGCAGTTGGACCCGGGCTTAAGATTTCCGGTCATGGCTGTCGTACCAATCCGCATCGTGGGAGATCCCGTCCTGCACACTCCCACCACGCCGGTGCGGGTCGCGGCAGACGGTTCGCTGCCGGCGGACCTGGCCGATCTGATCACGAATCTCTACGACACCATGGACGCCGCTTTCGGGGTCGGCCTGGCCGCCAACCAGATCGGTGTGAACCTCCGGGTCTTCGTCTACGACTGCGCCGACGATCGCGGGCAGACACCGCGGCGGCGCGGCGTGGTCGTCAACCCGGTGCTGGAAACCTCCGAAGTTCCCGAGACCATGCCCGACCCCGAGGACGACGACGAGGGTTGCCTGTCGGTGCCCGGCGAATCGTTTCCCACCGGGCGGGCCGACTACGCCAAAGTCACCGGGCTCGACGCCGACGGCACCCCGATAACCCTCGATGGCACAGGGCTTTTCGCACGCATGCTCCAGCATGAGACCGGCCACCTGGACGGCCTCCTTTATCTGGATTGCCTGATCGGACGCCACGCCCGCGCGGCCAAGCGGGCGGTCAAATCGCACGGCTGGGGAGTGCCCGGATTGTCCTGGACTCCGGGCGAAGGGCCGGATCCGTTCGGCCACTGATGGTTTCGTGGCCGGAGCTCGGAACCAGGGTGACGGTGCGTTACCGCCGGCCCGCGGGGTCGGTGCCACCACTGACCGACGTCATCGGCCATCTACTCGAGACCACCCCGCTGGTGCGCGTGCAGACGAAGACGGGCGATGTGGTGCACTTCGCACCCGACGATGCGGTCGCGCTGCGCCCGCTGAGCGATACTCCGGTGCGCGCGTCGGAAATTCGCGCGCTCGAGCATGCCGACGCAATGGCCTGGCCGGGCGTCGAACAGCACTGGCTGGACGGCTGGCTGCTGCGCGCCGGATACGGCGACACGTACGACGCGAATTCCGCTGTGCCACTGGACAGATTCGCCAGTCAGGCGGCCATACCGGCGATCGTCGATTGGTATCGGAGCCGCGACTTGACCCCGCGGTTGTCTGTCGCCGACCGCCTGCTGCGACTGCCCGATAAGGGCGAGGGCGCCAACTGGGTGTTGGTGCGCGACGTGCACGCCGGCGAGCCCGATCGATCGGTCCGGCTGGAAGCCGAGCCGAGCGCCGTGCACTTGCGCGACATACCGATCGACGAACTGACGGCCGTCGCGGACGGCGAGCTGATCTTCGGTACCCAGGCGGGCACTGCCGCCGCGCGGGCCTCGGTCACCGACTCCCCCGACGGCACTCGGTGGGTGGGCCTGTCGACAATTCGGTCGGCAGACCCCGAAGCGGCCCACACACTGTGCGAGGCACTGCTGGCCTGGGGAGCGGTCTCGCGGCGCGACCCGGGGCTACATCCGGGTCCGCGACGACGATCGCGCCGCCGCGGTGCTGGCCCGGTCGCTGGGGTTCGTGCTGCACCATCACGCGCGCTACGTCACGCGTCGCTAGGCGCTCACGCTCAGGGTCCTGCACGCCGCTGCGGATAGCCACCTGGAACGTGAACTCGATTCGCACCCGACTGCCCCGCGTACTCGATTGGCTGGAGCGAGCCGAGGTCGATGTGCTCGCCATGCAGGAAACCAAATGCTCCGACGAGCAGTTCCCGACGATGCCCTTCCTCGAACTCGGCTACGAGGTGGCGCACGCGGGTTCAACCAGTGGAACGGCGTGGCGATCGCGTCGCGGGTCGGCCTGGACAACGTCGAAGTCGGCTTCGACGGCCAGCCGACGCTGGAGCAGCAAACCAGATGTAGCCGCCGCGGCCGAAGCGCGCGCGCTGGCCGCCACCTGCGCAGGGGTGCGGGTCTGGAGCCTCTACGTGCCCAACGGCCGCGCCCTGGACGATCCGCATTACACGTACAAGCTGAATTGGCTTGCTGCCCTGCGTGATACCGCGGAGGGATGGCTACGCGACGACCCGTCGGCGCCGATTGCGCTGGTCGGCGACTGGAACATCGCTCCGACCGACGACGACGTCTGGGATGTGGACTTCTTCAAGGGCGCCACCCATGTCTCGGAACCGGAGCGCAAAGCGTTCGACGCGATCGTCGATGCTCAATTCACCGATGTGGTAAGGCCTTTCACGCCCGGTCCCGGCGTCTACACCTACTGGGACTACACCCAGCTGCGATTCCCGAAGAAACAAGGGATGCGCATCGACTTCATCCTGGGCTCCCCTGCGTTCGCCAACCGGGTCGCCGATGCGCAGATCGTTCGCGAGGAACGTAAAGGCAAGGCTCCCAGCGACCATGCGCCGGTTTTGGTGGACCTTCACGGCATTTGACGAATGAGAACTGCAAGCAACGGGTATTCATCCGCTGTTCATTTACCAGTCAAGGTCATAGGATTGCGGGCATCGGATTCACGGGTCCAATACCTAAATGTCAGGGAGTCATCATGGGTGTCGTTGACGGCGCCGTACGCAACGTAAGTCGAACGGTCAGCCGCGCCGCCTCCGCAACCACCGCCGCCGCGGGCGCAGTGGGAGGCGCCGCGGTCAACGGCGTCGTCGGCGCCGTGACCGGAGCGGCGGCCGGCGTGCAGAAGGGCATCGACAGCGGCAGCCACTCCACGCCGGCGGCCGCACTGACGCTGGGCGCACTCGGTGTCGCCGGCCTCGTCGAATGGCCGATCTTGCTGGCGGTCGGCGGCGGGGCCTTGCTGCTGCGACGGCTGAGCAACTCGCACAACGACGGCCCCGTCGCATCGGTGACCTCCGTCAAGGCGGCTCCAGCAAGTCGGCTCCCGCCAAGTCGACCAGTTCCGCGCGGCCACGCAAGACGCCGGCCAAGCGGACCCCGGCGCGGCAGCCGGCAGCGCCCAGTCGCGCACCCGCCGCTGATCTTGTCGAGTAGATAGCGTCGACTTGGCGCGAGCACCCTTCCCGCTGCGCGCGGTAACGCTGGGCTTGCAGGCAACATCTGGCTTTGGTCAGCCTCGACCGGCCTGACGATGGCCGCCATCCCGGTCCGCGAAGGCGCCAGAGCGCTGTCGGTCGGGCTGCCCGCTCCCACGCTGACCCGGCACAGCTGGCGCGGCCGAGGGCGCGCGTGGATCGAGGTCCGCGGCCTCGACGGTCCGGACGGCGCGGAACTCGGACGCTTCGTGGTCGACGCCGTTCGGGCGCGGTCGGGCGTCAAATCGGTCAGCGTGAACCGCCCACTGTCGCGGATCGTCGTCGGCCTCAGCAACGACCAGATCTCGCTGCGTGACCTCTGCCGCGATGTCGACGAGGCCGAAAAGCGTTGGCGGGCAAGCGGTACCGTCGACGAACGGCGTCACGACACCCGCCCGAAACCACTGCCGGGCGACGGCCTGCTGCTGGCCACCAACGCGTTGGGGGTCGGCGCGACCGCAGTCGGCGTCAGCGCGGCAGTCGTGGGCCGGGTGCTGCGATGGCCGCATTTGTTCGACGGTGTCGAGGCGTTGGTGGTGGCCGTCGACTATCAGCCTCGGCTGCGCCGCCTGCTCGAAGACAACATCGGCCACTCGGCCACCGACGCGGTGCTGTCGGTGTCGATGGTGGTGGCACACGTCCTCGAACTTTCCCCGGCATCGCTGGCCGTCGACCTCGCGATGGAAATCCTGAAGGCCGCCGAATACCAGGCCGAAGCGCGGGCCTGGAATCGTCACGAACCCGCACTGGCCCGCCACGCCGAACATCCCGAGGTCTACCCGCCGTCGCGCCCGGTGGCGCCCGCCGGACGGACCGGTCGAGCGGCACGCCCGGCGCAGCGCGCTGGTCCAGCTGATCGGGACCGCGGCCGTCGGAGCGTTCACCCGCAACCTGGCGATGGCCTCGACCGCGACGCTGGTCACCGCTCCGAAGGCCACCCGCACCACGCGCGAGTCGTTCGCCGCGGCGCTGGGGCAGGGGTTGGCGGAGCGGCACGCGGTGTTGCCGTTGCAGCCGGAGAAACTCCGGTGGCTGGACCGCGTCGACGCGCTGGTGATCGATCCGCGGGTGTTGTGCACCAACACCTTGCGCGTGGTGCGAGTCCGCGGAGCCGACGAAGACGAGTTGTCGCCCGCATGGAACCGCGCGCAGTTGCTGTTGGAGAAAAAGGGTCTGACCGTGGGCTGGCATCCGGTCGATACCAGGATCGAGGCGCTGATCGGCCCGACCCACGATCCGCTGGCCTCGGCGGTGCTGGCCGAAGCGCGACGGGCCGGCTTGGATCTGATCTCGGTCGACGTCGAGGATCTCGGCGAGCTGCAGCCCGGCGTTCGATGAGCTGCGGCCCCTGCAGCGGGCTTCCATCGACGCCGCGCTCGCAGCGGCGCTGGCCGATCTGCAACAGACGGGCCACACCGTCGCGGTCCTCTCATCGGCTGCCGCACAAGCACTTTCGTCGGCCGATGTCGGTTTGGGCCTGATGCCCAACTCCGACTCCGAACCGCCGCCCTGGACCGCAGATCTGATTCTGAGCGACCTCGACGGCGCCTGGCGACTGCTGCACGCCATCCCGGCCGCCAAATCGGCGAGCCAGCGCGGAATTGAAATATCCACCGGCGCAACGGCATTGGGCGCACTGCTGATGGTGCCCGGGGTGCGCGGGCGCGGACCCGGCCCGGTGACGACGGGCGCGGCCGCCGGTCTGCTGTCGGGATACCTGATGGCCCGCCGCGTGTTGCGCGCACCAACTCCGCTGCCGGCACCGATCCACGAGTGGCACGCGTTGTCGATCGAACAGGTCCGCAAGATGTTGCCGCCGCCGGATGCCGAGCAGGAAATGGAACAACGGCACGGCATTGGCCACCCGCGCGCTGGACACGGCCCAACGCGGTGCCGAACTGACCGACCGCCCGCGTCAGGCGGTCTGGCACTTCATCAAGGCGGTGCGCGCCGAGTTGTCCGACCCGCTGACCCCGGTGCTGGCGCTCGGCTCGGCAGCCAGCGCGGTGCTGGGTTCGCCCGTCGACGCGGTGCTGGTCGGATCGGTACTCACCGGAAACTCCATACTGGCCGCCAGCCAGCGACTGCGCGCCGAAAGCCGACTGAACGAGCTTCTGGCCCAACAGATTCCACCGGCCCGCAAAGTGACGGTCGGCGCCGACGGTTCGCCCGTCTACACCGACGTGAAGGCCGCGCAGCTGCGGCCCGGCGATGTGATCGAGGTACGCACCCACGAGGTGGTCCCCGCCGACGCCCGGCTGATCGAGGAAGAAGACCTCGAGGTCGACGAATCTTCGCTGACCGGCGAATCGCTGCCGGTGGAAAAGCAGGTGGATTCCACGCCGGGCGCCGTACTCGCCGAGCGCCGCTGCATGCTCTACGGCGGAACCACCATCGTCGCGGGCACCGCGGTGGCGCTGGTGACCGCCGTCGGCGCCGACACCCAGGCACGCCGCGCCGCCGAACTGGTATCCGGCGAGCTTCCCCAGATCGGTCTCGAACATCAGCTCAGCCAACTCACCAACCGGGCCTTCCCGGTCAGTGTCACCGGCGGACTGCTGGTCAGCGGGCTGGGTCTGTTGCGCGGCAGGGGTTTACGTCAGGCCGTGGCCAGTGGCATCGCGATCACCGTGGCCGCGGTGCCCGAGGGCATGCCGCTGGTGGCGACCCTCGCGCAGGCCGCGTCGGCCCGGCGACTGACCAACTACGGTGCGCTGGTGCGTGTCCCGCGGTCGGTGGAGGCGCTGGGCCGGATCGACGTCGTGTGCTTCGACAAGACCGGGCACGCTGTCGGAGAACCGGCTGCGGGTGTCGCAGGTGCATCCCGCCGAGGGCTACTCCCGCGACGACGTGCTGCGATTCGCGGCGAGTGCCGCACCGGACGCCAACGGCGGACCGCAGGTGCACGCGACCGACCGCGCGATCATCGAGGCGGCGCGCCCGGTAGCCGACGGCAGTCGAAGTCTCAGCGCACCTGCCGTTCCGGTCCGGCAGGTCGTTCTCGGCGTCGGTGTCCGGCGACGAGTTGACCGTCAAGGGCGCGCCCGAGGTCGTGTTGGCCGCCTGCAACGGCATCGGGCCCGACATCGAGGCGACCGTGCGTGAGCTGGCCGCCGAAGGGCTGCGGGTGATCGCCGTCGCGCGGCGCCGGCTGACCCCGCAGCAGGTCCAACTGGTCGCCGAAGACGAAGACGCCATCGCGGACCTGGCCGGCGGCGAGCTGTCGCTGGCCGGCTTCCTCGGGCTGTCCGACACCCCGCGAGCCGAAGCGCCCGCCCTGCTGGCGGCACTCGCCGAACGGGAAATCGGCATCCGGTTGATCACCGGCGACCACCCGATCACCGCCGCGGCCATCGCGCGGGAACTGGGGATGTCGGTGACCGCGGACCAGGTCATCAGCGGCGCCGAATGGGATGCCCTGTCGCGCAAGGATCAGGAACGGGCGGTCACCGAGCGGGTGATCTTCGCCCGGATGTCGCCGGAGAACAAGGTGCAGGTCGTGCAGACGCTGGAACGCGCCGGGAAGGTCTGCGCGATGGTCGGCGACGGCGCCAACGACGCCGCCGCGATCCGGGCGGCCACCGTCGGCATCGGCGTCGTCGCCCGCGGCAGCGACTCGTCGAGTGTCGCGGCCGACGTGGTGTTGCTCGATGCCCGCATCGAGGCGCTGCTGAACGCGATCGACGAAGGCCGCGAGCTGTGGCGGCGGGTTCAGGCCGCGGTGTCGGTGCTGCTCGGCGGCAACGCCGGCGAGGTCGCGTTCGCCATCATCGGCAGCGCGATCACCGGCGATTCGCCGCTCAACACCCGCCAGCTGCTGCTGGTGAACATCTTCACCGACGCGCTGCCCGCCGCCGCCCTGGCGGTCAGCAAGCCGAGCGGTCCGGTGCGGACCGAAGGCCGCGGCCCCGACCAGCAGGCGCTGTGGCAGGCCGTCGCGATCCGCGGTGCGACCACCGCGGCGGCCGCAACCGCGGCGTGGGCGATGGCCGGAGTCACCGGACGCCCGCAACGGGCGTCGACGGTGGCGCTGGTCGCGCTGGTGTCAGCGCAGCTGGGTCAGACGCTGCTGGACTCGCGTACTCCGCTGGTCGTGTTGACCGCGGGCGGCTCGCTGGCCGTGATGGGGACGCTGATCAGCATCCCCGGCGTCAGCCAACTGCTCGGCTGCACTCCGCTCGGTCCGCTCGGGTGGGCGCAGGCGCTGGGCTCAGCCGGGGCTGCGACCGCCGCGGTGGCCGTCGCGACCCGGGTGTTCGCCGATAAGCGTCTCGTGGAGCTGGAGGCCGCTGATCCGACTCCGACCGAGTCGCCACGACCTCCACGGCGCCGAAGCGCCACAGAACGGCGTACAACTGGGTCAACGGAACGGTCAGGAGGCCCGCCACAGCTCCGCCTAGTGGGTCGGCGAGAGAATCGGTCGTCGACATGACCCGAGGGTGACCGCACCACCAGTCACAATGGCAACGCTGACATTACCGAAAGGCAAATGATGGCCGAAAAGAATGCGCGCCGCGACACCTCCCAGGCGGATGCCGTCGCCCATATCCGGGAAGGCGAGACGTTCGCGATCAACCTGCCGATTGTCGGGCAGGTCGAGATTCCGCGACCCGAGGCCCTCGCCTACTACGGCGGTTTGGCGGCTCTAGCTGCATTCGAGCTCATCGACTGGCCGGTCGCGCTGGTCATCGCGGCGGGTCACCTGCTGGCCAGCAACCACCACAACAAGCTGCTCGAGGAGCTCGGCGAGGCCATCGAGGAGGCCGAGTAGCCGTCCGACGTCAGCCGGCACCTTTCTGCAGCGCCTTGCGCGCGGCCTTCGCGTCATGATGAATCGGCATGCACATCAGCTCCGCCACCCGATACATGAAGCTGTCCGGCGCCAACACGATGACGATCTCGTCGTCCGCGAGCAGTCGATCCAGGGCTGAGAACCCGGCACTGTCCAGATACTTGACGCTGCTGAGCTGCAAGGATGATCGGCCGCGCGCCCGAGCAGGTCGCGCACCGATCGGGTGAACTCGACGACATTGGACGCGTCGACCTCGCCGGTCACAGTCACCTCGGCGGGCGTCGACTCGCCGTGGTCCTTCAGCGTCTGCAGCTGGAACTCCGCGCGGCTCATGTCGTGCAGGCCTTCCACCAGACCGGACTCCGGCAGGACCGCGCGATCGAACGTCAACGTGACTCGGGTGCCGGCCGCGGTACGAACGGTCCTCACGTCGTCGGCGAGGCCGTTGATCATGGTGAGCCCCCGACCGCGCTTCCAGGCTGCGCTGGCTGGCCGACGAATCGCCCGACCACTGACCGGCGTCGCTGACCGTCGCGGTGACGGTGTGGCCGCGGACGAAAGCTTCGATCGACACCGTCTTGCTGGCATCGCCTCCGCTGCCGTGCTCGATGGCATTCGTCACCGCCTCTCCGGTAGCCAGCAGGATGTCGGATTCCCGCCGCGGATCCACATCGACGCCGGAAAGCCAGTCGCGCAACCGATGTCGCGCATCGGCGATGTGGTCCAGCGACGCGGGCACCACGGTGGCAAAACTGCGTGCGTGAGCTGTGGCACGGACGCAGCGCCAGCAGGACGACGTCGTCGGTGTAGCCGCCGGGCGGGGCCATCCGGTCGAGCAACTCGTCGCACAAGTCGCCGACCGGAAGGTCGGCGCGATATGCCGCCGCGCCCTGCAGCCGGGTGAACCCGTGATCGAGCGCCTCGCCCGGCCGCTCGATCAGCCCGTCGGTGTAGAGCAGGATCACACTGCCCGGCGGCAATTCGTGGACTGCGGTGTTCACCTTCAGCGGGCCTTCCCAGGCGGCCACCGGCGGGACGCCGACCGTCCGACAGGAACACCGGCGGCTGGTCCGGCGTCACCAGCAGCGGATAAGGATGTCCCGCACAGGAATAGCTGATGCGGGCGATGCCGTCGCCGGTCGTCGGGGTCCGAGCCGTCGTCGATCACCGCGTAGCTGACCGTCGCGCAGCGCGCACCCGGCACAGTGGCCGCGTACCGGTCCAAGGTGGCCAGCACCGCGGCCGGGTCGGCGTCGGTCAGCGCGCTGGCCGCCACGCCGGCCCGCAGCCTGCTCATCGCGATTGCGGCGGGCAGTCCGTGGCCCGACGACGTCGCCGACCGAGATGGCAATCTGGCCTTGGTTTCTCCAGCGGCACAACGAGATACCAGTCGCCGCCGACACGCATCGCCTCACCGCCGGGCTGGTAGACCGCAGCGACGACCGCCGCCGTCGACCCGTGGTCAAGATCGAGCAGATGGTCCTGGAAGTCGACGGCAATCCGGTGTTCGCGTTGCACGCTGCGGATGCGGTCGACGGCCGACTCGGTGATCTTGGCAACCTGTGCGGCCCAATCGAGTTCGGCGGGATCGAAGTCTCGCGGCGTCGGCCACAGCATCCCGAGCGAACCGATGACCTTGCCGTCCAGACCCCGCAACGGCTGGCTGATACATGACCGGACCGCGTCCGCCGTCTCGCTCACCACGTGCCGATAGCGCGGGCCGAGATTCAGCGTGTCGGTGATGATCATCGGCTGACCGGTCTTGATGACATCCACCGGCACGATCGGGGTGTCCATCGATGCGATGTGGTAGCGGTCGCGGATTTCCGGCGGCACCGGAGCGCCGTATTCGAATCGGAGGTTCTTGCCTCGGCGTCAAGCAATCCCAGGCAGATGATCGGCGGCTTCGCCCGTCCCGAACGCAGCGCCCTGCAGCGCCTCGACGATCGCCGCACCCGAATCGGCGGATTGCAGCGCGGCGTCGAGTTGCGCGAAGTCGAGCGCAATCTGCGCCCGGGCGTCACTGGATCGCCGATTGGCGCGTTCGCGCGCGGCGGCCGACAGTCGCGCCGCGACGCGATCGATCAAATCCTGTGAGCTGAACGGCTTTGGCAGATAGTCGTCGGCGCCGCCGGCGAACCCCTCGCTGATCGGCTTCGGCACCGGCCCGCGCCGACAGCATCAGCACCGGGGTGGCCGCCAGCGTCGGATCGGCGCGGATGGCCGCGACGAGTTCGAATCCGTTCAGTCGCGGCATCATCACATCGGTGACGACGACGTCCGGGCGGAGTTTGCGGGCGGACTCGATGGCTTCTTGGCCGTCGGCGACGAGCACCGTTCGCCAGCGCGCCGACAGCACCCGCTCCAGATGTGCTCGCATGTCAGCGTTGTCGTCGGCGATCAGCACCAGCTCGCGCCCGTCGGAGTCAGGCGCCGCGTCATCGCGCCGGTGCCGGTCGCGGCGTGACCCACTGGTCGGCCTCGACGACGTATGGGTTGTCCAGCAGCCCGGCGGGCGAATGATCGACGGGCTATGCCGCCCACCGACCGGGGCAACCGGATGGTGACCGCGGTGCCGCGCCCGAGTTCGCTGTCGAACTCCACGGTCGCCGTGCTGCAGGTCGACAAGGCCCTGCACCAACGACAAGCCGATTCCGGTGCCCTCCACGCTGCGTCCGTGCGCGCTGTCCGCCCGAAAGAACCGCTCCCCCAGCCGCTTCAGGTCCGCCTCGGCGATGCCGACGCCGGTGTCGCGAATCATGATGCGGCAGAAGGACGCATCGCTGTGTGCCGTGACAGTGATCGAGCCCGCCATGGTGTACTTCACCGCGTTGGACAACAGATTGAGCAGGATCGGTCTCCCACATGCCCGGATCGACGTCGGCCAGCGCCGGGCGGCAGTCGAGCACCAACTCGAGACCGGCCCGCTGGCACAGTTCGGAGAACGACGACGCGATGTGCGAGGTCAGCGCGCCGACATCGGTGCACATCAAATTGGCGGTGGCACGGCCGGCTTCGATCCGGGAGAAGTCCAGCAGCGAATCGACCAGCCGTTGCAGGCGTCCCGCGTTACGCCGCGCGGCAATCAGCCGATTCGTCGATCGCGCTGTCCGGGACGCTGTCCGACAGCGCATCGTCGAGCGGCCCCAGCAAAAGCGTGAGCGGCGTGCGGAACTCGTGGCTCACGTTGGTCAGGAACGCCGTCTTGGCACGGTCCAGTTCGGCGAGCGCGTCCGCCCGCTGCCGCTGCTGCTCGTAGGACACCGCCGACGCCATCGCCGAGGACAACTGGTCGGCGAGCAGCTGACAAAAGCCGACGTACTGGTCGTCCAGCGGGCAGAGCGGATTCGTTCCGACCAGCAGCGCCCCGGCGGCCGGTCCCTCGCCCAGCGGCAGCAGCAGCGCATGGTCTGGACAGTCGTCGCCCAACGCCTCGTGGATACCGTCGATCATCGCGGCGACGTCGTCGATGACCTGCGGCTTCCGACCGCGGCCCGCGGCACCGTCACGGATTTGGTCAACGTCGCCAGCGTCGGTGGCAACAGCGGCAGCACCGAGGGCGTCGCGGCGCGCAGCGTGACGTCGGCGGTCTCGGGATCACCGACGTACGCCGCGACGAACGGCACGTCGGCCGGCCGGTCGGCACACACCGCGACGGCCGCCCGCAACGCGCCGTCAATCGTGTTGGTGTCCATCACCGCTGCGGCCACCCCGTTGAGCAGCTGCAGCCGGCGTTCGCTCAGCACCCGCTCGGTGGTTTCGAACGACGGGCAGATGATCCCGAAGGTCGTACCGTCCTCGCCGACCAGCGGGCTGTAGGTGAAGGTGAAGTAGCGCTCACGGCGGCGGCCGGCGGTCAGGATCGGCAGCATCAAGTCGCGCGACCATGTCGCTTCGCCGGTTGCGATGACGCTGGCGAGCATCGGGCGGACCGGTTGCCACACATCCCACCAGGCGTACTGCCCGCGCTGCCCCAACGCGGCCGGGTGCCGGTCACTGAGGATCGGGATGTAGGCGTCGTTGTAGATCAGGAACAGTTCTTCGGTGTCGAGCCACAACACGATCGGAAAGCTCGACGTCAGCACCATCGCGACCGCCGACCGCATTTCCGTCGGCCACGACTGCGGCGGGCCGAGGGGATGTGCGGTCCAGTCGAACTCGGCGAACCGTCGGCCCATCTCCCCACCGAGCGCGACGGCGGCGGCAAGGTCAGGCGGCAGGACTTTCGGATCGCGTGGCCACCCGCGGCGTTCCTCCCCGCTCACGACCCCTGCTCGGAATCACGGCCTTCCAGTGCATCCGGCAACGTGGGGTAAAGGTCGAGCAGGCTGTCCAGGTTCGTCACCTCGATCGGGCGAACCACCAAGTCGTTGTCGGCAACCAGCCGGACCGAAGTCCCGGCGCGCAAGCCTTGTTTGTGGCAGTCGAGTACCGCGTTGAGCCCGGCGCTGCCGAAGTAGGTCACGCCCTGCAGATCGACGATGAGCAGTCGAGACTCCTGGCCACCGGCCTGCTGCAACGCGGACTCCAGCTGCGACCTGAGTTCGCCCGCGGTGCTGGAATCGATCTCCCCTGTGACGTGCACCAGTACGGCTTCGGGTCGAACCTCAGAATCGACCGCCAACAGTTCCATCGCGCTCACCCGCTTCGACGCACCCATTCCTCAGCCCGGAGCCACGGGTATTGGTCCGGACAGCTGGATGCAAGTTCCCCGACTTGCCGTCCACCGTTCGGACGAGCCTAACCGGCAGCGACGTTACGTGGTGGATTCACCCGGAATACGCTGATGGACCGTCAGCAGCAGATGGTCGAAGGCGGCTTGCATATCCGCCGACTGCGCTGGCTGCGTGGACATTTCGGTGATCAGCTGCTTGGCCAGCGAGCGAAGCTTGGTGTTGGTCTCCTGCGACCGCCAGCGCAGCACGCCGAAGGCTTGCTCCGGGCTGACCCGGTAGATGGCCATCAGGATGCCTTTGGCCTGCTCGATGATGGCGCGGGCCTCGAACAGGTCCGGCAGCGCCTCGTCGAGGGCCACCTGGCGGTTCTCGACGAAGGTCGCGGTGAGGTCGAGGTAATAGCCGGCGGTTCCGACGACCGCGCCGGTCGCGTCAGACACCCGGTCGGCCACCACGATCGCGTCGTGCACGGCGCCGGCCGTGTCGATGAAGCGGTGACGGCTGGAAAACGAGCTCTTGGACAGCAGCGCCCGGTCGTGCAGGTCCTGGACATGGCCGCGGTCGTCGGGGTGTTTGTGCGACATCAGCAGCTCGGTCGTCGGCTCGACGGTCCCGGGCTCGTAGCCGTGCATCCGGGCCAGCTCGTCGGACCATTCCCAGCGCTGGCCGACGAACCAGAACCGGAACGAGCCGACGCCCGGTTTGTCGGCATCGACGGCCGGCCACCGGGCGGGCCAGACCTCGGCTCCAGTGCTCGTTTCGGCCCCCTCTTGCACAGTGAATATCTTTCCACCGATGCCAGACCTTGCCTACCGATTGGGTGCTGACCTGATCGGCTAGGCCTGCACGAAGCTCCCGCTGCGCTAGCGTGGGGACTGCACATCCTGTTCGGCGCCGATGCGGACCACGAAGGGTCCGCGGAGGAGTCGGACGAATCCAACACAGCGGGAGCGCACGCCCGGTGCGCTGAGAGGACGGCTCGGGGCCGTCGACCGTACGAACCTGACCGGGTAATGCCGACGTAGGGAGAAGACAAATGACCGATTTAGCAGTCGAACCGACCGTGACCACCGGCCCGATCGCGGGCAGCAGCAAGGTCTACCGAGACCTCGAAGTCTCCCCGGGCGGGCCTGCCGCCAAGGTGCCGTTCCGGCGGGTCAACCTGTCCAACGGCGAGCACCTCGACCTCTACGACACCTCCGGCCCCTACACCGACCCCGACGCGGTGATCGATGTGACGGCCGGCCTGCCGGCGCGCCCGGGCGTGGTTCGCGACCGCGGCACCCAGCTGCAGCGGGCCCGCGCCGGCGAGATCACCGCCGAGATGGCCTTCATCGCCGCGCGCGAGCAGATGCCCGCCGAGCTGGTGCGCGACGAGGTCGCCCGCGGCCGTGCGGTGATCCCGGCCAACCACAACCACCCCGAGAGCGAGCCGATGATCATCGGCAAGGCGTTCGCGGTCAAGGTCAACGCCAACATCGGCAACTCGGCGGTGACGTCGTCGATCGCCGAAGAGGTCGACAAGATGGTGTGGGCCACCCGCTGGGGCGCGGACACCATCATGGACCTGTCCACCGGCAAGGACATCCACGCCACCCGCGAGTGGATCCTGCGCAACTCGCCGGTGCCGGTCGGCACGGTGCCGATCTATCAGGCGCTGGAGAAGGTCAACGGCGACCCGACCGAGTTGACCTGGGAGATGTACCGCGACACCGTGATCGAGCAGTGCGAGCAGGGTGTCGACTACATGACCGTGCACGCCGGGCGTGCTGCTGCGGTACGTGCCGCTGACCGCCAAGCGGGTGACCGGCATCGTGTCCCGCGGCGGCTCCATCATGGCCGCCTGGTGCCTGGCGCATCATCAGGAATCGTTCCTGTACACCAACTTCGAAGAGCTCTGCGACATCTTCGCCCAGTACGACGTCACCTTCTCCCTCGGTGACGGGCTGCGGCCCGGATCGATCGCCGACGCCAACGATGCCGCTCAGTTCGCCGAGCTGCGCACGCTGGGTGAACTGACCAAGATCGCGAAATCCCATGGCGTGCAGGTGATGATCGAGGGTCCCGGCCACGTCCCGATGCACAAGATCGTCGAGAACGTGCGGCTGGAAGAGGAGCTGTGCGAGGAGGCCCCGTTCTACACGCTGGGGCCGCTGACCACCGACATCGCACCGGCCTACGACCACATCACCTCGGCGATCGGCGCGGCGATCATCGCCCAGGCCGGCACGGCGATGCTGTGCTACGTGACACCCAAGGAGCACCTCGGGCCTGCCCGACCGCAAGGACGTCAAGGACGGGGTGATCGCCTACAAGATCGCCGCGCACGCAGGCGATCTGGCCAAGGGTCATCCGCACGCCCAGGAGCGCGACAACGCGCTGTCGACGGCGCGCTTCGAGTTCCGCTGGAACGACCAGTTCGCGTTGTCGCTGGATCCGGACACCGCGCGGGAGTACCACGACGAGACGTTGCCGGCCGAGCGCCGGCCAAGACCGCGCACTTCTGCTCGATGTGTGGGCCGAAGTTCTGCTCGATGCGCATCACGCAGGATGTCCGGGACTACGCGGCCAAGCACGGACTCGACAGCGAGGAAGCCATCGAGGCGGCCATGGCGGAGAAGTCGGCCGAGTTCGCCGAGCACGGCAACCGGGTGTATCTGCCGCTCGCCCAGCAGTGATCGCGAGCCGGAGCAGGGCGTGAGTTACCTTCCGCTGGCGCCGCCCGGAGCGACGCCACTGCGGGTGCTGACGATCGCCGGATCCGACTCCGGCGGCGGTGCCGGGATGCAGGCCGACATCCGCACCTGCACTCTGCTGGGCGTGCACACACTGTGCGCGGTGACCGCGGTGACGGTGCAGAACTCGTTGGGCGTCAAGGGTTTTCACCAGGTTCCGCCCGACGTGGTCGCCGCTCAGATCGCTGCGGTGTGCGACGACATCGGGCTGCAGGCCGCCAAGACCGGGATGCTCGCGTCGGCCGAGATCATCGAGGCCATCGCGCAGAGTTGGCGCGAGCACGGCGCGGGCGTACCACTGGTGGTCGACCCGGTGTGCGCCTCGATGCACGGCGATCCGCTGCTCGACGACGACGCGCTGAATTCCCTTCGCGCCGAACTGTTTCCGCTGGCGACCTTGGTGACACCGAACCTGCACGAGGTGCGACTTCTGGTCGACATCGACGTCGTCGACTCGACAACCCAGGCCGATGCGGCCCGCGCCTTGCATGCGCTGGGACCGAAATGGGCAATGGTCAAGGGTGGACATCTGCCCGGTTCGGCCAGCAGCACCGATTTGTTGTTCGACGGCAACGACTTTCACGAGTTCGAATCACCGCGGGTGGACACCAGCCATGACCACGGCGCCGGCGACACGCTGGCCGCGGCTACGGCGTGCGCGCTGGCGCACGGCTACCCCGTGCTCGACGCGGTCTCGTTCGCCAAAGGCTGGGTGACCGAATGTCTGCGGGCCTCGTACCCGCTCGGACACGGCCACGGTCCGGTGTCGCCGCTGTTCAGGCTGCAGCCATGAGCACACCTTGACCAGATCGCGGGCATCGCCCACGAACCCGACGGCACACCGGCCGGCGTGGTGGTGCTGACGCACGGCGCCGGTGGCAACCGGGAATCGCCGCTGCTGCAACGACTTTGCGACGAGTGGGCCCGACGCGGCTGGCTTGCCGTCCGCTACAACCTGCCGTACCGGCGGCGACGGCCCAAGGGCCCGCCGTCGGGTTCGGGAGCAAGCGATCGCGCCGGCATCGTCGAGGCGATCACCGTGTGCCGCGATCTGGCGGACGGTCCGCTGATCGCCGGCGGACATTCCTACGGCGGCCGGCATGACGTCGATGGTGGTGGCCGCGAAGGAAGCGCACGTCGACGTGCTGACGCTGTTCTCCTATCCGGTGCATCCGCCCGGCAAGCCGGAACGCGCCCGCACCGAACATCTGCCCGACATCGCGGTGCCGACGGTGTTCACCCACGGCACGTCGGATCCGTTCGGCACGCCGGACGAGGTGCGCGACGCCGCGGCGTTGATTCCCGCGCCGACCCAGATCGTCGAGATCGCCGGTGCGCGGCACGATCTGGGCTCCAAGACGCTCGACGTGCCCGGGCTGGCGGTGGCCGCGGCGCTACGACTGCTCGGCCGCGGGTAGCTCAGTCAGACCGCGGGGCGGTCGCGCGTTCGCACAACGTCGGCCGCGACGTCGGCAAGCTTGACATTGGTCACCTGCGATGTTCGGCGCAGGAGATCGAAGGCGTCGTCGTCGGAGACGTCGTTCAGCACCATCAGCATGCCGATGGCTTTGCCGATCTCGCGACTGCTGGCGAGTCCGCGTCGCAGCGAGGCGCGTCTTCGCCTTGCGCCACGGCATTGGTGGCGACCGTGGCGAACGCGCCCAACACCATGCGCGCGCTCGATTGATCGCTCGTCGAAGGCATTGGGCGTGTCGGAAAACAGGTTGAGCGCGCCGGCCTGGGCCCGGTCGACCGGCAGCTGAACACTCAACGCGCCGCGCACCGGTGTGTCGGCGACCACGCGGCTGGTCAGATCCGGCCACCGACTGCCCGAGGTCAGGTCCGTCTCGATTTGAGCGGTGCGCTCTTCGATGGCGTCCAGGCACGGGCCCGCTGCCCAGCGCCAACTCCAGCTTGTCGATCTGGCGTGCGATGGCGTCACTGACGGCCGCCGTGCTGAAGGCGCCGTCACGGCGGATCATCAGGCTGGCATGGTCGCATCCGGGAACCGTCAGCGTTGCCGCGACACAGATCGCGGCGTACATCTCTTTCGGCGTCGAGGCTTCTCGGGCGATGTCGGCGAGGGACGTGAACACGCCGGGTGCAGATCGACGGATCGACACCGCAACCTCCTGTTTCGGGCGCGATGTCCGATGGGCGGCAGCGGGATCGCAGCCTCGCGGCCCCGCTGCCGCCCACCGCGGCGTCAAGCGTTGATGACCTCGCGCTTGGCGGCTTTGTCGTTCGAGGGTTCGGTGCCCGTCACCGCGGCCGATCGTGATCTTGCGCGGCTTGGCTCTCTCTGCCACCGGAATACGGAGCCGCAGCACGCCCTCCTGATAGGAGGCTTCGATCCGGTCGGTGTCGAGGTTGTCGCCGAGAACCAGCTGGCGGCTGAATATTCCGCGTGGCCGCTCGGTGGCGAGCATCTCGCGATTCGGGTCGACGGCCGGACGTTCGGCACGAACGGTCACGACGTTGCGCTCGATGTCGAGGTCCAGCGAGTCCTGGTCGATGCCAGGTAGGTCGAACTCGACGAAGAACGCATCACCTTCACGCCACGCGTCCATCGGCATCACCGCTGGACGGGCGGCAGTGCCCAGCGCCTGCTGGGTGAAACGGTCCAGCTCGCGGAATGGGTCGGTACGCATCAGCATGGTGGTCACCCCTGCCTCTCCAATCTTCTCGTACTGTCTTCCATAACCTGTGCCTTGCGACACAGATTTTATATAGCAGCGTCGAAAGCAAGTCGCAAGTGTGGTACAAAGGTTTCCTGTAGCCGTCAGCCAAGGATGATTTTGACGAACAATCGATCTGACACTCAGGGCCAGCCCGCAGCCAGCCACGGGGTCTACGGAATTTCGGTGGCGGCCGAACTTTCCGGCATCCCGGTGCAGTCGTTGCGGCTTTACGAGAGCCACGGCCTGCTCACTCCGGTTCGCAGTGACGGCGGCACCCGCCGCTACAGCGCCGACGACCTGGCCCGCCTCCGGCGGATCAGCGAACTGGTCGCCGCCGGGGTCAATCTCGCCGGCATCGAGCAGCATCCTCGACCTCCAAGACGACAACGCGGCACTGCTCGCCGAGAACCGCGCATCCAGCGAGAAAGCGGCGCGCAAGACCAAGCCGAGCTGAGGCCCGGCGGATTACCAGTACCAGGGGTACTGGGTATATTGTCGTGCCATGAGTTCGGAGCACTTCGAGGTCCTCATCGTCGGGGCCGGCTTCGGCGGTATCGGCGCGGCAATCCAGCTCAAGCGCCTGGGTATCGACGACTTCGTCATCCTCGACCGGGAGGACGACCTCGGCGGAACCTGGCATGTCAACCACTACCCGGGTCTGGCCGTCGATGTCCCCACCACCACGTACTCGTACTTCTTCGAGCCGAACCCGAACTGGTCGCGGTTGTTCACCCCGGGGCCGGAGATCAAGCAGTACGCCGCGGGCGTGGCCGACAAGTACGACGTGCGCCGGCACATGCGGTTCAACACCGTCGTCGAAAGCGCCCGCTGGGACGACGAGACCCGCCGCTGGCAGGTGGCGCTGTCCGGTGGCGACGTGCTGTCGGCGCGTTACCTGATCACCGCCACCGGGTTCCTGTCCCAGCCGAAAACACCCGACATTCCGGGGATCACGACGTTCGAGGGCAAGGTCATCCACACCACCGAGTGGGAGGACGACTTCGATCCGACGCGGCAAGCGGATCGGGATCATCGGGACCGGCGCAACGGCGGTGCAGCTGATTCCGAAACTCGCCGACAAGGCCGCCGACCTCACCGTCTACCAGCGCACCCCGATCTGGGTGGCACCGAAGATCGACCTGCGGTTCTCGGAGGGGGCCAAACGGCTGTTCGCCCGCTTCCCGTGGACACAACGGGCGATCCGGTCGATCACCGACACCATCTACGAGTTGATGATCACCGTCGGCTTGGTGCGATACCGGGTTCCACTGTTCCGGCGGCTCAACATCTCTGCGATGGATCTGTGCAAGATCAACCAGTTCATGGCGATTCGCGACAAGGAACTGCGCCGCAAGCTCACCCCCGACTACGACCTCGGCTGTAAGCGGCCGACGTTCTCCAACACCTACTTCCGCAGCTTCACCAAGCCGCATGTGCACCTGCAGGCCGACGGCATCGAACGCATCGAGGCCGACGGCATCGTCAACGCCGACGGATCGAAGACCCACATCGACACGCTGGTGCTGGCCACCGGATTCGACTTGTGGGAGGCCAACTTCCCGGCCATCGAGGTGATCGGCCGCGACGGGCGCAACCTCGGAAAGTGGTGGCGCGACACGCGATTCCAGGCATATCAGGGCGTATCGATGCCCTACTTCCCGAACTACCTGAGCCTGGCCAGCCCGTTCGCCTTCCTGGGACTGAACTTCTTCAACACGATGGAGTACCAGATGCGGTTGATGGACCGGCTTTTCACCGAGCTCAAACGTCGGGGCGCGGACACATTCGAGGTGACCGAAGAGGCCAACGCGCGCTACCTCGACCGGATGACCGAACTGCTGGGCGATTCGCTGTGGATCCTCGGCAACTGCGCCACCTCGCGTTCCTACTATTTCAATCCCAGCGGCGAACCGTCGCTGCTGCGTCCGATGGCCACCTCGACGGCAATCGAAGAAGCATCGAATTTTCCGCTGAGCGACTACGCGATCAGCTAAGGAGAAGCATGTCGCGCAAAAGTAACCGCGTTGCCCGCTACTCGGGCTTGGCCCTGGCCGGCGCCGGATTGGCTCACTTCACCAGCCCGGGGTTGTTCGAGCCGATCACCAAGTCGGCGTTCCCGCGCAACACCCGCCAGCACGTCTACACCAACGGCAGCATCGAAACGGTGCTCGGGCTGAGTTTCGCCAGCCGGCAGACCCGCAGCCTCGGCGTCGTCGGAATGATCGGATACCTCGCTTACCTGGGCGGCAACGCGATCCGCCAATCGCGAAAAAGCTGACTCTTCAGATCGGTTGAGCCGCTGCTAGTTCAGATGCTGGAGATGATCCGGCCGCGCTCGGCGGTGTATTCATCGTCGGACAGGGCTCCGCTGGCGCGCAGGTTCTCGATCTCCTGCAGTCGCTGCGACTTCGTCGGCGAGAGGAGCAGACGGCGCGGAGGCGAATGCGCTGAAATTTTGGCCGAGGCTGTTGAGCAGGCCGAGCCGCAATAACACGACGAGTAGGCCGATGCCGCCGGCCGGCAGAAAGAGGAAGAGCATCCAGCCGCCGGGCAGACCCATTTCGCTCAGCGCGACAAAGCGCACCACGAACGAGATGGCGAACAATGCGGCGATCGCTGCGGCCACGATGATGAAGGGTTTGTTGCTGTTGTTCATGAGGGTGTTCCTTTGATCTAGTGGATGCAGACGGCCGCCGGGTGCGCTTGAGCGGCACCCGGCGGCCGGCAGCCTCAGGGGCAGGTGACGTCGAGTTCGAACGGCTTGTTGACCGGCCCTCCCATGGGGTTGGCCATGTCCACACCGCTGGCGGTGCCGCTGATCTTGTACGAGCTGCCGTCCTTGGTGGCGTCGGCTTTGCCGGTGGTGCCACCGACGCCCAACGACACGCCGTTGACATTGCCCAGGGCAACGGATTTGACGACCGGCGGACTGGCGTCCGTCAGTACAGCGCCGATACCCGTGGGCGTGCCGGGAGACCCTCCGGCGATGGCGATGTTGACCGTTCCGGCGGCCTTGGTGCAGGCAACCGTGCCCTTGACGTTTTGATCTTTGCCGTCGACGAGCACCTTGGTGTTCGACGCGCCGGCGGGCGCGACTGCGGCGTTGCCGACGCTGGTGGCCTTGTCGCTGTGTGAACAACCCACCATCACCGTGGCGAGGGTGGCCGCCGTGCCGGCCATGATCAGGATTTCGCGTTTCATTGTGTGGCTCCTTGTTTGTATTGCTGATGTGGTGCGTAATCACTCTGCGGGACTGGGCTTTATGGATCCTTAATGCGGATCCGCCCAGTCAGCCGGCCGCCGCCTGAGGCATCGGCGACACGGCGGGCAGGGTTGTCACGTTGCCCGCGTGATCGGCGACATAGAGCTGGTGCGTCGCCGAACTCGCTGCGACGCACGACGGTCGTGCGCCGATCGTGAATTGCTTGAAAACCTTTAGTTCTGAGGCACATATCGCCGAGACGCCATCGCGGCACACGACATAGATTTCGTCACCATCCGGGCTCATCACCACCTGGGTGGCCGACTCGCTCACGTCAACGGCTGCTCCGATCTCGTTGCGCAGCAGATCGATACAGATCACCGCGGCCGCCCCGTGCGGGTGATGGGCCAACACGTAAGCAACTGCGCCGTCGGGGCTCAGCGCGAAGTCGCGGACGGGCGCCCCGACCCGCACGGTCGCGACGACGTGTCGCCGGGCACTGTCGATGACGACGAGTTCACCATCGCCACAACTGGATAGGCTCGCGTACAGCTGCCCGGTGGAATCGGTCCGTATCACGTCGATGCTCGACGCCCCTCGGGCGGCAACAGGTATCGACGTGACCTCCCCTGTCGCGAGATCGAGCACGGCCACATCGCTTCCCAGCCGCCCTGTCCTGGCCGCGAACAGCCGTGCTCCGTCCGGGCTGACGGCGATGCCGGTCACGGTGAAGGCGAGGGGATGCACCGACAACACGGTCTTGGTGTCCAGGTCGAGCACCGATACCGCGTCGTAGCTCGCCGAGGTGGTCGCGACAAATGCGCGACCACCTGTCACGGCGAGGGCCAGCGGATCACCGTTCACCCGAATAGCGGCAGCATTGGCCGGATCGTCCGCGTCGAGTATCGATACCGTGCAGTCGCGCGGATGCGTGGTGACAAGTCTGCCGCTTGTCGGGTCGACGGCGACGTCGCCGATCGGGTTGCAGATCGACACGCTCACGTCGTTGCGTCGGCCGACATGTCCAGGTACATCGACTGCAGGCCAATCCGACCGGGACCGGTGAACCGGTTGAAGACAAGATTTCCTGTGCCACCGAACATTCCGGTGCGCAATCCATAGACTTGCTGATCCATCCGCACACCCTCGTCGCGGTAGATCCAACTTCCCGGCTCCACATCGATCTGTTCACCGGGTGCAAGGACCTTTTCGAAGACGTTGCCGTATCCGTGTAGCCACACGACGCCTTCTGACTCTGTTGCGGCGAACCGGTCCACGAAGAACCCGGTCGAGCCGAACAGCATGTTCCGGATCCCTTTCTGGCGGGTGAACGCCGTACTCCAAATTGCCTGTGGCCGCCAGATATTGGTGCTCCCGCACCTCGATGGCTGCGCCGGGTCGCAGATGCAGTGGAAAGACATGTCCGGTGCCATCGCGGGAAAACGCGACCTGGCCCGGCCCGCGCGCCTCGGTCATGAGCAGTTGCATGCCCCCGACCATCCGCTTGAGCGCACCCTTTCCCCTGAGCCCGATGTCGAGCCCAGGGTCCTTCCACAAAATGACGTGATGCTCGAAAAACACCGGCACGCTGCCGTCGAGCCAGATGTGCAGCACCGGCACCAACTCTCCGTCGATGCGGTAGTACACGCCTGGGGCGCGCCCGTCGGCGACGGTGGTGGGCAGTAGCTGCGGGGGCTCAGGTCGATAGGACGAGTTGATCATCGTCCCGGCTCAGGGACGCTTGGCGTAGCGCGTGAGGAAGGCGGTGGCGGCGATCGTCGCGACGACGCCGATCACACCCCACAGGACGATGGAGAACACCAGTGACCCGAACAGGAAGTCGTAGGTGATCGAGAGGTAGATCGACCACAGCACCCGGTAGAGGCACCAAAAGGCAACCAGCCCTGTGCTGATCCCGATGATCAGGCTGCGGTTGCGATCGACGCGGTCGATTTGTTCTTCGATGTTCGGGGGCAGAATCTTCATGTGCATTGTCCTTTCGTGAGGTCGCGGTGCTGCGTGTGCAACACCTGCGCTCGCTCACTGTCCGGGACAGCGCTTACTGGATCCTTAATGCAGCGGGGGGTCGGCGCCGGTGTCGAGGGTGAATTCCTCGTCGCCGATCCGGATGCGATCGCCGTTGTGTAGTTCGGCGCTGGGGTCGATACGTGTGCGGCGCACCCGGACTCCATTTGCCGATCCCAAATCGGTGATGAGCATTGTGCGACCGTCATCGGCAATGACGGCGTGGTGGCGGCTGACCTTGGCGTCGGACAGCACGATGTCGTTGTCCGGGCTCCGGCCTATCCGGGTGGCCGTGCCGGTCAATGCGTGCCGTCGCCCGTCCGCGCCGACCAATGCCGCGACCGCGGGGCGCCGGACGCGGATTGCGTTGTCCGACTGCGCGACAATGGTGTCCTCGGCATGTGTCTGGGCGACCTTGCGCGCGTCCAACGGCTCTTGGCGCAGGATGCGCTCGTACAGCTCGCGGATCGTCCAGCCCGGGTCGATACCCAAGTCTTCTGCCAGCAGAGTTTTCAGCCGCAGGTAAGCGTCCAGAGCGTCCGATTGGCGGTCTGCCAAGTAGTAGGCGGTTATCAGCTGCGCCCACAACGGTTCTCGATAGCCATGCCTGGCGGTCAGCGCCTCGAGTTCGGAGATCACGGTATGTGGTCTACCGCAGGCAATTTCGGCCTCGGCACGTGCGATGTAGACCAGCACCCGCTCTTCGTCGAGGGCCGCGGCCAGGGTCTCCACGAATTGAAAGTCGCTCAGGTCCTCCAGAACCGGGCCGCGCCACTGATCGAGGGCCGCCAGCAGATGCTGGCTGGCCTGCTCGAATTGTGCGGCAGCTGCGGCCTGCACGCCGGCATTTCTCTCGGCGATGAAGCGGCCGAAATCGTACTGATCGTCGCTGATGGACAGCTGATACCCCGGCGGCATGCTGGCCAGCACGGAACGGTCGATGCCCGCGCCGTTCATCAGCCGACGCACGTTGGAGATATAGGCATGCAGCGTGGCGCGGGCTCCCTGCGGCGGCCGTTGATCCCATGCGGCACCGATGAGCGAGTCGATGCTCACCGGCCGATTCGCATTGACGATCAACATCGCCAGCACTGCACGCTGCTTCGGCGTGCCCAATGGCAGCAATTCGTCGCCCATGCGCACCTGCAACGGGCCCAATACGCCGAACTGGGCTGCCGCAAAGGACTGCCCCGTACCCAACTCATCGGCCATCATGAGGTTTCCGCGTTCATCAGGTTCGCCAGCTAAACAACTCCCAGCTTAGCTTCCGGTTAGGATCTGCCCATGCCGGTGTCGGTAGGCGAAGCGTTCGCGGGATACACGATCCTGCGCGTGCTCGGCGCCGGCGGTATGGGAACGGTGTATCTGGCCGCCCATCCGCGGTTGCCACGGCAGGATGCGCTGAAGGTGCTGCCCGCGCAGTGGACCGCAGACCCGCAGTACCGGGAACGGTTTCTGCGCGAAGCAGATCTGAGCGCCAGCTTGTCGCATCCCAACATTTTGGGTGTCCACGACCGCGGCGAGTATGACGGGCAGTTGTGGATCTCGATGGACTACGTCGGGGGCACCGATGCGTCCCGGCTGGTACGCGAGCACCACCCGGAGGGGTTGCCAGCCGGTCAGGCGGTGGAGATCATCACCGCGGTCGCGTCTGCGCTGGACTACGCACACCAGCAGGGGCTGCTGCACCGCGACGTCAAACCAGCCAACGTTCTGTTGGATCCGAAAGCACAACGAATCTTCTTGGCCGACTTCGGTATTGCGCGCCTTATCGACGATCCGGCCGGACTGACCGCGACGAATATGGCGGTCGGCACCATGGCCTACGCGGCACCTGAGCAGTTGCGGGGCGAACCCCTCGATGGGCGCACCGACCAGTACGCGTTGGCCTGCACCGCATTTGACCTGCTGACGGGTGCGCCGCCGTATGTCGATTCCAACCCTGCGGTAGTGATCACCAAACACGTCGCGGCGCCGATACCGTCGCTAGGAGAACGTCGTCCGGAATTGGCCGCGCTGGATCCGGTGCTGACCAGAGCGATGGCCAAGTCGCCCGCAGACCGGTTCGCCAGCTGCGGAGAGTTCGCCAGAGAGCTGAACTACGCACTCAATCCGCCGTCCGGCCAGGTGCACAGGGCTCCCCCGCCGCCGCCGACCGTGCCCGAGCCGGCTCCCACCCTCATGACGCCGACGCGACGGCTGGCGCGACCGAAACTGATTGCCGCACTTGCGGTCAGCGCGGTGATACTCGTAGCGGCCGTGTTGGCCGGCGTGCTGATGGTCCAGCGTCACGATCGGGCCGCGCCCGCACCATCGGCCGCCACCGTGCATACGTTTTCCGGCACCTACCGCGCCGACTACGCCCCCGGCACCGACCTCGAGGGCAGAGCCGTCCCGGGTGCGCCGCCCACGACCGGCACCTGGGATGTGCGCTCCGCCTGCGGATCCGGCGGCTGTGTCGCGACAGCGTCCTACACCGGTACCAGCGCAATGCCGCTCGTCTCGAACCTGGAGTTCGATCAGGTGGGCGGTAGCTGGCTCGCCGTGGGCCTCGGCTCGGCGAGCTGCAACGGCGCGCCCCCAACCGAACTCTGGGTGGTGTACACCCTGCAACCGCAGCCCGACGGCACCCTGACCGGTGACACCACCAGGTTCACCCCCAACGGCTGCGGCGCGGCGAAGCTGACCGTAACCTTCACCCGCACCGGTGATCCCGATCTCTCCAAGGTTCCCGATCCGGCGGCATTGCCGCCGCGGGTGACATCGCCGGCCACCGCGCTACGCGGCCGTTACCACGAAACGGTCACCATGGCGAACGGCGATGTCCAACCCGGGGGGCCCGATCTCACCGTCAGGACGGTGTGTCTGCGCACCGGCGAGCGGTGCATGAGCCTGTTCCACGCGGTCGACGGGGTGGTGCCGCTGGTGTTCGGGGGCAAGCAGTGGACCCGCGACGAGGAGGCCACCGAGCCCTGCGTCCTCGGCGGAACCACGAACATCAAGTTGACCGCCGAGTATCCGGAGCCCGACCTACCGCGAGATCCGATCCCGCTACTCACCGGTCACGGTCAGCAGATCATGACTGGAAGCGCTTGTACCGGAGGCGAACTCGAGGACAAGTTCGAGCGCACCGGCGACTGACTCGCGGCTTATTTCTTGGTGAGCTCGTGGCGGGTTCGGTCTTCACGGACCGGGACGCCGTTGCGACCGGACAGATCCTGCGCGTAAAAGCCTGTCGCATAGGCAACCCCGCCGCCGTTGATGCCCAGCTCGGCACGGTCGATGTGCTCCAGGGTGTCCGTGCTCTTGTGATAGTTCGGGTCGAACGGCTGGTCCGCGGGACCACCCCACAGCTTGGCTTCATCTGCCGACTTCTTGTTCTCGGCGCCGGAGAACAACCCGCCCGCCGGCACGCCGGCGACGGTGAAACCGTCGTAGTCGGATCTCCCGTCGAACGAGGTGTCCTGCGGGGTCTTCCCGGCGGAATTGAGGTAGGCGGCCAGCGACCGCTCGATGCCGGCGGAGCCTTCGGGCACAACGGGGTTGCCCCGCTGGTCGGCCGGCAGTGACTGGTCGCCGTCGTAGGTGAAGTAGCCCGGGTTGGGCGAGGCAAGCATGTCGAAGTTGAGATACAACGCAATGTCTTTGAGCGCGTTGATATCCAATGACTCCACGTACTTCCGTGACCCGATCAGACCGAGTTCCTCGGCGCCCCAGAAGCCGAACCGCACCGCGTTGTGAATCCCCGGCGAGTTGCCCAGCTGCAGCGCGGTTTCCAGCACCGCGGCCACACCGGACCCGTTGTCGTTGATGCCGGGTCCCTCGGGGACGCTGTCGAGGTGCGCCCCGATCATCACCACATCGCTGCTCGAGCCGGTCTTGGTCTGTGCGACCACGTTGCGGGCCGAGACGGTCTTGGTATCGGCGGCCACCTGAACCGTCGCGGGCCCCACGATCGTGCGCAGCAGCGCGCCGTCGGATTTGGTGACCCCGACGACCGGGATCTTGACCTGGTTGGTCTCGCTCAGGGTGCCCGCGATGTGCTCCTCGACGACGTTGTCGGCCACGACCATTGCCACCGCGCCTTTTTGTGCGGCGGCGGTCGCCTTCTGCGCGAACGGGCAGGTCCCGCGGTCCACCATCACTACGGCACCGTTGACCGGGAGGGCGTCGAAGTCGGCGGGATTGCAGCCCGGACTGCCATCGGCCGGAACCGCGACCAGCGGACCGGTCACCCCGACCGGCGGGGTGCCGAGGCTGTACTCCAGCGCCCGCGCGTCGACCTTCTTGTCGGCGACGGTCACCGACCCCGGGTCGGAATGGAACACGTGCGCGTCGAACTGCATCGTCTGTACGTCAAAACCCTTGTCCCGCAACTTCCCCACCACGTAGTCGACGCTGGCGTCGTAGCCCGGAGTGCCGACCGCGCGGGTGTTGTTGTTGGCATTGGCGATGTCCTGCAACTTCGTCAGGTGGGCCATCATCGCGTCGGTGGTGACCCGGCCGCGCAGTGAGGCAGCGAAATCGGGGGCCGAGAGCGGCTTCATCGAGTTCGCGGTGTCGGAGGATGCACATCCGCCGGTTGCCAACATCAGCGTCGCGACAGCGACGAGCAGGGTTTTTGATTTAGTAGCCATCGCGCCCCAGGTTAGACGCACGCGTCGACTCGCACCCCGCATCTGTGCCCGTGTCAGCTTGCCGCTTCGGAGGGGTCGTCGCGCCGCAGATAGGCGTGGACGGTGGTACCGGCGGACGTCGTGTGCGTGCGCAACAGGTCGGCGATCGCGTTCACCACGAACAGCCCGTACGGACCGGCGCCGGCCGCGCCCGGTGGTCGTCGCCCCGCCAGCGGGTCCGCCCACAGGCCCGTGTCGCGTGCCTCGCAGACCACGAACCCGCTGTCGTACCAGAACGCGAGCTGGCACGGACCTCCGGCGTGATCGAGGCTGTTGGTAGCCAGCTCGGTCGTCACCAACAGCAGGTCGGCAACCCGATCCGGCGCCATCCCGAGCAGCCTGCCGTAGCGTTCGGCGGATCTGCGGGCGCCGGACAGGTCGCGCGCATGCTCCACGGTGTGCGTCACCGCGGCCGGACTGGTCACCAGCGGTTGATTGCATCGCTCGAGTGCGGTGTCGACCGCGTACTCCGGACAGTGGTTTAGCGACCCGCCCATCCAGACCTGGGGATGGGTGAGGCGGACGTGCTCCAAGACGCTCTCGTTCAGACACGATGCGTCGTACGGGCACAGACCCGTGATGCTGGAACCCGAGAACGCGATGTTGGCCAACGCCTCGTGCTGCATGCAGGCGAGATACTCGTGTTCTGTTCGGCCCGCCCAGGCCGGTTCGGCGATGATGCGGACGTGCTGGTCCGGGTGGCGTTCGACGAAGGAGTACTGCCCGGCGAGGATGCGCCCGGGATTGCGGCCGAACTCCACCATGTCGGCCATCGTGACGTCGTCGGCGTCGTCGCCCAGTGCGCGGCGCAACGAAGCCAGCCGATCCCCGGGCACCGCCACCAAAATAGGCTGCCGCTGCGCCAGTCCGTCGGCGATGAACTGCATTAAAGAATCGACGTACTCGCTCTCTGATTGGTAAAAGAGCGCCGAATGGTCGAATCCGCGACGGTGCACGTGTGGTTCCAATGTTGTGTCGACGAATAAATCCCTCGGCAGTAATTTCTGCATGTCGACGTTGATTTACCCAGGTGTCGAGAAACTAATCAGGCGCTGCCGGCCTGCTCCGAAATTAAGTCCGCCACTGCCCGCATACCTGCCGCATTTGGATGAAACGGCGCCGGGCGCCACGGGAGCGGCCAGCCCGCCGCCACTGTCCAGGGATCTGACGACCAAGCGTGATGGTCTCGGCTCGCCTGTCCTGCGCGCACGACTGCGCACCCGGTGGCCTCGGCGGCCTCCGCGGTGGCTTCCTCGAGGCGCGCGGCCACCAACCGACCCAGCTCAGTGTGTTCAGCCGACAGCGGAGCTGCAGGTACACCGGCTGCGGGCAACAACGTGAGGTAGTCGACGAACATCACCCGGGCCTGCGGCGCCCGCCGGCGCACCGCGGACCCGACGGCCCGCAAGGCGTCACCGATCTCGTCGAGAGCTTTGAGACGGGCGTCGCGGTCGAGGAGTTCGCGGATGGCGGGCAGTCTGCGCGCCAGGCTCGGTAGCGACGCCCCCATCAGCAGCGGCACGTATCCGACGTCGTTGCCGCCGATAGTGATGGTCACCACTTCTTCGGAGCCGTCCAGCGCCTCGATCTGCGGCGGGGCGCCGCGCTGGCGCTCGGTGAGCACGTTCGCGGTGGTGGCGCCGGAGAAGGTGACGTCGACAAGGTCGAGGCCCAGCTGCTCGGCGACCAGATGGGGATAATTTCGTGCCGAGCGGCCCGATCCGAACGGCGCACCCGGTGCGGTCGGCCGGATCCCGGGCCCGGCGGCCATTGAGCTGCCGAGCGCCACGTACCGCGCTGTCACGGGCGCGGACTCGACGCCTGAGCCCAGAACCGTTTCGGGATACGCCCGGCGCGCCGGGCCAGATAGCCGGCGGTGACGGCGGCGGCCATCGCGGCGGCCATCGCGGGCGGATCACCAGCCCGGGTCACCGCAGTGGCCAATAGTACTGCGTCGCAACCCAATTCCATCGCCAGCGCGGCGTCACTGGCCGTTCCGATACCGGCGTCGAGCACGACGGGGACGCCGGCCTGGGCGACGATCATCTCGATGTTGTGTGGGTTGGCGATTCCCAGGCCGGTCCCGATCGGCGAACCGAGTGGCATCACTGCCACACATCCGGTGTCTTCCAGCCGTCGGGCCAGCGCCGGGTCGTCGTTGGTGTACGGCAGCACCACGAAGCCGTCGTCGACCAATTGCTCTGCGGCACGGACTAACTCGATCGCATCGGGCAGCAGCGTGCGCTCGTCGGCAATCACTTCCAGCTTGACCCATTCGGTGCCGAGCGCCTCACGGGCGAGCTGCGCGGTGAGTACTGCTTCGGCGGCGCTGCGGCAACCCGCGGTGTTGGGCAACGGTGTGATGCCCAGGCGGCTCAGCAGATCGAGTATGCCGGTGCCACCCTCCGCGTCGACGCGGCGCATCGCGACCGTGGTCAACTCGGTGCCGGACGCGATCAGTGCCTCTTCGAGGACGGCGAGGTTGGCCGCGCCCCCGGTGCCCATGATCAGCCGCGAGGTGAAGCTGCGGCCCGCGATGGTCAGCTTGGAATCAACCACCCTGCACCGCCGTCACGACCTCGATGTTTGCGCCGTCGGAAAGTGTTGTGGCCCAGCTTGATCGCGGCAGAACGGCCTGGTCGACTGCGACCGCGATACCGCGGTCCGGGTAGCCAAGCGACTGCAACAGCCCCGCCACGGTCGTGTGGTCGTCGACCTCGAGGTCGTCAGCGTTGACACGGATAATCATCTGCGCCGCTCCTCCTCATCACTACGTTCTGCATCGTCGCCGGCGGTCATCTGTGGACTCCAACCGGGATGAGTTCGGACACAATCTGTTCCGCCGTCCACGGCGCCAGCAGGAAACCCGACCGGCCGTGGCCGGCCGCGACCAGCGTCCGTGCGTCCAGACGCCCCACCAACGGCAGGTTATCCGGCGTCATCGGGCGTAAACCGGCGACGCACTCGGCGAACTCGTACTCGCCGAGCGCCGGCAGCACCGCGCACGCATCGTCGAGCAGATCCCGCACCCCGGATACCGTGGGCGCGGTGTCGCGACCGTGCTCGTACTGGGTGGCGCCGACGACCACACCGTCGGCGCGCGGCACAACGTATACCTGACGTCCGTGTACGCGAGCGCGAATTACCCTCTGCGGCAACGGCATACACCCCTTGCGCCAGCGCAATCTCAGCACTTCGCCTTTCACCGGCCGAATCGGCAGACCGGGCCACAACGACGGAGCGTCGACACCGTTGGCGATCACGACCGTCTCAGCCGCAACGGACGCCAGGTCAGTGACCGGCCCGTCCCACTCGACGCCGAGCTGTTCGCAGGCTGCCGACAGTCCGTCGAGCAGGGCACGATTGTCGACTGCGAGTTCGGTCGGTGCCCGGAAGCCGTGTCGAATACCTTGCGCCAGCATCGGTTCCACGTCACGCATCGCCGACTCCCACGCCACCGGATGCCCCTGCGCGGTCAGCCAGTCCGCGACCGTACGCAGATCGGCCACGTCGGCGCGGTCGACCGCGACCACTAACGACTCTCGCGCGGTGATCACCTGCGCGGGTAGGCCGTCGGTGAATCCGCCTTGACGCCAAAGCCGCAGCGAATCCAGGCCCAGCTGCAGCAGTCGCTCCTCGCCCGGCCAGCCTTCGCTATGCGGTGCCAGCATCCCCGCGGCCACCCACGACGCGCCGGGTAGCCCGGAGCGGTGCACCCGCACTGACCAACCGGCCTGAGCCGCGCGACGCGCGACCGACAGCCCGATCACGCCGCCGCCGATGACGGCCAGCGATCCCGAGTCCGGTGGCATCTTCGCTCCCTTCGCCGGCATGATCCGGATCAGGTTTGACGGTAAGGGCTGGCGTGCCCACTCTCAGACCCCGGCTTGCGCATCCTGGGACTCCCGTGTCGGCCTTCCACGCTAGTCGCTAGCGTCGCGGTGTGCATCAACCCTCGCCGCGGCTCATCAACGCGCGGCTCTACCTCTGCACCGACGCCCGTCGTGACCGCGGTGATCTGGGCGAATTCGCCGACGCCGCGCTGGCCGGCGGGGTGGACATCATTCAGCTGCGCGACAAAGGTTCCGCCGCTGAGCAGCGGCTGGGCCCGCTGGAAGCGCGAGACGAGCTGGCGGCGCTCGAGGTGCTCGCCGACGCCGCGCGCCGCCACGGCGCACTGCTGGCCGTCAACGACCGTGCCGACATCGCCCGCGCGGCCGGCGCCGCCGTCCTGCACCTCGGCCAAGACGACCTACCGCTGACCGTGGCACGCGACATCCTCGGGCCGGACGTGCTGGTCGGCCGGTCGACGCACGATCAGGTCCAGGTCGGCGTCGCAGTCGCCGAGGACGTCGACTATTTCTGCGTCGGGCCGTGTTGGCCGACGCCCACCAAACCTGGACGCTCCGCCCCGGGGTTGGCGCTGGTGCGGTCGACCGCCGCGCTGGCGTGCGACAAGCCGTGGTTCGCCATCGGCGGTATCGACGCGGATCGCCTGCCGGAAGTGCTGGCGGCCGGCGCGCGGCGAATCGTCGTCGTCCGGGCGATCACCGCCGCGGAGGATCCGCTCGCCGCGGCAAAGCAGCTCAGTTCGGCACTTGCAGCAGCGAGCTGATCCGCGAGCTCAGCTGCGACGGCTCCTGGTCGGGGTGACCGGCGGTGCACCACACGAAGACGCCCTGCTCGATCGCGATCGTGCGCGGCAGGTTGCGTCGCAGCTGATGGTCGTGGCTCAGCGGCAGAATCTCGGGCGCGGTGCGCAGCCGGTGCCAACTGGCCGCGAATCCGGGGTGCAGTGGCAGCTCGTCGACCTCGTCCTCGCCGACCCAGCGCATCTCGGCGCTCTCGAAGTTGGGCACAGTCTGCAGCTGCCGAGGCGCGTCGGCGACCACAGTGGAGTACGTCCATTCCGTGCCACTCGCTGCAGCGGTGACCACGATCGCCCGCACCGAGACGAGATGGCCTGGCAGGCCGGCCTCTTCGTGAGCCTCCCGGATCGCGGCTTCTTCGGGACTTTCATGGCTGTCGCGGGCGCCGCCCGGCAGACCCCACGTCCCGCCCTGGTGGCTCCACGGCGCGCGGTGCTGCAATAGGACCGCCGGCGAGCCATCGGGGCGCGGCGCCCGGAGCAGGAGGCCGGCCGCACCGAATCGACCCCAATGGGCGCTGCCGGTGTCAGACACCACCCATCCGTCACCGTCGCCGCGCACGCGTTCAGGATAAGCAGCACGCATGAATGGCGCGCCATGTGTCGCAGACCGGTAACGAGTCGGGAAATCTGAGTAAGCAGGTCCCCGCATCTCAGGAAAAGGCTCTTAGACTTCACTTAATACCGTTCGTGACACACCCGCCCGAAAGATGAGGTCCGAACAGACGTGACCGTTGAGTTGGCGCACCCGTCGACTGAGCCGCTGGGTTCGCGGTCGCCGATCGAACCGGCCCACCCCCGGTGGTGGTTCGTGGCGACGACGCCCGGCCGCATCCTGTCGATCGGTCTTGTGCTGGCCATCCTCGGTGGGCTCAGCGCGTTCGCCACCTCGACCACCATCAACAGCCGACAGCACGCGCTGACCACCGTGCTGAGCCACACCGAGCCGCTGGCGTTCGCGGCCGGGCGGCTCTACACCACGCTGTCGGTGGCCGACGCGGCCGCCGCGACGGCCTTCATCGCCCAGGCGGAGCCGCGAACCGTCCGGCAGCGCTACGAGCAGGCAATCACCGATGCGGCGGTGGCCGTGACCAGGGCGTCGAGTGGTCTGACCGACGAGCCGCTGGTCCAATTGCTCGGTCGGGTCAATGCCGAGCTGGCGGTGTACACCGGGCTGATCGAAATCGCGCGAACCAACAACCGGGCCGGTAATCCCGTCGGTTCGTCCTACCTGTCCGAGGCGTCGACGCTGATGCAGTCGTCGATTTTGCCGGACGCCGCGCGGCTCTACAGCCAGACGTCGGAGCGGGTGGACACCGAGACCACGGCCTCGACCCAGATCCCCGCTCCGGTGATCCTGGTCGTTTTGGCTACGGCGGTATTCGGGGCGTTCTCTCACCGATGGCTGGCCCGCCGCACCAAACGGCGGATCAACCCGGGTCTTGTCGCCGGTGCGCTCGCAATTCTCGTTATGGTGGTGTGGGTGGGAACCGCGCTCGCGATATCCACCAGCGGCAGCCGCAGCGCCAAAAACACTGCGGCAGAGTCACTGAAGACGGTTACCAATCTGTCCATCAGTGCGCAGCAGGCACGTGCCGACGAGACGCTATCCCTGATTCGGCGCGGGGACGAAGAAGTCCGGAAACAGTCCTTCTACGAACGCATCGACGCCATGCACAAGCAACTCGACGACTACCTCGCTCGTGGCGACGCCGTGGACAAGAACGATTTGCAGGGCGCCGACCAGGTGCTGAATCAGTGGCGGCGGGCCGACGACCGGATCAACGCTTACATCTCGGTCGGTAATTACCGTGCCGCCACCCAGGTGGCGTTGGGCAACGGCGAGGACGACTCCACCCCCGCCTTCGACAAGCTCGACCGCGCGTTGGTGAAGGCGATGGAGCAGAGCCGCCATGAATTGCGCGAGGACGTTCTGAATGCGCGACGAGGACTGTCCGGCGCCACGGTGGGTGGCATCGTGCTCAGCTTGGGCGCGGCTGTGGCGGTCGCGCTCGGGTTGTGGCCGCGATTGATGGAGTACCGATGAGGACGCGGCCGCTCCGGATGTTGTGCGCCGCTGTGGCAACTGCGACGGTTCTCGCGGGCTGCAGCGAGTCGGGTTCGATGGTGGTGCCGCCCGCACCGACGTTGCCGCCACCCACTCCGGCCGGCATGCAGGAGATGCCACCGCAGCCGCCGCTGTCGCCGGACAAGACCGCCGACAATTGCAACCCCACCGAGAGCCTGCGCCCGTTCGACAACCAGGCCGACGCCGACGCCGCGGTGGCCAACATCCGCGCCCGCGGCAGGCTGATCGTGGGCCTGGATATCGGCAGCAACCTGTTCAGCTTCCGCGACCCGATCACCGGCGAGATCGTTGGCTTCGACGTCGATATCGCGGGCGAGGTGGCACGCGATATCTTCGGCAACCCGTCGCAAGTGGAGTATCGGATCCTGTCGTCGGATCAGCGGATCACCGCCCTGCAGAAGGGCGAGGTCGACGCCGTCGTCAAGACGATGACGATCACCTGCGATCGACGCAAGCAAGTCAACTTCTCCACCGTCTATCTCGATGCCTCCCAACGTATTCTGGCCCCGCGCGACTCGCCGATCACCAAGCCGGCCGACCTGTCTGGCAAGCGGGTCTGCGTGGCGAAGGGCACCACGTCGCTGCACCGGATCCGCGAGATCTCGCCGTCACCGATCGTGGTCGAGGTGGTCAATTGGGCCGACTGCCTGGTGACGCTGCAGCAGCGCCAGGTCGATGCGGTGAGCACCGACGACTCGATTCTGGCCGGGCTGGTTTCGCAGGACCCATACCTACACATCGTCGGGCCGAACATGGGCACGCAGCCCTACGGCATCGGGGTCCAGTTGGATAACACCGGACTGGTCAAATTCGTCAACGGCACGCTGGAGCGGGTCCGCCGCGACGGCACGTGGAATACGTTGTACCGCAAGTGGTTGACTGTTCTCGGTCCCGCGCCGGCGCCGCCGATTCCCAGGTACGCGGACTGATGGCCGAGCAGCCGGAGGATCTGGAAGGCCAGGACGCGGACGACGTCGGCCCGGGTACCCAGCCTGCCGACTGCATGGTGGATTCGTCCTCGCAGAGTCGCCCGATTGCCACCCAGGCGATTTTCCGGCCGGACTTCGACGACGACGACAGTGAATTTTCTGGGCTGCTCAGCGACACCACGCCCACGGCGCGGACGAAGTCCGCCACGCGTGCTCCGGTTCGCCGGCTGGGCGGTGGTTTGGTCGAGATTCCGCGGATTCCGGACATCGATCCGCTCGAAGCGCTGATGCCGAATCCGGTTGTGCCGGAATCGAAGCGCTTCTGCTGGAACTGCGGACGGCCGGTGGGTCGGTCCAGCGAGGACGAAAAGGCGCAGTCGGAGGGCGATTGCCCCTACTGCGGAAGCCCGTATTCATTTCTGCCGCAGCTCAATCCGGGTGACGTGGTCGCCGGCCAGTACGTCATCAAAGGTTGCATCGCGCACGGTGGACTGGGCTGGGTGTACCTGGCGCTCGACCGCAACGTCAATGATCGCCCGGTCGTGCTCAAAGGCCTGGTGCATTCCGGCGATGCCGAGGCGCAGGCGATCGCCATGGCAGAGCGGCGATTCCTCGCCGAGGTGGTCCACCCGTCGATCGTGCAGATCTTCAACTTCGTCGAGCACACCGACCAACATGGTGAACCGGTCGGCTACATCGTCATGGAATACGTTGGTGGGCAGTCGCTCAAGCGACGCAAGGGTGACAGGCTGCCGGTCGCCGAAGCCATCGCCTACGTACTGGAGATCCTTCCGGCCCTGAGCTACCTGCACTCGATCGGGCTGGTCTACAACGACCTCAAACCGGAAAACATCATGCTGACCGAGGAGCAGCTCAAACTGATCGACCTGGGCGCGGTGTCGCGGATCAACTCGTTCGGCTACCTGTACGGCACACCGGGTTATCAGGCGCCCGAGATCGTGCGGACCGGCCCGACGATAGCCAGCGACATCTACACCGTCGGGCGCACCCTGGCGGCGCTGACCTTGAAGCTGCGCGCCCGTGGCGGCCGCTACGTCGACGGCCTTCCCGAAGACGACCCTGTGCTGGCGGAGTACGACTCGTTTGGCCGATTATTGCGCCGCGCAATAGATCCGGACCCGAGCCGGCGATTCGCCAGCGCCGAAGAGATGTCCGGTCAGCTCTCGGGAGTGCTGCGTGAGGTGGTCGCGCAGGACACCGGCGTCCGGCGGCCGAGCCTGTCGACCATCTTTTCGCGCAGTCGTTCGACATTCGGCGAGGCCCTGTTGGTCGCACACACCGACGTGTATCTGGACGGCCACGTGCACGCGGAGAAGTTGACCGCGAAGGAAATCGTCACCGCGCTGCAGGTGCCGCTGGTCGATCCGGCCGACGTCGCAGCGCCGCTGTTGCAGGCGACCGTGTTGTCGCAGCCGGTGCAGACCCTGGATTCACTGCGCGCATTCCGTCACGGCGCAGTGGATTCCGAGGACATCGACTTGTCGGACTCCGTCGAGCTTCCGCTGATGGAGGTTCGCGCCCTACTGGACCTCGGCGATGTCGCCAAGGCCACCCGCAAGCTCGACGACCTGGCCGAGCGGGTGGGGTGGCGCTGGCGGCTGGTGTGGTATCGCGCGGTCTCTGAATTGCTCACCGGCGACTACGACTCGGCGAGCAAGCATTTCAGCGAAGTGCTGGACACCTTCCCCGGCGAACTGGCGCCAAAGATGGCCTTGGCGGCGACCGCCGAATTGGCCGGCACCTCAGACGAACACAAGTACTACGACGAGGTGTGGAAAACCGACGACGGGGTGATCTCGGCGGGCTTCGGGCTGGCCAGGGCTCAGTCGGTCGAGGGAGATCGCGGCGGCGCAGTACGCACGCTCGACGAAGTCCCGGCTACGTCAAGGTATTTCACCACCGCACGACTGACCAGCGCCGTGACGCTGCTGTCTGGCCGGTCGGCCAGCGAGATCACCGAGGACCAGATCCGCG
>CAWCNE010000007.1:0-367533 GCA_963796825.1 uncultured Actinomycetota bacterium
GAAGGAAGACAGCCAGGTCACGGTATCGCCAGGGCGGTCTCGATGGTTTGGTCGGATCGCGGCCTGATGCCGGCGCGGCGGGCGCGTTCGCGGGCGTGCAGCATTGAGCCGGTGAACCCGGCCACGGCGGGTCGCGGCGATTCAGGGGCGGCGACAATACGGCGCTGCCGTCGTCCCGCGGCCAGCTGCTCGCCAGGTCGGTCACGATTCATCCGGACTGGTCACCTGGTTATGCTCGACTACAAGTTGCACGCCGCCGACGTCGATCAGATCACCGGGCGCAAGGTCAGTCTGGCGGTCGGCAGCCACGCCGTTGACCTTGGTCCCGTTGGTGGAGCGCAGGTCCTCGATGGTCACGTCCTCGCCGTGCACCCGAAGCAGGGCATGGTTGTGCGAGACACTGGTGTCCTGGAGTTGAATCGCTGAGCCTTCCTCGCGCCCGATGGTCAGCTCACCTGTTTCCAGGGCGAACGACCGACCCTCGTCGACGCCGTTGGTCACGCGAACCCACAGCGGCGGTGTTGTCGGGACAGTCGGCATCATCTCGGTCGGGGCCGACGGCGAAGCGTCCTCCGCGGGCCGGCGGCGAAGCGCCCTCGGGGCCGGCGGCGAAGCGCCCTCGGGCCGGCGGCTCGGCGGCCTGCGGGGCGGGCGGCTTAGCGAACTGCGGCGCGGGCGGCGTGATACCGGTATGGACCGGCCGGGGAACATCTGTGAACCGCGGAGGGAATGCAGTGGCACGGATCTCCGATGGAGGGTTGCCGATGGACGGCTCGCCGGGGGGCAAGGACAGGATTTGATATGTGGCTGTGCCCAGCGCAGGCGCCAACGCTGTGGTACGGGGGTAGACGGGCTGGCCGTTCGGATTCGTGATCTCGACGTAGAGTGCGGGCGGCTGAGCGCCAATGTCGGGCTGCGCCTCACCGGGCGGTATGTCGGGTTGTGTTGCTGTCCCCGGATAGGTGAGCTGGAAGTATCCCGTACTGTCGGTGTAGGCGAACCCGGTGGACGAGTAGTACGCGCTCTGGGCGTCGACGAGGAAGACGCAGTAGCCAACGGCCGGTTCCAGCCGGGCGGTGTACACGCGGCCGTGGAGCGCCCAACCCAAGGCGGCGACGGTGGGCGCCGCCGTGGTGACCTGCTGCTGGACAACGGCGAGGCGGGCGGCTGTCATCTTCGCGGCTGCCACCGCCGCCTCGGCGGCTGTGGCCTGCGCCGAGCCGGGGCCCTGCTGTGCCGTGATGCTGGCCGCGGTGCGGGTCAGGCGAGATTGCCGGGCCTGGTAGACGAGTCCGAGAGTGGTGAGGCGCTGAGTTGCCTGGGTGTCGACCGTGCTGAGGGCCGAGGCGAGGCTGCCGTCGGCGACCCCGGGGGCCGTGTCCTTGGCCGCTGCCTTGGGGCTCGTTGTCATCGCTCTACCGCCTTTCTGAGCGGCCGGTGGAGTTCGTCAAGGTCAGGGGGCGACCAGGTTTGAGCTGTCGACCAGTGTGGTGGTGGCCGGGGCCATTGCATAGATCGTGTTGTCGGAGATGTTCTGGGCCGTGATATTCGCCAGACCGATGCTTAGGCAGGACCCGAAAACGGAGGTCTGGATCTCCCCGATGTTCACCGGGAAGTTCTCCTGGAAGCGGTTGCTCGTCACCTGAACCGTGCGGGCGAGGACGAACGCGTCGACCGCGGTGTTGACGCTCAGCCCGTCTTCCCAGCAGAGGTTGTCGTCGAACAGCACGTGATCAAGGCTGCCGACGAGCACGGAGGCGAAGCCAGGCTGGTATCCGGCGCGCGTCTCGAGCTGACAGATGTTATTCGTGAAGATGACGGCCCCGCTGGATGGCGGCGTCGACCTCGACCGGTCAGACACCTTCGAGCTCGAGGTCGAAAAGCTATCGAGCTCGGGAGAAGAGTGCCGTTTCGTTGACACCCAGCGCGGCGCCGAGGTTCAGGATCATGACGGTCACGGCGGGCACGGTGCCTGCCAGCAAAACGGTGCCACCCGAACTCAGGCTGTTGTTCACCACCGTGAACGGGCCGAGTCCCACGATCTCGAGCGCCTCGCCGACGGCTACCTGCACGACGTTGTGCTCGACTCGCACGGCGGGCACACCCGGATCGTACAGGGGAGCGACGAACGCGCTGGCACCGGACCCGGCCCCGGCAAGAGCGGGTGGCGTGACCGCCAGGAGCATATGCCGGCCCGGAGCCCGGCGGCCGCCTGTGTTTCCTCGCCCGACGTCCAAGCGCCGGTCTGCAGTACCTGGTTGCGGCTGATCTCGGCCATCTCGGCGTGCAGCACGAAGATCCCGCTGACCTCGGCGAACAGTGTCGCCCCGAAGTCGGTGATGGTGTTGTCGCGCACGACCAGGTTGCCGGCGTCAGGGACGCAGATCGCTCCGTATCCGAAGGTGGTGCTGCCCGGCGCGGTGACCGGGCTGAGCAGGGTGTTCGAGATTTCGTTTCCGGTGGTGGCGAGGTTCTCGATGTTGATGACCTCCAGCGTCTGCTCGAGGTCGAAGAACCCGACTGGGCCGATGCCGCATAGCCCCATATTCCGGATGCGGTTGCGGTCGATCTGGATGTTGCTCAGCTGGCCGCCGGCTGCGAGGGATTGCCCGGTCGAACTGGTGGGCGGCAGTTGAAGCGTAGCGGTAGTGCTGCAGTCGTCTTCCTCGACGGCGAGGACGCCGACCAGCGTGCTGCTTTCGCTCCCGTCCGCGTCGAGAAGCACGAGGCTGCCAAGAGTGATGCCGTTGCGCCGGCCTCCTTCTATCTCGTTCTCGACCACGAAGATGTCCTGGGACGGCCGGCGATCGATGCCGGCCGGCGCGAGGGCCAGCTTGGTCAGGAAGGCGGTCGCCGCGGCATCAGCAGCGGTCAGCTCGGGCTGGAGCCCGGGGGGGAGGTCACCGATGACGCTGGCCGGCAGCCAGGTGCGCGCCGTCGCGGCGTCCTGCAGACCCACCCAGTTGTGCTCGATGTGGATCTCCCTGCCGCTGACTGACACGGCCGGCCAGAGGCTTCGCATGTCCTTCATTGCGACACGGTTCCCGGTGATCCGCAACAAGGTGACCTCGAGGGCGAGGATCGCCGGCCGCGCGGACGCGGTGATGACGAGATCGTCCAGGATGATATCCGTGCCGCCGCGAAGGCTAAGCAGCAACCCCTGGCCCTCGGCGCCAGCCGGTCCAGCAGAACTCCGACCTCGGCGTCGGCGGCTTCTACAGCCAAGGACCGCAGCTCGACGTGCGAGGAGCTCACGACGCTGATGACGGCGTTCATGCCGCTCGCTCCGGCGGGCGTAACCTCAGCACCGGCGCCGCCCAGCGACGCTGAGGCGATGCGCGTCTGCCGGCCACAGCCGTGGACGATGACGTCGGCGGCGTTACTGATGACGATGTTCTCGAAGTACCGGCCCGCACCTACGCATACCTCGCCACCGGTCGAGGGCAGGGAGTTGATCGCCGCCTGGATCGAGGAGAATTTGCCCGTGCTGACCACTCCGTCACCCACGGTGCAAGTGCAGCAGCAGTCACAGTCACCGCCGCCGGAAGGAAAGAGGGTACGGCAGTCGGTGTAGCTGGCCGGGGACGTGAAGGTAACGATGGACAACTTCGTGTAGTGGTGCTGGATGCCCTGCGGCGGCGCCTTCGTGAGTTCCTGCACGGATGCGTCCGCGGTGCGGGCTGCGAACGTCCAGAAGTCCCCGACGTTGAAGGCACCCGTCGGCGAGCTGAGGCTGAAGGTAACCGTGATGCCGCTTTCGAGGATCAGCGTCGTGTCCGCTCCGGGCACCGGGACGGTGCCGTCGCTGCCGGGCGCGCCGAGATCCCACCACAGGGTGGTGCCGTCCTGCTCGTAGATCTTGCCGGATTGGTCCCACCGCACGATCCGGGTGTGGCTGTCGGGCGCCAGCTGACCGGTGGGAAAGTGGTTCGACACGGTATCGGTGAGGGTGATGGTCCGGCTGGACACGTCGATGCTGTCGATCTGGTGCAGCTCACGCGGCAGCCCCTGAAACTGGAACGCATCGTCCAGGATCTCGATCCAGTTGCCGGGCGAGAAGCCCAGGACCTGGTCCCGGCCGAGGCTGAGGACGGTGAGCTGGCTGCGCCGGCTGGTTAAGCGTGTTAGTGCCGGTGACGATCGAGGTCACTCCGGTACTGACCGAGCCGTTGTCGCGAGACCACTTGAAGGTGGCGCCGGTCAGGCTCGCCGTGTCGCTGCCGGACCCGCCCTGGTGGATCTCCACGCGGTAATTCTGGTTCTCCAGTCCCGTGTAGCCGGTGTCGTCGGTCAGGCAGCACGGACCGGTCGGCGTGTTGGTGACGACGTTTGTGGTGAGCTGGCCAGCCGAAGCGGCCGGGTACGGGATGTCGGAATCCGGCGTGGCACACGACCAGGTACTCGGCCGGCACCGGGATGAGCTTGACCTGCCAGACCGTCTGCAGCCGCCCGGTGGTGTCGACCGCTACCGCCTGGTCCACGAGGTCGGCGTCCTCGAGCCAGGTGACCGCGCGCGTCCATACGTCGAGGTAGGCCAGGTACGAACCGGTGTCGGTCGGTACCGGGTCGCCGGCCCAGTACGGCTGAGCGGTGTAGTCGACGGGGGCCAGATCGGTGGTGGGTGGTGGCTGGGGGGTCCAGGACAGTTCGGCCAGCGCCGGGTCCAATGTCGTAGCGACGGGGTTGGCGTGGTTCTCCGCGAGCAGGCCGTCAACGTACATCCGGCCCCGCCCGATCGTCAGCGAGTTCGTGCTCCCGGTCACCGAGGCGGTGATCTGGAACGCGAACGGCGTGGTGGGCGGGTAGCCGGCCCGGCCAGACAAGGTCGAGTGTGCCGGCCCGCGTCCGGCGGGAGACCTCCGCGAGCCATTCGTTCCAGTCCGAGTCCAGCTGGACTCGTCCCTGCTCCATGACGACGGCCGCGTAGTCCTTCCACGGGTCGAAGGTCGACCGGCTGGTATCGAACGTCACGACGCTCTCCTGTCCGACTGATCAGTCCTGGTAGATCAGCCCGTACTCGAGGCCGACGGGAATGTATTCCTGGAGGCGGGTCTTCAGGTCGGTCTCACGCTGCGGCGCGAGCACGAAGTGGAAGGCACCCATCTCGCCGGCGTCGTCGGCTCCGCGCCGGATGACGTTGTCGGTGGCGGCGAGCAGTTTCAGGTATCCGGGATCGCCGTAGCGCAGCGAGCGGAACAGCGGCTGAGGTCCGGCCAGCGCCTGCTCGACGCACTCGAAGCGGCGCGGCGTGACCGAGCCGTAGGGAAGGAAGCTGAACCGGACGCAGCCCTCCTGCTTCCGGTCCGCGACCAGGCCCGCGGCCCAGGTATCCGCGGCCGCGAGCGCCGCCCACACGATGCTGTCGGACACGAGCGAGAGCAGGGCCGCGTGGACCTTCCCGACGACCGTGCACCCGGTCAGCGTCAGCGGCGCGCCGCCGCTGACTTCGTCTACGTCCACCGCGGCGTAGGCGATGTGCGTGCGGTCGGTGGCGTCGATGATGCTGTCGCTGACGGCGACCGTCGCGAGCGCATTGGCCCGGATGGCACCGAGGATGGACCGGGTGATGGTCACGGCCACGCCAGCCGGTTCGGCGATGAGCACCGGATCGGTGCCGTACCGGGGCTGACCGTCCGGGCTGACTGACCAGCCGGGGACCAGGGTGCAGTCGGTGAGGCTGAGCCCGCTGAGCAGGTTGGCCGTCCCGTCCGGACGGTCGGCGGGGAGGTGCACGAGCGCTGCTGGCGTGGGGCTGCCGGGCGTCATGGCGGTTGCCGGCGGCCACCACCAGGCCGTTGAGCACCAGCTGGCTGGACGCGTCGCCGCTGACGGTGACCTCGCCGCCGAGCAGGATCGTGGGGCGGGCGCCTTCGGCCGCGCGGACCTCCAGGGTGGTCCCCTCCGGCAGGTCGACGCTGAGACCGCCGGCGATCGGCTGCGCGTCGTCGCCGGCGATTTCGACCGCGACCTCACCGGTGTGCGCCAGCTGGCCGATCGCGTAGGCAACGGCGTCCGGCAGCGTCGTGTAGCGGGCCACGCCGACAGTGTCAGGGAAGGGGAAGATCCACGGGGCGTCATCGACCGCGAAGCCATCCGCCCGCGGGTAGTCACCGCCCCCCATGTTGGCGTTGAACCCGTAGTAATAGCTGGCATTCAGCTGCGGCGCCGTCGCGTCGGCGCTCAGCGGTGGCAGTGCGATGCGACCAAGCTCCGGGTCGACGGCGACGGCATAGTCGCCGGCTGCGGCTCGTTCGCCCAGGTCCCCGGAGCGCCGGGCCCGGAAAGGTCGAGATCGGCGACCTTGATCTCGACAGGGATTGACCACGCTGCCGCTCTGGGTGCGCAGGAGGAGCAGCGGCCGGCCCCGTAGAGCGCGGCGCGATATCGCCTTGCAGGTCCGCGCACAGGACGCGGCGACGGAGGCGAGCGGCACGTTGATGGCCTCGCTGCGTGACTGATCTGCTCACCCTGCGGTGCGCGCGGTGGAAAAGGGGCATGTCCATGCCCAGCGGGCTGAAGCGGTAGCACTGGGCGCCGCCGCGGTGTTCGTCGCGGCCGCCGTCGACCGGAGCGCGGTGATACCGTACGCGCCGAGGGACCATAGGAAGACGCCGACGTTCTGGATGTTGTAGCGACCGCGGCCGACGCTGATCGACCGGACGTCCGCCGGGTGCGACGTCCGGTCGAAGGCACCGGCCTGGAAGTACAAGCCGGGTTGCCACCGGCGCAGGTCCGGTGCGTAATGGTTGCCGGGCCGGACGTGGTTCATGTACTCGGTGTCCCCGAGCACCTGGAAGAATTCGACCGCGTGGGCGCCCCAGCCGGTGGCGTCCCGGGCGAGCTGCTCCAGGACCAGTACGGTTCCCTTGCGGCGGCGCAGCGAGATCGTCTGGGCGACCTCGGCGCGGGGGATTGTCGACCGCGGCAGCGACGCCGTTAGCGTCCGGTAGCCGACGAGGTCGCCGATGTAGGGGCCACCCACGCGGCGCACGTCTCGATGAACTGGTCGTCGTAAAGCTGGATGAGGTCGTCGCCGACGATGGCGACCTGTTCGTCGATGACCATGAGCAGGGACTCGAGTGGTCCCTGCGCGAGTCCCTGCGACTGGGCGATCTGGGCGTCGCGGAGCCGGAAGACGGCGGGCAAGAGCGCGAAGAGGTCGGCCAGAGCTCACGTCATCACCCCCAGCAGGACGTTCTTCGGGTCCGGGTCGAGGACCAGGATCTCGGCGGGCAAGGGCAACGCGTTGAGCGTCGCGACCGGGACGTAGGGGCAGATGGACGTGGGAGAGCCGCTGCAGGGACGCGGGAGCGGCGGCGTGAGGGCGCCCGCCAGCCAGGCGTTGTAGGCGGACACGGAATAGGCCGCGGAGCCGATGTCCCCGGCCGTGCTGGTGGCCACCACGCTCAGCGTCGTCACGTTGACGGCCACCACGCCAGCGATGCCCTGGATGAGCGCGGCGATTTCGTCGCCGGATACGCCCTGGCCGAAGGACCGGGCGGTGAAGCTATAGGTCTGCGTCAACGTCTGCATGATCGCGGCCTGCACGGCAGTCTGTGCATAGGCGGGGTCGTAGCAGATGTCGGCGGTGAGCCGGAAGGTGGTTTCCAGGAACGACTGCGCGTGCACGGTGACGTTGGGGTTGCCGTAGTTCCGCAGGGCGGTGACGAGGTTGCGCCAGGGTGGGGTTCCCGGGCGGGAGGGCCGCGCCGCCGGCGCCGGCGACGGTCAGCAGGACCCCCGATAGGGGCCGCCCGGGATCCACGTGGCGCAGGCCTTCGCGACGCCGGCGAAGCTGGCCGCGAGGTCCTGGTAATCGGTGATCGAGACGGCCCGGCCGAGCGTGAGCACCGACTGCGGCGCGTTGGCGCGGATGCCGTCGGGGACTGTGCGTCCTGACCGCCGGTCGCGGGCAGCGGGTTGGTCACGCCGCTCACCCCGACCGGACGATCGGCCAGGATGGTAATCGCTCCGGCCGCGACGTTGCCGGCCGATCCCGACCCGACCCGGTAGCTGCCCTGGACGTTGTTCTGCCCGGTCGGCAGCGTCGCGCCTTCCACGCCGTCGCCGAACTGCACCAGTGCGCCGCCTCCCGGGAGGTCCAGGGTCGCGTACACCTGGGCCCCGCTGCCCTGGCCGTAGAGGCTGGGTTCCGCCGTCCAGGCGACCCCGTTGGCGCGAACCTGAAGGGTGCTCAGCGGCCCGTCGAGGTGGGCGTCTGGACGTAGGTGAGGGGTGATTGCCTGAGGGTGAACTGCTGGTTGGTGGCTGACGCGGATCCGCTGCCCATGACTTCGGTGACCGAGCTGCCGGCGGTGGCGGGGCCGACGTTCGCGTTAATGCTGGTGGCGGTGCGGTCGTAGCAGTTGACCAGGGGCGTCTGCAGTTGGATGCGAGTGTGGGGGAACGGCGAGGCGTGCACCGATGTCCCGCTGATCAACGCGAACTCCTGTACGACCGGGGCGCTGGCCGCGGCCGGGCCTAGGGTGAAGTCGGACAGTGCGGCGGTCACGGTCCCGCTCCTGCCGTTGGTGTCGGCGACGGACAGGGTAAGAGCCTGCGTTGCCTGCTTCCAGGGGGGAACGGACCCGTCCGGGTGCAGGAAGTCCGGTGGGCGCAGGACGGTAAGGGTGGCGCCTGCCGCCAGTGAGATGTGGGCGGCGTTAGGGTCGTCGGGCGTGAAGTAAACCGACGTGGCATCCGCGTTGAGGGTGATGGACTGGCTCTTGCCGGTGATGGCGATGGCGGTCACGCCCGCGAGGTCGGTCCGTATGACTTCCAGGTCGACGACGCTGCCGTAGAGCGGGTGGTCGAGCGGCTGCTCGGCCACGGGTAGTTGTTCGCTCTGGACCAGGACCGAGGTGTTCCGGGTGGCGGTGTAGTAGGCGAGACCGGGGTCCACCCACAGGGTGGCGCGGGTGATCTTCGCGCTGACGCCGTAGTCGGAGCGGCTGACGGTGGTGACCGAGGCGATCTGGCCGACGGTCACCGTCCCGGCCGGCGATCCCGATCCGCTACCGTCTGGGAGGATCAGCGCGAGATAGCCGCCAGAGGTAACCTTGGCGTACACGGCGTCCAGGTCGACGACCCCCGAGCCTGGCCCGCCTGGCTCGCTGAAGTTCCACTCGAGCGTGCCGCTGCCCGCGCTCTGAATGAGATTGAGGTTCTCGAGCTCTTCCTGGGTCTTCTTCGCGAGCATGAGGGGGTTCACGGCGTTGTAGCCGAACAAGGCCGCCCGCTGGCGCAGGGCGTAGACCGCCTGACTCGATCCGGGTGTGGCACCGTATGTGAGCCCGTCGGCCCACGTGATCAGCGTCCGCTGATTGACGGTGTCGGTCGTCACGGAGCTGATGAGCCGGACGTAGAGCTGGCCGAGGGCACTGCCTGTTTCAACGATCAGGATGGCGTCGCCGGGTTGAGCTGGGTCGAGGTTCCCGCGAGATAGACGACTGGTGTCGTCGGTCTTCGGCAGCCAGGGACGCCGGTCTGCACGGGCAACGCGTTCCAGTCGGGCTTGGCGAGGATGTCGGCGGAGGTTTCGAACGACTGCGGTGTCTGTCCCTGCGCGGGAACACTCTGCACCTGCGTGCCCGCAGGAATGGTGATGGCGGTCGTAGTCGGGTTGGGTGGCAGGCCGGTCGCGGCGCTCATGGTGAAGGCGAGATAGGTGGACGCGGCGACTCCCGGGCGCAGGCTGATAGCCGATGAGCCGCGCTGAGCTCGGTGAGCGAGTCGAGCTGGGTGGCGGTGCGCAGGTAGCTCTCGTTGGCGAGGCGCTCCTGATAGAAGGTCAGGATGTCCAGCATCACGGCGGTGGCGTCGATCAGGGCGATGCTGAAGTCGTCGTCGTCGCGGGTCTTGAGAGCGGCGCAGGGCCGGATAGTCGGAGCTGGATAGCCGCGCCAGCATCGATTCCTTGAAGGTGGCCCATGTGCCGGTGCGATAGGCGATGCGTGGGCAGGCCGGGCGGATTGTATCTCGCCGATGGGCGTCTGCGACGCTGGTGCCCGCGCAGCATCCGCAGGTGCAATCGCCGACGGCTGTCGTTGCAGCTCATGGCGCCTCACTTCCCGCCTTGCATCACGAGGGTCAGTTGTCCGTGATCGGGAAGGCTGGGATCGTTGTCGAGCCGCGCGACCTGGAGCGGGCCCATGCGGAATCTCGCCGCGGTGCAGATAGGCCTGGTGTTGGTACCTTGCGGCTGGAAGGTCGTCAGCGGTGACGGTGTGACGCCGGCGACCGACCTGCGCGGCCCGCGTAGATAGGGCTGAGATAGACGGTCTGTCCGAGCGCGAAGTTTTTCGGGCGTGAAGAGGCCGTTGCGGCCGTCGGGCAGCATGCCGCTGCCCAGGACTTGAAGCAGCGCGGTTCGACGTCGCTCTGGAAGTAGTCGGGATCAACGCAGACGGTGAGCGCGATCTCGAGCGGCACGTAGTGCGGCGACTCGAGATTGATGTCCTGTCCCGCGAGGCGGTAGCGTTTGACGTATTGAGTGAGGCTGTCCGCAGCGGCTGTGGTGAGCGTCCACCGCCTGCGGCTCGGCGGCGATGAAACCGTGTACCAGCTACCGGTCCAGCGCAGCGATGCGGCGGCGTCTTCGATCTGCGTGTTGGGCTCGGCCACGGTGACGTAGTCCGTCATGGTGATGGCGCGTTCCTGGGTGAGGAACGCCACCGGCGCGCGCCGGCGGATCTGGTCGGCGGTTTCGGGATCGACGCCGCCGGTGGCGGCCAGCGGATTGACGCAGGACACAACGTTCGGGTCCGCGGCCGGGTCCGCGGCGAACTGGGTGAGGCTGCCGGCGCCGACATTGCCCGGCGGTGCCGTTGCCGATCCGGTACTGGGCCGTGAATGCGGTGCCGCTGGCGGGGAACAAGCCGTTTACCGAGTCGCCGAAGCGCAGGTGCGCGTTGCCGTCAGTCTCGACTTCGACGACGAACGCGGTGTCGAGGGGGCCGTTGGCCAGCAGGTCGGGCACCGCGGACCAGGTAATGGGGGGGTTGCCCTCGTAGGTGCTGGTCAGCTCGATCAAGGGGACCGCTTGGGCGGCGTCGTAACTCATCAGCTCCGACGCGGACAGCGTCGGGTTGGGCTGGTCCTGGAAACTCTGCACGGTGATCGGGCTGGCTGGGATATTGATCAGTGACGCCGCGGTGTCGAGTTTCACGCCGACGAACTGCTCGGCGACGACAGGGATCTGAACGCCCACGCCTCCGTCGGGTGGCTGGTAAACCAGGACCACGTTGAACTGGTCCGGGCTCGAAATGTCCCCCTGGGCGAGAACGCCAAACAACGGGGGCCAGGACAACGGGTTGGTGGGCTGCAGAGTCCTGCGATGCCGAACCCGCTGGTAAGACGGGACCGCCCGGCATGCGATGCGAACTCCTAGTGGAACGGGAGACGCGATACAGACGCGCGAAGTCAGCTCGTAATACGGGCTGCGCAGAGGAGTTTACACGGTCCGGCCAGGTGCTTTGTCCACAGCGCTGGCTGGCCGGTTCGCGGCCGCCGCGGTGAACTGACCAGGTGCGCAGGGCGGCGATGATCTCGGCCGTGATGCTGGCCTGCGCGGCGCCGGCCCGCGGCGACGATGTCAGGCTGCAGTGGCCGCTGCGACCGACGCCGGCCGTAGTGCGAGCCTTCGACGCTCCGTCGCCGAACTGGAACCGCGGCCACCGCGGGGTGGACCTGGCAGGTAGGCCTGGTCAGCCGGTGTACGCCGCGGGCGACGCCACCGTGGTGTACGCCGGGACGCTGGCCGGCCGCGAGCTGGTGTCGCTGGCCCACCCGGGCGGCCTGCACACCAGCTACGAGCCGGTCCGGGCCGGTGTGCGAGTCGGGCAGCGGGTGACCGCGGGGACGGTGATCGGTGAGCTGCAGGCCGGACATCCGGGTTGCCCGGCCGCGGCATGCCTGCACTGGGGCGCGATGTGGGGTCCGGCCTCGGGTGCCGACTACATCGACCCGCTGGGGCTACTCGCGTCGACGCCGATTCGGCTGAAGCCGCTGCATCGGTAGGCCCGCGTCAGGCCCGCGGATGGGCCTGATCGTGCACCGCACGTAGCCGGGCGACGGTGACGTGCGTATAGAGCTGGGTGGTGGCCAGGCTGGAATGCCCCAGCAGTTCCTGCACGACGCGCAGGTCGGCCCCGCCCTCGAGCAGATGCGTTGCCGCGCTGTGCCGCAGCCCGTGCGGGCCCATATCGGGAGCGCCCTCCACGGCGCCGACCGTCTGGTGCACGACGGTGCGCGCCTGCCGCACGTCGAGCCGCCGGCCCCGCGCGCCCAGCAGCAGCGCCGGACCGGAATCCGCGGTGACCAGCTCCGGACGGCCCTCGGCCAGCCACCCGCGCAAGGCGTCGGCCGCGGGCTCGCCGAACGGCACGCTGCGCTGTTTGTTGCCCTTACCCAGCACCCTGCAGCAGGCGGTGCCCGTTGTCGATGTCGTCGATGTCCAAACCGCACAGCTCGCTGACCCGAATACCGGTGGCATACAACAGCTCGACGATCAAACGATCCCGCAACGCCATCGGATCACCTTGCTGCGAACCGGATTTGGCCGCCGACATGGCGGCAAGAGCCTGGTCTTGGCGCAACACCGCCGGTAGCGCCCGGCGCGCCTTGGGCACCTGCAACCGGGCCGCGGGGTCACCGGCCAGCAGACCCCGTCGCATCGCCCACGCGGTGAACGTCTTGACCGCCGAGGTGCGGCGCGCCAGCGTCGTGCGCGCGGCACCGGCACCCGCCCCGGCGGCAAGCCACGACCTCAGGATCGGAAGGCTCAGTCCCTGCAGGCCGCTGTCCGGGGCGCGCTCGCCCAGAAATGCGAACAACGACCGCAGATCGCCCAGGTACGCGCGGCGGGTATGCACCGAACGAAGGCACTGCAGGTCCAGATAGCTGTCGAACTCGTCGAGGATCGCCTCCACCACCTCACGGTCGCAGAGACGCGCGCCGTGACTCAGGTGACGCGCCGCAGGGTGTCCGGAGTGAGATCTTTCAGCGTCGGGTAGCCGTCGACGGCCATCGTCAGGTCGGCCTCGGCCAGCAGGGACCGCAGGACGTGCACGATGCCGTCGACGCCGCCGAGCGCCAGGCCGTACGCGTAGGGGCGCCCGACACCGACCGCGGTCGCACCGAGCGCCAACGCCTTGACGACGTCGGCGCCGCTGCGAACTCCCGAGTCGAACAGCACCGGTAACCCGTCAGCGGCTTCCACCACCCCCGGCAGGCAGTCCAGCGCGGGCAGGCCGCCGTTGGCTTGACGGCCGCCGTGGTTGGAGCAATAGATCCCGTCGACGCCGCCGTCCTTGGCGCGACGCGCGTCATCGGGGTGACAGATGCCCTTCACGATCAGCGGCAACGTGGTCAGCGAGCGCAGCCACGGCAGGTCGTCCCACGTCAAAGGATTGCCGAACACAGAAATCCACTTGAGCACGGCGCCCTGCGGATTCTCTTCGGGGGTTTGCGGCAGGCTCGCCCGGAATACCGGGTCGCTGGTGTAGTTGCGCAGACACTTGCCGCGCAATTGCGGAAAGTTCGATGTGCTCAGGTCACGCGGGCGCCAGCCGGTGACCCAGGTGTCCAGGGTGACGACGATGCCTTTGAAGCCCGCCGCCTCGGCCCGGTGCACCAGGCTGGCGGCCAGGTCGCGGTCGGTCGGGGTGTAGAGCTGGAAGAACCCGGGCGTCTCGCCGAACTCGGCGGCGACATCTTCAAGCGGATCCTCGGTCAGCGTCGACATGACCATCGGCACCCCGGTGCGGGCGGCGGCGCGCGCGGTGGCCAGGTCCCCGTGGCCGTCCTGGGCGCACAGCGCGATCACGCCGATCGGCGCCATGAACAGCGGGCTCGGCAGTTTCAGCCCGAACAGGTCGACCGACAGATCGCGTTGCGCGGCGCCGACGAACATCCGCGGGATCAGACCCCATTGCTGGAAGACCTCAGCGTTGGCCCGCTGGGTGCGCTCATCGCCCGCACCGCCCGCGACGTATGACCAGATCGACGGGGGCAAAGCCTTCTCGGCCTTGGCTTCCAGCTCCGCGAAGACCATCGGCAGCTTTGGCACGATTCCGGCCGAGGCCCTGGAGGTAGATCTCGTTCTGATAGTCGCCGAATGCCATGCGATGAGCATGCCAGCCGGCGATCGGGCTGACGAGGCCCTAGTGGGCTCCGGCCTCGGCGGCGGCGAGCTCCTTCTTCCACTGCCGGAACGTCTCTTCGGTGCGGCCGCGACGCCAGTACCCCGATATGGACGCCCACTTCGCCTCCACACCACGGTCTTTGCGGATGTACGGCCGCAGGTTGTGCATCACGGCCTGCGCCTCGCCGTGGATGAAGGCATGCACCTGCCCGGGAAGCCAGAAGGCGGTTTTGACGGCTTCGACCAGCGGCGCGTTGTCGCCGGCCCGGTCCTCGCCGACCAGGTCGGCCCGACCGCCGCGGTACAGCCAGTTGATCTGCGACGCCGTCCGGTGCAGTCAGCGGAATCTCGTCTTCGGGCTCGGCGATTTCGATGAAGACCCGACCAATTGCGTTGGCGGGCAATGCTTCCAGGGCGACACTGATCGCAGGTAGCGCGGTCTCGTCACCCGCCAGCAGGTGCCAGTCGGCCGCCGGGTCGGGGGCGTAGGCCCCGCTGGGGCCCATCAGATACATCGGCTGCCCGGGCTGTGCCGTCGCGGCCCACGGTCCGGCGGCACCGTGCTCGCCGTGGACCGCGATGTCGACGGCGATCTCGCGGGCGGCCGGGTCTGCGCGCCGAACGGTGATCGTCCGCACCACCGGCTTCTTCGCGGCCGGCAGGTCGGCGAAGGAGTCCAGCGTCAACGGCTGCGGCAACGCGGCCACATCGACGTCGTCGGCCACGAAGACCAGTTTGACGTAGGAGTCGGTGAACTCGCTGGGCGTGAATGTGTCGAAGCCATTGCCGCCCAGCACAACTCGGACCATGTGCGACGTGAGTTGTTCGGTGCGCACCACTTCGAACGTGTGCACTGGTCGACCTGACACCTGGTTCCTCTCCTTCGAGCACTGATCCCTTCGACTATAGAGGCGCACCGGTTATGCCGGTCGCCTACGATTCCGCACGATCCGCCAGCTGCCGTCGTGACGTTCGGCCAGGCCGGCGATCTCCAGCATCGCCAGCGGCGCCAGGATCCGCGCCGGCTGCACCGCGGCGGCGACGGCGATCTCGTCGACCGTCGCGGTCCCGCGTCCGGGCAGCGCCTCGTACACCCGCCGCTCGTCTTCGCCCAGTCCGTCCAGCGGGCTTGCCGGACTGGGCTGCTCAGAGGCCAACTCCCCGATCCGGCCCACCAGCTCGACGATGTCCTCGGCACGGGTGATGACCTCGGCGCCCGCGCGCAGCAGCGCATGACATCCGCCCGACGCCGAGGAGGTGACCGGGCCCGGCACCGCACCGACGACTCTGCCCAGAGCCCGAGCCCAGGCAGCGGTGTTGGCGGCACCGCTGCGTAAACCGGCCTCCACCACGACCGCCGCCCCGGCGAACGCGGCCACCAGCCGGTTACGGGTCAGAAATCGGTGCCGGGCCGGACGTACCCCCGGCGGATATTCGGTGACCAGCAACCCGTCGGTGGCAATGCGATGCAGCAGCGCGGAATGCCCTGCGGGATAGGGAATATCGATACCACCGGCCAGCACCGCGACGGTGAGGCCATCGACGGACAGCGCCGCGCGGTGCGCCGCACCGTCGATTCCGTACGCCCCGCCGGAGACAACCGCGACATCGCGCTCGGCCAGCCCGACCGCAAGGTCGGCGGCCACGTGCTCGCCGTAGCTGGTTGCCGCGCGGGTTCCGACGACGGCGGCGGCCCGCTGCGCGGCGTCATCGAGCCGCGCCGGGCCAAGCACCCACAACGCCATCGGCGGCCTACCCTGCGGTCTCGCCGCGACCGCGGTGCCGCCGAACGCGGTGAACGCCAGCGCGGGCCATTCGTCGTCGTCGGCCGAGATCAGCCGTCCACCGCGACGCGCAAGGAGTTCGAGATCCTCGACAGCGCGGTCAATTTCACGCCTCGCCTCGAGTGCGTCGCGCGAGGGCGTCGTCGACCTGGCCCTGCCGGACCCGCTCGGCCGCTTCGACGGGACCCACCCGTGCCACCAGAGCGGCGAGCTCAGCGCACGGCGGCTCGACGACCCGTGAAAGGTAAGCCCATGCACGCTGCGTCGTGTCGGTCATCGGGATGCCCCCGGTTGGCGGAAACTCAGTGCAGTGGCCACCTCGTCGCGCCCCGGCGAGCTGCGGCCGGCCAGGTCGCTCAGTGTCCACGCGACCCGGAGCGTCTTGTCGAGCCCACGGATGCTCAGCAGCCCGCGATCCAGCGCCGTCCGCAGCGGCTCCATCGCCGTGTTGCCCGGGCGGAACCGGCGTCGTAGCAGTGTTCCACTCACCTCGGCGTTGGTTCGGAAACCGTGCTCCCGCCAACGCTGTGCCGCCGCATCGCGGGCCGACTGTGACCCGGTGACGGACCTGCCGCGTCGACTCGGCTTCAGCGGTCGCGAACACACTCATACGCACCGGATGCATCTCCACTCGCAAGTCGACGCGGTCCAGGAGCGGCCCGGACAGTCGGCCGAGATAGCGCCGTTTGACCGCCGCTGCGCAGATGCAGTCTTGAGGGTCAGCCGGCGCGCAGGGACACGGGTTGGCCGCCAGCACAAGCTGAAAGCGGGCGGGATAACACGCCACCCCGTCGCGGCGGGCAAGACGAATCTCCCCCTCTTCCAACGGTGTTCGCAATGCCTCCAACGCACTGACGCCGATCTCGGCGCACTCGTCGAGAAACAGCACCCCGCGGTGTGCCCGGCTGACGGCGCCTGGCCGGGCCATTCCCGAACCGCCGCCGACGAGTGCGGCGACACTCGAGCTGTGATGCGGCGCCACGAACGGCGGCCGGGTGATCAGCGGCGTGGCGTCCGAAAGCAGGCCGGCCACCGAATGAATCGCGGTGACTTCCAGCGACTCGCCGTCTGACAGCGGCGGAAGCAGCCCCGGAAGACGTTGCGCCAGCATGGTTTTACCCACGCCGGGCGGCCCGGTCAGCATCAGATGATGCGACCCGGCGGCGGCGACCTCGACCGCGTAACGCGCCTGGGCCTGACCCACCACGTCGGCCAGATCCGCGAGCGGCTCCGGCTCGGGAAGTGACCCGCTGATCGGCTCGTCAAGGCGCGCCGAACCATTGAGCCAGCCCAGCAGCTGCGCCAGCGTGCGCACGCCCCAGACTCGATGCCGTCGACCAAGCTGGCCTCGCGGAAGGTTTTCGACCGGAACCACCGCGACGCCCCAGCCGGCGCCCTTGGCCGCAAGCACCGCCGGCAGCACCCCGCGCACCGGCCGGACCCGTCCGTCCAATGCCAGCTCACCGAGCACCACCGCGGTTTCCAGTGGTCGCCATGGCGTTTTTCGCTGCGCCGACAAGACCGCGGCCGCGAGTGCCAGGTCGTATACCGATCCCATTTTCGGCAGCGTTGCCGGTGACAGTGCCAGCGTCAGGCGCGACATCGGCCACTTGTTGTTGCAGTTGGTGATCGCGGCGCGGACGCGATCGCGTGACTCCTGCAGCGCGGCATCGGGCAGGCCCACCAGGTGCACGCCGGGCAGGCCGGACGTGATGTCGGCTTCGATCTCGACGATCTGGCCATCCAGCCCTAAAACCGCGACCGAGAACGCGCGTCCGAGCGCCATCAGCCCACGCCCTGCAGGTGGGTGAGTTCCGGGGTGCGCCGGCGGCCGATCCGCACGCCGATCACGTCGATTCGGACTGCCGCCCATCGCTGGTCCTGAGTGGCCAGCCAGATCCCGGCCAGGCGCCGCAGGCGGCGTGCCTTCTGCGCGGTCACCGCCTGCGCCAGGCCACCGAAACCGTCCCCGGTGCGGGTCTTGACCTCGACGAATACCACCGTGTCGACGGCCGGGTCGACGGCGATCACATCCAGTTCGCCATAACGGCAGCGCCAGTTGCGGGCCACGATCCGCAGCCCGAGACCGGTCAGGTGATCGGCCGCCAACCGCTCGCCGAGCGCCCCGATTTCGGCTCGCGTCAACATCGTCATGCCGCCACCCTGTTGCAGGGCGCCGACACCGATATTCGCCGCGCACCGATCACCGCCGAACAAAGACCGGTTATCCCCAGTTATGTAGTAATCCCCAATGAACGTGCGCGCCTCGTTGATCTGGCATTAAACCGTCATTAACATCGCGTTCAGGCGATGAAGCTCGCCCTTTAACCGCCGTACGGCTGATGGCTTCTACCCGACCGCACTGGGATAGAAGGCGGGGTGGTAACCGTGAGTCCAGGTCCCGCTGGTTTGCGGCCTATTCAACGAATTCACTTGCTGGCGTGTGGTATTCGCGCGTCTTCAGTCGCATGTGATACCCACCGAGAGGAAGTCCGATGTTATATCGTCACGACGCAACCCGAGGCGCTGAGCGCCACCGCCGCCAACTTGGCGGGGATCGGCGCGATGATGAGCGCGCAGAACTCCGCTGCCGCGGCGCCCACGACGGGCGTGGTCCCGGCCGCCGCCGACCAGGTGTCGGCGCTGGCAGCCACCCAATTCGCGGTTCACGCGCAGATGTATCAGGCGATCAGCGCTCAAGCCGAGGCGATCCACCAGCAGCTGGTCAGCACCCTCGACAACAACGCGACGTCCTACGCGGCCACCGAGGCCGCAAACGCCACGACAGCTTGTTGAGTCAGGACAGCACAATGGATTTCGCGACGTTGCCGCCGGAAATCAATTCCGCGCGAATGTATGCCGGCCCCGGCCCGGGGCCGATGCTGGCAGCGGCCTCGGCGTGGGACGCGCTGGCCGCCGAACTCCAGTCCACCGCGGCGTCCTACCGGGCGGCGATCTCCGAGCTGACCGGCGGGCCCTGGCTGGGCGCGTCGTCGGCGGAGATGACGGCGGCGACCACCCCGTATCTGGATTGGATGACCACGGCTGCCGCGCAAGCCGAACAAACAGCCACCCAGGCCCGGGCGGCGGCAGCTGCCTATGAGGCCGCGTTCGCGACGACGGTGCCGCCGGCGGTGATCGCGGCCAACCGCACCCTGCTGATGACGCTGATCGCGACCAACGTGCTCGGGCAGAACACCGCGGCTATCGCGGCCACCGAAGTCCACTACGCCGAGATGTGGGCCCAGGACGCCACCGCGATGTACGGCTACGCAGGCTCGGCCGCGGCGGCATCGACGCTGACGCCGTTCGCCTCGCCGCCGCCCACCACCAACCCGGCCGGCGGGATCCAGCAGGCCGCTGCGTCGGCGCAGTCGGTCGTCGTCGAACGGCACCCGGGTGCTCACCGCGATCCCCCAGGCGTTACAGGGACTCGCAGCCGCGGCGGCACCCGCCGCGGTGGATCCGATGGCACTGCTGCCGTTGCTGACGGTGCCACTGACCGCGACCGCCGCGACCGTCGGCACGATCGGCATCACGTCGTCCTTCACGTCGTTCGGCACGACCGTGCGAGGTCTGCTGATCAACGCCGACCGCGACTATCGACAACGGCAAAGGCCCGTTCACCGGCAACGGTGTCGGCGGGACGATGTTGCCGCAGTGGATCATCAACGGCACCGGCGGTATCGGCGCACCCTCGGACGCGGTCCCGGACTCGGAAGGACCGGCGAGATTCGGCCAGGCGAACAAAGTCGGCCGGTTGTCCGTGCCGTCGGGGTGGACGGTCGCCGCGCCCGAACTCCGTCCGGCCGCCTTCACGCTGCCGATCACCAGCGCCGCCGCGGCTCCGGAGGTCGGCGGGGTCGGCAACCTGTTCAGCAGCATGGGTCTGGCCGGTGCGGCGGGCGGTGCAGTCGGCAGCACCGCGTCGGCCGGACGCGGCAATGAGCGGGTACGGATCACGCCGCGGCCAAGCCCGACGCCGTCCCAGCAGCCGCCGCAGGAGGCGGTCGCCGCGATCGCGACCGAATTGCAGGAGCTCGCCACGCGGGCGCAATCGCTATTGGGCAAGTTGGCCGAGTCCGGGCTGCTGACCACCGAGGAGGTCACCGAACAGAAACGGCGCTTCCTGGGCTGACGCCTCTAGGCTGGCTTTCGGGAGGTGCGGTTGTGGATCCGGCGGGCTACGGCGTTCTGCTGCTGTGCGGACCGCTGGCGGCCATCGCCGCGGTATGGCTGGCCGATCGCATCGGCGTGCCGTATCCCGTTCTGCTGGTGGCGCTCGGTGCGATTCTCGCCTGGCTGCCGTGGGTCAACGTGCCGACGCTGGCACCCGAGGTCGTGTTCTACCTGTTCCTGCCGCCGCTGCTGTATTACGCGGCGTATTTCATTGCGCCAGATGACCTTCGGGCCAGTGCGCGGCCGATCGGCCTGTTGTCGGTGGGGCTTGTGCTGGTCACCACGGCCGTGGTCGCAGGCGTCTTGGTGGGCATTGCGGGCGTGCCGCTGGTGGTGGCCCTGGTGGCCGGCGCGGTAGTGGCGCCGACGGACGCGGTTGCGGCGACCTCCGTCTTCGCCCGGCTGGACGTACCGGAGCGACTGGCAACGATCGTCGAAGGCGAAGGTCTGACGAACGACGGCACCGCTTTGGTGCTCTACACCGGCGCCGTGGGCACCGCGATGGTCGGGGCAATCCGGCCCGGGCCGCTGGTTGGTGACACTGCTCGCCGCCCCGGCGGGCGGCGCCGCGCTGGGCCTGGCCGTCGGCTGGCTCGCAGTGCAGGTACGGCGGCGCATCGACAACTCGCTGTTGGAGATCACCCTCTCGTTGGTGACGCCGTACCTCACCTACGTGCTCGCCGAAGGTGTCCATGTGTCCGGGGTGCTGGCGACGGTGGCCGCAGGCGTTTACATGGGTTCGCACCTCAGTGCCATTTACGCCCCAGGTGCGCGATTACAGGCCTTCGCCTTTCTCGATGTTCTGGTGTTCCTCCTGAACGTCGTGTTGTTCACGTTGGTCGGCATGGAACTCGTGCGGTCGTTGCACTGGATCCCGGGCATACCCGCGGTGCGGGTTGTCAGCGGTGATATCGGCCGTGATTGTCGTGGTGATCGCGTCGCGGCTGGTGTGGATGCTGTCCGGTCCGGTCACCGCACGACTCTTCGGGCGCGTGCACTGAGGCGACGGTGTGGCGGGAGCGCACGGTCGTGGCGTGGGCCGGCATGCGCGGTGGCTTGTCGCTGGCCGCCGCGCTGGCCATCCCGTTACGGGTCGCCGACGGCAGACCGTTTCCCGACCGCGATCTGGTGATCGTCGTCGCCGCATCGGTGATCATGGCAAGCCTGCTCATCCAGGGCACCAGCCTGCCCTGGCTGCTGCGCCGACTCGACTTGCGGGCCGAGGATTTCGGCAGCGCGGAGAACAAAGTCCGGCTGAAAGCGGCCCGGGCCGCTTTGGCGTGGCTGGAGGACTATGCACGCCGACGCGACCGGCGAAGCGACCAAATCTGCCCGCTCGCTGTACGAAGCCAAAGTACGACGCCTGGAGTTCGGCCCGCCGAGCGACGACGAGTCCGACGATGCCCGGGAGATGGAGCGGTATCGGGCATTGCGGTTGAAACTGATCGGCGTCGAGCGGTCAGTACTGATGTCGTTGAGGCGGGACGGCCGCATCAACGCGACGCTGTTGCGCGCCATCGAACGCGACCTCGACCTCGAAGAGGCGAGACACAGCGGTTCCTGAGCGTTTGCGGCGTCTTGCAGTACCCAGCCCGCGCCTGTCAGCAGAAGCCGCCATCGTGAGCCACATCGGCGCCGCATCGGAACAATGCACCACTGGCTCTCACTTGAGAAGGACGAGCAGCGCAACGAGCACGCCAACGACCGCGAACGCGAGGGCCGAGCCGAGCACGAACAGGCCTCCGCGGGTCTCGAGGATGACGAACCCGAGGCGGGTCTCGCGGACGTATTGGTGCCGCGACACCGCCGCGAGCGCGGACAGGATGCCGGCGCCGATGAGCGAGATCCCGAGGATATTGCGGACACCGGCGTGGACGAGAAGGGTTACGGTGACGGCGAAGACGCCGCCCAGCCCGATTAGCGTCATCGTGCGCTGGAGATGGTTGCGCTCGAACGGATACTGCTCCCCCCACAGTCTTCCGGGCTCGGCGTTCATCGAGGCTCAGCCCCGTGGCGCGAAGACGAGGACTATGACGCCAACGCCCGCCAGGAGGATGGCCGACGAAGACGAGCAGCGGGGCGCCGAAGCCGGGCAACGGCTGGCGCTGCCGTAATGCCCGCTCGGTCACCAACCAGCGCCGCACACCGAGGCCGCAGGTGCCGAAGGCGATCGCCACAAGCCCCAGGGCGGGGATCTCGCTCCCGACCCAGGGGTGTTCAAGAAGGAGTCGGTCGATGGCGACGGCGCCGGCGAGCAGCGTCACCGCGAAGCGCAGCCACGACAGGTAGGTACGTTCGTTGGCCAGGGTGTAGAGGGGGTCGGGCTCACGGCCTACGTCGTAGACCCCGCGCGGGAAGCGCGAACCGCGCTCCGGGTCGCCTTCGAAGCCCATCACCTCGTTGTCGGCCACCCGAGCACGATAGCCCCGAATGTTTGCGACCTACAACGAGATCTGACTGCGCAACCTTGTTGGGTGCAGGGAGCAGAAATCGGCTGTCGCCGACCAGACGGAAAATTCATCGCAAGACAGCTGACGCCGCTGCGCGTCGAGCCTTCCGGGGTGCTGGATGACCGACGCGACGGCCGCGCCAACTCGACGCTGGTGCGCAGCATTGAACGGCATCTCGACCTGGAAGCACTCAGCGATCAGCGAAAAAGCCGGCCGCATCCCAAGCATATTGGCAGGTTGGAACCGCTGAGTCCGGGTATGACATTCGCTGTGACCGCGGCGGATAGCGGGCAGGCGATACCGGTGCCGTTCGCTCAGGTGTTCAAGCGAACCCTTCTCGGAAGGCCACTGGTCACTGCGAAACTGAAATCCGAGAAACTCTCGAACGCCATTGCTCTCGGCACGGTGGCACCCGACCCCATCTCCTCGTCCTGCTACGGCACCGAGCAGGTCTTACTCGAGCTGGTGCCGGCGGCCGGGATGGCCGCCTTCGCGTTGTTGCTTCCCGTCACCGGCGTCATCCTGTTGGTGCTGGCGCTGGTGGCCGCGTCGTATCGGCAGGTCGTGATGGCCTACACCCAAGCCGGCGGCTCCTATGTCGTTGCGCGGGAGAATTTCGGGCCGCGGGTGGCGCAGGTCGCCGCCGCGGCACTGTTGATCGATTACGTCGTGACGGTCGCGGTACAGACCGCGGCGGGCACCGTGGCGGTGGTGTCGGCGATACCGGTGCTCGGACCTTACAGCCTCGAGATCACCGTCGGCGTGGTGATCCTCATCTGCTACATGAACCTGCGCGGAGTGCGGGAAGCCGGCCGGCCCTTCGCGGTGGCGACCTACTCCTTCGTCGCCTTGATCACGCTGACGATCGTCGCCGGTGTCGTCCGCAACATCTTCTGGGGCGGCTTGACCATCTACGATCCGCAACACACTGCCGGGGTCGTGTCGGTCCATCACGGCAGCGGCCTGGTGATGGGTGCCACGATTCTGGTTGTGCTGCGCGCATTCGCAAATGGCGGCTCGTCGCTGACCGGAGTGGAGGCCATCTCCAACTCGGTCAATGTGTTCCGGGAACCGCAGGGTGTCAATGCACGGCGGGTTATCACCGCAATGGCCTGCATCCTCGGGTTCTTGCTGGCCGGCGTCAGCTACCTGGCCTACGTCACCCACGCCACCCCGTACCGCGATGGATACCCATCGGTGCTCTCGCAGGAAGCCCGGGCCGTCTTCGGCCACGGCCTGATCGGCAACGTCATGTTCATCCTTGTCCAGGCATCGAGCGCGGCCATCTTGTACACCGGCGCCAACGGCAGCTTCAGCGGGTTCCCCGCGTTGGCCAGCTTCGTCGCGGAAGATCAATTCCTGCCGCGCCAACTCATGAAGCGCGGTCATCGATTGGTCTTCTCCAACGGCATCATCGTGCTGACCGCGCTGTCGGTGGCGTTGCTGGTGTTCACCGGTGGATCGGTCAATGCGCTGGTGCCGCTCTACGCCATCGGGGTGTTCATCGGTTTCTCGATGGCGGGCTACGGCATGACCAAACACCATCTCGGACAGCGCGAATCCGGCTGGCGACGCAAGCTGGTGATCAACCTGTCCGCGGGAATCATGTCGACGATCGTGGTGGGCATCTTCGTGGTGGCCAAGTTCACCGAGGGGGCCTGGCTCATAGCCGTTGTCTTCCCCGTGCTGGTGTTCGTATTGATGCGGCTCAACGGCGAGTACCGGGCCGAGGCCGCGATCCTCAAGAACTTCCGCACCGACCGCCCCGAACTCGTGAGATTTGACACACCACCTCGTGTTCGCCTGCGTCGACACGGTCGACATCGCGATGTTCGAAGCGCTGCGCTACGGCGAAGAGCCTGCAGGCTGACCAGTTGACCGCGGTGCATTTCAACATCGACGAGGAGCAAGCTCAGCGGTTGCAAAAGCTTTGGGACCGTTTCGATGTCGACACGCCGCTTCGAGTGGTCGATTGCCCGGACCGCGATGTGACCCGGGCCGCACAAGAGTTGGTTGCCGCCGAGCGAAATCAGCATCCGGATACCAACGTGACGGTATTGCTGCCACGCCGAGCATATGGGCCCCTCGAGCGACTGCTCCACGACCGCACCGCCGACAAGATCGCCAAAGCCGTCAGCCGAACTCCGGGCGCCGCCGCCACGATCGTGCCCTACGACGTGCAATCCCGGATCAGCGAAGCGTTCCCCAACAAGGTGGAACAACGGATCGCGCGAGGATTCGCCGACATCGAGGCGCGGATATGGCAGGGCGAGACCCGGATGGTGGCCTCCTACGAGCACCCGGAGCGGTCCCCGGGGGTGGTCGCGATGGACAAGCTCACTCCCGGGCGCACGCGCGACGATCGAAGGCCGGGTCAGCGAAGTCGAGGACGTCACCAAACGGCGCCGAACCTTTCGAGTCGATCGTCGTCGGCGACGACAGCGGGCAGATCCGCATCACCTTCCGACCGGAGCACGGTGGTGCGGAAATCGTTCCCGGCCAACTGCTCCGGATCACGGGGAGGCGCGCAGAGACGAGAACAGCGAAGCCATATCATGGCCGACCCCGCATACCAAGTCGTCGAGTAACGAGGAGGTGACGCGTCGTGACCACGACGGCTAGCCGGCCGAGCATCCCGCCGTCGATCGGCGACAGGTGCAAGCGCGCCTTGTTGGGCAGGCCGCTGATCAGGGAGCGCCACGAGCCGGAGACGCTGTCCAACCCGGTTGCCGCGGGCGCTCTTGCGCCAGACGCGATCTCCTCGGTCGCCTACGGCCCCGAGCAGATCATGGTGGAACTGCTGCCCCATGCGGGACTGGCCGCTTTCGTGTTGGTACTTCCGATCGCCGGGGTCATTGTGCTGATCCTGGCATTGGTGACCGCATCGTATCGCCAGGTCGTGATGGCCTACACCCGAGCCGGCGGGTCCTACGTGGTTGCGCGCGAGAACCTCGGGCCCCGCGTCGCCCAGATGGCCGCCGCCGCATTGTTGATCGATTACGTGGTCACCGTTGCGGTGCAGCCTGCGGCCGGCACGGTTGCGGTGGTCACGGCGATACCCCAGCTTCGTCCTTACCACCTGGAAATCGCCATGGCCGCAGTGCTGCTGACTTGTTATGCCAACTTGCGCGGGTTGCGGCAGTCGGGCCGGGTATTCGCCGTGATGACCTACGGGTTCATCGTGATGCTCACGCTGACCATCGTGACCGGCGTCGTCCGTGAAATCTTCTGGGGTTTACCGCATTACGCTCCACATCACGAAGGGCATGGTTCCAGTCCATCAGGGCAGTGGGCTGGTGATGGGGGCGACAATTCTGGTGTTGCTGCGCGCCTTCGCCCATGGCGGCACGTCGATGGCCGGGATCGAGGCGATTTCCAACACCGTCGATGTCTTCGGTAAGCCCCAGGGCCCCAACGCCCGTCGGGTCCTGACCGCAATAGCCTGCATTATCGGCTTCTTCGTGACCGGTGTGGCCTACCTTGCGCACCACACCCACGTCACTCCCGTATGTCAGCGAATATCCGTCGATGCTGGCCGAGATCGCCCGGACGGTTTTCGGTGACGGGGTGATCGGGCACATCTTGTTCTTCCTGGTCCAGGCGACCACCGCGGCGATCCTGTTCGCCGGTGCCAATACCAGCTTCAACGGGTTCCCCGCACTTGCCAGTTTCGTTGCCGCCGACCGCTTTCTACCCCGGCCGCTGACCAAACGGGGCTATCGGCTGGTTTTCTCCAACGGCATCATCACGCTGACCGCGCTGGCGGTGCTACTGCTGCTGGCGACCGGCGCCTCGGTGCACGCACTGGTGCCGCTGTACGCGATGGGCGTGTTCACCGGTTTCGCGATGGCCGGCTACGGCATGACCAAACACCATCTGTCCCACCGCGCGGCGGGCTGGCGGTACAAGCTGGTGATCAACCTGTCCGCCGGGATCGTCTCGACGATCGTGGTGGGGATCTTCGTGGTGACCAAGTTCACCGAGGGAGCCTGGCTGATCGTCGTCGTCTTCCCCGTGTCTGGTGTTCGCGTTTATCCGGCTCAACAACCAGTACCGGGCTGAGGCGGCAATCCTGGAAAGTGTCCCGCACCGACCACCCCGGCCAGACGAAGTATGCGCGCCACGACGTGTTCCTCTGTGTCAACGCGGTCGACATTGCGATGCTCGAAGCGCTGCGCTACGGGAAGGGCCTGCGGGCCGACGAGTTGACCGCGGTGCATTTCATGATCGACGCGGAGCATGCCCAACACCTGCGCGAACTCTGGCAGGGTTTCGATCTCGATACTCCACTGCGGGTGCTGGATTGCCCGGACCGCCAACTGACCCGGGCCGCAAAGGAGTTGGTGGTCACCGAGCAAAACGAACATCCGGATACCCACGTGACGGTACTGATGCCGCGCCGCGCATACGGGCCGCTCGGGCTGACTGCTCCATGACCGCACCGCCGACAAGATCGCCAAAGCCGTCAGCCGGACACCGGGCGCCGCCGCCACGATCGTGCCTTACGAAGTGCGCACTCAGACATCAGCGAAGCAATGAACGCAAGGGCGACTCGTACTTGTTTCGGTTGGGATTCAGCCCCACCGCGGCCTGGGCGGCGTTAGGTTCGGCGTGTTCCGTGCGGACACGTGCACCGCGTGGACGCCCGGTTTCTGCGACAGCTCTTCCAAGAGGCCCTCGAGGTGAGCTTTGTCGGTGTGCCAGTGCTGCACCGACTCCGGTGTCTCCGACAGTTCGGCAAGAACACGCTTTAGTTTTTCTTGCGTCTTGCCGTCCTTATCGTTTGCTGCGGCCGTGTCGCGTGAGCCAGCGCCTCCCCGGGAACCTGATTCGGCCGCGGCGCGCGGGACGGAATTTCCCAGCGCGCTGCCGGCCAGGCTGGCCACGGCCATCTGACCAAGCAGGCCCCCTGGCTGGATGCCGCAACCAGCGGCGCACCTGGCCCCGCGCCCTCCAGCACGGCGGCGGCCAGCCTGACCGCCGGGGTGGCCACCGCCCAGCTCGGCGGCACCGACAACGACCCCACCAATCCGGCCTCCCCGAAACCCGCGGACATTGCCGACCCGACCGCGGGGCCAGCCGCCGGTGCGGCCGATGCGGCCGATGCCGGACCTACTATCGGCGGGTAGAGGTCGCCCGGCACAATGGGGGCTGGAACCTGACCGGTACTGAATCCCCGCGCCAGCAGGTTGAAACCCAGGGCGCTACTGACCAAGGCATTCCTTGCCGGCAGCGACGCCGTGGCCGGCAGTTCGTAGAACTCGGCACCTTTCTCGAACGGGGACAGCGAACCGAAGGGGTTCAGCACGTCCCTGATGAATATGGACAGGTAGGACGGCAGCGAAGATTGAACCGGCGCGGTCGGTACTGCGAGGGCTTGCAGTGCCGAGGGCGCCGCGGACATCGGCTGCGCCAACGCCGACTGTGCGCCGGTGCCGACCGACGTTGCGGCCGTCTGGGCGACCGTGGCGGACTGGGCAGTCGATCCGCTGGGGTCTGTGGTGTGCGGCGGCGAGGTGAACAGCGTCACTTGCGCGGCGGCCGCCGACTGGCCCGCGTAGCCGTACATCGCAGCGGCGTCTTGGGCCCACATGTCGGCGTACTGTGCCTCGGTGGCCGCGATCGCCGGCACGTTCTGCCCGATGGTGTTGGTCGCCACCAGCGACGCCAGCGCAGCGCGGTTGGCCGCGATGACGGGCGGGGGCACGGTGGCCGCAAATGCCGTCTCGTAGGCGGCTGCCGCCGCTCGGGCCTGGGCGGCCGTCTGCTCGGCCTGCGCGGCGGTAGCGTTTAGCCAACCCGCGTATGGGCCCGCCGCGGCCGTCATCGCCGCCGACGACGGACCCTGCCAGTCGGCGGCCAATCCGGAGACCGTGGAGGAGTAGGAGCCTGCCGTCGAACGAAGCTGGGCGGCTAGCCCGTCCCAAGCCGCCGCGGCGGCCAGCATCGACTCCGACCCGGGACCCGCATACATCCGCCCGGAGTTGATCTCCGGCGGCAAAGCTCCGAAATCCATTGCGACTCCTGCCCCGCCGCGATCACGTGATCGTGGCGCCTTCCTTTCCTCTTGGACAGCGTTCAGTCCTCGGGGATCACGATGATGGTGGCGGTGGTCGCCGTGCCGTGACCAGCGCCGAGGCCTCCCCCGATCGCGCCGGTAACAGGGCCGCCGGTTCCGGCCATGGCCCGGCCCGCCAAACCCGATAAGGCCAAATTGTTGAGCATCCCGCCCTGTCCTTCTGTCGCAACCGCCGCGGGAGCGGCACCAACACTGGTTTGCGGGAACACGGCGGCGACGGACCGGATCGCCGGAGCCGCAGTGGCCCAACCAGGGGGCACCGACGTGCGTCCGACCAAACCGGCGCGGCCCATGTCCGCCGACACCGCTCCGACTCCTAAGCCCGCGACGCGAATTCCCGGACCAAGCCCGACCGTCCCCGGACCGAGCGCGCCGACTGTGCCTGGATTGAGGCCGCCGGCCGCGGGTGCCCCCACGCCAGCGATCGCATTTCCGTAGGCCACCTGCATGTTGAAGTTGCTGAACGGAGCAAGGAAGCTCGAGACGCCCAAGTCGTAAAAGGCTCCGAGGGGATCGTAGAGCTTTACCGGGCTAAGTGGCCCGATGGTGCCGTTGAAAAAGCTTGTCAGCAACGTCGCCAGCACCTGTGCAGGAGTGAACAGGGGAGCGCCGGGTGCCGCAGCTGAGACTGGCGCTGCGAGATTTTGCAGCGACTGAGTCACCGAACCCATCATCTGCGGCAACGACTGCGCCTGCGTACTGGTGGCCTGCGCTGCCGCGGCGGCCCGACCGGCCGCCCCGGCAGGATTGGTGGTCTGCGGCGGCGGCTCGAACGGCGTCACCTGTGAGGCGGTCGCCGATGATCCCGCATAGCCGTACATGGTGGCAGCGTCCTGGGCCCACATCTCGGCGTACTGGGCTTCGGTAGCCGCAATCGCCGCAGTGTTCTGCCCAAAAAGGTTGGTTGCGATCAGTGACATCAGCACAGCGCGGTTGGCTGCAATCACCGGCGGAGGAATCGTCGCCGAAAATGCGGTCTCGTAAGCGGCCGCGGCCGCCCTGGCCTGGATGGCGGTCTGCTCGGCCTGGGTGGCACTCGCGCGCATCCACTCCGTATATAGAGCAACCGCGTCGGCCATCGTGGTCGACGACGGGCCTTGCCACTCAGCGGTCAGGCCCGCGATCGCCGAGGAGTAAGACGCCGCCGTCGAGTGCAAATCAGCTGCCAAACCGTCCCAGGCAGCCGCAGCGGCAAGCATCGGCCCAGGACCCGGACCCGCATACATCCGACCAGAGTTGACTTCCGGGGGTAACACGCCGAAATCCATCGCTACACCCCGTCCGCGCCGGATATGAGATGACGGCCGCAACAGCAAACTGATTGATTGGCATACCCCCGCCGAAGGCTGCTAAACGGCTCTTTGTCCAGAGTTTTGTCATCCTGATTTTCAATGGTGCGGACGCTTCAGGCAGCAAGACTGTGCCCAGTCGGATAGATCCCCGCACGTTAGGCAGCCATATATCTCATATAAAACACTGAACTGGCCACTGCCGACTCGACAGCTATTGGACATCTCCGGGCGGCGGCCGCCTGCAAGGTCGGGTGTTCGGCGCGGCGCGGCGCGGCGGGTCCAATTCGAGGCGAACCCCCTCAAACACAAGATGTTCAACTACGACGGCACACGTCGTGTCGGCCGCTGGCCCAGGGCATCCTCGATTACATCGACCCGGCGCAGATCACAGGATTGCCTGCCAGCTTCAACTCGTTCCGGAAGCGTCGCTTCCGCGACCCGAGCGGGCCGCGGCCGTCGCCTGTGCGATGCGAGATCCGATGTCGTAGACGACGATCTGTGCGGTTGCTCCCTCTATCCGGCTGATGGCCCTGGCCAGTTTGTCGGCGGTGCGGTCATGCAACAGCCGCGCGACCAGCGGCGCATACGTCCGGCGCGGCAGTAACGCCGTCACCTTGGTGCCCGAATGATCGTGAATCTCCTGCAGAACCAGTTCTCGTGCCGCTCGAGTCAAGTGACGATCCGAGCAATCCAGCATCCGCAGCGGAACCTCATCCGCGAAATGCTCCCACGCTGCTGCAGTCGCGCGGCGTGCACCGCATCGATCACGAAGTGGACCGCCTCCAGCTTGTCGGCGTGCAGGCCACTTGCGTAATGCAACGCCTCGATCGTCGCGAAGTCGAGGTGATCGACCAAGATGACGACACGATGATGCGGATGCCGGACAACGTCCTGACGCTCGGTTACCAGGTTCTCCAAAACGGAGTTCTCGGCGCGATATTGGCGGTTGAGCCGCATCAAACCGAACACCAGAATCGGGAAGACCACTAACACCAGCCACGCACCCTCGGTGAACTTCGCGACCGCAAAGATCAACACCACGATCGTCGACAGAATCGCCGCGGAGAGGTTGACCGCCACCCGGCGTCGCCAACCGGGTTCACGCTGATTCAGGTTGTATTTGGTCATCCCGTAGCCGGCCATCGCGAATCCCGTGAACACGCCCATGGCAAATAGCGGCACCACCGCGTCGACCGAACCGCCGGTGACGATCACCAACGTCACCGCCAGCGCGGTCAGGGTGATGATGGCGTTGGAAAACACCAAGCGGTGACCACGTTTCATCATCGGCCGCGGCAAGAAACTGTCCTCGGCAACAAAACTGGTCAACGCCGGAAACCCGTTGAAGCTGGTGTTCGCGCCGAAGAACAAGATGGCCGCGCTCGCTGTCTGAAGCAGGGCGTACATAACCGTGCCGATCAAGCCGTGGCCGAAGACCGCACGGGCAACCTCGGACAGCATCGAGGGATATTCCACGACGTAGGGAGTGGCGTGGGTGGCGTGCACCAGGTAGATGACACCCACCAGCAGAAACCCCAGAACGCAGGCCATCCTCGTCAACACCCGACGGGCGTTGGGACCCTGCGGCTTTCGAAAGACATTCACCGCGTCGGCGATGGCCTCAACTCCGGTCAGCGAGGTGCCACCATTGGCGAATGCCCGCAACAACACCAGCACCGTCGCGCCCATGACCAGGCCGTTGCCCTGATGGACCGGCACCGACCCGACAATGTGCGTTGGATCATATTGCGGTAAGTCCCAGAAGATTTGGCGAACCACACCGGTCACGATCATCACCACGAGCATGATGATGAACGAGTAGACCGGCACGGCGAAGAATCGGCCCGCCTCCTTCATCCCGCGAAGGTTGGCATAAGCGATCAGCAGTAATGCCCCCACGGTGATTTCCAGGTGGTAGGGGCCGAGCGACGGTACCGCCGAAACGACCGCGAACGTGCCCGACGCGCACTGTACTGCCACTGTCACCACGTAATCGATCAACAGCGCCGCCGACGAGATCTGGGCTATCCGTGGCCCGAAGCTAGCTCGCGCCACCACATACGAGCCACCGCGTTGGGTGTAGGTCATCACGACCTGGCGATAAGACCCGGTCACCAAAGCCAAAATCAACAGGATCACGCCGGCGATCGGCAGCACCAGCACATAGGCCGCCATTCCCGCCGCCGGTAGTAATTCGACCATGATCTGCTCAGGGCCGTAGACGGTCGACGAAATCGCGTCCGGCGAAAGCGCACCCAGCGCAACGGTATTCGACAAGCTCTCATGCTCGAGATGCTCGTTGATTAGTGGCTTTCCCAGGAAAAGGCGTTTCCAGCGATCGACGAAAGTTGACGGAGCTTTATCCGCGTCAGCCGGAACCGTCACAGTGATGTGTTACCTGCCCCACCGTTCATATTGCATACCGAATCCGTACGTCGTGCACGGTAATGGTTTGAACGGGGATCCAGGTACGCGAGACAGCGCTACCCGCAAATCTTTACGTTAAATTATCGGCTCGCGCGGCGCGCATCGTCGCGTCCAACGAGCTCAACCTGCTGCGGGAGCCGTGTCTTTCTCGATACGCGCGGTGGCCTCGGCTTGCGCTATCCGGGATCCTACGTCGTAGGCAACGATTTGCGCCGTCGCACCGTCGACCCGGCTGATGGCAGCGGCCATCTTGTCGGCGGTGCGGTCGTGGAGCAGACGGCCCACCAGCGGCGCGTACGTCCGGCGCGGCAGCAGGACCGTTACCTTCGTATCGGGACTTTTACTGAGCTCGTCACAGACGAGTTGCTGCGCGGAGCGGCTGAGGTTGCGATCCGCACACTCGACCATCCGCAGCGGAATATCATCCTCGAAGTGCTCCCAGCGCTCTTGCAGCCGGCCCGCGTGCCGCGTGTCGATGACGAAGTGCACCGCGCTCAACTGTTCGGCGCGCAACTCGCTGGCGTAGTGCAGAGCCTCGATCGTCGCGAAGTCGAAGTGGTCCACCAGAACAACGACGGTGTGGTGCGGATGCTTGACCACCTCCTGACGCTCGGTCAGCTGCATCTCCAAAACCGAGTTCTCACTGCGGTATTCCTATTGAGGCGCATCAGCGCGAACACCAGGATCGGGAACACCACGATCACCAACCAGGCGCCCTCGGTGAACTTCGCGATCGCGAAGATCAACACGACCGTCGTCGACAGGATTGCCGCGGACAGGTTGATCGCCAGTTTGCGACGCCAGCCGGGATCGCGGTGGCCGAGGTGATATTTCGTCATGCCGTAGCCGCAGATCGAGAAGCCCATGAAGACACCCATGGCGTACAGCGGCACGACGGCGTCGACGGAGCCGTTGGTGACGATCACGAGAAGGGTCGATGCCACGGTGAGCACGATGATGGCGTTGGAGAACACCAGGCGGTGACCGCGCTTCATCATCGGTCGAGGCAGGAAGCTGTCCTCGGCGACGAAGCTGGTCAAGGCCGGAAAGCCGTTGAAGCTGGTGTTGGCGCCGAAGAACAGGATTGCAGCGCTCGCCGCCTGCAGCAGGGCGAACAGGATGTTGCCGACGGTGCCGGTCCCGAAGACCGCTCGGGCGATCTCGGACAGCATCGACGGGTATCCGGCGGCGTATGGAGTCGCGTGGGTGATGTGGGCCAGCCAAATGACGCCGAACAACAGGAACCCGAGAAGACTCGCCATCATGGTCAGCGCCTTGCGGGCGTTCGGGCCCTGCGGCTTGCGGAAGACATTGACCGCGTCGGCGATCGCCTCGACCCCGGTCAACGAGGTACCACCGTTGGCGAACGAGCGTAAAAGTATCAAGATCGTGGCGCCCATGACGATGCCGTTGCCCTGGTGGATCGGCACGGCCCCGACGATGTGCTCCGGATCGTATTTCGGCAAGGTTCCCGAGAATTCGCGGACCACACCGGTCACGATCAGCGTCGTCATCATCATCGCGAAGGCATACACCGGGACGGCGAAGAGCCGTCCGGCCTCTTTCATCCCGCGCAGATTGCCGAACGAGAGCAGCAGCACCGCTCCCAAGGTGATCTCCAGGTGGTACGGGCCCAGACTGGGCACGGCGGAGACCACCGCAACCGTGCCCGCCGAGCACTGGATGGCTACCGTGACCACGTAATCGATCAGCAGTGCGGCCGACGAGAGTTGCGCGATCTTGGGTCCGAAGTTCGCTGCGCGCCACCACATACGAGCCGCCCCGCTGCGTGTAGATCATCACCACCTGCCGGTACGACGCGGTGACCAACGCCAGGATCAGCAGGATGACGCCGGCGAGCGGCAGGATCAACGTGAACGCCGCCATGCCCGGCGGCGGGCAACAGCTCGATCAAAATCTGTTCGGGACCGTATGCCGTCGACGAGACCGGGTCGGGCGAAAGAACGCCTACTGCAATGGGATTGGACAGACTCTCGTGCTCGAGATCCTCGTTGATCAGCGGCTTTCCCAGAAAAAACCGCTTCCACGCATCGATGAAAGTCGACGGGGCTTTGTGCTCGTCAGCCAGCTCTACCACGGTGATGCTCTTCCCCGCCCTCACGTTAGAAATCTTTACGCAAAACTTACGCCCGTGAACGTTAGCGGCTCTACTTGAGGTTGGCAGACCCGAGTAGGTGGTACCGAGGCCTATTCTCAGCTAATTACCAGCTCAGCCGGTTCTGCGAGGGACAGCGAACCATCAGAACGTCGGCCTGCCGGCCTGCGCTTTTCTCGTTGACTCGGCTGACCGCCCAGACGCTTCACCGTCTGCGCACCCGAAGCGCCGCGCGACCCGTGACCCGATGTCGTAGGCCAGAATCTGGGCGCTCGCACCCGGGATCCGGCTGATCACCCGGGCCATCTTGTCCGCGGTGCGGTCGTGCAGCAGTCGGCCCGCCAGCGGCGAATACATCCGGCGGGGCAGCAAGACCGTCACGGTGGCTGTCCGGATGGTCGTCTTTGACCTGCGCGACCAGCTGCTGGGCGGCGCGGCCGAGCTGACGATCCTCGCAATCGACCATCCGCAGCTCGAGTGTCGTCGCCAAAACGCTGCCAGCGCACCTGCAGACGCGCGGCTCGGGCCTCGTCCAAAACGAAGTGCACGGCGGTCAGCCGTCGGCGTGCAATCCCTTGGCATAGCGCATCGCCTCGACCTCGGCCAGGTCGATGGAATCGATGAACACCAGCACCTGATGCGATCGCGTGCACGGGTCAGGTCAGGACGCTCGAGCCGCAGACATCTCCAGCACCGAGGCTTCGGCGCGGTACTGCTTGTTGAGCCGAATCAACATCGAACACCAACGCGGGAAAGACCACCACGATCAGCCAGGCGCCTTCGGTGAACTTCGCGATCGCGAAAATCACCACCACGATCGTCGACAAGATGCCCGGCCGAGAGGTTGATCGCCAACTTGCGGCGCCAGCCGCCGTCCTCGTTGGGTCAGATGGTGTTTGGTCATGCCGTAGCCGGCCATCGAGAAGGCGCTGAACACGCCCATCGCGAACAGCGGCACCAGCGCGTTGACCGAGCCGCCGGTGGCCAGCAGCAGCACCATCGCCAGGACCGTCAGCAGGATGATGGCATTCGAGAACACCAGCCGATGGCCGCGTTTCATCAGCGGCCGCGGCAAGAAGCTGTCCTCGGCGACGAAGTGCGCCAGCGCGGGAAAACCGTTGAAGCTGGTATTGGCGCCGTTGTACAGAATCGCCGCGCTGGCCGCCTGCAGCAAGAAGTACAGGACGTTGCCGAGCAGCCCGTTGCCGAACACCGCGCGGCCGATTTCGGACAGCATCGAGGGGTATCCCGCGACATACGGAGTCGCGTGGGTCACGAAAGCCAACCACGCCACACCGGCCAGCAGCAGTCCCAGAATCCAGGCCATGACGGTCAGCACCCGACGGGCGTTGAGACCTGTCGGGCTGCCGAAACAGGTTGACCGTGTTGGAGATTGCCTCCACACCGGTCAGCGACGAACCGCCGTTGGCGAACGCCCGCAGGAGCACCAGGACCGTCGCGCCCATCACCAGGCCATTGCCCTGATGCACCGGCACCGCCCCGGCGAGGTGGGTGGGGTCGTACGTCGGCAGACCCCCGAACACCTCACGGACGACCCCGACCACGACCATCAGCGCGAGCATGGCGATGAACCAGTACGTCGGCACCGCGAACGTCCGGCCGGCTTCGCGCAGGCCGCGCAGGTTGGCGAAGCAGAAGATCAGCACCGCAGCCGACGGTGATCTCCAGGCTGTAGGGGCCCAGCGCCGGCAGCGCGGAGACCACCGCCACCGTGCCCGCCGCGCACTGGATCGCGACGGTGACCACGTAGTCGATCAGCAGCGCCGCTGCCGCGATCTGCGCCACCCGCGGTCCGAAGTTCTCCCGGGCCACGATGTAGGAGCCGCCGGCCCGGGTGTAGGTCATCACGACTTGGCGGTACGACGCGGCGACCAGCGCCAGGATCAGCAGGATCACCCCGGTCAGCGGCAGCAGCAGCACGAACGCCGCCATCCCGGCCGCCGGGCAGCAACTCGACCATGATCTGCTCGGGGCCGTAGGCGGTCGAGGAGATCGCATCTGGCGAAAGTGCGCCCAAGCGCAACAGGATTCGACAGCTTTTCGTGCTGAAGTTCGTCGGTGATCAACGGCTTGCCGAGAACGGCGCGCTTCCACCTGTCGACGAAGGACGGCGCGATCATCTGTCTCGGCAGCCGGAACTGTCATCAGCCATTCCTAACCGATCGGAAGGCTGCCCGCCCGTCCATCGGGCTTACGGCATCTTGACGGGATCTTCGCCCGGTCCCTATCGCCCCGACGACCGCGACGGAAACGTCGATACGGTGGCCAGCAACGCGAAGCGGCTTGAAATGATGGAGACGTGGCAGACGAGGCAGACAGACGTCCCGGGAACGCGACCGAAGGCAGCAGACCCTGCCACGGTGTTCTCCGCGCTGGCCGAGATCATCTATCAGGGCTCGGAGCCGGCCAGATCTACGCGGCCATCTGCGTCGCCGCGACGCTGGTCGTCACCGGGATGCGATCACGCGAGCTTGCTGGTGCGCCGCGACGGTCGCTACGTCACCGTCGGCGCCAGCGACAGCATCGCGCAGCGGATCGACGACATGGAACGCCTGGCCGGCGACGGACCGTGCGTCGACGCGATCGAAGAAGAGACGCCACAGATCGAAACCGACCTGACCACGCCGAATCAGTGGCCGCAATTGGCGGCCCGGATGGTCGCCGAGACACCGGTGCGCGGCGCGATGGGTTTCCGCATCCTGGTGGACAAGCGCAAAACCGGCGCGCTCAACCTGTTCAGCGACACGGCGGGCGTCTTCGACACCGAATCCGCCGGGCAGGCCATCGTGCTGGCGTCGTTCGCCAGCGTGGCGATCAACGCCGTCGCGCAGGGCGAGGACGTCTCCACCTTGCGGCGCGGGCTGCTGTCCAACCGTGAGATCGGCAAGGCCGTGGGGATGCTGATGATGCTGCACGGCGTCGACGAGCAAGAGGCGTTCAACATCCTGCGCCGGTATTCGCAGGATCTGAACATCAAGCTCGCCGACGTGGCGCGCTCGGTCATCGACAGCCGCGGCAAGCCGGTCTTCGGCGAGGGCGACCGGGCTGTAGCGCGCGCCGGCGCGCCTATTCGGGCAGCCGCAGCTCGGGCTTTTCGACCTCTTCGATGTTGACGTCTTTGAACGTCGACCACCCGCACCTGCTTGACGAACCGGGCCGGCCGGTACATGTCCCACACCCAGGCATCGGACAGCCGCAGCTCGAAGTAGACCTCGCCGTCGGCGTTGCGTGGGACCATCTCCACGCTGTTTGCCAGATAGAACCGGCGCTCGGTTTCCACCACGTAGCTGAACTGCCCCACGATGTCCTTGTATTCGCGGTACAGCGAGAGCTCCATCTCGGTTTCGTACTTTTCGAGATCTTCGGCACTCATCTGCTCAGCCGTCCTTCTCCGTCCCGTGGTCGATTGACCTGGCTCCATCTTTCCCCACTCATCCTCGGTCTGCTCGACCCGGTTGCGTCTTCCACGTCCGGCCACCCGTGTCCACGCACCGCACCACGGGTGCCCGACCCGGACGCCACCCGCCGCACGTTGATGAACGAATACCGATGCTCGCGGGCAGGGGCCCAGCTCGTTGAGCGCCGCCGAGTGCGCCGCGGTGCTGTAGCCCTTGTGCACGGCGAACCCATAGCCCGGATGGTCGGCCTCCATCGCCACCATCAGCCGGTCCCGGCTGACCTTGGCCAGCACGCTGGCCGCGGCGATACACGCCGCCGCGGCGTCGCCACCGATCACCGGCAGCGACGGCACCGGCAGCCCCGGCACCCGGAACCCGTCGCTGAGCACATAGCCGGGACGAACCGACAGTCCCGCCACCGCCCGTCGCATCCCTTCGATGTTGGCCACGTGCACACCGCGCCGGTCGACTTCGGTCGACGGGATGAACACCACGTGATAGGCCAGCGCGTACCGGCGAATCAGCGGATACAGCTTCTCCCGCGACTTCTCGGTCAGCTTCTTCGAATCATCAAGAGCAGCAAGGCTTTCCAGCCGACTCGGCCCGAGTACGCAGGCCGCGACCACCAACGGCCCGGCGCAGGCGCCGCGGCCGACCTCGTCCACCCCGGCCACCGGCCCGAGACCGCTGCGATACAGCGCGGACTCCAGCGTGCGCAGGCCCGACGATTTGCGGATCACCGTCCGCGGCGGCCAGGTGGTGGCCATGCCTAATGATTCTGCTGCGGATTCACCGCACGCACACGCACCCCATCGCGAAGGCGGCCACACAATGAACCTCGCCTTGCCGATGACGTTGTCGACCGGCACCGTGCCGGCCATCGGGTCACCGGTGCACAGCAGTCCGTTCATCGCGTCACCGGGAGTGCTGGTGCAGTGGGCCCGGGAGTCCGCCGAATGAGTGCGGTTGTCCCCCATCACCCACAGTCGCCCCTGCGGGACGTGAACGGGCCCGAATTCGGGCCCCAGGCACGGGTAGACGGCCGGGTCGGCGTTCAGCGTGGCCGGATCCAGGTACGGCTCGTTCAACCGCTTGCCGTCGACCGTGAGCCCGGTGTTGTTGCGGCACTGCACGGTCTGCCCGCCCACCGCGATGACGCGCTTGACCAAGTCGTTCTCGTCGGGCGGCACAAAGCCGATGAACGACAGCGAGTTCTGCAGCCAACGGATCGCGGCGTTGTGCGAGCGGATCGACTTGTAGCCCACGTTCCACGGCGGCGGACCCTTGAACACGATGACGTCGCCGGGGTGCGGCGAGCCGAAATCGAAAGGTGAGCTTGTCGACCATGATCCGGTCTCCGACGCAACCCGAGCAGCCGTGCAGCGTGGGTTCCATCGATTCCGACGGGATCAGGTAGGGACGCGCCACGAACGTCAACATGACGTAGTAGAGCACCAGCGCGATCACCGCGAGGATGACGGTTTCCCGCAGTGCCGCCCGCTTTTTGCCGACGTGCTCGTCCGGCGTGAGCCGAGTCCGGCTCCGGGGTGGACGGCGGGCTTGTCGCGACTTCTGGATCGGCCGGACCGGAATCGGGTTGACCCTCAGGCGAGTCGGTCGTTTCAGTCACGGCTTCAGCGTAGCCAGCGTGGCCGCGCCATTCGGCACGGCCGCCGCAGAATCGCCGACGGCGCGCCGAAAATCAGCGCTTCTCCTTGATCTTGGCTTTCTTGCCGCGCAGCTCGCGCAGGTAGTAGAGCTTGGCGCGACGGACGTCACCGCGGGTCACGACGTCGATGTGGTCGATGTTGGGCGAGTGCACCGGGAAGGTCCGCTCGACGCCGACGCCGTAGCTCTCCTTGCGGACGGTGAAGGTCTCCCGGACCCCGCCGCCCTGGCGGCGCAGCACGACGCCCTTGAACACCTGGATACGCTCTTTGGCGCCCTCGATGACCTTCACGTGCACATTGATCGTGTCGCCGGGGCTGAAGGCCGGGAGGTCGTCGCGCAGCGACGTCTTGTCGACGAAGTCCAGCGTGTTCATTCGGAGACACTTCCTTGCGGTCGCGGCTATGTGCTGCTGCTCACCGCTGCGGGCGGGTGAGCAGGCAACTCAGCCGATGGATTCGGACATCTGGGAGTCTCGCGGTGGGCGGGAGCGAGCCGGCCGGCCGGCAACCGCTGGAGACAACTGGTCAATTGTGCCAGATCGGGCCCACGCAGCGAAATCACGGCGAATCGCCGCCATCTCCTACCCCGCCGTGACGTGGGCGAATGGTACACATGATCGCGTGAAATGACCAGCGCAAACCCGCCTTCCGCTGCTGGCTCATCGCCACCGCGGCGATGCTGACGGTGTCGACGCTCGGCTGCGCAAAGGTGTACGGCTCACCCGATGATCCGCCGCCGGCGGTGCAACGCCGCAGTGCGGGTCGCCGCCCGCGGCAACGCGTTCGACGGACTGGCGGCCCGCATCGCGCAAGGCCACCGACGACGCCGCCGACCGACGGCGCGACGATCTCGGTTGCCGTGCTCGACCGGGTGACCAACCAGATGCTGACCGGCGGCAACGACCAGCTGCATCGCGATCGCCTCGGTGGCGAAGCTGTTCATCGCCGACGATCTGCTGTCGCAGGAACCCGGCTCAGCGCTGTCGTCGGCAGATCGCCAGGCACTGGACAGCATGCTGCGCTCCTCCGACGACGGCGCCGCGGAGACGTTCTGGGCCGCGCGTGGCGGTGACGCGATCATCAACGACGTCGCGGGCCGCTACGGGCTGACGTCCACCACCCCGCCCAGCGACGGGCAGTGGTGGAACACGATGAGCTCGGCCTCGGACCTGGTGCACTACTACGACACCCTGCTCAACGGGTCCGGCGGCCTGTCCGGCGAGCGCGCCGAGATCATCGTCAACGACCTCGCCGGGTCGACCGCGACCGGCGCCGACGGCTACCCGCAGCGATTCGGCATTCCCGACGGGCTCTACGCCGAACCGGTCGCCGTCAAGCAGGGCTGGATGTGCTGCATGGACGGCGGCAGCTGGATGCACCTGTCCACCGGCATCATCGGCGCGGACCGGCGCTACGTCATGGTGATCGAGTCGCTGCAGCCCTCTGACGACGCCACCGCGCGGGCGACGATCACCCAGGCGGTCAAGACGATGTTTCCGTCCGGGCGGATCGGAGCCTAGCCCGACGCTTCTCGCCACAGGTCGGGACGGCGTTCGCGGGTGCGCTGCTCGGACGGCCTGCCGCCGCCACGCCTCGACGCGGGCGTGGTCGCCGGACAGCAGCACCTCGGGGACGTCGAGTCCACGCCAGCTCGGCGGCCTGGTGTACGACGGACCCTCGAGCACGCCGTCGGAGTGCGAATCGTCTTGGTGCGAAAGCGGGATTGCCCAAGACGTTCGGCAGCAGCCGCAGTACCGCCTCGATCATGACCAGCGCCGCCGATTCCCCGCCCGGCAACACGTAGTCGCCGATCGACACCTCTTCGACGCGCATCCGCGTGCCGGCGTCGTCGGCGACCCGCTGGTCGATTCCCTCGTAGCGGCCGCAGGCGAACACCAGATGCGATTCGCCGCCCCACCGCTGCGCGGTCGACTGGGTGAACAATCGCGCCGGCAGGCGTCGGGACTACGAGAAGTGTTTCCTGGCGAACAGATCTCGTCGAGCGCTTCACCCCAGACCGGCGCCCTCATCACCATCCCCGGGCCGCCGCCGTACGGCGAGTCGTCGACCGAGTGATGCACGTCGTGCGTCCACCGCCGAAGATCGTGCACGTCGAGCTGGACCAGACCCGACTCGATTGCCTTGCCCGGCAACGATTGTCGCAGTGGATCCAGATACGACGGGAAGATCGTCACGACGTCGATTCTCATATCGGCGCGCCCTCAGCTCTCCAGATCCAGGAGGCCATCGGGCGGATCGATCTCGACGACGCCGTCCTCCAGCGACACCGACGTGACGATGGCGCTGACGAACGGCACCAGCAACTCGCGGCGCCTGGCTCGCGCTTGACGGCCAGCAGTTCGCCGGCCGCGGTGTGCAAAACCTCGGTGACGGTGCCGATTTCGAGGCCGGCCGTCGTCCGCACGCGAAGACCTTCGAGTTGGTGGTCGTAGTAGGTGTCCGCCTCGTCGATCGGCGGCAGGTCCGCGGAGTCGATGACGAACACGCTGCCGCGCAGCGCGTCGGCAGCGTCGCGGTCGGCCACGCCCGCCAGCCGCAGCAGACAGGCGGCTGCCGTGCGGGCGGACTGTCGTCGACGGTGTAGCTGCGCTCGCGGCGATCACGATCCCTTGGCGCGCAACACCGAACCCGGCGCGAATCGAAGCTCGGGATCATCGGTGCGAACATCGACGACAAGTTCGCCGGTGACGCCGTGCGCTTTGACCACGCGCCCGACTGTCAACTCCACGGCCGAGCGTCTCCGCTACTGGTCGGTGTCCACCACGTCGACACGAATGCCGCGACCACCGATGCCGGCGACCAGCGTGCGCAACGCGGTCGCGGTACGTCCGCCGCGACCGATCACCTTGCCGAGATCTTCGGGATGGACGTGCACTTCGACGGTCCGGCCGCGCCGGCTGGTCACCAGGTCGACGCGCACATCGTCGGGGTTGTCGACGATGCCGCGGACCAGGTGTTCGACGGCGTCGACGACGACGGTACTCATGGCGCGCGGTCAGCTCTCGGTCGCCGGTTCGGCCTGCTCGGCGGCAGCGCCTTCGGCGGCCGGCGCGGCTTCTCGGCCGGCTTCGCGGCCTCGGCCTCCGCGGCCTTGTCGGCCGGTTTCTCCGCGGCGGCCTTCTTCGCCGGAGCCTTCTTCTGCTTCGGCTTGGCGGCCTCGGTGTCGGGAGCACCGTCGGCGGCGGCCAGGGCCGCGTTGAACAGCTCCAGCTTGCTCGGCTTGGGCGCGGCGACCTTCAACCGGCCTTCAGCGCCGGGCAGTCCTTTGAACTTCTGCCAGTCACCGGTGATCTTGAGCAGCTTGAGGACGGGCTCGGTGGGCTGAGCACCCACCGACAGCCAGTACTGGGCGCGCTCGGAGTCGATCTCGATCAGGCTCGGGTCTTCTTTGGGGTGGTACCGGCCGATGACCTCGATGGCGCGGCCTTCGCGACGCGTCCGCGACGTCGGCGACGGCGATGCGGTACTGCGGGTTGCGGATCTTGCCGAGCCGGGTGAGCTTGATTTTTACAGCCATGGTGAAGCGACTTCTCCTACGAATGTCACGCTGCAATTCAGCGATTCGGGCGGGAATGCCCGGATCCGGTTTTGCCTCGCGTGTGTGACCGCCGAACAAGCACCGCACGTAACGGTGGGTCGCGCGACGGACAGCCGCCCATTGTGCCAGAGCCAGGCCTCAAGTCAGAAATTCACTCCGACGCGCGGGCGGCCGCTCAGAGGATTTTCTGGAAGCACTTGGTTTCCACCCGGCGGGTCATCCGCCAGCCGTCGGCGGTCCGGGAGAACTCGTCGTCGTACCAGAGCCCGCAGAACATCACCTGCTGTTTGTCGCCGCCGAGCACCATCGGGTTGAAGCAGATTGTCCGCGACGACGCGGTGTCCCCGTCGATGCGGACCGAGAAGTTGCCCAGCATGTGCGCATACATCGGAAAGTTCGGCAGCACCTCCGCCAGCCAGGCTTTGACCTCGGGATAGCGGCCTTCGATCCCGCCGAGGGCGGTGTAGTCGATGTAGGCATCCGGGGTGAAGACGGCATCGAGATCGTCGAAGCGACGGGTGTCGATCGCGGTGGAGTAATCGGTGATCAGCTGCTGGATTTCCAACCGGTCAGAGATTTCGGCGTGGCTCAACATGGCTTGATTGAACACCTGCGACCGGGCGCTCACGCGGACGCGCGGGCCGGTATGCTGTCCGGCCCATGCGGATGCTGCTCGCCGCAGTCGCGGCTGCGGTCTCCTTTCGTCGGCACCGGCGCAACTGCGTGGGCCGACGCCGGCGTGCAGCCGGTCGGCTCGGTGCCCATCCCCGACGGCCCGGCGCAGACGTGGCTGGTGGCGGACCTCGATTCCGGCCAGGTGCTGGCCGCGCGTGACGAGAACCTTCGCCACCCGCCGGCGAGCACCATCAAGGTGCTGCTGGCGCTGGTCGCCCTCGACGAGCTGAGCCTGGACTCGACCGTTGTCGCCGACACGGCCGACAGCCAGGTCGAATGCAATTGCGTGGGCGTGAAGGCCGGTCGCACCTACACCACGCGCCAACTGCTCGACGGCCTGCTGCTGGTGTCGGGCAACGACGCGGCCAACACGCTGGCGCACATCGCTGGGCGGACAGGATGCCACCGTGGCCAAGATGGACGCCAAGGCTGCGTCGCTCGGCGCGGTGAACACGCACGCGTCGACGCCGTCCGGCCTGGACGGCCCCGGCGGATCGGGCTGGTCGACGGCCCACGATCTGGCGGTCATCTTCCGCGCGGCAATGGCCAACCCGGTGTTCGCCCAGATCACCGCCGAGCCGTCGGCGATGTTTCCGGGCGAGGGCGGGGACCACCCGATCAACAACCAGGACGAGTTGCTGTCGCGTTACCCAGGCGCGATCGGCGGCAAGACCGGCTTCACCGACGCCGCGCGCAAGACGTTCGTCGGCGCCGCGGCTCGCGGCGGACGCCGACTGGTGGTCGCCATGATGTACGGGCTGGTGCACGAGGGCGGGCCGACCTACTGGGATCAGGCCGGCAACCTGCTCGACTGGGGGTTTGCCCTCAGCCCACAATCGGGAATCGGCACGCTGTAGGCCTCCGACGACAGTCGCCGCGGTTTCGGCTAGTCTTCTGATGCCGTGGCATTCTATTGCGACAGGAGTCCAATATGACCGTTCGCGGCGTCCCGTCGGCACGCGTCGACACTGTCCGTAGGTTGAGTCGCCAGCCATTACCAACGATGTCTGCGTTACCAGCAGTCAACGCAGGTACCCGTAAGGAATGAGAGATCGATGATGGCCGAAAACCAACACGCTGAATCTGGTTCGCCACCTCAATCCGACAACGACGACTTCGGCGCCCACGAATCAGAGGTCGACGGGCTGGCGGTGGTATCCGTCAGCGGAAGCGTGGACATGCTCACCGCCCCCGGACTGTCCGAAGCCATCGATGCCGCGCTCGCCAAAAAGCCGAAGGGCTTGATCGTCGACTTGTCCAAGGTCGAGTTTCTGGGCTCGGCCGGGATCAGCGTGTTGATGAAGACCCGCGACACCCTCGGCGACGCCACCCCGTTCTGCGTGGTTGCCGACGGGCCGGCCACCCACCGGCCGCTCACCCTGCTGGGCATCAACGAGCTGATGAGCCTGTGCCGCAGGCTGGACGACGCGGTCAGCAAGCTCACCGACAGCTGACGATCAGGCCGGCAGGCCGATTCCGCTCAGCAGGGACGACAGCAGGGCGATGCGTCGGTCTTCGATCTCGGGCTGAGGCAGCACCGCCCGCAGCATCGCCGCTCCGTCAAAGGTGTTGGTCAGCAGCGCCACCAGGACCGGGAAGGTCTCCTGCGAGAAACCGTCGGCACCGGGCAGCGCCCGCGCGGCGTCGCAGATCTTGCTGGTGTATTGCTCGAGGACGTTTTGCAGCGTGGCGTTGAGTTTCTCGTCGGTACGCGCGGCGATCATCAACTCGTAGAGCACCGCGTTGGTGGAGCTGCTGGTGATGTCGCGCAGGATTGTCAGTCCCGCCTCCAGCGCCGGCAGGTCAGACGGTATCGCCGCGACCTGCTTGGTGAACGAATCGAGTTGGCGCCGAAGCACTTCGTAGGCCGTTGCGGCCATGAAATCACCCATGGTGTCGAAGTGCCGGAACAGGGCGCCGACCGATACCCCGGCTCGCTTGGTGATCACCGCGGCCGACGCTCGCGCGTACCCGACTTCGATGATCGTCGCGATACTGGCCTCGAGCAGACGCGCCACCGTCTCTTCCCGGCGCTGCTGCTGGGTCCGTGCCATCTGCGGGACCTAGGTGCCCGAGCCGGCGAGCTGCGGCGCACCCGCACCCGCCCGCAGGTACCGGCCGGACTTCACGGTCTTTCCGTAGCCCTCACGGAACTGGCCGTCGCGGAACACAATTGCGCCGCCCACGCCCGTCGCCACCACCGCGGCGTCGTTGCGGTTGACCATGCGGCTCAGGTCGCCGTAGAACGGCACCTTCTCCTCGTGGTAGCCGTCCACCGAATCGTCCAGACCGGCTGGGTCGATGACGACGAAGTCGGCACGGTCGCCTTCGCGCAGCGTGCCGGCGTCCAGGCCGAACCAGTCGGCCACCTCGCCGGTCAGGCGATACACCGCGCGTTCGATGGTCATGAACGGCTCGCCCTGCCGGTAGGCCTCCAGCGTGCGCTTGAGGAACCGCAACGAGAAGTTGTAGAACGCCATGTTGCGCAGATGCGCGCCGGCGTCAGAAAAGCCCAGGTGGATGCTCGGCTCGTTGGCCAGCTTGTTGAGCTGCTTGGGCCGGTGGTTGGCGACGGTCGTCGTCCAGCGCACGTTGCGCTCACCGTTGTCGACCAGAACGTCGAGGAACGCGTCGAGCGGATGCAGCCCCCGCTCGTCGGCGATCGCACCGAAGCTCTTGCCGATCAGCGTCTTGTCGGGGCATTCGACGATCACCGCTTCGTGAAAGTCCTTGTGCCACAGCGACGGACCGAGTTTGACGCGGTCGAACTGGCGGCGGAACTTGCGGCGGTACTCCTCGTCGGCCAGCAATTCGTTGCGCTCCAGCTGGTCTCGCAGGTGCAACGCCGCGGTGCCGGCGCCGAACTCTTCGAAGACCGGGAGGTCGATGCCGTCGGAGTACAGCTCGAACGGCACCGGCAGGTGCTGGAAGCGCACCTTGGAGCGCAGCAGGAAGTTCATCAGTCGAGTACCCCGGCCGAAGACGTGCACGGCGAGCGGCATCGACTTGGCGTCAGCGGATACCAACAGGCTCATACGAACCGCCTTGCGTAACCCCAACATTGGACTGCTCGAGCCAGGAAGAACAGCAGCGCCGACTCGGCCTTGGCGACATTGGGCGCGCTCTGCAGGATCCGGCCGCGCTTGCGCAGCACCTTGATCAGCTTGCGGCGTTCGCGCCACGTCGCGAACGTCGACGGCAGCGCGCGAGAGCGGAAGCGGTCGCCGTCGAGCTTGTCGATAGCTGCGTCCATCCCCGACATGCCCAGCATTCCCGCTTCCAGCGCATCGTCGAGCATCGCCGCCATCTTGTCGAGCTCGGCGTCGGTCGGCTCCACGTCGCGGGTGGTGGCGCGTTCCAGGCCCAGCACCGCGGTACGAAGATCCGAATGACCGAGCAGCGAGCTGACATTCGGGCCGAGCGGCAGGCTGTCGAGTGTCTGCACGTACTCCGCGGGCGTCGACCACGTCTTGTCCTGCAATGCGCCCAGGACGAACTTGCGCGGCACCGCCTCGACCCGGCTGAACAGGTCGGCGGCGTCGTCGGCGTTGGCGTAAACCGTCGACAGTGAGCACATGCCCAGCAGGACCGTGGTCACACCGTGGCGCACCGACTCGCGCAGGCCGGGGTCCAGCAGAACCTCGGCGTCGTAGTGGGTGTGCACGTCGACGAAACCGGGGACAACCCACTTGCCCTTCGCGTCGATGACCTCGGGGCAGCCGGTGTCATCCAGCGGGCTGGACGAGACCGTGACCACCACTCCGTCGCGAATACCCAGCGTGCGGGTCTGCGGCGAGCGTCCGGTTCCGTCGAACCACAATCCGTCACGAATGATCACGTCGTAGCTCACTGCTGTCCTCCGCATCGTTGGGGTGATGCGAAGCTAACATAGAGAGTAAGTACTCGCAATCTTTCTTTAGCCCGCCTTAGAGTCGGCCTCTGGTCCGGGCTCGCTGCGCCACTGGGCTGACGGCAGCCAGCAGCTCCGCGAGCTCGGCCACCGGGATCTCGATCCAGCCGGGTCACCGCGTCGATGATTGCGCCACGCAGCGCGGTATCGGCGAACGGTTCGGCGAGCCAGTGAAATTTCTCCACCACCCGATCCCACGACATCGGGCGCGTGGGCGATCCCTCGAAGTCGGATTGCTCGCGGTGAAACTCGCGTCCGTCATTGAGGACGATGTGCACGCGGGCCTGCGGTGCGCTCCGGGTAGGCCTCGGTCAGGTCGGTGGCGGCATGGACCTCCACCCGCGCCAAGAGCTCTTGTACGTCGCCGTGGCGGACCCGTTCTGTCTCAAGCTGCTCGGGGCCGACCTGCCCGTCGAGCAGCGCGACGGCCACCAGATATTTGAGGTTGTAATCCGCCTGCTCTTTGGTCGACGGGTGGTCCTTGTCGCCGTAGTCGCCACCGCCGGCGATGTCGAATGCACCTTGGAAAACCTCGAGGGCCACCGTCGCGACGTCGGTGGCGGCAATCGCGTGCTCGTCGCGTAGTGCCAGCGTCGCGTCGATGACCACCTGGCCGTGGATGAGCGAACAGTACTGCTTGAGGTAGGTCTGTTCGACGGCGGTCAGTGAACGGTCTGACGCACGCAGGTCGATGGTCTGCTCGAACAGTTGTTCCAGGCCGTTGGGCCCCTCGAAAAAGGCTCGCGGACCGGTGATTCCACGGCCCGCGAGCATCGTGGCGTATACGGCCCGCATCCCGGTGATTGCCGGCGAGATCCCCTTCCACGTCGACACCGGCTCGGTGTGCACCGCGGCAAGCGACACGTTGTCCACTGCGGACGCGGCGATCGCGTCGGCCGTGCGGGATGCGTCCAGACCGAGCAACTTGGCCGAGCCGGCTGCTGCCGAGATCGCCAGTTGCAGCGCATGATTGAGCCCGCGACCCATCACCGGAACCTCCGCACTGAAACGACATTGGACCTCGTAGGCGACCGCGAGAGCGAGCAGGAAGTCCGCCCCGCCGGCATCGACGTGTTCGGCGACGGCGAACACCGCTCCGAAGTTGTCGGCGGGATGACACAGACCACCGGGTGTCAGGTAGGTGTCGAGCAGATCGGGATAGCGCACCAGCACCGCATTGAAGAAGGCCGCCTGGTCCACCGATGCGCGGCCACCGCCCACAAAGGTCGCGGTCGGGCGGCCGCTGAACTGTTCAGCGTGGGCGCGGATCGTGGGAATCAACTCACCGTCAAGTGCGCCGATGGCGCAGGCGACACTGTCCAGGACGTTGCGCTTCAGCGTCGCCCGCGCTGACCCACGAAGATCGGATTGGCCGGTCCCGACCACGAATTCGGCGAGCCGGTCGGCGGCATAAGTCATGGCGCGCCTGTCTCGAAAATTGTTGGGCGAACCGGGCTTGTCATTGTGGGCGTACTCGATCCGCCGGCGCATGTCGTCGGAGATGTCCGGCATCGTCGCGAGATCGAACCAGCCGGCTTCGAGGCTTTCGTCGTCGGCGGGGAACGGTTCGCCGGACACCCAGTCCATCCGGAACACGTGATCGAGGTACTGCGCGTGGTCTCCGTTGACATGGACCATCGGGCTGGTCACGTGCACCCAGGCCAGTCGTCGTGCCACCGCATGAATACCGCTCTCTTCCAACACCTCTCGGACGGCACAATCGGCCGGGTTCTCCCCCGGATCGACGATTCCGGTGACGGGCGTCCACGCATGGTTGTCGGACCGTTTGATCAGGAGCACCTGCTCGTCGCGAATGACCACCGCGGTTATAGCCGGCAACCACAACAGCGCGTGCCCGATGTGCTCGCGAAGCGCGACGATGAATTCCGGTATCGGCATAGTCCCGTTTCTAACAGAGCCCGCGACGAGCACACGTCCGGCGCCCGTACGGGGTGCGCCTCTAAGCTCTACTCGTTACCTCATCAGTGCCGGAAGGACCGCCGTCATGCCACTCGCCCGGATCGACCTCATCGAGGGCAAGTCGGCGGAATACCGCCGCACTATCGCAGACGTCGTGTACGACAAGATGATCGAATGCCTGGGGGTGCCCGAGGATCGATTTCAGACCATCACCGAACACAAGGCGGAGAACTTCTTGTTCGACGCCGACTACCTCGGTATCCACCGGTCCGAGAACTGCATCTTCATTCAGCTGATCTTTCTCGACGTCGCGAGCCCTGAGCAGAAGGCCGCGTTCTACAAGGCGGTCGTGGACCAGCTACAGGACAAGCTGCACGTACGCCCGGAGGACGTCTTCTTCAACCTCATGACCGTTCAACCCGCAGACTGGTCCATGGGCAACGGCCTCGCCACGTACATCAATGGGGTACCGACCGATCGTCTGGACCCGAACTCCATCGAGAGCTGAGCAGCCAGGCCGTTCAGAAGCGCTGGCCGCGCAGGATGACAAGGTCGGGCCGGTTCAGTACGGCTGGCCCCTGACGAGGGTCGTCCTTGTAGCACAACAGGTCTGCCGAAGCGCCGTCGTCCAGGCCCGGCCTGCCGAGCCAGTGCCGAGCGTCCCAGCACGCCGCACCCAGCGCCTCGGTGGGACTCATCCCGATGCCCTTGAGCGCCTCGACCTCGTCGCCGATACGTCCGTGGGCGATCATGCCGCCGGCGTCGGTGCCGGCGAAGATGCGTACGCCGGCATCGCGGGCGGCGGCAAGTCGTGGGTAGCAGTTCGCGTACAGGTCGCGCATGTGCGCGGCGTACGTCGGATACTTCGCCGCGGCGTCGGCGATGCCGGGAAAGTTCTCGACGTTGATCAGGGTGGGCACCAAGGCGGTTCCGTGTTCGACCATCAGCTCGATGGTGTCGTCGGTGAGCCCGGTGCCGTGTTCGATGCAGTCGATTCCCGCCTTGATCAGTCCGGGCAGCGCGTCCTCGCCGAAGACGTGCGCGGTGACTCGCGCGCCGTTTGCGTGGGCGACGTCGATCGCGGCAGTCAGCACATCGTCGGACCACAGCGGCGCCAAATCGCCTATGCCACGGTCGATCCAGTCGCCGACCAGCTTGACCCAGCCGTCGCCGCGCTGCGCCTGCAGGGCCACCGCGTCGGGAAGCTGTGACTCGTCTTCGATGTCGATCGGCAGGCCGGGAATGTAGCGCTTGGGGCGGGCCAGATGCCGGCCGGCGCGGATGATGCGCGGCAGGTCGTCGCGGTCGTCGAGGCTGCGAGTGTCGATCGGCGATCCGCAGTCGCGCAACAGCAGCGCGCCGGCCTCACGGTCGGCCTCGGCTTGCGCGATCGCCTCCTCGAGTTCAACGCCGCCGCCCGGCCCGAGCCCGACATGGCAGTGGGCATCGACCAGCCCGGGCAGAATCCAGCCGCCGTCGAAAATGGTGTCGGCGCCGCCGATCGGTTCGCGGCTGATCCTGTCGTCGGCGATCCACAGTTCGATGGGTTCTTCGTCGGGTAGCCCGATCCCTCGAACGTGGTGAGGCACTACTTGTTGCCCGGGAACTTCAGCTTGGATAGGTCGAAATCGGCCAGCCCCGGCGGCAATTCGTCGAGACCCTGCGGCATGTTGGACAGGTCGGGGAAGCCGGCCGGCAGGCCTGCGCCGAGCGGGCCGCGGACCTTGGGCGGTGTCGGTCCGAACTTCTTACCCTTCTTTCCCTTGCCGCCCTTGCCTTTTGCATTTTTGCGGGTTGCCGACTTACGTCCCAGCCCGGGGATGCCCATGCCGCTGACCATCGAGGACATCATCTTGCGAGCTTCGAAGAAGCGGTCGACCAGCTGGTTGACTTCCGACACCGCCACACCCGAACCGTTGGCGATGCGCAGGCGCCGTGAGGCATTGATGATCTTCGGGTCGGCCCGCTCCTGCGGCGTCATGCCGCGGATGATGGCCTGCAGCCGGTCGAGTTGCCGGTCGTCGACGGCGGCCAGCGCTTCCTTCATCTGGCCCGCGCCGGGCAGCATCCCCAGCAGATTGCCGATCGGGCCCATCTTGCGGATCGCCAGCATCTGCTCGAGGAAGTCCTCGAGCGTGAGCTCGCCGGAACCGATCTTGGCCGCGGCGGCTTCGGCCTGATCCGCGTCGAAAACCTGCTCGGCCTGCTCGATCAGGCTCAGGACATCGCCCATGCCCAGAATGCGGCTGGCCATCCGGTCCGGGTGGAAGACGTCGAAGTCTTCCAGCTTCTCGCCGGCCGATGCGAAAAGAATCGGCACGCCGGCGATTTCGCGCACCGACAGCGCGGCACCACCACGGGCGTCGCCGTCCAGCTTGGTCAGCACCACACCGGTGAAGCCGACACCCTCGCCGAACGCCTGCGCGGTGGCCACCGCGTCCTGGCCGACCATCGCGTCCAGGACGAAGATGACCTCGTCGGGGTCGACGGCGGTGCGGATGGCGCCGGCCTGGGCCATCATCTCCTCGTCGATACCCAACCGCCCGGCGGTGTCGACGATCACGACGTCGAAGTGCTTGGCGCGCGCCTCCGCGAGCCCGGCCGCCGCGACGGCGACCGGGTCACCGGGGGCCGCGCCGTGATCGGTGTCCGCCGAGGTGCCCGGGTGCGGCGCGAAGACCGCGACCCCGGCCCGCTCCCCCACGATTTGCAGCTGGTTGACCGCGCCCGGCCGTTGCAAGTCGCAGGCGACCAGCAGAGGCGTGTGACCCTGGTTGCGCAGCCACAGCGCCAGCTTGCCCGCCAGCGTGGTCTTGCCGGAACCCTGCAGACCGGCCAGCATGACGACGGTCGGCGGTGTCTTGGCGAACGCCAGCGTGCGGGTCTGGCCGCCGAGGATGCCGACCAGTTCCTCGTTGACGATCTTGACGACCTGCTGGGCCGGGTTGAGGGCGCCGGAGACCTCCGCACCCTTGGCGCGTTCTTTGATGCGGCTGACGAACGACCGGACGACGGGCAGCGATACGTCGGCCTCTAACAGCGCCAGCCGGATTTCGCGGGTGGTGGCGTCGATGTCGGCGTCGGTCAGCCGGCCCTTGCCGCGAAGTCCTTGCAGGGCACCGGTGAGCCGATCGGACAGCGATTCAAACACGCCGCCCAGCCTAATGGCGTTCGCCGAGTGTGGGGTTGTTGGGCCGGATCGGCGGTCACGCAGACACCGCGCCGACGCTGAACCATGATCGACGCATGCTCGAGGTGATCGACAAGGGATCCTGCGACGACGCGCATCCGGTGCCGCTGCTGTTCATCCACGGCGGTTGGCATTCCGCCTCATGCTGGGGCAACTTCGTGGACTACTTCGCCGACGCCGGCTACCGCGCGGTGGCCGTGAGCCTGCGCGGCCACGGCGACAGCCCAACCGACAAACCGTTCCACGCGTGCTCGATCGCCGACTATGTCGACGACGTACGCACCACCGCCGAGAGCCTCGGCGGCCGTCCGGTCCTCATCGCGCATTCGCTGGGCGGCTTCGTCGTGCAGCGATACCTCGAGAATCACGATGCGCCGGCCGCGGTCTTGGTGGCATCGGTTCCGCCGCAGGGCGTGCTCGGGCTGGCGACACGGATCTGGAGCCGCCATCCATGGGTATCCATGCGCTCGCTGCCGGTCGGCAACCTGACCGGCTTCATCGGCACCACGCCGCTGGTTCGCGAACACCTCTTCAGTGCCCACACGCCCGAGGAGATCGTCGAATCATGTGCTGCGCGTGTGCAATCCGAGGCGGTGCGCGCTTCTCTCATCGACCCGCTGATTCGACGGGTGAGAACGAAGCGGGTCAGCACCCCGGTATTTGTGTTAGGCGCCGCGGACGACGGCATGGTGACCAACGCCGAGGTGCGCGCCACGGCACGGGCCTACCAGACCGAGGCGGAGTTCTTTCCCGACATGGGCCACAACATGATGCAGGAGCCCGCCTGGACGAGCGTCGCCGAACGAATCGACGCCTGGCTGCAGGCCCGCCGGCTCGGTTAGACCGCGGCCGCGTTCTGCGGGGTCTTGGGGCCTTCCAGGATCGCCAACAGGTGATGCTCGATCGCCGACCGGGTGCTCGAGCCCGGCTCACCGGTCGCCTTGGCAGCGGCGCTGTGCTCCGGCAGCGCGATGCAGAACACGTCGTCGACCATCGACCCTCGCGTGGTGACCTTCGCCCAATCGATATCCACCCCGGCGCGCTCCAGCGCACCGGTGAGCAGCGCGAGCATACCGGGCCGGTCGTTGGCCCGGATCTCGATGATCAGCCGGCCCGGCGTGCCCTCGAACCACATGATCCGCGGCGGCGCCGACGAGTGATGGACCGGAACCGCGGTCGGCGCCTCGCCGATCGGCTTGGGCTTCGTGTCGGCTGACCGCTGCTCCAGCGCAGCTCAACACGTCAGTCTGCCCACCCAGCGCGCGGATGAGCTGCTGGCGCAGCAAGCCCGATGCGGGCGGACTGCCGAAGTGTGGTGACACCACGAATTCGCTGATCGCAGACGCCGTCCTGAACGTTGATCGACGCCGAGTGAACGCGCAGCGAGTTCAGCGTCAGCACCCCGGCCGCTTTGGAGAGCAGCCCGCGCTGGTCCGGCGCGATCACGACCGCATGGTGCAGCCGCCGGTCGGCGCTTGGCCGCAGTTCGACGTGCACCTTGCGATCGGCGGCCAGCGCCATGTACTCGGGGTCCAGCGGATCGGCTTGCGGCAACGCCTCACCGTTCATCGCCATCCGCGAACGCCGCACCAAATCGCCGACCAGCGAGGCCTTCCAGTCACTCCACACCCCCGGCCCGGTGGCCAACGAGTCGGCCTCGGTCAGCGCGTGCAGCACGTCCAGCAGCACGGGGTCGCCATCGAGCGCATCGCAGACCGCGGCGATGGTTTGGGGATCGTTGAGGTCTTGCCGGATCGCGACCTTGGCCAACAGCAGGTGGTGGAACACCAGTTTGGACAGCATCTCGATGTCCGACGGCCACATGCCCAGCCTGGTGCCGATCTGGGTGGCCAGCTGCGCTCCCAGCACGCAGTGGTCGGCATCGCGCCCCTTGCCGATGTCATGCAGCAGCGCGGCCAGGATCAACAGATCGGATCGTGCCACCCGGGTGGTGAAAATCCTTGCTCGCGAGACGGTTTCGGCAAGGTGACGATCAACGGTCCAGATGTGGACCACGTCGCGTGGCGGAAGGTCGCGCACCGCTCCCCACTCCGGGAAGAGCCGGCCCCACAGCCCGGTGCGATCCAGGGTCTCGATGACCGCGATGGTGTCGGGGCCGGCGGTCAGCATGACCAGGAGGTTGTCCAGCGCGTCGCGGGGCCACGGAGTGGGTAGTTCCGGCGCGGTATCGGCCAACCGGGTCAGCGTGGACACCGAAATCGGTAACCCGGTGACCGCTGACGCGGCCGCCACCCGCAGCAGCAGCGCGGGGTCGCTTTGCGGTCGGGCATCGCGGGCCAGCACGATCTCACCGGCGTACTCGACTACGCCCTCGTCGAGCGGCCGACGCGGGCGCCGCCGGATCGCCGACATTCCGCGCCGGGGTAGCGCATTGGAGGCGGTCCGCAGCCCGGCGTCGACGCGATAGCTGATGGTGCGTCCCACGTCGGAGAGCACTCGGGACAGGTCGAAGCGGTCGCCGATGTGCAGCGCAGCGCTGATTTCGTCGGCGAACTGGGCCAGCACCTGGTCATGCCCGCGGCCCGATACCCGATGCAGTTCGGTGCGGACGTTGAGCAGCATCAGGTGGGCGCCGGTCAGCGAGCCCAGCGGGTCGTCGGTTTCGCCCACCGCCAGCCGGTCGGTGAGGTGAGCGATGGCCAGCGCGTCGAGCAGTTGAATATCGCGCAGCCCGCCGCGGCCTGACTTGAGGTCGGGCTCGGCGCGGTGGGCGATCTCACCGAAGCGGCGCCACCGGGCGTGGGTCTCATCGACGACTTCACCGAAGATGGATTGGATTCCGGACCGCCACTGGCGGCGGATTCCGTCGATGAGGCGGCCGGACAGTTCCTCGTCGCCGGCGATGTGCCGGGTATCGAGCATCGCCAGGCAGGCGGAGACGTCTGCGCTGGCGACCTTCAGCGTCTGTGCGACGGTACGCACGCTGTGATCGAGACGAATATTGGCGTCCCACAACGGATACCAGAGCGAATCGGCGACGTCTCGGACGGCGTCGGTGTTCATGCCGTCGTGCAACAGCAGCAGGTCCAGGTCGGAGTAGGGCACCAACTCGCGCCGGCCCAGTGAACCCGTGGCGACAATCGCGAAGCCGCTGCCCGGCCATGATGCCGATCTCGGAAGCCTTTGTCGTCAACCAGAATTCGTGCAGTTCGCCCCACGCTTCGCGAAGGGCGGCGGAGTCGAGCTCACTCGGCCCGCGGGCAAGCAACTTCGCCCGGGCGGCAGCCAAATCGTTTGCCGCGCCAGATATCTTGCCCGCCGTGGCCTCGTGTCCTGGCGGATCAGGTGACTCTTGTTCGCGCTGCGTCATTCCAATCCTGGTCGGATCGGCAAGGCCGATGGGGTCTTCCAGCGGCCGGTGTCAGATTGCGTCCGCTCCGCGCTCACCGGTGCGCACTCGCACGACGGTTTCCACGGGGCTGACCCACACTTTGCCGTCGCCGATTTTTCCGGTCCGAGCGGAACGCACGATGCTGTCCAGCACCTTGTCGGCGTCGAAGTCCTCGACCAACACCTCGACACGGACCTTCGGCACGAAGTCGACGGAGTACTCGGCGCCGCGGTAGACCTCGGTGTGGCCCTTCTGCCGGCCGTATCCCTGGACCTCGCTGACCGTCATGCCCAGGATTCCGACCTGCTCGAGGCTGGCCTTGACGTCCTCGAGCGTGAACGGCTTGACGATCGCAGTGATCAGCTTCATTTCTATTCCGCCTCTACTTTGTCGCCCACTCGATCTTCCGAGCCATGACCACGCGCGCCCTCCGGCTCCGGCAGGCTCGCATGAGGAAGAACAGAGCCGGTTGCTGTCGCGAAATCGTAACCGCTCTCCGCGTGCTGAGACTCGTCGATACCGGCCGCTTCTTGCCTCAGGACTCAGACGCAGCCCGATCGTGTACTTGAGTATCAGGGCAATGATCAGGGTGACGATGGCGGAGTAGAACAGCACGCTGAACGCGCCGACCGCCTGCCGCTCCAGCTGACCCCAGCCGCCGCCGTAGAACAAGCCCTTCGTCACACCGGCGACGCCGTCGATCGCAGGGCTCTCCGGGGCGGCAACCAGACCGACCAGCAGCGTGCCCGCCAAACCGCCGACCAGGTGCACGCCGACCACGTCCAGCGAGTCGTCGAAGCCGAACTTGAATTTCAGCCCGACCGCCACGGCGCAGAGCGCGCCGCCGACCGTGCCAATCACCAACGCGCCGAGCACGTTGACCGACGAGCAGGACGGTGTGATGGCGACCAATCCGGCGACGATACCCGATGCCGCACCCAGCGTCGTCGCGTGGCCGTCGCGGATGCGCTCGGTGAGCAGCCAGGCCAGCATCGCCGCGGCCGTGGCGACGGTGGTGGTGATGAAGGTCGTCGCGGCGACACCGTTGGAACTGGTGGCCGAACCGGCGTTGAACCCGTACCAGCCGAACCACAGCAGGCCCGCGCCGAGCATCACGAACGGCACGTTGTGCGGGCGGAACAGCGTGCCCGGCCAGCCCTTGCGCTTGCCGAGGACGATCGCCAGGACCAGGCCGGCCGTACCGGAGTTGATATGGACCGCGGTCCCGCCGGCGAAGTCGATTGCGTGCAGCTTGTTGGCGATCCAGCCGCCGTGCTCCGCCGTGACACCGTCGAACGAGAACACCCAGTGCGCGACCGGGAAGTAGACGATCGTCGCCCAGAGTCCAGCGAACACCAGCCAGGCGCTGAACTTCAGCCGGTCGGAGACCGCGCCCGAGATCAAGGCGACCGTGATGATCGCGAACATCAGCTGGAACGCCACGAACACGTTCATCGGCAGCGTTCCGGCCAGCGGTATGTCAGTCGCCGCTTTACCTGCGGCCGCGGCGGCAGAGTTGCCACCGATGAGACCCTTCAGGCCGAAATATTCGGTCGGGTCGCCGAAGAAGTTGTCTTTGTCGTTGCCGAACGCGATCGAGTAGCCGTAGAGCACCCACAGCACCGTCACCACGCCCATCGCGCTGATGCTCATCATGAGCATGTTGAGCACGCTTCTGGCGCGGACCATGCCGCCATAGAAGAATGCCAGTCCCGGGGTCATTAACAGCACCAACGCGGAACTTGCCAGCATCCAAGCGGTGTCGCCGGTATCGGGCTGGCCCATTATCGGGAAACTCAGGGCTAGTGTCGAGACACTCACTCGCTATCACCTCATCTCGGCCATGGACAGCCGCCCGACAAGTGCCAGCGGCCTGCACGAGAACCTTGCAAAGTGGTTGTTACAAAAAGCGGCGCTGAAAGGTTTCGCCGGTGTTACATCTGCTCGGCGTGATTCAGGGTCAGCCCGCGGCGATCGCAAGCGCGGCGCAGCCGGGCGCAGCGGGTCGCCGCCATCTAGCCCCGCGGCGATCGCAAGCGCGGCGCAGCCGGGCGCAGCGGGTCGCCGCCATCTAGCGCGAGCAAGCCGAGCGCGCAGTCGATCGAAAGCGCGGCGCGGCTCGAACGGCGCCAGGTCGTCCGGCCCCTCGCCCAGTCCGACCAGCTTGACCGGCACTCCCAGTTCCTGCTGGACGCGAAAAACGATGCCGCCCTTTGCCGTGCCGTCCAGCTTTGTCAGCACCGCTCCGGTGATCTCGACGACATCGGCAAACACCCGCGCCTGCGCCAAGCCGTTCTGGCCGATCGTCGCGTCGAGGACCAGCAGCACCTCGTCGACAGCCGCGCGTCGACTCACCACCCTTTTGACCTTGCCGAGTTCGTCCATCAGCCCGGTCTTGGTGTGCAGCCGGCCCGCGGTGTCGATCACGACCACGTCGGCGCCCAACTCGATGCCTTTGTCGACAGCGTCGAAGGCAACCGCGGCCGGGTCGGCGCCCTCGGCCCCACGGACCACCTCGGCGCCCACCCGAGAACCCCAGGCCTGCAACTGATCAGCGGCAGCGGCCCGGAAGGTGTCGGCGGCGCCCAGCACGACGCGGCGGCCGTCGGCAACCAGAACGCGCGCGAGTTTGCCTACGGTGGTGGTCTTTCCGGTGCCGTTGACGCCGACGACCAGCAGCACCGACGGATGGTCATCGTGCGGCAGCGCGCGCACCGAGCGGTCCAAACCGGGTTGCAGTTCGCCGATCAGCACTTCCCGCAGCACCGCGCGCGCGTCGGCCTCGGTGTGGACGTCTCTGCTGGCGAGCTGGGTGCGGAGTTGAGCCACCACCGAGCTGGTCACCGTCGGACCCAGGTCGGCGATCAGCAGGGTGTCTTCGATCTGCTCCCAGGAATCTTCGTCGAGATCGCCGCCGCCGATAAGGCCTAAGAGACTGCGGCCCAAAGCATTCTGCGATCTGGCCAGCCGCCCGCGCAGTCGCTCCAATCGCCCGTCGGCCGGGGCGATCTCCTCTATTGCGGGCTTAGCTGCGACCGGCTCCGGTGCGACGGGCTTCGGCTCGACCGCGCGGCGCAGGCTCAACCGGTGCCGCTGTCGTATCCGGCTGCGGCAGCTGAACATCGGAAACCGAACGTTTCGGCGCATCACGCGGAACGGCCGCGTCGTCGCCGACGCCGGGCAACCCCGTGGTGTCGATCCGATCGTCAGTATCGGTGCGGCTGAACGTGATTCCCGATGACGCGGCGTAGCCGCCGGAGCGGTCAAGGGTGGGGGTTTGCTCGCCCGCCGACAGGCTGATCTGCCGTCGCCGGTAGCGCACCAGTCCCAGTACCAGGACGGCGATGACGATCAGTGCGGCAACAACCGCAATCGCGATCCACAGGGCTTGCGGCAAGGTGTTCCTAACTTAGGTAGTCGTGACCAGCTGGTTGACCTGCTGACCGCGCATCCGTTGCGAGATCACCGTGGTGATGCCGTCGTCGCGCATCGTCACGCCATACAGCGAGTCGGCGACCTCCATGGTCGGCTTCTGGTGGGTGATGACGATCAGCTGCGACTTGGCCCGCAGCAACTCGAACAGGCCGATCAACCGTCGCAGGTTGGTGTCGTCGAGCGCCGCCTCGACCTCGTCCATGATGTAGAACGGCGACGGGCGGGCCCGGAAAATGGCCACCAGCATCGCCACCGCGGTCAGCGACTTCTCGCCACCGGACAGCAGCGAAAGCCGCTTGACCTTCTTGCCGGGTGGACGGGCCTCCACCTCGATGCCGGTGGTGAGCATGTCGTCGGGGTTGGTGAGCAGCAACCGGCCCTCGCCGCCGGGGAACAGCGAGGCGAAAACCCCTTGGAATTCTCGCTCTACGTCGACGTAGGCCTCGGTGAACACCTGCAGAATGCGGGCGTCGACATCGGCGACGACGTCCAGCAGATCCTTGCGCGCGCCCTTGACGTCCTCGAGCTGGGTGGACAGGAAGTTGAAGCGCTCCTCCAGCGCGGCGAACTCCTCGAGGGCCAGCGGGTTGACCCGGCCCAGCTCGGCCAGCTCACGTTCGGCGCGTTTGGCGCGACGCTCCTGGGTGGGCCGGTCGAACGGCAGCGGGCGCCGGCGCGGTCACCTGCTCGCCTCGCTCGCGGGCCTGCTCGTATTCGGCCATCTCCAGCTCAGTCGGTGGCAGCGAGACCTCAGGTCCGTATTCGGCGACCAACACGTCCGGCGACATGCCGAATTGCTCGAGCACCATCTGCTCGAGCTGCTCGATGCGCAGCGCCGCTTGCGCTTTGGCCACCTCGTCGCGGTGCAGCGACTCGGTCAGCACCCCGATCCGAGCGCCCAGCGTGTTCACCTCCTCGCGAACCGCGACCATCGCGACCGACCGTTGCTGACGCTCGGCGGCCAGCACGTCGCGGTTCTGCGAGGCCGCGCCGACCACCAGACCCAGCCGGTCGGCCAGCCGCCGTCCGGCGTCGGCGACCGCAGCCGCCACCGTGGCAGCGTGCTGACGCGCGGCCCGAGCCTGCTGAGCGCGGACCCGCGCCTCGCGCTCCGCGGCGGCAGCGCGGCGAAGCGAATCCGCCCGTCCGCGAACGGCATTCGCGCGTTCCTCGGCGGTGCGCACCGCCAGCCGGGCTTCCACCTCGACGCTGCGGGCAGATTCGGCGGCCGCGGCGATCTGCTGCCGGACCTCGCCATGGTTGGGCTCGGCCAAAACACCCTGGGTTTGTTCGACGTTGCTGAGCCGGGTCTCGAGCTCGCCGAGCTCGCCGAGGGTGTCGGCGCGGCCGGCTTCCAGCTCCTCCCGTTGGCGCATCAGCCGGTGCCACTCCTCGTCGGCGGCGCGGGCGTCCTGGCCCAGCCGGCCGAGCTGCTCGTAGATCGCCGAGATGGCGGCATCGGATTCGTTGAGCGCCGCCAACGCCTGCTCGGCGGAGTCCTGACGGGCGGTCTGCTCGCTCATCGCCCCGGACAACGCCGCGACCAGCTCGTTGGTCTGCGTCTCGGCTGCGGCGAGTTCGGCTCGCGCCTTGGCGATTTCGGAGGTGATCTCCAGCGTCGACGGTTTGCGGTCGGATCCCCCGATAACCCGGCCGGCGCCGACCAGATCGCCGTCGCGGGTGACCGCGCGCAGCTGTGGGCGATCGGCGACCAAACTCATTGCTTCGCTCAGGCCGTCGACCACGGCGACACCGGACAGCATCGCGATCAGCGCGCCGCGCAACCGTGCCGGCACCTCGACCAAGTCGAGCGCCCAGCGCGCGCCGTCGGGCAGAGTGCCCGCCTGCGCCTGCTCGTGGGCGGGCCAGTCACTCAGCACGATGGCCGCGCGGCCACCGTCGGCCTGCTTCAGCGCGGTCACCGCATCCGCTGCTGCGCCGAAGCTGTCGGCGGTCAACGCGTCGGCGGCAGCGCCGAGCACCGCGGCCAGCGCCGCCTCGTAACCCGGCTGCACTTTGACCAGCTTGGCCACCGAGCCGAAAATTCCTGCACTGCTGCGGTTTTCAGCAAGCCATGCGGCACCGTCCTTGCGTTCGAGCCCGACCGACAGCGCGTCGATGCGGGCCCGAAGCGAAGCGACCTGACGCTCGGCGCCACGCTCGGCGGCCTGCAGCTCGGCGACCCGCTCGTCGGCCGATCGCAATGCAGCGACCGTCCGGTCGTGGTGCTCGTCGAGACCGACTTCGCCCTGGTCGAGTTCGCCGACCCGGCCCTGAACGGTTTCGAACTCGACCTTGGCCTGCTGGGCGCGGGCGGCAGCCTCTTCGATTCGCTCCGACAGCTTGGCGACACCGTCGTCGATCGACTCGACGCGCGCCCGCATCGTCTCCACCTGGCCGGCCAGCCGGGCCAGGCCTTCGCGGCGGTCGGCCTCGGCCTGCACCGCCGCCACGTGGGCCTGCTCAGCCTCGGTCGCGGCGCGCTCACGGTCGGCCAACTCCGCGCGGGCGGCGTCGAGCCGGCTGCGGGTGGCGGCAAGCTCGCTGAGCAACTGCCGCTCGGCTGCGGCTACCTGCTCGGCCTCGCCTCCAATTCGTCGGGGTCGGGGCCACCCGTCGTCGCGGTTTCGACGTCCAGATGCTGAGCCCGCTCACTGGCGATGCGCACGGTCGCGCTGACCCGTTCGGCCAAGGCGGACAACCGAAACCAGGTCTGTTGCGCCAGACTCTGCGCGCTCGGACAGCGCCGTCACCGCCGCTTCGTGCGCGGCCAGTTCTTCGGAGGCGACCGCCATCCGGGCCGAGGCCTCGTCGTGCTCGCGGCGCAGCGTCGCCTCGGCGTGGTTGGTGTTGTTGAGTTCAGACTGGCGGGTGACCACGTCGTCGGCGGCCAGCCGCAGCCGGGCGTCGCGCAGATCGGCCTGGATGGTTTGGGCGCGACGGGCCACTTCGGCTTGGCGGCCAAGCGGTTTGAGCTGGCGGCGCAGCTCGGTGGTCAGGTCGGTCAGCCGGGCCAGGTTCGCCGACATCGACTCGAGCTTGCGGACCGCTTTTTCTTTGCGCTTGCGGTGTTTGAGCACACCGGCGGCTTCCTCGATGAATGCCCGCCGGTCTTCCGGCCGGGATTCCAGGATCTCGTTGAGCTTGCCCTGGCCGACGATGACATGCATCTCGCGGCCGATGCCGGAGTCGCTCAGCAACTCCTGGACATCCATCAAACGGCAACTGCTGCCGTTGATTTCGTACTCGCTGGCTCCGTCGCGGAACATCCGCCGGGTGATCGACACCTCGGAGTATTCGATCGGCAACGCGTTGTCGGAGTTGTCGATGGTGACGGTGACCTCGGCGCGGCCCAGCGGCGCACGCGACGAGGTGCCCGCGAAGATGACGTCCTCCATCTTGCCGCCGCGCAGCGTCTTGGCGCCCTGCTCCCCCATCACCCAGGCCAGCGCGTCGACGACGTTGGACTTGCCTGACCCGTTGGGTCCGACAACTGCGGTGATGCCCGGCTCGAAGCGCAGAGTCGTCGGCGAGGCGAAGGACTTGAAGCCCTTCAGCGTCAGACTCTTGAGGTACACGGCGTGCCAGACTACCGCTCGACGAAGCCGCTGATGGCTTCGCCGCGCGGCGACCAGTCGACCACAACGTTGTCGACGTGGCCCGGTGTTTTCCCACTACGCAACAGGCGTAACAGCTGTTCACAGGCGTCACGCGTTCCTTGCGCGACCACCTGCACCCGGCCGTCGGGGCGGTTGGACGGCGTAGCCGGTCAAGCCCAGCTCCAGGCGCGGGATCGGGTCCACCAGCGGAAGCCGACACCCTGCACCCGGCCGTGCACCCACGCGGTGAGCCGAACGTCAGGATCGGGCACGGTTGGCGACCTCGAAGCTGACCTTCGTCCCGGATTTCAGCGTGCGACCGACCGTGCAGACCAGATCGATGGCGCGGTTGACGACGATCTCGAGCCGCTGCGCCTCTTCTTCGCTCAGCCCCGACAGGTCGACCTCGAGCACCTCTTCCAGCAGCGGATAGCGCTCTTCGTCGCGGTCGGCCGCACCGGACACCCGAACGGTGGCCTGATAGCCGTCGCCGAGCCGTCGGGCCAGCGGTTGGTCGCTGGACATTCCACTGCAAGCCGCCAGGGCGATCTTCATCAGCTCACCGGGCGTGAAGACGCCGTCGACGTCCTCGGAGCCGATGAGCACCTCCGCGCCGCGCGAGCTATGGCCGGTATAGCGGCGCACCCCGGTGCGCTCGACCCACAGATCTGTCATGACTCATTTCTACCGGGTGGCTTCGCCGAGATCGACGCCAGCGCGAAACTCGAGTCGCTCGCGCTGCGTCGATCTCGACGCGTCAGCTTCGCGGTCGCGGCTGACAGCGCGGGCAGTAGAACGACGACCGGTTCATGAATTTGTCGCGGCGGATCACCGCGCCGCAGCGCTTGCAGGCTTTGCCTTCGCGGCCGTAGACATTCAGCGAGCGGTCGAAGTAGCCCGATTGGCCGTTGACGTTGACATAGAGCGAGTCGAACGACGTGCCGCCCTGCGCCAGCGCGTCGCGCATCACCTCGGCGGCGGATTCCAGCAGCGTCGTCAGCTGTGGGCGGGTCAGCGCCTCGGCCAGCCGAGCGCCGTTGACCTTGGCCCGCCATAGCGACTCGTCGGCGTAGATGTTGCCGATCCCCGACACCACGGTCTGGTCGAGCAGTTGGCGCTTGATCTCGGAGTGCTTGCGCCGCAACACCTTTATCACCGCGTCGAGGTCGAAACGCGGGTCCAGCGGGTCACGCGCCACATGTGCGACGGGCGCCGGGACCACACTGCCGTCGACGGTGACCAGGTCGGCCAGCAGCCAGCCGCCGAACGTCCGCTGGTCGACGAAGCTCAGCGTGGTGCCGTCGTCGAGCAGCGCGGCTATGCGCAGATGCCCGGCGTTGGGGACTTCTCCGAGAAGCATCTGCCCGCTCATGCCCAGATGCACGACCAACGCCTGCTCGTCGCCGCTCGGGCCGTCCAGGGTGAGCCACAGATACTTGCCGCGCCGATCGCTGCCGGTGATCCGCGCGTCGAGCAGCCTTGCCGTCAGGTCGGCGGGGCCGGCCTCGTGGCGGCGGACGGCGCGGGGATGATGCACGCGGACCGCGGTGATGGTCTTGCCCACCACGTGAGCCTGCAGTCCGCGCCGCACCACCTCGACCTCGGGTAGTTCGGGCATCTAGCCGGCAGTCTCCCCGGTTGCGGCACCGTCTAACTGGGTCAGCGCCTGGCACGCCTTCTCGGCGGCCTTCTGCTCGGCTTCTTTCTTGGTCCGGCCGATTCCGGACCCGTACCGGTTGTCCATCACGACGACGACCGCGGTGAACTCACGCTTGTGGTCCGGCCCGGTGGCGGTCACCTGATAGGACACCGTGCCCAGGCCGCGGGCCGCGGCCAACTCTTGCAAGCTGGTCTTCCAGTCCAAAAGGCCGCCCGCATCGAGCAATTCGCTGAACAACCGCAGGATGACCCGCCGCGCGGCCTCGATGCCGCTGTGCAAATAGATGGCGCCGAGCAGGGATTCGAGGCCGTCGGCGAGGATGCTGGATTTTTCCGTGCCACCGGATTTCAATTCGCCGCGCCCCAGTAGCAGGTGTGCACCGAGTCCTTGATCGGTCAGCGACCGCGCAACTTCGGCCAGCGCTTGGGTGTTGACCACGCCGGCGCGCATTTTGGCCAGATCACTTTCCGGGCATTGCGGGTGACGGTGATACAGCTCGTCGGTCACGGTCAGCCCCAGCACGGCGTCGCCGAGGAACTCCAGGCGCTCGTTGGTGGGAAGTCCGCCGTGCTCGTATGCGTAGCTGCGATGCGTCAGCGCGAGGGTCAGCAGATCGTCGGGCAGATCGACCTCGAGCGCGTCGAGCAGATCACTCATCGCCGGTTCCGTCGTTGTCGGATCCCAGCATCGTCGTCAGTTTCGCCCAGCGCGGGTCGATCTCGTCGTGGTGATGACCCGGCTCGGCGGTGGCCAGCGCGACACCGCAGGTGGGGCACAGCCCCGGACAGTCCTCCCGACAGGTCGGCGAAAACGACAGTTCCAGGCCGACGGCATCGATGATCGGCTGTTCCAGGTCGACGGTGTCGCCGACAACGCGCCCGACCTCGTCGTCCTCGGTGGTGGCTTCGGTGAGGCTGTCCGGATAGGCGAACAGCTCGGTCACCGCCACCTCGATGTGCTCCTGGAACGGCGTCAGACACCGCGCGCATTCGCCCGTGATCGGCGCCGACACGGTCCCGCTCACCAACACGCCTTCGGACACCGACTCCACCCGGAAGTCGAGGTCCATGGGTGCACCGGCCGCGATGCCGACCAGGTCCAGACCGATGCGCGCGGGGTTCGCCACCGTCTCGTGCAGAGGGAACATCGCTCCGGGACGTCGCCCCAGCCGTGCGATGTCGACGACGAGCGGCGAGCCCGAACGTGGTTGTGCCGAGTGGCTACGCTGGCGCGCCATGTCCGCGATTCTACGGGCGCTACCAGCGGCCTCGTGCCGGCGGTGGGAGAGCTACCGCTGCGCGTAGTCGTGTACGCCCGCCGCCGTCCGTAACTGATGGCGGCCGCGGTTGACCGAACGCAGGGTGGTGTTGAGGTGCTCTTCGAACTCGGCGAGCTTGCTGTCGACGTAAATGTCGCACTCGCCGCGCAGCCGGTCTGCTTCCACGTGCGCGTTGTCGATCAGCCGGGCCGACTCGGCGTTGGCCGACTGCACGACCTCGGTCTGAGACACCAGGCGCTGCTGCTCTTTGATGCCTTCCTGAACGGCTTTCTCGTAGGAGATGTTGCCGTTTTCGATGAGACGGTCGGCCTCCGACTTCGCCCGGCCGGTGGCGGCCTCGTACTCGCGCTTGGCTGCCGCTGCGATGCGCGACGCCTCCTCGCGCGCCTCCCCGACCATCCGTTCGCTGTGCTGACGGGCTTCGCCGACCATCCGGTCGGCCTGCGCCTTCGCGTCGGCCAGGATGCGGTCGGCTTCCGCGCGGGAGTGGTTGAGCAGCGAATCCGACTCGGTGGTCGCCGATGACACCGTGGCGTCCGCGTGCGCCTTCGCCTCGTGCAACAGCGAGTCGCGGGCGTCGAGCACGTCCTGGGCGTCGTCCAACTCGCCCGGGATCGCGTCCTTGATGTCGTCGATCAATTCGAGCACGTCGCCGCGGGGGACGACGCAGCCCGCAGTCATGGGAACGCCACGAGCTTCCTCGACAATGGCGCCCAGTTCGTCGAGCGCCTCAAAAACTCGGTACACGGCAACATCCTCCCGGCTTCGTTGTTGTTACCAGTGTGCCTGGTGTTGCTTCTGTGACTGCGCTGCCAGGCTCGGTGTGTCGGGCTTTTTAGGTCTCAGAACAATCCCAATTACCTGCACACTTGACGTAATTATGTCGACTCTCGCGTTCCGGCGGCAATCCCGGACCGGCCCGAGGTGCGGGTGGGTCCGACCGCGGGGATGATGGGAATACCCCATAGGGGTATTGGGTTGGAGGTGCCATGGTGCATGCGCTGGAACATGCTTTGGCGTTGTCCGGGTCCATGACGTGGGAAATCCTGTGGGCTTTGATCCTGGGTTTCGCGCTGTCCGCCGTCGTGCAGGCCCTCGTGCGCCGCTCGACCATCGTGGCGCTACTCGGCGATGATCGGCCCCGAACGCTGGCGGTCGCGGCCGGGCTGGGTGCCGCATCGTCGTCGTGCTCCTACGCCGCGGTGGCGTTGGCCCGGTCGCTGTTCCGCAAGGGCGCCAATTTCACCGCCGCCATGGCTTTCGAAATCGGCTCGACGAACCTCGTCGTGGAATTGGGCATCATCCTGGCTCTGCTGATGGGCTGGCAGTTCACCGCCGCGGAGTTTGTCGGTGGCCCCCTGATGATCGTGATTCTGGCGGTGCTGTTCCGGCTCTTCGTGCGCTCGCGACTCGTCGACGCGGCCCGCCGGCAGGCCGACCAAGGACTGGCCGGTTCGATGGAAGGCCATGCGGCCATGGACATGTCGGTCCAGCACGAAGGCTCGTTCCTGCGACGGCTCGTCTCGCGTGAGGGCTTGACCTCGGTCTCCCACGTCTTCGTGATGGAGTGGGCCGCGATACTCCGCGATCTGGTGATCGGGCTGTTGATCGCCGGCGCCATCGGGGCGTGGGTGCCCGAATCCTTCTGGCAGCACTTCTTTTTCACTGACCACCCCACATTGTCAGCGGTGTGGGGCCCGATCGTGGGACCCATCGTGGCGATCGCCTCGTTCGTCTGCTCGATCGGCAATGTGCCGCTGGCCGCCGTGTTGTGGAACGGCGGCATCAGCTTCGGCGGCGTCGTCGCTTTCATCTTCGCCGATCTGCTCATCCTGCCGATCCTGAACATCTACCGGAAGTACTACGGCACCGCGATGATGCTGACGTTGCTGGGCACCTTCTATGCGGCCATGGTCATTGCCGGCTACCTCGTCGAAATCATCTTCGGCGCAACGGGTCTCATTCCGTCGCAGCGCAACGCCACGGTGATGGAAGCTGGGATCTCGTGGAACTACACGACCTGGCTGAACATCGTCTTTCTCGCACTTGCCGCTGTTCTCGTCGTCCGGTTCGTGGTCACCGGCGGCATCCCGATGCTGCGAGCAATGGGCGGGTCACCCGACACGGAGCACAGCCACGAGGGTCACTGCTGACGCCCGTATAGCCCGCCGAGACTACTCATGCCAGGCTCACTCCATTCACTTATCATGGTGCGCGAAGAGCATCGAGATTGCCGCCCGAATTCAAGGGGCCTGTGCGGCGGCCGACGCGACCGGTTCCGGCCGGTGTCAGCGGAGAGGTGACGGGCGGGTATGGCGAAGCGGGCTGTGAGTCGCCAAGCCGACGAACAGGCTGTTGCCGACTTCCTGAACCGCGTGCCCGGTGCGCCCGCAGCCCTGGTCATCGAGGGCGATCCGGGGATTGGGAAGACGACTCTGTGGCTCGACGCTGTGGATCGCGCACGCGAGAGCCGGTTCACGGTGCTGGCAAGTCGAGCGGCCAGAGCCGAGTCCGTGCTGGCCTATGCGGCATTGGCTGATCTTCTCGCCGACGTCGACGAATCGGTCTGGGCTGATTTACCCGCTCCCCAGCGGCAAAGTTTGGACGCGGCTCTGTTACGTCGCGGCGAGGATGCAGCCGCGAGCGATGCGCGGGCGGTGGCCGCGGCGTTCGTAGCAGTGCTCAATCGGCTGGCCACCCGGTCTGAGGGTTTTGTGTTGGTCGCGATCGACGACGTGCAATGGATCGATGTCTCCAGTGCGAATGTGGTGGCCTTCGCCGCGCGACGATTGCCGCAGGGCGTGGGATTGATGTGCACGACACGCAGCGCCGAGGTGGCGGCCCGAATCGAGCTTCCTCATCCCGATGCCGTTCAACGAATCCGGTTGCAGCCGTTGAGCGTTGCGGAGCTCCATCGAGTGCTGATGTTGCGGCTGAATATCTCGGTGCCGCGACCGCAGCTCGCGCGGATCCATCAGATCTCGGGCGGCAATCCACTATTTGCCTTGGAACTCGCGCGTGAGATGGACACCGTCGCCGGCACCGGATCTTTGCCGATGCCCGGTAGTCTCAGCGAGTTGGTGAGTTCGCGGATCGCGCGGATACCCGCGGATGCGCAAGAGGTTCTGCTGGCAATGGCCAGCGTGTCGCATCCGACGCTGAGTCTGCTGGCACAGGTCACCGACAGTAGCGCCGAAAGCGTGCTCGGAGTACTCAATGAGGCCGAAACTCAGTCAGTAGTCGCCATCGACGGCAACCGAATATCGTTCACTCATCCGATCCTGGCCCACGGGGTCTACAGCGAAGCCCAGCCACGGCGCCGTCGCGCCATGCACCGGCAGCTGGCCGAACTCGTTTCTGAGCCCGAACTCAGGGCACGGCACTGGCGCTCTCCGACGCTACCGGTGAACCGGCAACGATCGAAGCACTCGACACCGCGGCCGAGATGGCACACGCGCGAGGGGCGCCGGCTGCGGCCGCCGAACTGCTCGATTTGGCAATCGGGCTGGGCGCCGGCGACCCACCGCGTCGAATACTCTGCGCGGCCCACTTCTTCGCCGCCGGCGATGCCGGCCGTGCTCGTCAACTTCTGCAGACCGCGGTTGACGACCTGCCGTCAGGCCCGATTCGCGCGGAGGCGCTACATCAACTCGGCTTGGTCCGGCTCAGCGACGACAGCTTCTCGGAAGCGGCTCAATTGCTAGAAAGAGCAGTACTCGATTGCAGCTCTGACGAGGCGTTGCGAGTAAGGATTCTGATCAGCCTGGCGTACGCGCTGCTGAACAGCGGACAGCTCGGACAGGCACACAGCCGTGTGCAATTCGCGGTGCAGGAAGCCGAGCGGTTGACCGCGCCAGACCTGATCAGTTCAGCGCTGGGCATGCGCGCGATGTGCGACTTCATGGGTGGGCACGGTTTTGACATGGCTGCGCTCGAGCGTGCCGTCGAACTCGAAAATTCCGCTCAGCCAATCCCGTTGGCCTTTCGTCCGGGCGTTCAACTGACGCTACTGCGGGCCTGGACGGGCGATCTTGATGTTGCCCGCGAAGCGATGACGGCAGTCAGTCAACAGTGCGTCAGTGTCGGCGCAGAAAACGACCTGATCTTTACCGCATTTCATCTCGCGCTCATCGATATTTGGCGTGGCGACCTTGCCGGCGCTGCGCTCACTGCCGACCAGACCATCGAGCGGGCATCGCAGCTGGGCGGCGACTTTCCGATGTTCATCGCGCTGACACTTCGGGCCGCCGTATCCGCCTATGCGGGCCGCGTTGACGAGACTCGCCGCGACTTGGATGAAGCAATCGCGGCCGCACAGCGTTGCAGCTCTGCGCGATTGGGCGAATGGCCGATCACGCTGCGGGCGTTCCTGGAAGTGTCCTGCGGCAACTATCAGGCCGCGCTGGATTCTGTCGCGCCGCTGCTGCCGATGACGCAGGCTTTCCCCGACGCTACCGAGATCATCGCCGCGTCGTACCTCCCTGAAGCCGTCGAAGCGATGGTCGGCGTGGGTCGACTCGACGATGCCGAGCCGCTCGTCGACACCCTAGAGCGCAACGGCCGTCGGCTCGACCGGGCGTGGATGCTTGCCACGGCACTGCGCTGTCGCGCGATGCTGATGGCCGCCCGCGGCGAGCTCACCTCCGCAGCCGAATTGGCCGAGCGTGCGATGGCCGAACACGAGCGCCTTCCGATGCCCTTCGAACGGGCCCGCACCCAGTTGCTGCTCGGGCAACTCCAGCGACGTCAGCGCCAGCGGGAAGCCAGCGCGGCCACGCTTCGCGCGGCGTTGCACACCTTTGATGATCTCGGCACCGCACTTTGGGCAGACCGCGCGAAAGCGGAACTGGCGCGGGGCACTTCGGGCAAGAAGCGCAGTGATGGGTTGACTCCCTCCGAGCGACGGGTGGCCGAACTCGTCATCTCCGGCATGACGAACCGGGACATTGCCGCGGCACTGTTCATCAGCCCGAAGACTGTCGAAGTCAATCTGAGCCGCATCTACCGCAAACTGAAAGTCCGTTCACGCATGGAGCTTTATCGAGCGTGGGAGTCTGGCGAGGGCGGAAACTCGTAAAGCACTGTGCGCGAGGCTAATCGATTCGAGCCGTATCACCCTGGGCGCACACCGAACCGTCTTCGACGGATGGATTGCCGGCGCGATACAGCAGACGCTTGAGCTGGCGGCGGTCGGCGAGGCTGAGGTGGGCCAGTAGCTGGTCGTCCGATGTTGCGACGGCACCCTCGGCTCGCTTGAGTAACGCCTTGCCTTTGCGGGTGAGCTGAGCCGGCAGCGCACGACCCGATGACGCGCGTCGCGGGCCGGGTCACCAGACCGATCTCTTCCAGCCCTTGCAATACCTGGTTCATCGCCTGTGCAGTCACGTGGGTGTGGCGGGCGAGCTCGGCGCTGGTGCGGCCAGGGTCGTCGTCAAGGATGCGCATGCAGACGAATTCGGGTAACCCAAGCCCGAGCGGTCGTAGGGCTTGGACCGCGTGAGGGCGCAGTCGCGCCATCAACCCGCGCACCAGAAAGCCCAGCGGTTGATCGTCGAATTCGCTCATCTCTCCCATGCTGACATGGAAGTACTGGCCAGGCGCCGTAATAGGCGGCGCGTCGGCAACGGGTAGCGGCTCGCTGCGGCTTTTCTCTCAGCGATATCAAGTTTCTTGACACTCGCTGAGGCCCTCGGTATCAAGGAACTAGATATGCAAGTGGCGTTCGGGCCAACCGGCCCGTCGCCGTCACGCGAAGGAGAACAAGAATGTTTGGTGGAGGATTTTCTGGTGGACCCGGTTGGGGTGGGCCCGGCTTCGGCGGACCCGGTTGGGGTGGCCCCGGCTTCGGCGGGCCCGGCTGCGGGCGGACCCGGCTTCGGTGGGCCCGGCTGGGGCGGCCATGGCGGACCCGGTGGACACGGATTCGGTGGGCGCCACAAGCGGGTGGTTGTCGGCACCGCGGCCCTGCTGCTCGACGGGCCGGCGAACGCCGAGCAGATCGTTCAGCGTGTTTCTGAGGCGACCGACGGTGCGTTTGCGCCGCCGCAGGAGATCGTCGAGCTTGCGATTGGCAAGCTGGCCGGCCGTGGTTTCGTGACGGTCAGCGACGGGGTAGCCACCCTGTCCGAGCTGGGCCGAAACGTGTTGCAGTGGAAGGGCATCAGCAGCGAGAGCATCCATGCGCGGCTCGCTCAGGCCGGCAAGTTCAAAGACGTCGCCAAGATTCGGTGGGGTCTGTTCGAGCTGGCCGGGCTGGCGCGGACCATCCACTGGTCGGGCACCGACGCTCAGAAGGAAAAGCTCGCCGAAGCGCGGGCGAAGGTTCTGACGGCGATCACCGAGGCGAAGCAGTCACTGCACGGCGCGCTCGCCGAGAGCTGAGGTAACCACATCATCAGCGCGGCCGTGGCTTTCGCCCGGTCGCGCTGATGGTTTACCGCCCGCTCGCCGAGTGCAGCTTTTCGGCAAGCCGGCGGTTCACCGGATCGGGCAGCAGTTCGGACACGTCGCCACCCATCATCGCGACTTCTTTGGCCAGCGACGACGACACGAACGAATACCTCGCGGTGGTCGCCACGAAGAACGTGTCGACGCCGGCGACGTGTTTGTTCATCTGCGCCATCTGCAGCTCGTATTCGAAGTCGGTGCCGGTTCGAAGACCCTTGACGATGGCCGTCATGCCGCGGGACCGGACGAAGTCGACCACCAAACCTTGCCCCGACTCCACGCGCAAGTTGGGCAGATGAATCGTCGACTCTTCGATCATCGCGATCCGCTCGTCGACATCGAACATGCCCTTCTTGGCGGGGTTGATCAGGATCGCCACCACCACTTCGTCGAACTGAGCCGCCGCTCGCTCAAAGACGTCGATGTGGCCCAACGTCACCGGATCGAAAGAACCCGGGCATACGGCGCCGCTCATGACGCGAAGACGGTACACGCTGACTCAGCGGCGTTCGGCCAGCTCCAAGCGGGTGTCGCCGTAAACCCGCGGCTGCCAGCAGTCCCAGCCGTCGGGCCAATTCAGCGGCGGACCGCCGGCTGCACGCTCGACCACGGCAACGCTTCCGTCGCGCACCCAGCCGTGGACCGTCAGCGCCGTGAGTAGCGCCTCGACCTCGGCTCGCGTCGACCTCGTAGGGCGGGTCGGCCAGCACGAGGTCGACCGGCTCGGTAGTTCCGGCCGGCGAGCACGGCGGCCACCTGCGCCGCGTCGCAGGGTCGCACCGGGCAGGCCGAGCGTGGCGATGTTGCGTTCCAGCACCGCCGCCGCGCGACGGTCCGACTCGACGAACAACGCCGAGCGCCGCTCCGCGCGACAGTGCCTCGAGGCCCAATCCTCCCGAGCCCGCGTACAGGTCGAGCACCGACAGGCCGGTCAGATCCAGCCGCGCGGTCACGATGTTGAACAACGACTCGCGCACCCGATCGGTCGTCGGCCGGGTTCCGTGCGGCGGGACCGCGATGCGCCGTCCCCCGGCGACACCGCCGACGATGCGGGTCAGGCGAGCACCACCAGCAGATCGCCGCCCTCGACCTGGGCCGTGTCCGACACCGCCACCCGCTCCACGGTGCCGTCGGCGGGCGCGGTGATCGGCGCTTCCATCTTCATCGCCTCGATGGTGGCGATGGTCTGACCGGCGCTCACCTTGTCGCCGACGGAAATCCCGACGGTCACGACACCGGCGAACGGAGCGGCGACGTGGTTCGGATTGCCGCGGTCAGCCTTCTCCGCGGCCGGAACCTCGCTGGCAATGCTGCGATCTCGCACCTCCACCGGCCGCAGCTGACCGTTGATGATGAACATCACCGTGCGCATCCCGCGCTCGTCGGGTTCGGAGATCGCCTCCAGGCCGATCAGCAGCTCGACACCGGGCTCCAGCTGGACCCGGTGCTCCTCGCCCTGCCGCAGGCCGTAGAAGAACTGGTTGGCCGACAGCCGCGACGTGTCACCGTAGGTCTCCGAGTGGGACTCGTATTCCTTTGTCGGGCCGGGAAATAACAGACGATTCAGAGTGGCTTGGCGTTTGTGCCCCTGCAAGCCCAGCGCGGTCTCGTCCTCGGGGGTCAGCTGCTCGACAGGCTTGGGCTCGCCGCGGCCGGCCAAGGCTTTGGTACGCAACGGTTCCGGCCAGCCGCCCACCGGATCACCGAGATCGCCGCGCAGAAAACCGAGGACCGACTCCGGGATGTCGAATTGCTCTGGATGCGAAGCGAACTCGTCGGCACTCAGGCCCGCGCCGACCAGTGCCAGCGCGAGGTCGCCGACCACCTTCGATGACGGCGTGACCTTGATCAGCCTGCCCAGCACCCGATCGGCGCCGGCGTAGGCCTCTTCGACTTCCTCGAACCGGTCCCCCAGCCCCAGCGCAATGGCCTGCTGGCGCAGGTTCGACAACTGACCGCCGGGGATCTCGTGGTGATACACCCGACCGGTCGGGCCCGGAAGCCCGGATTCGAACGGCGCGTACACCTTTCGCAACGCCTCCCAGTACGGCTCCAGCGCGCAGACCGCCGCTAGCGACAACCCGGTGTCGTACTCGGTGTTGCGCAGCGGCCGCCACGATCGAACTCAACGCGGGCTGGCTGGTGGTTCCCGCCATCGGGGCCGATGCGCCGTCGACCGCGTCGGCGCCCGCCTGCCAGGCCGCGATGTAGCTGGCCAGCTGGCCGCCCGGTGTGTCGTGGGTGTGCACGTGCACCGGCAGGTCGAAGCGACTGCGCAGCGCACCGACCAGTTGGCGTGCGGCCTGCGGGCGCAGCAGGCCCGGCCATGTCCTTGATCGCCAGCACATGCGCCCCGGCGTCGACGATCTGCTCGGCCAGTTCCAGGTAGTAGTCCAGCGTGTAGAGATTCTCGGCCGGATCGGACAGGTCGCCGGTGTAGCACATCGCGACTTCGGCTATCGCAGAACCTGTTTCGCGTACCGCGTCGATCGCCGGGCGCATCGACTCGAGATTGTTCAGCGCGTCGAAGATCCGGAAGATGTCGATACCGGTCGCCGTGGCTTCGTCCACGAACGCCGAGGTGACCAGCTCCGGATACGGCGTGTAGCCAACGGTATTGCGGCCCCGCAGCAGCATCTGCAGGCAGATGTTGGGCATCAATTCGCGCAGCTCGGCCAGCCGCTCCCACGGGTCTTCCTTGAGGAACCGCAGCGCCACATCGTAGGTCGCACCACCCCAGCACTCGACGGACAGCAGCTGCGGCATGGTCCGCGCGATGTAAGGCGCGACCAGTCCCAGGCCGCTGGTGCGCACCCGCGTCGCCAGCAGCGACTGGTGGGCGTCCCGGAAGGTCGTGTCGGTCAGGCGAACCCCCGAGGAGTCGCGCAGCCAGCGCGCGAAACCTTCGGGACCCAGCTCGACCAGCAGCTGTTTGGACCCGGCCGGCGGTGCCTTCGTCAGATCGACATCGGGCAGCTTGTCCTGCGGGTACAGCGCCGACGGCCGTGATCCGTGTGGCTTGTTGACGGTCACGTCGGCCAGGTAGTTGAGAATCTTGGTGCCGCGGTCGGCGGAGGATCGCGCGGTGAGCAGCGCCGGGCGCTCCTCGATGAACGAGGTGGTGACATGGCCGGCCTGGAAATCCGGATCGTCCAGAACCGCTTGCAGGAAAGGGATATTCGTCGACACGCCGCGGATACGGAACTCCGCGATCGCCCGCCGCGCCCGGCTGACGGCGGTGGTGAAGTCGCGGCCCCGGCAGGTCAGCTTGACCAGCATGGAATCGAAGTGGGCGCTGACCTCTGCGCCGAGATTGGTTCCGCCGTCAAGACGGATGCCCGCACCACCCGGGCTGCGGTAGGTGGTGATCCGTCCGGTGTCGGGCCGGAACCCGTTGGCCGGGTCTTCGGTGGTGATCCGGCATTGCAGCGCGGCGCCGTGCGGGCGAATGTCCTCCTGCCGCAGGCCCAAATCGTCGAGGGTCTCGCCGCCGGCGATGCGCAGCTGGCTGGAGACCAGGTCGACGTCGGTGATCTCCTCGGTGACGGTGTGCTCGACCTGGATCCGCGGATTCATCTCGATGAAGACGTGGTGACCCCGCTCGTCGAGCAGGAACTCCACCGTGCCGGCGTTGCTGTATCCGATGTGGCGGGCGAAGGCCACCGCGTCGGCGCAGATCTTGTCCCGCAATTCGTCGGGCAGGTTCGGGGCGGGTGCCAGCTCGACGACCTTCTGGTGGCGGCGCTGCACACTGCAGTCCCGCTCGTAGAGATGAATCACGTTGCCGTGGGTGTCGGCCAGGATCTGCACTTCGATGTGGCGCGGGTTGAGCACGGCCTGTTCGAGGTAGACCGTCGGGATCCCCGAACGCCGACTCGGCTTCGCGGCTGGCCGCCTCGATGGCTTCGGGCAACGCCTCGGCATCGGTGACCCGGCGCATCCCGCGGCCACCGCCGCCGGCGACCGCCTTGACGAACAACGGGAATTCCATCTCGGCCGACGCGGACACCAGCTCGTCGACGGAGGATGACGGCGCCGACGACGTCAGAACCGGCAGACCTGCTTCGCGGGCCGCGGCGACGGCCCGGGACTTGTTACCGGTCAGCGAAAGCACTTCGGCCTTGGGGCCGACGAACGTGATGCCCTTCTTCGCGCACTCGGCGGCCAGTTGCGGGTTCTCCGAAAGAAATCCGTACCCGGGATACACCGCGTCGGCACCCGCGCGCGCGCGCGGTGTCGACGATTTCGCTGACGGACAGGTACGCCCTGACCGGGTGGCCGATCTCGCCGATCTGATAGGACTCGTCGGCCTTCAAGCGGTGCAACGAATTTCGGTCTTCGTACGGGTAGACAGCGACGGTGCCGACGCCGAGCTCGTAGGCGGCCCGGAACGCCCGAACGGCGATCTCGCCGCGATTGGCAACCAGCACTTTGGAGATCACGTACGTCCCTCTTCGGTATTTCGGGTGGGCAGGTCGTTCAGATCAGCGTGGACCAGTAGTCCCAGAACCGGGCCACAATCAGCAGAAAGACGGCGGTGAACCAAATCGTGGCGATCGACCACCGCCAATGGTGGAGCTCCCGCACGACGACTCCGCCGCGGCCGTCACCACTGGGCCCGAACGCGATCGAGGCGACCACCACCAGCAGCGAGACGGTCGCCACCCACACCACCATGCAGTACGGGCACAACGCCCCGATGCGGTAGAGGCTCTGGAAGATCAGCCAGTGCACGAACCCGGCGCCGGCCAGCGTCCCAAAGCGTTATCCCGACCCAATACCACCGCGGCAGAGGCACTTTGGCCACCGCCAGCACACCGGTGACGGTGACGACGGCGAACGCGGCGATACCGATCAGCGAGTTCGGGAAGCCGAACACCGATGCCTGTGGCGTCGTCATCACCGAACCGCACGACACGATCGGGTTGAGGTTGCACGACGGCACGTAGGACGGGTTGAGCAGCAGTTCGATCTTCTCGACGGTCAGCGTGGCCGAGGCGATCAGGCCGAGCCATGCCCGCGATCAGGACCCACCACGCGCTGGCCGACGAGATCACCGACGGCACCGGCGACCGCGGTCGTCGAATGTCTCTACCGGTCCATCAGGTTTGGCCGACGCCGTGGCTGTCACGACGCCGCTGGGGTCGCAGCCGAGTCGATTCCGGGCACATCCCCGACGATCTCTTTGATCTTGGCGACAAACGCGTCCGGCGTCGACCACTGGTAGTCCTGGCCGTTGATGCGGACCGTCGGGGTGGCGTGAATGCCTGCGGACGCGACCAACCCGTCGACCATCGGCGATGTACTTGCCGTCCTTGATGCACTGGGGGACCTTGCCCACCACGCCGGCTTCGCGGGCCAACTCGATCAGCTTCGCGTTGTCGGGGAACGACGTTCCGGTCTCGGAGGGCTGAATGTCCTTGGTGTACAACGCGGTGTGGAATCGGCGGAAGGCGTCGATCGACTCGTCGGCGACGCAGTAGGCGGCGTTGGCGGCTCGCGACGAGTATTCGCTGGTTCTGCGGCCTGCTGAGAAAGCCCGTCATGTAGTAGTCGGCGGCGATGGCGCCGCCGTCGATCAGCTTCGACACCGTCGGCCCGAATCCTCGCTCGAAGTTCCCACAGGCCGGGCAGAGGAAGTCTTCGTAGAACGAGACCACGGCCTTCGGGTCGTGCGTGCCGTCTTTGGTGACCAGCTTGCTCGACGTCACCCGGATCGCCCGCGCGCGCTGCTGGCGGCAGTCTTCTTGTCGTGCGAGATCACGATGTAGCCGACCAGCACGACGGCGAAGATCACCACGATCGAGGTGAGCCCGATCCTGACAAGCAGGTCGCGTCGCCGCCCGGCGGCGTTCAGGTCGTATTTGGCTGGACGTTTTGATTTGGCGGCTTTATCGCCCATGGGTTTGCTCACCATTTCCGGATAGTCGGCTTCGCTGCCCGACCGCGGTGCGGTCGGCGATAGCGCCTAAGCCTACCGGCGTCGCTATCGCCAGGTCAGACGCGGCTGAGGTGGGCCCGCAGGGCCGAAATCAACTCGGTGGTGGCCAGCGCGCTGCCGCCGCCGAGCGGGAACAAGCTGGCGAATCCGTGGGTCAGCGATCGCATGGAGCGCAGGTCGACGTGGGTGCCGGCCGCGCTGCAGCGCCGCCGCGTAGCTGTCGCCCTCGTCGCGCAGCGGGTCGAAACCGGCGGTCGCGATCAGCGCGGGCGGCAGACCCGACAGCGAGTCGGCCAGCAGCGGCGAGACCCGCGGATCGGTCGGCGTCGATGCCCGAGCCGCCCAGGTATTGCGCGGTGAACCAGTCGATGTCGGCTTTGGTGAGCAGAAAACCGTCGGCGAACAGGCTCAACGACCTGGTCTGCGCGGTGAAGTCGGTGCGCGGGTAGATCAGCCACTGCAGCACCGGCTGCGGGGCCGCCCGTCGTCGCGTGCCAGTTGCGACACGACGGCCGCCAGGTTGCCGCCGGCACTGTCACCGCCGACGGCCACTTTGCCGGGGATCGCGCCGAGATCCGCGGCGTGTTCGTACGCCCACCTGAACGCCGCATAGGCATCGTCGACCGCGGCCGGCGCCGGGTGTTCGGGGGCCAGCCGGTAGTCGATCGACAGCACGTGCACGCCGGCGTCCCGGCAGGTCAGCCGGCAGAGCGGGTCGTGGGTGTCGAGGTCGCCGATCGCCCAGCCGCCGCCGTGGTAGAAGACAACCAAGCGGCGCCGGGTCGGAGGTCGCCGGGCGGTAGTGACGGGCGGGGATCGGGCCGGCGGGTCCGGGAATCGACACGTCGCTGACGCCGACATGGATCTGCGGGCCGCCGAAGCCCAGCGTCATCTCGCGCATCTGTGCCCGCGAGGCCGCGGCGTCCTCGCCCAGCGACCAAGCCGTTCAGCCCGAAAGCGCGCAGCCCGGCCAGCGCCAATTGCAGCGTGGGGTCCAGCGTGTTGCCGTCGATGGTGACCGCGCGGCCTCCCGACAGCAGCCGTTTGGCGCGGGTCGGCACCCACGGAATCACCTTGAGGCCGACGGTGGTGGCGCGCTTTGCAGCCGGCCGGCCCAGCCACCGGTCGCGAGCTGCGGAGCCGGTACGCCTGGCAGACTTCGTGTCATGGCTAGTTCCTCGAGTCCCTCGGTCCCACTGAACGACGGTAATTGCATCCCTGCGCTCGGATTCGGCGTTTTCAAAGTCCCGCCGTCCGACACCGAGCAAGCGGTGAGCACCGCACTGCAAGCCGGATACCGCCATATCGACACCGCGGCGGTGTACGGCAACGAACGCGAAACCGGTCGCGCGGTCGCGGAATCCGGCGTGCCCAGGGACGAACTTTACTTGGTCACCAAGCTCTGGAATTCCGAGCAGGGTTACGACAGCACACTGGCCGCTTTCGACGCCAGCATGGAACGGCTCGGGATCGATTACCTGGACCTCTACCTGGTGCATTGGCCGATGCCCAAGCTGAACAAGTTCGTCGACACCTTCAAGGCGTTCGCCCACCTGCGCGACCAGGGCCGGATCCGGTCGATCGGGGTCAGCAACTTCGAGCCCGAACACATCAACGCACTCGTCGACGCCACCGGGATCGTGCCCGCGGTCAATCAGGTCGAGCTGCATCCGCGGCTACCGCAGACCGAGCTGCGCGAGCTCCACGCCCGCCTCGGTATCGCGACCGAAGCGTGGGGACCGCTGGGGCAGGGATCGCTGCTGACCGATCCCACCGTTACTGCTGTCGCCGAGGCCCGGCACCGCACTCCGGCGCAGGTTCTGATTCGATGGCATCTTCAGCTCGGTAATATCGTCATCCCCAAGTCGGTAAACCCCGAGCGGATTGCGAGCAACTTCGACGTGTTCGATTTCGAATTGAGCGAAAACGACATAGCGTCGATCTCCGCGCTCGATGACGGAAACCGGCTCGGTCCTGATCCACGAACCTTCGACTTCACAGGTAGGTGAAAGATGTCGGGCGGCCCTGACCTTTCAGTCCCCTCCATTGCGCTCAACGACGAAAACACGATGCCGGTCCTCGGCCTCGGCGTCGCCGAGTTGACCGAGGAAGAAACCGAGCGCGCCGTATCGACGGCGCTCGAGATCGGCTACCGGCTGATCGACACCGCCTCGGTCTACGGCAACGAAGCCGCTGTCGGCCGGGCCATCGCAGCGTCCGGAATTCCGCGCGCGGAGCTGTTCATCACCACCAAGGTCGCCAACGCCGACCACGGATTCAACGTCGCCCAGGACGCCGTCAAGGTGAGCCTGGACAAGCTCGGACTGGACTACGTCGACCTCTTTCTCGTCCATTGGCCGCAGCCGCAGCTGGGTAAATACGTGGACACCTTCGGCGGCCTGATCCAGGCCCGCGGCAACGGCCACACCCGCTCGATCGGGGTGTGCAACTACACCGAGGAGTACCTGGAGACGGTCATCGACCTGACCTACGTCACCCCCGCGGTCAATCAGATCGAGCTGCACCCGCTGCTCAACCAGGCCGAATTGCGGCGGTCAACGCTCAGCACAACGTCGTCACCGAGGCCTACAGTCCGCTGGCGGTCGGCAGGGTGCTGGACAACGCCACGGTGACGTCGATCGCCGGCGAATACGGCCGCACCCCGGCGCAGGTGCTGATCCGGTGGAGCATTCAACTGGGCAACGTGGTGATCCCGCGGTCCGGTAATCCCGAGCGGATCGCCAGCAATTTCGACGTCTTCGACTTCGAGTTGACCGCCGCCACATGGAGGCGCTCAACGGGCTCAACGACGGCACCCGGGTCCGCGAGGATCCGCTGACCTACACCGGCGTCTAGCCGACCGGTCGGGCAGGTCGCTGCGGCCTGCCGCAACACGTTGCTCGACACCAGGTCGATCGGGAGCCCGTATCCGCGGGACACCGCGATGAACTGCATGGCGTACTGGCAGTGGAACGCGGCGTTGGGCGGCATCCACAGCGCGGGCTGGTCATCGCCCTTGTCCTGATTCGCCTGACCTTGCACGGCAAGGAGATTGGCCGGATCGTTCGCGAATCGGATCCGCTGGGCCTCGGGCCAGTCGTAGGCCCCCATGTCCCAGGCCAGCGCCAGCGGCACGATGTGGTCGATCTGCACGGCCTCGCCGACCTTGGCGCCGCGGTGAAAGTTGATGGTGGCGTTGGTATACGGGTCGTGCAACGTGCCGGTCTCGACCGCGTCGGGGCAGTGCTTGGTGAACACGTAGGTCTTGTCGACCAAATCGCGATTGAGGATGTCGTCGCGGGTGTCGCAGCCGTTGTGCCCGCCGGGTGCGTCGTTGTCGTCGGTCCAGGCCTCACCGAACGCGGCGCGGCGGTAGTCGTAGTGACGAACCCGCCACGGCACCATGGCGATTCCACCCAGCACGTCGACTCCGGGCTGCACGGTCGGAACGTCGGCTCGAGCCGCGAACTCCCGGTCGCGGTCCCCCGCTGACGTGACCACCACCTGATAGGCAACCAGCACGGCGAGAATCGCGATCGCCGACAGCCACAGCCATCTTCTGCGGGTCATGACTTGTCCAAGTATTCGATGCGTTCATGGCCGGTGAACGGTGCAGCCAGCAGCGCCAGGCCCGGATGCGCGGCTGGGTCGTCGTAGGCCTGCTCGCAGAATTCGCGCGCCGCCTCGATGATCTCTCGATGATCGATCAGCGACAGCAGCCGAAGCGTGATCGCACGACCAGACTGGCTGCGGCCCAATACATCTCCCTCACGACGTTCCCGCAGATCCAGGTCGGCGAGCTCGAAGCCGTCGAGCGTTCCGGCGACCGCGCTCAGCCTCCTGCCCGCACGGGAATGCGGCGTCATCCAACTGGCCAGCAGGCATACGCTCGCGTGCTCCCCTCGCCCGATGCGGCCACGCAGCTGATGCAGCTGGCTGATGCCGAAGCGGTCGGCATCCATCACCAGCATCACGGTCGCGTTGGGCACGTCGACGCCGACTTCGATGACCGTGGTGCACACCAGCACGTCGATCTCGCGGGCGCGAAACGCCGCCATCACGGCGTCTTTCTCGTCGCCGCTCAACCGCCCGTGCATGAGGCCCAGCCGAAGACCGGCCAGCTGGTCGCTGCCCAGCCGCGCGTAGAGCTCTTCGACTGTCGCCGAGGGCCTTTGATCCTTGTCGGCCTGGCCGCCGCTGTCGGAGTCGTCGATCCGCGGCGCCACCACGTAGGCCTGCCGCCCTTCGGCGCACCTCCTCGATGATGCGATGCCAGGCCCGGTCCAGCCAGGCAGGCTTGTCCTTGACGAAGATCGCGGTGGTGGTGATCGGCTGACGACCGCGGGGAAGCTCACGCAGCGTCGACGTTTCAAGATCACCGAAGACGGTCAGCGCCACGGTCCTCGGTATCGGCGTCGCGGTCATCACCAGCAGATGCGGCGTGATACCGGCAGGTGCCTTGGCCCGCAACTGGTCTCGCTGCTCCACCCCGAACCGGTGCTGCTCGTCGACGACCACCATGCCGAGCTTGTGGAACTCGACCGCGTCCTGCAGTAGCGCGTGCGTGCCGACGACGATGCCGACCTCGCCGCCGGCGATCTCGGCGCGGACCTGCTTCTTCTGCGCCTGCGACATCGAGCCGGTCAGCAGCGCCAGCCTGGTGGCGTTGTCCTCGCCGCCGAGCTGGCCGCCCATCGCCAGCGGCCCGAGCACGTCGCTGATCGACCGAAGATGCTGTGCAGCAAGAACTTCGGTCGGGTGCCAGCAGGGCGCATTGGTAGCCGGCGTCGACCATCTGCAGCATCGCCAACACCGAGACGATGGTTTTGCCCGAGCCGACTTCGCCTTGCAGGAGCCGGTTCATCGGCCGGGTCGCCGCGAGCTCGCCGGAGAGCACGTCGAGCACCTCGCGCTGACCGGCGGTCAGCTCGAACGGCAAGCGCTGCAGCAGTTCCTGCTGGAGGCCCGCATCGGTCGGACGGCGCCACCGGGCCGGACTGGGCCAGTTCGCCGTGGCGTCGACTCACCAGCGCCCACTGCAGGCCCACCGCCTCGTCGAAGGCCAGCCGTTCACGCGGCTCTCCGGCGGTCGGCGTCGTTTTCGGCGAGATGAATGGCGCGCAGCGCCTCGTCTTCGGAAGCCAGATGGTGTGCGGCACAGAGCCTTTCAGGCAGCGGGTCGGGTACCGGATCGAGCACCTCGAGTACCTGCCGAACGCAGTTGAAGATGTCCCAGCTCTGCAACTTCGCACTGGCCGGATAGATCGGGTAGAAGGTGCGCTCGAACGCCTCCTGCAGCACTTCCCCGCTCACCGCCTGCGAGGCGTCGGCGATCATCTTCAGCGACCGGCTGCCGTGGTTGCGTCCGTCGGCGGCGTCCAGCACCAGGAAGTCGGGATGGGTGAGTTGCATCGCGTTACGGAAGTAGCCCACCTCGCCGGACAGCATGACGCGGGTGCCCTTGGACAGCTGGTCGGTGATCCACTTTTTCGGATGGAAGAACGTCGCGGTGACTTTGCCTCGACCGGAGCCGAGGGTGACACGAAACAGCTTGTCCTTGGGGCGACTTTTGATCGGAAAGCAACGCGGCGTCGGTGATCACGTCAACGAGCGTGACGTGCTCACCCTCCGGCGGTTGCTCGTCGTCGGCGCCCCGAACGGTCGTGCCTTCGACATAACTGCGCGGGTAGTGGCGCAGCAGGTCGTCGACCGTTTGGATGCCGAACACCTCGTCGAGCGGGCCCGCAGCTTTGGCGCCGACGATGAAGTCCAGGCGGTCGCCGAGCGACACCATGGCTACTCGACCCCGATCAGCAGCGCGTCGCCGCGGTGCCCGGTGCTGATAGATCGCGAGCTCGACTGCCCGCGTGGTGGTCGTGCACGTGTGCGCGCAGCGCGGATTCGACGGAGTCCGCGTCGATGCCGGCGCCGACCAGCACGGTGATCAGCTCACCGCCGGCGCCCAGCAGCAGATCGATCAGGCCGGTCGCGGCCGAAGCGACGTCGGGCGCCACGATCAGGACCTCGTCGCCGGCGATGCCCAGCCCGTCGCCCGGCTCGCAGGTGCCCGCCCACGTCAACGCCGTCTCGGTCGCGACGCGCACCGCTGCGTGCCGGGCGCTGCCCGCGGCGCGGGCCATCGTGTAGCCGTCGTCGACGGCTTGCCGGCCCGGTTCATGCACCGCGAGCGCGGCCAGTCCCTGCACCATCGATCCGGACGGCAGTGGCACCACGTCGATGCCCCACCCGATGGCCGCGGTGCATCCGGCGACCAGCTCTTCGGCCGGCACGTAGCCGTTGGGCAGCACCATCACCTGAGCGGCACCGGTATCGACGACAGCGCGCAGGAGCTGCTGAGCGGTGATCACCGTCGTCGGATCCTCGGCGTGCGGATCGGGCCGCAGCACGCAGGCACCTTCATCGGCGAACAATTCGGCCGCGCCCGTCACCGTCGATGACGGCGAGCACCGCCCGCTCCCGCGTCCAGCTGCCCGGCGGCAGCCCGCTGGTACCGCTGCTCAGCATCGAGATCTGGATCCGCCGCGGGTCACCGAACGCCAGGCCCGCTTCGATCGCCGCTCCGGCGTCGTCGGTGTGCACGTGGACCGAGTAGCCGCCGACGACGCCGGACGTCGCGATGGCCACCGATTCACCGAGCTCGTCCAGCCGCTCGCGCAGCTGTTCGGCTTCGTCGTCGTCACACCCGCCCAGCAGGTACATCACTTCGAATTGCGGCGCGGGTGGCCGTACGGCGAGCTCAGGCGCCGGCCGGCGCGGCGCCGGCTCGTACACCTTGCGATTGGGCGCCTGGCCGGTGATCGTCGAGCGCAGCGCGTCGAGCAGGACCAGCAGCCCGCGACCACCGGCGTCGACCACGCCGGCCTCTCCGAGCACGTCGAGCTGCTCGGGGGTTCTTCTCCAGCGCGACCACCGCGGCGTCACCGGCGGCGGTGACCGCCTGTGGCAGCCCGTCCCCCGCATTCGCGGAGTCCTCGACGGCTTCACCGGCGGCTTTCAGCACCGAGACGATCGTTCCCTTGACCTCGTGGCCACCCATCGAGGCGACGACGAGGTCGACCCCGCGGTGCAGCGCCGCGCCGAGCAGCGCGGCGTCGATATCGCGGCAGTTCGCCGTCGGAATCGGCGGCGGCATGCGCGGTGACGTCGGCGATGCCACGCAGAATCTGCGACAGGATCACCCCGGAGTTGCCGCGCGCGCCGTGGAGCGCCCCGGACGACAGGGCCGCCGCGGTCTTGACGACGTCGGCGGATTTCGCCTCGGTATTGGCCTCTGCCAGCGCCGAGCGCATGGTGAACAGCATGTTGACGCCGGTGTCGGCGTCGGCGACGGGGAACACGTTGAGCCGGTTGATCTCGTCGATGTGGGTGATCAGGTCACCGACGGCGGTGTGCGCCCAGTCACGCAGACGCCGACGCGTCCAGCGCGCGGCCCGGCCCAGCCAACAGCCCCGATCCCACCTGAAACGCACCTCCTCCGCGCCTCCATCGATGGGCGCCAGCCTAGCCACTCGCGACGACACCGCAGGTCTCACGACACCCGCCGTTTGTTGATCGTTTTGGCAGTTCTGCCCAGCGGCAGCTATTCTTTCCAGGTCGTCGGGCCACCCGTAGAGTTGTCGAAGGTCGTTGGCCCCAGAGTCTGAGGAGTTTCACGTATGGCTGCCGTCTGCGATATCTGTGGGAAGGCCCCCGGCTTCGGCAAGTCGGTGTCGCACTCCCATCGCCGGACCAGCCGTCGCTGGGATCCCAACATTCAGAGCGTCCGCGTCGCCGACCGTCCCGGCGGCAACAAGCACCGCGTCAACGTGTGCACCTCATGCATCAAGGCCGGCAAGGTCGTCCGCGGCTAGACCGTTCCATCTCGCCCGGTCCGCGCGCCGGGTGATTGAGCGTCTTCTACGGCAGCTGCCAGTCGATGGGTTCGGCGCCCAACTGGGCGAGCAACTCGTTGGCGCGACTGAACGGGCGTGACCCGAAAAATCCGCGTGACGCCGATAGCGGTGAGGGATGCGGCGATTCGATCGACAGGCAGTCCTTACCGGTCAGCATCGGCTTGAGGGTCGAGGCGTCCCGACCCCACAGAATGGCCACCATCGGCCGGCCGCGATCGACCAAGGCGCGAATCGCGCACTCTGTGACCGCTTCCCAGCCCTTTCCGCGATGCGATGCCGCGTTACCCGGTTGGACGGTGAGTACTCGGTTGAGCATGACTACCCCGCGCTGTGCCCACGGGGTGAGGTCGCCGTTTTCCGGCGCAGGAAGGCCTAGGTCGCTGGCATATTCTTTGAAGATGTTCTCCAGGCTTCGCGGCAGCGGTCGCACATCCGGCGCCACCGAGAAGCTCAGGCCTACAGCATGTCCGGGCGTCGGGTAGGGATCCTGGCCGACGATCAGCACTCGAACTTTGTCGAAGGGAAAAGTGAAGGCGCGCAGCACATTCTCTCCGGCAGGCAGATATCCGCGGCCGGCCGCGATTTCGTCTCGGAGGAACTGGCCCATGATGGCGACCTGCTCCTCGACCGGCTGCAAGGCGGTGGCCCACCCGTCGTCGATGAGGTCACGCAGTGGGCGGGCGGTCACGCCAACCCCTCCACCAACAGCACCACCGAGTCCGCCCCGGCCTCGCGGTCCTTCGAAATATCTTGGTATTGACTCGATTCCGACCAGGACCGGAATTCTGCCTCGTCGGGAAACGACATCAAGACCACCTTCTCCCGATCCCAGCGGCCCTCAACGACCTGTGGTCGCTCGTCGGCAGCCAGCAGCGTGCCACGGTACTGGCCGAACACATCCATGAATCGCGTCTGGTACCGGTCGTAGGCGGCCCGGTCGGTGAACCTCAATTGGGCGATCGCGTAGACGGTCACCGGGTCACCCTACTGCCCGATTCCGGCGCTCCTGGGGCCGCTCAGCGGGCGGCTTCGTCACCGGCGCCAAATGACTGCCAGCCCGCGTACCCGCGCCACTGGGCGCCGTCGACGAGTACCCTCGCCGGACCGTCGAGCACCTGTCCGATAACGCGCCATCCGGCGGGAATTGGACCGGGGAACGCGGCAGCCAGTGCATGGTCCTCTCCCCCGCCGAGCACCCACGTCGATGCGTCGATGCCGGTGGCTTCGGCGGCGCCGAGCAAGATCCTGCGATCGGCGTCCAGCGCCTGAGCGCTCAGATCGATGCCGACACCGGACGCCACAGCCACGTGCCGCAGGTCGGCCACCAGACCATCGGAGACGTCGATCATCGCCTGCGCGCCGGCCTCAGCCGCTGCGCGGCCCTGGCCGTAAGGCGGCTGCGGGACGAGGTGACGCTGCCGAAATTCGGCGAAGCGATCAATACCGCTGTGCCACAACGTGTATCCGGCAGCAGAGTAACCAAGCTGTCCGGCGATGGCGATCCGCGATCCTGGCCGCGCACCAGACCTCAGCACCGGCGCCCGGTCGGCCAGATCGCCGAGCACCGTCACCGACACCACCCATTGCGGACAGGCCACCAGGTCTCCCCCGACGATCCCCGCGCCGATCCTGCCGGCCTCGTACCACATCCCGTCGGCCAGCGCGTTGACCTGCGCGGCCGGGGTTTCGGCCGGTGCACCGAAACCGACGACCAATGACGTGACCCGTGCGCCCATCGCCTCGATATCGGCGGCGTTCTGCGCCACGGCTTTACGACCGATGTCGTGCGGCGTCGACCAGTCCAGCCGAAAGTGCCGGCCTTCGACGAGCATGTCGGTGGACACCACCACGCGGCCGTCACCGGCCGACACCACCGCTCCATCGTCGCCCGGCCCGACAATGACATCGCCCGACGCGGGCCGGCCCCGGGTCAGCCGGTCGATCACCTCGAATTCACCCACCTCGCCGAGCGTGCGATCCGACTCACCGCTAGCCACGCCGCCTCCTCGCCGATCGCCGTCTGCGAACAACGGTAGGTTCTAGAACGCCGAGATCGAGCAGAGGGTGAGACATGGGCGTTTCCGAGGGGGGCGACACCGACGGCCCGCCGCGGGCAGCGCTGATCGCCGCTTTGGTGGTGGCGATCGGGACCGTCGGCGTCATTCTGGCCATCGCGGCCACCCGCCACCGGTCGACCCCGGCTGTGATTGCCGCCGTACCTGCGCCGCAGGCGCAAGGCCCGGTCTGCCGGAAGTTGACGGACGCCCTGCCCCAGCGACTCGGCGACTACCACCGGGCTCAGGTGGTGCAGCCGGCTCCGGTCGGCGCCGCCGCCTGGCAGCCCGCGGGCGCCGGGGATCCGGTGGTGCTGAGGTGTGGCCTCGAGCGTCCGGCCGACTTCGTTGTCGGATCTCCGATCCAGGTCGTCGACCAGGTGCAGTGGTTCGAAGTCAGCCAAGATCAGCGATCGACCTGGTACACGGTGGATCGGGAGGTCTATGTGGCGCTGACGCTGCCGCAGGGCTCCGGGCCGACGCCGATCCAGCAGCTGTCCGAGCTGATCGACCGCGTCATGCCCGCCCGCCCGATCAACCCGTCGAGAGGCTGATCGGGCAACTAACCCAGACCCGTCCCGCGCGACAGTGCGGTGTCCACCATGGTCGCCAGCAAGGTCTGCATAGTCCACGCCGCTGGCCGCCCACATCCGGGGATACATCGAGATCGTGGTGAATCCGGGCATCGTGTTGACCTCGTTGATCAACGGCCCGTCGTCGGTGAGGAAGAAGTCCACCCGTGCCAATCCCCGGCCGTCGATCGCCTTGAACGCCCGAATTGCCAACTCGCGCACGGCAGCGCTCTCGTCGTCGTCGATCTTGGCGGGCACGTCGAGTTCGGCGGCGTCATCGAGATATTTGGTCGCAAAGTCGTAGAACGAGTCCTCGCGTCCGCGCACGCCGGCTACCCGAATCTCACCCACGGTGCTGGCTTGCACTGTGCCGTCGGGGAATTCGAGGACACCGCACTCCAATTCGCGACCGACGATCGCGGATTCGATGATCACCTTGGGGTCGTGCTTGCGGGCATGCGCGATCGCATCGGGCAGCTCGTGGCGGCTGGTCACCCGACTGACACCGATCGACGATCCGCCACGCGCGGGCTTGACGAAAGCCGGAAGACCGAGTCGATCAAGCTGTTTGGCGTCCAGCGTGGTCTCCGACGGCCGCAGCACCGCGTAGTCGCCTATCGGCAGCCCTTCGGCTACCAGCAGCTTCTTGGTGAATTCCTTATCCATCCCGGCCGCGCTGGCCAGCACGCCGGCGCCGACGTACGGCACGCCGGCAAGTTCGAGCAAACCCTGGATGGTGCCGTCTTCACCGTAGGGCCCGTGCAGAACCGGGAAGACCACGTCGACCGAGGCCAGCACCTCGGCTCCGCCGGGCGACAGCGAGATCAGTTGACCGGCGCGGCGCGGGTCGGCTGTCAGCGCGAGCGCGCTGCCCGACTCCGAACTCACGCCCGGCAACTGCCGGCCGGTGATGGCCAGTGCATCGGGGTCACCGTCGGTGAGGACCCATGAGCCTTCCGGAGTGATTCCGACCGCGACGACCTCGAACCTGGTCCGGGTCGAGATTGCGCAAAATGCTGCCCGCTGACACGCAGGAAATAGCGTGCTCGCTGCTGCGACCGCCGAAGACGACGGCGACCCGGACACGGCCCTCACCGGGCGTGCTGGATGACAGGCGGGCGTTCACAACCTAGAGAGGCTACCGTCTGGCGCAGCAGTGCTGGTTACAAGCTCATTCCGGCTTGGTGCTGCGGCCCAGCAGCAACGCCATGGCTTGGTCGACCGATAACCCCTTGTGACAGACCCGGTGTACGGCGTCGGTGAGGGGCATTTCGACGTCGTAACTCGAGGCCAATGCCAGCACCGACTCCGACGAGGTGACCCCTTCGACGACGTGGCCGCCACGCGCCTGCAGCGCAGACTCCAGGGTCTGGCCCCGTCCCAGCGACTCGCCGAAAGTGCGGTTGCGCGAGTGGGGCGAGGTGCACGTGGCAACCAGGTCGCCGACGCCGGCCAGACCTGCCAGTGTTGCGCCCTTGGCGCCGACCGCGATGCCAAGCCGCATGATCTCGGCCAGACCGCGGGTGATGATCGCCGCCGCGGTGTTCTCTCCCAGACCTACGCCGGCCGCCATCCCGCATGCCAGCGCGATGACGTTCTTGCACGCCCCGCCGATCTCGGTGCCGATGACATCGGCGTTGGTGTACGGCCGGAAGTAACCGGCGTTCAACATGCGCTGCACGGCCACCGCCCGGCCGGAATCGCTGCAGGCGATGACGGTGGCCGCTGGTTGCCCCGCGGTGATCTCGCTGGCGAGGTTCGGCCCGGATATCACCGCGACTTGCGACGGATCGACACTCGTCACATCGACGATGACCTGGCTCATCCGCATCAACGTGCCCAACTCGATGCCCTTGGCAGCGCTGACCAGCGTGGCGCCCGGCGTGACCAGGGCTGCCCAGTGCTGAAGGTTCGTCCGCAGCGTCTGCGCGGGCACGGCCAGCAGTACGGTCGTCACCCCGGTGAGCGCTTCCTCCGGATCGGTCGTGGCTGTGATGGCCGGCGGTAACTCCACGCCCGGCAGGTAATCGGGGTTGAGACGGGTGGTGTTGATTTGCTCGGCGACGTCGGATCGCCGCGCCCACAGGACGACCTCGCCGCCGGCGTCGGCCAGCAGCTTGGCCAGCGCCGTGCCCCACGCGCCGGAACCCATTACTGCTGTCGTGGTGGGCATGTTGGACTGGGTCCCGTCTCGTCAGTTTGCTCTAACTTCCCGGCGCTTCACCGTAGCTCAGCGGCGATGCAGACCGCCCCGGCGATCGGCACTGGCAGGATGGTGCGGTGAGCCGCATCCGAGCCGACGCCGACGGCGATGTCGGCCTGATCGTCGCCGTCAAGCGTCTGACCGCCGCCAAGACCCGGCTTGCGCCGATGTTCGGCGCACCGGCGCGGGAGAACATCGTGTTGGGCATGCTGGTCGATACTCTCAGCGCCGCGGCGCGAGTCGGCTCGGTTGGCCTCATCACCGTCGTCACGCCCGATCGACACCGCCGCCGCCGCGGCGATCGAACTCGGCGCGGAGGTGCTCGCCGATCCGACGCCGGACGGTCACCCTGATCCGCTGAACAACGCGATCGCCGCCGCTGAGCGGGTGGTATCCGAATCGTTCTCGAATATCGTTGTCCTGCAAGGGGATCTGCCGGCATTGCAGACCCAGGAACTCGGTGCGGCGATTGCCGAGGCACGCCACCACCACCGGAGTTTCGTCGCCGACCGGCTCGGCACGGGCACCGCGGCGCTGTGCGCCTTCGGCACCGCGCTCGACCCGCGTTTCGGGCTGAATTCATCCAGCACAGCACCGCAATTCGGGCGCGACCGAACTCACCGGCGGATGGCCAGGATTGCGCTGCGACATCGACACACCCGAGGATTTGGCAATCGCGCGCCGCCTGGGAATGGGACCGGCGACCATGCGGGCGATCGAGGGATTGGAACACCAGGCCGGGTAACGACGGGTAAACTGCGCCTCAACGGCAAATGTCCGGTCCCCGGTCGGTGGCAGCATCCCCCACTGATGGGGAATGATCGCAAGGGTGACCGACATCGAAGCCCCGGACACACGACCGTCGCCGAGTCGACCGACGTGGCCAGCCGCCGATTCGGCGCCGGGTGCGCCGCCTGCCACCACCGCTGCCGCAGTCGAGAACCCCCTCCCCGAGGACCGCTACCTCAACCGCGAACTGAGCTGGCTGGACTTCAACTCGCGCGTCCTCGCGCTCGCCGAAGACACGTCGCTGGCGCTGCTGGAGCGGGCGAAGTTCCTGGCGATCTTCGCCTCCAACCTCGACGAGTTCTACATGGTTCGCGTCGCCGGCTTGAAACGGCGCGACGAGATGGGTCTGTCGGTGCGCTCCGCGGACGGACTGACCCCGCGCGAGCAACTCCGCCGGATCGGCGAGCAGACCCAGCGGATCGCGACCCGGCACGCCGAGGTGTTTCTCGACTCGGTGGAGCCGGGACTGGCCAGCGAAGGCATTCACATCGTCACGTGGGCCGATCTCGATCCGGCCGAACGCGACCGGCTCTCGACCTACTTCACCGAGCAGGTTTTCCCGGTCCTGACTCCGCTGGCCGTCGATCCCGCTCACCCGTTCCCGTTCGTCAGCGGCCTGAGCCTGAACCTCGCGGTCACGGTCAAGCAGCCCGATGACAGCGGCCAGCACTTCGCGCGAGTCAAGGTGCCCGACAACGTCGATCGCTTCGTCGAACTCGACGACCGCGAGGGCGCGGACGAGTCGGCGGGCAAGAAGGAAGTCCGCTTTTTGCCGATGGAGGAGCTGATCGCGGCGTTCCTGACGGCGCTGTTCCCGGGCATGGAAATCGTTGAGCACCATGCATTCCGCATCACCCGCAACGCTGACTTCGAGGTCGACGAAGACCGCGACGAAGATCTGCTGCAGGCGCTGGAGCGCGAGCTGGCCCGTCGTCGGTTCGGATCGCCGGTGCGCCTCGAGGTGGCCGACGACATGACCGAACACATGCTCGAGCTGCTACTGCGGGAACTCGACGTTCATCCCGGCGATGTCATCCAGGTGCCAGGGCTGCTTGATCTGTCGTCGCTCTGGCAGATCTATGGCGTCGACCGTCCGGCGTTGAAGGATCCCGCGTTCGTTCCGGCGACCAGCCACGCATTCGCCGACCGGGAGACGCCGAAGAGCATTTTCGCGACCCTGCGCGAAGGTGACGTGCTGGTGCACCACCCCTACGACTCGTTCTCGACAAGCACGCAACGGTTCATCGAAATCGGCCGCCGCCGACCCGAACGTGCTGGCGATCAAGCAGACGCTGTACCGCACCTCCGGTGATTCACCGATCGTGCGCTCGCTGATCGAAGCGGCTGCTGCGGGAAAGCAAGTCGTGGCGTTGGTGGAAATCAAGGCCCGGTTCGACGAGCAAGCCAACATCAAGTGGGCGCGTGCACTCGAGCAGGCGGGAGTCCACGTCGCCTACGGCCTCGTCGGCTTGAAAACGCACTGCAAGACATGTCTGGTGGTGCGGCGCGAAGGCTCGACGATCCGGCGTTACTGCCACATCGGGACCGGCAACTACAACAGCAAGACGGCCCGGCTCTACGAGGACATCGGCCTGCTGACCGCCGATCCTGACATCGGCGCGGACCTGACCGATCTGTTCAACACGCTGACGGGCTATTCGCGCAAAGTCGTCCTATCGCAACCTGCTGGTCGCACCGCACGGTATTCGGGTGGGCATCATCGAGCGCGTCAACCGGGAGATCGCCGCGCACAAGGAAACCGGTAACGGGCACATCCGGTTGAAGATGAACTCGCTTGTCGACGAGCAGGTCATCGATGCGCTCTACCGCGCGTCGCAAGCCGGCGTGCGCGTCGAGGTCGTGGTGCGCGGAATCTGTGCGCTGCGACCCGGCGTCGAGGGCTTCTCCGAAAACATCACGGTGCGCTCGATTCTCGGACAATATCTGGAGCACTCGCGGATCTTCAATTTCGGCGCGATCAACGAATTCTGGATCGGCAGCGCCGACATGATGCACCGCAACCTCGATCGCCGCGTCGAAGTTCTGGTTCAGGTCAAGGATCCCCGCCTGACCGCTCAGCTCAACGACATCCTCGACTCGGCGCTGGATCCCGCAACGCGCTGCTGGGAATTGGGGCCGGAAGGCCAGTGGAAGGCCTCGCCGCAAGCGGGCCACTCGGTTCGCGACCACCAGGTATCACTGATGGAAAAGCACCGCAGTCCCTAAGACAGACAGACGTCAGACTTCTGGCCGCAGGGTCCGAAACGGGCCCGAATTGACCTGCAGGAGTTCAGGTGTCGACACAATCCTCGTCGGGCCGTTCGGCGAGCAAGGTCGTTCTCGCTGCGGGCGCTGTGCTGTGGCGACCCGGGCACCGGCGAATCCGCCGACGAGGTTGCGGTGATTCACCGTCCACGCTACGACGACTGGTCGTTGCCCAAAGGGCAAAGTCGACCCCGGCGAGACCGAGCCGGTGACCGCTGTGCGCGAGGTGTTCGAAGAGACCGGGCACCACGTTCAGCTCGGCCGTCGAATCGCGTCGGTGAGCTATCCGATCGAGCAACGCACCAAGAAGGTGCAGTACTGGTCGGCCCGCAGTCTCGGTGGCAGCTTCGCCCCCAACAATGAAGTCGACGACCTCATCTGGCTGTCGGTCTCCGCCGCGATCAAGAAAGTGTCCTATCCGTACGATCGAAAGATACTGCGGCGGTGGGCCAAGCAACCAGCGGATACCAAATCGGTTCTGATCGTGCGGCACGGCACCGCAGGCAGCAAGTCCCGATTCTCCGGCGACGACAAGATGCGGCCGTTGGACAAGAAGGGCCGGGCACAGGCTGAGGCACTCGTCGCCCAGCTGTCGACCTTCGGTCCAACCGATGTGTACTCCGCGGATCGCGTGCGTTGCCACCAGACGGTGGAACCGCTCGCCGAGGAGCTGGGCGTCGCCATCAACAACGAGCCGGCGCTGACCGAAGAGGCGTACGCGGACAACCCGAAGCGCGCTCGACGCCGAGTCCTACAGATCGCGGACTCGCATCGCACGCCGGTGATCTGCACTCAGGGCAAGGTGATTCCGGACCTGATCGCCTGGTGGTGCGAACGCGACGGAGTGCGCCCGGACAAGTCCCGCAACCGTAAGGGCAGCACCTGGGTGCTGTCGCTGGCCGACGGCCGGCTGATCGCGGCCGACCACATCGGCAGCGCGCTGGCCTCCAACGTAGTGACCTGACACGCAAATTCGCCGCGGAGCGGCTCAGGCGAGCCGGTTCCGCGGCGAATCTGCGTTTGGTGCGGTTAGTGCCTAACGACGACCGCGACGGGCCGTGGCCTTCTTGGCCGGAGCCTTTTTGGCCGGAGCCTTCTTGGCCGGGGCCCGCTTGGTTGCGGCCTTCTTGGCTGGAGCCTTCTTCACTGCCGCCTTCTTGGCCGGAGCCTTCTTGACGAGCCTTCTTCACTGCCGCCTTCTTGGCCGGAGCGGCCTTCTTGACGACCTTCTTCGCTGGCGCCTTCTTGGCCGGAGCCTTCTTCACGACCTTCTTCGCAGCCGCCTTCTTCGCGGGCGCTTTCTTGGCCGCCTTCTTCGCTCCACCGCTGGCGACGACACCACGCTTCACTGCTGGTCCTTCCGCTGGGAGACTTTGTGCGCCAGAGACAACCGCTTTGAATTGTGCGCCGGGCCGGAATGCCGGCACCGAGGTCGGCTTCACCTTCACCGTCTCACCGGTACGCGGGTTGCGGGCCACGCGGGCCGCGCGGCGGCGCTGCTCGAACACACCGAAACCGGTAATTGTGACGCTCTCACCTTTTTGCACCGCGCGCACAACGGTGTCGACAAAATTCTCGACGGCCGCGGTTGCGTGCCGACGGTCCGAGCCCAATTTCTCAGTGAGTGCATCGATGAGCTCTGCCTTGTTGACCATCCAAATCCTCCGAAGCTAGTGGTCCTCGTTGGACCGACTAGCAAACACGGTAAACCCTCAAGTGCCTGATTTCCAAGAGCCACGCGCAATTTCAATGGCTCATGGCGAATTTTTTTGGAATCCGCTTGCCGCGCTTGGTAGGTGGCGCAGCTGTCAAATACGGCCCTGTGCTGCCGCGAATTCGGGCTCAATCGAGCCGTTAGGCAACCGGCAAAGTCGTCGGCTTCCAGTCCGGGCGGGCCGCCTCGAAGACTTCGATCTTGTCGCGTTTCCGCAGCGTAAGGGCTATGTCATCGAGACCTTCGAGTAGACGCCATGCGGTGTAATCGTCAATCTTGAACGGCACCACCACCGTTCCCGCCGACACATTCCGATCTTGAAGATTCACAGTGATTTCCAACCCAGGGCTGCTCTCGATGAGCTTCCAAAGAAGTTCCACATCATCTTGAGCAACTTCGGCCGCTAACAGACCGGACTTGCCCGCATTGCCCCGAAAAATGTCGCCGAACCGCGACGAGATCACCACCCGGAAGCCGTAGTCCATAAGCGCCCAGACCGCATGCTCGCGGGAAGAGCCGGTGCCGAAATCCGGTCCGGCAACCAGTACTGAACCTCTGTCAAATGGGCTGAGATTGAGGATGAAAGACGGATCGTTGCGCCATGCCGCGAACAATCCATCGTCGAAACCTGTTCGGGTGACTCGCTTCAAATAGACCGCGGGAATGATCTGGTCGGTGTCGACATTGGACCGCCGCAGCGGCACTCCGATCCCGGTGTGGGTGCGAAAGGCGTCCATTGGATTTCTCCCTCAATCAGTTCAAGTCGTCCGGTGCGGAGAGTTTTCCGCGCACCGCGGTGGCGGCGGCAACCGCCGGTGACACCAAATGCGTACGGCTGCCCTTGCCCTGGCGGCCTTCGAAATTGCGGTTCGACGTTGCCGCGCAGCGCTCTCCCGGTGCGAGCTGGTCGGGGTTCATGCCCAGACACATCGAGCAGCCGGCCTGACGCCACTCGGCGCCCGCGGCGGTGAAGATCTGGCCCAGGCCTTCACTTTCGGCCTCGGCACGGACCCGCATCGACCCTGGCACGACCAGCATCCGCACGCCGTCGGCCACTTTTCGGCCACGCAGGATCTCGGCCACCGCACGCAGATCCTCGATACGGCCGTTGGTGCACGATCCGACGAACACCGTGTCGACCGCAATCTCCCGCATCGGCATCCCGGGCCGAAGGTCCATGTACGCCAGCGCTTTCTCGGCCGCCTGCCGCTCGTGGTCGTCGGTCATCAGCTCGGGGTCGGGGACGGTGGCGCCCAACGGCACGCCTTGGCCGGGGTTGGTCCCCCACGTCACGAACGGGGTCAATGATGCGGCGTCCAGATAGACCTCGGTGTCGAACTCGGCGCCGTCGTCGGTGCGCAGTTGGTCCCAATACGCCTGCGCCGCATCCCACTGGGCACCCGTGGGCGCATGCGGGCGGCCGCGCAGGAATTCGTAGGTAGTGGCATCCGGTGCCACCATGCCCGCCCGGGCGCCGGCTTCGATACTCATGTTGCAGACCGTCATCCGCGCTTCCATCGACAGCGATTCGATGGCGCTGCCGCGGTATTCGATGACGTGCCCTGGCCGCCACCGGTGCCGATCTTGGCGATCACGGCAAGGATGATGTCTTTGGCGGTCACGCCGGCCGGCAATTGGCCATCGACGTTGACGGCCATCGTCTTGAACGGTCGCAGCGGAAGCGTCTGGGTGGCCAGGACGTGCTCGACCTCGGAAGTCCCGATACCCATTGCGATTGCGCCGAATGCGCCGTGCGTCGAGGTGTGGCTGTCACCGCACACGACCGTCATGCCGGGCTGGGTCAGACCCAGTTGCGGCCCGACGACATGGACGATGCCCTGTTCGATATCGCCCATCGGGTAAAGCCGAATCCCGAATTCTTCGCAATTGCGGCGAAGCGTCTCCACCTGGATGCGGGACACCGGATCAGCGATCGGCTTGTCGATGTCGATCGTCGGCACGTTGTGGTCCTCGGTGGCCAGTGTCAGGTCGGGACGGCGCACCGGCCGGTCCGCCAGTCGCAGACCATCGAACGCCTGCGGACTGGTCACTTCGTGCACCAGGTGCAGATCGATGTAGATCAGGTCAGGTTCGGTGCCGTTGCCCGATGCCACCACGTGGTCGTCCCACACCTTTTCCGCCAGCGTGCGCGGGCGCCCAGCGTCGTGGGCTGAAGTATTTGTCACGAGCTCATCCCAATTCGTTGATCTCACTATGCGAGACGCTAGTATCTCTCTGTGAGACAGGATAGCGGCATCGGCGTTCTCGACAAAGCCGTGGGGGTACTGCAGACAATCGCGGAATCACCCTGCGGGCTAGCCGAATTGTGTGATCGAACCGGACTGCCCAGGGCCACCGCACACCGGTTGGCCGCTGGCCTGGAAGTTCACCGGTTACTTGCGCGCGACGGCGAGGGGCGGTGGCGGCTGGGACCTGCGGTCAGCGAACTGGCGGCTCAGGTCAACGACCCGACTACTGGCGGCCAGCGCGACGGTTCTGCCCCGGCTGCGTGAAATTACCGGCGAGAGCGTGCAGTTGTACCGCCGCGAGGGCACTTCACGGATATGCATCGCCGCGATGGAACCTCCTGCGGGTCTTCGCGATACCGTCCTGGTCGGCGCACGGTTGCCGATGACGGCCGGTTCCGGCGCCAAGGTGCTGTTGGCCTACGGCGATGACGCCACCCGGGCAGCGGTGTTGCCCGGCGCCAAATTCAGCGACCGCACGCTGGCCGAAGTACGGCGGCGCGGTTGGGCGCAAAGCGCCGCTGAACGAGAGCCCGGGGTGGCCAGCGTGTCGGCGCCCGGTGCGCGATTCCGGCGGTTCGGTATCGCCGCCATCTCGGTGTCGGGCCCCATCGATCGCATGGGCCGTCGGCCGGGCGAACGGTGGGCCGCAGATCTGCTGGCGGCCGCCGACGCACTGACTCGGCGGTTGTGAGTCACACCGCATTGCCCGAAGTTCGAGCAGCGATTCGTGACCTGAGACACTGTCGCCATGGGAACGAAGCAGCGTGCGCAAATCGTCATGTCCGAAGCGGAGATCTCCGACTTCGTCACCAGTAGCCGTACCGGCACGCTGGCCACCATCGGCGCGGACGGACAGCCACACTTGACCGCGATGTGGTACGGCGTGGTCGACGGCGAGATCTGGCTGGAGACCAAAGCGAAGTCGCAGAAGGCCGTCAACCTCAAGCGCGATCCACGGGTGAGCTTCATGATCGAGGACGGCGACACCTACGACACTTTACGCGGGGTGTCCTTCGAAGGTGTCGCCGAGATCGTCGACGACCCGGACGCGATATTTCGGGTCGGCGTCAGCGTGTGGGAGCGCTACACCGGGCCCTACACCGACGAGATGAAGCCCGCCGTCGACATGATGATGAACAAGCGGGTCGCGGTGCGCATCGTCGGCCAGCGCACCCGTTCGTGGGACCATCGCAAGCTCGGAATTCCGCCGATGCCGGTCGGCGGTTCGACCGCGCCGGCGGCCAGCTAGCGCGTCAGGCGCGCCAGCTGGTTAAAAAGGATGAGTAGCCCCGATGGGATTCGAACCCACGCTACCGCCGTGAGAGGGCGGCGTCCTAGGCCGCTAGACGACGGGGCCGGAACCGATCCGAGCAGCCAGCATAGCTCACTGCCCAACGCCCACCTAATCGCTAGGGGGTGGAACGACATTGGAAAAATACTGCTGGGGTACCAGGACTCGAACCTAGAATGGCTGTACCAGAATCAGCTGTGTTGCCAATTACACCATACCCCATTGGCTGCCTAAAACTGCTGGTCAGAGGCTTGCCGGTAGACCGCTGAGCGGTCGTACGGGCACTGCTGCCAGCCGTTGATGGGCCGACGAGCAGACTACCAAACAAACAACTCACCTCTCACCAGCGCCCGACGGCACGGGGTCGCGACGGTGAGCGCGCCGAGCCAACGCCTGGCGTCGACTCGGCGCAATCCACGCCGGCGACAGCGGCTCAGGTTTACGAATCCTGTTTCTGAACAACAGGATTCGATAGCGTTCCGATGCCCGAAATGGTGATGTTGACGGTGTCGCCGTCCACGATGGGGCCCACGCCCGCGGGTGTGCCGGTCAGGATGAGATCGCCGGGCAGCAAGGTCATCACCCCTGAGATCCATTCCACGATGGCGCCGACGTCGTGGATCATCAGCGACGTACGACTGTCCTGCTTGACCTCGCCGTTGACCTCGGTGCGCAGCTCCAGATCGGCCGGGTCGACGTCGGTCTCGATCCACGGTCCGACGGGGCAGAACGTGTCGTGGCCCTTGGCCCGTGTCCACTGACCGTCGGCCTTCTGTTGGTCGCGGGCGGACACATCGTTGGCGATCGTGTAGCCCAGGATGCTCTCGGCCGCTCGGTCGGCCGTGACGTCTTTGCAGGGCCGGCTGATGACGACCGCCAACTCACCCTCGAAGTGCACCGGCGATGCGTTGGCCGGCAATCGAATCGGCACATTCGGTCCGATGATCGCGGTGTTGGGTTTGAGGAAGATCACCGGGTCGGCCGGCGCCGTGCGCCGCCCATCTCGGCGATGTGGTCGGCGTAGTTCTTCCCGATGCAGACCACCTTGCTGGCCAGGATCGGGGCCAGCAGTCGCACATCGGCCAACGGCCAGGAGCGACCCGTGAAAGTGGGGGTGCCGAACGGATGCTCGGCGATCTCGCGGACGGTCATGTCGTCGTGCTCGCCCTCGATGGAGACGAACGCGACGCCATCGGGACTGGCAATTCGGCCAAGGCGCATTCGCCTTAGCCTACGTGCAGCGCGCGACCGCGGTGCGCGCGGCGAGCCGGGGCCGCGTGTTGCGCTTCGACCACGGCAATCATTTGCTGTGCGAGCATTGATCGATGCCGACGGACCCGACCGGCACGGTCGGACTCAGCGCGGGCCGACGCTGGTCAGATCGTCGTCGTCTCGCTGCTGGTGACCTCGAGCGCCTTCGTCTTCATCAACGGCGTCGCATTCCTGATCCCTGCCCTGGAGGAAGATCGGGGCACACCGCTGGCCGAAGCCGGGATTGCTGTCGTCGATGCCGAGTTTCGGCATGGTGGCGACGCTGATCCTGTGGGGCTATCTGCTCGACCGGGTGGGCGAACGGATCGTGTTGACGCTCGGTTCGGCACTGACGGCTGGCGCCGCCTACGCGGCGTCCAACGCGCACTCGATGGTCGCGTTCGCGAGCCTGGCTGTTCGTCGGCGGCATGGCGGCCGCCAGCTGCAACTCGGCCGGCGGCCGGCTGGTCTCCGGATGGTTCCCGCCGGAGCAACGCGGCCTGGCGATGGGCGTCCGGCAGACCGCGCAGCCACTCGGAATTGCGTTGGGCGCGTTGGTCATTCCCGATACTCGCCGAACGCAAGCCGGTCGGCGACGTCGGGCATGATCTTCCCGGCCGTGCTGTGCGCGGCTGCGGCGGTGCTCAGCGTCGTGGCCATCAAGGATCCGCCACGCAAGGAACGGGCTGAAGCCACCGAACAGGAGCTGGCCAACCCCTATCGCGGGTCGTGGGTGCTACGCCGAATCCACGCAGTCTCAGCGCTGTTGATGGTGCCGCAGACGCTGACCGTGACGTTCATGCTGATCTGGCTGATCGCGAATTACCGGTGCTCGATCTTCGCGGCGGGATGCGTCGTCACGGTGTCGCAGGTGCTCGGCGCGGTGGGCCGGATCATCGTCGGCAGATGGTCGGACCGGGTCGGCTCGCGGTTGCGTCCGGTCCGCATCATGGCCGTCGCGGGCGTCCTGATCTGGCCGGGCTTGGCGTTCGCCGATCATCTGCGCTTGTTCGATCGCCGTGCCGCTGATGGTCGCGGTGGCCGTCGTCGTCGGTGCTCGACAACGGGTCTGGAGTCGACCGCGATCACCGAGTACGCCGGACCGTTCTGGAGCGGGCGGTCGCTGGGCCTGCAGAACACCTATCAGCGGCTGATGGCGGCCGGCGCGCCACCGGTGCTCGGCGAGCTGATCGCCGGACGGGCTATCCGCCTGGCGTTCGCGTGTGTGCGGGCTGTTCCCGCTGCTGGCGGTGCCGATCGTGCCGGCCAGGACGTTGCCGCCCGGGCTGGAGACTAGAGCGCGGACGCAATCCTTTCGCCGACTTCGGCGGTGGATAGCCTTTCGCTCGGGCGACTGGCCAGATGGGACGCCACGGCCCGGTCCACTCGCGCGGCGGCAGCGTCTTCGCCGACGTGGGAAAGCAGCAGCGCCACCGACATAACCGCGGCGGTCGGGATCGGCGATCCCCTGCCCGGCGATGTCGGGCGCGCTGCCGTGCACCGGTTCGAACATCGACGGGTTGGTCCGGGTGGCGTCGATGTTTCCGCTGGCCGCCAACCCGATACCGCCGCACACGGCGGCGGCCAGGTCGGTGATGATGTCGCCGAAGAGGTTGTCGGTGACGATCACATCGAAGCGCCCGGGATCGGTGACCAGGTGGATGGTCGCGGCGTCGACGTGCTGATAGGCGACCTCGACAGTCGGGATACTTCTCGCCGACCTCCTCCACGGTCCGCGACCACAGCGATCCGGCGAAGGTCAGCACGTTCGTCTTGTGCACCAGCGTCAGATGTTTGCGACGCTGCTGAGCACGCGCGAAGGCGTCTTCCACGACGCGGCGGACCCCGAACGCGGTGTTGATGCTGACCTCGGTGGCCACTTCGTGCGGAGTGCCGACGCGGATCGCGCCGCCGGTACCGGTGTACGGGCCCTCGGTGCCCTCGCGGATCACCACGAAGTCGATGTCCGGGTTGCCGGCCAGCGGGCTGCTGCACGCCGGGGTACAGCCGGCCCGGCCGCAGGTTGACGTGGTGGTCGAGCTCAAATCGCAGCCGTAGCAACAGACCTCGCTCCAGCACCCCGCTGGGCACCGACGGGTCACCGATTGCGCCCAACAGGATGGCGTCGTGCTCCCGCAGTTCGGCCACCGTCGACTCGGGCAGCACTTCGCCCGTCGCGTGGAATCGCTTGGCGCCCAAGTCGTAATGCGTCTTCTCCACGCCGGGTAGCACCGCGTCGAGCACCTTGACCGCTTCGGCGACACCTCCGGCCCGATCCCGTCGCCCGGGATGATGGCGAGTTTCACGACAGGTCAACCACTTCGAGCTTGTTGGCCGAAACCGCGGACCTGATCTCGGAGCGGACGTCGGCGGGCACATCGCGGTCCACGTCGCAGCAGGATCGTCGCACCGGGCCCTTCGGCGTCCTCGGACAACTGAGCGGCCTGAATGTTGACCCCGGCGGTGCCCAGCAGCGTGCCGATCTTGCCCAGTGCCCCGGGCTGATCGGCGTAGTTGATGACGAGGTAGATGCCGTGGGCGCGCAGATCGAAGTTGCGGCCGTTGATCTGCACGATCTTCTCGACCTGCTGCGGACCGGACAGCGCACCGGCCACGTTGACGACCGAACCGTCAGCGGCCACCGCCCGCACATCGACGACGCTGCGGTGGTTGGGGCTTTCGGTGGCGGTGCTGATGTCGGCGGCCACACCGCGCTCCTCGGCGATCGCCGGTGCGTTGACGAACGTCACCTGGTCCTCGATGACCGCCGAGAACAGGCCCCGCAGCGCCGAAAGCCGAAGCACCTCAACATCTTCGCCGGCCAACTCACCGCGGACCTGCACCGACAACGACGTCGGCAGTTCCTCGCTGAGCGCACCGGCGAGCACGCCGAGCTTGCGCACCAGGTCCAGCCACGGCGCCACCTCTTCGTTGACCGTCCCGCCGCCGACGTTGACCGCGTCGGGAACGAACTCCCCCGCCAGCGCGAGCTTGACGCTGGCGGCCACATCGGTGCCGGCCCGATCCTGGGCCTCTTCGGTCGACGCGCCGAGGTGCGGCGTCACCACGACCTGCGGACAGCTCGAACAGCGGGCTGTCGGTGCACGGCTCCTTGGAGTACACGTCGAGGCCGGCGGCGCGAACGTGTCCGCTGGTGATGGCGTCGGCCAGCGCGGCCTCGTCGATCAGTCCACCGCGGGCGGCGTTGACGATGATGACACCGGGCTTGGTTTTCGCCAGCGCCTCTTTGTCGATCAGCCCTGCCGTCTCAGGGGTTTTCGGCAGGTGCACCGAGATGAAGTCGGCGCGGCCGAGCAGGTCGTCGAGCGACAGCAACTCGATACCGAGCTGAGCCGCGCGCGCCGCCGACACGTAGGGGTCGTAGGCCACGATGTGGGCCTCGAAAGCGGCCAGCCGCTGCGCGACCAGCTGCCCGATGCGGCCCAGACCGACCACTCCGACGGTCTTGCCGAAGATCTCGGTGCCCGAGAACGACGAGCGCTTCCAGGCGTGCTCGCGCAGCGAGGCATCGGCTGCGGGGATCTGGCGGGCGGCCGACAGCAGCAACGCCAACGCGTGCTCGGCGGCACTGTGGATGTTCGACGTCGGCGCGTTGACCACCAGCACACCGCGTTCGGTGGCGGTTTTGACGTCCACGTTGTCCAGCCCGACGCCGGCGCGGGCGACGATCTTCAGTTTCGGCGCGGCGTCGAGCACCTCGGCGTCGACGGTGGTCGCCGAGCGGACCAGCAGCGCGTCGGCTTCGGGCACCGCCGCGAGCAGCTTCTCGCGGTCCGGGCCGTCCACCCAGCGCACCTCGACCTGGTCGCCCAGGGCTTCGACGGTTGATTCGGCAAGTTTGTCAGCGATAAGAACAACAGGCAGGCTCACGCGGGCCAGCCTAAGCGGTGATCGCAAGCGCGGCGAAGCCGGGCGCAGCGGATCGTGTCGCGATGCCTGCGGACGGTGTCGGTGCCGGGGTGAATCCTGTCGACAAGCGCGACGACAGGAGAAACACCCCGATGTGCTGGAAATGCGATCACCCTGAGGCCACTACGCAGGAGTGGCTGGAACTCCTCTACGAGAGGGTCAAAGAGAACGGTTGGACCCCGATGTTCGTCGAGGACGACCGTAGGCCGTTCGCCTACACGATCGGTCTGCATGAGCGCGGCCTGCCTGAGCTGTTGGTGACGGGGATGCCGCCAGAGCGGGCGAACCTCGTGCTCCATTCTGTCGCTGAGTATCTCCTCCGCGGTGGACGGCCGGTACCGGGCGAGCGGATGCTGATCGGCGGTGAGCTCTTGCTCGATTTCGTTCAGGTGCAACACCCAATCGCTCACCTGAAATTCGCGTACTCCATCTACGGCCCCGATCTGCGGGCCCTCCAGGTGGTCTGGCCGGACGACCGACGGGCACCGGCCGTGGTGCGCGGAATTCAGCAACGACGGGGTGCGGCAGCCGGTGTTCGGGGTCCGCGTCGACCCGCCGGACACGCCAAATCGACGCTAGCGCGACGACACGCCGAAACTTGTCGCGCTAACGTCGATCTCGACGAAGCCTGGAGCTAGGCGGTCTCGGTGATCGGGCCGGTCGACCCAGCTCATCAGGTCGCGCAGCTTCTTGCCGGTGACCTCGATCGGGTGCTCGGCGTTCTCCTTGCGCAGACTGCTCGAGCTGCTTGTTGCCGCCCTCGACGTTGGCGACCAGCTTCTTGGTGAAGGTGCCGTCCTGGATGTCGCGCAGGATGGCGCGCATCCGCTCCTTGGTGTCGGCGTCGATGACACGCGGTCCGGACAGGTAGCCACCGAACTCCGCGGTGTCGGACACCGAGTAGTTCATCCGGGCGATGCCGCCCTCGTACATCAGGTCGACGATCAGCTTGAGCTCGTGCAGCACCTCGAAGTAGGCCATCTCCGGCGGGTAGCCCGCCTCGACCATCACGTCGAAACCGGTCTTCACCAATTCCTCTGTGCCACCGCACAACACGGCCTGCTCACCGAACAGGTCGGTCTCGGTCTCGTCCTTGAAGGTGGTCTTGATGACGCCGGCGCGGGTGCCGCCGATGGCCTTGGCGTAGGACAGCGCCAGCGCCTCGCCGGTGCCGGTCGGGTCCTGGTCGACGGCGATCAGCGCGGGCACGCCCTTGCCGTCGACGAACTGACGGCGGACCAAGTGGCCCGGGCCCTTCGGCGCGACCATCGCGATGGTGACGTTGCCGGGCGGCTTGATCAGGTCGAAGTGGATGTTGAGCCCGTGACCGAAGAACAGCGCGTCGCCGTCCTTGAGGTTGGGCTCGATGTCGTTCTGTGAAGATGTCGGCCTGCGCGGTGTCGGGCGCCAGCAGCATGATCACGTCGGCCCACTTGGCCACCTCGGCCGGGGTGTCGACGGTCAGGCCCTGCTCCTCGACCTTGGCCCGCGACTTCGAGCCTTCCTTCAAGCCGACGCGCACCTCGACACCGGAGTCGCGCAGGCTCAGCGAGTGCGCGTGCCCCTGGCTGCCGTAGCCGATCACACCGACCTTGCGGCCCTGAATGATCGACAGGTCGGCGTCGTCGTCGTAGAACATCTCCAAAGCCACGTGAATGTCTCCTTCTCTATTGGCTTTTCGATCTGAGTTGGGTTATTTGGCGGTACCGATAGCGCGTGGCCCCCGGGAGAGCGAAACCACTCCGGATTGGGCGATCTCGCGGATGCCGAACGGCTCGAGCACCTTCAGCAGCGCTTCCAGCTTGCCGCGGTCACCGGTGGCCTCGATGGTCAGCGATTCCGGCGACACGTCGATCACCTTGCCGCGGAACAGGTTCACCGCTTCGATCACCTGGCTGCGGGTTCCGGCGTCGGCGCGGACTTTGATCAGCGCCAGCTCACGCGACACCGAGTTGTCGTCGTCCTGCTCGATGATCTTGATGACGTTGATCAGCTTGTTGAGCTGCTTGGTGATCTGCTCGAGCGGGGTGCTCTCGGCGGAGACGACGATGGTCATCCGCGACATGTCCTTCTGCTCGGTGGCGCCCACGGCCAGCGACTCGATGTTGAACCCGCGCCGCGAGAACAGCGCCGCGACACGCGCCAGCACACCGGGCTTGTCCTCGACCAACACCGAAAGGGTGTGCGTGGTCGTCGTTCCGCGGTCATCAGGCGTGCCCTTCGATTCCGTCGTCGAACAGCGGGCGGATGCCGCGGGCGGCCTGGATCTCGTCGTTCGAGGTCCCGGCGGCGACCATCGGCCAGACCTGCGCGTCGGCGCCGACGATGAAGTCGATCACCACCGGACGGTCGTTGATCGCCCGGGCCTGGTTGATCACGTCGACGACATCTTCCTCACGCTCGCAACGCAATCCGACGCAACCCAGCGCCTCGGCCAGCTTGACGAAGTCGGGGATCCGGCGCGAGTGGGTGGCCAGGTCGGTCTGCGAGTACCGCTCCCCGTAGAACAGGGTCTGCCACTGGCGCACCATGCCGAGGTTGCCGTTGTTGATCAGCGCCACCTTGATCGGTGCGCCTTCGATCGCGCAGGTGGCCAGCTCCTGGTTGGTCATCTGGAAGCAGCCGTCGCCGTCGATCGCCCAGACCTCGGCGTCGGGGCGGGCCATCTTGGCGCCCATGGCCGCCGGCACGGCGAAGCCCATGGTGCCCAAACCGCCGGAGTTGAGCCAGGTTCGCGGCTTTTCGTAGGAGACGAACTGCGCGGCCCACATCTGGTGCTGGCCGACGCCCGCGACGTACACCGCGTCGGGACCGGCGATCTCGCCCAGCTTCTCGATGACGTACTCCGGGCTCAGGCTGCCGTCGCTCTGCGGCCCGTAGCTCAACGGGTAGGTGGCCTTCACGTCGTCGAGATAGGTCCACCAGTCGGCGATGTCGATCTTGGCCGGCGCCTCATCGTGTCGCAGGGCCGCGATCAGCTCGGTGATGACGGCCTTGACGTCACCGACGATCGGCACGTCGGCGTGCCGGTTCTTGCCGATCTCGGCAGGGTCGATGTCGGCGTGGATGACCTTGGCCTCGGGTGCGAACGAGTCGAGCTGCCCGGTCACCCGGTCATCGAAACGGGTGCCCAGTGCGATCAACAGGTCGCTGCGCTGCAGCCCGGCGACCGCCGCGACCGTGCCGTGCATGCCCGGCATGCCCAGGTGCTGGCGGTGGCTGTCCGGGAAGGCGCCGCGCGCCATCAGCGTGGTGACCACCGGGATGCCGGTCAGCTCGGCCAGTTCGCGCAGCTGCTCGGTGGCCTCGCCCCGGATGACCCCGCCGCCGACGTAGAGCACCGGCTTGTGCGCGGCGGCGATCAGCTTGGCGGCCTCGTGGATCTGGCGGTTGTGCGGCTTGGTGTTCGGCTTGTAGCCGGGCAGATCCATCCGCGGCGGCCAGCTGAACGTGCACGGCGCTTGCAGCACGTCTTTCGGGATGTCGACGAGCACCGCGCCCGGCCGTCCGCTGGCGGCGATGTGGAACGCCTCGGCCAGCACCCGAGGGATCTCGTCGCCGTCGCGAACCAGGAAGTTGTGCTTGGTGATCGGCATGGTGATGCCGGAGATGTCGGCCTCCTGGAAGGCGTCCGTCCCGATCAGCGGCGCGCCCGACCTGACCGGTCACCGCGACCACCGGGATGGAGTCCATCTGCGCGTCGGCCAGCGGGGTCACCAGGTTGGTGGCGCCAGGACCGGAGGTGGCCATCATCACGCCGACCTTGCCGGTGGCGTGCGCGTAACCGCTGGCCGCGTGGCCGGCGCCCTGCTCGTGGCGAACCAGGACGTGCCGCAGCTTCTTGGAGTCGAACAGCGGGTCGTAGACCGGGAGCACGGCACCGCCGGGGATCCCGAAGATGAGCTCGACGTCGAGCTCCTCCAGCGATCGGATTACCGACTGCGCACCGGTGAGTTGCTCAGGCGCAACATGTTTCGGCCGAACCGTCGGCGGTTTGGCGGCGGGCTTGGCCGCATCGGAGGCGATACGGGCCACATCCGGCGACGCAGGCTTCGAAGCCGTTGCCTGCGGCTCGGAGTGCGATCTGGTGGGTGCGCTCACGGTGTCCTCTGTCCCTCTTGTCACTGCTTGGTCCTACGTTTGCTCTGGAAAGTTGACGGGCAACAAAAAACCCCCGTCAGCTCAGCAGCTGCACGAGGGTTGCGCGTTGGTCTGGCTTGATCAGTCAGGCACCAACGCGCAGGCGGATTACTACGAGCTCTCCAGAAGTGTTCATCGCCCCACGACGGTAGCCGCCGTACTGGTCAAACGTCAAATCCCGGTGCTGCCGGTTTCTCGGGGGCGACCCAGGTCAGACGTCGATGTCATGATGCTTGCATGGCCACCGATTCACCGCAGGATGCCGCACCCGCACCGCCGGTGGTGATCACCATTTCGCCGATGGCCCATTTCGCGGTCGGCTTCTTCGCACTCGGTCTGCTCGTGCCCGTCATGACCTGGCCGGTCACCGCGCCGCTGCTGATCATCCCGGTGCTGTTGTCGGCGTTGATCGTTCGGCTTCGGACTCAGGCCGACGACACCGAGGTCACCGTGCGCACGCTGCTCGGCAGCCAATCGGTGCGCTGGGAGGACATCGACGGCCTGCGATTCAGCAGGGGCTCGTGGGCCCGCGCTCAGCTGAAGGACGGACGCCAGCTGCGATTACCCGCGGTCACTTTCGCGACGCTGCCGCAGCTGACCCGGGCCAGCGCCGGCCGAGTCCCCAACCCGTACGCGGACTAGCTGCACCGGGTTCGCGCCGTTGAGCAAGATCCACAGCCCGACACCGGCGCCGATGCCCACCACCAGTGCGGCAAACGACCCGATGAACGGCCGGCGAGCCCAGCCGCGACCGGCGTCGAAGCCGTAGCGTCCGGGTCCGGCCAGGATGACGGCGACCGCGAGCACGATCAGCGTGATCTCGTATTCGTGCCCGTTGGGCAGGAAGTACGGGAACGAGCGCGGGCTGTGCTGGGCCGACATGCCGGCAAGCAGGCTGTTGGTCAGGTAGGCCAGCGCGCCCGCCGCGGCCAGCGGGGTGAACAGGCCGAGTACCAGCAGCACGCCCGCGGCGATCTCGCCGCCGGCAGCGCAGTAGGTGAGGATGTCCGGCGTGCTGGTAGCCGATGTCGGACAGCGCGTTCTTGAAGCCGGTCAGGCCCTCGCCACCCCACCAGCCGAACAACTTCTGCAGTCCGTGCGCGACGAAGACGGCACCGAGGCCGACCCGAAGAATCAGCAGGCCAAGGTCCTGGGTGCCGCGACGGTTGGCGGCGCGAATCGCCTCGTCGTCGTAATGCTCGTGCTCATCGATCCCGTCGGGCGCGAAAATCGAGTGTTGACCGGTGGGCTGGGGCTGATACGGCAACGGCTCCTGCCTGCCGCCGATCACGCCCGATTCCGCTGCTGGACGAGCGGACACTGCCGGAGTCAGACGGAGTCGTAGTGCGGGATCAGCGTGGTCTCGAAATCGCCTGCATAGGTGTCTGACGGCAGGTCGTCCTCAGGGTCGACCAGGCTCGCCGATGTCGGCCGCTGCCGGAGTCGGCACCGCGGAGGAGTCCTGTCGTTGCCAATGTGCGTCATTCGGTTGACTGCTCACCCGTGCCAGGGTAAGGGCAAATTCCTGCCGAATCGGGGATTTGAGCGGCACTTTCACGGCTCGCGATTTGCGCGCCCCGATGCACTCGTCAGTGTTTGCGGGCAAATGCGGGTGCCGCGCGGTACCCGTCACGGGCGCACGGGCGGACATATCCGTAATCTGGCAGCTATGCGGTTGTGGTGGTCGGGGCGGCGCAGCATGCCTGTGCTCTGCTCGACGATGCTCGTTCTGGCTGGTTGTGCCCAGTTCAACGATGTGCAGTCGCAGCCGTTCACCACCGAGCCCGAGCGGCACGGCGCGCCGAGCTCGACGCCGCCGCCTCCACCACCGCTGCCCGACAAACCGTTCCCCAAGGAATGTCCGGCGCCCGGGGTGATGCAGGGCTGCCTGGAGAGCACCAGCGGCTTGCTGATGCAGCCGGACAGCAAGTCGGCGCTGGTCGCCGAGCGGACGACCGGCGCGGTGAAAGAGGTGTCGGTCAGCGCCGAGCCGAAGGTCAAGACCGATCATCCCTGTCGACCCGGCCGGTGACGGCGGGTTGATGGACATCGTGCTCTCGCCGACGTACTCGCAGGACCGGTTGATGTACGCCTACATCAGTACGCCCACCGACAACCGCGTCATCCGAGTCGCCGACGGCGACATCCCCAAAGACATCCTGACCGGAATCCCCAAGGGCGGCAACGGAAATACCGGTGCCTTGCTGTTCACCAGCCCGACCACCCTGGTCGTGATGACCGGCGACGCGGGCAACCCCGCGATGGCCAATGACCCGGCGTCGCTGGCAGGCAAAGTGATTCGCATCGAGCAGCCCACCACGGTCAACCAGGCACCACCGACGACGGCACTGAGCGGCATCGGCGCGGGCGGTGGCCTGTGCACCGATCCCGTCGATGGCTCGCTTTTCGTCGTCGACCGGACGCCCAGCTCCGACCGGTTGCAGCGAATCACCAAGGACTCCAAGGTTTCCACGGTCTGGACGTGGCCGGACAAGCCCGGGGTCGGCGGCTGCTCGGCGTTGGACGGCACCGTGCTGGTCAATCTGGTCAACATCAAGCAGACGGTGGCAGTCCACCTCGCGCAGGGCACCGGCGCTGTGACCGGTCCACCCGATGTCGTACGCCAGGACACACACGGACACGCGTGGGCGCTACGGATGTCGCCGGACGGCAACGTGTGGGGCGCGACGGTCAACAAGACCAGCGGCGACGCCGAGAAGTTTGACGATGTGGTGTTCCCGCTGTTCCCGCAGGGCGGCGGCTTCCCGCGGGCCAACGAGGACAAGACCTAAGCAAAGAATTACGTTGTGGCAGAGCCGCTTTCGCCGCCATTGAACAAGAACTGATCGACCAGCGCGCTCACCAGAGGCGGGTTCTCCAGGCCGGCGAGGTGAGCCACCCCGTCGAGAATCCGAATGGATGCGTTCGGGATGGCCTTGGCCATCTCGAACGCGTCGCGGGGCGGGAACGTCGCATCCTCGGCGCCGCCGACAACCAGCACCGGCGTTTGGATGCGGCCCAGCAGTGCCCGCTGGTCGGGACGGCGCGGAACCACACTCTTGACTGCCCACGACGCCGACGCGATGTTGACCGACTTCACCGTGTCACTCACGTGCGCCACCACGTCAGGACGCTCCCGCATGGTGGTCGGCCCCAAGAAGGCTTTCAGCACAGGACGATTCAGGAGCGATCCGATCCCGCCGGTCCATTTCGCCACCCGCAGCAGGACCGCGAACTCGAGTTTCTGCCGGAGACTGGCGCGACCGGCGGTGCAATTCATCAGCACGGCTCCCCCGATCCGTTCGGGATAGGTCGCGGCGAAGGTCGCGCCGATCATGCCGCCCCAGGAGTTGCCGACGAAGTGGGCCTTGTCGAGCCCGAGTTCGTCAAGGATGCCGGCCACACAGCGAGCGCAGTCGTCGAAGCTGAAGAAGTCCGTCAGCGGCTGACTACCGCCCTGTCCGGGCGGATCGACGAGGATCACCTGTCGGCGGGCGATGAGGTTATCGGCCACGCCGTGCCACATATCGCCGGTCATCAGCAGGCTCGGCCAGAAGACGATCGGCGAGCCAGATCCCCCGACTTGCAGCCGAATTCGGCCGAGCACGGTGTCCACTGTCTGTTCGCGAAGCTGATCGCCGATCCTCGTCATCGCTGACAACCCTACCCAGACCCAGCTTCCGCGTTATCGGGATCCTCAGCGGGGTCTCAGTTAATATCTAGCTGCCCGTTGGGGCCCGACGAGGAGATACATGAACATCACCGCTCGCCCGTGGACCGCCGCAGGATTCGCTTTCACCGTGGTAGTTGCCGGCGCGATCGTCGGGCCGACGGTCGCGCCGGTCGCCGACCTCCCCGCCTCGCAGGCCCGCGCCGTGCGGCTCGTCTCCGGTGACGTCTCCTGGGATCAGGTGCTGCAAACCGCGCTCGCCAACGGCACGGATATCTACGACCATCTCTCGCCCGCAACGTTCGCGGATATTCAACAGTTCGCCGCCAACGTGCCGGCGTATCTCGAAGGCAGCCGCAGCTTCGAGACCGACCTGGGTCTGGCGTACACGGCGGCGACCACGCCGTTCCTGCCGACCGACCCCGAGCCGTACATCTACAGCTCGATCGCCCCGACCCCCAGCAGCCTCACCATCGAGACGTTGCTGGGAGACATCCCAATAAATCTGCCAGGCAAGGACGACCTTCTCGAAACCCTGATCAACGGGCTCAACTACAGCATCGGGATCTGCCCGATCTGCCTGAGCGGCAACATCGACGTCCTGTCGCTTCTGGTCGGCAGTGACACGGCGTCCCAGATCGAGCCGTACCTCGAGTTCTCCGGATCACCGCTCAGCGGAATCCTGTGGGGCAGTTTCGGAACCACCGTGGGCCCGCTCGTGCAACTCAACGACGACATCACCGCCATCACGTCCGCGCTCGGCGGTGCGAGCCCTGACTACACCACCGCGTTCAACGAACTGCTCGACATGCCGGCGAACGTTACCAACGCCTTCCTCAACGGCTACGGCGACATCAACCTCGACACTTTCCTCACAGATTTCGGGATCAATGCGCCGTCGGGCGTGGACGTCAGCGCAATCCAGCTGGACCTCGGTGGTTTGCTCAGCCCAGCGGGATCACTCATCGACGGCATCGGTATCTCCGATTCACTCGGCGACTGCAGCATGCTGTGCGCGTCACTCGACGTCCCCTCGACGCTGGTCGGGCCGATCGCATCGCTGTTCCTGCAGGATCAGGCGATCGCCGAGTCCATTGGCTGGGACGGCGTCGGTCAGCCGCTCGCTGCACTGTTCAGCGACATGGCCGGAATGTTCAACTAGCTGCAGGCGGCGAGCACCAGTTCGCGCACCTGCGCCGCGTCGGCCTGCCCCTTGGTCGCCTTCATCACGGCGCCGACGATCGCGCCGGCGGCCTGCACTTTGCCGCCGCGAATCTTCTCGGCGACATCGGGATTGGCGGCCAGCGCTTCGTCGACCGCGGCCTGGATCAGCGAATCGTCGCGCACCACGGCCAATCCGCGTGCGGTCATGACCTGGTCGGGCTCGCCCTCGCCGGCCAACACTCCCTCGACGACCTGGCGGGCCATCTTGGTGGTGAGCTTGCCGTCATCGACGAGCGCCGCGACTGCGGCGACTTGCGCTGGGGTAATGGGTAATTCGTCGAGTTCGACGCCGGCCTCGTTGGCCTTCTGGACCAGGAAGTTGCCCCACCAGGCCTTCGCTTGATCACTGGAAGCGCCCTGATCGACGGTCGCGATGACCAGGTCGAGAGCACCGGCGTTGACGAGGTCGCGCATCACCTCGTCGGAGATGCCCCAGTCTTGCTGAATCCGCTTGCGGCGCAACCACGGTAGCTCCGGAATGGTCTGACGTAGCCGCTCGACGAGGTCACCGTCGGGCGCGACCGGCTCCAGGTCGGGCTCGGGAAAGTAGCGGTAGTCCTCAGCGGTTTCCTTGGTGCGACCCGAGCTGGTGTAGCCGTCCTCGTGGAAGTGCCTGGTCTCCTGGATGACTCGGCCACCCGACTCCAGAACAGCGCCCTGGCGCCGCATCTCGTAGCGGACGGCGACCTCGACGCTCTTGAGCGAGTTGACGTTCTTGGTCTCGCTGCGAGTACCGAACTCGGTGGCACCGATCGGCTTCAACGACACGTTGGAGTCGCAGCGCATCGAACCCTGGTCCATCCGGACGTCGGAAACTTCCAACGCGCGCAACAGGTCTCGCAGCGCCGTGACATAGGCGCGGGCGATCTCCGGTGCCCGCTCGCCGGTGCCCTCGATCGGCTTGGTGACGATTTCGATCAGCGGCACGCCGGCCCGGTTGAAGTCGGCCAGCGATGTTGTCGCCCCGGCGATCCGGCCGGTGTCACTGCCCAGGTGGGTCAGCTTGCCGGTGTCTTCTTCCATGTGGGCCCGCTCGATGTCGATTCGCCATGTGCTGCCGTCGTCGAGCGGGACATCGAGGTAGCCGTTGATCGCGATCGGCTCGTCGTACTGCGAAATCTGGTAGTTCTTCGGCTGGTCCGGGTAGAAGTAGTTCTTCCGGGCAAACCGGCCCCACGGCGCGATATCGCAGTTGAGCGCCAGCCCGATCCGGATCGCCGACTCGACGGCGGCCTCGTTGAGCACAGGCAGCGACCCCGGCAGGCCAAGGCACACCGGGCATACCTGGGTGTTGGGCTCGGCGCCGAACTCGTTGGCGCAGCCGCAGAACATCTTGGTGGCGGTGGACAGTTCGACGTGCACTTCCAAGCCGAGTACCGGCTCGTAACGCGCGAGCACGTCGTCGTAGTCGAGCAGCTCACCCCCGGGAGCACTGGGAACGCTCGCCACAGAAGTCATGGCGACGATCCTAATTGGCCGCCGGGGACGACGCTCCATCGACATTCTGAGCCGCACCGCCGCTCAGCAACGCATGGTCGAACGCCGATCGGGAGGTGATGGCGTCGTCGCGGGCGTTTCGGAAGCTTTCGACGACGATCTCCGCCAGCCGTCGCAGCTTGACGTTGCCCGACTGAGATCGCCACCGCAACAGGTCGAACGCGGCGTCCTCGTCCAGGCCGTACACCAGCATCAGCATTCCTTTGGCCTGCTCGATCACCGCGCGGTGTTCGGTGATCTCCGTGACCCGGGCGGTGATGACCTCCTCGCGGGCTCGGTCAGACGTCGGCGTGATGTCCACGTAGTAGCCGTGCGTCCCGATGACCGCGCCGTGGTGGTCGGTGAGCTGATCGCCGACGACCACGACCTGGTGAACGGTGCCATGGGTGTCGATGATGCGGTGCCGGGTGCTGAACGGGCGACGGGAGACCAGCATGTCGTCGATGGCCTTCTTGACTTCTCGCCGGTCGTTGGGATGTTTGTGCTCCAGCACGAGTTCCGTCGTCGGCGTCACGGTGCCCGGCTCGTAGCCGTGCATGCGCTGCACCTGTTCCGACCACTCCCAGCGTTGGTCGTCGAAGTGGAAGCGGAACCATCCGACGCGCTGGGGTGCGCCTGCCAACGCCTGCTCGACCTCCACTGCGGGGCCCTCGGGCTCGGACGGCATTACGGCCGACCCTCACGATGGGTCCGGGCCGCTCGGTGGCTTGCCGTGTGCCGCTGCGAAGCCAGTATTGGGCGCTGGCTGCGACGCGACGGGCTGTTCGGCGCCGGCGTGCAGTAGATCGCATCGGATCGGCCGCGAAAGCCGATGCCACACAAACTGCAGTTCAGAACGCCTACCACGGCTTAAGAGAATACCGCTAGCCGATACGTAACGGAACTTTTCCTGCGCGGCTCATGATCGAACTCACGGGAATTGTCAGCCGAAAAAGGCGGCCGCGTCGTCGTAGCGGCTCTGCGGAACGAGCTTGAGTTGACGCACCGCATCGGCCAGCGGCACCCGGCCGATGTCCTGGCCGCGCAGCGACACCATCTGTCCGTATTCGCCGGCGTGCGCGGCGTCGGCCGCGTTGACGCCGAATCGGGTCGCCAGTACGCGGTCATAGGCTGTCGGCGTACCACCGCGCTGAACATGGCCGAGGACGGTCACCCGGACCTCTTTGTTGATTCGCTTTTCCACTTCGATGGCCAGTTGCGCGGCGACGCCGGTGAACCGCTCGTGACCGAATTCGTCGGTACCGCCCTGGGCCAGCTTCATCGAGCCTTCGGCCGGCTTTGCACCCTCGGCGACCACACAGATGAAATGCGAGTCGCCGCGCTGGAAACGTCGCTTGACCAGACGGCACACCTCGTCGATGTCGAAGGGCTGCTCGGGAATCAGAGTCATGTGCGCGCCCGAGGCCAACCCGGAGTTGAGCGCAATCCAGCCGGCGTGCCGGCCCATCACCTCGACCAGCATCACCCGCTGATGCGACTCGGCCGTGCTGTGCAACCGGTCGATCGCGTCCGTGGCCACCATCAACGCGGTGTCGTGGCCGAAAGTCACGTCGGTGCAATCGATGTCGTTGTCGATGGTCTTCGGCACGCCGACGACGGGCACGTTCTCTTCGGACAGCCAGTGCGCGGCCGTCAGCGTGCCCTCGCCGCCGATCGGGATCAGCACGTCGATGCCGTTGTCATCCAGCGTCTGCTTGACCTGGTCCAGCCCGGCCCGCAGCTTGTCGGGATTGACACGGGCGGTGCCCAGCACCGTTCCGCCCTTGGCCAGCAGCCGGTCGTTGCGGTCGTCGTTGGCCAGCTGCATGCGCCGGTTCTCCAGCAGGCCACGCCAGCCGTCCTGGAATCCGACCACCGACGACCCGTATCGCGAGTCGCTCGTTCGCACCACGGCCCTGATGACGGCGTTGAGCCCGGGACAGTCGCCACCGCCGGTGAGAATTCCGATCCGCATGCCTTCATCTTGCCCCGAGCGAGCCGTCGCAGCAGTAGGGACGCCGGTGTCGGGTCGTCGACCTCCGACCGCCGCAATGTGGGGAGAGTGCCTATTGACTCGCGAACAATAAGCGCTCAGGCTTTCGTAAGGTCAAGTTAATGCAACTCACAGGATCAATACGGGAGCAAGGTATGCGTTCTACAGAAGCGCGATCGAGGTTTCTGGTCGGTCTTGCCGCGACCGCGGGTGCGTTCGGCGCCGCCGCGACGATGTCGGCGGCCGCCGCGCCCAGCGCCCACGCCGACGACTTCTCCGACATCATCAGCGCCGTCAATGGCGACTTCACGCAAGGCAACGATGCTTTCGCGTCCGCGTTGTCGGATTTCGGCAGCAACGACATCAACCAAGGGCTGTTGCAAATCGTGAACGGCTTCGACGACTATTTGCTTTCTCCGATATACAACCTCGAGATAGGCACGGTGGAGGCGTTGATCGGCGACACGATCAGCGGCCCCGCCCCCTGGGGGTTGGCTCTTCCGACGGACTTTGCAGACGGGTTGAGCGTGGCTCAGAGTTTTTTCAACCTGGGCGAGACCTTTTTCACCGACGCCGCGAGCGCGTTGGCGAGCGCCGACTACCTCAACGCGACCTCGGAAGAAATATCCGGCTTGGAATTCGTCTCGATCATCCCGTTGGAGGAAGTGTTGCTCGGCGCACTCGTGTCGCACTGACCGATTGCCCGTGCCGTTGCCGATCAGACGGCCGACGGCAGCGCTCCCCGGGCGGCCTCGTAGGCCGCGCCCACCCGATAGATCCGGTCGTCGGCCAGCGCCGGTGCCATGATCTGCAGGCCGACCGGCAGGTTGTCGTCCTCGGACAACCCTGACGGCACCGACATTCCGCAGTGACCGGCCAGGTTCAGCGGCAGCGTGCACAGGTCGAACAGATACATCGCCAGCGGGTCGTCGACCTTCTCTCCCAACGGGAACGCCGTCGTCGGCGTCGTCGGAGACACCAGCACGTCGACCGACTTATAGGCGGCGTCGAGGTCACGCGCGATCAGCGTGCGCACTTTCTGTGCCTGGTTGTAGTAGGCGTCGTAGTAGCCGGCCGACAGCGCATAGGTGCCAATCATGATGCGCCGCTTGACTTCCGGCCCGAATCCGGCAGCTCGGGTCAGCGCCATCACTTCTTCGGCGCTGTGCGTGCCGTCGTCGCCGACGCGCAGCCCGTAACGCATCGCGTCGAAGCGGGCCAGGTTGCTCGACACCTCCGACGGCAGGATCAGGTAGTAGGCGGCCAGCGCGTGATCGAAATGGGGACAGTCGACTTCGGACACGTCGGCACCGAGCGCGGTCAGTTGCTCGACGGCTTTGTTGAACGACGCCAGCACGCCGGGTTGATAACCCTCGCCGCGCAACTGCTTCACCACGCCGACGCGTACGCCGCTGAGATCGCCTGCGGCTCCGGCCTTCGCGGCGCCGACGACATCGGGCACGTCGGCCTGGATCGAGGTGGAGTCGCGTGGGTCGTGACCGGCGATCACCTGATGCAGCAGCGCGGTGTCCAGCACTGTGCGCGCGCAGGGTCCGCCTTGGTCCAGCGACGACGCGCAGGCCACCAGGCCGTAGCGCGACACCGTGCCGTAGGTGGGTTTGACTCCGACGGTCGCGGTCAGCGCGGCCGGCTGGCGGATCGATCCGCCGGTGTCGGTACCGATGGCCAGCGGCGCCTGGAACGCCGCCAGCGCGGCGGCACTGCCGCCGCCCGACCCGCCGGGCACCCGGTCGGTGTTCCACGGATTGCGGGTCGGCCCGTAGGCCGAGTTCTCCGTCGACGAGCCCATGGCGAACTCGTCCATATTGGTCTTGCCCAGGATCGGGATGCCGGCCGCGCGCAGCCGCGCGGTGACGGTGGCGTCATACGGCGAGCGCCACCCTTCGAGGATCTTCGACCCGCAGGTGGTCGGCATGTCGACGCTGGTGAAGACGTCTTTGAGGGCCAGCGGGACTCCTGCCAGTGCCGATGCCGGCGGCTCACCGGCGGCCAGCGACGCGTCCATGGCCGCTGCCGCCGACAATGCCGCGTCCGCCGCGACATGCAGGAACGCGCTGTACTGCTGATCGGTCGCCGCGATCTGGTCCAGGAACGCCTGCGTGACCTCGGTCGACGACAGCTCCTTGGCGGCGATTTTCGCGGCCAGCGTGGCGGCGTCCTGCCGGATGATGTCGGTCATTCCGCTTCTCCGAGAATCTGCGGGACCGCGAAGCGGCCGTCGACGGCTTCGGGCGCTGCGGCGAGTGCCTCTTGCTGGGTGAGGCATGGCACGATCTCGTCCGGGCGGGTGACGTTGACGGCTTTGAGCGGGTTGTCGGTCGGTTCGACGCCGGCGACGTCGACGGCCTGGATCTGGCCGACGTGGGTCAGGATGGCGTCGAGCTGGCCGGCGTAGCTGTCCAGCTCGTCGTCGGTCAACGCCAGCCGGGCCAGCTTGGCCAGATGGGCTACCTCGTCGCGGGAGATCTGGGACACGGCTGAAAAGCCTAGCCGGGTGACGATGCGGCCCGGTACGGGCGGCTGAGGAACCCGGCCATCAGACTCAGCCGTGCGACGATGCGGCCCGCGCCGGACCGCCCGCCGAAATGCCAAGGGCGCGCCGCTGTGGAACAGTGTCCGCGTGTCGTCGTATCTGCTGCGAGTTCAGCTCGCCGACCGACCGGGAAGCCTCGGCTCGCTGGCCGTGGCCCTGGGATCGGTAGGCGCCGACATCCTTTCGCTGGATGTCGTGGAGCGCGGACCCGACTACGCCATCGACGATCTCGTGGTCGAGCTACCACCCGGGGGCATGCCGGACACACTGATCACGGCGGCCGAAGCGCTGCATGGCGTGCGGGTGGACAGCCTGCGGCCACACACCGGACTACTGGATGCGCATCGCGAGCTGGCGCTCATCGACCACGTCGCCGCCGCGGGCAGCACCACCGCCAAGTTGCAGGTGCTGGTCGACGAGGCGCCGCAGGTGCTGCGGGTCAACTGGTGCGCGGTGCTGAGCAAGTCCGACGACGAGTTCCAGCGCATTGCGGGCAGTCCCGGCGCGCCGGAGACGCGACTGACCGCCGTGCCGTGGATGCCCATCGAGCACGCCATCGCGCTGGACGCCACCGAGGATTGGGTGCCTCAGGTCTGGCGGGACCTGGACACCACGCTGATCGCGGCTCCGCTCGGCACCCCGAACACCTCGGTGGTGCTCGGCAGGCCTGGCGGCCCGGCCTTCCGGCCGTCGGAGGTGGCCCGGCTCGGCTACCTGGCCGGCATCGTCGCGACCCTGCTGCACTGAGCATTCCGGAAAACGGGGTATGCATGCACATGTGAGCCCACTATCCGACGCCCAGATCGCAGCGCTGTCCCCCGCCGAACGGCGACAGCTGATCCAACGCCTCGAACGCCCGCTGTCCGAGCTCCTGCCGGTCGCCCAGGCGCACCGGATCCGGTGGGGCTGGCTGGGAATCATGACCAGCGGCACGTTGGTGCTGATTCCCTGGGTCGTGTATCTGGCTTTCGCGCTGCCCGATGACTATCTGGTGCACGACTGGACGGCGACCTGGGTTGGATTCGACCTGTTACTGATTGGTTTGATGGCGGCAACCGTTGTGTTCGGGATGCTGCGACGACAGGTGATGCTGCTGACCGCGTTCGCGACCGGCGTGCTGTTGATCTGCGATGCCTGGTTCGACCTGATGACGGCCGGCGCCAACGACTTTCGGATCGCAATCCTGACCGCCGCGCTGGCCGACCTCCCGCTGGCTGCCATCCTGATCACCGGCGCGCTCCGACTGATCAGGTTCACCGTGGTCCGCATGTGGCTGCTGGAACCGAAGACCCCGCTGTGGCGGCTGCCGCTACTCCCCTGACTCAGAAGGACCGTCGGCCAACAGCTTTCGGAAACCTTCCTCGTCGAGGACGGGCACTCCGAGTTCCACCGCCTTGTCGTACTTCGAGCCGGGAGAGTCGCCGGCGACCACGTAGTCGGTCTTCTTCGACACCGAACCGGCGGCCTTGCCGCCGCGCGTCAGGATCGCCTCTTTGGCGTCGTCGCGCGAGAAACCGGCGAGCGACCCGGTAACCACGATCGTCACACCCTCCAGCGTGCGCGGCACGCTGGCGTCGCGCTCGTCGGCCATCCGCACCCCGGCCGATCGCCACTTGTCGACGATCTGGCGATGCCAGTCAACGGTGAACCACTCGGTCACCGCGTCGGCGATGGTCGGGCCGACGCCCTCGACCGCGGCGAGTTGGTCTGTCGATGCCGATGTGATCGCATCCAGGCTGCCGAACTCGGTGGCCAATGCCCGCGCCGCTGTCGGCCCGACATGCCGGATCGACAACGCCACCAAGACCCGCCATAGCGGTTGCTTCTTGGCGGTGTCCAGGTTGGCCAGCAGGCGTTTGCCGTTGGCGGACAACGTGCCGGCTTTGGTGGTGAACAACTCGGTGCGCAACAGGTCGTCTTCGGTGAGGCTGAACAGATCACCCTCGTCGTCGATCACCTGCGCTTTCAGCAGCGCGATCGCCGCCTCGTAGCCGAGCCCCTCGATGTCGAACGCCCCGCGTCCGGCGACGTGGAAAACCCGCTCCCGAAGCTGCGCGGGGCAGGAACGGGAGTTGGGACAGCGAATGTCGGCGTCGCCCTCCTTCGCCGGCGCCAATGTCGTGCCGCACTCGGGACACGTTGTGGGCATGACGAATTCACGCTCTGAGCCGTCGCGCAGGTCGACGACGGGACCGAGCACCTCGGGGATCACGTCACCGGCCTTGCGGATGACCACCGTGTCGCCGATCAGCACGCCTTTGCGTTTGACCTCGGCGGCGTTGTGCAGGGTGGCCAGGCCGACCGTCGATCCGGAGACCGTGACCGGCGTCATGAACGCAAACGGCGTGACCCGTCCGGTTCGGCCGACATTGACCCGGATATCGAGCAGTTCGGTCTGAACTTCCTGCGGCGGGTACTTGTAGGCGATCGCCCATCGCGGCGCCCGCGAGGTCGAGCCGAGCCTGCGCTGCAGCGTCACGTCATCGACTTTGACTACCACGCCGTCGATTTCGTGATCGACGTCGTGTCGGTGCTCACCCCAGTAGGCGATCCGCTCGAGGGCGCCGGCCGAGTTCTCCACCCGGGTGGTGTGGTCGGAGACCGGCAGCCCCCACGCGGCCAGCGCCAGGTAGGCGTCGTGCAGGGTGTCCGGCCGGTAGCCCTGGACCTGCCCCAATCCGTGGCAGATCATCCGAAGTTTGCGACGGGCCGTGACCGCCGGATCCTTCTGCCGCAGCGATCCCGCCGCGCTGTTGCGGGGGTTGGCGAACGGCGCCTTGCCGTCCTCGACGAGGGCGGCATTGAGCGCCTCGAAATCGGCGAGCCGGAAGAACACCTCACCGCGCACCTCGAGCACGTCGGGCACGGGATGGTCGTCGCTGGGCGTCAGTCGCTCGGGCACGTCCTCGATGCTGCGTGCGTTGAGCGTGACGTCTTCACCAGTGCGCCCGTCGCCACGGGTCGCGGCCCGAACCAGGCGGCCGTTGCGGTAGACCAAAGCCAAAGCGACGCCATCGATTTTGAGCTCACAGAGATACGGCACGTCCGCGCCCACTTCGCCTCGGACCCGACCCGACCACAGGTCGAATTCCTCGGCGCTGAACACGTTGTCCAGCGACAGCATCCGCTCCAGATGTTCGGCGGAAGTGAAATCCGTGGCGAAACCGGCGCCGCCGACGAGTTGGGTCGGCGAGTCGGGTGTGCGCAACTCGGGATGCTCATCCTCGAGTGCGGCAAGGCGGCGAAGCAGTGCGTCGAAGTCCGCGTCGGAGATGACCGGGGCGTCACGGACGTAGTAGCGGAACTGGTGTTCCCGCACCTCGTCGGCCAGTTCGCCCCACGTACGACGCACCTCGGGCCCAATGGGATCCGCCCCAGGTGGATCAGCCCCAGGGGGATGAGCCCCAGGGGGATGAGCCAAAGGGGGATCGGCCTCTGGTGAACTCACCTTGGCAGGCTATCGGAGGTGGCCGACAGCCCTGGAACGGCTAGTCGCGGTAGAGCTCCGGGAAGTCCGCCTTCAGCGCGCCCAGCTTGGGCAGGTCATTGGCGACGATGTACGGGTTGTTCGGGTGCAGGCTGAGGTAGTCCTGGTGGTACGCCTCGGCGGGGTAGAAATTCGCCCCCGACGTCACGGTGGTGACGATCGGCGACGGGAACGCGCCCGCCTGGTTGAGCTGCGCGATGTAGGCGTTTGCGATCTTCTGCTGGCTGTCGTTCTGGGCGAAGACCACCGAACGGTAGGAAGGGCCCACATCAGGCCCCTGGAAGTTGAGTTCGGTCGGATCCTGAACGACGCCGAAAAATACCCGCAGCAGCTGACCGTAGGTGACCTGAGTCGGGTCATAGGTGATGCGGACCGACTCGGCATGCCCAGTGGTCTCGGTGCTCACGGTGTCGTAATTAGCTGTCGCCGCGTCTCCGCCCGCGTATCCGGACTGGGCCGCCGAGACGCCTTTGACGTGCTGGAAAACGCCCTGCACACCCCAGAAGCAGCCGCCGGCCAGAACCGCGGTCTCGGACTTGGGACCTCCGGTTGCCGGCTCGTCGACGATCGGCGCCGGAAGTGCGCTCGCCGCCGTCCCATGCGCGGACGGCATCGCGGGGCTTCGAACGACAAACGCCGCCGCGGCCAACCCGATCACCGCGAGCCAACTCGCCAGCACGACTCGCTGACGCCCGGTTCTGGTTTTGTCATTCATGTGTACGCCCTCCCCTGAGAACGCCAGGGTATAGCAGTTTCGAGAACGACGTCGTGGACGCTAGCCCGGCGCCGATGGCCTCAGCAATGTAAAGAATTCGCAGGAGGGATCATCCGAGCCCGGATGGCCTTGGGGCGTGTCACGGGTGATCGGATGGCTCATGTCGACAGCGGACGGATCGTTGACATGCGCCCAGTCGGTGACGATGCATCGCGTGATGAATTTCCATGCGCCGTCGCGCTTTTCATATTTATCCAGATAACGCCCGCCCACCACGACCTCGGTTTCGGCGCCGCTCGCGGCGAACGAGTGCGTCGCAATGCTGTAGATCTCGCCTTCCGCGATGTCGCCGCTGATCGCGAAGTTGGTTGTGGTGATGTGGTGTTGCATCGAGCGGACGTAGGGCCGCGCCTCAGCGAGGGTGCGCAGAAAGGTATCGACGGAGCCCGACGAGAAAGATCCGTGGCGGTCGTCAGCGTCAGGGTGATAGAGACTGCGAAGGGTCTCCAGGTCGCCGCGATCTACCGCGCGGGAGTAACCGTGCACGAGCTTTCGCAGGGCATATTCATCGAGCATTTCTTGCACATCGGGTGGGCCGGTAACCATCGTGCAACGCTAGCCGCCGGTGGTCCCCTGGTTGCCCTACTTACACGGCGTCGGGATCGTCGGCGAAAGCGTCCGCGACGCGGCGGACCAGGCCGATGGCGGTGCGGGCCCAGTCCGGACTCGCCGCGGCCAGCCCACAAGCCGGGGTGATGCCGATGCGGTCCCGCAACACCGATCGGCCGAAGCCGAGTCGGTCGGTGATGGCCGCCGCGCTGGTGGCGACCTCCTCCACCGCGGGGCGGCGGGCCGGTGCGCTGGACGCCACCACGCCCAGCATGACGACCCGTCCTGATTCGACGAATTCCCCGACGGCATCCAAATCAGTCGCCACTAGCGTTCCGACGTCGACAGCGACCGCGCTAACAGCGCTGTCCTGCAGAACTTTCCATGGAATCGAAGAGCCGCAGCTGTGCACCGACACTTCGGATCCGGCGGCGGCCGCGCAGATGTCGAGCATCGTGGTGGCCAGCGTCTCCTCGATGGCGGCTACCGAGCTCAGCGAGGTCACACCGGCCAGCCGGCCAGCCACCGCGGCGCCCAGCGACGGCTCGTCGAACTGCACGACCACCGGCGTATCGAGTCGACGGGACACCGACGCCCGGTGTGTGGCGACCCCTTCGGCCAGCGAGCCGGCGATGTCGTGCAACGCACCCAGATCGGTGATCGCCCGGTGCCCATTGGACAGCTCCAGCTCCGCGGCCAGCGTGATCGGCCCGGGTGCCTGCACCTTGACCGGTCGCCCGCTGCCCCGCAGCCCCGCGAGCTCCCAGGCCTCTTCCAGCGCGTCGATGTCCTCGGCGAGCAGGCTGGCCGACCGTCGCGTGACAGCGCCGGGCCGGGCCACCAGCCGGTAGCCGCGCGGCACGGTGTCGATGGCGATGTCGATCAGGAGCGCGCCGGCTCGCCCGATGATGTCGGCGCCCACTCCCCTGGCGGGCAACTCGACCAGATGTGCCATCGCAGCACCCAACTCGCCGACGACGACTTCGGCCGCGGGCCGCGCGGCCGTGCCGGGCCATGACCCGATGCCGGTGCCGGTTGCGAAAACGCTCACCGGAGAACCGTATTCGATCGCGTTTTCGGTGCGCCGCGCCAGGGCTGGTCAGTGCGATTACGCTCTGGTCAAGATGACGACGCGACGGCTGATGCTGTGTGCCGCGGCTTTGCTGGCCACGGCTTGCACCCGCGTGGTGGACGGTACTGTCGCTGCGGAATTCGGCGCCGCCGCAAACCTTTCCGGCGTCGACGTCGAACGGGTGTTGCTCGATCAGTCACGGATGCAGGCGATCACCGGCGGCGACGAGCACCTGACCATCATCCCGTCGATGGATGCCACTTCCCCGGTCGACATCGACACGCTGGCCCACACTGCGCCACCGGAGTGCCGCTTCGTCTTCGCCGACACCGCGACCTTCGGGCCTGATATCGAGGCGTTTCACAAGACCACCTTTCAAGACCCACCGCACGGTGGCCTGATCTCGGAAGGCGCCGCGGCCTATCGCGACGTCGACACCGCTCGCCGCGCGTTCGGGGCTTTGGTGGCAACGGTTCGCAGCTGCGCCGACAGCTCAGCCGGGTTGGGCCTCGTCGGCGCCTGGAAGGCCGACGACCGGTCGCTGCAGACCAGGCCCGGTGACTGTGGGCGTGACTACCTGCTCAAGTCGGTGGTAATGGTCGAGGTCACCTTTTGCGGGTTCCCGGACTCGGTGTCGACGATCGTGATGTCGAACATCGCCGCCAACCTGCCGGGGTAGCCGCCGAAATTTACGACGCCGCGGCGATGGTGGCGCTGCCGAGCACCTCGTCGCCGTCTGGGTCTCGGCGATAGAGCACCAGCGTCTGGCCCGGCGCCACGCCCCGCAGCGGGGTGCGCAGTCGGACCGCCAGCTCCTCGCCGGCCGGCTGCGCTTGCGCGTCGACCGCTTCGCCGTGCGCGCGCACCTGCACCGCGCACTCGATAGGTCCGTCGGGCACGGTGCCCGCGGTGAACACCGGCTGGTGGCCGGTCAATTGCCATATCTCCAGGTCAGCTACCGAGCCGACCTGAACGGTGCCGGTCTCGGCGTCGATCGCGGTGACGTAGCGCGGCCGGCCGTCGGGTCCCGGGCCGGCGATGCCGAGCCCCTTGCGCTGGCCGATGGTGAAACCGTGCACACCGTCATGCGTGGCCAGCACGGCGCCGCCCTGGTCGACCACCGGGCCGCGGCGCACGCCGATGCGCTCGCCCAGGAAGGCGCGGGTGTCGCCGGACGGGATGAAGCAGATGTCGTGGCTGTCCGGCTTTTCGGCGACCGACAGGCCGCGGCGGGCCGCCTCGGCGCGGATCTGCGACTTGGGCGTGTCCCCGATCGGGAACGCGGCGTGGCGCAGTTGACCGGCGGTCAGCACCGCAAGTACGTAGGACTGGTCTTTGTCGGCGTCGACGGCACGGCGCAGTCGCCCGTCCGAGAGCCGGGCGTAGTGGCCGGTGGCGACCGCGTCGAAACCCAGTGCCAGCGCGCGAGCGGCCAACGCGGAGAACTTGATCCGCTCATTGCAGCGCACACACGGATTCGGGGTTTCGCCGCGCGCATACGAGGACACGAAGTCGTCGATCACGTCTTCTTTGAATTTGTCAGCGAAATCCCATACATAGAACGGGATTCCGAGGACATCGGCGACTCGCCGAGCGTCGCCTGCGTCTTCTTTGGAGCAGCAGCCGCGCGAGCCGGTCCGCAGCGTGCCGGGGGCGTGCGAGAGGGCCAGGTGGACGCCGATGACGTCGTGACCCGCATCGACCATTCGGGCCGCGGCGACCGACGAGTCGACGCCGCCACTCATCGCCGCGAGCACCCTCATCGGGACACCCCCGCGGTGGCAAGAGCCGCCTGCCGGGCGCGGGCCACCGCCCCGGGTATCACCTGCAGCGCCGCGTCGACGTCGGAATCGACGCTGGTGTGCCCCAGGACAATCGCAGCGATCCGCGAGCACTGGCGGCGTCGGCGCCCATCGCGATCAACACATGCGACGGCTGCGCCACACCGGCAGTGCACGCCGATCCGGTGGAACACTCGATTCCGTTGGCGTCCAACAACATCAGCAGCGCATCACCTTCGCACCCGTCGAAGGTGAAGTGCGCGTTGCCCGGCAGCCGGCGTGCGCCGGCGGCGCCGTTGAGGCGGGTGTCCGCGACCTCAGCCAGCACACCGTCGATCAGCCGGTCGCGCAGCAGTCGTAGCCGCGCACTGTTGGCGTCCAGCCCGTCGACGGCAAGCGCTATCGCGGCGGCCATGCCGACCGCGGCGGCGACATCGGGCGTGCCAGAGCGAATGTCACGCTCCTGGCCGCCACCGTGCGACAACGGCGTGCAGCTGACATCGCGACGAAGCAGCAGCGCGCCGGCGCCGGGCGGTCCGCCGAACTTGTGCGCGGCGACACTCAACGCGGACAGCTGGCTAGTGCCGAAGTCGACGGGCAGCTGCCCCACCGCCTGGACCGCGTCGCTGTGCATGGGGATCTCGAATTCGGCTGCCACGGAAGCGAGTTCGTCGATCGGCATGATCGTGCCGACCTCGTTGTTGGCCCACATCACCGTCACCAGCGCGACGTCGTCGTGGCATTGCAGAGCGTCGCGCAGCGCCGCTGCGGACACTGACCCGTCCGGGCTCGTCGGCAGCCAGGTGACATCGGCGCCCTCGTGATCGGCCAGCCAGTTGACCGCGTCCAGCACGGCGTGGTGTTCCACTTCGGTGGCGATGATGCGGCGGTGGCGTGGCTCGGCATCGCGGCGGGCCCAGTAGATGCCCTTGACGGCGAGATTGTCGCTCTCGGTGCCGCCGGCGGTGAAGATCACCTCAGAGGGTCGGGCACCGAGTTTGGCCGCGATCAGCTCGCGGGCTTCCTCCATCCGCCGACGTGCGAGGCGACCGGTGGCGTGCAGCGACGAGGCATTACCGACGCTGCTCAAGACGGCCGTCATCGCCTCGATGGCAGCGGGGTGCATCGGCGAGGTGGCAGCGTGATCCAGGTAGACCATGACCTGCCCAGGATAGCGAGCCGCTCGTAGTGGTCAGGACGCCAGCACGGACGACCTCGGACCGTCGGCCGAGTGCGGCATCGCGGTGATGCGGATCGCGGCCTGGCAGCGTCGGGCCAACTCCCGCCGATCCTCGCCCGGCAGCTGCAACGATTCGACGTAGATACGCGCGACCGTGCGGCGGGCCACCATCAGTCGGCCGATCGAACGCAGCAGCGTGTCGTCGCCGATGTAGGCCGGAACAGTCGACACCCGGCCGTCCCGGTGCTGGTAGCGCAGCCGCAGCGGCTGGACGGGCCGGCCGGTGTCGACGGCGGCCTGGAACATGGCCGGGTAGAACGGCCCCGAACCCTGATGGGAATGACCGGAGCGACCACACCACGTGGTCCCCTCCGGGAAGGCCACCACCGTGTGACCGGCGTACAGCCGGGCGGCGACGGTGGCCACCACCTCGGGCAGCTGGCGCAGCTTGGCCCGTTCGATCGGGATCACCTTGACGATGCGGGCCATCATCCGCACCGCGGACGTGGCGGCCACGTCGGCGCGGGCCACAAAGGACAGCGGGGATGCCCGCCAGCGGGTGGACGGCAGCGCCGCGCCGATCGTCAAGATGTCCAGCCAGGACGTGTGGTCGCTGACCACCAGCACACCGGGCAGATTGCGGATCGGGCCGCCGGACACGGTGATCTTGACTCCGAGGCACCACAACAGCAGTCGGCAGTAGATCTGCCGGGATTTCGACCAGCCCGGCAGCACCCCCGCCAGCAGCGGCAGTGCGGGCGCCAGCAGCACCAGCAGTGTGATCCGCCGCGCGACCCGCAGCGCGACGATCAGCCGATGAGTCGCCTGGTAGCCGCCGACACGGATGCAGTCGGTGTCGCAGGTGGCCCGCGGGAGCCAGGCGTGGTCACGCGGTGCCGGAGCGCTCACCAGGCCACCCCGCCCGCCGCCTCGGTGGCCGCGGACACCGACCGGAGTCGCCGCAGGTAGCGGGTGTCGGCCTGGCGCTTGTCCAGCAGCGCCGGGAAATCCCCGACGCCGAAGTCGGGGTCATGGGCCGGCTCACCGCAAATCCGCGCTCCCAACCGCAGGTAGCCGCGCATCAACGGCGGTATCACCGGCCGCGCGGGCGGCGCGATGTCGTCGAGCCGACGTCCGTCGATGATCACCGGCCGGCGCGGGTGCACCCGGTACTCGGCGGGGGCGGCGTGGCGTCGCGACACGAAATCGCGGACGCCGCGGATCTGGGCGCCGTCTGGTTCCCCGATCACGGCGATTGGCACCGATACGCATCCGGTGACGTAGTCGTAGTCGCAGTGATCGAGGTAGGCCAGGATGCCGGCCCACATCAGCAGCACGACGGCACCACTGCGGTGGTCGTTGCGCACCACCGCGCGGCCCATCTCCACCAGCGACGGCCGCAGCGAGTCCAGCGCCCGGATATCGAATTCCGTTGCGGTGTAGAGCCCTCCGGCTGCGATCGCGCCGGTCGGCGACAGCATGCGGTAGCAGCCCACCAACTCGCCGGAATTTTCCTCGCGGACAAGCAAGTGGTCGCAGTGCTCATCGAATCGATCGGCGTCGAGGCCGTCGCACTGCTCCGAGAGGGCATAGCCCGGCTCGCTACTGAACACGTCGTGACGCAGCCGCTGAGCAGCTTCGATATGGTCGGGATCGGTCGACAGCAACAACGAATAACGCGGTTCGGCGGACGAACGCGTCCTCCTTCTCAGCAGGTATGAGTACAGACTGGATGCTCATATCCGCCACAGTTGCGTTGTTGTTCGGCCAACTGGCATCGGAGCCGTAACGTGTCCGTGCACGGTAGATGACGATGTCGCAGCGGCAATTTGAACAATCGCCGGCATTTAGGCGTCCTGCGGCCCACAAACTTGATTGACTGTTCAGCCGTGACATCTAGCAGCAGCGCAGGGCCATTCGATCCCGAGGCGCTGCGTAGCAAGTACGCCGACGAACGCCAGCGCCGGCTACGCACCGACGGCATTGCGCAATACGTGCAGATAAGCGGCGAATTCAGCAAGTTCGGCGACGATCCGTGGGCCGACCCGGACTTCAGCCGCGACCCGATCAACGACTCCGTCGACGTGGCAGTCGTCGGTGCCGGCTTCGGCGGGCTGCTCATCGGGGCTCGGTGCAAGCAGCTCGGTGTCGACAATGTGCGGTTGATCGACAAGGCCGCCGACGTCGGCGGAACCTGGTACTGGAATCGCTATCCCGGAATCGCCTGCGACGTCGAATCCTACGTCTACATGCCGCTTCTCGAAGAGCTCGGTTACATTCCGACCGAGAAATACGCCAAGGGACCCGAAATCTGGGCGCACTGCCGCCGCATCGCTGAGCACTACGACCTATACCGGGACGCGTGCCTGCAGACCGAGGTGCAGGAAATCCGTTGGGAGTCAGCGACTTCCCGCTGGGTGATCTCGACTGATCGGGGCGACGAAATTCGGGCCCGATTCGTGGCGATGGCCAACGGCTATCTGCAGAGGCCGAAACTACCTGGTATCGACGGTATTTCAAACTTCAACGGGCACACCTTCCACACCAGTCGCTGGGACTACGAATACACCGGCGAAGACCTCGGCACGCTGTCCGACAAGCGGGTCGGAATCGTCGGCACCGGCGCGACGGCCATCCAGTGTGTGCCGAGGCTCGCCGAGGCGGCCGGTCAACTGTTCGTCTTTCAGCGCACGCCGTCGACGGTGGATGTGCGAGCCAATCGCCCGACCGAACCGGACTGGGCCGCATCACTGGAGCCGGGATGGCAACGGCGACGGATGGAGAACTTTCAAATCCTCACTGCCGGAGGATCATCCGACGAGGATCTGGTCGACGATGCGTGGACCAGCCTCACCAAGAAAATGCCGATCGTCAACGAGGGCGGCCCGAACGCTGCCGAGATGGCCGACTTCGCCAAGATGGAAGAGATCCGGGCCCGCGTCGAAGCTGTCGTCACCGATGCCGCGACTGCCGAGGCGCTCAAACCCTGGTACGGGTACTACTGCAAGCGACCATGCTTCCACGACGAATATCTCCAGGCTTTCAACCGCGACAACGTCACCCTGGTCGACACCCACGGACTCGGCGTCGAGCAGATCACCGCTGCGGGTGTCATCGTGGCCGGTATCGAATACCCGTTGGACTGCTTGATTTTCGCCACCGGGTTCGAGGTCGGGACCAGCTACTCGCAGCGCACCGGCTTCGACATCATCGGCCGCGACGGGCTGACCCTCACCGACAAATGGGCCGACGGCGTCCGCACCCTGCACGGCCTGCATGTCAACGGTTTTCCGAACTGCTTCATCGAAAGCATCGCCCAGTCGGGCTTCACGGTGAATTTCCCGTACCTCATCGACACCCAATCCCGCCACATCGCCTGGATCATCGCGTGGGCGCTGCAGCATGACGCCGCCGAAGTGGAGGCCACCGCGGACGCCGAAGCCGCCTGGGTCGACACCGTCGTCGAGCGTTCCAGCGTGATTGCCGGCCGACGGGAATCGTGCACTCCCGGGTATTACAACCGCGAAGGCCAGGCGACCGCGCGGCTGAACCGGGACAGCTTCTTCTTCGGCAGCCCAACCGAATACGCCGATATCCTGGACTCCTGGCGAACAACCGGCTCGCTGGACGGGCTCGCCATTCAGGCTTCGACACACACTGGTCGATGACGGGAGATTGCTCATGATCGACGGCACATTCGACGCGTCCCGCTACCGATGGAAGGAAGTCACCGGACGACCGGGGTCGAGGTACAAAATTCACCACGACTACGCGATTCTGGGTTACGACCGCGATGCCGGCTCACTCGACATGGTGGTGCGTTGGCAAGGCGATGGTGGCCATTGCCCAATTCACCGGCACGCCGCCACGACAAGTGTCATCGTTCTCGCCGGTGAGCAGCATCTGTGGGACGTCGAACAAGATGGTTCGACCCGCAACCATCGATTCCGCCGCGCCGGGGATTACGCACTGACCGGCAACGACCAAAAGCCACATCTGGAGCGCGGCGGCAAGGATGGCGGATTGGTCTATTTTGGCGCCCGGCCCGACTCCCCCACCGGGCTGCTCTATGAGATCTACGACGGCGACATGAACGTCGTGGCCGAGATCACCATCGACTCGTTGGTCGCCGATTTCGAAGCGGACCACGTTTCGGCCTGACCTTTTACGGTGTGCGGTCGAGCAGGCGCCGCATGACTTTGCCGGTCGGGTTGCGCGGCAACGCGTCGACGAAGCGCACATCGCGCGGAATCTTGAACCGGGCAAGCCGTTGGCGGACATAGTCTTTCACCTCAGTCTCGGTAAGCGACGCCCCTGCCCGCACGGTGACGAAGCTCCGCAGGCGTTGTCCGTATTCGCCGTCGGGCACGCCGATGACGGCGGCTTCGAGGATTTCGGGATGGTTGACCAGAGCCTCTTCCACCTCGGCGGGGAACACGTTCTCGCCGCCGGAAACGATCATGTCGTCGACTCGGCCGTCGACGAACAAGCGGCCCGCGAGATCGAAGTGGCCGATGTCACCGGTGGCCATCAGGCCGTCGATCGATTCTTTGGTGCCGCCGTCGGTGTACCCCTCGAATTGGATTCCGTTGGCGACGAAGATCCGCCCTGGTGTGCCCCCAGGCACTTCGCGGCCGTGCTCGTCGAAAAGTTTTACCACGGCGCCGGGGACCACCCGCCCGACACAATTCGGCTCGGCGGTGAGGTCGGCCGGAGTGGCGATAGTGGCGTAGGCGACCTCGGTCGAGCCGTACATGTTGTAGATGACCGGGCCGAAAACCTGCATCGCTTCTCTGCACTGGGCGCCACCCAGCTGCGATCCGGCGACGAAGATGATGCGCAGCGCTGAGAGGTTTCGTCCGGTCCGGCACTCTTGGCCCAGGTCGATGATGCGGCGCAGCATGATCGGCACGGCGATCATTGCCGTCGCGTGATGCGCGGACACACTGTCTACGGTGCATTGCGCATCAAACCGGCGCCGCACCACCAATGTCGAACCAAAGAGCAGGGCGAGCATCAGGTGGCCGAAGCCCAGTGCGTGAAACAGCGGTACACAGCACTCGGTGACCTCTCGGGCCCGAAACGGCACCTTGCTGATCAGGCCGCCGGCCGGCATCAGCGAGTGCGGCTGCGAACGAGGTGCACCTTTGGGCGTTCCGGTGGTCCCGCTGGTCAAAATGACCAGTTTCGCCTCGGCGCCGGGATTGGGCGGCGGTGATGGATCACCCTCGGCAATCAGCGCCTCGAGGCTGTCGGCGATTGGCGTCTCACTCCACGCCGTCACGCGCCCGAGCCGAACATCGACGCCGGCAACGGCACCGGTGTACTCCGCGTCATGCACGAGCAGCTCAACGCCTTCACGTCGGATGACCTCACCGAGCTGAGCACCGCCGAAATCGGTATTGAGCAACACCATTCGCGCACCGCTCTTGGCAGCGGCGAATAATGCATCGACAAATCCTCGGTGGTTGCGGGCGACGATACCGACGCAGTCTCCGGCGCGAAGACCACGCCTTCGCCACGCGTTGGCCACCGCGTTCGACCGCGCGTCGATGTCGGCGAAAGTCAGCGGGCCGCGCTCGTCGATGAGCGCGACGCCGTCACGGTGGCGGATCGCGGCCATGCTCACGGCAGCTCCGATCGGACCGTAGTCGCGCATCGCGCGTACCGTGGCGCTGACACCACTCAACGGGACAGGCGTCAAACCGCCGGCACGGGCCACTTGGCTTAGCGCCCAACACTCTTCGCCGACCCGGACGGCGAATCGCATGAGATTGCGGACCATCAGGTGCCATCCGGGCGATTCGTGGTCCGGTAGTCGACGTGCCAATGCTTGATGCCGTTGAGCCACCCAGACCGTAGCCGCTCCGGCTTTGAGATCGGTGTGAGATTTGGCATGTGATCGGCGATGGCGTTGAAGATCAAGTTGATCGTCATGCGTGCCAGGTTGGCGCCGATGCAGTAGTGCGCACCCGTGCCGCCGAAACCGAGATGAGGGTTGGGGTCTCGCAAAATATTGAACGTGTGCGGGTGCTCGAAGACCTCTTCATCGAAATTGGCTGAGCGGTAGAACATCACCACTCGCTGGCCCTTCTTAAACTGCGCGCCGGACAGCTCGGTGTCTTCCAGCGCGGTGCGTTGAAACGCGGTGATCGGGGTGGCCCACCGTACGATTTCGTCGGCAGCGCTCTCCGGACGCTGCCGCTTGTACAGCTCCCACTGATCGGGAAACTCATTGAACGCCATCATGCCCTGGGTGATTGAGTGACGCGTCGTGTCGTTGCCAGCCACGGCGAGGGTCAGAACGAAGAACCCGAATTCGTCGTCGGAGAGCTTCTCACCGTCGATGTCGGAGTTGAGCAGCGTCGTCACAATGTCGTCCCCGGGGCTCTTCGCCCTGATGTCGGCCATCCGCATGGCATAGGTCAGCACCTGTACCGATGAGACTTGACCGTCGATGTCCGCGTATTCGGGGTCGTCGCTGCCGGTCATTTCGTTGCACCAGCGAAAAAGCTTTTCCCGGTCTTGCAGCGGCACGTCGAGCAGCTCGGCGATAGCCTGCAGCGGCAATTGACACGACACCTGCTCGACGAAATCCCCGAAGCCTTGACCTGCTGCGGTTTTCGCGATGCTTTGCGCGCGCGCGTTGAGCTCATCGCGCAATCGTCCGACGGCCCGCGGAGTGAACCCGCGCGAGATTATCTTGCGGAGACGTGTGTGGTGCGGCGCATCCATGTTGAGTATGGACGCGCGCGCGGCGTCGATGTTTTCCCGCTTTACGTCATCGGGGAACCGCGGAATCGCGGTGTTCTGGTAGGTGGAAAAAACATCGCTACGCAGCGACACCTCCTTGACGTCTTTGTGCCTGGTCACTACCCAGAATCCGCCGTCGTTGAAGCCACCCCTGCCGATCGCTTGGTTGTTCCACCAGATTGGTGCGGTCCGCCGTAGCTCGGCAAGCTCGTCGACTGGTAGCCGCTCGGCGTAAATGTCGGGGTCGGTAAAATCAAATCCGGGCGTCAGTTTCGGGCAGGACATATGAACAACTCCTCAGGGTCGTTGTCCGCGAGCAGGTTTGAGTTGCTTTTTGCTGAACAATGTGCCGCGGATTAGGTGTTTGGCCGACTGCAGTGCCGCGTGATAGGCGTTCGGCGGCAAAATCGTGGCCTGCTCGGTCAGACCTCGGGTGAGCGCATAGATCGCATCGACCGTTCCGGCGGGATCGCTGTGAGCGGCCAGCTCGCCGCGTCGCAGCGCGTCGTCGACGATGCCGGCGATGATGTCACGCAACGCTTGAAAGCCCACCCGCTCGGGATCGCCTCGCCGCAGATAGCTGGCACTTTCGGCGCGGATCGCCCGCTCAAACGTTGCTAAGTACGGGTACTCGCGCATCAGCCGGTCCGACTCGTCCAGCAGAGCCTCCAGACGGCCGATGACATCGGCACCGTGCTGACCGGCCGCGCGCAGTCGGGGCAGGGCAATGGCTTCGATCTCTTCGACGGTGGCTTTCAGCAATTCGGACTTGTTCGGAAAGTAGTGGTACAGGCTGCCGCTAGTCATTTGTGCCTCGCGGGCGATCTCGCGAATCGAGGCTTGCGAATACCCCTTTTCCGCAACACAGCGCATGGCCGCCGTGATGATGCGCCGCCGTGTCTCTGAACCATTCGCCCCAATCGGTCGACCGAGCTGAACGGTCACCGCCGTTGCGGTTTTGGCTGCCCTCATGCCGCACCACCCTCGACCTCGCGCATCAGGTTTCCTTCGTCATATCTCGGCCGCGCAAAATTAATCGATCAATTGATTGAATCATGGGGGCGCGCGCCGCGATAGTCAAGATCTGGGCCCTGCTCCGATGCGCGGACGTCTCAAACCTCCCGCTTGCGGGAAAGAGAAAAGCGAACGCCTCAGATCAGGACGCCGACCCGAGAATGCAGAAGATCCCGAAACGTCAAGGCGTGCAGAGTTTTACGTCTGCTCGGGCAGGAGTCAGGTCAACTAGACAACGCGACCCGCAGAATCAGGCGGGGTTTCCTTCCGCGCGCCAGAATGCGCTCGATAAACGTCACGATGAGGAACTCGAAGCCGTACTTGCGACGGATCACCCCGGCCAGACGCTGGACCGTCGCGGGCTCCGTGATCACCTCGGCAACCCCGTCGACCGGAGTAGCGCCTTCACCGACCTTGCCACCACGGCTGCACGGCACCAGCGTCACCCGGGGATTGTTCTTGGCTCGCTTGGCCTTCCAACTGTCGACCGGCGTCCAGAAGAAGAGGTGGTCGCCGTCGCGACCAATCCACATCGGCGTCGCGACGGCGCCGCCATCCTTTTTGAATGTCGTCAGCGACACGAATTTCTCGTCACCCAGTGCTGACACGGCGTCTGCCATCGCGCTCCTCGATCCATGCCGTGACCAGAAAGTGATTCGGATTCTGCAGCAAGGGTATGGCACACACTATGAGCTCTGACACCCGGCGCTGGTGCTTCGCCGACCAGCTCGGGCCGCATTTCCTGGATGAACCGGACCAGCCGGTCTTGCTGATCGAGTCGCAGGCGGCGTTCGCCCGGCGCCGCTTTCATCGCCGCAAGGCGCACCTCGTGCTGTCGGCGTTGCGCCATCGCGCGGCCGAACTCGGTGACCAGGCGACGTTCCTGCAGACGCGCACCTACGGTGAGGCGCTTGATCAACTCGACGAATCAATCAGCGTGTGCCAGCCCACCTCATGGGCCGCCGACCGATTCGTCCGGTCGATACCGGACATCAGCGTATTGCCGGCCCGCGGATTCTGCACCGACCGCGAAACATTCGTTGAGTGGGCCAAGGGCCACCAGACGCTCAAGCTGGAGAACTTCTACCGTGATGCGCGGCGGCGGTTCGACCTGCTGATGGACGGCGACCGGCCGGCCGAGGGCCGATGGAATTTCGACGCCGACAATCGCGAGCCTGCGCCCGGCGGTGGCGATCTCGGGATCAAGGCACCTTGGCGGCCCGACGAAGACGAGATCGACGAGCAGGTTCGGGCGGATCTGGACCGCTGGGAGCGCGATGGTGAGGTGGCGTTCGTCGGCCGCGACGGCCCGCGCGAATTTGCCGTTACCGCGGCCGAAGCACAAGCCGCTCTCAAGGTGTTCGTGCGGGATCGTCTGCCGCACTTCGGCCCTCACGAAGACGCCATGCTCAGTGGCGACCGCTTCATGGCGCACAGCCTCTTGTCGGCGCCGATGAACCTGGGTCTGCTCGACCCACTCGACTGCGCCTACGCGGCCGAGAACGCCTACCGATCGGGCAAGGCGCCGATTGGCAGCGTGGAGGGTTACATCCGGCAGCTGATCGGCTGGCGCGACTACATCTGGCATGTCTACTGGCATTTCGGCAAGGGCTACCGCCGCCGTAATGCGCTGGACGCCCACGCCCGCGTGCCGAAATGGTTCGCCGAGTTGGACGCCGACGCGGTCGAAGCGCATTGCCTCAAGGACGTGCTCGCCCAGGTCCGCGATCATGGCTGGGTGCACCACATTCCGAGACTGATGGTGTTGTCGAATTACGCCCTGCAGCGCGGCTGGAACCCGGCCGCCATGACCGACTGGTTCCACCGCTGCTTCGTCGACGGCTACGAATGGGTGATGGTTGCCAACGTGATCGGCATGTCCCAACATGCCGACGGCGGGCTGATGGCGACCAAGCCGTACACCTCTGGTGGCGCCTACATCAACCGGATGAGCAACTACTGCGGCGATTGCCGCTACCGCCCCAGCGAGCGGGTCGGCGATCGCGCCTGTCCGTTCACCGGCGGCTACTGGTGGTTCCTGGACCGCAACGCCACTCGCCTTGCGAACAACCAGCGGATGAACCAGCCGCTGGCCGGTATGCGACGACTCAAGGATCTCGACGACGTCGTCGAACAACAACGAAGTCTGGGAGGCCGCGCCCCGTAATGCTTGCCGTCGACCGATTCATCGCGGCGCCACCGTCGGTGGTGTGGAACATTTTTGTCGATCTCGACGCGTGGCCGCAAGTGGGGCCCGACAGTCAGTGGGGCGTGGCTTGATCCCCCGCACACGAGTTTGGGACTGGGTGCGACCGGTAGCGTGCGTACGTCTTTGGGCGTTGCCGCCCCGTTCACCATCACCGAATTCGAAGCGGGCGCGCACTGGGCGTGGAAAGTAGCGGGCATCCCCGCGACCCATCACCGGGTCGAGCCCGCAGGCGGCGGTGCCCGAGCGAGTATGGCCGCTCCATTGTGGGCGGCGGCCTACCTGTCGATCTGCGCGATCGCGCTACGCCGCATCGAGGCGATAGCGACCGCCGGACCGTAAACCGGCGTCACCAACCCATCGATCCTGGAATCCCCTTGAAGGGGCCGACAATCCAGCTGGTGATCCAACCGCCGTAGAAGCCGCCCGGCTGCGGAGCCACCACCTCACCGTTGACCGTGCAACGATCCACGGCCGCGGCCATCACGGCGATCGCACCCGCCAGCGCCGCGAAACCAGAAGTGGGCTGCAAGTAGGTCCACGCCGCCTGCGGCGCCACGCGCGCTTCGGTCACCAGGTCGTAATAGGTTGCCTGCCCTTTCCATTCACACCACGAAGCGCCGTCAGCCGGGCGTAGCACCCCGTCGGCGAACGCGGCGCCGGGTAGGTAGTACGTCGGCGGGTGACTGGTCTCCAATACCCGCCAGGCTTTTGTGGTCGAGGCGATCGTTCGGCCGCCCAACTCGATCGTGATCGAGCCGGCGAACTCCTCCAGCCGCGGCGGGCGGGGATAATCCCATACCGACTCCTGTCCCGGTCCGGGCTTGTCGGGCGTCGGCCAACGATTCATCACTCCATTGTGCCCCGGTTCACACAATGTGTGAGTCGCCGCCCGGCGGGTAATCTGCAGCGTCGGGTCGCGGCTTCGCGGCCCTCTGACGGAAGTGAGCGCTGTGACAGAAACCGCGGAGTCGACTCGGTCGGCGCGCATCGAGCAGTGGCCCGGCAAGGCGTACCCGCTCGGCGCAACCTATGACGGGTCGGGCACCAACTTCGCGGTATTCAGCGAGGTCGCCGAGAAGGTGGAGCTCTGCCTCTTTGACGCCGACGGCAACGAATCCCGAGTGCCGCTCAACGAGGTGGACGGCTTCGTCTGGCACGGCTTCCTGCCGGCCGTCGAACCCGGTCAGCGTTACGGCTACCGCGTACACGGTCCCTACGACCCGGCCGCCGGCCAGCGGTGCAACCCCAACAAACTTCTGATCGACCCCTATGCCAAGGCGATCGACGGAAACTTCGAGTGGCATCAGGCGCTGTTCAGCTACAACTTCGGCGAACCGGACAGCCGGAACGACGACGATTCCGCGTCGCACATGCCGAAATCGGTGGTGATCAACCCGTTCTTCGACTGGGGCAATGACCGACCGCCCGACCACGAGTACGCCGACTCCGTGATCTACGAGACACACGTCAAGGGACTGACGCAGCTGCACCCCGACATTCCCGAGCGGATGCGCGGCACCTACGCCGGCATCGCCCACCCGGCCATCATCGAGCACCTCAAGAGCCTCGGCGTCACTGCCGTCGAGTTGATGCCCGTACACCACTTCGCGAACGATTCCACGCTCGTGGACAAGGGACTGTCAAACTACTGGGGCTACAACACAATTGGCTTCTTCTCCCCCGACTTCAAGTACACCTCCAGCACTACGCCCGGCGGTCAGGTGCAGGAGTTCAAGACCATGGTCCGCGCCCTACACGACGAGGGCATCGAAGTCATCCTCGACGTGGTGTACAACCACACCGCCGAGGGCAACCACATGGGGCCCACCTTGTCGATGCGCGGCATCGACAACGCCGCGTATTACCGGCTGGTCGACGACGATCAGCAGTACTACATGGATTACACCGGAACCGGCAACACTCTCCATGTCGGCCATCCGCACACGCTGCAACTGATCATGGATTCGTTGCGGTACTGGGTAACTGAAATGCACGTCGATGGTTTCCGCTTCGACCTGGCAGCTACGCTTGCCCGTGAATTTTACGACGTCGACCGACTGTCGGCGTTTTTCGAACTGGTGCAACAAGATCCGATCGTCAGCCAGGTCAAGCTGATCGCCGAGCCGTGGGATGTCGGCCCCGGTGGCTACCAGGTCGGTAATTTCCCACCGCAGTGGACGGAGTGGAACGGCAAGTACCGCGATACTGTCCGCGACTACTGGCGCGGCGAGGCTGCGACCCTGGGCGAGTTCGCCTCCCGGTTGACCGGATCGGCCGACCTCTACGAGTCCACTGCGCGGCGACCGGTGGCGTCGATCAATTTCGTCACCGCGCACGACGGTTTCACGTTGCTGGACCTGGTGTCATACAACGAAAAACACAACGACGCCAATGGAGAAGACAACAACGACGGCGAGAGCAACAACCAGTCATGGAACTGCGGCGTCGAGGGTCCGACCGACGATCCGGCGATCAACGCGCTGCGCGCCAATCAGCAGCGTAACTTCCTCGCGACCACGCTTCTGTCGCAAGGGGTTCCGATGATCTCGCATGGCGACGAACTAGGGCGCACGCAGGGCGGTAACAACAACGGCTTCTGCCAGGACAACGAGATCACCTGGGTGCACTGGGACAAAGCGGACGCCGAACTTGTCGAGTTCACTCGGACCGTCTCCGCGCTGCGGGCCGCGCATCCGGTGTTTCGGCGCCGGCGATTCTTCACCGGGCTGCCGGTTCGTCGCAAGGGCACCGAAGGGCAGCCCGACATCTCCTGGTTCCGGCCGGACGGCTCCGAAATGAACGACGAGGACTGGGGTTCGGGCTTCGGCAAGTCCGTGGCGGTCTATCTGAACGGGCTGGGCATCCCCGACCTCGACGCCCGCGGGCAGCGAGTGACCGATGATTCGTTTTTCCTGTGCTTCAACGCCCATCACGAGCCGATCGAATTCACTCTGCCGCCAGAACAGTTCGGCCGGGCGTGGACGCCCGTCGTCGACTCGTCCGTTGCGACAGCGAATGTGGAAGACCCACAATCAACTCCGGCCGGCGATGCCGTTCGGGTCGCCGCGCGGGCGATGGTGGTGTTGCAAGCCGACGGCGAGTGAGCCGTCGGCTTGCAATCGATTCACGCTCAGCCGTGCGGAGCTTCGGAGATCTTGCTGTCCGGCTTGCCGAGTGTCTGGCAGTAGGTTGCCGCTGACAGCCGGGTAGCGGTGATCTGTAGGTTTGCCGGGTCAGTGCCGCTCTTGTCCTTCAGCATCTTGCTGACCTCGTCGTTCTGCTTCTTCTCGTCCTGCGTGGTGAAGTCTTTGCATTTGGTGTCACCACCGGTGTTGATGATCTGCGAGGCAGAACATCCACTGAACAGGAGCGCGGCAAGCGCGATCGCGGCAGGCGCCGTTGCCTTCATCATTGAGCCTTTCGTAGACCGAAGTAGCAAGTCTTTATACACCGCTGCGTGCGATTTCAAACCTCGCCATCGCAATCACGCCGGCGATACCCGAATCCGGATGGGCCCGTGCGGTGGCCGGCTCGGATCGACGACTTCACCGCGCTGGGTGATCTCCACCTCGCCGCCGCGCGCCAATGCCAGAGCGGCACTGCGACTGTCGTCCGTCAGATCGCGCCACTGCTCTGCGCCGACGGCACGGGCCGCGTCCGACGGGCAGATGCTGGAATCCGGTCCGCGATGGTGCGTCAGCGCCAGGATCGCCGCGCGCAATCGGGTGGCGGAAGATCCGTCGCCGAGCGCGGTCTTCGCGTGGCCGGCCGCAGGGCCGTCACCGTCGGCAACGGTCGCCAGCTCGCGCCGTGGATCGCTCACGGCACCAGATTAGGCCGAAACACGCAGCGCGGTCCGAAACGCAGAAAGCCCCCGACACCCGGCGGGTTCACGCGGTCGTCGCAACACTCTCGATTTGAGAGGTTGCGGCGGCCGTGTCGTTTTCGGAGGACTGTGTTCGGTTTGGTGATCGGTTAGCAACGCTGGTCGATGCGGGTGTGTCGGTTAAAGATGCGGCGCGATCACTCGGTGTTTCACCTCAGCGCTGTTATGCGATCCTGCGAGCCACAGGCCGGGGCCTGCGGCCGCCGCGTCGGAACCTCGAAGGGGTTGACGAGGCTGTGGTGGCGGCGGTGTTCGCCGCGTCGGGCTCGGTCAATCAGGCAGCGAAATCGGCGGGTATTTCGCATTCTTCTGCCCGGAAGCTACTGATGGCAGCGGGATTGGTCAGCACGGAGCGCCGGCCCCGCGGCAAAGCCGAGGCCAAAGCCCGATTTTTCGAGCTCATCGCCTCAGGCTGGTCGGCGGCGCGTGCGGCTCGTGAGGTGGGGGTCAATGTGCGGACCGCCCGTGACTGGCGAGCCGGTGTCCGCAAGGTCGCCAACACGCGGGTCTATTCCGATGGCACGGTCATCGATTACACGACCGGCACGCGGTACACACAGGCAGTGAAACCCAGTCCGTCGCCGCCACCGAATGCCGCAGTGACAGGTGGGCGGTACCTGTCGTTGCCTGACCGGCTCGCTGTCGCTGATGGCCTACACGCCGGGCTCACCCTGACCCGGATCGCTGTCGATATTGGCAAGCATCTCTCGACGGTGTCGCGGGAGGTCCGCCGGGGCAGCATCGAAGGGCTCTATCTGCCGTATCAGGCCGACACCGCTGCCGCCGCGGCCCGGGCCCGGCCCAAGCAGTCCAAACTGGTCACCAACCAGACCTTGCGCCAAGCGGTCGCCGACGGGTTGACCCAGCAGTGGTCGCCCGAGGAGATCTCGCACCGTCTGGTCAAGGATTTCCCGGACGACGAAAGTATGCGGGTGAGTCACGAAACGATTTACCAGGCTCTGTACTTCCAGGCCCGCGGCGGGCTCAAACGCGAAGTCGCCCAAGCACTTCGAACCGGACGCACCCGCCGTAAACCACATCGGCGCCCCGATCAACGCACCCACCGGTTCATCGACCCGATGATCATGATCAGCGAGCGGCCCGCCGAGGTCGCCGACCGCGCGGTGCCCGGCCATTGGGAAGGCGACCTGATCATGGGCGAAGCCAACAAGACCGCGATCGCCACTTTGGTCGAGCGTGCCACCCGCTACACCCTGCTGGTCCACCTACCCCACGGGCACGACGCCGAAGTCGTACGCGACGGGCTAATTCAGACAATCTCGACTCTGCCGGCCCATCTGCGGGGCTCGTTGACCTGGGACCAGGGCGCGGAAATGGCCCGGCACAAACAGTTCTCGATGGCCACTGACATGGCGGTCTACTTCTGCGACCCCGCCAGCCCCTGGCAGCGCGGCACCAACGAGAACACCAACGGCCTGCTGCGCCAGTACTTCCCCAAAGGCACCGACCTCAGCGTGCACGGCCCCGAAGACCTCGAACACGTCGCCCAGCTACTCAACGGCTGCCCACGCAAAACGCTCGACTGGGAAACCCCAGCCGAGCGTCTGCGTGATCTACTACAAGCCCACTAACCAGCAGTGTTGCGACGACCCCTAGAAATCGCCCCCGCAGGTGTGGGGGCTTTCGCGAGCGGTCAGCCCTTGCGGGTCTTGACCGCTTCGGTGAGCTGCGGCGCGACCTTGAACAGGTCGCCGACAATGCCGTAGTCGGCGATCTCGAAGATCGGCGCCTCTTCGTCCTTGTTGACCGCGACGATCGTCTTCGAGGTCTGCATGCCGGCGCGGTGCTGGATCGCTCCGGAGATGCCCAGCGCAATGTAGAGCTGCGGGGAGACCGTCTTACCGGTCTGGCCCACCTGGAACTGACCCGGGTAGTAGCCGGAGTCCACCGCGGCGCGCGAGGCGCCGACCGCGGCGCCCAGCGAGTCAGCCAGCTCCTCGACCACGCTGAACTTGTCCGCGCTGCCGACACCACGACCACCCGACACCACGATGGTGGCTTCGGTCAGTTCCGGCCGGTCACCGGCGACCGCGGGCTCGCGCTTGGTGATCTTGGTGGCGTTCTCGGCGGGCTCGGGTACGTCGACCTTGACCTGCTCGCCCGCGCCGTCAGACGGCTCGGCGTCGATGGCGCCGGGGCGCAAGGTGATCACCGGGGTGTCGCCGTTGGCCTGGCCCTCGACGGTGAAGGCGCCACCGAAGATGGACCACACCGCCTTGTTGTCGGCTTGCACGTCGACCACGTCGACCAGCAGACCCGAACCGATCCGGGCGGCGAGCCGACCCGCGATCTCCTTGCCGTCAGCATTGGCGGCCAGCAAAACGGCTGCCGGACTGGCGGATTCGGCCAGCGACGGCAAGTACGTCGACCGACGGGGTGATCAGGTAGTTCTCCGCGGTGTCGGATTCGGCGACGTAGATCTTGGCGGCGCCGGCCGCCTTCAGGCCCTCGATAAGCGGCTCGGCGGTGCCGGGCTTGCCCACTACGACGGCGGCCGGCTCGCCCAGAACACGTGCCGCAGTGATCAATTCGGAGGTGACCTTCTTGAGGGCGCCTTCAGCGTGCTCGACGAGCACCAATACTTCAGCCATGAGTTATTCCGTGTCTTTCGGTTAAAGGTTGACGTCTTAGATGATCTTCTGGCCGACCAGGTACTTGGCGATGTCGCTTCCGCCCTCGCCCTCGTCGGTGATCTTCTCGCCGGCGGTCTTCGGGGGCTTGGGGGTCGACGTCAGCACCTTGGAGCCGGCGTTGGCCAGGCCGACCTCATCGGCCTCGACACCGATCTCGGCCAGCGTGAGCTTGGTGACTTCCTTCTTCTTGGCGGCCATGATGCCTTTGAAGGAGGGGAACCGCGGCTCGTTGATCTTCTCGTTGACGCTCACGACGGCGGGCAACGTGGCCTCGACGGTGAAGACACCGTCGTCGGTTTCGCGCTCGCCGATGATCTTGTCGCCGTCCAGCGACAGCTTGCGCAGGTGGGTGAGCTGCGGCAGGCCCAGGTACTCGGCGATGACGGCCGGCACTGCGCCGCCCGTTCCGTCAGTGGCCTCGTTGCCGGCGATGACCAGCTCGGTGCCCTCGATGGTGCCCAGCGCGCGCGCCAGCGCCCAGCCGGTCTGGACGACGTCCGAGCCGTGCAGCCCGTCGTCGAGCAGGTGGACGGCCTTGTCGGCACCCATGGACAGCGCCTTGCGGATCGCCTCGGTGGCCCGCTCCGGGCCGGCGGTCAGCACGGTGACCGACCCCTCGGTGCCGTCGGCGGCTTCCTTCTCGCGGATCAGCAGCGCCTCTTCGACCGCGCGCTCGTTGATCTCGTCCAGCACGGCGTCGGCGGCCTCGCGGTCCAGCGTCCAGTCGCCGTCCTTGAGTTTGCGCTCTGACCAGGTGTCCGGGACCTGCTTGATCAGGACCACGATGTTCGTCATGAGAGTGGCTCGTCCTCCTCGAGTGAGTCCTGCAGCCGGAAGCGGCAGGACTTAATGTCACGTCTTATGCGCCCCGCACCCGCATGTTACTGACCGGTAACTTTGTGCGGTTCGCTCTCACACCATAGCGGGTCGTCCTGCAGGTTCTGTCCCCCCTGTGCCTTCGGCAGCGGTCACGGCCGCGCCTCGGACATCGGATACCCGTAGTGAAGCATTCGCGAACCCGTCACGACGGGTTAGCCTGCCTATGCAATGAGCGCATTCATCCCTGACGTTCCCACCCCCCGCGACGCCGCCCTGCCGTTGACCGGTGAACGCACCATCCCGGGCCTCGACGTGGAGAACTACTGGTTTCGCCGCCACGAGGTGGTCTACCAGCGGTTGGCGCAGCGCTGCGCGGGTCTCGACGTGCTCGAGGCGGGCTGTGGCGAAGGCTACGGCGCCGACCTGATCGCCGGCGTCGCACGCCAGGTGACCGCGCGTGGACTACGACGAGGCGACCGTCGCGCACGTGCAGGCGCGCTATCCGCGGGTGGAGGTGATCCACGGCAATCTCGCCGAGCTGCCGCTGCCCGACCAGTCGGTCGATGTCGTGGTCAACTTCCAGGTCATCGAGCACTTGTGGGATCAGCCACAGTTCGTCCGCGAATGCGCACGGGTGCTGCGTCCATCCGGGCTGCTGATGGTGTCCACGCCGAACCGGATCACGTTCTCGCCGGGCCGCGATACTCCGATCAATCCGTTTCACACCCGCGAGCTCAATGCCGAAGAGCTGACAGAGCTGCTGCGCGACGCCGGCTTCGCGATGGACGGCATGTACGGAGTGTTTCACGGCCCACGGCTCCTCGAGATGGACGCCCGCCATGGCGGCTCGATCATCGACGCCCAGATCGCGCGCGCCGTCGCCGACGCACCCTGGCCGGCCGATCTGCTGGCCGACGTCGCGCGGTCACCGCCGCGGACTTCGACATCGTCGAGGCCGGCACCGTCGAGGCGCGACACATCGATGACAGCCTGGACCTGGTTGCGATCGCGGAGCGGCGCCAGATGATGTCCACCAGGGAGCCGGTGCCCGGGCTGTTCACCCTGGTGCTGCACACCCATCTGCCGTGGCTGGCGCATCACGGCCGCTGGCCGGTCGGCGAGGAGTGGCTCTACCAGTCGTGGGCAGCGTCCTATCTGCCGCTGCTGCGGGTCTTGCGCCGACTGGCCGACGAGGATCGGCACCGGCTGATCACCCTGGGCGTCACCCCGGTCGTCATGGCGCAGCTCGATGACCCGTATTGCCTTGACGGGATGCATCATTGGCTGGCCAACTGGCACCTGCGCGCCGCCGAGGCCGCCAGCGTGCGCCCCGGAGATTCCACCGACGGCTCCCCTGCATCGGCACCGGAAGCTTTGCGGGCCTTCGGCATTCGCGAGATGGCCGAAACCGAGCAAGCGCTCGAGGATTTCACCACTTACTGGCGTCATGGTGCCAGCCCGTTGCTGCGGCGGCTGATCGACGCGGGCACCGTCGAATTACTGGGCGGGTCCGCTGGCCCACCCGTTCCAGCCGTTGCTGAACCCGCGGCTCCGCGAGTTCGCGCTGCGCGAAGGACTGGCCGATGCCCGGCAGCGGTTGGCGCACAAGCCAACTGGAATCTGGGCGCCCGAATGCGCGTACGCCCCGGGCATGGAACATGACTACGCCGCTGCCGGGGTCGGCCACTTCATGGTCGACGGCCCGTCGCTGCACGGCGACACCGCGCTGGGCCGGCCGGTCGGCGACTCCGGCGTCGTCGCCTTCGGGCGCGATCTGCAGGTGAGCTACCGGGTGTGGTCGCCCAAATCCGGCTACCCGGGTCACGCCGCTTACCGCGACTTCCACACCTACGACCATCGCACCGGTCTCAAGCCGGCCCGGGTCACCGGCCGCAACGTGCCCTCGGAGAAGAAGGCGCCGTACGACCCCGAGCGCGCCGATCACGCAATCGACAGCCACGTCACAGATTTCGTCGAAGTGGTACGCGCGCCGGCTGCTGTCCGAGTCCGAGCGCATCGGGCGACCCGCGCACGTGGTCGCCGCGTTCGACACCGAATTGTTCGGCCACTGGTGGTACGAAGGGCCGGCATGGCTGGAACGGGTGTTACGGGCGCTGCCGGAGGCCGGGGTGCGCGTCGGCACGCTGAGCGACGCCGTCGGCGCGGGCCTCGTCGGTGAGCGCCGTCGAATTGCCGCCCAGCTCTTGGGGTTCCGGCAAGGACTGGCAGGTGTGGTCCGGTGACAAAGTTGCCGACCTGGTGCAGCTCAACGCCGAGGTCGTCGACACCGCGCTGTCCACCGTCGACAAAGCGCTGGCCCAGACCGCGTCGCTGGACGGGCCGATCCCCCGCGACCACATCGCCGACCAGATCCTGCGCGAGACCCTGCTCACGGTGTCCAGCGACTGGCCGTTCATGGTGAGCAAGGACTCCGCCGCCGACTACGCCCGCTACCGGGCGCATCTGCACGCCCACGCCACCCGCGAGATCGCCGGCGCGCTGGCGTCGGGCCGCCGCGAAGTGGCACAGCGCCTGGCCGATGGCTGGAACCGGGCCGACGGCCTGTTCGGCGCGCTGGATGCCCGGAGGCTGCCGCGATGAAAATCCTGATGGTGTCGTGGGAGTACCCGCCGGTGGTGATCGGCGGACTCGGACGCCACGTCCATCACCTGTCGACCGCGCTCGCCGCCGCCGGCCACGAAGTCGTGGTGTTGTCGCGGCGCCCGACCGACACCGACCCGAGCACACATCCGTCGTCGGACGAGATCAACGAGAACGTCCGGGTTGTCGCCGCCGCGCAAGACCCGCACGAGTTCACCTTCGGCACCGACATGATGGCCTGGACGCTGGCGATGGGCCACGCGATGGTCCGCGCCGGACTGTCGCTCAAGCGACAGCGCAGCGATCACCCGTGGCGGCCCGACGTGGTCCACGCGCACGACTGGCTGGTCGCCCATCCGGCGATCGCGCTCGCCGAGTTTTACGACGTGCCAATGGTTTCCACGATCCACGCGACCGAGGCCGGTCGGCATTCCGGATGGGTCTCCGGGATCGATCAGCCGTCAGGTTCACGCGGTCGAGTCGTGGCTGGTGCGCGAATCCGACTCGCTGATCACATGTTCGGCGCTCGATGAGCGAGGAGATCACCGAGCTGTTCGGGCCCGGGCTGGCCGAGACCACCGTGATCCGCAACGGCATCGAGGCGGCGCGATGGCCGTTCGCGCGCCGCAAGCCGCGCAGCGGTCCGCCGGAACTGCTGTACGTCGGCCGGCTGGAATACGAGAAGGGCGTGCACGAGGCGATCGCCGCACTGCCGCGCGATCCGCCGGGCCCACCCCGGCGCCACCCTGACCATCGCCGGCGAAGGCACCCAGCAGGACTGGCTCGTCGAGCAGGCCCGTAAACACCGGGTGCTCAAGGCAACTCACTTCGTCGGCCGGCTGGATCACGACGACCTGTTGGCCGCACTGCATCGCGCCGACGCCGCGGTGCTGCCCAGCCACTACGAGCCGTTCGGGCTGGCGGCGCTGGAGGCCGCCGCCGCGGGCACCCCGTTGGTGACGTCGAACATCGGCGGCCTCGGCGAAGCGGTGATCAACGGCGAAACCGGGATGTCATGCCCGCCGCGCGATGTGGCCCGGCTGGCCAAGGCCGTCATCGCGGTGCTCGACGATCCGGCAGCCGCGCAGCGCCGGGCGCAGGCCGCGCGGCAGCGCCTCACCGCGGATTTCGACTGGCACACGGTGGCCGACGAGACCGCGCAGGTGTACCTGGCGGCCAAGCGCGCCGAACGCCAACCGCTGCCGCGGCTGCCCATCGTCGAGCACGCGCTGCCGGATCGGTAGTCGGCAATCTCACGGCATCGCCGGGCGCAGGTACCGTCGGCCTCATGGGACTTGAGTATTCGAGCGTGATCGACGCGCCCATCTACGAGGTGTTCGACTGGCATGCCCGACCCGGCGCATTCACCCGGCTCACGCCGCCGTGGCGCCGATGCGCGTTGATCGCCGAGGCCGATTCGCTGGAGAACGGGCGCGCCGAACTCGGCCTGCCGGGTGGTCTGCGCTGGGTGGCCGATCACCAACCGGACGGCTACGACCCGCCGCGGCGCTTCGTCGACTGCCATCGGCGCCGACGGCCTGGCGTCGTTGCCGGCCAAGCTGGCGGTGCGCTGGCGGCACACCCACGACTTCGAAGAGGTCAGCGGCGGGCGGACGCGGGTGATCGACCGCGTCGAGACCCCCGTCCCCGCAGCCGCGCTGCGGTCGATGTTCCGTTACCGGCACCAACAGCTGGCCGACGACATCGCCGCGCACCGGGCGGCGGCCGCCCACGGGTTGACCCCGCTCACCGTCGCCATCACCGGCGCCTCCGGGCTCGTCGGCGCGCAATTGGCCGCGTTCCTGTCCACCGGCGGCCACCGGGTGATCCGCCTGGTGCGACACTCGACCACCAAACCTGATGAACGGCAATGGAATCCGGACAGATCCCGATCCTGACCTGCTGGCCGGCGACCGACGCGGTGATCCACCTCGCGGGCGCCTCGATCGCGGGCCGCTTCACCGACGATCACCGCGCCGCGATCCGCGACAGCCGGATCGGTCCGACTCGCCGGCTGGCCGAGCTGATCGCGCAGTCCACCGACGGGCCCAAGGTGCTGGTCAGCGCATCGGCGATCGGCTACTACGGCTACGACCGGGGCGAGGAGACGCTGACCGAGGACAGCGAGCGCGGCGACGGGTTCCTGGCCGACGTCGTCGCCGACTGGGAGGACGCGACGGCCCCGGCCGAGCAGGCCGGTGCCCGGGTGGTGCGGGTGCGCACCGGGATCGTGCAGTCTCCCGCCGGCGGGACGCTGCGCCTGCTCCGGCCGCTGTTCGCCGCCGGGCTCGGCGGTCGGCTCGGCAGCGGTCAGCAGTGGTTCTCCTGGATCGGAATCGACGACCTCGTCGACGTCTACCACCGCGCGCTGTGGGACGACCGAGCTGTCCGGGCCGGTCAACGCGGTGGCCGCCGAACCGGTGCGCAACATCGACTACACCCGCGTCCTGGCTCATGTGCTGCACCGGCCCGCGCTACTGCCGGTGCCGGCGCTGGGGCCGAAGGTGCTCCTCGGCGAGCAGGGTGCGCGCGAACTCGCCTTGGCCAACCAACGGGTGCTGCCCGCGCGGCTGCAGCAAGCCGACCATCGCTTCCGCCGTCCCGACCTGGAGCAGACTTTGCGGCATCTGCTGGGTCGACCTGGTTAGAAACCGAGGTTAGAGACCGCGGGGCGCCGCCCGCACCGCGGCAACGGCCTGCGCGTCACCGTCGAAGCGAGGCGCACCGCGTCGCGGCCCGCGACGAACAGCAACAGCTCCTGCGGCTCGCCGGTGATCGTGACCGTGTCGCCGCGACCGACCCGGGCGATCCGCTCACCGGCCGGCGTCTCCAGGTCGACCTGGGCGGGCAGCTTGCTCAACATCATCCGGCTCATCAGCCCGAGTTGACGGCGCAGCTGCTTGGCGATGGTCTCGTCGAGCACCCGTGGCTCCCAGCCATCGACCGCTCGGCGAACGTCCTCGTGATGAATGAACATCTCGCCGAGGTTGGCAACGGGGTCCAGCAGCTTGAACGGCGAGTAGATCGGCGGACCGGATGCCACCAGGTCCACCAGGGCGTCCCAACTCTTCGACGCGCGGTCTTGTCCTGGACCTTGGCCGTGTAGCCGGCCAGGAATGGCACCATGATCCCGGCCGTCGCGTCGAGACGCCGTTCGCGAACTACCAGGTGAGCGGCGAGATCCGTGGTGTTCCAGCCCTCGCAGAGGGTCGGCGCGTGCGGCCCCACCTCGCGGAACGTGGCCTCCACCGAGCTGCGGCTCCGTTCCATCGCTGGCGCGTGCGGTCATGGCCCCACCCTAGGCGAGATGTCTCCGCTGGCGAGCCAGGCAGATGTTCAGTAAGTTAATGTTTAATCTTGTGAAGTGAACCTTGCTTCGGTAGGGCGAACGTGTTTGTCTTCGCCGCGTGGGAGGTACAACCGCGTGAGCTCGAGCCGTACAAGCTGGTCGCGACCCGATCCTTCGAGAGGGGCCCAAGTGGGCGAGGTGCGTGCGCTCTCGTTGGCACCGGCCGCGACGCCTGCTGAGCTCGATCAGCAATCCTGGTCGGATCCCGCGAAGTTCGAGGCATGGCGAATCGAGTTGCGCCACAAGGTTCTCGACGCATCTCAGCGATTTCGTCTCCGGCCGATGCGCGCCGAACTGGCTGAGTCCGGCGTGGAGGTGGCCGGCGACATCCTGTTGGATTTCGTGGCCGGCGGCAAGTGCCTGCGCTCGACCTACATGTATCTGGGCTGGCTCGCCGGTTCCGCGGACAGCGACGAAGCGCTGTTCGCATCCGCCGGACTGGAATTGCTGCACGCATTCGCGTTGCTGCAAGACGACGTGATGGACGCTGCATCGTCGCGTCGCGGTCGACCCGCCGCGCACATCCAGTTCAGTCAGTGGCATCGGAACCGCAAGCTGTCCGGTCCAGCAGAACGATTCGGCGAATCAGCGGCGATCCTGCTCGGTGATCTCTGCCTGATCTGGGCCGAACAGATGCTGCGGGAAAGTGGCGTCGAGCATCGGAGTCTGCAGCAGGCCTGGCCGCGCTATGACGCGATGCGCACCGAACTCGCCGTGGGCCAATTCGCCGATCTGGCAAGCGATGTCCGCGACCTGCCGTCGATGGACACAGTCCTGGAAGTGGCACGACGCAAGTCGGGCAACTACACCGTGCGCCGGCCGTTGGAGATCGGCGCGGCGATGAGCGGCTGCAGCGATCGCACCGATTTCAGGCCTGGGCCGCTACGGCGAAGCGATCGGCGAAGCCTTCCAGCTGCGCGACGACCTGCTGGGGGTGTTCGGCTCCGAGACGGTGACCGGCAAGCCCGACGGACAAGACCTGGTCGAACGCAAGGCCACCAGCGTGGTCATTGCCGCGCACCAGCTGGCCGACCCGCCGACCCGCAGGCAGCTCGACCGAGCTGATGAACGCCGGCGACCTCGACGACGACGCCATCGACCGCTGGCGGACGCTTGATCGTCACGACCGGAGCCGTGCAGTGGATCGAGGACACGATCAGCGACCGGGTCGACGTCGGCGCTCGACGAGCTCGACCAGCTGCGGATCGGCGATCCGGTGCGGGCCGCGTTGACGAACATGGCCGCCGTATGCACGGAGCGAACCGAATAATGCGCAGCGTGAAAGGTCCAAACACCCGGGTCGTCGTGGTCGGCGCCGGTCTCGCGGGACTGACCGCGGCGTTGCACCTGGCCGGACGCGGCCGCGAAGTGACCGTCGTCGAGCGGGAGAGCTGGCCCGGTGGACGGGCCGGGCGCGCCGACATCAACGGCTATCAGCTCGATACCGGGCCGACGGTGCTGACCATGCCCGACATCATCGACGAAGCCTTCGCCGCGGTCGGCGAAAACCGTTCGGACCGGCTGGAATTGATGCCAGTTGACCCGGCGTATCGCGCACAGTTCGCCGACGGCAGCAGCCTCGACGTCCACAGCGACGCGGATCGGATGGCGGATGCGGTCGCCGAATTCGCCGGCGCCAAGCAGGCGGAGGGCTACCGGAAGCTGCGCGACTGGCTGACCCGGTTGTACGCAGGCCGAGTTCAACGGTTTCATCGCCGAGAACTTCGATTCCCCACTGTCACTGGTGAATCCGCAACTGGCGCGGCTGACGGCGCTCGGCGGATTCCGCAAGTGGGACACCATGGTCAATCGCCACATCTCCGACCCGCGACTGCAGCGAGTCTTCACCTTCCAGTCGCTGTACGCCGGTGTCGCGCCGCGGAAGGCGCTGGCGGTCTACGCGGTGATCGCCTACATGGACACCATCTCCGGGGTCTTCTTTCCGCGCGGCGGGATGCGGGCGCTGCCCGACGCGCTGGCCGCCGCGGCCACCGATGCCGGGGTGCGCTTCGTCTACGGCGCGACCGTTACGGGCCTGGAGCGCAACGGCAGCCGCGTGGCAGCCGTGCTCACCGATACCGAGGAGCGCATCGCCTGCGACGCCGTGGTGTTGACCACCGAACTGCCCACCACCTACGAGCTGCTCGGCCGCAACCCACGGCGCCTCGGTCGCCTGCGGCCGGCACCGTCGGCAGTCGTCGCGCACATCGGCCGCCGCCAGTCGCCGTCGACGAATCACTGCACTGGCACATCACAACATCATCTTCGGCGAGCGAATGGGACCAGACGTTCACCGACATCATCCGGGACGGCCGGCTGATGCGGGATCCGTCACTGCTCGTCACCCGTCCGACGGCCAGCGACCCGAGCCTGGCCCCGCGCGGACCACGAATTGTTCTACGTCCTCGCCCCGGCGCCGAACCTCGACCGCGGTGTGGTCGACTGGTCGCGCATCGGCGACAGCTACACCGAACAGCTCATCGATACCGTTGGCGCACGACTGATTCCGGGTTTCCGCGACGGCGCCGAGGTGCTGCACGTCGTCAACCCCGAAGACTGGGCCGCTCAGGGAATGATTGCCGGCACCCCGTTCGCGCTGGCTCACACGTTCGCCCAGACCGGACCGTTCCGTCCGGCCAACACGGTGCGCGGCATCGACAATGCGGTGCTGGCCGGATCGTCGACCGTTCCCGGCGTCGGCGTGCCCACCGCGATGATCTCCGGTCGACTGGCCGCCGACCGCATCACCGGCATCGGCGAGGGATCGAATCGAACCGTCGTCGCGAAAGCCGGTCGGTCATGATCCGCACCGAACTGAGCGCCGCCGGTATCGACGATCCGGATCTGCGAGGCGCATACCGGCGTTGCCGCACACTCAACGCCGCGCACGGACGAACCTTCTTCCTGGCCACCCGACTGCTCGCGCCGGATCAGCGTCCACCGATCCACGCGCTGTACGGCTTCGCCCGCTACGCCGACGACATTCTCGACGATTTCGATCCGGCGCTGGACGCCACGATCCGGTCGGCGCGCTTGCAGCAACTGTCCGACGAGTTCTTCGCCCACCGACGAGCATCCGGACAACCCGGTGCTGGCGGCCGTCGAGCACACCGCGCGGCGCTTCCACATCAGCGACGAGCTGTTCGACGACTTCCTGACATCCATGCGGATGGACCTGACGATCACCGACTATCCCGACCGCGACGCACTCAATCTCTACATGAAGGGTTCGGCGGAAGCGATTGGGCTGCAAGTGCTTCCGATCCTGGGTACCGTCGGCCGCGCAATCCGACGCCGCGCCGCATGCGGCGGCGCTGGGCAGGGCGTTTCAGCTGACGAACTTCTTGCGCGACATCGACGAAGATCTGATGCGCCAGCGCGTTTACCTGCCGGCCGACGAACTGGCGGCCCACGAGCGTCGATCGCGACGTGCTGATGTGGTGCCACCACAATCGGCGCACCGACCAGCGGGTCCGCAACGCGCTCGCCGATCAGCACCAGATCGCCCGTGAGGTCTACCGTTACGCCGCAGCCGGCGTCGCGCTGCTGGAGCCGCGCTCGCGGCCGTGCGTCGCGGCCGCGCTGACGCTGTACTCGGAGATCCTCGACCGCATCGAAGACAGCGACTTCGCGGTGTTCAGTCAGCGCGCGACCGTGGGCAACGGGCGACGGCTGCAGCGTCGCCGGCGCCGGCCTGTTGCGATCCTGGCGGGCGCGGCTGGCGCACCCGGCCGCATCAGGGGTCGGCAGATCCGGTGCGGGGTAATGGATCGCTGGCAATATCTGATCGTGCTCGGCAGCGTGCCTGGCGATCACCCTGCCGCTGGAGATCTTTCGCCCTGGCGTGTACCGGCAAGCGTGGCGGGCCGCCCGCGCGGTTCTGCCCGTCGCCGCCGTGTTCGTGCTCTGGGACGAAGTCGCGATTGCCGCGCACATCTGGACCTACAATCCGGCCTACGTAAGCGGTGTGAACATCCCAGTCCACATGCCGATCGAGGAGGTGCTGTTCTTTCTCGTGATTCCGCTGTGCGCCTTGCTGACCTACAACGCGGTGAGCGCCATCCTGCGACGGCGCAACCGCCGATGACCGCCGGCTTGGGCTACACCGTGCCGGCCGTGCTGTCGGCGCTGGGCGTCGGCGCACTCGAGTTGACGGTGTTGCGTACCGGTCTTTTTCGGCGTCCGGCCTACTGGCTGTCGATGCTGATCGTGATCGGATTTCAGATTCTGATCGACGGCTGGCTGACCAAGCTGAGCGCCCCGATCGTGGTTTACGACGACCGGCAGACCAGCGGTATCCGGTTTCCGTTCGACATCCCGATCGAAGACTTCCTGTTCGGGTTCGCCTTGGTCACCGCCGTCCTGCTGCTATGGGAGCGTCAACGTGAGCGTCAGTAACACCGGTCTGCCCCGCGCCGAAGTGCCCGCCGCTTTCGACGTCGGCGCGCACGCCTACGACCGGCTGGTCGGCGCCAGCCCGGGATACCATGCCCACCTTCGACTTTCGGCCCAACGATTGCGGCTGCCCGAACGAGGGTCGAGGGCTGCGGTTACTCGATGCCGGATGCGGCACCGGCGCGTCGACGGCCGCGTTGTTGAGCGTCGCTCCGCAGGCCGAGATCGTCGCCATCGACGCCTCGCGTGGAATGCTCGACGAAGCGCAGGCCAAATCGTGGCCTTCCTCGGTCCGTTTCGTGCACACCCCCGTGGAGGGCCTTGCCGAAAACGGCATCGTCGGCCCGTTCGACGGAATCCTGGCCGCGTATCTGATCCGCAACCTGTCCGATCCCGACACCCAGTTGCGGGCGCTGCGCGGCCTGCTGGCGCCCGGCGCCACGCTGGCGGTGCACGACTACTCGGTACGTGACTCCCGGGTCGCCACCGCGATCTGGAACGCGGTGTGCTGGGGCATCATCATCCCGTCGGGCTGGTGGCGGACCCGGGACGCGACGCTGTACCGGCACCTGTGGCGCAGCGTGTTGACGTTCGACGGCGCAACACGATTGCGGCAACGGATGCGCGATGCCGGTTTCACGGCGGTGCGCAGCGAAACCATGCCGGGCTGGGAAGCCAACATCGCGCACACGTTCCTCGGGGACGCGCCGCTCATGACCGACCGGCACCGCCGCACGTTCCCGGCGCCGCGGGGCCTGCACAGCGCCGAGGCGCTGGCGTCGCAGCCGCGAGCCGTCGTCGTCGGCGCCGGAATCGCAGGCCTCGCTGCCGCAACGGGACTGGCCGAACGCGGCGTCGCCGTCGACGTCATCGAGCGCGAGGAGTACCTCGGCGGCCGGGTCGGCGGATGGACCGAACACTTCGACGGCGCCGAGCTCGCCATGAACCGGGGCTTCCACGCCTTCTTCCGGCAGTACTACAACCTGCGGGCGCTGCTGGGTCGCGTCGACCCAACGCTGTCCATGTTGACCGCGGTCGACGACTACCCGCTCATCGACGGCGCCGGCCGCCAGGACACCTTCCGTGGTCTACCCCGCACCCCGCCGTGGAACGCGCTCGTATTTGCCTTGCGCAGCCCGACTTTCCGGCTCACCGACCTGGCCAGGATCGACGCGCGTGCCGCAGCGCCGCTCGCCGCGGTGTCATTGCCCGACATCTTTCACCGCCTCGATCACATCGACGCCGAAACGTTCCTGAAGAGCATCAATTTCCCCGAGGCAGCGCGGCATCTGGCCTTCGAGGTCTTCTCCCGCAGCTTTTTCGCCAGCCCCGCCGACCTGTCGGCCGCGGAGCTGGCCACCATGTTCCATATCTACTTCCTCGGCTCCAGCGAGGGCCTGATCTTCGACGTCGCCAACGCCAACTACGACGCCGCTTTGTGGAATCCGCTGCAGCAATACCTGCAAGGCCTGGGAGTTCGCTTCCATCAAGGTGTTTCGGTGACGGGCATCGGCAGCGGCCACGAGCCAGACATTTCGCGTCCAGACCGACGCCGACGACCAGTTGGATGCCGATGCCGTGGTGCTGGCCACCGATATCGGTGGACTGCAGCGGATCGTCGAGGCATCACCCGGGCTCTGCGACGACATGTGGCGGGCGCGTATCAAGCGGCTGCGCACGGCCCCGCCGTTCTTGGTGCAGCGACTGTGGCTCGACCGGCCGGTGGCCCGCGGCCGAGCCGCGTTTCTCGGCACCGCAGGCCACGAACCGGTCGACAACATCAGCGTCCTGGAACGCTACGAACGCGAAGCCGCCGATTGGGCCCGCGACTGCGGCGGGTCCGTCGTCGAATTACATTCGTACGCCGTCGAATCCCCGCAGCCCGAACAACGCGATGCTCGATCGTCTGCACGAGCTGTACCCGGAGACCGCCGGCGCGCGGGTGGTCCACGAACGTACGCTGCGTCACCACGACTGCCCGCTGTTCGCGCCGGGCACCTACGTACACCGGCCTGGCGTCATCACTCCGCAGCCGGGGCTGCTGCTGGCCGGCGACGGGGTACGCATCGACTTGCCGGTGGCGCTGATGGAGCGTGCGGCCACCACCGGCTGGACGGCCGCCAACGGGATACTGCAGCGATGGGGGCTCGCCGGCCACGCGTTGTCGACGGTTCCCACGCAAGGACGCTCGACGCTGCTGCGTTATCTCGCGGGCCGAGAAAGGCGTTCGCGATCATGAGCATCGGCGACAATGTGCGACGCCGCTGGCCCAAAGACTGGCCACTGCAACCGATCCCGCCGGGGTCGTGGACGGGCCAGCGTCCGACCTACCGCGATGCCTCCCCTGCGGTCATCGATGCCGCGCTGGACCGATCGCAGCGTCGACCGACCGGTAACTGGTTCGCCTTCGCCGCCAGCCGCGACGTGCGCAGCGGGCGGCCGCTCGGCACCCGCGTCGCCGGCATCGAGTTGGTCGCCTGGCGCGATCAGCAATCCCGGCTGTGCGTCGGCCCGCGAAGCTGCCCGCATCTCGGCGCCGACCTTGCGACGGCCGCCGTCCACGACGGCGCGCTGATCTGCCGATGGCACGGGATGTGCCTCGACCGCGACACCGACGAATTCGGTTGGCGGGCACTGCCCAGCTACGACGACGGGGTGCTGGCATGGGTCCGGCTCGACAGCGTCGGCGGCGAGGAGCCGCTCGATCAGCCGGTGATTCCGGCCCGGCCGACCGGCGACACGCTGGACGCCGTCGCCACGATGGTCGGGACCTGCGAACCATCCGACATCATCGCCAACCGTCTCGATCCGTGGCACGGCGCGTGGTATCACCCCTACTCGTTCACCCAGCTCGAGGTGCTGACCACTCCGACCGAAGAAGTGGACAGCTTCATGGTCGCGGTGACCTTCCGCATCGGCCGCGTCGGCGTCCCCACCGTCGCCGAGTTCACCAGCCCCGAGGCACGCACCATCGTGATGCGCATCGTGGACGGCGAGGGCGTGGGCAGCGTGGTCGAAACCCACGCCACGCCAATCGGTTTGGGCCCCGACAAGCTGCCGCGAACAGCGGTGATCGAGGCTACCGTGGCGCACTCCGACCGGGCCGGCTTCCAGCGGGCACGCCGTGCCGCCCCGCTGATCACCGGGCTCATGCGCGTTGCGGCGGCCCGGCTGTGGAAGGACGACCTCGCCTACGCCGAGCGCCGCTACCAACTGCGTTCCGGCACGCCGTAATTCGCGGTATGCCAGCGGCTACGCGCGGGTCGCGGCGACCGCGCCGTGCGCCCTCGAGGTGATGTCGCGAGCGATACCGCCGAAGATCGCGCTACGGAACGGCGTTGACGCGATCCACCATGCCTCACCGGCAAGGCCATACGGCTGAAACAGCGCGCGCTGACGATAATACGAGCCGCCGTCCGCCGTCATCGCGTACCGACAGCTCGAGCCACAGCCGGCCCGGCAGCGGAACATTCGCGCGCAGCCGCAGCAGGTGCGGGCGGTCCATCTGCTCGACCCGCCACCAGTCCAGCTCGTCTCCGGAATGCAGCTGGTGCGGCTGAGACGATGTCGGTCCGCGTCTGGCGGTGCGGGTCCGTCGGCCGAACCAACCACGCAGGGCCCACGACGGCGGCGCCGCCGACAAGCCGTGCTCGGCGCCGATCGATTCGAAAACCCGCCACACCGTTTCGGCGTCGGCGTCGACTCGTCGTTCCACCACTTCCTCGTGCAGCGGTCCGCCGGCCCAGTCCGGATCGGTGGGCAGCGGCTGCGCCGGGCAATCGTCGGCGGCCGGCCGGGACCATCGGGTGTGCAGCTCAGGCTCACTGACGCGCGCCAACGCGAATTCGATCGGCGTCTTCGTAGTGCATCAGGCCGCCATCAGGGTCCGGAATGTGCTCGGCGATGTCGTGCTCGGTGCACACCACATCATTTTCCAGCGAATCCATCAGCGACGACGCCAACGACCGCGGCAGCGGGGTGATCAGGTTGACCCAGTGCGAGGAGAGCCGCGGAGTCAGCACCGGCACCGGGATTGCGACGCGTCTGCGCAAGCCCGAGATTGCTGCGTATCGGGCGCTCATCTCGGTGTAGGTGAATGTGTCGGGGCCGCCGATATCGAAGGCCCGGCTCACATCTGCGGGCAATTCTGCCGCTTTGGTCAGGTAATACAGCACGTCGCGCACGGCGATGGGCTGAACTCGGGTGCGCAGCCACTTCGGCGTGACCATCACCGGGAGTCGCTCGGTCAGATAACGCAGCATCTCGAAGCTTGCCGACCCCGCTCCGATGATGACGGCCGCGCGCAGTTCCACGGTGGGAACGCCCGACTTCGTGAGCAATCGCCCACTTCGGCGCGCGACGCCAAATGGTCGGACAACTCCTGCTCGTCGGGGATGATGCCGCCGACGTACACGATGCGCGACAGTCCGGCTTGTTGGGCGGCGTCGGCGACGATCGATGCGCCACGCGCGTCGACGTTCGACGAAATCGGCGCCCAGCATCGAGTGAACCAGGTAATAGAGAACCTGCTGACCTTCCAGCGCCTGGCGCACTTTGCCGGCGTCGGTGACGTCGCCCTCAACCACCTCGACACTTCTGCGCCAGGGCACGTCGTCGAGCTTGGCGGGCGTTCGGGCCATCACCCGTACCTCGTGACCGGCCGCCAGCAATTCGGGAACGAGGCGCGTACCCAGGTAACCGGTGGCGCCGAAGATGACGCACCGCATCGCTCACTCCTTGGCTTATCAAATTTGCAGGTCGGCGGTGGTCGAGCCGCACGGAGGGTATACCCAGAATCGTCGAAACTCAGCTGCGAGGATCCGGAACAGCCAACTTGCATCTTCTTCACAAATTTAACAGTTAAGTTTATAGTGTTAACTGGCCGAAGGCCAGATATGCGGGTGTAGCGGGGTCGGGCACCCATAAGCGAACGTCCAATGGACTCGAGTCCGCGACACGGTCAGGGGAGGCCACTCGATGGCAGACCGCCAATTCCGCCCTGGATATCGCGTCACCGGTGACAAGACCGGTGCCGACGCCGTGCACAAGCCGGCCCAGTTGAAACGCCACAGGTCGTGAGCACAGTTAGCGTGAAAATGCCCAAGTCGCAGGAGCTGGACGGTAATTCGCTGTCGGATAAATATCTGCGAGCCACGCGGCTCGTCTCAGACCTACACCAGCGCGCGGCGTTCGACATCCCCGCTCTGCTGCGGGAGGTGATCGAGGGCGCCGCGGGATTGGTGCCGGGAGCGCAGTACGCGGGCGTCACGGTCACCCAGCGGCGGCACCTGAGCGAGACCGTGGCCGCGACTCATCGATATCCGGTGCTGATGGACGAAATTCAGAACCGCTGTCAGCAGGGACCGGGCCTGAGCGCAGCCGCGCTGCAAGAAAGCATCCGCGTCGACGATCTCGTCGGCGACGATCGGTGGCCGCTCTACCGCGAGCAGGCAGTCAAGCAGACGCCCATCCGGTCGATCCTGTCGGTCGGAATGTTCAAAGAAGGCGGGACCACGGCCACCCTCAGCTTCTACTCCGAGGTTCGCCAACGCCTTCGACGATGAGTCAGTCAATGTGGGCATGATTTTCGCCACCCACACCGGGCTGGTGTGGAACATGATGCGGCGCGACCAGCAGTTCCGCGTCCGCTCTGGCATCACGGGATGTCATCGGCCAGGCCAAGGGCAGGATGATGGAACGGTTCAATATCGAAGATGACGCAAGCGTTCGCCATGCTCAAGCTGATGTCTCAAGACTCCAACACGCCTATTGCGCAGGTAGCGCAACGCATTGCCACAGGCCAAGTCTGGCCTTTCCCGGAGTAAGCGAGCGGTTAGGCGACAAGTGATCTCGTCGCACGGTTATGTCGACGCCGCTGCAACCGGGAAACGCCGCGCGGGTGCTGCGAAGCCTGAGCGAGTCGACGCGAGATTGTGTATGGTGCTGGCGTATCGTCCCTGATTCGGCCGTTATCCGATACCCTGGATCGGGAGTCGCTAAAAAGGATGCGGTCAGGTGACTAAGCGGGGCACAAACAATTCATCTCCCAGCAGGCCACAGCTTGAGAAGCTGATGTCGGCCGACATGCGGGCGGTGACGGCGCAATCCGACCGGGTGGGCCGCTATTTCGCGCGCCAGCACTCCGTGAGCGGCAACGACTTCCACGCGCTGCTGCACGTCATGGTCGCCGAGACCGCGGGAAAGCCGCTGACCATGGCCCAGCTACGGCAGCGGATGGACGTCTCACCGGCCGCGATCACCTATCTCGTCGATCGGATGATCGACGCCGGACATGTCCGGCGCGAATCGGATCCCGCGGACCGACGTAAGGCGCTGCTCCGCTACGAAGCCAGCGGCATGGAACTGGCGCACGGATTCTTCACACCACTCGGCGTGCATCTGCGAGCCGCGCTCGCGGATCTGCCCGATCGAGGATCTGGCCGCCGCGCACCGGGTGTTCAGCGCGATGATCGCCGCGATGTCCTCGTTCGAGGGCGATGTCGCTCATTCAGCAAAAGCAGGCGCCGACGGAGCGTCCCGCTCCCGCGCGCGATCTCGTCTAGCTCGAAAAAGACTGAACGCCTTAGCTATTGGATCGGCGTGACGCCGATCTGACGCAGTGCCGACAGATCCGCCGCGCCCGCGCCGTGCAGGCAGATCCGTAACTCGTCGATGAAGCGCTGCAGCCAGTCCACCACGGCCGCTGCCGATTCGATCGCCGCGGACAGCAAAGGACGGGCCACCGCCACCACGTCCGCGCCCAGCGCCAGCGCTTTGGCCGCGTCCATGCCGGTGCGAATGCCACCGGAGGCGACCAGTGGGACGGCGGGCAGCGCCTCGCGCACCTCGACGATCGCTTGCGCCGTGGGTATTCCCCAGTCGGCCAGGTCGGGGAAGCGGACCTCGCCGTAGCGGACGAGTTGCTCCACCCGTGACCACGAGGTGCCGCCCGCCCCCGCCACGTCGATCGCGGCCACCGGCAATTCGCCGGACTGACTGGTCAATTCGGTGACGGCCGACGCGCCGATCCCGTGGCCGACTTCCTTGAGCAGAATCGGATACTCCAGCGCGGCGGCGACCTCACGCAGCCGGTCGATCGAGCCGGAGAAATCGCCGTCGCCGTTTCGTTGGACAGCCTCCTGCAGCGGATTGGTATGCACCGCAAGCGCATCCGCGCCGACTCGTTTGAGTGCGTTCGAAATATCATCGACGGCAGCGGCCGTCAGCTGCGCGAGGCCAATATTGCCGAACAGCAACACATCCGGCGCGACATCGCGAACGGTGAAGCTGGATGCCGCCTGCTCACCCAGCGCGCTGTCCAGCATGATCCGCTGTGAGCCGAGCATCATGCCGATGCCCAGCAGTTGCGCGGCTTCGGCCAGATTCTTGTTGATCGTCCTCGACAGTTCGGCGCCGCCGGTCATCGCGCCGACCAATACCGGGGCCCGCAGGGGCGCGCCGAGAAAGTGGGTGGACAGATCGATATGGGCCAGGCTGGTCTGGGTCAGCGCGTTGTACGGGAGGCGATAACGCTCCAGACCGGTCGTCACGCCGGAATAGCCGACCTGGTCGTCCAGGCACACGTCGATATGACGTCGCTTGCGCGTCGTCATCCCGTTCGACATCGGCTGGCACCGCACCCTCGTCCACGTCGCTCAATCGGCCGACGGCACGTGCGGCTTGAACGACGCGAGGTCGTGTTGATATCTCCGCATCGCCTCGACCAGCGCGGTGAAGACCCTGCTCGCCGCCGCCAGGTCGGCGTCCGGCAGGTCTGCCATCGCGTCATGAGAATGGGTTCCCAGCGGAGCGAAGAACGCCCGCGCGGTCGCCAATCCGGAATCGGAGTAGCGCAGGATCACCTTTCGTCGATCAGTCGGGTCGGATTGGCGGGTGATATGGCCGGACGCCATCATCCGGTCGACCAGATAGGTGATCGCCGCACCCGAAAGTCCCATGCGCTGGCGCAGCTCGCCCGAGGTCACCGGCTCCCCCGCCGTCTCGGCCACCATGACGTGCAGCAGCGCCCGAAAGTCAGTGGGCCGCACGTCATGTACCGCCGCGAAAGCCCGGCCGATCTGTTCGGATTCGGCCGTCATCACGCGCAGACTAGCGGAGATCTGCTGCTCCAGTGCGGCTCGGCCGCCCTCGGTCTCTTCGGGGCCCATGACGTGGACCAGCTTATCCGTATCCGGCGATTACTTCAGTTGATTAATACTTAATTGACTGAAAGACTTGGTTGCGTCGAAGGGATTTCACGTGAACAAGCAGACACTGGCCGCAACGACTCTCGCCGTCGGCGCCACCGCAGGCATTGGCAGCGTGGCCAGCAAGCCGCGGATCACACGGTGGTACTCCCGGCTCCAGAAACCACCGTACGTTCCGCCCAACGAGGTGTTTCCGATCGCGTGGACCACGCTCTATGCCGATATCGCGGTGACCTCCGCGACGGCCATCGACCGCCTGCGCGCAGCGGGGCGGCACCAGGAGGCCCGCAATTATATTTTCGCGCTGGCCGCCAACCTGATCCTCAACGCCGGGTGGAGCTGGCTGTTCTTCAAGTACCAGAAGCTGGGCGCCTCGGCAGTCGGGGCGGCGGTCCTGGCCGCCAGCAGTGCCGATCTGACCAGGCGGACCGCCGCGGCAGATCGGCGAGCCGGAATCGCATTGTTGCCGTATCCGCTGTGGTGCTCCTTCGCCACCTTGATGTCAGGGCCATATCTGGGTACTCAATCGCCGATGAGTCAGGTGATCCGCTGATGCCCGCGCTGTTGTGGTTCCGCCGCGACCTGCGACTGCGCGACCTTCCACCGCTGTTGCGGGCCGCCGCCGACAGCGACGACGTGCTGGCCTGCTTCGTGCTCGACCCGCGATTGGAGGCATCGTCGGGCGATCGGCGGATGCAGTTCCTGTGCGACTCGCTGCGTCGGCTGCGCGACGATCTGGACGGTCGGCTGCTGGTCACTCGGGGTCGGGCCGAGGAGCGAATTCCGGCCTTGGCCAAGGAAATCGAGGCGCCGGTCGGTCCATGTCTCGGAGGACTTCTCGCCGTACGGTCGACGACGCGACGATCGGGTGCGCGAAGCGCTGGGCGACGTGCCGTTGGTGGGGACGGGGTCGCCGTACCTGGTGTCGCCGGGGCGGGTCACCAAGGACAACGGCGACCCCTACAAGGTGTTCACGCCGTTTTTCGGCCGGTGGCGCGAAATGGGCTGGCGGTCGGCGGCCCGCTCGGGAGCCAAGTCCGCGCAATGGGTCGATCCCAAGCAGCTGGGTAAGCGCGCCAAACCGGTGGAGATACCCGACCCCGGCGTCGAGCTCGACCTGCCCGCGGGCGAGGCTGCGGCGCGACGGCAGTGGAAGAAGTTTGTCGACAAAGGGCTCGAGGACTACAGCGACGACCGCAACCGGCCCGGACCATGACGGGCACCAGCCGGATGTCAGCCCATCTGAAGTTCGGCACGATTCACCCGCGGACGATGGTCGCCGACTTGGACCAGCGCCGCGCCGGCGCACGAGCGTACTTGCGGGAGTTGGCCTTTCGCGACTTCTACGCGGCGGTGCTGCATCATTGGCCCGACAGCGCGTGGTGGAACTGGAACCGCGACTTCGACGCCATCGAGATCGACATCGGGCAAGGAAGCCGAGCAGCGCTTCGAGGCGTGGAAGGCCGGCGAAACGGGGTTTCCGATCGTCGACGCCGGGATGCGTCAGCTCCGTGACACCGGTTTCATGCACAACCGGGTACGGATGATCGTCGCGTCGTTTCTGGTCAAGGACCTGCACCTGCCCTGGCAGTGGGGCGCCCGCTGGTTCCTCGATCAGCTGGTCGACGGCGACATGGCCAGCAATCAGCACGGCTGGCAGTGGTCAGCGGGCTGCGGCACCGACGCCGCACCGTATTTCCGGGTGTTCAACCCGGCCAGGCAGGCCGAGAAGTTCGATCCCGCAGGCGATTACGTCCGCCGCTGGGTAGCCGAGCTCGCCGATGCCGACGACGCCACGCTGACCAAAGGAGAGCGCCCGGCCGGCTATCCCGAACCGATCGTCGACCACAGCGCGGAACGCAGCGAAGCGCTGCGCCGCTACCAGCGCATGAGCTGACAGCGCGATCAGCGAGCAGCCTTTTTGCGTTCGATGTCGGCCAGCGCAGCAGCCAGTTCGGCGCGCTGGGCCGCCGAGGTCTCCCACGCCAGCTGACGGTTCTTGACCACCTTGGCCGGAGCTCCGACCGCAATCGAGAAGTCCGGCACGTCGCCTCTGACGACGGCGTGCGATCCCAGCACGCAGCCCCGGCCGATGGCGGTGCCGCGCAGCACGGTCGCCTTCACCCCGACCCAGGTGTCGGGTCCGATCCGGACCGGGGATTTGACGATGCCCTGGTCTTTGATCGGCAGGGTGATGTCATCCATCCGGTGGTCGAAATCGCAGATGTAGCACCAGTCGGCCATCAGCACCGAATCGCCGAGCTCGATGTCGAGGTAGCAGTTGATGACGTTGTCGCGGCCCAACACCACCTTGTCGCCGAATCGCAGCGAGCCCTCGTGCGCGCGGATGGTGTTCTTGTCGCCGATGTGTACCCAGCGCCCGATTTCCAGCTGCGCCAGTTCCGGCGTCGCGTGGATCTCGACGCCCTTGCCGATGAACACCATGCCGCGGGTGATGATGTGCGGGTTGGCCAGCTTGAACTTCAGCAGCCGCCAGTAGCGCACCAGGTACCACGGGGTGTAGGCGCGGTTGCGCAGCACCCATTTCAGCGAGGCCAGCGTGAGGAACTTGGCCTGCCGTGGGTCTCGCAGGTTCGAGCCCCGCCAGCGGCGATGGATCGGGGCTCCCCACATGCTCGTCATGGCCGAAAAGCCTACTGCGGCCAGGGGGCACGCCAGGCAATCGGTCCCACCTGCGCCGGCACAGGTTACCCTCGGCTGTACGCGATATCTGCTGATGGCCGCCGCCACGCGTTCCGGGAAGGATTGGAAACCTCGCACCGTGTCCTGGCCGATTCCCCGCCGTGCACTGCGGCATTGGTCATCGGTGGTATCGGCGTTCTTCTGGCGGCCGCCGCAGCGGGTTGCGGCAACACCGACTCCTGGGTCGACACCGTGCCGGCCGAGGGTTGGCCCGCGCAGTACGGCGACGCAGCCAACAGCAGCTACAGCGCAACGGCCGGTGCCCAGCCGACTGAGCCTGCGCTGGACCCGCTCGGTCAAGGGCTCGCTGGCGTCGGCGGTGGCGCTCAGCTCGCGCAACTGGCTCGCCGCGAACGCGCAGACACCGGGCGGCTGTTCGCTGATGGAGTGGGAGAACGACGACAACGGCCGGCAGCGCTGGTGCACACGGCTCTTCCAGGGCGGCGGCATCTCCAGCCCGTTGTTCGACGGCTTCGACAACCTCTATGTCGGCCAGCCCGGGGCGATCGTGTCCTTCCCCGTCACCCAGTGGATTCGCTGGCGCCGACCGGTGATGGGAATGCCCTCCACGCCAAGGATTCTCGGACACGGTCAACTGTCTGGTGGTCACGCATCTGGGACAGGTGCAGGTTTTCGACGGCCACCGCGGCACCGTGGTCGGCAATTCGGTGGACCTGGTGGACAACGTCGACCCGAGCGACTTCACCCGCGGGCTGGCCGATTGCGGACCGGCGCAAGAGGGCTGCCCGGTCGCCGCCGCGCCCGCATTCTCCAAGCGACGAGCGGGATGGTGGTGCTCGGCCTGTGGGAACCGGGCGCCCCGACGCCGGTGCTGGTCGGGCTGAAGTATCACCCCGGCCAAAACCCGCTGCTGACCCGGGAATGGACCAGCAACGCCGTCGCCGCCGGCGTGCTGGCCAGCCCGGTGCTGTCCAGCGACGGCTCCACGATCTACGTCAACGGGCGCGACGAGCGGCTGTGGGCGTTGCACGCCGCCGACGGCAAGCCGAAATGGTCGGTTCCGCTGAAGTTCCTGGCGCAGACGCCGCCGTCGGTGACGCCGGGCGGGCTGATCGTGTCGGGCGGCGGACCGGACACCCGCCTGGTCGCGTTCAAGGACGCCGGTGACCACGCGCCAGGAGGTGTGGCGACGCAACGACGTCAGCCCGCTGTCGACGTCGAGCCTGGCCGGGCAGCGGGGTCGGCTACGCCGTGGTGACCGGCGGACCGGGCGAGGGCGCGCGGGGAATGACGCTGCTGGTCTTCGATCCGGGCAGTGGCCGAACCCTCAACAGCTACCCGCTGCCGGAGGCGACCGGTTATCCCGTCGGCGTCTCGATCGGCCGTGATCGCCGGGTGGTCACCGCCACCAGCGACGGCCAGGTGTACAGCTTCGCGCCGAGCTAGGCGACAGGGCCCGAATCGGCGTCCGGATCCGTCAGCCCTTGACGGCCAGCGGCGGGATGGCGTTGCGCGGGACGTGAACCTGACTCGCCCCAGCCAATGACGGCAGAAGTTCACCTGGCGCAAAGTAGAAAATCAGTTCTTCGTCGGTGATCGCGAAGTTTTGGTAATGCGAAGCGTCCAGACCGGAGCCGGGCGATATCGCGGCGCCCAGTCCGGTCTGCTTCCCCACCTCGCGTTGCACGATCGGGATAGATCGAATCGAGCGGCTTGGTATTCGGCGCGAAAAGCGTGTCGAAGGTGATCGCCTTTTGACCGGCCACGTCGTAATTGAAGCCCTTGTAGAACGTCGACGGGCGCGGGCCACCGAGATCTTCGAAGACCTTCAGCACAACGCTTCGGGTGCCACCGGGCGGCTGGCCGGAATGGTATTGCTCGGAGGTGACTTCCATTTGGTAAGGCACGTCGCGCGGTCCGGAAGACTGCGACGACGTCTGCGCAACGTTGACGAAGCCGTCTCGATTCTGCGTGAGGAAATCCGATCAGCGCCTGGTCGGGATAGTCCACCGGAAACGTCATGTTCAGCGTGTAGGTGGGAGTAGAGGAGTGCACGTTGCACGTCTGATCATCTTGGAGTGAGCCGCCGAAGTTGGTGCACACCGAGTCCGCGGCCGCGACCGCACCGCCGGACCAGCCCAGCAGGGCTCCGGCCGCTATCAGCGCGGCCGACATGATGTTGCGCATCGGTCGACTTGTCCTCGCAGACTCAGAACGGCTGAAATGCCGTCTCGCCAGCGTACCTGGCCCCCGTCGCGACTGACCGCAAACGTCTCGCTGATGAGCGCCTGCCCAGGTCAGCGGCCACCGTCCTCCCTAACGGCGGCCGCCGACCCGGCAGGCGGGTCTTTAGAACAGTCCTGCGAGCTCTGTCCAGAAGTTGCTGGCGTCCGCAGCGGCACCTGCGCCGTCGAAGGCCGACAACAGGTCGGCCCAGACGGCGCTGCTGTCGCGCAGCCGCCCCAGGAGGTGTCCGACGCCGCGCCAACAGGTCGGCCCAGAAGGCGTGACCGGCGGTCAGGGCGCCCGCGGTGTCGCCGGAGAACAGGTCGGCCCAGAAAGCGTTGCCGTCGGCCAGCGCGCCCGAGGAGTCCGTACCCGAGAAGAGTTCCGAAGCTGGGGTGCTCGCCGCGGCACTTGCGAGGGTCGGACCGGTGGGAATCCCCAGTTGTCGTAAAACTTGTCGATGTCGATCATGTTGCTGTCGCCAGTCGCGTCTGCGATGCCCGACATTGTTACCTTCGACGTAACCAATGTCGTAGCTGCCGGCGCCGGAGGAGCCGGACCCGGCGCAGCGCGCTGCCGTGATCGCCGACAACTCCGGCGATGTTCAGGTTGCCGGGATTGTCACCGTCGCCACCGGCGGTTGCATGGCTGTCCAGTCCATAGACGGCTGCAACGTTGCCGCTCGAACCGGCGCCGCCGGCGGCGGCGGAGGAGTTGTCTCCGAGCACAAAGGCCGAGTTGCTGCTCGCACCATCGCCGCCAGCCATGGCATGTGAGTCGCTTCCGTAAACGGCAGCGTAGTTGCCGCTCCCGGTGGCAGTGGCCGAGGAGTTGGCACCGTAGGCGATTGCGAAGTCATTGCTTCCGATGGTGCCGGAGGACGCCGTGGCGCTGCCATCCTGAAACAGAGACATGCCATTGAACGAAATCGCCACATTCAAATCCGGAAATAGCGAGTCGGCGGGCGTAGCAAGCCCTGCCAGAGAGCCGTCTATGGCGGCCAACCAATCCGACGAGTCAGCAGACGCGGTTCCCGGAATCGAGGTCAGTGCTCCCCCAATGGCTAATCCCATGGCAAACATTCCCAGCCGTGCTAAGGCACGAGTGCGCTTCATTGGTTTTCCCTCTCCCCCAACACGCCATTTACGCGTGCCTCCAACTATCGGCGTCCGCCGCACCGAGTGGGGACAGCTTATGCGCCAGCGTCAATTTTGTTCGAACAAAGTCTGATAATCCGGAAAAAAAGTTCTTAGCCTTTATCGCCCGAATATTGCGAGCCTTTAGTATCGCCCCTTGAGGCACAAAGGCATTTTGCAGGTTTCCGATGTTGATCAGCGGTGGCCGGTATGGTTTCCGGAGCAAGTGAACCGCTTACTAGCGGTGCGTAGACCGTCGGCCGGGGCGGTTACAGGCCGGCCGGCGGATTCGTTCGCAACCGTTCCCCTGCTGCCCAGCCAGCTCACGGGCGCCGGAGACCGACGAGTTCGAAGTGCCCGATGCGGCGTTTACGACGCCGAATGCCGCGATATCCGGAGTCAGGGCCACCGCCGCACTGATCGCCAAGCCCGAAGCCAGCAAGCCCAGTCGGGTGATGCCACGAGAGTTCATCGATGAACGTCCTTTCGCCGACGGCCTGGTCGGCAACTGGAATTCGTCGCTTACTGCGCGTGCAGCTCAAATGTAAAGCAATTGCTTTGTTAAAACCAGGTTACCTGATAAAAGTTCACGAATTAGCAAGCTCGCGTCTGGTGTCTCCAGGAAAAGACGCTCACGTGCACTAACAGGCCCCGTGGACCTCTCATGCGGAGGTAGCCATCGACGCTGCCGGCAAATCCACGAGCGCCGGTTCCTGGCGGTTTCGCGCGTTGGGCTGAACGAGAACCCGCCCGGAACAGTGGCGCCGGCGGTCGCGGTGCGTCGGTAGTTGCGCGGCCGGGGGTGGCGGAGCCGCAGCAGCCACATCATGTCCCGGTGACGCTTCGCTGCACCGGCGCCGACCCCCGGCGCGCTGACATCATTCTGCGGCCCGAACCCGGTGCAGTTCATGGGGAGATTGCCCTATTTTTCCCGGCACGGCCGGGTTGCCAGGGCCGCGGCACGTCGACTTACGTTCTCAGGTTCACCGTCCACGTGGCGGCCGACTGCTTCGCATCCCTGACCGCATGTACGGGACTTACCGGGTGAAATGCCAGGGAAATCCCTGTATCCCCGACAACGCAACCAACCTAGCGTTCTGACCGGCGACCTTAACGTTCGCTGAGGAAAACCGAAGAGCGGGTCGGGGTTAGCCCTTCACTCGGCTTGAGGACTCGCCAGGCCCAGGACGAATTGAAAGGAAAGCACGATGAGAAAGCAACATTGCGTCAGTCGTATCGGGACGCTCGCGCTGGGACTGGGCATCGGGGCCGCGATGGCGTCGATGCCAGCCTATTGCGTCTGCCGACTCCGTTGACGGCGCCGACATTGCCAGCATACCTGCCCGATTTCGGCGCGGTGGCGGCCGCCGCGGCGACGATCACGCCGCCGACTGTCCCCGATGATTTCTCCAACTTCGCGATCTCGGTGAGCGGAATCCCGCTATACCAAAGCGGCACTGCTTTTGCGGAGTCGAGCTTCGGAAACATCGCGATCGCCCACGGCGCCATCACTGACGCCCCGCCTACGGTGGCTTGTTCAACTACGCCAACGTCGACGGCAATGACAGCGTCGCCCTGATCGGTAACCAAAGTGTTGGATTCTTCAACACGGCTTCGGTCACGGGCGACCACAGCATCGCCGAAGCGGCCTACGGCTTCGGCTCGGGCAGTTACAACACGGCTACCGTCGTCGGCGACCAATCCAGCGCGTACGCCGGCACTCCGAACGGCGGGCTGACCACGGGGAGCCTCAACACTGCGAACGCGGAAGGTTATCAGTCGCACGCCGCGGCCGGACTCGATGGAAGCAGCGGTAACTCGGCCAATGCCACCGGCGACCTGGTCACCAACGTCAGCCCAGCAGCGGGCGGAGCGGCGGCCGAGCCGAGCGGCGCCGCCACCGGTGCCGACCTGCTGGCTGACCCCGCGGCGGCTGCGGCGGCGGTCACTCCGCCAGTCCTCCCCGACGACTATTCCAATTACGCCATCTCTGTATACGGAATCCAGCTGATACCAAGCCGGCACCGCCCAGGCACAGTCGACATTCGGGAACATCGCGATCGCCCAGGGCGATCACGCTGCTGCGAACGCCTACAGCAGCGGATTCTTCAACTACGCCTCCGCCGACGGCGATAACAGTGTCGCTATCGACGGAGTCAATCCGGGTGGTTCAACACTGCCACGGCCGAGGGTGAGCACGCTACTGCTGGAACGGGCAGGCTTCCTTGGGTCTGGCGGCTTCAATACGGCCACTGCCAGCGGTTTCTCCGCTTCAGCATATGCGGGTTACGCCACTGGCACAGCCGGTGACAGTAGTAACACAGCCACCGCCGAAGGCACGCTGGCCTTGGCCAATGCCGGCGGCGACGGCAGCAGCAACAACGTGGCGAACGCCATTGGCGATAACGTCATCACCAATGACCCCAGTGCCGGGGCCGGCGCGGCAACCGACAATTGGTTCACCGAGCTGATGTCATCTCTTGGCGGCGGATCGACGGTCGGCGATAGCGGCAACTGGTTCACCGACCTGGTGTCCACTTTGGACGGCTCAGCCGCCGCCGAAAGCGGAAATTGGGTGACCGAGCTGGTGGCTACGTTCGACGGAGGTTCCGCAGCCGCTGACGGTGCCAATTTCTGGACCGAGCTCAGCGACCCTGTTCTGAGCCCGGGGGGCCCAGGGTCGGCAACCATCATCTCCCTCGGAAGGTGGTTGCCGACCCGGTCGGGTCGTCAGCGCGACGGTCGGCAGATGAACGCAATGCCCTGCGCCGCCGTGCCCGGACCGATCCGGGTGATGACGGCGGTCAGTGACTGGCTACCCCGCAACGACAACCGCCGGCGCAGCGCGTCGGGATCGACATCAACGCCGCGGACCAGGATCTCCAACGCCCCGCAGTCCAGCGTCGCCAACGCTTGGCGCAGGCGCCGTTCGTCGAATGCGAGTTGCTCGAGAACCTCGAACCCGCGGACCCCGGTCGGCAATCGATCCCCGGACAGGTAGGCGATATTCGGATCGAGCTGCCAGAGCCCGTGCCGCGCGGCGAAATGGCGCACCAGACCGGCTCGCACCACCGCGCCGTCCGGGTCGACGATCCACCGGCCCACGCCGGCGGACCTGGCAATCGTCAGGATCGGCGTCGGTGACCTGTTCGTCGCTAGATCCAGAATGCTGGCCCGCCGGCGCACACCTCGGCTCAGCCAGGCCCGCCGACCACAGACACGCTTCTCGCACCGAGCCGCGGTAGGAAGTCACCTCGATCTCGCCGTCGAACCCGAGCCGCGTCATCGCATCGAAATCGATTCCCGGCGCGCATTTCACGACCATGTCCCGGCCCCGATAGACCTCGATCAGATCGTCGAGGGCGGGCTGATAGTCGCGCGGATCGAACCGCCGCCGACCACCGCTGCGACGCGCCGGGTCGGCCACCACCACCGCGTCGCGGGTAACCGGATGCAGGGCGTCGGCACGGCACAGGTCGGCGGCATCACCCAGATTGTGTCGCGCCATCGCCAGCCGCACCGGGTCGATGTCACTGCCGACGAGCCCGGCCGCCGAGCCGCGCAGCGCGGCCAGCTCGGTTCCGACCGAGCAGGTCACATCGTGAACCACTTTGCCGCTCAACCGCTTCGACCGATGCAGCGCGACCGGTGCGGCGCTGGCTTGCTGCAGCGCTTCGTCGGTGAACAGCCAGTCGCGGGTACCGGGCAGCCCGGCAAGCTTTGCGTCCGCACGGCGACGCAGCAATATCGTCTCCACCAACACCGGCGTCCGGTCGCCGAATTGCTTTCGTAGCCGGGCGATCTCGCCGACGCGGTCGGTCAGCGGGAGAGCCTCGACCACGGCCAGCGCGGCCGAGCCCTCGTCGGACGTCAGGTAGGCGACGTCGTCGAGACCGAAATTCAGGACGGCTTGACCCCGGTGATCTCGACGTTGTAGAACCAGCCCTTCGGCACCACGTGCCGCCACACGTTGCCGTCTGCCCAGCTCAGCAGCTTCCAGCTGGTGAACGCGAAGTTGGCCCACGCCCAGCCGAGCTTGCCCGGCGGCACCGCGTACTCGAAGGTCCGCAGCGGCCAGCCGAGCATCGCCGCGGTGAACTCGACGGTGGCGGTGTCAACGTCGACGGCGCCGGCGGCCCGGGCCATCTTCTCCAGCTCGGCCGGGGAAAAGGTGTGCAGGTCGACGATCGACTCCAGCGCCGCGGCGCGCGAGGACTCGTCGAGCTCGGCTTGCGGACGCCGCCAGCTGTCCAGCCCGGGCAACTTGGTGACGTTGGTGGCGACCCGCCACGTCAGCGTCGACAGGGTGCGCGCGTAGCTGTTGCCGACGGTGGTCGGTTCGCCGGCGAACACGAACCGGCCGCCGGGCCGCAGCACGCGCAGCACCTCACGCAACGTCAGCTCGACGTCCGGAATGTGGTGCAGCACCGCGTGCCCGACGACCAGGTCGAACGAGTCGTCGTCGTAGGGGATGCGCTCGGCGTCGGCGACCCGGCCGTCGATGTCGAGCCCCAGCGACTGCCCGTTGCGGGTGGCGACTTTGACCATGCCCGGCGATAGGTCGGTGACCGAGCCGCGCCGGGCCACCCCCGACTGGATCAGGTTCAGCAGGAAAAAGCCACTGCCGCAGCCCAACTCGAGGGCGTTGTCGTAGGGCAGGCGGTGGATCTCGTCGTCGGGGACGACGCTGTTGAAGCAGTCCCGGGCGTAGTCGATGCAGCGCTGGTCATAGGAGATCGACCACTTCTCGTCGTAGTTCTCCGCTTCCCAGTCGTGATAGAGCACCTGGGCCAGCTTGCTGTCGTGGCGGGCGGCCTCGACCTGCTCAGCGGTGGCGTGCGGCTGCGGCGCCGGGTCGGTACTGGTCATGGTCGACCAGCCTAACGGCCGAGCGGCTCGACGGGCATCCTGCGTTACGTTCCGGCCGCGCTGACCGTGACCGAGACGGCGCTGGCGCCGGCGTTCGAGACGATCACCAGTTCCGCGGCGTTGGGGCCGAATCACCTCGCCACCGGTCACGCTGACCTGGTAGCCGTCCGGAAATTCGCCGCTCGGGATGACGATGCTGGTCTGCGAACCGGCCGGGAAGCTGCCCAGCCCGTCGGGCTCCTCGGTGGAGTAGCTGAACTGGAGGGTGCCGTTCTCGAACGAGTAGGAGGTCGGGGTGCCCGAGATCACCTGCGGGTACGGCTCGGCCAGGGTCTCCAGGTTGGCGGTATTCACATTGGCGCCGATCGGCGGATCCAACGGGTTGTAGACCAGGGACTCCGAACCTGGCGGGCTCGCGCTGGTGGTGATGTCGCCCTGGCTGGAATAGGCCCACTCGGTCCACCCGATCAGGTGCTGGTCGGCGCCCTGCATCGGGCGCCAGGATCGCCGCTTGGTCGCTGGTCGCGCCGAACTCGGTCATGAATGCCGGAATTCCTTGCGCCTGCGCGTAGTTCTCGGCGTTGCCGACGATCCCGCTGACGCCCGGTATGCACCCCAGCGGGCCGAGGTCGAATTCGCAGTAGTCGTGGAACGACAACACGGTGTTCGTGGCGTCCACGTGGCCCAGATCGGTGGGCAGGCCCGCGTTGGACAGCACGTTGGGTTCGAAGAAAATCGGCGTGGTCGGATCGACCGCCCGGATCGCATCGGCACCCTGGTCGTAGAACGGGGTCAGCTGCTGACTGTCGAAGAACGGGCTGCCCAACAGGGTCGGCAGGAACGACGATATGCCCGGCGATGGCTCGTTCATGAGCTCGAATCCGGCCACGTTGGGGTTGCCGTTGAAGGCATGGGCTACGTACTCCAGCATCTGGCTGTAGTTGTTCTCCAGACCAATGCCGTTGGAGGCGTCGGCGTTCGACCAGAATGACTCCCAGGCCTGCTGCTCTGCGGGATTGAAGAACTCGTTGTACGGGAAGGGCAGCGTGGGGTTGGCGCACCCCGTCGGTCTGCACCGCCCAGTCCGGCGCACCTTCGCCGCCGAACGCGGTGCTGTAGGCGTCCTGATGGAAGTCGATGATGCTGTAGATCCCGTGGTTGCCCAGGGTTTGGACGGTGCTCTCGATCGAGTTCAGGTAGTCGGTGTCGAAGACGCCGGGCTCGGGCTCCAGATCCGACCAGATCACGCCCACCCGGACTGCGTTGAAACCGTTTTCGGCCAGGAACGCCGCGTCGTCGTCGCTGAACCCGCTGCTCAAGGGGTCGCCGGGCGCCACCTTGTACACCTCGTTGAGCCCGTGCAGCATGACGACTTGACCGTCGCTGTTGGTCAGCCAGCCGCCGGATGTCCCGAGCGACAGCAGCGACCCTCGGGGTTCGGCCGTCGGGGTGAGGCCTCCGGGCAGCGTGCCGTAGTCGCCGACCATGCCGTGCTCGCCGAACATCCCGGCATTGCCGCCGGCCCCGCCGAGCGCGGGCAGGCCGGCTGCGGTGGCGCCCGCGCCCGCATTGCCGCCGTCACCGCCGATACCGAACAGCGAGCCGGCGTCCCCGCCGTCGCCGCCGGCGGCGCCTGCACCGCCCAATCCCCCGTCCCCGCCGGTGCCGAAGAAGCCGACCGCGTCGCCGCCGGAGCCGCCGGCGAAGCCGGCTTCGTCGCTGTCCCAGCCGTTGCCGCCGTCACCGAACCACAACCCGCCGTCGCCGCCATTGGGGTCGAGCTGCCCCGTGCCGTCGGCGCCGTTGCCGATCAGGAACTGCCCGGACGCCGTGTTGAGGAGATGGTCGACCTGCTCGCCGAACGAACTGTTGATCCAGCTCTCGACGCCGGCGTGCAGCGGGTCGTAGATGTATTGCTGGAAAAGCCCTGCCGCGGAAACGGTTTCGGCGCCCGACGCGCTCGCGGCCAGTGCTTGATCAATGGCCTGGGTGCCAACTTCGGCAGAGCTCGCGCTCGCGATGAGGTCGCCGATCAGGCCGCCGAGACCGAAGTCGTCGGCATGTGCGGTTGGTGAACTGAACATCGCGATCCCGAACGCGGCGAACGTGGCCCCGGCACCAACGACGCGACCGCGCCATAGTGTCCTGAAGATCAATGCGACCTCCGCGCGCGTCGACCCCGATGTGAGCCAGCTCATAGTACCGACCGACTCTCACGCTATGCAAAGGGTTTTCTCAGATTTTTTTAAGTCGCGTCTAGAGCGGACCGCTCGGCGAGTCGCGTCGAATACCTCCAGGTAGCGGCGGCGTTCGGCATCGCACCGCTCGGCCGGAGCCAGCCGGTAGACGATCGTCGATGCCGGCCTTGGCGGCGGCGAGCGCAGCGCGGGGTGCGTCGACGAAACGGCTCGCCCATGCCACCGCGGCGTCGTACACGCCATCGGGGGCCACCATCTCGTCGATCAGCCCCAGCTCCTTGGCCTCTTCGGCGTCGAAGAACCGGCCGCTGTAGACCAGCTCTTTGGCTCTGCTGGCCCCGACCGTGCGGGCCAGGCGCGCCATGCCGTCGCCGTCGGGAACCAGGCCGGCCAGGATTTCCGTCGCGCCGAACCGGACGTTGTCGCCGCTCACCCGCCAGTCGGCGGCCAGCGCCAGACCCAGGCCGGCTCCCAGCGCGTATCCGGTGATCGCGGCGACGGTTGGCTTCGGGATCGCCGCGATGGCGTCGACGGCGGCGCGGTGCACGAGCAGCCAGCTCTCGGCTTCCGGCGCGGTCAGCGTGCGCAGCTGGGGCATGTCGTCGCCCGCGGAGAAGATCTCGTGGCCGCCGAAGAGGATGACGGCGGTGATGCCGTCATGGCCGCTCACCTCGCGCCGCGGCCTGCTCGATCTCCCGGTAGACCTGCCGGGTCAGCGCGTTGGTCGGCGGCCGCGAGAGCACCAGCGTCCCGACGCCTGGATGGTCGGGGTCCAGGTGGACGCTGACGAACTCGCTCAAATTCCGCCACCCGAGTCCGCCGGCTTTGCGGGCCTGGTGATAGCGGTCGGAGTCGAAGAACTCGAAAATCCAGTTGTCGCCATCGATTTCGAGGTTCGGTTGCACGGTCACGATCTGGCGCTCGACGGCCAGTACGTCGGCAACCGTGCGCCCGTTCAGCGAGTCCAGCTGCGTCCAGGTCGGCGGCAGCAAAAAGCAACGGCCGGCCTCGAATTCGGCGATGGCGGCCTGCGGCGTGCTCCACTCGGCACGGTCGGACTCGGTGTTGTCCCCGTCGGCCCGCTGACCCTCCGGCAGCGCTCCGACGAAGAAGTAGGTGTCGTAGCGGCGGGTGCGCTCCTGCTTCGGGCGTGACCCAATTGGCCCACGGCCGCAGCAGATCGGCCCGCAGCACCAGGTTTTCCTGGCGCAGGAAGTCGGCGAACGACAGCGTCCGGTCGGCCAGCGCCAGCCGGGATTCGCGGTAGACCGACGCGTCGCTGACGATGCCGCTCGGGTCGTCGGCCGGGCCGGCGAACAACACGCCGCATTCCTCGAAGGTCTCGCGTGCGGCGGCGCACACCAGCGCCTCGGCCAGCTCGGTGTCGGTGCCGAACCGCTCCGCCCACCACGGCGGCGGCGGGCCGGCCCAAGCGATCTCGGCGTTGCGGTCACGGTCGTCGACGCCGCCGCCGGGAAACACCACTGTCCCCGCGGCGAATTCCATCCCGGGGTGCCGTCGCATCAGGAAGACCGAGATGCCGCCGGCGGTCCTCGCGCAACAGCATCACGGTCGCGGCCGGCCGCACCGGCAGCGGTACAAACGTGTCGTCAGTCATCAGCGCCTCCGATGTGCCGCGCGGGTGCGGGTGCGGCGGGCGAAGTAACGCCCGTCGATCACGTCGACATCGATCGACTGGCCGAACGCCGCGGACAAGTTCCCTCCGGTCAGCACATCAGACAGCAGGCCCGCCGCGACGACCTTTCCCTCCGACAACAGCATGCAGTGGCTGAAGCCGGGCGGAATCTCCTCGACGTGGTGGGTGACCAGGACCAGTGCGGGCGCGTCGGGATCGGCGGCCAGGTCGGCCAGCCGCGCCACCAACTCCTCGCGTCCGCCCAGGTCCAGACCGGCGGCGGGCTCGTCGAGCAGCAGCAGCTCGGGGTCGGTCATCAGCGCGCGGGCGATCAGGATTCGCTTGCGCTCACCCTCGGACAGCGTCTCGTAGCGGCGGTCGGCAAGATGCTCGGCGCCCAGGCTCTCCAGCATGTCGACGGCGCGGTGGTAGTCGACGTCTTCATAGCGCTCCCGCCAACGGCCCAGCACCGCGTAGCCGGCCGAGACGACCAGATCGCGGACCACCTCGTTGCCCGGAATGCGTTGCGCCAGCGCTGAGGAACTCAAGCCCACCCGCGAGCGCAGCTCGGACATATCGACCCGGCCGAGCCGCTCTCCCAGCACGTAGGCGACCCCGGAAGTGGGATGCTCGGCGGCCGCGGCGATGCGCAGCAGCGATGTCTTGCCGGCGCCGTTGGCCCCGATGATCACCCAGCGTTCGTCGAGCTCGACCGACCAGGTCACCGGCCCGACCAGGGTATGGCCGTCGCGACGCAGGGACACGTCGGTGAAGTCGATCAGCAGGTCCGGGTCGACTGTCTCACTCGTGTCGTCGGCCACCCGACCATCGTGCCGTACCGCGACGCCACGGCACCTGTCGGGGCGACCCGCTGCGCCCGGCTTCGCCGCGCTTGCGATCGCGCTCACTCGGTTTACTAGCGACCCGCTGCGCCCGGCTTCGCCGCGCTTGCGATCGCTAGTCGATCTCGACGCGGCGCACCACGCCGTCGAGCGCGTCCGCGGCCTCGATCTCGCCGCGCGTCACGCCGAGCAGAAACAGCACGGTATCCAGGTAGGGGTGGCTCAGCGACGCGTCGGCGACCTTGCGCAGCGCGGGCTTGGCGTTGAACGCGATGCCCAGCCCCGCCGCGGACAGCATGTCGATGTCGTTGGCGCCGTCGCCGACCGCGACCGTCTGCGCCATCGGGACTCCGACCTGACTCGCAAAGTCGCGCAGCGCCTTGGCTTTACCGGCGCGGTCGACGATTTCGCCGACCACCCGCCCGGTGAGCTTGCCGTCGACGACCTCCAACACGTTCGCGGCGACGAAGTCCAGCATCAGCTCGTCCGCCAACGGTTGGATGACCTGGCGGAAACCGCCGGAGACCACACCCACGTGATAACCCAGCCGGCGCAGCGTGCGGATGGTGGTCCGCGCCCCGGCGGTCAACTCCACGTCGTCGGCGACCTCGTCGAGTACCTCGGCGGGCAGGCCGGCCAGCGTTTCGACCCGCTGGTGCAGCGACTCGGCGAAATCCAGCTCACCCCGCATCGCGGCGTCGGTGATCGCGGCGACGGCCTCCTCGGCGCCCGCTCGCGCCGCGAGCATCTCGATGACTTCCTGCTGAATCAGCGTCGAGTCGACGTCGAACACGATGAGCCGCTTGGCCCGACGCGCGATGCTGTAGTCCTCCAACGCGACGTCGACACCCACGTCGGCGGCTACCCGCGTCAGCACCTCCTGCAGCTGTCCCCCGCCGCCGGACGGCACGGAGACCCGCAGCTCCAGACCCGTGACCGGATAGTCGGAGACACCGCGGATGAGGTCGATGTTGACGCCCAATGCTGCGACTTCGCGCGCGACGCGCGCCGAACGCCTCGGCAGTGATCGGACGGCCCAACACCATGATCGTGTGCGTCGAGGGCTCCCGGATGATTCGCAGATCGTCGCTGCGCTCGATGCTGACGTCCAGCCCCACCGAGTGGATCGCTGCTTCGACTTCGTCCCGAAAAGCCTTGCCTTCAACAACTTCCACGGGCGCAGTCACCAGTACCCCAAGCGTGAGCCGAGCTCGGATCACCACTTGCTCGACGTTGAGCAACTCGACTTTGTGCTCTGAGAGGACTTCGAAGAGCGCCGACGTCACGCCAGGCTTGTCGTGACCGGTGACAGTGATCAACGCCGACACCTTGCGGGGGGTACTCACCCCAGATAGCCTCCGCGAGAAGCGATCACGAACGAACTTGGACGTCGTCGGCTCGGGTGACGTCGCCGTCCGACGGTCCGTGCGACCGGCCTACGTGAGCCTCGGCGCGTATCCGCTCGACCATGTGCGGGTAGTGCAACTCGAACGCCGGGCGCTCGGAGCGGATGCGCGGCAGCTCGGTGAAGTTGTGCCGCGGCGGCGGGCAACTGGTCGCCCACTCCAGCGAGTTGCCGTATCCCCACGGGTCGTCGACCGTGACCACTTCGCCGTAACGCCAGCTCTTGAAGACGTTCCAGACGAACGGAATCATCGATACGCCAAGGATGAACGCGCCGATCGTCGACACGACGTTGTAGGGCTGGAACCCGTCGGTCGGCAGGTAATCGGCGTAACGACGAGGCATACCGAGGTCGCCCAGCCAGTGCTGGATCAGGAACGTCGTGTGGAAGCCGATGAACGTCAACCAGAAGTGCAGCTTGCCCAGTCGCTCGTCGAGCAGCCGGCCGGTCATCTTCGGGAACCAGAAGTAGACGCCGGCGAAGGTGGCGAACACGATCGTGCCGAACAGCACGTAGTGGAAGTGCGCGACGACGAAGTAGCTGTCGGTGACGTGGAAGTCCAGCGGCGGACTGGCCAGCAGCACACCGGTCAGACCACCTAGCAGGAAGGTGACCAGGAAGCCGATGGAGAACAGCATCGGCGTCTCGAAGGTCAACTGCCCCTTCCACATCGTGCCGACCCAGTTGAAGAACTTGATCCCGGTCGGCACCGCGATCAGATAGGTCATGAACGAGAAGAACGGCAGCAGCACCGCGCCGGTGGCGAACATGTGGTGCGCCCACACCGCCACCGACAACGCGGCGATCGACAGCGTCGCGTAGACCAGCGTGGTGTACCCGAAGATCGGCTTACGGGAGAACACCGGGAAGATCTCGGTGACGATGCCGAAGAACGGCAGCGCGACGATGTACACCTCGGGGTGGCCGAAGAACCAGAACAGGTGCTGCCACAACAGAACTCCGCCGTTGGCCGAGTCGTAGATGTGGGCGCCCAGGTGCCGGTCGGCGGCGAGACCGAACAGCGCCGCGGTCAGCAGTGGGAAGGCCAGCAGCACCAGGATCGACGTCACCAGGATGTTCCAGGTGAAGATCGGCATCCGGAACATCGTCATGCCCGGCGCGCGCATGCACACGACCGTGGTGATCATGTTGACCCCACCGAGGATGGTGCCCAGACCGGCGACGATCAGACCCATGATCCACAGGTCGCCACCCGCGCCGGGTGAGTGAATGGCGTCGGTCAACGGGGTGTAGGCGGTCCAGCCGAAGTCGGCGGCGCCACCGGGGGTGATGAAGCCGGCCATGCCGATCAACGCGCCGAACAGGAACAGCCAGAACGAGAAGGCGTTCAGTCGCGGGAATGCCACGTCGGGCGCGCCGATCTGCAGCGGCAGCACCAGGTTCGCGAAGCCGAACACGATCGGCGTCGCATAGAACAGCAGCATGATCGTGCCGTGCATGGTGAACAGCTGGTTGTACTGCTCGTTGGACAGGAACTGCAGTCCGGGGGCGGCCAACTCGGTACGCATCAGCAGGGCCAGCAGGCCACCGATGAAGAAGAAGACGAAGCAGGTGACCACGTACATGATGCCGATCAACTTGTGATCGGTGGTGGTGATCAGCTTGTAGATCAGGTTGCCTTTGGGGCCCGTGCGAGGCGGGTACGGGCGACTGGCCTCGAGTTCTCCCAGCGGGGGCGCTTCGGCAGTCAAGAGCTCCTCCAAACGTCGAGCAAGGCAACCACGATCAGTGTTGCCTGAGTCTAACCGTCCAGCGGCCGCACCGACGGACAGGTCCTACAAACTGTCGTAATAAGCCGGTGAACACTTTGACCCGGCCCGCCGTGCGCTTGCCGGAGTCGGCTTCACCTGGCCGGATGTTAACGTCGGACCCGTGCCGCTCAGGGGTGTCCGACCCGCTCTCGCCGCTGCCGCCGCAGCAACTATCTGCGCCGCTGCCTGCAGCGGTTGCGGCTCCGGTTCGCCCAGCGGCGGCGGCGCGCCATCGGCCTCGATGATCACCAGCACCACCCAGATCGCCGGCGCCGGCGTGTTGGGCAACCAGCGCCGACCCGACGAGTCGTGCGCTCCGGAACCGGCCGCCCCCGACGCCAGGGCCGTCACCCCGACCCGCCCACAACGCGGCCGGGGTTCAGCCCGACACCGCCGAGGTTCCCGATGAGCCGCAGCGCATCGTCGTGCTCTCCGGCGACCAGCTCGACGCGCTGTGCGCGCTGGGACTTCAGTCGCGCATCGTGGGGGCCGCGCTGCCGGACGGCTCGTCGGATCAGCCGTCGTACCTGGGCACCGTCATCCACAAGCTGCCCAACGTGGGCACCCGCAGCAACCCCGACCTCGGCGCGATCAAAGCCGCCAAGCCCGACCTGATCCTCGGCTCGCAAGCCCTGACGCCGAAGCTGTATCCGGAGTTGGCCGCCGTCGCGCCGACGGTGTTCACCGGGTCACCCGGCGCGGCGTGGCAGGACAACCTGCGCGGGGTGGCCGAGGCGACCGCACGCGCCGACGCCGCGGGCGACCTGATCGACCACTTCACCACCAAGGCCCACGACGACGGCGCCGCGCACGACGCCGCCCACTACCAGGCATCGGTCGTGCAGTTCACCGAGAACGCCGTGCGGATCTACGGCGCCGACAACTTCCCCGGTAGCGTATTGACCGCGGTTGGCGTGGATCGCCCTGCGGCGCAACGGTTTACCGATAAGGCCTACATCGAGGCGGGCAGCACCGACAACGACCTCTCGGGCAATGCGAATTTCTCGGCGGCCGACGCCGACGTGATCTATGTCTCGTTCGACTCGGCGGAAGCCAAGGACCGCGCTCCGACCATCTTCGACAGCGACGCGTGGCGCAAGTTGTCGGCCACTCGCGACAACCGGGTCTTCGTGGTCAACAACGAGGTCTGGCAGACCGGCGGCGGCGTGGTCGCCGCTCGCGGCGTCATCGATGACCTGCGCTGGCTCAACGCTCCCATCAACTAGCCGACGGTGTGAGCCTCGACGCATCACGCGAAGTACATAGCTTATCTATACTAAACTGGACGCCGTTCAATAGAATTCGATACGAAACCAAAGCGCATTGAAGAGGATTACTGATGAGCACTGTTTCCGCTTACGCCGCCACCGATAAGACGGGCCACCTGAGCAAGACCACGATCGAGCGCCGCGACCCCGGCCCGCACGACGTCGCGATCGACATCAAATTCGCCGGAATCTGCCACTCCGACATCCACACCGTGAAAGCCGAGTGGGGTAAGCCCAACTACCCGGTGGTGCCCGGCCACGAAATCGCCGGCGTCGTCACCGCGGTCGGCTCCGACGTCACCAAACACAAGGTCGGCGACCACGTCGGCGTGGGCTGCATGGTGAACTCCTGCGGCCACTGCAGTAGCTGTGCGGCCGGACTCGAGCAGTACTGCAAAAACGGCGCGACCTTCACCTACAACGCCATCGACAAAGACGGCACGCCGACACAGGGCGGATACAGCCAGGCAGTCGTCGTCAATGAGAACTTCGTCGTGCACATCCCCGACTCGATCCCGCTGGACCTCGCGGCTCCATTGCTGTGCGCGGGAATCACGCTGTTCTCACCGCTTGCGGCACTGGAAGGCCGGCGCCGACACCCGGCTGGCGATCATCGGGCTGGGCGGGCTCGGACATGTGGGCGTCAAGCTCGGTGCCGCGATGGGCGCCGACGTGACGGTGCTCTCGCAGTCGCTGAAGAAGATGGAAGACGGTCTGCGCCTTGGCGCGAAGCACTACTACGCGACGTCCGACCGCGACACCTTCAAGAACCTGCGCAACAGTTTCGATCTCATCTTGAACACCGTGTCGGCGAACCTGAATCTCGGCGCCTACCTCGGTCTGCTCGACGTCGACGGCACGCTGGTCGAGCTGGGTATCCCCGAGCACCCGATGGAAGTGCCGGCGTTCCCGCTGGCGCTTGCGCGCCGCAGCCTGTCCGGATCCAACATCGGCGGCATCGCCGAAACCCAGGAGATGCTGGACTTCTGCGCCGAGCACGATGTGACGCCCGAAATCGAAGTCATCGAGGCCTCGTACGTCAACGAAGCCTACGAGCGGGTGCTGGCCAGCGACGTGCGCTACCGCTTCGTGATCGACATCTCAACTCTGTGAGCTGAGGCCGCTGTCGTGCCGACCTGGTCGTTGATCCCGGACAGCGGCCAGCCGGCGGCGGCCAGCCTCGCGGCCACCCGCGCGATGTTCTCCGGGCCCGCGTCGTAGTGCGTCATGTCGGAGATGAAGTCCGCGATCACATCACGGTCGACGGGCTCGTGATCACGTTCCTCGTCAATCGCGTCGACGACCTCGGTGATCTCGTCTTCGGTCAGAGGTGTGCTGCGCAGCAGTGCCAGCAGCGCGACGCGGTCCGTTGGGGGAACGCCTTCGGGATAGCCGACCTGTAGCCACTTGATCACTGAACGAAAGAAGTTGGCCGCGGAAGCTGGTGTTATCGCCACCCGACAAGTGTCATGGCTGAGGGGTCACCGCCGCCACTTTCGCGCTCGACTAATGCCACAATTCACGAGCCGTTCACGGCCCGTCTGTCCACGGGCAGGCTCTGGCCTGCGGCTCTCGAAGTTCCAGCCTCGTCCTCGGTGTTGACCGCCGTCGAGTGCTCTTGCCCGCTGCTCTGTTTGATCGACTTACGTCTGAGATCCAAACATTTGGCTCCGTAATCGATTGATCGAGGCGCAAGCTGCCCTTATGCAGCGATGGGCGCGCGAGAGAACTTCCATTCGGTCTCACGGGTCGAATCCGACCACCGCGGCTAACGATGCAACGGCCATCGATTAGGAGGTTGTGGGACAATGGATTTCGCATTTTTACCGCCGGAGATCAACTCCGAGCGAATGTATGACGGCCCCGGGTCGGGGCCTATGCTGGCCGCCGCGGCGGCCTGGGACGGGCTTGCCACCGAGTTGCACTCGACGGCGACCTCATATGGATCGGTGATCTCGGAGTTGAGCGCGGGGCCCTGGCTTGGCGCCGCTTCAGCAGCGATGACATCCGCAGTCGCACCCTATGTGGCGTGGATGAGATCGACCGCTGGCCAGGCCGAACAGACAGCCGTCCAAGCCAGAGCTGCTGCCGCGGCCTATGAGGTGACGTTCGCGGCGATGGTTCCTCCGCCGGTGATCGAGGCCAACCGTGCGCTGTTGCAGGCGCTAGTGGCAACAAACCTTTTCGGGCAAAACAGTCCGGCTATCGCTGCCACCGAAACCCTCTACGCCGAGATGTGGGCACAAGATGCCACAGCGATGTACGGCTACGCGGGCACGTCGGCATCCGCGACAACCCTGACGTCGTTCACTCCGGCACCGCAGACCACGAAGCGGGACATCGACCGCGGCAGCAGCCGGCGATGTCCCAACTCGCCTCGACGGCATTGCCGGGGCTCACATCGACGGCGGCGGTTACTGACCCTTTGAACTCGCTGGCGAACCTGATTGACGTCGCGCTGTTCTTGCCCAATGTGGCCCAGGCTGGGCTGACGCCATTGAACACCACCTCTATATTTACCGACTTATCGTTCGACGACGCGGAAGTCCGGGATGAGGCGTTGGCGGACACCGAAAATCAAATCGCGGCCGCGTTGAAAATCCCCGGTTACGCCCCGAGCACGGCGCCAGGCCTGGCGATGGCGTTGGGCCGGGCGGAGGTCCCGTCGGTGACTGCAGCGCTGGGCAGGCTTCAACCGTCGGAAGGTTGTCGGTGCCACAAGCCTGGACTGTCGCGGCCCCGGAGGTCAGGCTTGCCGCGCTGACATTGCCGGCCACCAGCCTGGGCGCTGCCCCAGAGGTCATGGCAGCCAGCAGTTCCGGAAGCCTTTTCGGCGAAATGACCCTGGCAAACATGGCCAGCCGCGCCATCAGCGGCACCGGCCGAGGAAGTCAGGAGCGCACGAGCTCAATTTCCCGCTCCCGGCCCGCAGCGACGCCCACGTCGCCCAGCGGCCACGGCACGGCAATCGCCGCAGACATTCGCGAATTCGCTCAAGCACTGATCGCACTCGGCGACCTACGCGACTCAGGGCTCCTGACGGACGACGAATTCACCGACCAGAAGGAACGCCTTCTCGCGCGCTGAATCGCAGCACGTCTAGAAGTTCCAGTCCTCGTCTTCGGTGTTGACCGCCTTGCCGATCACGTAGCGACGAGCCCGAGCCGGAGAAGAAGTCGTGGTTCTCGTCGGCGTTGGGCGACAGGGCCGACAGGATCGCCGGGTTGACGTCGGTCTCCTCGCGCGGGAACAGCGCCTCATAGCCCAGGTTCATCAGCGCCTTGTTGGCGTTGTAGCGCAGGAACTTCTTGACGTCCTCGGTCAGGCCGACCTCGTCGTAGAGGTCCTGGGTGTACTCCGCCTCGTTCTCGTAGAGCTCGTAAAGCAGGTCGTAGGTGTACTCCTTGAGCTCGGCCTGCGTCGTCGCATCCTCGAGCGCCAGGCCCTTCTGGTACTTGTAGCCGATGTAGTAGCCGTGCACGGCCTCGTCGCGAATGATCAGCCGGATCAGGTCGGCGGTGTTGGTCAGCTTGGCCCGGCTCGACCAGTACATCGGTAGGTAGAAGCCGGAGTAGAACAGAAAGCTCTCCAGCAGCGTCGAGGCCACCTTGCGCTTCAGCGGCTCGTCGCCCTTGTAGTACTCCATCACGATCTCGGCCTTGCGCTGCAGGTTCGGGTTCTCCTCCGACCAGCGGAAAGCCTCGTCGATCTCGGTGGTCGAGCACAGCGTCGAGAAGATCGAGCTGTAGCTCTTCGCGTGCACCGACTCCATGAACGCGATGTTCGTGTAGACCGCTTCCTCGTGTGGCGTCAGCGCGTCGGGGATCAGGCTGACGGCGCCGACCGTGCCCTGGATGGTGTCCAGCAGGGTCAGCCCGGTGAACACCCGCATCGTCAGCTGCTTCTCGTTGGGTGTCAGCGTTCCCCAGGACGGGATGTCGTTGGATACCGGCACCTTCTCGGGCAGCCAGAAGTTGCCGGTCAGCCGCTCCCAGACCTCGGCATCCTTCTCGTCTTGCAGACGGTTCCAGTTGATCGCGGAAACCCGGTCGATCAGCTTCATTCCATCGGTCACCAGAACCCCACTTCACCAGGACGGATAGTCGACGTTACGTAGGTCACAAACACTACCCCTGGGGTGCGACATGGCGACGCAACACAAGAAGTTGTGTTCGCGTGTCGCGCAAGAGTTGCGCCGGGCGACCGCTTCGATCCGGATACCCGGGATCGAGCACGTATTCACCCTTGGAAACCCACGTCGTTCTTGATGTACCATTTGGTACATGATTACCGAAGACAGCATCGAGATCGACGCTCCGGCGCAGTTGGTGTGGGAAGTATTCAGCGACGTCGAACGCTGGCCCGAATGGACCGCATCGGTGACATCCCTGGTCGGCCGGGATGGCACCAACTTGGCTGTCGGAAAGCGCTTTTCGATCAAGCAGCCGGGTATGTCGAAGCTGACATGGAAGGTGACCGAAATCGACCCGGGCCTGTCCTGGACGTGGGTGCAACGGTCACCCGGTGCGCTTGTGAGCGCTCGCCACGACGTCATCGCCCAGCCCGACGGGCGCACCGTGGTGCGCCAGCAACTCGACCAGCGCGGCATTCTCGGCGCACTGGTCGCGCGATTGATGGTCAAGAAGACCAAGCGCTTCCTCGAACTCGAGGCCCAAGGGCTCAAGACCCGCTCCGAGCAGATCCATCGCGCCAGTGGCCAACTCTCCTGATCAGAGCCGGCGCGGTCAGCTACTGGACACGCTGGTCGAGGAGTTCGCCGCCGGCGGCGTCGGCCACCGATCGCTGCGCGAGGTGGCTGAGGCAGTCGGCACCAGCCATCGAATGTTGTTGCACCACTTCGGATCCAGAGAGGAACTGCTCGTCGCCATCGTCGAAGAGGTCGAGCGACGCCAGATGACCCTTCTCCCCGATCTACCGACCGATCCGGCCGACAATTTCGCGGCCATGTGGTGCCGACGTCAGTCGCCCCGAATTGCGAGGGGCCGAACGGCTCTTCTTCGAGTGCTACGCGCGAGCGGCCAACGGGCGAAAGCCATTCGACCGGATGGTTCCCGGCGCGGTCGATGACTGGCTGGCTCTCACCGAGGGTCGTGGCCGAGCCCGCCGCGGCACGGCTCGGGCTGGCCGTCATTCGCGGGCTGCTGCTCGACCTGGTGGCCACCGACGACGATGCCGGCGTCGATGCGGCCGCGGAGGTATTCGTCAGCCTGCTGCGGAGCTGACCGGTCGTCCCTTTGCCGCCGAACCCGTCCCCACCCCGAAGAACTTGTATTCAGCGAGCTTCAGCGAGCGGGTGTCGCGCCAGTACTGCCAGGTCATGCCGCTCCACAGCGTCCGGTTGACGCCATGCTCGTCGAGATACCAGCTGCTGCAGCCGCCGGTGTTCCACACCGAGCCGGACAGCTTGCTCTGCAGTTCCGCATTGGACCGGTCCTGCGCAGAACGACTGGGCGCCAACGCTTGTGCCCCCGCTTTGTCGACCGCCGCGATCGCCTGGGCGACGTAGTGGATCTGCGACTCGATCATGAACACCACCGAGGTGTGCCCCAGCCCGGTGTTGGGCCCGAGCAGGAAGAACAGGTTCGGCATGTCGGCCACCGCGATGCCGCGGTGCGCGACGACTCCCTCCCGGTTCCAGCGATCCACCAGATCCTCGCCGCGCGGGCCCTTGACGTCGACATAGGTGTAGGAGTCGGTGGTATGGAAGCCGGTGGCGTACACGATGACGTCGGCGGGGTGCTCGACGCCGTCGTCGGTGACGATGCCGTCGGCGGTGATGCGGTCGATCCGGTCGGTGATCAACGTCGCCTTGGGATCGGCCACCGCCTGGTAATAGCTGCCGGAGTAGAGGATTCGCTTGCAGCCGGCGCGGTAAGTCGGGGTGAGCCGGCGACGCAGATCTTTATCGCGGACGTTGCGGCGAATGTTCCACCTGCCGACCAACTCGACGGCACGCAGCAGGCTCGGGCGCTGCGTCATCGCGAACCCGAGACCCTCGAGCCCCCAGTAGATGCCGGACCGCACCGCCAGCCGCAGACCGGGCACCATCGCGAAGGCTTTGCGAACCGCGTTGGGCAGCAGGCTGTTCGGCCGCGGCACCACCCACGGCGGGGTGCGCTGGTAGAGCTGCACCTCGGCAACGCCGGCGTCGCGTGCGGACCAACTCCGGCACGATCTGGATGGCGCTGGCGCCGGTGCCGATGATCGCGACGCGCTTCCCGGTCAGGTCGACGCTGTGGTCCCACTGCGCGGAATGGAAAGCGGCGCCGCGGAATTCGTCCATGCCCTCGATGTCCGGGCGTGCTGCGGGATATGCAGCGCGCCGGCGCCCGAGATCAGGAACTGGGCGACGTACTCCTCCCCCGACTCGGTGAATACGTGCCAGCGGTATTCGCTGTCGTCCCAGTGCGCGCGGCTCACCTTCTCGCCGAACCGGATGTAGCGGCGCAGGCCGTACTTTTCGGTGACGCCCTTGAGGTAGTCCAGGATCTCCGGTTGCGGCGAGAACAGCTTGCTCCAGGTGGCTTTCGGCTCGAAGGAGAACGAGTACAGGTGCGACGGCACGTCGCATGCGCAACCGGGGTAGCTGTTGTCCCGCCAGGTGCCGCCGATGTCGTCGGCCTTCTCCACGATGACGAAGTCCACACCTTGGCGCTGCAGCGCGATCGCCATGCCGAGCCCGGCGAACCCCGTTCCGATGATGACCGCGCGGGTGTGAACAGGCGGCGCCGACGCGTCCGGTTGGGTGGTCGACTCGGCAATGCTCATGGCGCCGCTCCTCCTCTCGCTTCGCTCTGCATCGTCGTCGCGCGACTCAAGCTCGCTCCTCGCTACGGATATCCGGTACCGAGGGTATCAACGCCGCTAGCTGGCGGCGGAGTTGCGCGGCATCGCGTCGTGAATGGGCTGGTCAGGGTCCAGCTTGATGCCGAGCATCTCGGCGGTGCCGCTGATGACGCCCATCGTGATCGTGGTCAGATGCTCGACGAACTGTCGCGCGGCATCCGCCGCGGGCTGTCGACGTCGGATCCCAGCCACCAATCGGTGGCCGCCGCGGCGCACCCGAACGCGGCGAACGCCGCGAGTTCGAAGGCCGCTGGTCGAGCTCCATCTCCGCGCAGCTCGTTGTTGAACATCTCGGCCATCGCCAGGGTGATCTCGCGGCCTTCGTTGAGCGTCCGGAGAGTCGACTCCGACTGGTCGCCGGGAAGCGGCCCTGGATGAAGAAGCGCAGCACGTTCGGGTGCTCGTCGACCAGGTTGACGTGCTCCTCGACGCTGCGGCGGATGATCTCGCGGACCGAGTCGGTGGCGAAGTCGATGGACGGGAAGACCGCCGCCCACAGCATGTCGCGCAGCCGCTCCCCGATCGCCTGGAACAGATCGGACTTGTCGGTGAAATGCCGGTAGATCTTGGGTTTGGCGGTGCCGGCCTCTTCGGCGATCTCGCGGACGCTGAGGTCGGGGCCGAGCCGGTCGATGGCGCGAAACGCCGCCTCGACGATCTCGGCGCGCACCTTCTTGCGGTGCTCCCGCCAGCGTTCGCTGCGCGCGTCGACCTTCACCGCAGGCTTGGGCCCGGGGTGGGGCAGCGCAGGCCGGGGAATTCTGACCACGTCAAGCACCATACCCCGATGCAGCCGCTGACCTGGGCAGACTGGTGACGCCGCCATCCCGACCGAGTGGCCAGTTGTCGGACGCCAAAATGCCCACTCGCGTGCATTATCTGGCCACTCGACGCCGACCGACCACGCGTCACAGCATGCAGGAGACGCAGCCCTCGACTTCGGTGCCTTCCAGCGCCATCTGCCGCAGCCGGATGTAGTACAGCGTCTTGATGCCTTTGCGCCAGGCGTAGATCTGCGCCTTGTTCACATCGCGGGTGGTCGCGGTGTCCTTGAAGAACAGCGTCAGCGAAAGCCCTTGGTCCACATGCTGGGTGGCCGCCGCGTAGGTGTCGATGATCTTCTCGTAACCGATTTCGTAGGCATCCTGGTAGTACTCCAGGTTGTCGTTGGTCAGATACGGCGCCGGGTAGTAGGCCCGGCCGATCTTGCCTTCCTTGCGGATCTCGATCTTGGACGCGACCGGGTGGATCGACGACGTCGAGTGGTTGATGTAGGAGATCGATCCGGTCGGCGGCACCGCCTGCAGGTTCTGGTTGTAGATGCCGTGGGCCTGCACCGACTCCTTGAGCCGCTCGCCAGTCGTCCTGGTTCGGGATGCGGATGCTCGGCGTCGGCGAAAAGCTGACTCACCTTGTCGGTCTTGGGCTCCCAGGCCTGCTCGGTGTACTTGTCGAAGAACTCACCCGACGCGTACTTCGAGCGTTCGAAGCCCCGAAGGCGTGACCGCGTTCGATCGCAATGCGATTCGACGCGCGCAGCGCGTGATAGAGCACGGTATAGAAGTAGATGTTGGTGAAGTCGATGCCCTCTTCGGAGCCATAGAAGATGCGCTCGCGGGCCAGGTAGCCGTGCAGGTTCATCTGTCCGAGCCCGATCGCGTGCGAGTCGTTGTTGCCCTGCTCGATCGAGGGCACCGACCAGATGTGGGTCTGGTCGCTCACCGCGGTCAGCGCGCGGATCGACACCTCGATGGTCTGGGCGAAGTCCGGCGAGTCCATCGTCTTGGCGATGTTCAGCGAGCCGAGGTTGCACGAAATGTCTTTGCCCACTTTGGAATACGACAGGTCTTCGTTGAACAACGACGGGGTCGAAACCTGCAGGATCTCCGAGCACAGGTTGGAGTGGGTGATCTTGCCCTCGATCGGGTTGGCCCGGTTCACCGTGTCCTCGAACATGATGTACGGGTAGCCCGACTCGAACTGCAGCTCGGCCAGCGTCTGGAAGAACTCGCGGGCCTTGATCTTGGTCTTGCGGATCCGTGCGTCGTCGACCATCTCGTAGTACTTCTCGGTGATCGAGATGTCGGCGAACGGCACCCCGTAGACGCGTTCGACGTCGTACGGCGAGAACAGGTACATGTCCTCGTTGTTCTTGGCCAACTCGAAGGTGATGTCCGGGATCACCACGCCCAGGCTCAGCGTCTTGATCCGGATCTTCTCGTCGGCGTTCTCCCGCTTGGTGTCCAGGAAGCGGTAGATGTCGGGGTGATGAGCCTGCAGATACACCGCGCCGGCGCCCTTGGCGCGCGCCCAACTGGTTGGCGTAGGAGAACGAGTCCTCGAGCAGCTTCATGATCGGGATGACGCCCGATGACTGGTTTTCGATGTTCTTGATCGGCGCGCCGTGCTCGCGAATGTTGCTCAGCAGCAACGCGACTCCCCCGCCGCGCTTGGACAGCTGCAGCGCGGAGTTGATCGAGCGACCGATCGACTCCATGTTGTCTTCGATGCGCAGCAGGAAGCAGCTCACCGGCTCACCGCGCTGCTTCTTGCCGGAGTTGAGGAAGGTCGGGCGTCGCCGGCTGGAACCGGCCGTCGATGATCTCGTCGACCAGCTTCTCGGCCAGCCCGGTGTCGCCGGACGCCAAGGTCAGCGCCACCATCACGACGCGGTCTTCGAAACGCTCCGAGATAGCGCTTGCCGTCGAACGTCTTCAGCGTGTACGAGGTGTAGTACTTGAACGCGCCGAGGAAGGTCGGGAACCGGAACTTCTTGGCGTACGCGCGATCCAGCAGCGTCTTGACGAAGTTGCGGCTGTACTCGTCGAGAACCTCGCGCTCGTAGTAGTTCTCCTTGATCAGGTAGTCGAGCTTCTCGTCCTGATTGTGGAAGAAGACCGTGTTCTGGTTGACGTGCTGCAGGAAGTACTGATGCGCGGCTTCGTGGTCCTTGTCGAACTGAATCTTGCCGTCGGCGTCGTACAGATTCAGCATCGCATTCAGCGCGTGATAGTCGGTCTCCGCCGGGCTCCCGGCAGCATGAGCATGCGTGCCGGTGGTTACAGGCTCTGCAGCGACGGTTGTTGGCACGTCTGTTCCTTCCAGAAGTCAGCGAGACCGGCGCGGACGGCATCCACGTCGTCCGGGGTCCCCATCAGTTCGAAGCGATAGAGGTAGGGCACGCCACATTTGCGGGACACCACGTCGCCCGCATAGGCGAATTCGGCACCGAAGTTGTTGTTGCCCGCGGCGATGACGCCGCGGATCAACGATCGGTTGTGTTCATTGTTCAAGAAAGGCGATGACCTGTTTGGGGACATAGCCACCGTCGTTGATGTTCGGAGTCGGCCGGCCGCCGCCGTAGGTCGGCAGCACCAGCACGTACGGCTGGTCGACCTCGATACGGCCGTGCAGCGGTATCCGCGTTGCCGGCATGCCCAGCTTCTGCACGAAGCGGTGGGTGTTCTCCGAGACGCTGGAGAAATACACCAGGCTGCAGGACGGCACGGCGATCCCCTCCGGTCGTTCGGCGTTGCCGGCTACGCGCTCAGAACGGCAGCGGTGAGCGACTTGATCCGGTCCGGCCGGAAGCCCGACCAGTGCTCGTTGCCGGCCACCACGACGGGCGCCTGCAGGTAGCCGAGGGCCATCACATAGTCACGTGCCTCGGAGTCGAGGCTGATGTCGACCTTCTCGTAGGCGATGCCCTGCTTGTCCAGCGCTTTGTAGGTGGCGTTGCACTGCACGCAGGCTGGCTTGGTGTAAACGGTGACGCTCATCGGCGGTACGACCCCTCTGTCAACGGTGGGAAAAGGGCAAGACTGGCAACTACTCGTGTACTGCTATTCAGCGAACCGCCGCGCCGCAGAATTCCCGTCTCGCCGGTCCGCGTCAGCTGGCTTTCGCTGCCGGCTGGTGCGTCCCGACCGACCAGGTGGACCTGGGGTCTGTCGGTGTCGGGAACACTACACCTAGTGGTCGACATTGAGTGGGGATACAAGATGTTCTGAAAAACATTCATGAAATTCCCTGGTCGTAAGCCCTCGCGCCGACGTGTCTTCGGCGTGTCGCAGGTCACAAAATGGCCTCGCGGCGGTATACGAACAGGTTTACCACCCGGCACCGACAACGCCCGTCCGGGTCCGCACAGCAAAGCGCCCCAGCGGCGTCGATACCGCTGGGGCGCGTCAGAAATTAGCTGACTTCGGCAGCCAGCTTGCCCACCGCGTCGCGCACGTTTGCAGACACTTCCGCATGCTCGCGCGGGTGCTGACCATTCAGCGTCTTGAACGGAACCGACAGTTTGATCGCATCGACCACCCGGGCACCGGCAATCCCGAATGACTTGCGGGTGTCGTCGTGCGCCCATACCCCGCCGTACTGGCCGAAGGAGCCCCCGATCACGGCCAGTGGTTTGCCTTTGAGCGCGCCGTCGCCGAATGGCCGCGACAGCCAGTCGATCGCGTTCTTGAGGACGGCCGGGTAGCTGCCGTTGTATTCCGGCGTGATCACCAGTGCGGCGTCGGCATCGGCCGCGGCGGCGCGCAACGCGGCCACCGGAGCCAAGGCTGGAGCCTCGGCGTTCATCACGTCGTCGATGTCCTCGTTGTAGAACGGCAGATCGCCGAGGCCTTCGAAGATCGTGACGGCGACGCCGTCCGGGGCCGACTCGGCGGCCAGCTCGGCGATCTGGCGATTGATCGACGCGGCCCGCAAGCTTCCTACCAGCGCCAACACTTTGGTGTCCGGCATGATCTGAGTTCCCTTCACTGGTTGATGTACATCTTTGCATCGATTTAACCGGACTACGGTCCGATTTGTTCCGGTGACGCTACAGTAATTTTGTGAGCACCGCCGACCCGGTTCGCGACCTGGCGGTTTCCGTGCCGCAGGAGCGCGGCGACGCCGCGCGTAACCGTGTCCTGTTGTTGGATGCGGCACGGCGACTGATCGACGAGCGTGGCGCCGACGCGGTCACCATGGACGACATTGCCGGGGCCGCCGGCGTCGGTAAAGGCACCGTGTTCCGCCGATTCGGCAGCCGGGCCGGTCTGATGATGGTGCTGCTCGACGAGGACGAGCAAGCCAGCCAGCAGGCGTTCATGTTCGGCCCGCCGCCGCTGGGCCCCGATGCGCCGCCGCTGGATCGGCTGCTGGCGTTCGGGCGCGCCCGGCTGCGGTTCGCCCACACCCACCGCGAGCTGCTGGTGGCCGCCAACCGCGATCCGCAGTCCCGCTACGGCGCCGCGGCGATGGTGCTGCGCACCCATGTCCGGATGCTGCTGGCCATCAGCCGGCACGACGGGTGATCTGGATGCCCAGACCGATGCCCTACTGGCGTTGCTGGAGGCCGACTACGTCGAGCACCAGCTGACAGAACGCGACCGATCTCTGCAGGCGCTGGGCGATGCGTGGGAAAGCCTGGCGCGCAAGCTTTGTGGACGATGAAGCCGCGCTGGATCCTGCACGTCGACCTCGATCAGTTCCTGGCCTCGGTCGAATTGGGCCGCCACCCCGAATTAGTCGGGCTGCCCGTCATCGTCGGAGGCAGCGGCGACCCGACCGAAGCCCGCAAGGTTGTCACCTGCGCGTCGTACGAAGCCCGCGAATTCGGTGTGCACGCGGGCATGCCGCTGCGCACCGCGGCCAGGCGCTGCCCGGACGCCACCTTCTTGCCGTCCGATCCCGAGGCGTATGACGCCGCCTCTGAACAGGTGATGGCGTTGCTGCGCGACCTGGGCCATCCGGTCGAGGTATGGGGATGGGATGAGGCGTACGTGGGCGCCGACATCGATGATCCCCAGGCACTGGCCGAACAGATCCGCGCGGTCATCGCGGCGGCCACCGGCTTGTCCTGCTCCGTCGGCATCAGCGACAACAAACAGCGCGCCAAGGTCGCGACCGGCTTTGCGAAGCCGGCCGGCATCTACACGCTCACCGAGTCGAACTGGATGGCCGTGATGGGCGACCGGCCCGTCGACGCGCTGTGGGGCGTCGGCCCCAAGACGACGAAAAAGCTTGCCGGCCTTGATATCACGACGGTGTGGCAGTTGGCGCACACCGACGCCGAGTTGCTGACATCGGCATTCGGCCCCCGGACCGGGCTGTGGCTGCTGCTGCTGGCCAACGGCGGCGGAGACGACACGGTCAGCTCCGAGCCGTGGGTGCCGCGCTCCCGCAGCCACGTCGTCACCTTCCCGCATGACCTCACCGATCGAGCCGAAATGGATTCAGCGGTAACCGAATTGGCGAGACGAGCACTGAGCGAGGTGGTGGCGGCCGCGCGGATCGTCACCCGGGTGGCCGTGACGGTGCGCACCAGCACGTTCTACACCCGCACGAAGATCCGCAAACTCGACGAGCCCACCACCGACGCCGGCGTGATCATCGCGGCGGCGTTGCGGGTGCTGGATCTGTTCGAGCTGGACCGTCCGGTGCGGTTGCTGGGGGTCCGGCTGGAATTGCAGATGCCCGGCAGTTAGCGAGGCACGACCGGCGCGGGCTTGAGGGCCTTGGTGAACACCGCGTTCACTTGCCGCATCGCGACGCTATAAGGCCACCACGCAACGCGTTTGAACGCGTACAGCGCGCGGATGTCGGCCGAGGTGTAGATCAGGAACCGATTCCTGGCGACACCGGCCAGGATCTTGTCGGCGGCCTTCTCCGGCGACACCGCGTGCCCGCTGAAGCGGTCGACCCAGCGACTCACCTGCGGGTCGTCGCGGTCGACGCCGGCGATCTCGACGGTGTCGACCAGCGGGGTTCGGACCGCACCGGGCACCGCCACCGACACCCCGATGCGGTATCGGGCCAGGTCGAAGCGCAGCACTTCCGACAGCCCGCGCAGCCCGAATTTGCTGGCGCTGTAGGCGGCATGCCAGGGCAATCCGATCAGCCCGGCCGCCGAGGACACGTTGACCAGATGTCCGCCGTTGCGCGCCGCCACCATCGGCGGCACGAAGTTTTCGATGACGTGGATCGGGCCCATCAGGTTGATCGAGATCATCTTGTCCCACTGCTCGTGGCTCAGCCGGTCGACCGTCCCCCACGCCGACACCCCGGCGATGTTCATCACGACGTCCATGCTCGGGTGCTTGGCGTGGATCTCGTCGGCGAACGCGGCGACCTCGTCATAGTTGGCGACATCCAGCGCTCGGTGCTCGGGGACCCGTGCACCCAGCGCGCGAGCATCGGCCACCGTCTGCGCCAGACCATCGGCGTTGCGGTCGGTCAGGTACAGCTCGGCGCCTTGGCCCGCGAGCCGCAGCGCGGTCGCCCGGCCGATGCCGCTGGCCGCCCCGGTGATCAGACACCGCTTGCCCGCGAACGTCTTCTTCGACATGGGCAGTGACGATACCGGCGTAGTCGCTCGGCTCTCCACCTACCCGCTACGCGGCTGGGAGGTGTCCCCACCCTACCCCGCTTCGCGTGCCGCATCGTCGCCGGGCGCGGTAACGCTAGCTCTGCAGCGAACCGCCCCACAGCGCGTTGAGCCACAACGCCTCGAGCACCCGCACGCCGCGCTGCACGTCGCCGTCGTCGCCCAGGTAAGCCGTGTCGCCGGACAGCATCTGCGCGGTGGTGACCGACAGGGTGCGTACCAGCGTCGGGATGTCGTCACTGATCGGGTGGGCGGTGCCGGCCCGTAACTCGTCTTTGACGATGCCGATGATCTGCTGGACCACGCCTTCGACCTGCTGGTCGAGCAGATCGCGGATCTCGGCGTCGGTGTTACGCGCGGCATTGCACGCCGACATCACCGGGTCGTTGTGGGCGTAGACCGCCGCCGCACTTCCGACCATCCGCTTGGCGAACGCCGCCGGCGACTCGTCGGCCCCGCGCGGCGCGAAGTACTCGGTCAACTCCTCGAGTTCGCGGGTGGCGTCGGTGAGGATCTGGGCCAGCACGGCGTACTTGGAGTCGAAGTAGAAGTAGAACCCCGATCGGGCCACCCCGGCGCGATCGCTGATCGTGCTCACCGACAACTGGGCGAACGGCTTTTCCTCCAGCAACTCGCGCACCGCCTGCACGATGGCGTGGCGCTGCCGATCACCCCGTCGCCGCGGAACCGGCAGCAACCGGAGCTTGCTCGGCCGCCCGGTCGCCCCCTGCTCGATGCGCACCCTACGACCTTGCACTACGCCCTACCCAAAAGGAAACTTGACAGCCGTCAAGTTTCCCCTGAAGATTGACAGTCGGTGACGTCTGCCACACAGGCGATCCATCCTCTGCGCACGCCCCACAGAAGGAAAGTCAATGGCGACCATCAGCACCCCGAATACCTGCTGGACCAGGCCAAGCGCCGGTTCACCCCGTCGTTCAACAACTTCCCCGGCATGGGCCTTGCTCGAACAGAGGCTGCGGAACACGCAGTTTCCGGAAGACCATCCTGGCCGAGCCGCCGCCGGGCAGTGGGCTCAAGCCGGTCATGGGTGACAGAGGGCTGCCGATTCTCGGGCACATGATCGAGATGTTGCGGGGCGGACCCGACTACCTGTTGTTCCTTTACGAAACCAAGGGTCCGCTCGTTTTCGGAGACTCTCCCCTGCTGCCGTTCGTCGCCGCGCTGGGTCCGGACGCCGCGCAGGAGATCTACTCCAACCGCAACAAGGACTATTCCCAGCAGGGCTGGACCCCGGTGATCGGCGCCGTTCTTCAACCGCGGCCTGATGCTGCTGGACTTCGAAGAGCACCTGTTTCACCGGCGGATCATGCAGGAAGCGTTCATCCGCTCCCGGCTGGTCGGCTATGTCGAGCAGATGGACCAGGTCGTCGTCGCAGGTCGTGGCCAACGACTGGGTGATCGACGACGCGCGCTTCCTGCTGTACCCGGCGATGAAGGAACTCACCCTCGACATCGCCTCGATGGTGTTCATGGGCCATGAACCCGGCACCGACCACGAACTGGTCACAAGGTGAACAAGGCCTTCACCATGACGGTCCGAGCCGGCAATGCGCGATCATCCGCACGGGCGTGCCGCCATTCACGTGGTGGCGTGGGCTCAAAGCGCGGCAGTTGCTGGAGAACTACTTCGAGGAGCGCGTCCGGGAACAACGCCGTAAAGACGGCAACGACCTGCTGACGGTGTTGTGCCACACCGAGGACGAGGACGGCAACAGCTTCTCCGACCAGGACATCGTCAACCACATGATCTTCTTGATGATGGCTGCGCACGACACCTCCACCACCACTGCGACGAATATGGCCTACCAGTTGGCCGCTAATCCGGAGTGGCAGGAGCGTTGCCGCGAGGAATCCGACCGTCTCGGCGACGGTCCGCTCGACATCGAATCACTGGAGAAGCTCGAGTCGCTGGATTTGGTGATGAACGAGGCGATTCGGTTGGTGACGCCCGTTCAGTGGGCGATGCGGCGGACGGTCCGTGACACCGAACTGCTGGGTCACTATTTGCCGGAAGGCACCAATGTCACCGCGTTTCCCGGGGATGAATCATCTCCTGCCGGAGATTTGGACCGACCCGCTGAGGTTCGACCCGGAACGCTTCACCGAGCCTCGTAACGAGCACAAGCGGCACCGCTAGGCGTGGACACCGTTCGGCGGCGGTGCGCACAAGTGCATCGGGATGACGTTTGGCCAGTTGGAGGTCAAGACGATCATGCATCGGTTGCTGCGCCGTTACCGACTTGAGTTGCCGCACGCGGGCTACCAGGCGAAATGGGACTACCGCACCATCCCGCTCCCGATGGACGGCATGCCGATCGTGCTGCGGCGCCTCTAGCGGTTCCCGGCGTACAGCCGGTTCGCGCAGGCGATGACCGCCGACAGCGCGGACTGGGTGGGGTCTTGCGAGTAGCCCATCGCCCACTCGGCCCGACAACCGTCGGTGCCCTGAATGAAGGTCGCGGTCGTGTCGTCTGACTGCAGCTGATGGAAGCGCAGCATCTCGACGGCGACACCGCGTTCGTGGAGCATCGCGGTCAGCGCGGCGACCGGGCCGTTCGCGGTGGCGGACGGCGGTCTCGATGCGGTCACCGAGCGCCAAGCGTGGCCTGGAATGTCCTGGGGCCCCAGCCGGGTGGCCGGACGGTCGGTGTCGGTGCAGTGCCACTGCCCCAGGCGCAGCGGACCGGCGCTCGGCGCATAGGTGGCGGTGAAGGTGCTCCACGACATGGTGTCGGCGTCTTCGCGAAGTCCGCGCGGAAGCGGGATGCCGTCGAACAAGAGCGTCGACGATTCGGGTGGAGCGAGGGTGATTGTCATGTGCCGGTCTTCTCTGATCTGAAGGAGTGACCGACGGGTAGTAGCTTCCGACCCACAGCGGGGGGTCGGTCTGGATCAGACCCCGCTGCGGGTGCTGGCTACTACGAGAAGATGTTGCACGTCGCCGAGGTTAGACGCCGATGGGCCGCCGACGCAACTTCATTTACCGCCGGCGAGGTCACAGCCACCAGGACGCGGCGGCGTCGAGGTGCCGTCGGATGCGGTGACGGGCCAGGCTGTCGTCGCCCTGAGCGATCGCCTCGATGATGCGCAGGTGAGCGTGTCTGACGTCGACGAGATCGGCGTGGCTCGGGACCGGCTGGTCGGTGCTGGCCCAGTACCGGCGAAAGACCTCGACCAGGATCCGCAGGAACAACTCCAGCACGGCGTTGCCGGCCAGCTCCGCCAACCCGGCATGGAACAGGAACTCTTCGACGCCGGCTTTGCGCGGATCATCGCCGGCCTGCTCGATCATCAGGCGCTGGCTGTCCAGGAACGCCCGCACCTCGGGTGCGTCGTGGCGTGCGACGACCTTGGCGACGTTGTCGATCTCGATGGCGTCGCGAATCATGCGTCAGGTCTTCGCGACTGGGCTCGCGGTACTGGAGATACAGCGCGATGGTGTCAATGCTGGCCTGCGCCTGGGGTTCTGACACCACCAGCCCGCCGCCGGGGCCGGGCCGGGTGGTGGCGACGGCGTGATACTCCAACAGCCGCACCGCTTCCCGAAGCACCGCCCGGCTAACCCGGTAGCGCTCCAGCAGTGCGACCTCGGTCCCGAAGACCTCGCCCACCTGCCATCCGCTGCCGGCGATGTCGTCGCGGATGGCGGCGGCCAGCACTTCGGCCAGCTTGCCTTGCGGCGCCTCGAGATCGGCGAGATGCGCCCGCGTGCGGCCACCGCGGCGATGGTGGTCTTGCAGCCACTTCGTCACCGACGCCGCATGTTGTTCGCTCAGCGTCATCGCGCGCGCCGCGTCGCCTGCGGTGACGGCGGCGACGATGGCTGAGTGGTCGCGGTGGCGGCGCTCGATCACCTCGAGGGCGTCGCTGGCGGAATCCACCCGCGAACCTTCGGCGTACCGGACGGTAGTCGGATAAGAATGTCGATAAACAGTTGCAGCACAGGGTTTTTCGACTGCTCCGCCAGTGTGGCGTGAAACTCGTCGTTCGGCGACGCCGGAGCGGGCCGGCGGTCTTCTTCGGCACGCAGCACAGCGCGAAGTCGGTCGATACCCGCTTCGTCGATTCGCAGCGCGGCCCGCGATGCGGCCAGCGGTTCGAAAAGCAGCCGGGCATCGCAGCAGGTCGTCGATCGTGATGCCCAGATATTCCAGATAGATGATGATCGCGTGGGTGGCCGGCGCCGCGTCCGGCTCGCAGACCAGCAGGCCGCCGTTCGGGCCGCGCCGCATGCGCGCGACCCGGTGATGCTCGACGAGTCGAACCGCTTCCCTCAGCACCGATCTGCTGACCTGGTAATGCTGCTGCAGCGCCTGCTCTGAGCCCAGCGACTGCCCGACCGGCCAGCCGCGCCGGATGATGTCAGCCTCGATGAGACGGGCAATCTGCGAAGCTCGCTTATCGGGCCGGCGCTCGGCGGCCGCAGCGGCTCCCCCACGCGCACGCGCGTCACCGCTCAACTGCACGCCCGCACAGAGTGATTCAGCACGTCAGCAACAAGCATCCGGCGATCGGTCCGCCCCCGACCGCAGCGACAGCGACCTCGGGCCTCTCGCGCACCTGCCGCTCCCCCGCCTCGCCACGCAACTGCAGACAGGCCTCGTGCAGTAACCAGTAGCCGTGCATGCGTCCGGCGGAAAGCTGGCCGCCGTAGGTGTTCAGCGGCAGCACACCGTCCAGCGCAATCCGCTCGGCCCCTTCGACGAACGGACCGGCCTCGCCGTCACCGCAGATTCCGAGGGCCTCAAGCCAGGCAAAGGTGAGGAAGGTGAAGCCGTCGTAGAGTTCCGCGAGATTCAGATCGGTCGGCGTCAGGTCGGTCCGCGACCACATCTGCGCCGCCGCGTCGGCGGACGCCATCTTCGGATAGTCGGGGCGGTGAAACCAGCCACCCTCGCCGTTACTGCCCCCGACCGCTTCGACTTTCACGGCCCGGTGCGGACAGTCCTTGGCGTAGTCGGCGGCCGACACCACCAACGCGACCGATCCGTCGATCGGGATATCGCAATCCAATAGCCCGAACGGTGTGGAAACCGGCCGTGCACCCAGATAGTCCGCCATCGTTATCGGATCCCGAAACACCGCACGGGGGTTCAGCGCGGCGTTGCGTCTGCTGTTGATCGCCAGCCAGCCCAGCTGCTCCTTGGTGGTTCCGTAGAGCTCCATGTGGCGGCGACAGTGCATCGCCAGCCAATTCGCCGCGGAATATCGCTTGGGCGGCAACCAGATCGCCGACATCGTCCATCGGGCCGACCAGCGGTGGCGTCTCGCCTTCCGGCGTGTCGAACATCTTGCGCCATCGGCGGGGCGGGCGCGTTCTCGTCCTGTTTCGCCAGGACCGTGCCGCCCAGCATCTGGATGGTCCGGTAGACGATCACATGCCGCGCATGGCCTTCGGAGACCGCGCGGCACGCCGAGATCACCGGGTTCATCAGACCGCCGGTGCTGAATCCCGTCCCGCTGTCGGACGCCTCGATGCCCAGCGCGGCGTTGATCTCGGCAGCGGGCGTGTCACCCAAGGTGGCGATGCCGTCGATATCGGTGGCGGCCAAGCCGGCGTCGTCGATCGCGGTACGGACCGCCTCCATCGTGAGCTCGAAGCCGGGAATGCCGGTGCGACGGCCGATTCGGGAGATGCCGATGCCGGAAATGATCGCGTCTTTTTCGAAGTAGCTCATCTGCGCCGTCCGTTAGACCAACCCGAAGGGAATTGAGTGTACTGTATTGCCCGTGTCAACCGAGGCGACGTCGCAGCTGCTGATCGAGCACTGCGATCACTGCGCACACTGGGTCCATCCCGCCGCCGGCACCTGCCGCGACTGCGGCGCTGCGCTGGTCGCAATGCCGGTTTCCGGGCACGGCGCGGTCTTCACCTACACGGTCAACTACCACGCGTTCAACCCGGAAATCGCAGTGCCCTACGTCATCGCGCTGGTTGAACTCGACGAGCAGAGCGGGCTGAAGGTCGCCGCCAATATCGTTGACTGCGAGCCTGATTCAGTGACCTGCGGGATGCGCGTCGAGGCTCTGCCGGAGCCCGGCCCAGGTGGGGCAGCACGCTTTGCACCCGCTCGTTGATCAGCGCCTGCGAGCGGTGACCAGCAGGTACTCCCACTCCATCGTCGACGATCCAGCCAGATAGCGGTCGCCCAGGTCCGCCAATTCGACGTCGAGCGCAGCGACCCGTTCCGGCGCCTGCGGCGATACCGCGGTACGCCGAGATCGTCGGCCCGTAATAGGTCTTGAAAAAGTCGCGGAACGCCGCCCCGTCGACGAATCGGTCCACTCTCAGCGTGCGACGTTCCGTGGCGAAGTCGGTGACGCCGTCGCCCAGCAGAGTCCGCACGTAATCCGGGTCGCCCCATCGGGGCGGCGGCTGCGCGCCGGACGGCGGTGCCGGGGCATACGGCTTCATCGTCGCGAACATCTGGCCGATGAAGCCTTCCGGTGTCCAGCTGATCAGCCCAATCGTCCCGCCGGGCCGACAGACCCGGACCAGCTCGTCGCGCTGCGCGCTGATGGTGCGGGGCGAACATCACCCCGACGCAGGAGAGCACCGCGTCGAACTCCGCGACGCCGAACGGTAGCGCTTCGGCATTGGCTTCACGCCAGTGCACGTTCAGACCCACGGGCCAGCGCCGCACCGCGCTCCAGCAGCTCCGGAACCAGGTCGCTGGCAGTCACATTCGCACCGATGAGCGCGGCGGGGATCGCCACGTTGCCCGAACCGGCGGCGACGTCGAGCACCCGATCACCCGCGCCGATCTCACTCGCCTGCACCAGTACCGGGCCCAGCGGTGACACCAGTTCGGTTGCCACGGTTGCGTAGTCGCCCAGTGCCCACAGCGCACGATGCCTGCTTTCGAGGCCGCGATCGATGGTCACGGCGTTGTCGTCAATTCTGGTGGTCATTACGCAATCGTCTACGCACCGGCGCACTGTCTCCAGTGTCAGATCTGAACCCGCCGTGGTTCACGATCTGTACTAGTCAATTCCACCGCCAGGCGGTGTACTGGAGAGATGTCGACGTATGGCCAGTTCTGCCCGATCGCCAAGGCGATGGAGTTGCTCGATGAACGATGGACCCTGCTCGTAGTGAGTGAGTTGCTGCGAGGCAGCGCGCATTTCAACGATCTGCGGCGTGGGCTTCCGCGGATGTCACCGGCGCTGCTGTCCAAACGACTCAAGTCGCTGACCCGTGCGGGTGTTGTCGAACGCGATCGAGACCGACGGTCGCTCCTCGTACACGCTGACACCGTGCGGGCAGGAACTCGCCGGAGTCGTGGCCGCGCTCGGCGCCTGGGGAATTCGCTGGATAGGCGACCTCGGCGATGCCGACCTCGACCCGCACCTGTTGATGTGGGATATCCGCCGGACGATTTCCGTCGACGCCTGGCCACGCGCGCGAACAGTGTTGGCGTTCAACCTGATCGACATGGACCGCAAGGCCGCCCACTGGTGGCTGGTGGTGTCCGAGGGCGAGCCCGACATCTGCGATTTCGACCCCGGCTACGAGGTGGCCGCCACCATCGAGACCAGCCTGCTCACCCTGACCCAGATCTGGCGCGGCGACGTGTCGTGGTCGCAGGCGATGCTCAACGGCAACGTCGCCATCCACGGAGCGACCGATGCCCGCCGGGCGGTGCCGGACTGGCTCGGCCAGTCGCTCGCCGCCGCGGTCCCCCGCCCGGCCTGAGCGCTGCGCTAGTTGATCAGCGGGTCGCGCGGCATCCCGAGGATCCGCTCGGCGATCTGATTGCGGGTGACCTCTGAGGTGCCACCGGCGATCGCCATGGCTCGAGCGCTCATCACCAGTCGCCCCGCAAGCGCGCCGGCACCGTCGTGCAACGCGGTCTCGGGCCCGGCCAGCGCGGCCGAGATCGCGCCGCCCTCGATCATGTGGTCGGCCAGCTTCAGCTTGGTGACGTTGCCTTCCGGACCCGGGCCCGCTCCCTCGACGCTGCGCGCGACGCGGCGCAGGTTCAGCAGCCGCAGCGCATTCTCCTCGGCCAGGTATCGGCCGAGCCGAATTCGCCCGCCCGCCAACCGATCCGGCTGATCCTTGACCTGTTGAACCAGTTGCGTCGCCAGTCCCGCGTAGAAGGATCCACTGCCGCCGATGCTGACCCGCTCGTTGCCCAGCGTCGCCCGCGCGACCGTCCAGCCGGTGTTGGGTTCGCCGACCACGTCTTCGTCGGGCACGAACAGGTCGTTGAAGAACACCTCGTTGAAGTCCGACCCGCCGGTGATCTGACGCAGCGGTCGCACCTCGACCTCGGGAGCGTTCATGTCCACGATCACCGTGGTGATGCCGGCATGCTTGGGCGCTTCCGGGTCGGTGCGCACAGTGGCCAGACCCGCGCGCGCAGTAGTGCGCCCCGCTGGTCCACACCTTCTGGCCGTTGATCTTCCAGCCGCCGTCCACCCGGGTGGCCTTCGGTCTTGATCGACGCCGCGTCCGACCCGGCGTCGGGCTCGGAGAACAGCTGGCACCAGATCTCGTCTTTGCGCAGCGCCTTCTCGACGAATCGCTCGATCTGCCAAGGCGTTCCGTGTTGGACCAGGGTCAGGATCACCCAGGCGGTGATGCCGTAGTCGGTGCGTTTGATGCCCGCGGCACGGAACTCCTCCTCGATCACCAACTGCTCCACCGCATCGGCGGCCAGCCCCCATGGCTTGGGCCAATGCGGCATCACGTAGCCGGTCTCGATCAGCTTGTCGCGCTGCGCCTGCTTGTCCAGCGCGGCGAGCTCGGCGACGTCCGCGCGAATCCGGGTCCGCATCTCCTCGGCCTCGGGCGGCAGGTCCAGGCTGTTCTCCCGGGTCACACCGGCGGCGGTGCGTTCGAACACGTCATCGGCGGGCGCGTCACCACCGAACAGTGCCGTCGTGACCAACGCGCGGCGCAGGTGCAGATGCGCATCGTGCTCCCAGGTGAAACCGATACCGCCGTGCACCTGAATGTTCAGTTCCGCGTTGCGCGCGTAGGCCGGAAACGCCAGCGCCGCAGCCGAAGCGGCCGCCAGCCGGAACTGGTCCTCGTCCTCGGATGCCGCACGCGAAGCGTCCCACACCGCGGCGATCCCCGACTCGGTGGCAACCAACATGTTCGCGCAGTGGTGCTTGATCGCCTGGAAGGTGGCGATGGTGCGGCCGAACTGCTGGCGCACCTTGGCGTAGTCGACAGCGGAGTCGACACAGTCGGCAGACCCGCCGACCGCCTCGGCGGCCAGCAGCGTCCGGGCGCGCGCCAGTGCCGAATCGTGCGCCCCGGCCAGAATGTCGTCGTCGGTGACGCTGACCTTGTCCAGACGGACTCGTCCGGAGCGCCGGGTCGGATCCAGGTTCTCCGGCACCTCGACCGAGACGCCGGCGCGGCCGCGCTCCAGCACCAGCACGTCGTCACCGGCCGCGATCAGCAGCAGGTCGCCGAGGCCCGCGCCCAGCACGATCCCGGCGTCGCCGTCGGCCACGCCGTTGCTGAGACTGACGCTGCCGCCCAGACCGATGCCCGCCGTGACCGTTCCGTCGATCAGCCCCGGCAGCAGCCGTGACTTCTGTTCCGCGGTGCCGTCTTTGGCGATCACCGCCGACGCGATGACGGTCGGCACGAACGGCCCCGGCGCCACCGCACGACCGAGTTCGTCGATGACGACGACGAGTTCGGGCAGCCCGTACCCCGAGCCGCCGTGCTCCTCGTCGATGTGCAGGCCCAGCCAGCCGAGTTCGACGAGGCCCTGCCAGAACGGCGGCCTGGCCTCCTCGGGCGCATCCAGCAGCGACCGCGCGGCCGCGCGGGCCTTCTGCGAGGTGAGAAACCCGCGGGCGACCTCGGCGAGTTCGCGATGGTCGTCGGTCAGTGCGATACCCATTGCAGGGCCTTCCTCTTGGACGCCATTGGCCGGTGGGAAAGAGTGTACTTAAATGCGGCCGCCTCCCAACCGGGTGGTCGGTCGGGCTGGACGGCCGCGAAACAGAAGTCAGGGCTGCGATCTGGCCCGGATCACGACCATGACTTCCGACTCGCGCGGAACGGTCACTTGGGCGCGAAGCGCTGGCCGGCGTCCAGACGCAGGCACTGACCGTTCAGCATCGGGTTGTCCACGATCGCCGCGACCAGCTTGGCGTACTCCTCCGGGCGGCCCAGCCGCTTCGGGAACGCCGCGTCCTTGGTCAGCGCAGTGGCGAACTCGTCCGGAATGCCCTTGGTCAACCCGGTCGCGAACAGGCTTGGCGCGATCGCCAGTACGCGGATGCCGAGCGACCCGAGATCGCGGGCCATGGTCAGGCACATGCCGGCGATGCCGGCTTTGGCCGCGGTGTAGGCGACCTGGCCGATCTGGCCCTCGAACGCCGCGATCGACGCGGTGTTGATGATGACGCCGCGCTCGTCGTCCTCCGGCTCGTTCTGGCTCATGTGGCTGGCCGCCAGCCGGCTGATGTTGAACGAGGCGATGAGGTTGAGATCGATGACCGACTGGAAGGACTCGAGGTCGTGCGGGCCGGACTTCGACATGGTGCGCTTCGCGATGCCGCCGCCGGCCGTGGTCACGGTGACGTGCAGGCCACCGAGCTTGTCGACCGCGGTCTTCAGGGTCTCCTCGGTGCCGGCGAAGTCGGTCACGTCGACCGGGTAGAAGTCGCCGCCGATTCCGGCCGCGACCTCTTTGCCGTCCGAGCCTTCGCGGTCGAAAATCGCGACGCTGGCGCCGCGGGCGTGCAGCAACTCGGCGCTGGCGCGGCCCATGCCCGAGGCGCCGCCGATGACGATGACCTTCTTGCCGTTGATCTCCATCCAAACCTCCTTGTTGTCGGGCGGTGCCTGCGGTTAGCTGCACGTTATCGCGGCCGTGCGTGACGTTGTCGGTCAGGCGTGTAAAGGTGGGTTGTGCTGCTGATCGACGTCGCGACCACCTCGGTTGACGTGGGTGGCTCGGCTGTCGCGGCGGGCCAAGATCGCGCGGATCGCCGAGTTGCTCGGCCAGGCCAAGTCCGATCCCGCACTGGTCGCGATCGTCGTGGCGTGGCTTTCCGGCGAGCTGCCGCAGCGCCAGATCGGCGTCGGCTGGGCGGCTTTGCGCTCGATCCCGCCCGCCGCCGCTCAGCCAGCCTGACCGTCCACGGCGTCGACGCCACGCTGTCGGCGATCGGCGCGGTCTCGGGCAAGGGCTCGCAGGCGCGGCGCGCCGAGCTGGTCGCCGAATTGTTCTCCTCGGCAACCGAAGTCGAGCAGACGTTCCTGCGGCGACTGCTGACCGGCGAGCTACGCCAGGGCGCACTGATCGGCGTGATGGCTGACGCGGTGGCCGCCGCGGCGCAGATCCCCGCCGCCGCCGTACGTCGCGCGGCGATGCTCGGCGGCGCCCTGCCCGCGGTCGCCGCCGCCGGGCTGAGCCGGCGGAACCGCGGCATTGGACGCGTTCACCCTGCAGGTCGGCCGACCCGTCGGCCCGATGCTGGCACAGACCGCCGCAGACGTCGGCGAGGCGCTGGAAAAGCTCGGCGGCGAGGGCATTTTCGAGGCGAAGCTGGACGGCGCCCGCGTGCAGATACACCGGGCTGGCGACCAGGTCACCGTGTACACCCGCAGCCTCGACGACGTCACCGCGCGGCTGCCCGAGGTGGTCGAGGCGACGCTGGCGTCTGCCGGTGCGCGAGCTGATCGCCGACGGCGAGGCGATCGCGCTACGTCCCGATGGCCGGCCGCAGCCCTTCCAGGTCACCGCTTCGCGATTCGGCCGCTCCGTCGACGTGGCCGCCGCCCGCACCGCCCAGCCGTTGTCGGTCTTCTACTTCGACATCCTGCACCGCGACGGTGTCGACCTGCTCGATGCGCCGAGCCAGCGAGCGGGCCGCCGTGCTCGATGAGATCGCGCCCCCGCAGAACCGGGTCGATCGCCTGGTCACCTCGGATCCCGTTGCGGCGGCCAACTTTCTGGATGCGACGCTGGCCGCCGGCCACGAAGGTGTGATGGCCAAGTCACTGACCGCGCCCTATGAAGCCGGCCGGCGTGGGGCCGGCTGGCTCAAGGTCAAACCAGTGCACACGTTGGATCTGGTGGTGCTGGCCGTTGAGTGGGGGTCCGGGCGGCGGCAGGGCAAGCTCTCCAACATTCATCTCGGCGCCCGCGATCCGGCCACCGACGGCTACGTGATGCTGGGCAAGACCTTCAAGGGCATGACCGACGCGATGCTGGAATGGCAGACCGCGCGATTTCAGGAGCTGGCCGTCGGCGGCACCGAGGGCTACGTCGTCGAGGTGCGTCCGGAGCAGGTGGTCGAGATCGCCCTCGACGGTGTCCAGACGTCGTCGCGCTACCCCGGCGGGTTGGCGCTGAGATTCGCCCGGGTGCTGCGCTACCGCGACGACAAGGGTCCGGCCGAAGCCGACACCATCGACACCGTGCGGGCCTTCTACGAGCGCGACTAAAGCCAGCCCCCGATGCCAGCGAGGGAACGCCGAAAAAGACCTGTCCCGAAGTCGATTACGGTCCGGAAAGGCGGCGCCGTGATCGGGTGCGCATTCCTCGCCCTTTGATAGACGGGGGCACCTACAGACGAGGGTCCAATGACCCTCAGGTTAGGGGTTCAAGGCCTCACGACCGGCGAGTCCACGCGGCATAGCGTGCTCCTTGACGAAAGGAAAACAGAATGCCTTCAGGGAGCAAGGATTACGGCATCATCGTCGGCGTCGACGGATCGCCCGCATCGGACGCCGCTGTGCGTTGGGCCGCGCACGACGCGGTTGTCCGCGATTTACCGCTCACCCTCATGCACGCGGCCAGTCCGTCGGCTTCGACATGGTCGCAGTCCCCGCTACTGGACGAATTTGCAGAATGGCAGAAAGCCGAGGGTCGCAGCGTCCTCGCAAACGCATTGAAGATCGCCGATGACGCCACGGGACATGCTCTGCGGACACCGATCGGCACGGAGTTTCTGCCTTCGGCCCCCGGCCCGACGCTGGTCGATCTGTCGAATGATGCCAAGCTGATCGTCGTCGGCACCAACGGGCGCGGAGCACTGGCTCGCGGTTTGCTCGGCTCAGTCAGTTCTGGACTGGTGCGGCACGCCCACTGTCCCGTCGCAGTCATCCACGACGAGGAGCCTCTCATTCCGCGTCCCGCACAGGCTCCCGTACTCGTCGGAATAGACGGCTCACCGACCTCAGAGCTCGCTACGGCGATCGCTTTCGACGAAGCTTCGCGTCGCCATGTCGATTTGATAGCACTGCATGCATGGCGTGACGGGGAGACGACCGATTTTCCAAGTGTGGACTGGCCGGAAATAAAGGCCGAAGAAAAACAGCGCCTTCTGACCGGAGTGCTGGCGGGCTGGCTAGAACGCTATCCCGACGTGACTGTGCAGACACGCCTCGTTTTCGATCGACCATCCCGAGTGCTCGTCGAAACATCTGAATTCGCACAGCTTGTCGTGCTCGGGAGTCACGGGCGGAACGCCCTAGCTCGCACGCTCCTGGGCTCGGTCAGCAACGCGGTCGTTCAATCCGTTCGCGTGCCGGTCATCGTGGCTCGACCGATCGAGGGCCCAATCAGCACCACCGTCGCCGCCTCAGGCCTGACCCCTGCGATTCACCAGGGGCAGAACGTGATCGAGCTCACACCGTCAACCTGATTCAGGTCGAAGTAGCTAGATAAACCGCGAATGCGATTGTCCGACAGCAGATCCGGAGTTGTGAAGTGGGTGAGCACCTATGGCTGGGAATGGTATGTTCGCCGGCCAGTGCGGGGCCTACCGTAGTTGTCGCACGCGGCGGAACCGGTAGCGATCAACTGGCCAGGGTGTTCATTTCCCTGCCGGGTTTGAAACGCCGCGTGTTCATCTCGGGGGTCTTCGATAACCAGATGTATGCGTATCTCGGGATCAGGCGGCATTGATGTTCCTCCGAACCAGGACGATCACCGCGGTGATCGCCATCGTCGCAGCGAGTCTGACCGGGTGTGGAAGCACCAGTGACGGTGTGGCCGGCGGGGACCAGCAGAACATCGCGGGCCAGATCTGTGGTCAGCGGGCGGCCGCCAAACCGGAATACGCGAGGACGATCCCGAAGATCGACGGCGGGGCAGCCAGTCTCTCGGGTGCCGGGTCGACGTTCGTGGCGCCAGTCATGTCGGTGTGGGACAAACACTATTCACAGTCCGATGGGGTGCAGGTCGCCTATCAGCCGATCGGCTCCGGAGGCGGCGTGCAACAGATCGTCACCGGCACGGTTGACTTCGGCGCATCCGATACCCCGATGAAAGACAGCGAGCTGACGGCCGCGAAATTCGGCCCAATCCTGCACATACCGTTGACGCTGGGCGCGGTCGTACCGACCTACAACGTCAAGGGTGTCAAAACCGGCCTGAAGTTCGACGGTGACACGTTGGGCAAGATCTTCGCCGGCAAGATCACCACCTGGAACGACCCGGCGCTGGTCGCGCTGAATGCCGGTGCCGATCTTCCCGCCCAACCGATTGCGGTGGCCCATCGCTCGGACGGCTCCGGCACCACCGCGGTGTGGACGGACTTCCTGACGAAGGAAAGCCCGACCTGGGTGCAAGCTCTGGGCGGCTCCGGCAGGAGCTTCGGCAAGGACATCGCATGGCCGGTGGGCATCGGCGGTAAGGGCAACGAGGGTGTCTCTGGAGTGATCAACCAAACCGACGGAAGCATCGGCTACGTCGAGTTGGCCTACGCGTTGGCGCAGAATCTCAATTACGGCGTCGTGAAAAACAAGACCGGTAACTTCATCCAGCCCTGCGTCGCCACCATCACCGCCGGCACCCAAGGCATCACCTACCCGCCAGATCTGCGGGTAAGCCTGACCGACGGGCCCGATCTCCACGCCTACCCGATCACCGGCACCACCTACGCGTTGGTGTACCAAAACCAGACCGACGCGGCGAAGGCAAAGGCGCTGGTCAACTTCTTCTCCTGGACCCTATCTGCGGGTCAGGACGATGCTGCCAGCGTCAACTACGCCCCGTTGGGCAAAGATTTGCAGGGTCTGGCCATGGGCGAGGTCCACAAGATCACCCTCAACGGCGGCCCGGTCGCACCATGATCCGGGCTGCCCCAAAGGGAGAGTTGTGACCGCGGAGGTCCTGGCCTCCCCCGACACGTCGGAGCCATCATCGGACGGCCGGTTCGTCGATGGGCTTTTCGCGCGGCTGATGGCCGCCGCGGCACTGACAGTGATCGCGGTCCTGCTGGCGACGGCAGCATTCCTTCTGATCAGGGCGTGGCCGGCGCTGGCGCACTACGGGCCGCTGAGTTTTCTGCACGCGCGATGGGCACCATCGGAGGCAACTGCGACCTCCACCGATCCGAATCCCTTTGGGATCGTGCAGTTTATCTACGGGACCGTGGTGACCTCGCTGGTCGCGATGGTTATCGCGGTGCCGGTCGCAATCGCGGTCGCCCTCTATATCACCAATTTGTCGCCAAGGGTGCTTCGCCGACCGTTGTCGTCGATGGTCGATCTGCTCGCCGCGATCCCAAGCGTGGTCTACGGCTTTTGGGGGGTTTTCGCGCTGATCCCCGCGCTGGGGCCGATCGGCCGCGGGTTGACATCGGTGTCGGGAATCCCGGCGATCGGATGGTTGTTTCGGGGCCCATTTTTCGGATATTCCGTCTTCGCGGCCGGCGTGGTACTCGCGATCATGGTGCTGCCCATCGTCACCGCGATTTGTCGAGAAGTCTTCGATACCGCGCCGCGCGCCGAGAAGGAAGCCGCGTTGGCGTTCGGCGCGACCACATGGGAGATGCTGCGCCTGGCGGTGTTGCCGCGATCGCGTTCGGGGATCGTCGGCGCCGCGATCCTGGGTCTGGGCCGCGCGTTCGGCGAGACGATCGCGGTGACGATGCTGATCGGCAACAACGTGTTGACCATCCCGCACGGGATCATGAGCCCGGGATCCACCATGCCCAGCGTCATCGCCAATGAATTCACCGAGGCAAACCAGCCTTTTCATCTGGATTCACTGTTCGTCGTCGCCTTCGCGTTGCTGTTGTTGTCCTTGCTCGTCAACGTGATCGGCAAGCGCATCGTCGGCCGAGTCTCGGAGCACATCGCGTGAGCACGACGATCGACGAAGACCCCCGCGAAGAACTGGCCGAGATCGACTGGTTCCCTGGGGAGCGCCGCCGCCAAATCATCAACCTGTTCGTCCACGCTGTACTGGTACTGGTCATGGTCGCCACCGTCGCCGTGCTGGCCTGGGTGCTGGTCTACGTCGCTGGAAAAGGGCTGAAGTACCTGGGCCCGGAGTTCCTCACCCGGACACCGCCCGGCAATCCCAGCGAACCCGGTGGCGGATTCCTGAACGGCATGATCGGAAGCCTGATCGTCACCGGCATCGCGACAGCGCTGTCGATGCCCGTCGGTATCGCGGCAGCGATCTATCTGGTGGAATACGGAGGCCAACTGGCCCGGGTGACGCGCTTTCTCACCGACATCCTGGTCGGCGTGCCAACGATCGTCACCGGCGCGCTGGTCTACGCGATGTGGGTGGTGTTTTTTGGGTTCTCCGGCATCGCCGGAGGAATCGCCCTCGCACTTGTCATGCTGCCGCTGGTCATCCGCTCGACGGAAGAGATGCTGCGACTCGTGCCGCGAGAACTGCGGGAAGCCTCGTTCGCGCTGGGCGCCACCAAGGCGGGCACGATCATGTCGGTCGTACTTCCCAGTGCCAGTTCAGGAATCATCACCGGTGTCATGCTCGCGTTCGCGCGCGCCATGGGAGAAACAGCGCCGCTGCTGCTGACTGCGCTGGGCAACGACCTGTTCATTGAACTCAACCCGACCAAACGCATGTCGACGCTGTCTTTGCAGATCTTCGGCAACGCCATAACTGGATACAAAGCCGCTCAAGCCCGCGCCTGGGCGGGGGCACTCACGTTGGTGGCGTTGGTCTTGATCTTCACCGTGACGGCCCGATGGATCGCCAGTCGGACCAGCGTTGGTCGGGGACGTGTGACCGAACCCAGAGCATGAGGGCACCACAGGAGGATCGCGTGACGCGAGACATCAACATGACAACGGATGCGACGGCGAGCCGGAGCGCGCAGCACGCCGCCCCGCTGGCGTCCCCGGCGGCCGAGCCAGCGGCGGGCAGCGTCCTGCGGCTACGCAGGGGCGCAAAGCGGGTAGAGGCAAGGGATCTCAACGTTTACTACGGCTCCTTCAAGGCGGTGGCCGACCTGAACATGACGGTCAATCCACGCAGTGTCACCGCGTTGATAGGCCCTTCCGGGTGCGGCAAGTCGACTGTTCTGCGGGCGCTCAACCGTCTGCATGAGACAGCTCCCGGTGGGCGGGTGGAGGGATCGGTGTTGCTCGACGGCTGCGACATCTACAGCAAGCACATCAGCGCGGTCAGCGTGCGCCGCATCGTCGGGATGGTGTTCCAGCGGCCAAACCCCTTCCCCACCATGTCAATTCGCGACAACGTCATCGCCGGGTCGAAACTGCAAGGGACACACAAGAAGAAAGACCTCGACGAGCTCGCCGAGCAGTCGTTGCGCGGTGCGAACCTATGGAACGAGGTGAAAGATCGGCTGGATACGCCCGGCGGGGGACTATCTGGTGGCCAGCAACAGCGGCTCTGCATCGCCCGGGCTATCGCCGTCTCGCCCGACGTACTGCTGATGGACGAACCCTGTTCCGCGCTCGACCCCATCTCGACGCTCGCAATCGAAGATCTGATCGGGGAACTCAAGCGGCAGTACACCATCATCATTGTTACCCACAACATGCAGCAGGCTGCTCGCGTGAGCGATCGCACCGCGTTCTTCAACCTGGAGGCCACCGGCAAGCCGGGACGGCTGGTCGAAATCAGCACCACCGAGAAGATCTTCTCCAAGCCCGACCAGAAGGCCACCGAGGACTACATTTCCGGCCGGTTCGGCTGACCACTCAGCGGTGCCGGCAAGATCAGGGCGGACTTCCGCGGTATCCAGGAAGTGGAACGAAGACCGAAGGAACGCAAATCGATCGCGACGTCGCGTTATCGGCCTTCGGACCGGCCGAAGCCGACACCATCGACACGGTGCGGGCCATGCACGCGGGTTAAGCTGCCAGCGGCCCAATTCGGCGTGTCCCCCACGACAGGAGGCGCAGTGGTAGCACCACCGCAGCCCACGCCCGACACCGACAACACCCACCTGAGCTACATACACACCGACGCCGACTTGCCACCGGTGGCCATCATCGACCGCTCGCCGATCGGCACCCGCCACAAGATCTTCTTCGGACTCATCGCTGTTGTCGGCGCGGTGGCCTGGACGATCATCGCCTTCGTCCGCGGCGAGACCGTCAACGCGGTCTGGTTCGTCGTCGCAGCGATCTGCACCTACGTCATCGGATACCGGTTCTACGCGCGGTTGATCGAGGCGAAGATCGTGCTCCCCCGCGATGACCATGCCACGCCCGCAGAGGTTTTCGATGACGGCACCGACTACGTGCCGACCGACCGACGAGTGTTGTTCGGCCATCACTTCGCCGCGATCGCCGGAGCCGGACCGCTCGTCGGCCCAGTACTGGCCACCCAGATGGGTTATCTGCCGTGCAGCATCTGGATCATCGTCGGCGCGGTGTTCGCCGGCGCCGTTCAGGACTACCTGGTGCTGTGGATCTCGACCCGACGGCGCGGCCGCTCGCTTGGTCAGATGGCCCGCGACGAGCTCGGCGCCACCGGCGGTGCTGCCGCTCTGGTCGGGACCTTCGTGATCATGGTGATCATCATCGCGGTGCTCGCGCTAGTGGTGGTGAAAGCATTGGCGCAAAGCCCCTGGGGCGTGTTCTCCATCGCGATGACCATCCCGATTGCCGTCTTGATGGGCTGCTATTTGCGATTCCTTCGCCCCGGACGGGTGGCGGAAGTGTCCGTGATCGGCTTCGTGCTGTTGGTGCTCGCCGTGGCGTTCGGCGACGTCGTCAGCGAAACAGCCTGGGGCGCATCCTGGTTGAACCTCTCCCCGGTGATGGTGTCATGGCTGATCGTCGGCTACGGGTTCGTCGCGTCGGTGCTGCCGGTCTGGCTGCTTCTCGCGCCGCGCGACTACCTGTCGACGTTCATGAAGATCGGAGCCATCGCCCTGCTGGCGGTCGGCTATCTGTATTGCTCATCCGGTCATGCAAGCGCCGGCGGTCTCGCACTTCGCCACTCACGGTGATGGACCGGTGTTCGCTGGGTCCCTTTTTCCCTTCCTGTTCATCACCATCGCATGCGGAGCGCTGTCGGGATTTCACGCGCTGATCTCGTCGGGCACCACACCGAAGCTGCTCGAAAAAGAAAGCCAGATGCGCCTGATCGGCTACGGCGGCATGCTCACCGAATCTTTCGTCGCGGTGATGGCACTTATCAGCGCTTCGATACTCGACCAACATCTCTACTTCGCCCTCAACGCCCCGACCGCCCGGACCGGCGGCACCGCGGCAACCGCCGCCGATTACGTCAATCACCTTGGCCTGTCGGGTCCGTCGGCAACTGCCGCAGAACTCACAGATGCCGCCGCCGCAGTGGGCGAGAAGTCGATTGTGTCGCGCACCGGCGGTGCACCGACACTTGCGGTCGGCATGTCCGAAGTGCTGCAACGGGTTTTGGGCGGTTCGGGTCTCAAGGCGTTCTGGTATCACTTCGCGATCATGTTCGAGGCACTGTTCATCCTGACCGCAGTCGACGCCGGCACCAGGGTCGCGCGCTTCATGCTTTCCGACGCACTCGGTAACCTCGGCGGTCCGCTGACAAAGCTACGGAACCCGAGCTGGCGCCCGGGCGTCTGGATCTGCAGCCTGGCCGTCGCCGCCGCGTGGGGCAGCATCCTGCTGATGGGCGTGACCGACCCGCTAGGCGGAATCAACACGCTGTTCCCGCTGTTCGGCATCGCCAATCAACTGCTGGCCGCGATCGCGCTGACCGTCGTCACGGTCGTCGTCGTGAAAAAGGGCTACCGCAGATGGGCATGGATTCCGGGAGCACCGCTGCTGTGGGACCTGACCGTCACGCTGACCGCGTCATGGCAGAAGATCTTCTCCACCGATCCAAGCGTCGGCTACTGGACTCAGCACTTCCAGTACGCGGACGCCCAAGCATCGGGTAAGACGTCATTCGGGTCGGCCAAGAACGCTGATCAGCTTGCCGACGTCATCAGAAACACGTTCATTCAGGGCACGCTGTCCATCCTGTTCGCCGCGGTGGTGGTGATCGTGTTGGTGGCCGCAATTGTGGTGATAGTCAAGACCATTCGCGGCGCCGGTTTGCCGCTTTCGGAAGACGACCCGGTGCCGTCGAAAATGTTCGCGCCGTCCGGAATGATCGCCACCGCCGGAGAGCGCAAGATACAACGCCAGTGGCGCGTGCTGGCTCTGATGCATCTCGACGGGTGAACTCGGGTAACCGGCAGCGAATTCACAGCAGCCGCGTAGGTGCCCGCAAAAGCGCTCACCACCTGCGTTAAACCCATTCACCGACAGCGTTTCTCGTGGATCGGCCAGTCTCGTCGTCCGTCGCGACGAAAATGAACAGATGGGAAACAGCCGGAGAAGCATAGGGTCGGGCTGGTGTCAGTAACCACCGATCGCCGGGTCCGGCTCCCCCCGATGCCGGCCGGCGCTGACCCTGCACGCCGCGAGCTTTGGCTGACGCGGGCGCGGAGAGCATCCGTCACGATCTGGGTCGCGATAGTGATCCACCGAACAGCGACGGACGGGTTGGCGTTCAACCGCGAACTCCTGCTGCTCTATATCGCCACCGGACTGATCGCCGCGTGCATCGGTCGCGGGCACAAAGTGGTCGCGGTGCTGCGGGATTGGCTGCCATTCGCCCTTGTGCTGGTGCTCTACGACCTCAGCCGCGGTGCGGCCGACATGCTTGGCGGCTCTACCCTCTGGCAATTCCAGCCCGCCGCGGATCGGTGGTTGTTCTTCGGCACCGTGCCGACAGTGTGGCTGCAGGAGCACATCAAGATGGCGCAGCCACCGTGGTGGGAAGTCATCATCAGCGGCATCTACATGTCATTTTTTGTCTTGCCCTATGTGGTCGCCGGGGTGCTCTGGCTGCTACAACCGGACCGAGTGGGCGGCGTTCGTCCGCCGGTTCGTCGCGCTGTCCTTCGCCGCGCTCGCGGTGTACGTGGTGGTGCCGGCGGCGCCGCCGTGGGCGGCAGCGAGCTGCACGCCGGCCGATGTCGCCGGTGGGCCGTCCGACCCGCTGTGCATGTTTCGCGGCCCGGCGGGTGTTCCCGAAGGCGGACTGCTGGGCGCGATGCACATGAGCCAGCCCGATGCCCACCAGTTCGTGGAGCGGATCTCCACCCGCGGCTGGGGAACGTTACATCTGCAGTCGGCCGGAGCGCTGCTCGACTCCGGACAGGCCAGCGTGAACCTGGTCGCAGCGATTCCGTCGCTACACGCCGCAGTGACGGCGATGATCTCGATGTTCCTGTGGCGACGGGTCAGGCGCGGCTGGCGCCCGCTGCTGGTGGCCTACCCATTGGCGATGGCGTTCGTCTTGGTGTACTCGGCCGAGCATTTCGTCGTCGACATCTTGCTCGGCTGGGCGCTCGCCGCAGCGGTGTCAGCACTCCTCGGCCTACTCGACTCATGGTGGTCGCAGCGCCGTGCATCGAGATCAGCTCGCCGCTGCCCTGGCTCAGCCAGCGGGCGATCTTGGCGGCGGACTCGCCGTAGAAGACCCGATAGACCTGCTCTGCGACGTAGCCGATGTGCGGGGTGGCGACCACGCCGGCCAGCGCTCGCAGCGGATGCCCAGTCGGCAGCGGCTCGGTGTCGAAGACGTCGAGCCCGGCACCGCCGATGCGCCGCGACCGCAGCGCGTCGACGAGAGCCGACTCGTCGACAATCGGGCCGCGAGAGGTGTTGACTAGCAGACGCCGTTGGCTTCATCAGCGCCAATTCGTCAGCACCGACCAGGCCACGGGATCGTTCACTGAGCACCAGATGGATCGTCAAGACGTCGGCGGAGGCGAACAACTCGTCCTTCGACACATAGGTCGCGCCGGCTTGTTCGGCGGCCTCCGGGGTCAGGTTGGCGCTCCACGCGATGATGTCCATGCCGAACGCCTTGCCGACCTGCGCCACCCGGCTGCCGATGCGGCCCAGCCCCAGGACCCCAGCACGGTGCCGCCGAGTTGGCGGCCGACGGAGGTCTGCCAGCCGCCGCCACGCACCGATACCGACTCGTCGACGATCCGGCGGGCGGTTCGCCAGAATCAGCGCCCAGGTGAGCTCGACCGTCGACTCCACGTAGCCGCCGGTGGTGCTGACGTAGATGCCGCGTTCCTTGGCGGCCGCGACGTCGATGGCGGCGTTGAACGGCCCCGTCGAGGCGATCATCTTGAGCCGCGGCAGGCGCTCGATGACGTCCCTTGGCAGTGGCGTGCGCTCACGCATCACGCATACCACGTCGAACGGCTTGAGTCGCTCGACGACCGCATCCGGATCGGCGACGTGATCGTTGAACACGGTGATCGTGGCGCGGGCGGCCACCTCCGACCAGTCAGCCATGGTCAGCGCGACGTCCTGGTAATCATCGAGAATCGCGACCTGCATCGTCCCAATTTCGCACATCAGGTTTGACCGGCTTTCCCCGCGGGTAACTGTTCCGACGCGAAGCTAGATGTCCTAAGACGAGGGAGTTGGACCATGGGCGCCCACGACAAAGTGAGCAACAAGATCGACGACATCGGCGGCAAGGCCAAGGAAGCGTTCGGCAAGGCCACCGGCGACGACAGCACTGAGGCCGAGGGCAAGCTCGACCAGGCGAAGTCCAGCGTCAAGGACGCGGTCGAGAACGTGAAGGACGCCTTCAAGAAGTAATCACACAAACCCGCACAAAGGACGGCCACCGGTGGATTCCGACCCCGGTGGTCTTCCGCTTTTCAGGGCGACTTTCGGCAGGCAAGGCTGCGTGGCGTGGAATTGGCGTCAGCGGGTAACCAAGGCGGTATGCCAACCGTTTCCCGTCAATTCTCCGTGAAGCCGCCACCGACCCAAGTCGTCGACTACCTGAAGCACTTCGAGAACACCGAAGAGTGGGATCCCGGCACACAGACATGTACGCGAACAAGTAGCGGCCAGGTCGGTGAGGGTGCGACGTGGCACAACGTGTCCAAGATCTTCGGTGTGACCGCGGAGCTGACTTACACCCTCAAGGAACTGACGGCAACGAAGCTGGTTTTCGTCGGCGAGAACAAGTCCTCGACCTCGCGGGACACCATCACGGTCGACGCCGCGGGAACCGGTTCGCGACTCACGTACCGAGCCGATTTGGCGATGAAGGGCCCAGCTAAAGTGCTGAACCCGGTGATGAAAATTGTCTTCGAAAAGCTGGCGAACGACGTTGAGAAACAACTGACGGCAGTTCTGAACGGACTCGCGGCAAAGCAACCGAAATGATCCGGTGTGCTCAGAGCGAGATCCAGTGTGCGCCTGAGGAGTCGCCGTCAGCTGGTTCGTTGACGGCGAACACGAACGGCGCGAATACCACTTCACGACCGTCCGGATCGCGGTAGGTGACCGCTCCCGTCGCAGCCCAATATGGATGGGATTCAACGGGTTCGGCTCCCGCTGCGGCAAGCCTGGCCGTCGCCCGCTGCTGTGCGGCGGCATCGGGAAAATAGAGGCACAGCTGCTCGTGACTGTCGACCGCGACGGGTTCGGCGGCTTGGACGATCTCGAACGTCAGCGTTGATCGGGGCAGGCCGAATATCGCACCGGTGCTGCCGAAACTCTCCTCGAAAGTGGCACATAGGGGTAGGCCGACCAGGTCGCGGTAGAAGCGGACGGCCTCGTCGAAATGCGCTGAGCGCCGGGCGAATCGGAGAGCACCGATCGACGACAGTTCCGGGGGCCACGTTGTTTGCGGGTGAGTCATGGCGACCACGCTAAGAACCTCAACCATTGTTCAGGTCAAGCGCCGAACGTTGAATGCGGCACCTCAGGACGTCGGGGACGCCGACACGGTTCCGCGATCGGCGCTCAACTGCGCCTTCGCGGTGCGGGTGAGATCGTCGGCGAGAACCTCCACCAGGCCGGCCTCGACACCGTCGAGTGCGTCCGCCGCGACGGCGGCCGGGTCGGATTTGGGCGCGTCGATCCCGGTCGTCATGTCGGTCTCCATGAATCCCACGTGTAAGGCTGTAACGCTGACGCCGCGCACCTTGAGTTCTTCACGCACAACGTCTGTCTGTGCCCACAGCGCCGCCTTCGAACACGAGTAGGTCCCGAAGGCGATGGGGTGCAACCAGGACAGCACCGATGCCACATTGAGGATCGCACCAGGCGCATTGGCGATCAGGCGGGGCGCGAACGCCCGCGTGACGAGCAACGTTCCGAAGAAATTCGTCTCCATCTCGTGGCGGATCGTCTCCAGCGGCGTCTCGAGCACCCCACCGGTGGTGTAGATCCCGGCGTTGTTGATCAAAAAGTTTGCGTCAGAGGCGGTTTCGGCCGCAGCGGCGATACTGTCGGCGTCAGTGATGTCGACGCGGAGCGGAACGACGCCATCGACAGCGATCGTCCCCGGGTTGCGAGCGGCTGCATAGACTTTCGCCGCGCCCCTGGCAAGCAACTGTTCGGCGAAGTGCTGGCCGAGACCTCGGTTGGCGCCGGTGACCACCGCCACTGAACCTTCAATGCGCATGGTTTTGCCTTTCGATCGAGTGTGCCGGTGGTATCTCCATGCTGTTCTACCGTGTTGAATGCCTTCATGAGTCATCTGATCCGCGTCGAGGTGTCCGACGATCACGTCGCCACAGTCGAGTTCGAGCGCGGCCCGCGCAACCATTTCGACGCCGCCCTGATTGCCGGGTTAGCCGACGCTTTCGAAGCGCCTTGACGCCGATGCGGATGCGCGCGCAATCGTGCTCTGCTCGTCGGGCCGGCATTTCTGTGCGGGCGCCGATCTACCGGGCGCACTGAGTGGCAGCCAGCCGACCGCCGCGGGATCCACGGGCTCGCTCTACGGGGAAGCGGTGCGACTGTTCGCGGCCCGTACCCCGATCGTCGCAGCCGTGCAGGGCGCGGCGGTGGGCGGCGGTCTCGGATTGGCGCTGGTGGCCGACTTTCGCGTCGCCGGGCCGTCCACCCGGTTCATCGCGAACTTCAGCCGGCTCGGGCCTGCACCAGGGGTTCGGCATCACCGTCACGCTGCCGGCGGTGGTCGGGATGCAGCGCGCTCAGGAGTTGCTGTACACCGGCCGCGCGGTGCCAGGTGGTGAGGCGGTCAGCATCGGTTTGTGCGACCGACTTGCCGGCGACGACGTCGTGCGATCGGCCGCTTATGCCTTCGCCGCCGAGATCGCCGCGAGCGCCCCGCTCGCTGTGGAGTCGATACGGCAGAGTCTGCGCGGCGATCTGGCGGATCGGGTCCGCGCCGCGACGGTCAAGGAACAAACCGAGCAGATCCGGCTCGCGGCGACGGCGGATTTCGTCGAAGGAGTGTCAGCCACCGCCGAACGACGTCAACCTCGCTTCACCGGCTCGTGACCGCTCAGCCGGCACCCTTGCCATTGTCGACCCGATAAACGGCGCCGTGAATTGCGGCCGCGGCGTCGCTCGCCAAAAACGCGATCACGTTCGCCACGTCGAGAGGCTGCATGAAGCCACGCGGTGAGGCTGTGCGCATGATGAGGTCGTAGTTCGGGTTTTCCGGTGCGGTGAATTTTTCGATCTGCGGTGTGAGCATGCCGCCCGGACAAACGGCGTTGACCCGCAAGCGATCCGCGGTGTATTCCACCGCCAACGCGCGGGTGAGCCCGATCAGTCCATGCTTGGCCGCGCAGTAGCCCGCCGAATACGCCTGCCCCTCGACGCCGGCGATAGAGCTGACATTGACGATGTTGCCGCCCCGCTCCAGCAGATGGGGCAACGCGGCCCGGCACAGGTGAAACGGCCCGCTCAGGTTCACCGCAAGATCGTCTGTCCAGTCGTCGACACTCATCGACTCGGTCCGCCGCATCTGGTGTCGCCCGGCGATGTTGATCAAGACGTCCAGACCGCCCCATTCGCGGACGCACTGCTTGATCGCGTCTTCACAGGCCTGCGCCGAGGCGATGTCCACCGATGCGTATGAGCCACGATCGACGTCGGCGAATACCTCGGCCAGCCGGGTGGTGTCCCTGCCTATACCGAAAACCGTTGCGCCCTGGCGTGATAGCAGCCGCGCGGTCTCAGCCCCGAGCCCCGATGATGCGCCGGTTACGAACGCGATTTTGCCGTCCAGCGCTGTCATCTTGCGCTACCGCGCAACAGCCCAAGGGAGGCAAGCATTCTCAGTCCGACAGCTCGACCATGGGCTCGGCCCGCAGTCTGCGCCGAAAGCGACGCGCGGCGACCAACACCAGCGAGATTGACCGTCCGCTTTCCCAACGCGACCCGGCTCGTTCGCTTCTTCCACGTCGATGGAGCCGAACCCGCGCGCCGGCCGCAGTAGTAACCGGCGGACATCGCCAACGCCAGAGCAGCGAACGCCGCGAGCACCGTCATGGTGATGAGCATTTCTGGTCATCATCGCGGTGAGGTCACGCGCGAGACACACCTCGGCCAATAAGCGAGGTGAAACGCTAGCCGAGCTCGCTGTCGACGTGGACGGCGACGTAACCGATCGGGATACCGGTCCACATCGCGATGCACTCGCGTGCCGCCACTTCGACCGCGGCCCGACGGCTGGCGCGGGTGGTTCGGCCGATTTCGGGAATCTGGATCATCCACCCGTCGGCGTCGCGAGTGACTTCGATGTCGAAGCACTGACCGACCGTTGGGCAATTGACGCGGGGAGCGAATCGCTGGGCGCTGCGCACCTGTCGGGGGCGCACCAGCACGGACTGAATGGGCATGGCCGCTTTCTGGAGTCGAGACAAACCGCGCGCAAGCGTATTGCCAATTGAGGCGAAAACCTAATCGGCGGCGAGCATCTCCGAAACGATCTAGAAAAACACGGCTCCACCTGCGGTTTCTGCACGTATAAACGCGCCGTGATCCAGCTCGTCACCTGCAGTTTTCTTCTACGGCCAACCCGCCGGGGATGAACCGCGCCACCACCGGTGTTGTACCGGGCTGAGTTTGACCATCAACAGCACGGGATATGAAGATGACCTTCGGCATCGTCGCCTTAGGCCGGACTGCGTGGGAGTCGCCCACCGCTTAGGCTCAAAATATTCTCGCCCGACGAAAGGCAACAGCGTGCACGAAACAACCCGCTATGGCATATCGCCCCTGTCATGGTGCGCGCCGCTGATGACCAAGGTCCTGCAGTTCGCGGCCGTGATGATGACGATGTTCGCGGCGGCGATCGCCGGCCCGGCGATCGGCACCGCGGCCGCTGATGGGCCGTGCTCAGACGTCGAGGTGATCTTCGCCCGCGGCACCTTGGAGCCGCCCGGCCCCGGCACTGTGGGGCAGGAATTCTCCGACGCCCTCATCTCTCGCCTGGGCGGCCGCTCGGTCGATGTGTACGGGGTGAATTACCCGGCGTCCCTGAGCTTCGGGCAGGCCGCCGACGGCGTTGCCGATGCCGCCAACAAAGTCCTCGACACCGTGAACACCTGCCCCGGAACGAAGATCGTTCTCGGTGGCTACTCCCAGGGCGCCGCGATCGCGGCCTACATCACCTCCGACAGCGTCCCGCCGGGCTACGAGCTTCCGGCAGGCATCACCGGGCCGTTGCCGCCCAACGTCGCCCCGCACGTCGCCGCCGTCACGCTGTTCGGCAAGCCGTCCAACGGGTTCCTCAACCTGGTCGACCACGACGCGCCGCCGATCACCATCGGCCCGCTCTACGCCCACAAGACGCTGGACCTCTGCACCCCGCAGGACCCGGTGTGCTCGTCGGGCGAAGGATTCAGCCGCGCCGCGCACAGTGCGTACAAGACGAACGGGATGACGGATCAAGCGGCCGATTACGCCGCCAACAAGGTCCGCGGGCGCTAAACGCGGCGGTACCGGTCGTGCGGGTGTCGTCCCATGAGCCTCGGCGACTTCGCGTCATCGCATGGGGCGCTGGCGCTGTCGGCAGTGAGATCGTCACGACGATTCTGGACCACCGTCCCGATATAGAGATCGTAGCGTGGCCACCGCCATGCAAGTGCTCAACGCGGTGCCCGCGGTTTGTGCCGCGCCCCCCGGCTTCGCCACGACAGCCTCGCTGCCACTTATCCGCAGCCACACCGGATTCAACAAACACATCGCCGGATTGAGGTCTCCTACCCCAGTTGCCCGGGTGACGGATCGTGTCATGCCCGAACTTGCGATTGTGCATGGGTTCGCGCGCCGACTTCTGGTGTTCGCAGCTGCCGGATCAACTCACGCCTGGCTTCGTGAAGGGCGCGGGTGATGTCGCGGTTTTCGGCGACGGCCACGAGCGGTGGGAGACCAGGCAAGGTCGTCCGTAACGTGACGCGCTGCTCCCGTCGCCCGCGGTCCTGCAACGAGACTTCGAGGCTGACGTCCTGCGGGTTCCACCGGCCCAGATGCGACCCGAGCGTGGCCAACTCCTCCAGCACATGCGGACGATCCTTGGCGGTGAACCCCACACCCACGTGCAGGACGTACTCACCGAGCGGATTATGCGTTCTGTCGCCGGACCTTTTCATCGTGCTCATGGTGACCTCATCTCGGGCGATCTGACTACTGGACGATCGTGGCCAGCAGCTGCGGAAGTGGCGCGGTGGCGATGCCAATGGCGCCGTCGTCGATCCCGTAGGGGATCACCAGGGTGTCGGCGTGAACGAGCGCGCCGCAGGAGTAGACGACGTTGGGCACATAGCCGTTCTGTTCGTCCCGGCGCAGGGCTGAGCAGCGGGCGTCGTAGCCGGCCGAGCACCCGGGTCGGATCGTCCAGGTCGAGCAGAATCGCACCGATGCTGTAGGTCCGCATCGGCCCGACGCCATGGGTGAGCACCAGCCAGCCCGCTTCGGTTTCTATTGGCGGGCCGCAGTTTCCGAGTTGCAGCGCTTCCCAGGATTCCGTCGGCTGCTGGCAGGGCGACGCGCTCGTCCAGACCGCCAGATGGTCGGCGAAGGCGACGGTGTTGGTCTCGCGGTCCGATCGCGACATGGCGGCGTAGCGACCGTGGATTCGTCGAGGGAACAAGGCCAGGCCTTTGTTGGCCGCGGCTTTCCCGACGAGCGGCCCGGAGGTGAAGGACTGGAAGTCCTTGGTCGTGAGCAGTTGTTGGCTGATGTGGGATCCGCTGTAGGCCGTGTAGGTGGCGTAATAGGTGACTGAGCCGTCGTCGTCGACGAAGCGGACGAAGCGGGCGTCCTCCATGCCGGCCTGCTCGGCCTCCATCGACGGCCACAGCACGCGCTCGGAAAGCGGTACTTCGCTGGGGAATTCGACGGCATAGGACCGCGTCGGCGATGGTGCGGATCAGGGCGACCGCGCGCTCCCCGTGTCCGCGGGTGCTCAGGTTGGCGCGGAGATCGTCGAGTCGCGCGTCGAGGTCGGATCGCGTGAAGCGCTCGCCGAGCGCATTGAAGACGTAGTTCGCGGCCTCGCCGGCATTGCCGATGCGGCCGAGTTCGCCGCGGAACACCGCCGCATCGAGCAGCGCGCCCGACACGCTTCCGGTGGTCGGCGAAGCGGGGCCGGCTCGTCGATCGTGGCCCGGCCCGCGGCGTCGACGACACCGGTGCGGAACCCGATGGACGAGCGGTGTCCTTCCCCGATCCCCCGCACGCTCATCACGAAACGCAGGCTGCCCGTCGCGCAGTCGGTCTGGTCGGGGTGGGCCACAATGCTGGGGTTGCACAGCGCCGCCCCTTCGATGGCGTACTCGCTGGTAAAGGTTGCGCCCAGCAACAGTATTCGCGCATCGGACGAGCTGTGATGTCGGGATTCAGGCGGTCGGCGAGCTCGTGGGCGTGCCGACGGAAAGTGCCCACCAGGTCACGGTGGCGTCCGTCGAAGCGAATGATGACGTCGTCCAGGGACGACAAGACGTCGTCGTCGGTCAGGGCGAGGATGCGCTTGAGCACCACTCCCGCTCGGGACTCCTGAAGCTCGAAGCCCTCCTGGCCGGGCACGAAGAGTCGGGTGATCACCCGTCCCGGGTTGGCCGCGATCTGGTGCGGGTCGCGAGAGACGAGCCCGGTGAGCGCCAAAGTCATTGTGGAACCAGCGAAAAGCGCTGTGCGTGCTGCAAGGTGGAGATCACCGCAAGGGTAGATTCGGCGCCCTGGTTGAGGTTGACGCAGTCGGCGAGCAACCCGTCGAAACCGCCGCCGGTCTCCCTGTCCCACATGAGCAACCCAGAGTCGTTGACACCCTCGAACCAGGCGGCGCACGACCGGAGCCCGTCCAGCCAGAGCGCCCGCGGGTCGGCGGCCGCGGCACGTGCGCAGGCGTCGGCGAGGGCGGCCACCTCGATCGGCTGCTGGTCGAACGCGGGCCGGCTGTCCTGCGGTCCCCGGCCGCCCACGGGGGTGGGCGACAGATGGCCGTCGATCGATTCGTAGTCGAGCAGCCACTCCAGCAGATCCAGGCCACGTTGTTTCAGATCCTGGTCGTCCAGCGCCACGCCGGCAGCGATCATCGCCTCGGGCAGAATCGCATTCGCGTAAGCGAGCCTTGGTTCGGGCCATGGCCAGTCCGACGTGGACGTCGGTCCCGCGACAGTGGCGGCGTAGTCGGCGAGGAGTCGCAGGGCGGCGGAATTACCGGGCTCGACAGCTGAGCAGTTCGGCAGCACCGACGGCGGCGAACGCCATCGCCCGTGGCCAGGGCGACCTGGCCTTGGCGGCGCGCTCGAACTGAATCACGGCCAGTCGGCGAACCAGGCTGACGCCGCTGTGGGCGGCGGCGGTGCCGAGCCCCCAGATGCAGCGGCCCCAATGGTCGTCCGTGGTGGGCTGGTCGGTCCAATTGTCCGGCGTGGTCCATCCGGTTGCGGCAGGAGCCGTTGTAGGACTGGGCGTCGTTCAAGAACTGCAGCGCCTTGCCGGCGAGACCCTTCACGGGACCCGATGGGTCGGGGTCACGGGTCGTGACGACGAGCACTCTGGCCATGTCATCGGTGCAGTACCCGTGCTCGAGGCGCGGCTCGGTCAAGCAGGCGTGTTCGAAGGTGCCGCGATGATTGGTCATTCGCAACAGGTGCGCGAACACCGGGGTGGCCGCGGCGGCGGTCACGTCAGCGCCGATTGAGTGACCAGCAGTCGTTGCGCTTCGGTGACATAAGCGTCGACGACGACGGGCCAGGCGATGGATGGAGCCAGCCAGCGGGCTTCGGTGGCCATGGATTCGGCGACGCGCGGATCGGTCAGCAGCTGGCGCAGTGCTGCGACCAGGGCATCGGGATCGTCGTGAGCGACGACGGTTCCCGCACCGCTGCCAAGCAGCTCGACCGCGTGAGGGAAAGCAGTGGCGACGATCGGGCGGCCACTCGCAAGAGAGTCGACCAGCACGCCGGAGGTGACCTGATCCTTCGAGTCGTAGGGCAGGACGACGACGGTGGCCGACTGGATGAGCGCGGTGAGCTCTTCGGGCGTGCGGTAGACGGCGTCGAAGGACACCGAATCGGCAACGCCGAGGCGTTTCGCTTGCGCGACAAGCGCTTCGCGATAACTATCCCCCTGCGCGGCGAGGACCTTGGGGTGAGTACGGCCGGCGATAATGTACCGCGGCGGGTTGGGCAGGCACTTGAGCGCAGCCATGGCGTCGATGACCCGCTCGATGCCCTTGCCCGGTCCCAGCAGGCCCCAGGTCAAGATCGTCGGTCGGTCGGGACGTTGCACGCCATTGGCATTCGGGCAGCGCCGCGCCATGCGGGATGACGGTGACCTTGTGGCGATCGACGGCAAAGCCCGTGAACAGCCGTTGGCGGGCCACCTCCGACATCACGACGACTTGATCAGCCAGTGCCATCACTGATTCGAGCACCGAAAGTTGCTGTGGGGTAGGATCTTTGAGCACCGTGTGAACGACGACGATGTGACGGGACGCGTAAACCGGTCATGATCTGAACGACTTCGTCTCCGTCGGGACCGCCATAGATGCCGTACTCGTGCTGGATGACGGCGACGTCGCTCTGGTTCAGCAGCTCGGACGGTCGCCGCTATAGAGCGGGCCGAGCCGTTGACGAGTTCGCCGGCGACGTTGGGCGCCGTGGAAACGTCACCGTCTGCAATGCGCACGACGCTGACCGTGGCGCCTCTGGCTGTCAGTCCGTTTGCCAGCGCCTCACTGAAGGTCGCCAAGCCGCACGCCGTCGGCGAGTAGGTGCCGAGGATGCCAAAGCTCGGCGTGTACGAAAAATGTTGCAGCCCAAAGGGAGCAATCAATTGCTGAAACAACGACGAAGCATTCAAAATCATCCCGACTGAGCGGTAGAGACCTTTATGTCCGGCATGAGCGGATGCTCGGGCAGATCAGCGTGAGAAACTGAGCCATTCCGGATCGGCTGGGGGTACCAACGTCGCCAACGTTACACCCTGCCCGGCCGAGAGCAGTGGTTGCGGGTGTGAGCCGACCAGTTCGTGGTGCCGTCTTCCAATGTCTTTGGCTACGCCGTTGCCATGGGTCGTGGGCCGCGGACGAGACCGCCCGGGCGGTTGTCGGTGAGCTCGCCGTCGGCGACGATCGTCTGTCCGAGCACCAGCGTTTCGAGGTAGCCGTCGGAGCGCTGAACGAGCCGTCCGGCGCCGGCGGGCAGGTCCATCACCTGCTCGGGATAGTGCAGGCCGAGATTGTCGAGGTCTATGAGGTTGAGGTCAGCCCGCCGGCCGGGTTCCAGGACACCGCGATCACCGAGGCCGTAGAACTCGGCCGGATCGCCGGTAAGCCGATGCACCGCCGTCTCCAGAGGTATCCGCGGGCCGCGGACGCGGTCACGGACCCAGTAGGACATCAGGTAGGTCGTCATGCTGGCGTCGCAGATGATGCCGCAGTGCGCTCCCCCATCACCGAGGCCCTGCAGGCTCAACGGATCCGACATCATGTCGTGGAGGTGGTGGTAGTCGTTGCCCGCATAATTCAGCAGCGGAAACAGCAGGAACTCTTTGCCTTCCGCGTGCAGCAGAGTGTCGTAGGTGACCTCCCACGGATCGCGTCGCTCTCGCTCGGCGATGGCCGCGATGCTGTCCTCGGGCGACGGTTCGTAATCGAGTCGCTCTCCGAGTGGGTAGAGCCGCTTGAACATGTGGCGGTTGAGTTGATCGGCCGACGGCACGTCACTCCGGTCGGGGGTCTCCGCGAGAATCCGCGCCTTCATCTGCGGGTCGCGAAGTACCCGCACACGCTGGTCGAGCGGCAGATCCATCAGGGATCGGTAACTGGGTCGGTGCCGGAACGGGTTCATCCGCGATTGGTGGCCCATCAACATTCCGAAGGCGCGGCTGGCGACCTGAGGCCGCACGTTCGCGCCGGCGGCGTTCGCGGTGCGCACGGCGCCGAACCAGCGTTGCCAATCGTGCGGGTCCTGCTCGTTGACCATGGCCAAGAACGTCAGCGGTATCCGAAACCGCTCGCCGAGGCGGCTGATCCACTCGACCTCGGCGTCGATGGAATGCCTTTGGTCGCCGCCTATTTCACCGCCCACACCGGCCGGCACCACCTGCAGCACGCCGCGTCCCGCCTCGGCCATGGCCGTCATCAACGCAACGAGTTCGTCCTCGTCTGAGTATGTTCCGGGCACCGGTTGCCCGTTCGCACTGCGATGTCCGGCCGTGCGACCGAACGACATGCCAAGGGCGCCCGCACGTAGGCCGTCGGTGACCGCATCGCTCATGGCGGCGAGGTCGTCGGCGGTCGGGGCGTCGAGTGCGCGATCACCCATCACGTAGGCGCGCAGTGCGGCCTGCGGTATCTGCGTGCCGACGTCGACCGCGCGCGGCATTCTCTCCAGCGCATCGAGATACTCGCCGAAAGATTCCCACTCCCAGGTGATCCCCTCGGCCAGCGCGCTACCGGGGATGTCTTCCACGCCCTCCATCAACTCGATGAGCCAGTCGTGCCGGTCGGGGCGTACCGGCGCGAAGCCGATTCCGCAGTTGCCCATGATCGCGGTGGTGACACCGTGCCAGCACGACGGCGTCAGATGCGGGTCCCAGGTGGCCTGGCCGTCGAAATGCGTGTGGACGTCGACGAATCCCGGTGTCACGGTGAGGCCGTCGGCATCGATGATCCGTCGCGCCGAGCCGTCTATCCGGCCGACCTCGGTGATGAGTCCGTCCCGCACTCCGATATCTGCGGTGCGCGCAGGCGCACCCGAGCCGTCGACGACCGTCCCGCCGCGGATGATCACGTCGTAGCTCATGACACCCTTTTCGTCGCACCGGCGTATCTGAGCGCGTGCTCGTAGATCACGGTGTTGTCAGCCGAGATCTTCGCGTGCACGCGGCCCTCGAAAAGAGCACGCAGGACGGGGTTGTAGGCATGGTACGTCTCGTGGAAGGTGAGAAGTGTTGTGCCGTCCGGCTGTTCGTCGAGTTCGTGATACCCCTCGGCGCGCGACCACAACGGCTTGCTGATCGCGACGTAGCGAGACAGCTTGTTGATCCTGGCCTCGGTGACGACTTCCCAGGACCGGGCTGTGCCGCCGGACATCAAATAGCGTGGAACCCCGAATACGCAGGTGCGCACCAGGCCCTGACCCGCCTCGTCGCCCTCGTTGAGGATTTCCATACTGCCGCCGGGATATTCGAGGACCCTCGGCAATGTCGCGTCGCGGGGTACCGGCGGGTGCAACACCTGCCAGACCTTGCGGGCCGGCGCCGCGACGACGAATACCGCCGAGAAGGAGTGCACTAGGACGTGCCCATAACTGTCATCTCGAGATCCACGACGATCCGCTCTGCAGGCGCCACGGCGGTGTGGCGGTGATCGACTTCCATAGTTACACCGTTACCTTCTTGCCGACAAGACAGCGATGACCAACAGGCAAGGTTTACATCCGGCATAAAGTTCGTAACATCAACATGGTGCTGTCGAAATGGGAGAGTCGTGGCATTTGACGCCGAAGCTGTCCGTGCCAAGTACCTCGCTGAGCGCGACAAGCGCCTCGTCCCGGGCCGCGCGGCCATCCGCGACCTGACCCACGACGAATACGTCGCCGGTTACCGGGCAGACCCCTTCACCCCGGTCACGGAGCGAGCCTCCGTGACCGACGATCCCGACGTGGTAATCGTCGGTGGCGGCATCGCCGGAATCCTCGCCGGTGCGCACCTACGCAAGGCCGGCGTCGAACGCATCCGGATCATCGATGCCGCCGGCGGTATTGGTGGCACCTGGTACTGGAACCGCTACCCGGGGGTGATGTGCGACGTCGAGTCCTACCAGTACCTCCCGATGCTCGAAGATCTGGACTACATCCCCACCCGCCGTTATGCCTTCGGCGAGGAGATCCGACAACACCTGCAGTCTGTCGCGGAGCATTTCGACCTGGTCTCCGACGCCCTCTTTCACACCTCGGTAACGAGAACGACGTGGGATGACGACACCGGTCGGTGGACAGTTCACACCGATCGAGGTGACACCCTGTCCTGCCGCTTTTACGTGCTGGCGGTGGGGATCCTCAACCTGATGAAGTTACCCGCGATCCCCGGAATGGACGGGTTCGCAGGTCGCGCATTCCACACGGCGCGATGGGACTACGACTACACCGGGGGCGGCCCGGGCGAACCGCTCACCAAGCTCGGGGACAAGGTCGTCGCGTTGGTCGGGGTGGGGGCAAGCGGGCTGCAGTGCCTGCCGCCGCTCGCCGATTCGGCCGAGCACGTCTACGTCTTCCAGCGCACGCCATCGGCGATCGGGGTGCGAGGTAACCGGCCCACCGATGCGTCGTTCGCCGAAGGCCTGCAGCCCGGTTGGCAGAAGGCTCGGATGGACAACTTCCAGTCGGTCATGTTGGGCCGCGCAGTCGAGGCCGACCTCACCGACGACGGCTGGACACGCCACTACGCGGCCGTGCAGAACCCGCCACGGCGCAAGGGAATGACTGTCGAGGAGTTCATCAGGACCTCCGAAGAGATCGACTTCGGGATCATGGAGGAGCACCGGGCCCGGATCGACGCGCTGATCACCGACCCCGATATCGCGGCCGCGCTCAAGCCGTACTATCGCTATCTCTGCAAGCGGCCCTGTTTCCACGACGAGTACTTCGACGCGTTCAACCGTCCCAACGTCACCCTCGTCGACTGCCCTACCGGCATCGAGGAGATCACCGAGCAGGGGCCAGTGGTAGACGGCCGTCAGTACGAGGTCGACTGCATCGTGTACGGCACCGGTTTCGAGGCCGAAGTCACGCCGCTGCAGCGCCGTGTCGGCCATGACATCGTCGGGCGCGGCGGCATCTCATTGGCCGAGAAGTGGTCCGATGGCGCCGCATCTCTCTTCGGGCTGATGAGCCGCGGTTTTCCGAACATGTTCGTCATGCCGGCTCCGGGTCAGCAGTCGGTCGTCACCGTCAACTACACCCAACTCGCGGTGCTGGGTGCGGAATTCATCGCCGGCACAGTGGCACGGCTCGAGAAGCAGGGTCACCACATGTTCGACGTGAGCGCCGACGCGGAGGCCGACTGGATTCGGCAGATCATCGACACCCACGTCGACCCCAGCGCCGTCATGTCGGCGTGCACGCCGTCTCGACTCAACAACGAGGGAGACCCCGGCGGCATCAAGGCGCAGAACACCAACTTCGGTCCAGGATTCGGCGACTTTTTCGCCTACCGTGACCTGCTCGAAAGCTGGCTCTCCGCAGGCCAATTCGATGGCCTGGAGGTGACGTGAGCGATCGGCAGCGGGTAGTCGTCGTCACCGGCGGCGGCGGCGGGATTGGGGCGGCGATCGCCGAATCGCTCGGCTGTACGGGTGCTTTCGTCGTCACCGTCGACCCGCTGGTCTCCGTCGACGGCTCCGAACGGCTCGCCCAGCCCGAGGAAACTACCGCTTCTCGCATCGTCGCGGCCGGTGGTGCGGCCCGGGCCTCGGCAGCATCGGTCACCGATGAGCCCGCAATACGCCGACTGTTTGAGGAACTGGCCGACGAGTTCGGTGGTCTCGACGCCGTGGTCAATGTCGCGGGCATCAGCCGGCCCACCAGCTTTACCAGGGGCAGCGACGACGACTGGCTCAGCGTGCTTTCGGTGCATCTCGACGGTTATCGCAATGTCCTCGGTGCCGCCCTGCCGTTGATGGCAGCGGCCGGGCGAGGCCACATCCTCGGTGTCACCTCCGGATCGGGGTGGCGCCCGGCCGACGCCGGTGCCTACGGATGCGCCAAGCGCGCCGTGGCCTCGCTCACCTGGCAGCTGGGCCGGCATGCACCCGCGGGTGTCGTGGTGAACGCGATCTCGCCGATCGCCGCCACCCGCATGGTCGCTGCAGCGCTCGGCGGCGCGCAAACCAGCACCTCGGCTACCGGCGGATTGTCACTGGGCTCCATGCCCTCACCAGAACACTTGGGGCCGTTGGGTGCTCATCTGGTGAACGACACCTTCACGTCCTGCCGGGGTCGGGTGCTCTTCGCGGGCGGGTCCGAGGTGGCGGTCGTCGACGAACCGCGGCTGATTGAAGTGGTGCGCAGCGACGACGTTCCTTGGCTGCCGCATCTGTTCGAGGTCGCGACCTCCGTCGCCCTCGTCCCGGCCGAGGCCCAGCAGGTCAGCGGCGGCGGCAGTAACGCCCGCCTCGGATCGATCTTCCACGAGGGCCCGACCGAGAACCTCTCGGCCGGTGCGGGTTCGTGCGCGGTCGTCGCGAGCCGGCCCGATGTCACGGCGGCCCTGGCCGCTGCTGTGAAGGCGCGCGGGGTGACGCCGCATTCGATCGACGATCCCGCGGCACTGGCTGACCTGGACGGGCTGGATTCCGTCGTGATCGCCCTGTCCGGTCGTTCACTCGCGAGCGGTTCGACGTCGGGGTGGGAACGCATCCTGTCCGAGCATGATGGCCTCGTTGACGACATTCACGCCGACGCTCAATGGGCAAGAGCCGCGGCCGAATTCGCCGCGAGCAAGAAGCAGCCCATCCGCGTGGTGACGATCACCGAGGCCAGCACCGCCGGCGGACGCAGCCGCGCGCAGGCCTCAGCACAGCTCGCCCGTGGCGCCCGAAAAGCCACCGGCGATCTGGTCGCGTCCTTCGCCATCAGCGCCGAATCCGAGGACGTCCCCGCCGAGCTGGCCGCTCACCTGGCGTGCAGCCCAGCGGCGGACGCCCTTTCTGGCGCCGAATTGGTCACGGGCGCAGGGTGGTTCGGGCTGCGCAGCCACCCACGACCGATCGGAAGTATCAGCTTTGGGGGCCCCTCGGTACCCCCGTGGTTCGACGACGTCCTCCGAGAGGTGGTGCGGCCGAGGTGACATCCAAGCCTGCCCGCATCATCGATGCTCACGTACATCTATGGGACCCGGCCCGCGTCGATTGGTATCCGTACCTGTCGACGAGCGGGGATGAGTTGAACATGGGCGACGTCTCGGGGATGTCGCGCCGCTTCGACGTGTCCACCTATCTGACCGAGGCCGCCGGCTGGAACGTCGAGAAGCTCGTCAACGTGGCCGCCGCCACCGGCAGGTACTCGATCGACGAAACACTCGAGCTGGATCGACGAGCGGATGCCGACATCCACCCCGACGCCATCATCGGCGGGCTACCACCAGTGGACTCGGCGGCCGAAGCGGTGGCCGCTCTCGATGCGCAGATGGCAGCGCCCCGCTTTCGCGGCGTCCGTCCGATGGGAGCCCTCGAGGAGTCCCTTCCTTCGGCCGACGTGCTTGCCGCCCTCCAGGAGCGCGATCTGGTGTTGGAAGTGATGACCCACCCCGACCAGCTTCTGGCAACAGCCAAAGGCCTAGAGCATTTCGGTGATCTGGTCGTGGTCATCGAACACACCGGCTGGCCGCGCAACGACTCCGACGAGGAGCGCGTGCTGTGGGCGGAGGGTATGAATGCCCTCGCGTCCATGGGCGACAACGTGGTGTGCAAGCTGTCCGGCCTCGCGATGCCACTGGCCTCGATGGCCGTCGACGTTCTGGCTCCGTGGCTCGAGCACGCGATTGACGCTTTCGGCGTCGACCGCTGCCTGTTCGCGAGCAATTTTCCCGTCGACGGGATGCACGGCACGTTGAACGAGCTGTACACCGCCTACTCCGCCGTGACGTCAGGAGTCGGTGCCGAGGACCGCGACAAGCTCTTCGCCGCGAACGCGGAGCGAATCTACCGTTTTTAATGCGGCGGGCGCTCTGTGATCAGCGGACGCGACGAACGGAGGCGTTGCGGGCGGCTAGAATTCCACCACGATGGCACATCGCCACAGGACCGCATTTCGGCCCGGGTCCGCACTAGTCGCCCGATTCGTATCCAAGTCACTTGAGTCGCGGAGCTTTTCGCCTTCGGCGATCCGCGGCCCACATCCCTCCTGCTGCACTCGCTCGACCGAAGGTAATGAGACGTGACGGATACCAAGAACCAGCCCAGCTCAGATATCGAGCCCGGCCGGTTCACTTTGGTCTTTGAATACGACCCCGACCAGCACGAAACCGCTTTTCCCTTCGAGATTCAGTTCAACTGGGACGGCGAGACCGCAGCCTCCTTTGTGTACGACGTCTGGGAGGACCCCCATCAGCCCACATTCGTCGCCGAAGCCAACAGCGCGCCGGTTTCAGGGTGGGCGTCCTGGGTGAACGGAGAGGACGTACTGATCGCCTTCACGCAGCCCTTGGCGGACGAAGAAGGTTGGGCTCGAGTCGATTCCGGCGCCCCGGGCGGGTCATTACACGACTCGGACGGAGAGCTGAGCGAGCCCGAAACGTGGATCAGCTTCGCGCGACTGATTCACGCGGTCGTGATGGACGATCCGGTGCAGGGCATGCACCGACAGACTTATTGACGCTCCCGGTCGGCGAAAGCAGGCCGGTAAGGCCGATCGGGTACAGTTAACAAGCCGGTAATCTTGCCGGCGCTCAGGGATGACTTGTTGAACGTTGGGCTCACCGCCCCGCCACGATCCCGTCGCCTTATCGGACTTCTCAGAGGAATTTATGTCTTCGCGCTCCACCAGCACCCCTTATATCAACGCGTCCACCCAAAGCGATCCGGCAGCTCCCTTTGCGTTGCCTGCTGGCTCCACCGCGATCGTGTACTGCGAGGGCCAGTTCGGCGAGCAGGACGGCAAGACCGCTAACGGCCTGGTCCGGCACTCGGAGAAATACGAGATCCTCAGTGTCATCGACAGCTTCCGGGCCGGCGCCGATGCCGGGAAACTCCTCGACGGCACCGCGAACGGCATCCCGGTGCTGGCATCGCTCGCCGAATCCATCTCGCACGCCGGCCGCGTACCTGACTACCTGATCTGTGGGCTGGCGCCTGCCGACGGACTGCTGTCGAGCGAGCAGCGGGTCGTGCTGCTCGACGGCATCGCCCGCGGGATGCACATCATCAACGGCCTGCACGAGTTCCTCAACGACGACGCCGAGTTCGTTGCGGCGGCCGTGATCGCTGGCGTTACGATCACCGATGTGCGCCGACCGAAGGACAAGCGGGACCTGCACCTGTTCTCGGGCCGGATCTTCGACGTCACGTGCCCCAGGATCGCGATCCTGGGTACGGACGGGGCGATCGGGAAGCGCACCACCGCCACGTTGCTGGTCCAGGCACTGAACGCGCGCGGCATCAAGGCGGTCATGGTCGGCACCGGCCAGACCACCCTCATCCAGGGCGGTAAGTACGGCGTCGCACTCGATGCCCTGGTCCCCCAGTTCTGCTCGGGCGAGGTCGAGCACCAGGTCGTCGCCGCGTTCGAAGGTGAGGACCCTGACGTGATCGTGGTCGAGGGCCAGGGCGCGCTCAGCCACCCCGCGTACATCACATCGGCTCACATCCTGCGTGGTAGCCGCCCGGCCGGCGTGATCGTGCAGCACGCGCCGAAGCGCAAGGTGCTCGGCGACTTCCCGATGGTGTCGATGCCGACCGCGGCCAGTGAGATCGCACTGATCGAGGCGTTCGTCAACACCCGCGTCATCGGGGTCACGATCAACCACGAGGAGATGACCGAAGACGAGCTGACCGACGCGATCGCTGAGCATCACTCGGAGCTGGGCATCCCGGTCACCGACCCTCTGACGCGCCCAGCGTCGGACCTGGTCGACATGGTGCTGACGGCCTTCCCCGCGCTCGTGGCGGTGGCCGACTCGACCACTCCGATGTGACGCTTCGGCTCGAGACCGATCTCGAAAAGGTCGAGCAGAACACCCGGATCCTGGTCGACCGGCTTGCCGTAGCGGGCATCCGGGTCACCGGGATCACCAAGGCCGCGCTGGGCTCGCCGGGAGTCGGGGCGGCGATGCTGCGCGGCGGCGCCCGCGGCCTCGGCGATTCACGGGTGCCGAACCTCCTACGGCTGGCCGGGCTCGACCCGCCACCCTTACGCACGTTGATCCGCTCACCCATGCTCAGCCACGTGGCCTGGGTCGTTGACGTCGCCGACGTCAGTCTGAACACCGAGGCTGTCGTGCTGGCGGCGCTCGACAAGGCCGCGTCACGGCAGAAGCGGATGCACGCCGTCGTGCTCATGGTCGAGTTGGGTGACCTACGCGAGGGCATTGCGCTCGACGACGTCCCCGACGCCGTGCGGGCGGTTCTGGGTCACTCCTCGCTGCGGCTCGCCGGGCTCGGCGCCAACCTCGCGTGTCAGAACGGTGTCATTCCCGACGACCGGAACATGGGCGTCCTCACCGGGCTCGCGAACGATATCGAGGCGCTGCACGGGATCTCGCTCGACGTCATCTCAGGCGGCAACTCGGCGAACCTGAACTGGGCCTTGCACACCCGCGACGTCGGCCGGATCAACGATCTTCGAGTCGGCGAAGCCATCCTGCTCGGCGTCGATCCGCTGTACCGGACACCGATCCCCGGCCTGCACACGGATGCCTTCACGTTGACCGCGGAGGTCATCGAGGTCGCCATGAAGCCGGCTCAGCCCTGGGGAGATCGCGCTCAGGCGGCCTTCGGCGAGGCGCCGGCCCGCACCGGCAGCAAGACCGTGCACCAAGCGATCCTGGCCCTCGGTCGCCAGGACGTGGACCCGGACGGTCTGCAGCCACCCGAGGGCATCACGATTCTCGGGATGAGCAGCGACCACCTGATCGTCGACCTCGGCGATCACCCCGTCGCGGTCGGCGACGAGATCAACTTCGGTGTCGGCTACGGCGCACTCGTGCGAGCGATGACGTCGCCCTTCGTCACCAAGATCGAGCACCTCGGCGCCTCCGCCGCAGCCGGTGCGAGGCAGGTGCCATCTTCGATCGAAAGCACCGACGCCTGAGCACTCCGGTCACCTCAGAACGTGCCGGCTTGCAGACCTAACGCCGTCAGGATCTCGTACATGTAATCGCCGCCGGTAGCGCCGGCATTACCGTCGACCAAGACCGCGGCCAGATCAAAATTACCGCCATAGCCGGCGGTGGCGGAGTCGGCCGTGGAGCCGAAGGGGTCCATGATGGAGACGACGTTGGAATCGCCGTAACCGGCAACCGCGCCGCTGTTCTCCGGTCCGAGGACGAACGCGTAGTTGTCGTTGCCATATTCCGCAGAGACCCCGCCGAAGTTGGTGGTATAGCCGACATCGTCGATAACGGTGTTGTTGTTGCCCAAAGCCCGCAATAGGCACCGTCGTACGCGCCAACAGTGCTACCGGACTCGCCGGCGTAGTTGCCGTCGCCCTCGTCGGCCGTGGCCCCGTTACCGAAGCCGCTGTTGTTGCCGACGTCGATGGCGGTGTTGTGGTTGCCGTCCCCAGACCCTCCGGACAGGCCACCGGCACCGGCGAACGCGCCGTTGTCGCCGCCAACGCCTTCGGCGAGGTCGTTGGTGTTGTTGCCGATGTCGATGGCAGTGTCGTAGGCGCCGGTCCCGGTTCCTCCGGCAAGGTCGCCGTTGCCGGCGTAGGCGCCGTCCGCGCCGCCCGTGGACGGCAGGTCGTTGTTGCCGATGTCGATCGCGGTGTCGTAATTCGCGCCAGTGTCGCCGGGCTCGCCGCCGGCGACGGCGAAGGCGTTGGTGCCCTCAGCCTCGGCCACATCACCCGTGCCGCCGCCGGCATAGGCGTATGCGCCGCTGCCCTCGGCGATCGCCAACCCATACTCGCCGGTGGCAGTGTAGGCGGTGGCGTTGCCCTCATGGATCAGCGAATACCCGTCGAATGAGATGGCCAGATTCAGGGCCGACGACGACGCCGGCAGGGCCGAACCAGCCAGCAGACCGTCGATCGACGCCAACCAGTCAGAAGACGAGTCGGCGAAGGCTGTTCCCGGGAAAGGGACCAATGCTGCCGCGACACACAACCCGCCCGCCAGCATGCCCAGTCGACCGACTCTACGAACGTTCACCACGGTTGTCCTTCCCAGCAGGCACCGACGGACCCGAGCTTCGGGTTGGCCCTCGGTCTGTCGTTTTCGCGCCCCCTGGATGTAACGACTGATGAGCATAATCGGCTGCCGGGATTGTGGCTGTAGAAACGCCCGCCGCACGCAGCTGGTTATCTCTTCAGGCCCTCTTCGTCGAACCCGGGTTGCAGTCGCGGCCGGGCCACTCCGATGACGAGGTCGACGGCACGGTGAAAGGCATTGCGGTGCAATTGTTCCAGCGTGCGACTGCTCTCATCGCGGTTCAGCAATATACGTGCGTAGGCGGGATTGACCGTCATCCAATCGAGTAACGCCGCTGCTACCTGCCGGGTCAATTCCTCCCGGGACCGGGAGGTTGCCGCGAAGTGAAGCACGGCAGGGCACAATCCATCCCATGCAGCTGATCGGCTACTCCGCGCCACAAATAGACGTTAGCGCCGTGCCAGGGCTCGGTGGGTTGCTCGGCTGGACCGAGACGACAGTGCGGCAGACCGCGCGGCGCGCCGTCGCGTTGGCGTCGTTGATCGACCGCGTCGGCTCGACGCTGGACGACGTCGCCGAACTGCGGCGTGCTGCCGAGATCATCGCAGCAAATCTGTCCGAGCTTGGTGCCAGTGCCGCGGGAATCGACCGAAACGCGGGCAAGATCGCCGATGAGATCTCCGGCCTGAGTACGGCGGCGCAGGGCATCGACACCCACGCGGAGAAGTTGGCAACGGGTATCGACGAGCTCGTGGCGATCCTGCCCACGTTGCGGCGACTCACCGAGATCGTCGATCCGCTGGACAACACCGTCGCGCGGCTCGGTCGCTTCGTCGATCGGATCCCGGGAGCAGGCCGTCGCCGAAATCTGACACCTGACAACGCGTAGGTCGACGCGCCGCGTCGACGAACTGGTGAACGCTGGAGTGATGACTGGGCGCCGACGGTCATGGCCAGCTTAGGATTTATCCGCTAGGCCGCCACCCGTCCATACCGCATCCAAACCACTCGATGACGAGGTGCGGCTGCTGAACGAGGACCTCACCGTGCAGACAACTTCAGAACCCGCGTCACCGCTTCGCTCGGTCGGCGGTGCTGAAGCTGTTCGCCTGGCCCTGGTCGTCGGTGCGCTCGGAGTCGTGTTCGGCGACATCGGAACCAGTCCGATCTACACCCTCGCGACCGTCTTCAACCCCAGCGACCCGCACCCGGTGCCGCTCAACACCGACAACATCTACGGCGTTGTCTCACTGCTCTTCTGGTCTGTGATGACCATCGTCACGCTGACCTACGTCACCCTGGTGATGCACGCCGACAACGACGGCGAGGGCGGGATCATGGCGCTCATCACGCTGCTGCGGCGCTTTGGCGGGCAAGGGGGACGCCGGACCCTCGCCGCGCTGGCCGCGCTGGGTATCTTCGGTGCCGCGCTGTTCTTCGGCGACAGCATGATCACCCCCGCGATGTCGATGATGTCGGCGGTCGAGGGCCTCAAGGTCGTCCAACCCTCTCTCGCGGAGTGGGTCGTCCCGATCACCGCGGTGATCAGTCTGGTGCTGTTCGCGGTTCAGCGCTACGGAACGAACGCCGTCGGTCGGCTGTTCGGTCCGGTGATGATCGTCTGGTTCGTCTCGATCGGCGCCTGCGGCGTGAAGGGCATCCTCGGCCACCCGCAGATCCTCAAGGCGCTGTCGCCGACCTATGCGGCGACGTTCGTGTTCGGGCACGCCAGAATTGCGTTCTTCGCACTCGCCGCAGTCGTGCTCGCGGTCACCGGCGCGGAGGCGCTGTACGCCGACATGGGCCATTTCGGTCGAAAGGCCATCACCCGGGGCTGGCTGTTCGTCGTGCTGCCGGCATGCACGCTCAGTTATCTCGGCCAGGGCGCGCTGGTGCTCGGCGACGAGTCGACGGCGAGCGCCCCGTTCTTTTTGCTCACCCCGCACTGGGCGCAGCTGCCCATGGTGCTATTGGCAACCGCCGCAACGGTTATCGCATCTCAGGCGGTGATCACCGGGGCCTATTCGGTGGCATCGGCAGCCGCTCACCTGAACTATCTGCCGAGATTGCGAATCACGCACACCTCGGAGTCGACGATGGGCCAGATCTATGTGCCGTGGATCAACGGTCTACTCATGGTCGCGGTGCTCATTCTGGTGTTCGCCTTCCGCAGCTCGGCGGCGCTGGCCTACGCGTACGGCATGGCGGTCACCGGGACGATCACCATCACCACGCTGCTGTTCTTCTACACCGCCCGGAAGAGGTGGCATACGCCGCTGTGGCTCATCGTGATCGGTGCCGGGTTGCTGTTGCTGGTGGACCTGTTGTTCCTCGCGGCGAACCTGACGAAACTGGTCCACGGGGCGTGGCTGCCGCTGCTCATCGCCGTGGTTGCGTTCACCGTGCTGTCCACGTGGCAGCGCGGACAAGACATCGTCACCCGAGCGCGGACGCAAGCTGAGGGACCGCTTCGTGCGTTCGTCGATCGGCTGGCCCACACTCAGCCGCCCTTGGTGCGCACCAAGGGCACGGCGGTTTTCCTCAACCGCGGAAAAGAGACCACGCCCCTGGCGATGCGAGCCAACTGCGAGCACAACCACGTGCTCCATGAACACGTGATCATCATGGCGATCGACACCCTGCCGGTCCCGCGCGTACCCGAATCCGAGCGAACGGAAATCGACGACCTCGGCTACGGCGATGACGGGATCATTCATCTCACCGCGCACTTCGGGTACATGGAAGCGCCCGATGTCCTTGGCGTACTTCGCCTTTTGGACCCGTCGCAGACTGAAGGCCAGATCGACGTCGACGACGCTTCCTACTTTCTGTCCGACCTCGAACTGACCATGGGTGCGGCAAAGAACATGGCGCACTGGCGCAAGCACCTGTTCATCGCGACGTCCCACATCACCGCCGACGCCGCCAATTACTTCGGCCTGCCCCCCGACCGCACGGTGGTCATGGGTTCGCGGATCGAGATTTAGCTAACTGCGGCGCGGTCACAAATGACTGAAAGCCTTGACGCATTCCTTTACCAGATCGAGCAGGGTTTTTGGACGCGCGTTCTTGATATCCTTGACCAGATTTTGGTCGCCGCGGCCACGTGCCCTGTATCGGCGGCCCAGAATTTCAGCGCGAATTCGTCGTCTTTTGACGAAACGTGTTCCTGCGGCCAGCGCCTGCAGCACATAGACGACAATGTCGTCGTTGCTGAACGCGCCGCATCCGATGGGGCCCGTGTTGACGACGATGCTTTTGCCTCCCCCGACTGCTTCTGGGCCAAATGCGAACATCGCGACAAAGGTATTGAAGAGGTCGACGACCGTCGCCTCGTCTTTGGCGCCCCGTTTCGGGGCGATGTTCAGGTTGGGCGCCGCTGCGGCGATGAGATTGAATGTCTCCCCAGCGAGTCCGGGAACACCCCTTTGTTGACGATTGTCCTGATCTCCTCGAAGGACTTGTCCTGAAGGCCGGCATGCGAGAAGTTGGCCTGCGCGTTGAGGTTCAACACCCGGTGCAGGCCTTTGATCACGATCGGTGTCGGGTCACCGCATCCGACGGCGGACAGATCCTCCTTGCCGACCGGCGTGCGGGTCATGAGGTGCGAGCGCCAGGTTCCCTGCGCGTCCTTGTCCTGCCAGGCGGCGAGATTGGCGAGATCCGGCGTCTCGCAGCACATGGTCTCTTCCTGAACGAAACCGCTGGTGAAGGCGCCGCCGCCGAGATAGGCGTTGGCGAAGTCGACCCAGTACACGTCCGTCGTTTTGGACGATCGCCCTTGAAAACGTAGTCGTACCACTTCGAGTCGGATGACAGTGCGACCGTCTTGGAGTTAAAGGAGTCTGTCGCGAGGTAGCTGGGATATTTTGATGGAGAAGCTCCATTTGTACTTCGAGATCTTCTTGGACATAAAACTTCGCGGCGCTCTTCGGTTTTCCGGTCGATCCTGGAATACTGCGCGAGCGCGGTGGCATAGATATACACCTTCTTGCGATACCAGTCTTTGTCCTTTCGTTCGTCGACATTGTTCTCGTATTTGCCGGCCATGATGCCGATCTGTCGGCAAAGGTCGGTCGGGAACGGCTCTTGTCCAGTCGTCATCGGTATTCTCCCGTCTAGAGAATGTTTATTCGTGGAATTTCAGATCAAAACAGCGCGCTTGACTATAAGGCACACGTGCAAGAAACGTGGCGACGTTTCGATGAAACGCGCCGCTCGATTCGGATTACTGACCTAACTGCGGTCTTCGACCTATCGCGACCCGCGTGCATCCTGATCGCCTCAACCTTTGTCCCTTGCGGATCGCTGTAATCGTCGCGTCGCAGCCGCGCGGGAGTTCGCCGCGCAGCGTAAGGCGGCGGGACTCAAGGCGATCCCGTCCACGTCCACTAGTGTTCGTCAGCATAGGTACCGCTGCCTCGCGTGAGGAGATGGCCATGGATGTCCTCAGGACCCCCGACTCCCGATTCGCGAACCTCGCGGGCTATCCGTTCGAACCGCATTACGCCGAGGTGGCGGCAAGCGACACCGCAGCGCTGCGCATGCACTACGTCGACGAAGGCCCGGCCGACGGCCCCCCGGTCGTGCTGCTGCACGGCGAGCCAACCTGGAGCTATCTGTACCGAACGATGATCCCGCCACTCGCCGCCGGCGGCCACCGGGTGCTCGCGCCGGACCTGATCGGCTTCGGCCGCTCCGACAAGCCCAGCCGGCCCGGGGACTACACCTATCTGCGCCACGTCGAGTGGGTGACGTCGTGGTTCGAGTCACTCGATCTGACCAATGTCACTCTGTTCGTGCAGGATTGGGGCTCGCTGATCGGCCTGCGCATCGCCGCCGAGCAGGGCCACCGAATCACCCGACTCGTGGTGGCTAATGGCTTCCTTCCGACGGCGCAACGCCGCACCCCGCCCGCGTTTTATGCCTGGCGGGCCTTCGCCCGCTATACCCCGGTGCTGTCAGCCGGCCGCCTGGTGGCCACGGCCACTGTCAGCAAGGTTCCCGCCGAGGTACGAGCCGGTTACGACGCGCCGTTCCCGGACAAGCGCTACCAAGCCGGTGCCCGCATTTTTCCGCAGCTGGTGCCAACCTCGCCCGACGATCCGGCGGTGCCGGCCAACCGCGCGGCGTGGGACGCCCTGGGCCGGTGGGACAAGCCCTTCCTTGCGATCTTCGGATATCGCGACCCGATCCTCGGAAAGGCCGACCGTCCGCTGATCCAACACATCCCAGGTGCCGCTGGGCAGCCGCACGCGCGCATCCGGGGTGGTCACTTCATCCAGGAGGACTGCGGGCCCGAACTGACCGAGCGCATCCTCGCCTGGGACAAGTCCGAGGGCAGCTAGCGCAGCAGCCTCGCCGTGTCGAGGCCGAGGTCGCCGCGCTGCGCCGCGTAGCGGTCGGGAGTGCGGAAATTCCGAGCGGAACGCCGGCTCAACTTCTCAGTGTGGGAGGTATCGATGGGTGCCGTGCCTTGCAAGGAATATTCAAGACTTATGGCCCGGCTGTCACGCGACATCTCCCTTCGCCTCGCGAATGCGAATGCGGTGATCGACTCCGCGATCACGTCGATGGAGTACGTCACGAGAGCGTTCGCGCGTGATCGCAGTGCGCCCGATCCAGATCACGAAGCTGCCGGATCGGCTCGATCGACGCTGGCGAAACTGCGCGATTGGCGTTAAACGTGGGTTCGAGAGTTCGTCGAAGTGCCGTTTCTCCTGGTGGAGCTAAGGGGATTCGAACCCCTGACCCCCACACTGCCAGTGTGGTGCGCTACCAACTGCGCCATAGCCCCAAGATGTGCCTGTCGAAGTTACACCACGGCCTGCCAGCCATCAAAGTCGCTGATCAGACTGCGTCATCCAACACCGGTAGGGCGTGGGTCGTACCTGTCTCCGGCGCGAACACCCAGACCACGGCGGCTGCCAGCATGATGACCCCACTGACCGCGAAGCCCCACGCAAAGCTGAAGTGCTCCGCGATCTGAGCCACCACCAGGGCGCCGACGATCGCGCCGAAGTCGGCCATCATCTGAAACGCTGCGACCGGGGTGCCGGCGCGGGCCGAATTGCCCAGGATGTCGGCGATCGCCGCCTGCTGCGGTGAGGTGTACACCCCCGACGCCGCACCCGCGATGCAGGCTGCAGTGAGAAAGATCGGCAGCGACGTGGAGACACCCAGCCCGATCGTCGCCACCCCGCAGGCCAACAGTCCACTGATCAGCAACCAGCGCCGGCCGATCTTGTCGGACAGGTAGCCACTGGGCATCACCACGATCACGTTGCCGATCGCGAAGACCGCCAGAACCAGACCCGTCATGCGTGGCCCGCGGCCCATCACGTCCGAGATGAACAGTGGCACAACGGCCATCCGCACTCCGAACACCGACCATCCGGTGACGAAGTTCGACACCAGCGCTGCGCGATACGCCCGATGCGCAAGCGCCGCGCGCATGGTCACTTCCGTATGCGCATGCTCCAGTTCGGCGGGCGCACTCAACGTCGATCGCCGCAGGCTGTAGAAGACCACGCCCGCCGTCAGCAGCATGGCCACCCCGTAGACGAGGAACGGGGCCCTGAGACCGAATCCTGCTGTGAGACTGCCGACTAGCGGCCCGCCGACCATGCCGACCAGGAATGAGGTCGCGAACAGTCCGGCGGCCCGGCCGCGTGCGTCGGGCGGGCTGATCCGGATCATCAGGCCCAGCGCCGAGATGAAGAACATCGTCGACCCGATGCCGCCAATTGCCCGGAATACCAACAGTTCCCAATAGGTCTGCACGAATGCGGACAGGCCGGTCGACACCGACACGATCAACAGACCCGCCACGTAGACCGGCCGCTCCCCCAGTCGCTGCACCAGCAGCCCGCTGGGTGGCGCGAAGAACAGGCGCATCACCGAGAACAGGGTGATCGCGAACGTCACCGCGTCCATGCTGACCCCGAACGTGCGGGCATAGACCGGCAGCACCGGCGAGACCACGCCGTAGCCGAGCGCGGCCACCACGTTCGCCCCGATCAGCACCCACGCTTCGCGCGGCAGACTCGTCTTGTCACTTCGCCACGCGGTCAAGCGGGCGCGTGGGGCGACGAGGATCACCCAATGACTTTATCCACAACCTGTTGCGCGGCTCTCTGGACGTCGGATAAGTGATCTGGACCACGAAATGACTCGGCATAGATCTTGTAGACGTCCTCGGTGCCCGACGGCCGTGCGGCGAACCAGGCGTTGGCCGTCGTCACCTTCAAACCGCCCAGCGGCGCGCCGTTGCCGGGCGCCGTCGTCAGCTTCGCCGTGATCTGTTCCCCGGCCAGCTCCGTGGCGCTGACCTGGTCCGGCGACAGCTTGGCCAGCCGCGCCTTCTGCTCACGGTTTGCCGGCGCGTCCAGCCGCGCGTAGGTGGGGGCGCCGTATTTCTCGGTCAGCTCCTGATAGCGCTGCGACGGCGTGGCCCCGGTGACGGCGAGGATCTCGCTGGCCAGCAGCGCCAGGATGATGCCGTCCTTGTCGGTGGTCCACACCGATCCGTCGCGGCGCAGGAACGAGGCCCCCGCCGACTCCTCGCCGCCGAAGCCGATGGTGCCGCCGATCAGACCGTCGACGAACCACTTGAACCCGACCGGCACCTCGACGAGTTTGCGGCCGATGCCTTCGACCGCGCGGTCGATGATCGACGAGCTGACCGCGGTCTTGCCGACGGCGATGCCGGCGGGCCAGGACTGCCGATGGGTGTAGAGATAGTCGATGGCCGCAGCCAGGTAGTGGTTCGGGTTCATCAGGCCGGCGTCGGGTGTCACGATGCCGTGCCGGTCGGAGTCGGCGTCGTTGCCGGTGGCGATCTGGTAGTGGTCCCGGTTGGCGATCAGTGAGGCCATCGCGTCCGGCGAGCTGCAGTCCATCCGGATCTTGCCGTCGTGGTCGAGCGTCATGAACCGCCACGTCGCATCGACCAGCGGGTTGACGACGGACAGGTTCAGCCGGTGCCGCTCGCCGATCGCTGCCCAGTAGTCGACGCTGGCCCCGCCGAGCGGGTCGGCGCCGATCCTGATCCCGGCCTTGCGGATGATGTCGATGTCGACCACGTTCGGCAGGTCGGCGACGTAGGCATCCATGTAGTCGTGACGCTGAGCGGTCTGTAGCGCGCGGGCCAGCGGCACCCGTTTCACCGCCTCGCCACTGCGGAGAATCTCGTTGGCGCGCTTGGCGATTGCGTTGGTCGCATCGGTGTCGGCCGGACCACCGTTCGGCGGGTTGTACTTGAAGCCGCCGTCGTAGGGCGGGTTGTGCGACGGGCGTCACCACGATCCCGTCGGCCAGTGCGTCGCTGCGGCCCCGGTTGTAGGTGAGGATCGCGTGGCTGATCGCCGGGGTGGGCGTATAGCGGTCCCGACTGTCGACGACGGCCTCGACCTCATTGGCGGCGAGCACCTCGAGCGCCGAAACCCACGCCGGCTCGGAAAGCCCATGGGTGTCGCGGCCGATGAACAACGGGCCGGTGGTCCCGTGCGCTGCGCGGTACTCGACGATCGCCTGCGTGATCGCCAGGATGTGCGCTTCGTTGAATGCGCCGTTCAGGGCCGAACCGCGATGACCCGATGTCCCGAACACCACCTGCTGAGCGACGTCGTCGGGATCGGGTTCGATTGAGTAATACGCGGTGACCAAGTGAGGCAGGTCGACGAGGTCTCCGGGCTGTGCCGGCTGACCGGCACGAGGGTTGGCCACCATGTCGTCAATTGTGCCCAATAAGCTGCCGGAGCACTCCCTGCAACCGAAGGGATTTCGACGAGTGGCAAGCTCTGCGTCGCCGCGCGACTACCGGGAGTTGGCCGCGGTGTTCGCCGGAGGCGCGCTGGGCACCCTGGCGCGCACCGGCCTGAGCACCCTCGCGGCCGGCGACCCGACGCGCTGGCCGTGGCCGACGTTCACCGTCAACATCGTCGGCGCGTTCTTGGCCGGCTATTTCACGACGCGATTGCTGGAACGGCTGCCGTTGTCGAGTTACCGCCGGCCGCTACTCGGAACCGGACTGTGCGGCGGCCTGACCACCTTCTCCACCATGCAGGTCGAGACGCTGAAAATGATCGAGCATCACCAGTACGGCCTGGCCGCTGGATACACCTGCGCCAGCATCGTTTTGGGGTTGCTCGCGGTGCACCTGGCCACGGCCCTGGTTCGTCGGGTGGCGGTGCGATAGTGATGATCTGGCTCGGCAGTGATGCTTGCCGGCGGCGTCGGGGCTGTGCTGCGGTTTCTGGTGGACGGCGCGGTAGGCCGGCGAATGGCGAAGTCATTTCCGTTCGGGACCCTGGCAGTCAACATCAGCGGCGCCACCCTGCTCGGGTTCCTCAGCGCCTTGGCGTTGAATCGCTACGCCGCGCTGGTGGCGGGCACCGCTTTCGTCGGCTCCTACACCACGTTCTCCACCTGGATGCTGGAGACGCAGCGACTCAGCGAGGAGCGCCAGGTGCGCGACGCCGTCGCAAATATCGTCGCCAGCATCGTGCTGGGCATCGGGGCGGCGCTGTTCGGACAATGGATCGGCGGTCTGTTGTGAACCAGCCCAACTCGAACCAGCCCTGCCTCAAGCTCACGACCTACTTCGGCGAACGCCAGCGCACCGTCGGCGACGGCGGGCGGCCGAGGTTTCTGGCCGACGCGTTGCTGGACCTGTTCGACACCCGCGAGATCGCGACGAGCGTGATGCTGCGCGGCATCGCGAGTTTCGGTCCGCGGCACGTGCTTGCGCACCGACGAGTCGTTGAGCCTGTCCGAGGATCCGCCGGTGGCCATCGCGGCGGTCGACGTCGAATCGAAGATCAGCGGCCTGGTCGACGACGTGGTCGCGATGACAGGCCGCGGTCTGGTGACCATGGAACGCGCTCGCCTGGTCGGCGGCGTTGACGCCGAAATCGGGACCGACGACGCGGTCAAGCTCACGGTCTACATCGGACGCCAAGAACGCATCGGCGGTCTGCCCGCACACCGCGCTGTGTGCGACCTGCTGCATCGGCAGGGATTCTCCGGCGGCGCAGTCTTTCTGGGCGTCGACGGCACCGCACACGGCGAGCGCTACCGGGCCGCCTTCTTCAGCCGCAATGTCAACGTTCCGCTGATGATCATCGCGATAGGGACAGCGGCGCAGGTGTCAGCGGCGGTCGCCGAGCTCAGTGCCCTCACACCACGCGCGTTGCTGACCGTCGAACGGGTCCGGCTGTGCAAACGCGGCGGCGAGCTGTTCGACCGCCCGCACCGGCTGCCCGACACCGATGAGCAAGGTCGGCCGTTGTGGCAGAAGCTGATGGTGCACACCAGCGAGGCCACCACACACGGCGGCGTGCCGATTCATCGCGCGCTGGTGCACCGGCTGCTGGAATCCGGAACGGCTCGCGGCGCGACCGTGCTTCGTGGCATCTGGGGATTCCACGGCGATCATAAACCGCACGGCGACAAGGTTTTTCAGCTGACGCGACGGATGCCCGTGGTGACGATCATCATCGACACCCCGGAGTGGATCGCGCGCAGCTTCGACATCGTCCACGAGTTGACCGCCGAGCACGGGTTGGTCACCAGCGAGATGGTGCCGGCGGTGGTGTCCATCGACGGTCCGGACCGCGACGGCGACGGTTTACTGGCCCGCCACGACTATGCTAGCCGAACGAGCGCGGGCAGCACTCGGTCGACCAGCAGCTGCACCGACTTCCACGCTTCGTCGACCGGCATGCCGCCGACGAGCGGGTGCAGCACCAGCGGCCCGTAGTCGTCAGCGTCGCGGACTTCGGCGATCAGCTGATCGGGTGTCAGGAAGCGATACCGCCCCGAGGCCCGCACCTCGTCGAGGGTCTGCACACCGGGTAGGTGCATCAGCGAGCGCTGATCGGCCGACCATCCGCCGTAAGTGACTGCCTCCCAGAGGATGTGGTCGCCGAGCTCGGACCATGCCCGATCGGGGTCGTCGTGCAGGTAGATCATTCCGCGGTTGATCGGGCCCGGCATGATGACCAGCGGCGCCATCCCGGCCTCCGCCGCAAGTTCGCGGTAATAGGCCGCGACGTCAGGCAGATGATCGGCCAGGCTGAGGGGCAACCTGAAAGCGTGCCGCCCTCCGCGCGGTGACGCGGGCGCCGCCGCCGATGTACAGCGGTGGGTGCGGCCGGGTGTAGGAACCCGTGTCTGACCACACGGACAGCATCCGTTCGATCAGGCCGTCCATCAGCCGGCCGCGTTGGCTGAAATCCACTCCGAGCGTGTCGTATTCGACGGTGCGGTAGCCCAAGCCCACCGTGGTGTGCAGTCGACCGCGGCTCATGTTGTCGACCAGCGCGATGTCTTCGGCGAGCCGGACCGGATTCCACAGCGGCCCGAGTGCGCAGTCCACGCTGGCGATCAGCGTCGACGTGCGGGCCAGGAACATGCCGGCGGCCAGGATCGGATTGCAGCTCCACCCGTGCCCGGTCGCGTGGTGCTCGTCGACGCTCACCGTCAAGACGCCCCGTGACTCACCCCACTGCGCCAATTCGAGTGCGGCACGGATCAGTTCGCCCTGCGTACGCGGATCACCCTGCGGCGAAGCGAAATTGAAGCGCAGCACCGGCAGCACCATGTCGAGCCTTCGGTCACGCGCCGGCCGGCGGCGCCGCCGACTTCAGGAATGCGGGAAAGTCGGGAAACAATGTGCGGTCGACGATCTCGATGCGGGTGCCGAACGAATCGATGTAGTAGGCGAACAGCGCCAGGTCCGGCGGCGAAATGTCGGCGGTTGCTTCGAAGGCGAAGCCACTGGCCTCCAGCGCCTCGGCGGTTTCGGCGAGGTCGTCGACGAAGTAGCCCAGGTGGTGCACCGAGTTGCCGGCCGCTGCCGTCCATGGGCTTTCCGGCACTTGCTGGATCAGCTCCACATGGGGGCTCTGCAGCGAGTAGACGAATGTCGAGGTGAGTTCTCGGGTTCCGTTGACGGTGCGAAAGGGCAGCGTGTAGGTCAGCGGGGTGATCCAGGTGTATCCGGCCACCGCACTGAGCCGTTCCATCGCCTCGTCGAGGTCGGGCACCACGATGCCGGTGTGGTAGTAATCCTCGGGCTTCAGCGCGAATGTCATTGTCTTCCTTACGGTTTCAGACGCAATCCGATGCGCCGTCGACGACGAATACCGCTCCGCTGGTGTAGCTGCTTTGCTCGGTGCACAGAAATGCGACGGTGGGCGCGATCTCGGTGACGAATCCGAACCGCCGCAGCGGGATGTGCGCCAATTCGGACTCCACGATCTCGGCCGCGCCGTGCATCGGCGCGGTCATCGGGGTGTCGATCGCGCCGGGCGCGACGGCGTTGACCCGAATTCCCTTGTCCGCCCACTTGACCGCGAGGTTTCGGGTGATGTTGATGATGCCGGACTTGGCGGCGCTGTAGCCGGGCACCATGGGCACGGAGCGCAACGCGGACATCGAGGCCAGGTTGACCACGCTGGCACCCCCCGCCGCTGTCGATGCTTTGAGCGCGCCATACAGGCCGACGGTCAGCCGGTACGGCCCGGTCAGGTTGAGTGCCACCGATGCTTCGAACCCGTCCGGCTTCGACTCGTCAAGGCCGCCGGGGAAATTCGCGCCCGCGTTGTTGACCAGGACGTCGAGCTGGCTGAAGTTGCCCACCAACGCATCCACCGAGTCGTGATCGGTGATCCGCAGCTGGTGGTACGCCATGCCGGACAGGTCGACGTCGTAGTCCGCCGCGGACGGTTTCGTGCCGGTGATGCTGACCTGCGCTCCGGCGTCGCGGAACAACGATGCTGTCGCATAGCCGATTCCGCTGGTGCCGCCGGTGACCAGCACCGTGGCGCCGGTGAAGTCGAAGCTGACCTTGCGCTGTCATGAGTTTCTCTCGATTTGTTCGGTGAGCCAGGCTCGTTCCCAGAAGTTCGTGCTCTCCCCCAGCAGCTTCTCGTGAGCCTGCTTCAGCACGTCGCGCGCGCCGCCGTGATCGGCGGCCACCAACTCGGCCAGGTGGATGGCATGCAGCGGCCGACCCGCGGCCAGGTGATCGCGCGCCCGCTGCACGAGCGCGTCGGCGCCGGCCAGCTCGACCACGTCGGCAGCCACCTCGTCAAAAGCAACCGGGTAGAGCTCGGTGGTCGAGCGGTGATGAAACCAGCCCGAATAGTTCTCCCACACGGCCCGCACATCCCAGGCGACCTTGCCGTAGCCTTGTCCCACTTCGTATTCCGCGGGCAACGCGATCTCGCGCATCAAGGTCCGAACATCCTTGCCGGCATTCATGCCCGCCACTGTCTGGTCGTGAATGTAGCGCAGGGCGTCGCGCAATCGGGCCAGCTCTGCGTCGATACGCGCGGCGCCGGTGATCGGCCCGAAGTGACCGGTCACCAACATTTCGGGCTGAAGCTCACGAACTCGCTCGACCGAGGCAATCGCGGTCAGCGCGTCCCGGTAACGGTCGCCACGCATCGTGACCAGATTGGGGATGTGCCCGAATATCGGCCCGAAGGTGTTCCCACACAAACAGATCCGCTCGTCGGGCAGCCACACCACCAGCGAGTCGTTGGTCTCTCCGCCGGGCACCGCGATCAGCTCCATCCGGCGACCGCCGACCTCGAGCGTGAGGGTGTCCTCGAAGTCGAGGTCGACGACCGGGACACTCTGGCCCGGCAGTCGCTTGGTGCCGAGCCGGCGTTGGATGGCCTGGATTCCGGTCGCCAAGGTGTTCTTGAAAGCGAATGCGCTGCGGTTCGCCCGGTACGGGATGAGCCGTTCGTTGTCGTCGCGCCACAACGTCCAGTTCGCTTGGGCGACAACAGTTGTGTCCGGGTCACGCACGCTGTCCAGGCCGCCGACGTGGTCGACGTGACCTTGGGTGAAGATGATGTAGCGGACCGGCGAGGAGTCGACGGCGTCGAAGTTGGCGCGGTGCACCGGCCCTTCGAATCCCATTCCGGTGTTGACGATCACCCGGCCCGCATCGGTGGTCAGCAGGTAGGAGTTCGACAGACCGGGCGAGCACCACAGGCCCTCGGCGATCTGTTCGGCCGCGTCGGCGGACGCCGGGGACAGCGCATCCGCGCCCGGCCGGCTGCGGTAGATCGGCTCGAACATCGGTGATCGACTCCTTCATTCGGGCCGCACGTCGAAGCGTTCGAAGTAGAAGTCGAACCTCTGCCGCAAGTCGTCGGGCGAGACGCCGAAATGCCGTTGCAGATCGTATCGGATGCTGCCGTGTTTGCCGCGCGGATTGCCGTCCAGATACTGCTGGAAACAGCTTTCGCACCTTCGGGGTCAGATCGACTCCGCCGCATCGGTAAAGCTGCTTCGAGCAAGGGCATTTCGTTGCCGTTGAGGTGGTGGAAGCTGATGTCGATGCTGCGGTCGCCGGTATCAGTTCGCGGTCGCGCACGCACGCGCTGAGCAGTCGATGCACGCGGTCGGTCCAGTAGTCGAGCAGCCAGCCCGGGTCGATGCTGGTTCGGCGCAACCGATCCGAGTAGGCCATCATCGTGATCGCCGACTGGATCACCGCGACCGGATCACGATGGGTGAAGGCAACTGTCGCGTCGGGGAAGGTCGCGATCAGCGGACCGAGTTGCTCGCAGTGCTGCGGGCTCTTGAGGATCCAGGTTCGCGGACCACGCAGGAACGTCAGCGCCTGCAAGACTTTTTTCAGGTAGGCGTAATGCCGGTGCTGATCGAGGCCCAGGTAGTAGTCGCGCCAATCCGGCACGCGCGCATGCCATTCCAGGACATAGCCGGCCAGATCCAGGTCCAGCAGCTCGACTTCCTCCTCGATCGCCTCCGGGAAGCGGTCGTGCATCGCGGCCACCAGCGGGGCACTGGCCATCAGCGCGTCGTGTTCGGCCTTCGCCCGCGCATAGCGGGGATCGACCCCGAAGATGTCGGGACCCGTGACCGAGCGCCGGAATCGGGTCCTGGCTCTCCCAATAGGGCAAGGCCCGCCGGCGCGGATCGGCGGCGATCGAGATTCACCAGATGCGTGGTCCCCGACCGCGGCATCCCGACGACGATGAACGGCTTCTCGATCGGGATCGACTCGATTTCGGGATACCGCTTGATCAGCTCGGTCAGCGACAGCCGGTTGCGCAGCAGACGCACGACTCGTTGCCGCAGCGAGGAGCGGGTGAGCTGGGTCAGGCCGTCGTCGGACTCGATCGCGTCGACATGCGCGGTCAACCGATCGCTGAATCCGTCGGTGTCGTCCAGATCGTCGCCCACTGCAGCCTGATCGACCGCCTCGGCGAGCATCTCGTCGATGTCGAACTCGACGGGCCTGGCCTCGGTGAACTCCAGGATCTGACGCTGGACGTCGGTCAGCCGGGGCGACGTCAGATCGTCGAGGTCGATGTCGGCGACGTCGTGATCCGAAGAGCCCACCCGGCCGCTCCTCCTTCTCGACGCACTGCCGAATGCAGAGTAGCGCCCAGCCACACAGCGTTTAGCCGCATTCGGCTGGGGTACGCCCACCTCAGCTGTTGGACCGCCGGGTCCGTCAATGGAAGCAAAGGGCGTATCGCATGTCCGAGATGATTATCGCGTCGCCCGACGACGTGATCACGTTTCTCAAAGCACAGCACAACCTGATCGAGGACATGTTCGACCAGGTGCTGCACGCGTCGGACCCGCGGGCGCGGGAGAAACCGTTCGTGCAGCTGCGGCAGTTGCTGGCCGTGCATGAGACCGCCGAGGAGATGGTGGTGCATCCCCGGGCGCGCCGCGAGGTGGAGGCCTTCGACTCGATCGTCGATGCCCGCCTCGAAGAGGAGCATGACGCCAAGCAGTTGCTGTCCGGCATCGAGAAGCTCGACATCACCTCAGAGCAATTCATCGAAGAGCTGACCAAGCTGCGCGATGCGGTGCTCGACCACGCCCTGCACGAGGAGAAGTACGAGTTCCCGAAGCTGCAAGAGCAACTCGACGACGACGAGTCCAAGCGGCTGACCGCTGCGGTGCATGCGGCTGAGGCCATCGCACCGACCCGCCCGCACGCGGGCGTGGAATCGCCGCTGTTGAACTTCGCCGTCGGACCGTTCGCGTCGATGCTGGACCGCGCTCGCGACCTGATCGAACACGGGCTCGGCTGAGCCTCGAGCGCTAGGCGGTCAGGCTGCTGATCCGCCGGATTACCTCGTCGCGGCCCAGGGTGCGCGCGATCTGGAACAGGTCGGGGCTCTTCGTCGAACCGGTCAAGCCGACCCGGATCAACTGGGAGGCCTCCCGGATCGAACCCGGATAGGCATCGGGGTTCTTCTTGTATTCCTTCGCGTTACCCGCGAAGCCGAATTTGTCGGCCAGGTCCCGGATCTGCTGGAACCACTGCACCGGGTCGTCGAGATCCTGATAGGACGCGACGAAGTCACCCGCGAACGACCGCACCAGGTCGGCCGGCAGCCCACCCAGCTGGGCGTCGTCAGCAACCACCGGCGTGAACAGATCGGCGAAGAAGAAGCCGTACGCGGGACGGAAATCGGACCACTTGCGGAGATCTTTGCGCGGGTTGTCGACGCCGTCGCGCTCGACCGCCAAGGCGGCCAGCGTCTGCTCCGGATGGGCTTCGATCACCCGTTGCAACTCGGGATCGAACTCCGCCGCCCAGGCCGTCACCGCCGCATAGATGTCCGGTCCGCTCAGCGTCGCGATGTGGTCGGCGCTGATGTCTTCCAGTTTCACCAGATCCACCAGCGGGCCGGCGCCGCCACACTCGGCCAGTGATATCGGCGCGGCGAGGGCTTCGGGCAGCGGAGTTTCCGCCAGCCGCCCGTTGGCCAGGCCGCGCAGGTAATACAGCACGGCGTCGGCGGGATAGCCCGAGCGGATGTAGAAGTCGACGTCGGCTTCGGGGTCTTTACGTTTGGACAGTTTCCGCTTGCCGCCGGGGATCTGCTTCATCAGCAGCGCGATGTGCGCGTAGGTGGGCGGCTCGAAACCCAGCGCCTCGAACAACTGGAGATGCAGGGCCGTCGACGAGAGCCACTCCTCGCCGCGGATCACCAGGTTGCACCGCATCAGGTGGTCATCGACAGCATGGGCGAAGTGGTAGGTCGGCAGCTGCACAGCCGCTGACGACTTGAGGATGACCACGTCGTTGTAGTTGTCCTCCATGGACAGTTCGCCGCGAATCGCGTCGGTGAAGGAGGCCCGCCCGCCGGTGCGGCCGGGCGAACGGAAACGCACGTACGTAGGGCGTCCCCTTCTCCAACTGCTCCCGAACGGCCGCGGCATCGGCGTCGCGCCAGATCGCCCACTCGCCGTAGTAGCCGGTCGGGCGTTTGAGTTGCTGCTGGCGCGTGCGGGCCTCGGCGAGCTCCTCGGAGGTGGCAAAGCACAGGTATGCCTTGCCGGAGCGCAACATCTCGCGCGCATAGCTGAGGTAGATCGTCGCCCGCTCCGACTGGCGGTACGGGCCGTATTCACCGTTGCCCACCCCCTCGTCGGGAATGACCCGAAAGTAGGCGAAGGCACGATCGAACTGCTCGTACGCGCCCGCCACTTCCCGTGACTGGTCGGTGTCCTCGATGCGCACGAAGTAGCGGCCCCCGCTCTGCTGCGCGACCGATTGGTCGATCATCGCCGTGTAGATGCCGCCGAGGTGAATGAAGCCGGTCGGCGACGGAGCCAGCCGGGTCACCTGCGCATCGGGAGGCAGGTCGCGGGGCGGATAGCGCTGCTCCCACTCACCCGGCTCGGGCAGGTCGGCGGGAAAGAGGCGGTCAACCTCGTGCGGCTCCAGCATTGCGGTGACGGCTCCAATCAGGGACGGTTTGCCTGGTCGATGGTAGTCACGCTGGTGACGGCCCGTCCGCCCGTAGGCTGGGCGGGATGAGCGTCGCACCGGATACCACCGTTGCTCTGCAGGACCGCTTCGCGCGCGATCTGCCCGAGATGGTGGTCAGTTGGCAGGCCCAGACTTCTCCCGACCCGCAGCTGCTGGCGTTCAACGTACCGCTGGCCGGCGAACTGGGCCTCGATCCGGTCTGGCTGCGAGGGTCCCGACGGGCTGCGCTTCCTGGTCGGCAACCATGTTCCCGACGGCGCAGCGCCGGTCGCCCAGGCGTACGCGGGCCACCAGTTCGGCGGCTACGTCCCGCAACTGGGCGACGGGCGCGCACTGTTACTGGGCGAGCTCGCCGACGCCGACGGGCGGCTCCGCGACATCCACCTGAAGGGTTCGGGGGCGACGCCGTTCGCTCGCGGCGGCGACGGCTTGGCTGCGGTGGGGCCGATGCTGCGCGAGTACATCGTCAGCGAGGCGATGCACGCGCTGGGCGTCCCCACCACGCGCTCGCTGGCCGTGGTGTCGACGGGCCGGATGGTGCAGCGTGAGACGGCGCTGCCGGGCGCGGTGCTGACCCGCGTCGCCGCCAGCCACCTGCGGGTGGGCAGCTTCGAATACGCCGCTGCGACCGGCAATCTCGACCTGGTGCGGCGCCTGGCCGACCACGCGATCACCCGCCACTACCCCGGCGCCGGCATGCTCGACAATCCTTACCTCGCGCTGTTCGAAGCGGTGGCCGCCGTGCAGGCGTCGCTGGTGGCGCAGTGGATGCTGATCGGCTTCGTTCACGGCGTGATGAACACCGACAACATGACGATCTCCGGCGAGACGATCGACTACGGCCCGTGCGCCTTCATGGAGGCCTACGACCCCGACACGGTGTTCAGCTCGATCGACCAGTGGGGCCGCTACGCCTACGACAATCAGCCCGTCGTCGCGGGCTGGAACCTCGCCCGGTTCGCCGAGGCCCTGCTGCCGTTGCTGGCCGACACCGTCGACGAAGGCGTCGCCCTCGCGGAAAAGGCGTTCGATGTTTTCCGCGTCCAGTACGACGCGACCTGGACCGACGGGATGCGCGCCAAGCTCGGCCTGCCCGAGGACGTCGACGCCGCAACGGTCACGTCGGTGATCCGAGGAATTGCTCGCGCTGCTCAAAGAGAGCCGCGTCGACTACACGTCGTTCTTCCGGGCTTTGAGCCGCGCAGCGCGCGCAGACGCCGAGCCGGCTCGCGGACTGTTCATCAATCTGGCCGGCATCGACGAGTGGATCGCGCGCTGGCGATCGCTTGGTCCCGATGCAGCAGCCATGGACCGAAGCAATCCGATCTACATCCCGCGCAACCATCTCGTCGAGGAGGCGTTGACCGCGGCTACCGCCGGAGATCTGAATCCGTTGCAGCAGTTACTCACTGCGGTCAGCGCTCCGTACGACGAGCGACCGGGTCTGGAGCGCTACGCCAGCCCGGCGCCGGAAGATTTCGGCGACTACCGAACCTTCTGCGGCACCTGAGCTTCGAGACTGACGGCACGCTGCTTCACCGCGGCCTGCAGGATCGACCCAGCAGTCACGAATGCGGGTTTGTCGCGGTCGGCGGGAACGATGGACAGGCCGGCAGCCCGGCGCAGCACCATCAACGCCAGGGCGCTGTAGGTGGTGTAGGCGATGATCAGCAAATTGACCCGCCCCTCCACGCCGTTGAGGGTGATGACGTGCTGAGGTTTGTGTTCCCACCCCGGCCAGTTGAAGTCGGGAGGTCGTTGCAGGTGCGGCCAGTTGACGTTGATGGAGGTGATCTCGCCCAGCATCGGGGTCAACGCGGCAACCAGGCCGGGTAGCTCGACGGTCATGCGATCGACCCGGGGCCACCACGCTCCGTCGATGTCGCCGCCCAATCGGTCGGCAACCGAAAGCCGGACCGGATTCGCCGACCGCCAGTCGCTCATACGACGGCTAAGCGATACGAAGCAAAGAGAATGCTGTTCAACGGAATTCCTTTACGGCTGGCGTCGCCCCTGCCGATGCAGGACGGCGGAGGAATTACGTTGCCCGTGAATGCGATCCGCGCGTATTACGTTGCATCACCGCTGACAACGAAACGGCTCTACGTCAACACTACGCCACCGACAGTGGTTTGTAACCTCGGTATGACGCAGCGGTCGGCCGGCGGGCCGATTGCGAGTACAGTGGTGGAAACAATCGGGGGGACTCAGTGACCGTACAAAACTGGTGTGACGCACCCGAAATTCACCCGTCGCAGATCCGCGTCGGTGACATCATCGGAACCCTGCGCGAAACCACCTTGCGCTACACCGTGAAGATGGTCAGCGTCCCGCACTCGGCTCCCCGCAAGTGGACGTTCTTCGGCCGCGACGACAAAGGCCTGGATTACGCAAACGTGTTCGGGGAGAACGACCTAGTGCGCCGATACGGCAAAGTGTCCTGAAAATGGTTGGCGATCTTCGCTCTTCGGCGACTACCTGACATTCTGCGGCACCCGATTCGGCTTCGGCGCTTTGGTGAGATTGTTCGCCTTGCGAATTCCCTTGTCCAGCAATGCTTCCGGCGCGAACTTTTTCAGCACCGTCAGCTGGCGAGCCAGCGGCCCGGCCGGGTAACGCAACTTCGGCGTGCGACTGGTCGCCGCCTTGAGCGCGACCTTGGCCACCACCGACGGGTCGTCTCCGGCGCGCACCGCCTTGATCAGGCCCTCTTTGACGTGCTCGCGCAGAGCCCGATAACTCTCGATCGGTGAATCCGGGTCGGTGGCATTGGCCTCGAACGCGGTGGCTGGTGTAGCCGGGCTCGACCACCGACGACCCGGACACCGAACTCGCGGGTTTCGTGATCCAGCGATTCCGAATAGCCCTCGACGGCGTGCTTGGAGGCTGCGTACAAGGCGCCGTACGGCGCCGGTAGGAATCCCAGCACCGAGCTGATGTTGATGATCCGGCCGCTGCGCTGGGCCCGCAGATGCGGCAGCACCTCGTTGGTCACCCGGATCAGCCCGAAGAAGTTGGTGTCGAAGAGTTCCTGCGCCTGAGCGATCGAACTCTCCTCGGCGGCGCCGAAGACGCCGACTCCGGCGTTGTTGACCAGGACGTCGATGCGTCCCGCGCGCTGGATGACCGTCGAGACTGCCGAGGTGACCGAGGCCTGGTCGGTGACGTCGAGTGGCAGCAGTTCCACGCCGGCAATCGGCTCGTTGGATTGCGGGTTGCGGCTCGTGCCGAACACCTCGTAGCCCTTCGCCGCGAAAGCGCTGGCGATGGCCCGTCCGATTCCCGACGAGGTGCCGGTGATCAGAACCACGGGCGAACGCTGTGTCATGCTTACTCCTAGTAAACCGATTGGTGTACTTCTACCTGCGCCACGCTACAACACTTGACGCGCGATGTAAACCGTTCGGTATACTCCTGATATGAACAAGCAGTCCGCGGCGCAGAAAGGCGGCCGCGGCGCGCGCCAGCGCATCCTGGACACGGCCGCAGAGTTGTTCTACCGCGACGGCATCAATGCCACCGGCGTCGAACGGCTTGCTGCCGAGTCATCGGTCTCCAAACGGACGCTCTACCAACATTTCCCCAGCAAGACGGCGGTGGTCGAGGAGTACCTGCGCGGCATGGAGCAACGCGTCGCCGATACCGTGATTCAGCCCGGCGACGACCTGACACCGCGCCAGCGGATGCTTGCCGCTTTCGACGGCCAGCACCGCGCCGGGCGAGACGTTTCGGGGCTGTCCATTCCACAACGCCGCCGTCGAGTCGGCCGGATCCATGCCCGGGGTTCAGGACATCGTGCGGACATCCAAGCTCGGCTTCGCCGACTGGCTCACCGAGCTGGCCGGCCAGGCCGGCGCCGCCGATCCGCGGCAGCTCGGCAACCAACTCGCCGTGCTGTACGAGGGCGCCGGCGCACTGGCGACCTCCCTGGACGACCCGGAGCCGTGGGCTCGCGCCAAAAAGGCCGCCGAGGTGCTGATCGACCACGCCCTCGGCGAGTAGCCGCTCAGCGCGCCCCGCGCACCAACCGGCCCGGCCGCGCGCCGGTGTCGGCGCCGTCGCGGCGGGTCACCACGCCGTTGACGATCGTGGCGTCGTAGCCCGAGGCTCCCTGGATCAGCCGCTTGCCACCGGCCGGCAGGTCGTAGGCCATCTGCGGCCGATGCAACGTGATCGCGTCCATGTCGATCACGTTGACGTCGGCGCGTTTGCCGATCTCGACGACACCGCGATCCGACAGCCCGAACAGCTGCGCGGTGTCGTAGGACTGCTTGCGGATGACGTACTCCAGCGGCAGCTTGTCGCCGCGATGCCGATCGCGCGCCCAGTGCGTGAGCAGGAACGTCGGGAACGACGCGTCGCAGATCATGCCGCAGTGCGCGCCGCCGTCGGACAGCCCGACCACGCCCGCCGGATGGGTCAGCATCTCGCGGATCGCGTCGTGGTTGCCGTAGGCGTAGTTGTAGAACGGCAGCATCAGCATCGACGTCGCGTCGTGCTCGAGCATCAGGTCGTACAGCGTGGACAGCGGATCCTCGCCGCGTTCGGCCGCGATCTTCTCCACCGTGCGTTCGTCGGTCGGCTCGTAGTCGGGCGGATCGCCCATCGCGTAGGTGCGGCCGAGCGCATACTGGGCGAGGGCAAACATGTTGTCGAACAACAGATTCGGATCGGGCGGCAGATCGTCCTCGGCAAGGATCGCGGCCTTGACGGCGGGATCGGCCAGTCGGCTGCGCAAGCTCCTCGCGGCTGCATTCGGCCTTCAGCCGACGGAAGGTCGGGCGGTGGGTGAACGCGTGATGCCCGTCGAAGCCGAACAGCATGCCGAACGGCCGCGCAGCGATCTGCGGGTACAGCCGGCTGCCCGCGGCGTGCGCCGCCGCCGAGATGTCCAGCTGCTCGCGCCAGAGGTCCGGGGCGGCGTCGACCTGGATCATGCCGAAGGAGATCGGGCGGTCGATCTCAGCGCCCAACCGCTGCATCCACTCCAGCTCTTTCTTCGGGGCGATGATGTCCTCGCCCGCCACGCCCTGCGGAGCCAGCTCGAACACCGCCTGACCGCCGGCGGCCATCGCCCGGCCAAGCCCGAACAGCTCGTCTTCGGCGGCATAGGTTCCCGGTACCGGCTCGCCGTCGATCGCGCGGTGGCCGATGCGTGCGCGACGTCGAGAAGCCCAGTGCCCCGGCCTCGATCGCTTCCTGCACCAGCCGCGCCATCGCCGCGATGTCGTCCGGTGAGGCGGGCTCGTTGCGGGCGCCGCGCTCGCCCATCGCGTACGCGCGGACCGCGCCGTGAGCCACCTGGCTGCCCGACGTCGACGGCGAATTCCTGCCTCCCGATCACGTCGAGGTATTCGGGGTAGCTTTCCCAGCCCCAGGAGATGCCCTCGGTGAGCGCGGTGCCGGGGATGTCCTCGACGCCTTCCATCAGGCCGATCAGCCAGTCCTCGCGACCCGGCCGCACCGGCGCGAACCCGACCCCGCAGTTGCCGGTGACGACGGTGGTCACGCCGTGTCCGCTGGACGGCTCCAGCAGGGCGTCCCAGCTGACCTGGCCGTCGTAGTGGGTGTGGATGTCGACGAATCCGGGCGCGACGATCTTTCCGGTCGCGTCGATGGTCTCGGCGGCGTCGCCTTCCAGCGGCGGGCTGCCTGGCCCGCGGCGCCGAATCTCGACGATCTTGCCGTCTTTGACGGCGATGTCGGCGTCGAATCGGTCCGCGCCGGTTCCGTCCACGACGGTGCCGCCGGTGATTTTGAGATCGAACACGATTACTCCCTTGGCTGCGCTGCCGGTTGGCTACAGTGACTCCAATAAGGGAATGTAACACCGTTACAGAGGCTTCGAGTGGGAGCGCTTCGATGCAGAGCGCGGCGCACATGACCGCAGCGACGCCGCTGACGTCCGGCGCGAAGACGCGATCGGCACACCGCCGCAGCGACCGACCCTGGTGCCCGCGGAGCGGTACTACTCCGCGGCGTTCGCGCAGCTCGAAGTCGAGCGGATGTGGCCCAAGGTGTGGCAGGTCGCCTGCACCCTCGACCACGTCGCCGAACCCGGCGACTACTTCGAATACCGTTGCGGCCCTTACTCGGTACTCATCGTTCGCGGCGACGACGGCACGCTGCGCGCCTTCCAGAACGTGTGCCGCCACCGCGGCAACTCGCTGTGCGCCGGCTCGGGCTCGGACTTGCGCGAACTGCGCTGCGGCTATCACGGCTGGACGTGGGATCTGGCCGGCATGCTCAAGCGGGTCCCGAACCGCAAGGGATTCGGCGCGCTGCCGATGGCCGAGCTTCCGTTGTTCGCGGTCCGCGTCGACACATGGGAGCGGCTGGTCTTCGTCAATCTCGACCTCGACGCGCCGCCGCTGGCCGACTACCTGGAGGCGGTGCCGGACGACATCGCCTGGCTGGGCCTCGGCGACTTCCGTTGCTACGCAACCATGACCGTCGACGTCGACGCGAACTGGAAGACGATCGCCGACGGGTTCAGCGAGACCTACCACATCCAGACGCTGCATCCCGAGCTGCACAGGTGCATGGACGACGTCTATGCGCCGCAGGTGATCTGGGGGCACACCGGCAAGTCCGAGCAGCTCTACGGCCTGCCGAGCCCGCATCTCAAGCAGGCGCTGACCGACGCCGAGGTGTGGGACGCCTACGTCCGCACCCAGGGCGCGCTGATGGGCGTCGCGGAGGGCACTCCGTTCCCGGGTGGCCAGCCCGGTCGATCGACGTAATCGCCGAGCGGATCCGAGCTTTCGCCGCTGGACGCGGCGTCGACGTGAGCTGGGCCAGCACCGATCAGATGATGCGGCTGCACCAGTACAACGTCTTCCCGAACCTGACGCTGCTGGCCAATGCCGACCACCTGACGGTGCATGGCCTCGCGTCCGGGGCCCGATCCCGACCACGGCGAACTGGTGATGATGCTGTGGATGCGCATGCCGCCCGGCGCGCGCGCGGCACACCCGCCGACGTTCGGCTGACCGCGGACCAGGCCGAGCCGGGTCTGGTTCTGACACAGGATATCTCGGTGCTGGCCGGGCTTCAGCGCGGTCTGCACCAGCCCGGGCTCACCCACCTGACGCTGTCGAGCGAGGAACGGCGGGTGATCAACATGCACCGCAATCTGGACCGCTATCTGGAGCTGCCCGAGTCGGACGCGCGATGACCGGTGCGATGAGACCCGTCGGCTGGCGAAGAGTGCCGTCAACGCGGAGACGATCCTGGACACCGCCGCCGGTCTGATCGAACGCGCAAGGCGTGGAGGCGTTCACCATGCGCGGCCTCGCCGAGGAACTCGGGGTCGCGGTCACGTCCATCTACTGGCATGTCGGCGGACGCGACAAACTGTTCGACAGCCTGGTCGACCGATTGCTCAGTGAGATGGCGCATCTACCGATCGACGGCGACAGCCCGGTGGAACGTATTGCGTCCCTGGCCCGTTCGCAGCGCAGGGTGTTGATCGATCGGCAACACCTGCTGGCCATCGCGCACGAACGCGACCGAACGCCGACGCTGTTCCTGCCGATTCAGCAGACAGCTGGCGGCGCTGCTGGCCGAGTTGGGCGTGACCGGGACCGAGGCCGCGCTGGTCTTGCGCGCGGTGCAGGTTCACGTCATATCGTCTGCGGTGATGCAGTTCTCGGCGGTTCGTGGGGCCAAGCACGAGGAAGAGGATCCCTCGCTCTGGGACGACGACTGGCCGGATCAGGCGCTCGTGCAAGCACTCCAGTCCCCCACCGACTACGACGCGGTGTTCGAATACGGACTCGAGCGCGCTGCTGGCGACGCTGCCGGGCGCGGGCTAGCCGTCCAGCAGGAAATCGGCCACGATCCCGGCCATGTCGTCGATGGCGGCGCGCGGAATCACTTCGAAGCCATGGGTACTCAGCGTCGGCAGGCACAGCAGTCCCGCGCGTGGAGTCAAACCGCTGGCTTTGGAATGCGAGGCATCAGACATGAAGGCGCCCAGCGTCGCCGCCTGCGGCGAGAGCCCGCGACTGGTGGCGATCTCCATCAGCCGATCGGCGATGTCCTTGTCGTAGACGCACAACGCGTCGCTGTATCCCACGATCGGGCCACCGGTGACGGTGGTCGCGTACTCGCGCTCGGTGGGCCCGACATCCAACGCAAGGGTGAGGGTGCCGGGCAGCGTGGCGCTGGCATACGAGCCGCCCACGCCGCCGATCTCCTCGTTGGTAGTGAAGATCAGGTAGGCGTCCTGCGCGGGTCGTTGCCCACCCTCGTGCAGCAGTCGCGCGGCGCGCAGCAGCGCCGTCACGGCGGCGCGGTCATCGAGGAAATAGGCGCCGACATAGTCACCGAACTCGACGAGGTCTCGCTTGCTCCGGTCGACGCAGACCCGCGTTCCGGCGTGCACTCCCGCCGCAGCGAGGTCTTGGGGGCTGCGGCCGGTGAAGACATAGACGTGTTGCCAGTCCAGCGCGCGGTCACCCTGGTCGGGTTTGGTCTCCCAGATCCGCGGACTCTCCTGGGTGGTGTGCTCGGAGCCGAGTGTGAGCACGGCGGTCAGCGTCTGGTGATTGCCGAGTAGCGCGACCGGGCCCAGCCCGAAATTGCCCGGGTACATCACTCCGAGCTGCGTCAAGTGCAGGGTCCCGTCTGGTTCGACGCGCTTGACCAGCATGGAGAGTTCGTCCATGTGCGCCATGACCCGCGTCGCAGCCCCGCCGGCGATGGGGCCCGTCCGGTGCCGGTGATCGGTCGATCCCGACGCGTCCTCCGCCGCGCCGATGTAGCCGATCAGGTTGCCGGCGTCGTCGGTCCACATGTCGTCGACAAGGGGTTGCAGCTCGCGGGCACACACGTTGCGCACCGCGTCCTCCTGGCCGCAGGGACCGTACGTCCACAGCAGTTCCTGCAAGAGGCTTTCGGTCGTGTCCAGGTCGCGTTGGCCCATCGGTTGCCCTCCCAATCTCTGCCTACCGTAACGATCGGCACCGCCGTGGGAAGCGGGTGGTTTGCCGGGTCATCGGAAGTGGTAGCCGCGTAAGTTGACGGTGCGCGATGCTGAACGCAACGGGACGGCGGAGGGACTGCAGTGAACGAGGAGCAACTCCAGGAGATGGGGTCAGGACGTGGCTTCATCGCCGCTCTGGATCAAAGCGGTGGCAGCACCCCCAAGGCACTGGCGCTCTACGGAATACCCGAGCAGGCGTACGGCAACGACACTCAGATGTTCGACCTCATTCACCAGGCCCGCGCGCGGCTGATCGAGAGCCCAAGCTTCAACCGCGACAAGATCCTGGCAACCATCCTGTTCGAGCAGACGATCGATCGGACCATCAACGGCGAGAACACCGTCGCCTTCCTGTGGAAGCAGAAACACATCGTGCCGTTCGTCAAGGTCGACCAGGGGCTCGCCGACGCGCAGTACGGCGTCCAGTTGATGAAGCCGATGACGCAGCTCGACGGTCTGCTCGATCGTGCCGTCGAGCGGGGCATCTTCGGCACCAAAATGCGCTCGTTCATCCAGGAGCCCAACGACGGCGGAATCACGGGCGATCGTCCAACAGCAGTTCGACTGCGCCGCGAGAATCGCCCGGTATGGACTGATGCCGATCCTCGAGCCTGAGGTCAGCATCAAATGTCCCGACAAGCCGACTGCTGATCGGCTTTTGGTGGCCGCGCTGCAGGAGAGGCTCGACGATCTCCCGGTCGACCGGCAGGTGATGCTCAAGCTGACGTTGCCGGACGAGGCCGACCTCTATGAACCGCTGATCAACCATCCTCGGGTGTTGCGTGTGGTCGCTTTGTCAGGCGGCTACACCTTGGCGCAGAGCGCCGAGATCCTGGCCCGCAACCACCGTCTGATCGCGAGCTTCTCGCGGGCCCTGACCGAGGGCCTCACCGTCGATCAGTCCGATGACGACTTCGACGCCAAGCTCAAGTCGAACATCGACGAGATCTATGCCGCCTCGGTGACCTGACCACGCGGCCGACAGCGATGTCGGACTTTCAATAAACTGTGGCTCGATGCCGGAAGTCCGCCACGAGCCGTCCGCTCCCACCCGCACCCTGCGACTCGCGTCGGGTGACGAGATCCCCGCGCACCGGCACGACGACCACCAGATCGTCTACGCCGGCCGCGGGGTACTGGCCGTCACGACGGACAAGGGTTCCTGGATCGCTCCGGCGACGAGGGCGATCTGGATACCGGCGGGCACGTTCCACGCGCATCGGGCCTACGGCGAACTCAAACTGCACACCGTCGGCCTGGCGGCCACCGACAACCCGCTCGAGCTCGAGTCGCCAACCGTGCTGACGGTGGCGCCGTTGCTGCGCGAGCTCATCATCGCCTACACCGGCAGCGATGCCGAAAGTCCCGAACGAACGCGCCTGCGCGCCGTCTTGCTCGACCAGTTGCGTAGCTCCCCGCAGCAACCCCTGCACGTGCCCGTCCCCGACCGCTCCCCTGCTCGCGGCGGTATGCGACATCCTGCACGCCGATCCCGGCGACAGTCGCACGCTCGCCGAGCTCGGCCGCGTGGTCGGGGCCAGCGATCGCAATTTGTCGCGGCTGTTCCGTCAGGATCTCGGTATGACGTTCCCGCAGTGGCGCACTCAGCTGCGGCTGCACCGCGCGCTGGTGCTGCTGGCCGAGCGGACACCGGTGACGACGGTGGCACACCAGTGCGGTTGGTCGTCGGCGAGTGCGTTCATCGAGGTGTTCCGGCGCAGCTTCGGCCACACCCCCGGCGCGTCGAGTCGGTTGGATATCCTCGAACACGGTTGGGCACCAAGCTAACTGGATGCTCGACTACCGGGCCTTGGTGGCCCGCCACCGCAGGCGGACGCCTGCCACGTCGACATGAATATCGCTGAAGCCCGCCAGGCCGAGGCGCTTCCGCATCTCTTCCGCTCGAATCGGGTTGTAGGTGTCGCCGATGTGGATGAGCCGGAATGGCAGCGACGGCAGACGGTCGCTGCCGGCAAACACCCCGCCGGGCCGCAAGACGCGAAATGCCTCGGCGAAAAGCCGGTCTTGCAACCGATCGGTGGGGATGTGATGAAGCATCGTGAAACACACCACGGAGCTGAAAGCCTTGTCGGGCAGGCCGGTATCGCTGCCGTCGCCCTGTATGACGCGCGCTCGATCGCCATACAGCCGTTGAAGTCTCTCGGCCATGGGCTTGTCGACCTCGATAGCGGTGACCGCGCCGGCCCGGTCGACGAGTGCGCGCAGCGTCGCTCCGTAACCGGGACCGATTTCGAGGGTCTGGTCGCCCAGCTCGACATCGGCGAGCGCCCACGGCAACAGCTTGTCGCGGACCATGCGGGCCCAGCCCGCCGAACTACACCGCCGCTGATGGAGCACGTTCATCGCCATGATGTGACGCCTTTCCGACGAGATCTCGATGTACTCCGGGACGCTATGAGAGACAACGGTCGGCGGCTTCCGAAAATATGCCGCGTTATATCGAAAACCCGCCACAGTTGGGATCGGCCGCAACCCGGCTGAACCGCGACGTGGCCCAGGACCCACTAGCGGTTTTCGGCCTGCAGGAATCGTCCCGCGTGTAGCTCGGTGCCGAAACCTGGCGCGAATTCGCCCTTGGTGTAGACGATCTGACCACCGACGACCGTCGCGCTGACAAGATTGTCGTTGCGATTGACCATCCGCTTGACACTGGGCGCCCCAGGATAGGGAGCCTCGGCGTAGGCGGCGCTCGAGCCGTCGAAACCGGCGGGGTCGATGACGGCGATGTCGGCCCGCTTGCCGTTGCGCAGGTAGCCCGCGTCGAGCCCGTACCAGTCGGCGAGCTCGCCGGTGAGGCGGCGGACGGCGGTTTCGACGGGCATCGACCGGCGCTGGTGGACACGTTCGAGCATGCGCAGTCCGGAGTTGTAGAACGCCATATTGCGCAGGTGCGCACCAGAATCCGAGAAGCCGATCTGGACATTCGGGGATCGCTGCATGCGGTCCAGCACGTCTTCGCGGTCGTTGGCGACGACAGTTCGCCAGCGCAGCCGGGCGCCGTGCTCGACGGCCAGGTCGAGCAGCGCGTCGGTGGGTTCGATTCCGCGGCTTGCGGCGACATCGGCAAACGATTGCCCGACAACGGAACTGTCAGGGCAGGCAACGATTTCGGCGTCGGACAGGTCGCGACTCCACACCCGCGGGCCGAACTGCTTGGTCATGTCCTTGCGGAACTGCCGGCGGTACGACTCGTCGGCGAGCAGTCGTTCCGCGACTCATCTCGTCGCGGAAGTTGAGTGCGGCTGAGCCGGAACCGAATTCCTCGAACACGACGAGATCGACACCATCGGCGTACATTTCGAACGGCACCGGCAGGTGCTGCCAGCGGAAGTCGCCGCCGGCCCGGTTGGTGAGACTGGCCGCCAGCAACGTCAGCCGTGCTGCCCTGCGGTCGGCCTTGACGTCGGCCGCCGCGATCAAGGTTGTCTTCAAGGGTCGCCGGAATCCGCGGCCGATGCTTTGCGCGAGGTAACGCGACACTTCGGCTTGCCGCGCCAGGTTCGGGGTGCTCTGGTGCACGCGACCGCGTTGCCGCAGCACGGTGTTGAGGGCATGGAATTCCGACCATCTCGCGTAGGTCGAAGGCAGCTGTCGGGCCGGGAAGCGGGTGCCTTCGAGTTTCGAGAAGGAGCTTCGCAGTGTGGACAGCCCGATGAAGCCGGCGTCGAGCGCATCGGAGAGCATCTGCTTCATCCGACCGATCTCGCCGCGGGTCGGCCGGTAATCGTCATCGACGGACTGACCCAGACCCAACACCGCGGCCCGGATGTCGGAGTGGCCGATGAACGCGGCGACGTTCGCCCCGAGCGGCAGCGAATCCAGCGTCTTCACGTATTCGGCTGGACCAGTCCAGGTTTTGGCTTCTTTGACCGAGTCGTGAACGATCTGCCACGGCAGTGCCTCGACCCGGGCGAACATGTCGGCGCAGTCGTCGGCGTCGCTGTAGACCGTCGACAGCGAGCAGTTGCCGAGAATGACCGAAGTCGTCCCGTGCCGCACCGACTCACCGAGTCCGGGGCTGAGCAGAACTTCCGCGTCGTAGTGCGTGTGCACGTCGATGAGCCCGGGCAGCACCCACTGACCACGCGCATCGACGGTGCGGGCGCCCTCCGGCAGGCCCTGCGCGACCGCGGCGACGTTCCCGTCCCGGACACCGACGTCGGCGGTGATCGGCGGCGCGCCCGTTCCGTCGAACACTGTCCCGCCACGAATGACCAGTTCGAACTCCGCCATCTACATCCGCCTTTTCGATACTTATCGGTATCCAGTCGATACCGTCGAGTATGCTTTTGGCCATGTCGCCTGTCAAGCCGCCACGGACTCGCCCTACGCGCGTCGAAGTGCGCGACCGAATTCTCGATGCGGCCTCGAAAGTATTCGCCGCCGAAGGGTTCGCCGGCGCCACCATCGATGCGATCGGTCAGGCCGCGGGATTCACCAAAGGCGCGGTCTATTCCAATTTCGAGTCAAAGGACGAACTGTTCCTGGCCTTGCTCGATCGCGAATTCGAGCAACGTGGTGCGCAGATCGCCACAGCACTGGAAGCCGGCGGCGAGACCGCTGCCGCCGCAAGCGAATTGAGCCGTTCGGCGCTCGACGCGGTTCGCAGCCACGCCGACTACTACGTTTTGTTCGTGGAGTACTGGCTGCGTGCCGTGCGTGATCCGCAGCTGCGCGAGCGCCTGATCGCTCGCCGCCGCGCGGCCACCGCCGATCAGGCCTCCCACATTTTCGGGCCGGCCGCGACCGTGCCGTCCGGTCGGCGGGTCGCCGACGTCGCCCAACTCGTTGCCACCGTCAACCTGGGGATCGCCATGGAAGAAGTATTGCGACCGGGCAGCATCGACCCCGACCTCCTCGCGCAATTGATCAACTCCCTGCTGGAATCTGTTGCGGCGCAAGGCGATGAGGAGCACCGGTGAGCACGCAGGATGACACGGAAGCCGCTGCGGTGATCACCGCGACCGGGCTGGGCGTGGACGGCGAACACGAGCCCCTGTTCTCCGCCATCGACCTGGCGCTTCCCGAGGGCTTTCAACGCCATTCAGATGCCCGGCGGGCCAGGTCAGACCGCATTGCTGTTGACGCTGGCCGGCCGCTTCAAGCCGTCCCGCGGCACCCTGACGGTGCTCGGCGATACGACGCCACGGGCGATTCGCCGGCACTGCGCTATCGCGGCCTTCCCCGACATCGACGAGCTGGAGGAATCGGTGACCGTGCAGACGGTGCTCGCCGAACAGCGCCGTTGGCTGTCGCCCTGGTACGCGCAGATTCCACACGAAGCGGGCAAGTCCAATTTGGCCGAGGTTTTCGGCGAGACTCCCCCGCCGTCCACCGACACCTACATCGTCGAATTGTCGGACCTGGAGCTGTTCTTGCTCCGGATCTCGCTGGCAACGATGTCGAACCGTCCGATCCTGGTGGTCGGCGACCTCGAGCAGGTACGCGACAACGCGCGACGCGCGATTGCGGTGGACCGGTTGGGCGCGCTCGCGGCGACGCGCACCGTCGTCGTCGGCGTCACCAACCCCCTCGGCGCACAAGCGCCGGACCACGAACTACACGATCAACGCAGCCTGACCGAAGGGGACTGACGATGCTGGCTGGACTCGCATTCGGCTCGGAAATCAAACGCTTCGGCCGCCGCCGAATGACGCGGGTGGCGATCGTCGTGCTGATGCTGCTGCCGCTGGTCTACGGGGCGCTGTACCTGTGGGCGTTTTGGGACCCGTTCGGCCATGTCAACAAAATGCCTGTGGCGCTGGTCAACTCCGACCGCGGCGCTGTCGTGTCCGGCCAGCCGTTCAACGCGGGCACCGAGATCGCCAAAAGCCTGACCGCCGACGGCAGTCTGGACTGGCACGTGGTCAGCCCCGAGGAAGCACACAACGGCGTCGAGCACGGCAAGTACTACTTCATGGTCGAGCTGCCACCGGATTTCAGTGCGGCGATCGCATCGCCGGTGACCGGGCAGCCGAAAAAGGCCAACCTGATCGCCGTCTACAACGACGCCAACAACTACATTTCGACCAGCATCGGCCGGACCGCGATCGACCAGGTTCTCAACGCCGTCTCCTCACGGATCTCCGGGCAAGCGGTCAATCAGATGCTGTCCGTGGTGGTTTCGTCCGGGTCGGGCATCAAGCAGGCCGCCGACGGGGCCGCCCGGCTCGCTGACGGCACCGGTCAGCTGGCGGACGGCCTGGACACCGCCCGGTCCGGCTCGGCGACTCTTGCCACCGGCGCCCGGCAACTCTCCGATGGAATCAACTCCGCCACCGAGCCACTGCTGGCGGTGAGCAAGGCATTGTCCGTCATCGGCGGCAACACCGACCAGCTGCAACAGGGCGCCACCGCGCTACAGCAGGCAGGAGACCAGATCGGCGCGATCGCCACGGCGCAGGACACCGCCGCCAACTCGTTGTCCTCGGTGATAGATCAACTCGCCGCAAGACAGGATCCGCTGGCAAACACCTTGCGCGGCGCGCAGGATCAGCTCCGCCAGCACCAGTTCACACCCGAGATCCGGCAGCGCCTCACCGACGCCCGCAACGCCGCGATCAACATGACGTCAGGACTGCGCGCACCAGGCAGCCCGCTCGGATCAGCCCTCGACCGCGTGGGAAGCAAAGGGCAGGACCTGACGAACAAGCTCACCCAACTACGCGACGGAGCTCAGCAAGTCGCCTCCGGAAGCGCCCAGTTGGCCGACGGCACAGCCAAACTCGACGACGGTGCGCAGCAGCTCAAGTCCGGGTCGGCCGAGTTGGCCACCAAACTCAGCGACGGCGCCAAGCAGGTGCCCAACTGGACCACCCAGCAGAAGGACGCGGTCGCCGACACCATCGGCGGTCCGGTTCGGCTCGAGACCTCGCACGAGAATGCTGCGCCCAACTTCGGCACCGGCATGGCACCGTTCTTCATCACGCTGGCGCTTTTCTTCGGCGCGCTGGTGCTCTGGATGGTGTTGCGACCGTTGCAGAGTCGCGCGATTGCCGCGGAGGTACTGCCGATTCGGGTAGCGCTGTCCAGCTACCTTCCCGCTGCCGTCATCGGGATGTTCCAGGCCGGCATCCTGTACTGCGTGATCCGCTTCGGCCTCGGCATGCACGCGGTGCACCCGGCCTCGATGCTCGGCTTCATGATCCTGATCTCGTTCGCGTTCGTCGCCGCGACACAGGCGATCAACGCGCTCGTCGGCCCGGCCGTGGGCCGGGTGCTGATCATGGCGCTGCTGATGCTGCAGCTGGTCAGTGCCGGCGGCATGTATCCGGTGGAAACCACCTCGAAGCCGTTCCAGGTTCTGCACCGATTCGACCCGATGACCTACGGGGTCAACGGGCTTCGACAGCTCATCCTCGGCGGCATCGACGGCCGGCTGTGGCTGGCAATCGTGGTGCTGGCCGGTATCTGGGCTGCCGCCATGCTGGTGTCGTGCCTGTCGGCCCGACGCGATCAGCTCTGGAATATCGAGAGGCTGATACCGGCGATCAAGATGTAGCGCCAGACCGGCGCAGCCGGCCGGACAGCTCTCCGTAGCGAGGCTGTGAGCTTTCGTTAACGAAGCGGACGTCATTTACGCGCCTGCTGTGCAGACGTCGCTGCCACAATGACCTCCTGCGACTACCTGCGCGCCGCTTCGGTGTGCGTTGCGCCGATCGAAGGAACAGGACTCACGATGACCGACGTCGACCAGACATCCACTGACGGAAAATCCGCCTCCGGTGGCGTGCGAGCCGACCTTTCCGAGCACTCGCGCACGGGCATGGGCGCCCACGCGCTCCAGCGGGCGATCACCGACCACCTGCGCTATTCGATCGGCCGTCCGGCCGCCGCGCTGCGGCCCGAGCATTACTACCGGGCGCTGGCGCTGGCCGTACGTGACCGCATGCAGGATCGCCGGGTGGCGTCGACGCAGACATCGCTCGATCTCGGCCGCAAGGTCACCTGCTATCTGTCGGCTGAATTCTTGATGGGTCCCCAACTCGGCAACAACCTGCTGAACCTGCACCTGGAGCAGGCGGCCAAGACCGCACTCGCGTCGATGGGTCAGGATCTCGACGAGGTGCTGGCCTGCGAGGCCGAACCGGGCCTGGGCAACGGCGGCCTCGGCCGGCTGGCCGCGTGCTACCTGGACTCGCTGGCCACCCTCGAGCGTCCGGCGATCGGCTACGGCATCCGCTACGAGTTCGGCATCTTCAACCAGGAAATCCGCGACGGCTGGCAGGTCGAGAAGACCGACAACTGGCTGGTCAACGGAAACGCTTGGGAGATCGCGAAACCCGACGTGAACTACCTGGTGAAGTGGGGCGGCTACGCCGAGCACTACACCGGCGACAATGGCGAAGACCGCGTGAGGTGGGTTCCCGGACGCCTCCTCAAGGGCGTCGCCTACGACACCCCCATCCAGGGCTATGGCGTCAACACCTGCAACGTGCTGACGTTGTGGAGCGCGCGGGCCGTCGAATCTTTCGCGCTCGAGGCGTTCAACACCGGTGACTACTACAGGGCCGTCGAAGACGAGGTGACCTCGGAGACGGTCACCAAGGTGCTGTATCCCAACGACGAGCCGGACGCGGGCAAGCGACTGCGCTTGCTGCAGCAGTATTTCTTCGTCTCCTGCTCGCTGCAGCATGTGCTGCACATCATGGACGACCTCGCGGACGCCGGCGTCCGGGAACTCCCACAGCGATTCGCGTTGCAGCTCAACGACACCCACCCATCCATCGGTGTCGCCGAGCTCATGCGGCTGCTGATCGACGAACGTCGTCTGGACTGGGACGAGGCGTGGGCGATCACCGTCGCGACGTTCGGTTACACCAACCACACCCTGTTGCCTGAGGCACTGGAGAAGTGGCCGCTGACGCTGTTCGCCGAGTCACTTCCGCGCCACCTGGAAATCATCTACGAGATCAACCGCCGGTTCCTCGACGAGGTACGTGCCAAGTTCCCCGGCGACGATGCCCGGATCCGCCGCATGTCACTGATCGGCGAGGACGGTGGAAAGAACGTCCGGATGGCGCATCTGGCCACGGTCGGCAGCCACGCATCAACGTGTCGCCGTCGCCGGCATCAAGACCAACGGCTACCGGCCGGCCGACTACATCGACGGCAACGAGGAGCTCAAGGCGGTCCTGAATCTCATTGCCGGCGGGCAGTTCTCACACGGTGACACCGAGGTGTTCAAACCGCTGGTGGACAACCTGCGCTACGACGACCCCTTCCTGGTGTGCGCCGACTTCGCCTCTTATGTGGCGGGCCAGGAGCAGGTGAGCACGGCGTGGCAGGACAAGGACGGCTGGACGAAGAAGTCCATCTTGAACACCGCACGCAGCGGTAAGTTTTCCTCCGATCGCGCCATCGCCGAATACTGCGACGACATCTGGAAGGTCTGGCCACTGACCGTCACGATGTGACGTCAGGTCGGTTCACCTCTGGGCGGAATGGGTAGGCGGGCACTTTCGTCGAGGTCGACGTCGAGGGCGTTGAGCATCAGCGCCAAACCGGCGTAGCGGTTGATCACCATCAACACCTCGACGCACGCCTGCGGAGCCGAGCGCTCGGTGCACGCGATCGAAGGTCCCGGCCGAGACGCTGCGCGTTGTCAGCAGTTCGGTGGTCAGCTGGAGCACCGCGAGTTCGGTTGGTTCGAAATCGGTTGTCTGCCAGTCGTTCTCGGAGAGGACCGCGTCGATCTCGTCGCCGCTGACACCCGCTGTGCGGGCGACGTCGCGGTGTTGGCCGAGTTCGTAGGCGCAGTCCATCAGATGGGCGGTACGTAGGACGACGAGCTCGCGCATCCTGGTCGGCAGCACCGGGCTGGTCAGGGCGGCGTTGCCCGCCACCATCCAGCCGGTGAACACCTTGTCGGCGTTGGCCAGTGCCCGGTAGACATTGAGATTGCCTCGCGCATTGGTCAATTCGCGGGCCTGCGCCGTCATGTCTTCCAGGCTGCGGTAGGCGATTCGAGTCATCGGGCTTCTCCTCAGGGCCGGAATCTGGTTTCGGTGTCGACGTCGACGTCGACCGCGTTGAGCACCAGCGCCAGCCCGTAATGACAGCTGACGAGCATCAGCAGCTCGGTCAACGCCTCATCGCCCCAGAACGGCGTGGGCGTTGGCGAATGACTGCGTCGCTGAGTCGGTGCGTGCGCGCACAGCTCGGTGACGACATCCAGCAGTAACGCGTTCGGTGTCGGTGAAGCCGGCCGCGTCGAAGTCTTCGGTCTCGACGATCGCACTGATCTGCGTGCTCGGTCAGTCCGGCGTCGCGGGCGATGCCGACGTGCTGGCTGAGTTCGTAGCGAGAGTCCTGCAATCGGGCCACCCGAAGGATGACCACTTCCCGCGTCCGCAGGGTGAAGGTGGGGCTGTCGAACAACTCGTCGACCAGCTGCGTCCAGCCGGCGAAGACGTCAGGGGCGTTGGCGAGGACTGCGAAACACATTGAGCGCGCCTCGGCGCGCGGTGAAGTCGCGGATGACGTCGGTCTGCTGGTCGATTGCGGCCAGCGGTATGCGTGACATGGGCTTCCTCCCTGGGTCATTCGGCATCACGGGCAAGAACGAAGGTCCAGTCCAGCGTCACGAATGGTTCGTCGACCGATCGTCCCGTCCGGCGCGACGCCGGGCTCGTGACGTACGAAATCGGCTTGCAGCGATCCTGCACATCCGCGAAGACCGCGTCGCGGTTGATGTAGGGGTCGTCTCGGTAGAACAGTTGAGTGATCAACGACTGGTAGCCATCGGCATGGAACCAGAAGTGCACATGCTGGGGCCGCATGACGGAACGGTTTGCCGCGCGCATGATTTCACCGCAGGGGCCGTCGGTGGGCACCGGATAGTAGCGGGGTGTGATGGACCGATACCAGAATCGGCCGTCGCCATCGGTGGTCAGCAGCGCCCGCATGGCGAATTCGTCGTGCAGCTTCTCGGTCTGCTGCACGTCGTAGAAACCCGTCGCCGTCGCTGTGCCAGGTGTCCACGTGCGCGCCGGCGATCGGCTTTCCCTGATCGTCGACGACTCGGCCGGTGACGAACATCGGTGTGCCGGAAACGCCGTCGGAGATGTCGTCCCCGTTGTCGGCGGTCGGCCGGCCCTCGACGTAGAACGGGCCGAGCAGAGCCGACGAGGTGACCGACGAGCCGCTGTGCTGGTTGATCCTGTCCAGCAGCATGCTGAAGCCCAGGATATCGGAGAGCAACATCACCTCCTGACGCGTCGGGGTCGACGTCTTGCCAACGCGTTCGAGGAAATCCATTGCGGTGAACCATTCTTCACCGGTCAGGCGCACATCGCGGGCGAAATCGTGCAGGTGCTGCACCAGGCACACGAACACCTCGCGAAAGCGATCATCGGTCGCGCCGTCGAAGGTCCGCTGGACGGCTGGGTGATGGTCTGTTCGGTCAGGTCGGATGACATTGCCTCGCCTTTCGATGCAATGAGCTGGTCAGGGCCGGATCACGACGCGGCCGGCGGTGTGGTCGGCGACGGCCCGGTACGCATCGGGCGCGTCATCGAGCGAGTAGGTGGCGGTAATGGGCAACGGGCGGAACGCGCCCGATTCGAAGTACGGCGCCATCTGCTCCAGTCGCCGGGCCGAATCGACGACGCTCAGCTTTCCGCTGTCCGTACCGAGAATGCGGGTTTCGTTGTGGTACAGGTCGCGCAGATTGATTTCCACATTGGGCGAGCCGACGGCGCTGATCACCACTAGCCGGCCGCGGTGGGTCAGCGCGGCCAGCGCCGACGGCGTCGTCACACCGCCCACCGCGTCGTACACGACGTCGGCGCCCTTGCCGTCGGTCAACTGTGTGATCGCCGCGCCGACGTCGGCGGCCGGGTCGAAGGTGACGAAGTCGTCGATCACCGCCGCGGCGGGGGTGTCGGGCCCGGGTGGGCGCCGGTCCACGCCAATCACGTTGGCGCCGTGCGCATGAGCGATTTGCGCCACTGCCCCGCCCACACCACCGGAAACGCCGAACACCGCGATGGTCTCACCCGCGACCAGCTGGGCGGTTTCCACCGTCCCGTACCACGCCACGACGAAGTTGACGCCGACGGTGGAGGCTTCGTCGAAGCTGAGCCGTTCGGGTTTGACGACCAAGGCGTCCACCGGAACCGACATCAACTCGCGCGTGTGACCCGTCTCGGCTGAATCCGATGTCTCCGCCGGTGCCCCAGACCGCGGCGCCCTCCCACTCGGGCGGCCCGCTGACCACCACGCCGGCGAAATCGCGGCCGGGAGTGCGTGGCAGCACCGTCCAATCCATGGCGCCGGCAACATTTTTCACGTCGGACGGGTTGACCGATGCCGCTTCGACGCGGACAACCGCTTCCGCCGCCGTCGCGACCAGGTCTGGGGTGTCCTCGACGCGCAGCACGCCCGGATCGCCGAACTCGGTAAAACGCAACGCCCGCATGGGCCGCCCTCCTATGCGCAGGGGATCATCTGCCAAACGTCTCCAGCCAACACCGTCCGGCCCGCAGGGCGGCCGGCCGTTTCCCCGACCTGCTTAGCGGGCGGGGTCGTCAGCAGTAGCGGGTACCGTGCTGGTGCGGCGGGCGGCGCCCCACAGCCCGGTGCCTACGCCGACGACAGCGCCACCGATCCCGATCACTCGCTGCGACGGTTTCATCTCGTGATGGACACTCATACCGCCGACCAGGTCAGCGGCATCGGCACCGGCCGAGGCCAGGAACCAGCCGCGAGTGTTCCTGCCGCGCAACGCCGATACGGCCAGCAGGCCGCCGATCAATGCGTCGCGATAGCCCATCGAGCGCAGCAGCAATTGCGCGGTGGGCGTGGGTTTGTCGGGATCGCCCCACAGCCGATTCGCCCGCAGGGGGTCGACGAGAAACGAGATGCCCGAGGCAAGTCGGATGCTGCCTACGGCCAGCGCCGCACGGTCGATGGTCATGGGTTCAGAGCCTAGAAGCTGACCGCCGCCCGTCGGGCCAAAGCCGCCGATCTGGTCATTGCCGATGCCGTGAAACGCGCCCCTCGCTACTCTCACTGCGGCGCCATTGCGGCGTCGCGGTAGCGGGTAGAAGGGTTGGCGGTTATGCCGGATCCGGTAGCCGGGGTGTCCTCGGCGGCCTCAGCACCGAGGTTCGAACCCGACGAGAGCTGGGTACCTGCCGACGAGCGACGGTTCGGTCTGGATCGGCGCACCCTGCGCCCGACCCTGGCGGTGTTGGGATTGGTCTTCGTGATGTCGGTCGTCCTGCCGGTGATCAACGCGACGGTGCCCTACCACGACATCGTCAGGCTCGGCGATGTCATGCAGATCGAAGGTGACGTGACCTTCGTGCCGGAGGCCGGTTGGGGCGTCACCTCCGGTGTTCGCGCCGGCCACGCCCCGATATCCGGGCAGTATCCCGCCTCGGCGACGGTCGAGGATGGGGCGCTGAAGTTCACGGTGCGCACCGGGCCGTTCCACGGCGACGCCGATCAACTGGTCGATCAAATCGAGGCGACCTCGGACGCTCTGAACCAGGGCCGAGGCGTCCACATCACCGGCGTGCCCGCCACGATCGTGACCGCCTCGGGCAAACAGGGCGCAACCGTGCGGGTCACCGGACCACACACGGCAGGCCTGATCGCCGCGTTCATCTTTGACGGCCGCGGAGTCGAAGCAGTGGCGACGGGACCGACCGACGCCGGCCCCGAACCGAGCGCAGCCGTGCTGCGGATGATCGGCAGCATCAACGAGTCCAAGCAGGCACAGCGATGACGTCGACGCTCACCGACCTCGATCGCGCACGCGACGTCGCGCTCGACCTCTCCGGCTGGGGCCGACGCTTTGTCTTCTACCAACCGCGCAATTTCGCTTTCTGGGGTTACGTGGCGCTGGTCGGGATCGGTGTCCTGACGTTCTTCTCCACGCTTGCCCGCGAATACAACGCGTACGGGGAAGCAATCGGACTGGCCGTGACCTCGTTCACCATCTACGCGGCGTTGTTCTGGTGGTTCACCGACCGGATCGACCACTACGCCAAACTCCCCCACAAGCTGATGGTCGTCGCGTTCCTGTGGGGTGGCTTCGCCGCCACCGGGGCGATGGCCGCCAACGCCAACGACGCGATCCTGGCCTTGTACGGCAAGAACTTTGGTCAGGTCTGGGCACTGAACTGGGGCGCCGGGCTCGCCGCCCCGTTCACCGAGGAACTGGCCAAGGGTTCGGGGCTGTTGCTGCTGATCGCGTTGGCGCAACGACACGTCCGGACCGCGTTCGACGGGTTTATCCTCGGCGCGTTCATCGGTCTGGGATTCCAGATCGTCGAAGACATCACCTACGCCATGACGTCGGCCGGTACCCAGTTCGGCGCCAACCAAATTGGCGCGTCGGTCGGCACCATCATCCTCCGCATGCTGACCGGGGTGGCCGCTCACATCCTTTACAGCGCCATCTTCTGCGCCGGAGTGGTCTACCTTGTCGGCCGGCCCGCCGAACCGCGCAAAGTCGGTCGGGGTCTGGTGCTGATCGCGATACCGATGCTGCTGCACGGCACCTGGGATTCGGTGGCCACGATCGCCGGCCAGAATGCACTGCTGCTGATCGGATTGCTGATCGGCACGATCATTGTCGCGCTGACCATCGTCGCGCGGGTGTACAAGTTGACCGTCACCAGAGAGCGCGACTTCGTCCGCGACGTCATGGCCCCCGAGCAAGCCCGTGGCGTCGTCACACCGGTTGAGCTCGATGCGATGGCCGGTAACCGTAAGGCCCGCAAGGCTTACCGCAAGACGGGTCGCAACCGTCACGAGCGCAGACGCGCGCGCTACATCCTCGACGCCGCGTACGCGCTCGGCGACGAGCTGGCCGCAGCGCGGGGCGCCGATACCGACCGGGTGCGCTTCGCCCGTTCGGAGGTCGCCCGCATCCGCGCAGGCCTACCGTCGCCGTGGTGACGCAGCACTGAACAGTCTGGTCCGCTCAGCGGACCGGACCCTTGCCAACAACGGGTCGGGCAGAGCGAAATAGAGCACGCCGCAACCCGTCGGACCCGGACGGCAGCAGGGATGTGGCGCGCCTGTATTCATTGGCACGCCGCGACGAGGAGCTGAATTGGCAACGCCTGTCGACTCGGTGACCCAACTTTCGCCATGGCCATCAACGACGGGGGAACGTCATCATGCATGATTCGCTGTTGGTTGCCGCGCCACTGATGATCGCCGCGATCGTGATGGCGTTCCGATTCGTCGGCTGCGGCATCGATGCCGACCCTCTTCCCTACGACCCGACCGGGGACGGGAATGGTGAGGGCCCCAAGCCATTGACAGTCAAGGCCAATCTCACCGGTACGGGCACCCTGACCGGCAAGGCCAGCTTCCCCGGTCACGACGCGACCCCGAAGACATACGACACTGCGGGCACTTATGCCTTTGCGATTCCGTTCTGGTGTACCAGGATCGACCTGGTTCTGCTCGGGGCGGGCGGCGGTGGCAGCTACGCCCCACTCGGCAACGGGGTCGGTGGCGGCGCCGGTCAATTGGCACGACCGCGAGCTCTAAAGCGGGGCTCCGATATCCCATGGGCGGCAACAACGATCAACGTGACGGTCGGGCAGGGCGGTTCTGGTGGGACACCGAACGCTGATGCGACCCCCGGTGGTGACACCACCGCCAGTTGGGACACCGCGACCGGGACGAGCCAGGCAGTAGCGGTCGGCGGCGGCGCCGGTGCGAGCACAACCGGTCAATCGGGCGACGGCCCAAGTCCGACTTCGACAACAGTCGGCGACGCGACGCTCACCGCTGGTACCACTCAGTCAACCCCGGCCGCGGCGGGCAACGCGCCGGGGGGCGGTGGCGCGGGTGGCGACGTGATCAGCCCAGGCGGCGCCGGTGCTGACGGCGCGGCAGTCATTGTCGTCAGCCAGAATTAGCCACCGATTCATCTCGCAACAGGAGGACAGCAGCATGGTCAATGTCCCTGACACCGCTCAGAGCCTGAGCGACGACTACGCGAAAATGGGCGCTTATATAGGTCTGGCGACCGACGATCCGGGCAACTCGCCGACTCCCGCCAATGAGGTCGACGCACCCGGATACACGCGGCAACCGGTGAACTGGATGCCCGGCAACGACGCCGGCGTCAATCAAGGCATGCCCGTCACGTTCACCCTGCCGAGCGGAACTTATCCCTACATGATCCTGTTCAACGACAACGGCGACATGATGGACTCTTGTACGTTGAACAACGCCGTCCTGAACACCGACGGGGAGATCGTCGTCATCCCGACCTACACGCAGACCTGACATGGGGCCGGAGACGGCTACCTGACCACCGAATCATCGGGGTTACGCGGCGACTCCTCGGGCGTCCAGGCGAACGGTTGTCCGGGCTGACCGGGAAACAAGTAGTCGACGAAAGCCGCTGCGGTGGGCTGTGGTTCGTGGTTGGCCAGCCCCGGTCGCTCGTTGGCTTCGATGAAGGCGTATTCCTGACCGGTGACATCGGGCACGAGCAGATCGATGCCGGTGACCGGGATGCCGATCGCCTCGGCAGCTGCCACCGCAACCCGGCACAGTTCCTGGTTCACGTTGGGGGTGACGTCGTGGATCGTCCCGCCCTGATGCAGGTTGGCGGTGTGGCGAACACGCAGCCTCATCCCTTGCGGCAGAACATCATCGAGTTTCCAACCGTACTCGCCGACGGTTGCCTCAGTGACCGCGTCGAGCGGGATGCGCGACTCACCTCCGGTGGCCGCCGAGCGGCGGCGGCTCTCCCCCACAATCAGATCGCGCACGGTGTGCTCACCGGTGCCGATGATCTCCGGCGGCAGTCGCAGCGCTGCGGCGACCACCCGGCCGTCGATCACCACGAGCCGGAGGTCATTGCCGGTCACGCGCTGCTCGATCAGCACCTCGGGGAATTCCTCCCGCGCACGTGCCACCGCTGCGGCCAACTCGCCGGCGCCGTGCTCGACGGTGACGCCGACGGTTATGCCTTTACCTTGTTCTCCGCGAGTGGGTTTGACGACAACCTCCCCCACGTCTTTCAAAAATTCGAAGTCGCCGTCGTCGAACGTCGCCAGGCGGGCCTGCGGGACGTTGATCCCGGCCTCGGAGACAAGTCGGCGGGTCAATCTCTTGTCGTCGCAACGGCACATCGCGATCGCCGACGTGAATTCCGACAGCGATTCGCGAGTGATCACGGTGCGACCACCGTGGCTGAGGCGTATCTCGCCGGTCTCGGCGTCGAGAACCTCCACCCAGATGCCGCGACGGATCGCCTCATCGGCGATGATTCGCGCGTAGGGATTGAGGTCATCGACGGTTTCCGGCGGCGGACTGAACAACGGCACATTGATGGCGTTCTTGCGCTTGATCGCCAGCACCGGGACGCGCCGGAAACCCAGCTTCTCGTACAGCCGGATCGCGGCCGCGTTGTCGTGGGTCACCGACAGGTCCATATATGCGCGGCCCGCACGACGGAAGTGCGCGGCCAACTTCCGGGTCAGGGCGATGCCAATTCCCGGGACTCCGGCACCCGGGTCGACGGCCAGCGTCCACAGACTCGAGCCGCGTTCGGGATCGGAGAACAGCAACTCGTGGTCGACGCCGGTCACCGTGCCCACCACTGCACCGTCGTCATCGCGTACCGCGAGCAGGTAGGTGACGGCGGGCTGATGAAGATGGTTGTCCCAAATCACCTTGACCGGAGCCGGAACCATTCCGCAGCGGACGAATACGCGATTCATCGAGTCTGCGTCGGACGGGTCGTTCAGCGCACGCACCGTCACACCAACCGGCGACGGCGACGACTCGTCGTCATCCGAGGCGTCGGTGAAGCGCAGCCGATAAGTGTGGCTGGGGTCGATGAAAAGTTCGCTCGGCGCCCCGGCCACCACGACATGGGATTCGCGGGCATAGATGCAGATGTCGCGCCGCCCGGGCGCTTCCCGCCGCAGCGCCTCGGCCAGCGTCCCCGCGATCGGCGAAGGTCTGACCGAAAATTAGCCGGCCCCAACCCAACTCGAGCTCGACGTCCTTCGACATCGCATCGACAAGGTGCGGTGGCGTCGCGTCGTGCAGGCCGAGCGTGATCGCCTCGGGGTGGTCCTCTGAAGGACCGATGACGGTCATGCCGCCGGCCCGGTCACACCATGACGTTGTAGCCAGAGCTCGAGCAGCGCAATCTGCCAGAGCTCGTTTCCGCGTAGCGGAGTCAGCCGACCGTTGGGGTCGGCCAGTAGCGCGTCCACCGCTCCAGTATCGAACAACCCCCGCTCCTTGGCGACCGGAGCGTAGAGAGCGTCGCGGACCATGTCCAGGTACGGACCTTGCAGGTGAGTCAGCGCCGGAACCGGGAAGTAACCCTTGGGGCGGTCGATCACCTCCGACGGAATGACCCGTCGCGCAGCCTCTTTGAGCACACCCTTGCCGCCGTGCGCGATTTTCAGCTCCGGCGGGCAGGTGGCCGCCAGCTCGACCAGCTCGTGGTCGAGGAACGGAACCCGGCCCTCGAGACCCCAGGCCATGGTCATGTTGTCGACCCGCTTGACCGGGTCGTCGACCAACATCACCATCGTGTCGAGCCGCAGCGCGCGGTCGATGCCGGTTTCGGCGCCGGCATGCGCGAAGTGCTCGGTGACGAAACGTTGGCTGGGATCGCCCGGCGCCACGTATGCCCTCGGCGAGCAGTGCGGCGAGGCCGGCTTCGTCGCGGTCGAAGAAGGCGGCGCGATATTCGGCGACCGAGCCTTCGACGGTGGCAGCGGCCGGCGCGCCCATCGGCGGGTACCAGTGGTAGCCGGCGAACACTTCGTCGGCGCCCTGCCCGGATTGCACCACCTTCACGTGCTTGGCCACTTCCTGGCTGAGCAGATAGAAGGCCACGCAGTCGTGGCTGACCATCGGTTCGCTCATCGCCCCGATCGCGCCGTCCAGAGCGGGCAGCATCCGCTCGGTTTCGATGCGGATCTGGTGATGATCGGTCTCGAAGCGCTGGGCCACGATGTCGGAGTACTGGAACTCGTCGCCTTTGATATCGCCGGCGGACTCGAAGCCGATGGAGAACGTCGACAACCCGTGCTGCCCGGCCTCGGCGAGCAGGCCGACGATCAGGCTGGAGTCGACGCCACCGGAAAGCAGGCAGCCGACGGGGACGTCGGCGACCAGTCGGCGCTCGACCGCGGTCCGCAGCGAGGACAGCACGGCGTCTTCCCAGTCACGTTCGGACCAGTCGGAGCGGTCGTCGTGCCGGGTGAAGTCGGGCGACCAGTAGGTGGTGGCGACGCGACGCCCGTCGGGTTCGATGGCGAGCAGCGACGCCGGCGGGATCTTGCGCACGCCGCGCAGGATGGTCGGCCGGTGCCGGGCACGACCGAGTGAAACGTCATGTAGTGGTGCAGCGCGACGTGGTCGATGCGGGTGTCCACGCCGCCGCCGGCCAGCAGCGCCGGCAGCGACGACGCGAACCTGATCCGGTGGCTGTCCTCGGTCACGTACAGCGGCTTGATGCCGAGGCGGTCGCGGCCGAGCAACACGCGACCGCTGTCGCGTTCGACGATGGCGAAGGCGAACATGCCTTTGAAGTGGCTGACGAAATCGTCACCCCAGCGGTGGTAGGCCTTGAGCAGGACCTCGCTGTCGCTGGTGGAGAAGAAGCGGTAGCCGTAGCCCTGAAGCTCGCTGCGCAATTCCTTGTAGTTGTAGATGCAGCCGTTCCAGGCAATGGTCAGGCCGAGGTCGGAGTCGACCATCGGCTGCGCGCCGGCTTCGGTCAGATCGATGATTTTGAGACGACGATGACCGAGCGCGACCCGACCTTGCGACCAGACGCCCGCGCCATCGGGACCTCGCGGCGTCATCACGGCGGTCATCGCTGCCACCGCCGCTACATCAGGCGCTCGACCGTCGAGTCGCACCTCACCGGTGGCTCCACACACCTGGACAACCCTACAGAGGTCGGTTCGGGCGCGCGCGCCGCTGACCCGCGACGGCGCTGCACGCGAGTGATGCAATGTGCGTTCGTTCCACGTGGGAGCTCACTTTCCGGCTGTCGCGTTGTCTTGACCACACCACCGCGGAAGCCGCTGCAGTTTGTCGGGATCCTCGTTCTCCACCTGCAGGTAACGACGACCGTTGGCGGCGGTGGCGACGCTGATCGGCCGGGCCGTCGCCACTGACGCTGTCAGGTTCCATGAACAGCTGCAGTTCGCCGGAGTCGGCGTAGAGCATGGCGTCGTCGTTGGACAGCTTCCAGGGCATGGCCATCGGTGGGCCAGCGGCCGCCGACCAGCCGAACCTCGGGCTGGTCGGCTGTCCTCGTCGTCGACCGTCGACACTGCCGATCCACAACTTCGCCGGCAGCGGACGGAAGTACACCGCGAGACGTTGACGGTTGAAATCCACGTCGACCGGTATGCCGATCGGAGGCAGCGACGTGCCTTCTGGTCGGTCGTTGAGCGACTGTTTCACCTGCCGCGATCCGAGGCCGACGCCGAACCAGTCGATGGTCAGCACCGTGGTGAGGTACTGCACGATCGCCAGGGTCAGCAGACCGCCCGCGCCGGCGGCCCCGACTCCGGCGGCCCCGGCGACCCACGTCACCGGCAGCGCAAGCAGTCCGACCGTCGCCGCGGCGCCGGCTGCCGCGGCCACCTTGCCGGGCACCGTCAGGCTGAAGTCCGGATTGACCTCTGCCTCCGGCGGATTCTGGGTCGGTCGCACGCCGACCGTCTTGGGAAGGTCGTCGAGCCGCTCGTGCACCCTTTTGACTTCCGCTTCGTAGTCCTCGGTCGCTCAGTTGCCCCGCGCGCTTCCTGTCGCGCGGCGGCGCTGAGTGCCTGCTCGAGACTCTCGATCGTTTCCAGGTCGGCCCGTCGGGTCTCCTGCGCCGTCAGGGTCGCGCGGGATGTCGTCGAGACCCATCTCGTAGGTGACCTTGAAGGTGGCGTTGAAGTCGTAGAGCGTGGTTTCGGCGCTGACGGTGCCGTCGACGACCAGCCGGCCATCCTGCGTTCGCGGCACGATGTCAGCGTCCAGCGCTTCCAGGCAGCGCTCCTGCCCGCCGATCGTGATGGTCTTCGGGCCCGCCAGCAGGCATGGCACGTCCGCGTCGAAGTCGCTCTCCTCGAAGATCGAAGGTGTTCATCACGGTGTCGCGGACCTGACGAAGAATGCTCCAGCCCGTGACCGCCAATCCCGTTTTCTCGTGCGGGTTTTCAGCCAGAATCGACGTGGGCAGCTCTTCGCCGGACGGCAGCTCTCGCACGGTCTGCAACTGGATCACCATGGATTCGTGCGCGACCCCGTCGATGTCGAAGCGTTGCACGAGCGCGTCGAGTGCTTTCACTGTGTTGTCGTCGCGCGATTCGGGGTCGACCTCCATCGGGGTCGGCATCAGGTCCATGACGCCGCCCTCACCCATCTCGGCGAGTTTGGGGCGGACGGCATCGGAGATCTGCGCGGCCAACGAGTCGAGCACTCTGATTCTGGCTTCGTCGTCGGAAAGGCTGGGGTGTTGCAGCTTCTCCAGGCCGACCATCAGCTCGCCGGCGATGCTGTGGGTGATCCAGTACGCCTCGGCGTAGTCGAGTTCCCAGCGTGATGCGCGGGTCTTGGTCGGTGAAGGCGATGCTGCCGTCGGGGCGCCGGTCGATGTGCGCGCCGAACAACTGCGGCGCGTACTCGCTCGCCCGCAGGGCTGGCCAGCAGTACGGGCGCATCCTGCTCGGTGAAATCCAGGGCGATGGTCTGCTTGCCCGGTTCGGTTTCCCGCGGCTCGAGCTGGTCGTGGACGGTCAAGCGCCCGAACAACGGGATTTCGTTGTAGGGGATTTCGCGCGACTCGTCGGCGCGCGGGCCGTCCGGGATGGTGATCGTCGCGGGCGGCAGCGACAACCAGCGGAATGCAGGTCACCGAATCGATGGTGATCTTCGATTCGAAGATCGCCAGATCGATCGCGAAATGCCTTAGCGGATCATGGGTTTCACCGTCGACCTGCTCTTGCCACAGCCGCTGCTGTGCATCGAAGACGAACCAGACGCGGTCAAGCGCGAGGTCGAGGGTGGCCGTGGCGGAGTAGCCGGGTGCCGTCGACGGACTCGGTGTACTTGTCGCCGCCGAACATCTCGACGGTCTGATCCTGGACGCGTTCGCGGTGGATCTCGATGATCGTGTCGGGGCGCTGCATGCCGAACTTGTACCCACAACGCACGGTCTTGGAACAGGGCGGGCCTTTCGCTCGGTAGCGTGACCTCGATGGAAGCCGACCGACTGGTCCTGGCAAGTTTCATCGCCGTCACCTTTGTCTTCTTGACCGCCCTGCTCATCGCGATCGATTGGGCGGCCGCGAAGGGGCGCCTTCGGCGCAATCAGTTCGTCGGCATCCGCACTCCGTCGACGATGCGCAGTGATCACGCTTGGATGGCGGGCCACCGCGCCGCGCTGCGCCTGACGCCGGTGCACCTGGTCACCGGCATCTCGCTATTGATCGGCGTTTTCTGCGCGCGGACCGTCGCCGGTCTCAACGTCGTCGGAGTCAGTGGCGCAATCGTTTTCGTCGTGGTCGCCCTGTTCACCGCGGTCGTCGCCGGCCGGGCCGCGAAGGCGGCGGAGCGGGACTCGGCTCGCTAGGCGCCCGGGGCTAAGGCAGACCGAGGACGTCAAATCAAATCACCTGGTCGGATATTTCTTCAGAGACCCGGCGAGTGACGACTCGTAATGCTTGGCGATCCGGTCCCTGACCCATTCCAATTGGTTCTCGTACGCTTTCGCTTCATGCGAAAATTACCGTCGACAGCCCAGTGTCTGGGTCGACCTGCACGATCCGTGGTCACGTCTGGGTTTTCCATCAGGCAAGGTATTCAACGGTCTGCCAGAAATTGCCAGGGCGTAGGTCGGAACCAACGACGGCTGTAACTTCACCTTGCGCGTTCTCTGCATACGATGCCGAGGCATCCTCCCAAAATTGCACTGAAACCGAATCGTAGCGATTCCAAGCTGGCAGTGGGTCAAGCCCATTGTCAGACGAGTAGTGTCATTTCTAACGTTGTTCACTCCAGGCGGAGTCGTCTGCGCGCGGACCGTGGCCGGTCTAACATCGTAGGAGTCAGTGGCGCAATCGTTTTCGTTCTGGCCGCCCTGTTCACCGCCGTCGTCGCGGCCGGGCCGCGAAGGCGGCGGAGCGGGATTCCGATCAGCAGGGAGAGCCTATTTCCGCAGGATTCCAGCGTGCGCGTCGTCGTAGCACTCGACGATACGATCCCTTACCTCTGACAACTGCTGAGCTTCGGACTTGGCCTCGTAACTCACGGATTTAGCCAGTTCCTCGAGTGGCACGTCTGGAGTTGGTGAAAATTCATTCAGAAATCGCCAGGTTAGGGATCGGTCGTGCGGACCGAATTCATTCAGCGCATCTAATGGGGCGATCATGCAATTGATGTTGCCTTCGCGGGCTGACTTGTAAATCTGAATCTTGCAATCGGACGAACGGTAATACACAACCGAGCCTCGTCGTCCACCTTCATCGACACTGCTGTCGATCTCATCCAGCACAAATCCGAGTTGCGCCAACGCTGGCCCCACGACCGACTCGACGGCCTCGACAAAACCTGTTGTCACTGCTGACCACCTCCCACTCGGATCCACGAATCACCGACTCGCTCGTATCCATAATCGCCGGCGTTCTCGACGAGATAGCGTATTTCCTTTGCAGAAAACGAGTCGCCATCTAAGCGGAGTACGTCGGCAATCGAATTGAATCGAGTGCCTTCAGTAACGTAATCGATCCGCTCCACCCCGCGTTCCATTTGGGTACGTAAGAAATTCTCGTTCACTTCCCAGCCTAGATCGTTCGCAGCCGTTTCACTGAGGCCCCGACCAAGATTGGTCCAAACTTCCGGGCTCGTGTCGTAATAAATACCGCCACGACCACGCGCTTCGCCGATGTACCCGCTGTCATCGCCGCCCCATTTACCTAGGACGACGCGATCGGGGTTGTCGCCGACGTAATGGGTCGACATGTCCGCGACTCGCCGACTGAGCTCCGCGGTGGGCTGCCCATGCGAGGCAGCATCGGCGAGATCGAGCGCCACCTGAGGCGCCTCCGGATGGTAGGTCATCGGCTGATCGTGGCCGACCTGCGCCCATTGCGATTCGGGGGCAGGGGCATGCTCGGCAACACCGGCGGGCAGATGGTCGATATGGGCGGACGCCCGATGGCCTCCCGGAAGAGGCTCGTCCGGATTCGGTCGAGAGTGTCCGCCAGAAACCGATTGGTCGGCCGGAGTCGACGCATGACCCTCATGCACTGGACCCTCGACCGGACCGGATGGGTGAATACCGCCAGGCGCTGCGGGCGACGGCGGATGACTCGGTGGCGCAGGAGCTTCCGGCGGACCGTCGGAGGGATGTCCTCCACCGACTGGAGGTTCGGGCGGATCAAACAACCCATGACCTGCGGGCGGCGGGCCTTCAATCGGGCCCGACGGGTGGCCACCACCCGGCAACGGAGCCTCATGTGGCACGTCTGGCGCGTGGAAGCCTGAAGGAGCATCCCCGAGCGGGCTGCGCGGCGGGTGGACAGCAGGCAGGTCATGGGCAACACCGGCCGCCGCGTCTAACCCGCCCACTTCGCCAAGCCCTGCTCGAAGACCCGCCCCCTCTCCGCCGAACATCAACGTTGGCGCGGTGAATGCGGCGTCAGCGCCTCTCTCACCCGCGTAATAGGCGGGATTGTCGAGAAAGCTCTTGACCTCCCCCACCCCATCTTTCAATGGGGCGACCGGCCCGAACATGAGGTAGTCCTCAGCCTTCTGGCCAAGGCCTTTCGCCATGCCGCCCCACGCGTCACCCATCGCCCCGAGTCCGTTCTGCCCGGTGAGGTCATGAACAGCGTCCATCGTGGCGTTCCATCGATCGCCGAATCCTTCGCCGAACCCTGGTGCCGGCGGACGCGGCCCTTGCGGCGGAACGTAGTTCGGTGCCCCGGCCGCCAGCCACTGCTGGGTGTTGGCGACGACAGCGTTGAGCCTGGCCTCGATCTGGTCCGGCGGCACACCGTCGCTGATCATCGTTTGGCGCGCCATCGCCTTGAAACTCTCGATCTCTGCCGGTTTCAAGGGCGGAGCTGGAACGCCAGTCGCACCAGCCGGAATCCGGCTCAGCAGATCCAACGGACTACCGGGCGGCGGTCTCTGATCGGCCGGCGTGCCTCGCCCCAGCAGCATGTCCTCCAGCGACGGCGGCTTGCCGGCGCCATCGCCTGGGACCGGCGGGCCTTTCGCGGGGTCGCCCGAGCCAGGGCCAACCGGTAAAAGATTGTCCTGCAAAGGCTTCGGCTGCGGCGCACCGGCAGGAGAAGGGCTGTCGCCGACAGCGCTACGCACAGCGGTAGCGAGCTCCTGGTCTGCGCTGTGCGCATGCAGCTTGCAGCCGTCGAGCAGGCCCTGCAGTTGTTCTTTGAAGAACCCCTTCGCGCCGTCGAGCTTCATCGTGCCGGAGTCGATCCGCCAGTCCGCCGTGATGGTGAAGCCGTAACTCTGGGCCGATTGCTCGATACCACCGAGTTCGGCCTTGACCGCGCGCACGTCCGCTTCGGCGCGCGCTACTGCCGCGGCCACCAGCTTGGACTCGTGCCCGTCTGCTTCGATGTCGTGCCGTGTCTTGTTCAGGTCAGCGCGAAAAGCGTCGCCGGCCTCCCCTTGCCATTCGCTGAGCTTGCTGTGCACCTGCTGCAGGTTGTCGCCCAACGTCTGCAAAGTCGCCGCCCGATGGGTGGCGGTCTGGAACACGCCGTGGATCGCATCGGCATCCCAGCGCTTGACATCGGCTGGGGTCAGCGGCGCCACTCGCTACCCCTTACTCCCCTACCGACCTGACAGCCTGAGTCGAGTTGTCCTCGTTGGTGACGTACCGGACCATCGCGTCGGCCACATGCGTGCCCAACCTGCCGACCTGCAGTTTGTGGTGACCATGCCTGGCTTCCCAGCGCGCCGCCAACTCGCCCAGCGCCTGCTGGGAGGATCCGATCCAGCCCGGCGCGGCTTCGGCCAGGCCGTCCTCGTGGCTAACAAAATTCAGAGCGGCCTCGCCAACCGAGTTCAGCATGTCGTCGCTGCCGTGGTGGAGTGCGACGGGATCGACCTTGAGTTCGTCGGCCACGGCGATCCCCCTTATCAAGTGGTCCTGCGCGCAGAAGCATATCTTGATCCGCGGGGGTGCGCCCTTCACCTTTTTGATCGATGAGGCGGAGCTTTGTCACGTTGCCCTCGAAATCATTTCCATGACAACCCTTTAAGCCTTACGGGCTGAATTGTCGACGCTCAAAGTCTTTTGGCGATAACTGAGACGGCAGTCGGCGCGGATCTGCAGTACAGTTGGCGAACCCGTCCATTCGGCGACAAGGAGCCCCCGTAGTGAGCGCCGAGGACATGGTGCTGGGCTTCGCCAACACACACGGTCACCTGGGCAGGCTGCCGGAACACTTCGCCGACAGCGCCGGGCTCCGCACTTGGCTGAGTCAGCAGCAGGGAGTGGACTCCGAACGCCAGGTGGTGACTGCCACCGACGTCATCGAAGCCCGCGAAATACGCGATGCGTTGGTCACGGTGATGGTCAGTCACGCGGACACCGAGGCTGCCGGCGCGGACGAATTGGTTGTCGCCGAACAGGCCTTGCAGCGTGCTTCCCAGCGTTATCCGTTGCAGGCCAACATCACTCGCGAAGGAGCTGGATTGAGTTCGGCCCAGCCGGGTCTCGCCGGGGCGCTCGGATCCATATTGGCCGCGGTGGTCGAGTTGGCGCAGTCCGGGCAATGGGATCGATTCAAGGCCTGCCGCAACTGCCACCACAGTTTCGTCGACCAGAGCCGCAACGCGTCGGCGACATTCTGCCGCACGACCTGCAAATCCCAAGCCGGGATGCGCGCCTACCGAAGCCGGCAGCGGGGCACCGTCGAGCAATAAGCGCTGAAAGGCGCCACATCCGTGGTCGGCATGACCATAATTCGTGCATCGCATCCCAACGAAGGGAGCGGCATGGCCTCCGCGATGCACGGTCCACCGGTGTCCTGCGCTCTGCCGCACTGGCTGCGCCCGCTCGGAATCGCTGCGGCCGCACTGGTGGGCGCCGTCTCGATGACGATCGCCGCACCGCAATCCTCAGCGGATTCGGGCTCATACCAACCTGCGCTTGATCAGCTCCTCGCGGCGATGCAGCAGGCGGTTGCCTATGACTCGGCGCTGCCGTTTGCGACTTCGGACAGCGACGCCATGCTGCTGACCGGATTGCAGAACACGAACTACGAACTGCTTTCCGCCGGGCTGTCCCGAGTCACCGAGCTTTTCAACGGGGTCTTCTTCCAGTCCCCGGAAGCAGTGGCCACCGACGCCGCCGACTCGCGTCAATACTTCCAGTTCTTCACCCCCGACATCTACTACCACGCGACCGCCGGCTTGGCCCCGGGCGCGACGTACGAGCTCACCGGCACGCTCGGCAAAGGAACCGAAGCACTCGCCATCGCGACCGAAGCCATCACCGGCTCAACGGCCGTGAGCAAGGAGAGTCTGGAGCTCGATCACGGCCTGGTCGTCAACCCGGATGGCACGTTCACCGTCGACATCGGCCCCACGGAGCCGAGCGGCGCCGTCAATTTCATCAACGACACGGATGCCACCACCAATGGCGATGCGTCGCTGCTGATTCGAGACGTGCTGGGCGACTGGGCACAGGGACCGGGCAGCATCAGCATTCACTGTGTGTCCGACTGTCCGGCGTTTTTCGCCATCCCGAGCACCGGGATCTTTCCCGGCGCCGACGGGTCGGCGGCCGAAATCGGTTCCCTGGCAGGAACTTCCACCGGCCAAGTCACCTCGGTCGACTCGCTGTTGACCACGCTGTTCACCGCATTCAGCAACATCGTCGGGCCCTTCAACCAGGAAAACATGGGCCTGGCCCAGGTCGCCGGCATCGACCTGCCGCCCAACACGATGAGCGCGCTGGCCCCTGAAACAAGCGTGTTCGCAACGGGTCTGCCCAGCGCAGACGTCTCCGGCGGTAACTTCGACCTCAATCCCGACCAGGCGCTGATCGTGCAAGTACCGGACGTGCCGTCCGGCTACAGCGGGATCGAGCTGATGAACGTCTTCGGCGCGGCACTGCCGTACACCCTGGCGCAGACCACCCTGAACAACACCACGGCTTTCGCCGATCCGGACGGATACACCTACTACGTGGTCAGCGCGACCAACCCCGGTGTGGCGAATTGGCTTGACAGCAATGGTGTTAACAGCGGCGAGATCTTCGCCCGGTTCGAGAACCTCCCCGACGGCACGGACCCGACGGGCCTACCGGTGACCACCGAAGTGGTGCCGGTCGCCGATGTCGCCAGTTATCTGCCCGCCGACACCCCCACCGTCAGCCCCGCGGAATATGCCGCCGACATGTCACAGCGCGTCTTGTCCTACGACTACGCCTTGGACCTGTCCCGCGAGAACGCCCAACCCGATTGGGTGCTACAGGAATTGCTCCTTCACGGTTTGCAGGGCGTGATGGGCACCGACAACTTCGCCGCGGTGTTCGGCAGCGACCCGACCATCCCGTTGGAACTGAGGTTCACCCCGGCCTTCACGCCGGACTGGGCCACCGTCGACCACGACTTGCTCACCAACCCGATCGGCAGCATCGAGGCGATTGTCAATAATCTGCCCTTGGCGGCCAGCGACATCAATCTGCCCACCGAATTGGCGCTGGGCCAGACGGTCTTGTCGTTGCTACTCCCCCAGCAGCTCGGATCCCTGTTCAACGACACGGTTTTGGACCCGAACACCGGAATCATCGCCGGCTTCCTCAATGCCCGCGACGATCTGGCGACGGCGGTCCTGGCCGCCAACAACGATTTCCCCACCGAGCTGGGTAGTTTGGCGACGGTGGAGTGGGCGAACATGCAGCGAGTTGGTCCAGTCGACCGTCGAGCACCCTGTTCGACCGAGCTCGGAGCGCTGCTCAACCCCGCAGATCTGTTCGCCGCGTAGAGGTTGGGCCCTAGGGGCGTCGAAGCGTGACGATCGTGACGTCGTCGTGGGCGTCACCCCACTCCATGACCTCCCGGATCCTCGACGCCGGAGCGTCACCGGGACGGGTGAGGGTTTCCTCGAGTCGATTGATGCCGTCATCGATCGCTTCGCCGCGGCGCTCGACGAGACCGTCGGAATACATCACCAATCGATGCCCGGGCTCGATGGTGAACGCGCTCGACGCATAGGTCACGTTCTTGAGACCGATCGGCGGCGACAGCCGAATCGGCGCCTGCACCGCCGTCACCGAATTCGTCAGGTACGGAATCAAATGCCCGGCGCATGCGGCCTCCACGGCGCCGGATGTGAGATCGATACGCGCAACGACGACGGTGGCGAATGCTCGCGGCATCAAGTGCTCGCAGAAGTCGTTCAGCTCGTTGAGCGCCTCGGCCGGATCGGTGCCGACGAACAGTTGCGCGCGCAGAGCATTGCGCAGCTGCGCCATCGTCCCCGCCGCGGTAATGCCATGTCCGGCAACGTCACCGAGAACCACCACCAGCCGGCCGTCACGCAGCTCGAACGCGTCGTACCAATCACCGCCCACGCGACCGCCCGCCGCCGGCTCGTAGTGCGCCGACAGCTGCCAATCCTCAAGTGCGGGAATCGAATCGGGCAGCAAGCTGAGCTGCATCGTCTCGGCCATACGCAATGCGTTACGAGTGCGGCGGTACAGCGACTCGACCAGATGGCGGCGCAGCGCCTCGGCCGACTCGGTTTGACTCAGCGTCCACGGATCGCTGCGGTCCCGCACGATCTCGCGCCACCGCTCGAACGACTTGCGTGGACTCAGCCGGATTTCGTCGCCCTCACTGACGGCGATCGCCTTGTTGGACGGGTCGCCGCCCCAATCCATCGAACGCGGTACCTCGCGACGAAACCAGATGGCGTGTTGACCGTCGGGCAGGTTGAGAGCGAACGCACCGGCAGCTATCTGCGGGTCGAGGCCCAGCGCGGGCACGTCCTGCGCCAGGCACTCGCTGCTGGCGATCTCCTCCCCCGCGCCGCGCGCCCATGCGGCGACCGCGGACACGACGTCTGGCGGCGGGACCGCTCCACGCACCTCGCGTGTCGCCGTCGATGTGGACGACGACGCCGTCCGCGGGCACGAGGTCGAGCAAGTCGGGTGCCCCCAGCAGCGCCGATGCGATCGACTCGTCTTCGCCCAGCGTTGCAGCAGTGAGCTTGGCCAGTACGGCCTGCGAAGCAAGCCGTTTGTGTAGTTGGTCCTCCTCGAACTGGTCCACGAGCCGCAGCGACAGAGTTGCTCCAAGGAACTCGGCAGCTGCCCGCGTGCCGAAAGGCGGCAGGTGCGGACCGGCGTAGTGGTGGCAGGCGATGAGCCCCCACAATCGTCCGCGCCGCAGCAGCGAGATCGACATCGAAGCGTGCACACCCATGTTCTGCAGGTACTCGACATGGATGGGCGAAACGCTGCGCAGCGTGGCGTAGGTCAGGTCGCGCGGCGCCCCGGTCTCCGCATCGACCGCCGGCACCAGCGGCGTCGGCGTGTAGTTCACGTCCGAGATCAGCCGGATCCAGTTCTTTTCGTACAACGCCCGCGCCTGCGCCGGGATGTCGGTGGATGGGTAGTGCAAGCCGAGGAATGAGTTCAGGTCGTCGCGCCTCGACTCGGCAACAACCTCACCGTTGTAGTGATCGTCGTAGCGATACACCATGACGCGGTCGAAGCCGGTGAGGTCACGGACCGCGCGCGCGGTGGTGTTGTACAGCTCGGTGAGCGTAGCGGCCTGGTTCAGCTCCTCCACGGAGTTGCGCACCGCCTGATAGGTGTTCGGGAAGGAGAAAGGCCGCTCGCCGTAAGCCATTTCGAGTTCGACGAGAAGCACGCTCCCCGGTTCACGACGCAGGATGACATCGAACGCGCGCAGCTCGCCGGCGACCTCGAGCCGACACTCGAGCGGGTTGCGTTCGCGAAGCTCACCGAAGGTCGCCGCGGCTTGTTCGATGCGCGCGGCCTGTTCATCCCCGATCAGCGCCGACAAGTGCCGGCCAAGTACGTCGTCGATGGAGCGGCCCAGCAATTCGGTGACGTTGGCGCTGACCTGAAGGATCTCGAAAGTGGGCTCGCGCAACACCGTCAGCACTCCACGAGGCTGGATGCTGCCCGGAATATGGATCGGCTCCCGCGCGCAGTTGTCCAGGTCGATCGGCGTACCGACCGCGACAAACTCGTCGACCGGCTGACCTTCCGGCGTCGATGCGTCACCGATCACGCGAACTGCTTACTGCGAAGTCGACTCCGAGTTCGTCGAGCAATGCCTGATTGAGCCGGAAAGCGAACTTGACCTCGCTCAGCAAAGTCTCGACCTGTTCGGTCTGCAGGGCGAGGGTGTCGAGGCGAGCCCGATACTCGGCCTTATAAGCCTTGGGCTGCACCGGAAACGTGTAGAACGCAAGGCCTATACCGCCAAGGTTGAATACACGGTCCAGAGTCCGGCCGATGGCTTGACCGCCGGAAAGATCCCCCAAATAGCGCGTGTAATGGTGGGCCAGCAGCGCAGGGCCGTTATCGATGCTTTCCAGCCGCCGACAGTACGACCCTGCGGCCGGTGAATCGATTGACCTCGGCGAGCCGTCGGACCAGCAATGCAGGTCGGCTTCGATCGCGGGCAGACGTTCAAGAGCCGGGTCGTAGAAAGCCGCAATGACCGCGTCGTTGCGATGGCGTCGAACCGCTTCCTCCAGCGCGGCATAAATCGGGCGCAATCTAGCGAGGTAGGCGGCATAAGCCCCGTTGCCCAGACCGCCGCGGAGCAATTCGCTGATGAACGGCGATCGCTCGGCGGCGTCGTGCTCTTCCTGGGAGGCGGCCCGCATCGCGGCCGACAACTGCCATGCGGCTGTGGGAACAGCGGCAGCATTCATCAACGTGCTCCACGGGTTGAGACTCACGGTGACGGACAACGAAAAGGGGGGCCGATTTCGACAGTCTGTCAGACATCTACCCACGGTTCACCCACGAGGTGGGGTCCGATCGGCGCCGATTCACCGACCGCGATGCCACTCTCCAGCCCTTCCTCGATCCGAATCGTGTCTTTTTCGTGAGGAATGTTTAGTCCAACCGTAATAGAGGGAATTACATACGTGTGATTTTCCGTTACACACGCTAGGGCAGTCCCGCCCCAAGCCGAAAAGGACATCCACATGAACACGATCCTGTACTTCAGCCCCGATGGAGTCGTCTACGAAACCAGTGCCTACAGCAACGCCGATATCGTCGGACTGGTTCACGACTACGGGCTGGAAAGTTTGACCAGCGCTGATCGGCAGTTCGACTTCTGGTTCACCCCTTCGACTCGGCGGTGCCGGCGGACAGTCAATCGCAGCGCGACCGAAATGCTGCTGGCAACAACGCAGTTCACCGCGAAAACCGTACCGCTTCTCTACGGCGCAGTCGTGGTCGCGACCCATGACTCCGTCGGTGATCTTGATGGGCTCAGCTGGAGACAATTGGATCTTCTGAGCAAACGCGGTTCCGCCATATCGCGACGCGACGACCGGATCCTGAACCGACGGATCAAGCAGGAAGCGCGACGTCTGGAAAACCAGCCCTCCGCAAACGTCGTGACCGGCCGTTACGTCGAGCAGCGCATCGTCACCGGCAGCTGATTCACCAGGCAACGGACCGCGGGTAAAATCGCGATCCGTACCGTGAGCGCATGGACGCGCGCCGTGATGTCGTCAATCGCCGTCAACTGCTCAAGCTGGCGAGTAGCGCCGCGTTGGCGTCGGCAATCGACGCGTGCTCGAGCGCCGCGACGCCAACCACCCGCGCACGCCTGACCAGCGCCGAGTCGGCCTTGCTGTTGTGCCGCGAGGCGTGGGGCGCGCGACCCGCCCGCCCCGGCGGCAAGCGGCACACCATCACCCGGATGACACTGCACCACGAGGCGGTTGTGCTCGGCGACAACCGGAATGCGCCGGGACGCCTGCGCAAGGATCAGCTGTATCACCAGGATCAAAAGGGATGGATCGACATCGCGTACCACGTCGGCGTGGACCGCAATGGCAACCTGTACGAGCTGCGGAGCACCGAGCTCGCCGGCGACACCGCAACCGACTACGACACCACCGGCCACTTTCTGGTGCTCTGCGAAGGAGACTTCGACCAGGAGGCTGTATCCGAGGCGCAACTTCACGGGACCGCTCTGGCATTTGCCTGGGCCGCCCAGAACTTCCACGTCAAGAGCGATACGTTGGCCGGCCACCGCGACTTCGCTCAGACCTCGTGCCCCGGCGCGAACCTTTACGCGCATCTGTCATCCGGCGACCTCAAGCGACGCGTCGACACGCTGCTCGCAGGCGGTGGAGTGAATCTCGAGCGGTTCTGCGGACCTGATGCGGCCGCACGAGTCGCGGCCATCGAAGCCGGCAACTAGGCAGCGATCACCGCGTCGATCTGCGCGGTTTCCCAGGTTCGCACGCCAGACCGTCGCCATCGAGGTCGAGCTCCGGCCGATAGGCCGGATCGGTGTACGGGATGCTGGAGCGCCCGTCGGCGCGGGCCTGATTGCAGTCTTGGTAAGGCGGGTCCGCCGACGCCGCCGACGCATGCCGCCATCCCAACGCTCAGGAACAGCGCCGAGACGGCGAATGCGGCGCGCAGTCTTGAGCCGTCCATGTGCAGCGGCGCGCGCGAAGATGCCACCCTGGCAAGTCTAGGCAACTGTTCGGCAACCGCCATTCCACCTGATCCGCGCGCCCCTCATTCCGAATACCAGGGAAAACCCTGTATCGCGCGACTGATCTGCCCCATAGCGTCGGTACAGAGCCACGTCGGCTCGTTCAGGGAGTTCCACAAGGAGAACGAAATGATCGGTGCGAATCGTGTAGCGGCCTCGGCGGTCGTCCTCGCCGGTGCTGCAATCGGCCTGGCGTGTCCGGCATCGGCAGCGCCGCCGCCCGACGGAACCTATGTCGGAACCGTGACCCAAAGCAGTGACCCCGGCAAAGCCAGCGTCGGAAACACGGCGCCAATGCGCCTGTCGTCCTGCGGTGATGGATGCATTCACATGCAAGGGAAGGGCTGGACTGCAGATGTCCACCCGCAAGGCCCGATCTGGAGCGGACCCACGTCGGGCGGTGACAATGTCTGGTTCGACGAAAACACCCTCGCCGGCGGCATGGACTGGAGCGACGGCACTCACCTCAAAACCCAGATGCGCCAGGCGTGATCATGAAGTCAATCCTCGTCGCCGCATCCGCCGCAATCGCCGCCGCGGCGGGCATCGCCCTCGGGCCGGCCGGTCTGGCCGCAGCCGATCCTGATTTGAATGGCACCTACAACTTCACCGTCGATCTCACTCAGGCCACCGCTTTGAAGAATCCCGGAATCAAGACCACGACGTGGGCGATCACCCCTTGCGGGACGGGCTGCGCGCACGTGACCCTTCCTGGCGCCAACGCCCACCCCGGAATCAGCACTGGCGGGGACTTGCACCTGGTGAACGGCCGATGGGAAATGACCCAGGAGAACTCCCTCATGCACTGTGGCGCGGGCCCGGACGTCACCATTGTCACGTCGCTTGATGCCGCGACGCTCCAGGGGACGCAAGACAGCACAAACCATTGTGCTGGCATGTCTTATGGCGGTCCGGCGACGTTGACTCGCGCGTAGCTGGCACGTTCACGGCCCAACCGGCCGCGAAGGAGCAGTCGGGCCGATAGTCTCGTGTTGTCGTCGTGGACCGGCTGATGGAGGCGCGATGAGCTATCGGAAAATTGTCGTCGGCACGGACGGCTCGGAGTCGTCGTTACTGGCCGTCGACCGCGCGGCAGCGATCGCGGCACAGGAGAACGCGAAGCTGATCATCGCGAGCGCGCACCTCGACACCTCGGAAAAGGGCGGCTGGTCCAGACCCCCCTCCCCCGATCGACTCAGTGACGGTAAGGCCGCCGACAGCCTCCGCGGCGAGGGTTACCGGATGCATGGAAGCGCGCCGGTGTACGCGATCCTTCAAGATGCCCGCGTCCGAGCGAAAGCCGCCGGCGCCCACGACATCGAAGAGCAGGCGATCGTCGGCGCGGCGGTCACGGCCCTGCTGCATCTGGCCGACGAGGTCAAGGCGGACTTGCTCGTGGTCGGCAACCTGGGGTTGGGCACGGTCGCCGGCCGCCTGCTGGGATCGGTGCCCGACACCGTCGCCCGCAAAGCCAAAGTCGACATCCTCATCGTCCACACCGTCGGATAGCGTCGAGTCGCAATCTCACGACGCGGCAGATGAGTCGGCCGAAGTGGGAATGGACAGGGCCACAATGAGTTCGAGGACCGCCTGAGGATCATTCAGGCGTTCGCCGTAGAGCTCGCGCAGTTGGGTCATCCGATATCGCACGGTTTGAGCGTGGACGAACAGATCGGCGGCCACCGCATCGCGTTGTCCCTGGTGCAGTAGCCACGATCGCAGTGTTTCCGCGAGTCTTTCGGCGGTGTTGGGGCGCAACTGATCCAGCGGTGCGAGCACCTGGCGACGGAGATCGTCCGCGGCATCGCGGTCGGCGCCGAGCACCAGCGCGACCAGATAGGTGTCGGTGTCGACCATGCCGCTGCCGTCGCCTTCGAGATGAATTTTGCGCGCCTGCAGGACACGGTGATAGGACGACTGGGCCTGCGTCCAAGCGCGGGAGGGGCCGACCACTGCACGACGGTCGCGAAGTTCTCGCAGTAGCCGAGAACGGTTGGAGCCGTGCATATCTGGGACGAGCAACAGAACAACCGATTCCGAGGAGTCGATACCGGGCAGGTCGCCACTGAGCTGCAATGTGGACTGCCCGAATCGGGATGCCACACCCTGCGCCTGGGCTGACGGAAGTAGCACCGCGGTAAGAGTGTCCGGTGGACGCCACTCGGCGCGCTCGGCACTTGCCCGCAGTATCTCGGTAGGCACCCCAGTCAGAAGGTCCTGGGCGAGACGGTCGAGATGACGCCGCCGCTCGCGATCCGAGGATGCCAGTTCATCGGTGTGCCCGGAAACACTTGCGGCGGAAAGCTCATCGATGAACTCGAATACCAATTCGGCGAACCGAGCGACCATCAGCGGTGGCAGCCCACGATCGACGACGGTTTCCGACAGCTCACGCCACGCCACCCGCGCACCGACGCGATAGGCGGATAGCAGCGCGTCGATGGAACGCCCCTGACGCGCTTCGCCTCGTCCGAGCTCGTAAGCGCCTTCGAGCGCCGGCGACAACGTCGGGCCCGGGTCGGCGTCGTGCGGACGGGCCGCCAGTTGGAGAAAGGCGCTCAGCGCCATCTGGACGGCGCCCTCGATCCGCTGGCCCATCCGCCCGCTGAAGGCATCCGTGTAGCTGGGTACCTCGACGGTGACGGCGGCCACAGTGTGCTCGGCGACAGCGGGTAGCACCCCCTGCAGAGCGGCAACGACCAGGCCATTCAGCACCAGGCCGGTGACCTGTCGACCGTCGTCTCCGACGCTTTCGTCCACTTAATCTATTCTTTCCGAACAAATCTATCGCGGTATTTCACCCTAGCTGGTCAAGAGTTTATACCTGAAAGCGAGGGATCGTAGTGTCATGACAACAACAGCACCCAGGGTCACGCCGATGGGCACGCTGCGCGACCGCTTCCTCCAGCTCGCTGAGCGGATCACCACGCCGCTCGTCCCCGCCGACTACCTCGACATCGTCGATCCGCTGCGCTCCGGTGCCGACCTGCGCGGCCGGATCGTCGCGATCCACCCCGAGACCCGCGACGCGGTCACCCTGGTGATCAAGCCCGGCCGCGGACTGGCGCGCTCACACGCCCGGGCAGTACGTCCGCATCGGTGTCGACGTCGACGGCGTGCGCCAGTGGCGCGCCTACTCGCTGACCTCCGATACCGAACGGGCCGACGGCTGCATCGCGATCACGGTCAAGGCGATCCCCGGACGGCAAGGTCAGCAACCACCTGGTGCGACGACGCCACCGTCGGCACTATCGTCCAACTCGACCAGGCCGCAGGGGAATTCATGCTGCCCGCCGCGGCCCCGCGCCAAGATCCTGTTCCTCACCGCGGGCAGCGGCATCACCCCGGTGATGGGGATGCTGCGCAACCTGGCCGAGCAGATCGACGACGTCGTGGTCGTGCACAGCGCCCCCACAGCCGACGACGTGATCTTCGGCGGCGAACTGCGCGATGCTGGCCGCGCCAGGGACGAATCCGGCTGATCGAGCAGCACACCGACGTCGACGGCATGCTCGACGCCGCCGAACTCGACGATCTGGTCAGCGACCTGCGCCGAGCGCGCAGACGTGGGCATGCGGGCCGACCGGCATGCTCGACGCACTCGAGCAGCACTGGATCGACAACGGCATGCGCCGAGCGCCTGCACACCGAACGGTTCCGGCCCACGGTCGTGACCGCCGGCGACGGCGGGACGGTCACCTTCACCAAGTCCGCGACCGTCCGTCGACGCCGACGGGCGACCAGACCCTGCTCGACGCCGGCGAAGCGGCCGGCGTCCTGATGCCGTCGGGATGCCGGATGGGCATCTGCTTCGGCTGCGTCGCACCGCTGCGCCAGGGCGCCGTGCGCGACCTGCGCAACGGCGACCTCACCACCGCCGCCCCGGCGACGGCGTGCTCGATCCAAACCTGCGTGTCGGCCGCCGCCGGCGCCTGCGACATCGACCTCTAACACGGAGGAGTCCACCATGACCGCCCTGCAGAGCAAGCCAACAGAACCCGATCGCCCACCTGAGCGCCGAGGACATCGAGAACCTCGGCCGCGAACTCGACGCCATCCGCGCAGCAGGTCATCGACAGCCGCGGCGAGCGCGACGCCGACTACATCCGCAAGGTCATCGACGCCCAGCGCAAGCTCGAGCTCGGCCAGCCGCGCGGTGCTGCTGTTCTCGCTGTTCCCGCCGGCCTGGGTCGTCGGGCACGGCCGGGCTGTCGGTCGCGAAGATCCTCGAGAACATGGAGATCGGCCACAACGTCATGCACGGCCAGTGGGACTGGATGCGCGACCCCAAGATCCACTCCACCACCTGGGAGTGGGACAACGCCTCCCCCGCCGACATGTGGAAGCACTCGCACAACGAGATCGCACCACACCTACACCAACGTCATCGGCAAGGACAACGACCTCGGCTACGGCATCATGCGCGTCGACGAGGACCAGCGGTGGATGCCCGTTCTACCTCGGCCCAGCCGCTGTGGAACCTCATCAACGCCTGCTTCTTCGAGTACGGCATCGCCGCCTACGACCTCGAGATCGGCAAGTACCTCAAGGGCAAGACGGACAAGGAGCCGAATTCCGCCGCCAGAGCAAGGATGTGCTCGCCAAGATCCGCAGGCAGGTGACCAAGGACTACGTCCTGCACCCGCTGCTGTCCGGACCGTCCGCGCTCACCACGCTCGACCGCGAACCTCACCGCCAACCTGGTCCGCAACCTGTGGACGCACTCGGTGATCATGTGCGGGCACTTCCCCGAGGGCGTCGCAGACCTTCGAGAAGACATCGATCGAGGGCGAGACCCGCGGCGAGTGGTACCTGCGGCAGATGCTCGGCTCGGCCAACATCAGCGGCAGCCGGCTGCTGCACTTCATGACCGGCAACCTGTCGTTCCAGATCGAGCACCACCTGTTCCCCGACCTGCCGAGCAACCGCTACCAGGAGATCGCGCCGAAGGTGCAGGAGCTGTTCGAGCGCTACGGCCTGACGTACATCAGCGGACCGCTGCCCAAGCAGGTCGGCTCGGCGTGGAAGAAGGTCTTCCGGCTCTCGCTGCCCAACGATGTGCTGCGCAAGACGGCGGCGGCGGTCAGCCCGGCCAACGTCATACAGCTTGTCTTCCGATCAGAATCGGCCGAGGTCGACGCGAGCGCGGCCTGAGTAGATACGCGCGTCCGGCCTCGCCGGCAACGCATCGCCCTCAGGTAGAAGCCGACGCGAGCGCGAGCACCTCGTCGAAACCGGCGACCAGGCTCTCGGAAAAGACGTCATAGTCGGGGATCGCGCCGGTGTCCACGTCGATGCCCAACGCGCAGATGTCCACGTAGGTGAGCAAGGTGACGTTGACCGCCGCGCCGATAGTCGGTCCGAATCCGTATTCCGTCAGCACCCGCGCGCCGCCGAGGAAAACCGGCATCGGAATGCCCGGCACGTCACTGCACAGGAAGTCAACGTTGCGCAGGATCGAGCCGATGTACCACCGCGGCATCATGTTCAGGGCACCGGCGATCCATTGCGTGTAGGGCAGCGACTTCTCGTGGCGCACCCTGCCGGTTCTCTCGTGGATCTGGCGGATTCGCTGGGCTGGATCGGGTTCGCCGACCGGCACGTCGAACCGCATCAAGGTGATCCGGTTGCCGCCCATGTCGTCGCCCTCTTCGCGCAGGCTCATCGGCATCGAGAGATGGAGGTCGCCGACCGCGACGCCGTGCTTTTCGTGGTAGCGGCGCAGCCCGCCGGCCACCCCCGCGACGAACGCATCGTTCAACGCACCGTCGCAACGGTGGGCGGCAGCCCGAAGCTCCGGAAACGGGACCTCCAGCACGCCGAGATGCCGGATGAGGCTGCGCTTCGTCATCAGCGGCGAACCCGTCCGGTTCACCGGGCGCACGGTTCGGTAGACCGACGCGGCCATCTCCACGGCCGACGAAGCCGTACTCACCGGCCGCCGAATGCCGTTGGACAATCAGTGTCGGTGCGCTCTTGAGTGCGCCCATCATCGCGTTGCCCACCAATTGGGCGTCGTATCGCGCGGTGTCGCGGTAGCCGCGCAGCCACGGCGGCGGGGGCACTTCAGGCAATTCCGCCATTGGCCCATGCTTCTCGGGGACCTCGGACAAGTCGAAGAGGATCATCCCGATCTGGATGCCTCCAACGCCGTCAGTCAGAGCGTGGTGGAACTTGAGGACCATTGCCGCGCCGTCGTTTTCGAGGCCGTCGATGAACGTGGCGTCCCAGAGCGGGCGTGCCCGGTCGAAGTCCTCCATCGCCGCGACTCGGGCTATTTCCAGCACCTTGTCAAAAGTGCCGGGCGCGGTGGCGGTCACTCGGCGCATGTGGAAATCGAGATCGAAGTCTGGCGCGTACTCCCACCGCGGCGGCGCGGGCGGCGTAGATGGGACGACTCGCTGTCGCATCATCGGCACCTTGTGCGAGATGAGGCTGAAGCGATTGCGTACCTCGTCCCAATCCGGAGATCGGTCGAGCATGATCACCGTGACCACCGTGGAACGCAAGCGAGGATCGCTTTCCATCGCCCACGTGAATGCGTCGCTGTTACGCATGAATTCGGTCATTTGTACCCAACCTACGACTCCCGCCATCCCGTCGTCAGGACCTGTGTGACACCGGTGACTTTGGTCCCTCCGAAAAGGCCATTCGCCGTGCGCTGGACACGCGATCAGCCCAGCACGGGAAACCGGCGCTGGCGACCCAGTCGGTCGAGTGCGCCCTGCATGACGGAGCGGACATGGGCGTCGACCTGGTCGACATCGGGGTCATCGCCGAATTGGGCGCGGATGTCGATCGGCTCAAGCACCTGCGTGACGATTTTCGAGGGCAGCGGCATGTTGGCCGGGAAGAACATCGTCAGACCGAACGGGAAACCGACCGCAAGCGGGAGGATCTCCATCCGTATGCGCTTGAGGCCCAATCGCTTCGCCAGCCAACTGCCGCGGGTCAAGAACAGCTGGGTTTCCTGGCCCCCGATCGACACGGCAGGCACGATCGGTACGTCGGCCTCAATCGCCGCCCTGACGTAGCCTGTGCGGCCGGCGAAGTCGATGACGTTCTGCGTCAACGTCGGTCGAAACGAGTCATAGTCCCCGCCGGGGAACACCAGGACTACCGCGCCCGAATGCAATGCCTTTGCTGCGTTTTCCCGGCTGGCGTGGATCACGCCGAGACGGCGCAAGTAGCCGGCGAACGGTGTGAAGAACACGCCGTAGTGGGCGAGGGTGTACAGCGGGCGGTCATAGCCGAACTTGTCGTAGAAGGGTGGGGCGAAGACGAGCACATCAGGGGTCAGTACGCCGCCGGAGTGGTTACACACCACTAACGCACCGCCCGCAGGGGGAAAGGAATCCAGCCCGCGCACCTCTGACCGGAACCATCGCTTGATGACCGGCGCGGCCAAATTCGTTGCCGCCTCGGCAAAGGCCGGGTCGAACTTGGCCATCTCTGGATGATCGAACTCCTTGCTGCTCATGCCATTCCGCCTATCCGGACAGGTTGAAGTTGCCGCTGCTGCCGTAGATCGCCAGTGCGACTAGGGCTCGTGGCCAGGCCTCTAGGCATTCACGATTCCGGCTTGCCGGCGTCCCCGATAGGGCCGTTCGACCTAGTTGTGTGCGCCTCAGTGCTCACAGCGGCTAAGGATTTCGGAGGGCCGGCCCGGTACACGTGCCGCTGACCCATACGTGTCGGAGCCCTGTTCCCCGCTCGCTACCAGTTGCTCGGCGCGTAGTCCTTCAAGAAGCAGCCGTGCAGATCCTCGCCCGACTCCCCCCGCACGATCGGGTCGTACACGCGGGCCGCGCCGTCGACGAGGTCGAGCGGGGCATGGAAGCCCTCGTCGGCGAGCCGCAACTTGGTCGGGTGTGGACGCTCATCGGTGATCCAGCCGGTATCGACGGCGGTCATGAGAATGCCGTCCTGCTCGAGCATTTCGGCTGCGCTGGTGCGGGTGAGCATGTTGAGCGCGGCCTTGGCCATGTTGGTGTGCGGATGTCCCGGTCCTTTGTAGGCCCGGCCGAACTGCCCCTCCATTGCCGACACGTTCACGACGTATTTGCGGCGTGACGGTGAAGCGGCCATCGCCGGGCGCAGGCGACTCACCAGAATGAACGGCGCGGTCTGGTTGCACAGCTGGACCTCGAGCAGTTCCATCGCGTCGATCTCGTGCACCCGTTGAGTCCAGCTGTTGATCGACGCCGTATCGGGCAGCAGGCCACCGGCGTCGATCGCGGTGCCGGCGGCGATCCGGTCCGGGGACGCGCTGCGGGCGGCCAGCGCCAGTTCGGTCACTGCGTGCGGGGCGTGATGGTCGGCGAGGCTGCCGGCAAGCGCCGCGGGATGGGCGTCGCTGACGCGATCGAACGTTACGACGTCAACGAGTTCCGGCGGCGGGGTGCGCTCCGCTTCGACCAGCGCCGCGTAGGAGCCGGGGGCTCGTCGGACCGTCTGGGCGGCGTTGTTGATCAGAATGTCCAGCGGTCCCTGTGCGGCCACGGAATCCGCGAGCGCGACGACCTGAGCGGGGTCTCGCAGGTCGATGCCGACGATGCGCAGCCGGTGCAGCCAGTCAGCACTGTCGGGCATCGCGGCGAAGCGCCGAACGGCGTCGTTCGGAAAGCGGGTGGTGATCGTCGTGTGGGCGCCATCGCGCAGCAGGCGCAGCGCGATATACATGCCGATCTTGGCGCGACCACCGGTGAGCAGAGCTTTCTTCCCGGTGAGGTCAGTGCGCGCGTCGCGCTTGGCGTGGCTGAGCGCGGCACACTCCGGACAGAGTTGGTGGTAGAACGCATCGACCACTGTGTAGTGGGTCTTGCAGATGTAGCAGGCACGCGACCGGAGCAATGTTCCCGCGGTGGCCCCAACTGCGGTGGACACCAAGGGCAGACCTTGCGTCTCGTCGTCGATGCGGCCTGGCGCACCGGTGGCGGTGGCCGCGATGACGGCGTGGTCGGCGGCCGCAACCGCGTCGCGCTTGGCGTGGCGGCGCGCTTTCCGCACCGACTTGAAGATGCCCGCGGTGGCCCGGCGCACGGCAACGGCGTCAGGGTGCTCGGGCGGCAGCGACTCGACGTCGGCCAGCACCTGCAGGCACATGTTGAGCTTGTCCGGGTCGATCGCGTTCACCGTCGAAGAGTACGGGGCTTGGGCGCGGACGGCGAAACGCTGACGGCCTCGATCCGCGCCGATTGCGCTGTGTGGTTAGGGAACGCATGGCGACGGGGTGCATACCGCTGCCCTTTGCCGTCGGACGCCATATTGTTCGCAGTTGGAATATCCGGAATCTTGGATTGGCGGTGCGCAGGTGACCGTGAGCGTGGCGTGCGGGTCGTGCGGCACCGGCTTGCGCGAAAAAGCCAAGTTCTGCGACGAGTGCGGCGCACCGACTACGGCTTCGGATGACACGGCGAAGTACAAGCAGGTGACGGTGCTCTTCGCCGATGTGGTGCACTCGATGGACCTCGCGGCCGCGCTGGAGATGGAGCGGTATCGCGAGGTCATGACCGAGTTGGTCGGACGTTCGGCAGCGGTGGTGCAACGTTACGGCGGCGGGACGGTGGAGTCCACCGGCGACGGGGTGATGGGGATCTTCGGCGCCCCGATCGCGTTGGAGGATCACGCTTTTCGTGCATGCCTGGCCGCGCTGGCCATCCAGGAGGAGGCGAACCGGTTGGCGGCCGAAGTGCAGCGCCGCGACGGTGTCGATCTTCGCGTGCGGGTGGGCCTGAATTCGGGTCGGGTGATCGCCGGTGAGATCGGTTCGGGGTCGCTGGGATACGCCGCGACCGGCGAGTCGGTCGGGTTTGCCCAGCGGATGGAATCGGTGGCGCCCCCGGGCGGGGTGATGCTGTCGGAGTCGACCGCGCGGCTGGTCGAGCACACCGTGACGCTGGGTGAACGGGAGTGGGTGCGCATCAAGGGGGCCGACGAACCGGTGTGCGCGCGCCAGTTGGTGGGGATCGGCCCGCGGAATGGTCTGGTCGGGCGCGCCGAGGCGAGCCTGGTCGGCCGGCGTTGGGAGATGACGGCCCTCGACGCCATGGTGGACCGCATGATCGGTGGCCGCGGTGCTGTGGTGAATGTCGTGGGACCGCCGGGCATCGGCAAGTCCCGGGCGGCCCGGGAGGCCGCGGCGCTGGCGGCCAGTCGCGGGGTCGAGGTGTTTTGGGCCTTCTGCGAGTCCCATGCCGGCGACATTCCCTTCCACGTCGTGGCCCAGCTGCTGCGCGCGGGCACCGGCGTGGCTGACCTCGACCGCGAAGCCGCCCGGAAGCGGGTGCGGGCTCGTGTGCCTGATGCCGACCCGCAGGATCTGCTGCTGTTTGACGATCTGCTCGGCATCGCCGACCCCGAGGTGCCGCTGCCCCAGATCGACCCGGACGCGCGGCGGCGCCGGCTGACCGCGATGATCAACGCCGCGTCGCTGGCGCGCACCGAACCGGCCCTGTACGTCATCGAGGATGCGCACTGGATCGATGGCGGTCAGCGAGTCGATGCTGGCCGACTTCCTCAACGTCATTCCGCGCACCCCGTCGATGGTGCTGATCACCTCACGCCCCGAATATCGTGGTGCGCTGACGCAGGTGGCCGGCGCTCAGACGATAGCGCTTGCCCCACTGGGCGATTCGGATACCGTGGCGCTGCTGGCCGAGCTGCTGGGGTCGGACCCCTCGGTTGCCGAGCTGGCGGCGATCATCGCCGACCGGGCTGCGGGGAATCCGTTCTTCGCCGAGGAGATGGTGCGAGAGTTGGTGCAGCGCAGCGTGCTGGCCGGTGAGCGCGGCGGCTATGTCTGCGGCACGAACGCCACCGACGTTACCGTCCCGGCCACGGTGCAGGCAGCCATCGCCGCGCGCATCGACCGGCTGAGCGCCCCGGCCAGGCGGACGTTGAACGCGGCGTCGGTGATCGGTGCCCGCTTCGGGGCGGAGCTGCTCGCTGCGCTGGGCATCGATCCGGTGTTCGACGAGCTGCTCAGCGCGGAGCTGATCGATCAGGTGCGGTTCACCCCGAGCGCCGAGTACACCTTTCACCACCCACTGATCCGCGCGGTGGCCTACGAATCGCAGCTGAAATCCGATCGCGCCGAATGGCATCGGCGCCTGGCCACCGCGATCGAAGAGTCTGAGCCGGGGTCGGTGGAGGAGAACGCGGCGCTGATCGCCGAACATCTGCAGGCGGCCGGCGACCTGCACGCGGCATATGGCTGGCACATGCGCGCCGCCGCGTCGTCAGCCAACCGCGAACATCGGCGCCGCTCGGGTCAGCTGGGAACGCGCACGCCAGATCGCCGACCAACTACCCGACGAGCACGCCGACAAGTTGTCGATGCGCATCGCCCCGCGCACCATGTTGCGTGCCACGGACTGGCAAGCCCGCACTACCCAAGAAGCCCAAGGCAGGTTCGCGGAGCTGCGGGAGTTGTGCAGCGCGGCCGGGGACAAGGTATCGCTGGCCATCGGCATGACCGGGCTGGCAGCCGAGCTCCTCTACGCCGGGCGCCCGGGTGAGGGGTCGCGGCTGGCGTCCGAACAGATGGCGCTGCTGGAGTCGATCGGCGATCCCGGCTTGACCATGGGGTTGGCGTTCATAGCTTTCGCCAACTGGTTCGATGGCGGTGAATTCGGCGAGATCTTGCGGTGGTCGCAGACCGTCATCGACCTGGCCGGCGGTGACCCCGCCAAGGGCGCCGGCTTCGGTCTCGGATCACCGTTGGCGATCGCGTTGGCAATGCGCGGCGTCGCCCGGTGATGGCTGGGCCGTCCCGGATGGCGACAAGACCTCGACGACGCTGTCGTCGATGGCCCGAAGCAGCGATCCGGCAACCCTCGGCGTTGTCGTGACGTGGAGCTACGGTGTGGCGATAGTCGGCGGGGTGCTGCGGGCCGAAGGCCCCGTGTTGCGCGCAATCGAGGAGACAGTGCAGATCGCCCAACGGGCCAGCAGCGATATCGCAGTGATCTTCGCCGAGTACTCGCTGGGTGGCGTGCTGCTATATCGGGACGACGCGGCCGACCGTCACCGCGGGCTGGAACTGATGGTGCTCGCCCGCGACACGTGGATGCGCGAGCGGATGCCCTCCCTGGTCCCGGTCACCGAGCTGTTCATCTCCCGGGAACGGGGCAGGCGCGGCGACCGCGATGCTGCCATTCCGGTGATGCGCAAAGCCGTCGACGATCTGCACCAGGAAGGACGCCTCGGGTATGGCGTTTCGGGCACCGGCCTTCTGGTGGAGACGCTGCTGGACGCGTGGCAGTGGAGGCGACCTTGCCGAAGCCCGCGAGGCGATCGACCGGTTGGCGAACCTGCCGGACGACGGCTCGGCGATGCTCGAGATCACGCTGCTGCGGTTGAACGCGCTGCTAGCCCGGGCCCGCGGCGACGACGTTGCCCACCGGGATTTGGCGAGTCGCTATCGCGCGATGGCGGAATCGCTTGGCTTCGAAGGACACATCGCCTGGGCCAAGGCAATGATCGCGGGCATCTAGGTAGTACCGCGCCGAAGCCGGGCGAGATTGCAGTAGTGCACTACTGCGCTCGTCAGACCGCACGGAAGCGACGATTCCTCTGGCAGGCGGCTCGGTGATGCGAGCCGTCGCGCTCGCACTCAACGCGCGGGAGCGTCCGGGATACATCGCAATTGGAGGACCGCATGACCTGTCCGGCCATGGCCGATCCGTGCGAAACCACGACGCCGAACAGGTTACGACCGCCGCGCGTGCGCTCACCGAAGCTCGCCCAAGGCGTCGAACTAACCGTGTCTCGCCGGAACGCGATGCGGAAATGGATCAGGCGGCACGGACACATCTTCGAATTCAACGTGCCATTCTTTGGCCATTGTGTCGCGGTTTCCGACCCAGCTCTGGTGAGGTCGGTGTTCACCGCGAGCACGGAACGGCTGACCAACTACCAGCCGAACCTGAGCAATTTTTTCGGCCCCGGGTCGATATTCGCCCTTGACGGCAGTCGGCACCACGATCGCCGTCGGCTTATCGGCCCGGCTTTCCACGGTCGGACCCTCCGGCATCACAAGGCGATCATCGTCGAGGAGATTTTGCGTGAAAGCACGAATTGGCCTGAGAACAAAGAGTTCCGCATTTGCGAACCGATGAACAGGATCACCTTGAACGTGATCTTGCGGACCGTCTTCGGTGCCGAGGGGGCCGAACTCAAGGAACTGCGTGAAATCGTCCCGCGCTACGCGAAATTCGGATCGGCCATGGTGAAGTTCATGCCGGTGCCGAAATTGCGGACCCAGCGCTACAGTCCGTGGAGCAGGTTGGACGAGGTCCGGAGGGCGTTCGACCAGGTCATACTTAGGCTGATCGAAAAAGCCGAGGCCGATCCGGGTCTCGCCGATCGGACGGATGTCCTGGCACTATTACTGCGCAGCAGGGCTGTCGAGGGAATCGGGATGTCGCGGCAGGACATCTGCGACGAACTGGTGACGCTCATCGGTGCCGGTCACGAGACTACAACAGCGGCCCTGAGTTGGGCGTTCGAACGACTGCGGCGCCACCCCGACGTGCTGGCCGAACTGGTCAGAGAGGTCGATGACGGAGGCAGCGATTTTCGCCGAGCCACGATATTAGAGGTGTTACGGGTACGGCCCGTCATCGACTTGCCCGGCCGCCGGGTCAGTGCAGCGCACTTCGATCTCGGCCCGTGGCGAATCCCGCACAATTACAACGTCTTTGTGAGCCTTGCCGATCTGCACGAGAATCCGGAAATCTTCCCTCACCCCGAAAGATTCGATCCGAACCGCTTCCAGGGCACCAAGCAGCCGGCACCAGCATGGCTGGCATTCGGAAACGGGGCACGCCGTTGTATGGGTGCCGACTTCGCAATCAACGAAATCGACATCGTGCTACGGACCGTGCTCCAGAATTTCCAGATCCACACTGACTCCGCCGCAGACGAGAAGGCGTATTTCCGAGGAGTCACCTACACCCCGAAACGCGGCGGCCGCATAGTCGTCACCCGCCGAAAGTAGCCCCACCATGTCGACCCAGCTGATCAGCCCGTTGCGCCCACAGCGGTTCGACATCCGCTGCAACGTCGGTGACGTTGCTCTTTCGAACGTGGCGGTGCACCTGGTCTTCTTCTTCGAGCGACGTCTCGACAGGGAGGCGCTCGCCAGTGCATTCGCGCACGCGCTCACCAGCCTTCCGATGTTCGCGGGGCGAATCGCATCGGCCGGCGGCAGGATGCGAATCCGCTGCAAGGGGCAGGGCGTGCCTTTCACATCTGTGTCGTCCGGACGCACAATCCGTGAGGCGATCCAATCGGTGTCGGAGGACCGCGGGAGCTGGCTCATCGATCCGGTGAACGGCGCCACGGCGCGGTGGGGATTCGGCCCGCTGTGCAAGGTACGTGTCACGCATCTTGCGGACGACGCGACCGCCATTGGTTTCTCGTGGCACCACGCGATCGGCGACATGCAGACAGCGATGCATTTCATGAATGCGTGGGCTGCCGCTGCGGCCGACGAGCCACTCGCTGACCCGTTGATCGTCGAAGACCGCGCTGCCTACCTCGACGCACATCTTCCTGCCGATGGGGCTCGGGAGGCCGGGGTGCGTTGCCTCGGGCTCGCAGAGATTGCGCGAAGCGCGCTTTACATGGCAAAGGATGCGCGCAAGCAACGGACTCTGAGTCTCTATTACAACGAGGACGAAATCACCCGCATGCGCGACGCTTACGGAAGCCAGATGCGATTGTCTGCGAACGACGTTGTGTGCGCACATGTTTCCGAGGCCCTCATGAACGCGGATCCCGCCGTGGATCGTCGCACCCTCGCGATCGCCGTGAACGTGCGGAATCAGTGTGGCCTGGATCCGATGCTGGTCGGAAATATCGTCACGGCGTTAAACATCGACGTACGACGCGGAGAGGCGGCACGTTCGATCGCCGAACGCATCCGCCATGACGTGGATAGCTTTGCCGACGAACACTGCGACATGCGGATCAACCAGAAGTTTCTCGACGCTGCCGGTAGATGGCGGGGCACTCGCTGTGTAGCGACGAGCTTCAATCCGGTCCAGTGGAACCCACTTATCACCAACTGGACCGGGTTCGGCGTTTATCGCATCCAGTTCGAAGGCGCATTCACGGTCTACTGCGCGCCGTTGATGAACATTCCCTTTGCCGGAGTCGGCGTCCTGGTCGAAGGGGCCGATGGCCGCGGACTGGTCTTTCAGATGACATTGCCGCCCAAAGACTTCGAGGCCATGTCGAGCCCAGCGATTCGGGAACACCTACACCGCTTCCGGAGTGTGAACGACGACATTCCGCGACAGCACCTTGGGGTCCACGGCTAACTGTCAACTGCTTCGCAGCACCTCGACCGTCTCTAGCCGCCGCGCATGGATCACGGGATACACCGCGGCGGCAAGGACGAGGACAAATATCGCTTCGACTCCGGTCCGCAACGCCATGGGCAGGGCGCCCCACTCGATTTTGATGCCGTAGTAAACCGGCGAGCCGAGGGACCAGAGGTACGTGAGGCCCAATCCGCCAAGCACTGCCATACCGGCGACGAGCGCGCCGAGTAGGGCAGCGTTGGCGATGAGCACGACCTGTTCTTGCCCAGAGGTCATTCCGATGGCCCGCAACGCGGCCCGCTCACGCTTGCGCTGCACCAGCCCGAGCACGAACACGTTCAGCACACTCAAGCCGGCGGCTGCCATCACGACGTATCCCGAGATCGTGAACGGCTTCAAGAATCGGGTGATGCCGTCGGTGGCCTCCGAGCGCCACTGGTGGTTGTCGTACACCCGCAATCCGGCGCCGAGGTTGACGAAATCGCCTCGGTGAGCGCTCGCGGCGGCGGCGGATGGATAGGCCACCGCGATCTGGTCGCGCACGGCGGCCCAGTCCGCGCGCGCCAATCTGTCTGAGACCAGCACGATGTCGCCCACTGCGGCGTCGTTAACCATCCGTGGACGGAAGGTTCCCGCGACCCGATACTGCCTCGGTCCCGCAACGGTCGGCAGCGCGACGGTTCCGCCGGCAGCGACGCCGAGCCGGCTGGCCGCGATCTCGCTCAGCCCGATCTCCCCATCCCGCAGACCCGGCCAGAACTGATCACGCGAATCGGTCGGCTGATACAACCGCCGTGCTGTACCAATCTCCCGGTGTGACGCCGACGACCAACCGCGACAGCGTCCCAGACCCGATCGTCGATCGCCAGCGCGACGTCACGCTGCGCCCATCGGCGGCACCGGTCACCAGCTCGAACGTGGCGTCGGCGATCTGGCTATCCCGCTGATCGAGCACCGACTGGGCGGCGATCAATAAGGCGGCGGGCAGCCGGTCGGCCTTCTCTTCCGCCATCTGCGTGGTGCCGAGCAATTGCATGCTGTGTGAACTGATGGCCGAGCTGGCGCCCTGGGCAAGTAGCGCGGCCGAGAGCGCGAACAGTACCGCATAGCGCCGCATGTCGGCTCCCAGCAGACGCCCGGCGGCGGGACGCGCAATCGTCAGCAGCCTGATCGCCAGGCCCGCGCCGCGCGGGGCAATCCACGCCGTCAACAACACCACCCCGCACAACCCCACCGTCATCCCGTAGATGCCCACGTTCAGCGGCAGCGACCCGTGCTCGAAGATCTTCAACACCACGACGGATGCCACCACCGCGCCCGCCCCGGCGACCAGCGGCCACATCGGGATCGTCCTGGCGCGCTGCACTCCGCCGACGCTCGCCATCGACGCCAGCGGTCCCTCGCGGACCAACCTGAGGGCGGGCCCGATCATCGCGAGGATGCCCGAGACTGTTCCCGCGGCGGCACCGATCACAATCAAGCTCGGCGTGAAGTGCGCGGCAATCGTGCCACCGGAACCGGCCAGCATGGACTGACCGAAGCGGTCCACCAGATATGTCCCGAGCAGGAAGCCGCTGGGCACCCCCAGCAGTCCCCCGAGAACACCCACCACTGCCCCCTCGCCCAACATCCCGCCGAACAACCCCACGCGGCTTGGCGCCGATGGCGCCGATGGTCCCCATCACCGCCCGCCGGTCCTCGACGGCCAACAGGATGGTGTTCACGGAGATGAGCAAGCCGATCAGGATGCCGGCCAGCACAGTCAGGTTGAAACTCTGCGTAGCGTTCTCGAACACGGCCGGCAGGTGCGGCCGGGGCGGACCAGCCGTTGCGACGCCGGCGATGACGCGGTCGACGTCGCGCGCGACGTCGGCGCCCTGCTTCGGCAGGACGAACGCGGCCGTGGCGTAGCCCGGCGAGCCGAGCATGCTCGCGGCGACGTCCATCGACGGGGCCAGCAGCACGTAGCCGCCGTTGATGCCCGCGACGCGGTCGAATTCCGGGAACGTCCAACCGAGGTGCGCAGAACCTGGAGGCAGGCCCGGGATGCGCAACTCATTACCGAGCTGTAGGCCATGCCGCTCAGCGATGACCGTCGGAATCTGCAGCGGCACACCGGGACCGGCTGCGGGCTTGACGTCGCGGGCGCGCCGCTCGCAATCGAACGAGCCGACCAGCAGCTCGATCTGGCACGACCCGCCGAGCAGAAAGAAGCCGTGCGTGCCGCCTGCGACGTCCACGGGCGTCAAGCGCGGCGACGACCGGGATGACCGCCTCCGCCCCCGCCACCTCGGCGCGCAGACGGTCGACCGTCTCGATCGGCAACCGGCCGCTTACGTTCGGCGTAACCTCGAGCACCCCGACATCGGCGGCGTGGGCGAGCGACGGGCCGAATGCGTCGAACGGGCGGGAGAGCTCGGATTTGAGTACAGGACGTTCCGAGCACCACCGTCACCCCCACCGCGACACCGATCACGCTGAGCAGCGTCCGGCGCCAGTCGGCGATCAACGCTGCGAGATGGATGCGCCGGAATGACATCCATCCGGCGCGCAGCCGTTGCATCACCACTCCCCAGCGGGCGCAGCGAAGTCGGCTGCGACACGCGCGCCCGTCGACGAGGTGCAGCTCGCGGGAGCCGTAGCGCGCGGCGGCCCGGTCGTGCGTCACCATGACGACCGCCGCGCCGTCTTCGTCTGACAGCGAGCGCAGGAGATCCAGTACCTCGATCGACGAATGGCTGTCCAGGTTTCCGGTCGGCTCGTCAGCGAGAATGAGGGACGGCCGGGCCACCAGCGCGCGCGCCACCGCCACCCTTTGCATCTGTCCGCCCGACAGTTCGGCCGGCCGGTGCCGCGCGCGGTCGCCGAGCCCGACCCGCTCCAGTAGCTCCTCAGCGCGTGCGTCAGCTGACCGGGCAGTCATGCCGTCGAGAACCAGCGGCAACGACACGTTCTCCACGGCGGTCAGCATCGGCACCAAATTGAAGAACTGGAACACGAATCCGAGGTTGCGCCGCCGGAACGCCGCGCGCGCGCCGGTGCTCATCGACCACACGTCCTGGCCGGCCACGGCTACCGTGCCGCTGTCCGGTGCATCCAAGCCCGCCCGCAATATGCAGCAGCGTCGATTTGCCGGCTCCCGATGGTCCGGTCACGACCACGAATTCGCCTGCGTCCAAAGTGAAGTCGAAGTCGACAAGCACATGCACCTGCTCGTCGCCCCTGCGGTAAGTCTTGCCGACGCCCTTGAGCTGCAGTACCGGCGTCATCGAATCGTCGGAATGCCCCACCCCTCGGAGGGCACGCCCAGACTCGTCGACGAGATCTGGCGGATATGCGGATGCCGCAGCAATTTCGGACACTTAGCGCCTCTTCCCTTGGCGTTGTTACCGATTGATCGTCACTCGTCATGCGATGGAGGGGCTGCAGTAGCGGGACACTGCAATCTCGCCCGGCCTCAACGTGGTGCTACTTAGTCGACGTCTTGAGTTCGCGCCAGTCCCGCCGGCGCCTAGCGCACGCAGTCAGAACTACCGAGTCGCGGTCTTGGGCCCCGGCTTCGCGCCCAGCTGAGCGCGCTACCTCAACTTGGTGCGCTCGGCCGCCTCACTGGCACCCTAGTGCGTTGTGTGCCGCAACAAGTTTCGCTTCGGCCATGTGATAGAGGCCATCCAGGGCAGCCTGTTCGATGTCGATGTACTGACAGATCACGTCTGCGGCGACACCGGCGTCGCGCAGTCTCAATGCGAGCGAATACGGTAGCGGCAGTCGGCGTAGCGCCCGCTCGCGCTGGCTGAGTTGGTCGGCCATCCCAGCAGCATGCTGCTGCTTTCGCCGTGCCGACTCAGTATGGCGACACTGCAATCGTCGCCAAGGCCTTGCGCGCGCTGTCCGAGGCGATGTCCGACCATCCGCGCACCTAAGGGTGCGGTTAGGAGAACAGTTCCGCGAGGTTGACCGCGGTACCTAGGGTCGCGGCCAGGGCGGGGGCGACCCGAGTAGCAGGTCGTACGGAACCAGTGCGGTGTTGGCGGCCATCGGATCAAGGATCGCGCCTAGCAAGTTACCGGCATCGAGTTGATCGGTGACTATGTTGGCGTCGTATGCGGGCAGGCTGGTGAGCAACACATTGATTGCGTCGGCAAAGGGGAGCGTCGCGGAATACTCGTACGACAGCGTGGCACTGATGTCGTTGATGATGTCTGCCGGCGGCGAGCTGAGCGTCACGTCGGAGAGCGGGAAGCCGAGCAACTTGAGAAAACCGTCGAAGGCGTCGCTAAACGACGGGTCCGCGGGGGCATAACCGTGGGTGTACCACGAGTCCACGAACGGCTGCAACGGCGCGACTTGGTCTTGGTAGCTGATCGGGTGCTGCAGATCGTTGAGGGCGTTGGTGACCCCTTGCTGCCAGCCGTTGCTCAGGGCGTCGGAGAGTTGGGTTTGGTCGATGGTGGGAAACAGCCCGAAGGTGGTGGGCACGTTCGCAGGCCCTTGATTCCAGCCCTCGGTGAAGCTGCCGTAACCGATGTTCACCAAGATCCGGGTATCGGGTTCCAGTAGGTCATAGAGCGGTTGTCCGACCCCCGGGATCAGCAGCAGCGGCTCCAGTAGCGGCAGGTTGTCGTTGGGAATCATGTAGTAGTCGGTGAGCCCTTGCCCGGTCAGCGCCTCCGATCCCGGCAACAGAATCGCGTTATTGATCTGTGCGGGGGTGAGATCCTCATACAAGAAGTGCCCTAAAAAGATCCCCACGTAGGCGTTGAGATCCGACAGCAGGTTGGACGGGTAGTGGGGGAAGTCGGCGGAACCGTCGTATTCGAAGGTGTAGATGTCGGTCGGGTAGAGATCGGATGGTGTCGCGGGTAGGAGCGGGGTGCCGAAAGCGGTGAAAACCCCGGTATTACCGGCCGGAAAATCGAAGGTGGTCTCGAAGCCGCCGTTGGGATTTTGAATATCGCCGACCAGCACGAAGTGCACATCGTCACTGGGCACGCCGTCGCGGGCGAGCTGGGACATGGTCAGCGAGGCGAGCCGCTGACTTTGCGAGTAGCCGAAAACCACCACGGGATTCTCGGGGCTCACCCCTCCGGCGGCGATTTGGCCTTCGATATCGGAGGTCATGATCTGCTGACCCTGAGCCAGCGATGGGCCGAGCTCCAGGCTCTTGATACCGGTAAGCGGATACAAGCCATCGGGTATGAACGAGGATTCGGCGGCGCCGGTGAAGCCGAGGGGCTGCAGATACAGCGTCTCGGCGGCATCCACGGTTTGCGGGGCCGGTATCGGGCCACCGCTGCCGTCAAATACCAACGCAGTACCGTCCCCCAGCGGCGACTCTGCGGTGTCAACATCAGTGAGCTGAACCTCGTGGACTTGAATACTCGGTATCGATGGCGACACCGACGCAACAGTGATCAGGCCGGCACCAGTGATGGCAACACCACAGGTCAGCGCCGCAACCGACGAATTTCGTGTACTCATCGTCGTTACTCCATCTCTGTCATGGCGGAGGGACGGCCAAGGTGTCGGATTTAGTTCCGCAATGCGAATACTTACCCGCAACGAGATACGACGAATTCAGTAGCGCGCTACTGCAGTTTCGCTGGTCTCAGCGAAGTACTACATAGCTGCGGCCTCGAGTTCACGCTTGGCAGCCGATGAGGGCGCGGCTCGACGCCCGCTCGCGGTGGCGGACTTTCATCGGCCACATAAGCGAGCATGCATTTATTTCCGTGGTGCCCACTCAGTAAGGCGGTACTGCAATCATCGCCAACACCAAACCCACGCCGTCAGAGGCGATGTGAGTCGGTTCGCGGGCTCCGGTGGGGTATCAGTGCGGCGAGTTCGTCGCGGCTGGTGGTTCCGGTCTTGCCCATCGCCCGGTAGATGTGGCTCTCGACGGTGCGTACCGAAACTGTCAGTCGCTCGGCAATTGCGCGGTTCGACAATCCCTCACCGATCATCATCACGATCTCTCGCTCGCGATCGGTGAATGGCAAGGGCTCAGTGGCCCGACGAAGCGCCGGAGTGCTGGCGCCGCCGCACTGTTCGGCCAGTGCATTTGCGCGCGCCGAGCAAATCAACGCCGATCCCCGCAGGTCTTGGCTGCGATAAGTAAGGGCGGCGTGCGCGGCCGCATCGACAGCCGCGACAAGATCACCCATCCGTTCGAATTCGTCTGACAACGCGGATAATTCAGCAGCGTCTCCGTCGCGCAGGGCAACAGCGAACCGCGCAGCCAGGCCAACACGTGGCCCTTCGACCATCGGCTCGAGCGCACTCAATCTGGTTGCGCTGGTGCGGTCACCGAACTGGGTAGCGGTTTGCAGGCAAACTACTTCCGCCGCGAATTGCCCTTTCACTGAGGCCCTTTCGGCTGCCGATAACAACAGTGCGATCGCTTCGCTAACCCCGCCCTGGCCCGCGACCACCCACGCCCGAGCCAAGCTGCTTTCGTAGTCGAGCGACCGGAAGGGACGGCGCAGCTTGTCCAGCACGGCAAGCATGGCAGCCGCCTCGCGGGTTGAACCACGCTCGGCCAGTGCAGTCGTCCGCGGGACGTGATAGCGGTATCCCCAGCCGATGGCATGCGAAGCGGACAATCCTTCTGCCGCCTGTTCCAGCATCACACATGCGGTATCGAGGCGGCCGGCCCCCAGCGCAGCCCGACCCGCCACAGCAGAGCCGAGTAGCTGAGCCGCGCCGGGAAGATCGGCGGCCTGCTGGCGCACCCGTTCGGCCACCTCGAGCGCGTCCGCAATCCGGCCGGACAGCAACAGCGCACTGATGTGTGCATCAGCGATGTTGAACCTCATGTGCGGGGCGTCGAATGAGCGTGTCGCAGCGGTGTATCCCGCGTCTGCGACGGCCACCGCTTCGGCGGTGCGCCCAGCGTCCGCGGCGATGACGGCGAGCACCCAGGCTATCTCCGCGCCAACGACGGCGGGCAGTTCGTCGAATGCCAGGTTTCTCGACGCTTGCGTCGCCGCTTCCGGCTGGTCCATCGCAAACCAGTAAATCGTGAGGAACGCGTCGACATAGCTGCGCGCCTTCGGGGATTTGATGAGGGACGCGTCGTCGATGATTTCTTTCGCGCCCGCCGGGTCGCCGAGCGCCCAGAGCATGTTGCTGGCCCGCAGGAACGCCGATCTGGCACGGCCCTCATCCGTCAGCGCGCCGCTGTCAATTTTGGCGAGCACCGCGTCGGCCTCCTCGCCACGGCCCAACCACGAAAGTGCGTGCGCTCGAACAAAATTCGGTTCCGGTCCCGCTCCCGCGCGGACTGCCGCTTCCGCGAGTCGATCGGCGAGCGTCAAATCCGCCAACCAGACGGCGCCCTGCGCGGCCCTGACGAGCAGGGCGGCGTCGGGTGTGAGGTCGGATTCGAGACTCAACGTGGCGCGGCGCACGACGACCTGTATGTCATCGTGGTCATCGGCTGCGGCGAGTTCGGCGGCGACCAGTCCGCGCAGCCGCCGCAGCCGGGTGGGTGCGGCGCGCCTGCGGCGCACCTCGCCGTAGAGGGGGTGCGCCACCCGCACCTCCACCCGCCGACGACGGGCCTCAGCGTGATGATGCCGCGGGTATCGGCCTCCTCGATCGCTGCTGGATCAGCGATGCGCCGCAGGGCCGCCAGTTCGATGGGCTCCCCCACAGCCAGCGCGTCGATCACGTCGCTGATCGGCGCGGGCAAGGCTCCGATGCGGGATTCGATCAGCTCAATCAGGCCGGGCGGCATGACGGGATCGCCGAGCCACCGCCAGTAACCGCGCAGTTGCACGATCCGGCCGTCAGCGACCTCCTGTTCCACGATGTTGCGGAGATACAAGACGTTGCCGCGGGTCAGCTTCCACAGCCGCTGCGCGGCAGCCGGATCCACCGGTCCATCCAAGGTCGCCGACAGCAGCGCGGCGGTTTCGTCCAGCGACAGCGGCTGCAGGTCGAGCCGATCGAACTGGCCAGCCGTCCATATCTCCTGGACAGCAGGAGTGATCGGTTCACCGTCGCGAATGGTGAGAATCACTTTCGCCGCGCCGCGCTGCACGATCTGGTGCACGACGAATATCGACAAGTCGTCCAGCAAATGCACGTCATCGATACACACCGCCACCATGGCGCCCGCAGCTGCGGAGGTCAGCGAATCAATCACGCCCCGCAGCAACTGAACGGTGTCGGTGACGCCCGACTCCGCCCACGCGGAGAAAGCACCCAGCGGAATGGCGCGCGCCGAAGATGTGCCGAACGCCAAGCGGATTTCGCGACCCTGGGCCTCAGCGGCCGACAGAGCCTCACGAACGATGCGGCTCTTCCCCACGCCCGCCGCGCCGTAAATAACGATCCCCGAAACATCCGAAGCCAAGACAGCGGCCTCGATCGCCCGCATCTCCTCGGAGCGGCCAATTAACGGCCACCGCATGCGCATCCGCAAATCCTAGGAGCAGGGACACCGCGACGCCGCGCATACGTGCGACTTCGGCAATTCGCGCGGAAGTTCGAATGACCAGCCCGGATTTAGGGACCTGCGAAGTCACCGACGGCGATCATCTTGTTGCCGTCCGAGGCGATTGCGAAGCCGGCTGCGGTGAATGCGCAGTCCAGGATGATCGTTCGGTGTGCAGGACTTTCCATCCATAAGTCGAGCGCTGCGCCCGGAGTCGCATGGGGTCCGGCGCCCCAGTAGACGATCTCACTCGTGTGGCCGGTCCTGACGTAGCCCGCATCGGCGATACGCCCCTGGGGTGAAGATCCGTCCGAACCGATGTGGCCGCCGCCAACACCGTTCAGCAGCATGTCATCGGCGTGCCGCTGCGCGGCGACAGTCAAACGCGGGTCATCGCCGATTACCCCGCATGCCTGGCGAAGCTGGTTGACGCCGTCGTAGATTGCAGCCCCCAAATCGTCTGCGCGCGCGGCAGAATCAGCAACGGCGCCGAAAGCCGTTATCACGACAGCGCAGATCGAGAATGGTATGACGACCTTGACCTTCGTAAACATGTTGCCCCCTGCCGCAGCACTCCCTTTGCTGACCTGGCAAACAAATGCTACTCAGCTCCGACGATGAAAGGTCGGGAATCGCGAATTCATTTGCTATGCCGTTGTGGCGGCGCATCCTGGTTCCACAGCCGTTGCAGACCGAGAGTGGAAACCTATGGCCCCGAACCGTCTCAGTAGTCGCGTCGGATTGTGTACCGAGCCGAAGGGTTCGGTACCAAATGTGAAGACATGGGTAATTTTCGCAGCCGTTTTTGGCCTGACTGCGTGTTCATCGTCCGCACCGTCGCCGCCGCAAGCCGCCACAGCAAGGTCAACAACCCCACCGCCGGCGGCCACCACGACTCGTGCCGCACCCAAGCACGCAGCACCGAACGCGACCGCCGCCCCCAGCACGACCGAAACCTGCGTCGGGTTGTCGATCTGCCCCCCGTCGCCTCCCGACGCTGAGGGCAATCCAGCTTGCTACTACCGCGATGGTTGGGCTGCCGACGCGTCAGGCTCCGGGATCAACGTCTACTACTTCCGCGAATCGCCCAAAGCAGGTGACGGCGAGCAGGTGACCGCCGACGTTCGCCTGAAGGACGGCACCACGGCGTCCCAGATCGCCGCAATCGATCCGGGCCAATTGAATGATCAGATCCAGTTCCCCGGCATCGACGAATCAGCAGTGCAGGAGGTCTTGCTGACGACTCGCGCCGGGCGATGCTTCGTCATTGGCCCGAACAGCTAGCCGGCCCGATGCTTGTGCGTCATTTCTCCACGGCACCTGACAACTGCGACACGTCATCTGTTAGGCCTCGATGCGATGATTACGGTCGGTCCATTCACCTCAGGGGAGCACCACATGACCGTTGAATCGTTTCGTCATTCGACAATTCGACTTGCGCACGGGTCCGGCGCGATCCCCGCTGTCGGTTTCGGCACGCTCATTCCGGACCTTGGCGTCACCAAGCGGGCCACCGGAGCCGCTTTGGAGGTTGGTTACCGACATCTCGACTGCGCAGAACGCTATCGGAACGAAGAAGCGGTCGGTGATGCGCTGCGCGAAGCGTTCGCGGCGGGCACGCTGCAACGGGACGACGTCTTCGTCACCACCAAGCTGTGGAATACCAACCATCGCCCAGAGCGGGTCAAGCCCGCCTTCGAGGCGAGCCTGCGCCGACTCCAAATCGACTATGCCGATTGCTATCTGATCCACACTCCCTTCGCCTTTCAGCCCGGTGACGAGCAGGACCCGCGGGACGCAGACGGTCAGGTGATCTACGACGACGGCGTCACGTTGGGTGAAACCTGGCAGGCACTCGAGGGCCTCGTCGACGACGGCCATTGCCGGTCGATCGGATTATCGGACGTCACGTTGGACAAGGTGCGGGAGATCGTCGCGAATGCACGGATCAAGCCGGCCGTCGTGCAGGTCGAGTCGCATCCGTACCTGCCCGAATGGGAACTGCTCGACTATTGCCGGGAGCAGGAGATCGTCCTGCTGGCATTTGCCGCGCTTGGACATTCACTGGACCCCAATGTGCTCGCAGACCCGGTGATCACAGCCATCGCTTCGCGCGAAAACCTGACACCGGCTCAAGTGTGTCTTTCCTGGGCGGTGCAGCGCGGCAGCGCTTTCCTGACAACCTCGACCAAACCCCATCGCATCCAAGAGAACTACGAAATCGCGCCTCTCCCTGCCGATGCCATGCAGGAGATCAGGGATCACATCACGGCGAGCGTCAGGTTCAACTCCGTGGTCAGTAGCGGTGTGCCTGGATTCATTCCCAGCGTGCCGAAGCCCGACCAAACGTAGTTGCCGTCAGGGCCGGAACCCGCTACCGCCCGTGAACGTCTTACCTGAACGAGAGCCAATGCCCTCGAACTCGCAGGAAGTATTCGTGAACCGCCCTTGTTGTAACCCCACGAACTATTAACAAGCGTCGGATCAGAACCTAGAGGGAGTAATGGCGCGTGACCGCCGTGATCGATAGCACCGACGGGGTGAAGTCTGGACCCGAGGACACTTCGGTATGGGCGCCGCTGAAGATTGCGATCTACCGCAACTTGTTCATCGCGCAGCTGGTATCGAGCATCGGCACGTGGATGCAAACCGTCGGCGCCCAATGGTTTCTCGTTGAGCACCACAGCAGCGCGACCACCATCGCACTGGTCCAATCCGCTTCGCTCACACCGACATTGGTTTTGGGGCTCTTCGGCGGCGTGTTTGCCGATCTGTTCGATCGGCGACGGCTGCTCATCGTCATTCAGACCTACGCGGTGCTCGCGGCCGCGTTGCTGGCCACGCTGGCGTTCACCGGGGTTCTGACCCCAACCTGGCTACTGATATTCACCGTTGCCATCGGTTGTGGCTCGGCGCTGACCGCCCCAGCGTGGCAGGCGATCCAGCCCGAACTCGTTCCGCGTGAACAGATTCCCGCCGCGGCATCGTTGGGCAGCGTCACAGTCAACGTGGCCCGCGCAATCGGACCTGCCCTGGCCGGCGTCGTTGTCCTGGTGGCCGGTCCGGCCGCGGTGTTCGCGCTCAACGCGGTGTCCTTCGCCGCGATCATCGTCGCGTTGCGGTCCTGGAAGCGACCCGCTTGCGCACCGCTGAGTGAGCGCGAAAGCATCGGGCTCTCCATCCTGGCCGCGCTGCGATGGGTCCGCCACGGACCGGTCACTCGCCGAATCCTCCTGCGTTCGGCACTTTTCGCGTTTCCCGCCTCAGCGTTGTGGGCAGTGTTGCCCGTCACGGCCGCAGAGCACTGGCACATGAACTCCTGCGGTTACGGCCTGGTGCTCGCCACCCTTGGCGTCGGCGCCGTCATCGGGGTGGTGCTCATCGCGCACCTTCGCAGATTATTCGCGACCAATACCGTATTGGCAGGTTCGGCGGCCGCCTATGCATTGGGCCTGCTCGTCATAGCGATCGGCCCGTTCGGCCCGGCGATCCCGCTGCTGCTGGTGTGCGGCATGGCGTGGATCGCCACCCTGACCACACTTAACGCCGCCGTCCAACTGACGCTGCCTCCTTGGGTGCGGGCCCGCGGCATGGCCATTTATCTGCTGGTCTTCAGCGGCTCCCAAGCGCTCGGGTCGTATCTGTGGGGCCTGATCGCCGCCCACTTCGGGCTTGCGCAATCGTTGTTGGCGGCAGCCGCCCTACTTCTGCTGACGTCGGCCAGCGTGGCCGTGCTTCCGCTGCGGCCGGAAACCGGAACTCTCGACCTGACGACGTCGACCGCCTGGCCCACGCCGACACTGGTCTTCCAGCCCGATCCCAGCGACGGGCCGGTGCTGGTTTCGACGTCCTACCACGTCCCCGACGACCAAATCCATCAGTTCACCGCGGCGATGCTGAAAGTCGGCAGGTCGCGCTCACGTACCGGGGGCTACCGCTGGCGGTTGTACCGCAGCGGCGAGGATCCCCAGCTTGTCATCGAGGAATTCACCGTCCCCTCTTGGGCCGAATTCGACCGTCAACACAGCACTCGCTGGCTGGCATCCGACCATCAGGCGCTGGCCAGCGCACTGCAGTGCACCGTGGACGGCCGCGCGGAAGAGCACTGGTACTTCGCGCTGGCGGGCCCAGCGGGTGTGGTCGGCGGACCATCGAGGACGAGCGAATCAGCGCGCGTCAAGCGCAGCACCGTTGTCCTGGATGGGATTCTTCCCTCGCCGTGGGCAGATGGACGGGTCTAGTGCGTCGCCTGGGGTGACGGAGGGAGAACCAGGCGGCTGCTGACGCAATCGGCGCGAAGACCATTGCTCACGACCCCAACCGTCTGCGCCTAGTCCCGTCGATGATCTGCGACGAACGGTCAAAGAGATCGCACCCCGATCCCAGCCATGCGACAGTGCCCCGATGACGAGAACTGTCGCCGTGATCGGGGCTGGACCCGGCGGACTGATCGCAGCGCGCTGGCTGCTCTCGCAGGGATTCGAACCGACGATCTTCGAGCAGGGACCGAAGCTGGGCGGTCAGTGGACGGGACTCGTTGGCCGGAGCGGTGTTTGGCCGACCATGCACACTAACACCAGTCGCATCATGACTGCCTTCAGCGACCTGGAGAACACGAGCGGCCTTGTCTACCCGTCGAACCGCGAGATCCTGAACTACTTGCATCGCTATGCCGACACGTTCGGCCTCACGTCGCGGATCCGGTTCGGCAATCGTGTCGAACTCCTCAGGCGAGACGATGCCGGATGGATCGTCGGTCACGCGGGCATGGAGGAAACCTTCGAGCGAGTGGTCGTGGCGAGTGGCAGATTCCACGCCCCCGTCATCCCGACTGTGCCCGGGCTGGACACGTTCGCCGGCTCGGCCGGAGTGATTTCCACCTACCACTACCGAGGGCCCGCGCCATATCGGGGCAAGCGGGTTCTGGTGGCAGGCTGCGCTATCAGCGCCCTCGAGGTCGCCGTCCGAACTTGCCCAGCTCGGCGCCGCACGCGTCGTCGTAACCCAGCGCCGACAGCGGTACGTCCTACCGAAATTCGCCGGCGGCGTCCCGTCCGATCACCGGTTCTTCACGCGATACGGAACACTCGCGAGCGAGACTCTCCCAGCAGCCGAGATCGACCGGCAGCTGAAGGAGAGCGTGGTCGAGGCTGGAGGAAGTCCGGAGCAGTATGGCGCACCCGCGCCCGACCCGTCGTTTTTCACCGCCGGGATCACCCTCAACCAGCAGTACCTACCGCTCGTGGCCGAGGGACGAATTACGGTGTGCCCCTGGATGAAATCCATCGCGGGTGCGACCGTGACGTTCGTCGACGGGCATGCCGAGGAGTTCGACGGGATTGTGCTCGGCACTGGGTTCGATCTGTGCCTACCGTTTCTGAGTGAAGAGATCCGCGACGTAGTCAACCTCGACGGGGTACACCTAGACGCCGACCGCTATACGTTCCACCCGGATCTCCCAGGGCTGGCCTTCATGGGCATGTGGGACCAGTCGGGCGGATACTTTGTGCCGCTAGAACTTCAGGCCAGGTGGATCGCATACACGTGGGGCGGCGCGATCGCGACGACAACTGAACCCGAGCAGCGGCTGTCGATCGATGCTTATCGCTCGCAGCGAGGGACGTCCCAGAAAACTCGGATGAACCTGGTAGCTCTCACTTTCGCTCGAGCCGCCGGGGTCGAGCCGCAGCTAGATAACTGGCCGCACCTGCGCCGCGCCCTATTGTTCGGTCCGCTCGCTCCGAGCTGTTTCCGGCTCGAGGGCCCGGACGCGCTGCCCGATGCGCCGGCCCGATTCGAGCGCGACGCGGCCGCCTTCGGTGCTATCACGTCAAACGAGCTGACCGAGCGTGAAAGAAACTACTGGTCGCTCGTCGAAACCGCGGCCTCCGGCCCGCCCGGGCGCAGCGAAGGAATCGCATAGCGCGAAGCCTTCACCGAAGCGGTGAAGCTATGAATTTGGGTCGCCGCCGCCCGGGGCTGGGTGCTGTTCGCCGGCATCAACCGCCTTCGACCCCAACGCTTTACGACCTTTCTGGCCGGGGTGACGTCCCGGGCGTTGCGGCAGGATAATGAGTAGCACGACGATGACCGCCGCGATGACCGCCGAGGCCAGCGGGCGACTCAAGGCAAGGCCCCCGTCGGCGACTGGCTTGTCGATGAAGTCCCCCACCGTTGCGCCCAGAGGCCGCGTCAGGATGAATGCGACCCAAAACAACGTGACACGCGAAACCCCCGTCCAGTAATACAGGGCGACGACCGCCATGAGGGCCGCGGCGAATACCAGCGCGCCGCGTTCGTAACCGAAATCGCGAGTGTCGGCGAGCCAGTCGCCGAGCGCGGTGCCCAGGGTCTGGGAAAAGGTGATCGTGGCCCAGTAGAACGCCTCGACTTTCGGCGTCGAGACGGTATTTACCGACACCGTTCCCTCCGACCGATGCCACAGCCCGAGGGTGGCCAACAGACAGAACAACAGCAGAAGCGATCCACCCGTGTAGCCGATCCCGAGCGATCGGTCGGCGAAGTCGGCCAACGTCGTGCCGAACGTCGTAGAGGCGACGATCGTCGCCCAGTAGAGGATCGGATAGAAGCGCTTGGCGAAGATCTGCGCGACAACAAGCGCCACCAGCAGCGACTCCGAAGAGCACGACGCCGGCCAGATAACCCCAACCCAGCGTCATCGTCACGGTGTCGCCGCCGGTCTCGCCGAGCGTCGTCGCCAATATCTTGATGACCCAAAAGCCCAGGGTGACTGCCGGCACCTTGCTCAAGCGCCTGCTGCGTCACATTATTCATCGGACCATGGCCTGTCGCTCCCCCGGACTGATGGCTGTGAGCAGTTGAACCGCCGTTAATCGGCAACTCGGTCAACAGACAGTGTGACGTCGCTCGACTGAAAAATTGTTGAGAACCCTTGGGAACAGAGGTCGGAAGCCGTAGCTGAAAGGCCCTGTCACCCGATGATCGGCAGCCTGCGCCTTCGTGCCAGCCGAGTCAGAGCTGACTGCATTACGGATCGCACATGCGCGTCGACCTCAGCGACGTCGGGACGCGCGCCGAACTTGGCCACAATGTCGATCGCTGGCAGGACCAAGGTGACGATCTTGGTCGGTACCGGGACGTTGACCGGCAGCACGACACTGAGCCCGAACGGGAAGCCGAACGCAATCGGCAGGATGTCGGTGCGAAACAGCCGGCGCTCCAACCCGGTCAGCCGAAGCGCACGCACCAGCCATCTCCCGCGGGTCAAATAGAGCTGGCTTTCCTGCGCGCCGATCGACACCGAGGGCACGATTGGCACCCCGGCCTCGATGGCCGTGGTGACGTATCCAGAACGACCACCGAAGTCGATGGAGGCTTCCTGCGCGGTAGGCCGATAAACCTCATGATCGCCGCCGGGAAACACCATGACCACAGCACCGGTCGCCAGCGCCGCCGTGGCGTTGTCACGCGTCGCGCGGATAACCCCGGTGCGCCTGAGAAGTTCACCGGCTGGCCCGGCGAACAATGTGTCGTGACCGAGCGTGTAGAGCGGACGTTCGTAGCCAAAGGTGTCGTAGTAGGCAACTGCGAAGACCGGCATGTCGGGCGTCACGAGTCCGCCTGAATGGTTCGAGACCACCAGAGATGGACCGGCCGGGATGTTTGCCAAGCCCCTTACCTGCGCTCGGAAGTATCGCTTGACAATGGGCCGGGTCAGCCCGACGACCACCTCTGTGAGACCGGCATCCCACTTATCGACGTCGGTATGTTGAACCGCTTTCGATACGTCGCCCATGTTGATTTCCTATTGCCATCCCCACTCTTGTACTAACGCAATCGGCGGCCGGCCATTAGGGCCAAAAGGAGCTATCTTCAGGGACTTTGACCCCTGAGAACCGATCACGCGAGAGACGCCGCGGCTTCGGTGCCTTTGGTCCTTCGGCTTGCATCTCTTCAGCCCTAACAACCACGCCCCCCCTCAGTGATCGTTGCGGTGGGTACATAGCCGATCAGAAGCGAACCGAGATGATGCAACCACGACCTCGCGCGATGTTGGTGGGCGTCGACGGCTCAGCAGCGGCAATGGCTGCCGTACGCTGGGCGGCCCACGATGCGGCCCTGCGGAAGGCGCCGCTGACCCTGGTCCATGTCGTCGATGCCCCCTTACCGGAATGGTTCGAGGTCGGCTCCAGGCAACGGCAGGAGAAGCGGGCACGCGAATTCATCAGGTCGGCGGTCAAGGTCGCCGAAGAGAGCACTGGTGAGCGCGGTCCAGTCCACATCGATAGCAAGGTGGTCTGTTCGGCCACCGTCCCGACGCTCGTCGACCTTTCCAAAGAGGCGGAGATGGTCGTCGTGGGCTATCGGGGGCATGGCGGCGTGTTGGTCCGCAACTTGCTTGGCTCGGTGAGTTCGGGATTGGTCTACCACGCGCATTGCCCAGTCGCCGTGATCCACGACGACGAACCGCTGGTCCCCAATGTCGCACGGGCGCCGGTGCTGTTGTGCATCGACGGCTCGCCGGCGTCGGAAGCAGCGACCGCGATTGCATTCGAGGAAGCCTCACGACGAGGTGTCGGTTTGGTGGCCCTGCACGCCTGGACTGATCCGCGGGCTTCGGACTTCAAGGAGTTGTTCCCGAACTTTATCTCCGACGCTCGGCTATCCGACGAGGAGGAGACGCTTGCTGAACGGCTGGCGGGTTGGCACGAACGCTATCCCGACGTCGGGATCATTCGGAAAATCGAAACTGGTGATGCGGCGAGTCCGCTGATCGAGGCGTCCAAACGGGCGCAACTGATTGTGGTCGGCAGCCACGGCCGCGGCGGGGTCGCTGGCATGGTGATGGGCTCGGTCGGGGCGGCGGTAGTCAACCGGGCCAGGATCCCTGTGATCGTGGCGCGTCAGTCCTGACGGAGCGGCGTTAGCCGAGAGCGGCTACGAAGGCATCGGTGCCGGCGACGATCGCCTCGAGTTGGGCCTGCGACAGCGGGCCGAACAGTGCCGCCATCTGCGCGGTCGTCGCCGCTTCCGCCGCGGCCTTCTGAGCCTCTATCTCGGGGGTGTATTCGACCATGTCCTCCTCGGAGAAACCATGCATCTTGAAGTTGTCGAGGCCTCGGTTGAACTGACAGGCGGTGGCGGCCGAGAGCCCGGTCGCTTTCACCGCATCGGTGTGCACGCCGAAGCGCAACTCTCGCAACAGGATTGCCGCCCGGTACGCACGGGCTTCGGCCGTCTGCGCTGTCGGGGCTGAACGGTAGCCATCGAACAAAGGCCAGGAGCCCGACGGAATCGTTGCGACGAGAGCGCCCACGGCGTCGGTGAACGCGCCGAGGACGGCCGAATCGACTCCAGCGAAGACGTCCTCGGCGTAGTCGTCGGCGGCACCGAGGTGGGCTGCCTCAATCACATCTTCACTGGCGAGGCTGCGACCCCGGGTCACCACCGCGGCGATCGCGCCGGGCTTGAAGAAGCAGAAGATGGCGTCGGCCGTCTCCGGGTCGACGCCACCGAGCATGGATGCTCGACCGGCACCGTAAAGGGAGATGACGTCGAGGCCGATGGCGTCGCCGCGGGCGGTGGCTTGTTTGGAGAAGTAGAAGTTGGCCGCCAGGTCTCCGATGGGGCCGGCGATGGTCGAGGCTGCGGTGGTTGCGTCCATCGCCCCAACCTAGCCAGGCTGCGGTGACCCGGGCGCAACTACCGGCACTCCGATAACCGACGATCGGCGATACCGCGTCACCCGGCCGATCCCGGGCCTACCGATCGTCGGACCGCCGGGATGATCAGCGGTTGGGGCCGCGGGTCAAAGCCCGTGAGTCCGCTGACCGCCCCTTGCATCAGAGCAACGATGCCGTCGATCAAACCGTGGGCGGCCGCGGGCCAGTCCGGCCAGGGAAAAGGCCTGCCTTGGGCGAGCTCGCGCTCGAATTCGGCGCAGGTATGTATCAGCATCGCCCGCATCATGATGCTGCGTTGAGCGCGTACCTCCGCCGGCAACGTTCGCAAAGCATGGCCCATCTGTTCGACGATGTGATGCAGAGTCGGTGATTCGAACCCGGGCTTGACGATGATGCGTTGGTAGGCGGGATCGGTGAGCGCCTGGGCCGCAAAGCGCGCATACCAACTGGGTGTGCCGATGCCATCCAAGTGGTCGGTCAGCGGCTGCACCAGACACGCCACCCAGTCCCGCAGCTCGAGTGAGTCACCGATGTCGGCGATCATGCGCGCGCGTAGCGATTCAACGTGGCCGCCATGCTTGTCTTCGATGGCGCGCGCGACGTCCGCTTTCGTGCCGAAGTGGTAGGCCACCGCCGCATTGTTGCCCTGGCCGGCGGCCACGACGATCTGCCGGTGCGACACGCTCGCGATTCCGTGCTCGGCGAACAACCGTTCGGCCGCCGACAGGATCGTCTCCCGTGTGTCGTCGGCCCGCTGCGCTCGGCTACTGCGGGTTTGGCTGGTCACCCAACAAAGTCAACATCGCCCCCTTGTATTAAGTCAAACATTTTACTTAACTAGGGCGTGACCTCGATCACATGCCCTAGGAGGACGATGTCGGACGGCCGTGTCGCAGCGATCGCGCCCGGGGACAGCCGGCGCGCAGCCCACTGGATGCGGGCCGCAGCGCTATGGGTGGTGGTGCTGGTTGCGTTCAACGGCGGAGTCGCCTCCGGCGCGCCCCCTCCGGGCTTCAATGAGAAAACCGGTGTGTGGCCCACTGCGGTGACGGCGGCGTCCTGCCGGGCGGGCGACCGCGTGGAAACCGGTCTGCAGGGTGAAGTGACGTTGGAGGATCGCGCATCCGGACGAAGCGCCCGGGGCTACGCGTGCAACGTCGACCTTGTCGGCCAGTACCAGGGCCAGGGCGCGAACTTCATCAGCGCGTCGTACAAGACCTGCACCTATGTCGGGTCCACGTTTCCCCACTCCGACGGGGTGCACGTCATCGATGCGTCCGACCCCAGCCATCCGCAGATGACCGACAATCTCACCGAGCCCGCGATGGTCGGCGGCACCTGGGAATCGTTGAAGGTCAACCAAACCCGGGGGCTGCTGGCCGCCACCGGCGTCCCGTTCTACACGGGTTTCGGATACTTCTCGATCTACGACGTCTCCCAGGATTGCGCCCACCCTCGGCTGCTGAACCTCGGGCGGGGCTCGGTGCCGGGAATGCGGATCGGAATGCTCACGCACGAGGGCGCCTTTTCGCCCGACGGCAACACGTACTGGTCGTCCGGCTCGATGTGGGTCAGCGCGCTCGACGTCAGCGACCCGAGCGACCCGCACACGGTGTGGAGCGCGCCCGCGGGGCTGGGCACCCATGGGATGGGCTTCACCCCGGACGGCGACACCATGTATATGTCCACGTTGGCGGGGGTGAACATCCTGGACACCTCGGCGATCCAGGACCGCGCGCAGCCGGGTTTCACGATGCACCAGCTGCTGCCGTTGCGCGGGGACAAGCATTGGGCCGACGGGGAGTTCACCCAGCACAGCGTCTACGTCACCTACGGCGGCGTCCCCCACATCTTTACCGTCGATGAGTCCGGTTCCGGCGGCGTGAAGCTGTTCGACGCCGCTGATCCCGCGAACCTGTTGTTGCGCAATGACATCAAGCTGTCGATCAACCTGCCCGAGCATCAGGACCGATGGTGGTCCAGCGCCATCAACGACGGCTTCTTCGGCTACGACCCGCACTACTGCAGCGTCGACCGCCAGGACGATCCCCTCGCCCTGGCGTGTGGTTGGCAACAGTCCGGCGTCCGGGTGTTCGACGTCCGTGACCCGGAGCACATTCGCGAGCTCGCCTACTACAACCCACCGGCACAGACGGGCAAGCAGGCCGAGTTGACCAACTCGGTGCACGCGGTCTTCGGCAAGCTGGCGGCCGCCCCACTCAGCGGCACGCTCGCGGTGGCGCGCGCCATCTTACAAGGCGACACACGACCTGACGGGTCCATCACCGCGGCTCGCAACGGCCAGCATGTCGGCAACGACATGTCCGCCGACTGGTGTATGTCACCGCCGGAGTTCCGCGGCAACATGCTCTACGTCACCTGTTCGGACAACGGATTCATGGAACTGGTCCTCGACCCACGGGTCTACCCGCCACGATGACGCGCACCTGGTCGCGCGTCGGCGCACTAGTCGCCGCCGCACTCGTCGGCGCGGTGACGGTGTTCTGCCTGACGCCCGGCCCGCGCTCCGTTGCACCGCCCCTGACCGCCACCGATGTCGGGTTCGCACAAGACATGTCGGCGCACCATCATCAGGCCGTCGTCATGTCCGACATGGTAGCCGCGGATGCCTCCCCAGAGGTCCGCGCACTGGCCGATCAAATCAAATTCAGCCAGCTCCGCGAGATCGGGCAGATGACCGGTTGGCTCCAGATCGCCGACGCACCCGTCGTCTCGCCGGACCCCATGGCGTGGATGATGACCGACGCTGATCACCACATGGCCGGCGCCGAGATGGCCATGCCGGGGATGGCGTCACCGGCGGACCTCACCCGCCTGCAACGCGCCACCGGTCGAGCGAACGAAATCCTGTTCCTGCAACTCATGACCCGTCACCACCAGGGCGGGATCGACATGGCCGGCTACGCCGTGCAGCACACCACGACCAATGCCGTCCACCAGACCGCGGTCGCCATGACCGACGAACAAAGCCAGGAAATCATCCTGATGGCGCATCTCCTCGAGCAACGCGGCAGCTCCCCAATCGCCTATCCATGAGCTCACCGCAATCGAAAAAGGGCCGCATCGCTGCGGCCTTGGCGGTGGAGCTGCGGATTCGTTCTCGGGTCGTGACGGCGTCGAGGGATCAGACCCTTAGGGGCAAGAGGTGAAACTCGTTCCCGCGAGCGATTCTGGTGAAAAACCTGCGACGGTTTGCACTGAGGAACATCCTTAACAGGACTAATACACCCAGAATTGGAGAAACATTCAGTGCCCGAGTACGAGGCATCGCGGCGAGCGAAGTGCGGCCCCGCTGGCTCCGGCGCGACTTCAAGACTGCACTGGATGACTTCGGCGAACCCGAACGGGGCTCCGCCGTCATTGCGGACGCCCTGGCTGCGTACGCGTTGATCGGCGGCATCATGAGCTGGCCGCGCGCCTCACCGGGAGCGATCTGATGACTGGCCACGCGGACCTGAGCGCGCAGGCTCTGACAGATTGCGCCAGTGAGCAACTCCACCTGTCCGGTCGAATTCAAGCCCGTGGAGCACTTGTTGCTGCCGACCTGCAAGATCGCTGCATTACGTATGCCAGTGCCAACACCGCTGAGTTGATCGGGGCGGCACCGGATCGGCTCTTCGATTCGCCGTTAGTAAGCATCTTCTCCTCCGATGAACAGCCGCGGCTTGAGGAGGCGATCGAGCAGACTGGCTACCGGCCTTCGTCGCCCGATCTGTACGGAATGGCCCTGGCAGCGGCATGCGACGACAAGGTCGATGTGATGCTGCATCGAGCCGGCGACCAGATCGTCATCGAGATCGAGAGCACGCACGGGGACAAGGACGACCAAGCCGATCTTGTGCCGGTTCTCTATGCCTCACAGGCGATCAGCGAGGCGACGAGCGTGCACGAGGTCGAGGCGGCCGTTTCCAGCGCAGTGCGCGCACTGACCGGATTCGACCGCGCGATGGTTTACCGGTTCCACGACGACGAGCACGGAGAGATCGTCGCTGAGGATCGTCGTCCGGGCTTGGTCCGGTACCTCGGGCATCATTTTCCGGCGAGCGACATTCCGCTCCAAGCCCGCCAGATTTACACCCGCAAAGGGACGCGTTACATACCCGATGTCGACGAGGGCGATGCCGTCGTGCTTGCGTCGCCGCGGATGGCCGGCACCTATCTTGACCTGAGCCGCGCTGTGCTGCGAAGCGTTTCCCCCTTCCACATCGACTACATGCGCAATATGAAGACAGCAGCGAGCCTTTCGTTCGCTATGGCAAACGAAGGCCGGCTGACAAGGCTCGTCTCGTGCACATCGGAAAACCCCCGATGGATCTCGCGCTCAAGGCGTCGGTCGTGTGAGTTGGTAGTCCTGCAGGCAAAGCTCCAAGTCGCTGCAGCAGAACAGATCTCGAGACTGAGCGATGCAGCCAGCCGCGAAACTATCCGGACCCGGCTCAAGGCAGCGATGCACAGCGCGCCCACTATAGCCGAGGGACTCACGTCGGCCTCCGGTGATCTGCTGGAGCTCTGTCAGGCGGACGGGGCAGCGGCATGTGCGGACGGCCATTACCGGTCGGTTGGCGCAGCGCCATCCGAGGATGCCGTCCGAAGGTTTGCGGGCGAAATCCGCGCCGCCCGGCCCGAGGGCGCGCCCTGGGCCACCGACCGGTTGCCGCAATCGACGGCTGACGCTCTCGGTGTAGCTGGCTGTTTGTTCGTCGCGCTCGTCGCGCCGGATGATTTCGTGGTCTGGTTCCGGCGCGATCATCCGCAACAACTCCGCTGGCTGGGGGATCCGCACGCGCACTCCACTGGATTGATCAATCCGAGGAAATCCTTCGATACCTGGCTAGAGCGAGTCAGCGGCTCGAGTACACCCTGGACAGACGCCGATCTGCAGGCGGCGCAACTGGTGGTATATGACGTCGAATCGGCCCAGCTGAGCCGAGCGCAGGCCGTACTTGCGCACCTCGGCCTGCACGACTCGCTGACTGGATTACCGAATCGCCGCCATCTGAGCACTGTCATGACCGCCATGGCGGCAGGAGCAACACCCACCGATCCGGTGGCCGCCATCTTCATCGATCTCGATCGCTTCAAGGAAGTCAACGACCAGCACGGGCACGATGTCGGTGACAGCGTGCTGCGCGAGGCCGCGCGGCGTATTGCCGGGGCAACTCGGTCCAGGGGTGACGTCGTGATGCAGGGCGAAGTGGAGCAGCCGCCCACGGTCCGGCTCGGTGGTGACGAGTTTCTCGTGTTGCTGCCGGGGGTGGATACCGAGGGCGCCGAGCTGGTCGCCGACCGGATCCGTCAGTCGCTGCTCGAGCCGATTGCAATCAGCCCAGACCGCCAGCTGACCATAAGCGCGGCGATTGGCGTGGCGCTGGCGGCAGAGCCCGAAGAACTGCAACATTTGCTGAGCCGGGCCGACGCTGCCATGTATGAGGACAAGCGGCGACGCCGACGGCCCGCCGAATGAACGCCACGAGCCCGTCGAGTCTCGTGGGGCGGCCGAGAAGTCGCGCCAGAACGGGGGCCGGCGGCGCCGTCCCTGTTCGGTCGAGGTTCAGGTCCACCTAGCGGTGGGCGAGAATCGTGACTGTGCGGTGGGCGGTGATGGGGGTCCGACCGTCTTGCCGCACAGTGACCGTGACCGTGTAGACCCCGGGGTTCCGCACTTTGACGAAAGTCCCGGGGTCGTAGGAGTCACAACCGGACAGCTCCTTGGTCTCATTTGCTCCTGGGCCTTCGATCCTTAACGTGGAATGACAGCCAGATCTGACCTGTTGCGCTCCCGCGAAGGACTTCCAGAACACCTCGATCTGTTTGCCGCCGGTGTTATCGGCCTTATAGGTGTCGCCTTCGACCCGATCGTAGGCCCAGCTGGTTATATCGACTCGGTCGATCGTCGACTCGGCGCCGCCAGCGCTGGTCGTGTGTTGATCGGCACGCACCGCGAGAGTTTCGGTGTTTTGTCCGGTGAACTCACCGAAGAAGCCGCTGAGGCTGGCCGCGAGTTGATTGGCTATGTCGGGACCTAGGGACAGCACCGCGCCCAGACTTTTGGTGGCGATGTTATTGGTCAACAGATTGAGATCTACGGTGGCAGGGTTGGTGGAGATCGCATCGGTTCCACTTGTTACGCAGTCGATGAGGGGCCGTGTTCTGGCGCCAATGTCGGTTCCCGAAGGAATCGCTCCACCGTCGGTCGCGGCGAGTGGCTTGAGGCAGTCGACGACTCCAGGCAGGTCGAGAATCTTCGAGCTCGGGTATAGGGCGTGGAGACCAAGGAGGAAGCCATTGATCAAGGTGACTCCGGGATCAGCGCGTAAGTCGATCAATCGGGGCGGGGTGGTTTTGCTGAATCGCAAATGGGTGCTGCCGCCGGGCAGCAGCATTGTGCCGTCGCCAACACTGGGCGCGAAGGCCGTTTTATAGAAACCAAGGTCAATGGCCTGGGCAATGTCGGGCGCAAGATCGGGACCCTGATCGGGCGAAACCGGTTCAGAACGCACGACCCAGCCCAGCGGCGAGTTCGACGCCAGATCGACACTGATGTCGCTCCCACGTCGCGACAAACATGGCCAGGCCGCTGGCACCGTGACCGGATCGAGGGTGTAGGTCGTGTCATCGACCACGAGGGGCTTTCCGACACAGTCCGGTTTCGCCGACGAGAGGCCCAGGTAGCCACTGAGCGTTGAAGTGACCTGTTGCCCAAACGCTTTCAAGTCCACGCCGAAGGGAAAGAATCCGCTCAAGTGGGTGCTTTGAGCGGTCAGTGTCTGGTGGTCAGAATCCCAGTGGGAGGGCAGTACTTCGGGCTGCGACACACCCTCGGATAACGCGACGACAACCGGCAATTGTCCATGCTGAACGCGCGTCGGTTTGCCGCGGAAATCAAAGGTCAGTGTCAATGGCGCTGAAGGCTGCCGGCCCTCAGGCAAGCTGACGCTAACACCAGCCGCAGTAGACGTGAAGTATGGCTGCACCTTGGGCGGAGTTTGAGGATTCGACGTCACCCTGAAAACGGGCGCGGGTTCACTGGGCGCGCCGGTTACCGTGACCTTATAGCCGACCGTATCCAGCGTCGTCCCGGCGCTGTTCACGGACGTGGGACTTGTCGGCTCAAATTTTGGTGATGAGTTATGAGTGCATGAACTGACTATTGCCACGACCGCGACTAGGTCCAAGCATGAGATCCCAGCCCGGGCAATCAACGGCCATCGGTTTCGCACTGCCGAAGTCTCCCAGCCACCATGTTCCCGGCAGACCGTATTCGACGGATTTGCCCGTGACGGGAAGCAGCTCTTGACGCAAAAGAAAGCTGGCCAAGGCTTTTGGCCTTGACCAGCTTCTTCTCAGTGGAGCTGCCGGGAATCGAACCAGGCCCATAAAACGGCTTGAGCTGCGGAAACAGTGGAATCGACGACGCGAAATGACGCCAAACGACGCCACGCGACCTGCGGATAGCCCAACGGTGTTGATGGCATCAACACGTCATCAACATCAGCGCATTGTTTCGTCCGGAGCTGCTTGGAACCTGACCTACTCGATGCGAACCTGCCCACTTGGACGTTTGTTTTCCTGAGAGACGGGGTTGCGTAGCTAACCGCAGAGCCGGTCGTGCGCAGTATTCCGAATAACGAGGGTGCCAATCCTGCACATCGTCTGCGCTACTTGAGCATGCTCCCCGCATCGACGGTGAGGGGAAGGCCTGTGACGTAACGGGATTCATCAGAGGCGAGAAAAAGTACCGCGTTGCTGATGTCTACTGGTTCGACCCACCCGACCGGTAGAACGTGCATGAACTGCGCGGCGACTTTGAGGTCGTCGGGGCCGGGGTTGTCCAGATCGGGTCGAAACAGCTTCATGGTGCCCTCGTTCATGAACATCGGTGTGTTCACGTTGGTGGGGTGAATAGAGTTGACGCGGATGAAGTGCGCTCCGAGTTCGACGGCGAAGGTACGCATCAGGCCCACGACGCCGTGTTTGGCGGCGATGTAGTGACCGGTGTGCGGGTAAGCTTTCAGTCCGCCGACCGAGCTGGTCAAGATGATCGATCCGCCCTCGCCTTGCGAAATCAGATGTGGGACTGCAGCTTTGACGGTCTTCCAGACTCCCGAGAGATTGACATCGATCATGGCTTGCCAGTCGTCTTCTCTGGTCTTGTCGAGGGTCTGGCCGCCGTTGCCGATTCCGGCATTGGCGCAAACGATATCCAGCCGGCCGAGCTGCTCGACACCGCTGTCCACGGCCGCTTTGAGGGCGTCGTAGTCACGCACGTCGACTTCGGCCGTCACGACGCGGCGGTTGAGGCCTTTGACGAGGTCAGCGGTCTCAACAAGGTCATCTGGTGTCGATGGTGGGATCTCGCTGTTGCTGCTGATCTTTCGACAGATGTCGACCGCGATGATGTCGGCACCTTCTTGCGCGAGGCGTACCGCGTGACTGCGTCCCTGGCCGCGAGCCGCGCCGGTGATAAACGCGACCTTGCCCTCAACCCGTCCGGCCATGAATGCACCTCATCATTCTCAAGGAGCCGGATATCACTGCCCCGGCGCACGCTCGTCAATTTGGTCGATCGATCAGCAGCGTGACATTTATCGTTGCTGTTGTCAACCAACGCTGAGGAACGATCGCCGGGTGGTGCGGCTGCTGCGGAGGGGCGCGTTGGTCGCAGGCTGCTGACAACTGGCCGGTACTAGCTGCCCTTGACCGACGCGGGTGCGGCTGTCTTCAACATGCTGATCTGGCGTTCAACGAATGCGCGCAATTCAGCATGCCCCTGAGTGACGCCGACGGCGCTTTCGTTGCTCAGGCTGCGCGCGGTCTGCGCGATCAATATCGAGATCGCTGCCGGTGGATACGCATCGAGATCGATGCCATTGGCGCGCATCACCATCGTGACAGCTGCCGTCTCGATGTCACGGACACGTTCGGCGTACGCCTTCAATTGGGCACCAATTATCTTGCGGTGGTTGGCTAGTGCCATGAACTCGGCGTTGAGAATCGTCAGTGCTGAATCGCTGTTCATCTCCCACAGCGCCTGCAAAGGGTCCTCATCGGTCAGCAAGGCCCGCATCCGTGTCAGTGCAGCCTCGGCGCCCACCCGCAGCACCTCCAGGAACAGGTCGTCCATCGTCGGGAAGTAGTAGTAGACCAGGGCCTGTTTGGCGCCGGCTTCGGCGGCTACTCGGCGTGAAGTGGCCGCGGCATAGCCTTCCTCGCGCATGATGCGGGCGGTCGCCTCGACCAGCTTGCCGCGCGTGCTCTCCTCACGGATCGCCTTGATTTGGGGGGTCGCCGTCCGCTTGGGCGAGCCCGGTTTGCTTGACCGCTCAACACGGCGCGTGGTAGGCATACCGCATCTTAGCAATTTGGTCGATCGATCAGTCCAGGATTCTACGCAGACGGGTCGATCGGGATGGAGAGGCCATGCATACCGCACCGCAGTGCGACGGCGTCGACGGCGTGGGCCGGTGACGATGACCGCACAGATCCGCGTGCGGGTGGATCAACGTCTGTGTGAGACGCACGCCCTTTGTGTTGAGATTGCCCCTACGGTTTTCGATCTCGGTGATGACATCGCGACCTGCGATCAGGCACCCGATGAGTCATTGCGCGCCAGCGTCGAAGCCGCGGCGGCAGCCTGTCCACGCCAAGCCATCAGCGTCGTCGTCGAAGAACCGTGGGCATGACTGGCCGACTCTTTCGCCCTTCCCTCTTCGGTCCCGGAAAGGATTTCGACTCATGAGTGATCTCGCCGACATCGACTACTTCACCGACGCGGACACCGCGCAAAACCCCTACGAGTATTGGGATTACCTGCGCAAACAGGGACCAGTGTTCCAGGAACCGCGCTACGGGGTGGTGGCCGTGACCGGCTACCAGGAGGTCCAGGCCGCGTTCAAAGATGTCGAGTCATTCTCCGCCGTCAACGCGATCGGTGGCCCGTTCCCCCCGTTGCCGTTCACCCCTGAAGGGGACGACATCAGCGACCAGATCGAAGCCCACCGGCACGAGTTTCCGATCTTTGAGCACATGGTGGTCATGGACCCGCCCGAACACGACAAAGCGCGTTCCCTGTTAGGTCGGCTGCTCACGCCGCGCCGGCTGCAAGAAAACACCGACTACATCTGGCGATTGGCCGACCGTCAAATCGACGAGTTCATCGCCAACGGTCGCTGCGAGTTCCTCGGCGAGTACGGAAAGCCCTTCGCGACATTGGCGATCGCCGATCTCCTTGGAGTTCCGCACGAGGATCGCGCCGAGATCCGCCGCAATTTGGGAGCTGGTAACGCACCCGGCAATAGGGTGGGCGCCCTGGATCACGAACCTGTGGGCAGCAACCCGTTGCAGTACCTGGATGACCTGTTCAGCGGTTACATCACCGAGCGGCGGCAGCACCCTCGCGAGGACGTGCTGACCGGTCTGGCTACCGCCACCTACCCCGATGGCTCGACGCCACCGCTATTGGAGGTGGTCAGACCGGCCACCTTCTTGTTCGCGGCGGGCCAGGAGACCGTGACCAAACTGCTCAGCTCGGCCGTGCAGATCCTCGGTGATCAGCCCGAACTCCAACACCGCCTGCGCACTGACCGCAGTTTGATTGGCCCCTTCATCGAAGAAGCAATGCGTATGCAGAGTCCAACCAAGGTCGACTTCCGGCTGGCGCGCAAAACCACCACGCTGGGCGGGGTTCCCATCCGAGCTGGAACGGTGATCATGCTGTGCCTGGGTGCGGCCAACCGCGACCCACGAAAGTTCGATGATCCCAACGTGTTTCAGATCGAGCGGAAAAACGTTCGTGAGCACATCGCTTTCGGTCGCGGTATCCACACCTGCGCGGGCGCACCGCTTGCGCGAGTAGAAGGACAGATCACCATCAACCGCCTACTGGACCGCACCCGTGACATCGCGATCACAGAGGCCAAGCACGGCCCGCCGACTGACCGCCAGTACCGCTATGCACCCACATTCCTGTTGCGTGGGCTCACCGAATTACACATCGAGTTCACTCCAGCGGGCTGATTACGCCGATCAGCCCGGCGTTTCAACCGAAAAAGGCCTATCTGATGACCGTTGACAGCATTCTGGACGAGATCCGCCGCCGGCCGGGTGCCGGTGAGGTGATCCCCGTCATCAATCCCGCCACCGAGGAGCAGATCACCGAATTTCCCGACGGCGGTGCCGGTGCGGTCGACGACGCCGTCGCCCGAGCTCGCGCGAGTGTCGCGGCCGGTATCTGGCGCGAGTTACCCGGAAACGAGCGCGCCAAAATCCTCTGGCGCGTAGCCGATCTCATCGACCAGCGCGCCGATGAACTTGCTCAGGTCGATTCGCTGAACACTGGCATGCCCTATAAGCAGGCGCACACGATCATGTCCACGAGCGCTGAAACGTTCCGCTACTACGCGGGGTGGTGCACCAAAGTCAATGGCATCGCTCACGACGTGCAACAGACCGGCGGCATCTCCGGCGCGTACACCACCATGCACGCTTACACACTGAAAGAGCCTTACGGTGTTGTCGGGCTGATCTTTCCGTGGAACGGTCCGGTGTTCAACGCGTGCACCAAGCTCGCGCCAGCGCTCGCCGCTGGCTGCAGCGCAGTGGTCAAACCCGCTGAGGAAACACCTCTTTCGGCACTGCTGCTAGAAAAGATCTTGATCGAGGCCGGGGTCCCCGACGGCGTCGTCAACCTGGTGACCGGCTACGGACATACCGTTGGCGCGGCGATCACCGCTCACCCGGGTATCGAGAAGGTCGCCTTCACCGGCTCTACCGAGGTGGGCAAGCAGATCGTGCAGGCCGCCGGCGGCAACCTGAAAAGAGTCACGCTTGAACTCGGCGGCAAATCACCGGTGCTGATCTATGACGACGCCGACGTGGAATCCGCGATCACGATGGCGGCGATGGGGATCTTCATCCACTCGGGTCAGGGATGCATCAGCGGATCACGAATCTTCGCCCAGCGCAGCATCTACGAACGGGTCGTAGAAGGTGTCACCAGCCTGGCGAACTCGGTCAAGCTGGGCGGGCCGACCGACGACCGCGCACTCATCGGTCCCATTATCAGTGAAAAGCAACTCACGCGGGTGATGGGCTTCATCGACGAAGGCAAGCGCGACGGCGCGCACGTGGTAACTGGCGGCGAGCGGCTCGATCGCAGGGGCTACTTCGTCCACCCGACCGTGCTCACCGATGTCGACCCCGCCATGAGGCTCTATCAGCAAGAGATATTCGGTCCAGTCGTCGCAGTGTTGCCGTTCGATGATGACGATCAGGTTGTCGCCTTGGCCAACAACTCCGACTACGGGCTGGCCGCCACCGCGTGGACCAAAGACCTCACCCGTGCGCACCGACTGGCCAAGCGCCTGCAAGCCGGCACGATCACCCTGAACTGCCAGATGGTGTTCGATCACTCGATGCCGTTCGGTGGATACAAGCATTCCGGGTGGGGCTACGAATGGGGCCGCGACGGCATCGAGAGCTTCATGCAAACCAAGAGCGTGTACACGCAGCTCTGACCTAGACGGCCACGCCAGCGATCACCCGGACCGGGAGTGGCCCATGAGGGACAGCGCGGCGTCGGCCGCATCAAGGACCGCACCCGCATGCACCGAAGCCGAGTCGGCGAGGTCAACGATGAGTCGCGCGTCCTTCTGCAGTAGCGTCCCCGCGTGTCCGGCAAGCTGGTCCAGGCCGCCTGCGCCGCTGATTGCGTTGAGCGCGAAACTGTTTCCGCTACTGCGAGAGACGACTTCGGTGAGACGGTTCGGGGATACACCGAGGGCGTTGGCGAGCGAAAGGACGGTGGCCGCCGTTCCCAGATTGGCGGTGAATAGCAGATTGTTGAGTAGCTTGGCGGTCTGCCCGCAACCCAGTTCGCCGAGGTGCACGACGGGATCGGCGTAGGTCTCGAAGACGGGCCGGCAGCGTTCAACGACGGCGCTGTCCCCACCGACCATTACCAGTAGACGCCCTTCAGACGCGGCCCCGCCACCGCCGCTCACCGGTGCGTCGATAACCGATACTCCCTGTGCGTCAGCCTTTTCCGCGAGCCTACGGCAGGTGTCGGGATGTATGGTGCTGTGGACTGCGATGACGCCGCCCGGATTCAGACCGGCCAGCAGTCCGTCTTGGCCGGCAGCGAGACCTTCGATGTCGCCGTCGCCGACGACGCACAGGCACACGAGGTCGCTGTTGGCCGCGAGATCGGCCGGGGACTCCGCGACATGAGCCCTGGTGTCGGCGAATGCAGCAAGGGTTTGGGGCCTGCGCGCCCACAGCGTCGTGTTGTAGCCACCCGCGATGATGCGGTGCGCCATCGGGCCACCCTGGCTGCCCAGCCCGATGAATCCGACTCTCACGCTACTTCCCGGGGGTCATGGCAGTGGTGTGCGATACCGCTTAGCACGTTCACCCCATACCGATGCGAATGTTCTTGGTCCGCTGGAATTCTCGCAGGCCATCGATGCCGCCGGTGCGGCCGAATCCACTTTGCTTGTATCCGCCGTAGGGGCCTTGCGGTTCGATGTCACTGAATTTGTTGACCCATACCGAGCCCGCTTCGAGTCCCGGGCGACGCGGTGGGCGCGATTGAGGTCGCGGGTCTGGACGAAGGCATTCAGGCCGTAGGGCGTGTCGTTGGCGATATGCACGGCTTCGGCATCGTCGCTGAAGCTGATCAGGACACCACCGGCCCGAATGTCTCCGTTTGGGCCAGCGCCGAACGCGTTGTCGACTTCGCCGAAAACGGTCGGCTCGATGAAGTAACCGCCGGCGAGGTCGCCGCCGACGCGGTGCCCCCAGCGAGCAATTCGCCCGAGCTGTCGCGCTGACCGCGTTGTCGATAGCCCGCAATATGCGCTCGAGGGCGGCCGCACTGGTCATGACGGGACCGAACAGCACGTCGGGATCGAGCGGGTCGCCGATTGTCGCTGTCCGTAACACGGTCGTCAGAATTTTTCGGCGAAGGTGTCGTAGATCGAAGCCATGCACCAGCATCGGCGACTTGCGCACGCGCAGCTTTGACCGGACTGCATCAGCGGGCCTTGGTGCGCGGAGATCATGGCGGCGGTGTCCAGGTCGGCGTCGGCGAAGACAATGTTGGCGGACTTGCCACCGAGTTCGGCCACGACAGGCGTGAGGTTGATCGCGGCCGATTGCAGGACCTTGCGCACAGTGGCGCCACTACCGGTGAAATGGATCTTGCGGATCGCCGGGATGCTCGAACCAGAGCCTGGCCGCCTTCGGGGCCAGCGGGTACAACATTGACCAGTCCCGGCTGGCAGGCCGGCCTCGATGCATAAGATCACCGAAGCGCAGCGCCGCCAACGGTGCCAGCTCGGATGGTTTGAAGATCGACCGCGTTTCCCGCAGCCAGCGCCGGGGCCACGCAGGATCCCGCCACAACCAGGGCTCCGTTCCAGGGCGCGATGACGCCGACGACACCGAAGGGTTCGCGCTCGACGAGATTGACATCGAACGATCCCGTGACCGGCGTGTTCGAGCCGTGGGGTTTGTCGGCGTATCCGGCGAAGTAACGCAGGAATCGCTCCGACAGCACCGAGTTCCCGGCCACGGAGATGGGGACCGCGTAGTCGTGGACGTTCAGGCTGCACAGCTCGGCGAAATGTTCCTGCACGGCATCGGCGAGATCGATAAGCAGATCGCGGCGGCGATCCGCGGTAAGCGCCACCCACTCCTTTGTGCTTCCCGGGCGGATATCACCGCGCGGTCGATCTCGGCGGCGCCGGCCAGCACGATGGTCGCGTTCGATTGGCCGGTGGCCGGGTAGATGTGGTCGTGCGATGCCCCCGACGATGCTGGTGATGCGGTGCTCGCCCACCAGAAGACGGACGGGACACCGGGCCCGGCTGGGAGCTCGGCATCGGCGGCGGTCATGACCGGATTCCTGCGCTTTGGCGCCCACTCGCCGAGGACGCGCTGCTTCTGCTCGCCGATCACCTGGCTGAGATGCGAGGCTTTGGCCCAGCCGTAGTAGGCCGCGAAATGTAGTGCCAGTTCATCCATTTCGTCGAATGACACGTCGCGACTTTTCAGCGCGGCGTAGACGTGGTCAGGATCGGGATGGGCGCGTCCTGAATGGCCACGCAGGCCACGGTGATCAGCCGCCGTTCTTTCATGCCCAGGCCCGGGCGCTAGCCACATCTCGCCGAACACGAAGTTCAAGATGCCCGCACCGGAATACGGGTTGTCGCGAATCGGCACGTACGGCAGGCAGTTGACGTCGCTTGAAACGATTGCTCGCCACCCAACAGGCGTTGCTCTGGGTCGCCCGCGGTGACCAGTGGCAGCAGCGGCTCGGGGGCCGGCGGCTGCCTCGCCGCGCTCGCGGTGGATGGCGATCCCATTGCTCGTCGACGATCATGTTGAACCGCGAGGCCTTCGGCCACCCGCGTACACCGCGAAATGCAGGACGGCTTCCCGCATTTCGGTGATGGACAGGTCGCCGCTGTTGAGCGCCGCATAGACATGCTCGCGCAGCGGTTGTTCGGCGTCGGCGGCGGCCACGCAGGCCAGCGTCACGAATCGTCCGGTCTCGCCGGCTCAGCATCGGGCGCGACCAGATCTCGCCGAAGACGAAGTCGAGCAGGCCGGCAACCGTCGCGGGACTGGAGTCATTCGGGCGGATCGAAGGTCATCACATCGGCGAACACGCGTCATGCCGCGCTGGGAACGTTCGGTCTCGATTGCTGTCATCGTCTGGCTTTCTGCTTCGGGATGCAGGCCATCACCGCAGGGTGACGCCGGCGTCGACCTTGAACTCGAGGCCGGTGACGAATCTGGACTCGTCGGACACCAAGAACAGCACCGCGTTGCTGATGTCGATCGGCTCGGCCATCAGCGGTGGGCGGAGGCGTTCAAGAAAATGGGGATCAAATCCGGTCGGGCCTCCGCCGACAAGTCCCTGCATCGATCGGCGGGCGCATCCCCGTCTCCACCCCGGTGGGGTGCACGGTATTGACCCGAATATTCTGCGCGGCAAGCTCATTGGCCAGCGCCCTGCTCAGCCCGACAACGCCATGCTTGGACGCGGTGTAGGGCAGGTGCAAGGGCGTGCCCTTAATGCCCGCCGAGGAACTGATGAGAATCAAGCTGCCGCCGTCAGCGACCAGATGTGGAAGTGCCGCGGCGCAGGTGTTCCAGGTGCCGATGAGGTTGACGTCGACGACCGTGCGCCACTGCTGCAGAAGTCGTCGCATCCCAGGTGCCGACCGTCAGCACGCCGGCATTGGCCACGGCCGCATCCAGCCCACCCAGTTCGTCCACACCGTCGGCGACCGCGGCAGCCAACGCGTCAGCGTCGCGGATGTCGACCACCCGAGTGATGGCGCGGCGATCGTGTTCTCGACCAGGCGGGCGGTCTCGTCCAGATCGGCCCGGGAGGCCAGCGGATACTCCAACTCAGCCAGCGATGCGCAGATGTCGACCAGGACAAGGTCGGCGCCCTCCTGCGGCCAGTCGCACGGCATGACTGCGGCCCATGCCGCGCGCAGCGCCGGTGACCAGTACCCGCTTGCCCGCTACCCGTCCGCTCGGGCGCGCTGCGCCATCAATCTGTGCACTCATAGCTTGTTGCAGAAGCCGGCGTCGACCGGGAAGGTCACACCGGTGACGTACTTGGCCTTCGTCAGAGACCAGGTAGGCGATCGCGGCACTGATGTCCGCCGGTTCGAGCATCTCGACAGGCAGCGGGTTCTGCAGATGTGGCCCGCCGAACCGGGATAGTTCTCCAGGAACTCCGTCATCGCAGGGTTCACGGCCATCATGGTGTTGACCGCGGTTGGGTGCACGGTGTTGACCCGAATGTTGGCTGGCGCCAAGGGCATTGGCCAGTGTGCGCATCAGCCCGACGATGCCGTGCTTGGACGCCGAATAACCCAGACCCGCCGCCCTGCAGCGCCGCCGAAACCTTTCAGCCCCGCCGTGGAACTGGTGAAGATGATCGACTCCGCCGCGGTTGCCGGCCAGCAGATGCGGGATCGCCGCCTGCGCGGCGTGATACGCGCCGTCGAGGTTGACCCCGACGACAGCTCTCCACTGCGCCAGCTCTTCTTCGATACTCAGCTCGCGAAAGCCCACGGGCGCGATCCCCGCGTTGGCCAGCACGATGTCGAGGCGCCCGAAGTGCTCCACGCCGGCATCGACCGCGGCCTTGACCTGATGGAAGTCGCGGACGTCGGCAACCGAGCCCAGCATTTTGCCGCCCTCTGCCTCGACGAGGTCGACCGTCTCGTCGAGTTCGGCTCGGCTAGGCCATCGGGTAGTGGTTGGCGGGGATATCGGCGCAGATATCGACGCCGATGATGTTGGCCCCTTCGCGCGCCAAGCCGAATCGCGTGGCTGCGGCCCTGACCGCGCGCCACCCCGGTGATGAAGGCGACTTTGTCGTGCAGACGAGCCATTAGTCCTCGCTTCATTGCGCCGGCAAGACAGCCCGTCGAGCTGGCAGTAACCGTGTTATCCTGGGTAGAGTAACCATGTTACTCACAGACGGCAAGGGGCAGGAAGCAGTGACCCATTCCGATGGCGCAGTGCGCGACACCCGGCTGCCCGACGCGCGAATTCTGGACACGGTCGTGCACATTCTTGAAACAGAGGGCTATGACGCCGTCCAACTGCGCGAGGTCGCCCGCCGCTCGCAGGCGTCGTTGACCACCATTTACAAGCAATACTCGAACCGCGAGGGGCTCATCGCCGCGGCCGTGCAGATGTGGATGGACGAGCATCGATTCGCGCAGCTCTCAAGCCAGAGCCACCAGGCCGACCAAACGCTCTACGTTGGCCTTATGCGCGCGCTGCGCACCATCTTTTTGCCCTGGGAGGAGCACCCGGGCATGCTCACCGCATACTTCCGCGTCCGCGCAACGGCAGGCGGGCAACAACTCGTGCGCCACGGCCTCGACATGGCCGTGCCCGCATTCTTCCAAGTGCTGGGCGACATCGAGGAAGACTTTCTCGCCGACCTCGACACCACCATCTCCACCCTGGTGTACGGCCTCCTGGGCCGCTTCACCGCCGGCGAGATCGCCGTCACCGAAATCCTTCCTATCCTCGACCGCGCCGTGTTCCGCCTGACAAGCGGATACGAAGCACGACACCCACAAGCTACGGATCTGCGTCCGCCACCAGCGAGATCGGAAGCCAGCGAAACACGTTAAAGCTCAGCCGCTTTAGGATCGAAAAGAATAGAGTGTCGGCAGCTGGGCCGCGGCAGCAACATGCGGCAACCCTAGATTTGTCGACGCGAAACGACGCGAAACGACGCCACACGACCTGCGGATACACGAAAGGTGTTGATCGCATCAACGCTGATCGCTGACCCGTAGTGATCGACGTCCCGACGGCGGCAGGGTCACTAATGAAACCGCTGCTGCCCGAACCTCAACGTCACGCAAGGGCGACGTCGATAAAAACCACTTACACGCCGCCGATCACCGAGAACCGAATCCGGGTCGTCAATGCGGGACTGATCCATGAGTTGCCGTCTAACTGCGGCCCAACCGGTGGGCGCGGTCATTCGTCGATGCTGATGGCACGCTGAGGGCAGTTCGCGACCGCCATCCGCGCTTTGTCCTCCCATTCCGGAGGGATGTGGTCGACATGGACGAATGCCTTGGCGTCGTCATCAACGTCGAAGATCTCGGGGTACGTCATTGCACATCGACTGTGGCCCTGGCAAGCGTCACGCTCTATGCGTACACGCATCGTTTCCTCTCCCCTGCAGCCGATCTCGATTCGATAGTTGAAAGCATCCGCTCAATCGATGCCCTTGAGCCGAGTACCGATCACAGATTCATCGGTAAGCGTCTCGATCGCCGTATCGTCCAATCCGAGCAGCTCCTGCAAGATGTTCTCGTTGTGTTCTCCGACCGTGGGTGCCGGCGACCGACACCATCGATCGACGCTGCGGAACTTAAATGGAATAGTCGGGACCTGGTGCTGACCGACGATCGAGTGATTCAAATGTTCGAAGTAGCCACGCGCGACCATCTGCGGGTGTTGAGGGCTGAACCGCGCGTCGTAAAGCATCGAAGCAGGAACCCCAGAAGCCGACAGCATGGCCGCTGCGTCGGCGCTGTCTTGCCCAGAGGCCCACTGCTCAAGATGTTTGTCGATCAAATCATGCGCACGCCAGCGCCCTTCGTGCGTGTCGAGCGAGGGATCATCCGCCCAGCCTGGCTGGCCGAGCGCGCTTTTCAATGCGACCCATTGCTCGTCGGACGCGATGGAGAGAGCCAACCACTGCTCGTGGCCGCGACATGGGTACAGACCCTGAGGCGCCGCGTCCCTACTGCGATTGCCCAGTCGCGATAGAACGGTGCCATAGGCGGTGTACTCGATGACTTGCTCAGCGGCGGCATTCAGTGCCGCCTCGACCATGGATACCTCGATGAAAGAGCCATGGCCGGTTTGTTCGCGCCGACTCAGGCCAACAAGCATTGCGAAAGCGGAATGCATGCCCGCCAACGGGTCACACGGTCCGCGCGGTATGCGCGGTTGATCGTATTCGTGGCCGGTCACCCAGGCCATTCCGGTCATCTGCTCCATAGTCTGCGCGAACCCGACGTTGTCCCGCCACGGTCCGTCCAGACCGAAAGCGGGCATACGAGTCATGATCAGTCGCGGGTTAACAGAACTCAGCGCTTCCCATGTGATGCCGAAATTCTCGAAGACGCGCGGGGAGTAATTCTCCACCACGACGTCGGCTTTTTCGGCAAGCCGGAAGAACAACTCACGGCCTCTTGGAGACGACAGGTCGAGCGTCAATCCTTTCTTGTTGGCGTTGGTGGCCAAGTACATGGCCGAGCGCTCCCACCAGCTGGGCTGGTCCATAAATGCTCCGGCGGTCATCCGTGCGCCGTCTGGATGCTGAACTGACTCCAAGTGAATGACCTCGGCGCCCAACGCCGCCAAGATGTGGGTTGATGAAGGCCCGGCCCACCAGGCGGTGGCATCGATGATGCGTATGCCAGCCAGCGGCAGATTCGCTGCTGCCGCGTGAAGTTCCTGGCGTGCGCGGCTTCGGGAGAAGTGCTGTCGTATCGAGCTCGCCGAGCCGTGGCGCAATCTTCGGCTCTCCGCCCGGCCGTGTGCCATCGATCCGGTAGGGCGGGAGCGGATGAGTGAATGATCCGTCGGCGCTCGCGGCCCATACGCCCCGCGCGTTGAAGTGCGGATGGTCCAGCACAGTGCGCCCGTTGTTGACCTGCGCAACCGGAATCCGAAGCGCGGAAGCGAATTCCACGATCTCGGCGGTGGTTCGCTGAGTAGTCCAGTCCCGCACAATCTTGTTCCACTGCTCCGTCCGCTCATACCGCGTCGGAGCCGACGCCCAGGCCGCATCGTGTTCGAGGAGATCGGTACGCCCGATCATCACCAGGAAGGACTCGAATTGCTGATGGGTGTTGGTATTGAAACCGACCCAGCCGTCGGCCGTCGGCTCGATCGACGGCAGTTCGGTCATTCTCGGTGGAGCCGATATCGGTGGACTGCCGGCGAGGGCGTAGTACAAGTCGATGAATCCGCTGGCGCTGAGATGGCAGGCTTCCATCAACGAACAGTCGATGATCTCGCCGCCGCGTCCGGCACGGGCGCTCAGAAACGCAGCCATCGCACCGACAGCTGCATAGCTACCGAGGACCCATTCGAAGATGCGGCCGCCCGCTTGCAAGGGAGGTTGGTCCGGCCGGGCCCGCAGACCCATGGTTCCGCTTTCGGCCTGCAATGTGAACTCTGTTGCGGGCTTATCTCGATACGGACCTGTCAGGCCGAACGGTGACAACACGGCTATCACCAAATCGGGTGATTGACACAACATTTCGTCGTGGTCGATCCGGCCATCGACTCCGGCATCGATCACGATGTCGGCTGTTGCGATCAGATCGTCAACGTGCGGTTCACCGTAAACCCCCACGACCGAGCGCTTTCCGGCGTTCAGAAATGTGAACAAAGCCCCGTCGCCGTCCGGGCGCCGCCCCGTACCCCTGCGACGAAGCCGATCGCCGTCTGGTGACTCGACCTTGATCACTTCGGCGCCGACATCGGCAAACAGTTTGCCGCAATAAGGCCCGGCGATCTCGTCGGCGATCTCGATGATCCGCAGACCCTGAAGGATGTTCATCGCCCACTAATCTCCGATCACTCCCTCGCGCCGCAACCGGGCAAGTACTACTTCATCGCAGCCCGCCAGCGTCGTGAGTACCTCGTCGGTGTGCGCCCCGACGGTCGGCGGAAGTGCCGCGGCGAAGGGACGGTCTGGCTTGGTCTTGATCGGCGTTGCGATCAGCCGCAGAGGCGGCCGGCTCGTCGGCGGGCGGTTCATACACCATGGCGCGTGCTTTGACGTGTTCGTCGTCAAGTAAGTCGCTGCCCTCAAAGGCCGGAGCACCAGCGATATCGGTGGCTATGAAGAAGTCAGTCCAGTCACGACGACTCCGGCTCTTGAAAAGTGTGGTGAGTTCACTGCGCAGGCGTTCGTCGGTTTGCGGATCGTCGCCTAGGCGCGCGCGGCCGGGTTCATACAGATCCATTCGGTCTACGGCTTCGCAAAACCTTTGCCAGAACTTGTCTTCCAACGCGTTGAACACCACGTAGTTGCCGTCGCTGGTCTCGTAGTACTGATACCGGAGGGATGCATGCATATTGTCTGAGTAGCCGGACAGGTCATTGGCGAGGGCCGTCAGTTTCTGGAAGTTCCATGCGATCGCGGCGTCGACTTGAGAGACCTCGACATACTGCGGTTTCTGGTCGCGGCGCGCGCTGTGCAGTGCAGCCAGAACCGCGATCGCAGCGTAGAGCGGACCGGCCAACACACCGGTGGTGCCGGTGGCGCCGGCCGAGAGCCGCGGTGTTCCGTCGGCCTGGATCAGCGGGGGGTTCAGGCCGGCGAAGCAGTCGAAGGACAGCCCATGCGTGGGGAGCTTCGCGTACGGGCCGTAGCTACCCATTCCGTTGAGGCTGCAATAGACGATTGTCGGGTTGAGTTCGACGACATCGTCGTAGCCGAGGCCGAGTCGCTCGGCGGCGCCGGCCCGCAGGCCGTCGATCAGCACTGTGGCCTCTGCGGCAAGGCGCCGAAAGATCGCGGCCCCCTCCTCCGATTTCAAGTTGAGCGTCACGCTCTTCTTTCCGCGGTTCCACTGGAGGTTTTGCACATTGTCAGACGGAAAGAGCTCACCGCGGAACCCGCCACCCCCGGGTTGTTCGATCTTGATCACCTCGGCACCAAGGTCGGCGAGGTGTCCGCCGAGCGCGTCAGGCGAGAAGAGGGATAGCTCGAGCACCCGAACATCGTGAAGCACGGCAGTTAACCTTTCAGAATTCCGATGCCCATGTGAGCTGAAGCCTCACATCAACGAGATCGACTTGATCTCGGTGAACTCCTCGAAGCCCCAGCGGCCCTGCTCGCGGCCGAGACCGCTGTGCTTGAAACCACCGAACGGGCCACCGCCGTTGAACATTCCACGCGCGGGCACAGACCAGCCTGGACCCGCACCGTTGCCCGGAGAAGTACCAGGATCACTCGGACCACCGCCACAGCACTGCACAATCACTGTGCCGGTGCGGATTTGGCGCGCTACGTTGAAGCCACGTGCGGCATTGCGCGTCATGACTACCCCCGCGAGCCCGAAGTCGGAGTCGTTGGCGATCCGTATCGCCTCCTCCTGAGTCTGGTAGGTCAGGACCGTCAGCACCGGGCCGAAAACTTCTTCCCGGCAGATCCGCATGTCGTTGCGACAGTTGATGAATGCCGTTGGTTCATAGAAGAAACCTTTGCTCAGGTGGGAGGGCCGCTTGCCGCCGACCACCAGCGTGGCTCCTTCGTCGAGTGCTGATTGCACATAGCCCTCGACCCGCTGCCGCTGTTGTTCACGGATCAGCGGACCCACCACCGTGGCCGGGTCGCGCGGGTCACCGATAGTGAGGTTTGGCGCCATGGCCTTGACGCCCTCGACGTAGGCATCGAGTAAGTGCTCCGGTAATAGCAGGCGCGATGCAGCAACACATGCCTGTCCCGAATGCATCAGCACTTGACCGAAACCGATACCGGCGACCTCGGATTCAGTGACGTCGTCAAGAACGATGTGGGCACTTTTGCCGCCCAATTCCAGCTGGGCCCGCTTCATCGTCCGCGCCGAAACCTCCCGGATGCGCTTGCCGGTCGCTGTCGACCCCGTGAACGCGATCATGTCGACGAGGGGATTCGTCGACAATTCCTCCCCCACATCAGCGCCACCCACCACGACGTTGAAGACACCCGCCGGTATGCCGGCTTCCTCGCCGATGCGGGCGAGCTCCAGCGCATTCATCGGTGTCCACGGATGTGGTTTCAAGACGACGGTGCAACCGACAGCCAGCGCTGGCAAGCACTTTTGCAGGTTGATTGAGAAAGGGAAGTTGAACGGTGTGATCACGCCGACCACTCCGACAGGTTCACGAACGACGACAGTGCCGCCAAGCCCGGTAGGTGAAACCGTCGGCGCTCCCGGGGTTTCGACCCAGGTGACATCGTGCTCGACGAAATCGCTGTAGTAGTGCGATGCTTCGATCGCTCCACCCACCTGCAGGAAGTCGGTCAGGAAGCCCACTGAGCCGATCTCGGACACGATGAGCTCGCGAAGTTCGTCGTGCCGCGACTCCATGATTTCGCTGAAACGCTTCAGTATTTTCGCGCGCTCGCGCACTGACATCCACGGCCAAGGACCTTCGTCGAATGCCCGGCGCGCCGCTTCGATTGCCATGACAGCTTGCTTGGCGCCGCCGTCGAGAACGCGGCCGACCACTTCTTCGGTGGCCGGGTCGATCACATCTATCAGTGCGCCGGCGTTATCACTGGTCCACCGGCCGTCGATGAAGTTCTCGTATTGGCGGATTGCCACGCTGTTCCTTTCGTGTCGCGGTCGAGCCCGTCTATCGAGCTGAGCCCGTGCGCAGCGCGGCTACCGCTAGTTCGCCACCGGATACGGTGCAGGCTCAAAGTTGAAGACGCGCCGCGCATTGCCCTGCAGCACCTTGTACTTGTCCGCGTCTGATCTACCCTCGAGACTCTTGTGCGCGGCCTCAAGCGAGTGCGGCCACAAGCTGTCGGTGTGCGGATAGTCGGTTTCGATCATCACGTTTTCGACGCCGATGTAATCGAGGTTGGCAGCGCCGAATTCGTCCTCGATGAAGCAGCCGTAGATGTGGTCGCGGAACAACTGGCGAGGCGACTCCGGGAAGACGGCCGGGTCCGTGGCGATTGCGCTCATGCGCATCGTTGCCGGGTCAATCGTCCAGTTGTTGGCGCGCAGATAGCGATATTCGGCAGCGACGTGCTCGGCCCGCTCGAGCAGGTACGGGATCCACCCGATGCCACCCTCGGCCAGCACGATCTTGAGATCGGGGAACTTCTGCAGCTTGCCCGAGAAGAGCCAGTCTGTTGTGGAGTGGGCCAGGTTGAGACCAATGTTCACCGACTGAACGCCGAAAGGCGCATCGGGAGACGTATTTGGGCTGACGGACGACGACCCGATATGCGTGCAGAGCGGCATCTTCGTTTCGTTCACTGCCGCGAAGAATCCGTCCCACTCGCCCGAGTGGATCGACGGGAAGCCAAGCGCGTGAACATTTTCCGAGAATGCGATCGCCTTCGCACCCTTGGCTGCGCACCGGTGCACTTCGGCGACGGCCAGTGCGGTGTCCCAAAACGGCACGATGATCATCGGAATGTAGCGACCCGGCGCTGCCGCACACCACTCGTCGATGATGTAGTCGTTGTATGCGGTGAGGCACTTCAGACCAAGCTCCCGGTCCTGAACTTGCGAGAACACCTGCCCGCAAAAGCGCGGAAAGAAAGGAAAGTTCAACCCGGCGATGACGTGATCGGCGTCCATGTCGGGGATTCGGGCCAGTGGGTCGTAGTAGACCTTCGGTAGTTCGTCGTAGTTGACCGGCAGCGGCGAGTAGTCGTCGTGGTGTTGATGGGCAGCCACCAGGATGCCCATGACGGTCGCGCGGTGCCTCTCGTAGACCCATGTGTCCACACCGTCAATGCGTTCGACGTGCGGCACACGATCGCGGTCGGCAGCGGATGCGCGGTCGACCCAGACGTTCGGCGGCTCGATGATGTGATCGTCAACCGAGATGAGCCACTGCAGATCTTGTTCCACGGAATCCTCCCTAGAGCGGTTGTGCAATCGTCGGCCGACTACGGAAGGGACTGTTGCGTAGGGAGATGAGTCCGGCGACAGTCCCACCTCCACGGACACTATGAGCGCCCATGAAGGTTGTCAAGTAACGCTCGATAAGCGCGCGGCTAGTTTATCGAGTGTCACTTGACTCCTTTTCCCTCGCGATCTATCGTGCGACGACGCGGGTTTTGGACGCATGAATCTGCCCGGGGCTGACCGCTGCAGCATGAATGCTTAGTGGTCCGCGACACCGACGTCATGATTGCGACAAGAGAAGAAGGACTACGCCCCAGTGCCCAAGTCGCTAGAGGACCACGCCGAGAATTTCGATCTCCGCCACGAGGATTTCAACGATCCCGAATATTTGTACGAGCTGTATTCCCTCATGCGCGACAGAACAGCCTTTGCGCACACCGACTCCCCATTCTTCGCCATGGGCGACGAGGGCGCCTGGGTGGCACTGCGCTACGACGAGTGCTACGAGGTCCTGCGGGACTGGGAGACGTTCTCCAGCAATCTGAATGGTACACAGCAGTCGACCGGCGATATCGTGATAGGACTCGACCCGCCGCGGCAACAGCAGTTACGGAAGGTCCTCAACCCCTACTTCTCCCCTGGCCGAATGAAGAAGCTGCAACCGCAGATCCGTGCCGAGACTGATGCACTCATCAACGAGTTCATCGAGAACGGTCGCGGCGACTTGGCGATGGTCGCTTGGCAGCAGCCCGGCATCGTGTTCTTCAAGTACGTGCTCGGCATGCCCGTCGACGATGTCCCATTGTGCATAGAGCTGACTGAAACCGCACTCAACGGGCCCACCGACGAAATCCGCATGACCGCATGGGGTGGGCTCTACCAGCACATCGCTGATGCAGTGAGAACCCGGATGGACCAGGATCCGCAAGATGACATGATCGACGTCCTGCTCTCGGCCGAGATCGACGGAGTCGAGCTCGGGTTCGACAGCGTAGTGTCGAACGCCGTGTTGCTGGTTCAAGCTGGACTTGAAACCACTGCCAGCGCAATGTCATTCGCGTTGCACTATCTTGGCACTCACCCCGCAGAACGGAATCGACTGATCCGCAAGCCCGAGATCATGGCCACCGCTATCGAGGAGTTCGTCCGCTTCGCCGGATCCATTCACGGCATTCCACGGACGGTGACCAGGGAAGTCGAACTCGGTGGGCAGAAGCTGTGCCCGGGCGAATCAGTGGTGGTCAACTACGCGTCGGGCAATCGTGACAGTCGCGAATTCCCCGACCCCGACAAGTGCATCCTCGATCGCGAGGGTAATCGGCATCTCGGCTTTGGCGCGGGCGTCCACCGCTGCATAGGGTCTAACCTGGCGCGCCTGGAGTTTCGTATCGGTGTGGAACAAGTGCTGGCGCGCATGCCCGATTACACCGCGCTAGACGACGAATCGATCTTTCAGGGCAACTCGGTGACCCGAGGGTTTCGCAAGATCCCAGCCGTGTTCACACCCGGACCGCGGGTCGCGCTGGACTAAACGTTCAGTTCGGGATTTCAATGTTCGTGGATGACCACACCGCGAATGTTCCGGCCGGCGAGCATGTCGTCGTAGGCGCTGTTGATGTCGACAAGTTTGTACTCCGCGGTTACCGTTTCGTCCAGTAAGAGCTTGCCCTCGCGATACAAGCTGAGCAGTCGAGGGATGTCAGCACGCGGGTTTGCTTGGCCGTAAAGGCTTCCCAGCAGCCGCTTCTGAAACAGCGTCAGCATGGCGACCATCGACATCGGCAGGGTCGCCGTCGTATCCAGCATCGACCCCAGCGCGGTAACCACGACGGCGCCGTTCTTGCTGACGATGTTGAGTGCGTCGACGATCATCGGGGCTTCGACCAGACCGACCGTGACAATGGCGGAGTCGGCCATTACTCCACGTGTTAATCAGCGATCAAGGCCGTCGCCTCGGGCATCGAGGTCACGAAGTGAGTTGCTCCGAACTGAGACACCATGTCCCGCTTGCCCTCTGCGATGTCCACAGCGATGATCTTCTCGGCACCCGCCAACCGCGCACCCTGGATCGCGCCGCTGCCGATGCCGCCGCATCCGATCACCACGACGGTGTCGCCTGGTTTGACTCCCGCGGTATTTACCGCAGAACCCCAGCCGGTGGTCACGCCGCACCCGACGAGACATGCCCGCTCAATGGCAGGTCCTCATCGATCTTGACCAGCGAGGCTCTCCGGCACAGTTCCGTATTGCGCAAAGGCGCCGAGCCAGGCCAGCGCGCCAATGTCTCGTCCCTTGGCGTGACGCCGGAAGCCGCCGTCGGGTTGCTCGCCGTGGCCATCTGGGCACCAAAATCACAAAGGTTCTGGTGGCCGGTCGAACACCAACGGCATCGCCCGCACGCCGGCAGGAACAAGCCCACCACATGATCGCCCACGTTCAGATCGCGAACACCTGGTCCAACTTCTTGGACGACGCCCGCCCCCTCGTGCCCTCCTACCAGCGGGACTGCAAGTGGAAGGTCACCCTGGCGAACGTGATGGTCGGAGTGGCATAGCCCGGTCGCCTCGAAGGAGACCAGCAGTTCGCCTTCTTTGGGACCGTCCAGTTCGATCTCTTCGACACTCCACTCTTCGTGGACGTCCCATAGCACCGCCGCATTCATCTTCATTGTCGACGCATTCAACGGCGATGCACCACCATTGTCAAGTGTCGCTTGATAAGCGTTGCCTCCCGCCGCAACCGTCGCGTTACTGTGTCCCATGGCCAGTAACGGCGCGAAACGCGTCCGAGACAAGATGGGAAGCAGCGCGCCCTAGTGGAGGCGGCGGCGGAAGTATTCGCCGAACACGGATTTGATGCGGCAGTGACGAAGGAGATCGCCCGACGTGCGGGCTGCTCGGAGTCAATGCTCTTTCACTATTTCGGCGACAAGCAAGGCATCTTCGAACAGGTCGTGTCGCGTCAGATTGCGGACGGCGTCGGCGAAGCAGAGGACAAGGTCATGGAGTCCCTGCCCGACAAGTTCGTCGATTTCGTCAAAGAACTCTTTCTGACACGGCTGTTGGTCCACGAGCGCGATGACGCGGTGCCGGGTTGGGACATCGCGGGACGCGCCCTATCTGACCCCGCGTTCTCGCTGCGGGTCATGCGTCCGAATCACGAACTGCGCGTGTCGGTGATCGCCAACGGCGTCTCCCACTACCAAGAACTCGGCCAAGTTACCCCACACGTTGATCCCGTCACTGTTGCCGAGCTGCTTGCAAATTTCACTATCTTCACCACGACCGTCGGCCCGCGTTGGTTCGGTACCCCCGAGGCCGAGATTCGTGCTCAGATCGAGCTCGGAGCCCGAATCTTCGCCGAAGGGGTGCGCGGTTCCGCGGCTGCCGGCCCCTCTCGCCGTCCCAGGGTCAGTCGCCCGTCCCGCTTGAAATCCGGTACGTGACAGTCGTGCGCATGTCCCGGGTTACGCCTGGACGGCAAGAGTTCGATACGGGACCGGGGAGGCAGAACCTTCTCACTTCAAGATTCGATCACCAAGCCCGACAAATCGTTCTTTGACCGCCAGTCCGCAAGCAGCGTCTCGAAGGCGTAGAACCCCAAGCCGTACAACTCGCCGGCGTAGGACCTGGGCTGGAGCACACCCCGGTCGTTCGCGACCTCTTGTCCGTCGTTGTTGAAGTAGCCGGGCGTGCACTCCCGAACGAATGCCGAAGTATCGATGGCGATTTCGCGGATGTGATCGACGTAGGCGTCCTGGGCTTCCAGGTTGGCTCGACTGCGGAGGCGCCGCGCCCGAGTGCCTCGCCGATAATCCACGCGATGTGGCGGTTCTGCTGATTGAACGTCTCGGTAGTCGAGGCGTTGATCCCACCCTGGATGAAGCCGGTGTAGAACTGGTTCGGGAAGCCGTTGGTCATCATGCCGTGGAAGTTCCGAGCCGAGCGCCAATGGTCGTAAATCGATCCGTCGCGTCCCTCGATGATCTGTCGATGCCCCAGCGGCGTCGAAGATCGCTGGTGACTTCGAAGCCGCTGGCGAAAATAATGCAGTCGATTTCATATTCGACGCCGTCGCGCGATAAAGCCTTCGCCGTCAGTGCTCCACGCCGCGCGTGGCCGAAACATCGATCAGTCTTGACATTGGCCGGTTGAAGGTCGGAAAATAATCGTCGTTTGAAGCCGGCCGTTTGCACAGATAGCGATACCAGGGTTTCAGCGCGCGGCGGTCCGTGTCGGTGACCGTGGCATCCACGCGCGCACGCAGCCGCTCCATGAGCGCGTAGTCCGCCACTTCGCGCGGCGACCAGGAATTCCTCGGTCGATTTTGGCCAGCCTTCGGCGTCAAACTTCGCCGACAGGTTGCGGTTGATTTCGGTCCAGATATCGCAAATCATGATCCGGCTCGCCGGGGGAAAAAGCCTCCATGGCGGCATGATGGAAATTGATCTGGCGCTCCCGCTGCCAACCGGGCTGCAACGACTTCACACCAGTCCGGATCGGTTGGTTCATTCGCCGCTCATCGACGGTAGAGGGCGTGCGCTGCAGCACGTAGAGCTGCTTGGCATATTGGCCGAGAAACGGAACGGCCTGAACGGCGGTGGCGCCGGTGCCGACGATGGCGACCGTTTTTCCCCAGCCGTCGAGCACGGGACTTTCCTGCGTGCCGCCGGTATAGTCGTAGTCCCAACGGCTGGTGTGGAACATCTTGCCCTGGAATTCGTCGAATCCCGGGCACGCCAGGCAACTTCGGAATATTGAGCGGGCCGTTGGCCATAACGACGAAGCGGGCGCGGATATCGTCGCCCGCGATCTGTGCCGATGCGCCAGCGCTTGATCGCCTCATCCCAGCGCAGCGACGTGACAGCGTGTGGAACAGCGCCTCGTTCGATCGAGGCCGAACCGCGCGGCGATGCTGTCCGCGTAGCGGCGAATTTCGCGGCCGTCGGCGAACTTCTTCGACGGCAAAAGCCCATTTCTTCGAGCAATGGCAGGTAGCAATAGGAGTCGTTGTCGCATTACAGTCCCGGATAGCGGTTCCAGTACCAGACGCCGCCGAAATCGCCGGCATGATCGATGATCCTGAAGTCATCCACGCCGCGCCCCGAAGGTGGTAGCCGGCCAGGATGCCGGACCAACCTCCGCCGAGGATGACGACGTCGACGTCCTCGCTCACCGGTGGGCGTGGCGGACCGAGCCAGGTACGGGTCGCCATCGCCTGCTACCGCCGGTTGGTCGGCTGAGGCGACGTACTGCTCCTGGCCCTCGGGGCGGATCCGGCGTTCGCGCTCTTCGCGATACCTATCACGCAGCGCCGGGATATCCAGCTCCTCGGCCACCGGTGTGTCCGTGGGCTCGCAGGTCATCGATGAACCTCTCTGAAAGTCACTGTGCGGTGGGCCGGGTGAATGCCAGGGGAAGGCTTTCCATGGCCAGCAGAGCGGCGTTGGGGAGGTAGCGGATGTCCTCGATCGGGACCGCCAAGCTGAGATCCCCTAGCCGCCTTGCTGTTTGCCTCGCTGCGACCAGAAGTTGCATGCGGGCCAGAGCGATGCCTAGACACAGATGAACGCCAGCACCCCAGGTCATGCTCTTGCGGAGGTTGACACGGTCCACGTCGAACTGGCGGGGACAGTCGAACACCGTGTCGTCATCGTTGGCCGAGGCGAAGAGAATCAGCAGATGCGCACCCTTGGGCAACGGCGTGCCGCCCAGGGTGGCTGGCTCTGTCGTGACGCGGGACAGGGCCCGGACCGGGGCCTCGAGCCGCAGCAGTTCCTCGACGAAGCGTCCCATGCGCGCGTCATCGGCGGCGGCGGCGTAGAACTGTTCGGCGATCGTCGAATCCGTCGCCACCTTGAACAGGATGTTGCAGAACGCCGTCGACATCGAATCATGGGTGTTGATCAGCAGCGCCCGTGCCGTCGCCACCAGCTCCTCGAAGCTCAAGGGTTCTTCGTCTGGGGTACGGGCGGCGATGATGTCGGAGAGCATGTCGTCTTCGGGTTCCGCGATCCGCTTGCGAACCAGGGCGATCAGATAGGTCTGCATCTCGCTGAGCTCATGCGCCGCAGCGACCATCTGCTCGCGGGTGTTGGTGAGACTGAACTGCGACAGATAGGCGCTGCCCCAGCGTTTGATGGTGGCCATGTCCAGATCGTCGACCTGCAACTGCTGCATGCTGAAGGCGATCGCCATCG
>CAWCNE010000008.1:0-10734 GCA_963796825.1 uncultured Actinomycetota bacterium
CGCTGCGCGTTTCGGCCTAGCCTGGATGAGGTGAGCAGCGGCGGATCGGATCCTCATCGCGAGTTGGCCCGCGTGGCCGACGGCGACGGTCCTGCGGCCGGCGCCACGCGAAGAAGGCGCTCGGCAAGGGATCGGTCGCGGACCGGTTGAGCGCCGCGATTGTCGCGCTGGCGGGCCATCGTGGAGCGGGCTCCAGCATCTGTCCATCGGATGCGGCCCGCGCGATCGGGGGAGACGGTTGGCGCGCCCTGACAGAGCAAGTCGCAGTGTCGCATTCGAATTGGCGCGCGGCGGCGACGTCGAGATCACCCAGCGCGGTGATGTCGTCGATCCGACTCATCACCGCGTGGACCCATCCGCATCCGGGTGCAGCGGCAGACAAACCCTGACTCGCCGGATGTGAAATACGAGTTTGGATCGGGCGCTGCGGTGTATTAGTAGGTGCTACTTCGCTCCAGGAAAGGCCCGAAAATGAAGGCAATGGCGCCAGCCGCAATCGCGATCGCCGCGGTTCTGTTCAGTGGATGTTCGGCTTCGCAGGTCATCAACACCGGTGGTGACACCAAGTGCAAGGACTTCACCACGCAGGACGAAAAAAAGCAGAACGACGAAGTCAGCAAGATGCTCAAGGACAAGAGCGGCGCTGACCCCTCGAATCTGCAGATCACCACGACCCGGTTGTCGGCGGCCACCTACTGCCAAACGCTCGGTAAGCCGGACACCAAGATCGCTGAGGCGCCGCACGGCTGATCGGAATCGTTGCGCCGACGGCTATCGCCGCCGGCCTGCAACACCACCATCGCTCGCGCCGGCACCCGGAACCGCCGCCGGCCGGAAATGGCTGTCCGTCACCGGATTCGGTCGGTCGGACAGTGTCGATGACGGGCACCACGCTCGGCCGAACTCCTCTGGCGGCAGGGTGAATTCGATCGGCTCGTGGTGGGCGTTGAAGCACAGGAAGAACGAATCGTCGGTGACCCGCTGCCCGCGGGCGTCGAGGTCGGGGATGCCATGGCCGTTCAGATAGACCGCGACCGATTTACCGAAGCCCGAATCCCAGTCTTCGTCGCTCATCTCGGAGCCGTCGGGCCGGAACCAGGAGATGTCAGGCTGTGCTTCGGCGCCCCGTCGGCGCACCGGCACGCCCTTGAAGAACCGGCGGCGGCGGAACACCGGATGCGCCGCGCGCAGCGCGGACACCGACCGGGTGAACTCCATCAGCTCGGCGTCGGCCTTGTCCCAGTGCACCCAGGTGATCTCGTTGTCCTGGCAGAAACCGTTGTTGTTGCCGTTCTGAGTGCGGCCGAGCTCGTCGCCGTGCGAGATCATCGGAACGCCCTGCGACAGCAGCGTCGTCGCCAGGAAGTTGCGCTGCTGACGGGCGCGCAACGCGTTGATCTCCGGATCGTCGGTCGGGCCTTCGACGCCGCAGTTCCAGGACTGTTGTGGCTCTCGCCGTCGTTGTTGTCTTCTTTGTTGTCCTCGTTGTGTTTCTCGTTGTACGAGACCAGGTCGCGCAGCGTGAAACCGTCGTGCGCGGTGACGAAGTTGATCGATGCCACCGGGCGGCGCGCGGTGTGACTCGTAGAGATCGGCCGAACCGGTCAGCCGGGAGGCGAACTCGCCCAGCGTCGCCGGCTCGCCGCGCCAGTAGTCGCGAACGGTGTCGCGGAACTTGCCGTTCCACTCCGTCCACTGCGGCGGGAAGTTGCCGACCTGGTAACCGCCCGGCCCGACGTCCCACGGCTCGGCGATCAGCTTGACCTGGCTGACCGTCGGATCCTGTTGCACCAGTTCGAAAAACGCCGACAGCCGGTCGACGTCGTAGAATTCGCGGGCGAGGGTGGAGGCCAGGTCGAATCGGAAGCCGTCGACGTGCATCTCGGTCACCCAGTACCGCAATGAATCCATGATCAGTTGCAGCGTGTGCGGGTGGCCGACATTGAGGCTGTTGCCGGTGCCGGTGTAGTCCATGTAGTACTGCCGATCGTCGTCGACCAGGCGGTAGTACGCGGCGTTGTCGATGCCGCGCATCGACAAGCGTCGGGCCCAGGTGGTTGCCCTCGGCGGTGTGGTTGTAGACCACGTCGAGGATCACTTCGATGCCCTCGTCGTGCAGGGCGCGGACCATGGTCTTGAACTCCTGCACCTGACCGCCGGGAGTGGTGCTGGAGGTGTACTTGAAGTCGGGGGCGAAGAAGCCAATTGTGTTGTAGCCCCAGTAGTTTGACAGTCCCTTGTCCACCAGCGTGGAGTCGTTGGCGAAGTGGTGCACCGGCATCAGTTCGATCGCGGTGACGCCCAGGCTCTTCAGGTGCTCGATGATCGACCGGGTGGGCGATGCCGGCGTAGGTGCCGCGCATCCGCTCGGGAATGTCGGGGTGTAGCTGGGTCAGTCCTTTGACGTGCGTCTCGTAGATGACGGTGTCGGCGTACTCGTGGTCGGGCGGGCGGTCGTTGCCCCAGTCGAAGAACGGGTTGATCACCACCGACTTCGGCATGTGCGGCGCGGAGTCGTCGTCGTTGCGGCTGTCGGGGTCGCCGAAGTTGTAGCTGAACAGCGACTGGTGCCACTCGAAGTTGCCGTCGATCGCCTTGGCGTACGGGTCGATCAGCAGTTTGTTCGGGTTGCACCGGTGCCCGGCGGCCGGGTCGTAGGGCCCGTGCACCCGGTAGCCGTAGCGCTGACCCGGTTCGACTGCCGGCAGGAAGCCGTGCCAGACGAATCCGTCCACCTCGATGAACGGCACTCGGGACTCGTTGCCGTCGGCGTCGAAGAGGCAGAGCTCCACCTTCTCGGCGACCTCGCTGAACACCGCGAAGTTGGTGCCCGATCCGTCATAGGTGGCGCCCAGCGGATAGGCCTTGCCCGGCCACTGCTCGATGCGTGCCGACCGGGTCGACTCCGCAGTTTCTGTCACAGCGCCCTCTTTCGTCAGAGGGCCGCGAGGCCTGCGACCCGACGCTGCAGATTACCCGCCGAGCGGCGAGTCACACATTGTGTGAAACGGGGCACAATGGCGGTGTGAAGCATTGGCCGACGCCCGACAACCCGGGGCCTGGACAGGAGTCGGTGTGGGACTATCCGCGCCCGCCGAGGCTCGAGGAGTTCGCCGGCTCGATCACCGTCGAGTTGGGTGGTCGCACGATCGCATCGACCGAGCACGCGCGTGGCGGGTGCTGGAGACCAGCCACCCGCCGACCTACTACCTGCCCGAGACTGCGTTCGCCGCCGGGGTGCTGCGTCCCGCTGAGGGCGCTTCGTGGTGTGAATGGAAAGGGCAGGCAACGTATTACGACCTGGTGACCGACGCGAGGGTGGCGCCGCAGGCGGGGTGGACCTACCTTCAGCCGACGCGCGGGTTCGCGGCGCTGGCGGGTGCGATCGCCGTGATGGCCGCGGCCGTGGACCGTTGCACGGTCAACGGCGAGGTGGTGGCTCCGCAGCCCGGCGGCTTCTACGGCGGCTGGATCACCAGCTGGATCGTGGGCCCTTTCAAGGGGATTCCGGGATCGATGGGCTGGTGACGCCCGTCTACGGTCCGGCGGTCGCATAGAGCGTCGATGCGGCGTAACGCGATCGAGCAGACCGACAGATAGGCCGGCCGCCCACCACGGAGCGGCCATGCTTGCCCTTGCTCCGTCATCGGCCGGCTCGACCCGGTGATGGGTTGCCGGGATGCCGGCCACTTTCCATGCCCAGTGCCGGCCCGCTTCGAACTCGGTGACGGTGAACGGCGCGGCTAGGCCCAACGCCGTTCGTACGCTGCCGGTCACGCCCAACTCCAAGCGAGTGTGCGGGGGATCGAGCCACGCCGCACTGACCGTCGGGCCCCATTGCGGCCAGGCGTCGAGATCGACAAATACGTTCCACACCACCGACGGTGGTGCCGCGATGAATCGGTCGACGGCAAGCATTACGGGGCGCGACCTCCCAGGCTTCGTTGTTGTTCGACGACGTCGTCGAGGTCTTTGAGTCGCCGCATGCCGGCCAGCGGCTGGTTCATCCGCTGATTGTTCGCAAGGTGCTCGGCGTTGCGGTCCAGGAACCACCAGTAGCCGCCGGTGAACGGGCAGGCGCGGTCGCCGACCCGCTCGGTGGGGCGGTAACGGCAGTCGCCGCAGTAGTCGCTCATCCGATTGATGTAGGCGCCGCCGGAGGTGTACGGCTTGGTCGCCATCAGCCCACCGTCGGCGTGCTGGGACATGCCGACCACGTTGGCGACCATCACCCACTCGTAGCCGTCGACAAAGCAGCGGTGGAACCAGTCGGTCATCGCGGCGGGGTTCCAGCCGCGCTGCAGCGCGTAGTTGGACAGCACCATCAGCCGCGGAATGTGGTGCACCCAGCCGTGGTCGCGGACCTGGGCCAGCACGTCCTGCAGGCAGTGCGCGTCGACGGCGTCGGCGTCTAACTCGGCGAACCATTTCGGCACCCGGGCGTGGGCGTCCAGCGCGTTGCGGCGGCGGTAGCCCTTGCCGAAATGCCAGTAGACATGCCAGATGTAGTCGCGCCAGCCGATCAGCTGCCGGATGTAACCTTCGACGCTGCCAATCGGTGCTTTACCTGCGCGGTAGGCGTCTTCGGCCGCGTACGCGCAGTCCAGCGGGTCGAGCAGACCCAGGTTCATCGGCGCCGACAAGAGGCTGTGCGCCATGAAGCGGTCGCCACTGAGCATGGCGTCTTCGTGAGGGCCGAAGTGCGGCAGACGATCTCGCACGAATACCTTGAGAGCAGCTTGCGCTTCGGCTGCGGTGACGGCGAATTCGCGCGGGCCGTCGCGGCCGACGAACGCCACCTCGCCATCGCGCTCCCAGCGGTCCAGATCCGCTCGAACCTGCTCGTCGATCTCGTCTTCGTCGGGCCGCCAGGGTGCTTTGATTCCGAGATCGTCACCGGCGGGCGCGGGCTCGCGGTTGTCGGCGTCGAAATTCCAGCGGCCCTCGGCTGGTTGGTCTCCGTCCATCAGCAGGTCGAACCGCCGACGCGCGTCACGGTAGAAGTTCTCCAGCTTGAGCGTCCGGTGGCCCTGGGCCCACGCACCGAATGCTTCGCGGTCGGTGCAGAATCCGCGGGCCGGCAGCACCTCGACGTCCGGCATCGACCGGACGAATCGATCGGCGGCCCACGAGGTGGGCTGGCACACGCTGATCGGTTCGTCGAGCTGATCCAGCGCCTCACGGTAGGTGCGGGTCTGCAGGAACGTCGCCTGGTCGCCGAGTTCGGCCGCGCGGTGGCGCAAAGCCGACAGCACCAGGTGCGCCTTGCGGCGGTGAAAGCGGCGGCGGGTGAACGCCGCCTGCGACTCGATCAGCAGGACCGGCTGGTCGGGGTCGTCCAGAAAATGCGGCCCGAGCTGGTCGGCGAAGCACCAGCGCCGGGTGTCAGGACTCATAGTGTGTGCCATACCCTTGCTGGAGATTCCGAATCACTTTTCTGGGCCCAGCATGGATCAAGGAGCGCGATGGCGGACGCCTTGTCGGCGCTGGGTGCCGAGAAATTCGTGTCGCTGACCACATTCAAAAAGGATGGCGGCGCCGTCGCGACGCCGATGTGGATCGGCCGCGACGGCGATCAGCTCTTCTTCTGGACGCCGGTCGACAGCTGGAAGGGCAAGCGGGCGAAGAACAATCCTCGGGTGACGCTGGTGCCGTGCAGCCGCGGTGGCAATGTCCGCGAGGGCGCTACTCCGGTTGCCGGGGTCGCCGAGGTGATCACCGAGCCCGGCGACGGTTCAGCGTCTGGCCGGGGTGATCCGGCGCAAGTACGGCGTCGAGTTCGTCATCGTGACGTTCATCGAGCGCATTCTGGCGCGCGGGAAGAAGCCGCGCCTGATTCTGCGGATCGCGCTGTCTGGTTGATCTGACCGCTGGACTCTCGAATGTCGAACCCGTCGAGCGAGCCGGTGGTTCGCCAGGCGTCCAGGATGTCGGCGTATTCGGTTGGGCTGCCGAAGAAAAAGCTGTCCTGGTTCAACCGCGCGGTCGCTTGGCCTTCGCGGTTGTAGTAGCCGGGAGTGCACGACTCGCGCCGGCCGGCGATGACGCTGGAACGTTCTACGACGGTGTCGACCCAGGTCGCTTCGGCGTCCGCGGTGGCCTCCACTTCGGCGGCGCCGTGCTGCAACGCCCAGGCGATGACCCAGGCGATGTGGCGGGATTGGGTGTCGATGAGGTACGGGAAATTCACCGTGAAGCCCGACTGGGCGATGCTTTCGATGAAGCAGTTCGGAAAGCCGTTGACGTGCAGGCCGTGCAGCGTGCGGACGCCGTCGGCCCATTTGTCGGTGAGGGTCAGACCGTCGCGGCCGATGATATCGAAGCCGGTGCGCTGCGAGTAGCTGGTGCCGACCTCGAAGCCGGTGGCGAAAATCAAACAGTCCAAAGGGTATTCGACGCCGTCCACGACGACGCCCGCAGCGGGTGATCTGCTCGACGCCGAGGCCGTGGGTGTCGACCAGGGTGACGTTGTCGCGGTTGAACGCCTGCAGGTATTCGTCATGGAAGCATGGCCGCTTGCAGTAGTAGCCGTACCAGGGTTTGAGCGCCTCGGCGGTGGCGGCGTCGGTGACGATCGGCTTCGACGCGGGCCCGGATCTCTTCCATCTTGGCGAAGTCGGCCATCTCGGCGGCGTTCGGGCCGCCCTCGTTGACGATCGGCATCTTCTTGGTGAGGCTGGTCCACGCGTCGTCGACCAGGTCTTCGTCGGATGAGCCTCCGGCAGTGAGGATTTGGAAGTTCTCCATCCGTCGCCGTTGCCACCCGGGCTGCAGCGATGCGGCCCAGTCCGGTTCGGTCGGCCGATTGGCCCGCACGTCCACCGTTGACGGGGTGCGCTGAAAGACGAACAGTTGACCGCGCCGCCTCGGCCAGCCGCGGCACGCACTGGATCGCCGTCGCGCCGGTGCCGACGATTCCGACCCGCTTGTCGGACAGCCTGCTCAGGTCGGTGCCGGTGTATTCGTAGTCCCAGCGGCTGGTATGGAAGGCGTGACCGCTGAAGTCGGTAATACCGTCAATGCCGGGCAGTTTCGGCTTCTGCAGGTAGCCGTTGGCCATCGCCACGAAGCGGGCGCGGATTTCGTCGCCGCGGTCGGTAGAGATCACCCAGCGGGAAGCTGTCTGCGTCCCAACGGATTTCCTGTACCTCGGTCTGCAGACACGCATCGCGGTACAAGTCGTAGTGCTCGGCGATGCGGCGGCAGTGGGCAAAGATCTCGGCGCCTTTGGCGTACTTCTCAGTCGGGACGTAGCCGAGTTCTTCGAGCAAGCGGCATATAGACGTAGGACTCGACGTCGCAGGCGATTCCGGGGTAGCGATTCCAGTACCAGGTTCCGCCGACGTCGGCGGCCTTGTCGATCAACCGCACATTGTCGACGCCGAGCTGCTTGCACCGCGCCCCGATCAGTAGGCCGCCGAAGCCCGCACCGACGACCGCGACGTCGACGGAGTCGGTGATCGGGTCGCGGATGAAGTCCGGATCGGCCCACGGGTCGTCGCCGAACTCGGCTGAATGCGCCAGTTACCTGCACATATTGCGCGATCCCGTCGGCGCGCAGTCGTCGCTGGCGTTCCTGGGCGTACTGGCTGCGCAGCGCCTCGGGGTCGAATGTCCCGCGCTGCTGCTAGAGGTCACGGCTGAACAGTCAACCAAGTTTGTGGGCCAGGCACGACGCCTAAATGCGGGCGATTGTTCGAATTGCGCTGCGACATCGTCATCTGGCGTGCACGGACACGTCACGGCGCCGATGCCAATTCGCTGACCAACAGGGCAACTGTGATGCCATGAGCATCAATCGGTTCTCATACCCTCCGAGAACCGGCCCGGGCACGCGTTCATCCGCCGAACCGCGGTATTCGCTGTTGCTGTCCACCGATCCCGACCATATCGACGCAGCACAACGGCTGCGCTACGACGTCTTCAGCAGCGAACCGGGTTTCGCACTGACGCGGCACGACGACGGCCTCGACGCCGACCGCTTCGACGAGCACTGCGACCACATACTGGTCCGCGAGGAAAACTCCGGCGAGCTGGTCGGCTGCTACCGCATGCTGTCGCCGACCGGCGCCGATCGCGGCCGGAGGGCTCTACACCGCAACGGAATTCGACATCCGGGCGCTCGACTCACTACGGCCGTCGCTGGTGGAGATGGGTCGCGCGGTGGTGCGCAACGACCACCGCAACGGCGCCGTCGTGCTGTTGATGTGGGCCGGCATCCTGGCCTACCTCGACCACTGCGACTACGACTACGTCACCGGCTGCGTCTCGGTGCCGGTCGTGGTGGACGGGCGAACCACCGGGCACCCAGATCCGCGGCGTGCGCGACTTCGTGGCGCGCCGCCACGCCGCGCCGGCCGAATACCGGGTGCACCCGTACCGGCCGGTGATCATCGACGGACGCCCGCTCGACGACGATCCCGCCGCCCGCCCGGCCGGTGATACCGCCGCTGATGCGCGGCTACCTGCGGCTGGGTGCGCGGATATGCGGCGAGCCGGCCCACGATCCCGACTTCGGCGTCGGGGATTTCCCGGCGCTGCTGGACAAGCGCCAGGCCGACACCCGCTACCTGCGGCGGCTCCGGTCGGTGTCGGCGGCCACCGAGGCCGCGGGCAGGTGGCCTGATGAGCGTCCCAGCGCCGCGCGCCCACGCCTGGCTGCCACGGGCGACCTGCGACACAGAGTGCATGCGCGCCGGCGGCTACCGGGCCACCCGGCGGCTGATCGTGGCGCTGCGGGTCGCGCGGCGGATCAGCCCTGCTGGCTGCTGTTGGCGCCGGCGCTGCCGCTGCTGGCGGGGGTGATGCCGGGCTGGTCGAAGTCGCGGCAGATCTACTGCCGACTGTTGCTGTGGTGCCTCGGCGTCAAGATCGCCGTGTCCGGCGGGCCGATTCGCAACCTGCCCGGCGTGCTGGTGGTCAGCGATCACAGGTCCTGGCTGGACATCCTGACGATCGGCGCGGCCCTGCCGTCCACCCGCTGGCGGGCATCGCCGCTGTCCTTCGTGGCCCGCGCCGACGTGGCCGCCAGCGGCGCGGTGCAAATGATGGCGCGCATCGTCAAGGTCATCCCGATCGAGCGCGCCAGCCTGCGCCAACTGCCCGAGGTGGTGGCCACCGTCGCCGCCCGGCTGTACGCCGGCCACACGGTGGTGGCGTTCCCGGAGGGCACCACCTGGTGCGGGCTGTCGGGGCGGTCCCACCAGGGGTCGGGCCGTTCTACCCGGCCATGTTCCAGGCCGCCGTCGACACCGGCCGGCCCGTCCAGCCGCTGCGGCTGCGCTACCAGCACCGGGACGGCAGCGTGTCGACCGTTCCGGCCTATATCGGCGACGACACCCTGCTGGCCTCGATCGGCCGGCTGATGGTGGCCCGCCGCACGGTGGCCCGGATCTACGTCGAGTCGTTGCAGCTGCCGGGCGACGATCGCCGGGAGCTGGCCCGTCGCTGCCAGGCGGCGATCCGCATCACATCGACGCCGCACCCAGGTCACGGCCAGCGGCCGTCCGTGCTGGCGTCCTGACCACCACGGGACCGCTCGGTATCCTGGGCAGGTCATGGTCTACCTGGATCACGCCGCCACCTCCCCGATGCACCCCGCTGCCATCGAGGCGATGACGGCCGTCCTGAGCACCGTCGGTAATGCCTCGTCGCTGCACGCCACCGGGCGGCTCGCGCGGCGGCGGATGGAGGAGGCCCGCGAGCTGATCGCGGCCAAGCTCGGTGCCCGGCCTTCCGAGGTGATCTTCACCGCCGGCGGCACCGAGAGCGACAACCTCGCCGTCAAGGGCATCTACTGGGCGCGCCGCGACGCCGAGCCGCGCCACCGCCGCATCATCACCACCGAGGTCGAACACCACGCCGTGCTGGACGCGGTGAACTGGCTCGCCGAGCACGAAGGCGCCGAGGTGACCTGGCTGCCCACGAGCGCTGACGGGTCGGTGTCCGGCTGCGGCGCTGCGTGACGCCCTGGAACGCCACGACGACGTCGCGCTGGTCTCGGTGATGTGGGCCAACAACGAGGTCGGCACCATCATGCCGATCGACGAACTCGCCGCGATCGCAGCCGAATTCGATGTCCCGATGCACAGCGACGCGGTCCAGGCGGTCGGTCAGCTGCCGGTCGACTTCGGCGGCCAGCCAGCTGTCCGCGATGAGCGTGGCCGCGCACAAGTTCGGCGGCCCGCCCGGTGCGGGCGCGCTGCTGCTTCGCCGCGACGTCAGCTGCGCGCCGCTGTCGCACGGTGGCGGTCAGGAGCGTGACATTCGCTCTGGCACACCCGATGTCGCCGCTGCGGTCGGCATGGCCACCGCGATAGCGCTCGCCGTTGACGGGCTGGAGGCCAACAGCGCGCGGCTTCGACTGTTGCGCGACCGACTCATCGACGGGGTGCTGGCCGCGGTCGAGGACACCCGCCTCAACGGCGCCGCCGGCGCCCGACGGCTTCCGGGCAACGCGCACTTCACCTTCGAGGGATGCGAAGGCGACGCGCTGCTGATGTTGTTGGACGCCAACGGAATCGAGTGCTCAACCGGATCGGCGTGCACCGCCGGTGTTGCGCAGCCGTCGCACGTGTTGATCGCGATGGGCGCCGACGCTGCCAGTGCCCGCGGATCGCTGCGATTGTCGTTGGGGCACACCAGCGTCGAGTCGGACGTCGACGCGGCGCTGCACGTGCTGCCCGGCGCGGTGGCCCGCGCGCGGCAGGCGGCACTTGCCACGGCGGGGGTGTC
>CAWCNE010000009.1:0-615349 GCA_963796825.1 uncultured Actinomycetota bacterium
GCCTGGGTACACCGCGCTCAGGCCAAAACTCCCCGCGACCAGTTGGTGAGCGCATTTTGCGGTCGACGATGGATGGAAATCTCATGTCACGCTTCACAATTCCGGGCCTCACTGATGCGAAAGGCGCCGAGGTCGCTGCGCTTCTACAAAAGCAACTCAGTGCCTACAACGACTTGCACCTGACCCTCAAGCACGTGGACTGGAATGTGGCGGGGCCGAGCTTCATCGGCGTCCACGAGATGATCGACCCCGAGGACCTGTTGATTGCGCACGCCGCCGAACTCGAAAAGTTCCAGTGGTTTGTTCGCGCCCATCTGGAAAACGCCGGCGGCAGCCTGAGCAATGCGGGGGCCACGACCGAGAAGGCTGCGGCTCGCAGCGCAGTAGACGCCGCGTAATCGACGCCAGCCGAGCTAGGCGGCCGCATCGGCGGTCGTTAAGTTAGTGAACAGTTGTTCCAAACTTTCCGACACGTGCGATCCACTAAATGTCCTGGCTCCAGGGTTAATTTAGCCGTCTAAGTTTATTTCAGCGCACGAATGTGTACCTGTATCGTCATGGCAGAACGCGGTGCACAGCCCTCGGTTCCACGCGGTCGCAGGTTGTTCCTGCGTGCCGTGCGGCAGCTGTTCAGCCCGTTGCGTCCCGACGACTACCTCGAGATGATCAATCCGCTGGTGGACAACCAAGGAATTGCGCGGAAAGGTCGAGCGGGTCGAGTCGCAAGGCTCGGAGGCGGTCAGCGTGCTGATCAGGCCCGGCTACGAATGGACGGGTCACAAGCCGGGCCAGTATGTGCGGCTGGGCTTGGTCATCGACGGCCGCTACCACTGGCGGGCGTATTCGCTCACCTCGGATCCGGCGCCTGACGATGGCCTGATCAGCGTCACACCCAAGAAAGTGGACAGTGGCGTCGTCTCGCCCTACCTGGTGGAGAAGATTCAGCCCGGCGAAGTTGTGCGGCTCGGCGAAGTGGAAGGCGTGTTCACTCTTCCCGAACAGGTGCCACCCAAGATGCTGTTCATCAGCGCCGGTAGCGGTATCACGCCGATCATGAGCATGCTGCGCAGCCTGGACCGGCGTAACGAGCTCGGCGACGTCGTGGTCATCCACTCCGTCAGCACGCGCGAGCAGACGATGTTCCTGTCCGTCCTGGAAGACCTCGACGAACGCCACGAGCACATGCGGTTGGATTTGCGACTCACCTCGGAGCGCGGCCGAATGTCGCCGGGCGACCTCGACGAGTTGTGCGCGGACTGGCGCGAACGCGAGGCGTTCTGCTCCGGCCCCGGCGAACTGCTCGACGTGCTGATCGAGCACTGGGAAGACAACGGCGATCCCGATCGCCTGCACTTCGAGCGATTCCAGCCGAAGATCAGCGGCGATGCCGGTGCCGGTGAGGGTGGCGAAGTGTCCTTCCTTAAAAGCGAGGAAACTACTGAATGCGACGGTGGCACACCGATTTTGGAAGCCGGCGAGAAAGCCGGTCTCAACCTGGCGTACGGCTGCAGAATCGGCATCTGCCACACGTGTGTCGGGACGCTGAAGTCGGGCAAACTGCGCGATCTGCGCTCCGGTGAGGTCACCGAGCCGACCGGTCAAGACGTCAGGATCTGTATCAATACCGCCGAAGGCGACGTCGAACTCGAACTCTGATCGAAAGGAACTCCAATGACGACTATTGAAAGCCCGCTTGCTCGGCTGAGCGAACAGGAACTCGAAAAGCTCGCGAAGGAACTCGACGCGATTCACGACGAGGTGTACGCCGACCTCGGCGACCGCGACCGGCACTACATCAAAGCGGTGATCAAAGCGGAGCGTCAGATCTTGGTGGTCGGGCGCGTGCTGTTGCTGGCGTCGCGGTCAAAAACCGCGTGGGTGCTTGGTACCGCGTGTCTGGGGACGGCCAAGATCCTGGAAAACATGGAGATCGGCCACAACGTGATGCACGGTCAGTGGGATTGGATGAACGATCCCGATATCCACTTCATCGGTGTGGGATTGGGACACTGCCTCGACCGCGGAGGCCTGGAAGCACTCCCACAACTACATCCACCACACCTATACGAATATCTTGGGCAAGGACAAGGATCTCGGATACGAGATCATGCGCATCGACCCGGCGCAGGAATGGCGCCCAGCCAATCTGGGGCAATTCCTCTACAACACGCTGCTCACTGCGCTGTTCGAGTGGGGCGTGGCGATCCACGATCTGAACATTCAGGCGATCCTTGCCGGGAAAAAGCCGAAATCGGAAGTGCTGCAAGACCTGAAAGGAATCGGCGGCAAGGCGCGCCAGCAGATTCAGAAGGACTACATCGGCTGGCCGGCGGTCAGTGCCGGCGCCTTCGCACTCGCACAGCTGGCCTTGCGCGGTCGCATCGATCAGCCCGCACAATCCCGTATCGGGCGCCGACTTCGCAAGATATCCAGCAAAGGCCGGGTCGGGGCCACGGCAAGTTTTGCAGACCGGTTTCTGCCCGGTGTGGAAAGCACATTCTTGCGCACCCTTGCCGCCAATGCGCTGGCCAACTTCATCCGCAACGTGTGGTCCCATGCGATCATCTTTTGCGGCCATTTCCCGGATCAGACCTACACCTTCACCGAAGAAGAGGTTGAGGATGAGACCCGCGGCGGCTGGTACGTGCGCCAACTGGTCGGCGCCGCCAACATCGACGGCAGCCCGACGTTTCACCTCATGAGCGGCAACCTGAGTTTTCAAGTCGAGCATCACCTCTATCCCGACATGCCCAGCAGCCGATACTCGGAGATCGCGCCGAAGATCAAAGAAATCTGCGAGCGCTACGAGTTGCCGGATAACACCGGGCGATTTTCAAAGCAATGGTTCTCGGTGCACCGCACCATCTTTCGGTTGGCCTTCCCCGGCGGGAAGCCGCGGCCGAAGCCCGGGCCCTACCGCGGCGAGGAACGGCGCGTCGGCAACCACACGTCGAGCGAAGCGACTCAATTCCGCGGCCGACTGCCAGCCGAGCATCCGGATGCCGGCCCAGAGCATCAGTCAAGCGGCGTCGAGGTTCAGCCACCGCCCCGCGGAAAAGACTGACGCGACGCGCGATCCAGCGCCGCGGTCCTGTCCATAGCGCCGGAGGCGATGAAGGCTCGATCACCCCTCGATGGTCGAAACACCCTCGGCTGGTGACCTTTTCCGAGCGAGCAAAGGGTTCCATATCTGATTGACCGACGGATGCGGCGCCACAACATGGCGGAGCAGGTCCACCGGTACCTTGGCGACAACGGCGAGGGTGGCCGCCTGGACCAATTCGGCGAACTCTGGCCCGACGAAGGTTGCGCCCAGCAGTGTGTCGGTATCGGCGTCGATGACGAGTTTCGCCCAAGCATCGAAGCCGTCGCGTTGTAGAGCGAGAGTCGGATTCGCCTCCGGGAATTTCGCTGTGCGCGTGGTGACCGCGAAACCGTCTGCGCGGGCTTGGTTTTCCGTGCGCCCGACTTCGACCACCTGTGGGTCGGTGAATATCACCTGCGGAATGTTGCCGGCGTCACGGGCGATCAACTCGTCGTCGCCGAGCTGGCGGCCCCGGGCACGGGCAGCGATCACATCGGCAACGATAACGGCGTGGTACTGGGAGATATGGGACAGCATTGCGCGCGCCGGTGGTATCACCCATTGCGTACAGCCAGGCGCCGTCGACTCCGACCGCCTGCAGATGGTTGTCGACCTCCACGAAATCCCCGCCGCGCAGCCCAACTGTCTCCAGGCCGAGGTCGTCAGTGTTGACCAATCGTCCAGCAGCAACGACGATTTCGTCGATTTCTATACTCTGGTCGCCGAATGTGGCTGTAACTGCTCCGCCGGCGACGGGGCGCGAAGCCGCCGACAATTCAGCTCCGAAATGAATTTTTACGCCCTTGCGGCGCAGAGATTCCGTGACCATTTCGGCCGCGATGGATTCCGAACTTCGCAAAAGGGTGCTTCCGCGTACCAATAGCGTGACGTCGGAGCCCAAGCCGGCCAGGATGGTCGCGAATTCCACGGCGACGCCCCGCCGCCGACCACCAGCGTGCGTGGCGGTACGTGTGTCATGACCGATAGATCACGATTGGTCCACGGCTGTGCATCGGCCAGCCCCGGTACGTCGGGAATGGCGGGGCGGGTGCCGGTCACAAGAACGACCGCGTGCCTCGCGTGCAGAGATTCCTCGTGGCCATCGGCATGCCTCAGCGTGACCTGACGTTCCCCCGACAGCTGCCCATGAGCATGGATTACCTCGAGACCGGCCTCCTGTCAATTCGGCCACGGCCGCGTCATCGGAGAGGTGGTCGATGATGTCGTCCCGCTTGGCGAAAACCGCAGCTGTGTCCGGTAGATCGCGGTTCACCGTCTCGCGCACGCCTGGAACGGCTTTCGCCAAGGCGAGCACCTCAATCGGACGAAGCAGGGTTTTGGTCGGATTGCATGCCCAGTAGTGGCATTCGCCGCCAACAAGGCGATCCTCCACCAACGCCACCTCGAGCCCTTCGGCCGCAAGATAGCCCGCCGCTGACTGCCCCACCGGGACCGCCTCCGATGATGACAACGTCGAATTCTGTTTTCTCAGCCATGGATACGCCCATACATAACCAACGGCACGCAAAGCTGTCAATGTCGGAGCAATCGCGAGATGTTCGGGGTGTGAATCGTGGTCAGCCAAGCGATAAAAGGCTGCTGAAGTCTTGTCTCCCCGCGGCGTGCGCACCCGACGTCATCGCTGCGGCCCCTATCGTTAAAAAATGTGACCATTGCAGACCAACCGCCCGATTCGCTGCTCGCGGCGATGGCGAAGGCGCACATCCCGACTGGGAACCATCAATTCATCCGCCGGATCACTGCCGCTGTCGGCATCACCGAATACCGAGCGGTGGTGCGTGCCGACAAGCCGTACGTGATAGCCAAAAGGCGCGACGGACTCCCCGATCTGCATATCTACCACGGTTATACGACCGGCTTCGCCACCGAACAAGAGATCGCCGGGGTCGCGAACGGCGGAGCCGGGTACGGGCCCAGTTCGCGAAAGGGAACCTGGTACGTCGAGCATCCGGAGAATCGGGTGCGCCCGGGCGGAAAGCGTTCCGCCGACGTTCGGCGTGAGGGCAGCTTCTGCAACTGCGGCATGCAGTTGTCGCTGACCGGGGTGTGCGTCAACTGCGACTAGCGCTGTGGCCGAATGCCTTACGGGACCCGCGTCCAGGGTTGACAGTTCTGCGATTCGAAGGCTTTGACCCCGGTGTTGATATTCGCGAACATCGGTCCGACGGACGTGTTGGTCTGCAGGACATGGTCTTTGGCCGCATCGGGTGTGCTGTAGGTGAACCACGAACACATCGAGTCCTGGGTCGGCACGTTGTTGATCCAGACGCCGAACGTCGATCCGGACCCGCCGGTGCGATAGAGACCCGGTGCGATGTCGGGTCCGACGACGAAGAAGCCGTTCCCCGGGATCGGGTCGACCGGATCGGCAACGGCCGGCGGGGCCAGGGCGACGGCCAGTAGGAACACGGCTGATATGCGAAGTAGTGGGGGCATACCTCTTCCCTCCTTGCTGGTTCCCCCTTGGGCAGCCTAGGCCTCCTTTCCTGCGGTGGCAGTATGAGGCCATGAGCACCGGCACACTTCCCGCCTTCAATCCGCAGGACCCACTGGGCCTGGACGCCTCGCTGTCGGACGACGAGATCGCGGTGCGTGACACCGTTCGCCAGTTCTGCGGCGAGCACGTCCTCCCCCACATCGCCGAATGGTTCGAGATCGGCGATCTGCCGGTCCGTGAGCTGGCCAAACACTTCGGCCAGCTCGGCCTGCTCGGCATGCACCTGGAGGGCTACGGCTGCGGCGGGGCGTCAGCCGTGCACTACGGGCTGGCATGTACCGAGCTGGAGGCCGCCGACTCCGGCATCCGGTCGATGGTCTCGGTGCAGGGTTCGCTGGCCATGTTCGCCATCTGGCGATTCGGCTCCGAGGAACAGAAACAACAGTGGCTGCCCGGGATGGCCGCGGGCGAACTTCTCGGTTGCTTCGGGCTGACCGAGCCCGACGCCGGATCCGACCCCGCCTCGATGACCACCCGGGCGCGCCGCGACGGGTCGGACTGGGTTCTCAACGGCCGCAAGATGTGGATCACCAACGGGTCGGTCGCCGACGTCGCGGTGGTGTGGGCGGTCACCGACGACGGTGTGCGCGGCTTTGTCGTCCCCACCAACACGGCGGGGTTCTCCGCGAACACCATCCACCACAAGCTCTCGCTGCGGGCATCGATCACCAGCGAGCTGGTCCTCGACGACGTTCGTCTGCCCGACGACGCGCTGCTGCCGGAGGTGAAGGGTCTCAAGGGTCCGCTGTCGTGCCTGTCGGAAGCGAGGTACGGGATCATCTGGGGTTCGATGGGCGCCGCGCGTTCCGCGTGGCAGGCCGCGCTGGACTACGCCGGCGAGCGCACTCAATTCGGCCGGCCGATCGCGGGCTTCCAGTTGACCCAGGCCAAGCTCGTCGACATGGCCGTCGAATTGCACAAGGGCCTGCTGCTGGCGCTGCAGCTGGGACGGCTCAAGGACAGCGCCGGTTTGCGTCCCGAGCAGGTCAGCTTCGGCAAACTCAACAACACCCGCGAAGCGATCGAGATCTGCCGGACGGCGCGAACCATCCTGGGCGGCAACGGTATATCGCTGGAGTATCCGGTGATCCGGCACATGGTGAACCTGGAATCGGTGCTCACCTACGAGGGCACTCCGGAGATGCACCAGCTGATCCTGGGCCAGGCCTTCACCGGCATCGACGCTTTCCGCTGACAGGAGTGACCCGATGAGCGCACGGCTGGAGTACACCTCCGAGCACCGGCAGTTCCGCGACATGGTGCACGACTTCGTTCAGCAGACCGTCGTCCCGGCCCACGAGGACTGGGAGAAGGCCGGCTGCGTGGACCGGTCGCTGTTCACCGAGGCCGGCAAGCTCGGACTGCTGGCGTTTTCGGTCCCCGAGGAGTTCGGCGGGGCGGGTGTCGAGGACTTTCGCTACAACGCGATCGTCGTCGACGAACTTCAGCGAGCCGGGGCGGCGGCCGAGGCTATCGCCTTGTCGTTGCAGAACGACATCGTGCTGCCCTATCTCACCGAGCTGACGACGCCCGAGCAGAAGCAGCGCTGGCTGCCCGGAGTCGTGACCGGGGAGACGGTGATCGGCATCGCGATGACCGAACCGGGCGCCGGCAGCGACCTGGCCGGGATCCGCACCACAGCGGTACGCGACGGTGACCACTACGTGCTCAACGGCGCGAAAACCTTTATCTCCAACGGTCAGACCGGCGATCTGTTCGTCGTCGCGGCGCGCACCGGGCCCGACCGGCACAAGGGTCTGTCACTGTTCGTCGTCGACCCGGATACGCCGGGCTTCAGTCGCGGCCGGAATCTGGAGAAGATCGGCCTGCACGCCCAGGACACCAGCGAACTCAGCTTCACCGACATGCGAGTTCCGGTCGACGATCTACTCGGCGAGGAAGGCCGAGGCTTCTACCAACTGATGAACAACCTGCCGCAGGAGCGACTGTCGCTGGCCGTCGGCGCGGTGGCCGCCGCCGAGGGCGTCCTGGCCGAAACGCTCGAATTACGTCAAGCAGCGCAAGGCTTTTGGCTCCCCCATTTCGGGTTTGCAGAACACTCAGTTCGTGCTCGCCGAGCTGGCGACCGAAATCGATGTCGCGCGTACCTATCTCGACGACTGCATCGCCGAACATCTGACCGGCGAGCTGACTGCGGCGCGGGCGGCGCGGCTGAAATGGTGGACCACCGAACTTCAGGTGCGTACCGCCGACCGTTGTCTGCAACTGCATGGTGGGTACGGATACATGCGGGAGTATCCAGTGTCGCGTGCGTTTGTCGATGCCCGCATCCAGACGATTTACGGTGGGACCACCGAGATCATGAAGACGATCGTCGCCAAGGACCTCGGGATCTGAAGAGTGGGCCTCCTCGGTCGCTGAGTCCGACCACATTCTTTTTTCCTTTTGTGTCCACGGGCGATATCACGGCGGGTGATATCGCAGTGCACACATTTTCAAAAACGGGTGGCACCCAACTGACGGTGCTGATGTGACTGGTGGGCCTGGAGGCTCAGGCGCTTTCCCGGTTGATCATCGACATTCCGTTGACCCCGGGTACGACTTGGGCTTCCGAGCGGAGACGCCAGGCGCTCGGCCGCGCCGACCAGGATCAGCGACGCCGCGGTGTTGGGATCCACCTGCCATTGCGATCCGCTGGCGTACTTGAGCAACTTGTCGCGACTTTCAATGTCCGTCGCGAACATGATCCAAACGGGTTCTGAACTGTTATCCATGGTGGTTACCTCGGTTAGTTTTGCGGACAGGGCGTTTGTCAAAGGATTGGGAGGCACTCGCTAAGCCACCTCGAAGGCGTGCGACAGGACGAGTTGCGCCGGGGAGGACGGGACCGGACTGGAGATACCGGCGCCGACCTTGGTCCGGCGGAATTGCTCATGGAGCAATTCCTTTGTCTCACTGACGATTTTGCCGAGCTGGCCCGGCTCCGCGTGGCTGACGAAGTCGCGCCGGTTCCACCACATCATCTTGGTTCGGTAGTGCTCGTTGGGATATGGCGTGGCCGGAATGGGCGCGACCACAGACCCAGATGACCGCCAGCTGTTCAGCACCGGAGTGGCGGCCGTGCACATGGTGTACTGGAAATCCAGGATCACCATCATGTAGAAGCAACTGCGTGCCAGAGCGGTGGTCAGAAAAGGATTTCGGCCGGCGGCATCGGTCACCCAGCCGGTCTTCATTTCCAGCACCCCGTAGGGCACGCGCTCGGCGATCATCTGCCGCACGTCCTCGCTGGCCGGGATGGCCTGCCCACTCCTCGACCGCATGGGAATCGTCGGCCGAGCGCAACGCGATGGCCCGGTAACCGCCTACCACCCGACCGGAGTCATTGACCACGGCGCCGAACATGATCGTGTCGTCGCCGCTGCGCAGCGCCTCGATGTCGAGAGCGCATTCGACGCCACGCTTGCTGTAGCTGCGAACGGCGCCGGTCGCATAGTCGGCCCACAGTTCGGGGTCAAGCGAAGGCTGCGAGATGATGAGGGTGCCCTCGATCTCGGGATCGGGCCAGCTGAAGGCTTGACTGAGGGAGAACCCTCCGACAGCAGTGCCCACAGATACAGATCTCATCGGTCACCTCTCCCGGCTGGCAGACTGACATCTTGCGATACCGGCCATGTTTCATTCATTTAGTATCGTTTCGTAACATAAGAAATATCAGACAGTATCTTTTCGCGCAATAGGCAGTCTGTTCGGCCGGTTAGACGAACAAAACCTGAGGATGCGGTATGTCCTGCACGTGGATGCGGGGCCGGCGAGGCGCCGTCGGGCGGCTGACCGGCGACGATCAACCCGACTATTCGCTGGTCATCGTGCCTCGCCCGGGCGTCCCGACCTGGCCGACCAGTCGGTTCCGCACCAGACTTGACACCTGTAAAGTCCGTCGAATGAACAACATCAGGGGCAAGACCATCGTCATCACCGGCGCTGCCCGCGGCATCGGGTACGCGACCGCGCAGGCGTTGTTGGCCCGGGGCGCCCGGGTCGTCATCGGCGACCGGGACCTCGATGTGCTCGAAAGCGCCGTCGCCGGAATCAGCACCCTGGGACAGGTGACCGGCCATCCCCTCGACGTCACCGACAAAGAATCGTTCGCGGCCTTTCTCGACAAGGCCCGCGCCGACGGCGGCGGACACATCGATGTGTTGATCAACAACGCCGGCGTCATGCCGGTGGGCCCGTTCCTCGAGCAGTCGGCACAGGCGATCCGCTCGTCGATCGAGGTGAACCTCTACGGCGTGCTCACCGGCTGTCAGCTGGTGCTGCCGGACATGGTCAAGCGCCGCAGCGGACACATCATCAACATCGCGTCGCTGGCGGGCATGGTCGCGGTTCCCGGCCAGATCGTCTACGCTGCAACCAAATTCGGCGTGGTCGGGTTGTCCACCGCGATGGCCGACGAATTCGCTCCGCAGGGAGTCAAAATCTCCGCCGTGCTGCCGACCTTCACCAACACCGAACTGATCTCGGGGACCACGCCGTCCTCCGCGCAGAAGCCGGTCGAACCGGCTGAGATCGCCGCGGCGATCGTCAAAGTCCTCGACAAGCCGAAATCCCGGGTGTCGGTGCCCAGTTGGGGTAAGTCATTCGCCGCAGTCGCGACGCTCGTGCCCGACCGCGGTCGGCGCTGGCTCAACAAGAAGATGGGCAACGACACGGTGTTCCTCAACCTCGACACCCACGCCCGCCGCAGCTATGAGGACCGCGCGCAGCACGCGACCGGAGTCGTCGAACACAAGGAATGATCAGCGCCCGCGCGGCGCGTACATGATCACGCCGACGCCGGCCAGGCAGACCGCCGCGCCGATGATGTCCCACCGGTCGGGCCGAAATCCGTCCAGCGCCATGCCCCACGCCAGCGAGCCGGCGACGAACACGCCGCCGTAGGCAGCCAGCACGCGACCGAACTGCGAGTCGGGCTGAAACGTGGCGACGAAACCGTAGGCGCCCAAACTGATCACGCCGAATCCCACCCAGATCCAGCCGCGATGCTGGCGGATGCCTTGCCATACCAGCCATGCGCCGCCGATCTCCAGAATCGCGGCCAGCGCGAACAGCAGGATCGACTTGGCGACGGTCATGGCCTAGCCGGCCGTTGAGGCGCTCAGGGATCTGATGGTCTGAGATTCGATGTTCTCGAACGCAGTTCCATCCGGCCGCAGCAGATCGTGGAACCACACTTTCGGGACCGCCGCGTACGGATGCTTCCACGAATCCCACGGGAAGTAGGTCTGCGTCTTACCTGCCACCAGACCCCAGTTGATCGCGCCGACGTTGTGCCGCTTGGCAATCGGCAAGATCGATTCAATGGTGCTGCCCTGCGGCCGAGCCATGTACTCGGTGCACAGAATCGGGCGGCCGTGCGGGGTGAGCTCGCCGATGCGCGACTCGAACGCCGACGGCCCAGCGTAGGAGTGGAAGCTGATCACGTCGGAGTTGGCCAGCTGAATGTTCTGAATTGTGGTGCGGCTGCCCGGATCTGCCCACTCACCGTCCCACACGCCGCTGGTCAGCGGCTGCCGCGCGTCGACCGAGCGCGCCCAGGTGAACACCTGAGGAAGCAGATCGGCTACCCGGTCCAGCTTGTCGCCGCGCTCGACGCTGGCGTACTGCGGCGCTGGATTGTCGGGTTCATTCCACACGTCCCAACCCAAAACCCGGTCGTCGTTGCGGAATTGGGTCATGACGCCGGTGACATAGTCCTGCAGGGTCCGGGTGTAGCTCTTGTCGTCGATGCGGTCAGCGCCGGGGCCCTGCACCCAGCCGGAGTTGTGCACCCCGGGGGTCGGGGCATGCTGGCGACCCACTTGAGGATGCGGGTCCCAGCAGGAGTCGAACAGCACGAACAGCGGTTTGATGCGGTGGCGCGCCGCGATGCCGACGAACTGCGCCAAACGAGTTTGGAAGCCGCGCGCATCCTGAGCCCACAGCTGGTCGTGCAGGAAAACCCGCACCGTGTTCAGTCCATGCAAACGGGCCCAACCGAGTTCGGTGTCGATGCGGCGCGGGTCGTAGGTGCCCGGCTGAAACATCTCGAGCTGGTTGATAGCGGTGGAGGTGATGAAGTTCGCGCCGACGGGCCAGCCCTGCGCTTGATACCAGCGGTTGGCTCGATCGGAGGACCACCGACTCGACTCGGCGGACGCACGTGGCGGCTCAGCGGAGGCGCGCGGCGCCTGCACCAGAGCCGTGCCCGCAGCCAACAACAACGGCAGCTTCAGCACAGTGCGGCGATACACAAAACGACGATAAGTTGCGCACCGCAACGTTCCCGGTATTCAACGAGCGCGTCGCGCCACTTGTTATCGCGCCGTCACCAAACGCGCTCAGCGCGAGGCGGCGAGCATCCGTTCCATGGTCAGCGCCCGGGCGCCGGCCGACAGCGACGTGGCTGCCGACGTGGCGATCATCGCCCAGCGGCCGGGTACGACGGCCACCTCCTCGCAGGGCTGCCGGGCGGTCGAGAATTCCGAGACCAACTCGCGGATCCGTTCGGCACTTTCCGTCGCGTCGGGGCTCAGGACGCGGGTGGCCGCGCCCGTGCCGATCGTGGGATGGCGCGCCATGAACTCCCGCAGGAACAGCGCACCAGTGACTTTCGGATTGATGTCCTGGACAGCGGCCATGACGGTGTCGCCGAACACGCCGCCCACCGTGCCGACGGCGAAGTCGATGCCGCAGTGCAACAACCCGAGCCGCTGGTGCATTTGGGCCATCGTTGTGCGCAGCCCGGTGTACACGCTGGCGTCCAAGCCGAGGCCTTCCCAGTCCGCGCGGCCGATGAACATGTTGCCCTTCCACGACGTGCCGCGCATGAACTGCAGGGTGAGCCCGTCGAGCAACTCGCCGGAGCGCACGTGCGCCGACGGTGTGGTCAGTACGGGTTCGCCGCAGACTTCTCTTTCGAAGTAGCTGACGTGCGCCTCGAGAACTTGATCCCCGCCCAGGTTCCAGGCATTGGCCGCGAGCTCTTCGAGCCGCGCAGCGTGGTCGAGTTCGATACCCGGCGTGATGCGTCCGCCGTTGCCGCCGTCAGACGGCTTCAGGCAGGCATGGTCAATCCCGTATCGGCCTTGCAAAAGCGCGCCCGCGCGGAGCAGATCGCGACCGAAGGCATGACGATCCGCTTGCCAGGTGACGGCGTAGCCGGGCAGCACCGGAAGCGGCGTTTGGAGCGCCTGGAAAGCCGGGCTGGCTCGATGCTCGTGTTCCAGAATGACGGCGCCCGGTTGACCCGCCACCAGGCTGTCGAGGCCCAGCGCGGACTGCACGGTGGGATGCAGCATGCGCTTGCCATTCCATACGCTGAGGCGAGAATCATTGGCGTCGACCCGAATTCGGCCCAGGCCGGAGGTACGGGCCAACCAGGCCACCAGCAGCTGGAATTCGGGTTCGAAGTCGTACGGGCACACCACTGCCGACGGATGTTCGCGCAGAAACTCGACGATCTGCCGCATGACCGGATCGCGGTCGCCGCCGTCTACCGCGCGGCGCAGCAGCGCCTGCGACATGTAGTAATAGTCGGCATCTGGAAGAGCCAGCCGCCGAACACCTTTCGCGGCGCTACCGCGGCGCCACGGCCGGGTCCGGCCGACGACGAGGTCGCCGCTGCGCGCGAGATAGAGACCACGGGTCTCCACATACGTCGTGAGGTCCGATACCGGCCGGCCCTCCACCATCGCGGTGAGATCCGTTTCGAAGCTGTTGGCGTAGGGAGTGGTCGAGTGCACCATCAGACGAGGCTGACGATGGCCGGGTGAGGCGAACTCGACGTGCTCACTCACCAGAGCGGGGAGCTCGTCGGGTTCGATCGACAAGCAGCTTGCGCGTCGCGATGGCGAAGTCGGTGTCGTCGAATCTCAGCGGGCCTGCGTAGCTTTGCCAGGCAATTTCGTCGCCGTCGACAATGACTGTCCACTCATGGAAATCGCCGGTCAGCGGATGACGTGATGCCCGCGGCCGGCTGATGCAGGAAGTACTCACCACTCCACTATTGCGTCGAATGGCCCTGTCGCATCGACTCAATGGGAAAATCTAGACAACAACACAGTGAACAGACAGGTAATCGGCTGCGAGATAGGTTGATTCTGTGATCCCCAGCGAATTCCCAGCAGTCTGCTAGCTCAAGGCCCTGTCGACATCGGCGATGAGGTCGTCGGTGCCCTCCAGTCCAACCGAGATGCGAACAACCCCGTCGCCCAAGCCGATAGCGGCTCGGCCGTCGGGGCCCATCGCACGATGGGTTGTCGTCGCCGGATGCGTGACAAGAGATTTCGAATCGCCCAGGTTGTTGGAGATGTTGATCAGCTGCAGTCCGTCGAGCAACTCGAACGCACGCTGCTTGGCCGCGCTGTCCGGCGCGTCGAGTTCAAAGGTCACCACGGTGCCGCCGCCGGACATCTGCCGCTTGGCCAGGTCGTACTGTGGATGCGAGGCGAGGAACGGGTAGCGAACCCAACGAACCGCGGGATGGCCCTCCAGGTATTCGGCGATTCGCTGCGCCGAGTTGTTTTGGTAGTCGACCCGAATTGCAAGTGTTTCAAGGCCTTTCAGCATCACCCAGGCGTTGAAGGCGCTCATTGCGGGCCCGGTGTGCCGCATCAGTTTCTGCACCGGGCCGTCGATGTATTCCTTGTCGCCGAGGATGGCGCCGCCCAGCACGCGTCCTTGCCCGTCGATGTGTTTGGTGCCCGAATAGACCACCACGTCAACGCCGAGCGGGAAACCCTGTTGCAGCAGCGGAGTCGCAAAGACATTGTCCAGCACAACTTTTGCCCCGGCCGCGTGAGCGAGCTCGGTGACCGCGACGATGTCGACCAGCGACTGCATCGGGTTGGACGGGGTTTCGAAGAACACCGCTTGAGTCGGCACCGACAGCGCCTTCTCCCACTGCGACAGGTCGTCGCCGTCGACAAACTCGACTTCGACTCCCCAGCGCGGCAGGATCTCGCTACAGACCACGAAACAGGACCCGAAAAGACTGCGGGCGGCCACAAGTCGATCGCCGGCGCCCAGCAGCGCACCCAACGACGTGAAGACCGCGGCCATTCCGCTGGCGGTGGCGAATGCCGCGGGGGCGCCCTCGATCAGACGCAGGCGCTCCTCGAACATGGTGATCGTCGGGTTGCCGTAGCGCGAGTAGACGTAGCGGTCGACCTCACCGGTGAACGCCTTCTCTGCCTCTGCCGCCGAACCGTACACATAACCCGAGGCCAGATACAGTGCCTCGGAGGTCTCTTCGAACTGCGACCGCAAGATCCCGCCGCGCACCCCGATGGTCGCTTGGCCGACGCCCTCGGGCAGCGGCTCCGGTATGCGGACCGAAGGCACTCCCCTCTGCTCGTCCGGCGGTCACGTCTGCTTCCAGGGCAAACCGATTGCGCGCCAACCCCGTCCGCCGCGGTGGCTGTCGCCGTCGAGCTGGCCTTCGAAGCCGTCGATCACGTTGTAAGACGGGCTGATGCCGGCCTCGGTGGCGGCTTCGGCCGCCCCGATCGAGCGATTACCGGAACGACACAGGAACACGACTGGGCGATCGTCACCGGCAGGGACATGCTCGAGCAGGTCGCCGACGAAGTTGTCGTTGCGCTTACCGTCAGCGGCGTTCCACTCGATGTAGACGACCTCGCGGCCCAGGCTGGCCAGGTCGGGAACACCGACGAATCGCCATTCGGCGTCGGTGCGAACGTCGACCAGAACCGCCTCGGGGTTCTCGCTGAGTAGCTTCCACGCCTGCTCGGGGGTGATATCTCCTGCGTAGCCTGCGCCGCTCCTGTGCTCACCCGGATCGATTGCCCTCTTGATCGTCGCCGGCGCGGCTAACCCGCGTGAGTCTCGCATATCGGCTGGATCCGTCGGCGGGGAAGCCGGTGAGTTACCAGAGCCTGCGCAGTGCGGCCGACGCGGCCCGGGCGCGGCCACGGGCGGTGGTCACGTCGGCGGCGGTGACGACGGCCGCCCCCAGCGGGCGCCGGGCCTCAGAGTCATCGTGAGTGAATACCCGAACATCGCTTTCGGTGGTGCGCAGCGCATCGCCCAGCGCGCCACCACGTCGCGGACGCTGCACCCCGCCGTCGATACCGGCGTAGATCACCTCGGCCGCACCCGGCGAAATCATGATGGTGTCGGTCGGCAGTCCCAGGATGGCCCGCGCCTGCAGCTCGAATTCCGATAACCGTTGTGTGCGCACAGTGACCAGTCCGCTCTCGAACGGCCGGGCGGTGACATCGCTGAAGTACACCTCGTCGCCGCGGACCATCAGCTCGACGCCGAACAGGCCGCGCCCACCGAGCGCCTTGACGACGCGGGCAGCGATCGACTTGGCGGCGTCCAGCGCCGCGGGGCTCAGGTCTTGCGGCTGCCAGGATTCCTGCACGTCCCCGATGGCCTCGCCGTGGCCGATCGGCGCGCAGAAGTCCAGCGTCGGCCCCGACGGGCCCTCGCTGCGCACCGTCAGCAGCGTGACGTGGAAGTCGATCTCGACCAGGGCTTCGGCCAGCACCCGGCTGTGGGCCAGCCGGCCACCGGCGGACACCGCCCGCTGCCAGGCCGGCTCGAGGTCGCCCGGCAGCAGGACCACCGACTGCCCCTCCCCACCGACGGCGGCCACCGGCTGCACCCGCAGTGGGTAACCGGCGTGGTCGGCGATGGCCCGCAGCTCATCGAGCGATCCCGCGAACCAGAACGGCGCGGTCGGCAGGCCGAGCTCATCGGCGGCCAGCCGGCGCATGCCTTCCCGGTCGGCGGTGAGCCGCGCGCAGCGCGCGGTCGGGACGAACTCCGCTGCCAGGCCGTCGGCCTCGGATGAGGTAGCGGTCAACGCATCGGAGGCCACCGCGTCGGATGCTGTCACCACGAAATGCGGTCGCAGCCGCCTGATCGCGGCGCCCAGCTCGTCCGCGTCGGTCATGTTGACCACCAGGGACTGGTCGGCCACGCCGTGCGCCGGTGCGTCGGCGTACCGCTCGACGGCGATCACGTGGGCGCCCAGCCGCTGCAGGGCGACCGCCAGCTCGCGGCTGAACTCCCCGGACCCCAGCAGCATGACCGTCGGCCGGTCGGCATCGCTGTGCTGCCGGAGCGACTCCGTCTGCGGCGTTCCCTCAGCCACCGGTTTCACCTTCTCCCATGATCACGGTGCTCAAGGATAGGTGGGTTGACTGAGGGCGGGTCAGGGCTGGCCCGGCAGCAACCGGATCATCAGGCCGTTGGCCTCGGCCAGCAGGGTGTCGCCGTCGAGCAGTTCGCCGCGGACAAACGCCTTGCGGCCCTCGGTCGCGGCGACATGACCGCGGACCACCAGCGGGGTGTCGTCGGGGTGATCTTGCGGTAGTCGACGTGCAGGAAAGCGGTGCGGCTGATCGGCCGGGCCGCGGCGTGCACCACCATCCCGAAGACATGGTCGAACAGCAGCGGCAGCACACCGCCGTGCACCGCGCCGTTGCCGCCGACGTGGAATCGGCAGAAGTGGCCGCGCATCTCCACGCCGTCGGGGTCGTACCTGCTCATCGTCCACGGCGGCAACAGCAGGCTGCCCATTCCGGGCAGTTGCGGCGAGCGGCCCGCCGGGGCCTGGCCTTCGGGCGCCTGGAACGGAGCGAGTTGCGCCGCGAGCGCTTCGGCATGTCCGGCGGCATCGTCCCAGAGGTCGTCGCTGGGGTCGGCGGACACCGCCAGGTCCTGCAACCGCCGCATGGCCGCGACGAACCGGCCGAAGCCCGGACCCGGGCTGGCGGCGCCGTATTCCGGGAAGCCGCCGTGGTGGTCGTAGTCGGGGTCGAGCTGTTCCGGTCTCTTTTCTGAATCGGTCACGGGCGAGCCGCCAGAACGTCGCGACGCACGATGGTCTGGTCGCGGCCCGGGCCGACACCGATGCACGAAATATGAGCTCCGCCAAGCTCTTCCAGTCGCAGCACGTAGTCACGCGCCTTGGCGGGCAGGTCGTCGAACTCGCGGGCCTCCGAGATGTCCTCCCACCAGCCGGGCAGCTCTTCGTAGATGGGCTCGGCGCGGTGCAGATCGCTCTGGGTCATCGGCATCTCGCGAGGTCTGCTTGCCGTCGACCCGGTAGCCGACGCACACCGGAACCGTCTCCAGGCTGGACAGCACGTCGAGCTTGGTCAGGAAGTAGTCGGTGATGCCGTTGACCCGGGTGGCGTAGCGGGCGATCACGGCGTCGAACCAGCCGCAGCGCCGGCGCCGGCCGGTGGTCACGCCGAACTCGCCGCCGGTCTTGGACAGGTATTCGCCGTTCTCGTCGAACAATTCGGTCGGGAACGGGCCCGAGCCGACGCGGGTGGTGTAGGCCTTGAGGATTCCCAGCACGGTGGTGATCCGGGTCGGGCCGATGCCGGACCCGACGGCCGCGCCGCCGGCGGTCGGATTCGACGACGTCACATAGGGATACGTGCCGTGGTCGACGTCGAGCAGCGTGCCCTGCGAGCCTTCCAGCAGGACGGTCTCGCCGGCCTCCAGCGCGTTGTTGAGCAGCAGCCGGGTGTCGGCGATGCGGTGCTTGAAGCTCTCCGCCTGCTCGAGCAGGGCGTCGACGACCTGCGTCGCGGTCCAGCGCTTTGCGGTTGTAGATCTTGACCAGCACCTGGTTTTTGAATTCCAGTGCGGCCTCGATCTTGTGGGTCAGCACCTCGGGGTCGAGCACGTCGGCGACCCGGATCCCGATGCGGGCGATCTTGTCCTGGTAGCAGGGGCCGATGCCGCGGCCGGTGGTGCCGATCTTCTTGTTGCCCATGTAGCGCTCGGTCACCTTGTCGATGGCCACGTGGTAGGGCATCAGCAGATGCGCGTCGGCGGAGATCAGCAGCTTCGAGGTGTCGACGCCGCGGTCCTCGAGGCCCTTCAGCTCGTCGAGCAGCACACCCGGGATCGATCACCACGCCGTTGCCGATGACGTTGGTGACGCCGGGCGTCAGCACTCCCGACGGGATGAGATGCAGCGCGAAGTTCTCACCGCTGGGCAGCACCACGGTGTGCCCGGCGTTGTTGCCACCTTGGTAGCGAACGACCCATTTGGTGCGGCCGCCGAGCAGGTCGGTGGCCTTGCCCTTGCCCTCGTCGCCCCATTGGGCGCCGATCAGGACGATTGCCGGCATGGCGTTTCTCCCACTCATTTCTGCCGCTTATTGTGGTCCAGCCGGTGACCCACACTAATCTGCGAGACGCCCAGCCGGTTGCGAGCGAAGCGTCCTGAATACCTCCGACGAGACCGTCGTCGGTATGCGCGTTCGAGGCGGTGTCGACGGCCGTGCCGCGGCGCCGCTGCGAGGGCTGACCGATTGTCGATCCGGCGACATCGATGCGGCGCTCGCCTGATGCGCGGCGGGTGGTGGTCGTCGGCGCCGACGCCGACCTCGCGTCGGTGCTGACCCGGCTGCTGCGCGCGGAGCGGCTCGACGTCGAGGTGGCCTACGTGCCGCGGCGCCGCTCGCCGGCCACGCGGGCCTACCGCCTGCCGGCCGGCTGCCGGCGCGGCCCGCCGGGCGCGCCGCGGGTGAGCGCGGCGGGTGCCGCTGATCCGCGACGAGACCGGATCGGTCATCGTCGGGTCGGCCGTCTGGCGACCGGCCGCCGAGCGGGCAGCTGCTGCACGGGGAGGCCGTCGTCGACGACGCGGTGCTGTTCGACGGCGACGTCGACCGAGGTGACGGTCGAGCCGACGGCGGCGCTGCCCGGGCTGCGGGCCCGCGTGACGGGCACGCCGTCGCTGGCTGACCGGGCGGGCCGCGCAGCTGGGCAGCACCGGGGTCGCGGTGGTCCGCGACGGGGTGGCCGCGCCGCGACCGGCGCGCCGCTCGACGATCTACCGGAACACCGAGGGCTGGTTGGCCGTCCGGTGAGCGGTAGTTTCGTCGCGTGAGCGCCCGTGACTTGCACCAGTCGGTGCGGCCCAGCCCGGTCTTCTGGGCCATCGTCGGTGTGGCCGTGTTCGGCGGCGGGCTGGCCTACTGGGTCGGCGACGACGTGAGGCCGCTGGCCTACGCCGCGGTGTTCATCCTGGTGATCGCCGGCTGGGTGGTGTCGCTGTGCCTGCACGAGTTCGGGCACGCCTTCACCGCCTGGCGATTCGGCGACCGCGACATCGCAGCTGCGCGGCTACCTGGACCTGGATCCGCGGCGATACGTCAGCCCGGTGTGGTCGATCCTGGTGCCGATCGTCGATCACCGCGATCGGCGGGATCGGTCTGCCGGGGGCGGCGGTGTATGTGCGGACGTCGTGCATGACCACCAAGCAGCGCACGCTGGTCAGCCTGGCCGGGCCGGCGGCGAACCTGGTGCTGGCCGTCTGCTGCTCGGGGTGACCAACCTGTTCTTCGACCCACTGCATCCGGTGCTGTGGGCCGGGGTGGCGTTCCTGGGCTTCCTGCAGATCACCGCGCTGCTGCTGAACCTGCTGCCGATTCCCGGCCTGGACGGCTACAGCGCGCTGGAGCCGCACCTGAGCCCGGAGACCCAGCGGGCGCTGGCACAGTTCAAGCCGTACGGCTTCCTGCTGCTGTTCTTGCTGCTCATTGCTCCGCCCGCTGAACCAGTGGTTCTTCGGTCTGGTCGACAGCGCTCTTCGAACTGTCCGGGGTGCCGGGAGTGCTGTGGCGGCATCGGCGCCGGTCTCACCCAGTTCTGGCGGCACCTGACCTGAGCGCCTTGCAATATATGCGTAAGCCCGCATATATTGCTGGCCATGGGCGCCGGCCACGATCACGCCAGTCCGGGCACGCCCGCGCCCAGGCTGGCGATCGCCACCGCGCTGCTCGGCGCGATTCTTCGTCGTCGAACTGACCACGGCGCTGCTGATCGGCTCCATCGCGTTGCTGGCCGACGCCGGCCACATCCTGACCGACGTCGCGGCCACGTTCATGGGACTGTGCGCGGTGCTGCTCGCCCAGCGCGGCAGTACGTCCCCGGCGCCGCACCTACGGCTGGCACCGCGCCGAGGTGTTCACCGCCGTCGCCAACGCCGTCCTGCTGATCGGGGTGGCCACGCTCATCCTGCGCGAGGCGATCGGCCGCATCGGCCATGCGCCCGAAGTGCCGGGCATTCCGATGGTCGTCGTCGCGCTGACCGGGCTGGCCACCAACGCCGCCGTCGCGCTGCTGCTGCGCTCGCACTCGACGCAGAGCCTGGCCGTCAAGGGCGCCTACATGGAGGTCATCGCCGACACCGTCGGCAGCATCGGGGTGCTCATCGCCGGCGTGGTCACCGATCACCACGCACTGGCCGTACGCCGACGTGGTGGTCGCCGTCCTCGTCGCGCTGTGGGTGCTGCCGCGGGCACTGTCGCTGGCCGCGGGCGCATTGCGCATCCTGTCCGAATCGTCGCCCAGCCACATCGACGTCGACGAACTGCGCGCCGCGCTGGCGGCGGTCGACGGCGTGACCGAGGTGCACGATCTGCACGTCTGGACGCTGGTGCCCGGCAAGGACATGGTGACCGCCCACCTGGCCAGCTGCGACAACTCGGCGCGAGTGCTGCATGAGGCCCAGGCGCGTCCTGGCCGCGCGCGGACTCGACCACGCGACCATCCAGGTCGAGCCGCCGGGCGACTGCTCAGCGATGCGCGCCTCTGACGCGGTCAGCTCAGGCCGAGGCCTTCGCGGGCAGCCGGGTCGCAGTCGTCGAGCAGATCCAGACACCGGGCCTGCTCGTCGGTCTCCCCGATCGCGTCGGCCGCCCGCGCCAGCGCCGCCACGCACCGCAGGAAACCCCGATTGGGCTCGTGCGAGAACGGCACCGGCCCGAAACCCTTCCAGCCGTTGCGGCGCAACTGGTCCAGGCCGCGGTGATAGCCCGTGCGGGCGTAGGCGTAGGCGGTGATCGCCTTGTCGTCGGCCAGCGCGTCTTCGGCCAACGCCGCCCAGGCGACCGACGCCGACGGGTGCGCGGCGGCGACGGCGGTCGGGTTGTCGCCGGCGTCCAGCTGGGCCTCGGCGTCGGGGTCACCGGGCAAGAAGATCGGATCGGGTCCCAGCAGATCATGCATCGGCGTCATGGCGCCATTGTGCCGTGCGCGCGACTGGTTCGGCCGATGCCGCCACCTGACAACCCGGTGCCGGGTCGCTAAGCTTCAATAGGTATTTCGAAACCGAAGAGGACAGCAGCGCCTATGCCCAATCCATCAGGGTCTGACCGCGACAACACGTCGGACGCGACCGATCCAGACGCCGCGGGCGACCCGGTGCGAATCCGAAGCCGACACTGCCGTCGAACCGACAGCCGGCGCCGACGAAGAGACCACCGAGAGCCCGCGCGGGGCGGACCCGGCGACCGAGGTGATCGGCCCGTCCGGGCCGGAGCAGCAGCCGCCGATGCCCGCGCTTCAGCCGCGGTGAACGTCGCTTCACCGCCCCGGGTTTCGACGCCAAGGAGACCGCGATCATCAACGCCGCCAACGACCCTGCCACCGAGGTCTTCGCGCCGGGCAGGCCGTCCGGTGTCGGCCAACCGGGCACCGAGAACCGCTACGCCGCAACTGATTCCGCCTCGACTGGGCGCCAAGCTCCGGCCGTCAGGTCAGCGCAGCTGGGGTTGGGTGCTGGCGCTGATCCTGATCATCCTGGCGCTGGCCGCGATCGCGGTGCTGGGCACCGTGCTGCTGACGCGCAACAACCGAAAGTCCACCGCGTCACAGGAAGACCAGGTCCGCAACACGATCCAGAGCTTCGATGCCGCGGTGCAGACCGGCGATCTGACCACGCTGCGCAGCCTCACCTGCGGGAGCATGCGCGACGACTACGTCAACTACAACCAGCGCGAGTGGAGCGACACCTACCACCGCGTTGCGGCGGCCAAGCAGTATCCCGTCGTCGCCAACATCGACCAGGTGGTCGTCAACGGAAACCACGCCGAAGCCAACGTCACCGCTTTCATGGCCTACGCCCCGCAGACCCGCTCGACCCGCAGCTTCGATCTGCAGTACCGCGACGATCAGTGGAAGATCTGCGAATCCAGTTCCAGCTGAGACCTTTTCGGCTCCGTCCAGCGTGAAGCTGGTTTCACGCTGGACGACGAACGTGAAGCTGGGTTCACGTTCGAGCCGAGGCCCTAACCGGCGACGGACTTGCCGTTGCAGTGCAGGTCGTTGCAGGCCTCGATGACCCGCTCGGTCATCGCCGCTTCGGCCTTCTTCAGGTAGCTGCGCGGGTCGTAGACCTTCTTGTTGCCCACCTCGCCGTCGACCTTCAGCACGCCGTCGTAGTTGGTGAACATGTGCGCGGCCAGCGGCCGGGTGAACGCGTACTGGGTGTCGGTGTCGACGTTCATCTTCACCACGCCGTAGCGCAGCGCCTCCTCGATCTCCGACTTCAGCCGAACCCGAGCCGCCGTGGAAGACGAAGTCGAACGGCTGGGAACCGTCCGGCAGGCCCAGCTTGGCGGACGCCACCTTCTGGCCCTGGTCGAGGATGTCGGGGCGGAGCTTGACGTTGCCCGGCTTGTAGACGCCGTGGACGTTGCCGAACGTCGCGGCCAGCAGGTAGTGGCCGTGCTCGCCGTGGCCCAGGGCGTCGATGGTCTTCTCGAAGTCTTCGGGGGTGGTGTAGAGCTTGTCGTTGATCTCGGCCTCGACGCCGTCTTCCTCGCCGCCCACGACGCCGATCTCGACCTCCAGGACGATCTTGGCGGCGGCGGCCAACTTCAGCAGCTCCTGCGCGATTTCCAGGTTCTCGTCGATCGGCACCGCTGAGCCGTCCCACATGTGCGACTGGAACAGCGGGTTCTGACCGGCGGCCACCCGCTCGGCCGAGATCGCCAGCAGCGGACGCACGTAGGTGTCCAGCTTGTCCTTGGGACAGTGGTCGGTGTGCAGGGCCACGTTGATCGGGTACTTGGCCGCGATGACGTGGGCGAACTCGGCCAGCGCGACCGCGCCGGTGACCATGTCTTTGACGCCGAGGCCGGAAGCGAATTCAGCTCCGCCGGTGGAGAATTGGATGATGCCGTCACTGCCGGCGTCGGCGAAACCCTTGATGCGCGGCGTTGACCGATTCCGAGCCGACGCAGTTGATCGCCGGAAAGGCGTACTCGTTGTCCTTGGCGCGTCGCAGCATCTCCGCGTAGACGTCTGGCGTTGCGATGGGCATGCGGCTTCCTTCCTGACGTGTCGCATCAGTATCGCAATACCTCCGGCGGGTCCGCAGCCCGCCCGGTGAAGGGCGGCCGCCGGCGCCGGTATCTTGAAACACGTGAAATCCACGAGGAAGCATTAGTGGCGATGCCCAACATCCTCGACCCGATGTACTGGATCGGCCCTCAGGGACTGTTCGCATCGGCCGTGTTGCCGACGATCCTGGCCATCGTCTTCGTCGAGACGGGTCTGCTGTTCCCGCTGCTGCCCGGTGAGTCGCTGCTGTTCACCGGTGGTCTGCTGGCCGCGCACGGCACCCTCGACATCTGGGTGCTGGCCCCGGCCGTGGCGCTGACCGCGATCCTCGGCGACCAGACCGGCTACTTCATCGGCCGCCGGATCGGGCCGGCGCTGTTCAAGAAGGAAGACTCGCGCTTCTTCAAGCAGCACCACGTGACCGAGTCGCACGCCTTCTTCGAGAAATACGGGCCCGCGGCGATCATCCTGGCCCGGTTCATGCCGTTCGTGCGGACGTTCACGCCGGTGGTCGCCGGGGTGTCCTACATGCGCTACCCGGTGTACCTGGCCTTCGACATCGTCGGCGGCATCCTCTGGGGTGGCGGCGTCACGCGTGGCCGGATACTTCCTCGGGCAACATGCCGTTCATCCACCAGAACCTGGAAAAGATCGTCCTGGCGATCCTGTTCGTGTCGATGCTGCCGGCGTTCATCGCCACCGGCCGGGCGTACCTGAGGCGTCGTCGCGCCGCCAAGGACGACGAAGACAAACTGACCGTCGCCGACTGACGGGTTTTCTGAGTCGCAGCAGGTTGTCGTGCCCGGCTCAGGTCATAGCGGTGAATGCCTGGAACAGTTCGATGATGCCTTGCAAGGCCTCTGACGGCGTCGGGTCCGGCGAGGGCAGGAACCCATAGAGGTATCCCGCGTCGGCGATTTCAGCCAAAGACGGGTTCTCCAGCAGCGGAATGATTGTGTAGGTGTCGGGGTTCGCCAGATCGGCGAAAAAGTTATTGACCCCGGTCTGCAATCCGGCGCCCAGGGCGGTGGAGAGTTCGCCGAGATTGATGTCCGGGAGAAACCCGGCAGTGCTGACGACGTCGGCGTCGCCCGACGCCCATCCCTGGTCGATGCTGCCGTAGCCGAGGTTCACCAGAATCCGGGTATCTGGCTCGAACAGGTCATAGAGGGGCTGTCCAAGGATTGGGATCAACCGCAGGGGATCCAGCAGCGGCAGGCTCTCGGCCGGAAGGATGTAGTAATTGACCATGGTGTCGGCCGCCGAGGTCGGCAATTGGATGGCGTTGCTGATTTGGTCCGCGGTGAGGCTCAAGTACGTGCCGTGCTCGTAGATGAACCCCAGTGACGCGTTGAGATCCGAGAGCAGATTAATCGGATACTTCGGGAAATCGGCGACACCGTCGTACTCGGCGGTGTAGACGTCGGTCGGGTACAGGTCGTTCGGGGTCGCGACGTTGGCCTGCAAATACGCCGGGAACAGATTGCTCGTCACGATCTCGGAGCCGCCGTTCGGGTTGTCCGGATCGCCGATCAGCACGAAGTGCACGTCATCACTCGGCACACCCTGGCCGGCCAGCTCGCGCATCACCTCGGACGAGATCGACGCGCTCTGCGAGTAGCCGAAAACGACGACCGGGTTTTGCGCGCTCAAGTCTCCATGGTTGAAGTCCTGCAGGATAGTGGAGTCGAGAATCTGCTCGCCCCGCGATTGCGATGTGGGACTTACGTTTTCAGGGGTAAATAGCGACTGCAGAGTGCCGGTGAAGCCGCGCGGCTGCAGATACAGCGTGTCGGCGGCGTCGAGGTAGAGCTGACTCGGTTGCGGGATGCTGGTTCCGCCCATCAACAACGCCGTGCCGTCCCCAAGCGGCAGATCCGCGCTGGTGTCAACCAGTTGCACCGCATTCGTCCGGGCGGGGATTGACGTTGCTGTCGAAGGTGACAAGCCGACTATGACGGCGGCAAAGACGCACGACAGAAAACCGAGAGCCCGCATGTCGGATCCTTTCATGGCACCCGGACGACCGTACTACACGAGTACAATAAGGCGTCGACAATTAAGTCGCACCCGGTGCCTCTCGGTCGGCGACCGTGTCAGGCGGGCCTGAAGCCCATCGCCACGCCATTCATGCAGTAGCGCAGGCCCGTTGGCTGGGGCCCGTCGTCGAATACGTGGCCGAGGTGCCCGCCGCAGCGGCTGCAGAGCACCTCGGTGCGCGACATGCCCTCGCTGTTGTCCTCCCGCTCGATGACGGCATTGCCGAGAGCTCTGTAGAAGCTCGGCCAGCCGGTGCCGCTGTCGAACTTCGTCGTCGACGAGAACAGGTCCTGACCGCAACCCGCGCAGGTAAAGGTTCCGGACCGGTGCTCGTCGTTGAGCGGGCTGCTGTAGGGCGCCTCGGTGGACGCGGTGCGGAGCACGGCGTACTGCTGTGCGGTCAGTAGGTGCCGCCACTCCTCGTCGGTGTGGTTGACCTCAAACGTCTTCGCCGGAGCGCGCGGAGTGCTCGGAGCGCCGGTTGCGGTGACAGCGGTCAATGCGCCGGCGCCGGCGAGCACCCCGAACGCAGCGCCGAGCAGAACGTTCCGTCGGGTAGTCATGGCTTCCACCATACGGCCGCTTTTTCAGACGGCCACTTTGAAGTCGCAACCGGTCTTGGCGCGGACGTCGGCGACGGTGACACCGGGATGCAGTTCGATCAGCGTGAGGCCGTGCTCGGGCTCGACGTCGAAGACGCACAGGTCGGTGATGATCATGTCGACCACGGCCTTGCCGGTGACGGGCAGCGAGCACTGCTTGAGGATTTTCGGGCTGCCGTCCTTGGCGGTGTGATCCATCACGACGATCACCCGTTTCACGCCGGACACCAAATCCATTGCGCCACCGGGGCCTTTGACCATCTTGCCGGGCACCATCCAGTTGGCCAGGTCGCCGTTTTCGGCGACCTCGAGGCCGCCCAGGATGGACAGGTCGATGTGGCCGCCGCGGATCATCGCGAAAGAGTCGGCGCTGCTGAAGAAGCTGGACCCGGGCAGGCTGGTGACGGTCTGCTTGCCGGCGTTGACAAGATCGGGGTCGACGGCGTCCTCGGCCGGGTAGGCCCCGATGCCGAGCAGACCGTTCTCGGACTGCAGCGTGACCTTGATTCCGTCGGGAATGTAGTTGGCCACCAACGTCGGAATGCCGATGCCCAGGTTGACGTAGTAGCCGTCGCGCAGTTCCTGGGCGGCGCGCCGGGCCATCCGCTCGCGGATCGGGCTGTCGTTCTTGCGCGCCGCGCCGCCGCTGGTGGTGCGGAATTCGATGCGCTTCTCGTAGCCCGGGCCTTCGATGATCCGGTCGACGTAGATGCCGGGGGTGTGGACCAGGTCGGGGTCCAGCTCGCCGACCTCGACGAGTTCCTCCACCTCGGCAATGGTCACCGTGCCGCAGGTGGCGATCATCGGGTTGAAGTTGCGCGCCGTCTTGCGGTAGATCAGGTTGCCCGCCTTGTCCCCCTTCCACGCCTTGACGATGGCGACGTCGGCCCGAATACCCTCTTCCAGAACGTATTCCGTGCCGTTGAAGACCCGGGTGTCTTTACCCTCGGCGAGGTTGGTGCCGAACGCGGTGCGGGTGTAGAAGCCGGGAATGCCGGCGCCGCCGGCCCGTAACTTCTCGGCGAGAGTGCCCTGCGGCGTCAGCACGAGCTCCAGCTCGCCGGCCAGCACCTGGCGCTCGAACTCCTTGTTCTCGCCCACGTAAGAGGCGATCACCTTGTTCACCTGACGCGCCTTGAGTAGCAGCCCCATGCCGAAATCATCGACGCCGGCATTGTTTCCGACGATGGTGAGATCTTTGACCCCGCTGTCCACCAATGCCTGAATCAGGTTCTCCGGAATGCCGCACAGACCGAAACCACCTGCGGCGATGGTGATTCCGTCCTTCAGCAGGCCGTGCAGCGCCGACTCGGCATCGGCGTGGACTTTACTCATCGCTGGTCCCTTCATCGACGTCGCCGGCGGTCACGGCGTAGGCGGCCTCCATCAGCATCCAACCGGACAGCTGCACGGACAGATCGCGCTCGGGGATCTCCGATGCGGTGACCGCGCCGGCGACGAACTGCGCCTTGCTGCCCGCCGGCCGTCGGCAACTCGGCGGTCTCATCCCAGGACGGGCCGAACAGCGGAAGCCCTTCCACCGACTGGCGGTTGTCCCAGGCCGATTGCGCCGATGTCAGCACGATGTGGCGGGCCGTGTCGCGGGCCTTGACGTCGTCGACGGAATCGCCCGGCAACGTGGTGGCGACCAACGCCAGATAGCGGGCGGTGATGCCGGAGAACAACCCGCCGTCGCCACCGCCGGAACCGCGCAGTACCCCGCCGGGCGCCATCTTCTCGTTGACCGCGGCCACCAGGCGATGCACCCGCGGCGCGTGCCGGGCGTCGTGGGTACGGGCGGCCAGTTCGGTCTCCAGGCCGAGCACCACGCCCTGACAGTAGGTGTATTCGGCGCGGACCAGCGAGCCCGCCTTGATGCCGTCGAACACCAGGTGCGTCTCCGGGTCGATCAGCGTCTCGTCGATCCAGTCCGCCATCTGCTGGGCGCGGCGCAGCCGGTCGCCATAGCGGGCCAGGAACAGCCCCGCCGGTCCGTTGGCCGGGGCGTTGAAGAACTGGTCCTGCTTGCGCCACGGGATTCCGCCGCCGTCCTCGGGAACCCACGCGTTGACCAGTTGGTCGTTGAGCTTGTCGCAGGGCGTGCTCGCGGTCGACGTCCGCGATCCGCGACGCCCGCTCCAGCGCCAGCGCCAGCCAGGCCATGTCGTCGTAGTAGTTGTTGACCCAGGATCCGTTGTTACGCAGTCGGTGTGCGCGGATCTGCCGCCCGATCTTGATACGCCGCTCGGGTTGCGGGTCACGCTGCTCGGCGTCGACCAGGCAGTCCAGCAGATGCGCCTGCCACCAGTAATGCCAGCCGCCGAACCATCGATCGCGCCGGGTCGGTGGCCAGGCCACCACGCCAAGCTGGGTGCCGGGCAGCGCCCACAGCTTTTTCAGATGGCGACCAGCGACCGCGGCCTCCGCGCTGACCGCCCGGTTGACCCATACCTGATCCATGTCGCTGATCCTGCCCTACCCGGCAGGCGAGCAAGCGGGCATCCTTCCGGAAGATTGACTACCGAAAGGATGCCCGTCGAGGGTGCGAGCCGTCAGAGGTGTTCCATCTCGCGCGCTAAACAGGCGTTTTCCAGAAAGGCGTAGTGCTGTGGGTAGCTTCGGCGGGTCGGTGACCCATCCTGCGTCGACGGCGCAGGCCTGCGATTGAGGGCCGCAAGCAGGAGCTGCGGCGCCCCGAGCCAGCGGCGCCGGGTCGTCGGTCGTGCTCGCAGCGCTACGGCCGTGCCGAGCGCAACCTCGTGTTCGGTGATCAGGACCGGTGCCGGCGCGACCAATCGCTCCTGTGTCTCATCAAGGGGCCTGACTGCCAAGGTTTCGGTGAGCATTTCAATCCTCCGTCGGTGAGATCCGTAACTGGAATCGTCGATCGCGGCGGATTCATCGATGTCAGTGGAGCACTACTGATATTTCGCAGCGGCGGCGCGTGATACCACCAGGAGACCGTCAGTAGTTGTCAGTAGCGGACGCGGGATGGATTTCGGATTACCGCTCTGATCGTTCCCGGCGCCGGGGCAACAGGGCCGCGAGTTCGTCGCGGCGTGAAAGGCCGGTCTTGGCCATCGCTTTGTAGATGTGGCTTTCGACGGTGCGAACCGACAGCGTCAGCCTCGTCGCGATATCCCGGTTGGACAGACCTTCTCCGATAAGCATCACGATTTCTCGTTCGCGGTCGGTCAGCGGCAATCGTTCGACGGCTTTGCGAAAGGCTGGGGTGCGGGCGCCGCCACATTGCTCGGCCAACGCTTCGGCCTTGGCCGAGCATCCCAACGCCGACCCGCGCAAGTCGTGATGCCGGTAGGCGATGGCTGCGTGTGCCGCCGCGTCGACAGCCGCGACGAGATCGCCCATTTTCTCGAATTCCGCTGATACCGAAGCTAAGTCGGCGCCACAGTCGTCATGCATCGCTTCGGCGAAACGGGCGGCAACGCCGGCGCGCGGCCCCTCGACGATCGCTGCAAGCTCGCGCAATCGAGGTCCGCATGAACGGTCCCCGAATTGCGTAGCGGTTTGCAAGCACACCACTTCAGGAGCGAATTGCCCGTTGGATCTCGCTGTTTCGGCGGCAGCGAGCGAGATCACGATTGCCTCACTGACGGCACCCTGCGCGGCGGCCAGCCATGCCTTGGCGATCGCGTACTCGTAGTCGAGGTATCTCCAGCTGGGGTGGCGCAGCTTTTCGATCGCCCCGAGCCGGGCAGCTGCTTCGTCGGTCGAGCCGCGCATCGCGTGCGCCGTCATCAGCGGGATCTGGCACCGATACCCCCACCCGTTGCAGTCATTGGAATCCGTTGCGGTTTCCATGGATTGGGTCAGCAGGGAAATCGCTTCGTCGAGTCGCCCGGAGCCAAGAGCCGCTCTGCCCACCGCGAGAGCACCGACTTGGAAAGACTGAAATGCCTGGAACTCGATTTGACGTTGTCGTATCGTCTGCGCCGGTGCGTCGGCATCGGAGATATGGCCGGCCAAAAGTAGAGCGCCGATGTGAGCGTCGGTGATGATGACGAACGAGCGGATCGGGACCGGATAGCCGGCCTTTGCCGCGGCTGCGGCTTCGCCGGCGCGGCCGGCTTCTCCGAACGCAAGGGCGAGGGCCCACGCGGTCACTCGCTGGGCGACGAGGTCGGGCAGCTCTTGCCAGCTGAACTTGTCGGATGACTCGATGGCTGCCTGCGGCTTGCCCATCGCCGCCCAGTACACCGCCAGAAATGCGTCGATACAGCTGCGGGCCTGTGGGCCTGCGACGCGGGATGCCTCGTCGATGAGCTCCTTTGCCCCTGCCGGGTCGGCCAGAGTGAACAACCGATTGGTGGCCCGCAGGAAAGCCATCCGCCCGTACATGTCGTCGGCCAACTCGTCGGCCTGGATGTCGGCGAGCAAAGCGTCGGCTTCCCGGCCACGGCCGGTACACGACAAGGCATAAGCCCGAATGAGTTTCGCCTTCGCCGCCCCTCCCGAGAGGGTTGCGGCGGCTGCAAGTCGGTCGGCAAGGGGGAATTCCCACAGCCAGACCGCGCCGCTGGCCGCCCGAACCAGCAGGTCCGCATCGGGCTCGAGGTCGGAGTCGAGGCTAAGGGTCGCGCGGCGGACCACGACCTGCATGTCGTCGCAGTCATCCGACGCCGCGAGCTCGGTGGCGACCAGGCCGCGCAGCCGTCGCAACCGGGTGGCGGCAGCACGATTTCGTCGAACCTCCCCGTACAGCGGGTGCGCCAGCCTCGCCTCGACCCGATCGCCCACTCGGTCCAGAGCGATCAGACCGCGGATCTCGGCCTGCTCGACCGCGGCCGGATCGGTTATTCGGCTGAGCGAGCAGAGCTCGATGGGCTCGCCAACGGCGAGGGCGTCGATCACATCGCTGACCGAGGTGGGTAGGCCTCCGATCCGTTCTTCGATCAGCTCGACCAAGCCGGGCGCTAGGACGGGATCGCCGAGCCAGCGCCAGTATTCGTCCTGCATTGCGAGCCGTTGATCAGCTACTTCCTGCTCGACGATGGTTCGCAGATACAGGGGATTGCCGCGGGTCAAGGTCCACAGGCGCTCAGCCGCCTTCGAATCCACCGGCCCGCCCAATGTTGCCGAGATGAGCTCGGCTATTTCGTCTTTGGACAACGGCTGTAAGTCGATGCGATCAAGCTGACTGCCGTTCCACAACTGCCGTACCCCGGCGGGAATCGATTCACCCTCGCGGACCGTGAGCACCACCTTGGCAGCGTGGCGCTGAATGATCTGGTGCACAACGAATGTCGACAGATCATCGAGCAGAGCTACGTCATCGACGCCCAGCACGACCGTCTTGCCGGGGGACGACGAAGTCAGCGACGCGATTGCATTGCGGATCAATTCGAGGGTGTCGTCACCGGCAGACTCTGCCCACGAGGAAAGCGCCCCTAACGGAATCGACCGCGCCGAAGACGTGCCCACGATCCACCGGACTTCACACCCCTGCGACTCGGCAGAACTCAGCGCTTCACGCGCGATCCTGCTCTTCCCCACCCCGGCGGCCCCGCAAACCACGATCCCGGACGAGTCCGCGTCGAAGATCGCGGCTTCGATGAGTCGCTGTTCTTTGGAGCGGCCGGTCAATGGCCACGTCAACCGCATCCGTACAGCCTAAATCGGGAGGCCGGGGGCAAACGTGAAAGATCAGTATCCGTCCACTGACGTGTCTTCGCGGTACCGAAGCAACGATGGGCTCGCGGTCAGCAACCGCTGACGTGTCAGAGCGAGGAGTCGTCATGACCATCGACACGATGCCTACCCGCAGTTGCCCGGATGTCTTCGGCGCGGGGCTCCCCATCTTGGCCTACGAGCATGTGGACGATCCCGAAGAGGCGCACCGACTCATCGCTCAGGCGCGCAATCAAGCACCGATCGCCATCGGCACCCATGGCCCAGAAATCCTGCGCTACGAACTGGTTCGTACGGTGTTGCGCGACCCCCGGTTTCGCATGCCGAAAGGAATGTTCCTGGCCGGTCAGGGCATCACGTCCGGCGCGATATGGGACCGTGTCACCGCGAATCTGATCAGTCTCGACGGGGACGCGCACCACCGCCTGCGCCGGTTGGTATCGAAGGCTTTCACACCTCGGGCGACCGCACGGCTGCGCACCACGATCATCGATGTCATCACCGAACTTGTTGAACGCCAGACGATCCGCGGGCGCTGCGATGTAGTGACCGACATCGCGCTTCAATATCCGATCCCGATTATCTGCGCGCTTCTCGGCGCACCAGCCGGGGACTGGAAGCTGTTCTCGGAATGGACCGACGACATCTTCAAGGCCTTCAGCTGGAACGTTGCCGCAGAGTCGGACTCCATCCTGGCGGCATGGGAAGCCGTCGACGACTACGTCGACGATATGGTCGCCGACCGCCGTGACGCACTGGCCGACGACCTGATCTCAGAGCTGATCCGCGCCGAACACGATGGCGATCACCTCGATGCCCACGAGTTACGCATGCTGGTGGTGGGCCTCCTCATTGCCGGCACTGACACCACTCGAAACCAGCTCGCCGCCTCTGTGCAGGTGCTCTGCGATCACCCCGACCAGTGGGCACTCCTGAGCCGAAATCCCGAGTTGGCCGCCAACGCGGTCGAGGAAACCATGCGACACTCCCCAATCGCCTGGGGCACCTTGCGCATCGCTCTCGAGGATGTCGAACTCGCCGGCGTCCTCATCCCGGCCGGCACACTGGTTGTCGCCAACACCGCCTCGGCCAACCGGGATCCTGCCGTCTACGACAACCCCGACCAACTCGACATCACCCGGGAGGGCGCCGCCGCCATGCAAACGTTCGGCGCCGGCATGCATTACTGCCTGGGCGCCAACCTCGCCCGGCTCGAACTCGCCGAAGCCCTGACGGTGATGACACGGCAGATGCCACGCGCCCGGCGAACCGGACCGGCCCCGTGGAAACCGCTGACCGCGCTGACCGGACCAGCCACTCTGCCCATCGAATTCGACGTTTCCCCAGGGAATTAGCGAATCGGTGCCATTACCAGGCGCTTCCCATATCGCCGTGTTGGCTGATCCAGGTGTGCATGGCGATGCCCGCCGCGACGGCGACGTTGATGCTGCGCGTCGACCCGAACTGCGCGATCGAGACGGTCAGCGCGGCGCCGTCGCGAGCGTCGTCGCTGATGCCGGGGCCTTCGCTGCCGAAGAGCAGCAGGCAGTCCCGCGGCAGCGTGGTCTGCTCGAGCCGCTCAGCGCCCGGCACGATGTCGACGGCGACCACCGTCAGACCCGCGTCGGCGGCGAAGCGCAGCAACTCGGTGGTGTCGTCGTGATGCTGGAGACGCTGATAGCGGTCGGTCACCATGGCGCCACGACGATTCCACCGCCGACGGCCGACGATGTGCACGGTGTCCACGGCGAACGCGTTGGCGGCGCGCACTACCCCGCCGATGTTGGCGTCCTGGCCGAAGTTCTCGATCGCGACATGGAGGGCGTGTCTCCGTTTGTCTATGTCGGCGACGATCGCCTCGCGCGTCCAGTACCGGTAAGCGTCGACGACGTTGCGGGTGTCGCCGTCGCGCAGCAACTCGGGGTCATACCGGGGGTCGTCGGGCAGATCTCCTTGCCAAGGCCCAACCCCTTGACCGACGCCGGCCGCCGGAACGCTCCACTCGGTGGGACCGGGCTCGGTCATCGGGTGGTCCACACCGCGGCATGGGTGCCCACGATCGAGACGGTCGCGTACAGCAGCGCTGCGTTGAGTTCACCCTGGGTGCACAGGGACGCGTTGACGTGCACCGAGTCCAGCGACGCCTCGGGCAGGATCAGCACCGACGCCCCGTAGGCCATGCAGGCCGGGTTGAGGCCGGGGGGCGGCAGGGTCGGCGAGGCGAGCAGCATCATCGGCCCGCCGCGGGCTCCGGAGTCGTCCCGGTACTTGGCGGCGATCGTGTCGGCCTGCAAGCCGAGCAGCATGTAACCGCTGCCGTTGAACGCAGCCGGGTCGCCGAGCGATTGCTGGTTCAGCTGAGACCCGTCGGCCCGCCACGCCGCCACACTGGTGGTGCTGACCACCAACCCGGTGTCGCTTTCCTTGGTCGGCAGCACCCCGACCGGGAATGCCGCCGGGTAGGCGGCCGCGGTCTGGGCGATGCGGTCGCGAGGCGAATACAGGTAGACGCCGCGGACAGCGGCGCGGTCCGTCATCGGACCCAGGCATACCGTGCCAGTCAGCCGTTTGCCGCCCGGGGCGGAAAGCGATTGGATGACAAGATTTTTCACACCGTCGCAGCTACCGATGCCAACCGCTTCCATCGGATGAGCCAACGCCCCGTACAGGCCGAAGCGGATATCGCCCGGGGCGGCGTGCGGCTTCGCTGGATCGGTTGGCGCCGCATCGACGTCGACGAGCACATAATCGTCTTGCCAGCGCAGGTTCGAAATCGAGGTATTCCAGCCCAGCACCGCCAGCGATTCACCGATCCGCGCAGTTCCGGCGCCGTAGACCTGTTGCCGGGCAGCCGGATTCGAACACGCGCAGGTCAGCGCCAACGCCGCGATCATCGCGATGACAGTGCGCACGGTGACTAACTCAGCCCGAGGTCCGCCAACCCCAGCACGCTGCGGTACGGAAAACCCTCGGCCTCAATGACTTCGGCAGCACCGGTGGCCCGGTCGACTACCGTAGCCACGCCGACGACCTGCGCGCCGGCTTCCAGCACCGCCCGCACTGCGGTCAGCGCCGACCCGCCCGTGGTGCTGGTGTCCTCGACGACCAGGACCCGCTGGCCGGAGATGTCGGGTCCTTCGATAAGACGTTGCATGCCATGGGTTTTCACCGATTTCCGCACGACGAAAGCGTCAATCGGGCGCCCAGGTGCGTGCATGACGGCGGTGGCCACCGGGTCGGCGCCCAGGGTTAGGCCGCCGACCGCGGCGTAATCCCAGTCGGCGGTGAGCTCGCGGACCAGCCGGCCGATCAACGGTGCGGCCCGGTGGTGCAGGGTGGCCCGGCGCAGGTCGACGTAGTAGTCGGCTTCCTTGCCCGAGGACAACGTGACACGGCCGTGCACGACCGCCAATTGGCGGACCAGGTCGGCCAATTCGGCGAGCTCAGGCTTAAGTTCGGCCACGGCCTCGACCGAAGACACTCGTGGCGGCGCGCGCCAGCGTTCGCGGCACCATCCGGCTGGCAGTGGTGATCACCTTGTACTGCAGCCCGGGAATGATCAGCGTGTTGCCGCGGGCCACCTCGGACAGGGTTTCCCGGACCACGTCGTCGACGTCGAGCCACATGAACGACGGCAGCGATGTCATGTCGATGCCGGCCCGGTCGTGAAACTCGGTGTGCACGTAGCCCGGACATACGACGTGTATCCCGACGCCGGTGCCGCGCAACCCAACGGCCAGACCTTCGGTGAACGACACGACATACGCCTTGGATGCCGAATAGGTCGATCCGCGACCGGACAACAGGCCCGCCACGCTCGAGACGTTGATGACCGTGCCGGCGGCTTTGTCGATCATCGCCGGCAGTGCGGCCCGGGTCAGCTGCATGATCGCGGTGACGTTGACGTCGAGTTGCCGCTGCAACTGGGCCGGGTCGGCGGTCCAGAATTCGCCGGACGTGCCGAAGCCGGCATTGTTCACCAGTACGTCGACGTCGCCGGAGGCCAACCGCTGGGCGACCTTGTCCCGGCCGGCGGCATCAGCGAGATCGGCCGGAAGCACTTCGACGTTGCAGCCGCCCTCGTTGGACAATTCGGCGGCCAGTCGATTGAGCCGGTCGGCATCGCGGGACACCAGGACTAGGTCGTAGCCGTCGGCGGCGTAGCGACGAGCGAAACCCTCGCCGATTCCGGAGGTGGGCCCGGTGATCAGGGCGACGCGGCGAGGCACGGCGCCAGTGTACTGAGCGCCCCTACGGCCCTGACTCAGCGTTGGTGATGTGACGCCTGGTGGCCGTTACGTCCGGTCGGTGGGCGGTGGCCCGGCTCTTGACGCGCAGGCGGCGGGGTTGCGGCGCGCGTCGCGGATCCGCCCTCACGGGTGGTGGTTTCGGCATGCCGCTGCGGAGTCTCGCTGCGACCGGCGGGGGCCAGCGGCCGGCTGGGCGCCGCCTTACGCCGTGCGGACGCTTGCGACGTACCGTCTGCTGCCGTCGATTGCGGCACCGGCGGCAGTACCCGTAGCAAGTCGTTGAATTGGCGCACCGTGCGCAGGCCTTCGTCCCACTGGGCGCGGGTGCTGCCGATCGGCATGCTGACCAGCGTCCAGTTCTGCTCGTTCCACATGATCTCGGCACAGTCGGGCGCGGTGTGCGCGAAGGTGACCATGCGGCGGTCGCACGCGCGACGGGCGGCGTCCAGGTTGGTGGAATACACCATCCGCGGCCCGATCGCCCCGAGCAGCCAGATGTCGTTCTCGCGAGGTTCTTTGAGGCCCTTGAGCCGCACGTCGACGACGACGTTGGTGCCGACCTTGCGATGCAGGGCGATCACGGTGGCGACTTCTTCGAGGTCGAAGATGAAGACCGCCTCGCCGCGGATCTGGCCGAGCACCACGTTGCGCGCCGGGATGCTGCCGACGGTCGACATCACGCCGCGCTTCCAGCGCTTGAGGATCTCGGTGGATTCCTGCTCGTAGTCGAATCCGTGCGAACGTGCCCACGACTTACGGCGCCGGCCTCGGCCGCGGCGGCGGTCGATGTCGACGTACAGCAGCACCGCGGCACCGACGAAGCACAGCGCGGAGAGCGTAAACCAGAGGGGAACCATCGCCACGTAGCCTAGCTGCTCTCGACCCCCAAGCGAGAATGCCAGCAGGTCACAACCGAATTAAAGTTTGCTACCCGTTCGGCGACGACGCGGGCCGGACGGCCTGCGGAGGAGCCGAACTCCTCCAGCGGCGACGACGCGGGCCGGACGGCCTGCGGAGGAGCCGACTAACTCCTCCAGCGGCGTCGACGCGGGCAGCGGCTTGCCGGGCCAGTTATCGGGGTGCGCCGCGAGCTGCTCCTCGATACGGGCCACCCGGCGGAACTCCACGACGAACCACAGCGCTCCGGCGATCGTGCCGAGCACGGCGACGAGCACGGTCGTGGTGAGCCACTCGTAATGTCGGTACGCGGCCGCCGCCACCGTGCTGATCATTCCGGACACCGCCACGGCCAGCAAAATGAATCCCGGCCATAAGAAATTGTCCTTCATCACGATTCCCGCGTGCGGTTGCGTGGTCCGGGAATGGTCCGTCGGGTCGTGATGCGTATCGCCCATCACGCCTCCCTCCGTCGTCGGACGAGATAAACAAATGCTACTCAGCCGGAGCACTCACCGAAATGCCCAATTTTGCGTGGCCGACGGCTCGGCCTCGAACTGGTCAGGTAGAGCCGGCGTGATCGCGTGCGAACAGCTCGGGCAGCGAAATTGCCCCCACCGTTGTCACCAGCCACACCACAACCGTTGTGGCTACCCACGATGCGATGCCGCGGATGGTGAGCCCGTCAGTCAACAGCGAAGCGAGACTCAGCGCGACGATGGTCAATGCCAAGCCGACGCCCCCAAGGAGCAGCGACGCGTACCCATGGGGCAACTTCAAGATCACCACCAACGCTATCGCCTGCGCCGTGGAGAACACCACGACGGCGACGACGAACCCCGACAACGACACCGAAACACCGGGAACGACCCACGCCGCCACCAGCAGTCCGATCGCCCACGATCCCAAAAGCACAACTGCCCGCAGCCGGATTTGCTTCATGGCAATAAGCGTAGGTCTCGGGGTGACATTGATGGAATGAAAATTGATCAATTTTCCTGTCTCGTGTGGCCGCCTTTGTCGTTAGCAAAAACAAAGAATCGCCCCCGCGAATAACGGGGGCGATTCTTGTTGTGCGAGTGCGGAATCAGCCCAGCACCAATGAGTCGCCGTCGGCGCTGACGTTGACCGGCACCACGTCGCCGTCGTGCACATCACCTGCCAGCAGCATCTTCGCCAGCTGGTCGCCGATGGCGTGCTGCACCAGCCGCCGCAACGGACGGGCGCCGTAGACCGGGTCGAACCCACGCTTGGACAGCCACTCCTTGGCCGGCAGCGACACCTCCAGCTGCAGCCGCCGTTGCGCCAGCCGCCTGGCCAGCTGCTCGAGCTGGATGTCGACGATGCGGACCAATTCGTCGGGATGGAGGCCGTCGAAGATCAGCACGTCGTCGAGCCGGTTGATGAACTCAGGTTTGAACGCCGAGCGCACCGCGGCCATCACCTGCTCCTCTGTACCGCCCGACCCGAGGTTGGACGTGAGGATGAGGATGGTGTTGCGGAAGTCGACCGTGCGGCCCTGCCCGTCGGTCAGCCGGCCCTCGTCGAGAACCTGCAGCAGCACGTCGAACACATCCGGGTGGGCCTTTTCCACCTCGTCGAACAGCACGACGGTGTAGGGCCGGCGGCGAACCGCCTCGGTCAGCTGACCACCCTGGTCGTAGCCGATGTAGCCGGGAGGCGCACCGACCAGGCGGGCCACCGAGTGCTTCTCGCCGTACTCGCTCATGTCGATGCGGACCATCGCCCGCTCGTCGTCGAACAGGAAGTCGGCCAGCGCCTTGGCCAGCTCGGTCTTACCGACACCGGTGGGCCCGAGGAACAGGAACGAACCGGTCGGCCGGTTGGGGTCGGCGACGCCGGCCCGGGTGCGGCGGACCGCATCCGAAACCGCAACGACGGCCTTGCGTTGGCCGACGACGCGCTTGCCCAGCTCGTCTTCCATCCGCAGCAGCTTTGCGGTCTCGCCTTCCAGCAGCCGCCCGGCCGGGATGCCGGTCCACGCCTCCACGACGTCGGCGATGTCGTCGGGGCCAACCTCTTCCTTGAGCATGACGTTTTCACGGGCCGCCGCCTGCGGCAGCGTGGCGTCGAGCTTCTTCTCGAGTTCCGGGATGCGCCCGTAGCGCAGCTCGGCGGCCTTGGCCAGGTCGCCGTCACGCTCGGCACGCTCGGATTCGCCGCGCAGCGTGTCCAGCTGTTCTTTGAGCTCGCGGACGACGTCGATGGCGCTCTTCTCGTTCTGCCATCTGGTTGTCAGCTCGGCCAGCTTTTCCTTCTGGTCGGCCAATTCGGAGCGCAACTTCTCCAGACGGTCGCGCGACGCGTCGTCTGATTCCTTCGCTAACGCCATCTCCTCGATCTCGAGCCGACGCACCAAGCGCTCTACCTCGTCGACCTCGACGGGCCGCGAATCGATCTCCATCTTCAGCCGGCTGGCCGCCTCGTCGACCAGGTCGATCGCCTTGTCCGGCAGGAAGCGGGCGGTGATGTAGCGGTCGGACAGCGTCGCGGCGGCCACCAGCGCGGAGTCGGTGATGCGCACACCGTGGTGCACCTCGTAGCGGTCCTTCAGCCCGCGCAGGATTCCGACGGTGTCCTCAACCGACGGCTCGCCGACAAACACCTGCTGGAAGCGCCGCTCCAGCGCGGCATCCTTTTCGATGTACTTGCGGTACTCGTCGAGCGTGGTGGCCCCGACCAGGCGCAGTTCGCCGCGGGCCAGCATCGGCTTGATCATGTTGCCCGCGTCCATCGCACCCTCACCGGACGCACCGGCGCCGACGATGGTGTGCATCTCGTCGATGAACGTGATGATCTGCCCGGCGGAGTTCTTGATGTCGTCGAGCACGGCCTTGAGCCGTTCCTCGAACTCGCCGCGGTACTTGGCACCCGCGACCATCGAACCCAGATCGAGGGAGACGACCGTCTTGTCACGCAGGCTTTCGGGGACATCGCCGTCGACGATGCGCTGGGCCAGACCCTCCACGATCGCGGTCTTACCGACACCGGGTTCACCGATCAGCACCGGGTTGTTCTTGGTGCGACGGCTCAGCACCTGCACGACGCGACGAATCTCGTTGTCCCGTCCGATGACGGGGTCGAGCTTGCCTTCGCGGGCGCGCTCGGTCAGGTCGGTGGAGTACTTCTCCAGCGCCTGATAGGTGGCCTCGGGGTCGGGGTTGGTGACGCGGGCACTGCCGCGGACCTTCACGAACGCTTCGCGTAACGCCTGCGGCGATGCGCCGTGACCGGTCAGCAGTTTGCCGACCTCGGAGTCGCCGGTGGCCAGACCCACCAACAGGTGTTCGGTGGAGACGTATTCGTCGTCCATCTCGGTGGCCAGCTGCTGCGCGGTGGTGATGGCCGCCAGCGATTCACGCGACAGCTGCGGTTGCGAGTTGGAACCGCTCGCTTGCGGCAGCCGGTCCAGGATGCGTTGCGCTTCGGCGCGGACGGTGGCGGGCTCGACGCCGACAGCCTCCAGCAGTGGCGCGGCGATCCCGTCGTTCTGCGTGAGCAGGGCCAGCAGCAGGTGAGCCGGCCTGATCTCGGGGTTGCCGGCGGCAGTTGCCGCCTGCAGGGCCGATGTCAGCACCGCCTGCGTCTTGGTTGTCGGGTTGAAAGAGTCCACGACACCTCCGTTTCTCTCAGAGCGGGCCCACCGGACCGCTAAAAATGCTTGTCGCGTTGTTCAACGCCGTCAATGTTGAGTCTGTTCCGCTCAACTCTACCTATTTTCTGGAAAGTTTTTCCGGAAAGGCGTCCAGACGGCTAGGCGGGATGGGGCCGGAAGGCCGCCTGCAGCTGCGGGCCGTCGAATCCGCCGGGCGCGTTGATCTTAGGCCGCGGCGACAGCGCAGGACCTGCGATCGGATCGGCCGCCGACAGATCCGTTCGAACGTATGATCGATCGGTGGGTGACCTGGCATCGATCGGATACAACGGGCAGCCGCTGCGCAACCCGTTTCGGGTGGTACGCCCGCCGATCACCGTGCTGGTCGATCTGACCGTGCTGTTTCCCCGCGAGCCGCATCGCACCGGCCGCTATCACCCGAACGGTCTGCAGCTGCACAAGGTCGTCGAGGGTCAGCTGAGCTGTTGGGGCATCTGCGAACAGGGCGATTGGTGGGGGTTGGTGAGCTATCCGATCGCCTACGGGTCCAAGCGCAAGACAGTGACGCACTGGGTTCCGGCATGGATACTGCGTCGGCGCTGAGTCAGTGCGAAGATTCAGCCCGTGACCACAAGTTTGGGCTCCGTGCTGACCACGCTCATTCCGCTGGCTTTGGTCATCTCGATCTCTCCGCTATCGGTCATTCCGGCGGTGCTGGTGCTGCAGACGCCACGACCCAGGCCCACCGGGCTCGCGTTCCTCGGCAGTTGGGTGTTGGGGCTGAGCGCGCTGACCGCGATCTTCGCCTCGTCGTCGGATGCCTTGGACGGTCTGAAAAAGTCTCCGCCGACCTGGGCGTCGTGGCTGCGCATCGTCCTCGGCCTGGCGCTGATCGCGTTCGGCGTCTACCGCTGGCTGTCCCGGCACGGTCACTCCGAATCACCGAAGTGGATGCGTGCTTTCGACACCATGACGCCCCGACGTGCGGCGATCACCGGCCTGGTGCTGGTGGTGGTCAGGCTCGAGGTGCTGATCATGTGCGCGCTGGCCGGTTTGGCCATTGGCAGCAACGGGCTCGCCGTCGCCGACGAGTGGACGGCCGCGGTGATCTTCATCGTCGCCGCCGCATCCTCGGTGGCGGTCCCGATCCTCGCCTACGCGGCTGCCGGCCATCGCCTCGACGATTCGATGACGCGACTCAAAGACTGGATGGAAAAGAACAACGCCGCCTTGCTGGCGGCCGTCCTCCTCCTGATCGGTGCCATGGTCGTCTACAACGGCATTCACCCGCTGCTGCACCACGCCTAAAATCGGCGGCCGTGAGCCTCAACGACCGGGAAGCGCTGGCGGTGTTGCATGCCGCCGTGGATCCTGACGACGACAACGGGCTCATCGGCCGGTTCTACACCCGCTGGTTCTCCTTCGATATGTCGCCGCGGGATCTGTTCCCGCCCGATATGGCCGCTCAGCGGGCCGCCTTCGCACAGGCACTGAAGTGGCTGTACGGCGAACTGGTCGCTCAGCGTTCCGAGGAGCCGGTGGCGTTTCTGGCCCAGCTGGGTCGCGACCACCGCAAGTACGGGGTGCTGCCCGAGCATTACGAAACACTGGGACAGGCGCTGTATGCGACCCTGCGCGATGCGCTCGCCGATGCGTGGACCGACGCCGTCGACGCCGCCGCCCGGCAATCGCTGAACCTGATCACCGGGGTGATGAGCGGGGCCGCCGAGGCAGAACGCGGCCCGGCCTGGTGGGACGGCACGGTGGTCGAGCATCTTCGGGTCTCCCGCGACCTGGCCGTGGTCCGGCTGCAACTGGACAATCCGATGCCCTATCACGCCGGCCAGTACGTCAATGTCGCTGTGCCACAGTGCCCGCGGCGGTGGCGATACCTGACGCCGGCCATCCCGCCGGACGAGACCGGTGCCGTCGAGTTTCACGTCCGGGCGGTGCCAGGTGGGCTGGTCAGCAATGCCGTCGTCAACGAGACGCAGGCCGGTGACCGGTGGCGGCTGTCCAGCCCGCACGGCGCCCTTCAGGTCGACCGCGACGGCGGTGACGTGCTGATGGTGGCGGGCAGCACCGGGCTCGCGCCGCTGCGCTCGATCGTCATGGACCTCGCCCGCTGGGGCGAGAACCCGCGCGTCCACCTGTTCTTCGGCGGCCGCTACCCATGCGAGCTCTACGACCTGCCGACCTTGTGGCAGATCGCCTCGAGCAACCCGTGGCTGTCGGTGACGCCGGTCTCCGAACTCAACGGTGACCCGGCTTGGGGCGCCGACTACCCCGACGTGACACCGCCGCGAGGCCTGCACCTGCGCCAGACCGGCAAGCTGATGGACGTCGTCACCCGATACGGCAATTGGGGCGACCGCCAGATCCTGATCTGCGGCGGACCCGAGATGGTCCGCACCACCAGGGACGTGCTGATCGCCAAAGGCGCTCCACCGGAGCGAATTCAGCACGACCCGCTGTCCCGCTAGTCGCCGACGATTGGCCGGGTACCGACGATGCCGACCGCGAAGCGGTCTGAGGAGGAGTCGGCTGAATTGGCCTAGTCTCATCAGGTGCACATCGTCACGCTGAGCGACCCGTCATCATCGGTAGCGGCCCAGTTCGTGCCGGAGGCCGGCATGATCGGCATCTCACTGACCGACTCGGGCGCCGAGTTGCTCGGACAACGCCGCGGGCTGGACGCCTACGTGGCGAACGGCAAGACGATGGGCATACCCATCCTTTATCCATGGGCAAATCGATTGGGCGCCAACACATATGAGGCCGAGGGCACGACGGTCACGCTGACCGACGGCGAGTACGGGGTGCGGACCGATCCCAACGGCCTACCGATCCACGGCGTCCTCGCCGCCTTTCCCAACTGGCGGGTGACCCACGAATCCGACCACGAGCTCACCGGCGAGGTGGACTTCACCTCTGATGAGGAGCTGCTCGCCAGCTTTCCGTTTCCGCATCGGCTGGCGCTGACCATCACGCTGGTCGAGCGGACCTTGCGGTTGCGCGTTGCCGTGACCCCGACCGGAGAACACGCGGTGCCATTGTGCTTCGGATTCCATCCGTACCTACAGCTGCCGGACGTGCCGCGCGATCAGTGGGTGATCGAAACCCCGGCGATGCGCCACCTTACGCTCGACGCCTTGGGACTGCCCACCGGCGACGCGGTCGTCCAGCCGGCCCTCAGTGAAGCATTGGGCGACAAGACTTTTGACGACGGATACGACCAGGTTGCCGACGGCGCCGCGTTCGCGGTGTCGGGTGGCGGCCGCCGGATCGAGGTCCACTTCGAAGAGGGCTATCCAGCGGCGCAGATCTTCGCCCCGCCCAGCGAGGACGTCGTGTGCTTCGAACCGATGGCCGCCCCGACGGACGCGTTGCGGCGCGGGGGTTACCGATCAGCGCAGCCCGGCGACTGGGGCATCGCCCAGTTCTCGATCCGCGTTTAGCGGCGCGGCTTCCAGACCACCACGGCCGTACTCTTCGGGACGACCGCGATGTCTCGCCGCTGATTACGCCGTAACGCCTCGATCTCGGCAGCCATCTCTTTCATCCGGGACTGCAGCGCCTCGACCTGATTGGTCAACTCGATAATCCGTTTGATGCCAGCCAGATTGACACCCTCGTCTTGAGACAGCCGCTGCACCTCACGGAGCAGATCCACGTCGTGCTGCGAATAGCGGCGTCCCCCACCGGAACTGCGGCTGGGGCTGACCAGACCGAGCCGGTCATAGGTACGCAGCGTCTGCGCGTGCATACCGGCCAGCTCGGCGGCCACCGAGATCAGAAATGTTCGTGCGCTTGATTCTCCTGCGTTCTTGGCCATCAGCGGTTACCCGCCCATCCGGCACGAGGATCGAACCCACTGGACCGCTCGGCGACCGCGTAGGCCTCGAGCGCCTCTTTTGCGGCGCCCTCCAGATTCGGCGGGACCGCCACTTTCACAGTGACGAGTAGGTCGCCCTGCCCACCGGAACGCTTGGGCACGCCCCGCCCACGTACCCGCAGGATGCGACCGTCCGTCGTCCCCTTGGGTACCCGGACGCCGACCTTTCCATCCAGCGTCGGCACGGAAAGCGTTGTCCCTAAAGCCAATTCGCTGAAGCTGACCGGTACGGCGACAGTGAGGTCATCACCGTCACGAGAGAACACCTTGTCGGGCCGCACATGCACGGTGACGTACAGGTCTCCCGACGGAGCCCCACGCAAGCCGGCCTCGCCTTGCCCGGCCAGCCGGATCCGCTGCCCGTCTTCCACACCGGGTGGAATTCGGACGTTGATGGTGCGGCTGCGGGTGGTGACACCGGTTCCCTTGCACTCGTCGCAGGGATGCTCGATGATCGACCCGCTGCCGCGGCAGTCGGTGCACGGCTCGGAGAAGCCGAAAGCACCTTGGTTGCGGCTGATTACGCCCGAGCCGTTGCACGTCGGGCAGACCTTGGGGCTGGTGCCCGGCCGGGCGCCACTGCCATGGCAGTTGGTGCACGGGGCCGGACTGGTCAGCCGCAGCGGCATCGCTACGCCCTTGGTGGCTTCCAGAAAGTCCAGCTCGGTTTCGGTTTCCAAGTCGTTGCCGCGGCGCGGCCGGCTGGGCCGCGGCTGAGCGCCGCGGCCGAACAATCCGCCGAACAGGTCACCGATGTTGTTGCCGCCGCTGCGACCGGCCGCGTCGAACAGGTCGTTGAGGTTGAACTCAGCGCCGTCTCCGCCGAAACCACCGGCGAAATCGCCGCCGCCACCGCCGCCGTTGAATCGACGACCGAACCCGCCGCCGGCGAAGAGCCGACGGGTCTCGTCGTACTCCTTGCGCTTGGCGTCGTCGGACAACACGCTGTACGCCTCGGAGACCGCCTTGAACCGTTCGGCCCCGTCCGGGTTTTTGTCCGGATGCAAGTCGGATGCCAACTTGCGGTACGCCGTCTTGATTTCTTTGGCGCTGGCGTCAGAGGAGACGCCCAGCTCTTTGTAGAAGTCCTTTTCGACCCATTCACGTTGAGCCATAGCGCGTCACCTCCTCCGCCTTCCTCGAGTCCTGCCGTCGCTATTTCTCCGACGGTTCTGATTCTGCGTGCTGCTCACCCTTGTTCGCTTCGTTATCGCCTGTGTCGGCGTCCCCAGAGTTGTCCGCAACGGTGTCCACGACTCCCACGAGCGCGTGCCGAAGCACCTGCTCGCCGAGCTTGTAGCCCTGTCGCATCACGTTGCCGATCACCGGCTTGGAGCCTTGGCCACCGTCGCCTTCGTGCTGCACCGCCTCGTGCAGCGCCGGGTCGAAGTCGTCGCCCTCGGCGCCGAATGCCGTCAACCCGAGACCGGTCAGCGCACCGACCAGTTTGTCGGCGACCGACTTCAGCGGGCTCGAATCCAGATCTCCGTGGCTACGTGCGCGCTCGAGATCGTCCAGCACGCCCAGCAATTGGCTCACCACAGCGGCTTTCGCCCGCTCGCCGGTTGCCTCCTGGTCGCGCAGTGCCCGCTTGCGGTAGTTGGCGAAGTCGGCCTGCACCCGTTGCAGGTCGCCGAGTAGTTCGGCCGCCTTATCGGCCTCCTCCGGAGTTTCGCCTGCGAAGGCCGCGGGTGCCGCCCCGCTGGGGGCGGCACCGGCAGCAACGTGGCGTACTTCGCCGGTCTCAGGATCGATCCGCCGCTTGTCGGTGACGGTTACCGGTTCTTCTGGAATGCCTTCGGTCACTGGCCCTCATGGTCGTCATCGACCACCTCCGCGTCGACAACATCGTCGGCACCGCCCGCACCGGACTCGCCGCCGCCGGCGGCTTGCTCGGACTGGGTGGCCTCGTAGATGGCCTGACCGAGAGCCTGCGACTCCTGGCCCAGCTTCTCCATCGCGGTCTTGATGGCGCCGATGTCGGTGCCTTCCAGCGCCGTCTTGGCTTCTGCCACTGCGGCATCCACCTTGTTCAGCGTGTCCTCGGGAACCTTGGAACCGCCTTCGGCTTCGCGCTGCTCCTTGACGAACTTCTCCGTCTGGTAGACCAGCGTCTCGGCCTGGTTGCGAACGTCCGCCTCTTCGCGACGCTTGCGGTCTTCGTCCGCGTGCGCCTCGGCGTCCTTGATCATCCGGTCGATCTCCTCCTTGGAAAGGCCGGAGCCCTCCTGGATTTTGATCGTGTTCTCCTTGCCGGTGCCCTTGTCCTTGGCCGTGACGTGCACGATGCCGTTGGCGTCGATGTCGAAGGTGACCTCGATCTGCGGGACGCCGCGCGGGGCCGGCGGAATACCGGTCAGCTCGAAGGAGCCGAGCAGCTTGTTGTGCGAAGCGATCTCGCGCTCACCCTGGAAGACCTGGATCTGCACCGACGGCTGATTGTCGTCGGCCGTGGTGAAGGTCTCCGACCGCTTGGTCGGGATGGTGGTGTTGCGCTCGATCAGCTTGGTCATCACGCCACCCTTGGTTTCGATACCAAGGCTCAGCGGTGTGACATCAAGCAGCAGAACGTCTTTCACCTCACCCTTGAGCACACCGGCCTGCAGTGCGGCACCCACGGCGACAACCTCGTCGGGGTTGACACCCTTGTTGGGCTCCTGGCCGCCGGTCATCTCCTTGACCAGCTCGGTCACCGCGGGCATCCGGGTGGAACCACCCACCAGCACCACGTGGTCGATCTCCGAGACCGCGATGCCGGCGTCCTTGATCACCGACTGGAACGGCTGCCGCGTGCGGTCGAGCAGATCCTGGGTGATCTTCTGGAATTCCGCGCGGGTCAGCTGCTCGTCGAGGAACAGCGGGTTCTTGTCCGCGTCAACGGTGATGTAGGGCAGGTTGATCGAGGTCGATTGACTCGAGCTCAATTCGATTTTTGCCTTCTCGGCCGCTTCCCGCAGCCGCTGCATCGCCATCTTGTCCTTGGTCAGGTCGATGCCGCTGGTGCCCTTGAACTTCTCGACCAGCCAGTCGACGACCCGCTGGTCCCAGTCGTCACCACCGAGGTGGTTGTCACCGGAGGTCGCGCGGACCTCGACAACGCCGTCACCGATCTCCAGCAGCGACACGTCGAACGTGCCACCACCGAGGTCGAAGACCAGGATGGTCTGTTCCTTCTCGCCCTTGTCCAAGCCGTAGGCCAGCGCGGCCGCGGTCGGCTCGTTGACGATCCGGAGCACGTTCAGGCCGGCGATCTGGCCGGCCTCCTTGGTCGCCTGACGCTGGGCGTCGTTGAAGTAGGCGGGCACCGTGATCACCGCGTCGGCGATGTCCTCGCCGAGGTAGCTTTCGGCGTCGCGCTTCAGCTTCTGCAGAACGCGAGCGCTGATCTCCTGCGCGGTGTAGTTCTTTCCGTCGATCTCCACCGACCAGTCGGTGCCAATGTGGCGCTTGACCGAGCGAATGGTGCGGTCGACGTTGGTCACCGCCTGGTTTTTGGCGGGCTGGCCGACCAGCACTTCGCCGTTGCGCGCGAACGCCACGACGGATGGAGTCGTCCTTGCGCCCTCGGAGTTTGCGACGACGACGGGGTCGCCACCCTCGAGAACTGAGACGACGGAGTTGGTGGTCCCGAGGTCGATACCGACCGCACGAGCCATAGTGAATCCTCCCTGATAATCGAGCTTTGTATGCACTACGCTGCTGAGTGAACTGCGCTCAACATTGCCTTCAGCGGCGTGCCGTTGTCAAGCCAAGGTTGAGTCTATATCACTCAAGTGTTGTCAGAGGGCTCAACGAGGTCACCCCGGAGTTTGTTCCCCAACGGTTGAGGCGGACATCACACCGTGGGATAGTTTCGCCAACCAGCCCCCTAAGCGGTCGTGCCCGGCGCCGCAGCGTTGCCCCACGACGATAGGAAATCCATGCCTCCGCCGCCCAGTACGCCCGACCCGGCCGCGGGCGCAAATGCCGCGTTCGCCCGCGAAGACGCCGGCTACCACCACGACCTGCAGCCACCGCCAGATCCAGATGATCGCCATCGGCGGGGCGATCGGAACCGGCTTGTTCCTCGGCGCCGGCGGCCGGCTGGCTTCGGCGGGCCCCGCACTGTTCCTGGTCTACGCGTTCTGCGGCATATTCGTGTTCCTGATCCTGCGCGCGCTCGGCGAACTGGTGCTGCGCCGCCCATCGTCGGGTTCGTTCGTGTCCTATGCCCGGGAGTTCTTCGGGGAGAAGACGGCCTTCGTCGCGGGCTGGCTGTACTTCCTGAACTGGGCGATGGCCGCCATCGTGGACTCCACCGCGATCGCGAACTATTTCCACTACTGGCGACCGCTGCAGGCGATACCGCAGTGGACCATCGCGCTGATCGCACTGGTGGCGGTCGTGTCGGTGAACATGATCTCGGTCAAGGCATTCGGCGAGCTGGAGTTCTGGGCGGCGCTGATCAAGGTGGTCGCGCTGACCACGTTCCTGGTCGTCGGCATTGTTTTCCTGGCCGGCCGGTTCAAGGTCGACGGGCATGCCCACCGGGCCCAGCCTGTGGTCCGACCACGGCGGGTTCTTCCCGACCGGCCTGCTGCCGGTGGTGCTCGTCACCTCCGGGGTGATCTTCGCTTACGCCGCAGTCGAATTGGTCGGCACGGCCGCCGGAGAGACGGCGGAACCGGAGAAGATCATGCCGCGCGCGATCAACTCGGTGGTCGTCCGAATTGCGATCTTCTACTGTCGGCTCTGTCGCCCTGTTGGCATTGCTGCTGCCCTACACCGACTACAAGCACAACGAGAGCCCGTTCGTCACGTTCTTCTCGCACGTCGGTTTCGGCGGCGCCGGCAGCGCTGATGAACGTGGTGGTGCTCACCGCCGCGTTCTCCAGTCTCAACGCCGGGCTGTATTCCACCGGCCGGATCCTGCGATCGATGGCGGTGAACGGCAGCGCGCCGAGGTTCACCGCGCGGATGTCGAAAAACGGTGTGCCGTATGGCGGAATCCTGTTGACCTTCACGATCGGCTTGCTCGGCGTGGTGCTCAATGCGATCACACCCAGCGAGGCCTTCGAGATCGTGCTCAATATCGCGGCCATCGGCGTCCTGGCGGCGTGGGGGACGATCGTGGCGTGCCAACTGCGGTTCTGTACCGGATGACCAGGCCGGAAACGCTGAGCGGCCGCATTTCCGGATGCCACTGGCGCCCGTACAGCGGCTATCTCACGCTGGTGTTTCTGCTGGGCGTACTGGTCCTGATGGCGCTCGACCCCGAGAAGGGGCCGTGGGTCATCGCGGCTCTGGTCGCCGCCGTCCCCGCCCTGATCGGTGGCTGGTTTCTGGTCCGCAACCGCGTCACCAGCGCGGCCGCCGCACTCGGCGAGCCCACCGCGGACGTTCCGGGAACTGGCGCACGGAGTAATAGAGCGGACGCTCTGTTACTGTTCTCGGGGTGCCCCGCCCACGCGTCTACGAGCCTGACCGGGTTCTGGACGCCGTCGAGTCGTTGACTGTGACGTCCGGCCCCGCCGCGGTAACCATCCGCGCCATCAGCGCCGCCGTGGGCGTCTCCAACGGCGCGCTCTACCACACCTTCGGGTCGCGCTCGGGTCTGATGGGCCGCGCCTGGCTGCGGGCCGGCCGACGGTTCCTCAGCTGTGCAAAACGCGCTGGTCGATCAGGCGCTGTCGGCGACCGGCCCGCAGGCACCGAGTGCTGCAGTGATCGCCGCCGCCGATGCGCCGGTGGTGTTCGCCGAGCGGTATCCGGACTCCTCGAAAGTGCTGTGGGCGGTGTCGCGCGAGGAGCTGCTGGATTCGGATCTGCCGGACGGCGTCGCCGCCGAGCTGAGCGAGCTCCACCGATTGCTGGTCGGCTTGATGATCCGGCTCGCGGTCAACCTCTGGGACCGCAAAGACGCGCTTGCCGTCGACACGATCACCACCTGCATCGTCGACTTACCGACCGCCATCGTGTTGCGCCGCGACCGATGGGCCGATCCAACCGCCCGAGCGCACCTGCGGGCAGCGGTACGTGCGGTCCTCGACGTGGGACCACCGCCTCTGAAGAAAGGGAAAACATCGTGGGACATCAGCCTGAGCTACGAAGACAAGATTGCCGTTCTGGACCTCGGAGACGACGAGAACCGTTTCTCGCCAGAGTTTCTCGACGAGATCGACGGCCACCTCGACGAGTTGGTCGGCTCGGACGCCCAGGGGCTGGTGACCACCGGCGGCGGCAAGTTCTACTCCAACGGTCTGGATCTGGACTGGCTGACCGCGCACGGCGATCAGACGACCTGGTACGTCGGGCAGGTGCAGGGCATGCTGGCCCGATTCCTCACCCTGCCGATTCCGACCGTCGGCCGCGGTGGTCGGCCACGCATTCGGCGCGGGAGCAATGCTGGCGCTGGCGCACGACTTTCGGGTGATGCGCGCCGACCGCGGCTACTTCTGCTTCCCCGAAGTCGACATCCGCATCCCGTTCACGCCGGGCATGGCCGCGCTGATCCAGGCCAAGCTCGCGCCGCAGGCGGCCGTCGCCTCGATGACCACCGGGCGACGCTTCGGCGGCGACGACGCGGCGAGCCTGGGCATCGTCGATGCGGTCGCGGGCGAGGGCGCGGTGACGGCTGCGGCCGTCGATCTGCTGCGCCCGCTCAACGGCAAGGACCAGGGCACACTGGGCGCCATCAAGCAGACGATGTTCGGCCCGGCGGCGCAGGCGCTGACCGCCAGTCGCTGAAAACGCCGACGCGGGTTCATCGCATTTGCCACGGCACCACTGGCTGGACGCAGGGTGCTTTTGCCAGCCTTCGAGCGAATGCGTCGTCGCGCCCGGTTACGTTGGTGTCATGGCTCCCAAAATTGCGACAGCCGAGGAAGTCGGCCTCTCCGAGTTGCTCGATTTCGTGCGGCCGCGACATCGGATGGTGCTGAGCACTTTTCGCGCGGACGGCTCACTGCAGAGTTCGCCGGTGACCGGCGGCGTCGACCAGCAGGGCCGGTTGGTGATCGCAAGCTATCCCCAGCGCGCCAAGAGCGCCAACATCCGGCGCACTCCCAAGGCCAGCGTGGTCGTGCTCTCCGACGAGTTCAACGGCGCCGTACGTGCAGATCGACGGGGACGCCGAGGTGATCGATGTGCCCGAAGCGGTCGAGTTGCTGGTCGACTACTACCGCGCGATCGCCGGCGAGCACCCTGATTGGGACGAGTACCGCAGCGCCATGCTGACTCAGCGCAAGTGCGTGATCCGCCTGACGCCGCGTCGCTGGGGCCCAGTGGCCACGGGCGGCTTTCCGCCGCAGTAGACCGGGACCGTCATAGAGGAGGATGGGGGGGAGTGAGGGTTGGTGAGGGGTGAAGGTGGGGGGGATAGAGCGAGAGGGCAGGAGTTGGCAGCGGGTGAAGCCACATCGTGATCGTCGTCGACAAATGCGGGCACGCAGTGGTTCGAGCGCAAGCTCACGCGCTGCTGCGAACATCGCACGACTACAGAGGAATAGCGTCTCCTTCGAATCGCCTACACGCCTCGAACGCGTGCACGCGTCGCGTGGCGTGATGACCACGGACTGTATTCACACCAGACGGCTGCCTGTTCACATGGCCTTCACCGCAGCCGGACCACCGAATCCAGCTTGGCGCCGCAGTTCCCGACTTGGGGCACGTTGCTGCGCGAGCAGGGCTATAAAACCTGGTGGTGGGGCAAGTGGCACTGGGCAGTGCGGTGACATGAGCGCCGGAAGGGCTTGAGCCACGGCTTGACGGCGGCACCTCCCGTCGCCGAACGGAGGCCGCGCAGGGCCTGACGGCGACCCATCGTCGACCAGTTCGACGGAGTGGTTCGACGACGAGGCCGGCAGTGGACCATGGTGCACGACGGTTCGCTGGTCAACCGCACGACATCTGCTGGTGGCCGAAGACCCCTGCCGAGAATGTCCACCCTGGTCACGTCTGCGCCGGGCAACTTCGAGACGCCCGACGATCTGCGCTGACGCAACAAGCCGCATTGCAGATCGATACATCGACTTCGTGTCACCTATGTTGACTGGCGCGCTGCGGTATTCGGGGACCGACATGCAGGCTGGATGGGCGCGCAACCTCGATATGTATCTGTGGCTCCAGCAACAAGTAGATTCCCAGATCGGCCGGGTGCTCGACGAACTGGCGTCGACGTCCGGACATCGACCGCAATACGTCGTGGTCTTCACCTCCGACCACGGTGAGTACGGCGGCTCGCATGGCTTGCGCGGCAAGGGCGCGGCGGCCTACGACGAGGCGATCCGGGTGCCGCTGTTCATCGCGACCCGCCGGCCGCCTCACCCGAAGGCTGGCGACACCCGCCGCAGCTCACCTCGAGCGTCGACTAGCTGCGCTGCTACTGACCATCGCGGCGGGCGGAAACGGTTGGCGCTCCGACGCCGGTACGACTACCTGGCCGTCGCGCGGATATCGCCGCATCGCGGGTAACGAGACGGCGCCCGGCCGGCCGTGGGTCGCGCACGTCACCGATGATGTTCGGTTGAAGAAATAGAAACGCTGTTGAACGCGCCGGCGATGCGGGGGATGTCCAATCACAGAGCACCCCACCAGCATCCCGACGTCGGCGCCCGAGTCGCATCGTCGCCGTGCGCACTGCGACGCGAAACTCGCGACCTACTCTTACTGGAAGCCGGGCGGCATGGATGCCGACACAACACGGCCGACCGAGCGCGAAATGATGACGACTCCACCCCTTCCGGCCGTCAGGAAATCGATAACCAGGCTGGTCGCAACCCCGAGGAAGCGGCGCTGCAGGCGCTCATCGATCACCAGGTCATGGCCGAAGTGCGAGCCCCGCTGCCGCCCCGGATGTCCACAGCTAGGAGCAGGGGCTGGCTGACATGCGACAGCTGGCCGTCCTGACGGGAGCTGACCTCAGCCTCTGTGACGGGCGAAACGCTCGCGGGCGCGTCACTGCCGTTGCTTGAGTCGCCTCGTGCGTAGGCTGGTTTTGCGATGTCTCCGCTGGAAATCAAGACCCCCGAAACAAGCGGCCGGCTGCTGGTCGGCCTGATGCTCAGCGCTGCTCTACTCAGCGGATGCCACTCGACCACGCACGGCAACCCGGTGGCTTCGCCGGGCTCGGGACCCACCGAGCCGTCGTTCCCGAAAGCCAAGCCGTCGATCCCCTCGCCGAGCCCGTCGGGTCCCAATCCCTCCAGTGGCAACCCGCCGGCCGGCGCAATCCCGTTGCCGCCCGACCAGAGTGGGCACGTCTTCATCGAGACCAAGTCCGGCCAGACCCGCTGCCAGATCGACAGTGACAGCGTGGGCTGCGAGGCGCCGTTCACCAATTCGCCGATGCAAGACGGCGAGCGCACCAACGGAATCAACATCACGGCCAATGGCGACGTGCAATGGGTGCTGGGCAACTTGGGCGACATCCCCACGGTGACAATCGATTACCTAGACCTACGATGCAGCGGGCTGGACGATCGCGGCCACCGAAAGCGGCACCCGGTTCACCAACGAGCACACCGGCCACGGCATGTTCGTCAGCATCGAGAAAGTCGACACCTTCTAGAGCCGCAAAAGCCGACTACTTTCAGCGACCCTCGATCTTCGCGGTTGACGGGCACTGCGGTAGGTATCCCGGGGTCCCGCCCCCGTTAAGTGCGCTCCCGGGCCCGACGCGCCCGTACCTCCAGCACTTTTCGGCGGGAATCCCCGGCGGCGGCCCACCCGGATCCGGTTGGAAGCCCGGGGCAGGCGGGAGCGGGTCCAGCGGGGCGGCGTTGACAAGCCCCGCCCCGTTCATCAGTGCTGACATGCCGACGGCCGCGGCGATTACCGCCGCGGCGGCCCGGAATTTTAGATTCATGTCGAGTGCGCCTCCCCAGACTTTCATCAAGCTGGTCGTTAGCTGCCTAGTCGGCTACGCGGAAACCCACACCGTCTTGCCTTTGCGGATGATGCCCAATGGTAGGCCTGAACCGCACCTATTGCGGCGGATTGCGCAGCGCAGATGCGCAGATCCGTGGACCAATCGACCCGGAGCTCTGGCCAGATCAGATTCTGGACCCGAGCCCCGCGATCAAATTGATGGTGACGGCCAGAACCACCGCGCCAAGCAGATACGACAACAATGCGTGACGCAGTACCGTCGCCCTGATCGTGGTCAACCCGATCTCGGTGTCGGAGACCTGGAACGTCATGCCGACGGTGAAGGCGAGATACGCGAAGTCCCGAAAACGCGGCGGGTTCGGATCGTGAAAGTTGATGCCGCCCGGCTCATCTGAGTAATAGAGCCGCGCGTAATGCACAGTGAACAACGTGTGCACCGAAAACCACGACGCGGCGACGGTCAGCACCCCGACAATGGCGGCTTCCAAGGCGCCGCTGCCGGACAGCTTCGAACCCGCTGCCACCACGTAAGCGACGCCACCCAGGCTCGCGACGCTCGCCGTCAGGACGACCACGTCGGCGAGCCACCGGGTGGGATCCTCCCGGGTCACCCAACGACAGGTCTGCTCGGCATCCATTCCAACCAGAATGCGTTGCGTCCACACCACATACAGCGCAGCCGCGGCCACCCACCCGGCAAGCGCGAATCGCCAGCCGACCGTATTGCCCACCACAAGAGCGACGACGACACCGAGCACCACCGAGACCAGGATCCGAACCGCGACGGTGTCGCGGAAAAACCTCGCGAGGGAATTCACGATCCTGAACCTAACCACCAATTGGTCGCTCGGCTCAGCTCATCGAATAACCCGGTATCGAAGGTGAACGACGCCCGGCGCTTCGAGCACCCGGTCGATCTCGAGAGTCGGCCTACCCGCCTCGAAGCCGTCGAGGAGACGCTCGCCGGAGCCGAGGATGACCGAGCTCACCTGAAGGTCGATCTCGTCGACGATGCCCGCCGCGATCGCCTGCCGCGCACACGAAGCTCCGCCGGCGATCGAGATCGGCGCGCCGCCGGCCGCCTCGACGGCCCGGGCGTAAGCGGCCTCGATCCCGTCGGTGACAAAGTGAAACGTCGTCCCGCCCTGCAACTCGATCGGGTCGTGCGGGTGGTGGGTCAGGACGAAGACCGGACAGTGGTAAGGCGGAGTGTCGCCCCACCAACCCTGCCAATCCGAGTCACCCCACGGCCCGCGAATCGGCCCGAACATGTTGCGGCCCATGATCGTTGCGCCCATACCGTCGAGCATTTCGGATTGCACCTGCCGATTGACCGGGTGATCTTTGGCTGCGCCGCGGTGCCACTCGTGCAGGGTGATGCCCCCGACGCCGCCCGGGTGTTCCTGACTCTGGCCGGGCCCCGCAACGTAGCCGTCTGCGGATATCGACATCGATAGATTTGTTCTGCTCACCCCCAGGCAGACTCCGGATCCACGCGATACTCATCGGCAGCTCTAAGCAACGCCGCCTAATGTGGCGCTCGTGGACTTTCGGGTATTCGTTGAACCGCAGCAAGGCGCCAGTTACTCCGACCAGCTCGAGGTCGCAAAAGCCGCGGAATCGCTGGGGTTTTCCGCGTTCTTCCGTTCCGACCACTACCTGGCGATGAGCGGCGACGGGCTGCCCGGCCCGACCGACTCCTGGGTGACGCTGGGCGCAATCGCGCGCGAGACGTCGACGATCCGGTTGGGCACGCTGGTCACGTCGGCGACGTTCCGCCACCCTGGCCCGCTGGCCATCTCGGTGGCCCAGGTCGACGAAATGAGCGGTGGGCGTGTCGAATTCGGCATCGGCACCGGCTGGTTCGAGAAAGAGCATCTGGCCTATGCGATCCCGTTTCCGCCGTTGCGCGAGCGATTCGCCCGGCTCACCGAGCAGCTCGAGCTGATCACCGGCCTGTGGACCGCCCCGATCGGTGAGACATTCGATTACGCGGGAGCGCATTACGCAGTCAACGATTCGCCCGCGCTGCCCAAGCCGGTGCAGCGGCCGCACCCGCCGATCATCATCGGCGGGTCGGGCGCCAACAAGACGCCGCGGCTGGCCGCCACATTCGCCGACGAATACAACGTGCCGTTCGCGCCGCTGGACACCATCACGACGCAGTTCGACCGGGTCCGCGACGCCGTCGATGCGGTCGGCCGGCCCGCCGATTCGATGATTTACTCCGCGGCTTTCGTGGTGTGCGCTGGGCGCGACGATGCCGAGATCGCCAAGCGGGCCGCCGCAATCGGACGCGAGGTCGACGAGCTGCGGTCCAATTCGCCGCTGGCCGGCACGCCCGACCAGATCGTCGATCGGCTCGGGCCATACGCCGAGATCGGCCTGCAGCGGGTGTATCTGCAGCTGCTGGACATGTCCGACCTCGATCACCTGCGGCTTTTCGCCGACGAAGTGCAGCGACAGCTCTGACGTAGCATTTCAGGCGTGACTGGCCTTCCGGACGACCCGAGCGAGCGGCCGACACGGATGGCCGATTACGGCGCCGGCGGCTCGCAGCAGGTTCCCGAGAACGAGCCGGACACAACCGCCGAAGGGGCCGATTCGGCTGCACCCGATGGCGCGCCGACGCCCTGGTACCGCAATCGGGTATTGCTGGCGCTGTGGGCGCTGATGGTCGCGCTGCTGCTCACGTTGGTCATCTACGGCATCGTCGAGCTGTCCCGCGGCGGCGGCGAAACCAGCGGCCCGGCCACGACCACCTCGTCCACCACACCCACCCGGTCCTCCACCACCTCGCCGACGACCACCCCGTCGACCACGCACCGAGACACCGCCGCCACCGGAGACGCCCGGGCAGACACCCGAAGAGGCGCCGCCGCCGGCGAACAACTCCCCCGCCCCGGCCGAGCCGCCGCAACATCATCATCACCACATCCCGTCGACAATCACATTGCCGCACACGGTGATTACGCTGCCGCACGGATTCTGAGTCGCGGCACGCTGTAAACGCGCCAGGATCCAAGGCTAGGATCGGCGCACGTGAGCGGCTACGAACCTCCGGAAGATCCCAGCGAAGCGCCGACCGGCTACTACGACTACACCGGCGAAGAGCAAGGCTCGCCCCAGCGGAGCACCTGGTACCGCAATCCGATCTTTCTGGTCGCGCTCGGACTGTTCGTCGCGATCCTGCTCGGGTTGGCGTTCTACCTGCTCGCCGACCAGACCAGCGGCACCGGGGGCACGACGCAAACCCCGACGTCGCCGACGACATCGACCGTGACGTCGACAACCTCTACCGAGGTCACCACGACCACCGAGCCGACGACTCCGCCGGAAACGACCACGAGACCGTCCCGCCGACCACGACGGAGCCGACCCCGCGCACTGCACCGACGACAACCACAAGCGTGGACGAAGGCCACCACCATCACCATCACCACGCCAGCGGGACCCGCTAGCAGTGAGCGGCTACCGACCTCCGTACGACGGTTACTCGCGGGGCGTTGACGAGACCGAGCGCTTCAGCGTGGACGAGAGCCCGTCGCCCTGGTACCTCAAGCGGTGGGTCCTGGCCCTGTGGGGCTTGGCGGTGGTGGTGCTGATCGCGGTCATCATCTACGGCCTGGCCGTATTGGCGCGGGGCAACGGGGGCAGCGCGCCAGCGCCCCCATCACGCGTACCTCCACCCCCGCCTCGTCCCACACCACCACGCCGTCCACGACCCCGTCGACCACCGAACCGACCACCACGACCACGGAAGTAACCATCGATCCGGTGCCGCCGTCGAGCGCTACCTGGACGCCGCAGCATCCCCGCCACCACTGGTGGCCCAGCAATTTGCCCCCAATACCGCCGATACCGCACTTCTGAGTCAGGGCCGCTTCGCCGGGGTAGTCACTCCGGCGACAGTCAAGTTAGGGCATCCTTCGTCGCGGTCGCCCCCTCGGGGATGTCACTATGAGCAGGCTTACGCGGCTTGAGCAGGTGCAGTAGTTAAGTTACCGGCGAGTAGCATCAGCCTAGTTACTCGTCAGTAACATCGGATGTGGGGAGATGCTCCGTGCACACGCAGATGCTGATCAGACTCGTTGTCGGACTGGGCGGGACGGCGATCATCGCTTTGCTCGCCGCACGCCGGGTGCTGTGGCTGGTCAAACTCACGCTTTCCGGTCAGCCGGTCACCGGCCGCACCGACGATGTCGGCACCCGGATCTGGACCCAGATCTCCGAGGTGTTCGGCCAGCGCCGACTGCTGAAATGGTCGGTCCCCGGGGTGGCGCACTTCCTGACCATGTGGGGCTTCTTCATCCTCATTACGGTCTACATCGAGGCCTACGGCACGCTGTTCGTCCCGAATTTCCACATCCCGATCGTGGGCCACTGGAACGCGCTGGGCTTCCTGCAGGATTTCATCGCCCTCGGCGTGCTGCTCGGCATCACCACGTTCGCGATCATCCGGCTGCGCTCCGAACCGAAGGAGCACGGCCGTTCGTCACGGTTCTACGGCTCACACACCGGCGGTGCCTGGCTGGTCCTGTTCATGATCTTTCTGGTCATCTTCAGCTTCGCCTTCTTCCGCGGTGCCTCGGTCAACACCGGAAACTTCCCCTACGGTTGGGGCGCATTCTTCTCGCACGGCATGGGTGTGCTGATGCACCCGCTAGGCACCGCCGCCAACGAGTGGATCGAGACCATCGCACTGCTCGCGCATATCGCAGTAGCGCTGATCTTCCTGATCATCGTGCTGCACTCCAAGCACCTGCACATCTTCCTGGCGCCGATCAACGTCACCTTCAAGCGGCTGCCCGACGGCCTCGGGCCATTGCTGCCGATCGAGGCCGACGGCAAGCCCGTCGACTTCGAAAACCCGCCGGACGACGCCATTTTCGGCCGCGGCAAGATCGAGGACTTCACCTGGAAGGGCAACCTCGACTTCGCCACCTGTACCGAGTGCGGACGTTGCCAGTCGCAGTGTCCGGCCTGGAACACCGGTAAGCCGCTGTCTCCCAAGCTCGTCATCATGGACCTGCGCGACCACTGGATGGCCAAGGCGCCCTACATTCTTGGCGAAAAGAAGGCCGAGCCGCTCGAGGGCCTGGACCTCGAAACCGCGCACGAAGAGGGCCACCACGTTCCCGAATCCGGCTTCGGCCGGGTGCCCGGACACGGGCCCGAGCAGGCGGCCCGTCCGCTGGTCGGCACCGCCGAACAGGGCGGCGTGATCGACCCCGACGTGCTGTGGTCCTGCGTGAACTGCGGCGCCTGCGTCGAGCAGTGCCCGGTCGACATCGAGCACATCGACCACATCGTCGACATGCGCCGCTACCAGGTCATGATGGAGTCGGAGTTCCCCTCGGAACTTTCGGTGTTGTTCAAAAACCTTGAGACCAAGGCCAATCCGTGGGGCCAGAACGCGGCCGACCGGACCAACTGGATCAGCGAGGTCGACTTCGACGTCCCGGTCTACGGCGAAGACGTCGACAGCTTCGAGGGTTTCGAGTACCTGTTCTGGGTGGGCTGCGCCGGCGCCTACGACGACAAGGCCAAGAAGACCACCAAGGCCGTCGCCGAACTGCTGTCCACCGCCGGGGTGAAGTATCTGGTGCTGGGCACGGGCGAAACCTGTAACGGCGACTCTGCCCGCCGCTCCGGCAACGAGTTCCTGTTCCAGCAGTTGGCCGCGCAAGCCAAGGAGAGCCTGGACGAGTTGTTCGAGGGCGTAGAGACCGTCGACCGCAAGATCGTGGTCACCTGCCCGCACTGCTTCAACACGCTCGGCCGGGAATACAAGCAGCTCGGCGCCAACTACTCCGTGCTGCACCACACCCAGCTGCTCAACCGGCTGGTCCGCGACAAGCAACTTGTCCCGGTGAGCCCAGCCTCCCCCCAAGACGTCACCTACCACGACCCGTGCTTCCTGGGCCGCCACAACAAGGTCTATGAGGCACCTCGCGAGCTGATCAACGCGGCCGGCGCGAAGCTGGCCGAGATGCCGCGACACGCCGACCGCAGCTTCTGCTGCGGCGCCGGCGGCGCGCGGATGTGGATGGAAGAACACATCGGCAAGCGGATCAACCACGAGCGCGTCGACGAAGCGCTGGCCACCGGTGCCACCACCGTGGCGACCGCGTGCCCGTTCTGCAAGGTGATGGTCTCCGACGGTGTGAACGACCGCCAGGAGGCCGCCGGACGCGAAGGCGTCGATGTCCGCGACGTCGCGCAGCTGCTACTCGAGTCACTCGACCGCAGCACTGTCACGTTGCCCGAGAAGGGTGTCTGCCGCCAAGCAGGCCGCTGAGCGTGCCGAAAAGGCCGGGCCAAAGGCGTCTACCGCCACGGCGACCGCCCCGGTTGAGGAGGCCACCGGGGCCGAGGCCGCCGCGCCGGCCGACGACAAATCCGCCAAGGCCGTCACCGGCTTGGGGCTCGCGGGTGGAGCAAAGCGTCCGGGCGCCAAGAAGGCGGCGCCGGCATCCGGCGAGAAACCCGCCGAGGACAAGGCATCGGCAGCCCCGGTCAAGGGGCTGGGGATCGCCGGCGGCGCTAAGCGGCCCGGCGCCAAGAAGGCGGCGGAAAAGCCAGCTGCCGCAGCGGAATCCGCTCCGGAGTCCGAGTCCGAAGCCAAGACCGAATCCGCACCGGCCGCTCCCGTCAAGGGGCTGGGCCTGGCCGCCGGGGCCAAGCGGCCCGGCGCGAAGAAGACCGCCGGGAAGCCCGCAGCGTCAGCGCCGGCGGCGCCCGCCGCGGAGCCCGAGGAGAAGTCCGAACCTGCGGAGGCCCCAGAGGCAAAGTCGCCGGCCGCTCCGGTCAAGGGGCTGGGAATCGCCGCAGGGGCGAAGCGCCCGGGAGCCAAGAAGGCTTCGGCTTCCCCGGCCCCGGCGACCCCGGAGCCGGCGTCCGAACCGGAGCCGGAGTCAAAGCCGGAACCGGAGCCCAAGCCCGAGCCCGAGGCGAAGGACGAGCCGCCATCCACGCCCGCCGACGGCGACGCCAACGACGGCGACGACGCTTCGCCAGCGGCGCCCGTGAAGGGTCTGGGCATCGCCCGCGGGGCCCGTCCACCAGGTAAGCGCTGATCAGGCCGCCCCAAAGGATTATTAATTAGATAGACAACCGTGGCACCATTGGTGATGTGACCACTCACCAGCTGCCATGGCAGAACGCGGGCCAACAGCCGCGGCAGCGTACGTTTGCGCAGTCATCGAAGCTGCAGGACGTGCTCTACGAGATCCGCGGGCCGGTGCATGATCACGCCGCCCGACTGGAATCTGAGGGTCACCGCATCCTCAAGCTGAACATCGGCAACCCCGCGCCGTTCGGCTTCGATGCGCCCGACGTGATCATGCGCGACATGATCCAGGCGCTGCCTTACGCGCAGGGCTACTCGGATTCCAAGGGCATCCTGCCGGCGCGGCGCGCGGTGGTCACCCGCTACGAACTCGTCGACGGCTTCCCACGTTTCGACGTCGACGACGTATATCTGGGTAACGGCGTCTCGGAACTGATCACGCTGACTCTGCAGGCGCTGCTGGACAACGGCGATCAGGTTCTGATTCCCGCGCCCGACTACCCGCTGTGGACGGCGTCGACGTCGCTGGCGGGCGGCACTCCGGTGCACTACCTGTGCGACGAGACCCAGGGCTGGCAACCGGATATCGCCGACATCGAGTCGAAGATCACCGAGCGCACCAAGGCCCTGGTCGTGATCAACCCGAACAACCCGACCGGCGCGGTCTACAGCCGCGAAGTCCTCACGCAGATCGCCGATTTGGCGCGCAAGCATCAGCTGCTGCTGCTCGCCGACGAGATCTACGACAAGATCCTCTACGACGACGCCGAACACATCAGCCTGGCTTCGGTCGCGCCGGATCTGCTGTGCCTGACGTTCAACGGGCTGTCGAAGGCCTACCGGGTGGCCGGGTATCGGGCCGGCTGGCTGGCCATCACCGGCCCCAAGGACCACGCCAGCAGCTTCATCGAAGGCATTCACCTGCTGGCAAATATGCGGCTGTGCCCGAATGTTCCTGCGCAGCATGCGATTCAGGTCGCGCTGGGCGGTCATCAGAGCATCGACGACCTGGTGCTGCCCGGCGGGCGACTGCTCGAGCAGCGCGACGTCGCCTGGTCGAAGCTCAACGAGATCCCCGGGGTCTCCTGCGTCAAACCCGCCGGAGCGCTCTACGCGTTTCCGCGGCTCGACCCCGAGGTGCACGAGATCGTCGACGACGAGCAACTCGTTCTCGATCTGCTGCTGTCCGAGAAGATCCTCGTCACCCAGGGCACCGGATTCAACTGGCCCGCGCCGGATCACCTGCGGATCGTCACACTGCCCTGGTCGCGCGACCTTTCCCGCGCGATCGAGCGGCTGGGCAACTTCCTGGCCAGCTACCGCCAGTAGGCCTCGATTGCCCGCGATGCGGTACCACCGCTCCGCAGTTCGCCACCTCACCCCAGCCGAGAAATTTGAACTTTCTATGAATTTGGCCGTAGACCGCGCGCCGCGATGAAGGTTAGGCGCACTATGGGTTACATCTCAGCCAATGCTTCCGCCTTGTTGGCCTGCCACACAGCAGTGGTTGCATGAGTTGTTTTGCGGTGCACACGGCCTGATAACGGGGGGTGCGGCGTATCGACCGACGTTGATGCCCCGGCAAACCTTCGCGCACCCCGCGAATACACACATCCCTGCACCACCGGATCTTCCCAGATCAGCTTTTATCGAAAGGAGAGTTGCGATGTTTCCTGTTGCACAGCAGGCACAGTCGCCCGCAGCAACGGCCGATCGCAACCGATCGTGTAGCTCGACGCCTTCCCGGTTGGGCTTCTGACCATGGATTTTGGCGCTCTGCCACCTGAAATCAATTCTGGGAGAATGTATTCCGGCCCCGGGTCGGCACCTCTGCGTACGGCCTCGGCGGCATGGAATCTGCTGGCCGCGGAGCTCGATTCGGCGGCCAACCAGTACCAGGCCACCATCAACGTTTTGGCCGACGACGACTGGCGTGGCCCGACATCGGCAACCATGGCCGCCGCCGTCGCCCCGTACATCAGCTGGATGGCAACCACCGGCGCGCAGGCCGAGCAGGCCGCGGCCCAGGCGTCGGCTGCCGCGACCGCATACGAGACCGCATTCGCGTTGACGGTCCCCCCGCCGCAAATCGCGGCGAACCGAGCGCAGCTGGCGATGCTGGTCGCGACAAATGTCATCGGCCAGAACACCGCGGCGATCGCCGCCACGGAGGCGCTCTACGGCGAGATGTGGGCGCAGGACGCCGGGGCCATGTACGGCTACGCCGGAAGCTCGGCGACGGCCGCAACGGTCAAGCCGTTCACCCAGCCACCGGAAACGTCGAATCCCGCCGCGCAAGCGACACAGGGGACGGCGGTCGCGCAGGCCCAGAGCGCCAGCACCGGGACCGGTGTGCAGTCGCAGCTGCAGCAGCTGATCTCCAGCGTTCCGTCGTCGCTGAACCAGCTCACCTCGCCGATGTCCGCGGCGACAACTGCGGCCGCCAGCCCAGCGAGTGCGCTCACCGATTTCCTCAACTTTCTCGACGGCGCCGACGGGAACTCGATCGGAACCTTCCTGAACTCCTCCCTGGTCAACGGTTTCGTGTCGGCCGCATACATCAACCCCGCGATCATCACGCCAGCGATCACCAGCGGCCTGGCCGACATTAACTCGTTGGACCCAAACGTCGAGTCGGCGCCTGGCGGCGCCGGCGTCACCAGCATGGTCAAGCCTCTCCCGCCGCCGGTGCCGACATGGCCAGCGTGCCGAATGTGGGCGTCTACGGTGAACACGTCCGGCAGCACACTGGTCGGCAGGCTGTCGGTCCCGCCGGCATGGACGGCCACGGCGCAGGTCGCCAACCACAGCGGCGTGACGTACGCCGGCGGTGGCTGGACCAACGCGGTGGGCCCGACCGGCGGCGGCACCAATGCCGTTCCGGCCGGCATGCCGGGTATGCCCGGCGCGGCCGGCGGCAAGTCGGCGGGTTCGGTCACGGGCCTCGCTACGGAAACCGCCTGACGGTCATGGGACGTCCGCTGTCTGGTGGCTGAGCGTCAGCGCCGTTCCAGCAACTCCAGCAAGTAGGCGCCGTAGCCGGATTTCAGCAGGGACTTCGCGCGCTGGGCCAGCTGGTCGTCGTCGATGAAGCCCATCCGCCACGCGACTTCTTCAGGCACGCCGACCTTCAGGCCCTGGCGACGTTCCAGCGTGCGAACGTAGTCACCGGCATCGGCCAGTGAGTCGAACGTGCCGGTATCGAGCCAGGCCGTGCCGCGGGTCAGAACCTGCACGGCCAGGCGACCCTGATCGAGGTAGGTCCGATTGATGTCGGTGATCTCGTATTCGCCTCGCGCGGAGGGCTTTAAACCACGGGCGATCTCGATGACATCGTTGTCGTAGAAATACAGGCCGGGCACCGCGTAGTTCGATTTCGGCGTTGCCGGCTTTTCTTCGATCGAGAGCGCGATGCCGTCGTCGCCGAATTCGACAACTCCGTATGCCGACGGGTTGGCCACCCAGTAGGCGAAAATCGCTCCCCCGCTGAGGTTTTGAAAGCGTCGGAGGTTGCTGCCCAAACTGGGTCCGTAGAAAATGTTGTCGCCCAAAGCCAAAGCCACCGAGTCAGAGCCGATGTGGTCGGCGCCGATCAAGAATGCCTGGGCCAGCCCTTCGGGTTGGTCTTGCACCGCGTAGCTGATGTTGATGCCGAATGCGCTGCCGTCACCGAGCACTCGCCCGAATGCCGGTGCGTCGGAAACGGTGGTGATGACCTGGATGTCGCGGATGCCCGCCAAGATCAGCGTGGACAGCGGGTAGTAGATCATCGGCTTGTCGTAGACCGGCAGCAGCTGCTTGCTGACGCCCAAGGTGATTGGATGCAGGCGCGTACCCGCGCCGCCGGCCAAGATGATCCCGCGCATCGCCTACTCCACCAGGTCGGCGTCAGTCAGCTCGGTAGCGGCCAGCGCCGCGGCCAAGCTTGGGTGACGGAACGCTGAGGTGACGTGGTCGCGTACGACACGAAAGGCGGACGCGGCGTCAGAGCCGGATTCGCCCGGGCCGCTGATCTGTTGTTCGACGACCACCACCCCGTCGTGGACGAATAGTCGACCCACTTCGACTGAGCGCGGGTTGGCGGTGATCCAGTCCCGTAACGCGGCGTGGCCCTGGGCGGCGCCGTGCGCATCGCCGACCTCGATGTCCTCGCTGGACAGGCTCAGCAAGGCGTCGACGTCGGCCGCGTTCAACGCGTCGTGCCATGCCAGTACGGTGGCGATCTCCGATGTGGTCATGCAGTGAAACGTACCGCGTGCTGCGGAGCAGCGGGCCGGACCGTCAGGCTACGCGCCGCCCCAGGCAGTGAACGCGCCAGCCGGCTTGCTGCCAGCGCTGCACATCCAGGCAGTTGCGGCCGTCGACCACGACCTTGGAGCGCACCCGGTCGGCGAGCAGATCGGGATCGAGGTCGACGAACTCCGGCCACTCGGTGAGCACCAGGACCGCGTCGGCGCGATCACACGCTTCCTCCACCGAGACTGCGTAACTCAGGGTCGGGAAGAGCCGCTGCGCATTCTCCAGCGCCTTGGGGTCGTAGACGTTGACGCCGGCCCCGTTGAGTTGGAGCTGGCCCGCGACGTTGAGCGCCGGCGAGTCGCGCACATCGTCGGATTCCGGCTTGAACGCCGCTCCGAGCACCGCGATGTTGGCGCCCAACAACGATCCGCCACACGCCTTGGTCGCGAGTTCGACCATGCGGGTGCGGCGCCGCATGTTGATGTTGTCGACTTCCCGCAGGAAGGTGAGCGCCTGATCGGCCCCCAGCTCGCCGGCGCGGGCCATGAATGCGCGGATGTCCTTCGGCAGGCAGCCGCCGCCAAAACCCAAGCCCGCGTTGAGGAATCGGCGACCGATCCGAGGATCGTGACCGAGTGCGTCGGCCAGCAGGGTGACGTCGGCCCCGGCTGCCTCGCACACCTCGGAGATCGCGTTGATAAACGAGATCTTGGTGGCCAGGAAGGCGTTCGCGGATACCTTCACCAATTCAGCGGTCTGCAAATCCGTCACCAAGAAGGGGACGCCGGCGGCCAGCATAGGCGCGTACATGTCGCGGATCGCGCGCTCAGCGCGGGTCGAACCATCTTGCACGCCAAGCACAATGCGATCCGGCTTCAGCGTGTCCTCAATCGCGAAGCCCTCGCGCAGGAATTCGGGGTTCCACGCGATTTCTACATCCACACCGGGACGTGCGGCATCGCGCGCACGTCCAACCAACTCGGCCGCAGTCCCGACGGGAACGGTGGACTTTCCGACGATCACCGACGGCCGCGTCAAACGCGGTGCGAGCGTGTCAATTACGGCATGGACATGGCTGAGGTCGGCACCGTATTCGCCGCGTTTCTGCGGAGTGCCGACGCCGAGGAAGTGCACGTCGGCGAATTCGGCCGCGAGGTCGTAGTCGGTGGTGAACTGGAGTCGACCGGCGGCGATGTTGTCCCGCAACAGCTTTCGCAGGCCCGGCTCGTAGAAGGGAACGTCCCCGGCGGCGAGCTTGGCGACTTTACCGGGATCGATGTCGACACCGACGACTTCATGCCCCAATTCGGCCATTCCGGCCGCGTGGGTAGCACCCAGATAACCAGTACCAAAAACGGTGCACCTCATACACCCGTGTGTAGGTTGCTGCAATGAGCTAACGGCATCGCGCTTCTGAGCGGGGGGCAAACGTCAGATGACGGTTACCCATCGAAGATCAAAAGCCCAGGCCAGGCACGCACAATTAGTGGCCGAAGCCACCGTGACCCCCGCCACCGTGGCCGCCGCCGCCAAAGCCGCCGCCACCGTGGCCACCGCCGCCAAAGCCGCCGCCGCCGAAGCCGCCGCCGCCGCTGCCGCTGTGGCCGCCACCGCCGGGGTAGCCACCACCACCCGGATAGCCGCCGCCACCGCCATACCCGGGCCCGCCGAGGATCGGCGGAAGACCCGGAACCGGAATAGGTATCGGAACCACCGCCGGAGGCGGTGCAGGAGCAACCGGAGCCGGGGCAACCGGCGGCGGCGCGACAGGAGCGGGTTGCGGGAGCGGGCGCCGCAGGAGCGGGTTGGGGAGCGGGCGCCGCAGGAGCGGGCGCCGGTGCTGCAGGTGCGGGAGCTGGTGCCTCCGGTGCCGGCGCGGGTGCCTCTGGCGCCGGGGCGGGCGCCGCGGGTGCGGGAGCCGGCGCGGACGCCGGCGCCGGGGCCGCGGGCGCAGCGGGCGCCGGCTTGGCGTTGTGACCGGGGTCCGGCCTGGTGGCAGCGGTCGGTCGCATGCTGACGGCCAGCGCCACGAGCAGCGCCACCGCCCCGACGACGAAGAGTGCGGCGACGGCACTGGCCACCAGGACGAGCGGCCTACGACCGCCGTCTGACGGAACTTCAGCGACGCCGGTATAGGTACCGGTCTGGAGATCTGCATCCTCGCCGGCAAGCGCGGTGTAGGCGTCGCCGTCTTCGTCGGCAACGGCGCTGTAGGCCAGGGCCTGCTCGCCGGTCGCGGGGTTGCTCGCGACATCGAAGTAACCCGGTGCGACGGCGAGAGGGTTGATGAAGCCCGTGCCGGGATCCTGCGCGTAAGCCAGCGCTTCGGTCGACGACGTGAACAGCGGCGCGTTGGCCGACGCCAGCGCGGCGCCGCGGGCCAGCGCGGTCTCGGGCTCATCGGGTGCGCTGACGATCAGCCCGGTCGCCGACTCCAACCGCGGCTTGAGCGCGGCGATGTCGACACCTCCGGAGCCGACGAGGAAGAGACCGTCGGGCCGGGTGCCCAACGACTCGGCTCCGGATGCCAGCGCGGCGAGCTCGGCCAACGAATCGCGACCGGGACTCAGCGGCTGGCGGTGCACCTCGGTGATCGTGCCGTCGGAGGTGTTGACGACGGCCAGGGTCGCGGTATCGGGCTCGACGAACAGCAGGCCGGTCTGGGCGTATCCGACGGAGCCGCCGACGACCTGGGCCAGCGCCGCGGCGGCCAGAAACGACGACACCAGCATCACGTTTTCGACCTTGCGGGCAGCCAGCGCGTCACGCAGCGCAGCGGCATCGATGGGGTCGGTCCAGGTCACGCCGATTGATCGCACCTGGTAGCCACTGTCGGAGGCGCCCTCCCGGGTGCCGAGGATGGCCGACACGACCTGGTCGGCGGCATTGATGGTCGGCGCGTCTGCGGACGCGTTGACGTCGAAGCCGTCCTCGTCGACCGTGACGCCGTCGGCGTTTTCGCCCTCTACGAGAACCATGCGGACCGCGGTGGGTGCCATCGACACGCCAAGTACGGTGTCCACTTCTCCTCCAAAGCTGCTTGCTCGCTGACCGGGTCGGTCAATGACGCGAGCGGAGCAGGTTGATTACCCAGTCTTGGTTACGACGATACCGACGGCCTGGCTCAGCTGCTATTGGCCCGACCGGCGAATTCCGCGGCTCATCAGTGACCGTGGCCGCCGTGGCCGCCGCCACCGAAGCCACCGAAGCCACCATGACCCCAGCCACCGCCACCGTGGCCCCAACCAGGACCACCATCATGATCGCCGCCGCCGCGACCACCACCCCAACCGGGCCCGCGCTCGGGCGGACCGAAAAGCGGTGGCGGAACGAGCCCCGGGATCCCCGGAAGAAGCGGAATCGGCGCGGGGACGGGCACCGGCGCGAACGCGGGAGGCGGGGCCGGGGCCGGGGCCGGTGCGAACACCGGCGGCGGTGCCGGCGCCGGAACGGCCGCGTGAATTGGCGCAGGGGCGGCTGCCGGGGCAGGGGCAGGGGCCTGCACGGGTGCGGCTGCCGGTGGCGCTGCGGGCCGCGGGGCCGGGATGCGGGCCGGCGCCACCACGTTGTGGCTGAGGCTGGGCCGCGTGTAGGCGGACGGCCGGATGCTGAACGCGAGCGAAATCACCAGCCCCATCACGCCCGCGACAAAAATGATCAGCACACCCATCGCCACGAAAAACGGTTTGCGAGTCTCTGGTTCGTGCTCCAACCGGCCAAAGTCGGGATACATGCCGGTGGTGAAGTCTTCGTGCCCGGCGTCGCCCGCGTAGGCGTCGGGACCCAGTTGGGTATAGATCGCCGCTGAATCGTCGGGGACGGCGCTGTAGGCCAGCGCGTCGGCACCCGCGTCGGCGCTGGGCATCGCCGCTTCGGCGACGGCCAAGTATCCGGGCGCATCCACGTGCGGGCTCACCGAACCGGTGCCGGGGTCCAGCGCATAGGCCAGCGCGTCGGTCGACGAGGCGAACAGCGGCGCATGCGCCGACGCCAGTGCCGCGCCGCGGGCCAGTGCCGTTTCGGGGTGCTCGGGCACGCTCAGCGGCAGCGAGGTGGCGTCCTCGAGGGCCGGCTTGATCAGGGGAATGTCGACGCCCGAGCCCACTACCAGCAGGCCTTCTGGCTGCAGGTCGAGTTCCTCGGCACCGGACACGAGGTTGACCAGCGCGGCCACCGCCTGGTCGTCATCGTCCGGCAGTTGCTCGCGTTGGACGTCGATGATCGAGCCGTCGGCGGTGTTCACCACGGCCAACGTCGCCGAGTCCGGCTCAACGTAGAGCAACGCGTTGTGGGAATACCCGGTGGCACTGCCCATCGACTGGGCCAGCGCGGCTGCGGCCAGGAACGACGACACCAGCATCACGTTCTCGACCTTGCGAGCGGCCAGCACGTCCCGCAGCTCGGCCGCAGCCCGCTGATCGGTCCAGGTCACCCCGGTCGCCAGCAGTTCATAGCCAGCCTCGTTGGCACCTTCGCGGGTACCGAGTATCGCCGCGACCACCTGATCCGGCCCGCTGAAGGTTGCCGGGTCTTGGCTCTCGGCAACCGCAAAGTTGTCCTCGTCGACGGTTACGCCGTCGGCATTTTCGCCCTCAACCAGCACGATGCGGACCGTCGTGGGTGCCATCGACACACCGAGTACGGTGTCCACAAAACCTCCCGCCAATTTGCTCATCGTCCGCGGACCATCTGGGATTGCGGGCCATTCAGGCCGCCCACACAGAAATTTCGCCACTCCGTAGCGCGGCGCTACAAACGCGGACTCAGCTGTGTTCTACGTAGATATGACCAGGAGCGCACCGGTCGAAACATGCCCCCCGGCCGACCTTCGACCATGATTTTACCTTGTCGCCCGCCCGGCCACCGGACTAGTGGTGCCCGCCGAAGCCATGGCCGCCACCACCGAACCCACCGCTGTGCCCGCCGCCGCCGAAGCCACCACCGCCAAATCCACCTCCACCAAATCCACCGGAGCTGTGGCCGCCGCCGAACCCACCCGGTCCACCGCCGAACCCACCCGGTCCGCCGCCAAAGCCGCCCGGTCCACCACCGCCAAATCCACCTCCACCAAATCCACCGGAGCTGTGGCCGCCGCCGAACCCACCCGGATTTCCACCCGGGTTGCCACCACCGAACCCACCCGGATTACCGCCGGGGTTACCCCCGCCAAAGCCGCCGGGGTTACCACCCGGGTTGCCCCCGCCAAAGCCACCAGGGGTACCACCGGGATTGCCACCGAACCCGCCAGACCCGTGAGGCGGAGCGGGAGACGAGATGCCCGGAATGCCCGGGATTCCTGGAATACCCAGTCCCGGTAGACCAGGAAATAGCGGTGGAGGCGCGGGTACGTGCACCGGCTCTGGCATCTGCACGGGCGGTTGCTCCGGGAGATGCACCGGCGGGGTCGGCCCGTGAACCGGGCCCACGCGTACGGGATTCGGCGTACGCACGGGAATCGGAACCGGGAGCGGGATCACGACCGGGGCTGGGGCGGCGACCGGCACCGGTGGCGGGGCAGCCGGCATCGGTGGCGGGGCAGCCGGCATCGGTGGCGGGGCGACAGGGATCGGCAGCGCGGCGGGTGGCGGAGCGGCCGGCCGCGGGGCCGGAATCGGAGCGTTCGCGGGCGGGGGCACCACCGCCGGTACGTTCATGCGGTGGGCTTCCGGCACGTCGACGCTCGCTGGGGCCGGAGCGGGTGCCGGAGCCTGGATGATGAGGTTCTGCAGCGGCCGGGGAAGCAGGGCTACACTCGGTCGAATCCCAAGCGCCAGAGCAACTTCCAGTGAGAGCGCGGCGGCGACGAAGACGACAGCGAGGATGCTTCCGACGAGCACCAGGGGTCGGCGCTCAGGCTCGCTTTCGAAGTGCACGTCACTGACCACATCCTGCGCGTGCGCCACGGTGTGGGCATCGGCGTCCTCATCGGGCACAGCGCTGTAGGCGAGATCGTCTTCACCCAACGTGGTACCTAGCGGAACATCCGGTGCCGCAAGATATCCCGGCGACACAGCGTAGGGGTCGACCGCGCCCGTACCGGGATCGAGCGCGTAGGCCAGTGCCGCTGTCGACGACGCAAAAAGCGGAGCGTTGGCAGACGCCAGGGCGGCGCCCCACGCCAGCGCGGTCTCGGGCTCTTCGGCCGCGGTGACCGGAAGCGTCGTCACCGCCTCCAGTTGAGGCTTGATCGCTGCGACGTCCACGCCGGAGCCGACGATGAACACGCTCTGCGGGCGCGTCTCCAACGCCTCCAAACCAGCCACCATCCCGGCCAATTCGGCGACGCTGTGGCCGCCTGACATCAACTCCTTGTGGACGTCGGTGATGGAGCCGTCCGCGGAATCGATGACAGCCAGCGTCGCGGTGTCGGGCTCGAGGAAGAGCAGGGCGGTGTGCGCGTCGCCGACAGTGCAGCCGACCATCTGCGCCAACGCAGCAGCGGCCATGAACGACGACACCAACATGACGTTCTCGACCTTGCGGGTGGCGAGGGCATCCCGCAGAGCGGCCGCGTCCACCGGATCGGTCCACGTGACCCCGGTCGACGTCAGCGCATGACCGGCCTCGGTGGCACCCTCGCGGGTGCCCAGGATCGCCGAGATCACCTGATCGGCCGCACTCAGCGTGGCCGCATCGTCGGAGGCGGCGAAGGAGAACTGGTTGTCCTCGACGGTGACGCCGTCGGCGTTTTCACCTTCGACCAGCAGCATTCGAACCGATGTGGGTGCCATCGACACCCCGAGCACGATATCCATCGCGCCTCCATAGAGCCATTAGTAGCGCGCCACGGCTTGGGCGGAGGGCACCGCGTCCGGCGCTACACATGAATCGTCGCGATAGAACCTGTGCTGGACTGCAGGTGAACTTAAGTGGACCTTATGAAATTGAGATGCGACCGTGACGGCGTCGGTCCGCGTTGGCCCTGATACTTCGACCCGACGCTCGCGCTGCCGTAGGGATGCTCGGCGGGACTGGTCAGCCGAAGGATGCACAGCTGGCCGATTTTCATACCCGGCCACAGCGTGATCGGCAGGTTGGCGACGTTCGAGAGCTCCAGCGTGATGTGGCCGCTGAAGCCGGGATCGATGAAGCCGGCGGTGGAATGCGTCAGCAGTCCCAGACGTCCCAGCGACGACTTGCCTTCGAGGCGCCCCGCCAAATCCTCGGGCAACGTGCACGTCTCCAGCGTGGAGCCGAGCACGAATTCGCCGGGATGCAGCACGAACGGCTCCCCGTCGGCCGGTTCCACCAAGCTGGTCAGCTCGTCCTGTTGCTGCGCCGGGTCGATGTGGGTGTAGCGGGTGTTGTTGAAGACCCGGAACAAACTGTCCAGCCGGACGTCGACGCTGGAAGGCTGGACCAGGGCGTCGTCGAACGGGTCGATTCCCAGCCGGCCGGCGGCGATTTCGGCCCGGAGATCGCGATCGGAAAGCAGCACGCGACGAGCGTAGCGGCCGGTGATCCCAATGAACGGCACGACGCCGGGTGTTAGCCTTCTCCAGGCTTCATCGCCGATGTAGTTCAATGGCAGAACATCAGCTTCCCAAGCTGAATACGCGGGTTCGATTCCCGTCATCGGCTCCGTGCTTAGCAGGACAAATCGGTGGCGCTAGCGGCGAGGTGCGGGGACCGCAGATCGCTCATCGGGCGCCGATCAGCTGGGGGATCATCCAGGCGGCAACGGGTGCGCCGAAGTAGTAGCCCTGACCGATGTCGCAGCCGTGCTCGCGCAGCCAGTCGGCGGTGCCGGCGTCTTCGATGCCCTCGGCGACCACCGTGACGCCCAGCTCATGGGTGAGGTCGATCACGGCCCGCACCACCGCGGCGGCCCGCTTGTCTTCCGTGATCGACGAGATGAATTGGCGGTCGAGCTTGACCTCGTCGATGGGCAGGTCGCGCAGGTAGGACAGCGCCGAAAACCCGCTGCCGAAGTCGTCGATCGCAACGCGGATGCCTTCTTCGCGCAACCGACGTAGCACAGCCGTCACGCGGTCGATGTCGTTGAGGATCAGATCCTCGGTGATCTCGACAGTCAGCAATGAAGGGTCAAGACCGCGGCTCCGCAGCGCCCCGCACAGCGCATCGGGCAATGCCGCATCCTTCAGATCCGGGGCAAATACATTCACCGCGACCGCCGTGTCCACCCCCGACGCCTCCCAACGCGCCGCATCGTCAAGAGCCCTGCTCACCACGAATTCGGTCACTTGTCGCATCAGTCCGTGCTGGCGGACGAGCGCCATGAACTCATCCGGTCGCAGCACACCCAGCTGCGGATGCGGCCAACGCAACAGAGCCTCCAGCCCGACGACCCGGCCAGAACGCAGATGCATTTTCGGTTGGTACACCAGATCCAGTTCGGCGTGATCGATCGCTCGGCGCAATTCGCCCAGAAGACGAATCTGCGCAGCCCCGTCACCGGCAGGACGATCGGTGGCGCGTCCCGCCAGTTCCATCGCGTCGGGCCCGGCCAGCGCCATGTCCGGGCTGAATGAATGCAGGCCCGACGAGCGCGAGCGCTTGGCGGCGTACATCGCCATGTCGGCGCGCTTCATCAGCGCCTCTGGCGCCAGATCCGGCTCGTCCGACGACGCCACCGCTATGCCGACGCTGGGACGCAGCAGCATCTTTTCACCGTCGATCACGAACGGCTGGTCGAAGGCCTCAACGACGCGGCCGGCCACCTCATAGGAGTGGTCCGCCCGCCCTTCGAGCAATAGCGCGAACTCGTCTCCACCCAGCCGTGCGACGGTGTCGCCTGCCCGGACGCGGGCAAGGATTCGCTCGCCGACGCTGACCAGAATGGCGTCAGCAGCCGGGTGGCCCAAGCTGTCGTTGACCATTTTGAAGTCATCGAGATCGATCGATACGACGGCGACCGAACGGTCTTCGCGCTGGCGAAGCATCATCACGTGAGTCAGTCGGTCGTAGAAAAGCGTGCGGTTGGCCAGCCCCGTCAAGGGGTCCCTCAGCGCTTGGTCGGCGGCGGCGGAAAGTAGTCGCCGGTTCTCCCAAGCGGCCACCGACTGCCGGCAACACACAGCGATAATGATGAGCGGCACGATGACCGACTCAACGCCCGACATGATGATCGCCGGTCCGACGGTGCCGGCGAGCAACAAAGGCAGGTACGGCAGCCACAACGACGAGTTCGACGAGGGGGACGCCGCCGGTCGAAGCTGTCGTGGAGAACCCAGGCTCAGTTGTGCGGCGGCGGCGAAAAGGATCAGCGCAACGGCCCAACCGAGGTCAAGCAGACTGCCAGTCCGGAAGCGGCCATTGGCGACGAGGTGAGCGTAGCCAAGGTGGGTGAGAGTCATGAACACTACCGCCGTGGCTAGCAGCCATAGCTCCCGTCGATGGCGCGATTCGGCGCGCACGACGGCTTGCAGAGCCGTGGTCAGCACCACGAGGTCGCCGATCGGAAAGAGCAGCTGCACAAGGGGTATGTCTCGATCCGCGAGGACGTAACTGTCGTATATGCCGTGAAGCGCGACCGTCCACATGAGCAGAAACAGGCACAGCATCACCGTGACGCCATCGAGCACGATGCGCAGCCGCGACCCCCGTGACGGCCAGGTCGAAAACAGGGCCATCGCCGGCCATGCCAGCAGAGTGAACGCGAAGTAGCAACCGTCGGCCGGAGATGGAAAGGGATTGCGCCCCAAGGTAATTGCGAAGGACGACCAAATCAGATCTCCGACGGTCCAGGCGGCAAGCGCAACCGCCATTAACGTCCAGGCCCTTCGGCCACTCCCATGGGCACGTCGAGCGGCCAGTACTGCACAGACCGTCGCATAGGTGGACAACGCCAGCAGTGTCAGGCTGTCGACGGTGCGTACCGCACCCTCGCCTCCCCACCGGAAGATCAGCAACAAGGCCAATGCAACGCCGACGGCGACCGGCAGGACCCGCAGCGGGGCCATGCGCCGGATAAGTCGACGAATGCTCACGGGCCCACGACCTCCCAACATTGCCGATCGATCCTCGCAGCGTGCCAGATCCGGCTTGCATTGGCGCGGCTTTGGCATGCCGACGCATGGGCCGCGTGGCTTTCGCACCGGTGCAGCGAGTCTTTATCTTTCGGTCGGCAGCTGAATGCCGTTTTATTCAGTTCTCGGCTTCTACGATTCATTATTGAAGGCCGACCAGACTGAAAGAGGCTTGCGCTGAACCTTGGGAAGCTGTCGGATGTCGGGCAGCGATTTGAACGCTCGCGCATCGGCGAGCTTGTTATCAGCGCGATGATCGTGCTGATGCTGACGATCGGCGTGGTATGGAGCCTGCCTGATGCCGAGATAAAGCGGCGGCTCGCACCGGCATTACAGCCGCTCGCGGTGGCGACTGGGTTGGAGCAGGACTGGCGGATGTACGCCCCGGAACCGCTGAGCCGCATGGAGTTCGTCGAGGTTCGGGTCACCATGACCAATGGTCTCCAGCGGGTGTGGACCACTCCGCGCGGCGACCGGGTGGTGGGGCCGTTCGTCTGGTATCACTGGCAGAAGCTGAAGGAGAATGTCGTGCGGGTGCCGGAGATCCGAGCCGGCTTGGCGCACTGGGTAATTCGTCGGGTCACCGGAAGTTCTGAGCACGCTTCGCGGGTGCAGATGATTATGCGCAGCGAGTCGCTGCCGGCCCCTGGCACCGACGGTCCCGGCGCCGTAAGCGAGGAAATCCTGTACGACGAAATCTTGACCGGCGGGCGATGACTGAGCCCAAAAGCCGGCAGCGGCATTGGCCGGCAATCGCGTTCGGGACGTGGCGGACGTTTTGGTTTCAACCGCAGCCGGCCTACCCCCTGGGACTGGTCAGGATGGCGTTCGGCGCGGTGGCGATCGGCTGGACGGTCGCTCTGCTCCCCGATCTGCATGCGCTGTTCGGTTCCCGCGGAGTCGTGCCGCGGCAGCCTGAGATTGCCTATCTGTGGGGCGTCTTCGCGATCTGGACCAGTGATCAAGCGCTGCTCATCGGATGGATCTTGCTGCTGGTGTTCTCGGTCGCGCTGATGGTTGGCTGGCACAGCCGAGTGGCCGCCTTGGCGGTGTTCGTGCTGATCTTGTCGTTCGAGCACCGCAACATGTGGGTGTTCAATTCCGGCGATCTTGCGATACGTATCGAGGCCCTGTTTCTGGCGATATCGCCGTGCGGCTCGGCGCTTTCGCTCGACCAACGACGCGACACCGGCAAGTTCTGGTCGGCGCAGCAGCGCCCGCAATGGCCGGTGCGGTTGATGCAAGTGCAGCTGTCGCTGATCTATCTCGCGGCGGCGCAGGCCAAGTTGAATGGCAACGCGTGGCCGCAGGGTACGGCCGTCTCCTATGCACTGCGACTGCCGGACATGCTGCTGTTGCCGATGCCGCATTGGTTTACGACCAGCGCGCTCTTGATGAACGCCGTTACCTGGGGCGCGCTCGCTGTCGAGCTGTCGGTGGGGATTCTGGTGTGGAACAGGCGATTACGGCCGTGGGTGCTTGCAGCGGGGGTGGTGATGCACATCATGGTCATGATCACCATCAATGTCGGGTTCTTCAGCCCGGCCGTGTTCGTCCTCTACCTCGCGTTTGTCCCGCCCGAAATGGTGGAACGACTTCCAAGTAGCGCCACCGACATGGCAAGAAGGCTGGGGGCAGTGCTTCGTCGACCCGGGCCGAAATCCAAGAAACAGGACGGAAAATTCAGACTCGACAGAAGACGACGGAGCCGCCGCCGAATTTCGCGCCGAAAGTCCAAGTGGCGCTGGGACTACCGCCGAAGACTAGGCGAGAGGCGACGCGGCGGACCAGTTGACGGGGCTATGGTGACTCCCGCGGTCTCATCCCACGCATCCCGCCACACATCAATGACTCGTTCCGCCACCCGTCGCGGTCTTCGCGCTTGTATTTATGTCTGATTGACATTTCTTGATCCCGTTACCCGCATGGGTTCGTTGGGCCCCCGCACTTTTTCGCCCCACCCGAGGTCGACCCAGTGGTCCCGCCCGACGAGGAGCCCGTCGTCGTCCCCGTTGTACCGCCAGTGGTCCCGGTCGTCGTAGCCCGTGGTCCCGCCAGTCGTCGTACCCGTCGTCGTCCCGGTCGTCGAGCCCGTGGTCCCACCGGTCGTGGTACCCGTCGTCGTCCCGGTCGTCGGCCCGTGGTCCCCCGGTCGTGGTACCCGTCGTAGTCCCGGTCGTCGAGCCCGTGGTCCCCCGGTCGTGGTACCCGTCGTCGTCCCGGTCGTCGAGCCCGTGGTCCCGCCGGTCGTGGTACCCGTCGTAGTCCCGGTCGTGGTACCCGTCGTCGTCCCGGTCGTCGAGCCCGTGGTCCCGCCAGTCGTGGTCCCGGTCGTCGTCCCCGTCGTCCCGCCGGTCGTCGTACCCGTCGTCGTCCCAGTCGTCGTCCCAGTGGTCCCGCCGGTCGTCGTCCCCGTCGTCGTGCCCGGGTGTGGGAACGGGATCGGGATCGGGACGATGATCGGGAGCGGGAGGACCCCAGGCGCGGGCGGTGCGACCTCCGGCGGTGGCAGAGGGGCCGGTGCCGGAGCTTCAGCCGGGCCGCCGCCTCCACCGCCTACAGGCCCCGAACCGCTCTGGGGGACAACAGCATCCGGAGCTGGGACTGGCGCCTGCACTTCCGGTACAGGCGGTGTGTTCGGCGCCGGCAATGCCGGTACGAAGTTGCCGGGAACCGACTTCTGCTGCGCCGGTGCCGGCGGTTGTGGATGGCTCGCGGCGGTCGGGCGGACGCCGATCGTCACAGCGACGGCCAACGCGGCAATTCCCGCGACCAGGATTCCGCCGACGGCGCTGCCCACCAGCAAGGCCCGACCGGCTGGCGGAGCGGCAGCGTCTAGCTCCTCGGCCTCATCCTCGCCGCCGTATTCCATCGGGAGCAGTTCGGAGTCGTAGTTCTCCATTGAGTACGCCAACTGCGCGCCTGACTCCCCTGCCGCCGCGGGCGCGTTCCTCGTCGCGACTTCGGCCTCGGAGAACACCTCGGTCATCGGCGCCGCAGGTGCCCCGCCGTGGTGGGGTCTCCGGCAGGGTAGGGAAAGCTGGCTCGTCGGCGCCGCAGGTGCCGCCATCGTCGCGTCGCCGGCAGGGTAGGAAAGTCGGCCCGTTGCCGCGTCCAAGGCCGCGCCTCGGGCGATGCCGAACTCGGGATCGCCGGGCACCGCAAGTGGTGGATAGGACGCCGCCTCGGACTCGGACAGCACCGCGACGTTCTGGACGCCGGAGTCGTCCAACGCCTGCTGCAGCTGAGTGGCTCGGCGCTGATCCGACCAGCACAGCCGGGTGGCGACCAGCTGGTGATACTGCTCTGCCAGCGATTGACTCGTACCGACCACCGTCTCGGTCAGTCTCGCGATCGGATCCTCGGCGAGGTCGACGATCGACTCGTCGATCACGCCGTGGCCACCGGTGCCCGATTCGATGAGGGACAAGCGGGCAACCGGACCGGCGACTGCGACACCTAAAGCCAGGTCCACCGTCGCCTCCTCTCAAACTGCCTGTCGCATCGTCACATTCGCCGGTCACCCGGCCTGAATCCCAGGCAAGACCGACGCCAGGAACGCCTCAGCGCCATCGCTTGGCCATACCTCGGGAATTATCGGCCTTCCCCGCGCGAATCCCGGCGTATTCGTCAAATTCGCACCCCGCCGCCGAATTAGCCAGCACAACCTCGTGCCGCGCGGTCTCACAGCAGATATGGTCACAGACGAGCAGCGCAATTGCATGTCGAACTTTGATTTTCGAATTCCAGGGAGATCTCGTGAGTCAAGGGCGCGATAACCCACCCACCGACCGCCTCCGGCGCAGACCGGAAACGGGCCCTCGTGATGCGCCACAGGCCGCTGCGGGTGACTCACGGCAAGCAACTCACGAGTTCGCCACCCAACGTCTCGCAGCCGGCCAGAACGCATCGCCGACCGCACCACACCACATTCCGGATCAAACCTCGGCAAAGCGCTGGGATAACGGCCGCGACGTCGTCGCCGGCGTGCTGCTGCTCATTGCGCCCCTCTTCCCGTGGAACTTGTACTTCGGCATCGGAATACCCCACAGCAGCGGAGCAGTGTTTGCGCTGCTGGCTGTGGCGACCGCGCTTTCGTTGGTAGCTATCGCCATCACCCATACGATCGGTTCACGCCCCGGCAATACCACTGCCGGCCGAGTCCGACTGGCGCTCAACATTCCGTACGCGCTGCTGGTAGCGGGCTTCGTCGGATTCGACGTCGTGCAGACCGTACGCTACGGCGGCAGCGGCAACGTGCCGGGCGGCGTGGGCCCTGGCGCATGGCTCGGGATCAGCGGCGCATCTGTTGGGTGCACAGCCGAGGAACACCGGGACGGCCGACGACGACGGGTTTCGAAAGTGGCTGCTGTCGGCTCGAATTGTGGGCTACACATCCATAGCCCTTGCGGCGCTGAGTGTTTTGTTCAACCTGTTCTGGCGGACAAAAGCTGTCCTGCCGGGCTCAACGGGCTCATCTGGCTTCGGTAAACAGAGTGTGGCGATCATTGCGACAGCCGTGGTGTACGGCGTTGTGGCGCTGGTCCCGGTCATCGTGGCAGCCAGGTGGATTGCGCAGCGCGGCAGCAGATCCTCTCGGCTGGCGACCATAGCGCTCGGAGTGTCCACACTTGGCCGCCGGGATTCTCGTCTGGGTTCTTCCCGTTGGCCGCGAGATCGACGGATTTCATGGCGTCGCGCAGAACACCTCAACGGCCGGAGTGGGATTCGAGGGCTATCTGGCATGGGCTGCGGCCGCAGCGATATTCGCGCCGCTGACCTTGCCCAGGGTCGTAACCAATCACCAGATCGACCGAGGTGTCTGGCGAGTAGCCGCACGAAAAGGCTTGCTACTGATCGCTCTTTGGTGCCTTGCTTCCGTGCTGATGAGAGCTACCGACGTCATAGTTGCCGCCGTTCTGCATCTGTCGCGATCGCCGTACGACAGTGCGGCGATGGCCGCATTCGATGTGGTGACCGCAGCGCTTGCGATGTGGCTGAGCCTCAACCTTGTCAACCGCCGACTCCCCGTCGCCGTCATCTCATCTCTGTGCGGAGTTCTCCTCGTGCTCAGCGCTTCCCGCATCGTGCTGGGCATCGCCTTATCGCCCCGAATTGCCGGTACGCCCGCCGGGGCGGGCAACCCGGTGTACGGAAACAATCTCGCCCAGCAGATCACCAGCACCTTCGATGTAGTGCTGAGTGGGCTGGCCCTATGCATCTTCGCCGTCGCCATCATCACCGCGCGCTTCGTGCAACGTGGCCCGCACCCTGGCGGCAAGGAGGACAACCGAGCCCGACCCGCAACGCCCGGCCCTGCCGCCTTGGACGCCCAGACAACGCTCGACTCCGCGCAGGTGGCGCAGCCGAATCGCCCGCCCCGCGGATCCATCGTCCGACGGAGCCGCCGACGCGCCGGATAACCGTCGGCCCCGGGCGTGAGGACGCCACCCAACAGCTCTCAACCCGCGCGCCCCGGATCTTCCGATCCGACGACCCCAGGCAAGGCAATCCCGCCCCACCGCCCCAGCGGCCCGGCCAGCAACCACCGACCAACGCGCCGAAGATTCATCGGCCTCCGCCAAGCCCGAGACATCCCGGCGGTGGACCGACGCGGGAAGCCTGACCTGGCTTTCGGCGCGCCCGCGGCTAACGGGTGGCGCGCTTAAGACGCCGCCCCACTATTCCGTCGTGGGAACTAGAGAGGCCGAGCGTAAGGGGAAAGCGGTTTTGGCCTTAGCGGCCGCCGCCGGCACCGCCACCCAGAAAGCGTCCGCCACCAGCGCCGCCACCGCGGCCACCGCCGGCGCCGCCGCCGAGGATGCGTCCGCCGCCTGCTCCGCCGCCGTCAAAGATGATTGTGCTGGTCTGAGTCATGGACACAGATTATCGCCGAATCCTCAGTGACCGCAACATCATTCAAAGTAAACACCAGACCGGAAAATGTTGAACATAGGCAGTAAATCCGTTTAACAAATGGTGTTGGCCATAACGGAATTGTCATGGTGATGATCCGTGGAGCGCGCCGGGTGCGCATGTCTTAGAGTTCGGCGGTGACTCAGATTCAGGAGCACGCCGACGCCGACCAGCCATCGCCGTGGGCGCCGTTACGCAATCCCATTTATCGAAACCTGTTCATCGCGTCGTTCGTCTCCAATATCGGAACATGGATGCAAAGTGTTGCGGCCCAATGGTTTTTGGTGGAAAAGCACAGCAGTGACGTCATCGTCGCATTGGTACAGACGGCGAGCCTTGGACCGACGCTGGTTTTCGCGTTGTTCGCCGGTGTGCTCGCCGATCTTTTCGATCGGCGCCGGTTACTGATCGTTCTGCAGACGTACGCGGTGCTGGTGGCGCTGGCCTTGGCGGTGCTGACCTACCTAGATCGTGTCGGCCCGACAACACTGTTGATGTTCACGGTGGCCATCGGCTGTGCTTCCGCACTGGTGGCCCCGGCCTGGCAGGCGATTCAGCCCGAGGTGGTTCCACGCGAGCAGATACCGGCCGTCGCGACCTTGGGCAGCGTCTCGGGAAATGCCTCCCGCGCGATCGGGCCGGCGATCGGCGGCGTGATCCTGGCATTGGCTGGACCTGCAGCTGTCTTCGCGATCAACGCGATCTCGTTCGCGGGAATCATCGTTGCCCTGCTGGTGTGGAGACGACCCAAGCAAATCGCCCCACTCGAACGCGAACACTTCGGCCAGGCCATCGTCACCGGACTGCTGTACGTCAACAACGCTCCGATATTCCGCAGGATCCTTTTGCACGCAGCGCTTTTCCTGTTTCCCGCCTCGGCCCTCTTGGCGCTGCTGCCGGTGGTCGCCGCCCGCAGCTGGCACCTGGGTGCCAGTGGCTACGGCGTGGCGGTGGCGGCCGTGGGTCTGGGCGCGGTACTCGCTGTGGCGATCGCCGGGCTGATACGCCTGAAACTTTCTGACAACCTGCAGCTGGCGGCATCCGCCGCGGCCTACGGTCTAGCCATCCTGGCCGTCGCGTGGCTTCCGTTCGCCGCGGCGTTACCTTTTCTGGTGATCTCGGGCATGGCCTGGCTGATCACGCTGACCACGTTGAACGCGGCAGCCCAGCTGTCGTTGCCGCGCTGGGTTCGGGCCCGCGGGTTGTCGACGTATCTGTTGGTCGCCACCGGATCTCAGGCGATCGGCGCGTACGTCTGGGGTGCCCTCGCCACGCGGGCGGGACTCGACGTCGCGCTGCTCGGGTCGGCGGTCGCGCTGGGCGTTGTCGTCGTCAGCGTTGCAGTGCTGCCGTTGCGGCCGTCCACCGGCAAGATCAACGTCGAGGTTTCCCATGCGTGGCCGACGCCGACGCTGATGTTCGAGCCATGCCCTCAGGACGGGCCGGTGCTGGTGGCTGTGCGGTACCGAGTAGCGGCTGAGAACCTCGACAACTTCGTCCAGTCGATGGGCAATGTCAGGCGATCACGGCTCCGGACCGGCGGCCACAGCTGGCGGCTGTATCACAGCGTCGGAGAACCCGACATCTTCCTCGAGCGGTTCACCGTCGCGTCCTGGAGCGAATTTGAGCTGCAACGCACCGAGCGCTGGCTGGACTACGACAGCGACGGCGTCACCAGGGCGATCGGCTATACCGTCGACAACGCCCGAAAGCACGAGTACTACCTGGCCAGGCGGGTACCCCGCTGAGTCTGTGTCGTTGTCGCAACTCGCTCAGGAGAGACTCGGTCTAGCCGAGACCCTTCGCGAAACCGCTGAGATCGCGCACGCTGGCGGCGAAAACGTCGGGCATAACCCCCGCAAACAACATGTCCCCACCGTGACACGTACCGGCGACCACTCTGCCCACCGCAGGCACGCCCGCACGCACCAGACGCCGGTAGTAGTCCAAGCCTTCGTCGCGCATCGGGTCGAGCTCATTCACCGAAATCACATGCGGGGGTAGACCGCTCAGGTCGTCCTCGGTCGCGACACCGGCGAAACATGTGGGGTCGTTCGAGTGTTCACCGTCGGGGTCATAAATCGAGCCGAGAAGCTCTGCCTGCTGAAGGTTGAGGAAGTAGCCGTCGCACTCGCGCAGCGACGGCAGCTCGTCGGGAACGTCGTGCCACCGGTTAGAGATGTACGGGCATTGTGCGTAAAACCCGGCGATCTCGTGTATCCACCCTTCGCGCTTGGCCTTGTGCCCCACCGTGAGGGTGAGATTGCCCCCGCCTGACTCGCCGCAGACAATCAGATGGCTCACGCCCAGTTCGGCGCGATGCGCCGCGACCCATCGCACGCCCGACGCACAGTCGTTCAGTCCGGCCGGAAACGCATGCGGGCCAAGCTTTCCCCCGGAGTTTCGGAATTCGACGCCGACGACCACGAGGCCGGTACCCGCCAGATACTCCCGGATGCGCGAGTACATCGCGTCGGCGGCGCTGGCGATGGCCATGCCGCCACCGTGCAGATGCACTACCGCGGGCAGCGGGCCGTCGACGGCCGGGCGACTGATGTACAGCGTGACGTCGTTGCCGTCTTCACCGGTGATCGTCGCCGTCGTAGTGGTGACGCCCTCCGCGTCGGGAACCCCGGACGCGAAGGCGTCGAGTACGGCGCCAATCCCCGCCTCGCACATCTCCGCGTAAGCGAGCCGTTCCTCCAGCGGCGCATCGATGGTGAGTGGCACGACGGGCATGTTGGCGTGGAGTCCGAACTGCGCCAACGCCGCGACCATTCGCGGGTCCGCCCGGGGGTCGGTTCCCATCGAACAATCCGGATCGGCGAGACGCCCTTCAGCCATGAGTCGACGGTACATCGACGCGCACGCGCGGACCGCCCCCTTAACCCAGATGGTGTGTTCGACCACCGCTAGTTCGCAAAAAAATGGGGCAATTGCCCGATGACGCGCATGCCCTCCCGAGCAGGGCCGGTCGCAGCCCGTCGTCAGAACTGGTTGTCTCAGTCTGAACCTGGCCGTCCGTCGGCGGCGGCGGTGCCGGCGCCAGCTGAAATAAACCCCGCTGCAATCGGTTTCGAGCCGCTGTCGACACCCGGCTGGTAGCTTGATCGGCTATGGGTGCATTAGACGGACGCGTCGCTTTGATCACCGGTGGAGCTCGCGGGCAGGGTCGCGCGCATGCGCTGGCGCTGGCGGCCGAAGGTGCCGACATCGTCGTCGCCGACGCCCCGAACGCGATGGCGGACCTGACCTACCCGCTCGGCACCGAGGACGACCTACGCGAGACGGCAAAACTGGTCGACGAACTGGGCCGGCGCTGCGTGCCGCTGACCGTCGACGTGCGCGACGGCGCCGCAGTCAACGCCGCGGTCGAACGGACCGTCGCCGACCTCGGCAGCCTCGACATCGTGGTGGCCAACGCCGGGATCGTCAGCACCGGACCTCTGGACGAAGTCAGCGACGGCGTCTGGCAGCAGTTGATCGACACCAACTTGACCGGCGCATTCCACACCCTGCGCGCGGCCATACCGGTGATGCGACGACAGCGCTTCGGCCGGATCGTCGTCACTTCATCGATGGGTGGACGGATGGGCATCCCCGATCTGGCCGCCTACAACGCCACCAAGTGGGGCGTCATCGGCTTGGCGAAATCCGCCGCGTTGGAGGTCGCCAAAGAGGGTGTGACGATCAACGTCGTCTGCCCCACCACTACGCAGACGCCGATGGTGCAACCCACTGGCGGCGGCGACATCCCGGACGAGCTCGTGCGCCGGATGATGAAGGCCAACCCGATCCCTCAGCCGTGGCTGCAGCCCGAAGACGTCAGTCGCGGAGTGCTCTACCTGGTCACCGACCCCGGGGTGATCACCGGCAGCGTCCTCGAAATCGGGCTCGGCGGCAGCGCCCGCATCCACTGATACAAGGAGCTGTCCCGTGTGCGATCGGTTCATCGTGCCGACGGCCGTCCTGCGCAGGCTCGCCGAGGACGACTCGATTCCGGAAGAGTCGCGAGAGGCGATCCGCGAAAGCGTCGCCGTCGAAGGCACCTGGCGAGAGCTGCGCGACGCGCATACCACCGCGACCCAGGCCGGCCTGTTGGCCGGAAAAATCACCGGCCTGGATGTTGCCACCGCGCTCGCTGCTGTGCCGGCGGTGACGGTCTATGACTGCAAGACCACTCGGTCGCTGCCCGGTTCGCCGGTCCCACATCCCGGCAACAGCACAGACGTCACGGCGAAACGCGCGTTCGATACCACCCGTGCCGTCGTCGACTATTACCGAGAATGCTTCGGCCGCAACTCGAGTTGACGATGCGGGTATGACGCTGATGTCGTCGATCCACTACGGCGTGCGCTACGACAACGCTTTCTGGAACGGCGCCCAGATGACCTACGGGGACGGCGACGGTCGGGTATTCACCGACTTCACGAAATCCGATGACGTCATCGGCCACGAGTTGACCCATGGCGTCACACAATTCACCGCAGGTCTGGACTACTCCGATGAGCCTGGCGCTCTCAACGAGAGTATCTCGGATGCATTCGGGGCGATGTTTCACCAGTGGCGAAACAAGCAGACGTCCCCGACGCCGACTGGCTGATCGGCCCTGGCGTCCTCGGCCCGGCGGCAATTGCCAAGGGGTACAGCTGCCTTCGGAATTTGGCCGATCCCGGCTCCCGACGACTGCCTGTCGCCGCAACCGTCGCACTACTCGGACTACATTGCCGGCGGCGACCCGCACGAGAACAGTGGCATCCCCAATCACGCCTTCTACCTGTCGGCCACGAACATCGGCGGACGGTCATGGGAAAAGACCGGCAAGGTCTGGTACGCGGCGTTGACTAGCCCGAAAGCCAATCCATCCATGAACTTCGGCGAGTTCGCCGCCCTCACCCGCTCCGCCGCGAGATCGCTGTTTCCCCGCGATCGCGACGTCTATCGTGGGATCGACGACGCATGGACACGGGTCGGCATCGCGCAGCCCGACGTCTCTGTCTGAGCCGAAAACGATCGAGGCAAGCATGCAGTACATCATCGAGCGGCGCGGCGGCTTGGCCGGCCTGAAGGCCAGCTGCACGCTCGAGGGCGATTCCCTCGATCCCAGCCGATCGCGAGACACTCGAGCGCTTCTCGACAGCGATGAAACCCTGGGCCACAGATTCCGGCGCCGACCGTTACACCTATCTCGTTACCCGCCAGCGCCTTCAGGCACGAGAACGCGCGAAATTCCCGAAAGCGTGATGCCCCCCACGGTGGCAGGGCGTTGTCACGCCGACATCTGACGGCGAAGCGCAGTCAGGCGGCGGACTTCTCCAGGATGTGCACGCCGCACGCCGACCCGAGCCCGATCACGTGGGCCAGCCCGACTTTGGCGTTCTCGATCTGACGGTCACCCGCCTCCCCGCGCAGGTGATGGCAGATCTCCCAGATGTTGGCGATACCGGTGGCTGCGATGGGATGGCCCTTGGACTGCAGCCCGCCCGACACGTTCACCGGGGTCGAGCCGTCCCGCCACGTCGCACCCGAGTTGAAAAAGTCGGCGGCGCCGCCTTGTTCGCACAACATCAGGTTGTCGTAGTGCACCAACTCGGCGGTGGCGAAGCAGTCGTGCAGTTCGACCAGGTCGAGATCGCCCGGCCCGATACCGGCCTGCTCGTAGGCGGTCGCGGCGGCGTTGCGAGTCAGCGTGTTGACGTTCGGCAACACCTGGCAGCCATCCTCGAACGGGTCGGTGGTCAGGATCGACGCCGCGACCTTGACAGCCCGCTTGCGCTGCTGCAAGGCCAGCGACTTCAACGTCTCGCCGTTGCACACCACCGCGGCCGCCGCGCCGTCGCAGTTGGCCGAACACATCGGCCGGGTGTTCGGGTAGGCGATCATGACGTCGTTCATGATCTGATCGAGGGTGAACTTCTTCTGGTAGGCAGCCAGCGGATTCAACGTCGAATGGGCGTGGTTCTTCTCGCTGATCCTGGCGAACAACTCGAAGCTCGTACCGCCGTACTTGTGGCCGTATTCGGTGCCGATCTGGGCGAAGACGCCGGGCATGGACTCGGTGCCGATCCGCCCGTCGACCGGAGCGACAGCGCCGTAGCGGCCTTTGCGTTCCCAGAATCCGTCAGCGGCATCGGCTTTTTTCTTTCCGGCACCGCCGAGCAGCCCGGCACCGGACAGCTTCTCCACCCCGACGGCCAGGCCGTACTTCACCTCGCCGGCCTTGACGGCCATGATCGCCGTCCGAAGCGCGGTGGCGCCGGTGGCGCAGGCATTGGCCACGTTGTAGACCGGGATGCCGGTCTGGCCGATCTGCTTTTGCAATTGCTGCCCGATTCCGGCGTTGGCCGCCATCAGGTTCCCGGCGGCGATGACGCCGATGTCGGCCATCGTCACACCGGCATCGGCGAGCGCGCCGGTCGCGGCCTCGGCCGCGAGGTCGACAGTGTCTTTGTCGGCATGCTTACCGAATTTGGTCATCCGGATGCCGAGGATCCAAATATCGTCGCTGGCGCTCATGGCCTACTCCTTATATCTAGGGATCGTCAGGTCGCGGGTTCGAAGCCGAAGCCGATCGCCTCGGTTCCTGCTGAATCGCTGCCGATCGCGAATGTCGCGAGCCGCACCTTCATGCCGTCGCGGATGTGCTCGGGATTGGGCTCGACGTTGATCAAATTGGTGCGCACCTGAGTGCCATCGCAGTCGATGACGGAAGCGACGAAGGGGGTGGGAATGCCGGGTGCGGCAAAAGTGACGATGGTGAACGCCCGCACCGTGCCCTCGGTGGACACCGCAACCGTCCTGAATTCCGACGCGAAGCAACTGGCGCAGGCATTGCGCCGATCAAAAAACCGGGCGCCACAGTTCGTGCATTCCTGCGCGACGAGGTGTGGGTCGCCGTCGTCGAGCACCAGATAGTCGACCAATGGGATCTGGCCCGTCATAACACCTCCGTCGTTTGTACAGATGACCGTAGCGACTTCGGCCCAGCCACAGATGCCGAATATCAAGATCAGATGCACCAAAACGACACTTCCCGCCGCCTTGGGACGTGCGTGCGGCCGAGGACACCGCCCCGCGTTGGACTTTCTCATAGCGGACCTTCGGCCAGATTGTTTCCCACCCTCGACCGTTTGGGTAAGCAGACGGCAGCAGAAACCACCCTCGCCGACAAGAAGAGTTCGGCGACCGACCCCCAACTGAGCCCATGACCTATTCCCTGACAATCGCCACTACCGCGCAGTCGACGACCATCCGGATCGTCGGCGATCTCGACTACCAGACCACCGATGACCTTGTCGAGGTCGCATCGCAACTGCTCGTCCGGGAGAACACCAGGAGCGATCTTCATCTCGACTTCAGCGAGTTGACGTTCTTGGACTCAGCGGCGCTGTCCGGGCTCCTGACGTTGCACGGCCGCACATCCCAGGCAGGGATAGCGCTGCACCTCGACCATCGCCCGCAATTCCTCGACCGCGTCCTCCAGGTGACCGGGCTGTTCGAGCACTTCGACCTGACCCGCAGCGATGCGGAGACCGGCGATCCCGACTTGCTGCGCCAGGCAAGTTCGGGCGAATCGGGCGCTCGCTGAGTCCTGCGCCTGCGGTTATCGCAGGACGTTGCCGAAACGTGGCCAAGGCGTTACCGATTGCGCACGCGCCCTTACACTTCCAATATTCCGGACATGCCTACGATCGCATTGCAACCTCATCTAACAAAGGAATGGGTGCATGCGCGCGGTATTCAGATCTGCTCTCGTGGCGGCTGGCACCGCCGCATCCGTGGTCGCCGGCCCCTCAGGCGTGAGCCTGGCCGCATCCGACCAATCGTACTTATTCCCGGTGGCCTCAGTGGGGCCTGCGGCAGGCCAGGTTGTTGGTGTCGCATACCCCGTCGGCATCAACTTCCGCTCACCCGTCGTCAACCGGAAGGCCGCGGAGCGCGCCGTACACCTGACGTCCTCACCGTCGATGACCGGCAAGTTCGAGTGGATCAACAGTGAAGTCGCGCAATGGGTTCCAGACCGATTGTGGCCGGCACACAGCACAATTGCCTTATCGGTGGGCGGCGCGTCGGCAGAGATCAAGACAGGGCCCGCAGTGCTCGGTGTCGCCGATATCTCCGACCACACGTTCACCGTCAGTGTCGACGGGGTTCCGAGCACTCCGTCGCAACAGCTGCCGGAACCGCACCACCAACCGCACTTGGGCGAACCAGGCGTCATGCCGGCCTCGATGGGCCGGCCGCACTTCCCTACGCCGGTCGGTGTCTACACAGTGCTGTCGAAAGAGCGCACGGTGATTATGGATTCGAGCAGTGTCGGTGTTCCGATCACCGACCCAGAGGGCTACAACACCAAGGTGGAGTACGCCACCCGCTTCAGTAACCGCGGGCTCTTCGTGCACGCGGCCCCGTGGGCCATCCAGTCCCTCGGTCGCGAGAACGTCAGCCACGGTTGCATCAGCCTGAGCCCCGCCGACGCCGAGTGGTACTTCAACACGGTCAACATCGGCGACCCGGTAGTGGTCAAGGAATAAGGCGTACAGCGCTTTTCATCCTGACAAGGAAAAGCCCCCCGGCTTGGCGGCGATTTCACGCGGTCGTCGCAACACTGCTGGTTAGTGGGCTTGTAGTAGATCACGCAGACGCTCGGCTGGGGTTTCCCAGTCGAGCGTTTTGCGTGGGCGGCCGTTGAGTAGCTGGGCGACGTGTTCGAGGTCTTCGGGGCCGTGCACGCTGAGGTCGGTGCCTTTGGGGAAGTACTGGCGCAGCAGGCCGTTGGTGTTCTCGTTGGTGCCGCGCTGCCAGGGGCTGGCGGGGTCGCAGAAGTAGACCGCCATGTCAGTGGCCATCGAGAACTGTTTGTGCCGGGCCATTTCCGCGCCCTGGTCCCAGGTCAACGAGCCCCGCAGATGGGCCGGCAGAGTCGAGATTGTCTGAATTAGCCCGTCGCGTACGACTTCGGCGTCGTGCCCGTGGGGTAGGTGGACCAGCAGGGTGTAGCGGGTGGCACGCTCGACCAAAGTGGCGATCGCGGTCTTGTTGGCTTCGCCCATGATCAGGTCGCCTTCCCAATGGCCGGGCACCGCGCGGTCGGCGACCTCGGCGGGCCGCTCGCTGATCATGATCATCGGGTCGATGAACCGGTGGGTGCGTTGATCGGGGCGCCGATGTGGTTTACGGCGGGTGCGTCCGGTTCGAAGTGCTTGGGCGACTTCGCGTTTGAGCCCGCCGCGGGCCTGGAAGTACAGAGCCTGGTAAATCGTTTCGTGACTCACCCGCATACTTTCGTCGTCCGGGAAATCCTTGACCAGACGGTGCGAGATCTCCTCGGGCGACCACTGCTGGGTCAACCCGTCGGCGACCGCTTGGCGCAAGGTCTGGTTGGTGACCAGTTTGGACTGCTTGGGCCGGGCCCGGGCCGCGGCGGCAGCGGTGTCGGCCTGATACGGCAGATAGAGCCCTTCGATGCTGCCCCGGCGGACCTCCCGCGACACCGTCGAGAGATGCTTGCCAATATCGACAGCGATCCGGGTCAGGGTGAGCCCGGCGTGTAGGCCATCAGCGACAGCGAGCCGGTCAGGCAACGACAGGTACCGCCCACCTGTCACTGCGGCATTCGGTGGCGGCGACGGACTGGGTTTCACTGCCTGTGTGTACCGCGTGCCGGTCGTGTAATCGATGACCGTGCCATCGGAATAGACCCGCGTGTTGGCGACCTTGCGGACACCGGCTCGCCAGTCACGGGCGGTCCGCACATTGACCCCCACCTCACGAGCCGCACGCGCCGCCGACCAGCCTGAGGCGATGAGCTCGAAAAATCGGGCTTTGGCCTCGGCTTTGCCGCGGGGCCGGCGCTCCGTGCTGACCAATCCCGCTGCCATCAGTAGCTTCCGGGCAGAAGAATGCGAAATACCCGCCGATTTCGCTGCCTGATTGACCGAGCCCGACGCGGCGAACACCGCCGCCACCACAGCCTCGTCAACCCCTTCGAGGTTCCGACGCGGCGGCCGCAGGCCCCGGCCTGTGGCTCGCAGGATCGCATAACAGCGCTGAGGTGAAACACCGAGTGATCGCGCCGCATCTTTAACCGACACACCCGCATCGACCAGCATTGCTAACCGATCACCAAACCGAACACAGTCCTCCGAAAACGACACGGCCGCCGCAACCTCTCAAATCGAGAGTGTTGCGACGACCGCGTGAACCCGCCCTTGGCTCGGGGGGCTTTTCCTTGTCAGCTCTATCCAGCGGGACCCGGCGGCAACGGCTCGCCGGCCACCGGCCCGCTCGTCGGCGCCGAACCCGTCGGCGCACCTTTGCCGCCCGCAACACCGGCCATGTCCACGATTGGCGCGCCCGGCAGGCCACCCAACGCGATCAGCGGAGCACCAGCCGGAACCGCAACGGGCAGTGGCGCGCCGGCAGGTACCGGCGCTCCGGCGGGAAACGGAAGTCCGGCCGGGATAGGAGCACCGAGTGGTAGCGGGGCCGCCGCCGGCGCACCCGCCATGTCCGCGATTGGGGCCCCCGCGGGCGCACACGCTGCACCGGCGGCACCGGCCGCACCGGCTGCGCCGGGTGCTCCAGCGGCTGCCGGGCCGGCGACTTCGCCCGCCGACCCGTACATGCACGCGGCGCCGCCCGTTTTCAGCGGGGCCGCTATTGCGGCCGGGCTCAGCGCTATCGCGGCACCGCATAGTCCAATGCCAGCAATAACTTTGATGCTGAATCGGTCGAAGGTTGTCATCGACGTCAACTCTCTTTCACGCCCGGGTAGATCAACACGGTGCAGCCGCACCGGGCCGCGCTTCTTTCGGCCAACTCATTTTTAATGGAGCGGTGTTCAACACGCACTCCGCCACACCCGACCGTTTCCAAATAGAGACGTTTGATCCGATTTGTTGGACTGCGAAACAAGCTCCCGGCGGTGGGGCTTTAGAACGAAGAGCGCCCGATGATCATACTGACCAGGCGAAACCTACACCAGCCCTTGACGTTTGATTCGAAACATCACAATTCGGCATCGAAGGCCTTGCGGGCCCGGGCTTTACCGCTTTCGTCAGCGGATGTAGACCTCGCCGCCGGTGGGGTATCCCCCACCGTGAGTGGTGATGTGCACGTGGTCGTAGTGGCCATAGCCAGATCCTGACGGACCGCTGGGCGTGTAGTAGGTACCGCGCCAGATGCAATCCTGCAATGAGAACTTGTCGGCGTTCTTGAGCGCGAACGCGACAATCTCGTTGCCCAGCGCGACGCCGGCGGCACTCGACGGGTTGGGGATCATCACATCGAGGGCCAGGCCCCGAGGATGCCACGGAAGCGAGTCCGGCCGGACGCCGCCGATGTTCTTGATCTCAGGAAAAATCGCGCTGATGGTGCGGGCCACCAGGATCGTCTTGACCTGAAGGCCGTGTTCCGGAGCGATGTCCGCGATCAGCATCTGCGGGGCGTTCTTCGAGGCGACGTGCCAGCGCGACGCACGCGACGCGGCGGTCGGATCGGTAGCAGCGCTGTTTGGCTGCACCGCCGAGGCGGCCCAGGACGAGGCCATCGGCGTGGCGGCGGTCACCTGGAGGTGACAACACGCCGTAGCGGCGTCAGCTACCGAATCGGCCTCGCCGTGGTGGCCCTGTGCGTGGGCGCTGCCGCCAAGGGCAAATATGACAGCGGCGGGCGCGACGACCGCAGCCATCACCACCGGCGACTTTCGGCCACCGCTGGCTAATTTCTGACGGATCACGGCTGCAGCTTACGAGCAAATCGCGAATAAGTCACGATCAGGTAACGACGCCGCACGTGAGGTTGCGTTACGTCGCAGGTCAGGCGCCATCGCTGTCCGTTATCTAGGCAAGGCCACCGGCACCGGGTGAACGCCTTGGGCGGATGACCCCGCGGAGTGGCATCAACCCGAGTTCGTTGTGGCTCATGAACCCCGGCGGTGCATCCACGACAGCGGGAATGGCATTGGCGGGGCCCATCGCGGTCCAGGTGTAGCCGGGCAACGCGTAGCCGCCGTCGGGATCCTTGGCCCCTTGCAGGATGAGCTCGGTGGACGAATCACCTTCGATCACGATGCGGTAGTGGTAGTGCTGCGGCCAGTCCTCTTGCGGCTCGATAGCATCGAATGTGTCCATGGTGTAGATCTCGTGGAAGACGACAAGCGGCTCGTCGTCCACCCACGATGTCCACTTATGGTGCTGCCGCGCAACGGTGCCTTTCTTGATCACGCCTTTGAACCCCGGCATGTCGCTCGTCTCGCCACCTTCGAACGGGATGTCGCGGGTGGCGACCCCGAGCTCGACCTCGGTGGTGTATCTGTCGACCGTCTTGCCCATTCCCTCGACGATCATGGCCATCGACTGCGCGAACAACGGCCACGCCTGGCCCAACAGATTGGGGCCGTCCTCGAACCCGGCCGGATCACTGCCCATGCCCATCTCGAACAGGTACTTCAACGTGTCTCTGCCGAAGTTCACCACCTCGTAGATGTGGATGGTGTCGATCTGGCTGACGATTCGGGCCAGCGTGAGGACGAGCAGGTCGCCCGCGAAGCCGGGATTGACACCGCCGGCGTGAAAGGAGGTGCCGCCCTCGAGGCACGCGGCATGGATCTTGTCGATATCCGCCTGGCTGTGTTCGGTTCGGTACCACCACGCGCCCCCTGACGCGACGACGTTCTTGCCTCCGCGTAGCAGACGGCAGACCTCGTCGGGGTCAGACCACAGCGGCGCATAGAAGACGCAGTCGGCGTCCAGTGCCTCGATAGCGTCCTTGTCGTTGGTGGCGAACACCCCGGTCGGCGCCTTGCCGCAGAGCTCGCCGGCATCTTTGCCGACCTTCTCAGGACGGTTGCAGAGCACCCCAACCAGTTCGTAGGACGGGTTATGGGCGAAATGGCGGAGCGCTATCGTTCCGACGTTGCCGACGCCCCACTGGATTACGCGATATTTCTTGTCGACCGGCGACCTGGTTGTCGTCGCGTGGCCTTGCTCGACCGTCGTCACTGCTCCTCCTCGATTTCACTACTCCTAGTTGATCGACACTCCGGCATCGACTTTGAACTGCAGTCCGGTGACAAAACGCGATTCATCCGAGATCAGGAACAGCACCGCGTTGCTGACGTCTACGGGTTCGATGCATGGTGTCGGCATGGCGTTGACAAACATCGGTATCAGGTCCGGACGCTCTTCGCCGAGAGTGACGCCGAACGACGGCGGGATCATTCCGGTGGGCGTCCCGGTGGGGTGCACTGAGTTGACCCGAATGCTCTGTGCAGCAAGCTCATTGGCGAGCGCAATCGTTAGACCTACCACGCCGTACTTGGATGCGGTGTACGGAATTTGTAGCGGGAAGCCCTTCATCGCGCCGGCCGAGCTGATATTGACCAAGCTGCCGCCACCTTGCGCAAGCAGATGCGGGATCGCCGCAGCGCAGGTGTTCCACGTCCCGATCAGGTTCACATCGACCACGGTGCGCCAGTGATCGGAAGTTGTTCTGTCCCAGGGGGCGACGGTCAGGACACCGGCGTTGGCGACGGCGCCGTCCAACCCGCCCAGTTCGTCGACGCCCTCGTCGACAGCTGAGCGCATTGCCGCTTCGTCGCGGACATCAGCGACGCGGCTCACGCAGCGGCCGCCGTGCTCGGTGACCAAACGTACCGTCTCGGCTAAGTCGTCCTCGGTTGCCAAGTCGTATTCGATCTCCGGCAGGGACTCGCAGAGGTCGATGAGAATGAGATCCGCCCCCTCCTCGGCGAGCCTGACCGCGTGACTGCGCCCCAAACCGCGTGCGGCACCGGTGATCAGCACTCGTTTGCCGGCGGCCCGCCCGCTCGACGGTCTAGGTTCTGTCACCACATCAGTCCGCGAATGATTTCTGCCGCAGGAATGTCCTCGACGGCGATCAGCCCTGCGGGAGCGCGGCAGACCCAGTCGATCGCATTGACCACCCGCGCTGCGGTGGAAAGACATCCCGCCTCGGTGACGTCAAGGCCCGGGTGTGACACATGGGTGTTCAGCTCGACGCGAGGATCCCCGTCGACCACGACTCGATGAACACCAGGATGGCCGTCGGGCGGATAGAGCCAATCCGGGGCCGAGTCAGCGGTGAGCCGCGTGATGTGTTCCATGGTGATCACCGGAACTCCGTCACGAACCCCTTCGACCGCGAACTTCACTGCGGCCATTTGTCCCGGCTCCACCGTCGCCATCTTGCATTCGATCCGTTTGTCGGTGTACCACGGCTCGATGCGTTGTCGAACCTCGTCGAGTTGCACGCCCAGCTGCTCGGCGAGGTTGCGAACCGCACCGCCCCACATCGTGGTGAGGACGCCCGGCAGAAACAGCATCGGGGTATCGTCGTCGGCGCTGACACCGAAACCCATTTGTTTGCCGGTGAATTCGTAGTCGTCGTAGTTGGCGTAATCGAAGATCTCCTGAACGGTGATCGCCCGGGCGCGGGTAACCAGGCTCAGTGCGGTGTGCACCTCGGTGTCGCCGGAGTAGCCAGGATCGATGCCGTTGACATACAGCGATGCGTTGCCGGCCTGGCAGGCCTGTTCCAGCGGCACCCGCAGCCAGTCGTCAGCCTGGCGAGGAGTCACCAGCCACACCATCGATGTCGCCACGATATTGATGCCCGCGGAAAGGAACTTCGACATCTGCTCGATGACTTCCATCGGCCGTGTCTCGCCTTGCGCGGTGTACACCACACAGTCCGGCTTCAGCGCAACGAGCGCGTCGATGTCGTCGGTCGCGATGATGCCGGTCGGCTCGCTCAACCCGCACAATTCGGCGGCGTCGCGCCCGATCTTGTCGGGCTGGCGGCGTGCACACCGACCAATTCCAGATCGGGGCGCCCGATGATCGCCGGTAACGAATGGACCCCGACATTGCCGGTCGAAAATTGAACTACTCTGCGCATGCTGCGTTCGTCCTTGATCAGTAGTCGGGAATCGGCAACGGCGAGTTGTTGGAGTCGATACCGCCGTCCACATGAAAGATCGCGTTGGTCGCGTAGCAGTCCCGCGTGGACAGATACACGCAGAGCCGCCCGAGGTCGGCGACGTCTCCGAGGCGATGCAGCGGTGTCGACTCCTGCATCTTCTCCCGCGATCCGGGCATCATGTCGAGGCTTCCCTGCAGGCCGTCGGTGGCAAACGAGCCCAGGGCTATCGCATTGACGCGGATCTTCGGCGCAAGCTCCTGCGCCATCGCTCGGGTAAGTGCCTCGAGGCCGCCTTTCGCGACGCAATAGGCCGTCAGCGCGCGGATGCCGAAACGGGCTGAGCCAGAGGAGATGTTGACGATGTTGCCGTGGCCGGCCTCGATCATGTGCGGCGCCACGAGCTGGCTCATGATGAACGCCGATGTGACACACCAGTCGAAGGTGTGGCGGAAGTCCTCGTCGGTGATGTCGAGGAAGCGCGCGTATGTCGAACCGCCGACATTGTTGATCAGGATGTCGATGCGCCCGAAGCCTTCCATGGCCGCGGCGACAACCCGTTCACTGTCCGGGCGGCTCATGGCATCCGCGACGAGCGCCAGGCCCTTACCGCCGGCATCTTCGATACCGGCGATCGTTGCCGCGGATATCGGATTCCGTTCGCGCGGTGCCGACTACGGTTGCGCCCGCTTCCGCGAGGACCCTCGCAATACCCTGCCCGACGCCCTTTCCGGCGCCGGTAACGATCGCGACTTGCCCCTCCAGATTGAATTGCTCGAGCGCCATCGCAATCCTCTCACCGCGTCGTGTGGTGCTCATCTAACAAATAAAACTGACTAAAGTCAATGGAACGAAATGCGCAGGCGGCCGGATCGGACGGCTATTCTGCACACTGGGCGGGGAACCCGGATCAGAGGAAACGGCACTATGGCAACGGTGGAAAAGCCGTCGGCGCGCGAGACCAAGCGCCTACAGACCCGGGAGCGCCTGCTGGGAGCTGCCATCGCCGAGTTCAAACGGGGCGGCATGGCGGACGCCGACGTCGGGTCGATCGTTGCGGCCGCCGGAGTCGCACACGGCACGTTCTTCTTTCACTTCCCGACCAAGGAACACGTGCTGTTGGAACTCGAACGGCGCGAAGAGGAGCGCATCGCCAAACAGCTCGACCGCTATGTTGACGCGCGCGCACGATCTGTCCTCCACGCTCGGGAGGCGGTTCGACTCATCCTGGGCCTGGAGCGCCGTCTCGGCGCCAGCCTCTTCAAAGACTTTCTTGCTCTGCACTTCTCCCAGACCCGCCCCGCGGACGAAAGCAAGGAGCACCCGGTCATCGTCCGGGTGGCCCAAGAGATCGAGCGAGCCCAGCGACTGGGTCACGTTGCTCCGGAGGTTGTTCCGCTGAACAGCGCGGTGTTCTTCCTGTTGGGCCTCTACGCGCTGCTGACCACGACACACGAATGGCCTACCCAGAGCGCAATGCTCGACGACTACGTGGCCAGCACGTTACGCGGCCTCCAACGCGGTAGTTGATTGACGGAAGTCAGTCTCTGCGGCAGGATCGGGCCAGCCGATCGGTAGGAGGAGTCCTTGCGTTCGCCCACGTTGACCACCACGGCAGCCAGCTCGACGAACATTTCGAGCAGTCGCACCTCGCCCAGCGGCGGGCAGACAAGTGGCTCATCTCCGGCAGTATCCTCATCGGCACCGCGGCCCTCGGCATCTTCGGTCTCCCCCTCTTTCTCCGCGGGGTGTGGTTGCTGCGCAAGGCGCAGCGCGACGGCCTGTCGGTCCGCCCGATGCTGGTGACGCTGCTTGGTTACCTGGTCATCATCGACGCCGCTATCAACACGGTGGGATGGGCACTCGACCTGGTGGCCAACCACACCATCCTGGCCCGAATCCTGTTGAACGGCTGGGGCGCAATGTTCGACGCCGGCTACTTCTGGCACTACAACGAGCTCTGGGTCGGCGGCGCTGCAGGGCCGGGCGAGAAAGCCCTCGAAGTGGGCCTGATCCTCACCGTGTTCACCATGCGGATCGCGGCCGCCATCGGCTTCCTTCAGATGAAGCGGTGGGGCCACCAATGGATGGTCATCACCTGCTGGATGGGCGTGCTGATCTGGTGCGTCTACGTCTTCAACATGACGATGTTCGCCGACGTGCGCTTCGCCGGGGTCATCTTCCCGGTCGTCGGCTGGTGGCTCTACGACATCTTCTACATCACCCCATTCCTGGCGATTCCCTACCTGCACTCTGTCAACCGCGAAATCTTCACCGACTGACGTCGCTATTAATGACTTAACTCATTGACTCTGGTCAGTGATGGCTGCTACAAAGAACAGACCATGGCGCCACAGGTCAAGTCCACGGCACGCGAGGCGCGTCGGCGACAAACGCGGGAACGCATACTCGGCGCAGCGATTGCCGAGTTCAAGCGCTCGGGCATGACAGGCGCGGATGTGAACGCCATCGTCGCCGCCGCGGGCGTCGCGCACGGAACGTTTTTCTTCCACTTCCCCAGCAAGGAGCATGTGCTTCTTGACCTGGAGTTCCCGAAGAAGCACGCATCGCCGCGGAATTCGCCGGATATCTCGAGGACGCACGCGGGCTTGCCGACGCGTTGACAGAAGTGGTCCGTCTTGTGGCCGGCCTGGAGCAGCGTCTCGGTCCTCTGCTTTTCAAAGAGCTGCTGGCACTGCATTTCTCACCGACCCGACCCAACAAAGACGACTGGAGCGATCATCCCGTGATCGTTCTGCTGGTTGACGCGATCGAGCGGGGTCGAGGCGACGGCGAAGTGCATCCGGAAGTGGACGCGTTCTACAGCGCGACGTTCTTTCTGCTCGGCATCTACGGCGTGCTCACCACGACTGACGACGCCGACAAGCGCGACACGATGCTGAGGAAGTTGGTTGCCACCGCGGTGCGCGGTCTGGAGGTCCGATGACGCGATCGCGCACGCCACAACCCATCAACGAGGAGGTATGAGATGGACTGGGTCTGGGAGATACTGCGCTACGTCGCAGCCTGGGGCGGAACGGGATTGGTCATCTGGTTCTGGTACTGGATGTTCTCGAATCTCGGCACGTTCTGAGCGTCGATGATCGAGCTTTCCGACGCACATGCAATGGCGATCGAACGCAGTTGCGCAGTAACGGCTGTCGCCCTGAGCGGGCGGCGTCGCGAGGGTGTGCGTCTGGTGACCGGTGCGCAACGTGTGTTCAGCCTGAGTCCACAACTCGATTTCGTGCATGTCCCATTTCCGTCGATCGAAAGGGACTGGACCCGCAGGACCCTGACATGTGGTGTCGCACTTCAATGTTCACCGTCAAAGGAGCGACTCGCAACGTTTCGGCTGAATGAGCTGTCGGCGCGCGAACTGCGTGCGATCACTCTCGTCGAGGCCAGCGTGGCCCTGGGGTGGATCGCCTCGAACTGGCCCGGTCTGCTCGTTGAGAGCACACCGGATGCTGCCAGACCTCCCCGCGTTGCCCGCCGACACGGACGCCGGCGAGATGGTCAACCGGGCGATCTCGATGTCGCGCACCTCCGCGCCGCTGAGCGTTCATCCACTCGTGGGCCGATTGCCCCTGGCCTACAGCGCGCCTCAGAGTCTGGCCGACAAGTTGCGACGCAGCTTCGGCAGAATGCCTTGGACCACAACGCAGAAACGCCTGCCACGCCCGTACTCCGTTCCGGTCGGCGGCGACGGCGGCGTGCGTAACCCCAACCTGCCGCCACCCAGCCGGCCTCAGGACAACGACCTCGACACCACTCCAGAGCACCGGCCGGGCATCCCGTACCCCGAATGGAATTCCTGGACAAAGAGTTTCATGCGGGACCACGTTGCGGTTCTCGAACGTGCGCATGCCACCCGCAGCGCGTTCGCCGGAACCCGCATCCGCGGAGCTTCGGAAATGGTTTGCCGAACACACCCACCGGGCGATGAAGAATCGCCTCGATGACGGTTCGGACCTGGACGTCGAGCAGTACGTGCGCCACTACATCGATCTCGCGACCGGTGAAGCGACCGAACCGCGCATCTTCCGCGACTTGCTGCCCACCAGCCGCGACGTGACGACGGCTGTACTTCTGGACGGGAGTTCGTCATTGGGTGTGCACGGCGGACGGATCTTCAAGCTGGAGTTGGCCTGTGCCGACGCCCTGTCGAAAGCGATGACGCTCGCACGGGAGCGCCACGGCATCTTCGTGTTCACCGGCAACACGCGACACCGCGTCGAAGTCAGTTGCCTCAAGGACTTCGAGGATCGGCGGTTCGTGCCGCCGGGCCGACTCGGTCTGGCCACCGGCGGCTACACCAGGCTCGGTGCGCCGCTGCGCCACTTGACCAGTCGGCTTCTTGCTCAGCCCTCCGAGCGGCGGCTGCTCATCGTGATCGGCGACGGCCTGATCTCCGACGAGGGCTACGAGGGACGCTATGCGTGGGCCGATGTCGCGCATGCGGTCGAGGAAGCGAACGACGCTGGCGTCTCCATCTACTACGTAGGTGTCGGACCGACCCGCGTTGACCCGCTTCCCGAGGTCTTCGGACCCCGCCGCTCTCAACGCATTCGGCGGGTCGAGGAGCTTCCGCGGGTGTTGGCCCACGTCCACCGTGAGCTGGTAACGCATGACCGAGAACCGAGGAACATGACCACCGACATCTATTACTCGAACGGCAACGAAGTCCAGTTGTTCGAGCAGGCCTATCAGCAGCGGCTGCCGGTGATGCTCACCGGCCCGACCGGCTGCGGCAAGACACGACTGGTCGAGCACATGGGCCTGCTGCTGAGCCGACCCGTGGTCACGATCAGCTGCCATGACGATCTGACCAGTTCGGACCTGGTGGGCAGGTTCATGGTGACCGGCGGCGATGTGGTGTGGACCGACGGCCCACTGACCCGGGCCGTGAAGGCCGGCGCCATCTGCTATCTCGACGAGGTCGTCGAAGCACGCCACGACTCGCTGGCCATCCTGCATTCGCTGACCGACCACCGCCGTGCTCTCTACCTCGACCGGGCGGACGAAGTGGTCACCGCTCCCGAAACCTTCATGCTCGTCTGCTCCTACAACCCGGCCTACCGCAGTTCCCTGAAGGAGCTCAAGCCGTCCTTCCGCCAGCGCTTCGTCACGCTTCCGATGAGGTATCTGCCTGCGGACCACGAAGCCGAGGTGATCGTCGCCGAAGCAGGCATCGAGCTCTCCGATGGCGGGAAGGCTGGTTGCCTGCGCCAGCGCCATCAGGACGGCGGATCACGCCTTCCACTTCGAGCCGCCGTCCACCCGCGTCCTGGTCACCGCCGCACAGCTGATCGCCGCCGGCGCAACCGAATTGGAGGCAGCCGAAGCATGCATCCTCGCGCCTCTGTCGACCGACGGTGCCATCAACGACGGCTTGCGCGAGGTCGCCGTCGCCAGCCTTGCCACCGCCGACAGCTCGATCACGCCTCACTAGAAGAACAGGGAAAGGAGCCAACCACCATGGACCAGAAGGAAAGACAGCGTAAGAAAGCACTCATCATCCTGCAGATCGTCATCTACGGCTACCTGCTGGTGATGTTCGGAGTCCAGCTCTACATGTCCTTCGCGCGCGGCTGGTGGAATTGTGAATCTTCCGCTACTGAACCGGACGCCCCGATGACCCGGTAAGCCTCGAGGACCATCACGACGAATCCCGTCTCGCACAGCGCCGGGCCGACAAGTGGATGATCGTCGGCGCCGCCCTGATGGGGATGTGGGCGCCGGGACTGATCGGCTTCCCCATCTTCATGCGCGGAGTCTGGCTGCAGCGCCAGGCTTTACGAGCAGGTCTGTCGGTGCGGCCGATGATCGTGACCCTGATCGGTTACCTGGTGCTGATCGACGGAATGCTCAACAGCCTCGGCTGGGCGCTGGATCTGGTCGCCAACCACACCTTGATCAACCGGGTGCTGATGGTCGGCTGGGGCAACATGTTCGACGCCGGCTACTTCTGGCACTACAACGAACTGTGGGTCGGCGGCGCCGCCGGCCCCGGCGAGAAAGCCTATGTGGCGGGGCTGATCCTGACGGTCTTCGCGATGCGCTGTGCCGCGGCGATCGGCTTCCTGCAGATGAAGCGGTGGGGCCAGCAATGGATGATCATCACCTGCTGGATGGGCGTGGTGATCTGGTGCGCCTATGTGTTCAACATGACCATGTACGCCGACGTGCGCTATGCGGGCGTGGTATTCCCCGTCATCGGCTGGTGGCTCTACGACATCTTCTACATCACGCCGTTCCTGGCCATCCCGTATCTGCACACGGTCAATCGCGAAATCTTCACCGACTGAACACTTTAAGGAGCACAGCTGTGACTTCATCCTCATCCGCACCGGCGTCCACCGAGGACAAGGACCCGGCCGAGGATCTGCCCCCGGGCACCACGCCGTACTACGCCAGGATGCACAAATACATCAAGCGGGCCGTCCTCGTCTGTCTGGTCGCCCTCGTCATCGAAGGCGCCTTCACGCTGCCCTTCATGGCGGTCTACTACGGCTATCCGACGCTGAGCCTGACCCAGATCTGCAGTGAATTGCTCAAGGTCCGCTACTCCGACGACACCTTGGAGTGCAAGGTTCCCTATCCGATGCTGGGGCCGCCCGAGGGCGCCGAGGGTAAGGACACTGCCCGGGACCAGTGGGGCATCCAGCCGGTTCCGAAATATCACCGGCTGAAATTCCGCGAACTGGTGCGCATCCACGACGCGCGGGTGGCCCGGCAGGCCGCCCAGCAGCGCGCGCACGCCGCATCCGACTGACCTACCGAGTAGTTCAGTGGACGACGGGAAACATCGGTACGAAGTCGGTACACGCAATCGTCGAGAACTCGCTACTCGAGCTTGTCGGATGCTACGCGTGGTCGCCGGACAAGGTGGGGCGCGACGTCGGGGAATTGTGCGGCATCGAACCACTCGGCCTGCTGGCCACCGACGACATCGACGCCCTGATCGCACTCAAGCCCGATTGCGTTGTGTACAACCAGATGTTCGCCAACGTCGACGATCTGGTCCGCATTCTCGAGGCGGGCATCAACGTTGTCACCACGTCCGAGTTCATCACCGGCCATCGACTCGGCGACGGGCGCGAACGCATTCTGAAGGCCTGCGAACTCGGTGGGTCGACGATCTTCGGCAGTGGCCTGAACCCCGGCTTCATCGAGCTCTTTGCGATCGTTTCTGCCGGGCTCTCGGACCGGATCGACCGGGTGCGCATCGTGGAATCGTTTGACACGACGATCTACAACTCGCCGGAGACCGAGAAGATCATGGGGTTCGGATACCCGATCGACTACCCGGACCTGCTGGCGGTGACCGAGGAAGGGTCGGGGATCTTCCGCGAAGCCGTCCTCATCGTCGCCGATGCGCTGGGGGTCGAGCTCGACGAGATTCGTTGCGAGGCTCGAATATGCCGAAGCCACCGAAGACGTCCATCTTCCCGGGGACTGGGTCATCGCCAAGGGCTGCGTGGCGGGAATTGACGTGAGCTGGAAGGGCTTTGTCGGTGAGCGTGACGTCATCGAGGTACGCGGGGTGTGGACCAAGGGCCAATCGCTGGAGCCCAAATGGACGATGGGCTTCGGATACAACATCACCGTCGAGGGCCGACCGACGATCAAGACAACCCTGGCCTTCGAGCCGCCCGCAGATTTCGTCGCAGAGACGATCGAGGAGTACATCCTGCTCGGTCTGACCATCACAGCCGTGCCGGCAATCACCGCGATACCTGCTGTCGTCGCCGCGCCACCCGGCATAGCGACGTATAACGATCTGCCACTGCTACTTCCGCGCGGAGTCATCAATGCCTGAACAACGAGAGACGCAGCTTCATCACGTCGTGTTCGCCGTCGCGCCGGAACGGCAGGCGGCGGTAGCGCAGATGTTCACCGAACTCGGCTTCCGCTTCGAGAACACCGAGCTGACCGAACTCGGTTTGACGATTCATTTGGATTGGAACGGCGGCGTCGAACTGATCAGCGCGGTCCCCGGTGCGACCGCCGAAGTGGCGGCATCCGTCAGTGACTTCGTGAAGCGCAACGGCGACGGCGTGTACACCGTGGTGCTGCGTGTCCCGGGAGCGTCCGACGCAGAAGCTGTCGCCGAACGCTACGGGTCGAAAACTCGCTTCCGGCAGAGCTTTTCCGGCGAGGGTTCGTATCTCGACGAAATCGACCTGTCGGTATTCGGCCTTCCGCTGACTTTGCTGTCGACCAATATCCCGTGACAAAAGACAGCGAGGAGATGTCGTGACCGTTGACGCGGCCAGGCCGAGTGTTTTCGACGCCGGACTACCCACCCTGAGTTACGACCTGACCGACACTCCGCAGCAGATCTATCCGCAGTTCCAAGCCGCCCAGCAGAAGGCGCCGATCGCATTGGGACCCATTGGCCCCGAAATACTCTCGTACGAACTCGCGCGGACGGTGCTTCGCGATCCGCGGTTCGTCATTCCGCCGGGGATTCATCTCTCCGCCCACGGGATCACGTCGGGACCGCTGTGGGACAGAGTGACCCGCAGCATCTTGAACATGGAAGGCGACGAACACCGCCGACTGCGCAGCCTGGTGTCCAAAGCTTTCACGCCGCGGGCGACGGCGGGCATGGACGACACGATCCACGCCGTCGTCAACGAACTCATCGATCGCGTCGTGGACTCGGGCCGCTGCGAATTCGTCGCGGACATCGCACGGCCGTATCCCATCCCGATCATCTGCGCGCTGCTCGGCGCGCCTCGCGAGGACTGGGAACAGTTCTCGCGATGGGCCGAGGACATCTTCAAGATCGTCAGCTTCGACTGCGATCTCCCGCAGGAAGAGCCCGTCATCCTCAAGGCGTGGGGTGAGTTCGACGCCTACATCGACGACATGGTCGCGGATCGGCGTCGACACCTGACCGAAGATCTGCTGTCCGAGCTGATCGGCATCGAAGATGCGGGAGACCGCCTCAATGCCGGCGAGTTGCGCATGTTGGCGTTCAGCATTCTGGTGGCCGGCACCGACACCACCCGCAGCCAACTGGCGGCATCCATGCAGGTGCTGTGCGATCACCCCGATCAGTGGGCGCTGCTTCGCGACGAGCCCGAGCTGGCAATGCGCGCCGTCGAGGAAACCATGCGACATTCGCCCTCGATGTGCAGCACGGTGCGCAGCGTCACCGACGACGTCACGATCGGCGATTACACCTTTCCCGCAGGCACTTTCATCTTGGTGAACACCTATGCAGCCAATCGCGATTGCGCCGTCTACGACGATCCGACCCGCTTCGACATCACCCGCGACGCACCCCCGCCGATCCTGACGTTCGGCGGCGGGGTGCACTACTGCCTCGGCGCCAACCTCGCGCGACGCGAACTCGCTGAAGCGCTCAAGATCCTCGCCCACCGCCTGCCGAATCCACGCCGAATCGGATCGCCGCCATGGAAGCCGTTGCTCGGCATGAGCGGACCGACCAGCTTGCCGATGCAGTTTGGCTGACGCCCTACATCATTGGCGCGTTCGCAACGCCTTCTACGGCCGCGCCCCGTCGATAGGCCACGCAGTCGAGTCGGGCGCGTAACGAAGTCTGGCTGCCGGGGGCAGCGGTCGACGTCCTTCCGCCGATATCGCGTCCAGAATGAGCGCGACGTAGCGACGCCAGCCGTCACTGTGCGATTCCATCGTCCACAGCACGCTGTGCAGCATCGCGATCAGGCGTGGTAGATCGTCAGCCACCAAATCGGCCCGCACAACACCGGCCTGCTGGCCGCGACGGGCGAGCTCGCTGAGCGCCTCATTCAGCGAGGCCGAGACGTCAGAAGTCAGCGACCCAGCTCTGCGCGCCGCAGTCAACAGGTTGTGTTCGCGCGCGCCCAGCGAGATCGCCGCCTCGATCAGCTGGGCGAGACCCCCCAGCGGATCTTCGGCGCCGCGTACGGCCTCGATCGTCGGCGTGAGGTCCTCGGCGATGCATTGGTCCAGGGCGGCCCGGACGAGCGCGCCTTTGGTCGGAAACCTGCGGTAGAGCGTGCGCTCGCCGACCCCGGCCCGACGGGCGACCGTTTCCATCGGCGCCTCCGGCCCGAGCTCGCCGTAGACATCGCGCGCGGCACGCAGGATGCGCTCAGCGTTACGCGCGGCGTCGGCGCGCAGCGGCCGGTCAGACACCGCGGTCATGGCCTCAGCATAACTGACTGTTGACTGCCATTTAGGTGAGCTTTACGCTCGTACAATTGACAGCCATCTGACACTTAGTGAGAAATGCCGATGACGTCAACCACGTCCGATCTGCCCGTGATTCCGATGCGCCGCGAGGCGCACTGCCCGCTTGCTCCGCCGACCGAATTCGCGGACTGGCGGCAAGAGCCCGGCCTCCGGCGGGCGATGTGGAACGGCCAACAGGTGTGGTCGGTGAGCCGCTACCAGGACATCAGGGCCGCGCTGGTCGACCCGCGGTTGTCGGCCGAGACCCTGCCGGATCTGTTCGGGGAGTCGAGCGACGTGCCGGTAGTTTTCGCGCGGATCGACGATCCCGAGCATCACCGGTTGCGGCGCATGATGACCAGCCAATTCACTTTCCGGCGCACCGAAGCCATGCGACCGCAAATCCAGGAACTGGTCGACAAATACCTCGATGCGATGATCGACAGGGGCCCGCCCGCCGACATCGTGCGCGACTTCGGCCTGCCGGTGCCGTCGCTGGTGATCGCGCTGCTGCTGGGCGTCCCACCCGAAGATCTCGAACTCTTCCAACACAACACCTCCGCCGGATTGGACGTGAAATCCACCGACGATGAAAGGGCGAAGGCCTTCCTCGAGATGTATGCGTACATCCAGGAGCTGGTCGCGCGTAAGCAGCGCGACCCAGGCGACGACCTGATCAGCCGTCTCATCACCGACTACGTCGCGACCGGCCAGCTCGACTACAACACCGTCGCGGTGAACGCCGTGATCATGATGCAGGCCGGCCACGAAACCACTGCCAACATGATCTCGCTGGGCACCGTTGCGCTGCTCGAGCATCCCGAAGTGTTCGAACGTCTCGGACAGACCGACGACCCCGCAGTCATCGCCAACGCCATCGAAGAACTCTTGCGTTATCTCTCCATCGTGCACGCCCAGGTGGACAGGATCGCGACCGAGGACTTTGTTCTCGGCGGCCAACAGATTCGCACCGGGGACAGGTTGTTGATGAATCTGCCTGCCGGAAACTGGGATAGCGAGTTCGTCGATAGCCCAGACACTTTGGACATTTCCCGAAACGTGCGCGGGCATGTCGCTTTCGGCTACGGAACCCACCAGTGCATCGGAGCGAACCTGGCGAGAGTGGAGATGCAGGTGGCGTTCGCCACGTTGGCGCGCCGGCTTCCCGGGCTTCGATTGGCGGTGCCTCGCGATGAGCTGAAGTTCAAGGACGCCGACATCTACGGCATGAAAGAACTGCCGGTCACGTGGTGAGCAACGACTTGAGGTTCGACGACCAGGTTGCCGTGATCACCGGCGCCGGCGGAGGTTTGGGTTTGCAGTACGCGTTGCTGTTGGCCTCCCGCGGCGCCCGCGTCGTCGTCAACGACATCGGCGGCTCGGTGACGGGATCGGGCTCGAACACCGACGCGGCGACCGCGGCCGTCGAGGAGATCCGCGGCCGCGGCGGCGAGGCGGTTGCCGATACCCACAGCGTGGCGACACCCGAAGGCGGACAAGCGATTATCGACTCCGCGCTGGACGCGTGGGGACGTGTCGACATCGTGATCAACAATGCCGGCATCGTCCGCGACGCGCCGTTCGAGGACATCACCGGCGATCGACTCGATCCGTTGGTCGACGTGCATCTGAAGGGCGCGTTCCATGTGGCCAGGCCCGCCTGGATACGAATGCGCGAGCAGGGGTACGGACGAATCCTGAACACCTGCTCGGCGGCCGGACTGCTGGGCGCTGAGCGGATGAGCAACTACGGCTCGGCGAAAACCGGGTTGGTCGGGTTGACCCGGGTGCTGGCAGCCGAAGGCGCCGACCACAACATCAAGGTCAACGCGATCGCTCCGATCGCCTACACCCGGATGCTGGCGCACTCCGTCGAGAGCGCCGGCCAGCCAGACGACCCGTCCGCTCAGGCGATACTGGATGATCTTGTGGCGCAATACCTTCAGAAGCTGGATCCGGCGCTCGTCGCCCCGGTCGCGGCGTTCCTGGCGCATCGGGACTGCCCGGTCTCCGGTGAGATCTACACCGTCGGCGCCGGACACGTCGCCCGGTTCTTCATCGGCCGGACCAAGGGCTTCTACAGTCCCGCGCTCACGGTCGAGCAGGTGCGCGATCACCTCGAGGAGATCCGCGACGAGGTGGGTTACACCGTGCCGGGAGGGCCCGCCGACGAGATGGCCGCACTGTTCGCGACGATCATGGCGGACCAGCCCGGCTGAGGGATATCGACATCTCTGTCAAGAACGGCATCCGCTGACCGGGCTTATGATCCAATCCTCGGATACCGTTACTGGAGGCAGCGTGACGATCACCGAGAAGCCGACTGCGTTGACACAGGAAGTCCGGCTGGCGACAACGCTGACCGGCGGTGTCAGCCTTTCGATCTGGATGGCCGGCGTCTCTCGCGAGATCAACCTATTGGCGCAGGCCTCACAGTGGCGTTATGTGGGGGGCCCCATCCCTGATGACGGCGGGCTAACGGGGAGCGCGAAAGCCTCTCTGACGCTGTACAAGCGGCTCCTCGATCTCCTCGACATCGTCGTCGAAGTCGACGTGCTGACCGGCACCAGCGCCGGCGGCATCAATGCCGCATTCCTTGGACTGTCACGGGTCAAGGGCTACGACCTTGGCCGGCTTCGTGATGTATGGCTGGATCTCGGAGCGCTGACCGACCTGATCAGAGATCCGACAGACAAGGACACACCGTCACTCCTGTACGGGGATGAGCGCATGTATGCCGCGCTTCACGAGGAAATTCCCAAGTTCAAGAAGGGCCCGTTCCCTCCTCCGCCAAGTCCACTTCCTCGCACCATCACGTACATCACGACAACCCTGCTCAACGGTGAGACCAGCCGGTTCACCGACTCTTTCGGCACGCTGATTCAAGACGTCGATCGACGCGGGGTGTTCACCTTCACCGAAGACGACCTTGCGGCCGATGGCATCGCCGAAGTGCTGGCGTTGGCTGCTCGCAGTTCCGCCTCCTTCCCGCTTGCGTTCGAGCCCTCGTTCGTGCCCTTCAAGGATGGAACCCCGACGAACGGGAGGGTCCCAGCGCGGCCAGCTATGCAGAAGTATGCCAACATCACTCGCCCACATTGGGCCGCCGATGGGGGGCTGCTCGACAATCAGCCGATCGATTTGCTGCTCAAGAGAATCTTCAACAGTCCCGCCGAACGACCGGTTCGCCGCGTACTCCTCTTCATCGTGCCGTCATCCGGTCCTGCACCCGACGCCGAGGCTGTTCCTGAGGACGACGCAGACCAGCCGCTCGGCCTGCTCGACGGACTGCTCAAGGATTTGTCCGCGACGACGTCGCAGTCAATCGCCGCGGATCTACGTGCGATCCGCGAACATCAGGACCGCATGGAAGCGCGCACGGACTCGCGGCTGCGTCTGGCCGAGTTGGCGGCCCCGATCGATCGCCTTCTCACCGGTTCGTTGCTAACGGATTACCGGACGCGCGAGGCAACCAAGCAGACTGACGCCCTTACCGCTGCGATGATGCGCCAGCTCAGCACGTGGCCGACGGAACCCGCCGAATCACTCGACAGCCTGCCCCAGCAGTGGCGCAACGAACTCGCCGTCGGTGGCAACGCCGAGAAGGCGTGCCGCAACGGAATCATGAACGCGATCCTTGAAAATTGGCCTGGCGAGCTCCCGGCGGATTTTGCCGCTTTCGCCACCTACGGCCGCCCCGCGTACGAGCTGGCGATGGGGTGTGTGATCTCGATCATCCAAGCGGCATACCAACTTTCGGAGTGTAAAGATAACCACGCAGCGTCAACAGAGGCGATCACAACTTTGGCGAAGTTCGTCGCGGCAATTCCTTTCGCCAAAGATGCATCCACGCCGAAGGATCTCAGCGTGTTAATACGCGATGTATGCGCCGAATCTAGTGTGCGACAAGGGCCGCTGGAAAAGGCCGCCGGCGTGGTTGCAGCGAAGTACCTCGATCAATTTCCGCTTCCGGACCGAGCCTGGGAAACACTGGCAAGACTTCTGCGGGAACATTTCACCACCCTCGAGAATCTCACAGACAGCGTCCCATCCGGCCCGGAGCCACCGAAAGGTTCAGTACGCGGGCGAGAATACGCCGCCGCAGGTCAACTGCGTACGTACCTCGCCTACCTGCGGTCCGGGGCCAAATCAGGTGTCCCTGACGACACACACATTGCCACAAGGTTGTTCGACCTGGCAGTCACCCAACGGGCGATGCTTCCTGCCGACGCCGATGTCGAGCAGTCACTGGATCTAGTGCAGGTGAGCGCGGACACACGCAGTCTGGTCGCACCCAATTTCCAGACGGCGCAACAGAAGCTCACCGCAATGCAGTTTCATCACTTCGGTGCCTTCTACAAGCGATCGTGGCGGGCCAACGACTGGATGTGGGGCCGGCTCGACGGGGCCGGCTGGCTTGTCCACGCACTGCTGGACCCTCGCCGCGTGCGCTGGATTGTTCACGGGCACGTCAAGAATCCCGACTGGGATGCCACCAAGACACAGCCCGGGGCCCGATGGTTGCTTCAAAAGCTCAAAACCTTTGGAGCACCTGAGCTTCCGATTCAGGCCGCTTCCATGCCTCCCGGCCCTGACGGGTCGCAAGAACCTCTCACCGAAGAGACTCTGCTTGCCGAGCTTCGATTCATAGACGACCCGCTCATCCCAGTACCGCCAAGTATCCCATGGACGTCGATGTGGCTGGCCAAAGTCTGGCAGCAACGAATCCTCGACGATGAATTGAACGGGCTGGCAAGGACAGTGGTCGATCCGACATCGAAAACAAAGCCTGACTGGAGCCCGGAGACAACGCGGACCTGGGCCACAGAGGTTCTCGATGCAGAGGGAGACGCGAAGTACGCGCTGTTGAACGACGACCCGGTCGCCGGCGAAACGTTATCCAGCGACTCGAGTTCACCGCTCATGGCACATACCGTCACGAAGGCGACGGCCACTACGCTTTCCGCCGCTCGCTCGATTCGACAGTTGCCAGCGGCACTTCGGCCACCACTCATCACCTTGCAGACGCTGGCGCTCGGTGGATACCGAATGGTGTCGCTGACCAACGGCGTCGCCAAGTGGTCGATCAGGGTCGGCGCCGCGTTGCTCCTTCTCGGCATTGTCGGCGCAATGCAAAACGCAACGTGGTTCGGACTGGGTGGCTTGACCGCCGCAGGAATCGGCAGCTATCTGCTGGTGCTGGGAGTCTGGCAATCGTCAAGCAAACCGGGAACTTTGGGGACCAAGAAGTCGTCGCGCCTTCGCGGTTGGTTGCGCACACTGAAGGTGCTGTGGCGACGGTGGTGGTTCGCCCGAAAGCTCCAGAAATGGCGGCCGCTCGTGCCACTGCTGTCGGTTACCTTCGTCGGGGCGGTACTGGCCCTGGCGACGCCCGTAGTGCGCAGATGGCTGTTCGGCACCGACCAGCACAACAACGGCCTAATAGGTAGGCATATTTACTGGCTGGGTTCGCAGTGGTGGCACCCGTTGCTCGCGGTCGGAGTGCTCGCGTTGATCGTCACCCTCGCGGGCACCTTGATCGGCAATCCCGAGGCCGAAGGTCGCGGGCCGTCACCCGAACCGCCCCATTCCGGCTGACCGCTACAGGTGGCCGGCGGCGTAGCCCGCTGCCTGAGCGGTCATCCCGTTCACCGGATATGACGAGTGCGCGAAGCTCGGCAGCCCATCGGGATCGCCGTTGCAGATGGTGTCGCCATCGGCGCACAAGTCGTCGGTCTTCGGTACATAGAGCGGACCGATGACGATCGGCGGCGCCCCGTAGTTTTGCAGCCACGCCGCCGACGGCTTGCCGAAGAGCGTCACCGCGGCCACGTGGTTGGCGATCTCCGGTGGCATTGGCTTGGGCATGAACGACATGTACTCCGCGGGCACGCCCGCTGGGACCGACGCCGAGGTGACAGCGCCGGCCACCGCCGCGCCCTGGGAATACCCGCCGAGCACAATCCTGGTCTTGGGGCAGTTGGCGGCGGTCGCCTCGATGTGATTGCCGGCGTCCTTGACCCCGTCGATGAAGCTCTGCGCGAACTCGATGCGGTCGGAGAAATTGCTACTGGCTTCGTAGTTGACCGGGTACACGTCCGAGTGACTTGGGGCCGATCGCGGTGCGCAATTCGTCGACGAATGGCTCTCCGATGCCGCCGACGCCGGCCGGCTCACCGGTGCCGCGGGCGAACACCGCTTCGACGTCAGGGCATGGTTGTGCAGCGGCGACCGGCATCGGCGCGCTCAACAACCCGCCAAGCGATCACCAGGGCTGCGGGAAAGACATGGCCAATGTGGCGTAGGGACATGGTCACCATTGTGTCGTAAAGAACGCGAACGTGCCGCAGCCGGTGATCAGCGGCGGCGGCCGTCCAGCGCAACGCCCTAGGACGTCTCGTCGGAGTCGTCGAGGACACTGACCGCGATGCCGTAGGGCAGGAATCGGACTTTGCGGGTGGCGTCGGTGTTGTTCCGGTTCGCCCGCAAGCGCCTCGAGTTCGGAGGCGTAGACCTCCTCGACGCGGGCGCCGCCGTCGGCACTCACTACGTAGATCGCCCACACCCCGTCGCCGGCTTCGCCGGCGGTTTCCGGCCTGGTCCGGGTGCGCCGCGACAGATCCTCGAAGACCGACGACCACCCGGCCCGCTCATTGGGCATGGTGAAGAACCGGCCGAAGCCCCCGAGTGCCTCGCGGAGGCCCTCGGTCGCGTCGCGGATCACGTGCTCGAAGTCTTCCGGCTCAAATCCGAACCGGCCTTTGTCGTCATCCATTGCGGCCTCCTGGCTGCTCACACCGAATACACCCAGTGTGCGCATTTCGGGCGGCTTGCGCCATGCCTAGTAGCCGTACCCCGGGCCGGCGTAGGGATTCTGCGGCGCATACGGGCTCTGCTGGTACGGATTCTGCTGGTACGGGCTCTGTTGGTAGGGATTCTGCTGCTGGTACGGGTTCTGCGGCTGCTGGTTCGCGCCACCCTGGCCTTCTGGAACTTGGACCGGGATCGGCACCGGCACGAACGGCAGGTTCAGATACGTCGTCGTCATCGCCGGTGACGGCGGCACGCTCGACGTCGGTGGCGGCGGAGGCGGCGGCGTCGTGCTCGGGTCGTGCTCGTCGCCTGCGGCGGCGTCGTCGTCGGCTGCGGCACGGTAGTCGTGGCCTGCGCCGTCGTTCGCGGTGGAGGCGGCGGCTCGTACGTCTGCACCGGCGGCGGAGGCGGCGGGGGCGGCGGCGCCTCGCTGGTCGGCGGCGGAGCCACGCTCGGCGACGGCTCCGCGCTTGGTGGAGGCGGCGGCACCGGGCTCGGCGACGGGAGTTGCGAGCTCAAGCGGCGGCGGTGGTGGCGCCGTGGTGGTGCTGCTGGGCAGCGTCGGCGTGCGGTTGCTGCTGGTCAGCGTGAAGGCCACCCCGCCGATCGCGACCATCGAGACCAGCGCGGCGAGCCCCAGGAACAACTGCGGCAGCCGCGTTCCGCGGCCCCGGCCCACGTCGGGCGGCTCATACTTCGGCAGTTGCATCAGTTGCGACGGCGTCGCGCGGTTGTCGTCGGTGTCGTACGGCTCGCCGGTGTAGGCAACCGGCTCGTCGTCGGAATCGTCGGCCTGCGACCAGGCCAACTCGGTCAGCCGTTCCGACGGGTCGTCGAACAGCGCACCGGCGGTCGGGATGTCGAACGTGCCGGTGGACGCGCCGAACGTGCCGGTGGGGGTACCGAGCGCGCCGGTCGGAGCCAAGAAGCGGCCGGTGGTGGCGAGGCCGCTGGTTACCGTGGCGAAACCGCCGGTCGACGCGCCCACCAGCGCAGCCATCGTGGTTCCTTCGCGTTCTCCGTCTCGCTGCTCGATCGGCTGACGGGCGGACAGCTTCACCGCGCCGACGGCCGTCGCGAGCCCGGGCTGCATCGCGGTTATCACCGAGGTCTTGGTGTGCGACGAAAGACGCTGGGCGACAACCGGAATCTTGGCCGTACCGCCGGCCATCGCTACGGCCGCGAGGTCCTTGCTACGAATCCTGTTGCGCCGCAACATGATCGTCGAACGCAGCGAACAAGCCGTCGAGCCGTTCTTCGATGAGGTCGTCGAACTCTGCCCGGCTTATTTCCAGGCGGGTCCGCTGACCAGGTAGGTCGAGAGCCAGCTCGGTCGTGTCTTCGGTCGACAGCCGCTCTTTGGCCAGCCGGCATTCTTCACGCAGGCTGGCGAACTGCCCGACGACCGCAGTGCTGGCGGGATCCACGTCGTTACTGTGGCCCGCGTTGTCCAACGCGTGCAACATCAGAGCCTGGTCAACCAGGTCTCCGGAGAAGTCCTCATAGCGCAGCGTGTCGGCGATGGGAGTGAAATCCGATGCGGCGTCCGCCAGAGTGATGCTGGTGCCGCCACCGCCGAAATCGAGCAGCGCGACAACGCCCTTGCCGGGCAGGCGGGAATCGGAGTTCAGCGCAGTCAGCGCGGCAACGGAATCCGGCACGAGTCGCGGCGCGATGCCGCCGTGGACGAAGTCGGCGTGGGTGTTCAGCGCGGCCTGCATGCCCCGCAACGCCTCTGCGCCCCAGTGGGCCGGAACGGCCATCGTGATATTCGAGGTCGCGGCCTCGCCGCCGGTCTCGGCGATCAACGCATCCAGCGCTTCGACCAGCAACAGCGACGGGTCGTGGCTCGAACCGTCCGCAGATTTCAGAGTTGTCGAGCCGCCGACGCGCTCGACAAAGCCGGTCATCAGCGTGCCGGTGTCCTCGCCGTCCGGGTTACTCACGGGCACACCGAGTTCCGGCGCGCGATCCGGAAAAAGCGTCAGCACGGCGCGCCGCGAGACGGGCGGATTGCCGTTGCGTACCGCGACTAAGTTTGTGGTGCCGATCGATAACCCCAACGGGTCATACATAACTCAAATACTTTCGTCGACAACATTCGGTGGCCAGCGTCAACGATAACGGCGGGTCGCGCTATGACCATCGGGCACAACGTCATCGGTATCCGGTCGATGCGGTTGCGTCACCGAAGTGAGACAGCCGCCGACTTGACAGATCGGGACGGGTCAGACCACGGTCAGTGGCAGCGATTGCCGCGGCTGGAATTCGAACGTCGCCCCGCCGCTGACTTTGGCGACCGCGACCTCAGGCAACTCCTTTGCCGCAGTGTCGGTCTCGGACAGACTCGGCGGTCCAATCGGTGCTCGTGCCCGCTGACCCGGACCTCGATGCGCGGGTCGACTGCGGTCGCGATCGCCTGCAACGGCTGGACCGAATCCGGCGAGCACAGCGAGATCCAGGCTGCGTCGTCGTGGGCCGGTGACCGGTGGACCGTCAGCTGGTCGCCGAACTCGGCGTTCACATATCCGAGCGGGTTGAACAACGGATGCAGCTCGAAAACCCTTCGGATGCCGTCGATCCCGGCGGGCAGCTCGAGTGCCCGATGAATGCGCTCGGCGCCGAGACCGGCAACGCCGATCAGCTGCGCGGGTGCACACCGAGTCGGCCAGCTTGATATCCGATCCCGCACGCGCTCGCACCGCGATCGCGAAGGACAGATACAGCAGATGCATCTGCAGGCAGACTTCGTCGGCCATCCGCACCAGCGCCGAATGCGAGATACGCGCCGAAGTCGAAGTCGGACACCACCGGGCCCGAATAGTCGGCCAGCCCTTCGTCGGAATGGTCGATCGCGTCGAGTTCCCAATTGGCAGCCAGGGTTTCGGCCACGATGTCCAGCGCCGGAATGCCTTCGACCGGCGGATAGGACTCGTCGATGACGACGGTCCAGGCGCAGTGCGGATGCCGGTCCGACGGAACCCGGGGCGGGCGGTGGATGGGACGCACCTGCGCGCGCGCGTTGGTCGCCACCGCGGTCGCGTCGAACGTCGGGTCCTCGATGGTGTGGCACATGCCGAAGACGTAGTCGTGACCCATCGGCTCCACGTCGAGCAGCGCGCCGCAGTGGTCGAGGTGGAACTCGCCATGCCAGCGGTCGTGAATGGTGTAGCGGAAGTCCATGAACTGCGGCGGCGCGCCGATGTCGAGCTGTAAGCCCTTGAAAATCGTTGGGACGTCGACGCCTTCGTAGTTCAGCGCCCGCTGCATGCGTCGGGTGTAGATCGGGCTGGCGCCGGCCCACTCCTCGATGGCGATCTGCACCATCTCCTCGCGCCCGAACTCCTGGATGCACCAGGCCATGCCGGAGCGGTCGATCATCTGCCCGATCAACAGCAGCTCGGGAAGCAGGACGGCAAGCTGCTCGCGGGACAGCTGGGCATAGCGGGATTGGCTCACCGCACCAAAAATAGAGCTCGACTATGTTATAAAGTCAACAATGTCTATCGCCGCAGGCCAGAAGGCCACGCTCGACCGTCAGCCCCACCCGGCGGACCAGCGCGCCACGCAAGCGCGGCGATGACACTCGCGCGAAGATCATCGACGAAACCGTCCGCTGCATCGTCGAGGAAGGGTTTGTCGCCGCGACCGCGAAGCATGTCGCCGAACGCGCGGGCGTCACCTGGGGAGTGATCCAGTACCACTTCGGCGACCGCAACGGCCTGCTGATGGCCGTCGTCGACGACGGGGTGGCCCGGCTACTGGAGAGCCTCTCGTCGGCCGATGTCAGCGAACTGCCGATGCGGGAGCGCATCGAGGTCGTCGTCGACATCGCGTGGAGTTGCTACAGCAGCCCGACGTCGATGGCGGCGTTCGAGATCCTGCGGGCCAACCGCGGCGGCCCGGGCGGTCGTCGCGCCGGCACCTGCTGGAGATGAACGCGGCGATCAGCCAGCTCGGCCGTCTGATCACCGAAGATCCCGCCAATGACGGTGTAGCCGAGGTTATTTGGGCGACGCTGCGTGGTGTGGTGTTGGCGCAGATGATCATCGGGACACCGATCGACTGGCAACGGGAGCGGCACGCGCTCATCGAGATGGTCACCCACTACCTGCGCTGAGCACTACCCGGGAATCTTCGCGGCGATCCCGTGCACGATGTCGAGTGCCTGCTCGGCGATGTCGTAGCGGCAGGCCGAAACATCGACAGCGACGTTGTTGCGCACGGCCAGTGCGCGCTGGCACTGCATGCCGCCGCCGTCTTTGAGGGTCTGCGTCATGGTCATCGTTCCGTCCATGTCGGCCGGCGTGCCGGCGAGCCACAGTTGCGGCGTCGGCGGGGTCGGGGAACGTCAGCGTCAAGGTGCGGCCCGAACAGCTCGCCCACTGCGATTGTTGTTCGGCGAGAAGCTTTTTGGCGGCATCCGCGTTCGGGAAGCTGATCACCGCCTGGATGACGGCGTAGATGCGGGGGCCGTCGCCCGCGTTGCGCAGCGCTTGTGACCGCACCCCGGTCCACCCGGCGTCGCCGTACACCAGATGCTGCGCCGGTGCCGTCACACCGATGCAGTCTTTCTGCAACAGCTTTTCCGAGTCGTCGATCACCGAGTCTGCGAACGACTCCTGAACCAGCGCGGCGGCTCCGACCATTCCGGCGACCCGCTCGGGCGACAACAGCAGACCCGACAGCGCGGTGCTGTTCAACGGGCCGGTGGGCGCAGCAGCGGTTGGCGTGCCGGTCGCCGACGGCGCAGCCCCGGTGTCCGGTCGAGATTTCGTAGTCAGCACCGCGACCACAACCAGCGCGGCGACGACGGTGACCACGGCGCCGACCACAGCGGCCAAATGCGGGCTTCGCCGCGGCGGTGGCGGAAACGGGGGTGGCTGACGGAAACCGAGTGGGGCCGTTGCGGAATACGGGCCCGTCCCCCACGGCGGTGGGCCCTCGACGGGCGGAGCCGGAATGGTCGCCGGATGCCAGGGTGCCGTCGTGGAGCCCAGCTGCTCGTTGAGCGCGGCGGTGGCCGCGTCGGCGAGAGCGCGCGCCGACGTGAAACGACGCGACGGGTCTTTGGCCATCGCGGTGGCGATCACCTGATCCATCTGCGCCGACAACCCCGGCGCCACATCGGTGACCTTTGGCGGCGGGGCGTGCAGATGGGCGGCAACGACGGCCGCGGGTCCGTTGGCCGTCGGATACGGCGCCTGGCCGGTCAGCAGCCGAAAGAGTGTGCACGCCAACGAATACAGATCCGCCCGGCTGTCAAAGGGCTGGCCGGCCAGCACCTCGGGCGCCGCGTACGCCACCGTCGCCGTCACCGATCCGGTGACCGTCAACCCCGCATCGTCAAGGGCGCGCGCAATCCCGAAGTCTCCCAACAAAACCCGCTCGTCGGGGCCGATCGGCCCGGACAGCAGAAAGTTGGCCGGCTTGATATCGCGGTGCACCACACCGCGCTGGTGCGCGTAATCCAGCGCCTTGGCGACTTCGCCGATGATGTGCACCGCGCGCGCCGGCGTCATCGTGCCGGCCCGCAGCGCGGCGTTCGCGTCGGTGCCGTCGACAAACTGCATCGCGATCCAGAGCTGGCCGTCGAATTCGCCCCGCCGGTGAATCGACACGATGTTGGGATGATCCAGCGCCGAGGCCACTTCGGCCTCCCGGATGAACCGCGCCCGGAAGTCCTGGTCGCCGGACAGCTCGGCGTTGAGCACCTTCAGCGCCTCGCTGCGCGGCAGATCAGGGTTGCGCGCGAGGTACACCGTGCCCATTCCGCCGCCGCCCAGCAACCGTTCGATCTGGTATCCGGCGAAGATCGAACCGGGGCTCAACATGCGGGCGTGTGTCCTTCGTTTTGAGCCGGGCGATGTGCAGATGCCCACGGATAGTCTCGGATGCCCGGAGAATACCCGTCGGCATGTGCTGCAATGACGAGATGAGCTCTCGAGATCACGGCGCCTGGCTCGCCGACGTCACTGCCATAGAAACGATCAAGTACCGCTATCTGCGTGCACTGGACACCAAGCACTGGGACGACTTCGCCGACACGCTCACCGAAGATGTGGTCGGCGACTACGGGTCGTCGATGGGCGAAGAGCACCACTTCACCAACCGCCCCGACCTCGTCGAGTACATGCGCTCGGCGATGCCGCCGGGCATCATCACCGAGCACCGGGTCACCCATCCGGAGATCGAGGTGAACGGCGACGAGGCCACCGGCACCTGGTATCTGCAGGACAAGGTGATCGTGGCCGAATTCAATTTCATGCTGATCGGTGCCGCGTTCTACCACGATCGATACCGCCGCACCGCCGACGGATGGCGGATCTGCGCGACCGGTTACGACCGAACCTACGACGCCACCCTGTCGTTGAAAAACCTAGACTTCAAGCTGACGCCGGGTAACGCGCTCGCCTTGTAGCCAGAACCGTTGGGGTGCAACCAGTTACTGCGTGATCGCCATCACCGCGCCGGGCCTGAGCCACTGGATGACCTGCACCAGCTTGGCGTCGTCGATCGCGACGCATCCCTCTGTCGCGCCACCGTCGGTGGTGTGGAAGAAGAATGCCGCACCCTTTCCGGGCTGACGGTTCGGGTTGACGCCCATCACGACCGCGTGCTTGTACTGCGGGATCTGGAGGTTTTCGCTTGCTCCGGTGTCGAACGGGCACTGCGCCCGGTGGCAGACCTGCATGGTGTTGAACGTGGCGCTACCGTCGTCGCCGTTCCACCAGTGATTCGAGTCGACCTGAACATATTTGAGGCCGCCACCGGGGTTGGGCGCGGTCCCGAACGCAAACGGCAGCGTGAAGACACCCATCGGCGTTGCGGGATAACCGCTCTTGGCTTCTGGCGCAAGGCCCGCGGAGCCGATATGCGTCGGTATGCCGGCCTCGACCGGCTGCCAGCCGGCGCTACTTCGTTGGTAGATATCCATTTTCGCGTTCGAACCGCCGCTTCCGACGACGGAGATCACCTGACTGGCGTTACCGACCAGCGGTGCAAACCAAGGTGCGCCGACTGCACCCCCCAACGGAGCTGTCGCCATGGGTACAACGGCTGCGCACACCGCAGCGCACAATAGACCCAGCAGTCGGCGCACCGTCTTATCGTCGGCGCAGCCCGATCGAGTGGTCAAGTCAAGGTTTAGCGTCGATCAGGTCACCGCGCGGCTGCGACGTAACTCTCGTCACCTGTCTTCGCTGGTGCACCGATATGTTCGTAGGCGTTACCGGCCGGATTCCCGGGTATAGAAAGCGATGGATGTCACCGACAGATCGCCGCCATCAGCCCGCTGATGGCGGCAGCACGGCGAAGCTCGCCACGGCGGGCGGCGTCAGCGTGCCGCCATTGACGGTCTGGCTCGGATCTGCGATGTACACCTTTCCGGTCGGCCGCGATGTGATCGTGGGCCGCGACCGCGAATGCGACATCTGCTTTCACGACGTCAACCCCGAAGATCTGACCCTGATATCGCGGGTTCACGCGATTCTGCGGTTCGAAGGCGGCCACTGGGTGATCGTCGACAAGAGCCAGAACGGCATCTTCGTCGCCGGCTCGCGCTCCAACCTGATCCCCATCCGCGATCGCCTCAGCGTCGCATTGGGCGGCCCGCGAGGGCCGGAGTTGACCTTCCGCGTCGCGGCTGCCGGCAGCAGGCTCGCCCACCAGCGGCGACAGCCCCGCAACGCAGATGTTCCGTCCGCCGGCGCCACCACCGCCGACCGGCCCACCACCCCCGTCGTGGCCGCAGTCACAGTCGCGGCCCCGCGGCGGCGGCACCCCTGCCGAGCCGGCCGGCCCCGGCCCGTTCCCAGGGCTCGGCGACGATCGGCCGCGCCAAGACCAACAGCATCGTCGTCGAGGACGCACTCGCCTCCCGCGTGCACGCGATGCTCACGTTCACGCCGGCCGGCCTGGAGATCCGCGACAACGACAGCAGCAACGGCACTTTCGTCAACGGCACGCTGATCACCAGTGCGAAGCTGCGCGACGGCGACATCGTCACGATCGGCAACACCGACCTGCTCGCAGCCGGCAAAACCCTGGTCCCGCAGCCTGCGGCGGCCCGAACCAGCGGGCTGACCGCGCACGGGCTGGCACTGACGGTCGACGGTCGCCAGCTGCTGCAGGACGTGTCGTTCACCGCGAAGCCGCGGGACACTGACCGCCGTGATCGGGCCGTCCGGCGCCGGGAAATCCACGTTGGTCAAGCTGATCGGTGGCGCGATGCCACGCAGCGCGGGCCTGGTCGCGTTCGACGGCCACGACGTGCATGCCGAGTACGCGTCGATGCGCTCGCGCATCGGGATGGTGCCCCAGGACGACGTCGTGCACCGCCAGCTCACCGTCGAGCAGGCGCTGAACTTCGCCGCGGAACTGCGACTGCCACCGGACACCACCGCCGATGATCGACGGCAGGTGGTCGAGCGGGTGCTCGACGAGTTGGAGTTGGCCCCGCACAAGAACACTCGCGTCGACAAGCTGTCCGGCGGGCAGCGCAAGCGCGCGTCGGTGGCGATGGAACTGCTGACCGGCCCGTCGCTGCTGATCCTCGATGAGCCGACGTCGGGCCTCGACCCGGCGCTGGACCGTCAGGTGATGACGATGCTGCGACGGCTCGCCGACGCCGGCCGGGTGGTCATCGTCGTCACGCACTCGCTGACCTACGTCGCGATGTGCGACCAGATCCTGCTGCTGGCCCCCGGCGGCAAGACCGCCTTCGCCGACCCGCCGGCGCAGATCGGGCCGGCGATGGGCAGCACCGACTGGGCCGACATCTTCGCCCGCGTCAGCACCGATCCCGACGGCGCGCATCGCGCATATCTGTCCCGCCATCCTGCGTCCCCGCGCCGGCCGTCGCCGACCGCCGGCGCGGCGCCCCTGGGAAAGCCGCCACGAACCAGCGGGTGGCGCCAGGTCATGACGCTGGTGCGCCGCCAGACGCGGCTGATCACCTCCGACCGTGGCTACTTCGCGTTCCTCGCGGTACTTCCGTTCGTGCTCGGCGTGCTGTCGCTGGCGGTGCCCGGCAACACCGGCCTGGGAGCGACCGGTCCGGCCGGGCCGGAGGAGCCGATCGACATCCTGATCCTGCTCAACATCGGCGCGGTGTTCCTGGGAACCGCGCTCACCGTCCGCGATCTCGTCGGCGAGCGAATGATCTTCCAGCGCGAGCGGGCCGTCGGCCTGTCGGCGTCGGCCTACCTGATCGCCAAAGTCGTCGTCTACAGCATCGCGGCCCTGATCGGCACCGCCGTCATGGTCGCCATCATGACGATCGGCAAGGGCACGCCCTCGCACGGCGGCGCAGTGCTGGGCAGTGGCGTACCGTCCGGCGTCGTGGAGCTGTACCTGGGTCTGGCGCTCACAGCGATCACCTCGGCGATGGTGGGGCTGGCCCTGTCGTCGCTGGCCCGCTCCACCGAGCAGGTGCTGCCGATGCTCGTGGCGACCATCATGGTGTCGATGGTGCTGGCCGGGGGCCTGATTCCGGTGACGGGACGGTTGGTGCTGGATCAGCTGGCCTGGTTCGTGCCCGCGCGTTGGGGCTTTGCGGCGTCGGCGTCGACGGTGGACCTGAACAGCGTCGAGGCGGGGCTGCCGATGGACCGGTTGTGGCGCCACGTGGCCGGCGCGTGGCTGCAGGACGCCGGCATGCTGGTGGCCCTGTCCGTCGTCCTCGCCGGGCTGGTCCGCTACCGGCTGCGGTTGGGGAAACGGGCCAGCTGATGCCGGTCTTCGTCCGCAAGCTCTTCGGCATCGGCAAGCTGCCCGCCGACGTGCGCGCCGCAGTCGAGGCCGAGGGGCTGATCTATCTCGCCGACTTCGTTCCCGTCACCCGCCGATTCAGCGGCGCCATTCCGGGTCTGCGGTCGGCGCACAGCGTCGCCAGCTATGTCGGGTCGGTCGTGTTCACCTCGCAGCGAGTTCTGGCGACCCTGTCGTCGTTGCCGAAGTTGGCCGGCCCAACCGTCGACGTCCGTTGGGATTCACCGCAGTCCGGCGTGGCGGCAGCCGAGATCTCGTCGACCGGCCTGCAGGTCGATGCCGACGTCGACGAGTTGGATCAGACCTTCACCGGACATCTATCGCTGCACTACAAGCTCGCGCTTCCCGACGAGGTGCTCCACAAACTGCCCCGCCGCTCACTGGCCTTCGACATGCCACCGGAATACGTGCTCCGCGCGGTGGGAGTCACCTACCGGCCGTAACGCCGCACAGTTCCTACGATGACGATATGGACGAGCACGCATTCAGCACGCCGGAGCGGCAGGCGATCTATCGCGTGATCGCCGAGCGACGCGACATGCGCCGGTTCGTCCCCGACAGCAAGGTTTCCGACGACGTCCTCGCCCGCCTGCTGCAGGCCGCCCACGCCGCTCCCAACGTCGGGCTGATGCAGCCCTGGCGATTCATCCGGATCACCGACCGCGAACTGCGGAGGCGCATCCACGCGCTGGTCGATGAGGAACGCCAGCAGACCGCGCACGCGCTGGGCGCCCGCGCGCAGGAGTTCCTCGCGCTCAAGGTCGAAGGCATTCTCGACTGCGCCGAACTGCTGGTGGTCGCGCTGTCCGACGGCAGGGACAGTTTCGTGTTCGGCCGTCGCACCATGCCGCAGATGGATCTGGCATCGGTGTCCTGCGCGATCCAAAACCTATGGCTGGCAGCGCGATCCGAGGGTCTAGGAATGGGGTGGGTCTCGCTTTTCGATCCACCGACGCTGGCGTCGCTGCTGTTCATGCCGGCCGACGCCGAGCCGGTGGCGATCTTGTGCCTCGGGCCGGTGCCGGATTTCCCCGACCGGCCGTCGCTCGAATTGGACGGCTGGGCGCTGGGACGCCCCCTCAGTGAATTCGTGTCGGAGAACGGCTGGGGCCAAGCGCCGCACAGCGCGACGTGAACGTCAGCTCATCGCGAGTTGGGCGATGAGCGTGTTGAGCGCCGCGACGACATCCGGGGGTACCGAGCGTTCGGACTCGGCGTCCAGCAAGGCTTCCGTCGAGACACCGGCGGCGTTGGCGGCCTCCTCGAGACTGAGTTCGGCGCGGTGGCGTGCGCCATAGAGCCGCTGCCCGAGCGTCGCGGACGGTGACTTCGCGGCGCGCAGCATCAGCTCGTTGTAGCGCCGGCGGACGGCGCTGAGCGCAAGCACGACTGCTGGAGTGCCGCGGGCGTTGCGCGCGGCGTTGGCGGCCACCGTCTCGAGCTTGCGCAGGTCAGCCAGGATCGGGGTGGCCCGCTGGGTGAAATCCGGTTCCGCTGGGCCGGGCAGCGCGTCGACCGCGGCGCCGATGCTGTGCATGGCCAGTTCGACCGCCTCGGCCATCAGCGGCGCGTGAACCGTCTCGGTCAGCACCTCGGTGACTTCGCCGCCCTGGGCGCCCGGACCGCCGTTGCGAATACGCGTGATGGTGCCGGCCGGCCAGTCCAGCACCTCCTCCAGCTTCGCCAACGTTCCACGACGCGGCCAGCTGCGCCCTTTCTCGAAAGCGATCAGGGTGCCGGCGTTGATGACTTTGTCTCTGGCCAGGCTGCGCTGAGTGATGTCGAGTTCGCGTCGACGGGCGGAGACGGCCCGGCCGGCCCGGGCCACCGCGGGATCGGTCTCGGCCAGCTCGTCCCAGTGGTCGTTGTCTTCGGCGTCGTCTGTCTCAAGCTCGACGGCAGTCACTACGGTCTCGTCGCGCGGGCCACCGGGCTCCAGCGTCACCGGGATTCCGTCCGCGTCTCCGAGATGGACGGTGGTGGGGACGGTGACCAGCACCGAGTTTCGCCGCACACCTTCGACGAACATCCCGTTTGTGCTGGTGTCGATGACCTGCCAGCCGTCGTGGCGCGGCTCCAAGCGGACATGGGAGCGGGAGATCCGGTCATCGTTGAGATGCACGGTCGCGGACGGGTCCCTGCCGACGACCGCGACGCCATTGTGGGCGCTCAGCGTGTGGGAGTGGGACCCGATCCGGACCACCAGACCAGGTCCGGGTGGCGACGCACTCGGGCCGTTGGTCATCGTGCGCTCCCTCGTTGGCCGTCGGATGGTGCTACGTCTTCGCTACGACACTTGCGCCACAAAATTCGACGTGCGCTTCGGTTCTAAGGCCGAATTGCCGCATCTTCCGCTACGTTTTGTGGTCTAACCAAGTTCTTAGCACGATCACAATAGCACCTTAATCGATCGTTACAGCACGTCAACGACCTCTGTGCGACCCACTTACCCGGCCGCCGCGATTTTCTCGGCAGTGCTTCGCTTTAACTGTTGCACTGCTACCTTCTGCCCCATACAGTCGTAGCAATAGTGGTGCGAGCGCGCCACAACTTAGGGGGAACGCTATGACTGCAACAGTTATGACGCTGGCCGCGCCGGCGCAAGAGTTCGTCCCGGTCTGCACCACCGACCCGGAGCGATGGACCGCTCACCCGGACGACGAGGCCAAAGCACTCTGCCGCGCCTGCCCGCTGCGCTGGCGGTGCGCCCGCGAAGCGTGGGAAACGCCCGGCTCCGAAGGCCTTTGGGCGGGAGTGGTGATTCCGGAGTCCGGCCGCGGCCGCGAATTCGCGCTGCGCCAGCTACGTTCGCTGGCCGCACACGGCGGCTACCCGGTCCGGCCGGGATACCGCGCCCGGCGACGCATAGTTCTGCCCGGGGCTTAGCGCATCGCTCATCCGGGGCCGCTGGCCCGATGGCGGTTACGATTCCGGGGTGCAACCACCGCCGCCAGGCCCCCCTCCGCAATGGGGGCCCCCACCAGACGACTCCCTGGGGCACGGCGGGCCCGGCTTCGGAGGCCAGCCCGGCCCGGAGAACTACGGCCGGCAACCGCCGCCGCCAGGCTATGGACCGCCGCAGTGGGGCGGTTATGGCCCGCCCGTGCCCGCCCCGACTTCCCAGCAGACGTTCGGGTGGATCTCCCTGGCGGCCATCGGGTTGCTGGGATTGCTCGGCGGGATCCTCACGCTGACTCTCTGGATCAACCTGAACAGCGCCGCCAGTCGCGCCGCCGAAGTCTGCAACCGGTTCGGCGGTGAGTACGCCAACATGTGCCGCCACCAGATCCACAACATGGTTCCCGCCGTGCCGGTGGCCATGGTCGTGTGCCTCTTTCTGATCATCGCGGCCTGCCTCGCGGTTGCCGCCGGCGCGGTGATGCTCTTTCTGAAGAGGCCCCTTGGGCAATTCCTGATCCTCGGCGGCGGCATCGTCATGCTCGTCTTGTCGATCGGCCTCGAAGCGCGTTACGGCGCGACGGGTCGAGTTACCTACGACCTGATTGCAGGTCTGATCATCGCGGTCGCCGGAGGCCTGATGTTCATCCCGGCCTTCCGGGTGCTGCTGGGTCTGCCCCCGCAGTTGACCGCTGCACCCGGCGGATATCCGGGCAGCGGACCGTGGCCGCCCGGTCCACCCCCGCCCCCGCATGACAACCCTCCAGGCCCGCCGCAACAGAGGTGAGCGGCCGGGCCAGATAGGCCCCGCCACATTCCGCGAACCGCCGGGGCCGATAACGTCGACGGGGCCCGGCAGAGCTCAGGAGGTGGCGGCTATCGGCGGCACAGACGCAAACCCAGGCGCGGCGCAGCCGCGGCGCGACAATGTGCTGCTCGTGCACTGGCATGACCTGGGCCGGTATCTCGGCGTCTACGGTCACCCGGATGTGCCGCAGCCCACGGCTGGACCGGCTTGCCGCCGAGGGCATCCTGTTCACCCGCGCGCATGCCACCGCACCACTGTGCTCCCCGTCGCGCGGGTCACTGTTCACCGGCCGCTACCCGCAGAGCAACGGGCTGGTCGGACTGGCGCACCACGGTTGGGAATATCGCCCCGGCGTTCGAACGCTGCCGCAAATTCTTTCCGAATACGGCTGGTACTCCGCACTTTTCGGAATGCAGCACGAGACGTCCCATCCGTCGAGGCTGGGCTTCGACGAGTTCGACGTGTCGAACTCCTACTGCGAGTACGTCGTTGAGCGCGCTCAGCAGTGGCTGCGCGACCACGACGCCGGACAACCGTTCCTGCTGACGGCCGGGTTCTTCGAAACCCACCGGCCTTATCCGCGAGACCGCTACGAACCCGCCGACACCGACACCGTCGACCCGCCCGACTATCTGCCCAATACCGTTGAGGTACGCCAGGATCTGGCCGAGTTCTACGGATCCATCACGACCGCCGACGCCGCGGTCGGCCGGATACTGGACACCCTTGCCGCCACCGGACTGGACGACAGCACCTGGGTGGTCTTCCTCACCGACCACGGCGCGGCATTCCCGAGAGCCAAGTCCACGCTGTACGAGGCGGGCACCGGAATCGCGATGATCGTCCGTCCGCCGACTCGAATGAATTTGGCGCACAAGGTTTACGACGATCTGTTCAGCGGCGTGGATCTGCTGCCGACACTGCTGGAGCTGCTCGGCGTCGTGACACCGTCCGACATCGAAGGCCTGTCTCATGCACAGGCGCTGCTCGCCCACGATCACGGTGAGCCGGTGCGCGACCACGTCTACACCGCCAAGACCTACCACGACTCATTCGATCCCATCCGCGCGATCCGGACGAAAGATTTCAGCTACATCGAAAACTATGCGCGCCGCCCACTGTTGGATCTGCCATGGGACATCGAGGAAAGCCCGTCCGGGCAGGCCGTCGCACCGTTGGTCACCGCCCCGCGACCAGAACGCGAACTCTACGACCTGCGCTCGGACCCCACCGAGACCACCAACCTGCTGACCGAAGACGGCAACCGACGGCGCCGACCAGGTCGCCGCCGATCTTGCTGTCCGCCTGCATGATTGGCGACAGCGGACCGAGCGACGTCATACCGTCCGATTTCGCCGGCAGCCGCATCGCGGCGCGCTACACCGAGACGTATCTGCAGATTCACGAGAAGGTACCCACCAGTCGGTCGGCGATCGCCGCCGACCGCGGCATCGACGACGCAACCCGTCGAACAGATCCGTAGTCGCGCGCGCGTTCCGAGGTGTCCGGTTAGGCTCTCCCGGTGCCCGCGCATCCGACGTCCTATCTGGTGCTCGCCTCGCAGCGCTGCGGCAGCACGCTGTTGGTCGAGTCGTTGCGCGCGACCGGCAGAGCGGGCGAGCCGCAGGAGTTCTTCCAGTACCTGCCGACCACCGGCATGGCGCCGCAGCCGCGGCAGTGGTTCGCCGACGTCGAGGACGAGACGATCCTGCGATCTGCTCGACCCGCTGGAGCCCGGCACGCCGGATACGGCGTCTTCGGTCGCCTGGCGTGAACACATCCGCAGCTCGGGCCGGACGCCCAACGGCATCTGGGGCGGCAAGCTGATGTGGAACCAGACGCCGCTGCTGCAGCAGCGGGCGTCGTCGCTGCCCGATCGGTCCGGGGACGGTCTGCGAGCCGCCATCCGGGACGTCATCGGCAGCGAGCCGGTCTACGTTCACGTCCACCGACCCGATGTGGTGTCACAGGCGGTGTCGTTCTGGCGGGCCGTGCAGACGCGGATGTGGCGGGGCCGGCCACGACCCCGAGCACGACTCGCGGGCCGCCTACCACGCCGGCGCGATCGCCCACGCCGTCGCATGCTGCGCGAGCAGGACGAGTGCTGGCGCACCTGGTTCGCCGAAGAGGGGATCGAGCCGATCGATGTGCCGTATCCGGTGCTGTGGCGCAACCTGACCTCGATCGTCGCGACGGTGTTGGAAGCGATCGGCCAAGATCCCCGGCTGGCTCCGGCGCCGGCGCTGGAACGGCAGGCCGACGAGCGCTCCGATGAGTGGGTGGACCGCTACCGCGACGACGCCCGAGCGACTGGGGCTGCCGGAGTAGCCGAGCGTTCTCCCCGCCCACCTGCGCGACGAAGAACACCCGCCGGAACGGGATAGAACGTGGTCCCGTCCGGCCGGGACGGATACGCGTCGGCGAGCAGCGGGATGAGCTCTTCGCGAAACTGTTGGTATTCCTGCTCATCGAGCCGTTCGCTGCACCGGCCGCAGCGCGGTGCCGCTGATCCAATCCAGCACCGGATGCTCGCCGGTGAGCTGATGGATGTAGGTGGTTTCCCAGGCGTCGACGGTGCACCCGGCGTCGAGCAGCAGCTCGGCGTAACGCGTCGGCGTATCGACCACGGTGCCCACCCGAAACGGAATGTCGCGCAACAACTTTGCGTACGGCTCACGTCGGGCCACCGCGCGCACCGCGGCGTGCGACGGGGTTTCGAAATTGCCCGGCATCTGGATGGCGATCCACGACCCGGCGGCCAGTTGACCGGCCCATCGGACCAACAGCTCGCGATGTTCGGGCACCCAGTGCATGGCGGCGTTGCTGAGCACCACATCGGTATCAGGCTGCGGCGTCCAGGTTCTCAGGTCGCCGACCGATGCGTTCACGCCGCGCTCCCGGGCGGCAGCAACCATCTCCGGTGAGCTGTCCAGCGCCTCGACGGCCGCGTCCGGCCAGCGCCGGGCCAGCTGAGCGGTCAGGTTCCCCGCGCCGCAGCCCAGGTCGACCACCCGACGCGGACTGCTGCGCACCCACCCGGGACAGCAGATCGTAGAACGGGCGACCGCGATGATCGGCGAAGGTCAGGTAGACGTCCGGATCCCACATACTGGTCCTCCTGTTCAACGGCCTGCACGGCGACTGATATAGACAAACGGTATTCCCCACCGCGTGCCGGACGAGTCGAGGATGGACGATGACCGACGACGACGAGGCCGCCGAGGTGCGGCAGGTCTGGTCGGCGCTGGGCTTGCCCGGTGTGTTCGACGTGCACACCCATTTCATGCCGAAATCGGTGATGGACAAGGTGTGGCAGTACTTCGATTCCGCCGGTCCGCTGGTGGGCCGCGAGTGGCCGATCAACTATCGGACAGCGGAATCCGAACGTGTGCAGATGCTGCGCCAGTTCGGCGTGCTCGGCTTCACCGCGCTGGTCTATCCGCACAAGCCGCAGATGGCGGCATGGCTCAACCAGTGGGCCGCACAATTCGCGCGGGAGACACCGGATTGCCTTGCCACCGCGACGTTTTACCCCGAGCCGGACGCCGGGCGAGTACGTCGCGGCGGCGATCCGCGGCGGAGCGCAGGTCTTCAAAGCGCACGTTCAGGTCGGCCGGTACGAGCCCAACGACCCGCTGCTCGACCCGGTCTGGGGCGCCATCGAGGACGCCGCGGCTACCCGTCGTCATTCACTGCGGGTCCGGCCCGGCACCCGGCGAGCACACCGGACCCGAGCCGATACGGCTTCTGCTGCAACGCTATCCGCGGCTGCGACTGATCGTCGCGCACATGGGAATGCCGGAGTACGTCGACTTCATGGACATCTGCGAAAACTCGTGCCGATGTGCGACTCGACACCACGATGGCGTTCACGCCGTTCGTCGACGAGCTCATGCCGTTCCCGCTCGTCGCAGCTGAATCGACTGCGGGACTTGGGCGATCGCATCCTGTTCGGCAGCGACTTCCCCAACATTCCCTACGGCTACGCCGACGCCATGCGGTCGACTCACCCGGTTGCCGGGCATCGACGACGCGTGGCTGCGCGGTGTGTTCTACGAAAACGCCGCCGCCCTGTTCTCGCCGGACGGCTAGGTCAGGCGACCGGTTGCGGTTGCGCGGTGCTGGCCCAGCGCAGCCGCTCCAGGAGCAGCGATTCGGGCAGCACGACGTGGCCGTCGAGACGCTGACTCGACAGCGGGTCCAATGCCGTCAGCGCCGCGCGCTGGATTCCGGACTTCGAAATCAGACCGGGCAGTGGCCCGCTCGCGCGGGGGCGGCGTCGGTCAGGAATGCGCACGCAACCGCCAGGGTCTGGTTGTCGCCCGCGCCGGAGACCTCGGCCGCGGTCCAGACTTCGCGGACCGGGTACGACCAGATCGCCGCGAGCGTGTTCGGCAGCGCGGTGTCGACTTTGACCCCGTATGCGGCAATGTGATTCGAGCTTCCCTGGCTGACCCCGGACCATGTCTCGCGGGCCGACCGAGGGTAGCGGCGTCGGAACGTCGTCGGAGTTCGGCGAGGGCGGCCGTCCAACCGCTTTCCCGGAGGTGATCCGCCAGCCGGCGCGCCGCGACCTCGGCCGTCTCGTGCAACGGAATCTGCGCCGAACGAGCTTGCAGCGCAGCGAGATTGTCTGCGGCGGACAGCGTCACGCCGATCCACGTCTCCCGTTCGCGCGTGCCGACTTCGGACGTGCTGTCACGGCTGGTGACGCGGATGGCGTCGGCGCGCAGACCGTAGCGTTGGACGTAACCGGCGATCAGCGCCAGCGGCAGTGAGTCGGCATCGCCCAGCGGCGGCGTCACTCGCAGCAGCGCGGTCGTCCGAACATCGGTGACGCGACTCCTCGGCCGCGCGCGCTCCCCGGCTGGGACGCAGGATCGCCAGGCGGCGGCGCAGGATCGTGGTGACGGGCAGCCCCTGCCACCGGGCCAGCAGCACGATCACCGCCACAATCGCGACACCGAGCACCCAGCGCTCACGCACCGAATGCCAGGGGAAGGCGATGGCGGCGGCCACAACGGCCAGCAGCACCAAGGTGATCCGTCCGGTGGGCGGCGAGGGGAATTGGTGCGCGCTCACAGCGATGGTTCCTTTCGTCGGCGTGCGGCGATCGCGGCGGCAGCCGCAACGGCCAATAGCAGAGCAGCCGTCCCACCGAACGCGACGATCCGTGGCAGCTGGCTCTTCGGTGCGGGTTCTGGCGGCGCCGCAACATGTTTCACCGGCGACTTGTCGCCGGTGGTGGCGGCGGGCAGCTCCCAGGTCAGGGCCGCCACCGGGTCTACGGCGCCGGCACCGACGATGTTCGACGGCGCACGGGCACCGTTGTGCGCGGACCGGTGATCCGCTGGATCACCTGCGTGGAGTTCAATTCCGGATACTTGCTGCGCACCAGCGCCGCGACTCCGGAGACGTATCCGGCCGCATAGCTCGTACCGGCCAGCGGCACCAGTTGCTGATGTTCGTTCGGCAGGCCGTTGGCGAGTCCGCCGTCGTCGCGGTTGCTCACCGACACGATGCTCTCGCCGGGCGCGGCGACACCGACCCACGGACCGGCCATCGTGAATTTCGACGGCTGATCGCCGGGCGTCAGCGAGTCCGACCGACAGCACGTAGGGCTGCCACCACGACGGCACCGAAACCGACGTGACACCAGCCCAATTGCGCGGATCGTCGGGACGGCCCAAGTCGGTCAGCGGGTTCGAGTCACACGCCGCGCCGCCGGCCGCACCGGCGGCACCGATGTTGCCGGCCGCGGCCACGATCACCGCATCCTTGTCGACGGCCGCGTACCGGATCGCCGCTCCGAGTGCGCCTTGGTCGACGTTGCGGTCGGCGGGCAGGCAGGTGATCCCCGAGACGGTGATCACCCGCGCACCGAGGTCGGCAGCGTGCACGATCGCGCGGCCGAGTGCGGTCACGTCGACGACCGCCCGCCCGAGAGCAGGGTCGCCACCCGCGCTGCGCGCCGAGAACTTCGCCGACGTCACCCGCAACGACACCAGCCGGGCGCCGGGCGCGATCCCGGCGAAGCCGTCATCACCGGGTTGGCCGGCGATCAGGCCGGCCACCGCTGTCCCGCGCCCGTCGCAGTCGGTGAGCCCGTCGGTCGACTCGACATAGTCACCGCCCGGCTGCACGCCGGGCAGCCGTGGCCCCGGCCGCACACCGGTGTCCAGAACCGCGACCAGTTGCCCGTCGCCGCGGGAAAACCGCCACGCCGCAGACGGATCCAGAATCTGCTGACTCGGCGGCACCGCTTTGAAATCGGTGCCCGAGATGACGCCGGTCGCACTGCACTCGCCGTTCTTCTCCATCGGCGCCACCGGACCGGGTGCACCGGGGGGCGGCGCCGCGCCGGGGTCGACCTGAGGGCGGTCGATCGCCATTGCAGGCGGGCAGGCCCACAGCGTGGCAACCAGAGCCGCTGCGAGACAACCGAATCGCCGAGTGCGGGCAGAACTCATCGATTGAGCACCCACGCGAACAGTCCCACCAGGTACGCGATCACCGGGATCAGCGACGCGTCGATTCCGGACGCGACGAATCCCACCAGCCGACGCAGCGGCAGCGAGTAGGTCTCCGGCGATGCGATGGCCGGGCTCAGCGCGACGACAACCCAGGCCGACACCAGCGCGGCGAGCACCACCGCGATCACCAGCGCGGTCAGGTAGTGCGCCGTCGCGGTGTAGAGCACCACCAACGCCACGCCGACCAGGTACGGCTGGGCCAGCAGCCACGCTTTGCATGGCGGCCGAGTCCCACACCCGGGCCCGCAGCGCAGCCGCGGCAGCGGTCGCGGCGACCACGTACCAGCCCCAGGCAGACAGCGTTTCCGGGCGCCACGCGATGGCCAGCGAGCCGATCACGCTGAGCAGCACGGCGCCGGCGATGAAGCCGGTCTGGTGCGCGTCGCTGATCCGCACCCGTCGCGGCAGGTCCTCGAGCACCCGCGACGACGGCGCCGACGGGGTCGGGTCGCCGGGCGCCGGAATGACCGGCAGCGGGAAGCGTGCCCACAGCGCGGACAGTTGCGGGGCTTCGACGGTGACCAGCAACGCCACGACGAGCAGACCCGCACCCAGCGTCACCAGCGGCAGCTGCCACAGCGCACTCGCGCCGGCGGCCAGCAGCACGCCCACGCCCAGCACCGTGGTCGCGGTGAAAAAGCTGATGGTGCCGCGGCTTTCGCGGTGCGGCAGGATCAGGCTGATCAGCGACCACGCGGCCACCCCGGCGGCGGCCAGCGTCACCTGCGGCGCGCCGAAGTGACCCGGTACCGCCAGGGCCAACGCCGCGGCGATCGGCACCAGGGCGGCGGCGGACAACGCCGCACCGGCCCGCGGTGAACGCACGGCCAGAGCCGGCCACCACGGCGAGCAGCGCGATCGCGCCGACCGCGAACAGCCCGGCCGGCGAGCCGGTGGCCACTCGGTGGACAACGTCCGAGACCGGTTGCCGCCCAGATCAACCCGACGAGTGCCGCGATCGCGCCGCGCTGGATGTGCGCGGTACCCCAGGGCTTCAGCCGCGAGGTCGAGAAGATGACCGCGGCGTCGGCGATGTCTTCGACGATGCCCGGCGCGGCCGGCCCGACCGGGACCGGCTGCAACGCCAACAGGTCGCCGTCGACCACGCCGACCGTTCCCAGACTGGCGTCCAGGCTGAACGGCGCACCGCCGATCGGAGCAAGGCTGAGCCGCACGGGGGTCGTCGGCTCGGCGTCGGCGCTGCCGGCGGCAGCCGCGTCGTCGGCGACGGCGGGAACCACCAAACGTTCTACAGCCGGCAGGATTTCGCGCAGCGGCAGGTCGGCGGGCAGTGCGATCTCGGTCAGCCGACTGTCGGCGAGGATGGCGACCCGCACGATGGGTATGACAGCGCTGGACATCACCGACTCCTCAGGATTCTGCGGAACATTGCTTCTCTTTCTCTTTGGTGAATGACGATTGTTCTCAGGTGTTGGGTCAGACAGTTTGTGGTTGGTGCTGGTGAAGTCTCGGGAGAGCCGGTTGCCCTCGAACCAGTGGCCTTCCGGTAGTTGGCTCGGTGAGCTGTTCGACGGCGACGGCGATGGCGAACGGGGTTCCGGGGCTGAACGTGGAGATCCATTCGCCGTCGAAGGCGCGCGATGGGCTGACCAGCACCCTGCCCACGGCGGTGTCGACGATGCTCATGCCCACTTCGGTGCTGGTGTGCCGTCCATCGTGGTGGCAGCCCGCGACGATCTCCACGTAGCTGCGCGGCCCGGTGAACACCGACTCGACCACCGGCACGCGCCGACTGCGGGATACCCAGGTAGTCAAGGACTTCGGTGAGCGGCGCGCCGTTGCGCAGCCGCTCGTCGGCCCGCGCGCCGACCTGGGCGGGCAGGCTGAATTCGTCGAATCGCGCCGGCGGGCGCTGCGCCAGCCCGACACCGAGAACCGGCACCAGCGCGCGGGCGTCGTGAATATCCATCGCCGTGAACGTGACCAGCTGCGCGTTACGCAGTGCCACAACAGTTTTGCCGCCGCGCCGCGCGATGATCCCGCGCAGCAGATCGTCGCTGCCCGACGCGGCGGCCGGACCCACGTAGCGCAGGTCCAGCCACCGATCCGGAAAGCACACCACCCGGATCCAGTCGGCTACCGCCGCGGTTGATGACGCCATCGGCCGACACCATGCCCATGCGGGCCAGTTCGGCGGTCTGGGCTGCCGAGGAACGCACCCCGTTCGGCGGCATCAGTGTATGGCGTGGTGATCGCCAAAACCCACGGGAACGTTCCCGCTCCCACGGTTTCAGCGATACACCACGCCTGGTCGACGGTCAGCTCGACGGCGTTGGGCTGGTTGGTCATCTACGTTGCGGATCCACTCGACTCGATCCGCCCCACAAGCAGTGCCGAGCGCTGGTTAGCCGCCCCACTTGGCGCCTTCGGCCGAGTCGCGGGCCAGCATCGAGGTGGTGTTGTTCTCGTGCGTGCTCGCCATCGCCCGATACGACAACACCAACTGCTCCATGCGCCTGATTCCACTGCGCCTGCCACGCCTGATAACTCATCCCGGTATCACCCTGCCAGCCCGACTGCAACGCAGCCTGCTCAGCAGAGATATCGGCACCCAAGCTCTGCATCGTGCCCGCATAGCCGGCCATATCCGCCGAATGCGCCAGCATCGCCGGGTAGTTGTACATGATCTGCGACATCACAAACCCTTTCGTCTAATCCATCAGCTCAGAAGCCCGGGTAGCTGCTCGCCGCAGCACTGTCCGCGGCCACATACGTGCCCGCCGCATCACCCAGGTTGGCCTGAGCGATATCCAGCAACGAATTCACCTTCGCCGCCGCCGCCACAAACCGGGCATGCGCCGCCTGAAACGCCGCCGCACCATCACCGGCGAAAAACGCCTGCGACGACATCGCCTCCTGCTCAGCCTGACCAATCGTCGACCGCATCAACCCCGCCTTGGCCCCAAACGCCGACTGCGACGCCACCAACTGCGGAATGTGAGCATCCAACAAACTCATCCCAGAAATCCTTTCCTCATCCGATTACCGTTGCCACACAAACACACGCTCAGCTGTGGTCCCCCTCCCCCTCCGATGCCTCCGGATCCCATGTGCCCGGCACCATCGGCATGCGCGGACCATTGCCAAAACCGTTGCCGCTCAGCGTCGCCAGTCCCGACGGCTTGCGCAGAGCTGTCTTTCTCCACCGTCCCGGCGAACCCCAGGGCACCCGCACCGTTGCGCGAGGCCGCCATCGCCAGCGACCGGCTCACGGTCGCCCTGCGAACCCCAGTCCGGGTCGACATCGACGTTCATGTCGGCGAATTCGTCGGCGTGGTCGTGCATCTCGGACTCTTCGCCGCCGACGCGTCCGCGACTTCGCTCGGCTCGCTGCGCCCACGGCGGCTGCGGCGGCAATGGAGCCGGCCGGCGCCTTGTTCTCGTCGCGGTCGATCAATGTCGGCCCAGGACCGCCGTCGGGGCCGATGCCGCCCACCATGTACGCGAAGCCGGCGGCCGGTGTGGTCGCCGGGCGTGGCGCCCGCGGCGCCGGCCGCCGGTGATGTCGATCCGGCGGCGTCGCCGGCGCCGACTCCCGTCGAGGTCAGCGCCGCGGCGGGCATCCCGGCAGCCTGTCCGGCCCGGAATGCCCGGCGCCCCAGCGACATCGGGGACCGGCTCGGCGCGCGGCCGGGGTCGCCAGCAGCGTTGAGCGCCAGCGCGAGAATGAGCGGCAGAAAGGCCGGCGAACTGAGCAGCACCGACCAGAAGGTCGTCCCGAACGGGATGAAGAACGCCTCGTAGGCGATGAAGAACAACAGCGGGAACCATGCGCTCGGGTTGGCGAGGATCGCGCTGATCGTCCCGGTCGGGTCCTGGATGAGCTGCACCAATTGGTTGAAGATGTCGGTCAGGAAGTTCCCCGACGACGGCGGGTCGGCGGCGGCCGCCGACGCGTTGTTGGTCTTGAGCACCGGCGGCGCCGCCTGCGGTGCGCGGAGCCGACGCCAACGCCGAACCCGGAAACGCCTGGTAGGTCGCCATCGTGGTGGCCGCCTGGATCCACATCCGGACATAGTCGGCTTCGTTGAGCGCGATCGGAATCGTGTTGATACCAAAGAAGTTCGTCGCGATCAGCACGCCGTGGATGACATGGTTGGTCGGCCAGCTCCGGAATCGTCGGCATCGCGGCCAGCGCGGCGGTGTAGGCGGCAGCGGCGACCTCGTGCTGGGCCGCCGCCCCGGCGCTGTTCGCGCTGGCCTCGGTGAGCCACGCCAGATACGGCAGGTGTGCGCTGACATACTCTTCGGCGCTGGGGCCTTGCCACGCGCCTGCTTGGACCGCGCCCAACAGTGAGGTGAGTTCGCTTGCCGCCGAGGCATATTCAGTGCTCAGCGCGGTCCAAGCCGCCGCGGCCGCCAACAGCGACCCGGGTCCTGGACCGCTGCTGAGGAGCACTGAGTGCACCTCAGGCGGCGAAGCCATCCACACCGGCGCGGTCATCGTCAGTGGCCGGCCAAGTATGTCGCTGCGGCGGCGGCGTCGCCGGCTGCATAACTCACACCGGACTCACCGACACCGACACCGGCGCGGCCGAGCTCTTCGACGCCTTCGGCCGCGACCGCCGCATGCTCGGTGCCCTGGGCGCTGAAGCCGGCCGCGGTCTGCAGCGACACCGGGTCAGCCGCCGACGGGACGACGGCCGTGATGGCCGGGGCGGCACCCGCGTGCGCGGCCGCCAGCCGGGCGGTGATCGCTTCGACGGCGGCGCTGGCCGACGCCAAACCTTCTGGAACAACTCGCAGTGTCATGACTCATACCCCTTTCGTTGAAACTCACCGACCGCCATCGACGGCCACACTTTCGTCGACGAGCGGATTGACCAACTGCACGTAAGTCGGGGATGTCGCTGTCGGTCAGCAGGATTGCCCGACCGGGCGGCAACCGGTCGAATCGCTGACCGCGAACCTTGCCGCCGTCGACCGGGTTGCCCGACAGCATCAACGTGGTCGCCTGCAGGTCGTTGAGCCGGCGCAGCAACGGACTGGTCATCAGTGCGTGCGCGGCACCGCTCGCTCGCGCGGTGACGATGACCCGCAGACCCAGATCGCCCGCCTGTGCCAGCAGCTCGATCAGCGGGGTCCAAGGACGCTGACCCACATAGGGACCCGTCATCGCCGGAGAATCCGGTATCTGGTCGACGTCGTCGATGATCAGGTAGTGGGTGTGGCCCTCGAACGACCACCCGGTCAGCTGCGACGCGTCCAGGCCTGCCGGCGGCCGCCGCTTCTCGATCAGACCCGACAACCCGAGCATCGCCGGAGTCACCCGGTCGATGTTGGCGGTGTATTCGTTGTCGGGGAACAGCGGCTCGTCGACGAGGTGCAGTCGGCGATCCACCACCGTGAAGGCGACGCGGTCCGGTGTCGAGTTGTCCCGGATGGTGCGGATGATGTGCCGCAGCAAGGTCGTCTTGCCGGTCCTGGTGTCGCCCAGCACCAACAGCAGCGGATCCTGGGCGAAGTCGAGTTGCACTGCGGCCAAGTCTTCTTCGCGCTGACCGATCACGATCCGATCGGCGCCGCCGTAGACCGGTTCGAGCACTGCGGGCTCCAGGTTGGTCGGCAGCAGCCGCACCGGTGGTGCGGTGATCCCCTCGTGCCGGGCGTTGATGGCGGCGACCTGGTTGAGCTCGGGTGCGGCGATCAGGAAATGCTCGGCGGCCATGGTCAGACCACGACCCGGCTGGTCGGCGGGCACGCCATCGGCCGGGCGGTGCAGTGCACCGACCACCCGGACATTGCTGTCGCGCGCGTCGTGCAGCTTGAGCTCCAGTCGCATACCGAGACCGTCGCGCATCGCGAGCGGGACCTCGAGCCAGCTGGGAGTGGTGACGACCACGTGGATGCCGTAGGCCAGACCGATGTTGACCAATTCGGTCACCTTGCTCAGCAACGGGTTTCGGGTACTGAACTGGTCGGTGTTGTCCCGGCTGAACGCATACAGGTTGTCGATGACCAGGAACACCTGGCCCAGCCCGTCGTCGGGACCTTGCTTGTCGCGGAAGACTTCCCGCTGCTGACGCGAGCGCAGCAGCTGCTCGAGCTCGCCGAAGGTGCGGCGGATGCGCTCGGGCTCCAGCGACGACGCGACACTGCCGACGTGGGCCAGGCCTTCCAGCTCCCGCAGCTGACCGCCGCCGTAGTCCAGGCAGTAGAAGCTCACCTCGCGGGGCGAGTGCAGGCTCGCCGCCGACAAGATGAACGTCTGCAGCGCAGTCGATTTACCGGACTTCGCACCACCGTGGATCAGCAGGTTGCCGGACGAGGACCGCGCGTCGAACACCAGCGAGTCGCGGCGCATCTGGAACGGCCGGTCGATCTCGCCCAGCGGCCAACGCCATTCGCCCCGAGGCACCGACGCGCGCGCGAGCGCGGCGCTCAGCGGAATCGCCTCGTCGAGCGGCGGCAGCCACAGCTCCGGGGCGCGGGGGCCGAAACGCGCCAATTGGTCACCGATGGTGGCGATCAGCTTGCGTGACGGGGCGATCGGCTCCTCGTGTCCGTTCTTGGCGATCACCGTCGTCAGGTCGGGTTCCACCCGGCCTGCGGTGAACAACTTCGGCTCGGGAACCGAGTGCACCACAAGTGTTTTCGGCGTCTGCGGCGGGTCGTAGATGCCGTCGACATAGGTGCTGCGGAATTTGATCGGTGCGGCCCCGGGCGCGGGCACCAGGAAGCCGACGCCCTTGTGCTCCCTGCCCGCCTCGAGGTGGTACGCGTCTTCCACGCCGATGATCGACCGCGACACCGCAGGGCTGGCCACCTTCAGACCGATCCGGTATGAGGTGTTCTTGTCGATGTCCTTGATCTTGCCGACATCCAGCGTCTGCGACGCGAACAGGATGTGGATCCGGAACGAGCGACCCTTGCGGGCCACGTAGTCGAACAACTCCGCGTATTCCGGGTGGTCGGCCAGCATCAGCGTGAACTCGTCGGCGACGACGAACAGCGTCGGGATCGGCGGCAGGTCATGCCCGGCGGCGAATTCGAGCGTTCTCGTATTCGGTCACCGAGTTGAACGCGCTGCCCTGGACCTTGCGTCCGGCCTCGCGCAGCATCGTTTCCCGGCGGGCGACCTCACCGCGCAGCGTGTCGGCGAACCGGTCGGCCAGCGACTTCTTCTCGGCCATGTTCGAGATCACCGCGACGACCTGGGGGAAGTTGCGGAAGATGTCCGCGCCGGCCTCGCCCTTGAAGTCGGCGTAGATCACGATCAGCCGCTCAGCCGAGTGAGTCGTCAACAGCGACAACAGAATCGACATCAACGTCTGCGACTTGCCGGCACCGGTCATACCGATCATCAAGCCGTGCGGTCCCATCCCGCCTTCGGCTTCGTCTTTGAGGTCGAACATCAGCGGCTCGCCGGTCGCCGTGACACCGATCGGCACCCGCAACTCGTCGTCGCGGTGTCGCGGTGCCCACAGCGTCGGGACGTCGAGTCGCGACGCGTCCGGAATTCCCAGCAGCGTCGTGAATGTCGCGCCGCGGGTGGCTGTCGACTGCAGGCCGCTGTGCGTCGGGTTGGAGTCCCACCGGGACAGCCGGCGCGCGACGTGCGCCGCGTCGTCGACGCCTAGGGAGTCGGCGCTGTCGATGTAGCGCTGCCAGCCGCCGGTCTGCCAGCGTTCGATCGCGCCGTCGGCGAGCCGCAGGATCGGCCGCTCGGGATCCGAATACTGCTCCCGGTGCGGCGCGGTGGTCGATCGGTAGACGACGGTGACACCGGCCCGCGCGGCTGCCAGCGGCGAGGCGCTCAGGTCGAAGTCCGGGTCGTCGACGATGATCAGCAAGTGCCGCAACGCATCCGCCGATCCGCCGGCGAACGCCGGGCGGTCGGACAAGCGTCGGCCCGAGCAGCGCGGCCAGCTCGTCGGGCTTGCTGGACAGGTAGCGGGCCGGGCCCACCCCGTCGGCTTCGGCCGGGATGTCCACGTGCGGCAACCACTTCAGCCACGACCAGTCCGGCGACTCGAGGCTCGGGAGTAGCGACCGCCATGCCGAGCACCGTCGGGTCGTGCCAGGTCACCGCCTGAGCCACCCAGGCTCGCAGCGCGCCACGAACCTCGTCCTCGTCGCCGAGCACGGTGATCCGCGACAGCTTGGTCAGGTCGATACCGGTCGGGACGTCGCGCACGATCCGCTGGGTGTCCAGCAGGCTGCGTAACGCGCTGTGCGACACCGGCTCCAGGTCGATCTCGTCGGCGGTGTCGTTGACCCGCAGTGCGGTGTCCAACGCGGCCGAGTGCACGCCGGCACGCACCACCAGGAAGTCGCCGTCCCGGGGGTCGCGTTCCCACTGGCGTCGCGACCCGGGGATGGCGGCCAGATCCGCCGGTTCGGGGTGCGACCATTCGGCGGCGGCGCGCTGCGCGGCGGCCTGCGCGCGGACGTTGTCCCGGACCACCGACAGGTAGCGCAGGTAGTCGGCGCGCTCGGCGTCGATTTCTGCGGTGCTCGATTTGTTGTCACCGCGAAAGAACGCGGTGGCGGCCAGCAGCAGAACGAAGGGGAAGAACAGGGTCTGGGGCGAGATGAGTCGCATTCCGGTGGCGACCATCGCGACGATCATCCCGACGATCAGCAGCACGATCACCACCGGCAGCGCCCGCTTGCAGCAACGACGGCGGAATCACCCGCGGCAGTTCCGGCGGTGCTTCGATGTTGATGCTGCCCTTGCGGGTCACCGGCGAAGGCAGCCGGCGGCGTGCCTCGAAGATCAAGCGGCTCATCGATTTTGCCCTTCGGCAGAGGTACGGCCAGGTCGGGAGTCAGGCGCCAGCCCGTCATGCGCGAGCAGCGCGTCGGCCCGCGACAGCGTCGGGCCCGGGGGCGTACAGCGACAGGACCGACCAGGGAATCGGCGTCGGCCGGCTGCGTCAACCCAAGAGCATCAGCGGTTTTCGCGTTTCCGGTGACGCCACCTTGGGCGGCCTCGTTGTCGATGCCATACCGCACGCCGGTGTCGGAGATCCAGAACAGCGACCCGACTGCCGGTGACGACGCGTTCTGCCCGACAGTCTGGGCGAAGTACCCGGTCCCCGGGGCCATCGCGATCCGGCTGGCTGTCCCGCCGGCGCCTGCGCCGACCAGATCCTCGGTGTGCACCGCCTCAGGAATCGGCAGTGCCGAACCGGCAAGCAAGGTCAGCGAATTCGTGCTGGCACCGGAAGGCTTTGCTCCAGTGCGCGCAGGTGACGGGATCGTGCGTCGCGTCGAGCAGGCTGATGCGCTGCTCGGGGTAGCGGCTGGTGTCGAGCTGCCGGGAAACCGGCAGTTTGGCCACCTTGTCGGCACCCAGCCGCGGCGGCTGGTCCAGTCCGTAGGAGTTGGCGTTGCGCAGGATCGCGGCCAGCACCGGCGAGATCTGCTGCAGGCCGTCCGGCAGCACCGCGTAGTAATTGGATGAGTTGGCTTCCAGCCCATGAGATTCGACGACGCCGCCGATCGGGGCGGGCACCGGGAATCGGGCGGGGCCGCCGGCTTCGGGGATGACGGGTGCGGCCAGTGGCGGCGACTCGGGAATCGCATTGAACAGACCAGGCGGCGACAGGGCGCGGCGCGTGAATGTCGTTGCCCAGACCCAGCGCGTTGGTCACCGCGTGGTCGGCGAGGTCGATCCGGCTGCGCCGGCCGTCCCACAGCAACCAGGCGCTGCTGGGGTTGCTGACCAGGACGGCCTTGCCGGTCTCCAGGGCCGCGGCGCGGGCGCCGGTGCTGTCGGGAGCGCCGGCGATCACCGTGACGCCGGCGGCGGCACCGCTGGCCGCGTCGCACACCGTCCAGTCGGCGTCCTTGCGGGTGTTCTGCACCATCCGCTGCGGTGCACCCGGGATACCGATCAGGTTGCCGAGCGGAAACTTGTCCAGCTCAGCTGCTTTTCACCTGGGTGGGGTTGGCCGGCTTGCCGGCGATCAGCCGGGCCGAGGCCAGGTTGAGCACCGGATGCAGTTGATCGCCCACCCGCACGTACAGCGCCGCCGTCGACCGGTCGGCCAGGATCGGATTGTTGGCCGCCGAGCCGTTCGGCCGGATCAGCGAGAACACGAAGCAGCCGACCAGTCGCGGTGACCAATACGATGACGCCCATCAGCACCGCGCGCGTCTGGGTCCGCAACGGGTCGACGAGCATCCGGGTGTCGTGCAGCGCGACACCAGAAGCGATGCGGCGCATGACAAATCGCCAGCCGGTCACCTGGTGTCGGGTGACGAAGCCCCGCCGGTAGACCACTTTTTCGGGGTTGTCGTTCACCGGGGTGCGCGAGGCGAACGAGCGCCGGTCGTCGGGCTCCGGGCTGGTCATGCCGGCATCTCCAGCCGCAGGCCTTCGAGCAACGGCGGCACGGTGTTGGCCACGTCGGCGGCGGTGATCGTCATGAGCTCCTCGTCGGTGAATTCACCGGTCTTTGCGTGTTCGGAGTGGTCCAACCGGAATTCCCGTTCCTCTTCTGACTTTTCGACGACGTTACGAACGAATCGTCCGTTACCGGCGATGTCGAGGCCGCGACGTTCGACGCCCACCGAATCTTCCTTCGTCGTGCTGGCCAGGTGAGCGAACAGCGCCTCGAGGTCGTCGAGTGCCGACTGCTCGAATGTGCTGTCGCGCCTGGTGGCCATGAAGTTGGCGATCTCGATCAGTTCGGGCGGCTGATACGACGGGAAGTCGATGGTCCGGGTGAACCGTGATCGCAGACCCTGGTTGGTGTCCAGGAACCGATCGAGGTCGGCGCGGTATCCCGCGATGATGACCACCAACCGGTCACGGTCGTTTTCCATCCGAGCCAGCAACGTGTCAATGGCCACCAAGCCGAAGTCGTTCTTGGCGCCGGTGGCGACCAGCGCATACGCCTCGTCAAGGAAAAGCACACCGTCCAGTGCGCTGTCGATGATCGCGTTGGTCTTTGCCTCGGTCTCGCCGATGTGCTGACCGATCAAGTCGGCACGGTGGACCTCTTTGATGTTCTCTTTCTTCAAAAGTCCAAGGCCGCAATAGATTTTGGCGACCACACGGGCAATCGTGGTTTTACCGGTCCCGGGCGGTCCGGTGAACACCAGATGGTGGGTGCGCTGAGCCACTTCGAGTCCGCGCTCTTTACGGACCAATTCCATCGCCACCGCGCTCTTGAGCCGCGCGACCTGGTCCTTGACCTTGTCCAGCCCGATGAACTCGTCGAGCTCACGCTCGGCCTCCGACAGCAGGACGGCCTTGCGCTCCTGAGCGCCGGGGTCGACGAAGTCCCCGGGCTTGGGCTCGGTGCCGACGTCCCACGGGTCGCTACGCGCGTCGATGCGGTCGGACGAGGTGGGCACGATCCCGAAGCTGGTATCCGTCAACGCCTCTTCGACCTGAGCGTTTTCCGGGTTGGCGGCGTACAGGTCCTGCAGCACCTCGCGGGCGGTGTCCTCGTCACCGTCGGCGCGCAGCGACAGCGCCCTGGCCAAGGCTCCGTCGACCGCCGCGACGGCGACCGGGCCTTCCGGCTCCTCGAGGTAGGACAGCGCTGCGGCAAACATGCCGAGCCGCGCCAGCGAGATCCCGAGAGCGACCTTGACGGCGTGGGCGAAGTGCGCGTCCAGCTTGGTGTCGTTGACGATCGGGGACAGCAGTTTGACGACGTCAGCCCAGCGCTCGGCGCGGTAGTGGATCGTCGAGGTCACCCAGCGGGCTTCGTGCGAACTCGGTCGACGACGGCTGACGTCGCTGACCAGTTGGAACGCCGCAGCAAACCGGCCGTCGCCGGCCAATGCCGAGGCGTAAGCAAGGTGGAAATCGTCGGGCTCCGTCGCCCGGAACTTCAGGTAGAGCCCGGTGTCGTAGTGAAAACCGAGCGCACCCTCGGTCAGCTGAACTTGCCGCTGCAGGACGCCTGTTGTTGCGGTGTTGTGCGAAATCGCTTCCAGCACTTGGAGGGACGAGTCGCCGGCCGCGGCCAGCCCGATCCACGCGTCGGCCTGATCGTGCGCGATGCGGACCAGTCCGGTGAACCCGGATCGAGCCGCGGCCAGGTCTGCCGGACGCGTGCGGTCGTACACGGTCAACCCGAGCGCCCGGCAACAGGTCGCGAATCGGCTCGCTACATCGTCGTCGACCCGCGCCGTTTTCGGCCGGGTGGCGATGATGCCGGTCTCAGCGGTTTCCACGCCTCAGTCTCCCCTTCGGACGTAGTATTGCCTAAGCTAACTTCGGCGAAGTTAGCATCGCACATGGTATGTGTCGAGATGCACGCCACGTCTTGATACGTGGTCTCGTCCGCTCCGTCGTCCGTCCTACGACGCTGCAGGTCAAACCCGATAATGAGCGATGAGAACACGTTTTCGCCGCGACGAAACTAATAGATTCCCGAAGTTTCTCGCGCTCAGTCTTAATGAAAATGAATATCATTAGCGGATTACTGTACGCCATCGGGAAATCACTGTTTGATCGCCCTGACCAAGGTGTTCCCGGCGATCATCGGTCCGGCCTCGATATCCGGTCCGGGCACCGGGCGGCCTACTTCGCGGAGGTAGTCCGCCAATGGCGTCGCGACCGCGGTCCAGCCGTGTTCTGCGAACCACTGCTGCGCCGGGTCGTGCTGCTCGTTATAGATCAGTTGGAAGAACAACCGGTCGTCGCCCTCGGCCCGAGCCGCGCGTTCTCCCGCGACGGCAGCCTCATACGCTTCGGCAGGCAGTGCCGCGCTTTCTTCCACTGCGACATGACTTCCCGAACTGGCCAGCGCGTCGATCCCGGTGAACAGCTGCTCACGCGCGGCGGCGGGCAGGTAGATCAGTAAGCCTTCGGCGATCCACGCCGACGGCCTCGCAGCGTCGAAACCACTGTCCCGCAACGCCTGCGGCCAATCCTCGCGGAGGTCGATGGCGACCTCACGGCGTTCGGCGTTGGGCTTGGCTCCGTGCTCGCTCAGCACCTCGCGCTTGAAATCGAGAACCTGCGGACGGTCCAGCTCGAAGATCGTCGTCGCATCGGGCCACGCCAACCGGTAGGCGCGCGAGTCCAAACCGGCGGCCAGGATCACCACCTGCCGCACACCGGCGTCTGCGGCTCTGCGGAAGTAGTCGTCGAAGTATCTGGTACGTGCGCCCTGGAAGTTGACGAAATGCTGCCCCCAGTCAGGGGATTCGAGTTGATGGTCGGGCTTCTTGCCGTCCAGCACATCGGCCGCGTTGCCGCCAACCGCACGACAGAACACCTCGGCGAATGGATCGACGGCCAACGGGTCGGGCTTCTGCGCCTCCAATGCTCGAGCGGTGGCGACAAGTAACGCAGTCGCGCCGACAGTTGTCGTGATGTCCCAGTTGTCATCGTCAGTACGCACGGCAACCGACCCTACGCGCGCCCAATCCAGCCACGACGGCATTGAATACGACGTTGCGTCGTAGGACAAGACCCCGTCCCGGTAGGGGGTATTCGCCCTACACCAACGGGCGCCCGGCTTTGATCCGCCGGTCCAGATCCCACAGTAGGACGTTGAACGGGAACCGTTGGACGAACCGCGGCATCGCGTTGTTCAGCGTGCGGAGCACCGCGATCACCCGGTCGAAGCGCCGCTGCGTGGCCGCGTCCCAGGAGAATTGCATCTCGTCGCGGAACCGCTGCGGCAGAAAGCCCGCGGTGAGCAGCAGACCGAGCTTTTCCGGCTGCCGGCGCAGCACTTCCGGTAGGCGTAGTGCCTGAATCCGGCCCACCGCAATGGGATACAGGTAATTACGGACGGCGTCGTCGATATGGACCTTGTCGAGCTGCTCGTTCCAGTAGCGGTCGAACGCGGCCCGGTCCGCCGGCCACATCTCCGGTGGCACCTGCAATGTGGAGCCGAGCACCACGGCTTCGCGATAGTGCCGGTCGGCATCACCGTCGTCCATCTCGCCGATGAACATGCGATAGAAGTCCACCCCGCCCTTGTAGAGGCACGCCGCCACCCACAGCTGCAGATCGAGGTCGAAGGCGTTGTACTGCACGGGGCTGTCGGGAGTCGGAGTACACCTGCGCGTGAGCACGATTCACCGCGCGCCGAAATGCCGCCTTCTGGATGTCGGTACCCGCCATCGCGACCGCGAGGTAGGTGAATGTGGTGCGAGCCCGCTTGATCGGGTGCAGGTCGATCCGCCCGCTTTCCACCCGGCTCTCCATGACGCCGTAGCCCACGCCCGGCCGGGCCAGCTGCATGATCACGTTGGCCGGACCGAGCAGCAACGCCATGCCCATCAGGGTGTCGATCGAGCTGAGGCGTGCGCCGCGGCCGGCGGCCGGTGATCGGCGGCTCGCTCACCGTGCGCTCGACATGCCTTATGGGTTCGCTGACCGTCATCGCCCACCTGCCCGCTAATTCTGAGAACGCTTGTTTCCTGATATTGCAGCCCGGCGCGCCCGGTGTCAAGATGGGATCCATGGCTTCCGCCCCGACGACGAACGCGCGGCCCTACCGCGGGGTCGATGCCGCCGACCGGTTGGCGGGCCGCCGGGCCAGCTTGCTGGAGGCGGGCCTCGATCTGCTCGGTGGCGAGGACGTCGGCGGAGTTGACGGTGCGAGCCATCTGCCGGCAGGCCGGCGTGGCCGCTCGCTACTTCTACGAAAGCTTCACCGACAAAGACGAATTCGTCGCGGCAGTGTTCGACTGCGGTGATCGCCGAACTGGCCACCACCACTCAGGCGGCGGTCGCCGCCGCGCCGGCCGGAGGAGCAGACCCGGGCCGGCATGGCCAACATCGTCCGCACGATCGGCGGCGATCCGCGGGTCGGGCGGCTGCTGTTCAGCGCGCAACCGGCCAACGCGGTGCTGGTGCGTAAGCGCGTCGAATCCAGCGCCCTGTTCGCGATGCTGTCCGGCCGCCACGTCGAGAGTGCGCTGCGAGTGCCGGAAAACGACCGGATCAAGGCCGCCGCGCATTTCGTGGTCGGCGGGGTGGGGCAGACGATCGGCGCCTGGCTGGCCGGCGATGTGCGACTCGGCCCCGAGCAGCTGGTCGACCAGCTGGCCTCGCTGCTCGACGAGCTGGCCAACCCGAGCCTGTATCGCGACTGACGACCTAATGCGCGGCCGGGACACGGCGATCGGCCGACGTCCTGGGCACGGTCTGCGCGTCGTTGGCCGTGAATTCCTTTATCCAGCAAGCGAACTCGAGGGTGATTCCGTCAGGGTCCTGAAAGTAGAACGATCGCACGTAGACCCCGGGATGCACGGTGGCCGCGACCTGCCGCTCACTCTCGTCGTGGTTGAGCACCGGGCCCACCCGCACGCCCTTGTCCTTGAGCCGCTGACGGTAGGCATCGAACTTCTCGGCCGGCACGTGAAACGCCAAGTGATTCATGGTGCTGACGGCGCTGGTGATTTCGCCGATGCCCGGGATGGCGGCCGGCGACGAGAGACCCGGGCACCCGGTCGGGTGCGTCGGCGAACCAGAAGAACGCGACGCAGTCGCCGTTACCGGCGTCGAAGAAGAAGTGCTGTCCGGCTCCGCCGGGCAGGTCGAGCGATTTGATCAACGGCATGCCCAGGACGTTGCTGTAGAAGTCCACGGTGCGGGCCATATCCGAACACACCAGCGCGACATGGTTGATGCCGCCGAGCTCGAATTCGGAATTGGGGTTGTGCGGCTTGATCATCCCCGGGCTCCCGTCCGCTTCACTGATTCCGTGGCGAGAGATCTGAATCTGAACCTAACATCAGATTCAGGTCTATTCCAGAAAAAGCGCCGTTCCCGGGATCACGGCGATCCCACGGTCACGACGAAGGAGGCCCGTCGGTGTCCACCGTGTCCGACAAGCCGACCCGTCGTGCGCCGCTACCGACGGACCGCGGCCGCCGAACCCAGGCCGCCATCGACACCGCCGCCCGAACGGTGATCGCCCGCAAAGGCATCCTCGCCGCCACCATCGCCGACATCGCCGCCGAGGCCGGCCGATCGACAGCGTCGTTCTACAACTATTACGACTCCAAAGAGGCGATGGTCCGCGAGTGGGCGCTGCGGTTCCGCGACGAGGTCAGCGAGCGGGCGAAACCGGTGACCCGACACGGCCTGTCGACGCGGGAGCGCACGCACCAGGCCGCGGCGGCGCACTGGCACACCTACAAACATCGGCTGGCGGAGATGATCGGCGTGTCGCAGCTGGCGATGATCAACGACGACTTCGCCCAGTACTGGGCTGAAATCTGCTCTATCCCAACTTCATTCATCACCGACATGGTGCGACGCGCCCAGGCGGACGGCTATTGCGCCGGCGACGACCCGCAGTCTGATCGCGGTGGCGATCGTCGCGATGCTGAACCAGTTCTGCTACCTGCAACTGGCCAGCCGGACATCGAGCGCTGAACCCGACGACGAGGCCTGCATCGCCACGATGGCGAACATCTTCTACCGAGCCATCTACTACAAGGAGGGCCAGCTGAGGTGACTCGTACCACCGGCACACCCGGGGTCGTCCGCGAATTCATCGGTCTGCCGTCGCCGACCGCCAGACGCGCCGGTGCGGGCGGACATCCATGCCAGGGGCTCTATCACCGCGGCGTCGGGCGCAAACCCAAAGTCGCGGTGATCGCCACCCACTACCAAATCGACTTCTCCGAGCATTACCTCGCCGACTACCTGGCCACCCGCGGCATCGGATTTCTCGGGTGGAACACCCGGTTTCGCGGTTTCGAGAGCAGCTTCCTGCTCGACCATGCGCTGGTCGACATCGGCGTCGGCGTGCGCTGGCTGCGCGACACACAGGCTGTCGAAACGATTGTGCTGCTGGGTAATTCCGGAGGAGGGTCGTTGATGGCCGCCTACCAGGCGCAGGCGACCGACCCGCACGTGACGGCGGTGCCCGGTATGCGGCCCGCGGCGGGCCTGACCGATCTGCTGCCCGCCGACGGCTACGTGGCCAGCGCGGCGCATCCGGGCCGCCCCGACGTGCTGACCGCCTGGATGGACGGCTCCGTCGTCGACGAGAACGATCCGATCGCGACCGACCGCGCCCTCGATCTGTTCGATGAGCGAAACGGTCCGCCGTATTCGCCGGAATTCCTGACCCGTTACCGCTCCGCGCAGGTTGCACGCAACAACGCGATCACCGACTGGGTCGAGACTGAGATGAAACGTGTTCGGGCGGCCGGATTCTCGGATCGTCCATTCACCGTGATGAGAACGTGGGCCGACCCACGGATGGTCGATCCGACGATTGAGCCGACTCACCGCCAGCCCAACATGTGCTACGCCGGACTGCCGGTCGAAGGCCAACCGCTCGGCACACGGCATCGCAGCGGCCTGCACGTTGCGCAGCTGGCTGGCGATGTGGAGCCTGCGCACCGCGCAGACCCGGGCCGAGCCGCACCTGGCCCGGATCACCTGCCCCGCGTTGGTGATCAACGCCGAGGCCGACACCGGCGTGTTCCCGTCGGATGCGCAGCGCATCCACGACGCACTGGCCGGCACCGACAAGTCCCGGTGCTCGATCAACACCGACCACTACTTCACCACGCCCGGTGCGCGCAGCGAGCAAGCTGACACCATCGCCAAATGGATTGCCAAGCGGTGGCGCTGAGGGTCCTCGCTCACTTCGTCCCGGGTCCCAAGGTGCTGGACTTCCTTGCACCGGAGACTGATTGGCTCGATATTCGCTGGTGCGCCGAGGACGACGACGAGACGTTCTACCGCGAGTTACCCGAGGCCGACGTGATCTGGCATGTGCTGCGGCCGCTGTCGGAGCGCGACCTGGCGCCGGCCACCCGCGCGCGGCTGGTGCACAAGTTCGGCGCCGGGGTGAACACCATCGACGTCGACGCCGCCACCAAGCGCGGCATCGCGGTGGCCAACATGCCCGGCGCCAACGCGCCGTCGGTGGCCGAAGGAACGGTGCTGCTGATGCTGGCCGCCCTGCGCCGCCTGCCGGTGCTCGATCGCGCCACCCGCGATGGCCGCGGCTGGCCGTCCGATCCGCAGCTGGGCGAGACCGTCCGCGATATCGGCGCCTGCACGGTCGGCTTGGTCGGCTACGGCAACATCGCCAAACAGGTCGCGAACATCGTCGCCGCGATGGGTGCCACGGTGTTGCACACCAGCACCCGCGACGACGGGCTTGCCCGGCTGGCGGCCGCTGTCGGAACTGCTGGCCGCCAGCGACATCGTCTCGCTGCACCTGCCGTTGACCGCCGACACCGAGGGGTCTGATCGACCGGGCCGCGCTCGCCGGGATGAAACCCGGTGCGGTACTGGTCAACACCTCGCGCGGCGCCGATTGTCGACGAGGACGCACTGGTCGAGGCGCTGCGCGACGGCCGGCTGGCCGCGGCCGGCCTGGACGTCTTCGGCGTCGAACCGGTACCGCCGGACAACCCGCTGCTCGGGCTCGACAACGTCGTGCTCACGCCGCACGTCACCTGGTACACCGTCGACACCATGCGGCGCTATCTGGTCGAGGCCGTCGCCAACTGCCGCCGGCTGCGGGACGGGCAGCCGCTGGCCCATGTGGTCAACCAACCCACCGGTTGTTAGCTTGGGGGTCGAGCTGTCACGGGCCCCGGGGAACTCCAAGGAAGGCGACCAATGCCGATCGCGATCAATCCTGAGCATCAAGACCTGGCCGATTCGGTGCGATCACTGGTGGCGCGGGTAGCGCCGTCGGAGGTCCTGCACGCCGCGCTGGAAACACCGATCGAGAACCCGCCGCCGTATTGGCAGGCCGCGGCCGATCAGGGCCTGCAGGGCGTGCACCTGGCCGAATCCGTTGGCGGACAAGGGTTCGGCATCCTCGAGCTCGCCATCATGCTCGCCGAGTTCGGCTACGGCGCGGTACCGGGCCCGTTCGTGCCGTCGGCGATCGCCAGTGCGCTGATCTCGGCGCACGACCCGGACGCCAAGGTGCTCGCCGATCTGGCGTCTGGCGCGGCTATCGCCGCGTACGCGCTCGACTCCGGGCTGACCGCGACGCGGCAAGGCGACGCACTGGTCATCCGCGGCGAGGTCCGCGCGGTGCCGGCCGCAGCGCAGGCGTCGCTGCTGGTGTTGCCGGTGGCGATCGACAGCGGCGAAGAGTGGGTCGTGCTGCGCGCCGACCAGCTCGAGATCGAACCGGTCACCAGCGTCGACCCGCTGCGACCGATCGCCCACGTGCGCGCCAACGCCATCGAGGTCTCCGACGACGTCGTGTTGAGCAACCTCAACGCGGTGACCGCGCAGGCGCTGATTTCCACGCTGCTGTCGGCCGAGGCGGTCGGCGTCGCGCGGTGGGCCACCGACACCGCCGCTGAATACGCCAAGATCCGCGAGCAGTTCGGCCGGCCGATCGGTCAGTTCCAGGCCGTCAAGCACAAGTGCGCCGAGATGATCGCCGACACCGAACGCGCCACGGCTGCAGTGTGGGACGCCGCCCGCGCCGTCGACGACGGTCAGCGAGCACCGTCGAATTCGCCGCGGCAGTGGCGGCCACGCTGGCACCCGCCGCGGCCCAGCACTGCACGCAGGACTGCATCCAGGTGCACGGCGGCATCGGCTTCACCTGGGAGCACGACGCAGACGTGTACTACCGCCGCGCGCTGATCCTGGCCGCCGGCTTCGGGCGCGCCTCGGATTACCCGCAGAAGGTGGTGGACACCGCCACCACCACCGGGATGCGCGCGCATCGACATCGACCTGGACCCCGACACCGAAAAGCTCAGGGGCGAAATCCGTTCCGAGGTCGCGGCGCTCAAGGAGATGGACCGCGAGCAGCGCACCGTCGCGCTCGCCGAGGGCGGATGGGTGCTGCCGCATCTGCCGAAGCCGTGGGGCCGAGCCTCCAGCCCGGTCGAGCAGATCATCATCGCCCAGGAATTCGCCAGCCGGGCGGGTCAAACGTCCGCAGGTCGGCATCGCCGCCTGGATCATCCCGTCGATCGTCGCGTTCGGCACCGACGAGCAGAAGCAGCGCTTCCTGCCGCCGACGTTCCGCGGCGAAATGATCTGGTGCCAGCTGTTTTCCGAGCCGGGCGCCGGGTCCGACCTGGCCGGCCTGAGCACCAAGGCCACCCGGGTCGACGGCGGCTGGCGGATCACCGGGCAGAAGATCTGGACGACGGCCGCGCAGTTCTCCCAGTGGGGCGCGCTGCTGGCCCGAACCGACCCGACCGCGCCGAAACACAATGGCATCACCTATTTCCTGCTGGACATGAAGAGCGAAGGCGTGACGGTGAAGCCGCTGCGCGAACTCACCGGCCAGGAGTTCTTCAACACCGTCTACATCGACGACGTGTTCGTGCCCGACGAGTACGTGCTCGGCGAGGTGGACCGCGGCTGGGAGGTCAGCCGCAACACCCTGACGGCAGAACGGGTTTCGATCGGCGGCAGCGACCTGAACTTCCTGGCCAGCCTGCCGCAACTCGTCGAGTTCGTGCGCGACGGGCCAGTTCGACCAGGTCGCGCGTCACCGTGCCGGGCAGTTGATCGCCGAAGGGCACGCGGCCAAACTGCTGAACCTGCGCTCGACGTTGCTGACCCTGGCCGGTGGCGACGCGATGCCGTCGGCGGCGATCTCCAAGCTGCTGTCGATGCGGACCGGGCAGGGCTACGCCGAGTTCGCCGTGTCCTCGTTCGGGTCCGACGCCGCGATCGGCGACAAGGACACTCCGCCGGGCAAGTGGGACGACTACCTGCTGTCCAGCCGCGCGACCACCATCTACGGCGGCACCTCGGAGGTTCAGCTCAACATCATCGCCGAGCGACTGCTGGGACTGCCCCGCGACCCGTAGCCCTGCGCCGCAAAAAATCCACGCCGACCTGACGACTGTCGGGTCGGCGTGGATCTTTTGCGCGGAGGGCGGCTGGCCCCGTCTGTCCAAGAGGCGGGGCCAGCCTTGTCCCCCCTGGTTGACTGGGGCTCACCACCAGCCGCGGTGCACCAGCCCGGCCCAGAAGCCGCGGGCTGTCCCGCCGAAGCCGCTGCGACCGAAGCCGGGTGGCCCCAGCCCCAGACCCCAGCCGCGGCCGAAGCCGCCGTAGCCGACCAAAGCCGCCGTAGCGGCCGTAGCCGCCGTGGCCGCCAGCCCCAGCCGTGGCCGCCGCCGTGGCCGCCCCAGCGCCGCCGTGGGCGACATGCGCCGGGCCGCACCGCCGGGCATCGGTGGCTGCCGGCGCGGCGTTGGCCGCCGGGAGCGGCACCGAAAAGCATTGCGCCGGCCACCGCGCTTGCGCCGATTGCGCCTACGGCGAAGCGGCGGGCTGAAGAGAGTGAAGTAAGCATCGTGTTGCTCCTTCGTCATCCGGTGACTGACACCAAGAACGCTAGATCGCCATTACTTAGCAAACGCTAAATTAGTCTGTTAATTAGCCTGAGAATGTTGTATTTAGGCTTTCACTAGCTAATTCGTAGACTGTATTCGTACTGCTAATTGCCGACAGACGTTACTGATTTCAGGACGTCCTGATGTCAGCCGATACGGGTTTCAGTAGCTACTGAACTGCCTATTATATCCAGCTAAGATCGCATTTCATCGATCTACTGACATCAGTACATCCGCGCCTCCGCACATCAGGATCCTACGCAGTTCACTCAGTCGCGAAAGTCCGGCACATGCAGCACCAGCTAGTCGAATATAGCGAATTATTGCATCGCACTCACGTCATGGCATTCATGCATGACTGACATAGACCACTAGCAATGACGGATTATCGGGCCCGCCGAGCCTCGGCCGCGGACGCTCTGACGGCAGCGGGCAGCGCCGTCGCACGGCGTGCCGCCACTGCGCGACACAGCTTTGACCGACATACTTAAGTCCTGATCTACTGAAAGCTCACGCCAACCGAAGGTCGTCAGCCGCATGGAATCCAGCTCGCCGTCGTTTCGAGCCAGGCCGCCCGCACGCGCCGATGCCTCGGCGCAGACCGAACGCTTCTCGAGCGTCCGGAACAGCACGACCGCAAGAAGCCCGAGACGCATCCGCGAGCCAGCGCATCCGGCGCACCGTCGACCTGTCCCCCGCCACCCACCGGGCCCTCGACATCTGGCAGCGAGACGCCGCCGACCGGCTCGGGTACGCCCGCGTCACCGGACAAGAAGTCATCTCCGCGCTCATCGAGCTGCTGCTTGACGGACGCGAAGCTGTCCGCCGAGATAACCCGGAGCATCCGCGAACGACGCTGATCGCCCGGCAGTGCTAGCTTCGCCCTCATGGCAGATACGCAGCGCCCCGATCGTCGCGAGCAGCGAGTCGGCCGGCGAGCGCGCCACCCTGGAAGCCTTCCTCGACGACTACCGAGACATCTTGGTGCGCAAGGTTTCCGGGCTTTCCGACGCCGATGCCCGCCGCCATCTCGTCCCGTCGGCGACGACGGTCGGCGGGCTGGTCAAGCACCTGCGTTGGGCGGAGTACGGCTGGTTTGACCAGTTCTTGCAGGGGCGACGCGACGACAACCGTCGCACGCACGAACGCTCCTGGGAGTTCGAGATTCCAGCCGGAGGAATCACTGCCGACACTGGTCTGCCGAGTACCAGAGCGCAATGCGAGGAATCCCGGCCGATCGCCGCACAGTTATCCGCTCGATCACGAGGTGCGGCACGGTCGACTCGGACGACGGTGTCGCTGCGCTGGATCTACGTGCACATGATCCAGGAGACCGCCCGGCACACCGGGCAGATCGACATCCTGCGCGAACAGCTCGACGGCGCAACCGGATTCGACTGATCCCCTTTGCCGCGAAACAGAAAGCGCGGCTGCGGAACTCACCTTGAGTTCAGGGGGTGGTTGCAACACTTCGTAGTTGGGAGTGTTGATGACGGGCCAGCCTCAAGGGTTGTTGGTGCAGCGTCAATTCTGGGAGTTGATTGCTGCGGGATGGTTCTCCGAGGATGCAGAGGGATTGCGTCGGCGTGTCGGCCACGTGTGGGGTCAGGTGGTTCCGCAGGTTTGGTGGCGTGAATCCAGAGATTGGGTGAACCGCGAGGACGAGGTACGACGGCGACTGTCGCCTGATGAGCGTGAACAGATCATGGTCGGTACCGTCTCAGGGGAGTCGATTCGCTCGATTGCGCGTCGTCTGGGCCGTAATCCATCGACGATCATGCGCGAAATCGATAACAACGGTGCTGCGCGCAGACCGCCGGGGCGCTATCGGGCGTTGCATCGGTTTGGCGCCAACCGTGGTGGCTGGGACGCCCGAGTCGGGTTACTCAGCGCGCATTGCTGAGCGCCGGAGCGAAGAGCGCGCCCGTCGCCCTAAGAGCGGCAAGCTGGCCCGCTGCGATGAGTTACGTACCGAGGTGCAAGCGTTGTTGGTGAAAAAGTACAGCCCCGAGCAGATCGCTGGGGAACTCGCCAAGATATATCCTGACCGCCCGGAGATGCAGGTGTCTCACGAGACCATCTACAGGTCGCTTTACGTGCAAGGACGTGGCGAGCTGCGCCGTGAGTTGCATCGCTGTCTGCGCACTGGACGCGCGCTGCGCAAACCCGCGCCGAACCCGTGCCGATGATGGTCGCGGCCGCATCCCGGGCATGGTCAACATCAGTGAGCGGCCTGCCGAAGCCGACGATCGAGCGGTGCCCGGTCATTGGGAAGGGGATTTGATCATCGGCAAGGATCAGGCCTCCCAGATCGGTACCCTCGTCGAACGTTCCACCGGCTACGTCCGCCTTCTGCACCTGCCAGAGACCCGCTCGGCCGACGTCGTCGCTGAGCCATGATCGCGCGATCAAGGAATTACCGTCCACAATGCGTCGTACCGTGACCTGGGATCAAGGTCACGAGATGGCCCAGCACGCCCGGATCAGCGTCGACGCCGGCATCGAGGTCTACTTCTGCGACCCACACTCACCCTGGCAGCGGGGAAGCAACGAGAACACCAACGGGCTTCTGCGGCAATACTTTCCGAAGGGCACCGATCTCTCGATGTCACTCAGCTGAACACCTCAGCTACGTCGCCGACGAACTCAACGGCCGACCACGAAAACGATTCGGCTGGGATAACCCCACCAACCGCCTCAACACACTACTGTCAGCCGCAACAGAAACCACTGTTGCAACCAAACCTTGAATCCACCCACGCAGCCACGACCGTGGCTTCTGCTTCGCGATCCCCTGAGCTAGTCGGCGTCGATCTCGCGCAGCTCGCGCTTGAGGATCTTCCCGGTCGGGTTGCGCGGCAATTCGTCGAGGAAGATCACTTCGCGCGGCACCTTGTATTTGGCCAGCTGATCCTTCACGTGCTTCTTGACGGTGTCCTCGTCGAGGTCCGCGTTGTCCTTCTTGACGACGAAGGCGCGCAGCCGGTGGCCCCACTCCTTGTCCTCGACACCGATCGCGGTGGCCTCCACCACGTCGGGATGCCCGCTGATGCAGTCCTCGACTTCGGCCGGGAAGACGTTCTCGCCACCGGACACGATCATCTCGTCGTCGCGGCCGCTGATGTAGAGCAGACCGCGCTCGTCGAAGTAGCCGACGTCGCCGGAGGACAGCAGCCCGTCGATGATCTGCTTGTTGCCGCCGCCGGTGTAGCCCTCGAACGGGAAGCTGGTGCCGACGAAGATCCGGCCGACCTCGCCCTGCGGCAACTCCTTGCCGTTGTCGTCGTAGATCTTGACCTTGACGCCCTTGACGACCGGCCCGGCCGTCGTCGGAGTTGAACTCCAGATGCTCGGGCCCGGCGATGGTGGCGAACGCGATCTCGGTGGAGCCGTACATGTTGTAGACGACCGGACCGAGGTCCTTCAGCGCCCGCTCGGCCACGTCGGCGCCCAGCGCCGAGCCGGAGACGAAGATGATCCGCAGGCTCGACAGATCGGGCTTGCTCGTCCATCTTCTCCAGCGCGTCGAGCATCCGCGACAGCATCACCGGCACCACGACGACGGCTGTCACCTTGTGCTTTTCGATGTCTTCGAACACCTGCGCCGGCTTGAACTTGCTGTGCAGCACCAGCGTCGAGCCCAGGAACATCCCGATGGTGGCGTGCAGGAAGCCCAGCGCGTGGAACATCGGCGCCGGCAGCGACGTCACCTCGTTGGCCTTGAACGGCACGTGCGACAGGATGCCGCCGATCGGCGCCAACGTCGGCGGGGTGCTGCGGTTCGCGCCCTTCGGGGTGCCGGTGGTGCCGCTGGTCAGGATGATGATCGACGAGTGCTTGGTGGCCTTGGGCGCCGGCGACTTGCTGTTGCGCGGCGACCAGGTCGGCCAGCGTCTCGTCGGTGCTGCCCGAGTCCTCGCCGTCCGGGTTGGTGCCCAGCGCGCGCAGCTTGCCCAGCGGCGGATCGGCTTTGCTGACGTCCTCGGTGTATTCGTCGTCGTAGATGATCAGCTTGGCGCCTTCGCGCTCGGACACCTCTTTGATCTGCGGGCCGGAGAACGAGCTGTTGAGCAGGATGATGCGGGCGCCGACCCGCGCGCAGCCGAACTCGGCGACGGCGAACCAGCGGTGGTTGCGCGCCAGGATCGCGACCCCGTCGCCGCCGCGGACGCCCTTGGCCAGCAGGCCGTGGGCGACCGCGTTGGCGGCCTCGTCGAGCTCCTTGTAGGTGAACGAGCCTTCGTCGTCGATGATCGCCGCGCGGTCGGGTGTGCGCCGGGCGTTGAACGCCGGCAGCATGCCGATCTCGCCCCACTTCGCGATGTCGGCGGCCATCGCGGCGTAGTTCAGCGGGTTCTCCAACCGGAACGCGCCGGACTCGATGATTTTGCGCAGGTAGTGCAGTTCGGACGACGCCGCGCTCGGCATACTGCTGGATCTTGGCTACCGCCTGCCCAGGCAGATCGATGAGATTAGGCATGACTTCCACCCTATGTGACGGACGTCGCACCGCGGTCGGAAAGTTGTGCCGAATTAGCATGCGACCCATGGCGGCCGGTGTCACTGGACGTGGGCGGACGCCAGGTCGACAGTCACCCATCCGGACAAGGTGGTCTTCCCCGGTCGGGACGGGCGGGCCGGCCATCACCAAGCTCGACCTGATCCGCTACTACCTGGCCGTCGCCGACGGCGCGCTGCGCGGCGTGGCCGGCCGGCCGATGATCCTGAAGCGGTTCGTCAAGGGCATCGAGCAGGAGGCCATCTTCCAGAAGCGCGCGCCGGAGAAGCGGCCCGACTGGGTCGACGTCGCCGAACTGCGTTACGCGCGCGGCACCTCGGCCAAAGAGGCCGTCATCCACGACGCGGCCGGGCTGGCCTGGGCGATCAACCTGGGCTGCGTCGACCTCAACCCGCATCCGGTGCGCGCCGACGACCTCGACCACCCCGACGAACTGCGCGTCGACCTGGACCCGATGCCCGGAGTGACGTGGCGGCAGATCGTCGACGTCGCGCAGGTGGCCCGCGAGGTGCTCGAGGATCACGGGCTGACCGCGTGGCCGAAGACGTCCGGGTCGCGCGGCTTCCACATCTACGCGCGCATCGCGCCGAGCTGGTCGTTCCGGCAGGTGCGGCTGGCGGCCCAGACGGTGGCGCGCGAGGTGGAGCGACGCGCACCCGAGCTGGCCACCAGCCGCTGGTGGAAAGAAGAACGCGAGGGCGTGTTCGTCGACTTCAACCAGAACGCCAAAGACCGCACCGTCGCGTCGGCGTACTCGGTGCGGGCCACCCCGGACGCCCGGGTCTCGACACCGCTGCGGTGGGACGAGGTCGCCGACTGCGACCCCGCCGACGTTCACCGTGGCGACGGTGCCGCAGCGGTTCGCCGACCTCGGCGACCCGTGGGCCGGGCATGGACGACACCGCCGGCGGTCTCGACCGGTTGCTCACGCTGGCCGAGGAACTCGGCCCCGCGGAGAAGGCGCCGAAGGGCGCGCGCGCGGCGACGGGCAGCGGACGGCGCCAGTCGGTGATGCCGCTCATCGAGATCGCCCGCACCAAGACCAAGGACGAGGCGATGGCCGCGCTGGACACCTGGCGCGAGCGTCATCCCGCGGCGGCCGAGCGTCTGGAGCCGGCCGACGTGCTGGTCGACGGGATGCGCGGACCGAGTTCGATCTGGTACCGGATCCGGATCAACCTGCAGCATGTGCCCGACGATCAGCGGCCGCCGCAGGAGGAGCTGATCGCCGACTACAGCCCGTGGAAGGCCCGCTGAGCCGACCCGCTGACCGCGCTAGGCTCACGCCGTGGACCAGCAATGGAATCGGCGAGTGTTCCTGCGCGCCGGCGCGGCTGCCGGGCCTGCTCGCGCTGGCGGGCTGCTCGTCGGAGCAAGGCGCCGCCCGCCGCCGACCGGCGGCGGACGGGGCCGGTGACCATCACCCACGCGTTCGGTGAGACGACGATCTCCGAGCCGCCCAAGCGGGTGGTCAGCGCCGGCTTCACCGGGCAGGACGACCTGCTGGCGCTCGGGATCGTGCCGGTCGCGGTGACCAACTGGTTCGGCGACCAGCCGTTCGGGGTGTGGCCGTGGGCCCCGCCCAAGCTCGGGGCCGCCAAGCCCGTTGTGCTGAACCTGGACAACGGAATTCAAGTCCACCAGATCTCCGGGCTGAAACCCGATCTGATCGTCGCCACCGACGCCGGGCTGGACCAGGACACCTACCAGAAGCTGGCGGCGATCGCGCCGACGCTTGGCGCAGTCCGACGGCGACGCATTCTTCGAGCCTTGGAAGGACCAGGCGAAAGCCATCGGACAGGCGGTCTTCCAGTCCGGCCAGATGGCCGTCGCTGATCAACGGTGTCGACAACGGGTTCACCGCGGTCGCCGACAAGTACCCGCAGTTCAAGAACAAGCGGGTGCTGCTGCTTGCAGGGCACGCTGCATGACGACAGCGTGGTCGCGACCACCGGCTGGCAGACCGACTTTCTCAAGCAGATGGGCCTGGGCATCCCGGAGAGCCTGGCCGCGACTGGCCGTCGATCAGCAGCGCGCATTCATCTCGCCCGACAAGATCAAGTCGGTCCTCGGCGACGCCGAACTCTTGATCTGGACGACCGAGAGCGAAGCGGACCAGGCCGCCCTACTGGCGAATCCCGATGTGGCGGCGCAGCGTTCGCGTAGCGTGTTCACCACCAAGGACCAAGCCGGCAGCGATCGCCTACGCGTCGCCGCTGAGCTATCCGCTGGTGGCCGACCAGTTGCCGCCGCTGATCGCCAACGTCCTGCACTAGCCCGGACGCCTGGCAACCCGACCGGCACACGGTTACCGTCGAGTAATGGGCAGGGGCGCGACCGAAACGGTCTTCGACTACGGCGATCAGGCCTTGCTGCTGCAATTCGACAGCACCGCCGAGGTTTTGGCGTGGTCGGCCGCGTTGCGCGATGCCGCGATGCCCGGGGTCCTCGACATCGTCCCGGCCGCGCGCACGGTGCTGCTCACGCTCGACGGGCCCGATCTGCAGAGCGCCGTCCGCCGTCGGCTCGCGCACGCTGCAGGTGGCCACCGACTGGGAGCAGCGGCCGACGCCGGGCGAGCCGCTGGTGATCGACGTCGTCTACGACGGCGCCGATCTCGCCGAGGTGGCCGAACTCACCGGCCTGACCCGCGCGCAGGTGATCGACGCCCACACCGCCGAACCCGTGGACGCGTCGGATTCTGTGGTTTCGCACCGGGTTTCGCGTACCTGGTCGACGGTGACCCGCGTCTGGCGCGTGCCGCGACGATCCGATCCACGGCCCTCGGTCCCGGCCGGTGCCGTCGGATTGGCCGGCGAATTCACCGGAATCTACCCGCGTCGCTCTCCCGGCGGATGGCAGCTGATCGGCCACACCGACGCGGTGCTGTGGGACATCGATCGGCCCGACCCCGCACTGCTGACGCCGGGCATGCTGGGTCCAGTTCCGGGCGGCATAGCGCGATGACCGAGCGCTGGAGATCCTGCGCACCGGACCGCTGGCGCTCGTCCAAGACCTCGGCCGGGCCGGGCTTGCCCATCTCGGCGTCACCCGGTCTGGGGCGGCCGACCGGCGTGCGCACACCCTGGCCAACCGGCTGGTGGCCAACCCCGACGACCGCGCCACCATCGAGGTGACCATGGGCGGATTCGCGGCGCGCATCCGCGGCGGCGACGTCGACATCGCGGTGACCGGCGCCGACACCGATGCCGACAGTCGCGTCAACGATGTTCGGCGCCAACAGCATTCAGCATGTCCGCGACGGTGAGGTGATCGCGCTGGGCGTCCCGCACTCCGGGCTGCGCAGCTACCTGGCCGTGCGCGGCGGCATCGACGTGGCGCCGGTACTGGGCTCGCGCAGCTACGACGTGCTGTCGGCGATCGGCCCGTCGCCGCTGCAACCGGGCGACGTGTTGCCGATCGGGGAGCACACCGAGGACTACCCCGAACTGGACCAGGCTCCGGTCGCGGCGATCACCGGCCGACTCGGTCGACCTGCTGGTGGTGCCCGGCCGCGCGACGACTGGCTCGCCGATCCCGACGCGCTGGTGCACACCGTCTGGATGGCCTCCGACCGCAGCGACCGGGTGGGCATGCGACTGCAGGGACGTCCGCTGCAGCACCGCGACCCCGGCCGCCAATTGCCCAGCGAGGGCGCTACCCGTGGCGCGATCCAGGTGCCGCCCAACGGATTACCGGTCATTCTCGGTCCCGATCACCCGGTCACCGGCGGCTATCCGGTGGTCGGCGTGATCGCCGACCGCGACATCGACAAGCTCGCCCAGGTGCGCCCCGGCCAGCACGTGCGCCTGCACTGGTCACGCCCGAGATCTCGCCGATCCTGCGACGACTTCGGTAGCGGCGGAGTAGCCGAACTGGTAGACCAGCAGTGTGCCCACCCAGGTTCACACCGCGCGCCTGGTCCACACCGCCGATCTGGAAAGTGACGCGCGGCAGCGCGCCCACGACATGGTCAGCGAGGCCTTCGGCGGCGACTTCACCGACACCGACTGGGACCACGCGCTGGGCGGCATGCACGCGCTGATCTGGCATCGCGGCGCGATCATCGCGCACGGCGCGGTGATCCAGCGGCGTCTGCTCTACCGCGGTACCGCGCTGCGCTGCGGCTACGTCGAAGCTGTTGCCGTGCGCGAGGATTGGCGGGGGCAGGGTCTGGCGATCGCGATACTCGACGCGTGCGAGCAGGTGATCCGCGGCGGTTACCAACTCGGTGCGCTGAGTTCCTCGGACCGCGGCCGGCGGCTGTACACGCTGCGCGGCTGGCTGCCGTGGCGCGGGCCGACGTCGGTGTTGGCGCCCACCGGGCCGACCCACACTCCCGACGACGACGGCTCGGTGTTCGTTTTTCCGCTCGGCGCCGAGCTCGACCCGACGGCGGGGTTGGCGTGCGATTGGCGCGACGGGGATGTCTGGTAGCCGGGTCAGCGGACCACCCGGGAGCAACGCCGACGGCAATTAGTCGGTAATCACGCCGACATTCGGTTGGCATACACAGTCGGTATGCATCAGCCCGAGGAACCGTCGGTGACCGGTTTCCGGGTTGCCGTGACCGCGGCGCGACGCTCCCGCGAACCGTGCACGATTGAGCGCCACGGCGCCATCGTCGCAGAGCCGCGGGGATCACCATGATCGCTCTGTCTGACGATGACGCAATGCGCTCCAGCACAGAAGCATGGTCGGCGACCCGCCGGACATCGTGATCGTACGACTGGCATCGGGTTCCGCGGCTGGGTCGCCGCCGCCGGCGAATGGGGCTGGCCGAGCGACTGACCGCGGCGCTGTCCCGAGCCCGGATCGTGGCACGCGGACCGAAGGCCACCGGCGCGCTGCGCGGCCGCGGGTCTGCGCAAGGAGTGGTCACCGGAATCCGAGTCGTCGCGCGACAGTCTCGCAGAACTTGCGCGACTCCGGCATCAGCGGCTGGCGATCGCCGTGCAGGTGCACGGCGCCAGCGATGACTGGGAACCGTTTCCCGAGTTCCTCGACGAGTTGCGTTCCGCGCGGGCCGACTCATCCCGATCCGGGTGTACCGGTGGAAGCCGGCGCCGGCCGGCGGCGAGATCGAGCAGCTGATCAGGAGATCGTCCATGCGCGAATCTCGACGCGGTGAGCTTCGCGCCCGGCGCCGGCTGTCGCGGCAACGTTGATGCGCGCCGCCGAATCTCCGGATCTCGGGCCAGCTGCGCGACGCGCTGCGCTCGAAGTCCGGCGCCAACGTGCGTCGGCCCGGTGACCGAGATCGCCAAAGACTGCGACTGGGCGTCCGGCGTCGTGGCCGCAGCGAATGCGCCTGGGCGCGCTGGCCCGCAACGTCGACAATTGCCCGGGCTGTCACACGTCGCGCGGCGGGCACGGTCGAGATCGCGGTTCCCGCGTGAGGGTCGACGACACGTGCAGCGCTGTCGCCGGAGAAGGACGGCCGCACGCTGCGCGAGGTGCGCTACGGCTCGTTCCGCCGTTCGTTCCAGCTGCCCTCGCACATCACCGGCGAGGCCGTCTCGGCGCCTACGACGCCGGCGTGCTGACGGTCCGGGTCACCGGCGCGTACGCCGGAACTCAGGCGCAGCGCATCGCGATCACCAAATAGTCGCACTCGAATCCGGTGGGGCCCAACGGCTCCACCGGATTCCTGCATCAGCCGAATGCCTGCCCGACGTCGACCCCGACGACCCGAAGCAGGTTGGCCACTTTGCGGTCCAGGTCCAGGCCGACCCTGGCCACGTCCGCGATGCCGAGACTGCCGAATGCCGGCCCGGGCTGGTCCATCGTGAAAATCGCGTTGCCGTCGGCGTCGCCGTAGACCAGCATTCGCAGCGGCGCGTAGAACAGCGCCTTGGGGTCGTGGCGGAACATGGTCTCGGCGATGACGTGGTTGCCGATCAGATACTCGATCGCAGGCGTGTGATGTCCGGCGAGGCTGAAGAATCCGCGTCGCATCGATTTTGGCGTAGATCATCAAGCCGTTGGGCGCATTCGTCGGCCGCGGCGGCCAGCACGTCGTCCCAGTGCCCCCGGATTCGCGCGATGCGCTCGACCGCCGTCCGGTCGACCGGCGGCGCCGCCTTTTCCAGTGCGGCGATGAACTCGATCGAACGGAATGCCGGTATCGATGTCGATGCGGGTCATGCCGTGCGGCTCACGATGAAAGCTCATCGGTCCACTTCCTTTGGTTCATTGACCGAACTCCACCGTCTCGAGCATATGGTTCGGTCAACGAACCTTCAAGGATAAGATCGCCCGGTGGCCCTACCTCGCGAATACATCGACGAGAGTTGCCCGATCGCGCGGATCCCTCGAGGTCATCGGCGAGCGGTGGACGCTGCTGATAGTTCGCGACGCCTTCTACGGCGTGCGACGTTTCAGCGACTTCCGCGCCCACCTCGAGCATACCGAAAGCTGTTCTAGCCGAACGGCTTTCGCTTCTTGTTGACGAAGGTGTGCTGGCCAAGGCGGCTGGCGGCACGGGGCCGCGACGAGTACGTGTTGACCCCGAAGGGCCGGCGGCTGTGGCCGACGATCTGGTCGTTGGCCAGCTGGGGCAACGAGAATTACGTCGAGCAGCCGCAGCGGCGCAGTTACCGGCACGCCGACTGCGGCGGGGCGATCGGACCGGACCGGGTGTGTTCCGCGTGCGGGCAACTTCCCGACGTTGCCGACCTTGTTGTGCATCCGCCGCGCCGCCCACGCGAGCGCGCCGGGCGCGACGACCCGGTGAGCGTGGCCCTGCGCAAGCCGCACCGACTGCTGGAGCCGTTCGTCGACGATCTCCGCGCGTGATCTGCCTCACGCCCGCGCCGGTGCTCGATAGTATTGAGCGGTACTGTGATCCAAGACACCTTCGCCTGCAGGGAGATCCGTTGTCCCCGACTACCGAACTGGCCGAACTGCACGACCTCATCGGAGGGTTGCGGCGCTGCGTGACTTCACTGAAAGCGCGCTACGGCGACAGCCCCGCGGTGCGCCGCATCGTCATCGACGCCGATCGCCTTCTCGGCGATGTCGAATTACTTGACACCGATGTTTCCGAATTCGACTTAATGCGCGCTACGCGTGCAGCAATCCGGCGAAAAGATCGCCATTCCCGACACCGATTACGACCGCGACTTTTGGCGCGACGTCGACCACGAGGGAGTCGGGGGTCACAGCAGGTCCTGAATTTCACGCCCCGCCGAGAATCTTCGGCGGCGTCTCTGGGTACTCTTCGACCAACAGCCCGTTCGAAGAGGAACATTTGATGAGCGCACCCACGGCGAACCATCCTGCGTCCGGCGTCTTTTCACCCACCCGCGCCCACATCCAGCAGCGACGCTTCGCACCGACCGGTGGTGGCTGTCGCCGCTGCGAATCGACTTGGGGTTCGCCGCATTCCTCATTTACGCGACGTTCCGCTGCATTCCAGCAGAACTACTATCTTCGTCGCGAAGTACCACATAGTTGACGCCGTTCTACTCGCCATGCGTCAGCACAGGGGTGCGGCAAGGAGGCCAGCGACTTCTGGCCGCAGATCCTGCCGGACGTGTGGTGGCTGCCGTACGCGGCACTGACGCTGCCGTTCCTGCTGCTGTTCCGGCTGACCTGCTACTACTACCGCGGCGCCTACTACCGCACGGTGTGGCAGTCGCCGACCGCCTGCGGGGTGGCCGAGCCACGTGTGCACTACAGCGGCGAGACCAAGTTCCCGCTGATCGTGCAGAACACCCACCGGTACTTCTTCTACGTCGCCGGCATCATCTCGGTGATCAACACCTACGACGCGATCATCGCGTTCCACTCCGACAGCGGACCGGGCGGATTCGGCTTCGGCCTGGGCAACGTGATCCTGGTCGTCAACGTGATCATGCTGTGGGTCTACACGCTGTCCTGCCACTCGTGCCGGCACGTCACCGGCGGGCGACTCAAGCACTTCTCCAAACACCCTGTGCGGTACTGGATCTGGACCCAGGTCAGTCACGCTCAACACCCGCCACAAGCTGTACGCGTGGATCACCCTCGGCACGCTTGATGTTCACCGACTTCTACATCGCGCTGGTCGCCAGCGGCACCATTTCCGGACCTGAGATTTGTTGGCTGAGAAGCCATTTCACGGAATACCGAATGAGCTGAGCGAGGATTTCATGACTGAGGTCGAACGGCACTCCTACGACGTGGTCGTCATCGGTGCCGGCGGCGCGGGTTTGCGCGCGGTCATCGAGGCGCGGGAACGCGGCCTCAAGGTTGCGGTGGTGTCCAAGTCACTGTTCGGCAAGGCCCACACGGTGATGGCCGAGGGCGGCTGCGCGGCGGCGATGGGTAACACCAACCCGAAAGACAACTGGAAGACCCACTTCGGCGACACCATGCGCGGTGGCAAGTTCCTGAACAACTGGCGGATGGCCGAACTGCATGCCAAGGAGGCACCCGACCGGGTCTGGGAGCTGGAGACCTACGGCGCGCTGTTCGACCGCCTCAAGGACGGCAAGATCAGCCAGCGCAACTTCGGCGGGCACACCTACCCGCGGCTGGCGCACGTCGGTGACCGCACCGGCCTGGAGCTGATCCGCACCATGCAGCAGAAGATCGTCTCGCTGCAGCAGGAAGACCACGCCGAGCTCGGCGACTACGAGGCCCGGATCCGGGTGTTCGCCGAGACCACGATCACCGAGCTGATCAAGGACGGCGACGCGATCTCCGGGGCCTTCGGCTACGTGCGCGAAACCGGCAAGTTCATCTTGTTCGAGGCCCCCGCGGTGGTGCTGGCCACCGGCGGTATCGGCAAGTCGTTCAAGGTCACCTCGAACTCCTGGGAGTACACCGGCGACGGCCACGCGCTGGCGCTGCGGGCCGGCGCGACGCTGATCAACATGGAGTTCGTCCAGTTCCACCCGACCGGCATGGTCTGGCCGCCCAGCGTGAAGGGCATCCTGGTCACCGAAGGTGTGCGCGGCGACGGCGGGGTACTGAAAAACTCCGACGACACCCGGTTCATGTTCGGCTACATCCCGGCGGTGTTCAAAGGCCAGTACGCCGAGAGCGAGCAAGAGGCCGACGACTGGCTCAAGGACAACGACTCGGCCCGTCGTACGCCCGACCTGTTGCCCCGTGACGAGGTTGCCCGCGCGATCAACTCCGAAGTCAAGGCCGGCCGCGGTACCCCGCACGGCGGCGTCTACCTCGACATCGCCTCGCGGCTGACGCCCGAGCAGATCAAGAAGCGGCTCCCGTCGATGTACCACCAGTTCAAGGAGCTGGCCGGCGTCGACATCACCAAGGAGCCAATGGAAGTCGGACCCACCTGCCACTACGTGATGGGCGGCGTCGAGGTGGACGCCGACACCGGTGCCGCCACCGTTCCCGGCCTGTTCGCCGCGGGCGAGTGCTCCGGCGGGCATGCACGGTTCCAACCGACTGGGCGGTAACTCGCTGAGCGACCTGCTGGTCTTCGGTCGCCGGGCCGGTCTGGGCGCCGCCGACTACGTGCGGGCGCTGAGCAGCCGTCCGACAGTGTCCGAGGATGCCGTCGAGACCGCCGCCAAGCGGGCGCTGGCCCCCTTCGAGACCCCGACGAACGGCGCCGCCGCGGAGAACCCCTACACGTTGCAGCTGGAGCTGCAGCAGTCGATGAACGACCTGGTGGGCATCATCCGCAAGTCCGAGGAGATCACCGAGGCGCTGTCGCGGCTCGACCAGCTTCGCGAGCGGTTCAAGCACATTCACGTCGAGGGCGACCGCCGGTACAACCCCGGCTGGAACCTCGCGCTCGACCTGCGCAACCTGCTGCTGGTCAGCGAGTGTGTCGCCAAAGCCGCGCTGGAGCGCACCGAAAGCCGTGGCGGCCACACCCGCGACGACCACCCCGGCATGGACTCGTCGTGGCGCAAGGTGCTGCTGGTCTGCAGCGCCTCCGGCGACGACCCGATCGTCCCCGACGTCACCGTGACGCACAAAGACCAGATCCCGATGCGGCCCGACCTGCTCGAGGCGTTTGAGATCTCGGAGTTGGAGAAGTACTACACCGACGAAGAGCTGGCCGACCACCCAGGACGGAGAGGCTGATGACCCGCGCTGACGGACGAAGCAGAGCGAAGCGAATGGGGAGAAGGAGCAGCGCTCATGACGTACGACGCAACTTTGCGGGTATGGCGTGGCGACGAGGCCGGCGGTGGCTTGCAGGACTTCACCGTCGAGGTCAACGAGGGCGAGGTGGTGCTCGACATCATCCACCGCCTGCAGCAGACCCAGACGCCGGACTTGGCGGTCCGGTGGAACTGCAAGGCCGGCAAGTGCGGCTCGTGCTCGGCCGAGGTCAACGGCAAGCCGCGGCTGATGTGCATGACGCGGATGTCGACCTTCGCCGAGGACGAAGTGGTGACCGTGACGCCGATCCGGACGTTCCCGGTGATCCGCGACCTGGTGACCGACGTGTCCTTCAACTACGAAAAGGCCCGGGAAATCCCGTCATTCGCGCCGCCGAAGGATCTGCAGCCCGGCGAGTACCGGATGCAGCAGGAGGATGTCGAGCGTTCCCAGGAGTTCCGCAAGTGCATCGAGTGCTTCCTGTGTAACAACGTCTGCCACGTGATCCGTGACCACGAGGAGAACAAAGAGAACTTCGCCGGCCCGCGCTACCTGATGCGGATCGCGGAGTTGGAGATGCATCCGCTGGACACCCGCGACCGACGCGACGAGGCGCAGGAGGAGCACGGACTCGGCTACTGCAACATCACCAAGTGCTGCACCGAGGTCTGCCCCGAGGGCATCAAGATCACCGACAACGCCCTGATTCCGATGAAGGAACGCGTCGCCGACCGCAAATACGACCCGGTCGTCTGGCTGGGCAACAAGCTTTTCCGTCGGTAGAGCGTCGAACTCGGCAGGCTACACGCCGAGGCGGCGAAAGACGCTGCGGTGGAACACGATCGGTGCGACATCCGGGTCGACCCGAACGTCGCTGACCCGTAACACCACGATCGTGTGATCTCCGGCCGGGATGAGTTGCTCGATCGCGGTTTCCATCCAGAGGCTGGTGCCGTGGATGAAGACCGCACCGCTGGTGTAGGACACCGTTTCCAGGTCGGCGAAGCGATCGCCGGTCTTGGCCGCCAGCGTGCGCGCGGCGTCGTCGTGCGACTCGCCCAGCACACTGATACCCAGCGCGCGGACGTCCTTGAGCTTCGGCCACGTCGTCGAGGTGTTCTGCACGCAGAACGACACCAGCGGCGGATCCAGCGACACCGGGACGAATGTGCTGGCCGCGAGTCCCTCTCGGACACCGTCGACTTCGGCGGCGATGGCGATGATGCCGGAGGGGAAATGGCCAAAGGCCTCGCGCAGGGAGGTAGGCGTCAAGCTTGTCAGGTGTATTCACCGGGCTTCACTCGCGTAGACGGGATTTCGTAGAACAGACCCTACCCGCCGGGCGTTACAACTCTGCCGCTGCCCGTCACGTAGCCGTGCGCGGCTGCGACGTCCGGATGGGCCCGCAGCCTGCTCTTCCAGGCATTGCGGCCGTACACCGAGAAGATCGGGTCGGACGGGTCCGCGCGCGGATCGGCCCGCGCCGCCAGTTCCGCGGGCAGCGGCAGGGTCGGGATCTGCGCGTCCAGTCGCGGGTTGAAGAAGTAGGGTACCGAGATGCGGTCCGCCGATTGACGCAGATTCACCCGGTGCTCGGTCGCGCGCAGATAGCCGCCGGTCGCCAACTCCAGCAGCTCGCCGATGTTGACGATGAACGCGCCGTCCAGCGCGGGCACGTCGACCCAGCCACCGTCGCGTCCACGCACCTGCAACCCCTCGCTGCCCGGCTCGGCGAGCAGCAGCGTCAGCACTCCGGAGTCCCGGTGCGCGCCGACTCCCTGCGAGCTGGCCGCGGTCGCCGGATAGTGCACGATTTTGATCAGGGTCGCCGGCGTCGAGTCGAATGCGGCGTCGAAGACATCGGCCGGACTGCCCAGCGCCGCCGCCCAGTGCCGCAGCAAGCTGCGTGACACCGCCGCCAGCGCCGCGTCCCACTCGGCGATGATGCCCGGCAACTCCGGCAGTCCCGCGGGCCACTGATTGGGGCCCTGCAGCCACAGATAGTCGGGTCTGCCCGGGCCGCCGATCGGCTCGCGCTCCGGGCCGATGTCGATCTGCTCGCGCCAGTCCACCTCGCCGCGGGTCAGCTCGCCGCCCAGCCGGGTGTAGCCCCGGAAATGCGGACTGCGGACCATCGCGACGGCGTCCTTGTCCGCTTGCGGCAGCGCGAACAGCTGTCGCGCCGCCGCCAGTACCCGGCGGGTGAGCGACTCGGGCACCTCATGTCCGGTCAGATAGAAGAAACCGACCTCGTGGGCAACCTCGCGCAGGCGTGTCCGCAGTTGGCCGGCGGGGTGGCGAAGGTCCACTTCCGGCACCGCGGTGACGCTTGCCACAGTTGCCACCTATCCATCATCGCCGCAGGTGAAACGGTATGCCAGGGTCCTGATCAGCGCGAATCCAACTGGTTGGTTGATTAGCCAATGAAATTTAGCTCACAGTCGGTTGCGAAGGATTACCGATGGGTATAACTTAAGCACGTTACTGGTGGGTAACTTAGCCCAAGTACCCAACCCTATATGTGGCGTTCTCATCGAGGAGGAACCAGTGAGCCACTACAAGAGCAATGTCCGCGACCAGGTATTCAACCTGTTTGAGGTCTTCGGCATTGACAAGGCATTCGGCGAAGGCGAATACACCGACCTGGACGCCGAGACCGCCCGCGAGATGCTGGCGGAGATGAGCCGGCTGGCCGAAGGTCCGGTCGCCGACGTCGTTCGTCGACGCGGACCGTAATCCCCCGGTGTTCGACCCCGAGACCCACTCCGTGTCGCTGCCCGAGTCCTTCAAGAAGTCGGTGCAGGCGGTCATCGAAGCCGGTTGGGACAAGGTCGGCATCGACGAGGAGCTCGGCGGCATGCCGATGCCCAAGGCGATGGTCTGGTCGCTGCACGAGCACCTGCTGGGCGCCAACCCCGCGGTGTGGATGTACGGCGGCGGCGCCGGTTTCGCCAGCATCTTCTACCACCTGGCCACCGAAGAGCAGAAGAAGTGGGCCATCCTCGCCGCTGAGCGCGGCTGGGGTTCGACCATGGTGCTCACCGAGCCGGACGCCGGCTCGGACGTCGGCGCCGGCCGCACCAAGGCCGTCCAGCAGGACGACGGCTCCTGGCACATCGACGGCGTGAAGCGATTCATCACCTCCGCCGACTCCGATGACCTGTTCGAGAACATCTTCCACTTGGTGCTGGCCCGCCCCGAGGGCGCCGGCCCGGGCACCAAGGGTCTGTCGCTGTTCTTCGTGCCGAAGTTCCTGTTCGACTTCGAGACCGGCGAGCCCGGCGAGCGCAACGGCGTCTTCGTCACCAACGTCGAGCACAAGATGGGCCTCAAGGCCTCCGCGACCTGTGAGCTGACCTTCGGTCAGCACGACGTACCGGCCAAGGGCTGGCTCGTCGGCGAGGTGCACAACGGCATCGCGCAGATGTTCGAGGTCATCGAGCAGGCTCGGATGATGGTGGGCACCAAGGCAATCGCCACGCTGTCCACCGGCTACCTGAACGCCCTGGCCTACGCCAAGGACCGGGTGCAGGGCGCCGACCTGACGCAGATGACCGACAAGACCGCGCCGCGCGTGACCATCACGCACCACCCGGACGTCCGTCGCAGCCTGCTGACCCAGAAGGCCTACGCCGAGGGTCTGCGCGCGCTGTACGTGCTACACCGCGACCTACCAGGACGCGCCGGTCGCCAAGGCGGTGCACGGCGTGGACGCCGACCTGGCGGTCAAGGTCAACGACCTGCTGCTGCCCGATCGTCAAGGGTGTCGGCTCCGAGCAGGCGTACGCCAAGCTCACCGAGAGCCTGCAGACCTTCGGTGGGTCCGGCTTCCTGCAGGACTACCCGATCGAGCAGTACATCCGTGACGCCAAGATCGACTCGCTCTACGAGGGCACCACGGCCATCCAGGCGCAGGACTTCTTCTTCCGCAAGATCGTCCGCGACAAGGGTGTGGCGCTGGCCCACGTGTCCGGGCAGATCGAGGAGTTCATCAAGAACGAGTCCGGCAACGGTCGCCTGAAGGCCGAGCGGGCGCTGCTGTCCACCGCGCTGGCCGATGTCCAGGCGATGGCGGCGACGCTGACCGGCTACCTGATGGCCGCGCAGGACGAGATCTCGAGCATCTACAAGGTCGGCACGGGTTCGGTGCGCTTCCTGATGAGCGTCGGCGACCTGGTGCTCGGCTGGCTGCTGCAGCGTCAGGCCGCGGTGGCCCTGGAGGCGCTCGACGCCGGCGATGTCAGCGAGGCCGACCGGGCCTTCTACGAGGGCAAGATCGCGGTGGCATCGTTCTTCGCGAAGAACTTCCTGCCGCTGCTGACCAGCACCCGCGCGGTGTTGGAGACGATCGACAACGAGATCATGGAGCTCGACGAAGCCTCGTTCTGACCCGCACGGAGCTAGACAGCGAAATCCCCCGTTCTCAGGAGCGGGTGATCCGCAAGGTCGACAACACGCGGGTCTATACAGATGGCACGGTCATCGATAACAAGACTGGCACGCGATACACACAGGCGGTGAAGACCACAGTGCGTCGGCGCGAAGTACCGAATGACCGCAGAGATCAGGTGGGCGGTATCTGTAGTTGCCGGAACGGCTCGCTATCGCTGATGGGTAAAGGCCGGGCTCACCCTGACAAGGATCGCTGTCGAATTGGCAAGCAACATCTCGACGGTGTAGCGGGAGATAAGATGGAGGCAGCATCGAAGGGCTCGTATCTGCCGTATCAGGCCGACACCGCTGCCGCCGCGGCCCGGGCACGCCCCAAGCAGTCCAAACTGGTCACCAACCAGACTTGCGCCATGCGGTCGCCGACGGGTTGACCCGGCGGTGGTCGCCCGAGCAGATATCGCACCGTCTGGTCAAGGATTTCCCGGACGACGAAAGTATGCGGGTGAGAGACGAAACGATATACCAGGCTCTGTACTTACAGGCAAGCGGAGGGCTCAAACGCGAAGTAGCCCAAGCACTTCGAACAGGACGCACGAGACGTAAACAACATCGGAGACACGATCAACGCACGCACCGGTTCATCGAACAGATGATCATGATCAGCGAGCGGCGAGCGGAGATCGCCGACCGCGCGGTGCAAGGCCATTGGGAAGGCGACTGATCATGGGCGAAGCCAACAAGACCGCGATCGCCACTTGGTCGAGCGTGCGACCCGCTACACGCTGCTGGTACACCTACCTGACGGGCACGACGCCGAAGTCGTACGCGACGGGCTGATTCAAGACGATCGCGACTCTGACGGCTCATCTGCGGGGCTCGTTGACCTGGGACCAGGGCGCGGAAATGGCGCGGCACAAACAGTTCTCGATGGCCACTGACATGGCGGTCTACTTCTGCGACCCGCGCCAGCCCCTGGCAGCGCGGCACCAACGAGAACACCAACGGCCTGCTGCGCCAGTACTTCCCCAAAGGCACCGACCTCAGAGTGATCTGAGACGGGGGATTTTGCTGTGCCCGGGATCCCGGAACCTGAAAGGGGCCGCCGCGGGATCCCCTCATTCCGGCGGCGGCCCCGGTCTCGGTCCGGCACCTGAACAGGCGAAAGCCGATTCGGGGACGCCCCGCGCTGCCATCGGGTCGGGGGTCGGACGACAACACGGAGCTATCCGAGCAGGTGGCTACCCGGGCGACTGACGTGGCTAAACGCGGCCGAAGCCGCGGCGATCAGGCTTCCAGGATGGCGGCGACGCCCTGGCCGCCCGCGGCGCAGATCGAGATCAGGCCGCGCACCGGCTTGCCGCCGTTCTGTTCGCCTTGGCCTCGTGCAACTGCTTGGCGAGTTGCGCGAGGATCCGCCCGCCGGTGGCGGCGAACGGGTGCCCGGCGGCCAGCGAGGAGCCGTTGACGTTCAGCTTGGACCGGTCGATGGACCCCAGCGCGGCGTCCAGGCCCAGCCGCTCCTTGCAGTACTCCTCGGACTCCCAGGCCTGCAGGTGCGCGAGCACCACCGACGCGAACGCCTCGTGGATCTCGTAGAAGTCGAAGTCCTGCAGGGTGAGCCCGTTGCGCGCCAGCAGGCGCGGCACCGCGTAGGTCGGCGCCATCAGCAGGCCGTCGGCGCCGTTGACGTAGTCGACCGATGCCGTCTCGGCGTCGACGAAGTAGGCCAGCGGGGTCAGCGAGTGCTCGGCGGCCCACTCCTCGGTGGACAGCAACGCCACCGAGGCGCCGTCGGTCAACGGCGTCGAGTTGCCCGCGGTCATGGTGGCGTCGCCGGCCTTCACGCCGAACACCGGCTTGAGCTTGGCCAGCTTCTCCGCCGACGAGTCGGCCCGCAGGTTGTCGTCGCGGTACAGGCCCAGGAACGGCGTGACCAGATCGTCGAAGAAGCCGCGGTCGTAGGCCGCGGCCATGTTGCGGTGGCTGGCGGCGGCCAGCTCGTCCTGGTCGACCCGCTTGATGCCCATCTGCTTGGCGGTGATCGCCTGGTGCTCACCCATCGACAGGCCGGTGCGCGGCTCGCTGTTCACCGGGATCTCGACGCCGAGGCTGGCGGGCAGCTTGCCGACCAGCTTCAGCCGGTCGACGTTGGACTTGGCGCGGCGCAGCCCCAGCAGGGTGTGGCGCAGGTTGTTGCCCAGCGCGATCGGCGCGTCGGAGGTGGTGTCGACGCCGCCGGCGGCGGCGGCCTCGTAGCGGCCGGCGGCGATGCCGTCGGCGGCGGCGATCGCCGCCTGCAGCCCGGTCCCGCAGGCCTGCTGCAGGTCGAAGGCCGGGGTGTAGGACGACAGCGCGGAGCCGAGCACGGATTCGCGCATCAGGTTGAAGTCGCGGCTGTGCTTGAGCACGGCGCCACCGATCACCGCGCCCAGCCGTTCACCGGACAGACTGAACCGGTCGACCAGCCCGCCCAGCGCGGCGGTGAACATGTCCTGGTTGGACGCCTGGGCGTAGGCGCGGTCCGAGCGCGCGAACGGGATCCGGTTGCCACCCAGCACCGCGACGCGTCGTTTGGCGGCGGTCGCCTGGGAACTTGCAGAGGAGCTTTCAGCTGGGGTGCTTTGAGAGGCCACGCTTATCTCCGTCAATTGATGGTTATCCGGTGTTGGGAGCCATACTACCCACTGTTCTTACTCTGGAGTAAGTTAGCTCTCGACTACGGTACTGATACCCCACAGCATGGAAGGCAACTCAGTGGCACCCGATCTATTCTCCCAAGTCGTCAACTCCGGGCCCGGCGCGTTCCTCGCCAAGCAACTCGGCGTGCCGCAGCCCGAGACGCTGCGGCGCTATCGGGCAGGTGAGCCGCCGCTGGCCGGGTCGCTGCTGATCGGCGGCGAAGGCCGGGTTGTCGAGCCGCTGCGGGCGGCGCTGGACGCCGACTACGACGTGGTGGGCGCCAATCTCGGCGGCCGCTGGGCGGATTCGTTCGGCGGGCTGGTGTTCGACGCCACCGGCATCACCAACGCCGGCCAAGCTGACGGCCCTGCACGAGTTCTTCACGCCGCTGCTGCGCAACATCGGCCACTCCGGTCGCGTGGTCGTCGTCGGCACCACACCCGAGGACGCCGAGAGCAGCGACGAGCGGATCGCGCAGCGCGCGCTGGAGGGCTTCACCCGCTCGCTGGGCAAGGAACTGCAGCGCGGCGCGCACCGTCTCGCTGGTCTACCTGTCCCCCGACGCCAAGCCGGCCGCCACCGGCCTCGAGTCGACCCTGCGGTTCCTGCTGTCGGCCAAGTCGGCCTACGTGGACGGCCAGGTGTTCTACGTCGGCGCCGCCGACTCCACCCCGGTCGCCGACTGGGACCGGCCGCTGGACGGCAAGGTCGGCATCGTGACCGGTGCCGCGCGCGGCATCGGCGCGACGATCGCCGAGGTGTTCGCGCGCGACGGGGCCCGCGTCGTGGCGATCGACGTGGAGTCCGCCGCCGAGGCGCTGGCCGAGACGGCCACCCGCATCGGCGGCACGGCGCTGGCGCTCGACGTCACCGCCGACGACGCCGTCGAGCGGATCACCGAACATCTGCGCGACCACTACAACGGCCACGCCGACATCCTGGTCAACAACGCCGGGATCACCCGCGACAAGCTGCTCGCGAACATGGACGACGCGCGGTGGAACTCGGTGCTGGCCGTCAACTTGCTTGCGCCGCAACGCCTTACCGAGGGCCTGGTCGACAACGGCAGTCATCGGCGAGGGTGGCCGGGTGATCGGCCTGTCGTCGATGGCCGGCATCGCGGGCAACCGCGGGCAGACCAACTACGCCACCACCAAGGCGGGCATGATCGGGCTTACCCAGGCGCTGGCGCCGCAACTCGCCGAGAAGGGCGTCACGATCAACGCCGTCGCGCCCGGATTCATCGAGACCCAGATGACCGCGGCGATCCCGCTGGCCACCCGCGAGGTGGGCCGTCGGCTGAACTCGCTGTACCAGGGCGGCCAGCCGGTCGACGTGGCCGAGGCGATCGCCTACTTCGCCAGCCCTGCCTCGAACGCGGTGACGGGCAACGTCATCCGCGTCTGCGGCCAGGCCATGCTGGGGGCGTGATGACGCAACCAAGTGGTCTGAAGAACATGCTGCGCGCGGCGGCCGGAGCGCTGCCGTTCGTGCCACGCGGCGGCCAACTGCCGGACCGGACGGTGACGGTCGACGAGTTGCCCATCGACCGCGCGAACGTGGCCGAGTACGCCGAGGTCACCGGACTGCGTTACGGCGATGCGGTGCCGCTGACCTATCCGTTCGCGTTGACCTTCCCCTCGGTGATGTCGCTGGTGACCGGATTCGACTTCCCTTTCGCCGCAATGGGATCCGTCCATATGGAAAACGAGATCACCCAGTACCGACCGATCAGGGTGACCGACACGGTCAACATCGCGGTGCACGCGGAGAATCTGCGCGAACACCGTAAGGGCCTGCTGGTCGACGTGGTCACCGATGTCAGCGTCGGCAACGAGGTGGCCTGGCATCAGGTCACGACGTTCCTGCATCAGCAACGCACCAGCCTGTCCGACGAGCCCAAGCCGCCGCCGAAGAAGCAGCCGAAGTTGCCTGCACCCAAGGCGATTCTGCGGATCAGCCCCGGACAGATTCGTCGTTACGCCGCGGTGGGTGGTGACCACAACCCGATCCACACCAGCTCGGTCGGGGCCAAGCTGTTCGGGTTCCCCACCTCGATCGCCCACGGAATGTTCAGCGCGGCAGCGGTATTGGCGAACCTGGAAGCCAGCCTTCCCGACGCGGTGACGTATTCGGTGCGATTCGGCAAGCCGGTGTTGCTGCCGGCCAGCGTCGGGCTGTACGTCGACCAGGTCCAGGACGGCTGGGACCTCAGCTTGCGCAACATTTCCAAGGGCTATCCACACCTGACCGGCACGCTACGGGCGCAGTAACGCGCGGCCGCGCTCGACGAGGAGCCCCAACCCGTAGGCGCTCAGAGCGGCGGCCAGGAAAACCAGCAGCAGCCACAGCGGAGGCCGGGCGAGTTCCCAGACGAAGATCGCGGCCCAATATGGCGCGCGTTGAGTGACCGCCAACACGCCTGCTGCGCCGGCCATTGAGACTGCCGGGACATGATATTGAGTTCCTGCCAGCGCGTTGATGGTCAGCACCAACAGCGTGCCGGCCGCGGCGCCGGTGGCCAGCGCGGGGGTGAGCATCCCGCCCCTCGCGCCGGCGCGCAAAAACACAGCCGTCAGAAGGGGTTTCAGAACCAGGACTATCGCCGCCGTTGTCAGGGTCATCCCGCCGGCGAGGGTTGCGGTCAGGATCGATTTGCCGTTGCCGGGTAGTTCGGGCCACCAGCTGTGAGCAGACACCGATCAGCAACCCCGCTCCGGCGATCGCGGGAATCAGCTGCCACGATCGAGTCAGCGCCGCCCGACGTGCCGATGCCATGAGGCGGTTGAAGGCAAGTCCCAAGCCAAGGGTCAGCGGGGCCAACACCAGTGCGTAACCGATCAGCCGATACGACACATGCAGGCTGGGCCAGTTCAGGATCGGCTGATCGTGGGTGGCGAACGAGGCAACTGCGACACGCCAGGCTGGAGGTGATCAACGCGGCGCCCATCGCTCGGGGATGCCAGGTCTTCAACATGATCCGCAGCGCGAACAGCGCACCACCGAGCGGCACCGCATACACCGCGCCGAGTCCGGCGCCCGCCGCACACGCCAGCAGGATCTCGCGGTCTGCGAGCCGACAGCCGTCTCAGCCATCCCGTGGCGAAATCCCCTAGCGCCACCGCGAATTGGCGCGGGGCCACTTCCCGGCCCAGCGATGCACCAGAGCCGACGACCAACACCTGCAGCGCACGCGTCGAAACTGAACGGCAGCAAGCGGATGCGCTTGACGGTCTGCGATGGCGTGCAGCCAAGCGGCGGAACATCGGTCCTCGACGCGCAGTAACCACCAGCCCAGCCCCGCCAGCGCGCCGCCGACCATCGGCCCCAGCGGCTCGACGGGCCGGGCTGCTACCGGTGACGCCCTCCAGCAATGATCCGAATGTGTAGTGATAGGTGAGATGTTCGAGGGAGCGCAGCAGCAGCGTCGTCGCCAACCCGGCGACCCCGGCCAGCAGCCCGACGATCACCACCGCGCACAGGAAATCGGCGTTGCGGCTGCGCATCACCGACTAGCCGGATTCGGCGACGGGCTCGGCGGCGTCTTTGTCGGTCGGTTTGCCCTTGAGCCCGCGCCAGAACAGATTGATCATCACCTCGGCCGCGCCGTCGACGTCGGTGTCGCCGGTGCTGAGCCGGGTGGCGATCGCCTCTCCGGCGCCGACCAGCGCAGCCGCGATCATCTCGAAGTCGGTGTCGGGTTCGGGATTCCGGGTGCCCGCCTGCAGGACCCGCACCACCAAGGCGATGATCCGCTCACGCCCTTCGCGCACGGTGTGGGCGAACGCCTGCGAGTTGGTGGCCTGCGCGTACATCACGATCCACGACGCCCGGTTGGCGTCGATGTAGCGCATGAACGCGACAATGGTGTTGTGCAGCAAGTCTCTCGGACTCTGGTCGAGGTTGATGTCCTCGCGCACACCGTCGATGAATCGCGCCAGTTCGCGATCCAGGCACGCGCCGAACAGTTCCTCTTTGGAGCCGTAGTACAGGTAGAGCATCGGCTTGGAGATCTCGGCCTTGGCCGCGATCGCGTCCATCGAGGTGTCGTGATAGCCGTTGATGGAGAACATTTCCACCGCGGCGTCGAGCATCTGCTGTTCGCGGACAGCACGCGGTAGCCGCTTGGTACCACCTGCCATGCCGTCCCCTCCTAGCCCACTCGCTCGTTCAGAGTAAGCAATCGGCGGGTCGCGCCGCCGAATTACGGCCCGCAGTCGGACTTGGGGCCCTTGAACTTCGCGATCCGCTGCACCGACGCGTCGACGCCTGCCACCGCCAATTCCCCTGCGCCTACCGCCTTCTCCAGCCGGTCCAGAACCGCGGGTACCTCGTCGGTGGTGACCCACAGCGCGACGTCGGTGCCGGCCTGCAAGCGTGCGCAGCACCGCGTCGGGCACGCTGTAGCGGTCCTTGATCGCGAGCATGCTGGACAGGTCGTCGCTGAAGACCGGGCCGTCGAACGGGCGGCGCCTGGTAGCCGGTGCCGGTACGCAGCAACTGCACGGCGGCGCGGTTGACGCTGGCCGGTTCGTCGCCGGTGAGCTCGGGGACCTGCAGGTGGCCGACCATCACGCCGATCGGAGCCGCCGTGACCAGGGTCCGGTACGGAATCAGGTCGTCGTTCTGCAATTGCGACAGCGGCGGCGTGGATGACCCCGCCGGTGTGCGAGTCGCCGGACCCGTGCCCGTGACCGGGGAAATGCTTGATCACCGGCAGCAGCCCGGCGTCGCGCAGGCCACGGGCGTACGGCGCCGGCGTACTCGGTGACCTTCGCCGGGTCCGAGCTGAACGACCGGTCGCCGATCACCGTGTCGTCGGGGGCGTCGGTGACGTCGACGTCGGGCGCGAAGTCCACGGTGATGCCGAGGCCGCGCATCTTGTGCCCGCGGTCCAGCGCCATGCCGTAGACCTCGTCAGGGGTGTGCTCTGGAAGCCAGCACACGGGCCGACGGCGCCGGTCCGATCAGCTTGGACAGCCGGGCAACCCGGCCACCCTCCTCGTCGACGCTGACCGCCAGCGGCAGCGCGGTGCTGACGCTCAGGTCCTTGACCAGGTTGGGTCCCAGCATCGACAGGTCGGTCCAGCTGCCGATGAAGATGCCGCCGACGTGGTAGGTCGTCACCACGGCTTTGGCGTCGTCGCCGTTGCGCACGCCGACCATCAACAGCTGGGCCAGCTTGTCGCGCAGCGGTATCGCGGCCGGGTCTCCGCACGCGGGTCGGGCCGGTGGAACCGCCTTGGCCGGCGCCGAGGTCGAGCGGGGCGGACGCCGGCTTCGAGGTGTGGCTGCACCCCGTCATCAGCGCCGTGACGGCGGCAAGCACAGCCAGGATGCGTGGCAAACCCATCAGGCCATGCTGTCATGGGATGCGCGGCCCGCGGCTAGCGACCTCGGCGGCTTCGACCTCGCCCTCTGCTAGGTTGGGCAGCTATGAATCGCTTCGTTGCGCCCGCCGCCGCCAGTGTCGTGGTCGGCCTGTTGCTGGGTGCAGCGGCGATCTTCGGGATCACGCTGATGGTGCAGCAGGACACCAAGCCACCGCTGCCCGGAGGCGACCCGCAGTCGTCGGTGCTCAACCGGGTCGAGTACGGCAACCGCAGCTAGCCGCCCGACGACGATGCGGGCCGAACCAGGCCCGTTGAGGTCACGCAGGCGTCCCGACGCTGGTTGTGGTTGGTCACGGCGGTCGCGCTGACACTGAGCTTCGCCTCCTCACCCGGCCGGATCTCCCCGGACACCAAGCTCGACCTGACCGCCAACCCGCTGCGTTTCCTGTCCCGAGCCACCAATCTGTGGAACAGCGAGCTGCCGTTCGGGCAGGCGCAGAACCAGGCCTACGGCTACCTCTTCCCGCACGGCACCTTCTTCCTGGCCGGTCATCTGCTGGGGCTGCCGGGCTGGGTCACCCAACGGCTGTGGTGGGCGCTGCTGCTGACCGTCGGCTTCTGGGGACTGCTCCGGGTCGCCGAGGCGCTGGGCATCGGCAGCCCGACGTCGCGGGTGGTCGCCGCCGCGGCCTTCGCGCTGTCGCCGCGGGTGCTGACCACGCTTGGGCTCGATCTCGTCGGAGACCCTGCCGATCATGCTGGCGCCGTGGGTGTTGCTGCCGACGATCCTGGCGCTGCGCGGCACCGATCGCAGATCGGTGCGCCGACTCGCCGGCCAGGCCGGGGTGGCCGTCGCGCTGATGGGTGCCGTCAACGCGATCGCGACGCTGGCCGGGTGTCTGCCCGCGGTGATCTGGTGGGCCTGCCACCGGCCCAACCGGCGGTGGTGGCGCTACACGGCGTGGTGGCTGCTGGCGATGGTGCTGGCCATGACGTGGTGGGTGGTGGCGCTGGTCCTGATGGCCCGGATCAGCCCGCCGTTTCTGGATTTCATCGAATCGTCCGGGGTGACGACGCAGTGGTCGTCGGTGGTCGAGGTGCTGCGCGGTACCGACAGCTGGACACCGTTCGTGGCGCCCAACGCCACCGCGGGCGCGCCACTGGTCACCGGGTCGGTCGCCATCGTGGCCACCTGCCTGGTGGCTGCGGCCGGGCTGGCCGGCCTCGCCATGAGCGGCATGCCCGCCCGCGGCCGATTGGTGACGATGCTGCTGCTCGGGGTGGTGCTGCTGGGCGCCGGATACAGCGGCGGGCTGGGTTCGCCAGTGGCGCAACAGGTTCAGGCGTTCCTGGATGCCGGCGGCGCGCCGCTGCGCAATGTGCACAAGCTGGAGTCGCTGATCCGCATCCCCGTGGTGTTGGGCCTGGCCCAGCTGCTGGGCCGGGTCCCGCTGCCGGGTAGCGCGCCGAAAGCATTGTGGCTGAACGCGTTTGCCCATCCGGAGCGCGACAAGCGGGTCGCGGTGGGGATCGTGGCGTTGACGGCGCTGATGGCCGCGACGTCGCTGGCCTGGACCGGGCGGATCACCCCGCCCGGCACGTTCACCGCGATACCGCGGTACTGGCACGAGACCGCGGACTGGCTTTCCGCCCACAACACCGGTGCGCCGGCCCCGGGGCGCGTGCTGGTGGTTCCCGGCGCGCCGTTCGCCACCCAACTGTGGGGCACCAGCCACGACGAGCCGCTGCAGGTGCTCGGCGACAGCCCGTGGGGTGTGCGTGACTCCATCCCACTGACCCCGCCGCAGACCATCCGCGCGCTGGACGCGGTTCAGCGCCTGTTCGCCGCCGGCACGCCGTCCGCGGGACTCGCGGATACGCTTGCCGGCCAGGGTATTTCCTATCTGGTGGTGCGCAACGACCTGGATCCCGATGCGTCCCGGTCCGCCCGTCCCATCCTGGTGCACCGGGCGATCACGGGCTCGCCCCGACTGCAGAAGGTCGCCCAGTTCGGCGCACCGGTCGGGTCTGACCCGGTGGCGGGATTCGTATCCGACAGCGGGTTGCGTCCGCGATATCCCGCGGTCGAGATCTACCGGGTCGACCCGGAGGACACCACCAGCCGCGGCGCTCCCTATCTCGCCGACATCGACCAGATGCCTCGCATCGACGGCGGCCCGGAGGCGCTGCTGCGCCTCGACGAACGCCGACGGCTGACCGGGCAACCGGCACTGGGTCCGGCGCTGCTGACCGCGGACGCGATGGCCGCGGGCGTGCCGGTGCCGGTTGCCCTGGTCACCGATACCCCGCTGGCCCGGGAAACCGACTACGGCCGAGTCGACGACCATTCGTCGGCGATCCGGGCGATCGGCGACACCCGACATACCTTCAACCGGGTGCCCGACTATCCGACCCCGGGCGCCGACACCGTCTACGGCGCGTGGACCGGCGGCCGCCTGACCGCGTCAAGTTCGTCTTCGGACTCGACGGCGCTGCCTGACGTCGCCACCGCCGCGTCGCCCGCCGCCGCGATCGACGCCGATCCGGCGACGGCCTGGGTATCCAACGCGTTGCAGTCGGCGGTCGGCCAGTGGCTGCAGGTCGACTTCGACCATCCGGTGATCAACGCCGTCATCACCATCGCCCCCAGCCCGACCACCGTCGGGGCTCAGGTCCGCCGGGTGGAGATCGAAACCGCAACGGGGACAACGACACTGCGGTTCGACGAGGCCGGCAAACCGGTCACCGGCGCGCTCCCTTACGGCGAAACCCCGTGGGTGCGGATCACCGCGATCGGCACCGACGACGGATCGCCGGGGGTGCAGTTCGCCATCACCGACTTGTCGATCACCCAATACGACGCCAAGGGCTACGCGCATCCGATCAACCTGCGGCACACCGCCCTGGTGCCGGCTTCCCCACCCAATGCGGCTGTCGCGCAATGGGATCTGGGAACCGAACCGCTGGGCAGGCCGGGCTGCGCGATCGGCCTGACGAACATGGAGTGCGCGCCCTCGATGGCGCTCGCTCCAGAGTCGCCGGCCTCCTTCAGCCGCACCTTGAGCGTGCCCGCACCGATGTCGGTGGTGCCGACGATCTGGGTGCGGGCACGATCGGGACCCAAGCTGGCCGACCTGGTCGCCGAGCCGGACACCACCCAGGCCCACGGCGACTCTGATTCGGTCGACGTCCTCGGCGCTGCCTACGCAGCCACCGACGGTGACCCGACCACCGCATGGACAGCGCCGCAGCGGGTGGTGCAGCACAAGACGCCCCCGACGCTCACCCTCAGCCTGCCCCAGCCCACCGAGGTGACCGGCCTGCGACTCACACCCACCTCGTCGTCCGTGCCCGCGCACCCGACGATGGTGGCCGTCGACCTCGGCGACGGCCCGCAGGCCCGTACATTGGAAACAGCTGGGCCACAGACTCTTTCGCTGAAGTCCCGGTTCACTGACACCGTCACGATCAGCCTGCTGGACTGGAAAGACGTCATCGACCGGACCGCACTGGGTTTCGACCAGCTCAAACCGCCGGGGCTGGCCGAGATCGCGGCCCTGGACGCCGACGGCAGGCCGATCGCCGCCGCCGACGCGGGCCGCAACCGGAGTCGCCAGATCGCCGTCGACTGCGAACACGGTCCGATCATCGCCATCGCCGGCCGATTCGTGCACACCGAAGTGCACACGACGGTCGGTGCGCTGCTGGACGGCGCCCCGGTGAGCGCCCAGCCCTGTGACGGTGAACCGATCCAGCTTCCCGCCGGCCAGCAGGAGCTCGTGGTAAGTCCCGGGCCACAATTCGTCGTCGACGGCGCACAGCTCGCCGGCCCGCTCGCCGCGACGTCAACCACCGCGACCGCCACCCCGGTGACCACCGGTGCGTGGGGCCCGGCCCGCCGCGAGATCGGCGTCCCGGACGCGAAAACGGCGCGAGCGTTGGTAGTGCCGGAAAGCATCAACGCCGGCTGGGTGGCGCGCACCAGCACCGGAGATCGCCTGAAGCCGTTGGCAGTCAACGGATGGCAGCAGGCGTGGATCGTGCCGGCCGGAACGTCGGGCACCATCACGCTCAGCTTCGCGCCCAACTCGCTGTACCGGGTCGGCCTGGCCGGTGGGCTGGCGCTGTTGCCGCTGCTGGCCTTGCTGGCGTGGTGGCCACAGCGACGCCGGCCCAGCGATCCCGCGGCGAGCCCGTGGACGCCCGGACTCTGGTCTGCCGTCCCGGTACTGGCGGCAGGCGCCGTCATCGCCGGAGTGACAGGCGTCGCGGTCTTCGCCGCCGCACTGGGCCTGCGCTGGGTGCTGCGCAGAAGTCCACGACGACGCGACAGTGCCACGCTGTGGTTGAGCGCGAGTGGACTGATCCTGGCCGGCGCAGCACTGTCACGCCACCCCTGGCGATCGGTCGACGGATACGCCGGCCATTCGGCCGGAGTGCAATTGCTGGCACTGATTTCCCTTGCCGCACTGGCCGCCTCAACCGTGACGCGTGCCGCTGAGCGTTAACGCACAGCTGTGCATAGCGCTCCCAATTCACGGGTGACGCGTCGACGGGTGACTTGCGGGGCCGCTGCGCCGCTGTTACGGGATAGGCAGCGCTTTTCCTTCTGAGGTGGTGAGACATGGCGGCTGGGGATACGGCACTCACGGTAGCCGACATCGACCGGTGGAACGCCGAAGCGGTGCGCGAGGTGTTCCACGCCGCCGTCGCGCGTGGGCAGGCGACGTTAGAGGCTGCGCGCCAACTGGATTCGTTGGCAGTGTTCGACACGTGGCAGGGTGCCACCGCGCAGGCCCGCCGGCACGCCAGGCGCGTCGATACGCCTGGACCTCGATGCGCACGGCAACGAATCGCTGGCGGTGGCCAGAGCGGCCGTCAAGGCGGCCGACGACATTGCCCATGTGCAGTCGGCGCTGAGAGACGTTGCGCCGCGACGCGGCCGAGTTGGAGATGACGATCGACCGTGCCACCAACACGGTGCTGCCGAGGTCGAACTTCAGCGGGCCGCCGACGGCAGCACTGATCGCCGAAATGCAGCTGCAGCGCCGGCTGGACGCCATTGTGGCAGAAGCCGATTCAACTGATCGGGAACTGGCGGGCGCGATCGACATGGCCGACGGTGACCGGCCCGTTCCGCCCGGCCCACACGACAATCGACCGCGAATCCAAGATGCGCTGTCCGGGCCGTTGCCTGTCGATCCAAAACAGTTCAACGCGCTGTGGAATCAGCTCAGCCAGGAAGAGAAGGACTGGCTGTACAGCCAGGACCACAGCATCGGCAACCACCCTGGGATGCCGTGGGATCCCCCGGACCAGCTGGGCAAGGATCACTACAACCGGCTGCACCTGGCCGACGTGCAACTGCAGTCTCAGTCGGACGTCGACCGGATACAGCACAACATCGAAGCGCTGACGAGTGTGCCGCACGTCGACGACGGCGCCCTCTACGCGCTGCAGTCGCAGCTGACCGCAGCCACCAACCGCCTCGCGGGTTACGCGGCTGTGCGGGCAACGGTCGACTCCGCCACGGGGCCGCGACGGTATCTGGGGCTGCTGGACGAGTCAGGCCGCGGCGCGGTGTCGATCGGCAATCCTGACACCGCCGCCCGCAACGCGGTGTTCGTACCCGGAACCGGCCAGGGGCTGGCCCGGCTGTCGTTCAGCGACGAGAAGTCGCTGGCGATGTACAACGCCACCATGTCCGCCGACCTCGACCTGAAGCCAGGCGACGTCGCAGTGACCACGTGGATGGGCTATGACCGTCCAATGGATTTGAGCCGCGCCGCTTTTCCGCAACCCGCGTATGGCGGCGCCGACCGGCTGGACGCGTTCGAAAACGGGCAGCGGGCCTCCCATGTCGGCGCGGCGTCCGTCGATACCGTGATCGGGCACAGCTACGGCTCAACTGTGGTCGGAGCGGCCGCCTCTCGCGGGCATCACCTCGACGCGGACAACGTCATCGCGGTGGGCAGCCCCGGCATACTGGTCGACCGCGCCGACCGGCTGGACCTGCACACCCGCGGCAACGTTTACGTGATGCGGGCCGAAAACGATGCGATCAGCATGGGCGGCGTCGTCACCGACTGGACCTTGGGTGCCGACCCGATCGAGCCGGGATTCGGCGCGCATCACCTTGCCGCCGACCCGGGCCCGGCCGGTCCTTTCGGGCTGCCCAGCATCGGCGCGCACAGCAGCTACTGGCTGGATGGGAACACCGCGCTGAAGAATTTCGGCGCTGGTCATCGCGGGCATGCCGCCGCCGTGAAAAACCTGTGCTGCATCCCTTCCGGCTCGCGGATCGACACGACCGCTACAGCGTCTCGTCGAGCTCGCCGAGACGGTCCGTCAACCGCAGGTTTTCGGAGTAGTCCACCGGACAGCAGATCAGTGACACCCCGTCGTCGGCCAGCGCGGCCTGCAGCGTGGGCAGCAACTCGTCCGCGCTGTTGATCCGATAGCCTTTGGCGCCAAAGCTTTCCGCGTATTTGACGATGTCGGGATTACCGAACTTGACGTAATGATGCTCGCCGAGTTCGAGGTCCATCTTCCACTCGATCAGGCCGTAGCCGCCGTCTTCCCAGATCAGCACGACCAGCGGTATCTTTTCGCGGACGGCAGTCTCGATCTCCTGCGAATTCATCAGGAAGGCCCCGTCACCCGCCACGGCCAACACCTTTGCATCTGGTTTGGCCAACTTGACTCCGAGAGCACCGGGCAGCGCAAAGCTCATGGTGGACAACCCATTTGAAATCAGACAGGTGTTGGGCTCATACGTCGGATAGAGCCGGGCCATCCACATTTTGGTGGCGCCGGTGTCGACCAGCACGATGTCAGTGCGGCCCAGCGCGGCCCTGGTGTCGGCGACGACCCTCGCCGGCGCCAACGGGTATCGCGAATCCTGTTGCCCCCGGCTGAATTCCTCGTTGAGCAGGCCGGATCCAGGGATCTCCGGGTCGGCGGGGAAGACGTGGTCCTGGAGCCCTTCGGCCAGCGCGTCCAACGACTCGCTGATGTCGCCGATGATCCCGACATCGACCGAGTAGTGCGCGTCGACCTCGGCCGGGAAACGGTGAACGTGGATGATCTTCTTGTCGGCTTGGGGGTTGATCCGAACCGGGTCGAACTCCTGCAGCTCATATCCCACCGCGATGATGGCGTCGGCGTTGTCGAACCCGAAGTTGACGTAGTCGTGCCGCATGAACCCCAGCGCCCCGATGCTGTTGGGGTGATCGTCGGGCATCACGCCTTTGCCGTGGAAGGTATTGGCCACCGGGATGCCGAACTTCTCGGAGAAGCGCACCAGGGCATCGGTCGCGCCGGAACGAGCCGCGCCGTGTCCGGCCAGCAGCACCGGCCGCTTGGCCTTGCGCAGGATGTCGACCGCGCGCGCTACCTGTCGGGTAGCCGGCGCGTCCGCGCGAACGACGTTGCGGGGCAGCGGGATCAGGTCGGGATAATCGGCGTCGTCGGCATCGATGTGTTCCGGCACGGCGAGGTACACCGCTGCCGGACGTTCGGTCTCGGCGAGCTTGAACGCTTTGCGGACCATCTCCGGTATCGCTTGCGCGGTCGGGATCCCGGCGGCCCATCGGGTGATCGGTGCGAACATCGACACCAGGTCGACGTACTGGTGCGACTCCTTGTACTGCCGGTCCTGGCCGACCTGGGCGGAGATCGCGACCAGCGGCGTGCTGTTGGTGGTGGCGTCGGCGACGCCGAGCTGCATGTTGATCGCGCCCGGGCCCAAGGTGGCGGAGACCACCGCCGCCCGCCCGGTGACCCGCCCGTACATCTCGGCCATGAACGACGCCGCCTGCTCGTGGCGGGTGAGCACATAACGGATGCTGGACGAGGCCAGCGCCTGCACGAAGCGGATGTTCTCCTCGCCCGGCAGCCCGAAGACCACCTCGACGCCCTCGTTTTCCAGGCACTTGACTATCAACTCGGCCGCTTTACTCATCGACACCTCCCTTTGAGGAACGTTAGTGGCAGGCTATGTGTTGAAACTTTCACCACCTATGCAGCGAAGGATGTCACCGTGCCCATCGCGACCATCAACCCGGCCACCGGGGAGACAGTCAAAACCTTCGACGCCGCTACCGACAGCGATGTCGACGCCGCAATCGCCCGCGCTCACGAGCGCTTCCTCGACTACCACCGCTCCACCACGTTTGCCCAGCGCGCCGAGTGGGCAAACGCCACCGCCGATCTTCTCGAGAAGGAAGCCGACGAGGTCGGCGCCATGATGACCCTCGAGATGGGCAAGACCCTCAAGTCGGCCAAGGCCGAAGCGATCAAGTGCGCCAAGGGTTTTCGCTATTACGCCGAGAACGCCGAGAAGCTGCTGGCCGACGAGCCCGCCGAGGCCTCCAAGGTCGGAGCGAAAAGGGCGTACACCCGCTGGCAGCCGCTCGGCGTGGTGCTGGCCGTGATGCCGTGGAACTTCCCGCTCTGGCAGGCCGTCCGGTTCGCCGCCCCTGCGCTGATGGCCGGCAACGTCGGGCTGCTCAAGCACGCCTCCAACGTGCCGCAGTCGGCGCTGTACCTGTCCGACGTGATCGCCCGCGGCGGATTTCCCGAGAACTGTTTCCAGACGCTGCTGGTGTCCTCCAGCGCCGTCGAAGCGATCCTGCGCGACCCGCGGGTCAAGGCGGCGACGCTGACCGGAAGTGAGCCGGCCGGCCAGTCCGTCGCCGCCATCTGCGGTGACGAGATCAAGCCCACCGTGATGGAGCTCGGCGGCAGCGACCCGTTCATCGTGATGCCGTCGGTCGACCTCGACGAGGCCGTCAAGACCGCGGTCACCGCACGAACCCAGAACAACGGCCAATCGTGCATTGCCGCAAAGCGGTTCATCGTGCACACCGACATCTACGACGCATTCGTGGACAAGTTCGTCGAGCGGATGCAGGCGCTCAAGGTCGGCGACCCGACCGACCCCGACACCGACGTGGGTCCGCTGGCCACCGAGTCCGGTCGCGACGAAATCGCCAAGCAGGTCGACGACGCCGTCGCCGCGGGCGCGAAGGTCCGCCTCGGCGGCAAGACCCCCGACCAGCCCGGCTGGTTCTACCCGCCGACGGTGGTCACCGACATCACCAAGGACATGGCGCTCTACACCGAAGAGGTGTTCGGCCCGGTCGCCTCGATGTATCGCGCCTCGGGCATCGACGAGGCGATCGAGATCGCCAACGCCACCACGTTCGGGCTCGGGTCCAACGCGTGGACCAACGACGAGGCCGAGCAGGAACGCTTCATCGACGACATCGAAGCCGGCCAGGTCTTCATCAACGGGATGACGGTGTCCTACCCCGAACTCGGGTTCGGGGGCGTCAAGCGTTCCGGCTACGGCCGTGAACTCGCGAGCCTCGGGATCCGCGCGTTCTGCAACGCCAAGACGGTATGGGTGGGCTAGACGGTCGCGGCGGTCGCCAGAAGCGTCGAGATCGACGCTGACGCGGGGCTACTCGACCTTTCCCGCACTGGCGTCGATGTCGGCGAGGCTAGACGGCGGCGAGCGCCTTCTCGTCTTCAGCGGCGAAGGTGTCTTCCAGCTGCACCGGCGAGTAGTCGAGGTCGATCTCGCCGAGCGGCCGACCACGCGCACTGGAGATGGTGCCGAACCGGCGCATCCCCTTGTCGGCCGCGTACTGCATCATTTCGTCCTGAACCAGACCGAACGGCAGGCACGTCGAACAGCGCAAAACCCTGCACGGTGGCCTCGAGCGCGAGCGGCATCAAATCGTTCATCCGCGACTCGAACACCCCCCAGTTGGCGTCGTCGGCCGCGACGTGGCGGCGGCAGGTGAAGGTGCCCCACGCCATGTGGCGGCGCTCATCGTCGCCGATGCGGCGCACCAATTCCTGCATGCCGGGCAGGATTCCGCGCTCGACGCAGATCTTGTGCCAGGCGTAGTAACCGGTGAGCGCCAACATGCCCTCGACAACGTGGTTGTAGGTGACCGAGGCCCGGATCTGGGCCGCAGGTGACGCATCGGACGACAGGGCGTTGAGGCAGTCCGGCAGCTCGTCATAGAACATCGTGCGGTACGCCGGCAGCGGTTCCAGGTAGGGCTGAAGGTCCTCGGTCATCCCGACGGCGTCGAGCCACAGGCGAAAGACCTGGGTGTGCTTGGCCTCTTCGAAGGCGAACTGAGTCAGGTACATCTCATCGCCGAGCCGTCCTTCTTCGCGCATCGCGGACATGAACGGTTGGATGTCCTCGGTCACCGCTTCCTCACCGGCGATGAACTGTGCGCACAGCCGGGTGGCGAAATCACGCTCGTCGTCGTTCAGCCGCTCCCAGTCGGCGCCGGTCGCGCGAGAAATCGATGTCGGCGGGATTCCAGAATTTGGCGTTGCCGCCGGCGAACAGTTTGAGCGGCAGGCTGTCCCAGTTGAGTCCGCCGGCCGCGAGCGAATCTGAATGTGTACGTGTCATCAGACCTCCTCAGATCTTTTGTGGCTGAATTTTGGTGCTGTCTAGGGGAATCGGAGCAAATGCCGCGGCCAACACGGCTACCAGGCGGCGGACTGCCAGTGCCGGCTGCTCTGGAGTGGGGTCATCGAGACCCAGGATGGGATCCAGTCCGCGCATGTACGGCGCCAGCGCCAAGTGCGGAAAGATCAACAGCAGCAACGACATCAACGCGTCGGTGTCGGCATCTTTGCGAAAGTCGCCCCGCAGCTGGGCGTCGCGCACCAGCGGCCGCAGCACCTCCAGGTAGTGGCGATGGATGACGCTGCGCACGCTGATCCGGGCATCGGTGTCGACTTCCAGGCTGGCCGCCGCGTGCAGCGAGCGTTCGTGCGGGTGGTCGGCGAAGTAGGCGATCCACACGTCGAGCCAGTCGGTCAGGAAGTCGAAGAACGGCCGACTCGGATCGAGCTCACGGATCCGGTCCTCCATGTATGCCCGCACCCGCTGACTGGCGACGTCGGTGATGAACGCATACAGGTCGCGTTTGTCGGCAAAGTATTGGAACAGGCTGCCTTTGGCCACGCCGGCACGCCGGGCGATCACGTTGAGACTGCCGCCGGAGAAGCCGTGTGCGCCGAACTCCGCCTCCGCGGCTTCCACGACTGCGGCCCGTCGCGCGGCGTCGACGCGAGCCCAGGTGACCGTCGGCATCAGTCCCCCCTTCGGTGGATGACCACTGGTCACTTTACTGTGAGCCACGCCACTTCTCAAGGGGCTGGGCCGGCGAATTCCCGATTCGACCTTGTCTCCCCGATCCGGACCATCGGACGCCGTCGGAGTCCTAGAGTCGGCTACGTGTCGTTAGTGAATACCGCTCAGGGACCTGTCAACACCACTGATATCGGCGTCACGCTGATGCACGAGCACGTGTTCATCATGACGACCGAGATCGCGATGAACTACCCGGAAGCCTGGGGCGACGAAGACAAACGGGTGGCCGATGCCATCGATCGGCTCAACGAACTGAAGTCACGCGGCGTCGACACCATCGTCGACCTGACCGTGATCGGGCTCGGCCGCTACATCCCGCGCATCGCCCGGGTCGCCGCGGCCACCGACCTGAACATCGTCGTCGCGACCGGTCTCTACACCTACAACGACATCCCTTTCCGGTTCCATTACGAGGGCCCCGGCGGATTGCTGGGCGGCCCGGAGGTCATGTCCGACATGTTCGTCCGCGACATCGAGGAGGGCATCGCCGACACCGGCGTCAAGGCGGGAATCCTCAAGTGCGCCACCGACGAACCCGGTGTCACACCGGGCGTCGAGCGGGTGCTGCGCGCGGTCGCCCAGGCGCACAAGCGCACCGGGGTGCCGATCTCCACGCATACCCACGCCGGACTGCGGCGCGGGCTCGAGCAACAGAAGATCTTCGAGGAAGAGGGCGTCGACCTGAGCCGGGTGATCATCGGGCACTCCGGCGACAGCACCGACATCGGCTACCTCGAAGAGCTGATCGCGCCCGGCTCCTACCTCGGCATGGATCGTTTCGGCCTCGACCTGATCTCGCCGTTCGAGGACCGGGTCAACATCGTCGCGCAGATGTGCGAGCGGGGGCATGCCGACAAGATGGTGTTGTCCCACGACGCCAATTGCTACTTCGACGCGCTGCCCGAAGAGTTGGTGCCACAGATGGCGCCGAACTGGCATTACCTGCACATCCACAACGACGTCATCCCCGCGCTCAAAGAACGCGGGGTCACCGACGAGCAGCTGCACACCATGCTGGTGGACAACCCGCGTCGCATCTTCGAGCGGCAGGGCGCCTACTCGTGACCGCGCCGATCCCTCCGATCGGCGCCCAGATCTCCGCGCTGGCCGCACTCGCTCCCGACGAGCCGGCCGTCACCTGCGACGGGCGCACGCTGACCCGCGGCGAACTTGATCGCTCGACGAACCGGCTGGCCCGCGCGTACGCCGAGCGGGGTGTCGGCGTAGGTGACTACGTGACCATGGTGCTGCCCAACGGGATCGAGTGGATCCAGGCCGCGGTGGCCTGCTGGAAGCTGGGTGCCGTGCCGCAACCGCTGTCCGCCCGATTGCCCGACACCGAGCTGGCCGGCCTACTCGAGTTGCGGCCACCGACGCTGTTGGTCGGTCGCGAACATGTCGAAATACCCAGTGTGCCAGCCGATTTCGAACCCGACCCGGCGTTGTCCGACGCGGCATTACCCGAAGCAGTGTCGCCGGTGTGGAAAGCAATGGGGTCCGGTGGCAGCACCGGCCGTCCGAAGCTCATCGAATCCGGCGGCGACAGCCGCATTCCGGCGGCCATCGGCTATCCGCTCGGCGCCCAAGAGGGCGACATCACCCTGGTCCCGGTGCCGCTGTCGCACAACACCGGTTTCACCACCGCGACGATCGCGCTGCTGATGCGCCACCACCTCGTGCTGATGAGCCGGTTCGAGCCGGAGAAGTTCCTCCGACTTGATCAGCGACCACGGGGTCACCTTCTTGACCACGGTGCCGACCATCATGCAGCGGGCGCTGCCGGTCTATCACGACAACCCCGACGCCTACGACCTGTCGTCACTGCGTCGGTTCTGGCACTTGGGCGCCCCGTGCCCGCCCGCCATCAAGCAGGCGTGGATCGACCTGCTCGGACCGGAAAAGGTCTGGGAACTCTACGGCGGCACCGAATTACAGGCGCTGACATTCATCTCCGGCGATCAGTGGCTGGCTCACCGCGGGTTCGGTCGGCATCGTGGTGGCCGGCGAGATGAAGGTGCTCGACGACGACGGCAACCCGTGCCCGTCCGGGGAGGTGGGCGAGATCTACATGCGGCCCAGCCCGGGCAGCGCGCCGACCTACCGCTACGTCGGCGCGACGGCGAAATCCCGCGACGGCTGGGATTCGTTGGGCGACCTCGGCTACTTCGATGCCGACGGGTTTCTCTACATCTCCGACCGCCGGGTGGACATGTTCACCGTCGGCGGCCGCAACGTGTATCCGGCCGAGATCGAAGCGGCGCTGTCCGAGCATCCGGATGTGTTGTCCTGCTTGGTCGTTGGGGTGCCCCATGAGGATCTCGGGCAGGTGCCGTATGCCCTGGTTCAGGCCGGTGCCGAACTGGACGAGCAGACGGTGCAAGAGTTTCTGCACGACCGCATCGCCGGCTACAAGGTGCCGGCGACCGTGGAGTTCGTCGACGGTCCGCTGCGCGACGACGCCGGCAAGGCCCGCCGCTCCGCGGTCCGCAACGAGATCATGGCGCGACTGCGTCTTCTTGACGCGGGCTGACGACCCCATCCTCCTGCGGGCGGGGATTCCTGCGTGATTCCCACCGCCGCAACGCTTCCCGGCACGGCGATTCGACGAGCGCGTAGCTCACCGCGGAAATCGCAATACTGAAGACCAGCGTCAACGCCAGCACCTCGGGCATGTGGCCATGGAACGCGAACTGACCGATCACCGGAAACACCATCGTCAGCGCGGCAAGATGCCAGATGAAGATTCCGTAGGACCAGCGTCCGAGCGTCACCATCGGGGCGCTGCCCAGAAGTCGGTGGGCGTCGTCGGGCCGGTCCAGCACCAGCGGCGCCACCAGACCCGCGGCCACCAGCGCACCCATCGCGGTCTTGACGGTGAACTGCGCAGCGCTGCTCGGGACCAACCCGGCCGGTCCGGCCAGCGGCGAGGCCGCAACCAAATAGGCCGACCAGCACCACGACGGCCATCGGCAAGCGGTGCCGCGCGAGTCGGTGTGGCCAGCCGATCGGGCTGTGGATCCATTCGGCGAGCAGCATGCCCGCGGCGAACCACGAGAAGAACGCCGGCGGCCAGGTCAGCGGATTGAGACCGGGCGCAGTGTGAAACGGGAGCCAACCCCAAAACCAGCTTGCGACAGCCAGAGCCGCGATGGCCGGCACCCGGGCGCGGACCGGCAGGCGGGCGGCCAGCACCGCCAGGATCGGCAGCGCCAGATAGAAGCTGACCTCCACCGACAGACTCCACATCTGGGTCAGGCCGCGCGGTCAGCGTCAGCGGCACATAGACCTGGGTGAGCGACAGATTCGCCAGCCACACCGTCAGGTTCGGGTGATTGCCGTCCGGCAGCAGCGTCAGAATCACCACGACCGCAACCAGATACGCGGGCATGATGCGGACAACCCGCGACCGTAGATAGTGACCGGTGGCCGGGCGCGGCGCCAGACCGCGAGCCGCGGCGGCGTGGCTGCGCCACAGCAGGAACCCCGACAACGTGAAGAACACCGCGACCGCCAGATCGAATCGGCCGAACAGCCGACCGTCGAATCCGCTGGAGTGCCCGGTGTCGAATGCCACGTGGGTGACGACGACGCCGATTGCGGCGCAGGCCCGCATCCCTTCGACCGCGGGCAGGAATCTGCGGGTGCCGCCCACCTGCCCGTCGGGATCCCATAACGACAGTCTGCCGGGTGATCGAGCAACCCGATTTGCCCACCCTGGGGACATAAACAGCGACCTTAAATAATGCTGTTAGGGTCGAACGAGTTTTGCTTGGCTGCAGCGCCGCCAGCGGGTAGAACCCCAGGTCGCCGGGGGTTCAGGGCGGAACAGGTTTACTGGCCTGGACCGGACGAGACCAGAAGGAGGTCACGGCAACGTGAACCGAGCAGTCATGTTGCGGATGGCCGCGTGCGGGATCATGGGACTCGGAGCCGCGTTGTTGATCGCCGCGCTGCTGTTGTCGACCTACACCGGCAGCAGGATCACCAAGATTCCGCTCGATCTGGATGCGACGTTGATCGGTGAAGGCAGCGGGACCGTCGGTCGACCCGGCGTCGCTGTACAGCCCGAAGCTCGTCGTCGACAAAAACGTGCCGGTGGTAGCTCAGCAACAGATCGACGTCGAGTCCCCCGCCAACGCCGACGTCGTCACGTTCCAGGTGGGTAGCTCGGTTCGGCGCAGCGACAAGCAGAAGGACTCCGGCCTGCTGCTCGCTCTGGTCGACACGGTCACCCTCAACCGCAAGACGGCCACAGCGGTGTCCGACGACACTCATCCCGGCGGCGCGGTGCAGAAGCCACGCGGATTCAAAGACGAAAGTCCGGCCACCAACATCGCGCTACCGCACGAGGGGCTGTCCTACCGCTTTCCGTTCCACACCGAGAAGCGCTCGTACCCGTACTTCGACCCGATCGCGCAAAAGGCGTTCGAGGCCAACTACAACGGCGAAGAAGACGTCAACGGTCTGTCGGCCTACAAGTTCACGCAGGACGTCGGCTACGACGCGGACGGCAAGCTGGCCGAGCCGATCAGGTATCCGTCGCTGTACGCCGACGACGCGGACAGCAAGGTCACCAACACCGCGTTCATGTGGGGCCTGCCGGGCGATCCGGACGAGAAGATCACCATGACCCGCTACTACGCCGCGCAGCGGACGTTCTGGGTCGACCCGGAGTCCGGCACGATCGTCAAAGAACAGGAACGCGCCAATCACTACTACGCGCGCGACGCGCTGAAGCCAGAGGTGACGCTGGTCGACTACAAGATCACCTCTAACGAGGAGACGGTCGAGGCCCAGGTCAACACCGCGCGCAACGAGCGCGACCGGTTGGCACTGTGGTCCCGGGTGCTGCCGATCACCTTCACGGCGGCGGGCGTGATCGCTCTGATCGGCGGGCTGCTGCTCGGCTCGTTCAGCCTGCGCACCGAGACCGCGCTGAACGAACCCGGCCAGGACGCGGCCGATCACGGATTCTTCGGTCGCGGCGAGCCGCCGGTCGAGCGGGTGCCCGGTGCCGAAGCGGAGACCGAGAAGATTCCCACACAGCCCAAGGACGTCAAGCGAGACGGCCTCGAGTCGGGAGGTCGTCGAGCGGCCACCCGACGTCCCCTAACTGGTTCAGCGCGTGCGGGCGCTACCCCACCGGGTTCTGCGGTGGACCCGTCCCGGGTACGCACTGGCGTTGGCGCTCCTCGTGGTGGCGCCGCTGCTGAGGCCCGGCTACCTACTATTGCGCGACGCGGTCTCGACACCGCGGTCCTACTTCACCGACGGCGCGCTCGGCCTGGTGTCGGCCCCCCGGGCGACACCACAGGATTTCGCGATTGCACTGGCTTCGCATGTCGTCGACGGCGGCATCGTGGTGAAGGCATTGCTCGTCGTCGGCTTGTGGCTGGCCGGCTGGGGCGCGGCGCGACTGGTCGCGCAACTACTGCCGGAGGCCGGTGCCGGCGGCCAATTCGTGGCGATCACGCTGGCGATCTGGAATCCCTACGTCGGCGAGCGGCTCCTGCAAGGACATTGGAGCCTGTTGCTCGGCTACGGCTGTCTGCCGTGGGTTGCGACCACGGTGGTCGCGCTGCGATCGGCCGAAAGTAGCTTCTGGCCAAGCATTTTCGGCCTGGCATTCTGGATCGCGCTGGCCGGGCTGACCCCGACCGGGCTGATCCTGGCCGCCACCGTCGGGTTGGCCTGCGTTGCGGTGACCGGGCACCGGTGTACCGCGCCGGCGTTGCGCGGCAATCGTATTGGGCGACGCCGTCGCTGGCGGCGCTGCCGTGGTTGACCGCCGCGATACTGGGCCTGTCGTCGACGGATCGGATGTGGGCGCATACCCCGGGCATCGCCGCGTTCGCGGCACGCGCCGAACCTGCGCTCGGCACGTTGGGCAGCCTGGCCAGCTTGGGCGGCATCTGGAACGGCGACGCCGTACCAGCCTCGCGCACAACGTATTTCACGTTGGTGTCCGCTGTCGTGCTGCTCGCGCTGGTCGGCGGCGGGTTCTTCACGCTTCGGCGTTCCCGCGCCGCACGACCGTTGCTGGTGCTGGCGGTGGCGTCGGTGCTGACACCCGCCGCGCTGGCCACCGGCCCGGGTCTGGCCGTCCTGCACGCGGTCGTCGAGGCCGTGCCCGGCCTGGGCGTGCTGCGCGACGCGCAGAAGTGGGTCGCCCTGGCGATGCCCGGCTACGCGCTGGCCGGCGCGGGTGCGGTGTTGACGTTACGACGATGGCTGCGACCGACCTTCGCGCCGCTCGTCTGCTGCGCCGCACTGCTACTGGCGCTGCCCGACTTGGCTTGGGGCGTAGGGGGAAAGGTCCAGTCGGTGCGCTACCCCGGCGACTGGGCGGCCGTCGCGGACACGATCAACCGAGCACCCGCAGAGGTCGCGGTGTTACCGGCCGACACCATGCGGCGGTTCACCTGGTCGGGTCCCGCACCGGTGCTGGATCCGCTGCCGCGGTGGCTGCGCGCCGACGTGCTGACGACCGGTGACCTGACGGTCGCTGGGACGACGGTTCTCGGCGAGGGCGACCGGGCCCGTGAGGTGCAGCGGCTGCTGCTGGCGGGCGCCGACCCGGATCAACTCCGAGCGGCCGGGGTGGGATGGCTGGTTGTCGAGGAGGGCACCGCCGGCGATATGAGCTCGGCCACAGAGACATTGGAGCGCCTGCCCGTTGCGTATCCGCGGACGGTATCTGATGCTGTATCGGGTCGGCGGCGACACGGCCGGCGCATCGGCGGGCCGACGGGCAGCGGTCCTCATCGCGCATCTGGTGTGGTTGGCCATGCTCATCGGCGGAGCGGTCGGCTCGGCCGTCACGGGCCGGCGGCTGTCGTCAGACCACGCCGCTGACGCGGTCACCGGCGACGACTGACTCCAGCACCGAACGCATCGCGTCTGCGCTTTGCTTCCAAGAGAACTCGGCGCTACGCGCTTGCGCCTTGACGCCGAGCTGATCGCGCAACACGGGATCGGCGAGTAACTGCTCGAGCCGGCTCACCAATTCGGCACGGTCGTCGACCAGCACACCGGTGACCCCGTCGATGATCGAATCGGCCAGCCCACCAGAGGACCGGTAACCGATGGTCGGCACCGCGTGCTGCGCCGCCTCGATGACCGCCAGCCCCCAGCCTTCTTTTCGCGACGGCAGCACGTGGACCCAAGCCTGTTGCATGACATGGTGTTTGGCGGTGTCGTCGACGTGTCCGTGGAATGTCACCGCGTCGCCGATGCCCAGCCGCTGCGCATGATCGGTCAACCGCCGGCTCCACCAACCGCCGCCGACGACGTCGAGGTGCAGATCGGGTATCGATGCCCGCAGCTGCGCCACCGCATCCAGGGCGTCTTCGATCTGCTTGTGCGGTACCAGCCGCGACAACACCAGGACGCGGGGCGTACCCGCCCGCGGGCCGCTCAACGATGCCACGGGTGCCTCGTCAAGCCCGTTGCGCACCACCGCAATTCGCTCAGTTGTCGACGCCCAGGCCGACCAGGTCGCGGGCCGACGGAAGTGACACCGTCACATACTGGTTGCGGCGATGCACCCTCGGCGACAGCCACGATTCGACGAACCAGCCGACGCGGCTGAGGAACCAGCCCGCCACCGGCCACTGTTCACGATGGCAGTGGTGTACCAGCACCGCCACGCGGCGAGCCGTAGATCAGCCGGGCCAGAAACGGCAGGCCGTTCTGGGTGTCGACGACGACGTCGGGTCGCACGCGGCGCAGCGGCCCGACTCCGAGCCTGGCCGCCGCCATCGCCAACAGCGCCCAGATGTAGACCGAGTACGGCCCGCCCGAGCGCCAGATATGGACACCGTCGACGACTTCGCGGCGCGCCGCGCCGGGGTAGCGCGCGGTGCGTAGCGTGACGTCGACACCGGATGCGGCCAGCTGCGCGCCGATGCGCTGCAGGTAGGTTTCGCTGCCGCCGCCCTGCGGGTGGCCGGTATCGCGCCAGCACAGCAGCAGCACTGAGCGCACACCAGACATTCGGTCAGCCTAACCGGGTGACGATGCTTGCCGCGAAAGCGGCGAGCTGAGGAGTCCGGCACTCCGACCTAGCGATGCTGGGGCTTTAGGGTGGGCCGGTGGCCGTGACCGAGGTGTTCGCGCGGCGGGCGACGTTGCGCCGCTCGGTACGGCTGCTGTCGAGCTTTCGCTACGAGCAGGCTGAGCCACCGCGTTTCTACGGCCCGCTGGCCGCCGACACCGTGCACCTGGTCAGCGATCTATGGCAGGGCATCCACGGCGAACGACCGGTCGGTCGCCGTGTGCTCGACGTCGGTGGCGGGCCCGGTTATTTCGCGAGAGCGTTCAGCGACGCAGGCCTCGACTACATCGGTGTCGAGCCGGATCCCACCGAAATACACGCTGCGGAGCCAATTTTGGCGCGTGAGGCAGCCACGTACGTCCGGGCGTCGGGCATGGCGCTGCCGTTCGCCGACAACAGCGTGGACATCTGCCTGTCGTCGAATGTCGCCGAGCACGTGCCGCGGCCCTGGGAACTCGGCGGCGAGATGCTTCGGGTGACGCGGCCCGGCGGCCTGGTGGTGTTGTCCTACACGGTCTGGCTCGGCCCGTTCGGCGGCCACGAGATGGGGCTGACCCACTACCTCGGCGGGGCCCGCGCGGCGGCCCGCTACGCCCGTAAACACGGTCATCCGGCGAAAAACAACTACGGGTCGTCGTTGTTCGCGGTGTCGGCGGCGGAAGGGCTGGATTGGGCGGCGAGCACGGGTGCGTTGATCGCCGCCTTCCCGCGCTACCACCCGAAATGGGCGTGGCGGCTGACGAAGATGCCGGTGGTGCGTGAGTTCCTGGTGAGCAATCTCGTGCTGGTGCTCCGACCGCAGTACTGAAACGTGTTCTCGTTTGGACGCGGCTTGGGTATGGTGGCGGCCATGAGCCACGTCACAACGGAGCAAGCTACAACGGAGTACGACAAGCTTTTCATCGGCGGCAAATGGACCGAGCCGTCGACGTCCGAGGTCATCGAGGTGCACTGCCCGGCGACCGGCGAGTACGTCGGCAAGGTGCCGCTGGCTGCAGCGGCCGACGTCGACGCCGCGGTCGCCGCGGCGCGCGCGGCGTTCGACAACGGACCGTGGCCCTCGACACCGCCGAAAGAGCGTGCGGCCGTCATCGCCGGCGCGCTGAAGCTGATGGAGGAGCGCAAAGACCTCTTCGTCAAACTGCTCGGCGACGAGACCGGCCAGCCGCCGATGTCCGTCGAGACGATGCAGTGGATGAGTGGGATCGGGTGCCTGAACTTCTTCGCCGGCCCCGCCGTCGATCAGGTCAAATGGCAGGAAGTCCGCAACGGCGGCTACGGGCAGACCATCGTCCATCGTGAACCGCTCGGCGTGGTGGGCGCGATCGTCGCGTGGAACGTGCCGCTGTTCCTGGCGATCAACAAGCTGGGCCCGGCGCTGCTGGCCGGCTGCACGGTGGTGCTCAAGCCGGCCGCCGAAACACCGCTGAGCGCAAATGCTTTGGCGGAGGTGTTCGCCGAGGCCGGCCTGCCCGAGGGTGTGCTGTCGATCGTTCCCGGCGGGATCGAGACCGGACAGGCGCTGACGTCCAACCCCGACATCGACATCTTCTCCTTCACCGGAAGCTCGGCTGTCGGCAAGGAGATCGGCAAGCGCGCCGCCGAGATGCTCAAGCCGTGCACCCTGGAGCTCGGCGGCAAGTCGGCGGCCATCCTGCTCGAGGACGTCGACCTGGCCGCCTCGGTGCCGATGCTGGTGTTCTCCGGAGTCATGAACACCGGGCAGGCCTGCGTGGCTCAGACCCGTATCCTGGCTCCTCGCTCGCGCTACGACGAAATCGTCGAGGCGATAGGCAATTTCGCGCAGTCGCTGCCCGTCGGGCCGCCGTCTGACCCGGGCGCGCAGATCGGCTCGCTGATCTCGGCGAAGCAGCGCGACCGCGTCGAGGGATACATCGCCAAGGGCATCGAAGAGGGTGCGCGGCTGGTCACCGGAGGTGGGCGGCCCGAAGGGCTGGACAACGGTTTCTACGTGCAGCCCACGGTGTTCGCGGACGTCGACAACAAGATGACGATCGCGCAGGAGGAGATCTTCGGCCCGGTGCTGAGCATCATTCCCTATGACACCGAAGAGGACGCGATCAAGATCGCCAACGATTCGGCGTACGGGTTGGCCGGCAGCGTGTGGACCACCGACGTGCCGCGCGGCATCAAGATCTCCGAGCAGATCCGCACCGGCACCTACGCGATCAACTGGTACGCATTCGACCCGTGCTGTCCGTTCGGCGGTTACAAGAACTCCGGGATCGGGCGCGAGAACGGTCCGGAGGGCGTCGAGCACTTCACTCAGCAGAAGAGCGTGCTGATGCCGATGGGCTACACCACCGACGCTTGACCTGCGCGAATGTGACGCTGCGGCACGCTGGAGCTCGAATGTGCCTATGGCGTCACACTCGACTAGAACGCCTCTTCGCTCAGCTGCATGACCGCGAGATCGACATTCGCCGCGATCTCGCGTTCTGCGGTCAGCCGCGGCAGCACGTTCTTGACGAAAAACTTTGCCGTCGCGACTTTTCCGGCATAGAACGCGCTGTCGGCCGGACCGGGATCACCGTCGAGCGCGGTCAGCGCGATCTCCGCCTGCCGAAGTAGCAGCCATCCGATCAGCAGGTCACCGACCGCGAGCAGGAATCGCACCGACTCCAGACCCACGCGGTAGAGCTCGCGGGCGTCTTCCTGCGAGGCCATCAGATAACCAGTCATGGTGGCGACCCGGGCCTGCAGATCTTCGACCGCCGTGGCCAGCTGCGTACGGGCGTCGGCGAGTTCGGGCCGGGCTTCGGCGCTGTCGACGAATGCCTGGATCTGTGTGACGAGATGATTCAGCGCGACACCGTGGTCGCGGACGATCTTGCGAAAGAAGAAGTCCTGCGCCTGAATTGCGGTGGTGCCTTCGTAGAGGCTGTCGATCTTGGCGTCGCGAATGTATTGCTCCATGGGGTAGTCCTGCAGAAATCCGGACCCACCGAGCGTCTGCAGCGACTCGGTCAAACATTGATAGGCCCGCTCGGAGCCAACCCCCTTGACGATCGGCAACAGCAGATCGTTGACCTTGTCGGCCATTTCGGCGTCGGCGCCGGACACGACGGCGGCGACCGACGGGTCCTGGTGTGCCGCGGTGTAGAGATACAGCGCACGTAACCCTTCGGCGTAGGCCTTCTGGGTCAGCAGCGCGCGACGCACATCGGGATGGTGGATGATCGTGACCCGCGGCGCGGTCTTGTCGGTCATCTGCGTCAGGTCGGCACCCTGGACCCGAGTCTTGGCGTACTCCAACGCATTCAGATAGCCCGTCGACAACGTTCGCAATAGCTTTGGTGCCCACCATCATTCGGGCGTACTCGATGATCTTGAACATCTGCGCGATTCCGCGGTGGCTGTCGCCGACCAGCCAGCCGACCGCTGGGACGCCATGCTGACCGAAGGTCAATTCGCAAGTGGCCGAGACCTTCAGGCCCATCTTGTGTTCGACGCCGGTGACGAAGACGCCGTTGCGCTCCCCCGGCTCGCCGGTCTTGCGGGTCGAGCAGGAACTTGGGCACCAGAAAGAGGCTCAGCCCCTTGGTTCCCGGACCCGCCCCTTCCGGCCGGGCAAGCACCATGTGCAGGATGTTCTCGAATACGTCTTCGCTGTCGCCGCTGGTGATGAACCGCTTCACGCCGTCGATGTGCCAGGTGCCGTCGCCCTGGTCGATCGCCTTGGTCCGGCCGGCGCCGACGTCGGAGCCGGCATCAGGCTCGGTGAGCACCATCGTCGCGCCCCAGTTGCGGTCGATCGCCAGCGATGCCCAATGCCGTTGCTGCTCATTGCCGATGCCGTAGAGGATGTTGGCGAGAATCGGACCGGCCATGTACATGAACACCGCCGGGTTGGCGCCGAGCACCAACTCGTTGACCGCCCACTGCACCATCGACGGCGCCGGCACACCGCCGACCGCCTCGTCGAGCCCGACGCGGAACCACTCGCCTTCGCCCCACGCGCGCAGCGACTTCTTGAACGGCTCGGGCAGGGTGACGACATGAGTGTCGGGGTCGAACGTCGGCGGGTGGCGGTCGCTTTCGGCGAATGACTCGGCCACCGGCCCTTCGGCCAATCGGGCGGCCTCGGAGAGCATCTGCCTCACCGAGTCGCCATCGAGGTCGCCGAATGCCTCGTCGGCGAGCACCTCGTCCAACTTCAGCGCTTCGAACAGGTTGAACTCGAGGTCCCGCACGTTGCTCTTGTAGTGGCCCATCGCTGACGCCTTTCGATCGCCGTGGGCCGAGCGTAACGCGATTTAGCGGTCCAGCGCGGTGGAAAGTGCCGCTCGGGACCGGACGTCGAGTTTGCGGTACACGGCACTGAGATACATCTCGACGGTCTTCTCGGCGATGAACAATTCTGCCGCGATTTCTTTGTTCGACCGGCCCGCCGCCGCCAGTCTGGCGGTGCGCTGCTCGGCGGCAGTGAGCTGCTGCCCATCGCCACGCGGACTGCCCAGGCGATCGAGGTCTGCTCGTGCCCGCGCCGCCCACAGCGGTGCACCGAGCCGCTCGAAGGCGTCCAACGCCTCGCGCAGAGATACCGCGGCATCCTGTCTGCGGCGCCGGCGCCGTTGTAGTTGGCCCAGAAGGAGTTGGGTGCGGGCAGTTTCGAATGGCATGGGCAGCCGCTGATGGTGGGTCATCGCTTGCGCGACGGCGCGTAACGCTCCGTCGAGATCGCCACCCGCGGAGAGAATATGGCCGCGCCCGCGGGCTCCCATCGCCAGCATCCACGGCCGGTCATATCGAATTCCGTTGTTCTCCAAGGCCTTCACAAGTGGCGTGGCCTCATCGGCGCGGCCTACGGCACTCAGCGCCTCGATCGCATCGGGCAGATGGCGGCCGCCTTCGATCTCGGTTCCCGCGGTGCCGTCGAAGGCCTCGAGGTCGGGCCGCAGCGCCGCGAGCGCCGCGGGGTAGTTGCCCAGAGAAACTTCGAGGAAAGCCAGGGTGCTTCTCGGCTCCTTCGCCATCTGAGGCGCGCCGATCTCGTACGAGGTCGCTATGGCGGCCTGAGCTACCGTGCGCGCCTCGGTCTCGCGCCCGGCATAGGCGGCGACGGCACACTGCGGCGTCCACGCCGTGACAAGCGCGAACTTCCCGCCCATCTGCTCGGCGCGCTCCAGCGCCTCCTGGGCGGCCTGGGTAGCTTCGTCGTAGCGACCGGCCCAGATATCGATCGCCGCCAGATGCACAGCGGCCCAGATGATGTCGACCTCAGTGCCGCCGTCGAGCATCTGCTTCTGCACAGAACGCATCTGGTCGCGAGCGAGGTCGAGTTCGCCGAGGTAGCCGGAGATCATCGCCTCGACGGCGCTGGCACGAAAGAACGTAGTCGCCCCGCTGAGGGGATCCTCTCGTTCCAGGGCCATCTTGAGCGTTTGCCGATCGACATCGCGACCAGCGACGAATGTGCCGGCGACCCAGATTGAGCGTGCTTGGCTTTGCAAGCTCGGTACGCCCAGCCGATCGGCGAGTTCGACCGCATCGTCGACGAGCCGCAACGCCTCGTTGAGGCGATCGGTCATCACCAGCGCCAAGGCCAGACGCAGTCGACAGAGCAACCCCAGTGCCGCGTTGTCCCCGACCTCCTCGACGGCCTCACTCATGGCCTCTACCGCGCCGGCCATGTCGTCGTCGTAGGCCTTGACCGCACCCAGCCACATCAGCGCCATACAACGCAGCGCCCCTGGCGGCGCATCAACGAGCGCTGCCTGCAGACGGGTGCGTGCTGCGACGAAGGAACCGGCACGGAAATACAGCTCTCCGGCGCGGATCCGCCGCCAGGCGGTATCGCCGCCCAGCTTCATGGCCAGCTCAAGTAGCTCGGCAGCGACCGCGGGCGCACCCTGGGCGACGGTCGCATCGGCGGCCGCGTCCAGCGCCGACAGCATGGTCTCATCGCCGGTTGTAGCGGCCAGTGCCAGATGACGCGCCCTGATCTCCGGCCGATCGACGGCGCCGGCCAGCGTTCGATGCATTGCCCTGCGACGCGCGGGGCTGGCGTTGCTGTAGACCCCGGTGGCGAACAGCGGATGGGTGAATCGCACCCGGTTGCCGTCGACGACGATGGTGCGCTGCTGCTCCATCGACTCGAGGACCTCCATGACATCGGCCGTCGACTTGTCGGTGGCATGTGCGATCACCTCGACAGTGGGTGCCGCGCTGCACGCCGCGGCCAGCAGTACCGCAGCGGCGTCGTCGTCGGCGTGACCGATCCGGCGGCGCACCAGTGCGGCGAGACTGTCCGGCAGGTCGACCTTGTTGGCGGCAATGTCATCGGCCGCGCCGAGAGCTAATTCGATCGCGAAAAGCGGATTACCACCGGAGATTTCGTAGATCCGGGTCATCGTCGGTCGGGGCAGCGTGTGGCCCAACCGCTCGGCGACCAAGGCGTGCATTGCCCGGCGGCTGAGTGGCCGCATGTTCACCCGGGCGAGGCTCTCGGGCCGGCGGAAGTGCAGCCACGATCGCTCGTCCGAGCCCGGTTCGCCGGTGCGAAAGCCGAGGATCATCCCGACCGGTCCACTGAGTCTGCGGGCGGCGAAGCCAATGGCCGCGCGGCTGGAGGCGTCCAGCCACTGAGCGTCATCGACGACCAGCAGCACCGGGCCCTGCTTGCTACAGCGTTCGATCACCGACAACAGCGCGATGGCGACCGTCCGTTCGTCGGTGGCCGGTCCCCCGCGATCGATTTCGCCAATGCGGGCGCGCTCCAACGCGATCCGTTGCAGCTCCGGCAAAGCCTCCAGCGTCTCGATGTCGATCTCTCTCAGCAGGTCCGCCACCGCTGCGTAGGCGTAGGTCACCTCGGCGGGCGACCCGTGCGCCGAGAGCACGCGAAAACCACGCGCCTGCGCCTCGGCGGCGGCACCAAGTATCAACGTGGTTTTGCCGATACCCGCTTCGCCTTCCACCACCAGCCCCGCGGGACCGATGTGGGTGCGCGCCAGAAGGTCTGTCACCGCCCGGGACTCGGCGGCCCGCTGCATCGACCCCGTATCCACATCGCCATTTTTGCAGCCGGCCGTCCAGACCCGCACAGCAATACGACAAAACTGCGAGATGCGCACGGAGGCGTCTGGTGTGCGGCACACTGAGCCACCCGAGGGAGGGGTATTGCAGTGACCGATTTTGGAGTGGGCGTACAGGGCCCGGTATTCGTTTCCCGGCCCAGGGCCGAGGCGTTCACTCGGACCACTTATTTGAGTGCCGCCCTGAATCGCGTCGACTCCTTTTGGGTTCCGGACCATCTCAACGGATTGTTTCCCCGATCGCTGTGGCAGCAAAAGTATTGCGGTGCTGCGAAACTCATCCCCTCGCTGGATGCCTACATGGAACCGTGGACAGTCCTCGGCCACCTGGCAGCCCGCAACCGGATCGCCCGGATCCGACTGGGCGTCGCTGTGACCGACTCGGGGCGCCGCAACCCTGCGGTCACTGCACAAGCCGCTGCGACGCTGAATCTGCTGACCCGGGGCCGCGCGATTCTGGGCATCGGTCCCGGCGAGCGGGAAGGCAACGAACCGTACGGCGTTGACTGGTCGCGACCGGTCGCACGATTCGAAGAAGCGATTGCGACCATCCGGGCATTGTGGGATTCCAAAGGTGCGCTGGTAAATCGTGATTCGCCCTACTTCCCGCTTCGTAACGCGCTATTCGACGTCCCGCCGTACCGCGGCAAGTGGCCTGAAATCTGGATCGCCGGTCACGGACCACGAATGCTGCGCGCAGTGGGGCGTTACGCCGACGGCTTCCTGCCGGCCTTCGCGCAGCGACCCGAGGACTACGCGCAGCGACTGGAGGCCGTGCGGGGTGCGGCCTCCGATGCCGGGCGCGACCCGATGGTGATCGTTCCCGCCTTATGGATGCCGGTGATCACTGGCGGCAGCCGGGAAGACGTAGACGAGGCACTCGACTCACCGATGATCAGGATCGGCGGGCTTAATTTCCCCGACGAGATGTACGCGCGCCATGGCGCTCAACACCCCTTGGGACGGAATTTCTCCGGAGGCCAGGACATCGTCCCGCACGGTTTCGATGAGCAGACGGCGCTTTCCTATGTCGACCAGATCCCACGGACGCTCATCGAGGACGCCACGTTGAACGGCCCGCCGCACGAGGTGCTCGAGCAGGCAGCGCACTGGCGCGATCACGGCGTGCGCTATCTGGTGCTCTCGAACGTGAGCCCATTGCAACGCAGCCTGCGCAAAGGACTGGCCTCAACCCGCCACTTCACGACGATCATCCGAGGGCTGAAGCGGCTGTAGATCTCGTCGAATTATGCATCAGGGCATAATATCGTGCCGTTCCGATCACGATGAACTTTTGAGAATGACAGTCTCTTTAGGTCTCTATCCAGCAACGGCAGGCCCTAGCGTTTGCTTGCTGGACGCGAGTCTTATATGGTGTCTTACATAGTCCTCAGGAGAGATCATGCTGATCGTCGAACTGAACGTTGCCGGGTACCGCTTGAGCGGTGAATGGGCGGGTCTGCGCCGCAACACGCTGCGACCCACGCGGTTCAACCCACGATCCATTCAGTGGCGCATGCCGCAGCTTCGCCACACCCGCGCAGCCTGACGACCGGGTGATGGCGCACGCATGACAATCGCGACACAAGCACGCCGCAAGCGCGGCGACACCCGCACCAAGATGCTGATCAGCGCCGCCGAGGTGATGCGCGAACGCGGCGCCGCGGGCGTCACCATCGACGAGATCCTCGCCCGAAGCGGCGCGCCCCGCGGCTCGGTGTATTACCACTTCCCGGACGGGCGCAACCAGATCCTCGCCGAAGCCCTGCATTACGCGGGAGAGGCGATCACCGCCGACATCGACGACGCCGCCGGGCGCGGCGCCAAGGTGCTGCTCCGGCAGTTCGTCGACTTCTGGGAACGGGTGCTCGCCGAAAGCGACTACCACGCCGGCTGCCCGGTGGTTGCCGCGGCGATCGGCTCGGCCGAAGACGAGGTGCCGTTGGCCGCCGAGGCGGCGCGGATTTTCGCGCACTGGCGTACGGCCCTGGCGTGGGCGTTCGTCGCCGACGGCTTCGTGGAATCAGACGCCGACTCGCTGGCGGTGATGTCGATCGCGGCGCTGGAAGGCGCCGTCGTGCTGTGCCGGTCGGCCCGCAGCAGCGAACCACTGCACAAGGTCTACGAGCAGCTCGAATTTCTGGTCAAGGCAAGGGAATTCGTCCGCCGCAACGGAGTTCCCGGACAGGACTGATTTAGTCGCTGGCCGGCAGCGGCTTGGCTTCCTTGAGGCTCAACGGAGTCTCGCCCACGGCCAACGTCCCGGCACCGGCCTTGGTCACCAGCACCTCGGCACCCGCGTCGTCGACATAACGCTTGCCCATCACCGCGCCGTCGGAGAACGCCGGATCCAGCTCACCGGAACGCTCGGCACCCAGTTCCACCATCGGCGCCCCACCGCAGCGCAGATCGTCGAGGCTGTCGGCGCTGCGGACGACGATCACCTGGGTGTCGCAGACCTGGCTCGCCAGACGGGTTCCGTTCTTGATCATGATTTCGATCCTCGGTTCGTTTACTGCTCGGCCGGAGCGGCGCGAAGCTCTTCGACGATGTCGCGGCGGAGCACCTTGCCCGTCGCGTTGGTGGGCAGCTCGTCGCGAAAGACTACCCGGTCAGGGGTCCGCGACCCCCGCAAATTCTTGCGGACATGCTCACGCAATTCCTCGGCGTCAGGGTCGGCTCCGACGGCCGGCACCACCACCGCGACGATCGCCTGCCCCCACTGCGGGTCCTCGACCCCGACGACCGCGACCTCGCGCACATGCGGGTGCTCGACGAGCACATCCTCCAGTTCGGCGGGCGCGATGTTCTCACCGCCGCGGATGATCGTGTCGTCGCTGCGGCCACCGATGAAGAGGTAGCCGCCCGCATCGAGGGTGGCGATGTCCTTGGTCGGGAACCACCCCTGCGGCGTCGAGCACCGAGCCGATCCCGGTGTAGCGACCCGATACCTGCTCACCGCGGACGAACAGCTCGCCGGTCTGCCCCGCCGGCAACACCGCGCCGTCCTCGCCGCGGATCTGCACCTCGACGCTGGGCACCGGCTGGCCGACCGAACCCAACCGCTTGAGCACGGCCGGGTCGGCGGCGGCCTGAGCCTCGCGGTGGTCGTCGGGCGTCAGCACGGCGATCGTCGAGCTCGTCTCGGTCAATCCGTAGGCATTGACGAAACCGACGTGCGGCAACAACTCCAGAGCCTTGCGCACCAACGGCAACGGCACCTTCGAACCGCCGTAGGCCAGATTGCGCAGCGACGGCAGCCGATGCCCGCCACCTTCCAGGACCGTGACGATCCGGTCCAGCATCGTCGGGACCACGGTCGCGCTGGTCACCTGCTCGGCGTCGATCAGACGCACCCACTCATCAGGATCGAACACCGGCAGATAGACCATCTTGCGGCCCGCGTAGAGATTTGACAGGGCCGCGCTGACGCCGGCGATGTGGTACGGCGGGACGCAGATCAGCGCGGCATCGGTCTCCTCGGCGGACCCGAATTCGACTGTGCCGGTGACGTAACTGGTCAGGTTGTTGTGGGTGAGCTCCACGGCTTTGGGCTGCGACGTGGTGCCCGAGGTGAACAGCACGATGCCCACCGAGTCCGGGTCGGCAAACTCCACAACCGGCTCCGCGTCGCGCGCCTGCGCCAGAAATTCGTCGGACAGGATCACTTCCTTGGCCGCACTTTCGAGGCCGGCCGGCCCACCCAACTCGTCGAGGTAGCGGCTGTCGGCGACCACCAGTGGGTCGGGCAGGCGCGCGATCAGGGTCTTGATGCCCTCGGCCGAGAGCCGGTAGTTGATCGGCGTGAACGCCACCCCGGCCCGAGCCGACGCGAAGATCAGCAGCGGCAGCATCGCGCCGCCGACGCCGACGTAGACGACGTGCGAAGCCTTCGAGCCGGCGATGATGCCGGCGCCGCCGTCGGCCAGATCGCTGAGCTGCTGCGCTGTCAGCCGGACATCACCGGAGACGACGGCCGTCCGCTCGGGATCGCTCGAGCTGGCCATCTCGAGAAGTAGCGAAATACTCACGCTCGCTCTTTCTGTGCTGTCCGCACGTTACAAAGCTTGCTCAAAGTGTCATGCCAGTTTAGATGACGTCACAATCGCACCCGCGCCGTGGCCGACGTCACTGCGACGACGGCGTTTACCTGCGGACGTGAGGGTTACCCGCTTCGAGTTCGGCAGTAGGTGTTCGCGTGGCTACAGGGCTGGGGGAAGTTGGCGCTGCCGGGCAACTACGGGCAGACGACCAACTACTGGTGGATCCCGGTGTTCGTACCACTGCTCGGCGCCGTCGCCGGCATCCTGCTGTACGACTTCTTCATCGGCCACGTGCTGGAGGCCCGCGCAGCCATGATGCGCACCCCGGAGCCGGGTCTGGCACCTGTTCCCAGCACCGACGCCGCGTCCGGGGTGGCCGGTCCGGTCACCGCCGAGGACAGCGCCGAGGCCGAGGAACTCGACGAGGATCGAGCCGCCTGAGCTCAGGTGCCGGTCCAGCGGGCCGGCCGCTTCTCGGCGAACGCGATCGCGCCTTCCTTGGCGTCGTTGGAGCCGAACACCGGCATCAGGATCTTGTTCTGCTCGCCGAACTGGGTGTCCGGGCTCCAGCCGCGGGATTCGACGATGATCCGCTTGGTGGCGGCCACGGCCAGCGGGCCGTTGACGGTGATCCGCTCGGCCAGCTCGATCGCCGCGTCCAGCGCGCCGCCGGGTTCGGTGAGCACGTTGACCATGCCCAGCGCGTGAGCCCGCTCGGCGGTGAAGGCTTCCCCGGTCAGCGCCAACTCCATCGCAATGGCCGCTGGGATACGCGCGGGCAGGCGCAGCAGCCCACCGCCGCCGGCCACCAACCCGCGCTTGACCTCGGGAATGCCGAACGACGCGTCCTTGGATGCCACGATCAGGTCGGTGGCCAGCGCCAGCTCGGTGCCGCCGGCCAGCGCGTAGCCCTCGACCGCGGCGATCAGCGGCTTGTCCGGCCCACGCTCGGTGAAGCCCATCCCGCGGCCCTCGACGATGGGAACTTCGCCGCGGGCAAACGCCTTGAGGTCCATGCCTGCGCAGAACGTTCCACCCGCCCCGGTCACGATGCCCACCGACAGTCCGGGGTCGCCGTCGAGCCGGTCCACCGCGTCGGCCAAACCGTGGGCCACCGCGGAGTTGACCGCGTTCTTGGCCTTGGGCCGGTTGATGGTGATGATCAGGATCCGGTCCCGCTGCTCGACGAGGACTTCGGGTTCTGCGGCTTCTTCAGTGCTCACGGCGGTGTGCGCTCCTTTGAATTAGTGACAGTGTCTGTCGGGAGATGGTATCGAGCCGTTGCGGCTCGGCTAGCATCACAGCCAAATGGCTGCGACCGATATCGAACCCAGCGAGCTGTCCAAGTGGGATCCGGGGCTCACGGAGCGCGTGATGGGCTGGCTGCGGCCGCTGATCAAGGGCTACCACCGTGCCGAGATACGCGGGCTGGAGTCGTTTCCGCACGGCGGCGCGCTGGTGGTGTCGAACCATTCCGGGGGGCTGTTCGCCATGGACGTGCCGGTGTTCGCCACCGGCTTCTACGAGCACTTCGGCTTTGACCGTCCGGTCTACACGCTGAGCCACGACGTCATCTTCACCGGACCCACCGGCGAGTTCTTCCGTCGCACCGGCTTCATCCGGGCCAACCACGAAAATGCCGATGAGGCACTGCGATCCGGCGGCGTGGTAGTGGTCTTCCCCGGCGGAGACTATGACGTCTACCGACCGACGCTGTCGGAGAACGTGATTGACTTCGACGGACGCACCGGTTACGTGCGGGCGGCGATCAACGCCGGGGTACCGATCGTTCCGGCGGTGTCGATCGGCGGCCAGGAAAGCCAGCTGTACCTCTCCCGCGGAATGGGACTGGCCAAGGCGCTGCGGCTGGACAAGCTGATGCGGGTGAAGATTCTGCCGATCTCGGTGGGCTTCCCGTTCGGCCTGTCCGCGGTGCTGCCGGTCAACGTCCCGCTGCCGACCAAAATCGTGATGCAGGTGCTCGAACCGATCGACGTGACAGCCGAATTCGGCGAACAGCCCGACATCGACGTGGTCGACGCCCATGTCCGGCGCGTCATGCAGAAGGCGCTCGACGAGCTGGCCAGACAACGTCGCCTCCCGGTAATCGGATAACAGCGCGATGGCAGCGCTCGGCTTGCTGGGCAGCATGGTCCGCGCGGGGATCATCGCGCCGATGCGACCCGACAAGTATCTGCGCATCGTCGGGGTGGTTCGCCGCGAAGGACTGGCTGTCACAAGCGGATTCGGGATGTCGGCGCAGCGCTGCCCGGACCGTCCCGCGCTGATCGACGAACTGGGCTCGCTGACCTACCGTCAACTCGACGAGCGCGCCAATGCGTTGGCCGCTGCATTGCAAGGCCTGCCCGGCGGGACCCCTGAGGTGGTGGCGATCATGTGCCGCAACCACCGTGGGTTCGTCGAGGCGTTGATTGCCGCCAACCGGATCGGCGCCGACGTGCTGCTGCTCAACACGTCGTTCGCCGGCCCGGCGTTGGCCGACGTGGTCAATCGCGAGGGCGCGGACGCGGTGATCTTCGACGAGGAGTTCACCGAGTCGGTGGACCGCGCGCTGGCCGACAGGCCCGACACCACCCGCATCGTCGCGTGGACCGACCATCCGGAGCAGCACGACGCAGGCGTCGAGAAGCTGATCGGCACTCACCTCGGCAAGCGGCCCGCCAAGACGGACCGCACGGGCAAGATGATCCTGCTGACCTCGGGAACAACCGGTAACCCCAAGGGCGCCAAGCATTCCGGTGGCGGCGCAACGGAACTGAAGGCGATCCTCGACCGGGTGCCGTGGCACACCGAAGAGACGACCGTTGTCGTGGCGCCGATGTTTCACGCCTGGGGCTTCTCGCAACTGATCTTCGCCGCGTCGCTGGGCTGCACGGTGGCCACCCGGCGCAAGTTCGACCCGGAAGCCACGCTCGATCTCATCGACCGTCATCAGGCCACCGGCTTGTGTGTGGTGCCGGTGATGTTCGACCGGATCATGGATCTGCCCGACGATGTGCGCCGCCGCTACAGCGGTCGGTCGCTGCGGTTCGCCACCGCATCCGGTTCGCGGATGCGGCCCGATGTCGTCACCAAGTTCATGGACGAGTTCGGCGACATCCTCTACAACAACTACAACGCCACCGAAGCGGGGATGATCGCCACCGCGACACCCGAGGACCTGCGCGCCGCACCCGATACTGCCGGAAAACCCGCTGTGGGCACCGAGATTCGCATTCTGGACTCCGAGCATCGGTCGGTGCCGACCGGCGAGGTCGGTCAGATTTTCGTCCGCAACTCCAACCGCTTCGACGGCTACACCTCCGGCGCCGGCAGAAATTTCCACGACGGCTTCATGGCATCCGGCGATGTCGGCCGACTCGATGAGGCCGGGCGACTCTACGTCGTGGGACGCGACGACGAGATGATCGTGTCCGGCGGCGAGAACGTCTACCCGATCGAGGTGGAGAAGACGCTGGCCGCGCACGCAGACGTCGCCGAGGCGACCGTGCTCGGTGTCGACGACGAGCAGTACGGGCAACGACTGGCGGCGTTCGTGGTGTTGACGCCGGCCGCGTCGGTCACCGTCGACGATCTCAAGCAACACGTCCGCGACAACCTGGCCAACTACAAAGTGCCGCGCGAGATCATCGTGCTGGACGAATTGCCGCGCAGCAGCACCGGCAAGATCTCCCGGCGTGACCTCCATGGCCATCTGGAAGATCAGGCCTGAGCCAACGCGCCTTCGATCACCGTCAGCTTCTCGGAAAGCCCTGCGGCGCGCCGTATTTCAATGAGCTCATCGATGACGGCCTCGGTCACCTCATGCGGATCATCGACCGTGGCGCCGTCGGCGAGCACCGAGACGTTCAGCTGGTCAACGTAACTCCACACCGTGATGTTCAGACCGCTTCCGGTGGTCAACGGTCCCACCGAATAGATCTCGGTGACCTTGGCGCCGCCGACCCGGCCGTGCTCACGCGGACCCGGGACGTTGGAGATCGGCAGGTTGAGCACCTTGTTCTGGCCGTCGCGGCCGGCCAGCCAACGAAACAGCGACTCCGACGGCCCCGGCGGAAAGTACGCCGCCCACCGGCTGACGAGTTCCGGGCCGAGGAGCTGGTGGCTTTCCTTGGCGTCGACCGCGTAATCGTGTGCACGCTTCACCCGCTCCAGCGGATCGTCGACGTCGGCGGGCAGCGCCACCATCATTCCGGTGAACAGATTTCCCGAAACACGGTCCGGTGAGAAGTCGAAGCTCACCGGCACCGACGCCAGCAGCGGGAGGTCGGACACGCCGTCGTAGCGGAGCCGTAGCTTGCGCAACGCCCCCGCCGACAGCGCCAACACCATGTCGTTGATCGTGGCGCCGAGCGCCTTACTGGTCTCCTTGACGTCACTCAGCGCCAAAGTGGCTGTGGCGAAACGACGTTCGGGAGTGAGCATGTGGTTCATAAACGTCGGCGGCGGCGTGAACGGCATCGTCAACTCCGGGGACAGCTTGCGCGAGCTGCGACGCACCCGGTTGATGCCCTTCGCGGTGTAGCCGATGGTCCCTGGGATCCGCCCGATATGGCGCATGTGATCGGCAAACGCCGATCGCACCAACTCCCCGGTCGACGGCGTCGGATCGGGCGCGTACCGGGCTTCGCCGTTCTGCGGCCCCGGCGCCAGATCCATCCCGCGCGCCAACAGGTTCGCCGCGGCCACCCCGTCGGCCAGTGCGTGGTGGACCTTGCCTACCACCGCGATCCGGTTGTCGGCCAATCCTTCGACGAAGTACATCTCCCACAGCGGATGGTCGCGGTCCAGCGGCGTGCTGGCGATCTCGCCGATCGCCTCGTCCAATTCACGGCGGCCGCCCGGTGCCCGCAGACGCCATGGGCGCACGTGATACGTCAGGTCGACGTCGCAGTTTTCCCGCCACATCGGATGGTGCAACTTGAGCGGAATGTCAACCAGCTGATAGCAAAACGGCTCCAGCTTGTACAGCCGACTGTGAATCACCCGACGGAATGCGTCGATGTCGAAGTCGCGACGGTCGGAGTCCAACTCGATCACAGCAACTTTGAGCGTGTGCATGTGCACATTCGGCGTTTCGCTGTACAGCAGTACCGCGTCCCAGCCGCTCAGCCGCTTCATGGGAGGGACCCTACAACCGTGCGGCGGCCTAAATAACCTCTTTGGCCGCGATCATCCGGTTGCGATAAACCTGGTTCAGAAACAGCCCGACCGCAGTCGACATCGCTCCGGTTCGCGCGCCATCGGTCATGTCGAAACCGTGTCCGGCGCCGGGCAACTCCACGTAGCCGACCAGCGAACGGGAAACAGCCCGCAGTCTCTCGACGAAGCTGCGCGCCTGCGCGACTGGGATCACCCTGTCGCTGCTGCCGTGAATCACCAAAAACGGTGGAGCGTCTGGGTGTATCCGAGCGATCGGCGAGGCGTTGCGGAACACCTCGGGATGCCGACTCAGTCGGCGTTTGACCACCACCCGCTCGAGGAACTCGACGAACTGTCGCCGCTCGGGGGTCGAGCGGTCCTCCCAGTCGTAGCGGCCGTAAATGCCCACCACCGCATCGACGGAGGTATCCGAGTCCGGCGGCAGCTCGGTCTCCATGTCGGGGTCGTTGGCGGTCAATCCCGCCAGCGCTGCCAGGTGCCCACCGGCTGAACAACCGGCTACCGCAATGAAATTGCGGTCACCACCAAATTTGTCGACGTTGGCGCGCGCCCATGCGATCGCGGTCTTGACGTCGGTGATGTGCGACGGCCAGCGGTTGTGTGGCGACACCCGGTACTCGGCCGACAGGCACACCCACCCCATCTCGGCCAGGTGCGACATCAGCGCGTAGCCCTGAAGTTGCCGGCCGCCGTGTACCCAGGCGCCGCCGGGCACGAAGATCAACACGGGCGCGGGGCGAACCGGCAGGTCCTTACGACGCCACACGTCCAACAGCTGCGATGGCTGCCTGCCATACCGCACCGACGTCCGGTGCAGGTGGCGGCGATGGTGCCGCGCCCGCCAGAAAGGCGGAGTGCGGTCGGGCGCCGGCCACTCGATGTCCAGGTCGTTGTTCGCCAGCAAACCGCGCAGCGCGGCGTCGGTGACCGCCTGGGTTTGCGCCCGCTCGGCCTTGCGCGTCTCGCCGATGCCGGGAGTGAGCCACGACTTGGCCGACGCCGACATGAACTCGGGTGCCAACCGGGAGCCCCAGATACTCATCGCGGTGATGCCGCCGAGCGGTTCGAGGTGTCGGCCGAGCACTGGTAGCGAGGCCATCGCGTCGCTGGCGGCCAGCATGTAGTCGCCCGGGCGGGCCCGCAGCAACCATTTGATGTGCGACGCCAGGGTGCGCCCAGCGGGGCGCGGCGCCGGTCGTACGGTCATCGGGGCAGCGTACCCCGGGGTATGGCGGTCCAACCCGGAATCGTGCCCCAGTTCGTCGCCGATCGCCGTAGCCACACCTGATGACGGGAATCGGCGTACGGTCGGAGGTGTCGGGCGGCTCGGTGACGAGCGGAAATGCCCGATCGAAAAGGAAAATCTGATGGCTTCACCCACCGTAACTCGTTCACCCTATTTCCTCCGTCTGGAACTGGTCAGGGACACCCTGATGTCCCATTCCAAGCTCAAAGACAAAGAAGCCAGCGAATTGGCGGAACACGTTCTGCAAGCGCTGAATTCGATTCCTGAAAAGGTTCGCTGATTTAGGATCCGCGGGCGCCCCGCATTTCTTGAGCACTCCAGCGCATCGATCTACGACCTGCGTGGCTGATTCGCATGCGCGACTAGAGGTTTGAATCATACCGGGGGCGTGCGGATGACTCGAGTCGACGACGATCAATCCCGCGCCTAACGCGCCGCCGAGGGTCAGCACCCCCTTGGGTGACCCAGCCGCACTCTGGCGAGGAAGGTCCGGTCCCGGGAAGTGGAAGTCCTTGCAGCCCAAATACGAACCGCGCGGTGCTTTGCCGGAGCACCTTGGTGTTGTTGTCCCACTGGCTCGTTCGTGTCACCCACGCGCGGGCGCTAGGTCGCGAACTGGCTCGGATTTTTCTCTGCGTTCTTCACCGGGTCGAGGACGCGGTAGGCGAGAAGTTTGATGCGGTCGCTGACCAGGAACCAGACCAGGGCGTAGCCCCACACCGCGCCTGCCCACGTCCAGCCGAGCGGTGTCATGTACAGCCCGTAAACGGCAATGAATGTGGCGATGATCTGGGTGCCGAAGACGGCGATCAACAAGATGCGGGCCGGGCGGATTGACCAGAACGGGCCGCGGGTTCGGGTCAAGAAGATGGTGAGGTGGCCGGCGACGGAGAGCATCAGGTACATCAGTGTCTGGACACGCGGGTGGCCGAGGTCGAAGATGCGGTCGCCTAGGTAGAACAGGCCGAACGCGGCGATCGGCCCGAGCACGCCCAGCACCGTAGAGATACCGAGCACTAGGCGCATGTTCCAGGCTTCGGGCTCGTTGCGGTAGCGGACGTTGTCGTAGGCGATGGACAGGATGGCGCCGTCGTTGAGCAGCGCGAGCATCACGATCATGATGGCGGTGAGCGGGTAGAAGTTGAAGACCAGGATGGCGACGGTCATGAACAGCAGCACCCGCAGCGTCTCGGCGATGCGGTAGATCGCGTAGCTGTTCATCCGCTGAAAGATCTTGCGGCTCTGTTTGATCGCCTCGATGATCACCGAGAGGCCGGGGGTCAGCAGCACGATATCGGCAGCGGCGCGCGCGGCATCGGTGGAATCCGACACGGCGATGCCGCAGTCGGCTTTTTTCAGGGCAGGGGCGTCGTTGACCCCGTCGCCGGTCATTCCGACGATGTGACCGTGCTTCTGCAGAACGTCGATGAGGTGGTATTTATGTTCGGGAAAGACTTGGGCGAAACCGTCTGCGGCCAAGATGGATTCGGCCACTGCCGCCGTCTCGTTCTTCTTCGTGTGACCGAGGGCTGCTGCGTCCAGGATGTTGGTGCCCAAGCCGACCTTGGTCGCGGTCTCCTTCGCGATGGCCAGCGCGTCGCCGGTGACCATCTTGACGGTGACGCCCATCGCTGCGGCGGTCGCGATGGTCGCTGCGGCGTCGTCGCGGGGCGGGTCGAACAGCGGCAGCACGCCGACAAATTGCCAGCCGCCGTCCCTGTCGGCGCGGGCCACGCCCAAAGACCGGAAGCCGCGGGCCGCGAAGTCGTTGACTGCGCTATCGGCGGCGGTTGTGATCTGCGCGGCGTTGGCGGCCAGCGCCAGGATGACCTGCGGGGCACCCTTGGTGACCTTGAAGGTGGTCCCGTCGGCGGCGGTGACGGTGGCCTCGGTGCGTTTGCGCACCGGGTCGAAGGGGCGAAATGGCTGACGGTGTAAGCCTGCAGGACTTCGGTGTCCTCGAGGCCGCCGAGCACCGCGTGGTCGATCGGGTCGTCGTTGTCGGCGCGGGAGGCCAGCGCGCCGTTCAGGATGACGGTCGTGGGCGTTACGCCGTCGATGCTGAATGGGGTGCCCAACGTCAGCGAGTTCTGGGTCAGGGTGCCGGTCTTGTCTGCGCATAGCACGTCGACGCCGGCCAGTTCCTCGATGGCGACCAGCCGGCTGACGATGGCCTGCTTCCTGGCGAGTAGCCGTGCACCGACAGCCATCGTCACCGAGAGCACGGTGGGCATCGCCACCGGGATCGCGGCGACGGTCAGGACCAGGGCGAACTGCAGCGTGGTGAGGATCGCATCGCCGCGCAGGATCGCCGTGACGATGATGATGGTGACCAGCGCAACCGCGAGGAGGATCAGATAGTTGCCGATCTTCAACACGGCGCGCTGGAAATGGCTGACGGTGTGCGCGTCGGCCACCAACTCGGCGGTCTTTCCGAAGTAAGTCTGGGCGCCCGTCGCATAGACCAAGGCGCCGATTTCACCTTGCCTGACAATCGATCCGGAGAACACCGCATCGCCTGCGAGGCGGGTAGCAGGCAACGACTCCCCGGTGAGCGCGGACTGGTCGACCTCGATCTCGTCGCCGTCAAGCAGCCGGGCGTCGGCGGGGATAATGTCGCCCAGGCGCAGCCGGATCACATCGCCGGGAACCAACTCCCGCGCCGCTGCCGTTTCCCAAGCATCCTCGCGTTTCACGCGCGCATTAATCGCCAGTTTGGCTTTGAGGGCTTCAATTGCGTCGCCGGCCTGCCGTTCCTCGGTATAGCCGACGAGGCCGTTAGCCACCAGCAGCAGCAAGATGACAAAGAAATCCGGCCAGTGCCCCACCGCGCCGGACAATACGACGGCGATCTCGATCATCCACGGAATCGGACCCCAGAAGTAGCTGAGGAACTTCAGCAGCGGGTTGGTGGTGTGCTCGGCGATCTCATTCGGCCCGTACTGGGCCAAACGTCGCGTCGCCTCGGCTGTGCTCAATCCATCCGGACGAGTAGCCCAGCTCCGCCTTCACCTCGGGCATCGGCGCCGATTTGAAGTCGCGGCTCGGCTCGGCATTGCCCGCATCGGCAGAGGAGGGCGTGACAGGCGGCATGGCGGTGGTCACGGCGTCCAGTCGGTGGGCTGGACGTCATCGGAAGGCTTGAGGCATAGGCGATTCGCCCGGTCATTTCCGAGTAGGCATAAAACGCTTTCGCTCGGAAAGTACTGTGCGGGAGCCGGTTTCGGTGCTTCCAGAGTGGGTGGAGTGGCCATGGCGATCCCCGGGTATGCGGTTGTCATCGGAGCGTTCGGCACGAGCGACTGCTCTATGAGGGCAGCGGCGGATAGCTGGCCTCATCCCGGACTGGTTGAACATCCCAACATCGTCGACGCTACACCCCCGCGGGCGCCGCCTGCGGCGACCGGTCTCTGCATCCGAACGGCTCCAACGCTGTATCGCGCGGTGGAACGTGGACGCCCCGCTGATCGACGCAGTGGCAATCGACTCATCAGATTGCCGGGTAAGGCCGGACGACACGTCGACCTGGCCACACTGCGCTCGCCCAACGTGTTTCGGCGCTGCCGGTGCTCCTGCTTCTGCTCGCCCTGGCGGGCGGTGTACAACATTCCTATCTGAAAGCGCTGTGTGGACAGGCGATTTGATGACATCGTGGGCGGGTGTTGACGTTCGCGGTCGCTTTGTCAGTCCGGCGTCTCAGCAGCCTTGCCGATGACGAACTCTCTTTCGTCTAGTCCGAGTAGACGCAATATGCAGCCGGTGGACGGCCACGCCGCAGGTGCTGCTCGAGAGCGTCAGCGAATGCGACACGCTGGTGGTCGGCTCTCACGGGCACGGCGGATTCATCGGGGCGTTGCTCGGCTCGGTCAGCCACCATGTCGTGTCCCACTCGCGGTGTCCGATAGTGGTCGTCCCCGCCCCGCAGCGGACTCCGAACGGCTGAGCACCTTTCTCTTGGGTAGATTTTCGTAAGCTCGGATCATGGCGGAATCGAAAAAAGCGGCCGCGCATCCGGTCGGGCTATGGGGTGCCGTCGCGATCGGCATCGGTGGCATGGTCGGCGGCGGCATTTTCGCCGTTCTCGGGCTGTCGGTGCAGATCACCAAAGGGGCTGCGCCGCTGGCGTTTCTGCTGGCCGGTCTGGTGGCGTTATTGACTGCGCGTTCCTATGCGCTGTTGTCGAAGGTCTATCCCAGCCGCGGGGGAACCGTCACGTTCCTCAACCGCACGTTTGGCACCGGTCTGTTCTCGGGCGGGATGAACGTCCTGTTGTGGCTGAGCTACATCGTGATGCTCGCCCTGTATTCCCAGGCGTTCGGCAGCTACGCCGCGAGTTTTCTGCCCCAGTCCGCCCACTCCTTGGGCAAGCATGTGTTCCTCACCGCGGCGATCGTGCTGATCACGGTGGTCAACATCGCGGGCGCGTCTACGGTGGCCCGCGCCGAACGTGTCGTCGTCGCAATCAAGCTCGTGATTCTTGTGTTCTTCGTGGCCGTCGGGGTGGCAGGAGTCTCCAGCGAGCGACTGGCGCCCGCGCAGTGGAGTTCTCCGGTGTCGGTTATCGCGGGCGGGATGATCATCTTCCTCGCCTACGAGGGCTTCGAACTGATCGCCAACGCCGCCGAGGACGTTGCCGACCCTGCCCGGGTGCTCACCAGGGCGTACTACATCTCGGTGCTGTTCGTGATCGCGTTGTACGTCTCTGTGGCCATCGTCTCGGTGGGGGCGGTCCCGCTGTCGAGGCTGATCAACGCTCGTGACTATGCGCTGGCCGAAGCCGCCCGGCCCGCGCTGGGCGGCTTCGGTTTCGCGATGATCGGTGTAGCGGCGATGCTGTCGACCGCGTCGGCGATCAACGCCACCCTGTACGGATCCGCGCGGATGACCTACACCATCGCAAAATCGCGGGAGCTGCCTGCCCAACTCGACCGAGCGGTCTGGAACCAGCCCCTAGGAGGGCTGCTGATCACCGCAACATCGACCGTTGTGCTCGCCAACGTGCTGGACCTGGCCAGCATCTCGACCATGGGAAGCGCCGGGTTCCTCATCATCTTCGCCGCCGTCAACCTCGCTGCGGCTCACACGGCCCGAACGCGGGGATCGACACCGTGGATCTCGGTCGCGGCCGCAGTCGCGTGTGTCGGGGCATTGGCCGCGCTCATCGCCAAGAGCAGCCTCGAGTCCGTCAGTGTCTTGGTCGCGATGGTCGCATTGTCCTTCGGCATCGAGGCGACCTTCCGAAAAGTCAGCGGCAGGCCTGTCCACGCATAGTCGACTCATCGATGCGTACACGCGCGCACTGTTAGCACCGTCTGCGCCCACGCGTCGCGAGCGCAGTGAGATTCTTTCAAGAACGCCAGGCGGGCAACGCAATTGACCTCACTGAAGGTGAAACCCGCGATCGCCACCTGTCGCACCGAACAAGGCGCGGGTTACCCACGCCCCACGGTGGTGGCCAACCCCGGTCACCCTTCTGCAAGGCTGACAGTGATCGTTGCCCTGCAGCACGAGACACCCCGGGCAATGAACAGCTGACACAACCAGGAGGCGAAGTTGCCGGCGCACTGGAATCGACTGGCGGAGGCTACCCGGGTAAAGCCGGGGTCCAAGGTCGAGTTGGCCAAGGACTTCGATCCCGGCCGGCACGACAAGCAGCTTCGGAAAGACCACGGTGCCGCGGCGCAGGCAGACGCGAAAGCGGCGCTGCTGGATTTGCAGGACCGCTTCTTCGCCCAAGCCGACCGCTCGCTGCTGATCATCCTTCAGGCGATCGACGCGGCCGGTAAGGACGGTACGATCAAGCACGTCATGAGCGGCCTCAACCCCGAGGGCGTCGACGTGTACAGCTTCAAGGCGCCGTCGGCGACCGAGCAGGCACATGACTACCTCTGGCGCCACCAAAGGTCGCTGCCGGAACTGGGCCGCATCGCGGTGTTCAACCGGTCCCACTACGAGAACGTATTGATCACCCGTGTGCACCCTGAGACGTTATGGCCACGCACCGCGTTGCTCGACGCTGGCGACATCTGGCAGCGGCGGTATCGTGACATCAACGACTGGGAGCGCTACCTCACCGACAACGGGACCGTCATCGTCAAGCTGTTTCTCAACGTCTCCAAGGACGAGCAGGCGCGCAGGTTCCTTGAGCGCATCGACGAACCGGAGAAGAACTGGAAGTTCTCCGTCGGCGACCTCCGCGAGCGCGCGTTCTGGGACGACTACCAGCGGGCCTTTCAAGACATGCTCAGCAACACCAGCACCGTCTGGGCACCCTGGCATGTGATCCCTGCAGACCACAAATGGTTTAGCCACGTGTCGACTTCCGCTGTGCTGTTGGAGACGCTGCGGAATCTCGACCCGCAGTATCCGCGGGTCGACGCCACCGCCAAAGCTGAGATGGCAGAGGCAAAGAAGGAGTTGGTGGGCAACAACGGTCCCGCGGCCGCACAGTCGTCGTAACGTGGACCCGTGGCGCTTACGCTGAACCAGGCTCGTCGGGTCTACGACCGGATCGGACGCGTCCAGGATTGGCAGGCCTTCTACGAGGACGCGACGATAAACCGCCTCGTGGCCGAGTCGGACCTCGCCGGGGACCAGACGATCTTCGAATTCGGTTGCGGCACCGGCCGGCTGGCTGCGAACCTGCTGGCTGCGCTGCCTCCCAGTGTCAACTACCTCGGCGTCGACATCAGCCCGGTGATGGTCAACCTGGCCACCAGCCGGCTGGCCCCCTGGGCCGAGCGGGCCAAGGTGGTGCTGGTCGACGGCTCACTGCCGCTACCCGCCGACGACGGATTCGCCGACCGGGTGCTGTCCACCTTCGTGTTCGACCTGCTCGACGACGCCTACGCGCGCGCCGTGGTGGACGAGTTCCGGCGGATCCTCGCGCCCGATGGCCGGCTGTGCCTGGCCAGCCTCACTCACGGAGAGCGGTTGCTCGAACGGGGTCTCTGCCGAGCCTGGACCGGCATCTGGCGCATTGCGCCGCAGGTGTTGGGCGGGTGTCGCCCTATCAGCACGACCGCTCTGCTGGCACACGACTGGAACATCGAGCATCACTCACGCGTGCATCGTTGGGGACTTGTCATGGACGTCGTCATCGCGGCTCCGAACACACGCCAACGATGACCGCATCCTCGCCCAGGCCGCCTCGCGCGCCTGCCAAGGAGCCCGTGGCGACGAATAGTCACGCGGGCAGATCCACCCGTAGCGCCAGGTGTTCGTCGAGTATCCGGCGCAGCGCGGCGTCCATCGGATGCGCGGATGCGAGGTCACGGCCGAACTGGCTGTCGACCACGACTACCGCGCCCTCATGCAGTTCGACGCTGTCGACCTGATCGACGAACGGATCGAACAACACGGGCGGCGTGGCCAGGTAATACAGCGCCCGACGCGACTCGCTCGACCCGGCGGCATACATCAGTCCGTGTTGGGTGATCACGAAGAGTTCCGAGGTGATCCTGGCGTTCGGGGTCTCGGCTTCGGCCCACGCCCTTGCGGCGCAACGGGTCTGCGCCAATTTATCGGGGACGTCGTCCGTCAGCGTGAGTAACCTGTCGACGAGCGCGCTACCCATTCGCGGATATGCGTCGATGGCCGGTCTGAAGTACCGCTGGAAGATCTCGCCGAAGAAGTCGTACCGTTGCTCGCTCATCGCAGCTCCCCGCGTTTCAGACGGATATCTCAATTGTGCGCCCGTGTGTCAAGACCGTGTCCAGCACATCGGTCCCTGGTTTCAAGGCGATGATGAGTCGATGCAGTCGGCAGCAGGCTTAACGGCGCGGGTGCTGGGGGCGCGGTCGATGCTGTTGTCCTCACTGCACGGCTACCGATCGTCGTGGGTGATTGGCGATCTGGTCGCAGCGCTGACGTTGCTGGCGATCGCGGTACCTGAGCAGTTGGCCACCGCCCGGCTGGCCGGTATGCCGCCGATCACCGGCTTCTACGCGTTTGTCGCGGGCAGCGTGATGTTCGCGCTGTTGGGATCGAACCCGCAGATGTCGGTCGGCGCCGATTCGACCATTGCTCCGTTGTTCGCCGTCGGCATCGCCGCCGTGGTGTCGGCCGTCTCCCCTGGCTACGTGGCGTTGATCGGAATCCTCGCGGTGATGGTCGGTGTGGTGGTGGCCCTGGTTGGTCTACTGCGGCTCGGGTGGGTCGCCGAGTTTCTGTCGGCGCCGATCATCAGCGGATTCCTTGGCGGGGTGGCGATCATCATCCTGGTGCACCAGCTGCCCGATCTGCTCGGCCTGCCCGGCGCGAGCGGCAGCACACTGCACCGGGTAGGTGTCACGCTCAGCAGCCTGCATTCGATCAACGGGTGGGCGCTGGGCATCGGGGTCGGCGTGTTCATCATCGTGGTCGTCGCCGAACGCGTCGATCGCCGGCTTCCGGGGGCGTTCGTCGGGCTGATCGGCTCGACGATCCTCGTCGCTGCGATGAAACTGCACGCCCACGGGGTGATGGTGTTGGGTGCGGTGGCCCACGGCGCGCCGCACCTCGGGCTGCACGGGTTGTCGTGGTCGGCGCTGGTTGCGGTGGCGCCGATCGCCGGCGTGGTCGCCCTGGTGATTGTCAGCCAGACGGCGGCGACGACCCGCGCGTTCGCCGACCAGGGCGCATATGAGGTCGACGTCAATCGCGACTTCCTCGGCGTCGGAGCCGGCAATGTCGTCGCCGGCATGGTCGGCGCCTTCCCGGTGAACGCAAGCCCGCCGCGAACCGCCGCCGTGGTCTCGGCCTCCGGACGGACCCAGGTGGCCGGACTGGCTGCTGCCGGTGCAATGGTGCTGTTGATCCCTGCCGTCGCCCTGCTCGAGGACCTGCCCTTGGCGACCCTGGCGTCGATTCTGATCTTCATCGCCACCCGAATCTTGCACATCCAGGATCTCGTCGAGATCGCCCGCTACGATCGCTTCGAATTCGGGCTGGCTCTGATCACCCTGCTCACGGTCGCATTCGTCGGCGTCGAACAGGGCATCACCGTCGCGGTAGCGCTGGCAATACTCGACCGCACCCGCCTCACCGCCCGCCCGCACCTGCACGTGCTGGGCCGGATCCCCTCAACCACCAGTTGGGCCCCGCTCGACGGCAGCGAGCACGCCATCGCGCTTCCCGGGGTGCTCGTGGTGCTGTTCTCGACACCCCTCTGGTATGCCAACGCCAGTCGTTTCAGAACCGACTTGGCTGCCGCGGTCGACCACGCAGGTCACTCACTTGGGCTCGTCGTGCTCGACGCGATGGGAATGACGGACCTCGATTACACCGGAGCCCGGGCATTACGCCAGGCGCTCGACCAGCTCGACCATCGTGAGGTGTCGTTCGCGATGGCAAGAACCAACAAAACGGTCCGCGCCGCCTTGGCGCGAAGCGGCCTGCTGGCGCGGGTCGGCGAGGACCACTTGTTCGCCTCCGTCGGCGAAGCAGTCAACGCTTTGCACCCTGAGCAGCCTCCGTTACCGCGGTCTCGACAAGAACTCCACTGAGTAGCTGAGGTTGTGTTGCGCCGAGATGCTCAGTCCCTGCCGCAGTTCCCACTCGTAGCCGCGGATCGCCAGCACGTAGGCCTCGGGGACGTGATCGAAGCACTGCTGAGTGGTTGCCAAGATCGACGGCACGGAGATGGCGTGCGAGGTGAAGGTGAAGTCCAATTTCGGCTCGGGAACACTCAGGTTAAACGATTCGACCGCCAGCATCTTTCGTGGCATCCACAAACAAAACTCGGGTGTATCGGCTGATCAGATCCGCGTCTTCGAGGCCCAGCTGATAGGTACGGCGCAGGCATGCGCGCGGCCGAGGATGGACCTGCTCGAGCCGGTCGATGAAGGCCCAGCCCAATCCGTCGTCCTGCCGTCCGTCGTTGCCGATGCCATAGATCAGCGACGTGGGGTTGTCGAACAGCCCAAGAGTGACACCGTCGGGTTCAGCGCACGCGCTCATCGAGCACCCGCCCCCGGGAGTCGACAACGGTGACGACCAAAGGCATCTGCCCCAGGGCGTGGGTGGCGCAGCTCAGGCAGGGATCATAGGCGCGGATCCCCACCTCGATGGCATTCATCATGCCCTCGGTGATCTTGGCCTGGCCGCCGAGATAGTCCTCGGCGACGCTGCGAACCGTCCGGTTGAGCACGTGATTGTTCTGGGTGGTGGCCACGATCAGGTTGGCGAAGGTGATATTGCCTTCGCGATCGGCGCGGTAGTGGTGCAGCAGGCTCCCCCGGGGGGCTTCCACCACCCCGACCCCCTCTCCGGTCCAGGCGTCCGCACCGGGTGACACCACCAGGTCATCCTTTTGCAGGTCGGGGTCGTTGAGCAGAGTCCCTGACGACCTCGGCGGCGTGGATGATTTCGATGGTGCGCGCCCAATTGGTGTGCAGCGTCATATTATTGGCGCGTCCGCCGGTGTAAGCGTGGAACGTCTCCAGCGCTTCGGCGGCGATTGGGGTCGACAGGGCTTGCGTGACGTTGAGCCGGGCCAGCGGGCCCACCCTCACCGACCCAGCGTCGCGGCCGAGGTCGGTGAGGTAAGGGAACTTCATGTAGGTCCACTTCTCGACACCCTCGGAGAAGTGGTCGAGGTAGTCGCGATAATCGAACTCGCGTACGAGCTTCTTCTGCTCGTCGACGACCCTGAGCCGCCCGTCGTAGTAGTCGACGTTGCCGTCATCGTCCACCAGGCACATGTTCAGCGCCGACACATTGGCGAAGCCGTCGACTTGGGCACGGTGCTCGTCGTGGAAGTCGTAGAACATCTGCAGACCCAGCTGAGCGTCGTCGATGACCTCGTCGATGGAGGACAGTCCGTCCTCGCCGCGCAGCAAGCGGTTCACGTCGGCCGCTGTGAGGCTTTTGTTCACGCCGCCGGGCACCGCGGAAAGACCGTGCATGCGCTTTCCGAAGACGGCGGCGATAACCTCCTGGCCCCACTTGCGAAGCCGGACAACACGTTTGATGAGACTCGGGGTTGGCCTCGATCAGTCCGATCAAGTTGCGCTGCTCGGGCGCGGCGTCGATCCCGAACAACATCTCCGGTACCACCAGGTAGAAGTAGGCGGTGACGTGGGATTGCAGCATCTGTGCGTAGTGACCCAGCCGGCGCATCTTGATTGCGGTCGGGGTGAGACTCGTGCCCGACAGCCGGCCCGACCCCGATCATGTCGTCGAGAGCTTTGGCCCCGCCGAGGTGGTGGCTGACGAAGCAGATCCCGCAGATCCGCTGCATGAGAACCGGTGCTTCCCAGTACGGGTGGCCCTGAATGAACTTCTCGTAGCCGCGGAACTCCACCACGTGCAGCTTGGCGTCGATGACGTTGCGGTCGTCATCGAGTTCGATGACCACCTTTCCGTGTCCCTCGATGCGGGTGACCGGATCGATTACGAGTGTTTTCGCCATACCGGCCATTCCCCGATCAGTCGAAACGGTTGAGAGACTTGGGCAGATTCACCGGACGTCCGTTGACAAGGTCCTCCAGGACGTCGAGGATCGCGTCCGCGCCCGGCGGGCAGCCCGGGATGAAGTAGTCCATCTGCACGACCTCGTGGCACGGGTAGACGTTGTTGGTGAGGATCGGGATCCGACGGTCGTAGGGCACCACCGGGCTGTCGGAGGGCGGCGCCGTCGGGGAGTTCGTGTAAGCCTCCGCCAGACAATCCTTGAGCCCCACCAGGTTACGCAGCGCCGGGACACCACCCCAGATCGCGCAGGCGCCGACCGAGATCAGGACGTCGCAGTTGTCCCTGAAGTGCCGCAGCGTCTCGATGTTGTCCTCGTTGGCGACCCCGCCCTCGATGAATCCGATCGCGCACCGCTCCGGAATGCGCTTGATGTCGGTGAACGACGATCGCAGTATGGTGATTTTGTCCAGCAGGTCGATCATCCGCTCGTCGATGTCGAGCAACGACAAGCTGCATCCCCAACATCCGCACAGGCTGATCATCGAGACCTTGATCTTCCCGGCGCGGCTGGCGGCAAGCTCCGGGTCGAGCGGGAGTGGCCGGAAGTTCGTGCGACGCAAACTCATTGGTTTCCGGCGGCGTCACTTTCCTTGCCTCCGTATAGGTTCCAGCGCCCGGTCCTTCACCGATTCGACTTCGTAGCGCCGCTCGCCGATAGGCTCGTCATACCCCACTCCTTTTTCGAGAATCGTTCCCACCGGGACAGATATCGACGGCCTCGCGGACTTGTTCGGGGGGCATCTTGTTGGCCAGTTCGACATCGATCTCGATGCGGGCATCCGCTCCGCGGCCGCTGATACTGAAGATCTTCTTGCCGGTCTCGTGATCGCGGACGAACTCCACACAACGCTGGCAGAAGATGCAGCGGTCGCGCTCCAGCCAGATCGTGTCCGCCGCATGGTCGGCAACCCGCTTGGGGAACTGGTACGGGAAGCGGGACACCGTCAAGTCCACCTCGTAGCCGACCGCCTGCAGCGTGCACCGGCCGGACTTCTCACAGCTTGGGCAGTTGTGGTTACCTTCGGCGAACAGCAGCTCCACCAACGCTTTACGCGCGTCGGTGGTCTCCGGGTCGTTGACAACCTCCACCCGCATCCCGTCGCTGACCTTGACCGCACAGGCGGCGGCGACCGCGCCGTTGACCTTGACCGAACACACCCGGCAGGTGCCCAGGACGGGATGATCGGGCAGATAGCACAAGGTCGGGATGTAGACGCCCGCCTCCGCGGCGACGTCGACGAGCGTCCTGCCCTCCTCGGAGCTAACGGTTTTGCCGTCGATCTCGATCCGGATGGTCACAGCGACTCCTGCGGTGCGAGCGCGGCAACGGCTTGGGCATAACCGGTCAGCTCCGCCTTATGGTCGAAGGACGGCAGCAGCTCGCCGTTGCGCTCGCGAAGTCGGGCCGAATAGATGTCCGGGAACTTCTTCAGCGTGCTCAGGATGGGATTGGGCGAGGTGGCACCGAGCCCGCATCGGCTGGTGTGAGCAACGATCCCACCCCAGGCAACCATGTCGTCGAGATCGGATCGGATCGCCCGACCCGCGGCTACCAGACCGATCTTCTGGCGCAGCATCACGTTGCCCGCACGACAGGGCACGCAGATGCCGCAGGACTCGTCGACGAAGAACTGCATGAAGTCCCCAACGATGTCGATCAGGTCGCGTCCGTGGTTGAACACCATGAAGGAGCCGTTGCAGGACAGATCGTCGTAGGCCAGCCTGCGGTCGGCGTCGGCGTCCACCGAGAGCATCTCCCCGGAGGGACCGCTGATCTGGACGGCCCGGGGGTTGTCGGCGCCGACCATTTCGAGCATGTCGCGCAACGTCACCCCCCACTCCGCCTCATAGATCCCGGGGGCGGCGCAGTCGCCGGCGACGCTGAGCAGCCGGGTGCCGGTGGACCCGGGCACCCCCATTGCCGCGAACCACCCGGCACCCTCCTGCATGATCCGGGTGGCCGCGGCGAATGTCTCGACATTGTTCGACCACCGTCGGCTTGCCGAGGAAACCATGCTCGACCGGGAAAGGCGGCTTGAGTCGCGGCGTTCCCCGCTTACCCTCGCAGGACTCGAGAAGCGCGGTCTCGTCGCCGCAGATGTAGGCACCCGGCACCCAGCTGGATGCGGATGTCGAACCCGTCGCCGAGCACACCATCCTGGCGTAGTTCCGCCAACTGCCGTGCGAGGTAGTCGCGCAGATACGACGTACTCGGCGCGCAGGTAGAGGATGCCGTGCCGGGCGCCAACGCCATGGGCCGCGATCGCCATGCCTACGAATACCTGCTTGGGAGAATAGGTCAGCAACGCCCGGTCCTTGAAGGTCCCGGGCTCGCCCTCGTCGGCGTTGCAGATGATGTACTTCTCGTCGCCGTTGGCTGCGCGACAGAACTTCCACTTGTTGCCGGTCGGGAAACCCGCGCCGCCCAGCCCCCGCAGACCGGACTCCGAGACGGTGGCGATCACGTCCTCGGGAGCCATCGCCAGGCAGCGGGGCACCAACGCGCTGTAATCGGTGTCGCCGCAGAAGAATACCGGCCCCGACGTATGCACTGCGGTGCGTGTCAGCGCATCGACATACGCCACGCCGTCGCGTGGCAGGCCGGCCGGATTGGCGATCTGCGCCGCAGTATTGCCCCTCTTCAGTCCCTCGATGATCTCGCCGACCGAAGCCGGTGTCAGGTCAGTGAACACGACATCGTCGATGAGCATCGCCGGTTCGTGATCGCTCAATCCGATGCACGCGGTTTCGAACAGCCCGAAGTCGGCCGACCCGGGGCCGCCGAATCGTGTCCCGGTGTCGATCTCCAAGGCCTCGTGCACCTGGCGGTAGCCGCGCATTTTCGCAATGACGTTGTTGCTCAGATAAATTCGGTGACGGCCCGACGGAGTGGTGTGGAAGAAGTGGTAGAACGTCGCGGTCTCCAGAACATCCTCGACGGACAGCCCGAGCCAATCGGCTATCGCGGCGGCAACTTCGGCGGATATGTAGCCCGATTCGCGTTGCACATCCCACAAGATGTCGAGGAGCACAGCACGGTCACACTCGTGCCGGTTGAGAATCGTCGCGATACCGGAAGTCATCGTTGCTGCACCACCCTGTCACTCAGGGTATCGAGTCCGGCTCAAGAGAACCGGGGAATCAGAGCGGCAGCGGTGGCGCATGATGTGGGTCTTCCCGCCCGCCCGGCGTGGGCCTGTGGTGTGCCGCGAGAGTACCACGGACGCGGGCTCTTGCGTTGAAGAGCAAGCGTTTTCGTCGGCGGTCTGCGAGCTGAAAGCTGCCCGACGGGTGTAGCGTCGGAGGAGGCTGAGAACCTCGGCTTGTTAGGGATGGATTTGACTGTCCGCTGCTGAACTCGGGGAGCGATTGCTCCGAGCCTGAACATGCGGGTGGCCGTGTGCCACCGACTACGACCGGCGCCGCGAACGGATCCGTTGCTCTGTCGTCGATGACTCGGAGGAGTTCAGGTGACCGTACGTTTTTCGTCGATGTCGGCGATTGAGATTCTGGACTCGCGTGGTCGACCCACCCTGCGTGTGCGAGCCACCCTGGCCGACGGTCGCAGCGTGAAATCGGGGGTGCCCTCCGGGGCATCGACGGGTAGTCGCGAGGCGGTCGAGTTGCGAGACCACGACAAGAAGCGGTACTCGGGGTTGGGAGTGCAGCAGGCGGTTGCCCACGTCAACGGGGCCATTGCGGACGCCGTGACCGGTCACTCGTTCGCCTCGCTTGGCCAGGTTGACGACGCCCTCCGTGGGCTGGACGGCACGGCCGACAAGTCGCGGTTGGGCGCCAACGCCATTGTGGGTGCGTCGATGGCCGCTGCCCAAGCATTCGCGCTCGAGTCGGGACAGCCCCTGTGGCAGTGGCTGACGCCCGATGGGGTTTTTCCGCGGCTACCGGTGCCGCATTTCAACGTTGTGAATGGGGGCGTGCACGCGCCGAATGCGCTCGATTTTCAGGAGTTCATGATCGCGCCGATCGGGGCGCCCTCGCTGCCTGAAGCGATCCGTGCCGGCGCCGAGGTGTATCAACGGCTGCGTGCGGTAATGGCGGAGCGTGGCTTCCAGACCGGCCTGGGGGATGAGGGCGGCTTCGCGCCCGAAATCGCTCTGCCAGAGGAGGTTTTGCGGCTGATCGTGCATGCGATCAGCGACGCCGGTTATGCCGCAGGACGAGACGGCGTCGCCATCGCCCTCGATCCGGCCTCAAGTGAATTTCACCGTGACGGCCGTTACGCCGTTGGCGGCGAGTCGTTGTCGAGCGAAGACATGATCGATCGCTATGCGCAGATGATCGACGAATTCCCCATCTGGAGCATCGAGGACGGCCTCGGCGAGACCGACAATGCAGGCTGGCAAAAGCTCACTGCCAGGCTTGGCGAGCGCGTCCAGTTGGTGGGCGACGACAACTTCGTCACCGATCCGGAGTTGATTGCGTTCGCCGTCAGCGCCGGCATCGGCAACGCCGCCTTGATCAAGGTCAACCAAGTCGGAACCGTGTCCGAAACGCTTGAGGCGCTTCGGGTGTGCCGTGACTCCGGATACGCCGCAATGATCTCTCATCGGTCGGGCGAGACGGACGACACATTCATCGCTGACCTGGCTGTCGGTTCGGGATGCGGCCAGATCAAGTCCGGTGCACCGGCGCGAGGGGAACGCGTCGCAAAATACAACCGGCTTCTCGAAATCGCGGACTCGTTTCCGAAGCAACCGTTCGGTTTGGCGCGCTGACGACAGCGAGGACAGCGGGGTCCCGTGCTCGATTACCTGTATAAGGCATCGAGGACCTGCTTGTTCTGTTCAGCCACTACGGACCGTTTCACCTTCAGAGACGGTGTCAGCTCACCGCGCTCGATGGACAGATCGTGGTCGAGCAGCACCCATTTTTTGATGGTTTCCCATCGGTTGAGTTCGCCGTTGAGCTTGGCGATGTACTCATCGATCATCTCCCGCACCGCCGGCGCGTTGATCAGGTCCTGGTAGTTCGCGCCGTCGAGTCCGTTCTCTGCTGCCCATTGCGACATCAGGTCGGCATCGAGTGCGATCAACGCCACGCAGAAGTTGCGGGCCTCCCCGAACACCAGGAACTGGCTGGCGTAGGGACAGATCGCCATAAATTTCGCCTCGATTGCCGGCGGGGCGATGTATTTGCCGCCGGAAGTCTTGAACATCTCTTTGATCCGGCCGGTGACGGTGAGGAATCCGTCGGCATCGAGTGCGCCCTTGTCGCCGCTGCGCAGCCAGCCGTCGTCGGTGAACGCCTCCGCCGTTTTTTCGGGCAGGTTGTGGTAGCCGTCCATCACACATGCGCCGCGGATCTGGATCTCCCCGTCGTCGTTGTTGATGCGTATCGACGTGCCGTCCATAGGCAGACCCACGGTGCCCAACTTGTACTGATCGGGCCGGTTGACGCACGCCCCGGCCGCGCTCTCGGTCATGCCATAGCCTTCCAGGATCAGCAGGCCCGCAGCGTGGAACCACTCGCCGATCTCGCGGTTCAACGGTGCCGCACCGGAGATGAAGAACCGGATGCGCCCGCCGAACACGTCACGCACTTTGCTGAACACCAGGCGGTCGAAGAGCGGGCGCAGCAGCGACATCGGCAGGGGCACGGCGCGGCCGGCGCGCCGTCGCCGATCCACTGCCAGCCCCACGGTGAAAGCCGCCGCGAACAGCCGGGCCCGCAGGCCCCCCTGGGCTTGCTGCGCGGTGACGATGCGGGCGTGCGCCTTTTCGAAGATGCGGGGCGCGGCGCCCATGACCGTCGGTTTGAGGACGGCCATGTTGTCGACGATCTTGTTCACTCGCCCGTCGATCGCGGTCACGAACCCGCACGCCAACTGGGCGGTGATCAGCACCTTGCCGAACGCATGGGCCATCGGCAACCACAACAACTGCAGATCGTCCTCGCGCATCAGGTTCAACGCGACGGTCGCCGTCCCCTCATAGGCCCAGGCGGAATGCGGCAACCGCACACCCTTGGGCGGTCCAGTGGTTCCGGAGGTGTAGATCAACGTCGCCAACTGCTGCGGGGTGATCGCGTCCGTTCGGGCCCGCACACCCAACGGATGCTCGAGACGATATTTCTGCCCCAACTCGGCGAAGTCCGCGAAGGTGATCGCCCAGTCGCCGTCGCCGGCGCCCTCGAACAGCACCACCTTGGTGAGGCTGGGCAGCTCGGCGCGGCGTTCGGTGAGCTTCGCCAGCTGCTCGGCGTCCTCGGCGAACACGACGCGGCTTTCGGAGTCGGCCAGGATGTAGGCGGTACCGCCGGCGTTGGTGGTGGGATACACGGTGGTGGTGGCGGCCCCGGAACACATGATCGCCAGGTCGGCCAGAATCCACTCGTATCGTGTACTTGACGCGATACCGACCCGCTGCTCGGGTTCGATGCCCAGCGCCAGCAGGCCGGCCGCCAGCATCTCGACGCGATCCGCGGTCTGCTGCCAGGTCGCTGAAACCCATTCGCCGGCAACGAGGTAGCGGAAGGCCTCCTTATCCGACGACGCCTGGACGCGGTCGAGAAACATCGACGCCACATTCGTCGCTGTGATGGTGGCTGTGCCGCCGCCGTTGATCGTCATTGGGGCCTTCCCGGCGGTCGTCACTCTCTAATGCCACACCAGCCGCAACTTCACTCAACGCCTGACGCGGCGCCCCGATAAGGGTCGAAAGACCCTGAGTCGCTGCGAATCGCCCTCGAATGTGTACGAGCCGCCAGCGTTACCAGGGGCCGTAGTCAGTGCTGTCGGCTTGTCGTAGCGCGCTGACGTAGTCCCAGCGTTCGCGGGTGGTCTCGTCGGCGCCGACGGGTATGGCAAGCAGCCCACGCAGCTCCTCGACGGTGGTATATCCCTTGCGCCCCATCCATTCACACAAGCCGTCGAGCAGCACGGCGGCGTGATCCGGACCGTGGCGCAGCAGTGCTGACGCGGTCATCACCACATCCGCGCCGGCGAGCAGGTACTTGATCAGCTCCGTGGCGCTCTCGACGCCGGTCGTCGCGGCGAGCGACGCGCCGACCCGTCCGCGCAGTAACGCAATCCACGTCAGCGGCAACCGAATCTCCTCTCGCGTGGATAACGACACCGCACGCACCACGGTGAGGGTCTCGGGGTCGATGTCGGGCTGCAGGAATCGATTGAACAGCACAAGCCCGTCGGCTCCGGCCTCATCCAGGCGCCGCGCCATTTCGCCGGTCGCGCTGAAGTACGGGCTGAGCTTGACGGCCACCGGGACGGTCACCGCGTCCTTGACCCGCGCCAGGATGTCGAGGTGACGCTGCTCGACATCGCGGCCGCAGACGTGCGGATCGCCGGGCAGGTAGTAGATGTTCAATTCGATTGCGGCCGCACCACTGTCCTGCATTGACCGGGCGTAGCGCGCCCAACTGCCGGGCGTGCTGCCGTTGAGGCTGCCGATCACCGGAACTGAGGCCGCGCCGGCCGCGCGTTCGAGGAGACTCAGATAGCGGCGTGGGCCTTGGTCCTCGCCGGACCCGGCCGGAAAGTAGTTCAGGGCTTCGGCGAAACCTTCTGCTCCTGCCTCGGCAAGACGTGCGTTCTGCTCGGCCTCGCGGCGCAGTTGCTCTTCGAACAGCGAATAGAGCACGACCGCACCGACACCGGCGTCGGCGAGGCGCCGGATGCCGTCCACGGTCTGCGACAGCGGAGATGCCGCCGCCACCAAGGGGTTTCGCAATGTGAGGCCCATATAGCGGGTCGACAGGTCCATCAGCGTGCCCTGCGGGCGTCGGCGTGAAAGTGTTCGGGACCGCGGGAAGCCATCTCCTCGTAGGTATTCCAGCGTTGTTCGATCGCCTGTTCTGCCAGCCCGAGCAGCCGTTCGGCTTCGACCGGGTCGGCGTTGGCCAGTGAGCGATACCGCAACTCTCGGTAGACGTAGTCGGCCAGCGGGATCCGTGGTCGATGCGAATCGAGCAGGAACGGATTGTGGCCGGCGGCACGAAGTACCGGGTCGTAACGGAGCAGCGGCCAGTGTCCGCTGGCGACCGCGCGGTACTGCTGATCCATCCCGAGGCGCATGTCGATGCCGTGCGCAATGCACTGGCTGTAGCCGATCACCAGCGACGGGCCATCGTATGCTTCCGCCTCGCGGAAGGCCTGCAGGGTCTGCTGCGGGTCGGCACCCATGGCGACCTTGGCGACGTAGACGTTTCCGTAAGCGATTGCTTGCAGTGCCAGATCCTTTTTCGGCACCGTCTTGCCGGCGGCGGCGAATTTGGCGACTGCGCCCAGCGGTGTCGACTTGGACATCTGACCGCCGGTGTTGGAATAGACCTCGGTGTCGAGCACCAGCACATTGACGTTGCGCCCGGTGGCCAACACGTGGTCGAGCCCACCGGATCCGATGTCGTAGGCCCAGCCGTCACCGCCGACGATCCACACGCTGCGCCGGACCAGGCTGTCCACCACGCTGCGCAAGTCGGCAGTCACCGCGGGATCGAGGTCCGCAAGGCGGCTCTTCAGCTCGGCCACCCGCTCACGCTGGGCCGCCAACTCCGACTCCCGCAACTGCGGTGCCGCCAGAACGGCGTCGACGAGTTCCGCGCCGATGGCGTCGCGTAATTCGGCGAGACGGCGCCGGGCCAGCGCGACATGTCCGTCGCTGGCCAACCGCAGGCCGAGCCCGAACTCGGCGTTGTCCTCGAACAGCGAGTTCGACCAGGCGGGACCTCGCCCGTCCGCGTCGGTGGTCCAGGGAGTGGTGGGCAGGTTGCCGCCATAGATCGACGAGCAGCCAGTTGCGTTGGCGATCATCAGCCGGTCCCCGAACAGCTGCGAGAGCAGCTTGAGGTACGGCGTCTCGCCGCAACCTGCGCAGGCGCCGGAGAACTCGAACAGCGGCTGCAGGAACTGGGTGCCGCGCACGGTGCCGAAGTCCACCCGGGAGCGGTCGTTGGTCGGCAGTGTCTCGAAGAAGCCGATGTTCTCGCGCTCGGCGATCAACCGCGGCTCGATGGGGCCGAGGTTGATCGCTTTGGTGACGGTGTTGCCGGGTAACACGACCGGGCAGGCCTCGACGCACAGGCCGCACCCGGTGCAGTCCTCGACATACACCTGCAATGAGAACCGGGCGTCCGGGAGGCCGACGGCGTCCAGGGGTGCGGAGTCGAACTGTGTTGGCGCCCCGGCAAGCTGGGATTGGTCGTAGAACTTGGAGCGGATCACGCTGTGCGGGCAGACGAAAGCGCAGTTGCCGCACTGAATGCAGCTGTCGGGGTCCCAGACTGCGACCAGCTCGGAGATGTTGCGCTTCTCGTATGCGGTCGTTCCGCTGGGATAGGTGCCGTCCACCGGAAGTGCGCTGACCGGCAAGGCGTTTCCGCGTCCGGCCATCATCTCCGCGGTGACGGTGCGGACGAACTCCGGCGCGGACTCGGGCACGGTCGGCGGCGGCATGCGCGTCGCAGTGACCAGGGTGGGCACCTCGATCCGGTGCAACCCGCTCAGCGCGCCGTCCACGGCGGCCAGTTCTTTGGTCAGCACGTCGGCGCCGCGGTTGCCGTACATCTTTTCCACCGATTTCTTGATGCGGGCGATCGCCTGCTCGCGAGGCAGCACGTCCGAGATCGCGAAGAAGCACGTCTGCAGCACGATATTGATTCGCCCTGCGAGCCCGGCTTCTCGAGCGATCCGGTCGGCGTCGACGGCGTACAGCGTGATCCGCTTGGCCAGGATCTGTTCCTGGACCGGCCGCGGCAGAGCGTCCCAGACTTTGGCAGCGGGCTGGCGACAGTTCAGCAGCAGCGTTGCTTCGGGGGCGGCTCGAGCGAGCACGTCGATTTTGTCGAGAAACCGGAACTGATGGCAGCCAATGAAATTGGCCGCGGTCACCAGGTAAGGAGCGCGGATGGGATCCGGCCCGAAGCGTAGATGCGACTCGGTCTGCGAACCCGACTTCTTCGAGTCGTAGACGAAGTAGCCCTGGGCGTGCAGCCCTTCTTCGGACCCGAGGATCTTGATCGTGTTCTTGTTCGCACTGACGGTGCCGTCCGAACCCAGCCCGAAGAACACCGCCCGGAACGTGTCAGGCGACTCGATGTCGAACGACGGGTCGTACTCAATACTGGTACCGGAGACGTCGTCGTCGATACCGATGGTGAAACGGCGCCGCGGTTGCTCGCGAGCGAGTTCGGTGAACACCCCGGCAACCATGGCGGGCGTGAACTCCTTGGAGGACAGTCCGTATCGTCCACCCGTCACGCGCGGCATGACCGGTCGCTCTCCGTCCGCATGTGCCTCGGCGAGCGCCGCGACAACGTCCAGATACAACGGCTCGCCGATCGACCCGGGCTCCTTGGTGCGGTCCAGAACACCGACCGTGCGCACCGTCGCCGGCAGCGCGTCAAGGAGTGCTCTGGTGGGAAATGGGCGATACAGCCGCACCTGAACCACACCGACCCGCTCGCCGTGCTCGACGAGAGCGGCGACGGTCTGCACCACCGTCTCGGCGCCAGAGCCCATCACCACCAGCACGCGCTGCGCTTGCGGGTGACCGGCGTAGTCGACGATGTGCATCGTGCGCCCGGTGCGCTCGCCCAAGCGCGCCATCAGGTCCTCGACCACATCCGGAACCCTTGCGTAGAAAGGGTTCACGGTTTCACGTGCCTGGAAGTAGACGTCCGGGTTCTGCGCGGTGCCGCGAATGAACGGGCGCTCGGGAGACAGCGCCCGTCCGCGATGCGCCCAGACCAACTCATCGGGCACCAGCGCCCGCAGGTCGTCGTCGGACAGCGTCTGAATCGTGTTGAGTTCGTGGGACGTTCGGAAGCCGTCGAAGAAATGCACGAACGGGACACGGGTCGCGAGCGTGGCCGCCTGCGCAACGAGTGCCAGGTCGTGTGCCTCCTGCACCGAGGCCGCCGCGAGGAGTGCGAATCCCGTCTGCCGGACGGCCATCACGTCGGAGTGGTCGCCAAAGATTGATAATCCCTGCGCTGCAATCGATCTCGCCGCCACATTAATGACGGCGGACGTCAATTCGCCAGCGATCTTGTACATGTTCGGGATCATCAACAGCAGACCCTGCGACGAGGTGAATGTCGTGGTCAACGCGCCGCTCTGCAGGGCGCCGTGCAGGGCTCCGGCCGCTCCACCCTCGCTCTGCATTTCGACCACCGTCGGGACGGTGCCCCACACGTTGACCCGTCCCGCGCTGGACCATTCGTCGGCCAACTCGGCCATCGGCGATGACGGTGTGATCGGGTAGATGCAGCACACCTCGTTGAGACGGTAGGCGACCGAGACGGCCGCCTCGTTGCCATCTACTGTGGCACGGGTCATTTCGGCTCCGGGAACATCTCGATGGCGTGCACCGGGCACTGATCGAAGCAGACGGCGCAGCCGGTGCAGCTGTCGTAGTCGAACTCGTAGCCGTGTCCGACCCCGAGTTTGATCACCGCGTCCTCGGGACACGCGCCGAGGCAGCCGTCGCATTCGAAGCAGTTGCCGCACGACAGGCAACGCCCCGCCTCGTAGGTTGCCCCCTCGGCGGACAACCCGCCGACGACCTCGTCGAAAGTCGTGACGCGCGTGGCCGGTTCGAGTTCGGGCTGCTGACGCCGCGCGGCGTCACCAAAGAACCACAGATGCAGCGCGTCGAACGTCGCAGTCGGGTGTTTGGCGGGGCGTGTGCCCGTTGTGTTGCGCAACCAGGCGTCGATGTGGTGTGCCGCCTTTTTCCCGTGGCCGACACCGACTGTGACGGTGCGCTCGCTGGGCACCATGTCGCCGCCGGCGAATATGCCCGGACAGCCGGTCATCAACGATTCCGATACCCGCACGCTGCCGTCGTCATCGAACTCCACTCCCGGCAGCGTCCGCATGAACCCCGATTCCGTCTCCTGACCGAGTGCCATGATCAGGGTGTCGGCGGCCAACGTCTCGAAGCGTCCGGTCGGTTGTGGATAACCCGAGTCGTCGAGTTCCATGACCTCGACCCGTAATTCGGGACCGTCGAACGCGCTGATCGTCCGCAGCCAGTTGATGCGTACGCCTTCGCGTTCGGCATCCTGCGCTTCCTCTTGATGGGCGGGCATCTGCTCGCGAGTGCGGCGGTAGACGATCACCGCGTCCTCGGCGCCGAGGCGGCGGGCCACGCGGGCGGCGTCCATCGCGGTGTTGCCGCCGCCGTAGACGGCCACGTGGCGCCCGATCGCCGGCCTTTCGCCGGACGCGACGTCGCGAAGAAAAGACACCGCGTCCACCATCGTGCCGGCGTCGCGGGCGGGAATGTCGACGCGTTTGGCAAGATGCGCACCGACCGCGACGAACACCGCGTCGAATCCGCCTTCGTCCCGCTCGGCCGCGAGGTCGTCGACCCGATGATCGCTGGTCAATTGGATGCCCATCGCCGCGATCCGGTTCAGCTCGACATCCAGCACGTCACGCGGCAGCCGGTAGCTCGGAATGCCGTACCGCATCATCCCGCCGGGCACCGCGCCCGCGTCGCGCACCTCGACCGCGTGGCCGAGGCGGGCCAGATGGTAGGCGGCGGACAGTCCGCTCGGCCCCGCGCCGACGACCAGGACTCGTTTGCCGCTGCCGGAGGGCGGCGGTTCGAAGTTCCAGCCGCGCTTCCGGGCCAGGTCACCGAGGAACCGCTCCACCGAATGGATCGACACGGAGGTGTCGAGATGGGCGCGGTTGCAAACGGTTTCACACGGGTGGTAGCACACCCGTCCGTGGATTGCGGCGAATGGGTTGTCGTTGACGAGCTGACGCCAGGCCTGTTCGTGCCGGCCGGCGGTGGCGTGGGCCAGCCAGGCTTGGATGTTCTCCCCGGCGGGGCAACCGGCATTGCAGGGTGGAAGCAAATCGACGTAGACCGGTCGACGTTCGCGCACCGGTCCGGCACGGGAATGGCCAAGCGACAGGTCCGCAACCGGCGTCAGCTCAAGCGGCGCCATGCCGACCCTGCCCCGACCGGCATCGCTACGGGCCTGCTCGTCAGTGGCCATTAGCCGAACACAGGCTCGCTGGTGGACCGTCCTGATGGCGCGGTTCTGGCGCGCGTGCGCCGCGTCTTCGCCACAGCCGGCGTAATTCGTCGGCGCCCCACACGATGAAGGGGAACGGGACTACCAGCAGGAGTTGGCCCGCGGACAGAGCGGCCGTACCGAACATCGGGTGCAGGAACGGCGTGTACACAAGCGTCAGGGCGAAGACGATCTCCACCGCAATGCCGCCGAGTAGGGCCGGATTGGTGAATACGCCGATCGCACGCAGCGACGCGTGATCGGTGCGGGCCGCAAACGCGGTACCGATCTGGCAGGCGACGATGCCCAGCCACGCCACGGTGGTGGCCTGTTGATAGCTGTGGTGCAAGGGACTGCCGACCCCGGTGGGCGCACCGGGGTGCCATCCGGCCCGGTGCAGAACGAGAAGAAAGCCGCCCATCACCAACACCGCGGAGATGGCACCCAGGAACGCCCAGGCGCGCAGGAGCATCGATCCGCGGATGATCCCCTCCTTGGGCGGCCGCGGTGGCCGGTCCATCAATCCCGGTTCGGCTGGCTCCCGCGACAGCGCGAGCGCGGGCAGGATGTCGGTGCCCAGATCTATCGCGAGGATCTGCAAGACGGTCAGCGGCAGCGGTATCGCCCCGCCGGAGACGGCGAACACCAGAAACGGCACGACCTCGGGGACGGCGTGGGTGAATATGTAGAGGATGAATTTGCGGATGTTGTCGTAGACCCGCCGACCCTCTTCGACTGCGACGACGACAGTGCCGAAATCGTCGTCGGTGAGAACCATGGTGGCCGCTTCGCGGGCGACGTCAGTGCCCGAGCGACCCATGGCTACGCCGATGTCCGCGCGGTGTAGGGCAGGGGCGTCGTTGACACCGTCGCCGGTCATGGCCACGACCTGCCCTTGGGCTCGCAGCGCGTCGGCGATGCGCAGCTTCACCTCCGGTGAGCTGCGGGCGAAGATGATTTCCTCGTCGCCGGAAAGCAGGTCGTCCAGTTCGGATTCACTGAGTGCGTCGAGTTGCTCCCCGGTGACGATCCGGGCGCCCGCTGAGCCGATCCCGACGCGGCGAGCTATCTCGGCCGCAGTGAGGCCGTTGTCCCCAGTGACCACGTGGATGCGGATCCCGGCGCGATGCGCCTGAATGATCGCATCGCGGACCTGGAGCCGGGGAGGGTCGAACATCATGACCAGCCCGAGCAGACACAAGCCCGTTCTCGGCATCGGCGCGGGAGAGGCCGATCACGGCGTCGCCATCGACGGCGACGGCGGGCGATCGCCAATATTCGCAGGCCCTGCGCGGCGTACTGGTCGATCAACTCGGCCAGGCGGGTTCGGTCGCGGTCCGTGAGTTCGCGCTGCCCGCCGGCGGCCTCGCCGATAGCGGTGCACCACGGCAACACTGTTTCGGGCGCGCCCTTGGTATGCACGGCGACGGTTGCGTCGCCTTCGACGTCGACCGTGGACATGCGCAGCAGGTGAGGGTCGAAGTGGAACACCGCCCGTCGACCGGCGTCGCGAGCGTACGGATCGGGGGGCACACCCACGGTGCGGGCCAGCTCGAGCAACGCGAGTTCGGTCGGATCACCGGTCGCCGACGCCACTGCGGCAGAGGCTAATTCGGCGCTGGTACACACGGCCGCCGTGTACGCGAGGATGCGCATCTCAGGCGAGTCGAAGGTGTCGGCACCGCTTTCGAGGTCGACCTCACCGCTGGGCAGCCACACTTTGGTGACCCGCATCTTGTTCTCGGTAAGAGTTCCGGTCTTGTCCGTGCAGATCACCGTCGTCGAACCCAGCGTCTCCACGGCAGAGAGGCGCTTGACCACGGCACCGCGGCGGGCGAGATCGCGCACACCCACCGCCAACGCCAGGGTGATGGTGGGCAGCAAACCCTCGGGCACGTTGGCGACGATCAGCCCGATCGCGAACGTCGCCGCGGCCGCCCAGCTCAGACCGGCGGCGACACCGGCCGGCAAGAACACCAGTCCGGACCCGACCGCGACCAACGCAATCAGCCAGGCCACCCGCTTGACCTGCCGCTCGAGCGGACTGTCGGTGACGGCCGGAGCGCTGGCTCAGCGCAGCGATCCGGCCCAGCTCGGTGTGCGCGCCGGTTGCGGTGACCACCGCCCGCGCTTCCCCTTCGATGCAGGCCGTGCCGCTGAACACGAGTTCCCGGGCCTGCAGGGTAGGAACTGTTGGTGTCGATTTGATCAGCGGAGCGGGCCAGCGGGAAGCGACTCACCGGTCAGCGTCGACAGGTCCACCTCTAGGTCGCCTCAGGATGATCCGCGCGTCGGCGCAGACCCGATTGCCCTCCGAGATCAGCAGCACGTCACCGGGCACCAGGGTCCGAGCCTCGACCTCAACCTTCTGACCGTCCCGCATCACGCGGGCGTGGGTGGGCAGATACGCGGCCAGCGCCTCCACCGCGCGTTCCGCCTGCACTTCCTGAACGAACGCGAAACCGGCGTTCAACAAGATCACCGCCACGATCGCCGCTGCAAGGACCGGGGTTCCGGTCAACCAGGCCAGCACGGACGCGACAACCAGCACCAGGGCCAGCGGGTGGGTGACCTGCTTGAGCAGTTCACCCGGCCACCGCCGGCCTGACCTCTGCGGAAGCTCGTTGGGCCCGTAGACAATGAAGCGCCGCTCCGCCTCTCGGGTCGACAACCCCAACTCCGAGGTTCGCAGGTCGCGAAACAACAGGCTCAGTGGCTCCCTGGAATCAGTTCTCGTCGGGGACCCGCCGAGCTCGCGCGTATCGCTGGTCATGATCGGCCGGCAACGTTGTGAGTCGCAGGCCGCCACCTGGCGCCCCGCCGCCAGATGCGTGACCCGGTCCGCCGGCCCGAGTGCATTCACGGGGCGTCGTTGGTCAACGCCGGGCGCCTGTACCTGGGCCGCGGACGCTCACTGCGAGCAGCCGGTCAGCGAGATCCGAGAGGGCACGTGCGGTCGCCAATTCCTGACCGGCTTTGCCTGTCAGACAATCGGACGGGTGCCGGTAGGCAACTCCGGAACCGGCCAAGCACGTTCCGGCCCACTGCAATTCAACCCTGGCCTGAGTGCGGCCGCCTCTTTCCTGAACCGCGATGCTCATCGCCGAAGGTGTCGCGTCTTGAGAGGGGGGATCGTTGCGGTGCATCGTCTGCGCCTCCTAAGCAACTGTTGTACGGGCCGTGACATCGCGGGCCGTAGTGGCTCATCTCGAGCCTAAACGCGGCAGTCACAGGCCCTAGGGTCCTTGGTCACCACCGCCGCAGCCATCGGGCATCAAGCGAAGCAGGCCGCAGGCGAGGTAAACCGCGACGTTTGGCAGCAGGGCGTACCGTCAGCAACGTGAGCCGTCCACGCGGCGAAGGCCTAGCCGCTCATCGAGCCGGCACGAACTGTTTCTCCACTTCGAGGACCTGGCGGGTGGTCTTGATCACGGTGTCGGGGTTCAGGCTCATCGACTCGATGCCGATCCGGACCAAGAACTCAGCCATGTCCGGGTAGTCCGAAGGCGCTTGCCCACACAGCCCCGAGTGAATTCCATTGCGGCGGCAGCCCTCAACGGCCAGGCGAATCATCTCCTTGACGCCCTCGTCGCGTTCGTCGTAGTCGAAGGCGACGATCTCGCTGTCACGATCGACGCCGAGGGTGAGCTGAGTCAGGTCGTTGGAGCCGATGGAGAACCCGTCGAAACGCTTGGCGAATTCATCGATCAGGATCACGTTGTTGGGGATCTCGCACATCGCGTACACCTTGAGCCCGTTCTCGCCCCGGCGCAGACCGAGGTCGGCCATCGTCTGCAGGACCAGGTCAGCCTCGGCGATTCGGCGCACGAACGGGAGCATGAGAATGACGTTCGTCAGCCCCATCTCTTCGCGCACCCGCAGCATCGCGCGGCATTCCAGCGCGAAGCCCTCGGCGTAGGCGGGATGCGCGTAGCGCGAGGCGCCTCGAAAACCGAGCATCGGGTTGCTTTCGGATGGCTCAAAGGCCGCGCCGCCGAGCAGGCTCGCGTACTCGTTGGTCTTGAAGTCCGACATCCGTACCACCACGGGCTTGGGCCAGAACGCGGCGGCGATGGTGCCGATTCCTTCGGAAAGGCGCTCGACGAAAAAGGCGCTCCCGTCGGGATAGTCATGCGTGAGGCGATCGATCGTCCTGCGCACCTCGGGGTCGTCGACCTTCTCGGGGTGCAGTAGGGCCTGCGGGTGGACCCGGATGTCCTCGCTGATGATGAACTCCATCCGGGCGAGTCCCACGCCGTCGTTCGGCAGGAACGACGTCTTGAAGGCGAGCTCGGGGTTCCCGAGGTTGATCATGATCTGGGTCCGCGGCCGCGCCAGATCCGCCACCTCGCTGCGGTCCACGTGGAAGCCGAGTTCGCCCCGGTACACGTGGCCCGATTCGCCGTCCGCACACGACACCGTCACGGTTTCGCCATCTGACACGCACGTGGTTCCGTCGCCGGTGCCGACCACAGCGGGGATACCGAGTTCGCGAGCGATGATCGACGCGTGGCAGGTGCGCCCGCCGCGGTTGGTGATGATCGCCGCGGCCGTCTTCATGATCGGCTCCCAGTCGGGCGTCGTGGTGTCGGCGACCAGTACCTCGCCGGGCTTGAACTCGGACAGATGCTCGGGGTTGTGGATCCGTCTCGCGACGCCCGACGCGATACGGGCCCCGACCGCTCGGCCCTCGGCGATTATCTCGCCTCGGCCCTCGAGCACATAGGTTTCCAGCGCCGTCGCGCTGTGCTGGGAGGCGACCGTCTCTGGGCGCGCCTGGACGATGTAGAGCTTTCCGTCCAGACCGTCCTTGGCCCACTCCATGTCCATCGGCCGCCCGTAGTGCGCCTCGATGGTGCACGCGTAGCCGGCCAGTTCCAGGACGTCCTCGTCGGTGATACAGAACCGGGCACGGTCGGACTTTGGTGTCGGGATGTTTCGCACCGTGCTCTTCGTCTCACCCTCGACGAGGATCATCTTCACCGCCTTGTCGCCGACGCGGCGGCGCAACACGGCGCGGTGGCCGGCTAGGTAGGTCGGCTTGTGGACATAGAACTCGTCGGGGTCGACGGCGCCCTGAACCACATTTTCGCCAAGGCCATAGTCACCCGTCACCAGGACGGCATCGCGAAACCCGGACTCGGTGTCGATGGAGAACATCACACCGGACGATGCGATATCGGCGCGCACCATCTTCATCACGCCGATCGACAGGGACACCATGAATTGATCGAAGCCCTGGTCGAGTCGGTAATGAATGGCGCGATCGGTGAAAAGGCTGGCGAAACAACGGCGGCACGTATCGAGCAGACTCTGTTCTCCTTTGATGTTGAGATACGAATCCTGTTGGCCGGCAAAGCTTGCCGTCGGAAGGTCCTCGGCGGTCGCCGAGCTCCGCACAGCGAGACTGACCTCCTCGCCGTACTCCTGTTGGAGTTTGCGGTAGGCATCCAGAATCTCGGCGGCCAGATCGTCGGGGAGCCCTGCGCCGTAGACGATCTCCCGGGCGCGCTTGCCTTTACGGGCCAGCGCGGCGACGTCGGCGGGGTCCAGATCGTCGAGCTCGGCATGGAGGCGGTCCCAGGCACCCGCCTCGTCCAACATGTAGCGATAGGCCTGGGCGGTGATCGCGAATCCGTGCGGGATGCGGACGCCCTGCCCGGACAGCTTCTGGAACATCTCGCCCAGCGACGCGTTCTTTCCACCGACGAGCGGCACATCGTCGATGCCGAACTCCTCAAAAAACTTGACGTACCTGGATGTACTCATGACTTGTCCTCTCGTATCGCATCAAGCTGTCGGCGGCATCGAACTCGACGCGCACATCATGCTCCGTCGAACTCGCCCGATTCGTTGCCCGACAACGTCATTCGTCGCGGCGGTACGATCGGTGCGTTCGGTGTGGCGATTCGTTGCCGTACGGCTGATAGCGCCACAAGTGCCAACCTCCCATGGCGGCATACACCGTGCCAGGGCCGAAGGTCACTGGACTGGCTAACACTCGGCCGTACGGGGCATCGAGTACGAAACTTCAGATATCGCAACGGGAAGACGCGCCGCGGCAGCGCCGGCATTGGAAATCCGGTCAACCGGGGAATCGGACAGTGGTCCCGGGCATCAGCTGAATGACCCGACCACGACATTCCACTTCGACGCCGGCCGCATCGCGTGGATCGACACTGATGATCACGCCTTTTCCGCTGACCCGCAGGTGCAGGTGCAGACCGCGGTAGTGGATCGGGAAAGCCAGCACGCCAAGCTTTTCCGGCCAATACGGGGAGAGGATGAGGCGGTCGGACCGGGTCTCCATCCCGGTGAAGCATCGCTGCATGAGGTCGACGCTGCCGGCCATGGCAGCGAGGTGAATGCCCTCAGACGTGGTGCCGCCCTGGATGTCTGCGACGTCGGACTTCAGCGCCTCCTGGAAGAACTCCATGGCACGTTCACGGTTGGCCCGGGCAAGCACCCAGGTATGCACCACACCGCTGAGCGTCGACCCGTGCGACGTGCGCGCCAGGTAGTAGTCCACCATTTCTGGGATCTTGTCTGGCATGAAGCGGTAGCCGAGCCGGTCGAGCAACTCACCCAACTCCGGTGCCGACATCAGGTAGAGCAACATGAGGACGTCGGCCTGCTTGGAAGCCTTGTATCGGTTTACGTCGTCGTTCTCCGCCTCGAGGATCCGGTCGAGGCGTTGGATATTGCCGTACCGCTGCCGGTAACCGTCCCAGTCCAGGTCTTCCAATTCGCCGTATCCCTCGAATTGGCTGATGAGACCCTCGTGGAACGGGACGTACATCCGCCGGCTCACCGCCTCCCAGCGCGCCAGTTCGTCGTTGTGCAGTCCGAGTGTTTCCTGTAAGTCGAGTCGGTTCGGTAGCGGTAGCAGTTTCAGTGCGTCGAGGGCTCGCAGGATTACCCAGACCGCCATCACGTTGGTGTACGCGTTGTTGTCGACGCCGTCGTAGGGCGCGTCCGGGTAACCCGCGTGAAATTCGTCGGGCCCGATGACGCCCCGGATGCTGTAGCGTTCCCGTTCCTCGTCGTAGCTGGCCCGACTCACCCAGAAGCGCGCGATCTCGGCCAGCATCTCCGCGCCGTAGTCGATCAGGTAGGCGAGATCTCCGGTGGCCTGATAGAACTTCCACGAGCTATAGGCGACGGCGATGCCGATGTGGTGGGCGCGAGCGCTGGAGTCGGGGTTCCATCGGCCACTGCGCGGATTGAGGTGCAGGCGTTGGCTTTCCTCGCGTCCATCGCTGCCGGACTGCCACGGGAACATCGCACCGGCGTAGCCCGCCGCCTTGGCGGCGTGACGTGCCTCCGGCAGGCGCCGATAGCGGTATCCCAGTAGTGACCGGGTGACCATCGGGAGCCTCAGGTTGAGCACCGGGAAGATGAACAGCTCGTCCCAGAAAATGTGCCCGCGATACGCCTCACCGTTCAGTCCGCGAGCCGGTACCCCGACATCGAGGTCGGCGCTGTTCGGTGAAACGGTCTGCAGCAGATGCAGGAGATGCAGTCGCAGGATGCGCGATTCGTCGGTGAAGTCCTCGAACTCGATAGACAGGCGTTCCCATAGATGCGCCCATTCAGTGACGTGCCCGTCGCGTAACTCGGCGAAGTCACCGAGTCTGCTCAGCCAGCGCTGGGCATCGACAGCGGGTTCTGATGTCGCGACATCGTGCCCGGTGAACAGGGTCACGACCTTCTCCACCGTCAACTCATCACCCACCGATAGTTCGGCCGCGATATCGTGCCCGATCTCTGCGCCGTCGTCGACGAGTCGATGGGTGGTCGGCACGGGACTCCCGTTACGCCACAACATGCTTCGTGCCGCCATGGCAATGGGAACGCGCGATTGGGTTGTTTGGACGGCCAACAGCACAGAGTTGTCCGAGATCTGCCGCTTTTCGATCAACTCGAAGTGATCGCTGGCCAGATCCCGATAACGCTCGACGAGCGAGTTCGTGACGTTGCCGTCCAGCGTCGAGCGAATCTCTATCGTCCCGGACCAATCCTCGGCGACGATCGTCGTCTGCAGTGCGCCGACGTGGGGCATGTGCATCGCGACGAAACGTTGCTGCGTCAGCGAACTGGTGCGTCCAGCATCGTCACAGAATCGCACCTCCCGGGTCAGCACCGCGCCGCGCAGGTCGAGGGTCTGTCGGTAAGACAGCACACTGACCGCGCCGATGTCGAACCAGCTACCCCCGTCGACCCGGAAGGTCAGGGCAAGCCAGTTAGGCAGGTTGACCAGACTCTCGTTGTCGATTGTCGTACCCGATACATCGTCGAACAGACGGTTGTACACCCCGGCGGCATAGGTGCCGGGATAGTGCACCTGGTCGGCCTTCGATTCGGGCGCGGCGCCCCGAGTAGCGAAGTAGCCATTCCCCAACGCGCACAACGACTCACGAAGCTTCTCGCTCTGCGGATCATATCCCTCATAGGTGAAATCCCAGGCCTTGGAGGATGTCTGGTGCTTATTCGCCAGCCAATTCGACCCGCGCTGGACGAACTCGCATACCTGATCGGGACTCTGCAGAGCGAAGCCGGCGGCCGTCTTGCGGTCGCTGTCTTCGTCGTGGCGTACCACGATCCCGATGCCGTCGAATTGGACTGCTTCGAAGGCGTCTTCGTCAGTGAGGTCGTCGCCGATGTAGATCGGAAGCAGGCTGCCGCCGGCGTCGATGCGATCACGAATCCAGGCCAGCGTGGTCCCCTTGTCCCAGTCGATGTCAGGTCGCAACTCGACGAGCATGCGCCCGCTCGTCACACGCAGGCCATCCCGCTGTCCGATTTTGTGTGTGGCAGAGACGATCTCGCCCACGTGTTCCGGTGCGACCTGGCGGTAGTGAACCGCTACGGCGAAACGTTTATGTTCCACGCGTACTCCGGGAATCTCCGCCAGGAGCTCGCTCAACTCGGCCGCCGCACCTTCGAGGATGCCGACGGCGGCGGCGGCCGCTTCGTTTCGGTGGTACGTGCCGTCCGGTGCTGTCAGCTCAAAGCCGTGGCTGCCCGCGTACCAAATCCCCGGTATCGCTACCCGGCTGCGGATATCGGCAAGATCACGACCGCTCAGTATGGCGACCGGACATTGCGATGCAAGGCTTTCCAGCGCTTGGCGAGCTCCGCCGACGAGGGCGGCGGCGCCAGGATCGGCAACGATGGGGGACAACGTTCCGTCGTAGTCGAGGAACAACACCGGTTCTCGGGCGCCCAGAACACCGACAATCTGACCGTATGACTCCAGCGCATCGGGGAGTTGCGAGATTCGCCTGTCGCCGTCGCGAACTGCGACTTCATCGGGGTGCGCAACGACCACGTCGGCGCCACACCCGAGTAGTCGATCGGCACCCACAGCATCGACACCGATAACAAGTGCGAAGCCGCCGTCACGGGCCGCCGCTGTCCCCGCACCGACGTGGTCGATGACGACGCAGCGTTGCGGACGCACACCGAGTTGGCGAACGGCTTCTACGAGGGATGCGGCCGGGCTGCCATCGACACAGACACCGAAAAGGTCATCAATCCCTGCGGATTTCAAGAGCTGCTGACCGCCTGGGGACACCGAGTAGACCGCGGTGGCCAGCCCGACGTCGCACAATTTACGCACCAGGTTGACCGTCGACTCGAACACCGGAGCACCGTCGGTGTCGGCCAAGACAGCGTCGAGGTTGAAGATCACGGCGTCGTGGTAGCGAGGGTCGACGGTGACCGGCCGCGTCATGGCGCTGTCCTTACTTGAGTGGACAACCGTCGGTCGTCGTCGATATCTATGGGGTCGGCGACCACGTCGAAAAGCCGCTCGACATCTTCCCGAATGCAGTGCTCGGTGCCGGGAGTCAGCAACATGGCCGAACCGGCAGCGATGCCCAGCCGCACCGCTTTGTCGAGTTGCCAGCCGCGCTTGAGGCCGACGGTGATGCCGGCGGTCATGGCGTCCCCGGCGCCCACACCGCTGCCGGAAGGAACCCGTACAGCCGAATAGCGGTGACTTCCATGTGGCGTAGCGAGCAGAGCACCCTCGGAGCCAAGTGACACGACGACGAATTGAGCGCAGCCGCGGTCGATGAGTTCGTGCGCGGCGGCCAACTGTTCTGACTCGGTGGCGAGTTCCCGTCCGACGCACTCGCGCAGTTCTCGCACGCTCGGCTTGAGCAGAAAGACGCCGGAAGAGATACGTCGCAGTCCAACCCCGGACGTGTCGAGAATCAGCAGCGCGCCGCGCTCGCGACAGATGTCGGCGACCCGCTGATAGAAGTCGTCAGCCACGCCCGGCGGCAGGCTGCCACTCGCCACAACAAAGTCGGCGGATCCTGCTGCGGCGCTGAGCGTGTCAAGGCATTCGGTCTGCTCCGCATCAGTGAGCCGCGGGCCCGGGAGCACGAACCGGTACTGCTCCCCGCTACGGCGCTCGTCCACAGTGAAGCTTTCTCTGGTGGAGTTCGCCACCGGGATCCGCAGCACCGGAATTCCTGAGGCAGCGACAAGATCCGTCACCTTGTCGCCGGCGTGGCCGCCTGCTGGGAAGATCGCCATGACCGACTCGCCGAGGACATGGGCGATTCCGGCGACGTTGATACCGCCGCCGCCGGGATCGTAGCGGGGCAGCCCGCATCGCATCTTGTCGGTGGGAATGACCCGATCGGTGTCCGTGGTGATGTCGAGCGCCGGATTCATCGTCAGGGTCACAATCCTGGATCCCGACCTGGTGGTTGATTTCACTTCTGCGACACCGGTTTCAGCGTTTGGCGGTAGAGAGCGGCGCCCGCGGTGACTCCCGCGCCGGCGGCAACGAGCAGAATGCGGCCGCCGGGCGAGAGTTTGTCGGCCGCGCCGCTCAGTGCCGACACCAGCGAGGCGGTATGCATACTCTCGTCGTCGGCGACGGTGATCCTTTCTACCGGTACTCCGAGTTTGGCGGCCAGTGCCGCGCGATAGCCGTGCCGGGCCGGCGAGGCGACGATCATCTCGACGTCGGACAGGCTGAGCGAGGCCTCCTGAAGACAGCTTTCGGCGACTCGGGCGCCCGCGGTGGCGAATTGCTCGTCCATCGCCGCCGACTCACTGAACCGAAGCACATTGCGTGCGTCTTCGAGTCCGACAGTGGCGCGGAAGCTTTCACCGTCGTCGGGGATGTTCAACCAGTGCACACGGCCGAGCCCGAAGTCGTCCTCGCTCCAGTCGCACAACAGGGCCGCCCCGACGGGTGAGAACGGAAAGTGCTCGCTCATACCGCGCCCCGGATCGGCGTCGCTCGTGACGACCAGAGCGCAGTTGATGGCGTGTGACCGCAGAAAGCCGTCGACAATCTGAAGCGCGGTGAGGACTCCGCACGTGCCGTTCGCTATGTCGAACGAGAACGTCCCGTGAGCGTCCTCGTGTGGATCCTCAGGGTTGGCACCGATGTCTTCCTGGATGAGCGCAGCGAGGGCCGGCTCGGCCAGATTCTTGTCGCGGTAGATGCCGGCATTGATCAGGAGATCAACGTCGTCGGGCTCTCGGCCCGCCCGTTGCAGGCAGCTCTTACCCGCCGCAACCGCCAGATGCAGCGCGCTGTGGCGGTTTCGCCAACCTGCTCGGGTGACGTCGAGGCGTTCAATCACTGTGCCCATAGCGGCCCACCAAATCCTCGTCCACGGTGAGGAGAACGACGCCGATCTCCAGACCTGATGCCAGAGCAATCAAGGCGATGGTTTCGCCCGGCCGGATTCGCCCGGCTTCAAGTTCTTCGACCAAGGCCACCGTGTGGGTCGTCGAGGCTGTGTTCCCGTACCGATCGACCGTGATCACGGCGTCGTGCTGTGGGCTGTCACCGAATGAAGCCGACACCGCGGCCATCCCCTTACGTATCGCGCGGGCCGACGTCTGATGCGTGATCACGTGATCGATGTCGTGGATCGCGATGCCGGCTGCATCGAGGACTTCGTGCAGCAATAGCGGGGTGTCGGCGATGGCCGCCCGCTGGATCCCTCGAGAATCGGTAAACATCCGGGCACCCGGATCATGCCCCTTGGGGTAGGCAAGGCACAGCCGGCTGTGGTCGGCAACGGTGGTGAAGCCGGCGAGGCTGATGCCCGCAGACTCGGGTGTGGCACGTTCGAGCAGGAGTGCCGCTCCCGCGTCGCCCAGTGTCAGGCACGCGAGTTCTTTGCTCATGATGTTGCGAATGTGCTGGGCGGCATTCTGGCCGAGTTGCGAGATGTACTCGCCGCTGACCACCAAACCGCGTTCGACGGTGCCCTGCCGGATCCAATCGTTGAGCACCGTGACACCCGTCAGCATTCCGGCGCACGCGTTGGACAGGTCGAAGGTCATCGCTTTCTCCGCCCCGATCGCACGGGCCACGGCACTACTCATTGTCGGCTCTACCCACTGCGTCAGGCCGCCACGAAACTTCGTGATGCTGCAACTGATCACCACATCGAGTGACGCCGCCTGCTGCTGCGCCTTGTCCAGGCAATCCAGCGCCGCCGAAGTCGCAAGACTGTAGGAGTCTTCGTCGCCGATCGAGACCCGACGTTCGTAGATGCCGGTCAGTTTTTCCAGATCGATGTGCGTGTGATGACGCGTGGTTGCCATCAATTCGTCGGTGGTGAGCACGGTGGCAGGCAGGTGCCGCCCTGCCCCGGCCAATCGGGCGCGAAACGGTGCAGCGGGTCCGTCACCCTCCATCACCAACCAGTTCTTCGGCATCGTTGCCTCCTTCGCTTTCACAGGATGGATCGCGACGGAACTGGCCAACAGAGCATTGCGACCCTATTGCGGAGCGATTGACCCCGCGAGGTGATGGCATCCGGCAGGTAAACCGGTGACTTACGGCCCTGCGGACCGACGAGCAGGTGGCAGAGCCAAATGCAAACAGAGGCCGGCGGCAAGGGCGCCGATCTCGGCGAGCTGTCGCCGGCCAACTCTAGGAATCCGTAGATATGTCGCTCATGACGGAGTCGAGCAGGAGCTGGCACGTATCGCCATCGTCGGCGACTCGTGCCATCCCGCAATTCCTGAGGAATCCTTCGAGGCGCCGTTCGAGGGGCCAATTTATGTACGCGTCGGCGGCGTACTCAGAATGCAGGAATCGGTGGGCAAGGACATCAACGTCGGACTCGGTCAACACCTGCGCGTCGCCGTCGGCACTCGTCATGTCATTGCCCTTTCTCGGGTTGTCAGTCCGCCCCGATCAAGGCGGCGCTGATCCCATCGTTTCGACCGCCGCCACGTCTCTATAGGGTCCAAAGTCATCGCGGATCGCCGCCTTGTCACGTGCGCGGCCCATTGCCACCTCACCCGCGACAGACCAGGCACTGCGCTCTCCGTCCAGCCGTGATCTGCGGCGCACAGTCAGCACACCACTTCCTTTGCACAACTTCTTCTTTCAAGTTCCCGTGCGACCTCTGGACGCTTATCAAGGTAAATCGGATGCCGCGAGATGCCGATCCCGAAGTCCCGGGAAGCGAGGACCTTGTCCTCTGCTGTGCGACCCGAAGCGCGGTCAGACTCAGCGTGGCGTGCAAGCGATGCTGCGCCCCGCGCACAGAACGACGAGGAGATCACGATGGCTATCCGGGTAGGCGTGAACGGTTTTGGGCGTGTCGGCCGAAACTTCTTTCGTGCGGTGGACGTCCAACGCGCGGCAGGCACCACCGACATCGAGATCGTCGCGGTGAACGACCTCACGGACAATAAGACTCTGGCGCACCTGCTCAAATATGACTCCGTCCTCGGACGTTTACCGCACGACGTGTCGGTCGACGGCGAGGACCTTGTGGTGGGAAACCAGCGGATCAAGGCGTGGTCCATCGCCGACGGGCCGGCGGCGGTGCCGTGGGGAGATCTCGGCGTGGATGTCGTCATCGAGTCGACCGGCCGGTACACCGCAGCCGAGCAGGCCCGTGGTCACCTGCACGGCGGAGCGAAGAAGGTGGTGGTATCCGCGACGTCGAAGGGTGCTGACCTCACCGTCGTGATGGGCGTCAACCACCGCGACTACGACGGCACGCAGACCGTCGTCTCCAATGCCTCATGCACGACGAACTGCCTGGCGCCGATGGCGATGGTGCTCGACGAGGTGTTCGGAATCGAGCGCGGGCTCATGACCACCATCCACGCGTACACGCCGGATCAAAACCTGCAGGACGGTCCGCACCGCGACCTCCGCAGGGCCCGCGCCGCGGCAATCAACGTGGTGCCCACATCCACCGGAGCTGCCCGCGCGATCAGCGTGGTGTTGCCCCAACTCGAGGGACGGCTCGACGGATACGCGCTGCGGGTGCCGGTGCCCACGGGTTCGGCTACCGATCTCACCGTCGTGGTCCGAGAACCGGCGACCGTCGAGACGGTCAACGCGGCGTTTGCGGCCGCGGCCGAGGGAGAGCTCAAGGGCTTCCTCGCCTACACCGAGGATCCCATCGTCTCGTCCGACATCGTGACCGATCCGTCGTCGTGCATTTTCGATTCCGGGCTCACCAAAGTCACCGGTGACCTGGTGAAGATCGTCGGTTGGTACGACAACGAGTGGGGCTACTCCCACCGCCTCGCGGATCTGACCGGCCTGGTGGCGTCCACCCTGTGAGGCGCTGCATCCGGTGGCGGTCCGCGCTGCTGCCGGAGCGCTGGCACGAAACCGATAGTGCTGGAACGAAACAACTTTGGAGGCACCAGTGGAGCACTTGACAACCCTCGACGCGGGCTTCCTCGAAGCGGAGGATTCCGACCGGCATGTGAGCCTGGCAATCGGCGGCCTGGCCGTCATGGAGGGTCCGCCTCCGGACCACGCCTCGCTCGTGTCGGTGCTCGCCGAGCGGGTGTCGGAGATCCCTCGGTTCACCCAGGTGGTGCGCACCCATCCGCTCGACCTCGCGGCGCCGGAATGGGTCGATGACCCCCAGTTCGATCTCGCCCATCATGTGCATCGAATTGCGTTGCCACAGCCTGGCGATGACGCAGCGCTGTACCGGGTCGTCGCCGACATCATGGAACGACGCCTCGACCGAGATCGACCGCTGTGGGAAAGCTGGACCATCGAAGGGTTGGCCGAGAATCGCTGGGCGGTCCTGACCAAGCTGCATCACTGCATGGCCGACGGGATTTCGGCGACGCGCCTGCTCGCGGGGCTGTGCGACGGCGTGGATGCCGAGACGTTCGCCAACCGGATACGTGCCGGCACCGAGTCCTCGGCGGTTAGTCCGCCTGGGCTGAGTCTGAATCCGTTGGACTGGGCCGACGGCATCTGGCACCTCTCTACCGCAGTCACGAGTGCCGCTGTCCGCGTCGCGGCCGGCGCCGTTCAAATCGTCGCAGGCGTCCTGAACCCGGCGGATTCCTCACTGATCGGCTCGGTCAGCAACCTACGGCGCTACAGTGCGGCCCAAGTCCTGCTCAGCGATGTGGCCCTGATTTGCCATAAGTTCGACGTGACCATCAACGATGTTGCACTGGCTGCGATTACCGATAGCTTCCGGGCCATGCTGATGCACCGAGGCGAACACCCGCAACAAAATTCGCTGCGCACATTGGTGCCGGTGTCGGTGCGGTCGGCCGACGCATCGCACCAACTCGACAACCGCGTCTCGCTCTTGCTGCCCTACCTTCCCATCGAGCTCGAGGATCCCGTCGAACGGCTGCAGGCGGTGCACAGCCGATTGACGAGAGTCAAGTCCGGCGGGCAACGACAAGCCGGATCGGCGTTCTTTTCGGCAGCCAACTACATCCCCTTCGCCTTGACGGCCTGGGCGGTCCGGTTGCTGACCCGGCTTCCCCAACTCGGCGTCGTCGCACTGGCCACCAACGTGCCTGGCCCCCGTCACCGGTTACGCATGATGGGCCGAGATGTACTGCGGCTGCTGCCTATCCCGCCGATCGCGCTTCACCTCCGTACGGGCATAGCCATGCTCAGCTACGGCGAAGATCTCGTGTTCGGTATCACTGCCGATTATGACGCGGTACCCGACGTCGACGAGCTTGCTGACGGTATCGAACGTGCGGTGGCCCGATTGGTTTCGATCAGTGAAGGGGCCGCGTGACGGCACGAGACTTCCGACGGGTGTACCGTTGCAGTCGCTGAGACTCCCAGCCGTTACGGAACGAGTCTGGCCGTGATGCCGCCGGACTTAATGAGCTATCGCTCGCGCCGCACATCCTGAATCAACCGAATGGGTCAGGACAGCATGTCTGCCGGAAATACCGGTCGGACAGCTCCAAGACACGCCGATCGGCTGACGTGGCGCCAAATCGCTTGCGCGGCAAAGCCAATGTCGCGATGCCACCACCGATCCGACCATCCTCCTATATATCGCTGAAACCAGGTACACATCATGATCGTCTTCGGGGTCGTCCCTATCGTCCCCGGCCGACGCCGGCACTACTGCTGATCCGCCCGGATGGACCCCCCGGCTCGGCCAGCAGCGGAGATAGCGAGCGGCCGAGCCGGGTGCCTTCCATCGGCGAACAAAGCCGGCAGCCCTGACACACAACCGCGTGAGAAAGGCGGATAACGATGGCGATCACCGACGTCCCGGCCTTCGCCCACTTGACCGATGCCGACATCGACAACCTCGCCGTTGAGCTCGATGCGATCAGGCAGGACATCGACGATTCCCTCGGCGCCCGCGACGCGCGCTACATCCGCCGCACCATTACCGCTCAACGTGCGCTGGAAGTCGCCGGCCGGCTCATCTTGGCCGGTAGCTCGCGACGGCCCGCCTGGTGGGCCGGAACCGTGACCCTCGCAGTGGCCAAAATCATCGAGAACATGGAGATCGGCCACAACGTCATGCACGGCCAGTGGGATTGGATGAACGACCCCGAGATTCACTCCTCGACGTGGGAGTGGGACATGAGCGGGGTGTCGAAACATTGGAAAGCCACCCACAACTTTCAGCACCACAAGTACACCAACATCCTCGGCATGGACGACGACGTGGGTTACAGCACCCTGCGGGTCACCCGTGACCAGCCCTGGAAGGGCTATAACCTCGGCAATCTGCTCTTCAACACGATCCTCGCTGTCGGTTTCGAGTGGGGAATCGGCTTGCAGCCCATCGAGTTCGGGAAGCTTCTGGAGGAAGGTCCGGGCCGCGACCTAACCCTTCGACAGATCCGAGAACTCACCACCAAGGCCGGAAAGCAGCTCACCAAGGACTATGTAGCGTTTCCGGCGCTGACCTCGGTGTCACCAGCGGCGACCTTCGGATCGACGCTGAAGGCCAACATCGTGGCCAACGTGATCCGCAACATCTGGACCGACGCCGTCATCTTCTGTGGGCATTTCCCCGATGGCGCAGAGAAATTCACGAAGACAGACATGATCGGCGAAAGCCGGGGGCGGTGGTATCTGCGCCAGATGCTGGGCAGTGCCAACTTCGAAGCGGGGCCGGCGTTGCGGTTCATGAGCGGCAACCTGTGCTACCAAATCGAGCATCACCTCTACCCCGATCTAGCGAGCAACCGACTGCATGAGGTTTCGTTGCGGGTGCGCGAAGTCTGCGACAAGTACGACTTGCCTTACACCACAGGCTCATTCCCGGTGCAATGCGCCAAGACGTGGCGCACGATCGCCAAGCTGTCGCTGCCAGACCGCTATTTGCGCGACACCGTCGATGACGCTCCGGAAACCCGCAGCGAGCGAATGTTCGCTGGACTTCAGCCCGGATTCACCGGCACCGCCGCGGCGACCGGACGCCGTAGCGGCCTCAAGACAGCCATTGCAGCCGTCCGTCAGTGGCGCCACGATGCGGGCGCCGCTGATGGTGCCGGTCAAGTCCGAGCCGCACGCCGGGCGGCCGCAAGCTACTGACCGGTAACCTACGTTATCGTAGGTTGAACTAGGGTCGGTCTGAAGCCAGCGGAGCGGCTGGTATGACAGCGTCCCACCGATCGGAGGCCGGTTCAGGTGAGCGAGATGCGTTATCTCGATCTGCACGGTGAGCGGGTTGCCTATCGGGATGAAGGCTCCGGCGAGGCGTTGCTGCTGATCCATGGCATGGCGGGCAGTTCGACGACTTGGCGCGCGATCATCCCTGAGCTGGCGAAAAGGTATCGAGTGGTCGCACCGGACCTGCTCGGGCATGGTGAATCGGCCAAACCACGCGGGGACTACTCATTGGGTGCGTTCGCGGCGTGGCTGCGTGATCTGCTCGATGAGCTGGGTATCAGCCGGGCAACAGTGATAGGTCAATCACTGGGTGGCGGTGTGGCGATGCAGTTCACCTATCAACATCGCGACTACTGCCGGCGCCTCGTTCTGATCAGCAGCGGTGGCCTCGGCCCCGACCTGAACTGGATATTACGGATCCTCTCGGCACCCGGAGCCGAGTTTGTGCTGCCGGTGGTCGCTCCGCAGCCGGTGTTGAACCTGGGCAACAAGCTGGGATCGTGGCTCACCTCGGCCGGAATCCAGTCACCGCGCGCCGGTGAGATGTGGAGCGCCTATTGCTCGCTGGCGGATCGGCCGACTCGCCAGGCATTCCTGCGTACGTTGCGTTCGGTGGTGGACTACCGCGGCCAGGCGGTCAGTGCGCTGGGCAAGATCCACGTCAGTCACGGGTTACCGACGTTGTTGATATGGGGCGAGGAGGACCGAATCATTCCCGTTGCCCACGGCTACGCCGCACACGATGCGGTGCCAGGTAGCCGTCTTGAGGTGCTCCCTGGTGTCGGGCACTTTCCGCACGTCGAATCCCCGAAAGCGGTGATCGACATCCTTGACGACTTCATCACCACGACGGATCGAGATCCCGATCAGGCGATTCGACCGACGGAAACGACCGGCTCAGATAACTGATCGCCGGGGTTGAATCATCAAGATCCACAGCATTATTGACGTGCTATCGCGACCGTGAGCCGGTCCTCGGCATGGACGAGGTGATCGTGACTGTCGTCGCCGACGTCTTGTTGACGGTGGCACCGTAGTCCGGGGATGCGGGTGAGCCGGTGTCGACGCCGACGTCGCAGGCTCGTCTGCGGAGTAGATCATTCGCTCAGGAGTCCGCCTCATCGAGCGAGTAGCGTTCTCAGCAAACAACTTTGAAGCGACGGGCGGTCAGTGCTACATCCTGAAGGCCACGACGGCCAGCGCGGCGGCACCCAGAACGGCGATGAAGCCGGCCATGATGCCCGCTATCGAGTACGGCATGGGTCCAGCTTCTGCCCGTAGTGCCTTCATCTCCTGGCGGTGCTGAATCCACGCCAGCGTCAAACCCGTCAGGCCCACCAGGATCATGATCATTCCGATGACCCAGGGGCTGACGATCGGTTCGCGACGCCTCACATCTGTTGCGACATACTCGAAAAACTTAAAGATTGTGAAGCCAAAAGCGATCAAGGATGTACTCGTTCGGATCCAGGCCATCAGGGTTCGTTCCTGAGCCAAACGGGTGCGTTGCACCGCGAGACGAGTGGCGGTGTCGAGAGGTTGCTCTGCCACTCTCCAGCCTTTCCGTTGCGGCGGCGGCCAATGCCCGTGAGCGATTGTCCGATCTAGACCGGTCGGTTCTGATTATGCCGATGCATGGTTTTGCGCACACTCATGACGAAGCCTCGAGCGGCGTAGAACGCGGTCACCACGGCAAGCACGATTAACACCACGAACATCGGCAGCCAGTTAGTCCTGCTGTGGGACACATTCCACCAAATGACGGCGAACAGCACGATGCAGACACACAGCACCGCGTCGCGCCAGTTGCCCTTGTAGCCGCTGGCCTCCTGTCGTAGCGAGCGACTGCGATCGGTGGCCGTAATGAGGTCATCGATGCGCTCGTCGATGGTGCGCTGAAGTTCGGCCCGACGCGCGGTCTGCTCGGGTGGAATACCGTTCAGGAGCTCCTGATCCTGCTTGATGAGCTCGCGGAAGTCCGCAGTCTTGAATGGACCCCTCAATTGGCCGGCCGCCGCTGCCAACAATGCCCCACCCGCAATCGGAGCCGCGCCCAAAGCAAGTCCGGCCAGACCAGCCATTCGCCCATCTCCTCTATCTCGTCATCGGCTTGCCCGTTCACAACTCGCGGGCGGCCCGCTGTTGGTCGATGTAGTCCACGCGGAACAAAATCAGCGCGCTAACCACCATCACCCAGGCGGGAAATGCCAATGTCAGCCACATGGAGACATCGCCCGCGATGAGCAGCCCGAGCGCTACGAGATAGCTGACGGCGACGAGCCACCGCGGCATCAGCCCGGTCTTGAGCCAGATGGTGGCCAGCGAGATCATGAACACCGCCGCCATCCGGACGGCGTAGGTTTTGGCCGCCGACACCACGATCATCTTGCCGAACGCGATCACCGCGACGTGTGCCGCGGAAGGGGCGGCGCCCGGATTGGTAGCCACCAGCGCGGCGGCGACGGCGGTCGAGACGAACATCATCGCCAAGAACAGGAGACCGCTGCCCAGAAGCACCGATGCGAAGAACCGATCTTCGTAGCGCCCGAGGTTGTCTCGCACGACGCCGATGAACCACAGGAAGGTGATACCGGCGAACGGCATCAGCTTCGTCGCCGCGGTAATGCCGCCTTTTTGCGAGTCGAGCCATTCCGCCGAATTACCACTTCCCTCTGGCATCTTCACGCGGATCAGGATCAGCGCGGCGCCGAAAAGCAAGGCGAACAGAACGCCTGCGAGGGCCGCCGCTCGCGGCGTCGTCAACTGATGCAGGCTTGGCCCTGCTGCATGGGCGGGACCAATGGGTGTGGACACCGCGCCATCGTGTCAGACCCGCCGGGTCTGTGGGTTCACATCGTCACTCGGGTCCGGCGCGTTGTCGATTGGGGTCTCGTCTTCGTGCCGACAGAGTCGGATGCCCGGCGCGGCGGTGAGGCTGTGCAGGATCAGGCTGAGCGTCACGATCACGACCACGGCCTGGGTAATCAACCTGCCTTGTTGCATCTCGCCTTTCGCGATCACGATCAGGCCCAGTACGAGTGTTCCGATTCCCCGGGGGCCGAACCATCCCATGAACAGTTGGCTGCGCCTCGGCAGACCGCTACCAGCCAATGCGATCGCCAGTGCTGCACTGCGCATCACGATCAACACGGCAGCTGCGAAAACGACAACGCGCCAATCGGCGTCGCGCCAGGCCGGCACCACTGCCACCGCGCCGAAAAGCGCGAACACCACGAGTTCGAGAACTTGGCCCGCCGCGTCGGAGACCTGCGTCGCCGCTGCCTGGGTACCGTTGCGATGCAACATAACTGCGTAGGCCAGCCCTCCGACGAAGGCGGCGACAAACCCGCTGCCGTGCAATCGCTCGCCGAGCCCGAAGCAGACCAGCGCCAGCGCCAGGGTCGCCAGCTGCGCCCAGGTGCCACTCATCCAGCCGCGTGCGCTGGATCGCGAAATCACCACGCCGCCGATCACACCAATGAGCACGCCGACGGCCAACGAGGCGAACTCGGTACGAAACGCGAACCAGGCCCATCGGGCCGCAGCGGGATGAGTCTGCTCGGACGCCAGCGCCAGCGCCGCCAACAAAGCGGCCAGCGCAAAGCCGTCATAAAAGCCGCTCTCAATCGAGAGCGCATGACGGACACGCTCAGGGATGCGCGGATCCTCGAGCAGGGCGTCCAGCAACGCCACCTCGGTGGGCGCCACGATGACGGCCAGGCACACCGCTTCCCAAAACGGCAACACCGGCAGCACCAAGACGGCCACTGCCGTGTTGAGGGCGAAAGTCACCGGTATCCCGATCGCCAACAGGCGCAGCGGCAGATGGCCGCGCCGAAAAGCGTGCTGCAGGTTCAGCGTCGAGGCTTGGTTGAACAGAATCACCGTCAGCGCCAGCTCCGAGAGAACGTTGAAACCGTTCGCGTCAGGACCTGCCTCGATCCACCCCAGGCACGACGGACCGACGACTATGCCCACGGCGACGAATATCAGCGCGGGCGCCAGGTACCAGCGGCGGACCAACCCGGAGACGGCGGCGTAGCAGAGCACCAAAACTGTGAGGACGAGCGCGGTCTGACTGTGCATTCTCTGCTCCTACCCGGAGTGTGCGCTGTACCTTTCAGCGGTGAAATATCAACGTACGTCGGCGGATTCGTTACAAAGCGGATACTCGTAGGATGGGCGCTCGCTGTTGGTCTCGCATTGCCATTCGCCCCAATGTCTTATTTTGTTGTGCTTAGCTGAGCGGTATCGATAGCCGTTCGGGCACCGGATGAGAGAGAGCAAGCATGATGCTTTCAAAGCGTGCCATGCGTCGCGCACTGATGGGAGCGATCGGCACTTCGGCGATGGCCGGTGCGACGCTGTTTGGGGGCGCCTCGTTAGCGTTCGCTGACCCGCGCCCACCTCCTCCTGAGCCCCGGCGCCCGGGTGCACGGCTGCCGACCTGGCGCAGGCCTCGGGCACAGTCGGTACGGCGATGGGCGGATATCTGTTCAGCCATCCGGACGTCAATAACTTCTTCACCGGGCTTCGAGGGCTGCCGAACGAGGAGATTCACGGCGACGTCCAGAAATACATGGACGCCAACCCCGGGGTGGAGTCCGAAATCAACGGGATCCGCCAACCCGTCACGGACCTGCAAAATCGGTGCGATTACCAACCTAATGCGGGTCAATAGTCATGGTGTTACGCCCGACCATCACCCTCGACATAGATACGCCAGTCACGCCGGTGAGGAGACAAGCAAGATGAGGTATTGGAAACGGTCATGGACTGTCACGGCGGCGACCGTCTTGGCGCTCACGGCCGTCCCCGGGGCGATCATCACTATTCCCGCACCCGGGGTCGCTCAACGCGGACGTCTGCGCAAGCGCCGGCCGACGGGTATCGGTGAGTGGCTGCGCGAACCTCGCCGACGCGGTTGCGCCGTACGTTCCGCCGCCGGCGTATTACGCCCCCATGCCATACGACCCGCCGCCGCCCCCGAACGTCACCGGATGTGTGGGCTACAACGGTCGATGGGTCAACGCCTCCGGGTGCCGCTAGCACTCACACTGCTGCCGGTTTTGGCGTTGATCGACCCCGCGCGGGGGTGTTGTCTGGGCACCCGGCTTGACCGGGATCGCTGCCATCGCCCGCTCGGCCATCGCCGTGATCGTCAGGCTCGGATTCACACCGGGATTGGCCGGGATGACCGCACCGTCGCAGATGAGCAGGTTCTGGTAGCCGAACACTCGATGCTCGGCGTCGACAACGCCCCGCTCGGGGCTGTCGGCGGCGATCGCGCCGCCCAGGATATGTGCGGTGATCGGCATGTTGAACAGCGCTTCGGTCAGCCAACTCTGCGCGGTCCCACCGGTCCGGTCGGCGAGCCGCTGGGCGAAGTCGTTGGCCACCGGCAGGAAAGTGGGCGTCGGGTTGTCCGGATCCTGGCGGGTGGTGAGCCGCAGCCGCCGGCCGAGTATCCGCCGCTTGGGCACCAGCGACAGCGACGTGTCGGTGCGTCTGCATGACGCCGGTGATCAGCGAGCGTTGTGACCAGCCGCGCGGATTGGTCACGCGGACAAAGCGAATCGGGTGCCTGCAGATCTGGGCGAGCAACTTCAGCGGCCGGGTGATCCTGTTGCCATCGCCGGTCAGCAACGTGAACATCAGGCCCATCGCGTTGCCGCCGGACCCGTAGGTGACGGCTTCGACATGGCTGTCCCCGGTGGGATGCACGCTCGAGGTGATCGAAACGCTGCGACCCCATCCCCGGTCGTCCGGTGTGGTCACCGCGGTCATCGCCTCGCTGTTGGTGCGGACCAACTGGCCGAGCCGGTCGGAGATCTCGCGGCAGCGCGCCGTCCCGCTTACATTGGGCGAGAAGTTGATTGGTGCCCAGCGCACCGGCGGCTACGACGACACCGCGTGCGGTCTGCGTGCGGCGGTCCTTGCGGATCCAGGAGCCGGTGCGTTCGCTGGTCACGGCGTACCCGTCTGATCCGTCCGCCGCCCCCAACGGCCGGATCGAGGTGACCGTGCGTTCGGGATCGATCTGCACACCGAGGCGCTCGGCGAACCACAGATAGTTCTTCGGCAGCGTGTTCTTGGCGTTGTTGCGGCATCCCAACAGGCACAACCCGCATTCGATGCAACCCGACCGGGCCGGGCCGGCGCCGCCGAAATACGGATCGGCGTCTGCGACGCCGGGCTCACCGAAGTAGACGCCGACGGGGACCGGGCGGAAGGTGTCGGCCACGCCCAGCTCGACGGAAAGGGCCTCGATGGCGTCGTCGGCGGGCGTGCGCCGCGGCTGCGTCACGACGCCGAGCATGCCCTCGGCCAACTCGTAATACTTCTCCAGATCCGGGGCGTCTCCGCATACCTTGCGCCAGTCCTCGAAGAACCCGTCGCCGGCTCGCCAGAGGGTCTGCGCGTAGACGAGACTGCCGCCGCCCACGCCGCTTCCGGTGAGGACCATGACGTCTTTGAACGGCGTGACCCGCAGGATGCCCTTCAAGCCGAGCTTCGGCGCGAAGATCGTCCGGCGCAGCTGGGAGAGCCGCTCGGCGAAGTCGTGGTCTTCGAAGCGACGCCCGGACTCCAAAACGGCTACCCGATAACCCTTCTCGGCCAGCCGCAGCGCCGATACGCTGCCGCCGAAACCGGACCCGACGATCAGGTAGTCGTAGTCGTGTGCCTGGCTCATCATCGGCTCCCCAGCGCGTGCGAATTGGCCGCTGTCCGGTACTCGCCGGAGAGCGGATCCAGCTGGTAGACCCCTGGGCCGGGCGCGGGTCGGCCGCCTGCGGCGAACGCGCTTGGCAGCGGTCGATGCGACGTGCTGGTTGGGATGCGCTCGACAATGTGCACGACATGCGGTCGCCGGTCCGGCGGCAGCTGTCCCAGTGCCGCGGAGAGGTCCTCGGCGTCGAGCAATCGCCCGGACCGCAGCGTGACGGCGGTGACCGCGAGGTCGTCGCCGTCCGCTCCGGGGACGGCGTAGGTGACGCTCATGTCGATCGCGTCGAGGATGCCGAGTGCGTCTTCGACGGCGGACCCGCCGACCACCCCGTGGGCGGTAGTGACGAGCGAGTCGGCACTGCCGGCGAGCCAGAAGTCGCCGTCCTCATCGCGGTAGAACAGGTCTCCGGTCAGCACCCAGGCGTCTCCCGGAGCGAATAGCCCGCGATGTGGGCGTGCCGTCGGCCGACATTCCCGGCTCGACCCGGGAGAGCAACATCCCGATTTCCCTGGGCCGGCACTGCTCGGCGGAGCCGTCGGCGCGAAGGGCCAGCTGCCGGGTGGACTCGTCAATGCGGGCGATGCGCAGCTCGGGACTGCCCGGAAGCGGGGTGCCCATGCAACCGACCTTTGCGCCGGGCATGTTGACCAGGATCGCGTCGGTCTGCGCGGAGGCGTAGTACTCCACCACCCGGGCCGGGGCGAAGCGCTCAATGACCCTGTGCCACAGTCCGACCGGCATGCCCGAGCCGATGAATGTGCGGATCGTGTGGTGCTGCTCACCGGGATGCGGTGGTGCCTCGACGAGGTCGCGGAGCTGTGTCCAGGTGTAGGACACCACGGTCACGCCGTAGCGGCGGGCTTCATTCCAGAACGTGTCGGGGTCGAACCGGCTCGCCATCGAAAAGCGGGCGCCGCTGGCGACGGCACCGCCGAGCGACATCAACAGGCCCGACGGGTGGTGGATCGGGTTGACACTGAAGACCGTGTCGCGCGGTCCGAGTTCAGCCGAGGCCGCGGTTCCGAAGGCGGCCCGCGCCCAGCGGGCATTGGTGATCATTCGCGCCCTCGTCGACGGACCGTCGCCGGTGAACAAGACAAAGGCAGTCTCGCGCGCCAGGCCGGGATTCGGTCGATACCAGGTCGGGAGGACTGACTGCAGCCGGATCGATGCGCTCCAGGTCGATCACCCCGTCGACGCCGAGGTCCCGTTGTCCTCCCCCGCCGCCGAGCACGAACACCTCGGCGTCGGTCTGCGCGCGGACGGAGTCGACGTGTTCCGGGTCGGTCACGATGCGCGCGGCGCCACCAAGTTTGATCTCCTCGGTGAGCGACCCGTCGGGCCGCAGCAACACGACCACCGCTCCGATCCGGTTGAGCGCGGCAACGGCGATGAGCATGCTGGGGCGGGTATCCATCAGCACGCCAACGGATTCACCCTGGCGCACGCCGACCGACAGCAGTCCCGCCACCACAGCGTCAATACGCGTCTTCAGAGCGGCGTGCGTGTGGGCGCGATCCTCCCACAGGAACCCGACTGCACCGGGGTGTCCTTCGGCGCGTTCGTCGAGGAGGCGGCCGAGCGACACCCGCGTCTCGGGGCGCACCAATTCCAGGCGCAGCAGCCGCGGCAGATTAGTGGCGGCGCCCGCCGTGAGTGCCCACGTCGCGTCGAGCGTCGACGCGCCCAAGCGCCAGCCGGCCTGCAATCCCTGACCCACTGCCGAGATGAGCGGGTTGCGCCGTCCGCTGCCCGCAGCGACCTTCTGTCGCGGTGGCCATCGGCTTGATGATCTCCGGCATCTCGGTGCCGTTGTCGAGATGCGATGCCCAGGCGGCAACCGCCGGCCAGGTGCTGGTCGTTGCCACTGAACCCACGACGATGCCGAGGTGTCCGACCGGCAGCGAGACCTCGTGGATGTCGGCACGAGGAGCCGCGCGGCGGATCGCCCGGACCGCCTCGGGCTGCCCGATCTTGTCGTTCTCGCCGACAAAGCACAGGACGGGCCGGTCGATGTCGGCGAGGGCCAGCGGTCGCCCGTCGATGACCATGCCGCCGGACAGCATCCGGTTCTGCGCGATGAACTGCCGCAGTGCGTCGGCGAGCGCCGGAGCCGGCCAGGCGATCCAGCCTTCGGACTCGATAAAGCGCCGCTGACGCTCGTTGGGCAGCAACGCTTCTCGATCGTGCAGTTGCCGCAGGAACTGCACTCGTGACCGCACATTCTTTACCGGATCGAGCAGCCGAAAGCCTTCGCGGGTAGCCCATCCGGGCAGTCCCGTGCGGTCCAGTAACGCGGCGACCGCGTCTGCGGCGAATTCCATCACCGGTTCGGGCAACGAGAATATGCCCACCGACTTGGTGTCGACCGGGCTACCGAAGGAGATGACGCTCGCCAGCCCCGCACCGCGGCGGTAGGCGGCGACGGAGTAGGAGAACACGCCGCCCTGGCTGTATCCGCCGAGGTGGACGTCTCTGCCGGTCAGGTCCCGGACCCGGTCGACGATCTCGCTGGTCGCAACGATGTGATCGGCGAGGGTCCGCTGCAGCCCACCTTCCTCATGTTCGGGTGCGCCGAAGTCGACCACCCACGGGTCGATGCCGTGCTCGTGCAGCACGCTCACCGCCGACGACGAAGAGGACACGTCGTAGACGTCGGCGACGAACATCATCGGCGGGACGAGAACCACCGCCGGCCGTCCGGTGCTGTCGCTATCCGGGAAATACCGGCGCAGCCGGTACATCGGCTCCTTTGCAACCACCTCGAACGGCGAGCCTTTCTCGCCCGTCTCGAACCCACCGTGCATGAGCAACTGCGCCGCGTTCATTGCCACCGCACCGAGTTGGTCGGTCCGTTTGGCCAATCCCACCCGTTCCATGAGGGCCGTTACTTGATTCGAGATGTCCACGTCGATCCGTTCCTGTAAAACTAGTCAGATCTGACTATATTGTCGTCAGTTAAGCAGGGTCGCGGCGTTCGGTCAATAGCGACGGCCCGTCGACGCGTTGACCACGATGGCGACGCAATTCGCGCGTAAGCCTCGCGAAGTGATCTGCACGGGATCGAGCGCCTGTCCAGGAGGCTTGCTGCTGCGGATCTCCGATCGTTGACCTGCGGCAGTTTTGGTGCTAGCTTAAAACCAGTCAAATCTGACTAGTTTAATAATCAGTCGCGACAGCAGTCGCGACGGAAGGATCGGCAAGCAGTGGACATCGTTGATCGAGTTGCAGTCGTGACCGGCGCCGGGTCGGGTTTGGGCCGAGCCACTGCCCTGGCCCTGGCGAAGGCCGGAGCGCGGGTGGCGGTCTTGGACCGCAACACCGAGGCGGCGCGTTCGGTTGCCGAGGAGGCCGGCGCAACAACCGTCCCGGTGACGGTGGATGTGGCCGACCGTGCCTCGGTCACCGCGGCGATCGCCGAAGTTTCCGAGACATTCGGCCGGGTCGACGTTTGCATCAATGCCGCCGGAATTCCCAACCCCGGCAAGGTGTTTGGCAAGAGCGGGCCGCTCGATATCGAGCAGTTTCAGCGGGTCATCGATGTGAATCTGGTGGGCGCATTCGATGTCATGCGGCAGTGCGCCGCGCTGATGACCCGAAACACGGACCCGGGGCTTGACGGTGAACGAGGGGTCATCATCAACGTCTCCTCCGGCGCCGCGTTCGAGGGTCAGAAGGGCCAGGCGGCCTACAGCGCGAGCAAAGCCGGCCTGATCGGCTTGATGCTCCCCGCGGCTCGCGACCTGGCTCAGTACGGCATTCGCGTGGTGACCATCGCGCCCGGTCTGTTCGACACCGGCATCTTCGCCGAAGTCGATCCCAAGGTGGTTCAAGCCCTCGGCTCGGCCGCGCTCAACCCGTCGCGACTGGGTGAACCCAGTGAGTTCGCGTCACTGGTCATGCACATCATCGAGAACAGATACCTCAACGCGACGACACTGTCGATCGACGCCGGCGCCCGGCTACCCAATGTCTAGCCGCGACTTCCACACCGAAGAGGAAATCATGACTGAGCCACACAGCGGAATCTCCTACTCCGCGTTGATCGTTGAAGCACTGACCCGCCACCGCGATCGCACGGCGTTCATCCAGGGCGACTGCCCCGTCTCCTACGCCGAAGCGGCCGATACGACGAGTCGCATCCGCAGGGTGCTGGAAGACAAGGGCAGCGCGAAGGGCAGCTGTGTCGGCGCGCTCAGCGTCAATTCCCCCGACGTCTGGATGGTCCAGGCCGCGATCTGCCTGACCGGCGCGATGTACACCGGGCTGCATCCCACTGGGATCCGTCGACGACCACGTCGAACTGTGCGAGGACGCCGAGGTCGACATCCTGGTCGTCCATCCCAAGTTCGCCGACATCGGCGCCCAGATCGTCGCCCGGGCCACCAACGTCAAGCATCTGCTCACGCTTGGGCCCGGCGGACGTCGGCGAGGACCTGCTGGCGTTGTGCGCCCAGGTCGCACCGGAACCGCTCACCCGCGGTGACGCCGAGGAAGAAGACATCGCCTGGCTGCAGTACACCGGGGGCACCACCGGGCGGCCCAAGGCCGCGATGATCTCCCATCGCGCGATGGTTCAGCAGGTGTTTTCGCTCACCGCCTCCTGGCGACTGCCGCTGGACCCGCGGACCCTGATCGCGACTCCGATCACCCACGCCGGTGTCCTGCCCGATCCTGCCCACGCTGCTGCGTGGCGGCACCGTCGTTCTGCAGGCGGGCTTCGACGCCGAGCAGTGGCTTGCTGCGGTGCAAGCCCATCGCATCAACTACGTGTTCACGATCCCCACCGTGCTGTACGCGTTGCTCGATCACGGTGGTCTCGACCGGTTCGACTTGAGCTCGCTGGAGACGGTCGTCTACGGTGCGTCGCCGATGTCGCCCTCGCGCATCGACGAGGCACAAAAGGCGTTCGGCCCGACCCTGTTGCAGGGGTACGGCCAGACGGAGTGCGTCGGCATGGCCACCAGTTTGTTGCCCTCCGAACATGATCCGGCGAACCGGACTTCCTGCGGTCGCGCGGTCGCCGGAGCGGTCGTCGACGTCCTCGACGAGGACGGGCAGCCAGTGCCTGACGGAACGGTCGGCGAACTCTGCGTGCGGTCACGCGCCGTGATGTCCGGGTACTGGAAGCGGCCCGCGGAGACCGCCGAGGTGCTGCGCAACGGCTGGCTTCGAACCGGGGACATGGCGTTCCGCAGCGACGCCGGCTTCTTCCACATCGTGGACCGCAAGAAGGACATGGTGATCTCCGGCGGCTTCAACGTCTATCCCCGCGAGATCGAAGACGTTCTCGCCGACGATCCCTCGGTGTCGATGGCCGCGGTGATCGGCGTGCCCGATCCGAAGTGGGGTGAGGCGGTCAAGGCCTTTGTGGTGCCCCGGCCCGGCGCCACGCCGGACACCGCCGCGTTGATCGCGAGCGTCAAAGCGCGAAAAGGTCCGCACTACGCCCCGAAGTCCATCGAGGTGGTCGACCAACTACCCCTGACAAAGGTCGGAAAGATCGACAAGAAGGTGCTTCGCGCCACTTATTGGGCGGGCCTCGAGCAGGGCGGTCAACTGACATGACTGACACCGCCCTATCGCCCGCCCTCGCGAAACACCGTGCAGGAGCAGCCGTTTGGCTACGGCTGCAACGTCCGGCCGCGATGAACGCCATCAGCACCGACCTGCTGGACGAACTGAACCTCGCGCTGGACGAGATCGAATCCGACGAATCCGTCCGGGTGGTCGTGTTGACCGGTACCGGCCGGGCATTCTGCGCGGGCGCTGACCTGAAGGCCCTCGCCAACGCGGCCGGCGAGGTCGATCCGAGCCAGGTCGTCGAATTCGTCGCCTACGCCGGCCGGACCATCGAACGCCTTGCCGCACTTGCGCAACCGGTGATCGCGGGGGTGAACGGATTGGCGCTGGCCGGCGGGCTTGAACTGCTGCTCGCGAGCGACATCGTGGTGGCTTCGAGCGCAGCGCGCATCGGTGATGCGCACGCGAACTACGGACTGATTCCCGGCGCCGGCGGCTCGGTTCGGCTGGCGCGGGTCGTGGGCACGCACATGGCGAAATACCTGGCCTTTACCGGCGGTCACTTTCCGCCGTCGTCGCCGGTGCTCGCGGGACTGGTCAGCGAGATCGTCGACCCGGAACAACTCGAGACCCGGCTGGCCGAACTCGCCACCACCTTGGCCGACAAGAGCCCGCTGGGGCTGCGTCGGATGAAGCGCCTGATCAACGACGCACCCGATCAGTCTCTTCGGGACGCACTCGCCGCCGAGCAGCACGCCCTTGCCGAGCAGTGCCGCTCGGAAGACTTCGCCGAGGGGATCGCGGCGTTCGCCGCCCGGCGCACCCCCATCTACCAAGGCCGATAGGAGAACCAGCCATGGACACCACGTGCCCTTCACCCTCAGCGAGGACCACCTCGCCTTCCAGCAATCGGTCCGGACGCTGGCCCGATCGCGCTACGCCGACTCGATGCTTGCCCGGTCGCAGAGCGAGAAGTTCCCGACCGCCGAGTTCGGTGAACTGGGCGCCGCGGGGCTGCTCGGACTGCTGATCAGCGAATCGGCGGGCGGCCAGGGCGGCGACGTGCTGGCTGTCGGCATCGCTGTCGAGGAACTTGCCTATGCCGACCCCGCGATCGCCTACCTGGCGTTCGCGGCAAATGTCAGCAATGCCCTGCTCGCCGCACACGGCGGCGACGAAGTTCGCGAGCGGTGGGTCACCCGCGGTATCGCCGGCGAGGCCGTCATCTGCCTCGCGCTGACCGAACCGGGGGCCGGGTCCGACGCGGCGAATCTCGTCCACCCGGGCCACCCGGGTCGACGGCGGCTGGCGGATCTCCGGCGAGAAGACCTCGATCACCCAGGCGGTGCACGCCGATGTCGCGATCGTGATCGCGCAGACCGAACCCGGGTCGGGCGGCAAGGGCATCGGAATGTTTCTCGTCGACATGGACGATCCCGCGGTCACCACCCAGGCCATTCGTGATCCCGGCTTCAAACCACTGGGTCGCGGCTCGATCTTCCTCGACGGTGTGTTCGTGCCGGACAGCCACGTACTCGGCGAGATCGGACGCGGATTCGCGATGGTGATGCACGAATTCGATTTGAGCCGAACACTGATCGCGCTGATGAACATCGGCACCGCACAACGCGCGCTCGACATGGCGATCGAATACTCCAAACAGCGTCAGACATTCGGCCGGCCGCTGGCGGCCAACCAGGGTGTGTCGTTCGTGATCGCCGAACACAGCACCTACGTTTCGGCGGTACGGGCGCTGGGCTATCACGCCCTCGGACTTCGGATGGCGGGGCAGCCGCACACGACTGAGGCCGCGATGCTCAAGTGGTGGGGACCGCTGGTCGCGCACAACGCGATCCGCGACTGCATCGTGCTGCACGGCCAAGTCGGCTGGTCCGATGAGATGCCGCTGCAGGCAATGCTGCGAGATGTCTCGGGATGCATGATCGGCGACGGCACGCCTCAAATTCAGAAGCTCGTGATAGCGCGCGAGCTGATCGGCAAGGAGGTGCTGGCGCGATGACCAATCACGAAGCTACGCTGCGCACCGTCGTGGTGGCCGGGGTCGGAATGACCGCATTCGGCAAATTCCTCGACCGCAGCATCAAATCGCTTGTCGCCGAATCGGTTCAGGCCGCGATCAAGGATTCGGAGATGGGCGACTCGGACAAGGGCATCGAGACGATCTACTACGCGAACACCGCGTCCGGGATTCTGCAGGGCCAGCACTCCGTGCGCGGACAGCACGCCATGCGCGAGGCGGGGCTCAACGGCATTCCGCTGATCAACATCGAAAACGCCTGCGCCTCAGGGTCGACGGCACTCAATCAGGCGTGGCTCGCGGTCGCGTCGGGCTATGTCGATGTTGCGCTGGCGGTGGGTGCCGAGAAGCTCTACCACCCCGACAAGCAGCTGACCTTCGCCGCGATGGGCAGCGCGCTGGACCAGGATCGGCTCGCCGAGATCTTCGCCGAGATCGGCGCTCGCGCGGCGGGGACCAATCGGTCTTCATGGATGTCTACGCGAAAGCGGCCACCGACTACATGGACCGCACCGGGGCCACCCAGGAAGACTTCGCTCGCGTTGCGGTCAAGAACCACGACCACGGTGCGCTTAATCCCAAGGCGCAGTACCGGACCCGGTTCACCCTCGAGGAGGTGCTGGCTGCACGCAAGATCTCCGGTCCGCTGACCCTGCCGATGTGTTCGCCGATCGGCGACGGCTCTGCTGCGGTCATCGTGACCACGCCGGACATCGCGGCGCGTTGGGGCGCCGAGCCGATCACGGTGCTGGCCACCATGACCGGCGCGTCGAAACCCGGCGTCGGCGGGGAACTCGTTGCCGGTGTGGCGAAGCGGGCGTTCGACTGGGCCGGCATCGACCCAGCCGAGGTGGACGTGCTGGAATGCCACGACGCCACCTCGCCGGCCGAGTTGATCGTGCTCGAAGAACTCGGGCTGGCCAAACCCGGCGGGGCCGTGGACATGATTCGCAAGGGCGACACCAGCATTGGGGGCAGGCTGCCGGTCAACACCAGCGGTGGCCTGGAAAGCAAAGGACACCCAATCGGAGCCAGCGGTCTCGCGCAGATCGTCGAGCTCACCGAGCAACTCCGCGGCCGTTGTGGCGAGCGTCAGGTCGACGGCGCACGGATCGCCGTGGCAGAGAACGCGGGCGGCTACATGGGACCCGACGCGGCAGTGGCCACCGTGACCATCCTCGGCGCGACGTCCAGATGAGCGGGCACCAGGGAAGCGTCGCCCTGCGCCTGGTCAACCCGGTGTTCCGTGCGGTGTGCCAATCGGCGTTTCGCCGATACCACGACGACCTCGACGGGATGCGCACGTTCCTCGACCGTGCCGGTGCGGCAGCGGGCCTTCTCGCCCGGCCCGCGCCGGGATGCCGGATCGTCGACGGGGAATTGGGCGGCCTGACCACCCGCGAATTCCACCCCGCTCGCACACAGCCCGGGCGGACCGTGCTGTACCTGCATGGTGGTGGATTCCTGATGTACGCGCGCAGCGTCTACACCGGATTCCTCTCGCGGCTGGCGAATGACTTGCAGACCCGCGTCGTCGTTCCGGCTTACCGGTTGGCTCCCGAGCACCCGTTTCCGGCGGCCATCGACGATTGTCTGCGCGCCTATGAGGCGCTGCTCGACGCCGGACAGGAGCCGGGTCAGTTGATGATCGCGGGCGAGTCGGCCGGCGCCAACGCTGTCCTCGTCACGTTGCAGCGGGCCCGCGACGCCTCCCACCCGATGCCTGCGGGCGCGGTCATGCTCAGCGGCGGCTTCGATTTCTCCTGGTCCAGCCCGTCGATCAGCATCAATGCGCGCAGCGACACCGCACTGGGCGGCGCGTGGGCTGGCATTCTTGCAGCGTTGGTACCGACCGGATGTCGATGCGACAGACCCCCTGATTTCCCCGGTGTTCGGCGACTTCGCGGGCCTGCCACCGCTGCTGTTCCAGACCGGGCACACCGAGGTGTTGCGCGACGATTCGGTGCGGGCGACCGAGCGCGCGCGAGCGGCCGGAGTACCGGTATGGCTCGAGGTCTTCCCACTGGTCCCGCACGCCTGGCATCAGCTCGGGACGTGGCTTCCCGAGACGCGCGCACGCGCTGCAGCAAATCGGGCAGTTCGCCAACGCCATCCACCAACCGAGGAGCTCCTCGTGAGTATCGATCAACTGTCGCCCCCGGGCGCCGAGGTAGTCGACGTGCGCAACCCCGCGACGGGTGAGCTCGTCGGAAGCGTTGCAGTGCAATCCGCCGAGGCGGTCGCCGCGGTCGTGGACGAACTGCGCGCCCATCAGTCGTCCTGGGAGGCGCTGGGGCCCGACGCTCGGGCAGTCTGGTTGCGAAAGCTGCGGGACTGGTTGCTGGACAACGAATCCCGGCTCGTCGATATAGTGGCCGCCGAGACCGGCAAGCCTCGGGTCGAGGCCAGCGTTCGAAGTCATGGTCACCTGCGACGCGATCAACTACTACGCCGACCGGGCCCGGAAGTTCCTCGCCGAAAAGAAGTTCCGACCGCACGGTCCGCTCACCTCCACCAAGAAGCTCACCAGGGTGTACCGCCCGTACCCGGTCGTCGGCGTGATCACGCCGTGGAACTTCCCGTTACTCATCCCCGGTGTCGACGCCGTCGCGGCGCTGCTGGCCGGCGCGGCCGTCCTCGTCAAGCCCTCGGAGGTCACTCCGCTGTCCGCGCTGCGAACTCGCCCGCGGCTGGGAACAGATCGGTGCACCGCCGGTTCTCGCGTGTGTCACCGGTCTGGGCGCAACGGGCGCAGCAGTGGTGGACTCCGTGGACATGGTGCAGTTCACCGGTTCCACCAGGACCGGACGGGCCATCGCCGCGCGGGCGGGCGAACGATTGATTCCCTGCGGCGTCGAACTGGGCGGCAAGGACCCGGCCATCGTCCTGGCCGACGCCGATCTTTCGCGCGCCGCCAACGGCATCGCGTGGGGGGCACTGTTCAACTCGGGTCAGGCCTGCATCTCGGTGGAGCGGGTGTACGTCGAGGCACCGGTCTATGACCGGTTTGTCGCACTGCTCACCGAGCGGGTGCGGTCGATCAGGCAGGGGGTCGACAACGGTTCGTACTCAGTGGATGTCGGCGCTTTGGTCACCGAGCAGCAGGTCGAGATCGTGCGGAGCCACGTCCAGGATGCCGTCGCCCACGGGGCCACGATCGCGACCGGCGGAAAGGCGACCGGCAACGGCGGGTTCTTCGAGCCCACGATTCTTCTCGACGTCGATCATTCGATGGCCTGCATGCGCGACGAGACTTTCGGCCCGACGATCCCGGTGATGAAGGTCGCCGACGAAGAAGAGGCGATCCGGCTGGCAAACGACTCCCAGTACGGGCTGTCGGCGACGGTGTGGACCAAGGACATCGATCGCGGACGCGACATCGCGCACCGGCTCGAGGTCGGCGCCGTGAACATCAACGACGCCTACTCGAACCTGTTCTGCTTCCCCCTGCCACATGGCGGCTGGAAAAGCTCCGGCCTCGGGGCCCGGCTGGGCGGCCCGCAGGGCATCCGGAAGTACTGCCGTCAGCAGGCCATCACCACACCACGCGTGCCGAGGATGGAGAACCAATTGCTTTGGTACCCCTACTCGCGTCGGCGCGGCCGCATCGTTGCCGCGTTGCTGCGCCTGTTCGTGGCCCGCGACGTCCGGCGGCGATTACGGCGCGCATGAATGCCAGGAGCGCCGCGTGCTAGTCGATGGGACTGTCGGAGGGACGACCGAGGGTGGCGATGTCGGAGCCATCCTGAAACAGCTGATATGTAGGCATTATTTGTCAATAGGCAGGTGAAAGCCGCCCCGGTTTGATGCCGGGGCGGCTTTCGTTTGATCGGTGTCAGTCGGTGCCGCGGCGGTCGTTGGTCAACGACGGTTGGTGTCAGACTGATATGCGCGGGTTGGGTACCGCAAGACGATGGTTCGGCGCGAACGGTGGCTGCTCTCTAGGGACGGGCGTCACATCGGCATCCAGTGAATCCTGTTGTGGCTCATAGCTGTAACGCAGATCCAGTTCGCCTACCTCGCCGTCGACCGGCTGGCTCCGATCAAGTTCGGTGGCTGGCCCGTTAGTTCAGCGTGGCCAGCGACCAGCACCAGCCGGCCAGTTCACGGGCGATCGCGACGTTGGCCACCACGTGAGGCTTCTTGCGTTCGATGAACCGGCACCACTGCTGGTGCAGGCGCCGGTTGCCGGCGTGGCCGCGGTCCTTGAGGGCCGGGTCGACCTTGGCCCAGCGGGCCCGCATCGTCGGTCCGGGATTGCGGTAGGCGGCCCGGTGGTGCCAGGCCGCCTCGATCAACAGCCGCCGCACGTGGGCGTTGCCGGCCTTGGTGATCGAACCCTGCACCCGCGATGCCCCCGAGGAGTACTCGGTGGGCACCAATCCGACGTAGGCGCCGATCGAGGAACCGGTGAACCGGGTCCAGTCACCGATCTCCACCGACAACGCCAATCCGGTGAGAGCCGAGATTCCCCGTAGACATCCCAGCCGGTCGACCGGCTCAGCCCACCGCGGCGAGGCCGCGACCGCAACGATCTGCTCGTCGAGGCGGTCACGAGCAGCAGTCGCGGCGAGCACCGCATCGAAGTGGTGATCGAAGGCCGCCCTGGTATGGGACATCGTCGAAACGTTGCCGACGAAGCCAGATCTGGTGCACGCCATTCCAGGCCTGCCCGCCCGAGTACACCCGGCCATGGCGCAGCAGCAGTTTCGACAGCCGATGCCGGACTCGCATCAAATCCGCGCGGGCATCCTCGCGAGCCCGCACCAGATCCCGCACCGCCTCCACGTCAGCTTCGGGCACGGTGACCGCGGTGATCTCACCCAACCGTCAGCAGGCGGGTCAGATGCGCCGCATCACGGGCATCGGTCTTGACCCGATCCCCAGCCGGACGGATCAACTTCGACGGCGCCGCGACCACGCAGTCGATCTGGGCATCAGCCAAAGCCCGGGCCAGCCCGAACCCCGTCGGCCCGGCCTCATAGGCCACCCGCACCGGGCCGCGCAGCCGGTGCAACCAATCCAGGATCTCGCCGTGATCGGGACACAACCGCGCCCGCTCGACCCGACCCGTTTCCTCATCGAATGCATGCGCAACTACCGAAAGCGCATGCACGTCCAACCCGACACTCGTACCGTTGAAACTCACCGGAGGCCTCCTGATCTGCAACTGTGGCTCTACCCCGGCGAGTGTTCACCCGCCAACGGCAACCCACGTCCGATTGCAGCCCGAGGCCTTCGGCCCCGAGTCAGCCTCCATACCGTCAGCCGACGCCGACAGTATGGGATACGCCGGAGTCTGGTCCACCGAGGTGGCGAGGGATCCGTTCCTCCCGGCGCTGTTGGCGGCGGAGCACACTCCGAGCCTGATGGTCGGAACGGCCATCGCGGTAGCGTTCGCACGCAACCCGATGAGTATGGCGACGGTCGCCAACGACTTGCAGTCGCTCAGCGCGGGGAAATTCATGCTCGGGCTGGGGTCTCAGATCAAGGCGCACATCGAGCGTCGGTTCAGCATGCCGTGGAGCCGTCCGGCGGATCGGATGCGTGAGTTCGTCGCGGCGATACACGCGATCTGGGACAGCTGGCAGAACGACGGGCCGCTGGACTTTCGCGGCGACTTTTATGAGCACACGTTGATGCCGCCCGCCTTCCGCCCGGGCCCAAATGTTTTCGGAGCCCCACCGGTACTCATCGCTGCAGTCGGGCCACAGATGACTGCAGTCGCCGCCGAAGTAGCAGACGGGCTGATCGTGCACGGCTTCACCACTGAACGGTATCTGCGGGAAGTGACTGTTCCGCAGCTTAATTCAGCGCTGAAGCGGAAACGAAGGTCCGATTCTGATTTCATGCTGTCCTATTCCGGTTTTGTCGTGACGGGGTCCGACGAACGCTCGTTGATGGAGGCCGCGGCCGCCGTTCGCCGCGTGATTGCGTTCTATGGCTCGACTCCGGCATACCGCGGCGTGCTCGACCTGCACGGCTGGGGCGATCTGCATATCGAACTGCACCGGCTGTCCAAAGTAAATGCGTGGGACACGATGACCGGACTCATCGACGACACCATGCTGAACACGTTCGCGGTTGTCGGCGAGTCCAAGAAGGTGGGCGCAGAGGTTCGTCGACGTTTCGGCGACATCATCGACCGATTTTCTTTCTACGCGCCGTACGAACTCGACCGGCAGGCATGCGAGACGATGATCTCCGAGATCCATAACGCATAACCACATCGGTACCCCGCAAGGTAATCCGGACGCCCGAAAAAGCTCCGGCCTCGGGGTCGCGGCGGGCGGCCCGCGCGGCATCCGGAAGTACTGACCTCTACGGCGCCTGTTCGTGGGCCGCAAACTCCGGCGGCGGCTACTACGGCCCGGCCGCCGTCCTCACGCGTCGCTTGTCTCCGGGCCGAAGTAGAGGTCGGGCATCCGCCGCCACGCTTCGAGCAGGCGTTTCTCCTCCGTGCTGCCATGGCCTGGTTTGCTGGCCGCGGCTCCCAGCATCGAATTGATCACCACCATGCAGAATTCGGGGAATCGTTTGTGGCCGGCGCGCCGCTCGCCGAGCAGCGCCTTGCACAAGTCGAGGTTCGCGCGCGCGAACTCGCGTTCCAGGGGCTTCAGGTATTCACGCATGTCCGGATCGTGTCGGGCAGCGATGAGCAGTTCGAGGGAGGCTCCACCCAAGGGGCCGGAGACGACCTGCCAGAGCAGCGAAGCCCAGTCCTCACCGTCGAGCGTCTCGGTGGCACGCAGACGTGCCTCGCCGACTTTCGTGGCATACAAACGGCGTGCCGCCGCGCTGATGAGTTCGCCCCGAGAGCCGAAATAGTGCAACAGAACCCCGCGGAGACGCCGGCCTGCTTTTGCACCTCGAGCGTCGTGGTGGCCGCGTAGCCGCGCTCGATCAGGATCGACACCGTGGCGTCAAGCAGCTTCCGTTCCGCGGCCTGTCGACGCTCGCGCTGACTGATCCGGACGGGCTGGCGCAGCGGTCGGATTCCTTGCAGTCAAGGCGAACTCCTCACGGGGTGCGGCAAATTGACACAATACAGAAAATAGCGTTACTTTCAATAATAGTCAACAATTGACTAGTATTGAAGTGTTGAGTGGAGAACGACATGACGACTGGCCTTTGTCCGGTGTGAAGGTTCTCGAAATAGCCGGGATCGGCCGGGGCCCTTCTGCGGAATGCTCCTCGCGGATCTGGGCGCCGATGTGGTGCGTGTCGATCGGCCCGGGTGGCGGGGGCATGCAGCTGGTGCCGTGGGCCGACGACCTGCTCAACCGTGGAAAGCGCTCGATTGCCGTCGATCTCGCGAAATCCGACGGCGCTGAGACGGTGCTGCAATTGGTCGAGCATGCCGACATCCTGTTCGAGGGATTCCGCCCGGGGTGGCCGAACGTCTCGGTATCGGACCCGAACCCTGCCTACTGCGCCGACCCCAATTGGTCTACGGACGCATGACCGGATGGGGCCAGGACGGCCCGATCGCGCATACGGCCGGACACGACATCACCTACATCGCACCAACCGGAGCGCTGCACGCGATCGGGCAAGCCGGTGGCCCCCCGCAGATCCCGCTCAACCTCGTCGGCGACTTCGCCGGCGGAAGCATGTACCTGCTGGTGGGCATGCTCGCCGCACTGGACGAGGCCCGACGAAGCGGCCGCGGCCAAGTGGTCGACGCTGCGATCGTCGATGGCACCGCCCATCTGATGACCATGATCTACAGCTGCTATCGCGGCAGGAATCTGGTCCGATGAACGCGGCACCAACCTCGGCGACGGCGGTTCACCGTTCTACGGCGTCTATCAGACCCTGGACGCAAAGTACATGGCCGTCGGTGCGCTCGAACCGCAGTTCTACGCCGAGTTCCTGCGCCTGCTCGAACTCCCGTCTGACCCCAGTGCGCAGTTCGACCGCGACGCGTGGCCGCAGCTGCGAACCAAGATCAGCGCCGCCTTCGCCGCCCGCCCCCAACAGGAATGGGCAAAGATATTCAGTGACAGCGACGCCTGCGTGGCGCCCGTGCTCGGCATGGCAGATGCGCCGGACCATCCGCAATTGGCCGCCCGCAACACCTTTTTCGTCGGCAATGGCATAACCCAGCCATCCCCGGCCCCCCGGTTCTCGCGGACTCCGGCAGTGGTGGACAGTCCACCTTGCGTGCCTGGCCAGCACACCGCCGAGGTGCTCGCCGACTGGCTCAATTGAACATCGCCGGCAACAGTCTCGTCGCCGACCTAAACCAGTCGATTCTGACTATTCATTGGAAGTTATCACCGCTATCAGCGGAGCCCCGGACGGGGGTGTAGTCGGCGTTGGTGATACTGGACCGATGCCGAGCACCGAGTTTCATCCTGACCTCCGCAAAGTCGCACGCTTCGCGCCGCGCGTACTCGTCGGACCCCGGACGCTGAAGCTCATTCGCCGGCTTTCACCGGCGATCCAGCGCGGCGGGACCAGCAGCGACGTCGAGGCACTCATCCTGGGCTCCGGTGTCGGGGTGCGACTGCACCGCCCGGCCGGCGTCAGCCAGCCCGGTCCGGCGCTGTTGTGGATTCACGGCGGCGGCTATGTCATCGGCTCCGCGCAGCAGGACGACGACCTGTGCCGCCGGTTCGCCCGCGTGTTGGGTGTCACCGTCGCCGCGGTGGACTACCGGCTGGCGCCCGAGCACCCCTACCCCGCGCCGTTGGAGGATTGCTACGCAGCGCTGACCTGGCTGGCTGCCCTGCCCGCCGTCGACCCGGCGCGGATCGCGATCGGCGGGGCCAGTGCCGGCGGTGGACTGGCGGCGGCCCTGGCACTGCTGGCGCGCGACCGTGGCGAGGTCACACCGACCCTGCAGCTGCTGGCCTATCCGATGCTCGATGACCGCAGCGGGTCGACGCCGGAGAACGCGAACTACCGGCTGTGGGGACCGAAGAGTAACCGCTTCGGCTGGGCGGCCTACCTCGGCAATGCCGATCCGAAGGTCGCCGTGCCGGCCCGCCACGAGGATCTCAGCGGGCTTCCCCCGGCGTGGATCGGCGTCGGCACCCACGACCTGTTCCACGACGAGGACCTCGCCTATGCCGCCCGGCTCACTGCGGCCGGGGTGCCGTGCCAGGTCGAGACGGTGCCGGGCGCGTTCCACGGCTTCGATCTCGTGGTGCCGAAAGCCGGTGTGTCCCAAGCATTTTTCGCCAGCCAGTGCGCGAGCCTGCGATCCGCTCTGTTCGTCGCGAGCTGATGTCTGCCGGGGCGCCCTTTGCGGTGAGCGAGGAACAGCAGGCACTGCGCGGCGCGGTCGCCGACCTGATGGCCCGTCACTCCGGCGAGGCGCAGGTGCGCTCCCAGATGGCGACCGATACGGGTTTCGACCCGATCGTCTGGCGTGAGCTGGCAGCGATGGGCCTGACCGGTCTGCTGATCGACGAGAAGCACGGCGGCGCCGGAGCGGGCCCGGTGGAAATGGGCATCGCGATGGAGGAGATGGGCCGGGCGCTGCTGGTCAGCCCGTTCCTGTCGACAGCCGTGCTGGTGCCCGGGTTGCTGACCGAAGCGGGCGACGCAGCCGAGTGCGAGTCGGTGCTGCCGCGGATCGCGGCGGGGGAACTGATCGCGACCGCCGCCTTCGCCGAGGACGGCTCGGCACGGTTGCCGGCGACGATCGCCACATCCGCGGGTCTGATCGGCGACACCTGGCACGTCACCGGCTACAAGCATTTCGTGCTCGACGGGCTATCGGCGCAGCTGTTCTACGTGCTGGCGACAACCGACAGCGGTCCCGCGGTGTTCGCGGTCGATGCCGGTGCTACCGGTTTGGCCGTGACACCGCTGACCACTGTCGACCCGACCCGCAAGCAATGCCGACTGCAATTCGTCGACACCCCGGCCCGATTGATCGGCCGGCCGGGTACCGGGGTCGCGGTGTTCGACGCAGCGCTCGACCATACGGCGTTGGCCTTGGTCAGCGAGCAAGCCGGCGGCGCGCGGCGCGCGGTCGACATGGCCACCGAATACGCCAAGACCCGTTACCAGTTCGGCCGGGCGATCGGTAGTTTCCAGGCCGTCAAGCACATGTGCGCCGACATGTTGCTCGAGGCCGAGTCCGCGGTGTCGGCGGCGCGCTTCGTCGCAAACGCATTCGCTGAACAGACATCCTCCCGAGTCGCGGATCTTGCGCTGGCACAGGCGTACTGCTCGGACGCATTCGTCTTCGTGGCGGCGACCAGCATCCAGGTACACGGCGGTATCGGTTTCACGTGGGAGCATCCGGCGCACCTGTATCTGCGCCGGGCCCGCAGCGACGCGCAGTTGCTGGGCAGCGCGTCCTGGCACCGGGAACGCTATATGCAGCAGATCGGAGCCTGAGTTGTGACTGAGGAGCGGCGCTTGACGGACGACGAACTGCGCGATGAGGTCCGGGAATGGTTGGCGGCCAACTGGAATCCCGACATCGATCGCGCCAGCTGGGCCCACATCGTGGTCGATGCCGGATGGGCTACCCCCAGCTGGGAGCCGGAGTTTTACGGCCGTGGTCTCTCCGACGCCCAATCTCGGCTTGTTGCAGCGGAATTCGCTGCCGTCGGCGCGCACGGCTGCGGACATGACCGCGGGAACCTGTTCGCCTGCACGCTGCACGACGTGGGGACCGACGAGCAGAAGCAACGGCTGATTCCGCCGTCGATCCGCGGCGAGAGCAAGTGGTGTCTGCTGTACAGCGAACCGGGCGCGGGGTCGGATCTGGCCGGCCTGCGCACCCGGGCCGAGCGCGACGGCGACGAGTGGGTGATCAATGGGCAGAAGGTGTGGACGTCGTTCGCCAAGACCGCCGACTACGGCATGTTGGTGGCCCGGACCGACTGGGATGTGCCGAAACACCAAGGCATCAGCTTCTTCATGCTGCCCATGCATCAGCCCGGGGTCGAGGTTCGGCCGATTCATCAGATCACCGGCGAATCGGAGTTCAACGAGGTCTTCATCGAGGACGCCCGCCTTCCCGCCGAGAACCTGGTTGGCGAGCTGAACGCCGGGTGGTCAGTGCTGCAGACCGCGCTCGGTTACGAGCGACGGTTCATGGCCGATATCGCCCGCACCGCCAGGGATGCCAAGCGGCCCCAGGCCGAGAAGGCCAATCTCCTGGTCGAATTGGCCCGGGACGCCGGCCGGCTGGACGACCCTTACATTCGTCAGCAGATCGCCCGCGTCGAGGCGTGGGCCACCGTCAACCGCTGGAACACCCAACGCTCAAAGGCGGCCACCGATCGAGTGGAGTCCGCCACGCTGCTGGCGCTCGGAAAGATCGCGATGTCGCGGATCCTGCACGAGACAGCGCGCGTCGAAACCGAAATCGTCGGCGCCGAAGCCATGTTGACCGGCCCGGACAATCCCGTCGGCGACGCGGTGACCTTCCGGGCGTTGAACGCCTACTTCACCTCGATCGGCGGCGGCACCGACCAGATTCAGCGCAACATCGTCGGCGAACGGGTGTTGGGCCTGCCCAAAGAGCCTGAGCCGTATCGCAACACGCCGTTCCGCGACTTGCCGCACTGATTCGGCCCGTGCCATCCTGGCATCGTGGCCGCTCGCGAAAACCCGTTCCGCGGAATTCTCGACCCGGTCGCACGCAAGCTGCATCTGCCCTTCGGCACACGAGAGTTCATCGACAAGATCGTCCGCGGGGGCGTCGACCAGGCCGGCCGGCGGACGCTGCAACTGCTGATCACCACCTGGGACGCCACAGGTGGCGGGCCGTTCGCCGCCAGCGCGATCGCCACGGCGGGCCTGGCCAAGACGGTTGATATCGCGCAGGGCCTGTTCATCGGCCCGGTTTTCAACCCTCTGCTCAAGGCGTTGGGTGCCGACCAGGTCTCGTTCCGCGCCTCGCTGTGCGCCTCGGCGGTAGTCGGTCTGGGCATCATGCGCTACGGGGTGCGGGTCGAGCCGATTCACACGATGGACGTCGACAGCCTGGTCAACGCGATGGCGCCGACGTTGCAGCGCTACCTCATCGGTGACATCTCCTGATTCAGGCTGACGGGTAGGCAATTCCGCCGCCGATGATGGTCGCGGCGACCATTCCGGCGTCCAGTTCGGCCAGCGCCGTCTGCGGCGTCACGCTCGAGCACGCACAGGTCCGCGGGTTCGCCGGGTTCGACGGAGACGCGGCCGGTTGGGGTGCTCGGCAGTGCCGAGAAACATGGTCAAAGCCGTTAGGGCCGAGACACATTCACTGCCGCCCAGTACGGCTCCGCTGTGGGTGGTGCGATGCACCGCGGCGCGCATCGCAGCCCACGGGTCACCGTCACCGAACGGCATATCAGTGGATAGCGCCACCGGCACCCCCGCTGCGATCAGCGACGCGACCCGCCACAGTTGGTGGTGTTCGGCGGCGGGCACTTCGTCGAGGTACTGATCACCTCGCTCGACAACGAAATTGGGTTGGGTCACCACGGTCACCCCGAGGTCGGCCACGTCGGCCAGACAATCCGACGGAACGACGGCGGCGTGCTCGATGCGGTCGCCCGGATGAGAGCCGGCTTCGCGCAGCGCCGCGATCGTCACCAGCAACTGTGCGGCGGTGACGCAGTGGACGGCGACCGGGTGGTCGTCGCGGTGTCGCTCGACGATCCAGGCGGCCAACCGCTCGAGGTCAAGGTCGTCGTCGTGCAGGATCCGTTTGCCCGGGGCCAAGCAGTGCACAATCTGACGTAGTTCGCCGTGGCGGTGCAGCTCCGACAGCCGCACCACGTCGGCGATGACGAGATCCGGTGTGGCATCGGTGATTCCGGTGACGCCGTAGCCGCTGAGCCGCTGGCTGAGATCGGCCAGGCTGGTTTCGCTGCGCCCCAAGGCGTCCGCCCAGGAGCCGGTGCTGCGCAGCCTGCCGTCTGGATGATCGGCCAGGCCGACGCGCGCCAGGCCCGCCGAGTTGAGGATCCACAGCACGCCGCTGCGATGCTGAATCCGCACCGGCATCACGGGGTCCATGGCGTTCAAGGCGTCCAGCGCGTCGCGGTCCAGCGGTCCCGCGACCGAATCGTGGTATCCGACAGCGCGGATCCAGCCGTCCTCACCGGCCTCGGCGCTCGCCAGCGCGGCGGCCAGTGCGACGCGATCGCGGACCTGCGGTGGGCCGACCCGAATCGACGTCGCCGCGGCCGCCGCGGAATGTAGGTGCACGTGGTGGTCGTGCAGGCCGGGCAGCACGGTTGCGCCCGCCGCATCGAGCACGTCTTCACCGGACTTCGGCGTCAGGGTTTCTGCGACCTCATCGATGCGGTCGCTCACCCTTATGTCGACGCCAGTGCCGTCGAGCCTCACCGCCCGCTGAATCAGCATGCCGCGCCGAGCCTCTCGGACACCAGCCGCTCGACCGCGGCGTTGTCGGCTCCCAGGGGTGACGCCGACGGCGTCTCGGGCCGAGCGGCCGTTGCAGCGGCACCGGTCGGCAGTAGTGCGTACCGGGCGGCTACCTGAGCCATCGACACGTCGATCACCTCGCCGCCACCGCGGCGCAGCGACTCCCCCACCGCGCGGGCAGCCTCCAGTCCGCTGAGTGGGTCCGCGATCGCATCGCCACGAAACACCGGTCCGTCGTCGTCGGTGTCGACCAGGCCGCCGGCGACGGCAGCGTCGTCACCGAACGCCGGCCGGTCCGGCTGATCGCAATAGCCGTTGATCCGCAACCAGATTCGCCCCGGCTGGCCGGACAGGTCGTCGGCACCGAGTCGACGGCGTCGCAACGCTGTGCGACGTGATCCCTCGATCACGACGTCGGCGACCTCGAGCAGCCGGCGCAGTGCGTCCGCCCGCATATCGAAATCGACTGCATAGGAGAGCTTTCCGGTATTCATCCAGTCGAAAAAGGCCGGCTCGCCGCGCCGGGTGCCGTCGGGTCGTTTCGGGCTTTCCACCTTGACGACGACCGCACCCGCGCGGGCCAGGAGCTGGCCGCACAGCGGTCCGGCCCACAGCGACGACATATCCACCACGAGCAACCCGTCGGCTCGTCGCGGCCCCACACCGGCGCCACAGGTCCGGACCGTCGGCGCCTTGGCCGACGCTTCGCCCAGCGCTGCGGCGGCGATGTCGAGCAGCTGGGTGCGGGCGATGACGTCAGCACTTGAATGCGTTGCGGCCCAGTGGGACAGCACCTCCCAGGGGTCGCCGGTGACCGCGTCGACTTCCATCAACGCAGGCAGCGCCGCGACATCGTCTTCGCGCGGTAGCGCCACCGCACACCACCCGTCGAGGGTGGGTAGAAGCCTGGTGGCGCCGCCGGCCGAGATACGGCCCGGCGGAGCCAGATTCAACATCGCCGCGCGCCCACCCAGGGTGGTCGCAGCGTCGACGTCCACGCCGAGCAGGCCGCCGATATCGGCTGCTACCCGGCGGGCTTCTTCCAGCATCAGAACTGCAGCGCGGTGAAACGCCAGTCGAGAACTTGCCGCGGCTCGTCGGGGTCGTCGCTGAACGCGTAGACCACCGACCGCAAACCCAGCACCCCGCCGCCATCGGTCTGCTCGGCGGACTCGATGTGCAGTTCGCTGTAGAGGGTGTCGCCTTCATACACCGGCGCGGTGTGATCGCAGGACTGCCAGCCCAGCACGGTCGCCAGATTAGGCAGCAGCTTGCTGGCCTGCGCCAGCGCCAGCCCGATGGTGTGGCCGCCGTAGACCAGCCGCCGTCCACCGAGGCGTGAATCATGGTGGACGCCGGCAATATTCAAGGTGAGGCGGGCCAATTCCGGTGCGCTGCTGACTACGTCGGCGCTGCTGTGCAGCACCGATCCGGCCAGGCCGGGGTCGAAATGCGGCCCGGTGACCCGCTGGCGAAAGGCCTCGCCGTTCCAGTCGGCGGCCGCCGATGGCGGCGGCGCCAGGTCGGCACCGATCGTCGACAGGTCGTCGGCATGGTTGGAGCCCTCGGGGTCGGCACCGGCGCTCAACGGCAACATCGCGCAGCGGTAGAAGTCCAGGATCAGCCGGTCGGCCTGGTCGATGGTGGTGATTCGCAGGGCCATCAGGCCGGTGGGGGCCCGGCCCGGCTTCGCGGAGTTCTTCTTCAGCCCGACGATCTCGGTGCGGGTGAACAGCGTGTCGCCGATCGCCGGGAACCGGAAAAAGGTCAGGCCGCGGTAGAACAGGTTGGCTTTGACGTGCTGGGTGGCCAGCGTCGACTGGCCGATCGCCACATCGCAGACCAATCCCGGGTGCGCCAGCGGCGCGGGCAGGCCGGTGACAACGGCGGACAGCTCGGCGTCCAGCGGCAGCCGCAGCCGGTCGCCCAGGATGCTCTGGTGCACCGCGGCCAGGCCGGGGGTGAGTGTCATCGACGGCGCACCGGTGAACACCTGCCCGGTGTGCACCTGGTCGAAGTACGGACCGACTGTCATCGTGTGCCGCCCGAGCTGGCGTGCCAACATGGGCGGATGGATGACGACGAGGCGATGCTGGTCGCGACGGTGCGCGAATTCGTTGATAAAGACGTCAGGCCGACGGTGCGCGAAGTCGAGCATGCCAACGAGTATCCCGAAGCGTGGATCGAGCAGATGAAGCGCATCGGCATCTACGGCCTGGCCGTCCCCGAGGAGTACGGCGGCACGCCGGTGTCGATGCCGTGCTACGTCCTGGTGACGCAGGAGCTGGCGCGCGGCTGGATGAGCCTGGCCGGGGCGATGGGCGGCCACACGGTGGTGGCCAAGCTGCTGGCGCTGTTCGGCACCGACGAGCAGAAGCAGCGTTACCTGCCGCCGATGGCCACCGGTGAATTGCGCGCGACGATGGCGCTGACGGAGCCGGGCGGTGGCAGCGATCTGCAGAACATGTCGACCACCGCTGTGCCTTCTGGATCGGGCGGTTCAGAGCTCGTCGTCAACGGCTCGAAGACGTGGATCTCCAACGCGCGCCGGTCCGGGCTGATCGCGCTGCTGTGCAAGACGGACCCGAAGGCGACGCCGCGCCATCAAGGCATCTCGATATTGCTCGCCGAGCACGGCCCGGGGCTGACGGTGTCGCGGGATCTGCCCAAGCTGGGCTACAAGGGCGTGGAGAGTTGCGAGCTGTCGTTCGACGGCTACCGGGTGCCGCACTCAGCGATTCTCGGTGGCGATGCGGGCAAGGGCTTTTCGCAAATGATGAAAGGCCTTGAGACGGGCCGTATTCAGGTCGCGTCGCGCGCGTTGGGGGTGGCGACCGCCGCCTTCGACGACGCGCTGGCCTACGCGCAGCAGCGGGAGAGTTTCGGTCAGCCGATCTGGAAGCATCAGTCGGTCGGCAATTACCTGGCCGAGATGGCGACCAAGCTGACCGCGGCACGGCAGCTCACCCGTTACGCGGCCGAGCGTTACGACAGCGGTGAGCGCTGCGACATGGAGGCCGGGATGGCCAAGCTGTTCGCCTCCGAGGTGGCGATGGAGATCGCGCTCAACGCCGTCCGGATCCACGGCGGCTACGGCTATTCCACCGAATACGACGTCGAACGGTACTTCCGCGATGCGCCGCTGATGATCGTCGGCGAGGGCACCAACGAGATCCAGCGCAACGTGATCGCCGCGCAGTTGGTATCCCGCGGCGGGCTCTGACGTAACCCGGCCCGCGAAACAGAAGCCGTCGGCGGTGATGCAGGCCAGAACCGCAGCCGTGGCTTACTGTTTCGCGACAGTCAGTCTCGGACCACGATCACGGTTTTACCGGGTCGCCGGCCGGACCGTTGCCCGCTCTCGAACGCCTCCCGCCCTTCGGCCAAAGGAAAGGTTGCGGCGATCTCGACGTGCAGTTGACCACGGTCGACGAGAGCGGCGAGCTCCGCGAGTTGATCCTGATCGGGAGTCACCACGAAGAACGTTGTGGTGACGTCGTACTCGTCGGCTACGTCGGCGGGAATGGGCGCGGAAAGAGCAACGAGCCGCCCGCCGCCGCGAAGCACCCGGAACAAATCTCTCGGGGTCGGACCGCCGACCGTGTCGATCACCACGTCGTAGGCCGCTTGGTTGCCGTCTAAGGCAGCGCTTCGTACGTCGATCACTTTCCGCGCACCGAGATCTCTGACCAACTCGACCGCGTCGCTACGGATCGTGGCGGTCACGTCGGCACCAAGGTGCGCGGCAAGTTGCACAGCCAGCGCGCCGACCCCGCCCGCTCCCCCGGTCACCAGGACGCGCTCCCCGTGATGCACCTCGGCGTGGTCGACAAGGGCCTGCCATGCGGTGAGTCCCGCGAGCGGTAGCGCAGCGGCGCTCACGTGCGAGACGCCGGACGGCTTGGCGGCCAGATCCTGCGCGGGCACTGAGACATACTCAGCGGCACCACCGTCGCGATCGAACCGGACGAGGCCGTAGACATTGTCGCCTTGCGCAAAATGCACTGCGCTAGAGCCGGTTTCGACGACCACTCCGGAAATCTCGTGCGACGGAATGACCGGTGTACGGCTGACCCCGTCCCGCGTCCACGTCTCTTCCCAGGTGAGTTCATCGAAAGTGATCGCCGCCGCGTGGACCGCGACCAAGACCTCGCCGACCGCCGGCACCGGTATCGGCGCGGCTTCGACGGCGAGCACCTCGGGCCCGCCGCGGCGGTGTGCCCGCAGTGCGGTCATCTGGGTCATTCGCTTCTCTTGCCACATGTTTCTGACAACTTCTCGCGCTGCATCCGTCAGCTCACTGCATCGATCAGGCCCCAGGCCAGCGCGACGGACGGGTCGATGGTATGGCCGCTCAGCACCAAATAAGCTGTGCGCCAACGACCTATCCGCCGGGTCACGCTGACCGTGCCGCCGGCGCCTGGAATCAGCCCCAGGCTCAGTTCGGGAAGCCCGAACACCGTATCGGCAGCGGCTTCGATGCGACCGCAGAATGCGGCCATCTCCAATCCGCTGCCGAGCACCTGGCCGTGCACTTCGGCACGGCACGCCGGACCGAGCCGGGCGGTGATCGCGTCGAGCGCCAGCGCCGGGCTGTAGCGGGTGCGGGCCAGATGCGCGCTGGCCGGGTCGGTGAATGTGCCGAATTCGTCGAGGTCGCCGCCGCTGCAGAAGGACGGTCCGTTTCCGGTCAGCACCACCTGGTCGACCGACGAATCCAGTTGCGCCACAGCCAAAGCCTCGAGCAGTGCGGCGCGAGCGTCGGTGGAGAAGGCGTTGTGCCGCTGCGGGCGGTTGAACGCGATGCGCAGGGTGTCGCCGTCGCGGTGGGCCTGAACCGGATCGGCGATGCCGGGCATCGTGGCCGGACCGCGGGCGGCCAGCCAGCGGGCGAATTCCGGGCCGGCCTGCAGGGTGGAGTAGGCCAGTGACTCCGTCACCACCCCGGGCGACGCCGCGCCGGCCGGATCTACGGAGCGCAGCACGTCGTCACACGTCGTCGCCGCGATCGGCCACTGCTGGACCCGTGCGGTCAGCTCAGCAAGAGCGGTGTCGATCGATGCGACGGTGATCGCCCGGCGATCGTCGGCGCGGTCCTCGGTGAGCGTGAATGTCGCTTGCTGCAACCAGAATTCGGAGGCGTCCTGCAATGACCCGACCGCTACGACCGGGTCGCCGAGCAGAGCAGGGTCAACCGAGGAGTCCGGCTCCGAGACGTCGACTACGCGCAGCGTCACACCGAATACTTCTTGACCAGTTCGTGTTTGAACATTTTCCCGGTGTCGGTCCGCGGCAACTGCGCTTCGAACGAGATCGACTTCGGACACTTGTAGTGCGCCAACCGCTCGCGCAGCCACACCAGCAATTCGTCGGCAAAATCGCCGGTCGCGTCGGCCGGGTCGACGGTCTGCACCGCGGCTTTGACGCTCTGGCCCATCTCGTCGTCGGGAATCCCGAATACCGCTGCGTCAAGTACTTTTGGATGGGTGACGAGTAGGTTCTCGGCTTCCTGCGGATAGATGTTCACGCCGCCGGAGATGATCATGTGGTGGCGACGGTCGGTGAGGAAGAGGTAGCCGTCCTCGTCGACGTAGCCCACGTCGCCTACCGTGCTCCAGCCATGTCGATCGCGAGACGCGGCCGTCTTCTCCGAGTCGTTGAGGTATTCGAAGGAAAAGCCGCCCTCGAAATAGATTTCGCCGGCCTGGCCGGCCGGTAACTCGTTGCCGTCCTCGTCGAGGATGTGCAGTTGGCAGTTCATCGGCTTGCCCACCGAGCCGGGGTGGGCGAGCCACTCGTCGGCGCTGATCAATGTCGAACCGATGGCCTCCGAGGAGGCGTAGTACTCGTCGACGATCGGCCCCCACCAGTCGATCATCTGCTTCTTGATCTCCACCGGACAAGGAGCGGCGGCGTGCATCACTCGTTCCAGGCTGGAGATGTCAAACGAGTTACGCTTCGCCTCAGGCAGTTTCAGCATCCGGGTGAACATGACGGGCACGAACTGTCCGTGCGTGACGCGGTGGCGCTGGATGGCATCCAGGCAACCTTCGGGGTCGAACTTTTCCAGGACCACCGTGGTGATGCCGCCCGCCTGAACCGTCATCGACCACACCGATGGGGCGGTGTGATACAGCGGCGCCGGGCTGAGATAGACGGCATCCGGGTGCATCCAGAAGCCGACCAGAGCCGACATCATGCCCGGCGCTTCGGCGGGTGAGACGTGTGGCAGCGCCCGTTTGATCCCCTTCGGTCGACCGGTCGTTCCCGACGAGTACTGCAGCAGATCGCCTTCGATCTCATCGGCGATCGGGGTATCCGGCTGGCCGGCAACACATTCGGGATACCGCTGCCAGCCGTCGAGGTCGGCCTCCCCTTCGCCGCAGGCGAGTAGCAGCAAAGCAGGCAGACCGTTCGGCAGGTGCTCGGCGAGGTTCTCGCACGTCTTGCGCAGCGCGGCCGAACCGATGATCGCCTTGGCGGCGCTGTTGTCGATGATGTACGCCGCTTCGGGCGCGGTCAGGTGGGTGTTGATCGGCACGTAGTACAGGCCCGCACGCCGGGCCGCCCACATCACGGCATGGATGTGCTCGTTGTTCTCCATCAGGATCGCCACCGCGTCGCCTTCGACCAGGCCGGCGTTCCGGAAGTGATGCGCCAGCCGGTTGGCGCGGGCTTCCAACTCGTCGAACGTGATCACCGTGCCGGACGGGTGAAGGATGACGGCGGGCTTGTTGGTTCCACCCTGCCCGGAGGTGTGCTGGCGAATCTGCATGGGCAGACTGTACCGCCGGAAAAATTGACAGCTGTCAAGAGGGCGTGATCGGTCCGCTGACTACTGCGAATGCACCTCTTCGGGCTGCGGATGCGGGTGCCCGCCATGCCGCTTGGCCCGACCCGCGAAAGGCGCCGACAACGTCGGCAGCAGCTCGCGCCGATAGCGGATCAGGGCCACCACCGCTATCACCCCGTATACACCGCTGAGCGCCAGGCGTCCCTCGGTCGAGGTCAGGGGGAACTGCACGACGAACAAGCCGAGCAGCGCCCAGGCCGCCCAGCGCTGAAACCGCAGACCGAGCAACAGCGTCACGCCCATCAGCGTCTGCGCGGCGGTCAGCACGATCTCCTCGATCTGGCGGCCGTCCAAATGCATTGCGGCGCTTCCCCCGCCGAGCATGTACGCCACCGGCAAAGATCCGATGAGCAGGGTCCACTGGTTGACCTTCGCCGAGATCAGCGTCGCGATCGCGGCATCACCCTTGCCTCGGGCCGCGAAGATGGTCGCGATGATGAACTCCGGCGCCTCCGACGCCAGCGGAGCCAGCCACTGCACCAACAGGAACCGGTCGATCCCCAACTGCGTGCCGGCGCCGATCAGGTTGTCGGCGAACGGTTTTGCACACGTCACGATGACCGCGGCGGCGAAAAGGAATAGGGCGGCCACCGTGATGCGGCGAGTACGGTCGGGCAGAGCGCCCAGCGCTGCGGCCGTGCCGACCAACTCGGGTTCTTCGACCTCGCCGCGAGTCAGTTTGAACAGGTAATAGCCGAACCAGCCCAACAGGGCCAGACCGAACACGATGTGGATGCGGCCGGTCGCGGGGATGGCGAATACGGCGACCCCGGCGACCATCAGGAAGCCGATCGCTACCCGGTTGCTCGGCTCGAGCTCCAACCCGTCGAGCTTGCGGCCAGACTTCCGGCGGGCCACCAGCACGCTGACCAGAACAACGACCGGCCAACCGAGGCCCATCAGCAACCGATTCGAGCCCGTCATGTTCGCCGCCGCGTACTGGGTGTACTCCGGCAGGTGGCCGGCGGTGTAGGCGTAGTACAGGTCGACCGCGTACTCGGGCAGGACCGCAATGACGGCCAGAACGGCGACGGCCAGGCTGCCCGACACATCGACCTGGGCGGCTTCCGCGGCCCACGCCAACACGAAGCTGGCACCCACCACGGCGCCGCCGTAGGCGATCAGGCCCACGACGGGATCGAGCTGAATACCGACGATGCGGAGCACCAGAGCCGGGCAGATGACGGCGCTGACGATGACGAGTGAGCGGAACAACGTCCGCGACCGAGCACGTGACCCCGTTACAGCGCACGTGGTTGTCGTCACGTCGCCAAAGTACCCGGTGAGGATCCAACCAGCAACATAGCCTAGCTACCGAATGGATCCGGCGCGTTAATGAAATTCGCTGCTCAGCAGGGTCGCAACCGAGAGTTCGGCTGGCCGATCTTTTAGATGTGGCAACCCTGCTGTCGCAGCGAGAAAATCCTTATTCGGACTCGGCCAGGCGCTGCTTGAGCGCCTCGAACTCGTCCCGGACACCGGTCGGCAGCTTGTCACCGACGAACTCGAACCACTCCTCGATCAGCGGCAGTTCCTGGCGCCACTCGCTGGCGTTGACCGCGAGCGCCTGGTCCACATCAGCGGCGTCGACGTCCAACCCATCCAGATCGAGATCCTCGGCGGCGGGGACGACGCCGATCGGGGTCTCGTGGCCGCCGGCCGTGTGCTCGATGCGGTCGACGATCCACTTCAGCACGCGACTGTTCTCGCCGAAGCCCGGCCAGAGGAACTTGCCGCCCTCGCCGCGACGGAACCAGTTGACGAAGAACACCTTCGGCAGCTTGGACTCGTCGGAGTTCTTGCCGAGGTCGATCCAGTGCTGGAAGTAGTCGCCGACGTTGTAGCCCAGGAACGGCAGCATGGCCATCGGGTCGCGGCGAACGTCGCCGACCTTGCCCTCGGCGGCTGCCGTCTGCTCGCTGCCCATCGTGGCGCCCATGAACACGCCGTGCTGCCAGTCGCGCGCCTCGGTCACCAGCGGCACGGTGGTCTTGCGGCGGGCACCGAACAGGATGCCCGAGATCGGCACGCCCTGCGGGTCGTCCCACTCCGGCGCCAGGATCGGGCACTGCGACATCGGGGTGCAGTAACGCGAGTTCGGGTGCGCGGCCTTGGTTTCGGTCTCCCGGAGGAGCCAGTCGTTGCCCTTCCAATCGATCAGGTGATCGGGCTCGCCCTCCAGGCCTTCCCACCACACGTCGCCTTCGTCGGTCAGCGCGACGTTGGTGAAGACGGTGTTGCCCGCGGCGATGGTCTTCATGGCGTTGGGGTTGGAGTCCCAGTTGGTGCCCGGTGCGACTCCGAAGAAGCCGAACTCCGGGTTGACCGCGTACAGCCGGCCGTCCTTGCCGAACCGCATCCAGGCGATGTCGTCACCGAGGGTCTCGGCACGCCAGCCCGGGATGGTGGGCTGCAGCATCGCGAGGTTGGTCTTGCCACAGGCCGACGGGAACGCCGCGGCGAAGTAGTACGCCTTGTTCTCCGGGGAGATCAGCTTGAGGATCAGCATGTGCTCGGCGAGCCAGCCCTCGTCGTGGGCCATCGCCGAGGCGATCCGCAGTGAATAACATTTCTTGCCCAGCAACGCATTACCGCCGTAGCCGGACCCGTAGCTCCAAATTTCGCGGGTCTCCGGAAAGTGCGTGATGTATTTCGTCTCATTGCACGGCCACGGGACGTCTTTTTGCCCGGGCTCCAGCGGAGCGCCGATCGAGTGCAATGCCTTCACGAAAAAGCCGTCGTCGCCGAGCTTGTCCAACGCGGCCTTGCCCATCCGGGTCATCACCTTCATCGAGGCGACCACATATTCGGAGTCGGTGATCTCCACGCCCAGCTTCGGGTCGTCGGCACCGAGGGGGCCCATGCAGAACGGGACGACCCACATGGTGCGCCCGCGCATGCAGCCGCGGTACAACTCGGTCATGGTGGCCCGCATCTCGGCCGGCGGCTTCCAGTTGTTGGTCGGACCGGCGTCGACCTCGCGCTCGGAGCAGATGAAGGTCCGCGACTCGACCCGCGCGACGTCGGATGGGTCCGACAGCGCCAGGTAAGAGTTCTTGTACTTCTTCTCGTTCAACTTTGTGAACGTGCCGGCCTCAACCAGTTGGTCAGCGAGCCGCTGGTACTCCTCCTCGGAGCCGTCGGCGAAGACCACTCGGTCCGGCTGGGTGAGCTCGGCAACCTCTTCGATCCAGGACAACAAGCCCGGGTGCTTCGTCGGGGCGGTATCCAGACCGGGAATCGTCGCTGAAGTCATCAAAATCTCCTGCTGTCGCGTTGCACGTGATGCGCGGCTAGTTTGCGGCGGCTTACTCACAGGTTATCGCGAGCGGTATACCCATAAAAAGTCGAGGCTGTATTGGTTAACTCACAGGAACGATTCAGAACGCGTTATCAGCGGTGTTTGTCGCCGAATTTTCGTCAATCTGCTCGCCTTCGGCTCCGTCGGGCACCGGCACCTCGGACTCATCGCCCGCGTCGTCGGACGTCGTTTCGCCCTCGTCGACCGGTTCGGGCTCGCCGAGTTCGGCCCGCACCGCCGTCAGGGCGGCCTGCAATGTCGGCATTTCCTTGCCGCGCAGCGCCGCGGCCCGCGCTCCCACGACCGAGTGCTCCCGCAGCTCGGTGTCGATGACGCCGACCTGCCCGGCCACCCGGGTGCTCTCGACTTCGTCTTGCTCACTGAGCGCGGCGGTCAGCGACGACTCGGTGGCCAGCACCCGGGTCGCCACGAGTTGCTCCGCGGCGGACTGCACCAGGGCGGTGGACTCGCCGGCCCATCGGTCCAGCAAGGCCCGGTCGCGAAGCAACCCGCGCATCCCGACCACCCAGACGGTGAGCGCAAGGCCGATCGCCGCGCACGCGACGGCCCCGGCCACGGTGAGCCCGGGGGTCAGGTCGGCCAGCAGCCGGCTGAGGGTGAGCGCCACGCCCAGCCCGAAGCCGGCGCCCACCAGCATCATCAGCCGGGTCTCCAGCTTGCGCGACTTCAGCGCGGGCGCCGGCAGGTCCACCGTGGGCAAGGGCGCAGCGGCGGGCGGGTCGATCTCCAGGCCCAGGGTCGCAGTGACCTCGGCCAGATGCGTGGTTGTGCCCTCGTCCACCTCAGCGATGACGTCCTTGAGCCGGGCGCCCGCCTCGGACTCGAACTCCCGCAGCTTGCCGCGGCTCAGGCTTGCGGCGTCTTCCTGCAGCTCCGAACGCACCGAGGCACAGCGATTGCGGGCGAAGTAGGACAGTTGCACCCGGGCCTGCTGGGTCTGACTGCGCAGTGCGACCGTCCGCTCGGACTTGGACAGCCGTCGCTGCCGCAGGATCTCATTGCGCTGCTCCCGCAGTACCTCGACCCGGGCTCGGCGGCCCGCTCCATCGGCGTCGCGATCGTATCGGTCAGCGACGGTCTGCAGCCGGGATTGCCACGCCCGCAACCTGTTTCGCCGGACGAGCTCCGCGTCGGCCAGCTGGTCGGACACGGCCGCGGCGAGGTCGTCGATCCGTGGCTCACCCTCCTCGGGCGCGGCGGCGACCCCGACCCACTGCACGTCGCTGTAGCGCGGCGCGTGCGCCGCCAACACCTCTCGGTTGCCGGCCAGGACGTCTTCCCAGTTCTGATGCACGTCGATCTTGGACACCACGCCGATCACTGCGTCGGTCCCGGCGGTCGCCGCATCGAGCAGTGCGCAGTCGGAGGCCGTCAGCGCGGCGGCGGCCGAGACGACGAACACCACCGCCGTCGCCGCCTCGCCGGTCCCCAGGTCCGCCGACTCGATGAATGTCTGCTTGGGCAGCCGCTCAGTGAGCGCCGCGACCACGCTGGTCACCCCTGCCAGCCATGGCCCAGTCACCAGCACGGCGTCTCGGCGCTCGATGCCCGGCGTACCGAGCTCCGGGCCGATCGCTGTCACCATGGCGTCCACTTCGGCAATGGTGACGTCGGTCTTGCCCTTCTTGCCGGTCACACCGATCCTCCGACCGTCGACCACAGCCGCAGGGAGCCGCGGACGATGTCGGCGCCGCACGCCCGCTCGGCACCCGCGACCGGTCCGCGGCAGTAGCTCTGCCAGTGCATCGCGCGACGCAGGTGCGCCGCCGCCGTGTCGTCAGGGTCCACGGTGAGGCCGACCACCTCGAAAGCGGCCATCATCCGGGCGACCACGGTGTCGTCGTGCGCCAGGAACTCGCTGATCCGGCGGTCGGTGACGGCCATCGTCTCCAACTCCGCCACGGCATCCAGTACCCGCTGGTAGCGCGATTGCGCGCCGAGTACACCGACCCTGTCGAGAACGTCGTCGATGCCGCTCAACCCGCGCAACAGGGCGTCGACGTCGCCGCGGCCGGCTCCGCGCCGGATCGCGGCGGTCGCCTGCCGGATACCGAAGGCGTCGAGGGTGACCATCAATCGGCCGCGGACAGCGGCGTCGACGGAGTGCCCGCCGGCCAGCGCCTGCAGCCCCCGCCACGATGCGTCGTCCAACGCTGCGCCGGCGAGGATGCCGACCAGCGGGGCGATGGGGACCCCGGCGCGTGCCGACAGCTGCGCGCACCGGGCTCTGGCCGCGGAGGTCGGGCCGTCGGGGTGACGACCGGCTGCGGTCGTCGCGACCAGGTCGGCCTTGTTCAATACCGCCAGCACCGGCCGCCCGGCCGCCTCGATGGCGGCGCAATCCTCGGGTTTGACCGCATCGGCGAGCACGTGGACGTTCACGTCGGCATCCGCCGGGGGCGTCACTGCCAGGCCGGAACCACGACAGTGCGCGCGCGACGGTGCTGCCGCCGACGCCGCGGCGTCCGGTGACGGCCACCCGTAACGGGGTGGCGAGCCGCTTCGCGATCGCGGCACAGCGCGGGTCGGAGACCGCGTCCGCAAACCGCTCCAGCTCTTCGACGAAAATCGGATGCCCCTATCCGCTCAGGTCGCCCAGCAGGTGTTGCTAACCCCTCATTGTGGCCGAGTACCTGCCGATTGCGACGTAGCACCACGGGTTTTTCGGTCGAATGGTGACATTTGTACCGCTGGGAAGCGAGTCACCCGATACCAGGCGAAGGCAACTGTTGGGTATCAATCTGACCCGCGGGGGGCGCCATGATGGGTTCATGGGCGACGATGAACGGATGCGCGCGCAGCCCTGGGTGGACGCGGCCACACCGCCGACGCCTGCTACCGCCCTGCCTGCGGAACGTGAGGTCGGCGAATACCGCCGGAACACCAGTTTTCGCACGCGGCGCTCACAACTGTCGGCCGCGCAGCAGCGGACCTGGGAACGGCTGTGGCCCGAACTCGGCACCGTCGCGGTATCCGGAGACGACTCGCAAGGCCCGGCCGAACCGCTGGACACCCAGGCCTGGTTCGGGCGGGACGCTCCGCTTGTCCTTGAAATCGGCTGTGGCACGGGCACTTCCACGCTCGCGATGGCGAAGTCAGAGCCGGACGTCGACGTCATCGCAGTCGAGGTGTACCGGCGTGGGCTGGCGCAACTGCTCTCGGCCATCGACCGGGAACACGTCACCAATATCCGGCTGATCCGCGGCGACGCCGTCGACGTGCTCGACCTGCTGCTGGCTCCCGGCTCGCTCAGCGGAGTGCGAGTGTTCTTCCCCGACCCGTGGCCCAAGGCCCGTCATCACAAACGTCGACTGCTGCAACCCGCGAACTGTGGCGATGATCGCCGACCGGCTGCGGCCCGGCGGGGTGTTGCACGCCGCGACCGACCACGCGGACTACGCCGAGCAGATCGCCGAGGTTGGTGACGCCGAGCCGCGGCTGACCAGGCTGGACACCGGAGCGCAGACCCCGGTCTCCACCGCCCGCCCGGCTACCAAATACGAGGGCAAGGCGCACGACGCCGGCAGCGCCGTGACCGAGTTCCTCTGGGAAAGACGCTCGCTATGAGTCTCACCGACGAAACGACCAGCGCGCCGGTGGCGCCGCCCGGCGAGCACCAGGCCGAATCGGACCCCAAGAGGCGGGTGCTGCTGGTCTGGGATGCGCCGAACCTCGACATGGGCCTCGGATCGATCCTGGGCCGACGCCCCACCGCCCTGGAACGCCCCCGCTTCGACGCACTCGGACGCTGGTTGCTGGGCCGCACCGCTGACGTGTCGACCAACCACGACGCCGTAGCAGCCGAACCCGAGGCGACCGTGTTCACCAACATCGCCCCCGGCAGCGCCGACGTGATCCGGCCCTGGGTCGATGCGCTGCGCAATGTCGGGTTCGCGGTGTTTGCCAAACCGAAGCTCGACGAGGACAGCGACGTCGACAGCGACATGCTCGAGCACATCGCGCAGCGTTCACGGGAGGGGTTGGCGGCGCTGGTGGTGGCGTCCGCCGACGGTCAGGCGTTCCGCGGGCCGTTGGAGGAAATCTCGCGCAGCGGGGTACCCGTGCAAGTGCTGGGATTTCGCGAACATGCGAGTTGGGCGCTAGCGTCGGATACCTTGGAGTTTGTCGACCTGGAGGACATCGCGGGTGTGTTCCGGGAGCCCCTGCCGCGAATCAGCCTAGATTCGCTGCCTGACAAGGGGGCGTGGCTGCAACCGTTCCGGCCGCTGTCCTCGTTGCTGACCTCGCGTGTCTGACAACTTCAAACCAATGCGCGGGTCGTTGCAGATCCAGTAAGGAGCTTACGTGTTCGCCTGGTGGGGTCGAACTGTATATCGCTACCGGTTCATCGTGATCGGAGTGATGGTGGCGCTGAGCCTGCTCGGCGGCATCTTCGGGATCAGTCTCGGCAAGCACGTGACGCAGAGTGGTTTCTACGACGAGGGCAGCCAGTCGGTCAAGGCGTCAGTGCTCGGCGACAAGACCTACGGACGTGACCGCACCAGCCATATCGTGGCGATCTTCACCGCGCCGAAGTCGATCAACGACCCGGCGTGGCAGAAGAAGATGTCCGACGAGCTGACCGCCTTCAAGAAGGACCATCCCGACCAGGTGGTCGGCTGGGCCGGCTGGCTGGCCGCTCCGAACAGCACCGACCCCGTCATCAAGGGCATGGCCAGCGAGGACGGCAAGCACACCTTCGTCAGCATCCCGCTCAAGGGCGACAACGACGACACCATCCTGACCAACTACAAGGACATCGAGCCCGATCTGCAGAAGCTCAACGACGGCAAGATCCAGTTGGCCGGGCTGGAGCCGATCGCCAACGCCTTGACCGGGACCATCGGCACCGACCAGAAGCGCATGGAAGTGCTGGCGCTACCGCTGGTGGCGGTCGTGCTGTTCCTGGTCTTCGGCGGGGTCATAGCGGCCTCCCTGCCGGCGATCGTGGGTGGCCTGAGCATCGCCGGCTCGCTCGGCATCCTGCGATTCATGGCCGACTTCGGCCCGGTGCACTTCTTCGCCCAACCCGTGGTGTCGATGATGGGGTTCGGTATCGCCATCGACTACGGGCTGTTCATTGTCAGCCGGTTCCGGGAGGAGATCGCCGAGGGCTACGACACCGAGGCCGCGGTGCGGCGCACGGTGATGACGGCCGGCCGCACCGTGGTGTTCTCGGCGACGTTGATCGCCGTGTCGGCGGCCAGCCTGTTCCTGCTGCCGCAGGGCTTCGTGAAATCGCTGACCTACGCGGTGATCATCTCGGTGTCGCTGGCCGCGGTGCTGTCGATCACGCTGCTGCCCGCGATCCTGTCGATCCTGGGTAGCAACGTCGATGCGCTCGGCGTGCGCACCCTGTTCCGCATTCCCTTCCTGGCGAACTGGACGCCGTCGCGCGTCTACCTGAACTGGCTGGCCGACCGGCTGCAGAAAACCAAAACCCGGGAAGAGGTCGAGGCCGGATTTTGGGGCAAATTGGTCAACGTCGTCATGCGGCGGCCGCTGGTGTTCGCCATCCCCATCATCATCGGGATGATCGCGCTGATCCTTCCGCTGCACAACCTTTCATTCGGCGGCGGGATCAGCGAGACGTATCTGCCGCCGGACAACCCGGTGCGCCTGGCGCAGCAGAATTTCGACAAAGTGTTCCCCGGTTATCGGACCAGCCAGCTGACACTGGTGATCGAGAGTGACAACCACAGCAAGGTCACCGATCAGCAGGTCGCCGAGATCCGCAACGACGCCGCCTCGATCAGCGGCTTCACCGACACCACCTGGCAAGAGCGGGCCTGCCCGACGATCGAGGGGAACCCCTGCGTCTCAACCCCGAATGGCAGCCACCCCAAGGACGATTCGGTCCGGGTGATCCAGAATGGTCTGGCGCACGCGAGCGACGCCGCGAAGAAGCTCGCCGAGTTGCGATCAATGTCGCCGCCGCGCGGGCTGACCGTGTTGGTTGGCGGCGTCCCGGCGCTCGAGCAGGACAGCATCCACAGCCTGTCCGCCAAGGCACCCCTGATGGCGGTGGTGCTGCTCAGCACGACGATGCTGCTGATGTTCCTGGCGTTCGGGTCGGTCGTGCTGCCGATCAAGGCCGCGGTGATGAGCGCGCTAACACTGGGATCGACGCTGGGCATCCTGACCTGGATCTTCGTCGACGGACATTTCGCCAACCTGCTGAATTTCACCCCGGCGCCGTTGATGATCGTCATCATCGCGTTGGTGGTCGCGGTCGGTTTCGGCTTGGCCACCGACTACGAGGTCTTCCTGGTCTCGCGGATGGTCGAGGCCCGGGCCCGCGGCATGTCGACCGCCGAGGCGATCCGGATCGGGACGGCAACCACCGGGCGCCTGATCACCGCGGCCGCATTGGTCCTCGCCGTAGTCGCCGGCTCGTTCGCGTTCTCCGACCTGATGATGATGCAGTGCCTGGCGTTCGGCCTGATGGCGGCGCTACTGCTGGACGCCACCGTCGTCCGGATGTTCCTGGTGCCGTCGGTGATGAAGTTGCTCGGCGACGACTGCTGGTGGGCTCCGCATTGGATGAAGCGCCTACAGAATCGCTTGGGCCTCGGCGAGATTCACCTGCCCGACGAGCGCAAGGTCCCGTCGGCGCGGGCCCGGTCCGGTCGGCCTGCCGCCACCACCCGCCCGCCGATCGCGCCGACACCACGTCCGCCGCACGACCCCACGCACCCCAGCCCCGAAGGCGGCTCGCGGCCGACCCGGCCACCGACAGCCCCCACCCCGCCACGACCGGACTTCCGGCCGCCCGCTCCCGATCCACCATCGGCCGCCGGGACCACCCGCATGTCGGCACCGGGACGGACCGAGCCCAACGAAGCGCCGACAACCCGATTCTCGGCCCAGCCGACTCCACCGGCCGCCCCGGCACCGGTTCGCCCGCCGGCAGCGCCCGCTCCCCCGCAACCGCCGCGTGGGGACGACCGCGAAATCGAGTCCTGGCTCAGCGATCTGCGCGGCGGCAAGACCGGCGACCCGCGTGGCGCCGCTCCCAAACCACCGCAGCCGTCCGCCGACGAAACCCGAGCGCTGCAGATCCCGCCGCGGGACAAGCCGTCGGGTCAGCCACCCACCGAACCTGACGACGCCACCACCGCGATCCCGACCGCACCGCGGGAGGACAAGGATTCAGACACCGCCACGGAGAAGTTGAACGCGCATGGCGAGAAGCCGCGTCCACGCCGAGGGGGCGGGCTCAGCGCCCAGGACCTGCTGCGCCGCGAAGGCCGGATCTAGCGGCGAATTCGCTTCAAGCTATTAACCTTTGGATCCCACCTGGTCCGGATCGGCCTGCATGACCGTCGCGTCGTCGTCCTCGGTTTCGGCCGCCGCTTCGTCTGGGTCCTTGGCCAGCAGCACCTTGAACGCATTGTTCAAGAACGCGACCGTCGGGACCGACAACAGCGCACCGACAATCCCGGCGAGCACGCCGCCGGTGGAAATCGCCACCACGATGGCCAGCGGATGGATCGACACCGCCCGGCCCATCACCAGCGGCTGCAGGATGTGAGCCTCGAGCTGATTCACCGCGACGAGTAGCCCGAGCGTGATCAGCGCGTAGACAAAGCCTTTCGCCAGCAGTGCCACAATCACGGCCAGGAAGCCGCTGAGGACAGCACCGACCAGCGGGACGAAAGCGCCCAGGAACACCAGCGAGGCCAGCGGCAGCGCCAGGGGCACGCTCATGATCGCCAATCCGGTACCGATGCCCAGCGCGTCGACCAATGCCACCAGGAAGGTGGCTCGCACATAGCCGGTCAGCGAGTTGAATCCGGCGCCTCCCGCTGCTTGGACCCGCTCGCGGACGTGGGCGGGGATGATCTTGGTGACGTAGCTCCAGATGTTGCGTCCGCCATACAAGAAGAAGATCAGCGTGAACAGCATCATCAATGCCGCGGTGATGATTTCGGTGATGGTGGCCGCGGTCGAGAGGGCGCCGCTGGTCAACTTCTCCTGATTGTTCTGTAGCGCCTGGACCGCCGAGTCGCCCGCGTGGTCGATCTGCTGGCGGCTCAGATGGAGCGGGCCCTCGATCAGCCACTTCTTCGCGGAGTCGATGCTGCGGGTGACCTCCTTCACCAAATCCGGTACGCCAACGATGAATTGGCTGACGACGAAGGTCATGATTCCGCCGAGGATCGCGAAGCCGGCCAGTAACACCAACGCGACCGCGCCGCCTCGGGGTGCACCCCGCTTGTCCAGCCAGTCCACGACGGGGACCAGCAACGCGCTCAGCATCAAGGCGAGCAGCAGCGGGACGACGATCACTTCCAACCGCTTGACGACCAATAGCAGTGCGACGACAGCGACCAGGATTACCAGCAACCGCCAAGCCCAGGCTGCGGTCTTGCGAACTATCGGTTCTACCGATTCGGCGTAATCGGACGCGGCCTTCGATGGCATAGCGCCAAGACTAGGTGCGGACACCGGCGTCGCGCAGCGATCCGGGCGCGACCTGCGGAGCTACGCTAAGCGCGTGTCGCCCGACGCACCGGCCGGGAACGTCGACGGTCAGGTTCCAGAGCATGACCGCGGCAGGTACCGGTGGCTGCGGTGGGCCGCCTTGGCCGTCGTCGCGATCGTGTTGGCCGTCGAGGTGACGCTGGCGTGGGATCAGCTGGCGAAAGCCGCCGGGAGCCTCTACTCGGCGAAGTGGTGGTGGCTGCTGGCCTCAGCTCTGGCCGCCGTGTTGTTGATGCACAGTTTCGCCGAGGTACAGCGGACGCTGCTGGCCTCAGCCGGGGTGCCGGTGCACGAGCTGCGATCCGAGGCGGCCTACTACGCGGCCAACTCGCTGAGCACCACGCTGCCTGGCGGTCCCGTGATCGCCGCGACGTTTCTGCTTCGCCAGCAACGACTTTGGGGCGCCTCGACGCTGGTGGCGTCCTGGCAGCTGGTGATGTCAGGAGTGTTGCAGGCCGTTGGGCTGGCCCTGCTGGGGCTGGGCGGCGCGTTCGTCCTCGGCGCCAAGAACAACCCATTCTCGTTGCTGTTCACCTTGGGCGGCTTCGTCGCGCTGCTGCTGCTGGCGCAGGCGGTGGCATCCCGACCGGAGCTGATCGAGGGCATCGGCTGCCGGGTTCTGGCGCGGTTCAACGCGTTACGCGGCAGGCCGGCCGACGTCGGCCTGGCCAAATGGCGCGAGATGTTGTGCCAACTGGAATCGGTCAGCCTGAGCCGGCGTGACCTGGCGGCTGCCTTCAGCTGGTCGGTGCTCAACCGGCTCGCCGATGTCGCATGCCTGGCGTTCGCCGCGTACGCCGCCGGCGCGCACGCATCAGTCGGCGGGCTGACGGTCGCGTGCGCCGCCGCCCGCGCGGTCGGAACGATCCCGCTGATGCCCGGCGGCCTGTTGGTGGTCGAGGCCGTGCTGGTGCCGGGCCTGGTATCCAGCGGCATGTCACTGCCGAACGCCGTCTCGACGATGCTGATCTACCGCCTGATCAGCTGGCTGATGCTCGCTGCGATCGGCTGGGTGGTGTTCTTCTTCATGTTCCGCGCCGAGAAACATCTCGACCCGGATGACACCGAGACCGGGTCAGCACCCTGCCGTGAGGTCATCGAGGATGCCCGCCACGGCCCGTTGCCGCCGTCCGGCGACGAATGGACTACTTGAACGGCGCCCTACTTGAGCGGCGCCCTACTTGAACGGCGCCCTACTTGAAAGCGCTCAGCCCCGGCATGACTGCGGCGGCGCCGGGCGCGGCGGACGCGCCGCCCGGAATCGCGTTCTGAGCTCCGGAGATCACGCCGCTGGGCATACCACCGGGCCCGCCGCCCGCCACCGCGCCCTGCCCCGACTGCATCATTCCGAGCACCTGCGGGAGGCTGATCGCCATCTTGCAACGGGTGGACAGTCCGGCGAGCGGCGACGCGATGGTCTGGATATCGCTGGCTGCCTTGGGGTTGGCGTCGAAGTAGGTTTCCAGCGAGCTGACCGATGCCGGACCCGGCGGCTGCAGCATTGCGGAGGTCATCGCCTGGTTGGTCTCCGGGTGCCCGTCGAGGTAGTCACCGGCGGACCTGGCCACGTTGCTGATCGTGCGCGCCATTTCGCTGGCGGCACACGGATCCGCCGCACCGACCGCCGAGGGCGCCGACAGCAGCACCACCGCCGTGGCGCCACCCAGCCCGGTCGCCGTCAGCGCGGCTAGCAGCCGACGGCGTGCCGTCGCGGTACTCCCAGTCAGAGACCTCATTCACAACTCCTCATAGCTTGCGGGGGAACGTTGCCCGCAGACAGCTGCCGGCGCGGGCCGTATGCCGTAATCCTGCCATCGAATCCGTAGCCGCCGCCAACGCTGCCCTCAGGGTCCTCGTCACACCTGTGTGGAACCTGTGCAGGAATCGGCATTGTTGCCGAGTTGTTGCAGCTCAGCGACCCATAAGCAGCCTCGGCAAATTGCTGGCTGGGGTAGGCTCGCGGGCACGCGATCTAAGGCGGGGAGACCGAAATCCAGCACTTCATGATGCGCTTGAGCAGCAGCCTGCGCAGGTGTCGCTGGCTGGTGTTCACAGGCTGGGTGCTCGCGCTGCTACCCGCCCTCTACCTGGTGCTGACCTCGTCGGGTCATCTCACCGGTGGTGGCTTCGACGTGCCCGGGTCCCAGTCGCTGCGGGTCCACGACCAGCTCGAAGCGCATTACCCCGACCAGGGCACGTCGCCGCTGGCGCTGGTCGCGGCCCCGCGCGCGGATGCCAGCTACGAGGACATGAATGCCGCTGCCGGGTTCCTGCAGCAGGTCGCCAAGCAAATGCCCGACGTGGTGGTGGTGCCCAATCCCGCCCAGCCGTCACCGCAGCCGGACCGGCCGTACGTCGTCTCGTTGCGACTGGACGGAACCACCAACAACAGCGCCAGCGACGCCGCCAAAAAGCTGCGGGTCAAGGTCGGCGTGCAAGGTGAACGCCCCGGGCAGATGCAGAACGGCCGAGTCCGGCTTTACGTGATCGGGCAGGGCGCACTCAGCACGGCCGCTGCGGCCAACACCAAACACGACATCGCCAAAGCCGAGCAGTGGAACCTTCCGATCATCCTGATCGTGTTGCTGGCGGTGTTCGGCTCGCTGGCTGCCGCCGCGATCCCGCTGGCGCTGGGCATTGTCACCGTCATCATCACGATGGGCCTGGTCTACCTGCTGTCGGCGTACACGGTGATGTCGGTATTCGTCACGTCGACGGTGTCGATGTTCGGCATCGCGCTGGCCGTCGACTATTCGCTGTTCATCCTGATGCGCTTCCGCGAGGAGCTGCGCGCCGGGCGTCAGCCTCAGGAAGCGATCGACGCGGCGATGGCGACGTCGGGCCTGGCCGTCGCGCTGTCCGGGATGACCGTCGTCGCATCGCTGACCGGCATCTATCTGATCGACACTCCGGCGCTGACATCGATGGCCACCGGCGCGATCCTCGCGGTAGCCGTGGCCATGCTCACCTCGACGACCATGACGCCGGCGGTGCTGGCGACCTTCGGCCGGTCGGCAGCCAAACGGTCGGCGGCGCTGCACTGGTCCCGACGCCCGGAAACCACCCAGTCGCGGTTCTGGACGCACTGGATCGGCGCGGTGATGCGCCGCCCGTGGGCGTCGGCGGCGGCAGCCTCTGTCGTGCTGCTTGCCATGGCGGTGCCCGCGCTGTCGATGGTGTTGGGCAACAGCCTGCTTCGCCAGTTCAACTCGTCGCACGAGATCCGCGCCGGGGTGTCGGCGGCGTCGGAAGCGCTGGGCCCCGGCGCGCTCGGCCCGGTCCAGGTGCTGGTGACCTTCCCCGACGGGGACGCGTCGTCGGCCACCCACACCCAGACGATCGCCGCGATCCGCGACCAGATAGGTCACTCCCCCAACATCCTGTCGGTGGCCCAGCCCGTCTTCGCCGACAACAACAGCAGCGCGATGTTGTCGGCGATGCTGTCGGTGGACCCCGAGGACCTCGGTGCCCGCAGCACCATCGGCTGGCTGCGCGACCACCTTCCGGCGGCCGCCACCGACTCGGCGCAGGTGAGCGTCGGCGGGCCGACCGCGCTGATCAAAGACTTCGACGACCAGGTGTCCCGAACCCAATGGCTGGTGTTGGTCTTCGTTGCGTTGATCGCCTTTGTGATGCTGCTGTTGTCGATCCAGTCGGTGTTCCTGGCGCTCAAGGGCGTGGTGATGACGATGCTGTCGGTGGCCGCGGCCTACGGCAGCCTGGTGGTCGTCTTCCAGTGGGGCTGGCTGGAAAAGCTCGGGTTCGCACCGATCACCTCGATCGACAGCACCGTTCCGCCGCTGGTGCTGGCGATGACGTTCGGCTTGTCGATGGACTACGAGATCTTCCTGCTGACCCGGATCCGGGAGCGGTTCCTGCAGACGGGTAACACCCACGATGCGGTCGCATACGGCGTGAGCACCAGCGCGCGGACCATCACCAGCGCCGCGCTGATCATGATCGCGGTATTCATCGGCTTCGCGTTCGCCGGCATGCCGCTGGTGGCCGAGATCGGAGTGGCATGCGCGGTGGCGATCGCGGTCGATGCCACCGTGGTGCGACTGGTGATGGTGCCCGCCTTGATGGCGGTGTTCGCCGAGTGGAACTGGTGGCTACCCTCCTGGCTGGAACGAATCCTGCCATCGGTCGACTTCGAAAAGCCTTTGCCTGCAGTCGATCTCGGCGACGTGCTGATGATACCCGACAACATCTCAGCGCCTGCGGTGCCCAGCGCCGACCTGCGGATCGTGCTCAAGTCCGCAGCCCGGCTCAAGAACCTGGTACCCGATGCCATCACCGTCGCCGACCCACTGGCGTTCATCGGATGCGGGCGCGCCAGCGAGCCGCACGTCAAGGCCAAAGGCGGCAACTACGTCGCCAGTGCCGCGTCTCGCCAACTGGCGGTGATCGGCACGCCCGGCACCAGCGGCGGCAGCGGCAATGGCGGCCATCCGACCGCACGGAAGTTCGTCGGCGGCCGGTCGCAGCGCAACGGCACCGGCCGCGCGGCACCGCGCGGGGTGCGGCCCGTCCACCCGGTCACCCTGTGGCGGGGCCGGCTCTCGGTCGCGCTGGATGCGTTGCAAGCCGACGCCGACAACGACCAGCCGGAATTCGAGCGGCGGAGCCCGGTGGAAACCACCAACGTCCAATTGCCCACCGGCGACCGGCTGCAGATCCCGACCGGCGCCGAGACGCTGCGACTCAAGGGTTACCTGATTCTGAGCCGCAACAGCAGCCGCGACTACACCGAATTTGCTGAGCTCGTCGACACCATGGACGCCGAGAACGCCGCAGTCGTGCTGGCCGGGATGGACAGGTATTACTCTGGTCAATCACCCCGTCGGCAATGGATCGCCAGCCAGTTGGTCCGTCGCCTCGCTGACCCACATCCGTCGGATATTGATAACGACAGTTGGCCCGAGTCCGATACGAAGGCAGACTGGGAAGGTGTGAGGCGACGCTGCCTCGCGGTGGCGGTGGCGATGTTGGAGGAGGCGAGGTGACGTTGGCAGCGGATCGACGCCATGGGCAGGCGCCGCACCGTGCCCCGGCAAGCCCCCGCAACGGTGATCGCCCCGTCGAATTCTGGCCTACTTCAGCGATTCGCTCGGCGCTGGAAGGTGGCGACATCGCCACCTGGAAGCAGATCGCGGTCGCGATCAAGCGCGACCCGTTCGGCCGCACCGCCCGCCAGGTCGAAGAGGTGTTGGAGAGCTCGCACCCATACGGCATCTCCAAGGCACTTGCGGAGGTGCTGGATCGGGCCCGGTCGCACCTGGAGGCCAACGAGCGCTCCGAAGTGGCCCGTCATGTCCGGGTCCTGATCGAACGGTCCGGCCTGAAGTTGCCGGAGTTCGCTTCCCGGATCGGCGTGCCCGTCGACGAACTCGGCGAGTACCTCGACGCGGTCACCAGCCCGTCGGCGTCGTTGATGATCCGGATGCGTCGGCTGTCTGACCGCTTCGCCAAGGCCCGCTCGCACGAACCTCCTCAGCAGCCGGGCCGGCGCGCTCCGCAGCGGCCGCCACGCAGCCACTGATGGTCAGTCGGCCTGACGCTGACACCCTGCGCCAGATCCTGGCTGAGACGCGGACCATCGCGGTAGTCGGCGCATCGGACAAACCGACCCGCCCCAGCCACGAGATCTACTCCTATCTGGTCGCAACCGGCCAGTATCAGGTCTTCCCGGTGAACCCCACCATCGGCGAAATCGATGGCGCACAGGTGTATTCACGACTGGCTGACCTGCCGGTGGTACCCGACATGGTTGACGTCTTCCGCCGTTTCGACGATCTGCCCTCGGTGCTGGCCGAAACGCTCGCTCTCCCACAACGGCCGAAAACCCTCTGGCTGCAGGAAGGTTTATGGCACGAGGACGTCGGCCGCGAGGCCGAAGCGGCCGGCTTGCAGGTGGTCATGGACCGTTGCCTGATGGTCGAGCACGCGCGGCTTCGCTAGCCGTTTCAGCGAGGATTGAGCGGCGATACGCCGACGACCAGCCAATGGCCGCTTTGCTTGGTCAGCGCTACCCGCAATGCCAGTATGGCGTTGTCGGGCGGCTGGCCCGGTTCGTTCTGTGTCGCCCGCATGACCACCGCCACAGCGGCTGCGGACGGGCCGATCGCCTCGAGACCCGCTTCCATCGTCGCCGCCGTGGCGGTGACGTTGCGATGCGCCAAATCCGTTGTGGCTTTGCCGAATTGCTCTTTGAACGTATTCCCCTGTTCGGGCACCATCATCGCCACAGCGCGGTCGATGGCGGCCATCGGCTCCGAAGGCGAGAACGTCGCCGTCGCCTGGGCCATCTCGGTGGCGATGCGCACCACCTCGGCCGAGTCGACTTTCAGGTCGTGGTCCGGCGACGTCCAATGCCGGTAGCCGGTCAGCACCGCCGCGACCAAGGCCGATGTGGTCAGCGCAACGACCGCCAGACGCAGGCCGGGTGCGTCGTCGTCGGTACCCACCGTCACCGAATCACGACGCAGCAGCCAGATGTTCACCGCCACGCCCTCGACGATCAGCAGGACCAGCACCGAACACAGCGACACCCACCAGGCCGGCCACGTCAGCACATACCCGATCGCCAGTAGCGCCGCGATCGCGGCCAACGGCGCCGCGACGTCGAAAGCCAGTACCCGCCAGGCGTTCCTCATCGGATCGACTCCAGCCGCGCGATCATCAACTTGCCGTCTACGTCGGCGATTCCGAGCCGCAGATTCCAATGGACCGTCTGCGACTTCCCGCCGGCGTTCTCGCTGACCGAGGTGGCGACCACCATCACCGAGTCGGTGCGGCGGGCGATGGATGCCGGCAGTTGGTCGGGCGGCGCGGGCCGGGCCGGCTGCGCGTCCAGGTCGTGGTGCACCGTCTCGAAGGCGACCGCCTCGACCTCGCCGCGACTACGCGACTGCAGCCGCTCCACCACTTGCTGATACGGCTGGATCGACGAGTCGAAATCGGCGTTGAGTTCGCCGATGGTGCCGTCGTGCAGGCGCTGCAGGCTTTCCTTGATGTTCTCGGTGTTCATGTTGATCAGCACGCCGGTCCAGTCGGCCGCGGCCTGCATGGCCCGGGTCTGGTAGCTGCGCTCGTCGGCGTCGTTGCGGTGGTCGGTCCAGATCACCGCGCCCAGCGCGATCGCCGCCACGCACAACGCTCCCAATACGGCCGAGGCGATGCCGTAGGGCGAGAAGGTCCGGCCGCCGGCGTCGTCGGGTGTCGACGTGTCATCGGTCTGGTCGGGCTCGTCGGCCGCCACGGCGGTTTGCTCGTCGTCGGGCATGGCCGTGAGGCTACATCGTTGGTTAAGGAACAATGACAGGCGTGACGGTAGAAGCTATCCGCTCGGGCATCGACCTGAGCCATGTCGACGCTGGTGCCCGCCCTCAAGACGACCTGTTCGGACATGTCAACGGTCGCTGGCTGGCCGACTACGCCATTCCGGCCGACCGTGCCACCGACGGTGCCTTCCGCCTGCTGGCCGACCGCGCCGAGGAGCAGGTGCGCGACATCATCACCGAGGCCGCCGCGGCCAACGGCGCCGAGGGCACCGACCCGCAGCGCATCGGCGACCTCTTCGCCAGCTTCATGGACACCGACACCATCGCGGCGCTCGGCGTCCGCCCGCTGCTCGACGAGCTCGCCGGCGTCGACGCCGCGCTGACGCCGACCGAGCTGGCCGCCGAACTCGGCGAGCTGCAGCGCACCGGCATCGGCGGCGGGACCGGCCTCTACGTCGACACCGATTCGAAGAATTCCACCCGCTACCTGCTGCACCTGAGCCAGTCCGGCCTCGGGTTACCCGATGAGTCGTACTACCGCGACCCGCAGCATGCGGCGATCCTCGCCGAATACCCGAAGCACATCGCGCGGATGTTCGCGCTGGTCTACGGCGAGCATGAGGGCGACTGGGACGCGACCGCCGCGCACATCGTCGCGCTGGAGACCAAAATTGCGGCCGCACACTGGGACGTGGTGAAACGCCGCGACGCCGATCTGACCTACAACCTGCGCACCTTCGCTGAATTATGTTCGGAGGCAACCGGTTTCGACTGGCCAGTGTGGCTGCATGCCCTGGGCGTCACGGGTGAGCAGGCCGCCGAGGTCGTCGTCCGCCAGCCCGACGCGCTGATCACCTTCGCCGCGCTATGGGACAGCGAGGACATCGAGGACTGGCGGCGCTGGCTGCGCTGGCGGGTGATCAGCGGGCGGGCGTCGCTGCTGAGCGACGACATCGTCGACGAGAACTTCGCGTTCTACGGCCGCACGCTGTCGGGCACCGAGCAGTTACGCGACCGGTGGAAGCGCGGCGTCGGCCTGGTCGAGAGCCTGATGGGCGATGCGGTCGGCCGGCTCTACGTCGAGCGGCATTTCCCGCCGGACGCCAAGGCCCGGATGGACGAGTTGGTGGCCAATCTGCGCGAGGCCTACCGGGTCAGCATCACCGACCTGGTGTGGATGACGCCGGAGACCCGGCAGCGGGCGCTGGAGAAGCTGGACAAGTTCACGCCGAAGATCGGCTACCCCGCGAAGTGGCGCGACTACTCGTCGCTCGTCATCGCCCGCGACGACCTGTACGGCAACTACCAGCGCGGCTATGCACTCGAGTATGACCGCGACCTGGCCAAGCTCGGCGGGCCCGTCGACCGCGACGAGTGGTTCATGACGCCGCAGACCGTCAACGCCTACTACAACCCCGGGATGAACGAGATCGTCTTTCCGGCAGCGATTCTGCAGCCCCCGTTCTTCGACGCCGAAGCCGACGACGCCGCGAATTACGGCGGTATCGGCGCGGTGATCGGCCACGAGATCGGCCACGGCTTTGACGACCAGGGCGCCAAGTACGACGGCGACGGCAACCTGGTCGACTGGTGGACCGACAACGACCGCGCCGAGTTCGGCTCCCGCACAAAGGCTCTCATCGAGCAATACGAGGTGTTCACTCCTCGCAGCCTCGACGCCTCCCACCACGTCAATGGCGCCTTCACCGTCGGGGAGAACATCGGCGACCTCGGTGGGCTGTCCATCGCGCTGCTCGCCTACCAGCTGTCACTGAAGGGCGCGGAAGCACCTGTCATCGACGACCTGACCGGGGTACAGCGGGTATTCTTCGGCTGGGCTCAGGTGTGGCGCACCAAATCCCGTGACGCCGAGGCGATTCGGCGCCTCGCCATCGACCCGCACTCGCCGCCGGAGTTCCGCTGCAACGGCGTCATCCGCAATATCGACGCGTTCTACGACGCCTTCGAGGTCACCGAGACCGACGAGCTTTACCTGGATCCCCAACGGCGAGTCAGGATCTGGAACTAGACCTCTACATCTGCCAGTCGTTGGAACCGTCGTTCTTGCTGTAGGTCCCGACGGAGTTCTTCACGACGATGGGGTCGCCGGCGCCGAAGTTGGCGAAGAACCACTTGGCGTTGGTCGGGCCGATGTTGATGCAGCCGTGGCTGACGTCTCGCTTGCCCTGGTCGGCCACCGACCATGGTGCGCTGTGGACGTAGTCACCGCTGTTGTCGAACTGCACCGCGTCCGTGACGTCCACCTTGTAGCCGTAGGTCGAGTTGACCGGCACGCCGTAGGTGGATGAATCCATCACGACCTTGGCCTTCTTGTCGAGCACGTAGTAGGTGCCGTTGGGCGTCTGGTGACCACCTGCGGCCATGCCCATCGACATCGGGAAGGTCTGCTCCACCGCGCCGTTACGTGTGACGACCAGCTGGTGGGTTGCGTCGTCGGCGGTGGCGATCAGCGAATCACCGGTGACGAAATTGTTCTGGGTACCGGCCGCGTCGACGTGCACCGCGGTGTGCGCGGGCCAGAAGCTGAGCGGGCGCCAGCGCACCTGGCTCGACGTCAGCCAGTAGAACTTGCCGGACACCGGCGGGGTCGACGACACGTGGATCGCCTGCTCGGCCATGTGCTGGTCGGCGATCGGGCGGGCGAAGTTGATGATGATCGGCTCGCCCACACCGACGGTGGAGCCGTTGACCGGGTTGAAGGTCGGCGGCACGAACGGCGGCTGGCCGGTGAACGGCTCGGGGTTCTGTCCGACGACCGGACCCGACGGCGCCGCGGCGGCGGGGACCGCCGGCGGCACGGCAAGCGGGTCACCCGGCGGCGGCGCGACCGGCTGACCCGGTGGCGGCACGACCGGCGGCTGGCCGGCCAGCGGATCGGCGGGGGGCGGCGCCGGCTCACCGGGGGGCGGAGCCGGGTTGTCCACTCCGGGCGCGGGCGGCGGCGGCTCCGGATCGGCAATAGCCATTCCGCTGCTCAGCATCAGTGCAGCGGTCACTCCCACTGCGCTGAACGCAGCGGTCAGCGGACCTTTGGTCCATCGCGACATTTGATTCCCTCCAAGTCACGGTCTGAGGCCAGTATGCCGTAGCGCAGGGCCCACCCATGAATCCAGCGATTGCGACAGCGTCAATAACCTGGCCTCGATCAGCCCGCTGAGCTGCGGTTTTACCGGCTACTGCGCGTCGCTGGCGGGGAAGTCGAAGAGACGTCGGTCGAAGGTCATCCCGGCCGCTCCGAAGCCGATCAAGGTGGCCGAGGCGGCGAACATGGCCAGCACCCCGTGCTCGTAAAACAGGCCGCCCGCGAATGACCCGGCCATGATTCCCACCTGGAAGGCCGCCATGTACAAGCCGGACGCGCCGTCGGGATCATCGGCACCGGCACGCATCGCCGCAGCTTGCAGCATCGGCGACACCGCGTTCGCAAAAGCACCCCACAACGCGATGGCGATGACGCCGACCAGGGCGGTCGCCACCGCCGGCAAGCGGTGGAAGGTGAGCGTGGTCAGCACCAGCAGCGTCACATACAGGCCGACCATGCAACTGATCGCGGCGACTCGTGGGTGATGATCCAGCGGCCGGGCCACCAGCGGCATCGCCACAAGTCCCGCAATGCCGTAGATGGAAAGCAACCAGGCGATATCGGGCCCCCGGATGCCCACGACGTCGCGGATGATCACCGCGATGAAGGTGAAAGAGATGTAGTGCCCGGTGACCGCGATCATGGTCAGCAAGCTCACGAAGATCAGCCTGCGATTGCGGTGGTGCCCGGCGGCCCGGCCGACGCGGGCACGCTGCTCGTCGCTCAGCGACAACGGCGGCAGGACCGCGACGGCCGCAACGGTGACGACTGCGGCGATGACGGCCACCGACCCGACGGCGATCCGCCACCCCCATGCCAGGCTCATCGCCGCCGTCGCCGGGCTGCCGACCACCACGGCCAGGCTGATACCGATGTAGATCATCGTCGTCGCACGTCCGGAGTGGCTGGCCGGAACCAACCGGGTGGCGACCGGCGCGATGACCGACAGGATCAGCCCGTGGGTAACCGCCGACAGCGCGCGGCCACCGGCCAGCACCACGAAGTTGGGCGCCAGCGCCGAGATGACTTGAGAGGCGGTCAGGCAGGACAGTGACAGCAGCAGCGCGCGACGGCGCGGCCAGTGCGCGGTCCACCGGACCAGCGGAACGGTCGTGACGGCGGCGACCAGGGCGTACCAGGCCAGCAACGTACCGACCATCGGGACGCTGACGTGCAGGTCTCGGGCGATCGCGGGCAGCGCGCCGATCGGCAGCAGCTCAGCGGTGACATAGGTGAAGGCCGCAGCGGCCAGGACGGCCAGCTGGAGGGCGACTCGAAGAGTCCAGGGCCCGCTCGTAACGGTTCGCCCTTCGGCGGCACGGGCTGGCCCCACGGGCACTACTCAACCACGCGTGGCAAGGATCCGTTGACGATCAGGAGCGGACGAGTCGCGCGATGGCCGCGGAGGCTTCGGCAAGCTTCTGGTCGGCCTCCGAGCCGCCCTGGGCTACCGCGTGGGTGAGGCAGTGCCCGAGGTGTTCGTCGAGCAGATTCAGCGCCACCGACTGCAGTGCGTTGTTGGCGGCGCTGATCTGGGTGAGGACGTCGATGCAGTATTTGTCATCGTCGATCATCTTCGCGATGCCGCGCACCTGGCCCTCGATACGCCGTAATCGCTTGGCGTAGTTGTCTTTCTGCGATGAGTATCCGTGTGTGGGTGCCATCTGCCCCTCCAACATCGTGGTCGTGAAGATCGTGCTCGGGCCATCGCGGCGGCGCCGGTGCTGTCACCATTGTCAACGATCGGACCGCATTCGCGCCACGCCACCCTGGTAAGGCCGCGTTTTGCCGGCTCGGTGCGCATACCCCTTGGGGGTACTTTAATGATTTTGGCCGACCTCCCGAAACACGCATACTTGACCAATGGCCGATACGCACTCTTCTCCCACCATCGACATCAAGCCGCGCAGTCGCGAGGTCACCGACGGCCTGGAGAAGGCCGCATCACGCGGGATGCTGCGTGCGGTCGGGATGGACGACGAAGATTTCGCGAAGCCACAGATCGGGGTGGCGTCGTCGTGGAACGAGATCACGCCCTGCAACCTGTCGCTGGACCGGCTGGCCAAATCCGTGAAGGAAGGCGTGTTCGCCGCCGGCGGCTACCCGCTCGAGTTCGGCACGATCTCGGTGTCCGACGGCATCTCGATGGGCCACGAAGGCATGCACTTTTCGCTGGTCTCGCGCGAGGTGATCGCCGACAGCGTGGAGGTCGTCATGCAGGCCGAACGCCTGGACGGGTCGGTGTTGCTGGCCGGCTGCGACAAGTCGCTGCCCGGGATGCTGATGGCCGCGGCCCGCTTGGACCTGGCCTCGGTGTTCCTCTACGCCGGCTCGATCCTGCCCGGCCGGGCCAAGCTCTCCGACGGCACGGAGCGCGACGTGACGATCATCGACGCGTTCGAAGCGGTCGGCGCCTGCGCGCGCGGGCTGATGTCCCGCGAGGACGTCGACACGATCGAGCGGGCCATCTGCCCCGGCGAAGGTGCGTGCGGCGGCATGTTCACCGCCAACACGATGGCCAGCGCCGCCGAGGCGCTGGGCATGTCGCTGCCCGGCAGCGCCGCTCCCCCGGCCACCGATCGCCGCCGCGACGGGTACGCCCGGCGCAGCGGTGAAGCGGTCATCGGCCTGTTGCGCCGCGGCATCACCGCTCGCGACATCTTGACCAAGGAGGCGTTCGAGAACGCCATCGCCGTGGTGATGGCGTTCGGCGGTTCGACCAACGCGGTGCTGCACCTGCTGGCGATCGCCCACGAGGCCGACGTGAAGCTGTCGCTCGCTGATTTCAGCCGCGTCGGCGCGAAGGTCCCGCACCTGGCCGACGTCAAGCCGTTCGGCAAGCACGTGATGTTCGACGTCGACCGCATCGGCGGAGTGCCGGTGGTCATGAAGGCACTGTTGGACGCCGGCCTTCTACACGGCGACTGCCTGACCGTGACCGGCAAGACCATGGCCGAGAACCTCGCGCACATCGCCCCGCCGGACCCCGACGGCAAGGTGCTGCGGGCGCTGGACAACCCCATCCACCCCACCGGCGGGATCACCATCCTGCACGGTTCACTGGCCCCCGAAGGTGCGGTGGTCAAGTCGGCCGGGTTCGACTCCGACGTGTTCGAGGGCACGGCAAGGGTTTTCGAGCGCGAGCGGGCGGCACTGGACGCCTTGGAGGACGGCACCATCACCCACGGTGATGCGGTGGTGATTCGCTACGAAGGCCCCAAGGGCGGGCCCGGGATGCGCGAGATGCTGGCGATCACCGGGGCGATCAAGGGCGCCGGCCTGGGCAAGGACGTGCTGCTGTTGACCGACGGCCGGTTCTCCGGCGGCACCACCGGGCTGTGCGTAGGCCACGTCGCGCCCGAGGCGGTCGACGGCGGCCCGATCGCCTTCCTGCGCGACGGCGACCGGATCCGGCTCGACGTCGCCAACGGCACCCTGGACGTCCTGGTCGATGACGACGAATTCGCGTCTCGCCGAGAGGGTTTCACCCCGCTGCCACCGCGTTACACCTCGGGCGTGCTGGCCAAGTACGTCAAGCTGGTCGGGTCGGCGGCCAACGGAGCGATCTGCGGCTAGACGGCTATTTCACCAGCGCGAACGCCAGGCCGTCCCAGTGCTTGGCGCCGACGGTCTGCAGTACCGCGGTGTCGAGCGCAGGGTGCTCGCCCATCAGCTCGAGGACCTTTCTCGTCCCGAGCAGCACGGCGTCCTCGCCGGGTGACAGGATCTCACCCTCGCGAATCACGTTGTCCACCACGATCACTGAGCCTGGCCGGGTGAGCTTGACGGCCCACTCCAGGTAGCCGGGGTTGTTTTCCTTGTCCGCGTCGATGAACACCAGGTCGAAAGGACCGCCGGTCACGCTCGGCAGGGTGTCCAGGGCCGCGCCGACCAGCACCTCGACCCGGTCGCCGACTCCGGCGCGATCGATGTTGGCGCGAGCGACTTCGGCGTGCTTGGGCTCGTATTCCAGCGTGGTGACCCGGCCGTCCGGGCCGGCGCCACGGGCCAGCCAGATCGTGCTGAACCCGCCCAGGGTGCCGATCTCCAGAATGCGGCGGGCCCCGGTCGCGGCGGCCAGCAGGCTCAGGAATTTGCCCTGCTGCGGCGACACCGCGATCTTCGGCAGCCCGGCGGCATCGCTGGCCTCGAGCGCCGCGGACAACACAGGATCGTCCTCCAACACAGTGTCGTCCAGGAATTCGTCAACTTCGGCGGGGGTGGGCTTTTGGCTCATGCATCAAAACTAGCTCGCCGGCTTCGCCGCCGGCCACCGCATTGACCTCCTTGCCGGGTACCCCCTAGGGGTATAGGCTGGCCGTTGTCCGGTCCCAGACCCGTAGAGGTGGAGAAGATGTCAAACGAAGCAGGCACGCTGTTGAGCTGTGGTCACGATGGTTGCGGATGTCGCGTGCGCATCGAGGTCGCATGTCACTGTTCCGGCGACCACGCCTACATCTGCAAGTGCGGCGACGAGATGGTCGAGGTCGCCAGCTAGCGGACTCCCTCTTTCGCGTAGACCACCCGCAGGACGTGCCCGACTTCGGGCCCCATGACCAGTTCGGCCAAGGTGCACAGCGTCGTGACGTACTGCGGGCCGTGCGGAGGTTGCTCGTCACAGAGGTGATGTGCAATCTCGTGCAGGACGACCAGTTCACGCATCGCCCAGTCCGCGTCAGCACGGTCCGGTACCGCGATAATGCCTGCGCCATCACGGTTTTCGTAGTGCGCGGCGGTGGAGGCCCGCCGGGCCCGCACCCGCAGGGGCGCCACCTCATCCCACTGTCTCCGCAGGGCCGGCAGGGCCAGCACGTCGTCGACGTAGCGCTGCACCGCATCGAGTGATCCAAACCGCGCCTCGGGCGGCAGCGTCAATTGCGTGCCGAAGAATTCCACGCTGTTCGAGCCGTGCTCGGCGGCGCGGTCGAACAGCGTGCGGACGAATTCCTCGGCGGCGTAGACCTTGGAGCGCTGCGAGTCCCGCACGGACCCGTCGGAGCTCACCGTTCCAGCGCGGTCCGCGCTCCGGACAACTCTGGGCCGCTTCCCAGTCGCGCCCGCTTACCGGCCCGGTCGCCCGCCCGTCGTGCCGCCGATGAATATCCCGCGGTTGCTCGGCTGGCCTGCCAGGTGCCTCGCGCCTTCGATGAGGTGCGGTAGTAGTCGCGAAGTTCTAATTCCTTGTTCCGCAACGCAATTGCCGTTCCAGGTGGACGACGACGATCTTTCTTCGCCTCGCGCTGGGTCTGCTCGCGGGCCTCGGACAACCGCTGACCGACCCGCGCGCCGAACGCCAGCTGAAAGTTCAGCCGGGCGGTAATCGTCGGGGTGGGCCGGTGCTGCCCCGACGAGATGTAGGAATCCGAGGCGCGCACCATCTGCACCACCAGGCTGGCATACAGCGCGTGGGTGGTGTCGATGTCCTCGGCGAACCCGTAGGCGTAGACGAACGTCGAGTTCGACGCGATGTCGCAGCGCACGTCGTTGGCCGCCGCGATCACCACGAACAGCTGGACGTACGTGCGCAGCCCCTTGGAGCCGGCCGTGCCGATGGTGATCGTCCGCTGCACCGGCGTCTGCCCCGGCGTGCGCTTGTCGGCGTGCGACCGGGCGACGGCGAGATCGATGGATGTTGCCGTGGCCAGCCGTTGAGCGGCTGACATGAATGCCTCGGCCTCGTGCGCGTTGTCGGTGCCTTCGGCCTGACGCAGCAGGGCGGCGATCCGCGCCAGCATCTTGTCGTCACTCATGGCAACCAAACTAGGTCAAGCCCGTGACCTTCTCGCGCCGCCATTCACAGTCGCGCGTTGATCCAGGACACGACGTCGTCGAGCACCTGCTCCTGCTCCGGTTCGTTGAACACCTCGTGATACAGGCCCGGGTAGACCTTCAGTTCGACGTCGGAACTGCCGACCGCGTCGACTAATTGGTGGCTGCCGATCTCGGGGATCAACCGGTCCTCGGATCCGTGAACGACCAGCAGCGGCGCGGCCAAAGACGCGGCTCGCTGCGGCATCGTCTCGCCGACCCGCATCAGCACGCGGGCGATGCCGCCGGGGACCTTGCCGTGATAGACCAGCGGGTCGGTGTTGTAGGCATCCACCACCGCCGGGTCGCGCGAGACCGCGCCGGCATCCAGTTGCTGCAGCGGCAAGCCCGGGGCGATCGCCCCGATCGTCTTGGCGAGCCAGGCCAGCAGCGGCGAGACCGCGGTCTGGGCCGCCACCGCCGGTCCGGACAGCACCATCAGGTCGTAGTTGTCGGGATGTTCGACGCCGTAGGCGAACACGATCCCGCCGCCCATGCTGTGCCCGAGCACGACGCGCGGAACACCGGGATGTTCTTGAGAGGCGATGCCGACCAGGGTGTCGAAGTCGCCGGTGAACTCGGAGATGTCTTTGACCAGCACCCGCTTACCGCCCGAACGGCCGTGGCCGCGATGGTCGAGCGCATAGGTCATCAACCCGTCCCGGCCGAACCGCTCGGCGACGTGGTCGTAGCGGCGGGCATGTTCACCGAACCCATGCGAAAGGATCACCACGGCACGCGGTGTCGAGTCGGGGGTCCACACGTCGTAGACGATGCGCACATCGCCGACGCCGTCGAAGGCACGTTCGGTGCGCGTGGTTGTCATCAGGGGCAGCGTAGACCCAACGTCGGAGCCAGTACGTAAGCTCTGTCCGGTGAGTGTGCTCGCCCGTGAGTTGGCCGATGACGGCCGGACAGATTTCTCTGCCACCGCCGAGCCATATCGGCGGGAACTGCTCGCGCACTGCTATCGAATGACCGGGTCGTTGCACGACGCCGAAGACCTGGTGCAGGAGACGCTGCTGCGCGCCTGGAAGGCCTACGACCGCTTCGAGGGCAAGTCTTCGGTGCGCACCTGGTTGCACCGGATCGCTACCAACACCTGCCTGACCGCACTGGAGAATCGTCAGCGGCGGCCGCTGCCGACCGGGTTGGGGGCGCCGAGTTCGGACCCGACCGCGGATTTGGTCGAGGGTGCCGAGGTGCCCTGGCTCGAGCCACTGCCCGACGCGGCGGGTGACCCCGCTGCAATCGTCGGATCTCGCGAGTCGGTCCGGTTGGCATTCGTGGCCGCCCTGCAACATCTGTCACCCCGGCAGCGAGCGGTTCTGCTGCTGCGCGACGTGCTGCAGTGGAAGGCGGCCGAGGTGGCCGACGCGGTAGGTTCCACCACCGCCGCGGTCAACAGCCTGCTGCAGCGGGCGCGTGCGCAACTCGAAGCCGCCGGGCCGAGCGCCGACGACCGGCTGGCAGCGCCCGATTCCGCGGATGCCCAGGACCAGTTGACGCGCTACATCGCCGCATTCGAGGCCTACGACATCGACCGGCTGGTGGACATCTTCACCAGCGAGGCGATCTGGGAGATGCCGCCGTTCGTCGGCTGGTATCAGGGACCACAGGCCATCATCACGCTGATACATCAGCAGTGCCCCGCGGATACGCCCGGCGACATGCGGCTGATCCCGCTGACCGCGAACGGGCAGCCCGCGGCGGCGATGTACATGCGCGACGGCGACGGCCATGTGCCGTTCCAGCTCCACGTGCTCGACGTCCGGGCCGACGGGGTGTCGCGGGTGGTGGCATTCCTGGACACTGGGCTCTTCGCGAAATTCGGCCTGCCGGAACGGCTTTAGTTAGCATCGCCTCGGTCGAACGTGAAGTTGCCTTCACGCTGGAGGCTGAGCGTGACGGTGTCTTCACGATCGGCCCGCAACGCCCGACCACTTGGCGGCCGGACTTCAGGAGCCGACGGCTGATGAGTTTCGCCGCGGCTTTCGGTCTATATCTCCGACCCGCCATCAACCCCCGAGGAGCGCATCGTGACCGCTGCCTACACCTTCGACGTCTTTTCCAGCCTTGATGGCTTCGGCGGCGTCAGTGGCGGCGACTGGGGCGGCTACTGGGGCAAGCAAGGCCCCGAATTGCTCGACCGCCGCCTAGCCCTATATGACGGGAATCAGCGAATGGTACTGGGCGCCAACACATATAGGTTATTCGCGCAAATGATCGCCGAGAGCACGCAAGAGTCGGACGTGCACGACCCATGGGTCACCCGGATGAGGCGCCTGCCGGCGACGGTCATTTCGTCAACTCTGGATGGACCTCTCGACTGGCCCGACGCGACCGTCGTGGGCGGCGATGCCGTCGACGTCGTCGCTCGGCTCAAAGAGGAGTCCGAAGTGCCATTGCGCTCGCACGGCAGCCTGTCGATGAACCGGGCGCTGATGGCGGCCGGCCTGGTCGACCGCGTCCACGTGACGCTCTTTCCGGTGATCACGGGTCAAACCGGAGACGACCCGATCTTCCAGGGTGCGGCAGACTTCGACCTCGAGCTGATCGAGAGCCGAACGCTTGACCGCGATATCCAAGAGCTCATCTACCGACCCACTCTGCACGGCTAGATGTACTGCCCAGGCAGGTGACGGGCATGCTCGAAACAGAGCTACCGTCAACAGAGTTCGTGGTACTGCCGATCTTCGGGCGGGACAGCCGGCCGGAGTATCAGATCGAGATTCATCTGGGCGGCCGCGGCAATGCGCCCCGGAGTAGCGTGACAACGTGCCCGCCACTGTCCAGATCCGGCGCGCCGCCGACCGGGCGGTCACCACGACGTCGTGGCTGAACTCACGGCATTCGTTCTCGTTCGGCGACCACTACGACCCCGGCAATACTCACCACGGCGTGTTGCTGGTCAGCAATGACGACATCGTCGCGGCGGCTGCAGGCTTTGATACCCACCCGCACCGCGACATGGAAATCGTGACCTGGGTACTGGACGGCTCGTTAGCCCATCGGGACTCTGCGGGCAACAGCGGTGTCATCTATCCGGGCCTGGCGCAACGGATGTCGGCAGGCAGCGGTATCGCACACTCGGAACGCAATGCCTCGACCTCCGAGCCGGTGCGCTTCGTCCAGATGTGGGTGCAACCCGACGTCGCCGGTATCCAGCCCGGGTACCAGCAGCACGCGATCAGCGACGAGGAGTTGGCCGGACGCCTTGCGACGATCGCTTCGGGTGTGCCGGGCCACGACGCCGCGATCAGCATCCACAACCGATCGGCGGCTCTGCACGGTGCGCGCTTGCGGCCCGGCGACGAATTGACGCTGCCCGACGCGCCCTATCTACACTTGTTCGTCGCCCGCGGGCAGGTCGACTTCGAGCAGGCCGAACTGAGCGAAGGTGACGCGGTCCGGCTCACCGCGTCAGGCGGAGTGCGTGTCGCCGCGCGCGTGCCCGCCGAAATCCTCGTCTGGGAGATGCACGCAGCCCTCGGCGACTAGGGTGGGCGCCAACGAACAGGAGCCGGTATGTCCGAACCGTACGCCCGTCACGCGACACCTGACGTCGCTTACGGCGACGACCCTGCTCTCGACAATGGTCCGACAAAGCCGAAGTTAACTGGTACCGTCCGCTTTTGGGCACTTCCGATCCTAATCCCGCTTACCGTGTTGTCGGCGATGGCAGCCTTCTACCTCGGCGGAATCCTGCAGCCGATGACCAACCTGCGGCACTTTCCGGTCGGCATTCTCAACGAAGACGCCGGGCCGACGGGCGCGCAGGTGGTCAAGGGCATGCTGGCCGGTTTCGACCACGACGCCTACGACGTGCGCGAACTGAATCACGATCAAGCCAAGACCCAGCTGGACACCGCACAGATCTACGGTATTGCCGTCATACCGCCGAACTTCTCCTCCAAGCTTCAGGCCTACGCGAAAAGCGCGCTGACTCCGGGCCGGGTCGAGCGGGCGGTCATCATCGTGTCGACGAATCCGCGCGCAGGCACGCTGGGCGCCAACATTGCCGGCCAAACACTGCAGCGCGCAGTGACGCTGATCGATCAGCGCGTGGGCCAACGCCTTTCGCAAGAAGTTGCCGAACAGACCGGTAAGAAACCCGAGCCCGGTGCCGTGGCGCTGATGCTGGCCAACCCCGTCGAAGTCAAGTCGACGGTGCTCAACGCGCTGCCCGATGGTACCGGTAATGGGCTGTCCGCCTTCTACTATGCGCTGTTGTTGGTGTTCGCCGGCTTCACCGGGAGCATCGTGATCAGCAGGCTGGTGGATTCGATGCTCACCAACCAGGCCAAGACCTCATACTTGCGGACTCTGCTGATCAAGTGGGCGATGATCGCCGTGCTGGCACTGCTGACCTCCGCCGCCTACCTGCTGATCGCCAACAATCTGGGCATGCCTGTCCAAAACAGCGCGACACTATGGCTTTTCGGTGTCTTCGCGATTCTGGCGGTGGGCGTCGCGTCGACGTCACTAATCGCGGCACTCGGCGCTGCCGGTGTCGTGCTCAGCATGTTTGTGTTTGTCATTTTGGGCATCCCGTCGGCAGGTGCGATGGTTCCGTTGCAGGCGACTCCGGCATGGTTCGAATGGCTGGCGAAATTCGAGCCGATGCACCAAGTGTTCTTGGGTACAAGGTCTTTGCTGTATCTGGGCGGCAGTGCCGATTCCGGCCTTTCGCAGTCGGTGCTGTATATCGCGGTCGGTCTGGCAGTCGCTGTGCTGTTCGGTGCGGGTGTCACCCGCATCTACGACCGGCGCGCTCACCATCACTTCCCGACGGGCACCGCGGCAAAGACCCCGGTGGTCGCGTCTGCCGAAATCCCCGACACGGGCGAGTAAGCCCGTAGCCCGGTAAACGCCCAGCGGCCGAACGTCATTGGACTGCCGCCGAACCGTCACGCCGCTGTTATGCATGTTGCTGTGTAATACCTGTGGTACTTGCTGGGCTCACTGCAACGACATTCTCGCGGAAGGTGCAACCGTGCCACACCTTGCTGCCGCCTTCCGGCGTATCGCGGCCTGCTGTGCCGGCAGCGCACTGTGTCTGACGCTGGCGACCAGCACGGGTCAACCGGTGGCGCGGGCCGAAGCCCGCGAGTTGCTGGCCAGCGCCATCGCCAGCACCCAGGGCTCGTATCTGGTGTACAACTTCGGCGGTGGGCATCCGGCGCCGATGCTCAACGCCGCCGGCAACTGGTACGACGGGGGCAGCGGCGGCCACCTGATGATCATCAAGGCCGCCTCACAGCGGCTCGAACCGCATCTGCTGGTGGACAGCCACCGCGGTTCTCAGTCGCGCTGCGAACGCAATCCGCACGCGCGGACCGGCGATGGGCTGGTACAGGCCTCGGAAACCTATACGGCGGTGCAGGCCTGGCAGGCGCTGGGCCAACCGACGATCGCGATCAACGCAAATTTCTTCGACATTCGTGGCCAAAAGGGCGGCTCGTGGCGCTCGACGGGCTGCAGTTCGCCGCTGGGGGCTTACGTCGACAACACCCACGGGCAGGGCCGGGCCAACCAGGCGGTCACCGGCACCATCCCCTACGCCGGCAAGCAGGGCCTGTCCGGCGGAAACGAAAACTGGAGCGCGCTGGCGACCATGATTCTGCCCAACCGCGGCGCACCCTCGATGCTGTGGCCGCGAGGTGGTCGCGACGGCCACGACTACGACGCCGCCACGTCGGTCGTCACCGGATTGGTGGATCGGGGCGAACAATTCGTCGCGGTGAGCGGGCTCGGGCTGCTGGCACCCGGAAATACCGGCCAGCTCAACGACGGTGGCCCGAGCGCGGCCCGGACGGCGCTGGCCTACTCCAAGCCTCGCGACGAGATGTACGTCTTCCAGGGCGGAAGCTATACGCCGGACAATATCCAGGACCTGTTTCGCGGGCTGGGCAGCGACAACGCCGTGCTGCTGGACGGCGGCACCTCATCGTCGATCGTGCTGCGCCGCGACACCGGTGGCATGTGGGCCGGTGCCGGTGTGCCCAAAGGCAATTGCGATACCCGCGAGGTTCTGTGCGACGCCCACGAGCGCTCGCTGCCGGGCTGGCTCGCGTTCAACTAGAACTTGGGGGTGAGGTCCAGCGAGGTGATCGTGGTCATCTTGGTCACCAACCAGCGCGCGTGATCCCGTTGCAGCGAAAGCCGATACGACAGGTACTTCAGCGACGGGACATCTTTGGTGGACGGACTGGTCGACTCCGTGTTGGTGTAGACGATCGCGGTCGCGTCCGACGCACTCAGTGACTCCACGGCCGCGCCGACGACCTGCGTGGTGTTGGTGATCTTGGCCTGCTTGTTGGGTGCGACGAGGGCGTCGAGGTATTTGCGGTAGGCGGCCTGGAAGTCGCCGCTGAGATACTGCGACGCCCGATCGGCCAGCTTGTCGATGTTCTCCGGGTTGTAGGTCCACAACGTCGTGATCGCGTTGGCGGCGGTGCGCGCGACTGTGAGCTTGGTAGCCACGATGGCCCGATCGTTCAGGTACGGCTGCATGGTCGCACCGGCGAATGCGCCGGCGCAGACGAACAGCACAGCCGCCACTGCCGCCGCGATCACCGACCACTTGGTGGCCGGCCGTCGCTTACGAAAACGAACGACGGCGCCGTCACCCTCGGTCTCGCCGTCTTCAGTTGGGCTGTCGGCGGTTTCGTCGTCAACATCCGGCGCGTCGACGTCTGGCGCGGCGACGTCTGACGCGTCGACGGTCGGCTCGTCGAGAGGCGCGGCGTCGGTCTCAGCGGCGGCGGTGTCAACGGCCGATTCGTCGGTCAGATCACCTGTTGCAGGCTGCTGATCTTCCACTGGTTGCCTTCCCGCTGAGCTGTGACCACCCAACGATTTGTGTTCTGGATTTTTTGCTTTCCGTCAGGAGATTTGGACGAAACGTCCGTCGCCACCATCACATTGGCGCTGCCGTCGTCGTTCCAGCGCTCTACGCCTGCGGCAAGTGCGGTTCCCTTGGTCGGCTCCGCCTGAGCGATCTGCACCAGGATATCGTTCTGCTTGTCGTGATACTGCTTGGCGAAATCGCCGGTCGCGTTGGCCATTATCCGGTCGAAATAGGCGTTGGCGTGAAAGGGGTCCAGCGTGGTGAACCCCGTCATGAAGGCCTTGACGTAGCCGAGCACGTCGACTTCCTGCATGGCTTGCTTGTGGTGCGAACGCTGATCGACCAGAACCAGTGACGAGGTCGTGACGGCGCCCACGGTGAGCGCGGTGGCACCGGCCACTGCTGCGGGCAATGCCCAGGTCCGTGACGGTTTCCACCACTTCGTCGGCAGCGTTGGCCGCCACGGCAATCTCGACCACAGCGTCGGCTTGGGCACCTTCAGCAGCGGCTCTTCGCCGGGCTGAATCTTTCTGCGGGGGCTCATTTTTGGCCCTTGGGCGGAGCCGGCGCCTTGGGCGGAGCCGGCGCCTTCGGTGGCGCCGGCTTGGGCTTGGTCACCACGTCCAGGTTGTCGACCAGCCACTGGCCGCCCTTACCTTTGACGAACGAAACCCGAACCGTGGCGGTGATGAACCGTTGTTCGTCTCCGCCCCCGCGGTGGCCCTGCATGAACAGCAGCATCGTTGCGGTGTCCCGCGTTGCCGCCAGCACCGTGCTGTCGGTCACCCAGTACTCGTTGACTGCCGGATGCCCCTTCAACACGGACTCCTGCTGCTTGACCAATTCCGGTCGATACTTGTCGGTGGTCAGCGAGCGGGCGCGCTCGAAGTCTTGTTTGAGCGATTTCGGGTCGTAGGTGAGCATTTCGGCGACGATCTTGGGTCCTTGCGCGTTCACGGCGCCGCGGGTCTGATCGGAGGCCCGATCCGGCAGGTAGATCGCGAAGGCACTGACCGCGGCGCCCGCGACGCACAGCAGCACTGCCACCCCGGCGGCGGTCGCCGCGTGCCGCCGGATGTCTGCGGGTCGCCGATCGTCTGCCGCGCAACGCACTTCGGTACGCAGCAGCAGGTCGGCGAAGGTGCGCCGTCGCGAATCCCACAGCGGCCAAAGCCATCCCACGAAGACGGAGAGCGTATCGAGCAGATGTGCGAGTTCCCGCAACATCAACCGCCCGACTCCGACCGCGACACCGTCTCGTCGCACGACCTCGATCCCGAGCAGTGCTCGACCCAGGCTCCACCCGAGGGTCGCCGGTAGTACCGCCCGGTTGACCAAGGTCGCCAGAGTCACGAAGACGAGGACCGATATCGACGCCCACCACCAGAGACTTCGCGGCGGCGTCGCAAGCCAGACCAGCGCCATGGTCACCACCACGGCGGCACCGGGCAGCAGGTCCACCACCAGAGCGGCAGCGCGAATGTGCCAGCGCGCCAACCTGTTCGGCGCTGCGTCGTCGACTGCCGGTGGGGCTTGAGTATCTGCGGCCTCCTTGACGAGCACCGTCACCTCGCCACCTGGTCGAGCTTGGAAATTCGGTACTTACCCTCGTCGAGCACCATCGTCACCCGCAAGCGGTAGCCGGCTTCCTGGTTCTGCGACTCGGCGTTGGAGACCTTCACCCGCAGCGGCACCAGAACCTCGACCGAACCGTCAGGGTTGTTGCGTTCGACCGCCGCACGCAGGTCAGACACTTGGACGTGGGCGTTCGCGGCCTGGTAGGCCTCGACAAGCATCCCGCTGTACAAGATCGCCTGCGAGCGGAAGGCTCCGGCGCCGCACTCGACGATCTTCTGCGCGCTGGATGCCATCGCGCCGATGTCGGGCGCCTGGGTGGCTCCGACGCAGTCCTTCGCGGCTTCCACCGCGGCGGCGTCCCGGCGCGCGGTGGCCTGGCTGTCATGGTGCGAGCGCAGTACGACGAAGTAGCCGGCGGCCGCGAGTCCGCCGGCGAGCACCACCAGTGTGGCGGCGATGCCGACGAACCAGCCGCGGCCCAGCCGCGAGGTGCCGCGCGGGTCGTCCTCGCCTTCTGGGACCTCGGCCTGGCCGTCGGCGTTTGACTCGGAGATCTCGTGGTCGGACGAGTCGCCGGATTCCAGCGAATCGTCGGCAGTTTCCTCGGCGGTGGCGTCGTCGGCAGTGCTGGTCGGGTCGGCTTCGACCTCAGATTCTGTCAAATCTTCGGCCGTCACCTCCGCAGCCGAATCCTCGGCCGTCACCTCCAGTGGCGAAGGATCTCCATCCGTGTCGTTCGGGGTCAGCCGGCTGGCGCCAGCATCTCCTTCCATCCGTCATCTCCTGTGTTGCGTGAGTTGTTGACGGAGTATGTAGAACCGTCGGGTCCCGTCACCTCGCCACTCATCGGACTATAGACGGCCGCCGGAGGCCCGCCCGGAGCGTAGATGCAGGGGTTGGGTTGCTGGCCGTTGCACTGCACGGAGCCCGAGCCCGGCCGCTGCAAAGGATCGCTTTTCGGCGGCGGCGTCTGCCCACCCGGGGGGAGGCGATTGGCGGGCAGCGGATTCAGTCCGTTGTTGACCGACGGCGCCGGGATCACATAAGCCCGGTTTCACCGCCTGGTCGCAGCGCCCCCCGGGCGCCGGGCAGTTCAGGATCTGGTTGGGGTCGCCGTACCACGGGTTGGTCCCCAGGGGCACATAGGGCTTTCCGCTGCGGCAGTCCGCCGGTGTCGGCGCGCGCTTACCCGGGACATCCATACACGGCAGGTTGCGCGCGCCGCGCACCGCGTTGGCCTGGAAATCCTGCGGGATCCGGCAGTAGTTGTTGTCCCGTAGCGGCGCGATGCTGGTATCCGATGGCGATCGCCATTCCGGCGCAGGACGGAACCCGGTCAGACATGGCGCCGGATAGTTGATCGCCAGGGTGAGGTCCAGCGCGGCCATCCGGTCTTTTTCGTACGGCGCGGAGATCGGCCTGGATGATCGACCCCAGCTGCGGCAGCATCACCAGCGTCTGCTCGAGGCCGGGGTGGTAGCGCTTGAGCATGTCGATGACGATCTCGAGGTTCGCCAGCGTCTGCGGAAGCGACTCCCGGACGTCGCTGAACACCGAGTTCAGCTGGTCGGCGGTCGGGGCCGCTTGCGTCAGAATGCTTTTCAGGTGCGAGTCCTGCTGCGCAGTCTGCTTTCCCAAGACATTGAGGTTGCGTGCCCACCGGTCGATCGCGTTACTCGAGACGGCTTGGCTGTCCAGGATCGGCGCAGAGTTCTGGATGATGTCGTCGACCTGGTTGATGTTGGTCTTGAAGTCGCCGACGATCGCCTGCGTGGAATCGACCAGCCGCTGCAGCGCCGGACCCAGGCCTCCGACTGCCTCGGACGTCTCGTCGAGCAACTTACCGATCTTGTCCTTCGGCAGCACCGACAAACCACGGTTGGCGGTGTCCAGCGCCGGCCCGATCTCGCTGGGCACCGTGCCTTTGGTCATCTTCTGACCAGGCGAGAAGAACCCCTGCGCCTTGCCTTGCGACACCAGGTCCAGATACTGCTCACCGACCGCCGACACCGAGTGCACGTTGGCCACCGCATCGAGCGGAATTTTGAAATTGCTGTCGATGCTCATCGTCGCCTCGGCGCCCTTTTCCGTCGGCTCGACGGCGGTGACCTTGCCGATGGTGATTCCGCGGTAGGTCACGTTGGACGTCGGATACAGGCCACCCGAGGCGGGCAGGTCGGCTTTCAGCTGGTACTGACCGATGCCCATCAATGTCGGAAGCCGCAGGTAATAGATTCCCAGCACCAACAGAGCCACGGCGGTCAAGATGCCGAACAGGATCAGCTGGCGCTTGATGAAACGAGTCAGCATTGCCGGTCCGCCCTCTCCACCAGTGGTCCGCCCGGCGCGTCGTTCGGGTTCGGCGTGTAACGCACGTCAGGAATCATCGTGGCGGGATCCCGACCATATGACTGCTCCAGGGCCCGCAACGCTCCCGAGAACCCGGTGCCGGTGAGGAAGGCGTTGTCGACTGCCGACAGCGTCGTGTCCACCTCGAGCGAGGAGTTCATGAAGTCGCCGCGGATCAGCTTGGGTGCGGTGTCCAGGTCGAACGGCGCGGTGAAGAGCAACTTCAGCGCACCGAGCAGGTAAGGCGAAGCCTTGCCCAGTTCCTTCAGCGGGCACTGCAGCGACTGCAGGTCCTGGTGCAACGGCCCCCGGGCCTCACCCAGGTACTGAGCGGCGGCCTGGCTGAGCGCGCCCACCGATTGGACCGCGTCGACCAGATGCTTCTGATACTCGGGAGCCGCCAGGTACTTGATCAGCGGCGGGAATTCGGTCAGCGCGCGATCCAGCACATCGGACCGGTTGCCGATATAGGCCAACAGCCGGTCGGTCGAGTCGATGGCGTGGGTGATGTCGTCGCTCTGCTCGTTGAGTTGACGGGTGAAAGTGTCGAGTTTGCCGAGGAACGCGCGGATCTGGGGGCCCCGGCCGGTGAGGACCTTGGTGACCTCGTTCTGCAGCACCTCGAGATTCTGAAGGCCGCCGCCGCGCACGACCATCGCAAGGCTCGCCAGCGTCTGCTCGGTGCTGGGGAAGGCCGACGAGTTCTTCAGCGGGATGGTGTCGCCGTTCTTGAGCATCTGCGACGACGGGTCGGGCGGCGCGAGCCAACTCGATGTGCTGTGAACCCAACAGGCTGGTCTGCCCGATCTTGGCGGTGGCGTTCTTCGGCAGCTTGACGTTCTTTTGGATGCCCAGCGTCAGGGTGGCCACCCAGTTCTTGGCGCGGTGGCCGTTGATCTCGAAGTCCGGGGTTTTGAGCTCGATCTTGCGGATGGAGCCAACGAAGACGTCGGCCACCATGACCTTGCTGTTGCCGTCGATCGCCAGGGTGTCCGGCATCTGCACGTACACGGTGTAGGCGCCGGACGAGTCACCTGGACCGCCGGGCAGCGAGACGTTCGAGACGCCGTGCCAGCCGCACGAGCTCAACACCAGTGCGGCAATGAGCAACACCAGCCCCTGCCAGATCCGGTGGCGGACTTTACTGAGCATCACGCGCATCATCAGTTGCCTCCTGCGGATGCCGCCTCAGCGGGCAACGCGGGTCCGGGCGGCTGGCCGCCAGCGGCTGCCAGCGGCGCCGGCGTCGGTGCGACGGGACCGGGAATCACGTTGGGTCCCGGCGGCGGCGGCGGTATCGGGGCCGGATTCCCCGGCAATCCGATATACGGCGCCGGCCCGAGAGGCTGCTCGTCGTAAGCATTCTGGTATCCCGGCGGGGTCTGCAGGTTCGACTGCACCGGTGCGATGTTCGGCCCACCCATCAGCTCGGCCAGCGATTCGGGGGTCAGCAAACCCGCCGTGATCGGCCCCACCTTGACGCCCTGCATGCCGGGTGCCGTGATCCAGCCGTGCTGGGTGTTGCGGTGCGAGGTCGGGGTGTCGGGCACCCAGATACCCGGCACGGTGGTGTCCTTGTAGCCGTTCGGCGGGTGCAGCCGGTCCTCGGAGTAGGCGACTTCCTTCGGCAACGTTGCGGCGAGGCTGAACGGGTTGAGGCCGAACGGCAGGTAGTTGAACTTGATCGAGTCGAGAACCGGCGCCAGGTACTGCGCGCAGAGCTCGGCCGATTCCTGATAGCCCAGCCGGCTACCGGCCTGAATGGCGCTGCAGAGGAATTCCATCGGGTTCGCGAAACCCATCGTGCCGACCGTTCCGGCCGGCTGCCCGACGACGGCACTGTGCGCCGGGTGGTAGATCAAGTTGACGTTGGAAAACGCGGTCGGCAGCGACGTGCAGGACGTTCTCCAGCCCGGTCAGCACCTCGGGCTGGACCAGTGTGTTGGTCGTGTCGGCGAGGTTGTTGATGTCGTGCGTCAGCACCTCGCGGTTCTTGTCGAGGAACGGCCGCACCGTCGTCAGCAGGCCGTCGAACTGTTGCAGTGCGTTGGACAGGTCCTGGTCGGACCCGGTCAGGCTGTTGGTGAATTGGGCCAGGTTCTTGTTCAGCGCCACGAACTTCTGGTCGTCGGCGTGCAGCGCGTTGACGAACAGCGCGAGGCTGCGCACCACGGCGAAGAAGTCACCTCGACCCTGGTTGAGCGCGGTCAGCGCCCGCGACAGGTCGTTGAAGGTGGTGTTGATCTGTTTGCCCTTGCCGGCCAGGCCGTCGGCGAAGGACTCGATGACCTCACCGAACGGCCCCTTGGGCTGCTCCTTTGTCGGCCCCAGCTTGGAGATGACATTGGTGACGGTGTTGCGCAGCTCGTCCCACTCGGTGGGCACCTGGGTGCGTTCTTCCGGGATCACCGCGTTGTCGGCCAGCACCGGCCCGCCCTTGTAAGGGGGCTCCAGCTGGAGCAGTCGCGATGCCACCAGCGTCGGGTTGAGGATCACCGCCTGCGCGTCGGCGGGCACCTTGTACTTGTTGGAGTAGTGGAAGGTGACCTTCATCTTGTCGCCGGCCGGCTCGATCTTGTCGATCGCGCCGACCTTGACACCCATGATCTCGACCCGGTCGCCGTTGTACAGGGCGTTGGCCACCGGGAAGTACGCCACCACGGTGTTGTTGGTCAGCTTCTTGTACAGCTGGACTCCGAGGAACGCCAGCACCAGCGCTGCCACCACGGCGAGCGAGCCGATGATGATCGCCGCGCGTGACATCTTCGGCAACCGGAGGTTGCGGATATCAAAGACGGTGCTCAATTCTGGTTACCTCCTTGCGCACCGCTGCCGCCGGCGCCGCCCGTGTTGGCGATATACGGCGCCGGTACCTGCGCACCTGGCCCGGGCGGTGCCGCTGGTCCGGCCGGCAACGGTCCTGGCGGCGGAGCCGCCGCGGGGTTGGCCGGAGCCGGGCCCGGGAGCGGTCCCAGCGGCTCGGTGCGTCCCCCGGGCGGGGCCGGGTGCGATCGGCACGGGTGTGCCCGGCACGTCGGGCTGGACCTCGCCGGGGCGCCCGGCGATCGGAATTCCCGGGGTCGGCGGCAGACCGGCAGGGTTCGGCGGCGAGGAAGCCACGTCGGGCAAGGCCGGGTAAGGCCCATTCGGTCCGAACGGTCCGAGGTTTTGGTCGATACCCGCACACGGCATCGGGTTACCCGGCCGCGGCAACAACTCCGGCGACGGCGTGTACGAGCACGGCGAGCCAGGCGCGACCGCCGGGTACGGATGATCCGGGGTGCCTTCCAGCACGGGCGGCGCAGGCGGCGGCGCACCGTTGGGGAAGCGCGTGCCGTTCGGGTCGGGGAACTTGAACGCCGGCAACCCGGCACTGCGCCAGAAGTTCTCCGGATCGATGCCGCGCTTCTTGAACGCGGCGTCCACCCACGGCTGCAGGATCCAGTACGGCAGCAGGTTGGTCAGCTGCACCTTGAAATACGGACCCGACGCGACGGCTTCGTTCAGGCCCGTAACGGTCTTGCCGAACGTCTTGATCGTCGCAGCCAGATCGTCTTTGCGGGCGTCCAAGAGGTCGCTGACGGTGCGCAGCTGCTCCAGGACGTGATTGAGGTTCGGGTTGTCGTTGATCAGGTTCTCCACCTGGGCCGAGAACGTGGCCACGTTGCTCAGTAGCGCGCTGATCGCCCGGCTGCGCTGGTTGAACGCGGCCAGCAAGTTGTTGGAGTTGACGAACAGCCGGTCGACCTGCTGGCTCCGGTCACCCAGGATGCTGGCGATCTTGTTGGCCTGCTCGAGCAGATGCGTGACCTGCTCGTCGCGCTTGCCGATGGTGTCGGAGAACTTGGCCACCCCGTCGAGCGCCGCACTCAGGTGCGGATACGTCTGATCGATGGTCTCCGACAACACATGCAGCGACTGCTTGACGGTGTCGATGTTCCAGCCGGCGGCGGCCTTGGTGACGTCGAAGAACGCGTCGTAAATCTGGTAGGGGGTGGTGCTTTGCCCAATCGGCAGCGTGCCGTTAGGCCGCAGCGTCTGGTTGCCCCGCGGCTCGATCTCGAGCACCTTCTTGCCCAGGATGGTGTCGGTTTTGATCGCCAGCCGGCTCTCGGTGCCGATGGTGTGGCTTCCGGTCGAGAACTTCATCACGATGTGATCGCCGTCGATCTTGATGGCCTCGACGTCGCCGACGTCCACCCCGGCGATCCGCACTTTGTCGCCTTTGTTCAGCTGACCGGAGTCGGTGAACTGCCCGTAATAGCTGGGCTCGGCGAACAACTGCGGGGTGCTGGTCAGGGTTTGGCCGACACCGACGACCATCACCGTCACGATCAACCCCATCAGGCCGATCCGCTTCCGGTTGGCGGGCTCTAGCGTTCTCATTACGGCGTGCACCTACCTGACGGTTGCGACCAGATCTTGACCGTGCGGACCGGCCCGCCGGCCTGCAGTCCATTGGTCTTGAGGGTGAGGTCGCACAGGTAGAAGTTGACCCAGTCGCCGTAGTTGCCGGCGGCGTTGCCCACGATGTTCACCCCGATCGGCGTCCGTTTGATCTGGTCGTCCCACAGGTCGCGCTGGTCGATGATCGGCTGCTGAATGGGCTCGAGGTAGTTGAGCGTCTTGTGCAGCAGGGTCCGGTTATCGGCGAGCAGGTCGCCGACCGTCCCGGCGCCGTTGCTGATGTTCGCGATGCCGGCCGCGAACGAATCGGCGTGGTTGTTCAGGCCGCTGATCAGTTTCTCGAAATTGTCGACGGTCTCGTCGAAGTCTTTGCGGTGCTTGACCGTGGTGTCCAGCACGACGTTGAGATTCTTGACCACCTCGCCGATCGCCTGGTCACGCTCGGCGATGCGGGACGTCAGTTGCGCGGTCTGGTCGAGGATGTCGTTGATGGTGCCGCCCTGCCCCTGGAACACGGTGATGATGGCCGTCGCGATGTTGTTCACCTTTTCCGGGTCGAGCGCCCGGAACAGCGGCTTGAAACCGCCGATCAGCGCGTCCAGGTCCAGTGCCGGCTGGGTGTGCGACAGCGGAATGAACCCGTGCGCCGGAAGGACCAGGTCGCCACCTTCGCCGTCGCCGCGCTTGAGCTCGAGGTAGCGGTCGCCGATCAGGTTGAGGTAGCGCACCTGGGCCGTTGTGGACTGATACAGCGGGACGGATTGGTCGACGTTGAACTCGACCCGCGCCCGATGGCCACCATCGATCAGCTCGATGTCTTTGACCTTGCCGATCTCCACCCCGGAGGCGCGAACGAACTGGCCCGAGCGGAGTCCGCTGACGTTGTTGAATTCCGCGGTGTAGCTGGTGGTCCGGTCGAAGCGCATCTGACCGAACACGACGATGATCAGCGCGGTGAAGAAGATCAGCACCATCGAGACGATGCCGAGCTTGACGAGGGTTCCGGTCATTTTCATGGGTTGATCGTGTGGTCCCCCACTTGGCGGCCCCAGACGTACTCGACTGCGTACGGGGAGCCGGTATCAACATGGTTATACGGAGCGAGGCTGTTACCGGTGTCCAGGATCAGCGTTGGCGCGGGCCACAACTCGCGGGTGATGGTCTGCCAGCAGCCCGGCGCCCCGCCCGGACCGCCGTGCGCGTTGATCCGGGGCAGGTTCTCCGGGTAGATGTACGGGTTGGGCGCTCCACCGATCAGGCCGGTCAACGCGGAGAGGCCCATCGTGGCCGCCGTGATGCCCAGCCCGGGCAGGCTCAGAGCCAGCCCGAGACCGGAGAAGATCTCCGTTTCGGACCGCAGCGAATACGGGCTGGTAAACGCGGCAACCTTCGGTTCGACGTCGTGCAAATTGCGCATGGTGCAGAACAATTCGGGGCTGTAGGTGTCCAGCACCTGCGCCGTCGGCACCAGGTCCTTGGCCCCCCGCGCGAAATACGGCCCGCCCTTGTTGAAGATCTCGGCGCCGGTGGCACCGAATCCGGTTGCCGCCAGCAGCGCCTGATCCAGGTCCTTCTCCTGGGCATGGACGGTGTGCGCCGTCGTCGCCGCGTTGTTCAGGAAGTCGAACAGGTCGGGAGATGCGTCGGCGTAGGTGTCGCCGAGCTTCGCCAACTGCTGGATGTCGTGGCGGATGATCGGCATCCGCGGATTGACCTCGTCGAGCGCCGCGCTGCCGTTGATGATCGACTGCCCGAACTTGTCGCCCAGCCCGCTCAGCGCCTGCGCGGCGGCGCTCAGGGTCAGGTTGACCTTGACCGGGTCGATCTTCTCGGCGATCGAGGTGATGGTCTGGAACAGCGTGTTGATCTCAGTCGTCACCGACCGGGCGTCGATCACATTCTTCGGCGTAATCCGTTGTGGCAGCGGGTTTTCCGGCGCGGTCATCGAGACGTACTTCTCACCGAACACCGTGGTGGCCACGATTTTCGCGTCCACGTTCGCCGGAATCAGGTGCAGGTACCTGGGATAGACGTCCAGGGTGAACTTGGCCGCGGGCTTGCCATCCTGCTGGATCTCGTCGATGTCGGCTACCCGGCCGATCTGCACGCCGTTGTAGGTGACCTTCGAACCGGGGTCCATCACCAGGCCGGCCCGGTCGGACAGCATGGTCAGCTTGGTCTTGTCGACGTAATAGCCGCTGTACTGCAGGTAGACGAACAACAGCACGAGCGCCGCAATGAGAAAGACGACCAAGCCGGCGAGACGGAAGGGCTGGAACGGCGTCTTGTTGATTTTCCCCCGTGGATGCGTCATAGCCCGCCTACACCGTGAAGTTGAAGTTGGGATTGACGCCGTAGAGCGCCATCTCGGCCAACAGGATGACTACCGGGGTGGCAACCAGTGAAAAACGCATCGAGCGACCGACCGCCTCACCCACCCCGACCGGGCCGCCGCTGGCGTTGTAGCCGTAATAGCAGTGCGAGAGCATCACCACCGCGGCGATGATAATGACGTCGACGAATGACCAGAAGACGTCGTCGGGCCGCAGGAACGTTCGAAAGTAGTGCTCATAGGTACCCGAGGTCTGTCCGTACAAAACTGTCGTGACGATCTGTGGCGAGAGGAAAGACAGGATCAAGCCGACGGAGTAGAGCGGGATGATCACCACCAGCCCGGCCAGCATCCGGGTCGACACCAGGTAAGCGTTGGACTTGACGCCCATCACCTCGAGCGCGTCGATCTCCTCGCTGATCCGCATGGCGCCGAGCTCGGCCGTGGCGCCGGCGCCGACCGTGGCTGCCAGCGCGATGCCGGTGACGATCGGGGCGACGAGGCGAACGTTGATGAATGCGGAGACGAACCCGAGCAGGGTCTCCAGTCCGACATGGCCCAACGACGCGAGGCCCTGGATGGCCACCAGCGACCCGGCGGAGAGCGTGACGAAACCGATGATCACCGCGGTGCCGCCGATCACGGCCATGGCGCCGGTGCCCATGCCGACCTCGGCGATCAACCGCAGGATTTCTTTGCGGTAGCGGGTCAGCGCCCACGCCATGTCGCGGATGCCGATAATCGTGAACCAGCCGAGCTTTCCGGCTTCATCGAGCGGCTTGCTCGCTGTCTCTCCGAAGCGACGAATGTCGCCGGACAGCCGCGGGAAGCGGGAGCGAAGTACCTGGACGGTTGACATGTCAGTGCCCCGTTCCGTATCGCACACCAATGGTGGTCAGCACCACGTTGACCGCGAAAAGCGCCACCACGCAGAGCACTACGGTCTCGTTGACGGCGGTGCCCAAACCCTTGGAACCGCCGCTCACCGTCAGCCCGCGGTAGCAGCCGACCAGACCGGCGATCATTCCGAATGACAACGCCTTGATCGTCGCAATCACCACTTCGGGCAACCCGGTGAGCTGGGTCAGCGTCGCCAGATAGGCGCCCGCCGACACGTGCTGGAGATAGACCCCGAAGACGAATCCACCGACCAGCCCGACCATGCTGACCAAAGCATTGAGCAGCATTCCGACCAAGGAGCAGGCCAGCACGCGGGGCACCACCAGTCGGTGGATCGGGTCGATGCCGAGCACCTCCATCGCGTCGATCTCTTCGCGAATGGTGCGGGCGCCCAGGTCCGCGCAGATGGCGGTCGATGCCGCCCCGGCGATAACCAGCACGGTGTTGAGCGGGCCGATCTGGGTGATGACGGCGATACCGGCGCCGGCGCCGGAGAGATCGGCGGCGCCGACCTGGATCAGCAGGATGTTGAACGTGAAGATGAACAGCGCCGTGATCGGCACGGAGATCGCCATGGTCGGCAGAATGGCGACCCGCAGGATGAACCAGCACTGGATGATGAATTCTTTCCACTGAAAAGGCGGGCGGAACAACGCCTTTCCAGTGAGCACACACATCCGGAAGAAACCGCCGATGAGAACCAGCGGTGGGCCTATCTGATCACGGACGTAATCAGTGACGCGCGGCTGCGTCGTGGTCACTGGCACCCCCTCCCGATGCAACCCTGCGCCTTGCGGCGGAGCGGCGGACAGTCTCGCACAACTCCCCCTTGCCCCGTGTCTAGGTGTGTGACCCGCGTCTCACTACTGGCAGGTAGTAAGGCGGACCACAGGACTGTACCCGATGGGCTTGGGGGCGTGCATGGCATCGGCGTTATTAGGCTTTCGTCAATTTGACCTGCGGGTTTTGCGTTATGTCAGCTTGATCCGCGCTGTGCGGGATCTGTTGATGGGGAAGCGCTTTGAGCGGCTGCCGAGGAGCCGTAACGCGTCCGCAATTCGGTCTTGAGCACCTTGCCCGCCGGGTTGCGCGGCAGCGCTTCGACGATCTCCAGGCCCTTCGGATGCTTGTACCGGGCGAGGCGCTCGCCGAGGAAATCATCGAGGTCCTCGATGCTGAGATTCTGCGGCCCGCCGCTTGCGAGCGCCGCGACCGCGACCGGAACTTCGCCCCATTTTTCGTGCGGCCGGGCGATGACCGCGACCTCCACGATCGCGGGATGACTGGCCAAGACGTTCTCCACCTCCGCGCAGTAAATGTTCTCGCCGCCGGAGATGATCATGTCCTTCTTGCGGTCGACCACCCAGACGTAACCTTCGTCGTCCATCCGGACCAGGTCGCCGGAATGAAACCAGCCACCATGGAACGCCTCGGCAGTGGCCTCGGGGTTGTTCCAGTAGCCGCTCATCAATGTCGGTGCGCGGTAGACGATTTCACCGACCTCGCCAACGGGCACGTCATTCATCTCCTCGTCAACCACGCGGGCGGCCACGGTCGGAATCACCTTGCCCACCGAGCCGAGCTTTCTCAGCGCGTCCTCGCCGAGCAGCATGCAGGTCACCGGGGACATCTCGGTCTGGCCGAAAGCGGCCAGGATCTGCGACCCCGGGAATGTTTCCGACATCTGACGCAGCAGGGTATCGGACGCCGGCGCGGCACCCCACGAGATCACCCGCAACTTCACGTCGCGTGGATTCGCCTGCTGCTCAGCACAAACCGCCTGCCACTGGGCGGGGACCAGGAAAATCCCGGTGACCTTTTCTGCGGCCAGGACGTCGAGCAGATGGCCGGGGTCGAAGGCGCCGAGCGGATGGATCACCGTGGGAAGACCCATCAGCAGTCCGGTCAACAGGTTGCCAATGCCGGCAATGTGGAAGAAGGGGACACCGATAAAGCCGACGTCGGTGGCCGCGAAGCCGTGGGTATAGAGGTTGGCCGTGGTCTGACAGGTCAGGTTGGTGTGGGTCAGCACGGCGCCCTTGGGCCGGCCGGTCGTGCCGGAGGTGTACATGATCAGTGCCGGCGAGTCATTGGGTACGTCAGCCGGCGTGGCCGGATCGCCTGACTCGGTCACCAGATCCTCGTAAGCCAGCAAGCCTTCATCGGCCGAATCGCCGGCCACCACGATCGTGCCCAACACCGAGGTGACGCCGCGAACGGCGGCGGCCACCGGCGCCAGCACCGGCTCGGTGATCATCACCCGCGCCTCGCAGTCCTCGACCAGGAAAGCGATCTCCGGCGGCGTGAGCCGGAAATTGACCGGGACGGCGATGGCTCCGATCAAGTTGGCGGCCAAGACCGACTCGACGAACTCGGTTCGGTTCAGCATCAGGATCATCACCCGGTCGCCGTTGGCGACCCCGCGGCGACTCAAGGCTCCGGCGATCTTGGCGACCCGGTCACGGAGGTCGGCCCACGTGAGGGTCTTGCCCATGAACCTCAGCGCGGTCGCGCCCGGCTGCATGAAGGCGTGCCGTTCGAGTTGGTTGACCCAATTCTGTCGTCGCGCCAGGTACGGCTGCTCTAAAAAGTCACCGACAGCGTCGTGGTTGTCATGGGCGCCGTGGCCGGTCAACTGCGCAGTCAACTGGTCGCTTCCCTTCCGTCGTAAGCCCTCTGCTTAAGTTGATATTTGATAAAACTTGGTGTTGTCTGGGTCACACTATGGTCTTGGCTTCACGAAGACAACCCCGATGAGTTCGCTGAGCGCGCTCGCCGCCACACGGCTTCCGCTGCGCCGGGCCCAGCTGTCTGACGAGGTCGCGGGCCATTTGCGAGCCGCAATCATGTCGGGCGCGCTGCCGCCGGGGACGTTCATCCGGCTCGACGAGACCGCAGCCAAACTCGGAGTCAGCGTGACGCCAGTGCGCGAGGCGCTGCTGAAGCTGCGCGGCGAAGGAATGGTGCAACTCGAGCCACACCGCGGGCATGTCGTGTTGCCGCTCAGCCGCCAGGACGTCGACGACATCTTCTGGGTGCAGGCGACCATCGCCAGGGAGCTTGCCACCTCGGCCGCGCAGCGCATCACCGAGGCCGAGATCGACGACCTCGAACACCTCACCGATGTGCTGGCCGCCGCTGTCGCCGCCGGGGATAGCGAAGCGATCGCGACGACGGAGTTCGCGTTTCACCGCACCTTCAACCGCTCCACCGGGCGGATCAAGCTGGCGTGGTTTCTGCTGCATGTCGCCCGCTACATACCGCTGATGGTGTACGCCACAGATCCGGAGTGGGGCGCTGCCGCGGTGCGTAACCACCGCGAGGTGATCTCGGCGCTGCGCCGCCGGGACACCGCCGCGGTCGTCGAGCACACCGACTGGGGCTTCAACGACGGAGCGCGTCGGCTGATCGAGCGATTGGCCGACAGCGGGATCTGGGACTAGTCACCCGATGTTTTTGTCGCCAGGTCCTCGGCGCGCTTCTTGAGGTTTTCGGCGAGGTAGTCCAGCACGTTGCCGGCCAGCTGTTTCACCATCGGCGCCGGAATCGGCAACGACGGCTCGACATCCAGATCGACGGTCAGTAGTGACGACGAACCGGTGTCCACCACGCTGAACAGCTGCTCCTGCTTCTTGAACAGGTTGCCCTGCTGCAGCACGGTCTGGATCTGAGTCGGGCTCGGGTAGTAGACCGCCTGGATCAAACTGTCCTCAATGGCTTCGAACTTCGCATCGAGACGCAGCTGGCTGGGGCGCCCGTCGTCGTAGCGGGCCAGCACCCACAGGCCCTCGACTCCGTCGTTCCACTCGGGGTAGGACTCGAAGTCGGCGACGATGGCCAGGATTGTGTCGGCGTTGGCGGAAACCTCAACGGTCTTGCTGACAAAAGGCATTCGCCGAGCATAACGAGAAAGTTTCGACAGCTAGCTCACCAAGGCAGTCGACAGCAGCGCGCGGATGTCGTCGGGAATGGGCGTCGGCCGGCGGGTGGTCTTGTCGATGTAGACGTGCACCCAGTGGCCGATCGCGGCGATCGCCTGCGGCTCAGCGTCTTCGGGAGCGGTCAACTCTTCGGCCTCGCGGAAGACGCCGAGCCGATAGGTCACGCTGCTGTTGCCGAGCCGGGTGACGGCCACCCCGACGACAAGCCGCTCCGGGAAGTGCAGTTCCGAGAAATAGCGGCAGCCCGATTCGGCGACGATGCCCTGCGCCGACGTCGTCACCGGGTCGAGCGCGACCCCTGCGCCGATCCAGCCGTTGATCGCGGTGTCGAAAAGTTGGTAGTACACCGCGTTATTCAGGTGACCGAACATGTCGTTGTCGGCCCACCGCGTCAGGACCGGCCAGTGCACGGGGAAGTCGAGGCTGGTGAGCCCGTCGGGTGCGGGCGGAATCGAGCTCATGGTTGTATTCGACCATGCTTGAAATCCGGGGTGCCGTGCTGGAGCAGATCGGGTCGCCTCGGCCCTACGCGGAGTCTCGGCCGATCACCATCGCCGACATCGCACTGGCTCCGCCCGGTGCCGACGAACTGCTGGTGCGCATCGAGGCCGCGGGCGTCTGCCATTCCGACTTGTCTGTGGTGGACGGCAACCGGGTGCGGCCGACGCCGATGCTGCTCGGGCACGAGGCGGCCGGAATCATCGAGCGGGTCGGCGACGGCGTCAACGACGTAGCCGTCGGCCAGCGAGTGGTGATGACGTTCCTGCCGCGTTGCGGTCACTGCACGGCGTGCGTGACCGACGGACTGACTCCCTGTAAACCGGGCAGCGCAGCCAACAATGCCGGGACACTGCTGGGCGGCGGGATGCGGCTGAGTCGTGGTGACGACAAGGTCTTTCATCACTTGGGGGTCTCGGGCTTCGCGACGCACGCGGTGGTCAATCGGGCCAGCGTCGTCCCGGTGCCCCACGATGTCCCTCCCCCGGTCGCCGCGCTGCTCGGCTGCGCGATGCTGACCGGCGGCGGCGCGGTGCTCAACGTCGGCAAGCCACAGCCGGGGCAGACGGTGGCCGTCGTCGGCCTCGGTGGTGTCGGCATGGCCGCGGTGATGACAGCGCTGTCGTATGCCGGCGTCCACGTGATCGGCGTCGACCAGCTTCCCGAAAAGCTGCTCGGTGCAAGCACTCTCGGAGCCCACGAGGTCTACACCCCGCAAGAGGCCATCGACGCAGGCGTGAAGGCGGCCGTGGTGGTCGAGGCCGCCGGTCATCCCGCCGCCCTGGAGACGTCCATCGCGCTCACCGCCGCGGGCGGCCGGACCATCACTGTCGGCCTGCCACGGCCGGATGCGCGGATCAGCGTGTCCCCGTTGGGTTTTGTGGCCGAAGGCCGGTCGCTGATCGGCAGCTACCTGGGGTCGGCGGTGCCGGACCGCGACATCCCGCAATTCGTGGAGCTGTGGCGTTCGGGCCGGTTACCGGTGGAATCGCTGGTGTCCTCGACGATTGCCTTGGACGACATCAACTCCGCGATGGATCAACTCGCCGACGGTCGCGCCGTGCGTCAGCTGATCTCGTTCGACGCGGCCTGAGCCCCGTAGAACGCTCGCCGCAGCGCACGACCCTGTAGCGCGAACAGTTGCTCGGCGACTTCCCAGTCGGGCAGCAGCGAGTCGAACCCATGACAGGTGCCGGCGAAGACGTGCAGTTCGGTGGCGACCCCGTCGCGTAGCAACCGGAACGCGTAGTCGAGCGCTTCGTCGCGCAGCGGATCGATGTCCGAGCAGGTGACGAATGCTGCCGGCAACCCGCGCAATGGATTCCGCCGGGCCGGAACAGAATCGGCCGACGGCTCGGCCGCCCCCAGGTAGTAGCGCCACATCAGTTCGGTGGCGGGTCCGTCGAACGCCGGTGTCGCGTCGAACTCCGTCTTGGATCCCGTCACCCGGTCGTCGAGCACGGGCTGGTGCAGCAGCTGCAACACCACCGGAGGTAGCGACCCGTCGGCGGACCGTTGCGCAAGGCAGGCCGCCAGTGCGCCGCCGGCGCTGCTTCCGGCCACCGCGATGCGCGAGGCGTCGACGCCCCATTCGTCGGCGTTGGCGACCACCCAGTTCAGCACCGCGACCGCGTCCTCGAGTGCGGCCGGGTACGGGTGTTCGGGTGCCAGCCGGTAGTCCACCGAAACCACCGAGCACTGTCCGCGGCGGGCCAGCTCGACGCACTGCCGGTGGTCGGTGTCCAGGTTGCCGAGCACGAATGCGCCTGCGTGGCAATAGATGACCGTGGGCGCCGGCGGTCGGCGCGCCACGGTAGATGCGCACAGCCACGCCGGATGCGACCGCATCGCTGATCGATACCCCGGTGGCGTCGGTGCCGTCGAGCGCCGCGCGGCGACGTTCGTTCAGCCCCGCCCGGATCGGCCCGACATGTGACAGGTCGGTGCGAGTGGTCGCGACGGCGCGCAGCACCGGGTCGAGGCGCTCGTCATTTATTGAATTTTGAGGCATTGGCCGCCGTCGATGACCAGTTCCGAGCCGGTGATGAACGACGCCTGCTCCGAGACCAGGAACGCGACCGCGTCGGCCACCTCGGACGGTTGACCGATGCGGCCGAACGCCGACGACGCCGCCAACCGCTCCTGGGTCTCCGCGTCCAGCATCGGCGTCGCGATGGGCCCAGGGAACACCGCGTTGACCCGGATTCCCGCGGTCGCGAGTTCCCCGGCGGCGGCCTGGGTCAGCCCGCGCAACGCCCACTTCGCCGAGCCGTAGGCGATGTGGTTCGGGAACGGCCGGATCGCGCCGGTGCTGCAGGTGTTGACGATGGCCGCGCCGTCGGCGACGCGCAGCTGCTCGAGCACCGCTTGGATACCAATGAAGGCGCCCAAACAGTTGACCCGCCAAGACTTTTCGAAGCCCTCAACCGACTCGTCGGCGATCGATGCACGGTGCAGCAGGCCCGCGTTGTTGACCAGGGTGCTCAGCGATCCGAACCGGTCGACGGTCGTCGCCACGGCCTGCTGCCATTCCCACTCCAGTGTCACGTCCAGCGGTATCCCGATCACCGCGTCATCGCCCAAGCTGTCGACCGCGGCGCGCAGCTCGGCCGCGTTGACGTCGCACGCGGCCACCGAAAACCCGTCGGCGCGTAGCCGTTGGGTGATGGCCCAGCCCTGCCCGCGGGCGGCCCCGGTGACCAGCGCTACCCGTCCGCGTCATCGCGTCACCCCGCGCTTCCTCGAGGCCCGCAGCGGCGCCGCGCCGCAGGGCCTGCGATTCCGCGGCCAGGGTGATCATCCGAAAACCTATCTGCGCCATGGCATGTCCGACCTTACCGTTGCCGGCATGGATGGCCGGCACCAGTCCGGCGGCCGACGCGGCATCGTGAATGCCGCCGATGGCCGCCCGCACGTCCGGGTCGGTGGTGGCCGCGGTGACGTCGACACCCATCGAGATCGCCAGATCCGGCGGGTCCGACGTAGATTCCGGCCAGCCCGGGCACCGCGCAGATCGCGTCGACATCGGCCAGGGCCGCGGCGGTTTCGATCATCGCGAACACGCTGACCCGAGCCTCCAGCGCGGCGGTATCGGCGCCGAGGCTGGCCCGCAGCGGTCCGAAGCTGCGCGCGCCGGCGGGCGGGTAGCGGGTGGCGGCCACCGCGGCGGCCGCCTGGTCGGCCGACTCGATCATCGCGACGATGATGGCGTCGGCGCCGGCGTCGAGCACCCGCCCGATCGGCGCCGCATCGGCGTTGGGCAGTCGCACCGCGGTGCCGATGGGTACGTGTTCGATGCGGCGCAACATGTTTGCGATGTCGGCGTCGTCGATGTAGCCGTGCTGGGCGTCGAAGCCGACGTAGTCGTATCCGGCCCGGGCGAACTCCTCAGGCCCGATCGCGGTCGGTCCGGTGATCCAGCCGCCCCACACGGGATCGCCCGAGGCAAGCGCTCGCTGCAGGTGGCTGGCGGTCACGACGCCACGATCGCGATCTTGCCGCGCGCAGGGATCGGGACGGGCCGGCCAGTTCGAAGGCGGCCTGGACATCGTCGATGCCGAAGGTGTGGGTCGAGATACTCGGCCAGCAGACCGGGATGTTCGGCGGCGAATTTGTTGGCAAGTTCGAGCATCCGTGGACGATCAAGCGCCACACCGGATTTCAGCGTCAGGTTGCGACGCAGCATGGTGCGCATGCTGATCGGGTAGCTGTCGTCGTCGGGCACGCCGAAGTAGAACACCGTGCCGCCGGGCGCGGTGGCTTCGATCGCATGGTTGAGCGTGGCCACCTGATGCCCGACGGTTTCGATCACGACGTCCGGCCGGTCGTCGGGGTGGAGGTGGCTGACCCAGCGGTCGCTGGTGGCCCGCACATAGGTGTCGGTGCCGAACTTCGCGGCGATCTCGCCGCGGTCGACCGGGTCGACGCCGGTGACCTGGCGGGCACCCGCCGCTTTGGCCGCGGACGAGAACAGCAGCCCGATCGAGCCCTGCCCGATCACGCCGACGTGGCGGCCGGTCAGGTCGGGCAGTTGCTCGATCGCGTAGAGCACGCAGGCCAGCGGTTGCAGCCCGACGGCCTGCGCCGGGCTCAGCGTCGGGTCGTAGGACGTCACCTGGTTGCCGTCGGTGACGACCCGCTCCATCAGGCCGTCGAAGCCGGACGCCCAGCCCACCACCCGATCTCCGGGCCGATGCCGGTCGTGCCGGCTGGCGATCACTTCCCCGACGACCTCGTGGATCGGGAAGCCGTCCTTCTCGGCGCCGCTGCGGCCGTGGTCGCCCGGCAGCAGGCCGCGCACACCGCGGAACGCCGGCATGTCACTGCCGCAGACACCGGCGGCCAGGAACTGCAGCAACACTTGGCCGTCGGCGAGGCAGTCGGGTGTCTTGTCCGTCGATCGAGGTCCGTTCGAATTGATAGGGCGCGACGATCCGGTAGGACCACATGTCACACCTCCACGGGCAACCTGCTCCAGCCCCACTGGAAGCTGGACGGCGGGCGGTAGCGCCGCCTCGTCGATGATGCGGTAGTCCGGCACGCGGCGCAGCCATTCGGTCACCAGGATCGACACTTCCAGTCGGGCCAGGTGATAGCCCAGACAGAAATGCTGTCCTCGGCCGAACGCCAACGAGCGGCCGACGGGTCGATCCCAGATGAACTCGTCGGGTTCGGGGTACTCGCGCTCGTCCCGGTTGGCCGAGGCGAGCAAGGTGATGATCGCGCTGCCCCGGTTCGATCGTGGTGTCGTGAATCGTGAACGGTTTGCGCGCGGTACGGGCGAACCACTGGGCGGGTGCGCAGTAGCGGATCATCTCCTCTCGCGCGACGGCAACATTGGCGGCAGGATCGGCGCGCACCGCGGCCAGTTGGTCAGGATGGCGCAGCAGTTCCCACAGTCCGTGCGCCACCACCTTGGGTACGGTTTCGGTCCCGCCGATGAACACGCAGAGCATCTGGGTGGCCACTTCGACGTCGTCGAGCGCGCTGTCGTCGGGCAGCCGGTAGCCGAGCAGGCCGTCGACCACCGGGAGCTCACCGTCGGCGGCGGCTCGTCGCCGACGGACAGCAGGAATCAGGTGCTCCAGGTAGTTCGGCCGGGCCGCGGCGGTGTCGACGCCGCTGCCGGGTTCGGCCAGGCTGCCGGCATTCACAGCCGTCAGCACATCGGCCGCGAATTCAACTGGTATACCCAGCAATTCGCAGACCACCGAGGCGACGACGATGCCGCCGTAATCCTGGGTCAGGTCGAAAGTGCCGCGCGGCAGCAATTCGTCGAGCCGCTCGTTGGCCAACTCGCGGATCCGGGCGTCCCATTCCGCCGCCCGCTTCGGCCGGAACGACTGACTGTGCGCCCGGCGTACGCCGTCGTAGATCGGCGCATCGAACACGGCGTGAAACGGCAACGGATGCAACGGCGGATCGGCGACCGGCCCCTGATTGTGGTGGGCCAGCACGGTCGCCGGCGGCAACGTTCCTTCCGAGGCGACGAAGGTTCCGTCGTTGAGCGCCAGCACATCCCAGATGTCGTCGAAACGCGACAGTGCGAACGTGTCCCACTTCGGCAGGTAGTACACCGGATGGCGCTCACGCAGAACCCGGTAGTACGGCAGCGGGTCGGCCATCACCGCCGGGTCGAACGGGTCGTAGCTGAAATCGTTCATTGCAGCGGTGACGGTGGAAGTGCTTGCAGGATCGAGTCTTCCCAGCCGTCGCGCAAGGCCGGGGCGACGCTCATCCAGGTGACGATCTCGGCCGGCGGGCTTTCCTTCCACGACGGGTAGTGCTCGGCGAAACACTCCCAGCCGCCTTCGAGCGCCCAGTAGTGGATCACCTCGTTGAAGCGGAACGTGGTGGTGAACGAACCCAACCAGTGCTTACCGGTACGTTCCGACCACGGCACGTAGAGTCGCTCCAATTCGCGGATGTAGTCGTCCTGGCGGCCGGGCTTGGTCTGCATGATCTCCTGAATCACCACGGCAGCACTGAAATTCGCGTCCCGCAGGGCAGCGAGGGTTTTGTTGCTCGGCCCCGGATACATGATCCGGCCCTCACCGGAAGCCCCGATGCCGGCGAGAAAGGCCGCCCACGTCCCGGCAGCACCGTGGTGACTGCCGCCGCGTGCCTGGGCCGCGCCGATCCGCGCATAGTCAGCGAACGCGTCGATCTCCCAGATGATCGTCACCTGCGGCCAGTGCCCGTTGTACGGTGTCGATTCCCAAAGGGCGAACAATCGCGCGCCCAACTCCTGCATCATCGGCTGATAGATGTCGGTGAAAGCCTGGGTGAATTGGTCGCTCGATCCCGAACCCAGGGCGATCGTCTCGTGCAGATACAGCAGGGTGTGGCTGTGGTAGGCGCGCATCAGCCAACCGGGATCAATTCGGAATCAACGGGCAGCGAGGCTTTCATGTCGCTGCGCAGCGTCTCGGTCGGGCCGACCTCCCCTGGCAGGCCGGCCGCGGCGAGCGCGTGACGTTTGAAGGCGCGGGCGGCACCGGAGAGCACATGATGCACCGTGGTAGTTCGGCGACCGACGTTCAGCGGCCAATCCTCTTGCCAGAGAGTCACTTCCGTCATCCAGCGATCCAGCCCCGCCAGCACCTCTTGCCGGATGCGCCCGTCGGCGGCGAACATGTCCGCGCTGACGGCCAGACCGCGGGCCGCGCATTCGGTGCTCGCGGCGAGGACTCGCGAATCGAGGTTCAAGGCGTGCATGCCCAGGATCCGCAGCGGACGGTCGTCGCACTCCTGCGGCAGCAGCACAGTGACATCCCAACCGGCCCGCACCCGGTCGTAGAGCCAGCCGCCGATCGAGCCCACGACGTCCGCGGCGCTGGAGGCGACGACGTCGAGACGGTAATTGACCGATCCGCTGTCGCGATGACGCGTGGGTGGCTGCCGATTCTCGAAGTCCACCTCGACGGCCACCATCGCATCCCTTCAGCAGATCGAACGCCCCAGCGCGTTCGACGACCCGGGACCCAGCGTGACACTTTTACAACAATCTGTAAAGTTTCGATTCGATCAAGAATGTCGCCGCGCCTCGAGCTCCGCGAGGACCTCTTCGGTGTGCTGGCCGAGTTGCGGCGCCGGCGAGCGCGGCGCCCATGGCGTGCCATGGAAATCGGCCGGTGTCGCGACCATCGGTATCACCGCGTGTCCATCCGGCACGTCGACCATGCCGCCCGCGGCGTGAAACTGCTCGTCAGCGATGACGTCTTCGATGGTGTTGACCGGTGACCAGAAGAAGTCCGGTTCGCCGGCGAAGATCTCGGACCACTCATCCAGCGACTTGGTGACGAAGATCTGATCCAGCTCGCGGATCAACTCGGCGGCGTTGACGGCGCGTGACCGCGCATCGGAGAACCGCGGATCATCCAGCCACTCGGCCTTGCCGACGGCGCGGCACAGCGGGGGCCAGTGCCGGTCGACCTCCAGCCCGACGATCCAGAATCTCCGGGCGTCGGCTGTGGCGTAGTTGTTCATGCACGGGTTGAACATCTTCTCGCGTTGCCCGATCGCGATCGGCTGACCAGACATCAGGTAGGTGTTCAGGTCGAAGCTGACGGTGTAGGCGCCCTGACGGTAGAGCGAGGTGCTGACCAGCTGACCGGTTCCGGTGCGATGCCGGGCCACCAGCGCGGCGCAGACCGCAGCTGCCAGCGTCATGCCCGCGGAATGGTCGCCCATCCCGCCGCGCTGGAACGGCGGCGTCTCACCGGGGCGGGTCAGCAGGTGCGCCAGCCCACCGCGGGCCCAGAACGCGGCGACGTCGTAGGCGGCGCGGTCGGCGTCCGGGCCGGTCTCGCCGTAGCCGGTGATCAGCCCGTACACCAGCCGCGGGTGATCGTCGGCCAGCGACTCGTAGTCCAGCCCGAGCCGGCGCAGTGCAACGGGCCGGACATTGGTGACGAAAACATCTGCACCGCTGATCAATTCGAGTGCAGCCCGGCGCCCATCCTCGGTGGTGAGGTCGAGGACGACGCTGCGTTTGGACCGGTTGTCCATCTCGAACGGCGGGCTGACGTCGACGTCGAGTCCGAGCATGCGGCCGAACATCCGGGCCGGGTCGCCGGTCGGCGGCTCGATCTTGATGACGTCGGCGCCCCAGTCGGCGAGGATGCCGCCCGTCGCAGGCCCGGCCACCCACACGCCGAGTTCGACGACGTTGATGCCCTCCATCGGTCCGGCCATGTCACACACCATGCCACGCGTACGCTCAGGCGCCATGAGCATGGTCACCGGGCACGGGCCGCTGAGCAGTGCTCCGGCCGGGTGGTTCTCGCCGGCGCTGCCCACGTCGGTGGTGTACGTCGAACCGCATCCCCGCCGCATTCGGGCGATCAAGGACGGGCATCCGGTGATCGACACCGAGCGGGCGTTACTGGTGCACCGCCCAGATCGTCCGCTCAGCTACGCGTTTCCCGCCGCCGTAGTGTCCGATCTACCCAGTGAACCCGTAGCCGAGGCACCAGGATTCGTTCAGGTGCCATGGGATGCGGTGGACACCTGGACCGAAGAGGGACGCCCGTTGGTGCATTATCCGCCCAACCCGTATCACCGGGTCGACTGCCGGCCCACCACGCGGCGGTTGCGGGTCGAGGTAGCCGACACCACGCTGGTGGACACCGACGAAACGGTGATCGTGTTCGAGACCGCCTTGGCTCCGCGGCTTTACGTCCACCCGGCACACGTGCGCAGAGAGCTTCTGCGGCAATCGAATACATCGACCTACTGCAACTACAAGGGCTACGCCACCTACTGGTCGGCTGTCGTCGGCGATACCGAAATCCAGGACGTGGCCTGGTGCTACCTCGATCCCCCGCCGGAAAGTCGGCCCATCACAGGCTTTTTCAGCTTCGACGCCGACCGCGCGGCGGTGGTTGCCGAGCTGCCGGCTCAGGACCTCGGCGGCGAGTAGTTCGGTCGCCCAGCCCCAGCGCGTGTTGGGCGATCATGATGACGGCAACACCTCGGCGCGGGTCGTCAGCCGCAACTTGTCGTACCCGGCTGTAATGATGACCACATGTCCTTGACCGCATCACCTCCCGCGGCGGTGAGCCCTGCTGAGCGTGTTGAGGTGTTGTTCGAGGAGTTGGCGGAGTTGGCCGGGCAGCGCAACGCCATTGATGGGCGCATCGTGGAGATCGTCGCCGAGCTGGATCGCGACGAGCTCTGCGGGGCCACGGGTGCGCGGTCGGTGGCGGCGCTGGTGGCTTGGAAGCTGGGTTGGTCATCGGGAAATGCCCACACGATCACGACCGTGGCGAGCCGGCTGGCGGAGTTCCCCCGCTGCGCGGCAGGCATGCGGGAGGGCCGGCTGTCGCTGGATCAGGTCGGCGTCGTGGCCGCACGGGCGGGCGAAGGTTCCGATGAGCATTACGCGCAGCTGGCGCGCTGCGCCACGGTCAACCAGCTGCGCACCGCGGTCAAGCTAGAACCGCGACCCGAACCCGATCCGCGGCCGCAGCCGCAGCCCGTGATCACCAAGACCTCCGGCGAGGAGTTCAGCTGTTGGCGGATCAAACTCCCCCACGAGGACGCGGCGAAGTTCGACGCGGCACTGGCGTCTCATCGCGATGCGCTGTTCGCCGAGTGGAAGCAGGATCACGGCAACAGCGACCGCACGTCACAGAATTGTCCGCCGTTGCCGACCACCGTCGAGGCGTTTATGCGCTTAGTCCAGGCTGGATGGGACGATGAGGCGGCGCGGCGGCCACACGGGCAGCACACCACGGTGGTGGTGCACGTCGATGTTGAGCAGCGCGCCGCCGCGCTGCATCTGGGCCCGCTGCTCACCGACGCCGAACGCCGATACCTGACCTGTGACGCCACGTGTGAAGTCTGGTTTGAACGTGCCGGCGAGGTCATCGGCGCCGGCCGAGCGAGCCGCGTGATCAACCGGCGGCTTCGCCGTGCGCTCGAGCACCGCCATCCCACTGCGCGGTTCCCGGCTGTGGGGCCACCCGAGGTTTGCACGCACACCACATCCGGCACTGGGAAGACGGTGGTCTGACCGAGTTGTTCAACCTGGTGTTGGTATGCCCGTATCACCATCGGTTGCACCACCGGGGCGTCATCACCATCACCGGACCCCCACCCAACCTCTGTGTCACCGACAGCACCGGCCGAGAACTGAGCGCAGGATCGCTGGCGCGTCCTCCGAACCTTCCCCCGCCCGCTGTCCCGCCGTACCCGGGGCCCACCGGCGAACGCGCCGACTGGTGGTGGTACGAACCCTTCCAACCACAACCACCACCAACAAACAACTAGATGGGCTACCGGAGCCGGTCATTACCGGCACCGTACCTAAGCCCAAACGGGCTGAGGCACTGCGAAATTCGTTCGCGATACCCGCTGCTATCGGATCATGGCCCCGCCCTCATCCAGACCCACGCTGACCTACGCACTAATTTGAGCCGGTTCAGGACCTCGGCGGCGAGTAGTTCGGCCGCCCCAGCCCCAGCGCGTGCTGGGCGATCATGTTGCGGAACACCTCGAGGGTGCCGCCGTAGATACCGACAGGTGAGGCCAGCCGGAAGATGTATTCGGCGCCGCCGTCGTCGGCGGCCCCCTCGGTGTCGACCGGTAGCGCCGACGCGGTGCCCAGGATGTCCATCAGGTCCGGCGCGACGTCGCGCATGGTCTGCGCGTTGGCCACCCGACCGAACATCCCCGGCGTGCTCAACGCCGCTTCGGTGCGAGCAACGCTGCGGCCCAACCGATATGCCACCGACGTGTCGTCGATCAGGCGGCGGCCGTCGGCACCCTGTCGCGTGACCAACGCCGCGATCCTGTCGATCGCCTCGGCCATCAGCGTCAGGTGCTCGCTCATCACCGCGACCCGCTGCAGCCCGTCGTTCTCTTTTTCGGCGGTGCCGTGCTCCACGTCGAGCGCGCCCCGCAGCACTCCCCAACCGCCGTTGACCGCTCCGATGCGATATTTGTCGTCGACCCGCACGTCGCTGTAGTAGACGATGTTGGTGCGGTCGCCGTCGACGGTGCGGATGGCTTGGATATCGACCCCCGGCGTGTCGAGCGGCACCAGAAACATGGTCAGGTTCTTGTGTTTTGGCCCGTCGGGATCGGTGTTGGTCAGCAGGAAGACGTATTTGGCGTTGTGCGCGTTGGAGGTGAACATCTTGGAGCCGTTAATGACCCAGCTGATCTCGCCGTCGCGGACCGCGCGGGTTTTGCACGTCGCGACATCCGAGCCGCCCTCGGGTTCGGTGTAACCCAGGCATAGCCGGGTGTCACCGGAGAGCACGCCGGGCAGTACCTCGTCGGTGAGTTCCGGCGGTCCGAACTGGCGCACCATCTTCGCCACCACGGCGGTGGTGCCCCAGTGGAACCACGGCGTGTGCGCCCGGCCGATCTCCAGATCCCAGATGCGCCGGCGCAACGCGCTGAAGCCGCCGTCGGGCTCGTCGTTCCAGTCGGCGGCCAGATAACCCTCGGCACCCAGCGCCAGGTGCACGCCCTCGTCGAAGTTCTCCCCGGTCTCGCGGTCCCGGCGGATCACCTCGTCGGTGACGAGGTCGGCCAGGAATGCCCGCAACCGATCGCGGAATTCCGTGTCGTCCGGGCGAGAGTTCGACGCGTCGAGAAGTCCATGACTGTTACAGCCGCGCTTCGGTTTTGATCGAGGTATCGGTGGTGCGCAGCGGGCGGATCAGCGCGTCCTGGGCGAACGACGCGATCAGCTCACCCTCCTCGGTGTGCACCGCGCCGCGGACATAGGACATGCCCGCACCCACCTGGGTGCTCTCGTGCGTGTAGAGCAGCCAGCCCGTCCACGTCACCGGTTCGTGGAAGCTGACCGAGATCGTCATCGGCGCGGTCGACACGGTCAGATGCGACTGGGCGGTGCCGATGCCCTCGTGGGCGCGCATCGTGGTCGAAATACCAAGGTGGCCGGTGAAATACGCGATCAACGCCTTGGCCAGATCGTCGCGGCCCGGGATCGGGTCGTAGTGCAGCCAGGCGTACAGCTCCGGGGGTCCGACCTCGTCGGGGCTGTTCACGTCGACCACGTCGACGAGACGCAGTTCCCGTCCGGCCATCGGCATCGCCGCCGTCGTTGGCGTCGCGCGGGCGCGGCCACCTCGGGACGGGGCAGGTGGTGGCGAATGACGTCGCCGGACGGCACGTCCAGCAGCGTGGTGACCGTGATGGCGCGACGTGCCGTTCTGCGACACGCCAACCACTGCGGTCGCCGTCGAACGCCCTTCGGCGACGACGTCGATGTCGAACTCGACCGGCGGCCCGACCAGCACGGCGCGGGCGAACACGGCGTGCACCGAGCGCACCGACTTCTCCGGAAACCGTTTGGCCACCGCGACAATCACCTGCGCGAGCACCTGTGTGCCTTCAACCACCTGACGTTCGTCCTCGGCGGCGATCCCGGTGTCGGCGATGAAACGGTCGTCGCCGTCAGGGCGCGCATCGAACAAGTCCAGGAGGCCGGCGACCGACCAGTGCGTCTGCTCAGATTCCGTTGTCACCTAGCGAGAATGACATTCTCACCAAAACTTGTAAAGCCATCGCACATCGTCACGAAGCGTCGATCACCAGGCTCTTGAACCGATCGATGACTTCCAGCGCATGCGCCAGACTGTCGCCCGGCAGGCCCACCTGCACCCAGTTCACGCCTAGCTTGGCCAGCTTTTCCAAGCCGCCCAGGTAAGCCGTCGGCGTTGAAGTCGTCGTCGGCCGGGCTGCCGCCCTCGAAGTTGCCGAAGACGATGTCGATCGTCGAGGGGTCCCGGTCCTGCCTTGTCGAGCCGGCGGCGCAGGTCGTCGATGCCGTCGGCGAGGGCCTCGATGGAATCCATCGCCGCAGTCCGCGCCGTCTGCGCCAGCTGCGGTGGCGCGGCGAAGGGGCACCAGCCGTCACCCTTCTCGGCGACCCGCCGGCGGGCGGCCCCGGTGTTGCCGCCGATCCAGATCGGCGGATGCGGATCGCTCACCGGCCGGGGGTGTGCGGTGATGCCGTGTGCGCTGAAGTGCGTGCCCTCGAACGTGATGTCGTCGGCGGTCCAGATGGCGCGGATCGCGTCGAGTGCCTCATCGAACAGTGCGGCGCGCTCCTCGAAGTCCACCCCGAGCGCGGCGAATTCCCGCTTGAGGTAGCCGACACCGACGGCGAGGGTGAACCTGCCCCCGGACAACAGGTCGAGCGTCGCGCCAGACTTGGCCACTACGAATGGATTTCGGTACGGCAGCACCACGATGTTGGGGATCAGCCGCAGCGTGGTGGTGTGAGCCGCGGCGTATCCCATCGCGACAAACGGGTCCAGCGCGTCGTGCCCGCCGGCTTCGAGCCAGCGCTGAGTCGGCGCGGGGTGGTCGGTGAATCCGAAGCCGTGGATACCGGCGGCTTCGGCGGCTGTGGCCACTTTCGCGATGCCCTCGCCCGTGACCAACTCCGGGTTGTAGGGGTGGCTGTGCATCGGGTGGGTGATGGTGAAATGCATCTGCCGCTCTCCTTCGCTGAGCGCCGACGGTGTCCCTGCAAGCTACCGCGTGACATTTATACGATAATCTGTAAAGCCAGCTGGGCGACCGGCTGGTCTGTTTTACCGCCGCAAAGGAGCGACGCAGGATGACGGCGATGGTTGAGGGACTGACCCCGCTGGCGACCGGGTTCTGCTTCGGCGAAGGCCCGCGCTGGTTCGAGGGTCTGCTGTGGTTCTCCGACATGCTCGGCGAGGCCGTGCACACCGTCACTGTCGGCGGGTCGATGACCACGCTGCCCTTGCCCGGACACGCGCCCTCCGGCCTGGGCTTCCGGCCGGACGGGACACTGTTGATCGTGTCCACCGAAGACCGGAAGCTGCTGGCCTATGACGGCGAAAACATCAGCACCGTAGCCGATTTGAGTGCGCTCGCACCGGCCGACCTCGGCGACATGGTCATCGACCACGACGGCCGGGCTTACATCGGGTCGCAGGCATTCGAAGGCGGCGTGATCCTGCGGGTCGACCCCGACGACACCGTCAGCGTGGTGGCACACGAACTGGACTTCCCCAACGGCATGGCGATCACCCCCGACCACCAGACCCTGATCGTCGCCGAGTCGATCGGCCGGCGGTTGACCGCGTACACCATCGGCGAGGGCGGCGACCTGTCCGATCGACGAGTCTTCGCCGAAGGCCTGGACGGGCCGCCGGACGGCATCTGTCTCGACGCTGAGGGCGGGGTGTGGACGGCGATGACGCTGGCGCACCAGTTCGAGCGCATCGTCGCAGTGGCGGTAAAGGCCACGTGACGCATCGCATCGACATCGGCGATCGCGCGGCGATCGCCTGCGCGCTCGGCGGGGTCGCCGGCCGGACGCTGTTCATGCTGTCGAGCAGCGACGCCTACCCCAAGCGTCTGGTCGGCACACGGCTCTCCCGGGTGGACACGGTGATCGTGGATACTCCGGGCGTGACCGCCGTGGAAGAACAACGATGACCGATTCGTACTACGAGTTGATCGACGCCGCCGACCCGGTGGGCGAAAAGTTCACTGCCACAGACTTAGTCCGCAGCACCTGGACTGCGGCGATTCAGCATGCCGCGCCGGTGTCTGCGCTGCTGGTCCGCGCGCTGGAACGCTGCGCGCCGCGCGACGACACGCGGCTGAGCCGGGTCGCGGTCGACCTGCTGGGTCCGGTTCCTGCCGACGGCGACATGTGGGTCCGCTCGAAAGTCGAACGTCCCGGTAAGCAGATCGAATTGATCAGCGCCGAGACGCTGGCCCTGGGGCCCGATGGCCAGCCACGGCCGACGGCGCGGGCCACCGGCTGGCGGCTGCAGAAGCTCGACACCACGGAACTGGTGCATGCCCCCGCGCCGCTGCCGCGTCCACGCAGCGAGGCCCGCAGCCGCGATCTGGCGAAGAACTTCGACCGCAACTACGTGCACAGCCTCGATTGGCGCTGGCTGACCAAGCCACTCAACGACGGGCCGGGCGAGTCCTGGATCAAGCCGACGACCAGCCTGGTCAACGGGGAGACGATGACCCCGTTGGAGCGGCTGTTCGCGGTTGCCGACTGCGCCAACGGAATTGGCTCGAAAATCGACATCACCAAGTGGACATTCTTGAACAACGACCTGGTCGTGCACGTGCACCGGATCCCCGACGGGGAGTGGGTCGGCGTCCGCGCGGAGACCAATTACGGCCCGGACGGCATCGGCACGACGGTGGGCACGCTGTTCGACGAGACCGGGGCGGTGGGCAGCATTCAGCAATCGGTGTTGGTGCGCCGCCGGCCCGGGTGCATTGCAGCCGACGGAATGACGTCGACGACGCGCAGGTGCATACGGTCGGGCGAGCTGATGGCCGCGGCGATCAGGCAGCCGGCGTCCGCGGGTGGCACCGCGCCGGACGAGCGGACGATCGAGGCGCGCACGCCGGTTCCGACGAATTCGGCGTCCAGACCGCTGACCCACGCCTCGAGCATCCGGTCCGCCCCGACCGGCGACGCTCCGGCCAGTTCCGGGCTGAGCAGCACGACGTCACCGCGGCCGCTGTCGATCATCGGCGGAACGAGTTGTCCCACAAGGTGTTGCGCACCCGCCCAAGACCTATCCACGACACCGGCGGTGCTGATCAGCACGTCGACCTCACCGATCAGATAGTCGGCGGACTCGATGAATAGATCGATCGAAGGTGGGTCGGCCAGGTCCAGGTGAGCGGCGAACACCGATGCGCCCCCGGACCGGAGCCGGGCCGCAAACTCCTCGCAGATGTGCGGCCGGCGACTGCCCATCATGACCAGATGCCCGCTCGCCGCCAACCGCGCCGCGGTCGCGCACGCGACCGGCGATGACGCTTCGGTGATGACGACCGCTCTGGCGTGGCTCACCGCAGACGCCCGGTATTTCGGGCCTGCCCAGCTAAGCTCGGGTGGTCAACTACCAGTGGCACGAAAACAGCGTGACACTTCGGCCTAATTTTGTAAAGTTGCGGGTATGGACCAGACGTCGACCATCGAGGGCGACAGCACGACGCAGCAGCGGATCCTCGCGGCCACCGCTGAGGTCCTCGGCCGCAACGGCAAGCGCAAGCTGAGCCTGTCCGACGTCGCCGTTCAGGCGGGGGTGTCCAGGCCGACGTTGTATCGCTGGTTCGCCTCCAAAGAAGACCTGCTCTCGGCGTTCTCCCAGTACGAGCGGCTCACTTTCGAAAGCGGTATGAGCCGGGCAACGGCCGGACTCAAAGGCACCGACAAGCTCGACGCGGCGCTGCGCTTCATCGTCGACTACCAGCATTCCTACACCGGTGTGCGGATGGTCGATATCGAACCCGAGCACGTCATCGCCCAGTTCTCGCACGTCATCCCGCAGATGCGCGACGGTCTGCAGCGGTTGGTACCTGGCCCCAATGCCGCGGTCAAGGCAGCCACGGCGATTCGAGTAGCGTTCTCGCACTACATGATTCGCAGCGACGACGCCGAAGAATTTCTGGCGCAACTGCGGCACGCGGTCGGAATCAAGGCTCCGGCGGACTGACCCCCGACTAAATTCGGGTCGCCTTGGCAGCGCTTTCTTTGAGTGCAGCGTCCCGAGATGGGTCGAGATGAGTGGAGCGGCTCTGGTTTCCGCCGGCCCGTTTGGCGGCGTACATGGCCGTGTCGGCGGCATCGACCAGATCGTGGACGAGTTCCCGCTCGGCAGGGTCGAAGCTCGGGCCCAGCGGAGTGCAGACGATGCCGACGCTGGCCGTGATGGGGTAACGGGTAGCGCCGACGGCATTGCGTAACTGTTCGGCGATCTCGTGCAAGTCGTCGGTGTGGTAGATGTCGGCGACGACGAATTCCTCGCCGCCAAAGCGCGCGATAATCGATGTGGGCGGGCAGGCCAGGCGGAGAGCACCGGCCACCGCGGCCAATGCCTGGTCGCCGGTAGCGTGCCCTTGAGTGTCGTTGAGGCGCTTGAAGTTATCCAAATCGATCATCGCCGCACCCAAATAACCCGGCCCCTCCCGGCGGCGCAGCAGCAACCCGTACGTCGATTGATAAAAGGCCCGGCGGACCAACAAGCCAGTTAACGCGTCGCGGCTTGATTGCCGTAATTCGCTGGCAAGCGCATGGACAAGCCATTGCACGGCGATGGGAAATGCGACATTGAGTACCAGAACGAGGATTAATCCGCAGCCCGCCACGAAGACGTCGTAAGAACGGATGAGGCGAGCCACTATCGTCACGGCGGTAGTCATGGCGATCGCGAGGTTAATCACCATGTATTGCGCGGTGTGAAAGAAGGCGATGTAGCCACCCAGCACAGCAAACGCGAAACAACCCAGCAACGCAGCAAGCGGGTCGCGTTGCACCAGGCAGGACGCCGTGATGCAGACGCTCCCCGTCAGCGCGAAAGCCACGGATTGGCCGCGGGTGGGCCAGCGGATCAGCCAGAGCAGCGCCACGGTCATGCCGACGCCACTGGCAATCGGTGCGACGACTTCCGCGGCCTGGTAGCGCGGCAGGGTCGGCCCGGCCAACAGGACGGCGGGAACGACGGCCATCGACGCGATCACGGCAGCGATCACCGCCCGCCATATCAAGCGGATACCCCGGGTATTCAAATACAGAGTCAACCAGTCAAACTGGTCGCCTTGACGCCACCACCGCTGAACGGCGTTCACACGCGTCCCTTCATTTCACTTCATATTCTTCCGGCGGCACCGCACGCCTTTGGCTGACGGTGTGTCATTCTGTCAACTATTGTGCGGCTCAAGTGAATGGTCTGCACTGCGTTGCACTTACGGTCCGACTCTCAGTCGAACAACACCGCGGCGTTGAGATAGCCGGTCGGGTCGAATGCCGACTTCAACGATCGCATCGCCGCGATATCGGCGGCGTCGCGGGACATGCCGAGGTAGCGACGCTTTCGGCTGCCGACCCCGTGCTCGGAGCTGACGTTGCCGCCACATCCGGCGATCAGGTCCATCATCGCGGCGTACAGCTCCTTTTCTTGCTCAGCGCTGCAGCGCAACACATTCAGATGCAGGTTGCCCTCACCGATGTGGCCGAACAGCACCCCGATCGCATCGGCCGCGTGCCGCCGCACGAGCGCCTCGGCGTCGCCTGCGAACCCGGCCACCGCGGACAGCGGCAGCGACACATCGAACTTCAGTGGCGGCCCGTACACCCCGACCACCTCGGCCAGTGACTCGCGAAGCCGCCAAAGCCGTTGCTGCGCAGCATTATCGACGCCTACCGCAGGCTCGCTCGACGTTCGCACACCCTCCAGCGCGTCGGCAAGCCGCTCGGTCTGGTCATGGTCGGCCGCCAACTCCACCAGCAGCAGCCAGCGGCCGCGCACCGGCGGGGGCACGCCGAGATGCTCTTCGGCCAGCGCGGCGGCACGGCCGTCGATCAACTCCAGCGCGGCGATGCCGTCCAGCTCGCGGAACAGCCGGCCGGCGTCGACCAACGCGCTGAGCTCGTCGAAACCGCAAACGGCGGTGACGCGATGCGCCGGATCCGGGTGCAGCCGCAGGTCGAGCGCAGTGATCACGCCGAGTGTTCCTTCGGCGCCGACGAACAGCGACGGCAGGTCGTAGCCGGTGTTGTCGGACCGGACCTGCGAATGCCGTCGCACCATCGACGCCATCCGGCAGCGCAACGTCCATCCCGATGACCTGGCTGCCCATGTTGCCGTACCGCACCGTGCGCAACCCGCCGGCGTTGGTCGAGGCCATTCCCCCGACGGTCGCGGTGTCCCGCGCGGCGAGGTCGACGCCGAAAACCAGGCCGGCCGCAGCCGCGGCCCGCTGCACCGCGCTCAAGGTCGCCCCGGCCCCGGCCGTGACGCGACGTTCGATCGTGTCGACATCGCCTACAGCACAAAGCCTTTCGGTGGACAGCAACACGTCGTCGTGTTCGGGAACGGTCCCGGCCACCAACGACGTCCGGCCACCCTGGATGGTCACATGCGCTCCGGCGTCGCGGCATACCCGCAATACCTCGGCCACTTCGTCGGCCGAACCGGGCCGCACCAGAGCGCTCGCGTGGCCACGGTAGCGGCCGGTGTGGTCCACGCTGCGGCCTGCCAAGACGTCGGGGTCGGTGCTGACGTAATTCGCCCCCACCAGCGACGACACCTGCTGCAGCACATCCGCGGCCATGGCGTCGGTCTACCACAGGTCCCGATCGCCGTGCAGGATGAGGGTCATGCAGCGTGAAGATGTCTGGTTCAACTCCGGCAGCGACCGGATCAGCGCGTGGCTGTATCGGCCCGACGGTGACGGCTCGGATGCACAGGCGCCGCTGTTGGTGATGGCGCACGGATTGGGCGCGGTTCGCACGATGCGTCTCGACGCCTACGCCGAACGCTTCGCCGCGGCCGGTTACGCCTGCCTGGTTTTCGACTACCGAAACTTCGGCGACAGTGAGGGCGCACCCCGTCAACTGCTCGACATCCGGATGCAGCTGCAGGACTGGACGGTTGCCGACGGCCTTTGCACGCACGCTGCCCGGGATCGATCCGCGTCGAATCGGCTTGTGGGGCACGTCTTTCAGCGGCGGCCATGTGATCGCCACCGCTGCCCGGGTGCCGGGTATCGCGGCGGTAGTGGCGCAGTGCCCGTTCACCGACAGCGTCGCATCGCTGGGCGCGATCAACCCGCTGATCAGCGCTCGACTCACCGCGTTGGCGACCCGCGACCTCGTCACCGCCCGCTTCGGCGGCGACGCCGGTGATGGTGCCGACCGCGGGACACCCGGGTGACGTCGCGCTGATGACGTCGCCCGATGCTTACCCCGGCTATCTGGCTCTGGTGCCAGAGGGCGTCGAGATGCGCAACGAGGTGGCGGCTCGCATCGGTGTGAAGCTGCTGCCCTACCGGCCGGGCCGACTCGCGGCGAAGGTGCCCTGCCCGATCTTGTTCTGCATCTGTGAGTCCGACACGGTCGCACCGCCCGGGCCGACCCGCCGCTATGCGGCGACGGCGCCCCGTGGTGAGGTAAAGCTCTATCCGGAAGGGCATTTCGAGATTTATGTCGGCGACGCCTTCGAGCGCGTGATCGCCGACCAACTCGAATTCCTGGGTCGGGCACTGCCTACCTGATGGCTACCTGATGACGCTGACGCCGCCGTCCACCGGAATCACCGCGCCGGTGATGTAGCTGCTGGCCCGGCTGGCGAGAAAGACCGCGATGCCCGCCATGTCGTCGGGTTGCCCGATACGGCCCAGCGGAAAGCCCGCGCCCACCGCGTCCGAGCCGCCCGCTAACAGCTCTTTGGTCATCCGGGATTCGAAGAGCCCGGGCGCGATCGCGTTGACCAGAATCCGCGGCGCCAACTCTCCGGCGAGGTGCTGGGTCAGCATGTGCACTGCGGCCTTGCTGGCGCTGTAGGAGAAGTTGTCCCGGCCGCGTCCCGGGCGCAACGATCCCATCGATGCTGCCGGTGTTGATGACGCGGGCCGGATCGCCGTCGCTCGCTCCGGCGGTGAGCATCGGCACCAGCGCGCGGGTCAGCAGGAAGACACCCTTGACGTTGACGTTCATCACCTTGTCGAAGCCGGACTCGGGGAACTCGCCCAGCGGCGCTCCCCAGGCGGCGCCGGCGTTGTTGAACAGCGCGTGGATGGCGTCCTCTCGCTCGGAAAGCTCAGCGACCAACGCGTCGACCCCGTCGACCGTGCCAAGGTCGGCCGGAATCGCCTGCACCGGCCCGTGCGGCGGACAGCTCGGCGACGGCGGAGTCCAACTCGGCCTTCTTGCGGCTGGACAGGTACACGGTCGCGCCGGCCTGCAGCAGTCCGCGGGCGATCATCAGTCCGATGCCACGGCCGCCGCCGGTGACGACGGCGACCTTGCCGTCGAGGCGAAACAGGTCTGTCATGGCGCGACGATCTGCGCTTTGGCCGTGCCCGAGCGGGGAGTGGACCCGGACCGCCTCGTCGCGAATCAGGCCACGCAGCAGTGCGGTGCTGAACTCGGCGGCGATCTCCTTGGCGCTGCGTCGTCCGCTCGGCCGCAGCCAGCGGTAGGCACCCAGCGTCATGCCGATGTAGCCGAGGGCCAGGACGTGTGAGTCGCTTTCGTAGAACTCGCCGCTGGCGATGCCGCGGTCGATGAGCCCGTGCACGTGCTCGTACACCTGGGTCTCCTTCTCGCGGACCGCGGCGACCTGCTCCTCGGTGAACCACTCGGTGATGTAGGGCTGCTCTTGGAAATAGACCGCGGCGCCTTCGGGGTTGGCGGCGATCTGGTTGAGCAGCCGCACGGTGTACTGGTAGAGCGCCTCGCGGGCCGACATCGTCGGATCGTCGTGCACGGCGGCCAGGGTCCGCTCGGCGGCCTGCTGGTAGATGTCGTAGAGGATCAGCGACTTGCTGGCGTAGTAGTGGTAGACGGTGGCCTTGTTCAGGCCCGACCACGTCGGCGACGTCGTCCATCCGGGTGCCGTGATAACCGCGGGCGGCGAACAACTTGGTGGCAACAACCAGCAGCTCCTCGCGGCGGGTGAGCCCGTTCTCGGATGGCATGTCTACTCGCTATCGGCAGTCCGGGGGCCGCCCGGAGTCAATCAACTAGTTGGGTAGTCTAGGCAACACGACAGTTCACTGTTGCGCGCTGCCCGCTGGGACTAGACTTCGGCATGAAGCGCGAGCCGACTCGAGAGGTAGTCAGATGCAACCGGATCCTGATCCCAGCTACGACTTTTCCGACGAACTCGAGTTCTACTTCAAATACCTGCCGTGGGGTCTGCGCGGCGTCACCGACGGCCAGGGCTACCCGCCGCCGGCGTACCCGCCCGTTTAAGGCCCTTATTCTCGCTCTCGAGATCGACGCCGGCGCGAGTTCGTGCAAGTGACCGCATCGCCAGCGTCGATCTCGACGCATTCCGGCGCTTACAGCGCCTTCAGCTCCTCGGTCACCTCGGACACCGATTTCTTCGCGTCGCCGAACAACATTGACGTCTGCGGCAGGAAGAACAGCGGATTCTCGATGCCGGCGTATCCCGCTGACATCGAACGCTTGAGCACGATCACCGACCGCGACTCGTCGACGTTGAGGATCGGCATGCCGTAGATGGGCGAGCCCGAGTCGTTGCGGGCCGCCGGGTTCGTGACGTCGTTGGCGCCGATGACGATCGGTCGACGTCAGTGCGGCTGAACTCGCCGTTGACGTCGTCCATCTCCTTCATCGCGTCGTAGTCGACGTCGGCCTCGGCCAGCAGCACGTTCATGTGGCCGGGCATGCGGCCGGCCACCGGGTGGATGGCGTACTTGACCTCTACGCCCTTCTCCTCCAGCAGATTGGCCATCTCCTTGACGGCGTGCTGCGCCTGCGCGACCGCCAGCCCATAGCCGGGCACCACGATCACCTGGTTGGCGTAGGCCATCTGAATCGCCACGTCAGCGGCCGAGGTTGCCCTGACGGTCCCCTGATCTCCGCCCGCGGCACCGCCCGCGGCGTCAGCGCCACCGAACGAGCCGAAGACAATCGCAGGAATCGACCTGTTCATCGCGACCGCCATCAGGTTGGTCAGGATCGAACCCGAGGCACCGACAATCATGCCGGCGACGATCATCGCCGTGTTGTTCAACGCCAAACCCGCTGCGGCTGCCGACAATCCGGTCATCGCGTTCAGCAGCGAGATCACCACCGGCATGTCGGCGCCGCCGATCGGGAACACGACGAACAGGCCCATCACGCCCGCGAAGACCAGCACCAGCACGATCCACCAGACCGGCATACCTGGGTTCAACCCCAGATAGACCGCGACGCCGATCGCGCCGAACAGCAACACGAAGTTGGAGAACTGGAACAGCTTGGCCGATGCCACCAGCCGCTTTTCCACCTTCTTGGGAATCGACTCCTGCAGCTTGAGGAACGCCACCAGCGAACCCCAGAAGGACACCGAGCCGATGACGGCCGCGAACAGCGACCCGACGACCAGCGCGACAGTGGGCGACTGGTCCGGCCTGAACACCGAAAAGCCCTTGGTATCAATGAATTCCGACCACGCGATCAGCGCGACGGTACCGCCGCCGACGCCGTTGAAGAGCGCCACCAGCTGCGGCATCGCCGTCATCTTGGTCTTCTTGGCGGGCGGCACACCCAGCGCCACGCCGATCAACAGGCCCGCAGCGATCAGGATCCAGTTGATCGACGCGGTGTCGCGCACCTTGATCAGCGTCGCGACCACCGCGACGCCCATGCCGACCGCAGCGATCCAGTTGCCGCGCACCGCGGTCTTCGGGCCGGTCAGACCGGACAGACCGAAGATGAACAGCGCGAACGCCGCGATGTACAGGACATTCACGCCGTAGTTGACGTCGTCGGCGCTCACTTGGCAGCCCCCTTCGCGCCGACTGCCTTGTCGTCCGCGGGCTTGCGCGACTTGAACATGCCCAGCATCCGGTCGGTTACCAGGAAGCCGCCGATCACGTTCAGCGTGCCGAAGATCAAGGCGACGAACGCGATAGCCCGCACGCCCCAGCTGGTATCGGCGGGCAGTTCACCCAGCACCAGTAGCGCACCCAGGACCACGATGCCGTGAATGGCGTTGGTGCCCGACATCAACGGGGTGTGCAAGGTGTTGGGCACCTTGGAAATGACCGCGAAGCCGACGAATCCGGCAAGCACCAGGATCGCCAGATTGGCCAGTAGTTGGTCGTACATCTACGCGTCCTCTTCCGTCTGCATCGCGAGGTCACGGACACGAGCCGGCAACGACCTCATCCTCGAAATCCGGCGCCAACTTGCCGTCGGTTATCAATAGGTCGAGCAGCGCGATGATGTTCTTGCTGTAGAGCTCGCTGGCGTGCTCGGGCATCGTGGCCGGCAGGTTCAGCGGCGAGGCGATCGTGACGTCGTGCTTGACGACGGTCTGACCCGGTTCGGTGAGCTCGCAGTTGCCGCCGGTCTCACCGGCCAGGTCGACGACGACGCTGCCGGGCTTCATCGCCTCGACGGCGGCGGCGGTCACCAGCCGCGGCGCGGGACGGCCGGGAACCAGCGCGGTGGTGATGACGACGTCGAATCTGGCGATCGCGTCTTCGAGCGCCTTCTGCTGCTGGGCGCGCTCCTCGTCGGTGAGCTCACGGGCATACCCGCCCTCACCGGCGGCGGCCACGTCCTTGTCACCCAGTGACAACCACTGCGCACCAACCGAGCGCACCTGATCGGCCACCTCGGGGCGAACGTCGTAGCCGGTGGTTTTCGCGCCGAGGCGCTTCGCCGTCGCCAGCGCCTGCAGGCCGGCCACGCCGACGCCGAGAACCAGCACGGTCGCCGGCTTCACGGTGCCCGCGGCGGTGGTGAGCATCGGGAAGAACCGGGTCGACTCCGAGGCGGCGAGCACCACGGCCTTGTACCCGGCGACGTTGCCCTGCGACGACAACGCGTCCATCGCCTGCGCCCGCGAGATACGCGGGACTGCCTCGAGCGCGAACGCCTGCACCCCGGCCTTCTTGAGTGCGCCGATCGCGTTGTCGGCATTGCGGGGGGCGAGGAAGCCGATCAGGGTCTGCCCGCTGTGCAGTTTCGCGACCTCGTCCGCGGTCGGCGGCGCGACCTTGATCACGATGTCGGCGGCCCAGGCGTCGCCGATCGTCGCGCCGGCCTCGGTGTACAGCTCGTCGGGCAGTAGCGCCCGCTCGCCGGCGCCCGACCCGACAACGACTGCAATCCCGCTTTTGACCAGCGGCGCGATTACCTTCGGCACCAGCGCGACCCGTCGCTCGTCGGCTCCCGACTCGGCTACCACGCCGACTGTCGTCTGCGTTTCTGTCATGGCGTCCGCATCTACTTCCTGTACTCCCTACTCGTCGGTAGATCGGCACCAACCCTAACTTGTCACCAAAGTGGGAAGTCCTGCCCGTGTTCCTCGGTTGGCCGCGGGCCGAAGTAGCGGCGCTGGGCTTCTTCGATCGCGACGTCGTTGATGCTGGCTTCGCGCCGGGCCATCAGACCGGCCGTGTCGAACTCCCACAATTCGTTTCCGTAGCTACGCCACCACTGGCCGGCGGAGTCGCGGCTTTCATATTGGAAACGCACGGCGATGTGGTTGTCGTGAAAGCTCCACAGGCCTTTGCGCAGGACGTAGTCGTGCTCGCGCTGCCATTTGCGGGTCAAGAACTCGACGATCGCGTCGCGGCCGACGACGTGCTCGCCGCGGTTACGCCATTGCGAGTCAACGGTGTACGCGCGGCTGACCCGGTCCGGATCGCGGGTGTTCCAGGCGTCTTCGGCGGCTTGAACTTTCTCGATGGCCGTCGCCAAGGTGAATGGTGGAAGCGGCGGGAGGGTATCCGTCATGGCCCTCATCCTGCGCCCCCGGTGTGGCCTCGGCGCGGGTGGCTTATCGTGACGGTCATGGACTTCGCGATGTCAGCCAAAGCCAGCGACTACCACAAGCGACTGAGCGAGTTCATCACCGATTACGTCTTTCCCGCCGAGGCTGACTACGACAAGTACCGCGAGGAAGTCGGGCCGAAGCGATCACACGGTTCCGCCGATCATCGAGGAACTCAAGATCAAGGCCAAAGCCGCCGGGCTGTGGAATCTGTTCCTGCCCTCGGAGTCCGGTCTGACCAACCTGGAATACGCGCCGCTGGCCGAGCTGACCGGGTGGAGCCTCGAGATCGCGCCCGAGGCGATCAACTGCGCGGCGCCGGACACCGGCAACATGGAAACCCTGCACCTGTTCGCCACCGAGGAGCAGAGCAAGAAGTGGCTCGAGCCGTTGCTGAACGGCGAGATCCGCAGCGGGTTCTCCATGACCGAGCCCGCCGTCGCCAGCAGCGACGCCCGCAACATCGAGACGTCGATCGTCCGCGATGGCGGCGACTACGTGATCAACGGCCGCAAGTGGTGGACCTCAGGGGCGGCGGACCCGCGCTGCAAGATCCTGATCGTGATGGGCCGCACCAACCCTGAGGCGGCGAGCCACCAGCAGCAGTCGATGGTCTTGGTCCCGATCGACACGCCTGGCGTGACGGTGGTCCGCTCGACGTCGGTGTTCGGCTACCAGGATCAGCCCGGGCACTGCGAGATCATCTACGACAACGTCCGGGTGCCGGTCACCAACCTGCTCGGGGAAGAGGGCTCCGGCTTTGCGATCGCTCAGGCCCGACTCGGACCGGGGCGCATCCACCACTGCATGCGCGCGCTGGGCGGCGCGGAGCGTGCGCTGGCCCTGATGGTGAACCGAGCCAACACCCGGATCGCGTTCGGCCGGCCACTGGCGGATCAAGGCATGGTTCAGCACGCAATCGCCCAGTCGCGCAACGAGATCGACCAGGCCCGGCTGCTGTGCGAAAAGGCGGCGTGGACGATCGACCAACACGGCAACCGCGCGGCGCATCTGTTGGTCTCCCAGATCAAGGCGGTGGCCCCGCAGATGGCCTGCAATGTGGTCGACCGCGCCATCCAGGTACACGGCGCTGCCGGCGTCAGCGAGGACACCGTGCTGGCCCGGATGTACTCGTGGCAGCGGGCGATGCGCATCTTCGACGGACCCGACGAGGTGCACTTGCGCTCCATCGCGCGCGCCGAGATCGGCCGGGAGAAAAGCGTTTTCGCTGCGGCGGTCACCTAAAGTGGCCACCGGCGTACGAGATCTGCAGGGAGCCTGGAACTTTCGTGACGTCGCCGACACCACCGGTGTGCTGCGACCCGGCCGGCTGTTTCGTTCCGGCGAGCTGAGCGAGCTGGCCGACGAGGGCCGAGACGAGTTGCGCCGCTTGGGCGTCACCGATGTCGCCGATTTACGTTCCCGCAGTGAGGTGCTGCGGCACGGGCCAGGCCTGGTGCCGGACGGCGTCGACATCCATCTGTTGCCCATCCCGGACCTCGCGCCCGACGACGCCAACCCGAACGGCGAGGCACCGCACGAGCACGCGTTCCGGCGGCTGTTCGAAGAAAAGACGGACGGCGAATCGGTCAGTGACGCCGCCAGTCGCTACATGGTCGACGAGTACAGCCGCTTCCCCACCTACCCCGGCGCCCGAGAGGCGGTGCACCGCCTCGTGACCCTGTTGGCCGACGGCCGCACGGTGCTGGCCCACTGCTTCGCCGGCAAGGACCGCACCGGGTTCACGGTGGCGCTGGTGCTGGAGGCCGCTGGTGTCGACCGCGACGCGATCGTGGCCGACTTCCTGACCAGCAACCACGCCGTTCCACTGCTGCGCGAACGCATCCTGGACACGATCCGCCAGCGGGCCGACGTCGAGGTGACACCCGAGCTGATCTCGACCACCGAGGCGCGGCTGTCCGAGGAGGTACTCGGCGTTCGCGCGGAATACCTCGACGCCGCGCGGCGGACCATCGACGACAACTTCGGCTCCCTCGACGGCTACTTCCGTAGCGCGGGCGTCACCGAAGCGGACGTCATCAGGTTGCGCGACGCTCTACTGGGCTGAGCAGGCCACTGCAGTAACGCCCGCACCAGCCTTCGGGCAAGGAGTGCTTTTCGAAACGTGCTCGTATGCGATATCACGCCGGCGCTGATATCACCCGTGCGCTCGTTTCGAAAAAGTGGCACCACCCAAGACCAGTGACCGCTGGGGCTTCTGGGGTACCTGAGACAAGTCCGACAATCTGGACGTGAAACTTAATTTTCGCCAACGAAAAGCTGTGTATTTCTTAGACATAAGGGCGATTTAGGCGTAGACATACGTGTAATACCTGCGCCGCTGGAGCCGCATGGGCCCCGGCGACCGTCCCAAAGTCCGAAAGGTCGCACATGTCTGGTCGCAAAGCGTCGTTTACTGGGTCTGGGGATGGTCGCTACCGCCGGTGCCGGCTTCCTCAGCATGGCCGCGATGATGAACACCGGCTACGCCCACGCGGACGACATTGGTCTGGTCCTGGGCGGCAGTGGCACCCCCATTCCCGGTGAGTCCTACGTGGAGTCCGCCGCCTTTCATTACTTCCCGAACTTTGGCGAGGGAATCTCGTGGTACCAGCCAACTCCCGACAGTCCTATTTATGGCGATGGGCTCGCCACCCCGGAGGGCCTCTACCCACTGACGGGTGTGCACACGCTGCCGTTCAACTACCCCTCCGGCGCTGACGGTTTCCCGGACCAAAGCACCTCGGTTGGCCAGGGCGACACCATTCTGGCCAACACGATCGAGTCGCAGATCACGGTGACAACGCCGGGAACACCGTGACGGTGTTCGGCTACTCCCAGAGTTCCATGATCTCTGGCCTCGTCATGCAGCAGCTGACAGACGCGGGTATTCCCAAGAACGACGTGAACTTCCTCCTCGTCGCTGACCGAGACAGCGCCGAACGGTGGATTGCTCTCGCGCTTCGACGGTTTCACGCCGATATCGGGGCCCGCGGTGTCCGACCCGCTAAACCTTCCAAGCCTGGGGGTCTCCTTCGACGGCGCCACCCCCTCCAGCGAGTACGCCACTCAGATCTACACGATCGAATACGACGGTTTCGCCGACTTCCCGAAGTACCCGATCAACTTCTTGTCCGACCTGAATGCGTTTTTGGGTATTCAGTCGCTGCACGGCACCTATTTGAACGGCGGTGACGGTACCGGCGGGCTCGGAAGCGGCCCGTCGCTCGCCGACATCAACAACGCGACACCGCTACAAGTCTCCGGCGCTGACACCGCGACCAACTACTACATGATCACCACTCTCGACGGAACCGACACCACTGCGGGTAACGAGATCACCGCGCCGCTGGTCGCGCTGCTGCCGAAGCCCCTGCAGGAGCTCCTCGGGCCGGACCTGACGTACCTGATCAACTTGGGCTACGGCGACGGTTCACAGGGCTGGGCGGACGGCCCGGCGGACGTCAACACTCCGTTCGCACTGTTCCCCGACGTGAGCATGTCGGACGTCTTCAACCAGCTGTCCACCCTCACCGCGCAGGGCATCACGAACCTGTCGACTGACACCGACCCGTACACGTCCAACGTGGCGGCAGCGGGGCAGAGCGCGGCCGAGGTGATGGCGGCACTGCAGGCCGACCTGGCCAACCCGGCGGCGTCGCTGACCGACTTCGTCAACGCGATCACCACCGCCTCGTCCGCGGCTTACTCCGCGTTGCTGCCGACGGCCGACATCATCAACGCGCTGGTGACCAGCGTGCCGGCCTACGATCTGTCACTGTTCTCGGCGAACATTGCGACGGGCGACTTCGCCGACGCGTTCGGCCTGCCGATCGCCGCCGACACCGCACTGTTCACGCTGGCGGGTGGCTTCGAACTCGAGGTCCTGCAAAACACAGCCACCGAGATCACCAACGCCTTCTCGGGTCTGTTCTAGACAATCCGGAAGGAGAAAGGCGCCGCATCCAGCGAGGGGGCGGCGCCTTCCTTCTGCTCGAGCCGGCGTTGTTCTAGGGCTCCAGTACGACCTTGCCGAACACCCCGCCATCGGCGAGCGACTGCAGCGCATCACGTCCTTGCGCCAGCGGATACCGTTGCGGCGGAGGCGGTTTCAGCCCGGCTGCCACCAGCTGGTTGAGGCCGAAGGAGAACAGCGCCGCCGAGCCGGGAACCTGGTGCAGGTACTCGCCCCAGGCGACACCGAGTACGCCGGCGTTACGCAGCAGCAGCCGGTTGACCTTGACCGTCGGAATAGCGCCGGCGGCGAATCCGATCACCAGCAGCTTGCCGTCGATGGCCAGCACCCGGATGGCGTCGTCAAAGGCCTGGCCGCCGACCGGATCGACCACGATGTCCACACCGCGGCCGTCGGTCTGCTCGCGGACCGCCTGAGCCCAGCCATCGGCCAGCGGTAGCACCACGTCGGCGCCCAACGACTCGACGAATTCCGTTGCAGCCGTGCGGTGTACCACGGCAATGACCTTGCTCGCGCCCATCGCTTTGGCCACCTGAATGGCTGCTGTGCCAACGCCACCGGCCGAACCAAGGACCAGGACGCTCTCGCCCTGCCGCATGGCGGCCCGGCGGGCCAACGCGAAATACATCGTGTTGTAGTTCACCAGCAGCGACACCGCCTCGGCGTCATCGAGTTCGGCAGGGCTGCGGGTCACGTTGGCCAGCGGGGCGAGGACCTGCTCGGCGTAGCCACCCAAGATGCCGAACGCCGAAACCCGTTCGCCGACTCTGAATTCAGAGTCCTCCGGCGCCCACTCCACCACACCCGCGGCTTCCATCCCTGGGATGAACGGCGGCGGCAGCTTGAGCTGGTACTCGCCTTTGCTCAGTAACAGATCCGGAAAGCACACCCCGGCGGCGCGGACGTTGATGACCAGAACGTCGTCGTTGCCGGCGACGTCCGGGACATCGGTGTAGACAAGTCCGTCAGGGCCTGAAAGCTCTTGTACGACGCAAGCTTTCATGCGGCGCCGATCAGCGGATCGAGAAGTTGGCTGCCTTAGCCGCAGACAGGTCGTCGATCTCGCCCCAGTGTGAGGCGATGTCGTCGACCGACGGCGGGGTCTTGAAGGTGACGCCCTCGTTCTGGAACAGCGCGGCGCGCTGCACCTTTCCGCCGCCGACGATGAAGATCGACCCGGTGTCGGGCACTTCTTCGGTGACCAGGTAGGCGACCACCGGTGCAACGAATTCCGGTGTCAGGTTCTTCAGCACCTCGGGCGGCAGGATGTCCTCGGTCATCCGGGTGGCCGCGATCGGCGCCAGCGCGTTGGCCTTGATGTTGTACTTCGCGCCTTCCTGGGCCAGCGTGTTGATCAACCCGACCAGGCCCAGCTTGGCCGCGCCGTAGTTGGCCTGGCCGAAGTTGCCGAACAGTCCGCTGGTGGACGTGGCGACGAGCACGCGGCCGTAGCTCTGCTCGCGGAAGTGCGGCCACGCGGCGCGGATGACGTTGTAGCCGCCGTAGAGGTGCACCTTGAGTACGGAATCCCAGTTCTCGAACGACATCTTGTGGAACGTGCCGTCGCGCAGGATGCCGGCGTTGCTCACAATGCCGTCGATCTTGCCGAACTCGTCGAGCGCGGTCTTGATGATGTTCTCGGCGCCCTCGGCCTCGGCCACGCTGTCGTAGTTGGCGACCGCACGTCCGCCGGCGTCCTTGATCTCCTTGACGACATCGTCGGCCATGTTGTGTCCGGCACCGGTGCCGTCACGAGAGCCACCGAGGTCGTTGACCACGACGCTCGCGCCTTCTTTGGCGAGGGTCAGCGCGTACTCGCGACCCAGACCACCGCCGGCTCCGGTGACGACGACAACGCGATCCTGCACTCCGGGCATGAAAAATTCCTATCTCTCGATCGTCGAGTGACCAACAGTGTGAGAACGAGCCGGCAAGGTCAGAACAGCCGGCGCGCCAACTTCCACGCCTTCTCTGTATACGGCGGGTAGATGAAGCTGGCGATGTCGGGGCGGGTCGGCTTGGTCAGCACCGACTTGCGGTGGCTGAACTCCTCGAACCCGAACTTGCCGTGGTAGGCACCCAGACCGGACGGGCCGACGCCGCCGAACGGCAGCTTGTGGGTGGCGAAGTGGAACAGCAGATGGTTGACCACCATGCCGCCCGCCGGCACTTCCTTGATCACCCGCTCACGGACAGCCTTGGCCTTGGTGAACAGGTAGGCGGCCAGCGGCTTGGGCCGCGAGTTCACGAATGCGATTGCCTCGTCGAGGTTTTGAACCGTCACGATCGGCAGAATCGGGCCGAAGATCTCGTCGGTCATCAGCGGCTCGTCGGCTGCGGGGTCCACGACCACGGTCGGCTGGATGTTCAGCTTCGAGGCGTCCGAGCCGCCACCGATGGCGACCCGACCCTGCGTCGCGGCGAGTGCGGCGGTCAGCCGGTTGAAGTGCCGCTCGTTGACGATTCGCTTACCGCCGCTGGCGTTCTCGGCCTCGAAGCTGGTGACCGCCTTCTGGATCTCGTCGACCAGCTGGTCGCGGATCGGCGCCTCGGCCAGAACATAGTCGGGCGCGATGCAGATCTGGCCGGAGTTGATCAGCTTGGTCCACGCGATCCGCTTGGCGGCGACCTTGATGTCGGCGTCCTTCGACACGATGACCGGGCTCTTGCCGCCGAGTTCGAGGGTCACCGGGGTCAGGTGCGCCGCCGCGCCCTCGTACACCTTGCGGCCGATCTCGGTGCCGCCGGTGAACAGCAGATGGTCGAAGCCCTGCGCGATGAGCTCCTGGCTGACCGCGCCGTCGCCCTCGATCACGGCGATCGCATCGTTGTCGAGGTAGCGCGGGACCAACTCGGCCATCAGCGCCGACGACGCGGGTGCCACCTCAGAAGGCTTGAGTAGCACGGTGTTTCCCGCGGCGATCGCACCGACAGCGGGACCCAGCGTCAGCGCGAACGGGAAGTTCCACGCGCCGATGATCAGCACGGTGCCGTAGGGCTCGTACTCGACCCAGCCGCGGCCGGGCAGCTGCGACATCTCGAGCCGGCGGTGGCGGCGCTTGGCCCACTTGCCCACGTTCTTCGCCGCGTACGCGGCCTCGCCGCTGGTGCTGGCGACGTCGGCGAGCCAGGCCTCGAACGGCGACCGCCCCAGGTCCTTCTCCAGCGCGTCGGCGATCTTGGCCTCGTTCTCGACCATCAGTTGCTTGAGTGCGCGCAGTTGCTCTTTGCGCCACTCCAGGTCTCGGGTGCGGCCGGTGGCGAATGTCTGGCGCAACCGAGCGACCGTCTTGGCGATGTCAGAGCCGGAAGCCGGGGCTGCGGGTGCAACCGGAGCAGTGATTTCGGTGGTCATGGGGATCCCTTCCTCGACCGGCGAAATCCCAATCCTAATCAACCACCCGGTTGGGCAACAGGTCCCCTCGGCTATCGCCGTTTCGTCTGCCCGCGACCGCTCAGACGCGTTCGGCGGTCACGAACTGCGAGAACGCATCCTTGTCGTCAGCCGACGGCACGCCCTCGACCCAGCGGTTCAGCCGGCGCATCTCGTCGTCCGGAGTTCTGCGCGGCGGCCCGCCAGCCGTGGTCGTTGAGCCACGTCGCGACGTCGGCGCGATCGTCGTCGTGGTAGATCAGGTCCTGGATGTCGATATTGCGCTCGATGCCGAGCTTGGCGGCCACCCGATCGAGGCGCTCCCGCATCTCCTGCCGACGGTCATCGGCGTGGTTGGCCGCGGTTTCGGCGGCGATCCGGCTGCCCGGCGCGCTCAACTCGGTGATCTGCGTGAACAGCCGGTCCTGAGCGTCGGCGGGCAGGTACATCAGCAGCCCCTCCGCCAGCCAGGCGGTCGGCACCTTCGGGTCGAAGCCCGCCGCGATCAGCGCTGCCGGCCAGTCCTGACGCAGGTCGATCGCCACCTCGTGGCGGTCGGCTGACGGCGTCGCGCCGTGCGCCGTCCAGCGTCGCCGCCTTGTACTCCAGCACCTTGGGCTGGTCGATCTCGTAGACCGCGGTGCCGGCCGGCCAGTCCAGCCGGTAGGCCCGCGAATCCAGGCCGGACGCCAGGATCACCACCTGGCGGATTCCGGCGGCCACCGCGCCGGCGAAGTGGGCGTCGAAGAAGTGCGTGCGCACCGCCTGATAGCCGCGCATGTGCTCGAAGATCGCCGCGGCCTCGGCGTCGATCGACGCCACCTGGTCGAGCAGCGAGCTGTCGAGCATCTTTTCCCACACCCCGGTGCCGGCCTCGGTGACCAGAACCCTCGCATAGGGGTCGCGGATCAGCGGGTCTGGCCTGTCGGTCTCGGCGGCGCGGGCTGCGGCCACCATCACCGCGGTAGTGCCCACACTGCTGGCGATGTCCCAGGTGTCGTCATGGCTACGCAAGCTACTCATCGCGCTCCTGCTTTCTGCGAAAGTGGTTGATAATCAAGCGGTCACGCCGAGCTCGGCGCTCAGCAGCTTGGTGGTGAAGGCTTCGTCGGCCAGATCGGCGGGAATCGCCCTGCCCAGTCGCGCCATCTCGTCGGCGTTGCTGACCGCAGTCACGTGCCAACCGTGCTCGGTCAGCCAATCCGCGGCGTCAGCCCGGTCGCTTTCCTGGTACGTCAGGGTCTCGACGTTGATGTCCAGGCCGAGGCGCTGACGCATCCGGTCGAAACGCGCCCGCCGCGCGACGCGACGCGCTTCGTTGTCGGCCGCACCGAGGCTGAACGCTTCGACGGCCACCCGACTACCGGCAGCGCTCAGCCCGGTCAAGATCTCGAACAGCCGGTCCTGGGCTTCGGCCGGCAGATACGGCAGCAGGCCCTCGGCCAGCCAGGCGGTCGGTTGGCCGGGGTCGAAGCCGGCCGCCCTCAGCGCGGCTGCCCAGTCGTCGCGGAGGTCGACCTGCACGGTCCGTCGGTCGGCCGTCGGCGCGGCGCCGGCCGACTCCAGCGTGGTCGTCTTGTAGGCAACGACCTGCGGCTGGTCGATCTCGTAGACGGAGGTGCCGGCGGGCCACTCCAGCCGGAAAGCCCGCGAATCCAGGCCCGCGGCCAGGATGACCACCTGGCGAATCCCAGCGGCGGCAGCATCGGCGAAGTATGAGTCGAAGTAATGCGTGCGCACGGCCTGGTAGTCGATGGCCAGCCGGTGCGCCCGGCGACCGTGATCGTCGTCGCCGATCCACTCCAGCGAACTGGCCAGCCGTGCCCACGGCTGCCCAGCAGTGGAGACCAACAGGTAGGCGAACTGGTCGCGGATCAGCGGGTCATCCGATCCTGTCTCGACGGCACGGGCCGCGGCAACGCTCAAAGCGGTGGCGCCCACGCTTTCGGTGATGTCCCAGCTATCACCCTCGGAACGGATCGGAGGTCGCGTTGTCTACATCAGTCATAGCGCCACCGATGCTACCTAATACTTAGGCAATCTATATGGTTGTGTGCGCTACATCACTGCACTCAATCGGGCGCGGTCAGGCTGCGCGCCAGCAACAATTTCAACTGGTCGGTGATCGGCGTCGAATTCATGGCGACTGCCGACAAAGCCCGCGTAGAACCCGACGCCCAACAACACCGCGAGCAGCATTTCGGTGAGCGCCGCGGCGTCGGTGTCGGGGTTCAGCTCGCCGCTCTGAATACCGTCGTTGATCGCCCACAGCAGGAATGCCCGGGTGGTGTCGACCGAGTCGGCGCGCGGGGCGGCTCAATTCGGGGTGACGCTGCGACTCCAACGTGGCGGCGATCAAAAACGCCGACGCTGCGCGGTTTTCGAGTTCTGCCTCGGTGGCGGCCGTCGATGAATGCCGACACCCGGGCGGTCAGGGTCGTCTCACTCTGCGCCCGCTCAGTGCTCGCGGCGACCACGGCATTGTTGGTCTCTTCGAGCACCTGCCAGTACAGAACGCGCTTGTTTGCGAAGTAGTGGTTGATCGCAGGCCGGGTCAGGTCGGCCCGGACCGCGATCGCCTGAAAGGTGGCCGCGTCATATCCGCGTTCGCTGAACACTTCGCGAGCTGCACGCAGAATGCGCTTACGCGTCTCAGCCGCCTTTGCTGCTGGGGGGCGACCCGGCCCCCGGCTCGCGGGCTGCACCACATGTCGATTGTGCCATAGGTCACACCTGCGGCTGTCACATAATCGACAGTCCTGTTTGCCAGCCAGACCTACATCGAGTGGTGGGGCATCAAGCCGCCGGGCGGCACGCTGCCGAATTTGCCGGCCTGGAAGTCCTCGACTGCCTGCATCACCTCGGCCTTGGTGTTCATCACGAACGGGCCGTAGTGGAACACCGGCTCGCGGATCGGCCGCCCGCCCAGGATCAGCACCTCCAGCGCCGGAACCCGCGACTCCTGCGTCGGTGCGGCGTCGACGGTGATGCGGTCGCCCGGGCCCAAGATCGCTAGTTGCCCCTGCTGCACCGGGTGCGACACCGGTCCCGACCGAGCCGCGCCCGGCGAGCACGTATACCAGCGCGTTGTAGTCACGGTTCCACGGTATGTTCAGCCGCGCCCCGGGCTGAATTGTCGCGTGCGCCATCGTGATCGGCGTGTGCGTGACGCCCGGCCCGTGGTGGCCGTCGACCTCGCCCGCGATGACGCGGATCAGCGCGCCGCCGTCTTCGGACGACAGCAGTGCGACGTCGTTGCCCTCGATCGCCTGGTACCGCGGCGTGGCGAACTTGTCCTTTTTCGGCAGGTTCACCCAGAGCTGGATGCCGTGGAACATCCCGCCGCTCTCGACCAGTTCGGCGGGCGGCGTTTCGATGTGCAGGATGCCTGCTCCCGCGGTCATCCACTGGGTCGCGCCGTCGGCGATCAGTCCGCCGCCGCCGTGCGAGTCCTGGTGCGCGAAGCGGCCGTCGATCATGTAGGTGACCGTCTCGAATCCGCGGTGCGGGTGCCAGTCGGTTCCCCGGGGCTCGCCGGGCTGGTACTCCACCTCGCCCATCTGGTCCATGTGGACAAACGGGTCCAGCGCGGCGCTGCTGACCCCGGCGAACGCGCGGACCACCGGGAATCCTTCGCCCTCGTGGCCGCGCGGCCCGGTGGTGACCGATCGGACCGGACGTTCGGTCTCGACGGGACCTGCCGCGGACACCCGCGGCAAGGTCAATGTGTCTGCGGTGATCGCGGGCATCTCGGGCCTCCTCGTATTCGGATACCCGCTATAACCGGACTGCGGTCCGATTATTCCATCACGACTGCCGCAGGGGCTCAGCTCTTGGCTTTGGCGGACTTCGCCGCTCCCTTTTCGGTGGACGCGCCCTCGTGATCCAAGCCTCCGCCGGCGTTCTCCAGGTGTGCGCGGACGAACCACTGGAACTTCTCCAACTCGGCGGCGTGGTCGATCAGGATGTCCTGGGTGACCGGATCGAGCTTTTCGGTTTCGCTGATGCCCCTGCGGGTGTCTTCGATGACGCCGTTGTAGACCAGGTCGAGCGCGGCCAGGTGGGCCTGCACGGTGTCGCGGCCCACCGAATAGTCGTCCCAGGTGCGGTCTTTGAGGATGGCGCCCGGCGTGCCCTGTGGCGATCCACCCAGCGTGGCGATCCGTTCGGCCACCTCGTCGGCGTATCCGCGAACCAGATCCACCTGCGGGTCGATCATCTCGTGCACCCCAATGAAGTTGGGGCCCACAACATTCCAGTGGACGTGCTTGAGCGTCAGGTGAAGGTCGTTGTAGGTGCTCAGCTGCTTCTGCAGCAGGTCAGCAACTTTGGCCCCCTGCTGTTCGGTCAGGCCGGGAACGGTGAATTGAGTCATGGGCGGCGTGTACCCGATGACCGGTGGGAGTAATCCCGGCGCGTCAGAGTGCGCTGATGTCTTGCACCGGCAACCGCGCCCCACGACGCGGCTCGTAGGCCAGGCCGCTGGCGTAAAGCAACTGGACTACCCGGTGGCGGTGCGGGCGCATCGGTTCGAGCAGCTCGACCATCTCGGCGTCGTCGATCGGATGGCCCAGCAGCGTCCAGCCGATCATCTTGGAGACGTGATAGTCGCCCACCGACAGCGCGTCGGGATCGCCGAACGCCCGCTGCGCCGTCTCGGCCGCGGTCCAGATCCCGACGCCGGGCAGCGACATCAGCGCCTCGCGGGCCTTGTCGGCCGGCCACGAGGTAAGCCGCTCCAACGACTCCGCCCGCTGCGCGCATCCGACGACCGTGCGTGCCCGACCCGGGTCGACGTTGGCGCGGTGGAATTCCCACGACGGGATCCGCCGCCACACCTCGGCCGACGGCGGCACCCGCATCCGCTGCGGCGCGGGTCCGGGTGCCGGCGTTCCGTACTTGGCCACCAGCAGCCGCCAGGCCCGGAACGCATCCTTGCCCTGGACGCGCTGCTCGATGATGGCGGGAATCAGCGCCTCCAGTACCTGATCGGTGCGGCCCAGTCGTAGGTGCGGCACCCGCCGATGCGCCTCGGCGACGACCGGGTCCAGCGGCGCGAAACCCGACAAGTCGTCATGCGCGCCCAGCATCGCCGGAAGCGCGTCGAGAAACTCGTCGGCGCCGCTCCCCCACGCTGTGCAGTCAACCGCGTCGGCTGCGGCGCGGCTGATCCGCGCGGTGACAGATCCGCTGCGTAACAAGCTGGTTCGCCAGATCGCGCCGTCATCGCCCACCTGAAAACACGGGTCACCGGGGCCCCTGCGCAGCGGGAACAGGGTGTTCCTGGGGCTGACCGCACTGGGAAATGTCAGCGTGCGAGCGCTACTCACCATGTGCTCCCGCCGGGTACCGCAACTGCTCGATCCCGACGATCATAAGTCCGCTCGGCTTGGGTGTGGTTGTCCGCGGCCTCATTGACCGCCAACCTGTCTTGGGGTCAGGATGGCGAGGTGACCGCGCCAGCCGACGATGCAGAGCGCAGCGATGAGGGAGGAGCGGCGCCAATGAACACGCCGTTCGACGATCCGTCCGCCGAGCTGGCGTGGATGTTCCTGCAGTGCCTCTCCGATGGCGCCGACGTCGACGAGTGCTTCGGGCTGCTCAGCGACGACTTCACCTACTGGAGCATTCTCACCCGCGACACGGTCGACAAAGCTGCGTTGCGCGAAGAGTTCGAGCGCCGCAAGCGGCGGGCCAAGTTGAACCTGGACTTCATCCGGTGCTTCAACGACGGCGAGAGCGTGGTGATCGAAGCGGAAACCGACGGCGAGACCGTCGACGGGCGTGCACTACAACAGCCCGGCCGTCTTCATCTTCGAAACCCGCGACGGCCTGATCTCCTCGCTGCGTGAATACAGCGACACTCAGTTGACCGCGCACGTGTTCGGCCCGGCGAGCGCTTAGGCGTCGCCGACGGCGACCTCCGCCTTGTCCGGATAGAACGCCACGTGGCCGGCGATCGCCGCCACCGCCGGATAGGGCTGATCGTAGAACCAGATCACGTCGTCGACGGTGTCGCCGCCCGCGGTGGTCACGCTGTAGTAGGCGGCCTCACCTTTGTAAGGGCAGTAGGTAGCTGGTGTCGGTGCGCGTGAGCACGCCGGGGACCACGTCTTCTAACGGAATGTATTGCACCGCAGGGTAAGTGGATTCCTGCAGCTGTAACGCCCGGTGGGTGTCGGCGACGATGTCGCCGTTGACGCGGACCACGACGTGTTGTCCGGTCGGGTTGACGGTGATCGGATGCTCGGCGGTCGGTTCCAGAACGGGTCGACTGGTCATGGCGACGTCTCCTCAGATGCGAATAGCTGATTCAACACTGCCAGGCGCGCAAGATTCCCGGCGTCGGCGTTTCGGGTCAGCCCGCCGGGGCGAGCATGTCCTTCCACCCGCTGTCTCCGGTGTGGCGCGAATCCTCGAGCGAGTATCTGGCGCCGTCGGGCCCGACCACTTCTCCGCTGGACGGCAGGTAGATCGCGCTTGGACTGGCCGGTGTGTAGACGCAGGGGTTGGGTTGTTGCCCGTTGCACTGCACGGATCCCGACGCCGGGCCGCTGAAGTGGATCGTTGACCGGCGGTGCGGGTGGAGGCAGCCGATCGGCTGCCACCGGGTTCATACCGTTGTTGATCGACGGCGCGGGTATCACCCTCCCGGGGTCGACCGGCTGGTCGCATCGGGCACCGGGTGCCGGGCAGTTACGGATCTGGTTGGGGTCGCCGTACCAAGGGTTGGTGCCCAGTGGCACGTATGGCTTGTCGTCGCGGCATTCCTTCGGCGTCGCCCGGCGCTTGCCGGGGAAGTCGACGCATGGGTAGTTGCGAGCTCCGCGCACGTCGTTGGCCTGGGTATCTTGCGGGATCTTGCAATAGGTTCCGGCCGGCAGCGGGGCCGCGCTGATGTCCGCGGGTGAGCGCCATTGCGATGCCGGCAGGAAGCCGGTCAGACACGGCGGCGGATTGTTCAGCGACAGGTCGAGATTCATCAACACCGCCCCGGGCGCCGACGCGATCAAGGTCTGGGCGACTGAGCCGACCTCCGGCAGGAAGACCAGCAACTGTTCGACGCCCTTGTTGTAGCGCTTGAGCATGTCGCCGACGACTTCGAGGTTGGCGATCGTCTGCGGCAGAGATTCGCGGACGTCGCTGAACACGCTGTTGACCTGATCGGCGGTCGGCGCGCCCTTGGCCAGGATGCTCTGCAGATGTGGGTCATTGTTCGCGATCTGGGCGGTGAGTCCCTTGAGGTTGTGCGACCACTGCGCGATCGAATCGCCCGAGTCGACCTGGCTGTCGATGATGGGCGCCGCGTTGGCGATGATGTCGTCGACGTCGGACAGGTTGGCTTCGAAGTCGCCGACGATGGATTGTGTCGAGTCGACGAGACGCTGCAGCGCCGGCCCCAATCCGCCTACGGCAAGCGATGTTTCGTCGAGCAGCGAGGCGATCTTGTGTTTGGGGAGTACCGACAGGCTGCGGTGGGCGGAGTCGAGGGCGGGCCCTATCTCGCTGGGCACCGTGCCTTTGGTGATGGTCTGGCCCGGCGAGAAGAACTTTCCCGGGTCGCCGGTCGACACCAGGTCGACATATTGCTCGCCGATCGCCGATACCGAATGCACGTTGGCGGACGCGTCGATCGGGATCTTGTAGCGGCTGTCGATGCTCAGTGTCGCTCTGACTCCGTGCGAGGTCGGCTCGACCTTGGTGACCCGGCCGATCTGGATGCCCCGATACGTCACGTTCGACGTGCGATACAGACCGCCCGATGCCGGCAACTCGGCGACCAAGCGGTATTGGCCGACCCCGAGCTGGCTCGGGATCCGCAGGTAGAACCAACCCAGGGCGATCATCGCGGCTAATGTCAAGGCGGCGAACACAATCAGCTGGTTGCGAATGAAGCGGGTCAGCATCGCGTCACTCGCCCCGCTCCACCGGCGCATCGGCCGGGTTCGGACTGAAACGTACGTCGGGAACCATGGTGTTGAGGTCGCGGCCCCAGGACTGCTCGAGGGCGCGCAACGCTCCGGAGAATCCGGTTCCGGTGAAGATCGCATTGTCGACGGTGCTCAGCGTGAGGTCTAGTGCGCCGGAAACGTTGATGTAGTCGCCGCGCACGATCTTCGGCACACTGTCGACACTGAACGGCGGTGACAGCAGCAGCGTCAGCGCATCGACCAGATACGGTGCAGCACGCCCGAGTTGCTTGAGTGGCCGCTGCAGGTCCTGCAGGTCCTGATGCAGGTCACCCCGCGCCGCCTTGAAGGTCTGGTCGGTGACGTTGCTGACCCGGCCGACCGCCTCCACCGTGTCGGCGAACAAATTGCGCTGCTTGTTGAAATGCTCGATCAGCGGCGGAAATTCGGTGAGGGCGCGATCAAGTGTGTCGGCGCGTTTCGCGGCGTACCCGAGCAGTCGGTCGGTGGAATTGATCGCCTGGCGGATGTCGTCACGCTGCTGGTTCAACTGGGTGGCGAAGCTGTCCAGCTTGTCGAGGAAATCGCGGATCTGCTGGGCTCGTCCGGCGAGGATCTTGTAGACCTCATTCTGGATGACCTCGAGATTGGGGATGCCGCCGCCGCGCAGCACCATCGCCAAGCTGGCCAGCGTCTGTTCGGTGGAGGGATACGCCGAGGAACTGCTCAACGCGATGGTGTCGCCGGCTTTCAACGATTGCGGCGACGGATCGGGTGGCGCGGCCAACTCGATGTGCTGCGAGCCCAGCAGGCTGGTCTGGCCGATCTTGGCGGTGGCGTTCCTGGGTAGTTTGACGGCCTTGTCCAGGTCGACGGTCAGTGTGGCGACCCAGTTCTTCAGGTCGATCGACCGCACCGTTCCGACGAAGACGTCGGCGACCAGAACTCGGCTGTTTCCATTGAGTGCCATGGTGTTTGGCATCTGGACGTAGATCTTGTAGGAGCCCGGACCGCTGCCGGGGCCGCCGGGCAACGGCACGTTGGCGATGCCGCGCCAGTTCCCGCACGATGTCAGCGTTACCGCGGCGACCAGCACCGCCAGCGCCTGCCAGACTTTGCGGCTGATCCGCCGCGCCGCGCTCATCGACCGGCCCCCGGTGCGCCCGCTTCCGCTGCGCCGAGCGGAGGACCGGGCGGAGGACCCGGCGCCGGTCCGGGTGACGGCAGCGGCTGCGGATACCACGGCGGCGGCAGCGGATTGTTCTCGTCGTAGGCGTTCGGCGGTCCGGTCATGGTCTGCCCCGCCGGCGGCGGCGGGATGTCGGGTCCGCCCATCAACTCGGCCAGCGACGCCGCCGTCAAAAGGTTCTTGGTTGCCGGCTGAACCTGCACTCCCTGCATGCCGGGCGCCACAATCCAACCCGGCTCCGAATTACGGTGCGACCATTGGGTATCCGGCGAGAAGATGCCCGGCACGGTGGTGTCCTTGAAGCCGGGCGGCGGCTGCAAACGCGGTTCGGAGTACGCGACATTCTTCGGTAAGACGTCCGCGACGCTGAACAAGTTGATCCCGTACGGGAAATAGTTGAACTTGATCGCGTCCAGGATCGGCGCAAGGTACTGCGCGCAGAGTTCCGCGGAATCCTGATAGCCGAGTCGGCTACCGGCCTGAATCACGCTGCAGATGAACTCCATTGGGTTGGCGAAGTTGGTGAAGGCGGCGACACCGCTGAGACTGCCGTGCGCCGGTTCGTAGATCGCGAGCACGTTGGCCGCCATGTTGGGCAGAATGTGCAACGCGGTCTCCAGGCCGTCACGGGGCTCCGGTTGCATGATCGTGGTCGTCAGGTCACCCAAATTGTTGACGTCGTGGGTGAGCGCGTCGCGGTTTTCGGCCAGGAACTTCTGGGCGGTGGTCAGCAGGCTGTCGGTATCTCGAATCGCGTTGGCGGCAGACTGATCAGAGCTGACGAGATTGTCGGTCAACTGGTCGAGGTCTTTGTTCAGCGCGACGAACTGCTGGTCGTCCTGGTGCAGCGCGTTGACGAACATCGCCAAGCTCTTCAACACGGCGAAGAAATCGCCGCGGCCCTCGTTGAGGGTGCTCAACGCGTTCGACAGGCTGTTCAGCGTGGTGTTGATCTGTTGGCCCTTGCCGGCCAGCCCGTCGGCGAACGCCTCGATGACGTCGCCGAACGGCCCTTTGGGCTGGTCCTTGGTCGGTCCGAGTTCGTCGATGATGTGGGTGACGCTGTTGCGCAGTTCATCCCACTCCACTGGCACCTGGGTGCGCTCGATGGGGATCACCGCGCTGTCGGCCATCACCGGCCCGTCTTTGTACGGGGGTTCCAGCTGGATGCTGCGCGACGCGACCAGTGTCGGGTTGAGCACTACCGCGGACGCATTGGCGGGCACCTTGTATTTGTTGCGGTAGTGGAAGGTCACCTTCATCCGGTCGCCGGTGGGTTCGATCTTGTCGATCGCACCGACGCGGATGCCCATGATCTGAACCTTGTCCCCGGTGTAGAGGGCGTTGACCGCGGGGAAATAGGCGACCACGGTGTTGTTGGTCAGTTTTTCGTAGAGCTGCCAACCGACCACTGCGGCAACAAGACCCACGGTCACGACGAGCGACCCGATGACCGCCGCAGCCTTGGACACATGCGGCAACCGCAGCTTGCGGATGTCGAAAATGGTGCTCATCGGCCGCTATCCCCCGTTCCCGCCGGGTGTGATGAATGGAGCCGGTAGCTGCGGGCCCGGGCCCGGAGGTGCTGCCGGGCCGGGTGGCAGCGCGGGTGCGAACGTCGAGGGCGGCGGAGGTGGGCCGGCCGGGTGCAGGCCCTCCCGTCGGGCTCCCGGTGGCGCGTTCGGCGGCAGCGGTACGGGCGTGCCCGGCACGTTCGGAACCGGAGCCCCGTGAAGTCCGGCGTCCGGCACGCCCGGTGTCGGGGGCAGGCCATTCGGGTTGGGCGGCGACGAGAGCACATCGGGCAGGGCCGGATACGGACCGCCTGCGCCGAACGGGCCTTGACTCTGGTCGATCCCGGCACACGGCATCGGGTTGCCCGGCCGCGGCGACATCTCCGCCGGTGGCGCGTACGAGCATGGCGATCCAGGTGCGACAGCCGGCCCGGGGTGATCCGGGGTGCCCTCGAGCACCGGTGGCGCCGGCGGCGGCGCACCGTTGGCGAACCGGGTGCCGTTGGGGTCGGGGTATCGGAAGGCGGGCAATCCCGCACTGCGCCAGAAGTTCTCCGGATCGATGCCGCGCTTCTTGAACGCGGCGTCGACCCATGGCTGCAAGATCTGATACGGCAGCAGGTTGCCGATCATCACCTTGAAGTACGGCCCCGAGCCGACCGCCTCGCTGAGCGCTGCCGTGTAGTTGCGCAGCGTACTCAGCACGGAGGCAAGGTCGTTCTTGTGTTGCGTCAGAACATCGGTGACACCACGCAACTGCTCGAGAAGGTGGTGCAGGTTCGGGTTGTCGTTGATCAGCCCCTGAATTTGCGCCGAGAACGCCGATACGTTGGTCAACAGCGCCGCAATGGCTTTGCCACGTTCGTTGAACGCCGCCGAGCACTGTCTGGGTGTTTCGCAGCAGCGCGTTGATCTGCTTGCTGCGATCACCGAGCACGCCCGCTACTTTTCTGGCCTCGCCCAGCAGGTGTTTGAGCTCGTCGTCGCGTTTGCCGATGATGTCGGAGAACTTCGCCACCCCGTCGAGGGCCGAGCTCAGGTGCGGGTAGGTCTGATTGATGGTGCGTGACAACACATTCAGCGACTCTTTGACGGTGTCGATGTTCCACCCGGCGGCGGCCTTGGTGACATCGAAGAACGCGTCGTACACCTGATACGGGGTGGTGCTCTGCCCTAGCGGCAGCACATCGTTCGGGCGCATCCGCTTGGCGCCGCGCGGCTCGATTTCGAGCACCTTCTTGCCCAGCAGCGTATCGGTGCGGATCGCGACCCGGCTCTCGGTACCGATGGTGTGCGTGCCGGTGGTGAATTTCATCAGGATGTGATCGCCGTCGATCGACATGTCCTGCACGGTGCCGACATCCAGGCCGACGATGCGCACCTTGTCGCCTTTGCTGACGCCAGCCGGAGTCGGTGAACTGCGCGTAGTAGCTCGCCGTCGCGAACAGCACGGGCAGACTGCCGAAGCTCTGTCCCACAGCGACAACGAGGACCACGATGGCGATGGCCAACGTGCCGACGCGGACCCGGTTGGCGGGCTGCAGTGTTCTCATTGCAGCGTGCACCTGCCCGACGGCTGCTGAAGAAGCTTGACCGAGCGGACTGGTCCGCCGGGTTGCAGCCCATTGACTTTGAGCGACAGGTCGCAGAGGTAGAAGTTGAAGAAGTCGCCGTAGATCCCGCTGGCGCGCCCGATGATGTTGAACGCGGCGGGCACCTTGCCCACCAGATCGCCGATCCGGTCGCGCTGATCGTTGAGCGGGCCGGCGAGATTTTCCAAATGGGTGACGGCGCCGCGCACCAGGGCCCGGTTGTCGGCCAGCAGGTCGGCCACTGTTCCGGCCGCATTGCTGATGTGCGCGGTTCCGTCGGCCAACGGGTCGGCCCGATCCTTCAGGCCGGTGATCAGCCCTTCGAATTTGTCGATGGTGGTGTCGAGTTGGTCGTGGTGCCGCTCGGTGGTGTCCAGCACGGTGTTCAGGTTGTGGATCACGTCACCGATGGCCTGATCGCTTTCGGCCAGCCGCTCGGTCAGTTGTGCGGTCTGGTCCAGGATGTCGTTGATCGTTCCGCCTTCGCCCTGGAAGACGGTGATGATCGACGACGCGATGGTGTTGACCTTCTGCGGATCCAGCGCACGGAACAGCGGCTTGAAACCGCCGATCAGCGCGTCGAGGTCCAGCGCGGGCTGGGTCCGCGACAGCGGAATGAATCCGCCTGGTGGAAGGGTCTTTTCGGAGTTCTCACCCGACCCGCGACTGATCTCGAGGTATCGGTTGCCGATCAGGTCCTGGTAGCGGATCTGCGCGGTCGTCGACTGATAGAGCTGCACCGAGCGGTCGACCGAGAATTCCACCCGGATCCGCTTGTCGCCCTCGACCAGATCGACCTTCTTGACCTTGCCCACTTCCACCCCGGAGGCACGAACGAACTGCCCCGCGCGCAGACCGCTGGCGTTGCTGAATTCCGCGGAATAGTCGTTGGTGCGGTCGAAGCGAATTTGGCCGAACACCACGACAATGACTGCGGTGAAGAACAATTGGACGGAGACGACTGCAGCGAGCCGTGCGACGGTGCCGTTGAGTCTCATGGGTTGATCGTGTACTCCCCGTACTGGCGGCCCCACACGTATTCGTTGGCCAGCGGCTGTCCGAGCTCGAAGTGGTTGTAGGGCGCAATGCTGTTGCCGGAGTCCATCACCAGGTAAGGCGCCGGCCACAGATCGCGGGTGATCGGTTGCCAGCAACCAGGTTTGCCGTAGGGTCCGCCTCGGCCGTTGACCCTGGGCAGATTGTCGGGGTACACGTACGGGTTTTCCGATCCGGTGATCGACACCCCGAGCTGCGCCGCGTAGTGGTTGCCGCTCTCCAGCTGGGCGACTTTGGGCGCGACGTCGGCGAAATTGCGGATGGTGCAGAACGCTTGCGGACTGTAGGTGTCGAGCAGGTGCGCGGTCGGTTTCAGGTCGGCGGCCAGGCGTTCCAGGAACGGCTGGGCGCGGGTGAAGACGTCGTTTGCGTTGTTGGCGAAGCCGACTGCCGCCAGCAGGGCGGCGTCGAGTTCGGCTTGGTGATGGTTGAGCGTGCGCGCCGTGGTCACGGCGTTCTCGATCGCGTCGAACAGATCCGGCGCCGCCTTGGCGTAGATGTCGCCGAGCGCTGCGAGTTGGTGGATGTCGTGGCGGATCAACGGCATCCGGGGATTCACGTGGTCGAGGATCTTGTTGCCGTTGACGATCGACTGCCCGAACTTGTCCCCCAGCCCGGTCAGCGCCTGCGCCGCAGCGCCGAGGGTGAGGTTCACCTTCACCGGGTCGACGTTGTCGGCAAGCTCGACGAGCGTCTCGAACACGGTGTTGAACTCCGTGGTGACCGACGTCGCGTCGATCACCGATGTCGGAGTAATCCGCTGCGATGCAGGGTCTTTCGGCGACGTCAGCGACACGTACTTGTTGCCGAAAACCGTGGTCGCCTGAATCTTCGCGATGACGTTGCTCGGGATCAGGCCGACGTACTGCGGGTCGACGTCGAGGGTGAATCGCGCCGCCGGCTTACCGCGGTGCTCGACCTCGGAGATTCCCGCCACCCGGCCGATGCTGACGCCGTTGTAGGTGACCTTCGAGCCCCGGTCCATCACCAGGCCCGCTCGCGCGGCCAGCATCGTCAGCTTGGTCTTGGGCGTGAAGTCGCCGCGAAACTGGCTGTATATCAACGCCAGTAGCACCGCGCACGTCACGAACAGACCGATGCCCGCGGCGGTGTCCGGCCAGGTCCTGGACTTTCGCTCCTTCTGCAGTCGCCATCGGCTACACCGTGAGGTTGAAGTTCGGGTCGACGCCGTAGAGCGCGAGCGAGGTCAGCAGAACGACGATCACCGTGGACACCAACGAGAAACGCATCGACCGCCCGACCGCCTCGCCCACCCCGACCGGGCCGCCGCTCGCGGTGTAGCCGTAGTAGCAGTGGGTGATCATCACGATCACCGCCATCACGATGACTTCCCCGCCGGACCAGAACACGTCCTCGGTGCGCAGGAAGGTGCGGAAGTAGTGCTCGTAGGTGCCGGCCGACTGCCCGTAGAACAGCGTGGTGACCACCTGTCCGGACAGAAACGACATCACCAGGGCCATCGCGTACAGCGGGACGACCACCACCAGGCCGGCCACCAGCCGGGTCGACACCAGGAACGCCACCGACTTGATGCCCATCACCTCGAGCGCGTCGATCTCCTCGCTGATCCGCATCGCCCCCAGCTCGGCGGTCGCGCCCGCGCCGACCGTCGCCGCCAGCGCGACCCCGGTCACCACCGCGGTGACGACGCGTACGTTGGCCAATGCGGCGAAGAACCCGGTGAATGCCTCGACGCCGATATTGCCCAACGACGCGAATCCCTGGATCGCGATCAGCGACCCGCCGGACAGCGTCACGAAGCCGACGATCGCCGCGGTCCCGCCGACGACGGCCATCGCTCCGGTGCCCATGCCGATCTGCGCGATCAGCCGCAGTGTCTCCCTGCGATAGCGGCGCAAGGCCCAGCCGGTCGACCAGCGCACTGTTGACCGAGAACCTGGTGAGCTGACCGGCCTTGTTGATCCCCCGGATGGCGCCGCCGCCATAGTGATTGACTCCGGCGACGGTGCGCGGAAAACGCGCGCGAACAACGGCCGCGGTCGACATCTCAGCGCCCCGTCCCGAACCGGACGCCGATGGTGGTCAGCACGACGTTGACCGCGAACAGCGCGAGCACGCACAACACCAGCGTCTCGTTGACCGCGACGCCCACGCCTTTGGGACCACCCTTGGTGGTCAGTCCCCGGTAGCAGCCGACCAGACCCGCGATCGTCCCGAAGATCGCGGCCTTGATGGTCGCGATGAGCACCTCGGGCAGACCGGTGACCAGTGTCAGTGTGGCGAGATACGCACCGCCCGAGACGTTTTGGAGCTTGACGCCGAACAGGAATCCGCCCACCAGACCGATGGTGATGACGGTTCCGTTGAGCAGCGTCGCAACGACGGTTGCGGCAGCCACCCGCGGTACCACCAGTCGGTGGATGGGATCGATGCCGAGAACCTCCAGCGCGTCGATCTCTTCGCGGATCGTGCGGGCACCCAGGTCGGCGCAGATGGCGGTGGATCCGGCGCCGGCCACCACCAGCACGGTGGTCAGCGGACCGAGTTGGGTCACCGCTCCGAGCGCGGCGCCCGCACCCGAAATGTCGGCTGCGCCAAAGGAGGCCAGCAAGGTATTGAGCGTGAAGACGATCAGCACGGTCAGCGGGATGGAGACCGCAATCGTCGGCAGCAATGCGACCCGGGTGATGAACCAGGTCTGGACGATGAATTCGCCCCAGTGAAAAGGCCGACGGAACAGCGCTTTTCCAGTCAGCGTGCACATCCGGGCAAATCCACCGACGGTCGCCAATGGCGGCGTGAGCTGGTCGCGCACATAGCCGACGAGTCCGACCGGCGTCGTTGCCGTCATCGTCGCCTCGTCCATCCGACGTGCGGGTCCGCCCGCGGCGCGAGGTGGCATGCGTCAGCGCAATGGCACCACTGCTTTACCATGCGTCACACTATGTAACAAAAATCACTTCGGCTACATCAGACACGCGGGCCTCGCCGCGTCCAAAACCGATCGCACACCGCGACGTTCGGTGCGGTCTCTATTCAGCAGGTGTTGCTTTGCTGTTGCGCTTGGCGTTTTTCAGGCCGGCCCAGAATCGCGCGGCCTCTCGAATCGACTCCTCGACCGGCCTTGGCTCCCAACCCAATTCGCGGATCGGCCTTGCTGTGGTCGACAGGAGCTTCGGCGCGCATCATCCGCACCGACTGCATGCTGAGCTCGGCATCTTTACCGGTCAGCCGGGCTCGAAGACTGCCCAGCACCCCCATTCGCGTACAGCACGGGCACCGAGATGGACCGCCGCGGCGCCGGCACACCGGCCTCGTCGGCGGCGATCTTGACCACCTCTTTCAGCGGAATCATCCGCTCGGAGATGATGTATCGCTCGCCGTTGCGGCCCCGCTCGGCGGCGATCAACATCGCTTTCGCCGCGTCGTCGACACCGACGACCTCCAACTGAATGCCATTCATCAGGAACGGCAGCTTGCCGAACACCGCGCCTGCGATGAACGCGCCATGCGGGGTGCGGCCCCAGTCGCCGTCGCCGTACGTCGTCGACACGCACATGGCGACGGCGGGCAACCCTTTCTCCGACGCGTAGTGCAGCACCAGATCCTCGGCCTGTACCCGCGATTCCACGTAGGGGGTGAGCTTGCGGCGGTCGATCTGCTCGGTCTCGGTCGCCACGTGGCCGTGCCGACGGGCCATCGTCGCGTAGGTGCTGGTGAACACGAACCGCTTCAGCGTCGCGGCAATCGGCTCTTCGACGGCAACGTCGAGGACGTTGCGCAAGCCCTCGACGTTGGTGTGAAACAGCGGCGCGGGATCCCGCAGCCAGGCCCGGGTGTCGACCACGCAGTAGTACACCTGCTCGCAGCCGCGCATCGCGTCGCGCACGGTGGCCGTATCGAACACGTCGCCGTGAAACCGGGTGACGTCGAGGTCGTCGATGCTGCGGGTGTTGGCGCCTTCGCGGACCATGACGCGCACGTCGGCGCCCGTCGCGACGAGCTGGCGGGTGACGTGCGAGCCCAGGAAGCCGTTGGCGCCGATGACCAGCTTGGGTGCGCTCATTTCAGGCCTCCGTAGGTCTTCAGCCAGCTCGCGGCGTCATCGTCAAGCGTGCCAAGGCTTTCCGCTTTCTTGCACCACTTGATTCCGGCCTGCATGAACCGCAGCGGGTTGTAGATGTCTTCCTGGCGAGACCATTTGCCGTCGCCGGCGTAGGTGACGATCGAGATGTTGGTCGCGCTGATGATGGTGCCGTCGCCGGGATCGCGCATCGGGTTGTCCAGCTCGCAGATGATTCGCCCGGTGGGCTCGTCGATGACCGACCACAGCGACGGGAACTCCGTCATGTGGCTTCCCGGGAACGTCGTCATCGTCTTGCGGATCCAGGTGAGCACCTCGTCGCGGCCCTTCATGGTGCCGGCCGCGTGCTCGATGTAGTCGACGTCCGGGGTGTAGTGCTGCACCCACTCGTCCCAGTTCTTGGTCTCGGCGGCGTGCGCCACGGTCTGCTCGAACGTGTCGAACGCGGCGGCGAGTTCGTCACGGCTAAAAACCTGCTTCACGCAAGAAACTAGAACACGTTCTACTGGGGTTTGTCGAGGAAGTGGATAATCGAGAAGATGACGGACTACAAGAAGGCAATACTGGCCGGCGGCTGCTTCTGGGGCATGCAGGACCTGATCCGCAAGCAGCCCGGCGTGGTCTCGACCAGGGTCGGCTACACCGGCGACCCGAATGTCCCCAACGCGACCTACCGCAATCACGGCACGCACGCCGAAGCCATCGAGATCACCTACGACCCGGCACGCACCGACTTCCGGGCCATGCTGGAGTTCTTCTTCCAGATCCACGACCCGACCACGAAGAACCGGCAGGGCAACGACGTCGGCACCAGCTATCGCTCGGCGATCTTCTACCTCGACGACGACCAGAAGCGGGTTGCGCGAGGACACCATCGCCGACGTCGAGGCCTCCGGCCTGTGGCCCGGCAAGGTGGTGACCGAAGTCAGCCCCGCCGGCGACTTCTGGCAGGCCGAGCCCGAGCACCAGGACTACCTGGAGCACTACCCCAACGGGTACACCTGCCACTACATCCGGCCGGGTTGGAAGTTGCCGCGACGGGCATCGGCCGAGACGTAACGGCTAGGTGCGCTGGACCAGTCTCAGCCCGGGATCTGCCGACAGCCGAAACGCCGCACGCATCGCCTCGATCGCGGCGGCGCTACCTTCGAACTTGCACCGCCGCAGTGCGGCCTTCCGCTCGGCGGCGGTGCCGCCAAGACGCGCGGTGATCAGATCTGCTGCGGCCGCAGTCACGGTGACGGTCGGCGGATCCGCCGCGGCCGGTCAGTCCATCCCTGGTCACTCCGAATCCGAAACGACGGCCGTCGATGTCGACGCTGTACGACGCGGGCTCATCCGAGACCTGAGTTGGATCGAAGCCCAGAAGTACTCCGGCAAGAAATCCGTTCAACGGTGTCAGCGCGCTTTCGCTCGGTTCGAGTGAATCCAATCCGAATGTGGCGACAGCCTTGATCACCGGCGGTACCTTCTGCCAGCCTTCGTCGCTGAGCGTGTAGACGGTCCGGGCGACCGGCGGCGGTAATTCGCTGCGACAGATCAGGCCGGCCTCTTCGAGTTCACGCAACCGGTCGGCGAGGAGGTTAGTGGCGATGCCCGGAAGGGCCGCTCGCATATCGCCATAGCGGCGCGCCCCACCGATGAGCTCGCGCAGGATCAGCAGCGTCCACCGCTCGCCGAGGACGTCGAGCCCGCGGGCTATCGGGCAGTTCTGGTTGTAACTCTTGCGACCGGCCACACCAGCCACCCTACCGTATCGACTTGTTAATCAAGTTAGTGGTTGATTTTCTTGTCTTATCGGTTTACGGTTCTGTCCATGCGTATCTTCCGCCGCCAGCCGGTGATCCGTGACCATCCGATCGCCGCACTGGCCGTGATCTGCCTCAGCGTGTTCGTCATCAGCGTCGATGCCACCATCGTCAACGTCGCTCTGCCGACACTGTCCCGAGAGCTGAAGGCCGATACCGCGCAACTGCAGTGGATCGTGGACGCCTACACCTTGGTTATGGCTGGATTGCTGTTGTCTGCAGGTAGCCTCAGCGACCGCTACGGTCGCCGCGGTTGGCTCAGCGGGGGGCTCGCCCTGTTTGCGATGACATCGATCGTTGCGGCGCAGACGAACTCAGCAGGAGCCCTGATCGCGGCCCGCTCCGCGATGGGGGTCGGCGCTGCGGTGATCTTTCCGACCACGCTGGGTCTGATCACGAACATCTTCACGGATCCGGTGCGGCGGGCCAAGGCAATCGGCGTCTGGGCGGCGATGGTCGGTGTCGGTGTCGCGGCCGGGCCGATCACCGGCGGCTGGCTTCTCGAGCACTTCTCTTGGGGTTCAATCTTTTTGGTGAACGTGCCGGTCGCCGCGATGGCTATCGTAGGTGGGATTCTGTTCGTCCCGACCTCGCGTGATCCGGCCGCACCGAAGGTCGATATGCCCGGGCTCGTCCTGTCCATCATCGGCGTGACGGCGCTGATCTACACGGTCATCGAATCCCCGGACTGGGGATGGGGAAGCGCACGGGCGATGGCGGGATTCGCTATCGCCACGGTTGTTCTCGCCGCCTTCGCACGCTGGGAGCGAAGTAGTTCGCACCCGATGCTCGACGTCTCGGTGTTTGCCAACCGGCGATTCTCCGGCGGGAGCCTGGCGGTGACCGCAGGCTTCCTCACCCTGTTCGGCTTCATCTTCGTGATCACCCAGTACTTCCAATTCATCAAGAGCTACAGCGCATTTGAAGCTGGCGTACGGTTGCTGCCGGTCGCCGTGTCGATCGCCGTCGCCAGTGTGCTGGGTCCGCGCATGGTGGAGCGGGTCGGCAGCACAGCGGTCGTTGCGGCGGGTCTCGCGATTTTCGCAGGAGGGCTCGCATGGGCCTCCACCGCCGATGCGGCCACGCCCTACCTGCAGATCGCCGGGCAGATGGTGCTGCTTGGCGGCGGCCTCGGGCTGACCTTCGCGCCGGCCACCGAAGCGATCATGGGCTCGCTCTCCGCCGACAAGGCCGGCATCGGTTCGGCCGTCAACGACACCACCCGCGAGTTGGGCGGCACGCTGGGCGTCGCGATCGTTGGCAGCGTGTTCGCATCCGTCTACTCCGGCCGCATCGGATCCGCACCGGCTCTTACCGCGCTTCCGGCAGACGTCCGGTCCACGATGAAACAGTCAACGGCGGCCGCGTACCAGGTCATTGGGCAACTGCCCGCCGCGCAGGCCGCCGGTGTGCGCGACGCCGTCAACCACGCGTTCCTGGGCGGCATGCAGATCGGCTCCCTGGTCTGCGCGGCTATCGCACTGGCCGCGGCGGTCGTCGTCGCGGTTCTGCTGCCCGCGCGGGCACGCCGATCGGCGACCGAGATCACCGAGTCGGCTGAATCAGCGGCGGCGATGACCTGAAAGCGACTGCTGCGCAGGGATTTTTAACGCCAAGAACATCGAGCCAACAAGAGGAGTCACCATGATGAGCACACCACCCACAACCCTTGGTGACCGCGGCAGCAGGCAAGACCGGACGTCATACTGCCCTGGCGTTGCTGTCACGCGGCCTTCCGGTTCGCGCGATGGTCCATCGCGAAGACGCGCGCTCTGCGGCGCTGCGCCGCCGCGGAGCCGAGACCGTGTATCTCACCACCATGCCCGGCACCACACGTGGCCTCTCCGGGATGGCCCGCGCCATGCGCGTGCTCGCGAAATCGGCTGTGGCGCCTGCTCCCGAACCGCAAGCGTTACCTGCGCACCTTCCAAGACGGCGCGTCCATCGGAGCACTGTCGATCGACTCCGATCTCTGGCAGAACACCCACGACCCCGACCGGATCCGCCACGCGCAACTGCCGCGGATCGGCGCGACTTCGGCGGTCGCACGATGACCGGCCAGCCTGCCGTCGGTGCGGCGGCGCAGTACGCCGTCGGAGGGGTACGCGAGCGCATCGAGGCCGCGCTGCGCGCAACCGGAAAGGATCTCGATGCGCTGAGCCCCGCTGACTTAGCCAGCGGCCTCGCCTCCTTCGAGCACTTCCACTCGCTGGGCCGCATTGGCACCACGGCGTTGCTGGAGGCCGCTCACGTCACCGCGGCCGATCACGTCCTCGACGCCGGCAGCAGCATCGGCGGCACCGCCCGCCTACTCGCCGCCGAGCACGGCTGTCGGGTGACGGCGATCGATCTCACCGCTGAATACTGCGACACCGCCCGGTGGCTGAACGGCCTTGTCGGCCTCGACGATCGGATCGACGTGATCGAAGGAGACGTTACCGACCTGCCGTTGCCGGATGCCAGTGTCGATGTCGTTGTCAGTCAACACGTTCAGATGAACGTCGCCGACAAATCGCGGCTGTACCGCGAAGCGCGCCGTGTTCTGCGCCCCGGTGGCCGGCTCGCCCTCTGGGACGCCACGGCAGGCCCTTTAACGCCCCTGCTGTTCCCTGTGCCGTGGGCCGACATACCCGAACGCAGCCATCTCATCGCACCCGATGAGCTCGCCACGACACTCCGGGATGCCGGGTTCGCGCTCGAGGTGTGGAACGACTTGACCGAGTTCGCCGTCGCGGCGATGACGCCGATATTTGAGTTACCCACCGACCCGCTCGGACTCCAACTCGTCGTCCCCGATATCGAGACCAAGGTGATGAACCTGCTGAAAAATGCCCGCGAAGACCGCGTGCGGCTCATCCAAGCTGTCGCGTTGGCCGTGTAACTCGGCTCATCCATCTCAGGAGTTCGTCATGAATCAAACTCAGCCAGCTGCCGGGCCTGCTGGTGAAATCGCCGGCGGGACCGCTACTTCCCGATCGCGCGGAGCTGATACAGCCCGCGGGTGGTCGCGACGGTCTTGCCGTCGGCATCGGTCACCGTCGCCTCGAGATTGAAGTCGGCCTTGCCGCGTTCGGCTGCTTCGGCTTCGATCCGCGCGATCGTGTCGTCGTCGAGGCTGGCCTCCGCCCGCAACTCCGACCGGGCCATCCCGACGAATGAGATGTCGATGTTTTTGACCAGCGGAAAATACTTCGCGCTGTCGAACGTGCTCAAACTGATGATGCCGCCGAGGATTTCGGCGACGGTGAACTGCACCCCGGCATAGATCACGCCGAAATGGTTGCCGTTGCCCTCAACCGGAACGGTGGCGGCGGCGAAACCACGACGCGCCTCCACGACGTGCACGCCCATGTTGTGGGCGGTCGGGATCGTGGCCCCCAAAGCGGCGTTCATCGTCTCGACGAGCTGGTTGGCATCGGTGGTCACGATCGCCGATCTTAGCGTCGACGGACCGCGATCTTTCCGCCGTCCTTCGGGGTGTAGGCGATACCGCGGGAATGCAGCTTCTCCCCCGGCGCGTCGGTGGGTTCGATAGTGAAGTGGCGCAACACCGTTCGCAGCACCACGTCCATCTCCATGTTGGCGAACACGGCACCCACGCAGCGCCGGGCGCCGCCGCCGAACGGGATCCAGGCGAAGCTGGGCGGCTTGGTGCCGACGAAGCGCTGCGGGTCGAAGCGGTCCGGGCTCGGGGAACAATTCGGGGTCGCCATGCAGCCGCGAAATGCTGACGATGACGGTGTGCCCGCGCGGGATCGACCATTCGCCGAGCTCGATACACCGGGCGCGTAGACGTGGCGGCCGATGGCGTCGATGACGGTCCGGCTGCGCTGCGACTCGAGGATCGTCGCCTGGCGCAGCTCGTTGTCGTCGGTGTCGGCCTCGGCGGCCAGAGCGGCCAGCACCTCGGGGTGGCGGCTGATCCGCTCGAACGTCCAGGCCAGCGCGGAGGCGGTGGTCTCATGTCCGGCCGCCAGCAGGGTGAGCAGCTCGTCGCCGATGTCCTCGCGCGACATGGTCGAACCGTCGTCATAGGTGCTGCGCAGCATCAGCGCCAGCACATCGTTGCGATCCTCGAAGTACGGGTCGGCGCGTTCGTCGTCGATGAGCTTGTCGATGATCGCGTCGTAGCGGGCCCGCCACTGCGCCAGCCGGCCCCACGGGGAGTAACGGCCATAGGTGCGAGACGGTTTGGGCAACGTCGCCAGTCGCGAACCCAGCGTGACCCACGGCGGGATGATCCTGCGGCAGCTCGTCGAGTTCGGCGCCCTCGGCGCCGAAGACCGCGCGCAGGATCGCGTTGAGCGTGATGCGCATCGTCGACGGCAGCGTGGCGAACGACGTTCCCTCCGGCCAGCTGGCGATCTCGCGCAGCGTCTCCTCTTCGATGATCGTCTCGTAGTTCTTGATGCTCTTGCCGTGAAAGGGCGGCGCCAGCAGCCGGCGGCGTTGCCGGTGCTCGTCGCGGTCCAGCGCGAAAACCGAGCCCGCGCCGAGCAGCCGGCTCAGGTTGGGCTGGATGTTGCCGAGCACGTCCGGGCTGGTGGTGAAGACCTGCTTGGCCAGTTGCGGATTGGCCACCACCACCAGCGGGCCGTAGATCGGCACGTGCAGCGAGAAGACGTCGCCGTAGCGCTGCGCAATCCGGTCCATGAACGGTCGCCGAAAGAACCCGAATGCCGCACCCTGCAGCGCTTTTGGAATCCGCGGCCCCGGCGGCAATGTGATGGCGGATGCGGACGATGCCGCGTGCGTTTCGACGGTGCTCATGGTGGTGCACTCCCAACGTCGCCGCGCGGTACTGCGCCGTACCACGATCCTGTCCGGTACGGTACCGTCTGGTACCAAATGCTGGCAAGGGTTGACGCCAAAGGAGGCGACGTGGCGACGACCGTCGCTGACGATGCGACTTCCACGGAGAGTCGGCGGAGCTGCGCGCACAGTCCGCCGACATCGATCCGTTCCGGCAACGGCTGCTCGACGGTCTCGCGGCGGCGATCGACGAACGCGGATACCGCGCCAGCACCGTCGCCGACATCGTCCGGCACGCCCGTACCTCCAAGCGCACGTTCTACGACCAGTTCGCCAGCAAGGAGCAGTGTTTCCACGAGCTGCTGCACGCCAGCGTCGAGAAACTCGGCGAGCAGATCCGCGACGCGGTCGACGCGGCAGCCGACTGGCAGACCCAGATCCGGCAAGCCGTCGAGGCTTACGTCGGCCACATCGAATCCACGCCCCGCGCTCACGTTGAGCTGGATCCGCGAACTTCCGTCACTGGACGCCGCGGCGCGGCCGTCGCAGCGGCGCAACACCCAACTGCTGACCAGCTTGCTGGTGAGCCTGAGCGACACCCCGGCGATGCGAAACGCCGACCTGCCGCCGCTGACCCAGGCGAAGGCCGTGATCCTGGTCGGCGGTCTGCGTGAGCTGACGGCTCAGGTGGTCGAAGACGGGCACAGCCCGCGCGACATCGTCGAGCCCGCGGTGCAGGCCTCGATTGCGCTGCTCGGCTATCGCGCCTGAGCTACGCCGGAAGAAAGCCCGCAGCCGGTCGAGCACCAGATCCGGACGCTGCTCGACGATCCAGTGCCCGACCCCGTCGACCAGCTCGACCTCGAAATCGCTGATGTGCTCGGCATATCCGTCGATCAGGTCGGGGGTGAGCACCGGGTCCGCCGTACCGCTCAGCCAGCGGACCGGGACGTCGACGGCAAGCGTCGTCGAATTCACCTCGCAGCCAACGCAACATCTCGGTGCTCTGAAAGGTCCGGTACCACCGCGATCCGGCGACGCCGTGGCCGGGCTGACGCATGCACTCGACGTACAGCGCGACGTCCTCGTCGGGCACGCGGAATCCGCCGCCCACCCAGGACGCCAGCATCTTGAAGTAGCGGGCCTTGCGATCCGCGATCAGCCGCGGCCCGATCACCGGTAGCAGCATCGGGATCTGGTACCAGAACCGCCAGATGTTGCGGATCGCACGCCAGATCCCGCGTGACGTAGGGCGCGGCGGTGTTGAGCCCGAAGAAGCCGGTCACCTTCGCCGGGTGACGCAGCATCATGATGAAGGCGACCGGCCCGCCCCAGTCGTGGGCCACCAATTTCACCGGCCCGACGCCCAACCGGTCCAGCACCGCCGCCAGATCGTCGGCCATGTCGTTCTTCAGGTAGCGCGACCGCGGCGCCGAACTCCATCCCGCGCCGCGCAGATCGGGGCACAGCACGCGGTATCCGTCGGCGGCCAGCGGTCCGATCAACTCGTGCCACTCCCACCAGTTTTCCGGGAAGCCGTGCACCAGCATCACCGGCGGCCCTTCGGCGGGTCCGGCGTCGGCGACGTGGATCGTCACCCCATCGCCCAGATCGATGTACTTGTGATCGACACCGTCGAGGGCGGGCATCTGCACCATGGCTTGCAACGTAGCCGATCCACGCATCGGACCGGAACCGCCTCGGGGCGGTCCCGGTCCGTGTACTGCTGCGGCTCAGGCTGCTCAGGCTGCGACGAGTTCGCGATCCTTCGGCTTGGCGTCGCTGCGGTCCTTCGGCGGCAGGGCCAGCTTGACGATCTTGCGCACGACGGTGCCGAACTGCTTGGGCAGCGAACCCGCGTTGTAGGGGATGCCGTAGCGCCGGCAGATCTCCTGAACCTCGGACGCGATCTCCGAGTAGCGGTGCGCCGGCATGTCCGGGAACAGGTGGTGCTCGATCTGGTGCGACAGGTGGCCGGACAGCAGGTGAAAGAGCCTGCCGCCGGTCAGGTTCGCCGACCCGAGGACCTGGCGGAAGTACCACATGGCCGCGCGACTCGTCTTGCCGTCTCCTCGACGGTGAATTCCTGTGTGCCGTCAGGGAAGTGGCCGCAGAAGATGATCATGTACGACCACACGTTGCGCATCAGGTTGGCGGTCAGGTTGCCGGTGAACACGAACGGCGCGAACGGGCCGGCCAGCAGCGGGAAGGCGACATAGTCCTTCAGCACCTGCTTGCGGGTCTTGCGCCAGATCTCCTGCAGGACCTCGCGCTTGTCGGCCAGCCGGATCTCGCCGGAGAGTGATGCGCTCGGTTTCCATTTCGTGCAGCGCGACGCCGTACTGGAACAGCACCATCAGCAGGAACGCGTAGACCGGGTTGCCCAGGAAGTAGGGCTTCCACGGCTGGTCCTCGCTCATCCGCAGGATGCCGTAACCGATGTCGCGGTCCATGCCCGACGATGTTGGTGTGGGTGTGGTGCATGTAGTTGTGCGAGTGCCGCCACTGGTCGGCCGGGCAGGCGGTGTCCCACTCGAATTCCTGGCCGCGGATCGACGGGTCACGCATCCAGTCGTACTGGCCGTGCATGATGTTGTGGCCGATCTCCATGTTGTCCAGGATCTTTGAGATGCCGAGCATCGCGGTGCCGGCCAACCAGGCCGGCGGAAAGATCCCGGCCATCAGCAGGGCGCGGCCGCCGACTTCCAGAGTGCGCTGCGTCTTGATGACGCGGCGGATGTAGTCGGCGTCGCGCTGGCCGAGATCGGCCATCACGCGCTCTTTGATCGCGTCGAGTTCAGCGCCGAACGCGTCGGCCTGCTCGGCAGTCAGGGTGATCTTGGGCTTGCGTTTGAGACATGGTGGAGCCTCCTATTTCTCTATATGGCTTAAAGTGCGATGTCGACGTCGCCGACCGGAACGGACACGCAGATCTGCACGTCTTCGTCCGGGCGCGGTCGACACCGCACCGCTGGTCAGGTTGCGCACCACACCGCTGGTCTTGCGGCGGGTGCAGGTGTGGCAGATGCCCATTCGGCATCCGTTTGCCGGGTTCAGCCCGGCCGACTTCGGCCTGCTCGAGCAGCGAGCGGCCGTCGTCAGTGACCTCGATAGCGCTGTCCGCGAACGTGACTCGCCCACCGGACGGTTGCGCCGGCAGGTCGAGCTTGGGCGGAACGAAGCTTTCCGACTGCGCGTCCGCGCAGTGCTCGCGGACGGCGTCGACCAAAGCCGCGGGACCGCAGACGAACACCGCATCGGGCTCCGGCATGGCCGCCGCCAGGTGTTCGGCGTCGAACCGGCCGTCGAGATCGCCGCCGGCCGATCGGGTGTAGCCGTGCAGCACCCGCACGCCCGGCATCGCGGCCAGCTCGTCGTGGTAGCAGGCCTCGGCACGGTTGCGTGCGTAGTGCACGAACGCGATCTCGCCGGCGTGGCCTTCGTTGACCAGCGTGCGCAGCATCGCCAGGACCGGGGTGATCCCGCTACCGCCCGAGACGAACAGAATGCGGCGGGGCCGCTGCGCCGGAAGGACGAAGTCGCCGCCCACGCCGGTGAGCCCGACCACCATGCCGCGGCGGGCGTGCTCGTACAGGTAGGTCGAGACCAGCCCCGCCGTCGTGCTGTCCGATGGTCAGCTCGAGGTGCGTGGCGCCCTCGGCGTTGGCCGGGGAGTAGCACCGGGTGTGCCGGCGTCCGTCGATCTCGACGGCCAGGTTGACGTATTGCCCGGCTGAGACGGCGTCGGTGAACGCGTCGTTGGGCGCCAGAACCAGGGTGACGCTGCGAGGGGTGTCCCGTCGCACGTCGACGACCTTCGCGCGGCCCTCGGCCAGCGTCCAGGCCGGATCCACCTGTTCGGTGTACCGGTCGACGCCGTGCGGGCCGGTGAGCAGGTTGACCAGGTCGGAACCAAGCACTCGCTGCTTCAAAGTTTGGGTGAACATGTGTATACCGTGCGCCCACTTGACCCAGTTCGTCAAGGGTTTACCCTGGTCTGTGTTAGGCTTCACACAGTGAACAGTCGTGCGCCTAGCTCACGGCCGCACCGTTCGAGTCGCGGCCGTAGCCGCGAAGGACCGTCCCGCGAGGAACGCAAGGAAGCGACTCGGCGGGCCATCGTCGCCGCGGCACTCAAGCTTCTCGACGAGCGCAGCTTCAGCGGATTGAGCCTGCGCGAGGTGACACGCGAAGCAGGCATCGTCCCCGGGGCGTTCTACCGCCACTTCGAGTCGATGGAGGCCCTCGGGCTGGTCCTGATCGACGAGTCGTTTCGAACCTTGCGGGACATGCTGCGCGGCGCCCGCGCCGGCAAGCTCGACCCGAATCGGGTGATCGAGTCGTCGGTGGAGATCGTGGTCGCCAGCGTCACCGAACGTCGCGAGCACTGGCGGTTCATCGGCCGCGAACGCTCCAGCGGTGTCACCGTGCTGCGGTATGCGATTCGCACCGAATTGCGGCTCGTCACCTCCGAACTGGCCACCGACCTGGCCCGGTTCCCGGGGCTGAACGCGTGGAGCACCGACGATCTCAACGTGCTGGCGAGCTTGTTCGTCAACTCGATGATCGTGATCGCCGAGGCGCTCGAGGACGCCCAGGGCCCCGAGGCGATCGAGGAGATCCGCCAAACCGCGGTCAAGCAACTCCGGCTGATCGTCATCGGCATCACCGGCTGGCGCAGCAAGCCCTAGGCGCCTTCTAACCCTCCAGATTCCCCGCGCAACTTAGCAAGGCTTCAGCAACACTTCGCCTTTCGCGCGCTGAAATACCTTGCAGCATTGCGGCTTCACGGCGAACACCGCTTCGTGAGCGGCGCGGAGCCGCTGCGAGCCGAGGCGAGTCAGAGCCAATGATTGTGCGCGGCCGCGAGGTTCGGCGTCGGCGTTTTCGACCAGACCTGCGGTGCGCAATCCGGTCAGCACGTCCTGCAACGACTGCCGGGTCACGAAGCACAGCCGCGCGAGTTCGGCGGCCGATGCCTCCGGATGCTCATCCAGGGCCCGCAACGTCGAGTACTGCGCCATCGAGATGCCGGTGGCCTTCAAAGCGGCGTCGCATTGACGGCGCAATCCCTGTTGGACGCGTTTGACCAGATAGCCGATGGAGCGTTCGGCGTCGGACGGTTGCATGACAGGAACCTTACACCTATCCTTAAGTCAGGAACCTGACAAAGGAGACATCATGTCGACCATCACCGCGCACACCAGTCACACGACGTTGATCAACGTCTTCACCGTGCAACCCGAGCGAGCGAGAGAACTCGCCGATCTCCTGACCGCTGCCACCGACGACGTCATGCAGCACATCGACGGGTTCGTCTCGGCGAATATCCACCTCAGCACCGACGGCACCCGCGTCGTCAACTACGCGCAGTGGCGTAGCGCCGAGGCGATGCAGGCGATGCAGCAAAACCCGACCGCCCGCGAGCACATGGTGCGGTGCGCGGAGGTGGCCGACGGATTCGAGCCGCACCTCTACACGGTTGAGTCGGTGCATACCGCGTCATGATGGTGGGATGGCCACCACTATGCGCGCGCTGCTCGGCGGCGCGCTGACATCGTTACGCTACGAGCCCACCGAGAAGCATCTCCGGACCTACCTAGACGGCGTGCCGGTGGCCGATACCGTCGACGGCCTGCTGGTCTGGGAGCCGCACCGGCTGGTCCCGACGTATGCGGTGCCGGAGGCCGATGTCACGGCCGGGCTGGAATCGGCAGGCAGGGTCGACGATCTGCCCGACCCTTCGCTGCTGTTTCCGACCAACCCGTTCACCGTGCACAGTTGCCCGGGCGAGATGTTCGACGTGGTCGTCGGTGAGGTCCGACGCCCGTCGGCAGCATTCCGGCCGGACGATGAAGACCTGGCGGGCTATCTAATCCTCGACTTCAGCGCGTTCGAGTGGCGCGAAGAAGACGAGCAGATCGTCGCCCACCCGCACGACCCGTTCAAACGCGTCGACATCCTGGCCAGTAGCCGGCAGGTACGCATCGAGTGGGAGGGCCGGCTGCTGGCCGAGTCGTCAAGGCCGGTGCTGGTGTTCGAGACCTTGCTGCCGGTGCGGTTCTATCTACCGCGTGCGGACGTCGCTGCCGACCTCGAGCCGAGCGACACGATCAGCTACTGCGCGTACAAGGGCCGGGCGTCGTATCTGTCGGTGCCGGATGGACCGGCGGACGTAGCGTGGACCTATCCCGCGCCGCTGCGCGAAGCCGAACCGGTCCGCGACCACGTCGCGTTCTTCAACGAGCGCGTTGACATCAACGTCGACGGCCGGCGCTGGGAACGTCCCGTGACGCACTGGTCGGACTGACCGTGATGGCGGGCACTCGCCGCAAAGAAGGCAAGCTGGCCGACATCACCGGCCCCGGCCTCACCGATCGGTGGGGCGTGACGTGTACCGACCTGGGCGCCTCGGTCATCGCGCCGGACGGGTCCCTCGTGTCGGTCTTCGGCGACACGTTCTCCGGTGGGCTTGTCGGACAAGGAGATTGGCGTTCACCGGTCATCCTGATCGGCACCGGAGACGCCGCTCATCCGATTACCTACCGCCGAGCCGGCGGGGCCGATCCTGAATTCGCCCAACAGCTTTGGCGTTACCCACATCGCACCGGCAGCACGGGCCGACCGCGGCGTGGTATCAGCACGGTCATCCCGTCCGACCTGCTGCGGGTGGGTGACGCGCTTTACCTGCACGCGATCGTCAACAGGGGCTTCGGCAATGTGGTCTGGACCGAGATCTGGCGGTCGGATGACAGCGCCGTCTCGTGGCGCCGCCTGGGCGGCAACACGAAGTTCCCGGCCGGGTTGCACGACGGTCATGCGCAGTGCTGGTCCTGGGACTACGACCCCGTCGACGGCTGGATCTATGTGGCGTCCACCGGCTTTCAACGCGACAAGGGCATCATCGTGCAACGGGTCCGCCCCGAACACATCGCCGATCGGCGCAAGTACTTCGGCTGGGGACGGCGAAAAGGCCTGTGGTCATGGGCCGGCACGCCCACACCACTTACTCCCGCCGGCGAAACCTGGGGCGAGCTGTCGCTGCGCCGGCTGGGCACCGGCAGATGGATCCTCGGCGGGTTCCTGTCTTCGGAGTACGCGCTCGCATACCGGGTGATGAACTCGCCCACCGCGGTGCGCGCCGCGCCGCTGCAACGACCGGTGGTCGGGTCCGCGTGGGACGACGAAGACCACGCGGGCAGCCGCGTGGCCCAGCTCTACGGTGGCTACATCCTGCCGGGCTCCAAGCTCGACGTGGTCGGCGGTGTCGGCCTGGTGGTGTCGCAGTGGGACACCACACACGGATGGCCATATCGGGCAATGCAATTCACCGTGACGCTGCGCGACACCACCAAGACGTCACCTGTCGACGTTGAATAGCGAGTCGCCGTCCTCCGGGGTTCCGTCGATCTGACCGCGGTGCACGCGAACCGGACGCTCAGGGGGCGGCCCGGTGTTCGGCAGCACGTCCGGCTCCTCGGCGCTGAGTTTGTAATCCAGCGATTCGCCCTCTTCCTCCTCGCGCGCCGTCATGCCGAACCTGTTGGCCTCGCTCCAATCGTCGGGCGGGTCGACGACGATGTCGCCGTCGTCGTTGCGCACCTCATCGGAATCGGTCGATTCGCTCGGGCTCAGGGTGTCGTCGTCAGGCATGGCGGTTCGATTGCCCTTGAGCTCGCGTCACTAAACACGCGCCGTCCCGCGGCCTGCTCCGGAATCTGCAGAAACGGCGCGGTTCTTCGAGGACGGGCGCACTCTCAAGGCAACTAAACACACGTTGAACCTACTACACGATCCTGGACGTAGAAGCTTTACCCGTCATTGGATTACGTTGCCGCTCAACGGGCCTGTCGCCACATCGGCCACAGCGTCGGACCACCGGGAACAACGAGTTCCCCGCTGACCTCGAAACCGAACCGTTCGTAGTACGGCACGTTCTCGCTCTTGCTCGATTCGAGATACGCGGGCGCGTGTTCGGCGTCGACCCGGTCGAGACGGGACTGCATGAGGGCTTGTCCGTAGCCTTTGCCGCGGACCGCAGGGTCGCTACCGATCACCGCGAGGTACCAGTGCGGTTCCTCGGGGTGATTTCGCTTCATTTGATCGAGCAGTTGGCTGAGTTTGCGGCCCGTCGCGACGCTCAATCCGAATCCGAAAATGAACGACGGCAACATCATCAGTTGTTCGCGCACCGACTGCTTCCAGCGTCCCGGCGGATCCCACAGCGCCGCCGCGCCGATCGTGGACCCGTCGGTGGCCACCTCGACGCCACCGCCGGCCAGGTGGTGGTGTCGGGCGATCGCCGCGAAGAATTTTCGCTGACGGGCTGCCCGGGCTTTGTCGTCGGGCATGATCCAGACCGACACCGGGTCGTCGTAGAAGGCGCGGCCGAGCGCGTGCGAGAGCTCGGTGATGTCGGCTTTGCGTGCCGGACGCGTATCGATGGTCATCGAACGCCAGAGTAGTAGCGTCAGAGATCGTGTGGGACTTCGAAACGGACCCGGAATACCAGCAGAAGCTGGACTGGGTCGAAGAATTCATGGTCAACGAACTCGAGCCGCTCGACCTGGTGTCGCTCGACCCGTACGACAAGAAGGACGCCGAGACCATGGCGATCCTGCGGCCGCTGCAACAGCAGGTCCGCGATCACGGCCTGTGGGCCGCGCACCTCAAACCCGAGCTCGGCGGCCAAGGCTACGGCCAGGTCAAGCTCGCGCTGCTCAACGAGATCCTGGGCCGGTCCCGCTGGGCCCCGTCGGTGTTCGGCTCGCAGGCACCCGACTCGGGTAATGCCGAGATCCTGGCCCTGTTCGGCACCCCGGAGCAGAAGACCCGCTACCTGCAGCCGCTGCTCGACGGCGAGATCACCTCGTGTTACTCCATGACCGAGCCGCAGGGCGGTTCCGACCCGGGTCTGTTCGTGACGAGCGCCAAGCGCGATGGCTCAGGAGATGGGGACTGGGTGATCAACGGCGAGAAGTGGTTTTCCACCAACGCCCGGCACGCGTCGTTCTTCATCGTCATGGCCGTCACCAATCCCGACGCACGCACTCGCGACAAGATGTCGCTGTTCATCGTTCCGGCCGGGACACCGGGTGTGGAGATCATCCGCAACGTCGGGGTCGGGACGGATTCACACGCCACCCACGGCTACGTCCGCTACGCCGATGTCCGGGTGCCGGCCGACCACATTCTCGGCGGCGAGGGTGAGGCCTTCGCGATCGCGCAGACCCGGCTGGGCGGCGGTCGCATCCACCACGCCATGCGCACGATCGCGTTGGCCCGGCGGGCGTTCGACATGATGTGCGAGCGGGCGGTATCGCGGCAGACCCGGATGGGTCCGCTGGCGAATTTCCAGATGACACAGGAGAAGATCGCCGACAGCTGGATCCAGATCGAGCAGTTCCGGCTGCTGGTACTGCGGACGGCCTGGCTGATCGACAAGCACCACGACTACCAGAAGGTGCGACGCGACATCGCCGCGGTCAAGGTCGCGATGCCCACGGTGCTGCACGACGTCGTGCAGCGCGCCTTGCACCTGCACGGCGCGCTCGGGGTGTCCAACGAGATGCCGTTCATCAAGATGATGATCGCCGCGGAGTCGCTGGGCATCGCCGACGGCGCCACCGAACTGCACAAGATGACGGTGGCCCGCCGAACCCTGCGCGAATACGAGCCGGTGTCAACGCCTTTCCCGTCGCAGCATCTGCCCACCCGGCGCGCCGAGGCGCAGGCCCGGTTGGCCGAGCGGCTGGAGCACGCGGTCGCCGAGTTCTGAAGCGACGAACCTTCCTGCCGGATATATCAATTCCTGACAGAGCTGAGTGGCCGTCCACAGCGGGGGACTGTGGACGGCCACCGTTCGGGGTGCCGCGCTCGGTCGGCTACTTGCTTACCGCCTCACCGGCACTTCGGACTACGCTCCGCATGAATTCGATCTGGGTGGTGGCCAGCTCTTCAGCCAGCTTCAGTGCCGCGTCGATGACGGTCTTGGGCCCCGATTCCCCGTCGGCCGCGGGATTCACCTCGTCGACGAATTCGCGGACGGCCTCTATGCCTCGCTTGCGCCCGGCCTCGAGTGATTCGAGGACGTCGTCGGACAGTTCGGCCCAGCGGGGCTCGGTCTTGTGTGGCGCCTGTGTCATGGCTTGTCTCCTGTATTGAGTTGGTGCCTTGACACTACGGCGGCCGCCCTGGGCCGACGAGTGACTAAAGTCCCGCGCCACAGCATCATTCGGCCTCAAACACAGCCCTCCGCCGCAGCGGGTTGTCGACATAGGTGACGCCGTTGTGTGGTGGAGATAATGCCTCGACGAACCATGATGGCCTCCTCGTCAAGGACCCTGCGCGGTCGATTCGACCACGCGCGCCCATTGCTCCCCAGAGTGCAAAGCCATCGCGCTGTGAGGCTTTTGGCAGTCGGAGTTAGGCCCTGTTGCCCTACCTCGGCGATCTCCGCCGGCTGGAGGATTGCACCTGCGCAGAAAGGAGCGTTCATGAAGGCTCAGGTTGGCGATTGGTTGGTCCTCAAGGGCACCACGGTCGATTCACCCGATCACCGCGGATTGATTTCCGAAGTCCACTCCTCGGATGGTTCGCCCCCCTATGTGGTGCGGTGGCTCGACACCGACCATGAAGCGACGGTGTTTCCCGGGCCGGACGCCGTGGTAGTCAGCGCCGACGAGCAGAGTGCGGCCGACGAGCGGGCACGACATCGATTCGGCGTGATTCAGTCGGCGATCGCCCACACGACTCCCGAGTAGCTCTCAAACATCCCGGCGTTCGGCGGTGACACGGTCGATGTGGGCGAGGAAGTGCGTCAGCACCGCGTCGGGCGCTTCGAGTTGCGGCCAGTGCCCGATGTCGTCGGCAAGCATGACCACGTCGGCGCCTGGAATCACCTCGGCGTAGCGGCGCGCCATGTGCGCGCCGGAATTAGGATCGATCGGCCCGTCGATCAACCGCATCGGCACGTCGGTCTCCCGCATGGCCCGCACCCACCGATTCCGGTGTGTATGGCGGTCTTTGATGAATCGGCCGACCTTGTGTAACACCCGTCGGCCGTCGTTGTAGCCCAGGATCTGATGGAAGACCTCCATCATGTGCGCGCTCGGTTTGGTATTCGGGCCGAACATCTCCCGTATCGTCGGCTCCAGCACGCGACGCGACACCGGGCTGTTCTGCAGCGGACTCAGGATGTCGCCCAACGGAGTTCCCGACAGTAGCTTCTGCGCGGGCCGCGGCGTGTAGGTCTCGACGAACATCCCGCCATTGAGCCAGGTGATCGACTCGATGCTCAGCGAACCGTACGCGTGCTGGCCAAACTCGTGACGCGCCAACAGTTCCTGACCCACCGAGTCGCCGAGGTCGTGAGCCAGGATATGCGCATGTCGGATACCCAGGTGATGCAGCAGCGCCTCGTGCATGTCCGCGTGGTCGTGCACCGAATACTCATAGGCAACCGGCTTCGCGGAGAAGCCCATCCCCATCATGTCTGGTGCGATAACGGTGAACCGCTGCGTCAGCGTCGGCCAAATCAGTTCCCAGTCAAAGGAATTGAACGGATACCCGTGGATCAGCAGCAGCGGCGGCCCACTGCCCTCGACCCGGTAGAAGATGTCGAAGCCGAGGTAGTCGAAGTACAGTCCGGCGTCCAGCCAGGAAGCCAGCCCCGCGTCCATGACCTGGCCCGGCCTACGAGATGTAACGAACGACGCTCTCGGCGACACACGCCGGTTTGTCGCTGCCCTCGACCTCGACGGTGGTCGACACGGTCGCCTGCGTGGCCCCGTTGCCCAGGTCCTCGATGTTGATCAGCGAGCTCTTCGCGCGAACGCGCGAGCCGACCGGGACCGGCGAGGGGAATCGGACCTTGTTGAGGCCGTAGTTGATTGCGAGCTTGATGCCGTTGACGGTGTACATCTGGTGCTGAAGCCGGGGCAGCAACGCCAGCGTCATGAAGCCGTGCGCGATGGTCTTACCGAACGGGCCTTTGGCCGCCCGCTCCGGGTCGACGTGAATCCACTGGTGATCGCCGGTCGCGTCGGCGAAGAGGTTGACGTCTTCCTGGCTGATCGTCACCCAATCGCTCTCTCCGATGCTTTCACCCTTGATCGAGGCGAGGTCGGCGACTGAATCGAAGGTGCGCATGGCGTTTCTCTCCCTTGAGTCGGCCCGGCAGCGGCCCGGGCGGCGCTGATTAGCATCGTGCCACTCCGCGGACACGACTCGACCACCGGGACGCGAACCGTTCGGCACTGAGCGGAACGAGCGGAACGAACGCAGTGAGAGACGGGAGTGACGCGAACCGTTGCACTGAGGACGCGGAAAACGCATGAGAGACGGCAACGTCGGCACTGAGCGGACGACGACACGCAGTGAGAGACGGGAGTGACGCGAACCGTTCGGCATCAGAGGAGGATGGTCGGGTGAAGCTGCTGCTGCTCGCCGACACCCATGTTCCGCGACGCGCTCGCGACCTGCCGCCGCGGGTCTGGGACGAGGTCGAGCGGGCCGACGTGGTGGTGCATGCCGGCGACTGGATGGCGCCCGAACTGCTCGACGAGCTGACCGCCAGGTCCGCGCGGCTGGTGGCCTGCTGGGGCAACAACGACGGGCCGGAGCTGCGTGCGCGATTGCCGGAACGGGCCGACGTGGCGCTCGACGGGCTGCGGTTGACGGTGGTCCATGAAACCGGCGGCAGCGCCGGACGCGACGCCCGAATGTCTGGCCTGTACCCCGAGACCGACGTGCTGGTGTTCGGCCACAGCCACATCCCGTGGGACACCACAACCAGCACCGGCTTGCGGTTGCTGAATCCGGGCTCGCCGACCGATCGCCGGCGGCAGCCGTTCTGCACATACATGACGGCGAACATCGAAGACGGCGTGCTCGCGAACGTCGTCCTGCATCGTTTGGAGAAGTAGCTCGCTGCTAGCGCAGACATAGCGTCTACACATACTTAGCTCGTAAACAGATACAAGTGAACACCCTCATCGACCGGGTGGCAGCGGGTACCCGCGACGTTCGGCGGCGTCGGCGCGTTCGCGCTCGTGGAGATGCAGAAGCTGCGGCACGATCGCACCGAGCTCGCCACGCGGATGGTGCAGCCGGCGCTGTGGCTGCTGATCTTCGGCACGACGTTCAGCAAGCTGCACGTCATCAACACCGGGTCGGTGTCATATCTGGCGTTCCTGGCGCCGGGGATCATCGCCCAGTCGGCGTTGTTCATCTCGATCTTCTACGGCATCCAGATCATCTGGGACCGCGACGCCGGAATCCTGGCCAAGCTGATGGTGACGCCGGCGCCGGCGTCCGCGCTGATCTCCGGTAAAGCGTTCGCGGCGGGCGTGCGATCGGTGGCCCAGGTCATCGGCGTGCTGGCACTGGCCTATCTGATGAGAATTGGGATGACGATCAACCCGCTGCGCATCCTTGCCGCGATGGCCGTGGTGATGCTGGGTTCGGCGTTCTTCGCCTGCCTGTCGATGACGCTGGCGGGGCTGGTGCGCAGCCGCGATCGGCTGATGGGGATCGGCCAGGCCATCACCATGCCGCTGTTCTTCGCGTCCAACGCGCTCTACCCGGTCGACGCGATGCCGGGGTGGCTGCACGTGCTCAGCACCGTCAACCCGCTCAGCTACGAAGTCCATGCATTACGGGCAATACTCATCGGCACTCCCTTCAACCCGCTGGACATCGTCGTGTTGGTCGTCGCGGCAGTTCTCGGAATCGCCACTGCATCAACGCTTTTGCGCCGCCTGGTCACGTAGGTCACGATCACGTAACGTCCCCTGCTGAATTCTGTTGAGCAGGGGACGTTTTCGTTCCGTTATCCGCAGGTAACGCTTCGAGCCTCAATCGTTAGCGAACCGCTATCCCCCACTCCGCGTCGAGTGACACGCTTGTAGTTACTGGGGTGTTTGACTGCCACAGACAGCTATTCGACCGCTTGTGCGGCAAATGAAAGTTGGGATAGGAGCTATGAAGTTCGCAGAGAAATTCCGCGGCGCGGCAGGAAGTTTGCCGCGCAGATTGGCAATTGCGACCGTCGGGGCAGCGCTGCTGGCCGGCCTGGTCGGTGCGATCGGCGGCTCGGCGACCGTGGGGGCGTTCTCCAAAAAGGGTCTGCCGGTCGAAACTTTGAATGTCCCATCGGCGTCTATGGGCCACGACATCAGGGTGCAATTCCAGGGCGGTGGACCGCACGCGGTCTACCTGCTCGACGGCTTGCGCGCACAGGACGACTTCAACGGCTGGGACATCAACACTCCGGCGTTCGAGGAGTACTACCAGTCCGGCCTGTCGGTGATCATGCCGATCGGTGGACAGTCCAGCTTCTACAGCGACTGGTACCAGCCGGCGTGCGGCAAGAGCGGTTGCCAGACCTACAAGATGGAAACCTTCATTACCAGGGAGCTTCCCGCATATCTGCAGGCTAACCGAGGCATCTCCCCGAACGGCAATGCCGCGGTGGGTCTTTCGATGTCGGGTGGGTCAGCGATGATCCTGGCCGCGTACTACCCGCAGCAGTTCTCCTACGCCGCATCGCTGTCCGGCTTCTTGAACCCCTCCGAGGGTTGGTGGCCGACGCTGATCGGTCTGGCGATGGGTGACGCGGGCGGCTACAACGCCTCCAACATGTGGGGTCCGACCAGTGACCCGGCCTGGAAGCGCAACGACGCGATGGTGCAGATTCCGCGCCTGGTGCAGAACAACACCCGCATCTGGGTCTACTGCGGCAACGGCACTCCGAACGAGTTGGGCGGCAACAGCATGCCGGCCAAGTTCCTCGAGCAGTTCACCCTGCGCACCAACGAGCAGTTCCGGGACAACTACACCGCTGCGGGTGGCCGCAACGGCACGTTCAACTTCCCGCCCAACGGGACGCATGACTGGGGTTACTGGAACCAGCAACTGGTTGCCATGAAGCCCGACATCCAGCGGACGCTGAGCGCAGCGCAAGGCGCCACCTGATCGACCCACCCCCACATCGGCCGCAGCGTTCCCCCAGCGCTGCGGCCGATGTTTTTGTGCCGCAGGCTAGTGCGCACGGCTTACGTGTCGGCGGCCAGGAAGGGGCGCGCTGCGGCCGATGTTTTTGTGCGGGAGGCTAATTCAGCAGGGCGCGCCGATCCTGATGGAAATACGTGAAGCCGGTAGCCACCGTGCACATCGCCGAGGAGAAGACCAGCATCCCGGTGCCGTTGACGAACAAGCTGATGACACCGCCGACCGTTGCGCCGAAGATGAAGGCGCCGAACAGCAGGAAATAACCGAGCCAGTCGGAGATGTTTCCGCCGGCGATATGGCGCTCGATGCCCTGACCCATCTTGACCAGCGTCCCGGTCACATAACTCAAGGGCACCGACACCTCGCCGTCTTTGACGAACGACGTGTTCAGCGCGCCAATACCGAAGGCCAGCAACATGATCGGCGGAAAGTCGAGCTGGCTTTCCGACCAGCCCTCGTCGAACACGTCGACGATCGTGGCCGCGAGCAGACTGAACGTGGTCAGCACGGTCGGCCCGTGCGGGTGTGCCACCCAGAAATGCCGCCGACACACCGACGCCACCACCACGCCGGCGACGAAGCTCAGCAGCAGCAGTCCGGCCGTGATGGACAGCACCACGTCGTCGTTGAAGTACCCCAGCACGGCGCGTTGCGCGTTGCCGGTCATGAACGTGACGAAGTATCCGGCGGAGTGGGTGAAGGCCGTCGCACCGAGCACACCGGCAAGCACTGCCAGCAGATACGAGAGCCGAGCCTCACTGTCGAACGTCTCACCAGACATAAAACCATGGTTCCATCGGAACTACCCGCTGTGCAGCGCGGGGGCGGCCATTCAGGCGCGATTCACATCAGTCTGCTACGAACTTGGCGATCGACCGGAGCGGGATGGGCAGCCAGCTGGGCCGGTGCCGAGATTCGTAACCCGCCTCGTACACCGCCTTGTCCAGTTCGTAGGCCGCCAAGACCAATTCGGAATCGCGGGGGTCCACGCCGGATGCCGCCGCGTATCCATCGCAGAACGCTGTTCGGTTGCGCTGCACCCACTCTCGAGCACGCGCAGCCAATTGCTTGTCGGCCGACTGATCGACCAGCGGTCCATAAGCGGCGTAGTCGAACGATCGCAACACACCTGCCACGTCGCGCAACGGGGAGTCCGGCGCACGCCGCTCCTCCAGCGGTTGGCCCGGCTCACCTTCGAAATCGATCAGCAACCAGGACTCCGGCGTGCGCAGCACCTGGCCCAGGTGCAGATCGCCGTGCACCCGCTGCACCGTGATGGTCTGCTCCGCCAGCTTCTGAAAGCGCTGCTCGATCGCCGAGACGTACTGCTCGAGCTCGGTCACCGCGGCGGCCGCCGACGACAACCGGGCCAGCATGGTGTCGACCGGGAACGGCGGCCTGCGAGGTGCCGAGCGCTTCGGCGAGCCCGGCGTGCACCGATGCGACGGCTTCGCCCAGGCGATGGGACTCGCCGGCGAAGTCACCGCCGACCTCGTAGGCGTACAAGTCGCCTTCGGCGAACAGGTCGCGGACGCTGGCGGTGGCCATCGCCCAGCCCTCGGCCGCGTTGCCCTCGTACTCGGTCGCCATGCCCAGCGGCCAGCTGGCGTCGGCGTCCGGCGCGGTCAGTTCGTAGGTGCCCAGCAGACGGGCCACGTGCGGGTTCCCGGCCCGGCCGAGGACCCGGTTGAGCTCGATGTCGGGGTTGACGCCCGGGCTGACGCGGCGGAACACCTTCAAGATGGCGTCGCGATCGAAGATCACGCTGGTGTTGCTCTGCTCGGCGTCCGACACCCGCGGGTAGGCGTTCAGCGGCAGGGTGACGTCCGGCTCCTTGCCGAACGACACGCCGTCCCGGGTGGCCGACGAATCGAACAGCGACAGCAGGAACGCCGCTGCGTCCGGGTCGTAGAGCGCATCGAAGCCCACGCGGTCGCCGTCAGCGCCGATGGTGGCGACGGTGCTGAACTCGGTGGGCGGCTCGGAGTCCCAGCCGACGATCACCTGGTAGCGCTCGGCCGAGCCGTCGGTGTAGGTGACGTCCACCAGCGTGAGATCCAGATTGTCGCGCAGACCTACCACCAGACCCGGCTCGGCGGTCGCCAGTTCACGGCTGCGGCCGGCGTACCAGCGCTGCTGCGGCAGCCATTCTGACCACGGCAGATTCATTGCGACTCCTCAGACCCGCACAATTGGAACCAGTAGAACCCGTGGCTTGGCAGGGTGAGCAGATACGGCAGATGTCCGATGGGCGGAAATCTCACCCGGCCGGTCAGCTCGATCGGCATGTAGCCGTTCCAGTGCTGCAGGTTCAGTTCGATGGGTTGCGGGAAACGCGACAGGTTGTTGACGCAGACCACCACATCGTCGTCGGACACCCGGGCGTAGGCCAGCACCGACGGGTTCGTTCCGCCCAGCTCTTGGAACGACCCGATCGCGAACGCAGCGTGTCGCCTGCGCACCATCAGCATGGTGCGGGTCCAGTTCAACAACGACGTCGAGGTGTCCATCTGCGCTTCGACGTTGACGGCCTGATACCCGTAAACCGAGTCCTGGCTGGCGGGCAGGTACAGCCGGCCGGGGTTCGCCTTGGAGAACCCGGCGTTGCGGTCCGGTGTCCACTGCATCGGGGTGCGCACGCCGTCGCGGTCACCCAACCAGATGACGTCACCCATGCCGATCTCGTCGCCGTAGTAGAGGCACGGTGAGCCGGGCAGCGACAGCAGGAGCGCGGTGAACAGCTCGATCTGGTTGCGGTCGTTGTCCAGCAGCGGGGCCAGCCGGCGACGGATTCCGACGTTGGCTTTCATCCGCGGGTCTTTGGCGTACTCGGAGTACATGTAGTCGCGCTCTTCGTCGCTGACCATCTCCAGCGTCAACTCGTCGTGGTTACGCAGGAAGATCCCCCATTGCGCCATGTCCGGAATCTGCGGCGTCTGCCCGAGAATCTCCGAGATCGGGAACCGTGACTCGCGGCGAACCGCCATGAAGATGCGCGGCATCAGCGGGAAGTGGAACGCCATGTGGCACTCGTCGCCGCCGGTGCTGGGATCACCGAAATATTCGACGACGTCGGCGGGCCACTGGTTGGCCTCGGCCAGCAGCACCCGGCCGGGGAACTCGTCGTCGACGACTTTGCGCACTTTCTTCAGGAAGGCGTGCGTCTCGGGCAGGTTCTCGCAGTTGGTGCCCTCGCGCTCGAACAGGTAGGGCACCGCGTCCAACCGGAACCCGTCGATCCCGAGATCGAGCCAGAACCGCAGGACGTCGATCATCGCTTCCTGCACGGCCGGGTTGTCGTAGTTCAGGTCCGGCTGATGCGAAAAGAAGCGGTGCCAGTAGAACTGCTTGCGCACCGGGTCGAAGGTCCAATTCGATTCTTCGGTGTCGATGAAGATGATGCGCGCGTCGGTGTACTTTTCGCTGGTGTCGCTCCAGACGTAGAAGTCGCCGTATGGGCCGTCGGGGTCCTGCCGTGATTCCTGGAACCAGGGGTGGGAATCCGACGTGTGGTTCATCACGAGATCGGTGATGACCCGGATGCCCCGCTCGTGCGCCGCGTCGAGCAACGCGACGAAGTCCTCGACGGTGCCGAATTCGGGCAGCACTTTGTAGAAGTCGCGGATGTCGTAGCCGCCGTCGCGTAGCGGAGAGTCGTAGAACGGCGGCAACCACAGACAGTCGACACCCAGCCACTGCAGATAGTCCAGGCGCTCCATGAGGCCCCGCAGATCTCCCGATCCGTCCGCGTTGCCGTCAACGAAGGCTCGAACGAGCACTTCGTAGAAGACCGCGTGCTTGAACCAGGTCGGATCGGCCGGCAGCGATTTGGCCTCGGCGAACTCGTCGGCACTGGGGATGCTCGACCACGCCGCCTTCGACGTGGCTTCCCTCGGCAGGGTCATGCTCGGACGAGTGTCTCTCTGTCCCTGGTCAAGTCCACGACCTTACACGTACCCGAGGCGTGGCATCGAAAACCTTATGCGCCAAACGAATTGAGTGCAGCCGCTGAGCTGGGACGTTGGGTCAGCCCGGCGGGCCGTCGCCCAGCGACACGTCGATGGCCCGACCCTGCAGCCCCACGCTGACGTGTTCGCCGGGGTGATGCTGGTCGAGAATGTTCGTCAGCGCGGTGGCCGAGTTGACCGGTTGGCCGTTGATCGAGTTGACCACGTCACCCGGGGCGAGCCCGGCGGCTGCGGCCGGGCCGGTCGGAATCACCTGGCGGACGATCGCGCCCGCGCCGCCCGGGGCGTCGTTGACTCCGACGCCGAGGAAGGCGGTCGGCCCGATGTGCACGCTCGGCGACGAGGCACCGGAGCGGATCTGTCCCGCGATGGCCATCGCCTCGTTGATCGGGATCGCGAAGCCTTGGCCGCGGCCGAGGTGGAAGTTCTGCGTCGCGGCGGTGTTCATGCCGATCACCTGGTTGGCGGAGTTGACCGTGGGGCCACCGGAGTCGCCCGGGCGGATGTTCGCGTCGACCTGGATCAGGCCGACCAGGGTTTCGGTGCTGCCGGTCAGCGCGTCGTTCGCCGACACCGTCTGGTTCAGCGCGCCGATGCGCCCCTCCTCCACGCTGGGCGCCCCGCCGGCACCGCCGGCGTTACCCAGCGAGACCACCGGTTGGCCCACGCTCAGGCCGTCCGAGTTGCCGATGTTCGCCACCGGCAGCCCGCCGCCGGCGAGTTGCAGGACCGCGATGTCGTGCTGGCGGTCGAAACCGATCACATTGGCCGGGAAGACCTGACCGTTGGCGATCGACCTCGCGGTCAGGTCGGTCGCGCCGGCGACCACGTGGTTGTTGGTGAGGATCACGCTGGGGTCGATCACGATGCCGGTCCCGGCGCCGACGGCGCTCTGGAATCCCAGCTTGGCGTCGATGTCGACGATCTGCGGGCCCACCTGCGCGGCCGCGGACGCCGCGTCTCGCGGGAGGGGCGGCATGAAGGGCGACGCGTTCGCGGGCGCCGTGGCCAGCACCGAGCCCTGCCACTGCCAACAGACTGAGCAAGCTCAGCGACCTCCGCGGTTTGCGGCGGTGCGATCCGCTCATCCCGTCACCTCCTGCATGAGTTCCAGCCCGGATTAACCAGAAATGCCGTCACGCGTGAGTGACGACACAACTTCGTTTATCTAACCGTAGCGCGCGTCGCTGAATCGGGCATATCAACGTCGGGCTTCCGAGTTCCGGCCGACATGCTGCCGTCAGACGGTAGCTTCAAAGCCTTGGCTCGAATGGCAACTCGACGGCAAAGGTGTCTCTTGATGAGCGTTCTCGATTCGTTCCGACTCGACGACAAAGTGGTGATCGTGACCGGTGCTTCGTCGGGGCTGGGCGTGTCGTTCGCCCAGGCGTTCGCCGAGGCCGGCGCCGACGTCGTGCTGGGGGCGCGCCGCGTCGAGCGGTTGGCCGACACCGCCGCGCTCGTCGAAGCCGGCGGCCGCAAGGCGCTGACGGTCGCCACCGACGTCAGCGTGCCCGAGCAGTGTCAGGCGCTGGTCGACGCCGCGATGCAGACGTTCGGCCGCGTCGACGTGTTGATCAACAACGCCGGCATCGGCACCGCCCACCCGGCGACCCGGGAGACGCCCGAGGAGTTCCGCTCGGTGATCGACGTCAACCTCAACGGCGCGTACTGGGTGGCGCAGGCCTGCGGGCGGGTCATGCAGCCCGGCAGCTCGATCATCAACATCGCCAGCATCCTCGGGATCACCACCGCCGGCCTTCCGCAGGCGGCCTACAGCGCGAGCAAGGCCGCGATCATCGGGCTCACCCGGGACCTGGCGCAGCAGTGGGGCTCCCGCAAGGGAATTCGCGTCAACGCCCTGGCTCCGGGATTCTTCAAGACCGAGATGACCGACGAGTACCCGCCCGAGTACCTGGAGAGCCAGTCGCATCGACTGGTCTTGGGCCGCCTCGGCGATGACCGCGAACTGGCTGCCACCGCGGTGTGGCTGGCGTCGGCCGCCGGCGGGTACGTCACCGGGCAGACGATCGTCGTCGACGGCGGCCTGTCCATCAACTAGACATGCCCGACTTCGACCCCGAGACCCGCTTCGCGCAAGCGCCGGTAGCCCGATTGGCCACCGCCGACCCCGACGGGCGTCCGCACCTGGTGCCGGTGGTGTTCGCACTGCACGACGGGGTCGTCTACACCGCGGTGGACGCCAAACCGAAGACCACCCAGCGGCTGCGCCGGCTGACCAACATCGAGCGCAACCCGCAGGTAACTCTCCTCGTCGACCACTACGACGAGGATTGGACGCAGTTGTGGTGGGTCCGCGCCGACGGGATCGCCACCATCCATCACGACGGCAGCACGATGCACGACGGACTGGACTCTGCTGCGCGCGAAATATGTCCAGTACCAATCGGTTTCACTTATCGGCCCGGTGATCGCCGTCGCTGTGCGGCACTGGAGCAGCTGGCACGGCTGAAGCCGGCCCCATCACCCGCAACCGCGCTTGCCAACTCGCCTTCAGCTTAAGGGCCCGAGCCCGGCGGCTACGCCGAAAATAGGCCGTCCAGCTGGGGATATGGCCTGTACTATGGGGCACTAATTGCGACGTGCGCAACTTACGTTGCCTTTGCTGAGCGGAACATAGGGCATATTGGAGATGTGCAATGCGGGGCGGGGGTCCCGCCTCGTCTCGGAGGGTGGACACGGTGGGTAAAGCGATTCGTACGGGTTGGCTCGCGGCATCGATCGCCGCGCTGACCATGATGGGCTCGGCCGCCCCGGGAATGGCGGCGATCGCTCCCCCGACCCCGGCCGGCGCGGTCGCATCGATCCTGCCGGCCAACGGCGCGGTGGTCGGGGTGGCCCACCCGGTGATCGTCACGTTCACCGGCCCGGTCACCAACCGCTCGGCAGCCGAACGGGCGATCAAAGTCACTGCGCCGAACCACATGACGGGCGCGTTCGATTGGCCCGAACCGAACGTCGTGGAATGGAAGCCGGACGGCTACTGGCCCGCGCACAGCCACGTCGGCGTTGCAGGTGCACGCATTGTCGACCGGTTTCGAGACCGGCGACGAAGTGGTAGGCACGGCAAGCATTTCCGCGCACACCTTCACGGTCACCCAGAACGGTGAGGTGCTGCGCACGATGCCGGCGTCGATGGGCAAGGCCACTCGCCCGACCCCGATCGGAAATTTCTCCGCGCTGTCGAAAGAGCGCACGGTCGTGATGGATTCGCGGACCATCGGTATCCCGCTGGAGTCCTCCGAGGGCTACAAGATCACCGCGCAGTACGCCGTCCGCGTCACCTGGAGCGGCGTCTACGTGCACTCGGCGCCGTGGTCGGTCGACTCCCAGGGCTATGCGAACGTCAGCCACGGCTGCATCAACCTCAGCCCGGACAACGCCGCGTGGTACTTCGACACGGTTCACATCGGCGATCCGATCAACGTGGTGGCCTAGCCTTTTGTCGTGAGGCGGCTGCGGAATACATCCGCGCGCGGCCGAGTTGGCGCCTGCATGGCGAATCCACAAACCCGCGCGGTCCGGTTCGATAGTTACGGCGGCCCCGACGTCCTCTACGTCACCGATATCGAGAGGCCGGAGCCCGGTGCCGGCGAGGTGCTCGTCGAGGTTCGCGCGGCCGGCATCAATCCCGGCGAGGCCGGCATCCGCACCGGCGCGCTGCACGAGCAATTCCCGGCCACCTTTCCCTCCGGCGAGGGCAGCGACCTGGCCGGTGTCGTCGTCGAGGTCGGAGACGGCGTCAGCGATTTCGCCGTCGGTGACGAGGTGCTCGGGTTCAGTTTTCAGCGGTCGAGCCACGCCACCCATGCGAGCGTCCCGGTCGACCAGCTGATTCACAAACCGGCCGAGTTGAGTTGGGAGGTAGCGGGTTCGCTGTACGTGGTGGGCGCCACGGCGTACGCCGCAGTTCGCGCGGTCGCGCCGCAGTCAGGTGAGACCGTGGCAGTCTCGGCAGCCGCCGGCGGAGTCGGCAGTCTCGTGGTGCAACTGCTGGCGCTGCAAGGTGTGCGGGTACTGGGCATCGCGTCGTCGGCCAATGCGGCGTGGCTGCGCGCGCACGGAGTCGAGCCGGTCGAGTACGGCGACGGATTGGCCGACCGACTGCAGCAGGCCGCGCCCGACGGCGTCGACGCCTTCATCGACCTGTTCGGGCCGGAGTATGTGCAGCTCGCCGTCGATCTCGGTGTGCCACGCGAGCGCATCAACACGATCATCTCGTTTGCCAAAGCCGCCGAAGTCGGCGCGAAAACCGAAGGCAGTGCCGAGGCTTCGACCCCGGCTGTGCTGCAGGAGATCGCCGACCTGGTGGTGTCCGGTGCTGTCGATTTCGACGTTGCCGCGACCTACCCGTTGGACCGGGTCGTCGATGCCTACAAGGAACTCGAGCAACGGCACACCCACGGCAAAATCGTGCTGCTGCCGCAGTCGACCACTTGAGGTAAGTGCCCGTTAGCGTTCATTAACGCCTAGGCTCGACGGCATGGCTACTACTACATTGCAAGATTCCCGAGTCGCCGACACGCTGCACCGGATGTACGCCGAGGCGCAGGAACAGATGTCGACTGCTGCGCGAGCGCCGCCCTGACATGTCTGCGTCGGCCGACCGTCAAGGAGCGCGCCGACGCGATGAGCGAGTTCTACATCCCGGTGACGCCGGAGTCCGGCCGGCTGCTCTACTCGCTGGTGCGAGCAACCAAACCGGCCACCATCGTGGAATTCGGTATGTCGTTTGGTATTTCGGCACTGCACCTGGCATCGGCGGTGCGCGACAACGGCTCCGGCCGGGTGGTGACGACGGAGATCAGCGAAACCAAGATCGCCGCCGCCAAGCAGACGTTCGCCGACACCGGTCTGGACGACCTGATCACCGTCCTGGAAGGCGACGCGCTTTCCACGCTCGCGGAACTGGACGGGCTCGGTCGACTTCGTGCTGCTCGACGGGTGGAAAGAGCTGTACCTGCCGGTGATCAAGCTGCTGGAGCCGAGGCTGTCGCGCGGCGCCCTCGTCATCGCCGACAACACCGAGAGCCCGGACACCCGGTCCTACCTCGACTACGTCCACGGCAGCGAAAGTGGCTACGTGAGTTTCAATTTCGCTGTCCGCGAGAGCGACAGCATGGAACTCAGCTGCTACGTCGCCGGCTAGGTCATCGGCGGCGACCCGCCTAGGTCAGCGCGGTTTCAGCGACTGCTCCAGCCAGGGCGTCATCCACTGCACGCCCTCCTCGGTCAGGTGCACGCCGTCGCTGCGGACATGGATGCCGTCCACGTCGGCCGTATACGTTCCTTGCGGACACAGCTTCTTCCTGAGGTCGAGGATGCGGACGTCCGGGCGGTTGCCAATCGTCTTGCCCAGCATGGTGTTCCACTCGTCCACCCGCTCGGGCTGATCCTCGGGATACAGGCTGCCGTCCGGCCGCTCACCGCGCCTGCTGTACGGCAGGTTCGCGACGGTCAGCGGCGCACCGCTGAAGCTGAGGATGTCGACCGCACGTCGCAACTCGGCGCTGATGTAGGAGTCGAAGGCCGGATCCCCGATGTGGGTCCACCGTCCCTCGTTGACCCGGTCCACGGTTTCCCAGCGCCCGATGACCAGCAGGACGGCGTCGGGTTGATCGGCGGCGATCTGCGAGGTCCATCTGCCCGGCCAGGATTCGCACTCGCTCTTCTGGTCCAGGGCCTGGCCGAGATAGCTGTACGGGCCGCCGCGGACCAGGCTGCAGCCGATCACGGTGTGGTCGACGAAGTGGAACCCCGGCGTTGCCGGCAGGAAGTGCATCATCGTCCAGCCGATCGAGTCGCCGAACACCGACACCGTGAACGGACGCCGCGGGTCTGGCTTCGTGATCGCCCGCGCCGGCCGGACCGCCTCGGCAGGCGACGGTGAGACCACCGCAACCGGTGACACGCCAGGCGGAAGGCTGGCGTCGAGTGCACTGACACCGGCCTTCGGAACGACCGGAACCACTAACAACGTCACTGCCGCCGCGGTCGCCGCGGTGGCTCCGGCCAGCGGTAGCAGCGGCACCCGCATCGGTCGCCACTTTCGGACCGGCTGCTCGATCGCCCACCACGACACCACCGAGATCGCCAGCGTCACGGCGCACCGGAGGGCGAACAGCGACAGGCCGTGCCATCCCGTTCGCTGGCCGTTGAGAACCAGAAAGATCGGCCAGTGCCACAGGTAGATGCCGTAGGAGATGCCCCCGAGCCAGGCCAGCGGACCCCAGGCCAATGCGGTGGCCACCGGTCCGCCCTGATCCAGTGCCACCGGGGCGATCACCAGCACCGCCGCGACGGCGACCGCGATCAGCAGGCCGCCGCGGAACTCGCGGGCGCTGCCGGTGGCCAGGTGCACGGCTGCCCCGAGCAACGCCAGGCCGATCACCGGAAGTAGCCGGGCGATCCATTTAGCCGTGCGGGAGCGGATCAGCGACCACCCGCGATTGAGCGCGGGCCAGTCGCCGACCAGCAGCGCGGACGCCGCAGCGCCCACCAGCAGCGCCTGGGCCCGGGTGTCGGTGCCGAAATAGACCCGGTCGCGGGTCGAGTCGGACGCGAGCAGAATCGCGGCCGCGGCCGATGCCAGTGCGCCCAGCGTGGCGAGCAGGAACACCGTCAGGCGGACTGCGCCGACCGTGGCCCGCTTGCTCCGGCGGCGCGCGCGGACCGCGAGTCCCACGGCGACCGCCACCAGTAACAGCGGCCAGACGATGTAGTACTGCTCTTCCACCCCCAGTGACCAGGCGTGCTGCAGCGGCGACGGCGGGGACCCCTGAGCGAAGTAACCGGTCTTGTCCGCGACGAACATCCAGTTCGCCACCCAGAAGAAGGCGGCGACGGCGTCGTCGCGCAGGCTGGCGATCGCTTCCGGAGAGAAGAGTTGGCGCCCGACGGCCACCGTCAGCACCATCAGAATCAATGCCGGCAGCAGTCGGCGGGCCCGCCGAATCCAGAAGTTGGCCAGGTCGATCCGGCCCGTGCGGCCCAGTTCGTCCAGTAACAGCGACGTGATCAGGAAACCGCTGAGCACGAAAAACACGTCGACTCCCAGGAACCCGCCGGCCATGCCGGGGATGCCGCCGTGATCGGCGAGCACCAGTCCCACGGCCAACGCGCGCAGACCATCCAGCGCGCGGATACCCGGGCGGCGTTCGGGACGGTCACTGTCGTCGCTGGCCCGGCGGGTGATCGACCGGCTCGCCGGTGGTGGGGCGACCCAGCGAGGCTTCCGAGCAGAATGAACCGGCACGGGGTATGCCCCGGCCGGTTCCATGTTCACCTCTCCAGCGCGCCGACCAGTTTCCTGGTCGGCGGCCTTGATGCCGCCGATGCTCGGGTGCCCCTCCCTGCTGATGCAGGCGCCAGTTTAGGTCCGGGCAGTGCGCATCAGCGGCAGACACGGCGCGGCGGCGGCCGAAATATGCTGCCACGCGCCAACTCCGCGTGCGGCAGGCAGAAAAGGCTTGCGGTTCGGCGCAACCGTCCGCGGGTAGATCGCGGGCCCAGCGGGGGTCGAACATGGCACCGTTGGCATGTTCGACCAAGATGAACGATGCCATGGTTTCGAATCTGGCGACTTCTACTTCCCGACCTTCGCCGGTTTCCTCGGCTCAGAAACCGATTTCAGCTGCCGGCAAAATCGATGAGGCCGCGAATATTGCGTCCTTCGCGCAGGTCAACGAACGCCTCGTTGATCTGGTCAAGCTGGTAGTGGCGGGTGACCAGCTCATCGAGTTTCAATGCCCCTGCCTGATACATCGACAACAGCAACGGCACGCTGGTGCGCGGATTCATCCCGCCGTAGAGCGCTCCCTTGAGTTGTTTGGACGACAGCACCATCTCCTGCAGGATCAGCGGAACCACCGGCTCGGTATAGGGGGTGATGCCGGTGATCACGCATGTCCCGCCTTTGCGAAGCAGCCGCATGGCCAACGGGATCAACTCCACGTGCACGACGCCGGCGGTCACGACGACGCGGTCGGCCATCACGCCGGCGGTGATCTCGGCCACCAGCGGTATCGCCTCCTCGGCGGAGACGGCACTGTGTGTGGCGCCGAAGATCTTGGCCGAATCCCGCTTGGACTCAACCGGGTCCACTGCAACGACAGAGGTCGCGCCGGCAGCGCGCGCCCCTTGCAGGGCATTCATCCCGACGCCTCCCGTACCGATGACGACGACGGTGTCACCGGGCTCGGTGCCCGCCGAAACCGTTGCGGAGCCCCAGCCGGTGCTGACGCCGCACGACACCAGTGAGGCGGCATGGAATGGGATCGTGTCGTCGATCTTGATGACGGACCTGTCCGTCAGCACCGCATATTCGGCGAATGTGCCGAGTTGTCCGTAGGCCATCAGGTTTTCGTCGCCAAGATGCCGGCGACAGGTTCCGTCGGTCGGCATCTCCCTCGAGAACAAACTTGCGCCGGCGTCGCAGATGTAGCTCTGACCGTTCACACAAAACCGGCAACTGCCGCACGCGGGAATGAACGACATCGCCACGTGGTCGCCCGGCTGCACCGACGTCACACCCGGCCCGATTTCTTCGACGACACCAGCGCCCTCGTGACCACCGAGCATCGGGAACCAGTCAGGCTCAGGGATACCGGTCGAAGCCCGCACCTCGGGGGTCGGCAGTACGTCGCCGGTGACGAGGTGGTCATCGGAATGGCAGATACCGGCAACGGCCATCCGTACCAGGACTTCACCGGCATGGGGTGGATCGAGATCGACCTCGCGGATCTCCCAGTCCTCGCCGACCCCGCGCAGCACTGCGGCACGACACTTCATTGCAACCTCCCTGATGGTCGGCCGGAGCCGGTCGCGGCCTTACGGCGAGTAGCCCAAAATGCTCTTGACTTCCAAGTACTCGTGGAACCCGAACTCGCTCCACTCTCGACCGTTGCCGCTGCGCTTGTACCCGCCGAACGGTGTGTTCATGTCGAATGCGTGATTGATCGTCACCCAGCCGGCGCGGATCCTGCGGGCAATGTCGCGCGCCTGATCGAGATCGGCCCCGGAGACAAAGCCGGCGAGGCCGTACTCGGTGTCGTTGGCGATCTCGATGGCCTGGTCGATGTCGTCGTAGCCGAGGATGCACAGCACCGGCCCGAAGATCTCTTCGCGCGCGATCGTCATGTCGTTGGTGACGTGGGCGAAGACGGTCGGTTTGACGTAGTAACCCTGGTCCAACCCCGCCGGCCGGCCCGGACCGCCCGCCACCACGGTCGCACCCTCGTCGACGCCCTTCTGAATCAGGCGCTGAACCTTGTCGAACTGAGCCTTCGAGGCCACCGGTCCGATTGTCGTCCCTGCGTCGGGAGGGCCGACCGTGACCTGCTCGGCCGCCTCCCGCGCTAGGGAGATGGCCTCGGCCATACGGGAATTCGGGACCAGCATCCGCGTCGGTGCATTACAGCTCTGCCCGGAGTTCGGCATCATGTTGGCCACGCCGGCGCTGACACCCTCGGCAAAGCCGCTGTCGTCGAGGACGATGTTCGGGCTTTTGCCGCCGAGCTCCTGGGTCACCCGCTTCACGGTCGGGGCAGCAAGCTTGGCCACCTCGACACCGGCGCGGGTGGAGCCGGTGAACGACACCAGGTCGATGTCGGGATGGCTCGCCAGGGCCACGCCCACGCCCGCGCCATCGCCGTTGACCAAGTTGAAAACTCCGGCCGGCACACCCGCGGCGTCCAGGATCTCGGCGAAGATGTAGGGCGAATACGGCGCCACCTCAGAGGGTTTCAGAACAACGGTGCAGCCGGTAGCCAAGGCCGGGTAAACCTTCACCGCGACCTGGTTGATCGGCCAGTTCCACGGCGTGATCAACCCGCAGACACCGATCGGCTCCTTGGCGATCAGGCTTTCCCCTTTGTGCTCCTCGAACGAAAAGTTCTTCAGCACATCGATGGCCGTCATCAGGTGCCCGATCCCGAGGAATACCTGCGGGCCTGCGGCCAGCGACGCCGGCGCGCCAATTTCCTCGGTGACCGCCTCGGCGAGATCGTCCGCGCGCTTCTGGTACTCGGAGAGGATGGCCTGCAACAGGTCCAGGCGCTGTTCACGGGTGGATTGCGACCAGCCGGCGAACGCCCGGCGGGCGGCGTTGACCGCCACGTCGACATCGGCCGCCGAGCCCAGCGAGATCCTCCCCGAAACCTGCTCGGTCGCCGGGTTTTCCACGTCGAAAGGATTCGGCCGCAACGGGTCGACCCACTGTCCGTCGATGTAGAACTTCAGGTATTCGCGCATCACTTCATCCTTACTGACTGATTGGCCTTACTGGGTGCCTTCGGCGTACCAGGTGCGGAATCGGTCGTACTTGGGCATCTCCTCGGAATTCGCCTTCGGATCGATGCACACGTGCACTACACCGACTTTGCCACTGGCGTAGGCGCGAGCGATCGCCGGGCCGATCTCCTCTTCCTTCTCGACGTACTCACCGTGGCAACCGAAACCCTCGGCGACCTTGTCCATCCGGACGTCCTTGCTCCAGTGCACACCGGGCTGCGGCGACGGCTGGGCGAAGGTTCGCTTGTACACACCCACCTCGAGGCCCCACTGGTGGTCGACGCCCACCACGCACACCAGTGGAAGATTCTGCCGCGCAGCGGTTTCCAGCTCGGCGATATGGAAAAGAAACGCCGAATCGCTGGTCAGCAACATCACCGGGCGCTTACCGCCCTCGGCCACCGATGCCCCGACCGCGTACGGCAGGCCGGTGCCGAGGTGGCCGAAGTTCTGGTTCCAGATAACGTCGCGCGGCTTGGACTGCGAGTAGGTCCACTGGAAGATCACGGTCGCGCCGCCGTCGCGCACCAAGATGCCGTCCTCGAGTTCGTTGAACGCTTTGGTGGCCTCGACGACGTAGCGCGCCGGGTGGATCGGTGAGCGTCCGGACGGCGCCGATTCCGCCATGTCCGCAAGCTCTTTCGCATCCTTTTCGATCAGGACCTGCAGCGCGGGTGCGAGTTTGCGCGGACGATCCTTCAGCGCCTCGACCAGCTGCGGCACGACACCGCGCAGATCACCGACCAGCGCCACGTCGAACCGGCGGTTGACGCCGATGGCGGTCGGGTCCTGCTCCACGTACACCCATTTGCGGTTCGCGTCGTTGCCGGCCCAGTGCTGGGTCCGGCCGTAGTGCATCGGCTCACCGAGTTCGGTACCCAGCGCCACGCACAGGTCGGATTCCTCGACTGCCTCGTTGGCGGCCGGGGAGAACAAGTAGGGGAACGTCCGATCCTGCAGTCCCGGAATGAACGAGGTCCCGCCGGAGGTCTGAATCACCGGGCAGGCCATCAGCTCGGCCAGCTCCTTGACCTCCTGTTGGGTCCGTGAGGTGTGCACGCCGTGGCCCACCAGCAGGATCGGGCTCTTGGCCTCGCGGATCAGCTTGACGGCCTCAGCCACCTCGCGGGAGCCGGCGCCCTGGTTGACCAGCCGGTAGCTCGACGGGCTCGGCGCCTCGGCGACATCGAGCTCCTCGAGGATCACATGCGACGGGAACTCGACGTAGACGGCCCCGGGGTGCCGGACATCGCCCTGCGGATGGCCTCGTGGATGATCTCGTCGGTCTGGTCGGCGTACTCGATCGAGCTGCTGTACTTCACCGACGCGGCGAAAAGAGGTTCCTGCTGGACGAATTGGATGCGGCCGCGTCGCACCCGGCGCTCCGTGATGCGGGCTCGCTGCCCGCCGAGGAAGATCACCGGTGAGTTCTCGACGAGCGCGCACTGGATCGCCCCGGCGATATTGGCCATGCCCGGGCCGAGCGTGCCGATGCACAGGCCGGGCCTACCCGTCATTCGTGACGCCGCCTCGGCCATGAAACCCGCGCTCAGTTCGTGATGCGGTGCGACCACCGACCACCCGCGCGCGTCGGCCTCGGCGAACATGTGCACGAAGTTCGGGTCCGGGATCCCGAACAGGGTATTGACGCCCTCCGCCTCGAACAGGTCGAGGATGCGCTTGTAGACGGGCACAGCCATTGCGGGAAACTCCTTCGTCAGCAATATATTTCGTTGAGTAAGCGCTATCCCGAACCGGACACACCGTCGACCGCCAGGTCCAGCTCGTCGAGGATCGCCGCGGTGTCCGCGCCGAGTTCCGGCGCCGGCCCCGCGACACGGCCAGGTGTCCGGGAGAACCAGGTGGGTATGCCCGGGAAGCGCACCGGTCCGTGCGGGGTCTCCACCGTCTCGAACATGCCGACGGCGTTCAGATGCGGATCGTCAAACAACTCGCCGGGCGTGTTCAGCGGCGCGGCCGGTATCTCGAGTTCGCGCAACAACGCCAACCACTCGGCGGTGGACCGCTCTTTCATCGTCTCCGCCACCAGGCCGTAGACCGTATCGATCTCGGCGGGTGCGCAGTTCCAGTGTCGAATACCGCTCGCTGGCCCACGGTGGCTGCACCGCGTTCATGAAAGCGTTCCAGTGCTTGTCGTTGTAGATCAGCGCTGCGATGTAGCCGTCGCTGGTGCGGTACGGGCGGCGGTTGGGCGCGACGGTGCGCGGATACACCGCGGGACCCAGGGGCGGATCGAACATCGCGCCGTTGGCGTGTTCGACAAGCATGAAGGAGGCCATGGTCTCGAACATGGCGACCTCGACCTCTTGCCCGTCGCCGGTGCGCTCGCGATGAAACAGCGCCATCATCGTTGCGTACAGCGCCGTCAGCCCGGCGACCTTGTCGGCCATGATGGTGCCGACGTAATCGGCCTGGCCGGTCAATTGCTCTTGCACCGCCGGCAGACCGCATTCGGCCTGAATCGTGTCGTCATAGGCGGGTCGGTCGTGATCCGGCCCGCGCCGGCCGTACCCGTAACAATTGGTGTAGACGACTGCGGGATTGATCGCCGCGACATCGTCGTAGCCGAAGCCGAGCTTGGCGATCGCCTTGGCGCGCATCGAGTGGATGAACACGTCGGCGGATTCGATGAGAGCCCGCAACGCCGCGTTCCCGCGTCGGTGTGCAGATCCAGCACGATGCTGCGCTTGCCGCGGTTGACGTTGACGAATACCCCGCTCATGCCCGGCGCCGGGCCCACCGAGATGTAGCGGGTGTTATCTCCCTGTGGCGGCTCGACTTTGATGACGTCGGCGCCCATGTCGGCCATGATCTGCGTGCAATACGGTCCCATCACCATTGCGGTGAGGTCGATCACCCGCACACCGGCCAGCGGTCCGCTAGCCATGGTGGGCCTCCTGGGCGGCCATGCCGAAGCTGTACCGGATGTGGTCGTTGTGGCCGTCCGGCAGGACCGGAAAGACTAACGGCGCCTCGATGTTTCGGATCGCGTCGAGATGCTCGCCGACGTCATCGACTGTCCACGACGGCCGATACACACCGGGGCTCTCGGCGATCACCGCCCGGGCCACCCGGCCTGCCAGCGCGATGAACATTTCGCCGCTCACCGAACATGATTCGTGTGCCAGCCAGCCGACTACCGGCGCGACGAGTTCGGCACCCATCGGCGGATAGGCCGACGTGTCGATCCCCTCGGCCATCCTGGTCACCGCGGCCGGCACGATCACATTCGACATCACACCATCGGCGGCGCCCTCGATAGCCGCGACGGCCGAGAGCCCGATGATGCCCGCCTTGGCGGCCGCGTAGTTAGCGACACCGTGGTTGCCGTACAGGCCGCCGATCGACGAGGTCAGCACGATCCGTCCGTAGCCGGCCGCGCACATGGCTGGAAATGCCTGCCGCACAACGCTGAACGCGCCGCGCAAGTGCACATCGAGCACCGCGTCGAAGTCTTCGTAACTCATCTCCTTCAGCGATCCCCGCCGCACGTTGCCGGCGTTGTGGATCAGGATGTCGATACGGCCGTAGTGGTCGATCGCGGTCTGCACGATGGCCTTTGCGCCGTCGCGGGTCGCGACCGACGCGGTGCAGGCGACGGCTTCTCCCCCGGCCGCCCTGATCGCATCGACCACCTGCTCGGCCGGGCCGGTGTCGGCCCCCTCGCCGGCCAGGCTGCCGCCGTGGTCGTTGACGACGACCTTCGCCCCGCGTTCGGCGAGCAGGTGGGCGTACGCGCACCCCAGCCCGCGGCCGGCACCGGTCACGACGGCCACCCGGTCGTCAAACCGCAACTCGCTCACGAGAGCTCAAGGCCTTCCAGGTCACCCGTGGCGCGCCACTCGGCGATCAGGTCGCCGAAAGCGTAGAAGCCCGGCGAGTAGAAATCACCGAGGAACGCACCATTGTCTTTGGCGCCACCCTGACCCTCGTTGTTGTAATAGCCAGGGGTGCAGGACATCTCGAAGGCCGAGTTGTCGATCGCGAGTTCGGCGACCGTTCTGACCCAGCTGTCCTGGCCCTCCTGACTGGGTTCGACGGTGGTCGCGCCGCGTTTCTGCGCCTCGGCGATGATGTAGGCGATGTGCTCGGCCTGTTGCTCGAACATCGCGGTGGTGTTGGCCGAGACGCCGCCCTGGATGAAGCCGGTGAAGAACTGGTTGGGGAATCCGCGGGTGGTCATGCCGTGCAGCGTCTGGTACCTGTCGTGCCAGTAGTCGAACAGCGACTGCCCGTCTCGGCCCTCGATGACGTCGACCGCGAAGCGCCGACTGATCTCCGTGGAGATCTCGAACCCGCTGGCGAATATGACGCAATCGACCTCGTACTCGACGCCGTTGGCGACAATGCCCTTCTCCGTGAGACGTTCCACGCCCTTGGATTCCGACACGTCCACCAACGTCACGTTGGGCAGGTTGAACGCCGGCAGGTACGTCTCGCTCGAACACGGCCGCTTGCACATGAAGCGGTAGTACGGCTTGAGCGCCTCGGCGGTGTCGGGTTCGGCGACCAGGGCGGCCACGCGCCGCCGCAGCCGCTCCATGATCTTGTAGTCCTCTTCTTCCCGGATCGCCATGATCTGCTCGATGCCCAGCGAGGCGGGATCCGGGCTGGCGGCAATCCGGGCGGTCATGTTGCGGCCCAATTCGGTCCAGAAGTCGCACACCAGATCCGGTTCGCCGAAGACCACCCCGACAAACGGTGACCAGTTGTGGAAGTTGCGCTTGCGCTCCTCCTGCCACCCGGGCTGCAGGGTCGCCGCCCAGGCTGGGTCGGTGGGCGTGTTGGCGCGCATGTCCACCGACGACGGGGTGCGCTGGAACACGAAGAGCTGCTGGGCATCCCGGCCGAGATGTGGCACCAGCTGGACGCCGGTAGCCCCCGTGCCGACGAGTGCGACCCGCTTGTCGGCCAGCTTGTGCAGGCCGCCGCTGGCATCCCCGCCGGTGTAGTCGTAATCCCAGCGCGCGGAATGGAACGCGTGGCCGCCGGCGTCCAGGTACTCCTTGATACCGGGTATACCGGGCAGCTTGGGTTTGTTGTACGAGCCCTGCGCCATCACCACGAACCGCGCGCGGATGTCGTCACCGCGGTTGGTGGTCAGCCGCCAGCGCTTGATCTCCTCGTCCCAGCGCATGTTCTCGACCTGGGTGGAGAAGATCGCGCCGTCGTAGAGGTCGAAGTGTTTGCCCATGGCCTGGCAGTGCGCGAAGATCTCGGCGCCGTCGGCGAACTTCTTGCTCGGCAAGAAGCTGAGCTCCTCGAGCATCGGGATGTAGCAGTAGGCGTCGTTGTCGCACTGGATGCCCGGGAAGCGGTTCCAGTACCACACTCCGCCGAAGTCCCCGGCCATGTCGATGACCCGAACATCCTGCACACCGGCCTTTTTCAGATATGCGCCCGACAACAATCCGGCGAACCCGCCCCCGAGGACGGCCACCTCGATGTCCTCGTCGATCGGGGCGCGGTCGGCCACCGGGGTGTACGGGTCTACCTCGTAGAGGTCGGCCAGGTCACCGTCGAGTTCGAGGTACTGCGCGCCGCCGTCCTTGCGGAGGCGCTTCTCGCGCTCCTGGGCGTACTTGGCCCGCATCGCGTCTATGTCGACGTCCTGCGGTACGTCGGTGGGCCCGCAGGTGTCAGGCCGCCCATCAAGCTGGGTCATCTGTCTCAAAGCTCCTGTGGTTCGCCGGTGCCCATGTACTTCGACAGTTGGTAGTGCAGGTTGACCGTGCTGCGTTCGCGGTAAGGGTTGGGCTTGGTACCGGGGAAGCCAAGGGATTTCATGCCTTGCTGGACCGCTGCCATGTTGGAGAAGTCCTGGGGTAGGACCGATAGCCACCTGGGGTCACCGACCGGGGTGTACTCCCAATCTGTCTGGGGCTCTTGGCCTTTCGGATAAAGCTCGAATACCGAGACTTCGAAAATGCACTTGTCCGGGTTGTAGCTGGGGTCCGGCCGGGCGCCGTAGCACAGCGCTACTGTCAGGCCCTGCCCGATCTGGAAGTTCGGGAAGATCTGCCACGCGGTGCCTGCCTGCCCGAGGATGTCGGACGGAATCGTCGGCCAGATCACGCCGCGGGCCTCGTCGTCGCGGCGCGCAGACGCCAGCCAGTGCTCGAGAACCTTGTCGGCCGGTGTGCCCTCGGGCAGTTCGTCGACCAACCGTTTGGCGGCGTTCACCAGCGTCTCGGTGGTGGTGGCGTTGGTCTCCTCCATCGTGTAGATCTGCATCTCGGCGGTCGACACACGGGGATCGGCGCCGGTGCCGAGGCGGATCTTGGACTTGGTCGCCGCCAGGTCGTCCGGGGCGTCATAGCCGATGTTGCTGTGCCTGCCCTGCGCCTTGGCCCAGCCCTTGAACTCGCCGAACTGGTTGAACTCCGGATGCGTCGTGTAGACGTGGTAGGTCTCGTTGAAGGCCTCCAGCGCCACCTTCCAGTTGCAATCGAAGTTCAGCCATTTGCGCCATTTGAAGCGCATGTTCTCCAGACCGAACGGGTCCAGGATCTTCGCGGCGGGAAACAGATAGTCGGCCAGCGGCTCGCAGTCGGGATCCATGTTGATCCACAACCAGCCGCCCCAGGTGTCCACCTTGACCGGCCGTAGGTGGGTGTTGTCAGGGGTCAGCGCTTCCTGCCAGTCCTGCTGTTCGCGAATGTGCGTACACGCGCCGTCCAGGCCGTAGGTCCAGCCGTGGAAGCCGCAGACGAACGACTTGCGAGCCCGGCCACGAGCGTTCTTCGCGCCCTCGGGGGTGTCGATCAGCCGGCGGCCGCGGTGCATGCAGACGTTATGGTGGGCGCGAAATTCGTCATCGCCGCTGCGTACCACGATGATCGAGTCGTCGAGAATGTCGTAGGTCAGATAGCTGCCGACTTCCGGCAGTTCTTCGACCCGGCCCACTTGCTGCCACACCTTGCGCCACAGCTTGTCCCGCTCGGCGCGGGCGTAGTCCTCGGACAGGTAGGCCTCGACGCCGATCGTCACCGGAGCCGAAAGCTCCTCGACTGTTTCGACTGCTTCAGTGTCGGTCATTCCGTGCTCCTTATCGCCGCTCGGAAGGAGTCGTCCTTGAGAAATAACGAAGTGTTGTCGGCGGCCAGATGCGTCCATTTCAGGTCCAGGCCACCGTCCACCAACAGGGTCTGGCCGGTGATGTAGCTGGACAGGTCCGACAGCAGGAACAGGATGGCGCCGGCGATCTCCTCCGGCCGGCCGCGACGGCCCATCGCGATGGCGCGGCGATCCCGCTCGGCGTCGTCGCCGACGTAGGTCAGCGACGCCGGCGTCGCGGTCACGCCGGGCGCGACGGCGTTGACCCGGATGTCGTCGAGGGCCAGCTCGACGGCCATCGTGCGCGTCATTGCCACGACCGCCGCCTTGGCTGTGCCGTAGGCGATGTGGAACGGCGCGGTGTTCATGCCGCTGATCGAGGAGATCGACACGATCGACCCGGGACGTTGGTGCGCTCTCAATTCCGCGGCGACCGCCTGGCTCATGAAGAACGTGGTTTCCAGGTTCTGGGTGAACAGATCGCGCCAGTCGCCGCGGGTCACCCGAGTCGACGGCATCCAGGTTTCCGGCGCCGCCCCGCCCGCCACGTTGACCAGGCCGTGCAATTCGCCGTCGGCGCGCTGGGCCTGCTCGATCGCGGCGGCGACGCCGTCCTCGGTCGCGACGTCGGCGGCGACCGGAACGACCGGCAGCCCCCGCTGGACCAGCGGCACGATGTGGTCGTCGAGATTCTCCTTGGATCGGCTCACCGCGATGACCGTCGCACCGGCTTCGGCGACCATCCGCGTCACGGTGGTGCCGATGCCGCCGCCCGCGGCGCCGGCCACTATGACCACGCGCCGCTCGAGACTGAGCAGGTTATCGACCACTAGGAATTATTAGTCCTTTTGTCCGGACAAAATAGCTGGATGTGCATAATTGAGAATATGATTCTCTGCAAATGGCTGAGCGTCAAGTGCCGTCCGTTGAGCTTTGCCTGCCTATTGTCTGGACCAGATTCGATTGCTAACGTCACCGGCTGGAACCGCCGCGACGCTTCACTACCAGGGCCCACGGGAGTCAACACAGATGTTGCTGCACGAAGGCCGCTCCGGCACGAGTGTGTCACCGACCCTCGCCGAGGGCTGGCGCATGGAGCGACTCACCCCGCCGAGCCGGCTGTTCGGCGCCAACGGCCTGCGGACCGGGCCCGACGGCCGGATCTACATCGCACAGGTGACCGGCAGCCAGATCAGCGCGCTCGACGTCGCTACCGGTCAACTGGAAACCATCAGCGCCAAGGGCGGCGACATCATCGCGCCCGACGATGTGGCGTTCGGTCCGCACGGTGACCTCTACGCCACCGAGGTGATGGACGGTCGGGTCAGCGTGCGCGGCGCCGACGGCCATACCCGCGTGCTGCGCGGCGGACATCCCCTCGGCCAACGGCATCACCGTCCATCAGGGCCGGTTGTTCATCGGCGAATGCCGCGAGGGCGGAAGGATTCTCGAGCTGGACCTGGACGGCGGCGCAGCCGCAGGTGCTTGCGGAGAACGTCCCGTCGCCCAACGCGATGGAAGTCGGCCCGGACGGCCTGCTGTACTTCCCGGTGATGGGCGCCAACGAAATCTGGCGCATCGGCCTGGACGGGGGCGAGCCCGAGACGGTCGCGTCCGGCCTTGGCGTGCCGGACTCGGTGAAGTTCGACTCGGCCGGCCTCATCGTCTCGACTCAGGTGCACAGCGGTCAGGTGCTGCGCATCGACCCGCGCACCGGTAAGCAGACGGTGCTGGCCGAATCTCAGCCCGGGGCTGGACAATTCGACCTTCGTCGGCGATCGGCTGTTCGTCTCGAACTTCACCGGCGAGATCACCGAGATCCTCGCCGACGGCTCGACCGAGGCCCTGTTGCCGGGCGGGTTGAACTGGCCGCTGGATCTGGCCGTGGGCGCCGACGGCAGGCTGTATGTCGCCGACGGCACCTACTTCTACGTGCTCGGTCCCGACCGCACCTTGCACACCGTGGGCATGCTGTTCACCCCGGGCTATCCGGGGTTCCTGCGCGGGCTTGCTCCCGCTGGACCGGGCGAGTTCGTCGTCACCACATCCGGTGGCCAGATCTCGCGCTACCGGCCGGCCGGACGGCGAAAGCGAGGTGCTGGCAGACGGATTCGATCAGCTCTACGGCGTGGCGATCGCCGCCGACGGAACGATCGCGGCCGCCGAACTCGGGACGGGACGGGTGGTGGCGATCCGCAGCGGGCAGGTCGAGGTGATCGCGTCCGGGTTGGCCGACCCGATCGGGGTCGCCGTCGCGCCCGACGGCGGCTGGCTGGTGTCGGAGGCCGGCGCCGGCCGGGTGGTCGCGCTCACCGGGTCCGGCGGCGGAGACCGTGGCGGCCGAATTCGACCGTCCGCAAGGCATTCTGGTCGACGGACACCTGCTGTACGTCGTCGACGCCGGCGCCAAGGCGCTGGTCGCGGTCGATCTCGAGGACGGATCGCGGCGCACGATCGCCTCCGGGTTGCCGCTCGGCGCTGCGCCCGGTGTGGTGCCCAAGCCGCTGAAGGGCATGCCGCCGTTCTCCGGGCCGCAGGGACCGTTCGCCGGCATCGCCGCCGGGCCCGACGGCACGCTGTACGTGTCGGCCGATGCCGACGGCAGCCTGCTGGCGTTTCGGCAGGGCGGTCACGATGGCTGACACCACCGACCACCGCTACCTGCAGGTGGCGCGCGCGCTGCGGAAAGAGATCGTCGACGGTGTGTACCCGGTTGGGTCGCAATTACCCACCGAACATCAACTGTGCGAGCGTTTTTCGGTCAGCCGGTACACCGTCCGGGAAGCGCTGCGGCGGCTGCGCGACGACAACCTCGTCGCCTCGCGGCCGCGGGCCGGCACGCTCGTGGTACCGCGTCCGTCCTCGGACTCCTACGTCCAGGACGTCGTCTCGATCAACGACCTGCTGGCCTTCGCCACCGGTGCGCAATTCGCGATCGAATCCACCGGGATGTCGGTGATCGACGACGAGCTGGCCGCCCGGACCGGACTCGGCAGCGGTGAAGAATGGTTGGCCGTCAAGGGCTTTCGCCGGATCGACGGGGCCGAGTACCCGGTCTGCCGGACCGAGTACTACATCAACCGGGCATTCGCCGGGGTCGGCCGACTGCTGCCACGGCACACCGGTCCGATCTTTCCCCTGATCGAGGACATCTTCGGGCTGAGCATCGTCGAGGTTCGCCAGGAGATCGCCGCGGTGCTGATCTCACCGACACTGGCCGAGCAGCTCAGCGTCGACGTCGGCAGCCCCGGCGCTCGAAGTGCACCGCACCTATGCGACCTCCGACGGCGAAATCGCCCAGCTGACGATCAACACCCATCCGGCGTCCCGTTTCCGTCACTCGATGACGATGCGACGGGTCCGCGGCTAATCTCACATGCGGCGATGTCGAACACCAAACTGATCGGCGGACGAACGGTCCGCTGGGACGACGAGCGGGCCGCGGACGCCTATGCGCGCGGGCTGGTGGGTGCGCGAGACGCTGGCTGATTCACTCGCCGACGCCGCTCGACGCACCCCGCAACGAGTGGTGCTGATCGACGGCGACCGCGAGGTCGACTGCCAGAGCCTGCACGAGCAGGCGACCGCGCTGGCCGCCGCGATGCTGGACAGAATGCCGATCGGCAGCGTCGTGTCGTTCATGCTGCCCAATTGGCATGAGGCCGCGGTCATCTACCTCGCGGCGACGCTCGCCGGAATGGTGGTCAACCCGATCCTGCCCTCGCTGCGGGATCGTGAGCTGCTGTTCATCCTTGAGCGACGCGAACACTCGGATGATCTTCGTGCCGTCGGTTTTCGGGCGGCACGACTACGCGTCGATGCTGGCCCGGGTCGCCGCGCGGATGGACGGACCCGCCCGAGGTCGTCGTGGTGCGCGACGGCGCATCGTTGCCCACCGGCGAACTCGCCGACCATCGAGTTGCCCACGCTGGATCCCGATGCGGTGCGGATGATTCTCTACACGTCGGGCACGACCGGCCGGCCCAAAGGCGTTCTGCACAGCCATAACTCAATGCATGCGTTGATCGTCCAACTTCGCGACCACTGGCAGGTGCAACCCGGTGACCGGTTCCTGGTGCCGTCGCCGATCGCTCATATCGGCGGCTGCATCTACGCATTCGAATGTCCGCTGCTGCTCGGCACGTCGGCCGTGCTGATGGACCGCTGGGATGCCGACGCCGCGGTCGAGCCTCATCGGACGCAGGGGTGCACTCATATCGCCGGTGCGACACCGTTTCTGGAGCAGTTGCTCGCGGCAGCCGAACGCGCCGGCACCCGGTTGCCGGAGCTGAAGCTGTTCGTCTGCGGCGGCGCGTCGGTTTCGCCATCGCTGATCCGCAGGGCCGCAGACTATTTCGAGCGCGCCGCCGTCACCCGGGTATACGGCTCGACCGAAGTTCCGGTGACGACGGTCGGCGCGCCGCTCGATCCCGACCACGCCGCAGACACCGACGGACGGCCCGGATTCGCGCAGATCGCGCTGCGCGGCGGCGGCGGCGAAATTCACGCCCGCGGCCCGCAGATGCTGGTCGGATATCTCCACGCTGCCGACGAAGCCGGATCATTCGATGCGGCGGGTTATTTCCGCACCGGCGATCTGGCCCGCTGGGTCGACGACGACTACCTCGTCGTCACCGGCCGGGCCAAGGACATCATCATCCGCAACGGTGAGAACATCGCGCCCAAAGAGATCGAAGACATACTGATCGGCCATCCCGGCGTCGCGGAGATCGCCGATCGTCGGCCTGCCGGATGCACGCACCGGCGAGCGGGCCTGTGCCGTCGTCGTGCCCAACGATGAACCACATCCCGACGTGGACAGCCTTCGCGCCTTCCTGCAGTCCCACGGAGTCGCGATCTTCAAAGCGCCTGAACAGGTAGTCATCTGGGAGGCATTACCGAGAAACGACGCCGGCAAGGTGCTCAAACACCAGATCCAGGCGGCCCTGACAACGACGGACGGATGACATGCAGGTAGCGATCGTGACCGGCGCGACCGGTGGAATCGGATTCGGCTGCGCGACCAAGCTCGCCGATGCCGGAATGGCAGTGCTGGCCACCGGCCGCAACGAGCAGCGGCTGACCGAGTTGGCCGCAGCGATCGGCGATCCCGACCGCGTCGCAACGGTAGCGGTCGACGTGACCGATGACGATGGGCCCGCGCGCATCGTCGTCGGCCGCGGTCGAGCGCTGGGGTCGGGTGGACTTCCTGATCAACAACGCCGGGGTCGGCAGCCCAACCCCGCTGCACGGCACCGACGACGAGACGTTGGACAAGTTCCTCAACGTGATGCTGCGTGCACCTTTCCGGCTCGCCCGAGATGTGTTGCCGCACATGAAGCCCGGCTCGGCGATCATCAACATCACGTCGACGTTCGCCGTCGTGGGCGGGCTGCGCGGCGGTCCGTATTCGGCGGCCAAAGGCGGCTTGACGGCATTGACCACCCACATCGCCTGCCAGTACGGGGCGCACGGTATCCGCTGTAACGCCGTCGCCCCCGGCGTGATTCAGACGCCGATGACCGAAGAACGGTTACAGGATCCCCGGTTTCGCCGGATGCAGGTCGAGATGACCCCACACCAGCGGCTCGGCACGGTCGACGACGTGGCGAGCACGGTGGCGTTCTTGTGTTCGCCGGGCGGCAGTTTCATCAACGGGCAGACGATCGTGGTCGACGGCGGATGGAGTTCGACGAAGTACCTGTCGAAGTATGCGTTGACATCGGAGTGGACGGCGCAGTGAATCTGTTCGCGTTGCTGGACCAGGCCGCGCAACGCTTTCCCGACCACGGCGCGGTGTACCACGGCCGGCGTCGCTGCTGTACCTGGAGCGAACTGCGCGAGCGTGCGCTGCGCCTGGCCGGCTCGATCCGCCGCGACTACCCGGCGGGCGCGCGGATCGCGATCGCCAGCGAGAACCGGCCGGAGATCGTCGAGCTGCTGTTCGGGATTTGGGCTGCCGAGTGTGTCGCGGTGCCGATCAACTACAAGCTGCATCCCCGTGAGATGACGCAGATCCTCGACGACGCCGAGGCCTCGCACGTCTTCGCCTCAGCCTCGATCGCCGCCCAGCTGGATTCCAGCTATGTCGGTGGATATCGTTGATTCAGAGCAGTATTCACGACGTTTTTGCGCCGAGCCGGCCGCGGCGCCGAGCACCGAGCCGTCGACGCTGGCCTGGCTGTTCTACACCAGCGGGACGACCGGCAGATCCAAGGGCGCCATGCTCAGCCACCGCAATCTGATGGCGATGACGGTCGCGCATCTGGCCGACATGGATAACCCCGACCACGAGTGCAGCCTGGTGCACGCCGCACCGATGTCGCACGGCTCCGGCCTCTACATCCCGGCCTATGTCTCCCGCGGCGCCCGCCAAGTGATCTCGGAGCGTGGCGGATTCGAGCCGGCCGAATTCCTCGACCTCTGCGAACACCATCCGGGCTGCAGTGCGTTCCTGGCGCCGACCATGGTGCAGCGGGTGATCGAGACGGGGCGTGCGCGTCCGGGACATCTGCGGACCATCATCTACGGCGGCGGCCCGATGTACGTGGACAGCATCAAGAAAGCACTGGCGGCGTTCGGCCCGGTGTTCGCGCAGATCTACGGCCAGGGCGAATCACCGATGACGATCACCGGGCTGCGTCGTGCCGACCATGAGGCAGCCGACGACGCTGTCCTCGGCTCGGTCGGCTACCAGCGCTCGGGTACGCAAGTCGCGGTGCTCCGCGCCGACGGCACACCGGCGACGGTCGGTGAGATCGGCGAGATCGTCTGCCGCGGCGACGTTGTGATGGGCGGGTACTGGCGCAATCCCGCGGCCACCGCCGAGACACTGCGGGACGGCTGGCTGCGCACCGGCGATATGGGCTCCTTCGATGCGCGCGGCTACCTGACGTTGCACGACCGCTCGAAGGACGTCGTGATCAGCGGCGGCTCCAACATCTATCCGCGCGAGGTGGAAGAGGCGCTGCTCGAACATCCGCAGGTGTCCGAGGCGTGTGTGGTCGGCGCGCCCGACCAGGAGTGGGGCGAGGTCGTGGTGGCGTTCATCGTCATCGGCGCCGCCGACGAGATCGACACAGCTGACCTCGACGCGCATCTGCTGGCACGTGTCGCCCGATTCAAACGCCCCAAGCGCTATCTGGTTGTGGACTCAGCTACCGAAGAACAGTTACGGCAAGGTGTTGAAGAAAGACCTGCGTCAGCAACTGGTCTGACGCTCAACGCTTTTCGAAGTGGCTGCGGATGCCGGCCAGCATGACGCCGTGAGCGTCGACCGCCTCGCGTTCGGTCACCGCGGCAAGCAGGCGGGGAGCTGCGATGCTCAGCCGCTCGGTGAGACGGGTGCCCACTTCGGTCGGCTGGAAGCTCACCACCCCGCTGAGCCGGACCCTGGGGAATTGACGCGCCTCGGTGATCACGTCGCCGTCCGTCGGGACCTGGACCCGCGCCCAGTAGGTGATGGGCATCGTCAACGGCCCCAGCGGAATACGGTCGCGCACCCGATACGTCGTGCTGGTAGCCCACATCGGTCTTGCTGTGCGCCAAGACCTGGACCGAAACCACCAGAGGATGAAACTCTTTGATGTTGTCCAGGTCCACGTAGAAGTCGCGCACCACGTCCGGCGGAGCGGGTATCTCTTCGCTGATTGTCCGCTCGGCGCGGGCGATCCAGAGGCTCACGACGTTTCAGCGGCCGCGAGCCAGCGACTCGAGGAATCCGGCGATCCGTCCGCGGGTCTCCTCGGATATCCAGCTGGCCCGCACGTCGGCGTCCGCCTCGGCGCCTGCGTCGATCGCGGCGCGAACCGGCTTGTGCAACTGGGCTTTGGTGGCGGCGTAGGCGGCCGGCGAATACTGACCGAGCTCACGCGCGGTGGCCAACGCCCGGGGAAGCAACTCGTCCTTCGCGACGACCGCATCGAGCCAGCCGCGGGTCAGCGCGGTATCGGCGTCGATTGTCTTGGCCTGCAATGCAGCTCGGGCCGCCGATACCCCCATGCCATCGCGGCAGATTTCGAGGGCGGCCACTGGGAAGGGAACTCCGACGGAGAGTTCGGTGAGCCCGATCGTCCCGCCCGACATCAGCCGCACGTCCGCGCACATGGCCAATACGCAACCACCGGCGATCGCATGTCCGTTGATCGCCGCGACAACCGGCGCGGGGTGGTCGTAGATCGCGAGAAAGGCTGCTGACAACGCCGCGACAAAACGCTCCGCATAGTCGGTGCCGCCGTCGATGAGTGCTCGCAGGTCGACCCCGGCCGAGAAAGCCCGGCCGGCACCGGTGAGGACCACCGGGCCCTGCACGCTTCGCATCGAGGCGATGATGACCTCGAGCAAATCCAGGTCGAGCGCGTTGACCGGCGCGTTGTCGAACCGGACGATCGTCACACCGTCAGCGGTCTCGAGATCCGTCAACATCGCCCTCCTTGCCGCGAGCCAGACGTCACGGTCGTGACCTTGTGATTCTTACAGCCCTGCCTTCTGCGTCGGCACGGAAGGGTCGACCGGCCATTGACAATCTCGGCGATCCGCTGTGTAGTGGTCCGACACTAAACGAAAATGTTGTTCTCATTTAAGGGTAGGTATGCAGGCAGGGTGCTGGAGCAGGGACTGCGACGGGGTCGCATGACCGCTCCCCGTACGAGGCGGCGTAGCAAGCTGGCCCCCGATCCGGATGTGCGCCGCACCATCGTGGCCGCTGCCGCGGAGGCATTGCGGGAACAAGGAGTTCGAGGGCTCAGCGTCGCGGCGGTCCTCGATCGCGCCGAGCTGAGCACCCGCGCCTTCTACCGGCATTTCGAGTCGAAGGATCACGTGGTCGGCGTGGTCTTCCTCGACATGGCCCAGGCCGAAAAGCGCCGCTTGCAAAGGAAAATGGCGAAGGCCGCCGACCCGGTCGAGGCGGTTGGCGCCTGGATCGACGGCCGCCTCGATCTGGCGTTCGACGAGAACGTCAAATCCGACCTGCGCCGACTGTCGCTGGAGGCGCAGTCGCAGATCTTCGCTGCGCCTGACCTTATTCAGCCCGCGTTCGAAGAAATGCTCAAACCGCTGATCGAGCAGCTGAGCCGTGGGGTCAGCAGCGGCGTATTCCACGACATCGACCCGGTGACCGAAGCCCAGTACATCCAGGGAGTGGTGTGGGCGAGCACCGAACGGCACTGGGCCGCAGGCGATTGCGAACGAGCCGAGGTGCGCAGCCGCGCTCTTCGGTTCTGCCTGCGCGGACTCGGGGTAAAGGCCGCAACCATCGACGACATCGCCGCGCGCGACCGACTGTAAGGAGCAGCAAATGGACCTGGGACTGACCGGATCGACGGCCGTGGTCACCGGCGGCAGTAAGGGCATGGGTCTGGCGATCGCGCAGACTCTGGCAGCCGAGGGTGCCAGCGTCGCGGTGATGGCGCGCGGCCAGGCAGCCCTGGACGCTGCCGTCGACTCACTGCGTGCGGCCGGCGCTCCCGACGCCGTCGGGATCAGTGTGGACATGACCGATGCCGCATCGATCGCGGGCGGCTTCGACGAGGTGTCCGAGCGGTGGGGCCGGCTGAACAGCCTGGTTCACACGATCGGTCCGGGTGACGGGTTTTTCGAGCAGATGGACGATGCCGACTGGGACGCGGCATTCACGCTCGGCACCATGTCCGGCGTCCGTTCCGTGCGTGCCGCGTTGCCGATGCTGCGCGCCGCGGACTGGGCCCGCATCGTCACGCTGTCCGCGCACTCCATTCAGCGGCAGAGCCCGCGCATCGTCGCGTACACGGCATCGAAGGCCGCGCTGTCCAGCGTCACCAAGAACCTGTCGAAAAGCCTTGCCAAAGACGGCATCCTGGTGAACTGCGTCTGCCCGGGCACCATTGTGACCGCGAGCTTCACCGAGAACCTCAAAGACATTCTCGCCGCCGACGGACTCGACGCATCCAACCCGCACGACGTCATGACGTGGATCGAAAACAACTTCCACCAGCCGTGCGACCTCGGGAGGGCCGGGCTCCCTGAAGAGATCGCGTCGATCACCACCTACCTGGCGTCCAAGCGGAACGGTTACGTCACCGGTGCGACGGTCAACGTCGACGGCGGATCGGACTTCGTCTAGGTCCGTTGCGTTGGCGCGGACGCGCAGAATAGCATTCTCCTATTCTGCGAATGAGTGTTCCAGGGCTCGCGACGAAGGGGGCTCGATTGACGGCGACCGAGACGCTGAGCGTGCAGTGGCCACACGACGGTGTGGTCGTGCTGCACCTGAACAGACCCGAGCGGCTGAACGCGATCAACGAGGTCATGCTCGACGAGCTCACACACACGCTCGCGAGCTTGGGCGCCGACGCCTCGGTCAACGCCGTCGTGATCAGTGGCGCCGGACGCGGCTTCTGCTCGGGCATCGACATGCGCGACTTCGGCCCGCGACTACCCGAAGCCACCGATCCCGCGATCGACCGCTTACGTTTCCAGGAGACGATGGCGGCGCTGCCGCAGGCGATCCGCGACGTCCCGCAACCGGTGATCGCCGCGGTCAACGGTCCGTGCGTCGGCGCGGGCCTGGCGCTCTGCCTGGCCGCTGACATCAGAATATGCTCGACGGCAGCAACTTTCGGCAACGGGGCGATCCTGCTCGGACTGTCCGGCGCCGAGATGGGGATGAGCTACTTCCTGCCACGGATTGTCGGGACCAGCGTGGCCGCCGATTGGATGCTGACCGCCCGCACCGTCTCCGCCGAGGAAGCTGACCGTCGCGGACTGGTCAGCGAGGTTACCGAGCCGGAGGAACTAGCCGACCGAGCCCTCGAAATCGCCGCTCGGATAGCCGAACTCACTCCGTTAGGCGTTCAATTGACGAAGCGTGCACTGCAGGTCAACGCCGACGCGACCGGGCTCGGCCCCGCCCTCGAACTGGAGAACCGCAACCAGGTGCTCAGCCACGCGACCGAGGAGGCCGCGGCGCGGCGGCAGTCGTGGTCGTCATGACGGATCCGCTGCGCAGCGGCGACAACTGAGTAGCGAAAGGACAACGGTGGCTTGGGATTTCTCAACCGACCCGGAGTGGGCGGCGCAACTCAAATGGGTGGACGAGTTCGTGCGCGCGGAGTGCGAACCGATTGACTTGATCGTCAAGGAGTCTCACGACCTCAGCGATCCGGTACGCCAGGCGTTGATTCCGCCGCTGCAGAAGATCGTCAAGGAGCGCGGGCTGTGGGCCACCCATCTGGGCCCACACCTGGGCGGACCCGGCTACGGTCAGGTCAAACTCGCGCTGCTCAACGAGATCCTCGGCCGGTCCGAATGTGCGCCGATCGTTTTCGGTTCCCAGGCACCGGATTCCGGCAACAGCGAGATCTTGGCCCACTACGGCACGCCCGAACTCAAACAGCGTTACCTGGAACCATTGCTGGACAACCGGATCATCTCCTGCTTCTCGATGACCGAGCCACAGGGCGGCGCCGACCCGAAGGTTTTCACCACGACCGCCACGCAGGACGGCGACCACTGGGTGATCAACGGCGAGAAGTGGTACTCGTCGTTTGCCTCGATGGCATCGTTCATCATCGTGATGGCGATGACCGACCCGGAAGCTTCCCCATACCAACGGTATTCGATGTTCGTATTGCCCGGCGACACTCCGGGCATCAACGTGCTGCGCGACGTCGGGCTCGGCTACCAGCCGCTCGGCGGCGGAGGCCGAGAGGGCTACGTCCGCTACGAGAACGTGCGGGTACCCGACGATCACATGCTCGGCCCACGCGGTGGCGCATTCGCGGTAGCACAGACCCGGCTCGGTGGCGGACGGATCCACCACGCCATGCGCACCGTGGGATTGGTGCGTCGCATCTACGACATGATCTGCGAGCGCGCGGTATCGCGATACACCCAAGGTAGCGTGCTGGCCGACAAGCAGATGGTGCAGGAGATGATCGCGGACTCGTGGATGGAGATCGAGGCATTTCGGCTGCTGACTCTTCAGACCGCGTGGAAGATCGATCAGTTCAACGACTATCAGGCGGTGCGAGGGGATATCTCGGCAGTCAAAGCGATGATGCAGAAGGTGCTTCATGACGTGTCCGCGCGGGCGCTGCAGATCCACGGCTCGCTGGGGACGTCGCACGAGATGCCGTTCGTGCAGTACCTCACCGAGTCGTTTGTGCTGGGGCTGGCCGACGGCCCGACCGAAGTGCACAAAGTGACTCTCGCGCGGCTGCTGCTGAAGAACGTCGAGCCCGCCCCCGACACCTTTCCGTCCGAGCACATCCTTCGGCTTCGGCAGGCGGCCGAGGAGAAATTCGCCGACCGGCTCGCGGGGTTATCGCGGGGTTAACTGAGAGTTGCACCCGCGGGGAAAATCGGCGGCTAATGTGCGGGTCGTGACCAGAGTTCGTCTCCGCCCGGCGTCGGCAATCGCCGCGACGGTCCTGACGGCAGCGCTCGTCGGACCGCTCGGTGTGGCAGTTCCCACCGTGCGCGCCGACCCCAACGACGACAAATTCCTGGCTGCACTGCAGGCGCAGAACATCACCTATCGGTCGCCGGATGCCGCCATCGCCGCCGCTCATCTGGTGTGCACCAGACTCGATCAGGGTGCAGACAAGCCTCAAGTCGCCCAAGAGGTGATGGACAACAGTGACCTCGACCCCTACCACGCCGGATACTTCGTCGGCGCCAGCGTGGGCGCTTACTGCCCGCAGTATGCGGGGCCCTGACCGCGGACTCTTTTGGCGCCGTGCACCAGCGGCCGCGACGGGTACTATCGAGACATCCATACTTGGGAGAATCGCCTTGATCACAAAGATCCTCGTCACGGCCGGCATCGCGGTGTTCGCGAGCGCAGCGACGGCGGTGCCCGCATCCGCTGATCCCGCTTCGTTCGGCGACCTCTCGTGCGCGTGCCCGGCGCCGGTCCAGCAACCCATCCCGTCCCTGCTGGGTCCGTTCCTCACCGACCCGATCGATCAGGGGCTGCAGCAAGGCTTGTTGGACACGAGGTCCGACGAAATTCCGCGCTAGCCGAGCAGTTCGCCGGCCCGCGCAAGTAACTGCGGTAGCACCGGCGCCATCGATTCCAGCTCGGGATCCGGCCTACTCCGGCGCCGGTTGTGCTTGACGATCAGTGACCACGTGGCCGTCGACTTGAAGCACGCCAATGCGCAGAACCAATCCAATTCGGGCACTGCGGCGCCCATCGCTTTACCGTAAATGGCCGCGAGCTCATCGAGCGGCGGCGCCGCCTTGGAATAGCGGGTGGGCCGCCGGTATGTACGCGGGTCGCAGTTGATCAGGAACCATCCGGCGTCGACGCGGGGATCCCCGATCGACCAGATCTCCCAGTCGATCACGGCGGTGATCGAGTGGCCCTCGGCCAGAAGATTGCCGAGCCGGAAGTCGCCGTGCACGATCGCGGACGGCAGAGGAGCCGGTGCGCTGGTGCGCAATGCCGCGGCGACGTCGTTCCACCCGGGAGCCAGCGCGGGGTCGACCGTTTCCAGCGTGCGGCACCACCGTTCCACTTCGTCGAGCGGACCAGTTCCGTGCTCCGCGGACAGCCCAACGGCGCCCGGGTGCAGGCTGTGCAGCTGAGCCAGCGTCACTGCCGCATTCCGGAAGCGTTCGCCCACAACATCTTCGGGGCCACCGTCAGAATCGTCGAAGAGCGGCTCGTAGCTGACTCCATCGAGAAAGGACATCACGAACAATGGCGGCACGTCGGGCGGATCACCCGGGTCTTCACAGAGAATCCCGGGAACTGGTACCGGCGTCGGACCCAGCGCCTTGATGATGCGCGCCTGCCGCAACACGTCGCGGTGGGCGATCGGTGGAACTCCCGGCGGAGCGACTTTGATGACCACGCGCTGATCCCCGCGCTTTCCCACGAAGGTGAGGCTTGACGCGCCGCCGGCCAGCGGGCTCAACTCGGAAATGCGCTGCGGCGCAAGCCGCTCGGTGAGCTGGTCCAGTAGCGGGTCAATCAGTGCAACCACCCGATTTCACGCAGGAACGGCTGCGTGTGGGCGATCCGCCCAGTCATCGACCTGGGGTCGGCGGTGACGAGTGCGAGTGCGGTCTGAGTGATCAGCTCGATGTCTTCGGTGTCGGCCTTGGCCAGGTCGAGCGCGCCGGCGCCCTCAGTGGCCACCGGGTTCGACGGGGCCGCGGCGTTCACCGCGATGCCATCGTCATACAGCTCTGCCGCAAAGCTTTTGGTGAGCCTGTTCAGCGCGGCCTTCACGGTGCCGTAGACCCCGAAACCGGCGGTGCGGTCGAATTCGGAGAACGGCGGCCCTTCGGGCAGGTCGCCGCCGACCGAGGTCACGTTGAGAACCCACCCGCGACCTCGCTCGCGCATCGCCGGGATCGCCAATTGGGTCAGATGCATCGGGGCCAGGACGTGCATTTCGATCATCAAGCGCGCCCGGCGTTCCGGAAACTCATCGAGGGGGCGCAGGAACGTCACGGCGGCGTTGTTCACCAGAATGTCGGGCGCACCGACCTTTTCGATGAGTTCGGTGAACAAGCGTTCCCGGTCATCGGAGTGGGACAGGTCGGCCTGGATCGCGACGGCCGACCCCGCCGTCGGCCGTGATCTCGTCGAGGGTCTGCTGCAACGATCCTTGGTACTTGGGATCGGGCTCCATGGTGCGCGCGGTGAGTCCGACCGTGGCGCCTTCACGAGCCAGTCGTTGCGCGATCGCCTTGCCCAATCCACGGCTGGCGCCCGTCACCAGGGCGACCTTGCCGTCGCACGCTCCCGCCATCGTTCGACCCCCTTCCTCCACCGCGGACACGGCTTCTCCTTTAGAGAGAATGCTGTTTCCGGCTGGTCGAAGTATAGGGCCGTCGCCACTCCCGAAACTGGGTTTCTGGGCTGAGCGTGGACCTGAATGCTGCTCCCGATCGACTCAGGCTGTGAGCGATGTGTAATACCAGATCAACGGTCCAATAAGCCGGAACTCGAGCTCTTGAACTGCAGCTTCAGTCCTGCTGACGCGCTGTCAGCAAGCTGGAAGTTGCCTGTCAACCTGAGAGCAGCCCAAGATTTTGTATTGACTTCCTATATTACTGCTGAGTAATCTCCCGTGGCGTTACTCACAAGTAACTACACGCCCGCCCTGCATCACACACACGACCAAGTAGGAGCAAGACCTATGCATAATCGCTTGATATTGGCCGGTTTGGCGGCCACCGGCGGGTTGTTGACGACGGCGTTTCTGCAGGTGGCCGTTGCCGCTGCGGACACCGCCGGCGTCGTTAGTGCGACCGGTGCGGACGCCTTCACCATCGGTGGCTATACCTTCGACCCCTTCACTCACTCCGGCGTCGAGGGCTGGGACCTCGTCGCCCAGCTCGAAGGCTCATCCCCGCTGTTGACCCTCGGCGGCGGGACCGTTCTCGGCATCTTGCCCCTGGCGCAGCAAAACCTCGAGGTGTACGACCCGACCAGCGGCGCCGACCTGGGCAGCATTCGACGGCAACGAGACCGTGGCGAGCCTTTTCGGCTTGACCAACGCCGAATTCACCGTCGCCAGTGTCACCCCTGCCGCCGGTGGCAAGCGCCTCGGCCCTGCCGACTGTGGGTTCGGTCTACGACGAGTTCAACCTGGGCAACGGCTACGAGAACATCTACACCGACATCTCCAGCGCCACCGGCGGATCCGACACCGTCACCGACACACTGGTGACGCCGAACGGCGACGTCAACCTGGACTCGCTGTTCGGCAACATCGACGCGGCCGCGCTCATGCAGCCCGGCGACGCCTTCACCGGTCTCGAAGTGGGCAACATCAGCGGCGCCGCGGACGCTTTCAGCATCGGCGGCTTCACGCTCGACCCGACACTTGCGGCCGGCGGCGAGGGCTTCGACGGGGTTACCCCGCTGGCCACCGCTCGCCGCCGTTGTTGGAGATCGGTGGCTCGTCGCTCGGTGACCCGGCCGACGGTGGCAACGACTTCGCCACCCAGAGCTTCGACGTCTTGAGCGGCGGTTCGAGCAGCACGGAGATCGGGACCATCACGACCGGCGAGGATGTGACGAATCTGTTGGGGTTCACCAACACTCAACTCATCGTGACAGGCGCTACTCCGACCGGCGACGGCACCGCTGCGGAGCTGCCGACAGTGGGATCCGTCTACGACGCGTTCAACCTGGGCAACGGATACGAGAACGTCTACACCGCGATCCCGGGCCTCGACGGCGCAGACGGACACCGTCACTGACACCCTGGTGACGCCGTTCGGCAACGTCAACCTGGACTCGCTGTTCGGCAACATCGACGCCGCGCAACCGCTCCAGCCGGGCGACGCTTTCACCGGTCTCAGGCCGGCGACAGCAGCATCGGCGCCGACGCCTTCACCATCGGCAGCACGACCTTCGACCCCATCACTTGCCGCCGTCCGGCGACCGAGGGCTACGACACCGTCTACCGATGATCGGTGCACCGCCGCTGTTGGAGATCGGCGGCGGCACAGCCAACCTTGTGGCTTCGTCCTCTCTCTTGAGTCGCAGGACTTCAACGTCTACGACGGCACCGGCTACTGAGATCGGAAGCATCGTCGGTAACGAGGATGTGACCGAACCTGCTGGGCCTGACCAACACGGAGTTCACCGTCGCAGACTGTCACTCGGCAGCGTGCAGATGCGGATCTGCCGACAGAGGGATCGGTCTACGACGTGCTTCAACCTCGGTGGCGGGATCGAGAACATCTACACCGCGATCCCCGGACTGGACGGCGCAGCCGACACCGTCACCGACACGCTGGTGACGCCGTTCGGGCAACCTCAACCTGGACTCGCTGGTCGCCGGCATCGACGCCCTTCGGCGCTGGACCCGGGCGACGCGTTCACCGCCGGACTGGATCTCGACCTCGGCCGCATCCGAAGCGGCGGCCGGCGCGGCCACCGCGATCGACCCGCTGGCGTTCCTCGGCCTGTAAGACCGACCAGCACAAACCAAACATCCCAGGTCCTTCGGGGCCTGGGATGTTTGGCGTTCAGGCTCTCATGTTGCGCAAGAGCCGTTGCGCCACTTTTGCTCCGACGTTGCGGAGCCGCTGCGAAACACGCAGCGAAAACAGGATTGAAGATGTCCTCGCGAAGCCGGGTGAGCTTCGACGACTTGATTCGCCACTGCCCGTCGACCTTTTCGTAGGTCTCGTGGTAGTGGCACGTAGCCGTTCAGATTCACACCCGGCGCCAGGCGCACCACATCCTCGCAGAGCCCACACACCCCGGGCCGTGGTCTCCGACAGCAGCTCGATCTCCGGGGCGTGCACTTGATGCACCGTGGGCTGAGACGGTTTTCCGAGCGTCTTGCGAAGGTAGGCACGAATTCGTCAGCGCCGATGATCACCCGGCCGCCTGACTCCGCGGTATCGCTGACGAAGTCGTCGGCGAAGATAGCGCGCCACGCCGCCCAATCCTTGCTGTCCAGGTATCGGCAGTAGCGGGCCTTCAATTGTTTGATCGCCTCGATCTCCCGCAGCTCGGTGGCGGCATCCATTTTCGCCCTTCTTAGCTGTCGGCGCCCATGGCGGCGGCCTGGGCTTGAGTGATGAGGTTGACCGCCTCGTTGCGGCTCAGCGAAGCACAGCAGCGGCGCGACAGCGCGCATCATGTCGCCGACCATCAAAGTTGGCCCGTTGCCGAGGTTTTCGAAGGCCTCGGCGATCACCCGGTCGACACTGTCGGCATCCGTCGGTGCCGCGTCTTCGGAGCTCAGATGTCCGCGACTGTGTTCGAGGCGGCGCAGTGCGGGCGTGTTGGTCTTGCCGAGGATCAGGCCGAGCACGTCGACACCCTTGTCATGCAGCTCGCTCCACAGCGCTTCGGCGAACACCATGTCGAACGCCTTGGTGGCGCCGTAGGCCACCATGTTCGGCCCACCGGCGAGTCCGGCGCCCGAGCCGAACACCACGATGCCACCGCGTCCGCGCTGCAACCATCGCCGGAGCGAAGTGGTGGCACAGCTGCATCGGCACCACGCAGTTGCGGTGCACCATCGCCTCCGCGGTGCTCGATCGGGTTGGCCAGAAACGGCTCGAAGTTCGGGTCGGCTCCGGCGCAGTAGACCAGAAAGCCGACCTCGAGGTCTTCGGTGGCGGCGGCCACCTGCGCGGAGCGCATCGTGGCTCGCGAGATCGATTGCCAACGTGCGGGTTTCGACACCAGTGCGCTCCGCGATGCCGGCCGCGACCTCGTCGAGCACGGCTTGCCGCCGTGCCAGCAGCACGACGTTGACGCCCGCGCTCGGCAAGCCCCTCGGCGAATGCGGCGCCGACACCGTCGGATGCGCCGGCCACCAGCGCCCACGGACCGTACTTGGCTGCGAACGTCATGACGGACCGCCCGACCGGTGCGACCCGTACCTGGATGAACTGGCGGCGGGCCACCCGCCACCCGTCGTCGCCACGGACCAGCTCGTCGTCGTAGAAGCCGGCGGCGTTGACACCGGAGTTGCCGTCGCCCACCATGATCAGCGCGTCGACATAGGTTCGCGACTCGGCCTTGTCGCCGTCGACGGTGATCACCTGATTGGTCAACCGGTGCATGGTGTGGCCTGCCATCGCGTGCGCCTGCTCCATGAACTCGGTGATCGCGTCGACGCCGTGCCAGGAGCCGACTTCGCCGTAGTCCAGTTCGCAGTCGTCGGTGAACACCGTGCGGAACAACGGCCAGTCCCGGCGGTCGATGCCGGTCGCGTAGCGCAGTAGAACGTCCGAAATGATCTTGGCGGTCTTCTCGTTCGCTCACTTCACATCTCCGTTCGGATGCACGACGATTCGCGGTGGACCGTCGGACTTTCGGGCCGAGTCGAGTGCGTCGGGCACTTCGTCGAGGCCGATGATCGCTCCGACGCTGGGCAGCGGATCCAGTCGGCCGGCAGCGATGGCGTCGAGCGTGCCGTACCAGTCCTGCGGGTGCGGGCCGCCGCCGAACTGGATGGTGACGCCCTGACGGGTCGCGTCGGTGATGTTCAGCGAGTCGCCGGTGTACCAGCCTCCAGCGCAATAGATCCGGGTGCCGATGTCGACGGAGTCGACGATCTTCTGGATCAGGCCCTGCGGCGCCGACGCATTCGAAGACGACCATCGGGCCCCACTGCCCGCGCTCGACCCGCAGCTCACGCCAGACGTCGAACGGCGAGCGTTCCGCCGGATCGACCGCGACATGCGCGCCGAAGCTGTCGCACGCCAATGCTCGGCGCTCAGAGTTGTAGTCCGACACGATGATTGGCTCGATTCCGCGGCCGGCCAGCGCGGCGACGGCGGACAGCCCGATCGCGCCGGCGCCGATCGACCACCGGTATCTCGCCGGGCTCCATCCGCGCCGAGCGCACATAGAACTCGCCGACCGCGAACGCGTCGGTCAGGGCTGCGGCGTCGCTGGATACACTGCCGTCGACCGGTTTGGCCAGTGATTCGCCGACAACGACCAATTCGCCGAAGCTGCCCTGCGCCTCCGGGTGCTGACCGATGATCCGCACGCCGTCGGCGCCGCCGTTGACCGCGCGGATGGGAATGGAAGTGACGCGGGTGCCGACCGGAAATTGTTCGGTGCAGTCCGGTCCGTACCCGACGACCTCGCCGACGAATTCATGGCCGAGCACGATGTCGCGGTCCGCGTCGTAGAGCGAACGGCCGGTCGGGTCGTTGATCCCCATCTCCGGGTGATCCATGAAATGCACGTCCGACGCGCAGATCGCGGTGCTCAGCGTTCGCAGCAGCAGCTCGCCCGGACCGGGGACCGGATCGGCGATCTCTCGGACGTCGAGCCGACCGTCGCGCAACACCACCGCACGCATCCGCGCACTCCTTCGTGCCTGGTTGTTCTCGATTATTCGAGATATTATCTCGATAATCTGAAGCTCAGCAGTAGGAAGCCGTCTAGGAAGGAAGTCAAGCCATTCCACCGTCACCCCCGACCGCTGCGGGTTCTCGACGTCGTCGAACTGCTCGCCGGCTCCGGCCAACGAGCCGACTGCGGTTCTCCGACGTGGTGCGCGAACTCGGGCTGACCCAGGCAACCGCCCACGCCATCCTGGCGACGCTGTGCGATCGCGGCTGGGTCAGTCGCGATCCGGTCGACAAGACGCTATTCGCTGGGCCCGGCGCTGGCGGTGGTGGCGGCGCAGGTTGAGACGGCCCGGCCACTGGCGCACGCCGCCCGAGCCGCGGCGCTGCAGCTTGCCGACGAATTCGGTTACGCCACTTCGGTTGTCGAAAGAGTTCGGCGATTCGTTGGTGATCACCTCGTTCGAGGACGCCGGCCAGCGGTCCGATCGGCGCACCCGGCGAGCAGATCCGCTATGCCCCGCCCTTCGGAGTCGCCTTCGCCGCGTGGGACACGGCAGAGGAGCAGCAGGCCTGGATCGAGCGCAGCGCGGCCACCAACCCGGTGCTCGCCCGTCGCCTCCACGAGGTACTGGCCCGCACCCGGCAGCGCGGATTCGACGTGGACTGCACCACGCCGGCCTTGACTCAGGCCGCCCGCATCATGGAGACACTGCCCAGCGACGGATTGCCCGATCACGTCCGCGAGATCACTGATCAATTGCTGATGGAATTCACCACCATCGGCTTTTTGCCCGACGACGACACCGCACGCCAGGAGCGGCAGGTCGCAACAATCGCTGCGCCGGTCTTCGATCACCGCGGCCGGGTGCCCATGATCGTGGCCGTCCACCCACTGCAGGCCCTGTCGCGCCGGCGGATCGACGCCGTCGGACGGCGCATTCGCAGTCACCGCGCGATCACGGCGCTGACTCGGCCGAGTGGCCAGTGATCGATTCGGCTGTCGATGCCATAACTGCCACTCGAGCTGGGAAATCGACCAAACTTGATAGATCAGCTAAATACTTGTTATGCTAACTAAATAACGTCCCGACTAACCCAAGGAGCACGCAATGCCGCGCACCGACAACGACACCTGGGACCTCGCCACGAGCGTTGGAGCCACCGCGACGATGGTGGCCGCAGCCAGGGCCGTCGCCACCAAGGCCGATAACCCCATCATCCACGACCAGTTCGCCGAGCCGCTCGTCCGCGCCGTCGGCGTCGATTTCCTCACCCGCTGGGCCTCCGGAGATCTGAACGCCGCGGACGTCGACGCCGACGATTCCACCTGGAAGCTCCAGCAGATGCCCGACGCGATGGCCGCCCGGACCCGGTTCTTCGACGCGTTCTTCACCGACGCGACCCAGGCCGGCATCCGCCAGGCCGTCATCCTGGCCTCCGGTCTCGATGCCCGCGCCTACCGACTGGACTGGCCCACCGGCACAACCGTTTTCGAGGTCGACCAGCCCGAGGTGATCGCGTTCAAGACCCAGACGCTGTCCGATCTGGGTGCCCGCCCGACCACCGACCGTCGCACGGTCGCGATCGACCTGCGCAACGACTGGCCGGCCGCGCTGACGGAAGCCGGTTTCGACCGGAGCCAGCCGACCGCCTGGATCGCCGAGGGATTGCTCGGCTATCTGCCACCGGAGGCGCAGGACCGCTTGCTGGACAACATCGCTGCGCTCAGCGCCGACGGCAGCCGACTGGCCACCGAGGCCATCCCGGACATGCCCGACGTCGATCAGGAGAAGGCGCGCGAGTTGATGCAGCAGGCCACCGACAAGTGGCGCGCCCACGGCTTCGACCTCAACTTCGAGGAACTCGGCTACCAGGGTGACCGCAACGACGTCGCCGAATACCTGAACGGGTTGGGCTGGCGCTCGACCGGCCAGCCGATGAGCCAGCTGCTGGCCGAGCACGGTCTTCCGCCGGTCCCGCAGACCACCGACTCGGTGTCGATGGCCGACACGATCTACTACACCTCGACCAAGTGACGCAGCAGGCACCGCAACGTCGCGGTTTCAACGACGTCGTCACGCGGTTCTGGGGCCTAGCGGCCCCGGCCTACAACCTGCCGTTCCTGCAGCAGTGGGTCTACCGCCCGGCGCACGACGAGGTGGTCGCGCAACTGCGCGACCACCAGTCGGCGCGGGTGGCCGATATCGCCTGTGGCACAGGGATTCTGGCCGACCGAATCCAGCGCGACCTGCATCCGGCTGCGGTCTACGGCGTGGACATGTCCGAGGGCATGCTCAAGCAGGCCCAGTCCCGATCGAGCGAAGTGCGACTGGCGGCGCGGCCCGGCCGAGCAGTTGCCGTTCGACGACGAGGCGCTCGACGCGGTCGTGACGACCTCGGCCTTCCACTTCTTCGATCAGCCCGCGGCGCTGCGCGAATTCCACCGCGTGCTGGCCCCCGGCGGGCTGGTCGCCGTGTCGACGATGAGTGCCCGGCAACCGCTCCTGCCGGCGAGCAGCACGTGGACACCGGCGCACAATCCGTCGTCCGCCGAGATGCGGCGGCTGTTCGAGGGCGCCGGGTTCACCATCGGCGAGCAGCACCGGGTGCGGCGGCCGCTATGGACGCGGGCGATCTCCGACCTGATCACGGTCGGCATCAAGAGCTGACGACGCCCGGTGTGCCTGCAGGGCCTCGCCGAGGCGTCCAGACCGCGACACCCAGCAGCACAACGTCTTTGAGTAGGAACTGGCCGGGCATCGCCGAGAGCACCGGAATCGGTCCGGCGAACCGGCTGACCACCCCGGGCGTGGTGAACAGGAAACTCAACGTCCCGCAGAACAACACGATCGCCATCGCGCTGCCGACCGCCGACAGCCGCGGCTGACACCGGTCGGCGTGACGATCAGTAGCGCGGCCACGATCTCCAGCGTTCCCAAGACCGCGCGCGACGGTATTGACGCTGAAGACGTCGTAGACCCAGCTCATCAACGGGCTGTGCTCGATCAGCACCCGGCTTTCCATCTTGATGTACTTGCCGAATCCGATCCACGCCAAAACCAGCGCCAGCCCGTACCTGCTGATCGCCTGCCCGATGCCGCTCACGTGTGCCTTCCGTCGTGTTGACGAACGCTCCGGTCGTTCGGATCACGAGCTGGCAGGGCCGGCCGGTTCATCCGTGCGGGTGCGCGAACTCGTCCCAGTGGTCGAAATTGACGACCTCACTCAACGGCCGGCGCCGCACCGGCCCGTGCCGCCCCTTGGGCCAGCCAATCACGATGTGCCCGGCCAACATCCAGTCGTCGGGTACGCCGACGGCATCCCGCAGCAACTGCTCGCCGCCGTAGGCGGCCCAACTGGTCAGGCACGCCCCCAGACCCTGCGCGCGTGCGGCCAGCAGGAAATTCTGCATCGCCGGGAAGATCGACCCACCGAGTAGCAGCTCCGACGCTGTCGGAAAGTGCTTCTGCGTGAACAGAATCGACGTGAATTCACCGGCCCGGTCGTGCAGCTCGTACGTCGCTCGGTTGGTGCGGGCGCGCCGGCTGTCGTCGTCGGCGGCGGGCCGGCTCATCCCGTAGACGGGCTCGATGACTTCCAGGGCGTGGGCCGCGGCCTTGGCCACCACCGCCCGCTGCTCGGCGGAGCGCAACACCACGAAACGCCATGCCTGCGCGTTGGCACCCGAGGGCGCCCACATCGCCGCTTGCAGGCAACGCTCCAACGTCGCGTCGTCGACCGGCTCGTCGGTGAACCGTCGGATCGTCCGCGCGGTGGACATCGCCTCCCAGACGTCACTGGTCGCTCCCGGCATGCCGTCCCCCTTCTGGTTTCCCTTTCCGGACGAACTTACTGCCGACGATTCAGCCGCCGGGTGTCACCCGCGCGGTGGCCGCGGGTCGTTGGGATCGTCGGGGTCGGGTTCGCCGAACCACCGCGACGGGGCGTGCTCCCCGTACGCGTCGTGCCAGTCCCACCATTCATACGGCGGGCTCTGCGGGTAGCCCTCCGGCGAGTCTTCCCAGTTCTCCTGTCGGCCCAGCGCGGTCAGGTCCAGAAAGCTCCAGGTGTTGCCGAGCACTTCGTCGCCGCGACCGTTGATGAAGTAGGTGCGGATAGACCCGGTCCCCGTCGTGGATGAACGCGTTGGTGCCGTGCCAGTCGTCCACCCCGAAGTCGGAGTCGAAGCTGTCGGTGATCGAGTACCACGGCATCCGCCAGCCCATCCGCTCTTTGAGACGCGCAATGCCGGGCTGCGGGGCGCGCGAGACGAACACCAGCGTGGCGTCACGGGCGTTGAGGTGGGCCAGGTTGCCGATGTGGTCGGCGATCATCGAGCAGCCGCGGCAACCGTGGTCCGGCCAGCCGTCGATGTCGGGCCCGACGAAGGCCCGGTAGACCAGGAGCTGACGCCGACCTTGAAACAGGTCCAGCAGGCTGACCTTGCCATCGGGTCCCTCGAACTCGTACTCGTTGTCCACCGGCAGCCACGGCATCCGTCGTCGCTGCGCCGCCAGCGCGTCATGCGCGCGCATCACGTCCTTCTCCTTCACCAGCAGCTGTTGCCGCGCCGCCTCCCACTCCGGTGCCGACACGATCGGAGGTGTGTTCATCGTGTTGTCCGCCTTTCGATTTCAGTTCCTTCTACTTGAGATGGAATCCTGTTGTCCGCGTAGTGATTAGCGCATAATCCAGCGGTCAGCCCGGCAGCGATCGGGGCAGCCCGAACCGCGGGAGCACGTCGTTGTCGAAGCGAGTCAGGGCGCAAATCTTCTCGCCGGTCAGAGTCAGAACGAGCAGCCCGGCCCCATGTCGAATGCCGCCGGCGGGCGCGCGAAGGTAGGCGCCGAATGCCTGCTGGCCGTTGGCCCGGGTGGGCGCCAAGTCGTATACCCGGCCGGCGCCGAACATGCTGGCGTAGAAGCGGGCAACGACGTCGCGGCCTTGGTATTCGAGCGGAATCGGCGGCATGGAGACGCTGACGTCGGCGGTCAGCAGGTTGACCAGCGCATCGACGTTGCCGGACTGGTAGGCGCTGACGAACTTCGCCACCAGCTCCTGCTCGGCGGGTGAGCCGGGCGCTGGTGCCGGCCCGTCCTCGCCAGGGGCCGGCAATCGGCGCTGCAGGCTAGCGCGGGCTCGTTTGAGCGCACTGGTGACCGATTCGACCGTCGAGTCGAGCATCTCGGCCACTTCGTCGGCGCGGTAACCGAGTACCTCGCGCAAGATGAGTACGGCGCGCTGACGAGCCGGCAAGACCTGCAGCGCTGTCACAAAGGCCAGCGAGATGGTTTCGGTCTGTTCGTAGCGCACCGCGGGATCCAGCGGCAGTCCGGCCTCTATAAGGTCATCGGGATATGGCTCAAGCCAGACGATTTCGCCGAGCCTGGTCGGCTCAGGCAGGTCAATCTGCATGTTCCACTCCTTGGCCGGGCGTCGACGGGCCGTGCGAAGAACGCTGAGGCACCGGTTGGTGGCTATCCGGTAGAGCCAGGTGCGCATCGAGGCCCGCTCCTGAAATCCGTCGAGGCCTTGCCACGCGGCCAGCAGGGTGTCTTGCAAGGCGTCCTCGGCATCGTGCAGGGATCCCAGCATCCGATAGCAGTGCACCTGGAGCTCGCGTCGGTGTGGCTCCGTCAGCTCTCGAAACGCCTCGCCGTCCCCGGCCCGCGCTCTCACAATCAGATCGGTTGCCACTGCGTCTTACCCCTTTCGCTCGCGTGTCTCACCCTCCAATACCGACGCCGGCTGGGCCAGGAACTGGGCGCACATTCTGAGCCCAATTTCTCGACTTTGCGGCATCTGTATTGCCGAGACAGTCGAAACCACGAGCGAGGAGACGATGTGAACGTCGCAGGAAAGTCAGTCCTGGTGACCGGGACCAATCGGGGCATCGGACAGGCACTGGTTCAGGAAGCTCTGCACCGCGGTGCGATGCGGGTGTATGCGGGTTCGCGCCGGATCGTGAGTCACCCGGATCAGCGCGTCACGCACGTTGCCTTGGACGTGACCGACGTCGCGCAGATACGAGCGGCCGCACAGCGCGTGGAGTCGCTGGACGTTCTGATCAACAACGCCGGCGTGGCACTCTACGACGACCTGACCGATCCGGCTGTGCTCGAAGCGCATCTGCGGGTCAACCTGTTCGGGCCGTATGCCATGACCCAGGTGTTCCTGCCGTTGTTGACGCGTTCGCGAGGAGCGCTCGTCAACAATCTGTCGGTCAACGCGCTTGCTCCGTTGCCGTTCATCCCGGCGTATTCGGTGTCCAAGGCGGCTGCGTTCAACATGACGCAGTCGTTGCGGGTGCTGCTGGCCGAGCGCGGTGTGACCGTGCACGCCGTGTTGACCGGCCCGGTGGACACCGACATGACTCGCGGTCTGGACATCCCGAAGGCCACTCCGGAGTCGGTGGCGCGCGCCGTGTTCGAAGGACTGGAGGAAGGGCGGGAGGACATCTTCCCCGATCCCTTGTCGCAGTCCATCGCGCAGAACTGGGGCAGCGGCGCCGCCAAGGTGCTCGAGCGCCAGTACGCGGCGCTGGCACAACCGCAGCCCGCCACGTAAACCCTCCGCCGACACCGAAGGAGCCAACCGTGAGTGACTTATCAAGCAGCGCAACGATTGTCGTCGGCGCGAGCCGCGGTTTGGGGCGCGGCATCGCTGTCGCGTTCGCCGAAGCCGGCGCACCGGTGGTCGCGGTGGCCCGGACCGGACCGGCGCTTGCCGAACTGGCCGACGCCAGCCCAAACATCACCACCGAGGTCGCCGATGCGGCCGACCCGACGACGGCGTGGAGCCTGCTGGACCACTACGAGCCGCAGGTTCTCATCCTGGTCGCCGGCGCCAACCCGGCGATGGGTCCGCTGCAGCACCAGACCTGGGAGACGTTCTCAGTCAACTGGCACACCGACGTAAAGATCGCGTTCACCTGGCTGCGCGAAGCGCTGCTCCGGCCGCTACAACCCGGGAGCAGAGTGGTGGTGATCAGCAGCGGGGCCGCTATCAACGGATCCCCGGCCAGCGGCGGATACGCCGGGTCTAAAGCCACCCAGCGGTTCATCGCCGGGTACGCCCAGGAGGAGTCGCGCCGCGCCGGAATTGGGCATCACCGTCACCGCGGTGCTGCCCAGGATGACGCCGTTCGGCGACGTGGGCCGGCGTGGTGTTCGTGCCTACGCGGCCCGCAACGGCCAGACCGACGAGGCATACCTCGAGCAGTTGGGCGAGGTGTTGACCCCTGAGCGGGCCGGTTCCGCGCTGGTGGAGCTGATCCGCGCCGACCCGGCAAGTGTCGCACCCGGATATCTGCTCACCGGCGCTGGGCTGCAGAAGTTGACATAGCAACCGCGCCCGGCCGAACAACGTTGAAAAACCAACTCAGAGAACACAACTGCCGCTCAGCGGTGAATCGGAGGAACATCATGTTGCTGGAAAACAAGAACGCGGTCATCTACGGGGCCGCGGGCGCGGTTGGGAGCGCGGTGGCGCGGGCCTTCGCTCGGGAAGGCGCCCGGCTGTTTCTGACCGGACGAGACCTCGGCGCGCTCGACGCGCTCGCCAAGGAGATCACGGCTGCCGGTGGCACGGTCGAGACCGCCGAGGTCGACGCGCTCGACGAGAATGCCGTGACCGATCACGTCGACTACATCGTCGAAAAAGCCGCGGCTGTCGATATCTCGTTCAACGCCATCGGGATTCCGCAGCAAGGCAAACAAGGCATTCCTCTGACCGAGCTATCCGTGGACAAATTTCGCATCGCCGATAAACATCTACGCACGAGCACATTTCGTGACTGGCCGGGCAGCGGCGCGGCACATGATCGCGCAGGGCTCCGGAGTGGTGCTGATGCACACCCCCGAGCCCGCCCGGTTGGGCGTGCCGTTACTCGGGGGCATGAGTCCGGCTTGGGCGTCCATGGAAGCCCTCAATCGCGCATTTTCCGCGGAGTGGGCGCCCCGCGGTGTGCGCGCCGTCTGCCTGCGCACGACCGGCATGGTGGAAACACCCACCATCGACGTCGTTTTCGGGCTGCACTCTCAGGCATACGACGTCACCTGGGAGGAATTCGCGGCCACCATCGCCGCGCAGACGCACCGCAAACAGCCGACCACGCTGACGGAACTCGCCGAAGCGGCCGCGTTCGTGGCCTCGGATCGGGCGTCCGCGATGACCGGCACCGTCGTAAATCTGACCGGCGGAATCATCGTCGACTAGAGCAATCGGCATCTTCTTCGATCCAGCTTTGTTTTCCGTGTTTGGTCTGCCGCCGACACGCTGATCCGTATTGGTCAATCCAGCCAGAACGACCGGCCGTTTCTGTTTAGCTCTAGCTCGGGGGACGACCGCTATCGATCGCTCACAAAGGAGCCAGTGTGTCCCTTTCAGAATTCATTTCACGACGGGTGGTCGTCGGCGTGATCGGCGCCGGCACGTTGTTGTCAGGTGCCGCCGGACAAGCCGCGGCCGACCCGGCGCCCCGGCCACCCAACTGCTCAGCCGCCGACGTCGCCGGCGTCGCGGCCGGCGTGGCGACGGCGCTGACGACCTACCTCTTCACTCACCCGATGTGAACGGCTTCTACACCGGCCTTCAGGATCAGCCCAAAGATCAGATCGCTACCCAGGTGCAGAACTACTTCGGCGCCAATCCCCAAGAGGAAGCGGAGCTCGAGGGCATCCGGCAACCGATGACCGACATCAGGGAGCGTTGCCAGTGGACACCGCTGCTTGGTCAGGGCGCCGCATGATCCAGAATCGATCGCGGTCGTGGATAGCCGCGGGAGCAGCGATGACGGCGATCGCATCGGGTTGCCTCGTGCAGCCGGCCGGTACGGCAAACGCCGACGTGTGCGCAAGCGTCGGCAGGCGTATTTCGGTGAGCGGGTGCACCAACGTGGCCGACACGGTCAACGGCTACGTCCCACCGCCGAGCGCCTACGCGCCGCTGCCTGGGGATTTCCCGCCGCCGCCACCTCCGCCGCCGCCGGTCAGCGTCTGTGTCGGCGCCGGCCGGCGGATCCACGTCAGCGGGTGCACCTAAGACCGCAGCGCCACTTCTTCACACGGCCGGGCCCTGACACAACACGTACGCTCGTCTACATAACGGGGACGTCAGCCTTGTCCCCATTTCGTCGAACGCCGCCACGTTGCCCAGGCGGCGCTGATCGACACAGCAGACGTTGTGAAGGATGTGTGATGAGGGTTCCAGGTGTAACCGCCTTGGTCGGCGGTGTGGCCGGTGGAGCAGTCCAGATGTTGCAGGCCGGCGTGCAGAGCGTGGCCGAGTGCCGCCGATGCCGTGCAAACACTGACCGCCCCGGTGATCGACACGGTGAGCCAGTCGACGGCACGCGTTCTTGGCGACCGGCCGCTCGACCAACGGCGGCCGAGACGCGTCGGCGACCGTGCGCTGGCAGAGCGGACGACGAGTGCACCTGGATCTGGACCCGCTGCTGCCGTTCCCGCGCTGGCACGAACACGCCGCGGTGGTCGAAGAACCGGTTCGCGCCATAGCCGGCGTGGCCAGCGCTCACGTCGAGGGCGCGCTGGGCCGGCTGGTGGTCGAACTCGACGACGACGCCGACGCTGACGTCGTGCTGGAAACGCGTCCGCGAGGTGGTGAACTCCGCGGCGTCCGACCTGTTCGCTGCGGGGCGCGAGCCGCAGATCCGGATCGCGCCGTTCGCCGATCCCGGTAACCCGCTGGCAGTTCTCGTGCCGCTGACCGCGGCCGCCTTCGACGCGGTGGCGATCGTCGCCGCGGTGACCGGTTGGGTCGTCAACTTGCCCGCCGCTCCGAAGACCACCCGGGCCGCCGCCGCGCTGCTGAAAGACCAGCCGCGGGTGGTGGCGGTGCTCGAATCGCGGCTGGGCCGGGTCGGCACCGACCTCGCGCTCGCGGCATCCACGGCGGCGGCCAACGGGTTGACCCAGGCGGTCGGCACGCCGCTGCTGAACCTGGCGGAACGGGTCCTGCAGATCTCCGAAGCCGAGGCGCACCGCCGCCGCTGGCGGGACCGGGAGCCGCAACTGGCCTCCCCCAACCGGCCGCAAGCTCCCGTCGTCCCCGTCATCTCTTCGACCGGCGTCGCCAAAGCTCAAGCGGCGCAGCATAACTGGGCAGCAGCATCGGCCGGCGAAGCATCGCACGTCGTGGTCGACGGATCGATCGACGCCGCGATCGACACCGCCAAGGGATCGATGGCCGGACCGATCGAGGAGTACACCGACTCGGCCGCCAACGGCTCGCTGATCGCCGCCGCGAGCGCGCTGGTCGCCGGCGGTGGCCCCGAAGACGCGGCCGGCGCGGTGCTGGCCGGCATCCCGAAGGCCGCACACATGGGCCGGCAGTCGTTTGCCGCAGTGCTGGGCCGTGGACTGGCCGACGACGGACAGATGATCCTCGACCCCGGCGCACTGCGCCGGCTGGATCGGGTGAAGGTCGTCGTCATCGACGGCGCCGCACTGCGCGGCGATCACCGCGCAGTGCTGCTCGCCCGCGGTGACGTCCAGGGCTGGGACGACGACCGGGTGTACGAGGTCGCCGACGCGCTGCTGCACTCGGAGGAACCGCCGGAGCCCGACCCCGACGAACTGCCCGCCAACACGGCGCGGCTTGCGCTGGTTGCGGCCGCAAGGACCCTCCGCCACCCCCGCACAGGGCCTCGAACACGCCGACCTGGTCGTCGACGGAGAGACCGTCGGCCACGTCGAGGTCGGCTGGGAGGTCGACCCGTTCGCCATTCCGCTGCTGCAGATCGCCAACCGCACCGGCGCCCGCGTGGTGCTGCGCCATGTGGCCGGCACCCAGGACCTGGCCGCCAGCGTCGCCGCCAGCCACCCGAGCGGCACGCCGCTACTCAAGCTGGTCCGCGACCTGCGCGCCGACCGCGGGCCGGTGCTGCTGATCACCGCGCTGCATCGCGACTTCGCCTCGACCGACACCCTGGCCGCGCTGGCCATCGCCGACGTCGGTGTCGCGCTGGACGACCCGAAAGCCGCGACCCCGTGGAGTGCCGACATCATCACCGGCACCGACCTGGCCGCCGCCGTGCGGATCCTGTCGGCGCTGCCGGCCGCCCGTCAGGCCAGCGAGTCGTCGGTCAACCTCGCCAAGGGCGGCACCACGCTGGCCGGGCTGCTGCTGGTCACCGGCAATCCGGCCGGGCCGAGTAACCCGATGGCGCTCCGGCGCTGGCTCAACCCGGTCAACGCCGCCGCGGCCAGCGCGCTGATGTCCGGGGCATTCGCCGCCACCAGGGTGCTGCGCCAACCCGACCCCACTCCGCAACCGCTGACCGCATGGCACGCCCTCGACCCGGAGATCGTCTACGCGCGGTTGGCCGGGCGGGCTCAGTCCGCTGGCGATCGAGCCCGGCTTGCCGGGCTGGCGCCGCGTCCTCTCGGACCTGTCCGACAGCCCGATCGTGTCGCCGCTGCGGGGACCGGCACGTCAGGCGGGCAAGCTGCTGTCCGCGACGCGGGCCGAACTGTCCGATCCGCTCACCCCGATCCTGGCCGTCGGCGCCGCCGCCTCGGCGATCTTGGGCAGCAACGTCGACGCGCTTCTGGTCGGAGGCGTCATGGCCGTCAACGCGGTGATCGGTGGATCGCAGCGGCTGCGTGCCGAGGCGGCAGCCGCTGAACTCTTCGCCGAGCAGGACCAGTTCGCCCGTCGGGTGGTCATCCCGACCGTGGCGACCGCGCGACGCCGGCTGGAGGCGGCCCGAAAAGCCGAGCGTCTGGTCACCGTGACCGCAAGCGCGTTGCGTCCCGGCGACGTCATCGACCTGGCGGCGCCCGACGTGGTGCCCGCCGACGCCCGTCTGCTGGTGGCCGAGGATCTCGAGGTCGACGAGTCACTGCTCACCGGTGAGTCGATGCCGGTCGACAAGCAGGTCGATCCGGTCGCCGCCGCCGACACCGAGCGGGCCAGCATGCTGTTCGAGGGCAGCACGATCGTCGCGGGGCACGCCCGGGCGATCGTCGTGGCGACCGGGGTGGGCACCGCCGCGCACCGCGCCATCTCGGCGGTCATCGACGTCGAGTCGTCGGCCGGAGTGCAGGCCCGGCTGCGCGAACTGACTGGCAAGGTGCTGCCGCTGACCCTGGCCGGCGGCGCCGCCGTGACGGGCCTGGCAATGCTGCGACGTGCCACATTGCGGCAGGCCGTTGCCGACGGCGTCGCCATCGCCGTCGCCGCCGTGCCCGAAGGTCTGCCGTTGGTGGCGACGCTGTCTCAGCTGGCCGCTGCCCAGCGGCTCTCGACGCGCGGCGTGCTGGTTCGCGCTCCGCGGACGATCGAGGCGTTGGGCCGCGTGGACACCATCTGCTTCGACAAGACCGGCACACTCACCGAAAACCGCCTGCGCCTTGTGCTTTCGGTACCGGCCGCCACCAGTCCGCAAGGACCGTTCCCCGGTGTCGCCGACCCGGAGGCCACCCAGGTGCTGCGGGCCGCCGGCCGCGCGTCGTCCCAACCGCACGAGTCGCAAGGGCATGCGCACGCCACCGACGAGGCGATCCTCAAGGCCGCGGAATCCTATGCCGGCAACAGCGATTCGGAATGGGACCTACTCGCCGAGGTCCCGTTCGAGTCCAGCCGCGGTTTCGCCGCCTCGATCGGCACGCTCACGGCGGATCCCACGCAACCCGTGCTGATGCTCAAGGGCGCTCCCGAAGTCGTTTTGCCGCGCTGCCGGTTCAACGACCCGCAGGCCGACCTGGATCACGCGGAGTCGTTGGTGCACAACCTCGCCGAGCAGGGCCTGCGGGTGCTGGCCGTCGCGCAGCGCAGCTGGAAGCACGCCACCGACGACGACGGCACCGATGCCGACGCCGTCGACGCGGCCGCCCACGATCTGGAATTGATCGGCTACGTCGGGTTGGCGGACACCGCACGCCCGTCATCGCGCCCACTGATCGAAGCCCTGGTGGACGCCGGCCGCGACGTCGTGCTGATCACCGGCGACCACCCGGTGACCGCGCGGGCGATCGCCCGCCAGTTGGGGTTACCCGACGATGCGCGGGTCATCACCGGCGCCGAACTGATCGGCCTCGACGAGGACGCCGCCGCCAAGCTCGTCGCCGATGTCCAGGTGTTCGCCCGGGTCAGCCCGGAACAGAAGGTGCAGATCGTCGGAGCCTTGCAGCGATGCGGCCGAGTGACCGCAATGGTTGGTGACGGAGCCAACGACGCCGCCGCGATCCGGATGGCCGACGTCGGCATCGGGGTGAGCGGTCGAGGCTCGTCGGCCGCGCGCGGAGCCGCGGACATCGTGTTGACCGACGAGGACCTGGGCGTCCTGCTCGACACGCTCGTCGAGGGCCGCAGCATGTGGGCCGGTGTGCGCGACGCGGTGACGATCCTGGTCGGCGGAAACGTCGGCGAGGTGCTGTTCACCATCATCGGCACGGCCTTGGGCAGCGGACGGGCGCCAGTGGGAACCCGCCAACTGCTGCTGGTGAACCTGTTGACCGACATGTTCCCGGCGCTTGCGGTCGCCGTCACGCCGCAGTTCGAGGAACCCGACGCCGACGAATACGAGACCGAAGAAGAGGCCCTCGAAGCCCGCCGCGCGTATCAGCGGTCGGTGCTGACCGGGCCGACGCCGTCGCTGGACGTGGAGCTGATGCGCCAGATCGTCACCCGTGGCGCGGTCACCGCGGCCGGCGCCACTGCGGCCTGGGCCGTCGGGCGCTGGACACCGGGCACCGAGAGGCGAACCTCGACAATGGGATTGACCGCCCTGGTGATGACGCAGCTGGCGCAGACGCTGCTGACCCGCCGCCACAGCCCGCTCGTGGTGGCGACGGCGCTGGGCAGCTCGGCGGTGCTGGTGGCGATCGTGCAGACGCCCGGTGTCAGTCACTTCTTCGGCTGCACACCGCTGGGGCCGGTCGCCTGGACCGGCGTGGTGGGAGCGACCGCGGGAGCCACCGGGCTGTCGGTGCTGGCGCCCAACTGGTTGGCCAAAACCGCCGGAATGGTGCAGCCCGAGCTGGCGGAGGCCACGGCGAACGCCTAATCGGACGGCAAATTTGCGTTTTGGCCTTCCGAAGGTGGGCACTCCCAGCAAGATCAACATGACGATCGCAAACGCGGCGTAGCCGGGTGCAGCGGGTCGTCATGATTGGTGATGACGATCGCAAACCTGGCGAAGCCGGGTGCAGCGGGTCCTCGCGCATCATGCGACGTTGCTGAGAGCTAAAGGGAAGTTCGATGAGCCAGAGCAGTGCTACCCATACCGAGGCCGCCAATCTGGCGCAGCTGTTCTTGCAGCGCGTCGAGAAGTCCGGCGACAAAGAGGCCTTCCGCATACCGGAGAACGGCGATTGGACCTCGATCAGCTGGAAGCAGGCGGCTGACCGGGTCGAGCCCCTGGCGGCCGGACTGTTGTCGCTCGGTGTCGAGCCCGAGGACCGGATCGGTATCGCCTCGACCACCCGGCTCGAGTGGATCCTGGCCGACCTGGCGATCTTGTGCTCCGGCGCGGCGACGACGACCGTCTACCCGAGCACGAACTCCGAGGACACCGCCTACATCCTTGCCGACTCCGACTCCAAGATCGTCTTCGCCGAGGACGAAAGTCAGCTCGAGAAACTCACCGAGAAGCGCGGCGAGCTGCCCAATCTGACCAAGGTCGTGCTGTTCGACGGCGACTCGGACGACGACTGGGTGATCACCCTGGACGACCTCGCCGACCAGGGGGCGAAATACCTGGCCGAGCATGCCGACTGCGTGAGCAAGGTTGCCGAAGAGACCAAACCGGACCAGTTGGCGACGCTGATCTACACCTCGGGGACCACCGGAAAGCCGAAAGGAGTGCGGCTGCGCCACAAGGCCTGGGTGTACGACGGCGCCGTGATCGAAGGCATGGGGCTGCTGAGCGAGGACGACGTACAACTGCTCTGGCTGCCGCTGGCGCACGCGTTCGGCAAGGTGCTGATCTCGACACAGCTGGCGTGCGGTTTCGCCAGCGCGATCGACGGCCGGGTCGACAAGATCGTCGAGAACACCGGCGTGGTCAAGCCGACCTTCATGGGCGCCGCCCCGCGCATCTTCGAGAAGGCCTACTCCAAGATCATCACTCAGCAGAAGGGCGCCAAAGCCGTCCTGTTCGGGTGGGCGTTCGCGGTGGGCAAAGAGGTCGCCCGCCGCAAACGCGAGGGCAAGTTCGTGTGGCCGCATCTGGTGCTGCAGCAGAAGGTGTTCGACCGGCTGGTGTTCTCCAAGATCCGCGATGTGTTCGGTGGGCGTATCCGGTTCTTCATCTCCGGTTCCGCGCCGCTCAACCGCGACATCGCCGAATGGTTCGAAGCCGCAGGCGTTTTGATCCTGGAGGGCTACGGGCTGACCGAGTCGTCCGGCGCAGGCTTCATCAACCGGCCGGACAACTACAAGCTCGGCACCGTCGGCCTGCCCTTCGAGGGCACCGAGGTCCGAATCAGCGACGCAGGTGAGGTCCAGTTCCGCGGTGACTGTGTGATGGCCGGCTACCACCACCTCGACGACGCCACCGCCGAGGCGCTCAGCGACGACGGTTGGCTGTCCACCGGCGATCAGGGCAAGCTCGACGACGACGGCTTCCTGACGATCACCGGCCGGATCAAGGAACTGTTCAAGCTGTCCAACGGCAAGTACGTCGCGCCGCCGGCGGTCGAGGCGAAGTTCGCGACGCTGTGCCCGTACGCCAGCCAGTTCATGGTGTTCGGCGAGGGAAGGAACTTCGCCGTCGCCCTGGTCACGCTGGATGCGGACTCGATCGGCGGGTGGGCCGAGGACCGCGGGCTGGGCGGCAAGCCCTACGAGGAGCTCACCAAGTCACGATGCCGTGCACGACATGATCGACGAGCACATCAAAAAATTGAACTCCAGCCTGAATCGGTGGGAGACGATCAAGAAGTGGGCTGTGCTCGACCGAGGATCTCTCCGTCGAAGGCGGCCAGCTGACACCGTCGCTGAAGGTGAAGCGCGGGGTGGTCGCTGAGCAAAACAAGGAGACCCTGGATGGCTTCTATTCCTGAGCCGGTCGCCGAGCAGTCTGCTCAGCTCCCCGACGCCGCCAACGCGGCACCACCGGGACACCTGCTCCGCACGCTCGAGTGGCGCACCGGCCTGGAATACCTTTCCGCGCGGCTGGCGATGCGGCGCATCGCGGGCTGGCCACCCGGTGACGGCCATCCAGTCCTGGTGTTGCCTGGGTTCCTGGCCGGCCCACCGTCGACCGATCTGCTGCGTAACGTGCTGCGCCAGTTGGATTATCGGGTTTACGACTGGGGGCTGGGCACCAACATGGGCTACCGCGCCAGCATGAAGGAATCGTTGCCGGCGCGCCTGCATCAGATTCGCGAACGCAACGGCGGCCGACGGGTGAGCCTCATCGGCTGGAGCGCCGGCGGGATCTACGCCCGCGAACTGGCCCGCGGGCGGCCCGACGATGTCCGGTCGGTGATCACGTTGGGCTCACCCTTCCGCGGCAACCATCAGGCCAGCACCGCCTGGAGGGTCTGGCGGCTGGTGAACCGCGGCGCGGACGCCACCGAGTCTGTCTCTGAGGGGTCCCTCGAGCGCCGCGCCCAACCGCTCTCAGTCCCGACGACCTGCGTCTACAGCAAGTCCGACGGCATCGTGGCCTGGCAGTGCTGCACCAGCGTGCCTGCTCCTCGGACCGAGAACGTCGAAGTGCGCAGCAGCCACCTGGGCTACGGGCACAACGTGCAGACCCTGTCGGTGATCGCCGACCGGCTCGCTCAGCCGGAAGGTCGCTGGCAGCCATACCGGCGCTGACTCGCTACGCGAGATGTCCGGGCAGCGAACGCTTCGGCTACAACCGGTTAATAGCGTGCGAAAACCGTTCTCGGTAAAGCGGATTCGCGGGATGTCAATTTCCCAGGCGATCCGGCCTGCGCCATGATCGGACCCATGGGCGACATCGATTTCTCGCTGCTGGACGTGCCGAGATCAGAACCGGTAGCCGACCCGGAGGCCTATCTGCGTGCCGCGATCGCCTGGCACTTCGGCGAAGAGACCGGCAGCGCTTTCTGGCTGCGGGCGGCCCAGACGCTGCCGTTCGACCCGCTCACCGATGTCAAAACCTTCGCCGACCTTCGACTGTTTCCCAATCTGCTCAGCGAGTTACGAACCGAGCCCGTCGAAGACCTCATTCCGCGCGGCTACATCTCCTCGGGAGCGCCGCCACCGGTACCGCAGATCTTCGAATCCGGCGGCACCACCGGTGCACCGAAAAGGACTGTGCAGCTGCCGGATTGGGTCGAGCAGGTGGTGCAATGGCAGACCGAGGACTTCGCCGACGGCGGATTCGTGCGGGGCCGTGGCTTTCTCTGCATGATGCCGAGCGGGCCGCACGGAGTCGGCTACTTCTCGCGTCTGGTCTCGGAGCGACTCGGCTCGACCTTTCACGCCATCGACCTGGACCCCCGCTGGGTGAAGAAGCTGGTCGCCCGCAACGCCGCCGCCGAGATGACGGGCTATGTCGACCACCTCGTCGAGCAGGCTGTCCATGTGCTGCAGACCCAGCACATCGCGAATCTGCACACCACTCCGCCGCTGCTCGAGGCCATCGCCCGTGCCGACGACGTGGTCAACCTGGTCAACGAGAAGATCCGCTTCATGTTGCTCAGCGGCGCCCACGTCGACGTCGACACGCTGGACCTGCTCGGCGGGATCTTCCCGAACACGACGATCACCATGGCGTTCGGCAGCACGATGATCCTGTCCCAGGCGATCACCCGCCGCATCGACGACGACGGACCCTTCGTCTTCCACCCGCGCAGCCCGTATGCGACCTTCTGGGTGGTCGACCCCGACACCGGCGACGAAGTACCGTACGGGCAACGTGGCCAGGTGATCATGAACCACATCAGCAAGGGGATGTTCCTGCCGAACAACCTGGAGCGCGACAGCGCCATCCGACTGCCGGGTCTCGACGGCCAGGTCGGTGATTCGCTCAGCGAGGTGCGGCCCGTCGCCGCATTCGAAGGCGAGCCGGTCATCGAAGGTGTCTACTGAAATGCACTCCGACGCAGCCGATCTGATCGCCATCGATGCACTCGGACCCGACGGCGACCTATCGCACCCGTAGCCGAGAGCCCGTCAGCACCACCGACGGCGTCGCTGTCGCCGAGCTCACTCTTGCGCCGCCGCTGTACGTCTCACGCGCGATCAGCGCTCAACGCGGTGTCCGGCCGCTGCCCGCCCACGAGCGAGAGGCCGCGCTTGCCAAGGCCGCCGACGCGTTCGCCACACGGCGTGATCGCCGGGCTCGACTTCGACGCCTACTACCGACCTGGCCAGCCGGATTTCCGGGGTGCCGATCTCGGTGACCCGGGCCGGGGCGCGCGCCGTCGCCGACGGTGTCGCAGCGGCTTTCGGTGCGGTGCAGTCGGCCCGGCCGTCGGGCGCGGTGCTCGACTGGCATGACGAACGGGCCCGAGAAGGTGGCGCGGTCTGGGCCCGGCGGGGCGACGTGTTCGCGGTCCTCGCTTCCGGCAACGGCCCGGGCGTGCACGGCTTGTGGCCGCAGGCGCTGGCTCTGGGATACCGGGTCGCGGTTCGACCCGTCACGGCGCGAGCCGCTCACCGCCCACCGCCTGGTTCAGGCGTTGCGCCAGTCCGGATTTCGCCCGCACGACGCCGTCTACCTACCCACCGATCATCGCGGGGCCGACGAGATGATCAGGTCGGCCGATCTCGCCATGGTCTACGGCGGCCAGGACGTCGTCGACAAATACGCCGGCGATGCAACGGTGTTCGTCAACGGGCCGGGCCGGACGAAGATCCTGATCACCGCCGACCACGACTGGCGCGACTACCTCGACATCATCGTCGATTCGATCGCCGACCTGGGCGGAGTGGCATGCGTCAACACCACCGCGGTGCTCTACGAAGGCGACCCCGCGCCGCTGGCCGCGGCGATAGCCGAACGCTTGTCGACCTATCGACAACGCGGCTCTGCCCACTCAGAACCTGGACGCTGCAACGGCTTTGGCGAGCCATCTGGCCGGCGTGGCCGCTGGTAGCACGCCACTGTTGGGCGCTGATCAAGTGGTCGCCGCACTCGGCGACGGTTACGCGGCGCTGCGCCCGGCCGTCCACCTGCTGGCCAGACCCGACGTGGCGAAGCTCAACGTCGAGTTGCCGTTCCCGTGCGTCTGGGTGGCGCCGTGGTCGCGCGCTGACGGTCTCGAGCCGCTGCGGCATTCGCTGGTAATCAGTGCGATCACCGACGACGGCGACCTGATCGACGATCTACTCGCCGAGCCGACCATCGCCAACGTGTACGGCGGCCATCACCCGACCCACCACACGGCACCGGAGATCCCGCACGACGGCTTCCTGGCCGATTTTCTGATGCGGAACAAAGGATTTATCCGCGACTGATCTCCAGCCCACTTGGTCGCCGACTGTGCAGGCTATGCACGGTAAAACGCATCAACAGCGTTCATAGTTTGCACACTCGGCGCCGCTGCCTCAGTTGGCTTCGGCGGTCATCCGCTCGTTGAGGATGGGATACACCTCGTCGAAGGACCCGTTCCGCTCGGCGAACCGGAACGCCTTGGCGGCCTCGACGACGATCTCCTCGGCGTCCGGCGTGGTCTGCAGCAGTGTCATCGTCTCGGCGATGTAGTCCTCGAGCGGCATTCCCCGCGGATCGAATCCACGCTCGCCCTGCAACGCCGTCTGCACGTGCGGCGGAATGATCTCGATGACCTGGACCGTGGTGTCGCGCAGTTGATAGCGCAGCGACTGCGTGTAGGAGTGCAGCGCCGCCTTGCTCGCGCAGTAGGTGGGCGTGAGCGCGCTGGGAATGAACGCCAGCGCAGACGTCACGTTCAGGATTGCGGCGTGCGGCTTGCCGAGTAGCTGGTGCAGCACGGCCGAGGTGAGCCGAATGGGTCCGAGCAGATTGATGGCGAGGGTCAGCTCCGCTGTCCCGGGGCCACCGCTGGTGATGTCCTCGACCCGCTGGATGCCGGCGTTGTTGACCAGCACGTTGATGTCGGGATGGTGATCTTTCAGCTCGATCGCGAATCGCCGGATGTCACCCGCATCGCCCTGATCCAACGACAGATACTCGATGCCTGGGTTGGCCTCTGCGACCTTCTTCAGCAGTTCGACGCGCCGGCCCACGATGACGACCTTGTTCCCCGAGCGGTGAAAGGCCTCGGCCAGTCCGCGACCGATCCCGGTACCCCCTCCGGTGACCAGCACGGTGTTCCCCGTCAACTGCATGCGTTGTTCCTCTCGTCGCTGTCTGATACCTGCATACTCGTGGCCGCGCGGCCAGGAAGCGATTACCGCGGAGACGAACCGCTAAACGTGTCGGCTTCCTGCTCTAACCTGTAACCGTGGCGCAGTTTCCGCGGACTCGCTACGCCAGTTGCAGCGAGGTCGACATCGCTTACCAGGTCCTCGGCGATGGGCCGACCGACCTGCTGGTGCTGCCCGGGCCCTCCATTCCGATCGACACGGTCGATGCCGAGCCGTCGATGTACCGCTTTCACCGAAGGCTGGCGTCGTTCGCCCGGGTGATTCGGCTCGACCAGCGCGGCATCGGGATGTCGTCACGGGTCCCGTCGCTGGACATGATCGGACCGAAGTTCTGGGCCAAAGACGCCATTTCCGTGATGGACGCGATCGGTTGCGAGCGGGCGACTATCCTTGCCCCCTACTTCGCGTCGATGACCGGACTGGTCCTGGCGGCCGACTATCCCGAGCGGGTGAGCAGCCTGGTGATCATCAACGGGGCGGCCCGCACCCTGCGCGCCGACGATTATCCGATCGGATACGAAATCGCCGAGACCGATCCGTTCGCCACGGTCGCGATGGAGCCCGATGCCGTCGACCAGGGCGTCGACATCCTGGGCGTCATCGCGCCCAGCGTCGCCGGCGACGACGCCTTCCGATCCTGGTGGGACATGGCCGGCAACCGCGCCGCCTCACCGAGCATGGCCCGCGCCGTCATCGAGACCGTGCGCCAGTCCGATGTCCGCGACACCCTGACCCGTATCACCGCGCCGACGCTGATCATGCATCGCGACAACCCTGATTTCACGCCGATCGCCAACGGGCGTTACCTCGCCGAGCACATCGCCGGATCACGCTTCGTCGAGCTGCCGGGCGATGATGCTCTGTACTGGGTCGGCGACACCGCACCGATGCTCGACGAGATCGAAGAGTTCATCACCGGAGTGCGCGGCGGTTTCGGCGCCGAGCGGGTGTTGACCACGATCATGTTCACCGACATCGTCGGCTCGACCGAGCGCGCCGCGGTGCTTGGCGATGGCCGGTGGCGGGATCTGCTGGAGAACCACGACACCATCGTGCGTCACGGACTCGAACGGTTCGGCGGTTTCGAGGTCAACACCGCCGGTGACGGATTCATCGCGTCCTTCCCCAGCCCGAGCGCCGCGATCGCCTGCGCCGACTCCCTTATCGACTCGATCCGGTTGCTGGGCATCGAGATTCGGGTGGGTATTCACGCCGGCGAGGTCGAGGTGCGCGGCGACGATGTCGCCGGGATGGCGGTTCACATCGGCGCGCGCGTCGCGGCGCTGGCGGGACCCAGCGAGGTGCTGGTGTCCTCGACGGTGCGCGACATCGTCACCGGCTCTCGGCACCGGTTCGCCGACCGCGGCGAACACGCATTGAAAGGCGTGCCAGGCCACTGGTCTGTGTGCGCTCTCGAACGAGCGCACACCACCGTCAAGCAGTAGTACGAAAACCGTTGCTGCGCATGTAGTTGTGCAGCTTGACCGCGTGCGAGACGACCCCGATACCCATGCCCATGATGGGCCAGACCGGCCAGAAGTATGGACGTCGAAACCCGAAGCGGCGACGGCAGTCCCGGCGAGGTCGTCGACATGATCGCCGCGTCGGGATTCACCGTGACTCGGCGCGAATACCCGCATGATCTGCACTACTCCGCACAGCAGTGGGTCGACATCGCGTTCACGTTCTCCAATCAGCTGCTGGTCCCCGCCGACAGAGCAGGCGAACTGCGGGCGCGGCTGATCGAGCGAATCGGCCCGGCCGGCGTGTCGGTGGGCGGAGACGCGGTCGCAATTTTCGCCGCTCCGAATTAATCAGACGGAAGACGTTGTGCCGGTCTCTTTTTCGCCGAACTCGAAGACCTTGCCGGCAATCTCGTAGTCGGCCGCAAGCGCCGAGCGTCCGATGAGCACCGGCCCGCCCTTGAGGCCAAGACGTCCGTCGACGCCGACATAGCTGCCCGGCGGGATCGGCTCGCTGATGCAGTACAACGTCGGGGCGGCGCCCTCTTCGATGTCGTTGCCGAATCTGTCCGCCAACGCCGCGACCACCTGATGGAAACCCGCCATCAGCCGCTTGTCGGACACGTTGGAAAGGTTTGACGACACCCAACCCGGGTGGGTGAGCTGGGCGACCACTGGCGAGTGCGCGGCCCGCAGCCGACGATCGAGTTCGAGGGTCCAGAGCATCACCGCGAGCTTCGAGCGCGCGTACGCCGGGTAGGCCGCCCACTTGTGCGAGCGCAGGTGCATGTCGTCGAGTCGAAGCGTGGCGCCCTTGTGTGCGTCGGATCCGACGTTGATGATCTGCGAACGCACCCGGTTCAGCAGCAGGTTGGTCAACGCAAACGGGCCCAAAAAGTTTGTGCCGATCGTCATTTCGAAGCCATCGACGGTGTCGGTGCGATGCTGGCTCAGGCCCCCGGCGTTGTTGATCAAGATGTCGACGTCGCCGTCGAATTGGTCGGGGAATGCCCGGACCGACGCGAGGTCGGCGAGATCGAGTTTGGCGATCGAGGTGGACCCGCCGATCTCGGCGGCTCGCTGGGCGCCCAACTCGGTGTTGCGGACGGCCAGGATCACGTGCGCCCCCGCGCGAGCCAGCAGGCGTGCGGTGCCAAGACCCACCCCGTTGGTTGCCCCGGTCACGATGATGCGCTTGCCGGACAGGTTGCCGAGTCGGCTCGGCGACCAGGATGTAGTCACGTTGCGAGATTAGCCCCGCCGCCGGGACTGCGACCTCGGCGGGTGGAGACGATCGGCAGCCCGGCGTAGGCTGCGGACGGAAGCGCGGGCTCTGCGAGTTGCGGTTGTCAATGCGTAAACGCCTGTGAAACTTGGGATTTCGTCGAAGGAACATTAATGACCGACCTGAAGACGACGCTGCCGCCCGCATTGAGCAGAGCGTTGGATTTACTCGCCGCCCCACCCGCCGAGCCGGACATCAGCAACGGTTACCTGGATCTGCTGGGCACCGCCACCGACGACGGTGTCGCCAAGAACAGCGGCGCCATCCAGGCGGCCTGGGCATCACCGATCGGATCGTTCGTCTACGACAACGCGCAGGCGCTGACCCGGCGGTTCATCGCCGCGATGCAGCTCCCGATCGACTGGCTTCAACTCCCGGAAGGCGGTGTCGCGTTGGACGTCGGCTCCGGGCCCGGAAATGTCACCACGTCATTGGCGCAGGCTGCCGGACCTGACGGGCTCGCGCTGGGCGTCGACATCTCCGAGCCCATGCTTGCCCGGGCAGTGCGCGCCGCGGCGGGACCCCAGGTCGGCTTCCTGCGGGCCGACGCGCAGAAGCTGCCGTTCCGCGACGGAAGCTTCGACGCCGCGATATCGCTTGCGGTGCTGCAGCTGATCCCCGACCCCGCGGCCGCACTGGCCGAGATCGGCCGTGTGCTGAAGCCGGGTGGCCGACTGGCGGTGATGATCCCGACCCTGCGCGCCCCGCTCGACCTGTGGCGCGCGCTGCCCACCGGCGGAGCGCACATTTTCGACGAAGACGAAATCGGCGACATCCTGGAAAGCCACGGCTTCACCGGCGTGCGGGTCAAGAGCGTCGGCACTTTTCAGTGGGTGCGCGGCAAGCGCGGCTGACCGTCAGACCGGCGGCCGGTTCTCCCGCACCCCGCCGTACATGCCCCGGCGCACGACCAACGGCATCACCAGCCGTTCGACGGGCCAAGACGGCAAGCGGAACGCCTGCCCGGTGGGCAGGAAGACCTCCAACCCGTCGGGCTGGATCCCCAGGACCGAGCCCCACCGGCGGCCGGGCGCGCGGTAAGTGCCCGACCGGCCCCCGGCCAGCTCGGCGCGGACGTTGCGCGCGACCAGCGCGTCGCCACGATTGCGGGCGGAGCTGCGCAGCGGATCGGTGGCCGCGACGTCGCCGGCCGCGAACACATCCGGGTGACCGGGCGCCCGCAGTTCGGGGGTGACGCGCACAAAGCCACTGTCGTCGAGCAGTTCGCGCGGCAACCAGTCGGTGTTGGGGTGTACTCGCCCGATCGCCCAGAGCACCGCATCGGCCGACGCCGCCGGCTGTCCGGTGCTCCAGTCGACGCCCGCGCTGGTGATCTCGTCGCCGGCGAAGCCGTTGGTCAGTGCGGCTCGGTGGCCCGGGTGCAGGCCGACCCCGAGCCCGGTCAGGCGACGCTGGATGCGCTGCCAGATCCGCGGGTGGTAATCGCCCAGCGCGCGATCGCCGGGGAAATACAGGTCAATTCGCTTGTCCGGCCAGGTGGTTGCGAGGTTCACTGCGCTGGTCACCGCGGCGGCCCCGCCCCCGACGACGATCACGGATGCGGCGGCGGCCAGGCGATCGTGTGCGGCGTGCAGATCAGCGCCGACGTCGGCGGGCGACTGCAGGGTCGGCCGGCGCCAGAAGCCGTTGCTGACTCCGGTCGAGATGACCAGCGCGTCGTAGTCCTCGACGAACGGCGTGCCGTCATCTCCGTGACCGGACACTTTCCGCGCGGCCAGATCCACTCCGGTCAGCGCGCCCTGGATGATCCGCACCCCGTCCAATCGGCGGAATCGGTCGAAGGGAATCCAGTAGTCACGGGCCCAGTCCCGCGGGCGGGCCAATCGGACACCGAGCTCCTGGCCGCTGACCAGACCCGGTTTCACCGAGATGCCGACGACGTCGAAATGTTTGGCGAGCCGGATCGCGGCGAGAACGCCCACATCGCCCAAGCCCGCGACGACGACGCGTTTGCGGCTCATGCGAAAAAACTGTAACAGGTTCTAGTTCTCGGCAGTCGACGTTGCCGCTGGTTCAGGGCACAGCCTCTGGACTTTACGCACTCAGCCAAACGATGAAACCTGTAATGTTTTCTTGTGGTTGAATCCACCGACGAACCGACTAGGGCAACGAGTGTCCATCACGTGGTGTTCGCGGTGATGGCCGAACAGCTGCGCGAGGCCGCGGAGTTTTTCTCGGAGTTGGGCTTTCGTTTCCACACCATCGAGCTCGAGGACGTGGGCCTGCAGGTACTGCTGGACTGGGACGGTGGCCTGGAATTGGTGACCCCGTTGGGGCCTGAAAGCAGCGGCGAGGTAGCGCAGTTCCTGCGGTGCAACGGACCCGGCGTGTATTCGGTGGTGATCCGGGTAGGCGACGCCTCGGCCGCCGAGCAGGTGGCGCAGCGATACGGTTCGCGGACTCAGTTCCGACAGCACCGGGGCGGTGACGGATTCGAGCTCGACGAGATCGAGATCTCGGTGCTGGGAATGCCGTTGACGTTGCTGTCCACTGATCTGCCGTAGCGCGATTCAGCCGCCACGCGACTCCACGTAGGCGGTGATCACTTCGATCAGCGCCTGGCGGTCGCGGGAGGAGTCCACGGGTTCGGGCCACACCATCTGTGCGACCACCAGTCCGCGCAGGGTGGCCCAGATCAGGTTGCCGATCCGGCCGGCGTGTGGCGCGGACAGGCCTTCGCCCAGATGCCTGCCGAGACGCGTCAGCGTGGCCATCAGGTCGGCGAGATGGGTGTTGGCGACGGCGCCGCGAAGGCCGCGGGTCGAGATGAGAATCTCCAGGGCCGCCATCGACGTGGGGCTGGAGAACGCGCCCCAAATCGTGTCGATGACGAATTCGGTGCGCGCCCGCACGCTGCCCTCGCGGACGGCCTGAGACGGTAGCTCGTCCAGCGCCTCGAGCAGTTCGCCAAAACCCTTGTCCACGACCGCCATCAACAGGCCATCCAGATCGCCGAAGTGATACTGGACCACGCCCCAGGTCACCCCGGCGCGGTCGGTGATGTGCCGGACGCTGGGCGGCGCAAACCCCTCGTCGAGGATGCAGCGCACCGTCTCGTCGATGACGACTGCGCGGGTGCGTTCGGCGCGGGCTTGGGTGCCGGTGGGTGGCCGGCGGGGTGCGGTCATGGCGTCGAAGTCACCAGAGCGCGCCGCGCACGTGGTCGGTCGGCCGCAAATCGTGGGCGGCGAGGATTCCGCTCGGCGCCTGGCACACGGCGTGGATGACGTTCACAGCGCGGGCCGCGGTGGCGATGACACCACCCTGATTGTGGTCAATGCCCGATACGCCGACGTGTGTGTTGATCTCGACGCCGGGGCTGCCCTCGACGCGCACGCGATGAACGCCGGGATGTCCGTCGGGCGGATACGGCCAATCCGGCGCGGCGGCCTCAGTGAGCCGGTTGACGTGTTCCATGGTGATGATCACCTCACCGCCACGCACGCCTTCGACCGCGAAGCGGACCGCGGCCACGGTGCCCGGTTCGACGGTCATCATGGTGCACTGAATTGGGGCGGGCGTGACCCACTTCTCGACTCGCTCCCGGACCTCATCGAGTTCGATGCCGAGATCCGCGGCCAGGCTACGCACTTGGGCACCCCACATCGACGTGAGAACACCGGGCGAGAACATCACCGGCGTGTGATCCGGCGCCGTCCCGAAACCGAAACTCACGCCGGTGAATTCGGCGTCGTCGTAGCTGCCGTAGTCGAAGATTTCCTGCACGACGATTGCGGTCGCCCGGGCCGTAAGGCTCAGCGCGGTGTAGACCAGTGTGTCGCCGGAGAACCCCGGGTCGATTCCGTTGATGTACAACGTCGTATCGCCTTGCGCGCAGGCCCGTGCCAACGGCTCACGTAACCACTTGTCGGCCTGGTCGGGCGCCACCAGCCAGACGAATGACGTCCCAACGACATTCGTGCCCGCCTGTAGAAATCGACTCATCTCGGCTAGCGCGTCGTGCGGGCGGGTCTCGGCTTGTGAGGTGTAGACCACGCAGTCCGCGTTCAGGGCGATCAGCGCGTCGATGTCGTCGGTGGCCAACACCCCGGTGCGCCGGTGGAGCCCACACAGGTCCGCGGCGTCTCGCCCGATCTTGTCCTGTCCGCGTGCGTGGACGCCGACGAGTTTTAGATCAGGACGCTCGATGATGCTCCGTAACGCATGCACCCCGACGTTGCCGGTGGAGAACTGGATGATCCGACGGGTCATGTAAGTCCTTTCGAGCGGTCAGAGCAGGTCGGTGATGGTCTTCAGTCCGGCCTCGTAAAGCACGCCCGGCAGCATGCCACCGTCGATTTCGATCGTCGTACCGTTGATGAAATCGGCTGCGCCAGAACAGAGAAAGACACACGTGCGGCCCACCTCTGCCGGTTCGCCGCCACGCTTGAGCGGTAGCGCATCGAAATACGTCGAGCCCGTCGGGTCATCTTTGGGCAGGACGAACGAGCGGAAGTTGTCCGTGATCGTCGGTCCCAGCGCCACACAATTGACCCGGGCCACCGGACCCCATTCCTCGGCGAGGGACCGAGTGAGGTGGTTGAGTCCCGACTTGGCCGCGCCGTAGGACACCAGGGTCGGCGAGCCCGCAGGGTGGCCCGCCCCGCTGGAGACGTTGATGATGCAGCCAGTGCCGTCCTGTTCGCGCATCTGCCGGTAGACGCGGATCGCGAACCACAGCGGACTGATGAGATTCATCTGGACGGCGAACGCGTGAAACAACACCGTGCGTTCGAAGTCGTCGTCGGAGCGGGGCGCCCCCTGGATACGCGACACCAGCGCGGGAATGTCCTCGGCGTGCGGCGCCGGAACTGTCCCGCCGGCGTTGTTGACCAGGATGTCGACCCGCCCGTGGCGCTCGGCAACAGCGGTGACCATGGCGTCGATCGCACGGTAATCGCCTTGATCGCAGACCATTTGGTGGGAACGATCCGACCACCCCGGCTCGCCGTCCACACCGGGAATAGCGTCGAGCGGTGACCGTGAACACCCGATGACGGTGGCCCCGGCGCGCAGCAATTCATGAGCGATGCCCACACCGACACCCCTGCTGGTTCCGGTGACGATCGCGACCTTGCCGTCGAGCACACCCATGATCACTGTCCCCTTGCGCTCGACGCCGTCGGCCTGATCAGCCGCCGCGAAAAGATTATACGTGTAATCATTACCCGGACAGGGGCCAGATTCGACAGCGGCTGGCTACACTTCGGCGTGTGATGACGCCGTCGACCCCGTGGGGGAACGAGCGTGGGCAGTTGCTGCGAGTGAGTAATCATGTCGCTGGTCGCCGGCAGGCACGACGGCTGAGCAGGCGGCTTGCCCGGGTCGGCGTGACCACTTCGCCTGATCGGCTCCGGCATATGCTGGCCGGTTCGCCCGCCGCCTGCGCCGAGGTCGCCGACTTCAATTTCGCGCTGATTGCGACGCAGTTCAGACGAGATCAGTTCAGTGCGAAGATTCGGCGCCTCAAGCGCCGCGGCACCCGCTCACTGCTCGTCGTCGGCATGGTTCTCGTCACGCTGAATTTCTTGTTCTGCTTGGCTTACGCCCTGTTCAGCCTGACGCTCGAGGCCGCGCCGCTCTGACACTCGAGTCCGCGCCGGGGAATGTCGCGGCGGCGAGATCGAGAATCTCCGTGCGATCCGCGGGCAACAGGAAGCCCAACTTGATCGCCGAATCAAGCGACGCGGTGAAGCGTTTGAGATAGTCCGCCACCCCGTCCGGATAAAGCCGTTGGACAGTGGCGGCATCGAACAGCTCGCCGGAGCCGAAGATCGATGACATCGTGTTCTCGCCGCCCCCGACGCCGGATGTCCGAGCGATCGGCACGTCGACCCACGGCGTGCGGACACCACCCCGCACCAGGCCATGCGGATCCAGCGCGGGTTGATCACCGGTCATGTCGATCGGTGCACCGCTGGGCGCGGCCAGTCCGGTGCTCACCCAGCCGTTCAACTCCGCCAGTGCCGCCTGCAGCACGTAGTGGTGCTGGGGTGCGAAATTGATGCAGTGGTCGAGTTCCTGACCCATCAGCGTGTTCGTCGGCGCATAGGCCGCGACCACGTCCGCCAGTGCCGCAGAACCCACTGTCAATCGGCGCCACCTGAATCGTGTAGTTGTCGGCGTGGGCGGTGCCGGCGATCTCCCATACCCGAAGTTGTTCATTGTCAGGCTGTCTCGCGCTGTAATACCCCATTCGCCGGCCGCCGAAGAGGTCCGTCTCGGTGATGATCGTCAGCAGCGGGACGCGCAGATCGGGACGAAACCTCACCGGCTGCGACGAGTCGCTGTCCAGCACATCGAATATCGAGCTGCCGTCGAGTGGGGCAGCGGATCCGAAGCGAGAATGCACCAGGAAGCCGTCGTAGACCTCGGCGATGGGGTCGACGGCGTTGATGTAGGTCGTCAGGAACAACGCCGATTGCGACTCGCCGAGCGCCAAGACGCGGTCGGGACGCAGCCCGCGCAGCAGTTCTTCGTCTCTGGCCAGCCGCCCAGCCTGGGAGAAGATGTCGTAGGCGTAGGCGTCGCCCGGATGACTGCAGCGGCGAATACCGTTCCGCGTCCTGACTTTTCAGTGACATGTCGATGCCCATGAGATTCGCGCCGCCCTCGACGCCGACGCGTTGCACCGACACCGCGACATAGGCGTAGCCGGAGCGCAGCATTTCGCGGTGCGCCATCATCCACACCGCCGGCGCATCGATGCCACCGCTCACATTGAGCCACTCGACCAGCACCGTGCCGTTGAAGCGGGATGCATCAGGCGTCAGCGCCACGATCCGGGTGGTGTACTCAGCGGCCGCTCCCGGCGACACGCTCCAGCAGCCGTCGGATTCGAGCTCGGCCGCAGGACGGTAGGACTGTGCCGATCCCGAGATGAAGAACTCCTCTGCGACATATCCCACATCGGCGATGTCGAAGGCGCCCAACAGGAGTGCGGGTTTGCCGGGCACCGGCACGTAATTCACCGCATCGCCGCTGGTTGCCACGTGCGGATCATAGAGCGGGCACTCGACTCTGCGGGCTGCATCAGCGCCGGCAGGTTCGCTGGCTGAGCTGATTATCGAGCTAATTACGTTGCAATCGCCGTCCTACCGGGAATAACTTTCCAGGCGTCGTGGTCGTGATTGATCGCGTCCACGAGGAGGAATGGAATCCATGATCGCGCCGGAGGAGCTACCAGCCTGCTGCCAGGGCCGCGCTCGCGCACGCGTGATGGCTCCAGCCTCGAATTCGGGGCCGTGCTGGCCGTCCTGCTGGTCACCGGCTGGGTCGCCAACCACTTCGTCGCGTTGATGCCCAGCATCAGCGACCGTCAGCATCTGAGCACGGCGACACTCGACGCGATCTTCGGGATCTATGCGGTGGGATTGCTGCCCGGCCTGCTGATCGGCGGCCGGGCCTCGGATGCGTTCGGCCGCCAGGCGGTGGCGTTGACCGGTTCGGCGACCGCAGTGATCGGCACGGTCGCGATGCTGCTGTCCCAGCAGCCCGACGTGTTGTTGGTGGGACGCCTGGTCGTGGGCGCCGGGGTGGGTCTGGCGATGACGTCGGGCACCGCGTGGGCGTCCGACTTGCGCGGCCCCGCCGGCGCAGCCACCGCCGGGGCGGTGTTGATCACCGGGTTCGCCATCGGGCCGTTCGCCGGTGGACTGATCGCCGGAGCCGGGGATTCCGGCGTTGAGGCGTCGTTCGCGCTGGCCGCGGTGCTGGTGGTGATCGCGATGGTTGTCGTGGTCGCGGCGACGCGGCGTACAGCGACGCCATTGGCTTCTCCCGGTGCGAAACAGTCCGTCGCAGAGGGTCTTTCGGCCATACGGGCGTTGGGTTGGGCTATGCCGCTGGCTCCGTGGGTGTTCGCTTCGGCGACGCTGGGATTCATCACCATTCCCGCCCGGGTGCACACCGGGCTCGCAGCACCTACCGCCGCGGGCATCGCGGCGTTGATCGTCAACGGCTCCAGCGGCGTCATCCAGGTCATCGCTCGCGCGGGCTCGTGGGGCCCGCGGGCCGGCACTGTCGGCGCGGCGCTGGCCGCGCTCGCCTACGCGCTCATCGCGGTGGCGCCGCCGACGATGACGCTCACGCTGGCTGTGCCGCTGCTGCTGATTCTTGGTTGCGCGTCCGGCCTTTCGCTACGCGAGGGCCTGATCGACCTGGAAGCCGCGGCGCCACAACATGTCCGGGGCGCATTGACCGGGGCGTTCTATGCGTTGACGTACATCGGCTTCGGCTTACCGCTGCTGTTGACCACCGTCGGGTTCGGCGGGGCGCCCATCATCCTGGTCGGCATGGCGGCGCTCGCCGCATCGGCCGCGATCTTCAGGACGATACGGCTACGACGAGATAGCCACCGGCAGAGCTGATTTAAGCGGCAACCACTTTGCGCGTCCGAACGCCGGTAACCGGGATCGGGTCGTTACTCACCACACTCAACCCGGCGAGGCGACGCCAGGAGCGAATCGCGTTGCGCGTGACCTCCACAATTCGCGCCGCCCCGGCCTCACCGTTGGCCAGCCGGTGCGCGCGCAGCGCGTTGCCGGTGACGGCGTCGAGGGTGTCCCAGTCGTCGGTCTCGACGAGCGACGTGGACTGGCAGGCGGCCCGCACCGCGTACAACTCGGCGCCCTCCGACGCCTCAGCGGCGGCCCGGCCGGCCCGCGCGGCGCCGTCCCAGTTGACGATCGACGGGACGTCGCCGGGAACGAACGTGCGATGCAGGTCCGCGATGTCGGCGATCGCCTTGGCCGCTGCGTCACCGGCATAGCGGAGGACGCCCCACGGCGGGCTGGTCAGCAGTTTGGTCACCCAGATGTGCATGACCGCATCGGCGACGTCGGCGGTCCCGACCGTCAGCCACCCGAGATCGAGCACCAGCAGGCTGTTCTGCGGCGACAGGTAGCCGTCGGGCTCGGCCAGCAGGTCGTTGCACAACTGCACGAACGACGCCAACGGACGGGCCGACGTCGCTGGGAAGTCGGTGATCTGCTCGTCGCCGTTGATGTACGAGATGACGTTCATCGCGCACCCTTTACCCGATCCGGGCTGGTGCGATCCCCTGGCCAGTCGCAACGGGTTGGTGATCCGGTCGACGTCCATTTGAGTTGCTTCCTAAGGGTTTTCGAGCTCAACGACCTTGAGACCGTGATCTTATGACAGTCCAGGCCGTCCGCGGCCGCGACACGACGGGCGGCAGCGTGCTCGAAATTGAAAACCCGTAAGCCCTTACAGTTCGCCGGAGAAGTCGGCGGTGATCCAGCGGTCGGGCCGAATCGTGAACAGGATTCCCGGCTGATCCGCCATTCCCTGCACGAACGCGCGGCCGCCTTCCTCGCCGAGGTAGCGGATCGCGATGTCCTCGCGGACATCCAGCGGCGCGGGCGTGGCGGTGTCGACGACGGTGCCCTCGACGACCACGTACTGGTACGGCGGGTCTTCGCGCTGGACCACCAGTGTGACCACGCCTGCCCGCTCGATGAGCTTGGTCTTACGGGACTTCACGCCCGTGTTGACCAGAATGTTCCCGCCGGGCGTGTAGCCGTACCAGATCGGGACGCTGGCCGGCGGACGGCCGTCGGTCGCCGCCACGGACAACACCGCGACATGCTTGTCGGCAAGGAACTCTTCACGCTGGGTCTCGGTAAAAGCAGCCATGGCGTCATTCAACGACGCTCGCGCGGCCCGGCTATTCCCCCAACGCCAGGATCAGCTTGCCGGTGTTCTCGCCACGGAACAGCTTGAGCAGGGTGTCGGGGAAGTCGCCGACGCCGCCGTGCTCGATCTGCTCGTGCGATTGCAGTTCGCCGCTGTTGAGCCAGTTCGCCAGTTGCGCAATACCTTCCGGGTATCGCTTGGCGTAGTCGAAGATGACGAACCCGGTCATGGATGCGCGCGCGACCAGCAGCTGCATGTAGTTGGACGGGCCCCTCGGGGTGTCGTTGTACTGCGACACCGCCCCGCACAGCACGATGCGGGCGCCGTGAGCGAGCCGATTCAGGGCGGCCTCCAGCGTCGCCCCGCCGACGTTGTCGAAATAGACGTCGACGCCGTCCGGGGCGTGCGCCTTGAGCTCTTTGCGCAGGTCGGCGCTCTTGTAGTCGATCGCGGCGTCGAATCCGACCTCCTCGACCAGCCAGCGGCATTTGTCCTCGCCACCGGCAACGCCGACCACGCGGCACCCCTTGATCCGCGCAATCTGCCCGACGATGCTGCCCACCGAGCCGGCCGCTCCAGAGACCAACACGGTCTGGCCCGGCTCGGGCCGGCCGACATCGAGCAAGCCGAAGTATGCGGTCAGGCCGCTGATACCGAGGGCACTGAGATACACCGGCGCCGGCGCCAGGGCGGTGTCGATCTTGTTGACCTCGGTGCCGTCGGACACGGCATAGCGCTGGACGCCGAATATCCCGGACACGTCGTCTCCGACCGCGAAGCCGGGATGCCGCGATTCGACGACGTGGCCGACGCCGAGCGCCCGCATCACCTCGCCGATCTCGACCGGCGGCACGTAGCTGCGGCCGGCGTTCATCCAGGTGCGCATCGCCGGGTCGATGGACAGGTAGTCGACCTGGACGACGAATTGCCCCTCGGCGGCAATGGGTTTGGGTTCCTCGACGATCGTCCAGTTGCTCGCGTTGAGCATCTCGGTCGGCCGGGCGGCAAGTCGGCACTGGGTGTTGGTGGTCATGAGGCGGTCTCCTGAGCTGATGAGGTGGTGCGAGAGATGTCTGCGACGCAGCCGAGGGCGATTCGGCCGGCCGGGTCTTCGGCGGTCACGGGTATCACGGCGACGGTGTCGGCGCCGGCATCCAGATAGCTCCGGATCCGGTCAGCGACCTGAGCCGGTGTGCCCAACGCGGCCAGTTGCTGGGCCAATTCGAGCGGAATCGCCGCGGCCAGGTCCGCCCGCCGTGCGCCCGCGCGGGCCCGTTCGACGAGATCGGCGAATCCGAGCTCACAGAACATCTCGCCGTATCCGGGCGGGGCGAGGTACACCGCGACTTGCCCGGCCAACTGGCGCAACGCGGCCTCACCGGGTTGCACCGCGACCGGAACCCACGCCGTGATGTGCGGCGGCGTCCGCCCCACGGCGGCGGCGTCGCGTTCGATCTGTTCGCGGACCTGCGAAACCCGCTGCGGCGAAGCCAGATTCAGCACCACTTCGTCGGCGAACTGAGCCGAGAGCTTCATCATCGACGGGCCGAACGCGCCGACACCGATCCGGCTGTGCGGCAACGGGTTCCGCAGCCGAAATCCGTTGCAGCGGATGTAGCTGGCCGTCGTAGTCGCTGCGCTCCCCGCGCAGGATCGGTCGCAGGCATTCGATCGTCTCCCGCATCCGCGCGGCGCTGTGCGCCCAGTCCCGGTCGTGCCACCCCGAAACGATGAAGGGGCTGGAGGCGCCCAGCGCGATGTCGACCTGAGCACCGGTGATCGCGGCAACTGAGCTGGCGCCCAACGCGATCGACGCCGGAGTCCGCACGCTGATCGGCAACGGTCCGACCCGCAGCCCTAGACCCGGCGCGCGAATACCGATGGCGGTGGCCAATGCGAAGGCGTCGAAGGTCGCCATCTCGCCGATCCACAGCCCGCCGATTCCTGCGGCGGCGACGGCCTCGGCGATCTCCATCGCCTCCAGATCCGGCCGGTCCAACCAGAACGGCAGGACCGCTTCGATCGGCGACCTCACAACATCGCCGCCTCGCTGGCCTGACCGAGCAGGATGCGGCCGGGCAGTTCGCGCGATGCCTCGTTCACCTGGAAGTGCGCGGTGGCGGTGAAGGCGTCTCGCAGACGTCGTTGTAGCGGTGCGCCGTCGTAAATGGCGCTGCCCCCGGCGAGGTCGTACATCGATCGAACGACGTCGGCCGAGACGCGCGCCCCGTGCGTCGCGGCGAGCCGCAGCCGAGTGCGCGCTGCCAACGGTACCGCTGGCCCGTCTTCGGCTGCCTGCCAAGCGCTTTCGATGGCCTGGTAATAGCCGGCCCGCGCGGCTTCGAGTGCCGACTCGGCCGTGGCGACGGCCACCTGGACGGTGGACCGCTGGGCAAGTGTGCGGCTGGCGGCCATACCTTTCTTGGTGTCGGCGAACTCGACGAAGTTGTCGATCGCGGCCCGCGCGTTGCCCATTGCCGCCGCCGTGATGCAGGCCGCGAAGAACCCGAACGGTGGGAACCGGTACAACGGACGGTCGATCACCGGGCCGTCGAAGATCGAGAGCACCCGCTCGTCGGGAACGAAGACCTCCTCGGCGACGGTGTCATGGCTGCCGGTGCCGCGCAGGCCGAGGGTGTGCCAGGTGTCCAGGATCTGCAGCTGCTCGGTGGGCAGCGCCACCACCGCCGGTTTGTCGTCCAGCATGCAACCGGCGAACAGCACGTCGGCGTGGGTGATGCCGCTGCAGAACGCCCAGCGGCCCGAGACCACCACACCTCCGGGAACCCGCGTGGCCTTGCCCTGCGGTGCCCACACCCCCGCAGCCAGGCCACGGCCGTCGCCGAACAGTTCGTCACGGCTCTGGGGAGGCAGATATGCGACCAGCAGGGTGGCGGTGATCCCGATCGACACGCACCAACCTGCCGATGCGTCGCCGCGCGCCACCTCCTCGGCGCACCGCAGAGCCGTGCCGGCGGGCAGCTCGAGGGCGCCGGCCTCCACCGGGGCTCCTGCCCGCAGCAGGCCTGAATCACGCAGTGCCTCAACCAGTTCCGGGGGCAGCCTGCGGGCAGAGTCGATCTGATCGGCCATGCCACGGGCCAGTTCGGCGATCTCGCGCGCGCGGGTCAGCACAGGCGCGGTGGTGACGTCGGTGTCCATACGTCCTCGCTTCGCACGACGGTGTGGGTGGTTCAGCCACGTTAGCACTACCGGTTTAGTTTTTGAACCGGTACATTAGCTGAACCATGGATTACCCCGATCTGTCCCACCGCTTCGAAGGCGAATCAGTCGCGCGGGCTTTGGAGATCGTCGGCGAGCGGTGGACCCTGCTGATCCTGCGCGAGGCATTCTTCGGGGTGCGGCGCTTCGGCCAGTTGGCGCGCAACCTGCAGATTCCGCGACCCACGTTGTCCACTCGGCTGCGGACCCTCGTCGACAAAGGGCTCCTGGACAAGGTGCTCTACGCGAGCCGATCCCGACCGTCATGAGTACCGGCTGACCGATAGCGGCCGAGACCTGTTCGCGGCGATCGTGGTGTTGATGCAGTGGGGCGACCAGCATCTCCCCCACCCCCAGGGCCCACCGATCGTGCTGCATCACCAACCGTGCGATCAGACCGCCGAGCCGATGCTGGTCTGTGCGCACTGCCGGCATGAGATCACCGCCCACAACGTCACGCCCGAACCCGGGCCCGGCTTCCGGGAGCCTGCGCTCGCGAAGGCTCAGACCACCCGAAAGACGGGATACTGATCCACGATTCGGACGAAATCCTCAAGCGGTGCATGGCGGTCGACGGTGAAAAACGGACGCGCCCCCGGGGCCAGTTCGAGGTACCGACGCAGAATCGCCGCGCGGTGGTCGACGTGTCTTCCACTAACTCGACCTCTTCGCGGCTGCCTTGGCGCAGCGCCGCATGGCCGTCGGCACGCAGGTTCCGCACCAGTTCGCGTTGTGTCCGAGCATGCTGACCACGCGACGCAGCATGGGCCCACTGTACTGCGGGGCTGGCATCGAACTCGGCGAACGTGACCGGTCACTTCCAGGCGAAGACCGGCTGCTCCAGTTCGTCGACCGGATCATGGCGGCCATCGAGGCAGAGCCAGCGCAGCTGCAACAGCACGGCACCGGTCGGGGCGTGGATGAGGTCATTGCCGAGTGGTATCTGGACGACCGGCCGCGAACTCTCCGGGATGGTGATGAATCGCGGTGAGTCCGGCCGCTGCAATTGGTGGAGTCCGACGCGATACACCGCCACGACTTCGTCGGGCGCCGGCTGCGGGTCGAGTCGCCCGCCACCCCAGATCACCACCGGGGTGATCACGTATCCCGACCGGGTTGGATAGTCGTCGAGCAGGCCCAGCACGTTGGACGGGGCCAGTTTGATACCGACCTCTTCATCCAGTTCCCGAAGGGCCGCGTCGACTGCGCTCTCCCCCGGATCGAGACGACCACCCGGAAGCGCCCATTGAGCAGGATGCGATGTGAGTCGAGAGGTCCTGCGGCACAGCAGAAATGCGGCGCCCCCGGATACGTCGACCATGCGACCGTCGAGTGCCTCCGGCATCGGGCGTCCCGCGATCCAATCGGCAACAGGCGCCGGGTCGATCCGGTCCTCCCCGACCTCCGAGTCGACCAGCAACACCGCGACGGCTGCGTGCCGTTTGGTCGGATCGGCCACCGCGCGACGGTCATGAGCGCCGAGCCGGCCCCGGATCTGCTCGCGCAGCGCGTGGTCGTAGGGGATGGTCATGACCGCGAGCGTAGTGATCCATTCGGCCGTCTCAACCCGCGGTCGCGCCAGGGACCCAGGTCTCCTGCTCGACGGCGACGACCCGGGCGACGATGAACAGCAGGTCGGACAGGCGGTTGAGGTACCTGACGATTTCCGGGTTCAGGTTGTCGACGGCTACCACTCGCCGCTCCGCCCGCCGACAGACCGTGCGGGCCACGTGGAGCTCCGCGGAGGCCAGGCCGCCCCCGGGCAACACGAACGACGCCGGCGGAGAAAGCTGCGCGTTGGCTTCGTCGCAGCGCCTCTCCAACCGATCGACATACGCGTCATCGATCCGCAGCCCCTCGCCGTCCACCGGGCGGCAGAGATCGGCGCCGAGATCGAAGAGCTCGTTCTGGATCTCCCCGAGCCATCCGGCGAACGGCTGCTCCCGCAGATGGGTGCGTACCACCCCGAGCTGGGCGTTGAGCTCGTCGACGTCACCGCCGGCCTCGATCCTCGGGTCGTCCTTCGGGACCCGGGCCCGGCCGCCGGTCGAGGTCTCGCCCAGGTCGCCGTGGCGGGTGTAGATCTTCGTCAGGTTCACGTTCACTGTCGCCTCCGTTGCTTGAAAGATCTCCTCAGTCGACGGGTGGTCAGAGGAGTCGACCGCCGCCAGCAGGCGCTCGAGCCGGTGATTCAGCTCCGATGTCTCGCGCAGACGGTTCCGCACCTGTTGCAGATGGAGCCGGATGACGGCGGGGAGGCCCTCGCCGCCGTCGAGTGCCCGCCGGATCTCCTCGAGGTCGAACCCGAGGCTCCGCATGGCGGTGATCTCGTAGAGGCGCTCCGCCTGCTCGGCCCGGTATCGCCGATGCCCCGCACCCGTCCGGGTGGCAGGCGCAAGCAGCCCGACCTGGTCGTAGTGGTGAAGCGTCCGCACGGTGACACCGGCGGCGTCGGCGAGTTCACCCACGGTCCATTCCCGATTGCCGCTACCGATTTCCGATTCCGTCATCGCCGTGAATCTACGACCTGACGTAGCGTGAGGTGCAAGAGCGGAGCGCGCTCACCGCACTGCTGATTTACTGGACGCAATGGCTGACATCACCACGTTGATCCTCGACGACCACAACTGGTTTCGTGAACAGTTCGCCAAGCTGGACGAACTACAGGCGCAGACGCCCGTCGATCAGCGCGCCCTCGAACGGGTCTGGCGTCCACTCGCCGACAAACTCGACGTGCACGCCTACATCGAAGAGAAGATCTTCTACCCGCAGCTACTCACCCGCGGCAGCGCCGAGGCCGAGGGCGAGACGCTCGATGCGATCGGCGACCACAACGACATTCGCGACGGTGTGCGCGATGCCGGCGCCACGGCGGCTAGCCACCGACGAGTGGTGGGCGGCAGTCGGTCGTACCCGAGTGGCCAACGACGAACACATGGCCGAGGAAGAACGCGAAGGGCTGGCCGATTTTCGCCGCAACGCCCCGATCGGACTGCGCGAGGCCCTTGGGCTTCAGTACCGCGAATTCATGGACCAACACCCGACCACGCGCGGTCTGAAGATCGTCGACCGCGACCCGGAAGCGTATGTCGCAGAGCAGCAGGGCAAAGCGCAGCCGGCACGCACCGACTACTCGCTGGGCATCGGCAGCCTCAAGGGCGAATGACGTTCACCCAGTAGACGACTCATGCGGCCTGGGGTTTAACCAGGCCGCACGAGCCAACTCCTATCGGGGTTTAGCCGTGGCCGGAGCCGCAGCCGACACCCGGGAGACAACCGGTGCCACCAGGCACGCCACCCGGACCTGCGAACTGACCACCGGAACCACAGCCGACGCCCGGGACGCAGCCCTGGCCGCCAGGACCGCCACCAGGCCCGTTGAACTGACCACCGGAGCCACAGGTGCCGTTGGCGTCACAGCCACCGCCGCCCGGGTCCTGCATGTAGATCGAGTGAGTGGGGGCCGCGCCGGTCTGGCCCGCACTCGCTTCGGCTGCCGCAACAGGCATTACAGCCATCGCTGCGGCAACAGCCCTACCAACAACAAACGGTTTCAACACACTGATTATGGACATGTCAATTTTTTTACCCCTTCCACACATGTCCAAAACATCTCATTTCAGTCGTGATGATTCACGATGTTGACGACGTTGCCGTCCGGTGCCCGGACGAAGAAACGCCGCAGCCCCCAGGCTTCGGTGGTCAGCGGATGGACGATGTCGTAGCCCAGTTCTTGCGCCTCCGCGTAGGCGGCGTCGATGTCGTCGGTGCAGACCGAGATCACCGAGTCTTCAGTGGCCGTGCGATCACTCGTGACGAGTTGCAGCCGCGCCCCGGCGTCAGGCGAGGAGTACCGGGCCACCCAGCCCATGTTGAATTCTTCGTTGGGAAGCCCCAGGTAGTCGGTGTAGAAACCCTTCGCGGCGTCGATGTCCGCGACTCGCAGGTTGGCGAATATTTTCCTGGCTTGCATGCCTCTCTCCTCTCGATGAGCGATCCAGTCAGTCCGGAAGTGGCTCGCCGCGGTAGTCGCCGAATGACCAGAGATTGCCCTCGGGATCGCGGACAGCGAATTCGTTTGCACCGTAGTCGGTTTCGGCCAGCGGCCGGATGACGTCGGCACCGTGCGCACGAACACGCTCATACAGGGTGTTGGGATCTGCGGTCACGATGTACCCGCCGGCGGTACCGGGCTCGCGGCACCACTCGGCACCGGGCCGGTAGCTGCCGAGCATGATGCCGCCGCTTCCCTCGGGCCACAGGAGTTGGGCGTGGTCGACCCGTTGACCCTCGCCGTAGCGCGCCGCGAGGACCATGCCGAAGGTGTCGATGTAGTACTCGATGAGCTTGGGTGCGTCGTGCGCTTGCAGTGTCGGCCACACGGTCGGATTAGAAACGGTCATGCTCGCAGTCTGCGCCACGGGTGTGGCCGCCGGCTTGAATGTTTCGGAACTCCTCGGCGATCCACCGACCTGGCGGCGCGCCCGCAAAGCGGGCAAATTCACGGGTCAGGTGAGCTTGGTCGCTGTATCCGGTGCTCGCGGCGACAGCGGCGAGATCGACCGTCGCACTGTGGCGCACCGAATCCGAGATCCGAGCGGTCGCCCGCTCGAATCGCATCAACATCGCGACCGTCTTCGGCGAGCGACCGACTTCGCGCTGGAACAGCGTCGTCAAATGGCGCCCGGTCACACCGACCCGATCAGCCACCGCGCCCACGGGCGCCCGTCCTCCGCTGAGTGCCAACAACTGCCATGCGTGCGCCACCTCGGGACGCACCCCGGTCCCGTTCCGGTGCCGCCACGCCTGCGACAGATACCCGGCGATCCAGCCGAATGCGTCGCCCCATTGCTGGGCCTCACTCACCCGGTCGCGCAACCGAATTCCGTCGCGCCCCAACACCGCAGTAGCGTCCAACTGGGCCGCGTTCAACTCCGCGGTCGGGGCCCCGAACAGGGCTCGCGCGGCGAGTGGATGCACCGCGAGCTGCACACCGGTTTGACCGTGGCGCTGCCGTACGTGGGCGGCCTGCACGTGGAGGCCGCCCAGAAGTAGCGGGTTGGGCCGCGCGGCCGGAAGCGCCTCGGCCGTCTCGGCCGCCTCCACACCATCGTCGAGGCTGACAATGAACGTCAGTGTCGAGGACGGCATACCGCGGTGTTGTTCACCCGGATTGTCCAAGGCGCAATACCCCACCATCGACATCACGCCAGGAGCGATCCCCGGCGGCGCGACAGCGAAGTCCCAGGCCCGATCCTCCTCGGTCACGACATCCACGCTAGCGGCTCAGCCTTGGCAGGATCGGCGATTAATCTGGCGCCATGAGCGGTAACCGGGTGCCCGGCGGGGTGGTCCACCAGCTTCCCGCGGACCTGCGTACGGCGCTGCTGGCCAACTCCACCGCACTGGCGGCGTGGAAGGACATCACCCCGCTGGCGCGCAACGAGTTCATCTGCTGGGTCGACGACGCCAAGCAGGAGGCCACCCGGGAGCGTCGCATCCGGCGCACCCAGGAAGAGCTCGAGGAAGGTCAGCGACGCCCATGTTGCTGGCCGGGCTGCAAGCACCGCGAACGCACCGGCACATAAGTCCCGGATCGACTCTTTACCCTCTCGCCGACAAGTACTACGCTCTGTAGTACTACGCGCCATAGTAGATACTCGGCTGGCCGCAGAGCAGCGGCTTCAGCCGTGAGGGGATGGTTGCCATGGACCTCCGACCGGCGGATACCGCAGCGCGCGCGGCCAACAGCGTCGACGCGCGTTATCACCACTCAGCTGCCCTGCGCCGCCAACTCAACAAGGTCTTCCCGACGCACTGGTCGTTCCTGCTCGGCGAGATCGCGCTGTACAGCTTCCTCGTTCTGCTGATCACCGGCATCTACCTGACGCTGTTCTTCGACCCATCCATGACCGAGGTCACCTACCACGGCGTGTATCAGCCATTACGCGGAGTCGAGATGTCGCGCGCCTACGAGACGGCGCTCAACATCTCCTTCGACGTACGCGGCGGGCTGTTCGTCCGGCAGGTCCACCATTGGGCCGCCCTGCTGTTCGCGGCGTCGATCATGGTGCACCTGGCCCGCGTCTTTTTCACCGGCGCGTTCCGCCGGCCGCGTGAGGCCAACTGGGTGATCGGCTCGCTGCTCTTGATTCTGGCCATGTTCGAGGGTTACTTCGGTTATTCGCTGCCCGACGATCTGCTGTCCGGGATCGGTCTGCGCTGCGCACTCTCGTCAATCATGCTGGGATTCCCGGTGATTGGAACCTGGCTGCACTGGGCCTTTTTCGGCGGCGACTTCCCCGGCACCACGCTGATTCCCCGGCTCTACGCGCTGCATGTGCTGGTGCTGCCGGCGGTCATCCTCGCGCTGATCGGCGCACACCTGGCATTCGTGTGGTTCCAGAAGCACACCCAATTCCCCGGCCCCGGCCGTACCGAGACCAACGTTGTCGGCGTGCGCGTCATGCCGGTCTTCGCCGTCAAGTCCGGCGCATTCTTCGCGCTGACCACCGGTGTGCTCGGCTTGATGGGCGGTCTCCTGCAGATCAACCCGATCTGGAACCTGGGCCCCTACCAGCCATCTCACGTGTCAGCGGGATCGCAGCCGGATTTCTACATGATGTGGACCGAGGGCCTGCAGCGATTGTGGCCGGCCTGGGAGATCTACCTCGGCGGCCACACGGTGCCCGCAGCCGTTGGTGCCGCGATGATCATGGGCATCGTGTTTATTTTGCTGACCATCTATCCGTTCTTGGAGAAGCGGTTCAGCGGCGACTATGCGCATCACAACTTGCTGCAGCGTCCACGTGACGTGCCGGTGCGCACCGGCATCGGCGCGATGGCGATCGCCTTCTATCTGGTGCTGACCCTGGGAGCGATGAACGACGTCATCGCGCTGACGTTCCAGGTCTCGCTCAATGCGACCACCTGGATCGGGCGCATCGGCATGCTCGTGCTGCCGCCGATCGTCTACTTCGTCACCTATCGATGGTGTGTGGGGCTGCAACGCAGCGACCGCGCGATCCTCGAGCGCGGCATCGAAACGGGCATCATCAAACGACTTCCGCACGGCGCGTACGTCGAACTGCATCAGCCACTTGGACCGTTGTCGCTGGAGTACCAAGGCGCCCCGGTCCCGGTCAAGATGAACAAGCTCGGCTCGGGTGGAACTCCGGGCTCGGGCAGCTTCCTGCACGCCGATCCGGCCGTCGAGGACGCCGCGCTGTCCAACGCCCACCGCGCGTCCGAACGGCGAGCACTCACGGCGTTGCGATCCGTCTAGCCCCGTCTGTCGTTGGAGTCGTTTCGCGATACATGATGGCGGGGTGACCACCGACATTCGCGTGCTCGACAGCGAGGACGACCTGATCGCCGCCGCAAACGTGTTCCGCACTGCCATGATCGGGTTCCCGCGTCTCGCGGACCTGGCGCCTGGACAGATCACTCAGTTGCTTGAACCCGGCCGCACCATCGGTGCCTTCGTCAATGACCGACTGGTCGGCACCGCCGATGCCGTGACGAGCCGGCTCACTCTTCCGGGCGCAACCATGGTCGGCCACGCGGCCGTGACGCATATCGGGGTTCTGCCGTCGTTTACCCGACGGGGCGTCGCCACTGATCTCGTTCGCCACCAGTTGCACGACATCGCCGCCCGCGGCGAGGCGGTTGCGACATTGCGCGCATCCGAAGCGACCATCTACGAGCGGTACGGCTACGGGGTGGCGAGTTCATCGCAGACTGTCGAGGTGCAGACGGCGCGCGCGGCGCTGCGTCCGGGCGTCGGTTCGGGCGGTCCGGTGCGATTGCTGGATCCCGCCGACGTGTGGGATGCGTTGCCGCGGATCTACGCCGAGCACCGGCCGTCGCGTCCGGGAACCATCGATCGCCCAGATGCGTGGTGGTGCGGCGCCCGATTGCGTACTGAATCCGGCTCCGGCCCTTGGTATGTCGCGGCTCACGGTATTCCTGGATCCGAGACCGGGTTCGTCCGCTACCGCCCGATCGATACCGACAAATGGTTCGTCAGCGATCAGCGCACCATCGTGGTGGAGGACTTCTTCGCCCCCGACGTCGACTCCTATCTCGGCCTACTGCGTTTCCTGCTCGGACTCGACCTGATCGATCGCGTGGTGTTCTGGATGCTTCCGGTCGACGACCCGCTGCCGTGGCTGTTGGTCGATCAGCGCGCGGCGCGGGTGACCGCCACCCACGATGAAACCTGGCTCCGCATCGTCGACGTCGAGAAGACCCTGGCGGCAAGACAATACGCGGGCGGCGGGACGGTGATCATCGCGGTCGATGACCCACTTTTGCCGGACAATTCGGTCACCGTGGCGATCATGGGAGACGGCGCCGCGCGAACCGACCAGCATCCGCAATTGCGCATCGGTATCGCCGGACTCGCCGCGGTCCTGCTCGGCGGCGCGACGTGGCGCTCCCTTGCGGTAGCGGGAATGGCCCGCGCCGAAGACCCGGCACATCTCGTGGCGGCCGATCAACTGTTCGCCACGCAGGACGCGCCGTACGCGGGATTCTTCTTCTGAACGAGATTTGGAGCGTAGCCAGGCCGTCCCTGAAAGACAGCTGTGTAAATCAGCCTGATCGCGATGACCGGTTCACCGGACGTTTACGGTGCCTCGCCGACTCCCGCTAGACATTGGTCGGGACGGCGCCGCCTATCTAGAGCGTCGCCACTCCAGAAGCCTTCGCACTGGCCGCAACTGCTGGTCGTCGCGGCCCGGTGCCCACAGTCCGATCAGGACGGCGCTGACCGCGATCAGGACGCCGAGCACCAACAGCGATGAATGCATGGCGTCGATGAATGCGGTCTTGCTGACGTCGGCCAGCCGGGCGCCCACCGGTCCCAGGCGCCGCGCGACCTCCAGCGCCTGGCCCAGCGACGTGGATGCGGCGTCACCCACTGATTTTGGGAAGCCGATTAGGTTGGGAGCCAACGATCTTCGCGTACTGCGCGGCCAGCATCGACCCGGCGAGCGCGATGCCGAGTGCGGCACCGATTTCCCGGCTGGCGTCGTTGACCGCCGAGGCCACCCCCTGCTTGTCGTCGGGAGCGGTCGTCATGATCACCGACGTCGTCGGCGCCGTGCACAAACCGATGCCAACGCTCATCACCAGCATCGGCCAGGCCGCACGCCAGTAGGGTGAACCCACGTTGATGCCGAGCAGGCAGATCACGCCCGTCGCGATCAGCAGGAGTCCGCTGAACACCACCGCGCGCAAGCCGAGTCGGGGCAGGTACCAGAAGGACAGCCCGGACAGCAGAAGCATCGGGCCCATGATGGGACTCAGCGCAAGCGCCGTCTTGTTGGCGCTGTAGCCGAGGATCAACTGCATGTACTGCATGAGCAGAAACATGTAGCCGAACATCGACAGGAAGAAGACCGTGATGGTGGCCGCGCCGGTGGCGAACGCGGGAACCGCGAACAGTCGGACATCCAACAGCGGATAACGCTGTCGCACTTCGACAAAGCCGAAAGCCAGGCCCAGGAGCACTCCGACGCCGATGCTGGTAATCACCAGTGGGTGGGTCCACCCGCGCGCCGGTGCCTCCAGAATTCCGAAGACGAGTGTCGCCACGGCGCCGCCGATGACCAGGGCGCCACGCCAGTCCAGTGGGTGCGCATCGGCATCGCGCGAACTCGCGATGGTCAGGGTCAGGACGAAGATGGTCAGCGCCGCGCCCGCAAACCCCCAGAAGATGGAGTGCCACGACCAAAAGTTCAGCAGGCCACCGGATCCGAGCATCCCGATGACGGCGCCCGATCCGGCCACCCCGGCCCAGATGCCAACTGCCTTGTTGCGCTGATCTTTTGGATGGGCCGCCGTGATCAACGAGAGCGTGGCGGGCATGATCAGCGCCGCGCCCGCGCCGGCGACCCCGCGGGCGACGATGACGATCACGGGGTCGGACAAGACGGCCGGCACCAGGGATGCGGCGGCGAATATGGCGAGGCCGACCAACATCGCTCCGCGTCGACCGTACCGGTCGCCGAGTGCGCCGGCCGGTAACAGCAGGCAGGCCAGCACCAGGGTGTAGCTGTCCACGACCCAGGTGAGCTGGGTCTGAGTCGCCGAGGTGGCAACCGCGATGTCGGGCAGGGCGGTGCTCAGCGCCACCATCGAGGAAATCACCAGCAGGACGCCGAAACAGGCGACCGTGAGGAGCCAGCCACGGGAGCGCGAGGACAGGCCGGCCAGCGCGAAGTCGCCGTCGGGATGCGGGTCGATCAATGCCTCGACCAACGAAAACCCCCCGCCCGATGAGTCTGTCTCGAAACGAGACTATCAGTCTCGTTTCATCGGCGCGAGCGTCCTCAGTTCCTCGCGGTCGAGGCCGGCAGCCCGGGTATCATGCTGGCCATGGGCCCCGGCTTCTGCTCCGAGCTCGTCATGCTGCGCTGGCGGTGATGCCGCGATGCCCTGGTATGCACTGCTGGTCGGCGCGGTGGCCGTCGAACGACTCTTCGAAGTCCGCGTCGCCGAACGCAATCGCGCCGTCAGTAAGACACATGGCGGCGTCGAGTTCGGCGCCGGTCACTACCCGGCCATGGTGGCGCTGCACTTCAGCCTGCTGGTCGGCTGTCTCCTCGAGCCAATCGCACTGCACCGCAACTTCATTCCAGCCCTGGGTTGGCCGATGTTCGCACTGGTGCTGGCGGCGCAGGGGTTGCGCTGGTGGTGCATCACCACGCTGGACTACCAGTGGAACACCCGCGTCATCGTCATCCCGGGCGCCAGTCGCGTCACCGGTGGACCCTACCGACTGATGCCCCATCCGAACTACGTCGCCGTGATCACCGAAGGTGTGGCGCTGCCGCTGGTGCACACCGCATGGCTTACCGCCCTGGTCTTTTCGTTGCTCAACGCGTGGCTGCTCAGCACCCGGGTCAGAGTCGAGAACGCCGCATTGGCGAGTCTGACGTGATCGACCTTCTGGTGGTCGGCGGCGGACCCGCAGGACTGGCCACCGCGATCCACGGCGCCCGCGCCGGGCTGGACGTGGTTGTCGCCGAACGGCGCCGCGGGCCGATCGACAAAGCGTGCGGCGAAGGCCTGATGCCGCATACCCTGCGCCATTTGCAGGGGCTCGGGGTGTATCCACTCGGTAAACCGATCCGCGGCATCAGCTACCAGGACGGCGATCGCCAGGTCGACGCGAAGTTCAACCGCGGAACCGGCCGCGGCGTGCGCCGAACGGTGCTTCACAGTGCGCTGATCGACGCGGCGGTCGAAGCCGGCGTGGACATCGTCCGTGACGAGATCCGCGGAATAAGCCAGGACGCCAACGGAGTTCGCGCCGGGCGTTGGCGGGGGCGATACCTGGCCGCGGCCGATGGGCTGCACTCCCCCATCCGCCGGTCGCTGGGTCTGGAACAGACCAGTCCGGGCCCGCGGCGCTGGGGCATCCGCCGGCACGTGCAGACCGCACCGTGGACCGACCACGTGGAGGTGCACTGGGCGGCCGGCGCCGAGGCGTACGTGACACCGGTCGCGGACGACTGCGTGGGTGTCGCGTTGCTCAGCTCGAGCCGGGGCGGATTCGATAGCCACCTCGAGGAGTTCCCCGTGCTGCGTGCGCGGATCGATGGTCACCCCCACGAACCCGATCGTGCGGCCGGGCCACTGCGGCAGAAGGTTTCGAGTCGCACGGCAGGGCGCGTTCTACTGGTCGGCGATGCCGCCGGCTATGTCGATGCGCTGACCGGCGAAGGCCTGGGGTTGGCCTTCGGCGCGGCCGAAGCGTTGGTGGACTGCGTCCTCGCCGGCCGGCCGGGAGATTACGACCGGCGGTGGCGTCACCTGACGCGGCGCTATCGGATGCTGACCGCTGCCCTGCTGCAAGCCAGCGCCTACGCTCCGGCCCGGTCGCGCATCGTGCCCGCCGCGGCGGCCATGCCGGCGGTGTTCACCGGCATCGTGAATCTGCTTGCGCAGTAGGGCAAACGGTCAGACCTGGTTGAATCCACCGTCGGCGGTGACGGTGGAGCCGGTGGTAAAGCTGGACAGTCCACTCGCCAAAAACACTGCCGCGTTGGCGATTTCGACGGGCTCGGCGAAGCGCCCCAGCGGGATGGTCGAGACGCGAGCGGCACGGAACTCTTCGATCGAGGAGTTGGGGTCGGTCTGGGCAGCCAAGTTGTCGCTTCCCGGCGTCGCGGTCGAGCCTGCGACGAGGACGTTGACCCGGATACCGCGGTCGGCGAGTTCGTTGGCCCAGGCGCGCGCCAGTGATCGCACGGCGGCTTTGGACGCGGCATAGATGCTCAGTCCCGGCCGGCCGCGGTCGGCGGTGGTGGATCCGATCAGGATGACGGAGGCACCGTCGTTGAGCAGCGGCAGCGCTTTTTGGACGGTGTAGACCACGCCTTTGACGTTGGTCGTCAGCAACGTGTCGAGGTCGTCGTCGGTGATCTCACCCAGTCGCGCGACTCTCGTCGAACCGGCGTTGGCGACGACGACGTCGAGGCCCCTCCCCGCCGCGGCGACCTCGGCGTAGAGCCGATCGAGGTCCGCAGGTGTTCCTACGTCACCAGGAACCGGGGCCGCCCGGGGTCCCAATTGAGCGGCGGCGGAACTGAGTTCGGGTTGCCGACGGCCGGTGATGAACACCCGTTCGGCGCCCTCGGCGATGAATCGCTCAGCGGTGGCCAGCCCGATGCCGGAGTTGGCACCGGTGACGACGGCGGTCTTGTGGTCGAGTAGCCCCATCAGCTCATTCTCCCAGGCGCGTGTTGACGGGGAAGCGAGCGCTTAGGCGACAAGCGGTTTGGGAGTGTCCACAATCGAGTAGTCGCTGGCATCGCCGGCGACAACCCGGCTGTGCTCTCCGTGGACGCTGACCGGGATTTCACCGGCGAGCGTGATGCGATGTACCTCGCGACGCTGATTGCCGAAATCGGAGACGGCGTAGTGCTGGGTCGCGCGGTTGTCCCAGATGGCAACGTCACCGAGTTCCCAGTTCCACCGAATTGTGTTCTCCAGCCAGGTGATCCGATCCTGGAAGATCCGGTACAGCGACGCGAACTCGGCCCCGTTGAGCCCGACGAACGACTTGGCGAATGAGCCCAGCAGCAAAGACTTCTCACCTGATTCCGGGTGCACCCGGACGACCGGGTGCTGCGTCTCGTAGTGCGTCGAGTGGAATTGCGCCGCGTACTTCAGGATCGCCTCGGGGTCTGCTTCCGCCGCCGCGAGCTTGGCCGGGTCGATCTGGGCATAGTCGAAGGCATTGTTGTGCACGGCCCACAGGTTTTCCGCGAGTTCCTTCAAGGGCTGTGGAAGCTGTTGATACGCGGCGACGGTGGAAGCCCACGTGGTCGTGCCGCCGTAGGGCGGCAGCTCGACGGCCCGCAGGATGGACGCCTTCGGCGGGCGGTCGACGAACGTGACATCGGTGTGCCACTGGTTGGCGCCACCACCTCCGATGGCTTCCAGTTTCATCACACGGCTTCCGTCGAACTTCAGCGTCGGATGCGGCGTGGTGGGAACGCCGAGGCTCTCGGCGAACTCGTAGTGCAAGTCGTCGTCGAGGTGGTCCTGCCCGCGGAAGAAAATCACCTTGTGGGCGACCAGCGCCTGATTGATCGCCGCTGCGGTCTCGGCATCGACAGCGCCCAGGCACACTCCATCGATACGCGCCCCGATATTTTCACCCAGCTGCACCACACGTACGTCACTACTCATCGCTGCTCCCTTTTCGACATCCATAATGTAGGCGCCTGTCTACACCGGCCATTGTGGGATACCGTACACAGATGGCTACAGCGGAGGCAACGGTTTCGACCACGGCGAAGCCAATAGGCAAAGACGAAGTCAGCGCGGCCGTCATCGAAGCTGCCGGACAGTTGTTCGCCGAGAAAGGACCGGCCGCCACGTCGATCCGGGAGGTCGCCGCCCGGGCCGGCGTCAACCACGGCCTCCTGCATCGCCACTTCGGCAGCAAGCGCCAACTTCTGGCGGCGACGCTGCAGCACCTCGCCGACACGGCGGCCGCCCTTCGTGCATCCGGGGCCTCGCCGTCGGAATTGGAGGCCGCCTACGAATTTCAGGCGCGCGTCATGGTGCGCTCGACCCTCGACGGCTTTCCGGTGGAGGAACTTCAGCAGCGCTTTCCGGGCATGGAGGAGTTTTTGGAACAGGTGCGCGCCGACCACAGCGACGATCGGACGGCGCGACTGATAGCCGCGCACGGCATGGCCTTGCAAGTCGGATGGGGCCTATTGGGATCGACTCTGCGGGTTGCGTTCGGGCTGCAAGATCTCGATGACAACGAGATCCGCGCGGCGGTCGCGGACCAGATCGCCAAAATCGTTGCCGCTCAGTAATACGCTCTCGGACAGACCACTCTGTCTAGGCATGCACGCCGCGGCGCGGGGCCCCCTCATCGCAGTTGCTCGGTGGGGATGTCGTAACGCTCCTGGTACGCGCGTACCCGTTCGCGCACCTCGTCCGCGTCGAGGTCGGTGTCTGACCAGGTGTAGCGACCGCGTCCGCCGTCAGAGGGGTGGGCCGCGAGGAAGTCACGCATCCGCTGCACGGTTTCTGGGCGCAGCTCGCGGCCCAGGGCTTGATAAATCCCCCCGATGGTGGCCCAGGGGTCGTTCATGAAATCGGCGAATTTGACGTCGATGATCTTGCCGGCCGGGACGGCGCCGCTGTCGCGCAGAGCCATCTCGCGCTCGAGACCGACGATGATCTCCTCGTAGCTCTGGAGCGCACACTCGGCGATGGTGGACTCGTCGGTGCTCATCCGTCGCAGGTGGTGGGTCAACGCGGCAATCGAGGAGATCACGTTCAGCGGGTCGCGATGAGTCTGCACGATCAGCGCGTCGGGATATTCGGCCAGCAGCGTGTCGAGCTGCCAGAGGTGCGCCGGTGATTTCAGCAACCACTGCCCGTGCCACGCCGGATTGCAGGTGCTGCAGGAACATTCGATGGTAGCGATAGGCGCCGGCGTACTCGGCGTCATAAAGCAACCAACGGTAGTAGGTCGGGAGCCGGTACTGCACGCTGTAGATCATGCTGGTGAATTCGCCGGCCGTGATCCGGACACACTCCTGCCCGACCATGGCGCCCATCGGATGGAATTTGAGGAAACCGGGAACGATCTGCTCGGAAAGGTCGATGTTCGACTGTATTTGGGCGATACGCGGATCGTCGTGGTACGTCTCGGGCCGCGGTACCGGGCATGGCTCGTCGACCTCCCAGGTCAGCGGCGCACGCAGATCTGGATCCTGGGCCAGTAGGTCGTAAAGGATCGTGGTGCCGGTGCGCGGTTGGCCGACGATGAAGACGGGCCGTGTGATCTGTTGGCGGACAACATCGGGATTCTTTTTGCGCCAATCGATTACACCGAGCCGGTTCGACAGCGCACGCATCAGATCGCCGTAGGCGACTTCGACGCCGATCGCCGACAGTCGCGCCTCGTTGACCAGCCCGTCGACGAGCAACTCCAAGGCGGGCTGCCATCCGTCGTCGCCGAAGTCGTCCAATCCGGTCTGCGCGCATGCGGCGGCGATAAGGTGGTCGGTGGCAAACCTTTCCTGCGTGGTCATCACCGCTCGCGGTGAATCGACGTCGTGACCGCCGGCTGTGCGGGGTTGTCGAGCCAGCGCAGAACGATGAAGCCGCGATGCCGGCCACCGGTATCGTAGCCAGTGCCCCATGCCGAGGTCGCGGGCCGAAATCGCAATGTGCACATGTCCGTTCGCGTCTGCTTTGACTCCCTTGTTCGTCACTGAGCTGTGCCGGCGCCGCGGCTCCAAGCACTCGTGCCAGATGTTTTCCAACGTGACATTCCAGTACCGGGTGTCGGGTGGCTCGATGTCGAGCAGGAGCGCTTCGTCGGGCTCGAGCCGAAAGGTTCCGATCATGTATAGGTTGTCCGGGGTGGTATCGGCGGCTCCGAGGTCGGCGGCTTGTGCTGTCACCAACTTGTTGGGCTGGTCGAGTAGTTCGGGCTTGATCGTGCGATGCAGGGTGGCCAGCTTCACCAATGTCCATGCCATCGCGGTCAACTGCGCCGCCAGTGCGCTGTCGGTGAGCGCCGCGACCGGATCAGCGTCCAGTGGCTCGATGTGAAGTCCGGCCAGCTGCTCGGAGTGACGGTCACCGATGTATTCGCGCACGACGACCGAGGACGCGTCCTCGGGTATCTGCACCCAGTGGCCGCCCGGGTGGGCCGGCTTGTGCGCAGAGAGAATCAGCTCGAATTGTCCTGCGACCAAGAGTAAATCGCGGTCGCTGACATAACCGGCCATCCGGCGCGGGGTGAGCCCGGTGCCGGCGAGGATCTGAAGTCCGAGATAGGCACTCGTACCGCGCCGGCCGGTGATCCGGTAGCTGCGGTCGCCGCGGATCATCGCCAGGTAGTAGTTGCCGTCGGGGTTCGGCCCGCCGACCATCCGAGTCGGCGTGCACATATCGAAGAACGCCGGGTGGTCGGGATCGGCTTCCACCGAAAGCTGCGCGCACAGCGCTGAGATTCGCGCGATGACCCGCAGCCCCTCGAGCATTTCGCGTTCGGATTCCGCGTCCTCTGTGACGACCGTGGTCATGTCGCGCAGCATGTCCTGGAAAAATTGCCAGGCACCGACCGATTCCAGCTCCGCGACATCGTCAGGCATGGCCTTACCGTACGACGCTGCATTGCCCGGCGTGCGACTTCCGATGTAGCTCTGTGACCTGACCGTGGCCGGTACGTGCCCGTTGTTCGGCTACGTTTACCACTCGGCTGATCGAACGACGGCACAGGGCCGAGAATCGATGATGGGCAAGGAGTTTTATGGACTTCGAGGGTGACCACGCCCGCGAACTCATGTCGCTGGCTCACGAGGCTTTACGAAGCGATGGCGTCGACAAGGGGCCGCTGTGCGCGGCCGCGATCAGGGTCATCGACAACCCTCCTCGAGACGGAATCTTGCGCAGCCTGGCTGACCATGTCTGCCAAGCCGTCTTCGACTGGGCCTGCTTCGACGGCTCCACCGCGCGGTTAGAGGGCGTCGTGAAAGGCTACGAGACGGCGGCGCATGCTCTGCGCGCACTCCAGGTGGAAGACCGGCTGAACACGCTGCGCCATTGAGCTGATTCGTTGCCGCTCAAGCATATTGGCGCAAAAAGCCCGCCAGGGCCGGATTGACCTGTTCGGCGTGCGTCAGACACGGGGTATGACCGGCACCCGGCACCACGATCAGGTCAGCGGCTCGGGGCAGGGCGTCTCGGAGCATGCGCCCGAACCGCAGCGGCACGGGCTCGTCGGCTTCGCCGTGCACGACTAATGCCGGCTGGGAGATTTCGCCGAGACGGGCAGCGATGTCATCGACGCCCATGAGCACCTTCACCGCGTCTGCCAATCGATCATTGGGCTGCTGACGCCAGGACCGGAGCCAATCGTCGTGAATGTCCGGGTCGGCGAGCAGCTTGTCGAGCAGGCCGGCAGCAACGGCATCCGGTCCACCGGTACGGAATCCGTCACTGATGCCCTGCATCTGAGCCAAGGCCTCGGGCGGCCAGGCCACCCCGCGGTGTCGATCAAAACCAGCGCCGTGACCCGCTCGGGCGCGAGCAGAGCCGCGCGAAGCGCCAGGAATCCCCCCTGCGAATGGCCGACCAACGCCGCGCGGTCGATGTCGAGATGATCCATCAGGCCCAGCAGATCGGCGGCGGAGTCCCAGTAGGTATACAAGCCGCGGTCGTCTTCGGTGTGCCCGTGCAGACGCTCATCCCATACCAGACAACGGAACTCGGCGCGCAGAGCCTCGATCTGCGGGGCCCACATCCAGCGGTTCATCAGGTTGCCGTGGCTGAGGACAACGACCGGCTTGTCGCCGCCGCCGTCCTCGAAGAACAACCTCTGGCCATTGACTGGTGCGAACGGCATGCGCCCATCCTGTCAGCGAAACATCGAGTACTGCCGCATTTCCGCAGCGAGCGTCGATTCGCGCGGTGCGCCGGAAGACCCCTGCACGGTATCCGTCGCGACTCCTACACCAAAGCGGCTGTCAGGTAACCAGATCCACGACCGAACGACGCCAACTCGTCGTCGGGTACCTCGAAACCGTTGGCGGCGATAGGCCTGTTCGGTCGTCTTGATGTCCGTTCGCCAGCCGTGCGCTCCGAGATAATCGGCGGCCGGGTTGCGATCGCCGGTGTAGAACAACTCGGCCAGGTTGATGTTCGAGCCGATGCGCTGCGAACGCTCGGTGAGCCGCTCGGCCCAGTCGGCCGGAACATCCCGCATGTCCATGTGCTCGGTGGCGATTCGGCTGCCCGGGGCGGAGAGGGCCGTGATGTTGTCGAACAGGCGGTCCTGGGCCTCCGGTGGCAGGTAGACCAGCAGACCTTCGGCACTCCAGGCCGTCGGTTGCTGCGGGTCGAATCCCGCTTCGACGCAGTGCAGCCGGCCAGTCTTCGCGCAAATCGATGGCAACCGTGGTCCGTTGAGCAGTCGGTTCGGCACCGAGATCAGCCAGAGTGCCCGTCTTGAACGCGATGACCTCGGGCTGATCGATCTCGAAGACCTTCGTGCCACTCGGCCACGGCAAGCGGTAGGCCCGGGTGTCCAAGCCCGACGCCAGGATCACGGCCTGCCGGATGCCCGCCTCGGTCGCCTGCACGAAGAAATCGTCGAAGAATCGGGTGCGCACGGCCATCTGCTCGTTCATGGCGCGACGATTCAGCAGCGGATCGTCGGCCTGCTCGATCTCGCCGTCGATGAGCTTCACGAACGTGTCGATGCCGACCGCGCGGACCAGCGGGTCGGCCCACGGGTCGTTCAACAGCGCGATCGGGATTCTGTGAGGCCATCGCGCGTGATGCGGCGACCGCGGTTGCGGTCGCGCCGACGCTGGAAGCCAGATCCCACGTGTCTTTGTCAGTACGAGCCATGTTCGATGGGCCCTTTCCGCGTGTGATTTACTTAGCCTAATTAACTATATCACGCGGATCTGCGCGCTCCGCGAAAAGCTAGCTCAGCTTGGCGTATTCCTCGTGCAGGGCGTCGAGGCGGCGCAGCGTCTCGTCGCGAGGCTGGGTCGGCAACTCGACGGTGACATGCTCGATGCCGAGATCGCGGTAGCCCGCCAAGACCTCGGCCGTCACTTTCCCGATGTGAGACGCGATCACCGGCACGTCGGGGCCGGCGAGCTCACGCAGCGTCGCCAGGTCGCCGGCAAGCGCGTCGGCAGAAGGACTCAGGGACAGCCAGCCGGCACCGAGGTCGGCGATGCGGGCGAAGTTCGCCGGACCGCCGCCGATGTACACCGGTGTGTGCGGCTTCGTCAGCGGCTTGGGCCAACTGTAGATGGGGTCGAAGTCGACGTACTTGCCGTGGAATTCGGCCTCGTCCTTGGTCCAGATCTCGATCATCGCGCGCAGCCGCTCGTCCATGACGCGACCACGCACCCGCGGATCGACTCCATGGTTGGCGATCTCCTCGCGCAACCAGCCCACGCCCACGCCGAATAGGAAGCGCCCCTGCGACACCAGGTCCAGCGAGGCGACCTCTTTGGCCGTCTGGATCGGATCGCGTTGCGTGACCAGCGCGATGCCGGTGCCCACGAGCAGTGACTCGGTGGCTACCGCGGCAGCCGTCAGCGACACGAACGGGTCCAGCGTTCGGTAATACTGCGGCGGAATCGGACCGCCCATCGGGTAGGGAGTCTTCGTGTCGACCGGGATGTGGGAATGCTCCGCGACGAACAGCGATCCGAAGCCCGCGGGTCTCGAGCGCGACCGCGAGGTCGACCGGCCGTTATGCCTGACGTCATTGAAAAATGTGAACACACCTAGACGCATCGACGCTTCCTTCCGCACCCGAGCACCGGCCAAGTTTTGACAGCGCGGAGCAGTCGCAACTGCGCCGATCGGGCGGCCTTATTCGCGTAGGCTCGCGGCTGTGGTGATTCGCGATCACGGTGATGTCGGAGATGCGCCGTCAGTGCCGCCGCCGCTGCAGCCGCCGACCATTACCGCGCAGCCGTCGGCGGCCGAGCAGGCCCGCACCATCGCGGCCGCGCAGCTAACGCGGCGACGCTGGCCACCTTGACCGCCGATGGAGATCCCTGGGCATCACTGGTGGCCTACGGACTGGTGGGTGGCGCACCGGTGCTGTGCGTATCGAATCTTGCCGAGCACGGCCGCAACCTGGCCGGCGACCCGCGTGCCAGCCTGTCGATCGTGACGGCGAGCAGCGACGCCGACCCGTTGGCGACCGGCCGGATCACGCTGGCCGGCGTTGTCGCGCCGCCGGTCGGCGCCGATCGGGACGCGGCGCGAGCGGCATACCTGGCAGCGGTGCCCGCTGCGCGGTTCTACATCGAATACAGCGACTTCACCCTGTGGGTGCTGCGGGTCGATCGGGTGCGATGGGTTGGTGGATACGGCCGGATGGACTCGGCGACCGGCGCGAACTACCTTGCCGCCGAGCCGGATCCGGTGACTCCGGCGGCGGCACGCGCGATCGCGCACCTCAACGCCGATCACGCCGGCGCACTGGCGTCGATGGCCCAGGCCTTCGGCGGCTATCCCGATGCCGAGAACGCGGTGTGCACCGGCATCGACCGCTACGGCCTCGACGTGCGCGTGCACACCCCGCGCGGAGTCGCCTACACCCGGGTCGGCTTCCCGGAACCGCTGCATTCGGCTGGTCAATTACGCTCTGTCACTGCGGAATTGGCTCACGCGGCCGACGCCGCGCGATAAGCGTTGACGGTGGCGCGCCAGGCTTACGAACCGGCCTGGTCGGTGGCCCGACGACGGCGAGCGCGCAGTCGATCGATCGCCGCTCGCAGGAGTGAGTGCGGGCAGGGGATTGTTCGTAGCGGCTCGTCGCCTGACCCGTTCTTTTGGCTTGGTACATCGCCAGGTCCGCGTCACGCAGAACCTCTTCGGCAGTACGGCTGTCGTCGGGTCGGACGCTGACCAAGCCGATGCTGGCGCTGATCCACACATAACGTGTTGCAGTGGGATCGTTGTGGTGAGCGACGGCAATGGGCTCGGCGAGGGCCGCGTGCAGTCGCCTGGCGAGATCGTCGATTTCTTCAGGTTGTAAGGGGGCGGCCAACAGCGCCACGAACTCGTCGCCACCGACACGTCCGACCACATCGTCGGGACGCAGTGCTTGATCGAGGTGTTGCGCCGCGATCTGCAGGACGGTGTCTCCGGCGTGATGCCCCAACGCGTCATTGATTGCTTTGAAGTTGTCGAAGTCGATGAAAAGCACCGCGCCCAGACTGCACTGACCGGCTGCGATGTACTCGGTCATCAACGCGAGCACGCGTGCCCGGTTCGGCAGCCCGGTCAGCAGATCGTGGGTGGCCTGATGCAGCAGCTGCTGGTGGTCATTGTGGCTTTCGGTGATGTCGACGATCGATACCAGCACGGACGAACATGCGGGATCAGTGGGGTCCAGGAGGGCCCAATTCACCGACAGCCATATCCGCTGGCCGTCGGAAAGTCGATCGATGCCGTAGGTGGTGGCCTGACGCGGACTGGCGGTGAGGGTTTCCAACACAGGTTGCTGGTCGGGGCTCAGCAGCGCGCCGTGACCGTCGTAGACCGGCACCGAGGCGAGCTTGGCGAACTCGGTGGCATCGATTCCGGTCTCCGACACTCCCACGATGCGCAGAGCGGCGGGATTGACGAATTCCACGTCTCCGCCCGCGCCGATGACCACCACGCCTTCCTCCAGAGAGCGGACGACCGTCTGAAAATGCTGTTCCGCCCGCCGCAGCGCGGTTTGGTCGGCGCACAGCACCACGTACCCGTCGCTCATCGGCGAGACCGACACCCGCATGGTCAGCGCGGAACCATCGGCGGCGCGGTGAGTGGTGTGTTCGACTCCCCCGCCGGCGACGATGGTCGCCGGATCCAGGGCGGCGCCGACCACTTCCGAGACCGGGAGCCCCAACGCGTGTGCGGCCGTGCTGCCGTAGATGGCCTCGGCAGCCGGATTCCAGCTGGTGACCTCGCCGTGTGCCGTGGTGGCGATGATGGCATCGCTGACATGAGTCACCAGCGCCGCCTGAAAACGAAGGCCGGCCTCGACGGCCTTCTGCGCGCTCAGATCCCGAAAGATCACCTTGTGCGCCGGCTTGCCTTCCCACCGCGTGCGAACACCAAGCGCCTCGACGGTGAGGGTCGTCCCGTCCAGCGGCAGAACGGTGATCTCCAGAGCCGGGGTCGCGTCGCCTTCGTGTCGGCGCGCGGCAATGAAGTCGCGCACCGCAATCTGCGAATCGGGGTGCAGGAAATCCGCGACTCGGCGCCCCAGCAGTTGATCGGCGGACTCGGCCGCCATCGTCCGTACCAGCGCCTCGTTGACGTAGACATAGCGCCCGTCGACGTGGACGCAGATGCCGATGGGACTGTGGTCGAGTAGCCATCGGTAGCGCTGTTCGGCGTCGGACGCCAGTGACGCGTCTGAATCGCCGGTCACATCCTCAGTCAGCCCGGCGATTGGCTCTGCGCTGAGGTGATTATCCATCCGCCCCGGCCTTTGATCGGCAGCATTCAAAAGCAGCCGCTGCTCAGTGCAGATTAGGACGTCAGGGAAGGCCGGTCGCGCTGAAAGTAGATTTTCTTAAGTTAGCGGTCGTCCGCGGATCTTTCAGCAGCGCGCGGATCATCGCGCAGAGTTGGCGGCTTTGCGCCGAGCCTTCGCTTTCGCATGGGTCGAGCAGCAATGCGTCATGTCGCAGTGGTACCGGTCACTGCAATAAGGCGAGCAATAGACTTGATGCGGCCGGAAGCCACTGCGGATCGGACAGGTCATGCCATCTTTCGTTCGGGTCGAACGTGTGGCCGCAATGTGCGCAGGTTTTGACCTTGGTCTTGGTCGCCATGCCGCTCTAGATTACTCGCAGTGGCCCTACAATCGGTGGTGATTTCGGGTCGACAGCGAACAATTAACATCTCCCCAAACACTCGACGGTGCCATCTTTTCGCCAGCGCACTAATTACTTTCTGAAACTAACTCGGCCGTCTTCGATTGTTGCTATCGCGGCACGTTTAAGATCGGCGCTGCACAGCGAAATCGACTGTAGCGCATAATGTTTCCTTGTCTCCGGCTCAAAACGACCCTCTCCGAGGGCCTCTCGCCTTACCGACACGGCCGCACACGTCCTCGGCCGAGCGCCGATCTGTGCGCTGTCCGCACGCGAGCGGCCCGCCCTGCCGTCAGCTCGTTTCCGACGCGACGGCACACCGCAGGAATGAACTCGGGAGCAGTGGCGTTCGGCTAGCGGTGGCGAGCGTGAGGATTTGTCTTAATATCAGCCCATCGACCATTCCTGAGCGGGGGACACGGCGTTGACGATTCTCAAGCGGCTGTGGGTTCCGCTGGTCGTGGTCGTGGCACTGATCATCGGCGGCGTCGCGGTTTCTCGACTCAACGGCGGTGTTCCCAGGACCGGGCCTGCCCAAGCCCGACCCCCGGGATGCGACCCCGCCGTACGCGCCCAAGACCGCCATCTACGAAATCCTGGGGCCGCCCGGGACGACCGGCGTCGTGAACTGGATGGATGCGGAGTCGCTACCGCAGAAGGCCAACTTCACCACGTTGCCGTGGTCGAAGACGATCGTCGCCGCGATGCCCGGCATCTTCGCCTACGTCGTCGCCCAAGGTGACGGCCCCTCGATCGGCTGCCGGATCACCGTCGACGGCAAACTGGTCGATCAGCAGCAGGCCAACACCCGGGATGCGCAGGTTTCCTGCTTGGACAAGTCCGCGTGAGCGACGACACGAGCGACACGGACAAAATTCCCGTCGCGCAGCGCAGCGGAGTCGAGCACAAACCGCGCATAGCCCGCACGATCCGCGCCCTGGCACTACCGATCGTCATCGTATGGGTGCTGCTGGCGGTCGGCGTCAACGTCTTCGTCCCACAGTTGGAGAAGGTCGCCGAGGAGATCTCGGTACCTCTGTCGCCGTCAGATGCACCGTCGGTGACCGGGATGAAGCACATCGGCGAGAAGTTCAAGGAGTACGACTCCGACAACCTCGTCCTGGTGACTCTGGTCGGAGACCAGAAGCTCGGCCCGGACGCCCACAAGTTCTACGACGAACTGGTCAAGAAGATCCAGGCTGACCACGAACACGTCGAGCATGCGCTGAACTTCTGGGGCCAGCGATTCACGTCCTCGGGTGTCGAGAGCTACGACCATAAGGCCGCCTACGTTCAGGTCAACCTGAAGGGTGACCAGGGCGGTGCCGAAGGCGACAAATCTGTTGCCGCCGTTCGCAAAATCGTCGCGGACTCCAAGCCGCCGGCGGGGGTGAAGGCCTACGTCGCCGGCCAGGGGGCCCTGACTGCCGACACGATCGTCGTCGGAGATGCGAGCCTGGCCAAAATCACGCTCATCACGGTCGTCATCATCGCGCTCATGCTGATGTTCGTTTACCGCTCCATCGGCACCGTGTTGCTGACCATGGTGATCCTCTTCGTGGGACTCGCGACCGGCCGCGGCGTGGTTTCGCTGCTGGGCGAAACCGGCATCATGGGGTTGTCGACCTTCGCCGTGAACCTGCTGACCTCACTGGCAATCGCGGCGGGTACCGATTACGCGATTTTCATGGTCGGCCGCTACCAGGAGGGCCGTGAACGGGGCTTGGACCGTGAAGCCGCCTACTACGACATGTTCGCTGGTGTCAGCAAGGTGGTCCTGGGCTCCGGTCTGACCATTGTCGGGGCGCTGGCCTGCTTGAAGTTCACCCGGCTGCCCTACTTCAGTTCGCTGGCGTTCCCGTGCGCAGTGGGACTGCTGGTGGTGGTGGCGGCTGGGGTCACGCTAACGCCCGCTCTCATCGTATTCGCCAGTGGCTTCGGTCTTTTCGATCCGAAGCGCGAGTTCAACTACACCCGGTGGCGCCGCCTGGCGACCGCCATCGTGCGATGGCCGGCGCCCATCCTCGCCATCTCGGTCATCATGGCGATCGTCGGCGCCCTCGGCTTGGCGGGATTCACCCCGCGCTACAACGACCTTTACTATCTGCCGCACAGTGCCCAGTCGGTGCAGGCGTACGACGCGGCCGACCAACACTTCACCCAGGCCCGCCTGAACCCCGACCTACTGATGATCGAGTCGGACCACGATCTGCGTAATCCCCGAGACATGCTGGTGCTGGACAAGGTCGCCGGAGCCATCTTCCGGGTGCCCGGCATCGAACGGGTGCAGAGCATCACCAGACCGCTCGGCCCACCGATCGAAGACGGCTCCATCCCGTTCCAGCTCAGCGTGCAGAGTGCCCCGATCCGCGACAACCTCAGTTATCTGAAGGCCCGGGTCGGCGACATCAAGAAGATCAGCGGTTTCCTGGACACCCAGATCGCCCTGCTGGAGAAGCAGTACGCGGTGACCCAGAAGCTCGCGAACGCGGCGGACGACAGCTCGAAAACCACGGCGGAGACGGCTGCCATCACGGATGAAATCCGAGACCACATCGCGGATTTCGACGACTTCTGGAGGCCGATTCGCAGCTACTTCTACTGGGAGAAGCACTGCTACGACATCCCGATCTGCTTGTCGCTGCGATCGCTCTTCGACGCGTTGGACGGTTTCGACAAGCTGGCCGAGAAGTTCCACGCCCTGACCACCGACCTCACCAACACGGCGTCGGCCACCCGCGAATTGCTGGCGATCATTCCCGAGAACATCGCCGTCTCGAAGGCGATCCGGGACACGACGCTGACCATTTACAGCTCGTTCGAGAGCCTGATCGATCAGTTCGACCGGCTGACCGACACCAATGCCGTGATGGGCAAGTCGTTCAACGACGCTCGGGTGGAGAGCCTGTTCTACCTGCCGCCAGAGATCTTCCAGAACTCCGACTTCCAGTTCGGGTTGAGCCTGATGGTGTCGCCGGACGGAAAGGCCGCGCGGTTCATCATCACCCACGCCGTGGATCCGGCGACCGCAGAGGGAATCAAGTCGGTCGATCAGGAGCGCAACGCGGCCAAGGAGGCGCTGAAACTCACCTCGCTGGAGAACGCGGATATCTACCTCGGCGGCACCGCCGCGACGTTCAATGACATCGCCACCGGGGCCTGGTACGACCTCCTGATCGCCGCGGTGGCGTCGATCGTGCTGATCTTCATCATCATGGTGCTCGTCACCCGCGCTCTCGTCGCTGCGGGAGTCATCGTCGGCACGATCGTGCTATCGCTAGGCGCGGCGTTCGGATTCTCGACGCTGATCTGGCAGCATCTGGGCCATTTCCAGTTGCACTGGGTGGCAACGGAATTCGCGTTGATCGTGCTGCTGGCTGTGGGGTCCGACTACAACCTGATGCTGGTGTCCCGAATCGAGGAAGAGATCGGCGCCGGCCTGAACACCGGGCTCATCCGCGGCGTGGGCGTGACCGGCCCAGTGGTTTCCGCCGCCGGTGTGGTGTTCGCCGTCACGATGGCCGCGATGCTCAGCAGCGACCTGCGGGCGATCGGTCAGTTCGGGTCCACGATCGGCATCGGCCTGTTGTTCGATACCTTTGTCGTTCGCACGCTGATCACGCCGTCGATCATGACGTTGATGGGGCGCTGGTTCTGGTGGCCGAAGCGGGTGCGCGTACGCCCAGCCAGCCAGATGCTTCGGTCGGTCGGCCCGCGCCCGCTGGTTCGTGCACTGCTGTACCAGCCGCGGCACACGGACCCGCCGGGGGCGGACGCGTAACCAACGCCGATGATCACGCCGAGCTATGCGGGTCCACGCCCATCACGTCGCCGTAAATTTGCGAGAGGTTCGCCGTCATCTGCTGCTGGAGTCCGCCATCACGCGGCGGTTCGTAGTCTTCTGGCACTCCGCGGCGGCGACGTAGGCACTGGCGGTCACGGCCGACCACATCGTCAGCGCGCGCTGCAACCGTCGGTCCTTCGGATCGACTCCCATCCAGTCGGCGAGCGCTTGAGTGATCACCCGCTTGCGGGCCGCCGAAACGCTCCTGTGCAGATTCCGGGTTGTGCTGACGACTCGCGCCATCGCAAGAAGTCGGTCGAGGTCAGCTCACTGCGGCCCTCGATGACCGCGGTCACCGCCGCGACGCCGGCGCTCAGCAGCGCACGCTCCGGGGTGATCCCCTTCTCGATCCGCTTGAGCGCGGCGGCCGTTTCACGTGCCATGTCCTCAGCGATCGCCATGATGACCGCCTCGGTGGTGGGGAAATATTTCGCGGAGTCGGCTACCGATATGCCGGCGTTCGCAGCGATCTGATCAAGGGAAGGCGTCAAACCCTTGCCGCGCAAAGAGTTTCAAGGCGGCATCGATCAGCCGCTCACGGCGGTCGTCACGCGGCAACGACCTTCCCGCTGAGCCGGCCCCTGGGCTGGAACACGTACCCACACCGGTGAGTATGCATCGCTGCTCTGAGTTTGACCAGGTTCGCAGCATGCTGTAACTTGCTTCACCGTCCCCCGGAGGGAAGCTGGTGGGATGTCTCGGTCTGACCGACACGGGCGACATCAGAGCGGACGGAGAACAGCGATATGGCGAAGCCACAGTACGACGACCTGTGGGCACTGGCGCACGCCGAGCGCGCCGCGCTGGCCGACGACCTCGCCGGGCTCAGCGACGAGCAGTGGGGACACGGCACCCTGTGCGACAAATGGGATGTGGAGGACGTGGTGGCGCACCTGACTGCCGCGGCGAGCCTGACGCAAGGGAAGTGGTTGCGCAGCATGCTCGCCGCACGCTTTCGCCCCCAGGTCCACAATCAGCGACGGCTGGCGGAGCACCGAGGCGACAATCCGGCCGAAACCCTCGACCGATTTCGGGCCGTCATCACCAGCACGACGGCGCCCTCAGCTCACGTCCCCGCCTACCTCGGTGAGGTTGTCGTACATGCCCAGGACATCCGGCGACCGCTGGGCTTGGAGCGGACGCCCAGCGTCGACGCGTTGACGCCGGTGGCCGAATTCTTCGCGCGCCGCAACTTCGCCGTGCCCAGCAGCAGTCGTATCGCCGATCTGCAAGTGCAGGCAGACGACGGTCCGTTCACCGCGGGAAGCGGTCCGCTGGTCACCGGATCGACACTCGCCCTGGTCATGAGCATGGCCGGTCGCGCACCCTACGCCGACGAGCTCGACGGACCCGGCGTGCAACTCCTTCGCACCCGCATGCACTCTTGACGAATGGATCACTACCGCCACAACGGCCTGACCTTCGATGTCCGCGATGCCGGGCCCGCCGACGGGCCCGTCGTTGTGTTGCTGCACGGCTTCCCCCAACACAACGACAGCTGGGACGCCGTCATCGACCGCCTGACCGCGCAGGGTTACCGCTGTCTGGCGCCCAACCAGCGGGGCTATTCGCCGGGCGCCCGCCCGCCACGTCGCCGTGACTACCGCATCCCCGAACTGGTCGGCGACGTCGGCGCATTGATCGACGCCAGCGGAGCGCAGCAGGTGCATCTGGTCGGGCACGACTGGGGCGCCGCGGTGGCGTGGGCGGCGGCCGCGGCGATGCCCGAACGGCTCAAGACCGTGTCGCCGGTGTCCGTGCCGCATCCCGCGGCATTCCTCAAGTCGTTCACCAACAGTCGTCAAGGCCTGGCGTCGTGGTACATGTACGTCTTTCAGTTGCCCCGCATCCCGGAGTGGGCGATGGTGCGTGGAAACGGCGCGCTTCCTGTCGAAATCGCTGCGGCAGGCGGGGCAGACGCCCGCCGTCGCCGAGCGCGACGCGCATGCCATGTGCGAACCCGGAGCGTTGAAGGCCGCCCTCAACTGGTATCGCGCAATGCCGCTGTCCAATCCGCGCGCCATCAGCCAAAAGGTCTCGGTGCCAACGCTTTACGTGTGGAGCGACCAGGACATTGCACTGATGCCCAAAGCAGCCCACGACACCGGTCGCTACGTGACCGGTGAATACCGGTTCGAGATCATGCCGGGAGTCTCGCACTGGATCCCCGATGAGGAGCCCGACAAGCTGGCCGATCTGCTACTCGAATGGTTCGCCGCGCACTAACTCAGCCGAGGCGGGATCGGCTGTCGCTCAAGGCTTTCTCGATCTCCGCCCATGTTTCCTCCACGATCTGTGACACCGGCTGCAGGGCGATGATCCGCGAAGACACCTGACCGGTGTTGGCGACGCTGGCGTCCATGTCGCCGTCGAAGTACAGGTCGGTGATCCGGCCGAGCAGCTGTATCCCGGGCTCGGCGGCCGCAGCACGGGCCGCGAGGCCGGTTCGCAGCACCCGCATCGTCGGGTTGCCGGGCAGATCCAGCAGCACGGTGCCGTCATCGCCGGCGGCGATGATTTCGTTCTTGAAGTTGGCGTGCACACCTGCTTCGTGACTGGCGAGCATCCGGGTGCCCATCTGCACTCCCTCGGCGCCGAGGACCACGGCCGCCGCGGCGGACCTGGCGTCACAGATCCCTCCTGCCGCGATGATCGGTAAACCGACACGGTCGGCGACGAGCGGCAGCAGGACCAACGTCGACGCGCCCAGGGCCGACTTGAACCCGCCGCCCTCCACTCCCTCGACCACTAAGGCGTCGACCCCCGCGTCGACGGCCTTCATCGCGCCCTTCAGCGATCCGATGACGTGGATGACGGTCATGCCGGCGTCGTGCAGCCGGGCCGTGAACAGAGCCGGGTCGCCGGCGGAGGTGAATACGTGGCGGACCCCGGCGGCCACCAGTTCGTCGACGATCGACGGGTCGCGCTTCCAGCCCTGAATCATCAGGTTGGCCGCGACCGGGCGGTCGGTCAGCTCGCGCACCCTGCGCAGGTCAGCCCGACCTTCGGCGGTCAGCGTCTCGATCATGCCCAGGCCACCGCCCTCGGAGACAGCGGCGGCCAGTTCGGCCCTGGCGATGTAGGTCATCGGCGCCTGGATGACCGGGTACTGAACGCCCAGCAGCGATTGGATGCGGTTCGTCACGCCCTGATTCTCTGCCAGGCCGCGGCCGGGACGGCGGCCGGATTGGCGCTCAGCGGATCGGCGCACCACTAGGGCGTCGTCTTCAGGTCTACTGAGCAGGGCACGCGCTGTATGGCTGCCGCACCCGCGCGTTAATGTCGTTCGGTCGGCTTCAGCGAACAAGCCGATAGAAAAGTTGAGCAATTCATGACTGCACCGGCAGAAGCATCGTTACTTGAAGCGCGGGTCGGCCACCACTACCAGATGGACACCACGTATCTGGTGGGCCGCGAGAAGCTGCGCGAATACGCCCGTGCGGTGCAGGACTACCACCCGGCCCACTGGGACGTCGACGCCGCCATTGAGCTGGGCTACTCCGACCTGGTGGCGCCGCTGACGTTTACCTCGACCCCGGGCATGACCTGCAATCGCCGGATGTTCGAGCAGATTGTCGTGGGCTACGACACCTACATGCAGACCGAGGAGTTGTTCGAGCAGCACCGCCCGATCGTGGCCGGCGACGAACTGACGGTCGACGTCGAGCTCACGTCGGTCCGCAGGATGGCCGGCCGCGACCTGATCACCGTGACCAACACCTTCACCGATACGGCCGGCGAGCGGGTGCACACCCTGCACACCACCGTCGTGGGCGTCACCGCTGAGGACATCAATCCGGCGATCAAGACTGCCGTTCAGAACGCGATGATGCATGACGTGGACATCTTCGGGGTAGGCGAAGACGAGTACCACAAGACGGTGCGCCCAGAGGGTGCGATTCGGATCGCCGACGGAGGTCTCACCCGCACCCCGGGGACGGCACCGTTCGATGATGTGAAGGTCGGCGACGAGCTACCGGTGCGCCACGCCCGGCTGACTCGCGGCGACCTGGTGAACTATGCCGGCGTGGCCGGCGATGCCAACCCGATTCATTGGGACGAGGACATCGCCAAGCTCGCCAACCTGCCCGACGTGATCGCGCACGGAATGCTCACCATGGGCTTGGGCGCCGGATTTGCCTCCACCTGGACAGGCGACCCCGGTGCCGTCACCCGCTACGCGGTGCGGTTGTCGGCTCCGGCGATCGTGTCGGCCAAAGAGGGTTGCGATATCGAATTCGGGGGCAGGGTCAAGTCTTTGGACCCGGAGACCCGCTCTGGTGTCGTCATCGTCACCGCGAAATCCGCCGGCAAGAAGATCTTTGGTATGGCCACCTTGGGTGTTCGCTTCAGCTGACCTGCGAGCGGCTCGAGTGGGGCCCGCGGCCGAAACTCGTGAGGCGGCGCTAGCCGGAGAGAGTGTCTGGGTGGCGTGCGAGTGCGCGCCGCGCATAGTAGGCGAAGTTGGCCTGGCTGCGTTTGGGGGCCAGACCCCAATCGTGGGCCTCGCGCGCCAGTTCCTCGGGCAGGGGCTTGATCGTGCCGGCGGCCATCGCGGCAAGTTGCAGCTTGGCGCCGCGTTCGATCACGACCGCAAGCGAACAGGCCTCTTCGACGCTCGCCCCGGCAACGACGTGTCCGTGATGGGCCAGCACCGCGGCCTTCTTCTGGCCCAGTGCGGCGCTGATGATCTCGCCCTCCTCGTTCCCGACCGGCACTCCGGGCCAGTCGGGCAAGAATGCGCAGTCGTCGTACAGGGGGGTGACGTCCATGTGGGACACCACCAGCGGCACTTCGAGCATCGACAGAGCCGCGACGTGAAATGCGTGGGTGTGCACGATGCACTGCACGTCGGGGCGCGCGCGATAAATCCACGAGTGAAAGCGGTTGGCGGGGTTGGCCATACCGTCTCCGGACAAGACGTTGAGGTCCTCGTCGACCAGAAGCAGGTTGGCATCGGTGACCTCGTCGAAGCCCAAGCCGAGTCGCTGGGTGTAGAAAGTGCCGGGCTGCTCAGCACGGGCGGTGATTTGTCCGGCCAGTCCCGAGTCGTGTCCGCCGTCGTAGAGCGCACGGCACGTCAACGCCACCTTCTGGCGCAGCGTCCATCCGTTGTCGCCGAAATGTTGCTCCATTGCATCGAGTGAGCGGCGCTTGAGGGCTTCTTTGGCGTCATTGAATGTTGCACCCACTCGAGAACACCTCCGGCTCGGTAATCAAGCGACATGGACTGGCGACAACGCCTCGATCACCCCGCTCATCTTGCCCGATCGTTCGCCCGGCCCGAAAGGCGCAGGTGCTGGAGTACATTTCGGCCAGGTGCCGCGGTTCGTCGGTGCGGCAGCGAAGGAGCGCAGGTGAGTCGACGCAGGCTGGCAGTCGCCGCGCTGTGCGCGCTGATCGTCGTCGTCGGCGGGTGGATGCTGGCGCGGAACGATCACCCCGAGTCGGCACCGAACGCAGGCAGCGGAACCGGCGGTTCAACCTGCCCGATAGCCACTCTGCCGCACGAGGTGGCCGACACCGTGAGACGCATCCACGCGGGCGGTCCGTTCCCGTTTCCGCGCAGTGACGGAGCGGTGTTCACCAACTACGAGGGCCATCTGCCCAAACAGCGCAGGGGGTACTACCACGAGTACACCGTGGTCACACCGCGTGCCCGAGACCGGTCCGTGAGGCGCATCGTCACCGGTGGAGCCCCGTTGGCCGATCCGAATCAGTACTTCTACACCGGCGACCATTACGACTCGTTTTGTCTGGTCGTGGATGCGGGAAGGCAACGATGACGCGAGAAACTACCGGGAGTCCGCCGGTGATCTACCGCATCGACGGCCGAAAGATCAAGTCCGCCAGCGACTTCTACCGTGAGATCGGATCGGCCGTCAACGGACCCGGTGGATACTTCGGGCGCAATCTCGACGCGTTGGCTGATTGCCTGCGGGGCGGATTCGGCACCCCCGAGTACCGGGCTTTCGAATTCGACTGGCAGCACAGCGCCCTGTCGCGTCGCTATCTCGACGAGGTGCGCCGCGGGCAGCAGACGCTGTTCGATGCGATACGAGAGGTCTTCCGCGACGCGGGAGTACCGTTGAAAACTGAGTGACACCACCTCGAGAAAGCACTCGCCATGAACCGCAACACATTCGCCGACGCCACCGCCAAACTGATGAACTCGACCCATCGGCTGATCCTCAAAGTCAGCGGCAACAGGCTGTTGGCCAACCCATTTGGAATGCCTGCGGTCGAGTTGCACACCACGGGACGTAAGTCAGGGCTTCCTCGGTCCTGCTATCTGACCGCACCGGTCTACGACGCCCACCGAGTGGTGCTCGTCGCGTCCAAAGGTGGTGACGATCGCAATCCGGACTGGTACCGAAATCTCCAATCGCGCCCCGAGGCCGAATTGGTGATCCACGGCGAGCGCCACAAGATTCTTGCGCGGACCGCCGACGCCGCAGAAAAGGCCGAGCTGTGGCCTAAGATCGTTGCCGCGTATAAGGGTTACGCCGGCTATCAAGAGCGGACCGATCGCGAGATCCCGGTAGTGATCTGCGAGCTGCAAACCTGAGCTATGTGCACAGAGTGGGTGCGTCGCAGACATTTCCGGGGCAGTAAATCTTGTGCGCCGCGTCGACCATCGTCCCGACATCCAGCAATGTGACGCCCCTCTTGTTCAGGTGGTCGTGAATGTCGTCAGTGATCTGCTGCGGCTGCCAACCCCACGTGAGGTCGTAACAGATGAGGTGCGCCTCACCGATAAGCGCCTCTTCGGTGCTGGGCGGCCACGTCAGGCCGACGGCGCTCAGCTTCGCGAGATATGCCTGGTCTTGCGGAGTGATCGCGTTCGCAATTCCGGCGCTACCCATCAATGCGGAACCGGCCATCGCGAGAAAGGCAAGTCTGGTGAGCGCACGACGTGTGGTCATCTGGGTTCGCTTTCTCGAAAGAATTGACGCGTAGCTGTGGAACTTCTGGTGTGCAGAATAGGTGCGGGTTCGCTTTTGCGCGTCCTGATTCGGCCGCAATTCCACGTCTATTCACTTTCGATGGCGGTCCTCAGCCGCGCGCCGATGCCCTTCATCCCGGACATCGCCACGTCTCGGAGCTCCGCGTTCGGGCCCTCCCAGTTGGCAATCACAGCGTAGGAGTACCGCACAGTGTCCCGCCCGATCGTCCCGACATCTGCCCGCACGCCCGGATCAGCACCAGTCTTGTTGCGAACTAAGATGTTTCGATCGATCAGTACATGCGCCAGCGGATCAAGACCGAATGCAGACGCGACCATGGACAGGTCCACTCCTGTTGCCAGCCAGGTGTTCACCTGCTCTGACACAACGGGAGATACCAGCTCGTTGCGCGAGAGTTGACTCATCAGGCGCGACAATTCCGAAGCTGACCCGGTCGACAGGGTCGGTGGATTGTCCGGGCCGCGCTGGTCTCGGACGTAATCGAGTAACGCGGTGTGAACTAAACCGAGAGATTCGGTCAGGACGCGAAGGGCCGGAAAGCCCACCTTCTTGAGGACAACGTTCGTCGCTACGTTGTCGCTGACGCTGGCGATCAGCACGCAGAGATCATCCACGGACAGGTTCTCGACCCGAAGATGTTGCCAGAGACCGGAATCGGCGACTATCAGCTCGGGCTCCCGATGCAGCAACTCGGCACCGCTGAGGTCACCCGCACCACGCTGCCGGGCGGCCTCGACGAGCAAGAGAAGCTTGCCGACACTCGCCGTCCTCATTGCACGGTCTGCGTTGCCGCGGGCCAACTCGCGGCCTGACGCATCGCGAATGGAAATCGCCCATTCGACGTCGGCACTCGTGCCTACGACGTCGTCGATCGCTTGCTGGAGCACCTCGACAGTATCGCGTATGGACGTGCAGACCTCGCCGCCCCTCAGCGGCGCCTATGTGTCGTGCAAGTACAACGCGGCGAGCACCGCGGCGGCGCCGACGCATGCCGCGATCGTCGCCGCAACCGCCGTCCAGCCGTGGGCATCGAACGCCACGCCTCCCAACCATCCGATGGCGCTGGAGCCGGCGTAGTAGAACAGGTTGTACAGCGACGACGCTTGGGCTTTGCCGATAGGTGCAGCCTGACCTGTCCAGCCGGATGCGGTGGAGTGTGCGCCGAAGAACCCGGCGGTGGCGACCACAAGACCGATCAGGACGGCAATCACGTTGCCGCTCAATGTCATTGCGATTCCTGCCAGCATGATCATCACCGACACGAGAAGCACTCGTTTGCGGCCGAAGCGGGTGACCTCGGCCCCCGCCCGCGAAGACGCCCAGGTGCCGGCCAGATAGGCCAGGAACATCAGGCTCACGACCGAGGGGGCCAAGTGGAAAGGTGCGCGAGCCAGATAGAAGCCGAGGAAGTTGTAGAGGGCTACGAATCCGCCCATCAGCAGGAATCCCTGTGCGAACAACACCAACTGCCGCGGTGAGCGTAGGTTGGCGGCGAGGCGGTGGCCAAGGCTGCCTTCAGGATTGGCGTCGCGACGCAACACCGGCGTGAACCCCCGCGGTTCGGGCGCCAGCCGGACGAAACCCATTGCCGCGATGCCGCAGATCACCGCGACGGTGAAGACGCCGACGCGCCAGCCGGCCACCTCGGCAATAGGGCTGGACACGATGCGGCCAAGCAGTCCGCCTATCGTCGTCCCACCGACGAAGATGCCTGCCGCCCTTGCGGCATGCACGGGATCCACTTCTTCCGTCAAATAGGCCACCGCAATGGCCGGCACGCCGCCGACCATCAGACCCTCGACGAAGCGTCCGGCGAGCAGCAACGAGAACGTCGGGGCAAAGGGCACCAACATCCCCACCGCGGTGGCAACGGTCACCGAGATCGAGATTGCCTTCACCCGGCCGATGCGGTCGGCCAGCGCAGACCACGGGATGACACCGACCGCGAGACCAACCGTCGACGCCGAGATCACCAGCGCGGCGCTGGCCGCGCCGACGTCCAAATCCGATGAGATCAGCGGCAATACGGCTTGGGGCGAGTACAGCTGCGCGAATGTCGCGATACCAGCGCAGGCTAACGCCGCGAGCAGGCGACCGTAGGCCGCGGAGCCGCGGGGGTGGCCGGCCCAGTCGCCGTCTACCGGTTGCTCGCCCGCCACAACCTGAACCGTAGGAAGCGGCTGGCGGTGTGTCCACTGCGCTGCTTCGCGGTTGCCCAGTTCGGCTAAACGGGTGAAATTTTGCCATTCTGGCTCCCGCTGTCTGATGAGGTCCGGTAAATTGGGCAGCGGCTGGAAAACATGCTGGTCCGGGTATGAGTTGCGCCGTTAGAGGGTATGGCCGCGCAACTCCACGACCGGATTCACGGTGATCGTCTACACACGCGGATCGCGAATGAGTCCTCCATCCGACTTCTCTGGGCGTCCAACCGAAGATTCCACCGCTTTGAGCAACGGGAAGGCGCGCAGCACCGAACGGCGCCGCCGACCCCCGCCGAACGGCTCGGACGAGTACCTCCGCGCGCTCCCCGCGTCGGTGCTGCTGGACCGAATACCTGTACCCATGATCGCCACCGGACTCGACGGCGTCGTCGTCTATAACAACCCCGCTTTCGCCACCATGCTCGGCCACGGCCCCGACATCACGCTGGCCGGATACGGCCTTCCTGCCCTGCTGGACGGGCATTCGGCTACGCCGCCACCTGAGTGCGTCGCTGCACTGCGCACCGCCGGCAACATGATCGTCGACTGGCACCACGCGGAGGGCTTTCCGGTCCGCAGCGTGATATCCGAGTCGCTATATATCCGCGCCACCGACCAGATACTTCTGTTCGGCGTCACCGACCTGACCGAGCTGATCTGGATGTATCCCGAATCACTTTGACGTGCACAGTCATTGGCCCATCCTTCAGTTCGACCGGGAGCCGCCGGTGACGCATCGGTACCCTGGCGACGGACATCGGTTGAGGAGGCCTTTGACATGTCGCGAATCCTGACGGTGTCGGACACCGTCGACATCGATGCGGGCGCTGACGAGCTCTACACGCTGATCAGCGACCCCACCCGGATGCCGACGTGGAGTCCGGAGAACCGCGGAGCAACGGTCGTGAACCCGGCCGTCGACGGGGCGGCGTTCGTCGGTATGACGTTCGAGGGGCGCAACAAGCGAGGCCGCGCTACCTGGATCACCCGTTGTACGGTCACCGCTGCCGACCCCGGACGACGCTTCGCCTTCACCGTGCACACGATCGGGGTCAAAAAGCCGCGCCTGCGGGCGGCGAACGCATCCTGGGATTACCGATTCGAACCGACCGCACCCGGCAAGACCAGGGTCACCGAAACCTGGAACGACGACCGAACGTCGTGGCCTGACCCGCTGGTCGCGGTTTTCGACCGGGTGGTGACCTCGGGCACGTCGTTTCCGGAGTTTCAGCGGGTCAACATCCGCAAGACACTGGACGCGCTCAAACAAGCAGTAGAAGGTGCCGTCCGCTAGCCGCTCGGTTTACCCATGCGGCGACCGGGTACGCGTCGCGCATGGTCAAAGCATTCGGATACCGCAGCAACGGCGGACCTGACGTCCAAGAGTTCCTCGAACTGGAGATGCCGGCCCCGCTGCCGGGTGAACTACTCGTCGAAGTTCGCAGCGCAGGCGTCAACCCCGTCGACTGGAAGATTCGGTCCGGAATGTTGGGCGAAGCGAGCGCCGCTGATCTGCCGGCCGTACTCGGTTCAGAGGTCTCCGGTGTCGTCCGGGAAGTCGGCAAGGACGTCGAGGGTTTCGCCGAGAACGACGAGGTCTTCGGCTCGGTCGCGCCAGGCTCGGGAGGCTATACCGAATTCACGCTCGTGACGGCAACCGCGGCCGCCCACAAGCCAACTCGGGTTTCGTTCAACGACGCCGCCACCTTGCCCGTAGCGGCTGCCACCGCTTATGACGGTGTGACGCAACTAGATCTGAAGGAAGGCCAGACTCTTCTCATCAACGGTGTCAGCGGCGGCGTGGGAGTCGCTGCGGCGCAAATTGCCCGCGATCTCGGCATCAATGTCATCGGTACCGCGAGCGAGGACAAGCGCGCGCTGGTGGAGGCGCTGGGCGCAACGCTGGTGACCTATGGCGACGGCGTAGACCAGCGCATCAGACAGATCCTTCCCGACGGCGTCGATGCGATCCTCGATCTGGCCGGTGGGGACGGCCTTCGTGCGGTCGCGGGCCTGCTCGCCGACCGCAGCAAGTTGATCAGCGCTGGAGACCCGGGCGTGGCGGAGCTTGGCGGGCAGTGGATTGAACGGGACCGGACCGGTCGCGTCCTCGAAATCGTCGGAGCGCTGGTCGCGGAGGGCAAACTGGATCCTCACGTCGAGGACGTCAGACCGCTCGATGAGGCCGCGGACGCGCTGGCGGCCGTCGAGGTCGGCCACGCGCGAGGCAAGGTCGTCATCGAAGTCAGTTGAGGAGAGTTGTTGCAGCCGAAAGGGATTCCGGGATGGAGTCCACCTTGACAAACTGCAAAGTTGATACGCGGGCGGTTAGTGACGGGTGGGGCTACGACCGCCGATCTTCCCATCTGGGCCAGTCGGCTCAAAGTGAGATGTAGACCGCTTTGGTGTTGAAGTAGGCCTCGATGCCCTTCCTGCCGCGCTCACCACCCCAGCCCGACTGCTTGTGGCCGCTGATCGGCATCGACGGATCGGACGCCAGTGCGGAGTTCACCCAGATCTGGCCTGCGTGAAGCTCATTCACGACGCGGTGAGCCCGGCTGAGGTTCTCGGTCCAGATGGAGCCGGCCAGGCCGTAGTCGGTGTCGTTCGCCGCGGCGAGCACCTCGTCCTCGTCGTCGAACGGGATCACGCAGCCGACGGGTCCGAAGATCTCTTCCTTGATCAGCCGCATGTCGGGCGTGGTGTTGGTGACGATCGTCGCCTCGTAGAAGTAACCCTTACGGTCCATCGGCTTGCCACCGGTGATCACCTTCGCCCCGCCGGCCACGCCTTCGTTCACGATGCCTTCGACGCGTGTGCGCTGTTTGTCGCTGATCAGCGGCCCGAGAACCGAATTGGGATCTTCGCTGCCGCCCATCGGCAGCATCTGGGCGAAGGCGGCGAGGCCTTCGACCACCTGGTCGTAGATGCCGCGCTGGACATACATCCGCGAGGTGCACGAACAGTTCTGCCCGGAGCCGGCGAGCAGGCCCATTCCGGCGCCCATGATCGCCTTGTCGAGGTTGGCGTCGTCGAACATGATCAACGGCGACTTTCCGCCGAGCTCCAGCGTCAGGCGCTTGAGATTGCCCGCGGCCGCCTTGACGATCAGGCGCCCGACCTCGGTCGAACCGGTGAAGGAGATCTTGTCGACGTCTGGATGCGCAGTGAGGGCCGCACCCGTGGTCTCGCCGTAGCCGGTGATGACGTTCAGCACCCCATCGGGCAGGCCGGCCTCACGGAAGATCTCCTCCAGCTTCAACGCGGTGAGCGGTGTTTCCTCGGCGGGTTTCAGCACGGCGCTACAGCCTGCCGCGAGCGCGGGCGCAACCTTGAGCATCGCGACGAAAAAGGGCCCGTTCCACGGGATGATGAGGCCGACGACGCCGACCGGCTCGAGCTGGGTGAAGGTGTGGTAGGTCTCCCAGCTGCCGAGCAATCCGTCGGACACCAGATTCGCGGACTCGCCGTGGATCTTGCCGACCCATCCTGCGTAGTACTTCAGCATGTCGACCGACACCGGGATGATGTGCTTCGCCGCGGTCGTGTTCATGCCGTTGTCCTGGGCTTCGAGCGCGGCGAGCTCGTCGGCACGCTCTTCGATGATGCGCGCGGCGCGGAACAACACATTCGCGCGATGCGTTGCCGGCGCCTTGCGCCACACACCCGACTCGAAGGTTTCGCGCGCCCGGGCCACCGCCGCATCGACGGCCGCCTGGTCCGAATCTGGGACCTCTGCGATCTGCTCTTCGTTGGACGGGTTGAAGACCGCAATGGCGTTACTCAATGTCCTTCATCCTTTCACCCAGGCCGTACAAACAGAAGAACCTACTCTATTAATTTAGAGTAGGTTCATGCACCACTCGGCGGAATGCCGTCGAGCGCGGTGGGCACGGTCGGATAGATGGCCAGAAGGTCGTCAATCCCCAAGAGCTGCATGGGCTTAACTGTCACAGGCCCTTGCGCTACGACCCGAAACGGGATGGCGAGTTCCCCGCATTTACGCTCGGCCTCCATCAGGACGCTCATGCCGGCCGTCGCCAGAAAGGTGACGCCGGTGAAGTCGACCACCAGAACTTCTGGTCGCTGGCGCAGGATCGTACGGATCTGATCGGTCAGAGTCGGAGCGGCGGCCATGTCGACGATGCCCTCCGCGGAAAGCACGACCGCATTGCCGTCGTGTCGCTCGGCCAACGTCAGCAGGGACGGCTTGTCATGCAACGCGTGCACTCCCCTCGCTTCGTTGCGACGGAGATCCAGTTTGCGGTGCCGGCCCGCTGATCAGCGGGAGGGATTCCCACTCCGGGCGCCGTTCAATCGCCCCTCGGCCGGGCTCGTCGGGCCCGAACCGTTCGTTGACGCGAGCACGACATCGTTCGCTTCGCCTGTCGTGTGGCGCCGACGCCATAGCCAGCTGCCGACCGCGATCGCGGCGACCACGCCGAAAATCGCGACAACAGGCAAGAAGACCGTCTGGAGCAACCAGATGCGGCGCTGGACTTTCGCGACCCGAATTGATGCCTGCCGCACTCGAGCCACGTTGTCCATATCCGCCTTGTACCCGGGTACCCGTTCCGGAAACCCACGAACTAGCCCTGAAACAGCTGACTGGCCATGCCGGCCACGTCCAGTTGCCGGGATGATGGAGCGGTGAGTCTGCATTTGGGTCTGGTGTTGCTGTTGGCTGCCGTCGCCGTGATCGTGGCGGTGCATCGGATCGCTGAACGCACCGGGTTGCCCAGCGCGGCCTTGCTGGCCATCGGCGGTATTGCCTACGCGTTCCTGCCGGGACCCAACATCACCCTGCTTCCAGAACCCGCCCTGTACTGCATCCTGCCCCCGTTGCTCTACTACGCGGCGCTGGAATCGTCGCTTGTCGAAATTCGGCGCAACTTGCGAGCGGTGATCAGTTTGTCGGTGGTGCTCGTCCTGCTGACCGCGTGTTCGGTCGGCGTTGCGTTCGCAGTCCTGGTCGGGGGCGCAACCTTCGCGGTCGGGACGGCGCTCGGTGCCGCGGTGGCGCCCCCCGATCCGGTGGCCGCGCTCGCCGTTGCCCGCAAAGTCGGGTTGCCGGCCAACATCATCACGTTGATCGAGGGCGAGGGCCTGCTCAACGACGCCACGGCGCTCACCACGCTGTCCGTCGCCGTCGCTGCCGCCAGCGGCGGCGGCTTCTCCGCGCCGTCGGCAGCTGGACAGTTCTTGCTGGCGGCTGCCGGCGGGTTTGCGGTCGGAGTGGCGGTCGCCGTCTTCCGGCGTCTGGTCAGCCGCTGGGCATCCGACATTTTGACGGCCAACGCGGTCTCGCTCGCTACCCCGTTTGTCGCCTACCTGGCGGCTGAAGAGGTCGGGGCCTCCGGTGTGCTGGCCGTGGTGGTCTGCGGCTTGATTGTCGGACACGATCTGCCGCGTTCGGAGTCCGGCGCAAGCCGGTTGCAGACGCGGGCCGTCTGGCGGCTGACCAACTTTCTACTCGAGGGCTTCGTGTTCTTACTCATCGGTCAGCAACTACCACAAATTCTCAAGGGCCTCAATGCTTTCCCGATATCGACCATCGTGACGGCAGTGGGTGTCACCCTCGCGGTCGTGCTGTTGATGCGGCCGCTGTGGTTACTGGTCACCCAGATGCTGCCCCGACCGCTGCACACCCGACTCGGGGACGTCTCGGGTCCTGATCTCGACCACTCCACGGCTTCGGTCCCGGCCCGGCCGTCGCGCGACCGCGACGTGCAGAGGCTCAGTGGCCGGGAGGTGTTCGTACTGAGTTGGGCGGGCACCCGCGGGGTCGTGAGTCTCGCCGCGATTTTCACGGTGCCACTGGTGACCGAGACCGGCGCCCCCTTTCCCTTCCGGGATCTGCTGCTGGTCTGCACGTTGGGGGTTGTGCTGGTGACGCTGATCGGACAGGGGTTGACGTTCGCCCCCTTGGCGCGCGCCTTGGGTATCCGCGCCAAGCCCGCCGACGAGTCCCGGCTGCGCAAGTTGGCCGGCATAGCCGCAATCCAGGCCGCGATCGAGAGGATGGAAGCGCTGAAGCAGCAGAGCCACAACACTATTGAGCGGCAGGCCATCGACACCGTGCGCGCGCAACTCTCGGCTCGGCTCAAGTCTCGACAACAACAACTCGACGTGCTCGAAGTAACGGACACCGACGATGTTCCCGCCTTCCCGCACGACGAGGCACTCCTGGAGATGCGGCGGGCGGCCATCGCCGCCCAGCGCGACGAACTCGTGCGCTGGCGCGACGCCGGCATGCTTCCCGATCAAGGTCTCCGCGCTCTCGGGCGGGCACTCGACCACGAAGAGGGCATGCTGACTTTCAGCAGACCGTGACAGCTGGGCGCGATTGGATCGCTGCGGAGCGGGTATTTACGCCCCATGGCATTTCACCACGCCAGCCCCGCGGGTGATCAGAGCCGAAATCCGGCGTCTGCAGCGTCACAGTACGCGGCTTGCGTGTCCACACCATCAACCTGCGCGGCCACGTAACGACTCCGACGACGTTCGAGCCGCCATATACCAATCGAAGCCGGAGACAAGCGGATGCCTGACGCACGATCCTTCACCCACAAGGAGAACGGAACCGACGAGCCCACCTGGCTTCTCGACTCCCGATGGGACGGTGTTCCTCGGTTTGGGCTCGACACTGTGCTCCAGCGATATCCGCACGTCGTTCTGGTGGCACCGCATCCCGACGATGAAACGCTGGGTCTGGGCGGTGCGTTGGCCGATTTGGCCGACAGCGCGGCCACGGTCACCGTCGTCATCGCGACCCACGGCGGCCACGGACCCGGTTCCACCGAGCGCCGCATTGAAGCAGAGCACGCCATCTCGACTCTAGGTGCACACATCAAAACGGTCTGGTGGGACCTTCCCGACGGGAACCTGCACAACGCCGTCGGCGAGATGGGCGAGCGCCTCCTGGAACTCGTGGACTCTCAGACCCTGCTGATAGCGCCGGTCGAATGCGACGGGCACTCGGACCACGAGGCAGTAGCGGCCTCGGCCGAGGCAGTGGCGCGTGAACGTGACGCGGCATTGCTGCTCTACCCGGTCTGGCTGTGGCACTGGGCCACGCCAGACGACATTGACTGGACCCGGCTACGCGCGGTCGCTCCATCGCTGCGGGCACTAAGCGCAAAGTCTGCCGCTATCGACTGCTACACAAGCCAACTTGCATCTCCTGACGGCTACCCCATCGTCGGACCCTCGGTTATCGCCCGGGCCCGACGGGTGATGGAAACTGTTCTCCTGCCGCTGCCGCTCGACCTCGCAGCGCGCGTCGCCGGTGATACCGCCGCACACCGTTCGCGCGCGCAGATAGCCGGCCCCTTCGACACGATGCTCGACCACGGTGTGACAGACCCCTGGCGGCTCGATGAGTCAGAGTACGAAAAGCGGCGACTTGCGCTCACCCTGGCCTGCCTGGGCCGGCAGCACTATTCGAGCGTCTTGGAGATCGGTTGCGCGACCGGACAACTCTCCGCTCAGTTGCGTGAACGCGCCGACAACGTCGTCGGGATGGACGCCAGTGAGATGGCGCTCGACGTCGCTCGCGCACGAACCGAGGCTGTCGAATGGCGGCTCGGGGCGGCCCCGAATGACATTCCCGACGTGGAGTTCGACCTCGTCGTGCTCTCCGAAGTCGCCTACTTTCTCGACGGACCCGAACTGCTGGCTACTCTGCGAGCGGCCCGCCGTCAGTTGCGCCCACATGGGGAGATCCTCATCGCGAACTGGTCGGCACCGACCGCCGACATCCCGCTGGATGGGCCCACTGCCCACGCCCAAGCCGCCGTCACCTTCGACCTGCCGCTGCGGGCCCGATACCACGACGCCGATCTCACAATCCAGGTGTGGGGAGAGCCGCTGTCGGTCTACCGCGAATGCGCGGACACCGCATGAAAAGCCCTCGCCACGTCGCAATTATCGTGCCGGCCTGTGACGAGGAAGAGCGCATCGAGTTGTGCCTAAGGAGCATTCGTGCATCGGGCCATAGGCTTGAGCGCGAATACCCTTCTGTGTCATGCGATGTCGTCGTCGTCCTGGATCGCTGCACGGATCAGACCGGTTCACTCGTCGCCAGCCACGGTGACCGCACCATCACCAGCAACGCCGGGCGGGTCGGCGGCGCCCGCCATTTGGGCGCGATGGATGCGATCACCCGCACTCGCCACGCAGGCATTCCCGACCACCAGGTCTGGCTTGCCAACACCGACGCCGACAGCACAGTGCCCGACACCTGGCTCACCACCCAATTCGCCTTGGCGAATGCAGGTTTCGACGCCGTCATCGGAACCGTCACGCCCGCCGGATTGGACTCCCGATTGGAGAGAATCTGGCGACAACGTCACCAACTGGCCGACGGCCACCATCACGTGCACGGAGCCAACCTCGGACTTCGGGCGAGCACCTATGTACAGGCGGGCGGCTTCGCAGAGGTGTCGCTGCACGAAGACCTTGACCTCGTCAACCGCGTCAAAGCGCGCACCACACACTGGATGACCACACATCGGACCAACGTGAGAACGTCGGCACGGACCCAATCGCGAGTCGAAGGTGGATTCGCAAGCTATCTGGCAGATCTCGGATCCGGAGATCGTTCATGACGGCTCAGCTCGTGCAGGATTGGCTCGGCTCCGGTCGGCTCGAATTGCCCTTACCCGCCTCGGGACACACCGCCGAACGCTGGCAGCGACTCGCCTCGCTCGCCGAAGAGGACGTGGTATCGGCCCGGATCGCCGAGGCACATCTCGATGCCGTCGCTATTCTCGACGAGCTGGGCGCCAAGCCGCCACGCGCCGATCAGTTGTGGGGTGTGTGGGCGGCGGAGTCCCGCGACAGTGCGCTCGTTGCCACCAAAACCGGTGATGCCTTCATTCTCAACGGCGTCAAACAGTGGTGCTCCGGTGCCGGGTTGTGCGGCCACGCGCTCGTCACCGCCGCACTGGGCGACGCGGCAGAGACCCGGCGCGGTCTGTTCGCCGTCGCCATCGACGATTGCGCAGTCACGCCTCTGCCCGGCACCTGGTCCAACATCGGGATGGCCGAAAGTGACACCCGCGCTGTGCGGTTCGCTGATGCACCCGCGGTCGCCGTCGGCGATCCGGGCGCCTACCTCGAGCGGCCTGGATTCTGGTACGGCGCAATCGGGGTGGCCGCCTGCTGGCTCGGAGGCGCGCGGCGGGTGGCCGAGCCCCTCTACCGTCGTGCCGCAGACGACGCGGCTGATCCACACGCGCTGGCACACCTCGGCGCCGTCGACGCTGCGCTGGCCGCTGGAAGTTCGATGCTCGACGTAGCGGCGGCACAGATCGACCGGGATCCGTTGGACCGCAATGGAACCGCTCAGCTGCTGGCTCGCCGGGTTCGGGCGGTGGTGGAGCGGGCCGCCGACGAGGCCATCACGCGCACCGGTCGCGCCTTGGGACCCGGCCCACTCTGCAAGGACAGCGACCACGCGCAGCGGGTCGCGGACCTCACCGTCTACATTCGCCAAAGCCACGCCGAGAGAGACCTGGCCGCGTTGGGGCAACTCGCGGCGACGCATGCGTTCGAAGGGAAACCGAAGGAGTGGCCCCGATAGGGGTCCGCCGCAGACCGGTTAGCGCTTCGTCGACCGTGTGCATCGTGTACAGCAATGGCTTGTCGTGTTCCTTCGAGCCGGTCGCGACTCGATCTAGTACGGCGGCCGCGAAGCGAATTCGTATCTGATCACCGCTACTCGCGGATCAGGTCCGGCCCGAAGCGGTCAAGTCGCGCGTGGCCGGTCCTTCGAGCAGGGTGCCGTCCGGGGCGAAGCGGGAGCCGTGCAATGGACACTCCCATGCTTCGTCAGCGTCATTCCAGTTCACGATTCCCCCGAGATGGGGGCATACCGGCGAGACACGGTGTTCGGTACCGGCGACCCGGCATCTGGCTTCGAGGTGCCAAGGAGGTCCGCTCACCACGCCGCCCTCGTCCTCGCCGGGGTTACGGCGGATCGTACGCGCAGCCGGGGTGATCCAACCTTTGGTCAGATTGAAGCCGACTTCGAGATTGGATTGCATGGCCGTACGCAGGCCCGAAAGTTCGTGCGGACTCCAGCTGGCGAACGCACGCGACCAATCCATCCGCCCGCCCAGTATGCGACTGGACAACGCCAGCGCGGCGGCGGCGCCGTTCGTCATTCCCCACTTGTTGAAACCCGTTGCGATGAAGATGCTTTCACTGCCCGGCAGAATGGGCCCGACGTACGGCAAATCGTCGATCGGCGTGTAGTCCTGCGCCGACCAAAAATGCGTCTGCACCGCTCCCGGGAAGTTTGTGCCCGTCCAGGACGACAGTTCCTCCAGCGCTTTGGATGGGCTCTTCTCGCGTCCGACGGTATGTCCCGCGCCGCCCACGATCAGTCGCTCGCCGTCGGCGACAGGTGCATAGCGCACCGAACGCGTCGGCGAGTCTGTGGAAATCATCATTGGCCGGGTGATTTCGCCGGGGACTTTGAAAGCGAAACAGTAGGACCGGCTTGGTTTGACACGCGCGAAGTAACCCCCGCGATCGAGAATTGGAATTCCGGTGGCCAGCACCAGCTTTCCGGCTTCGATTTCGGCGTCCCGCCGCTTGGGATCGTTCACGTGGACGCGTAACTTCTTTCCGTGGGTAGAAACCCGCCGGACGCGGACGTGCTCGACCAGCCGCCCGCCGTGACCGAGTAATTCCTCAGCCAGCGCGTCCAGAAATGCCATCGGATCGAACTGCGCCTGTTCGGCCAGGCGCACCCCGCCATGGTACGGAAACGGGACATCGGCCTCCGCTTCCCAAGTAGCTCCCAAACCCACGGTGTGGGCCGCCTCCAATTCGGCACGCGCAGACGCCACGCCGTTCTTGGACTGCGCGTAGGTGTACGCGTCCTCTCGCTGCACTGCCACGCCGTGGGACTCGCAATGGTTCAGCACCCAACTCTGGCCTTCGCGGTTTCCCTCCACATATGCGCGGGCCGTCTCTGGGCCGTGCTTGGACAGAATCTTCGACAGATGGCTGCCCTGCAGCAGGCTGACTTTGGCGGTGGTATTCCCCGTCGCGCAGGCGCCCACGGTTCGAGCTTCCAGCACCAATACGTCTTTGCCGGCGCGCGCCAAAAGAACTGCGGTCATCAGACCGGTGATGCCCGCACCAACCACGATCACCTCGGCGCTGCGGGCGCCGTCATCGAGGTCGGTTGCGGTCCACGGCGGTTCGGGTCGGTCGCTCAGCCACAGAGATGTCACAAGGGACTTGATACCCCGACGACGCGACCACAAAACGACCGCGTCTTACGAGCACGACAAAGTAGCGCCGCTCGAAAGTCCGGACACAGGTCGCGATGCCTGTCGGCTCGCGCGGCTAGTTCGCCGTCACCCAACTCAACGCTTGCCCTACCGTCTCATGCACGGAGAGCAGTTCGTCGATGGAGAGTAGCTGGAGTATCCGACCGGCGGCTGGACTCCGCGCTACCACGGCGAACCGATCGTCGTCGCCCACTCTCGCCTGTGCCTCCAACAAGATCCGGACTCCGACAGAGCCGAAAAAATCGACATCCAGCAGATCGAGAACCAGCCCCCGTGGATTGCCTGCCAGCGCCTCGGCGATGGCGCTCTTGAACGCCGGCGCGCTCGCCACATCGACCTCGCCGCGGATCGCCAGCACCGCGACACCACCGCGGACTTCGATGGAGCTGCCGATCGGATCTTCGACTAGCAAAGACTCCCCCTAACCCCCCCATACGCCGCCAATTTTAATGGGTTCCCAAGGCGCTGTGGGCCGCTCAGCTGAATTAAGGGGCATTGCCGATCCATATGCGTCAGGCCTGCAACGTGAGCCGGCGGGCGATGATGTCGGCGGCAACCGAGGCGATGCGGCGACCACACGCATAGGAGTAGGCACGCAGCCGGTCGACGCCCTCGTCTGGGTCGATTCCAAGTTGAACCGCGACCATCCCGCCGGCTATGTGGACCTGCGTGCGGTTGAATGGATTGGCGGCCTCACCTGGCGCGACGGCGGTGGTCGCGGCAGCGTCGAGGGCCTGTTCAACGCTGCCGAGGCGGACGACCTCATGCTCCCAATTCGTTAGCAATCGACGCGCGATCAGTGCCGTGCAAGACACCACCGCGGCGCACTCGGCGGCGTCGAGGTCGCCGGCGCTGCGCCGGTACAACTCCAGCACGCCCAGCGGTCGCTGCCCGTCGGGTATGGGAAATGTGAACAGCGCATGGGCTCCAAGCTGGGTCGCATCAGCGGCAAACGTCGGCCATCGTGACGGCTCGGAGATTTTCATCAGCTCGGGATGGAACTGTGGAGTGTCGTCGAGATAGGCATCGAAGCAGGGGCCCTCGCCAATCGTGTACTGGAGTTCGTCGAGCTCCTGGGCCAGGCGATCGGTGGCGTAGATCAGTTCCCGGCTGAGCGCCGACCGGGTCAAAATCGCCAGCGCCGCGCCGTCGGCTCTCGCCAGCGACATCGCGGTGTCACAGATTTCGCCGACGCCGGAAAGCATTGGGTCACCGACCATCGCCGGTTGACTTTCGTCGCTCACCAACGTCCGACACGCTATTGCGCACGCGCCAATCCCCCAGCTCTAGTCGCTTCGCGGCGGCTCGGTTGCGTGCTCGCTGTCGAGCGGCGGCGCGGCGGGTTCGGGATCCTCCGGATATTGCTCCGGGCTGTAGCTTCCGGACTCACTGGATTCTTCGGCCGCGCGGTCAGTTTGGTCAGACTTACGACTCGTATCTTCAGCTCCAGACATCGCTGCCTCTCTGGTTCCAAGCCGCAGCGAAAGTACACCCGGCGAAGGCTGGTTACCCCCTCACGGCGGTCGGCAATCGCGCGAGGCGAGACTCAGGGAACTGTTCAAACGACGGATTCGCGACCGGTGCTGGAAGAGGCCGACAGCCGGATCTGAGCAGGGCGCGGCTCAATGCCCGGCGGTCACGATCGACTTCGCCCCATCACGAGTGAGGCTCCACCGGTATAGCGATTTCGTTGCGCCGCAACATCGGAAGCGTCCACGGCGGATCGTAGAACCATGCGACCGGCGCGCCGATGGGATCCAAACCCGCTTCATCTAAGGTCTGCCTCAGCTGCGCGGTCTCGCGCGCAACCGCTTCGGAGCTCGTACTGCCGGAGAAGCGGCGCACTGCGACGGTCTCCGCCGGAACAGCTACGAGCTTTACCGCCTGATCGTTGGGTCGCGGCAGGGAATCCAAAGACTTCCCGGCCGGCATGAAGAACCGAATCAGCCATTCGCCATCACCGACAGGGCTCTCCGAGACCGGCGCGGTCATGGGAATTTTCTGACCGCGAACAGCGCCGTCTTGCTGCGCGACCGGTGCAGTCATGGCGATTTTCTCCCGGACTTGATTGCCCCCGAAGATGTAGCCCGCCAGCCGGCGGAACCCGTCACTGCGCGCGGCGACTTCGTCGGCGGTCACCTTTGTCTCGGCGGCGATCCGCGGTCCGTAGTGGCGGATCTCCACCCGTGAGGTCACCTGCTCTGAGGTGTATGCCGGCTCCTCGGTGCCATGACGCACACCTACGACCGCTCCCACCGCGCCGACGGCACCGCGGGCCAAACCCACAAGCCCATCCAACATGTTCGGCTCCCCTCGTCGTTGCAACCAGCGTCTCGCTGGCGACATCCCCCGACTACCACTGTGCACGCGATTCGTGGTTTGTCGACCGCACACATCTGCGATCGACCCTGGGTTGCCGACGCCCACGGCGGGGTATCAGTAACCGTGCCTTCGCGTCGACGTGGCCGCTGGCCGATCCCCAGCCGATGGAAGCGATATGACGAAACCCGAAAACGAAGACCCGCTGAGTCGGGCGAATGAGCTCGAGAACCTTGTCGATGAGCTAGACGAGAAGGTTGCCGACGAACGCGAGGCGGAGGGTGTTCCCGGCAAACCCAGCGAACGGGAAGATGTTGACATCCGCGTCTCGGAAGACGAGCCGCCCGATTAGGCCGTCGAGGGCCGGCAGCGTCAACGCCGTGCACATCGGTTGAGCCGGCTGATGGGCCCGCTCAGCCATTGCATAATCTATCGACGTGGATATCAATGGAGCTAGCGCAGTCGTCACCGGCGGCGCGTCAGGGATCGGTGCGGCGACTGCCCGTCAGTTGGCCGCCAAGGGCGCCCGGGTCGTCGTAGCCGACCTCCAGGCCGACAAGGGAGAAGCCCTCGCCGACGAAATCGGCGGCGTCTTCGTCACCGTCGACGTCACTAAGACCGACCAGATCATCGACGCGGTCAAGACCGCCGCGGACCTCGGCCCGCTGCGCGCACTGGTCAACTCTGCCGGCATCGGGTGGGCCCAGCGCACCATCGGCAAGGACGGTGAGTTCTCGTCGGCGCACGATCTCGGTGCCTACAAGAAGGTTCTCGAGATCAACCTCGTCGGCACCTTCGACTGCATCCGCATCGCGGCCACCCAGATGAGCAAGAACGAGTTGACCGACACCGGTGAGCGCGGCGCGATCGTCAACATGACCAGTGTCGCCGCCTTCGATGGTCAGATCGGCCAGGCGGCCTACTCGTCGTCCAAGGGTGGCGTCGTGGGTCTGACCCTGCCGGTAGCTCGCGACCTGTCAGCCGTCGGTATCCGCGTCAACACCGTCGCGCCCGGCCTGATCGACACCCCGATCTACGGCGAGGGCGAGGCCTCTGAAGCGTTCAAGGCCAAGCTCGGCGAGTCCGTCCTGTATCCCGCACCGCCTGGGCAAGCCCGACGAGTTGGCGTCCATGGTGGTCGAGTTGCTCACCAACTCGTACATGAACGCCGAAGTGGTCCGGGTGGACGGCGGTATCCGGATGCCGCCGAAGTGAGTCAGACGCGCTACTAGCGGCTCACTCCCGGGGCGGCGGCACCGAACGGTCGTCTGGTAGAGCTAACAGCCTTCTGGCACAACGCTTGCGCGGAATGAGCCCACAAGCATCATCGATAATCTTGCTACCCGCTTAGCAAGCAGCGCCGCGGATTCGTCGTGGGATAGCTCTGCGGTATCCCCGACTCCACTGCTACTCGGCATCGGGGATCCGCCGTTCCGCGATTGCCGCGAGCCGCGAGGTGCACTCGCGGTTACGTGGATAGGCAGCGGCCAGGGCCACCCGCTCAGGAACCCACCCCAGCGGGGCACCGACGGGTACTTCAGCCATCTCGATACGGCAGCCACCGCCGTTGATATCAAACAGCCGCAGTGTGATTCGAGCCTTTACGAATGGCCTGCCTTTGGCCAACAGCACCAGCTGTTGCAGAGGCTGACAAGCCTCGACGACAGTGACGTCGTCGAGACGCAACGGCCAAACGCCGACGGAATGGCGGATGGTGCTGCCGACGTCGGGCCAATTCGGGTCGACAGCGCGCATCCGGCTGTTTCCGACGACCCACTGCGAATACGTCCAACCGTCGGCGATGACGGCCCAGACCTCTTCGCGGCTGGCCGAAGTGTCCCGTTGCACAATCCACGGACTCTTGGCCTCTTGAGGTTTTGCAGTCATGCCGCTTCCTTAAAACTCAGGGATCCAGGCCAATGCCGCTCGACGCGCCAGCCGCCAGCGGCGCAGATGCCCTGTGATCGTGGCTTAATACCGCTGCGTCGCAGCATGATATGTCGTGGGGCGCATTAGTGGATCTGTGGATCTGGCGGATTCTTGGTAGCGCGACCGGTCAGCGCGTCGCGCAGGTGGTCGACTACCGCCACTAGCATGCCCGCCGTTTTGAGCAACAGCGACACCGGGGGCGTGCCGGGATGTGGCCGGGTCGGGGCAACCTTTTTGGCCGTTTCGAGCTGTCGGCCAATGGTTTCGAGCCGTTCGCGACTGACCGCGGCTTCGAATTTAGGGAACACCTCGTTTTGCTCGAAGTCTATGTGCTCCCGTCCGGCAGCGGCGAACGCCTGCAGGGCCTGCCGGTACTGCGGTTGGCCGGGCTTGGAGTCTTTCAACTGTTGCAACAACTTCTTGCCGTCTTGCTCTTGCTGAATTGCTCTGTCAGCCAACGCATCGCCCTCATCTAAGGCCCGCCGTACCGCTGGCCAGAACCACTGTTCCTCGATGGCCTCGTGCTGCGACTCTGCGATGATCAAATTGGTGATCATCGTGTCCAGGCCGCTGAGTTGACTGCCCGAATCTGAGGGTGCTCCTTCGAGCACTTCGAGCAGGCCCAGAACGCTCTTGTGGTCTGCGCGCAAGAAGCTGATCGCATCCATGGTGTTCTCCTCCGAGATAAGGACGATGTCCGCCCCTTTCGCGACGCTTCAGACTGGGAAAGGGGCGGCGTCGTGGCGACTGGTTATGTGGTGGGAATACGGTGCTCATGGGTGAACGGCTTATCGCCGTCGACCGCCGGCGAACCCGCAGGGTTGTGCTCGGAGCCGGTGTTCTGACGAATGTCGGTTCCCAGCCATTGCTTTTCGGGCTTGTCGATGTAATTCCACTCGGTGCCTTCCGGCCACGGACCCTGGCCTTGATTCCACGGGCCGCGCACCGACTCGCCTCCGCCGTCGGACATGTTGAACGCCACGTTCTGAAAGCGGTTGTCGCCAGCCAATTTTCCAGGCGGAAAGTTGACGGGCAATTCGTTCAGTGCGGCGGTGAATTGCTGGTAATGAGCGACTTCGCGACTCATGAGGAAGGTCAACGTCTCCTGGACCCCTGGGTCGTCGGTGAATTGCTTCAAGTATTCGTAGACGACCTTCGCGCGCGACTCAGCGGCCAGATTGTTGCGCAGGTCAACGGTCGGGTCGCCGTTGGCATCGATGAACGCGCCGGTCCAGTTGTTGCCGGCCGAGTCCTTGACGTCGGGGCCCCCGCCGCTGAGAACAAGGAACATCGGATTGACCGCGACCTGGTGGATCGCTTGCTCACGACCATCGCGACTCGCTACCGCCGGCATCCAATCACATTGCTGGTGAGCTACTTTCAGGTCATCGTTGAGGCCATCGAGGAGCATCGTGATCATCGATCCCACCATCTCGAGATGACTGAGTTCTTCGGTGGCGATGTCCATGAACAGGTCGTACATCATCGGGTTTTTCTGCCTCAGGACGAAAGCCTGGGTGAAATACTGCAGCGCGGCGGTCAGTTCGCCGTTGGCGCCGCCGAACTGCTCCATCAGCAACGAGGCGAACCGTGGATCAGGTGCGCCGACTCGAACCTCGAATTGGAGATCTTTGTTGTGCATAAACATGCGTGCCTCCTAGGCGTGTCCAAACTCGGTGCGGCACCAGAGTTTGGGACGCGAACCAGCGGCCGTAGTTCGCATCGAAGTCGAACCAGGGGCTGTAGTTCGTAAGAGATGGCGCGACACTCGGCCTGCGCCTGCAATGGAGTTACCCGGTTCGAGACCGTGCAAACACTCGCGCGATCAGCCGAGGCATTCGGCCGCCGACGTCAGCTCGGCCGCCATATTGGCCTCCATCATCTTCAGCGCAGCCGCCGCGAGCTCCGCATCGATGCCGGCGACGGCATCCCGTGGGACGACGACCGGGATGTGGCGCACGTAGGCGTCCTGCGCGGTGTAGAGGATGCACTGCTCCGTGACCTGGCCGACCAGAACCAGCCGCTTCGTCTCCAGACGACGCAACAGGTAGGCCACCGACGTCGCGTAGAACGCGCTGTGCCTGACCTTGGTGAGAACCGGGCTGTCCTGCGCGGGCGCGATCGAATCGACCAGGTCGGGTCGTGCGCCTTCACGCGCGGTTCGGACGATGTCAGAGAATCCGGCGGTGAACTCGCCGTAGTTGTCGTTCACGTACACCAGGTCGACGCCGTCACGCTGGCGCGCGCGCCGCACTAAGTCCGCGACGGGGTCGATGATTTTCTCGACATTGGGTATCAATTGCTCGGCGTCAGGATGCTGGTAGCTGTTCATCATGTCGATGACCAGGACGGTGGTATCGCTCATTCGACGGTGATACCCCCTGAGGCGGCCGTGACACCACAGGCGCAACGCTGCAGCGCATTGTCCGTCGGTCAGCATTCACGACAAACGTTTCACGGCCAGGCCGCCGACGCGCGCCGCAGTCGGGCAGCGGACTCATGTCCCGCTGGCTGTGATGGACCCGGATCGAAACCAGTTGTGACCACATGCAGAACGGCCCGCCCCTGGATCGGGGCGGGCCGTTGCGGTCAGCATCAACCGGCCATGAATTCCTGGTAGGCCGACTCCAAGCCCGGCGGCAGCGCCGTGACATTGCACTGCCGTTCGGTGTCACCGATGGGAGCCAGAACACCGCGCAGGTCGTAGTACTCGTTGGGGTGCGCAGTGAAATAGGTACGCAAATCCGACGCCGCCTGCGGGCGGGGCTGACCGTAGGCGGCCATAACAACCTGGCTGGCGCCTGGATGCGCATCAAGGTACTGCTGCGCCGCGCCGGTTGCCGAGGAAACGGTTGCGTGCACTCCTCCTGGGCTGCAGTCCGGAGCCGCCAGCGCCGGCGGCGCCGCCCAGATCGCCGCGGCCACGGTGCCCGCCCAAAGGCCCGCGCTGATGGCACCGGTGGGCCGACGCGTAATGCTTCGATCGGTTTTCGTCATCGATATGTCCTTCGAGATTGAACTCTATTCAGGTCCGGGAACACTGCTCGCCCCGGCAATTCACGGTACCGAAGCCGACGTCGGCCGAGACGTGAAAAAACCCGCGCGCAAACGGATCTGAGCAGCGCGTGCTGAACGAACGGACCGCGGCAGGCTTGTTTTGTGAATTTTGCGACACGTTCCATTAGCCATCGATGAGATCTCTTAAGAACCGCGGCCGCCTCTTAACGAGTTGCAAACTTAATTGTGATAAATCCGTGACCATGCGTTGGGCCAAGAGCACAGAATTCTTCGCGCAACCTCGACCTCCAACTCTGCCGCCGCGCGAGGATGCGCGGACTACTGATCACCCAGTTCCCTCTTGCTGTTCAGTCTGCGCGTCCACCGGATAGCTGATGCCATAAGCGGTCTGGGCTTAGCGGCAGACGAGGTGGGGTAACTACCGCCGGGTGACCGAGAGCTCAGCGATCAGCAACACCGAAACGAGCACCCACAGCGGCAACGCGGACGGCGACGCCGTAGCTGGTCTTCGCGAAGTGCTGCACGCATGGCTGGACCGCACTGTGGACATCAGTGCTGAGCGGACGTGTGACATCGTGCTTGCCACTGACGAGGCGGTGACCAACGTGGTCGAGCACGCCTACCGGGATTTTGCTGGTGCCGGCCTGGTGACACTTGATCTCTCGTATTCCGCACCGAAGGCGACGATCGAGATTCGTGTCACCGATCAGGGCCACTGGCGCGAATCTGCCCCCACTCCGATCACCGCGATTCGCGGTCGGGGTTTGATCCTGATGAGAAAGCTGGCCGATGCGTGCACCGTGACCGGGCGCATCGACGGCACATCCGTGTCACTGCTCTTTCATCGCTGTCATGGCCTCGACGATGACTCCCGGAGGGCGTTTCGCAGGCAGGACAGACGTCCACGAGATCGGGACCTTGCTGACTGCGCCGACGCCAGCCTGGTTTACCGAGAAGGCGGACGGGTTACTAATCTGCACGGCGAAGCCTCAACAGGGCCTGACACAAGGAGCGCATGACGATGACGACGCGGCGGATTATTCTCTTGGGCAGCGCAATCCTCTTCGTCGCGGGCGTGATCGGACTGGTTGTGCCTGTGACAGTTTCCGGTGGAACCGGGTGCGGCAGTGCGGTGCATTCCGACCTAGCGGCCGCCCGCGCGCAAGACGATCGCAACATCGGCAACTCCCCTGTCGTACAGCAGATCCCGATCGCCAACCAACTGGCCCCCAGAAGTGAATTCGTCGCCTCCTGCAACTCGGCTCTCGGCGATCGGCGATTGTGGACAATTCCGCTGGCCGTGGTTGGTCTCGCCGGCGTCGGCTGGGCAACGTTGGGGCGCCGGGAAAAGTCGGCTCGCGGTGTCTGAGGCGTCAGCGCCATGATGATCGCGCGTGCTCGCCAAACGGCGCCGGCGACCCATTAACTCTCGGCATGCTTCGTCGTCTGCGTGCCTGGTTTCGAGAGCGGGCCATCAATCGCCCCAACCGAGGTAATGCGCGGCAACGGTCATTCGAGACCATCCCCTGGGATGAATTCCGCAGGCTGATGCGCGATGCACATGACGGCGGCCCTTGAGCCGCTCGACGCGACCCAGGGCATGTGACTGCGCAAGCAGCGCGTCCATCTCGAGCGCCCGCCGAAACCGAACTGAACTCGGCCCGCGAGGCAACACCGTTAACAGCAGTCCCATTGTTAACATCACGCGATGCAGGACTGGTCGGAGCGAATCGACCTCCCACGATCGCGTCCGGTTTCTCGGCGCGACGCTCTGCGGTACGCCGCCACCGCGTCGGCGCTGGCCGGGCTGGGTGCGGCAGCAGTCAGTGCCGCCACCCCCGCGGCGGCAGCCGCTCCCACGCTGATCGACTTCGCCATGCGCCAGATTCCGGCCCAGGACATCAAAGCTGCGGGCCACGCCGGGGTGGTCAACTACGTCTCGCTGTCGCGTCCCGGCTCGTCTTTTGGTGCCAAGCCGATCACCCGGCCCTACGCCGAGTCGCTGGCCGCGGCCGGCCTCGCGATCGTCAGCAACTACCAGTACGGCAAACCGGGCGGGTCGGTACCGTCGGATTTCACGCGCGGGTTCGCCGGTGGCGTCTCCGACGCTCACACCGCCTGGCAGCTGCATACCGCTGCGGGTGGCGGCCAGAGTGCACCGGTCTTTTTCACCGTCGACGACGACATCAACCGTGACACCTGGAACAACGTTGCGCTGCAGTGGTTTCGGGGCATCAACTCGGTGCTTGGCGTGCAGCGCACCGGCGTCTACGGGGGCATCAATGTGTGCCAGTGGGCCGCCGCGGACGGCGTGATCGGGAATTCGCGCACGGCCGGCAAGCGGTGGGCCTGGCAGACCCGGTCCTGGTCTCACGGGCAGGTCGACCCCGCCGCAGTTCTCTACCAGCGCATCGTGAGCACCGCATCGACTCCGGGGCCCGTAGTCGGCGGGCTCGAAGTCGACGTCAGCGACGCCCTGGCCCAGGATTGCGGCCAGTGGCAGCTACATCCGTGAGGTCGTAGCCGCCCCAGGACTTGTCGAGTTGTCGAGCGGCGACGCGGCGTCGTACGCCGGCCAACACGTCGACATCAGCGCGGAACTGTAGCCGGCGAACCTGCCCGGCCTCGACGGTGAAATCGAAAGCGACCTTGACGTCGCCTCGGTGAATCCAGGCGGCGCCCGGACGATCCTCGACGAAGACCGGGAAGGCTGCTGCAGCGGCGCCATTGAAGAAGCCGGCCACCTCGTCGGGGCCCTCCAGGCGACTCGGCGTGCCCAGCGCGCTCGCGGCCGCGTCGGCGGAGACCACCACGTCGGGAGCGAGTAGTTCCAGCAGCCGGGTGAAGTCGCCCTCACGCGCCGCAGCCATGAAGGCGTCCACGACCTCCCAATCGGCGAGGGCATCCTCCGGCGTGGCCAGGCGCACCTTGGCGCGAGCCCGAGAGGCCAATTTGCGCGTCGCGACCGGCGTCGAGTCGAGCATCGAGGCGATCGACTCGAAGTCGACGCCGAAGCTGTCGTGCAGTACAAAGGCCACCCGCTCGGCGGGCGTCAGGCGGTCCAGCACCACCTGCAGCGCGACGCCGACGGTGTCGGCCAGCACCACGTCGTCGGCCGGGTCGAGTGCCGTCGCCTCGACCTCTATCGACTCGGTCGGCTCCGGCGTGCGCGCCCGCAGCCGGTCGAGGCACAGCCGCGAGGTCACCGTGGTGAGCCAGCCGGGGAAGTTGCCGATCGGCTCGTCGGTGGCGTGCAGCCTCAGCCACGCCTGCTGCACGACGTCCTGTGCCGCGTCGGCGTCGCCCAGGATCCGCGCGGCGATGCGCTGCAGGCGAGGACGCTCGGCCTCAAAGCCGTCGCGGAGTTGGTCGTCGCTCACCATGGCGGTCACACTTTCGTCGTCGACTGCGTCACCATCCTGACGCACCCGGACCGCCGGGTGTGACCACAGAATGGAGTACCGCTGTGAAGACCATGACCTGCCAGGACCTCGGTGGCCCCTGCGACCTCGCGCACCGCGGTGAGAGCGCCGACGAGATCATCAAAGCGCAGGACCAACACCTCAAGGAAGTCGTGCAGGCAGGCGATGAGGCGCACGTGCCCGCCCGCGAAGACATGAAGGGCCGTTGGCGCCGCCCGCTCAAGTCGATCAGCTGGTATGCAGACGTCAAGAAGCGGTTTGCCGCGCTGCCGGAGAGATGACGCTCAGCCCGTCGCGTAATACGCACTCGCGCAAGAGAAGCCGAGTTTCCGGCTGACTTCAGCTGGACCAGGGGTAGGCAAACAAAGGCCCGGTGACTCCCGACGCGAGGAGCCACACCAGAGCGCACAAGACCAGGAGCCAGGCTCGCCTGGGCGACGAATCGGAAAGGATTCGCCGAGGCCAACTCGAACCGGATGACCGTGCTCAACCGGTCCAGATCGCCGGCACTGAGGAACACGCTCCCCGTTCCGACCCTCAGCAGGTAGCCACGCGTCCCGTCAGCCCGATCCAAGCGTAGGAGGATCAGCCGATCCCCAACGCGGTCTCGTAGACCGATGAGGCTGGTTAGCGCCGGTTGTCGCACGGTATACCCCTTGGCTTCGGGTCGGACTTCCAGTGCTCGGGGCGCTCACGTTACTCGCCGCGACCTTGTCTCACAAGCGATTTCGTATGCCCCGACGCGCTGCTCTCAACCGCTTACGCCGCCAGGCTCGGGAGTGATTCCCGGGCAGCGGCGGCCGTTGCCGCGCCGTCCGGAGATATGACCGCCGGCGGCACGCGACATTAAGCGCAGGGGTTCTTAACATGAACTGTGATAGTTTTCTAGGTAAACAGAAAGCAAACAGGAGACCGCTGATGATCGGAAGAGTGCTGCTCGGTGGCGTTGGAGCCCTCATCTCCATCGGCCTGGCCACTCCGGCCGGCGCCGACCCGGTCACGACGATCGGCTCTGTCGGGGCGCCCCAACCCGGCGGCGTCCCGAGCTTCTTGGCCGCCGCGCGGGCCGCAGGCGTCACCGGAACGGATCCCGCGATGCTCGAAAACGGCTATAGCGCGTGTAGGCAACTGTGGAATCAGCAAACCTCGGGTCCGCAGGTGGCCGCGAATCTGGTGCGCGACCATCCACAGCTGACCAGCGACGAAGCGGGTCAGTTTGTGCAGGCCGCGTACCACTCCTTGTGCCCGGTGCCCGGCACGTACGACTACTGGGCGTACAGCACCGGCTAAACAATTTTTAGCGGACTGGTCGCGGTCATGTCCGTGCTCGGCGGCATCGAGCAAATCTCCCATAGCGCGGCAACGATTCTTCGTACCATTCGCCTATGCCGTTGAGTGGGGTGGCAAACGCCTACCGTTGACACAGTGAACATTTCGACATGGGCGTGATCGCGTGGCAGTGACGGTGGCCGACATCGATCGGTGGAGCGCTGAGCAGGTTCGCGAGGTTTTCCATGCGGCCACGCAGCGCGGGCAGGCCACTCTGGAGGCCTCACGTCAACTCAGCACGTTAGAGGTGTTCGACAGCTGGGAAGGCGCAACGGCCGAAGCGAGAAAACACACCAACGCCTCAATCCGCCAGGATCTCGACGCGCACGGCAACGAGTCGCTCGCGGTCGCCCAAGCGGCCGGCAAGGCCGCCGGCGACATCGAGCATGTGCAATCCGAGCTTCGCACGCTGCGCCACGACGCAGGCGAGTTGTCTATGTCGGTCGATCCGCTGGCCAACAAGGTAGTCCCGACATCCAAAGCCTTGCCGATCGACATCTTGCTTGCCGAAATGCAGCTACAGCCCCGGCTGGACAAGATCGTCGCCGAAGCCAAGGCGGTAGACACCGAGCTGGCGGCGGCGATCAACATGGCCGACGGTGACACACCGATTCCACAGGGGCCGCACGAGAACCGACCCGAAATTCAACAGGCTCTGGCCAAGCCGCTACCCACCGATCCCAAACAATTCGCCGATCTGTGGAACCAGCTGACGCCGGAAGAAAAAGATTGGCTCTACAGCCAAGATCACGACATCGGCAACCACGACGGAATGCCTTGGGACCCAGCAGATCACCTGGGTAAGGACCATTACAACCGGCTGCATCTGCCCGAACTCAAACAGCAGGCCCAAGCCGACGTCGACCAGATGCAGCACAGCCTCGACGAACTGATGGGCGAACGCGACGCCGACGACGGCGCCATCTACTCGCTGCAGTCACAGCTCGCGGCAGTCAAGACCCGACTCCAGGGCTATCAGAACGTCGAGGCCACACTCAACAACAGCGGACCCCACCGATATCTCGGCCAACTCGACCAATGGGGCCACGCCGCCGTCGCCATCAACAATCCCGACACCGCCAGACGCAACGCCATCTTGGTGCCCGGCACCGGACAAGACTTGACCAGGATGGACGGCGCCGACGCCAAATCGCTGGCCATGTACGGTGCTGCGCTGAAAGCGGATCCGAGTCTGGGCGCGCAGGACGTTGCAGTGACGACGTGGATGGGTTATGACCGACCGATGGACCTCGGTCAAGCCGATTTCCCCGGGCCGGCACAGTCGGGAGCCGCCGGCCTGGATGCGTTCGAGGCGGGGCAACGAGCTTCCCACGCTGGCGCGCCGTCGATCGACACCATCTTCGGGCACAGCTACGGATCCACGATGGTGGGTGCGGCCGCATCGGGCGGGCATCAGCTCGGCGTCGACAACATCGTCGCCGTCGCCAGCCCGGGCATGCTGGCCGACACTGCCCGCGACCTCAGCCTCAATTCCGGCGGGCACGTCTACGCCATGCTCGCCGACAACGACATCATCGGCCCCGCCGGCGTCGGTACCCAATGGACACTCGGATACGAACCGAGCACCCCCCAATTCGGTGCGATCCGCCTCGACGCCGACCCCGGGCCCGCCGGGCCCCTGTCGTCGCCCACCATCGACGCGCACAGCAGCTACTGGAACCCCGGCAATAAGGCACTGCTCAACATGGGCGCCGTCATCGCCGGCACCCCACCGCCGTTCCCTTACGACTACGGACAACGATGACGCATCCCGTCCCGGTTTCACCTCGAGTCGCCCTCGGCCTGCTCGTGGCGTTATTCCTTGTCAGCTGTGGCCATCCCAGTCGACTCGGGCCGTCGACACCGACCGGCGCGACCACCCTCGGAGGACCGAACATGACATCCACATCACCACCGCCGCCGGGCTGGACCGAACGACCCGTCACACCGGCCAGTCAGCAACAGGCCCAAGACACCGTCATCGGCTATTTGACGAAGACCCTGCAAGAGCTGCCGGCGGGCGTCACGTTGGATGCCACTCGCTACAGCGGCGGCACGAACACCGCGCCCTGCCAAGACGTCGAGACGGGAACATCGCCCAACAACTTCACCACGATCGGCGATCTGAAACTGCCTCCAGGCACCAGCCCGGATTCCGTCATCGCCCAGACGGGTGAGATTTGGAAGCGGTGGGGCTGGCACGTCGTCGAACGCGACGGCTTCTACAAACCCAACCAATTCGGTTACGGCCCAGACGGTTACCGACTACAGATCATGGCCGCACCGAAGCCCGGGTACCCACCCAGCCTCGAGTCCATCTCGCCCTGTTTCCCCGCTGATCTGCCGGATGATCGCAGCCCCTTCCCCACGGTCATCACCGCGAGGTGAGCCGCGCCCTGCTGTCGTCCGCGATGTTGATTGCAGGCTTGCTGGCCGGCTGTACCAGCACGCTAGCGGGCCAGCCCTACCGACCAGCCAACGTCGTGGAACGTGCGCTACCGACTGCAGCCGAGCTCGGAAAAGCACTCGGGTTCCGAGTCGAAACCAGCACTGAACCCCTGCTGGGCGGGCTCGACGTCCTGCGTGATGACAAAGATGCGCTGGCACCTCGCGACTGCGCCGGGATCACCCACGCCGGCTATCGCCAGTCGTACCAGGACGCGCCTGTTCGTGACACCGCGCGAAGGTTGTGGGAGTCGAGGCGTGAGCAGGTGAGTGCGGCCGTGTCGGTTGTCGAGCTGGACTCCGTAAACAGTGCCCAATCCTGGTACACCAAAAGTGTTGCGCAGTGGCACAAATGCCGCGGAATCACTGTGACCGAACGCGCCAGTAGCACGTTGTCGTTCATCCAAACGATCAGCCGGGTAACAGATTCCGACGGAACTCTTACCGCGCAGATAGCGGTCACCACGAACGACACGATGATTTCACCGGGTGTGAACTGGCGGGCTCTCACCACGACGTCTCGCTATCTTGTCGACGTCGAGGTGTTTCGTATCGGCAATTACTCCCGCTCACCTGACCCCGACCCCGCCGCGTTGGCGCACCTCGTGGTCGGCAAGATCGCCGACATGAGATAGCTGGCGCGGCCCGATCCCAGCTGACTAGTCCGCGCCTGCGCCGGGCGATGCCGCTGTCGCGGGGATGGCGTTGTCGATGAGGACGGCGGCGATGGCGGCGGCGGTGCCGAAGGTTTCGGCGTCGAGGACTCGGTTTCGGGCCGAGGCGCCGTCCAAGAGCAGCGCCAGTTGTTCGCCGAGCTGTTCGGGGTTGGTGGCGCCGGCCTCGCGCGCGGTTTCGGTGAGCCGCGCGGCGAAGGCTTTCTTGTAGTCGCGGGCGTGCAGGCGTGCCGGATGGCCCGGGTCGTTGATTTCGACGGCCGCCGCGATGAACGGACACAGGGGCGCGTGAATGTCGAAGGCGGCGAGGAGCCGTTCGCGGGGCGTGAGGTCGGTGCGATCGAATACCTCGGGCAGGATGTCGGGATCGAATCGGCGTAGGTGTTCGGCGATCAGCTCATCCTTGCTGGTGAAGTGCTGGTAGAACGTGCGCTTTGACACCTGGGCCACCGCGCAGAGCTGGTCCAGACCGGTGCCGTTAATGCCTTGATCGCGGAACAGTTGTTGTGAAGCGCTGAGGATGCGCTCTCGTGCTCCCCGTCCCCGGCGCAAGCCCCGCGGGCCCTTCTCCAACTCCGTCACGCACCCAGCCTAGCCCAGTTGGGTAAAGATCGGTGTACATAGCTTGCATCCCCGCCGACGGTCGGATACGTTAAGCACTCTAATCGGTGTACATAACGACATCGACCATTCATTCGAAGGGAGCGATCATGGGAAAACTCGATGGCAAGGTCGCGGTGATTACCGGCGCGACAAGTGGCATGGCGCTGGCCGGTGCCAAGTTATTCGTTGACGAAGGAGCTCACGTCTTCATCACGGGCCGACGGAAGGACGAGCTGGACCAGGCCGTCGAACTGATCGGGCGGAATGTGACCGGCGTGCAGGGCGATTCGGCCGACCTCGACGATCTGGACCGTTTGTTCGACACGGTCAAACAGGAAAAGGGCGCGATCGACGTGTTGTGGGCAAGCGCCGGGGTGGGCAAGCAGGGCCGACTCGGCGAGATCACCGAGGCGGACTTCCATGACGCCTTCTGGCTGAACGCGCGCGGCACGCTGTTCACGGTTCAGAAGGCGCTACCGCTGTTCAACGATGGCGGCTCGATTTTCATGACGGGGTCAAACGCCTCCCTTCGGGGCTACCCGAATTGGAGTGTGTACGCGGGAAGCAAGGCCGTGCTCCCCGCCTACGCACGGGTGTGGGTGTCGGAGTTGAGGGACAGGAAGATCCGGGTGAACGTGCTGACCCCCGGCCAGGTCGCCTCGCCGATGTTGGAACAGGTGATGGACGAGGAGGCAAAGGCGCAGTTCGAGTCCGTGATCCCGCGACGGGAGATGGGCCGCCCTGAGGAAATCGCCTCGGCCGCATTGTTCCTCGCCTCCAACGACTCGAGCTACGTCAATGGCCAGGAGTTGGTGGTCGACGGCGGAACCACGGTGATCTAGTGCGCGACAACAGGATTCAGTCTCATAACCACAAGCAACAACCGACCTAAGGAGCAACCATGACCACGTTCGCCCCGCACCGCGACGCCGTGGAATTCTTCGTCGACTGCATGCACGGCGGCGCAGACAAAGACGCCCTTTCCGGAATCCTCGCCGAGGACGTAGTGCTGTACAGCCCGCTCGGCGATGAGCCAACCACTGGCCGCGAGGCCGTCCTGGAAGCCATGCGGGCGGTCGGCGCGGGCGCGGCCGACCTCACCTACAGGGAAGTCCTCAGCGGCGACACGCACCACGCCGCGTACTTCCGGCTGCAGGTCGAAGACACCGTGGTCGACGGGATGGACTACATCCTGCTCGACGCGGACGGCAAGATCGCCGAGGTGACGATATGGTGGCGCCCGCTGCCGTCCGCCGTCCAGATGCAGCGCAACCTTGCGGGTCTACTCGGCATGCCGCCCTGGGAACTTCTCACCGATTAATGCGCGGTCGCGGCCGGCGGGTGAGCCTTGGCCCACGCGGCCAGGAACTCGCCCGCCGCGGCCTGGCCGTTGGCGAACAGTTCGTCGCGTTGGTCGGTCGTCAGCCCGAAATCGGTGCTGGCGATGCCCATCGTGTCGACGAACACCGTCCGGGCTCCGACGCCCTCATCGGCCAGCGGGTAGCGATTCCATTCGCCCATCGCCGTCTGCGCGATCGATACGACCTCGCGAAGGTCGCCCCGCACCGGCACGTCCGGTGTGTTCAGCCCCGGGCGCGACGAGAGCTTGATCCCGAACGTCGGCCACCGGTTAGGCCGGCCGTCGGTCCGGTCGAACACGGTGACCGGGAAGTTCTGCAGCAGCCCACCGTCGACCCAGGTGCAGGCGCCCTGGGCCGTCTTCTGCTCGAAGGGCTGGAAGAAGAACGGGATCGACATCGACGCGCGGACCGCGTCAACGATCGGATAGCTATCGATGGCCGCGATCTGCTGGGCCGGATCGCCCTGATCCTCGCTGCTCAGCAGGTAGTAGGGCAGGTCCCAGGGAAGCCGGACCAGGGCGCCGCGGGTCAAGTCCGAGGTGTGTGTGACCAGCCGGTAGCGCTGGTACGGGGCCAGGGCGGTGCCGTCGTCGCCGGTGATCTTGAGGTCGGCGAAAGTACGGATGCCCAGCGGCTCCAGCTTCGAGGTCAGCCACTCCTGGACGTAGGAGCTGGCGTACAGCCCCTGGTGGCTCGCCAGCGCGGTGGCGATCCCGATCAGGCCCAGATGCTTCTCGGCCCAGGTCTTCTGCATGAACTGGGCGTAGTCCAGCTCGGCCATATCCGTCTGAAGCTGGGTAAGCGGGACTTCTTGACCTGATATGCGGCGGTAAGGGCGGCCACGATCGCGCCGGCCGACGTGCCGCCCGACCCGCGGGAACACAAACCCCGCCTCATGCAGGGTCAGGACGGCCCCGACCAGGCCGATCCCCTTGACTCCCCCGCCCTCGAGAACGAGATCCGCGCCCGGCCCGGCCAGCGCTCGCTTTTCCAGTGTCGTGCCCCGGCCCGCCTGACCGCCCGCCGTTTTCATGCCCGCCTCCGTGAATTCCCCGTCAACGCGTGAGAATGTGACCTAAGTACAGACCTAAGGTCCGCCCGCTGTCCATCGAATGCCGCTTCCAAATGATCTACGCCGCTACACATGTCACGGGGGATATCTGAGTTGTCGTTGCGGATGGCGATGTCGATGACGTGATCGCGTTGGCCCACAACAGCTTCACCGCAAGCTTCGCCGATCCCAGTGATGTGCACTCCTGGACGGACCGCCTCGAGGCTTATCGAGTCGAGCACGACCTGTCATGAACGCCTGTTAATCTTCGCTGCATAGTCCGGGGGAGGTCCGTGATGACACGATCAAACCGGTCGGCTGACGAGATCGATCCGGGTCCGGTTCAGCTCCAGGCCCGCAAGGTGCACTTCGACGTCACCGATGTGCCGCTGCACTGGATTCCCGGCCACCCCGTCGCCTCGAACGTGATCGGCCTGCTCAACCTGATCCTGCCGGCGGCCGAGCGGTGGTTTGTCGCTACCTACAACGAGGCGCTCCCCCTGGTGAAGGATCCGAAGCTGGCGGAGGAGATGCGGGGCTTCATCGGCCAGGAAGGCGCTCACGCCGAGGTCCACGAACGGCTGCTGCACGAATTCATGGAGGAACGGGGCGTGGATCCCACGCCGATGCTCGACCAGATGGAGTACGTCTTCACCAAGGTGCTGGCCCCGTCGACATCAGAGGACCCCAGGCGCCGGATGAACCACCTGTGTGACCGGCTGTGGTTCATCGCCGCCCTCGAGCACTACACCGCGGTGATGGGTGACTTCGCACTGAACTGCGCCTGGGACGAGCTACGGCGCCGATCCGACGATGGCCGATGTGTTCCGCTGGCACGGCAGCGAGGAGGTCGAGCACCGCAGCGTTGCCCACGATGTCGCGGTCTACTTCCACGACAGTTACGTCGACCGTATCGGCGCGATGGTGATGGCGATGATCGGTATCTATTCGTTCTTTCAGCGCGGCGCCACTTTTCTGATGAAGGCCGATCCGACCCTGGACATCGGGTGGTGGAGAACGCAGCGCCTGCGCGCCCGCGATTCCAAGCTGGGCCTGCTGCCCAAGTACCGCAAGCTTTTCGGCTCCAACACGCTGGCCTACTTCCGGCCCGGATTCACTCCCGCGCAGATGGGCTCGACGGCGCAGGCGGTCGCCTACCTGGCCCGGTCCCCTGCCGCTCGCGCGGCCCACATGTGATGTCGCTTCGCGACCGCTACCGGCGACTGCCACCGAGCACGTCGGGACGGTTACGCCACGACGTTTTCATCGGTCTGATCGATGCGGCCGTGTCCGGGGTGTGGTCGATGACGGGAAACATCCGGCAGATGGCGGCGCCGCGCGAATTCGACCGCACCGTGACACTGACGGTCGCGGACCGGCAGGTGGTCGCCCACGACCAACATGTGGTGGCCCTGACTCTCACCGCTCCCGACGCCGGCCGACTGGCGCCGTGGCGCGCGGGTGCGCATCTGGACATCCATCTGCCGAGCGGACTCGTGCGCCAGTACTCGCTGTGCGGCGATCCAGCGGTCACCGATGCGTATCGGATCGCGGTACGGCGGATTCCCGACGGCGGTGGTGGCTCGATCGAGGTGCATGACGCGCTTCCCGTCGGGGCGACCATCACTACGAGCGGCCCACGCAACGCGTTTCCGTTGACGGTGCCCGGCTACGGCTCGCCATCCCGACGGTTGCGGTTCATCGCCGGGGGCATCGGGATCACCCCGATCCTGCCGATGCTGAGCATGGCGGCACGTCTGGGCGTCGACTGGTCGATGGTCTACGCCGGCCGCAGCCGCGACAGCCTGCCATTCGTCGATGAACTCGACCGGTTCGGCGACCGCGTCGAGATCCGCACCGACGATCGGTCCGGCGTTCCGACCGCCGAGGACCTGTTGGGCGACTGCCCGGACGACACGGCCGTGTACGCCTGTGGTCCGGAGCCGATGCTGACCGCGATCCGGGCAAAACTGGCGGGCCGCGACGATGTCGAACTGCACTTCGAGCGGTTCGCCGCGCCGCCGGTGCTCGATGGCACCGAATTCGAGGTCACCGTCGCCTCATCGGGGGCGACGGTGCGGGTCGGTGCCGACGAAACGCTGCTCTCGGCGCTGCGGCGCGCCGAGGTGACGACCCTGTACTCGTGCCAGCAGGGCTTCTGCGGAACGTGTCGCACCCGGGTGCTCGACGGCGAGGTCGAACACCGTGACACGCTCTTGACGATTCCGGAACGCGACAGCGGCATGATGCTGGTCTGCATGTCCAGAGCGGCACCCGGCGGACGGCTGACCCTCGATCTCTAGGGTGTCGTGAGTCGTCGGCAACTGCCATGGGAGCGGGTTATCGGGTGCGCTACCGGACGAGGGACGGCTCGGCTGATGACCTCGTGATGCCGGCAACGGTCCACGCGGACACGTCGGATAAGCGGATGCGCAGCGAGTCGTGCTCGACAACGGTGCCTGCGACGTAGCACCGGGCTTTACGGAGATGAAGAAAGATTCTCTCCTGCTCGGCTTCGAGGTCCCCGATGCGGCGGGCGACATCCTTGGCATCATTTCTGGTGAAGAACTTAGCGACATAGTGGCCGAAGTATTCGGTGGGCACCGTTATGCCCGTGGCGACACCCCAGGGCAGGTACAGCGTCACTTCGATGCTGATGGAATCGGCTTCGGCGTCGATGTGACGCAGGATCGCGTCGGTTCCGACGGCGTCTGAGTCAGGTATGCCCATGCCGCGATCGTAGAACACTTCCTGACGACGTGGAAGAAAATCTATTGCGCCGAGGGTAGACATTCGCGATCGGCGTGGTTATATTCTTGATCGCAGACAGAACAGATGGGTGATGGCGCGGGAGACGAACTACCCGTGAGGTCAAGAAGTAGTGGCGGTCGGAGACGCAGGACCGAAAGACAACAACTCTCTGATCGCCAAGCAAGGTCAGCAGTATCGAGTAAGTGGTACCAGCAGGTGAAGTAGAGGGAAAGGAGGAGTTACCGTCGGATCGCCCGTGCTGTGAATATCGGGCCGATACCGCAGTTTCCAGGCAGTGTCGATTGATGGTGGTGATTTCCTCAGGGCCGGCAGCCCCGGGCGCGGCGATTTTCGCGCGCGGGGCGTCGGCCCTCCTCGCTGAGCACGGCGTTGGGTGCCTCGAAAGGCGTTGTGGCACAAACGAAGAACGACTCTGCCGACAGTGACCCAAACGATAAGTTCGACGACGAGGACTACCCCGCCTACAGCATGGGTAGTGCCGCCCAAATTCTGGGAACCACCCCAGGGTTCCTTCGAAGCCTCGACGAGGCGAAACTACTTACACCTCAGCGCTCCGAGGGCGGCCACCGCCGCTACTCCCGCTATCAACTGCGGATCGCCGCGAGGGCGCGTGAACTGGTCGATCGCGGCACCGCGCTCGATGCGGCGTGCCGCATCATCATCCTTGAAGATCAACTGGCTGAGGCCCACGCCATCAACGCCGAACTCCAACGCAGCCTCGACGCCCGCCCCGGTGCTCCCGGTGACGACGCTCAGCCCGTAACAGACGCTCGTAGCTAACGAGCTACCCGAGTCCTCAACTGAACGAGACAATCTCAGCGATCTCTCAGCGCGTCATTCCTACGCTGGGTCTTCGTGGAGAGCACGTCAGATCATCAGGATGGAAACCCGTGTTCTTCCCGTGCGCCGATAGACCGGCGCGTGGAAGGTTTTCGCCTCGAGCACGTCACGGTGACCCGCGGCTCCGCGACGCTGTTGGCCGAGGTCAGCGCATGCATTCCGGCCGGCCGCTGTACAGCGGTGACGGGTGCCAGCGGGGCCGGGAAATCGACACTGCTGCGACTACTCAACCGGCTCGAGGAACCCACGACCGGAAGTATCACGCTCGGCGGTGTGCCCCTCGCCGAGCTGGACGTCCTGGCGTTGCGGCGGTGTGTCGGGCTGGTGGCGCAGGCCTCGGTGTTGCTGACCGACCGAGTGCTTGACGAGGTCCGCGTCGGTCGCCACGACATGTCCGAGGCCGGGGTGGTGGAGTTGCTCGCGCGCGTGGGGCTGGGGCAGCGGTTCACCGAGCGCGCGACCGCGCAGCTGTCCGGTGGGGAGTCCCAACGGCTGTGTCTGGCGCGGGCGTTGGCCGTTGAACCGGAGATGCTGCTGCTCGACGAGCCGACGTCGGCGCTCGACGGGGCATCGGCGGAGGTCATCGGCGCGTTGATAGGCGACTATGTGAGCGCTGGGGGGACCGTGGTCCTCGTCAGCCATGACTACGATCTGATCGAAAGCGTTGCCGCGCAGGTCTTGGTCCTTGAAAGTGGTCGTCTCGTTTCGTCGCGTGCGGGTGCCCCGGCGGTCTCGATCTCTTGAGACCGTCGGCGATGCGCGCCGAGAAGCGTTGACTGGCAATGCTTTAGAGAACAATGTGAAGGGAGAGTTCGCGATGGTATGGCAAGGGATTTTGGCAAAGGCGGCGCCCACGGTGGTTACCGGCGTGGTCGGGATGGTGGCGTACGAGGGGCTGCGCAAGGTGGCGGCGAAGAACCCGCTGCGAGCAGCGACCGTTACCGTTACGGCTTGGGGTCTTCGCGCGGCGCGGGAGGCCGAGGAGGGCGCCGCGCGGGCTCGATTAGCGGTCGCCGACGTCGTCGCCGAGGCTGCGGAGCGGGTTGGACACGAGGTTCCACCCCCGGCGGCTCACTCGGAAGATGACCCCGTGGAGACCATTGATGCTGGGCACTGATGCCGGCGTCGAACCGGTCGTTCTCTCCGCTACTGCGGGGCGGATGCGCGTGCATGCCATCGGGTTTCGCCACAATGAAGCCTGGGCCGCGGCGATCGAGGAGACCGTCGCCGAGCTGACCGGTGTGCGCGCGGTGCGGGCTTACCCGCGTACCGAATCTGTCGTGGTTTGGTATGCGCCCGGAGACTGCGACACCGCAGCCGTCCTGTCAGCGATTGCCAGCGTGCGCGACGTCCCTGCCGCGTCGGCGGACGCTCGAATTTCCCGCTCCCCGGTTGCTCGCCGCCAGGGCAGCGTGCTGAGCAAGATCGTCGGCGGACTCGCGCAAACGCTGTTGAACCCGCACCGCGACGCGGACGAGGCTCCGCCGGAGATCGAGAGGCTGCGTGCGGCGCTGGACCGTCTCGGCTATGACCTCGCGCCAGCCACCGCCGGCCCGCCGTCACTGGTTAAAGAGTGGAAGCTCAGCGGAATTCGCATCCGCCCGCGGTGGATGTGGCTGGCCCTGCCGCTGGGGCTGGTAGCGGTCAGACTGACCGGCTTCGGCCTGCACTCGTTAACCCGGTGGGCCGCGGTCATTGGTCCTCAGGCAGGACGATCTCGTCGCGTGCGGGTCCGTCGCCCCACATCGCCCCTTGCCGTGATAGCGACGGGGCTGGCCGTGCCGAGCTGGGGCGGGGTCGTCGTATCGCTGCTGTTGGTCACGGTGGCCGGAGCGGTCGCCTATCGCCACCGGCTGGGTCTCACTCGGGAGCTCGTCGTCGCCGCCGGACGCGCGGCGGTGCAGCTGGTCACCGCCGGTGCACTCCTTCGCGTCTTGTTCCAGCGGCCGAGCCTGCTCGGCCCTGCCGGCTGGTTGCTCGGGATGGTGATCATTGCGGGGCAGGTCGCTGGGCGCCGCGGCGCGGGGTTACCCCAGGCCAGGCTTGCCGCCACCGGCGGAGTGGCCGCCAGCACCGTCGGCACGCTCTTCGTCTTGTTGGCAGGACGGGTTATCGCCGCCGAGGCCCGCGTGATTGTGCCGGTCGGCGGCATGATTGTCTCGTCCGCCATGCTGGCCGCTGGAGGTGCGTTACGGCGGCTCGACGACGAAGTTCGGCAATCGCGGCCAGCCATCGAAGCCCGGCTATCGCTCGGCCAATCCGGACGACAGGCGATCCTGCCCTACCAACGATCCGCCCTGCGCACCGCGTTGATTCCGGCAATCGACTCCACGAAGGTAGTTGGGTTGATCAGCCTGCCCGGTGCCATGACCGGACTGATCCTGGCCGGGATAAGTCCGCTTACCGCGATCCGCTACCAGATCGTGGTGATGTATATGCAGCTGGCCAGCACCGCGATCGCCGCGCTCATCGCTGTCCGCCTCGCAGAGGATTCGCTCTTCGACGACGCGCAACGCCTGATTCAGGTGAACCGGCCGGATGAGCTGAGCTGACCGTCACGTCGTGCTGGGTTACTCGGTGGCGCTCGGGTCAGCCGCTGGGTCGCCGATGAACTCCAGCCCGGCGAGAATCGCGGGGCGGTGACGCAGGATTCGGTAATGAGCCAGTCGGCCGAGCCCTCGCGTGGTCAGTAATCGTGCGCCCTGCCATGACGTGGCCAGTCGCTCGACTGGCGGCATAGGGGCTGTCCGGGTCGTCGGGATCGTGGATGAGAAGCAACGGCGGGTAGTTGGCTCGTCGACCGACCCGCGTCATGTTCGTCTCCTGTAACGGCATGGCGATTCGTTTTTCCAGACGACGGTGCAGGCCCGCGCGGATCCGCCGACCGAAGCCGTGGCGCGCGGCGAACCAGTCGAGATAGAGGGGGAAATCGCCCATCGGCGCGAAGAAGACCAAGCGCCCCACGGGTGCGCCCTGCGCCGCCGCCAATGCCGTCGCGTTAGCTCCGAGTGAGTGAGCTACCACCGCGTAGGCGGGCCCATGGGTCTCGATCATCGCGGCAATCGCGTCGGCGCACTCGGTGGCCGTCGTACGACCGGGCGCGAGCTCACCGGGGTCAGATTCGTTGTGACTAGGCAAGTCGAACGCAACGACCCGATACCCTGCCTCCACCAGCGGTTTGACGAACACTGCCAAATGCGGTCGCTGGCCGCCCCAACCGTGCACCAGATATATCGGCGGCCCCTCGCCCCATTCCTCACCAGCGACCCGGTGCCCATCCCAATACGCTTCTATCGGCCTGCCCGGGGACACACCCGGCGGCATGCGCAGGCTCGACTCGAGAACCGGTGGGGTGCACCACAACTCGACCGCCCACCGCGATCCCAAAGAGGGCGCCAACCGCTCGAGCAGCCAAAAAAGTCGGCGTACTCGGACAGCGACCGGGGGAACGACTCCGGAGCCGACGACGTCGAGCGGGCCGACTCGCCAGACTGTGCCGGTGCTCCTTCCGTCATGAACCGCGATCGTAGTATGGGCCGGGAACCCCCGGCCCTGTGGGACAGTCGGGCGCTTGGAGCTCAGTCGGCTTCGTTGGCGTCACCGGGATGGGGCACATTGTTCTCGTCGACGTAGGCGTCGTGTTCGGTGTCAACACTCTCGTGGTCACGTGGACCCTCGTTGGCTCCTTCGGCCTCGATCCCGTCCGCGGCGTCACTGGGCATCGTCATGTGCTGTCCTCCTACTCGTCACGCCGGCCTCGTCACGCCGGAATGTGTGTGGAGGTGTGCCCCGTCCGCGCTGCGCCGAACCAGGAAGTCAGTCACGCAAACGCGTTCAACGAGAGGCATGTGTATCGGGCAATCGGCTGTCGCGCAGGCGCATTCATAATCATTGAGGTTGAAGCGGCGTTGTGCCAGCCAGCTATGCGGGCCTGAGATCACCTGGTGCCGCCACGCGATCTCCTCGGGCGGCCCATCTCTCGCGGTGGGGATCACGAAGTCGAACTCGGCCTAGTCGCCCTGCACGCCAGTGGACTCTTGGTCAGCGGCAATATCCGTGTACGGCGTAGTCCAGGGCGTGCTGGTGGAGCGGATCGAGGTGATGCAGAGCGATCGCCACCGCCTTCGCATCGTCGAGGTCCGCCGCGCAGGTGGGAGCCTGCAGCGTGTTCCACTGCGCGGCCATTTCGTCGACGATTGCCTCGTTCAAAGTGTTGATGGCGTCGCGGGTCGCGGAGAGGTCAGGCGCTGATTTCGGAGCCGAGGCGGGGTCGATCTTCCACGCGGCGAAGCGGCTGTGTTCCAAGGAGTCCGTGGCGTCAATCTGATTCCTGAACGCGTCGCGCACGAAGTTCGCGTCGATGTGCCGGGCGGATGCGGACTCAGTGACCGAGTCGATGACCTGTTGTTCGCGAGCGGGATCGTCGACCGCGGCGCCGGTCAAGTACTTGCTGGCCGCCACCGGGTCGGCCGTCAGCAGCCGCTGCGCCGCGTCATCGACCAGCCTCGTCAACGGTCCCGAATCAGCGGTGGCTGCAGGGACATCGAAGGCCGCCACGTGGCTCAGCGCGAAACCGACGCCAACCAACATCGTCAGGACCATCGACGCACGCTTCATCCGGCTCACTATCGACACAAAAATTGGGCATTAACAACCGTTGTCGTGCGCGCGGCGGCCCAAGTCTATTCGGCTGTGCGTCGACTCTTCAACAGGTTTGAAATTGCGCTCACGCGGTACCCAAGATTGCCGCGAACCGCGGCGCCCGGGCGATCCGGCCATCAAAGGAGCTTGTCATGGTCTTGCACATCATCTGGTTAATCCTCGTCGGTCTCGTGGTCGGTCTGCTCGCACGGGCCCTCGTGCCGGGCCGACAGCCCATGGGTTTGGTCGCAACCGCAGCGCTAGGCGTGGTCGGCGCCTACGTCGGCGGCACACTGGGCAGCGTCGTGTTCCCGCCACACCAATTCGATATCCACCCTCCGATCCAGCACGCCTTCCTCGGCGCACTGGTCGGCGCGGTGCTACTCCTGTGGATCTTCAAACTCGTCACCTCGCGGACCCGAACTCTTTAGCGGCAGACGCATTGCGTGCGTTGCGATATCAGCGCAGCCGAAAAGGTGCTCCACGAAAAGAAGGACTTCATTGAGTAACACATCGAAGGCGTTGTACTTGCCGCTTTCGGCAGCCACTAGTGTCGCTGGCGGTCTTCTAGCTAGCGCATTATTTGGCGTGATTTGGAAGCGCCTGAGCGACGAGGAACCGGCCCCTCCGAACCCCAAGGACCTCAGCCGTTCCAGTGGCGCTGTGCTACTGGGCGCTGGATTACAAGGACTCGTGTTCGGTGTGGTCAAAGCGGCGGTTGACCGGGTAGGCGCCCGCGGCTACGAAGCAATTGCCGACGAGCCGGCGCCCTCTGCGTAAGTCCGCTTCACGACGATCTACCCCGCAGCCCAGGGCACCCACCGTCGGAACGTGGCGGCGGCACCCGTGTCCATGTTGAGGTCCATTGCGCGAAGCGGCTTGCAGCTACTGGGGGTGGCTGTCCTGAAGTGCGGCGACCATCGCGACCACCCGTGGGCCTGTGCGTAGCTGTTCCAGGCTGTGCGGCAACGGGATTCGCCAGTTGGGGTATTCGTCGACCCGCCGTTGATCACATTGAAAATTTTTGGTCTGCCTACTTGCGCTCACTACAGTCGAGTGCTAAAAAAATCTATACCAGCTGGCATAGATAACCCAGTTTGGGACGCACAGATGGCACTAGGGAAAGGACAGATGGAGGTGGCCACGATGCTGATGCGTACCGACCCATTTCGCGAGCTAGACCGCTTCACTCAGCAGGTGCTGGGGACCGCGGCACGGCCGACGAAAATGCCGATGGATGCCTGGCGCGAGGGCGATGAGTTCCATGTGGAGTTCGACCTGCCGGGTGTGAATCCAGATTCGCTGGATCTCGATATCGAGAACAACGTGGTGACCGTGCGCGCCGAACGCGCACCGGTGGACCCGACCCGAGAGATGCTGGCCGCCGAACGGCCCCGCGGGCTGTTCTCCCGTCAGCTGGTGCTGGGCACCAACCTGGACACCGGCCGGATCAATGCGGACTATCACGACGGGGTCCTGCGACTGGTGATCCCGGTGGCGGAGAAGGCCAAGCCCCGCAAGATCACCGTGAACCGCTCCGACCCCGCCCCGGCGATCGACGAAACCAGGGTGATCACTGAGAACGGCGACCCGGTACACCGCGGCACTGCCGCAAGGGAGCCGGTCAGCGCCTGAGCCGGGTCAATCACTCAAGCCGGGTGTCCCCGGGCCTGAGATTGCATCCCGATGTGTGAATGGTCGGTGTGCTGACAGTGCAAGGAGGTAGTGATGACGCAGTGCACCACAGCGGCGCCGCCGCCTAGCACCATGGAGCCAGATGCCCTGGCCACGACCCTGGGTATTGATGACCCATCGGTGGTGCTGGCGCTGATCGCCGAGGTCGACGCCATCTTCTGCGCCGCGGAGGCTCCTGTCTGTCAGCTGCCGTCTCCACCAGCGAACAGGCGTGCCCGGTGCGGGCCCCTGCGCGCTGGTTGGTCTTGCCGCCCCGCATCACCGCGACCGCGCAGAGATCCGGCGCGGCGGGTCGACCCGACGCAGCGCAGTCCTCCGCCCAATGGGGAAACCCGTCGAACTCGACCACCGCATGACCAGCAGCACATGGAAGCGAGGTGATGGCATCACCAATATGAAGGCCGGGCCGGCCCGCCAACCGGGTCACACCATGGGCGCCCCTACCGCGGTGATGCGCCAATGCCCAATCTAGGCAACACTTCCCATGGCGGGCGGCCCGGCACCCACGCCAGCGAGCTCGCACGCTTGCTTGACCAGGAGGCCTAATACAGTCAACTGCAGGCTGGCTATACCGGAGGTTCCGATCATGAAGGACATCGAAAACCTCGTTCTCCCCATCGAAGCACCTGAGGCAGACGTGATGGAGTAACACATTGTTTTCGATGATGGCAATGAAACCGGGCTGGACACAACCTATTTCGACATGATTAGCGATCAAAACGTCAACGCAGCCGATCTGATCGACCAAGCCACCGTCGTGCCCGTCCCAGAGGACCAACTGTGGCGACCTGAACTGTCGTGAAGCACGTTGTGTCTCTTAGCTGCGCTGGAATGTAAATCATTCAACTACCTACCGTCGAGGTCGCTGCCCGCGGTGGGCGTGAAAAGCGTTGACGGTAAACATGGGTCACCCCGCCCACACATCCTCGACGTAGTGGTCGGACTCCACCAGACCGATGAGCCAGTCGCGAGCTTGGCTCTCGTCGTCTCCGGTGTGCGCGCGATAGATGCCGATGAAGGCCTCCCGCACGGCCGGTGCCATCTTGGCGCCGTCCCCGCACACATAGACGTGGGTGTCCTTCGCGGGGTCACCGAGCAACTCCCAGACCTCGTCGGCGTCGGCAGCGATCCGGTCCTGGACATACCGCACCCCGCCCTGCGATGCGCGAGAGAAGGCGGGGCGCATCCGGACGATCCCCTCTCCCTCGGCAGCTTCGAACTGCTCGCGGAAGATGTAGTCCACGTTAGGGTCTCGAACCCCGAAGAAACACAACGCAGGCGAATACGGCGTCCCGTCCTGTTTGGCCGCCAGGCGGTCACCGAGGAATCCGCGGAACGGGGCGACACCGGTACCCGCGCTGACCAGGATGACGTTCTTTGCCGGGTCGGCCCCAGCCCGGAAGGCCTGGCGGGCCGGATCGACCCGCGCCCGGATTTGCGTGCCAGGGGCGATGGCCGCCAGATGGTTGGACGCCACACCCTGAAACAGGCCTTGGGACAGCGATGAGCCGGACCGGGCGGGCGCGTCGAGCACGCTGACGACGAGCGCGACCAGGCCCGGTGTCAGCCGGGAGGACGACGCGATCGAGTAGTGGCGCGGCGTCATGGGTTCCAGCAGCTCGAGCAGCTCCGCCCCGGTCAGCACGCATGCCCGGAACTCCAGCAGGCATTCGAGTGGACTGAGCGCGCATGGGTCCGACGACGCCGCGAGTTCCTCTAGGCGTTGGCGTTCCGGCTCGCACGGATTGGATGCCGCGAGACGGCGTAATTGGCTGCGGGTAGCCGGCTTTCGTAATTCCACGAAATGCGTGAGCAACTCACGCACGCTCACCTCGCGGTCGAGCGCGATCAGCCGCCGCGAGGTGCGCCGCGGATTGATGGACAGTCGCAGTTCACCGTCGATCCCGAGAAGTTCAAGCACCGTCCTGACGAGATCTGGCGGGTTGTCCGCGAGCACGGTCAGGTGATCACCCGTCTGATACTCGACTCCTTCGGGAAGGGTAACGCGGACAAAGCGTTTGGCTTGCCCGGGGGCGGCGTCCTCACCCACGAGCGCGGTGTTGTCCAGCACGGTCATCGGCACCACCGCGAACCGCGCGTCGATCGCCGCGGTCACCGGGCCGGTGATGCGGCGCAGATCGTAGAGCGGCTCGTCGGTGTCGGTGACCGGCGTCGCGTCTGGATCACCGAAGTGCTCGGACAGCGCCGCCCACAGCGCGGTGGAGAACTCCTCGACCGTCCCGTTGAGGTCCCCGGAGGTGTCGGCCGACGCCCGCGGGACCAGAGGACGGGCGCCGAGTTCGGTCAGTCGTGCGTCGATGTGCTTGGGCACCGATTGGTAGGTGTCGGCCCAGTTGCGGTCTCCGACACCAAGTACCGCGAAGTATGGTGCGCCACCGAGAGCAGCATCCCCGCCCAGTAGCCAGGCGAGAAATTCGCGCGCGTCATCGGTCGGCTGCCCGTTGTACGACGACGCGACGATGACGATCGCGTCGGCCTCCGGGAGGGTGCCGGCGAAGTCGTCCAGCGGTCCCACCGAAGTGGTACACCCGAGGTCGGTGGCCTCTTCGGCGAGCTGCTTGGCCAACGCGCGGCAGGTTCCGAGATTCGAACCGTGCAGCACAGCCAGCGTGGTACCGGCTTTGAGGCGTGTGATCGCGTGCGACGAAATCTGAGCCGCCGTCGCAGCAGCGTCCTGGGGTTCAGCGCTGCGACGGTCACCGGGAGTGCGCCGGATCAGGTCGAGGTGGAAGCCCATCGGGCGGCGGCTCCGCTCGCTATCGAATTGCAGCACATAATGTTTCGAATCGATCAGGCGATACCGGTGGACCACCCGGGCGATTGCCATGGTGGCCTCGTGCAGGGCGAACTGACGCCCTATGCAGGATCGGGCCCCGGTGCCGAAAGGTTTGAACAACCCGCCGGGCCTGGCGGCGACACTGGCGGTGTCGAATCGGTCCGGATCGAACAGTTCGACGTTGTCCCCCCATTCGGGTTGACGATGAAGCGCGCCGGTGAGCACAGTGACAGCCTCACCCTGCTTGATCGGGTATTTGCCACCGATAGTGGTGTCCGACAATGCCATTCGGTCGAAGCTGAGCACCGGTGGGCACAGTCGCAGCGTTTCGTTGATCACCTGCCGTAAATACGCGAGCTTGCCGATGTCATCGTAGGCCGGTAGGTAGTCGTCGTCCACGCCGAACACGGCGTCGACCTCGGTCCGGACGCGCGACAGTACCGCCGGGTGACGCATCAGGTTGTAGAGCGCAGTAGGCATTAGTTCCGACGTGGTCAGCTGGCCGGCGATCAAGAAGGTCATAATCTGGTTGCGGATGTTCTCGGGGCTCAGTACCGGTTCGCCGCCGGAATCGCGCCCCAGCATGACGTAGAGCAGGTCGTCGTGCTCGGGCGCCGGACCAGCGCGGTGCTGCTGCACGAGCTCGTCGAAGGCGCGATGCAGGTACGCCAGCTGGTTGTCGAATTCGGTTGTCGTCGGCTCCTTTCCGAGTTCACCGAGGGCGGTCGTGAAGCCGTGCGGAATCGGTGCTAGACCGTCGTAGCTGAAGGAGTCGAATCGCGCTCCGAAACCGGCAAGGGCGACGGTATCCATCGCGAGTTTCTGCAGATCGGTGGACGCGTCGACCGGCCGCTGTCCGACACAGGCGTCCCAGCGGTCGACCAACTGGCCACCGATGTCGAGCATGGCGGCGTGATAGTTGCGCAGTCCGGCATAGCTGAAACCAGGCATCAGGACGTCGTGGGCCTTCTGCCAATTCGGCTCACCGTGATAGGCCGTGAACAGCCCGTCGCCTGCCAGCGGGCGGACTCGGGCCAGCGACGGGGTCAGGTTCTTGGCGAACCGGCTTTCGTCGCATAACTCCTCGACCAACTCCAGTGAGCAGGCGTACAGCTTTCGGAAACCGCTGTAGTCGGCGTAGAACAGCGGCCCGTGCAGCTCGCCGAGGATGTCCACGGGTAGCGCATAGGGTCGACCTACGAGGTCCGACGGCGGTGGCAGCGGCCCCTCCGCGGACGCAACGTTGTCCAGGTCCGGGCTTGGTGACGGTGCGAAATCGGCCATAGCTGCTGGGTTTAGCCTGTCTTCAGGACGTCGACGTCGCACGCTGAGCGCCATCTCGTCACGAGCCTAATCCCGCACCAACCCCCAAGATCAGCTAAACGAGCCGCGGGTTTTTCGCTGGTGCCGAGATGCAGGTCTTCTAGCGAGAATGGGAACATGGATACCGACCTCACCTACTCGGACGCGACGTGCCGTTCAACATCACCGGATTGCCCGCTCTGACAATGCGTTTCGGTACCAGCAGCAACGGGCTGCCCATCGGGCTCCAGTTGACGGCGCAGTGGCACGCCGAATCGACGGTGCCGCACCTGGCGTCGCTGCTGGAGTCAGTCTGCAGTGTGCGCGACCTGCACCCCGACATCTAAAGGCGACTGGCAAATTTTCTACAGATTCCGTGCGGGCGCAGTTCTTCGCTTCGAGGTAAAGCAGGGGCAAGTCGCGGTCGCCGGCCGGGAAGGCTAACTTCTCAGGTGTGATGTTTTCAGCTGCCGCACGATTTGTCGCCACCATCCTCCCGCTGATAGCCGGCGTATTTCTCTTCACGAATCCCCCGCAGGTCGGCCCCGCCCCGGCGGTGCGCCTGGTTGACGATGCCAACCCGCTGGCAGGCATGCCCTTTTACGTCAACCCCACCTCGGCGGCCATGCGCGCTGCGCAGAAGGCCGATCCGCCCAGTCCGGAGTTGACCGCCGTCGCCAACACGCCGCAGGCGTACTGGATCGTTCCGGGCTCGTCGGCTTCCACAGTGGCGAAGTACACCGGCGACGCGGCGGCGGCAGGGGCGCTCCCGGTGTTCACGATCTACGGCATTCCGCACCGCGACTGTGGCAGCTTCGCCGCGGGCGGCATGGGCTCGGGCGACGCCTACCGCGGGTGGATTGACAGCATCGCATCCCAAATCGGTGCGGCACGAGCAGCGGTCATCGTCGAACCCGACGCGCTCGCCATGGCTGACTGCCTGTCCGGAGACCAGCGCCAGGAGCGCTACGACTTGATCCACTACGCCGTCGACTCACTGACGCGCAATCCGGCCACGGCAGTGTACGTCGACGGCGGCCACATCCGCTGGCACAGTGCCGAGGACATGGCCGACAGACTCAACAAGGCCGGTGTCGGCCACGCGCGTGGATTCAGCCTCAATGTTGCGAACTTCTTCACCACCGAAGACGAAATCGGTTATGGCGACGCGATTTCCGCGCACACCAACGGCGCGCACTACGTGATCGACACGTCGCGCAACGGCGCCGGCCCGGCGCCCGCATCCAAGCTCGACTGGTGCAACCCCAGCGGTCGGGCGCTAGGCGCTGCGCCGACGACAGCGACCGGCAACGGACACGTCGACGCTTTCTTGTGGATCAAGCGGCCCGGCGAGTCCGACGGATCGTGCAATGGAGGCCCGGCGGCCGGGACCTTTGTGAACCAGTACGTCGTCGACCTGGCCCACAACGGCGGCCCCGTCGATCTGGCTCGCGCCGGCCACTAGAAGCACTCGCCGTCACAGGCTCTGCGCGGCGAACTGTTCACATGTAGTAACCGGAGGGGAAAGATATGTCCAGTTGGACGAGGGGAAGCCTCCTCACCGCTGTGAAGACAGCAGCATTGGCGTCGCTGTTGGTGTCAGCCTCGGCGCTGATGCCGGGAACCGGCCCCGCCTTGGCAGATCCGCCTCCCGCCGATCCCGGGGGCGTCCCGGACCCAGCTGCGGAGCCACACCCGGCGCCATCAGCGAGGCTTTTTCCTGCCAACGGCTCGACGGTGGGTGTGGGTCAACCGATCATCATCAACTTCCCCGGGCCCGTCGACGACGCCGGTGCAACCGAAAACGCCGTCCACATCTCGTCGGAGCCGCCGGTGGAAGGCAAGTTCTACTGGATGACGCCCACGCAGCTGCGCTGGCGCCCACTGAACTTCTGGCCGGCACATACCGGGGTGACCGTCGACGCCGGTGGCGCAGTGTCCAGCTTCCAGACGGGAGACACCCTGATCGCCACGGCGAACGACCCCACCCATCAACTGGTCGTCACGCGCAACGGCGCTGTGGAGAAGACGATTCCGATGTCAATGGGTATGGCAGCCGGTGGGCACCAGACCCCCAACGGCACCTACTACGTCCAAGAGAAGAAGCCTTCGGTGGTGATGGACTCCTCGACGTACGGGGTTCCGGTCAGCTCGGCCTACGGCTACAAGACCACGGTCGAGCTAGCCGTCCGGTTCGACGACAGCGGCGACTACGTGCACAGTGCGCCCTGGTCCGTGGACGACCAGGGTAAGCGCGACGTCAGCCACGGCTGCATCAATATCAGCCCGACCAATGCGCAATGGTTCTTCGACAACTTCAAAGCCGGCGATCCCATAGTGGTCACCAACACCAGCGGCGGCACCTACTCCCGACACGACGGCTCCAACGACTGGCAGCTTTAGCTCACAAAGTGGGTTGCAGGCCTGCCTGCGTCGACAAAACTTGGGCGCGTCGCGCGAGCGTCCAGACGCTGCGCAAAGTCAGCACGGTTACTCCGTTTTGACTCGTCCGATGCCTGGAGGGCCGATACCCAACATGAGCCCAGTCGCCGAATTCGACTTCATCATCGTGGGCGCAGGTAGCGCAGGCTGCCTGCTCGCCAATCGGCTCAGCGCCAATCCTGATCGCCGTGTGCTCTTGATTGAGGCCGGCGGCAAAGATGACTGGTTTTGGATCAAGGTGCCGGTGGGCTATCTGTACACAATCGCCAACCCCCGCACCGATTGGTGCTTCACGACCGAGCCCGACCCCGGCCTGGCCGGCCGCAGCATTCACTATGCGCGCGGCCGTGTGATCGGCGGCTGCTCGTCGATCAACGCCATGATCCACATGCGCGGACAGGCGAGCGACTACGACCTGTGGGCGCAGGCTACCGGTGACGAAAGATGGCTTTGGGGTGGTTCGGAATCTCCAGGCGAGACGCTGGCGATCTATAAAGCGTTGGAAGACTACTTCGGTGGCGCCGACGAATGGCATGGCGTCGGTGGTGAGATCCGCGTCGAGCGGCCTCGCGTGCGCTGGAAGATCCTGGATGCCTGGCAGGCCGCAGCGGCTCAAGTGGGCATTGCCCCAAACGATGAGTTCAACCGGGGCGACAACTCCGGCAGTGCGTACTTCCACGTCAACCAACGGCGCGGCCGTCGCTGGTCGATGGCTGATGCTTTCTTGCATCCCATCGCCCACAGACCCAACCTCACCGTCTACACGCAGGCGCAGGCCTTGCGGCTCGTGATGGACGACCAGGTCCCCGAGGATCAGCGTCGCGGTGCCTGGACCACTGCGCAGCAACGCGTCACCGGCCTGCAGCTCCTCAGAGGTGGCCAAATCGTCGAAGTCCGAGCACGCCAGGAGGTGATCCTGAGCGCGGGAGCAATTGGATCGCCGCATCTGATGCAAGTCTCGGGTCTGGGTCCGGCTGATCTGCTTGCCCAACACCAAGTGCCGGTGGCCGTCGATCTGCCAGGAGTGGGCGAAAACCTTCAGGACCATCTGCAGCTTCGAACGGTCTACCGGATCTGGGGTGCCCCGACCGTCAACACGCTGTACCGGAATTGGATCAGCCGTGCGGGCATGGGACTTCAGTACCTGCTGTCGCGGTCGGGACCCATGACTATGCCGCCTTCCACCCTGGGGGCTTTCGCCAAGAGCGACCCCTCACTAAGCAATTCCGATTTGGAGTGGCATGTACAGCCCTTGTCGTTGCCGAAGTTCGGCGAACCGCTGCACCCCTTCGGAGCGATCACTCCCTCGGTCTGCAATTTGCGGCCCAGCTCGCGTGGCCGTGTGCGCATGGCCAGTCCAGATCCACTGCTCTACCCGAAGATCTTCTGCAATTACCTGTCGACTGACGCCGATCGGCAAATCGCGGTGAAGGGCCTCCGGATGACCCGGCAAATCATGGCGGCGCCCGCTCTTGCCCCCTATGGCCCGCAGGAGTTGCTGCCGGGCCCGCAACTGGTGAGCGACGAAGATCTGCAGAAGGCCGCCGGTGAACTCGGTACGACCATTTTCCACCCGGTGGGCACCTGCGCGATGGGAAGCTTTGACGCCCGCGGTCGGCCGCGGTCAGCCGCCACGGTGCTCGACACCGATTGCCGTGTCTATCGCGTCGCCGGCCTTCGAGTGGTCGATGCGTCAGCTATGCCCACCATCATCTCCGGCAACACCAACGCGCCGGTCATGCTCATCGCAGAGCGCGCAGCGCGGGCGATTGTGGGATAAGTCGGCCGCTTCTACGAGCTGTGGTGGGTCGCCGCTCCCCGCCACACCCGCGCATTAGACGACGGTCTTCCGGCACCTAGCTTCGCTGCTGGAGTCAGTCAGCAGCGTGCGCGACCTGCACCCCGACATCTAAAAGCGAATGCCTCCTGGTGGATGAGCGCGATAGGATGTGTTGTTAGACAAGTACTTTCAGTTTGCTAATCTTCGCAATTCATCGATTAGCAGACGGCGCCAACTGCTTTGCCAGATACGGCGCCGTGCGGCTGTGTTGGGCGCGGGCCACCTTCGTAGGCGGTCCCGCCGCAACGACCCGACCACCATCGCTGCCGGCTCCCGGTCCCAGATCAATCACCCAGTCCGCACCCGCGACCATCCGCATGTCGTGTTCGGCCACCACCACGGTATTGCCCGCGTCGACCAAGCGATGCAGTTGACGATCGAGCAGATCCACATCGGCGGGGTGAAGCCCGGTGGTCGGCTCGTCGAGGACGTAGAGGGTATGCCCTCGCCGGGGTCTCTGTAGTTCGGAGGCGAGCTTGATCCGCTGCGCCTCGCCGCCTGACAGCTCGGTCGCGGGTTGTCCGAGACGGAGATATCCGAGTCCGACCTCTCGCAGCGTGGTCAGGCTCCGTACTGCATTGGTGATGTCGGCAAGGAACTCCGAGGCCTCGTCGACGGTCATCGCTAGCACGTCGGCGATCGTACGTTCGTGATAGCGCACCTCGAGTGTCTCGTCGGAGTACCGCGCTCCGTGGCAGGCTGGACATGTCGCGTATGTGCCTGGCAGGAACAACAATTCGACCGACACGAACCCCTCCCCCTGACAGGTGGGGCAGCGGCCTTCGGCCACGTTGAACGAAAACCTGCCCGCTGTCCAACCGCGGCGACGCGCCTTCGGGGTCGCAGCGAATTCGCGGCGCACGGCGTCGAACAAGCCGGTGTAGGTCGCCAGCGTCGACCGCGGTGTGCGTCCGATCGGGCGCTGGTCCACGGACACCAGCCGGTTGATCGCCTCCGTCCCCGCTGCCGTGACACCGACGCTCGCGTCGTGATCGAGATCGACGATGCCGGTGTCACCTTCGTCGTCGTCGGCTTCGGCCGGCTCGGTAACGCGACCCGCGCCGAGGTGGCGGCTCACGACATCGCCGAGGACCTTGACGACGAGCGTCGACTTGCCGGAACCCGACACTCCAGTGACAGCGGTGTACACGCCAAGCGGCAGGTCCACATCGAGGTCTCGCAAATTGTGGAAGCAGATTCCGCGCAACCGCAGCCACCCGGACTGCGTGCGGGGCTGACGAGACGGCGGCTCGGCCTCCTTGAAAAGGTATCGACGCGTGACCGACTCCTCGATGTCGACGAGCCCCGGCACCGGCCCGCTGTAAAGCACGCTTCCGCCTAGCTCCCCCGCCCCCGGTCCGACGTCGACGATCCAATCGGCACGGCGAACCACGTCCATGTCGTGCTCGACCACGAACAACGAATTGCCCGCGCGCCGCAGGCGATCGAGCACGTCGAGCAGCGGTTCGGCATCCGCGGGATGCAGTCCGGCAGAGGGCTCGTCGAGCACATAGAGCACGCCGAACAACCCGGCGCGCAGTTGAGTGGCCAACCGCAACCGCTGCAGTTCCCCGGGTGACACCGTTGGAGTGCGGCGATTCAGCGCAAGATAGCCAAGGCCGAGATCGATGAGTACCTGCAGGCGCGCGACGAGGTCGGCGGCGATCATCGTCGCCACTTCCGTCAGCTCGCCGGATTCCGTGGACTCGTACGCGGCGGCGGAATCGGTCCGAGAAGCCGTCGCGCGCAACGTATCAGCGAGCTCGGCCAACGGCATCGCCACGTAGTCGGCGATGGTGCGCCCGGCGAAAGTCACCCGCAACGCCTCCGGCCGAAGTCCGGAACCGTCGCACAGTGGGCACTCGACGCTGTCGACGAATTGCAGGACGCGGCGACGCATCATCGCGCTGTGGGAGTTGGCCAACGTGTGGCGGACGTGGCGTTCAGCGCTGGAGAAGGTGCCGTTGTAGTAGTAATCGGCCTGCACGGGATGCTGGCTCGGATCGATCTCTACGGTTGGCTGCTCGTCGGTGAACAGAATCCAATTACGTTGACGCTTAGAAAGTTTCCGCCACGGCTTGTCGATGTCGTACCCCAGCGTGACGAGGATGTCGCGGAGGTTCTGGCCCTGCCACGCACCCGGCCACGCGGCGACGGCGCCTTCACGGATGGTCAGCGACGGGTCGGGTACCAGTGTTTCTTCGGTCACCCGATGGATTCGTCCCAGCCCGTGGCACTCGGGGCACGCCCCGACCGCGGTGTTGGGTGAGAACGCGTCGGAGTCCAGTCGCTCGGTGGCCCCCGGCGGGTAGGTGCCGGCGCGGGAGAACAGCATCCTCAGCAGGTTCGACAGGGTGGTGACGGTGCCGACCGTCGACCGCGACGTCGCCGAACCCCGGCGCTGCTGTAATGCGACGGCGGGCGGTAGCCCGGTGATGTCATCTACTTTCGGCGCACCGGTTGGCAGTAGCAGGCGACGCGCGTAGGGAGCGACCGATTCAAAGTAGCGGCGCTGGGCCTCGGCATAGATGGTCCCGAACGCCAGCGACGATTTGCCGGATCCCGAGATCCCGGTGAACGCGACCAGCGCATCACGCGGCGCCACGACGTCGACACCCCGCAGATTGTGGACCCGCGTCCCGTATACACGCACGCAAGGGTCGATGTCGTCCGTGCTTTGGTGGGACATCTCTGTCATCGCGCTCAAACGAGTACCCATGCTGAGGGACGAGGAAAACTGTTGGAGAAGCAGCTGACTTTTAAGGCTCGCAAACAATCAATGAGGCGGACCTCGAAGCCACACGCGGTGCGCACTCAACGCACCTGGCCCGCTACGACCGGACCGATCCGCGGGCGGCGCCACAATTCCCAGACCAGTCGGCAAATCCCGATACCGGTGAGCAAGCCGAGCGCTCCGATCGCGGGCATGTGCAACAAGGCTGGCAGAGTCGCCGCGGCGGCCAGTCCGGTGGCGGTGCGATCGAGGGGGACTTGTCGATGGTCACGCCATCGGTACGCAACATCACCGAGGTAGAACAACGCCATTCACACCGATTTGTCTCACGTTCGTATCCACTTTTGCCAGCCGCCTGTTGCCGTCCTACTGACGGGCCGGCGCGCGTCGGGGCCTGAGGTCCTCGATGCGGTCGAAGACCTCATCGAGTGCCGTTTCGAGAGGGGCGGTGTCGCGGCGAACCTGCGCGAGCATGATGCCGCCTTCGACCGCGGCCAACAGCGCGGTCGCCAAGCGGTCGGGGTTGGCCTTGCGGCGCAGATCGCCCCGGCCCCACATGGCCTGTAGTCCCGTGCGGATCTCTGCTTCCCACTGGTCGAATCCACCGGCGAGGTCAGCTCGACACTCCGGGAAGGGCTCGGCCAGTTCCCCGACCAGAGACCCGAGCGGGCAGCCGCCTTCGCAGTTCTGCTGGCGATACGTGTCGACGATGAAGTCTCGCCAAGCTCGCAACCCCTCCATGCTGTCCAGGCCCCCGAGCGTTGCCAGGAGCGCGTGGATGCGGTGGGCGATGACGGCCCTGATCAGGGATTCCTTGTCCCCGAAGTAGTAATACACCTGCGAAGCGCCAACGCCCGCGGCCTTCTGGACGTCGCCAAGACTCGTGCCGGCGACACCGCGGTCGTACATCAGTTGCGCTGCTGTCGCCACGATCCGCTCCCGGGTGGCCCGTCCCTTGGGGGTGAGCCGTTGCGGTTCGGTGACCGATTCCTTCGCTGCCATCACTTTGGCCAGGTCTGGCGAGATCCGTCGCTGCGGGCCCCGCTGCCCTGATCCCCCTTTCCGAATTCGTCTGATCCTGTCCGCCGTTCTGCGCGGACCTGCTCGCGGCAACCTGGAAGTCGGAACAGCTTCAACGCGCCATTTTTTGAAGCATACACTACATAAAGCGGTTGCACTTCCCTGCCGCTGCTACGGTGGCGCTTCGCCGTTAGGTGCGTCTCGTTCTTGTTGATAGGCACCGAAATAGACTGCATCGCAGCGTCATAAAAGATGTGGAGCGGCCATCTACGCCAGGCGAACCAGCATTTGACATCAGCGAACTTGAGCGTGATTATGTAGCATATGCTACAAATTTAAGGTGCCGATGAGGCTTCCAATACAAAAGTGACGAAGCCGAGTGACCAGCTCGTGCCGGCGCGAAGTCTCTATCGAAAGGAAATGACAGCATGGCTGCGAGATCGTTCAAGGCGGTTCTGATCACCGGTGCCAACGTGGGGCTCGGCAAGGAGGTGGCGCGGCAACTCGCTCGTTGCCGGCGATTTCGACAGGATCTATCTGGCGTGTCGCAACACCGACAGCGGACGATCCGCGGCCGCCGAGCTGGAGCGCATTACGGGCAGGTCCATCTTCACGGTAGTTCGGATGGACCTGACCGATTTGGACTCGGTGAGGTCAGCGCTGAGCACGTTGGATGGCGAACTGCATTCGGTTGTCATGAACGCCGGCGGCACCGGCGGCCCAACACCTTTGGCGCTCACCGCTGATGGCGTCACGCATGTCTTCGGTTCCAACGTACTCGGCCACGTCGTACTGCTTGAGAATCTCCTCGCCGACGGGGCATTGACCAACACCGCGGTCCTGGTGGGCAGCGAAGCTGCGCGCGGTGTTCGCATGATGCGGATGCCGCGGCCCACGTTCACGGACCACTCGGTGGAGGAGTTCGCCAGCGTCATCGACGGTTCCTTCTTCAAGCAGCACAAATTCAACACGTTCCTCGCCTATGGACAGGTGAAATACCTTGGCGCGTTGTGGATGTCGGCACTGGCGCGAAAGCATCCCGACCTGCGGCTGCTCACCGTGAGCCCAGGCAACACCGCGGGAACGGACGCATTGCGCGACATGGGCGTCGTCACTCGGACCATGATGAATCACTTCTGTTGCCCTACGTCCTTCCCGCACTGGGGGTCGGACACCAGCTGGAGAAGGGCGCCCAGCGGCTGGTCGATGGAGTCACCGACGAACAGTTGCGCAGCGGCGTGTTCTACGCCAGCCGACCGGGCGCCGTCACCGGGCCCCTCGTGGATCAGTCGGAGATCGTCGCCGACTTCCGTGACCCCGTAACACAACAGCATGCCGACGAAGCCATTCATCGCTTCGTGAAGAAGCCACGCTCACACCAAGAACCGCCTTCTCGCGCCATCGGTGCGGATGGCGCGTCGTCTGGCCCCACTGCAAGAGGGTTGTCATGACAAGCGCCGCTACCCTCACCGTTCAAGAGGCGGCATCGCTGTCGAGCGATGAGCGCGTCAGGTCCTGTCAAGCTGGCGAGCCTGCGGGCTCGACCCCAGGCACGGCCAGCTTCCACAACGGCTGGGCGAGTAGGGCGGCGGTCGAAGGGTGCGCCGAGCGCGCCGGACCCGCACAGCAACTGATGGCGTTGCACAGCAAGGCGTTTCGGGGTCTCGCCACGTCACCACCTGGTCATGGCTATTCGCGATGCTCGAAGTCCTGGCGGCCACCACATTTCGCCGTCGCAAGCCCTCACGATAAGGAGTCTGGATGACCATCACTTTGACGAACCCGCGTGCCCTGCCGAAGGTCGACTTTCACCGCCAGGTGTCGATTGCTACCGGTTCCAAGCTCGTGTTCATGGCCGGGCAGGTCGCCTGGGACGCCGACGGAAAGCTGGTCGGCGAGGGCGACCTCGCCGCGCAGGTCGAGCAGTGTTTTCTCAACGTCGGCGCGGCACTCGCCGAGATTGGCGGCTCCTTCGACGACATCGCCAAATTGACCATCTATGTGGCCGATTGGACTCTGGACAAGATGCCCTTGGTGCAGGAGGGCCGTGCCCGAGCCTGCGCGAAACTCGGTGTCGCTGCGTTCGTGCCACCGGGCACGTTGATTGGTGTCGCCGCGTTGTTCCAGCCTGAACACCTCGTCGAGGTGGAGGCGATCGCGGTTCTCGACTAGCACGCGCTCTTCGGCGATGACACTACTGCAACGCGGACTGGCTCCCACGCGGATTCTGGACCGGTCGCCTGCGCTTTCCTCGACGTGATACCTGGGGTGACACGGCACAGCTAGCTTGCGGCCGTGTCGAGCACAGATCGTGCTCATTCACAGACGTCACGCCATCGATCGAAAAGCGGCCACTGACCGGAGGAGTGGCAAGACCGGAAGGACGATGAGGAAGATGGACTTCCTGGTTCGCGTGGACTTTGCCCGCACCTACGAGCTACCCGAGGACGAACGTGCAGCTCTCATTGAGCGTGAACGGTCCAGGGGCCGGGAGTTGCTGTCACAGGGCGTGATTCGGCAACTCTGGCGATTGCCTGGTACTCGGACGAACATCGGCATCTGGTCAGCCGCTGATGCCGACGCCTTGGAGGAGGCGCTTGCCAGCTTGCCGATCCGGCCGTACGCCGAGATTCACGTGACAGCGCTAGCTGCCTTCACCCCATGACGGCAACCTAGCCACAAACGGCCTCATCTCGGGCTGCCTCGGCCCGGGTATCAAAGCGTCCTCAAAGACCTCAAAGACTCCACCCTCAAACGCATGGTCGGCATCGAAATCGACCTCCCCACAACCGAAACCGAAGAAGCCATCCTCACGCAAGAAGCAGGCATCACCCCCAGCACCACGGTGGTGTCTGCGGCCCGCGAGCGCGTCGGGCACGACGCGCGCACGCTGATCTACCTGTCCGTACCGCCGACAGCCGTGCAGAGCTGCGTTCCGCCGCACCGCCCTCCGTCGCGGTGGGACGTCGTCCGCGTGGCCACCTTTCGCTAGTTGCGGGTCGAAAGTGATACGAAACCGCCCTTCACCACAGGATGACGGGTGTGCGCCGCAACCAGGTGTCGGTCGTCAGTTGCTCGAGCACGAATTGAGCGACGTCGGCGCGCGCTATCTTGCCGCCGTTGATGCCGGCGAGGTCGGTGGTGGCCCTGATGCGGCCACGCGCTGCGCCGTTGGTGAGCATGGCGGGGCGGATGACAACCCAGTCAAGTGAACTGGCGCGGATCGCGGCTTCTTGGCGGTCCTTGTCCTTGTAGGCGGGGCCGAGCAGCAACGGCTGGAATATCCGGTCGAAGACGAAGCCGCCATGGTGGCGACTGTCGCCGACTCCGAGTGCGGAGATACAGATGAGACGGCGGACGCCTGCGCGGGTCATCGCCGCGACGAGTGCCCGGGTCGCGACGGTCAGCAGATCGACATCGCGCAATCCCATACCGGTGCCCAGCGCGCTGACGACGGCATCGCAGCCGTTCAACGCGTGCGCGAGGGTCTCCTCGTCGCGGACATCGCCCTCGATCACCTCGGCTCCCGGCAGATTGGAGCTCGCTTTCGCACGAACCAGCGCCACCACGTGGTGACCGCTGGCCGTCGCGTCGCGGACGATGAGCTGACCGGTTGCGCCGGTTGCCCCCAAAATCAATATCTTCATGCATTTTCTCCTAGTGTTAGGTGGTCTACTTTTTAGACCTGGTCTATGTTCCAGACCAGGTCTAATGTATAGACCGTCGGGCTGCGCCGTAAGGAGGCAGTTATTTGTAACCAGGTGACAGCAAGGGAACCCGTATGGACTCCGTGAGCTCAGCAGTGAGCGCGATCGAGCGTTTCAGCCGATACCAATCCGACGACGCCGAGTCGGTAGGACCCGTGTATTGCCCGGTGCGCGACGTGCTCGACCGCATCGGCGACAAGTGGAGCATCCTCATGATCATGACCCTCGCGGCGCGACCACAGCGCTTCAGCGAGCTTCACCGAGCTATTCGGGACATCTCCAAGCGGATGCTGACCCAGACGCTGCGCGATTTGGAGCGTGACGGACTGATCACCCGCCATGTCTTTGCGACCAAGCCGCCGAGCGTTGAATATCGCCTGTCCCCGCTGGGCCAATCGCTGCTGGAGCCGATGGCGAGCCTCATCGATTGGGCCGACACCCGCTATTCCGATATCCATGATGCGCGTGCCCGCTTCGACGGCGCACCGTGTGATGAGGCACGCTAAACGCGGTTAGCCAGGATCTTTCGCCGCGCCACTGCTGGGCGGGCGAAAATCATTCACATGCCCAACGGCATTCCACTCGTGCAGAATCTGAGCTGGCACGTGGACAAATCGGTCGGCGCACAACACCTTCCAACCCCGTCGGCTCGGTGAAACGGCGGTGAGGGGTTACGTCATTGTGCGCAAATTGATGAAGTCGCTGAAATTAGCAAGGATGTCGCGCGGATCGTCATAGATCGCCACAGCGCCCGCATCCAGCAGTGCCTTCCGGCTTGCTCCGCCGCTGAGTAAACCTACCGTCGGCACTCCGGCGCGTTTGCCTGCTTGCATGTCCCACACGGCGTCGCCGACGAAAATCGCGTCGTCGGCACCAATTTCGGCGCGCTCAAGCGCTGTGCTGACAATATCGGGATGAGGTTTGCCGCGATCAGCATCGGCACTCGAAGTGACGTGGCCGACAAGGTCATCGGCGTCAAGAACCCGGCGCAACAGCTTCAGCGTGGTCTCCCCCGCCGAAGTCGCCAACACCGTCTGCCACCCCTGATCAGTGATGGCCTGGAGTAGATCGCGGGCACCCGCAGTCGTCTGTAAAACAGGTTCGTATTCGCCGAAATACCTGTCATGGCTGTCCTTCGCGTCATCGCCGCTACTTTCGGCGAGCTCGTCACCGATTGACTCCGCGATCAGTTCATCTCCGGAGCGCCCCAAGAGTTCGATGATGCGCCAGCAAGACACGTGACGGCCCACGTCTGTGAATGCGCGTTGCCACGCAACGGCGTGATGAAAATTCGTATCGACCAACGTGCCGTCGAGGTCGAACAACACCGCCGGCGAACCCGCGTCAGACATCTGTATCCCCGTTTTCCCAGTAGTTGCCTTCGCCACGCGCCATCACGAGCGGCGGAGTTCGGGGGATACCCCAGAAAGCCTCCAATGAAGCGGTCCTGGGCGTAGTCGGTGGCCGCGAGTGGCGCTGCTGGACGGTTGCGCTGCATCGTGTCGCCACCCGGATCGGTCAGCATTCGCGGTCGCACCGAAGCAAGAGGACAGCACGACTTTTGACGGTGTTGCCCGCTCAGGGGCCGGTTCTGCTCTGCAACGGTGCGGTCGGCATCGCCGACGGGTGGGCTACCAAGGTTGCTTAGGCCATTCCCCGCTCGTATTCATGTGTTTGAGCTCTATAGGCCAAATAACGCCTCCTAAGTCCCTCATTACATGAACAAGTGAATCGTAAAACTGGCGTCTACGGAATACCTTCGAAAAGCATATATTTCTGCTATTTTCCTATTGGGTTCACCTCAATCACCGATACCGCGTGCTTAGTCACGGGCGAGCGGTCAAGTCCAGGTGCCGACGTTGAACTCGCTGGTAGCGGGGTTTTGTCCACCTGCAGCGGTTTTCGCGAGGCACCGGTGGCAAAACTTGAGGTTTGGTAATCGGCCCGATTAATGACGGAAGAGCCCGCTGTCCAAGTTGCGATGAATAAGCGCGCGGCGGAAAGGCTGTGAATGGTTCTAGCAGCATCAAAAACAGCTCAGATGAGAATGTAAGACTTCCGCCATTTCGGACGACTCGCACTCAATTTAAGCGATAACTTAAATACGTCTGAGAGAGCTCATCAGCGCTGGGGGCCAAGCAAGCCCAATCGCTAGCCGTCGAGGAACGGCCGGCGACACCAGTTCTGATCGTCAAGGGGGAGAAATGAAGAGAATGATTCTCGGCGCCGCGTTGTGCGGTGCGGCTGTCGCGTTTGCCAGTCCAGCCGACGCAGATACCGACAGCGACTTCTGGGCAACCGCCGCCGGCACCATCAGCGACTGGCTGCTCGGCCCCACTGGCACCGTCGCCTCCAGCGACTCGCTGGCCAGCTCAACTCCGGCTGACTTCCTGGACGGTTCGACCAACGCACTGATTCTGGGCGCCACGGGATTGCCGACACCGACGGCTATATACATCAGTGAAGCGGAGAGTCTGTACCTCGACCCCAATGGCTATGGTGGGGACACCGCATCGATCGTTGCACTGACCACGCCACAGACCTTCAGTTTCCTTACCAGCGTGCAAGAGGGTCAGAAAATCCTCATTGACGCGATCATTGAGAACTACCAAGACGGCGACATGGGGTGCAACGGCGCCGGCGTCTGCAGCGACCCGCTGACCATTTTCACGTACTCACAGAGCAGCGCAATCGCGGCCCTCGCCCAACATGATCTGGCAGACAACAACATCCCTTCCGACGCTCTGCGGTTCATCATGCTCGGGGCCAACCCGACTGGCGTCCCTGACAATTTGTACCCCACCGAAATTTTCAACATCGACGGTGACCTTTGGGCGGAGCCCACCTCGATCGGCTCGACCTGGCAGGACATCTTGCTCGGTTTCGGACTGCACTTGGCCTACCTCGGATTAACCGACGAGCAAATTGACTCAGCCACAACGGTAGTCGACGGACTGACCACCATTCACGAGATCCCGACGCTCACCTTTCCTGAGCTGTTTGACGCACTGATCAACGTGTGGTTCGGGCAGTGACCACGTGGGCCTCGGACGGCAGGCAGGGCATGGCGGATTCTCTTGCCTTCCACGACGGTCGGCGAAGCTAAGCCTGGTCCGGCCTTGAATTTGCGTAGTCCCAAGACACTGTCCTAACGGGTGTCATGCGGATGTAGGTGGAGCCCGGTCTGGGTGCGGTGGGCCGTTCGGGCTCTGGCACGCCCCGTTTGCGGGCACCTTCCCTTGCGAGCTCAAGAGCTTCGCTTGGTTCGCGAACGATGCGGGCGTGACCTTGCAACATCACTCCCCGGATATCTGCCATGCTGGAGCCGTCTTCGAGCAAGATACTCACGTTCGGGTTGCTTTCGACGTTGGCGACTTTGCGCGTCCCATCTCGCACACCCATGATGATGTCGCGGCCAAGGCGAAAGTATCCAAGGGGTACGGTGTGCGGGAATCCGTCCGTGTCGATGGTGCTCAGTATCGCCCAGCTTGGGCGGCTATCGAGATACGCTTCAATTTGTTCGTCACTGAATTTTCGTGGCATACAAAGAGGTTAACAAGATCGAAATGGGCTCTGGGCGTTGCGGTTCGGCGACATCCAGCTTAAGAATCCCCGGCCAACAATCCAAACTCACCGAACTGCCCCACAAACTGTCGTTCACGAACCGCCCACCATCACGGTGCTGCGCGACCAAACCGTGGAAGTGCAACCGGCCGTCTAGATTTCGTGTTTCATAAATGATGCGAAGTCAAGAACGAGACGCTACACGCTTGCTCGTACTACTACGGCCACTGTAGTAGTCCGTCGGCGTCGTCGACGAAATCGCCCTGTCTACAGCGCCGGCGAAGATAACGCACCAGCGCGGCCATCACCTGGGACACCACCGCCCGCCCCCCGACCAATCCTGCTGAACAATTGCCTCACCACAGAATTGCACGCACTACATCCTCTGTCATAGCAAATTGCAGTGACAAGGATCTGTGAGCCGCCGGCCAGGTCGCGCCCACCTGCACAGCGCAAGGCGTCGGCTGGCGCGCGGCCTTCGGTCTTGGGAGCAGTGTTCGCGACACGACGGTCACGTTCGTGCGGATTCGTGAAGTCGTCGAGTCTGATTGAGGCTCTACAGGATTAGCGGTCAGGCCCGCTTCGGGCGGGTCGGCCCGAGCAGCGAGACCAGCATGCCGGGCAGCCGTTCCCGTCTAGCAGCTCAAACACGACGTGGGGACGCCTCGCTCAGCCCACCCAAACCGGTCCAGCCACCTCGGTTGTTGTCACCTATTCGTGCAGCAGACCCAAATGCCTCATGACGCGCGTGCGCTCACGTGCACAACGTGGGGGCGTCGCAGACGTTTCCGGGACAGTAGATCCGGTGCGCTGCGTTGACCATTGTGGCGGCTTCCGCACCCGTGACACCTTGAGCGCCGAGACGCGACTCGAGGTCGTTCGCAATCCGCTGCGGGGTCCAGCCCCAGGTGAGGTTATAGCAGACGTCGTGTGCCTCTTGGATGAGCCCGGCCTGCGTGCCGGGCGTCCAGTGAAGGCCGACGCCCCGCAACGCGGCCAGGTATGCATCGTCTTGCGGGCTGGCATTAGCGACCCCTGCGCTACCAATTAGCGCGAAACCGGCCGTCGCGAGGGTGGCGAGCGTGGCTAGCGAGCGATGCGTAGTCATAGATTCCTCTTCCCTTTGGTGCTGAGCTCTTGGCTGCGTCGTCACGACCCCTTGCGGACGAGCTGACACCGCCTCTCACCTATCGGCCACAGCTCCCGTTGGGTCACCGGTGATGCGCCCTCGGTACACGCAATGAACACAGATCGGCAGAAGTCAGCCCTTCCGCCCCGTCATCGCTTCCGTCACCCCATCTTAATTGCCGAAAAGGGCTCGTCCCGTAACAGGCCGGGCGCCCAGGCTACGCGCGCCAGTTGTTAGGTGCCTGTCAACGAACAGTTGAAGTTTCGTCGCACCATCGGGATGGCGTAACAGCGTCCCAGTTCATCCGATGTTCATCGCGGACGCGGCTCACCGACGAAAAGTTTTCAGCTCGCCGACACCAAGGGACCGTTCGCTATTTCTTCAGGCAGACGTTTCGGCCGGCCCGACGCCGTCGGTCCGTTCACATCCCGAGCCGACTAGCGCGGATTCAGCATGATCCACGCTCGAAGGAAGGTCACCACGTGTTATTTCGATTGGGCAGGCTGATAGCGGCGCTAGTCGTGATGCTGGCGGCAGCAGGCTGCGGGTCGCACTCGGCAACCAGTTCCAACAGCTCCGGACCCGGCACGGTGGCCACGTCACCCGCGTCGACGCCGGTGACGTTGTCCGAGACCGGCAGTACGCTCTTGTATACGTTGTTCGACCAGTGGGCGTCGGTCTACCACGCGAAATACCCAAACGTGTCGATCAACACCCAGGCGACGGGCTCGGCCAACGGGATCGCGCAGGCCGCCGCCGGGGCGGTCACCATCGGTGGGTCCGACGCTTACCTGTCCGAAGCGGACATGTCCGCGCACAAGTCGTTGATGAACATCGCGGTGGCCGTCTCCGCGCAGGAGGTCAACTACAACCTGCCCGGTGTCAAGGAGAATCTGCAGCTCAACGGTACCGTGCTGGCAGCCATGTACCGAGGCAGTGTGAAAGCCTGGAACGACCCGCAGATCGCCGCACTCAACCCGGGCGTGAATCTGCCGGACACGCCGGTGGTTCCGCTGCACCGGTCCGACGGATCCGGTGACACGTTCCTTTTCACTCAATACTTGTCGAAGCAGGACCCGGACGGCTGGGGTAAGTTGCCGGGCTTCGGTACCACCGTCAATTTTCCGGCCGCACCGGGCGCGTTGGCTGAGAACGGCAACAGCGGCATGGTGACCGGCTGCGCGAAAACTCCCGGATGTGTCGCCTACGTCGGCGTCAGCTTCCTCAACCAAGCCGAGCAGTCAGGTCTGGGTGAAGCCAAACTGGCCAACAAATCAGGCAAATTTGTGCTGCTTACCGCGAAAAGCATCAAGATGGGCGCCGCCGATCTCGCCGCGCAAACGCCGTCCAACGAAGCGATCTCGCTGATCGACGGGCCCGCCGCGGATGGCTACCCGATCGTCAACTATGAGTACACCGTCGTCGACAGCCACCAGAAGGACCCGTCGACCGCGCAGACTCTGCAGGCGTTTCTCCACTGGGCTATCACCGACGGTGGCACGCCGCCGTTCCTGGGCAAGGTGCACTTCCAGCCGCTGCCGGACGCGGTGGTGAAGTTGTCCGACGCCCAGATCTCCAAGATCTCGGGTTAGTGACGGTGGCTTCTGGCCGGCTGCGCCCTCCGTAAGATCATGGTGAAATCCGCACGCCCCGCCCAACCGTGAACCGAGACAGGTGGGGTCGTTCATCGCTGCTATTACTCACCACCAGCAAGGTATCGAGATGTCAGCGCTAGTCCCCGATCACTCAGACAATCCCGATGTCGTCACATTTGCTGCCAAGAGCGCGCCGGTCCTGCAATCGGATATAGCGGTCGCACGGGTGCTCTTGGTGCAGTGGCACGAAAACCCGGATGCCAAGACCGGCAACAGCTCTCACGCCGCACCACTGAAGGGTATGGCTGATCGAGCCACCATCACAAGACTGAACTCGTTCCGCGGCATCGAATTTGACACAGTATGGCTGCATTCCATGATCAGTCGCGATGAGGGAGCGATCGAGATGGCCAACGCCGAAATCGCTGACGGAAGAAACGTAGACGCAATAGGTATAGCCAAGCACGTCGTGGAATCTCAGCGGGCCGAGGTCATCCAGATGAAACGGATGCTCTAAGGAGCATATGCGTGGGAGCTGCGACTCATCTGATCAAAATGGCGGACTTACTCATGTATGAGTGCGGATACCCGTCAAGCGCTTACCCGAATGCAACGGCTTCATAGCGAAGCACCGTGGAACACCGATAAGCACTGACTATCTCTGGTCAGCGTTTACATGTGTTAAAGAGCCGGGGCAGGCGGGACACCAGTGGACCGCTGTGCCGATCACGGCGCGGATCGCGGACAGATCGTTGTGGTGGAGGGCGCACGCTTGTCGACCCAGATGGACCCGGATGGTGTCGGTGATGAACTCTGCCCGCTCAAGGGCAGCTCGCGCACGTTCTCTCCCACCGATCCGACGGTAGACGGAGTTATTTCGCGCACCAAACCGGCAAGCCGCTCGGTGTGCAGGGTCGGGTCTAGGCTTGTTTCGATCTGAGTCGAGCGGAGATCATTTCGGCGCTCAAAACAACAGCTTCCCCCGCTACCGGTGCAACTCTGACTGGAAGCATGGCTGGAATTCGATGTCTCCGTCAAAGCCCTGAAGTTCGTTGAGCAAAGCCATGGGTCGAGTGGGGCTCGTTAAACAAGACTGCTCACTTTGTCAATCTTCGCTGCATCTCGACAAGAACCTACAACTACTGTAGGTTCCCAAATCTCATGTCCACTCGCCCTCGCTTGACGTGCGGCGATGCACGTTGTCTCACTTCGTGTCCACACCGATTTGTCTCACGTTCGTGTCCACTTTTTCGCGCGCAGCCCTTGCGTGCCTTCGCGCAAGCCAAGGGTAGGTGCGCGACGCCCGGCAGCAGGGTTGATGATTTGTCACTGTGACGTCACCTTGGGGGCTATACCAATAGTCCGCAACTGCGATCAGATTCCTTAGCGTTATCACTCACTGCGACAACGTATTCCGCTCAGGTCAATCACTCGCGTCGGATTCCGAGCCTGTACTACAACAACACGTCGTCAGTACGGTTGGCCCGTGAGAAACGGGTCTGCGATGATCAAACTTGTTGTCGGTTTGCGCTACAACAACTTCGGCTGCGCATCGACAGTGAGGGTGCAGTCACGCTCATGGAAGCGGGTCGACACCGGCTCGTCTTAGGCGGCGGCTGCTTTCATGCGCGCTACGGCTTCCTGGGTCGTCCACACCGCATTGGCCATGAAGCGGTAGTTGACCATGGCGGCCGTGTAGGCGTCTCCTTCTTCATTACGGCCGGCCGCGATTGCGTCTCGCACCATCGCGACTTCGAAGCCGTGCTCGATGATGTCCCTCATGTGGCTTTCCAGGCAGAGATTTCCAACTGGCCCCGCCATGATGACTTTCTCAATACGCCGAAAGCGCAACTGCTTGATCACGTCGTTGTGCCATGTCGAGAAACCCTTGTGTGGGGACGTGTTACAGGTCTTGCCGATCATGTCAGGTACTTCTTGAAGGGCTCGAAATAGTCTGCCCCGGAACCGTCTAAGCCTTCCAGATCGACTGGGTCCGTGCGGAGCACAAAACCACCGGGAACACCGCCGAGGTAGTCCGCGATCGCGCCGCCAGGCACAACCCATTGGGCGTCCGTCGGGTAGTAGTAGTGCGGCGAGTGAATGACGTAGTAGTCGTTCTCTTCGGCGCACTGCAGAAGCTCTTCCAAATGGTCGATGACGTTGCGCTCTTTGAGCGCGTCTTCGATCAGTGGGTAGTAGGAGCCATGTCCCGACAGAAACTCGTTTTGAATGTCTGCCAGCACCAGCGCCGTTCGCTTCCTTTCCAGATCCATCTCGGGGTTGCGATGAGTAAAGGTGACCATTGTGAATTCCTTCGGTGGTGATGGAATGCTGACTGCTTCGAATCGCGACTAACGGTTCTCCTGCCGACTGAAGGCCTATCCCGATGGAAGCCGAGGCCATAAGCTCAGGGCTTTACTTCGACCACAACCTTTCCCATCGGACCCTCGGCTAGACGTTCAAAGGCTTGCGGCAAATCTTCGAACGGAAATACACGGTCAACGACTGGATGCGCCCCGGAGCGCGCCATGATAGCCAGCAACTCTTGCCAAGCAGTTCGGTTCTCCTCCGGTGTGTAGTAACCGACAGCCATCGCGCCGATCCGCAGCCGGCGCGAGAAGAGCGTGCCGGTGTCGAAGTTGGGTACCGGACCTCCCAGTTCGCCTACCAGGCTGAGTCGTCCTAGTTCAGCCATCGTGTCGACGACATCCGGAAACAATGCGCCTCCGATACTGTCGACCGCCAAATTCACTCCGCGTGAACCCAAGGCTTCCTTCACCCCAGCCCGCCATCCCGAGTCCTCGGGATTGAACGTGAAAGTGGCGCCAAGTTCCTTGAGTCGTTCTTGCTTTTCGGCACTGCGGGAGAGGGCCACGACCGTGTGACCCATCGCGGCCGCCAACTGCACGGCCGCGACTCCAACCCCTCCTGATGCACCGGTGACCAGCACTACTGAGTCAGGTTTGAGCGGCTCCCACATGGTCAGCGCGCGGTAGGCCGACAGGTAGACGAGCGTTGCGCCCGCCGACTCTTCTTCGGTCCAGCCCTGCGGGGATCTCAACCAGGCTTTTGGCCTGCAACGCCAATCGCTCGGCAAAGCTGCCCCACCGGAATACCCCGACATCGCCGCGCAAAATGACGCGCCTGTCCCCGACGCGCACATCGTTGACACTGTCACCTACTTCAAGGACGGTCCCCACACCATCGCGCCCCAGCACGTGTGGAAGCGGGGGGTCCACGGGATAGGGGTATTGCTTCTCTATCAGGTAGCGATCAGCGGGGTTCAACGCCGTGTAGTGGACCTCTAAGACGACTTCATCCTCTTTCGGGACCGGATTGGGCGCATCGGCTAGGCGTAGATGATCAACCCCCTTGGATCCGTCCCACAGCCAGGCCTTCATAGTTTTTCCTCTCATTTGTTTTCGCCGTCGCGTAATACGATCGGAGGTGGTGATCCATGCTTGCTTATTCAGGTGTGGTCGAGATGGCTTGCGCGACAGCATCTCTCAGTTGTCACAGAAGTACTCTTCTGGCGCGCAGAGGATTTGAGGATCCCTAATCTATTCATTCGTCGCCCGCATCCGGCTCCAATGCCCGCTCCGCAGTATCTGGACTGAAGCCCTGGGCTAGTCGTTCGCGTCCAACGTCGCCCGCCGAAGGCGGATACTGCTTCAACAGGCGTGACGGCCGAGTGGGTCGAAGAACCAAGTTGCCCTTGCAGTTTGGACATACTCCCGCGAGCTCGCCATCAGCACAGATCGCACAAAAAGTGCATTCGAACGTGCAGATCCGCGCATCAGGTGATCCGTTTGGTAACGGTCGGCCACAGCGTTCGCACTCTGTGCGCAGACCCATGGCAACCATCGCACACCGCCCTCCATTCGCTCTTGTGATCTGGGCGAGTGCCAGTCAGTCAGAGCTATGGCGAAATGTAGTTATTGCGCAATCTTGAGCGCTGTCAAGATCTTTGGCACTCCGATGGATCACCGTCAAGCAACCGGGACTGCGCTCAACTTTGGCGACCACCCGCAAGTCGTCACCGCGTGATGCGTTAGGCGCTGCCCACTAGCGGATTTCGGTGACCAGGGCGTGGGTGCTGAATCGTTGGCGGTAGTCCGACGGAGAAACGCCGCGGACCCGCAGGAAAGATCGACGCATCGAATTCGCGCTGCCGAATCCGCATTGGTTAGCGATCTCATCGATTGAGCCGGCGGATTCTTCGAGTCGACGTTGAGCGGACTCGACGCGGATCTGTTCCACATAACGAGCTGGAGTTTGACCTACTTCGCGGGTGAAAACGCGGGCGAAGTTGCGTGGGCTCATGTGCGCGCGTTCAGCGAGCGCTTCGACAGATAGATCTGCTTTGACGTTGTCGACGATCCATGCTTGCAGTTCGCGTAATGGTTCGCGGTCGGCGGTCTGAGCCGCTAATGCGGTGCTGAATTGGGATTGTCCGCCTGGGCGGCGCATGAACAATACGAACTCGCGCGCGATCGTCATTGCGGCTTGATGACCGAGATCCTCTTCCACCAGCGCAAGCGAGAGGTCCATGCCAGCGGTGACGCCAGCCGAGGTGTAGATGTTGTCCGATCGGACGAATATAGGTTCGGAGTCGACGACTACCGCTGGATAGCAACTCTGCAACTGGTCACTGAAACGCCAGTGAGTCGTCGCCTGACGGCCTTCTAGTAATCCGGCGGCGGCCAGAGCAAATGCTCCGGTGCAGATGGACCCCACCCTGCGTGACTTCTTGGCCACGCGCTGCAGATGATGCACGAAGTTCTCGTCTTCGATCATGTCGAAGACGCCGTAGCCGCCAGCCACGATCAAGGTGTCGATCGGGCCCCGTAGGTCCGCGAGCGCAACATCCGCCCACAGCCCGACCCCGGACTCGGCGCTGAAGTGCCCTGCCTGCGGCGCTGCAACCTGAACCCGGTAAGCGTCGGCCTCGGCGAATACCTCGTAGGGGCCGGACAGATCCAGGGATTGCACACCGGGGAAGCCGACGATGATCACACGTCTCGTTGGCATGGCCCTCTTCTCCACTGTCGGCCGACATTTGTACGTGGCAGAAACTGTCGCATTTATGTCATAGCAGACAACGCCAATTATTCATACCGTGGTCAGTACCGAGCTTGGACCGCCAGCCGTACCTAGGAGCACTACTGACCCCCGCAGACCAACGCGCGCCCCGCCGCGCGGTGCCAGTCCTTCGGCCTGAACTGGCTGATGCACAGCGTTGCGCGTGCATGCCGGAATACGACCCGCGGCTGCTAATCCAAACGGGAACCGTCACAGCCTGGGACGTGCAGTGCCGAGGTCTGTGCCGGGTTAAGGCGGATGAGGAACTGGTCGAGGGAACCCGGCTCGTCTTCCCTTATCACGGTGTCTACGTCCACTGGGTAGGCACAAGAGGGCATGTCGCCGAACCTAATCAGATGGTGATTCTCAATGAGAACGAGCCGTATCGGGTCAGTCACCCGATCGCCGGCGGAGATGCGACCCTGACCGTAGGCGTCGAGCCCGCAACTTTATTGGAGGTCTTGCCGTCCGAGTACCGCTCGCCCTACGACCGACCCGCACTCAATCGGCCTGTGCTGCAGGTCGACGCACACACCCAAGTCCTAGCGGCACAATTGCGACAGCGGCTCTCACGTGGATCGATCGGGTCATTGGAATCTGAAGCCCTTGCACTGCGACTTGTTCGCCATGCGCTAGGCGATAACACTTCTCGCGCTCTGCAGCCAAACGGAGGTCGGCCCGCAAAGATGGTCAACCACGTGAAATTGCTGCTGTCTGCAGATCCGTGGCGTCGGTGGACGCTCGCCGAAATCGCCCGCGAGGTAAGCGTTACACCGGTCTATCTCACCGACGCGTTCCGTCGGGTCGAAGGCATCCCGCTGTACCGCTACCACCTACGGCTGCGGCTCGCGTTGGCGCTAACCGTGCTACCGGAGTGCGGCGACCTGACAACTCTCGCCATTGAACTCGGCTTCCACAGCCACAGCCACTTCAGCTCGGCCTTTAAGAAGACATTCGGACGCACACCCTCGGAGTTCAAACGATCGATCGCCTACTCCCGCGGTCGGGTGACTGCCGAACATGGCTCGATGCCCAAAGATCTTGACAGTGCTGTGGCATACATATCGCGTAGCGTCAGCAGCGGTTGCCGCAAAGCGAAACAGACTCCACGGCTGTCTACGAAAGTCGTTGCTTAGCAGTCTCTCTGGCAATGCTGTTGCATCAGTGTTTGATCGGAGGAGATCTCGGGAAGCGGTCGCGCGACCCGCCACACCGCGCGGCGTTGAGCCACGGTCAGTTTGGCGCACGCCGTCGGCTGCAACGGCACACAAATCCACATGACTCGATCGAAGTAAAGAACGGAATACGCTGTGACACAGCTCAATACGTCTGCGGCAAGCCGCTACTCGGATCCCAACTTCAAACCCCGTCATGTCAAAGACATGCGCGAGTATGTTGCGATTCTGGCTGAGCACGGCGACCTGGTCGAAATCGACGAGCCGGTGGACTGGAACCTCGAAGTCGGCGCCATCATTCGCAGGGTCAACGAGACTGGCTCCCCGGCACCGTTATTTACCAAGGTCAACGATTCCGAGCCTGGCTTTCGAGTCTTGGGAGCGCCCGCCGGGGTCAGCGCCTTACCCGGTCGTGAACTCATCCGGGCAGCCACGTCGGTAGGGCTACCCGCCGATGCGTCGGGCGCCGATATCGTCGAAGCGCTCTCCCACGCCTTGGAAGTCGAGCCCATTGAGCCGCGCGTGGTTGACAGCGCACCTTTCCAGGCCAACGTGCGCACCGGCGACGACATCGACCTCTTTGCGCTACCGACCCCACTCATTCACGATGGTGATGGAAGCCGGTTCATCAATACCTACGGCACGGTCGTCGCGCCCCATCCCGATGGACAGTGGACCAACTGGTCGATCTCCCGGATTGCGCTGCGCGACAAGAACACGATGGTCGGGCTCTTCCAGCCGATGCAACACCTCGGCCAGATTTATCGGGTGTGGAAAGAGCGCGGCGAGAACATGCCCTTCGCGTTGTCGTTGGGCCAGGACCCCGTCGTGGCCTACTTTTCAGGGGGACCGTTGCCCGATCATGTCTCTGAGGCCTCGGCGATCGGCGGCTACCTCAAGGAGCCTCTTGACGTCGTGAAGGCACACACGGTCGATCTGTACGTACCGGCCTCGTCGGAGATCGTCATCGAGGGGTATGTCAGCATCGAGGAAGTCGACGAAGAAGGCCCGATGTCGGAGTATCCGGGCTACTTGCTGCCGGCCGCCCGTTCGGCCAAACCGGTGTACCACGTGACCGCCCTGAGTTATCGGGATCACGCGATTCTGCCGGTCGCCTCGGCCGGTTTCCCGCCCGAGGAAGACCACACCGTCTGGGGCATCAGCAATTCGGCTGTCGTCTTGGCGGACCTGCGCAAGCACGGCTTCCCAGTCAGCGGCGTCTACATGCCATTCATGGCAGCCAACCATCTCCTAGTGATCACTGTCCCGGCCCACTGGCGATCGTTGTCCGGAGTGACGTCTCGCCACGAGTTCGCCCGCAAGATGGCTACTCACGTCATGGGTACCAAGGCCGGTCAAATCGCACCGCGCGTGCTCGTCGTCGAAGATGACGTCGACCCCACCTCTGAAGGCGAGGTGCTATGGGCAATCTTGACACGAGTGCACCCCGGAGAGGATGTCATCTTGGTGGACGAACTGACCGCGGTTCCGTTGATCGTGTATCTCAACAAGCACGAAAAGAGCGCGATGTCAGCGTCCAAAGCAATCCTTATCGGACTTCACCGCGATGAGTGGACCGACGTCGATCGTCCCATCAAGGCGGACTTCGCCAACAACTTCCCGCCCGACCTCCAGCAGAAGGTCCTCGACAAGTGGACCACCTACGGCTTTCCCGAGACGTCGTAAAACAGTGAACAATTGGTCATCACTCCACGCGATTGTGCCCGACGGGCGCACTAGCTCTTGTGGACGATCGAGCCGGAGTGGAGTGCGTCCGTGCGAGTAGTTGTCGCCATGACTGGCGCCACGGGGGCCATCTTCGGGATCCGCCTGCTCGAGCGGCTTCGTGGCATCGCCGATGTTGAAACCCACCTGATCATGTCGCGCTGGGCGCGCCTGAATATCTCTGCCGAGACCGACTACACCCCAGCGCAAGTGCAGTCATTGGCTGATGTCACCTACAACGAGGGCGACCAGGGTGCCGCTATATCGTCTGGGTCGTTTCGCGTCGACGCGATGGTGGTCGTTCCGTGCTCGATGCGCACGTTGGCGGCAATCCGGCACGGCCTGGCAGATAACCTCGTTGCACGGGCGGCCGATGTGGTGCTCAAAGAAAGGCGCAATCTGTGCCTGGTGCCCCGCGAAACTCCGCTCAATGCGATTCATCTTGACAATATGCTCGCGCTCGCCCAAATCGGCGTCGGCATCTGTCCGCCAATGCCCGCCTTCTACAACAGGCCAACAACTCTCGACGACCTCGTTGACCACATCACCGTGCGCGTGCTCGACCAACTCGGTCTAAACATCGACTATCCGAAGCGCTGGGCCGGGCTCAGCCATAACAATGGGCGCAGTGAGGCCGGCGGCAACCATAAATGCGAACAGCCATCATCTGACGCCACGTTGATGTGGGAAGCTCTGAGCGACAACGCTTCCGCCGAGCTGCAGAAATGGGCGCGGACCGAGCTGCTTGGGCAGCTCCGCGATGTCGACCCCAGCGCCGAGGTGAACCTGTATCACAACGACACCGGCCGAGTCGTACTGATCGCCACCGGAAATGTAGCCGCATTCCAGCCGCCGGCACCTCCTGAACACCTTATTCGCCGTGAGCCACACAGTTGGCGCTTTGACCGCGCGCCACTCCGCTAGTGAACCGACGAAGCCAAGGAGGCTCTGGTGAATAGTGCCGATCCAGCGGCGACGTCAAGCGCGTCAAGCGACGCCTCGGTAGGCCGCCGACTTCCAGGGCTACCCGGCCTACTCGGTATCGAGATCACTCATCTTGACGACACCCGTGTAGAGGCCACTCTGACGCCGACGGAATCGCACCTGGTGCCGGACGCCGGTCATGTCCACGCGGCCGCAGTCGTGGCTTTGGCCGACACCGCATGCGGTTATGGATGTCGGGCTGCGCTTCCCAGCGATGCCGACGGGTTCATCACCCTCGAACTCAAGACCAACCACCTCAAAGCCGCGAGCCCCGGCGCCCAGCTTGTGTGCGTGGCCCAGCCTGCGCATGTCGGCCGCAGGACACAAATCTGGGACGCGATCGTCACCGTCAACAACGATGCCCGCCCCATCGCACTATTTCGCTGCACCCAACTCGTCTTATAAGGATCACAGCTTTTGAACGGCATCCGCCGTCAAGCGCCCCAACGGCTTTCGCTGGCATCGGCCTCCATCGCCGCGAGTGGTTCTGGAACGTGTTGCCTGACATCAACTTTCCGGCGCTACACCCACATGCTCTCCTTCGTCGACATCGATTACCCGTTACCGCTGTTTCAGGAAATCGCTCTCCAAGGAGTGCAAGACCTCGACGTAGGGTGCGTTACCGTAACTGATTCGCGCAACACCGATTTCGGTGAGTTCGGCATTCGTTGGAACCCCGTCGAAGACCATCACGTTGACCGGCAGCGGTACGCCTTCGCAAATGCGAGTGATGAGGTCCTTATCGGGGAGGCCGGGGATGAAAAATCCCGAGGCGCCAGCCGCGGCGTACGCCTTTGCGCGATCGATGGCTTCACCGGTCACCGACGTGGCGTCGTTGCCTTGTCCCAAGAACAGATCCGTGCGGGCGTTAATGAACAGCGGAATTCCTCTGTCATCGGCCGCTTTCCGAATCACGGCAATTCGATCTGCTTGTCGGTCGATGGGATACAAGCCCGATCCCTTGACGACACGATCCTCGAAGTTGATGCCGATCGCACCGGTGTCCAGCAGGCGCGAGATGTTTTCGGCCAACTGTCCGTCGTCCTCAGTGAAGCCGCCTTCGAAGTCTGTCGAAACGGGAACGTCGACCGAGGCGACGATCCGTTCGACGATCTGATTCAGGAACTCGATGGGAATGCCCTCGCCGTCCCGATAACCCTGCGCCTCCGAGACGGACCAACTGCTGGTAGCCACGGCCGGCGCTCCAGCTTTGGCCAGTACGGCGGCGCTGCCGGCGTCCCACACGTTGTAGAGCATCAGTGGGGCGCCCTTGGTGTGAAGCTCGGCAAAGCGGGTGGCTTTAGCCTTCTGACTCATGGTTTCTCCTCAAACTGAACAATCGTCTCGGTGTTCGACATCTTGGCTACCCAACAACGTTGCGCTGCCGCCATTCCCGCGTCATGTGACCGACCGTCTGGCAGATCGGACTATGAGCTGCTTCGTACGGTAGGAGGCGCATGGGCTGCCGCGCTGTCAACATCTTTGGCACGACCGGCCGGATACGCGTCGAACATTAATTTTGTGATAGCGACCGGTGGCGAGGCGCTATTAGCTTCTGCTGGTGGCGTAGGCACCGATCGGACGAACACATCTGCACTTTTAGAGATCTCCGGGGGCCGAAATACACATAGGAAGAGGCACTTTCATGCAAATCCAGGGCTCAATCGTCCTCGTCAGCGGAGCCAATCGTGGTATTGGGGCGGAGTGGGTCCGCCAGTTGCTCGAGCGCGGGGCTGCCAAAATCTACGCTGGCGCCCGCGACCCGCATTCTGTGTCGCCCGCTGATGGCGTCGTGCCGATCGCGCTCGATGTAACAAACCAGGCCCAGGTCTCCGCTGCGGCTGAGCAAGCCACCGATGTCGAGATCGTCATCAACAACGCTGCGGTCTCGTTCCGCCAACCGCTCGTGGGTGGCGACCTCGCGAAGATTCACGAGGAATTCGAAACTAATGTGTTCGGCCCCATCTATGTAGCCGAAGCCTTCGCTCCGGTTCTGAAGGCCAACGGCGGAGGCGCGATCGTGAACGCACTCTCCGCTGTGTCCTGGTTCTCGTTCCCGGGTATGGCCGGATACAGCGCAACCAAGGCGGCCGCGTGGAATTTGACTGATGCGCTCAGGCTCGAACTCCAGGATCAGGGCACGCTCGTGATCGGTCTGCACTCGGGCGCTGTCAATACCCCTATGGGCGAGAACTTTCCGATCGATAAGGTCGATCCGAGCCAGGTCGTGACTGCCGCGCTCGACGGGCTCGAGGCCGGCCAGACCGAAGTCCTTGCCGACGACATCAGCCGCGTCATCAAGAGCACCTTGACGTCGGACCCGTCTCGCTACGCGGCAATTCTCGGCGGCTAGATCGCTGGGGCTCAGCAGCACCCTGCACCCCGGTCTTGGCATGCGCGTGGCGCACTGGAATCCGCTGACTCGAAAGGACGGCCGCCGTGGGTGACTTCCCGATCGTCGAGATGGACAATGACGCGCTGCTGACCACTACTCGCTCCGTACGAAAGCGGCTCGATTTCAGCCGGTCGGTTCCTCTGAACCTGTTGCGGGAGTGCATCAATATCGCGGTGCAGGCGCCTACGTCGGCGAATCGACAGCACTGGAGCTTCGTCATCGTTCAAGACCCCGGGCAGCGTCGCAAGATCGGCGAAATCTATTCGCGGCAATGGGATTGGCTTGCCTCCTCTCCATATTCGGTGGCAAGCCAGTTCGCCGACGACGAGGTGCGCTCTGCTCAGCAGCTCAGAACCTCCGATAGCGGCGCCTACCTTGCCCGCCATCTCGCCGAAGTACCGGTGCTCGTTCTCCCCTGCATCGCAGTCGAAGGCGACGGAGAAATAGACAATGAGAGCCAGGCTGACGTCTGGGGTTCGATCATGCCCGCGGCTTGGAACTACATGCTGGCAGCGCATACTCGGGGATTAGGTGTTGCGTGGACGTCGCTGACAACAAGGGTCAACGACGAAATCCGAGCCATTGTTGGCTATCCCCAAAACGTCTACCACGCGGCCCTGCTGCCAACCGCTTACTACACCGGCAGCACATTCAAGCCCGCCAAACGAATTCCGCTCGACGAAATCATCCACGTCGATACATGGTGAACACGCGCCGAGAGTCCACCGTGATGTTCTGTGCGCAGAGACACCGGGCGCAGCTGCGATGACATAAATCCAGCAAATCCTGCCACCACGAGAGCAGCGCTCGAGCCCGAACCAAGTGCCGGCACTCCCCTAGGTCGCTCCCTACCTGCATATTTGCAACAGCGGCGCCCAAGTCCGTTGACGTTAGGCCTTGGCGCCACCACTAGCAGATCGCGTGGTGGAGGTTGTACGGTCTGCGCATGCTCAGCGGAGCTGATTCCGGTGAATAGCGCCGGTCTGATCGGGCGGGAACGCGAAGCACGACAGCTCGCCGAGCTCGTCGACGGATTCCGCGCGGGCCAGAGTCGGACGCTCGTATTGCGCGGCGAACCAGGTATCGGGAAGACAGCATTGCTGGACGAAGTTGCCTTGCTCGCGAACGGTTGCACGATTTTGCGGGCTGCAGGCGTGCAGGCTGAGATGGAACTCGCGTTCGCAGGACTACATCAGCTTCTGACTCCGATCCTGGGCCAGCTAGACGATCTGCCCGCTCCACAACGCGAAGCCTTGTCAGTTGCGTTCGGGATCAGCGGTGGCCCGACTCCGGACCGCTTCTTCATCGCCCTCGCCGTGCTGAACATGCTCGCGTCGGCCAGCGGCCACGCACCCGTGCTGTGCTTGATCGATGACGAGCAATGGCTCGATCGAACCTCGGCCAAAATTCTCTCGTTTGTGGCCCGCCGCCTCGAGGCGGACCCGGTTGCGCTGATTTTTGCGAGTCGCACGAAAAGTGATGACCTAAGTGGCATCCCGGAAATGCTCGTGGAAAGACTTACCGCGCCACACGCCGACGCAGTGCTTGACACGGCGCTCAGCGGCCCGATCGATCCGCAAGTCAGGGCTCAGATTGTTCATGAGGCCGATGGGAATCCCCTTGCACTGCTTGAGTTGCCGCGCGCCGTCGACCCGAGTGAGCTTGCCGGTGGATATGGCTTCCCCAGGGCGATCGCCCTTTCGGGGCGCATCGAAGAAAGCTTTGCGCAGCGTCTCGAGGCTCTGCCGAAGCCAAGCCGCCGCATATTGCAATTGGCCGCGGCCGACCCCGTCGGTGATCCGGCCTTGATCTGGCGGGCTGCAACGTTGCTCGATTTAGGCGTCGACGCAGTACGAATCGCTACTGAGTCCGGGCTGATCGAGTTCGGAGCTCGCATCCAGTTCCGTCATCCACTGGCGCGATCAGCCGCGTATCGGTCAGCGCCACAATCGCAACGCCACATCATTCATGACGCATTGGCGCGTGCGACTGACTCGAGTCGCGATCCCGACCGTCATGCATGGCATCGCGCTCAGGCGTGCGCGTTACCCGACGAAGACGTCGCTGCGGAACTGGAGCGCTCGGCCTGGCGTGCTTATGGGCGTGGCGGTTTCGCCGCAGCTGCAGCGTTTTTGGAGAGTGCAGCGGCATTGACGCCGTCGCCGCCGCAGCGGGCACAGCGATTGATGGCCGCCGCGGGAGCTAAACGTGACGCTGGAGCCCTTGATGCAGCGCTGGGCCTTCTCGTGGCCGCTGTCGCCTTGCCTCATGACGAGGAGCAAGCGGCATCGTTGACGCGCCTGCGCGGCCAGATCGCGCAGGACCAACTACGCGCTGTGGACGCAGTGCAGCTACTGCAGACCTCCGCCAGGCAATTTAGTTCGCTGAGGGCACCCATGGCACGCGTGACCCAACTGGAGGCCTTGGACGCCGCGGTATGGGTTGGGGAACTCGAGGGCCCCAATGGGCTACGTTCCGTTGCGTCGGCTGCGCTGGAAGCCCCGTCGGCGGAGGGTTCACCCCGGACAGAGGACATGCTGCTTGACGCGGTCGCGGCGCGGGTGATCGAAGGTCACATGACCTCAGCCCCCAAATTCAGGACGGTGATCGCGCGCGTTCTTGAGTCAGACGGCGACGCACGAACCGACATGGACTGGCTTTGGCTTATGCGTTCGAAGATGAGCGCAATGCTCGCACCGGAAGTGTGGGATTTCGACTCTTGGCACGCGTTAGCGCTGCGTCAATCTCAATCCGCTCGAGAGATCGGCGCCCTGCTTTATCTACAGTTTGCGGCAACCTATCTAGCCTGGACTTTCATGCAGCGCGGTGACATCAGCACCGCCGAGATGCTCTGCAACGAAGACCGGCTGCTCGCTGAAGCGACTGGTAACGCGCCGCTGTTCTACATGTCACTTCTGTTAGCCGCCTGGCGTGGCCAAGAGACCGAGATCAGTGATCTTTGTGAACGCGAGATCGAATCACTGACGACAGCCAAACTGGGCAGGGTCGCCGCTTTCGTTTGTTACGCAAAATCCGTGCTGTCGAATGGCCTTGGGCAGCATGAGGATGCGTTGATCTACGCCCGCCGGGTCTTCGATGCCGACCACATCGGTTTGGGGGCGTTCGCCGTCACCGAACTTATAGAGGCGGCCGCACACACCGGCGACACAGCGACGCTGCGCGCTGCGCTGGGTTGGATGACTGACCGTGCCTCGTCCTGCCCCACCAACTGGGCGCTGGGCATAGAAGCCCGCCTACACGCCCTGCTGAGCGAAGATGCCGATTACTGGCATCGGCGGAGCATCGAGCACTTGTCTCGCGCCGGGTTGCGCATCGAGGCGGGACGCGCCCATTTGTTGTACGGAGAGTGGCTGCGACGAGCCGGGCGCCGGGTCGACGCCCGGCTTCAGCTCCGCACCGCCCACGAGATCCTCGGCTCGATGGGAGTAGCCGGATTTGCTGATCGTGCGCGTCGGGAGCTGTTGGCAACTGGCGAAAAAGCACGTAAGCGCTCGGTGGAGACCGCCGCCGGCGCGCTCACTAGTCAAGAGCTGCACGTTGCGCTGCTCGCACGCGACGGGCTGTCCAACATTGAAATCGGCACACGACTTTTCATCAGCCCTCGCACGGCCCAGTATCACCTCGGAAAAGTCTTCGCCAAGCTGGGAATCCACTCGCGCGGTGAGCTCAGCCATGTTCTCGACCCAGCGGGGCCTCAACTGACGCCAGGCGCTTAGCGAGGTGCCACATTGTGTGGCTTGCATTACTAGCGAAGGACTAGCCAATGGCGGACGCGAAGGTTCTCTGCCGCAATGCAAACTGCCTTTGCGCACACATTGCGCGGCACCTGCGTCAATGAAGAGGATGGTCCGTGACCCGATGGTCATCTTCGTCTATGCGGCCCCGGTTCGGCACGATCGACGGAGTCACCGTCCGCTTTGCGCAAAGCGAGCCGCATGAACGGCAGGCACTACTGTTCAGTCCGTGGCCTGAGAGCGTGCTGGCCTATGAACAAGCATGGTCGCAGCTAGCCGACCACGCGCATCTCGTTGCGATCGATCTCCCCGGATTTGGTGCCTCCGAACGGCGTGAGGACCTGCTATCGCCGGCCGCACTGGGCGAATTCATCATCACTATCGCCGACGCTTTCACTATGGATCGGCCACACCTCGTGGCACCGAGTATCGCGACGCCGGCAAGCCTGTTCACCGCAGCGCGTCACCCCGAGCGGGTTGCCACGGTGACCGTCGGGCCTGGTCCCGCGTTGACGCCGCTGGTGGTTGGGCCTGATCTGCACCAATGGGCAAGCGCAACAACCGATGTCGTCAGTGACGATCGTGGCGGACCGCGCAGGCGCGTCATCGAACTGCTCAGCCACATTGAACGGCACGAGTTAGATGACGAAGTGCGGGACGATTACCTACGCAGCTACGACGGCGATCGACTTGCCGGATCGCGAACGTATTGGCAACGCGTGCGTGATGAGCTACCGGCGTTGCAGCAAATCCTGCCAACAATCGAAGCGCCGATTCAGATCATCGCCGGCCGAGGGGATCGGCTAATCCCCTGGCCGAACGCAGAATTCCTGCACCGATGCCTTCCGAGTAGTCAGTTGTTCGGCATCGACACCGGTCACTTCGTTTGGGAAGACGCAGCAGCGGAGTACGCAGCCTTGCTAAGCCGATGGTGGCAGGCGTGGAACCTGCGCTAGCCAGATCACTAGCCGCCTGACTAGCAGTCGACAGACGCGAACGCTAGTGACTCAACGCGAAACTCCATATACCCGTACGACACTTCAGTAATCGGCCAATACGTCGCCGCACACCGGAGATCGGGTGTTTTGTCCAGGCTTAGGACCGGAGACAGCGATGCCGACTACCACATTGACCGAGCCGAATGCCCGCGACGCCGCCCGCCATTCCCGAAGGTTCCCGGAACAGGCTCGCATCGGCGAGCGAACCAGGACCATTGCGCCGCAGCATCAGATACAAGCCAATCCGGCTATTCTCCCGCAGAGACACCGTCCGGCCGGGAACGCTTCGCAGACCTCCGACGGTGGAGCTCGGTTGTTGCTCCACACAGGAACGTTTACCGCCTGGGATGTGTCGTGGTCGGTCGAGTCCCGGAGCCGTGGAGATGAAAAATGCTCTCGCACGACCCAGATCTCGTTTCCTTACCGCGGGGCCCACGTGCAGCAGATCGGCGCGAAACAATATGTTGCTGATCCAAATCACATGGTGATAATCGAGAAAAACGAGCCGTATAGGTTGAGCTACCCGACCCTCGGCGAACACGCAATGTTGACGATCGCGATCAACCCGGAGGCGTTATCTTCCGTCCTACCAAGTGAATGCTCGGATTCACTTGCGCAGCTGGGGGGTGGTCGATGGGGTCTGCGGACTGATCCGCACACTCAGTTGATGGCGGCGCAACTGCGTCAGCGTCTGATCCGGCGGTCGATTGGCAGGCTGGAAGGCGAAATTGCGACATTGCATCTTGTTCGGCGCGCGCTGAAACAGAGCATCGCCGGTGTCGGGCCTGCGTCCAAGGGGCGTCCCGCCGAACTGGCCGCCCAGGTGAAGATGCACCTCTCCGTCGATCCCTGGCGTCGATGGAGACTGGCGGAAATGGCCGAACAAGTCTGTGTCACACCGGAATACCTCACCGACACATTTCACCGCGTCGAGGGCACCCCGTTTTACCGTTACCACCTGCGGTTGCGGCTGGCGTTTGCTCTCACCATGCTGACAAACTGCGACGATCTGACCACGCTCGCTATCGAACTGGGTTTCAATAGCCACAGCCACTTCAGCTCGGCTTTCAAGAAAATGTTCGGACTGACACCCTCGGCGTTCAAGAAATCGATCACCGACCCACAAGGTGCGCTGATCGGAGATGACGGCCCTTCCTTCACGAATGCTGAAAGCGCGAAGGTCTACGTTGCCGGTCGTTGCTTCAGCCGCAGTGAACAGTCGCGCGCGGTGCCAGTGCTGCCGGCGACAATTGTTGCTTGACAGTCGACTTGGCGGCGGTCGCGTTCTACGACGCGCTATATCGCGGACAACTTCGCGTCGGTTATCGCAAGCTCACCATCCGCTTCGAAGCTGGCGCGGGTTGCCCTCACATGGTCTTCGACAGTCGTCGGCTTGGACCCGGTAATCTCTTCGACAAGGTTGTTGAAGCCGGAGTAGAAGCCGTCTCGGTAGTCCTGGGTCACCATGCCGAGATGGTGCGCGCGGTTCGGGTCTCCGCCAGCAACAGTAAGCGCTGCAACCATCGTCGACACTTCGATCGGCTCGTACCGAACCCTAATACCAAGCGTATGTTGAATCTTCGCGGCGATCTCGTACCAGTCGAGTTCTTTGGCGCCGAACAGCTCATAGATCTGGTGGTCATGAGGATCGGGGTCTTGCAGGATAGCCACGATCACCTTCGCTTGGTCCTCCATGGCAATGGGGGCATGACGTACGCCGGCGAGGGGCAGTCTCAGGATGCCCTCGTCGGCACCGGCGCGAATCCAGAAGTTGTTCATCCAGTTCATGAACAGCGTCGGCCGCAGGTGCGCGGTGACCAGTGGTGTGCGATCGAATAGTCGTTCAACGATCCAGTGCTGCAGACCGATGTGCGTGGTGTCAGGTCGTACCCCGATTTGTGACAGCTCAACTACCGCGTGCACACCGGCGTCGCTGGCAGCCTGGGCGAAGTTGACTGCCGCCTCGATGTATCCGGGACCGGGCGGATAGCTGAAATATGCTGCGGCGACTCCCGCTGTCGCCTCCCGAACGTCGGCAAAAGCCAGCAGATCACCTTGAACGATCTCAGCGCCTTGTTCGCGCAACTTATCCGAGCGGTTGTCCAGGGCTCGGACGAGTGCGCGCACTCGCAGGCCCTGCTCACGCAAGAGCCGGACGGTGTGGGCGCCGGTCTTCCCCGTCGCACCAGCGACGAGGAACAGCCCCTCGTCGTGACTACCCATGCCTGCATCCTTAATCTCGTCTGGCGAAATCGCTTGGTGGTCGGCCTCTTCGGTCTCACCGTTGCTTTTGAATGAATTCCTTCAGCTCACTGAGGTTCTGCGAAGTTCGCGGAGTGAACGCCGCTAACTCTGCGAACGTAGGACTGGGCTCGGACATGGCGCCCGCCTGTCGTCAATCGTGTCGAACATCGTTGCGGCACAGCTCGACTTCTTCCATGGCGGTGTCACTCAGCGACTCACGCCGGAAAGATCGGCGATGCCGTGTGGAAGTAGTGCTACCGCAGCGGGAACCTGGTCGATGAACTCGCGCAGCAATTTGATCTTCCCGCCGACCGCGATGACGAGGCCACCATAATGAAAGTCGAAATGGCGACCATTGCTGGTCTGCTTGTCTACACGGAATTCGGCGAACATTCGGTCGGGCGTGTCGATGTGGACCTCGATGTCGATGAACTCGAATCCGGGCACGAGATCCAGGAGTTTGCCCAGGTAGGTCTCCAGGGCTGCTTGACCCTGGTACGCCGACGTGAGTCCTAGCAAGGGCCAATACGGAAAGTCCAACACTCCGTCTTCGGTAAAGCATCCGGCGGCTGCGGCGGCATCGCCATCGGCCAAAGCATCTGCGTACGTGCGGAAAATCTCGCGGGCGGTCGTCAAATCGACTGTCCTCCTGAGTTTGTCAAGTCAAAGCGCCATCGGTGCAGTGCCGCGAGCGAGCGCTAGTAACTCCTAGTCCACGCTTATGATGCCACTGCCGCATAGCGGGGTACTGGACCCTCGATTCAAGCCGTTACCGGAACCTTCTGTCGCTCTTAGAAGCGAATGCTAGGTGTGTAAATCGCATGGGCGCTGTCAAAAAATTTGGTTGCTCGCGGAGACGAAAGTGTTTAGCATGCCCAATATCCCGCGCTACTTTCACCGTCAAGGCGAAGTTGGAGCAAGTCGCGGCGGCGCGATCGACGGCAGGTGAGATGCAGGACACCCAAACTCGCGGGATATAGGCACCTCAGCGCTCGGCGTTAGCGCCGCGGCGCTGGCCCGCAGCCGCTTCGTCGCCTCATAGCTCGCGGATCGCTGGCCCTTGCCTAGGACCCCCGCAAGCCCTGTTGACACTACTGGCGAAGATTCTGACAGCATGCGTAGCGACGAGTCGATCGCCTCTCCATCATCCCAGCTAGAAACACCATCAACGCCATGAAACGTGCGGCCGTACGAGTGTCTCGCTTAGATGGCCAATTGGCCAACGTGTGGCCATTTCGCATGAGATGTGGCCAATTTGTTTGAGAACCTACAACTACCGCGCCATGTTAGTGAAGCGCGAGAGGTGCAGCTGGTGAGCGACGGTCACCGTCTTCGTCGGCCCGTTACGGTGCTTGGCCACAATCAAGTCCGCCTCACCGCCGCGGGGATCGTCACGCTCGAAGGCGTCGGGCCGGTTCAGCAGGATGACCATGTCGGCATCTTGCTCAAGTGAGTTGTGAACGCTGATACCGTTGGCGACGAAATTGTGTGTGCCGTCCACGGTTCCGTCGTAGACGTCCATTTCACCGAGACTGCGCGATTTCGACGATTTGGTCCCAGAACACGTCGCTTGTGGCGAGCGCATGGATCTCTCGGTCTTCAAGCAACGCTGCCGCTCGATGTAACCGCGAACGGCTCGGCGCGTGCTTCCACATCGTGGAGCCGCAGAATTGAGTACCCATTGCCGCAGCGAATTGCCGATGCGTCGTCGTCTGGCTCACGAGCGTCGCCTTTACCTGAGCCCACACCTCTCGGGGCACGGTGTCGAGGTTCGTGTTGCGAACGACGTTGCTCGAGATTGGCTAACAACTTGTTGGGCCGCAGCGGCTTTCACGCCATGCATACTGACGTCCCGCAGGAATTTCGCCTGGTTTTCCGCACCGTAGATGGACAGATGCCACGAGTCGCGATATCCGGACTTGCGGGCTCTTTGATCCGCGCGAACACACCCAAGCGAAGCAGCAGTTGCGCGACGTCGTCGACCAGCCGCCGGCTGGTCGACGCATAGTAGATTCGCGCCCCGCCGAACTTCGCGTCCCATCGCACCGAGCCATCCGTCGCCCAAAGGTGCCGCAAGAACAGCGCCACCTGATCGGTGGGCAGTGCGAAAACTGCTTGCGGCACATACTTTTCGTGGCTTCGCAGCCCGAACAACCCCAGCTCATCCAGCCATGCGGCGATCGGATTGCGTCGACCATGGGTCAACCGATACGGCGCGGGCAGACGGAGCGTAGTAACCCGCGCCGCCGGGTAGTCATCGCGGACCGCCGTGACGCCGAAGTACGCCGCCGAAAGCGTGACCGCAGCCAGGTTGGCCTCGTCCACCGAGGCGTACCGGATCGGCTGCCTCTTGACACACGACCCGTCACCGATCATGTGCGCGAGCAGAATCACCTCGGATTCCGCCATCGGCTTGGTGTCAACGGGTCGGCGGGTGCGGCGCGGCACCGCGAGACGGTCGCCAACCGTCAACTCTTCCAACGGTGTCCAGCCGTCGAGCGTCATGAACGGATGGTTGCCGGTGGCCTCGACTTCGCGCCCGGACGCCAGCCGAAGGCGGAACACCTCTTTGCGGCCGCTGGGGAAGACGTTCGTCATCGGCCGCGCCACCATCCGCAGCTGCTCGTCCAGCGACCACACCAGCGGCCGCTCGCCGGTCCGCATCAGCTCGCCAAATGTCACTTCGGCACCGTTGTCGGCCCGCAAGATGCGGGTATTCGCAGTCAAACATCCCGATTCACGAAGGTCGGACAACATCGGCTTCTTGTCGGTGCGCTGCTCCGGGACCGCGGTTCAGCTGACTGATCGCGATCACCGGGACCTCGAGCTCCTTGGCCAAAAGCTTAAGATGCCTGGAGAATTCGGACACCTCGAGCTGTCGCGACTCGACCTTCTTGCCGGAGGACATCAGCTGCAGGTAGTCCACGACGACCAGCCGCAGATCGGCTTTCTGCTTCAGCCGACGCGCCTTGGCGCGAATCTCCATCATCGTCAGGTTCGGTGAGTCGTCGATATACAGTGGCGCCTCGCTGATTTCGCTCATCCGCCGCGCCAGCCGCGTCCAGTCGTCATCGCTCATCCGGCCCGAGCGCATGTCGCCGAGCTTGATTTTCGCCTCCGCCGACAGCAGCCGCATCACGATCTCGGACTTGCTCATTTCCAGCGAGAAGATGACGCTGGCCAAGCGGTTCTTGATCGAGCAGGACCGCATGAAGTCCAAGCCCAGCGTCGAATTGTGCGTCGGCATCATGCCTCGGCCGGCCAGGTACAGGTGCGCGAGGTTATCCACCTGCACGCAGCGCACCGGAACACTGGGGACCGGGCGCACGCCGTCCACTTGCAGCACCGGAGCCATCAAGGTGGTGGCGGCCGGGCGCGTTCCCGTCGCGCACGATGGATCCTGCTGCGGCGATTGTGTCCAGGCCGCCGCGCAATTGGCCCGTTGTGCGGATGCCATAAGCCGTCGGCCACTGGTGCTCGGCGTCGGCGACGATCACCGTGCCGTCGGAGAACTCCACCTCGTAGCACGGCCGGCCCAGCATGACTCTCCGTCGCGGCCACCACTCGCGTCGGCTGCCCGTCGGCACCCAGCAGCTCATCCCCGACGGCGACGTCGCCCATCGTCGTCCAGCCATGCGGCGTCGGCAGCGGCGTGTCCAGCGCCAGCGCCTTCCCGACACCAGGCCTGGCCGCGACGATGATCATCTGCCCGGGTGCAGGCCGTTGGTCAACTCGTCGAGTTCGGTGAACCCGGTCGGCACCCCGCGCGACAGACCGCCGTTGGAGGCGATGGCGTCGATCTCGTCCATCGTCGGCTGCAGCAGGTCTTCCAGCGGGACGAAGTCCTCCGACATCCGCCGCTCGGTGACCTCATACATCTCGGCCTGCGCGCGGTCGACCACCTCGGCGACATCAGCGCCCTCGGCGCCGGCGTAGCCGTACTGGACGACCCGGGTGCCGGCCTCCACCAGCCGGCGCAGCAACGCCTTCTCCGCGACGATGCCGGCGTAGTAGCCGGCGTTGGCGGCGGTCGGCACGGTCGAGATCAGGGTGTGCAGATAGGGCGCCCCACCGATGCGGCGCAGCAGTCCACGGCGATCCAACTCGGCGGCCACCGTCACCGCGTCGGCCGGCTCCCCCCGGCCGTAGAGATCCAGAATCGCGTCGTAGACGTTCTGGTGCGCCGGGCGGTAGAAGTCGCTGGGCCGCAGCCGCTCCAGCACGTCGGCGATGGCGTCCTTGCTCAGCAGCATGCCGCCCAACACCGACTGCTCGGCGGCGAGATCCTGGGGCGGCTGACGGCCGTAGTCCTCGCTCGGGGCGTCCATGCCGGGGCGGCCTAGATCGTCAACGACTGCCACTGAACTCCCGCCTCCTCCCACGACACTCGAACGCACATTCGACGCCGACGACTAGACGTTAAGTCCCGCCACCGACACCGC
>CAWCNE010000010.1:0-7527 GCA_963796825.1 uncultured Actinomycetota bacterium
TGGGTTCGCCGCCGGTACCCGTCCCCGAACCGAGGTTGACGATCGACCCGCCCCGTCCTTGACCATCACCGGGTGCACGGCCTGCATCAGCAGGAAGGTCGCCCGGGGACCGACGTCGTGGCCGAGCGCGAAGTCCTCGAGGGTGATGTCGACGAATGCCTTGGGCTCGTTGGTGGCGATCGCGTTGTTGACCAGACCGTGCACCGCGCCGAAGGCGTCGACCTGCGGCCGCGACGATCCGCTGGGCGCTGTCCGGGTCGCGCAAATCGGCGACGAGCTTCTCGACCCGGCCCAACTGCCTTCAGCTCGGCCGTTGTCGCGCCGAGCTTTTCGTCCTGGATGTCGATCAGCAGCACCGACGCACCGCGTTCGAGCAGCGCGGCGGCGACGCCCTTGCCGACGCCTTGGGCGGCGCCGGTGACGATCGCGACATGGCCGCGCATCGAGTCGGGGTGGGTATAGGTCACTTGACGGGTCCCATCTGTAGTCGCACGCCGCGGTGCATCTCGTAGGTGCTGCGTACGCCGTCGGGCAGTTCGATGAACTCGACCGGCGTGCCGTCTGGATCCTTGACGAAAAACATTCGCACGCCGCCGATCTCGAAGGGCGCCTGGTCGGGCGTGTAGCCGGCGGCGGTGATGCGGCGGTGGGTGTCGTCGAGGTCGGTAACCGACAGCGACACGTTGTGGATCCCGGTGATGCCCCGCCGCGCCGGCTTGTCGGCGCGCGGGCTTGGCACCCAGGGAGAGCAGCTCGACCATCAGCCCGCCCAGCAGGCCGCCGACGACCCGGCCTTCCTGCTTGCGGGTCGCGTGCAGGACCGCGTCGAAAGGCTCTCCGGAGATGAGGGTTTCGAAGAAGACCTCCATGCCCAGCACGTCGCGGTAGAACGCGAGCGCGCGATCCATGTCGGTAACCCCGACGACGAGATGACAGAAGGAAACGTCGTCAGGACGGTCATGATTTCAGCGCCGCGAGATCTGGAGCCGGACGGCCGGCGAACAGCGGAAGGTCCAGATAGGTCTTGATGCCGGGCTCGGCGGCGCAGACATCTGGGATGGCGTTGACGCAGTGGTTGGCGGTGACCACGACGCCGGGATTCTTGATCAGCCCTTCGGCGATCGTCTCGGGTTGCAGACCTTTGAAGGTGAGGTTCACGGTCGGGGTCGCCGGTGATCTCGACCTCGAACCGTTCGCCAATGCCCGCCGAAATTCCAGGCCGGTTCCAGGTTTTCCTCGCCCATGAGCCAGTTGACCGCCGCGGTGATGACCGGCTCGCCGTCGACCAGGGCCTGCCAGCGGAACCGGCGTGCGGCGACGGTGCCGATGGTGATCGGGAAGGCGCGTCGTCGATATCGGCGGTCGCCACGGCGACGTCCTGAATGGTCCTGATGTTCGGCTCGATGCGAAAGCCCATGTGGTCGGCGATCATTCGCACCGACTGCTTGAAGCCCGCCTCGAACAGGGTGGCCATCGGCCCCTGCATGGCCTCTTCCGGCGTACCCCCGAAACCCATGATGTGACGCACCACGTCCGGGGCGTTGTAGGTACGGATGTCGGAGAACTCCTCGGCGCGGACGTGGGTGACCGCCGAGGAGAGCGAGGAGATCATCAGCGGGAAACGCTCGGTGATGCCGCCCGGGTGAATGCCCGAACCGTGCAGGGTCACCCCGCCTTCGACCGCGGCGTCGGCGACGGCCTGGTGACGCGGGTTGTCCGGATCGGGGTACACCCAGCCGACCGGGGTGACGACGTTCTTGCCGGACCGCAGGATCGCGATGACCTCGTCGTCGTTGGGAACCAGCGGGCTGTACATGACGCAGTCGGCGTCCAGCGCCAACAACTCGTCGAGCTGGAAGTGGCGGTGACGCCGAGAGCCCGAGTGCCGATGATCTCGCCGACGTCGAGGCCGTTCTTGTCCGCGCTGTGTACCCAGCATCCGGCCAGCTCGAGCTGCGGATGGTTGCAGCACGCATTCGATCGCGGCCTTGCCCACGCCGCCGGTGGCCCACTGGATGACACGAAGCTTGGCCGGGTTACTCATCGTGACCTCCGAATTGGCCTTTACACGCGAGACTGAATGGCACAGTATGACTGTCTGGCAGTGACTGTCAACGAGTCAGCGGAAGGTCGATGATGGGCATTCTCGATGGCAGGGTCGCGATCGTCACCGGAACCAGTCGAGGGGTCGGCGTAGGTATCGCCCACGAATTGCTGCGGGCGGCGCCACCGTCGTCGGCTGCTCACGTTCGCCGTTGGACGCCATTCCCGGTGTGAAGCGGAGTGGGCGCGCGCGCGTCCCAACGGGTCTGCGATCAAGGCGACTATCAGCTCGATCGATTCGTTCGTCGCAGAGTCGTGGCCACCCACGGGCGGGTCGACATCTTGGTGAACAACGCCGGCGGGACCGTCCCCGCGCCGCACGTGGAAAGCATTCCCGAACTGGTGCAACGGATTCAGGGGGCACCGCCGCAGCGACGACGAGTTCGAGCGCACCGCCCTGTTCCACGCGTTCGCGGTACAGATGAACCTGATCAGCCCGCTGTGGTTCGCTATCCGGGCCTACCGGCAGATGCGACCCAAGACGGGACGGGGAGCATCATCAACATCTCCAGTGGTGCCGGGCACCCGGGGGGCTCCCCGACCCTGGTGTCCTACGGCGCGGCCAAAAGCGGGCTCAACCACCTCACCCGGTCGTTGGCGCAGGAGTGGGGACCGAAGGTGCGGGTGAACTGCGTCGCTCTGGGCCCGACGATGACCGAGAACTTCCGGTCCTTCGTCTTGCCGAAAGACGACCCGACCGGTGAAAAGTATTTCGCCGCCGTGCCGTTGCGGCGCGCAGGCGAGCCGCGCGAAGTGGGTCGGGTGTGTGTGTTCCTGGCCGGCGGCACCGCGGACTTCGTCAACGGCACGACCATCGAGTGCGATGGCGGAATGCGGCCCGGCGTGCTCTACGACGCCGGCCTGAAGACCATCACCGACCTGCTCTAGCCCGGCGGGTTCAGCCGGCTTGGATGCCGGCGAGCAGCATGTCGAGGGCGCGGTCGAAGTCCGCGGCCATCGTCGAATGCTGGCTGGTTTCCGCCAGCGCGGCCATGTGTGGATGTTCGGCCGGCCAGATCGCCGATCCGTTGGCCGCCACCGCATTGGCTTCGTCGCGGTCGTCAGTAGCAAGGGCCCGGCCAATTCGACTTGGGCAGCGCCCATCACCAGGCTGAGCACAGCGCGAAACGCCGCGAGCAGATCGAGGTCGTCAAGGCCCGCGCGGCTGAGCGCTTCGATGAGGCGTTCGGCGGGAGGGAAACCCGCCGCTGAAACCGTCCGGCGGGTCAGCACCAGGGTGCGGCGTTGGGGTGCTGGCGTACCGCCCGCCAGATGGCGGTCGCGGTGGATTTGACGTCGGCGCGCCAATTGTCTGTCCGGCGTGGCAGGCGACGTCGGCGAGCACCGCCTCGGCGACCAGACCTTCCAGCTCTTCGCGGTCTTTGACGTAGTTGTAGAGCGTCATGGGCCCGGTGCCCAGCGCGGCGGCCAGCGACCGCATGCTCAGGCCGCCGAGTCCGTCCGGTCGACGATCTGGATCGCCTGCGCCCGCACTTCGGCGAGAGTGAATCGTGCCCGCATGCCGCCCTCCTCGTCAACTAACATTGACACGTACACCGTACGTATAGTATAAACGTACGGTGTACGTATTAATGGAAGGATCTCACATGAGCGCTGGCTACGACACCACAAGGGTGTCCTTCATGTCGGGCGGTATCCGCTGCGCCGGCTGGCTGACTCTGCCCGAGGGGCCGGGTCCCCATCCGGGCGTGGTGCTGGCCCATGGCCTGGGGCCACCCATGAGATGTTGCTGGCCCAGTACGAACAGCGGTTCGCCGCCGCCGGCATCGCCACACTGGCATTCGATTACCGGTATACCGGGTGATCCGACGGTGAGCCCCGTCAGCAGTTCAGCATGCGGGGCATCGGCAGGACGTTGAGGCCGCGCTGGAGTATCTGCGCCAGCACGAAAGCATCGACGCTGCGAGGGTGGTCTGTGGGGCACCAGCCTGGGCGCGTTGCACGTACTGCAGGCCGCCGCACTCGAGCTGACCTCGCGGCGGTGGTGGTGCAATGTCCGATAGTGCACGGACCGGGAACGCTGCGCGAAGCGGTTTCGCCCCGTCTTCCGGCTCGCAACCGGCGATCGCCGCGACGCGCTTCGCCGAATCTGCGGAACCGGAGGACATACGTTCGGATCGTCGGCCCGCCCGGCAGCCTGGCCGCGGTCACCATTGCGGGGCGCGGGAGGGCTGGTATTCCACCGTGCCGCCGGCTGTACGTTCGATAACCGCATGGCCGCGCTGGACGTAGCCGGCATCGCGCTGAGGAGCGCCAAGCGAGGGCCGCGAAAATCACAGCGCCGCTGCTGGTTTGCGTATCGCAACGCGAGACGCTGATGGACCCTCGCCATGCCGAGGAGGTCGCCGCGGGGCGCCCCGCGGGGTCGTTCGGCACTACGAGGGCGATCACTTCCAGATCTACCATCCACCCCTGCTGGGGCGCTACTCGCCGATCAGACGGCCTTTCTGCAGGAGCACTTGGGTGTCCGAGTCTGCTGAGACGTTGCGGGACAACGACACACGGCTGGCCGAATTGGCGCGAGGTATCAGCGCAGCACAGTGGTCCCAGCCAAGCCTGTGCGCGGAGTGGACGAATCATGAGGTGCTGGCCCATCTCGTCGTCGGTTACCAGGTCGCGGCTGTCGGCGGTGGCCGCGGGCATCCTGCGGCATCGCGGCTCGTTCAACGCGACCAACACCGAACTGGCCCGCCGGCTGGCGCGCAGAGCGAACCCGACCAGTTGATCGCGACTTCACCGCGCTGGCGCGCCGACCGCAAGGAATCGGCCGCGCTGTTCCCCAAGCGGCTGCTGCTGGGCGACCACGTCATCCATGAACTCGATATCACTTATGCGCTGGGCAAGGGGTCGTCGGTGCCCGGTGCCGACCGTCGTTGCGGTCCTGGATACCCAGGTGCGGATACCTAACCCATTCGTCCCGGCGGCGGCGCGAGCACGCGGCCTTAATCTGCTTGCCACAGATACTAACTGGCTCATCACGGCGACGGCCCCACTGTCACCGGGCAAGCCGCTCACCTCGCCTCCGTCCTCGCGGGCCGACCCTGGGCGCTGCGGCGCCTGAGCGGCGACGGTGTAGCCGTACTTTCCTCGCGCATCTGATCGTCCTAGCTTATTCGAATCTCAGCCCTTCCAAAACGGCCCGCACAAGCGGCCTGCACGCCACCGCTATCGTCGAGGCATGAGCGAATTGGAGCCCACTCCTGAGCAGTTCGCGGCGCTGGCCGCGCGGCCGGCTGACGCACCTGTAGTGATGGTCAATCTGTTGACGTTCGAGTCCGCGGGTGGCCGGGAACGCTACCTGCAGTACGCCGAGAAGAATCGCACCGCATCTGCAGCGGGTCGGCGCCACCGTCCTCTATGCAGGAGAGGCCCCGACGGTGGTCATCGGTGATGGCGAACGGCCTTGGTGGGACGCGATTCTCATCGTCCAATACCCGACACCGCAGGCCTTCATCGAGATGGTGACTTCTGCCGAGAATATAGTCAAGGTGCACGAGCATCGCGCCGCCGCTCTGGAGCGCGGTGACTTGATCGCTACCTCAACTGGTCGCTCGCATGGCACTGACCTGGTCTATTACGGCGATGCGATCTGCTCGGGGACAGATCGGAGGTGCCAGAGCCCGTCGCCGAGCAGTGCCAGCTCGCGGTGATGGTGTTGTTCGACGGTGCTGCGGTGGCTGACGCTGACCACGATGCAGTCCGGCAACGCAGTGCGTAACACGTTGTACAGCAAGAAACTCCAGCGCTTCGTCGACAGCGGAGGCGGCTTCGTCGAGGAATACCGCTTTGGGTTTGAGTGCGAGCAGCCGCGCGAACGCGATGCGTTGCTGCTCTCCGGGCGAGAGCACCTTCGACCAGTCCCGGACTTCGTCGAGGCGGGTGACCAGATTGGGCAACGCGACCCTGCGGAGCACCTCCTGCAGTGTGTTGTCGTCGATTTCGCCCGCCAGTGCTGGATAGGACACGACGGCGCGCAGACCACCCGAGCGGGACGTAGGGCAACTGAGACAAGAACATCACCTGGTTCGCGCCATCCGGGCAGCGCAGTGTGCCCGACGCATACGGCCATAGCTGCGCCAGGGTTCGAAGGAGTGCGGTTTTTCCGCTGCCCGATCTTCCGGTGACGATCAGGGCGTCGCCGGGGACCAGCCGCAGATCGAGCGGCCCGATCAATTGCGCGCCGTCCGGGGTGTGGACCTCGACGTCGGCAAGCTCGACCGAACCGTCGTCGCTGGGCACCGTTGACAGCTCCGGCAGCTCGCGCGCCTCGGCGTTGGCTTCCACCAGGCCGCTGAGCCGGATGATCGACGCCCGGTAGCTGGCGAACCGGTCATATGCGTTGCGGAAAAACGACAGGTAAGTCTCGAGTGGACCGAAGGCGTTGGCCGACTGCATCACGCCACCGAGCTTGATGCCTCCGGCGAACAGCCGCGGCGCCTGCACCATGAATGGCAGCGGGTTGATCGCCTGAGTCACCGTCAGATTCCAGCCGAGGAAGCCGATCGTGCGCCGCACATAGCGGCGGTAGTTGGCGATGGTTGCGTCGAACCGGTTGGTCAGTTGGACGCGCTCGGCCCGTCGCCGCGATAGAAGCCGACGGCTTCGGCGGCATCGCGCAATCGCACGAGCGCGTATCGGAAGCGGCGTTTCGCATTTCGTTGCGGAAGCTGAGCCGGGTCAGGGGATGGCCTATCCAGAACGCGACCGCCGTGGCGACCACGACGTGAACGAGCACCGCCCAGAACAGTGCCTTGGGGATCCCAGTCCGAGGATGTTCACGGTGCCGGACAGCCGCCACAGAATCGCACCGAAGGAGACGACCGTGACAACGGAGCTGACCGCGCCGAACAGCAACGTGCGGACGACCCGTTGGACGGATGGTTGGCCGAACCGCCCACTCCGGCAGTGAAGATGTCGATGTCGTGCTGGATGCGTTGGTCGGGGTTGTCGATCTTCTCGTCGATGAACCGAACCCGGTAGTACGCGCGGCCGTCGAGCCAGTCCAACGTCAGCCGATCGGTGAGCCAGATCCGCCAGCGGATGATGAACCGCTGCGTCAGATAAATCCGCCATATGCCGGATCACGTGCACCGTCGCGATGATGCAGAACGTCCAGATGGCCGTCCAGAAGCCGTGAATCCGGAGTCGCGCACCGCATTGTTGCCCGCCCGGCGCCCTGGAAGGCGGTCTGCAGCGCCGAGTACAGGTCGTTGCTGTAGTAGCTGAGGAGCACGTTGATCCGCACCGCCATCATCACCGACAGCAGCAGCACACCGAACATGATCCACACCGGGACGCTGTCCCGGCCGGTGAAGTAGTCGCCGGTGACGCGCCAGAACTGGGCGCCCCACCGGGTGAGCCGGACGACGGCGACCCCGAAGATGAGCAGACACACCGCGCTGA
>CAWCNE010000011.1:0-15555 GCA_963796825.1 uncultured Actinomycetota bacterium
CCGGCGTCACGGGCGTGCGCGAGGTCTGCGGCCAGGGCTTCGCGCACCTGCTCCAACGAGACGTCGGCGGCGAGCGCGTCGAGATGAGGCACCTCCGCAGGGGCGCCGGTTGCCCTAAATCGGCGCGGGAGTGCGCCGTGGCGCGACAGCAACGTGACGGTGGCGCCACGTGCGTTCAGATGCAGCGCGACGTCGACACCGGTGAGCCCCGAACCGATCACCAGGACGTTGTGGGGCCGGCGCGCACCGAGGGCATCCAGCGCGCCGGGCGCCCATGGATCCAACACGACTCTGCCGTCAGCGCCTTCGGCCAGCACCGGGGCGAAGGCGCGCTCCAGCGAGTCGGGCATGCCGCTTGGCGGGCGGCCGGATGCGAGCACCACCGCGTCGGCCGACAGCTCACGACCATCCTTGAGCGCCAACCGAATCGGGGCGCCTGGCGTCAAACCCACCACCTCGGCGGCCTCGATTCGCACGTCAGCCTCGACGAGTTGGTCCTGCAGGTAACGGCCGTAGGCCAGTCGCGGTGCGAAACTTTCGGCTGGGGTGACGGCTCGCTGGTCGAGCCAGCGGGTGAAGTGATCGGGATCGTCCGGCCAGGCTGACATCCGCTGCGCGGGAACGTTCAGCAGATGCGTCGGGTCGTTGGTGCCGTAGGCCGCGCCGGTGCCGGGACGCCCCGAGGCGTCGATCAGGGTGATCTGTGCGTCAGGCTTGCTGCGGCGCAAATGCACGGCGGTGAGCACACCCGCGGCGCCCCCGCCGACGATCGCGATGCGCATCATTGCGGAAGGCTATCGCGCCGCCACCCGGCCATGGCCGCGTTTAAGCGAAACCAACCCTTTACAGGCCGCCCAGGTCGTCGGGCACGTCGACGGCGTGCTCGCGCAACGCTTCCAGCGGCACGATGTCGAGGGTTCGCTCGTGCGTGGACGCCAACACCACCGGCGCGGCGAAGCCCTCGCGGTAAGCCACCAGCCAGTTGTTCGCGGTCACGCACCGACGATCACCGGGGACCAGCCCGGGAAATCTGAACCTCGGCATGGGTGTTGAGAGGTCGTTACCGATCGAGCGCTGATGTTTCAGGAATCGGCGGTTACCACCGCGCAAATCGTGTGCAGGCCAAGATGGTTCGGTCTGGTTGAGCAGCAGCCGTCGCGGAAGGAAGCCGGTGAGCGGCTCGCTACCGCACGGCTGCAGCGGGCCACCGAGCACGTTGCGTTCAGACATTGATCTCCCCCGTTAGGATCGGCCGCGCACGCCGCAGTTGATCGAGGTCGGAACTCGTCGGGATGAGTTGAACTTCGTCGGCGCCGACGGCTTCGAATGCGCGCAGCACCGCGATCAGGTCATCCTCGCTCCCGGCGAAGCCGGTGGTCGGCGCCATCGCGTCGAGTAGTCGGCCGGTATCCAGTTCATGTAGCGACGCAGATGCGTGTGCACCTGTTGGCGGGCATCGGCGAGCGATCCCAGCGCGAACCAGAACGAGGTGGCCAGGTGTGGCCTGGGTTTACCGGCATCTGCCCACGCCGAGCGCGCGACGTCGAACAGCTCGTTCTGCTTGGCGACATCGAGATCCAGCGTGGTTCCGGCCAGGCCGTCGGCCCACGCCGCGGCACTGCGCAACGTCTTGGGCCCGATGGTCCCGACCAGCAGCGGCGGACCGCCCGGCTGAATCGGTGCGGGTCCGACCGGCAGCCTCGAATCGGTGACCTTCTCGCCGGCCCAGACCCGTTTCATGACCGCGACCCGCTCCGCCATCCCGCGAATGGTCTGGGTGGCGGGGTCCGCGCCGACCGCGACGTAGTCCTCGACACGCCCGCCGACACCGAGTCCGACCGTCAGCCGCCCTCCGCAGAACAGTCGCCGGTCGCCAACGCCTTGGCCAGCATCACCGGATCGTGCAGTTGCGGCACGATCACCGTCGTCACCAGACGCACCCGGTCGGTCCAGGCGGCCAGCGCACCCATCAGCGTCATCGTCTCCGGGTTGTCGAAGGCCATCCGCTCGCCCCAGCACAACGACGAGAACGGGCCGTCGTCGATCGTATGCGCCCAGTCCCGCAATACCGCGGCGTCCAAATCCGGCTCCATGACCGGCATGGTCATCGCTATCTGCACGATCGCGATTCTGGCACGCAGACCGCACTGCCCCGGTGGCTATCGACGTGGCAGCATCACCAGATGGTCATTACCGCCAACTCGATCGCTCACGTGCGGCTCACGGTCACCGACATCGAGCGATCCCGGCAGTTCTACGAGACTGTCTTCGGCTGGCCTGTGCTGCTCGAGGTCCCTGACAACGCCGGCGAGGCGACCCGCAACCAGCTCGGGTTTTTGTTCGGCGGCGTCATCTACGACCTTGGCGGCGCCCTGATCGGGCTGCGGCCGGTCGCCGACGACCGATTCCACGAAGACCGCGCGGGTTTGGACCACATCGCGTTCCGGGTCGCCGACAAGGCCGAACTGGATTCCGCGGCAGCCTATCTCGATGACCTCGGGATCACCCATGAGCCGGTCAAGGACATCGGGCCGGCGTACATTCTTCAGTTTCGCGATCCCGACAACATCGCGCTGGAGTTGACCGCCTCCAAGTAGACTGACCGGCACGATGCCTATCGAGTTCAACCACACCATCGTCGCCGCCCGTGACAAAAGCGAATCCGCCGAGTTCGTCTGCGAGCTGTTCGGCCTGCCCAGCCCCAAGCCGTTCGGTCACTTCATCGTGGTCACCTTGGAGCACGGCGCGAGCCTCGACTACGCCGACGTGGCCGATGGCACCCAGATCCGTCCGCAGCACTACGCGTTTCTGGTCTCCGAAGACGATTTCGACGCGATCTACGGCAAGATCTCTGCGCGTGGCCTGCAGCACTGGGCGGACCCCGCCGGTCGCCGCCCCGGCGAGTTCAACACCAATGACGGCGGGCGCGGCGTCTACTTCCAGGACCCCGCCGGCCATTACCTGGAGATCCTGACGCGGCCCTACGGCTCGGGGGGCTAGCCGGCGGCTGGGCGCGGCCCGCGGCGTCGGGTTTGCTGATCGCGGTAGTCGTCGGCCAGCCGGCTGACGTGGGTGGGCAGCGTCCCGGCCGCGACGTCAGCCAGGCTGGTCTGCTCCAGCACCGAGCGCATGCTGGCCCGCAAGGCCCTCCACACGTCGGTGAGAGACGCCGTCGGCCCGGAATAGGGCAGGTCGCCGAGTCCGAAGTCGCGGACGCTGGCCAGCGGGCCGTCGATGCACCGCATCACATCGGCGATGCTGATTTCGGTTCCCGGACGGGCTAATTCGTATCCGCCGTCGCGGCCGCGGTGGCTGCGTACCAGATGGGCGGAGCGCAACGCGGAGAGGATGTCGACGAGGAACTGCGGCGGGATCCCCTGCGCATTGGCCAGCTCGTCGGTCGTGACGCGGACGCCGTCGTCGAGGGTGGCCAGCTCGACCATCGCCCGCACCGCGTACTCCGCCTTCGCCGACATCCGCATGGAATGGGATTCTCCCACCGGTACGCGGCTCAGCTGGTGACGGCGAGCACCGCGTCGGCGTACTCGGGGCGGCAGACCACCAGGTCGGGCAACGTCGGATCGGCGCCGGTTGTACTCCAGCGGCGACCCGTCGATGCGCGAGGTGTGCAGGCCAGCGGCGCGGGCGACCGCGACCGGCGCGGCCGAATCCCACTCGTACTGTCCGCCGGCGTGGACGTAGACGTCGGCGAGGCCCTGGACGACGGCGGCGACTTTCGCTCCCGCCGAACCCATCTCGACAAGCGTGCCGTTCAGCTGGTCGCGGACCTGCAGCGCGATCGCCGGGCGGCCGGGTGCGGGAGACCACGATCCGCGGCGCACCGGAGTGTGCCGGTGGCGGTGCGGGATCAGGGGTGGCCAACGTGACGCCCTGCGCGGGCAGCGCGACCGCGCCGGCCACCAGTGCACCGGCCTGCCACAGCGCGACGTGCACGGCCCAGTCGTCGCGGCCGAGCTCGGAGAACTCGCGGGTGCCGTCGAGCGGGTCGACGATCCACACCCGCTGTGCGCTCAGACCGGACCGGATCGTCGGCGCCCTCCTCGGAGAGCACCGCGTCGTCGGGGCGTTCGCGGCCAGCGCATCCATCAGGTAGTCGTGAGAGCGCTTGTCGCCCGCCGCTTTTCGTTCGGCCTCGGTGGCGTCGGCGAGTTCCTCGCGCACTCCCAGCAGCAGTTGGCCCGCTTCGGTGGCCAGACGCGCGGCTACCTCGTGGTCGCTGTGGTCGCTCACTTGCGCCCCTCGAGCAGATCGACGACTTGCTGCGCCAACTCGTCGCAGACTGCGGTCCGGCATGAGGCGCAGGTCCGGATTCTTCGGCCGCTGGTACGGGCTGTCGATCCCGGTGAAGTGCGTGATCTCGCCCGCGCGCGCCTTGGCGTAGAGGCCCTTGGGGTCGCGCCGCTCGCAGACCTCATCGGGGTGTCGCAGAAGATCTCGAAGAAGTCGAGTCCTGCTCGGCATGTACGCTGCGGGCCAGCGCGCGGTGCTCCTCCAGCGGGCTGATCGCCGGCACCAGCACGGTCTGCCGGCGTCGGCGATCAGCGCCGCGACGTGAGCCAGCCGGCGCAGGTTCTCGGCGCGGTCGGCCATGGTGAAGCCGAGGTCGGCATTGAGGCCGTGCCGCAGATTGTCGCCGTCGAGAACGATAAGCGGGAATGCCCTTTTCGAGCAGCTTCCGCTCGACCAGCATCGCCACCGACGACTTGCCCGACGCCGACAGCCCGGTGAACCACAGCGTGCGGCCGCGTGGTGAGCCGGTCCTCGGCGGTCACCAGCGAGGTGTGCCGCACGGTGTTGGGGCTCGCCGATGGCGTGGTCGCTTCCCGCAGCACCATGCCTGCGGCGACGGTGCCGTTGGTGTGCGGGTCGATCAGGATGAACGATCCGGTGCTGGCGTTACGGGTGTACTCGTCGAGCAGCAGCGGCACCTGGGTGCGCAGCGAGACCCGGCCGAGTTCGTTGAGCTTCAACGCCGTTGCGTCCTTGTCGCGGTGCAGCGTGTTGACGTCGAGCCGGTAGTCCAGCGCGGTGACCCGCACCCGGGTGGTCCGGGTGGTGTGCTTGATCAGGTAGTCGCGGCCGGGTTCCAGCGCGCGGCGTCGGCCATCCAGCACACCGTCGCGTCGAATTCCTGGGCGACCCGCGGCTGGTTGGCGGGCCGGGCGATCATGTCGCCGCGCGAGATGTCGATGTCGTCGGCAAGGCTGATCGAGACGGCCATCGGCGGAAACGCCTCGGCGACCGGGCCGCTCGGGCCCGTCGATCGCGGTGATGCGGCTGGGCTTGCCGGTCGGCAGCACGACGACCTCGTCGCCGGGGCGCATCACGCCGCTGGCGACCGTGCCCGCGTAGCTGCGGTGGTCCGGGTGCTCGTGGGTCTGCGGCCGGATGACGTACTGCACCGGGAACCGCACGTCGACCAGGTTGCGGTCAGCCGCGACGTAAACCTCTTCGAGGTGCGACAGCAGCGCCGGCCCGTCGTACCACGGCGTGTGGTCGGACTTGCTGACCACGTTGTCGCCGATGCAGCGCCGACATCGGGATGGTCAGCACGTCCTGGACGTCCAGGCGGGTGGCGAAGGCGTAGAACTCGTCGCGGATCGCCTCGAAAGTCGCCTTGTCCCAGTCGACGAGGTCCATCTTGTTGACCGCGAGCACGATGTGCTCGATGCCCAGCAGCGAGGCCAGGAACGCGTGCCGGCGGGACTGCTCGAGCAGGCCGTTGCGCGCGTCGACCAGCACGATGGCCAGCTGGGCGGTGGACGCGCCGGTGACCATGTTGCGGGTGTACTGGATGTGGCCCGGGGTGTCGGCGATGATGAATTTGCGCTTGGGCGTGGCGAAGTAGCGGTAGGCGACGTCGATCGTGATGCCCTGCTCGCGCTCGGCGCGCAGGCCGTCGGTGACCAGCGACAGGTCGGTGTACTCGTGGCCGCGGTCCTTGGAGGTGCGCTCGACCGAGGCCCACTGGTCGTCCATGACGGCCTTGGAGTCGTACAGCAGCCGCCCGATCAGCGTGGACTTGCCGTCGTCGACCGAGCCGGCCGTGGCGATGCGCAGCAGCGTTGCCATCAGAAGTACCCCTCCCTCTTGCGGTCTTCCATGCCGGCTTCGGAGATCCGGTCGTCGGCGCGGGTGGCGCCGCGCTCGGTGAGCCGCGAGACCGCCGTCTCGGCGACCACTTCGGCGACGGTGGCCGCCGGTCGACTCCACGCAGCCGGTGCAGGTCACGTCGCCGACGGTGCGGAAGCGGACCGTCGTCTCGAAGACTTCCTCGTCGGCGCGTGGCTGCAGGTGCCGGTCGACGGCCAGCAGCATGCCGTCGCGCTCGAAGACCTGGCGCTTGTGCGCGTAGTAGATCGACGGCAGCTTGATCTTCTCGGCGCCGATGTAGGACCAGATGTCGAATTCGGTCCAGTTCGACAGCGGGAATACCCGGATGTGCTCGCCCTTGCGGTGGCGGCCGTTGTAGAGGTTCCACAGCTCGGGCCGCTGGGCCTTGGGGTCCCACTGACCGAACTCGTCGCGGAAGCTGAACACCCGCTCCTTGGCGCGCGCCTTCTCCTCGTCGCGCCGCGCGCCGCCGAAGGCGGCGTCGAAGTTGTTCTCCCGGATCGCGCGCAGCAGCGTGACCGTCTGCAGCGGGTTGCGCGACGGGATGGTTTCGACCGCCCGGCCCGCGTCGATGTCGTCCTGCACCTTGGCGACGACCAGCCGCACCCCGGTCTCGGCGACCAGCTCGTCGCGGGTGGCGATGACCTCGTCGAAGTTGTGGCCGGTGTCGACGTGCATCACCGGGAACGGCAAGCCGCCCGGGCCGGAAAGCCTTCAGCGCCAGGTGCAGCATCACGATCGAGTCCTTGCCGCCGGAGAACAGCAGCACCGGCCGCTCGAACTCGGCGGCCACCTCGCGGATGATGTGGATCGCCTCGGCCTCCAGCGAGCGCAGATGGCTCAGCTCGTATTGCCCGGCCGCGGGCGCTTCTTGGCTAGTCATCGGCCTTCCAATCACGGTAAAGTTGGTAGATTTGGTCAAGATTATGGACATTACCGAGTATGAAACCAGCCGGGTCCGCGGCTGTCAACGAATTCGGGGATTTATGCCGGGTCGCGAGGCGCCGACCGTGTAGCTAATGCGCGCATCCGAGGCGTATCCGCGCGCTTAACCCGCACAGTCGACGCGCCTTGAGAGCTAAAGCGTGACCTCGTCGAGCTTGCCGGTGGCGACGTCGAAGATGAAGCCGCGCGCCGACGTGTGCTTGGTGACGAACGGGCTGTTCTCGATGCGCCGCAGCGACTGCCGGACGTCCTCGGCAACGTCGGGGAAGGCCTCCGCCGACCACGGCGGCTTGACCCCGGTCTCGTCCTGGATCGCGCGTTTGAACTCGTCGTCGGTGAAGGTCAACATTCCGCAATCGGTGTGGTGGATCAGGATGATCTCGGTGGTTCCGAGCAGTCGCTGGCTGATCGCCAGCGAGCGGATCGCGTCGTCGGTGGCCACGCCGCCGGCGTTGCGGATGACGTGTGACTCGCCCTCGTTGATGCCGAGGACGCGGAACACGTCGATCCGGGCATCCATGCAGGCCAGCACCGCGACATGCTTGCTCGGGGGCAGCGGTAGTGGGCCCTCGAAGGACTTCGCGTAGTCGGCGTTGTTGGCCAGGTAGCCGTCGGTGACTGTCACAACCGTCCAGCTTACGATTCGACGGCCGCCGGTTGAGGAGTCCAAATCAACCGGATCGCAATGTTGCTCGCGCCCGGCGGCGTGCTGTCTCCTAGTCTGGGCGAATGCGACAGGGGCGAGGCCGGTAGCCATGACCCGCTTCCTGGCACGTCGCGTGCTGAACTACGTGGTGCTGCTGGCGTTGGCGTCGTTTCTGACGTTCTGCCTGACGTCGGTGGCGTTCTCGCCGCTGGAAAGCCTGATGCAGCGCAGTCCACGCCCGCCGCAGGCCGTGATCGACGCCAAGGCCGCCCAGCTCGGGCTGAACAAGCCCATTCCGCTGCGTTACGCGGATTGGGCTTCCCATGCGGTTCGCGGCGACTTCGGCGCCACGATCACCGGTCAGCCGGTGTCCGGCGAACTGTGGCGCCGCATCGGCGTCAGCCTTCGACTGCTGCTGATCGGCTCGGTGGCCGGAACGATCATCGGGGTGGTGCTCGGCGCCTGGGGCGCGATCCGTCAGTACCGAATCAGTGACCGCGCGATCACGATGCTGTCGCTGCTGGTGTTGTCCGCACCGACGTTCGTGATCGCCAACCTGCTGATCCTCGGGGCGCTGCGGGTGAACTGGGCGCTGGGATGGCAACTGTTCCAATACACCGGGGAAACCTCGCCGGCACTGATCGACGGCGCAGGGTCACGGTTCATGGATCGGTTGCAGCACTTGGCCTTACCGACGCTCACGTTGACGCTGGGCACCGCGGCCGGGTTCAGCCGTTATCAGCGCAACGCAATGCTCGACGTGCTCGGCCAAGATTTCATCCGCACCGCACGGGCCAAAGGATTGACCCGCCGGCGGGCGCTGATCAAGCACGGACTGCGTACCGCCTTGATTCCGTTGGCCACGTTATTTGCTTACGGTGTGGCCGGATTGGTGACCGGCGCGGTGTTCGTCGAGAAGATCTTCGGCTGGCACGGCATGGGCGAGTGGATGGTGCAGGGGGTCGCGACCCAGGACGCCAACATCGTCGCGGCGATCACGGTGTTCGCCGGGGCGGTCGTGTTGCTGGCGGGCCTGCTGTCCGACGTCATCTACGCCGCACTCGATCCCCGGGTGCGGGTGTCATGACCGCAACCGTTGCATTGGAGACCCCGGAATTCGCTTCCCGACGGACGTTGGTGCTGCGCCGCTTCCTGCGTCGCCGCTCGGCGGTGGCGGCACTGCTGGTGCTAGTCGCGCTGTTCATCGGCTGCTATGCGCTGCCGTCGTTTCTGCCCTACTCCTACAGCGACCTGGACTTCGACGCGCTGCTGCAGCCGCCCAACGCCCGACACTGGTTGGGCACCAACGCACTTGGCCAGGACCTGCTGGCCCAGACCCTACGAGGCATGCAGAAGTCGATGCTGATCGCGGTGTGCGTGGCGGTGATCTCCACCGCGATCGCCGCAACCGTGGGCTCGATCTCCGGATACTTCGGCGGCTGGCGCGACCGCGCGCTGATGTGGTTCGTCGACCTCATGCTGGTGGTGCCGGCATTCCTGCTGATCATGATCCTGACGCCGCGCACCAAAAGCTCCGGCAACGTCATCGTGCTGGTTGTGCTGCTGGCAGGCTTCGGCTGGATGGTCAGCTCGCGCATGGTCCGCGGCATGACGATGAGCCTGCGAGAACGCGAATTCATCCGTGCTGCACGGTATATGGGTGTGCCCAACCGTCGGATCATCACCCATCACGTGGTGCCGAACGTCGCGTCGATCCTGATCATCGACACCGCGCTCAACGTCGCGGTCGCGATCCTCGCCGAGACCGGGCTGAGCTTCCTCGGCTTCGGTATCCAGCCCCCGGACGTGTCGCTGGGAACACTGATCGCCGACGGCACCCAGTCTGCGACGACGTTCCCGTGGGTGTTCTTGTTCCCCGCCGGCGTCCTGGTGCTGATCCTGGTGTGCGCCAACGTCACCGGTGACGGTCTGCGCGATGCGCTCGATCCCGCTTCCCGGGGTGGGCGCTGATGAGCCGGCTCCTCGAGGTCTCCAACCTGGCGGTCAGCTTCCCCACCGAGGGTCCACCGCTGAACGCTCTGCGCGGCATCGACTTTCACGTCGACGCCGGCGAGGTGGTGGCGATCGTCGGCGAGTCCGGTTCCGGTAAGTCGACGGCGGCGATGGCGGTGGTGTCGCTGCTTCCGGAATACGCCGACGTCCGCGGTTCGGTGCGGCTGCAGGGCAACGAGCTGATCGGGCTGCCTGATGACGCCATGTCGCGGTTCCGCGGCAACACGATCGGCATGGTCTTTCAGGATCCGATGTCGGCCCTGACGCCGGTCTACACCGTCGGCGATCAGATCGCCGAGGCCATCGAGGTGCACCAGCCGCATACCGGAAAGCGTGCGGCCCGTCAGCGCGCGGTCGAACTACTCGAGCTGGTCGGCATCGCGCAACCCGAGCGGCGGGCGCGTGCCTTCCCGCACGAGCTTTCCGGTGGCGAGCGGCAGCGCGTGGTGATCGCGATCGCGATCGCCAACGATCCCGACCTGTTGATCTGCGACGAGCCGACCACCGCCCTCGACGTCACCGTGCAGGCGCAGATCCTCGAGGTGCTCAAAACCGCGCGTGACGTGACCGGCGCCGGGGTGCTGCTGATCACCCACGATCTGGGCGTGGTGGGCGAATTCGCCGACCGCGCGCTGGTGATGTACGCCGGTCGCGTCGTCGAGTCGGCCGCCGTCAACGATGTCTACCGCGATCGCCGAATGCCCTACACCGTTGGACTATTGGGTTCGGTCCCGCGGTTGGATGCGCCGCAAGGCACCCGGCTGGTGCCGATCCCGGGTGCACCCCCGTCGCTGACGGCGCTGGATCCGGGGTGCCCGTTCGGTCCACGCTGCCCGCTGGTCGTCGACGAATGCCGCACCGCGGAGCCGAAGCTGTTGCCGGTGGCCCCCGAGCACAGCGCGGCCTGTATCCGCACCGAGCACGTCGTCGGGCGCAGTGCCTCAGACGTCTACGGAGTCAGCACTTCTGCCGACGCCGCCGAGTCGAGTGAACCGCGCATCGTCGTGCGGGTGCGCGACTTGGTCAAGACCTACACGTTGACGAAGGGCGTGTTGTTCCGGCGCAGCATCGGCGAAGTCCGGGCCGTCGACGGCATCAGCTTCGAGTTGCAGCAGGGCCGCACACTGGCCATCGTGGGCGAGTCAGGGTCGGGCAAGTCGACGACGCTGCACGAGATCCTCGAATTGGCGGCGCCGCAGTCGGGCTCGATCGAAGTCCTTGGGACCGATGTGACCACGCTGAAGTCGGCCAGCCGCCGGGCACTGCGGCGTGATATCCAGGTCGTCTTCCAAGATCCGGCGGCGGCGCTGGATCCGCGACTGCCGGTTTTCGACCTGCTGGCTGAGCCATTGCACGCCAACGGATTCAGCAAAGCCGACACCAGCACGCGGGTCGCCGAGCTGCTCGACACCGTCGGGCTGCCACACAGCGATGCCAGCCGTTATCCCGCCGAGTTCTCCGGCGGGCAGAAGCAGCGCATCGGGATCGCGCGGGCGCTGGCGCTGCGGCCCAAGATCCTCGCGCTCGATGAGCCGGTCTCGGCGCTCGACGTGTCGATACAGGCCGGCATCCTCAACCTGCTGCTCGATCTGCAGCAGGAGCTCGGGCTGTCGTATCTGTTTGTTTCGCATAATCTTTCGGTCGTGAAGCACCTTGCCCACCAGGTCGTGGTGATGCTGCGCGGCGCCATCGTGGAGCAGGGTGACAGCGACGAGATCTTCACCCGACCGCAGCACGAGTACACCCGTCGCCTGTTGGCGGCTGTGCCGCAACCGGATTCGGCTCATGGGTAAGCGGGCAGCGTTGGCGATCGTGTTCGCCGTCGGCCTGCTGGCCGGCTGCTCGTCGGCCGCCGACTACATGTCGACCGGGCCCGCCACCGCCGTCGGCGCAACCAGCGATATCAACCCGCAGAACCCGGCCACACTGCGCGACGGCGGCGACCTACGACTGGCGCTGACCGAATTCCCCTCGAACTTCAACACGTTGCACATCGACGGCAACTCCGCCGATGTCGGCGGCATGCTGAAGGCCGCCATGCCGCGGGCGTTCGTGATCGGACCGGACGGCTCCACCACCGTCGACACCGATTACTTCAGCAGCGTCGAACTCACCGGTACCAACCCGCAGGTGGTCACCTACACCTTCAACCCGAAGGCGACCTGGTCCGACGGCACCCCCCTCAGCTGGGAGGACATCGCCAGCCAAATCCATGCCACCAGTGGAGCCGACAAGAACTTCGCGATCGCCGGCACCAACGGCAGCGAGCGGGTCAAGTCGGTGACGCGCGGCGTCGACGACCGCCAGGCGGTGATCACCTTCGCCAAGCCCTACGCGGAATGGCGCGGCATGTTCGCCGGCAACACCATGCTGCTGCCGAAGAGCATGACCGCCACACCGGAGGCGTTCAACACGGCCCAACTTTCCGGCCCGGGCCCGTCGGCCGGTCCCTTCGTCGTCTCCGCACTGGATCGGACCAAGCAGCGGATTGTGTTGACCCGCAACCCCAAGTGGTGGGGTGAGCGGCCGCGGCTGGACCGGATCACCTTCCTGGTGCTCGACGATTCGGCCAGACTTCCTGCGCTGCAGAACAAGGCGATCGACGCGACCGGACTCTCCGGGCTGGATCAGATGACGATCGCCAGGCGCACCAAGGGCATTTCCATCCGCCGAGCGCCGACCCCGAGCTGGTATCACTTCACCTTCAACGGCGCGAAGGGTTCGATTCTGGCCGACCCGGCGTTGCGGCGCGCCATCGCCGAGGGGATCGACCGGCAGAGCATCGCCGCGGTCAGTCAGCACGGACTCAACAGCAACCCGGCCGCGCTGAACAACCACATCTACGTCGAGGGCCAACAAGGCTACGAGGACAACAGCGGCGTCGTCGCCTACGACCCGGAGAAGGCCAAGCACGACCTCGACGCTTTGGGCTGGAAACTCAACGGGCGGTTCCGCGAACGCGACGGACGGCAGCTCGTCGTCCGCGACTTGTTCTACGACGCGCAGACCAGTCGGCAATTCGGTCTGATCGCGCAGCACAGCCTCGCCCAGATCGGCGTCAAGCTCGAGCTGATGGCCAAGGCCGGCAGCGGGTTCTTCACCAACTACATCAACGTCGGCGCGTTCGACATCGCCCAATTCGGTTGGATGGGTGACGCTTTCCCGCTGTCGGCGCTCACGCAGATCTACGCCTCCGATGGAGAGAGCAACTTCGGCAAGATCGGCAGCGCCGACATCGACGCAAAAATCGAGAAAACCCTCGAAGAGCTGGATCCGGCCAAGGCGCGGGTGCTGGCCAACGAGGTCGACAAGGCGATCTGGGCCGAGGGATTCAGCCTGCCGCTGGTGCAGTCGCCCGGCAACGTTGCGGTCAACAGCGCACTGGCCAACTTTGGCGCAGCAGGGCTGGCCGACCTGGATTACACCGCGATCGGATTCATGCGCTGAGCGTCGGGCGCGGATAAGCTTGCGTTCCGCCTGGCAGAGCGTAATTCTTGGTGCCATGACCGCGACGATCGACAGACTCGACGTGGGCGCGCTTCCGCTTGCGCCGAAGAATCCGCTGCCGATTCGGCAGGTGCTGTCGGCGGCGCGGGCATTGCACACCGGGCTGACACTGCTGGGCCAGGCGGGCGGACCAGTGACCCGCTTCGTCCCGCTGCCGAAATTTCTTGCCCCGGCCCTGGTGCTGGTCAGCTCGCCCAACGGCGTGCGCGACGTATTAGGACGCACGGATGGACTCACCGAGCGATGCCTGATCCACCAGGAAATCCGGAACGTGTCGGGCGACAACCTCTTCGTCCTGCCCAACAGCGAATGGGCTCCGCGCAAACGCGCACTGCAGCCGGTGTTCACCAAACACAACGTCGACGGCCTTGGCAGTCACATGACGCAGGCGGCGCAAGCATCCGCCGATCGCTGGCTTACGACGGGGGAAATCGACCTCGACGCGCAGTGCCGCCGACTTGCCATGCGGTCGCTCGGCCGCTCGATCCTCGGCGTCGACGTCAACGAATTCGGTGACGAGATCGCACAGAACATGCACGTGGCATCGGCCTACGCGACCGATCGTGCATTACGGCCGATGCGTGCGCCGCGGTGGCTCCCGACGCCGCCACGCCGTCGCGCTCGCGCCGCGGTGGCGACGATGCGCCGGGCCACCCGAGACATCCTGCGGTCGTGCCGTGCCGACCCGACCCGCGATGCACCGCTGGTTCACGCGTTGATCGCGGCCACCGACCCCGACACCGGCCGGGCGCTGTCCGACGAGGCCATCGCCAACGAGCTGCTGATCTTCATGCTGTCCGGCCACGACACCACGGCGACGATGCTGACCTACGCCTTGTGGCAGCTCGGGCACCATCCCGAGATACAGAGCCGGGTCGCCGCCGAGGTTGCCGAGATCGGCGAGCGAGAACTCACCCCCGGCGATGTCCCCCGCCTGGGATTCACCGCCCAGGTGCTCAACGAGTCGTTGCGACTGTGCCCGCCGGCCGCCGGGGTCGGCCGGTTGGCGCTGGACGACATCGCGGTGGACGGCTACCGCGTGGAAGCGGGAAGCATTGTGGCCGTCGCAATCACTGCGCTGCATCGGGATCCGGCTTTATGGGAGCGGCCGTCGGTGTTCGACCCCGATCGGTTCAGCCCGGAGAACTCCGCGAACCGCGACCGCTGGCAGTTCATCCCGTTCGCCGCCGGTCCGCGTTCGTGCATCGGTGAACACTTCGCGATGCTGGTGACAACCCTCGCGCTCGCCACCATCGTCCGTTCTATTCGGATCCGTTCGACGGACGAGGACTTTCCGCTCGAATCGCCGTGCACCACGGTCGCGAAGGGGCCTATCCCGGCTCGCGTCGAACCGCGACGGTGAACTGGCGTGTCTGCTGGCCTCACTTCAGATGCCGGGTGAAAAATCGGGCCGCATCGTCCCCAGCGAACTGCGGGACGCCGGTGTGTCCGCCCATGTTGGCGTACAGCGTCTTCTCCTGCGAGCCGAAGGCGTCGAACAGGTCCAGTGCCAGCTGCCGGTCGTTTCCTTCGTCGTCCCACTGCAGCAGAACGTGCAGCGGAATCGTGACCTGGCGGGCCTCGTCGAACATGGAGCGCGGCACGAAACTCCCCGCGAAGAGACCAGCTGCCGCGATGCGCGGTTCAACTACCGCGAGCCGGATGCCGATGGCGATCATCCCACCCGAGTAGCCGACCGGGCCGCTGATATCGGGCAGCGAAAGGAGTGCGTCGAGGGCGGACTGCCATTCCGGGATCGCCCTGTCGACCAGCGGGATGACAAGCCGGTCCACGATCTCGTCGACTGGCTCTCCGGCCGCCAGCGCCCGGCGGAGATCGGCACGGGCCTGCTCGGCGTCGGTCGACCGCGGACGATCTCCGCTGCCGGGGAGCTCGAGGGTCGCCGCGGCGAAGCCGCTCGCCAAGGAGCGTCGGGCCCGGCTCGCAAGCCGCGGGTACATCGTGCGCAATCCACCCGGCCCGCCGGGATGGCCGAGCAAGATGAGTGGCGCCGGTGAAGATGCAGGCGTCCACAAGATTCCGGGGATGTCGTCGAGAACGAATACGCGTTCGAGGCTGCCATCATCGAGACGCTGTTCGGACGTGAAGTACATGGTCGTGCCTTTCGGGAGTGCTCGTTGATCGGCGCTCCCGGACGACCTACCGCCCGACCGTGACCCCGAACGGGAGCACCCACGTCGATTCGTTCACGGGTACCACCTCCTCGTTGTCTGGCACGGTATCCAGAAAGCTACAGCACTCGCAGTTGCCCGCCAACCGGTTTTACCGCGGCTGACCCTCAGGCACAC